>NZ_SHKS01000001.1:0-503098 GCF_004217285.1 Streptomyces sp. BK239
GTTGATAGGCCGGATCTGGAAGCACGGTAACGTGTGGAGGTGACCGGTACTAATAGGCCGAGGGCTTGTCCTCAGTTGCTCGCGTCCACTGTGTTGGTTCTGAAACCACGAACGGCCCCACGCTGCCACGCGTGGTGCGGCTGAACAGTTTCATAGTGTTTCGGTGGTTATAGCGTGAGGGAAACGCCCGGTTACATTCCGAACCCGGAAGCTAAGCCTCACAGCGCCGATGGTACTGCAGGGGGGACCCTGTGGGAGAGTAGGACGCCGCCGAACAATCATTCAAGAAAGCCCCGTGCCATCGGCACGGGGCTTTCTTTGTTTTAGGCCCCGGAAAAGGGCAGTTCGCCCTGGGGCTCGGGCACACCACTCAGAGGCGTCCTGCGGATTTCAGCGCGAGATAGGCGTCCGCCAGCGCCGGCGCCAGCTCGTCCGGGGTGGCGTCGACGACCGTGACCCCGTGGCGACGGAGCTTCTCCGCGGTGCGATGACGTTCCGCCTGGTGTTGGGCGGCGGCTGCGGCCTCGTACACCCTCTCCGTGGTGCCGCGAGCCGTCGCCATGCGGGCGATGTGCGGGTCGGCGACCGAGGCGACCAGGACCGTGTGCCGCTGCGTGAGTCGAGGGAGCACCGGGAGCAGGCCTTCCTCGACGGGGGCGGCGTCCAGCGTCGTGAGCAGGACGATCAGGGAGCGGCGGGGTGCTGTGCGCAGGGCGGTCGCGGTGAGGCCGCGGGCGTCGGTCTCGGTGAGCTCCGGTTCCAGGTCGGCCATCGCCGTGACCAGGGAGGGGAGGAGGTCACGCGAGGTGCGGCCCTGGACGAGGGCGCGGACACGGCGGTCGTATGCGAGGAGGTCGACGCGGTCGCCGGCGCGGGACGCCAGGGCGGCCAGGAGGAGGGCCGCGTCCATGGAGGCGTCGAGGCGGGGGGCGTCGCCGACGCGGGCCGCCGAGGTGCGGCCGGTGTCGAGGACCAGCAGGATGTGCCGGTCGCGTTCGGGACGCCAGGTGCGGACGGTGACGCTCGTCTGGCGGGCGGTGGCGCGCCAGTCGATGGAGCGGGTGTCGTCGCCGGGGACGTAGCCGCGCAGGCTGTCGAACTCCGTGCCCTCACCTCGGGTCAGGACGCTGGTGCGGCCGTCGAGTTCGCGGAGCCGCGCGAGTTTCGCGGGCAGGTGCTTGCGGCTGGTGAAGGGTGGCAGCACCCGCACTGTCCAGGGAACCCTGTGGGTGCCCTGGCGGGTGAACAGCCCGAGGGGGCCGTAGGAGCGGATGGTGACCCGGTCGGCGTGACGGTCGCCCCGGCGCGTGGGGCGCAGCCGGGTGGTGATGCGGCGGCGTTCGCCTGCGGGGACGGTGAGGCGGTGCCGGGAGGCGGTGGTCTCCGCGCCGGGCTGCCAGCTGCTGGGGGGCCAGGCGTCGCGCAGGTGGGCGCGCAGGGGGCGGCGGGAGGGGTTGGTGAGGGTGAGGGCGACGTCGGCGGTGTCGCCGAGGCGTACGGAGGTGTCGCCGGAGCGGGTCAGGAGCAGGCGGCGCACGGGGGCGGCGAGGGCGTAGTCGCAGGCGCAGGCGAGCGCGAGGGGGGTGTTGACGGCGAAGATGCCCGTCCAGCCGGGTTCGAGGATGCCGACGGGGAGGGAGGCCAGGGCCGCGAGGAGTGCGGCGCGTCCGGTGGGGGCCATCAGCGGGGGACGGGGACGTGGGTGAGGATCGCGGTGATGACCGAGTCGGCGGTGACGCCTTCCATCTCGGCCTCCGGCCGGAGTTGGACGCGGTGGCGGAGGGTGGGCAGTGCGAGGGCTTTGACGTCGTCGGGGATGACGTAGTCGCGGCCGGTCAGCCAGGCCCAGGCGCGAGCGGTGGACAGCAGGGCCGTGGCGCCCCGGGGGGACACGCCGAGGGTGAGGGAGGGGGATTCTCGGGTGGCGCGGCAGATGTCGACGACGTAGGCGGTGATCTCGGGGGAGACGGTCGTCTTGGCGACGGCGGTGCGGGCGGCGTCCAGTTCGGCGGGGCCGGCCACGGGGCGTACGCCGGCGGCGTGCAGGTCGCGGGGGTTGAAGCCGTCGGCGTGGCGGGTGAGGACGGCGATCTCGTCCTGGCGGGTGGGGAGGGGGACGGTCAGTTTGAGGAGGAAGCGGTCCAGTTGGGCTTCGGGGAGGGGGTAGGTGCCTTCGTATTCGACGGGGTTCTGGGTGGCGGCGACGAGGAACGGCTCGGGGAGGGGGCGGGGGGTGCCGTCGACGGTGACCTGGCGTTCCTCCATCGCTTCCAGGAGGGAGGACTGGGTCTTGGGCGGGGTGCGGTTGATCTCGTCGGCGAGGAGGAGATTGGTGAAGACGGGGCCGGGCCGGAAGGAGAACTCGGCGGTGCGCGCGTCGTAGACGAGGGAGCCGGTGACGTCGCTCGGCATGAGGTCGGGGGTGAACTGGACGCGTTTGGTGTCGAGTTCGAGGGCGGCGGCGAGTGCGCGGACGAGGAGGGTCTTGGCGACTCCGGGGACGCCTTCGAGCAGGACGTGTCCTCGGCACAGGAGGGCGACGACGAGGCCGGTGACGGCGGGGTCCTGGCCGACCACGGCCTTGGCGATCTCGGCGCGCAGGGCTTCCAGCGAGGCTCGGGCGTCGCCCCGGTGCCCGGTGTTCCCGGCGTTGTCAGTGGTCGGGTCCATCATGGACGGCGTACCTCTCTTTCGAGGGCGTCGAGTCGTTCGGCGAGTGCTGTCAGGGCCGTGTCGTCGGCGGGTGGCGGGCCGAAGAGGAGGGTGTGCAGGGCCGCGTGCCGGTCGCCGTGGAGGTGGGTGGCGAGGGCGGGCAGGAGCGCTTCGGGCGTGTGGGCCTGGGCGGCGGGGATGCCGAGGAGAGGGGCGAGGCGGGTGCGGGTGGCGGAGCGAAGAGCGGTGGCGGCGCGGTCGCGGGCGTCGGCCTTGCGGTAGAGGCGGGCGCGGCCTTCGACGGTTTCGGAGGCGCGGATCGCTACGGGGAGTCGTTCGGGGACGAGGGGGCCGAGTCGGCGTGCCCGCCAGAGGGCGGCGAGGGCTGCGGCGACGAAGAGTTGGAGTGTGCCCCAGATCCATCCGGAGGGGATCAGGTCGAAGAAGCTCTTGGTGTCGTGTCCCGGGGCGGAGGCGTCGGCGGGGGAGGGGAGATACCAGACCAGGTGGGGGCGGGTGCCGAGGAGTTGGAGGGCGAGGGAGGCGTTGCCGTGCCGGTCGAGGCGGTTGTTGTGCAGGATGTCGGGTGCGCCGAGGATGACTGTGTCGCCGGCGCCGGAGGCGGCGGGGATGCGCAGCAGGGTGGCCAGGCGGTTGCTGGGGTAGCACTCGTCGGCGTCGCCGAGGGTGGTGGTGTAGCGGATGCCGCCGGTGTCGGCGGTGCCGGCGCTGCGGGCGGCGGGCAGGGCGCACCGGGGGGAGAGGGTGGAGGTGCGGCTGGTGGCGAGGCCTGCTGTGACGCCGGGAGCGAGGGTGTGCACGGAGTGGCTGCCGGGGGCGACGAGGAGGGTGCGGCCGGCGGAGGCGTCGATGGTGGTGTGCAGCAGCGCTTGTTGACGGTCGGTCAGGAGGTCGGGTGCGGTGACGAGGAGAGTGGTGTCGGGGCCGGTGGCCGCGCGGGCCTCGGTGAGGGTGGTGACGACGCGCGTGGTGACGCCGTGGTCGGCGAGGAGTTCGGAGACGGCGCGACTGCCGTAGGGGCCGGCGGAGCGGGGGTCGAGGGCGCCGTGGCGGGCGTCGGAGCGGAGCACGGCGAGGACGGCGGCGCCGGCGAGGAGGAGCACGCAGGCGAGGGCGATGCCTCGGCCGCGGGTCCACAGGTGGCGGGCGGTGGGCGAAACCGAGGTCGGCGCGGGGGTGGTCGCGATGGGTTCGGGGGTGGCCGTGGTGGTCATCCGGCGGTTCCCCCGTGGGTGGGGTGGGCCGTGCGGGGGGTGCTGGTGTGGGTGAGGTGCGGCTTGGTGGCGGCCAGGTCGCGGTCGAGGCCGGTGATCCGGTCATACGCCTCGCGGGTCGCCGTGCGGCCGCCGTATGTGACGTCGTCGAAGTCGCGGGCTGCGGCGCGCAGCCGGTCGGTGTGGGCGGGCAGGGTGCGGCCGGCTTCGGCGGCGGCCTCGTCGGCGGTGCGGCCGGGGCGGGCGTCGAGGAGGGCGCGTTCCTCCAGGGAGCGGACGACGGCCCGCATGCGTTCCTGGACGGCCTGGCTGAAGTGGCCTTGCGCGGCGTGCGCCTCGGCGGCGGCGCGGTGCTCGGCGGCGCTGCGGGGCCGGTCGTCGAACAGGGTGGGTGCGGCGGCGGGTCGGCGGCGGGGTGTGCCCAGGCGCCACCAGAGGGCGCTCACGACGGCGACGACGGCCGCGGTGATGACGAGCAGGCCGAGTGCGCCGCCCGGGGTGGCGGTGGCGGCGGCGCCGAACAGGCTGCCGATCCAGTTCCAGAGGGCGTCGAGGGCGCGTTGGAAGAGGTTGGGGTCGTTCTGGTGGTACAGCTGCTTGGACAGCTCACGTCGGGCTTCCTCGCGCGCGGGGTCGCGGGGGATGGTCACCGGCGGTTCGCCGCCCGTGGATGCCCATGACAGGGCGGGGCCGTCCCCGGCGCGCAGCAGGGCGTGCAGGGGACGGCCGAGGGCCGGGGTCGGCTGTGGTGGGGCCGGGACCGCCGTGAGGACTTCCCCCGCCCAGCTCACCGCATCAGCTCCCCGGGGTGGCGGTGCCGGTGTGGCCCGGGACGCCGGCGGCCCGGGCCAGGTCGAGGTCGAGGGCCTCGCGGCGGATGCGCTGGTCGACGTAGAGCAGGACGACGACGCCGGCCGTGAGCGGGAAGGTGACCAGCGAGCCGATCACCGAGCCGATCCCGGCGACGACGAGGTAGGTCCAGCTGAGGTGGGAGCCGCCCTGCGCGAACGCTTCGAGGCCGCCGTCGCTGAGGATGCCGCCCGCGAGGGCGAAGGGGACGGCGACGATCATGGCGACGATGTTCGCGATGAGCATGGACAGCGCCTGGATGCCGAAGACCCGCCACCAGGAGCCGCGGACGAGCTTGGCGGAGCGGCTGAGCGCCTTGGTGACGCTCTGCTTCTCCAGCATCAGCGCGGGCGAGGCGAGGGAGAAGCGGACCATCAGCCACACGGTGACGGCGAGGGAGGCGAGCATGCCCAGCGCCGCGAGGGCGCCGCCGCCGGGGCCGCCCAGCAGGGCGCCGGGCAGGACGCCCACGGCGCCGATGACGGCGACGACGAGCAGCAGGAGGAAGATCAGGGCGAACAGCTTCGGCAGTCGGGGGCGGGCCTCCCGCCAGGCCTCGCCGGTGGTGACGGGCTTGCCGAGGACGGCGCGGCTGGTGACCGCGGTCAGCAGGGCGGTCGCCGTGATCGTGCCGATCAGGGAGACGAGGGCGAGGACACCGGAGTTGACCATGACGTCGCCCATGGCGCCGGTCTTCTCGTCGACGGTGGCGGTCGGGTCGGTGAGGAGAGCGGTGCTGTCGGCGGTGTCGTCGAGGACCAGGCCCTGCAGGAGGACGAGGACGACTTCCACGACGACGGCGACGGTGAGGGAGATGCCGAGGACCGTGCGCCAGTAGGTGCGCATGGTGGTGACCGCGCCGTCGAGGATCTCGCCCACGCCGAGGGGGCGCAGCGGGATCACGCCGGGCTTGGCCGCGGGCGGGGGGCCGCCCCATCCGGTGCCCCAGCCGGCGCGGGGGCCCTGGGGCCCGTGGCCTGCGTATCCGGGGCCGCCTTGTCCGGGGCTCGCGGGGCCTGCGCCCCAGCCGGCCGGGCCACCCTGTCGAGCCGGGTTGTGCGCCGGGTTCTGGGGGCCTGCGGGCGCGGACCACTGCGCGGGCGGCGGCTGTTCCTCCGACCACTTCGAGCCCGGGCCCTGCGCGGGTGCGCCCGGCTCGTCAGCGGCAGGGGTGCCGTCGGGCCGGTCGGCGGGTGCGGCGGGCGAAGTGGGCGCGGCGGGCGAGGACGCCCCGGGCTCCTGTCCGTCGGACGGGGCGGATCCGGGCGAGGCCCAGCCCGGAGAGTCGTTCATCGTCGCTCCTTCTCGGTGCCCGTCCGCGGGCGGTCGCAGGTTGGCAGCCATCGTGCCATGGGGTGGTTCTCGCGTGACCGGCCGAGGTCAGGGCTGCATGCCTTCAATTGTCCGCCCCATAACGGGCAGACTGACGACATGGCTGATCAGTACGCGCAATCCGGCGAGGACAAGCGGCCCACCGACATGCCCGCCATCCGCTGGGAGGAACCACCCGAAGGGCCCGTGCTGGTGCTCCTGGACCAGACGAGGCTGCCGGCCGAGGAGGTCGAACTGGTCTGTACGGACGCGTCCGCGCTGGTGGAGGCGATCCGTTCGCTCGCCGTGCGCGGGGCGCCGCTGCTCGGGATCGCCGGGGCGTACGGCGTCGCGCTCGCCGCCATCCGCGGGTTCGACGTGGACGAGGCGGCGGCCGCGCTGGCGGGGGCCCGGCCCACCGCGGTGAACCTGTCCGTCGGCGTGGAGCGGGCTCGTACCGCCTACCGGGCGGAGCTCGCCCGGGGCGGCGACCCCGACCAGGGCGCGCGGGCCGCGCTGGCCGCCGCCCGGCAGCTGCACCGGGAGGACGCCGAGGCCAGCGCCCGGATGGCCGAACACGGGCTGGCGTTCCTCGACGAGCTGCTGCCCGGCGGCGGCCACCGCGTTCTCACGCACTGCAACACCGGTTCGCTGGTGTCCGGCGGGGAGGGCACCGCGTTCGCCGTGGCGCTCGCCGCGCACCGGCAGGGGCGGCTGCGGCGGTTGTGGGTGGACGAGACGCGTCCGCTGCTGCAGGGCGCCCGGCTGACGGCGTACGAGGCGGCCCGCAACGGCATGGCGTACACGCTGCTCACGGACAACGCGGCCGGGTCGTTGTTCGCGGCCGGTGAGGTCGACGCGGTGCTGGTCGGCGCGGACCGCATCACGGCCGACGGCTCGGTGACGAACAAGGTGGGCAGCTATCCGCTCGCCGTGCTCGCCCGCTACCACCATGTGCCTTTCATCGTGGTGGCGCCGGTGACGACGGTCGACCCGCACACCCCGGACGGGACGTCGGTCGAGGTCGAGCAGCGCCCCGGCTACGAGGTCACCGAGATCACGGCCCCCCAGGTGCAGGTCACGGGCGCGGGCGGTGGCATCCCGATCGCCCCTCTGGGAACGCAGGCGTACAACCCGGCGTTCGACGTGACGCCGCCCGAACTGGTGACGGCGATCGTCACGGAGCAGGGCGTGGTCTCACCCGTGACCGCCGGGGCGCTGGAGGAACTGTGCGCGCGAGCCCGCCGGGAGGACACCGCCTGACTCATTCCCCGGCGTCACCACGTGGGCCCACGCCATGTGGGCCCACGCCGCCGACGACCCCGCGCAGCCAACCCGCCGCCCTGCCGACGGCAGGGGCAGACATCGGTGCTGACAGCAACGGCAGCGGACGGGGGCAGACAGTGACGGTCCCGTACGACTATCGTCGCTGGCCGGTGACCCTGCTCACCTGCGCCGCCTTCACCGTTATGAGAATGGGATGATGTCGTTTATGAAGGGACGAGTCCTTGTCGTCGACGACGACAGCGCACTGGCCGAGATGCTCGGCATCGTGTTGCGCGGTGAAGGTTTTGAGCCGTCTTTCGTAGCGGACGGCGACAAGGCGCTGGCTGCTTTCCGTGAGGCGAAGCCCGATCTGGTGCTGCTGGACCTGATGCTGCCCGGACGGGACGGCATCGAGGTGTGCCGCCTGATCAGGGGCGAGTCCGGGGTGCCGATCGTGATGCTCACCGCCAAGAGCGACACCGTGGACGTCGTCGTGGGACTGGAGTCCGGCGCCGACGACTACATCGTGAAGCCGTTCAAGCCGAAGGAGCTCGTGGCCCGCATCCGGGCGCGGCTGCGCAGGTCGGAGGAGCCCGCGCCGGAGCAGCTCGCCATCGGCGACCTCGTCATCGACGTGGCCGGCCACTCCGTGAAGCGGGACGGGCAGTCCATCGCGCTGACGCCGCTGGAGTTCGACCTGCTGGTCGCCCTCGCCCGCAAGCCGTGGCAGGTGTTCACCCGCGAAGTGCTGCTCGAACAGGTGTGGGGTTATCGGCACGCCGCCGACACCCGCCTCGTCAACGTGCACGTGCAGCGGCTGCGCTCCAAGGTCGAGAAGGACCCCGAGCGGCCGGAGATCGTCGTGACCGTCCGCGGCGTCGGTTACAAGGCCGGACCGAGCTGATCATGTCCAAGGACAGTGCCGCTTCGGCCCCCGGCCGGTCCGGGGCCCGTCCGCAGCGGCCTGTCGGCCGGAAGAAGACGGGTTCACACTTCACACGCCTCCTCGACGGCGGACTGCTCCAGGGCGGAGTCCAGGGCAGCCCCGTCCTGCGGCTGCTGCTGCGCTGGGTGCGCCGCCCCCTGCTGCCCGTCATACGGCTGTGGCGACGCAACATCCAGCTCAAGGTCGTCGTCACCACACTGCTGATGTCGCTCGGCGTCGTCCTGCTGCTCGGCTTCGTCGTCATCGGGCAGGTCCGCAACGGCCTCCTCGACGCCAAGGTCAAGGCCTCCCAGAGCCAGGCCACCGGCGGCTTCGCCGTCGCCAAGCAGAAGGCCGACGAGGCGGCCGGCGCCGCGGCCGACGACGGCGCCGTCGTGGACGCCGCCGCCCCCCAG
This sequence comes from Streptomyces sp. BK239, assembly GCF_004217285.1. Classification (GTDB taxonomy): domain Bacteria; phylum Actinomycetota; class Actinomycetes; order Streptomycetales; family Streptomycetaceae; genus Streptomyces. The sequence goes on from NZ_SHKS01000001.1 coordinate 8,655, forward strand.
AACGTCATCGAATGGATGAGCGAGCTGGTGCTGGCGCTGTCCAGCGGCGGACAGGGCGCCTTCGACGTCGTCACCCTGCCCCCCGGCGACGACAGCGGCGGCGGCCGCGGACCCCGCGCCTCCGGCTACGTCGACCCCAACAAGAGCGTCCCCGAGAACCTCCGCGAACGCGTCAACAGCGGCACCGGCGCCGTGCAGAGCTACTCGCGCATCATCTATCTCAACGACAAGGAATCGCAGCCCGCCCTCGTCATCGGCAAACGGGTCAACGACCCCAACGGCGACCCCTACGAGCTGTACTACCTCTTCCCGCTCACCCAGGAGGAGAAGTCCCTCAGCCTCGTCAAGGGCACCCTCGCCACCGCCGGACTCTTCGTCGTCGTCCTCCTCGGAGCGATCGCCTGGCTCGTCGTACGCCAGGTCGTCACCCCCGTGCGCATGGCCGCCGGGATCGCCGAACGGCTCTCCGCCGGACGCCTCCAGGAACGTATGAAAGTCACCGGCGAGGACGACATCGCACGCCTCGGCGAAGCCTTCAACAAGATGGCGCAGAACCTCCAGCTCAAGATCAACCAGCTCGAGGACCTCTCCCGGATGCAGCGCCGCTTCGTGTCCGACGTCTCGCACGAACTGCGCACACCGCTCACCACCGTGCGCATGGCCGCCGACGTCATCCACGAGGCACGCGAGGACTTCGACCCGATCACCGCACGCTCCGCCGAACTCCTCGCCGACCAGCTCGACCGCTTCGAGTCACTGCTCGCCGACCTGCTCGAGATCAGCCGCTTCGACGCCGGCGCCGCCGCCCTCGAAGCCGAACCGATCGACCTCAGAGACGTCGTGCGCCGCGTCGTCAGCGGCGCCGCCCCGCTCGCCGACCGCAAGGGCACGAACATACGCGTCCTCGGCGACCAGCAGCCCGTCGTCGCCGAAGCCGACGCACGCCGCGTCGAACGCGTCCTGCGCAACCTCGTCGTCAACGCCGTCGAGCACGGCGAAGGCAGGGACGTCGTCGTCAAACTCGCCTCGGCGGGCGGCGCCGTCGCCGTCGCCGTCCGCGACTACGGCGTCGGACTCAAGCCCGGCGAGGCCACCCGCGTGTTCAGCCGCTTCTGGCGCGCCGACCCGGCACGCGCGCGGACCACCGGCGGCACCGGACTCGGACTGTCCATCGCCCTGGAGGACGCCCGGCTGCACGGCGGCTGGCTCCAGGCCTGGGGCGAACCCGGCGGCGGCTCACAGTTCCGCCTGACCCTGCCGAGGACCGCCGACGAGCCGCTGCGAGGCTCACCCATACCCCTGGAACCCAAGGACTCCCGCCGCAACCGCGGACTCGACGACGCAGGCCTGCCCCGCGGCGGAGGCGAGAAGAGCGCCACCGTCCCCGTACAGCCCGCAGCAGGGCAGCGGTCGGCGGCACACACCCCGCTCGCACCCCGCACCACCGCCACCCCCACAGCCGACCCCACGGCACTGCCCGGAAACGGCGCACGCGTCGTGCCCCGGCCCGCCACCGGCACGGCATCCCCCGGCAACGGCACCGGAGCCGGGAAGGCGCCCGAGCACAACCGCGCTCACGGCAACGCCGACGAGGCCGCCGACAAGCGCGACAGGGCCGGCGACGCGGGCCGCGAGGGACCTGAAGACGCCGACCACGCAAGCGACACCACCGGGACCGGCCGAACCGCCGACGAGGCCGCCGGTGCGTCAGGCAAGGGCCCGAAGCAGCGAGGAGAGACATTCCGTGGGCGCTGACCACGACGGGGGCCGCCGGCGCACACCGCTGCGCGCGACGGCGTACGCCGCCTGCGGTGTCGTACTGCTGGCCGGATGCGCCTCCATGCCCGACCACGGCGACCTGAGCGACGTGGAGTCCACGCCCCGCCAGGAGACCCAGGTGCGGGTCTTCGCCATGCCGCCCCGCGACGACGCACAGCCCGCCGAGATCGTCCAGGGCTTCCTGGAAGCACTCACCAGCGACGACCCCCGCTACTCGACGGCCCGCCAGTACCTCACCCCCGCGGCCGCCCGGACATGGGAACCCGAACGGTCCACCACCGTCCTCGCCGACGGGCCCGGCACCCTAGCCGGCCAGTCCGGCGGCCGGGAAGAAGGCGACGACTTCACCTTCACCCTGACCGGCACCAAGGTCGCCGACATCGACGCACAGCAGTCGTACACGCCCGCGGCCGGCGACTACTCCCGGACCGTGCACCTCACCCGCGACAAGAAGACCCGGCAGTGGCGCATCGACGCCCTGCCCGAGGGCATCGTCATGGGCAAGTCGGACTTCCAGCGCAACTACATGTCCGTCAACAAGTACTACTTCGCCTCCCACACCGCGTCCGCAGGCTCCGGACAGCCCATGGCCGTCGCCGACCCCGTCTTCGTACGCGAACGGGTCGACCCCATGACCCAGATCGTGCGCTCCGTGCTCGACGGGCCCACCAGCTGGCTGCGGCCCGTCGTCAGAAGCAGCTTCCCCACCGGCACCGCCCTCGCCCGGGGCGTCACCGCGCTCGCCCCCGACGACCAGAACAAGCTCACCGTCCCGCTCAACGACAAGGCCGCCCGCATCGGCCACGGCAAGTGCGACGAGATGGCCGCACAACTGCTGTTCAGCCTGCAGAGCCTCGCCCCCACCGTCGACGAGATCGAACTGCGCGCCGGCAGCCGGCAGCTCTGCTCGCTCACCGACGACCGCGCCACCGCCGTCGCCGAACGCGGCGCGGAGACCCACGCCGCCTACCTGTACTTCGTCGACGGCCGCCACCGCCTCGTCCGGATGAGCAGCACCGGCGGCAACAGCGCCAAAGCCGACGCCGTGCCCGGACCGTTCGGCGACGGCAGCACCGCGTTCCGCTCCATGGCCGTCGCCCGCGAGGAGCACACCGCCGCCGGGGTCGCCCTCGACGGCAGGAGCCTCTACGTCACCTCCATGGTCGCCGACGGCTCCCTCGGCGACCCGGTGCTGACCAGCAAGGGCAAGACCGAGAACGACCGGCTGACGACCCCCAGCTGGGACGGCCAGGGCGACCTGTGGATCGCCGACCGCGACCCCGCCGACCCCCGGCTCCTCCTGTTCGAGCAGGGCGGCGGCGAACCCCTGGAGGTCCTCACCCCCGGCCTCGACGGACGGATCAAGACCGTACGGCTCGCCGCTGACGGCGCGCGGATCGCGCTGGTCGTGGAGAAGGGCGGCAAGCAGTCGCTGCTCATCGGGCGCATCGAACGGGACAAGAGCGGCGACAAGCCCACCGTCTCCGTCCAGGAACTGCGCTCCACCACCCCCGACCTGGAGCAGGTCACCGCCGTGACCTGGGCGGGGGACAGCCGCCTCGTCGTCGTCGGACGCGAGTCGGGCGGAGTCGAGCAGGCGCAGTACGTGCAGTGCGACGGCTCCGTGCCCGAAACGGGGACACTGCCCGGCCTCACCGAGGTCAAGAGCATCGCCGCCTCCGAGGACGGCGACGCCCCGCTCTTCGCCACCTCCAAGGACGGCCTGCTGTGGCTGCCCGGCGGAAGCGGCTGGCGCACGTTGAAGGAGACGGCCTCGGTCGCGCTCTATCCGGGGTGAGGCGGGGGCCGGCCGCGATGCCTCGCGCTGCGGTGTGGTGCGGTGGTGCGTGTGTGGTGCTATGCGCGGGGGACCAGGTCGGAGTGACTTCCGGCGAGTTTTCCACAGGCGACCGGGGCGGCTTTCGGCCGGTTTTCCACAGGGGTGGCCGCTTCGCCCCGCCCACGGCACAGTGAACCCGTGGACAGCGTTCGTCGGTGGTGGCAGGAACTCGCCGCTCTGATCCTTCCCGCCGACTGCGCGGGATGCGGGCGGGCCCGCGTGATGCTCTGCCCCGCGTGCCGTACGGCACTCGCCGGCGCTGAGCCGCGCCGGGTGCGGCCCGAACCGGCACCGCCAGGGCTGCCCGCCGTGCACGCGGCGGCCCGGTACGCGGACGAGGTGCGAGCGGTGCTGCTCGCCCACAAGGAACGCGGCGCGCTGGCGCTGGCGCGCCCGCTGGGTGAGGCGTTGGCGGGGGCGGTACGGGTGGGGTTGGGGGAGGTGGGGATGGGGGAGGGGGCCCCACCCCAAGGACACGTAGGACACGTAGGACACGTAGGTCAGGTACGGCAGGTAGGGCACCTCAGACACGAGGGGCACCTCCGACACGAGGGGCACCTCCAACACGAGGGGCGCCCGACGCACGAAGGGCGCCCAGGACGAGTACTCCTCGTCCCCGTCCCCTCCGCGCCCCGTGCCGTGCGGGCTCGTGGGCATGATCCTGCCCGTCGTATCGCGCTCGCCGCCGCTGTCGTGTTGCGGCGGGAGGGGATGCCGGTGCGGGTGGCGGCCGTGTTGCGGCAGCGGCGGGCGGTGGCCGATCAGGCGGGGCTCAACTCACGGCAGCGGATGGACAATCTCGGCGGCGCGCTGGCGGTGGCGCCCGGCGGGGCGCGGTTGCTGCGCGGTGGCTCGGTGGTGCTCGTCGACGACCTCGTCACGACGGGAGCGTCCCTGGCGGAGGCGGCGCGCGCCGTGCGCTCGGCCGTTTCGGCGGGGCGGGCCGCCGGCGAGGTGGCCGATCGGGGTGCGTTCAGGGGTGGGTCTGTGTATCGGGACGTTGGTCGGGAAGGCAGTGGGGTACGGGGGGTGAAAGAGCGGGAAGGAGGTGTGGGTCGCGGTGGCGGTGAGCTGCTGTTCGCCGCGGTGGTCGCGGCTTCTCCTGACTCTCCGGAAATAAACCGGAACTGAGTGCCCACTTGCGTCGTTGCAGGTAATGAGAGAGCGAATTCACCTGAACGGAGGTACGCGGTAGTAGAGGGTGACGCCATCCGTCCGGGCGAGATATGTTCGGTTGTGAGGGAAAGCCGCAGGCCACACCTCTCGAATCCGAATCCTGTGCTGCGGTTTTCGCTATGGGGCCGTGGCGCCTGGCGTGGAGTTCTCGCCCATGGGGGAGGAGGAGGTGGGAGTCACCGAGTCCGAGGTTCCGGTGCTCACCGGAGCTTGGTGCAAAAGGGAGATGCTCCGCCGTTGATGCGGAGCGATCCGGGAACGGAGTTCTGCGTGGACATCGTCGTCAAGGGCCGCAAGACCGAGGTGCCCGAGCGGTTCCGCAAGCACGTGGCCGAGAAGCTGAAGCTGGAGAAGATCCAGAAGCTCGACGGCAAGGTGATCAGCCTCGACGTCGAGGTGTCCAAGGAGCCCAACCCGCGACAGGCCGACCGGTGTGAGCGAGTGGAGATCACGCTCCGCTCCCGTGGTCCGGTGATCCGGGCGGAGGCGGCGGCAAGCGACCCCTACGCGGCACTCGATCTGGCGGCGGAGAAGCTGGACGCCCAGCTCCGCAAGCAGCACGACAAGCGTTACACGCGGCGCGGCGCGCGCCGGATCACGGCGGCGGAGGTCGCCGATCACGTTCCGGGCGTCGCGACCCTGAACGGCAACGGGCAGCCCGTCTCCACCGAGGAGTCGGAAGGCGTGCCCACGAAGAGGATCGGCTCGCTCGAGGTGCAGGGCGAAGGGCCCCTCGTGGTCCGCGAGAAGACGCATGTGGCTGCTCCGATGACGCTCGACCAGGCCCTCTACGAGATGGAACTGGTCGGTCACGACTTCTACCTTTTCGTCGACTCCGAGACGAAGGAACCCAGCGTCGTTTATCGGCGGCACGCCTACGACTACGGCGTCATCCACCTCAGCACGGACACGATGGTCACGCAGGCCCATTCGCCCGAGGCGGGCGGCGCGCTGGGCGGCTGACCCTGCGCGGTGACGGTTGAAAGGTGCCCCCGTGGAGCGCGTGTGCGCCCCCGGGGGCACCGGTGTGCGACCCCCTGGGACGCCGCTACGTCACCGTGTTGTCGTCCGGGCATGGAATCATGGCGGGCAACGGCTCAACCGTTGGGCCGGTGCCTTGCGTTGGCGATGGCAAAGGACCACTGCCACAGCCTTCTGGGGGAGGAACGATGGCGGACAGCTTCGGACCGATGCGTGACGGGGGTGCCGGCGCGGGCGTCGCCGGTGAGGGCCCGGACGCGGGCCCTGAGCGCGGTGAGCCGATCAGAGTCCTTGTCGTGGACGATCACGCCTTGTTCCGCCGGGGGTTGGAGATCGTGCTGGCGGCCGAGGAGGACATCCAGGTCGTGGGTGAGGCGGGCGACGGCGCGGAGGCCGTGGACAAGGCCGCCGATCTGCTGCCGGACATCGTGCTGATGGATGTGCGGATGCCCAAGCGCGGTGGGATCGAGGCGTGCACCTCCATCAAGGAGGTGGCCCCCAGCGCGAAGATCATCATGTTGACGATCAGCGATGAGGAGGCCGACCTCTATGACGCGATCAAGGCGGGTGCGACGGGATATCTCCTGAAGGAGATCTCCACGGACGAGGTCGCCACCGCCATTCGCGCGGTGGCCGACGGTCAGTCGCAGATCAGTCCCTCGATGGCGTCGAAACTGCTCACCGAGTTCAAATCGATGATCCAGCGGACCGATGAGCGTCGGCTGGTTCCCGCGCCGCGGCTGACGGACCGTGAGCTGGAAGTGCTCAAGCTCGTCGCCACGGGGATGAACAACCGGGACATCGCCAAGGAGTTGTTCATCTCCGAGAACACCGTGAAGAACCATGTGCGCAACATCCTGGAGAAGCTGCAGTTGCACTCCAGGATGGAGGCCGTGGTGTATGCGATGCGGGAGAAGATCCTCGAGATCCGTTAGGCACGCGCGCGGTGGTCAGGCGAGGGCGCGGGCGAGTTCTCTGGTGAGGGGTTCGCGCAGGCCGGGTGCGTCGACGCGTTCCACGCGTACGTCCGTGCAGCCGACCCAGCCGGCGGCTTCGATCAGGGCCTGTGCGACGCCGTGGACCGCTTTGGGGCCGTCCAGGCTGACCTGCCGTGCGACGAGTGTGCGTCCTTCGCGGGCGGGGTCCACGCGGCCGACCAGGCGGCCGCCGGACAGGACGGGCATCGCGAAGTAGCCGTGGACGCGCTTGGGCTTGGGGACGTAGGCCTCCAGGCGGTGGGTGAAGCCGAAGAGGCGTTCGGTGCGGGCCCGTTCCCAGATGAGGGAGTCGAAGGGCGACAGCAGCGTGGTGCGGTGGCGGCCGCGCGGGACGGTCTCCAGGGCCGCCGGGTCGGCCCAGGCGGGCTTGGACCAGCCCGCGACGGTGACGGGCACCAGGCCCGAGTCGGCGATGACCTGGTCGAACTGCTCGCCCTTGAGGCGGTGGTAGTCGGCGATGTCCGCGCGTGTGCCGACGCCGAGGGACTGGCCGGCGAGGCGGACCAGGCGGCGCAGGCATTCGGTGTCGTCCAGCTCGTCGTGCAGGAGGTCTGCGGGGACGGCACGTTCGGCGAGGTCGTAGACGCGCTTCCAGCCGCGGCGTTCGACGCAGACGACCTCGCCGTACATCAGGGCGCGTTCCACGGCGACCTTGGTGCCGGACCAGTCCCACCACTCGCTGGTCTTCTTCGCGCCGCCCAACTCGGTCGCGGTGAGGGGGCCTTCGGTGCGCAGTTGTTTGATGACCTGGTCGTAGGCGCCGTCGGGGAGGTGGTGGTGCCACTGGGGGCGGGCGCGGTAGGCGCGGCGGCGGAAGGCGAAGTGGGGCCATTCCTCGATGGGGAGGATGCAGGCTGCGTGGGACCAGTACTCGAAGGCGTGGGTGTCCTTCCAGTAGGCGTTCTCGACGGTGGTGCGGCCGACGGCGCCCAGGCGGGCGTAGGGGATGAGTTCGTGGGAGCGGGCGAGGACGGAGATGGTGTCGAGCTGGACGGCGCCGAGGTGGCGCAGGACGCCGCGGACGCCGGCCCGGCGGTCGGGCGTGCCGAGGAAGCCCTGGGCTTTCAGGGCGATGCGGCGGGCTTCGTCCGCGGTGAGTTCTGCGGTGGGCGGCGGGGTCGTCATGGTGGGCACGATAGGGGCTGGGTCTGACAGTGCGGGCTGAGCTGCGAGGACGCGGGCCGCGGGGCGGCGGGTCGCGCTCTCAGGCAGCTCCGGTCGGTGCGGGCCGGTCGGTCGGTGCCGGCAGGTAGGGGGTGGTGGAGGGCAGGCCGAGGTCGGAGGGGAGGAGGGAGGCCACCCAGCAGTCGCGGCGTACGCCCTTGTTGTCGGTGGCGGAGCGCAGGGTGCCTTCGAGGGTGAAGCCGGCCTTCTCGGCGACGGCGCGGGAGGCGGTGTTGCCGACTTCGGCGCGCCACTCGACGCGGTCCACGCCCAGGTGGGTGAAGGCCCAGCGGGAGGCGGTGCGGGCGGCCTCGGTGGTGTAGCCGCGGCCTCGGTGTTCCTTGGCGGCCCAGAAGCCGATCTCGGCGGTGCCGGGGGAGCGCATGGTGAGGCTGAGCATGCCGGTGAGGGCGCCGTCGGGGAGGAAGACGCCGAAGGTGAACATGGAGCGGTCGGCCCAGCCGTCGGGGGAGAGCTGTTCGGTGAAGCTGCGGGCGTGTTCGGGGAGGTAGGGGGAGGGGATGGTGGTCCAGCGCTGGATGTCGGGGTCCTGGGCGCAGGTGTGGACGGCGTCGGTGTCCTGGGGGCCGGGGGCGCGCAGGACGAGGCGGTCCGTGGTGAGGGTGACGGGCTCCATCGGGCGATTCTGCGCGGGCGGGCGGGGTGGACGCCAGGTCATTTGCGGGCGGGGTACGGCGTGGGTGCCGGGTCGGGTACGGCGTGGGCGCCGGGTGGTGTGCGGGCCGGGTACGGCGTGGGTGCCCGGTGATCTGCCGGCCGGGTGCACCCTGTGTGCGGGTGATCACGGTTCGCGTGATTCGTTCGCGGGTTGCGGCACCATCCGTGAGGTCCGGCCGTTGTCCAGTGTGAAGAGCAATGGCTGTGCGGTGTGGAGAACAATGTGGGGCATGTGCGCCGCGCTGTGCGGTCCGCGCCACGGCAGGCCTCCCGGCGTGGCGGGGTCCTCGCATACGATGGCCGTTGCTCAGTCAGTCATCAGGAAACCGACCGTCCCAGGCCCGACCGGCAAGGAGACCAACCCCCGTGTCCGTCCTCTCGAAGATCATGCGTGCAGGCGAAGGCAAGATCCTGCGCAAGCTGCACCGCATCGCGGACCAGGTCAACTCCATCGAAGAGGACTTCGTCGACCTCTCCGACGCCGAGCTGCGGGCCCTCACCGATGAGTACAAGCAGCGGTACGCCGACGGCGAGAGCCTCGACGACCTGCTGCCGGAGGCGTTCGCCACGGTGCGTGAGGCCGCCAAGCGTGTGCTCGGCCAGCGGCACTACGACGTGCAGCTGATGGGTGGCGCGGCGCTGCACATGGGCTATGTGGCCGAGATGAAGACCGGTGAGGGCAAGACCCTGGTGGGCACGCTGCCCGCTTATCTGAACGCGTTGTCCGGCAAGGGCGTCCACCTGATCACGGTCAACGACTACCTGGCCGAGCGCGACTCGGAGTTGATGGGCCGTGTCCACAAGTTCCTGGGGCTGGAAGTCGGCTGCATCCTGGCCAACATGACGCCGTCGCAGCGGCGCGAGCAGTACGCGTGCGACATCACGTACGGCACGAACAACGAGTTCGGGTTCGACTATCTGCGTGACAACATGGCGTGGTCGCAGGACGAGCTCGTGCAGCGGGGCCACAACTTCGCCATCGTCGACGAGGTGGACTCGATCCTCGTCGACGAGGCGCGTACGCCGTTGATCATCTCGGGTCCGGCGGACCAGGCCACCAAGTGGTACGGCGACTTCGCCAAGCTGGTGACGCGTCTGAAGCGGGGCGAGCCCGGCAACCCGCTGAAGGGCATCGAGGAGACCGGCGACTACGAGGTCGACGAGAAGAAGCGCACGGTCGCCATTCACGAGGCCGGTGTCAGCAAGGTCGAGGACTGGCTGGGCATCGACAATCTCTACGAGTCGGTGAACACCCCTCTGGTGGGCTACCTGAACAACGCCATCAAGGCGAAGGAGCTCTTCAAGAAGGACAAGGACTACGTCGTCATGGACGGCGAGGTCATGATCGTCGACGAGCACACCGGTCGTATCCTCGCCGGCCGCCGCTACAACGAGGGCATGCACCAGGCGATCGAGGCGAAGGAAGGGGTGGACATCAAGGACGAGAACCAGACGCTCGCCACGATCACCCTTCAGAACTTCTTCCGTCTGTACAAGCGGCACGACCATGAGGGCAAGGAACAGCCCGGTCTGTCCGGCATGACCGGTACGGCGATGACCGAGGCCGCCGAGTTCCACCAGATCTACAAGCTCGGTGTGGTGCCGATCCCGACGAACAAGCCGATGGTCCGCCTGGACCAGTCGGACCTGATCTACCGCACCGAGGTCGCGAAGTTCGAGGCGGTCGTCGACGACATCGCCGAGAAGCACGAGAAGGGCCAGCCGATCCTGGTCGGCACGACGTCGGTCGAGAAGTCGGAGTACCTGTCGCAGCAGCTGTCCAAGCGGGGCATCCAGCACGAGGTGCTGAACGCCAAGCACCACGAGCGTGAGGCGCAGATCGTCGCCCAGGCCGGCCGCAAGGGCGCCGTGACGGTGGCCACGAACATGGCCGGTCGTGGTACGGACATCAAGCTGGGCGGCAACCCGGAGGACCTCGCGGAGGCGGAGCTGCGGCAGCGCGGTCTCGACCCGGAGGAGCACATCGAGGAGTGGGCGCACGCCCTGCCCGCGGCTCTGGAGAGGGCCGAGCAGGCGGTGAAGGCCGAGAAGGAAGAGGTCGAGGAGCTCGGCGGCCTGTATGTGCTGGGCACCGAGCGGCACGAGTCGCGTCGTATCGACAACCAGCTGCGCGGTCGTTCCGGCCGTCAGGGCGACCCGGGCGAGTCGCGGTTCTACCTGTCCCTCGGTGACGATCTGATGCGGCTGTTCAAGGCGCAGATGGTCGAGCGCGTGATGTCGATGGCGAACGTGCCGGACGACGTGCCGATCGAGAACAAGATGGTGACGCGTGCGATCGCGTCGGCGCAGTCGCAGGTGGAGCAGCAGAACTTCGAGACGCGCAAGAACGTCCTGAAGTACGACGAGGTCCTCAACCGGCAGCGTGAGGTCATCTACGGCGAGCGGCGTCGGGTGCTGGAGGGCGAGGACCTGCACGAGCAGATCCAGCACTTCATGAACGACACGATCGACGCGTATGTGACGGCGGAGACCGCCGAGGGCTTCGCCGAGGACTGGGACCTGGACCGTCTGTGGGGCGCGTTCAAGCAGCTGTACCCGGTGAAGGTGACCGTGGAGGAGCTGGAGGAGGCGGCCGGTGACCGGGCGGGTCTGACGGCCGAGTTCATCTCCGAGTCCATCAAGGACGACATCTTCGAGCAGTACCAGGCGCGTGAGGCGCAGCTCGGTTCCGAGATCATGCGTGAGCTGGAGCGCCGGGTCGTGCTGTCGGTCCTGGACCGCAAGTGGCGTGAGCACCTGTACGAGATGGACTACCTCCAGGAGGGCATCGGTCTGCGCGCGATGGCGCAGAAGGACCCGCTGGTGGAGTACCAGCGTGAGGGCTTCGACATGTTCACCGCGATGATGGACGGCATCAAGGAGGAGTCCGTCGGCTATCTGTTCAACCTGGAGGTCCAGGTGGAGCAGCAGGTCGAGGAGGTTCCGGTGGAGGACGCGGCGCCGGTCGACATGGAGAAGCAGGACGTGGTGCCGGCGCAGGCGAACGGGCGTCCGGAGATCCGCGCCAAGGGGCTGGACGCTCCGCAGCGGCGGAACCTGCACTTCTCCGCGCCGACGGTGGACGGCGAGGGCGGCACCATCGAGGGTGACTTCGACAGTGACGGCGAGCCGGTGCGGTCGGAGGCCGACGGGCTGACGCGCGCGGAGCGGCGCAAGCAGGCGAAGGCCGGGCGGCGCCGCAAGAAGTAGCCGTCGCGCGGTTCGCGTGGTGTGAGGGCCGGGTCACCCCATCGAGGGTGGCCCGGCCCTTCGCTGTGTGGGGCGGGGCGCGGTGCGGTCAGTCGTCCGAGGGGCGGGGTCGGCGGGGGCCGTCGATCTCTACGGCCGTGCAGCGCCAGCGGTGGTCGGCGCCGAGCTCCAGGCGGAAGGCCATCGCGCGCAGCCGGTCGCCGGCGCCGATGCGGGCGAAGGCCTCGATGGCGCCGGGGCGGGCGACGTAGTAGCCGATGTCGCGGACGACGGGGCTGACGCCGTGAGGGGTGCGCAGGGGGCCGTGTTCGGCGAGGTGGGCCAGGTCGTCGTAGGCGCGGCCGACGGTGTGGCGGAGCATGCAGTGCACGGGGCGCCGCCCGCTGAGGACGGCGAGCAGCCGGTCGGCGAAGAGATCGGTGGGGCGGGGCTGCGGCGGGACGAACGGCCTGCGCGGCGTCTGCTCGGGAACGCGGGCCGCCCGGGCGGGAACGGTGGCGGAGCCGGGCCGGCCGGTGACCGTCGTCGCGACCGACCCCGGTGTCGTGCTGTCGAGGCCCGGGCGGGGTGTGGTGCGTGCGGTGGCCGGGGCGGGGCGTCCGGGGCCCGGGGCTGTCGCGGGGCGGTTGTCGGCGGGGCCGGTCCCGCCCCGGCGGGAGGCGCCCGGGGAGCCCGGAGGGCGGCCGTCGCCGGGTGTCGTGCGGGGTGCGCCGCCGCTCGGCGTGCGGGGCGGTGCGCCCGCGGGGCGGCGGGTGTCGCGGCGGCCCGGAGGGCGACCTCCCGGGGTGCGCGGCTTCCTGGTCATGACCTTGTGCATGGGTGTCCCCGTTCTTACGTGCCCGACTGTGCGTACTGGGCAGTAACTTTCCGTGGTCGTTCTTGTACGGGCTGCGACCGGTCATGGCAAGGAACCCCGAAGGCGCGGCGCGGGCAGGCGCGATTCACTTGTCCGGGTGACGGGGGAAGGGGAAACCCCTGGCAGGCGCGGCGCCGCGGGTGAATTCCGAGGCGCGAGGTGGACGTTTCGACCCTCGCGGGCGGGGACTCGAAAGAGTACTGCCGCACGTATCCTGAAGGCCCTCGGGAGGTGGCAGCCGCCCCTCGCCGGGTGCCGACCGGAGTCCTCGACCAGGAAAGAGCGGCCTGCCATGCGCGTGTACGTCCCCCTGACCCTCCACTCCCTCGCCGAGGCGCACAAGGCGGGGGAGCTGGGGTCCGGGCCGCTCCTCGCGTACGCCGTCACGCCCGCGTTGCGCGAGTGGTACGTCTCCGACGACCTGGAGGAGCTGGAGTACGCGGCCCTCGGCCGGGCCGCGCTGGCCTCGCTGAGGCTGCTCGCGACGGAGCCGGCCGCCCCGCGCCGGCGGGTCGTCGTCGCCGTCGACGTGCCCGACGGCGCGGTGGGCCCCGGCTCCGATGACGAGGGCGGCGACGAGGCGGCGCTCGGCCGGGTGCGGGTCACGGTCGCCGTGCCGCTGGCCAAGGCGGCCTCGGTGCACGTCGACGCCGGGGACGCGGAGACCGACGTGGCGGCCGGCGCTCAGGCGCTGGCGGCGGCGGACGGCGGGGACGATGACGCGCAGGCGCTGGTGGACGGCGTCGAGGACCACGAGCTGCTGTGGTTCGCCACACAGGAGATCCCCAACCTGGTCGGTGCCGGGGCCTGAGGACCCGGGAGGCCGCGAGGCCGCCGAGCCGGGTTCACTTGATTGTCGGCGGCGGCGGGTACGTTTGCCGGTATGGGGAAGTCAGCGGCGCACATCGTCTGGGACTGGAACGGCACGCTGTTCCACGACAACGACGCGATCATCGGGGCGACGAACGCGGCGTTCGTCGAGTTGGGCCTGGAGCCGATCACACTGGAGCGGTACCGGGCGCTGTACTGCGTGCCGGTGCCCAGGTTCTATGAGCGGCTGTTGGGCCGCCTGCCCACGGACGCCGAGTGGGAGCTCATGGACGAGGTCTTCCACCGCTACTACGCCGAGCACCGGGTGCGCTGCGGGCTCACCGAGGGGGCGGCGGAGCTGCTCGCCGAGTGGCGGCGGGCGGGGCGCAGCCAGTCGCTGCTGAGCATGTACGTGCACGACGAACTGGTGCCGCTCGTCAGGGGCTTCGGGATCGAGCCGCACTTCGTGCGGGTGGACGGGCGGACCGGGCCGTCCGGGGGCAGCAAGGCGGAGCACATGGTGCGTCACCTCCAGGCGCTGGCCGCGGTGGAGCCGGAGCGCACGGTGGTGATCGGGGACGCCGCGGACGACGCGGTGGCCGCGCTGCACGTGGGGGCGAAGGCCGTGCTGTACACGGGCGGCTCGCACGGCCGGGCCAGCCTCGAGGTGGTGGGCGTGCCGGTGGTGGACTCGCTGGCGGAGGCGGTCGAGGTGGCTCAGGAGCTGGCCGCGTAACGGGACGAGGGCCGGGCGGGGCCCGGAACGCGAGCCGGGCGGCGCATTCCGACGTGGTGTCGGGATACGCCGCCCTCGGGCGGTGCGTGTTGCGGGAGGCGGCCCGCGCTGTCATGGCGGTTACTCGGGGTCGCGGTTGAACTTCGCGGCCGACCAGAAGTAGCCGAGCACAGCGAGTCCCACGCACCAGGCGACGGCCAGCCATCCGTTGTGGCCGATCTCGGTGCCGAGGAGAAGACCGCGCAGGGTCTCGATGGCGGGGGTGAAGGGCTGGTATTCGGCGATCGGCTGGAACCAGCCCGGCATCGCGTCGACGGGGACGAACGCGCTGGAGATGAGGGGCAGGAAGATCAGCGGCATCGCGTTGTTGCTGGCGGCCTCGGCGTTCGGGCTGACCAGGCCCATTCCCACGGCGATCCACGTGAGCGCGAGGGAGAACAGCACGAGCAGTCCGAATGCCGCCAGCCACTCCAGGGCGGTGGCGTCGGTGGAGCGGAAGCCGATGGCCACGCCCACGGCGCCCACCAGGATCACGCTGGCCACCGACTGGATCACGCTGCCGACGACGTGGCCGACGAGCACCGAGCCGCGGTGGATCGCCATGGTGCGGAAGCGGGCGATGATGCCCTCGTTCATGTCGTTGGCGACGGAGACGGCGGTGCCGATCGTGGTGCTGCCGATGGTCATCAGCAGCAGCCCCGGCACCAGGTAGGCGATGTAGGCGGAGCGGTCCCCGCCGCCGATGCCCGCGCTCATGGTGTCGCCGAAGATGTAGACGAAGAGCAGCAGCAGCATGATCGGCGTGAGCAGCAGGTTCAGGGTGAGGGACGGGTAGCGGCGGGCGTGCAGGAGGTTGCGGCGCAGCATGGTGGCCGAGTCGCGGACGGCGAGGGAGAGCCGGGTCGGGCGGGCGGGAGCCAGGGGGGTGCTCATCGGGCGTTCTCCTTGGACTGGTGGGGGACGTCGGCCGGGCCGGTGAGGGCGAAGAACACGTCGTCGAGGTCGGGGGTGTGCACGGTCAGCTCGTCCGCCTCGATGCCGGCCGAGTCCAGGCGGTCCAGGACGGCGCGCAGGTCGCGCTGGGTGCCGTCGCTGGGGATCTGCAGTGCCATCGCTTCGTCGTCCCGGGCGGCGGCGTCGAGGGCGAGGGCGGCGCCGCGGTAGGCGGCGGGGTCGGAGAAGCGGAGCCGGACATGGCCGCCGGGGACGATCCGCTTGAGCTCCTCGGCGGTGCCCTCGGCGGCGATCGTGCCGTCGTGGAGCACGGCGATGCGGTCGGCGAGCTGGTCGGCCTCCTCCAGGTACTGGGTGGTGAGGAAGACGGTGACGCCGCCCGTGACGAGCTCGCGGATGATCTGCCACATGGTGTGCCTGGAGCGGGGGTCGAGGCCGGTGGTGGGTTCGTCGAGGAAGATGACGCGCGGGCCGCCGACCAGGGTCATGGCGATGTCGAGGCGGCGTTTCATGCCGCCGGAGTAGGTGGAGGCGGGCTTCCTCGCGGCCTCCACCAGGTCGAAGCGCTCCAGCAGTTCGGCGGTCACCCGCCGGCCCTCGCTCCTGGACAGGTGGTGCAGGTCCGCCATCAGGAGCATGTTCTCCTCGCCGGTGATCAGTCCGTCGACGGCGGAGAACTGCCCGGTGACGCCGATCTCGGCGCGCACGGCCTGCGGGTCGGCGGCGAGGTCGTGGCCGGCGATCCGGGCCTGGCCGCCGTCGGCGGTGACGAGGGTGGAGAGGATCTTCACGGCGGTGGTCTTGCCGGCGCCGTTCGGGCCGAGCAGGGAGAAGATGGTCCCTTCGGGGACGGCCAGGTCGACACCGTCGAGCACGGTCTTGTCGCCGTAGGACTTGCGCAGCCCGGTCGCCGCGATGGCCAGGTTCGTCATGGTGGGTGTCTCCTCGGAGGCCGCGGGTCAGAGGCTGCGGGCGACGATGTCGCCGAAGCCGGTGGTGGCGTGGATGGTCAGGCCGGCGTCGGCGCCGTCGGTGTTCTTCAGCGCGTTGTCGATCCGGCCGTGGCCGGTGCCGGCGTTCAGGGAGGCGGAGACCCCGCGGGCGGCGCCGACCGACACCTGTCCGTACTCGGTGCGCAGCACGACCGTGCCGCTGACGGCCTCGGCGATCCGCAGGTCGCCCTTCTGGGTGCTGATCTCGGCGGAGCCGCCCAGGCGGCCGACGGCGATGTCGCCGGCGAGGACGGCGAGGCGGGCGCCGGCGGCCTCGTCGAGCTTGACCGTTCCCTGCGCGCTCTCGAAGGCGACGTCGCCGAGCCTCCCGACGCCCCGGAGTTCGGCGTCGGCCGCCTTCGCCTCGACCCGGGAGCCGGCAGGCAGCTGGACGGTCACCTCGACCGCTCCGGAGTGGCCGAGGACGCGGTTCTTCGCCGGTGCGGCTTCGATCCGCAGGACGCCGTCGACGTACTCGACCGTCGTCTCCTCCGCCGCCTTCACGTCGCGGCCCTTCGAGGCGTCCGCGGGCAGGACCTCGACCGTGGTGTCGGCGCGGTCGGCGGCGATGAGGCGGATGCGGCCGGCGGGCACGTCGACGACGGTGGCGATCGCGGCGGGGGTGTTGAACGTCTGCATGGTGTTCTCCATCGACTCGTTGTGTTCGCGTTCGTTTCTGACGATGGAAAAGCTACGTTGCGTTCATCGATCGCTCAACACCTATGTTGCAATCAATCGGCATAACAGCAGCTCACGCGCTTTAAATCATTGCAATGGATCTGAACTTAACGCAACATCGAGAGGCTCGCTCGTTGCAATGAATGAGAGTGAACGCTAAGCTGGCGGCATTCGACGGGCGACATGAGGAGAACGCGATGCCGGGAGGCAGGCTCAGCCAGCAGGAACGCCAGCAGATCGCACTGGGGCTGGCCGACGGCCTCGCCTACGCGGAGATCGCCAGGCGTCTGGACCGCCCGACCTCGACCGTCACACGTGAGGTGATGCGCAACGGCGGTCCCACCGCCTATCGCGCCGACCTGGCCCACCGCGCCACCGAGCGCCGTACGCACCGGCGCCGGCAGGCCGCGCCCCGGGGGGCGGAGGCGTCCCCGCAGCCCTACGGGCGGGACGCCGATGCCGTGCGCGAGTTCGAGGAGACGTTCACCACCGTCATGATGGCCTCCGGCATGACCGCGATGCCGGCGCGCGTCATGGCCTCCCTCTCCCTCAGCGACGAGGGCAGCCTTACCGCCTCCGAACTGGTCAAGCGTCTCCAGGTCAGCCCGGCGTCCGTCTCCAAGGCGATCGCCTTCCTGGAGAGTCAGAGCCTCGTCCGCCGGGAGCGCGACGAGCGGCGCCGCGAGCGGTACATCGTCGACGACGACGTCTGGTACCAGTCGATGATGGCCAGCGCCCGGGCCATCGCCCATGTCGTCGAGGTGGCGCGGCAGGGCGTGGGCGTCCTCGGTCCCGGCACCCCGGCCGCCGCCCGGCTGGAGAACGTCGCCCGGTTCCTCGACTTCGTCGCCGAGAGCACCGCCCGCGCGGCGGAGCAGGCCCGGGCGGTGCTCCACACGAAAACCGCGGCCCCCTCGACCACCGAAGCCGAGGCCGGACCCGAAGCCGAGGCCGGACCCGAAGCCGAGGCCGGACCCGAAGCCGAAGCCGAGGCCGGACCCGAAGCCGAGGTCGAAGCAGAAGTCGACACCGACACCGACGCCGCCGCCGCGCCGGATCCGGGCCGCGCGTGACCCGACGTCAGGTCGCCGGCGCCTTCACGCGCAGGACGGCGAGGAACTCGCGCATCCACGCGGGGTGGTCCGGCCAGGCGCGGGAGGAGACCAGCGTGCCGTCGACGACCGCCTCGGCGTCCTGGAAGGTCGC
This sequence comes from Streptomyces sp. BK239, assembly GCF_004217285.1. Lineage (GTDB taxonomy): Bacteria > Actinomycetota > Actinomycetes > Streptomycetales > Streptomycetaceae > Streptomyces. The sequence goes on from NZ_SHKS01000001.1 coordinate 26,713, forward strand.
GCCCGCGGTCTGCATGTCCAGCTCCAGCGCCGGGTACGCCGTGACGCGGCGGCCGGTGAGGCCGTCGACCGCGGCGGTCAGGAGCGGGCCGTGGCAGATCTGGGCGACCGGCTTGTCCGCGTCGAAGAACGACTTGAGGATCTTGCGGAGTTCGGGATCGTTGCGCAGATACTCCGGGGCGCGGCCGCCGGGCACGACGACGGCGGCGTACTCGCCGGGATCGACCTCGGAGAAGGCCAGGTCGGCGGGCCAGGTGTAGCCGGGCTTCTCGGTGTAGGTGTCGAAGCCGGGTTCGAAGTCGTGGACGACGAAGCGGAGCCGTTTGCGGGCGGGGGCCGCGATGTGGACCTCGTAGCCCTCCTCGCGCAGACGCTGGTAGGGGTACAGCACCTCCAGGCTCTCCGCTGCGTCGCCGGTGACGATGAGGATCTTGACGGTCATGTCGGGCGGCTCCTCTCGGACGGGCGCTCCTCATGGGCAACGTGCCTCTGTCGGGCGGCCTTGCCAAGAGGCGGCGTGTTCTCAGGGTCCCTCCCGGGCGGGCGCGCGGCGACCTCGGCAGCGGCACGCCCCTCACACACCCCACCCACCCCCGCCCCTGTGCAGAACGTCAAACTTCGACCCCTGGTTTTGTACACATACGGCTCATGACGACCCCCCGGTCGAGGGCGATAGCCTTGTGGCGTGATCAGCGCGATAGTTCGCGGGGGCGTCGTGGCCCCTGCCCTGCGCCCGGTGACCTCGGATGAACTCCGGGGCCGGGCGGCGGTCGCTGGTCTTCGCGGGCGGGACGGGGTCAAGAGGGCCCCCAGGACGCCGTGCAGATCCCCGGAGCCGACGGTGCAGAGAGCAGCGTCACACCCGCAGGGAGCACCGAGTATGGCCGATATCCCCCCGCTCATCTCACCCTGCGGCATAGCGTCGAAGCAGACCGGACACCCCGCGTCGTGGCGTCACGCCGCACGGAAAGAGACCGTACTTCCTTCTACGTCACGCAACGGCGCGCGACAGGAGCCAGAGGACAATGCAGACCAAGCTGGACGAAGCCAAGGCCGAGCTGCTCGAGAGGGCGGCCCGGGTCGCTGAGAACAGCCCGGTCGGGGCGCACCTACCGACCGGGACGACGGGCGAGGGCACTGAGGGAACCCCGGGCGCCCCTGACCACGAATCCGTGCTCTCGTTCCTCCAGCGCTACTACCTGCACACCGCCCCCGAGGACCTCACCGACCGCGACCCGGTCGACGTCTTCGGCGCCGCGTTCTCCCACTACCGGCTCGCGGAGAACCGGCCGCAGGGCACGGCGAACGTGCGCGTCCACACCCCCACCGTCGAGGAGAACGGCTGGACCTGCAGCCACTCCGTCGTCGAGGTCGTCACCGACGACATGCCCTTCCTCGTCGACTCGGTCACCAACGAGCTGACCCGCCAGGGCCGCGGCATCCACCTCGTCATCCACCCCCAGGTCGTGGTCCGCCGGGACGTCACCGGCAAGCTCATCGAGGTGCTCGCCGTCGCGCCCTCGTCCCGCGACCTGCCGCACGACGCGCACATCGAGTCGTGGATCCACGTCGAGACGGACCGCGAGACCGACCGCGCCGACCTCAAGCAGATCACCGCCGACCTGCTGCGCGTCCTGTCCGACGCCCGCGAGGCCGTCGAGGACTGGGGGAAGATGCGCGAGGCCGCGCTGCGCATCGCCGGCGGGCTCGACGACGAACCCGTCCCCGGCGACCTGCCCGGGCCCGAGGTGGAGGAGGCCCGCGAGCTGCTGCGCTGGCTCGCCGACGACCACTTCACCTTCCTCGGCTACCGGGAGTACCAGCTGCGGGGGGACGACTCCCTGGCGGCGGTGCCCGGCACCGGCCTGGGCATCCTGCGGGCCGACCCGCACCACGCCGACGGCGACGCCCACCCCGTCAGCCCGTCCTTCGAACGGCTCCCGGCCGACGCCCGCGCCAAGGCGCGCGAGCACAAGCTGCTGGTGCTGACCAAGGCCAACAGCCGGTCCACCGTGCACCGGCCGTCGTACCTGGACTACGTCGGCGTGAAGAAGTTCGACGCCGACGGCAACGTGGTCGGCGAGCGGCGGTTCCTCGGACTGTTCTCCTCCGCCGCCTACACCGAGTCCGTGCTGCGGGTCCCGGTGATCCGGCGCAAGGTGGACGCCGTCCTTGAGGGCGCCGGCTTCTCGCCCGACAGCCACGACGGACGCGACCTGCTCCAGATCCTGGAGACGTACCCGCGCGACGAGCTGTTCCAGACCCCGGTGGACGAGCTGCGCTCCATCGTGACGTCGGTGCTGTACCTGCAGGAGCGCCGGCGGCTGCGGCTGTACCTGCGGCAGGACGAGTACGGGCGCTACTACTCGGCCCTGGTCTACCTGCCCCGTGACCGCTACACCACCGGCGTGCGGCTGCGGATCATCGACATCCTCAAGGAGGAACTGGGCGGCATCAGCGTCGACTTCACCGCCTGGAACACCGAGTCGATCCTGTCCCGGCTGCACTTCGTCGTCCGCGTCCCGCCGGGCACCGAACTGCCGCAGCTGTCCGACTCCGACAAGGAGCGCATCGAGGCCCGCCTGGTGGAGGCGGCCCGGTCGTGGGCCGACGCGTTCTCCGAGGCGCTCACCGCCGAGCTCGGCGAGGAGCGGGCGGCGGAGCTGCTGCGCCGCTACAACAACGCCTTCCCCGAGGGCTACAAGGCCGACCACACCCCGCGCTCCGCGGTGTCCGACCTCGTCCACATCGAACGGCTCACCGAGGAGCGCAACTTCTCGCTCAGCCTGTACGAGCCGGTCGGCGCGGCCCCCGACGAGCGCCGCTTCAAGATCTACCGCAAGGGCGACGCGATCTCCCTGTCGGCGGTGCTGCCGGTGCTGAACCGGCTCGGCGTCGAGGTCGTCGACGAGCGGCCCTACGAGCTGCGCCGCACGGACCGCAGCGTCGCCTGGATCTACGACTTCGGCCTGCGCATCCCGACCTCGCTGCGCGGCGGCGCCGGCGACCACCTCGGCGACGACGCCCGCGAGCGGTTCCAGGAGGCGTTCTCGGCGACCTGGACCGGCCAGGCGGAGAACGACGGCTTCAACGCGCTGGTGCTGGGCGCGGGCCTGACGTGGCGGCAGGCGATGGTGCTGCGCGCGTACGCCAAGTACCTGCGGCAGGCCGGTTCCACGTTCAGCCAGGACTACATGGAGGACACCCTCCGCACGAACGTCCACACCACGAGGCTGCTGGTGTCGCTGTTCGAGGCGCGGATGTCGCCGGACCGGCAGCGCGCCGGGATGGAGATCGTCGACGCCCTCCTCGAGGAGCTGGACGCGGCCCTGGACCAGGTGGCGTCCCTCGACGAGGACCGCATCCTGCGGTCCTTCCTCACCGTCATCAAGGCGACGCTGCGCACCAACTTCTTCCAGAAGTCGGCGAGCGGCGCCCCGCACGACTACGTGTCGATGAAGTTCGACCCGCAGGCCATCCCCGACCTGCCCGCGCCGCGCCCCGCGTTCGAGATCTGGGTGTACTCGCCTCGGGTGGAGGGCGTGCACCTGAGGTTCGGCAAGGTCGCGCGCGGCGGTCTGCGCTGGTCCGACCGGCGTGAGGACTTCCGCACGGAGATCCTCGGCCTGGTCAAGGCGCAGATGGTGAAGAACACGGTCATCGTGCCGGTGGGCGCCAAGGGCGGCTTCGTCGCCAAGCAGCTGCCCGACCCGGCCGCGGACCGCGACGCGTGGCTGGCGGAGGGCGTGGCCAGCTACCGCACGTTCATCTCGGCGCTGCTGGACATCACCGACAACATGGTCGCCGGCGAGGTCGTGCCCCCGGCGGACGTCGTCCGGCACGACGAGGACGACACCTATCTGGTGGTCGCCGCCGACAAGGGCACGGCGACGTTCTCCGACATCGCCAACGACGTCGCCGGCAGCTACGACTTCTGGCTGGGCGACGCCTTCGCCTCCGGCGGCTCCGCCGGCTACGACCACAAGGCGATGGGCATCACCGCGCGCGGCGCCTGGGAGTCGGTGAAGCGGCACTTCCGCGAGCTGGGCGTGAACACGCAGGTCGAGGACTTCACGGTCGTCGGCATCGGCGACATGTCCGGCGACGTGTTCGGCAACGGCATGCTGCTGAGCGAGCACATCCGCCTGGTCGCCGCCTTCGACCACCGGCACATCTTCATCGACCCGAAACCCGACGCGGCGACCTCCTACGCGGAGCGGCGCCGCCTGTTCGAGCTGCCCCGCTCCAGCTGGGCCGACTACGACACCTCCCTCATCTCCGCCGGCGGCGGCGTCTTCCCCCGTACGGCGAAGGCGATCCCCGTGGGCGGTCACATCCGCGAGGCCCTCGGCATCGAGGACGGCGTCACCAAGATGACCCCGGCCGACCTGATGAAGGCGATCCTCAGCGCGCCGGTGGACCTGCTGTGGAACGGCGGCATCGGCACCTACGTGAAGGCCTCCACGGAGTCCAACGCGGACGTCGGCGACAAGGCCAACGACCCGATCCGCGTCGACGGGCAGGACCTGCGCGTCAAGGTCGTCGGCGAGGGCGGCAACCTGGGCCTGACCCAGCTGGGCCGGATCGAGTTCGCCCGCACCGGCGGCAAGATCAACACGGACGCCATCGACAACAGCGCGGGCGTGGACACCTCCGACCACGAGGTGAACATCAAGATCCTGCTGAACGGGCTGGTCGCCGAGGGGGACATGACGGTCAAGCAGCGCAACAAGCTGCTCGCCGAGATGACCGACGAGGTCGGCGCGCTCGTCCTGCGCAACAACTACGCGCAGAACACGGCGATCGCCAACGCTCTCGCCCAGTCCAAGGACATGCTCCACGCCCAGCAGCGCTTCCTGCGCCACCTGGTGCGCGAAGGCCACCTGGACCGCGCGCTGGAGTTCCTGCCCACCGACCGGCAGATCCGCGAGCGGCTCGGCGCGGGGCAGGGCCTCAGCAGCCCGGAGACGGCCGTGCTGATGGCGTACACCAAGATCACGGTGTCGGACGAGCTGCTGCACACCTCGCTGCCCGACGACCCCTACCTGCACTCCCTGCTGTACGCGTACTTCCCGACGGCGCTGCGCGAGGAGTTCGCCGAGCAGATCGAGCACCACCCGCTGCGCCGTGAGATCACCACGACGGTGCTGGTCAACGACACCGTCAACACCGGCGGCACGACCTATCTGCACCGGCTGCGGGAGGAGACCGGGGCGTCGCTCGAGGAGATCGTGCGGGCGCAGACCGCGGCGCGGGCGATCTTCCGTTCGGCGCCGGTGTGGGACGCGGTCGAGGCGCTCGACAACCAGGTCGAGGCGGAGGTGCAGACCCGGATCCGGCTGCACTCGCGCCGGCTGGTGGAGCGCGGTACGCGCTGGCTGCTGAACAACCGGCCGCAGCCGCTGCAGCTCGCCGAGACGGTCGAGTTCTTCGCCGAGCGCGTCGAGCAGGTGTGGGCGCAGCTGACGAAGCTGCTGCGCGGCGCGGACCTCGAGTGGTGGCAGATGATCCACGACGAGCTGACCGGGGCCGGTGTGCCCGACGAGCTCGCCACCCGGGTCGCCGGGTTCTCCTCGGCGTTCCCGGCGCTGGACATCGTGTCGGTGGCCGACCGGATGGGCAAGGACCCGCTGGACGTCGCCGAGGTGTACTACGACCTCGCCGACCGGCTGCGGATCACGCAGCTGATGGACCGGATCATCGAGCTGCCGCGCGCCGACCGCTGGCAGTCCATGGCCCGCGCCTCCATCCGTGAGGACCTGTACGCGGCCCACGCGGCGCTGACCGCGGACGTCCTGGCCGTCGGCAACGGCACCTCGACGCCCGAGCAGCGGTTCACGGCCTGGGAGCAGCGCAACCAGGCGATCCTGGGCCGGGCGCGCACCACGCTGGAGGAGATCCAGGGGTCGGACTCCTTCGACCTGGCGAACCTGTCGGTGGCGATGCGGACGATGCGCACGCTGCTGCGCACGCACTCGTAGCGGGTGGGCGAGGACGCCTGACGACAGGGCGCCCCGGGCCGTGACGGCTCGGGGCGCCCTGTCGTCGTCGGGGGCGTGAAGGTGCTCAGGCGGCCTTCGGCGCCGTCGGCTTGGCCTTGTTCTTGTCGGGGCCGCCGGTGAACGCCTCGTACGCCTGGAGGACCTCCTCGGTGGGCCCGTCCATGCGCAGTTCGCCCCGCTCCAGCCACAGCACGCGGTCGCAGGTGTCGCGGATGGACTTGTTGCTGTGGCTGACCAGGAACACCGTGCCGGCGTGCTTGCGCAGTTCGCGGATGCGTTCCTCGGAGCGCTTCTGGAAGGAGCGGTCGCCGGTGGCGAGCGCCTCGTCGATCAGCAGGACGTCGTGGTCCTTGGCGGCGGCGATGGAGAACCGCAGCCGGGCGGCCATGCCGGAGGAGTAGGTGCGCATCGGCAGGGTGATGAAGTCGCCCTTGTCGTTGATCCCGGAGAAGTCGACGATGTCCTGGTAGCGCTCCTTGACCTGCTCGCGGGACATGCCCATGGCGAGCCCGCCGAGGTGGACGTTGCGTTCGCCGGTCAGGTCGTTCATCAGGGCCGCGTTGACGCCGAGCAGCGAGGGCTGGCCGTCGGTGTGGATCTTGCCGTTCTCCACCGGGAGCAGGCCGGCGACCGCCTTGAGCAGGGTCGACTTGCCGGAGCCGTTGGTGCCGATGAGGCCGATCGCCTCGCCCCGGTAGGCGACGAACGACACGTTCTTCACGGCGTGCACCTTGCGCACGCCGGCCGCCTTCTCGGCCTTCCCGCGGCGCAGGATGCGGTGCAGGGCGGCGGTCGCGGAGCCCCGGCCGGCGCCGGTGCCGTTGACGCGGTAGACGATGTCGACGCCGTCGACGACGACGGTGGGGATCCGCTCGCCGCCGGCGCGGCCGGTGTCGGGGATGGTGTTGTCAGCCACGGCCGTACGTCTCCTCAGCCTTCCAGAAGTAGATGAACCCGCCGACTCCGGCGAGCAGCGCCCAGCCCGTCGCGATCAGCCACACGTGGTGCGGCAGCTGACCGGCGTGGAAGGAGTCGATCAGGGCGAAGCGCATCAGGTCGATGTAGACGGCGGCGGGGTTGGCCTGGAGGACGGGGGCGACCCAGGACGGCAGGCCGTGGTGGGCGCCGGCCAGCTTGTCGATGCTCCACATCACGCCCGAGACGTACATCCAGGTGCGCAGGACGAACGGCATCAGCTGGGCGATGTCCGGGGTCTTCGCGCCGAGCCGGGCCATGACCATCGAGACGCCGGCGTTGAAGGTGAACTGCAGCAGCAGCACCGGGACGGCCAGCAGCCAGGACGCGGAGACCGGCACGCCGAAGCAGAGCAGGATCACGACCAGCGCGCCCATGGAGAACAGCAGCTGCTGGAGCTGCTGGAGGCAGAACGAGATGGGCAGCGCGGCCCGCGGGAAGTGCAGGGCGCGCACCAGGCCGAGGTTGCCGGAGACCGCGCGGGTGCCCGCCATGATCGAACTCTGCGTGAACGTCCACACGAACACGCCCGTGACCAGGAACGGCACGTAGTCCGGCACGCCCTGCTTGGTGCCCAGCAGCACGCCGAAGATGAAGAAGTACACCGCCGCGTTGAGCAGCGGGGTCATCACCTGCCAGAGCTGGCCCAGCTTCGCCTGGCTGTACTGGGCGGTGAGCTTGGCGGTGGCGAACGCGCCGATGAAGTGGCGGCGCGCCCACAACTGGCGCACATAGGCGGGCAGTGAAGGGCGGGCGCCGCTGACCGAGAGGCCGTGGCGGGCGGCGAGCGCCGCCAGGTCTTCGTGGGGCTCGGGCCGCGTCGGGGGCGGTGTGTGGAGGACCTGACTCACATCCGCTGCTTTCACTCGGGGGGAGGGTGACGCCTCGGGGCGGCGCGCACGGGCGGACGGCGTTCCTCACGCGTTCCTTGCCGTCCCCTTACGTCGGGACGGCACCGTATCGTCGCAACGCGAGAGTAAGGCGAGTCGACGTCGGAACGCAACCGTATCGTCGTGACGCCCTATGCTGGTCGGCATGACGACGAACGCCGACGAGCCCTCGACGCGTCCGCGCCGCCGGGCCCCCGCCGGAGCGGCCGTGCTGCGCGAGGACGTCACGGAGGCCATCCGGGCCGCCGTGTTCGAGGAGCTCGCGACCGTCGGCTACGCCCGGATGTCCATCGAGGGCATCGCCCGACGCGCCGGGGTGGGGAAGACCGCCGTGTACCGGCGCTGGCGCTCCAAGCTGCACCTGGTCCTGGACATCGTCTCGGCCATCGCCGTGCAGGGCCTGCCCGCGCCGTGCACCGGCAGCCTGGAGGGCGACCTGAGAATGCTGTACGAGGTCACGTCACGGGCGCTGCGGCACCCGGTGGCCTCGCAGATCATCCCGGACCTCCAGGCCGAGGCGGCCCGCAACCCGGAGATCGCCGAAGCCCTCCAGAAGGCCCTGCGCGACGGGCAGGAGGGCGTCGCCCTGAAGATCGTCGCGGCGGCGACCGAGCGCGGCGAGGTTCGCCGGGAGGCCGACGCGGAGCTGGCCCTGGACCTGATCTCCGGCCCGCTCTACTGGCGCTCCGTGGTCATCCGCAGCCCGAAACTCCCCAAGGACTACCTCGCGGCCCTGACCCGGGCGACCGCGGAGGCGATCAAGGCTCTGTGACCCCCGCGCGGCGGTCCCGGAGCGCACCTTCCGCGCTGCCGCCTACGAACGGACCGCCTCCGGGTGGAGGTGCACCCAGCCCTCCCAGGCGGAGACGATCATGTCCTCGACGTCGTGCGCGGCCTTCCAGCCGAGAAGGGTCTCGATGCGGTCGGCGGAGGCCACCACACGGGCCGGGTCACCCGGTCTGCGCGGGCTGACCGTCGGCGGGCGGTCGTAGCCGGTGACGGCGTTGATCCGGTCGATCATCTCCCGGACGGAGACGCCCTCGCCGCGGCCGATGTTGAGGGTCAGGGTGTGCCCCGGGGAGGCCTGGAGGGCACGGGCCGCGGCGACATGGGCCTCCGCCAGGTCGACGACGTGGATGTAGTCCCGGACGCAGGTGCCGTCCGGCGTCGGATAGTCGTCGCCGAAGATGCGCGGCGCGGCGTTCTCCGTGAGGCGTTCGAACACCATGGGCACCAGGTTGAAGACACCGACGTCCGCCAGCTCCGGGCTCGCCGCGCCGGCCACGTTGAAGTAGCGCAGCGACGCCGTGGACAGCCCGGTGGCCCGGCCGGTCGCGCGGACCAGCCACTCGCCCGCCAGCTTCGTCTCGCCGTAGGGCGAGATCGGCGCGCACGGCGTCTCCTCCGTGACGAGGTCCACGTCCGGCACGCCGTAGACGGCGGCCGAGGAGGAGAACACGAACGAGGGGACTCCGGCGGTGGTGACCGCGTCCAGGAGGACCCTCAAGCCCTCCACGTTCTCCCGGTAGTAGTGCAGGGGCCGGTCCACCGACTCCCCGACCTGCTTCTTCGCCGCCAGATGCACGACACCGGTCACCTCGTGCTCGGCGATCGTGCGCTCCAGCAGCGGGCCGTCCAGCGTGGAGCCCGCCACCAGCGGCACCCCTCGCGGCACCCGTTCGGCGATCCCGGTGGACAGGTCGTCGTACACCACAGCCCGCTCGCCCGCCCCGGTCATCGCCCGCACCACATGCGCCCCGATGTATCCGGCCCCGCCTGTGATCAACCAGGTCATGTCGTCACATCCCCCTCATGGGACGCCCAGTGCGCCCGAAACCCAGTGAATCAGGCGGCGCGCGCTTCCGCAGAGCCTGTGGATAACCCCGCGTGCGTCAGTCGGCGCCTACGGTGTCGGCCTGCTCGCCGGCGTCCGGGTCCTCCTGGGCGGCCGCCGAGTCCAGTGCGGCGGTGAGCACGTCCAGGCGCTCCTTCAGTTCGCGGATCTCCTCCAGGTCGAACCCCGTCGCGCTCACGATCCGGCGCGGCACCCGCAGCGCCCGCTCGCGCAGCTCCGTGCCCTCCCGCGTCAGGCGGACCTCGACCGAGCGTTCGTCGCGCGCACTGCGCTCGCGGTGGACGAGACCGGCCGCCTCCAGGCGCTTCAGCAGCGGAGACAGCGTGCCGGAGTCGAGGCGCAGATGCGCGCCGAGCTTCTTGACGGGCAGCGCGCCCTCCTCCCACAGGACCAGCATCACCAGGTACTGCGGGTAGGTCAGCCCGAGGTCCTTGAGGATCACGCGGTAGACGCCGTTGAAGGCGCGTGACGCGGCGTGCAGGGAGAAGCAGATCTGGCGGTCCAGCCGGAGCCAGTTCGTCTCGGTGACCGCGGTATGCGCGGCTTCCGTGGCGTCGGCGGCCCCGGCCTCGACGGCTTCCGGGGCTTCGGTGGCGGCACCCGGAGCGGGGGAGGCGGATGCGGCGGAGCGGGGGGACATCGGGGTCATGCCTCCAGCGTAACTCGGGCGAGCAATTAAGTTGTGCACAACTTAATTGTGTGCTCTACTTGTTGTCGTGAGGCCGCCCGGACGCCCCGGTGAATGGGCCGGCCGCCCCTGACCACGCAGGACTTCCGAGAGGGATGGTTCATCCATGGACGCGCTGTACACCGCTGTCGCCACCGCCACCCACGGCCGTGAGGGCCGCGCCGTCAGCTCCGACGGCAAGATCGACCTCGCGCTCGCCATGCCGGTGGAGCTGGGCGGCAACGGTCAGGGCACCAACCCCGAGCAGCTCTTCGCCGCCGGATACGCCGCCTGTTTCGGCAGCGCCCTCGGCCTGGTCGGCCGTCAGGCGAAGGTCGACGTCAGCGAGGCCGCCGTGACCGCCGAGGTCGGCATCGGCAAGCAGGGCGAGGGCTTCGGCCTCAAGGTCGCCCTCCGCGTCGAGCTGCCGGACTCCCTCGACGAGGCCACCGGCCGCAAGCTGGTCGAGCAGGCCCACCAGGTCTGCCCCTACTCCAACGCCACCCGCGGCAACATCGAGGTCGAGCTCGTCATCGAGTAGTCCTGAAGAGGACCCGGCCTCACAACGGCCGACCGCCGACGCCGGCCCGACCGCCGCCCGCGGCCGGGCCTGGCGACCGCCGCCGCCCCGGCCCGGACCGCCGCCCCGGCCGGCCCCGGCTCACATCGGCGCCAGCACGCCCTCGTCGTCGGCCGGCGAGGCGGGCGAGGTGGGCGGGAGAACCGCCGTCGGGGTCTGCTCCGGCAGCGGCTCGCCCAGCAGCAGCGTCCGTACGACCCGCTCGGCCGCCCGGCCGTCCTCCCACACGCAGAACCGCTCCCGGAAGCCCGCCCGCAGCCGCGCCGACTCCTCGTCCCGCCAGCCGCCCGAGGAGAACAGCCAGGTCAGATCCCGGTAGCTGCGCGAGACATGGCCGGGCGCGTCGGCGGTGATGTCGAAGTAGGCGCCCCGGCTCGCCTTGTAGACGTCCCAGTCGTCGGCGTGGACGACGATCGGCCGGTCCAGGTTGGCGTAGTCGAACATCAGGGCCGAATAGTCGGTGACCAGCACGTCGGCGGCGAGCATGACGTCCTCGACGTGCGGCTCGTCCGTCGCGTCGACCAGGATTCCGCGCCGGTGCAGATCGCTGAGCCCCAGGCCGCGCGCCGGGCCGGTCGCCAGGGACGGGTGCAGCCGCACCACGAGGGTGTGGCCCTCGCCGAGGTCGGCGGCGAACCGGGCCAGGTCGATCCGGTCCACGTGCCCGCCGCGCCGGTACTCGCGGCGGGTCGGCGCGTACAGCACGACGGTGTGACCGGCGGGGATTCCCAGCCGTGCGCGCACCGCCGCCCCGTCCGCCGGACCGGCGTTCACCAGCACGTCGTTGCGGGGGCTGCCGGTCCGCACCGACGTGAAGTGGCACGGATAGGCCCGCTCCCACACCAGCTCGGAGTGCGGGTTGGCGACCAGGCTGTAGTCCCAGCGGTCGGCGCGGCGCAGCATCTGCGGCACGTCCACCCCGTGCCGGGCACCGGGCTTGGTGAGCAGGTCGGCCGCCATGTACTTCAGCGGGGTGCCCTGGTGGGTGTGGATGTGGACGCTGCCGGGCCGCTTGACCAGCGTGCCGGGCCAGTTGACGTTGTTGACGAACCAGCCGGCCCGCGCGGTCACCCGCCGGTAGTCGGGGGAGTCCAGCAGCACGTGCTCGACGTCCTCGGGGAGCAGCGCCGCGGTCTCCTCGTCGCGCACGACCCACACCCCGCGCAGCGCGGGGGCGATCTCGCGGGCCGCGCGGTAGACGGCGGCGGGGTCGCCGAGCACGCCGCGGTGCGAGAACGCCGAGTACACGACGAGTTCGCGGTCCGGAGCCCGGCGCGGCCGGGCGGCCGTCAGCCCCCGGCGGGCGCGTCCCGCGGCCGCCCTGCGCGCCGACGCCCCCCGCCGGGCCAGCTCACGGCCCGCCCGGCCGGTCTGCCGCCGCACCCGGTAGACGGCGTACGGCTGCCGCAGCACCCGCAGTTCGGCGGGCGTCGGCTCGCCGGGCGGCTGGTGGCGCGCGAACAGCTCGGCGGTGCGGCGGAAGAACTCGGCCTTGTCCTGTGGCGGCAGCCGGTCCGGCTTGGCGAGGATGTCCAGACAGTGCTCGCCCATCTTGCGGTGCAGATAGGGCCGCCAGGACGCCAGCTCCGGGCGGGAGTCGACGAACGCGAACACCCGCTCGTACTGGTCGTGGATGTCGAAGTGCTTGCGGCTGGTGGTGGACAGGATGTTGCCCTGCCGGCGCTGGCGGTAGTTCAGGCAGATCCGGTCCAGGGCGGCGACGCGCCCGGCGCTGAGCATGACCGGGAACGTCCAGGGGGTGTCCTCGTAGTAGCCGGGCGGGAAGCGGAAGCCGTACTCCTCGACGAAGCCGCGCCGGTACACCTTGTTCCACACGACCATCAGCAGGTCGAGGATCTCGGGGCGCTGCGCCGCGGTGAACACGCCGTCCCCGCACTCGGCGAGGATGTGCGCGAGGGCGTTGCGGCGGGTGCCGCCCCACCAGTACGTGCGCGCGTAGTCGAAGACGAGCACGTCGGGATCGCCGCTCTCGTCGAGCCGGTCGGCCATCGCGTGCAGCGCGCCCTCGGTGAGGGTGTCGTCGCTGTCGAGGAAGAACAGGTAGTCGCCGCTCGCGTGCGGCAGACCGGCGTTGCGGGCGCGCCCGAGGCCGACGTTCTCCGGCAGGTGCAGGACCCGCACGCGGTCGTCGCGGGCCGCGTACTCGTCGAGGATCGCGCCGCAGCCGTCGGGTGAGCGGTCGTCGACGGCGATCACCTCGATGTCGCGGTACGACTGCTCCAGGACCGAGTCGAGGCACTCGCGCAGGAAGCCCTGCACCTTGAAACAGGGGACGATGATGCTGAAGCGAGGCACTGCTGGGGTCAGCTCCTTACGAAGGTGCGGGCGGCGGGGGCCGGGGTGCGCTCGGCGAGGGGGCGCACGGGCGGGATCGCCTCCGGAGGTTCGCCGAGCAGCACCCGCCGCACCACGCGCTCGGCGGCCCGGCCGTCGTCGAACTGGCAGAAACGGGACCGGAACGCGTCCCTGAGGGCCTGGGCCGAGGCCGACGCGTAGGAGCCGTCCCTGAAGAGGCGCGCCAGCTCCTCGGGCGTCCGGGCGACCGCTCCCGGCGGCTGGGCCATCAGGTCGAAGTACACGCCCCGGGTCTCGGTGTAGACGTCCCAGTCGTCGGCGTACACGACGATCGGGCGGTCCAGGTTGGCGTAGTCGAACATGATCGACGAGTAGTCGGTGACCAGGACGTCGGCGGCCAGGCAGACCTCCTCGGTGGAGCGGTGCCCGGTGACGTCGATGACCCGGCCGGTGCCCGCGCGGGTGCCCCGGTCGTAGAAGTAGTGGGCGCGCAGCAGGACGACGACGTCGTCGCCGGCGGCCTCGCAGAACGCCTCCAGGTCCAGGCCGGCGCCGAAGCCGCTCTCGTAGTCGCGGTGGGTCGGCGCGTACAGGACGGCCGTCTTGCCCTCCGGGACGCCCAGCTCGCGCCGGATCCGGGTGACGTCGTCCGCGGTCGCCGTGCAGAAGACGTCGTTGCGCGGATAGCCGTACTCCAGCTGCTCGTAGGAGCCGGGGAAGGCGCGCTCCCACATCTGGGTGGAGTGGGTGTTGGAGGAGAGGTTGTAGTCCCAGCGGTCCACCCGGCCCAGGAGTTTGGTGAAGCTGCCGGTCGCGGCCGCGACCACCGGGTACGTCGACTGGTCGACGCCCATCTTCTTCAGCGGGGTGCCGTGCTGGGTCTGCACGTGCACGCTGCCCGGGCGTTTGACGACGCCCTCGGCGAAGTTGGCGTTGTTGACGAGGTACTTGGCGCGGGCCAGGACCTGCCAGGCGCGGCGGCTGCCGAGGACGGCGTACTCGACCCCGGCGGGCATGGCGTGCGCCTGGTCGGGTTCGACGAGGAACACCTGCCGGATGTGCGGGGCGAGTTCGGCGGCCTTGGCGTGGATCGCCGCCGGGCTGCAGGCGTAGCCGCGGCCCCAGTAGGCGCAGTACACAGCCAGGTCGGGGTCGATGGGCCGGCGCAGCTGACGCCGGTAGTACAGCCGGGTGCGCAGGCCGGCGGGGCGCGGGAGGCGCTGGGCGGCGGCCGAGGCCCGCTGGTTCGCGCCGCGCAGCGCGCGGAACGCCGTGTACGCGCCCGCCGCGAGCAGCCGGTGCTGCACGCCCACGCTGCCGCCGGGCGTGCGGAAGCCGTCCGGCCGGTGCCGGCGGTGCAGTCGGCCGGCCCGGCGGAAGAACGCCCTGCGGCTCGCTCCCGGGAGCCGCGCCGGATGCGCGGCCGTCCTCAGCACGAGCGCGAAGAGCTGCTCGAACAGCGGCCCCGACCGCCGCTTCGAGAGCCCCTGTTCGGTGGCCGTCCGCAGCACCAGGTCGACCTGGTCGAGGAGTTCGGCGTGGTGCGCGCCCGGCAGGTTGATCCGGCTGCCCTGTCGGCGCACATGGTGCCGTACGACGACCGAGCGCAGGACCGCGACGCGCTCCGCCCGCACGGTGACCAGCCCCCCGAAGCCGAGGTCCGTGAAGTGACCTTCGGGGAAGGCGAGTTCGTGCTCGGTGAGGAAGTCGTGCCGGTAGGCGGTGCCCCACACGGGCAGTTCCACGCCGGTCACCCGGGGGGCTTCGCCGGGGGCGAAGGCGCCCTTGGGGGCCCGCGCCAGCAGTGGCGCCGCCGGGTTGGCCGGCTCACCCTCCCACCAGGGGGTGCGCTCGTGCTCGGCGTACAGGACGTCGACGTCGCCCGTCCGTGTCAGACGGGCGTCCAGGGCGGTCAGCGCGCCCGGGGCGAGGGTGTCGTCGCCGTCGAGGAACAGCAGATAGACGCCGGTCGCCGCCCGCATCCCGGTGTTGCGCGCCCCGGCGAGTCCCGCCGACGGCGGGGAGTGCACCGCCGTCACCCGGGAGTCCCGCTCCGCGTACCCGGCGGCGACGGCCGCGGCCGGGGCGTCCGGTGCGTCGCAGACCGGGATCAGCTCGAAGTCGCCGAAGGACTGGGCGAGGACGGAGTCCAGCGCCTGGGACAGCCGGCCCACGACCCCGTGGGACGGGACGATGATGCTGAAGCGGGGCATTCTGCTCTTTCTCTGTCGGTGGTCGCCGGGACCCGGTCCGCGCGGGCCGCGACGAGCCGTGGGCGTCGGAGGGCTCCCGGAAGGGCAAACGGCGTCAGAGGCGCACGGTGACGGCGGCGGCGCCGGCGGATCGCGGCTCGGCGGCGAGCGGCGGGCGCGGCTGGGCCCCCGGTGGCGCGGCGGGACGCCGGACGCGGGCAGGGACCGCGAGGCCGGTGGACGGGCGCTGCGGGGCCCGGTCCACACCGAGTCGGAGGCGCCGGGCGCGGCCCCGGCGGGGCGGCTCGTGCCCGGAAGGCGTCCGTGTGTACGGGAGGTGCGCCGAAGGGCCGACGGGAGCGGACGGCCGTAACCGGATCCGGAGCCGCGGTCGGTGGCGGGCTGTGCGGGCCGCCGCCCGCAGCGCCCGGCGGGCGCGGTGCGTCCTCAGCCGGGTGACGGTGTGCCGCCGCCGGGCCCGGGGCGGGACGGGCGCGCCCGGCATGCCGTGCTGAGGCCGGGCGGTGGGGGAGCCGAGGCCGTGGGCCCGCCGCCGGCGCGGGCGCACACGAACCCGGGGCGGCACGGAGCCGGGGCGCTCGGGCCGCGGGTACCCCCGAACCTCCGACGCGGGGACGGTGACACTGAACCTGGGCAAAACACATCCATGGGTCGGCGCGGGCAGAAGACAGGGCCTTGCCCGGGAACGGCCGATGGAGTGACTTGGTTACGTTCGCCTACTGCATCCGGGGGACACCGGGTGAACGGCGGGGGCGGCCTGTTGACGGCCCACCCCCTGGGCCGCCATCCTGTCCGCCCCCTGCCTCACCCCCCTTGCGCCGCCCCTTACTTGACCGCGCCGGCCATCACGCCGGACACGAACTGCCGCTGGAACGCGAAGAACACGGCCAGCGGGATCACCATCGAGATGAACGCGCCGGGCGCCAGCACGTCGATGTTGTTGCCGAACTGCCGTACCTGCGTCTGCAGGGCGACCGTGATCGGCTGGCTGTCCGCGTCGGTGAACACCAGCGCGACCAGCATGTCGTTCCACACCCACAGGAACTGGAAGATGCCCAGGCTCGCGATGGCCGGACCGCCCAGCGGCATCACGACCCTTGCGAACAGGCGCAGTTCGCCCGCGCCGTCGAGGCGGGCCGCCTCCAGCAGCTCACGGGGGATCTCCGCGAAGAAGTTCCGCAGCAGGAACACCGCGAACGGCAGACCGAAGCCCACATGGAACAGGATCACCCCGAGTACGGAACCGAACAGGCCGATGCTGCCGAACAGTTCGGCGATCGGGAGCAGCGCCACCTGCACGGGCACCACCAACAGGCCGACCACGCCCAGGAACCACCAGTCCCGCCCGGGGAACTCCATCCAGGCGAACGCGTATCCGGCGAGCGAGCCGACGACCACCACCAGGATCGTCGCCGGGACCGTGATCAGGGCCGTGTTGACGAGGGAGCCGGTGATGTCGTCGTTCTCCAGCAGCCGCCGGTAGCTGTCCAAGGTCAGCCGGGACGGCTCCGCGAACACCTTCCACCAGCCGCTCGCGCTCATGTCCTCCGGGGTGCGCAGCGAGGAGATCAGCAGCCCGATGGTCGGCACCAGCCAGAACAGGCCCACGAGGACGAGGAAGACGCGGACCAGGCCGCCGTTGAGCCTCTCGACGACCCGCGAGGCGAACGACCGCCCGGCTCGCGCGTCCGTCGTCCCCCCGGTCTCGATGTGGACGATCACCGCCGCACCTCCCGCCGCAGCCGACGCACGTTGAACCACATCACCGGGATCACCAGCAGCAGCAGGAACACCGCGATCGCGCTGGCCACGCCCGGCTGGTCCTCGGAGAAGCCCTTGCGGTACAGCTCCAGGGCGAGCACGTTCGCGTCGTCCTGCGAGGAGCCGGGGGCGATGATGAAGACCAGGTCGAACACCTTCAGCACGTTGATCATCAAGGTGACGGCGACCACCGCGAGAACCGGTGCCAGCAGCGGCACGGTGATCCTGCGGAACACCTGCCACTCGTTCGCCCCGTCGACCCGCGCCGCCTCCATCAGCTCCCGGGGCACGCTCGCCAGCCCGGCCGCGATCAGCACCATCGCGAAACCCGCCCACATCCAGATGTACGAGCCGATGATCGCCGGCGTGACCAGTGACGGGCCGAGCCAGTCCACGCCGTTGTACGCCTCCTGGAAGTTGCTCGCGGGCAGCCGCAGCCGCGCCCCGTCGGCCGCCGCGGGCAGGGTGAAGCTGCCGTCCGCCGCGGCCGTCGTGGAGGCGACCACCCTGCCGTCCTTGACCGCCTCGATCCGCATCCCCGGATAGCCCAGCTCGGAGGCGTCCGGCTGCCCCGGCCTGCCGACGCCCTTGCCGCGGGTGAAGTCCTGCCATGTCGAGCCGGTGACCCCGCCCGGCTTTCCCGCCGGCAGGACGGCCCGCTTCGCGTCGTCCGGCATCAGGTCGGGCGCGACGCCCACCAAGGGCAGCGCCACCGAGTCGCCCATGCGGACGGGCGCGCCGGTGACGAACCCGCCGCCCTTCACCGGCTCCAGCGGCGAGTTCCGCCCCGGGTGCGCCTTGGGGAACGCCGACGACTGCGCGAACGTGTCGTGCACGCCGACCCACACCGCGTTCGCCACGCCCTTGTCCGGGTCCTGGTCGTAGACCAGCCGGAAGATGATGCCGGCGGCGAGCATCGAGATCGCCATCGGCATGAAGACGACCAGCTTGAACGCCGTTCCCCAGCGCACCCGTTCGGTCAGCACCGCGAAGACCAGACCCAGCGCGGTCGCGACCGTCGGCGCGAACACCACCCAGATCACGTTGTTCTTGAGAGCGGTACGGATGCCGTCGTCCGTGAACAGCGTTCCGTAGTTGTCGAATCCGGCGAACCCGTCACCGGACTGGTCGTAGAGACTGCGCACGAGCGAGTACCCGATCGGGTAGACCACGAGCGCGCCCAGCAGCACCAGGGCGGGCAGCAGGAACAGCGCTGCCACGGTCCAGCGCGTGCCGGTCACGCTCTTGCGCGACCCGGGGGCGGCGGGGGAGGCGTCCCTCGCCGCCGTGGCGGACGCCATCGCCTCAGCCGCCGTACGCGGCCGCCGCGTCGGCCTCCAGCCTCCGCTGGGTGCCCGCGACGTCCGCCGGGTTCTTCAGGAAGTCCTGCAGCGCCTTCCACTCGCCCTTGCCGGGCGTGCCGCCGAAGGCCTGCGGGGCCTGGTCGGACATGTCGAAGCGGAAGTCGTCGCCGGCCGCGACCAGCGACTCGGCGATCTTGCGCTGCACGTCGTTCGGGTAGACGGAAGGGTCGAGGTTCTTGTTCGGCGAGAGATAGCCGCCCAGCTTGGCCTGGATGGCCGCCGCGTCGGGGGAGGCGAGGAAGGTCGTCAGCGCCTGCGCGCCCTCGGAGTCCTTCAGGATCACCGCCGCGTCACCGCCGGACACCACGGGCGCGGTGTCGCCGGCCTTCGGGAACGGGAACACCTTCGCGCCCGTGCCGACCTTGACGCCCGCCTGGACGATGTTCACCTGCGCGAAGTCGCCCTCGTAGACCATGGCGGCCTTCGGCTGGTCGCCGCCGGTGAAGGTCTGCGTCACCGAGGCCGGGAAGTCCGTCTGGAGCGCCCCCGCCGCGCCGCCCGCGACGTAGTCCTTCTTGCCCCAGACCTGCGCCAGCGCGGTCAGCGCGTCCTTCACGGACGGGTCCGTCCACTTGATCTCGTGCTTGGCCAGCTGGTCGTACTTCTCGGGGCCCGCCTGGGAGAGGTACACGTTCTCGAACCAGTCGGTCAGGGTCCAGCCGTCGGCGCCGCCCACCGAGAACGGCGTGACACCGGAGTCGTAGACCGTCTGCGCGGTGGTGAGCAGCTCGTCCCACGTCTTGGGCTCGGCGGCCCCCGCGTTCTCGAAGACCTTCGCGTTGTACCAGAACAGCGACTTGTTGGCGGCCTTGTAGTACACGCCGTACTGCCGGCCGTCGATCTTGCCGATGTCCTGCCAGCCCTGCGAGTAGTTCTTCCGGAGCTCCTTCAGGGCGGCCGCGCCCAGCGGCTTCGCCCACTTCTTCTCCACGGCCTGCTTGATCGCGCCCGGCTGCGGAAGCAGCGCGACGTCCGGGGGCTGCCCGCCCGCGACCTTCGAGCCCAGGAAGTTGATGATCGGGTCCTGTGCGGGCACGAACGTCACC
Source organism: Streptomyces sp. BK239 (assembly GCF_004217285.1). Taxonomy (GTDB): domain Bacteria; phylum Actinomycetota; class Actinomycetes; order Streptomycetales; family Streptomycetaceae; genus Streptomyces. The sequence continues at coordinate 46,381 of NZ_SHKS01000001.1, forward strand.
TTGGCGCCCGTCCGCTTCTCGAACTCCGCCAGCACCTTCTTGAAGTTGGCCTGTTCGGCGCCGGTCCACACGGCGGCGACCTCGAGCGTCGTGCCGTTCAGCTTGGGGAGGGTCACGGTGCTGCCCGGGTCCTTCGCCGGGCTGCTCTCGCTCGCGCCGCTCTTGTCGTCGTCTCCGCCGCACGCGGTGAGCGAGAGCGCGAGCGCTCCCGCCAGGATCGCGGCGGCCGTCTTCACGGTCCTGGGTGTCCGGATGGTGTCGCTCCTGCGCATCACTGCCCCGTTCTTCGTCCTCGTCGAACGTCGAGCGCTGTCCCGTGGCACTGGTCTACGCCGGGCACCGGGGGTCGGCAAGAGCGCCTGCCCTGTCAAGCGGCCGATTGTGACCGCGTCGTGACGGGGCGCGTCCGCCGCCCCCGTCGTCGAGCGCCGGATGCGCTCGCCACCGCCGAACAGGTGACGGGCCCCCAGGCTGCGCGGCCCCTCGTCACAGGAGGGACGGGACCTGCGCCGCCGACACCTCCCGGGCCGCCCGTTCCAGGGCGCTCGCCAGGAGGGCGAGGTCGGTGGGCCCGTTGCCCAGCTCCCGCACGGGGCGGCGGGCCGGGGGATCGCCCATGCGCTGCCACTCGAGGGGGACCACCGTGGGGCGCAGGGTCGCCGTGCGCGGGATGCGGCCGGTGACACGGCCGGCCTGGAACGGGGTGAGCCGGCCGTCGGCGGTCCGCACCCGGCCGCGGCCCGGCACCGGCTCGTCCGCGCCCGATCCCGGCGGGTCGAGGACGATCCGCAGCGTCGCCTGCCGGGCCGGCTCCGACTCCGCCGTACGGCCCCCGGGGCCGGCGGCCGCCACCAGGTGCACCCCGAGCCGCTCGCCCTCGCGGGCCACCGCCTCCAGCGCGCGCATCACCGAGCCGGCGGCGGGCCGTCCGGGTGAGCCGAGGGCGGGCGAGACCAGCGCGTCCAGGTCGTCGACGACGACCACCAGCCGGGGCAGCGGCGGGGGCGCCTCGGCGCGCTGCCGGGCCGCCGCTCCGGGGCGCAGCCGCAGCGTCGAGCTGGGCGGGCCGTCCAGGTCGGCGGCCCCGCCCTCCTGGCCGCCCGGCTGCCCGCCGCCGTGACCGCTCGGCCCCCGCTGCGGGCCGATACGGCCCGACAGCGCGCGGTGCCGGTGCCACTCCGCGAAGTCCGCGCGGCCCACCAGCTCCGCCCGCCGCTTCAGCTCAGCGCTCAGCGACTGCGCGAACTCCCGCATGCGGACCGGGTCGTTGGCGGTGAGATGGGTCGTCACATGCGGCACGTCGGTGCACACGCGCAGACCGTCGCCCTGGCCCCCGCCGCTCTTGCCCGCGGTGTCCCGGCCGTCGATCAGGACGATCCCCAGCCGGTCGGGGCGCTCGGCGGCGGCCAGCGAGGCCACGACCGCCCGCAGCAGTTCCGTACGGCCGCTGCCGGGCGGGCCCTCGACCAGCAGGTGCGGGCCGTCGGCGGCGAGGTCGGCCGGGACCGGGCCGCGCGGGCCCGCCCCGAGGACCGCGCACGCCCGGCCGCCGAGCGCCCCGGCGTCGTCGGCCGCGTCCGCCCACCGCGCCATCAGGGACGCCGGGGTCGCCCGGGCGAGGCCCAGCTCGTCCAGGAGCCGTGCCGAGGGGGGCAGCGGCGCGGACACACGCGTGTGCCGCTCGCCGCCGGCGCCGTCGGGGCGCAGCGGGGCGAGCGCCCGCGCGAAGCGTTCGGCCCAGGCGGCAGAGACGGCGTCCACCGTGCCGACGGTGCCGTGGCCGACCGGTCCGGGCCGCTCCCCGTCCGGCCCCGCGGACCCCGGTCCCGCCGTCCCGGACGGCGCGACCCGCAGGAGCCGCAGCGCCGTGGCCACGTCGCCGCTGAGCAGCGCGACCGCCCCGCAGGCGCGGAACGTGGGCGCCGTCGCGCAGGCCGCCTCGTACGTCGTCGCCACCGGGGAGGCGGGGGAGGCGGAGGGCGTCTCCGCCAGGCAGACGACGTGTATCCCGGCGCGGGGACCGGCCGAGGCCAGCCGGGCCGTCGCCTCGCGCAGATCCGTGCCGCCGGGGTCGCCGTCCACGACCACGACCGTGTACGGGCCGGGGAAGCCCTGAGGGCCGTCGTCCGCCGCCGCCCAGGAGGGCCGGTGGGCCGCGCCGCGGGGCGCGGGGACGGGCGTGGGGGCGGCGGTCCTGGCGTCCGCGAGGTGGTCCTCCAGGCGGCGCATCAGCTCGTCGACGCGGGCTGCGGCCTGCTCGCGGTCGTAGGCCAGCAGGAGCCGGCAGTCCTGGCCGTGCCCCGGGCGCAGATGCGGGAGCCAGCCCAGCCACGACCACTCGGCGGCGCGTTCCTCGTCCGAGCGGGCCCGGTCCGTGCTGATCAGCACGATCTCCAGGGTGTCCGGGGAGTGCAGCGCGGCGAGCTGGGCCAGCACCGCGCGCGCCAGCCCGGCCAGCCGCGGGCGCGGCCCTGCCAGGCCCAGGGCGCCGACCTCGCGCAGTCCCGCCGTCACGGGGACGGCGGGCAGCAGGCCCGAGCCGTCGGGCGCCGCCCGGTCCGCCGTGCCGAGCCGCACCGCGAGCGCCTCGGGGTGACCCGGACCGCGTTCCCAGAGGCGGGGGCCGGGGCCGAGCGCCGTCAGCAGCAGCGCGGCCGGGTCCGGCCAGGTGTCCGGCACGGGGTACGGGGCGAGGACGGCGGGGGCGGGCGGGACGGCGACCGCGGGATCGGCCTCGTCCGGCTGTGCTCCGGCGGCGTCCTCCTGGGCCTCGCCGCGTCCGCCGGTCAGCCTCCGCGCCCACGCGGAGAGACCTCCTCGACGGCGGACGCCCGGAGGTATCTCGGTGCCGCGCAGGGGCGTGCCCTTGCGGCGGGAGGCGGGCTGGGGGCCGGTCTCGTCGTCGGGGTGGGCCGCGGAGGCCGGCGCGTACGGGGCGTCGTCGTCCTCGGCGGGCGTGCGGGGGTGGCCAGGGGGCGCGGGCGTGTGGGCTGCGTGCCCCTCGTGCCCCGGCGCGCCGGTGGTGAAGGAGCCGAGGCCGGACCGGCCGGCGTGCGTCTCACCGACGGGGGAGCGGTCCTCGGCGGGCGGGGAGGCGGGGCCGCCCCCCGGCTCCCCCGGCGGGAGCGACCCGGCGTGGCTCTCGATGCGCGGCGCCCCGCCCTGACCGGGAACCAGGGGCGTGCCCCCCGGGCGCGGTGCCGGCCGCCCCTCCGGGCCGGCCGGCGAGCCGCTCCAGTCGACCGTGCCGTAGGCGTGCCCGGTCGGCCCCGAGGGGACGCCGTCGGCCCTCGTGCGGTCGGCTCCCCGCTCGCTCTCGCGTGCGTGACCGTCGGCGGCCTCGCCGGCGCCCTGCGTCACGCGCGCGTGCGGCCCGTCCGGCTCGCCCTCCGCCGCGCGAAAGCGCGTCCCGCCGTGCGGCTGAGTCGCTCGGTCGCGCGCCCCGTCCGGGGCGTCGCCGTGCGTCACGCGTACGTGCCCCTCGCCGTCCGGCGTCGTCGGCACCCGCGCCCCCGGGCCCCCGGGCGGAGCCAGCCGCAGGGCGGACTCGCCGACCCTGAGGAGGGCCCCCGGCGGCAGGCGGACCGGGCGGGCCCGGACCGGGCCGCCGTCCAGGGTGGTGCCGTTGGTGGAGCCGAGGTCGGCGACGGTGACCCGGCCGTCGGGCGACAGCGTCACCGCGCAGTGCAGCCGGGAGACGTCCGGGTCGTCGATCGGGACGTCCGCGTCGGCCGAGCGGCCCACGCGGATCTGACCGCCGTGCAGCAGATGGACCCCGCCCGCGTCCGGGCCGGCGACCACGTCCAGCCGGGCCGGTGCGTCGTCCACCTCCGGATGCGGCTCGGGGTCGGCCGGGGCGCCCACGGCCAGCACCGCGCCGTCGGTCAGCGGCGGCTCGCCCAGCGTGCAACGCTGCGCGTCGAGCCGCTCCGCGCCCGCGTACAGCACGGGCTGCGCTCCCCCGGAGGGCGCGGCGCCGCTCTCCCCGGTGACCGCCGCGGCCAGCGCGGAGGCCACCGCGGCCAGCGCGGTGCCCGCGGGGGCGGTCACCAGCACGTCACAGCTCGCGCTGCGGCCGCGCGCCGTCGATCCCCCAGCGCGAGCGGAGTCGGGCGTGGCGGAGGGCGGGCATGTCGGGTCTACGACGGTCAGCCGGATCTGCATCGCCGTCAGCGGTCCCTTCTGCGCGGGCGCGGACTTCCCCCCACCCCTACACGAGCACACAGGCCAGTACTCCAGGCATCCTCGCACCTGTCGCCGACAACGCGCCCGCCTCCGAGCGGCAAGTGATCTTGATTGGTCGGCTCTGCCCGCAAAAGTGCCTGACAGACGTCGCGGGGACGACCGTTCCAAGACCGCTTGAGATCGGTCACGCCCGTCTTCGGCAACCAAGGAACCAAAGGGAGCGTCTTTCTCCCGTGTTCCTTCGAAACACCTATGCGAAGGCCCACAGCCGGAGGACAGCCCCGTGGCGGCGCGGCGGCACTACAGTGGGTCGGAATCCGGACCTCCAGGGCTGCGGACCTCGCAGGACCGGCAGACGACCAGATCAGACGAGCGGCCGAGCAGGCAGCCGAGCAAGCAGCAGGGAGCGCATGACGTGCGTCCGGTAGGGAGCAAGTACCTCCTTGAGGAGCCGCTCGGACGCGGCGCCACGGGCACCGTCTGGCGGGCCCGCCAGCGCGAGACCGCCGGCGCCGAGGCGGCCGTGCCCGGTCAGCCCGGGGAGACCGTCGCGATCAAGGTCCTCAAGGAGGAGCTCGCGAGCGACCCCGACGTCGTGATGCGCTTCCTGCGGGAGCGCTCCGTCCTGCTGCGCCTGACGCACCCGAACATCGTCCGGGTCCGCGACCTGGTCGTCGAGGGCGATCTGCTGGCGCTGGTCATGGACCTCGTCGATGGCCCCGACCTGCACCGCTACCTGCGCGAGAACGGCCCCTTCAGTCCCGTCGCCGCGGCCCTGCTCACCGCCCAGATCGCCGACGCGCTCGCCGCCAGCCACTCCGACGGCGTCGTCCACCGCGACCTGAAGCCCGCCAACGTGCTCCTCGCCCAGACCGGCGGCGAGATGCACCCCATGCTCACCGACTTCGGCATCGCCCGCCTCGCCGACTCCCCGGGCCTGACCCGCACCAGCGAGTTCGTCGGCACGCCCGCCTACATCGCGCCGGAGTCAGCCGAGGGCCGCCCGCAGACCTCCGCCGTCGACGTCTACGGCGCCGGCATCCTGCTGTACGAACTGGTGACCGGCCGCCCGCCGTTCTCCGGCGGCTCCGCCCTGGAAGTCCTCCACCAGCACCTGAGCGCCGAACCGCGCCGCCCCTCCACCGTCCCCGACCCGCTGTGGACGGTCATCGAGCGCTGTCTGCGCAAGAACCCCGAGGACCGGCCCAGCGCCCAGAACCTCGCGCGCGGGCTGCGCATCGTCGCCGAGGGCGTCGGCGTGCACGCCAACTCCATGCAGATCGCCGCCGCCGACGGCGTCGGCCATGTGCTCGCGCCCGACCCGGCGCCCGCGACCGTCCCCGGCACGCCCCCGGGCGCTCCCGCCGGCGCGTACGACCCGAACGCCGCGACCAGCGTGCTCCCGCACACCTCCGGCCCCGGGAACCCGCCCGGCGCCGCCGACCCGACCGCCGTCCTGCCGCACACCGCGGGACCGGGCGGCCCGGGCGGTCCCGGGGGCGCAGCCGATCCGACCGCCGTGCTGCCGCCGGTCCCACCGCACCACCCCGGGCAGCAGGGTCAGCAGCCCGAGCAGCCCCACCCCTGGCAGAACCAGTTGCGCGCCGCCCGCGACCGCAACGAACAGACGCAGATCCACTACGTCGACCCCGACGAGGACCCGCTGCGCCGCCGCCCCCAGCGCCAGGTCGCCCGCCCGCAGCAGCAGCCTCCGCGCCAGCAGCAGCAACCGCAGCAGCAGCGCCGCCAGCAGGGCGGCTACGGCCACCCGCAGCCGCAGCAGCAGTACGCCCCGCGGCAGCAACAGCCCCAGCGCTACGCGACGCCCCAGCCGCAGCAGCCCCAGCGCCGCCCCGCGCCGGAACCGCCGCAGCCGCGCCAGCCCCGGCAGCGCAGCGCCAACCCGATGAGGATCCCCGGGCTCGGCTGCCTGAAGGGCTGCCTGTTCACGATCGTCATCCTGGTCGTCGCCGGATGGCTGATCTGGGAACTCAGCCCGCTCCAGAGCTGGATCGGCACCGGAAAGGGCTACTGGACGCAACTCGGCGACTGGCTCGAGCAGGCCACCAAGTGGGTCGGCGACCTCGGCGGGGACTCCGGCTCGGGAGGCTCCGGCGGCGGCGCGGGCGGGTCGGGCAACTGACGCTGGTTTGGGGATTTGTCGACTCCCGGCGGGTGATTTCCGTCTCCGCGGTGAAGGTTGGCTCCTCGGACGCGTAGTTTTGTCGGCCGGGGCTCCGGGGAGCCCGCGGCGCCCGCCGCCGACGTCGTCGCTGTCGCTGTCGATGTCACGGCCCCCGGAGGGCGCAGCGTCGGCAACACGCGTCGGTAGGAGCAGTCTTGGCACGGAAGATCGGCAGCCGGTACACCGCCCACCAGATCCTGGGACGGGGCAGCGCCGGCACGGTGTGGCTCGGCGAGGGACCGGACGGCCCCGTCGCCGTCAAGCTGCTGCGTGAGGACCTCGCGTCCGACGAGGAGCTGGTGGGCCGTTTCGTGCAGGAGCGCACCGCCCTGCTCGGCCTGGAACACCCCAACGTCGTCTCCGTACGGGACCTGGTGGTCGACGGCAACGACCTCGCGCTGGTCATGGACCTCGTCCGGGGCACCGATCTGCGCACCCGGCTGGACCGGGAGCGCCGGCTCGCGCCCGAGGCCGCGGTGGCGATCGTCGCGGACGTGGCGGAGGGGCTCGCGGTCGCGCACGCGGCCGGGGTCGTGCACCGCGACGTCAAGCCGGAGAACATCCTGCTGGACATGCAGGGCCCGCTGGGCCCCGGCGGCTCGCACCGGGCGCTGCTCACCGACTTCGGCGTCGCCAAGCTGATCGACACCCCCAAGCGCACCCGCGCCACGAAGATCATCGGAACGCCCGACTACCTCGCCCCCGAGATCGTCGAAGGGCTGCCGCCCCGCGCCTCCGTCGACATCTACGCGCTGGCCACGGTCCTGTACGAGCTGCTGGCCGGCTTCACGCCGTTCGGCGGCGGGCACCCGGGCGCGGTGCTGCGCCGGCACGTCACGGAGACGGTCGCGCCGCTGCCCGGCATCCCCGACGAGCTGTGGCAGCTGATCGTGCAGTGCCTGGCCAAGGCGCCCGCCTCCCGGCTGCGGGCCACCGAGCTGGCGGCACGGCTGCGGGAGCAGCTGCCCATGCTGGCCGGCATGCCGCCGCTGGACGTCGACGAGCCGGACGCCGAGGCGGCGGAGGACGAACCGAGGGGCGAGCCGGACGAGACCGAGCCGTCGCCCGCGGCCTCCACGGCGGTACGGCGGGGATCCGTGCCGCTGGTGCAAGGGGCGAAACCGGACTCCAACCGGGACACGCACACCTCGATGCGCGTGCCCGCGCCCGACGAGCTCGCCGGCGGCGCGCACGGGACGGCGCGGGTGCCGCGCGCGCCGGGATCGCCCCGGCCCGGCTCGGCACGTGCCCGCGCGGCGGCGCGGCGGCGGCGCATCACGGTGGGGGTGGCGGCGCTGGTGCTGGTCGCGGCGATCGGCGTGGGCACATGGGCGGCGACCTCCGACGAAGGGGCCGCGCCGCAGGACACGAAGAACTCGGCGCCGGCGTCTCCCTGAGAGCGGGACGCCCCTTCCCGCCCCCCGGGGGCCGAGCCCCCGGGGGGGCGTACCCGCCCGCACCGGCGTCCCCGGTCGGCGGAGCCGTTACGCTGGGAGCGTGGCAGTCGTCGATGTATCCGAAGAGCTCAAGTCCCTCTCCTCGACCATGGAGTCGATCGAGGCCGTTCTGGACCTCGACAAGCTGAGGGCAGACATCGCCGTGCTCGAGGAGCAGGCGGCCGCGCCGTCCCTGTGGGACAACCCGGACGAAGCGCAGAAGATCACCAGCAAGTTGTCCCACCTCCAGGCCGAGGTCAGGAAGGCCGACGCCCTGCGCGGCCGGATCGACGACCTCGCGGTGCTGTTCGAGATGGCCGAGGAGGAGGACGACCCGGACACCCGCGCCGAGGCCGAGAGCGAACTCGCCGCCGTCAAGAAGGCGCTGGACGAGATGGAGGTCCGCACGCTGCTCAGCGGCGAGTACGACGCCCGTGAGGCGCTCGTCAACATCCGCGCCGAGGCCGGCGGCGTCGACGCCGCGGACTTCGCCGAGAAGCTCCAGCGCATGTACCTGCGCTGGGCCGAGCAGCACGGCTACAAGACCGAGATCTACGAGACGTCGTACGCGGAAGAGGCCGGCATCAAGTCGACCACCTTCGCCGTGCAGGTGCCGTACGCCTACGGAACCCTCTCCGTCGAGCAGGGCACCCACCGTCTGGTGCGCATCTCGCCCTTCGACAACCAGGGCCGCCGCCAGACGTCCTTCGCGGGCGTCGAGGTGCTTCCCGTGGTCGAGCAGACCGACCACATCGAGATCGACGAGTCCGAGCTGCGGGTCGACGTCTACCGGTCCTCCGGGCCCGGCGGCCAGGGCGTCAACACCACCGACTCCGCGGTGCGTCTGACCCACCTGCCCACCGGCATCGTGGTCTCCTGCCAGAACGAGCGGTCGCAGATCCAGAACAAGGCGACCGCGATGAACGTCCTCCAGGCCAAGCTGCTCGAGCGGCGCCGCCAGGAGGAGCAGGAGAAGATGAACGCCCTCAAGGGTGACGGTGGCAACTCCTGGGGCAACCAGATGCGTTCGTACGTCCTGCACCCGTACCAGATGGTCAAGGACCTGCGCACCGAGTTCGAGGTCGGCAACCCCGAGGCCGTGTTCAACGGTGAGATCGAAGGGTTCCTGGAGGCCGGGATTCGCTGGCGCAAGCAGCAGGAGAAGTAGGTTTGTCGACAAGGCAACCGCCCCTCGAACAGGGGCGGTTGCCTTTTAGGTCACACTCCCGGTCTTCAACTTCCGGCAAAGCGGGCCGTCATGGACATTGCGTGCGCAACGGCCTTGACGTCGGTTTGAAAACTCGGAAGGGTGAAGCGTGGCATGCGTATCTCTGGGGCGCATGTGAACCGGGGGACTTGGCGAACGATTCAGCCGCCCCCGTCGATCACCGCCCCGGCGCTGCCTCATTCACGATTCGGCTACTGGGGGTAGCAACCATATGACCAAGAAGACGCGGATCCGGGTCGCGCGCATAGCCGCCGGCGCCGTGATCGCCGCGGGCGCCTCGCTGACCGTCGCGGGCGTCGCCTCCGCCACCGGCAACGAGGGTGGCACGAGCAACCTGGTGGAGACGATCACGGGCAAGGGCGACCGGAACCCGCACAACCCGGGCGACCCGGGTGAGCCGGACCCGTGCGACGTCGGCACCGGCCCGGACTGCCCCGACCCCGGTGGCGCCACCGGCACGACGGGTACCACCGGCACGACGGGTACGACCGGTGACACCGGCACCACGGGCACCACGGGTACGACGGGCACCACGGGTACGACCGGCACCACGGGTACGACGGGCACCACGGGTACGACCGGCACCACGGGTACGACGGGCACCACGGGTACGACCGGTACTACGGGTACGACCGGTACTACGGGTACGACCGGTACTACGGGTACGACCGGCACCACAGGTACGACCGGCACCACCGGTACCACGGGTACGACCGGTACTACCGGCACCACGGGTACGACCGGCACCACCGGTACCACGGGTACGACCGGCACCACCGGTACCACGGGTACGACCGGCACCACTGGCACCGGTACCAACGGTTCGACCGACGGTGGCGACGACACCACCGGCGGTTCTGTCACCGCCGGTTCCACCACCGGAGGTTCCGGTACCACCCCCGACGGTGGCAACAACACCTCCCCGCAGGACGCCGGTACCTCCGCGCTGACCGACACCTCGGACACCGTCTCCGACGCCTCCGCCCAGGGCGGTGGCAAGGAGCTGGCCGAGACCGGTGCCGGGGAGACCACGTTCATGATCCTCGGCGCCGCGACGATGATCGCCGGCGGCATCGGCTTCCGTGTGCTGCCGCGCCTCGTCGAGGGCCGCGGCGGCGCGGCCGCCTGACGGCAGCCGCACCCGCACGCGCCGTGAGCGCGCACACAGAGAGGCCCGGAGCTCGCAGCTCCGGGCCTCTCGGGCGTCCTGAGGTCTCGTTCTGAGGTTTTCCGCGGTGTCCCGGCCGCCGGCCTAGGCGGTCTGGTGGGCCAGCAGCGCCACCGCCGCGACCAGCACCGCCAGCAGCGCGATCAGCGCCATCGGGTTCAGGCCCGCGAAGAAGTTGTCCTGCTGCAGCCGCTCGCGGTTCGCACGGCACACGGGGCACCGGCCCTCGCTCACGGGCGCGGCGCAGTTAGCGCACACCAGCCGGTCGTACGTCATGCGCTCGCCCTCCTTGCACCGGTTCCACAGACACAACGCTCGCGCGGGCGCGAACGTTCCCCCCACCACTGTGCCAGGTTCCCCGGGCCCCCGCGCGGGCGCTCGGGAAGAGCGCCGCCCGTACAAAAGGGCACAACCCCCGCGCAACCGCAACCGGTGCCTGCGCGCGCGTACCCGGTTCGCGTAAGGTCACGCTCATCTACCCCCGGCGACCCGTGGTGCACCCGTGATCCGATTCGACAACGTGTCCAAGGTCTACCCCAAGCAGACCCGCCCCGCACTCAGGGATGTCTCCCTCGAAGTGGAGAAGGGCGAGTTCGTGTTCCTGGTGGGGTCCTCGGGCTCCGGCAAGTCCACCTTCCTGCGGCTCGTCCTCCGCGAGGAGCGGTGCAGCCACGGCCAGGTGCACGTGCTGGGCAAGGACCTCGCGCGCCTGTCCAACTGGAAGGTGCCGCAGATGCGCCGCCAGCTGGGCACGGTGTTCCAGGACTTCCGCCTGCTGCCGAACAAGACGGTGGCGGAGAACGTCGCCTTCGCGCAGGAGGTGATCGGCAAGTCCCGCGGCGAGATCCGCAAGTCCGTTCCGCAGGTGCTCGACCTCGTCGGGCTCGGCGGCAAGGAGGAGCGGATGCCGGGCGAGCTGTCCGGCGGTGAGCAGCAGCGCGTCGCCATCGCGCGCGCGTTCGTGAACCGGCCCAAACTGCTGATCGCGGACGAGCCCACCGGCAACCTCGACCCGCAGACCTCCGTCGGCATCATGAAGCTGCTCGACCGGATCAACCGCACCGGCACGACCGTCGTCATGGCCACGCACGACCAGAACATCGTGGACCAGATGCGCAAGCGCGTCATCGAGCTGGAGAAGGGCCGCCTCGTCCGCGACCAGGCACGCGGCGTCTACGGCTACCAGCACTGACCGCGACCGTCCACGGAAAGGCCCGAAGAACCCGCCATGCGCGCCCAGTTCGTACTGTCCGAGATCGGTGTCGGTCTCCGTCGCAACCTGACGATGACGTTCGCCGTCATCGTCTCCGTCGCCCTGTCGCTCGCCCTGTTCGGCGGGTCGCTCCTGATGAGCGACCAGGTCAGCACGATGAAGGGCTACTGGTACGACAAGGTCAACGTCTCGATCTTCCTCTGTAACAAGAGTGACGCCGCGTCCGACCCCAACTGCGCCAAGGGCGCGGTCACCGAGGACCAGAAGAAGCGGATCAAGTCGGACCTCGACAAGATGCCGGTCGTCGACACGGTCACGTACGAGACCCAGGACCAGGCGTACAAGCACTACAAGGAGCAGTTCGGCGACTCGCCGCTCGCCGCCTCGCTGACGCCGGACCAGATGCAGGAGTCGTTCCGCATCAAACTGAAGGACCCGGAGAAGTACCAGGTCATCGCCACCGCCTTCGACGGCCGGGAGGGCGTGCAGTCGGTGCAGGACCAGAAGGGCATCCTGGACAGCCTGTTCACGATGCTGAACCTGATGAACCGGGCCGCGCTCGGCGTCATGGCGCTCATGCTGATCGTCGCCCTGCTGCTGATCGTCAACACCGTGCGCGTCTCGGCGTTCAGCCGCAGGCGGGAAACCGGCATCATGCGCCTGGTGGGCGCGTCCGGCTTCTACATCCAGGCCCCGTTCATCGCCGAGGCCGCGGTCGCCGGACTGATCGGAGGGTCCCTCGCGTGCACCTTCCTCGTGGTCGGGCGGTACTTCACGATCGACCACGGCATGGCGCTGTCGCAGAAGCTGACCCTCATCAACTTCGTCGGCTGGGACGCCGTGTTGACCAAGCTGCCGCTCATCCTTGCGGCGAGCGTGCTGATCCCCGCCCTTGCCGCCTTCGTCGCTCTGCGCAAGTACCTGAAGGTGTGACGCACGCCAATGGGGTCGTACGGTCAAGCGAACGTACGGCCCCTTCGCGTTCCCCTAGACTCACGGCCATGTCAGGCCATGACCCGTTCTGTCCGTCCCGTCGCCTCGGCCGGGGAGTCGCCCTGACGTTGGTGTTCGCCGGTGTGGTCGCCGCGGGGGCGGCGACCGGCTCGCTGCCGGGGGAACTGGGCGGGGCCCGGGAGTCGGCGGTCGGCGAAGGGCGTACGACGGCGACGCTCTCCAGCCGCCCCGAGGCGGTGACCCGGGCCGCCGAGGAGGCGATGGCCGACGGCAAGTCCCCCCTGGAGGCCGCCGAGCGCGCCGTGAGCCGCAGTGGGGATCGGTGGGCGGCGGTGTACTCCGAGGGCGAGTACGCGGAGTTCGCGCAGTCCCTCGACGGCCGGTACACCGGCGTCGGCCTGGAGGCGCGGCGCGAGCGGGACGGCCGGATCGAGATCACCGAGGTGCGGTCCGGGTCGCCCGCCGCCGCCGCGGGGATCCGCGCGGGGGACCGGTTGAGCAGTGTGGACGGCACGAACGTCGAGGGACGGCCGGTCACCGACGTCGTCTCGTTACTCCGCGGCGACGCCCTGGACGCGCCCGCCGGCACCACCGTCCGGCTCGGTCTGGAACGCGGCACACGCGCGTGGACCGAGACGCTGCGCCGGACCCGCCTGTCCACCGACTCGGTCACCGTGCGCCGGCTCGCCGACGGCGTCACCGTCATCACGATCGCCGCGTTCACCAAGGGCGTCGGCGACAGCGTCCGCACCGCCGTCCGCGCGGCCCCCGGCGACGAGGGGATCGTCCTGGACCTGCGGGGCAACTCCGGCGGCCTGGTCACCGAGGCCGTCTCCACCGCCTCCGTCTTCCTCGACGGCGGTCTCGTCGCCACCTACGACGTCGACGGCGACCAGCGCGTCCTGCACGCCGAGCCCGGCGGCGACACGGGCAGGCCCCTGGTCACGCTCGTCGACGGCGGCACCATGAGCGCGGCCGAGCTGCTCACCGGCGCCCTGAAGGACCGGGGCCGCGCGGTCGTCGTCGGCTCGCGCACCTTCGGCAAGGGCTCGGTGCAGATGCCGAGCAGGCTGCCCGACGGCTCCGTGGCCGAGCTGACCGTGGGTCACTACCGCACCCCGTCCGGCCGCAGCGTCGACGGCCAGGGCGTCACCCCGGACCTGGAGGCGGACGAGGGTGCACTGGAGCGCGCGGAGAGCGTCCTGGACGGGCTCGGCGACACGGCGTGAGCCGGCCGGCGGGCCGGGCGGCTCACGTGCTCCCGTCGCGAACCTCGTAATCGGCTTTCCCCCCGGCCCCCTCCTGGTGCGAAAATGGCCGCACTATGAGCAAGGGAATGTACGTACCGAAAGAGTCCCAGCCGAAGCAGGGCAAGCCGGCCGAGGGCAAGGCCAAGGACGGCAAGCGCAAGATCGTCGCGCAGAACAAGAAGGCCCGGCACGACTACGCGATCATCGACGTCTACGAGGCCGGGATCGTGCTCACCGGCACCGAGGTGAAGTCGCTGCGCCAGGGCCGGGCCTCGCTGGCCGACGGCTTCGTCCAGATCGACGACGGCGAGGCGTGGCTGCACAACGCCCACATCCCGGAGTACTTCCAGGGCACCTGGACCAACCACTCCGTGCGCCGCAAGCGCAAGCTGCTGCTGCACCGCGAGGAGATCGACAAGCTCGCGGTGAAGTCCGAGGAGACGGGGCACACGATCGTGCCGCTCGCCCTGTACTTCAAGGACGGCCGGGCGAAGGCCGAGATCGCGCTGGCGCGCGGCAAGAAGGAGTACGACAAGCGCCAGACCTTGCGGGAGAAGCAGGACCGCCGGGACACGGACCGCGCGATCGCGGCGGCGAAGCGGCGGCAGCGGGGCGCGTAGTAATGCGCTGGCATCGGCGTGCGTCGGTCACGTACGATGGGTCTGCACCCCACAGCGGGTGCGCTTCCCTCCTCGGAGGGGTTGAAAAAACAACATGGGGATGATCGGTTTCGACAGCGGTTGTCGAAGCAGGGGAAGCGTGTCGAGGAAGCGGCCATGATCTCGTAAACCACAGGCCGAAAAAAATAATCGCCAATTCCAAGAGCGATTCTCCCGAGCACTTCGCTCTCGCCGCCTGATCTCAGGTAGCGACAGCGTCTGCTCTCTCATGGGAGTGTCAGCCCGGGGGTGTTCCCGACCCGGATCCTGGCATCAGCTAGGGGACTAAACCTTGATCCCGGTCACGGGGTGAAGAGGGAAACCAAACAGTGACTGGGCCCGTCGGCGACTTGTTCGCGTGATCGCCGGGGCCGAGAAAATCGTAGCGAACTGCACACGGAGAAGCCCTGTTTCCGCACCGGTGGACGCGGGTTCGATTCCCGCCATCTCCACTCATCCCATGTGGGCGAAGCCCCGCTGCTCTCGAGCAGCGGGGCTTTCGTCGTTGTTGAGCGACAGCGGCAGGGGCGTCACGGACGCCGCCGGGACGGCGCATCCGGCCGCCGGCGACACATGCCGGTCGCGAGGAATTCCGGCGAAGCATGAAAAAACCCCGCAATCCGATTCTCGATGTAGCCGACTTTCCGGCCATGCCTCAAACGGTGGTGAGACCGCTCGTCGAGCCGGTCCTGTCGACCTGCGCGTCGCCGGTGTGGCGAAAGGGGCTGGTCCGTTCGGCGCTCGACGTGATGCGCCGGGCGGGGCTCGAACTCGGGTTCGTGGCGTCCTGGATCGGACGGCCGGTCGGTGGATCGATTCCGGCCATAGGCATGAACATGACCTCTGAGTGTAAATGCGACAACGTGAACATCGGACGCACGTCTGCGCTAGATTCGTCGACCTGAGCAAAGTCCGGGTAAATGGGGCGTGTTGACCGGGTGGGGGTCCGGATTCGCGGCATGTGCTCGCCGTCGTAGACGCGCCCGGTACAGACCCGTGGTGTCCCATGGGGGGAATCGCACACGTGAGCAAATGGCTGGAAGACGCCTTTCCGGAGTGGCCGGAAGCGGCGTCGCCGACCGGAAACGTACCGATGGCGGAAGGAAGCGCTCAGGCGCTTCCCGGGTCCGCGCGGTGGTCGTCGAGAGGTGTCACGGAGGGGGGCGCGCGGGCGTCCTACCCGGAGCTTTCCGCCGGCGGCGGCTGCAGGGCATTACCTGGCAATCCGCTCGAAACCGGGACACCGTCACTCTCGAACAACCTTTCCGAAAATGAACGGTTGAGCGGTGGGCTCCGGGATCCCTGGGCGGAGAGCGCCGGAGATACGTCGGGCGTCCTGGGCGGCGGCTCCGGCGCGTCGAGCGCGGGCCTCAGCGGCCTCACCGGTCTCGTGGACGAGGCCGGCGCAGCGGACGACGACCACGACCCGGACGAGGTGACCGTCCAGCTCGACTCCCCGCCCGGCGGCTCGTCCGGCAACGGGCAGGACGCCTCCGAGGTGCCCGTGTTCGTCGACGAGTCCGGCCGCCGCAGCCGCACCTTCCGCCGCATCGGCATCGCCGTCGGGCTCGCCTGCGCCGCCTACGCCGTCGTCATCGTCGGCACGCTCCTGTCGGGCAACTCCAGCGCGCCCTGGCTGCCGGTGCCGGGCCCGAAGGACGACGAGCCGGCCCGTCAGGTGGACACCGGCCCGCAGCCCTCGGCGTCCTCCGGCGGCACGGGCGAACCGGAGGAATCAGCGCCCGACCGCCCCGGAAGCACCGCCCCCGGCGTCGCGTCGGCGTCCCCGGCCGCGAGCGCGTCGCCCAGCGCACGGGCGAGCGCCGCCCCGCCGAGCGCGTCCGCCTCCCCGGGGCCCTCGGCGAGCGCCTCCCTCCTGCGGCCCAGCCCGGAGGCCTCCAGTCGCGAGCCGTCGCTCCAGACGCCGAGCAGCCCGGCCGCGTCCTCCGCGCCGCCCCCGTCGCCCTCGCCCAGCGCCTCGCCGTCGCCCGACGCCTCGCCCTCACCGGCGGGAGGCGCGGGCACCACGGTGGCGGGCGGCGCCCCTCAGCCGGCGCCGGCCCACGACACGTCGACGACGCACACCACGACGTCGTCCGCCGCCCTGCCGGTCACCGGCGCCACGGCGACACTCGTCCCGCCGGCCGTCACCGGCCTGCCCCGGACGCTGACACCCGGCCCGGTCTCCGCCGCGCGGCTCCACCCGCCCGTGCCCGGCTCGGCAGCCACCGTGCCCGTCTTCGCGGTCCTCCCCGGCTCGACGACCGCCGCGCTCACGTCCGCTCCCCGCTCCGTCGCCCTCCCCGGCGGCCTCGCCGTCTGACTCTGATCCCCGGAGAACGTCCCCCTCATGGCATCCCACACCGGCCGGCGTGCGACCCGACGGTCCGCCGGTCACCCAGCCCAGCCCGTCGCCTCCGCTCCTTCGCCCGACGACGCACCGGACACGCCCCCCGACCACCGCACCGACGGCGACCACCGTTCGGGCGGACACCGCTCCGCGCGGCGTTCCGCACCACGCGCCGCGCAGCGCTCCGCCCCACGGCGGTCGCGCGGCCGCCGGATACCGGGCGGGCGGGCCGCCGACGGCGACAGCCGGGCCGCCGCTGCCCGGCGGCGACTGCTCCCGCCCCTGCGCCTGCGCCACCTGCTTCCGCTCCTCGTCCTCGTGGCGATGATGGCGATGCTGATGCTGCGCGGCTACGTGCACAGCGAGGTCCTCGCCGACCACCGCATCCGCTCCGAGGCCGCCGCCGACCACGTCCCCCGGAAGATCCTGGAGGGCGGCCCGGTCGTCGACACCCGCGGCGAAAAGCCGACCAGCATGGACGTGCCGGACCGCCGGATCGTCCTCACCTTCGACGACGGCCCCGACCCGCGCTGGACGCCGAAGGTCCTCGACGTGCTGAAGAAGCACCACGCGCACGCCGTCTTCTTCATCACCGGCACCATGGCCTCCCGCTACCCCGAACTCGTCAAGCGGATGGTGGACGAGGGCCACGAGATCGGCCTGCACACCTTCAACCACCCCGACCTCTCCTACCAGTCGAAGAAGCGCATCGACTGGGAGCTGACCCAGAACCAGCTCGCCCTCGCCGGCGCCGCCGGCATCCGCACCTCGCTGTTCCGCCCGCCGTACTCCTCCAGCGCCTCCGCCCTCGACGACAGCTCCTGGCCGGTGACCGAGTACGTCGGCAGCCGCGGCTATCTCACCGTCCTCACCGGATCCGACAGCGAGGACTGGCGCAGGCCCGGCGTCGAGCGGATCATCCGCAACTCCACGCCGCCGAAGGGCAAGGGTGCGATCGTCCTCATGCACGACTCCGGCGGCGAACGCAGCCAGACGGTACGGGCGCTCGACGTCTACCTGCCCCAACTCAAGAGCCAGGGCTACCGGTTCGACAACCTCACCGAGGCGCTCGACGCCCCGAGCGCGCACACCGCCGTCGCCGGCCTCGACCTGTGGAAGGGCCGCGCCTGGACCGCCCTGGTCGGCGCGGCCGACGACCTCACGGGCGTCCTCGTCGTCGGCCTCGCGGTCATCGGCTTCCTCGTCTTCGCCCGCTTCGGCCTGATGCTGCTGCTGTCCGCGATCCACACCCGCCGCACCCGCCGCCGCGACTTCGTCTGGGGCCCCGACGCACCGGTCACCGAACCGGTGTCGGTCCTCGTCCCGGCGTACAACGAGGCCAAGTGCATCGAGAACACGGTCCGTTCGCTGGTCAAGAGCGACCACCCCGTCGAGATCCTGGTCATCGACGACGGCTCGGCGGACGGTACCGCCCGCATCGTCGAGGACCTCGGCCTGCCCGGCGTACGCGTCGTCCGCCAGGTCAACGCGGGCAAGCCGGCCGCGCTCAACCGGGGCATCGCCAACGCCCGGCACGACATCATCGTGATGATGGACGGGGACACCGTCTTCGAGCCGTCCACCGTCCGCGAACTCGTCCAGCCGTTCGCCGACCCCGAGGTGGGCGCCGTCGCCGGCAACGCCAAGGTCGGCAACAAGAACAAGCTCATCGGCGCCTGGCAGCACATCGAGTACGTGATGGGCTTCAACCTGGACCGCCGTATGTACGACGTCCTGCGCTGCATGCCCACCATCCCCGGCGCGGTCGGCGCCTTCCGCCGCACGGCCCTCAACCGCGTCGGCGGCATGAGCGACGACACCCTCGCCGAGGACACCGACATCACCATGGCCATGCACCGCGACGGCTGGAAGGTGGTCTACGCGGAGAAGGCGCGCGCCTGGACCGAGGCCCCGGAGTCGATCCAGCAGCTGTGGTCCCAGCGCTACCGCTGGTGCTACGGCACCATGCAGGCGATCTGGAAGCACCGCCGCGCCCTGGTGGAGCGGGGTCCCTCAGGCCGCTTCGGCAGGGTCGGACTGCCCCTCGTCTCGCTCTTCATGGTCGTGGCCCCACTGCTCGCCCCGCTCATCGACCTGTTCCTCGTCTACGGCCTGCTGTTCGGCCCGACCGGCAAGACGATCGCGGCCTGGTTCGGCGTCCTCGCGGTCCAGGCGGCCTGCGCCGCGTACGCGTTCGCCCTCGACCGCGAACGCCTGACCCCGCTGGTCTCCCTGCCGCTCCAGCAGCTCATCTACCGCCAGCTGATGTACATCGTGCTGCTCCAGTCCTGGATCACGGCGCTCACCGGCGGCCGGCTGCGCTGGCAGAAACTGCGCCGCAAGGGGCAGGTCGCCGCGCCGCCGGGCGAGCCGGCCATGGAGAGGGGAGCGGCCTGATGCCTCCTCAGCCCCCCGACGCCCCGCCCGGCGCGACGGCCTCCGAGGCCCCGCCGGGCCGAAGCCGGCACGCGGCGACGCGGAGGGGCCGGCCGGGGCCGCCCGACCGGGACCCGCACCCGCCGGCGACAGGGCCGTCCGCCCCGCCCGCCGGCGCGGCCACGGCACAGGACCCGCCTCCCGCGCCCCCGCCGGCCGGACCCCGCCCCCGCGGCCGGGACCGCTACTTCGACCTGCTCCGCGCGATCGCCCTCTTCCGCGTCGTCTTCTACCACCTCATGGGCTGGGCCTGGCTGCCCGTCGTCTTCCCCTCCATGGGCGTGATGTTCGCCCTGGCCGGCAACCTCATGGCCCGCTCCCTGGCCAAGCGCCCCGCGCCCGCCGTCGTCCGGGGCCGCGTCCGCCGCCTCCTGCCGCCGCTGTGGCTGCTGGGCGCCATCGGCGTGACCGGGATGCTGCTGGGCGGCTGGGGCCCCGACGACGGCGAGGCCCACCCCGTCGGCTGGTGGCTGCACCTCGGTTTCTGGATCCTCCCGCTGAGCGACCCGCCCTACGGCGAAGGGCTGCCCGGCGTCCACGGCCTGCTCGGGGAGGAGTGGACGACGGCGATGGGCGTGCCCCTGTGGTACCTGCGCGCCTACCTCTGGTTCGTCTTCCTGTCCCCCCTGATGCTGCGCGCCCTGCGCGCCGCGCCCTGGCCGACGGTCCTCGCGCCGATCGCGCTGTCGGCGGCGCTGGAGTACGGGCCGCTGTCCGTGCCGTACTGGCGGGTGGAGTCGGTGCTCAGCGACATGGGCGCGTTCGGCGCGTGCTGGCTGCTGGGTATGGCCCACCAGCAGGGCGTGCTGCGCCGCGTCCCCCGGTACGCGGTGCTCTCCCTCGCTCCTGCGGTCGGCGCCGCCGGCCTCTGGCACGCCCTGTCCGACGGGCTGCGGCAGGGCCACGACCTGGACGACATGCCGTTCGCCCAGTCCCTGTGGTCTTTCGCGACGGTGCTGATCCTGCTGCACATCAGCCCCGCCTGGCACGAGTGGCCCCGCCGGCTGCGCCGCTGGGACGGCCTGATCACCCTGCTCAACTCCCGCGCGGTGACGATCTACTTGTGGCACAACGTGTGCATCGTCCTGGCGGAGTCCCTGTGGGACCACCTGTGGGACGTCCCGGCCCTGGAGACCCACGCCGCCTGGCTCCTGCAGAGCCCCTGGCCCCAACTCCCCCTGGTCTGGATGCTGACCGCCCTGTGCGTGCTCTGCTTCGGCTGGACGGAGGACCTGGCGGCCTCCCGCACCCCCCGCCTGTGGCCGACCGGCGACCCGGGCGCCCACCGGTCCCGGTGAAACCGGACGCCGGTTCCACGACCCGCCCGGCCGAACAGGACCTCTCATCTCGCCACCCGGCGAGGTGAGAGCAACGTTCCCTTGCGGTCACTCGTGGGCACAGGGCGGAAACGCGTGCTGCATACCTTCGGGACTCATACCGCTCGTTCCCTCGAAGCACCCGAGCCCCGGAGCACGTGGAGGCGTCATGACGACCGTCGGGACAGGTCCCGCAGCCCAGAAATCCTCAGCATCCTCCCCGAAGCGAGGGGGCCGCTGGATCGAGCAGTGGGATCCGGAGGACGAGGGCTTCTGGAAGGCCACCGGCGAGAAGGTCGCCCGCCGCAACCTCCTCTACTCCGTCTTCTCCGAGCACATCGGCTTCTCCATCTGGACCATGTGGTCCGTGCTGGTGCTCTTCATGGGCCCGGAGTACGGGCTGACCCCGGCCGACAAGTTCCTGCTGACGTCGATGGTCACGCTGGTCGGCGCCGTCGTCCGGGTGCCGTACACCTTCGCCGTCGCCGTCTTCGGCGGCCGCAACTGGACGATCGTCTCGGCGGGCCTGCTGCTCGTGCCCACGGTCGCCGCCTTCGCGGTGATGAAGCCGGGGACGTCGTTCGGCACGTTCCTCCTCATCGGCCTGCTCGCGGGCATCGGCGGCGGCAACTTCGCCTCCTCCATGACCAACATCAACGCCTTCTTCCCGCTCCGCAAGAAGGGCTGGGCGCTCGGCCTCAACGCCGGCGGCGGCAACATCGGCGTGCCGGTCCTCCAGCTGGCCGGCCTCGCCGTCATCGGCGCCGGCGGCGGCCCGCGCGTGCTGCTCGGGATCTACATCCCGCTGATCGTCGTCGCCGCGACCCTCGCCGCGCTCCGCATGGACAACCTCGCGTCCGTCACCAACGACACCGGCGCCGCGATCGACTCCGCGAAGGACGCCCACACCTGGATCATGTCCTTCCTCTACGTCGGCACGTTCGGGTCGTTCATCGGATACTCGTTCGCCTTCGGGCAGGTCCTCACCAACCAGTTCGGCCGTACGCCCCTCCAGGCGGCCTACCTCACCTTCATCGGCCCGCTCCTCGGCTCCCTGATCCGCCCCGTCGGCGGCTGGCTCGCCGACCGCTACGGCGGCGCCCGCATCACCCTCTACAACTACGTCGGCATGGCCGCCGCCACCGCCGTCCTGATCTTCGCCAGCATGCAGAAGTCGCTGGGGCTCTTCGTCGCCGTGTTCGTGGTGCTCTTCGTGCTCAGCGGACTCGGCAACGGCTCGACGTACAAGATGATCCCCGGCATCTTCCAGGCGAAGGCCCTCGCCAAGGGGCTCGTCGGCGAAGAGGCGGCCGCCCACGGACGCCGGCTCTCCGGCGCCTCCATGGGCCTCATCGGAGCGGTCGGCGCGCTCGGCGGCGTCGGCATCAACATGGCCTTCCGGCAGTCCTTCCTCTCCTACGGCTCGGGAACCGGCGCGTTCGTCGCCTTCCTCGCCTTCTACGGCGCCTGCTTCACCGTCACCTGGGCCGTATACCTTCGCCGACCGGCCGGGCGGATCACCGTCTCGGGCGCCTCCTCCGAGGCGAAGCCGCAGCTCAGTTACGCCGAGGTGTGACGTAACACTGGCGACATGTACCCGAACCGAGCCTGTCACGCACCGTTGACAGGCTCGCTCGGCATGCAGGTGAGACACCACCTCGTGTAGGTGCTTCGACTCGAGCGCGGGACGAGAGTTATGTACGAGCAGCAACAGCAGGGACCGAAACAGGGCGGCGACGGCCGGGACGCGGAACGGCACGGGCCCCTCGCCGGGTTCACCGTCGGCGTCACCGCCGCACGCCGGGCCGACGAGCTCGGAGCGCTGCTCCAGCGGCGGGGTGCGGCGGTGCTGCACGCGCCCGCCCTGCGGATCGTGCCGCTCGCCGACGACGGCGAACTGCTCGCCGCCACCGAGGACCTCCTCGACCAGGCGCCGGACGTCGTCGTCGCCACCACGGCCATCGGCTTCCGGGGCTGGGTGGAGGCCGCCGACGGCTGGGGCCTCGGCGAACGGCTCCTCGCCCGGCTGCGGGACGTCGAGCTGCTGGCCCGCGGGCCCAAGGTCAAGGGCGCGATCCGCGCCGCGGGACTGACGGAGGACTGGTCGCCGTCGAGCGAGTCCATGGCGGAGGTGCTCGACCGGCTGCTGGAGGAGGGCGTCGACGGGCGCAGGGTCGCCGTACAACTGCACGGGGAGCCGCTGCCGGGGTTCGTGGAGGCGCTGCGGGCCGGGGGAGCGGAGGTGGTGGGCGTGCCGGTGTACCGGTGGATGCCCCCGGAGGACCTCTCCCCGCTGGACCGGCTGATCGACGCGACCGTCGCCCGCGGGCTGGACGCGGTCACCTTCACCAGTGCGCCCGCCGCCGCCTCGCTGCTGTCGCGGGCGGAGGAGCGGGGGCTGCTGTCCGAGCTGCTGACCGCCCTCCACCACGACGTGCTGCCGGCCTGCGTCGGCCCGGTCACCGCGCTGCCGCTCCAGGCGCGCGGGGTGGAGACCGTGCAGCCCGAGCGGTTCCGGCTCGGCCCGCTGGTGCAACTGCTGTGCCAGGAACTGCCGGC
This sequence comes from Streptomyces sp. BK239, assembly GCF_004217285.1. Lineage (GTDB taxonomy): Bacteria > Actinomycetota > Actinomycetes > Streptomycetales > Streptomycetaceae > Streptomyces. The sequence goes on from NZ_SHKS01000001.1 coordinate 69,320, forward strand.
GCGGGCGCGGGCCCTGCCGGTCGCCGGGCACCGGGTGGAGATCCGGGGGCACGCGGTGCTGGTCGACGGCTGTCTGCGGCCCGTGCCGCCGGCCGGCATGTCCCTGCTGCGTGCGCTGTCCCGGCGGCCGGGGTGGGTCGTGCCGCGCGCGGACCTGCTGCGCGCGCTGCCCGGGGCGGGACGCGACGAGCACGCGGTGGAGACCGCGATGGCCCGCCTCCGCACCTCCCTGGGCACCCCGAAGCTGATCCAGACGGTGGTCAAACGCGGCTACCGCCTCGCCCTGGACCCGGCGGCCGACACGAAGTACGCGGACGCGTGAAGGGACGCCCGGCCGACGGCATCGACCGGCACCCGGGAGCGGACAGGCCCAGGGTGCGCTGAGCCGCTGCCCGGGCGACTCCGTACCCGATACGGCGTCGGCACGGGGTCTTCCGCAGGGCGTCGGCCGCCCGGCACTGTGGAAGGACCCCGAGAGGCCTTTTCGAGGCGGTGACAGGCACATGGCGCTGGCTACGCACCCGGACGCCCCGGCCCCCTACGGTCTGCGGTTCGACGCCGGGCGGATCTGCCTGGACCTCCTGGCCACCACCCACCCGAGCGAACGCCTCGACGCCCTCCCCGCGTTGCGCGCCTGGATCAGCGGTTCCGGACTCGTCCCGCCGGGCACGCCCCTCACCCACGCCGATCCCGACTGGCCGGCCGCCTTCCGTGAACTGCGCGGAGATGTCGGACGGTTGGTACGCGGCCGGCTGGCCCGTGAGGTGTACGACCTCGCCCTCACCCACGCACTCGCCCGCGTCAACGAGGCGGCGGCCCGTGCCGCGCCCCCCGCCCCGCGCGCCGTCCACGCCCACGACGGCACGCTCGTACGCGAGTTGGCCGACCCTCCGACGTGCGCCGAGTTGCTCGCCGGGGTCGCGCGGGACGCCGTGGAGCTGCTGACCGACCCCGCCGCGCGGGCCGGGCTGCGGCAGTGCGAGGGGGACGACTGCCCGATCGTGTACCTCGACACCTCCCGCGGGCGCAGGAGGCGCTGGTGCTCCAGCGAGGTCTGCGGCAACCGGGAGCGGGCGGCCCGCCACCGCAGACGCACCGCGCTCCACCGCACGCCGCCCGCGCCGGACCGGACGTGACCGTCTTCAGCCACCGCCGTCCCCTCCCCGCTTCCCCTGTCGCCCCCTCAACTCCCCCTGTCGGCAACGGAACCCCGATCGCGGCAACCTCCACCGCCGTCGGCGGCAACCCGAAGACGACTCCGGCGCCTCACGCCCCTGTCTCCGGCACCCTCCCGATCGGCCCTTCCAAACACCCCCAACTCCGCCTTCACACACACCACGAGGGTGTGGCCGCCCAACTCCCCTGTCCCATATGCGGCGTTCGCTCCCCTGCCGTCGAAGTGATTTCGATTACACCCCGTTTACCTTTACGGCGAGCCGGGAAGCGCCCCCGTTCGGCCCGGTGTGGCGGAGTTGTGAAGGAAGAGGGGTGGGAATGTGCCCCCATGTCCCCCTCGTCATGACACCGCGAAGAAAACTGTCGCCTCACTTTGAACACGCAACTCATCGCTTGCGTACCGGTGTGGGAGCGACCGACTGGGGGAACCCCCGGACACCGGAGGTGGGCGTGCGCAAGGATGCGGCCGTGGCCAATGAACGTGGATCGAGGGCCCGACATCGCATGTCCCAGCCCTCGGAGCCTGACGAGGAGCTGATGCGTGCCCTGTATCGGGAGCATGCCGGACCCCTGCTTGCGTATGTCCTGCGCCTGGTTGCCGGAGACCGTCAACGAGCCGAAGACGTCGTGCAGGAGACGCTCATCCGGGCCTGGAAGAACGCCGGCCAGCTCAATCGAGCGACCGGATCGGTACGCCCCTGGCTGGTGACGGTCGCACGCCGCATCGTCATCGACGGCCACCGCAGCCGGCAGGCCCGGCCGCAGGAGGTCGACCCGTCGCCGCTGGAGGTCATTCCTGCGGAGGATGAGATCGACAAGGCGCTGTGGCTGATGACCCTGTCGGACGCTCTCGACGACCTGACCCCTGCCCACCGGGAGGTCCTCGTCGAGACGTACTTCAAGGGGCGTACCGTCAACGAGGCGGCCGAGACGCTGGGCATACCCAGCGGCACCGTGCGCTCACGGGTGTTCTATGCCCTGCGGTCGATGAAGCTGGCTCTGGAAGAGCGGGGTGTGACGGCGTGATGAGCATTTACGGGGGGTTCGGAGCGGGAGGGCCGGGTATGTCTGGCCCCATGCAGGGATCTGTGGGATCTCCGAGCCCGAGCGAACACGAGACCGTGGGCGCCTACGCCCTCGGCATCCTGGACGACGCCGAGGCGACCGCTTTCGAAGCGCATCTCGCCGGCTGCGAGTGGTGCGCCCAACAGCTCGACGAGCTGGCCGGGATGGAGCCGATGCTGGCCGCGCTCGCGGACCTGCCGGGTTCCGGGACGCCCGCGATCGGCGAGTCCCTGTCCGCCAAGCCCAACCCGCGGCTCGCGGAACGGCTGGTCGACGAGGTGGCCGACCGCCGCGCCGCCAAGCGCCGCCGCTCGTTCTTCATGCTCGCGGCCGCGGTCGCGCTGATCGCCGGCGGCCCGCTGGGCGTGCTCGCGGTGACCGGCGGCGACAGCGGCAAGGACGCCAAGACGCTGCAGGCGGACACCGCCAACCCCGCCAAGGGTGTCTTCGACGCGCTGCCCGACAAGAAGTCGGCGACCGACGCCTCCACCAAGGTCTCGGCGACCGTCGCCATGGCGGAGAAGGCGTGGGGCACCCAGGCCGTCGTCCAGCTGTCGAACGTGGCCGGCCCGAACAAGTGCTCGCTGATCGCCGTGGGCAAGAACGGCGAGCGTGAGACCGTCTCCTCCTGGTCCGTCCCGGAGTGGGGTTACGGCCTCCCCGGCGCCAAGACCGACCAGGCGAAGCAGCCTCTGTACGTCCAGGGCGGCGCGGCCTTCACCCCTAACCAGATCGACCACTTCGAGGTCATGACCTTCGACGGCAAGAAGCTCGTGCAGATCGACGCCTGAGCCTTCCGGCGGTCGCTTTCCTCCGTTTCCCCTGTTTCCTCCCGCAGCTTCGGGGCCTGTCCGGCGAGTCCGGGCAGGCCCCTCGCCTCGACCGGTCCCCTTCGCGTACGGTTGACGGCTGCCCAGCACGTCAGAAGGGGGCCCGGTGGCCGCTCAGGCTCAGCAGGAAACCGCGGTCGGCCCGGTACGGGACGCGGTCCAGGACTCAGTCCAGGACTCGGTCCGCGACCGGGAGATCAGCGTCGAACAGGTACACCTGGACCGGGTGTACCGGCGGCTCGAGGAGAAGATCCACGAGGCCGAGTTCCTCATGCACGACGCGGCCCAGCGCGGCCACGTCGGCACGCCCGGCGCGCTCGCCGAGCGGGACGCGCAGGTCTTCCGTGCGGGCATCCACCTCAACCGGCTCAACAACGAGTTCGAGGACTTCCTCTTCGGCCGCATCGACCTGCTCAACGGCAAGGACGGCGAGAAGGGGCCCGACGGCGCCTACACCTCCGTGGAGCCCGCCGACGGGGCCGTGCGGGACGACAACACCGCCGACATCGCCGAGACCCTGCACATCGGCCGTATCGGAGTCCTCGACGAGGACTACGCCCCGCTGGTGATCGACTGGCGGGCGCCCGCGGCCGCCCCGTTCTACCGCTCCACCCCGGTCGCGCCCGGCCGGGTCGTGCGCCGCCGGGTCATCCGCTCCAAGGGCCGCCGCGTCCTCGGCGTCGAGGACGACCTGATGCGCCCCGAGCTGAGAGCCTTCCTCGACGGGCGGGAGCTGCCCGTCATCGGCGACGGCGCCCTGATGGCCGCCCTCGGACAGGCCCGCGGCCACACCATGCGGGACATCGTCTCCTCCATCCAGGCCGAGCAGGACCTCGTCATCCGCGCCCCCGCCGCCTCCGTCACCTACGTCGAGGGCGGCCCCGGCACCGGCAAGACGGCCGTCGCCCTGCACCGGGCGGCCTACCTCCTCTACCAGGACCGCCGCCGCTACTCGGGCGGCATCCTGATCGTCTCGCCCACCCCCCTGCTCGTCGCCTACACCGAGGGCGTCCTGCCCTCCCTCGGCGAGGAGGGTCAGGTCGCCATCCGCGCCATCGGCTCCCTGGTCGACGGCGTCCAGGCCACCCTGTACGACTCCCCGGCGGTCGCCCGCGCCAAGGGCTCGTACCGCATGCTGAAGGTGCTGCGCAAAGCGGCCCGCGGAGCCCTGGAGCAGGGCCGTCCCGCCCCCGACGCGGGACAGCTCACCCTCGACGGCGGCGAACCGGCGGGCCAGAACGCCGCCGGCGCGCCCACCCGGCTGCGCGTCGTCGCCTTCGGACGGCGGCTGGAGCTGGAGGCGGAGGAGCTCGACCGGATCCGCCGCGCCGCGCTCGGCGGCACCGCGCCGGTGAACCTGCTGCGCCCCCGCGCCCGCAAGCTCCTCCTGGACGCCCTGTGGGAGCGCTCCGGCGCCGCCGGCCGGCACAGCGACCCCGAACTGGCGGCCGAGCTGCGCTCCTCCTTCGACGAGGACGTCACGAGCGAGGACTCCTTCATCGGGTTCCTCGACGCCTGGTGGCCGGAGCTGACGCCCAAGGCCGTCCTGGCGGCCATGGCCGACGAGCGCCGGCTCGGCCGGTGGGCCCGCCGCGTCCTGAACCCCGGCGAGGTCCGCAGGGTCGCCCGCTCCCTCAAGCGGGACGGCCACTCCGTGCACGACATCGCGATGCTCGACGAACTCCAGGCGATCCTCGGCGCACCCGCCCGCCCGAAGAAGCGCCGCGAGCTCGACCCGCTGGACCAGCTCACCGGCCTGGAGGAGCTGATGCCGATGCGCGAGGAGTCGCAGCGCGAGCGGGCCGAACGGCTCGCGCAGGAGCGCACCGAGTACGCCCACGTCATCGTCGACGAGGCGCAGGACCTCACGCCGATGCAGTGGCGCATGGTCGGCCGTCGCGGCCGGCACGCCACCTGGACGGTCGTCGGCGACCCCGCCCAGTCGTCGTGGTCCGACCCCGACGAGGCGGCCGAGGCCCGCGACGAGGCCCTCGGCACCCGCCCGCGCCGCCGCTTCCAGCTGACGGTCAACTACCGCAACCCGGCCGAGATCGCCGAACTGGCGGCCAAGGTGCTGGCGCTGGCCATGCCCGGCGCCGAGTCCCCGACCGCGGTCCGCTCCACCGGCGTCGTCCCCCGCTTCACGGCCGCCTCCGGCGACCTCGCCGAGACCGTGCGGGCGGAGGCCGCCCGCCTCCTGGACCGGGTCGACGGCACCGTCGGCGTCGTCGTCGCCATGAACCGGCGCGAGGAGGCCGCCCGCTGGCTCGCGGGTCTCGGCGACCGGGTGGTGGCGCTCGGCAGCCTGGAGGCGAAGGGCCTGGAGTACGACGCCACGGTCGTCGTCTCCCCGGCCGAGATCGCCGACGAGTCGCCGGCCGGCCTGCGGGTGCTGTACGTGGCCCTGACCCGGGCGACCCAGCAGCTCACGGTCGTTTCGGGCGAGCGCGACGAACCCGACGCCGACGGGCTGCCGGACCTGCTGCGTGAGTGACCCCGTGGGGCCGTGGGGCCGGGTCCGGCGAGGCCGCACCGGGGCCCGTGGGGCCGGTCCGGCGAGGCCGCGCGGAGAAGGCTTTCTGTGAACTCGCCGCAGGGGAATGGTCTTCCCGCTTCCGTTTGTTAGCCTGGATGTGACACCGGCCCGATCCAAGCCCCCGGGCCCAACCTTCGTCGCTACGAGCGACCACTTGCCGCGAGGCGAGCATGGCGGGTCGGTGTCATCTCCGTGCGGGAGAGGCCCACGTCAGATGTGACGTGGGCCTCTTTCGTCGTGAACAAAACGTTCGTAACCCCACGTGGCTAACTCCTACTCGACAGTAGGTGCGACGATCGGACCGCAATCCGCGTCACCGGTTAAAGCAGAGGAAGTCGGCCATGGCAACGGCGCCCAGCGTCTCCTACTCGATGACGGTCCGGCTGGAGGTGCCCGCGGGGGGAACCGCGGTCTCCCAGCTCACCACGGCCGTCGAGTCCCACGGAGGCTCGGTCACCGGCCTCGACGTCACTGCTTCCGGTCACGAGAAGCTCCGCATCGACGTCACCATCGCGGCCACCTCGACCGCCCACGCCGACGAGATCGTCGAACAGCTGCGCGGCATCGAGGGCGTCACGCTCGGCAAGGTCTCCGACCGTACGTTCCTGATGCACCTCGGCGGCAAGATCGAGATGGCGTCCAAGCACCCCATCCGCAACCGCGACGACCTGTCCATGGTCTACACGCCGGGCGTGGCCCGCGTCTGCATGGCGATCGCCGAGAACCCCGAGGACGCGCGCCGCCTCACCATCAAGCGCAACTCCGTCGCGGTCGTGACGGACGGCTCCGCCGTGCTGGGCCTCGGCAACATCGGCCCCAAGGCCGCGCTGCCCGTCATGGAGGGCAAGGCGGCCCTCTTCAAGCGGTTCGCCGGCATCGACGCCTGGCCGATCTGCCTCGACACCCAGGACACCGACGCCATCGTCGAGATCGTCAAGGCGATCGCCCCCGGCTTCGCCGGCATCAACCTGGAGGACATCTCCGCGCCCCGCTGCTTCGAGATCGAGGCCCGGCTGCGCGAGGCCCTCGACATCCCCGTCTTCCACGACGACCAGCACGGCACCGCGATCGTCGTCCTCGCCGCGCTCACCAACGCCCTGCGCGTCGCCGGCAAGGCGATCGAGAACATCCGGGTCGTCATGTCCGGCGCCGGCGCGGCCGGCACGGCCATCCTGAAGCTGCTGATCGCCGCGGGCGTGAAGAACGCCGTCGTCGCCGACATCCACGGCGTCGTGCACGCCGGCCGTGAGGATCTCGTCGACGCCGCCCCCGGGTCGGCGCTGCGCTGGATCGCCGACAACACCAACCCCGAGAACCTCACGGGCACCCTCAAGGAGGCCGTGCGCGGCGCGGACGTGTTCATCGGCGTCTCCGCCCCGAACGTCCTCGACGGCGACGACGTGGCCGCCATGGCCGACGAGGCGATCGTGTTCGCGCTCGCGAACCCCGACCCCGAGGTGGACCCGGCGATCGCCCGGCAGACCGCGGCCGTCGTGGCCACGGGCCGCTCCGACTTCCCGAACCAGATCAACAACGTGCTGGTCTTCCCGGGCGTCTTCCGCGGCCTGCTGGACGCGCAGTCCCGCACGGTCAACACCGAGATGATGATCGCTGCTGCGAAGGCGCTGGCCGACGTGGTGACCGAGGACGAGCTGAACCCGAACTACATCATTCCGAGCGTCTTCAACGACAAGGTCGCGGGCGCGGTCGCCGGCGCGGTCCGCGAGGCCGCGAAGGCGGCGGGCGCTTCGGCCCTCACGCAGCCGTAGCCGGAAGCGGGTGTCACAGCCGCGAACGGGCGGCGCGCGGGGGCCTGTGAGGATCGCCACGACCGGCCCCCGGCGCGTCGTGGAACCCGCCTCACGGGGCAGGCCTCTACTGTGACGGCCGGGTCAGGCGCTCTTCGTGTGACTCCCAAGGGTGTTCTCACGACTCCTACGGGTGCCGGATTGGCTTTCCCGCCGCAGGTAGGGGCAGGATGCGTTCCTGGGCGCGTGGGCATCGACTTCGCTGTCCCCCATGCGGCTCCGCCGCGTGGCACGCCTCAATGGCAAGAAGAACACGGGAGTAACAACATGAACCGCAGTGAGCTGGTGGCCGCGCTGGCCGACCGTGCCGAGGTGACCCGCAAGGACGCCGACGCCGTCCTGGCCGCGTTCGCCGAGGTCGTCGGCGACATCGTCTCCAAGGGCGACGAGAAGGTCACCATTCCCGGCTTCCTGACCTTCGAGCGCACCCACCGTGCCGCTCGCACCGCGCGCAACCCGCAGACCGGCGACCCGATCCAGATCCCGGCCGGCTACAGCGTCAAGGTTTCCGCGGGCTCGAAGCTCAAGGAAGCGGCCAAGGGCAAGTAAGGCTCCGCCGGACGCGCCGTGAGCAGCGGGCGCCGTGGGTGACTGCGGGTCGGCCTTTGCTGGTCGCGCAGTTCCCCGCGCCCCTTCGGGGGCGCATCCGCCGGAAGTGACAACACGCCGATGGGGCGGCCACCCGTTCACACGGGCGGCCGCCCCATCGGCGTGTCAGCGATCACGGTGTCGCCGCGGTCCAGGCTGTGCCTGCCCGGGGGGCGACCCCCGGACCCCCGGCAGTCGGGGTGTCGCCCTGGCCGGCGCGTTGTGGGGCCGGGTGGGTCAGCCGAGCGCCTTGCCCGGGAGTTCGACCTTCGCGCCCAGTTCCACCAACTTCTCCATGAAGTTCTCGTAGCCCCGGTTGATCAGGTCGATTCCGTGGACGCGGGACGTGCCCTGGGCCGCGAGGGCGGCGATCAGGTAGGAGAAGCCGCCGCGGAGGTCCGGGATGACCAGGTCGGCGCCCTGGAGCTTCGTGGGGCCGGAGACGACCGCGGAGTGCAGGAAGTTGCGCTGGCCGAAGCGGCAGTCGGAGCCGCCCAGGCACTCGCGGTAGAGCTGGATGTGCGCGCCCATCTGGTTGAGCGCCGAGGTGAAGCCGAGACGCGACTCGTACACCGTCTCGTGGATGATCGACAGACCCGTGGCCTGCGTCAGCGCCACGACCAGCGGCTGCTGCCAGTCGGTCTGGAAGCCGGGGTGGACGTCCGTCTCCAGCGCGATGGACTTCAGCTGGCCGCCGGGGTGCCAGAAGCGGATGCCCTCGTCGTCGATGCGGAAGGCGCCGCCCACCTTGCGGTAGGTGTTCAGGAACGTCATCATCGACCGCTGCTGAGCGCCGCGGACGTAGATGTTGCCCTCGGTCGCCAGCGCGGCGGACGCCCAGGAGGCGGCCTCCAGGCGGTCCGAGAGGGCGCGGTGGTCGTAGCCGCCGAGCTTGTCCACACCGGTGATGCGGATCGTCCGGTCGGTGTCCATCGCGATGATGGCGCCCATCTTCTGCAGGACGCAGATCAGGTCCTCGATCTCCGGCTCCACGGCCGCGTTCGAGAGCTCCGTGACGCCCTCGGCGAGCACGGCCGTCAGCAGCACCTGCTCGGTCGCGCCCACGGACGGGTACGGCAGCCGGATCTTCGTGCCGCGCAGCCGGTGCGGGGCCTCCAGGTACTGACCGTCGTCGCGCTTCTCGATCTTCGCGCCGAACTGCCGCAGCACGTCGAAGTGGAAGTCGATCGGCCGGCCGCCGATGTCGCAGCCGCCGAGGCCGGGGATGAAAGCGTGGCCGAGACGGTGCAGCAGGGGGCCGCAGAACAGGATCGGGATGCGGCTGGAGCCCGCGTGCGCGTCGATGTCGGCGACGTTCGCGCTCTCGACGTACGTCGGGTCCATCACCAGCTCGCCCGGCTCCTCGCCCGGCCGGACCGTCACGCCGTGCAGTTGCAGCAGGCCGCGTACGACTCGCACGTCACGGATGTCCGGAACGTTGCGCAGTCGACTCGGCTCGCTGCCCAGCAGGGCGGCGACCATGGCCTTGGGCACGAGGTTCTTCGCGCCGCGGACACGGATCTCGCCCTCGAGCGGGGTTCCGCCGTGGACAAGGAGGACATCGTCGTTGACGGTCATGTATCTCGCGTTCCATGGAAGGTGGAGCAGGGCTGGAGAGAGACAGGGTAATCGCCGAGTGCCCTTGTCCCGTAAGCCCAGGAGGCGCTCAGGAAGGTCATGGCTGTGTCACAACACGAACCGTTTCCCACCGGCCACGCAAGGTCACCGTGAGACCGCCGCCACGCGCGTGTGCCCTACCCGCCTCCACGCCCCCCACCTGCCCCTCACCCCCGACGCCGCATTGCCTCCCCACTCCGGGGGAAGATGCGGGATCATGTCTGGCATGACCGAGGTGTCCTCGCTCACAGGGCGGCTGCTCGTGGCAACCCCCGCCCTGGCGGACCCGAACTTCGACCGTGCGGTGGTGCTCCTCCTCGACCACGACGAGGAGGGCTCGCTCGGCGTCGTCCTCAACCGTCCGACGCCGGTGGGCGTGGGCGACATCCTCGAGGACTGGGCGGACCTCACCGGCGAGCCGGGCGTCGTCTTCCAGGGCGGCCCCGTCTCCCTGGACTCGGCGCTGGGCGTGGCCGTGATCCCCGGCGGCACCGGCGTCGACGGCGCCCCCCTCGGCTGGCGGCGGGTGCACGGCGCGATCGGCCTCGTGGACCTGGAGGCCCCGCCCGAGCTGCTCGCCTCGGCTCTCGGCTCCCTGAGGATCTTCGCCGGGTACGCCGGCTGGGGCCCCGGCCAGCTGGAGGACGAGCTGGTGGAGGGCGCCTGGTACGTCGTCGAGTCGGAGCCGGGCGACGTCTCCTCGCCGGAGCCGGAGAGACTCTGGCGCGAGGTGCTGCGCCGCCAGCGCAACGAACTGGCGATGGTGGCCACCTATCCGGACGACCCGTCGCTCAACTGATGGGTGTGAGCTTCAGTACCCTTGGGCCCATGAGCACTCTTGAGCCCGAGCGCGGCACCGGTACGGGGACCCTCGTAGAGCCGACGCCGCAGGTGTCCTCCGGTGACGGTGACCACGAGCGCTTCGCGCACTACGTCCAGAAGGACAAGATCATGGCGAGCGCTCTCGACGGGACCCCCGTCGTGGCGCTGTGCGGCAAGGTCTGGGTGCCCGGTCGCGACCCGAAGAAGTACCCCGTGTGCCCCATGTGCAAGGAGATCTACGAGTCCATGGGCTCCGGCGGCGACGACAACGGCGGCAAGGGCGACAAGTGACCGCCTGACGCGCGCCGGCGGGCGCGGCTCCCGCGCCCCGGCGCGCCGTCGGCCTCGGATCGGGATCCGGCCAAGATCACGACGCGGACCGCTGCCCGCGTTCTGACGGGCGATCAGGGGTGGGCGGGGCCGTGAAGCGTCCGAGGGTCGCGGAGGCCGCGCCGTGGGAGCGGTTCGACCGCCGCTTCGCCAAGTGGCTCCCCGCGCACGGGAGAAACCCCGCGGGATCACCGAAGAGTGGCAATTCGAGCGCACCGGCGATGCCGTGCGAAAACGGCTCATCTCCCCGATGAGATGGGCGAATGCCTCCTAGCGGACCCCCGCGTCCGGGCCTTGCGAAGATGTGCCAGAGTTGCCACGTCCGGCCTGTCAGCACGTACCGTACGGCAACACAGGTGGGACCAGGTGGGGCAGCGGGAAGGGGCAGCCGGTTTTGAGCACGCACGCACCGCAGGCGGCGCACGCCGTCACGCTGCCCACGTCGTTGGACGAGGCCGTCGCGGCCCTCACGGCGAACCCCGCGGCCGTACCGGTGGCCGGCGGCACCGACCTCATGGCCGCCGTCAACTCCGGGCAGCTCAGGCCCGCCGCCCTGGTGGGCCTCGGCCGGATCAGCGAGATCCGCGGCTGGCAGTACCAGGACGGCCACGCCCTGCTCGGCGCCGGACTCACGCACGCGCGCATGGGACGCCCCGACTTCGCCGCCCTCATCCCCGCGCTCGCCGCCGCCTCCCGCGCCGCCGGCCCCCCGCACATCCGCAACGCGGGCACCCTGGGCGGCAACATCGCCTCGGCCGCCCCCACGGGCGACGCGCTGCCCGTGCTGGCCGCGCTGGAGGCGACGCTGATCGTCGCGGGCCAGGGCGGAGCACGCCGCGAGATCCCGGTGTCGCATCTGCTGGCCGGCATGGAGATGCTGCGCGGCGGCGAACTCATCGGCTACGTGCGCGTGCCGCTGCTGCACGCCCCCCAGGTCTTCCTGAAGGCGACCGGACGCACCGGCCCGGGGCGCGCCGTCGCGTCCGTCGCCCTCGTCCTCGACCCCGCCCGGCGCGGCGTCAGGTGCGCCGTCGGCGCGATAGCGCCGATGCCGCTGCGGCCCCTCGAGGCGGAGCAGTGGGTCGCCCAGCTGATCGACTGGGACAACAGCCGCACGATCGTCCCCGAGGCCCTGACCGCCTTCGGGGAGTACGTGGCGGCCGCCTGCATCCCCGACCCGGTCCCGGCCGAGGACGGCTCCGTGCAGCCGCTGCCGCCCGCCGTACTGCACCTGCGGCGCACCGTCGCCGCGCTGGCCCGACGAGCACTGGGGAGGGCGCTGTCGTGACCGACGACCAGCACGGACAGGACCACGGGCACCAGCACGGACAGGACCACGGACAGGGCCAGGGCGCGCCCCAGGGCGCGGGCCGTTGGGACCCGCTGCCCCAGGGCGACTACGACGACGGCGCCACCGCCTTCGTGAAGCTCCCCGAGGGCGGCGTGGACGCCCTCCTGGCCGCGCGCGGGGAGAGCCCGCTGGCGGCTCCCGGACACGGCTACGTCCCGCCGCGGATCACGGCGGCGCCCGACCGGCCCGACACCGACGCGGGCGGCGCGGGCGCGTGGCCGTCCCCGGTCGGCGGCGCCGAGTGGCCGGCCCCCGCGAGCGGGTCGAGCGTGGGTGACGACCGGTTCACGTACAACCCGGGCTCGACCGGGCAGTGGACGTTCGAGGAGACCCCCGCGGCCCCCGCGCCCGGCCATGACGTGACCGGGCAGTGGTCCATTCCCGTCGCGGGCGGCGACCTCCCCGACGAGTCGGGCGAGTTCACCACCTCGGCCCTGGTCGAACAGTGGGGCAGCGCGCCCCCGGCCACCCTGCCCGGCGGCGCGCCCGCGCCCTGGGCGACGACACCGGCGCACGACGCGGCCGACCCGTCGGCGCAGCCGTGGGATCCGCAGCCGGAGAACGCCGACCGTTCCGGCCGTGCGGCGGCGCCCGAGCGGCACGCCGACGACGTCTCCCTGTTCGCGCCCGCCCCCCGGGCCGGCGACGAGGACGGCGCGCACGCCGTGGAACGCCACGAGACCGCCTACGGGACGCCCGAGGCCCCCGGGGGCGAGGAAGAGGCCTACAAGGGCCCTGAGGGCCCGTACGGCGGCCCGCACGAGCCCTACGCCGACACCGAGCCCTCCGCGGCCGCGGAAGGCGTGCACGACCCGGACTCCGGACGTGACGTCGACGCCGTGCGGGACGAGGACGGCCCACACGACCCGGACGCCGTACGAGACGCTGAAACCGCACCGGAGGCGGACGCCCCGGAGGACCCGCGGGCCTCGGACGCGGGCCACCCGCACTCCGAGCCGTCCGCCGACGACGCGGAGCCGGAATCCGCCGCTCCACGGTCCGCGGCCGACGCGCCCGACGCCGGCGACGACACCGCGTCGTCCACGCGCGTGGACGACGGCCACGGCGTCCACCCGCAGGAGGACGCCGACGCCGGCCGGCCGCCCTTCCACGAGGACCACCCCCTCGCCTCCTACGTGCTACGCGTGAACGGCTCCGACCGCCCGGTCACCGACGCGTGGATCGGCGAGTCCCTGCTCTACGTCCTGCGTGAGCGGCTCGGACTCGCGGGCGCCAAGGACGGCTGCTCGCAAGGCGAGTGCGGGGCCTGCAACGTCCAGGTGGACGGCCGCCTCGTCGCCTCCTGCCTGGTCCCCGCCGTCACCACCGCCGGCAGCGAGGTCCGCACCGTGGAGGGCCTCGCCGTCGACGGACAGCCCTCCGACGTGCAGCGGGCGCTCGCCCGGTGCGGGGCGGTGCAGTGCGGATTCTGCGTGCCCGGCATGGCGATGACCGTGCACGACCTGCTGGAGGGCAACCCCGCCCCCACCGAGCTGGAGGCCCGCCAGGCGCTCTGCGGCAACCTGTGCCGCTGCTCCGGCTACCGGGGCGTCCTGCGGGCCGTCCAGGACGTCGTCGACGAACGCGAGGCGCACGCCGCCGCGGACGCTGAGACGGACGGCGACGAGGCACGTATCCCGCACCAGGCGGGTCCGGGCGCGGGCGGCGTCCACCCGTCGGCGTTCGAGAACCCGGCACAGCCCCATCCGCACGACCCGGTGTACGGACAGGGCCAGGACGGAGGCCAGGCGTGACCAACGAAGCAGCCACCGCGACGAGCCCCGCGGAGGCCGCCCCGGCCCCCGAGCCGATCCCGCACGGCCTCGGCGTCTCACTGCCCCCCGCCGACACGCGCGCCAAGACGGAGGGCACCTTCCCCTACGCGGCCGACCTGTGGGCCGAGGGCCTGCTCTGGGCAGCCGTCCTGCGCTCCCCGCACGCGCACGCGCGCATCGTCTCCATCGACACCTCCCACGCGCGCGAGATGCCCGGCGTGCGGGCCGTCGTCACCCACGAGGACGTCCCCGGCAGCGCGCTGCACGGCCGGGGCACGGCCGACCGCCCGGTGTTCGCCTCCGAGGTCGTGCGCCACCACGGCGAGCCCATCGCCGCCGTCGCCGCCGACCATCCCGACACCGCGCGCATGGCCGCCGCGGCCGTCATCGTCGAGTACGAGGTCCTCGACCCGGTCGTCGACCCGGAACTCGCCTTCGAGGCGGAGTCGCTGCACCCCGACGGCAACCTCATCCGGCACATCCCGCTGCACCACGGAGACCCCTCCGCGGCCGGCGAGGTCGTCGTCGAGGGCCAGTACCGCATCGGCCGCGCCGACCCCGCCCCCATCGGCGCCGAGGCCGGCCTCGCGGTGCCCCGCCCCGACGGCGGCGTGGAGCTGTACCTCGCCTCCACCGACCCGCACAGCGACCGCGACACCGCCGCCGCCTGCTTCGGGCTGACACCCGATCGGGTGAAGATCGTGGTCACCGGTGTGCCCGGCGCCACCGCCGACCGCGAGGACCAGGGCTTCCAGCTCCCGCTCGGCCTGCTCGCCCTGCGCACGGGCTGCCCGGTGAAGCTCACGGCGACCCGCGAGGAGTCCTTCCTCGGCCACGCCCACCGCCACCCCACCCTGCTCAGATACCGCCACCACGCCGACGCCGAGGGCCGGCTCGTCAAGGTCGAGGCGCAGATCCTGCTCGACGCCGGCGCCTACGCCGACACCTCCGCCGAGGCCCTGGCCGCCGCCGTCTCCTTCGCCTGCGGCCCCTACGTCGTCCCCAACGCCTTCATCGAGGGCTGGGCCGTGCGCACCAACAACCCGCCCTCCGGGCACGTCCGGGGCGAGGGCGCGATGCAGGTCTGCGCCGCCTACGAGGCGCAGATGGACAAGCTGGCCAAGAAGCTCGGCGTCGACCCGGCGGAGCTGCGCCTGCGCAACGTCATGGCGACCGGGGACGTGCTGCCGACCGGTCAGACGGTGACCTGCCCCGCGCCCGTCGCCGAACTCCTCCAAGCGGTGCAGGAGTTCCCCCTGCCGCCGCTGCCGAAGGACACCCCCGAGGAGGACTGGCTGCTGCCCGGCGGCCCCGAGGGCGCGGGCGAACCCGGCGCGGTGCGCCGGGGCGTCGGCTACGGCCTGGGCATGGTGCACATGCTCGGCGCCGAGGGCGCGGACGAGGTTTCCACGGCCACCGTCAAGGTCCTGGACGGCGTCGCGACCGTGCTGTGCGCGGCGGTGGAGACCGGGCAGGGCTTCACCACCCTCGCCCGCCAGATCGTCCAGGAGACCCTGGGCGTCGACGAGGTGCACGTGGCGCCCGTCGACACCGACCAGCCGCCCGCCGGCGCCAGCTGCCACGGCCGGCACACATGGGTGTCCGGCGGCGCGGTGGAACGCGCGGCCAAGATGGTCCGCACCCAGCTGCTCCAGCCCCTCGCGCACAAGTTCGGCATGTCCACCGAGCTGCTCCAGATCACCGACGGCAAGATCACCTCGTACGACGGCGTCCTGTCGACCACGGTCGCCGAGGAGCTGCACGGCAAGGAGCTGTGGGCGACGGCCCAGTGCCGCCCCCACCCGACCGAGCCGCTCGACGCGTCCGGCCAGGGCGACGCCTTCGTCGGGCTCGCCTTCTGCGCGGTCCGCGCGGTGGTCGACGTCGACATCGAGCTGGGCTCGGTGCGGGTGGTGGAGCTGGCGGTCGCCCAGGACGTCGGCCGGATCCTGAACCCGGCGCAGCTGACCGCCCGCATCGAGGCGGGCGTCACCCAGGGCGTCGGCATCGCGCTCACCGAGAACCTGCGCACCCCGCGCGGTCTCGTCCGCCACCCCGACCTCACCGGCTACGCCCTGCCGACCGCCCTGGACGCGCCCGACATCCGGATCGTCAAACTGGTCGAGGAGCGCGACGTGGTCGCCCCGTTCGGCGCGAAGGCGGCCAGCGCGGTCCCGGTGGTGACGTCCCCCGCGGCCATCGCCTCGGCGGTGCGCGCCGCCACCGGCCGTCCCGTCAACCGCCTCCCGATAAGGCCGCAGGCGGCGGTGGTGACGGGGCAGTGAGCGACCAGGTGGTGCCGGGCGGGGTCTGCTTCACGTGAACCCTCCCGGCGCCCGCCGGGCGGGAGAGCGGGGACGGCCGGGGTGAATCCCGTGAGGTGCCCTGAGACGGGAACGATCTCGGGCGCGGTGACGTCTTCCCGGGCGAGGGCCGTTGTCAGTGGTGCCGCGTAGTGTTCGGGGAAGTGGGACGGCGGCGGGCGCGGCGACGCGGGCCGCCGCCGGGACGGCACACTTCACGCACGGGGGAACCACATGGGCACGACCGGTACCGCCGCCGGCACGGCGGTGATCACCTTCACCGACTCCGAGCTGGACCCGTACGTCACGCACGCGCCGACGCGCCGCTGGCTGACCGGGCCCGGACTGCCGGGCGTCGGCGGCCTGCTGACCTTCGACGCGCTCCGCGCGGACGGACTGCGCACCGTGGGCGACTCCACGGGCGAACCGGACGGCGGCATGGCGGCCGGCCTGAGCGAACAGCTCGTCATAGGCGGGCTCGCCGGGTCCGGCGGCCCGCGCGGGGAGTCGGTGCTGCTCGACGGCTCCACCGGCGAGATCACGACGACGTACTTCCTCCACGACCGCCCCCACCTGATGGACCGCCGCCCGCTCGCGCCGTCCCTGGAGACGCTCGTGCGCTTCGCGACGGCGGCCGACGAACTGGCGGCGCTGCGTGGTCAGTTCGCCGCCTACGCGGGGCGTTACGGCCCCGAGGCGGTGGCGCAGGCCTCCGCCCAGCTCCTCGCGCTGTACGAGGCGGGGGCGCACGGCGAGGTGCCGCCGTTCTGGCGTCTGATCGCGGTGATACGGCCCCTCGCCCTGATCGCGGGCCCGGGCACCCGCTCGGACCTGGCCCTGGACCTCCCGCCCCGCCTCCTGGACGACGAGTTCGGCTCCCGCGCCGTCGTCCGCTTCGAGGACGTCGACTTCCCGTCCGCCCTCACCCACGAGCCGACCCGCCGTTTCCTGGCGGAGGTGGGCCTGCCGGAGGAGTGCGTCTGGTTCGCCCTGGACACCGACGCCCCGCTGCCCACCCTCGCCGACCACCACGCGGACGACGGCCACACCCGACTCCCCGCCGAAGCCGCCCACTTGATACGCCTCGGCGCGCTGTCCGACGGCGTCAGCCTGGTCCTGGACGGCACCACGGGCGCGGTCCTGACCTGGTCCGGGGAGGCGTCGGCGCTGCGGCCCCTGAACGCCGACGTCTCCACCCTCGCCGTCACCCTCTGGCTGATCCACCGAGCGAAGACCCTGGACGCCGACCACGACCTCACCGAGGCCTACGACCAGCTTGCCGCC
This sequence comes from Streptomyces sp. BK239, assembly GCF_004217285.1. Lineage (GTDB taxonomy): Bacteria > Actinomycetota > Actinomycetes > Streptomycetales > Streptomycetaceae > Streptomyces. Next base: position 86,805 of record NZ_SHKS01000001.1, read on the forward strand.
ACCCTCACCCGGACCCTCGCCACCCTGGACCCGCTGGCCTGCGCGCGCACGCCGGCGGCGGCCCGGGAGGACTACGGCCGGTGCTACTGGCCGAGCGTGTTCGCGGACGAAGCGGACGGGGGCCTGCGCAGCGCGGTCTGAAGGTTTTCGGCACTACCATCGTTCGACAGGGAGGGGCGGAGTATGCAAGGGCAGGACTGGACCGAACAGGCCGGAGCGCTGTTCGAAGCAGCGATGTTCGGCGGAGACAGGTCCGCGCTCGAGCGGTCCGATGACGTGCTGGACGCGGTCGAGGCGCCGCTTTGCATGGCGCGGGGCAAGGTGCTGCACGTCCGCTTCCTCAATGACCGCGAGGAGAACAGCGAGGAACTCGTGCTGTTCGAGCGCGCGGCCGAGTTGTACGAGCGTCTGGGGGAGGCGTCGGGGGAGGCGGAGGCGTTGTTCTGGATCGGCTGCTGGCATCAGGTCGTCAAGGGCGACGGCGCCACCGGCAGGCCGTACTTCGAGCGGTCGTACGCGCTTGCGAAGTCCGTCGACGACCGGATGACGATGTCCTATGCGGTTCGCCATCTCGGCTTCGCGGACAGGGACGCGGGCCACTTCGACCAGGCCCGCGAGCGGCTGACCGAATCGGTGACACTGCGCCGGGAGATCGGCTTCACGGCCGGAGAAGCGGCCGGCCTGGTGGCACTGGCCTACCTCGCGTTCGAGACCGGCGCCTCATCACAGGCGGTCCGCCACCTCGAAGAGGCCCAGTCGGTCGCAGAAAGCTGCGGTGCCAAGGCCGTCAGCGAGTGGATCGAGCAAGCTCGCGCGGTCATCCACTCCTGATCCTGAGCGCCGTCCTTCACTTGGAGGCCGTGGCGGGATTCGAACCCACGTAACTCGCTTTGCAGGCGAGCCCCTGAACCACTCGGGCACACGGCCGTACGGGTACTGCTGTTCCTCTTTGCCGTGGTGGGATTCGGACCCACGTAGCTCCCCGCGAGCGGAGCTCGCTGTCGGGTGCAGCGCAGGCGAGCCCCTGAACCGCTCGGGCACACGGCCGTTCGGCAGTTCTGTTGGGCTTCGCCCTGTTGGACTGCGTGTAATGACCGTAGGAGGCGGGGGAGTTCGGCTCAAGGGGAGCGGGGCCGGTGCAACAGGACTGCCATACGCCGTTCATGGAAGGCCGGAAAGGTCTTACGACCAACGGTGCAGGGGTGCTCCGTCTCCCGACAGGTGTCAATGGCCGCTGTGGACCTTACTCTGGCGGGCATGGCCCTCCTCGAACCCCATGACACCGATGTCGCCGACCACGTGCCGTCCGGCGGTGAGACCGTGCTCGGGCGGTCGTATCGGGCGCTCAGTGTGGGGATCGTCTCCGTCGTGTTGCTGATCGCGTTCGAGGCGACCGCCGTGGGGACCGCGATGCCGGTGGCGGCACGGGAGTTGAACGGGGTCGGGCTCTACGCGTTCGCGTTCTCCGGGTACTTCACCACCAGCCTGTTCGGGATGGTGCTGGCCGGGCAGTGGTCCGACCGGCGCGGGCCGCTGGGCGCGCTGACCTCGGGGATCGCCGCCTTCGCCGCCGGGCTCATGGTGTCCGGCACCGCCGGGGTCATGTGGCTGTTCATCCTCGGGCGGGCCGTGCAGGGGTTCGGCGGCGGGCTGGTCATCGTCGCCCTGTACGTCGTCGTCGGCCGGGCTTACCCCGTGCGGCTGCGGCCGGCGATCATGGCGGCGTTCGCGGCGAGCTGGGTCGTGCCGTCGATCGTCGGACCGCTCGCCTCAGGTGCGGTGACCGAGCACCTCGGCTGGCGGTGGGTGTTCGTCGGCATCCCCCTCCTCGTCGTGTTCCCGCTGGCCCTCGCCCTGCCGCAGATACGGCGACGGGCCGCCGGCCCGGTCGACGGGGCCGAGGGCGCCTCCTTCGACCGCCGCCGCATCCGGCTCGCCCTCGGTATCTCCCTCGGCGCCGGACTGCTCCAGTACGCCGCGCAGGATCTGCGTCCCCTGTCCGTCCTGCCCGCCCTCGCGGGCGTCGCGCTGCTCGTGCCGGCCGTCCTCGGGCTGCTGCCGCGCGGCACCTACCGGGCGGCCCGCGGCCTTCCGTCGGTCGTGCTGCTGCGCGGGGTCGCCGCGGGGTCGTTCATCGCCGCCGAGTCGTTCGTGCCGCTGATGCTGGTCACCCAGCGGGGCCTGAGCCCCACCCTGGCCGGGTTCTCGCTCGCCGCCGGCGGCGGGACCTGGGCACTGGGGTCCTGGGTGCAGTCACGGCCGCGGGTGGAGCCCTACCGGGAGCGGCTGATGACCGTGGGGATGGTGCTGGTGGCGGCCGCGATAGCCGCCGCGCCGAGCGTGCTCGTCGACGGCGTGCCGGCCTGGTCCGTCGCGGTCGCCTGGGCCTTCGGCTGCTTCGGGATGGGGCTGGTGATCTCCTCCAGCAGCGTGCTGCTGCTCCAGCTGTCCGCCCCGGAGGAGGCCGGCACCAACTCCGCCGCGCTCCAGATATCGGACGGGCTGTCCAACGTGGTGCTGCTGTCGGCGGGCGGGGCCGCCTTCGCGGCGCTCGGCGGCGGGACCGTCACGCACGCGGCCACCGAGGCCTCCGGCTCGCACCCGGCCGCGTTCGCCGCCGTGTTCCTGCCGATGGCGGGGGTGGCACTGGTGGGGGCGTGGGTGACCACGCGGCTGCGGGTCGCCTGAGCGGTGCGCGGGGCCACCGGGGTCGGCCGTGCGCCGGCCCTCGACCGCCGTGTTCGACCGCCCGTTCGTTCGCCGGAACAAGCGCACCGCGTGACGTCGTCCGTGGCGTTCCCGGCGCCCGACGACGCGCGGTCGCGTCCGGACATCGACCTCTCCGAACGAGCGTGTGAGGTGCGTCGCACCCGCGTCCGCCCCGGCGCAGTCCGCGCGTCGGCGGCGCGGCACCGCCGGTAGGGTGGCCCGGTCGTCGGCCGCTGCCCCACTTCGAGGAAGCGGACGCACGGACACCGCCGACACACAGACACAGCCGACGCAGCGAAGCAGCCGAGCCGCCCGAGCCCCGAACCGGAGACCGTGACTACCGCCCGCCCGTCACCCACCACCACCCTCAACGGAGGGCCCTCCGGGCCCGCACCCATGTCTGCCTCCACCTCGCACCACCTCTCTCCCGCCTTCCCCGGCCGCGCCCCCTGGGGCACCGCCAGCAAGCTGCGCGCCTGGCAGCAGGGGGCGATGGACAAGTACATCCAGGAGCAGCCCCGCGACTTCCTCGCCGTCGCCACCCCCGGCGCCGGCAAGACGACCTTCGCGCTCACCCTCGCCTCCTGGCTGCTGCACCACCACGTCGTGCAGCAGGTGACCGTCGTCGCGCCGACCGAGCACCTGAAGAAGCAGTGGGCGGAGGCCGCCGCGCGGATAGGCATCCGGCTGGACCCCGAGTACAGCGCCGGCCCGCTGAGCAAGGACTACCACGGCGTCGCCGTCACCTACGCGGGCGTCGGCGTACGGCCGATGCTGCACCGCAACCGCAGCGAGCAGCGCAAGACGCTCGTCATCCTCGACGAGATCCACCACGCCGGCGACTCCAAGTCCTGGGGCGAGGCCTGCCTGGAGGCGTTCGAGCCGGCCACCCGCCGTCTCGCGCTCACCGGAACCCCGTTCCGCTCCGACACCAACCCCATCCCCTTCGTCACGTACGAGGAGGGCAACGACGGCATCCGCCGCTCGGCCGCCGACTACACCTACGGCTACGGCAACGCGCTCGCCGACCACGTCGTCCGGCCCGTGATCTTCATGTCGTACAGCGGCAACATGCGCTGGCGCACCAAGGCCGGCGACGAGATCGCCGCCCGGCTCGGCGAGCCGATGACCAAGGACGCCGTCAGCCAGGCCTGGCGTACGGCGCTGGACCCGCGCGGCGAGTGGATGCCGAGCGTGCTGCGCGCCGCGGACCAGCGGCTCACCGAGGTCCGCAAGGCCATCCCGGACGCCGGCGCCCTCGTCATCGCCTCCGACCAGGAGTCGGCGCGCGCCTACGCCAAGCTGATCCGCGAGATCACCGGCCACAAGGCGACCCTCGTCCTGTCCGACGACGCGGGCGCGTCCAACAGGATCGACGAGTTCAGCGCCAGTACCGACCGGTGGATGGTCGCGGTGCGCATGGTGTCCGAGGGCGTCGACGTGCCGCGCCTCGCCGTCGGCGTGTACGCGACGACGATCTCGACGCCGCTGTTCTTCGCCCAGGCCGTGGGCCGTTTCGTACGGTCCCGGCGGCGCGGCGAGACCGCCTCCGTGTTCCTGCCCACCGTGCCCGACCTGCTCGGCTTCGCCAACGAGATGGAACGCGAGCGGGACCACGTCCTCGACAAGCCCAAGAAGGGCGGCGAGGACGAGGACCCGTACGCCGAGTCCGAGAAGGAGATGGACGAGGCGAACCGGGAGCAGGACGAGGACACCGGCGAGCAGGAGCAGTTCTCCTTCGAGGCGCTGGAGTCCGAGGCCGTCTTCGACCGGGTCATGTACAACGGGGCCGAGTTCGGCATGCAGGCCCACCCGGGCAGCGAGGAGGAGCAGGACTACCTCGGCATCCCGGGGCTGCTGGAGCCCGAGCAGGTGCAACTGCTGCTCCAGAAGCGGCAGGCCAAGCAGATCGCGCACAGCAAGAAGAAGCCGGACGACGAGGCCGACCTGCTGGAGCTGCCGGCCGAGCGGCGGCCGGTGGTCTCGCACAAGGAGATGATGGAGCTGCGCCGGCAGCTCAACAACCTGGTCGGCGCGTACGTCCACCAGAGCGGCAAGCCGCACGGCGTGATCCACACCGAGCTGCGGCGGGTGTGCGGGGGGCCGGCGAGCGCCGAGGCGACGGCGGGGCAGCTGCGGCAGCGGATCGCCAAGGTGCAGGAATGGGCGACGCGGATGAAGTGACGCCGCGTCACCGGCGTGCCGTCTTATCAGGACAAAACGCGGGAGATCCATACCGGCCATTGACCGGATTCTGGACAAAGTCTTCCGCTGAGCGAACCCGCTTCGCTAATGTCCCGCTACGCACACGCCCCGTGGCAGCGCCGCCGCGGAGCGCAGCCGTGAAGCGACCGGTCCCGGACACGCCGGGCCCGTCTGTCGATCGGCGGCCTCTGAAGCGCGTCACTGACGGGACTCTGTGACGCATCCGCCGCGACGGGGGTTGCCGACCTCACCACTTAAGGAGTGGGCGTCGTGACCGCGGAGACCTCCCAGACACTCGACAGAGGACTGAAAGTCCTCAAGTTGCTGGCCGACACCGACCACGGGCTCACCGTCACCGAGCTGTCCAACAAGCTGGGCGTGAACCGGACCGTCGTGTACCGCTTGCTGGCCACGCTGGAGCAGCACGCGCTCGTACGACGTGATCTGGGCGGGCGGGCCCGCGTGGGGCTCGGGGTGCTGCGGCTCGGCCGGCAGGTGCATCCGCTGGTACGGGAGGCGGCGCTGCCGGCGCTGCGGGCACTGGCCGAGGACATCGGCGCGACGGCGCATCTCACGCTCGTCGACGGGGCGGAGGCGCTGGCCGTCGCGGTGGTCGAGCCGTCGTGGACGGACTACCACGTGGCGTACCGGGCCGGGTTCCGGCACCCGTTGGACCGGGGGGCGGCCGGGAAGGCGATTCTCTCGGCGCGGCAGCGGGCGGGGGGCGGGGCGGGGCCCGGATACACCTTGACGCACGGGGAGTTGGAGGCGGGGGCCAGCGGGGCCGCGGCTCCTCTGCTGGGGGTCACGGGGGTCGAGGGGAGTGTGGGGGTGGTGATGTTGACGGATGCGGTGCCTGAGCGGGTGGGGCAGCGGGTGATGGATGCGGCGCGGGAGGTGGCGGAGGCGTTGCGATGACCGCCGGCTGTACGGGGGTGCGGTGAGCCTTGCGTGAGCGTGGCCCCGGGTCGGTGTGGGCCGGGGGAAGGGGACGCGCCCGGCGCTGGGGGTGCCGCTGCGCCCACCCTCCCCCACTCTCGGGCTTCGCTCGACCGGGGGGACCCCCATCGCCCCAGCGGCACGATTGCCCGCAGCTGCGTGGGCAGGACAGGGCGTCGACTGCGCCGGCCCCAGCGGCACGATTGCCGGCAGCTGCGTGGGGAGGACAGGGTGTCGGCTGTGTGTCGGCTGTGCCGGCCCGGCGGCGCGACCGCCCGCAGTTGTGGGGGCAGGGCGTCCCCCATGCCGCGGGTGGGCTTCCAGGGGTGGGACGTTAGATTGGGGCTGTGTTTTCTCGGGTTTCGCGGGTTCAGGTTCTCGTCGGCTGTGCCGTGCCCCTCGTCGGGCTGATCGCGGTCGCCGTGTTCGTGCCGTTGCCGTTCTCGGTGGCGCAGCCGGGGATGACGGCGAACGTCCTGGGCGAGAACAAGGGAACCCCGGTGATCACGATCTCGGGGGCGCCCACCCGGCGGACCACCGGGCAGCTGCGGATGACCACCATCGAGGCGACCAGCCCCGACACGCACGTCTCCCTCGGTGACGTCGTCGACGGCTGGTTCCGCACCGACCAGGCGGTGATGCCGCGCGACGCCGTCTACCCCAGCGGAGAGAGCACCAAGGAGATCGAGCGGCACAACACCGAGCAGATGAAGGCGTCCCAGGACGCCGCGACCGAGGCCGCGCTCACCTATCTGCACCGCGCCGACGACGACGTCACCGTCACGCTGAAGCTCGCCGACGTCGGCGGCCCGAGCGCCGGTCTGCTGTTCTCCCTGGGGATCGTCGACAAGCTGAACGGCGACGGCGGCGGCGGCGACCTCACCGGAGGCCGCACGGTCGCCGGCACCGGCACCATCGACGCCGAGGGACGCGTCGGCGCGGTCGGCGGGGTCGCGCTGAAGACGCAGGCCGCCCGCCGGGACGGCGCCACCGTGTTCCTCGTCCCGAAGGAAGAGTGCTCCCAGGCCAAGAGCGAACTGCCCGAGGGCCTGCGGCTGATCCCGGTGACGACGCTCAAGGGCGCCGTCGACTCCCTCGTCTCCCTGGAGAAGGGCAAGGGGCAGGTGCCCTCCTGCTGACGGGACCGGACCGGACCGGACCTGACCGGGCCGGACCTGACAGGACTACGGCTCCCGGTCCCGTGCCGCCTGCTCCACGAGCGGGATGATCCGCAGCGGAACCGCGTTCTCCATCACGATCGCGGTGGAGGCCCGCACGATCCCGTCGAAGCCGACGACCCGGTCGATGACCCGCTGGAGATCGGCGTTGGAGCGGGCCACCAGCCGGCACAGCATGTCCCCGCTGCCGGTGGTGGTGTGCAGCTCCAGCACCTCCGGCACACCCGCCAAGTGCGCCCGGACGTCGGTGCCTTGACCCTGCCGGATCTGGAGCGTGGCGAACGCGGTGACCGGGTAGCCGAGGGCCGCGGGATCCACCTCGGGCCCGAACCCGCGGATGACCCCGTTCGACTGGAGCCGGTCCAGCCGGGCCTGCACGGTGCCCCGGGCGACCCCCAGCCGGCGCGACATCTCCAGCACCCCGATCCTCGGCTCGCGCGCCAGCAACCCGATGATCCGGCCGTCCAGACGATCGATCGCCATGCCCGCCTCCGAGATGGTCATCCTGTACAGAAAGCCCGCCGAAGCCGGTGCGACGCTGTACACATTGCCCGGCCGACAGGGGAAGTGTTGCGCACCTTGCCCGGCGGGGCCACGCTTCGGCTATGACGCAGACCACATCTCACACTCCCGACACCGCCCGGCAGGCCGACCCCTTCCCGGTGAAGGGAATGGACGCGGTCGTCTTCGCCGTGGGCAACGCCAAGCAGGCGGCGCACTACTACTCCACCGCCTTCGGCATGAAGCTGGTCGCGTACTCCGGACCGGAGAACGGCAGCCGCGAGACCGCGAGTTACGTCCTGGAGAACGGCTCGGCCCGTTTCGTCCTCACCTCGGTGATCAAGCCCGCCACCGAGTGGGGCCACTTCCTCGCCCGGCACGTGGCCGAACACGGCGACGGCGTCGTCGACCTCGCCATTGAGGTCCCCGACGCGCGCGCCGCGTACGCGTACGCCCTCGAACACGGCGCCCGCTCGGTCGCCGAGCCGTACGAGCTCAAGGACGAGCACGGCACCGTGGTGCTGGCCGCGATCGCCACCTACGGCGAGACCCGGCACACGCTCGTCGACCGCTCCGGCTACGACGGCCCCTACCTGCCCGGCTTCACCGCCGCCGCCCCGATCGTCGAGCCGCCCGCCCAGCGGACCTTCCAGGCCATCGACCACTGCGTCGGCAACGTCGAACTCGGCCGGATGAACGAGTGGGTCTCGTTCTACAACGACGTCATGGGCTTCACGAACATGAAGGAGTTCGTGGGCGACGACATCGCCACCGAGTACAGCGCCCTGATGTCGAAGGTCGTCGCGGACGGCACCCTCAAGGTCAAGTTCCCGATCAACGAGCCCGCCGTCGCCAAGAAGAAGTCCCAGATCGACGAGTACCTGGAGTTCTACGGCGGCGCAGGCGTCCAGCACATCGCGCTGAACACGAACGACATCGTCGCCACCGTCCGGACCATGCGCGCGGCCGGCGTCCAGTTCCTGGACACCCCGGACTCCTACTACGACACCCTCGGCGAGTGGGTCGGCGACACCCGCGTCCCCGTGGACACCCTGCGCGAGCTGAAGATCCTCGCCGACCGCGACGAGGACGGCTACCTGTTGCAGATCTTCACCAAGCCGGTCCAGGACCGGCCGACCGTGTTCTTCGAACTCATCGAACGCCACGGCTCCATGGGCTTCGGCAAGGGCAACTTCAAGGCCCTGTTCGAGGCGATCGAGCGGGAGCAGGCGAAGCGGGGCAACCTGTGAGGCCCTGACAGGGGCATCCCTCAGCCGCGTGGGGGACGGAAGTCCGGTACGTCCTCCATCGACGGCTCGCCCAGGGCGGTGAGGGCCGCCCTGGCCGCGGGGGCGTGCAGCGGCGAGAAGTAGGGGTTGATCCGCAGGGCCTCCGTCAGATGACGGCGGGCGGCGCCCTGCCGTCCCAGGGAGCGCTCGATCATGGCCAGGTGGTAGGTGTACGGCGCGCTGCGCATCGCACCGCCGTGCACCCTGTCGGTCGCCGTCATCGCGTACCGCAGGGCCTCACGGTCGTCTCCGGCGCGGTGCAGCGCCCAGCCCAGCGCGTCGGCCACGGCGATCCCCGGCTGCCGTCGCCACTCGGCGCGCAGCCGGGAGACCGCCGCCGCCGGGTCCCCGTGGTCCGCCTCGAACTGGCCCAGCACCAGCTGCTGGTCGACGCCGCCCGCCTCGTCCCGCGACACATGTGCGCGCAGCAGGTCGTACTGCACCCGGGCCGCCTCGGTGAGCCCCAGCGACTCGTACAGCTCGCCCAGCTCCAGCGCGTAACCCGGCAGCGGCTGTTTGGCGAGCGCCACCCGGTAGGCGCTCAGCGCCTCCGACACCCGGCCCAGAGCGGCCAGCGCCCGGCCCTGCCCGGCCTGCGCGGCGCGCTGGTCCGGGTCGAGCCGCACAGCCTCCTGGAACTGCCGCAGCGCCGCCTCGCGGTCACCGCGCTCCCAGGACAGCTGCCCCGCCCGCTCCAGCCAGGCCGCCTGCTCGGCGGGCGAGGCCGCCCCCGCCACCGCGTCGGACAGCGCGGCCGCCGCGTCCTCACGCCAGCCGCGGTCCCGGTAGACACCCGCCGCCCACGCCTTCACCGCCGGCCCGGAGTGCAGCTTCTTCAGCCGGTCCAGCGTGGCCTGCGCCTTCTTGTACTCGCCCAGGCCGGTGTAGGCGTCGATGAGCTGCGGGTACGCCGTCCACTGCTTCGGCGCCGCCTTGCGCGCGGCCTCGCCCTGCTCCAGGGCGGTACGGAAGTCACGGCGTGCGTTGGCGAGGGCGGCCAGGCCGACGAGGGCCTCGGCGTTGCCGCGGGGCCGCGCCTTCAGCGAGGCGCGCAGGGCGCGGTCGGCCTTGGGGTACAGCACGGCGGCGTCGGCGGTGCGCCGGCCCTGCTCCACGTAGGCCGCGCCGAGGACCGCCCAGCCGCGGGCGTCGTGCGGACGGCTCCGCAGGCGGGCCTCGTGCTCGTCGATCAGCTCGGCCAGCTCGGGCAGCGCCGCGGTGACCCCGCCGCGCACCGCCGCCTGCGCCCGCGCGCCCGGCGCCGGCACGACCGCCGGCCCCCGCGGCGCCTCCCCTTGTGACCACATCATCGCCGCGCCGACTCCGGCGCCCCCCACGGCCGCGCCCACGGCCAGCCCCCAGGCCAAGCGCCGCCGCCATCCGCGCGCGTGCCGCCCGCGCGGTACGGCGCCCCCGCCCCCCGCCGCCCCACCGGCCTCCGAGCGCACGTCCCCCGGCCCCGCCGTCGTCGTTCCCGTCGTCCTCGGTGTCGTCGTCTCCCTGGCGCGTTCGTCCATGGCGCTCACTGTGCGTCAGGGCCGGCGCGCGGCCGGGGCATCCGCCGGGTGCCACAGCCGGGGTTCACACCGATGGCCCCGGGTGCGACGCTGTGATCATGAGCCGTATCGAAGCTCCCCGTGACGAAGCGACCGGCAACCTCCTCGACCGGCTTCTCGACGGCCTGCCCGCCGAGGCGGTCCTCGCCGATCCGGACGTCATGGCCTCGTACGCCCACGACATGGCGAGCTTCTGCCCGGCCGGCGCCCCGGCCGTCGTCGTGCTGCCGCGCACCGTCGAGCAGGTCCAGCACGTCCTGCGCACCGCCACCGAGCTGCGCGTCCCCGTCGTCCCGCAGGGCGCCCGCACCGGGCTGTCCGGCGCCGCCAACGCCTCGGACGGCTGCGTCGTGCTCTCCCTCGTCAGGATGGACCGCATCCTGGAGATCGACCCCGTAGACCGGATCGCCGTCGTCGAACCGGGCGTCGTCAACGCCGTGCTCTCCCGCGCCGTCGGCGAGCACGGCCTGTACTACCCGCCCGACCCCTCCAGCTGGGAGACCTGCACGATCGGCGGCAACATCGGCACCGCCTCCGGCGGCCTGTGCTGCGTGAAGTACGGCGTGACGGCCGAGTACGTCATCGGCCTCGACGTCGTCCTCGCCGACGGCCGGCTGATGACCACCGGCCGGCGCACCGCCAAGGGCGTCGCCGGCTACGACCTCACCCGTCTCTTCGTCGGCTCCGAGGGCTCGCTGGGCGTCGTCGTCCGCGCCGTCCTCGCGCTGAAGCCGCGGCCGCCGCGGCAGCTCGTCCTCGCCGCGGAGTTCCCCTCGGGGGCCGCCGCCTGCGACGCCGTCTGCCGGATCATGGCCGGCGGCCACCTCCCCTCCCTCCTCGAACTGATGGACCGTACGACGGTCCAGGCCGTCAACGAGCTCACCCGCATGGGCCTCCCGCAGACCACCGAGGCCCTCCTGCTCGCCGCGTTCGACACCCCCGACCCTGCCGCCGACCTCGCCGCTCTCGGAGCGCTGTGCGAGGCCGCGGGCGCCACCTCCGTCGTCCCGGCCGAGGACGCCGCCGAGTCCGAACTGCTCCTCCAGGCGCGCCGCTCCTCCCTCGTCGCCCTGGAGGCGGTCAAGGGCACCACGATGATCGACGACGTGTGCGTGCCCCGCTCCCGGCTCGGCGAGATGATCGACGGCGTCGAGCGCATCGCCGAGAAGTACGCGCTGACCATCGGCGTCGTCGCCCACGCGGGCGACGGCAACACCCATCCGACGGTCTGCTTCGACGCCCAGGACCCCGACGAGTGCCGGCGCGCCCGCGAGTCCTTCGACGAGATCATGGCCCTGGGGCTGGAACTGGGCGGCACCATCACCGGCGAACACGGGGTGGGCGTGCTGAAGAAGGAGTGGCTGGCGCGCGAGATCGGCCCCGTGGGCCTGGAGATGCAGCGGGCCGTCAAACAGGTCTTCGACCCGCTGGGCATCCTCAACCCCGGCAAACTGTTCTGACGTACGCCTGTACGGCGGCCGGCGGCGCGGTTCCCGTCCGCCGCTTCACGCCCCGTCCCGCGGCTCGTCCGACGACGGCCCCGCCCCGGAGCCCGGCCCGGGCTCGCTCAGCCACTGGTCGCACAGCCACAGGTCGTCCGCCGCCGGGGAGAACAGCTCGGTCAGCTCGTCGTCGAGGCGGAGCCGAGCGGCCTCCGTCCCCGGCGGCACCGCCCGCAGCGTCCGCTCCAGCCAGGCCGTCACCTGCTCGGCGGGCGCCTCCAGCAGGGCGTCCCCGGCGGGCGAGCTCAACGCCATCATCACGACGCCGCGTCCGTCCGCCTTCGTCGGCCACACCCGTACGTCCGCCTGCCCGCACGGCCGGAACACGCCCTCGACCAGGAGCTCGCGGGCGAACGTCCAGTGCACGGGGCGCTCGGAGTGGATGTGGAAGGTCACGTGCACGGCGAAGGGATCGTCGCTGCGGTAGTCGAGCCGGGCCGGCACCGGGACGCTGAGCTCCGGCGACAGCACGAGTACGAGCTCCAGCTCGCGTTCCACCACGGTGGGTCGCATGTCGTTCTCCTCTCGGTACGCATCCGTACGGAAGGGAGAGCGGTTTGCGACGGCGGCATTACGCCGGATCGGAGAAGTTCTTTCGCCGACGGTCCGAACGTGTGAACCGCGTGCACGGGGTTGCCCGGATAGGAGTGGGTCCGGCGGGACTGCCGGTGGGGCTTGCGCTCGTCTGATAGATGTGGAGGCCCCCATCACACCCCCGAGCAGATACGGGACGACGGACATGAGCGCCCCCTCCCCGGCACCCGGCGACGACAGGCCCCGCGAGGGGTACTACCCGGACCCGTCCATCCCTGGCTACGTCCGCTACTGGAACGGCTCCTCCTGGGTGCCCGGCACCAGCCGGCCGGCGCCCTCCGGCGGTGAACCGCTCATGCCCCCGTCCCCGTCCGGGCCCGGGTCCCCGCCGGCTTCCGGCCCGTCCGGCGCGCCGACCCCGTCGGTCGCCTCGGTCGAGGAGACCGGGCCGCACTTCTTCGACGAGGACCCGGTGCCGGCGGACCAGCAGTACGGCGGCCGGAGCGAGCCCTCGTCCGCGTGGGGCGCCGACCGCTCCCACCAGTCGGGGTTCGGCGGGGACCAGGACCGCAAGGTGTCCTGGGGCTCCCCGCAGGGTCCCGACCCGAGGGTGGGGGAGGCCGAGCCCGTGGGCCCGTCCGGCCCCGGCTCCGGTTCTGGTGACGTCGTCTCCGACGGCACGTTCGTCTTCCGCCGTCCGGCCGGCGGGCCGCCTTCAGGGACCGCCCCGTCCGACGTCGGCGGCACCGGCGGCGACCCCGGCACCATGACGTTCCGTGCGCCGTCCCCGCGCACGTCCGACGCGTCCGGGGCGCCCGGCGCGCGACCGGGGAGCACGACCTCGCCAGCGGCGGCCGGACCATCCGTTCCCGGCCTCCAGGGCCCCGTCGGCGCGTCCGGAAACGGTGGGCCCGCGGGCGCCGGGGGCGCGGCGGCGGCTCCCGCACCGGCCTCCGCCGCGACGCCCGTCTCCGCGGCACCCGCACCGGCCTCCGCCGCGACGCCCGCCTCCGCCGCACCCGCACCGGCCTCCGCCGCGACGCCCGCCTCCGCCGCACCGCCCGGCGTCGACGCGGCCCCGGCGGCCCCCGCAGCCCGAAGCCAGATCCCCGGCCGGCCGGCACCCGCCCAGCCGACCGGGCCCGCAGCGCCCGCCGCCCCCGCGCCCCCAGCCGCGGCGCTCCAGACGTCTCAGCCCCCGGTGCCCGCCCCCGCCCCGCCTGCTCCCGTCCCCCAGGCGGGCCCCGCCCCCGGAGTCCCCGCCCAACCCGGCCCGCAGCCACCCCAGCCCCAGCCCGCCGCCGTGGCCCCCGCCGCTCCCGTCAGCGCCGGTCCCGGCGGTGGCCAGCAGTCCTGGGCGCAGCAGGTGCACCAGCTGGCCGGCGGCGGGGACGACCAGCCCGTCGTGCCCTGGAAGCCGCCGGTCGACGACGTGTTCCAGGCGGCCGCCCGGCGCCAGGCGTCCGCGCGCCCCGCCGGGCTCGGCAAGCGGCTGGTCGCCCGGTTCGTCGACACGCTCGTCGTGGGCGGTGTCACCGCGGCGGCCGCCGTCCCGCTGGGCACGAAGGCCGTCGAGCACGTCAACGACAAGATCGACGCGGCGAAGCAGTCCGGCGAGACCGTCACCGTCTGGCTCCTGGACGGCACCACGTCGGTGTACCTCGGCATCGTCCTGGCCGTGATGCTGGTCTTCGGCGTCCTCTACGAGGCGCTGCCGACCGCCAAGTGGGGCCGCACACTGGGCAAGAAGCTGCTCGGCCTCGAAGTGCGGGACATCGAGGGCGGCGAGCCGCCGTCCTTCGGGGCGGCCCTGCGCCGCTGGCTCGTCTACAGCGTGCCCGGTCTGCTCGCCGTCGGTGTCCTGGGCGTCCTGTGGTGCGTGTTCGACCGCCCGTGGCGGCAGTGCTGGCACGACAAGGCGGCGCACACCTTCGTGGCGGGCTGAGGGACCCTCAGGGTCGTTGGGCCGCCCGGGGAGTCCCGTACTCCGGACGGCCGCTCGCCGGATGCGAAGCGGTGGGGTTCGCGGTCGACTCGGGCCATGACGACCGAACCGCCCCCCGGTTCCGGCGGCGAGCCGCCGGAGGACGACCCGTTCAGGAAGCAGCCCCCGCAGCAGCCCCCGTACGGTCAGGGGCAGGGCGGCGGGCAGGACGCACAGGGCGGCCAGGGCGGCCAGCCCCCGCCTCCCGGAGGCCATCAGCCTCCGCCGTACGGCGCGGGCGGCCCGGGCGGTCCCTACGGGGGAGGCCCCGGTGGCGCCTACGGCGGCGGTCCTCACGGCGGTGGCCCCTACGGGGGAGGCCCGGGCGACCCTTACGGCGGCTATCCCGCCGACCCCCTCGCCGGTATGCCCCCGCTCGCCGACAGCGGCAAGCGCACCCTCGCCCGGATCATCGACATGATCCTCGTGGCCATCGTCGTCTGGCTGCTGACCTGGGGCTTCGGCGTCAACGAGTACGACGTGGACAGCTCGCGCGTCGAGGTCGGCAAGTCGCTCGCGCAGTCCCTGGTGGCCGCCGTCCTCTACATCGCCTACGACACCTTCATGATCGCCAGGTCCGGGCAGACCCTCGGCAAGAAGTGGCTGGGGATGCGCGTGGCCAACCTCGACAACGGCTCCACGCCCTCCGTGCAGACCTCGCTGATCCGCGCGCTGGTGCTGTGGCTGCCGTTCGCGTTCTGCTGCGCCTGTCTGTGGACGGCGATCTGCGGCGGCTGGAGCTACTTCGACAAGCCGTACAAGCAGGGCCTGCACGACAAGGCCGCCAAGACGGTCGAGGTCAACGTCACCTGACGCGATCAGACATGGCGAACCGTCATGAATGCGGCGGTCAGCGTGCCGACGGTTCCCGGACGGCCTCGTGCGGCGCCGCGGCGGCGACCGACGCGACCGCCGGCTGCTCCGCGGCGGAGCGTGCCACGATCACGGGGGTGCGCCGGGGCGCCGGTACCGTCATCGCGACGAGCACGCCGAGCGCGACCGCGGCGACGGCGATGACCGCGACGGCAGGGCCCGAACTCGTCTGCGACAGCAGCAACATGGCGAGCGTCGAGAAGACGACGGTGCAGGAACCGTACGTGAGCTGTGCGACAGTCGGACGAGGCATGGCAATCGTGTCCTCGGAAGGCGGGGGCGATCTCGACTCTATTCGCCTGCATGCCCGAGCGGAACGAGCGGTAAGCGTGAGCTGACCCACGGTGCCGGTGCACGGGGGGCGCACGGATTCATGACGTCCGGCCCGCGGACGGGCCTACGCGCCCGTCATGTGACAGTCACGTGTCCGCAATGCGAACCCCGTCTCCTAATAATGCAGTTGACCTGTCCAAGTCAAGGTCTGTCTTTTCTGGTGAACCAGTAGTCAAATGACGTCACTTGACTACACGCGTATAACCGCGCGCGGACTTCCCTTGACATGGAACCCCCTTCCGCGCTGCTGGACGCGTGAGTGGGAGGAATCAAGTGACTAGCAGATCCTGGACGTTCAGGACGGCCGCCACGGTCGTCGCCCTCGCGGCGGCCTCGGCGACGTTCTCGACGTTCGCCGTGGCCCAGGCCGCCGACGGCGCGCCGGCGAAGGCCCCGGTGGCGGACCGCAAGGACCCGCAGCCGGCCAAGGCTCATGAGCACGACTTCGACGGGCCGCTGAGCGCGAGGCAGGAGGCCCAGCGCAAGGAGGCCCTGGAGCAGGTCATATCCGGCGAGGCCGCGGTCAAGGACCGCGACGGCTCGAAGGTCGTGCAGCTGGCGAGCCGCAAGGGCGACCCCAAGTACGTCGAGCTGGGCCGCGAGAAGACCGACAAGATCTTCACCATCCTCGTCGAGTTCGGCGACCAGGTCGACAGCCGCTACGGCGGCACCCCCGGTCCGCTGCACAACAAGATCGCGAAGCCGGACCCGGCCAAGAACAACAGCACGGCCTGGCAGGCGGACTACGACCGCAAGCACTTCCAGGACCTGTACTTCGGCACCGGCCCGGGCACCGAGTCGCTGAAGAAGTACTACGAGAAGCAGTCCTCGGGCCGCTACTCGGTCGACGGCGAGGTCACCGACTGGGTCAAGGTCCCCTACAACGAGGCCCGTTACGGCTCCAACGCCGCCACCACCGGCGCCTGGTACGCGGTGCAGGACGGCGTCAACGCCTGGGTCGCCCAGCGTGAGGCCGCCGGCGACACCGCCGCCGAGATCAAGGCCGAGCTCGCCGAGTACGACCAGTGGGACCGCTACGACTTCGACGGCGACGGCGACTTCAACGAGCCCGACGGCTACATCGACCACTTCCAGATCGTGCACGCCGGCGAGGACGAGTCCGCGGGCGGCGGCGCCCAGGGCGAGGACGCCATCTGGGCCCACCGCTGGTACGCCTTCGGCACCGACGCCGGCTCCAGCGGCCCCGACACCAACAAGCTCGGCGGCACCGAGATCGGTGACACCGGCGTCTGGGTCGGCGACTACACCATCCAGCCGGAGAACGGCGGACTGGGCGTCTTCGCCCACGAGTACGGCCACGACCTCGGCCTGCCCGACGAGTACGACACCTCCGGCTCCGGTGAGAACTCCACCGGTTTCTGGACGCTGATGTCCTCCGGTTCCTGGCTCGGCACCGGCAAGAACTCCATCGGAGACCTGCCCGGCGACATGAACGCCTGGGACAAGCTCCAGCTCGGCTGGCTGGACTACGAGGTCGCCAAGGCGGGCGTCAAGTCCCGTCACAAGCTGGGCGTCGCGGAGTACAACACCAAGAACGCCCAGGCCCTGATCGTCGAACTGCCGAACAAGACGGTCACCACCCCCGTGGTCGCGCCCGCCCAGGGCTCGCGCCAGTGGTGGAGCGGCAGCGGCAACGACCTGCGCAACACCCTGACCCGCTCGGTCGACCTCACCGGCAAGTCCTCCGCCTCCCTGTCCCTGGACGCCTGGTGGGACACCGAGAAGGACTACGACTTCGCCTACGTCGAGGTCTCCACCGACGGCGCCAACTGGACCCCGGTCGACGGCAAGCTGGCCGACGGCACCGCCATCCCGCGTGACGGCAGCGGCAAGCCCGCCCTCACCGGCACGGTCGACGCCTACCAGAAGCTGACGTTCCCGCTGGACGCCTACGCCGGCAAGAAGATCGGCCTGCGCTTCCGCTACGCCACCGACGGCGGCGTGGCCCAGAAGGGCTTCACGGCCGACCAGATCACGGTGACCGCCGACGGCGCGACCCTGTTCTCCGACAACGCCGAGGCAGCCGACGCCGCCTGGACCGCCAACGGCTTCAGCCGCATCGGCTCGGCCATCACGGACGACTACGCCCAGTACTACATCGCGGAGAACCGCCAGTACGTCTCGTACGACACGACCCTCAAGGTCGGCCCGTACAACTACGGCTTCTCCAAGACCCGTCCGGAGTGGGTCGAGCACTACGCGTACCAGAACGGTCTGCTGATCTGGAAGTGGGACACCTCCCAGGCCGACGACAACACCAGCCAGCACCCGGGTGAGGGCCTGATCCTCCCGATCGACTCCCACCCGACCCCGCTGAAGTGGACCGACGGCACGCTGATGCGCAACCGCGTCCAGTCCTTCGACGCCACCTTCAGCACCTTCCCGACCGACGCGATCACGCTGCACAACGCCGACGTCGCCACGAAGATCCCGTCCCGCCCGGGCGTCCCGGTCTTCGACGACGGCAAGTCGAGCTACTACGACGCGTCGAACCCGCAGGCCGGCGTCAAGGTCACTGACACCAACACCTCGATCCGGATCGTCAGCGAGCCCGCGAACGGCCAGACGATCACGGTCCGCGTCGGACCGTCCGCGAAGTAAGCGGAGTTTTAGCAGGTCAGAAGCGTTTCGGCGGCGACCCACTGGCGGGTCGCCGCCGATCGTGTTTAGGTGCGTCCTGTGCTTCTCTTATTGACGGTCCCCGAGACGGCCCCGGCGCCGGTCCCGGCGACGCCGATCCGTACGGGGGTGTGACGGCATGGCCGCAGGAGGGTTCTGCAAGCTGCCGAACGGCAGCGTGGTGGTGGCGCTGAACCTGCCCAGCCCCACCGCCCGGGCCGCCGCCGGTGTGCGCGTCCTCGTCCTCGCCCAGAACCGCGCCCGCGCCCTGACCAGGCTGCGCAACCTGGGCCTGCGCGCCGTCTACCTGCGGGGCAACGCGGCCCCGCCGACCCCGGACGAGATCACCGCCGTGCTGCACCACCCCGACGGCCTCGTGTGGCGCACGGCCCCCGACCACACCGTCCACGCCGTGGCCGGCGTCCCCGAGCCGTGGCGTCCGATCAGGTCCCTGTTGAGGGGGCCGGCGGCACAGCCGTGAGCCCGGCGGGCTACTGGACCACCGGCTTGCCGGTCAGCTCCACGCCGGCCGCCCGCAGCTCCTCGATCGCCCGCTCGGTGGTCTCCTGGGCCACCCCGGCGGTCAGGTCCAGCAGCACCTGGGTGCGGAAACCCTCGCGCGCCGCGTCCAGCGCGGTGGCCTTCACGCAGTGGTCGGCGGCGATCCCGACGACGTCCACCTCGTCGATCTCCCGCGCCCGCAGCCAGTCGCCCAGCGTCACGCCGTTCTCGTCGGTCCCCTCGAAGCCGCTGTACGCGGCCGAGTAGGCGCCCTTGTCGAACACGGCGTCGACGGAGCCCGAGGCGACCGCCGGGGCGAAGTTCGGGTGGAAGCCCACGCCCTCGGTGCCGGCGACGCAGTGCGCCGGCCAGGAGTCGACGTAGTCGGGGTTGTCGGCGAAGTGGCCGCCGGGCGCGATGTGGTGGTCCCGGGTGGCCACGACGTGCCGGTACCCGGCGGGGGCCTGCCCGATCAGCTCGGTGATCGCGGCGGCCACGTCGGCGCCCCCGGCCACCGCGAGGCTGCCCCCTTCGCAGAAGTCGTTCTGCACGTCGACGACGATCAAGGCGCGGCGCATGATGGGTGTCCTTCGACTGTCGGTGAAGTCATGAGCCTAAAGACTTCGGCGGCGGTAGGGGAGGGGCGCGGACGCCCCGGTGCTGGAGCCGGCGGGCCGGCCCCGCACGGACCGTCCCGCGGTTTAGCTACCCGAGGGCCCTTGGACGTACTCCGTCGCGAGGACGGGTTCCCCGCGCGAGAGCTGGGACGCGGACAGCGGGAGCCGGGAGCGGGCGGCCGCGTGGCGGTCGCGGACGGCGTCCAGCGGCTCGCGGCCGACCACCTCGCCGCCCTTGATCAGCTCCACCAGCAGCTGCCGGTCGGCCAGCTCCGCGGGCACGGCGCCGGTGCCGACGACCTCCGCCTCCGCCACCCCGTGCGCGTCCACGCGCCGCGCGGCCCACTTGCGGCCGCCGACCGAGGTCTTGCCGCCGGTGGACTTCTTCGCCACCGGCACCAGCGGCGCCCCGGGGTCGTCGGACTCCGCGCGGGCGACCAGCTTGTAGACCATCGAGGCCGTGGGGTGCCCGGACCCGGTCACCAGCTGGGTGCCGACGCCGTACGCGTCCACGGGGGCCGCCGCCAGCGAGGCGATGGCGTACTCGTCGAGGTCGGAGGTCACGACGATCTTGGTGTGGGCGGCGCCCAGCTCGTCCAGCTGCTGGCGCACCCGGTGGGCGACGAGCAGCAGGTCGCCGGAGTCGATGCGCACCGCGCCCAGCTCGGGCCCGGCGACCTCCACCGCCGTGCGGACGGCCTCGGTGACGTCGTAGGTGTCCACCAGGAGCGTGGTGCCCCGGCCCAGGGTGTCCACCTGGGCCCGGAAGGCGTCGCGCTCGGTGTCGTGCAGCAGGGTGAAGGCGTGGGCGCTGGTGCCCACGGTGGGGATGCCGTAGCGGAAGCCGGCGGCGAGGTCGGAGGTGGTGGCGAAGCCGCCGACGTAGGCGGCGCGGGAGGCGGCGACGGCGGCCAGCTCGTGGGTGCGGCGGGCGCCCATCTCGATCAGCGGGCGGTCACCGGCGGCCGAGGCCATCCGGGAGGCGGCGGCCGCGATCGCGGAGTCGTGGTTGAGGATGGAGAGGATCACGGTCTCCAGCAGCACGCACTCGGCGAAGGTGCCCTCGACCCGCAGGATCGGCGAGCCCGGGAAGTACACCTCGCCCTCGGGGTAGCCCCACACGTCACCCGAGAAGCGGTACGAGCCGAGCCACTCCAGGGTCGTCTCGTCGACGATCCCCCGCTGACGCAGGAAGCCGAGGAGGCCGGGATCGAAACGGAAGTTCTCGACGGCGTCCAGGACCCGCCCGGTGCCGGCGACGACGCCGTAGCGCCTCCCCTCCGGCAGTCGCCGGGTGAAGACCTCGAACACGCTGCGCCGCCCGGCGGTGCCCGCCTTCAGCGCGGCCTGCAGCATCGTCAACTCGTACTGGTCCGTGAAGAGCGCCGTCGAGGGAACATCCACCGGCAGCCCAAGGTCCGCTGTGTTCATGAAGCGCATCGTACCCCCTTTTCGTCGGTGTGACGATTTCGGCGGGCCGTGGCAGCATGGGCCCTGTGACGTCACCCGCGCCCGTAGAGATCGAACGCACCGAGTCGGCGGAGGAGGTCTTCGCCGTCCCCGAGCCGGACGTCCCCTGGGTCACGATCGTCCACAACGACCCGGTCAACCTGATGAGCTACGTGACGTACGTCTTCCAGACGTACTTCGGCTACTCCAAGGACAAGGCCACCAAGCTCATGCTCGACGTCCACCACAAGGGCCGGGCGGTCGTCTCCAGCGGCTCTCGCGAGGAGATGGAACGCGACGTGCAGGCGATGCACGGCTACGGTCTGTGGGCCACCCTCCAGCAGGACCGGAAGTAGTCACCTCACTGATGCCAGGACACTTCGAACCGCTCCCCGGCGGCGGCGCGGCCGTCGCCCTCGACGACGTCGAGATCTCCATCATCCGGTCGCTGGCCGTGCAGCTCCTGGAGCTGATCGGCCCCGGCCCCGCGGAGGACGCCCCGGACGACCCGCTCGCCGAGCTGTTCGCCGAGGGGCCGAGCGAGCCCCCCGCCGACCCGGTGCTCAGGCGGCTCTTCCCCGACGCCTACACCGACCCCGAGGCCACCCCGGGGCCGCGCGAGGCGGAGGAGCAGCGGGCCCACTCCTCCGAGTTCCGCCGCTACACCGAGAACGACCTGCGGGCCGGCAAGCGGGAGAACGCCCTCGCGGTGGTGCGCTCGCTGGACGAGCTGGCGGCCGGGAGCGAGGGCGGCGCGGTGCTCCAGCTGTCGCCCGACATGTCCCGGCAGTGGCTCGGCGCGCTCAACGACCTGCGCCTCGCCATCGGCTCCCGGCTGGACATCGCCGACGAGGACGACACCGATCTGCTGTACCGGCTGCCGGACGACGATCCCCGTAAGCCGATGGTGATGGCCTATCTGTGGCTGGGCGGACTCCAGGAGACCCTCGTCTCCACGCTCATGCCCTGAACATGTGGCGGTTTCGCCGCCGATGTGACGATTTCGTGTTCGCTCAGCGGACGCTCAAATCCGGATAACGATCGCGTTACCGGCGCGGTCGAGTGTGTCCCTTTTGTGCCCTGTTTGACTGCTTCTTCTTGTGTGATGCGCCACAGCCGCCCCGGGTGATCACTGTTGCGGCCGTGATAAATCTTCACGACCGCCCGGCGAACACCACCCTTATGTTCCGCCGGGTGCGCCACCGAGCCGGTTGATCGCCGGCCAGGCACGGGCAGGCCTCAGGGCCCCGCCCAGACTCCATCAATCCGGGGGGATCGAAACCCGATCCGAGGCCGACGAGAGGCCCGGGTCGGCATGGAGAAAGGCGCACCACACATGACCTCCGCACAGGTCGGCACGGACAAGGCCCCGCAGGGGGCCGAA
Source organism: Streptomyces sp. BK239 (assembly GCF_004217285.1). Taxonomy (GTDB): domain Bacteria; phylum Actinomycetota; class Actinomycetes; order Streptomycetales; family Streptomycetaceae; genus Streptomyces. The sequence goes on from NZ_SHKS01000001.1 coordinate 108,999, forward strand.
GAGGGGTACGAGCGCGGCCTCGGCAGCCGCCAGGTCCAGATGATCGCCATCGGCGGCGCCATCGGCGTCGGCCTGTTCCTGGGAGCCGGGGCGAACATCGCCAAGGCGGGCCCCAGCCTCATCCTCATGTACGCCCTCGCCGGCGTGATCATCTTCTTCATCATGCGGGCGCTCGGCGAGCTCCTGCTCTACCGCCCCGTCTCGGGCTCCTTCGCCGAGTACTCGCGTGAGTTCCTCGGCCCGTTCTTCGGCTACTTCACCGGCTGGACGTACTGGCTGATGTGGGTCGTCACCGGCATGGCCGAGCTCACGGCGGCCGCGATCTACGTCAACTACTGGTTCCCGCAGATTCCCCAATGGGTGACCGCCCTGGTCTTCCTGGTGATCCTCTTCGGGGTCAACCTGATCTCCGTCAAGCTCTTCGGCGAGCTGGAGTTCTGGTTCTCGATGGTCAAGGTCACCGCCCTCATCGGCATGATCGTCATCGGCCTCGGCGTCCTGACCTTCGGCTTCAGCCAGGCCGGCGACACCGCCGCCGTCTCCAACCTGTGGGCCTTCGACGGCTTCTTCCCCAAGGGCATCGGCTCGTCCCTGATGACCCTGCAGGGCGTCATGTTCGCCTACCTCGCGGTCGAGCTGGTCGGCGTGACCGCCGGCGAGTCGGAGGACCCGGAGAAGACCCTCCCCAAGGCGATCAACACCCTGCCGTGGCGTATCGCGCTGTTCTACGTCGGCGCGCTCACCGTCATCCTGTGCGTGGTGAAGTGGACCGAGTTCGCCGAGGGCGTCAGCCCGTTCGTCGCCGCCTTCGCCAAGATCGGCATCCCGGCCGGCGCCGGCATCGTTAACTTCGTCGTGCTCACCGCCGCCCTGTCCTCCTGCAACTCGGGCATGTACTCCACCGGCCGCATGCTGAGGAACCTGGCCGAGAGCGGCGAGGCCCCGGGAGCCTTCAAGAAGCTGTCCTCGACGAAGACCCCGGCCTTCGGCATCACCGTCTCGGTCCTCTTCATGGGCATCGGCGTGGTCCTGAACTACGTCGTCCCGGAGAAGGCCTTCGGATACGTCACCTCCGTCGCCACCGCCGCCGGCATCTGGACCTGGCTGATGATCCTCGTCAGCCACGTCCTGTACCGCCGCGCCGTCGACGCGGGCCGCCTGCCCGCCTCGTCCTTCCCGGCGCCGGGCGGCGCGAAGTGCTCCTACGTCGCCATCGCCTTCCTCCTCTTCGTCACCGGCCTGATCGCCTACGACGCCGACTCCCGCATCTGCCTCTACGTCATGGCCGGCTGGGCCGTCGCCCTCGGCATCGGCTGGGCCGTGCTGAAGTCGCGCAACCCGCAGATCGCCGACCGCACCCCGGAGCCGGAGAAGGTCGGCTGACCACCGTCTGACCGCCGTCCGGTCACCGCGGAGGACGTCCTCCGGCCGCAGGGAACACTCGTGGCGCTCCCTCCGGACCCCTGAGAGACGTCCACCATGTGGGCCTCCTCGTACCGCACCTCGGTACGGGGAGGCCCCTTTGTCTATCCTGGCGAACATGCTGACCCTCACCCAGGACCTCGTCGACAAGATCGTCGCGCACGCGCGCAAGGACCACCCCGACGAGGCGTGCGGCGTCGTCGCCGGGCCGGCCGGATCCGACCGCCCCGAGCGGTTCATCCCGATGCTCAACGCGGCCATGTCGCCCACGTTCTACGAGTTCGACTCGGGGGACCTGCTCAGGCTCTACCGCGAGATGGACGACCGCGACGAGGAGCCGGTGATCGTCTACCACTCCCACACCGCGACCGAGGCCTACCCCTCCCGCACCGACATCTCCTACGCGGGCGAACCCGGCGCCCACTACGTCCTCGTCTCCACCGCCGACACCGACGGCGCCGGCGAGTTCCAGTTCCGCTCCTTCCGCATCGTCGAGGGCCAGGTGACCGAGGAAGAGGTCCGGATCGTCGAGGCGTACTGACCGGCGCCGCCCCGCCCACCGGCCGAAAGACGGAGGCGGTCTCACCCACCGACCCGATTCGGTCCACGATGTGGGATCACCTTCCGGGGGGCGGGCCGGGAATCGATACGATGAGCCCATGGTTGTGAACGACGTGAGCGACAGGACGCCCGGAGCGCTGCTCGTGGCGCGGCTGCACGTCGACCTGTGCAGGCTCGCCAGCGCCATCTGTTGACGCACGCCCTGCCGCCGTACGGCCCGTGAGCCCGCGGCGCGACGCGTCACCCTGCCCGTACCCCGCGCTGCCGTGCGCCCACCGACCCGACCACTTCCGACAGGAGCCGCATCATGGCCATCGAGGTCCGCATCCCCACCATCCTCCGCCAGTACACCGACGGTCAGAAGGCGGTGGAGGGCAGCGGTGACACCCTCGCCGACCTGTTCACCGACCTCGAGAGCCGGCACTCGGGCATCCGGGCCCGCATCGTGGACGACGGCCAGCTGCGCCGCTTCGTCAACGTGTACCTCAACGACGAGGACGTCCGTTTCGTCGACGGCATCAACACCAAGCTCGCCGACGGCGACACCGTGACGATCCTGCCGGCCGTGGCCGGCGGCATGGCCTGACGGGCATGCGTTACGACTCCCCGCTGGCCGCGGTGGGCAACACCCCTCTGGTGCGCCTGCCGCGGCTGTCGCCGTCCGCCGACGTCCGCATCTGGGCGAAGCTGGAGGACAGAAACCCCACCGGCTCCGTCAAGGACCGCCCCGCCCTGCACATGATCGAGCAGGCGGAGAAGGACGGCCGCCTCACCCCCGGCTGCACCATCCTGGAGCCGACCAGCGGCAACACCGGCATCTCCCTCGCCATGGCGGCCAAGCTCAAGGGCTACCGCATCGTCTGCGTGATGCCCGAGAACACCTCGCAGGAGCGCCGCGACCTGCTCGCCATGTGGGGCGCCGAGATCATCTCCTCCCCGGCCGCCGGCGGCTCCAACACCGCCGTACGCGTCGCCAAGGAACTCTCCGCCGAGCACCCCGACTGGGTGATGCTCTACCAGTACGGCAACCCCGACAACGCGGGCGCCCACTACGCCACCACCGGCCCGGAGATCCTCGCCGACCTCCCCTCCGTCACCCACTTCGTCGCAGGCCTCGGCACCACGGGGACGCTCATGGGCGTCGGCCGCTACCTGCGCGAACACAAGCCCGACGTCCGGATCGTCGCCGCCGAGCCGCGCTACGACGACCTGGTCTACGGCCTGCGCAACCTCGACGAGGGCTTCGTGCCGGAGCTGTACGACGCCTCCGTCCTGACCACCCGGTTCTCCGTCGGCTCCGCCGACGCCGTCACCCGCACCCGCGAACTGCTCCAGCAGGAAGGCATCTTCGCCGGCGTCTCCACCGGCGCCGCGCTGCACGCCGCGATCGGCGTCGGCAAGAAGGCGCTCAAGGCCGGCGAGAGCGCGGACATCGTGTTCGTGGTGGCCGACGGCGGATGGAAGTACCTGTCCACCGGCGTCTACACCGCCGCGACGACGGAAGAAGCCATCGAGACGCTCCAGGGTCAACTCTGGGCGTGAGCCACACGATGCGGATACGGGGCGATGTGTCTGCCAAGGGCCTGTTCGGCGGATCCGGTCGCAGGACAGCGACGGTGGCTTGTCGCGTCTGCGGCAGGATCCGCCGGACAGGCCCTACCGCGTCAGATGACGGACCTGGTCCCACAGGGCCGGATCCACGACGCCGACGCGTCGCCTGAAGTCCGACAGACGGACCTGACGCAGCTCGCCCGTCTCCAGGTAGCTCGGCCGGCCCTGGGCGTCCCCCACCGCGCCCGGCGGCAACGGGATCACGCCGGGCCGCTCGTCGCGGTACTTGCTGGTGATCTTCGCCACGGTCACCCGGTTCCCGCGCACCACCAGCACCAGACACGGCCGGTCCTTCGCGCCCGGCCCGTCCTCGAAGGGCACGTTCGCCCACCAGATCTCCGCCGGCTGCGGCCGCCCCGCCCCGCCGCGCCCCCGCTCCGGCCGCCCCGGCGGCCGGGTCCGCCTCCCCGCGGGCCGCCGCCCGCGCCCCCAGCCGTCGACGAGCGTGGCGACGAGCGCCAGCAGTACCACCGCCGCGAGCGCCAGCCACCAGGACGTGTCCATGCACACGAACGTTACCGGGGCGCACGCGAGCGGACCACGCGCCCCGACCGGACGCTCATAGCGCAAGATCCCCTCCCCGCGCGCCTCACGCGCCCGGCGTCCAGCCATACCGGTGACAGCACAGGTGAGTTCGCCCACAACGGCCCCTGGCGGAGGAGCGACCGAGGGTTTCGCGCCTTACGCTCGACGGACCGCACAACCCCTGTCGCCACCCCGTCACGCCCCTTTCCGTCCCCGTATCCCCGGATCCCCGCCAGCGGAGGTTTCTGCTTTATGAAGCTCACCGTCGTCGGCTGCTCAGGGTCGTTCCCGTCCGCGGTATCGGCCTGCTCGAGCTACCTCGTCGAGGCCGACGGCTTCCGGCTGCTCCTCGACATGGGCAACGGCGCCCTGGGCGAGCTGCAGCGCCACTGCGGTCTCTACGACCTCGACGCGATCTTCCTGAGCCACCTGCACGCCGACCACTGCATCGACATGTGCGCGTACTTCGTGGCCCGCTACTACCGCCACGACGGCGGACGCTGCGACCCGCTCCCCGTCTACGGCCCGGAGGGCACCGAGCACCGCCTCACCACGGCCTACGCCGACACCCCCTCCGCCTCCTCCATGAGCGAGGTGTTCGACTTCCACACGGTCAAGCCGTCCACCTTCGACATCGGCCCCTTCACGGTGCACACCGAACGCGTGGCCCACCCGGTGGAGGCCTACGGCATCCGCGTCGAACACGGCGGCAAGACGCTGACCTACTCCGGCGACACGGGAGTCAGCCCGGCCCTGGACGAACTGGCCCGCGACGCCGACCTGTTCCTGTGCGAGGCCGCCTTCACGCACGGCAAGGAAAGCATCCCGGACCTGCACCTCAACGGCCGCGAGGCGGGAGAGACGGCGGCCCGGGCCGGCGCCCGCCGCCTGGTCCTCACCCACATCCCCCCGTGGACCGACCCCGAGGCCAACCTCGCCGACGCCCGCGAGACCTTCACCGGCCCGGTGGAACTGGCCGTGCCCAGGGTGTCGTACGAGATCTGACGAAGGCCCGGCCCGCGCGAGGTCCGTCCAGCGGGACGGGCGCGCGGGCCGGGCCGGTGCCGGAAGGCGTCCTACTTGGCTTCCGCCTTCTGGATCTCCGCCAGCTCCTCGTCGGACTCACGGCCCGGGGTGGGCAGGTTGAACTTGACGATCGCGAAGCGGAAGACCGCGTAGTAGACCGCGCCGAAGCACAGGCCCACCAGCATCAGACCCCACGGGTTCGTCGCGATGCCCAGGTTCAGGAAGAAGTCCACCGCGCCGGCCGAGAAACCGAAGCCGTCCTTCATGCCCAGCGCCCAGGTCAGCGCGAGCGACACACCGGTGAGCACCGCGTGGATGGCGTACAGGACGGGCGCGATGAACATGAACGTGAACTCGATCGGCTCGGTCACACCCGTGACGAACGACGTCAGCGCGATCGAGAACATCATGCCGCCGACCACCTTGCGGCGCTCCGGGCGCGCGCAGTGCCAGATGGCGAGGCAGGCCGCCGGGAGACCGAACATCATGATCGGGAAGAAGCCCGTCATGAACTGGCCCGCCGTCGGGTCACCGGCCAGGAACCGCCCGATGTCACCGCTCTTGCCCTCGTAGTCGCCCGCCTGGAACCACGGGAACGAGTTCAGCAGGTGGTGCATCCCGATCGGGATCAGCGCACGGTTGGCGACACCGAAGACACCGGCGCCCACGGCGCCCGAACCGACCAGCCACTCACCGAAGTTGTGCAGACCGGTGCCCAGCACGGGCCATATGTAGCCGAAGACGATGCCGATGACGAGGCCCGCGAACGCCGACAGGATCGGCACCAGCCGGCGGCCGCCGAAGAAGCCCGCCCAGTCCGGCAGCTTCGTGCGGTAGAACCGCTGGTACAGCAGCGCGACGACGAGGCCCATCACCACACCGCCGAGCACCTTCGCGTCGACCGGCGCGTCCACCATGACGACCTTGCCGTCGACGGCCTGCGCCACCTTCGGCAGGTTCTTGTCGGTGAACGTGGCGAGCACGTTCTTGAAGACCAGGTAGCCGACGACCGCGGCGAGCGCCGTGGAGCCGTCCGACTTCTTGGCGAAGCCGATCGCGATGCCCACGGCGAACAGCAGCGCCATGTTGTCGAGGATCGCGTTGCCGCCCGCCGCCATGAACCCGGCGATCTTCGTGAGGAAGGTGGGGAACGACGAGCGCCCGAGCATGTCGTCGTTGCCCAGGCGCACCAGAAGGGCGGCGGCGGGCAGCACGGCCACCGGCAGCATGAGGCTGCGCCCGATGCGCTGGAGCACGGCCATCACACCGGCGCCCTTGTTCTTGTCAGCCGCGGGAGCGGCGCTGGCCGTGGTCACATTCTCCTCCTGAGACCCCCGGACGCAGGCCGGGAGGGCAAGGCGCCGTCCGGGGAAAAGGGGGAAGGGACGGCAGCGTCTCTGGTCTAAACCACTGGGTGGTGTAGACCTGTTGTAGCACGATGAAGGCGAGATAAGGAACCGCCGGAACCATCACAGAAGCGCTACGCCCGGCACCCGCCCCGACCCTCCCCGCCGGGCACGCGAAAAGGCCCCCGGACCGACGGTCCAGGGGCCCCGCGCAGGCGCCGCGTCAGGCCTTCGTGGCGTCCTCCCGCTCCTCCTCCGCCTCACGCCCCGGAGTCTTCAGGTCGAACCTCGTGATCGCGAACCGGAAGACGACGTAGTACACGGCCGCGAAGCACAGACCGATCGGGACGATCGCCCACGGCTTCGTCGCCAGGTTCCAGTTGATGACGTAGTCGATGAGACCCGCCGAGAAACTGAACCCGTCGTGCACCCCCAGCCCCCAGGTCACCGCCATCGACACACCCGTCAGCACCGCGTGCAGCGCGTACAGCAGCGGCGCCACGAACAGGAACGAGTACTCGATCGGCTCCGTGATCCCCGTGACGAACGACGTCAGCGCCACCGACAGCATCAGCCCGCCGACCTCCTTGCGCCGCTCAGGACGCGCGGTGTGCATGATCGCCAGAGCCGCCGCCGGCAGCGCGAACATCATGATCGGGAAGAACCCCGAGGTGAACTGCCCCGCGTCCGGATCCCCCGCCAGGAACATGTTGATGTCACCGTGCACCACCGTCCCGTCCGGCTTGGTGTAACTGCCGAACTGGAACCAGATGGGCACGTTCAGGAACTGGTGCAGCCCGATCACCAGCAGCGCCCGGTTCGCCACACCGAAGATGCCCGCACCCCAGGCGTCCAGACCGTCCAGCCAGTCGCTGAAACTCTCCAGCCCGCTGCCGATCGGCGGCCACACCCACAGACACAGCGCCGCGAACGCGATCGCCACGAACGCCATGATGATCGGCACCAGCCGCCGCCCGTTGAAGAAGCCCAGCCAGTCCACCAGCCGCGTCCGATGGAACCGCTGCCAGAAGTACGCGGCCGTCAGACCCATCACGATGCCGCCGAACACCCCCGGGTTCTGATAGGTGAACGCCGTCACCGTCCCGTCGAGCGTCGCCTGGCAGCCGATCCCCGGCACCGCCCGCGAACCCCCGGGGCAGTCCTCCGGGAACTGCCGCAGCACGTTGTAGTAGACGAGGAAACCCACCACCGCCGCGAGCGCCGTCGAACCGTCCGCCTTCCTCGCCATCCCGATCGCCACACCCACGCAGAACAGCAGCGGCAGCCCCAACTGCCCGTCCAGCAGCGCCCCGCCCGCACCCACCATCACCCTGGAGACGTTCGTCCACCCCAGCCCCTCGTCCCCGAACACGTCCGGCTGCCCCAGCCGGTTGAGAATGCCGGCGGCCGGCAGCACCGCGATGGGCAGCTGAAGACTGCGGCCCATCTTCTGCAGCCCCTGGAACGCGCTGTTCCAGCGAGCGCGCGCGGGGCTCACCTGCCCCGGCGCGGTGCTTCCGGCACTCTCGGCACTCATGGTTTGGCGACCGCCTGTCAGGTGGTGTAGACCAACTACCGACGATTACGTCACTGTGCCGCCATCCTTCGGCATCCACGACGCGATCGCTCGCGAAGTTGGGCCGAATGTGGGTTACTGCGACAAAACGGTTCGCACACCAGGGAATTCAGGGAGACCGAACATGGCCAGCAAGGCTGAGAAGATCGTCGCCGGGCTCGGCGGCATCGACAACATCGAGGAGATCGAAGGCTGCATCACGCGCCTGCGCACCGAGGTCTCCGACCCCTCTCTGGTCGACGACGCCGCCCTCAAGGCCGCCGGCGCCCATGGCGTCGTCAAGATGGGCACCGCCATCCAGGTCGTCATCGGCACCGACGCCGACCCGATCGCGACCGAGATCGAAGACATGATGTGAACCCCGCCGTCCACCGCTGACGGGCCCCTCCCATTCCACGGGGAGGGGCCCGTCGCGTTCCCTTCCTCCCGCTAGGCTCGACGCCATGTCTCGAATCGACGGCCGCACGCCCGATCAGCTCCGCCCTGTCACCATCGAACGCGGCTGGAGCAAGCACGCCGAGGGCTCCGTCCTCATCTCCTTCGGCGACACCAAGGTCTTCTGCACCGCCTCCGTCACCGAAGGCGTCCCCCGCTGGCGCAAGGGAAGCGGCGAAGGCTGGGTCACCGCCGAATACTCCATGCTGCCCCGCGCCACCAACACCCGCGGCGACCGCGAATCCGTCCGTGGCAAGATCGGCGGCCGCACCCACGAGATCAGCCGCCTCATCGGCCGCTCCCTGCGCGCCGTCATCGACTACAAGGCACTCGGCGAGAACACCATCGTCCTCGACTGCGACGTCCTCCAGGCCGACGGCGGCACCCGCACCGCCGCCATCACCGGCGCGTACGTCGCCCTCGCCGACGCCATCACCTGGGCCCAGGGCAAGAAGCTCATCAAGGCCGGCCGCCGGCCCCTCACCGGCACCGTCTCCGCCGTCTCCGTCGGCATCGTCGGCCAGATCCCCCTCCTCGACCTCTGCTACGAGGAGGACGTCCGCGCCGAGACCGACATGAACGTCGTCTGCACCGGCGACGGCCGCTTCGTCGAGGTCCAGGGCACCGCCGAAGCCGAGCCGTTCGCCCGCGACGAGCTCAACTCCCTTCTCGACCTCGCCGTTTCGGGCTGCAAGGAACTCACCGCCCTCCAGCGCACCGCACTCGACGCCGTCCTCGAACGCTAGCGCCGGCCGGCACAGGGGCACATCGGGGAGGACAGGCCGGGACGGGCGGCCGGGGGCGGGCAACCAGGTCGCCCGCGCTCGCGTCTAGGGGTAAGGGCGCACGGCTCACCGCCGCACGCCCGGCCAGTCAGCGCACGGGGGCCCTCGGGGCTGTGCAAGGGGAGGACCATCACCATGGCCGAGAGACGACGCCGCCGTCGCCGTATCGCCGCAACCGCCGCCGCCGTGGCGGCCTTCGGGCTCACGGCCGCATTCACCACCGGCTGCGACGCCGTCAACAAGGCGCTGGACTGCGTCCAGACCGCCGACGCCATCGCCGACAGCGTCACCGAGCTCCAGCAGGCCGTGCAGAACGCCTCCGACGACCCCACCCAGCTCGAGGAGTCCCTCGACTCCATCGACAAGAACCTCACCAAGATCGGCGACACCACCGACGACGCCGACGTCGACAAGGCGGTGGACGACCTGACCACCGCCGTCCGCAACGTCCGCACCGCCGTCAAGAACGGCGACGCGACCCCCGACCTCAGCCCCGTCACCGACGCGGCGGGCGAACTGACGAAGGTCTGCACGCCTTAGAGGTCCTTGCAGCGGCCGGGCCGGTCACCGCCGCGCACGCCGGGCGGCGGCCCCGCGATACTGGGGGCCATGACCCGCCTGATCCTCGCCACCCGCAACGCCGGAAAGATCACCGAACTCAGGTCGATCCTCGCCGACGCAGGACTGCCCCACGACCTCGTCGGCGCGGAGGCCTATCCCGACGTGCCCGACGTCAAGGAGACCGGCGTCACCTTCGCCGAGAACGCCCTCCTCAAGGCCCACGCCCTCGCCCGCGCCACCGGCCTGCCCGCCGTCGCCGACGACTCCGGCCTCTGCGTCGACGTCCTGGGCGGCGCCCCCGGCATCTTCTCGGCCCGCTGGTCCGGCCGCCACGGCGACGACAAGGCCAACCTGGACCTCCTCCTGGCCCAGCTCTCCGACATCGCCGAGGAACACCGCGGCGCCCACTTCGCCTGCGCGGCGGCCCTGGCCCTGCCCGACGGCACGGAACGAGTGGTGGAAGGCCGGTTGAGGGGCACCCTGCGCCACACCCCCACCGGCACGAACGGCTTCGGCTACGACCCGATCCTCGTCCCCGAGGGCGAGACCCGCACCTGCGCGGAACTGTCCCCGGCCGAAAAAAACGCGATCAGCCACCGAGGAAAGGCCTTCCGAGCCCTGGTACCAGCCGTACGGGAACTGCTGGGCTGAGCGGACACGAGAAAGGGGCCGCCTGGTGGGGCGGCCCCTCTGTGGTGCGGCCGGTGGGATTCGAACCCACACGGGTGTGAACCCACTGGTACCTAAAACCAGCATGACTGCCAGATTCCATCACGGCCGCTCAAAAGCGGTCATCATGCTCGACCGCGGCACTCAGTGTACGGGCCTGTCGTGCCGTCCGGCGAGGGCGCACCGGTTTTGCGGCGGCACCACGTGTCCGTCAACGCGTGGCAGTTGGGGCAGAGATACCGCAGGTTCGCCGGGCGATTGTCCCGCCAGTTCCCGTCGACGTGGTCGATCTGCAAGGTGATCGGGCGTCCTCGCCACTCTCCGGTGTTACCGCACTCCGCACAGGCGTACGGCACCCCGATCTCGGTCAGAGCCTGATGCAGGCGGGTCCTGTTCGTCCGCCCCGCCTGCTCCGGCAGCATGACCAGCACTCGCTGCGCGGTCGGCGCCGGAGCCGGGCGTTCCGGCCGTCCCCAGGACCTGCGCCTGAAGTGGCTGGTGTCGACGTCGAGGCGTGAAATGGCCCGCCTCACGCGACGGTGATTGGTGTCCTTGACCTCCATGCCGAGACCACGCATGACGTCCGCGTAACTGGTGGCATCCGCCACCAGACTGCGCAGCTCGTCTTCGTCGATGGCCGTTCGCCGGTGAGAGAAGTGGCTGACGTCGATGCGGTGTGCAGCCAGCATGCGGCCCAGCGCCGCCCGGGAGCGGCTGTCGTCGGGAACGCCCAGTGCGCGCGCTGCGCCACGCACGCTGGTCGCTTCGGCAGCGGCGACCCGGAGTTCATCGGGCGTGAAGGGCAGGTCCGGTTCGGGGCGGTCGATGCCGGGGAAATGACTGATGTCGATGCCTGCCGCGGCGATGCGGCGTCGGATGTGGGAGAGCGTCCCCGTCGCGGGGACGGCACCCAGCTTCAGAGCCACTTCCCTGAGCGACGACGACGAGGCGGCAGCTTCTGCGATGGCGGCATCGGGATACTTGCGCCAGGGGCTGCGCTTGACGAAGTGGCTGGTGTCGAGTCCGTGGCGGGTGACTTCCTTCTGCAGCACCCGCCGCCGGCCGCCACTCGGGGCGAGACCGAGCCGCCGCATCAAGTCCGCCCAGTTACGAGCTTCGGCAACCTCTGAGGCGAGCCGTTCCCGGTCGTACACGTCCGATCGTTGCGACGCGTTCCGCGCCCCCATGGTCCCCTCCGTCCTCGGCCGCCTGTTCGTGGGCTCGTACGGAGTAACGAACCGATTGTCGGACGGTCACGTGGGAGGGGTGGGGCCCGCGCCGGGGGTGTCGGGGCGGGCCGTGGGTGGGGGATTCAGATGCCGAGGTCCTTGATGATCTTGGCGACGTGGCCCGTGGCGCGGACGTTGTACAGGGCCCGTTCCACCTTGCCCTCCTCGTCCACCACGATGGTGGAGCGGATGACGCCCAGGTACGTCTTGCCGTAGTTCTTCTTCTCGCCGAAGGCGCCGTACGCGTCGAGGACCTTCTTCTCGGGGTCGGCCAGCAGGGTGACCCGGAGGGATTCCTTGTCGCGGAACTTGCCCAGCTTCTCGGGGCTGTCCGGGGAGACGCCGATGACGTCGTACCCCGCGCCCGCCAGCACGTCGAGGTTGTCGGTGAAGTCGCAGGCCTGCTTGGTGCAGCCGGGCGTCAGCGCGGCCGGGTAGAAGTAGACGATGACCTTGCGGCCCTTGTGGTCCGACAGGGACACCTCGTTGCCGTCGGCGTCGGGGAGGGTGAAGGCGGGGGCCACGTCCCCGGGCTGGAGTCGCTCGCTCATCGGACCAGCGTAACCGGGGTCCCTGACAGTGCGGCCGTGGACGGAGCTGACAGACTGTCCAGGACACGTACGAACGTCGGCTCACTTCGGAGGCCCCACCGTGGCGGACACGTCGGACACCAGAACCCCGGCGCAGATCGAGGCGGACATCAGGCGCCGCCGTGAAACGCTGGCCGAGACACTCGACGAGATCGGGGTGCGGGTGCATCCCAAGACGATCGTCGGGGACGCCAAGGCCAAGGTCGTCGCCAACGTCGACCACACGCTCGGAAGGGCCTATGTGCAGGTCAACCGGGCTGTGAGCGATGTGCGGGCGCAGTTGGTGGACGAGGAGGGCGCCCCGCGGCTGGAGCGCGTCGTGCCCCTCGCCCTGGTCGTGGTCGGCGTGGTGGGGCTGCTGGCCCTGAGCACCCGGCGTCGCAAGGGCTGACCCGAGGGCGTCCCCGTCCGGCCGAGGCAGGTAGGTTCGAAGGCGTGAGCGGTAACAGAGGCGAGCACAGCACCCAGCACGACAAGCTTCCCATCCGGATGCTGCACGACCGTGTCCTCGTCCGGCAGGACGCCGGCGAGGGCGAGCGCCGGTCCGGCGGCGGGATCCTGATCCCGGCGACGGCGGCGGTGGGCCGTCGGCTCGCGTGGGCCGAGGTCGTCGCGGTGGGGCAGAACGTACGCACGGTGGAGCCGGGCGACCGGGTCCTGTTCGATCCGGAGGACCGGGCCGAGGTGGAGGTGCGGGGCATCGCGTACTCGCTGATGCGTGAGCGCGACCTGCACGCGGTGGCCGCGGACCGCTTCGAGGGCTCGGAGGACTCGACGGGCCTGTACCTCTGAGGCGGAACCGACGGACGGGAGGGGGCCGGTGACCCAGGTCACCGGCCCCCTCCCGCTTGTTTGCTAGCGTGGACGACGCCCGACGAGACGCGCCGTACCGGGATGACGCAGGCAAAGACGACGCACCCCCGTTCTCCGTCTACGTCAGTGTCCCGGAGGTGCTCACCGTGGCGTGGGTTCTGCTCGTTCTCGCCGGTCTGCTCGAGGTCGCCTGGTCGGTCGGCATGAAGTACACCGACGGCTTCACCCGTCTCGTCCCCAGCCTGTTCACCGGCGCCGGCATCGTCGCCAGCATGCTGTTGCTGTCGTACGCCACCCGCTCGCTGCCCATCGGCACCGCCTACGGCGTGTGGGTGGGGATCGGGGCGGCCGGTGCGGCGGTGCTCGGCATGGTGGTGCTGGGTGAGCAGGCGACCGCCGCCCGGATCTTCTTCGTGTGTCTGCTGCTGGTCGCCGTGGTGGGGCTCAAGGCGACCTCGGGCCACTAGACCTCGGACCACTGGACCTCAGGCCACTGGACCTCAGGCCACAGGACCCAGGCCCCTAGGGGCCGGTGCCTCCGGGTGTGCCCGGTGTGCCGCCGCCGGCGGTGGTGGCGCCGCCGTCCGTGGCCGTGCCGCCGTCGGCGGTCGTCTCCCCGGTCGCGCCGCCGTCGGAGGCGTCGCCGGTAGCCCCGCCGTCGGAGGTGTTCCCGGTGGCGCCGTCGCTGGTGGCGCCGCTGGTGGCGGTGCCGCCGGTCGCCGTGCCCTGGCTCGCCCCGCCGCCCGTCGTCGGGCCGCCGCTGCCGGTGGTGCCGCCGTCGGTGCTGGGGGTGCTGTTGCTGGGCCGGTTCGTGGCCGGACCTTCCTGCGTGTTCGGCGAGGACTGGGCCTGCGAGGGCTGGGCCGGCGGGGCGACCGACTCCGCGGAGCCCTCCTCGACCTCGAGGTCGAAGTCCCGGGCCGGGGTGCCCTTGAGGGCCTCCTTGGTGTACTGCGCCCAGATCTGCGTGGGCGCGCCGCCGCCGTTGATGCGGTCCAGGCCCATCACGCCGTAGAGCGACTTGTGGGCGGCGGTGACCGGGTCCTGGCCCATCACGGAGACGACGGTGGCGAGGTCGGGGGTGTAGCCGGCGAACCAGGCGGCGGTGTCCTCCTCGGCGGTGCCGGTCTTGCCGGCGGCGGGGCGGTCCGCCTTGAGGGCCTTGGTGGCGGTGCCGTTCTCGACGACGCTGCGCAGGACGGAGGTGGTGGTGTCGGCGGCCTCGCGGGAGACGGCCTGGCTGGTCTTGCGCTTCGGCACGTCGACGTCGGTGCCGCCCCTCTGCACCTTCTCGATCATCGTGTACGGGCCGTGCTTGCCGTGGTTGGCGAGCGTCGCGTAGGCCTCCGCCATGTCCAGGACGCTGGCGGTGGCGACGCCCAGCGCGACCGAGGGGTACGGCTGGAGTTCGGGGGTGTCGGCGGGCAGGCCCAGGTCGAGGGCGGTCCGCTTGACCTTGGCGGGGCCGACGTCCACGGCCATCTGCGCGTACACCGAGTTGACGGACTTGTCGGTGGCCTCGCGCACGGTGATGTCGCCGTAGTCGCCGTCGTCCTCGTTCTCGGGGCTGTAGGCGCCGCCGCTCCAGCCCTGGACGGGGCGCTTGTTGCTGCCGTCGTAGATCGTGTTCGGGTTGATGCGCCGGCCGTCCTGGGTGGAGGAGTCGTTCTCGACGGCCGAGGTGAACACGAACGGCTTGAAGGTGGAGCCGACCTGGAAGTCCCGGCGGGTGGCGTTGTTGGTGTACTGCTTGACGTAGTCGATGCCGCCGTACATGGCGACGACCTTGCCGGTCTTCGGGTCGACGGAGGCGCCGCCGGCGCGGACGTAGCCGTCGACCTTGCGCTTGTTCTTGTCCAGCTTGGACATCAGCTGGTCGTTGACGGCGTCGACGAAGGCGTCCTGCTTCTTCTTCTGCAGGGTGGTGGTGATGCGGTAGCCGCCGGTGTCGAGGGACTTCTCGTCGACGATGCCGCCGCGGATCAGCTCGTCCTTGATGGCGCGCACGAGGTAGCCGCGCTGCCCGGACATGCCGGTGTCGGCGCCGGAGGTCTCCTTGGGCGCGGGGAACTTCATGCCGGTGCGCTCGGACGGGGGGAGCCAGCCCTTGTCGACCATGCCGTTGAGGACGTAGTTCCAGCGGGACTCGGCGGCCTTCTGGTTCTCGGGGTGGGCGGTCACGTCGTACTGGCTGGGCGCGTTGACCAGCGCGGCGAGGTAGGCGCCCTGGCCGGCGGTGAGCTCGGAGGCGTCGATGCCGTAGTAGGCCTGGGCGGCGGCCTGGATGCCGTAGGCGTTGCGGCCGAAGAAGCTGGTGTTGAGGTAGCCCTCGAGGATCTCGTCCTTGGAGGTCTCGCGGTCCAGCTTGATGGCGATGAAGAACTCCTTCACCTTGCGGGTGACGGTCTGTTCCTGGGCGAGGTAGTAGTTCTTCACGTACTGCTGGGTGATGGTGGAGCCGGACTGCTTGCCCTTGCCGAGTGCGGTGTTCCAGCCGGCGCGCAGCATCGCCTTGGGGTCGACGGCGGACTCGGTGTAGAAGTCGCGGTCCTCGGCGGCCAGTATGGCGTGCTGGGCCGGCTTGGAGATCTGCGCGAGGGTGACGTTCTCGCGGTTGACCTCGCCGTCGCGGGCGATCTCGGTGCCGTCCGCGTAGAGGTAGACGTTGCTCTGCTTGGTGGCGAGGGCGTTGGCGGGCGGGATCTTCACCATGGAGTAGCCGAGGAAGAACAGGGCGGCCAGGACCATCGCGCAGATGACGAAGGCGCCGAGCACCATCCGCCAGGTGGGCAGCAGCCGGCGCCAGCCGGTGCGCTTGGGCCGCTTGGGCTTCTTCCCCTCCGTCGGCGGTCCGGGCTCTGCCGCCTCGGGCTCTGCGGGGGCCGCCCAGCCCTCGGTCGGCTTCTGCGGCTGCGGATCGTCGCTCATGTGTTGCTCGGACTCCTGTTTCGCGTCGTACGTTTTCCGTACGCCTCGTGCGCGTTCTGCGCCCCCTGTTGAAGACTCTCGCACCAACCGTTCCGTTCCCGGCAATCGGCACGCGTTGTGCGGCCGGTCGGCGGTGCGGCGTCTGTCGCCGCGTCATGCCGGAAAACGCCTGGCACGTCGTCGTGTCCGCGCACTAGGCTCCTGCGCTTCGGTGTCGGCGGGCCGGGCGGGCGGCCCGGTTGGGAAGGAACGGGTGCCGTGGGTGCGGTGCGGTTGTACGCGGCCGTGGCAACGGGCGGTTTCAGACGGTACGCGACGTACCGGACGGCCACGGCCGCGGGGGTGTTCACCAACACCGTCTTCGGGCTGATCCTGGTGTACACGTATCTGGCGCTGTGGGACGAGCGGCCGCAGCTCGGCGGCTACGACCAGGCGCAGGCCGTCACGTTCGTGTGGCTGGGCCAGGCGCTGTACGCGACGCTGGCGATCCAGGGCGGCGGTTTCGAGACCGAGTTCATGGAGCGGGTGCGCACCGGGGACGTGGCGGTCGACCTGTACCGGCCGGCGGACCTTCAGCTGTGGTGGCTGGCGAACGACCTGGGGCGGGCGCTGTTCCAGCTGCTGGGGCGCGGGGTGGTGCCGTTCGCTTTCGGCGCGCTGGTCTTCCCCACCGCGCTTCCGGCCGATCCGGCGCTCTGGGCGGCCTTCCTGGTGGCGGTGCTGCTGGCGATGGTGGTGAGCTTCGCCATCCGCTATCTGGTGGCGCTGAGCGGTTTCTGGCTGCTGGACGGCACGGGCGCGCTCCAGGCGCTGATGATCACGGGGGTCTTCTGTTCGGGCATGACGCTGCCGCTGAACGCCGTGCCGGGGCCGTTGGGGGAGGTCGTGCGGGTGCTGCCGTGGGCGGCGCAGCTGCAGATGCCGGCCGATGTGCTCATGGGGGAGGCTCACTGGGCGCACGCCTTCGCCTTCCAGGCGGCGTGGGCGGTGGCGCTGCTGGCGGCGGGGCGTGCGGTGCAGGCGGCGGCGACGCGACGGGTGGTGGTCCAGGGTGGGTGAGGCGGCCGGGGTGCCGGGGCAGGGCGGGCCGGGCCGGGGCTTGCACGACGGCCGGGGGCCGGGCGAGGCGGGCCGGGGCTTGCACGACGGCCCGGGACCCGGTGAGAAGGGCCACGGCTTCCACGACGGCCGGAGCCCGGGCGCGGGCGGCCGGGTGCTCGAAGGCCTGCGCGCCTACCGGCTGATCGCCGGGATGTGGGTGCGCTCCACGTTCGCCTACCGGGCGTCGTTCGTGATGACGGTGCTCGGCGGGCTGCTGGTGACCGGGCTCGACTTCGTGGCGATCCTGTTGATGTTCTCGCAGGTCGACGTCCTGGGCGGCTACACGCTGCCCGAGGTCGCCCTGCTGTACGGCCTGTCGGCGACCAGCTTCGGCTGCGCCGAGCTGGCGATCGGCTCGGCGTCCCGGCTGGGCGCGCGGGTGCGTGACGGCACGCTCGACACGCTGCTGGTGCGGCCGGCGCCGGTGCTGGCCCAGGTCGCCGCGGACCGGTTCGCGCCGCGCCGGGTCGCCCGGATCGTCCAGGGGGCGCTGGTGCTGGGCTGGGCGCTGGCCTCCCTGGACGTCCGGTGGACGCTCGTCAAGGTGCTGCTCGTGCCGGTGATGCTGGTGTGCGGCGCGGTGATCTTCTCGGCGGTGAACGTGGCGGGCGCGGCCTTCCAGTTCCTCGCCCGGGACGCGGCGGAGGTGCAGGCGGCGTTCACGTTCGGCGGTCAGACGCTGCTGCAGTACCCGCCGACGGTGTTCGGCAGGGAGCTGGTGCGCGGGGTGACGTTCCTGTTGCCGCTGGCGTTCGTCAACTGGGTTCCCGCCGCTTACCTGTTGGGGCGGCCGTATCCGCTGGGGCTGCCTCAAGGAGCCGCGTTCGCACCGCCGTTGGTTGCGGTCGTGTGCTGCGTGCTCGCGGGGCTGGCCTGGCGGGCGGGGCTGCGGTCGTATCGGAGCACGGGAAGTTGAGGAGGCCCATGGACGGGGCGGAGCCGGTGGGGCCGGCGTTCATCGAGGTGGACCGGGTCGAGAAGGTCTTCGACGTGCGCAAGAGGACGGGTCTGCTGAAGCGGGAGCTGCGGCGGGTGCGGGCGGTCGACTCGATCTCCTTCACCGTGGCGCGCGGCGAGATGGTCGGCTACATCGGGCCGAACGGCGCGGGGAAGTCGACGACGATCAAGATGCTGACCGGGATCCTGGTGCCGAGCGGGGGCCGGGTGCGGGTGGCGGGCATCGACCCGTCGCGTGAACGCGCCCGGCTCGCCCATCGCATGGGGGTGGTGTTCGGGCAGCGGACCACGCTGTGGTGGGACCTGCCGCTCATCGACTCCTACCGGCTCGCGCACCGCATGTACCGCATCCCGCAGGCCCGTTACCGCGAGAACCTCGACCGGCTGGTCGAACTGCTCGGTCTGGGCGAGCTGTTGGACGTGCCCGTGCGGCAGCTGTCGCTCGGGCAGCGGATGCGCGGCGATATCGCGGCCGCCCTGCTGCACGACCCGGAGGTCCTCTACCTCGACGAGCCGACGATCGGCCTGGACGTCGTGTCCAAGGCCAGGGTCCGTGAGTTCCTGCGGGAGTTGAACGCCGAGCGCGCCACGACGGTCCTGCTCACCACCCATGACCTCCAGGACATCGAGCAGTTGTGCTCCCGCGTGATGGTCATCGACCACGGGCGGATGATGTACGACGGTCCGCTCGCCGGGCTGCACGAGGCGGGGGAGAGCGAACGGTTGCTGGTGGTCGACCTGGAGCGGGAGCTGCCGCCGATCGACGCGCCGCCGCCGGCCCGGGTCGTACGGGTGGACGGGCCGCGGCAGTGGCTGGCGTTCCCTGCGTCGCAGTCGGCGGCGCCGCTGGTGGCGGCGGTCGCGGCCCGGTACCCGCTGGTGGACCTGTCGGTGCGGGAGCCGGACATCGAGGCGGTGATCGCCGAGATGCTGCACCGTACGACGCCCGGCGCGATCGCGTAGTGCCCGCCGCCGGGAACTCGTAGGCTGCTGCCATGACCGAGGATGCCCCGGAGTTGCGCGCTTCCGACGCCGATCGTGAACGAGTCGCCGAGGTCCTGCGGGACGCGCTCGCCGAAGGGCGCCTCGACATGGGGGAGTTCGAGGAGCGGCTGGACGCCGTGTACCGGGCGCGGACGTACGGCGAGCTCGCTCCGATCACCCGTGATCTCCCCGCGGCGGGAGGCGCCGCCCCGGTGCCGATGAGCAAGGAGCCCGCGCGACCGGGGAGTTGGGCTGGGCGGATCGTCGGCGGAGAGGGGACGTCGGGGTGGGCCGTCGCGGTGATGTCCGGGTTCCAGCGCAGGGGGCGGTGGACTGTCCCGCGGCGCTTCAACACCGTCGCCTTCTGGGGCGGGGGCGAGATCGACCTGCGTGAGGCGGACTTCGCGGCCGGGGAGGTCGTCCTCAACTGCGTGGCGATCATGGGCGGGATCAGCGTGGTCGTGCCGCCGGGCGTGGAGGTCGTGGTGCGGGGCCTGGGCGTCATGGGCGGCTTCGACCACGGCGAGGACGGCGTGCCGGCGGAGCGGGGCGCACCGCGGGTGGTGGTGACGGGCTTCGCGTTCTGGGGCGGCGTGGGGATCGAGCGCAAGCGACGCAAGGGGAGCGAGGCGGGCGGGGCGAACGGCGAGCGGCTGGAGGGCGGGGACGGCCGGCGGGAGCTCGACCAAGGGCGACGGGACGGCCGGCGGCACTGGGAGCACTGACCCGCCGCCTGGCCCGCCCGCGTCACAGCCGGGGGAGGGTGCCCGCGCGTCACAGCCGGGCAGGCGCCCGCGTCACAGCCGGCCCGGAGCCGTCGCCTTAAGCTGCGCCAACTCGACGGCCTGCGCCATCCGCCGGTACCCGAGGTCGCTGGGGTGGAGGTGGTCCCCCGAGTCGTACTCCGGCCGCAGCTGACGGGGGTCGTAAGGGTCGTGCAGCGCCTGGTCGACGTCGACGACCTCGTCGAAGACGGATCCCGACCGGATCTCCGCGTTGACCCGCAGCCGGGTCGCCTCCCGCGCGTCCGAGTAGGAGTGGTGGCCCCGGAAGGGCATCAGGGTGGCGCCGACGGCCTTGACGCCGTGGGCGTGGGCGCGGCTCACCAGCGTGCGCAGCCCGGCGAGGATCGCGTCGGCGTCGCCGCCGGCCGGGTGGCGCAGGATGTCGTTGACGCCGAGGTCGATCACGACGGCCTTGACGTGCGGACGGGCGAGGACGTCCCGCGCGAACCGCTTGATCCCGCTCGCGTTGCCCGCCGTCCCGCCGCCGTCGGCGAGGACCCGGTTGCTGCTGATGCCCGCGTTGACGACGCCGTAGCGCGGCGTGTCCCGGCCGTGGGAGGCGGCGGCGCGCAGCCGCTCGGACAGCACGTCGGGATAGCGGCGGTCGGCGTTCAGGGTGGAGGTGACACCGTCGGTCAGGGAGTCCCCGAAGGCGACGACGGTTCCGTCGGCCTCGTGGCTGAGCACGTCCAGGGCGGTGAGGTAGCGCCAGGAGCCGATCTGGCCGGTGTAGACGTCCCCCGCGGTGTCCCCGGTGTGCTCGCCGACGGCGACGTAGCTGGTCCTGCGGGCGTACGGGTGGTAGGTGACCGGTCCGGACGAGGCCGGCGTGTAGGTGCTGACCAGCACGTCGCAGTCCCCTGGGATGTCGAGGGCGACGGCGTCGCTGACGGCCTGCCCGCCCGCCGGGACGACGACCGAGCCGCGCCCGCCGAAGGTGAGCCGGCGCAGGGTGCCGTCGGCTGCCGCCGGGCCGCCGTCGTCGTCCGCGACGGCGAGGGTGGCGGCGGTGACGCGCAGC
Source organism: Streptomyces sp. BK239 (assembly GCF_004217285.1). Taxonomy (GTDB): domain Bacteria; phylum Actinomycetota; class Actinomycetes; order Streptomycetales; family Streptomycetaceae; genus Streptomyces. Next base: position 129,924 of record NZ_SHKS01000001.1, read on the forward strand.
GGCAGGGTGCCGTAGAGATTGGACAGCGTGATGCGGGCACTCGTGCCGGAGACGCTGGTGTGGACGACGTTGCGCACCGTGCGGCCCGCCATGCCGGTCGCCCGGGTGCCCGGCTCGCCGGCCACGGGCGCGGCGGCCCAGGTGCCGACCCAGACCCCGGCGGGCGCGGCGGCGCCGTGCGGTGGGCGGACCGTGCCCGGGGAGTCGCCGTGACGGCCGTCGGCGGCATCGACGCTCAGGAAGACGACGGCGGAGACTGACACGATCACGGCGAGGAGGGCGGCCGGCAGGGCGATGTGCCGGGTGGCGGACATGCGGTGGTGAATCTCCTCGGGCGGGGGAGCGCCGAGGCTCCCGACGGCATACGGGAGATCGCCGTCGAACTCCCCGACAGACAGACGAAGGGAACTCCTGTTCCGTTCCGGGAGTCGGTCAGGAAGGGAGAATGTCCATGTGTGGGACGTGGGGGACCGGAACGGGTGGAGCGGATGGACCGTACGCAGACGCATACACAGACGCAAGCCGGAGCGGACGAGCGGCCGGGAGCCGGTGAGGCGGCGGCCGCCGGAGCGGCCGGGCGCGCGGGCACGGCACGCGCCATGACCGTCTTCAGCGCCGCCGACGAGGAGCGCCGCCGCGGCGTGCGCCGGATGAAGATCACCGCGACCGGCCTGCTGCTGTTCGTCGCCGTGGTGTACGTCCTCGCCGAACTCGCCGCACACCACGGCGCCGGCGCCTGGGCCGGATACGTGGCGGCCGCGGCCGAGGCCGGCATGGTCGGCGCGCTCGCCGACTGGTTCGCCGTCACCGCCCTCTTCCGCCGCCCGCTGGGCCTGCCCATCCCGCACACGGCGATCATCCCCACCAAGAAGGACCAGCTCGGCATCTCCCTGGGCGAGTTCGTCGGCGAGAACTTCCTCTCCGAGGACGTCGTACGGCAGCGGCTGCGCGCCGTCGGCATCGGCAGCAGGCTGGGCGCCTGGCTGGCGGAGCCGGGCAACGCCGACCGGGTGACGGCGGAGCTGGCGACCGCGCTGCGCGGCGCGCTGACCGTGCTGCGCGACTCCGACGTGCAGGCGGTGGTCGGCGAGGCGATCACCCGCCGCGCCGACGCCCGGGAGATCGCCCCCGGCATGGGCAAGATGCTGGAGAAGATCGTCGCCGACGGCGGTCACCGCCGCGCCGTCGACCTGGTGGTCTCGCGTGCGCACGACTGGCTGGTCCTGCACGCCGACTCCGTGATGGACGCGGTCCAGGGCGGCGCGCCCGGCTGGACCCCGCGGTTCGTCGACAAGAAGGTCGGCGAACGCGTCTACAAGGAACTGCTCCGGTTCTGCACCGAGATGCGGGACATGCCGTCCCACCCGGCCCGCGGCGCCCTGGACCGCTTCCTCAGCGACTTCGCCTCCGACCTCCAGTCCGACGGCGACACACGCGCGCGGGTGGAACGGCTCAAGGGCGAGGTGCTCGGGCGCGGCGAGGTCCAGGACCTCATCGCGTCGGCCTGGACCGCCGTACGGTCCATGATCGTCGCCGCGGCGGAGGACGAACGCAGTGAGCTCAGGCTGCGCGTCCGCGCCTCACTGCTCTCCCTGGGCGGCCGGATGGCCCACGAGCCCAAGGTCCAGGAGAAGGTGGACAGCTGGGTGGAGGGCGCGGCGGTGCACGTCGTGACGACGTACCGCCGTGAGATCACCTCCCTGATCACCGACACGGTCGCGAGCTGGGACGCCGAACACACCACCCGCAAGATCGAGGCCCACATCGGCCGGGACCTCCAGTTCATCCGCATCAACGGCACGGTGGTCGGTTCACTGGCGGGACTGGTGATCTACGCGGTGGCGAGGGGCTTGGGGGCGTGACGGGCGGTGCTTGCGGGCGCCGGGTGGTGTCACTCAGCCCGTCTGGGGGTCCCCCCTCTGGGGGAGCTTGAGGACCAGGCCCGTCCAGGGCCGAAGCGGGGGCCTGGGGGCGGCAGCCCCCGGTCAACGCCGGCGTGAACACCGAGCACCCGACAAGCGGAGGGCACCTCACCCCACCCCACCCGGCCTAAAGCGGCAGCGTCAGGGCACTCGTGCCGAGGTCCGCTCGACGAGGAGGGAGCCCATGACCACCGCAGAGGCCAAGACCGGCCGAACCATCACCACCGACATCCCCGCCAGACTCGACCGTCTGCCCTGGTCCCGCTGGCACTGGACGGTCGTCATCGGCCTCGGCACCGTGTGGATCCTCGACGGCCTGGAGGTCACGGTCGTCGGCAACATCGCCAGCCGGCTGTCCGAGCCCGGCAGCGGCCTGCCGATCTCCTCCGGCCAGGTCACGGGCATCGCCGCCGCCCTGTACGTCGCGGGCGCCTGCCTCGGCGCGCTGTTCTGGGGCCGGCTGACCGACCGCTGGGGCCGCAAGAAACTCTTCATGATCACCCTCGCGGTGTACCTCGTGGCCACGGCCCTGACCGCGGTCTCCTTCGACACCTGGTGGTTCCTGCTCTTCCGCTTCCTGACCGGCTTCGGCATCGGCGGCGAGTACGCGGCGATCAACTCGGCGATCGACGAGCTCATCCCGGCGGAGTACCGGGGCCGTGTGGACCTGATGATCAACGGCAGCTTCTGGCTGGGCGCGGTCGGCGGTTCGCTGCTGTCGATCGTCGCGCTGAACACGGACCTGTTCGCGGCGAACGTCGGCTGGCGTCTGACTTTCGCGCTGGGCGCCGTACTCTCCCTGGTCATCCTGCTCGTACGGCGGCACGTCCCGGAGAGTCCGCGCTGGCTGCTGATCCACGGGCGGGACGACGAGGCCGAGCGGATCGTCTCCTCCATCGAACGGCGGGTCGAGGAGGAGAAGGGTGAGCCGCTTCCGGCGGCCGAGGGCGAGCTGACCATCCACCAGCGCCGCAGCGTGTCCTTCCTGGAGATCGCCCGCACGGTGTTCTCCGACTACCGCCGGCGCTCGATCCTCGGCTTCTCCCTCTTCATCGGCCAGGCGTTCCTCTACAACGCGATCACCTTCGGCTTCGGCGCGATCCTGACCACGTTCTTCGACGTGCCGACGGGCGACACCGGCTACTACTTCGCCGTCATCGCGCTCGGCAACTTCTTCGGCCCGATCCTGCTGGGCAAGCTGTTCGACACGGTCGGCCGCCGGGTGATGATCTCGTCGACGTACCTGCTGTCCGGGCTGCTCCTGTTCGGCACGGCCTGGCTGTTCGACCAGGGCTCGCTGAGCGCGTCCACGCTGACGGCGTGCTGGTGCGCGGTGCTGTTCTTCGCCTCGGCGGGCGCCTCCAGCGCCTACCTCACGGTCTCCGAGGTCTTCCCGATGGAGACCCGGGCGATGTCCATCGCCTTCTTCTACGCCCTCGGCACCGCCGCCGGCGGCATCAGCGGCCCCCTGCTGTTCGCCGACCTCACCGGCACGGGCCACGTCGGCGACACCGTCCTCGCGTTCCAGATCGGCGCGGGCCTGATGTGCGCGGCGGGCCTCGTCGCCGCCTTCCTGGCGGTCAGCGCGGAACGCCGCTCGCTGGAGGACGTCGCCCAGCCGCTGACGGCGGCGGCGTCTGAGGACGGCACGAAGGCGAACGCGTAGACGAGCGCGACGCCTCCCGGAAGGGGCCTGAACCGCTGCGGTTCAGGCCCCTGTGGTGGATCCCGGCCGGACGATCATCAGCACCGTCACCGTGGCCCACAGCAGGTTGAACACCCCGGTGAACATGGCGAGCCGCACGGTCGTCCCGCGGTCGCCGCCGCCCTCCAGGAGCACCTCCTGCCGGGGCAGCACCAGGACGACGAGGACGATCGCGGCCAGCACGGTCAGCGCCGCCGACACGATCAGCCAGGCGTCGCCCATGACCCCCATCACGCTCGCCGTGGCGAACCCGAGCACGGGAACGGCGATGCCGAGACCGGCGTAGACCCGGCAGATCCGGTGCAGCAACCGGACGGTCCCGGCCGCCCCCACGTCGTCGGGCGCGAGCAGGGCCCGGCGCGCCGCGGGCGGGAACATGCTGGCCGCGACGGTGACGGGGCCGACCGCGACGATCGCGGCGAGGACGTGGAGAGCGAGCAGGAACTTGGTCACGGGCCGACGGTAGGCGGGCGGCGGACCCGGCAGAAGTGGCGGAAATGCCAGAGGCCACCGGATTCTCGCCGGAGGAGCCAGAGGAGCCAGAGGAGCCGGAGGAGCCGGAGGAGCCGGAGAAGCCGGAGGAGCCGGAGTGCCGTCCCCTCCGCCAGGGGGGGCCGGGCCGCCCCCGGGGTGCCGCCGGCCCACGCTCTACGCTCTCGCCATGCACACCGTCGCCGTACTGGCCCTCGACGGGGTCGTCCCGTTCGATCTGTCCGTCCCGGTCGACGCCTTCGGCTGGGTGCGGCTGCCCGACGGCCGGGAGGCGTACCGGGTGCGGGTCTGCTCCCCGTACCCCTCGGGGGAGGTCGGCGCGGGACCCTTCACCGTGCGGACTCCGTACGGCCTCGAGGCCCTCGCTCAGGCGGACACGATCGTCCTGCCCGGCGTGGAGGAGCCGCCCGACCCGCTGCCCGACGGCGTCGCCGAGGCGCTGCGCGAGGCCGCGGCGAACGGCACGCGCATCGCCTCCATCTGCGTGGGCGCGTTCCTCTTCGCCGCCACCGGCCTGCTCGACGGCCTGCGCGCCACCACCCACTGGTTCGCGGCGCGCGAACTGGCCGAGCGCTACCCGAAGGTGACGGTCGACCCGGACGTCCTGTACGTCGACAACGGTCAGTTCCTCACCTCGGCCGGCGCCGCGGCGGCGCTGGACATGTGCCTGCACATGATCCGCAGGGACCACGGCTCGGCGGTCGCGGCCCAGGCCGCCCGCATGTGCGTCATGCCGCTCGAACGGGAGGGCGGCCAGGCCCAGTTCATCGTCCACGACATGCCGCCGACGCCCGCCGGGGCCACGCTGGAACCCGTGCTGCGGTGGCTGGAGGACCATTGCGACCGCGATCTCACCCTCGACGAGATCGCGTCCCGCGCGGGCATGAGCACCCGCACCCTCAACCGCCGCTTCCGCGAACAGACCGGGACGACGCCCCTGCAATGGCTGCACCGGGCCCGGATCCGGCGGGCCCAGCACCTGCTGGAGACGACGGCCCACCCGGTCGAACGCATCGCCGCCCAGGCGGGGTTCGGCTCGCCGACCGCCTTCCGTGAACGCTTCCGCCGCGTCGTCGGAACGAGCCCCCAGGGCTACCGCAAGGCGTTCCGCGCGGAGCGGCCGGTGGCCTGACGGGAGCATGATCCCGCCGCCGGTCGATGATCGGCTAGGGTGACGGGCCGTGGCACGTGCGAACACGTGAACCATGGCTCGTACTCGGGGGAGACGACTTCTTGAACAGCGACCGCAGGCGCACGTCCGTCGCGCCGCGCTCCGTGCGCAACCCGTTCGGCCTCGCCGCGGCCGTCACCCGCGACTCCCGCTCCGACCGCATCCAGGACGACGTGGTCCAGCGCCTCCGCTCCGGCCGTACCGTGGTCGGCGGGGTCGCCACGGTGTGGATGCTCGCGGCGTACCCGCTGGCGCAGAGCGGCGAGGACATCCTGCTGGGCAAGCTGGTGGACGTACTGGCCGGCTGCGCGATCACCTTCGTCGCCGGCCTGGTCTGCCTGAGCGTCTTCATCGGCGCGGCCCGCCCTCCGCTGCGCCGCCTCTACGTCAGACGCCTCACCGGCCCGGGCTCCGCGCTCGGCGCCATCCTCGGCTGCGCGGCGCTGGCCGCCGGCGTGGCGATGCTGCTGCCCAGGCTGACGCGCGGGGAGATCATTCCCTGGGCCGACGCCCGGTCCGCGGGCATACTCGTCTGGCTCCTGTGCCTGCTGCTGTTCATCGTGCTGCTGCTCGGCGGCCTGATCGTGGTGGTCGTCGCCGCGCTCTTCACCCTGGGCGCGGTGGTGTACGCCCTCAACTCCTGCTTCCGTGTGGGCGACGTGCACGAACTGCTGCCGGCGCTGATCTCCCCGTTCCTCGTCTGGGCGCTGTTCGTGCTGAGCCTCTTCGACGGCCCCGACGTCGCCGCCCCGCCGCTGGTCCTCTACACCTTCCTGCTCGGCGGCCCGCTGTCGGTGACGCTGCTGTCGGTGTGGGAGGTACGGCGACTCAACCGGCGGTACGGGGTGACGTTCCGCTCGGCGCTGGGCCGGGAGCGGGACGCAGCGCCCGAGCCGGTGGGGATCCCGGCGCAGGCCCCGCCGCCGGCTTTCGGGGAGCCGTCCCCGTACGCCGCGTACCCGCCGCAGCCGACGTACCCGCCGTCCTCGTAAGACGGGCCCTCAGCGCAGGTCACCGGTCGTGGGGCCGGCGTGTCCCGCCTCAGCCGCGCCGGTCCGCCACGACCCAGGACGCCAGCGCGACGGCCCCGGCGACACCGAACACCGACGGCCAGGCGCCCACCTTCTTGGCCAGCGGATGCGACCCGGCGAAGGCGGCGACGTACGCGACGCTCAGCGCCCCCGCGGCCTTGCCGCCGGCCCGCTGCCGCCATTGCCGCGCGGCGGCGGCCCCCGCGGCGGCCAGCACGACACCGCCGAGCGGCCGCTTCTTCGTCCACCGGGCCACCCCGTACCCGCCGACGAGCCCACCCGCGGCGATCACCGCACCGGGAACCCGGGCACCAGAACTCTCAGCCATGACCTCACGCCTCCGACGCTGTAGTAGTCACCGCGAGGCTAGTGCCCCTGCCGCGGCAGGCAACGTTCGCCCCTGACGGGCCGCCACTCCGAACATGAGCCCAGGCTTGTCAACTTTCCTCCTCCGAGTTATATAAGTACCCGTAGGGCATCGCACCGACATCATGGAAGAGAGGAGTGGACTGTGATGCTCATGCGAACCGACCCGTTCCGCGATCTCGACCGGCTCGCGCAGCAGGTCCTGGGGGCCACGACCAACCGCCCCGCCGCGATGGCGATGGACGCCTACCGTTCGGGTGACGACTTCCTCGTCCATTTCGATCTCCCGGGCATCGACCCGGAGACCATCGAGCTGGACGTCGAACGCAACGTCCTGAGCGTCCGCGCCGAACGCCGTTCCCCCGCCCCCGAGGGCGCGGAACTCATCGTCGCCGAGCGCCCGACGGGCGTCTGCACCCGCCAGCTGTTCCTGGGCGACACCCTCGACACGGAGCGCATCGACGCCTCCTACGAGTCCGGTGTCCTGACCCTGCGCATCCCGGTGGCCGAGCAGGCCAAGCCCCGCCGCATCCAGATCACGGGCGGCGACACGGGCCGCAGGCAGCTGAACAGCTGACACCCACCGAGGCGCGTCCCGTACCCCCGGGCGCCCCGGCCGGATCCCCGTTACGGCCCCAGGGCTGCAGGACGCGCCTCCCCTGCCCGCACCCCCGAACGGAGAGCGCAACCCACAACCACCATGACGATGACGCCGACGAACACCCGCCCGACCCCCACACGACAGCCGACAAGGACGCTGATCCCGTCCCCGGCCCTGCCGCACGTCGGGCGAACGCCCCCGCAACCCCGCTTCACCTGGGCGGACCTGCTCGAAGCGGTCCGTGAGGCGGGCCGGTATCCGACGACCGCAGAAGCCGAGCACATCACCCGAGTCGTAATCGCCGCCCTGGGCAGCCAGATCACCGGCGACGAACGAGTGGCCCTGGCCCATGCGCTCCCGAGAAGCGCGGCGGCCCTGATCGCATCCGAACCCCCCGCCCGGCATCCCTCGCCGGCAGCGGAGTTCGTCGAATCACTCATCCCACACCTGGAGGGAGCAACCCCGGCCACGGCCCGCTGGCACGCCGGCTCGGTCCTCAGCACCCTCCCACCCCTCCTGGGCACCCCCCTGACCACCCGCCTCCTCTCTCAACTCCCCCCGGGCTACGCCCTCCTCTTCGGCAAGGCACAACTGACCCCCCACCCCTGACCCAACCGACACCATGGCGGCTCCCCGGCCCACAACCGGCGGAGCCGCCGACAACGACCGTCACGGTGATGACAGCCCGATAGACGATGAGTCCGAGTGGAGAAGTCACTTGGCAAAAGCAGCTGAGAACCTAGTCCAGGCCTCAAGCGACACGACCATGTGCGGCCCGTCGGGGTCCTTGGAATCGCGCACGCGCAAGCCTTCCGGTGAGCGCGCCGCTTCGACGCACTCTGTGGTGTTGCCGCCGCTGTACGAGGACTTGAACCAGACCGGTTCGGCGGCGGGCTCAGGACCTATGGGCATTCACAGCTCCTTGCGGGCACGGTGGATCATGGCGGAGGAAGCCTCCATGTCCAACGCTTGTGCGCGGAGGTACTCGAACGCAAGTCTGTAGCGCTTCAGTTCCTCCTCCTTCTCCAGAAAGAGGGAGCCGGTGTGGAAGTCGACATAGACCACGTCGAGGCTCGGCTCTGGCCCTCCGATGATGACGAAGCTTCCCAGCGCGGCGGCGTGGGCCCCGCGGGAGAAGGGCAGAATCTGCAGAGTGATCGGGCTGTCTGAGTCGGTCGCTTCGAGGAGTCGGCCGAGCTGCTCCCTCATGACCGCAGGTGAGCCGACGACCCGACGGATCACCGATTCGTCGAGGATCGCCCACAAGTGCGGTGGACTCGGCCGGCTGAGGATGTTCTGCCGCTTCATGCGGATGTCGACCAGCCGCTCGATCTCCGCCTGCTGCAGCGGCACTTCGTTGGCCTTCTGTACGGCCATGCTGTAGGCACGAGTTTGGAGTAGCCCGGGGACGTACACGCAGGAGAAGTGGCTCTCGCGCACCGCTTCGTTCTCCAGCGTGAGCAGCAGGTTCATGCTCTCCGGGATCGAGTCCGCGAAGGAGCTCCACCACCCTTGCTGCTTGGCCTCCTTCGCCAAGCGCACGACTGCTTGCCGTTCGACGTCGGTCGCCCCGTACTCACGGCACAGAGCGTCGATGACGATCCACTTGACTGGCCCTGACTGAGTTTCATACCGGCTGATCGTGGCCTTGGAGACACCGACGCGCCGCCCCGCCTCCTCAAGGGTCAACGCTTTACGAGCACGCAACTTACGCATCATCGCACCCAGTTGTCGGCGGCGCGTGGTGGTGCGTTCGGACATGGGGCTCCTTCGCCATGAACCGGGCGACAGGCCCGGAGAACGCCCTCAGGCTAGGCATCGTCCAGGCGACCCACCATCAGATTCACCCGAAGGATTCTGGTGAGAAGTTACACGGCGAGAGTTCTCCGTGCCATGCTCTCTCGTGAAGCCGCTACGCAATGCAGCCGTACGGACACGGCGGGCGCAGCGAGTGCGTGGCCTGTGAGGGAGGAGCCGGCGATGCCCGGCAATGAAGTCACTGAACCTCAACCCCGTTGTGTCCTGCCTTTCGAGGCGGTGCCGTCAGAGATCAGCCTCCTTCGGCGGGCGGCCGCCAAGCAGTTGAGCCGGTGGGGTGTGTCGGCTGCGGCAGAAGAGGCGGAACTGCTCGTGACGGAACTGGCCACCAACGTGCTCAAGCATGTGGGTGAAGGAGCCGCAGCGACCCTCGTTCTCGAGCGGCGGGATGGCCGGCTGCGCGTGGAGATGCACGACAGGAGTGAGACTGTTCCCGTCCTCAGGGCGGGCGGCTGGGAGAGCGAGTGCGGCCGGGGCCTCCATATGCTTGAAGCGCTCACGGAGGACTGGGGCACGGCCCTCACTGCGGTCGGTAAGTCGGTCTGGTGCGAGGTCAGGGTCGATTCCGCGGGCCTGTGCCCCCGTATCGAACGGGCCACTGAGGTGCTGGAGCGATACGGGAACAGGGTCGCGACCCCGATCAGCGGCCGATACGGGCGTGTGTGCATGAAAGACGCCGCGATCGCACTCATCGCGGACCTCTTGCACTGGACGGCGGCCTGTGGCGGTGACCCGGACGGCGTGCTGGACCAGGCGCAGGCGAGGTACGAAGGGGAGGTTGCCGCCTAGGCGGCAGCCGGTTGGCGGCAGTTGGCTGTCAGAAGGCGGCGCGGAGGCGGAGCAGGGCTCCGGCGTCGCCGGGGGCACCGCGTTCGTGAAGCTCAAGTGCCACACGGACGACGTCCTGATGGCTGCGGTCCCGTCCATAGATGTGGATCAAATTGTCGGCGAGCTCCCTCTCCTGCTGGTGGCGTAGCAAGCACAACAGGGCCGCTACCTCCGCGTGACTGAACCTGTGTGCAGTGTGATGCAGGAGCGGGAGTGCGGCCCCCTGCCGGCTGCTCGCTTGAAGAGCGTCGGCCTTGGCGGCGACGTTCCAGGCCGCGTGCTCGTCGGCACTGCTCCGCTGCCGGTCCCCTGTTCCACGGGGGACCGGCAGCGGCCCCGCCTCGCCTGTTGCGGCCGCTGCCGGACTAGATCCCGAGCCGGCGCGGCTTGCCGACCGCAAAACGAGAAGGCGAAGCCGTGCAATTTCATTGCTGAGCCGGTCAATCTCGGCCGTGTGGCGGTCGCAGCCCTGCCTCCGGTGATCTCGCTGGCGCGCCATCTCATCCCGCTCCGCCTCCATGGCGTGGAAGCGGAGCCTCAGCTGTTGCTCCTGCAGCGACGTCTGCCCTGCACCTTCGGTGGAGCCGCCCTTTGCATGCGTATCCGTCGCTTGGGCGTCTCTCGCCGTTCTCATGTTCTCCAGTTCGGCACGCAGGGCCACGCAGCCATGGCAGTGGTCCGCGTTCGCCCGCTCGCGCAGTTTTCGCAGCTTGGCGCGCGTGACATCGACAGGGAAGCCGTCGTTCGCGTCTGCGCGGGCGTACGTGTAAATGCGTTCCAGAATCTCCAGGGCTGGGACGGACTTCCCGCTCAGAAATCGCGAAAGCGACGCCTCGGAGACTCCGAGGCGTCTCGCTGCTTGTGCTTGCGTTGGTTCAGGAATGCCCCTTTTTGTTCCGCTCTCGCCCGTCAAGTAGCGGCATAGCCGCTGAATCTGCACGGCCAGCTCCCTCTTCCCAGGTGGAACGTCACCGCTGATGCTCTTCGTTGCCCAGGTATGGCCGGGGTTGCCGTACGCCATGAGTCAGTCACCCACCCTTGTTCTGCGTGTGCTTACTGGCCGGTCCAGGGTCCTGCCATCGAAGATTGTGCCGCAAGAAAGGGGAGATGTACTTGCTGTTTTTGTCGCAAGAGGTAAACGGTTGACTCCCGGCTGACGGCTAGTGCAAGAATCTGTCCAGGCAATCGCTCGTGACGTCGGTAGTCGCGTAGTGGGGGGCTCGTTGCAGGCAAGGGGTGCTTTATGTGCACCTTTGAATGCAATTTTTTATCGGCGGTTTATGCCCGCCGCAGCCGTTCTAGGGGAGCTGGAGGATCAGCGCATGACGCTGCCGTCTTGGCAGAACAAGAACCTGGGAGGCAGGGCCCGCACGGCCCTGTGGCTTCTTCAGGTAGTGGGGGTAGGCAAGACGTTCAAGAAGGTTGAGCTGCGGGAGGCGTTTCCGGACGCCGCGCAGATCGACCGGCGTTTGCGCGACCTCCGGGACTACGGCTGGAAGATCGACACGAGCCGTGATGATCCGACTCTGACGCAGCAGGAACAGCGTTTCGTCGCAGCCGGAGCGGAGGTTTGGCTGCCCGGTCAGGCCAAGACGCCCAAGCACAAGGCCAGCATCACCGCGGCACAGCGGAACAAGATCCTCGCGGCCGACAACTACATGTGCCGTGCGTGTGGAATCGCGGCCGGCGAGACGTACGAGGACACTCTCACCCCGGCTGTGCTGAACGTGGCCCGCCGCAAGGTGGTGTTGCCGGACGGCTCGACCGACCATCACACCGTGACGGAATGCAAGCGGTGCGGGGTGGGGAGCAGCGAGCGGACGGTCGACGTGACGCAGGTGCTGGCGCAGGTTCGTGCCCTCTCTCCGATGGAGCGGCAGGCGCTCACGACCTGGATTGAGGCTGACCAGCGCACGCTTGGACCGCTTGAGAAGGCGTGGGGCACGTATCGGAGCCTCCCTGAGCACCTGCGTAAGGCCGTGGCCGCCGAGCTGGCCGACGACAACGAGTGACGCGAGCGGAGACGACGATGGTACGAGAGTTTGCCCCGCCGCCCCGGGCGGATGAGTTCAGCGAACTGATCAAGAAGAAGGTGCGAGAGGTACGCGATGCCGGTGGCACCCGCGAGACGGTGACGGTCGACTGGAACGAGCAGCAGGCCCATGTCGAGGTCGTCGACCTCCCGCTCAGCAGCCTGTACCTGAACCCTGGCACGCACCGGATCCGGGCCCAGCGCAGCCACAATCCCGTCCGTGACGAGGGGTTGGACAAGGATCCGTGGAGCGCGGAAAGCCAGGACTACCTGGGGTTTCTCCTCCAGGCCTCGCCGGCCGACCCTAACCTCCGTGATCCTGAGTTCGACGCCCTCAAGGACAGTTTGAAGCAGTTCGGGCAGAACGATCCTGGTCTCGTCACCCACCACGGCATCGTGGTTAACGGGAATACGAGGGCATGCGCCCTGCGGGAACTTAGCGTGCAGTCGATGAGGGTCGGGGTGCTGCCCGAGTCGTTCACCTGGGCTGACATCAATGCCGTCGAGCTGTCCTTGCAGCTCCGCAAAGATCACCGCAGGGACTACACCTTCCTCAACCATCTGCTCGCGATGGAGGAGCAGGCCGCTCTCGGACGGACCCCGGAGCAGATCGCCAAGGCCTTTCGGATCCAGGTGAAGACGTACCACCGGGACCGCTGGATCCTGACCACCATCCGGGAGCTGATTGACCGCAGCGCGAGCGGCGGGGGCTCGAAGCTGCGCCTCGTCGACTGGGAGCGAGCCCAGGAGCGGTTGAAGGAACTGCACAGGCTCTACATGAAGCTGGAGTCGGTTGACCGCGACCAGGCCGAAGTGCTCAAGGAGTGGCGGCTCGCTGCCATCCTCCTGGACTTCTCCAAGACGGATGTGCGGCACATTGACGAGGACTTCCTCAAGGAAGGCCTTGGCAGCATGCTCCCCGTCCCGGAGGCTTCCGGATCGTTGGCGTCTGAGGCCGCCGGGGTGGTCATTCCTGGGTTGGGACTTACCGTTCCGGCGGCCTCCTCCGCCGTCTCGGAGGCCAGGGCACTGAACGACCGGCTCCTTCGGGCCAAGGCCGTGGTGAGCACCGGCGACCCTGGTCTTGCGGACACCGAGAAGGCCGCGAACCAGGAAGTGATCGATGAGGCGGAGGAGGCCTTCGACAAGGCCCTCGACGTCGCCGGCCGCAATGCTCGCTTGCGTAAGCGCAAGCAGCTCGCGCCCGCTCGGCTTGCCGAGGCATGTGCCAGCATTGACCAGTGCGTGGCTGATCTTGTCCAGGCACGGTCCTCCCGCAGCCTGGACGAGGAAGCGTTCGATGACGCTGTCCTCAAGCTCCGCACCAGCCTTCGCAAGCTGGCGCAGCAGGCGGGACGGGGTCTGCCTGACCCGGGTGACGGCGTTGCCTGGCTGCTCGAAGCCGCCACGGTGGAGCCCACGGCATGACGCTCAATGCTGAGGTGACATCACTGCGACTCGGCTTCGATGAGACGCGCACCCGTGTCGTACTGCGTACCACCGATGAATACCAGCAGGACCTGGTCCAGTTGGCCGCCCGTTTTCGCACGGGCGGCCAGCTTGGCCCCCTCAGCGCGTCGATAGCGCTGGATGAACTGCTCTCTGACCTCGGCGTGCTGGGCTCCTGGCCGCACCCCCAGGGCGTGGAGTGGGAGCCCGAACTGCGCACGCTGGTGGCCGGCGTGGTGCAGGACGCGAACACGGTCAAGCGGCGCCTGGACGAGGCACCTGGGTCGACGGATACCGTGCCCGGTGAAGTGCGTGCTCTCCTCGGAGAAGCGTGGCTGGGCGAGCTCAGTGAGTTCCAGCTTCGCGACATCGCCAAGCTCCTGTCCCTTCAGCACGGAGCCAATTTCAGTGTTCCCGGTGCCGGCAAGACCCGCGTTGCTCTCGCTGTGTACGCAGCTCAGAAGGCTCAGGGGCGGGTGGGCCGACTGTTGGTTGTCTGCCCCAAGTCAGCCTACGAGTCCTGGCGTTACGAGACCGCCGTGTGCTTCCAGCACGCCTTGCGGACTCATGTGCTCGACGGCTCGATGGATAATTGGACGGAAGTCCTGATCGTCAACTACGAACGCCTTGATCGGTCACTTGGCCTGCTCGCCGGATGGCTCAGGGCTGGCCCCGCGATGATCATCCTGGACGAGGCGCACCGGATGAAGCTCGGCGCGCGGGGAACGTATGGCGCTGCTTGCATGGCGCTGGGGCCGTTGGCCCAGCGTCGTCTCATTCTCACGGGTACGCCCGCACCGAACGGGGCGAAGGACCTGGAGAATCTGCTGGGCTTCGTATGGCCGGGACATGGCCAGCGCACTGTGGTCCAGGCTGTGGCCGGTGGTGACCTGGCCCATGCCAGCACGGTTCTGAAGCCGCTGTTCACCCGGACGACCAAGCATGAACTCGGCTTGCCTCCGGTCCGGCTGACGTTGCGCCACGTGGATCTGCCTCCGCTGCACGACGAGATCTACGAGTCGTTGACCCAGGGTGCGAAAGCGGATCGGGCACGGGACGACCTCAGTGCTCTCGGCAAGACGGCACTGCGTTTGCTGATGGCCGCGGTCAGTCCCGCACTCCTCCTGGAAGGCGGAAGCCGGTACGAGCCGCTGGCTTACCAGCTCCCGCCTCTACAGATCCCGCAGAGCAGCTCGCTCTACTCGCTCATGCAGTCCCTGCCAGACCACGAACTGTCGCCCAAATATCAAGAGGCCATCACTATCATCGCGGAGAACGCCGCGTGTGGCCGGAAGACGTTGGTCTGGACGACTTTCGTCCGTAGTCTGACGACCTTGGAGAGGCTGCTTGAGAAGTACAACCCCGCCGTAGTCTATGGCGGCACGCCCGACCGTGATGAGCAGCTCAGGCGCTTCCGCGAAGACCCGAGTTGCATGGTGCTGATCTCCAACCCGGCCACCCTGGGTGAGGGCATCAGCCTGCACCACATCTGCCATGACGCTGTTTACGTAGACCGTGACTTCATGGCCGGCCGGTTCTTGCAAAGCCTTGACCGCATCCACCGGCTTGGTCTGGCACCGGACACTGAGACGAGAGTCACGGTTCTGGCTGCTCGGAAAACGATCGACGAAGTGGTGGCTGACAGGCTGGAGAAGAAGCTGGACTTCATGGGGCGAGTGCTCGATGACCCGACAGTTCAGCAGCTCGCGGATCTTGAGGAGGAGCCCGCGGTCGGGGCTGGACTGGCGCCCAGCGATGTCGAAGCCCTGCTACGTCACGTGGGCGGTCGCCGGGGCGACGGTCTCTAGGCGAGGGAGCGGGAGTGCCCACTATTCTCTGGTGTGTGACGAACGAAACCGAGTGGGTGGCGCCAGCGGGATCGTGGGCCTCCTCTGCGGCGCGACGCCGGAACATGCAGGCGATCCGGAGCCGTGACACAAAGCCCGAACAGCTGATTCGTCGGCTCGTACATGCCAAGGGGCTCCGCTACCGCGTCGCGGCCCGCCCGCTGCCTGATCTTCGCCGCACGGCTGACATGGTCTTCCGGCCGGTGAAGGTAGCGGTCTTTATTGACGGGTGCTATTGGCACGGGTGCCCCGAGCATTACGTTCCACCGAAGACAAACTCTGGCTACTGGTCAGAGAAGGTGCTCCGGAATGTCACGAGAGACCGCGAGACTGATCAGCGGCTCACTGATGCGGGCTGGCTCGTGCTCCGTTTTTGGGAGCACGAGCCGTCAGACGCCTGCGCGGGACAGATCGCTGACGTGGTTCGGGCGCGTAGAGAGCGTTGACATGGAAATCTCAGTCTGTTCCGCCTGAGCGCCAGGGCGGCCGACTCGGATGTCAGCGCTTGATTCCATTGCGTACTTGGCCAGCAAGTCATCTCGGTGCTCGGGGCGCAGAACCGCCGCGATGGCCCGCCCCACCGCTTCAGCTACGGGCGGAGGGAATGCATTCCCCACCTGGCGATAGCGTGCAGTCTTCCCGCCTTGGAAATCCCATGCCCGCGGGAATCCCTGGATGATGGCTGCCTGCTCGACCGTCAGCATGGGGCCGGCAGGCCTGAACAAGTCGCGTTCCGGGACGCAGGCGTCGCGGTCGTTCGCGACTCCCATGGCGTCCACGTTCATGGCTGCCCAAGCGCGCTTGGCGCGGGTGGGCCCGAGGTCCGCTCCACCATGCTTCTTCGAACCGCCCACCAGGGTGGGAGCGACTCCCCGGCCTGCGGCGGCGGCTTTCTCGGCGGCTTCATACCAGTCGTCGTACACATCCTTGCCCGTGCGCTCACCTGGCTTGGCGCGCCGGCCGTCCTGGTTCAGCTCCCAGTAGTCCTGGCAGCGTTCCCGCATGGTCTCCTCAAGGTGTGCGAACACGTTCGCCTGCTCAGCCCTGAGGTGTACCGGCCATTCGAAAGCGTGCCGACTTTCATTCATGACGCTTTCATGGAGGGCTACGAGGATGGCTCGTGGGCGTAGTTGCGGAACGCCATAGTCCTTAGCGTCTAGCCGTCGCCATACTTTGCGCATGGCGATGTCCTGAGCCTTAGCGGACTGGTGAAGGTCTACGTTCGGAACGATGTAGCCTGCGTCGCGCAGTCGGTTCAGAATTTTGATCCGGTAGTCAATGAAAAACTCGGGAGGCTCGAGAATGCCGCGAACATTTTCGATCATGACAGCTCGTGGCAGCAGCTTTTCGATGATATCCAGTGCTGCCGGGAAGAGGTCGCGTTCATCGTCCTCTCCCAGCCGCTTGCCAGCCAGTGAGAATGGTGGGCACGGAACTCCCCCCGCCAGCAGGTCCAATTCTCCTGGATTAAGCTGCAGGCTTTTCTCAAGGTCCGAACCGAGGAAATCCCGGACATCCATCGGAGTGATCTGCTGAGCCTTCTCGGCGGTCCATCCGGGCCAATCCCCAACGTTAGCTCGCAGGGTGCTGACGGCGTGAGGGTCCCACTCGACCAAGGCCCTGTGGTCGAACCCTGCGTGATGCAGTCCAACGGCTTGGCCGCCTGCCCCGGCACAGATCTCAATTGAGGTCAGTGGCTGGGCGAACTGCGGGCGTTCATGGCCGCTGGAGGACATGACTCTCCTTCTAGATGATCGTTCACGCGAGAGTTGGTGATCTTCCCACGGCAACTCGGCACCAAGAGTCTCGCACCTATCAGGTGCCACATGCGCACCCGCCCCGCGGGTGGGCCGGGCGGTAACGGCTTCACCGCTGGTCATTGCCCTTGCTGCCTGTCATGGCTGCCGACGCGCGGCTGCTGTGGGCGGGCTGCAAAGCCGTCCTGCGTGCTAACCGTGGCAAGCCGCGTACGCCCCTCCCGAGCCGCACCAGCAGGACGCCCCCCGCTCCGGGGGCCAGGACACCGCGCGGCCCCGGGCTGCCAGGGTCGTCGCGTACTGGGGGAGGAGGGTCGTGTCGGTGGGGGAGGAGAGTTCCGAGGCGGCGAAGGCCTCGTAGGAGGGGACCGTGCCCGTGACGATGCCCAGGTTGGGGGTGCCGGAGGCCGACAGCTCGCGGAGGGAGGCCTCTATCGTCGCGAGGTGGTCGGGGTGGGAGGGGTACTCCTCGGACAGCGACGGGTACGCCGACAGCAGTTCCGCCAGTTCGCCGGCAGGCCAGTGCAGGACCGCCACCGGGAACGGGCGGGACAGAGCCTCCCGGTAGGCGCCCAGTTCCGCGCGCAGGCGGGAGATCTCCGCCTCCAGCTCCAGCGGGTTGTCCGAGCCCAGGGACCACACCCGCTTGGGGTCGTGGAGTTCGTCCAGGGAGACCGGGGACGAGTGGAGGGTGTCGGCCAGGGTGTCCCACTCGTCGTGGGCCGCGCCCAGCATGCGGCGCACCCGGTGGCGGCCGAAGAGCAGGGGGTGCGTGGAGTGCGGGGGCTCCGGCACGTCCGTCAGCAGCAGCCGCGCCGCCTCCGTGAACGTCTTCTCCGCCGCCTCCAGCTCGTCGTGCGCCTCCAGGGACTCCGCGACGATCACCCACGGGGCGGCGTCGCGCGGGGCCGTCGCCCGGATTCCGTCGATGATCGCGCGGGCCTCGGCCTCGTGGCCGTACTCCCAGAGGTTCGACGCCTTGAGCGCTCTGATCAGGTGCGGCTCGTCCAGCGGGGCCCCGGAGGACAGCAGGCGGTCGTATAGCGCGGTCGCGGCGGGGCGGTCGCCGGAGAGTTCCAGGTGGGCCGCGGCCTGTAGCAGCAGGGCTTCGGCGTCCTCCGGGTACAGGCCGGCGGTCCGCTCCAGGCGTGCCGCTTCGGCGGTGTGGTCGACGTTCTCGGCAGGCGTGTCGGGGCGCATGACCGACACCGTACTGCCCACCGGTGACAAAGGTGAGACCCGCAGGCCGGGCAGTTGCCGGGCGGTGGGGCGGCCGTCCGGCCCGCGGCGGGTTCCTAGATCGTCACGCCGTCCACCTGCAGCGTCTGCACCGCCTTCGCGGCGAACGGCACCGCCACCGACTTCCCGCTCAGGTACGTGTTCGTGTACGCCCGGTACCGGTCGCCGCCCGTGGTGACCGTGTTCCAGCGGGGGACCAGGCCGCCCGAGCCGCCGGTCACGGTGGAGAAGCGGGAGAGGTCGAAGGTCAGGGTCTGGGCGGACGAGGAGGTGTTCACGGCGACGACGACCAGCCTGCGGCCCGTCGGGTCGTAGGCCGCCGCCGCGTAGCTCACGCCGGTGTCGAGGATGCGCATGCCGGGGCGGATGTGGCGGCTGAACTGGGCCATCACGTAGTACTTGGTCTGGACGGTCGTCGGCTGGAGCGTGTTCGCGTCGTACGCGATCATCGCCCAGCCCGCCGACGGGTCCATGACCTGCCAGTAGCACCAGGCCGTCGGGTGCAGCCAGCGGAAGTCGTAGCAGAGGTTCGACGCCATGGTCAGACCGGTGCCGTCGCTGTCGCCCGTCTCCGAGTTCCACAGCTTCTTGCCCGACGCCGTCACCACGTCCGAGTAGAGCAGGTCCCGGCGGCCGCCCGAGCCCTGGTAGCCGTGCACGTTCACCTGGTTCACCAGGGCCCTGGTGGCGGAGCCGAACGACGACCACGTCGAGCGGGCGGTGTCGTAGTTCGTCTCGTCGGACGCCGCGATACGGACGCCGGTCAGACCGCGCTTGTCCAACTCGCTGCGCAGGTGGGGCAGTACGGCCGCCTGGACCGCCGGGTCCATGTGGCAGCCCTCCTGCGTCCCGGTGGCCGTCCACCAGGACGACGCCGGCTCGTTGAAGGGGTCGACCGTCCCGAAGTTCACACCCCAGTTGTTCCTGGCGTACAGGGCCGTCGCCGCCAGGTGGGAGGCGTGCTGGCGGTAGTTCCAGGACTGGAGGTTGTTGCCGCCGTTCGCCGCCCCGGACGGGTTGTGGTTGGAGCACATCCACCACATGGGGGAGTTGGCGAACAGCTCGGTCGTCGCACCCCGCTGGGACGCCTTCTGGAGCATCGTCCGCTGGTTGGCGTCCGCCGTCCAGTTCCAGGCCGAGGATGCGGGGTCCTCGTTGTTCCAGTCCTGCCAGAAGCCCTCGATCTGCTTGAAGCGGGGGATGTTCGGGGAGACGGCCATCGACTCGCCGTTCACCGTGTTCCAGCTGCACCCGCCGAGGTTGTAGCGGGCGAGCGTGAGGCCCAGGCCGGGGAGCGCCGTGCCGTTGTACGTCACGGAGCCGGTGGTGAAGAACAGGTCGGCGAAGTCGTTCCGGGCGCCGAAGACGTTGGCCCACCAGGCGAGCGAGGTGCCCCAGCCCTCCCAAGTGCCGTACGACGTGGAGGGACTGACGGCGATCGTCGCGTCGGCGTGGGCCGTGCCGGCCGCCAGGGCGCTGCCGAGCACCGCACCGCCCGTGGCGGCCAGCAGTGTTCTGCGTCGGATCATTCGGCTTCTCCGCTTCACTCGACCGAGCCGGGCCCGCCGTTGCGGGCGGGCCGGCGGCTCGCGGGGGGATGTGAGTGCAGATCTGGGTGGTGTTCGTGGTGGGGGATGCGCGTCGCTGGATGCGCGTCACGAAGCATCGGGCGTGGCGCATGGTGTTGTCGAGAGTTCCGACACCCCTTTCTCGAACCGGTTGAGGAAGGGGGTGCGGGAGGAGCCCCGCGGGTGCGGGGCTGGAGACCTCTCGCCTTCGGCTCTATCGTGCGCTCGGCCGGTCGGCCGGCCCGTCGGGGAGGGGCGTGATCCTTATGCGGGTTCCCGTCGTCGAGCACGGTGTCCGGCGGCGGCGCGCCCGACGCCGGCGCGTGCTGTGGTGCGGTGCCGAACTCGTCGTCACCGCAGGTGTGCTGGGGTTGCTGTTCGTCGTCCATCAGCTGTGGTGGACCAACCGCGAGGCACGGGAGGGCGCCGAGCGGAGGGTGGAGGCGCTGGAGCGGGAGTGGGCGGGGGGCCGCCCGTCCGGGGGCGGGGGTGTTCCCGGTGGCGCAGGTGAAGGGCTCGACGGTGGCGGTCCGCACAGCGGGACTGCTCCGCAGGGGAGTCCGGGGAGTGACGTGGGCGGCGGGGCGGGGCCGTCCTCCCCGGGCGGGACGGGGCCGTCCTCCCCGGGCGGGCGCGGTCCCGCTCCCTCCCAGGCCTACGCCGTCCTCAGCATCCCCCGTCTCCACCTCCGCGTCCCCGTCGCCGAGGGCACCGGAAAGCGGGGGGTCCTCGACAAGGGGTACGCCGGTCACTACAGCGGTACCCAACAGCCGGGGCAGGAAGGGAACTTCGCTCTCGCCGGGCACCGCAACAGCCACGGTGAGCCGTTCCGGTACCTGAACCGGCTGCGGCGCGAGGACATCGTCGAGGTGCGGACGGCGGCGGGGACGTACACGTACGCCGTCGATCTCGTCCTGCCGCAGACCTCGGCCCGTGACGCGGGCGTCCTGCGGCCCGTGCCCCGGTCGCTGGTCCGTCCGGCCTACGGGTACGACCGTCCCGGCCACTACCTCACCCTCACCACCTGCACCCCGGAGTACACCTCCAGATACCGGCTGGTGGTGTGGGCGACGCTGGTCGCCACTCGGCTGCCCTGAACGCGTGCGCGATCGGGTATACAGGTAGTACCCGTAGTACCCGAGGGGCCGAAGGGGCCACAGCGGGGCGCTACTTGAGAGGAGGGGGAGGGCAGTGATCCGTCAGCGGACCGGCATGCGGAACGTGCTTCCGCGTCCCCTCCCCAGCCCGGTCGCCTCGTTCCTGTTCGTCCTTCTCGGTCTCGCCCTCCTCGCCCTCGACACCGGCAGCCTCTCCGTCACCGTCGCGCTCGCCGCGACCGCGACGGCCGCCGCCGGCGCGGCCTTCGCCGTGTGCCGTCTCGTCGCCGCCCGCTGCGCGCCGGCCGTGGCGCCCACCCGGGTGCGTACGGCCATCCGCGACCGGGACCGGCGTACGGCCTTCCTGCCGCAGCGTGATCCCGACGCCTCCGGGCGGTCCAGGCCCAGGGCGCCCGGTCTCGCCCTGCCGACGGCCGTCGCGTAGGGCACGAGCACCGCCTCCAGCACACCCGCACCCGTGTGCGCCCCGCGCGGGGCCGTCATGCCGACCGCACCTTTCCCGGCACGACGAGACCCCCGGAGGGCTTCTCACCCATGTCCGTTCTCCTGTCCGCTTTCGTCCACCTCGTCGAGCGGTTCGCCGATCTGCTCACGCCCCTCTTCGGCGCCTCCGCGGCCGCCGCCGCGATCGTCCTGTTCACCGCGCTCGTACGACTGCTCGTCCACCCCCTGTCCCGGGCCGCCGCCCGAGGCCAGAAGGCGCGGGCCGCGCTCCAGCCGCGCATCGCCGAACTGCGCCGCAAGCACGCGCGCGACCCCGAGCGACTCCAGCGGGCGGTACTGGAACTGCACGCCGAGGAACAGGTGTCGCCGCTGTCGGGCTGCCTGCCCAGCCTGCTCCAGGCGCCCGCCTTCCTGCTCCTCTACTACGTCTTCTCGCACTCCTCGGTCGGCGGCGAGACCAACGACCTGCTCACCCACCGGCTCCTCGACGCGCCCCTCGGCGACCGCTGGGCCGACGCCCTCACCGCCGGCGGGGCGTTCGGCGCGGCCGGGCTGGTCTATCTCGCGCTGTTCGCCGTCGTCACGGCGGTCGCCACCCTCAACTACCGGCTCTCGCAGCGGATGACGGCCACCGGCGCGGCGACGACCGCGGCCGCGGCCGGCGAGGAGGTGCCCGGGATGGCCGCCGTCGCCAAGGTCATGCCGTTCCTGTCGTTCTTCACCCTCGTCACGGTGGCCGTCGTGCCGCTGGCCGCCGCGCTGTACGTCATCACCAGCACCGCCTGGAGCGCCGTCGAGCGCGCCGCGCTGTACCGGCCGGTGAGCGACAGCGCGCGGTCCAGTACGTGAACCGGGTCTTGTGAGGTGACCCGCCGGTCGGAAGGATCGGGCAGACCCCCGACGACCGCACGCGTCGGCGGACGGCCGGCCCCCAGGGAGACGATGACCATGAAGCTGCTGCGAGTCGGTACGGCGGGTGCGGAGCGCCCCGCGCTGCTCGACGCCGACGGGACCCTGCGGGACCTGTCCGGGATCGTGGACGACGTCGACGGCGCGCTGCTCGCCGACGACGAGGCCCTGGACCGGGTCCGCGCCGCCGCCGAGGCCGGCGAGCTGCCCGCGCTGGACGCGACCGGGCTGCGCGTCGGGCCGCCGGTCGGCCGGATCGGCAAGATCGTGTGCGTCGGGCTGAACTACCACGACCACGCCCGTGAGACCGGGGCCGAGCCGCCCGCCGAGCCCGTGCTCTTCTTCAAGGCGGCGGACACCGTCGTCGGGCCGTACGACACCGTGCTCGTGCCGCGTGGCTCCGCCAAGACCGACTGGGAGGTGGAGCTGGCCGTCGTCATCGGGCGTACGGCCCGCTATCTGGAGTCGGCCGAGGAGGCCCTCGCCCATGTCGCCGGGTACGCCGTCGCGCACGACGTGTCCGAGCGGGAGTTCCAGATCGAGCGGGGCGGGACCTGGGACAAGGGCAAGAACTGCGAGACGTTCAACCCGTTGGGGCCGTGGCTGGTCACCGCCGACGAGGTGCCCGACCCGCAGGCGCTGTCCCTGCGGCTCTGGGTCAACGGCGAGCTGAAGCAGGACGGGACGACGGCCGAGCAGATCTTCCCGGTCGCCGAAGTGATGCGCTACATCAGCCAGTTCATGACCCTGTACCCCGGGGACGTCATCAACACGGGCACGCCCGCGGGGGTGGCCCTCGGGCTGCCCGAGCCGAAGCCGTTCCTGCGGGCGGGGGATGTGGTGGAGTTGGAGATCGGGGGGTTGGGGCGTCAGCGGCAGGAACTCAAGAACGCGTGAGCGCGGGAATGCTCCGCTGGGGGGCGCGGGGAACGGGGCTTGTGGTCAGCGTGCGGGCCGTCCCGGGCTGGTCGCGCCCCGCGGCGGAGCCGCTGATGGATACGGCCCCGCGCCCCCCTCAGGTAGGCAGGTGTCCTGGTCCGGTGTTCTCCGGTTACGTCAGGAGTGTCGCCAGCCTTCGCCAGGACTGCCTCGGGAGGGTGTCCCGTGGGGCTTCGTCCACGATCTGCAGGGCTACGTGGTCCGCGCCCGCCTGGTGGAACGCGTCGATCCGTTCGCGTACGCGGGTCTCGTCGCCCCAGGCGAAGAGCGCGTCGATCAGGCGGTCGCTGCCGTCGCCGGTGAGGTCGTCCTCGGAGAAGCCGAGGCGCAGGAAGCTGTTGGTGTAGTTCGGCAGGGCCAGGTACGGGGCGAGGGCGGTGCGGGCGAGGGCGCGGGC
Source organism: Streptomyces sp. BK239 (assembly GCF_004217285.1). Taxonomy (GTDB): domain Bacteria; phylum Actinomycetota; class Actinomycetes; order Streptomycetales; family Streptomycetaceae; genus Streptomyces. The sequence goes on from NZ_SHKS01000001.1 coordinate 153,557, forward strand.
GCGGGTCGGGTCGGTCTCCAGGACGACCTTGAACTCCGGGGCCAGCACGGGGCCTTCGCCGAGGGTCTCGCGGGCCTGGGCCGTGTGCTCGGGGGTGACCAGGTAGGGGATCGCGCCGGCGGCCCGGTCCCGGGACAGCTCCAGCATCCGGGGACCGAGGGCGGCCAGCATCCGGGAGCCCGCGGGGGCGCCGGCCTCGTCCAGCTCGTCGAGGTAGCCGACCATCGCCGCGTACGGGCGGCGGTAGCCCTCCACCCGGGGCCCGTGGCTCACCCCGAGGCCCAGCACGAAGCGGCCGGGGTGGGCCGCCTCCAGCTCGGCGAGACGCGCGGCGGAGTCAGCCGCGCCGTGCTGCCAGATGCTCTGGATGCTGGTGCCGACGGCGATCTTCGAGGTCGCCTCGACGAGCGGCAGCGCGTTGGCGGCGGAGCTGTTGCCGCCCAGCCAGAGCGCGCCGAACCCGAGCTCCTCCAACTCGACTGCCGCCTCGGCGAGTTCGCCGCGCCGGGCCGGGTCCTCCGAGCGCAGGCCGACACTCCAGATTCCGTACCGTCCGATGATCTCCTTCATGGCAGGCGTCAACGACGGCGGACCCGGCGTTCATTCCTGCCGCCGGCCCCCGAGATACTCCTCCAGCGCCTCCACCACGAACCGGTGGTCGTCCAGTTGCGGCAGGCCGGACACCGTCACCGCGCCGATCACGCCGACGCCCTCCACATGGAGGGGGAAGGAGCCGCCGTGCGCCGCGTACACGTCGGGGTCGAGGCGGGAGGAGTCCTCGAAGGTCGTGCCCTTGGCGCGGAAGCGGGCCCCGACCAGGTAGGAGGAGGCGCCGTAGCGCTCCACCACCCGCCGCTTGCGGGCGATCCAGGCGTCGTTGTCGGGTGTGGAGCCGGGCAGGGCCGCGTGGAAGAGCTGCTGGCCCGCGCGGTGGATGTCCACCGCGACCGGGGCCTGGCGCTCCCGGGCCAGCTCCACCAGCAGGGAACCCAGCGCCCAGGCGTCGTCGTGGGTGAACCGGCGGAACACCAGCCGCCGTTCCTGGGCCTGCAACTCCTCCAGGGTCGGGGTGATCTCCGGGGTGAACTTGGGGGTCGACTCGTGGGTCACAGCGACACCGCCACTCCGTCTCGCGCCGAACGGCGGGCCGCCTCGAGGACGTCGAGGGCGGCAGCCGCCTCCAGGGCGGTCACCGGGTTGGGCCCGCCGTCGATCAGTGCCCTGGCCACCTCCGCGTAGTAGGCCGGGTAGTCCCCGGGGAGGGTCGGTACGGGGCTTCCGCCGCCGGTCAGCGGGGACTCCCCGGCGCCGATCCGACCCCAGAGGGACTCGGGCTCCTCGCCCCAGCCCGCCCCGGGGCGCAGGCCCTCGCGCAGCGCCGCCTCCTGCGGGTCGAGGCCGTACTTCACATAGCCAGCGCTCGAGCCCAGCACCCGGAAACGCGGGCCGAGTTGGGCGGTCGTCGCGGAGACATGGAGGTGGGAGCGGACACCGCCGGCGTGCGTGAGCGCGATGAAGGTGTCGTCGTCGGCCTCCGCGCCCGGCCGGCGGACGTCCGACTCGGCGTACACGGAGGCGGCCGGGCCGAAGAGGGTGAGCGCCTGGTCGACGACATGGCTGCCGAGGTCGTACAGCAGACCTCCGATCTCCGCGGGGTCGCCGGACTCCCGCCAGCCGCCCTTCGGTTGCGGCCGCCAGCGCTCGAAGCGGGACTCGAAGCGGTACACGTCGCCGAGCGCGCCCTCGTCGAGCAGCTTGCGCAGCGTGAGGAAGTCGCTGTCCCAGCGGCGGTTCTGGAAGACCGAGAGCAGCAGGGAACGCTCCTCGGCGAGCGCGGCCAGCGCGCGGGCCTGCGCCGCCGTACCCGCGATCGGCTTGTCGACGACGACCGGGAGGCCCGCTTCGAGCGCGGCGGTGGCGAGGGGCACGTGCGTCTTGTTCGGGGACGCGAGGACGACCAGGTCCAGCTCGCCGGCGCGGGCGAGGAGCGCGTCGGGGGTCGCGGTGACGCGGACGTCCGGGAACTCGGCGCGGGCCTGCGCCTGCCGCTCGGGGTTGGAGGTGACCACCGTGTCCAGGGAGAGGCCCTCGGTGGCGGCGATCAGCGGAGCGTGGAAGACGGAGCCCGCGAGGCCGTAGCCGATCAGGCCCACGCGGAGGGGAGTGCCAGCAGTCATGCAGCCCACTTTCGCAACGCTGTTGCCAAAGCGCAAGCGCGGGAGAGAATGGGCGTGTGAGCGGTATGGACGACGGGGCGAGGCACGCGGGGGCGAGCGGCGACGGCCGCGCGCATGACACTGAACGGGCTGCGGTCGGGCCCGGCGAGGGCTTCCGCGCGGTGCCGGGCACCGACGGCGGTGCGACCGGGGGAGGGCCAGGCGGAGCCCCCGCAGCCGGGCGTACGGCGGGGCACGGCGTCGTGGGCGCGAACCTGCTCGGCGTCCGCAGCCACAACACCGCGCTCGTGCTCGACCTGCTGCGCTGTGCCGGACCGGACGGCATCAGCCGGCTCGAACTCGCCGAGCGCACCGGGCTCACCCCGCAGGCCGTCAGCAAGATCACCGCGAGGCTGCGGGAGGAGGGGTTCGCCGCCGAGGCGGGCCGCCGGGCCTCCACGGGCGGCAAGCCGCGTACCGTCCTGCGGCTGGTGCCCGAGGCCGGGCACGCGGTCGGCGTCCATCTCGACCGTGACGAGCTGCGGGTGGTCCTCGCCGACCTCGACGGCGGGGTGGTGGGGGAGCGGTGCGTGCCGCTGGACCTGGGGGCGGGGGCGGAGGCCGTCGTGGGGGCGGTGGTCCGGGAGACGGAGTGCTTGGTGGGCGAGGCCCTCGGCGGTCCCGGCGCTCGTGCCGCCGCTCTCCTGGGCGTCGGCGGTCCGGGCGGTCGTGCCGCCGCTCCCCACGGCGTCGGCGGTCCGGGTGCTCGTGCCGCCGCTCTCCTCGGCGTCGGCGTCGCCCTGCCCGGCCCCCTCGACCACGTCCACGGCGTGCTGCACCGGGTCACCGGTTTCCCCGAGTGGGACGGCTTCCCGCTGCGGGACGCGCTCGCGCGGCGGCTCGGGACGCCGGTCGTCGTCGACAAGGACACCAACGCCGCCGCCCTCGCGCTCGCCGTGGGCGGTGAACGCGGCTCCTTCGCCTACCTCCACCTCGGCACGGGGCTCGGCGCCGGCCTGGTGATCGGCGGGAGCGTGCACCGGGGGGCGCGGACCGGGGCCGGCGAGTTCGGCCACCAGGTCGTCCAGCTGGACGGGCCGCCCTGCCCCTGCGGGAACCGGGGCTGCGTCGAAGCCCTGTGCCTCGCGGCCATCGCCCGGGGGGACGTGGCGGAGGCGGCCCGGGTGCTGGGGGTGGCCGCCGCGAACCTGGTCGGGCTTCTCGACATCGATCTCCTTCTGCTGGGCGGGCGGACGATCGCGGCCGCCCCGGACGCCTTCGTCCAGGGTGTCGCCGGGGTCCTCGCCGTCCACGCCGAGCGCGAGGGGGCCCCGATGCAGCGGGTGCCCGTGCGCCTCGCGCCGGGCGGGGCGCGCGGGGTGGCCGAGGGGGCGGCCCAACTGCTCCTCGCGCCGGTGTTCGGACGGGCGGGCGGCTGAGGGGACCGGCAGGAGCGGGGGCCCGGGCACCCCCGAGGGGACCCCCGAGCAGGCCGAGTCGGCCCGCCGAACGAGGGGACTTCGTACGGTCGCGCGGTGCGGCGCGGCTTCGCGACGCCTCCGCTCCGGCTAGGTCATATGTTCATGCGACTGTGTACGCCCGTCTCCCTCCGCCTGGCCGCAGCCGCCGTTCTCGTACCGGTGTCCCTGCCCGCGTCCGTGTCCCTCCCCGAGCCCGCGTACGCCGCGCCGCCGGGTTCGTCCTGCGCCGGGGCGGACGCGGGCGCCTTCCCGCTCACCAGCCGCATCCACGGCGGCCCCGCCTCCTACCGGGCCGGCGGCGGATACGGCGTCTGGTATCTCGACCTCACCAACACCACCGGCCGGACCTGCACCGGCGTCCACCCCGTCGTCGTCCTCGTCGACTCGGCGCGGGCGCTGAAGCCGTCGCAGCCCCAACTGGAGTTCTACGCCGACGGCCGGCCGCGTCCCGTCCGCTTCGAGACCACCGACGAGGACGAACTCGTCGGCGCCCTCATGGACCCGCCCGCCGACCCCGGCGAAAGCGAAGCCGGCGACCCCGACGCCGACCCCGCCACCCCTTTCCCCGGCTTCACCGTCGCCCCCGGCAAGCCCCTCACCGTCAAGCTGCGCCTGTCCTTCACCTCGGACGCCGTGCCCGACACGGTCACCCTGAACGCGGCGGTCGTCCAGCGGCACGGTGACGACGGCGAGTGGATCGGGCAGTCGAACGACTACCGCTTCACCGTCGACGCCGAGCCCCGCCGCCCGGCCCCGGCGACCAGCGCCCCGGCGACCAGCGCCCCCGCGACCACGGCCCCCGAGCCCACCGGCCCCGGGGCCACCGCCCCCGGCCGCACGCCGACCGGCACCGCCGACACCACGGTCCCCACCGGACACCCCACCGGCACCGCCCCCGCCGACCCGGAGCCGTCCCCCTCGCCCAGCGGGACGCCCTCCTTCGCCGACGAGGCCGAGGAACTCGCCCTCACCGGCCTCGCCTCCCCGGCCGGCGTTCTCACCGTCACCGTCTGCCTCGTCGCGGCCGGCGCGGCCCTCGTGCAGGCCCGCCGGCGGCGCTGACAAACCGCGTCCGTGGGTACAGGCGGACCGACAGGGTCCGGATCACCCGGCGCTGACTAGGCTGGGGGCGTCGGCACGCCGTGGTTCCGGCGCCCCCGCCCCTGCCCGTACGCACGCCAGGAGACGCACCACATGGCAGACCGCAAGCCCATACAGTCGTGGCTCACCGACATGGACGGGGTGCTCATCCACGAGGGCGTCCCGATCCCCGGCGCCGACTCCTTCCTGAAGAAGCTGCGCGAGTCGGGCAAGCCGTTCCTCGTGCTGACCAACAACTCGATCTACACCCCGCGCGACCTGCACGCCCGGCTGCGCCGCATGGGCCTGGACGTGCCGATCGAGAACATATGGACGTCGGCGCTGGCCACCGCCCAGTTCCTGGACGACCAGCGGCCCGACGGGTCGGCGTACGTCATCGGCGAGGCCGGTCTGACCACGGCGCTGCACGACATCGGCTACATCCTCACCGACCACGAGCCCGACTACGTCGTCCTCGGCGAGACCCGCACCTACTCCTTCGAGGCGATGACCAAGGCCGTACGGCTGATCAACGACGGCGCCCGTTTCATCTGCACCAACCCGGACGAGACCGGCCCCTCCACCGAGGGCCCGCTGCCCGCCACCGGCGCCGTCGCCGCGCTGATCACCAAGGCGACCGGCAAGAAGCCGTACTTCGCGGGCAAGCCCAACCCGCTGATGATGCGCACCGGGCTCAACGCCATCGGCGCGCACTCCGAGACCAGCGCGATGATCGGCGACCGCATGGACACCGACGTGCTGGCCGGCATGGAGGCCGGGATGCAGACGTTCCTGGTGCTCACCGGGCTGACCCGGCCCGACCAGGTCGAGGGCTTCCCGTACCGCCCGTCACAGGTCGTCGACTCCATCGCGGACCTGGTCGACCGGATCTGACCCGGACGGCGACTCGTCCCGGCCCTCGTCACTCCCACGACACCCCACTCACCCGATCGGCGTACCCGCACCCCCGCTGGAGGTGCGGTGACCGGCGCCCGGGAGGAGCCTCCAGGTAGCTGGGAGGTTCACGATGAGTTCACTGAAAGTCGCTCTCTGTGCGGGAGCCGCCGCCCTCACCGCGGCACTCGGTCCGACGGCCCACGCGGCGGACGGGGAGGGCGGAAGAGAAGGCGTCTCGGTGACGCCCTCGACGCCCTCCCTGGGCTCCGAGGTCTCGTTGGAGGTGAGCGGCTGCCGTGGGACGACCGGCACCGCGGTCTCGGCCGCCTTCGTCTCTGCGGCCCGGCTCGTCGGCTCGGACGGCAGCGTCCTGGCCGGCGAGACCCGGATCCGCACCTCACTGCGCACCGGTTCCTACGGTGTGACGATCACCTGCGCCGACTTCCGGCTCGAGAAGAAGATCCTGATCGTCGCAGGGCCGGCCGGCCGCACGGAGAACGGGCAGTCCGAGGACGACGACACCGACGGCGGCGCGTCCGACGAGACGGAGTCCGACGACACCACCGCCTCCGCCCCGGCCTCCCCCGTCGCCCCCGTCCTCGCGGGCGGCGGCGGCGCGGCTCCGCTCGCGTCCGCCGACGGGGGCCGCGTCCAGGGCCCCGGCGCCGCCCACGCCGTCACCGGCCTGGTCCTGGCGGGCGCTGCCACCGTCGCCGTGGCGCTGCGCACCGTACGGCGGCGCAGCGGAGCGGGATGACGGCGGCCGGCCGGGAGCGTTCCTCCGGGCGTCTGCTCACCGCGCTGGCCTGGATGGTGCTGCTGCTCGGGCTGTGGCTGTGGGGGCGTGAGGCGACCGGGGTGCGGCCCGGGGCGTCCACCGCCGCCACCGGGGACGTGACCGGTGTGGGCCGCCCGGCCGGCATGCCGCTGCCCCCCGCCGCCGAGCCGCTGCGGGGCGCGCTGCCGCGGCGGGTGGACATCCCGGAGCTCGGGGTGCAGGCCCCCGTGGTCGCCCGCGGCCTGGACGCGCGCGGCGCGATCGACCCGCCGCCCTACGACCAGGCGGGCGTCGTCGGCTGGTACGCGGCCGGCGTGCGGCCCGGCGCCGTCGGTACCGCGCTGATGGTCGGGCACGTCGACACCGAGACCCGGCCGGCCGTGTTCTACAAGCTGAGCACGCTGAAGGCCGGCGGGACGATCCGCGTCGCCCGTGACGACGGCAAGACGGCCGAGTTCACGGTGGACGACGTCGCCGTCGTCCCGCGCGTGGGCTTCGACGCCCACCGGGCCTACGGCGTGCGCGAGCCGGGCCGCGCCGAGCTGCGGTTGATCACCTGCGGTGGCGCCTTCGACCGGGTGAGCCGCAGCTACACGGCCAACGTGATCGTGTCGGCGTACCTCACGGGCACGCGGGCCTGACGCGGCGGATACGGTCGGAGGCGCAGCGAAAAGCCCCCCGCTTGCGCGAGGGGCTTCCGTGTCGTGCGCCGCCAGGGACTCGAACCCCGGACCCGCTGATTAAGAGTCAGCTGCTCTAACCAACTGAGCTAGCGGCGCCTGCTGACGTCGACAACTCTACAGGACGTACGACGGTGCTCCCGACCACGTCCGCCCGGCCGCCCACGGGGACCGCGTACGCCATTCGGACCGTCAGCGGGCGCGGTCGATGGACAGTTGGGAAAGACTGGCGAACGTGCACATCGCGGACATTTCCATCTGGAGTATGAGGGGAAGCGCATGGAGACTCCGGTGTTCGAGGAGGTCGATCCCGCGAGCGACTGCGACTGCCCCGGATGCGTCCACCAGCGGCGGCTGAGCGCGCGCCCCCCGTCCGCCGGGTTCGCCGGCCGTCCGGCCGCCCGGCGCGCGGTCGTCGTCGCGACCGCCGCCTCGGCGGCGCTCGGCGCGGGGCATGTCGCCCCCGCGCTCGCCGCACCGCACGCGCCCGGCCGGCCGGGCGTCCCCGTGGAGGACGAGCCGCAGACCCCGCAGGGCCACAAGGCGCCGCTGCACGGGCCGGGCGGCAAGCCGGCGCTGCCGGCGGACACCGTGAAGACGCCGGCGACGACCCGGGCGGAGATCATCCGGCGGGCCCAGACCTGGGTCACGGCGCAGGTGCCGTACAGCATGAGCGCCTTCTGGCCCGACGGGTACCGGCAGGACTGCTCGGGCTATGTGTCGATGGCCTGGGGGCTCCCCGGCAACGAGTGGACGGGCAGCCTCCACCAGTTCGCGACGCGGATCACGAAGGCGGAGCTCCAGCCCGGCGACATACTGCTCTTCCACAACCCCGACAACCCGGAGAACGGCTCGCACGTGATCCTCTTCGGCGGCTGGACGGACAGCACCCGCACCTACTACGTCGCCTACGAGCAGACCCGCCCGCACGCCCGCCGACTGGCGACCCCCTACGCCTACTGGTCCAACTCCGACCGCTACGTCCCCTACCGCTACAAGGGCCTCACCTCGGGCACGGCGGCGCAGGAGACGGGCAAGGCCCCGGTGAGCGTGGGCGCGGGCGCGCAGTACCAGGGCTCCGCGCCCGCGTACCCGGGGCACGGCTACTTCGGGCCGGGCGCGAACAACCCGTTCGTGACACTGCTCGGCCAGCTCCTCGTCGAGCGCGGCGCCGACCACTTCTACGCCTCGGGGCCGGGTCCGCGCTGGTCGGAGGCCGACCGCAGGGCCACCCAGGCGTTCCAGCTCGCCCAGGGCTGGAGCGGCGCGAACGCCGACGGGGTGCCCGGCCCGAGCACCTGGCGGCTGCTGGCCACCGGCGCGGGCAGGGACATCCCGATCGGCTCGCCGGGACCGCCCGCCCCGCCGACGGCCCCCGCCGCCGCACGCGCCCCCGCCTATCCGGGCCGGGGCGTGTTCCGGCCGGGGGCCGCCGGCGCGCATGTCACCCAGCTGGGCCGGCAGCTCGTGAAGAAGGGGTTCGGCCGGTTCTACGCGAAGGGACCCGGCCCGCGCTGGGGCGAGGCGGACCGGCGTGCCGTCGAGGCCTTCCAGCGCGCCCAGGGCTGGCGTGGCGGCGCGGCGGACGGCTACCCCGGGCCGGAGACCTGGCGGAGGCTCTTCTCTTAGGCGGACCCGCGGGGCGGGCTCGTGCGCGGGGCCCGCCGGCGGGCCCCGACGCGGGCTCACAGGCGGAGCCCACAGGCATCCCTTCACTGTCATGACGTATCTGGCGCGGAGGCTGGAGGCACGCATGAGCACGACCGACACGACCACTCCCCAGACGCCCGAGCCCGAGGGGCCCACCCCCCGGCCCGTCCGGCTGATCCACAACGAGGCGACCACCGAGATCCCCGTCCACCTGCTGTTCCGCGACGAGCCCTCGCCGCGGCCGGTGCCCCTCGGGCCCGCCGTCGTCGGCAGCCGGGCCGGCACCGGCGAACAGCCGCGGCTGCGGGGGACGGGGGAGCAGCCGAGGTTCCGCAGGCCGGCGCCGGCGCGGGAGCGGCCCCTCGCGGAGGTCGACCCCGACCTCGTCGAGCGGCCCGCCCGGGTGCTGCCCGGGGCGGCGGGCGTGGCCGCCGGCGCCTGCGGCGCGGTCGGCTGTGTGGCCGCCTCGTGGTGGGCGGGGGTCCTGCCGCCGGTGGTGGTGGAGGCGCTGCGGCTGCCCGGGTACGCGGGGGCCGGACTGGGCCCCGCGCAGTGGGCGGCGTACGCGGGGGCGGGCGCCCTCGGCCTCTTCGGGTTCGGCGGGCTGGCCCGCGGACAAACCGGGCGGGCCTGGACGCTGGGCCTGTTCGGCCGCTACCGGGGGACGGTCCGGCGGACCGGGCTGCTGTGGGTGAACCCGCTGCTGCTGCGCCGCCGGGTCGACGTGCGGCTGCGGCACTGGCGCAGCGAGCCGATGCCGGCCGCCGACGGCAACGGGGTGGCGTTGCGGGTGGTGGCGCTCGTGGTGTGGCGGGTGCGGGACACCGCGCGGGCGACGCTGGGCGTGGAGGACCACGAGACGTATCTGCGCGAGTGCGTGGAGGCGGCGATCGCCCGGATCCCGGTGGAGACGCCGGGTTCGGGGCGGGGGTCGGTGGAGGCGGCCGGGGAGGCGCTGACCCGGCGGGTGGCGCGGGACGCGGGCGCGATCGGCCTGGAGGTGTTCTCGGTGCAGCCGGTCAGGGTGGAGTACGCCCCGGAGGTCGCCGCCGCGATGAACCGCCGCCGGATCGCCGCGCTCGACGCCCAGCACCGGGCGACCGTGTTGACCTCGGTCGTCGACTCGGTGGAGGACACCGTGACCCGGCTGACCATGCGGGGGCTGGTGGAGCTCGACGACTACGAGCGCAAGGCGCTGGTGAAGGACCTGACGGTGGCGTTCTGCGCGGGCCGGGGGGAGCAGTCGCCCTGACGGCGGAGGAACCCTGAGCCTCCCTTGAGCTGCCCCGGGCCCGCGCACGGGTACGTTCACCGCACGCCGGCACGACCGCCCGGCGCACGGATCCGGGGGAACTCATGGAAGCATTCTTCTACGTCGTGCCGTCGCTCATGATCGCGGGCGTGCTCTTCGTCCTGCACCGCGCCCTACGCCGCACCCGGCAGGTGAACGCGGCCTGGAACAGCGGCGTCACGGCGGAGGGGCGCTGTCTGCGGACCTACACGCGCACCAGCGGCGGTGGCGACAGCCCGGTGCGCACCACGCTGCACCACGTCCACGAGTTCACCGCGCGCGACGGCCGTTCCGTCCGCTTCGACGAGGGCGGCGGTCCGGGCACCACCCTCGAAGGCGACGTCGTCACCGTGTACTACGTGCCGGACCGGCCCGAGGGGGCGACGGCGCTCACCCCGCGACGCGGCGCGCTGATGGCCGGCGCCGGCTGCATGACGGCCTTCTGCGCCGTGTTCATCGCCTTCTGCGTGGGCTTCATGGCGGTCGCGCACACGATGTTCTCCGTCGGCGGCGACCTGCTGCCCTGACGAAGGCACCTGCCACTCTCCACATTTGACGAAACGTCAGTTACCTTGCGCCTCCATGGAGTCCATGGGGAGCACCGGGACCGTCGCCGAACTCGTCGCCGCCCGGTGGGGTGACCACCGGCCGGGGCTGTGGTGGGAGGACGGCGTCCTCACCCACCACGAGTTCGCGGCAGGGGCCGCCGCGCGGGCGGCGCTGCTGGACGAGCTGTTGCCGCCCGGCGCACCACCGCACATCGGGGTGCTGCTCGACAACACCCCCGAGTTCCCCCTCTGGTTGGCGGCCGCGGCCCTCGCCGGGGCGGCCGTCGCCGGGATCAACTCCACCCGGCGCGGCCCGGAGCTCGCCCGGGACATCCTGCACACCGAGTGCCGGCTGCTGATCACCGAGCAGGCCCGGCTCCCCCTCCTGCGGGGGCTGGACCTGCCCGGGGTCCGCCTGCTGATCACCGGCACGCCGGAGTACGAGGAACTGCTCGCCCCTTGCGCCGGCGCCCGCCCGGACCCCTCCCGGGCCGCCCCCGCCGACCGGCTGCTCCTGTGCTTCACCTCCGGTTCGACCGGCGCACCCAAGGCCGCGCTCTGCAGCCAGGGCCGGCTGGCCGCCGCGGGCCGTTCCCTCGCGGCGCGGTTCGCGGTGACGCCGGACGACGTCCACTACGTGTGCATGCCGATGTTCCACGGCAACGCCGTGATCGCGGACTGGGCGCCCGCGCTGGCGGCCGGGGCGGGCGTGGCGCTGCGGCGGCGGTTCTCGGCGTCGGAGTTCCTGGCGGACGTACGGCGTCACCGGGCGACGTACTTCACCTATGTGGGCCGGGCGATCCAGTACGTGCTGGCCACCGAGCCGGGCCCGCACGACCGGGACCACCGGCTGCGGCTCGGCTTCGGCACCGAGGCGGGGGCGGTGGACGCGGCGGCGTTCGAGCGGCGGTTCGGGGTGCGGCTGGTCGAGGGGTACGGCTCCTCGGAGGGCGGCGCGGCCGTGCAGTGGTCGCCGGGGACGCCGGCGGGCGCGGTCGGGCGGGCGGGGCCCGGCCTCGTCGTCCTCGATCCGCACACGCGCGCCGAGTGTCCGCCGGCCCGGTTCGACGCCGCCGGGCGGCTGCTCAACGGGGAGGAGGCCATCGGTGAGCTGGTGAACCGGGGGCCGAACCCCTTCGAGGGCTACTGGCGCAACCCCGGCGCGGAGGCCGAGCGGCGCAGGGGCGCCGACGGCGCGTACTGGACCGGCGACCTCTTCTGCCGCGACGCGGACGGCTACCTCTACTTCGCCGGCCGCACCGACGACAGGCTGCGCGTCGACGGCGAGAACCTGGCCGCCGCGATGATCGAGAACATCCTCGCGCGCTACGAGGGGGCGCTCGCGGTCGCCGTCTACGCGGTGCCGGATCCGGTGACCGGGGACCAGGTGATGGCGACGCTCGCCGGGGAGTTCGAACCGGAGTCGTTCGCCGCGTTCCTGCGGGACCAGCCCGACCTGGGGACGAAGATGGCGCCCCGGTTCGTGCGGGTGGTGGAGAGGATGCCGGTCACGGCCACCAACAAGATCCAGCGGGCGCGGCTCAGGGCGGAGGGCCTGCGGTGCGCGGACCCGGTGTGGTGGCGGCCGCCCGGCGAGGGGGCCTACCGCAGACTCACCCCTCAGGACGCCGAAGGGCCCCTCGCGTTCACGAGGGGCCCTGTCTGAGGGGGTGTGGGTGGCGGAGCCCCCACGACGCGCGGCGAAGCCGTGCGAACACAGAGATGGCGGCTTGGGTTCGCGCTTTCTGCGAACACAAGCCGCCATCGTCATCGTGCGCCGCCAGGGACTCGAACCCCGGACCCGCTGATTAAGAGTCAGCTGCTCTAACCAACTGAGCTAGCGGCGCATGACTCCCGCCCACCGCGTTCCCGCGGCCGGCGACGAAGAAAATAATACCTGGCCTGAAGGGGTGCTCCGGACCACCGGCCGGCATTTCACAGGACCAGCGAGAGCAGTACCGGCGTCGCGCCGCGGTTCAGCGTGTCCGCGGCCCGGCGCAGCCGGTGGGCGTGCTCCACGGGCAACGACAGCGCAAGGCAGCCCGCGGTGCCGCCGGCGGTGATCGGCACGGCCGCGCACACCGTGCCCACGGCGTACTCCTGGAGGTCGAGCACGGGGACGGTCGGCGGCTGGGACTCCAGACGGGAGAGCAGCAGCTTGTCGCTGGTGATGGTGCGCGAGGTCAGCCGGGCCATCTTGTGCCGGGAGAGATGGTCGCGCCGGCCGTTGTGGTCGAGCTGGCCGAGCAGGCTCTTGCCGAGCGCGGTGGCGTGCGCGCAGGAGCGGAAGTCGACGTACTCGTTGACCGCGGGGGTGGCCGGGCCGTCGGCGTACTGCGTGACGGTGACCTCGCCGTCGACGTACCGGCTGACGTAGACGGCGGCGCCGACCCGGTCGCGCAGCTCGTCCAGGACGTGCTGAAGCTTGTCGCGCAGCGCCTGCTCACGCCGGTGCGCGGAGCCCAGGCGGGTCAGGGCGGCGCCGGTGACGTAGGCACCCTCGGCGAGCTGCTCCACGTACCCCTCGCGGCGCAGCATCCGCAGGAGCGGGGTGAGCCGGCGGCTGCCGAGGCCGGTCCGGCGGGCGAGGTCGGCGTCGGTGACGCCGCTGCTGTGCCGGGCCACTGTCTCCAGGACACGCAGGGCGTCCTGGGCCGAGCGGTACGGCGCGGTCGGCTCGTGCGTCAGCGCCACGGTCTCCCCCTGCGGTCGCTTTCCGGGCTGATCCTGACGGCGAATCAAGTCCACGATAACGGCCGAGGGGGCGGCGGGGAGGGGGCGTCCGCGAGAATCCGGGGCGTCCCGCTCGCACCTCGTGCTCAGCGGGTCACAGGACGGCGCCGAGGAACTCCCTCGTGCGCTCCTGTTCCGGGGAGCTGAAGATCTTCTCCGGGGGACCGGACTCGATGACCCGGCCGGAGTCGAACATCAGGACCTGGTCGGAGATGTCCCGGGCGAAGTTCATCTCGTGGGTCACGCAGAGCATCGTGATGTCGGTGGAGCGGGCGATGTCCCGGAGCAGGTCGAGGACGCCGGCGACGAGTTCGGGGTCGAGCGCCGAGGTCACCTCGTCGAGCAGCAGGATCTGCGGCCGCATGGCCAGCGCCCGCGCGATCGCCACCCGCTGCTGCTGCCCGCCGGACAGCCGGGACGGCTTGGCGTCGCACTTGTCGGCGAGGCCCACCATGTCCAGCAGCTCGCGCGCCCGCTCCTCCGCCTCGTCCTTGGACAGGCCGAGGACGGTCACCGGGGCCTCGGTGAGGTTTCTCAGCACGCTCATGTTCGGGAACAGGTTGAACTGCTGGAACACCATCCCGATCTTCTTGCGGACCTCGCGGACCTGCTTCTCCGGAGCGGGGAAGAGGCGCTGCCCGTCGACGGTGATGGTGCCCTCGTCGGGCTTGGTCAGGGTCATCAGCAGCCGCAGGATCGTCGTCTTGCCGGACCCGGAGGGGCCGATCAGCGTGACGTGCTGGCCCGGCTTCACGGAGAAGTCCAGGTTGTCGAGGACGGTGTTGTCCCCGAACCGCTTGGTGACCTGTTCCAGGCGTATCAGCTCGGTGCCCTGCGGCACGGCGTCGGATGTGGTCTTGCTGGTCTCAACGGACAAGGCGTCGCTCCAGGGTGCGCAGGAGGAGGGAGGCGAGATAGGAGATGACGATGAAGGCCACGCCGATCACCGTCAGCGGCTCGGTGAACTGGAAGTGCTCCTGGGAGAAGAGCCGGGCCCGGCCCAGCAGGTCCAGGACGGTGATCGTCATCAGCAGCGGGGTGTCCTTGAGCATCGCGATGACGTAGTTGCCCAGCGCCGGCACCACCCGGCGGACCGCCTGCGGCAGGATCACCGCGCGCCAGGTCCTCGTCCTCGGCAGGTTCAGCGCCGTCGCCGCCTCCCACTGGCCGACGGGCACCGCGTCGATGCCGGCCCGGTAGACCTGCATCGTGTACGTCGAGTAGTGCAGGCCGATCGCGAGGACGCCAGTGGCCAGCGCGGACAGGGTCACGCCCCACTCGGGCAGCACGTAGAAGAGGAAGAACAGCTGCACCAGCAGCGGGGTGTCGCGGACGAACTCCGTGACGACCCCCACCGGCCACTGCACCCACCGCGTCGGCGTCCGCATCAGCAGCGCCCACACCAGGCCCAGCGAGAAGGAGATCAGCGAGCCGAGGACCAGCGCCTGGAGGGTGACGAGCAGGCCGTCCCAGAACATCGGCATGAAGTCGGAGACGGCGCTCCAGTCCCAGTTCATCGGACACCCGCCTTCAGGTGGTGCTCGAGACCGCGCATCACCCGCGTCAGCAGGAAGGCGATGACGAAGTACAGGAGCAGGACGTACGTGTAGATCTCCGCGCTCTCCTGGAGCGCCAGGCGCACCAGGTTGCCGCTGAACGCCAGGTCGCCCATGCCCATGACGGACACCAGGGCGGTGCCCTTGAGCAGCTCGATCAGCAGGTTGGAGAAGGGCGGGATCATCTCCGGCACCGCCTGCGGCAGCAGGATCTTGCGCATGCGCTGCCCGGGCGTGAAGCCGAGCGCGATGCCGCCCTCCGCCTGGGCGGGGTTGACGGCGCCGAGCGCGCCGCGGACGATCTCCGAGCCGTACGCGCCGTAGGTCAGGCCGAGCGCGAGCGTGCCCGCCCACATCGGCACCAGCTGCCAGCCGAAGGCGGGCGGCAGCACGAAGAACACCCAGAAGATCATGACGAGTGCCGACGTGCCGCGGAACACCTCGGTGTAGAAGCCCGCGAGGAAGCGGACGATCCACCGCCGGTGGCTGCGCGCGATCCCGACGGCGAACGACACGGCCGCCGCCAGCAGGGCGCTGAAGAACAGGAGTTGGACGGTCGTCCAGATCCCGCGCAGGACGAGGTCCCAGAGTCCGGCAGTCATCCTCGGCAGAGCTCCTTGGCCGTGAGGTCGGTCATCTCCGCCTCGGTGAACCCGAAGGGCTTCAGGATGCGCAGCAGCTCGCCGCTCTTCTTCAGCTTGCGCAGCTCGACGTTGAAGGCGTCCCGCAGCTTCGTCTCGGTCTGCCGGAACGCGAACGCGCCGCCGTCCACGTGCGGTTCGCCGCCCACGATCGGCTTGAACGGCTTGGTCGCCTCCGCCTTCGCGGACTTCTTCACCACCTCACGGGTGGTCACCGCCGTCCCCGCGAACACGTCGACACGGCCCGCCTCGACGGCGTTCAGACCGGCCACCTGGTCCGGCACGATCAGGATGTCGCTCTCCTTGTACCCCGCCTCGACGGCGTACTGGATCTCCGCGTAACCGGTTCCCGTGGCGAACTTCGCCTTCTTCTCCACGACATCCCGATAACTGTGAAGATTCTTGGGATTTCCCTTCCGCACGATGAAGGAATCGAGCATCTGGTAGTCGGGGTCGGCGAATATCACCTGCCCGCAGCGTTCCGGGGTGACGTACATCCCGGCGGCCACGACGTCGAACTGCTGGGAATTCAGGCCGGGAATGAGCGAACCGAACTCGGTGGGCACGGGCTGCACCTCGTCGATGCCGAGCCGCTTGAATATCACCCGGGCCAACTCCGGCGCCTCGCCGGTCAGCCGGCCGTCCTTGTCGATGTACCCGAAGGGGATCTCACCGGCGATCCCGAGCCGTACGACCCCCTGGGCGCGCAGCCGTTCCAGCAGGTCACCGCCGGGTTCGACGGAGGCCTTGGCCACGCGTGAGCAGCCCGCGGCGCCCAGCGCGCCGAGCGCCGCCACCCCCGCGAGCAGCGACCGGCGGCTTGTGCCCGTCGACCGTGGGCTTTGTCTGACATACCTGTTCGGTGGAGCCATGGCGGCGCGGCTACCCGGGACGACACGACTTATGCGGACCGGATTCGCGTCATGTGCCCGCGCTGTTCGGTGAATACGTTCCGCGATGACCGGCCGTGCGGTCGAATCAGGTTGTTTCGCGGACGAGTTCGCGAATCCGGCGCGGCTGCGGCCGGTGAGCGTCCGCGGTCCCGGCGGCCGACCCCGGCGATCCCGGCCGAAGCGGCCCCGATGTGGGCGGCGCGGCGACGATTGGGTACCCGGGCGAGGGGGCCCGATGCGGCCCCGTCGGACGAGGGGGCGCGGCAGCGGCCCCCCGTACGGCCGGAAGAACCGCAGGAAGGCTGGTCATGACCGCACTCGGACTCCTCTACCCGGGCCACTTCGCCGAGGACGACTACGCCCGCATCGAGCAGCTCCTGGGCAGTGACATCCGGGTGGACCTGGTCCACACGGACGTCGGCGAGGACGCCCACCGCGTCGAAGTGCTGCGGCAGATCGGCACGCCGGAGCGGCTGGCGAAGGGCGTCGAGCAGCTGCGGCTGTCCGGCGCGGAGGCCGTGGTGTGGGCGTGCACCAGCGGCGGCTTCGTGCACGGCTGGGAGGGCGCGCAGGAGCAGGTGCGCTCGCTGGCCGTGACGGCGGGGCTGCCGGCCTCCTCGACGTCCTTCGCATTCGTGCACGCGGCCAAGGAGGTGGGCGCCGCCAGGGTCGCGGTGGGCGCGCCCTACCCGGAGGACGTGTCCGGACTGTTCGCCGAGTTCCTGCGGACCGGCGGCATCGAGGTGAGCGCGGTGCACAGCTCCGGGAGCGTCACGGCCGCCGAGGTCGGCGCGTGGGGCGAGGACGAGGTCCTCGCGCTGGCCCGCGCCGCCGACACACCCGACGCGGACGCGGTGCTGCTCCCCGACACCGCCCTGCACACGGCCGCCCATCTGCCCGACCTGGAGAAGGAGCTCGGCAAGCCGGTCCTCACCGCCAACCAGGTCACCGTCTGGGAGGGGCTCCGCCTGGCCGACCGTCGCGTCAACGCGCCGGGCCTGGGCGCGCTGTTCACCCGGGAGCCGATCGTGCAGGTGTGAGCCCGCGCACGCTCGCGGCGCGCGGGACGAGGAACGCGGGACGAGGAATAAGCGGGGACAGCCTCCTGTTAGCCGTGCGAGGACAGCGCACGCCGAATTCAGGAGGAACCCGTGGCGGCAGACGAGACGCCGGCAGGCCCCGAGCCGGAGCGGACGCCGGGAGGGACGCCCACGCCGGCGGACGAGCGACGGGCGGCCGACGGGATCCGGGGGGAGGCGTACGGCGCAGCCCCCACACCGCTGTCCGTGCTGGACCTGGTCACCGTCGGCTCCGGCCGCACCGCCGGCGACGCCCTGCGCACCAGCGTCGAGCTCGCCCGGCTCGCCGAGTCCCGCGGCTTCCACCGCTACTGGGTGGCCGAGCACCACTCCATGCCGGGCGTCGCCTCCTCCTCGCCGGCCGTGATCCTCGCGCATCTCGCCGCCCACACCGACCGCATCCGGCTCGGCTCGGGCGGCGTGATGCTGCCCAACCACGCCCCGCTGGTGATCGCCGAGCAGTTCGGCACCCTGGAGGCCCTCGCCCCGGGCCGCGTCGACCTGGGCCTGGGCCGGGCGCCCGGCACCGACGGCGCCACCGCGGCCGCCCTGCGCCGCACCGACCGGCCGCACGAGGGCGCCGACGACTTCCCCGAGCAGCTCTCCGAGCTCACCCGCTTCCTCGACGACGACTTCCCCGACGGCCACCCCTACCGCCGGGTGCACGCCGTGCCCGGCCCGGTCCAGGCGACCTCGCCCGGCGGGGTGCAGTCCCGCCACCGCCCGCCGATCTGGCTGCTGGGCTCCTCCGGTTTCAGCGCCCGCCTGGCCGGACTGCTGGGCCTGCCCTTCGCCTTCGCCCACCACTTCTCGGCGCAGAACACCGTTCCGGCGCTCGACCTGTACCGGGAGTCCTTCCGGCCGTCGGCGGTCCTCGACGCGCCGTACGCCGTCATCGGGGTCTCCGTGCTCGCCGCCGACGACGAGCGCGAGGCCCGCCGCCAGGTGCGGGCCACCGGCCTGAACATGGTCCGGCTGCGCAGCGGCCGCCCCGGCCTGTTCCCCTCCCCGGAGGAAGCCGAGGCGTACGAGTACAGCCCGCTGGAGCGGGAGTTCGTCGACTCCTGGACGGCGAACATCGTCCACGGCACCGCCGAGGAGGTCCGCTCCGGTCTCGACGGCCTGCACAAGCGCACCGGCGCCGACGAGTTGATGCTCACCAGCCACGCCCACCGCGGCGACCTGCGCCTGCGTTCCTACGAACTCGTCGCCGACGCCTACGGGTTGCCGACCGCGTAGGAGGTGCTCTCCAGCAGCTCCGAGATGCGGTCCGGCGTCACCGGGCGGGAGTACAGCCAGCCCTGCCCGGTGTCGCAGCCGATGCTGCGCAGCCGGGTGGCCTGCGCGGAGGTCTCCACGCACTCGGCGGTGACGGTCAGCCCGAGCCGGTGGGCGAGGGCGATCATCGCCTCGACGACGACCTCGTCGGCCGGGTTCGGCGGGGCGTCCGGCCCCTCGTGCTGGAAGCCGCGCACGAACGACCCGTCCAGCTTCAGCACCGACACCGGCAGCCGGCTCAGATAGGCGAGGTTGGAGTAGCCGGTGCCGAAGTCGTCGATGGCGATGTTCACGCCCATGTCGCTGAGGGCCTGGAGGGTCTGCAACGGCTGCCCCGCCGAGCCCATCACCGCCGACTCGGTCAGCTCCAGCTGGAGCAGCCGCGGGGAGAGCCCGGTCTCGGCGAGGATCCGCGCCACGTCCGCGACCAGGTCGGAGTCCCACACCTGACGGACCGCCACGTTGACGCTGACGAACAGCGGCGGCTCGTCGGGGTGGTCCGTCTGCCAGCGGCGGGCCTGCCGGCAGGCGGTGTCCAGCACCCAGCGGCCGAGCGGCACGATCGAGCCGTCCTCCTCGGCCAGCGCGACGAACCGATTCGGCGGCAGCGGCCCGAACCGCGGATGGTCCCAGCGCACCAGCGCCTCCACCCCGCGCAGCCGTCCGTCCGCCATGCCCACCAGCGGCTGGTACTCCAGCCGGAACTCACCGCGCTCGATGGCGGGCCGCAGCGTGGAGGCCAGCGCCTGGCGGGTCATCAGATGGGCGTTGCGCTCGGGGTCGAACAGCGTCCAGCGGTCCTTGCCGTCGACCTTCGCCCAGTACAGCGTGGTGTCGGCGGCCTGCATCAGCCCGGTGGCGGTGGTGCCGGCCGCGTGCCGTTCGACGACCCCGATCGACGCGGACACGTTCAGCCGCTGCCCGGACAGGTCGAACGGCGCCTGGAGCGCCTTGAGCGCCGACTCGGCGAGGTCGGCGACCTGCTCGGTGCCGGTGGAGTCCGCCACCAGCAGCGCGAACTCGTCCCCGCCGAGCCGGGCCACCAGCGGCACGCTCGGCCGGGTGCGCCCCGCCTCCTCGGCGCAGGCGGTGAGCCGCTCGGCGACGGCGGCCAGGAGCCGGTCGCCGACCCGGTGGCCGAGGGTGTCGTTGACCGCCTTGAACCCGTCGATGTCCAGGTAGCACAGCCCGATCCGGCCGGTGCCCCGCTCGTTGTGGGCCTCCGCCTCCAGCGCGGCCGTGACCCGCTCGAAGAACAGCGTGCGGTTGGGCAGCCGGGTGACCGGGTCGTGCATCTGGAGGTGGCGCAGCCGGGCCTGGAGGTCGTGGTGGGCGCTGATGTCGGTGACGGAGAGCAGGAGACCGTCGTCGGCCTCGTCGAGCGGCGTGAGGGTGATCTGCGTCCACAGCGTTCGGCCGTCCGGCTGCTTCAGCCGACGGGTGCAGCGCAGTTCGGCCCGGCGGCCGCACAGCACCTCGCGGTACGCGTGCCGGGTGCTGCCGTCGGCGGCCAGCTCCAGCAGATCGGCGGCCGGCCGCCCGGCCAGGGGTTCGCTTCCGCCGCCGAGCAGCAGGGCGAACGCCTCGTTGGCGTTGGCGATCAGGCCCGCGCGGTCGACGACGGCCATGGCGAGGGGCGCGGCCGCGAAGACGGAACGGTAGGCGGAGCGGACGCGACGGACCGGGGGCGGGCCGGCGCCGTCCAGGGGCTCGCCACCTGGAGATGCAGGGGTCTCACTCTCTGTGGCGGCGGACCGGTCGAGGTCTGCCGCGGGCGTCGGCCCTTCGGACGTTCCGCTCACCGCTCGCTCCCGCAGTGCACTCGATCTCTGTCCGCGCAGGAAAGTGTGCCGATCATAGAGGCTGCCCACGGACGCGCGCAGCCACTGCCCAGTGTCCCGGAACAACCGGTGCTTCTGACAGATCGTTTCTGCCCGCACCCGGCCCGGTTCCGTAGATCGCCGACCGCTTGTGACGTTCCGTGAGTGTTCCGGGGTGTCGGCGCCGGTGTCCCGGTTCCGCTCTCTCACTCGTCCGGGGCAGAAAAACAGGGCGTAGTACGACAAACCCACACAGGCTGGGTGCGGTGTCCCGTGAACCGTTCCCGGAGGTCTCCGTGCCGCGTACGCTCTCGCGTCCCCGACTGCGCAGCACCGCGGCCCTGTTCACCACCCTCACGGCGTTCGCCTCGTGCTGCATCGTCAGCGCCCGCCCGACCGAGCCGTACGCGGCGGCGCCCTGCGCTCTCAAGCGCACCGCCGCCCACCACTCGGAGGGCCTGGACACCTGGAACGCCTCCTATCCGCGGCCGGCCCGCGGGCTGGACGCCGTGATGGTCTTCCTGTCGTTCCCGGACTTCAAGCCGGTGAACTCCCCGGTCGAGCTGGCAGCCGACCACTTCCCGGCCACCAGCGACTACTTCCGCCGGGCGTCCTACGGCAGGTTCAGTCTGCGCCCGCATCCGCTCCGGCGCTGGGTCCGGATGCCCAAACCGTCCACCGCGTACGCCATACGGCGCGACTGGGCCGCGAAGGACCGGTCCGCCTATCTGCGCGACGCGCTCGCCGCCTCCGACGCCCAGGTCGACTTCTCCCGCTACGACGTCGTCTACTTCGTCGCCGACCCGGACGCGCCCGGGGTCGACTCGGACGCCACCAAGGTCGTCAACCTGCGCTCCCCGCTGCGGGCCGACGGGGCCGACCTGCGCCGGATCGTCACCGTGTTCGAGCGGCATCCGCCGGACCGGCTGGTCCTCGCCCATGAGACCGGCCATGTCTTCGACCTGCCCGACCTCTACCGCCGGCCCGCCGACGGCAAGGGGGACTGGGACACCCATGTGGGTGACTGGGACCTGATGGGCAGCCAGTTCGGACTGGCCCCGGATCTGTTCGCCTGGCACAAGTGGAAGCTTGGCTGGCTCGACCCGCGGCAGGTGGTGTGCGTACGGGGCGGGGAGCGGGCCCGGCTGACGCTGGAGCCGCTCGGCGCCGGGCCGGGCACGCCCATGACGCTGCCGACGGGATTGACGGCGTTCGGGCTGGGCGGTGGCGTGAAACTCGCCGTCGTGCGTACCGGAGCCGACAGCGTGCTCGCCTTCGAGGCGCGCGGCCCCGTCGGCAACGACCGCTCGGCCTGCCGTGCGGGCGTCCTCGTCTACCGCGTCCACAGCGGCGAGGAGTCCGGGCGCGGCCCGGTCGAGGTGGTCGACGCCCACCCCGGCTCCGAGGCCTGCTGGGAGAACTCCGTCTACCCGCCCCTCGCCGACGCCCCGGTCTCCCTGGGCGAGACCTTCACCGTGCCGGGGGAGGACGTGCGGGTCCAGGTGCGGGGGCGGACCCTGGCGGGGGCGTGGACGGTGGACATCAGCACGGGGCGACGGGTGTGAAGCGTGCGCCTGCGGGACGGCTCCACGGGGCACGCATGACGACGGCGGGGCCGGTCACTGTGTGAACCGGCCCCGCCGTCGATTGTCGTGCGCCGCCAGGGACTCGAACCCCGGACCCGCTGATTAAGAGTCAGCTGCTCTAACCAACTGAGCTAGCGGCGCCTGCTGACGTCGTAGACCTTAGCATCCTGGTCGGCGGGGTGAGAAATCGATATCCGCACAGCTGACCGGGCCGCCCGCACGGCCGCCCAGAGCAGGATCTCGGGGCCCGGAAGCCACGGATGACGGGTGTCCGGGGCGACCACCCAGCGGGTGGAGGTGTCCCCCGGGGAGGCGAGCGGCGCCGGCACGGTGACCGCGTCCCCGTTGCCGTGGCACAGGAGCGGCGGGACCGTGCCCGTACGGCCGTCCGGGCGTCCGTCGGCGCTCCACTCCTCCCACTCCAGCAGCGAGGGCAGCCGCTGGGCGGTGCCGGGGGCGGCGAACAGCAGCGTCCGCCCGCGGAACGCGGCCACCGGCCCGGAGCCCGGCCCCTCGCCCCACAGCCGGTCCAGCATCAGCCGGCCGAACATCACGGGCGCGCTCACCACGTCGAAGACGGGGCCGCAGGGCAGGACGACCGGGGCGTGCGGCCGCTCCTCCCACAGGGCGAGCGTGCTGCGCGGGTAGGCGCCGGCGGAGGCCAGCCAGGCGGCGCCGTCCGCCGTGACGGCGGCGACGCCCGACTGACCGGCGTGGCCGGTGAGGGGGGCGGGAGAGGCGGAGGCGTCCCAAGCGCTGCTCATGCCTGATGTCTACAGGGGGTGAGGGTATGATCGCCCAGGGTTGCCGGAATCCGGGACGGGAGCGGGCGGGAGACGGTATCTTGCCCGCGAGTTGCCCGCCTGGCATATGCCATGCCTTCACTCGTGGTGTGCGGCGCGGTGTCGCCGGCGGGGTCAGACGGGATCGACGTGCCCCCGGCCCTCTACGTCCCCCCGCAGCAGGTCCCGGCCGAACTCGACCATCTTCTTCGCGTAGTCCTCGGTCCACTCCGCCCGCGCGGCGATGTCCGCCGGGGTGATCCGGTCGAACCGGCGCGGATCGGCGAGCTGCGCCGCGGCCATCGCCTGGAACTCCAGCGCCCGGTCGGCCGCCGCCTGGAACGCCACCGTCAGCTCCGTCGCACGGGCCAGCAGCGCGCCCGGGTCGTCGATCGACTCCAGGTCGAAGAAGTGCTCCGGATCGCCGGCGGCCTCCGCGGGCTCGAAGAGCAGGGGCGCGGGGCGTAGCCGCGGTTCGTTCCGACGCGGCGTGGGCTCCGCCATGTCTGGTCCTCCTCCTATGGTCGGGATGGCGCCACTGGTGAGCGGACCACCTTCCATTGTCCCCCGCTCACACAAGGGGGCCTGAGCCCCGACCCTTCAAGGCCCCCGCTCCCCGCGTTGTTCCCTACCCACCCCGAGGCCCCCTGACGACGCCGAGAGCCACCCGACCGAGCACCGGTCAGGGGCGCCATCGCACGCGGTGTTCTGCGAGGTGGGACAGCACCGCGTGGTTCGCCTCCCAGCCGTCGGGACTGTGCCCGTCGGCCGCCTCCGGCGGCGTGCCGGACTCCGTCCGGCCGAGGGGGGCAGTGGCGGTCAGGGGCGCCATCGCACGCGGTGTTCTGCGAGGTGGGACAGCACCGCGTGGTTCGCCTCCCAGCCGTCGGGGAAGCGGACCAGCGTGCCCAGTTGGACCGGTTCCGTCGACGGGTAGTCGTCCAGGAGGTCGCTCACGCCCTCGCGGCAGACCACCACGCACGCGTGGCGGTGGCGGGAGGCCAGGACGCAGAGGCGGCCCGTCTCCAGGTGGAAGGCGGTGGCGTCGGGGCGGCCGGAGAGCGGGTGCAGGATCACCGTGACGTCGTACTCCCGGCCCTGCAGCCGGTTCGCCGTGTCGACGGTGACGCCCGCGGCGCCCAGCTCGGCGAGCGCCGCGCGGATCGCGGCCGCCTGGTCGCGGTGGGCGGTGCCGACGGCGATCCTGTCGGCGGTCAGCGGTGCGGGCGCGTCCGAGCTCTCGGAGGTCGCCGCGCCGCCCCGGTCCAACAGGCGGCGCACGACCGCGGCCACCGCCCGCACCGCCTCCGGATCCGTGCGGGGCGTGCGCCGCGCGGGCAGCTCCAGCAGCCCCCAGCCGGACCGCGCCGCCTCGTCGATCACCCGGTCCGGGCCGGAGCCGTCCGACGGCACGGCGAAGGACAGCCGCCGGTCGCCGTGGCCGGTGCCGCTGCGGAACGGCGTGTACGGGTAGAAGGCGTCGGAGACCAGGGGCGCCGCCGACGCCGGGAGCCGCCAGGACACCGGCAGCCGGTGCTGCGGCAGCTCCGGGTTGTGCGCCAGCAGCGTCGACACCGCCGACGCCGACGGGTCGTAGGACAGACCCGCCCACTGCTCGGCGCCGACGATCGCGAACGGGTCCAGCTGCCCCGGGTCGCCCACGAACAGCGCCCGCTCGAACAGCCCGGCCACGGCCAGCAGCCCGTCCGAGCGCATCTGGTAGGCCTCGTCCACGATGGCGTGCGGCCACGGCTCGTCGACCTTCACATGCGCCCACTTCGCCGCCGTGGACAGCACCACGGGCAGACCGGAGAGCTCGCCCGCCTTCGCCGACGTCCTCACGTTCGGCAGGGCGTCCAGCGCCTTGTCGTAGGCGTCGGCGTCGCTGCTGTGCAGCCGGCCCACCGGCAGCTCGGGGTTCTTCGCGGCGAGCCTCAGCACCAGGTCGTCGACCTGCGCGTTGGTCTGCGCCACCACCATCAACGGGCGTCCGGCGTCGGCGAGTTCGAGCGCCGCGCGGACGACGAGGGTGGACTTGCCCGCGCCGGGCGGGGAGTCCACGACGACGCCGCGCGCGGTGCCGTGCAGGGTGTCGCGGAGGATCGCGTCGGTGGCGCGCGCGGCGGCCGTACCGGGGTCGAGGGCGGTGTCGGTCGTCACAGGAGGTCCTCCCGGGTGACGGAGTCGGGTGCTTCGGGGGCCTGTTCACCCGGCGGTCCGCCGTGCGTCCACGGCGTCTCCTCCGGGTCGGGCAGCTTCGCACCGCCGCGCTGCTCGTGCTCGAAGAGCGTGAAGCAGACCCGGTCGCCCTTCTCGGGCACCGACCCCGGCTCGGGTTCCCTGCCGCGGCCCATCTTGTCGACGATCCGCAGCACGAGCAGCTCCCCGCCGTCCCGCGCCCCGTCGTCCCCTTCCTCCCGGCCCGCGAACTCCGCGGTCTGCGGCTTGCCGCCCAGGGAGCGGTACACCTTCGCCCGCTCGGGCAGATGCGGCCGGTCGTCCGTGCGGACCGTGACCAGCGGGCGGGGACTCGGCCGCTTGCTCTCGCTGTACGCCATGACGACGTCGACGACCTCGCCCGCGAACGCCTCCCCGGCCAGCCGCCGTCCCGCCATCACCAGCGGGTCGTCGAGCGCCTCCTGCGCCTCCAGCCGGGCCTGCTCACGCTCGCGTGTGGCGAGCTTGCCGGCCGCGGTGACGGCGTCGTCGCGGCGGGGCTGCGGGGGCTCGCCGGCCACGACCCGGTCGCGGTGGCCGGTGAACGACCAGCGGTCGCGCGTCCACCGCTCCTCGACGTGCGCCCCCTCGGGCAGCGTCCGCAGCAGGTCCAGGCCGCGCCACACCGCGTCCCAGGTGGGCCGCGTCCGGCTCTCCACCAGGTCGCGGATCTCCCGCTCGGCGGCGGACAGCGCGCCCAGCCGCTCGTCGGCCTCCACGCCGTCCTCGGCGGCGGCCAGGGCGACACGCGCCCTGTCGTAGCGCTCGACGGCGGGGGCGAGCAGCTTGTTGTCGAACGCCGGGTCGGTCGCCGGACCGGCCGGCGGGCACAGCAGCTGACCCTGCGCGTCACGCGCGAGTTCGGCGCGCAGCGCGGCCTCGGCGCCCGTGGCGTCCCCGGGCGGGTCGATCCAGGCGAGCAGCGCCCCGAGGTGCTGGTCCTCCAGGCTGGACTGCCCCGTGGCCCAGTGCCGGCCGAGCACCTCGGTCGCGGCCAGCAGAAGCGAGGAGCCGGGCACCCGGGCCCGCTCCGCGTAGTGCGTCAGCCACCGGCCGAGCAGCGGCACGCGCGGGGGCGCCGGATACGGCGTCTCCGGGTCCTGCTCCGCCGTACGCCGGAACCGCATGGAACGGCCCAGGAGCCTCACGAACTCCACGCCGGCGCGGCTCGGCACGATCAGCTGGGGGGCGTCGGCGCACAGGTCGACCTCGACCTTGACCCGCTTGCCGCTCTCCGGGTCGGTCTCGGTGCGCTCGGCCGCCTCCACGACGTCGGCGTAGGAGTCGATGTACGGCAGGACGACGTCGGCGAGTTCGGCGAGGAAGGCGAACCTCTGGTCGCGGTCGCGCGGCTGGGGCACGACCAGCAGGCGCGGCGCGTCACGGTCGGCGCCGACGAGCGCGCCCAGCGGGGCGCCGGCCTCGCCGGCGGTGGTCAGCGGCACGAAGACCAGCGGCCGCGCGGACAGATGCCGGTGGCGGACGGTCGCGGCGGGCTGGGCCCGCCCGGTGGCGACGGCCTCGAGCCGGGCGAGGGTCGTGATCAGCGACACATCGCCTCCAGCGCCTCGCCGCGCAGCCGCGCCGCCCGCCGCAGGGCCGCGACCGCCGGGTCGTCGGGATCGCCGGCCTCCCCGCGCGCGGCCGCCAGCACGTCCTCGACGGTGGTCAGCGCGCCCAGCTCGGCGCGGACCGGCCGGCCCAGAGTCGTCACCGCGCCGGCCTCGCGGGAGCGGCCGCGGCAGTGGAACGCCAGCTCGCACGCGGAAAGGCACTCGGGCGCGTACGTCGCCGGGACCGACTCGACGGCGGCCAGGAGTCGGTCGGCGGGCAGCTCCGGGGAGAAGCAGGTGCCCTCCGGGAGGGCGTCGGCGATGTCCTCGATGCGGGTGAGCCGGGCCAGCTGGCGGTGTGTGACCGCGCGCTGCTTGCGGACGTCCACGGCGGAGGCGGTGGGCAGGTTGGAGAAGTCCTTCGGGCACACCAGGAGCACCCGGTGGCGCACGGGCGGCGCGGGGTCGAGCCGGGCGGCGACCCGCTCCAGCGCCAGCACGTACACCGCGGCCTGCCGGGCCGCCGCGCCGACCTTCGCCGGGTCCGCCGAACCGTCCAGCATCGGGAACGACTTGATCTCCACGACGGTCCAGCTGCCGTCGGGGTGCACCACGACGGCGTCCGGCTCCAGGAAGGCGGGGGAGCCGGCGACGTCCAGCGCGAGCATCGGATGGTCCAGGAGCGTCCACGTCCCGGCCGCGGCGGTGGCCTCGCGCAGGGCCAGCGCCGTCCGTGCGGTGCGGCCCTCGGGGCCGACCGCCGTCAGGTCGGGCACGCTCGCCCCGGCGGGGGGCTCGGCGTGCGGGTCCAGCCTCTCGTGCACCAGGCGCAGCAGTTCCGTGCCGCCGTCCGCCTTCACCTTCGCCTCGAAGGCGTTGCCGCGCGTGAGGGCGAACTGCGACTGGCCGAAGGCCGACGGCGAGCCCAGCGCGCTCGCCAGAGCCGTCTTGTTCACCCCGGCGCCGTCGAGGATGGCGCGCCGGCTGCATCCCGGGTTCGCGGCGAGCGCCGCGAGGGCACGGGCGTCCAGCGCCTTGGCCGGTACGCCGGGGCCGCGCAGCTCAGCGAGCCGCCGCCGCAGCGCCGTCCCCCGCGTCCGAGGGGGAGGCACCTGGTTCGGCTCCGCTCCCGGACCGTGACTCGCGCTGCCGTGGAATTCGCTCACCCGTGGAAGTCTGGCATCCGCCACTGACAATCGGGGCGGGAGTGGCGACAGAGGCCGCCGTCGGGGCGAGCCCGGTGCGCGCCGCGCGCCACTGGCGGACCCGCTCGGCGCGGCTCAGCACCAGCGGCGTCACCAGCAGACCGACCCCCATCACGGCCGCGCCCGCGACCGCGTCGAGGAAGTAGTGGTTCGCGGTGCCCATCACCACGATCGTGGTCACCAGCGGGTAGACGACGGCCGCCGTCTTCGCCAGCCGGGTGCGGCCGTGCCGCCACAGCATCACTCCGCACCACAGCGCCCAGCCGACGTGCAGGCTGGGCATGGCCGCGTACTGGTTGGTCATGCCGCCCATGCCGCGCGGGGCGCTCGCCGCGCCGCCCCACCAGCCCCACGAGCTGTACTGCGCCATCGTGTCGACGAAGCCGTGCTCCGCCGAGAGCAGACGGGGCGGGCAGGTGGGCAGCAGCGTGAAGCCGATCAGGCCTATGAGGGTCGACGCCATCAGCCAGGTGCGGGCGGCGCGGTAGTGCAGGGCGCGCGAGCGGAACAGCCAGACGAGGATCGCCGGCGTCACCACGTAGTGCAGCGACGCGTACCAGAAGTCGGCGGGTATGCCGATCCACGCCTGGTCCGTGAAGAGGCGGTTGAGCGGGTGCTCGGCGTTGATGCGGAGGAACTTCTCCACGCGCAGGATGGCCAGGCCGTGGTCGACGGCCGTGGTGACGTCTCCGCGCGCGAGCAGACGGCCCGCCGTGTAGCAGGCGTACACCAGCAGGATCAGCGGCAGCTCGGTCCACCAGCGCAGCCGGGTCCGCGGGATAGCCCCGGTGTCCGGTGTCTCGGTCTGCGGCATCCGATGCCTCCCCCTTCTCGTCGCTGCCGCGCCGGTGGCACGGAGGTGCCACTGTACGGCGTGTGCTCGCGCCCCCTGCAAGGACGTCCCCGGCCCTCATAGACGCCGGGGCCGCCCGTCGGGTTGCCCACACCCAGGGTGAGCGATGATGGAGGGACTTCGCCGCCGAATCGTCCCCTGGATTTCCCAGGGTTCTCCCGGAAAGGTCCCCCATGGCACCGCGCATCCTGCTGGCCCGGCACGGACAGACCGAGTGGTCGCTGTCCGGCAAGCACACCGGCAGGACCGACGTGCCCTTGCTGGAGGAGGGTCGCCGGGGCGCGAAGCTGCTGGGCGAGCGGCTGCGGCGGGCGCCGTTCGACGGGCTGCCCGACGTCGAGGTCCGCACCAGCCCGCTGGCACGCGCGCGGGAGACGTGCGAGATCGCGGGCTTCGGCGAGCGGGCCGCGCGGTGGGACACGCTGATGGAGTGGGACTACGGGGCGTACGAGGGGCTGGCCCCGGACGACATCCAGGCGCTGCGGCCGGGCTGGCTCATCTGGCGGGACGGGGTGCCGGACGGTGAGTCCCTCGCGGAGGTCACGGCGCGGGCGGACGAGGTCGTGGCGTGGGCGCGCTCGGCCGAGCGGGATGTGCTGGTGTTCGCGCACGGGCACATCCTGCGGTCGATCGGGGCGCGGTGGCTGGGACTGCCGTTGTCCTTCGCCGGGCGGATACGGCTGAACCCGACGTCGCTGTCGGTGCTGGGATGGGCTTACGGGGAGCCGGCGATCGAGAGCTGGAACGACGTGGGGCACCTGGCGTAAAGGGGAGTCGGCACAGGTACTCGGCGCAGGGAGCTTGCCCCGGGGCGCCCGGCTCGAGGCCCGGGCGCCCCGTGCCGGGCGGGTGCCGGGTGCCGCGTCACGCCCGCCTCACGCCGGCGTCACCCCGCGCGGTGTCGAGGCGTGCTTCTCCAGGAAGTCCGACACTCCCGAGGCACGGCGGTGAGGGAGAAGCACCCTGGCTGTGCCGGCGAGCATGGTCTGGATGCGGGAGGACTGCACCTGGCTCAGCAGGTTCAGGACCCGCAGGCCCGCCGCCGCGGCCTCGTCGGGCCGGCCCCCTCGCGCGAGGTCGTCCGCCAGCTCGGCCGTGTACAGGGCGATGTTCCGGGTGAAGTGCGGGTCCTGGAGGTCCGCCGCCCGGCGCGCGTGGCGTGCGGCGCGCGGCCAGTCGCCCAGCGTCGACCAGCACTGCGCCTCCAGCCCCTCCAGTTCGGCCTCGCCGTAGAACGACATCCACTCCGGGTCGGCGTCCGTGTCGCCCCGCGCGTAGAGGGCCTGGGCGCGGGCGAGGGCCTGCTCGCAGCCGGTGCGGTCGGCGAGCCCCGCCCAGCCGCCCGCCTCGCGCAGCGCGAGCAGGGACATCAGCCGGGGTGAGCCGAGCGGGCGGGCGACGCGCTGCGCGGCCTGGGCGGCCCGCACCGCCTCACGCGGGCGGCCCGCGTCGCGTGCGAGGAACGCGGTGTTGCAGAAGGCGTGCGCCTCCAGCGCGTGGTCGCCGGTCATCCGGGCGGTGGCGAGAGCCTCGGCGTAATGGGAGCGGGCGTCGTCGAAACGGCCGGAGTCGTGCGCCAGCCAGCCGACGGAGATGGCGAGTTCGCCGGCGCCCGAGTGGAGCCGGTCGACGGTGGCCTGCCGGGTCGCCCCGGCGTCCAGCAGCGCGTAGGCGGCGCGCAGCGGTGTCGCGGCGCGCCGGTAGAGACCGTCCGCGCCGTGCCGGTCGTCCAGCAGCCGGATCCTGCGGACCGCTTCTTCGAGGGCGCCGGCATGGCTGCTCGAGGCGCGGCGGACGGGACGCTCCGGGGCGGGCGCCTCCAGGGCGAACCCGAGCGGGCCCAGCGAGGCGGCGGCCACCGTGGCGCCTCCGCCGGTCATGAATGCGCGACGCAGCACGTCGCTCTCCTCGTGGTCGTGGTGCGTGTCGTACGGGTCCTGCGTGTCATACGGCTCGTACGTCCGGCGCGTCTCACGGGCGCCCGGCGCGTCCGCGGGGGAACGCGCCGGGCGGCCGGGGTGCGCCAGGGGCGCTTCCTCCATGCGCGCCCCCCGCCCGCGTACGGACGAACGGGGTGCGAACCCCAGGTCGGTGAGTGTGCGGCCGGGGAACATGTGCAGGAACACCCGCTCGTAGGCGTAGTTGGGACAGCGGATCTCCCCCGCCTCGACCCGGCCGATGTAGCGCGCGTCGCAACTGACCCGCTCGCCGATCTCGCGCGCGGCCCGCCGAACCAGCGCGGCGAACTCGGCCGGCGAGCGCTGTCCGCGCAGTCGCCGGAAGGCGAGGTTGGGTCGTTGGGGCCGGTCGGGCCGTGGTGGGGGCACCGTCGACGACGCCATGGCCGGGTCCTCTCGTGCGAACCGTCCAACCATGCCGGGTGCGGGGCGAGCCGATCGATCGTCCGAGGTGATCACCCTGTGGTCCGGCGGCAAGAACGTACCTGCTGTGACCGGACCGCCACGCGGTGTTTGGCCACAAACCGGATATCTCCTACGAGATCTGCCATGAACTGCCATCCTTTGCGGCGGACTTCCGCCGTAGCCCTTGACGGGCGTGACGCGTTGAGCCCTGTGGACCGGGAGCCGCCCGACTCCCGCGCCGCTCGCCGAAGGAGGGGTTCAGTGGTGGAGGCCGGGATGCAGACCAGCCGGAACGTCGACGTCGAGTGCAGTGAGCCGCAGCCGGGGTGTGACGTGGTCACCGTCCCCACGCGGCAGGGGCTGGAGGCCGTCGACATCCTGCGCAGGCGGGGTCCGGGAGACGCGGTGGGACCCGTGCTGCACGACGACGGGGGCGGGACGCTCGGCTTCGTGGTGCCCGCGGGCACGGCGGCCGCGTGGGACGTGCCCGGCAGCACCTGTACGGGGACGGACGGCCGCGGGCTGCGGCTGCCCCCCGAGCCGCCGGTCGAGGGCGCGGACTGGCTGGTCCCGCCCGGCGAGGCGGACCTCGCGACGGATCCCGCGGTGCTGCGAAGAGCGCTGGGCGAGGCGGCCCGCGTGATCGAGGCGGCGGACAACTGCCGCTGAGCCCCGGCGACGCACCTGCGAGAATGCCCTCATGGCACGGTCCCGCACCTCTCGTCGCGAGCGCGACGCCGAAGCCGTCGTGGAACCCGTCGACGGCGGGCAGGCCCGGCTGGTGGCGGACCGGGACCGCGCGCGGGCCTGGACGCTGCTGGTCGACGGGGCGCCGCAGTCGCACGTCGACCTCGACGACCCGACGTACCTGTCCTTCGAGTACCAGCGCCGCCTCGGCCACGTCCTCGACCTCGCCGCGCCTCCGGGCAAGCCTCTGCACGTTGTGCACCTCGGCGGCGGCGCCTTCACCCTCGCCCGGTACGTCGCCGCCTCCCGCCCCCGCTCCACCCAGCAGGTCGTCGAACGCGACGCGCGTCTCGTCCAACTGGTCCGGCGTGAACTGCCGTTGGACCCCGGGGCGCGGATCAGGGTCAGGTCGGCCGACGCCCGCGAAGGACTCGGCAAGGTGCCCGACGGATGGGCCGACGTGGTCATGGCCGACGTGTTCAGCGGGGCCCGCACGCCCGCGCACCTGACGTCCGGCGAGTTCCTCGACGAGGTCCGCAGGACGCTGAAGCCCGGCGGGCTCTACGCCGCCAACGTCGCCGACGGCCCGCCGCTGGCCCATCTGCGCGGGCAGATAGCCACCGCGGCCGCCCGCTTCCGTGAACTCGCCCTGGTCGCCGACCCGGCCGTGCTGCGCGGCAGACGGTTCGGCAACGCCGTCCTGGTCGCCTGCGACCTGCCCCTGCCGGTCGCCGAACTGACCCGCCGGGCCGCCTCCGACCCGCACCCCGGCCGCGTCGAACACGGCAGGCCGCTCCTCGACTTCACCGGCGGAGCCGCACCGGTCACCGACGCCTCGGCCGTGGCGTCGCCGGCCCCGCCGCCCTCGGTCTTCGAATGAAAGTCCAACCCCGCACCGGAGTTCAGTAGGTGTTGACGTCCACCCGTGGCGGCCCGTCGTGCCAGGTGCAGAACACCGTGACCCGGTCCGCGCCCGAGGCGAAGTCCACCCGGATCCACACGTGCGTCTTCCACACCTGCATGGACCAGCCCGCGCCCGGCGTCGCCGAGACGAGCGAGGCGGACGTCCTGCCGAGGTCGAGGACCACCCGGCCGCCCTCGGTGTCATAGCTCTTGACCTCGCCCGACGAGCCGGGCCCGCCGGGGGCCGCCGCCCTGGAAGCGCCGGAGGCGGACGTGCCCGAGGCGGACGGGTTGGAAGGGGACGGAGGCGGCGCCGACGACGTGTCCGGCGTGCGGCTCTGCCGTGCCGGGGACGGGTCGCCGGAGGGGGAGGGCGAGGGGCCGCTCGTCCCGGACGCCGGCGGTTCGCTCGCCCCGGCCCCCTCGGTCGCCTCACCCGCCGTCAGCGGCAGGGCGCGCGGCGGGTCGTAGGCCGTGCCGGCCATCACCGTGTGGACGCCCCACCACGACAGCGTGACCGCCGCGCCCGTGGCGAGCGACCACGCGAGCAGGTGTACGAGTCCGCTGCGCATCGCGGCCATCTTGCCCCACGCGCCCCACGGTTGCCGCACGGATGTGCGCCTGGACCGCATGGACACCTCACCGGTTGTCCCCATGCGACGAGTTGTCCACAGGCCCGAACCGGGCTCGCCGGCATGGCGTAGGTTGCCGCGCATGGCAAGTGTGCTCGTGGTCGAGGACGACCAGTTCGTGCGTTCGGCGCTGATCCGGCACCTGACCGACGCCTCGCACCTCGTGCGCAGCGTCGGGACGGCGCTGGAGGCGCTGCGCGAGGTCGCCCATTTCCGCTTCGACGTCGTCGTCCTGGACCTCGGACTGCCCGACCTGGACGGCTCCGAGGCCCTGAAGATGCTGCGCGGCATCACCGACGTGCCGGTCATCATCGCCACCGCCCGCGACGACGAGACGGAGATCGTCCGGCTGCTGAACGCCGGGGCGGACGACTACCTCACCAAGCCCTTCTCGGTGGAGCACCTCTCCGCACGGATGGCAGCCGTCCTGCGCCGGTCCCGGGCCGGGGCGGGATCGGCCCCGCCGGCCGCGGTGCTGCGGGTCGGCGGACTGACGGTCGATCCGCTGCGCCGCCAGGCGGAGTTGGACGGGTCCCGGCTGGACCTCACCCGCCGCGAGTTCGACCTGCTCGCCTTCCTCGCCGGCCGGCCCGGCGTCGTCGTGCCCCGCCGTGAACTGCTCGCCGAGGTCTGGCAGCAGTCCTACGGCGACGACCAGACCATCGACGTCCATCTGTCCTGGCTGCGCCGCAAACTGGGCGAGACGGCGGCCCGCCCGCGCTATCTGCACACCCTGCGCGGCGTCGGCGTGAAGCTGGAACCGCCCGCGGCCCAGGACTCGCCGCAGGACCCCGGGGGGCCGCCGTGAGGTGGGCTCTGGTCAAGGTCTGTCTGGCGGTCACCGCCATGGTCGTGGTCGCCTTCGCCGTCCCGCTCGGACTGGTGATCAAGGAGATGGCCCGCGACCGCGCCTTCTCCAACGCCGAGCGGGAGGCCGCCGTCGTGGTCCCCGCGCTGTCCATCACCACCGACCGGGGCGAGTTGGAGCGGGTCGTGGCCTCCGCCGGCTCCGGCGACGACATGGCGGTGCACCTGCCGGCGGGCGAGGGCCGCCCGGCCGCCCGCCTGGGCCGCCCGCGTGCCGCCGGCTCCGACGTCGAGGCCGTGCGCGCCCTGGGCCGTGCCTCCACCGCCGGCGTGCCCGGAGGCTCCGTGCTGCTCCAGCCCGTGGCGCTGGGCCTGGGCACCGTGGTGATCGAGGTGTACGTCCCCGAGGTCGAGGTCAGCAACGGCGTCGCCACGGCGTGGGCGGTGCTGGCCGGGGTCGGCGTCGCGCTGATCATCGGCTCGGTGGCCGTCGCCGACCGGCTGGGCGTGCGGATGGTGCGACCGGCCCGGCGGCTGGCGGAGGGCGCGCACGAACTGGGCGAGGGCAAGCTCGGGGCGCGTGTGCCCGAGGAGGGGCCGGCCGAACTGCGGCTGGCGGCAGTCGCGTTCAACTCCATGGCCGACCAGGTCGTACAACTCCTGGCGAACGAGAGAGAGTTGGCGGCAGACCTGTCTCACCGCCTGCGGACGCCGCTGACCGTGCTGCGGCTCAACGCGGCCTCCCTCGGCGACTCCCCGGCCGCCGAGCAGACCCGGGCCGCGGTCGCCCAGCTGGAGCGGGAGGTCGACACGATCATCCGCACCGCGCGCGAGGCCAAGCCGCAGACGGCCGCCGCCGGACCGGGCGCCGGCTGCGACGCGGCCGAGGTCGTGCGGGAGCGGATGGCGTTCTGGTCCGCCCTCGCGGAGGACGAGGACCGCACCGTGCGGGTGGCCGGAGTGGACCGGCCGGTGCGCGTCCCCGTGGCCCGCGCCGACCTCGCCGCGGCGCTGGACGCGCTGCTCGGCAACGTGTTCCGGCACACCCCGGAGGGCGCCGCCTTCGCCGTCGACGTGCA
Organism: Streptomyces sp. BK239; assembly: GCF_004217285.1. Lineage (GTDB taxonomy): Bacteria > Actinomycetota > Actinomycetes > Streptomycetales > Streptomycetaceae > Streptomyces. The sequence continues at coordinate 188,785 of NZ_SHKS01000001.1, forward strand.
CGACGCCGAGGACGCGGTGATCGTGCTGGTGTCGGACGCCGGCCCCGGCATACCCGACCCCGAGGCGGCGATGGCGCGCGGCCGGGGCTCCGGGAACACGGGGTCGACCGGGCTCGGGCTGGACATCGTGCGCCGGCTCGCGGAGTCGACCGGCGGGGACGTGCGGATCGGGTCCTCGGTGCTGGGCGGGACCGAGGTGCGCGTCCGGCTCCAGCTGAGCGGGCACGAGCCGCCGCGCCGGGGACACCGCGGGGCCGTCCGCAGACGCCGCGCGGGCCGCCAGCGCCGCTCGGGATCGGTCTTCCCCCGCGCGTGACCTGCCCCGTCGTGGATCTCACACCGGGCGAAACGGGCCCAGTCGGGTCGATTACGGTTCGACAACCGGCGCTCTCAGCTCTTGACGCGTGCCGGGAAACGGGGCTGTCATTGCGCAACCGTGTTCGGTCAAGTTCGTTTCTGGTCAATTAAGGTCCGCTTTCCAGCCGGGCCGCGTGGCCGAACCTTGCCCCTGGAGCCGTACATGCACGACCTCTCCCCCTCCGGCCTCGCCCACCGCGCCCCCAGCCGCCGCACCCTCCTGCGCGGCATGGGCGGCGCCGCCGTCCTCGGCGCCGGCATCCCCCTGCTGAGCGCCTGCGGCGGCAGCGGCACGGCCGCCGCCGACCCCAAGACGGTCACCGTCGGCTCCAACGCGTCCGACCCCGTGCCGAAGAAGGCCTTCGCCGACATCTACGCGGCCTTCACCCAGCAGTCCGGGATCAAGGTCCGCGTGAACACCAAGGACCACAACACCTTTCAGGAACAGATCAACTCCTACCTCCAGGGCACCCCGGACGACGTGTTCCACTGGTTCGCCGGCTACCGCATGCAGTTCTTCGCGGCCAAGAAGCTCGCCACCCCGGTCGACGAGGTGTGGCAGAAGATCGGCGGCGACTTCCCCGAGGCCATGAAGGCGCTCAGCAAGGGCGAGGACGGCAAGTACTACTTCGTCCCGCTGTACACGTACCCGTGGGCGCTCTTCTACCGCAAAAGCGTCTTCCGGCAGTACGGCTACACCGTCCCCACCACCTGGGACCAGCTCGTCGCGCTGTGCAAGCGGATGCAGCAGGACAAGCTCGTGCCGATAGCCTTCGGCGACAAGGACGCCTGGCCCGCGCTCGGCACCTTCGACCAGATCAACTTCCGCACCAACGGCTACGACTTCCACGTCGAGCTGATGGCGGGCAAGGCCTCCTGGACCGACGCCAAGGTGCGCAAGACCTTCGACCACTGGGCCGAGATCCTGCCCTACCACCAGGACGGCGCCGTGGGCCGCACCTGGCAGGACGCCGCGCAGACCCTCGTCTCCAAGAAGGCCGGCATGTACTTGCTGGGCACGTTCGTCGCGCAGCAGTTCACCGACCAGGCCGACCTCGACGACCTGGACTTCTTCGCCTTCCCGGAGATCGACCCGGCGTACGGACAGGACACCGTCGAGGCGCCCACCGACGGGTTCATGCTCAGCAAGGCCCCCAAGAACAAGCAGGGAGCCCTCAAGCTGCTGGAGTACCTCGGCACCCCGCAGGCCGAGGCGGTCTACCTCAAGGCCGACCCGAGCGTCGTCGCCGCCTCCACCAAGGCCGACACCTCCTCGTACACCGCCCTTCAGAAGAAGGCGTACGCGATGATCACCGGCGCCAAGAGCCTCACCCAGTTCATGGACCGCGACAGCCGGCCCGACTTCACCTCCACGGTGATGCAGCCCGCGCTGCAGAAGTTCATCCGCGACCCCAAGGGCGTCGACAGCCTGCTGACCTCGATCGAGCGGCAGAAGAAGACGATCTTCGCGTCCGGCTGATGAGCACCGACATCCACGACAAGACGGGCCACCGCCGTCTGCTCACCCGGCGTGACCGCTTCACGCTCGGGCTGATGGCGGGTGTGCCCACGGTCCTGCACGTGGCCCTCGTCTGGGTCACGGCCCTCGCCTCGATCGCGCTGGCCTTCACCACCTGGGACGGCATCGGCTTCGACTCCATCCGCTGGGTGGGCCTCGCCAACTTCAAGGAACTGTTCACCACCAACCCGCAGTTCTGGCCGGCCGTCGAGCACAACGTCATCTGGTTCGTCGTCCTCATCCTGATCCCGACGCCGATCGGCCTGTTCCTCGCCGTGCAGCTGGACAAGAAGATCCGCTTCAGCCGGGTCTACCAGACCGCGTTCTTCCTGCCCGTCGTGGTGTCCATGGCCGTCATCGGGTTCGTCTGGCAGCTCGTCTACAACCCCGACACCGGGCTGATCAACAGCCTCATCGGAGCGAACCGGCCCGGCCACTACATCGACTGGATCGGCGACCCCGACCTCAACCTCTGGGCCGTCCTGGTAGCCGCCTCCTGGCGGCACGCCGGATACATGATGATCCTCTACCTGGCCGGTCTGAAGAGCGTCGACCCGGCGCTGCGCGAGGCCTCGGCACTGGACGGCGCGGGCGAGTGGCAGACGTTCAGGAACGTCGTCTTCCCCGCCCTGCGCCCCACCAACACCGTCGTCCTCGTCGTCACGATCATCGAGGCCCTGCGCGCCTTCGACCTCGTCTTCGTCTTCAACAAGGGCGCCCAGGGCACCGAACTGCTGTCGATCCTGGTGACCGACAACATCATCGGCGAGTCCAGCCGCATCGGCTACGGCTCCGCCATCGCCGTCGTCCTCCTGGTGATCTCCCTCGTCGTGATCATCCCCTACCTGGTGGCGACCTTCCGTAAGGAGCGGCGCGCATGAGCACCGCGAGCGCTGCGGGCAAGCAGCGCACCCCCGTCCGCCCCGCCCGGATCCTGCTGCACGCCTTCCTGGTCGTCACCGCCCTGGCCTGGCTCGCCCCGCTGCTGTGGGCGCTGCTCGCCGCGATGCGCCCGTACGCCGAGACCAGCACCAAGGGCTACGTCTCCTGGCCCGACAAGCTGAGCCTGGACAACTTCACCAACGCGTTCGAGCAGTCCGACATGCTGCACTACTTCGGCAACACGCTGATCATCGCCGTCCCGGCGGTGGTACTGACGCTGTTCCTGTCGTCGATGGTCGCCTTCTACGTCAGCCGCTTCGACTTCCGCCTCAACCTGGCGCTGCTGCTGGTCTTCACCGCCGGCAACCTGCTCCCGCAACAGGTCATCATCACCCCGCTGTACCGCCTGTACCTGCTCGTCGACCTGCCCGGCATCACGGTGAGCGGCAAGCTGTACGACTCCGCCCTCGGGCTCGTGCTCATCCACGTGGCGTTCCAGTCCGGCTTCTGCGCCTTCGTGCTGAGCAACTACATGCGCTCCCTGCCGCACGAGCTGACCGAGGCCGCCCTCGTCGACGGCGCCTCCGTGTGGCGGCTCTACCGGCAGATCGTGCTGCCCCTGTGCAAGCCCGCGATGGCGGCCCTGGCCACCCTGCTCTCCATCTGGATCTACAACGACTTCTTCTGGGCCATCGTCCTGATCTCCACCGGCGAGAACATGCCGATCACCTCCGCCCTCAACAACCTCTCCGGCCAGTACTTCACCGACCCCAACCTCGTCGCCGCCGGCGCGCTGCTCACCGCGATCCCCACGCTCGTCGTGTACTTCGCACTGCAACGGCAGTTCGTCAGCGGCCTGACACTGGGCGCCAACAAGGGCTGAGACCCGCTCCGCGAGACACATTTAGGCCACCGCCGGACGGACAGCCACCGGCGGCCGGCCCCTGCCTGCGCTACTGGACGCGCTGGCGGCGGCGGTGACCGATACCGGCGGCGAGACCGCGAAGCGATGGGCGGAATTCACCGAAGTCGGCCTGGGTGACAGCCCGGCCCGTGCACTGTGGAGGCACCTCATGGCCACGTACACCCCCCGTTTCCCCGGCAGGGGCACGCTCGTCGAGGAAGCCATGAGCGAGGGTGAGGCAAAAGGCGAGGCCAAGGGGCGCGCCGCGGACATCCTCCGCATTCTCGACCGGCGTGGCATCGAGGTGTCCGAGGCGGTGCGGGAGAGTGTCACGTCCTGCACCGATCTGGACGCCCTGGGCACCTGGCTCGACCGCTCTCTCACCGCCTCGGCCGCCGAAGAGCTGTTCGACGGGGCGTAACCGGTGCTCGTGGCACAGCGGGGCGCGGCACACCCCCCGGTGTGCCGCGCCCCGTCCCCCGCTCCCCCGGAGGGTCAGGTGGTCTCAAGCGGCGGCAGCGTCCCCGTCTTCGCCGCCTGGGCGTACCACAGGGCGCTCGACTTCGGGGTGCGGGCCAGCGTCGCGTAGTCCACGTACACCGCGCCGAACCGCTTCTGGTAGCCGTACGCCCACTCGAAGTTGTCCATCAGGGACCACAGGAAGTAGCCCCGGACGTCAGCGCCCTCCGCGATGGCACGGCGGACCGCCCGCAGATGGCCGTGCAGGTAGGCGACGCGCTCCGGGTCGTTCACCCGGCCGTCGGCGTCCGGCTTGTCGTCGTAGGCCGCGCCGTTCTCCGTGATGTAGAGCGGCAGGCCCGGGGCCTCCTTGGTGTACCGCATGATCAGGTCGTGCAGGCCCGTCGGGTCGACGGTCCAGCCCATCTCCGTGCGCTCGCCCGGCGTCTGGTGGAAGGCGACGTCGTCCGCGCCCGGCCAGGGGGAGTGCGAGCTCGCGCCGTGACCGTCCGCGCGCGGGCCCTTCGGGTCGGCGTCCGCCGCCGAGACGAGCGTGGGCGTGTAGTAGTTGAGGCCCAGCGCGTCCAACGGCTGCTGGATCGCGCGCAGATCGCCGTCGAGGACGAACGACCAGTCCGTGACCGACGACGTCGAGGCGAGCAGCGTCTCGGGGTAGGCCCCGTGCAGCAGCGGGCCGTGGAAGACGCCGTTGGCCAGGTCGTCGATCGTGCGGACGGCGGCGAGATCGGCCTCCGTCTGCGAAAGGGGCCGCACCACCGAGGAGTTGAGGCTGATCGCGATCGAGTTGCGGGCCGGCATCGCCGACCGCAGCGCCGACGTGCCCAGGCCGTGCGCCAGGTTCAGGTGGTGCGCGGCGCGCAGCGAGGCCGCCGGGTCCGTGCGGCCCGGGGCGTGCACACCGGAGGCGTATCCGAGGAACGCGCTGCACCACGGCTCGTTCAGCGTGATCCAGTGCTCCACCCGGTCGCCGAGCGCCTCCCCGACGATCTGCGCGTACTCGGCGAACCGGTGCGCCGTGTCGCGCTCCGGCCAGCCGCCCGCGTCCTCCAGCTCCTGCGGGAGGTCCCAGTGGTACAGGGTGATCGCCGGCTTGATGCCCTTGTCCAGCAGCTCGTCCACCAGGCGGCGGTAGAAGTCCAGGCCCACCTGGACGGCGGGGCCGCGCCCGGTCGGCTGGACCCGCGACCACGAGATGGAGAAGCGGTACGCCGACAGGCCCAGCTCCGCCATCAGCGCCACGTCGTCGCGGTAGCGGTGGTAGTGGTCGACGGCGATGTCACCGGTCTCACCGCCGGCGGTCTTGCCCGGCGTGTGGCTGAAGGTGTCCCAGATCGACGGGGTGCGGCCGTCCTCCCGCACCGCCCCCTCGATCTGGTACGCGGAGGTCGCGGCGCCCCAGAGGAAGGCGGGCGGAAAGGTCACCGGGGTGGCCGACTGTGCGGACTCAGGCATGGAAGCGCTCCCATGGTTGGTCGTCGAGGTCGTCGCCGACCGACGGAGGATGGGGGGTGAGGTGATGCGGTGGTACGGAGGGGCCGGGGCGGCGATGACCCGGCCCCGCCAGGAGACAGGGACGGGCGGGCCTCAGCCCTTCACCGCGCCCTGCATGATGCCGCCCACGATCTGCTTGCCGAAGATCGCGAAGACCAGCAGAAGGGGGAGCGTGCCCAGCAGCGCGCCCGCCATGATCAGCGACTGGTCCGGCGTGTAGCCGCGGCCCAGTGCCGCGAGCGAGACCTGCACGGTGGGGTTGCCCGTCTGGCTCAGCACCAGGAAAGGCCACAGGAAGTCGTTCCACGTCTGGACGAACATCAGCATGCCGAGCACCGCCATCGCGGGGCGCGCCGCGGGGAACACCACGTGCCACACCACGCGCCAGCTGCTCGCGCCGTCCACCCGGGCGGCCTCGATGATCTCGTCGGGCAGCGCCTGCATCAGGTACTGCCGCATGAAGAACACGCCGAAGGCGCTGACCAGCGAGGGCAGGATCACCGCCTGGAGCTGGTCGGTCCACTGCAGCTTGGCGACCATCATGTACAGCGGGATCACGCTCAGCTGCGGCGGCACCATCATCGTGCCGATCACGATCAGCATCAGCGCGCCCCGGCCCCTGAACCTCAGCTTGGCGAAGGCGAAACCGGCGATCGTGGACAGGAACACGATGGTGGCCGCCGACGTCCCGGCCACGATCGTCGTGTTGACGAACGCCGTGCCCAGGTTGGCGCCGTTCCACGCCTCGTCGAGGTTGGTGAACAGGTTCGAGCCGAACCAGAACGGCGGCGGCGTCTGCGCCAGTCGGCTGTTGTCGCGGGAGGCGGCGATCGCCGTCCACAGCAGCGGGAACAGCGAGCCGAGGGTGAACAGGCCCAGGATCACGTACGAGAGGGGGCCGGCGTGCAGCGTGCCGCCGGCGCGGGCCGACTTGGGCCGCCGCACACGGCCGGGTTTCCTCACGGTCGTATCCGGCGGGGTCAGTGTCGTCGTCACGGCCGGTACTCCTAACTACTGGCGCGCAGCCGGCGCGAGATGACGTAGTTGACGATGCCGATCACGATCAGGATCAGGAACATGGTCCAGGCGATCGCGGAGGCGCGGCCGAGGTGCTGGTTCACCCAACCCTGCTCGTACAGGTACAGGCCCAGCGTCTGGAACTGGTGTTCCGCGCCGCCGGACGCGCCCTTGTTCGGGTCGAACAGCAGCGGCTCGCCGAAGACCTGGCTCGCGCCGATGGTGGAGACGACCACGGTGAACAGGATCGTGGGCCGCAGCGACGGCAGTGTCACATGGAAGAACTGCTGCCAGCGGCTCGCGCCGTCCAGCGCCGCCGACTCGTAGAGGTCCTGCGGGATCGCCTGCATCGCCGCCAGGTAGATCAGCGCGTTGTAGCCGGTCCAGCGCCAGATGATGATCGAGGACACCGCGAACTGCGACGGCCACTTGTCGTTCTGCCAGTCGACCGGGCTGATTCCGACGAGGTCCAGCGCCCAGTTGATCATGCCGTAGTCGCGCCCGAAGAGCAGCACGAAGACGAGCGAGGCGGCCGCGATGGACGTCGCGTACGGTGCCAGCATCGCGACCCGGTAGAAGGTCGAGGCGCGCAGCCTGTAGTTGAGGATGTGTGCGATGCCCATCGCCATCAGCAACTGCGGCACCGTGGAGATGATGCCGATCGTGAGCGTGTTGCGCGCCGCGTTCCAGAAGAACTCGTCGTCGAAGATCCGGGTGTAGTTGCGCAGCCCGACCCAGTGCATGTCGGTGGGCGCGGTCATCTCCACCTGGTGCAGCGACGCCCAGCCCGTGTAGAGCAGCGGGAACAGTCCGAACGCCAGGAACAGCAGGAAGAACGGCGAGACGAAGGCGTACGGGCTCCAGCGCAGGTCCCGCTGCCAGCGGCGGGACAGCCTTGAGCGGCGCCGCAGTTCCGCCTCCGTCGGTGCGACGGGCGGGCGGCCCGGGGCCGCGCCCCCCTCCTTCACGGGGGGCGCGGCGGTGTCGTGGCGGGTGGCCATGCGGGTCACTTGTCCAGGCTGTTGTCGATGGTCTTGGTGGCGTTCGCCCAGGCCTCTTCGGTGGACTTGCCCTTCGTCACCAGGATGACGCCGTTGTCGCTCAGGCCCTGCTGGATGATCTGGTCCTTCGGGCCGATCACCTGGACCGGGGCGGACTTGGCGGCCTCGGCGAAGATCGTGCCGATGTTGGCGCTGCCGGTCATCTGGTTGGTGGCGCCGGTGACTTCGGGCATCGTGTACGCGCCGGGCGCGCTCGGGAAGGAGCCCTGCACCTTGAACAGCTTGGCCTGCTGCTCGGGCGCGGTCAGCCAGGCGACCAGCTTCTCGGCCTCCTTCACGTGCTTGCCGCTGGAGGGCACGCCCAGGAAGCTGCCGCCCCAGTTGCCGGACTTCGGGGCCACCGCGACGGCCCACTTGCCGAAGGAGTCGGGCTTCGACTTGCCCTTGATGGTGCCGAGCATCCACGGCGGGCAGGCCACGGTGGCGAACTTGCTGTTCGCGATCGTCTGGTCCCAGCTCGGCTGGAACTGCGGAACCCCCTGCACCAGGCCCTCCTGGGCGGCCTTCGCGGTCAGGTTGAAGCCGGCCCGGACGGCGGGGTTCGTCTTGTAGATGATCTCGCCGGAGGAGTCGTAGAACTTCTCCTTCTCACTGGAGAGGACGGCGTTGAGCAGACCGCCGGGGGAGTCCATGAAGAAGGTGCCCGCAGGGGCCTTCGACTTGTACTTCTTGCCGGTCTCGATGAACTTGTTCCAGTCGCCCGCCCAGAGCTGGCCGACCGCCGCCGGGTCGGTGGGCAGACCGGCCGCCTTGAACAGGTCCGTGCGGTAGCAGATGGCCATCGGGCCGACGTCGGTGCCGAGCCCGATCGTCTTGTTGTCCTTGGTCGTGGCCTGCGCCCACTTCCAGTCCAGCCAGTTGCTCTTGTTCACGCCCGAAACCTTGGACATGTCCTGGAACTTGGCGGCCTGGGTGGTGGTGACCTCGGATATGTTCGCGACTTCGATGGCCTGGACGTCCTGCAGGCCGCTGTTGGTGGTGAGGTGGTTCACCAGCGCCGGGTAGTAGTTCTCGTTCCGCTCGATCACGTTCTCGGCGATCTTGATGTTCGGGTTGAGCTTCTCGTACTCGGCGTAGAGGCCGGCCTCTTTGAAGCCCATGGTGCCGAACAGGCCCAGCGTGATCGTGGTCTTGCCCTTGCCGTCTCCGGACGAGCCCTTGTCGTCGTCCTTCTTGCCGTCGTCGGCACAGCCTGCCAGCAGCCCGGCGCCCAGTGCGGCCACGGCCGCGATGACGACCGTCCTGCGCGTCCCGCGGGCGATACGGGTGCCCCCGCCCGACCGAAGCCGGGAGTGGGGGAGGGTACGTGCTCGCATTGCGTCCTCCTGTTGCCCTGACGTGCCGACCCCCCGGCCAACTGCATGGTTGGACCCGTTAGTTTCTCGCTGCGGCTCGGGCGGGGAACGTGCGGGATGTGTATGTGTCAGGTACCGTGGGAGCGCTCCCACAAGTGATGTGTTGAAGAGTCGCGGGTTCGGCCGGGGGTGTCAAGGGCGGGAGCGCGGAAGGATGTGTTCAGTTATCGGCCTGTTAGCTAACTCCGGCGGGTGATGTTTTTCGGCCGGGACCGGGGCGGGCGGGTGCGAGGGCGACCGGTGGCCGCGGGCCCGAGGGAGCCGAGGTGAGAGCCCCGGTGACGGCGGGCCGAACGGGCGGGACTGTTAGATTCCAGGCCAGCGGGATGACGACGCGGGAAGGCGGGGCTCATGGCAAGCCACTCAGCGCGGAGCCGGAGCGGTGGGCGGCCCACCCTCGAAGAGGTGGCCGCGCGCGCCGGTGTGGGCCGGGGCACGGTCTCGCGGGTCATCAACGGCTCGCCCCGGGTCAGCGACGCGACCCGCGCGGCCGTGGAGGCGGCGGTGGCGGAACTCGGCTACGTCCCCAACACCGCCGCCCGCGCCCTCGCCGCCAACCGCACGGACGCCATCGCCCTCGTCGTCCCCGAGCCGGAGACCCGCTTCTTCGCGGAACCGTACTTCTCGGACATCGTGCGCGGTGTGGGCGCCGAACTCTCCGACACCGAGATGCAGTTGCTGCTGATCTTCGCGGGCAGCGACCGTGAGCGGCGACGGCTGGCCCAGTACCTCGCGGCCCACCGGGTGGACGGCGTCCTGCTGGTCTCGGTGCACGCGAACGACCCGCTCCCGGACCTCCTCACCCAGTTGGAGATCCCGGCCGTGATCAGCGGCCCCCGCTCCGCCGCGGAGACCCTGCCGTCCGTCGACTCCGACAACTACGGCGGCGCCCGCTCCGCCGTGGAGCACCTGCTCGCCCAGGGCCGCCGCAGGATCGCGCACATCACCGGCCGCCTCGACGTGTACGGCGCCCAGCGCCGCGTCGACGGCTACCGCGACGCCCTGAGCGACGCGGGGTGCGAGGTGGACGAGGGTCTCGTGCAGCCCGGCGACTTCACCGAGGAGGGCGGCCGGCGTGCGATGGCCGACCTGCTCGCCCGCACTCCGGGACTGGACGCCGTCTTCGCGGGCTCCGACGTCATGGCGGCCGGCGCCCGCCAGGCGCTCCGCGAGGCGGGCCGCCGCATCCCCGACGACGTGGCCCTGGTCGGCTACGACGACTCGGCGATCGCCCGCCACATGGACCCGCCGCTGACCAGCGTCCGCCAGCCCATCGAGGAGATGGGCCGCCGCATGCTGGACCTCCTCCTCACCGAGATCGCGGACCGCCGTCCGGCGGCCTCCCGCGAACTGGAACCCCGCCAGGTGGTCCTGGCGACGGAACTGGTGCAGCGGGCGTCGTCGTAAGCGGGGCGCGTCGAGTCCCGCGCAGGGCCCTTCGAGCGTGGCGGTGGTGAAGCTCACCGCCCGGCGGGGAGGGCGCTGTGCGGGAAGTGTCCTGTACAAGAGGCGAAACGCGTCAAGGGCTGACCCGCTTTCACGGATCAGCCCTTGACGGGTGAGGGTGAGTGACGGGACTCGAACCCGCGGCATCCTGGACCACAACCAGGTGCTCTACCAGCTGAGCTACACCCACCATGACCGGCGGTTCACTGGGTGGTTTCCCCTACCGGCCGAGAAAAAGTGTACAGGGTCCGAAGGGGTGCTCGCGCACGGCTTTCCCGGGGGGCCGGATCTGCGTCGTCACCGCCCCGGCAGGACGTGCTTCGCGGCGATCGCCTTGGCGGTGTCCGAGTCCGGGCCGGGCTGCGGCACGAAGACGGCCTCGCGGTAGTAGCGCAGTTCGGCGATGGACTCGCGGATGTCGGCGAGGGCGCGGTGGTTGCCGTTCTTCTCGGGGCTGTTGAAGTACGCCCGCGGGTACCAGCGCCGGGCCAGCTCCTTGATCGAGGAGACGTCGACGATCCGGTAGTGGAGGTAGCCCTCCAGGGTCGGCATGTCGCGCAGCAGGAAGCCGCGGTCGGTGCCGACGGAGTTGCCGCACAGCGGGGCCTTGCCGGGCTCTTTCACGTGCTCGCGCACATAGGCGAGGACCTGCTCCTCGGCGTCGGCCAGCGTGGTGCCGGCGGCGAGCTCGTCCAGCAGTCCGGAAGCGGTGTGCATCTGACGCACCACCTCCGGCATCGTCTCCAGCGCCGAGTCCGGCGGACGGACGACGATGTCGACGCCGTCGCCGAGGATGTTCAGCTCGGAGTCGGTGACGAGGGCGGCTACCTCGATGAGAGCGTCGTCGGACAGCGAGAGGCCGGTCATCTCGCAGTCGATCCACACCATGCGATCGTTCATGCGACCACCCTAAGGCTGACATCGGCCGATGCGATGCCCCCGGTGGCCGCGACTGCCCCGGGGCTCAGACCCGGAGGGCGGAACAGGACGGGAGGGACGGGGCGGCGGGGGCGCCCCGGCCCCCGCCGCCCCGCCCGTCCTCACATGCCGCTGCGCGGTCCCGGCAGGCTCGCCCGCGATCCCGCGAAGGCGTCCCGTGCGTGCTGGCCGTGCTCCGCGGACAGAGCCGTGACCGACGCCGTGTGCGGCGCGCCCGCCGGCGCGGCCGGTCCCGGCGTGCGCCGCACCTGCGGCGGCACACCCGCCTCCGGGTGCAGCCCGCCCATGCCCGGCCCCGGCGGAACCGGCGCGGGCGGCTCACTGTCGGTCTGCGGCCGGTCTCCCTGCGGCCGGCGCGCCCGGTACGCCGCCCGGTAGGCGGCCGGGGACGAGCCGAGCTGCCGCCGGAAGTGCCCGCGCAGCGCCACCGGCGAGCGGAACCCGCACCGCCCGGCGACCTCGTCGACGGAGTAGTCGGAGGTCTCCAGCAGCCGCTGCGCCTGAAGCACCCGCTGGGTGATCAGCCATTGCAGCGGAGCGCTGCCGGTGAGCGAGCGGAACCGCCGGTCGAAGGTGCGCCGGCTCATGTAGGCGCGCGCCGCGAGCGTCTCCACGTCGAACTGCTCGTGGAGGTGCTCCAGCGCCCAGGCGACAACCTCGGCGAGCGGGTCGGCGCCGATCTCCTCCGGTAAAGACCGGTCGAGGTAGCGCTCCTGACCGCCGGACCGGCGCGGCGGGACCACGAGCCGGCGGGCCAGCGCTCCGGCCGCCTCGTTGCCGTGGTCCGTCCGCACGATGTGCAGACACAGGTCGATCCCGGCCGCCGTGCCCGCGGACGTCAGCACATCGCCGTCGTCGACGAACAGCTCCCGCGGATCGACGTGCACCGACGGATAGCGCTTGGCCAGCGTCGGCGCGTACATCCAGTGTGTGGTGGCCGGACGCCCGTCCAGCAGGCCCGCCGCCGCCAGCACGAACGCGCCGGTGCACAGGCCCACGATGCGGGCGCCTTCCTCGTGCGCCCGGCGCAGTGCGTCGAGCGCTTCCGCGGGCGGCGGGGAGGTGATCGAACGCCAGGCCGGCACGACGACCGTGCCGGCCCTGGATATCGCCTCCAGGCCGTGTGGTGCGGTGAGTTCCAGGCCCCCTGTGGTCCGCAGTGGGCCGTCCTCACCGCCGCACACCAGTAGTCGGTAGCGCGGCACGCCGGCGTCCTGGCGGTCAATCCCGAACACCGACAGCGGAATGGAACTCTCGAAAATCGGGCCGCCGCTGAACAGCAGCACCGCGACGATCTCCTTGCGGCGTCGCCCCGACAATTTCCGGGCCGCGGCCTCCGGCGCGGCGGTGGAGTCGTGGCTCATCCTGCTAAGCCCCCCTCGGTGGTCGCGGCGCCCCTAACTTGTCGGGCTTGTCGCTCCTGCACGTTTCCCCTCGGTCCTGCACGAGTCCCCCGCCGTAGACAGTCAAGATCGAATCTACTGTGTCGTGCGCCGCCGGCGTGGCCGGTTCAGCACCCGACAGATTGTCGACATGGCAACTTGGCGTGAAGCATTCGATCACGAAGCGTTGCACTCACGGGCCGTGCAGGGAAGTGCGCCTTGTGGCAGTGGCCAATCCACGTAGGGTGCGCGGGGCCCGTCAGACCCTCTTCGCGCAGGTGGGACGGGGGGAGGGGGGTGGTCGGGGCAAGAGGTGCGGGGTTCTTGGAAGTTGGCTGAAAACAGATGCCTCGGGGTGTGAAAACCGGTCAGCCGACCGGTGCGCTTCCGCCGCTGTGACGACCGCCACGCCGCGCTCCGCCCCCGGTGCGATGCCGGGCCCCGCGCCGGGACCGGTAGGGGGCCTGTGCCTGGTGTTCCCCCAGTGACCCATGTGACACGCGGGAGCTCTGCGAGAGGTGAGCCGCTTGTTCCCGCGCCCGCTGCCGGGCGGCGCACCGCTCGGAGCGGCGCAGCAGCAGCCGGCAGACCGCGGTGACGGCGGCCAGGCCCAGGGCGGTGCCGAGGGCGCCGGCGAGGGAGGCGCCGAACCAGACCAGGACCACCGGGACCAGGACACAGCTGAAGGCCGCCCAGCGGATCAGGTCGGTGGTCCGGTCGTCCCCGGTGCGGGCGTCGGGGGCTCGGCGGGCTGCGGGCATGGGGCGGCTTCTTCCTGGCCACTTCCGGAGGGGCGATGGCTCAAGGGGTTCAACGCCCCTCCGACGGGTCGGTCACTGTCCCCGGTGAGCGCATCCTGTGCAAACCGCCTGTACGGGGCAGCAACCATTGCGTTACGGGCGGCCCTCGTGCATGCTCCCTGGAACCCCCCAGGGGACAAGCGCGGGATCTGGGCCAACGGGGCTTGCCGCCGTACCCTTGGGGGTATGGGCCGGGGAAGGCGATTCCCGGACATGCTCCGCCGCTCACGCTCGTCCCACCCGTATTAAGGATCGATACGCCGAGACAGCCATGGCCGGTCACGAATTCTTCGAACCCGCGGACCGCAAGCGGCCCGTCGCCGACCCGACGGCGGCCGAGCCCCTGGCGGCGGAAGAGACACGCCCGTCCTGCGATCCCGCTTTCAAGCACGGTGTGGTCGTCGGTTTCGACGGCTCCATGTCCAGTGAGCGCGCCCTCGCGTACGCCATCGGCATGGCCCATCGCTCCCGCTCGGGGCTGATCATCGTCCACGTGGCCAACCGGCTGCCCACCACGGTGTGGGCGGGCTGCGAGCCGCCGGTCTTCGTCGATGTGCCGGACCACCGCACCGAGGTGCTCGGTCTGGAGCTCGCCTGCGCCGACTACCTCTCCGAGGTGCCCTGGATCCTGGTCGAGCGCGGCGGTGACATCTGCCACGAACTCGAAGAGGTGGGGCGGGAGTACGAGGCCGACGCGATCGTGGTCGGCTCGACGCACGGCATCGTCGGGCGGATCTTCGGCTCCGTCGCCGGCCGTCTCGCCAAGCGCGCGAAGCGGCCCGTCGTCGTCATCCCGTGACCCCCGACGCGTCCCTCGTCGGAGTGACTTGAGGCGTCACATGCGGGTGGGCCCCCTGACGGCACGTCAGGGGGCCCACCCGCGTCGCTTCTTCTACTCGACGGTGACCGACTTCGCCAGGTTGCGCGGCTTGTCGATGTCCCGGCCGAGGGCCTTCGCCGTGTAGTACGCGAGCAGCTGGAGCGGGATGCCCATCAGGATCGGGTCGAGCTCGTCCTCGTTCTTCGGGACGACGATCGTCTGGTCGGCCTTCTCCTGGCACTCGTGGGCCACCGCGAGGATCTTGCCGCTGCGGGCCTTGATCTCCTCCAGGGCGGCGCGGTTCTTCTCCAGCAGGTCGTCGTCGGGGACGATCGCGACCGTCGGCAGGGCCGGCTCGATCAGCGCCAGCGGGCCGTGCTTCAGCTCCGAGGCGGGGTAGGCCTCGGCGTGGATGTAGGAGACCTCCTTGAGCTTCAGGGAGGCCTCACGGGCCACCGGGTAGCCCCGGACGCGGCCGATGAAGAGCATCGAACGGGCCTCGGCGAACTGCTCGGCCAGCTTCTCGATCTCGGCCTCCTGCTCCAGGATCTCCGCGATCTGGCCGGGCAGCTTGCGCAGCCCCTCGATGATCCGCTTGCCGTCGCGCACCGACAGGTCGCGGGTGCGGCCCAGGTGCAGCGCGAGCAGGGCGAAGGCGACCGTGGTGTTGGTGAAGCACTTCGTGGAGACGACGCACACCTCGGGGCCGGCGTGCACGTAGATGCCGCCGTCCGCCTCACGGGCGATCGCCGAGCCCACCACGTTCACCACGCCCAGCACCCGCGCGCCCTTGCGCTTCAGCTCCTGGACGGCGGCCAGCACGTCGTACGTCTCACCGGACTGGGAGACGGCGATGTACAGCGTGTCGGGATCGACGACCGCGTTGCGGTAGCGGAACTCCGATGCCGGCTCGGCGTCGGCGGGGATGCGGGCCAGCTCCTCGATCATCTGGGCGCCGATCATGCCCGCGTGGTACGAGGTGCCGCAGCCGAGGATCTTCACCCGGCGGATCTGGCGAGCCTCGCGGGCGTCCAGGTTGAGGCCGCCGAGGTGCACGGTGGAGAAGCGGTCGTCGATGCGGCCGCGCAGCACGCGGTCCACGGCGTCGGCCTGCTCGTGGATCTCCTTGTGCATGTAGGTGTCGTGGCCGCCCATGTCGTAGGAGGCGGCCTCCCACTCCACGGTGGTGGGCTCGGCGGTGGTGCGGGTGCCCTCGGTGGTGTAGGTGCGGAAGTCGTCGGCCTTGAGGGTGGCCATCTCGCCGTCGTCCAGGGTGACGACCTGGCGGGTGTGGGCGACCAGGGCGGCGATGTCCGACGCGACGAACATCTCCTTCTCGCCGATGCCGAGGACGACCGGCGAGCCGTTGCGGGCGACGACGATCCGGTCGTTGAAGTCGGCGTGCATGACGGCGATGCCGTAGGTGCCCTCGACCACGCGCAGCGCGTCGCGGACCTTGTCCTCCAGCTTGTCGGCCTGGGACCGGGCGACGAGGTGGACGAGGACCTCGGTGTCCGTCTCGGAGAGGAACTCGACGCCGTCCGCCTCCAGCTTGCGGCGCAGGTCGGCGGCGTTGTCGATGATGCCGTTGTGGACGACGGCGACCTTCAGGTCGGCCGACATGTGCGGGTGGGCGTTGACGTCGGAGGGGGCGCCGTGGGTGGCCCAGCGGGTGTGGGCGATGCCCGTGGTGCCCTTGAAGCGGGCCGGGACCTTCGCCTCCAGGTCGCGGACGCGGCCCTTGGCCTTGACCATCTTCAGGCCGGCCGCCTTCGGGGAGGTGACGACGAGGCCCGCCGAGTCGTAGCCGCGGTACTCCAGGCGCTGAAGGCCCTCCAGGAGCAGCGGGGCGACGTCACGCTTCCCGATGTATCCGACGATTCCGCACATGTATACGTATCCCCAAGCTTTCGATCACCCGTAGACGATGCGCCGCAGTTGCCGGAGCGTGAGCTCCGGCGGGGCCACCGCACGGTATTTCAGGTCCGCCTCGATCCGTTCGAAGATCTCCGCGTTGACCAGGCCCTGGGCCTGGAGCTCGCGGTGGCGGCGACGGACGTAGTCCTCGGTCGTCTCGTCGAAGTAGGCGAGCACGTCCTGGATCACCCGCAGCGCCTCGCCCCGCCGCAGGGGCGAGGAGCGCGTCAGATGATCAACGAGTTCGTCGTGCACCCGGTAGATCCTGAGGTACCGGAGCGGGTTTCGCAAGAATCCTGCCCGATTACGGGCAACCGCTTGCGGACGATCTTTGGCACAACATTGGATCTGTCATGAGTGGCTGTTCGCGCGCCGTCCACCCCCGCGCCCGCGAACCGTTGCCCGGGGCAGCGAGTTTCGGGCCTCATGGACACTCCTCGCATGGGCGTACCCGAGCGGCTCGCCGCCCGCATGAGCATGGCCGAGCAGCACGAGTACCTGCGCACCAGATTCTCCCGGCGCACGATGATCAGGGGCGGCGCGGTCACCCTGGGCGCCGTCGCCGGCGGCGCCTTCGTCCCCGGCGCCACCGCACAGGCCGCCGTACCCACGCAGACCTTCACCGCCGCGGAGACCGTCGACGGCTCCCTGGTCGCCCCCTTCGGCCGCCACCTGGCCTTCGGCGACGACCCCCGCACGGAGATCGGCATCTCCTGGCAGGTGCCGCTCGCGGTGAAGAAGCCCTTCGTCCGGATCGGCACCCACGCCTCGCACCTCTCCGTCAAGATCGACGCCGAGGTGCGCACCCTCTTCACCCCGGCGGGCGTCGGCGTGAGCGGCAACCACACCCAGTACTACGTGCACGCCAGGCTGACCGGCCTCAAGCCCGGCAGGACGTACTTCTACGGCGTCGGCCACGCCGGCTTCGACCCGGCCGACCCGCGCTTCGCCGGCACCGTGGGCACCTTCACCACCGCCCCCGCGCACAAGGAGCCGTTCACCTTCACCGCCTTCGGCGACGAGGGCGTCAGCTACCACGGCCTCGCCAACAACAGCCTCCTCCTCGGCCAGAACCCCGCCTTCCACCTGCACGCCGGGGACATCGCCTACGCCGACCCCTCCGGCTCCGGCAAGACCGCCGACACCGGCTTCGACTCCCGGATCTGGGACCAGTTCCTCGCTCAGACCGAGTCCGTCGCCAAGTCCGTCCCGTGGATGCCGGCCTTCGGCAACCACGACATGGAGGCCTGGTACTCGCCCAACGGCTACGGCGGCGAGGAGGCCCGCTGGAACCTGCCCGGCAACGGCCCCGACCGCAGGAACCTCCCCGGCGTCTACTCCTTCGTCTACGGCAACACCGCGGTCGTCTCCCTCGACGCCAACGACGTCTCCTTCGAGATCCCGGCCAACCTCGGCATCTCCGGCGGCACCCAGACCACCTGGCTGGAAGCCCAGCTGAAGAAGTACCGCGCGGCGAAGGACGTCGACTTCGTCGTCGTCTTCTTCCACCACTGCGCCTACTGCACCTCCACCGCGCACGCCTCCGAGGGGGGAGTGCGCCAGGAATGGGTGCCGCTGTTCGAGAAGTACACCGTGGACCTCGTCATCAACGGCCACAACCACCAGTACGAGCGCACCGACGTCATCAAGGGCGGCAAGGTCACCCGCGAGCTCCCCGTCGGCGGCACCGCCTACCCCGAGACCGACGGCGTCGTCTACGTCACCGCGGGCGCAGCGGGCCGCAGCCTGTACTCCTTCACCGCCCCGCTGTCCTACGAGGGCCATGTCGACGACGTGGAGTCCGTCGCCTCGTTCGTCAACACCAAGGACGGCAAGCAGAACGAGACCGTCGCCTGGTCCCGGGTGCGCTACCTCGACTACTCGTTCCTGCGCGTCGACGTCGCTCCCGCCGCCGAGGGCCGCACGGCCACGCTCACCGTGAGCGGCATCGCCGAGAGCGGTGAGCGGGTCGATCACTTCACGGTGGCGCGCAAGGCGAAGTAGCCGCGTGCGCGCGGGCGGTCCTCACATCCGCCTGAGGACCGCCTGCTTGGCCACGGCGAACTCCTCGTCGGTCAGCACCCCGTCCCGGTGCAGCCCGCCCAGCTCCCGCAACCGCCGCAGCAGCACGTCGTGTTCGTCCCCGGCGGGGACGGCCGGGGGAGCGGGAGCGAGCGGTTCGCGCGACCCGGGCGCGGCGTCCTCCGGGGCGCCCGAAGGGTGCGGCAGCCGCGCCTGCACGGCCGCAGCCACCAGCGCCATCAGCGGGTCCTTCTTGAAGCCCCACAACTCGACCGCGTTCGGGTCGTACTTGGGCGGCGCCTTGGTGGCCGCGCCGCGGACGGTGAAGCGCAGATGCCCGTTGCCCAGGCCCGCCGCCGGATGCCATTCCACGGCCGTGATCTCGGTGACGGGCAGTGTGCGGGCCCCGGCGGCCGCCTTGGCCTCCTCCGTCTTCCAGTTCCACTCCAGCTTCACGCACTCGCCGTCGAAGCTCGCCGTGCCGTCCCCGGCGGACACCGACAGCGGCACCGACGGCCCCGGCAGCAGATACGACTCCACAGCGCCGGAGGGGACCTCCTCCAGCAGCAGCGCGTTGCGCACCTCGTCCGCGAAGTACTCGGCGACACCGAAACGGTCGCCCTCGACGAGGAGTTGATACGGGTCGTGCGGCTCGCTGAGCCGGCCGCCCGTCGCGTGCTGCAACGGGTCGGCGCCGTCCCGCAGCCGCAGCCGCAGCCGTCCTGCCTTCTTCCCCTGCTCGAACGAGACCCCCGCCAACGCCTCCAGCGGCACCGTGAGTTCGCCGAGGGTACGGCGTAACAGGCCGACGTTCTTGTCCCTCCCCGGGGTCAGTCGCAGCGCGTCGCCGTCGAAGACCCAGGTGCCGTCCTTCTGGATGATTTCCGCCATGGGAGGATTCTTCCAAAGACGGCGACGGGCGCCCCCGAGGACCGTACTCGGGGGCGCCCGTCCCTTTCGATCAGAACCCGGCGACGGGGTTCTCCAGGGTTCCGATCAGCTGAAGGGCGCCCGAGGGGTCCGCCAGGTCCACCATCTGCCTGTTGTTGCGCAGTTGGAGCCGGTTGAGGCAGGACAGGGCGAACTCCGGCGCGAACATGTCGTACTGCTTGAACCGCTCGGCCAGTTCGGGGTTCGCGTCCTGGTACGCACGGGTCACCTCGGCGACCGTGCGCCAGAACTCGCCCTCGTCCAGGATCCCTTCGGCGGCGAGGTCGGCGGCGAGGAAGCGGAAGAAGCAGTCGAAGACGTCCGTGAAGATCGACAGCAGCTTCTTGTCCTCGGGGACCTCCACCCGGATCCGCCGCACCTCCGGGGGCAGCACCGCGTCCGGGTCCATCACCGCGATCTCCTCGGCGATGTCCTTGTAGACCGCCCGCTGCACGACCCCGTCCCGCAGCACCAGGATGGTGTTCTCGCCGTGCGGCATGAAGACCAGGTCGTAGGCGTAGAACGAGTGCAGCAGCGGCGTGTAGTACGCCTCCAGGTAGTGGCGCAGCCACTCGGTGGGCGCCAGCCCCGACTGCTCGATCAGCGCGCCGGCCACCGACCTGCCCTCGTGGTCCACGTGGATCAGCGAGGCCATCGTGGCGAGCGACTCGCCGTCCTTCAGGGACGGCACCGGGCTCTCCCGCCACAGCGCGGCCAGCATCTTGCGGTACGGCGAGTAGCGGTCGGTCGCCGCCTCGTACTCCAGGTGCCGGTAGCCGACGGCCGCCCGCTCCCGGATGATCGACAGACCCGACGACCTCAGCACCGGGTCGTTCTCGATGAGCCGCGCCAGCCAGTCGTTGATCGCCGGGGTCGCCTCCATGTACGCCGCCGACAGGCCGCGCATGAAGCCCATGTTGAGGACGGACAGCGCCGTCTTCACATAGTGCTTCTCGGGGTGCGAGCTGTTGAAGAACGTCCGGATGCTCTGCTGCGCCAGGTACTCGTCCTCGCCCTCGCCCAGGCACACCAGGTTCCCCCGGGCGACCTCGGCGGCGAAGGTGACCGCCAGCTTGTTCCACCACTGCCAGGGGTGGACGGGGATGAGCAGGTAGTCGGCCGGGTCCAGCCCCCGGTCGGTGAGCAGCGCCTCGAACCGCTCGACCGTCTCCTCGCCCAGCTCCTGCCGGACGAAGGACTCGTACTCGATACCGGCGCCCGCGGTGAACGCCGCCCGCGACCGGTGGGCGGCCAGCCACACCAGCCGCACCGGGCTCGCCGTCTCCGGCGCGTACGACAGGTACTCGTGGACGCCGAAGCCGAGCCGCCCGTTGTTGGCGACGAAACAGGGGTGGCCCTCGGTCATCCCGGTCTCGATGGCCTGGAAGCCCGCGCGCGCGAGCTCCGCCGAGGTGAGCTGCGGCTTGGTGAGCTTGTAGCAGGTGCCGGAGAGGGTGGAGGAGATCTCCTCCAGGTAGACCGGGAGGATCTCCTCGCTCAGGCCCAGCGTCGTCTTCAGCTCGATGAAGAAGTCCAGTGCGGCGAGGGGGAGTTCGACGCCGTCCCGGCTGCGGGTGATGGAGTCGGCGTCGACCTGCCAGTGGTCGAGGGCGCGGCGCACGGCGGCGAAGCGGTAGTCGGTCAGCCCGTCGTCGCTGCGGACGACGTACCGGCCGTCGCCGCCCTCCGGCTCGGGGGTGAGCAGCCGCTCGTGAGCGAACTCGGCGAGGGCCTTGCGCACCAGCAGACGGTTGGCGGTCTCCCAGCGCTCGGGGGAGAGGTGGGCCACGGAGTCGGCGATGCTCATACGGCCACCCCCGTCGCGGCGGCGAACTGCTCCCGCGTGCAGAAGCTCAGCAGCGCCTTCTTCTCCGGCTTGACGATCTCCCGCTCCGGCACGAAGCCGACGGCCTCGTTCAGGGCGTGCACGGCCGTGTTGGAGACGTCCGGCTCGACGACGACGCGCCGCACGGCCGGGTCCTCGAACAGGTGGGCCACCACGGCGGTGATGACCGCGCGGGTGAAGCCGTGCACGGGCTGGTCGGTCGGGGCGACCAGGAAGTGCATGCCGATGTCGCCGGGCTGCGGCTCGTACAGCCCGACCAGTTCACGGTGGGCCGGGTCGTAGTACTCCATCAGGAAGGCCGGTGCGCCGCGGTGCAGCCCGAGCAGGGCGTGATGGTGCTCGTCGGCGGTTATCTCCATGTACGCCCGCTCGACGTCCACGAGCGTCGCGTCCTGCATCATCCAGTAGGCGGCCTTGGGGTGCGTGACCCACCCGTGCAGCGACTCGGCGTCTTTCAGGGGGTCGAGGGGCCGGAGGGTGAGGGGCCCGATGTCGGTGGGGGAGCCGGTGGTGGGGGTCATACGGCGAACTCCTGGAACGCGATGGTCTTCTCGACCGGGTAGTACTCGCTGCCGAGCAGCTCTCGGATGATGTAGCTGTTGCGGTAGGGGCCCATGCCCAGGTCGGGCGAGGTGATGCTGTGGGCGTGGACGCCCGCGTTCTGCAGGAACACCTCCCGGCCGGTGCTGTCGATGGCGTAGTTGCGGGCGACGTCGAAGTTGCCCCGGGAGTCGTAGCGGAGTCTGTCGCGGACCGGCCGGAGGAACTCGGGCTCCGTGTAGGCGTATCCGGTGGCCAGGACCAGTCCCTCGGAGGTCAGCTCGAAGTCCTTCTCCTGCTCCTCCTGGCGGAAGGACAGGCGGTAGGCGCCGTTCTCGTACGCGGCGCCGGTGAGGGCGGAGTTGGTGAGCAGGCGGGTGGGGACCGGGCCGCCGAGGTTCTTCTGGTAGAGCAGGTCGAAGATGTCGTTGACGAGGTCGCCGTCGATGCCCTTGAACAGGCCCTTCTGCTGGGCGCTGAGCCGGTAGCGGGTGGCCTCGGGCAGCGCGCGGAAGTAGTCGACGTACTCCGGGGAGGTCATCTCCAGCGTGAGCTTGGTGTACTCCAGCGGGAAGAAACGCGGGGAGCGGGTGACCCAGTTCAGCTGGTAGCCGTGGACGTCGATTTCGCTCAGCAGGTCCTGGTAGATCTCGGCGGCCGACTGGCCGGAGCCGACGATCGTGATCGACCGCTTCTTCTGCAGCTCCGCCTTGTTCTGCACATAGCGGGAGTTGTGGAAGAAGTCGCCGCCCAGGCCGCTGACCGCCTCCGGGTAGTGCGGCGAGGTGCCGGTGCCGAGGACCAGCCGGCGGGCGCGGAACTCCTCGCCGGCGGTGGTGCGCACCACGTACCGCTCGCCGTCGTGGACGATCTCGCCGACGGTCGTGGAGAAGCGGACGTTGCTCAGCTTGTTCGCGGCCCAGCGGCAGTAGTCGTCGTACTCGACCCGCAGCGGGTAGAAGTTCTCGCGGATGTAGAACGAGTACAGCCGCCCCTTCTCCTTCAGGTAGTTGAGGAAGGAGTACGGCGAGGTCGGGTCGGCGAGGGTCACCAGGTCCGACATGAACGGCGTCTGCAGGTGCGCGCCGTCGAGGAACATGCCGGCGTGCCACTCGAAGTCGGGCTTGGAGTCCAGGAAGATCCCGTTCAGTTCCTCGATGGGCTCGGTGAGGCAGGCCAGGCCGAGGTTGAAGGGGCCGAGCCCGATGCCCACGAAGTCGTAGGTCGTGTCCGTGGTGTCAGGAAGCGCGGTCAAGGGGTTCTCCCAGGTACTGCTCGGCGTGGCCGGCGATGAGGTCGAGGACGGCGGCCATGTCGGCGGTCGTGGTCTCGGGGTTGAGCAGGGTGAACTTCAGGTAGTGGCGGTCGTTCACCTTGGTGCCCGCGACCACGGCGTCGCCGGAGGCGAACAGGGCCTTGCGGGCGTGGAGGTTGGCGCGGTCGATCGCGGCCGGGTCGGTGACGGCCGCGGGGATGTAGCGGAAGACGAGCGTGGACAGCGAGGGCTGGACGACGACGTCGAAGCGGGGGTCGGCGGCGAGCAGTTCCCAGCCCTCGGCTGCGAGGTCGCACACCTCGTCGAAGAGCGCGCCGATGCCGTCGGCGCCCATCGTGCGCAGGGTCATCCACAGCTTGAGCGCGTCGAAGCGGCGCGTGGTCTGCAGGGACTTGTCCACCTGGTTGGGGATGCGCTCCTCCACCATGCGGCGCGGGTTGAGGTACTCGGCGTGGTAGGTGGCGTGCCGCAGCGTGACCGCGTCGCGCACCAGCACCGCGGAGGAACTCACCGGCTGGAAGAAGGACTTGTGGTAGTCGACGGTGACGGAGTCGGCGCGCTCGATGCCGTCGATGCGGTCGCGGTACTTCACCGAGGCGAGCAGGCCGCAGCCGTAGGCGGCGTCGACGTGCATCCATGCGCCGTACCGGTCGCACAGCTCGGCGATCTCGGGCAGCGGGTCGATGGAGCCGAAGTCGGTGGTGCCGGCGGTGGCGACGACGGCCATGGGGATCAGGCCGGCCTCGGTGCAGCGCTCCATCTCGCGGGCGAGGGCGAGGGTCTGCAGGCGCTTGTCGTGGTCGACGGGGATGGACACCACGGCGTCCGGTCCGAGGCCGAGCAGTTTCGCGGACTTCTTCACGCTGAAGTGGCTGGCCTCGGAGGCGAAGACGCGCAGTTTGCCGAGGGCGGCCGGCCCTTCCCAGCCGTCGCGTGCCGGCTTGGCCTCCTCGCGGGCCAGCAGCAGCGCCTGGAGGTTGGACTGCGAGCCGCCGGAGGTGAAGACCCCGTCGGCGGCGGGACCGAGACCGATGCGCTCGGCCGTCCAGTCGATCAGTTTGCGCTCGATGAGGGTGCCGCCGGCCGACTGGTCCCAGGT
The DNA here is from genome assembly GCF_004217285.1 of Streptomyces sp. BK239. Taxonomy (GTDB): domain Bacteria; phylum Actinomycetota; class Actinomycetes; order Streptomycetales; family Streptomycetaceae; genus Streptomyces. The sequence goes on from NZ_SHKS01000001.1 coordinate 212,868, forward strand.
GTCCAGGGAGGAGTTGACGGCGGAGAGGACGGCTTCGCCGAGGACGGCGGGGATGACGACCGGGCAGTTGAGGTGCGCGAGATAGCGGGGGTGGTGGAAGTAGATCGCGTCGCGGAGGTAGACCTCCTCCAGCTCGTCCAGGACGGCCGCGGTGTCGTGCAGGGGCTTGTCCAGGTCGATGCCCTCGATCCGGGGGGCGAGGTCGTCGACCGAGACGCCGGTGAACGGACGGTCGGTGGCGGCGAGTTTGGCGGCCACCCGCTCGACTCCTTCGGTCACGGAGCGGCGGTAGTGCTCCGCGGTCGTGTCATTGAGCAGGTGCGAGCGCATGGTGGGGGTCCTCCGGGTGGGGACGGTCCGCTCGGGGAACGGACGCAGGGGCGGAACCTCGGGTTCGACTTAGGCAAGCCTAACCTAAGTTAAAGCGCCTCAAGTCCGGCCTGTCCCGTGACGGTCCTCACGTTTGTCGGGCAGTCAACTTCCTTTTTTGCAAAGGGCGTTGGACACTCCTGTCGCCCGCTCTCACTCCTGCTCGCGCAGTTGCTCCTCGGACAGGCCCCGGCGCCAGTAACCGACGAACGTGACCCGGCGCCGGTCGATGCCGCGCTCGCCGACGAAGTGCCGGCGCAGTCGCTTCACGCACCCCGACTCGCCCGCGATCCACACGTACGGCCGTTCGGCGGACGGCAGCCGTGCGGCGCGCAGGGCGCCGAGGGCCATGGGGGAACCCTCGTCGCCCTCCGCGCCGGTGTGGTCGCCCTCGCCGCGCACGAGCCAGGTGATCTCGGCGTCGGCCGCCGTCGCGAGGCCCCGCACGCTCCCGGCGTCGTGGACCTCCAGCCAGGCCCGCACCCGCAGACCGGCCGGCAGCGACTCCAGGATCGAGGAGATCGCGGGCAGCGCCGTCTCGTCGCCCCACAGCAGTACCAGGTCGGTGTCCTCGGGCGCCCGGAAGCGGATCGCCCGGTTGTCGGCGATCGCCGGGCCGAGCAGCACCACCCGGTCCCCGGCGGCGGCCCGGGCGGCCCACCGGGAGGCCGGACCGGCCGGGGTGTGCAGCACGAAGTCCACGTCGATCTCCGTGGTCCGCCCCGAGGTGTCCCGGCGCAGCGACCGGAGCGTATACGAGCGCATCACCGCCCGCACGTCGTCCGGGAGTTCGCGCCACGCCTGCCACCAGCCGTCCCCGAGCTCGTACGGGATCCGCGGCTCGCTCTGCCCGGGGTGCGGCAGGAAGAGCGAGAGTGACTGGTCGTACCCGTCGGAGAAGAAGTACTGAAGGTCCTCCCCGGTGAAGGTGACCCGGACGAGAGAGGCGTCGAGCCGTGTCGTCCGGGCGACCCGGAGGGCGAAGAAGCGGAACGGTGCTGCGACGGCGGTGGTCATGAGGCGCTCTCCTGATGTCGCGTCAGGTGTCAACGGGGGGCGGGGCGGCTCGCGAAGGGGCGCGGGGCTGTGTCGATGTGCGGCTCAGCCGCGTGGGCGCGACCAGCCCGGTCCGGTGTGCGGTCGCCCACGCTCCACAGCCACCCCACCGGTCAGGCGACCTTCTTCGCGGACTCCAGCGCCTTCGCGAGGTTCTCCAGCAGCGGCACGCACTTGTCGTACGACAGGATCGGCTCCGGCGACCGTCCGATGACCTGCCCCGCCTTGACGGCCGGCAGCTGCTTCCACGTCGGCTTGGTGATCGCCGACGGCTGCAGCGCCTGCGAGCGGTCGTCCAGCATGATGATGTCGGCCTTGTACTTGTCGACGTTCTCCCAGCTGAGCGACTCGAACCAGCCGCCGCCCTGCGCCTTGGCGCTCTCCGGCGGCTCGACGAAGTTCACGCCGAGGGCCTTGAAGTACTCGAGGTCGATGGAGAGGTTGGTGCCGGAGACGTAGAACAGCTCCGCGCTCGCGGAACCGGCCAGCACCTTGATGTCGGGCTTGGCCTTGGCGGCGGCGCGCAGCCGGGTGGCCGCGGCCTCGAAGCGCTTCTTGGCGTCGGTGGCCTTGGCGGCGGTCAGGTCCGCGCCGAGGGACCCGGCCAGCGCCCACATGCGCTCCAGGGGCGCGGTGAGTTGGCGGTCGTAGACGGATATGCCGACGCTCGGGGCCAGCTTGGCGATCTTGTCCTTGGAGGCCTCGGGGACGTACCAGAGGGTGCCGGTGTTGTCGAACATGGTGGAGATGAGCACGTCGGGAGCGAGCGCCGCGTACTTCTCGACGTTGAACTCGTCCCAGACGTTGCCGATGATCTCGACCTTGGAGATGTCCATGTCGCCGGCCTGGACGTCGGGCTTGCCCGCGGTCGTCTTGGTCGGGCCGAAGACACCCTTGACCTGGATGCCGTAGTCGAACAGGGCGGCGGCGACGCCGGTGAAGGCGACGATGTTCGCGGGCGTCTTGTCGAGCTTCACGGTGGTGCCGCGGTCGTCCTTGAACGTCCAGGGGCCCGACTTGGCGGAGGGGGCGGCGGTCGAGTCCGAGCCACCGCTCTTCGCGTCGTCGTCGCCGCACGCCGCGAGGACGGCCCCGAGGCCGAGGGCGCCACCGGCGGCGAGGATGCCGCGGCGGGTGAGGTGGGTGGTGGCGTTGGACATGAGAATGGCTGCTTTCGAACGGGGCTGATGACCCAAGGGCAAGTTCGAATGTAGGTTAGCCTAACCTCAGATCTTGTCCAGTCCCGCTCAGGTGTCAGGTCCGGGCGGGGAACGGCCGTGCCGAAGGCCGCGACGGGCGCACCGCCGCGGCCACTTCGGGCACCGCGCTCGCCGGGGATCAGCCCGCGAGCCCCAACTCCCTCGCGATCAGCATCCGCTGCACCTCGCTCGTGCCCTCGCCGATCTCCAGGATCTTGGAGTCGCGCCACATGCGGGCGACCGGATACTCGTTCATGAAGCCGTACCCGCCGTGGACTTGGGTGGCGTCACGGGCGTTGTCGACGGCGACCGTCGAGGAGTACAGCTTCGCCAGCGCCGCCTCCTTCTTGAAGGGCTCGCCGGCCACCAGCCGGGACGCCGCGTCACGCCAGGCGAGACGCGCCGTGTGCGCCTTCATCTCCATGTCGGCGATCTTGAACTGTATGGCCTGGTTCGCGCCGATCGGGCGGCCGAACGCCTGGCGTTCGCGGGCGTACTTCACCGACTCGTCCACGCAGCCCTGGGCGAGCCCGGTGGCCAGGGCGGCGATCGCGATCCGGCCCTCGTCCAGGATGCGCAGGAACTGGGCGTAGCCGCGGCCCTCTTCGCCGAGCAGGTTCGCCGCCGGGACGCGCACGTCCGCGAAGGACAGCTCGCGGGTGTCGGAGGCGTTCCAGCCGACCTTGGAGTAGGGGGCGGCGACCGTGAAGCCGGGCGTGCCCGACGGGACGATGATGGCGGAGATCAGCGGCCTGCCGTCGGGCTTGCGGCCGGTGACCGCCGTGACCGTGACCAGACCGGTGATGTCGGTGCCCGAGTTGGTGATGAAGCACTTCGTGCCGTTGATCACCCATTCGTCCGTCGTCTCGTCCAGCCGCGCCGTCGTGCGTGTCGCGCCCGCGTCCGAGCCGCCGTCGGGCTCGGTCAGGCCGAACGCGCCGAGGATCTCCCCGGAGCACAGACGCGGCAGCCACGTGCGCTTCTGCTCCTCCGTGCCGAACAGGTGCAGCGGCATGGCGCCCAGCGAGACGCCCGCCTCCAGGGTGATGGCGACGGAGGAGTCGACGCGGGCCAGCTCCTCCAGCGCGATGCCGAGCGCCAGGTAGTCGCCGCCCATGCCGCCGTACTCCTCGGGGAACGGCAGCCCGAACAGGCCCATCCGGCCCATCTCGCGGACGATCTCGTACGGGAACTCGTGCCGCTCGTAGAAGTCGCCGATCTTCGGGGCGACGACGTCATGGGCGAACGCCTCCACCGTGCGGCGGAGTTCCTCGAGTTCGGGGGAGAGACGGTGGTCCATCACTGCTCCTTGTGGGACAGGGCCCGCACGGTGCGGGAGGGGCTGGGTCGGCCCAACTGTTCGGCCATCCAGACGCTTGTGGCGACGAGACGGCCGAGGTCGACCCCGGTGTCGATGCCGAGGCCCCGCAGCATCCACACGAGGTCCTCGGTGGCGAGGTTGCCGGTGGCGGACTTCGCGTACGGGCAGCCGCCGAGACCGCCCGCGGAGGCGTCGACGGTGGTGACGCCGTGCTGGAGCGCGGCCAGGGTGTTGGCGAGGGCCTGCCCGTAGGTGTCGTGGAAGTGCACGCCCAACACGCCCGCCGCGACGCCTTGTTCGCCGAGCGCGGTGAGCAGCTCCACGACGTGGCCGGGGGTGGCGACGCCGATCGTGTCGCCGAGGCTCAGTTCGTCGCACCCCATGTCGAGCAGCGCCCGGCACACCCGCACCACCTGGGGGACCGGGACCGCGCCCTCCCAGGGGTCGCCGAAGCACATGGAGAGGTAGCCGCGCACATGGACGGCGTTCGCCTTCGCACGGGCCACGACCGGCTCGAACATGCCGAGCGCCTCGTCCACCGTGCGGTTGAGGTTGGCCTTGGCGAAGGACTCGGTGGCGCTGGCGAACACGGCGACCCGGCCGGCGCCGAGGGCGAGCGCCCGGTCCAGTCCGCGTTCGTTGGGCACCAGGACGGGCAGCTCGACGGGGAGTGAGGACACCAGCGGGTACAACTGCTCGGCGTCGGCCAGCTGGGGCACCCACTTGGGGTGCACGAAGCTGGTCGCCTCGATCGTCGTCAGTCCCGCCCCGGCGAGCCGGCGCACGAACTCCGCCTTCACCTCGGTCGGCACGGCCGTCTTCTCGTTCTGCAGCCCGTCGCGCGCCCCGACCTCGTGGATCCTGACGCGCGCGGGCAGGCCCCCGGCCGGCACGACCATGGGGAGCCCGCGCAGGGTGTCCGGCGATGTCATCCCGCGGCCTCCTCGTGCGGTGCGACGACCGCCAGGACCTGGTCCATGGCGACCGTCGTGCCCGGTGCGACGTCCAGTTCGGCGACCGTGCCGGCGTGCGGGGCGGAGATGACGTGCTCCATCTTCATCGCCTCCACCACCAGCAGGCTCTGCCCGGCGGCCACCTCGTCGCCGACGGCGACCTTCACCACCGTCACCGTGCCCGGCATGGGCGCGGTCAGCGAGTCGGCGCCCGCGTGCGCGGCCCCCGACAGGGAGGCGGCGACCGGGTCGTGGTCGCGCACGTGCCAGGCGTCGCCGTCCCGGCCCAGCCAGTCGCCGGCCCGGTGGAAGGAGTGCCGGACGCCGTCGAGGGTGACGTGGACGCGGTCCTCGGTGACGGTGTGGGAGCCGCGCGCCGTGTACTGAACGGGCTCGGTCACCCGCAGGGGGAAGGCGACCGGCCGGGGCACACCGCCCATCCGCCAGCCGTTCGGCACCGAGAAGGGATCCGTCCAGCCGTCCCCGCGCGGGCTCAGCGCCTGAAGGCGTACGGCCGCGGCGGCCTCGTAGACCTCCTCGGGCACGTCGGCCGGGACCAGGTCCTCCGCGACCCGCTCGACCAGGCCGGTGTCCAGCTCGCCCGCCACGACCGCCGGATGGGCCAGCAGCCGGCGCAGGAACCCGGCGTTGGTCTGCACGCCCAGCGTGACCGTCTCCGCGAGGGCCGCCCGCAGCTTCCGCAGCGCCGTCGCCCGGTCGGGGCCGTACGCGATCACCTTGGACAGCATCGGGTCGTACAGGCTGCCGACCTCGGCGCCCTCGACGAGCCCCGAGTCGGTGCGGACGCCGTCCCCCTGCGGCTCGCGCAGCCTGAGCACCGTGCCGCCGGAGGGCAGGAAGCCCCGGGCAGGGTCCTCGGCGCACAGCCGCGCCTCGACGGCGTGCCCGGTGAGGGCGATGTCGTCCTGACCGAACGCCAACGGCTCGCCCGCCGCCGCCCGCAGCTGCCACTCCACCAGGTCCAGGCCGGTGACCAGCTCGGTCACCGGGTGCTCCACCTGGAGGCGGGTGTTCATCTCCATGAAGTAGTACGCCGTCGGGTCGCCGCCCGGGACGATGAACTCCACCGTGCCCGCGCCCCGGTAGCCGCAGGAGCGGGCCGCCTGGACCGCCGCCTCGCCCATCGCGGCCCGGGTCGTCTCGTCGAGCAGGACGCTGGGCGCCTCCTCCACGATCTTCTGGTGCCGGCGCTGGAGGGAGCACTCGCGCTCGCCCAGGTGGACGACGTTGCCGTGGGCGTCGGCCAGCACCTGGATCTCGATGTGGCGGGGCCGGTCGATCCACCGCTCCACGAGGAGCGTGTCGTCACCGAAGGAGGCGCGGGCCTCCCGGCGGGCGGCGGCGATCTCGTCGGCGAGCACGGCCGGGTCACGGACCAGGCGCATGCCCTTGCCGCCGCCGCCGGCGCTCGGCTTCAGCAGCACGGGCACGCCGATCTCGCGGGCCGCCTCGATCAGCTGCGCGTCGTCGAGGCCGCTGCCGGACGAGCCCGGCACGACCGGCACCCCGGCCTCGCGCACGGTCGCCTTGGCGCGGATCTTGTCGCCCATCAGGGCGATCGCCTCGGCGGGCGGCCCGATGAAGACGAGCCCCGCCTCGGCGCACGCGCGCGCGAAGGCGGCGTTCTCCGCGAGGAAGCCGTACCCCGGGTGGACGGCCTGGGCGCCGGTGCGGGCGGCGGCCTCCAGCAGCCGCTCCACGGACAGATAGCTCTCGGCGGCCGGCGCCGGGCCGATCCGCACGGCGGTGTCGGCCTCCCTGACGTGCCGGGCGTCGGCGTCGGCGTCGGAGAAGACCGCCACCGAACGCACGCCGAGCGAGCGCAGGGTGCGGATGACGCGGACGGCGATCTCGCCGCGGTTGGCCACGAGCACGGTGTCGAACAAGGGTCCCCTCCTCACATCCGGAAGACGCCGAACTGGGGGTCTCCCAGCGGCGCGTCGGCACAGGCGGTCAGGGCCAGGCCCAGTACCTGCCGGGTCTCCAGCGGGTCGATCACGCCGTCGTCCCACAGGCGGGCGGTGGCGTAGTAGGCGTTGCCCTGGCGCTCGTACTGCGCGCGGACCGGGTCCTTGAACGCCTCTTCCTCCTCCAGGGGCCACTCCTGGCCGCGCGCCTCCAACTGGTCGCGCTTGACGGTGGCGAGGACCGAGGCGGCCTGCTCGCCGCCCATCACGGAGATCTTGGCGTTGGGCCACATCCACAGGAAGCGGGGGGAGTAGGCCCGGCCGCACATCGAGTAGTTCCCCGCGCCGTACGAGCCGCCGACGACGACGGTCAGCTTCGGCACGCGCGCGCAGGCGACCGCCGTCACCATCTTGGCGCCGTGCTTGGCGATGCCGCCCGCCTCGTAGTCGCGGCCGACCATGAAGCCGGAGATGTTCTGGAGGAAGAGCAGCGGGATGCCGCGCTGGTCGCACAGCTCGATGAAGTGGGCGCCCTTCTGGGCCGACTCGGAGAACAGGATGCCGTTGTTGGCGACGATCCCCACCGGGTGGCCGTGGATCCGGGCGAAGCCGGTGACGAGGGTCTGCCCGAACTCCGACTTGAACTCGGCGAAGCGGGAGCCGTCGGTGATACGGGCGATGACCTCCCGTACGTCGTAGGGGGTACGGGAGTCGACGGGGACGGCGCCGTACAGCCCGTAGGGGTCGACCTTGGGCTCGACGGCCGGGCGGACCTCCCACGGCGGGGCCGGGCGGGCCGGCAGCGTGGAGACGATGGTCCGCACGATCCGCAGCGCGTGCGCGTCGTCCTGGGCGAGATGGTCCGTGACGCCCGACACGCGCGCGTGGACCTCGCCGCCGCCCAGCTCCTCGGCGGTGACGACCTCGCCGGTGGCGGCCTTCACCAGCGGCGGGCCGCCGAGGAAGATCGTGCCCTGCCCGCGCACGATCACCGCCTCGTCGCTCATCGCCGGGACGTACGCGCCGCCCGCCGTGCACGAACCGAGGACGGCGGCGATCTGCGGGATGCCGGCGCCCGACATACGGGCCTGGTTGTAGAAGATCCGCCCGAAGTGCTCGCGGTCGGGGAACACCTCGTCCTGCATGGGCAGGAAGGCGCCGCCGGAGTCCACCAGGTACAGACAGGGCAGCCGGTTCTCCAGCGCCACCTCCTGCGCCCGCAGGTGCTTCTTCACCGTCATCGGGTAGTACGTCCCGCCCTTGACGGTGGCGTCGTTGGCGACGATCACGCAGTTCCGGCCGCTGACCCGGCCGATCCCGGCGATCACGCCGGCGGCCGGCGCCTGCCCCTCGTACATCCCGTCGGCGGCGAGGGGGGCGAGCTCCAGGAAGGGCGAGCCGGGGTCGAGCAGGGCGTCGACCCTGTCCCTCGGCAGCAGCTTCCCGCGCGCGGTGTGCCGCTCGCGCGCCTTCTCGCCGCCGCCGAGGCGGGCGGCGGCGAGCTTGCCGCGCAGCTCCTCGACGAGTGCGCGGTGGGCCGCCTCGTTGGCCCGCCAGGCCTCCGACGCGGGGTCTGCCGCGCTCGTCAGCTCCGGTGCCTGCTCCATCCTTGCGGTCCCCTCACCCAGTGATCGACTGTTAATGAGCGTTAACCATTTCCATCAGGTTAACGAGCGCTAACCTCGATGTCTAGAATTGTTTTCATGGCCACCAGAACCGACGCCCCCACCCGCCGCGAGCAGATCCTCAGGGAGGCCGCGCGCCTCTTCGCCGAGCGCGGGTTCCACGGCGTCGGCGTGGACGAGATAGGGGCCGCGGTCGGCATCAGCGGCCCCGGTCTGTACCGGCACTTCCCCGGCAAGGACGCGATGCTGGCGGAGCTGCTGGTGGGTATCAGCGGGCAGCTGCTGACCGGCGCCAGGCGCCGCCTGGCGGAGGCCGACGGGGACCCGGCCGAGGCGGTCCTCGACTCGCTCATCGAGGGGCACATCGACTTCGCGCTCGACGACCGTCCCCTGATCACCCTGCACGACCGCGAGCTGGACCGCCTGCGCGACAGCGACCGCAAGCTGGTCCGCCAGCTCCAGCGGCAGTACGTGGAGCTGTGGGTGGAGGCGCTGCGCGCGGTGTACCCGGACCTGCCCGAGCCCGCCGCCCGCTCGGCGGTCCACTCGGTCTTCGGCCTGCTGAACTCCACCCCCCACCTGGGCCGCCCGGGCTCCCTCCCCGGCCGCTCGGCCACGGCACAGCTCCTGCACCGCATGGCCCGCGGCGCGTTCGCGTCGGCCGCACCCCCACAGGAGTGACGAGCGTTACGAACACCCCCCTGGACTCCCCTCCCTACCCGCCGGTACGGTTGCCCTGAGCAAGCGCTTAGCCAATGGGGCCGCAACCATTGAATTGAGAACCCCGACGGCGAGCACCACATCCGCGAGAGCGGCGCCGGTTGAGGCGCAGAGAGGGGCCGGCGGTGCGCCGTACGGTGTTCAACGAGGATCACGAGGCGTTCCGGGAGACCCTCCGGGCCTTCATCGAGGCCGAGGTCGTCCCCGTCTACGACGAGTGGCTCGCCGCGGGCCAGGCGCCGCGCGACTTCTACTACAAGCTGGCCGAGCTGGGCGTCTTCGGCATCCGCGTCGACGAGGAGTACGGCGGCGCCGGCATCGACTCCTACAAGTTCGAGGCCATCCTCTACGAGGAGACCGCCCGCGCCGGCATCACCTTCGGCGGCTCCGGCGTGCACGTGCTGCTCGGCCTGCCGTACATCAAGCTGCTCGCCACCGACGAGCAGAAGAAGCGCTTCCTGCCGAAGTTCGTCTCCGGCGAGGAGATGTGGGCCATCGCGATGACCGAGCCGGGCACCGGTTCGGACCTCGCCGGCATGCGTACCACCGCCAAGCTCTCCGAGGACGGCACGCACTACGTCCTCAACGGCGCCAAGACCTTCATCACCGGCGGCGTCCACGCCGACCGCATGATCGTCTGCGCCCGCACCTCCGCGCCGACCGCCGAGGACCGCCGCTACGGCATCTCCCTCTTCGTCGTGGACACCAAGGCGGAGGGCTACTCGGTCGGCCGCAAGCTGGACAAGCTGGGCCTGAAGACCTCCGACACGGCCGAGCTGGCGTTCGTCGATGTGAAGGTGCCCGTCGAGGACCTCCTCGGCGAGGAGAACAAGGGTTTCTACTACCTCGGCCACAACCTGGCCTCCGAGCGCTGGGGCATCGCCTACGGCGCGTACGCGCAGGCCAAGGCCGCCGTCCGGTTCGCCAAGCAGTACGTGCAGGAGCGCACCGTCTTCGGCAAGACCGTCGCGTCGTTCCAGAACACGAAGTTCGAGCTGGCCGCCTGCCAGGCCGAGGTGGACGCCGCCGAGGCCGTCGCCGACCGCTCGCTGGAGGCCCTGGACGCCGGTGAGCTGACTCCCGCCGAGGCCGCCTCCGCGAAGCTGTTCTGCACCGAGGTCGCGCACCGTGTGATCGACCGCTGCCTCCAGCTGCACGGCGGTTACGGCTTCATGAACGAGTACCCGATCGCCCGCCTGTACGCGGACAACCGCGTCAACCGCATCTACGGCGGCACCAGCGAGATCATGAAGTCGATCATCGCGAAGGACATGGGCCTGTAAGCCGCACGCAACTACCGGCGGATACAACTGACTCCATGAGCCAGGCACTTCAGGATCTCCTCGATCTGCTCGACCTCGAGCAGATCGAGGAGAACATCTTCCGCGGCCAGTCCCGGTCCGCCGTCGTCCCGCGCGTCTTCGGCGGGCAGGTCGCGGCCCAGGCGCTGGTCGCCGCCGGGCGCACCGTCCCCGCGGACCGGCACGCCCACTCCCTGCACGCGTACTTCCTGCGCACGGGCGACCCGGGCGCGCCCATCGTCTACAACGTCGAGCGCATCCGCGACGGCCGCTCCTTCACCACCCGGCGCGCGGTCGCCGTCCAGCACGGCCGGCCGATCTTCACCCTCTCCGCGTCCTTCCAGACGTACGAGGAGGGCCTCGACCACCAGACCCCCGTGCCGTCCTCGCCCGACCCGGTGAGCCTGCCCACCTCCGAGGAGCGGCTGCGCGGCTACGACCATCTCGACCCGGTCGTCGTCGAGAAGTTCCTGGAGGCCCGCGAGGCCATCGACCTGCGGTACGTCGACGAGCCGCCGTACGGCAGGTTCGGCGAGCCGCGCGAACCGCACAGCCAGGTCTGGTTCCGCACCAACGGCAAGCTCGCGGACGATCCGCTGCTGCACGTCGTGCTGGCCACCTACGTCTCCGACATGACGCTCCTGGACTCCGTCCTCCTCGCGCACGGCCGCGGCGGATGGGCGGTCGGTGACGTCGTCGGTGCCTCGCTGGACCACGCGATGTGGTTCCACCGCCCGTTCCGCGCCGACGAATGGCTGCTGTACGACCAGGAGTCGCCGTCGGCGCACGGCGGCCGCGGCCTCGGCCAGGCCCGCATCTACACGCAGGACGGACGCCTCGCCGTTTCGGTGATCCAGGAGGGCGTGGTCCGGGTCCCGCGGTGACGTGCGGGCGGGACGGGCGGGGCGGTTGCCGAGATGCCGGGGCGCCGCCCCGCGACTAGGCTCGAAGTCCGAACGCCGCACGCGCGGCACACCCGGCTGACCGGTTCCCGCATCACGCGGAACGCGTCCCCCGGCGATCGCCCCGAGACCTCGCCGGCCGCCACCGTGCCCTCTCGACGCCTGCGGTGACATCCGGAGGACCCTCCCGCGACGTCTGATTCGCGGCTGCGGCCATCCACCCCTCCGGCGCCCCGTGGGGAACTCCTGCGAAGGGCGCGCGGGCGACGATGGAGCGAAAGGTGATTCCCATGCGAGCACAACGGGTGAGGCGTCTCGCCGCGACGTCCGCCGCCGGCCTGCTGCTGGCCGGCGGCATCGCGGTGGGCACGGCGGGCACCGCGTCGGCGTCGACCGCCTCCCTGGACCGCAACCACAGCCGCCACTGCTACGACGGCTACTGGTGGTACGACAACTGCAATCGGGGGTTCCCCGGCAACGTGAGCGGCTTCTACGGCCTGAACCCGTTCTTCAACCCCTACAACTTCTTCTACGGGAACGTCTGGGACGTCTTCGGAGGCTTCAGGGGCTGACACCGGCCGCGCCCGCTACGACAGTTGGGCCGCCGCGAGCAGGTACGCGGTCATCGGGTCGTAGTAGCGCGGGCTGACGACATGGTCGTCCAGGGGCACCGTCACCTGCACGGTGCCCTCCGCCTCGGCGAGGAACAGCGCGGGGTCGTTGCAGTCGGCGTAGCCCACGGAGTCGACGCCGTGCTGTCCGGCGTAGCCCGCCCAGCCGTGGTCGGCGACGACCAGGTCGGGCAGCGGGCGGCCCTCGCGCTCCAGGCCGGTCAGGATCGCCTTCATCGGCTCGCCCGAGTGGGTGTGCCACAGGGAGGCGCCGTGTTCGAGGACGGCCACGTCCGCGAACTGCATGACGTACCCCTCGTCCGTCTGCAGCCCGTCCGGGATGACGACGATCTCGCAGCCGGCCCGGCGCAGGGCCGCCGCGGTGGCGCGGTGCACGTCGAGCAGGCCGCCGGGGTGGCCGGTGGCGAACAGCACCCGCTGGCGGTCCTCGGCCGCCTTGCGCAGCCGGCCCGCCAGCCGGTCCAGGGCGTCCACGGTCAGCTCGGGGTCGATGGTGTCCTGCCCGTAGCGGAACTCGGGGTCGTCGTTGACGCCGACCCGTTCCGCCATCACGGCGAGCACGTCCTGCTCGTCGGTCCAGCGGTCGCCGAGCTCAAGGCCGAGCCAGTAGTTGCGCACGCCGTTCGCGAGCTGGCGGTAGTGGGAGAGGTTGTTCTCGCGCGGCGTGGCGACGTCCCCCGCGATACGGGTTCGGACGAGATGGGCGACGAGCTCGTCGCGACTGGGAGTCCCGGGTATCGGCATGCTCCTCATTGTGAGGCAGCCGCCGCCGTCATGAGGCAGTGATCGCCGTCATGAGGCCGCGACCGCCCGTCCGGCCTCGTCAGTCTCACGAGGGGGCGTCTCACCCGCGCTTCAGCGCGAACCACAGTTCCATGCGCACGTCCGGGTCGTTCAGGTCGACGGCCAGGAGGGCGGCGCAGCGGGCCATCCGCTGGCGCACGGTGTTGCGGTGCACGGACAGCGCGGTCGCCGTCCGGTCCCAACTGCCGTGCAGGGAGAGCCACGTGCGCAGGGTCTCGGTGAGCGCCGGGGCGTCGGCGAGCGGCGCCAGGAGGGCGCGGGCGTGGGCCTCGGCGTCGTCGGCCGGGACCAGGTCGGTGAGCGCGGAGCGGGCGCCGTGCCGGACCAGCGGGGTGCGCGTCGCGTGGGCGCGGGCCAGGGCGCGGGCCGCCTGCACGTCGGCGAGCGCCCACTCGCCGGGCTCCACGGCGGCGCTCACCCCGAGCGTCCACCCCTCCTGCGCGGCCGGCTCCCGCCCGGCCGGCACGAGCACGCGTACGACCCCGTCCCCGGCCCCCTCCTCGACTCGTTCCCCGGAGTCGACCAGCGCCGACCCGAGCGCGGCCCCCAGCGCCGACGCGGCCATGGCGTCCGGTGCCCGGCCCTGCGGCCGCCCGTGCACCACCCGCCACCGCCCACCGCCCAGCAGCGGGGCCACCTCCTCGGGGGCGGCGCCCAGGAGGAGGCGCACGAGGGCCGAGGAGTGGGCCGCCCCCGTGGCGGTCCGGTGCCCGGCGGTCAGGAGCGACAGCAGCACGGCGGCGACGGAGACGACGGTGTGGTCGCCGGGTTCACGCCGCGAGGCGGCCACCCCGAGCACGAGACCGCGCCCCGCGCCCAGCACGTACGCGGTGAGAGGCTCGCCGCCCGGGGCGGTGTCGCTTGCGGTGGCGGAGGCCCGCGCGACGACGGCCCGCGCGAGCTCCGCCAGCGCCTCCCGCGTCCCGCTCCCCGGCTCCCGCCCCGCCGCCGCGAGCTGGACGCCCTCGGGCCGGTACAGCACCGCCCAGCCGCCCACGCGCCGGGCCAGCTGCCGCAGGACCGAGGGGACGGGATCCGGGCGGGACGCCGCGGCGGCGAGGCTCTGCTGCGCCTTCGCCACCCGGCGCAGTTCGGCGTGCCGGGCCTCGGCCATCAGCTGCCAGACCGCGCGGGCGACCCCGGAGAACGTCGTCTGCGGCGGCACCTCCAGCAGCGGCAGCCCGTGCGCGTCGCAGGCCGCGACCAGCGCGGGCGGCACCCTGTCGTGCACCGGCGCCAGCCCGAAACCGAGCGCGGCCCCGCCCGCGGCGACGACCCGGGCGACGTACGCGTCGACGTGCTCCTCCGGGCCCGCCGCCTCCGGGATGTGCACCCCCGCCGTCAGCAGCAGCTCACCGCCCAGCAGGTACGGGTACGGGTCCGCCATCTCCGAGGTGTGCGCCCAGTGGACGGCCAGGCCGGGCCCGGACGGCCCGGCGATCTGCCGCAGGCCCAGGTCCTCGCGGGCCAGCAGGGCGTCGAGCGGCACCGGCGGAGTGGGCGGGACCGCGGGATCGGGCACGGTGTGCAATCCGTTCATGTCGAGCGCCAGGAGTGGAGGAAACGTACACTTCCCGGCCTCGTCGCGGCCACCTAGGGTCGGCACGCGACCGAGGTCCGAACTCGTGTCCGACCCGGTCGTGGCCCCCCAGTACAGTCGTCATCAGCGGTACAGAGCAGTACATACGCGGCGACGCGTAGGAAAGAAGGCAGTTCATGAGCAGCAACGAGACGCCGCGCGGCCCGGTCGACTCCTCGCGGATCCCCCGGTACGCCGGTCCCGCGACCTTCGCCCGGCTGCCCCGCCTCGACGAGGTCGGCCGCGCGGACGTCGCCGTCGTCGGCGTGCCGTTCGACTCGGGCGTCTCCTACCGGCCGGGCGCCCGCTTCGGCGGCAACGCCATCCGCGAGGCCTCCCGGCTGCTCAGGCCGTACAACCCGGCGCAGGACGCCTCCCCGTTCGCCCTCGCGCAGGTCGCGGACGGCGGCGACATCGCGGTGAACCCCTTCGACATCCACGAGGCCGTCGAGACCGTCGAGGCGGCCGCCGACGACCTGCTCGGCACCGGCGCCCGCCTGATGACCCTCGGCGGCGACCACACCATCGCCCTGCCGCTCCTGCGCTCGGTCGCCAAGAAGCACGGCCCGGTCGCGCTGCTCCACTTCGACGCCCACCTCGACACCTGGGACACCTACTTCGGCGCCGAGTACACCCACGGCACGCCGTTCCGCCGGGCTGTCGAGGAGGGCATCCTCGACACCGAGGCGCTCTCCCACGTCGGCACCCGAGGCCCGCTCTACGGCAAGCAGGACCTCACCGACGACGAGAAGATGGGCTTCGGCATCGTCACCTCGGCGGACGTCTACCGGCGCGGCGCCGACGAGGTCGCCGACCAGCTGCGCCAGCGCATCGGCGACCGGCCGCTGTACATCTCCATCGACATCGACTGCCTGGACCCGGCCCACGCGCCCGGCACCGGCACGCCCGAGGCCGGCGGCATGACCTCCCGCGAGCTGCTGGAGATCCTGCGCGGCCTGGCGTCCTGCAACCTGGTCTCCGCGGACGTCGTCGAGGTGGCGCCCGCGTACGATCACGCGGAGATCACGTCGGTGGCCGCGTCCCACACGGCGTACGAACTGACCACGATCATGTCCCGCCAGATCGCCGCGGCGCGTGAGGAGAACGAGGGCAAGTGACCCACGACCACGACCTGGTGCTCCGCCCGACCGCCGCCCAGACGGAGGCCGCGCTGAACCCTCCTCCCGGCCGCACCGGCGGAGACCTGGTCGTGGAGACGCTGGCCGGGCTCGGCGCGACGACCGTGTTCGGCCTGCCGGGCCAGCACGCCCTCGGCGTGTTCGACGCGCTGCGCCGCTCCGACCTGCGGTACGTCGGCCTGAGGGTGGAGAACAACGCGGGCTTCGCCGCCGACGCGTACGGCCGTGTCACCGGCGAGGCGGCGCCGCTGCTGTTGTCGACGGGCCCGGGCGCCCTGACGTCGCTCGCCGCGCTCCAGGAGGCGGCGGCGGCCAGCGCGCCCGTGCTGGCGATCTGCAGCCAGGTGCCGACGGCGGGGCTGGGCGGCGGTCGCCGCGGCCATCTGCACGAACTCCCCGACCAGGCCGCGTCGTTCAGGGGGATCGTCAAGTCCGTCCACACCGTCCGCGCCCAGTCCCAGATCCCGTCCGCGATCGAGGCGGCCTGGAAGTCCGCGCTGACGGCCCCGCACGGCCCGGTGTGGGTGGAGATCCCGCAGGACGTCCTGTCGGCGGCCACGCCGCTCCCGGCGGTGACGGTCGGGGACGCCTTCCCCGGGGAACTGCCCCCGCGCCCCGAACTCACCGCCGTGGCAGCCGACCTGCTCTCCCGCGCCGAGCGCCCGGCGATCATCGCGGGCGGCGGGGTGGTCCGGGCGGACGCTTCGGGCAAGCTGCGCAAGCTCGCGGAACGGCTGGACGCGCCCGTGGTGACGACCTTCGGCGGCAAGGGCGCCTTCCCATGGACCCACCCCCTCTCCCTGAGGTCCTGGCTGGAGGACCGCCACACCACCGACTTCCTTCAGGACGCGGACGTCCTGCTGGTGGTCGGCTCGGGCCTGGGTGAACTGTCGTCCAACTACCACACGTTCGCGCCCCGGGGCCGGGTGATCCAGATCGAGGCGGACCTCGGCAAGCTGGAGGCGAACCACCCCGCGCTGGGCATCCACGCGGACGCCCGCCTCGCGCTCCAGGCGCTGCTGGAGACGGTGGACGAGCGCCGGGACCCTGCCGCCCCGGAGCGGGTCCGCGTCCTCCTCGCGAAGGTCGCCGACCGCATCGCCGCCCAGGAACTCACCCTGGAACAGGAGGTGCTGGCGTCGGTGCGCGGGGCACTCCCGGCCGACTCCCCGTCCTTCTGGGACATGACGATCCTCGCGTACTGGGCCTGGTCGGCGTTCGACGCCAAGGGGCCCAACCTCATGCACTCCGCCCAGGGCGCGGGCGGCCTCGGCTACGCCTTCCCGGCGGCGCTCGGCGCGGCGGCCGCCGACCCGACCCGCCCGGTGCTGGCGGTGTCGGGCGACGGCGGCGCGATGTACTCGGTCGCCGAGCTGGCGACCGCGAGGCAGCACGACCTGCCCGTGACCTGGCTGATCGTGGACGACGGCGGCTACGGCATCCTGCGCGAGTACATGACCGACGCGTTCGGCCGGGCCACGGGGACCGAGCTGACAGGCCCGGACTTCGTCGCCCTGGCGGAGTCCTTCGGCGTGCCGGCCACGCGCACGGCCCCGGAGACCCTGCGAGCCGACCTGGCGCGGGCCCTCGCGGCCCCGGGCCCGTCGGTGGTCGTGCTCCCGGCGGTCCTGCGCATGTTCGCGCCGACGCACCTGGGCTGACGGCGTTCCCCCTGCCGGACGGGCTCGGCTACCAGATGGCCTCGACCCATTCCGGGTGGTCGATGAACGGGTTGCGGTTCTTCTGGTAGGTGTCGTAGATGACCTGGTTGCGGCGCTCCTCGAAGGCGCTCGGCGGGTCCTGCTCGTTCCACTGCTTGAGGACGGACAGCTTGCCCATGTAGGGGTTGCTGCCGTTGTCGACCTTCTCGTTCGGCTCGAGGTCGGCGAAGCCGTCGCCGCCGTCGTAGCGCACGGCCATGTAGAGGATCATGCGGGCCACGTCGCCCTTGTCCGCGTCGCGCGGCTCGAAGGAGTCGGAGTCCGTGAGGCTGCCGCCTCCGCCGCTGACCGCGCTGCCGCCGTTGTCGAAGTCCTTGTTGCCGCGGATGCTGTTGACCTGGACGTCGGCGGCGCGCAGGTGGTGCAGGTCGGTGCCGGGGCCGGTCACCTCGCCGAAGTCGCCGTGGGACTTGGCCCAGGTGTGCTCGCGGTTCCAGTCGCCGAGGTCGCCGCCGTTGAGGGACTTGCTGCGTGAGACGCCGCTGTACAGCAGGATCACGTTGCTGCTGTTGTTCGGGTCCTGGTCGGTGACCTTCAGCGCGTTCCAGACCGCGGAGTACGAGATCTTCGTCTGCGGGGTGATGATCGTGTGCAGGGCCGACTTCAGGCTCGTCCCCGACTTGCCGATCGCGTTCTTGTAGTACGTCTGGTCGTACGCGGTGGTGGTGGCCGCGGCGGGGGTCGCGGTCAGGGCGGGGGCGGTGAGACCGACCAGGACGGCGGAGGTGGCGAGGGCCATCGTCTTCCACCGGCGTGAGCGGGTCGTCGTAGCCAGCATGTGGGGTGTCCGATCTACGCGGGTTGAGGGGAGGCGGCAATCGGGAGCGTGACATGCACATGCGGCCTTGTAAATGAATCCGACGTGTCGAGTGGATGACGGAAAGCGGCAAGTCAGGTTTTGTCTACGCGAGTTGATCGCGATGGGAGTACGAGGACGGCCCCCGGCTCGGTCGAGCGGGGGCCGTCGGCGCTGTGGTGACGGAGCGTCAGCTCACGTCGGAGGCGTCCAGGCGGTAGATCGTCGAGGAGTCGGAGTCGCCGCCCGAGCCGGAGTCGGAGGAGTTCCCGTTCCCGGACGTGTCGCCCGAAGCCGACTCCTGCGTCGCCGCGGCGGAGCTGTACTCGCTCTCGTTCACCGCCGTCCCGTTCTTCTGCACCCACGCGGTCACCTCGGAACTCGCGGTGGAGCCGCCGCCGCGGCCGCCCTCCCCCACGCTCGAATTCGCTCGCGTGGGGGCACCCCCATCGCCGCCGAGCTGGACGTAGTGCAACTCGCCCTTCTTCACCAGCTCCTTGAGCTTGGCCAGGGTCATCGCGTTGTCACTGCCGGACCAGCCCCACATCGAGATCACCGGCACGCCGCTGCTGAGGACGAGTTGCGCCGCGCTCTGCGAACTGGACACCGCCAGCAGCCACTTGGCGCCGTCCTGGTTCTTCTTCAGATACGCGATCAGCTCGCTGCTCGCGCCGCCCGTTCCGCCTGGGGTCATTCCGCCTCGCGACGTCCCGCCGCCTCCGGCCGTCCCGCCGCCCGTGCCCGCGCCGGAGGGAGGCGTGCCGCCGGCCGCTCCGCCGCCCGGCAGTTCGCCCCCGCCGGGGAAGCCGCCGGCCTGCCCGCCGGCCTGATCGTCATCCTGCCCTTCGGCCTGACCGTCACCCTGTCCGCCGGCCGGAGCGCCGTCCTGGCCGCCGCGCTGGGCGCCGTTCGGAGCCCCGCCCTGGCCGCCGCCGGGGAACCCTCCCCGGCCGCCACCGCCGCCGGGGCCGCCCCCGAAGCCCCCGCTGCCCGTGGTCGGGCCGGCCGTCGGGTTGACGCCGCCCATGCCGCCGCCCGTGCCCGCCGGCACCGACCAGGCGTACGCCGCCGGGCCCGCCACCGCCGCGACGACCGCCGCCGCCACCGAGGCGGCCAGCAGCCGTGCCCGGGCGCCGGAACGGAACACGAACAGGCCCGTGACCGCAAGCGCCATGACCACGCCCACGGACGGCCACAGCCAGGTGTTCCAGCCGGACGCCCGGCGCAGCAGCACGATCGCCCATGCGGCGGTGACGCCCAGCGCGAGCGGCAGCGCCCACGCCCAGCGCCGGTCGGCGCGGAACGCGCGCAGCAGCATCACGCCGCCGCCCCCGCACAGGACCGCGACGCCGGGGGCGAGCGCGGTCGTGTAGTACGGGTGCATGGTGCCCTCGGCCAGGGCGAACGTCAGGTAGTGCAGCAGCGTCCAGCCGCCCCACAGCAGCAGCGCGGCGCGGGTGAGGTCGGTGCGCGGTGCACGGCCGCACAGGACGAGGCCGGCGACGAGGGCGATGGCCGAGAAGGGGAGCAGCCAGGAGATCTGCCCGCCGAGGACGTCGTTGAACAGCCGGCCGATGCCGGCGGCCCCGGAGAAGCCGCCGCCTCCGCCCCCGCCGCCCCCGCCGTTGCCCTCGCCGCCGAAGATCCGGCCGAGACCGTTGTAGCCCATGATCAGGTTCCAGGCGCTGCCGTCGGTGGAGCCGCCGATGTAGGGCCGCTCACCGGCCGGGACCAGGGACACGGCCGCCGCCCACCAGAAGCTGGACACGGCCAGTGCCACCCCGGCGACCAGCAGGTTCACGATCCGCCTCACCGGCGTCGGCCTGGCCGCGTACAGGTAGACCGCGAAGACGGCGGGCAGCGCGATGTAGCCCTGGAGCATCTTGGTGTTGAAGGCCAGCCCGAAGCACACCGCTGAGCCGACGAGCGGCAGCAGCCTGCCGTCGCGCACGGCCCGCAGGGCAAGCGCCGCGCCGCCCGCCATCAGGAACACCAGGAGCGTGTCGGGGTTGTTGTCGCGGTTGATGGCGACGGTGATCGGGGTCAGCGCGAGCACCAGCGCGGCGAGGGCCGCCGCGCCGTGGCCCCACACCCGCTTCACCGAGGAGTGCACGACCCGGATCGTGGCGAGGGCCGCCAGGATCAGCGGCAGCATCATCTGCCAGGTGCCGAAACCGAACAGCCGGCAGGACAGGCCCATCACCATCAGGGCGAAGGGCGGCTTGTCGACGGTCATGAAGTTCCCGGCGTCCAACGAGCCGAAGAACCAGGCCTTCCAGTTCTGTGTGCCGCTCAGCACGGCGGCGCTGTAGAAGCTGTTGAGGGACGAGCCCGAGAGGTTCCAGGAGTACAGCGCCGCCGCCAGGGCGAGAATCGCGAGCAGTGCGGGGAGCGACCAGCGCGGCGCCCGCTCCGGTGGCGTGGGCGCGGCTGACGACGCCGGCGCAGGCGACGACGTGGCCGTCGCGGGCCGGTCGGGGGAGGCGGTCGGCTGGGGGAGGGGATCGGTGGCTGAGGTCACCCTTCGCATGCTGCAGGCCGGTCGTGGGTGGCCGCTGTGCCGGACCTGGCCGTCTCCTGTGAAGCCACTCGGGCCCCGGTGAGGGCCTCAAGACGTCCGCCCTTCGCGGGCCCTTCAGCGCTTCGAACACCAAGACCCCGCAGCCGTACAACTTTTCGTCGAACCCGTGTGTCAACCTCGCATGACTCACCGGACATTCAGACGCACGAGGAGACTGCTGGCCACCACGATCGGCGTGGGCGTCCTCGTCACAGGGGTGGCCGCCGCCTCGCCTGCCGCGGCCGCTCCTGCCGCCGTCAGCTGCACCTCGGCCAAGGCGGGACTCGCCGCCAAACTCAAGAAGGACATCACCGCCGCGCTCGCGGGCCGCGCCGGCACCGTCGCCGTGGGCCTCTACGACCGCAGCACCAACACCACCTGCACCCTGCGCGCCTCCACCGCCTTCGACTCCGCCAGCGTGGTCAAGGTCACGGTCCTGTCCGCCCTGCTGTGGGACGCGCAGAAGACCAAGCGGGGCCTGACCGCCCGTGAGCGGACCCTCGCCACGGCCATGATCACCAAGTCGGACAACGCCTCCACCACCGCCCTGTGGAACCAGCTCGGGCTGACCAAGATCAGGGGCTTCCTCGCCGCCGCGAAGATGACGCAGACCAAGCCGGGCGCGAACGGATACTGGGGCCTGACCCAGATCACCGTCACCGACGAGCAGAAGCTGCTCGGGCTGCTCACCGCCAGGAACGCGGTGCTCCTCGACTCCTCCCGCGCCTACGTCCTCCGGCTCATGGGCCAGGTCGTGGCGAGCCAGCGCTGGGGGACGCCGTACGGCAAGCCCGCGAACGTCACCCTCCAGGTGAAGAACGGCTGGCTGTCCCGGGCCACCAACGGCTGGCGCGTGCACAGCCTGGGCACCTTCAAGGGCGGCGGCCACGACTACCAGATCACCGTCCTCACCCAGGGCAACAGCACGATGAACTACGGCATCGCCACCATCCAGGGCGTCGCCAAGGTCATCCACCGGGATCTCGCGGCTTCCTGAGCCCCCGCCTCACCCCGTCGTGGGCCGGAGTGTGACGGAGGGATGAAATCCGCTTCCCTCGGCGTTGGTGCCTTCCGGTAGATCAGGACGACCGGAGGGCACCGCGTGGAACCGCAACGGGGATGGGCGAGGAGACTGGCGAGCTACGCGTGGCGCCATCCGGCGGACGTGGTCCTGGCGCTCGTCTCGTCGCTCGCCGGCATGGCCGTGATGGCCGTCGTGCCGCTGATCACCAAGGTGATCATCGACGACGTCATCGGCGGCCACACCCGCTCCATGGCCCCCTGGGCGGGCGCCCTGGTCGCCGCCGCGGTCCTCGTCTACGGCCTCACCTACGTCCGCCGTTACTACGGCGGCCGGCTCGCCCTCGACGTCCAGCACGACCTGCGCACGGACATGTTCGCGACGATCGCCCGGCTCGACGGGCGCCGGCAGGACGAGCTGTCCACCGGGCAGGTCGTCGGCCGCGCCACCAGCGACCTCCAGCTCATCCAGAGTCTGCTGTTCATGCTCCCGATGACCATCGGGAACGTCCTGCTCTTCCTGATCTCCCTCGCCGTCATGGCGTGGCTGTCCCCGCCGCTCACCCTCGTCGCGCTGGCCGTCGCCCCCGCCCTGTGGTGGATCGCCCGGCGCAGCCGCCGCAGGCTCCACCCCGCGACCTGGTACGCGCAGGCCCAGGCGGCGGCCGTGGCCGGCGTGGTCGACGGCGCGGTCAGCGGGGTGCGCGTGGTGAAGGGCTTCGGGCAGGAGGAGCAGGAGACCGGGAAGCTCAGGGAGGTCGGCCGCAGGCTTTTCGCGGGCCGGCTCCGCACGATCCGCCTGAACGCCCGCTACACCCCGGCCCTCCAGGCCGTCCCCGCCCTCGGCCAGGTCGCGATGCTCGCCCTCGGCGGCTGGCTCGCCGTGCGCGGGCACATCACCCTCGGCACGTTCGTCGCCTTCTCCACCTACCTCGCCCAGCTCGTCGGCCCGGTCCGCATGCTCGCCGTGGTCCTCACCGTCGGCCAGCAGGCCCGCGCCGGCACCGAACGGGTCCTGGAGCTGATCGACACCGAGCCGTCGATCCGGGAGGGCGCCAAGGAGCTGCCCGCCGACGCGCCCGCGACCGTCGAGTTCGACGACGTCTCCTTCGCCTACGAGGACGGCCGCCCCGTCCTGGACGGCCTCACCTTCGAGATCCGCCCCGGCGAGACCCTCGCCGTCGTCGGCTCCTCCGGCTCCGGCAAGTCGACCGTCTCCCTGCTGCTCCCGCGCTTCTACGACGTCACCCGCGGCGCCGTCCTCGTCGGCGGCCACGACGTGCGCGAGCTCACCCTCGACTCGCTGCGCGCCGCCATCGGCCTGGTCCCCGAGGACTCGTTCCTCTTCTCCGACACCGTCCGCGCCAACATCGCCTACGGCCGTCCCGACGCCACCGACGACGAGATCAGGGCCGCCGCCCACGCGGCGCGCGCCGACCGGTTCATCGACGAGCTGCCCGACGGCTACGCCACAAAGGTCGGCGAGCACGGCCTGACCCTCTCCGGCGGCCAGCGCCAGCGGATAGCCCTCGCCCGCGCCCTCCTCACCGACCCGCGCCTGCTCGTCCTCGACGACGCCACCTCCGCCGTGGACGCCCAGGTCGAGCACGAGATCCACGAGGCCCTCAAGCACGTCATGGCGGGCCGCACGACCCTGCTCATCGCCCACCGCCGCTCCACCCTGAACCTCGCCGACCGCATCGCGGTCCTCGACGACGGCCGGCTCGCCGACCTCGGCACCCACGAGGAACTGCAGAAACGCTCCGCGCTCTACCGCCGCCTCCTCACCGACCCCGACGAGCTCGGCGGCGTCTCCCCGGGCCACACCCACCCCGCACCGCCGCGCGAGGACACGTCGGTGCGCGAGGAGCTCGACGCCGAGTTCGACGCCGAGCTGGGCCTCACCCCCCGGCTGTGGACGGGCGAGCGCACCCCCCGGGACGCCGCGCTCGACGGCACCCCGGCCACGCCCGAGCTGCTCGCCCAGGTGGAGGCGCTCCCGCCGGCGACCGACGTCCCCGAAGTCGACGAGTCCCGCGCGGTCACCCCCGAGGACTCCTACGGCCTGCGCCGGCTGCTGCGCGGCTTCGGGCGGCCCCTGCTGGTCAGCCTCGGCCTGGTCGCCGTGGACGCCGGCATGGGCCTGCTGCTGCCGGTGACGATCCGGCACGGCATCGACGACGGGGTCGGCCGGGCGGCGCTGAGCGCGGTGTGGGCGGCCTCGCTGCTCGCCCTGTGCGCCGTCCTCGCCCAGTGGGCCGCGCAGAGCGGTGAGATCCGGATGACCGGCCGCACCGGCGAGCGGGTCCTGTACGCGCTGCGCCTGAAGATCTTCTCCCAGCTCCAGCGGCTCGGGCTCGACTACTACGAGCGGGAGTTGACCGGCCGGATCATGACGCGGATGACCACCGACGTGGACGCGCTGTCGACGTTCCTGCAGACGGGCCTGGTCACCGCGTTCGTCTCGCTCGTCACGTTCTTCGGCATCATGGTCGCCCTGCTGGTGCTGGACGTGGAGCTCGCGCTCGTCGTGTTCGCGACCCTGCCGCCGCTGGTCGTCGCCACGTACTTCTTCCGCCGGGCCAGCGTGAAGGCCTACGAACTCGCCCGCGAGCGGGTCGCGCTGGTCAACGCCGATCTCCAGGAGTCGGTGGCCGGGCTGCGGATCGTGCAGGCGTTCCGGCGTGAGCGGGACGGCGCCGCGCGGTTCGCGGAGCGCAGCGACGGCTACCGCCGGGCGCGTATCCGCGGCCAGTGGATGATCTCGGTGTACTTCCCGTTCGTGCAGTTCCTGTCGTCGGCCGCCGCGGCGGCCGTCCTGGTGGTCGGCGCGGGCCGGATCGACGACGCGACGCTCACCACGGGCGCCCTGGTCGCCTACCTCCTCTACATCGACCTGTTCTTCGCCCCCGTGCAGCAGCTCTCCCAGGTCTTCGACGGCTACCAGCAGGCCACCGTCTCGCTCGGCCGCATCCAGGAGCTGCTGCGCGAGCCGGCGTCCACGGAGTCCGCCGACGAGCCGCTCCAGGTGCTGTCGCTGCGCGGCGAGATCGCCTTCGAGGACGTGCACTTCCGCTACGGCCCCGCCGACGACCCCGAAGAGGCCCTGACCGGGATCGACTTGAGGATCCCCGCCGGACAGACCGTGGCCTTCGTCGGCGAGACCGGCGCGGGCAAGTCGACGCTGGTCAAGCTGGTGGCCCGGTTCTACGACCCGACCTCGGGCCGGGTGCTGGTCGACGGCACGGACCTGCGTTCCCTCGACCTCACCTCCTACCGCCACCGGCTCGGCGTCGTCCCGCAGGAGGCCTACCTCTTCCCCGGCACGGTCCGCGACGCCATCGCCTACGGCCGGCCGGACGCCGGCGACGCCGAGGTGGAGGCGGCGGCGCGGGCCGTCGGCGCGCACGAGATGATCGCCACGCTGGACGGCGGCTATCTGCACGAGGTCGCCGAGCGGGGCCGCAACCTGTCCGCCGGGCAACGGCAGTTGATCGCGCTGGCCCGCGCCGAACTCGTCGACCCCGACGTGCTGCTGCTGGACGAGGCGACGGCCGCCCTGGACCTCGCGACGGAGGCCCAGGTCAACCAGGCCACCGACCGGCTCGCCGGCCGCCGTACCACGCTCGTGGTCGCCCACCGGCTGACCACGGCGGCGCGCGCGGACCGGGTGGTCGTGATGGACCACGGCAGGGTCGTCGAGGACGGCGCCCACGAGGAACTGCTCGCGCGCGGCGGACGGTACGCGGCGCTGTGGCGGACCTTCGTCGGGGAGCCGGTCGCCACATCGAGCTGACGGCGGCCGCGCCCGTCCCGCCGCGTCCCGCCCCACCTGCCCCGCCGCGTCCCGGGCCGCGGCGGGGCAACCGTTCACCCCGTCCGGTGCGTCCGTACATCAGTACGGCGGCACACCAGTGCTGCCGTATGTCTGTACGAGATGGCGGCGGAGCGGGAGGCGCGGACCGTGGACCTTGGTGAGACACATGGGCGGCCGACAGCCGCACTGACCGCACTGGCCGTGCTCGTCGCCTCGGTCCTCATCGGGCTGCTCACGCCGGGCAGCGCCGCGGCCGCCGCGGCCGCCCCCTGCGCCGGCCGGAAAGTGCGGACCGTGACGTTCTCCACCGGCTCGGTGCACGTCTACAACAACCGCGGCATGGTCTGCGCCTACACCGTGCAGAAACGTCCCGGCGCGAACAAGCGGATGTCGGTCAGTCTCCAGGCGCGGGGCCACCGGCCCCGGCAGCTGGCCGGCGACCGGACCGCCCGGATCGGCCCGGTCGACGTCTACGCAGGCCACCGCTGGGTGCTGGTCAGGGGCTCCGTCGGCGCCGGCTCGGGCAGTTCGGGCTGGTTCCGCTCCTGACAGATACGGGCGTTGCGGACACCGCCGCCCAACCCCCTCTGGTGTGAAGGGTGTTGCTCCGATAGCTTCCGGCACATCCGACTCACAGGGAAGGGTGCACGCGCATGCGCAAGGCGCTCAGATGGCTGCTGGCGTTCACCGTGCTCATAGGCATGGTGAGCACGGCCCACGCGGCCACCGCCGCACAGCCCCAAGCCGCAGACATAAAGGACCGGCTGCTCTCCATACCGGGCGTCAGCCTGATTCAGGAGAAGCCGTACCCCGGCTACCGCTACTTCGTACTGAACTTCACCCAGCCGGTGGACCACCGGGACCCCGCAAAGGGCACGTTCCAGCAGCGGATCACCGTGCTGCACAAGGACGTCAGCCGGCCCACGGTCTTCTACACCGGCGGCTACAGCGTCTCCACCAACCCCGGCCGCCGCGAGCCCACACAGATCGTGGACGGCAACCAGGTCTCCATGGAGTACCGCTTCTTCACCCCGTCCCGCCCCGAGCCCGCCGACTGGTCCAAGCTGGACATCTGGCAGGCCGCGAGCGACCAGCACCGCATCTTCACGGCCCTCAAGGCGATCTACCCGAAGAACTGGATCTCCACCGGCGGCTCCAAGGGTGGCATGACGGCCACCTACTACGAGCGTTTCTACCCGCGTGACATGGACGGCGTGGTCGCCTACGTCGCCCCCAACGACGTGGTGAACGACGAGGATTCGGCCTACGACCGCTTCTTCGCCAAGGTCGGCACCAAGGAGTGCCGCGACCGTCTGAACGCCGTCCAGCGCGAGGCGCTGGTGCGCCGCGAGCCGCTGGAGAAGCGGTACACCGAGTACGCCGCGACCGAGGGCCTGACCTTCGACACCATCGGCGGCCTGGACCGCGCCTACGAGGCCGTCGTCCTCGACTACGTGTGGGGCTTCTGGCAGTACAGCCTGCTGTCGGACTGCGACTCCATCCCCGCCGACGCCAAGTCCGCGACGGACGAAGAGATCTGGACCTCCATCGACACGATCTCCGGGTTCTCCGCCTACGCCGACCAGGGCCTCGCGGCGTACACGCCGTACTACTACCAGGCGGGCACCCAGCTCGGCGCGCCCACCATCCGCTTCCCGCACATCGAGCGCCGGTACATCCGCTACGGCTACCAGCCTCCGCGCAACTTCGTCCCCCGGGACATCCCGATGCGCTTCCAGCAGTTCGCCATGGGGGACGTCGACGCCTGGGTCCGCCACCACGCCCGCCACATGCTCTTCGTCTACGGCCAGAACGACCCGTGGGGCGCGGAGCCGTTCCGCCTCGGGGCCGGCTCGAAGGACTCCTACGTCTTCACCGCGCCCGGCATGAACCACGGCGCGAACGTCGCCGGACTGGTCGCCGACGAGAAGGCCCTCGCAACCGCCCGCATCCTCGAGTGGGCGGGCGTCGCCCCGGCCGCCGTCAAGGCCGACGCCGCGCAGGCCAAGCCGCTGGCCAGGTTCGACGCCAAGCTGGACGTGCGCGACGTGGAGCGGGAGCCCGCCCTGCGTCCGTGACACCGCCTCGGGCGCCGCGCCACACAGGGCGCGGCGCCCCGAGGTCAGTAGGTCAGGCCGTGGCCGACCGGGTACAGCGTGCGCGTCGGATCGTCGGCGCGCCGCACCGGCACCGGCAGCCGCCCGTGCGGCGGCACGACTCCGGCGATCACCCTGGCCGCGGCGCGCAGTTCGACGTCGGTCCAGGAGTAGGCCGCCAAGTAGGCTCGCACCCGAGGGAGTTGAGCCACGTCGTACGGGTTGCGGACGGCGACCGCGACCGTCGGCCGCCCGGTCGCCAGCAGCCGCTCCACCAGAGTCCGCTGTGCGCTGTCCGCGGTGACCTCGTACGTCGCCGCCACCACCGCGTCGGCCTCGCCCGCCCGCGCCACCGCCCGCTCGATGACGGCGGCGGACGGGGCCGTCCCCGTGGACAGGGCGGTCGCCGTGAAGCCCAACTCACCGAAGGCGGCGGCGAGCACGGAGGTCGGCGGGCCCGTGGTGCCCGTCGGGGAGGCCGGATCGGCGCCCACCACCAGCAGCCGGCGGTGCCTGCGGGGCGACAGCGGCAGAAGTGGGCCCTCGTTCACCAGCAGCGTCGTCGTCCGCTCGGCGATCCGGTCCGCCGCCGCGAGATGCGCCCTCGCGCCCACCGTCCGCCGCACACCGGACCGGCTGACGTACGGGTCCGCGAACAGGCCCAGCCTCGACTTCAGCCGCAGGATCCGCAGGACCGACTCGTCGAGCCGCGCCCGCGTCAGCTCCCCCTCCCGCACGGCCCTCACCACGGCGTCGAAGGCGACGTCCAGCCTCGGCGGGTTGAGGAGCTGGTCGACGCCCGCCTTGAGCGCCAGCACGGGGACCCGGTCGTCGCCGTACTTGGTGCGCACGCCCGCCATGTCCAGGGCGTCGGTCACCACGACCCCGTCGTAGCCGAGGCGTTCACGCAGCAGACCGGTGACGACGGGCCGCGAGAGGGTGGCCGGGTCGCCGCCGGCCGCGTCCAGCGCCGGCATCAGCAGATGCGCGGTCATGACCGAGTCGACGCCGGCCGCGATCGCCGCCCGGAACGGCACGGCGTCCAGCTCCTCCCACACCTGCCGGCTGTGCGTGACGACGGGGAAGCCGAAGTGACTGTCGACGGCGGTGTCGCCGTGCCCCGGGAAGTGCTTCGCGGTCGCCGCGACCCCGGCCGACCGGTAGCCCCTGATCTCCGCGTCGACGAAGCCGGCCACCGCCTCCGGGACGGCCCCGAACGAGCGCACCCCGATCACCGGGTTGGCCGGGTCGACGTTCACGTCGGCCACGGGGGAGTAGTTCTGCCGGATGCCCATCGCGCGCAGCTCCCGGCCCGCGATCCGCCCGAGCGTACGGGCGTCTGCGCGGGAACCGCCGGCACCGACCGCCATCGCGCCCGGGAACAGCGTGGCCGGCGCGCCGACACGGGCGACGATCCCGTGCTCCTGGTCGGTGGAGATCAGCACCGGCAGCCCGCGCGGCCGCCGCAGCGAGGCCCGCTGGATCCCGTTGGACAGGTCGGCGGTCTGGAGCGGGTCGCGGGTGTTGTGGGCCCAGGTGAAGTAGATGATCCCGCCGAGGTGGTAACGGTCGATCAGCTCGGCGGCGCTGCGCACGCCCAGTTCCCTCAGGTTGGCCTCGGCGTCGGCCGGGTCCGGGTCGGTCGCCGAGTGGCCGTACACCCGGGTGACGAAGAGCTGGCCGGCCTTCTCCTCGACGGACATACGAGCGATCAGCGCGCGCAGGCGGCGGTCGTCGGCGCGGGCGGTGCCGCTGAGGGAGAGGGCCGCGGTGAGACCGGCGGCGGCGGCGAGAACGGTACGTCGGGAGGGCATGTGCGCTCCTTGCGGGGACCGGCGGGGGATCCGGCCGGGGGCCGGGCAGGGCTTCCGGTGGCGCACGGTACCCGTGGCGGGGCCGCCATCGGCGCATTGGAGGGGGCGCGCCGACGGCGGGCCGCTGCGGACTCCGAACGGAACGGCCCGGTCCCGCCCAGCCCGGCCCGGGCCTCCGGCCGGGTGCTGTCACCAGGCCCGGGCGGGCTCGGTACGGCACGGGTCGGTGTGGGCGGCCCGCGTCTCCGGCCAGGTGTTGTCACCTGACTCGGTCGGGCTCGGTCCGGCTCGGCTCAGTCCTGCACGGCTGGATCCGGCCTGGCCCGACCGGCCCGGACCAGTCGGCACGGCGGCCGTGGCCTTGCGACGGGGCTCGTGCGCGCCCGGCGGGTGGGTCAGTGGGCGGCCGCCACCCTCGGCCAGTGTTCCCGCAGGGTCCGTACCGTCTCCGCGATCGCCGGCCGGCGCGCCGCGCCCGTGCGCCACAGCGCGTACAGCCGCCGCACCGGCATCGGGTCGAGCGGCACCTCCACCACCCCCGACGGCAGCGGCCCGCGCCCCAGCCGCGGGATGAGGGCGACACCGAGGCCGGCGGCGACCAGGGCGACCAGGGTCGGGTTCTCCTCGGCCTGGTGGACGAGATCCGGCTCGTGCCCGGCCGCGCGCAGCGTGCGCAGCAGCCAGTCGTGGCAGACCCGGCCCGGCGGCTGGCAGATCCACCGCTCGCCGCCCAGCTCCTCCCTGCGGACGGCGCTCCGCCCGGCGAATGGATGCCCCGCGGGAACCAGCAGGTCGCACAGGTCGTCCCCGATCACCGCCTGCTCCACCCCCGCCGGGGCGGGCAGCGGCGCGATGTCCCAGTCGTGGGCGACGACGAGGTCGACGGCGCCCTTCGCGACCAGGTCCACGGACAGGTCCGGGTCGACCTCGGTGAGACGGGCGTCCAGCGCCGGATGCCGGTCCGCGAGGTCGGCCAGCACGGCGGGCATCAGACCGCGCGCCGCCGACGCGAACGCGGCCACGCTCAGCCGCCCCGCCGGAACACCCCTGCGCTCCTCGAGACCGGTCTCCGCCCGCTCGATGATCGTCAGCAACTCCTGCGCCGTCGAGGCTAGTTGAAGCGCCTCGTCGGTCAGGCGGACGCCGCGCCCCTCCCGTTCCAGCAGAGTGGTCCGGGTCTCCCGCTCCAGCTTGGCGATCTGCTGGGACACGGCCGACGGCGTGTAGCCGAGCGCGGCGGCCGCGCCGCCGACGGTGCCGTGCACGGCGACGGCGTGCAGGGCGCGCAGGCGCTGGAGGTCGAGCACGACGGGCTCCTCACGTAAGCGTTGCTTCATCCCATCATGCAGCAGACTTCGCTGGTGCTTCACAGTCACGCGGGGAGATCCTCGACGCATGCGCCTGCCTCCCGCCCATCTCGCCCTCGCCGTCCTGGTCGCAGCCGTCTGGGGCGTGAACTTCACCGTCATCGAGATCGGCCTCGACCACTTCCCACCGCTCCTCTTCTCCGCCCTGCGTTTCCTCGTGGCCGCGCTGCCCGCCGTGTTCTTCGTGGGCCGCCCCAGGACGGCGTGGAAGTGGATCGTCGCGGTGGGCCTGGTGCTCGGGGTCGCGAAGTTCGGGCTCGTGTTCGTCGGGATGGACGCGGGAATGCCGGCTGGACTGACCTCCCTGGTCCTCCAGATACAGGCGGTATTCACGGCGGGTATCGCCGCGGTCGTCCTCGGCGAACGCCCCGCCCCACTGCGATTGTCGGGCATGGCCGTGGCCCTCGCCGGCATCGCCGTGGCCGCCGTGGACGAGGGCTCCTCGGGCCCGCTCGGCGCCTTCGCGCTGGTCGTGGCGGCGGCGGCGTGCTGGGGCGCGTCGAACGTCCTCACCCGCAAGGCCTCGCCGCCGGACGCCCTGAACTTCATGGTGTGGGTCAGCACCGTCCCCGTCCTGCCGCTGCTGGCCCTGTCCCTGTTCACGGAAGGCCCGTCCCGGGACTGGGAGGCGCTGCGCACGCTGGATTGGCAGGGCGTGGGCACGATCGCCTTCGTCGCGTGGGTGTCGACGGTCTTCGGCTTCGGCGCGTGGGGCTGGCTCCTGCACCGCCATCCGGCATCCATGGTGGCCCCGTTCTCCCTCCTGGTCCCCGTCTTCGGCATGAGCGCGGCGGCGGTGATCCTGGGCGAACCGGTGAGCGGCCTGCGCGGCAGCGCGGCGGCGCTGCTGGTGGGCGGAGTGGCACTGACGTCACTGGCACCGGCGGGTCGGGGGAGGGCGGCGGGGATGCCGGGGACGCCGCCCGGGACGCCGCCGGGGACACCGGGGGAGTCCGGGGAGCTGAAGGAGCCGGGGACGCCGTCGGCTTCCGTCACGCCAGCTGACCGACGGTCACCGGCTCCAGCCTCGGCCCCGACCGCGGCCCCGGCTTCGGTCCCGGCCCCGGCTTCGGTCCCGGCTTCGGCTTCCGTCCCGGCTTCGGCTCCGGCTTCGGTCCCGGCCCCGGTCCCGGTCCCGGCCCCGGTCCCGGCCCCGGCCCCGGTCCCGGCCCCGGTCCCGGTCACGGCTCCGGCCCCGGCGTCGGTCCCGGCCCCGGCTCCGGTCCCGGCCTCGGTTCCGGCGCGTTCCGGAAACCCGTTCGACGACTCCCGTCGCGTCGGCGAGACTTCCCCCGGATTCGACGACACGCTCGCACAGCCGCGGAAGGACATCGCCGGGTGAGTTTCCGACTGGAGGGGCCGGTTCTCGAGGGCGCGCTCGTGCGCCTGGAGCCGCTGGAGCACAGGCACGCCGACGACTTGGCGGTGGCGGCGGAGGAGAACCGGGGGACGTACGCGTACACGTGGGTCCCGCGGGCCGACGAGGTCGGCGACTACGTCGACGCGCAGCTGGCCCGCGCGGCGACGGGCCGGCTCGCCCCGTACGCCCAGATCTCGCTCGCCACGGGCCGGGCGCTCGGCGCAACGTCGTACTGGGAGCCGCGCTCCTGGCTGGACGAGGACCGCCTGGACGCCGTGGAGATCGGGTTCACCTGGCTGGCGGGCTCGGCACAGGGCACCGGCGTCAACGCCGAGGCCAAGTTCCTCCTCTTCCGGCACGCCTTCGAGGAGTGGGGCGTCTCACGGGTCGACCTGAAGTCGGACGCCCGCAACAGCCGTTCCCGGGCGGCCATCGAGAGCGTGGGCGCCCGCTTCGAGGGCGTCCTGCGCAACTGGTCCCGTTCCTGGGCCCCCGGCGAGGACGGCCGCCTGCGCGACACGGCGGTCTTCTCGATCACGGCGGACGAATGGCCCGAGCGGCGTGTCCGGCTGGAGGAACGGGTGGCGAGGTTCCGGTCACGGACGAGGTGACACCGGCCGCCACGGGCCTACGTCGAGCCCTCCGCGGACGGGCTCAGGGGCCCGCCGGAGCGGCGGCCTGCGGCCCTTCGGGCTCCTGAGCGGCACCGCCGGGCGAGGCCGGCTCCGGCGGGGCCGAGGGCGGGGCGGCGAGTCGTGGCGGGTGCTCGTGCGACGGACCGGCGGCTCCGCGCGGCGGAGCCTCCTTCGGCGGCAGCCGATCCGACGCGCCCCTCCTCGACCGCACTCTCCCGGACGCGGCCCTGCCCCGCAGTTCGGGTGTCATGGCGGCCACCGCCGTCACCGCGAGGAGGCACAGCAGGCCGCCGCCGACCAGGGCGGTCGCGCCCGAGGTCCAGCCGGCCACGACACCGCCGCGCAGACTGCCGAGGTGCGGGCCCGCCTGGCCGACGACGGTCTCGGCCGCCGTCACCCGGCCGAGCAGGGAGTCCGGAGTCCGGGTCTGCACGATCGTCGTACGGGACAGCACCGCCACCGCGTCCGCCGCGCCCGCCAGGACGAGCATCCCGAGGCAGGCCCACGCGTTCGGCATCAGCCCGAACAGGGCCAGGGCCACGCCCCAGGTGGCGGAGGCGCACAGCATCACCGGCCCCGGACGGGCGAGCCGCGTGACGGGCCCCGAGAAGGCGGTCGCAGCCACCCCGCCCACCGCGAGCGCCGACAGGAACAGGCCCAGGGTGTGCGGATCACCGCCGAAGCGTTCCGCGTTGACCAGCGGGAACAGGCTCGTGGGCATCGCCAGCACGGTCGCGGCGAGGTCGGTCAGCAGCGCGCCGCGCACCACCCGATGCCCTGTCAGGAACCGCAGTCCGTCGAGGACGCCGTACAGGCCCGGGCGGGACCTCTCGCCCTCGGGCGGCAGCGCGGGCAGGCCGAACGCGCCGTGGAAGGCGAGGCCGAAGCTGAGGGCGTCCAGCAGGTAGCAGACGCCGATGCCCCACCACCCGAGGACGACGCCGGCGACGGCCGGGCCGAGCAGCATCATCGCCTGGCCCGTGACCTGGTTCAGCGCCAGCCCCGCGGCCACCTGGTCCCGGGGCAGGAGCCGCGGCACGAACACGCCCGCCGCCGGCGCCCCCACCGCCCCGAACGACGCCTGCACCGCGACCAGCGCCAGCACGACGGGCACCGGCACGTGTCCCGTGAAGCCCTGCACCGCCAACAGCACGGAACAGGCGGCCTGTCCGACCGTCGCCATCAGATACACCCGGCGCCGGTCGGCCCGGTCCACCCACGCCCCCGCGAACAGCCCGACGCCGACCATCGGCACCGCCTGCGCCAGTCCGACCGCCCCGCTCCAGAACGCGCTGTGGGTCACGTCCCACACCTGGAACATCACGGTGACCATGGTCATGAAGCCGCCGAGCGTGGACACCGTGCGCCCGATCAGCAGCCGCCGGAAGACGGGGGAGGTGCGAAGGGGGCGGACGTCGAGGAGGGCACGGCCGAGACTCATGACGCCGACGGCGCGACGGGCGGCGCGGGACGCGCGGAGGGCTGAGGCACGGCGCGGACGTTAACCCGCGCCGCCACCACCCCGCCAGCCGATTAACGGCCGACTCGCAGGTCCCTACGGCCGGGCTGCCCTACGGCCGGGCTGCCCCACAGCCGGGTTGCCCTACGGCCGGTCGCTCACGCCGACTCGTTCAGCAGCCGCCCCAGATGCCGCCGGCCGGCCTCCAGCAGCCCTTCCAGCGGTTCGGCGGCCTCGTACCACCGCTTCTCGTACTCCCAGCACAGCCAGCCGTCCCAGCCGTGCCGGGAGAGGACCTCCACGCACTCGGCGAGCGGCAGCACGCCCGCGCCCAGCGCCAACGGGGTGGTGTCCTCGGTCGAGGCGATGTCCTTGACCTGGACGTAACCGAGATACGGCGAGAGCGCCGCGTACGTCTCCAACGGCTGCTCGCCGCCCCGCCAGGTGTGCATCACGTCCCACACCGCTCCCACCTGCCGGTGCCCGACCAGGCCGAGGACGCGCGTCGCGTCGGCGCCGGTGGGATGCGAGTCGTGGGTCTCCAGCAGGATCCGTACGCCGAGGTCGGTGGCGAACTCGGCGGCCACCCCGAGTCGCCGGGCGGCGACGGCGTCCGCCTCGGCGGGGGACTGCCCGTCGGCGCCGCCCGGGAAGACCCGGACGTAGGAGGCGCCCAGGTCGCGGGCCAGCTCGGCCAGGTCGCGAATCTCCTCGATGACGGCGTCGTCGTCACCCGGCGCGGCCACGCGCGCGTACCCCGCGACGGCGAGGAGCTCGACCCCGGAGGCCTTGAACGCGGCCGCGACCTCGGCCCGTTGGTCCGCCGGGAGGCCGGGGTGCACCGGCTCCTCCGGGTGGGCGCGCAACTCGACGCCGTGATAGCCGTGCGCGGACGCGAGCCGCAGCACCTCGTCGATCGACAGTCCGGGGACACCGAGGGTGGAGAAGGCGAACTTCATACTGATCGACCCTACTCCACGGGGTTGCAAAGGACCCTTTGCAAAGCTATCTTTGTAACTATGGACGAGCCCAAGAAGCCCTCGGGTCCGCAAGGCGCCCAGGACCCGCTGATCCACAGTCTCGACGCGCGCTCGCTGCGCGGGCTCGCGCATCCGCTGCGCATGCGGCTGCTGAACGAGCTGCGGCACGAAGGGCCGGCGACCGCATCCCAACTCGCGTCGAAACTGGGCGAGTCCAGCGGGGCCACCAGCTACCACCTGCGTCAGCTCGCCGCGCACGGCTTCGTCGAGGACGCGCCGGAGCGGGGCAAGGGGCGCGAGCGGTGGTGGAAGTCGGTCCACGGGGGCGTGAGCTTCGACGGCGGGCTGCTGGAGGACCAGGATCCCGAAGTCCGGGGCGCCGCCGACCTGTTCCTGCACGAGGTGGCCAACCACCACACCCGGGAGCTGGCGACCTGGCTCGGCACCCGGCACGAGTGGTCCGAGGAGTGGAACCGTTCCTCGGACATGAGCGACTGGACGTTGGATCTGACGCCCGGTCAAGCCCTGGAGCTCATCGGCGAGATGCACGAACTCGTGGGCCGCTACCGCGCGTCGGCCCTCGGTGACGGCGCCGCCCCGGGCGCGGAGCGGGTCCGCGTCCACACGCACGTGATCCCCACCCGCACGGACCGAACGGACCCGACCGACCCCACTAACCCCTCGGACTGAGAGGCCGCCCGATGCATCCTGAGATCCACCTCGCCCTGCACCGCGCCCACACCGCCGCACTCCGCGCCGACGCCGACGCCCACCGCCTCGCGGCGGCGGCGCGCCGGCCCCGTGCCGTACGCGCCCGCCTCGGCTGGACCCTCGTGGAACTCGGCCTCCGCCTGGCCGCCACCCCCCGACCGACGACGATCGCACTCCCCGGGGCCCTCCGCTGACAACACCGGCGACACCGGGTGCGCCGGCCCGCCGGCGGCACCGTGGCGACCGGCGGCGCGGTTCCTCAGGCCGCGCCGCCGCCCCGACGGTCCCCAATTCCCTTCGGCCGGCCCCGCGGTACCCGAGGGAGCCGTCAGCCTTGCGGCCCCCCGAAGGAGCCCACCCACCAGCCGCGCGACACCTCGACGGATCCTCGGCCGGCCCTGCGGCACCCGAAGAGCCCTCCATCAGCCCTGCGACATCCCCGAGGAGCCCACCACCAGCCGCGCGACATCCCCGAAGGGCCGACCGCCGGCCGCGGGGCACCCCGAGGGAGCCGACCGCCAGCCGCGCGGCACCCCGAGGGAGTCCACGCCAGCCGCCTGGCATCCCGGTGGTCGACCGCCAACCGCGCGGCACCCCGGTCGGGCCCTGCGTCAGCCGGGTGGCATCCCGGGCGGGCTGTCCGTCAGCCGGCACTCCGAAGGGCACTCCGTCAGCCCCGCAGCACGCTGAAGGGGCCGCCCGTCAACCGCGCGGCACCCCGGTCGGGCCCTGCGTCGGCCCCAAGCAGCACCCCGGAGCAGCCGCCCGTCAGCCCCGCGGCACCCCGGAGGACCCCCGTACCATCAGCTCCCCCCGGACCGTGGTGATCCCGCCCGGTGGGGGCTCCTCGCGGCCCATGGCGATGCGGCCCGCCCGTGCCCCCGCCTCGGTCAGGGGCAGTCGTACCGTCGTCAGGGAGGGCACCGCGTCGATGCTGAAGGGGAGGTCGTCGAAGCCGGCGACCGAGACGTCATCGGGGATGCGGAGCCCCGAATCCCGCAGCGCGGCGCAGGCGCCCAGGGCGACGGAGTCGTTCGCGGCGACGACCGCAGTCAGGGACGGGTCGCGGCGCAGCAGTTCCAGCGTCGCCTCGTAGCCGGACTGCCGGTCGTAGCGTCCGTACACCGTCCGCCGGGGGTCGTCCTCGATCCCGGCCGCTTCGAGCGCGGCCCGGTGGCCCTCCAGCCGGTGCCGGGTCGTGGTCCGCTCCTCCGGGCCCGCGATGTAGCCGAGGTTGCGGTGGCCGAGCCCTATCAGGTGCTCGGTGAGTTCCCGGCCCCCGCCCCGGTTGTCGAAGGTCAGCGCGATCGCGCCGGTGTCGTCGGCGGGCGGGCGCCCGCACAGCACGACCCGCGTCCCCGCCTCCGCCAGCTTGCGCAGCTTCGCCGCCACCGCCGAGGCGTGCGGCTCGTGCTCCACGGCGCCGCCGGTCAGCACCACGGCCGCCGCCCGCTGCCGCTGCAACAGGGTCAGATACGTCAGCTCCCGCTCGGGAGAGCCCCCCGTGTTGCACACCACCGCCAGCCGCTCGCCGCCGGCTCTGCCGCCCGGCCCCCCGATCTCCGACTGGATCGCGCTCGCCATGATCCCGAAGAAGGGGTCGGCGATGTCGTTGACCAGGATGCCCACCAGGTCGCTGGTCGCGGCCGCCAGCGCGCTCGCCGGCCCGTTCAGCACGTAGTCCAGCTCGTCCACCGCCCGCAGCACCCGCTCACGGGTGGTTGCGGCCACGGGGTAGTTCCCGTTCAGCACGCGCGACACCGTCGCGGGGGAGACCTGCGCGCGGGCCGCCACGTCCGCCAGGGTCACCGTCATCTCGTCGTCCTCCGGTCGCGCATCTCGTCGTATCCGTCGTTCGCCCATGTGGGCAGCCATGCAGGGGGCATGGTTCCCGGGCGTGCCGAGCAGACCTTACGGCCAGGAGCCCCGTTTGTTCGCCCCCTCGAACAACTCGGGATGGACACGGTCTTGTCCGGACCAGTGGTCAGAGGCTAGCTTCTCATCAGATAGAAAGCGCTTGCTGCATCGCTGATCAGGACAAGGCGTCGGCGCAGCGCTCATCCGGGACAAGCCGCGTACGAGACGAGCACAGCGCCGCCTACGACGCCTATGAAGGGACCGACGTGACACGCAAGACGGTGCGTATCGCCATGAACGGCGTGACCGGGCGCATGGGCTACCGCCAGCACCTGGTCCGCTCCATCCTGGCCCTGCGCGAACAGGGCGGACTCGACCTCGGCGACGGCACCGTGCTGTGGCCGGAACCCATCCTCGTCGGCCGCCGCGAGCACGCCCTGAAGGCGCTCGCCGAGCAGCACGGCCTGGGCCTGGACAGCATCTCGACGGACGTGGACGCGGTCCTCGCCGACGACAGCGTGGACATCTACTTCGACGCCCAGGTGACCTCAGCCCGCGAGGGGGCGATCAAGAAGGCGATCGCCGCCGGCAAGCACATCTACACCGAGAAGCCGACCGCCACCGGCCTCGAAGGCGCGCTGGAGCTGGCCCGCCTGGCCGACGCGGCGGGCGTCAAGCACGGCGTCGTCCAGGACAAGCTCTTCCTCCCCGGACTGCTCAAGCTCAAGCGCCTCATCGACGGCGGCTTCTTCGGCCGGATCCTGTCCATCCGCGGCGAGTTCGGCTACTGGGTCTTCGAGGGCGACTGGCAGACCGCGCAGCGCCCCTCCTGGAACTACCGCGCCGAGGACGGCGGCGGCATCGTCGTCGACATGTTCCCGCACTGGGAGTACGTGCTCCACGAGCTGTTCGGTCGCGTGAAGTCCGTCCAGGCCCTCACCGCCACCCACATCCCGCAGCGCTGGGACGAGAACGACAAGCCGTACGACGCCACCGCCGACGACGCCGCCTACGGCATCTTCGAGCTGGAGGGCGGCGCGATCGCCCAGATCAACTCCTCCTGGGCCGTCCGCGTCAACCGCGACGAGCTGGTGGAGTTCCAGGTGGACGGCACCGAGGGCTCCGCCGTCGCCGGTCTGCGCGACTGCCGTGTCCAGCACCGCAGTTCCACTCCCAAGCCGGTGTGGAACCCGGACATCCCGGCCACCGAGGTGTTCCGCGACCAGTGGCAGGAGGTCCCGGACAACCAGGTGTTCGACAACGGCTTCAAGGCCCAGTGGGAACTGTTCCTCAAGCACGTCTACGCCGACGCCCCCTACCAGTGGGACCTGCTGGCCGGCGCCCGCGGCGTCCAGCTCGCCGAGCTGGGCCTGAAGTCCTCGGCCGAGGGCCGCCGCCTCGACGTCCCGGAGATCTCCCTGTGACCATCCAACTCCCGGACACGTCAGGCACGTTGCGGACGTACGAACCCCGCATCGAGCCCCTCGCCCTCACCCCGGGCGCCCCCCTCGCCTCCCGTACGGTGTTCTCGGCGGCGCACGTCGTCGCCGACCCCTTCGCGGACGTGTCGCCCGACTCGGCCGCCGCCGTCGACTGGGACGCCACCCTCGCCTTCCGCCGCCATCTGTGGTCCCACGGCCTGGGCGTCGCCGAGGCCATGGACACCGCCCAGCGCGGCATGGGCCTGGACTGGGCCGGCGCGGCGGAGCTGATCCGCCGCAGCGCCGCCGAGGCCAAGGCGGTCGGCGGACGCATCGCCTGCGGCGTCGGCACCGACCAGCTCACCGCCGGTACGCTCGCCGAGGTCCGCTCCGCCTACGAGGAGCAGCTCGCCCTCGTCGAGGCCTCCGGCGCCCAGGCCATCCTGATGGCCTCGCGCGCGCTGGCCGCCGCCGCCCGGGGACCCGAGGACTACGTGGAGGTCTACGGGCACCTCCTCCGCCAGGCCTCCGAGCCGGTGGTCCTGCACTGGCTGGGCCCGATGTTCGACCCGGCGCTCGAGGGCTACTGGGGCTCCGCCGACCTGGACGCGGCGACCGACACCTTCCTAGAGGTCATCGCCGCCCACCCGGACAAGGTCGACGGCATCAAGGTCTCCCTCCTGGAGGCGCAGCGCGAGATCGACATCCGCCGCCGCCTCCCGCAGGGCGTCCGCTGCTACACGGGCGACGACTTCAACTACCCCGAGCTGATCGCGGGCGACGAGCAGGGTTTCAGCCACGCCCTGCTCGGCATCTTCGACCCGCTGGGGCCGCTGGCCGCCGAGGCCGTCCGGGTCCTGGACACCGGCGACACGGCGGGCTTCCGGGCCCTGCTCGACCCCACCGTCGAGCTGTCCCGCTACCTCTTCCAGGCGCCCACCCGCTTCTACAAGACGGGCGTGGTCTTCCTGGCCTGGCTGGCCGGCCACCAGTCGCACTTCACGATGGTCGGCGGCCTCCAGTCGGCCCGCTCCCTGCCGCACTTCGCCCGCGCCTACGAACTCGCCGACGGGCTGGGCCTGTTCCCCGACCCGAAGCTGGCCGAGGAGCGGATGAAGAACCTGCTCGCCCTGTACGGAGTCACCCAGTGAGCAACCCGGACCTGAGCCGCTTCTCCATCAACCAGATGACGGTGAAGCAGCTGTCGCTGCCCGAACTCGTCGACGCCTGCCGCGACCTGGGCGTCGTCAACGTCGGCCTGTGGCGCGAGCCGGTCCGGGAGTACGGTCTGGAGGCGACTGCGAAGCTGGTCCGCGACGCGGGCCTGACGGTGACGACGCTGTGCCGGGGCGGCTTCCTCACGGCGATCGACCCGGACGCGCGGACGGCCGCCCTGGCCGACAACCGCCGGGCCGTGGACGAGGCCGCGGCCCTCGGCACGGACACCCTGGTCCTGGTCTCGGGCGGTCTCCCGCCCGGCTCGAAGGACCTGCGCGCCGCCCGCGAGCGCATCGCGGACGCGCTGGCCGAACTGGGCCCGTACGCCGAGGAACACGGCGTACGGCTGGCCATCGAGCCGCTGCACCCGATGTACGCCTCCGACCGCTGTGTGGTCTCCACCCTCGCCCAGGCCCTGGACCTCGCGGAACGCTTCCCCGCGCACCAGGTCGGCGTCACGGTGGACACCTACCACATCTGGTGGGACGACCAGGCTCCCGCGCAGATCGCCCGCGCCGGCGCCGGCGGCCGCATCCACTCCTTCCAGCTCGCCGACTGGACCACCCCGCTGCCCGAGGGCGTCCTCACCGGCCGCGGCCAGATCGGCGACGGCGCGATCGACATGCGCGAGTGGCAGGGCTACGTGGAGGCGGCCGGATACACCGCCCCGATCGAGGTCGAACTCTTCAACGACGTCCTGTGGTCCCGCGACGGCCACGAGGTCCTCGCGGAGACGGCGGCGCGGTTCGTGGAGCACGTGGACCGCTGACGTGGTCGAGGGGTGGGCGGGCATCCGCGCCTTGTGGACGCCCGCCCGCCCCTCTCGTCATCTCGTCATTCGAACATGCCGGGCTGGTAGTCGCCGGCGGGCTGCTGGACGATGACGTTCACGCGGTTGTACGCGTTGATCAGGGCGATGAGGGACAACAGGGCCGCGAGCTGGTCCTCGTCGTAGTGCTTGGCGGCGTTCTCCCAGGCCGCGTCCGTCACTCCACCGGCCGCGTCGGCGATACGGGTGCCCTGCTCCGTCAGCTCCAGCGCGGCGCGCTCCGCGTCCGTGAACACCTTCGCCTCCCTCCAGGCCGCGACCATGTGGAGGCGCTGCGCGGTCTCCCCGGCGGCGGTGGCGTCCTTGGTGTGCATGTCGGTGCAGAAACCGCAGCCGTTGATCTGGCTGGCGCGGATCTTCACCAGCTCCTGCGTCGCGCTCGGCAGGGTCGAGTCCGCGATCACCTTGCCCGCCGAGTTGACGTACCGGAGGAACTTCATCGCGACCGGGTTGCCGAAGAGGTCGAATCGAGCGTCCATGGTGGGCTCCTGTGTCGTGGTGGTGGGTTACCTCTTTGACACCCGGGGCCGCCGGAATGTGACACGCGGCTCGAGAATTCTTCCGCGTCCCTTGCGCACCGTCGCCGACGGGCGCGTGTGTGACCCCATTGGGCCCCTGGGAGTGCGGGGCACGAGTGGTCTTCGCAGGCTGGCGTCAGACGACCCCGCCACGTGTGACGAGTTCGATCGGTGCCCTTGAGCCGCCCGGTGCCGATGCGGAAGGACGACATGCCCATACGCAACCGCCGCACAGCCGCCGCAGCCGCCATCTTCCTGACCGGTCTGACGGTGCTGTGCGCGGCCCCGGCCCACGGCACACCCGGCGTGGCCGCCACCCGCCCCCAGCAACATCTGTCACCCGGACGGACGGCCGGTGACGCCGTGCCCGCCCGTTCCAAGGCCGCCACGCATACCGTCGCCTCCGGACACACGCTGTGGGACATCGCCCGGCAGACCCTCGGCGACGCCCTGCGGTGGGACAGCGTCTACACCCTCAACCGGCAGACCATCGAGGACGAGGCCCGTCGGCACGGATACGCCTCCAGCGACCGGGGCCACCGGATCTTTCCGGGAACCGTGCTCGCCCTGCCCCAGCCCCCGGCCGCGCGGCCGCATCCGTCGTCGCGGTTCGTGCCCGCTCCGTGCCCGACCACGTACGGGGAACTGAAGGACACCCGCTGCGGCTTCCTCGTCGTGCCGGAAAACCGGGCCCACCCGTCCTCGCGAACCCTTCGCCTGGCCGTCGCGCTCGTCCGCTCGGCCGCGCCGAGGCCGCACCCCGATCCGATCGTGTTCTTCGCCGGCGGGCCCGGCGCGGACGCCATCGGGAACATAACGGAACTCACGGATGCCGGGCTGAACCGCGACCGCGATCTGGTCGTCCTGTCCCAGCGCGGGACCCTCTCGTCCCAGCGGCCGCTGACGTGTCCCGAGATCGACCGGTTTTACCAGGAGCGGGTCCACCTCCTCTACGACGCACCCTCCACCGGGGACCGGTACGCCCGGGCGGCGGCCCGGTGCCGCGAGCGCCTGACGGCCCGGGGAACCGATCCGGCCGCCTACGACACCAGTGAGAACGCCGCCGACGCGGCCGATCTGCGCGAAGCCCTGGGAATCCGGCAGTGGAACGTCCTCTCACATTCCTACGGGACGCAACTGGCGCTGACCTACATGCGCATGTTCCC
Organism: Streptomyces sp. BK239; assembly: GCF_004217285.1. Lineage (GTDB taxonomy): Bacteria > Actinomycetota > Actinomycetes > Streptomycetales > Streptomycetaceae > Streptomyces. Next base: position 255,741 of record NZ_SHKS01000001.1, read on the forward strand.
CGAAGGGATCCGCTCCGTGACCGTCGACGGCGTCGTACCGCCGTCCGTGGCGACGCCCGGGTGGACGTGGAGCAGCATGAGGGAGTCGTTCGACGACATCGTGAGCGCCTGCGCGGCCCAGCCCTCCTGCCGTCAGCGCTACCCCGACATCGGCGCCGCCTTCCTGCGCATGGTGCGTCAGCTGGATGCCCGTCCGGTCACCACGCACGTGACGGTGCCGCAGGTCGGGAAGGTGAAGGTGGTCCTCGACGGCGGGGCGCTGCTGAACTGGATGGTTCGTGCCAGTCACGCCCCCGACACCTTCCCGCTGGGCGTGGACGAGTTGGCCCACGGCCACCCCGAGCGCATCGCCGAGCAGTGGGCGGCCGCCTGGCTTCCCGGCTCGCGAGGGATGTTCGCTCACGGGCTGTCGCTGAGTGTCTGGTGCAGCGAATGGGTTCCGTTCGAGACCCCCGGCGAACAGCTCGCCAAGGGGCTGCGAGCCTTTCCCGAGCTCCCCCGCTCGGTCCTGGCCCAGGCTCCCCAACTGCCCTTCCTGCGCCAGGCATGCCAGGCCTGGGACGTTCCGAAGGCACCCGACTCCGTTCGTGCGGTCACTCGGAGCGGCATCCCCACCCTGGCCGTCTCCGGGAGTTTCGACGCTCAGACCGGCGCTCAGTGGGGGCGCTACGTGACCCGGACGCTCTCCCGCTCCACGGTGGTGACCCTGGCCGGTGTCGCCCACGGGACGTTCGACCATCCGTGCGGGACAAAGGTGATCACCTCCTTCTTCGACAACCCCGACAACCCGGACACCCGGTGCGTGAACTCGGTGAAGCCGGAGCCGTTCGTCATCGGCGATGGGGGAGCCGGTACCCGTGAATGATCCGCGACCGTTTCGCGGGGCCGGCGGCGACGGCGGCCGCGTCAGCCCCGCGAACCCGCCGAGCCGGTTGATCGTTCATCGACGCGCCCAGTTCCTTGTCTGCCGGCCGCTCTCGTCCCACTGGTGGTCTTCGCAGAGCGTGAGACCGTCGTCGGCGAATACCTTCCGAGACGCCAACGTCCCGTTCGGATGCCACTCCCGGAATTCTCCACGAGGCAAGCCATCACGCACGGTGCCCTCCGACCGCAGGGCCCCGTCCTTGTACCACTCCCGCGACGGACCGCTCTGGACCCCTTCGACATAGACGTCCAGACTCACGAGCTTGCCCCCGAGGTGCTCAGTCACCTCACCGGTGAACGGCTCACCTCGGTAGAGCAGCCGCTGCCCGTCATCCATGTCTACTTCGGGATCGTCGATGCCGATTCGCGGAGAGATGTCCACCCGGGTCACTGTCTCCAGTTTCTTAGCGCAGGAAATGGCTGCCTGGGCTGGTTGCCGTACAGGTAGTCGTACATGGACTGAAGATAGTGGTGGAGAGATTCGTCGTCGGCGAACTCAATTGAGGTCAGGCGCTCGTACCTCTCCCTGGTCGGGCTTCCCTCCCTCAGGGCATCCTCAAAACCTTTTCACTTCTGCTGGACCTGGACGCGCACCCGACCCCCGGTGCCAGACCCGCGGGACGTCCTGTGACTGCGGGCCGCGGCGATCGCGCCTGGTCGCCGTGTGAACGACCCGAGGCCGGCCTCCGAAGCACTCCAGAGGCCGACCTGGCGGGGGAGGGGAGGCCCTGGCTCCCCGCTCTACGTCACCGCTCCCTGTCCGCCGCCATGATGCCCACGCATTCCTCCAGCGCCGCGTGGAGCGACGGCACGAAGGCGGCGAGTTCGGTGTCGGACGACCTGCCTCCCTCCAGCACGGCCCCGACGACGGTCACCAGGACCGCGGCGGCCTTGAGGGCGTGTGCGTCGGCCAGTTCCTCCAGCACACCGCCAGGGCGCGTGACCACGAACGCCTCCTTGCCGGTGGCGGGGTCGACGCCGACGCTGCGAAAGCTCCGCGCGCTCACGCGGCGGCCTCCGCCGTGACGTGGCACTGGCCCAGAGTCGCGAGGTACGGCCGCACCAGGGGCAGGCCGTCGGCGAGGATCACGTCCGCGGGGCGGAGCCGTGCCCGGGGTGCGGGGGCGGACCACTGGGCGAAGGGGGGCGAGGGCGGGGTTAGGGCGCGGTGCGCTCCGCGAGGCGGCAGGAAGAGGGTGAGGATCGCGGCCAGTAGGCTGCGCATAGGTCGACTCCGTTTCAGTCGGCTGAGCCCCGGCGTGAAGCTTTCACCTTCCCGTCGGGGCGTCTTCGTTTCTGGGACTCTATCGTGAGGAGGATAGTGGTGGGTAGTGGTTGGTAGTAGTAGTGGGTAATGCGTGGTGGAAGGCGGCGGCATACGGTCGACGGGTGGACAAGATCAGCCCCGACTCGCCGCAATACGTCTATGAACAGCTCGCCGCGATCATCGAACGGAAGATCCGTTCCGGTGAGTACCCGCCGGGCACGCGGCTGCCGGGCGAACTGACCATGACGCACGAGCACAAAGTTGGTCCTGGCACAGTCCGCCGCGCTCTGGACATCCTCCGGGACAGAGGACTGGTGGTGACGGTTCGCGCTCGGGGATCGTTCGTCTCCGACCCCCTCCCTCCGGAGAATCACCCGTAGGACGTGCAACCCTCCCCGCCCCCCGCGTGTCATACACGGCGTCAGGGCTCTTGGAGGGGGATCCGGGGGGATCGTGGGGGTCTTGGCGTCGGGAGGGGGACGCCGAGGGGCCCGGTCGACGGACCGGGCCCCTCGAAGCTTTCCGCAGCGCCCCCTCAGAAGAACACCCCGCACCGCAGCAGCACATTCGCGTACGGCCGCGCCTCGCCCGTGCGCACGACCAGGCGGGCCCGCGCCGACAGCTCCTTCAGCTTCTCGTGCGGGACCAGGGCCAGCCCCGGGAAGTGCCCGTCCAGCAGCGCCGAAGCCGCCGGATTGGCCCGGCGCACCTCGCTCGCCGCCGTCGCCCCCTCCACGACCAGCTCGTCGAGCAGACCCTCCAGCACCTCCGCGAAAGACGGCACCCCCGCCCGGAACGCGAGGTCCACCACGCGCGGCCCGTCCGGTATCGGCATACCGGCGTCGCACACCAGCACCCCGTCCCCGTGGCCCAACTCCGCCAGCGCACCCGCCAGATGACGATTGAGGATCCCCGCCTTCCTCACAGCGCGGCCACCTCCTGCGCCGTCGGGAACGACTCCTGCGCACCCCGTCGGGTGACCGCCGCCGCCCCGACCCGCGCCGCGTACGCCGCCGCCTCCGCCAGCGACGAGCCCGTCCCCAGCTTCCAGGCCAGCGCCGCCGTGAAGGAGTCGCCCGCGCCCGTCGTGTCCACCGCGTCCACCGGCACCGACGCCACCCGGACCACGCCCTCGGCCGAGGCCGCCAGCGCGCCGTCCGCGCCCAGCGTCACGACCACCGAGCGCGGCCCCTTCGCCAGCAGGATCCGCGCCCAGTCCTCGGGCTCGTCGCCCACCGCCGCGTCCCCGAGGATCACCCTCGCCTCGTGCTCGTTGACGATCAGCGGATCGCAGGCCGCCAGCACCTCGGCGGGCAGCGGGCGCGGCGGGGAGGGGTTGAGGACGAAACGGCTGCCGGGCGCGAGACAGCGCACGACCTCCACGACCGTCTCCAGCGGGATCTCCAGCTGCGCCGACACCACCCGCGAGGCGTGGAAGAGACCGGCCGCCGCCCGCACGTCCTGCGGCGTCAGCCGGCCGTTCGCGCCCGGCGACACCACGATGCTGTTGTCACCCGACGGGTCCACCGTGATCAGCGCGACCCCGGTCGGCGCCCCGCCCACCAGCAGGCCCACCGTGTCCACCCCGGCCGCCCGCTGCGCGTCCAGCAGCAGCCGCCCGTGCGCGTCGTCGCCGACCCTGGCCAGCAGCGCCGTACGGGCGCCCAGACGGGCCGCCGCCACCGCCTGGTTGGCGCCCTTGCCGCCCGGATGGACGGCCAGGTCGGAGCCGAGGACCGTCTCCCCGGCTCCCGGCCGCCGTTCGACGCCGATCACCAGGTCGGCGTTGGCCGACCCCACGACCAGGAGGTCGTAGTCGTACATGAAGAAACTCCCCTGAAGCGTGGCCGGGGCGGGCGGCCTGGCGACCGCCCGCCCGCGTGCCGGTGTCAGCCGCTGAACCCGGCCACGTTCTGCTTGGTGACCACCTTCACCGGCACCTTCACCGTCTGCTCGACCTTCTCGCCGCGCAGCGCCTTGAGCGCGTTGTCCACGGCGATCCGGCCCAGCTGCGACGGCTGCTGCGCGACGGACGCGTACAGCGTCCCCTGTTCAACGGCCTTCAGCCCGTCCGGAGTTCCGTCGAAGCCGACGACCTGGACCGACGTCCCGGCCTTGGCGCCCAGCGCCTTGATCGCGCCGAGCGCCATCTCGTCGTTGGCGGCGATGACGCCCTGCACGTCCGGGTGCGCCTGGAGCAGGTTCGACATCACGTCGAGTCCCTTGGTGCGGTCGAAGTCGGCCGGCTGCTGGGCCAGGACCTGGATTCCGGGGAAGGCCTTCAGCCCCTTCGCGAACCCTTCCGCCCGCTCCCGGGCCGCCGACGTGCCCGCCTGCCCCTGAAGGATCACGATCTTGCCGTTGCCGCCCAGCTTCTCGGCGACCGTCTTCGCCGCCAGCTCACCGCCGGCGACGTTGTCGGAGGCCACGAGCGCGTCCGTGGTCGCCTTGTTGACGCCGCGGTCGACCGCGATCACCGGGATGTCCGCCTTGTCGGCGGACCGCACCGACGGTCCCGCCGCGTCCGAGTCCACCGGGTTGACGATGATCGAGTCCACGCCGGAACTGGTGAAGTTCTGCAGCTGGTTGGCCTGCTGCGAGGCGTCGTTCTGCGCGTCGGTGACGGTCAGGTCCACGCCCAGCTTCTTCGCCTCGGCCTTCGCGCCCGACTGGATCTGCACGAAGAACGGGTTGTTGAGGGTGGACAGCGCCAGCCCGACCCTCGGGTTCGCCGTCGCGGGGGAACCGCCGTGCAGGAACGAGGTCGCACCGACGATCGCCACGGTGACCACGGCCGCGAGCCCGTACGTCGCCGCCTGCCTGCCCTTGCCGCCGCCGGCGGTGACCGGGGTCGCCCCGGCCTTGCGGCGCACCGTGTCCAGCAGCACCGCCAGCGCGATGACGACGCCGATGACGACCTGCTGCCAGAACGCGGACACGCTCAGCAGGTTGAGCCCGTTGCGCAGCACCGCGAGGATCAGCGCGCCGATCAGGGTGCCGGAGGCCTTACCCGTACCACCCGCGAGGGAGGCGCCGCCGATGACGACGGCGGCGATCGCGTCCAGTTCGTAGCCGTCGGCGGCCTGCGGCTGAGCCGAGGACAGCCGGGAGGCGAGCACGACGCCCGCGGCGGCGGCGAACACGCCGGACAGGGCGTAGATGGCGAGCTTCTGCTTCTTCACCCGCAGCCCCGACAGCCGGGCCGCCTCCTCGTTGCCCCCGATGGCGTACATCGAACGGCCTATGTAGGTACGGCCGAGCACGAACGCCGCGACCAGACCCATGACGATCATGACCAGCACCGGCACGGGCAGCCAGCCGCCCAGCGTGTCGCCGAGGTGCGAGACCGAGTCGGGGAAGGCGATCGGGGAGCCCTCGGAGATCACCAGCGACAGTCCGCGCGCCACCGACAGCATCGCCAGCGTGGCGATGAAGGGCGGGAGTTTGCCGTACGCGATGAGGAACCCGTTGACCAGACCGCACACGACGCCGGTGACGACGGCCAGCGCGACGGCGATCGCCACGGGCACGCCCTGCTGGGTGGCGCTCCACGCCAGCACGGTCGCCGACAGGGCCGCGACCGAGCCGACCGACAGGTCGATGCCAGCCGAGACGATCACGAAGGTCACGCCGAAGGCGAGGATGGCGGTCACGGCCGCCTGGACGCCCACGTTCAGCAGGTTGTCCGTGGTGAGGAAGTCGCCCGACAGCGCCGACATGGCGACGACGAGGACGATGAGCGCGGTGAGCGCGCCGTTGTCGAGGAGCAGACGGCGGACCGCCGCGGCGCCGCCACCGGCGCCCGTGGTGCTCTTGAGCGTGTCAGCGGCCACGGCCGGCCTCCACTTCATTCGTAGGGGTGGTAGGGGTACTGGAGCTCGTACGGGTGCCGGCGGCGTCCTCGCCGCCGGGGGTGCTCACCGCGAGGGCCATCACCGCGTCCTGCGTCGCCTCGCCGGCCGGCAGTTCCCCGGCGATCCGGCCCTGGGCCATCACCAGCACCCGGTCGCTCATGCCGAGCACCTCGGGCAGGTCGCTGGAGATCATCAGGACGGCGGCCCCGGCGGCCGTCAGCTCGTTGATCAGCTGGTAGATCTCGACCTTCGCGCCGACGTCGATGCCGCGCGTCGGCTCGTCGAGGATCAGCACCCGGGTCTTCGCGAGTAGCCACTTGCCGATGACGACCTTCTGCTGGTTGCCGCCGGACAGGGTGCGCACATGCTGGCCGAGGCCCGCCATCCGCACCCCGAGCTGCCGGGCGATCCGGTCGGCGGCCTCGTGCTGCCCCTTGAGGTCGACGAGCCCCGCGCGCGTGGCCGACCTCAGGGTCACCAGACCGAGGTTCTCCTCCACGGAGGCGTCCAGCACCAGCCCCTGGCCCTTGCGGTCCTCCGGTACGAGACCGATCCCGGCCGCCATGGCCGCGTTCACGTCATGACGCCTCAGCGCGGCGCCCCCGACCCGTACGGCTCCCCGGTCGTAGGGGTCCGCCCCGAAGACGGCCCGTACGACCTCGGTACGACCGGCGCCGACGAGCCCGGCGACGCCGACGACCTCACCGGCGTGCACCTCGAAGCTGACGTCGTGGAAGACGCCGTCGCGGGTGAGCCCCTCCACGGTCAGCAGGGCCTCTCCGGCGCCGGGGCGCTCGCGCGGGTACTGCTGCTCGATGGAACGGCCCACCATGAGCCGGACGAGTTCGTCCTCGGCGGTGGAGGCGGGCACCTGGCCGACGCTCCTGCCGTCGCGGATGACGGTGACGCGGTCGCCGAGGGCGGCGATCTCCTCCAGGTGGTGCGTGATGAACACGACGCCCACGCCGTCCTCGCGCAGCCTGCGCACGATCGCGAAGAGCTTGTCGACCTCCTCGGAGGTGAGCACGGCGGTCGGCTCGTCCATGATCAGCACGCGCGCGTCCAGGCTCAGCGCCTTCGCGATCTCGACCATCTGGAGCCGGGCGATGCCCAGTTCGCGCACCCGTGCGCGGGGCGACACCTGGACGCCGACGCGCTCCAGCAGGACGGCCGCCTCGGCCTCCATCCGCCGCCGGTCGATCATCCCGAAGCGGCGCGGCTGCCGTCCCAGGAAGATGTTCTCGGCGACCGTCAGATCGGGGACGAGGTTGAACTCCTGGTAGATGGTGGCGATCCCGAGGCGTTCGGCGTCCTGCGCGCCCTGGATGCGCACCTCCTCGCCGCCGGCCAGGATCCGCCCGGCGTCGGGCGTGTAGGCGCCGGAGAGCATCTTGATGAGGGTGCTCTTGCCCGCGCCGTTCTCGCCGAGCAGCACATGCACCTCGCCCCGCCGGAGGTCGAAGTCGACGCCGTCGAGCGCGACCACACCGGGAAAGGTCTTGCGTATGCCTTCGATGCGCAGCAACTCGTCCGGGTTGCTCACGACGTACTCCTTCGTACGGGGGACTGTGCGGGGGACTGCGAGGGGCCCGGCTCGCCGCACGAGCGGCGTACGACGAGCCGGGCGGTGAGGGTGACGGACAGCGGGGGCCGCCCCTCGATGCGGTCGACGAGCGCGCGCACGGCGGCCCGGCCCAGTTCGCCGGTGGGCTGGGCGATGGCGGTGATGGGCGGATCGGTGTGCACGAACCAGCGGATGTCGTCGAACGCGGCCAGCGCGATGTCGTCCGGGACGCGCAGCCCACGCGCGCGTACGGCGTCCAGCGCGCCCAGCACCATCAGGTTGTCCGCCGCGAAGACCACCTCGGGCGGCTCGGGCAGGTCGAGGAAGCCCTCGGTGACCCGCCGTCCGCTCTCGGCCTGGAAGTCGCCCTGCCCTATGTAGGCGTCGGGCAGCGGGAGTCCGTATTCGGCCATGGCGGCCCGGAAGGCCTCGACGCGTTCACTGCCGGTGGTGGTGGCGGCCGGGCCCGCGATGATGGCGAGCCTGCGGTGCCCCAGGCCGTGCAGGTGTGCGACCAGGTCCCGTACGGCCTCCCGGCCGTCCGCGCGCACCACCGGCACGTCGACGCCCGGGATCCACCGGTCGACGAACACCATCGGCGTCCCCGCGCGCGCGGCGTCCAGCATCAGCGGGGAGCCGCCGTCGGTGGGGGAGACGAGCAGACCGTCGATGCGCCGGTCGAGCAGGTTGCGGACGTGGTGGTCCTGGAGGTCGGGCCGCTCGTCGGCGTTGCCGATGACGACGCTGTAGCCGAGGGCGCGCGCCTCTTCCTCGACGGAGCGGGCCAGTTCGGTGAAGTACGGGTTGAGCACGTCGCTGATGACCAGGCCGAGGGTGTGGGTCTGGTCGGTGCGCAGCGACCGGGCGACGGCGTTGGGGCGGTAGTCCAGCGTCTGGACGGCGGCCAGCACGCGCGTGCGTGCCTCGGCGCTGACGGACGGGTGGTCGTTCAGGACGCGCGACACCGTGGCGACGGAGACCCCCGCCTCGGCGGCGACGTCCTTGATGCTCGCCATCGCCGGTCCACCTCCTCGTGGAACTTGATGCAGTCGTGGAATCGATTACATCGACATGTGCGGATGATTGGAATCGATTACATGCTCGGAATCAAGACCTCGGAGTGGCCGAAATCGAACCGTGATGAACCCCCAAGGCGTAACCGCCCGGGTTCTAGGCTGCCCCTGTCCGACGCGGGTGGCATGCCCGCGCCAATCCACAGGGGAGCAATCAGCTATGCGCGCAGCTCGGATACTCGGTGTGGCCGTGGGCGCCGCCGGCCTGGTCGGGACCTCGTTCGTCGTCGCCGGTCCGGCGGCCGCGGCGGGGTGCACGGCCAAGGCCCTGGAGACGGTGGTCATCCGGTCCACGACGAGCACCGGCGGCACGGCTCTCGCCCAGCTCAACAAGGGCCAGAGCGCGTCCGCCTCCTGCACCATGTACTACGGCAGCGCCTCGTACGAGAAGTGCGACATCGTCAGCAAGCGCTGGGTGAAGGTCACGAGAAGCGGCGTCACCGGGTACGTGGTCGGCACCTGTGTGACGATCACGGAGAACTGACCCGGCCGCCCGGCGCCGGCGGGCGGCCCGCCCTGTCGGTGCCGGGCGGTACCGTCGGAGCATGTCCGATCAGGCGGGGGCCTCCCAGGCGGGAGAGCGGCGCACGGCCACGCTCGAAGGCGTGCTCGAACGCATCACGTACGCCAACGAGGAGAACGGCTACACGGTCGCGCGCGTGGACACCGGCCGGGGAGCCGGCGACCTCCTCACGGTCGTCGGGGCTCTGCTCGGCGCGCAGGTGGGGGAGTCCCTGCGCATGGAGGGCCGCTGGGGCTCCCACCCGCAGTACGGCAAGCAGTTCACCGTCGAGAACTACACGACCGTCCTGCCCGCCACCGTCCAGGGCATCCGCCGCTACCTGGGATCCGGCCTGGTCAAAGGCATCGGTCCGGTGTTCGCCGACCGCATCACCCAGCACTTCGGCACCGACACGCTCAGGATCATCGAGGAGGAGCCGAAGCGCCTCGTCGAGGTGCCGGGGCTCGGCCCCAAGCGCACCAGGAAGATCGCCGACGCATGGGAGGAGCAGAAGGCGATCAAGGAGGTCATGCTCTTCCTCCAGACCGTCGAGGTCTCCACCTCCATCGCGGTGCGCATCTACAAGAAGTACGGCGACGCCTCGATCTCCGTCGTGAAGAACCACCCCTACCGGCTGGCCGCCGACGTCTGGGGCATCGGCTTCCTCACCGCCGACAAGATCGCCCAGTCGGTCGGCATCCCGCACGACAGCCCCGAGCGCGTCAAGGCGGGCCTGCAGTACGCCCTTTCGCAGTCCGCCGACCAGGGCCACTGCTATCTGCCCGAGGAACGGCTCATCGCCGACGCGGTCAAGCTCCTCCAGGTCGACACCGGGCTGGTCATCGAGTGCCTCGCCGAGTTGTCCCGGCCGGACGAGGAATCCGGTGAACCCGGCGTCGTACGCGAGAAGGTGCCCGGCCCGGACGGCGGCGAAGAGGTCACCGCCGTCTACCTCGTCCCGTTCCACCGTGCCGAACTCTCCCTCTCCGCCCAGCTGTCACGCCTGCTGCGCACCGGCGAGGACCGGATGCCGGCCTTCGGCGAGGTGGACTGGGACAAGGCGCTGGCGTGGCTCAAGGGCCGTACCGGGGCCGACCTCGCTCCCGAGCAGGAGGCCGCCGTCAGGCTGGCGCTCACCGAGAAGGTCGCCGTGCTCACCGGCGGCCCCGGCTGCGGCAAGTCCTTCACCGTCCGCTCGGTCGTGGAGCTGGCCCGCGCGAAGAAGGCGAAGGTCGTGCTCGCCGCCCCGACGGGCCGCGCCGCCAAGCGGCTGGCCGAGTTGACCGGCGCCGAGGCCTCCACCGTCCACCGCCTGCTGGAGCTCAAGCCCGGCGGCGACGCCGCCTACGACCGCGACCGCCCGCTCGACGCCGACCTGGTGGTCGTCGACGAGGCCTCGATGCTGGACCTGCTGCTCGCCAACAAGCTCGTGAAGGCCGTCCCGCCGGGCGCGCACCTGCTCTTCGTCGGCGACGTCGACCAGTTGCCCAGCGTCGGCGCGGGCGAGGTGCTGCGCGATCTGCTCGCCGAGGGCGGTCCCGTGCCCGCCGTGCGCCTCACGCGCGTGTTCCGCCAGGCCCAGCAGTCCGGCGTGGTGACCAACGCTCACCGGATCAACGCCGGGCGGCATCCGGTCACCGACGGCATGAAGGACTTCTTCCTCTTCGTCGAGGATGATACGGAGGAGGCCGGCCGGCTCACCGTGGACGTGGCCGCCCGCCGCGTCCCGGCCAGGTTCGGGCTCGACCCGCGCCGGGACGTGCAGGTCCTGGCCCCCATGCACCGCGGTCCCGCCGGCGCCGGCGCCCTCAACGGCCTGCTCCAGCAGGCCATCACCCCGGGCCGCCCCGACGTCCCCGAGAAGCGGTTCGGCGGCCGGGTCTTTCGCGTCGGCGACAAGGTCACCCAGATCCGCAACAATTACGAGAAGGGGGAGAACGGTGTCTTCAACGGCACGGTGGGCGTGGTCACCGCGCTCGACCCGGTCGACCAGCGCCTCACGGTGGTGACGGACGAGGACGAGGAGGTGCCGTACGAGTTCGACGAACTGGACGAACTGGCCCACGCGTACGCGGTCACCATCCACCGTTCACAGGGAAGTGAATATCCCGCCGTGGTGATCCCCGTCACCACCGGAGCATGGATGATGCTGCAGCGGAACCTGCTGTACACGGCGGTGACCCGGGCCAAGCGGCTGGTCGTCCTCGTCGGTTCGCGCAAGGCGATCGGCCAGGCCGTGCGCACGGTGTCGGCGGGGCGGCGCTGCACGGCGCTCGACTTCCGTCTCGCGGGCTCCTGACCTCGCCTCCGAGCCCCCCGGCAAGCCCTTGCCGAGGCCTCGGCGGAGGCCCGGTCAAAAATGATCGATCAAATGAGTCGTGAAGGTCACAGAGCACTTCCGCAAGCGTGACGCAGACGGCAGGATGAGCAAGTTGGCGGCACTGAGTGCCGTCGGCAAGCCCAATGGTCGACCCCGAGTGCACTCTCGTGCGCCAAATGGGGGATGGTAGAGACAGTCAGGGCAACCTCGAAGAAGAGGCACAACGTCGGTGAGGGATGACGTGAGCGAGCACACCAACAACGCTGTAGTACTGCGGTACGGCGACGGCGAGTACACCTACCCGGTGATCGACAGCACCGTCGGCGACAAGGGCTTCGACATCGGGAAGCTCCGCGCCCAGACCGGTCTGGTGACCCTGGACAGCGGATACGGCAACACCGCCGCCTATAAATCCGCCGTCACCTACCTCGACGGCGAAGCCGGCATCCTGCGGTACCGCGGCTACCCGATCGAGCAGCTGGCCGAGCGCTCCACCTTCCTGGAGGTGGCCTACCTGCTGATCAACGGTGAGCTGCCGACCGTCGACGAGCTCTCCCTGTTCAAGAACGACATCACGCAGCACACCCTGCTGCACGAGGACGTCAAGAACTTCTACCGCGGCTTCCCGCGCGACGCCCACCCGATGGCCATGCTGTCCTCGGTGGTCTCCGCGCTGTCCACGTTCTACCAGGACAGCCACAACCCGTTCGACGAGAAGCAGCGCAACCTCTCGACCATCCGGCTGCTCGCCAAGCTCCCGACGATCGCCGCGTACGCGTACAAGAAGTCGATCGGTCACCCGTTCGTCTACCCGCGCAACGACCTCGGCTACGTCGAGAACTTCCTGCGCATGACCTTCTCGGTCCCCGCGCAGGAGTACGAGCTCGACCCGGTCGTCGTCTCCGCCCTGGACAAGCTGCTCATCCTGCACGCCGACCACGAGCAGAACTGTTCGACCTCCACGGTCCGCCTGGTCGGCTCCTCGCAGGCGAACATGTTCGCCTCGATCTCCGCCGGCATCAACGCGCTCTGGGGCCCGCTGCACGGCGGCGCCAACCAGTCGGTGCTGGAGATGCTGGAGGGCATCCGCGACTCCGGCGGCGACGTCGACACCTTCATCCGCAAGGTGAAGAACAAGGAGGACGGCGTCCGCCTGATGGGCTTCGGCCACCGGGTCTACAAGAACTTCGACCCGCGCGCCAAGATCATCAAGGCCGCCGCGCACGACGTGCTGTCCGCCCTCGGCAAGTCCGACGAGCTGCTGGACATCGCGCTGAAGCTGGAGGAGCACGCGCTCTCCGACGACTACTTCGTCTCGCGCAGCCTTTACCCGAACGTCGACTTCTACACCGGTCTGATCTACCGGGCCATGGGCTTCCCGACCGAGATGTTCACGGTCCTGTTCGCCCTGGGCCGCCTCCCGGGCTGGATCGCCCAGTGGCACGAGATGATCAAGGAGCCCGGCTCCCGCATCGGCCGCCCGCGCCAGATCTACACCGGTGTGGTGGAGCGGGACTTCGTCCCGGTCGAGGAGCGCTGAGCCCTGCGGGGCTGAGTGCGGAGGGTTCGGTGGGCCGCGGGTGCAGCGGTCTCCGGCCGGAAGTGGCGCGTGGCCTGCCGTCGATCGTCTGCGGCACCGTCGTGGCTGGTCGCGCAGTTCCCCGCGCCCCTCAGGGCGTTGCCGGACCGGAGTGGACTTCGTCCCGCCTCGGCCGCGCTGAAGTGTCGACGGTGCTGTGATCGTGAGAAGCAGGGGCTGTCCGTGAGGGTGGCCCCTGCGGCGTGTTGGCGTACGGAAGCGCCTGGCTGTGCCGTCGTGGCTCGGCGCGCAGTTCCCTGGGCCCCCGGTGGGCTGCCGAACCGGAGTGAAACAGGAGCCGTCCGTCAGGGCGGCTCCTTTGCGTGTCGGCGCATACAGAAGGCGCCCTGGTGCGCCGGTCCCCCCACGGGCCGACGACCAGGGCGCCTTCCCATGTCCCGGTGCGGATTCCCCCCACGGGATCCGGCCGGGCGCTTGTGAGGACACAGCGCCTGAATCGCTGATGCCGATATGCGGTTGTCGTGCCGGCGGGAGTTGAGCAGAACGAGCAGAACTCGCCGTACTCCTGCCGTGTGCGGTCTGCCGGGACAACGCACGCTGGGAGGGCCGCTCAAAGCTTCCCGGTGTGCGTGCCCCGGCAACGCATCTCTGAGGAAGTCCCCCAAGACATCCCCAGATGTCAGGTCGCGCCCCCCAAGACGCTTGCTGACATCGTCAACTTAGACCTTCGAACCCCTTCGATGGTTACGTTCGCATCACTGTGATCTGTGTCTCTTGCATATGTCCTGAAAGATGCGCAAGAGCCCGGATACAGCGACCGAGGCCCAAGCGTAAGGATGATGCGCGAGCCTTGTGAAGAGCTTATGTGAGGCTCGCGCCGGACTCCAGGGGGACTGTTGTTTCGGGTTGGCCTAACCGTAGGTAACTTGCGTGGCCGCCCCGGACCGCGTCAGCGGAACGTCCGCAGCCGCAGGCTGTTCGTCACCACGAACACCGACGAGAAGGCCATCGCCGCCCCCGCCAGCATCGGGTTCAGCAGCCCCGCCGCGGCCAGCGGCAGCGCGGCCACGTTGTAGCCGAAGGCCCACACCAGGTTCCCCTTGATCGTGGCCAGGGTCCGCCGGGAGAGCCGGATGGCGTCCGCGGCGATCCGCAGGTCGCCGCGGACCAGGGTCAGGTCGCCCGCCTCGATCGCCGCGTCCGTGCCCGTCCCCATGGCCAGGCCCAGATCGGCCGTGGCGAGCGCCGCCGCGTCGTTGACGCCGTCGCCGACCATCGCGACGACCCGTCCCTCGCCTTGCAGCCGCTCGACGACGGCGACCTTCTCCTCCGGCAGCACCTCGGCCACCACCTCGTCGATCCCGACCCGCGCGGCCACCGCCTCGGCCACCGCCCGGTTGTCGCCGGTCAGCAGCACCGGCGTGAGCCCCAGCGCGCGCAGCCGCCGTACCGCTTCCGCGCTGGTCTCCTTGACCGCGTCGGCGACCGCGAGCACCCCGCGCGGGGCCCCGTCCCAGCCGACGACGACCGCGGTGCGTCCGCCCCGCTCGGCCTCGTCCTTGGCGCGGGCCAGCTCCGCCGGGAGACTCCCGGCGTGCTCGGCGAGCCGCCCCACGGCCACCTCGTGGCCTTCCACGCGCCCGCGTACGCCACGCCCGGGCACGTTCTCGAAGTGCTCGGCCACGGGCAGCCGGCCGGCCCGTTCCTCCGCGCCCGCGGCCACCGCGCGGGCGACCGGGTGCTCGGAGGCGTGCTCCAGGGCGCCCGCGAGCCGCAGCACCTGCTTCTCGTCGACGCCCTCGGCCGCGTACACCTCGTGGAGGGTCATCCGGCCGGTGGTCACCGTGCCCGTCTTGTCGAGGACCACGGTGTCCACGCGCCGCGTGCTTTCCAGGACCTCCGGCCCCTTGATGAGGATGCCCAGCTGGGCGCCGCGTCCCGTCCCCACCAGCAGCGCGGTGGGCGTGGCGAGCCCCAGGGCGCACGGGCAGGCGATGATCAGCACCGCGACCGCCGCCGTGAACGCGGCCGCGGTGTCCCCGGTGAGCGCGATCCACGCGCCGAAGGTCGCCGCCGCGATCAGCAGCACCACCGGGACGAAGACCCCGGCGACCCGGTCGGCCAGCCGCTGCACCTCGGCCTTGCCGTTCTGCGCGTCCTCGACCAGCCGCGTCATCCGCGCGAGCCGGGTGTCGGCGCCGATCCGGGAGGCCTCCACGACGAGCCGCCCGCCGGCGTTGACGGTGGCGCCGGTGACGACGTCGCCCGGTCCGACGTCCACCGGGACCGACTCGCCGGTCAGCATCGACGCGTCCACCGCGGACACGCCCTCGACGACGGTCCCGTCGGTGGCGATCTTCTCTCCGGGCCGTACGACGAACCGGTCCCCTACGGCCAGCCGGTCCACCGGGATCCGCACCTCGCGCCCGTCCCGCAGCACGGCGACGTCCTTGGCGCCCAGCTCCATCAGCGCCCGCAGCGCCGCTCCCGCGCGGCGCTTGGATCGGGCCTCCAGGTAGTGGCCGAGGAGGATGAAAGCGGTGACCCCGGCGGCGACCTCCAGATAGATCGCCGACGCGCCGTCCGTCCGCGAGACGGTCAGCTCGAAGGAGTGCCGCATGCCGTGCATGCCCGCGTCGCCGAAGAACAGCGCCCACAGCGACCAGCCGAACGCGGCAAGCGTGCCGACGGAGACGAGCGTGTCCATGGTGGAGGCGCCGTGCCGAAGGTTCGTCCACGCCGACCGGTGGAACGGCAGGGCGCCCCACACGACCACGGGCGAGGCCAGGGTCAGCGACAGCCACTGCCAGTTCTCGAACTGCAGCGCCGGGACCATCGCGAGCAGCACGACGGGCGCGGCGAGGAGGGCGGAGACGACGAGCCGGCCGCGCAGCGCGGCCAGTTCGAGGTCGGCCGGGGCCTCCTCCGCCTGTTCGGGGTCCGGGGCGGGGGGCGCGGGCTCCTCGGCGGTGTACCCGGTCTTCACGACGGTGGCGATCAGGTCGGCGACCTCGGTCCCGGCGGGGTAGGAGATCTTCGCCTTCTCCGTGGCGTAGTTGACCGTGGCGGTGACGCCGTCCATGCGGTTGAGCTTCTTCTCCACGCGGGCCGCGCAGGAGGCGCAGGTCATCCCGCCGATGAGCAGCTCGACCTCGGTGGTGCCGCCCGCGTCGGTCAGGGTGGCGGCGCCGGCTATCGGGGTCCCTGTGGCTGTGGTGCTGGACATGTCCGTACTCCTGAGAGCGAACGGGCCGTACGGACCCGGCGACGCGGTCGGTACGGCCCGATGCGGGGGAGGGTGAGGGCGGAGCGCCCGAGGCGGCCCGCGGAGCTCGATGAGCTCAAGGGCGCTCGGGGTGTGGCGCCCGGGGGCGGGCGCCGTGGGAACGGGTGCCCGGCGAGGGGCGTCTCAGGCGCGGCCGACCAGTTCGAAGCCCGCCTCGTCGACGGCGGCGCGCACGGCCTCCTCGTCCAGCGGCTCGGTGGAGACGACGGTGACCTCGCCGCTGGAGGCGACGGCCTGTACCGAGCTGACGCCCGGAAGCTCCGAGATCTCGCCGGAGACGGCGCCCTCGCAGTGGCCGCAGCTCATGCCGCTCACCTTGAAGACGGTGGTGACGGAGCCCGGAGTGTCGGTGTGGGCGGTCATGTCGTTACTCCTCGTCGGGGCGTGGGACTGAGGGGGCCTGTGGGAGCCTCCGCTTACGAGACTATACCCCTAGGGGGTATTTATCCAAGGAACCCCGGCCCCGGGCGGAGTGAGGCGGGGGGTGTCGTCAGCCCTGACCGGGGCGGTCGTCCATCAGTGGTCGCAGGTAGCGGACGAGGACGTTCTTCAGCTCCTCGACGTACGCGTCCCGCTCGGCGCCCTCGTGGCCGAGGACCAGTTCCAGTCCCGACTTGTAGATGCCGAGGCACATGTGGGCGGTGCGGGTGAGGGCGGCGGGCGGCGTGTCGGGCAGGAGCGAGGCGAGGAGGTCCTCGATCCGGGAGAGCAGCGTGGTGTGCAGCGCGTCGTGCTGCTCGGCCACGCGGCCCGGGATGTCGGGGCCGTGCATCAGGGCGAAGAACACCGGGTGCTCGCAGTTGAAGGCGATGAACCGGTCGACGGCGGCGCCGACGGCCTCCTCCAGCGGGGTCGCGGGGTCGACCGGGGCGAGCGCCTCGCCGTAGGTCTCGCGCATCTCGTGCATGAGCCGGCCGCCCAGCTCGATCGCGATCGCTTCCTTGTTGGGGAAGAACTGGTAGAGCGTCCCCGGGGAGACGCCGGCCTCGCGGGCGATGGCGTTGGTGCTGGCGGCCGTGTAGCCGGTGGTGCAGAAGACGGACGCGGCGGCCTCCAGGAGCTGGGCGATACGGCGCTCACCGCGGGCCTGGCGGCGGCGCGGCTGCTCCTTCTCCTGGCTCCCGGCGGCGTCGGGCGCGGTCTCGGGCGCGGTGTCTGGCGCGGTCTCGGGCACGCGTTTTCCCCAGTTCTCCGAACACGATTGACAAACACGAGCGGGCGCTCGCATTCTGGATCCGGTGAAACGCGAGCGACGTCTCGTGTTCGCCAGTCTATGGCTGTGCCTGTGGCTGTGGCAGATCCATGCTGCCTGTCCGCGGCCGTCGGGGCGTGACGCGCTCCGCGGTCGCGGCGCGTCCGGCGCGTTCGGTGTGTCCGGGTCGCGGCGCGTTCAGTGAGTCCGGTAGGGGGAGTCAAGGTGAAGGGGCACCGCACGATGACCGAAGTCGACGGCCCGCCGCGCGTCGGGGGCTGGACGCGGCGCGTGATCGCGCGCCCCCGGCTGACCCTGCTCGCCGCGCTGGTGCTCACCGCCCTCGCGGTGCTGGCCGGCAGCGGAGTCGCCGACCGGCTCGGCAGCGGCGGCTGGCAGGACCCGGCCGCGCAGTCCACGTACGCGACCGAGGCCCTGGAGCGCGAGTTCCCCGACTCCCAGCCGAACCTGCTGCTGCTCGTCGACACCGGCCGGGCCTCGGTCGACGATCCGGCGGTCGCCGCCGAAGCCGGCCGGCTGGTGAAGCGGCTGGCCGCCGAGAAGGGCGTCGTCGGCGTGGGCTCCTACTGGCAGGCGCCGGCCGACCGGGCCCCCGCCCTGCGCGCCGAGGACGGCCATGAGGCGCTGATCGCCGCCCGGCTCACCGGTGACGAGAAGACCACGGGCGAGACCCTCGAACGCATCGCCCCCACCTACCGGGGCGCGCACGGCCCGGTGAAGGTCACGCTCGGCGGCATGGTCGCCGTGCGGCACGAGATGCAGACGACCATCCAGGAGGACCTCCTCCGCGCCGAGATCATCGCCCTGCCGATCACCCTGGTGCTGCTGGTGATGGTCTTCGGCAGCGCGGTCGCCGCCCTGCTCCCGCTCGGCATCGGCATCGTCGCCATCCTGGGCACCAACGCGGTTCTCAGCGGCCTCGCGGAGTTCACCGACGTCTCCATCTTCGCGATGAACCTCACCACGGCCCTCGGCCTCGGACTCGCCATCGACTACGCCCTGTTCATCGTCCGCCGCTTCCGGGAGGAGCTCGCCACCGGCGCCGAGCCGCCGACGGCCATCGCCACCACGCTGCGCACGGCGGGCCGCACCGTGCTGTTCTCCGCGCTCACGGTCGCGGTGTCCCTCGCGGCGATGCTCGTCTTCCCCCAGTACTTCCTGCGCTCCTTCGCCTACGCGGGCATCGCGGTCGTGCTGCTGGCCGCCGCGGCGGCCCTGATCCTGCTGCCGGCCGCCCTCATCCTGCTCGGCCACCGCGTCGACGCCCTGGACCTGCGCCGCCTGTTCCGCAGGGGCGGGCGGGCAGCGGAGCCCGTGGGCGGGACCGGCCGGGAGAGCGGCACGGCCTGGGCGCGCACGGCGACGCTGGTGATGCGCCGCGCCCCCTTCTTCGCCCTGGCGACCACAGCCGTCCTCGTCCTCCTCGGCCTGCCCTTCCTGGGCGTCCGATTCGGCACCGCCGACGACCGTCAGCTGCCCGCATCCGCCGAGTCCCACGTCGTGCAGCAGCACATCCGGGACGGCTTCCCGGGCAGCCCCGGCGGCGCGCTGGAAGTCCTCGCCGAGGGCAGGGCGAGCGCGTCCCAGTACGCGGAGTACGGGCAGCGCGTCGCCGCCCTGCCTGAAGTGGCCCGGGTGGACGGCCCGTTGGTGAAGGGCGACACCGCCTACTTCACGGTGCAGCCCGAGGGCGAGGCCGTGGGCGACTCC
Source organism: Streptomyces sp. BK239 (assembly GCF_004217285.1). Classification (GTDB taxonomy): domain Bacteria; phylum Actinomycetota; class Actinomycetes; order Streptomycetales; family Streptomycetaceae; genus Streptomyces. Next base: position 274,994 of record NZ_SHKS01000001.1, read on the forward strand.
GCCCAGCGCCTGGTCGGCGACCTGCGCGCGCTCGACGCACCCTTCGACGCCAAGGTGACCGGCACGGCGGCCGTCCTGGTCGACTCCAAGCACGCGATCGCCGAGCGGCTCCCCTGGGCGCTGGCCGTCATCGCGATCGTCACCCTGCTGCTGGTCTTCCTGCTCACGGGCAGCGTGCTCATACCGGTCCAGGCGGTCCTGCTCAACGCGCTCAGCCTGACGGCGATGTTCGGCGCGGTGGTCTGGGTCTTCCAGGACGGCCACCTCTCCGGCCTCCTGGGCTTCACCAGCCCCGGTTCCATCGAGACGACCCTGCCCGTCCTGATGTTCTGCGTCGCCTTCGGCCTCTCCATGGACTACGGCGTCTTCCTGCTCTCGCGGATCAAGGAGGAGTACGACCACACCGGGGACCACGAAGGGGCGGTCCGCCTGGGCCTCCAGCGCACGGGCGGTCTGATCACCGCGGCGGCCGTCATCCTGGCCGTGGTGATGGTCGCGATAGGCACCTCGCGCGTGACCAACACCAAGATGCTCGGCCTGGGCATCGCGCTGGCCGTCCTGATGGACGCGATGGTCGTCCGCAGCCTCCTGGTGCCGGCGATCATGCGGCTCACCGGCAGGGCCACCTGGTGGGCGCCGGCCCCCCTGCGCCGGTTCCACGCCCGCTTCGGAGTCAGCGAGGGAGGAGGCCCGGCCCCGGCCGCCGAGACCTCACCCGAGCACGACACCGTGGGGGCGCGAGGCTAGCGTTCGCGGTGGTCCCTGTGGTCCCGGTGGTCCGGGGCGAGCCCGGTGGTCCCAAGTGCCGCGGACGGCCAGGGCGACGGCGAAGGTGAGGGTGAGGGCGCATGCGGGCTGTGGTGTTCGAGCGGTACGGCGAGCCGGCCGAGGTGCGGGAGGTGGCCGACCCTAGGCCCGCCCCGCACGGAGTGGTCGTGCGCGTGGAGGCCACCGGCCTGTGCCGCAGCGACTGGCACGGCTGGATGGGCCACGATCCCGACATCACCTTGCCGCACGTCCCCGGTCATGAACTCGCAGGAGTCGTCGAAGAGGTGGGCGACCAGGTCACCCGCCGGCGCCCCGGGGACCGGGTGACCGTGCCGTTCGTGTGCGGCTGCGGCGCCTGCCCGTCCTGCGCGGCGGGCGACCACCAGGTGTGCGAGCGCCAGACCCAGCCCGGCTTCACCCACTGGGGCTCCTTCGCCCAGTACGTGGCCCTGGACCACGCCGACGTGAACCTGGTCGCGATCCCCGACGAGCTGTCCTACGCCACCGCGGCCTCGCTCGGCTGCCGGTTCGCGACCGCGTTCCGGGCGGTCGTGCGGCAGGGCCGGGTGGCGGCGGGGGAGTGGGTCGCCGTGCACGGCTGCGGCGGAGTGGGTCTGTCGGCGGTGATGATCGCCGCGGCCTGCGGGGCGAGGACGGTCGCCGTGGACGTCTCCCCGCAGGCCCTGGAACTGGCGCGGCGGTTCGGCGCGACCGTGTGCCTGGACGCGCGGGAGACACCGGACACCGCGTCCGCGATCCGCGAGCTGACCGGCGGCGCCCACCTCTCCCTGGACGCGCTCGGCTCGCCCGCCACCTGCGCCGCGTCGGTGAACGGCCTGCGCCGCCGCGGCCGGCACGTCCAGGTCGGCCTGCTGCCCTCGCCGGACGGCACGACCCCCGTCCCGCTGGCCCGAGCCGTCGCCCTGGAGCTGGAACTCCTCGGCAGCCACGGCATGGCCGCCCACGCCTACCCGGAGATGCTGGAACTGGTCCGGGCCGGCGTGCTGCGCCCCGACCTGCTGGTGACGTCGACGATCGCGCTGGACGCCGTACCGAAGGCGCTGGCCGCGCTGGGCGCGGCGCCGGGAGCGGGAGTGACGGTCATCGAGCCGTGGCGGTGAGGGCGGCCCACTCCCGGTCCAGGAGCGCCATCAGCACCTCGTCCACCCACTTCCCGCCCCGGAACGCGGCTTCCCGCCGCACGCCCTCGACCGTGAAGCCGACCTTCTCGTAGACCCGCCGGGCGCGCGCGTTGTCGCCGTACAGCTCCAACTGCACCCGGTGCAGACCCAGTCGCTCGAAGGCGTGCCCGACGATGAGCCGGGTCGCCTCGGTGCCGAGACCCCGGCCGCGCCCCTCGGGCCCGATCAGCGTGCGGAAGGTGCAGGCGCGGGCGTCCGGGTCCCAGTCGTGCAGGACGACCTCGCCGACGAGGAGGCCGCTCGCGCGGTCGGTGACGGCGAGGTCGAGCCGGTCGGGCTGGGCGGAGCGGGTCGCGTACCAGGAACGCACGCGGTCCAGGGTGAGGTCGCCGCTCGCCGGGAAGGTGAAACGGACCACCTCGGGGTCGCCGATGATCTCCCACATGGTCTCCGCGTCGGCCTCGGTGAAGGGCCGCAGGACGGTCTTCTCGCCGGTGAGAGTCGGCTTGACGGTGAAGTCCATGGGCAGCACTGTGCCCCACCCGGAGGCGGGGCACAGAACGCTTTTTCCGCTGTCAGCCCTGGCCGCGACCGCGGTTGCCGGGCCGGGACGCGACCCAGGCCCGGACGGTGTCCGCGTACCAGAACGGTTTACCGCCCTCCACATGGTCGGGCGCGGGCAGCAGCCCGTGTTTGCGGTAGGACCGCACGGTGTCGGGCTGCACGCTGATGTGCGCCGCGATCTCCTTGTAGGACCACAGCCGTCGGTCGGTCATGGGCCGCACCTCCCTGCGCGCGCCGGGGCGGCGGCCGGAAGGCCACCCGGGGGAGCCCGGCACTGCACTGACGATCACCAAGCCATCGCCCGCCCAACGACACACGGTGACGGTGCGGCTACGGCTGTGGGCGGCCTGTGACACCCCACCCGTCAAACGCGGACATGCGTGACTTTGTAACAGAGGGCGCGGAAGGCGCCCCTGAGGGGCGCGGGCAACCGCGCGACAAGCCCCGAACAACCCGCACCCGCCCGATGATGGGCGCGGAAGGTGCCCCCCTGAGGGGCGCGGGGAATTGCGCGACAAACCACAGACAACCCGCACCCGCCTGACGAGGGGCGCGGAAGTTGCCCCTGAGGGGCGCGGGGAACTGCGCGACAAGCCCCGGCCAACCCGCACCCGCCCGACAACCCGCCCCACTCGCAACCCGACGCGCCCCGCACAACCGCCGGAGGCCCCCTCAGGCCCCGCAAGACCGCAGGAACGCCCGGGTCCGCTGAGCGATCGGCAGCGGGGTGTCCGGCTCGCAGGGGTACATGTCCTGCTCGACGATCGCGAACAGGTCGACGTCCAGCTTCCGCGCCGCCTCCAGCACGGGACCCAGCGCCGGCACCCCGGACGGCGGCTCGCACATCACGCCCTGCGCGACGGCGGGGCCGAACGGCGTGCCCTTCGCCCGCACGTCCGCGAGGATCTCCGGGTCCACCTGCTTGAGGTGCAGGTAGCCGATCCGCTCCCCGTAGGTCTCGATCAGCTTGACGCTGTCGCCGCCGCAGTACGCGTAGTGCCCGGTGTCGAGGCAGAGGGACACCAGGTCGGAGTCGGTGCCGTCGAGGAAGCGGACGACGTTCTCCTCGCTGTCGATGTGGGTGTCGGCGTGCGGGTGGACGACGATCCGCAACCCGTACCGCTCCCGCACCTCCTTGCCCAGCCGCTCGGTCAGCGAGGTCAGGTTGCGCCACTGCTCGGGCGTCAGCGTGTCCGGCTCCAGCACCTCGCCGGTCTTGTCGTCCCGCCAGAAGGACGGGATGACGACCAGGTGGGAGGCGCCCATGGCCTGTGCGAGCACCGCGTTGTCCGCGACGTGCGCCCAGGTCTTCTCCCAGACGGCCTCGCCGTGGTGCAGCCCGGTGAAGACCGTGCCGGCCGACACCTTCAGGCCACGCTTGGCGGTCTCCTCGCCGAGGACGGCCGGGTCGGTCGGCAGGTACCCGTAGGGGCCCAGCTCGATCCATTCGTAGCCGGACTGCGCGACCTCGTCGAGGAAGCGCCGCCAGGGCACCTGCTGCGGGTCGTCCGGGAACCAGACGCCCCAGCTGTCGGGGGCCGAACCGATCCGGATGCGGGACGCGCCGGGAGCGGGGGACTGGGGCGAGGGCTGAGGTGACAACGACGTCATGGCCGTCAGCGTGAAGTCTCGCCGTCAGGGGTGTCAAGGGCCTGGTCCGAATGTCTGGACAAAACATTGACAGGGCGCACCGTGCGGGACTAGAAAGCCGTGGAGAGCCGACACGGCGGCGCATCCGGCGACGCACCCGCACGGGTGAGGGCCGACACGGGTGTGGGCCGACACGAAGGGAACTCGATGGCGTACGACCTGATCACTATGGGGCGGATCGGGGTGGACCTGTACCCGCTGCAGACGGGCGTGCCGCTCCCGCAGGTCACGTCCTTCGGGAAGTTCCTCGGCGGCTCGGCCGCGAACGTCGCCGTCGCCGCGGCCCGCCTCGGCCTGGACACCGCGGTGATCACCCGCACCGGCGACGACCCCTTCGGCGTCTACCTGCACGAGGCGCTGCGCGGTTTCGGCGTCGACGACCGCTGGGTCACCTCGGTCCCCGGGCTCGCGACGCCGCTGACCTTCTGCGAAATCTTCCCGCCGGACGACTTCCCGCTCTACTTCTACCGCCGGCCCAAGGCGCCCGACCTGGAGATCGACGCCCACGAGCTCGACCTGGACGCCGTCCGCGACGCCCGTGTCTTCTGGGTCACCGGCACCGGCCTGAGCGAGGAGCCCAGCCGCACGGCGACGCTGGCGGCCCTCGCGCACCGCGCCAAGGCCGGCACCACGGTGTTCGACCTCGACTGGCGCCCCATGTTCTGGACCGACCCCGACGCGGCCCGCCCCTTCTACGCCGAGGCCCTCAAACACACCACGGTCGCCGTCGGCAACCTGGACGAGGTGGAGATCGCCACCGGGGTGCGCGAACCGCACGCGGCGGCGCGGGCACTGCTGGACGCCGGCGTGGAATTGGCCGTCGTCAAGCAGGGGCCCAAGGGCGTGCTCGCCGTCAACAGCCACGGCGAGTCGGCCGAGGTGCCGCCGCTGCCCGTCGACGTCCTGAACGGCCTCGGCGCGGGCGACGCCTTCGGCGGCTCCCTGTGCCGCGGGCTGCTCGCCGGCTGGGACCTGGAGACGACCATGCGGCACGCCAACGCCGCCGGCGCCATCGTCGCCTCCCGCCTGGAGTGCTCCTCCGCGATGCCGACCCCGGCCGAGGTCGAGGCCGCGCTCACCGCCGGAGCGGTGCGGTGAGGGCGGACCACAGGGAAGAAGCCGCCCCGCCGGCGCCCCGAACCCCGGCCCACCACGACAGCAGCCCCGCCACCACGCCCCTCCCCAAGGTCGACGTCTCCGAGCTCGTCCGGCTGCGCACCCACCACCCCGAGGCGATCGCCGAGGCGGCCGCCCGCCGCCCCCGCCGCCCGCTGGTCGCCGACTCGGGCCGGCTGATGATCGTCGCCGCCGACCATCCGGCCCGCGGCGCGCTCAGCGCGGGCGGCGACAGGCTCGCCATGGCCAACCGCGCCGACCTGCTCGAACGCCTGTGTCTCGCACTGAGCCGCCCCGGCGTCGACGGCGTCCTCGCGACCGCCGACATCCTCGACGACCTGCTCCTCCTCGGCGCCCTCGATGGCAAGGTCGTCATGGGCTCGATGAACCGGGGCGGCCTGCAGGGCGCGGTCTTCGAGCTCGACGACCGCTTCACCGGCCACCGCGCCGAGGACATCGAGCGCCTCAACTTCGACGCGGGCAAACTGCTGCTGCGCATCGACTACGACGACCCGGGCTCCCTCACCACCCTTGAGGCCACGGCCCGCGCGATCGACGACATGGCGGCCCGCCGACTGCCCCTGTTCGTCGAGCCGTTCATCAGCCGCCGCACCCCCGACGGCACGCTGAGGAACGACCTCTCGCCCGAGGCCGTCACCAAGTCCATCGCCATCGCCTCGGGCCTGGGCGGCAGTTCGGCCTACACCTGGCTGAAGGTGCCGGTCACCGACAACCCCGACGACATGGCCGAGGTCATGGAGACCTCCACCCTCCCCGCCGTGCTCCTCGGCGGCGAGGTCGGCGGCTCCGTCGAGGACCAGGAGGCCGCGTACGAGAAGTGGCGGGGGGCGCTGCGACTGCCCACCGTCCGGGGGCTGGTCGTCGGCCGTTCCCTGCTGTACCCGGCGGACGGGGACGTCGCCGCCGCCGTGGACACCGCCGTAGGACTGCTGTGAGGGTGGCATGACCAAGCACGAAGACCTGTACGTCCCCAAGGGCACGACGGCTGACGGCACTTACTCCCTCGCCATCGACCCCGAGCGGGCCGGCTGGACCCACAGCGGTCTGCGGATCGTCGAGTTGGAGCCGGACGGCCGCCACGACTTCGACACGGGCGACAGCGAGTGGATCGTCCTCCCCCTCGAAGGCGGATGTACGGTGCGAACGGACCAGAACGAGTTCCAACTCCTGGGCAGGGAAAGCGTGTTCGCGTCGGTCTCCGACTTCGCGTACGTTCCCCGCGACGCCCGGGTCCAGATCGCCTCCGGCGCGGGAGGCCGCTTCGCCCTGGCAGGAGCGAAGTGCGAGCGACGACTCCCCGCCCGCTACGGCCCCGCGCCGGAGGTCCCCGTCGAAGAGCGCGGCAGCGGCGACTGCGCCCGTCTGGTGCGCAACTTCGCCTCCGCCGACGCCTTCGACTGCGACAAGCTGATCGCCGTCGAGGTCGTCACCCCCGGCGGCCACTGGTCCTCGTACCCGCCGCACAAGCACGACGAGCACCGGCCGGGCGAGGAGGCGGAGCTCGAGGAGATCTACTACTTCGAGATCGACGGCCCCGGCGGCTTCGGCTACCAGCGGGTGTCCCCCTCGCGGGAGGGCGGCGCCGACGTCCTCGCCGAGGTCCGCTCCGGCGACGCCGTCCTCGTCCCCGACGGATGGCACGGCCCGTCGATCGCCCAGCCCGGCCACGCCATGTACTACCTGAACGTCATGGCGGGTCCGGGCGAGACCCGGGAGTGGCGGATCTGCTTCCACCCGGACCACGTAGAAGGGGGTTACCGATGACCACCAGGCTCACCGTGGCCCAGGCGCTGGTGCGCTTCCTCGCCGCGCAGCGCACCGAGCGCGACGGCGTACGGCAGCGGCTGATCGGCGCGACCTGGGGCATCTTCGGCCACGGAAACGTCGCAGGCCTCGGCCAGGCGCTCGTCGAGTACGCCGACGACATGCCCTTCCACCAGGGGCGCAACGAGCAGTCGATGGTCCACGCGGCCGTCGGTTACGCCCGCCAGTCGGGCCGGCTGTCCACGCACGCCGTGACGACGTCCATCGGCCCCGGCGCGACCAATCTGGTCACCGGCGCCGCGCTCGCCACGATCAACCACCTCCCGGTGCTCCTCCTGCCCGGCGACGTCTTCGCCACGCGGCCCGCGGACCCGGTGCTCCAGCAGCTCGAAGTGCCCTACGCGGGCGATGTGTCCGTCAACGACTGCCTGCGGCCGGTGTCCAGGTACTTCGACCGGATCACCCGCCCCGAGGCCCTGATCCCGGCCGCCCTCCAGGCGATGCGCGTGCTCACCGACCCCGTGGAGACGGGCGCGGTGACCCTCGCCCTGCCCCAGGACGTCCAGGCCGAGGCCTACGACTGGCCGGAGGAGTTCTTCGCCGAGCGCACCTGGGCCGTACGTCGCCCGGGGGCCGATCCGGCCGAACTCGCCGAGGCGGTCCGCGCGATCAGGTCGGCCCGGCGGCCGCTGCTCGTCGCGGGCGGCGGCGTCCACCACAGCCGCGCCGAGGAGGCCCTCGCCGAGTTCGCCGGCGCCACCGGCATCCCGGTCGCCTCCACCCAGGCCGGCAAGGGCTCCCTGCGCCACGACCACCCGCAGGACGTCGGCGGCGTCGGCCACACCGGCACCGCGACCGCCGACGAACTGGCCCGCACCGCCGACCTGGTCATCGGCGTGGGCACCCGGTACAGCGACTTCACCACCGCCTCCAACACCCTCTTCGCCGCCGACGGCGTCCGCTTCCTCAACCTCAACATCGCCCCCTACGACGGTCACAAGCTCTCCGGACTCCCGCTGGTCGCGGACGCCCGCAGCGGCCTCGAGGAGCTGACCGCGGCGCTGCTCACGCACGGCCACCGGGTCGCGGAGGAGTACGTCACCCAGTACACCGAGGACAAGGAGCGCTGGGAGCAGCGCGTCGACGCCTGCTACGAGGCCGAGGAGCCGGACGTACGCCCGACGCAGCCGCAGGTGCTCGGCGCGCTGGACGCCCTCGTCGACGAGTCGGACGTGATCATCAACGCGGCCGGTTCGCTCCCCGGCGACCTGCACAAACTGTGGCGGGCGCGCTCACGGGACCAGTACCACCTGGAGTACGGCTACTCCTGCATGGGCTACGAGATCCCCGCCGCGATCGGTGTGAAGCTCGCGGCTCCCGAGCGCAACGTCTGGGCGCTGGTCGGCGACGGCACGTACCTGATGATGCCGACGGAGATCGTCACGGCGGTGCAGGAGGGGATCGCGATCAAGATGATCCTCGTGCAGAACCACGGATACGCCTCGATCGGCGGTCTGTCGGAGTCGGTGGGCGGTGAGCGGTTCGGCACCGCGTACCGGTTCACCTCCGACGACGGCACGTTCACCGGCGCGCCGCTGCCCGTCGACCTGGCCGCGAACGTGGCCAGCCTGGGCATGCGGGTGCTGCGGGCGAAGACCGTCCACGACCTGCGCGAGGCGCTCGCCGAGGCGCGCGCCGCCGACACTCCCACTTGTGTCTACGTCGAGACCCGAACGGCAGACACAGTGTCGGGCCCGCCCCCGGCGCAGGCCTGGTGGGATGTACCCGTGGCCGAGACCGCGACCCGCCCGTCGGCGGTCAAGGCCCGTGAGCTGTACGAACGGCACGTCTCAACCCGACGCCGCCATCTGTGAAGGAGCACTCGGTCATGACGAAGATCGTCAACCACTGGATCGGCGGCAAGACCGTCGAAGGCGCGTCGGGTACGTACGGGCCGGTCACCGACCCGGCCACCGGCGCGGTCACCACGAAGGTCGCGTTCGCGACGGTGGACGAGGTGGACGCCGCCGTCGCCGCCGCCAAGGACGCCTACGCCACCTGGGGCCAGTCCTCGCTGGCGCAGCGCACGTCGATCCTGTTCAAGTTCCGCGCGCTGCTGGACGAGCACCGCGACGAGATCGCGGAGCTGATCACCGCCGAGCACGGCAAGGTGCACTCCGACGCGCTGGGCGAGGTCGCCCGCGGCCTGGAGATCGTCGACCTGGCGTGCGGCATCAGCGTGCAGCTGAAGGGCGAGCTGTCGACGCAGGTCGCGAGCCGCGTGGACGTCTCCTCGATCCGCCAGCCGCTGGGCGTGGTCGCCGGCATCACGCCGTTCAACTTCCCGGCAATGGTCCCGATGTGGATGTTCCCGATCGCCATCGCGACCGGCAACACCTTCGTGCTGAAGCCGAGCGAGAAGGACCCGTCGGCGTCGCTGAAGCTCGCCGAGCTGCTGTCGGAGGCCGGGCTGCCCGACGGCGTCTTCAACGTCGTCCACGGCGACAAGGTGGCCGTCGACCGCCTCCTGGAGCACCCGGACGTCAAGGCGGTCTCCTTCGTCGGCTCCACCCCGATCGCCCGCTACATCCACACCACCGCCTCCGCGAACGGCAAGCGCGTCCAGGCTCTCGGCGGCGCGAAGAACCACATGCTGGTGCTGCCGGACGCGGACCTCGACGCGGCGGCCGACGCCGCGGTGTCCGCCGCGTACGGCTCGGCGGGCGAGCGCTGCATGGCGATCTCCGCGGTCGTCGCCGTCGGCGCCGTCGGCGACGAACTGGTCGAGAAGATCCGCGAACGCGCCGAGAAGATCAAGATCGGCCCAGGCAACGACCCCACGTCGGAGATGGGCCCCCTGATCACCGCGGCCCACCGCGACAAGGTGGCGTCCTACGTCACGGGCGCGGCGGCCGAGGGCTCGGAGGTGGTCCTCGACGGCACCGGATTCACGGTGGAGGGCCACGAGGACGGCCACTGGATCGGCATCTCGCTCCTCGACAAGGTGCCCACGTCGGCGAAGGCCTACCAGGACGAGATCTTCGGCCCGGTGCTGTGCGTCCTGCGCGTCGACACCTACGAGGAGGGCGTCGCGCTGATCAACAGCTCCCCCTTCGGCAACGGCACCGCGATCTTCACCCGCGACGGCGGCGCGGCCCGCCGCTTCCAGCTGGAGGTCGAGGCCGGCATGGTCGGCGTCAACGTCCCGATCCCGGTCCCCGTCGGCTACCACAGCTTCGGCGGCTGGAAGGACTCCCTCTTCGGGGACCACCACATCTACGGCAACGACGGCACCCACTTCTACACCCGGGGCAAGGTCGTCACCACCCGCTGGCCCGACCCGGCCGACGCCCCGGCGGGCGTCGACCTGGGCTTCCCCCGCAACCACTGACGCCCGACCGCACGGCTGCCCCGGCATACCGCGTCCGCGGTATGCCGGGGCAGCCGTGTCCGCCTTCAGGAGCACCCGGCCTCGGTCTTCGGGTGACAACTCTCCGACAGGTTGACCCCGTACCGTTGAAGCATGGATCTTCGACTGCTCGGGCGGTCCCGGCGTGCGCTCGTCGGCGCCGCTGCCGCCGTCGTCGTGCTCGTCGGTGCGGGGACCTGGACGGCCGTCGCCGACGACGACCCGCCGAAGGTGCGGCGGGCCGAGCAGGTCATGGACATGGGCGGCGGAGTCCGGCTCGACACCTCGTACTTCACCGCCGGCGGCGACGGCCGCCGGCCCGCAGTGCTGCTCGCGCACGGCTTCGGGGGCAGCAAGGACGACGTGCGGCGGCAGGCCGAGGATCTCGCGCGGGACGGGTACGCCGTGCTGACCTGGTCCGCGCGCGGGTTCGGCACGTCCACCGGGCGGATCGGGCTCAACGACCCGAAGGCCGAGGTCGCCGACGTCTCGAAGCTGATCGACTGGCTGGCGAAGCAGCCGCAGGTGCGGCTCGACAAGGCGGGCGACCCCCGCGTCGGCATGGCCGGCGGTTCCTACGGCGGCGCCGTCTCGCTGCTGGCCGCCGGACACGACCGCCGGGTCGACGCCATCGCCCCGTCGATCACCTACTGGAACCTCGCCGACGCCCTGTTCCCCGACGGCGTGTTCAAGAAGCTGTGGGCCGGCGTGTTCTTCAACAGCGGTGGGGGGTGCGACCGGTTCGAGCCCGCGCTGTGCGCGATGTACCAGCGGGTCGCCGAGTCCGGCGTCCCGGACGAGGCCGCACGCCGACTGCTCGAAGCGCGTTCGCCGTCCGCCGTCGGCGATCGCGTCAAGGTGCCCACCCTCCTCTTCCAGGGGCAGACCGACTCCCTCTTCACGCTCGCCCAGTCCGACGCCGCCGCGAAGGCGATCAAGGCCAACGGCGCCCCCGTCGACGTCGACTGGATCGCGGGCGGTCACGACGGCGGGGACATGGAGAGCGGGCGCGTCCAGGCCCGCGTCACCGACTGGTTCGACCGGTACCTCAAGGACGACCGAAGCGCCGACACCGGCCCCGCCTTCCGCGTCACCCGCACCCTCGGCACCGGCACCGGCACCGGCGACGGCGAACCGCGTCTGCGCGGCGTGAGCGCCGACAGTTACCCCGGCCTTGACGGCAAGCCCCGCCCGGTCCCGCTCAGCGGACGCGAACAGCGCGTCGACAACCCGGCCGGCGCCTCCCCGCCCGCCGTGTCGGCTCTGCCCGGCCTCGGCGCGGGCAGCGGCCTCTCCCAGCTGTCCTCCCTCGGCGTGGGCGTCTCCCTCGACTTCCCCGGCCAGTTCGCCGCCTTCGAGTCGGCGCCCTTCCGCGACGACGTCCGCATCACCGGCTCGCCCGAGGTCACCGTCCACGTGAGGTCGACGGCCGACGACGCCGTGCTCTTCGCCAAGGTGTACGACGTCGGCCCCGGCGGTCAGCGGCAGCAGGTGCTGCCGTCCCAGCTGGTGCAGCCCGTCCGCGTCACGGGCGCCAAGGCCGGCAAGGACGTCACGCTCACCCTGCCCGCGATCGACCACGAGGTGGACGACGGCCACCGCCTGCGCCTCGTCCTCGCCTCCACCGACCTCGGCTACGCCTCCCCGGCGGCCCCGGCGACGTACACCGTCTCCCTGAAGAGCGACCTGACGGTGCCGACCGCCCTCAGCCGCTCCGACGTCCCGCCCGCGCTGCCCGCATGGGTGTGGTGGCTTCCGCTCGCCGGCGCGGGCGTCGCCCTCGCCCTGCTGCTGACCGCCCGCCGCCGCACCGCCGCGCCCGCCCCGGCGGACCCCGCGCTGGCCGACGTGCCCCTCCAGATCACCGGCCTGAGCAAGCGGTACGCCAAGGCGGCCGACCGCTACGCCGTCAAGGACCTGTCCTTCCGCGTGGAGAAGGGCCAGGTGCTGGGACTGCTCGGCCCCAACGGCGCCGGCAAGACGACCACCCTGCGCATGCTGATGGGGCTGATCAGGCCGGACGGCGGCGAGATCCGCGTCTTCGGGCACGCCATCGCGCCCGGCGCGCCGGTCCTGTCCCGGGTCGGCGCGTTCGTCGAGGGCGCGGGCTTCCTCCCGCACCTCACCGGCCGCGAGAACCTCGACCTGTACTGGCGGGCCACCGGCCGCCCACCGCAGGACGCCCACCTGGAGGAGGCCCTGGAGATCGCGGGCCTCGGCGACGCCCTCGCCCGCGCGGTGCGCACGTACTCCCAGGGCATGCGCCAGCGCCTCGCCATCGCCCAGGCGATGCTGGGCCTGCCCGACCTGCTCATCCTCGACGAGCCGACCAACGGACTCGACCCGCCCCAGATCCGCGAGATGCGCGAGGTGATGATCCGCTACGCGGCGGCCGGCCGCACGGTGATCGTCTCCAGCCATCTTCTGTCCGAGGTGGAGCAGTCCTGCACGCACCTGGTCGTCATGGACCATGGGCGGCTCGTCCAGGCCGGCCCGGTCGCCGAGATCGTCGGCTCCGGCGACACCCTCCTCGTCGGCACGGCGACGCCGGTGGACGACCCGGTCGTCGACAAGGTCGCCGCGCTGCCCGGCGTGGCCTCGGCCGTCCGCGCCGACGCCGGACTGCTGGTCCGCCTGGACGCCGGCGGCAGCGCGTCGGGCCTGGTCGCCGAACTCGTGCGCCTGGAGGTGCCGGTGGAGTCGGTCGGCCCGCACCGCCGCCTCGAAGACGCCTTCCTCACCCTGATCGGAGACTGAAGATGAGCACGGTGACCGACCGCGCCGAGCCCGTCGAGGTCGCCGACGGCTACCGCGCCGGGCGCACTCTGCCCCTCCGGGTCGAACTGGTCCGCCAGCTCAAGCGGCGCCGCACCATGGTCATGGGCGGCGTCCTGTTCGCCCTGCCGTTCGTGCTGCTCGTCGCCTTCCAGGTGGGCGGCGACCCCGGCTCCGGAAACAACCGCGTCAACCTGATGGACACGGCGACGCTGTCCGGCACCAACTTCGCCGCGGTGAACCTCTTCGCCGCGGCGGGCTTCCTGCTGGTCATCCCCGTCGCGCTGTTCTGCGGCGACACCGTCGCCTCCGAGGCCGGCTGGTCCTCGCTGCGCTACCTGCTCGCCGCGCCCGTGCCCCGCGCCCGCCTGCTGTGGTCCAAGCTCGTCGTCGGGCTCGGCCTCAGCCTGGTGGCGATGGTGCTGCTGCCCGTGGTCGCCCTCGCCGTCGGCACGGCCGCCTACGGCTGGGGCCCGCTGGAACTGCCCACCGGCGGCTCGATGCCCGCGGGCACCGCCGCCCAGCGCCTGGCCGTCACCGTGGCGTACATCTTCGTGTCCCAACTGGTCACCGCCGCCCTCGCGTTCTGGCTCTCCACCAAGACCGACGCCCCGCTCGGCGCGGTCGGCGGCGCGGTCGGACTGACCATCGTCGGCAACGTCCTCGACGAGGTGACGGCCCTCGGCGACTGGCGCCACTTCCTGCCCGCGCACTGGCAGTACGCCTGGCTCGACGCCGTACGGCCCCAGCTCGACTGGACCGACATGATCCAGGGCATGTCCCTGTCGATAACGTACGCGCTCGTGCTGTTCGCCCTGGCCTTCAGGGGTTTCGCCCGCAAGGACGTCGTCTCCTAGGTCAACGGAAGATCACCCGCCGGTCTCGACGGGTGTCCGCCGTGCCCTCTTCGAGACCCTTCCGCAACGCCCCGTGACGCACGTTCCGGGCCCCCGTGCCGTCACAGTCACGTACGGCGAGGTCAACGGACCAAGGGGGCACGGGAGATGGACCACCATCGGACGCGACGACTGATCGCCGGCGCGGCCGCCGCGCTGGCGCTGCTCACCGGCTGCGCCGCGGGCGGCTCGGGCGCCCCGGACGGGGGCGGCGCCCAACGGGCCGACCACGAAGGCGGCTTCCCGGCCCCGAGCGCGCCCCGCCCGGAGGGCGACGGCGCCGCCCGGGGAGACGACCCGTCCGCCGGCCGCCTGTCCACCTTCGCCCTCGACGTCGACACCGCCTCCTACGGCTACGCGCGCCGCGCCCTCGCCGACGGCCACCTGCCCGAGCCGTCGACGATCCGCCCGGAGGAGTTCGTCAACAGCTTCCGCCAGGACTACGAACGCCCCGACGGCGACGGCTTCTCCGTGACCGTCGACGGCGCCCGCACCGGCGAGGACGACTGGTCCCTGGTCCGTGTCGGCCTGGCCACCCGCACCGCGAGCAGCACGGGCGAACGCCCGCCCGCCGCCCTCACCTTCGTCATCGACGTCTCCGGTTCGATGGCCGAACCCGGACGCCTCGACCTCGCCCAGCGGGCCCTCGGCACCATGACCGACCGCCTGCGCGACGACGACTCCGTCGCCCTCGTCACCTTCAGCGAGGAGGCCGAGACCGTCCTGCCGATGACCCGGCTCGGCGACGCGGGCGACCGCGCCCGCGTGCACGACGCCATCGACAGCCTGGAGCCCGCCGACTCGACCGACCTCGGCGCGGGCGTCGAGACCGGCTACGCCACCGCGGTCGAGGGTCTGCGCGAGGGCGCCACCAACCGGGTCGTCCTCGTCTCCGACGCCCTCGCCAACACCGGTGACACCGACGCCGATTCCATCCTGGAACGCGTCTCGACGGCCCGCCGCGAGCACGGCGTCACGCTCTTCGGCGTCGGCGTCGGCAGCGACTACGGCGACGCCCTCATGGAACGCCTCGCCGACAAGGGCGACGGCCACACCGTCTACGTGTCGGACGAGAAGGACGCCGAGAAGGTCTTCGCCGGGCAACTCCCGCGGAACGTGGACCTCACCGCCCGTGACGCCAAGGCGCAGGTCGCCTTCGACCCGCACACGGTCGAGGAGTTCCGGCTCGTCGGCTACGACGACCGCCGGGTCGCCGACGAGGACTTCCGCGACGACCGTGTCGACGGCGGCGAGGTCGGACCCGGCCACACGGTCACCGCCCTCTACGCCGTCCGCACTGCGCCGGGCGCGCGGGGCCGCCTCGCCACGGCCACCGTCCGCTGGCTCGACCCCGCCACCCGCGCCCCGCACGAGACCTCGGGCCGCCTGGAGACCGCCGCCCTGCACGACTCCCTGGCCGACGCCCCCACCCGCTTCCAAGTCACCGCCACCGCAGCCTACTTCGCCGACCTCCTGCGCCAAGGAGTCGGCGGGAGCGGTGCCTTGCCGGACTCCCCGCCCTTGAGCCGGCTGAAGGAGAGCGCCGACGGCCTCGCGAGGAAGACGGAGGACGAGGAAGTACGGGCCCTCGCCAAGGCGATCGGCGAGGCGAGCCGGCTCCGCGGCTGAGGCGACGCCTTCCGGGGCCGCGACGGACGCCGCGGCTCGACACCTCGGGGCGCACGGGAACGGCGGGTCACCGGAGGACCGGTGACCCGCCGTCGCGGCGCCGTGAGGGCTCAGCCGTTGTGCGCGCCGTTGGCGGTCAGGAGCGAGACGTCGTCCAGGATGTGCGACAGCGGCTCGTCGCCCTTGGCCTGGGTGGAGTTCTCGACGCACTGCTGGTTCTGCGGGGCCGAGAGGATCGGGACGTCCTGCAGGGCGACGGGGCTCGCGCCCTGAGTGTTGACCTTCACGGGAATGCCGAGGCACGGCTTGTTCAGCGAGCCCTGGACCAGCGAGAGCTGCGGGCTCATGTCGCCGGAGGTCGACGAGTTGCCGAACTCCGACCTGGCGCCGTTGCCGCTGGCCGAGGTGGTGCCACTGTCGTCACCGATGGCGAGAGCCTGGGGGGCGGTCACCGCCGTGAATCCGGCGAGCGAGGCGGCGACAGCCGCGGTTGCCCACAGCTTCTTCATGTTCGTTCCCTTCGAAAAGCGGACTCCGGTGAGGAGTTGCGTGCTGGTCAACGTCGGGGCACCGGCCCGGGTTGCGTGCTGTGCCCCGATCGGCCCAGCGCATCGGCGTGCCCGCGCATGCGCCCCTCACCGACGCGTGGGCGCGCACACGAAGGAGCGGGCCGCCGGTGGATCGGCGGCCCGCTGCCGGGGCCCGAAACGGCCCCGAGGGCTCGCAGGACGAGCCCGTTCACCTCGTCGGTCGTACGGTCAGACCCTCACTCGTTGCCCACCCCGTTGCCCGAGAGCAGCGCGAGGTCGTCCAGGATGTGCGACAGCGGCTCGTCGCCCTTGGCCTGGGTGGAGTTCTCGACGCACT
The DNA here is from genome assembly GCF_004217285.1 of Streptomyces sp. BK239. GTDB lineage: Bacteria > Actinomycetota > Actinomycetes > Streptomycetales > Streptomycetaceae > Streptomyces. Next base: position 291,595 of record NZ_SHKS01000001.1, read on the forward strand.
GCTGGTTCTGCGGGGCGGAGAGGATCGGGACGTCCTGGGCGCCGATCACCGTGGTCACCGCCTGGGTGTTGAGCTTGGCCGGCAGACCGATGCAGGGCTTGTTGAAGGAGCCCTGGACGAGCGCCATCTGCGGGCTCATGTTGCCGTAGGTGGCCGAGTTGCCGAACACCTGGGAGGCGCCGTTGCCGCTGGCGGACGTGGTGCCGCTGTCGTTGCCGATGGCGAGCGCCGGGGCCGCGACCGCGACGGAGGCGCCCATGGCGGAGGCGGCGACCGTGACTGCGGCCAGAACCTTCTTGATCACTTGCTTGTCCCTTCTGAAAAAACCCCGTCCACCGGAGCGTCTTGGTCAACTCGGCCGGGAGGGCTTGGTTGCTGTGATTCACCCCGATGGCTCACACCGGACCACCGATCCGCCGTCCGTTCTCCGCCGAATCGTTTCCCTCCCCAGGGGGCCCAGTCGTATGAACGCCGCGAACGCGTTCGGGTGAATTGACCTGCGACCCGCGTTCGCCGGCTTCCTCCGCCGTCTATCTGTCGTGTGCAGCCTGCAGGTCATGGTGCGAGCTGATCCGGCTGCGCTCGCTCGGTTCCGGCCGCCAGGCATGACCGCACAGAAGGGAACGTCATGAAGAAGACCGCCGCCGTCGTCGCGGGCCTGATCCTTGGTCTGGGCGGAGCCGCCCCCGCCTTCGCGGACTCCACCGCCGAAGCTGTGGCCATCGGTTCCCCCGGGTTCCTCTCCGGCAACGTGACGCAGTACTCGTTCCACATCCAGGCGAACGTCTGCGGGAACACGTTCGGTGCGACCGGCCTGCTGAGCCCGGCTTTCGGCAACCTGTGCGTCAACGACTGACGATGCCCCCACCAGCCGACGGCTGGGTCGAGGCCGGCCTTGGACGACTGCTCCCTTGTTCCAGGTCGGCCTTTCCCGTTTCTCCCACCAGGAAGACGATCAGATGCGACAGACCCTGACCAGGGGAATGATCGCGGCGGCCGCCGCGACGAGTCTTCTGTCCCTGTGCGGCGGCGCCGCCTACGCCGACTCGTCCGCGGACGGGACCGCCACGGGCTCGCCCGGCGCCGTGTCGGGCGCCGGCGTCCAGTCCCCGGTGACCCTGCCGGCGAGCCTGTGCGGCGACACGGCCGGTCTCGCCGCCGCGTTCGGCCAGGCCCTCGGCGACTTCTGCGCGGACACCTCCGACGAGACGAGCACCTCGGACGCCGCAGACACATCCGACGCGGAGGACACCGCAGACGAGGCGAAAACCACCGAGGACGCGAGCACGTCCGCCCCGGCCGACGGCGCGGCCCGCGCCGACGAGGCCACCTCCGCCGGGGCCGACTCGGACTCGGACCACGCCGACCCGGGCTACGGTGAGGACCCGGGCTACGGAAACCCACCTCACGAAGACGACGAACCGGGTTACGGCGACCCGGGCCAGGGCGGCGACAAGGATCCGGGATACGGCGGTCACCACGACGGCGACCCGGGTTACGGCGGTGACGACGGCCCCGGCTACGGCGATGACGACGACTCGGGCTACGGCAGCGACGACGGCCCGGGCTACGGGGACGACGACTCCGGTTACGGCAGTGACGACGGCCCCGGTTACGGTGATGACGACGACTCGGGCTACGGGTCCACGCCTCCGCCCCCCGGCGGACCCGTCACGCCCCCGGAGGGCGGGCACACCACGCCGCACGACCCCCCGCCCCCCGGTGACGACGACCACGGCACTCCGCCCGGCGAGGAGAACAACGAGCCTCGTCCGCAACTGCCCGAGACCGGCAGCGAGAGTCTGCTCGCCGCTTCCGGCGTGAGCGCGGCGCTGATCACCGCGGGCGCGCTGCTCTACCGACGGGGCCGGGCCGCCTCACGGCGCTGACCGCACGGGCGCCGGACGCCCCCGGCGCCCCTTCGTACGGCGAGGCGGGGAGCTTCAGCAGCTCCCCGCCTTCTCGTCGTCGGCGTGACCGCCCGCGTCCGGCACGCCGGGCAGCCCCGTCTGCGGCGATCCCTCATGGACCGCCCCCCGCCGGATCACAAGCGGAGGAACCTCACCACAGGCCCCCGCGCCGAAACCCGCCTCCGGCGCCGGCCCCGGCCTGGTGCGACGCAGCCGCCCCCACAGCCGCCGGGTGACATGGGCGCACCACAGCGCCCACATCGCACGGCCGGCAGCGGCGTCGTCCCCCGCGTACCAGGCCAGCTCCCGGTCGGTACGGACCCGGCGCAGCGCCGACAGCGGCGCGTAGTTCTCCACCACGAACGCCCGCCCGGGCCGCGCCTCCCCCTCCGGCAGGGGACGGTACGTCAGGTCCAGGTGCTGCGCGCGTACGACGTCCAGCCCGGCGGTGTCGGTGAAGAGCCGGAACTGCGCCCCGGGCCGCGGGTTGAAGTCGAGCAGGTGATAGCGCCCGGTCGTGCCGCAGCGGCGGTAGTCGAGGTCGAGGATGCCGCGGTAGCCGAGCAGCTCGGCGAGCCGTTCGGACTGCTCCCGCACGGTGGCGTTCGGGACCCACTCGCCCACCGCCGTCAGGCCGGCCCCGCGTGGCCAGGCGCTCAGCTTGCGGCCCGTGCCGCCGGCGCGCATCACGCCCGAGCGGTCGGCGTACCCGTGGAAGAACCAGTCGCGGTCGTCGCCCGGCGGCAGGAACTCCTGGAGCAGGAGACGGCTGCCGGCCTCCTCGCGCCGCAGGTACAGCTCCCGCACCTCCTGCGCGGAGCGCAGCACCGACGTGCTGCGCAGTCCCGATCCGGTGGGCAGCAGCCAGGGCCGGCTCCACTTCGCCACCAGCGGGAACCCGAGCCGCCGCGCGGCGGAGACGGCCTGCTCGGCGCTCTCCGGGACGAAGGTGCACGGGTGAGCGACGTCCGCGGCCGCGCACATCTGCGCCAACTCGCTCTTGTCGGCTACACGTTCGGGAAGCGTCGGGGACTGCTGCGGCAGCAGGTAGGCGGGGGTCAGCTCCGTGCGCAGCCGGCTCACGGCGACGGCGCCGGCGTCGTCCATGGGGATCAGCACGGCGGGCCGTTCGATGCGGGCGGCCACCCGCAGCAGCAGGGCCACGATCTCCTCGGGGGAGGCGCCCGGCGCCGGCGGGGGGTGCAGCCGCCGCACGTGGCGCGACGTGCGGATCGGGCTCCCCGTCGTCTCGGCGACCACGTGCACGTCCGCTCCGGCTCGGCCGAGGGAACGGACCGCGCCCAGCGTTCCGTGGTGAAAGGGGTTCCGGTCGATTCGCAGCAGTACGGCGGGGACTCGGGTGTCGAGCAGCGACACGGGGCTTTTTCCTTCGGGTCGGTTCACCGGTGCGGGCGATCAGTGCACTCGAAAGCCGTAACGGCGGTGGCGTGATTCCTTTTCATCTGACTTACATATGACTGAGTGTCAGTCATTCGAAATCAGCACGCGGGACCGCGTGAGAGTGGAGAAAGGAGCAGGTATGGCCCCACAGCAGCGACGCGCCCCGTCCCGACGGCTCGCCGTCGTGACGGCGGCGGTGGCGATGACGGCGGCGCTGGCGTCCGGTCCTGGACTCGCCGCGGACGCGGGGGTGGCGCGGGCCGCCGCTCCCTCCCCCGGACCTCTCTCCGAGCCCCTCGTGACGGCCGCCGAGCCGGCCCCGGGGCCGCCCCCCATCCCCGAGCAGAGTCCCGCCGTACCCGCCCCCGAGCAGAGCCCCGCCGCCCCCGCCGCCGAGCGGAGCCCCGGCGCGGACCCCCCGCAGAGCCCCGCCGCGGCCTCCCCGGGCGGGAGCGCGGCACCGGCGTCGCCCGCCGCCTCCGGCACCGCCTTCGGCGCCTACCTCGACTACGGCCCCCTGGGCGTGGCCCGGATCGCCCAGCTCAGCGCCTGGCTCGACGGCGCCGAACTCCGCGTGGGGCACACGTACTTGCCGGGCGACCGGTGGAGCAACATCGAGGGCCGGCCCGGCTTCCTCGACGCGTGGGCGAACTGGCGGGAGGAGAAGGACGACCGGATGCTCGTCCTCAACGTCCCCATGCTGGAGCGCAACGAGGCGCGCGTCTCCGACGGCGAGGTGCGGATCCTGCTGCGGCTGGGTGCGGCCGGCGCCTTTGACCATCACTTCCGCCGGCTGGCCGAGCGGCTGGTCGGGCTGAACGCACCGGACACGGTGATCGTGCTCGGCTGGGAGATGAACGGCACCACCTACACCCATCGCTGCGGACCTGACCCGGAGGCGTGGAAGGCCTACTGGAACCGGATCGTCACCGCCATGCGGGCGGTGCCGGGCCAGAGGTTCAAGTTCGACTTCACACCGAACCGCGGCCTCGACGCGGTCGCCTGGACCCGGTGCTACCCGGGTGACGACACCGTCGACATCATCGGAATGGATTCCTACGACCAGCCGACCGGAATGCCGTTCGGCGAACAGGTGAGAGAACCCTACGGACTCCAGGCGCATGTGGATTTCGCCAAGAGCCACGGCAAGCCCATTTCCTACCCCGAATGGGGGCTGTTCCGCAACGGCGACAATCCCGAGTACATGCGGAGCATGCTCGGTTGGATCGGTCAGCACAGGCCGCTGTACAACACGCTGACCGACTACTGCCCGCACGGCGTGTGGCAGTGCGGGCAGAACCCGATGGCGTCGCACATCTACCGCTCGCTGCTCTCCGGCCGCCCAGAAGGACCGACCGAAGGACCGGCCGAAGGACCGACCGAAGGACCGACCGAGGGACCGACCGGTGGTCCGGCCCCCCTGAGCACGCCGCTCCCCGGCACAGCAAAGGAGACCCCGCCGGCGGCGCCCACCCCGGAACCGGCGAGGGAGGCACCGCAGAAGCCGACGCCGGTGACCTCCCCATCCGTCTCCGACTGCCCGCAGTTGGACCTCGGGGACTGGGTGGAGCGGTGGATCGGCGGCAAGTCGTGCCTCCCCGCGGCCCGTTGGTCGCGCGACCGCTGAGCGGGGCCTCGGCGGCGGCCGGCCCGTGTCAGGACCCGCCGCCACCGTCACGCCCCTTCTCCGCCCGCTGCCTGCGCTGCTCCCGCTGCTCCTCCCACCGGCGCAGCAGCTCCTTGCCCCGTCGCCGCGCCGCGACATCGCCCGTCACCGCCGAGATCAGCGGGGCGGTGCGCCGACGGGCCAGCAACAGCCGCTGGTTGACGACCGGTTCGGGACGCCAGTGGTGCTTGTACGGCTCGTTGCCGCGCAGCAGGCTCAACGTGCCGCGCCCGCCGCCGCGGGTGTGCTCGGCACACGCGTCCAGCAGCATCACCGCCACGTCCGCCTTGCGCTCGCGCAACCGGGGGTGCGCGCCGTAGAGATAGCCGCCCGCCAGGCGGCGCGACAGCAGGGTCAGGTCGACGGCCACCACGTCGTCGTCGAGACGGAACTCCGTGACCACCGCGTCCCCCGAGCGCACCATCGGCCCGACCGAGCGCACCAGGTGCTCGCGGAACCGCGACTGGAGGTGCTCGCCCGTCACCTTGCGCCCCTGCCACTGCAGCCGGTGCAGGTCCAGCAGACGCCGTACCGCCGGCTCGACGCCGTCGGCCCGCACCACCCGGCGTTCGACGCCGAGCGCGGTCAGCTTGCGCAGCTTGGCCCGCACCCGCTGCTGGGCCTTCGCCGACGGCAGCCGGGCCACCAGCTCGTCCATCGCGACGGCCGGCAGCTCCAGGCACACCGAGTCGCTCACCCGCCGCCGGGGCCCGCGCCAGCGCTCGTACACCTGCTCCACCGCGCCGCCCGGCCGCACCTCGCGGAAGTCGATCAGCGCCGTCCGGGCCGCAGCCGAGAGTCCCTCGGTGAGCGCCTCCACGGCCGTCTCGCCGCGCTCGTCGTCGACCAGCACGTCCCCGTAGTCGGAGATCGCCCCGCCGAGCGGCACGAGCGTGGGCAGCGGGCGGCGCACCGCCATCAGCGGGGCCACGGCGAGGAGTTCGCCGCCCGCGTCGCGCACGGCCAGCACCCGCAGCCGGCCGCGCCTGCCGTACGACAGCCACCACGAGTGCAGCCAGGCGTGGCTCTGGAAGGGGGTGGCCGCGGCGCACCGCCGGTACAGCTCGCCCCAGGCGGGGGCGAGGGCGGCGAACGCCTTCTCGTCGGTGACGACCTGTGTCGTGTACGCCGGTTTCACAGCGCTCCGCGGGTGTCGCCGGCGAGCGCGGGCCCGGGAACCGCGGCCGGGCGGCCGGGCTCCTCCTGGTCCGCTTCCACGTCGTCCGCCCGTTTCCGCTTCGGCCGCACCAGCAGCGCCAGCCCGCCGAGCAGCCCGCCCGCGCTCGCCCCGACCAGGGCGGTCACCGTCGGGGACGCCGAGGACGGCTCGGTCGGCTTGACGGCGCGCGCGAACTGCTGGAGTTCGACGTTGGTGGCGGCCACCGAGTCCTTCGCGTGCCGGGTCATCGCCCGGGACACCGCGTTGGCCATGTCGGCGGCCTGGTCGGGGCGGGAGGAGGTCGCGGTGATCGCGACCATCGGCGCGTCCGGCGAGGTCGCCGTCTGCACGCTGTCGCGCAGAGTCCGCGCCGGCACACCCGCCCACACCTGGGCGTCCCCGAGCACCGCGAGCTGGGTGGCGACCCGGCCGTAGGCCTGGGCGAAGCCCAGCGCGGACGCCGGGTCCGACTTCGCGGTGGGGACGGCGACGACATAGGCGGTGGCCGTGTACACGGGCGGCTTCAGGGCGCCGTACGCCCCGCCGGCCAGGCCGCCCGCGAGGGCGCCCACGACGAGCAGGGACCAGGGCGGGAGCGTCCTGGAGCGGCGCGTGGCGGCGCCGGCCGGGCGGGGCGGGCGGACGGAGTTCTCGGTCATGCGGAAGTGACTCCCTGAGAAGAAGGGGACGACGGGGACGACAGGGGCTTGCGGGACAGGGCGGCCGCGTACACGTCCATGAGGAGGGCGGCGCTGCGGGTGATGTCGTAGTGGCGGGCGGCCTCGGCGACCGTGCGCGGGCGTGGACCCCGGGCGTGCGCCTCGGCCAGCGCCCGCGTGAACGCCCGCTGCCCGCCGGTGACGCGCCGGGCGTCGGGCGCGCTGCGTGCGGGCAGGTCCTCCAGCGCGGGACACGAGGCGTACACCGCGGGCAGTCCCGACGCGAGACCCTCGACGACCGCCAGGCCGAAGGCCTCCTCCGGGGACGGGGCGGCGAGCAGGTCCATCGCGCAGGTGAGGGACGCCAGGTCGGGGCCGGGGCCGCCGTCGGGGACGTAGGGACGCTCACCGGCGAACAGGACGCGGCCGGCGACGCCGCACTCGTGCGCGGTGCGGCGCAGCGCGCCCTCCTCGGGGCCGCCGCCGACCAGCAACAGACGCACGTGCGACGGGAGTTCGGCGAGGGCACGGATGGCGACGTCGAAGCGTTTGCCCGGGTGGAGCCGGCCGACGCAGCCGACGACGTAGGCGTGGTCCGGCAGGCCGAGGTGGCGCCGGGTGCGGTGGCGGCGTCCCGGGTCGAAGCGGAACCGGGCCAGGTCGATGCCGTTGGGGACGACGCCGACGCGGGCCGGCGGGACGCCCCAGCGGTGCAGGCGGCCGGCGACCGTGGGGGAGACGGCGACCGTGGCGTGGCCGAGGCGCTCCCCGGCGAGGTAGAGGGCGCGGACGCCCCGGGTGAGCGGACGGCCCTCCATCTGCGAGTCGCCCAGGGAGTGTTCGGTGGCGACGACGGCGCGCACGCCCGCGAGCCGCGCCGCGAGACGGCCGTACAGGCAGGCCCGGTACAGGTGGGTGTGGACGAGGTCGTAGCGGCCGGAGCGGACGAGGCGGGCCAGCCGGGGCAGGGCGGCCAGGTCGCGGTTGCCGGTCATGCCGAGGTGGACGACGCGCACGCCGTCCGCGGTCAGACCGTCGGCCACCGCCCCCGGGTTGGTCAGCGTCACGACGTCGCAGTCGACGGGCAGGTGCCGCAGCAGCAGCCGCAGTTGCTGCTCGGCTCCGCCGACGCCGAGCCCCGTGATGATGTGCAGGGCCTTCACCGCAGCCCCTCCACGGGACGCCGGCGCAGCCGGTGCAGCCGGTACTTCAGGAACAGCCGGGCGGAGGTGTCGTTCTGGCCGACGTGCACCCGGGGCAGGGCGTGCACCCCGTTCAGCGGACCCGGGTCGATCGCGCACGCGTACGCGTACCCCGCCTCGCGCACGGCGTCCACGGCCCGCCGGTCGACGGTGCCGTACGGGTAGCAGAAGCCCTCGACGTCGACGCCGAGCAGCTCGGCCAGCGCGATCCGGCTCTCCACGGTCTCCGAGGCCAGCGTGGGGTCGTCGGCCTTCGTCAGGTCGAGGTGGACCAGTCCGTGCGAGCCGATCTCGACGCCCTCGGCGGCGGCCTCCCGGATGCCGTCGGCGCTCAGCAGCGGCTTGCGCGGGCCCAGCGGGTCCCAGGCGTTGTCGCCGCCGTACCGGCCGGGCAGCACGAACAGGGTGGCCGTGCAGGAGTGGCGGTGCAGCACGGGCAGGGCGCCGGTGAGGAAGTCGGCGTATCCGTCGTCGAAGGTGAGGCCGACCAGGTCGCGGCCCTCGCCGCGCGCGCGGGCGGCGAGCAGCTCGCGCACGGACACGCCCCTCAGGCCCCGCCGGGTCAGCCAGGCCAGCTGCCGGTCGAGGCGTTCGGGGGTGACCGTGATGCGGTAGGGGTCGTCGGAGCAGTCGCCCACGGAGTGGTACATCGCCACCCACGGGGCCGGTCCTGGAGCCGGGGCCGGTCGTCGGGCGGTGTCAGCGGGAACGGACATGCGGGAGCCTTCGGGTCGCGGAACGGACGAAACGGAGTGCGGTGTCGACGCCCTGGGCGTTCAGGGCCCGGCCGACCAGCAGGAAGACGGCGGTGACCGTGAGCGTTCCGGCGGCGAGCGCGGGTATCGCGCCGTCGATCCGGCTCGCGGTGAACGCCCCGGCGGGTGTGGCGAGCGCCGCCGCCCGCAGCGGGCGGCTCAGCTCGCCCAGCACGGGCCGGACGCGGATCGGCACACAGCGCGGGAGGCCGTGCCGCCCGGAGCGCAGCCCGGGCAGGCCGGCGGGGGCGCCGGCGAGCAGCACCAGGGCGGTGACGGTGATCCCGGCCGCGTTGGCGGCGGCGATCCCGTACACGCCCCACGGGCCGACGGCGAGCACGCCGGACCAGGCGGTCACGACGATGCCGACGGCCATCGCGCCGAACGGGTACCACGCGGCGCGGCCCGCCGAGAAGTACGAGCGGGCCAGCACGCCGACCATGGTCTGGCCGAGCAGCCCGAGCGCGTACACCCGCATCACACCGGCCGTGGCCGCCGTGTCCCGCGCGGTGAACGCGCCTCGCTGGAAGAGGACTTCGATGATCTGCGGTGCGCAGGCCACCACCACGGCCGTGCCCAGCAGGACCACGCAGACGGCCAGCGCCAGATCGCGCTCCACCCGGTCCCGGGCCCGTTCGACGTCCCCCTCGGCCAGCGCCCTCGCGACCACCGGGTAGGTGACCGTGCACAGCATCACCGACAGGATCATCGGCATCTGGGCCACTTTCTGGGCGTAGTTGAGATGCGAGATCGCCCCCGACGGCAGATGCGAGGCGAGGAACCGCTCGACCAGGACCTGCGACTGGCGGCACAGCGCGAACAGCAGCACGGTCGCCACGACGGCCCCGCCGAGCGCCCGAGGCTCCTCACCGCCCCCACCGGCGGGCCCGGACGCGCCCCTCTTCCGCAACTGCTTGATGAGCGACGGAAGTTGTACGGCGACCATCAGGAAACCGCCGACCGCCACCCCGGCCGCCGCCGACCGCACCCCCCAGCTCCCGCCGAGGACGAACATCCCCGTGACGATGCCGACGTTGTACGCCACGTAGATCGCCGCGGGCGCCACGAACCGCCGGTGCGCGCGCAGGGCCGCGCTGCAGTACCCGGCGAGCCCGAAGCTCACCGCGCAGGTCGCCGTGAGCCGGGTGCAGTCGACGGCGAGCCCGGGGTCGGGCAGGCCGGGAGCGAGCAGCTCGACCAACTGCGGTGCCACGCCAACGAGAAGGGCGCCGACGGCGACGAAGGCGAGCGACAGCCGAGGCAGCGTCCCGGCGACCAGGGCGCGCACCGGGTCGCCCGGTGTGCCCTCGGCCCGCCGGGCCAGCGCCACGCTGAACGCCGGGATCAGCGCGAACGCCAACCCGTCCTCGATGAGCAGCGTGGCCGCGAACTCGGGCACGGTCCACGCCACGAGGAACGCGTCCGTGTCCCGTCCCGCCCCGAACAGCCGCGCCAGCGCCTGGTCCCGCACCAGCCCGAGCAGCGCCCCGGCGACGGAGAGCACGGCGGTGACGAGAGCGGCCTTGGCGAGGAAACGCCTAGACGCCGGGGGGAGTTCGGGCTCGGTGCCGCCGTCCTCGGTGGGTGGGGCTGGCTCGGTCGGCTTCTCGGGGCACGGGTCGGCCCGTGCGGCCGGCGGGGCGCCTTCCACGCGGGGCGCCGAGCCACCCGGCACGGGCGGGGCCGGGGTCGGGACGCCCGGCGGTGGGGCGTCTTCCACGCGGGGCGCCGAGCCACCCGGCACGGGCGGGGCCGCGGTCGCGGCGCGCTCCCGCCCGGAGTGCTCGCCGTCGCCGTCCGGGCCGCCGCGGACGGTGAACGCGGTGGCGCCGCCGGCGGGGGAGCCGGCGGCTTCGGCCGCGACGGGGTGCGGGCCCGGTGTTCTGGGAGGGGTCACCGTCATCGGGAGGGCGCCTCCTCGGGGGTGCCGGGCGCCGCCAGGGCCCACCAGGCGGCGAGGCCCAGACAGATCGCGGTCAGCACGGTGGAGGGACCGCCGATGTCGGCGTACAGGAAGTCGGTCAGCTGCCAGATCAGCAGGCCGCAGGCGACGAGCGCGCAGTCGAGACCGGGCGAGCCGAGCCGGCGCACCCGGAACAGTCCGTGCAGCGCGCAGCCCAGCAGCGCCAGCCAGCTGCCGGCGAGGGCGAGCAGCCCGACGAGCCCCTGCTCGCCGAGGACCAGCAGATACATGTTGTGCGGGGACAGCAGCGGCTGCCTGACGAACCCCGACCCGGCGCCGGCGGTGTCGCTGCCGGCGGACAGCGCCAGCGAGGCGTGCGCGTCCCGGTGCTCGGGGAAGCCCTTCAACCCCACGCCGGTCACCGGCTGTTCGCGCCACATGCCGAGCGCCGCCGCCCACATCGTGTACCGGTCGGTCACCGACTGGTCCGGGGCGTCCGCGACCTGCGTGATGCTGCCGACGCGCTCCTGGAGCATCGCCGAGCCGACCCCGAAGCCGCCCACCAGCACCACGCCCAGCGCCGCCGCCACCGCGGCCGCCTTCAGCGCCCGCCGCAACCCGGCCAGCACCAGCTGCGCCGAGCAGGCCACCCCGGTCGCGATCCAGGCGCCCCGGCTGAACGACAGCGCGAGCGGCGCCAGCAGGGCGAGCGCGGACAGACCGGCGACGGTCCGCTGCCGCACGGTGCCCTGCCCGAGTGACAGCCCCACCGCGCAGACCAGCCCGAAGGAGACCACCGTCGCCATGCCCATCACGTCCTGCGGGCCGAAGGTACCGACCGCGCGGATGTCCTCGCCCTGGTAAGAGGCTCCGGTGCCGGTGACGAACTGGTGCACGCCGACCGTCCCCTGCCACCCCGCCAGCCCCACGAACGACCAGGCCAGCAGCCGGAAGTCGGGCCGGCCGCGGATCAGCAGCAGCACGGCAGCGGGCACGATCACGAAGATCTGGAGGTACCGGCCGAGGCCGGCGACCCCCGCCCCCGCCGAGCCCGCGCCCATCGCGGCGAGCGCCAGCCCGGCCACCGGCAGCCCGAGGACCACCGCCGCCGTACGGGACAGGGGACGCCGCCGCTGCCGCAGCAGCCGGACCGCGCAGAACAGCACCACGAGCGCGGAGAGCGCGTCCGCCGGCCCGGCCCCGCCCTCACCGCCGGGGGAGACCGGCAGCGCGAGCAGGGCGACCACGGCGACGACGGGCAGCACCGGCGACAGGCTCCGCAGACGCGGCGGCAGCAGGGCGTGACTCATCGGACGGCTCAGCTCCCGGTCGGTCGCACGAGGGCGGCCGCGGTGCGCAGCAGGATGCAGACGTCCTGCCACAGCGACCAGTTGTCGATGTACGCGTTGTCGAAACGGGCCCGGTCCTCGATGGAGGTGTCACCGCGCAGCCCGTGCACCTGGGCGAGCCCGGTGATGCCCACCCGCATCCGGTGCCGGGACGCGTATCCGGGGTAGGTCTGGCTGAACTGCCGTACGAAGTAGGGCCGTTCCGGCCGTGGACCGACCAGGCTCATGTCACCGCACAGGACGTTCCACAGCTGGAGCAGCTCGTCCAGCGAACTCCGCCGCAGGAAGCGGCAGAAGCGGCTCATCTGCTGGTCGTCCGCCACGCTCCAGCGGGTCGCCGACTCACGTGCGTCGGCCGGCCGGTGGGTGCGGAACTTCAGCAGGGTGAACGGCCGCCCGCCCCTGCCGACGCGCTCCTGCCGGAACACCACGCCCGGCCCGCTGGTCAGCCGCAGCACCAGCGCGAACAGCAGCAGCAGCGGGCTGATCGCGAGCAGCAGCGTCCCGGAGACGACGATGTCCAGCAGCCGCTTGGCACGGCTGTCCGGGTAGCCGACGCCCATGTCGAGGCGACGGCAGGCGAACCCGGCGAGCTGCTCACGGCTCGCGTACGAAGGGCTGTCCGCGTCGAGCTCCCACACCGTGCAGCCCGACTCGGCCAGCGCCCGCAGCAGCGGGCCCTGAGTGGAGCGCACCGCGGGGTCCACGCACAGGACGTCGCGGACGCCGTTCTGGATGAGCGCCCGCTGCACCTCCTGGCCGGTGGTCAGCACGGGAAGCCCGTCGGCGCCGTCGTGGTGGTGGCGGGCGACGATGCCGACGGGTTCGATGCCGTACCGCGGCAGCCGCATTATGGCCTCGGCCACGCGCCGAGCCGTCGGCACCGGGCCGACGACGAGCGCCGCGTGCGGTCGGCGCACCAGCGCCCGGCGGCGACGCTGGTGGACGAGGGCCCGCCCGGCGCAGCAGACCAGCGCCTGGACGGCGGACCCCACGAGAAGGGTGGGCCAGGAGAGCGCGTGGGCCGGCGTGGACGCGGCGACGAGCGCCGCGAGCGTCAGCCACGCCATCGCGATCCGGCCGCACACCGAGGGCAGTTCGTCCAGCACCCCGTGCACGGGGCGCGGCCGGTGCGCGCGCAGCAGCAGCGTGGTCGTGACCAGCGCGCCGAGCAGCAGCGGCTGCTGTCCGGCCCCGGCCAGGACCGGTACGCCCGCCAGCGCGCCGAGGCCGTCGGCCAGCAGGAGGGGAAGGGGGGAGGCGGCCCGCGCCGGGGGCCGCCGGACAGGGAATCGGAATCCGGCTTGGTCGTCGTGCCGCGGGATGACCGCGACGGGTGAGAATCCTGGCTGCGTTCCGGGCGTGGAGAAGGTGCTTTCCGCAGTCACGAGTGGATTGACTCCCTGCGCTCGTTGGAGATGTCGTCGGTGGACCGCCCGGCGGGCGGCTCGGCGGTGGGGCGCGCGGTGGTGGGTGGTGCGGCGGTGGGGCGCTCGGCGGGGGCGCCGGTCGACCGGATGTCGGCCGACGGGGCGGGGTCGGGCGGTTCTGGCGCTCGAGACGGGTGCGGCGCTCGGGAAGGGCCGGAGGGATCGGAGGAATCGCAGGGACCGGACGGTTCGGACGGTTCGGACGGCTCGGTGGACGGGGCGTGGTCGGTGAGGCCGGTCGGTCCATCGGGTTCGGCCGGTCCTGCCGGGTGCGCGGCAGACGGGAGCCGGGTGGCGGGCGGCGCGAACGGCCTTGTCCCGGCGAGCAGTTCGCGGTACAGGTCCGAGACAGCGGCCGCGGTACGCCGTACGTCGTGCGCGTCGACGACGTGCCGGCGCCCCTCGTGGCCGAGGGACTCGCGCAGCAGCGGATCGAGCAGCAGGTGGACGACCGCCCCGGCCAGCGCAGCGGGGTCGTCGGGCGGGACCACGCAGCGGGGTGCGAGCGCGGACGGCATGCTCTCCCGGGCGCCGTCCACGTCGGTCACCACCACGGGCCGCCCGCAGGCCAACGCCTCCAGCGGGGCCAGCGCCATGCCCTCCCAGCGGGACGGCAGGACGACCAGGTCGGCGGCCTGGTACCAGGGCACGGCGTCGGCCACCGAGCCCGCGAACACCACCGACTCCGGTGCGCGGGAGCGCAGTTCCTCGCCGTCCGGACCGTCGCCGACCAGCGCGAGCCGGGCGCCGGGCAGCCGGCGCAGCACGGCGTCCCACGCCCGCAGGAGCACGTCCTGCCCCTTCTGCCGGCACAGCCGTCCCACGCACACCACCAGCGGCGCGGCCGGGTCGGCGTCCGGCAGCAGCGCGGCGCGCACGGTGTCCACCGGGGCCGGATGGAAGCGGTCCAGATCGATGCCGTTCGGTACGACGCTCCAGTGCCCGGCGATCCCGGCCCGCCGGCCCGTCGTACGCTCCGCCTCGCTCACGCACACCAGCCGGTGGGCCCAGCGTGCCCCGAGCCGCTCCCAGCGCAGGGCCAGGGCGGCGGTGGAGCCGCCGACCGCCTCGAAGGACCAGGCGTGCGGCTGGAACACGGTCGGGACGCGCCCCCGCACCGCGAGCCGCCCGGCCAGCCCGGCCTTGGCGCTGTGCGCGTGGACCAGGTCGGGCCGTACCGCCGTCAGCATCCGCCCGAGCCGCCGGACCTCTCCGGGGAGCGAGGGGCCCGGCGCCCGCGTCGCCTCCCACCGCCGTACGTCCGCGCCGAGGGACCTCAGGTCCCGGGCGAGGCCGCTCTCGGGACACGCGACGGTGACGCGCATCCCGGCGGCGAGCTGAGCCCGCGCCAGGTCCGTCACCACACGGGCGACTCCACCGTCCACTGGTTGGGTGAGGTGCAGGACCCGCGGTGCGAAGTCAGGTTCTGGCTGGTGCATCGCGCGGTTTCCTCGCTCACGGGCCGACGCCGGGGTACGGGCGAAAAAACGAGCTGGAAGGCCCGCTGGTCACCGCCTTTCTCGAAACCCGCGCGCGGTATCGAACAGGGCCGATCGGGTGCCGAGGGGTGGCCGTGCGCCGGAACGCGCGCCTCCGCGGACGGCCCGGCGCGCTGAGCGTGGGGTTCGCCGGAGCGGACGCCGGAATGGAAACGTCCGTTAACGCGCCGGCGGCTGGAAGGGCGCGGTGAATCACCCGAACGGCCGCACGTACGTACGTTCGATCGTCAAGCTCGCGCCTCTCTTGGTTCACCCCAACGGCGGCACAACTCCAGGGCGTGTCACGCGTTGACAGAGGGTCGGGCATCCCCGCCCGGGTGTTGTGATCGAAACCCCAAGGAGCACTTCTCCATGTCGCGTATCGCTAAGGGCCTGGCCCTGACCTCCGTTGCCGCCGCGGCCGTCGCCGGCGCCTCAGGGATCGCCGTCGCCGACAGCGGCGCGAACGCCGTCGCCGAGCACTCCCCGGGTGTGCTGTCGGGCAACGTCATCCAGGTCGCGCCCCACATCCCGCTCAACCTCTGCGGCAACACCATCGACGCCGGCGGCCTGCTGAACCCGGCGTTCGGCAACACCTGCGTCAACAGCGACTGACCTCACCTCGATCGAGGTCGTCCTCGACGTGGTCGTCTGCGGCCGCCCTTCCGTCGGAAGGGCGGCCGTTCGCGTTGCCGGGCCGCCCCCGCCGACACGAACGGCGATCGACCTGTTGCGGAGTGTGACCGCCCCTCTCACCGTGGAGGTGCGCCCCGTCGCACTTCGAAAGGAACCCCTCATGCGTGGTCTGCCCCCCGTACGGCGTATCGCGTCCTGCGCGCTCTGCGCCACCCTCGTTCTCGGCATCGCCGCTCCCACCGCCCTCGCGGTGGACGGGGAAGCGACCATTCAGCCCACCGCCGCGGCGCCCGCCGCCCCCGGCGTCGACGTGCTGCTCCGCCGGCTCGACGGCCCGGGCTCGCTGGGCGCCGTGCTCACGCCGGTCACCGGTCTGCTCACCTCCGCACTACCCTCCGAGCAGCGCCCGATGACACCTGATCAGGTCAAGCAACTGAGTGACGCGGTGCGGCAGGCGCTCGACATGATCACGGTGGCGAGCGACGGGACGACGTCGGCGACGACATCGACGTTCACGTCGGGATCGGCATCGACGTCGACGTCCACGTCGGTCGTCTCCGGGGGCGGCGCGGTGACGTCCTCCGTCGTGACGTCGTCGGGGGGCGCGGCTGCCGGCACGCCGTCCGCCGGCATGGCGACACCCGCGACGGGAACGGCCACTGCCGCGGTTCCCGGCCCGGCGGCCGGGCCCGCCGACAGCAGGGCCGACGCGCTGGCCGAGCTGCGGGCGGCGCTCGACGCGCTGCTCGCCGTGGTGACCCGTGGTGACGTCGCCCAGGTCGTGTCGGCGGCCACGGACGTGGTGAGCGGTCTGCTCGACCTGGTCACGGCCACCCTGCCCGACGACGAGCCCGTCGCCCCGACCCCGGCCGGCCTGGTGGAGCCGCCCGCCTTCCCGGCGGAGCCCCAGGCCGCCACCGAAGCGACCCCGGCCACCACGCCCACCGAAGGGGCCACTGCCACCGGTGTGATGACGCCGCCCGCACCACCCGCACCGC
This sequence comes from Streptomyces sp. BK239, assembly GCF_004217285.1. Lineage (GTDB taxonomy): Bacteria > Actinomycetota > Actinomycetes > Streptomycetales > Streptomycetaceae > Streptomyces. The sequence goes on from NZ_SHKS01000001.1 coordinate 308,141, forward strand.
CCGCGCCCTCAGCCCTCCCGGCGGCCCCGCTCCTGCCGGCCGTCCCACCCGCGCGCCCGACGGAGGGGCTGCCCCCCAGGTGACGCCCGCCTGCCCGCACCCCCTTCACGGCGCGGGCAATTTACCCGGACGGGGTTTCCGCGGGCCGTGGGGATCGTTAGGCAGGGCGTCACATTCCTCCTGGTGACTGAAGTCGCCGCAGAAAGGAACCCGATGAAGTCCCTGAAGGCTGCCGCTGTCGTTGCCGGGTCGATGGTGATCGCCGGCGCCGCCGCCCCGGCGTTCGCCCACAGCACCGCCGACCTCACGCCCTCCAGCCTCAACGGCGCCGTGAACACGCTCACCAAGGGGCCCGTCGACGTGATGCCGCTGCAGCACCAGTCGAACGCGCTCAACACCGAGAACAAGGGTTCCGCGCTCAACACCGTCAAAGAGGCCACCGGCGCCCTCAACAGCACCCCGCTCCTCGGCGGACTGCCGCTGCAGGGCTGACCCGCCCGCACAGAGGCTTCCGCAGGGCCGGTCCCTTGACGTACGACGGCGTACGGGACCGGCCCTCGCCGTTGTTCGAGGCCAGTGCCGCACGCGTCCCCTCGTTCGTGTGGAGCACCCGTCCGGCGTCCTCCGCGCGGGTGAGAACCCGTCAGGCCGTATGCCGTCGCGCCTATATGGTCGCGCGATGACCTCAACCCCCAGCGCCACCCGCGCCGCCGACCTGGGCACCCTCGTCGTCGTCCCGTGGAGCGGCGAGGCCCCTGACGGCGGCGACATGCCGTACCTCCTCGCGTACTCCCTCGGGGACGCCGCGGACGGCCCCGAAGCCTCCACCGCCGCCATCGAGCACCTGCTGACCGAGAACAAGCTGCCCGTCGGCGGGGACCTCGTCGACGGCATGGCCAAGCCCAGCCTGGCGGCCGGTCTGCTCGTGGAGTCGGGCGCGGCCGTCCTCACCCTGGGGGGCCTCACCGCGCAGTGCGTGCCCCCGGCCGAGTGGCTCGCCGCCGCCGAAGCACGCGGCTACGCCTACCTTGTCGTCACCACCCGCCCCTGGCCCGAGGCCGCCCCCGGCACGTACATCGGGCCCGAGGCGCTGGCGGCGTTCGCGGGCGCCGAGGAGACCCTCACGGCGGCGGCGCACGTCATCCTGCCCGCCCGCCGCCTGCGGAGCTGAAGCCGCCGCGCCGGTCCGCGCGCGTGACCGAGCGGGTCCGGACGGCCTCCGTCCGGGCCCTGCCCGTGTCCGCGTCCCTCCTCCGGCCCTGCCCGCCGCCGTTCAACGTGACCCCGCGGCCCGTCGGCCGGTTAGCGCTGTGGACAACCGAACCGGACGAGGAGCAGGCCATGGTCAGCGTCGACGGAGTACCCGTGACGGCAGCGCCGGTGGGCGCGACAGGACCCGCGGCACGCGGCAGAACACGGCGGGACGTGGTGCGCGGGCTGCTCGGCGCGGCGGCGGCGCTCGCGCTCGCGCCGGTGGTCGCCGCCTCCCGGCCCGCACCCGGAACCGACCTTCCCGGGCCGGACACGGACACATCCTTCGACGAGACCTACCGGGGCCGGCGCCTGCAGGGCGTCCTCATGTCGTCGGGCCGCGCCGTCGGCGGCGAGCGCTGGAGCGTCACCGTCGACGGCCGCCCGCTGCACCTGATGCGCCGCGCCGACGGCACCTGGCTGAGCATGGTCGACCACTACGCCTCGTACGCCACCCCGCTGGAGGCGGCCCGCGCGGCGGTCGACGAGCTGGGCCCCGGGGAGAAGCTCCGCGACACCGGCACCGCAGCAGGGCACATCCACAGGGGGGAACACCATGGCGTACACCCGTAAGAACGTCAGCGCGCTCACCGCCGCCGAGCGCAGACGTTTCGTCAAGGCGCTGCTTGAGGTCAAACGACGCGGCGAGTACGACGAGTTCGTGCGGACGCACATCGAGTACTACGTCTCCGACGGCGAGGGCGGTCTGCGGACGGCCCACATGGCGCCCTCGTTCCTGCCCTGGCACCGGCAGTTCCTGCTGGACCTGGAGAAGGCGCTGCGCCGGGTCGACCCCTCGGTGACCATCCCGTACTGGGACTGGACCCGGGACCGCTCCGCGACCTCCGCGCCCTGGAGCGACGACCTGCTCGGCGGCAACGGGCGGCGCTCCGACCTCCAGGTGACGACCGGGCCGTTCGCGTACTCCACGGGAAACTGGACCATCAAGGACGGGGTGACCGACCGGCGGTTCCTCACCCGGGACCTGGGGCGCGCCCGCGACCCGATCGAGCTGCCCAGGAAGAGCGACCTGGACTGGGCGCTGGCCGACCCGGTCTACGACACCGCCCCGTGGGACTCCACGTCCCGCCGGGGCTTCCGCAACAAACTGGAGGGGTGGGGCAGCGGCGCCGGCAGCGCCGCCTGGCGCAACCACAACCGCGTGCACCGCTGGGTCGGCGGGGTGATGGTGGGCGGCGCCTCCGTCAACGACCCCGTCTTCTGGCTGCACCACGCCTTCATCGACCTGCTCTGGACGCGCTGGCAGCGACGTCACCGCGAGCACCGCTACCTGCCCGCGGAGCCGCCCGCGTCGGGCAGCAGGCAGTACCGGCGGGTCGTCGCCCGGCACGAGAAGCTGCCCCCGTGGGACGTGACCCCGGACCGGCTGGAGGACGTGAGCCGGATCTACCGGTACGTCTGAGACGGTCGGCGTCCGTCGGCAGGTCCGTGTCCGGCGGGCCTCCGGTCGACCGCCGTCGGCGGGTGCGGAGACGGGCGGAGCCCCGGCGCTCGAGGTGCCGGGGCTCCGTCGCGTGCTGCGCGCGGTACGGGTGTCAGTTGCCGTAGCCGTGGCCGCCGTTGTCGTGGTGGTGGCCCTTGTCGCTGTCGTCCTTGTCCCGGTCCGAGTCGTGGCCGTCGACGTTGGCGCAGGTGTTGCCGAAGGCCGGGTTGAGCAGCCCGCCGGCGCCGACGGTGTTCCCGCAGGCGTTGATCGGGAGGTGGAGCACACCCTGGACGACGTTGCCGGACAGGAAGCCCGGCGAGCCCACGGCCGCGGCTTGCGCGCCCGCGTCCGCCATGGCCAGGCCGGCGCCGCCGGCCACCATGGCGCCGGTGCCAAGGGCGACAGCGGCCGCCTTCGCGATGCGAGACATCACGTTCTCCTTAAACTCACTCGGTTCACGCGACAGCAGGACGTGCCGTCGCACTCCCCGTTCAACGCCGTGCGCCCGGGCAGGTCACGGCGTGACCGCTCGGATCACCCGTTGCGAACAGCGGTGAGCCCGCCGCCGTCAGCCGTGCTTGACGTGCTCGGTGACGAAGTCGGTGAGCGTGGCGATGGACTGGAGGCTGTCCAGGCTCAGGTCCAGCGCGGCGACGTCCACCCCGAAGCGGGTGTGGACCGCGCCCAGCAGGGTCACGCCGGCGAGCGAGGTGAGGCCGATCAGCGGCCCGAACAGCTCGGTGTCGGCGGGGAGCCGGTCGACCGCGGCGGGGTCGAGGCGGGCCGCCTCGGCGATCATCGAGCGGAGTTCCCGTTCCACCGCCGTCCGGTCCGGCGTCCGGTCCGTGGAGGAGGGGATGTGGGCGTCCGTCACGCTGGGGTGTCCTTTCGGGAGGCCGGGGCCGGGTGCGTCCGGGTGCTGACGTGCAGCCAGGCGGGGGACTGCGGGAGGTCGCCGTGCAGGGAGCGGCCGAGGACGGCGACGGCGTCCGCCGGCGTCCGCCCGGGGCGCGGGTCGTCGTCGACGCGCCGCATGCCCGCCTGGCGGAGCAGCATCCGCATCTCCAGGTTGGCGTCGGTCGGCCGCAGGACGACCCGGAACTCCCGCGCGCCGGCCTCCCGCGCCCGCTCCATCAGCCAGAACAGGAAGGCCGCTGCGGCGCCCCGCCCGGCGACCCGGCAGGACAGGGCGAGCAGCGGGACCGACCAGAGGTCCGGGCCGGTCCGGTCCACCAGGGCCGCGCCGATGATGCCGTACTCGCCGAAACGGTCGGCCATCCGGGCGGTGTACAGCTCGTGCCCCTCCTCGGAGGCCAGACCGCTCAGCCGCCGCGGGCTGAGCCCCGAGGAGTTGAGACGGTGGGTGCGGGCGGCGAGCTCCAGTGCGCGGGGTACCTCGTCGGGTTCGGCGACGCCGACGGTGAGCCGCATCCCGCACCAGCGCAGGAACTCCTCCCGGGTGCCCTGGAAACGCTCGCCCTCCGCCCGGCGGGTCTCCTCCGTGCGGTAACGGCGCACCCGTTCCCGCGACTCGGGGGTGACCTCCCGGCCCTCGAACGCCGCCAGCAGGGCGGGCACGTCCTCGGGCGCGAGGGTGCGCACCCCCGGCAGCAGCGCTTCCACCTCGGCGCGCTCGTACGGGGAGTCGTCGACGAGGACGAGCGCCTCGACCGCGATCCCCAGGTCCTTGGCGATCCTGCGCAGCGACTCGCTCTTGTCCTGCCAGGACACCTGCGGCGCGAGGAAACGGTCGCGCAGCTCCGGTACGGCGTTCAGCCGGTCCAGGACCGCGGGCGCGCTGCGGCTCGCGAGGCTGCTGAGCACCCCGTGGCCCGCCAGCGCATCGATCGCGGCGAGCATCCGGGCCCGGGGCACGGGCAGTTCGTCGGTGGGCGCCTCGACCGCGATCTCGTCCCACAGGGTGCCGTCCAGGTCCCAGACGATGCACTTGATCCCGTCGGGGTCGTAGCCGCTCGCCCCGCTCATCGGGCGCTCTCCTCCGCGAGACGCAGCTTCATGGTCAGGGTGGCCGGGTCGAAGCCGAACTTGCGGTAGACGGTGCGCATCGGGACGTTGCCGACGTGGACACGCCCGACGACCTCCGTGATGCCGTTCGCCACGCAGAACTCCAGGCCCGCGGTGAGCAGCAGCTCGGCCACGTCGGCGCGGTTGTCGAGCGGGGCCACGGCGAGGGAGCGGAAGTTGGCGTAACGGTCGCCGGTCATCGCGTTCTGGTTGATGCTCACCCAGCACCAGCCGACCGCCGGCTCGCCCGGCCGGTGGGCGACGATCATGCCTTCCTTCGACTTCTCCATGGCCCGGCCCAGCCGGGACGCCCAGCGGCCGGGGTCGTCGACGGCGTCCTCGCCGAAGGAGACGCGGGCGATCTCGGCCTCGAACTCGCCGATGGCGGGCAGGTCGCGCTCGTCGGCCTGACGGGTGAGGTAGGGCTGCGCCCGCTCGGCGAGGGCGGCGCGGGCCTCGGGGGCCGGAGGGTGCCAGGCGGGGCGGGGAGAGGTGGGTGTGGGCGTGGCGGTGGGGCTCGGGGCGGTGGCTGCGGCTCGGGTCGGGGCCGGGTCCTCGGCCGCGGGCTGCCCGCTGGGAGCCGTCGCCGGGGACGCGGCGGGGTCCGCCGCCGGTGTCTCCTCCTCCACCGAGACCAGTCGGCCCGGCCGGAACGGGCCCTTGCCGCACCGGGGGCAGCCGTCGGCGCGCAGGGCGGCGACGGAGGTCCAGCGGGCGCCGGGCCCGACGCGCAGCTCGGCGGCGCAGGCCACGCACGTGTACTCGCGCTGCCGGGTCCGCTTGTCGCCGGTGTAGAGGGGGCCGCCGTAGTCGCCCTGGCGGGAGGCGGTCGAGGTGGTGGTGAGCAGGTGCTGGAAGAAGCCGACCCCGCCGAGGATGCCGCTGCCCTCGTACTCGTTGAAGTTGCGGATGTAGCCGTTGGTGACCAGGCCGAGCGCCATGATCTCCCGCTGGACCTCCAGCATCTCGTCGGGGCTCTTGCCACCGAAGGAGAAGAAGACGCTGTGCGCCGGGCCGGGCCGCAGGCCCTCCACGGCGCGCGACAGGAACAGCCGGGCGCCCTCCGGGGTGTACGGCGGGTCGGTCATCGCCACGTCGAAACCGCCGTGCAGGTCGGCGGGCAGCGGCCGGCGCAGGTCGTGCTCGACGGTCTCGACGCGGGTGCCGAGACCGGCGGACACCTTCTGGACGTAGGCCAGGATCTCGGGGGAGATGTCGACGACGGTCACCCGCTCGACGATCGGCCCGCCGAGGACGTCCCCCACCACGGCGACGGCCAGGGAGATCAGGTCGTCGTCGCCGATCAGCAGCAGCGAGCCGCCCGGCAGCGCGCCCGCCGTGAGCAGCGCGAGCACCCGGCGCACCTTGGTTTCGGGCGTGCAGTGGGACTGGTCGATCGCCATGTCTGCGGCCGGCCCGGTCTCCATGATCGCGCGCAGCCGCCGCACCGCCTCGTCCAGCACCTCCGGGACGACCAGTTCACGGCCGTCGCAGGTGGTGCAGGTGGCGTCGAGGGTGAGGTCCATCCCGAGCCGGGCGACGAGGTCGAGGCCGGCCGGGGTGAGCCGCGAGGGGCGTTGCTCGGTCAGCAGGCCCCGGCGGCGCAGCTCGTTGCCCAGGGCGGCCACGATGGGCACGGGCAGGCCGGTCGCGCGGCTGATGTCCTTCGTGGAGGCGGGAGCCAGGCGGCGCAGGGCCCGCAGGACGGACCGCACTCCGGGCGGGCCCTCCTGCAGCCTGACGGCGTCCGCGACTTCCGTGAGCACTTGATCGACGGTCGTACTCCGACGGTGTCGAGGCGCGTTTTTCACAATGCTGCTCCGGGCGGGCTGTATGGAATCCAGATGTAACGAGTATACGGGCTGCCCACGGGCCTCCCCGACCGGTCGATAAAACAGAAAGAGAAGAAGGGGAACGGAAATGCCGCGAGATCGAATCCGATACCGCCCCGCAAGGCGAATCACGGGAATTCCGAAGCGTGCGCGAGAGGGGGGCGGGCGGGCAATGGCGCCGACTACGCGCGAGCCGTGGAGCGCCCCGGATGCTAGGCTGGGCGACGCCGAGTGCCGGATATCGGCCTCGCGACCTTCCGCTAAGGCCACACGGACCAGCGCAGATCTATATGAAAGGAGACGGGGGCGGCGGTTCGCCTTCCCTGATTCCCCATGACTGACACCGCCAACCTCGCCACCGAGGGCATAAACGTCGACGATTTGTGCTCGTACGCCGTCGACGTGTGGGTGAGCGACCACAGCATCCTCACCGATGAACAGCGCCTCCTCAAGGTGTTGCGCACGGCCGCCGAAAAGGGAAACGCACAGGTTCTCGGAGAGGCCTCGCATGTTTTCCCGAACGGTGCGGTCACCGCTATTCTGCTGCTTTCCGCCTCGCATCTGAGCATTCACACCTGGCCGGAATTCAGCCTGGCCAACGTCGACCTGCTCGCCTACGGCCGCCTGAACGGCGAGCGGATGATGCAGAGCGTGGAACTCGGCCTCTCCCCGACGAAAATCAACGTGACGCGCATGCTGCGCGCGGTGCACTGAGTTCTTTTCCCGAACGAAGAGGCGCGGGCCGGGTCGGCGGTGACGGAGTGCCCGGTGAGGTGAGCGTCGGGGTGTGGTGGGCGAGCCTGCGGGACGCCCGGGCGGCGGCCCCGCTCACAGCGCTGCTCGACCCCGTCGAGCGTGCCCGGCACGAGGCGATCGCCCGGGCCGACGACCGGGGCCGGTTCCTGCTCGGCTGCGCCCTCAGCCGTATCGCCCTGGGGGAGCTGCTCGGCGTGTCGCCGGCCGAGGTCCCGCTGCGCCGCGTGTGCCCGCGCTGCGGCGGCCCGCACGGCAAGCCCCGGCTCGCGGCGCCGCACGGCTCCCCGTTCGCCGACGTCGACTTCTCCGTGACGCACAGCGGTGACGTCGTGGGCGTGGCCGTCGCGCGTGGCGCGAACGTGGGACTCGACGTGGAGGAGACCGGGAGCGGCGCCGCGCTCGACGTCGACACGGTGGCGCCCGTGGCGCTGACCGACGCCGAGCTCGCCGCCCTGAACGCCCACCCGCCCGCCGAGCGGGCGTCGGCCTTCCTGCGGGTGTGGACGCGCAAGGAGGCCGTACTGAAGGCCCTCGGCGTGGGCCTGACCGTACCGCTGCGCCGCCTGGAGGTGTCGGCACCCCCACTCCCCCCGAAGGTCCTGTCCTGGCCGGACCAGCGGACCGCGCCACAAGCCATGGCGATGGCCGACGTGGACGTGGTGACGGGGTCGAGGCGCCTTCCGGCGACAGCGACGGCAGCCGCGACCGGGGCGACCGCCCTACGCCTCCACCACCACGACGGCACGGCAGCAGTGACGGCGTACGCCACCTCGCCACCACCCCCCTGACGGACCGCGTCCCGTATCGGGCCCAAGTGCCGACCAGCCGGCGGCGCGAGCCGTCAGCCCGGTAGGCACTGGTGCGGCGGGAAGTGGCTTCGACGACGCGTGCTCCGGCCAGCAAGACGCCCTCCCGTGAGGAGGGCGGAGACTTACGCCCCCGGCAGGACTCGAAATCTGCGGCCAAGCGCTTGGTAGGCGCTTGGCGCGTTCGCCTGGGAGCGGTCGCTGACCTGGGCAGTGAACCCTTCCGCCGGCAGCCCGTCACCTGCCGTCGACATGCATTCGACAGGACCCGGAGCTGGCCTACGGCCGCCGGTAGGCCGTCTGGTCGACACCCGCTTCCGGCTTCCTGCTGAAGGATACGTACGCGGGGTACTCAGGGTCTCCAACCTGCATGAGGGCGAAGAGGTCAAGGTCATGGTTCGCGAACCTGTGGAGGTACTGGAGGAACAACTCCAACTCCTCGTCCGACAACTGCTCATCGTGCCGCTCATTGCGCATGGCGTGACGATACGAGCCGACGGGCCACAACCTTGACGTGGAGGTGTCTCGCCAGCGGTTGCTGGGGATCTCATGGACGGTCTCGCGGTGCGCGGGGCGGGCACCACGATGTCCGCCGTCCCCACGGGCCGCCCCTGGTCGCTGTAGTACGTCCGCCGGATGTGGGTGACGAGTGCGGCCTTCTGGATGCCCAGCAGCGACGCCCACCATCACCGCTCATCCTGCCCGGCCGCTGCCGAATGCCTGGCCGACGCGATCGGCGCCGTCGGTCCGCTGCACGAGCAAGGGTGCCGTGCGGACTAAGTCGGCGTACCCCCGAGCGTCGGCATGACGCCGAGCTGCTGGAGGAAGCCGAGAAGGTCCTTGTCCGACCACTTCTCCGCGAGCCTGCCGTTTTCGACGCGGTGAATCACCGTCGCCGTCATCGTGAGCTGATGTCCGGTCGCCGGAATGCCGGGCAGGTCCCTTTCGTGCACTCCACGGGCCGTCAGCCGGGTGACCACTTTGTCGCCTTCCGCGATCTGGTCCTCGATCTCATGGATCCCGGGAGTGGCCTCCCAGAAGAGGCGGAACGCTTGCTTGAGCCCTTCGCGACCGGATCCGAGCCCTGGGAACGGGGGCGGGGAGTGGTCTTGGTAGTCCTCGGCCACGAGTTCGTCCATGGCCTCCACGTTGCCCTTGTCGATCTCCGCGTAGAAACGGCGAACCAACCTTTTGTTCTCTTCGCTCGACATGGGAGACCCCTCTGTGCGCGTTTCGTACTGCAGGAACCGGTCTGCACGACCGGAAGCATGACCCGCCCCGGCATGGGGCCACGCCTGCGCCTCGCTGGGTTTCCGGGTGCATCACCCGGAAGCATCCATGCGACCCGCCCCGGCACGTCTTCGATTCGCCCCCGGGGAGGCGGGTGTACGACAACTGGCGTCTCACGAGGTGGCTCAATGACGGGATCCCGCCCGCGCAGGTCGCCGAACGGGCCGGAAACAGCGTGCCGGTCCTGCTGGCCACAGCCGGACAGCCCCGGAACTCCCCATGATCGTCGGGGAGTGTCCGGGGCTTTGGCGCGGTGAGTGAAACGTGCTCTGACCAGCAAAAAGCCCTCCCCGAGGGGAGGGCGGAGACTTGCGCCCCGTGTGCAGGTGGACGTCAGCGGAACAGTTGCGGCACCGAGCAGGCCTCCAGTGGCTCCTCAGGCCGGTCGGCCCAGCCCCACCAGACATGCCGACCGGCACACCTCCACAGCGACCGGCAGGCCCGTCGGGCGTCGTCCTCCCGCCTGGACAGTACGAAGCCGCCGGACTCCATGGGCTGGCCGCACTCAGGACAGGCCGGGGCGTCGTTGGTCATGTGCGGACCCTAGCGTCGTCGGCTATCAGTTGATCGGGATCTCATAGACGATCTCGCGGTGAGCGGCGGGCACCACGATGTCCGCCGTCTCCACGGGCCGCCCCTGGTCGCTGTAGTACGTCCGCCGGATGTGCGTGACGAGAGCGGCCTTCTGGATGCCCAGGAGTGACGCCTCCTCGGCGGTCGCCTGCCGCGGCTCCGGCTGCTCCACGGCGTGGCCGACGGTGATGCCGATCGCGGCCATGCGGTTCCCGACCCCCGCTCCGGCGTGCGGCCCTCCCCCGGGGAGGACGACGAGAGTGCCGGCCGTGAGGTCGTACGGCTCCCAACTCGTCGACAACTGCGCGGGCCTGCCGTCGGCCAGGAACTCGTACGTCGTACGGACGCACAGCTCGCCCTCGTCGATGCCGAGCCGTGCCGCGATCTCCGCCGGCGCCGGCACCTTGGCGTCGGTCCGGCTCTCCCAGTCCCCTTGCCTCCCGACGGCCTTCATGTCCGCGCGGAAGGGCGAGCCGTTGGGCTGCTCGCGCGCCGAGGAACGGACCACCCGCACGCGCTGCCGAAATACGCCTTGTCCGCGCGGAGTTCGACGGGCCGACGCCGTCGCGGCCCGCGGCGGGAGCGGACGGCGGGTATACCGCGGAATAGCGGGCTTCAGAGCCAGGCTGTCGTGGGTGTTCGCACCGGACACCGCGACGGCCAGCGGGATGCCCTGGGCCTCGGACGGCACATGCAGCTTGCTGCCCTTCTTGCCGCGATCGACCAGGTTCGGCCCGGTCAGCGTGCCCCCCTTTTGGCCCGGACCGAGGCGGCATCGACGATCGCCGAGGCCCAGCCCAGCTCGCCCCGCGCACCGAGTTCGTCCAGGACCGCCCGGTGGAGCCGACGCCACCGTCCCGCCGGGGTCCACGCGGTGAACCGGCGATGCGCGGTCGCAGGCGAGACGCCGAACGTCTCCGGCAGATGCCGCCAGGCGCACCCGCTGGTCAGCACATACACGACCGCCGTGAACACGGCCCGCTCGTCACACGGAGCGGTCCCGCCGCCCTGCGGACGGGAGTTGAACGACGGCAGCAACGGTGCGCCCAGCTCCCACAGACCGTCAGGAGCCAGCCGCTGCGACAGATCGACACCCACAAGCAGCAATGATGCCGCAGCTCACCACACGAGCACGTGAGGCATCCTCTTTACAGCAAAGCATTCTTTCACTCCGGCCGACGCCGGCGTATCACTTCACGGGCACTTTCATTCTGAACAGTTTCTCTGCATTTCGGAATGCAATCTTTTCCTTCTCTTCGCGTGGCAAATCGACTCCGCGGAACCAGTCGGTCTGCTCTTTTATGTCCGCGAACGGGTAGTCGGTTGCGAACATCACTCGATCCACGCTGATGTACTTCAGCAGGAGATCGAGCAGTTCGGTCTGGGGGAATGCGCTGGTTGTGACCCAGAAGTTGTCCTGGAAGTATTGCCCGATGGGCTTCTCGAGCGAGTCTTTGGTCGGCTCGCCCATGTCATTGACGATCCGCTCGTAGTAGAAGGGAAGACCTTCGCCCATGTGGCCGATGATGATTTTCAGTTTGGGGAATCTGTCGAAAACCCCGTACGCGATCATCCGAATGCACTGGGTCAGCACCTCCTGGTGCCAGCCATATCCAGACCCACTGAAAATGTAGTCTTGGTGCTCTTCCGTGTATTTAGACCGTGTGGTGCTGTAGTAGATCTTGAAGACCTCGTCAGCCGGATAGCCGGGATGCAGGTAGATCGGCACATCGAGAGCAACGGCACGTGCCAGCACAGGCTCGAAATCGGGATGATCGAGATACTTCTTCGCGATGTGGCCGTTGGTCAGTGCGCCCAGGAAGCCATCTTCCCGAACCGAGCGTTCCAATTCGTCCGCCGCCGCCTCCGGGCTCTGCAAGGGCAAGGTGGCGAAAGCCTTGAAGCGGTCCGGATGTTTGGCGATCGGCCCGTCTGCAAGTTGCCGGTTAAGGCGATAGGCAAGGTCGACGCCCCTCTGCCCAGGGACGTTTTGTACGGAGGGTGTATGAGCAGAGAGGATTTGAACGTTGAGTCCCCCCGCATCCATATCGCCGATGCGGCGTTGGCCTAGATCCGAAAGGCCAATTTCCTCAAGGAACGCTATGTGATCCTGATTGATGGAGTTCAGCTTCAACAACGTGGGAGTCGAAAAGGTCTCCTCCGCGCCGATGAAGGGCAGGTCCTGGTCCCGCCGTAAAATGTCCGAAGCCTTGTCCGAAGTCTCGTTCTCGCTCGCTTCCGAGAGAATGGCGTGCGTGGACAAGCCGGCACCAATGCCGAGTGCCGTGCTGGCGGCGAGAAAGCCGCGGCGTCCCATGGGCTTCATGTCAGTGCCTCTCTTCAGGCGTTTGTGTGGTGAGGTATCCGTACGGCATCCGTCTGCGAGATGCGTCAGGGGGTCTTCGCGTCCTGCTCGCGCACCGCGGCAGCGCTCAGGTCGAGGAACCGCTCGCCGGTGCGCAGCGGCTGTGGTGGAGCTGACGACCGTCCGCGTGCGCACTGTGCGGGCCGGCCGCGGCGGGCCCCACACTGTTGTCGGCGTGTGACCCCGCATGAGGCGACAGGGAACGCCGTCGCCAGCGCCCTGGCGGCCACCCCGAACCTCCGCAGTGGACTACCAAGTTCCGGCATGGCCCCAACGCTAGGCCCGATTCCGTTCTGTTTCGTCATACTGCGGTCGTCATCCCGCGGGAGACAGGCGGTACGACGTTACTCCGACGGGAGTACTCTCCGGAGCGCCGTTCGACACCCGCACGAAAATCAAGGCCCGTTCCAACTGGGCCCGAAGTCCAGGGGCTGCCGGAAGAGTTCAAGTCCAGTGAGACGGTCGTGACACTATGAGGTTTGTGGTGCGGGTGCCCTGCGCTTTCCCCGATGGTGCTGCGTCGACTGCCATCACTAGCCTTCTGCATACGGGTTGCATCGCTTATCCGCATGCCTACTTCTTACCGAGCGAACCTGAGGCGAACGTTGAAGACGTGCTGGCGGCGGATCAAGCGGTGGATCGGCGTCGGGGTGTTAGACGATCCGCATGGGATCCTGCTTGCCCAGCTGAACGCGGCAAACGAGATCGACTGGTCCCGGGCGGTGATCGACGGCAGCCACATCGACACGAAAAAGGGGGTCCCGGACCTTGAGTTCGCCCCCATTTCCAGCCCCCACGTGAGCGGAGTCGAGGACCACGCGCGAGACGTCGATGAGGCCGGCGTCATCGAGTCGGTGCAGCACCGCCTCGTGCGGCCGGCCCCACACCCCGGCCCGCGACCAGAAACAGGAACCGGCGGTGCGCGGTCGACTTCGATAAGCGCAGAAAGCCGTTCCAGCAGTCGCTGCGCGGCTTCGACGCTGCGTTGCTGCGTCCATTGTCGGCGGACTGACGCGCTGTTGGCGGCTTCTTGAGAAGCGGCGAGTTCAGCTTGGGCCTCGATGGCCCTAGCGGTTTGCCGGCGTGCGACGTGCACCGTGATGGCGCCGCGGCCAAGGTCCCTATGAGTGCACACTGGCTGTCTGGCCCGCTGGATCTCCCCAGCTGCTCATGTTTGCAATCTTGGGCTTACTACGTGTGACTCAAACACGTGCCACCGACGTAGGGGGCCTGGGCAGGACGAGGGCTCGCCGTGGCAACGGACGCTCTCAGCTTGGGAAGCCGCGAGCCTTTGGGGCCCGGCTTCCGCGCTGACCTGGATGAACGCCGTCGGCGTTCGGAATCAGCCCGGGGCCTGTGCACGTATCTCAAAGGTGCTGCTTTGCTGAGCCGACGAGTCGGCTGATGTTGTCACGGGTCCGTGCTCTCAGCTCGTCCAGCTCAGCCCTGGCGTCCGCTTTGGGCAGCTCCGTGATGTCCGCAAGCACGTCTTCCGCGGTCCGGCTCAGCCGGTCGTCATCCGTCAGCATCTGCACCCGGAAGAGGGCCTCCTGGGCGCTGGAGCGCAAGTCGTAGGCGCGGATGCGCACCGCGTCGGGGTCCTCCGGTGGTGGCTGCTCATGCTCACAGAACCACAGATGAACCAGGCAGCGGCGATAGTTGACCAGCGCGCCGGCGTAGGCGGAGTAGGCATCGAGTCGCTCCTGCCGAAGCTTCTCGCGGCGGGTGAACTGATGGCTCCTGTCGGTGGTGCGCTGCTGAAACGCCAGAGTGATCCCCGACCCAAGCAGGGTGCCGAGAACGGCTATGGCGCTGGCGATGATGGACTCCACGCCTCAAGCTGATCACGTCTCGCCGCCATGGGCGGCCGCCGGCCCAACCTCGGCGCCAAGTCCGCGATGCCCTCGGCATCACTGACGCCGAGGGCATGACCTTCTGATCCGTGCTCTACAGAGATCGGTCATTGGAGGTCATACAGGCTGCGGGAAGGACCGTGAGGGCCAGTGTTGGGCGCTGGCGGTTGCTGGGGTTGCTGTACTTCGCGGCCACGGGCAAGGGCGAAGCCTTCGTCATCGCGACCGGACCGCCGGTGTCCCACCGCTCCAAGTCGGCTGCGATGAGCTGGTACGCCTTCGCGGTCGGGTACGTGGACGCCCGTTGGTCGGAACTCGGCGGCAACAGCCGTACACGCGATCCGGCGGCGGGTCCTGCGGACCAATCCCCTTCACAAGGGGAAGGAGTCGACGGCCGTCACCAAGACCAGCAACGCCGTGGACAAGCGGTTCCTGATGAACGAGGACCAGGCGGCGGCACTCCTCGGCTGGATCCGGTGCCGGCCGCGCGGGGGAAAGCGGCTGCACGCGCTCTTCGCCACGCTGTACTACTGCGCTCTGCGGCCGGAGGAAGCCGTAGCCATGCGAGTGCAGGACGTGACGCTTCCCGACCCCGACGTCCGGGCCCAGTGGTGTGAGCTGCTGATCCGCACGGCGACCCCGGAGGTCGGCAAGCAGTGGACCGACACCGGAGAGATCCATGAGGAACGTGATCTGAAGGGCCGCGCCGAGGGCGAGACGCGCACTGTGCCGGGGCATCCCGCCCAGACGCGCATTCTGCGGCAGCACATCGAGGACGAGCAGCTCAAGCCCGGTGAGCTGCTGTTCCAGGGGGAGACGGGCGGCATTCTCGCCGGCTCGGTCATCCGCCGGGCGTGGCGCAGCGCGCGCAAGGCCGTCCTGCCTCCGCACGTCTTCGATTCGCCCCCGGGGAGGCGGGTGTACGACAACCGGCACACGCGCCTTACCAAGTGGCTCAATGACGGGATCCCGCCCGCTCAAGTTGCCGAATGGGCCGGGAACAGCGTGCCGGTCCTGCTGGCCACTTACGCACGGTGTGTCGAGGGGCAGCTGCCTGACCTGAAGAGGCGGCTGGAGGCTGCTGGAGATCTCCCCGAGCCGGCCCACGCAGGCTGAGGCTCTCGACGAAAACTTCGACACGTATTCGACACAGCCACCCGCGAAAACCCGGTGACAGCCGGACAGCCCGGAACCTCCCCATGATCGTCGGGGGAGTGCCCGGGGCTTCGGCGTGGTGAGTGGAATGTGCGCTGACCAGCAAAAACGCCCTCCCATAGGGAGGGCGGAGACTTGCGCCCCCGGCAGGACTCGAACCTGCGGCCAAGCGCTTAGAAGGCGCCTGCTCTATCCACTGAGCTACGGGGGCCGGGTGTGTGGCCGCGTACCCGGTGCCCTGGTGTGGGCTGATCCGTGACGTTGCCGGGGACAAGGATAGGGCTCCCGGTTCCTTGTCCTGAGTGCTTCGCCTCCGTGGCTCGATGTGGAGGTTCAGTGAAGCGGTCCTGATAATCGCAGGCAGGTGCGAATCGTGCATCGCTTTTGGGTCCCCGGGGCCCCGGGTGTTGTGCACTCGTTATGCCTGCGCCGCGCCTCTGTCCCAGTCGCACCTTCCGTCCCTTGTGTCCTATCGGCGCGCAGGCATGTCTATATGCTTCATAAATCCCCCGAAATTGGGCATTCTTCGCATGTGGTGACCTTGGACGTACGGCCTCAGCTGCTCGACGCACTCTCCGCCCTGCGCGACCGTGTCGCCGCCGCACGCTTCCCGCTGCCCCTGGCGGGGGCTCCACGCGCGCGTGCCAACCGCGACGAACTACTGGCCCAGCTGGACGACTACTTGGTGCCCCGGCTGCGGCAACCCGAAGCGCCGTTGCTGGCCGTGGTGGGCGGTTCCACCGGCGCCGGCAAGTCGACGCTCGTCAACTCCCTCGTCGGACGGCGCATCAGCGAGGCGGGCGTGCTGCGGCCGACGACACGGACCCCGGTGCTGGTGTGCCACCCGGAGGACCATCACTGGTTCAGCGGCATGCGGGTGCTGCCCGACCTCACCCGCGTGTGGGTGCCCCATCAGGAGCCGAGCGACGACGACCTGTTGCTCCCCGGGCAGGACAGCAGACGAATCCTGCGCATCGAGACCGCCGAGACCCTCCCGCCCGGCCTCGCCCTCCTCGACGCGCCCGACATCGACTCCTTCGTCGCCGACAACCGCTTCCTCGCCGCCCAGCTCCTGTGCGCCGCCGACATCTGGGTGATGGTCACCACGGCCGCGCGGTACGCCGACGCCATCCCCTGGCATCTGCTGCGCACGGCCAAGGAGTACGACGCGACGCTCGTGACCGTCCTGGACCGGGTGCCCCACCAGGTCGTCGGCGAGGTGTCCCGCCAGTACGCCGCGCTGCTCACCAAGGCCGGACTCGGCCACCTCCCCCGCTTCACGGTGCCCGAACTGCCCGAGTCGGCGTGGGGCGGCGGCCTGCTCCCCGCCACCGCGGTGGCCCCGCTGCGCACCTGGCTCGTCGAACACGCCCAGGACGCCGCCGCCCGCAACGCGGTGATGGCGCGTACGGCGTACGGCGTCCTCGACTCGCTCAAGTCCCGGATGCCCGAGCTGGCCGGCGCCGCCGCCGCACAGTACGCGGCCGCACTGCGGCTCACCTCGGCCGTCGAGGGGGCGTACGACAGCGAGTACACGCGCGTGCGGGGCCGGCTGCAGAACGGGTCCGTGCTCGCCGGCGACGCGCTGAAACGCTGGCGCGCCTTCCCGCTGGACTGCACCGCCGGCGAACTCCTCGACGCCCTCATGGAGAGCCTGGCGGCGCTCCTGGTGTGCGCCGTCACCGCCGCCGACGAACGCGTCGACGAGGCCTGGCGCCGCGAACCGGCCGCGGCCGCGCCGGTCCTGCTGGACCGCGGCGACTCCCCGGAGACCGCCGAGCACCGCATCGGCATGGCCGTACGGCGCTGGCGGCGGGAGCTGGAGGAATGCGCCGAGGAAGAGGTGCGCCAACTGGACCGCAGGGCCGCCAGCGACCCCGAGACCGTCGCCGCCCTCGTCGCCACCGCCCTGCTCGGCGCCCGCAGGGCTCGCACGGCGGGCGAGAGCCTCGCCGAACGCCTCGGGGCGCACGGCGCGCTGCGGCTGCGCGACCGGGCCGGACGGCTGCTCTCCGAGTACCTCGACCGAGTGATGCACAACGAACGCGAGCGCCGTCTCGCCCCGCTCGACGGCCTCGACGTCCACGTCGAGCCGCAGGCCGAACTCATCGCCGCGCTGTCCGTACTGCAGAAGGAGAGGTGACCGGTGACCGCCGTCACAGACCAGGACCACACGGGAAACGCCGATCACGGTCCGGCGGGGTCCGGCGAAGGCGCCTCCGGCGGGGAAGCCGGAACCAACGGCGCACCCGTGCGGGGCGAGGAAGCGCACGAGGGGGAGGAAGCGGTCTCCGACGGTGACGGCGGTGAGGGCGCCGCGGACGCCGAGGGGCCGTCCGGGGCGGCCCAGGACGCCTCACCGCCCGCGGACGACCATCCGTCCTCGCGGAAGGGCAATGAGCACACCCGGGGGCGGATGAGCGTCGGGTGGGCGCGCTGGCGTGAGGGCGACCGCGCCGCACGGAAGGGCGCGAGCGACCGCAAGGCCCGGACCCCGGCCGCAGACCGCGCGGCGCCGGGAAGCGACCGCCATGAGGAGCGCTCCGCACACGCCCGGGACGGCGACGGTTCCGTACGGGCCCAGGACGACGACCGCCCCGCACGCACGCGTGAGGGCAACGGGGACGTACGCATGAGGGATGACAGCGGCGGCGTACACGTGCGGAAGGTGGAAGGCGGCGTCCACGCGCGGGGCGGTGCTGCCTCCTCCCGTGGTCGGAGTGACGAGCGCCCCGCGCGCGTGCGCCAAGGCGGCGGGCGGCCTCCCGCGGCGATGCAGCCGTCGGCCGGGGACGCCTCCACGCCCCAGGAGGGCGGCGAGTTCTGGGACGACGGACTGATCGCCCGCCGGGTGAACGAGGCCACGGCCGCCGAGCAGACCGCCACCGTCACCGTCACGGCCCCCGGCGTCGGTGAGGTCCGTCCCGGTGGCGGCCCCCAGGCCGTCCCCCCGCTCGCCTACGACGGCCACCTGCGCTCCCGGCTCGACGCCCTGCGTGAACTCGTCGGGCTCTCCCGCGCCCGGCTCGACAGCAAGACGCTCGCCGAGGCCGGCCGGGTCCTCGACGAGGCGGCGGCGCGCCGCAAGCTGTCCGGGCAGCACACGGTCGTCGCCATCGCCGGCGCCACCGGCAGCGGCAAGTCCCAGCTGTTCAACACGCTCGCCGGGGTGAACATCTCGGAGACGGGCGTCCGCCGGCCGACCACCGCCGCGCCCATCGCGTGCAGCTGGAGCGACGGCGCGGCGAGCCTCATCGACCGGCTGGGCATCCCGGGCCGGCTGCGCAGGCGTCCGGTGCAGAGCGCCGACGCGGAGGCGCAGCTGCAGGGGCTCGTCCTGATCGACCTGCCCGACCACGACTCGGCGGCCGTGCAGCACCGCGAGCAGGTCGACCGGATCCTGGCACTCGTGGACGCCGTCATCTGGGTCGTCGACCCGGAGAAGTACGCCGACGCCGTCCTCCATGAGCGCTATCTGCGGCCCATGGCGGGTCACGCGGAGGTCATGTTCATCGTCCTCAACCAGATCGACCGGCTGCCCGGCGAGGCCGCCGAGATGGTCCTCGACGACCTGCGGCGGCTGCTCGACGAGGACGGCGTGGCCCTCGGCGAGTACGGCGAACCGGGCGCGACCGTCCTCGCGCTGTCCGGGCTCACCGGGGACGGCGTGGGCGAACTGCGTGAACTGCTCGGCCAGTTCGTCACCGAGCGAGGCGCCGCGGCACGGCGGATCTCCGCCGACGTGGACGCCGCAGCGGGGGAGCTGCGGCCCGTGTACGTGACCGGGCGGAGCACCGGACTCAGCGAGGAGGCGCGGGACGAGTTCGCCGCCCGGCTCGCCGACGCGGTGGGCGCGGTCGCCGCGGGCGAGGCGGCCGAACGCGCCTGGCTGCGCAACGCCAACCGGGCGTGCGGCACGCCGTGGCTGCGGCTGTGGCGCTGGTACCAGGACCGGTGCGACCCTCCGACCGGCCGGATGCCGTTCCGCGCGCAGGCCGACGAGGAGGCCACGGCGCGGCAGCGTGTCGAACAGGCGGTGCGCACGGTGTCCGAGCGGGCCTCGGCGGGCCTGCCCGCGCCCTGGGCGCAGGCGGTACGGGAAGCGGCCGTGCGCGGTGCGCAGGGGCTCCCGGAGGCGCTGGACGAGCTCGCGGCGCAGGCAGGGCTGCCGCCGGGGCGCCCGCCGCGGCCGGGGTGGTGGCCGGCGGCGGTGATGGCGCAGGCGTCCATGACCATCCTTCAGGTCATCGGCGGCCTGTGGCTGTTCGGCCAGATCGTCGGGGTCATGTCCCCCAATCTGGGCGTGCCCGTGCTGCTGATGCTGGCCGGGATCATCGGTGGGCCGCTGGTGGAGTGGGGCTGCCGGATGGCGGCGCGCGGCCCGGCGCGCAGATACGGCCAGGACGCGGAACGCAGACTGCGGGAGGCCGCCGCGAGCTGCGGCCGGGCGAGGGTCCTGGACTCCCTGGCCGCCGAGTTGCTGCGGTACCGGGAGGTCCGCGAGCAGTACGGGCGGGTGACCGGAATGACGAGTGCGACGGGGATGACGAGCGCGACGGGGGTGGCTGCCGGGACGGGGTGACGCCTTCCTCGGTCCCGGAACCTCTGGTTTCACCGCTCGATCTCTCGACCCCTCGATCAGGTGAGGGAGTTGTCCACAGGCGGGCGGTGGTCCACAGAGCCCGGCGGGCCCGGCTCGACGGAGGCAGTCTGGTTTCGCGGCGGTCGCGGTGACACGGCCGTCGCGGTGGGTGCGGCAGCCGCGGGAGTGCGGCTGGTGCGGCCGGACGCTTTCCGTACGGGACGGGCCCGTACGTGTGTCGGCCCGGCGTGGACCGGGCGAGGGAGGGGCTCGAATGAACGAGACGATGGTGTGCGCGGTGGGGAACGTGGCGACGCAGCCGGTGTTCCGGGAGCTGGCGGCAGGGGCGTCGACGAGGTTCCGGCTGGCGGTGACCTCGCGCTACTGGGACCGCGAGAAGAGCGCCTGGACGGACGGGCACACCAACTTCTTCACGGTGTGGGCCAACCGACAACTCGCCACGAACGCGACGGCCTCACTGAACGTCGGCGACCCGGTGATCGTGCAGGGCAGGCTGAAGGTGCGCACGGAGACGCGTGAGGGGCAGCAGAGCTGGACCTCGGCCGACATCGACGCCGTGTCGATCGGCCACGACCTCGCACGGGGGACGGCGGCCTTCCGCCGCACGGTCAGGCCGGATCCGGCGGCCGCGGTGGCAGGGATGCCGGGGCCGGCGGCAGCGCAGCCCGATCCCGAGCCCGACTGGCTGACACCG
Organism: Streptomyces sp. BK239; assembly: GCF_004217285.1. Lineage (GTDB taxonomy): Bacteria > Actinomycetota > Actinomycetes > Streptomycetales > Streptomycetaceae > Streptomyces. Next base: position 328,791 of record NZ_SHKS01000001.1, read on the forward strand.
GCCGCGGACCACACAGAACGAGACGGCACCCGGCACCGTGAACCGGCGGCGGTGACGTGAACCGGCGGCGGTGACGTGAGCGGACGGCGCCGACGAGAGCGGACGGCGCCGACGAGAGCGGACGGCGGTGACCCGAGCACGCGGCGGTGACGGGATGTCAGCAAGCGCCAGCATCTGACCGCACACGGGCGAACAGTGGCTTATCGACCGGTCCGCGCCGGCCCGGGCCGGTGGATTTGTCGATAAGCCAAGCCTGTTGACGATCTTCGGGATAACGATTCCGAGTCGGATCGCCCATCGGATGAGCTTGTCGGGAAGGGTGGTGTGCCGCGTCCTTAGGATGCCGAACAAAGCACAAGGGGCTCCTGATTCTGCTGGTGGGACCGTACCCCCCACGACAACCGGTCCTGCTCGAAGGGGAATTGCGTGATTTCTTCGTTCGCCGCGCCGTTCACGCGAGGTCGGGGCGCGGTGCGCCTCGCCGCCGGGACACTGGTGTCCGGTGTGGTCGCCGCCGGTGTCGTCGCCACCGCCGCGGGCACGGCCGTCGCCGACGAGACCCCGCAGAGCCAGGGCGGAGCGACGGCGACCATGGGAGGGCTCAAGACCTACGGCACCGCCGTCCTCCATGCCGACAGCGGGGACCAGGAGGTCCCGGCGGGGCTGTTCGAGATGTCCGTCGAGGGCGGCGGCACGCTGCAGACGTACTGCGTCGACCTGCACACGCCCACGCAACGGGACGCCAAGTACGGCGAGACGCCCTGGAGCGGCACCTCGCTCGGCGTCAACAAGGACGCCGGCAAGGTCCGTTGGATCCTGCAGAACTCCTACCCCCAGGTCAACGACCTGGCCACGCTGGCGAAGAAGGCCGGCATCGGCGGTGGCCTCAGTGAGCAGGACGCTGCCGCCGGTACCCAGGTGGCCATCTGGCGCTACTCCGACGGCGCGGACGTGGACGCCCTCGACCCGCAGGCCGAACGGCTCGCGGACTACCTCCAGAAAGCCGCCCGCGACGCGGCGGAACCCAGGGCCTCGCTCACCCTCGAAGGGGCCGCGGTCTCAGGCCGCCCCGGCGCACCGCTCGGCCCGGTGACCGTGCGGACCGACGCGAGCGCGGTCACCGTCGCGCCGCCGCCGGACGCCGCCATCAGCGGAGTGCGGATCGTCGGCAAGGACGGCAAGGCCGTCACCTCGGCGCAGGACGGCAGCCAGCTCTTCTTCGACGTGCCCGCCGACGCCGCAGCCGGCACGGCCGAGCTGACCGTGCAGGCCTCGACGACCGTCCCCGTCGGCCGCGCCTTCACCTCGGAGAGCCGCAGCCAGACGCAGATACTGGCCGGCTCCAGCGAGTCCACCGTCTCCGCCGGGGCGAGCGCCACCTGGGCCGCCGGCGGTCCGATACCGGCGCTGTCCGCGGCGAAGAACTGCGCCGCGAACGGTGTCGACATCGCGGCGGCCAACCGGGGCGACGCGCCGTTCACCTTCAAGCTGATGGGCTTCGAGTACACGATCCCGGCAGGCGCCTCGCGGACGGTGACGATCCCCCTCCAGGAGGACCAGGCCTACGACTTCACCATCCGCGGCGCCCGCTTCACCGGCGTCCTCGACTGCCGGACCAGGTCCGCCGAGACCAGGACGGGCCTCACCACCCAGACCCTGTCCCAGCCGAGCCCCGCCACCGTGGGCGGCGGCTCGATCACCGCCACGAACCTGGCCGAGACGGGCGGCTCCAACGCCACCCCCTACATCGCGGGCACCGCGATAGGGCTGGTGGTGATCGGTGGAGCAGCCCTGGTGCTGGTCGGCCGCAAGGAGAACGAGGCGCGGGACTGACAGGGGCCTCGCACCTCCGCGCTACGGACGGCGTCGCGGCCGGGGCGAGCTCTGCCGGGGCGCCAGGGTCAGGGTGATCTGCCGGACGAGTTGTTGCAGGCACGCCAGGCAGGCGAGAGCGGGCAGGGCGGCCGCGGCGACGCCGGTGAACGTCCTGTCGGCCTGGGCCACGCACAGCATCATCGCGACGGAGGAGAACATCAGCACGATCAACCAGGAGTGCCAGGCGCGGCGCTGGTGCAGGGCGGTGCGCAGAATGGACAGGGAGGCCACCGTCCAGGGCCCGTACACCAGGAGAGGCCACCAGGGAGTGACCCCGCTCTCCGGGTCCGACGTGATGTTCTGCAGCGGTCTGTAGGCGACCACACCGCAGAAGACGCTGACCGCCGCCGCGATGACGGCGACGAACGCGATGATCACCAGGCTGCCCGTCTGCAGCCACCCGCGCCGGAGCCTGTGCACCCGGATCTTGCGATGCCCGGCGGGGGAACGCCGGATGGGCGGCAACTGGGCGGTGATGTGCGCCAGGTTCTCCATCGGGTCGGCGCTGTCGCCGCCGGGCGGCGACTCGCTGCGCGGCGCCGGCACCGTGGCCGTCTGCTCGGCCGGAACCGCCTCCTGCAAGAGGTAGGCGAGTTCCTCCACCGGGTCCCAGCCCGGGTCGGGAGGGGTGAGCGGAGTGCCCGTGTGCGGCGCGTCGACAGGACCGCCGGGCTGTCCGATGCCCGGCCCATATGAATATGGGTCGGCATACCATTCATTCCGTAGAAAAGAGGGATCCGCATACTCGTGATTCATGCACATCCGCCCCGTTACACGTGGTCCGCGCGGCAGCCGGAGTTTCCCTGCCTGTTCCACCGCTGATCGAGTTCGTTCTGCGCGGCCTCCAGCAGAGTCATGAACTCGCGCAGCAGCGAATCGGTGACCCGCGGTTCGGTCCGCGCGGCGCTCCCGCGCAGGATGCCGCACGCCTGGAGCGCCGAGCGCGTCACATCGGCGTACGCACGTCTCCCGGCCGCCGCGTCACGGGCCGCGGGCGGATCGCCCTCCCCCACCCCCCGGTGAGGCAAGCCATGGAACCTAGCTTTCGTCATGCCCCGCTAACGCCGCCCGCTCCGCTCCGGATACGTGGCGAATGAGTGACCCTGACGGTGAAAACATTGAGGATGGCGTTTCTTCATTAAAGTCAGATTCACCGCCAGTAGTCCCGTCCCGCAGAAAATCCTCACGTATGACACACGCCCGGCGTCACCCGCCCACGGGGCCTGCCGGGGGGACCCGTCAAGAACCGGCCGGGGATCTGGAGCCACCTGTCGACGCCCCTCAGTGACCGCCGCCGGACAGCCGCCCCCACCTGCAACGATGAAAGCCCAGGTCAGCGCCCCCCGCCCGGACGGGTTTCCCCCCAGGGGTGGCCGTCCGGCAAGATGGGGTGTATCTGCCCACTGCCAGATTTCAAGCTGCCGGACGGTTTCTCTTGGCTGAGTACATCTACACCATGCGCAAGACGCGCAAGGCACACGGCGACAAGGTCATCCTTGACGACGTCTCGCTGAACTTCCTGCCCGGCGCGAAGATCGGTGTGGTCGGCCCGAACGGCGCCGGTAAGTCGACCGTTCTGAAGATCATGGCGGGGCTGGAGCAGCCCTCGAACGGTGACGCGTTCATCTCGCCCGGGTACAGCGTCGGCATCCTGATGCAGGAGCCCAAGCTGAACGACGAGAAGACCGTCCTGGAGAACGTCCAGGAGGGCGTCGCCGAGGTCAAGGGCAAGCTCGACCGGTTCAACGAGATCGCCGAGCTGATGGCGACCGACTACTCCGACGCGCTGCTCGACGAGATGGGCAAGCTCCAGGAGGAGCTCGACCACGCCAACGCCTGGGACCTCGACGCCCAGCTCGAGCAGGCCATGGACGCGCTCGGGTGCCCCCCCGGCGACTGGAGGGTCGTCAACCTCTCCGGTGGTGAGAAGCGCCGCGTCGCGCTCTGCAAGCTCCTGCTGGAGCAGCCCGACCTGCTGCTCCTCGACGAGCCCACCAACCACCTCGACGCCGAGTCCGTGAACTGGCTGGAGCAGCACCTCGCCAAGTACCCGGGCACCGTCGTGGCGATCACCCACGACCGGTACTTCCTCGACAACGTCGCCGAGTGGATCCTCGAGCTCGACCGCGGTCGCGCCTACCCCTACGAGGGCAACTACTCCACCTACCTGGAGACCAAGCAGACCCGTCTGAAGGTCGAGGGCCAGAAGGACGCCAAGCGCGCCAAGCGGCTCAAGGAAGAGCTGGAGTGGGTGCGGTCCAACGCCAAGGGGCGTCAGGCCAAGTCCAAGGCGCGTCTCGCCCGCTACGAGGAGATGGCGGCCGAGGCCGAGAAGATGCGGAAGCTGGACTTCGAGGAGATCCAGATCCCGCCGGGCCCGCGCCTGGGCAACGTCGTCGTCGAGGTCAGCAAGCTGAACAAGGCCTTCGGCGAGAAGGTCCTCATCGACGACCTGAGCTTCACCCTGCCGCGCAACGGCATCGTCGGCGTCATCGGCCCGAACGGCGCCGGCAAGACCACGCTGTTCAAGATGATCCAGGGGCTCGAGACGCCCGACGCCGGCGACATCAAGGTCGGCGAGACCGTCAAGATCTCCTACGTCGACCAGAGCCGCGAGAACATCGACCCGAAGAAGACCCTCTGGGCGGTCGTCTCCGACGAGCTCGACTACATCAACGTCGGCCAGGTGGAGATGCCGAGCCGCGCCTACGTCTCGGCCTTCGGCTTCAAGGGCCCCGACCAGCAGAAGCCGGCCGGCGTCCTCTCCGGCGGTGAGCGCAACCGCCTCAACCTCGCGCTCACCCTCAAGCAGGGCGGCAACCTGCTGCTCCTCGACGAGCCGACCAACGACCTCGACGTCGAGACGCTGTCCTCGCTGGAGAACGCGCTGCTGGAGTTCCCCGGCTGCGCCGTCGTCGTCTCCCACGACCGCTGGTTCCTCGACCGGGTCGCCACGCACATCCTCGCCTACGAGGGCGACTCCAAGTGGTTCTGGTTCGAGGGCAACTTCGAGTCGTACGAGAAGAACAAGATCGAGCGGCTCGGACCGGACGCCGCGCGTCCGCACCGCGCCACCTACAAGAAGCTGACCCGGGGCTGATCGGTCTTGCGGCACATCTACCGCTGCCCGCTGCGCTGGGCGGACATGGACGCGTACGGCCACGTCAACAACGTGGTCTTCCTCCGCTACCTGGAGGAAGCCCGTATCGACTTCCTGTTCCGCCCGGAGAAGGACTTCCAGCAGGGGTCCGTGGTGGCGCGCCACGAGATCGACTACAAGCGGCAGCTCGTCCACCGGCACACGCCCGTGGACGTCGAGCTGTGGGTCACGGAGGTCAGGGCGGCGTCCTTCACCATCGCCTATGAGGTGAAGGACGGCGACCACGTCTACGTGACCGCCTCGACGGTGATCGTGCCGTTCGACTTCGAGGCACAGCGCCCGCGCCGCATCACCGCCGAGGAGCGGGAGTTCCTGGCGGAGTACCGGGACGACGCGGAGGAGGCCGTCGCCGCATGACGGTGCTCCACCTCGCCGACGAGGGGGAGGCGGCGGACCTCGCTGCCTTCCTCTCCCGGCTGCTCCACTACGACCGTTCAGCCGCGGTCCGCCTCCAGGCGGCCGGCACCGCGCTCGCCGTCTTCGGACGGCCGCCGTCCTTCGAGGTGCTGGCGGTGCGCGCGGTGGGGCTGGCGAAGCCGTACGAGAGCGGGCTGGACGTCACGCTCGACGTGACGGTGTCCGCCGGTGAGCTGCTGGAGGGCGTGGCGGAGACGGCGGTGACCGCGGCCGTGCCCGCCGCGGTCACCGGACCGCCGTGGGCGGGCGTGCTGCCGCCGCGCGGCGACTGGCGTCCCGAGGCGGGGCTTCCGGCGGCCGGCGAGCTGCGGGCGATGGTCGGCGCGGCGGTCGGCGAGTTCCGGCGGCGTACGGAGGAGCTGGCGCCCGAGCGGCGCACCCGGGCCGAACTCGACCGGATCGGCCGCGACATCTGGTCCCGGACGGTCGGCGACACCGGTCTCCCCGTGCGGGCGGTGCACGCCGCTCAGTCCCTCGGCTTCCTGCGGCCGACCGCCGGCCCGGCCGCCGCGGGCGGGACACGGGGCGCTGCGCAGGACGCGGCACTCTTCTCGTCCGGGGCGTGGCTGCGGCTGCGGACGCCCTACGGGTCGATCGCCGTACGGCGGGCGGGGAGCGGGGGACTGGGCCTCAGCGTGCGCTGAAGCGGGCGCCCTGACGGGTCCGTTCAGCCTCGGCCGCAGTCAGGCCAACCCCAGCCCGGCCGGTCCAAGTCCCGGCCGGTCCAGGCCCGTTCACTCCGGGGTGTTCACCATCGACGCCGCCGCGTACGTCAGGTAGTTCCACAGCGTCTGCTCGTGCTCCTCGGAGAGCCCGAGGCTGTCCACCGCGTCCCGCATGTGCTTCAGCCAGGCGTCGTGCGCGGCCCGGTCGACGGTGAACGGGGCGTGGCGCATCCGCAGCCGCGGATGGCCGCGGTTCTCGCTGTACGTCGTCGGGCCGCCCCAGTACTGCATCAGGAACAGCACCAGGCGCTCCTCCGCCGGGCCCAGGTCCTGCTCGGGGTACATGGGCCGCAGGAGCGGGTCCTCGGCCACTCCCGCGTAGAAACGGTGGACCAGCCGGCGGAAGGTCTCCTCCCCGCCGACCTGCTCGTAGAAGGTCTGCTCCTGAAGCGTGCCGCGCCGAATCTCTTTCACGCCCTCCATGCTCTCAGACGCGCCGACCGAGGTCTCCAGCCCTAGGACCCGTCCCGAGCGAGCCATGGTGTTCGCGTGAGGCCTTCCGCCGCAGGACAGTGGAGGCATGGGCATGGACGCGCTCGGCGGTGACGGCGGGGGGTTCGCGGTGCTCGCCGCGTCGGAGCGGGCGGCGATGGTGCGGCGGATCGAGGCCGACGGGGCCTTCGCCGCCGACCCGGGGTGGACAGAGGCCTTCGCGGCGGTGCCGCGCCACCTCTTCGTGCCGTACTACTACGTGAGCGGCCCCCGCGGCTACGAGCGGCGGTGGGCCGGGAGCCCGGACCCGCGCAGCCGTGAGCGCTGGCTGCGGGGCGCGTACGAGGACGTCCCGCTGGCCACCCGGGTGCGTGACGGCGAACTGCTCTCCTCCAGCAGCCAGCCCTCCCTGATGGCGCTGATGCTGGCGGAGCTGCGGGTCGGGGAGGGCGACCGGGTGCTGGAGATCGGCGCCGGCACCGGCTACAACGCGGCACTGCTGTCGTACCGGCTCGGCGAGGAGAACGTGACCACCGTCGACCTGGACCCGGAGATCACCGCGTCGGCGCGCCGGCATCTCGCCGAGGCCGGCCACCATCCGGCCGTCGTCACCGGGGACGGGGCGCGCGGGGTGCCGGAGCGGGCGCCCTTCGACCGGATCATCGTGACCTGCACCCTGACGACGATCCCGCGCGCGTGGACGGCCCAGTGCCGTCCGGGCGGGCTCGTGCTCGCGCCGCTGGCCACCGGCCTGGTCGCGCTCACGGTCCAGGACGCCGCGCACGCCGAGGGGCGCTTCCTGCACACCCCGGCCTACTTCGTGCCGTTGCGCGGGGGCGGGCGGCCCGAGCCGGAACCGGTGCCGCTGGGCGGGATCCCGCAGCGGGCCCGAGGGAGCGACCTGTTCCGGTTCCTGCTGACCCTGACCCGGGGCGCCCTCGACCCGCAGGCGGCGTACGCGCTGTGGGAACGCGAGGACAGGCCCGGCCGGGAGCGGTACGGCGTCACGGTCGACGGCGAGCACGCGTGGGCGTGGCTCGACGCCCCCGACGGGCCGTACGCCTGGGCCCTCCCGGAACCGCTCGCGCCGGAACCGGTCGCCGCGCAGGGGCCGGACCCCGGCGAGGGACCCGACCCCGGGAAGGGACCTAACCCCGGCGGACCGTGATCGTCGTCCACGCGCCGACGTGCACGCGGTCGCCGTCCCGCAGCGGCACCGGCACGAACGGCTGGATGGGCTCCTCGCCGCCGTTGACCGTCGTGCCGTTCGTCGAGTTCTGGTCGACGACCGCCCAGCTGCCGTCCGGCTGCTGCACCAGCACCGCGTGCTGGTGCGAGACGCCCGGGTCCTCCGGCGGCACCGACAGGTCGATGTCGGGGGTCTCGCCGGTGGAGTGGCGCCGGCGGCCGATGGTGATCTGGTTGCCGGTGAGTGTGCGCTGCTGCTCGGGGGAGTACGCGGGCAGGTTCAGGCCGGTGGCCTCGGGACCCGAGCGGTGCATCATCGCCATGAAGTACTCGCGGTCGGGGCCTATCGTCGCCGTCCACGTCGCAGGCTGCTGCGGGAACGCCGGGCCGGACGGGGGCGGGGCCTGCGTCGCGCCGGTCTGGGGGTAGCCGTAACCGCCGCCCTGCGCACCGCCGGGACCGCCGGGACCGCTCGGGCCGGTGTGCGACGGCGGGGAGATCACCCAGTCGTCGTCACCGCCGCCGAAGGACTGCCCGGGGGGAGCGGACGGACCGCCGCCCGGCTGCGTCCGGCCGGTCTCCTGCGGGAAGCCGGACGGCTGGTAGGCCTGCGGAATGCCGGGACCGCCGGGACCCGCGCCAGGGCCGCCCGAACCGGCCGGGCCACCGGGACCGCCGAAGCCGGACGGACCGCCCGGGCCGCCGCCGGGACCGGAGGGACCCGCGCCGGGCGGACCCGGAGGACGGCCGCCCGGACCGGACGGCTCACGCGAGAAGAGGTCGCCGGACGGGCCGCCCGAGGGCTCCCGCCGGAACGGGTCGCCGGGAGAGGTGGCGGAGGGATCACGCCGGAACGGATCGCCGCCCGGACCGCCGGAGGGCTCCCGCCCGAAGGGGTCGCCGGAGGGACCGGAAGGACCGCCCGGGCCGGCGGGGCCGCGCCTGAAGGGGTCGCCGCCGGGGCTGGAGGGCTCGCGGCCGAACGGGGGCTGTCCGCCGCCCGGGCCGCCCTGGCCCTGCGGACGCGACGGCTCGCCGCCGAACGGCGGGCCCGGCGGGATCGGCTCGGCGGGACGGTTCACCTGGGAGGGACGGGAGCTCTGGTACTCGAAGGAGTCGCTGCCGCCGAACGACGGGGGCGGCGGCTGGAACCGCTCACCCGGACCACCGCCGGGACCACCGGGACGCCCGGGCCCACCGGAACCGCCGAAGCCGGAGCCACCGGGACCGCCAGGCCCACCGGGACCGCCGAAGCCGGAGCCACCCGGCCCACCGGGGCCGGCCCCCGGAGCGCCGAAGCCCCCGCCGGGCCCGCCCGGACCCGCGGGGCCACCAGGCCCACCGGGACCGCCCGCGCCACCGGGCCCGCCCGGACGCGGCGCGGCCGGGGTGTACGAGGTCGCCGTGTTGGTCAGGAAGTTCCAGCGGCACTCCTCGCAGAACGGCGCACCGCCCTCACGCGGCGTGCGGCACTGCGGGCACAGCTCGGGCTCGGTGTTCGGCACACCGGGCTGCTGACGGCCGCCGGGGCCGGGCGGGGCCGGCGGGAAGCCGTACCCCCCGCCGGCCGGAGGGGGCGGAGGCGGAGGCGGGGGTACGGCACCGGCCATGCGGTGACCGCAGACCTCGCACCAGTCGTCGGAACCCGACTGGTGTCCGTTCGGGCAGGTCGGCATGTCGGCGCGTCCCCCTTCCTTCTGCGTCCCACTGGCGTCGGACCAGGTCACTTCTTCACACGGACAGTCTTGGTGGACCGGGTTTCGAGCGTCATCTCGTCGGCCTCCGCGACCTTCGTCTTCAGTCGCACAGTACCTGTCGTGGCATCGACCACGTCCACCACCTTCGCAAGCAGTTTCGCAGTATCCGCGTTGCCCGACGCGCTCGCGAGCTGGACCGCCCTGCCCAGTTTGGCCGTTGCTCCATCCATATCACCCGCTTTGCGCAGGTCCAGGCCCTGCTGGATCGCCTGGGCCAGTTCCGCCTGGCCCGTGTAGTGCGCGACCTGCGGGTTGATCGAGGTGGAGGCGGCCATGTCGTCGGTCCACACGGCTCTCACGAGTCCCTGTGCGCCCAGGCTCTGCGCCGCCCCCTCGGGCTGCGGGATGACCAGGGAGACCCGGGCGGCCAGCATCTCCTGGCCGATGTGGGCGGCCGGGACCTCGACGCACACGTGGTAGTCGCGGGACTCGTCGCCCCAGGAGCCGGTGGGGTAGTCCCCGGAGCGCGGACCGGACTCGGTGCGGCGGTCGGTCAACTCCGCGACCGTCGGGGCTACTTGCTTGACGAACTTGATCGTGGTGCCGACCGGGGTCCACAGCCGCAGGGCGACGTCCGCGACCTCCTTGCCCATCGCCGTCTCCATCATCTGCGTGAAGTCGGCGGCGAGGCCGGCCGGGTCGGCGACGATGTCGGCGGTGCCGAGCAGGGCGGAGGCGATCCCTGTGACTTCTTTCACTTCCCAGTCGGTGCCCACGCCGCGGGCGTCACAAGTGAAACGGCCGGCGCAGGAGTCCAAAGCCGCCTTGAGGTCCTTCGGCGACTCGTGCTCGTTGCGGCCGTCGGTGAGCAGGATGCCGTGCCGGATGGCGACGTCGGCGCTGGACAGCAGCCGGTCGGCCAGCCGCAGCCAGGTGCCGATCGCGGTGCCGCCGCCCGCGCTGAGCCGGCGCAGGGCCTTCTTGGCCTCCTCGCGGGTGCGGGCGTCGGCGACCGCGAGACGCCCGCCGCCCGGGTACACCTCCTTGGCCACGTGCGTGCCGCCGATCACCGCGAAGTGCACGCCGTCGCGCAGGGTGTCGACGGCGGCGGCCGTGGCGTCCCGGGCGTTGCGCATCTTGGTGGGCGGGTAGTCCATCGATCCCGAGCAGTCGACCATGATCGCCACGGCGGCTGACGGGCCCTCGCCGGGCGAGTACAGGTGCGGCGCGGAGACGGCGGTGCCGATCGTGCCGCCGCCGGTGGCGCTGACCGTCACGATCGCGTTGACCTCGCGGCCGCCCTCCGGCAGGTACTCGTTCTGGTAGACGTCCACCGAGAACTGCGGCACGTTCGACTTCGAGAAATTGGCCATGCCTACTCACATCCCCCTCGCGAACCCCACGGCCGTGGGGTGACGACTGTGGGCGGACCGGTCCCCTCCGGTCCGCCCGGCTTCCCCGTGTCATGAGCCAGGTGTACGGCTGTGCGCGCCGAGTGCGTCCGGCGCGCGGCCTCAGGCCGATCCTGCCCCCTGGGCGGGGGCGGGGAACGGGACGACGGCCACTGTTACGTTGTCGTGCCCGCCCCCGTCGAGCGCGTGTCCGACCAGGACGCGGGCGCTGTGCAGCGGCCGTGCCGAGGCGTCGAGGGGCAGCGCCTCGGCCATCTCCTCGGCGGCCTCCGCGTAGTTCCACAGGCCGTCGGTGCACACGACGACCACACCGGGCCGGTCGGGCTTGAACGCGGCCGTGTGCGGCTCCAGTTCGTAGGCGTCCGCGCCCAGCCAGCCGGTGATCGCGTGGGCGCGATCGTCGGCGTACGCCTCGGCCTCGTTCATCAGGCCCGCGGCGACCATCTGGGCGGCCCAGGAGTCGTCCTCGGTGAGCCGGGCCGGGGCCGAACTGCGGTCCGCCGGCACCCAGTAGACGCGGCTGTCGCCGACCCAACCGACGACCAGCAGGCCCGCGGTGACGATCGCGCCGACGATGGTGCAGGCGGGGGCGTTCTGGTGCGGGGCGTGCTCGCGGGCGGTGGCCGGTTCCTGGGCGAGGGCGTTGACGGCGTGGGAGGCGGCGACGATCGCCTCGTGCATGGCCTGCTGCGGGTGCGTGCCCTGCGGCAGGGCGGCCAGCACCGAGCGGCTGGCCGCCTGGGAGGCCGCGAGCGAGGCGTCGTCGGGGCGGGTCGCGGAGGACACGCCGTCGCAGACGATCGCGACGAGTGCGGGGGCGCCGTCGGGCAGCGCGGTCCGGCCGATGCCGAAGGCGTCCTCGTTGCGGTGGTGGCGCAGGCCGCGGTCGCTGACGGCGGCGACCGGGCCGGCCTCCTGCTCCATGTGGTCGCGCTCGCGGGGCTGGGCGTGGCCGCAGTTCTCGCAGTAGCCGTCGTCGTCGACCCGGCCCGCCCGGCAGGCCACGCACACCTTGACGGCCTCGGCGGCCACCCGGGGGTCGGGGGCCTGGAGCGGATACTCCTCGGGCTCGGCCGGCCGGTCGAACCGCACCCCGGAGCCCTGCCCCGCGGCCGGCTCGGCGGGGGCGCCGTCGGCCCCCGGGGGCACCTGTCCGCCGTGCGGCACGGCACCGCCGGGAGGCGTGTGCGGCCCCGGCCCGGTCCGCCCGCCGGCCGGCGCCGGGGAACCGGGCGGCATCGGCGCCCCGCCCTGGGGCGACCCGCCTCCCGGCGCGCCCTCTCCCGGCGACGGCTCCCCGTGCCCGCCCGCATCCGACTGAGCCAAGCCACTCACCTCCGACCCTGCCGACGGCGCACGGGTGGACCCCGCTCCCGCCGCGTCGTGGGACACGTCCCGAAGTTCCGCCCGCGCCGCCGGCACTCCCCGGACCTGGAACTCCGCGCCCGCGCCCGGCGGTTGCGGGAGATCGGTCCCCGGCGACGGGCTCCCCGTGTACGGCGCCCCGTCGAACCCTCTGCCCGCTCCCCGCCCGCTCATGGTCAGCGTGGGACTGTCGACCGCGTGCGGTGGCGGGGAGGACAGGTCGAAGCCGCAGGCGCCGCAGAAGCGGTCGGTCGCTTCGAGCGGCTCCGTGCAGCTCGGACAGGTCGGCAGGGCGGCCTGCCGGGGCATCTGGGACATCAACTACACCCACGTCCGGGGGCGGTAACGGTTGGCACGTTCCACCAGGTCGATTCTCTCCTCACCGCCGGTCGCCAGCCGGGCCAGCGTGCGGTACGAGCGCTCCAGGCCGAAGCGCAGCCCCCGCTCGTCCAGGTCGCTGCCGAGCAGCACCCGCCGGGCGCCCGGGCCGCCCTGGCCACCGGAGAGTATCCAGTCCAGGGCCGAACCGAGCACCTCGGCCGACAGTTGCTCGCGCCGCGTCGCGTCCAGCCCGTACGCGTCCAGCGCCTCGACCTGTGCCGCGGCGGCGGTGAGGTCTTCCAGGAAGGGTACGTCGGACGCGGCCGCCGTCCGCTGCCGGAGGCGGGCCCGCACGGCCGCGACCCGGGCGGCGGTGTAGTGGATGGAGGACTCCGGCACCGACTCCAACGTCCTCACGGCGCGCCCGCGGTCGCCCGCCGCGAGCTGCACGCGGGCCAGCCCGAACGCCGCGCTCACATAGCTCGGGTCGGTCGACCAGACGAGGCCGTAGTATTCGGCGGCGTTGTCCAACTGGCCCAGCACCTCCGCGCACAGCCCGAGCGCCAGCTTGGGCGCGGGCTCGCCCGGGAAGGCGTCGTAGATCGCGTCGAAGGCGAGCGCGGCGCCCTCGTGGTCGCCGGTGACCAGGCAGGCCACGCCTCGGTACCACACCACCCGCCAGTCGTCGGGCCGTTCGCCCTCCAGCTGGGTCAGGGCGGCGACGGCGGCGTCGAGGTCGCCGTTCTCCAGCCGCGCGCGGACCTGCCGCAGCCGGGTTTCCACGGACGGCGCCGGCGCGGCCGCGAGCGCAGTGATCAGCTCACCCGGCGCGGAGGTCAACAGGCCTGCCAAGAAACCCGCGTTGGGGTCGGACGGGTCGACGTGCGGGACGGGCAGCGCGAGCGCGGCGGCGGGCGCGTCCACGGCCCGGACCAGGGGCGGCGCCGCGGCGGGGGAGGTACCGGACCCGACGGGGGACGTCTTCGCGCGTGCCCCCAGCCGGCTCACCTCCGTGTCCAGCCGCGGGAACAACTCCGTGTCGGTGGCCCTGATCTCGGACCCGAACAACGTGGACAGCGCGGGCCTCGCCCGCCCGGTCTGCAACGAGACGACCTCGCGCAGCACGCCCGTCAGTTGCTCGGCCATCTCCTGCGCGGAGGCGAACCGGCGGGCCGGGTCGGGGTCGGTGGCGCGGACCAGCAGCCGGTAGAACGACTCGTACCGGCGGAACACCTCGATGCTGTCCGGGTCGGGCAGCGAGTCGGCGTAGGCGGTGGTGTAGCCCTGGAAGTCGAAGGTGAGGACGGCGAGCGTGCGGCCGACGGTGTACAGGTCGCTGGCGACGGACGGGCCGACGTCGGCGACCTCGGGCGCCTGGTAGCCGACCGTGCCGTAGATCGCCGACTCGTCGTCGTCCATGCGGCGCACCGCGCCCATGTCGATCAGCTTGAGCTGGTCCTCGGTCTGGATGGCGTTGTCGACCTTGAAGTCGCAGTACAGCAGGTTGCGGCTGTGTAGATGACCGAGCGCCTCCAGCGCCTCGATGCCGTACGCGCACGCCTGTTCCACCGGCAGCGGGTCGCGCTTGCCGTCCACCGTGCGGCGGGCGTTGGCGATCTCCTTGAGGGACTTGCCGCCGACGTACTCCATGACGATGTAGCCGTCGAGCGAGCCGGTGCGCTGGTCGAGGTGCTCGACGAAGTTGTAGATCCGCACGATGTTGGCGTGCTCGATCTCGGCGAGGAAGCGCCGCTCCGAGATCGCCGCGGCCATCGCGTCCTGGTCGCCGGTGTCCAGCAGGCCCTTGAGCACCACCCAGCGGTCGGAGACCGCGCGGTCGACGGCGAGGTAGATCCAGCCCAGACCGCCGTGCGCGAGACAGCCCACGACCTCGTACTGGCCGTGCACGACGTCGCCGGCCTTCAACTTCGGCACGAAGGAGTACGGGTGGCCGCACTTGGTGCAGAAGCCCTCCGTGCGCCCGGGCCGCTCACCGCGCGAACGGCCCACCGGGGCACCGCAGTCGGAGCGCGAGCAGAACCGCTTGCGCTCGGGCACCTCGGGGTTGTCGAGGACCATCGCGCGCGGGTCCGGCCTCGGTACCTGAGGCACCGCGACCAACCCGACGCCCAGCCGGGCCCGCCCCGAGGAGCCCGCCGTGGAGCCGGAGCTGCGCACCGACACCGAGCGGCCCGTCGAGGCCCCCGAGAGCGAGCGGGAGAGCCGCCCGGACACCGAGCGGCGGGACTTCGACGACTGCGAGGACGTCCGCGAGCTGCGGGCGCTGCGCGCGCTGGAGCGCGAACTGCCGCTCCCCACCCCGCCCTTGGCGCCACCCGCCGAGGACGCCGGCGAGCCGGCCGAGACGACGGGGGCCAGACCGCAGGTGTCGCAGTACAGCTCGCCGCCGCCCATGTCCTCGTACGACCCGTCGCAGCCCGGCCGCTGGCATGTCTGACCTGCCTGACTCATGACCTCGCCCCCCTGTGGTCCTCGGGCTCGCCCTGCTCCGGCACGCTCGGCGCGGCGAGCAGTTCGGCGGCCGCCTGCTGGTAGCGCAGCACGGCCTGTTCGGCGACGCGCAGATCGCAGGGCGCGCTCCACAGCATCCGCCGTGCCGCGTCGTAGCGCTCGATGAGGAACGGGTCCTCCGCGAGGCCGTGCCGGGCGACCTTCGCCTTGTACGCGTCGAGACGGCCGCGCAGCTCCGCGCGGACCGCCAGCGGCGCGGTGACCGCGGTCAACGACTCGCGGGCGCGCAGAAGTTCGTCGTCCGCCTTCTCCTCCAGCGACTCCAGCAGCGGGGACAGCCGGTTCCACTGGGCCTGCCTGCGGTACTCGGCGGCTGTCGCCAGCTGCTCCTGGAGCGCGGTCGGCGGGCCGCTGACCACCGGCACCTCCGTCGCCGCGATCTTCGCCAGCACCTCACCGCGCGCGGTCCGCGCCTCCGCGAGCGTGCGGTCCGCGCGCGAGAGGACGTCCCGCAGCCGCACAAGCCGCTTCTCCGCGTCCTGACGGACCGTCAGTACAGCGTCGATCTCCCGGCGTACGTCCTCGAGCGCCCGCGCCTGACGGTCGTAGACCGTGGTGTCGGGGCGGCCGCCGCCGGGCGCCGAACTGCCCTGCGCCGGCGTCCAGTAGGCCAGCGGATCGCTGATCACCTGCTCCCGCAGCTGCGTCAGGGTGCCGGTGATGCGCTCCAGGTCGTCGCCCGCCGGATGCTCGCCCGGGCGCACCCCGACGGAGTGCGCGAGCTGCCGGGTGCGCTGGAGCTCCGCGGCCAGCAGATCGATCCGGGCGGGCAGCGCCGACCACACCGCGTCGGCGGCGACGACCATGTCGAGGGAGGAGGCGTACAGGTCGTTCATCCGCTCGACGAGCGTGGCCAGCGAGAAGCTCTGGCTGAGCCGGCCCGTGCCGTGGAGCGTGGGCGCGGAGGCCAGCGCCGACCCCGCCACGGTGACGGACTCGCCACGCAGCAGCTCGGTCAGCTCCACCAGGTCCTCACGGCTGGACCAGCGGCGCCGTGAGCGGATCTCCCGGGCGGAGCGCAACGCGTCCGAGTACGCGTCGAAGTAGGCCCACAGCAGCGTGATCGACGCTTCCGCGGCCGTCCAGCGCTCCTCGGTGACGCCGGTCAGGCGCGCGCCTTCGAGGAGCCTGCGGCCCGCGTGGTCCTGCAGGGCGAGGAGGGAGGTCTCGATCGCCTCGTGCTCCGCGCCGAGCCGCGCCAGCGCACGGTCGACCTCGTCCCGGTCCATCACCGGCCCGGGGGGTCCCGTGACGCCCATCGATCACCTCTCGCTGCTGAGTCGGTCGTTCACTCGGTCCGTGCCGCGGCCGGCCGGTCAGCCGGTGCGCAGGTACTGCGTCGGCGCGGGCGGCTTCGACGTCGCCGCGTTCGCCCCCAGTGTCGCCGAGAGCCACTTGTCGTACGACGCCTGCCAGCCGTCGGCCCGGTACCGTTCGAGGATCTGGTTGACCCGGCGCACCAGGTCGTCGGCGTCCTTCTTCATCGCCACCCCGTAGTACTCGGCTGTGAACGGGCCGCCCTTGAGCTCCACCGTCGGATCCTGCGCGGCCTGGCTCGCGGCCAGCGCGCCGTCGGTGACCACCGCGTCGACCTCGCCGAGCTGCAACCGCACCAGGCAGTCGAGCTGGTTGGGGACGGTGGTGGAGATGTCGGCGCTCGCTGCCAGCCGGCCCGCCCGGCGGTCGTCGGTGAGCTTGGTGTTGGCGGTCGAACCGGCCGCGGTGCAGATCCGCTTCTTCGCCAGCGAGGCGTCGTAGCCGGTGACCGTCGAGGACTTGGGGGCGAGGACCTGCTGACCCGTCCTGAAGTACGGGGCGGAGAACGCGACGTCCTTGATGCGGGCGCAGCTGATCGTCATGGTGCGCACGACCATGTCGACCCGGCCCTCCTGGATCGCGGGGATGCGCTGGTTGGTCGGGATCGCCTTGAACTGGACGGCGTCCGGGTCGCCGAGAATGTCCTGGGCGATGCGGCGTACCAGGTCGATGTCGAAACCCTCCAGCGCCGCACCGGAGTTGTTCGGATCGCGGTAACCCCACCGGTAGCTGTTCTGGTCGACGCCGACGACCAGCTTGCGCTTCTCGCCCTGCCGGGCCTTGATCGCGCTGATCGTCGGTCCGTCCGCGGTCGACGGCGCGAGGGTCTGCTTCTCCGGGTCCTTGCACGCCGCGTCGGCCGCCTGGCCTGCCTCGGCCAGGCCCCGGCCGCCCGCCCCGGCGGCGCCGCCGTGGGACTGGGTCCACGGCAGCAGCAGGGCGAAGGCCAGCGCCAGGGCGCACACGATCGCCATCGCGCCTACTCCGCCCCAGCCCTTCAGGCCGGCCCGCATTCGTCGCACATGCATCGTCACGCCCCCTTTCACCGGTACTCCGACAGCCTGCGGCCGATGCCGAGGACGGCGCCCGCCGCGCCCAGGACGGCGAGGACGGCCGCGCCCAGCGGCAGACCGCCCATCGCGTCCCGGCCGTCGCCGGCCGCCTGCCTGAACTCGTTCTGCTCGTGGGTGAGCGCCCTCGCCAGGTTGGCGTCCACGCTGTCGAAGCACTCGCCGGTCGCGCCCTTGGCGCCGATCACGAGGGCGAGCGCCTGTTCGTAGTTGCCGTTGTCGTCCTGGGCGCGGGCCGCGGTGTGACGCTTGCGCCACTCCGCCATGTTGCCCTCGGCCGAGGTGACCGGCTTCTCGCCCGCCTGGTCGTCGGCGAGTCTCGCCGCGGCGGCGAGGCCCTTGCCGAGGGCGGCGATGTTCTCGGTGAAGCCGTGGTCGTAGGCGTCGAGCGTCAACTCCTCGCCGTCCGCGGTCACCTTGACGGTCTCGGCGCCGCGGGCCACCAGGGTGAGGTTCTCGTCGCCGCGCGCCTTGAGGGAGGCGATGCGGGCGTCGTGCAGGACGTTCAGGGAGCGCACGCCGTGCTCGTAGGAGTCGTTCAGGCCCGCGCGGGCCAGGCTGTGGCCGACGACCAGCCACAGCAGCACGACGGTGGCGGTCGCGGTGGCGGCGACCAGGCCGTGGTTGAACACCCGGTTGGTACGGCGGTAGGTGCGGTGCTGCATCCACGCCAGCGCGGCCAGCGCCAGGACGCCCAGCGCGATCGCCGCCCACGGATAGGGCCTGGCGTCGGCGTAGTCGTCCTGGAGGCGCTGGTTCTCCTTCTTGTAGAGGTCCTCGGCCGCCGGGAGCATCTCCTGCTGCATCTTCTGGTTGGCGTAGCGCAGGTAGGCGCCGCCGACGGGGAAGCCCTGCCGGTTGTAGGTGCGGGCGCGCTCGACGAGGCCCTTGTACTCCGGGAGCAGCTTGTTCAGCTTGGTGATCGCGGCGGTGGAGGGGGAGCCGGGGTCGGCGTTGCTCGCGGCGGTGACGAGTCCCGCGGCGGCCGTGTCGATGTCGTCCTCGTAGCGCTTGCGGGACTCGGCGCTCTCCTGACCACCCGCCAGGAAGCCGCCGGAGGCGGTGGTGTTGGCGTCGGCGAGGGAGCGGTAGATGGAGGCGGCCGCAGAGGTCAGCGGCTGGCTCTTGTTCAGCACGTCGTCGGCGGCGGCCGCGCGCTCCGTCATCTGCCAGGCGGTGACGGCGCCGAACGCGACGACGAGGACGGCGAGCACGGCGCCGATGATCCGCAGCCGGCCCGGCTCGGTCGTCGCGGCGGCGCGCACCCGGTCGACGCCCTCGGCGAACGCGGTACGGCGCGCGGGCGTCCCCGGCGGCCGGGCGGTGACGGGTGTGAGGGGCTCGCTGGGCCCCGGCTGGGACGGGACGGCCGGGATGGTGGGCATGCCGGATCCCGGTGGCGCCGTGCTGCTCTTCGGCGGGTGTGTCACTGGCTGACCTCCCCCATGGTCATGTGTCGCCGCAAGTATCGCCACAAAGCACGGCAGCGCGCACCGGGCTTGGCTGGATCTTGATCAGATCGCAAGTCACCGCTGAGGGTGAACACGCGGTGAGCGGCTGTTCGGTTCCGGGAGCGGGGGAGGGGGCGCCGGTGTGAGAGCCCGAACGAGCGGGCTGTTTCAGGTCACTTCAGTGGGGCCGCCGCTCCCGGCTGGGCGATCGGGGTGGCCGCCTGGGCCTGCGCGGAGGCGGTGTTGGCGTACACCGAGGGGGCCGCCACGGCGGCGGTCGGGTCGGCGTCCGGGTCGGCCTCCGGGGGGACGGTCGCGCCGCCGACGATGCGGATGTCGGCCGCGTCGAAGGCCCGCTTGATCCGCCAGCGCAACTCGCGCTCGACGGTGAGGGACTTGCCGGGCATCGTCTTGGCGGAGACCCGGACCACCATCGAGTCCAGCAGCACGCTGTCCAGGCCGAGCACCTCGATCGGGCTCCACAGGAGCTCGTTCCAGGGCTCTTCCTTGCTCATCTTCTCGGCGACCTCGTTCAGCGTGGCCTTGACCCGGTCGAGGTCCTCGTTCGCCTTCACGGTGACGTCGACGCCGGCCGTCGCCCAGCCCTGCGAGAGGTTGCCGATGCGCTTGACCTCGCCGTTGCGGACGTACCAGATCTCGCCGCTGTCGCCGCGCAGCTTGGTCACCCTGAGGCCCACCTCGATGACCTCGCCGGTGGCGACGCCCGCGTCGATCTGGTCGCCGACGCCGTACTGGTCCTCCAGGATCATGAACACGCCGGAGAGGAAGTCGGTGACCAGGTTGCGGGCGCCGAAGCCGATGGCCACGCCCGCGACTCCGGCCGACGCCAGCAGCGGCGCCAGGTTGATCTCGAACGTGCCGAGGACCATCAGCCCGGCCGTGCCGAGGATCAGGAAGCTCGCCACCGAGCGCAGCACCGAGCCGATCGCCTGGGAACGCTGGCGGCGCCGCTCGGCGTTGACCAGCAACCCCCCGAGGGCCGTGCCGTCGACCGCCTGGACCGTGCGGTTCATCCGGTCGATCAGCTTGGTGATGGACCGCCGCACCACCACTCTCAGGATCCCGGCGATGACGACGATCAGCAGGACCCGCAGACCGATCGCGAGCCACGTCGACCAGTTCTGCTCGACCCAGCTCGCGGCGTTCGTCGCGCTCTCCTGGGCGTCCTGGAGCGTCGGGACCGTCACCGTCGGCGACTGCGAGGGAGTCGGCGAGGGCGACGGGCCGGCGGCCAGTAGGACGGCGGACAAGGACACGGCAGGTACCTCCAGGTGCTGCACTGCTCCGTCCGGCGCGGCGGTCATGGTGGTCTAGGTCACGAAAAGGTCACCGAGCGGGCAGGGTCACCACACTAACGGGGCATTGTGTGTGCATCGCCCGAATGCTCGAAGGAGAGACCGTGCTCACGCGCGCTTGAACAGGTCGTCGAGCTGGGGATGTATCGGGTGTGGTCGAAAACACTCCCAGCCCGTTACCGGGAGATGGTGGCGCGTCCACCGGCCATGAGGGGAGACTGACTGCAGATCGTCCCGGCGCGAGCCACGCGCCGCCGACGCCCGAGGAGGCATCCGTGCCGCATGTCCTGGTCCTGAACGCGTCGTACGAGCCGCTCGGCGTCGTACCGCTCCGCCGCGCGCTCGTCCTCGTCCTGGAGAACAAGGCCGTCTCCCTCGAGGAATCCGGCGCCTTCATGCACAGTGCGACCGTCACAGTCCCCGCCCCCAGCGTGGTCCGGCTCAAGCGATTCGTCCGGGTCCCCTATCGGGGGCCCGTTCCTCTCACCCGGCGGGCGCTGTTCGCGCGGGACGGCGGCCGGTGCATGTACTGCGGTGGCGTCGCGACCAGCGTCGACCACGTCGTCCCCCGCAGCCGCGGGGGCCAGCACGTGTGGGACAACGTCGTGGCGTCCTGCCGGCGCTGCAACCACGTCAAGGCCGACCGGCATCTCGTCGAGATCGGCTGGCGGCTGCGCCACAAACCGGCTCCGCCCACCGGTCTGGCCTGGCGCATCATCGGGACCGGCCACAGGGACCCGCGCTGGCTGCCCTACTTGCAGCCGTTCGGCGCGGACGACGCCATGGCCCGGATCGACGGCATATCGGCCTGACGATCCGGGCCTTCGTGCAGGTGTGGGCAGGGCTCGGGGCCGGCCGTGACGCCGTCGGCCCCGCCTGCACGCCGCGGGAGCGCGTCAGGAAGCGACGTCGTGGCTTCTCAGCAGGGCGGTGTACGCGGCTTCGGCGGCGCGTCCCTCGAGGGTCCCGGGCGGGGTGTGGGCCAGGAACGTGCCGGTGTCCCCGTGCTGGAGGACCTTTCCCCCGTACATCACCGTGACGTGGTCCGCCTCCTCCGCGAGGTCGGCCACGTCGTGCGTGGACAGCAGGACCCGCACGTCGTCGGTCAGCCCGCGCAGGATGTCGCGGAAGACACGGCGCTGGTAGGGGTCCATCCCCGCGGTGGGCTCGTCCAACAGCAGGACCCGGGCGCCGTGGACGAGCGCCCCGGCGACGCCGACCCGGCGCAGCTGGCCGCCCGAGAGCTGGCTGGTGCGGGCGTCGGCCTTGTCGGTCAGCTCCACCCGCGTGAGGGCCTTGCGGGCCTGCTTCCAGGCTTCCGCGCGGTTCATCCCCTTGAGCCAGCCGACGTAGGCGACGTACTCGCGCGCGGTGAGCGTCGGCATGGGCACGATGTCCTGCGGCATCCAGGCGACCGCCTGCCGGTACGCCGCGGTGCCCGCCGGCGCCCCGTCCAGGGACACGCGCCCCTTCTGCGGCCTGGTCACCGAAGCCGCGAGTTTCAGCAGGGTCGACTTACCGGCGCCGTTCGGGCCGAGCAGGACGGTGAGGCCCTCCGGCAGGGTGTAGGAGAAGTCCCGCAGGACCGGCGGCTTCCAGCGGCGGTAGCCGTAGGTGCAGTTGCTGAGTTCGAGTGTCACGCTGGTTTCCTCGACGAGCGGGTCTGGGCGGCGAGGCCGAGGGCGAACACCACCAGGGAGGCGGCCGCCGCGAACAGGTCGTCCGCGGGGAGCGCGATGACGGTCCAGGACCGGGGGACGTTCCCGCGGAACCCGATGACGGCGACGGTGACCAGCCACCCCACGGGGAGCATCACCGCTCCCTGCCCGGCCCAGGCGCGGCCGAGCAGCATCAGGCCGGTCAGGAACAGGGCGTTGCGGCCCCCGGTCGTGGCCGTCGCGGTGCCCTGGAGGGCGGCGACGGCCACGCTGCACACCGCCGCGGCGGCCATGACCGCGGTGACGAGGGCGCTGTCGAGCCGTGCCACGGACCGGACGCCGGAGGCCTCCGCCGCGGGAAGCCGGCATTCCAGCATCGCCATCAGGATCGCGAACAGCGGCACGGGGACGAACAGGGAGAGCGCGACGCGCGGGCTGCCGGTGATGGCCGGCAGCAGCACGGTGTGATCCTGCACCGCGTAGAGGGCGGCGGTGAAGACGGCGAGAGCGGCCGGCAGCAGCGTGTGCCCCCTGCGCACCTTGAACCACCACATCACGAGGCCTTCGCCTCACAGTCCTGGAGCGTCCGCCTGATCCACGCCGTCTGCTCGGCCGGCGATTCCTTCAGCACCCGGGCGACGTCGGCCGTGACCTGCCGTTCCAGCTCCCGGGCCGTGGGGTCCAGGCCCTCCTGCTCGCGGCGCATCCGGTACGCCTTCTCCTGGCCGGTCTTCATGGCGGCCCACAGCCAGGCGGAGTGGGCGGTACGGACGTCCACCTCCTCGCAGCGGAACTTCAGCGCCCGCACCACGATCTGGTACACGGCGTCACCGCGGGGCACCTGGTCGGTGAGCAGGACGTGCCACTCGGTGTCCGTGGAGGTCTTCTGGCGGCGGCCGTCGACGTAGCCGTCGGTGATCAGCCGCGGCCGTGCCGAGGTCGCCCCGGCCTCGCGCAGCACGTTCAGCGCCTCGGCGGTGTCGCGCTGCACCTGCGGCAGGTACCGCGCGTTGAACTCCGGCACGCACATGCGCGGCGCGTCGCCCGTGCACGCCATCGCCACGTTCCCGGTGGTGATCGGCGGGGTGGCCGACCAGTTCGCGGCTGTGCGCTGGGCGCCGAGCACGCCTGTCACGGCGACGACGGCCGCGAGGGCGACCCGCACCGCACGCCGGCCGAAGGGCAGCCAGACGATCATCAGCCCGACGGCGACGCCTCCCGCCAGCATCAGCGGTACGGCGGCCGTGACGAACCGCGGCACCTCGCCGAAACCGACGCTGCCGAACTGACCGGAGACATGCCGGGGCCAGTAGGGGAGCATCGCCCTGGTGAAGGCGACGAGAAGCCAGTCGCCCACGGCCAGGATCGGGGTGGCGATGACGCGGGGGACCCGGAAGCCGACGGCGAACCCGAGAACGGCGTGTGCGACGCAGATCACCATCGCCGCGAGCGGCAGGCGCAGGCTGTCGAGGCTCGGGAGGGTCGCCGAACGGGCGAGCGAGACCGCCGCGGGCAGGAGCAGAACCAGCCATGCGAGCGCGATCACCGGGGCCAGGACGTTCGCTGCGATGCGGTAGCGCGAACGGGCCGGCGCCAATGCCCATATTCGTGCGCTGTTGAGCCGCCCGCTTTCCCAGCAGGCGAGTCCGGCGGCCGTCGCGTACGCCAGCGCGTAAAGCGTCATCAACGGCTCGGCGACAATGGTCGGAGCGTAATGGTGATAACTGGAGAGCGGGGCTTTCTGGCCTACGACATAATAAAGGAATGTCAGCAGGAGAATAATGGGGGCAGCCCACCGCACACTACCGCTGCGCAGAGTGGTGCTGAATTTCATGCAGTCTCACCGAACCACTTGTCGGCCTGAGAGGGGCGCCCCGTGCGGGGCGCCCCTCAGGGCTGGTCTGTCAGCCGTCGGCCTTGGTGGTGTCCACCGACACGGTGCTCACGCTCAGCTGCGGGCCGAAGGTGGAGCCCGCGATCTTCGCGAGCTTGAAGTAGTAGTCACGCTTGCCGGACGGCAGGTCGGTCCACTCGCCGTTGCTGGTGCCGCCGCCGAAGCAGGCGGTGAACGTCTTGTTGTCGTAGGCCTCGTCGGGCTGGAGCGAGATGTCGGCCCATATGCGGACGTCCGTGCTCTGCGTGGCGAGCGCGTCGGTGCGGCAGTTGGTGAACTTCACCTGCGAGTACAGCTCGTCCGTCCAGCGCCGCGACTCGAAGCCCACGCTGGCGGCGGTGATGGAGCTGCTCCAGTTGGCCTCGGCGACGGGCGCCAGCGCCAGAGTGATCACCGCGGCCGTGCCGACGACGGTGGAAATACGCGAACCGCGCTTCATTTTCTCCCCTGTTCCTGTTGCGCGAAGCACGGGATCAGGAACTCGTGAGATAATTGTGGAACTGAATACACAAAACCCCCACACCCCCCGTCCCCCGTGCAGCTGAGTACTTTTCAGCCGTGACCTGAAGCTAGCAGTCCGCTTCCTGAAGCGTCAACTTTCCGATAACGGCGGGCCGTTGACGGTATTCAGTTCCCGTGCGCCTTTTTTGGGGTTTCGGCGTCGATATTGCCTCGGGGGTCCGTATTGGTCCGGTTGATCTTGGTCCGGGGTGGTGGTCGAGCCCCCGGAACGCGGCTCCGCGGGGGACGGGGCGATCGAAGATGTGAGTCCTCGCATCCGCTGGGTAGGGCTCAAGTAACCCGTCCGAATCTCGACGACAAGGAGGCCACCGTGGTCGCAACGACGTACCCCCTGCTCCCGGCCGCCCGTTCCAAACGCCCGGCGGATGTTTCCGCCGTCCTGGAAGAGCCCCGCGTGTGCGTGTTCAGCGCGGAGGGAACCTGCGCCGAGGCCCCGCTGACCAGCGAGCCGCCGCTGCCCTACGCCGAACCGCTGACCAGCGAACCGCCCCTCACCAGCGAGCCGCCCCTCGCCGCCGCGGACCCCGACTTCATGAGGCCGTAGATGACCGCACCCCGGCCGGCCGAACCCTGCGACGAAGACCTGGCCCGCCTCGCCGGACTGCACGGCGTGGCGACCTCCTACCGGCCCTCGCCGGACCGCACGGTGACGGCCTCGGCCGCCGCGGTCGTCCGCGTCCTGGCCGCCCTGGGCGTCGACGCGGGCACCCCGCGGGCCGCCCGCGCCGCGCTCGCCGCCCGGGAGGAAGAACTCGCGGGACGCCTGCTGCCGCCGACCGTGGTGCTGTGGAGCGAGGGCGGGGACGGCGGGACGACCGCGGTCCCCGCCGCCGTCGCCTCACTCCCCGAGGGGACCCGGCTGGAGGTCGGGACCGAACAAGGGGAGAGCCGGGCGCCGGCCGACCCGCGGGACGCCCTCGGCGGACTGCCGCCCGGTGTCCACACCCTCACCGCCGTCGCACCCGACGGACGCACCGCACGCGCCCACCTCGTCGTGGCCCCGCTCCGGCTCCCCACGCCCGCCGGACGCTCCCACGGCCTGCTCGTCCAGCTCTACTCCCTCCTCTCCCACCGCTCCTGGGGCATGGGCGACCTCGGGGACCTCGCCGAGCTGACCGCCTGGGCCGGCCGGACGCTCGGCACGGGCTTCGTGCAGGTCAACCCGCTGCACGCGGCGGTGCCCGGCGCCCCCACCGACCCCTCCCCGTACCGGCCCTCCTCCCGCCGCTTCCCCGACCCGGTCCACCTGCGCGTCGAGGACGTGCCCGAGTTCGGCCACCTCGACGCGCCCGACGAGGTGCGGGCACTGCGCGAGCGGGCCGGGCGGCTGCGGGAGAGCGTGCTCGACGAGGGCGCGCTGATCGACCGCGACGCCGTCTGGGAGCTCAAGCGCGAGGCCCTCGCACTCGTCGCCGGGGTCCCGCTCGGCCCCGGCCGACGCGCCGCCTACTGCGACTTCCTGGCCGAGGAGGGCCAGGCGCTGGAGGACCACGCCACCTGGTACGCCCTCGCCGAGGTCCACGGCCCCGACTGGCACCGCTGGCCCGCCCCCCTGCGCGACCCGCGCTCCCCGGAGACCGCCCGAGCCCGCACCGAACTGAGGGAACGCGTCGACTTCCACTCCTGGCTGGCCTGGCTCACCGACACCCAGCTCACCGCCGCCCAGCGCACCGCGCGCGAGGCGGGCATGCCGCTCGGGGTAGTGCACGACCTGGCCGTCGGAGTGCACCCCGGCGGCGCCGACGCCTGGGCCCAGCAGGAGTACTTCGCGGCCGGCATGTCGGTCGGCGCGCCCCCCGACGCCTTCAACGCGCGCGGCCAGGACTGGGGTCTGCCGCCCTGGCGGCCCGACCGGCTGGCCGCCTCCGGCTACGAGCCGTTCCGGCGTCTGCTGCGCGCCCTGTTCCGCTACGCCGGCGCGCTGCGCATCGACCACGTCATGGGCCTGTTCCGGCTCTGGTGGGTCCCCCAGGGCGAGCCGCCCACCGAGGGCGCCTACGTCCGCTACGACGCCGAGGCCATGCTCGCCGTGCTGGTGCTGGAGGCCTCGCGGGCGGGCGCGGTGGTCATCGGCGAGGACCTCGGCACCGTCGAGCCGGGCGTGCGGGAGGCGCTGCGCGAACGCGGGGTGCTCGGCACGTCCGTCCTGTGGTTCGAGCGCGACTGGGACGGCGACGGACGCCCGCTGCCGCCCGAGGACTGGCGCGCCGACTGCCTGGCCACCGCCACCACGCACGACCTGCCGTCCACGGCCGCCCGGCTCACCGGCGAGCACGTGGAACTCCGCGATCGCCTCGGCCTGCTGACCCGCCCGCTGGAGGTGGAGCGCGCGGAGGCCGCCGCCGACACCGCGGAGTGGCTGGAGGCGCTCACCCGGCTCGGCCTGCTCCACGGCGCGGGCGGAGGCGGCGACACCTCCTCGGAGGAGGCGGGGATCCGGGCCGTCCACCGCTTCCTGCTGCGCACCCCCGCCCGCATGATCGGCGTCTGGCTCCCGGACGGCGTCGGCGACCGCCGCCCGCAGAACCTCCCCGGCACCTGGGACCAGTACCCGAACTGGCGGCTGCCGATCGCCGACGCGCAGGGCCGCCCGGTGACGCTGGAGCAGTTGGCCGCGTCGCCGAGACTGCGTGCGCTGATGGAGGTGCTGCGGGCGTGAGAGGGGTGTCCGGAGCCCGCATAGGGCACCCCGGACGCGCGTCCTCCCCCCGCGTTCGCTACTTTTGCACCGTGGACAAGAAGAACGCCCTGCGCGCCGGCACCCTGGCGGCCGGTACGACGCTGATGATGCTGCTCCTGTCGTCCCCCGCGCTCGCTGTCACCCGCGACGACGGCGACGATCCCGGTCCGGGCCTGAGCGTCGGCGAGACGCTGGGCCTCTACGTGGTGGCGCCGCTCGCGCTGTTCGCGATCATCGCCGGCCTGGTGTGGGTCCTGGACCGTTCCAAGGACCGTCAGGACGACACCAGCTCCAACATCACGGTCAAGGGCGAGGCGAGCGCCAAGGCCTGAGCCGCGCCGGTCCGAGCCCCCGCCGGACCCGCTGGACGCTTCCCGAGGGCCCCGGAGCCGCGCATGTCACGCGTGACCCGGGGCCTTCGGTCGTGCCCGGGATCGTCGCCCCGGGCGGTCCCTCCGTGGAAGGATGACGCAACCACTCATACCGAGGAGATGACCGCGTGCCTGGCACAAACCTGACTCGCGAAGAGGCGCAGCAGCGGGCGAAGCTGCTCACCGTTGACTCGTACGAGATCGATCTCGACCTCTCCGGCGCGCAGGAGGGCGGCACCTACCGGTCCGCGACCACGGTGCGCTTCGACGTCTCGGAAGGCGGCGCCGAGTCCTTCATCGACCTGGTCGCCCCCACCGTCCACGAGGTGACGCTGAACGGCGACTCCCTGGACCCGGCCCAGGTCTTCGCCGACTCCCGGATCGCCCTGCCCTCCCTGCTGGAGGGCCGCAACGTCCTGCGGGTCGTCGCCGACTGCGCCTACACCAACACCGGTGAGGGACTGCACCGGTTCGTCGACCCCGTCGACGAACAGGCCTACCTGTACACCCAGTTCGAGGTCCCGGACGCCCGCCGCGTCTTCGCCTCCTTCGAACAGCCCGACCTCAAGGGCACCTTCCAGTTCACGGTGAAGGCGCCGAGCGGCTGGACCGTCGTCTCCAACTCCCCGACGCCCGAACCCAAGGACGACGTCTGGGTCTTCGAGCCGACGCCCCGCATCTCGACGTACATCACGGCGCTCATCGTCGGGCCGTACCACTCGGTGCACAGCGTGTACGAGAAGGACGGGCAGTCGGTGCCGCTCGGCATCTACTGCCGGCCCTCCCTCGCCGAGTTCCTCGACTCGGACGCGATCTTCGAGGTCACCCGGCAGGGCTTCGACTGGTTCCAGGAGAAGTTCGACTTCCCC
Organism: Streptomyces sp. BK239; assembly: GCF_004217285.1. GTDB lineage: Bacteria > Actinomycetota > Actinomycetes > Streptomycetales > Streptomycetaceae > Streptomyces. The sequence continues at coordinate 357,063 of NZ_SHKS01000001.1, forward strand.
TACCCCTTCGGTAAGTACGACCAGCTGTTCGTGCCGGAGTTCAACGCGGGCGCGATGGAGAACGCGGGCGCGGTCACCATCCGCGACCAGTACGTGTTCCGCTCGAAGGTGACGGACGCGGCGTACGAGCTGCGCGCCGAGACCATCCTGCACGAGCTGGCCCACATGTGGTTCGGCGACCTGGTCACCATGGAGTGGTGGAACGACCTGTGGCTGAACGAGTCGTTCGCCACCTACACCTCGATCGCCTGCCAGGCCTACGCGCCGGACAGCCGCTGGCCGCACTCCTGGACCACCTTCGCCAACTCGATGAAGACGTGGGCCTACCGGCAGGACCAGCTGCCGTCCACGCACCCGATCATGGCGGAGATCAACGACCTGGACGACGTCCTGGTCAACTTCGACGGCATCACGTACGCCAAGGGCGCGTCCGTCCTCAAGCAGCTCGTCGCCTACGTCGGCATGGACGAGTTCTTCAAGGGCGTGCAGGCCTACTTCAAGCGCCACGCCTACGGCAACACGCGCCTGACCGACCTCCTCGGCGCGCTGGAGGAGACCTCCGGCCGTGACCTCAAGGCCTGGTCGAAGGCGTGGCTGGAGACGGCCGGCATCAACGTCCTGCGTCCCGAGATCGAGACGGACGCCGAAGGGGTCGTCACCTCCTTCGCCGTGCGCCAGGAGGCCCCCGCGCTGCCCGCCGGCGCCAAGGGCGAGCCGACGCTGCGCCCGCACCGCATCGCCGTCGGCTTCTACGGCCTCGACGAGGGCAGCGGCAAGCTGGTGCGCGAGGAGCGCGTGGAACTGGACGTGGACGGCGAACTGACCGCCGTGCCGCAGCTGGTGGGCAAGCGCCGCCCGGACGTGGTCCTGCTCAACGACGACGACCTGTCGTACGCCAAGGTCCGCCTCGACGAGCAGTCCCTCGCCTTCGTCACCGATCACCTCGGCGACTTCGAGGCGTCCCTGCCGCGCGCGCTGTGCTGGGCCTCGGCCTGGGACATGACCCGCGACGCCGAACTGCCCGCTCGCGACTACCTGTCGCTGGTGCTGTCCGGCATCGGCAAGGAGTCCGACATCGGTGTGGTCCAGTCGCTGCACCGGCAGGTCAAGCTCGCCGTCGACCTGTACGCGGACCCCGCCGCCCGCGAGACCCTGCTGACCCGGTGGACCGACGCCACCCTGGCCCACCTGCGGTCCGCCGAGGCGGGCAGCGACCACCAGCTGGCGTGGGCCCGCGCGTTCGCGGCGACCGCCCGCACGCCCGAGCAGCTCGACCTCCTCGACGCCCTGCTGGACGGCTCGCAGACCATCGAGGGCCTCACCGTCGACACCGAGCTGCGCTGGGCGTTCGTGCAGCGGCTCGCGGCGGTCGGCCGGTTCGACGAGAGCGAGATCGCCGGCGAGTACGAGCGCGACAAGACCGCCGCCGGCGAGCGCCACGCGGCGACCGCCCGCGCCTCCCGTCCCACGGCGGAGGCCAAGGCGGAGGCGTGGGCGCAGGTCGTCGAGTCCGACAAGCTGCCCAACGCGCTCCAGGAGGCCGTGATCGGCGGCTTCGTCCAGACCGACCAGCGTGAGCTGCTCGAGCCGTACACGGACCGGTACTTCGACGTGGTCAAGGACATCTGGGAGGAGCGGTCGCACGAGATCGCCCAGCAGATCGTCGTCGGCCTCTACCCGGCCCTCCAGGTCTCCGAGGAGACCCTGCGCAAGACCGACGCCTGGCTGGCCTCCGCCGAGCCCGGCGCGGCCCTGCGCCGCCTGGTCTCCGAGGCCCGCGCGGGCGTGGAGCGCGCGCTGAAGGCCCAGGCGGCGGACGCGCGCTAGCGGCCCGTACGCGGAGAGGGCGCCCCGCCGGGGCGCCCTCTCCGGCCGGGGAGCACGACGTCCGGATCCCGCCGGTGGCGCGCGCCGCCGGGCGGGAGCCTGGAACGCATGACGTTCACGACCCACACGTACACCGCACGGCCCGTCGAGCCCGGCGCCCTTCAGGAGCTGCGCGTCACGGACGACGCGGGCCGCCCGGCCGAGCCCTTCACCGACCACGAGGGCGGCGACCCGCTCCGCTGCTGCCTGCGCCGCAGCGAGCCGGGCGAGCGGCTCGCGCTCGTCTCCTACGCCCCTCTGCGCCGCTGGGCGGCCGGGACGGGCGCCGACCCGGGCCCCTACGACGAGCAGGGCCCCGTCTTCGTCCACGCGGGCCCGTGTCCGGGTCCGGCGGCCGGTGACACGCTCCCCTTCGCGGACGACCACCGCACGGTCCGCCGCTACTCGGCCGCGGGCCGCATACTGGGCGGCGCTCTCGTGCCGGCCGGTGGCCTCGCCGAGGCCTTCCGGAAAGCGTTCGACGACCCGGCCGTGGCACTCGTCCACGTCCGGGCCGTCGAGTACGGCTGCTTCCTCTACGAGGTGCGCCGAGGCTGAGACCGTGCGTCAGCCCTTCAGCTCGGCCGCCACCAGCTCCGCGATCTGGACCGCGTTCAGGGCCGCGCCCTTGCGGAGGTTGTCGTTGGAGAGGAACAGGGCGAGGCCGTTCTCCACGGTCTCGTCCTCGCGGATGCGGCCCACGTAGGAGGGGTCCTTGCCGGCCGCCTGCAGCGGGGTCGGGATGTCGGTGAGGACGACGCCCTCGGCGTCCTGGAGGATCTCCGTCGCGCGAGCGGCGCTGATCGGACGCGCGAAGCGGGCGTTGACCTGGAGGGAGTGGCCGGAGAACACCGGCACGCGCACACAGGTGCCGGAGACCTTCAGCTCCGGGATCTCCAGGATCTTGCGGGACTCGTGGCGGAGCTTCTGCTCCTCGTCCGTCTCGTTCAGGCCGTCGTCGACGATCGAGCCGGCGAGCGGGACGACGTTGAAGGCGATGGGCCGCTGGTAGACCTGCGGCTCGGGGAAGTCGACGGCCTCGCCGTCGTGGGTGAGCCGGTCGGCGTCGGCGATCACCTTCTGCGCCTGGCCGTGCAGCTCGGCGACGCCCGCGAGGCCCGAGCCGGACACCGCCTGGTAGGTGGCGACGACGAGGGCTTCGAGGCCCGCCTCGGCGTGCAGCGGCCGCAGCACCGGCATCGCGGCCATCGTCGTGCAGTTCGGGTTGGCGATGATGCCCTTGGGGCGGTGGGCGATCGCGTGCGGGTTCACCTCGGACACCACCAGGGGCACGTCCGGGTCCCGGCGCCACGCGGAGGAGTTGTCGATCACGACGGCGCCCTGCGAGGCGACCTTCTCGGCCAGCGCCTTCGAGGTCGCGCCGCCCGCCGAGAACAGCACGATGTCCAGGCCGGAGTAGTCGGCGGTCGCCGCGTCCTCCACCGTCACGCCGTCCAGCTCGGAGCCCGCGGAACGGGCCGAGGCGAACAGGCGCAGCTCGGTGACCGGGAAGTGGCGCTCCTTGAGGATCCTGCGCATGACCGTGCCGACCTGACCGGTGGCTCCGACGATTCCGACCCTCACGACGACTCCCTGTCTGTTCACGGCTTGCTGCCGCCTTCTACGGTCCTCTGCGGCGCGGCGGCTCTTCACGGACCGCACGGCGTGGCCGAGGCCTTTCCATCATGCGGCCGACACCGGCCCGCCTGTCCAGTTCTTTGCCCGCGGCGCCCGAGGAATGGGACGCGGCGGCCCGGATCCCGGTTGCGGAACTGCGGTGCGCACCCCGCCCGAGCTGCAGAAAATCGCCCGCGGACGGGCCCGCGCCGCAAGCTCGCCTGCCCGTCCCGCCCCCTCTCACACAACGGTGTGACGTACGCCTCGACGGGTGTGGAAAGCCCCCTCGAACGTTCCACGGTCTCCCCGCGTCCTAGGGCGTGTCGCGAAAGCAGCGTCTGGCTCGCGACGTCTGGCACGGCGCCTCGCCGCGTTGTCGGGATCGCCCGCGTACAACCAGTACGCGGGCGACCCTCCGCCGCGCGATGCACCGCACCAGACGCCGCGAGCCCCGCCCTGCGGGCGGACGACGCTGCTTTCGCGACACGCCCTGGGAGAAACGTGGTGGAGGGGGTGGCGTGTGCTGCGCGGAAGAGGGCGGCGCGTGCAGGGGGCGCGCGCGGACGACGACCCGCTGGACGCGGCGCAGGAACGCCGGGTGCGGGCGGTGCTCGCGCTGGGCGGGGTTCCGCAGTCGGACCTGCCGGACGGGGTGCAGCAGGTCCGGCTGCGGCTGCTGGAGCGGGCGGCGAAAGGGTACGAGGCGCCGCGGGACGTCTCCGCCTGGGCGGCCGTCGTCGCCTCCAACCTGGCCATGGACTGGCACCGGGCCAAGCGCCGGCAGGAACGCGTCGGCGAGCGCCTGGCGTCCCTGCGCCAGCACGAGCACCCCTCCGGCGAGGAGACCAGCGTGCTCTCCCTCGCCGTCGCCCGTGGTCTGGACGAGCTGCCCGACGCCCAGCGTCAGGTCCTCGTCCTGCGTTTCTACGCCGATCTGCCGGTGCGCTCCATCGCCCTTGAGCTGGGCGTCCCGGAGGGCACGGTCAAGAGCCGCCTGCACACGGCGGTCCGGGCCCTGCGCGCCCGCCTGCACGAGGACGAGGTGGTGTGACATGAGCACCGGACACGAGAGCGAAGAGACCTTCGGCGAAGGCGGAGCCGATGTCGACGGCTACGACGGCTGCGACGGACACGACGGCCACGAGGGCACGGACCCCCTGATGGCCGCGATCCTGGGCGCCCCCCTGCCCGAGGAGTCCCGCGCCGACCCCGCCTTCCTGGCCGCGCACCGGGCGGCGACGGCGGACCTGGCGGTGCTGCGCGAGCAACTGGGCGTCATCGCGGACACCCTGACCCGGCCCGCCGAGCGCACGGAGGACACGCTCACGTCCGGGCCCGCCCCGGTACTGAGGCCGCGCCCCGTCCGCCGGCGTGCTGTGCGCGCCCTCGCCCTCGCCGCCGCCGGTGCGATCGTCGCCGGGGCCGGGTGGCTGGTCGTGCAGGTGGGTGCGGGGGTGAGCACGCTCAGCTCGGCGAAGAGCGCCGACAGCGGCGCGGCCGACACCACGGCCGAGGGCGAGGCGGACGCGGCCGAGCCCGGCGCGAGGTCGACCGGCAGCCCGCTGGGCGACCCGGGCTACCTCGCCTGCGCCCGCTTCGTCGTCGAGGGGGAGGTGACGGACGTCGTCCCGGTCGCCGGCACCGGAGGGGAGCGGGTCACGCTGCGGGTGACCCGCTCCTACCTGCCGGGGCGGTCGGCGGCGGGCGAGGTGGACGTCGTGCTGGCGCCGGACATGGACCCGCTCGTCGCCGAGGGCGACCACGTCCTGGCCGGCCAGGCGCGGGACTCGGCGTCGCCGGAGGTGTGGGCGGTCGGCGCGGCGGACATCGCCGCCGAGCGGGCGGCGATCGAACGCACGCTGCCCCGCACCGACGGGGTGAGCTGCGGATGACGAAGGGGCGGGCGCCCTCACGGACGCCCGCCCCTCACACTGTGCCGTCACACGCCGGGTGCGGTTACGGCACGACCTTCTCGATCGCCACGCTGCCCGTGCCCGCTACCGTGCCGCGCGCGTTCTTCAGCTGGACCTGGCCGAAGAACGCCCGGCCCTCCGGTGCGGGGGCCAGGGCGGTGACGGTCGCGGAGACCGTCGCCGTGGCGCCCGTGGCCAGCTTCACCGGCGTCGCCCCGTCGACGGCGACGGTGCCGAGCGCCGAGGAGAAGAACACGTCCAGGTAGTCGTAGGCCGTGGTGCCGGCCGGGACCGAGTAGCCGGCGACCTCGATGGTGTACGTGCCGGCGGCGGGCGACGGGATGGAGACCGCCTCCTCCGAGTCGCCGTCGGCCTGCTGCGCGACCTGGTTGCCGGCGGCGTCGAACACCGTCAGGTCGAGGTCGGCGGAGGCGTCGGAGACCTTGCCGATGGAGACGTCCAGGGACTTGGCACCCGCGGGCACCTCGACCGTGGTGGTGTGCGTCTCGTGGTTGGCGATGGTCGGCCGGGCCGCCTTGGAGGAGCCCAGCGGGCCGCCCACCGGCGTGCCCTCGAACGCGGCGAAGTTGTTCTTCACCTTCCAGGAGACGGCGGCCGGCGCGCCGACCTTCGCCTCGGGCACGGTCACGGTCGCCGGGTCGAACGTGGCGCCGAAGACGGTGACGTCCAGCTGGTAGGGGTTGTCGAGCAGCGGCGAGGTGCGGCGCGACTCGACCTCGATCTCCCAGACGCCCGGCTGCGGGTCGGCGTAGGAGCGGGCGTCCGGCTTGCAGCCGTTGCCGGCGAGGTAGTTGTTGTAGCAGTAGATGGTGGCGCTGTCCTCGACGGCGACACCGTACGGGTGGATCGAGATGAACCGGGTCTGGCTCTTGTCCTTCAGACCGCCGATCGCGACCTCCAGGGAGGTGGCGCCCTCGGGCACGGTCAGGAAGTAGTGCTCCGAGCTGTTGCGCTGCACGCTGCTCTTCGCGGTGAAGGTGTGCGCCACCGGCGTGGCGGCGACGACCGTGTTGAGGATCTGCTTGTCGACGCCCTCGGTCGCCGGGTCGTCGACCTCGAGGATCGCGCTCTTGATGCCGACGGCCTTCGCCCTGGCCTGGATCTGGACGGTCACCGGCTTGTTCAGCGGCAGCGTCACCTCGTCCGGGCCGAGGATCTTGAAGGTGTGGTCCGCGTTGTTCTTCAGGTCGAGGCTGTGGCGGATCGCCTTGTCGGCGCCGGTGGTGCGGGTGATGGTGACGTCGTAGACCCTCTTCTCACCGGTCTTCAGGCCGCCCTCGCGGTCGTAGATGCCGGTGCCGAAGCCGGGGGTCTTCAGCGCGGCGTCGATCGCGGTGTCGACGGGGGCCTTGACCGTGTACTCGTGGGCGGTGGCGCCGTCCTCGATGGCGTCCCAGGCGTCCACGATGTCGATGGCGCCCGCGCCCTCCTCGTAGGCCTGGAGGTCCTTGATGTGGTGGGCGGTCGAGGTGAGCGCCGTGCGCAGGTCGGCGGGCGTCAGCTTGATGCCCTTCGCCTTGGCGGCGCTCAGCAGCAGCGCCGAGGCGCCGGCGGCCTGCGGGGAGGCCATCGAGGTGCCCTGGAGCATGGCGTAGCCGGCCGGCAGGGTGTAGCCCGACTCGGCGACCGGGGCGCCCGGCAGCCAGGTCTGGATGGTGTTGATCGCGGCGCCGGGCGCGACGAGGGTCGGCGTGAAGCCGCCGTCCTCACGCGGGCCGCGCGAGGAGAACGGCAGCAGCGCGTACTTCTTGTCGACCTGCGAGCCGTAGTTGGCGGCCCAGGTCTTCTGGGAGATGGCCGCGCCGACGGAGATGACCTTGTCGGCCAGGCCGGGGTCGCCGATGGTGTTGGCGCCGGGGCCCTCGTTGCCCGCGGAGATCACGAGCTGGACGCCGTAGGTGTCGATGAGGCGCGTGTAGAGCTCGGCGCGCGCGTTGTTGCCGTCGTTGAGCGCCGGCAGGCCGCCGATCGACATGTTGACGATGTCGACGCCGCGGTTGACGACGAGGTCGATCATGCCCTCGGTGAGCGCGACGTTGGTGCAGCCGGGGCCGAAGACGCAGGCGCGGGAGGAGACGATCTTCGCGCCGGGGGCGGCGCCGTTCATCTTCCCGCCGAACAGGCTGTTGGCGGCGGTGATGCCGGCGACGTGGGTGCCGTGCTCGCTGGAGATCATGCCGATGTTGACGAAGTCGGCCTTCTTGCCGACCCAGTCCCCGCCGTACGGGTCCATCGGAACGTCCTTGCGGATCTCCACCACGAACGGGATCCGCTCGGCGACGTCGGTCGCCGGGTTGTCGGTGCCGAAGTAGCCGACCTGGAAGCCGTTCTTGTACGGCTTCATCGCGGTGTCGTCGGTGAAGTCGCCGTTGTTGTTCAGGTCGACGGTGACCGTGCCGGCGGCGGCGTTGTAGAGCACGCCCCAGGCGTCGGTCTTGTCGCCGTCGCGGTTGACGTCGCCCTGCTGGTCGCCGCCGGCGGTGGCCGACTCGCGGAACAGGTTGACGGAGTACGTCCCGGCCGGCGCGGTCCAGGTGCGGCCGCCGTAGACGAAGCTCGGGCCGGAGACGGTGTTCGTCATCGGGCGCCAGCTGAGGTCGTTGTCGGCGATCGGGTCGGTGGAGGTGACCCAGTCGACGATCTTGCGCTCGCCGGTGGTGGTCTTCTGCAGCGCGGGGTGCGAGAGGTCGACGCCGGAGTCCAGGACGCCGATGGTGACGCCGCGGCCGTCCCACTGCGCGTGGTCGTCGACGAAGTCGACGGCGCCCGTCTCGAAGGACGGGTTGTACGGGTTCTCGGCGGGCGTCTGCTTGCCCGGCGCCGGGTACGGCTTGGGGGCCTTGGCGGCGCTCGCGCCCTTCGCGGTGTCCGCGGCGGGCGTCGGGTCGTCGAGGACGATGTCCTTCTTGAGGTCGATCGCGTGCACCGAGGACAGCTTCCCGGCGGCGGCGATCACCGAGTCCGCCTTGGCCGTGGGCACGGTGGCGCGGACGTAGCCGAGCTTGTCGTAGGAGCGGCCCACGGAGGCGCCGTCGACGGCGTCCAGCTTCTCGGCGACCTGCTCGGTGCTGCCGGGAGCGGTCGCGACCATCAGCGTGACGTTCTTGTCGCCGGCGGCCTTGGCTTCGGCGAGGAGGTCGGCGTCGTCGGAGCCGAGCTTGTCGGCGGCCGACTTCACGCCCGGGTCGGCGGCGGCCGAGGGCTGGTCGGCGGAGAAGGCCAGGGGTATCGGCCCGGCGGCCGACAGCGCGGCCACCAGACCCGCGGCCACGGCAATGCGGGCCGCGCGTCTTGCGCCCGGTATCGGTTCGCGCTGGGGGGTGTGGGTCATCGGCATCCCTTGTCGGTAAGGAACGATCAGCGCGCGACCAGGTCCGTTCCCCGTCCGGTCGCGCACGTCCGGAAGGCGATCCCGGACGAGCACGCAGCTTTACGCAAGGGATGGATGTTTGGGGAGAGTTGACCGAATCGATATGGACGTATGGGGAAAACCCCCGATGGCCATTGCGGAGATGAGCGCCGAAAGCGGATGAAACGCCCCATGACGGCTTTAAGGTTCGCCGGAGACGCTTGCCCGCGCCAAGTCACGCCCGTGGAGCGTCCGTTCGCCGGCGTATGGGTAACCTCCCCCGATGCGCGAGAAGTTGAGGGTGGCGGCCTACGCCGTCTGCGTCCGTGACGGCCGGCTCCTGCTCGCCCGCTCACCGGCCCCCGGCGGCACCTACGAGTGGGTGCTCCCCGGCGGCGGGATGGAGCACGGCGAGGACCCGTACGACACCGTCGTGCGCGAACTGGAGGAGGAGACCGGGTACCGCATCGAGGTGACGGGCCTGCTCGGCGTCGACTCCGTCCGCCATGTCCTGCGCGGTGAACGGCTGCGCGCTCCCGTCGACCACCACGGCGTGCGCATCGTCTACGAGGGCCGGATCGTCGGAGGGGAGCTGCGCGACGAGATCGGCGGCTCCACCGACACGGCCGCCTGGCACGACCTGGCCGACGTGCCCGCCCTCACCCGGGTGCCGCTGATCGACACGGCGCTGCGCCTGTGGCGGGAACGCCCGGCGAACGGACGGCTGTCCGCGACGCCCGTGGTGTGAGCCGCACCGGACGGGCCGGTGACACGAAGAGGGGCCGCCGGCCTGAGGGGCGCGAACTCCCTCGGCCCGGCGGCCCCTCCTCTCCCCTCCTGCTGTCGGCTCCGCCGCCCCACTACTGGGGCAGTACCACGACGTACGCGGCCGGATCGCGGTCCCCCGAGGCCATCAGGGCAGTGCGCACCACCGCCGCCTGCTGCTCCATGCACTCCCGCAGCTTCCTCGGCGTGATGTGCACGACGGTGATGCCGAGCCGCTCCAGGTGCTCGCGCTTGCGCGCGTACTCCGACCACATCGCCTCGTCCTCCTGCCCGGCGTCGGGCCCGTCGTCCGGCCGGCGCCGGGGCCGGGGCGCGCGGGTGTCCAGCTCCACCGCCACCGCCTGCTCCGGCCAGTACGCGTCCACCCCGCCGAGGTGCGGGCCGCCCGGCAGCCGCAGGTCCACGTTCCACACCGGGTCCGGCAGACCGTGGTGGCGCACCATCGCGTACAGGCGGTCCTCCGCGATCGACCGCCCCTCGGCCAGCAGCGCGTCCACCGCGGCCACCACGTGCGGCCGGCCCAGCAGCTTCGCCAGCTTCAACTCACGTACCACCGCGGCCGGTTCGCAGTACCCCCCGCGCACCGCGTCGGACAGCAGCCGCCGGACCGCCCCCGCGTCCGTCAACCCCGCCACCGCGTCCGCCAGCGCGCGCGGCACCGGCGCCACCGGGAGCCCGGTGGCCTCCTCGGCGACGGGCAGGTCCGGCGTGCGCAGGACGCGGGCGCAGCCCGCCGAGCGCAGCCGCCGCCGGCAGGGGACCAGGACGTCGATCCGCTCCAGGGAGGGCAGCGGGGGCGCGGAGGGGAAGCCGTGCAGCGTCAGCGCCGCCAGGCCCGTGATCATCGCCTCCGCGTACACCGGGCGGTGCGGCTCCCCGGCGCCCGGCTGTGCCGGCACCCCGGAGGGCGACGTCTCGCGGGCCGCGTACAGCAGCACCGAGTGCAGCCGCTCCTCGCTGGTCGGCGGTCCGGGGTGGAGCAGGAACACGCCCGGCAGGAGCTGCTGCCAGGGGCCGCCGGCGCGGCACTGCTCGCCCGCCGCGGCGGGGGAGACGCCGTGCGCGCGGAGCTGGGCCGTCGTCATGACCCGGCGCTGGACGTCCGAGAGGTGACGCAGGGGGCGGGGGGAGGCCGGGGGGAGGGGGGTGTTGTGGTTCATGCCTGGGAGGTTCCCGCGTCCGATCCGCCCTGTAACCGCTGTTACACGCTCGTCGACAAATGAGGACAAGCCCGCACTAAAGGACGGGTGTTCGGATGCCGAGTAGGCACCGGAAACCCCTGGTCCGCACGACGGGAGCCAGGGGTTACGGGTCGGATTGCCTGAATTCCGTAACGGTCACGGACCGCCGGATCTCAGGCCAGAGCTCGGGCTTCCATGGCAGCCCCCCGGGCGTCAGCCCGTACCGGCCTCGGCGGCCGCGTCACAGGCCTGCCCGCGCAGCGCCCGCGCCAGGTCGTCCCGCGCCTCCAGCACCAGCCGGCGCAGCGCCGGCGGCGCCGACTCGTGCGCCGCGAGCCACGCCTCCGTCGCCTCCAGCGTGCCGGGGGAGTCCTGGAGGTCCGGGAAGAGCCCCCTGACCACGTGCATCGCGATCTGGATGGACCGCTCCTCCCAGATCCGCTCGATCACCTCGAAGTACCTCGGCGCGTACGGCGCGAGCAGCTCCCGCTGCGAGGGCTGCGCGAAGCCCGCGATCGTCGCCTCCACCAGCGCGTTGGACAGCGCGTCCGACTCCACGAGCTGCGCCCACGCCTGCGCCTTGACCGCCGCCGAGGGGCGGGCGGCCAGGCAGCGGACCTGGTGCCGCTTGCCCGACGCCGTGTCGTCGCGGGCCAGTTCGGCGGCGAGCACGCCCTCGTCCACGACGCCGTGCGCGGCCAGCGGCTCCAGGAACGCCCAGCGCAGCTCCTGGTCCACGTCCAGGCCGTCGATCTTCGCGGTGCCGTCCAGCAGCCCCCGCAGCAGCTCGAAGTCCTCCCCCGAGGAGGCCACCGACGCCCAGAACCGGGCCCACGCCAGCTGGTGTTCGCCGCCCGGCCCGGCCGACCGCAGCTCGGCCAGCGCGCCCTCGGCCAGCAGCCGCTCGCCGACCGGCCGCCACGCGGGGCTCACGTAGTGCACGAGGGCCGAGCCGGCCCAGGCGTGCAGCATCTGGAGCACCCCGATGTCGGACTCGCGCCCCGCGAACCGCAGCACCAGGTCCACGAAGTCCCGCGCCGGCAACAGCGCGTCCCGGGTCAGGTTCCACAGCGCGGACCAGCACAGGGCGCGCGCCAGCGGGTCGGTGACGTCCCCGAGGTGGGCCTTGAGGGTCGCCAGCGAGGTGTCGTCGAAGCGGATCTTGCAGTACGTCAGGTCCTCGTCGTTGACCAGGACCAGCTCCGGCGCGTCCGCGCTCGCCAGCTCCGTCACCAGCGTGCGCGGACCGTCGACGTCCGCCTCGGCGCGGGCGTACCGCTCCAGCCGGCCCTCCCGCAGGCGGTACAGGCCGATCGCCACCCGGTGCGGGCGCAGCTCGGGATGGGATTCGGCGGCCTCCTGGAGCACCGCCAGCTCGTCGATCCGCCCCGAGGCGTCCAGCAGCACCTGTGGGGTCAGCGAGTTGACGCCGGCCGTCTGGAGCCAGGACCGCGCCCACGCGCCCATGTCCCGCCCGCTGGTCTCGGCCAGCACCGACAGCAGGTCCCCCAGGCGTGTGTTGCCGTACGCGTGCCGCTTGAAGTAGCGCCGGGCGCCCTCCAGGAAGGCGTCCTGCCCGACGTAGGCCACGAGCTGCTTCAGGACGGACGCGCCCTTGGCGTAGGTGATGCCGTCGAAGTTGAGCTTGGCGTCCTGGAGGTCGCGGATGTCGGCGGTGATCGGATGGGTGGACGGCAGCTGGTCGGCGCGGTAGGCCCAGGCCTTGCGGCGGTTGGCGAAGGTGATCCAGCCGTCGGTGAAGCGGGTCGCCCCGACCATCGAGAAGGAGCCCATGAAGTCGGCGAACGACTCCTTCAGCCACAGGTCGTCCCACCACTGCATGGTGACCAGGTCGCCGAACCACATGTGCGCCATCTCGTGCAGGATGACGTTGGCCCGCGCCTCGTACGACGTCCGCGTCACCTTGCCCCGGAAGATGTACTCCTCGCGGAAGGTCACCAGTCCCGGGTTCTCCATCGCGCCGAGGTTGTACTCGGGAACGAACGCCTGGTCGTACTTGCCGAAGGGGTACGGGTAGTCGACGTGGTCGTGGAAGAAGTCCAGGCCCTGCTTGGTGATCTCGAAGACGTCGTCGGCGTCGAAGTACGGCGCGAGGCCCTTGCGGCACAGCGCGCCGAGGGGGATCTCCAAGCGGGTGCCGTCCTCGAACGTCCGCTCGTAGCGATCCGTGACGTAGTGGTACGGGCCCGCCACCACGCAGGTGATGTAGGTCGAGATCGGCTTCGTCTCGGCGAACCGCCACACCCCGTCGGCGCGCTCGCCCACGCCGTTGCTCCACACCACCCAGTCCTCGGGCGCGCGCACCTCGAAGCGGAACGGCGCTTTCAGGTCGGGCTGTTCGAAGGTGGTGAGGACCCGGCGGGAGTCGGCCGGCTCGTACTGCGTGTAGAGGTAGACCTCGCCGTCCTCGGGGTCGACGAAGCGGTGCAGGCCCTCGCCGGTGCGGGAGTACGCGCACTGCGCGTCGACGACCAGCTCGTTCTCCGCGGCCAGGTCCTCCAGCAGGATGCGGGAGCCGTCGAAGACCTCGCCGGGGTCCAGATCGCGCCCGTTGAGGGTGACGGCGGTCACGCTCGGGGCGACCAGGTCGGCGAAGCTCGACGCGCCCGGCTCGTTGCAGCGGAAGCGGATCGTGGTGACGGAGCGGAAGGTGCGCGGACCCTCCCCGGCCCCCTCGCCGCCTCCCGCCGGGTCGTTCACCGCCGAGCGCACGTCGAGGGACACGTCGTACCCGTCGACGGACAGCAGGGCGGCCCGCTCCCGGGCCTCGTCGCGGGACAGGTTCTCACCGGGCACGGGCGGTACTCCCTCGGGCGTTGACGCAAGTCGCAGGACAGCACCGATCCTGCCATGCGCCCCTGACCGGGAACACCGGGGAATGACCTGCCCGGGCGGCGCGTTCCACCCCCAAACGCTTCCTGCCGAGGAGAGACATGTCCGAGAGCGCCACCGCCGGCAAGACCCCCGTCGACTTCTGGTTCGACCCGCTGTGCCCCTGGGCCTGGATGACCTCCCGCTGGGTCCTGGAAGTGGAGAAGGTCCGGGACATCGAGGTGCGCTGGCATGTGATGAGCCTCGCCGTCCTCAACGAGGACAAGCTCGACGAACTTCCCGAGGAATACCGCGAGATGCTCGCCACCAAGGCGTGGAAGCCGATCCGTGTGGTGACCGCCGCCTGGCAGAAGCACGGTGCCGACGTCCTCGGCCCGCTCTACACCGCGCTCGGCACCCGCTTCCACAACAACGGTGAGGGCCCCACCCTGGAGGCCGTCGCCGGCGCGCTGGCCGACGCGGGACTGCCCGCCGACCTCATCGACTACGCCGACCAGGAGGACTTCGAGTTCGACGCCGAGCTGCGCGCCTCCCACAAGGAGGGCATAGAGAAGGTCGGCCAGGACGTCGGCACCCCGGTCATCGCGGTGCCCGGCCCCGACGGCGAGCAGATCGCGTTCTTCGGCCCGGTCGTCACCCCCACCCCCCAGGGCGAGGAGGCCGCCCGCCTGTGGGACGGCACCCTCGCGGTCGCCTCCGTCCCCGGCTTCTACGAGCTCAAGCGGAGCCGGACGAAGGGCCCGGACTTCAGCAACCTGTGAGGTGCGGCCCGCCGGGTCATGACGGGGCCTGAGACGGGAGACCCCCGCGAGTCACGTCCTCGCGGGGGGTCTCCTTCTTTCCGCCGCCGCCGTGAAGGGTGAGAAGACGATCACGAGGCAGGGCGTCTCGCACAGCTTGTTGCGAGCAGCTTGCAACTGCACGGTAGCAACAAACAGTGCGGCGCGAACAGCGTCCGGCGATCGCGCCCGCCGCCGACGGGGAAGACAGGCGAGGCCCCCATGCCGGTCGCACGGGGGCCTCGCGGGTCGGGCAGGAGGCGTCAGGGCGCGGGGCGCCTGCGCTGCCAGAGGTAGCCGGCCACCGCCAGCAACGCCGTCATCGCCCCCGTCGAGTACAGCTGCACGCGCGTGTTCGGCTCCCGGGCCATCAGCACCAGCACCGCCGCCATACCCGCCAGCGAGACCCAGGTCAGCACCGGGAACGCCCACATCCGCACCGTCAGCCGCTCCGGCGCCTCCCGCTCCAGCCGGCCGCGCAGCCGCAGCTGGGAGACGGCGACGAACGCCCACACGACCAGGATCACCGCGCCGATCATGTTCAGCAGCCAGGGGAAGACGTCGTCGGGCCGCCAGTAGCTGAGCAGCACGCACACGAACCCGAACGCGCACGAGGCGAGGACGCCGACCCGCGGCACCCCGCCTGAGACCCGCCCCAGCGCCTTCGGGCCCTGCCCGCGCCGCACCAGCGAGTAGGCGATCCGCGAGGCGCCGTAGACGTTGGCGTTCATCGCCGACAGCAGGGCGGCCAGGACCACGACCTTCATCAGCTGACCGGCGCCCGGGATGCCCAGCTGGTCCAGGGCGGCGACGTAGGGGCCTTCCTTTGCGACCTTCGGGTCGTTCCACGGGACGAGGGTGACGACGACCGCCATCGAGCCGACGTAGAACAGCGCGATGCGCCACATCGCCGTGCGGACCGCGCTCGCCACCCCGCGCACCGGATCGGGCGACTCGGCGGCGGCGATGGTGACCGTCTCCAGACCGCCGTAGGCGAAGACCGAGGCGAGCAGGCCCACGACCAGGCCCTCACCGCCGTTGGGGAAGAAGTCGGCGAGATGCGCGGTCCCCGGGGAGTCCGTGCCCGGCAGGACCCCGGCGATCGCCAGCACGCCCAGCACCAGGAACAGGGTGATCGCACCGACCTTGAGGGCCGCGAACCAGAACTCGAACTCGCCGAAGTTCTTCACCGCGGCCAGGTTCGCCCCGCAGAAGACCGCCATGAACAGCGCCACCCACGCCCACTGCGGCGTGCCCGGCAGCCAGCCGGTGACGATCTCCGCCGCGCCGATGCCCTCCAGGCCGACGGCCGTGCACAGCAGCACCCAGAACGACCACCCGGAGGTGAAGCCCGCCCACGGCCCGATCGCCCGCTCGGCGTGCGCCGAGAAGGAACCCGACGACGGGTACGCGGCCGACATCTCGCCCAGCATCCGCATCACCAGCATCACCAGCAGGCCGGAGAGGGTGTAGGCGAGGACGATCGAGGGGCCGGCGGCGGCGATGCCCTCGCCGGAACCGACGAACAGTCCGGCGCCGATGACCCCGCCGAGGGCGATCATCGACAGGTGGCGCTGTTTCAGGCCGTGGGACAGGGCGGCGTCCGACTCCGGGGGAGCGTCGGCGGTGGTGCTGGGCATGGGCGCGACTCGTCCAATGCTCGGAGGACAAAAAACGCCGCCAGTCTGGTCGGCCCCCGCGCACCGGCGCAGGGGCCGACCACTATCCGGACATCTGCCGGACCGACCGTGTCTACGCCGCTACGGTCGCCGCCTCCCGGGCCACCGGAGCCGGCCCGGGAGCGGCCACGGGCGTGTAGTGCGCCGCGTCTCCCTCCACCGACCTGCTCTTCCCGCCGTCGACGCCCACCGGGACGTCCCCGGCGAGGGTCACCCGGTGCAGCCGGCGCGGCTGCCCGTCGTAGTTGTCGACGGCGTAGTGCTGGGTGATGCGGTTGTCGAAGATCACCAGCTGGTTCGGCGACCAGCGGTGACGCAGGACGTTCTCCGGGCGGGTCACGTACGACTGGAGCAGGTCCAGGATCTTGCGGGACTCGCCCACCGACAGGCCGACGATCCGCTGAGCGAACCCGCCGATGAACAGCCCCCGTTCACCGGATGGGGGTCCCCCCGACTCGAGCGAAGCCGAGAGGTGGGGGAGGGTGGACCCGCACCACGGGATGGGTGGTGCGGTACTTGATCGAGGTGAACCGGGCGCGCTGGGCGGCCTGTTCCTCGTCGACCGCCTCGTCCGGGACGGCGTAGTCGTAGTCGTTGGTGTGCTCCGCCCACAGGCCGTCCGCCAGTCGGCGCAGCGGTTCGGGCAGGTCGCGGTAGGCGGCGGCCGAGCTGGCGATCAGGGTCTCGCCGCCGTACGGCGGGACGGTGATGCTGCGCAGCGTGGTGGCCTGCGGCGGATTGAGCACGAAGGTGACGTCGGTGTGCCAGTGGTTGGCGCGGCCCCGCTCGCTGTCCACGGGCAGCACGTTCGGCGAGCCCTCCACCGCGCCGACCGTCGGATGGGCGGTGGTCAGGTCGCCGAAGTGGCGGACGAACGCCTGGTGGCCCTCGTCGTCGAGGTTCACGTCGTCGAAGACCAGCGCCTTGTGGACGTTGAGGGCCTCGCGGACGGCGGCGACGCTCTCCTCATCCAGGGGGGGGAGATGTCGATGCCAAAGACGCGGGCGCCGATGTTCGCGGTGACCTTGGTGATCCGGATGTCGCTCACAGGGGTGTCCTTTCAGACCAGGGCGGGGGTGTGGACGTGCTGGTTGGCGGGGCGGGGCAGGCCGTAGCGCTCCCGCAGGGTGTGGCGGCCGTCGTACTCCGTGCGGAGCAGGCCGCGGGCGCGCAGGATCGGGACGACGTGGTCGACGAAGGCCTCCAGACCGGAGGGCAGGACCGCGGGCATGATGTTGAAGCCGTCGGCGGCGCCCTGGGTGAACCAGGTCTCGATCGTGTCGGCGACCTGCTCGGGCGTCCCTGCGACGGTGAGGTGACCTCGGCCGCCGCCGAGCCGCCCGATCAGCTGCCGCACGGTGAGCCGCTCGCGTCGGGCCAGAGCGACGACGAGCGTGTAGCGGCTCTTGGCGCCTTCGACGGCGTCCTCGGACGGCAGGCCGGCGGGCAGCTCGGCGTCCAGCTCCAGCGTCCCCGGCTCGAGTTGGAGCAACTGCTCCAGCCGCCGGACGCCGTGCTCGTGGACGATGTGGTCCTCCAGCAGCCGCTCGTTCGCCTCCGCTTCGGCCTGCGTCGAGCCGAGCACCGGCACGATCCCGGGCAGCACCTTGATGTGCTCGGGGTCCCGGCCGGCCGCCGCCGTGAGCGACTTGAGGCCGGCGTAGAAGGCCCGCGCGTCCTCGACGGTCTGCTGGGCGGTGAAGACGGCCTCCGCGTAGCGGGCCGCGAACGCCTTCCCGTCCTGCGAGGACCCGGCCTGCACCAGCAGCGGGTACCCCTGCGGCGAGCGGGGGACGTTGAGGGCGCCCTCGACGCTGAAGTACCGGCCCTTGTGCCGGGGCGGATGGATCTTCGCGTCGTCGCCCCACACGCCGGCCGCCTTGTCGGCGACGATCGCGTCGTCCTCCCAGCTGTCCCACAGCTTCAGCGCCACGTCGAGGAACTCGGCGGCGCGGGCGTACCGCTCGGCGTGCGCGGGCTCGGCGTCGAGCCCGAAGTTGCGGGCGGCCTCGGCGCCCGCGGTGGTGACGATGTTCCAGCCGGCCCGGCCGCCGCTGACGATGTCCAGCGAGGCGAACTTGCGGGCCAGGTTGTAGGGGGAGTTGTAGGAGGTGGACGCGGTCGCGATCAGGCCGATGTGCTCGGTCGCCGTGGCCAGCGCGGTCAGCAGCGTGAGCGGCTCCAGCGCGCCGGCCGGACGCTGGGCGATGTCGCCCCACAGTTGCGGTCCGTCGGCGAGGAAGAGGGAGTCGAAGGTGCCGCGTTCGGCGGTTCTGGCGAGCCTGACGTAGTGGCCCAGCTCGACGTGGGCGTACGGGTCGCTCTCGGGGAGCCGCCAGGAGGCCTCGTGGTGGCCGGTGTTCATCAGGAAGGCGTTGAGGTGCAGTCGCCGGGTCATGGATGTCCCTTGCTCTGGACAGGGGGAGGACTTCTGAAGTTCCGGCCGGGCTGTCCAGCCCGGCCGGGGGCGCCCCCTCTGGGGGAAGTCGAGGACGAGGCCCGTTCAGGGCCGAAGCGGGGGCGTGGGGGCGGCAGCCCCCGCAGGGCGGCCACCCGGGCCGCCGGTCAGGCGATGTCCTCGGTGACGCCCAGCGCCGCCAGCAGCCGCTCGCGGTACTCCCCGAGCAGCGGGTCCCGGTACGAGCGCGGGTGCGGGCGGTCGACGGTCAGGTCGACGCCGATCCGGCCGTGCTCCAGGACGAGGACCCGGTCGGCGAGCACGATCGCCTCGTCCACGTCATGGGTGACCAGCAGCACCGAGGGCCGGTGGTGCTCCCACAGCTCGCGCAGCAGGGTGTGCATCCTGATCCGGGTGAGCGCGTCGAGCGCGCCGAACGGTTCGTCGGCGAGGAGCAGTTCGGGCTCGCGCACCAGGGAGCGGGCCAGCGCCGCCCGCTGCGCCTCGCCGCCGGACAGCTCGTTCGGCCAGGCCCGCTCGCGTCCCGCGAGGCCGACCTCGGCGAGCGCGGCGCGGCCCCTGGCCTCGGCGTCCTTGCCGTCGAGGCCGAGGAGCACGTTGGGCAGCACCCGCCGCCAGGGCAGCAGCCGGGAGTCCTGGAAGACGACCGACACCCTTTCGGGCGCGCTCAGCTGCCCGCTGCCGGTGACCTCGTGGTCGAGTCCCGCGACCGCCCGCAGCAGGGTGGACTTGCCGGAGCCGCTGTGCCCGAGCAGGGCGACGAACTGTCCGGCGGGGATGTCCAGGTCGATGCCGTCCAGGACGGTCCGTCCGTCGAAGGAGCGGGTGAGCCCGCTCAACCGGACGGCGGGACGGGTCAGTTGCTCAGTGTGCGGCGCCACGACAGCACCCTCCGTTCGACGATGCGGACCGCGCTGTCGGAGACCAGGCCGAAGATTCCGTAGACGACCAGGCCGACGAGGATGACGTCCGACTGGCCGTAGTTCGTGGCCTGGAACATCATGTAGCCGAGGCCGCTGGTGGCGTTGATCTGCTCCAGGACCACCAGTCCCAGCCACGAGCCGGTCACGCCGAGCCGCAGCCCGACGAAGAAGCCGGGCAGGGCGCCGGGGATCACGATCTGCCGGATGAACCGGAGCCTGGACAGCCCCTGCACCTCGGCGAGTTCGACGAACCGGTGGTCGATGCCGGCCAGCGCGGAATGCGTGTTGAGGTAGATCGGGACGTAGACGACGATGGCGATGATCGCGATCTTGAAGGTTTCGCCGATGCCCAGCCAGAGGATGAACAGCGGGATCAGACCGAGGGTCGGGATGGCCCGGTTGAGGTTGACCGTCCCGTCGATCAGCGCCTCCCCGGTGCGGGAGAGCCCGGAGACGAGCGCGAGCGTCACGCCGGCGGCCAGGCCGATCGCGAAACCGGAGCCGGCCCGTTGCAGCGAGGTGAGGATGTCGGTGGTCAGCGTCCCCTCGGTCCACAGCCGGACGCCGGTCTCCACCACCGTCCAGGGCGCGGGGATCGCCGCGGGGTCGAGCCGTCCGGCGGCGGACGCGGCGGCCCACAGTGCGAGCAGCAGCAGCGGGCCGGTGAGCCGGGCGGCGGGGAGCTGTTTTCCGGGCGCGAGCCTTCGGCGGCGTTCCCGGGGGCGCTCGTCGGAGACGGCGGCGGGGGTGGCCGTGTGCAGTGTGGTGGCGGTCATGGCGGTCACTTCCGGTACTCGGCCGGCACGGACTGGGCGGCGATGTGTTCGAAGCGGTGGTCGAAGAGCTCGGCGACGTCGAACTTCTTCACGAACCCGCCCTCGGCGAGCAGATCCGCGGTCTCCTGCTCCCACTTGATCGCCTCGCTCCAACTGGGCGAAAAGAGAGGCTTGTTGGCGAGCGCGGTGATGTCCTTGGCCTGTTCCGGGCTCAGGTTCTGCGTCTTGACGTAGAACTCCTCGTTCCAGACGTCGGGGTTCTCCCACTGCCAGACCAGGCCCTTGGCCCACTGCGGGATGTACGCGGCGATCGCGGCGGCCTTGGCCGGGTCGTTCAGCACGGACACCGGCGCCCACAGCAGGTTGAGCAGGTCGACGACGTCGGTGGCGATGGTGTGGGCGCCCTTCGCCCCGTACTGCTTCAGATAGGCCGGGGCCTGGCTGTTGGCCAGCGGCGCGATGTCCACCTGGCCGGACTGCAGCGCGGTGAGGAACTGGTTGCTGGTCAGCGGCACGAGGTCCACGTCGTCGTACTTCAGGCCCGCCTTCTTCAGCGCCCGCAGCAGGACGACCCCCTGCGCCTGGCCCTGCGAGAACGCCAGCTTGCGGCCCTTGAAGTCCGCGACGCTCCCGATGTCGCTGCCGGGCCTGGTGGCGAAGAGGTAGTTCGGCTTGCGCGTGAGGTTGATCGCGACGATCTTCGCGTCGAAGCCCTGGTAGTGCGCCTGGATCGGCGGGATGCCCGCGTTGTTGGCGAGGTCCAGGGACTTCGAGCGGAACGCGTTGATGACGTCGGGACCGGCGCCGATGTTCAGCCAGCTCGACACCTTGAACGGCAGCTCGGGCAGTCTCGCCAGCTTGAACTGGAGCTGCTGGACGTTCTGGAAGGAGCTGATCTTCAGGCTGGTGCCGGCGGGCACCGTGGCCGGGATCGCGGCGGTGGAGGCGGCCTCGGACCCGGCGGCCGCGCTGCTCTCGGCGCATCCGCTCAGTCCGGCGGCAGCGGCGGTGGCGCCGAGCAGGGAAGTGAGGAAGAGACGCCGGTCGAGGCCGGACGCACGGGAAACGGGCATGGAAGGACCCCCAGGGGAAAACAGCGGAAAGGCAGGGACACCGCAGGTGGAATTCCGGACGCGAAAGAGCCCGGTGAAATAATTCACACAACCTTGATCAGGCGTGGATTCCCGCGCCGCGAGGCGGGAAGAAGGCGCGCTCCCGGCGCGCCGGGAGCGTCAGCGACAGAGGGTGCGACAGCTCATGGGAAAGATGTTCCTGTCCGGGTGCGAACCCTGTCAACATTCGGAGTTTCTGAATTAAGTCGATCCGGCTCAGGCGGCCGGCCGCAGCCGGGCGGAGACCGCCAGCGGATCCCGGTAGAGCACGTCGAGAGCCACCGCGCCGCCCGCCACCGCGAGCACCGAGTCCGGGAAGCTGCTCGGCGCGACCGACGCCGCCCGGTCCGGCCCGACCTCCTCCCGCACCGCGGCCAGGCAGTCCTCCCGGTGCAGCGCGCCCACCTCGGTGACGACCACCCTCTCCGGGTTGAGCACGTCCATGAGCAGCGCCGCGGCCCGCCCCACCAGCCGTGCCCGCCCCACCAGCAGCCGCACGGCCACCGGGTCCCCGTCGGCTGCCGCGGCGACCACGTGCATCGGGTTGTCCCCGTCGATCACCCCTGCCTCCCGGGCCCGCCGGCACAGCGTCCGCTCGCTCAGCTCCACCTGGAGGCAGCCCACCCGGCCGCACTCGCACGGCTCGTCGCCCCCCGCCAGCGGCAGATGCGCGATGGCGCCGGCCTGCGAGCGCGGTCCGTGGTGCACCTCGTCATGGGTGGCGAACGCCGCGTCGACGACGTTGCCGGCGAACAGGTGCAGCACACTGCGCCCGCCGCCCGCCCGCCCGAACAGCCGCTCGGCGTTCACCAGTGCGCGCGCGTGCCCGTCCACCTGGACCGGCAGCCCCACACGGGCGCGGAACGCCTCCCGCACCGGCACGTCCCGCCAGCCCAGCAGCGGATGCTCGACCACGGTCCCCGAGTCCCGGTCGACCCAGCCGCCCACGGCCACGCCCACCCCGAGCGCCCGGCCCCCGGGCGCCTCGCCGAGCAGAGCGTTCAGCCCGTCGGCGGCCCGCGCCAGCACCGCGCCGGGCTCGGCGCCCCCGCGCCCCTCGTGCCGCAGCTCGCGCCGTGCCACCACCCGCCCGCGCAGATCCAGCAGCGCGACCGTCGTGTACGGCACCGCCACGTGCACCCCGCCCACCATGAACCGCGAGTCGTCCAGATCCACGGGGACGTGCGGACGGCCCACCCCGTTGCTGCGCCGCAGCACGGCCGACTCCCGGATCAGCCCCAGCTCCGACAGACGCGCGCAGTGGTCGGTGACGGACGCCGGGGACAGCCCGGTCACCCGCGCGATGGTGCTGCGCGCCACCGGCCCGTGCTCCAGCACCGACCGCAGGACCACACTGGCGCTGGTCCGCCGCCGGTCGCTGTCCGCGACACGGGAGACGGGGGAGGGCGGGGCTCCGGCGAACGAAGGAGACGTCGTCAGGGGAGAAACAGCGGTACGGGGCATGGAGAACTTCCTCGGGGCCGGTCCGACACTGCGCCTGCGCTGAGGAGGCGCCACGGATCGGCTCCGCCCGCCTCACATTCGCCGGCGACAGGCGGCCGTGCCCACGCGTCGCAGGTCGACATGGCGACGCGACGAGAAGTTGAGGGACTGGGCGACCATGCGCCAGAAGCTAGCAAAGCCGTCCACGGCTGCCCAGACGGTGACCGACGGGCGAGACGGGCCCGGTCCACGCCCGCGCCACGATTGGTGGAACCCTACAGACGTGCGTCACCGGCTCCCCGTAGCCCGTGCCACGTCACCTCAGTGACCGGAGTCACGTCCGTACGGGTGTAACCCCCATCCTTTGTCCGGAGCCCACCAAGCCGCCGATCATCCGTTTGTCGACCACTGACGGTGAGCGGACCGCTCCCGCTGGGATAGCGTCGCCGTGTCCCCGAACCGTCCACGTCCCGCGGAGCCCCCATGAGCATCGCCGCCACCACCGTCCGCCCCGGACAGGTCCTCGCCGACCTCCTCCCGGCCTCCCGTGTCCGGGACGCCGCGCTCGTGCTCGGCGGCGCCGCGCTCACCGGCCTCGCGGCCCAGATCGCCGTCCCCGTGCCCGGCTCCCCGGTGCCGGTGACCGGCCAGACCTTCGCCGCCCTGCTCGTCGGGACCACCCTGGGGGCCGGGCGCGGCTTCCTCGCCCTCGCCCTCTACGCCGTGGCCGGCGTCGCGGGCGTCCCCTGGTTCGCCGAAGCCGGCTCCGGCGCGGGCGCGGTGTCCTTCGGCTACGTCCTGGGCATGCTCCTCGCCTCCACCGTCGTCGGCGCCCTGGCGCGGCGCGGCGCGGACCGCGGCGTGTGGCGCATGGCGGGCGCCATGCTGATCGGCGAGGCGATCATCTACGCCGTCGGCGTCCCGTACCTGGCCTACGCGGCCGACATCTCCGCCTCCGCCGCGATCGCGGCCGGCCTCACCCCGTTCCTGATCGGCGACGCCCTCAAGGCCGCGCTGGCGATGGGCCTGCTGCCGACCGCCTGGAAGTTCGCGAACCGCTGAGCGACGGCCGGTCCGACTCCGGCGCCGACACCGGAAGAGGCCCGCTCGGGGCAGACCACCTGCCCCGAGCGGGCCTCTTCCGTGCGCCGTGGGAGAGGGCCACGGCGCACTCTCCGTATCAGGCCTCGCGCCCTGGCGGACGCCGCCGTGACCACCGCAGTCCGGCCGCGCCGACCACGATCAGCGCCGCCCCGGCCGCGCACCACGGCAGGACGGCCGGCCCGGTCCGGGGTAGTTCGTCGCCGCCCGGCGCCGCCGGCGTGTTGTCCGTGCCGAGCAGCAGGGGCGTCGCGGGCGCGTTCGGCGACGGGTTCGTCGTACCGAACGGCACCGGGCCCTGCTGCCAGAACGTCTTCGCCCCGTCGGCGCTCTGGACGGGCAGGCAGATCCTCCCCTTCCGGCCCGTGTCGAAGGTCGCGCCGACCGCGTACGACTTCGACGCGCCGGCGGCGAGTTCACCGACCGGGCAGGCGAAACCGCTGTTCGCGCCCTCGGGGAGATCCTTCCGCGTGATCGCGGAGCACCCCGCCACGTTCTTCACCGTCAGCCCGTCGAACCCGACGACCAGCAGTCTGACGTCGCCGCTCCCGTTGGTCCCCTCGTTGCGCAACGTGGCGGTGATCACCGTTTCGTGCGAGGCGTTGTCGACCGAGATCCGCTCCGGCAGCAGCGTGCTCATCTTCACGCCCGCGGGCGCCGCGTCGACGGCCTTCCCCCCTTTGCCGGACCCGGGCCCCGGGTCGCCCGCGGCGGCGGGCAGGGCCAGAATCATCACCGCCGAGAAAGACGCCGCGATCAGCGATCCGGCGATGGTCGTCGTACCACGAGAACTCATGTTCGTCCCCCTTGGCTGCGCCTGAATTCGCAGTACTTGAAGAGGTACCACAAGATTTCTCCGCACTATGCTGGTACGCCACCAAGTGTGACCATTGTGTTCCAGGGGTCTGGCAATGGAGGGGGTGCAGCGAATTGCCGGGGAGCGCGGGGAACCCAGGAATTCCGGAAAACGCTGGGAACACGGGGAAAGGCGGTGTCCAGGGTTTTGTCGTGGCGGGCCGGTACCGGTTGGCCGAAGTGATCGGGCAGGGGGGAATGGGGCGGGTGTGGCGCGCCGCCGACGAGATGCTCGACCGGGTGGTCGCGGTGAAGGAGATGCGCATCGACGGCCTCGACGCCGAGGACGGCCGCACCCGCCGTGAACGCGCCCTGCGCGAGGCCCGCGCCACCGCACGCATCGACCACCCCGGTGTCGTACGGATCTACGACGTCGTCGACGAGGGCGAACGCCTCTGGATCGTCATGGAGTTGGTCGCCGGACGCTCCCTGGAGCGCCTCACCGCCGAGGAGGGCCCGCTCGGCCCCAGGGAGACGGCCCGGATCGGCCTCGGTCTGATCGCCGCGCTGCGCCAGGTGCACGCGCGGGGCGTCCTGCACCGTGACATCAAACCGGGCAACGTCCTCCTGGACGACGGCGGGCGGCGCGTGGTCCTCACCGACTTCGGCATCGCCGCGATCCAGGACGCCAAGGCGCTCACCATGGTGGGCATGCTGGTCGGCTCCCCCGACTACATGGCTCCCGAGCGGGTCTCGGGCAGGCCCCAGGGCGCGGCCTCGGACGTCTGGTCGCTGGGCGCCACCCTCTGCGCCGCCCTGGCCGGGCACTCCCCCTTCTCCCGCGGCACCACCCTCGCGACCCTCCACGCCGTGCTCTACGAGGAACCCGAACTCCCCTCCGGTGCGGGCCCGTTGCGCGAGATCCTCACAGCGGCGCTGCGCAAGGAGCCGTCGCTGCGCGCCGACCTGGACGCCCTGGAGACCGCCCTGCGCCCGGTGGCCTTCCCCGCTCCGACCCCGACCCTGCCCGCGCACCCGGCCGGGACGCCCGCCGCCGGGGTGGACGGGGCGGATCGGGCACGCGTCGCGACGGAACGCGGGCCGGCCCCGCCCACGGTCGCCCGTCCGGATCCGTCGGCGCCGGCCGGGTCCACCGGCCCCGCCCGGCGCCGCCGCACGGTGCGGTGGGCCGCGGTGGGCGCCGTGGCCGTGAGCGTGGCCGGCGCAGTGGTGTGGGCCGCGATGTCCGCGGGCGGGGCCGGAGCCGACGGGACCGGCGCCTCGCCGCGGCCGAGCCCCGCGGTCACGGCTTCCGGCACGACGAACGGCCCCAGCGCCACTGCGGTCCCCGGCGGTTCCTCGCCCACCGTGGCGGGGACGTACCGGCCGCCGAGTCTGCCGCCGGGCGCGCACCAGGAGGCCGGCGGGTACGCGTGGGCGACGCCCCGGGGATGGCGGCGGGACCTGAAGACGGGAGCGGAGGTGCACTACACCTCCCCGGACGGCACGCAGGAGCTCGTCGCCAAGTCCTCCCTGGCCCGGGGCGATCTGATGGAGACCTGGCGGACCTCCGAGAGGAACGCCCGCCAGGGCCGGGGCTACCGCAAGATCCGTCTGGAGGAGGCGACGTTCCGGGGCCGGCCGGCGGTCGTGTGGGAGTACGCCTTCACCCTCGGCGGCGTCCCCTGGCACGCCGTCCTGCTGGGCTTCACCCAGGACGGGACGACGTACCAGGTCGACACCTGGTACCAGCCGGCCGTGGAGACGAGCGCGCTGCGGATCTACGAGAGGGTCAAGGACAGCTTCACCGTGCTCTGAACGCGCGAAGGGGCCCGCACGGGCGGGCCCCTTCGACGGTCCGGTGGGACGGACGTACGGCTACTTCTCGACCGGGACGGTGTCCTCCGCGACGGCCGGAACCGCGGCGGCGGTCTTGCCCTTCACCTTCTCCTTCACGAAGGCGATGGCGATCACGACCGCCGCGACGAGCAGCGACAGCAGCACGGTCTCCCGGCCGTCGTGCTCGGTGTCGGTGAGCATGTAGCCGAGCACGAACACGATCAGCGCGGCCGCCGCCCAGGTCAGGTACGGGTACAGCCACATCCGCACGACCAGCTTCTCCGGGGACTCCGCCTGGATGATCTTCCGCATGCGCAGCTGCGAGAAGCAGATCACCAGCCACACGAACAGCGCGACCGCGCCGCTGGAGTTGACCAGGAAGAGGAACACGGAGTCCGGGAACTTGTAGTTGAAGAAGACCGCGACGAACCCGAACACCACGGAGGAGATGATCGCCGCCATCGGCACGCCACGGCTGTTCGTCCGCGCGAACGCCTTGGGCGCGTCGCCGCGACGGCCGAGCGAGAACGCCATCCGGGAAGCGGTGTAGAGACCGGAGTTCAGGCAGGACAGCACCGAGGTCAGCACGATGAAGTTCATGATCTGACCGGCGTTGCCGATGCCGAGGGAGTCCAGGGCGGCGACGTAGGAGCCCTTCTCCTTGATGGAGGGATCGTTCCACGGCAGCAGCGCGACGACGACGAAGATCGAGCCGAGGTAGAAGACGCCGATACGCCAGATGATGCTGTTGGTGGACTTCGTCACCGCGCGCTGCGGGTCCTCGGACTCGCCGGCGGCCAGCGTCGCGATCTCACTGCCCATGAAGGAGAAGACGACGAGCAGCACACCGGTGAGAATCGCGCCCGGTCCGTTGGGCAGGAAGCCGCCGTGCTCGGTGAGGTTGCCGATGCCGGCCTTGTCGCTGTCGACGCCGGGCAGCAGGCCGAAGACGGCGAGCCCGCCGACGACGATGAAGGCGCCGATGG
The DNA here is from genome assembly GCF_004217285.1 of Streptomyces sp. BK239. Lineage (GTDB taxonomy): Bacteria > Actinomycetota > Actinomycetes > Streptomycetales > Streptomycetaceae > Streptomyces. The sequence continues at coordinate 384,501 of NZ_SHKS01000001.1, forward strand.
CGACGACCTTGATGCCGGCGAACCAGAACTCGAACTCGCCGTAGGAGCCCACGGAGACCAGGTTGGTGGCGGTCAGGACCACCATCACGATCAGCGCCCACCCCCACTGGGGCACCGCCGGTATCCAGCCCTCGAGGATCTCCGCGCCCGCCGTCGCCTCCACGGCGAGGACGACGACCCAGAAGAACCAGTACAGCCAGCCGATGGAGAAGCCGGCCCAGGAACCGAGCGCGCGGTCGGCGTGCGCGGAGAAGGAGCCGGACGTCGGGTTGGCCGCGGACATCTCACCGAGCATCCGCATCACCAGCACCACGAGCGTGCCGACGAGGGCGTACGAAAGGAGGATGCCGGGCCCGGCGGTGGCGATGCCCGTCTTGGATCCTACGAACAGTCCGGCACCGATGACGCCGCCGATGGCGATCATCGAAAGATGGCGGTTCTTGAGGCCCGCCTGCAGACCGGGCCCGGGTTCTTCAGGGCCTCCGGGGCCGTTTTCGGCCTTCGTCAGAGTCGGCTGCGAAGTCATGGAACGGGGTTTCCTTTGCGCCGCGGGGTGTGACTCCCGTACGAGCGGATGTACGGGCCGTACAAGGGGGTGTACGAGCCGGTCCAGTGAATCCGAGGCATTCGGATTCGGGAACCTTTGAATCCGGATCGTTACTTGAGGTTTTCCTGAGGTTCCAATGGGGCACGTAGGTTTTTCGGGCCCGACACCCCGCGCTGCTACCCCGCAACACGCGTGTCACACTCGTCCCATGCGCGTGTATCTCGGCTCGGACCATGCCGGCTTCGAACTCAAGAACCATCTCGTCGAATGGCTGAAGGCGGCGGGCCACGACCCGGTCGACTGCGGCCCGCACATCTACGACGCCCAGGACGACTACCCGCCCTTCTGCCTCCGCGCCGCCGAGCGGACGGCCGCCGACGCCGACTCCCTCGGCATCGTCATCGGCGGCTCCGGCAACGGCGAGCAGATCGCGGCGAACAAGGTGAAGGGCGTGCGCGCGGCCCTCGCCTGGAGCGAGGAGACGGCTACTCTCGGCCGCCAGCACAACAACGCCAACGTCGTCGCGATCGGCGGCCGGATGCACACCCAGGACGAGGCGACGAAGTTCGTCGAGACCTTCCTCGCCACCCCGTTCTCGGGTGACGAACGCCACATCCGCCGCATCGACATGCTGTCGGACTACGAGACGACGGGCGAGCTGCCCGCGATCCCGCCCCACCACCCCCAGCAGTAATCCACCCCACCCCGCCCGACCACCGGGCCGGGCGGGGACCGGGGAGACGACGGCAGCGGAAGGACGGCGCTCAGTGCCGGAAGGGCACACGATTCACCGGCTGGCACAGGACTACGCCGCCCGCTTCGCCGGCACGGCCCCCCGTCTCACCAGCCCCCAGGGCAAGTTCAGCGACGCCGCCGACCTCCTCACCGGCACCCCCCTCACCCGTACCGAGGCCCACGGCAAGCACCTGTTCCTCGGCTTCGGCGCCGCGCCCTCCTGGATCCACATCCACCTGGGCCTCTTCGGCAAGGTCACCTTCGGCGACGCCCCCGCGCCCCCGCCCACGGACACCGTCCGCCTCCGCCTCGCGACCGGGACGTCGTACGCCGATCTGCGCGGCCCGACCACCTGCGCCCTGATCACCGACGCCGAGAAGCAGGCGGTCCACGCCCGGCTCGGCCCCGACCCGCTCCGTGAGGACGCCGACCCCGGCATCGCCTACCGACGGATCTCCCGCAGCCGGACAGCGATCGCCGCCCTGCTGCTGGACCAGAAGGTCATCGCCGGCGTCGGCAACGTCTACCGCGCCGAGGTCCTCTTCCGGCACGGCGTCGACCCGTACCGCGCGGGCCGGGACGTCACTCCCGCCGAATGGGACGCGATCTGGGCCGACCTCGCCGCTCTCATGCGCGACGGCGTCCGCGACAACCGCATCGACACGGTCCGCCCGGAGCACACCCCCGAGGCGATGGGCCGTCCGCCCCGCGTCGACGACCACGGCGGCGAGGTCTACGTCTACCGCCGCACCCACCAGCCCTGCCACCTCTGCGGCGAGGCCGTCCGCACCGCCGACCTCGCCGCCCGCAACCTCTTCTGGTGCCCGACCTGCCAGAAGCGCTGAACCCGCCCCAGGGCGCGTTTCGAGAGTCACGCCTGCCCGGCGGCGTGCCCTTCGGGCGGACGACGCTGCTTTCGAAACGCGACCTAGAAGCCGTGCGGCAGCCAGGGCGCCGCCCAGCCGCCGAACGCCACCGACGCCTCCTCCAGCGCCCCCGGGCGCAGCTCGCGCACCCGGCCGGCCGCGGCCAGCGACCCCAGGCTCACGCCCCCCAGATACACCGCCCCCAACTCCCGTACGGACAGCGCGAGATCAGCCCCGTCCGTCGTCCGCTCACAGCTCGCCCCCTTCGCGTCGCCGGTCAGCCGCCAACGCCCCGTGTTCCACGGGCAGAAGGCGTCCTCGACGTCCAACACCACGTCCACCGGGGCCGGATACGTCCGCGCCTCGAGCGCGGCCCCGACGTCGACCAGCCGCACGTACAGCGAGTCCCGCACCCGCGGGTCACACCGGCGCACGTCCGAGACGAGGTGCTGCCAGCTCTCGTCCACGGGCCGGCTGCGCACCTTCAGCGAGGTGGTCAGGTCGATGCCGAACAGGAACCGCCACAGCGCCGCGCCAGAACAGGGGTCCACCGCGACCAGATCCTGCAGCACCACCTGCCCGTTGTGCCCGGCGTCCGTCCACCGCGGAGCGACCCGGAACCGGGCGTACCCGCTGACCTCGCCGTCCCGTTCGGCGAGCACGCACTGCAGCGGCGACGCGCCGCCCCGCGCGCTCTCCGGGTCGAGCACCCCCAGCCGCTCCCACCCGGGCCGCCGCGCCAGCATCCCCGGCCGCAGCGGCACCGTACGCGCGTACAGCGCCTCGCACGCGTCCAGGCTGCCCAGGGGATCGGCGTAGCGCAGGCGTACGTCATCGGTGCCGGGCGGGACGGACAGCCGCACCCGGCTCGTGTCGATCTCGGCGTGGAGGGCGGAGGTCGCCGCGCCGTACCCGAACCGGCCGTAGATCGCGGGCTCGGAGGCGGTGAGGACGGCCAACGGCTCGCCCCACGCGCGTATGTCGTCGAGCTGGCGCCGCATCATCGAGGTCAGGACGCCGCGCCGCCGGTGCGTGGCCGCCACGGAGACCATCGTCACGCCCGCGGCCGGCACCGAAGCCCCGCCGGGCACCGTCAACCGGAAGTCGTACGCCCCCGCGGTCCCCACCAACAGCTCACCGTCCCAGGCGGCCAGGGAACGCTCGTACGGAGTGAGCGCTCTCCACAACTCACGCTCCTCAGCGGCATCGTCGACGCCACCGAAGGCGCGCACCAGATTGTCGTACCATTCGTCCCAGCCGTCCTGCCGCAGCACCGTGAGAGCCGCGGCCGGAAGGGGCGCGCGCCCCGTCGCCTCAGTCGTCATGAATCATGCCTACCAGCGCAATGCGGGACGAGCCAGGGAATTTCTCCCTCCTCGCGGCGGAATCGCTTTCCGTGCCGTTCACTGTGAAGTCGAAGCTCGGACGGGGGACAAGTGGGACCTCCCGTGCCAAGCGACGGGTCGGATGGATAGGGTCCCGAATTAATGGCGGCAGGACGACAGCGGCGAGCGGAAGCCGAGACGTCTACGGCCCGGTTGAAGCACCTGGTGCACCGGGTCCGCACCGGCGTGCGCCGGAGCGCCGTCGACTACTTCCGCGGCGACGGCTCGGACTGGATCGCGCTGGCCGGACTGCTGCTCACCGTCCCGCTGATCGCCGCCACCACCCTCGCCAACTCCGTCTGGTGCTCGCCGGCCGCGCTCGTGCTGCCGATCGTCGCGGGCGGCCTCCTGCTGCGCCCCGCGAGCCTGTTGGGCCTGTACGCGGCGGCGGCCACGGCCCTCATCGTGGAGTCGGTGCAACTCGGCCCGTACACCGAGGGCCCCTCCCGGGTCACCCCGGGCGTCGTGCTCGTCGTCGCGGCCTGCGGTCTCTTCGGGCTGCTCATCGCCCAGTTCCGCAGCCGGGTCGGCGTGCCCTGGCGGCGCGGCGGCACGATGCTGTTCGACCTGCGTGAACGCATCCGCGTGCAGAGCAAGTTGCCGACGCTTCCGCAGGGCTGGCACCGCGAGATGGCGCTGCGGCCCGCCGGCGGCCAGTCGTTCTCCGGCGACTTCGTCGTCGCCGCCCGCACCAACGGCGGCCGCACCATGGAGGTCGTCCTCACCGACGTCTCCGGCAAGGGCATGGACGCCGGCTCGCGCGCCCTGCTGCTGTCCGGCGCCTTCGGCGGCCTGCTCGGCTCGCTGCCCCCGCACGCCTTCCTGCCCGCCGCCAACGGCTATCTCCTGCGCCAGGACTGGGACGAGGGCTTCGCCACCTCCATCCACCTCGTCCTGGACCTCGACTCCGGCGACTACGAGCTGTACTCGGCCGGACATCCGCCGGGCCTCCAGCTCAGCGCGGGCAGCGGCCGCTGGGAGGAGAAGGCGGCCGAGGGCCCGCTGCTCGGTGTCTACGAAGGCGCCCAGTTCGACCCGGTGAAGGGGATCCTGCGCCCCGGCGACGTGCTGATGCTGTTCACGGACGGCCTGGTGGAGACCTCCGACCGGGACATCGTCGAGGGCATCGACCGCCTCACCGGCGAGGCCGACCGCTATGTCGCCGGCGGCTTCCAGGGCGCCGCCTGGCACCTGATCGAGGCCGTCGCCAAAGACGTCAACGACGACCGTGCCCTGCTCCTGATCTGCCGCGAGGGCCCCACGGCCCAGACGCCACCGCTTCTCTAGTGCCGTGACCGAAAAGGTTTGCCGGGAAGCTCGCGGCGTCCGGTGCGGTGCATCGCAAGGCGGAGCATGGCCCGCGTACTGGATGTACTCGGGTGATGCGACAACGCGGCGAGGCGCCGTGCCGGGCGTCGCGAGCCGGTGAACCTTTCCGGTCACGGCACTAGTGCCGCCAGGGCCGGCAGCCGACACGAGGGAGAGGTCCCGCATGCTCACGCTGACCGAGGTCGAGGCGCTCGCCCGCGCCGCGCACGAGGGCCAGACCGACAAGGCGGGCCGCCCCTACTCCGAGCACCTCCAGGCGGTCGCCGACGGCGTACGGGACCGGGGCGGGGACGCCGACCAGATCGCCGCCGCCTGGCTGCACGACGCGGTCGAGGACGACGCCCTCTCCGAGACCTGGCTGCGCGGGGCCGCGCTGAGCGACCGTACGAAGGCGGTCGTGCTGGCCGTCACCAAGCGGGCCGGGGAGACACCCGAGGCGTACGCGGGGCGCGTCCTCGCCACCCCGGGCGCGCTGTTGGTGAAGGAGGCCGACCTGGCGCACAACGCGGACCCGGCCCGGCTGGCCGTCCTGGACGCCCCGACCAGGTCCCGGCTGACCGAGAAGTACGCGCACATGCGCGCGCTGCTCGGCCTCACCGGCGGCACCGGGACGGCCGGCTAGGCCGAGACGCTCTCGCGCCGCTGCTCCCTCACACGCAGACGCTCCCGCTCCTGCTCGCGTTCCCGCGCCTCACGGCCGGCGTCCCGACGGAACGCCCACTCCATCCTCGGCTCCACCACGCACCGGAACACCCGCCGGACGGGCTCGGTGCACAGCAGGGTGACGGCGGCGCCCACGGTCAGGCTGACGGCGATCACCCCGAGCGGGCCGTGCAGCCAGGCCGGCTCGAACAGCCCGGCGTAGATCGCGCTCTTGAGCAGGAAGCCGTGCAGCAGATAGCCGTACAGGGTGCCCGCGCCGAGCGGGGTGAACCAGGTCGTGCGCCCCGGAACCAACGCGAGGAAGCAGGCGGTCAGCAGCAACGAACAACCGAACATGGCGAGTTGCATGAGCGGGCCGACCCACCAGGGCGCGCCCATCTCCTGCGCGGAGTCACGGTGGTAGAACCAGGCGTGGTCCATCCGCGGCACCGCCCAGTAGGCGAAGGCCAGTGAGAGGGCGAACAGCGGCACGGCGGCGATCCGCGCCGGACGGCGGCGCACCAGCTGGAAGTGCTCGGGCCTCAGGCACAGCCCCAGCACGAAGAACGGCAGGAACTGCAGCAGGCGCTGGAGGTCGAGGTCGTCGCCGATGGCGGGGGAGAGCGACGCCAGCATGGCGACGGCGAGCGCGACCGGCAGCGGACGGCGGAGCAGGTTCCACACGGGGGTGGTCAGCCGCCAGACGAACAGCGCGCACAGGAACCAGGTGAGGTAGTACGGGTCGAGGAGATTGAGTTCCTGGTCGGCGTTGCCGCCGGCGTAGCGCGCGAAGAGGGTGTAGCCGGCCTGGAACACGACGTACGGCACGGCGACACCGGTGACCAGCCGCTTCAGCCGGTTCGGGCTCGCGTCGAAACGCCGGGAGAAGTAGCCGGAGATGACGATGAAGGCCGGCATGTGGAAGGCGTACACCACGAGATACGCCGCCTGGAGCGGCCGGTCGCCGCCCTTGAGGGGCTCCCAGGAATGAGCCACCGCGACCAGCACGATCGCCAGGTACTTGGCGTTGTCGAAGAACGCGTCGCGCTGTTCGGGCCGTCTGTCCGGGGACTCCCGGCGCTGATCTTTCTCGCTCGGGGAAGAGCGCGGGCTCGGCACGAGAGACGAAGCGGCGTGGAACATCTGAGGCACCCTAGCGTTGTCCGCGGCGATACGTGAAACGCGTGAGTGCGTTTCTCGTTATCCGAGCCAGGCTGCTCGCGAATTAGCCGAACTCGGCGCTCGCATTGCCGTCTTGCGGGTCACACAGCGCCCTGAATGTCATGAATCATCCAGACTAAAAAGTGCATATCGCCGGTTGTGAGCCCGTAGTCACCCGCCTCCCGCCACAATTCGAATCCATTGCGCAGCAGTTGTGAACGAACTGCGGGAACAGGCCCATGAATTAAGGTGCGAGGCCCTTTTCGGATGCCCCACGCGCGATACGTGAGGGACGGTCGGCGTCGAGGATGCGTCACGGGCCGCATATAAGGGGCCTGTTGGTGGCACGATGGTCTCTGCGGGGTACGCGGGGTCGCGACCCCGGGCCGGCAGTGCGGAACCGACCGAGGGTGTGTGATCAGTTGTGGCCATCTCACTGTCAGTGGTGCTGCTGTTGGCGATCGTCCTGGTCGTCCTGATCCGGGGCGGCTCCATCAAGGCGGGCCCCGCCATCGTCGCGATCCTCTTCGGCTTCTTCCTCGCCTCGACCGGCATGGCCCCCTCGATCAACCGCTTCCTCAACTCCCTGGCGGAGACGATCAACCAGATCAGCTTCTGAAAGGGGCGCCGGAACCCTTCCCGATCACGACGGGTTCTCTTCACCTGGCGGACAGCCCGAGCCCGGCGGCCCTGCACTGCCGGCCGGGACCGGCACCGGGGCTCACAGCGGCTGTGCGGGGTGGCTGCCACCGGGGCCGTGGCGTTCGGCGAGCAGCCGCTGGCGATGGCCTCTGCGGCGCGAAGCTGTGACGAGGGCGATGGCGGCGCCGATGCCGATGCCGGGCATCGCGAGGCCGGCATCGGCACCAGCCGGCCTCCGAACGTGACGAAGCCTCCTGGATCCCCGACGGCGTACTGGGACGGCCTTCCGGGAGAGGAGCAGGTGACCTTGTAGTCGCCTGCCTTCTGCACCTCGATCGTGTACAGCGGGTTCCAGGTCTCGTCGCGGGTGAGGTACACGTCGATCCCCGGATCGTCGAGACCGGGGTCGCCCGGCCCCCCGTCTTCCCCGGAACGCGATCAGGGCCAGGTGGAGGAGTGATCCTCCGGCCTGGCCCTGAGTCGTGCAGAGCGGGCGACGGGAATCGAACCCGCGTAGCTAGTTTGGAAGACTAGGGCTCTACCATTGAGCTACGCCCGCACAGGACGCGCCGCGGTGTGGCCGCGGCACTGCAGGCATCGTAGCGGGTCCGGTCGCCTTGTCGCACACCGTGGTCCTCCGGTCGCGTCGACGCTCGGTAAAGGCGGCGGTCGGGCGGGCCGCGGGCATGTACCCTACGTGTCGCACCAGACGGGGTGTGGCGCAGCTTGGTAGCGCGTCCGCTTTGGGAGCGGAAGGCCGTGGGTTCAAATCCCGCCACCCCGACCACCTGCGCGAACCGCCTGCGCGATCACGCCGTACGCCTGGCCGTTGATCGTCTTTTGGGCGCTCCCCCGGCTGCGGCTACTATGCAAACTGCGCGCCCGTGTGTCCCGAGCCCACTCGGCCTGAGAATCCCGGGCGGCGAATCGCCGGACCTGTCTGGCTCCGGCGAAACCCAAGAAGTCAGCCACAAGGAGACCGAACCGTGAAGAGCGCCGTGGAGACCCTGAACCCGACCCGGGTTCGGCTCACTGTCGAGGTGCCCTTCGAGGAGCTCAAGGACAGCCTCGACGCGGCGTACAAGAAGATCAACCAGCAGGTCACGGTGAAGGGCTTCCGCAAGGGCAAGATCCCTGCCCGCGTCATCGACCAGCGGTTCGGCCGCGGTGCGGTCCTGGAGGAGGCCGTCAACGACGCGCTTCCGAAGTTCTACACCGAGGCGGTCAACGAGGCCGAGATCGACGTCCTCGGCCAGCCGGAGGTCGACATCACCGAGCTGAAGGACGGCGAGACGCTGAACTTCACCGCCGAGGTCGACATCCGCCCCTCCCTGGAGCTCCCGGAGGACTTCTCCTCCATCGAGGTCGAGGTCGACGCCGTCGAGGTGACCGACGAAGACGTCGAGAAGTCCGTGGAACAGCTTCGTGAGCGCTTCGCCTCCACCTCCCCGGTGGAGCGCGCCGCCGAGGACGGCGACGTCGTCACCGTCGACCTCGAGGCCAAGGTCGACGGCGAGGTGCTGGAGGACGGCGTCGCGAGCGGCGTCTCCTACACCATCGGCTCCGGCGAGCTCCTCGACGGCATCGACGAGGCCGTCAAGGGCCTGGAGGCCGGTGGCGAGACCACCTTCACCTCCGAGCTCAAGGGCGGCTCCGCGGCCGGCAAGGAGGCCGAGGTCACCGTCAAGGTCACCCAGGTCGCCGCGCGTGAACTCCCCGAGCTGGACGACGACTTCGCGCAGCTCGCCTCCGAGTTCGACACGCTCGACGAGATGAAGGCCGACAGCCGCAAGCGTCTGGCCGACATGAAGCAGTTCGACCAGGCCACCCAGGCCCAGGAGCGCGTCCTGGAGAAGCTCCTGGGGCTCGTCGAGGTGCCCGTCCCCGAGAAGCTGCTCGAGGACGAGGTCAACACCCGCAAGCACAACCTCGAGCACCACCAGCTCGGTCAGATGGGCCTGACCCTCGACAAGTACCTGGAGATCCAGGGCAAGACCGCCGAGGAGTTCGAGACCGAGACCCGCGAGGCCGCGGTCAAGGGCATCAAGACCCAGTTCGTCCTGGACGAGCTCGTCAAGCGCGAGAAGCTCAACGTCAACCAGGAGGAGCTCACCGAGCACCTCATGCGCCGTGCCGCCTCCTCCGGCATGTCCCCCGACCAGTTCGCCCAGGCGGTCGTCGAGGGCGGCCAGGTTCCGCTCCTGGTCGGCGAGGTCGCCCGCGGCAAGGCCCTGGCCTTGGTCGTCGAGTCCGCCACGGTGAAGGACACCAACGGCGAGGTCATCGACCTCGACGACGAGGACGAGGAGACCGAGGAGACCCCCTCCGCCGAGGCGGAGACCTCCGAGGACAAGAACGAGGCCTGAGCAGCCGGGCGTCACCGCTGAAGCAGTCAGAAGGGGCCCTGGGGCGATCAAGCTCCGGGGCCCCTTCGGCGTACGCCGGGCAGCCCAGGGGCGCGGGGCTGTGCCGATATGCGGCTCCGCCGCGCGGGCGCGAGCAACCACCGACCGCCCCGCAGCCCGAAGACCGCCGCAAGCACCCCCGACGATCCGCCCCCGCCCCCGGCGGAGCGCCCCTGTGGAGCTCTACGCCCCCGGCGAACACTCACCTCTCCGGGATTCCCCGAAGGGACCCGCGCGTTAGGGTCCATGAATACGAGGGCAGGGGAGTCGCCGAACCGCCGGACGGCCCCACGCCCCGGCAGAACACGTGAGACGGCCCGGCGCCGTCGTAAGACGAGCAGGTGGATACGTGACGAATCTGATGCCCTCCGCCGCCGGCGAGCCTTCCTTCGGTGGCGGCCTCGGTGACCAGGTCTACAACCGGCTGCTCAACGAGCGAATCATCTTCCTCGGACAGCAGGTCGACGACGACATCGCCAACAAGATCACCGCACAGCTGCTGCTCCTGGCCGCGGATCCGACCAAGGACGTCTACCTGTACATCAACAGCCCCGGCGGCTCGGTGACGGCAGGCATGGCGATCTACGACACGATGCAGTACATCCCGAACGACGTGGTCACCATCGCCATGGGCATGGCCGCGTCCATGGGCCAGTTCCTGCTGACCGGCGGCGCGGCCGGCAAGCGCTTCGCGCTGCCCCACGCCGACATCATGATGCACCAGGGCTCCGCCGGCCTCGGCGGCACCGTCTCGGACATCAAGATCCAGGCCGAGTACCTGCTGCGGACCAAGAAGCGCATGTCGGAGCTGACCGCCCAGCACTCGGGCCAGACGGTCGAGGCGATCATCCGCGACGGCGACCGCGACCGCTGGTTCACCCCGCAGGAGGCCAAGGACTACGGCCTCATCGACGAGATCATCACGCATGCCTCCGGTGTTCCGGGAGGCGGCGGCACCGGAGCCTGACCGCCCCGGCCTCGCCCCGCACCGCCGACACTTCAGCCCGTAACGCACCAGGATGGTGAACACGCACATGAGCAACTTCCCCGGCGCCGCCAGCGGCCAGTACGAAGGGCCCCGGCCCGACAGCCGCTACGTGGTCCCGCGCTTCGTCGAGCGCACCTCCCAGGGCATCCGCGAGTACGACCCGTACGCGAAGCTCTTCGAGGAGCGCGTGATCTTCCTCGGCGTCCAGATCGACGACGCCTCCGCCAACGACGTCATGGCGCAGCTGCTGTGCCTTGAGTCGATGGACCCCGACCGGGACATCTCGGTCTACATCAACAGCCCCGGCGGCGACATGACCGCCCTCACGGCCATCTACGACACGATGCAGTTCGTGAAGCCGGACATCCAGACCGTCTGCATGGGCCAGGCGGCCTCCGCCGCGGCGATCCTGCTCGCCGCCGGCACGCCGGGCAAGCGCATGGCCCTGCCGAACTCCCGCGTGCTGATCCACCAGCCGGCCGGCTCCACCGGTCGCGGGCAGCTCTCCGACCTGGAGATCATCGCCAAGGAGTTCACCCGGATGCGCGACCAACTGGAGAACATGCTGGCCAAGCACTCCAACCAGCCGATCGAGAAGATCCGCGAGGACATCGAGCGCGACAAGATCCTCACGGCCGAGGAGGCGCTCGAGTACGGCCTGGTCGACCAGATCATCTCCACCCGGAAGATGAACAACAGCGAAGTACGCTGACGCGGGCGTGGTAACGTCCGCCGCCCCTTGGCGCGGTGTGTGACACGGTCCACGTGAGGTGGGTCGTAGTGAACCGTGCCAAGGGGGGCCCGAACGGGGGGCCCGGCAAGGTACCGTCGGACATAAGGCAGCACCAGGAGCCGCTGGACTCTTAGCGTCCAGTCGTCTCCCAGGCGAAGGGGAAGCACACCGTGGCACGCATCGGTGACGGCGGCGATCTGCTCAAGTGCTCGTTCTGCGGCAAGAGCCAGAAGCAGGTCAAGAAGCTCATCGCAGGGCCCGGTGTGTACATCTGCGACGAGTGCATCGATCTCTGCAACGAGATCATCGAGGAGGAACTCGCCGAGACGAGCGAGGTGCGCTGGGAGGAACTCCCCAAGCCCCGCGAGATCTACGAGTTCCTGGAGGGGTACGTCGTCGGCCAGGAGCCCGCGAAGAAGGCCCTCTCCGTCGCGGTGTACAACCACTACAAGCGGGTCCAGGCCGGCGAGAACGGCGGAGCCCAAGGCCGTGACGACGCCATCGAGTTGGCGAAGTCCAACATCCTCCTGCTGGGCCCCACGGGCTCCGGCAAGACCCTCCTCGCGCAGACCCTCGCGCGCATGCTGAACGTCCCGTTCGCGATCGCCGACGCCACCGCGCTCACCGAGGCGGGATACGTCGGCGAGGACGTCGAGAACATCCTGCTGAAGCTGATCCAGGCGGCCGACTACGACGTCAAGAAGGCCGAGACCGGGATCATCTACATCGACGAGATCGACAAGGTCGCGCGCAAGAGCGAGAACCCCTCCATCACGCGTGACGTGTCGGGCGAGGGCGTCCAGCAGGCCCTGCTGAAGATCCTCGAGGGCACCACGGCCTCGGTGCCGCCGCAGGGCGGCCGCAAGCACCCGCACCAGGAGTTCATCCAGATCGACACGACGAACGTCCTGTTCATCGTGGGCGGCGCCTTCGCGGGCCTGGAGAAGATCATCGAGACCCGGGCCGGCGCCAAGGGCATCGGCTTCGGCGCGACGATCCGCTCCAAGCGGGAGCTGGAGGCCAAGGACCAGTTCGAGGACGTCATGCCCGAGGACCTGGTCAAGTTCGGCATGATCCCCGAGTTCATCGGCCGCCTCCCCGTCATCACCTCGGTGCACAACCTGGACCGCGAGGCCCTGCTCCAGATCCTCATCGAGCCGCGCAACGCGCTGGTCAAGCAGTACCAGCGCCTCTTCGAACTCGACGGCGTCGAGCTGGACTTCGAGCGCGAGGCCCTCGAGGCCATCGCCGACCAGGCGATCCTCCGCCAGACCGGCGCGCGCGGCCTGCGCGCGATCATGGAGGAGGTCCTGATGTCGGTGATGTACGAGGTGCCCTCCCGCAAGGACGTGGCCCGCGTCGTCATCACCGCCGACGTCGTCCACTCCAACGTCAACCCCACCCTGATCCCGCGCGACGCCCGCGGCCGGGGCCCGGGGGAGCAGAAGACGGCGTAGCACCGACGGTGTGACACCACCGCCGCCCCGCACATGAACGAGGGCGCTCCGACCGCGTGCCGCGGTGGGAGCGCCCTCGTCGTCGTGCGGGCGGGTGCGGAGGTCAGGCCTTGACGCGGACCTCGCCGCGGAACTTGGCCGTCAGCTCGGCCGCGCCGCCGAGGTCGGAGGCCTTGCCGGACATCACGTCCGCCAGGTCCATGCTGAAGACGATGCCCAGCGTGCTGTGGTCGCCCCAGATGCACACCGGCATGCTCAACTCGCTGGGCATGCCCTCGGCTTCGGTCCCCGAGCCGCTGGAGATCTTGGTCTCCTGGCACTTGAGGACGGCGCCGTTGAGTCCGGCCGGCTTGAACTCCTTCGGCGAGCCGACGAGTTCGCCCTCCTCGTCCTTGTTCGCCCCCTTCTTCATCTCGGCGAACATGGCGTCGACGACCGTCTCCGGCTCCGCGATCTCACCGGAGACGCCCATGAACTTGATCATCCGTTGGGCGAGCGGGTTGCTCTTGTCGCCGGTCTCGTACTCGGCTTCCACGTCCTTGGCGTTCTTCACACCGTGCTTCTCGGCGTCCTTCACGTCGTCCTCGGTGAAAGAGTCCTCGTCCGAGGTGCTCGCCTTCTTGTAGTCGGTGAGCACCGTCGCCGGAGTGGTCAGCTTGTGCGGGCCGTCGTCGGCGATGTCCGAACCGCCGCCGTTGCCGAGGAGGAGCGTCACACCCACCGCTATCGCGGCCACGACCGCCACCGCGCCGATGACGATCGCGGCCTTCTTCTTGCCGCCGCCGGCCGGCGGGGGCGGCTGCGGGACGCCGTACGGGGGCTGGCCGTAGGGCACCTGGCCCACGGGTGCGGTGGGCGGCTGCTGGCCGTACGGGCCCGGCTGCTGCTGGGGGTGGCCGTAACCCGGCTGCGGGGCCGGGGGCTGCTGGGGGTAGCCATAGCCGGGCTGCGGGGCCTGCGGCTGCTGGCCGTACGGACCGGGCTGGCCGTACGGACCGGGCTGCTGAGGCTGCTGCCCGCCGTACGGGCCCGGCTGGTTGTAGCTCATTCCTGGGTTCCCCTCCAGATGCTTATGTAGTTCTCACATCCTGTCCCAAGCCGTGGGGGCCTTCGGCGGCGGGTCCCTCACCGTTACAGAACAAAGGCGTTTCGGGACTGCCCCGTGACACCCCTAAACTGAGCCCGTGACCGAGAACGCTCAGCAGCAGCCACCAGCGCCCAGCACCGAACTGCCGACCCAGTACGCGCCGGCCGAGGTAGAGGGGCCGCTGTACGAGCGCTGGGTGGAGCGGGGTTACTTCGACGCGGACGCGAAGAGCGACAAGCCGCCGTACACCATCGTCATCCCCCCGCCGAACGTCACGGGCAGCCTGCACCTCGGGCACGCCTTCGAGCACACCCTCATCGACGCCCTGACCCGCCGCAAGCGGATGCAGGGCTACGAGACGCTGTGGCAGCCCGGCATGGACCACGCCGGCATCGCCACCCAGAACGTCGTCGAGCGCGAGCTCGGCAAGGAGGGCAAGTCCCGCCACGACCTCGGCCGTGAGGCGTTCGTCGAGCGGGTCTGGCAGTGGAAGGGCGAGTCCGGCGGGCAGATCTCCGGCCAGATGCGCCGCCTCGGCGACGGCGTCGCCTGGTCGCGCGAGCGCTTCACCATGGACGAGGGCCTCTCCCAGGCCGTCCAGACCATCTTCAAGCGGCTCTACGACGACGAGCTGATCTACCGGGCCGAGCGCATCATCAACTGGTGTCCGCGCTGCCTGACCGCCATCTCGGACATCGAGGTGGAGTACCAGGACGACGACGGCGAGCTCGTCTCCATCAGGTACGGCGAGGGCGACGAGACGCTCGTCGTCGCCACCACCCGCGCCGAGACCATGCTCGGTGACACCGCCGTCGCCGTTCACCCCGACGACGAGCGTTACAAGCACCTGGTCGGCAAGCTCATCAAGCTGCCGCTGACCGACCGTTCCATCCCGGTCGTCGCCGACGAGCACGTCGACCCCGAGTTCGGCACGGGCGCCGTCAAGGTCACCCCGGCCCACGACCCGAACGACTTCGAGATCGGCCGGCGCCACGACCTGCCGTCCCTCACCGTCATGGACGAGCACGCGGTCATCACCGCCCACGGCCCCTTCCAGGGCCTGGACCGGCTCGAGGCCCGCTCCGCCATCGTCGCCGCGCTGCGCGCCGAGGGCCGGATCGTCGCCGAGAAGCGGCCGTACGCCCACAGCGTCGGCCACTGCTCGCGCTGCAAGACGACCATCGAGCCGCGCCTTTCCATGCAGTGGTGGGTCAAGGTCGGCCCGCTCGCCAAGGCGGCCGGTGACGCCGTCCGCGACGGACGCGTCAAGATCCACCCGCAGGAGATGGAGAAGCGGTACTTCGACTGGGTCGACAACCTCCACGACTGGTGCATCTCACGTCAGTTGTGGTGGGGCCACCGCATCCCGGTCTGGTACGGCCCGAACGGCGAGGTCGTCTGCGCCGGACCCGACGAGGAGCCGCCCACCGGCGAGGGCTGGCGTCAGGACACCGACGTCCTCGACACCTGGTTCTCCTCCGGCCTGTGGCCGTTCTCCACGCTCGGCTGGCCCGAACAGACCGAGTCGCTCGCGAAGTTCTACCCGAACTCCGTCCTGGTCACCGGTTACGACATCCTCTTCTTCTGGGTCGCCCGGATGATGATGTTCGGCCTGTACGCGATGGACGGCACCCCGCCCTTCCACACCATCGCCCTGCACGGCATGGTCCGCGACCAGTTCGGCAAGAAGATGTCGAAGTCCTTCGGCAACGCGGTCAACCCGCTGGACTGGATGGACAAGTACGGCTCCGACGCCCTCCGGTTCACCCTCGCCCGCGGCGCCAACCCGGGTGTCGACGTCCCGATCGGCGAGGACTGGGTCCAGGGTTCCCGCAACTTCGCCAACAAGATCTGGAACGCGACCCGCTTCGCGCTGATGAACGGCGCGACGATCGAGGGCCCGCTGCCGGACGCGTCCGCGATGTCGGCCACAGACCGCTGGATTCTCTCCCGCCTCAGCTCCGTCGTCGCCGAAGTCGACGCGTTCTACGAGGACTACCAGTTCGCGAAGCTCTCCGACGCCCTGTTCCACTTCGCGTGGGACGAGGTGTTCGACTGGTACGTCGAGCTGTCCAAGACCACGTTCCAGGCGGGCGGCGAAGCGGCCGAGGTCTCCAAGCGGGTCCTGGGCGAGGTCCTCGACGTCACCCTCAAGCTGCTGCACCCGGTGGTCCCCTTCGTCACGGAGACGCTGTGGACGACGCTGACCGGCGGCGAGTCGGTCGTCATCGCCGAGTGGCCCACCGACAGCGGCTTCCGGGACGCGGCCGCCGAGCGTGAGATCGAGACGCTCCAGTCGGTCATCACCGAGGTCCGCCGCTTCCGCGCCGACCAGGGCCTCCAGCCCGGCCAGCGGGTCCCGGCCCGGCTGACCCTCGACGGCACCGCCCTGGCGCCGCACGAGGCCGCCATCCGCCAGCTGCTGCGCCTCCAGCCGGAGGGCGACGCCTTCGCGGCGACGGCGACCCTGCCCGTCGCGGGGGCGACGGTCGCGCTGGACCTGTCCGGCACGATCGACGTGGCGGCGGAGCGCAAGCGGCTGGCGAAGGACCTGGCCGCGGCGGAGAAGGAGAAGGCCCAGGCGAACGCCAAGCTCGGCAACGAGGCCTTCCTCGCCAAGGCGCCCGACCAGGTCGTGGACAAGATCCGCACCAGGCTGGCGAAGGCGGACGAGGACATCGCCCGCATCCAGGCCCAGCTGGAGCGCCTGCCCCAGGCGTGAGCGGCACGTCAGCGGCCGAAGGCCCCCGGAGCGACCAGCAGTGTTCATCCAGCTCCGGGGGCCTTCGCCCATCTCTGTCCTCGGCCGTCCGTAGACTGGCCCCGTGAGCGACGAAGACCCCGGCAACGGCCCCCATGACACGCCCGACTCCCTCGACGCCTTCGAAGAACTCATCGCGGCCGAGACCGATCGCGACCCCGATCTCGCGGTGATCGAGGCCGGCAGCCGCACCCTGCGCACGCAGGGCGGCCCGCCCAGCTCCGACGTGCCTGCGCGCCCCGAGGACCCGGAGGTCGACAAGGCGCTGCGCGAGGTCGAGACGGAGCTGGCCACGCGGTGGGGCGAGACCAAGCTGGAGCCGTCCGTCGCCCGCATCGCCGCGCTGATGGACGTCCTCGGGGACCCGCAGCGCTCGTACCCCTCCCTGCACATCACGGGCACGAACGGCAAGACCTCCACCGCCCGCATGATCGAGGCCCTGCTCGGCGCGTTCGAGCTGCGCACCGGCCGGTACACCTCCCCGCACGTCCAGTCGATCACCGAGCGGATCAGCCTGGACGGCGCGCCGATCTCCGCCGAGCGGTTCGTCGAGACGTACCAGGACATCAAGCCGTACATCGAGATGGTCGACGCCCAGCAGGAGTACCGGCTGTCCTTCTTCGAGGTGCTCACCGGCATGGCGTACGCCGCCTTCGCCGACGCACCCGTCGACGTCGCCGTCGTCGAGGTGGGCATGGGCGGCTCCTGGGACGCCACCAACGTGATCGACGGTGACGTGGCCGTCATCACCCCCATCGACCTGGACCACACCGACCGGCTCGGTGAGACGCCCGGCGCGATCGCCGGCGAGAAGGCCGGGATCGTCAAGCAGGACGCGACGGTCATCCTGGCCCAGCAGCCCGTCGACGCCGCCCAGGTGCTGCTGAAGAAGGCCGTCGAGGTGGACGCCACGGTCGCCCGCGAGGGCCTTGAGTTCGGGATCGTGTCCCGGCAGGTCGCCGTCGGCGGGCAGCTGCTCACCCTGCGCGGTCTCGGCGGCGAGTACCCCGAGGTGTACCTCCCGCTGCACGGCCCCTACCAGGCCCACAACGCGGCCGTCGCGCTCGCCGCCGTCGAGGCGTTCTTCGGCGTGGGCGCCCAGCGGCCCGAGCCGCTGGACATCGACACCGTCCGCAAGGCGTTCGCCGCGGTGTCCTCGCCCGGCCGCCTGGAGGTCGTGCGCCGGTCGCCGACCGTCGTGCTGGACGCCGCCCACAACCCGGCCGGTGCCCGGGCCACCGCCGAGGCGATCGGCGAGGCGTTCGACTTCAGCCGGCTGATCGGCGTCGTCGGCGCGAGCGGCGACAAGAACGTGCGCGGGCTCCTGGAGGCCTTCGAGCCGATCTTCGCGGAGATCGTCGTCACGCAGAACTCCAGCCACCGCGCGATGGACGCGGACGAGCTCGCCGCGATCGCCGTCGAGGTGTTCGGCGAGGACCGCGTCCAGGTCGAGCCCCGGCTGCCCGACGCCCTGGAGGCGGCGATCACGCTCGCCGAGGAGGAGGGCGAGTTCGCCGGCGGCGGCGTCCTGGTCACCGGATCCGTCATCACCGTCGGGGAAGCCCGGCTGCTGCTGAAGGGCTGAGTCCATGCGCACGCTCTGTTCCTCGACCCTGATCGGCGAGTTCTTCATCATCGGCTTCGCCGGCCTGGTCGCCATGAAGGACCCCGACCTGTCCATGTCCACGGTGTGGACGGTGTGCGGCGTGGCCATGCTGCTCAGCGTGCTGCTGTGCGCCATGGTGACCCGGCCCGGGGGAGTGGCCCTGGGCTGGGCCCTCCAGATCGCCCTGGTCGCCGCCGGCTTCGTCGTGCCGATGATGTTCGTGCTGGGCGTCCTCTTCGGCGCCCTGTGGTGGGCGTCGGTGCACTACGGCCGCAAGATCGACGAGGCGAAGGCCCGCTTCGCGGCGCAGGCGGACGCACCGTCCCCGGACGCTGCTGACGCTGTGTGACGGGCGCGCGGACACGCCCTGTAACCTCATCCCACCGCACACCGGCAGTAGAAGGAGTCCTCCCGTGAGCCAGCGCACCCTCGTCCTGCTCAAGCCCGACGCCGTCCGTCGAGGCCTGACCGGCGAGATCATCAGCCGTATCGAGCGCAAGGCCGGCTGGCGGATCACGGCGCTGGAGCTGCGCGCGCTGGACCAGGACACGCTGGAGCAGCACTACGGCGAGCACAAGGGCAAGCCCTTCTACGAGCCGCTCGTGGAGTTCATGTCGTCCGGGCCGGTCGTCGCGCTGATCGTGGAGGGCGAGCGGGTCATCGAGGGCGTGCGCGCGCTCGCCGGCCCCACCGACCCGATCGCCGCCGCGCCCGGCTCCATCCGCGGCGACTACGGCGTCATCGTCCGCGAGAACCTGATCCACGCCTCCGACTCCGAGGAGTCCGCCGAGCGCGAGGTGAAGATCTTCTTCCCGGGCCGGGCCTGAGCGACCCCGAGGGACGGGCGGCGGGGCCGCGGCTCCCGCCTCCCGCGAAGGTTTCGCGGATTTTTCTGATGGGCCGTCACTCCGACCGTCCGTCTGACCTGGGACGGCCGTGTCCTTTTCGGCCGTCCCTCGGCATATGCGTGGCGATCGGGGGAACGGATGCCCCCTATGGACCGTCTCCACAAGCGAGGCGCTCCGGCATCTGCTGACAATGGCGAAGACCCTCGCGCAGTGTCCGTGCAGGCGCGTCTACGATGGAAGCCTTCACGTCACAGCACCCACCTCGCCGACCTGAGAAGCCCTCAAAAGCTCATGGGAAGGCCTGTCGAATCCTGATGGGGAACTCAATGTCGTTCATCGGCCGTGACATGGCTGTCGACCTCGGGACCGCCAACACGCTGGTGTACGTCAGGGGTCGCGGGATCGTACTCAACGAGCCGTCCGTCGTCGCGATCAACACCAACACCGGTGGCATCCTCGCGGTCGGCGCCGAAGCCAAGAAGATGATCGGCCGCACGCCCGGCAACATCGTCGCCGTGCGTCCGCTGAAGGACGGCGTGATCGCCGACTTCGAGATCACCGAGCGGATGCTCCGCTACTTCATCCTGAAGATCCACAAGCGGCGCTACCTCGCCCGCCCGCGGGTCGTCGTCTGTGTGCCCTCGGGCATCACCGGCGTCGAGCGCCGCGCCGTCATCGAGGCGTCGACGCAGGCCGGCGCGCGCCAGGTGCACATCATCGAGGAGCCCATGGCCGCGGCCATCGGCTCTGGTCTGCCGGTCCACGAGGCCACCGGCAACATGGTGGTGGACATCGGCGGCGGCACCACGGAGGTCGCGGTCATCTCGCTCGGCGGCATCGTCACCGCCCAGTCCATCCGCGTCGCGGGCGACGAGCTGGACAACGCGATCATCCAGCACATCAAGAAGGAGTACTCCCTCCTCCTCGGTGAGCGGACGGCCGAACAGATCAAGATCACGATCGGTTCGGCGTACGACCTCGACGCCGACGAACACACCGAGATCCGCGGCCGGGACCTGGTCTCCGGGCTGCCGAAGACCGTCGTCATCTCCGCCGCGGAGGTGCGCAAGGCGATCGAGGAACCGGTCAACGCCATCGTCGACGCGGTCAAGACCACCCTCGACAAGTGCCCGCCGGAGCTGTCCGGCGACATCATGGACCGCGGCATCGTCCTGACCGGCGGCGGAGCCCTGCTGCGCGGCCTCGACGAGCGGCTGCGGCGCGAGACCGGCATGCCGATCCACATCGCCGAGGACCCGCTGGACAGCGTGGCGCTCGGATCCGGCAAGTGCGTCGAGGAGTTCGAGGCGCTCCAGCAGGTCCTGGACGCCGCGCCGCGCAGATGACGTAACGCTTCGATTCCGCCGTACGAGACGATCTCCTCTCGTGCGGCGGATCGTTGCAATAGAGGCATAAGCTCCCACGAAGCGCCCCTTGGCCGCACAGGCCGGGGGCCACCCGAATTCCCGCAGAGGAAACTCCTACAGAGGAAGGGCACGGCCGCCGCACGTGAGGGACACACGAGAGAGCCGGCTGCTCCTGGTGCTGCTGATCGCCGTCGCGTTCGCGCTGATCACGGTGGACATCCGCGGCGGGGAGGACTCCCCGGTCGACGGTGCCCGACGGGCCGCGGCCGCGGCCTTCGGCCCCATCGAGGACGGCGTGTCCTCGGTGGTCGACCCGGTCGGCAACGCCGTCTCCGCGGTCCGCGACTCCGGTGAGCGCCACGACCGGCTCGCGGAGCTGGAGCAGCGCAACGCGGCTCTCGAGGCGAAACTCGGCAGCGACGACCGCAACCGCAGCCGGCTGACGCAGCTCGACAAGATGCTGAAGCTCGCCGGCGCCGGCCAGTACGGGATCAAGGGCGCCCAGGTCATCGCGATAGGAGCGGCCCAGGGCTTCTCCTGGACCGTCACCATCGACATCGGCGCCGCCGACGGCGTCAAGCGCGACATGACCGTCCTCAACGCCGACGGCCTCGTCGGCCGGGTGACGACCGTCGGCCCGAACACCTCGACCGTGCTCCTCGCCAACGACCCCGACTTCACCGTCGGCACGCGCATGGAGGCCGGCGACGAACTCGGCTTCGCCTCCGGGCAGGGCGACCGGCCGCTGCGCGTCGAACTCCTCAACGGCAAGGCGGAGGTGAAGGCGGGCGACCGGCTCGTCACCTTCGGTTCCCAGGCGGACCGGCCGTTCGTGCCGGGCGTCCCCGTCGGCGTGGTCTCCCGCGTCGACCCCTCCGGCGGCGACCTCACCCGCACCCTCTACGTGACGCCGTACGTCAGCTTCACCAAGCTCGACATCGTCGGCGTCGTCGTCGAGGCCCCGAAGAAGGACCCGCGTGACACGGTGCTCCCCGCCAAGCCCAAGCCGGTCCCCACGCCGACGGTGACCGTCACGGTCACCCCGAACGCGAACGCACCCGCCGACGGCCAGGACCAGCAGTAGGAGCTGACAACGAATGCGCGTCAACCGGATCCTGCTCTCCGTCCCCCTGGTGATCGTCGCCCTGGTCGTCCAGGTGAGCGTCCTCGCCCGCCTCCACCTCCCGGGCGCCGTGCCCGACCTGCTGCTGCTGACCGTGCTGGGGCTCGCCCTGGTCTACGGTCATGTCGGCGGCGCCCTCATCGGCTTCGGCGCGGGACTGCTCGCCGACCTCGCGCCGCCCGCCGACCACGCCGCCGGGCGCTACGCCCTGGTGCTGTGCGTGATCGGCTATCTCGCCGGGCTCGTCAAACCGGAGAACGGCCAGGTCAGGTCGGCCACCGGGCCGATGGTGGTGGTCGTGGCCGCCGCGGTCGGCTCCACCCTGCTGTACGCGGGCGTCGGCGCCCTCGTCGGCGACACCGCGGCTCGCGGCGTCGGCCTGACCGGCCTGCTGTTCTCGGCTGCCCTGTACGACCTGCTGCTCGCCCCGTTCGTGGTGCCGGGCGTGATGTTCCTGGCCCGGCGCGCGGAGAACGACCCGCTCGCCGAGACCACCTCCGGCGGCAAGGCCGCCGACATCTCCTCCGGCTGGCACTCCTCCGGGACGGGCCTGAGGGTCGGGGGACAGCGCGGCGGGCTGCGGATGAAGGCGGCCCGCGCCCGGGTGGCGCGGGCCGGGCGCATCAAGGGGGTCAAGCGGCTGTGAGCGGCGGCGAGTTCACCCGGACGGGGGATGGCCCCGGCGGAACGGGGCGGGGCGGGCCGGACGTTCATCAGTCGTACGCGGCGACATCCGCATCCGCACAGAGAGCCGTACGTCAGCGCACCGAGAGGGGGAGGCAGCCGCAGTGACCAACATTCCCGAGACCGGGCGGACGCCACGGGTCCAGATCCGGCTCGTCGTGATCCAGATCCTCGTCCTCTCCCTGCTCGGCACCCTCGGCGGCAGACTGTGGTACCTCCAGATCCGGGAGGGCGCCGCCTACGCCAAGGAGGCCTCGGGCAATCACGTCCAGCAGGTCGTCGAGCCCGCCGTGCGCGGCTCCATCCTGGACGCGCGGGGCGTGCCCCTCGCCGACAACGAGACCCGCCTCGTCGTCTCCGCCTCCCGCACCGACCTGCTGAAGCAGAAGGACGACGGCAAGGCCGTCCTGACCAAGCTCGCGGGCGTCCTCGGCATGAGCGCCGAGGAGGTCACCCAGAAGGTCCGGCTGTGCGACGCGCAGACGCCCCAGCCCTGCTGGAACGGCTCGCCGTACCAGCCGATCCCGATCACCGACGAGGCCACGGCCAAGCAGGCCCTGCAGATCCGCGAGCGTGCCGAGGACTTCCCCGGCATCACCGCCGAGCCGGAGGCCGTGCGCCGCTACCCGGCCCCCGGCGCCGCCAACACCGCCCAGGTCCTCGGGTACCTCTCGCCGGTCACCGACGAGGAGATCACCAAGGCCCAGGACACCGACTCGCCCTACCTGCGTTCGGACCAGGTGGGCCGCAGCGGCCTGGAGCGCCAGTACGACAAGCAGCTGCGCGGCAAGGCCGGCGTCACCCGCTACGAGGTCGACAACCTCGGCCGGGTCATCGGCCAGGCCGAGGCCGACGCGGCGCAGCCCGGCTCCAACCTCGTCACCAGCGTCGACGCCCGGGTGCAGCGGGTCGCCGAGTTCGAGCTCAACGAGGCGATGAAGGCAGCCCGCAAGGAGTGGGACCGCAACACCAACGAGCGCTACAAGGCCGACTCCGGCGCGGTCGTGGTGATGGAGGCCAAGACCGGCCGCATCGTCGCCATGGCGTCCAACCCGACCTACGACCCGAACGCCTGGGTGGGCGGCATCTCCGCCAAGGACTACAAGCGGCTCACCGGCAAGTCCTCGAACTACCCGCTGCTCAACAGGGCCATACAGGGTCAGGCAGCCCCCGGCTCGGTGTTCAAGGTGGTCTCCACGGCCGCCGCGGTCCAGGCCGGCTACCCCTTCGACGGCCGCTACAACTGCTCCAGCTCGTATTCGGTCGGCGGCCAGGTCTTCAAGAACTTCGAGTCCCAGAACCACGGCCCGATCAGCCTCGGCCGCGCGCTGGAGGTCTCCTGCGACACCGTCTACTACGGGCTGGCGCACCGTGAGTGGCAGAAGGACGGCGGCATCGACCCGAAGAAGAAGCCCAAGGACTTCTTCTACAGGACGGCCCACCAGTTCGGACTCGGCGCGGAGACCGGGATCGACCTGCCCAACGAGGTCAGCGGCCGCGTCCCCGACCGCGAGTGGAAGCAGGCGTACTGGGACGCCAACAAGAGCGCCTGGTGCAAGACGGGGAAGAAGGACGGCAGTTACGTCGAGAAGATCGCGTACGAGAACTGCCTCGAAGGCAACAAGATGCGCGCCGGTGACGAGATCAACTACTCCATCGGCCAGGGCGACACCCTGGTGACGCCCCTTCAGATGGCCACCATCTACGCGGCCATCTCCAACGGCGGCACGCTGTACGACCCGACGGTCGGCAAGGCCGTCATCAGCGCCGACGGCAAGAGCGTCAAGGAGATCAAGCCGAAGTCGCACGGCAAGCTGCCCGTCAGCAAGCAGACGCTGGCGCAGATGGACGACGCCCTCGCCGGCGTCGCCACCCGCGGCACCGCCGCCTGGCGCTTCGGCGGCTGGCCGCAGGACAAGATCCAGATGCACGCCAAGACCGGCACCGCCGAGGTCTACGGCAAGCAGACGACGTCGTGGTTCGCCACGTACACCAAGGACTACGCGATCGTGATGACGATCTCCCAGGGCGGTACGGGTTCCGGGGCCTCCGGCCCGGCCGTGCGCAACATATACGACGCGCTGTACGGCATCTCCGACGACGGCACGATCACCCCGAAGAACGCGCTGCTGCCCACCCCGCAGAAGGGCCTGCCCACGATCAAGACGGACGGCACCATCGCGTCCCCGAAGATCTCCAAGGACCCGGCGAAGGAGCAGCAGGCCTTCCAGAAGGCCCCCGAGGAGGGCGCGGCTGCGGCCGGCGGTTCGCAGCCGGCGGCGACGGTGGCCTCGCCCGAGGCCAACCGCGACACCCGGCGGCGGCGACGGCGCGGTCCGCGCGGGCGGGGAAGCCGGAGGGTGAGCTCATGACCGGCGCGAACGGGTTCTCCGTCTCCGGGTACGGGCCGCAGCGGGCCGGCTGGACGCGGCTCTTCGCCCGCGACTCGGTCGCCCGGCGTCTGGACTGGCCGATCCTGCTGTCGGCCACGGCCCTGTCGCTGATCGGCTCGGTGCTGGTGTACTCGGCGACGCGCAACCGCACCGAGATCAACCAGGGCGACCCGTACTACTTCCTGATCCGGCATGTGATGAACACCGGGATCGGACTGGCCCTGATGGCCGGGACGGTCTGGCTCGGCCACCGCGCCCTGCGCAACGCGGTGCCGGTCCTCTACGGGCTGTCGGTGCTGCTGATCCTGCTGGTGCTCACGCCGCTGGGCTCCACGGTCAACGGCGCGCACTCCTGGATCGTGCTGGGCGG
Organism: Streptomyces sp. BK239; assembly: GCF_004217285.1. Taxonomy (GTDB): domain Bacteria; phylum Actinomycetota; class Actinomycetes; order Streptomycetales; family Streptomycetaceae; genus Streptomyces. The sequence continues at coordinate 409,630 of NZ_SHKS01000001.1, forward strand.
CGGCTTCTCACTCCAGCCCTCGGAGTTCGTGAAGATCACGATCATCCTGGGCATGGCGATGCTGCTGGCGGCCCGGGTCGACGCCGGGGACAAGCCCCACCCCGACCATCGCACGGTCCTTCAGGCACTGGGTCTCGCCGCGGTGCCGATGATGATCGTGATGCTCATGCCGGACCTCGGCTCGGTGATGGTCATGGTCATCATCGTGCTGGGGGTGCTGCTGGCCTCGGGCGCCTCCAACCGCTGGGTCTTCGGTTTGATCACCGCGGGCGCGGCCGGCGCGATCGCCGTCTGGCAGCTGCACATTCTCGACGAGTACCAGATCGCCCGCTTCGCGGCCTTCGCCAATCCCAGCCTCGACCCGGCGGGCGTCGGCTACAACACCAACCAGGCCCGGATCGCGATCGGTTCGGGCGGACTGACCGGAGCGGGACTGTTCCAGGGCTCGCAGACGACGGGTCAGTTCGTGCCCGAACAGCAGACGGACTTCGTGTTCACGGTCGCCGGCGAGGAGCTCGGCTTCGTCGGCGGCGGCCTGATCATCGTCCTGCTCGGCGTCGTCCTGTGGCGCGCCTGCCGCATCGCCCGGGAGACGACCGAGCTGTACGGCACGATCGTCGCCGCCGGGATCGTCGCCTGGTTCGCCTTCCAGGCCTTCGAGAACATCGGCATGACGCTGGGCATCATGCCGGTCACCGGACTTCCGCTGCCGTTCGTGTCGTACGGCGGATCGTCGATGTTCGCGGTGTGGGTGGCGGTGGGACTGCTTCAGTCGATCAGAGTGCAGCGGCCCATGTCGGCGTGATTCCCGGGCGGTCCGAGGGCCGCCGGGGGCGCGTTACGCTTGATGGTCACCCCTGCCAGCTCAAGAAGGTTCGAGAGATGCCTGTCGCATCGGTCTTCCCGCAGCTCGAAGCTCTGCTCCCGCATGTGCAGAAGCCGATCCAGTACGTGGGCGGCGAGCTGAACTCCACCGTCAAGCCCTGGGACGACTGTGACGTCCGCTGGGCGCTGATGTACCCGGACGCGTACGAGGTCGGTCTGCCCAACCAGGGCGTCATGATCCTCTACGAGGTGCTCAACGAGCGGGAGGGCGTCCTCGCCGAGCGCACGTACAGCGTGTGGCCGGACCTGGAGGAGCTGATGCGGGAGCACGGCGTCCCGCAGTTCACCGTGGACAGCCACCGCCCGGTGAAGGCCTTCGACGTGTTCGGTCTGTCCTTCTCCACGGAGCTGGGCTACACGAACATGCTCACCGCCCTCGACCTCGCGGGCATCCCGCTGGAGTCCAAGGACCGCACGATCGACGACCCGATCGTCCTCGCGGGCGGCCACGCGGCCTTCAACCCGGAGCCGATCGCCGACTTCATCGACGCGGCCGTCATCGGCGACGGCGAGCAGGCCGTGCTCGACATGACGGAGATCATCCGCGCGTGGAAGGCGGAGGGCCGCCCCGGCGGCCGTGAGGAGGTCCTGCTGCGCCTGGCCAGGACCGGCGCGGTGTACATCCCGGCGTTCTACGACGTGGAGTACCTGCCCGACGGCAGGATCGGCCGTGTGGTCCCGAACCGCTCGGGCGTGCCGTGGCGTGTGTCGAAGCACACGGTCATGGACCTCGACGAGTGGCCCTACCCCAAGCAGCCGCTGGTCCCGCTGGCCGAGACGGTCCACGAGCGGATGTCGGTGGAGATCTTCCGCGGCTGCACCCGCGGCTGCCGCTTCTGCCAGGCCGGCATGATCACCCGCCCGGTCCGTGAGCGGTCGATCACCGGCATCGGCGAGATGGTCGACAAGGGCCTGAAGGCGACCGGCTTCGAGGAGGTCGGCCTGCTGTCGCTCTCCTCCGCCGACCACAGCGAGATCGGCGAGGTCGCCAAGGGCCTCGCGGACCGCTACGAGGAGGACAAGATCGGTCTGTCCCTCCCGTCGACGCGTGTGGACGCCTTCAACGTCGACCTGGCGAACGAGCTGACGAGGAACGGCCGCCGCTCCGGACTCACCTTCGCCCCCGAGGGCGGCTCCGAGCGCATGCGCAAGGTCATCAACAAGATGGTCTCGGAGGAGGACCTGATCCGCACGGTCGCCACCGCCTACGGCAACGGCTGGCGGCAGGTGAAGCTGTACTTCATGTGCGGTCTGCCGACGGAGACCGACGAGGACGTCCTCCAGATCGCCGACATGGCGATGAACGTCATCCAGAAGGGCCGCGAGGTCTCCCGCTCCAACGACATCCGCTGCACGGTGTCGATCGGCGGGTTCGTGCCCAAGCCGCACACGCCGTTCCAGTGGGCGCCGCAGCTGTCCGCCGAGGAGACCGACGCCCGGCTGGAGAAGCTCCGCGACAAGATCCGCGGCGACAAGAAGTACGGCCGTTCGATCGGCTTCCGCTACCACGACGGCAAGCCCGGCATCGTGGAGGGCCTGCTGTCGCGGGGCGACCGCCGTATCGGCGCCGTCATCCGCGCCGTCTACGAGGACGGCGGCCGCTTCGACGGCTGGCGCGAGCACTTCTCCTACGACCGCTGGATGAGCTGCGCGGACAAGGCGCTGGCACAGTTCGGCGTCGACGTGGACTGGTACACCACCCGTGAGCGCGGCTACGAGGAGGTCCTGCCCTGGGACCACCTGGACTCCGGCCTCGACAAGGACTGGCTCTGGGAGGACTGGCAGGACGCCCTCGACGAGACGGAGGTCGAGGACTGCCGTTGGACGCCGTGCTTCGACTGCGGTGTGTGCCCGGCGATGGGCACCGAGATCCAGGTCGGCCCGACGGGGAAGAAGTTGCTGCCGCTCTCGGTGAAGCAGCCCGCGGGCAGCGGGCACAGCCACTGAGCGAGCTCCGCTCGACGCGGTGAGGGGCGTCCGGGGGGTCACCGACCCTTCGGACGCCCCTCTCGCATTCCGGCGCGGCGTCAGGCCGCCGGGGTGGTCCCGCTGTTCAGGGCGCCCTTCCTCGGGCGCAGGGACACTTCCGCCCACACCTGGTCGGTGCAGTCGAGGATGGACGCGTCGCTGTCGTTGATCTCCCTGGTGCAGGTGATCTCGTAGACGCGTCCGGTGGTGGTGAGGACGTCGAAGGCGACGGTGTCGGTCTCCGCGAGCCCCGACACAGCGGCCGCGCAGGGAAGCCCGGCGCCCTTGTTCCCGGTCGGGTAGCCCTTGTTGCCGGTGAGGTCGGTCCACAGCATGGGGCGGTCGCCGTCGCCCGCGATGTCTCGGACGCCCGCGTAGTAGCGTCCGCCGGTCAGCACGCCGCGGTACTCGACGCCGGCCTCGGCCCGCAGGGCGTCGATGTCGGAGCACGGGACGCGCGCGCCGCCGGGTGCGGCCGGACCCGTCTGCCCGTGTCCGTGGCCGTACTCGCCCTTCGGGTCCTTGCACTCCTTGTCACCGCGCCCGCCCCGCGAAGGGGCGGCCACCGGCTTGTGGAAGGCGGGCTTGGCGGGGCCCGGCTTGGTCCGGCCGGGCTTGTGGGAGGCCGCTGTCACGGTGCCGGGCCTGTGCGCGGCGGGCTTGGCCGGTCCCGGCTTGGTCTGGCCCGGCCGGTGGGAGACGGACTGCGTGCTGCCCGGCTTCTGCGTGGCGGGCTTCGCGGGGCCGGGCTTGGTCTGGTGCGGCCTGTGGCCGGCCGGTCCGGCGGTGCCCGGCTTCTGCGTGGCGGGCTTCGCCGGGCCCGGCTTGGTCTGGTGGGGCTTGTGGGGGGACGGCTTGGCCTGGCCGGGCTTCTCGTGGGCCGGCCTCGGTGCCGTCGGCCGGCAGGCGTCGGCCGGGGTGACCGCCGTGGTGACCGCACTGCCGGTCGCGGGGCCCGCCGGGGTCCCCGTCGTCGCGGCGGCCGGACCGGCCGCGCCCGCCGCCAGCAGCAGCGCGAGGGTGGCGGCCAGGCCCGCCTTCCTGAACCCGGCGCGTGCCGACGGCCCGAGACATGAGGGCGGTGTCCCGAGGACAGGACTCATCTTCGTGCTCCTTGCTCTCCCGGTTCGGGCGATTCCCCTGAACCCGAGTGCGAGCGTGACGGGAACGCGGGAGGCAGGGGTGCCTACGGGGGCGGAACGCGCCGACAATCGACGTATCGGGCTAACGCCGTGGACGCCGGGCGAATCCGGACGGGCGACAGCGCATCCGGACCGGCGGCCACGGCGTCTACCTGGGCATGGACCTCCAGAAGAAGCCCGCGGACCGGCCCGCACGGCCGGACCCCGAAGGGTGTCTCGTCGTCGCCCTCCGGCTGCCCGTGCGGATCGTCGCGTTCGTACTGGTCGTGCCGGTGCGGATGGCCTGGGACGCGCTCGTCGTGGCCGGCCGCCTGCTGCGCGACGCGGTGCTGTGGCCGTGCGGCCGGGCCCTGCTGTGGCTGGGCGAGGTCCTCGTCGTCCGGCCGCTCGGCTGGCTGTGGCGGTACGGCGTCGTCCCTGTCGCCCGGGCCCTCGCCTGGCTCGTCCGCGTGCTGGTGGTCGTGCCGCTGGTGTGGCTTCACGCACACGTCGTCGTCCCCGTCGCCCGGGCCCTCGCCTGGCTCGCGCACTGGCTGATCGTGGTTCCGGCCCGCCGGCTCCTCGAGTGGGTCCTCGTCCCCGTCGGGCGGGCGATCGGCTGGGTCCTGTACTGGACCGGGCGGATCCTCTTCGTGCTGCCCGCGCTCTTCCTCCACCGCTGGGTCCTCGTCCCCGTGGGCCGGGTCCTCCTCGTCGTCGGCCGGGAGATCCGGGACGCCCTCGGACACGCCTGGCGGATCGCGGGCCACGTGTCGCTCGCCGTGGGACGGTTCCTCGGCGCTCTCCTGCGGTGGACCCTCGTGGAGCCCGCGCGCTGGGTGTACCGCACGGTGCTGACGCCCGTCGGGCACGTCGTCCGCGACGCGGTGCTGCGCCCGGCCGCCCGGGCCGCCCGCGCGGTCGGCCGCACGGCGCGGCAGGCGCTGAGCGCCGTGGGGGAGTCCGCCCGGCAGGCCCGCGCCGACGTCCGCCGGCTGTTCCTCGGGGGACCCGGCGCACCCCGCGGGCGCGAGACCGTCGGCCGCCGGGAACCTTCGGCCCGCGGGGCACGTACTCTTGGTAGCAGTACGACCGCTCTCACGAAGGACTGAACGACACTGGGCAAGCGACAGCCCGAAGGCCCGCCGCCCGCACCCGCGGTGCAGCGCATCCGACTGCGTTACACCAAGCGCGGCCGCCTCCGGTTCACCAGCCACCGTGACTTCCAGCGCGCCTTCGAGCGCGCGTTGCGCCGTGCCGAGGTGCCGATGGCGTACTCGGCGGGGTTCACGCCGCACCCGAAGGTGTCGTACGCCAATGCCGCACCCACCGGCACGGGCAGTGAGGCGGAGTACCTGGAGATCGCGCTCACCGAGGCGCGAGACCCGCAGAAGCTGCGTGAACTGCTCGACGAGTCGATGCCCGACGGGCTGGACATCGTCGAGGCGGTCGAGGCCCGCACCTCCGGCCTCGCCGACCGGCTCACGGCCTCCGTGTGGGAACTGCGCCTGGACGGCGTGGACCCCGCGGACGCCGAGCGCGCGGTGGCCGCGTTCGACACGGCCGACACCGTGGAGGTCCAGCGCCGCACCAAGAACGGCGTCCGCACCTTCGACGCCCGCTCCGCCGTGGTCCGGCTGGAAACGCACCTTCCCCAGGCTGATAGGCCTATCGACCAGCCCTGTGCGATACTGCGGCTGGTTGTTCGGCACGTGACGCCTGCCGTACGACCCGACGACGTCCTGTCCGGTCTCCGCGCCGTGGCCGACCTGGCGCCGCCGGTCCCCGCAGCGGTGACCAGGCTGGCGCAGGGGCTGTTCGATGAAGAGACCGGCGCGGTGACCGACCCGCTCGCGCCCGACCGCGAGGCAGCCGGGGCCAGTTCGACGGCCGATGCGACTGCCGCCGCGAAGGCGCCGGCGTAAGGAAGGTTCCGCACAGGGACGGACGTCGTAGCGCCGCCCTCGTACTCGGGAGCCACCTGGGTCGGGCAGCGCACCGACCAGAAGACTTTCGCCAGGCCGTGGGCAAATCGGCGTACGGAACCGGCGAGACAGGACACAGAGAGCTCCCGTGCGGCGGCCGCGCCCCGGACGGCGGCACCGCGCACAGCGCGAGCCGCGGACGTCAACGGCGACCGATCCCTGATCGGCGCCGGACCAGCGCGGCGCCCGGGAGCCTGACGGGAGACACACCCGCATGCTCGAGCCGACCGAACCCATCAAGGGTTCCGAAGAACAGAACAACAGCCCCAGCGACACCCTGCCGCCGCGTCGTCGGCGCCGTGCCGCCTCCCGCCCCGCCGGTCCGCCGGTGGGCGGCTCCGCCGACGCCCCGGCAGAGACCGTCGCGCCGGCCGTCTCGGCCGTCGCGTCCGCCGACCTGGCGGACGACATCGACGAGGAGAAGACCGACGAGACGGTCGAGACCGTCGAAGCCGCCGGGACCGACGCGACGGAAGAAGCCGCGGAGGCGGCCGAGGCCGAGCCCGCTCGGCCGCGCCGTCGCGCCACCCGCCGCGCCTCCGCGCCCGCCGGTTCCCCGGACGCGGCGCAGACCGTGGTGACCGCCGAGACCATCGCTCCCGCCGAGGCGGCAGCGCCCGTCGCGGAGGCCGCCGCACAGGAGACCGCCGTGACGGAAGACGCCACCCCGCCCCGCCCCCGTCGTCGCGCGACGCGGCGCGTGGCCACTCCGGCCACCGCCCCCGAGGCGACGGAGGCCGTGGCCGCCGGCCGCGCCGACGAGGCGACCGCCGACACCGCCGGGGAGCCCGCCGCCGAGGCCGCGCCCGCCCCCCGCACCCGTCGTCGTGCCACCCGGCGCTCCTCCGCGCCCGCCGGAGCGCCGCAGGAGACGGAGGCCGCCGCGCCGGTCGAGACCCCCCAGGCCGTCGAGACCCCCGAGGCCGTCGAGACCCCGGCTGCCGAAGAGGCCCCCGCCGAGCAGACCCCCGCCGAAGAGGCCGCCCCGCGTCGTACGCGTCGCCGTGCCACGCGCCAGGCGTCCACGCCGGCCGAGGAGCAGACCGCGACCCCCGCGACCGTCGAGACCCCTGAGGCCGAGACGCCCGCCGCGACCGCCGCCGAGACGCCCGCCGCGACCGCCGCCGAGGCACCCGCCCCCCAGGCCGACGAGGACGCCGCTCCCCGCCGGCCGAGGCGCCGGGCGGTCCGCAAGGCCGCCGTCGGCTTCTCCGAGCCCGCGCGTCCGGCCGGCGACGAGGGCGACGGGCCGCGTCGCCCCGCCCGCCCCGCCGTCGCCGTGTTCCAGGCGCCCGTCTTCGCCGAGCCCCGCTTCCAGACCCCGGAGCGCGCGGCCGCCGAAGCCGCGGCCGCCGAGGTGGAGCCCGTCGAGGCCGCCCAGCCCGCGCAGACCGCCGGGACCGAGGAGCCCTCGGAGGAGCAGACCGGGGCGCGCCGCCGTCGTCGCCGCCGGGGAGCCGGCCAGGGCGAGGAGGCCGCCGAGACCGCGCGTCAGAGCGCCCCGAGCACCCAGGCCGCCGCCGAGACCGTGAAGCCGTCCGCCGAGGACGAGACGGAGTCGGAGGAGCCCGAGCCCGAGTACGCCGACGAGTCGGCCGAGACCGCGGAGGGCGCCGACGAGGCGGCCGAGGGCGATGACGACGGCGACGAGGGCGGCTCGCGTCGCCGTCGCCGCCGGGGCGGCCGCCGTCGCCGTCGCGGTGACGCCTCGGACGGCGAGTCCGGGGACGCCGACTCCGACGACCTGGCCGCCGAGCAGACCGAGCAGGACTCCGAGGACACCGCCGAGCAGGACGACGAGGACGCCGACGAGGGGGACGAGGCCGCCGGCTCCACCGCGGGCAGCCGCCGTCGCCGCCGCCGTCGCCGTCGCGCCGGGGACAGCTCCCCCGACACCGAGCCGGGCGAGGGCGACCCGGAGCGCACCGTCGTCAAGGTCCGTGAGCCGCGCAAGGCCGGCGAGCCGTCCGACGAGGTGCAGTCCATCAAGGGCTCGACCCGCCTGGAGGCGAAGAAGCAGCGCCGCCGGGAAGGCCGTGAGCAGGGCCGCCGTCGCGTGCCGATCATCACCGAGGCGGAGTTCCTCGCCCGCCGCGAGGCCGTCGAGCGCGTCATGGTCGTCCGCCAGCACGGCGACCGCACGCAGATCGGCGTCCTGGAGGACGGCGTGCTCGTCGAGCACTACGTCAACAAGGAGCAGTCGACCTCGTACGTCGGCAACGTCTACCTGGGCAAGGTCCAGAACGTGCTGCCGTCGATGGAGGCCGCCTTCATCGACATCGGCAAGGGCCGCAACGCCGTCCTGTACGCAGGCGAGGTGAACTTCGAGGCGCTGGGCATGGCCAACGGGCCGCGCCGTATCGAGTCCGCCCTGAAGTCGGGCCAGTCGGTCCTCGTCCAGGTCACCAAGGACCCGATCGGGCACAAGGGCGCCCGTCTCACCAGCCAGGTCTCCCTGCCGGGCCGCTACCTCGTGTACGTGCCCGAGGGCTCGATGACCGGCATCAGCCGCAAGCTGCCCGACACCGAGCGGGCCCGCCTGAAGACCATCCTCAAGAAGATCGTCCCCGAGGACGCGGGCGTCATCGTGCGCACCGCCGCCGAGGGCGCGAGCGAGGAGGAGCTGCGCCGGGACGTCGAGCGGCTCCAGGGGCAGTGGGAGGACATCCAGAAGAAGGCCAAGAACGGCGGCTCCAGTGCGCCCTCGCTGCTCTACGGCGAGCCGGACATGACCGTCCGTGTCGTGCGGGACATCTTCAACGAGGACTTCACCAAGGTCGTCGTCAGCGGTGACGACGCCTGGTCGACGATCCACGGGTACGTCTCGCACGTCGCGCCGGACCTGGCCGAGCGGCTGTCGAAGTGGACCTCCGAGGTCGATGTCTTCGCCACCTACCGGATCGACGAGCAGCTCGCCAAGGCGCTGGACCGCAAGGTCTGGCTGCCGAGCGGCGGTTCGCTGGTGATCGACCGGACCGAGGCGATGGTCGTCGTCGACGTCAACACCGGCAAGTTCACCGGTCAGGGCGGCAACCTCGAGGAGACGGTCACCAGGAACAACCTGGAGGCGGCCGAGGAGATCGTGCGCCAGCTGCGGCTGCGCGACCTCGGCGGCATCATCGTGATCGACTTCATCGACATGGTGCTGGAGTCCAACCGGGACCTCGTCCTGCGGCGCCTCCTGGAGTGCCTGGGCCGGGACCGTACGAAGCACCAGGTCGCCGAGGTGACCTCGCTGGGGCTCGTGCAGATGACCCGTAAGCGGGTCGGGCAGGGGCTGCTGGAGTCGTTCTCCGAGACCTGCGTCCACTGCAACGGGCGCGGTGTCATCGTGCACCTGGACCAGCCGTCGGCCTCCGGCGGCGGCGGCAAGCGCAAGAAGCGCGGTCGCGGCGGCGACGGACAGGGCCACGAGCACGAGCACGAGACCGTGACCGCGGAGGCCACCGAGGCGGAGGCCCTGCCGGCCGGCGCCGACGCGGAGTCCGAGGCCGAGGTCGCCGCCGAGGTCGCCGAGCCGGTCGCCCTGGAGGCGCCCGACTTCGCGCCCGACGAGGAGCTGTACAGCAGCGTCGCCGAGGCGGAGGCCGCCGCCACGCGCGGTCGCGGCCGGCGTCGGGCGAGCCGCCGGGCGTCCGCTCCGGCGGGCGCGCCGAGGGGCAACGTCAGGCGGGCGGCTGCCGCTTCCGAGGAGTCCGGGAAGACCGTGCCCACGGCGCAGGACGTCACCGCCGAGCAGGAGGCCGAGCGTCCGGTGCTGCCGGCCGAGGCCGTCACGGCGCAGGCCGAGCCGATCGCCGCGGAGGACCCGGTCGTCGAGGCGGCTGCCGCCGCCCAGGCCCCGACCGCCGAAGCGCCGGCTGAAGAGGCTCCTGCCGTCGAGGAGGCCGCGCCGAAGGGCCGTACGCGCCGCCGTGCCACCCGTAAGGCGTCCGCGCCTGCCGGGTCGCCCGCGGGGGCGGAGAGCGCCGTGGTGACGGTCGCCGAGGCCGCGCAGGCCCCGGCGGAGCCCGAGCCGGCGGCGCAGGCCGCTGCCGAGGCCGCTGAGGCCCCGGCCGAGCCGGTCGCCGCCGAGAGCGCCGCTCCGGCCCGTCCGAGGCGTCGTGCCGTGCGCAAGGCCACCGCGCCCACCGCGTCCGAGGAGGCGGCCGTCGTGGTCGTCCCGTCGGAGGCGGCCGGGACGGAGGCCGCGGAGGCGGAGACCGTCGCTGCGGAGGCCGCCGAGCCGGCTGCCGAGACCGCGGCGGCCCCGGCCAAGAAGGCGGCCCGCAAGACCGCCAAGAAGGCCACGGCGAAGAAGGCCGCCACCAAGAAGGCGACGGCCACCGCGGAGAAGACCGCCGCCAAGAAGACGGCCGCGAAGAAGACGACGGCCAAGAAGGCGGCGGCGAAGTCCACGGCCAAGAAGACGACGGCGGCGGCGCGGCGCACCACGCCCTCGGTGTCGGCCACGACCGACGAGGACTGAGCCGGCGAGGGCCGAGCAGTGAAGGGCTGAACCGAGGGGCCCCCGCCCGGGGCCCCTCGGCGTTCACCGGCCCCGCGCGCTCCCGTCCGGCCCCGCCCGTCCTTGCCGTCCGGGGCCGGACTCGGCCGGTTTGACCCCTGACCAGCCGCCCCGTAACCTTGACCGTCGGCGTGTCGTGTGGCGCGCCACATCCCCGTAAACCTCTTCCTCCCGGGTGCCTCGGCGGCCGGGAGAGGTCCGCTCGTGGCGTTCCGCCCGGCGGCTGGACTGCGGGGGTGCCGTTCCCGAGCGAGAGAGTGAGATCCGCGTGTACGCCATCGTGCGCAGCGGTGGTCGCCAGCACAAGGTTGCTGTCGGCGACATCGTTGAGGTTGACAAGATTTCCACCGCCAAGGTTGGCGACACGGTCGAGCTCTCGACCCTGCTCGTTGTCGACGGCGACGCTGTGACCAGCGACCCGTGGGTGCTGGCCGGCATCAAGGTCCAGGCCGAGGTCGTGGACCACCACAAGGGCCAGAAGATCGACATTCTGCGCTACAAGAACAAGACCGGCTACCGCCGTCGTCAGGGCCACCGCCAGCAGTACACGGCGATCAAGGTCACTGAGATCCCCGCGGCTGCGAAGTAAGGGACTGAGGAGAGATGGCACACAAGAAGGGCGCATCGTCCACCCGGAACGGTCGCGACTCGAATGCCCAGCGGCTCGGCGTGAAGCGCTTCGGCGGTCAGGTCGTCAACGCGGGTGAGATCCTGGTCCGCCAGCGTGGCACCCACTTCCACCCCGGCGCCGGCGTCGGCCGTGGCGGCGACGACACGCTGTTCGCGCTGCTGCCGGGCGCGGTGGAGTTCGGCACCCACCGCGGCCGCAAGGTCGTGAACATCGTCCCGGTCGGCTGATCGGACGCTTACGCGAGGCGGACCTCACTTCCCGGTCGGGAAGGCGGGTCCGCCTTTCGCGTGTTACACCACAACACAGACGTACGTTTTCTCTGGAGGCACCGAACCATGACCACCTTCGTGGACCGCGTCGAGCTGCACATCGCCGCGGGTAACGGAGGTCACGGCTGTGCCTCCGTCCACCGGGAGAAGTTCAAGCCGCTCGGCGGCCCGGACGGCGGCAACGGCGGGCGCGGCGGTGACGTCGTGCTCACCGTCGACCAGTCCGTGACCACGCTGCTCGAGTACCACCACTCCCCGCACCGCAAGGCGACCAACGGCAAGCCCGGCGAGGGCGGCAACCGCTCCGGCAAGGACGGCCAGGACCTGGTCCTCGTCGTGCCGGACGGCACCGTCGTCCTCGACAAGGCGGGCAACGTCCTCGCCGACCTCGTCGGCCACGGCACGTCGTACATCGCCGCACAGGGCGGCCGGGGCGGCCTCGGCAACGCCGCTCTCGCCTCCGCCCGGCGCAAGGCCCCCGGCTTCGCGCTGCTCGGCGAGCCGGGTGACCTCCAGGACATCGTCCTGGAGCTGAAGACCGTCGCCGACGTGGCGCTGGTCGGCTACCCGAGCGCAGGCAAGTCGTCGCTGATCTCCGTGCTGTCCGCGGCCAAGCCGAAGATCGCCGACTACCCCTTCACGACCCTGGTGCCCAACCTCGGTGTGGTGACCGCCGGTTCGACCGTCTACACCATCGCCGACGTGCCCGGTCTGATCCCGGGCGCGAGTCAGGGCAGGGGCCTCGGCCTGGAGTTCCTGCGCCATGTCGAGCGGTGCAGCGTCCTCGTGCACGTCCTGGACACCGCCACGCTGGAGTCCGACCGCGACCCCGCCTCCGACCTCGACGTCATCGAGGAGGAGCTGCGGCAGTACGGCGGGCTCGGCGACCGTCCCCGCATCGTCGTCCTGAACAAGATCGACGTGCCGGACGGCAAGGAACTCGCGGAGATGGTGCGCCCGGACCTGGAGGCGCGCGGCTACCGCGTCTTCGAGGTGTCCGCGGTGGCGCACATGGGGCTCAAGGAGCTGTCCTTCGCCCTCGCCGACCTGGTGGGGCAGGCGCGGGCCGCCAAGCCGCAGGAGGAGGCGACGCGCATCGTCATCCGGCCCAAGGCGGTCGACGACGCCGGCTTCACCGTCTCGCGGGAGGAGGACGGCCTGTACCGCGTCCGCGGCGAGAAGCCCGAACGCTGGGTGCGCCAGACCGACTTCAACAACGACGAGGCCGTCGGCTACCTCGCCGACCGGCTCAACCGCCTCGGCGTGGAGGATGAGTTGATGAAGGCCGGCGCCCGCGCCGGGGACGGCGTGGCCATCGGGCCGGAGGAGAACGCGGTCGTCTTCGACTGGGAGCCGTCCATGACGACCGGCGCGGAGATGCTCGGCCGGCGCGGTGAGGACCACCGCTTCGAGGCCCCCCGCCCGGCCGCCCAGCGCCGCCGCGACCGCCAGGCCGAACGGGACGAGGCGGACCGGGAGTTCGACGAGTTCGACTCCTTCTGAGCGAACGCGCGAAGGGTCCGCCCGCACCCCCCGAGGGGATGCGGGCGGACCCTTCGTCGTGTCAGGCGACCGGCGTCGGCTGGGTGTCCCGGTCGTCGGCGGAGGACGCGTCCTCGTCCTCGGACCTGCGGGACGGGCCGGAGGTCCCGGCGTCGGTGTCGGTCCGCTTGCCGAAGCGCGGCTTCGCGGCGAGCAGCGGCAGCGTCAGGATGCCCAGGAACATCGGCGCGAACATGTAGCGGGCCAGCGGCGCCGGGTTGGCCGCCACCACCGTCAGCTGCAGCGCCAGCGTCACCGACATCAGGCCCACCGGCGCCCAGGAGCGGTGCCGGCGCGAGAACGTCAGGAGCACCGCGTACGCCACGTAGCACCAGGTGCCGCCGCGGAAGAGCAGCCACTGCAGCTGCGGCGTCTTGCTGGCCTTCCAGACGAAGAACGCCACGTCGTGCAGCTGGTCGTTGAGCGGGCGGATCTTCAGGACCGGCCGGTAGGAGCTGTCCCTGATCTCCTCGTTCCAGTCCGCCCAGCCGAACAGGTTCTTCGGCACGGACGGCGGGCTGATCAGGGTGTGGCCCATCATGTCGACCGGGCCGGGGAACGGCGACCAGGCGATGTGCGAGCGGCACAGCCGCGCCGCGATCATCTGGTCCGGCGTCCGCTTCAGCACCCGCATCCACAGGTCCAGCAGCTGGCTGTTGAGCTCGTCGGCCTTCTTGCGGTTCATCGGCGGCCGCATCGCCCAGTCGGCGTTGTAGCAGTTGGCCGCCTTCCCGCCCCAGTGCGACAGCGGGGCCACCTTCGACATCAGCTCGGTGTCGGCCTTGCTGAAGGTCTTGGGGGCCTTGCCGTAGACCACCGCGATGTCCGCGTAGTTCATCGCGTAGACCTGGTCCTTCGTCGGCGTGATGACGCCGATCGCCGGATAGATCACGGTCTGCAGCAGACCGGCGGTGAGCGCCGGAATCACGGTGGCGACCAGCAGAGCCTTGCGCATCCTCGGCAGCACCAGCAGCAGCACCGGCGCTGCGATGACCGCGACGAGCAGACCGTTGTTGCGGAACAGGCCCATGCACAGGAAGCCGGCGAAGAGCACCGCGATCTCGTTGCGGAACGCCTTGTCCCGCGCGGAGTCCACCCCGCGCATCCGGCGCACCACGAGCCGCCCGGCCGCGCCGAACGCCAGGACGGAGCCGATGACGAACGGCACGTCCTTCCAGACGAAGATGACGAAGGAGCCGATGGACGGAACCGCCGCACAGGCGACGGTGGCCGCCGCGCTCCACTTGCCCGGCACTCCGAACTTACGCAGCGTCACCGCCACGTAGGCCAGGGCCGACGCCATGGCGACGCTCTGAGCGAACGTCAGCAGTGCCAGATCGCCTGTGGTGTTGAGAGACAGCCACACCAGCGCGTCGTAGGCCACCGAGTGGTTCGACATCCAGTGGCCGGTGGTGACGTGCCACACGTACGCGATGGAGTCGTAACTCATCCCGCCCGGGTAGAAGGCCGCCCACCAGATCAGGAAGATCACCTGAGTGGTGCCGTAGACGGCCAGCGGCAGCCGTCGTGCGGGCGGGATGCGCTCCAGACGCTTTCTCAGACGCTCTCGGTCAAGGGGGATCCTCGTTGCTTTCAACGCTGCTCCGCGGGCTCAAGAGGGGGTCGGTCGGGGTGCGCGAGCTCCAGCATCCGGGTGATCACCCGCTCGGCGGCATGCCCGTCGTCGAGGTCGCAGAACACCTCCTTGAACTCGCGGTAGGCGTCCGCGTACGAGGCGCTGATGCCCTCGATCCCGGCCAGCGCGTCGATGAGTTCGTCGGAGCTCTGCAGGAGCGGGCCTGGAGCCCGCTTCTCGAAGTCGAAGTAGAAGCCACGCAGCTGGTCGCGGTAGTACTCCAGGTCGTAGGTGAAGAACAGCATCGGACGGCCCGTGTTCGCGAAGTCGAACATGAGCGACGAGTAGTCGGTGACCAGGACGTCCGTGATCAGGAACAGCTCGGCGATGTCCGGGTAGCTGGACACGTCGAAGACGAAGCCGTCACCGGCGCCGGGCACCGCGTCGACGATGTTGGAGTGCTTGCGTATGAGGAGGACGTGGTCGTCGCCGAGGCGCTCGCGCGCCTTCTGCACGTCGAGCCGCAGATCGAACTTGTAATTGCCCGCCTGGTAGAACTGGTCGTCCCGCCAGGTCGGCGCGTACAGCACGACCTTCTTGCCCTCGGGCAGGCCTATTCGCTCGCGTACGGCGCGGGCCACGTCCTGCGTCTTGTCGGACAGCAGCAGGTCGTTGCGCGGGTAGCCGGACTCGAGGATCTCGCCGTCGTACTGGAACGCCCGCTTCATGATCGGGGTGGAGAAGCGGTTCGGTGAGACGAGGAAGCTCCAGCTCGGCGTCTCCTCCGCGACCTTGGAGAGGTACTTGCGGTCCGCGAACTGGACGCTGTCGATGTCGTGGCCGATCCGCTTCAGCGGGGTGCCGTGCCAGGTCTGCACGATGACCTGGCCCTCACGGCGCCGGATCCAGTGCGGCAGGTGGGTGTTGGTGACGATGTACCTGCTGCGGCCGAGCGCCTCGTACCAGTCGCGGCTCCACCGGCGTATGACCTTGACGCCCTTCGGGATCTCGGCGCGGCGGTCCTCGACCACCCAGATGTGCTCCAGGTCGGAGCCCTGGCGCACCAGCTCCTCGTAGACGGCGCGCGGCGAGTCGGAGAACTGGCGGCCGGAGAAGGAGGCGTACAGGACCGTGTCGCGCAACGGCGCGGTGCGGGCCTGCGCGTACACGCCGGTGCGCATCTGGCGCTGGCGGAACCAGCCGAACTCCTCCGGGCCCAGGTCGGGGGCCGCCTCGATCAGCAGCCGGTCGAAGAAGCGGTGGGTGAGGGTGTAGTCGCGGCCGCGGACGGCGAAGCGCACGGGCAGGCCGGCGCGCGCGGACGGCACGACGCGGACCGGCACCTCGACGCGGCTGCGGGTGGTGCGGGCGAACAGGTACCAGCGGCCCTGGCGCAGCGGCACCTCGCTGATGCTGGTGGGCACGGGCAGGAAGTCGGCGTGGAACGTGCCGTCGGTGACGCCGGCCGGGTGGGAGTGCTCCTCGGCGTGCCGGCTGTGCCGCAGCACGATCTCGACGGGCTCGTCCACGGTCACGGGCAGGGTGCCGGTGAGGACGACGCGGCCCTCGGGGGTGACGGACAGCTCGCCGACCATGGGCTGGACGGGCTGGGTGCGCAGCGCGAGCCGGCCCACGCCGTCGTCGGTGACGGCGGTGACGCGGCCGCCCCACTCGGCGACCCGTGCGCCGGGCAACGGGTGCAGCGGGTGCTGGGGCGCGCGGTCGTCGCGGTCGGTGTCGACGGCCACGGAGTGCCCGCGCTTGGCGCCGCCGACGAGCAGTTCGGCCGTCCACTTGTCCACGACCTCGAGGTTCCCGGAGTCGCGGCCCTCGACGTCGAGGTCGGCGAGCGGCACCCGCAGGGAGAAGCCCCTCCCGGGGGTGCGCTCCACCGGGTACTCCAGCTTCGCCTCGGTCGAGCCGTGCTTGAAGCGCAGGGTGAGGGGCGCGCCGCCGGTGGCGGCCTCGTGGCCGAGGACGCCGGTCAGCTCCAGCACGCCGTCCTCGACGCGGTGGCCGGTGAGCTTGGCGCGGACCCGCTCGACCCGCAGGTAGAGGTGGTCGTCGTTGACGAACGGGACGACCCGTACGTCGTCGTCGACCCAGAAAGGGGCGGGGCTCTCGGCGCTGCCGCTCTCGCCGGCCTTGAGCCGGGTGTGGCGGACGATGCCCTGCTGGACGGTGGCGACGGTGACCCGCCACACGGCGTCCCGCCAGCCGCCGCGGGCCTTGAGCTTCGCGGGGTCCAGGTCGAGGGAGAAGCCCGACCAGTCGTAGTTGTGCAGCGACTGACCGGAGGTCTGGGTGGCGCGGGAGGCCTGGGTGCGGGTGGGGCGGACCAGGACGGTGCGCCGGCTGCCGGTCTCGCGCAGCATCAGCACGCGCAGGGTGGTCGGCTGCGGCCGCTCGGCGGCCAGGTTGCGGATGTAGGAGTGGCCGCCGATGTGCAGCCGGCCGTCGCGCCAGACGATCTCCTCGGCGCGGGCCCGGGCGGCGAAGTCGGAGTCGACGCGCAGCACGGAGCGGGGCACGGCGCGCTTCTTGTCGATCACCGGGTAGTCGGCGAGGTAGCGCAGGCCCTGCCGGACCACCGGGACGGCCCGGCCGGCCTCGCGTTCGAAGGCGAGCAGTTCCATGAGCTCGTCGAGCCGGCCCTCGCGGATGAGGTGGCACTTCAGGCGCATCGAGACGGGCAGCCGGGGCATGACGCGGGGGTCGACGCGGCTGAGGAAGTCGGCGGCGCCGGACATGAACAGGTCGCGGAACTCGTCCCCGGCCTGGTCCAGGACGCCCATGAACAGCGGCAGCTCGTCGGTGATGAAGATCTCGTCGTACCAGCGCTTGTGCTGGACGTACGCCTCGCCCGGCTGGGAGGCGAGGAACCGGCTCACGGAGTCGCAGGAGCGGATGCGGTCGCGGACGTTGACCGGCTCGGTGCGGCGCTGGGTGATGGAGGGCGCGCCGCCGGTCCGCTGGCGCCACAGGTAGATCGGCTCGCTGAGCACGTCGACCGCGGAGGCCAGGAAGTGGGCGGGCAGGGTGACCGGCGCGTCCTCGTAGAGGATGCCGGGGAACCGGAAGGCGTGCTTGTCCCAGAACGACCGGCGGAAGACCTTGTTCCAGGCGGTGCGGTCGTAGACGAGGTCCTTGTCGCGGCTGATGTGGGTGCGGGAGCGGTCGGTGCGCAGTCGCTTGGCGTGCAGCGGGGAGACGAGGATCTCGCCGGCCTTGAGCAGGTTGACGTTGCCGCTGACGAAGTCCGAGCCGGACGCCTCCAGGCTGGCGATGCACCGCTCGTAGGCGTCAGGCAGGACGATGTCGTCGCTGTCGACGAAGGCGAGGAACTCGGTGCCCTCGGTGAGGTGGGCGACACCGGTGTTGCGGGCCGGCCCGAGTCCCTGGTTCTCCTGTGCGACGACCCGGAACCGGGCGTCTCTCTGCGCCCACCTTTCGGCGATCGCCAGGCTGCCGTCCTTGGAGCCGTCGTCCACGACGATCGCCTCCCAGTCGGTGAACGTCTGGTCCGCGAGCGACTGCAGGCACTCGTCGAGGAACAGTTCCACGTTGTAGGAGGGAACGACTAGTGACAGACGGGGAGGCATCTGGGGTACTGCGCCTTTCTACAGGTGTTCGTCAACCGGACTTGCCGGACACGGTAGCTCTAGCCCCGCGCCGGACGGCTCGGACGCTCCGGGGAGATCACCGCAGGGGGGTCGACCTCGTCGTCCAGGAAGACCCTGCGTACCACACGTTCGGCGGCACGGCCGTCGTCGAACTCACCCAGGCGCCGGCGGAACTCGGTCCGCGCCTTCGCGGAGGTGTCGTCGCACCAGCGCCCCGAGAGGAAGACGTCCACGAGGTCGGTCTCGGTTGCCGCCACATGGCCGGGAGATTGGGCGTGGATGTCGAAGTACGTGCCGCGGGTGGCCCGGTAGGTCTCCCAGTCGTTCGCGAAGAGCACGATCGGCCGGTCGAGGAGCGCGTAGTCGAACATCAGCGACGAGTAGTCGGTGAGCAGGCAGTCGGCGGCGAGGTACAGCTGCTCCACCGAGGGGTGGGCGCTGACGTCGACGACGGTGGATCCCTCGGCGGAGCCGGGGCCGGAGCCGAGGTTGAAGTAGTGGGCGCGCACCAGCACGGTGAAGCCCTCGCCGAGCTGCTGCGCGAAGTGCTCCACGTCGAGCAGCGGGCGGGGTACGGCCATGTAGTCGCGGTGCGTCGGCGCGTACAGGACGACCTTGGCGTCGGGGGCGATGCCGAGTTCGGCGCGGGCCTGCGCCCGGTCCTCGTCGCGGGCGTTCACCAGCACGTCGTTGCGCGGGTAGCCGTAGTCGAGGGAGGTGTAGGTGGAGGGGTAGGCCCGGTCCCAGACGGCGGTGGTGAAGCGGTTGCTGGAGACGCTGTAGTCCCAGCGGTCGACCCGCTGCATCAGGGTGTCCATCTCCAGGTCCTTCTGGCCGAGCGGGAAGTCGACCAGGTCGACGCCCATCCGCTTGAGCGGCGTGCCGTGGTGGGTCTGCACGAAGACCTGGCCCGGCCGCTTGACCACGAGGGTGGGGAAGTTCACGTTGTTCACGAAGTACTTGCTGCGGGCCATCGCGCGCCAGAACTGGAACGAGCCGGGGTGCACGACGGCGGTGCCGGGCGGCGGGGCGTTGCGCGCGCCGGGCTTGAGCACCCAGGTGCTCTTGACCTTGGGGGCGAGTTCGCGCAGCTTCTGGTGGATGGCCGCCGGGTTGCAGGCGTAGTCGGCGTTCCAGTAGGCGGCGAAGACGGCGGTGTCCTTCTGCACCGGCAGCATCCGCTGGGCCCGGTAATAGGTCATCAGGACGGCGTGGCGGACCGGCTTCTTCAGCTTGCGGGCGGCGCGGTAGGCGCGGCGGGCGGCGGGGCGCAGCCGGCGCGGGAGCCGGTCGGCGGGGCGGCGCCGGCGTGCGGCTTCCTTGGCGCCGCTGTTCTCGGGCTCGCGGTAGCCGGCCGGGCGGTGGGCCCGCTCGGCTTCGAGGCGGCGGGCGCGGAACTCGGCGCGGGCCCCGGCGGGCAGCCGGCCCGGCATCCGCTCGATGACTCCGAGGTGGAAGGTCATGCGTTCGAACAGCGCGGGCCGCCAGCGCTCGAACTCGGGGTGCTCGGCGAGGAAGGCGAAGACCAGGTCGTACTGGTCGAAGACCTCGAAGTGCTTGCGGCTCGCGGAGGACAGGATGCTGCCCTGGCGGCGCTGGCGGTAGTGGACGCAGATCCGGTCGAGGACGGCGATGGTCTCGGCGGCGACCAGCACCGGGTAGGTCCAGGGGGTGTCCTCGTAGTAACCCGTCGGGTACTCGAAGCCCCAGCGCTCGACGAAGTCACGGCGGTAGGCCTTGTTCCAGGCGACCTGGAGCAGTTCGAGCAGTTCGGGGTTGCCGTCGAGGCCCACGGCCTCGCGGGGGCTCGCGGTGAGCACCGAGCGCTTGGCGTTGGGGCTGACCCGGCCGTCCCAGTACGTGCGGGCGTAGTCGAAGACCAGCAGCTCGGGGTCGCCGGTCTCCTCGAGACGGCGGGAGACGGCGAGCAGCGAGCCGGGGAGCATCGTGTCGTCGCTGTCGAGGAAGAGGAGGTACTCGCCGCGGGCGCGTTCCATGCCCGCGTTCCGCGCCCGGCCCAGGCCCACGTTCTGTTCGAGCTGCACCGCCACGACACGGGGGTCGGTGTCCGCGTACTCGGCCATGATCTCGCCGCAGGCGTCGGGCGAGGCGTCGTTGACCGCGATGATCTCGAAGTCCCGGAACGACTGGCTCAGTACGGAGTCGAGGCAGTCACGCAGATAGGCCTCGACTCCGTACGCCGGCACGATGATGCTGAACCGGGGAGTGGGGGACGGCTCTGCGGCTTGCGTGGGAGTCATCAGGGCTTGGACTTTCGGAAGGGTTCGGCGGTTTGCGGTCCGCGGGGCGGGAACCCGTCCCGCGCGTGACGTCACTCGGATCTGGTCAGGGCATACCCGAGCAGGCGGCGCACGGCGTCCGAACGGCGGTGACGCAGGGCTCCGGGGAGCATGGTCAGCGCGTGCAGCCGCATGGACAGGTGCCGCCGGGCGGCGCGGGCGGCCTTGGGCCAGCCGTGCCGGTCGAGGTCGTCGGCGACCTCGTTGAAGAACCGTACCGCCTCGCCGAAGCGGGCTCCGGTCACCGCCTCGGCCGAGGAGAGGCTGCCGGAGTGACGTCGGTAACGGAAGGCGAGCGCCGGGTCGACGACCAGCTTCTCGCCGCGCTTGATCAACTCGATGATCATCGCGAGGTCCTGGATGACCGAGAGGTCCTCGCGGAAGCCGACCGGCTTGACGGCGTCGGCGCGCCAGCAGATCGACGGGAAGTACAGCCAGTTCCCGCCCAGGAGGTTCGCGGCGAGCGGCTCGCCGGAGAGCACCAGCCGGGCGCCGTCGGGGTTCTTCGGCGCGTACAGCCGCCGTTTGACCTCGTCGCCCAGCGAGGTGGAGGGGTTGCCGTTCTCGTCTATGACCTCGACGCCCGGCTGGTAGATCGCCGCGTCCGGTTCGGCCGCGACGGCCGCGCGGATCGTCTCGACGTAGGTCGGCAGCAGCAGGTCGTCGCTGCCGAGCATGGTGAAGTGCGTCGACTCGACCAGGTCGACGCACTTGCGGAAGTTGCCGGTGATGCCGAGGTTGCGCTCGTTGCGCATGTAGCGGACCCGGCTGTCGCCGAGTGAGGCGAACCACTCGGGTACGCCCTCCTCGCGGCCGTCGTCGACGACGGTGAGCCGCCAGTCCTTGTCGGTCTGGTCGAGCACGCTGCGCACGGCCGCCTGCATCAGGGCGGTGTCGCCGTAGTGCGGCAGCATGATGTCGAGGGTCTGCACCTGGCTCACTTGCCCTTCTTGCCGAGCGAGGAGCGGCGGCTGAACGCGAGGAGCAGGATCATGCCGATGCGGCCGAGGTAGAGGGTGGCCTTCCACGGCGACTGGCTCGGGGTGCCGGTCACCCGCGGGCGCATCGCGACGGGCACCTGCTCGACGCGGTAGCCGGCGCGCAGGACGGCGATGGTGGACTCCACGGTGTCGCCGAGGTACTCCACCGGGTACCAGCGGGCGAACGCGTCGATCAGGTCGCGGTTGCAGGCGCGGAAGCCGGAGGTGACGTCGGTGAGCTTGGTGCGCGCCATGCGCGACAGCCAGAAGGCGAGCACGAGCATCGCCCAGCGGCGCGGGCCGCGGGCCTCGTACTCGCCGGTGCCGGCGAACCGGGCGCCCATGACCAGGTCGGCGCCGGTCTCCAGGCGGTCCAGCAGTTCGGGCACGTTGCGCGGGTCGTGCTGGCCGTCGGCGTCGACCTGGATGGCGATGTCGTAGCCGCGGTCGTGCGCGAACTTGTAGCCGGCGCGCATCGCGCCACCCACGCCGAGGTTGTACGGGAGCTTCATCACGGTGGCGCCGGCCGCCTTGGCGACGACGGCCGTGTTGTCGGCGGACCCGTCGTCGACGACGAGTACGTCCACTCCCGGCAGCGTGGTGTAGGTCTCCTTGATGACGTCGGCGACGCCCTCGGCCTCGTTCCACGCCGGCATGATGATCAGTACGCGCTTGCCGTCGATCACTTCAGATTCCCCCGTTCGGCGGATGCGGCCGGGGTCTCCTGTGCGGCGAGCCGGGACCGCAGCTCCGTGACGTCGATGCGGAGCAGGGCCACTTCCTCGGAGAGCGTGCGGCCCTCCTCCTCCAGGTGACCCACCTCCCAGCTGAGCTGGAGGCACACGATGAAGAGGAACGCCACGCTCAGGAACAGGATCAGGCTGACGCCCGAGCGGACTCCGACCATGCGGGCCACCGAGTCCAGACCGGTGGGGAAGAAGCCGAGCGGGATGATCACCAGACCGGTGATCACCCACAGGAACGCGTACTTCTCCTTGAGCTTCCGCCGCCGCAGCAGCTCGACGATGCACAGGACGAGAAGGACTCCGGTGACCGAGGTCAGCATCCACAGACTCATGCCGCACTCCGGTGTATCGGACGACTCATTGGAAAGGGGCCTGTCTACTCTTCCAGGGGAATTCCGAGGCGGACGGCCGCAGAACGAGGCCGCCGGACTGCAGTCCACTGTCCGTCACATTTTGTCGCAATGCTTACGGAGAGTGATAGAATGGTGATCATTCTTAGGAGTGCAACGAACGGTAGCCTACACGAGCACGGACAACGAGCGTCATGAAGGCCACCACCGCGAAGGACCCCGCCGTGTACGCCACCTCGACCCGCGTCCTCAGGGGAAGGGCACTCAGCGTGACCGCCACCAGGGCCGCCGTCCCCACGATCCACGCCACCAGCTGAAGCCGCGCGGCGCCGCTGGTCAGCAGAGCCTGACCCAGCACCATCGCCAGCATGTAGAGCGTCGTCCCGAGCGACAGCCAGGCGAAGTCGACCGGCCCCAGCACGTCGGGCGCGCCGAACAACGCCGGCAGCAGAGCCGGTCCGAGCGCCACCGCGCCGATGCCCCCGGCCACGCCGAGCCCGCCGGTCACCGACGCCGCCTTCAGCAGCAGACGGCGGTACTTCCGCGTGTCGCCCTCGGCCGCCGCCGACGACAGCCCCGCGAGCAGCGACACCTGGAAGGCGCCGAACACGAACAGCGGCACCCGCGCCAGGACCAGCGCCGACAGCAGCGCCGCGACCAGCGCGTCGTCGTCCGTCGAGATCAGCTTGGTGCTGATCACCGCGATGTTCACCAGCACCTGGGCCAGCAGCGTGGAGCCGACCAGCAGCCCCAGGTGCTCGATCAGGTCACGCCAGTGCGCCGCCGACCCCGACCGCGCGCCCTTGACCACCGGCCCGATCGTCGCCAGCACCGCGAGCAGCGGGGCCACCGTCAGCACCGCCGCGAAGGCGAACGCCGAGTCGACGCCGGACAGCGCCAGCCCCGCCGGCAGCACGATCCGCATCGCGCCGTCCAGCCCCAGCTGCATCCCGTAGGCCTGGAACCGGCCCAGGCCCGCGAGGACGCCCCGGGTCACATACGCCACGGCCAGCGCCGTGAACGCCCCGCCCAGCGCGAGGACCATGCCGGTGTCGCCGTGGAAGAACAGCTCGGCGACCGGCCGGGCGAACACGCCCAGCGGCACCAGCACCACCGCGAGCAGGGAGGCGGAGAGCACCGCGCCCCGCCGCAGCACCGGCAGCGCCCCGTCGCCGTGCACCACCCGGGCGGCGACCAGGCGGGTGATCTCCTGCTCGACCGGGAAGAACAGCCCCAGGCCTATGGAGGACACCACCGTCCACAGGACCGAGAAGCTCGCCATCCCGTCGACGGGCAGCGAGTGGCCCGCCGCCGCGAGATGGATGTAGCTCGCCACGCCGAGCAGCGCCGTCCCGGCGCCGACGAACGCGGTGCCCTGCGGCAGCGCCGTGGCGATGCGGTCGAGGAGACTCACGCGCCGGTCCGCCCAGGAGCGTCCGTCCGCCCGCCGGGAGCGATGACCTTCAGCGCCTCGGCGAGCTGCTCGCGCCACTCCGGCTGGACCGCGACGCCCGCCTCGGCCCACCGGTCGTGCGCCAGCACGCTGTACGCGGGCCGGCGGGCCGGCCGTACGAACTTCTCCGAGGTCGTCGGGCGCACCCGCTCCGGGTCCAGACCCGTCAGCTCGAACGCCGCACGCGCCAGGTCGAACCAGGTGCCCGTGCCGGACGCGGTGCCGTGGTAGACGCCGGCCGGGGCCCGGCCGGCCACGGCCGCCTCGCCCAGGTCCGCGATCTGCCGGGCGAGCGCCACGGTCCAGGTCGGCTGACCCCGCTGGTCGTCGACCACGTCCAGGGTCTCGCGCTGCCCGGCCAGCTTCAGCATCGTCGCGACGAAGTTGCCTCCGTGCGCGCCGTACAGCCAGGCCGTGCGCACCACATAGCCGCGCTCGGGCAGCAGCCCGGTCACCGCCTCCTCGCCCACGAGCTTGCCCCGCCCGTAGGCGTTCACCGGCGAGGTCGGGGCGTCGTGCGGGTACGGCTCGGCGGCGTCGCCCGGGAAGACGTAGTCGGTGGAGACCTGGATCAGCGCGGCGCCGTCGGCCGCGCACGCTTCGGCGAGCACCCGCGGGCCCTCGCCGTTGATCCGGGTCGCCGCGGCCTCGTCGGCCTCCGCCCCGTCCACGTCGGTCCACGCGGCCGCGTTCACCACGACGTCGTGGCCCGCCACCGCCGCCCGCACCGCTGCGGCGTCGGTGACGTCCAGCTCCTGCCGGGTCGACGCGGTGACCTCGGCCCCGCGCCCCACGAGCACGTCGGTCAGGTCCCGGCCGAGCATGCCGCCCGCGCCGGTGATCAGCCAGCGGGTCATGCGGGAAGCGCCGCCTTCGCCTTGAGCGGCTCCCACCAGGCGCGGTTGTCGCGGTACCACTGGACGGTGTCGGCGAGACCCTGCTCGAAGGTGACGAGCGGCGTGTAGCCCAGCTCCTCCTTGATCTTCGCGATCGACAGGGAGTAGCGCAGGTCGTGGCCCTTGCGGTCGGCGACGTGCTCGACCATGTCCCAGCCCGCCCCGCAGGCGTCCAGGAGCAGACCGGTGAGCTCCTTGTTGGTGACCTCGGTGCCGCCGCCGATGTGGTAGACCTCGCCGGCCCGGCCGCCCCGCAGCACCATCTCGATGCCCCGGCAGTGGTCGGAGACGTGCAGCCAGTCCCGCACGTTCAGGCCCTCGCCGTACAGCGGGACCTTCTTGCCGTCCAGCAGGTTCGTGGTGAACAGCGGGATCATCTTCTCGGGGAAGTGGTACTGCCCGTAGTTGTTGGAGCAGCGGGTCACCACGACGTCCATGCCGTGCGTGCGGTGGTACGACAGTGCCAGCAGGTCCGAGCCGGCCTTCGAGGCCGAGTACGGCGAGTTCGGCGCCAGCGGCCAGTCCTCGGTCCACGAGCCCTCGGAGATCGAGCCGTAGACCTCGTCCGTGGACACGTGGACGAACCGGCCCACCCCGTGGCGCTTGGCGGCGTCCAGGAGGACCTGGGTGCCCAGCACGTTGGTCGTCACGAACGGGGAGGAGTCCGCGATGGAGCGGTCCACGTGGGACTCGGCGGCGAAGTGCACCACCGCGTCCTGGCCGCGCATCACGTCGTCGACGGTGGCGAAGTCGCGGATGTCGCCGTGGACGAAGGTGTACCCGTCCTTGCCGGCGACGGGGGCGAGGTTCTCCTCGTTGCCGGAGTAGGTCAGGTTGTCCAGGACGGTGACCTGGGCGCCCTCGCCCGAGGGCAGCTCGCCGAGGAGCAGCGCCCGTACGAACTGTGAACCGATGAACCCGGCACCGCCGGTGACAAGAATCTTCATAAGAGCCCACATTCTATAGCCCGCCGTATCACGCGCTGTGCAGTGGCCCTTTTCACGGCGGGGGTGGCGGGAGCGGTCCGTACCCTGCCGTAGGCTGCGGGCCCATGCGTGGAATTCTGCTCGCCGGTGGTACCGGTTCCCGACTGTGGCCGATCACCCGTGCGGTGTCGAAG
Source organism: Streptomyces sp. BK239 (assembly GCF_004217285.1). Taxonomy (GTDB): domain Bacteria; phylum Actinomycetota; class Actinomycetes; order Streptomycetales; family Streptomycetaceae; genus Streptomyces. Next base: position 435,582 of record NZ_SHKS01000001.1, read on the forward strand.
CAACTGATGCCGGTCTTCGACAAGCCGATGATCTATTACCCGCTCTCCACCCTGGTGATGGCGGGACTGCGGGACATCCTGATCATCACCGGACCGGCCGAGCGACCCCAGTTCGAACGGCTCCTGGGCGACGGGTCCGACTGGGGCCTGAACATCGAGTTCGCCACGCAGGAACACCCCAACGGCATCGCCGAGGCCTTCGTCATCGGCGAGGACTTCATCGGCGACGAGGCCGTCGCGCTGATCCTCGGCGACAACATCTTCCACGGCTACGGCCTCGGCCGGCAGCTCGCCCGCTACAGCGACCCCGAGGGCGGTGTGGTCTTCGCCCACGCCGTCTCCGACCCGACGGCCTACGGCGTCGTCGACTTCGACGAGCAGGGCCGCGCCCGCTCCATCGAGGAGAAGCCGAAGAACCCCAAGTCCCGCTACGCCGTCCCGGGCCTCTACTTCTACGACAGCCGGGTCGTCGAGATCGCCAAGGGCCTCAAGCCGAGCGGCCGCGGCGAGCTGGAGATCACCGACGTCAACAAGTACTACCTCGACCGCGGCGAGCTCCAGGTCTCGGTCCTCGACCGCGGCACCGTCTGGCTCGACACCGGCACCTTCCAGTCCCTCGTCCAGGCCTCCGAGTACGTCCGGGTGGTCGAGGAGCGCCAGGGCATGAAGATCGGCTGCCTGGAGGAGGCCGCCTGGCGCGCCGGGTTCATCGGCGACGACCGCCTGCGCGCGCTCGCCGAGCCGCTGACCAAGAGCGGCTACGGCGACTACCTGCTCGACCTGCTCGCCCACGAGGCCTGAGAGAGAAACGGAAACGGTTCCGATGAAGGTGAACCCCCTTGGCATCGAGGGCGCCTGGGAGTTCGTCCCCCAGCAGCACGGGGACGCCCGCGGCCTCTTCCTGGAGTGGTACAAGGCCGAGCGCATGGAGGAGGCCGTCGGCCACCCGCTCGACCTGAAGCAGGGCAACCTCTCCGTCTCCGCGGCCGGCGTCGTGCGCGGCATCCACTTCGCCGACGTGCCGCCCGGCCAGGCCAAGTACGTGACCTGCGTCCGCGGCGCCGTCCTCGACGTGATCGTCGACGTCCGGGTCGGCTCGCCGACCTTCGGCCGCTGGGAGACGGTCCGCCTCGACGACCAGGACCGCAAGGCCGTCTACCTCTCCGAGGGCCTCGGCCACGGCTTCTGCGCGCTCACCGACGACGCCACCGTCACCTACCTGTGCTCCGAGGGCTACGCGCCGCAGCGCGAGCGCACCGTGCACCCGCTCGACCCGGCGATCGGCGTCGAGTGGCCGGTCGAGGGCGTGCCCGAGCTGTCCGCCAAGGACGCCGAGGGCCCGACGCTGGCCGAGGCCCGCGAGGCGGGGATCCTGCCGGTGTACGAGGAGTGCGTGGCCTTCCGGGCCTCCCTGGCGAACCGGGGCTGAGCCCGCCCCCTCCGGCTGTCCCCGGGGCCGTCCGACCGGCGAAACGGAAAGGCGGCGCCGCCCCCCGCTCACGTAGATTGCGGACGAGCGCCGCGGCGGGGGAGCACGCGGCGCCAGGGACAGCCGAGTGAGGACGACGCAGGTGACAGTGGCAAGGCAGCAGGTGGCGCAGGCCCGCAGGATCGTCGTCAAGGTGGGGTCCTCCTCGCTGACGACCGCCGCCGGCGGGCTGGACGCCGACCGCGTGGACGCGCTCGTCGACGTCCTCGCCAAGGGACGCAGCGGCGGTGAGCGGGAGATCGTCCTGGTCTCCTCCGGCGCCATCGCGGCAGGCCTCGCCCCGCTGGGCCTGCGCCGCCGCCCCAAGGACCTCGCCCGCCAGCAGGCCGCCGCCAGCGTCGGCCAGGGCCTCCTCGTCGCCCGCTACACCGCCTCCTTCGCCCGCTACGGCGTCCGCGTCGGCCAGGTGCTGCTGACCAGCGACGACATGAGCCGACGCGCCCACCACCGCAACGCCTCACGCACCCTGGACAAGCTGCTGGCGATGGGCGCGTGCCCGATCGTCAACGAGAACGACACCGTCGCCACCGACGAGATCCGCTTCGGCGACAACGACCGTCTCGCCGCCCTCGTCGCCCACCTCGTCCGCGCCGACCTGCTGGTCCTGCTCTCCGACGTCGACGGCGTCTACGACGGCGACCCCGCAAGGCCGGGCACCTCCCGGATCGCCGAGGTGCGCGGGCCCGCCGACCTGGAGGGCGTCGAGATCGGCAGCGCCGGCAAGGCGGGCGTCGGCACCGGCGGCATGGTCACCAAGGTCGAGGCCGCCCGGATCGCCGCCGCCGCCGGCATCCCCGTCGTCCTCACCAGCGCCGTCCACGCGGCCGACGCCCTCTCCGGCGGCGACACCGGCACCTTCTTCCACGCCACCGGCAAGCGCTCCGCCGACCGGCTGCTGTGGCTCCAGCACGCCTCCACCCCGCAGGGCTCGCTCACCCTGGACGACGGCGCGGTGCGCGCGGTCGTCGAGCGGCGCAAGTCGCTGCTGCCGGCCGGGATCGCCGGCGTCGACGGCGAGTTCAGCGCGGGCGACCCGGTGGAACTGCGCGACGGCGCCGGGCACGCGGTCGCCCGGGGACTCGTCAACTTCGACGCGAGGGAGATCCCCCTTCTGATCGGCCGCTCCACCCGTGAACTGGCGAGGGAACTCGGCGCCGAGTACGAACGTGAGGTCATCCACCGGGACGACCTGGTGATCCTCCATCCCTGAGCCGGTCCACGAGGGGCGCGGGTGACCCCTGAGGCGTCGAACGGCGGATTCCGGGCGGGGTCGAACGGCCGGGACCGGCGGGGGACGTTCCGTGAAACCGCCCCAAGGAGCCGCGCGGCCTGCTCAACTTTGTGTCGGGGGCAAGGACCCGTCCATGCCCCCTGCACGGACACGTTCCGCACGAGCGCTGCGTAAAGGAGGCCGTCGTGAGACGAGTGCGCCCTGGGGCGGCGACCCGCGGCGGTGCCGGCGAGGAACGCGCCCTGACCAGCGTCGCGGCCGGGGAGCGGTACCGGGCCGCGGAGGCCGACGGAGACGAGGGCGCGCTGCACGCCGGGGCCGAGGACCTGCCCCGCCTGTGGCACGTCACCCTCAGCGTCTCCGGGGCCGACGCCGACCTGAAGGAGCTGCGGCGCGCCCTGGAACAGCTCGCCCACGACCACCCCTTCCTCCTGACCAGCCGCTACGCCGCCGACCACGCGGAGATCCGCTACTGGGAGGAGGCCCGCGACCTGCACGACGCGGCCGCCGTCGCCCTGCGGCTGTGGGGCGAGCACCGGCAGACGGCCGGACTGCCGGCCTGGGAGATCGTCGGACTGGAGGTCATCGACCGCCAGACCTACCACCAGCGCATCGCCGAGGGCTGCGGCCCGGCGCCGGCCGCACCGGTGGGCGTCCACCCCTTCTGACCTCGCTTCCGGCACCCGTCCCAGCGCGTGTCTCGGCGTGTGGAACGCACGCCGAACGGGGCGGCCCGGCGCACTACCCTTCCCGTATGACCACGCTCTCGCCGTACGACGCCCTCTCCCCGGTCACCCAGGCCGCCTACCGCGCCAAGGCGGCCGCCGCCGACCTCGCGCCGCTGCCCCGGGCCGTGAAGGACGACGCGCTCCTCGCCATCGCGGACGCGCTGGAGGTCCGTGCGAGCGACGTCGTCGAGGCCAACGCCAAGGACGTCGCCAAGGCCCGCGAGGCCGGCACCAGCGAGGCCATCGTCGACCGGCTGACCCTCACCCCGGAGCGGGTGCGGGCCATCGCCTCCGACGTGCGGGACGTCGTCGCGCTGCCCGACCCGGTCGGCGAGGTGGTGCGCGGCTCGACCCTGCCCAACGGCATCGACCTGCGCCAGGTCCGCGTCCCGCTCGGCGTGGTCGGCATCATCTACGAGGCCCGGCCCAACGTGACCGTGGACGCGGCGGCGCTCTGCCTGAAGTCGGGCAACGCCGTGCTGCTGCGCGGCTCCGCCTCCGCCTACGAGTCCAACTCCGCCCTCGTCCGGGTGATCCGCGACGCGGTCGGCGGCGCCGGGCTGCCCGCCGACGCCGTCCAGCTGGTGCCCGGCGAGAGCCGGGACAGCGTGCGCGAGCTGATGCGCGCCCGCGGTCTCGTCGACGTCCTCATCCCGCGCGGCGGCGCCTCCCTCATCCGGACGGTCGTCTCCGAGTCCACCGTCCCGGTGATCGAGACCGGCACCGGCAACTGCCATGTCTACGTCGACGCCCACGCCGACATCGACATGGCGATCGAGATCCTGATCAACTCCAAGGCCCACCGGGTCAGTGTCTGCAACGCCGCCGAGACCCTCCTGGTCCACCAGGACATCGCCCCCGAGTTCCTGCCCCGCGCCCTCGACGCCCTCGCCGAGGCCGGCGTCACCGTCCACGCGGACGAGCGGGTCATGGCGTACGGCGAGGACTCCAAGGCGACCCTCGTCGAGGCGACCCCGGAGGACTGGGAGACGGAGTACCTCTCCCACGACATCGCCGCCGCCGTCGTCGACTCCCTGGACAAGGCCGTCGAGCACATCCGGCTGTGGACCTCCGGCCACACCGAGGCGATCGTCACCACCTCGCAGCAGGCCGCCCGCCGGTTCACCCAGCTGGTCGACTCCACCACCGTCGCCGTCAACGCCTCCACCCGTTTCACCGACGGCGGCCAGTTCGGCTTCGGCGCGGAGATCGGCATCTCCACCCAGAAACTGCACGCCCGGGGCCCTATGGGCCTGCCGGAGCTGACCAGCACGAAGTACATCGTCACCGGCGACGGACACGTCCGGCGCTGACCCGCGCGCCCCTCGAGGAGCCGCCGAGCCGTCTCAGCAGGCGGATGAATTTCCCTTCCGCCTGCCCAAGGCGACCGCCCAGGTCTACTCTGGACCCGTGCCGGAGGACGTGGGGGGCACGCCGTTCCCGGACGGCTCGGAGCCCGACGACGACCAGGACCGCGGGGTGTCGGACGAAGAGTTCGCCTCCGTGGTCTTCGACGAGGCCTTCGTGCAGGCGGCCGTGGTGCACGAGCCGACCGCCGTCGAACGCCTCCTGGCCGCCGCCGAGGCAAGGGCCGAGGCCGAAGCCCGCCGAGCCCGCGCCCGCCGCGACCGCTACGACGACCCCTACAGACCCGAAGGCCCACGCCGTTTCGGCCATGATCCGCACCAGGGCGACCTGGACGACGACGTGGCCGCCTGGGAACGCCACTACGACGACTACGACGACATCGGCCCCTACGGCCGCCAGGCGCGCTGGCACCGCCCCGTCGCCTGGGTGCTCGCCGTCGTCATGGGCATCGGCATGGTCGCGCTGGCCTTCGCCGCGGTCTACCGGGGAGCCTCCTCCGACAACCGGGACCGGAGGCCGCTGCCCGCCTCCACCGGCCTCGGCCAGGGCGGCGGCCCCTCCGCGCCGCCCGAGGCGGCCGCCGAAGGCGCCGCGGACCGGATGCGCTCACCCGTCCCTGCGGTCCCGCACACGCCCTGAACGAGGCCCGCCGACGGGTGAGAAGCTGTCAGAACTTGTCAGAATGCCGGGCGTTTACCGGGGCTCCCCGCGACCTACCCTGAAAGTATGGGCGGGCCTGGCGACCCACCGCAGGGGACACCCGAGGGAACTCCCGGCGGCGGCGAGGACGAGTACCGATCCGTCGTCTTCGACGAATCGTTCGTCCGTGCTGCCCGCCTCCAGGAGTACTCCGCCGAAGAACGCATCGCCGAGCACGCGCCCGCCGTGCGCCGCCGCCCGCCCGCGCACCGGGGACTGTCCCGGCAGGCGCTCGTCCTGGTGGTGCTGATCGCGCTCGCCTTCGGCACCGCCGTCTACATGGGCGTACGCCACCCCTACCAGAACGCGGCGGCCCGCCGGCCGGCGGAACCCCTGCGGATGACGGTCATCCCGCTCGCCCCGCAGGGAGCCGTACCCGGCTCGACCGACACCGCCTCCCTGTACGCCCACAGCCCGGCCGCCAACTTCCGCGTCGGCGCGGCGGGCATCCCACTGCCCGCCGCCCGGCGCACCGCGCACTTCTCCGACAGCCAGGTCGTCACCGCACTGCTCACCGCCCGCGACTACGTCATGCGCTCCTCCCTCTACCCGGAGGTGCTCACCGGGCAGCAGGTCCGGCCGGTGCGGCTGCTGATCTCACCCGAGCAGCTCGACCAGTTCGACGAGAGCTTCGCCCACCCGGCCGCCGACGGACGGCACGCGCCCACCGGCTGGCTGGTCCGCCTGGACCCCTCCCGGGCCGAGCTGGCCGACCCCGAGATCCGGGTGCAGGGCACCCTGGAGGCCGCCGAGAACGACTCGGCGACCCTGGAGGTCACCGCTGACCACACCTTCGTCTACGCCCTGAGGCCCGTCGGCGCCGACGCCGGGGCGCAGGTCTCGCTGTTCACCGTCCGCCGTGAGCTGCACTTCCGCTTCGACCTCGACGACCTACGGCTGCGCCAGACCCAGCTGGTCGTCTCCTCCCTCCAGGCCGGCCCGCTGTCCTGCGCCGAGGACTCCGCGGGGCATCTGCGGCCGCTGCTCGCCGGCCAGAGCGCCAAGGCGGGCGGCCCGGCCGGCACGGACCCGTACGTGACGGGCGACGCGCCGGCGCTGTGCGGGTCGCTGGCGAGCAGCGCGGAACCGCAGGTGTGAGCCCGCGGGCGTGAGCCCGGCTCTGAGCTCGCGGTCACGGGCGGCGTCCCGCCGTCGGTCAGTCGTCCTCGCGCGGGGGCGCGTCCGCCGGACGCTCCTTCGGGGGTGCGGAACCGGTGAAGCCGTCGAAACCGCGCCGGACCCGGCCGCCCAGGTTGCCCGCCCCGCCCGCGAGGTCGGTGACCAGCTTCATCAGCGGGTCCTTCGAGCTCTTGACGTGGTCGGCGTAGTGCGAGGCCGACTCGCGGAAGGAGTCCGAGACCGAGGTGTCCTTGTCCTCGGAGCGGCGCGGGTAGTGACCGTCCATGATCCGCTGGTGGTCGCGGGACTCCGCCCACTTCTTCAGCTCGGCGGCGCGCACGGTGGTGAAGGGGTGCGAGCGGGGCAGCACGTTCAGGATCTTCAGCACGGAGTCGCGCAGGTCGCCGCCCGCCTCGTACTCCTCGGCCTGCTTCAGGAACGCGTCCACGTTCATCTCGTGCAGGTGGTTGCCGCCCGCGATCTTCATCAGGCCGCGCATCGAGGCCCGCAGGTCCTGGCCGACCAGCAGCCCGGCGCGGTCCGCGGACAGCTCCGACTTGCGGAACCACTCGCGCAGTGCCGTCACGACGGCCATGATCGCGATGTTGCCGAGCGGGATCCAGGCCACCCGCATGGCCAGACTGGTCAGGAACAGCAGGATGGTGCGGTACACGGAGTGGCCGGACAGGGCGTGCCCCACCTCGTGGCCGACGACCGCCCGCATCTCCTCCTCGTCGAGCAGCTCGATCAGGCCCGTGGTGACCACGATGATCGGCTCGTCCAGGCCGATGCACATCGCGTTGGGCTGCGGGTCCTGGGTGACGTACATCGGCGGGACCTTCGGCAGGTCCAGGATGTAACAGGCGTCCCGCAGCATGTCGTTCAGGTGGGCGAACTGCTCGTCGGACACACGCACCGAGTCGGACAGGAACAGCAGTCTCAGACTCCGCTCGGGCAGCAGCCCGCTGAGCGCCTTGAAGACCGTGTCGAAGCCGCTCAGCTTGCGCAGCGCGACCAGGGCGGAGCGGTCGGCCGGGTGCTCGTACGCACGCGAGGAGATCCCGGGAAAGCGGGTGCGCTGCCTGCTCGGCACGTTCGCGCGCCCGGTCTGCTCGTGGCCGTCGTCGGACATGTCATCCCCCATGTGCGTGTGTATGGGCCCTCGTGTGCGAGGCCTTTACGGACCCTTGTGGGGCCCTTTGCGCTCCCGGAGCAGGGCCCAGCCTAGGCGGAGTTACGGTGGACGGGCACCACGCAGAAGGAGACCCGCGCCATGGAGCACAACCCCGCAGCAGCCTGGCTCGCCGAGGCCGCCGGCGCCGCCCAGCGGCAGGAGCCGGGCAACCTGCTCCGCGTCGTCCTGGTCGTCATGCTGGTGGGCTGTGCGCTGACCGCCTGGTTCCTGCTGCGTGGCTACAAGCGGAAGGACGACTGAGCGTCCGGGAAGGTTCCCGGGGCGGAGTCGGCGTGAGGGGCGGCGAGCCGCACGCTTACGATGGGCCGACATCTTTATCCCGCCCACATTGGATAGGTCCTGCCGAAGATGAGCTTCCACAGCGCCGCCGCCCAGTTGGTCACCCTCGCAGCCGAGGGCGAGGAGAAGGGCGGCAACCACGAGAGCCTGAGCCCGCTGGTCACCGGCGGTTCCGCCTTCCTCATCCTGCTGCTCCTGCTCTGGGTCACCACCCGGTTCAACCGCGACCGCTGAGGTACCCCGTGGCCATACCGGGGCATCCCGGACTCCCGTCGGCCGGCCCCCTCGGGCGGGGCCGGTAGGGTCTGCACGCATGGGAGAGCAGGACATGCCTACCGGCCCGGCGCACGGCCCGGCGAAGCGGGGCAGGCGCCGTCTCGGCGTCATGGGCGGAACGTTCGACCCGATCCACCACGGGCACCTGGTGGCGGCCAGCGAGGCCGCCGCGCGGTTCCACCTGGACGAGGTCGTGTTCGTCCCGACCGGCGAGCCCTGGCAGAAGAGCCACCGCAGGGTCTCCCTGGCCGAGGACCGCTACCTGATGACGGTCATCGCGACCGCCGAGAACCCGCAGTTCTCGGTCAGCCGCATCGACATCGACCGGGGCGGGCCCACCTACACCGTGGACACCCTGCGCGACCTGCGGGCCCTCAACCCCGACACCGACCTCTTCTTCATCACCGGCGCGGACGCCCTGGGTCAGATCCTGACCTGGCGGGACAGCGCGGAGCTGTTCTCCCTCGCCCACTTCGTCGGGGTGACCCGGCCGGGTCACAACCTCGCCGACCCCGGGCTCCCCGAAGGGGGCGTCTCCCTCGTCGAGGTCCCCGCCCTGGCCATCTCCTCCACCGACTGCCGCGTGAGAGTCGCCAAGGGCGACCCCGTCTGGTACCTGGTGCCGGACGGAGTCGTGCGCTACATCGACAAGCGCGAGCTGTACCGCGGCGAGTGAGCCGAGAGGGGTACCGGTGAACGACCGATACGACGCGGGAGACGCGGGATACGACGCCGGCCACGGCGGTGGCCACGGCGCCGGGTACGGCGAGGCCTCGTACGAGCTCGTCGGCTACGACGAGTACGGACAGCCGGTGTACCGGCAGGTCCAGGCGCAGCCCTACGACCCGTACGCGCAGCGCCCGCAGCAGGACTACGGCTACGACCAGTACGCCTCCGGCGCGCAGCAGCAGACGCACGCCTACGACCCGTACGCCGCAGGCCCCTACGACACCGGACAGCAGACGCCCGTCTCCGGCTACGACACGGGCCGTCAGACTCCGGTGGCCCACGACCCGTACACCTCCGGGACCACGGCCCCCTACGACCCGTACGACCCCTACGGGCAGGCCGCGAACAGCGGGCAGCAGCCGCGCGTCACCGAGCAGACCGCCTACATCCCGCACCAGGCCGGCCCCGCCGGCGACCGCTCGGCTCGCACCGGCCAGGCCGCAGCGCCTGCCTCACCGACCGGGCACCCGCACGCCGAGCCGGCGGCGCAGGAGGCCGCCGGGGCGTCCGAGGGGCCCGGGGCGGAGGGCGCCGGATCCGGGGAGCGCGGTGGTGACGCGGCCCAAGGCGACTACCGCACCGAGCAGTTCGCGTTCGTGGAGGAGCCCGACGGCGACTCCGAGGACGTCATCGACTGGCTGAACTTCACCGAGAACCGCACCGAGCGCCGCGAGGAGGCCAAGCGCCGCGCCCGCAGCCGGCTCGTCGCCCTGGTCGTCGTCCTCGCCCTGGTCGCGGTGGGCGGCGTCGGCTACCTCTGGTACGCCGGGAAGCTCCCCGGCCTGTCGTCGTCCGGGGAGTCCAAGACCGGCGCCGCCACCGCCTCCGCCGCGCAGAAGCGCGACGTGGTCGTGGTCCACCTGCACGACACCGGCGGTCAGGGCACCTCCACCGTGCTGCTGGTCGACAACACGACCACCGAGAAGGGCACCACGGTGCTGCTGCCCAACTCCCTCGTCGTCACCGCAGACGACGGCACCACGACGACCCTCGCCAAGTCCGTGGACGCCGACGGCTCGGCCGGGACGCGCGAGGCGCTGGACACTGTCCTCGGCACCCGGATCCAGGGCACCTGGCGCCTCGACACGCCTTATCTGCAGAACCTCGTCGACCTCGTCGGCACCATCGAGGTCGACACCGACACCGCCGTGCCCGACCCCACCGCCAAGAAGAAGGGCGCGGCCCCCCTCGTCAACAAGGGTGAGAACCAGACCCTCAGCGGCAAGATGGCCGTCGCCTACGCCACCTACCGCGCCGAGGGCGAGGCCCAGAACGCCCAGCTGGAACGCTTCGGCCAGGTGATGCAGGCGGTGCTGCGCAAGGTGTCCTCCGACGCGCAGGCCGCCACGGTCACCGTCCAGACGCTGGCGCAGATCCTCGACCCCTCGCTGACCGACAAGGACCTCGGCGCGTTCCTCGCCCGGCTCGCCGACCTCGCCAAGGGCGGCGACTACAAGACCGCCTTGCTGCCCGTGGAGGCCGACGGCACCCTCAGCGCCCAGGCCGGCGCGAACGTCGTCAAGGACGTCCTCGGCGGCACCGCGAAGAGCCCCGACAAGGACGCCGCCGTCAGCGTCTCCGTCCAGAACGCGAGCGGCCGCACAGCCGACACCGAGAACGCGCGCGTGGTGCTCCTCAACGGCGGCTTCACCTTCCTGGACGGCGGGAAGCCGTCCGGCACGCAGAGCGCCTCCAAGGTCCTCTACGGGAACGACGCCGACAAGGAGAAAGCCGCCGAGGTCGCCAAGACCCTGGGCCTGCCCGCCGGCGCCGTCAAGAAGGGGACCGTCACCGCCAACGCGGACGTCACCGTCGTCCTCGGCGAGGACTACAAGGCGTCCACCTCGTGAAGCCACCACCCGGCGGGCGGACGTGAAACGGATGGGGCGCCGTCGGCGGTCGTGAGACCCTTGAGGTCAAACGACCGCCGACGGAAAGCCGTGTAGTGACCGCCACCGACCGCTCTCTCGAACTCATCACCACCGCCGCGCAGGCGGCCGCCGACAAGCTCGCGCACGACATCATCGCCTACGACGTCAGCGACGTGCTGTCGATCACGGACGCCTTCCTGCTGGCCTCCGCCCCCAACGACCGCCAGGTCAAGTCGATCGTCGACGAGATCGAGGAGCGGCTGAACAAGGAGCTCGGCGCCAAGCCGGTGCGCCGCGAGGGCGACCGCGAGGCCCGCTGGGTCCTCCTCGACTACGTGGACGTCGTCGTCCACGTCCAGCACAGCGAGGAGCGCGTCTTCTACGCCCTGGAGCGGCTGTGGAAGGACTGCCCCGAGCTCGACCTCCCGGAGGACGCCAAGGCGACCCGCGGCAAGGCCAAGGAGCACGCCGCGCTGAAGGCCGAGGAGGACGCCGCCGCCTTCGGGGACCCGCGATGAGCGCCGACTCCCGGGCCGCCGCGGGCCGCACGGAGGGCCGGGGCCGCCGGATCATCCTCTGGCGGCACGGCCAGACCGCCTGGAACGTGGAGCGCCGCTTCCAGGGCACGACGGACGTCCCCCTGACGGAGGAGGGGGTCGCCCAGGCCCGCCGCGCCGCCAGGCTGCTCGCCTCCCTCAAGCCCGACGCGATCGTCGCCTCGGACCTGTCCCGGGCCGCGAACACGGCGGCCGAGCTCGCCGCGCTCACCGCTCTGGACGTCGCCCACGACGAGGGCCTGCGTGAGACGTACGCGGGCGTGTGGCAGGGCCTGACGCACGAGGAGATCGTCGCCCGGCACGGTGACGAGTACGCCGCGTGGAAGCGCGGTGAGCCGGTCCGACGCGGCGGCGGCGAACTGGAGACGGAGGTCGCCGACCGCGCCGCCCCCGTGGTGCTGCGGCACGCCGAGAAGCTTCCCGAGGACGGCACGCTCGTCGTCGTCAGCCACGGCGGCACGATCCGCACCACCATCGGCCGGCTCCTCGGTCTGGACGCCCGCGACTGGGAGAGCCTCGGCGGGCTTTCCAACTGCTGCTGGTCCGTCCTGGGCGAGGGAGCCCGCGGCTGGCGCCTGCTGGAGCACAACGCCGGCACCCTGCCGGAACCGGTGCTCGGCGACGACGACTGACCCCTCGGGGCGGCCCGGGGGCCGATTTCACTTTCCGGCAGGTCGCAGGCTAAAGTTCTTCTTGTTCGCACCGCGGAGCGGAGCGAAACACCACGAGGTTCGCCACGTGGAACCAGGGGCTATAGCTCAGTTGGTAGAGCGCCTGCATGGCATGCAGGAGGTCAGGAGTTCAATTCTCCTTAGCTCCACGGTCCGACTCTCTCCGGAGTCGTCGGAGATCGCTTCGACAAGATCCCGTCCCCCGTCTCGGGGGCGGGATCTTTTGTCGTCGGCTTGAGTCACTTCGGCTCCGGGAGGCGTATACCTCTGCGAAAGCGCTTCTCACATGCATGTTCGCGCTCGCTGGGGCGGTCGTGCCGAGGTGCCGTGTCCGGACTGGTACTGAGGCGTCGCTGACCGTATTGGCCCGGCCGTGGCAGAATCAAACGGCCGGAAGGGGGCGCGGCCCGACGGGAGGGAGTAGCGATGCCTGCGAGCATCCTCGGAGAGGTCGGCCACCTCTGCGGAGCAGCATGGACACGGGAAACGGCCACCCGGCTCAGCTGCCCTTCCTGTGGTTCCGCTTTCGTCGCCCAGGTCCTCGGGGACAACGGCGGGATCTCCTGCGTGTGTACGGCCTGCCGCCACAGCTGGAGCTGATCGATGGGTGCACACAGGCGGAAGTGCGACTGGTGCGGCAGCGGCACCCCGATCGTGCGGGACATGGAGCCGGTCAACCCCGACTACCAGTACTGGTGCGAGGAATGCGCGCGGGCGCTGATCATAAAAGGCGATCCCATCGAGACCTACCGGGAGTTGGAGGGCGAGCCGATCTACGGCCGGCTCCTGGAGGAGCACTGCACCCTCAAGCGGTTCTACTCGTTCGTGACGGCTTGAGCCGACTTTCCTCGCCAAAGCGGACGGAACGGAAACGATTTGGTGGTCCGCCCCCCGGACCGTGTAATGTTGGCTTCGCCGCCGGGGAAACCCGCCGGAGCAGAACAAGGGGCTATAGCTCAGTTGGTAGAGCGCCTGCATGGCATGCAGGAGGTCAGGAGTTCAATTCTCCTTAGCTCCACAGCAGATCCCGCCGGATCGAAAAGATCCGGCGGGATCTTTTGCGTTCGCACACCGGCGCGCGTCCGATGCGCCGGCCCACCGCACACGCGCGTCCCAGTGGGTGTGCCGACGACCCGCACACGCGCGAGGGGCCGCCTGTTTCCAGGCGGCCCCTCGCGCGTGCGTACCGCGTCAGCGGCCCAGGGCGCGGCGTCCGCGGCCCTGGGAGAGGACCGGGAGGTTGCGCGAGGGCGCCTGGCCGCGCGTGTCCTCCTCGATGCGTAGGGCCAGCGCCGGGCAGCGCCGCACCGCCCGCAGCGCCTTGGCCTCCGCGTAACGCGGCACCTTCGCCTGCGCCACGGTGGGGAAGCCGTCGGCGCCGAGCTGGAAGACCTCCGGGAGGATGTCCGCGCACAGGCCGTGACCGCGGCACAGGGTCCAGTCCACGAAGATCTTCTGACGGCTGTCGCCGGTGTCCGAGGGCTCCGAACCGCCGGGGAGGCTCGCCGGGCCCATACCGCCCTCGAAGAGCGGCAGAACGCCCTCCACGGACCGTCCGCAGCCGTTGCCGAGGACGTGCGCCGCGAGGTCGTCCGTGAACGCCTTGATCGTCGACTCCAGGAACATCGCGGAGCCGTCCGGGTGCGAGCACGCGCCGCGCCGCTTGACGTTCTTGGCGACCTGCTTGAGGGCCTCCAGGGCGGCCGGGCCGCCGCCGTTGAGGATGTCCTCCATGCCGCGCGCCGCGGCCGGCAGACCGAGGTAGCAGGGGCCGCACTGTCCGGCGCTCTCCTCGGCCAGCCACTGGGCCACCCGCAGCGACTCGCCCAGCGGGCAGGTCTCCTGACTGATCGGCAGGATCGCCCCGGCGCCCAGCGCGCCGCCCACGGCGTCCAGGGAGTTGCGGGAGACGACCGCCTCGTTGACGGTGGCGGCGTCGATCCACTTGCCGTGGTAGCCGCCGGTGAGCACGCCCTGCGGGACCGGCGGGGCGCCCGCCAACTGCAGGACGTAACGCAAGGGGACGCCGGTGGGGACCTCGATCACCATCGGGCGGGCGACGGCGCCGGACACCGTCAGCATCACGGTGCCGGGCTCGTCGTACAGGCCGGTGTTGCCGTAGCGCTCGGCGCCGATGCGGGCGGCGATGGCGAGTTGGGCGAAGGTCTCGGCGTTGGACAGCAGCGTGGGGGCGCCGCCGACGCCGTTCTGCGAGGCGCTGACCTTGCGGCCGGGCGGGATCGCCGGGCCGCCGTCGATGGAGCGGATCACGGAGGCGGCCGCGCCGGTGACCATGCGGATCGGGTTGCGCTGGACGAACGCCTTCAGCGCCGAGCGGCGGCCGTTGCTCAGGCCGCGCTCGGCGAGGGCGGCCTCCATGGAGCGCTCGGTCGACTCACGGGTGACCGCCACCACGAGCGTGCGGGCGCCCAGTGCCTCGGCGACGAGCAGCGCGCCGTCCAGGATCAGGTGCGGGGCACGGTTGATCATCACCGTGTCCTTGCGGCAGGCCGGTTCGTCCTCGCTGCCGTTGACGACGACGACCGGCCGCACGCCCCGCTTGATCGCCGCGTCGGCGACCGAGCGCAGCTTCTTGTGGAAGGGGAAGCCCGCGCCGCCGCGGCCCTTGAGGTTGATGCGCTCGGAGAGCTGCGCGAGCTTCTCTCCGCCCATGGGTTCGAGCGGCCCGTGCACCTTCAGGTGCATGGGCAGATCGAGTCTTTCGACAAGGTCGAAACCCGACGTGAGCTGCGGAAGTCCGACGACGCGGACTTCCGGGGTGTCGGGCAGGGCCTCGTTCACCTATAGCCTCCGGAAGGCATGTTCCAAGGTTCGCCCGCACCCGGAGTGTCGAAGGACGCTCCGGGCGCCGGTTCGTTGGCGGGACCGCTGTTGTACGTGTCGTTCGGGTTGTACGCGTTGTACCCGGTGTTCGTCTCACCGATGTTGTACGCATCACTCCCGGGGTATCCGGCGGTGCCCGGATTGCCATAGACCGGGATGGTGAATCCCGTGTCCTGGAGCGGGTCGTAGACCGACTGGGGCGCCTCGCCGACCGGCGGCGGGGACGGGATCGGCCAGCTGCCCGAGGTGCTGCCGCCGTTGTCGACCCGCGGCATCGCCTCCGTGGCCTGCATGTCGAACGGCATGTTCATGCGCGCGGTCTGGTCCGCCCCGTAGGACTGCTGCTGCCCGCGGGGGGTGTTGACGGCGCGGTAGGCGGCGGCGAAGCCGTTCGCGGGCTCCGCGCCGGCGGGCGCGTCGAACAGTGACGACGAGGACGGCGACCTGCGCGAGGAGCCCATGGCGTCGGCGCCGGAGGAGCGGCTCGAGCGGCTCTCGTACCCGGGCAGCGAGCCCGACCCGGTCGCCTCGGCCATGCGCGCGCGGCTGGCCTCCAGCGCGTCCCGGCCGGCCGGCTCGGGCTCGCCGCCGATGATCGCGCCGATGCGGTCGGCGAGCTGGCGCTTGACCGGGCGGGGGGCGGCGCGCAGCGCCAGGGCGGCCATGACGCCGACCAGCGCCAGTCCGTACAGGATCACGAAGATCGGCTTGGCCGCGCGACCCGCGTAGAGCCCGTGCAGCAGCGCGGCGCACCAGGCCGGATAGGCCAGCATGTGCATCGCGCGCCAGCGGGCGGCCACCGGGGCCGGGGAGGCGAACCGGGAGCGCAGCGCTCCGGTGATGCCCACGAAGATCATCAGCAGGCCGGCCAGGGAGCCCAGGCCGATGAGGAAGCCGCTGCCGGTGACGCCGAGCGAGAACGGGATGATCGCGGCGATGAGCTGGGTGTGCTCCAGCGCGATCTTCGTGGTGATGTGCAGCAGCAGGAACGCGATCGAGGCGACGGCCGTCGTCCTGTGCACCGCCTGGCCGACGATGCGCTGGCGCGTGTTGAGGATGACCCGGTCCTGGGCGACCAGGCCCCAGATCACCGAGCAGCTGAGCGAGACGAGGGAGAGCACGCCCGCGCCGAAGTTCAGGAACTCCTGGAACCGGTCGCCTCCGACCAGCACCACCACGGGTATGAGGATGAGGACGACAGCGGTCGCCACCCCGTAGGCCGACCGGCCGGGCCGGGGGAGCGAGCTGTTACTACGAGTGTTCATGGGGGCAACTCCGAGCAGTTCGGGAAAGCGGTCCCGCTGCCGAACTCTAAGTGGGCGCCATACCGATGGGTACGAGGTTTGGGTATTGCGTTGTGGCAAAAGGACGATGCGGCTGGTGGGATGTCCCATAGCGGCTGTTACGCCAGGTAAGCTTTGACTCTGGTTCAGTCCCGAGGGCTCCGTGCGGTCGGTGTCATTGTCGACCACGCATACGGAAGCGCGTCGCAGTCTGCTCAAGCGCTGCGGTACCCTTTGCCCATGCGTGCCGTACGCCTTCTGCTTAGCGAGCCGCGCTGATCAGTCCCGAACGCCGGTGAACCGGACGGTTCGGAATCGGCGCGGCGTCCCCTCCTGTGCGAGGGGTTTTTTCGTTTCTTGAATCGCAGCCGCTGGCAGAGACGATCGATGGAGCTTAAAGGATCATGAGCGAGACGAACCCCGCGGCCGCCGAGACGGCCGCGCCGCACCGCTACACGGCCGCAGTCGCCGCCGAGATCGAGGCACGCTGGCAGGACGTCTGGGACGCCGAGGGAACCTACGCGGCGCCGAACCCCGAGGGCGACCTGGCGGGCGACCCCGAGGTCGCAGCCCGGCCCAAGAAGTTCATCATGGACATGTTCCCCTACCCGTCGGGTGCGGGCCTGCACGTCGGCCACCCCCTGGGCTACATCGCCACCGACGTCTTCGCCCGCTACCAGCGCATGACCGGCCACAACGTCCTGCACACCCTGGGCTTCGACGCCTTCGGCCTGCCCGCCGAGCAGTACGCCGTGCAGACCGGCACGCACCCGCGCGTGTCCACCGAGGCCAACATCGAGAACATGAAGGCCCAGCTGCGCCGGCTGGGCCTGGGCCACGACAAGCGCCGGTCGTTCGCCACGATCGACCCGGACTACTACAAGTGGACCCAGTGGATCTTCCTGCAGATCTTCAACTCCTGGTACGACCAGGAGGCCGGCCGGGCCCGCCCGATCGCCGAGCTGGTGGCCGCGTTCGAGTCCGGTGAGCGCCCCGTGCCCGGCCACACCCGCGCGTGGAGCGAGCTGGACGCCTCGGAACGCGCCGACGTCCTGGGCGAGTTCCGCCTGGCCTACGCCTCCGACGCGCCCGTCAACTGGTGCCCCGGCCTGGGCACGGTCCTGGCCAACGAGGAGGTCACCGCCGACGGCCGCTCCGAGCGCGGCAACTACCCGGTCTTCAAGGCAAAGCTGCGCCAGTGGAACATGCGCATCACCGCCTACGCCGACCGGCTGCTGACCGACCTGGACGCGCTGGACTGGCCCGAGGCCATCAAGCTGCAGCAGCGCAACTGGATCGGCCGCTCCGAGGGCGCCCGCGTCGACTTCCCCATCGACGGCGAGCGCATCACCGTCTTCACCACCCGCCCCGACACCCTGTTCGGCGCGACCTACATGGTGCTGGCCCCCGAGCACCCGCTGGTGGAGAAGTTCACCCCGGAGGCCTGGCCCGAGGGCACCCGCGAGGCGTGGACCGGCGGCCACGCCACCCCCGCCGAGGCAGTCGCCGCGTACCGCGCCCAGGCCGCCTCCAAGTCCGACGTGGAGCGCCAGGCCGAGGCCAAGGACAAGACCGGCGTCTTCATCGGCTCGTACGCCACCAACCCGGTCAACGGCGAGCGCGTCCCCGTCTTCATCGCCGACTACGTCCTGATGGGGTACGGCACCGGCGCGATCATGGCCGTCCCGGCGGGCGACCAGCGCGACTTCGAGTTCGCGCGCGCCTTCGAGCTGCCGATCCACTGCGTCGTCGAGCCGACCGACGGCCGCGGCACCGACACCTCCACCTGGGAAGACGCCTTCGCCTCCTACGACGCGAAGATCATCAACTCGTCCAACGACGAGATCTCCCTGGACGGCCTGGACGTCGCCGAGGCCAAGGCGCGCGTCACCGACTGGCTGGAGCGGTCCGGCATCGGCGAAGGCACCGTCAACTTCCGTCTGCGCGACTGGCTGTTCAGCCGCCAGCGCTACTGGGGCGAGCCCTTCCCGATCGTCTACGACGAGGACGGCGTCGCCCACGCCCTGCCCGAGTCGATGCTGCCGCTGGAACTGCCCGAGGTCGAGGACTACTCGCCGCGCACCTTCGACCCGGACGACGCCGACACCTCCCCCGAGACGCCGCTGTCGCGCAACGAGGACTGGGTCAACGTCACCCTGGACCTGGGCGACGGGCGCGGCCCGCGCGCGTACCGGCGTGAGACCAACACCATGCCCAACTGGGCCGGTTCCTGCTGGTACGAGTTCCGCTACCTGGACCCGCACAACGACGAGCAGCTGGTCGCCCCCGACATCGAGCGGTACTGGATGGGCCCGCGCGAGGGCCTGCCGCACGGCGGCGTCGACCTGTACGTCGGCGGCGCCGAGCACGCCGTGCTGCACCTGCTGTACGCGCGCTTCTGGTCCAAGGTCCTGTTCGACCTGGGACACGTCTCCTCCGCGGAGCCGTTCCACAAGCTGTTCAACCAGGGCATGATCCAGGCGTTCGTCTACCGCGACAGCCGGGGCATCGCGGTGCCGGCCGCCGAGGTGGAGGAGCGCGACGGCGGCTACTACCACCAGGGCGAGAAGGTCTCCCGGCTGCTGGGCAAGATGGGCAAGTCCCTGAAGAACGCGGTCACCCCCGACGAGATCTGCGCCGAGTACGGCGCCGACACCCTGCGCCTGTACGAGATGGCGATGGGCCCGCTGGACGTCTCCCGCCCGTGGGACACGCGCGCGGTGGTGGGCCAGTTCCGGCTGCTGCAGCGGCTGTGGCGCAACGTCGTCGACGAGAGCACCGGCGAGGTGACGGTGGTCGACGCCGAGCCCGGCGAGGACACCCTGCGGGCGCTGCACAAGGCGATCGACGGCGTG
Source organism: Streptomyces sp. BK239 (assembly GCF_004217285.1). GTDB lineage: Bacteria > Actinomycetota > Actinomycetes > Streptomycetales > Streptomycetaceae > Streptomyces. Next base: position 454,776 of record NZ_SHKS01000001.1, read on the forward strand.
CGCCAGGACCTGGAGGGCATGCGCTTCAACACCGCCATCGCCAAGGTCACCGAGCTGAACAACCACCTGACCAAGGCCGGCGGCCCGCTGCCCCGCTCCGTCGCCGAGCCGCTGGTGCTGCTGGTCGCGCCGCTGGCCCCGCACATCGCCGAGGAGCTGTGGCGCAAGCTGGGCCACACCGACTCCGTCGTCCACCACGACTTCCCCGTCGCCGACCCGGCGTACGTCGTGGACGAGACCGTGACCTGCGTCGTGCAGATCAAGGGCAAGGTCAAGGCGCGCCTGGAGGTGTCGCCCTCCATCTCCGACGAGGAGCTGGAGAAGGCGGCGCTGGCCGACGACCACGTCGTCAACGCGCTGGGCGGCGCGGGAATCCGCAAGGTGATCGTGCGGGCGCCGAAGCTGGTGAACATCGTCCCTGCGTGACGCGCCGCGCCCGCGTCAGGGTGGTCCCCTACGGGCAGGTTCGGGGTTCTTCTGGAACTTCGGACCTGCCCGTGGCGTTTACCGTTGAGGAGAGCGGCGCGCGATGTGCCGAAGCCCGATTTGCCAGGAGGAGCTCGTGGAAGCGGTGATCGCAGTCTTCGCACTGCTCTTCGTGCTGTTCCTGGCGCTGGGCGCCTACGCCACGGTGAAGGCGGTCGGCGCGGCCAAGCGCAGCGTGGACCGCACCCTCACCCAGGCCCGGCGCACGGTCGAGGACCACACGCTGCGGGCCAAGTCCTTCACCCAGTTCGGTCCCGCCGCGGAGATCGCGCAGCTGCGCCTCAGGCTGCGCACCTCCATGCGGGCCACCCAGGACGCGCTGCGGGCCGGCTCCGTGGAGGACGAGTCCCTCAAGGAGTCCCTCGCGCTCTTCCAGCGCCTGAGCGCACACGGGTACGAACTGGACGCCGAGCTCAAGCGCCTGGAGACCGAACCCGACCGGGCCACGCTCACCGAGCGGCTGCCCTCGCTGCGGGAGCGCACCGAGCGCGTCACGGCGTCGGCGGACTCACTGCGCTGGGCGGCCCGGGACCGGGCCCGCCGCTTCGCGGACGAGGACCTGGACACCCTCAGCGCCGAGATCGACGTGGAGGCGGGCGCGCTGCGCCACTGGACCACCGCGGAAGGCGGCCCCGCTTCGGCCCCGTGGCCCGAGACGCCGGCCGCCGCCCCGGCGGAGGAGGGACGGCCGAGCACGTCCGGTGTGCGCACCGCCCGGGAGCCGGCCCGGCCCGCCATCACCCCGCCGGGACCCCGGCCCACGTACCCGTGGCAGAAGAAGCCGCGCCCCGAGAGCACGACGTGACGCGGCGTCCGGCGCGGTGTCCGGCAGGGCTATGGACCCGGCGCCGGGGCCCCTCGGGCGACGGCCGGCCGGACGGGGTCGGGCTGACGTCCGGGGGCTACGGCAGGTAACCTCCAGCTCATGTCCCGCCATGTCGCGATCGTCACCGATTCAACGGCCTACCTGCCGCAGCGGACGATGGAGCGCCACGGCATCACCGCGGTGCCCCTGACCGTCGTCGTCGGCGGCCAGGCCCTCGAAGAGGGCACCGAGATCTCCACCCGTTCCCTCGCCGTGGCGCTGCAGAAACGACGCTCCGTCACCACCTCGCGCCCCAGCCCCCAGCTCTTCGCCGAGACCTACCGCAAGGCCGCCGAGGCCGGCGCCACCGGCATCGTCTCCCTTCATCTCTCCGCCGAGCTGTCCGGCACGTACGACGCGGCCGTGGTCGCGGCGCGGGAGGCGCCGGTGCCGGTGCGGGTGGTGGACACCGGGATGATCGCGATGGCGCTCGGCTTCTGCGCGCTCACGGCCGCCGAGACGGCCGAGGCCGGCGGCAGCGTCGACGAGGCGGTCACCGCCGCCGAGAAGCGGGCCGCCGCCACCTCCGCCTACTTCTACGTCGACACCCTCGACTATCTGCGCCGCGGCGGCCGGATCGGCGCCGCCCAGGCGCTGTTGGGCTCCGCGCTCGCGGTGAAGCCGCTGCTCCAGCTCGACGGAGGGCGGATCGAACCCCTGGAGAAGGTGCGGACGGCGTCGAGGGCGATCGCCCGCCTGGAGGAGCTGGTGGCCGAGCGGGCGGGCGGCGCCCCGGTCGACATCGCCGTGCACCATCTCTCCGCCCCCGAGCGGGCGTCGGCCCTCGCGGACCGGCTGCGGGCCCGTGTGCCCGCCCTCGCGGAGCTGCATGTGAGCGAGGTGGGCGCGGTGATCGGTGCGCACACCGGGCCGGGACTGCTGGGAGTCGTGGTCTCGCACCGGTGACCTCCGCGTCACGGACGTGGCGGGGAAATCGGCGGCCCTTCGGTCCTCTCTCTCGGTCTTCTCTCCGATCTTCCCGATGAGACCCACTCGTGTGGGTGACGAAGTTGTCCACAACCGGGGCGCTGTCCACGGGAATTGAGCAAGATCATCGCGATGTGGCGAAGTGTCCGATCCTCGTCGCATGGCACTTCGATCACGTTCACATGGGACCAACCCGACCAGTGGGCCCGGCCGGCGGCCCGGCTCCGACGGGCGTCTGCGACACCGGCGCACCCCCGCTCGCGGCCGGGTGGGCGGCGGTCCTGCCCCGGCGGAGGAACTGCGCCGACGGGCGGAGCTGTTGTTCGGCGGACCGGGAGGAGAGCCCGCTGAGCGGGGCGGGCGCGGCGCGTCGGGAAGCGGGCCGCCGGGGCACGGCGGCGCGGTGGGCGGTGGGCGTGCGGCCGGGGGCGTGTCGGGGGAGCCGGCACAGCGGTCCGGCGGTGTGCTCCTTGCGGTGGACGAGCCGGAGGCGGTGGTCGTCGACGGGTTCGCGGGCCGGTCGCGTCCGCTGCGGCCTGAGGACGAAGAGACGCGGGCCGCCGCAACCGCAACCGCAGTCGTGGACGGGGCGGACTGGCGGACGCGGGCGGGGCTCGCTCTGCGGGAGCGGATGCCGCTATGGGTGCAGGCGCGCTGCGGGCTGGAGGCGAGGAGCGTGATCGCGCTCTCCGTGGTCGTCGTCGCCGTCGCGGCCTTCGCCGTGCAGCACTTCTGGTCCGGCGGGGCGCGGACCGTGCAGGCGCCGGAGGTCGTGCGGGCGGCCTCGTACGAGGAAGGCGAACGGAGCGGGCCGGGCGGCGGGCGGGAGACCACTGGAGCGGGTGGCGCGGCGGGCGTGGTGGGGGCGCGGGGCAAAGCGGGTGTCGCGGGCGCCGGCGTGGGAGCGGGCACGGCCGAGATCGTGGTGGACGTCAGCGGGAAGGTGCGCGAGCCCGGGATCCATCGACTGCCGGCGGGCTCGCGGGTCGTCGACGCGCTGAACGCGGCCGGCGGGGTGCGGCCGGGCACGAACACCGACGGCCTGAACCGGGCGCGGTTCCTCATCGACGGGGAACAGGTCGTCGTGGGCGGCGCGGGGGTGGGCGGTGGTGGCGCGGTCGGCGGCGGTGCCGCGAGCGGCCCGGCGGCGGGCGGGGCGGCGGGGCCGGGTGTCGGGACGGGGGCGGGGGTTCCCGTCTCGCTCAACACAGCCACCGTGGAGCAGCTCGACGCGCTGCCCGGAGTGGGGCCGGTCCTGGCGCGGCACATCGTCGACTACCGCGCGCAGCAAGGCGGTTTCCGCTCCGTGGACGAGCTGCGCGAGGTCAACGGCATCGGTCAGCGGCGCTTCGCCGACCTACGGGATCTCGTACGGCCATGATCCACGACGACCTCTCGCCGGCGATGACGGCAGCCGATGCCGAGCCCCAGCCCGGTGCACGGCCGCGCCGGGCCGTGCACGCGGCCTCGGGGAGGCGGCTGGGGGACGCGCATCCGCGGCAGGAAGGCCCGGTGGATCTGCGGCTCGTGCCGCCGGCGCTGGCGGCCTGGGCGACGGCGGCGGTGGCACTGGACGCGTCGCCGGGGCTGGTGACCGCCGTCGTGCTCGTCTGCCTGACCGCGGCCGGTGTCCTCCTCGGCGCGGGACGGCGGGGGCGGCGGCGGTCCGCCTCGGACGCGAGCGCCGGCCGGTCGCGGGCGACCGTCGCCGCGGTGCTGCTCTGCGTGGCCGCGGCCGGCGCGTCCGCCGGACTGCACGGGGCCGACCTGCGACGCGGGCCGGTGCCCGCCCTGGCCGGGGAGTACGCCACGGTCACCGCCGAGGCGGAGCTCACCTCGGACCCCCGGCTCGCCCGCCCCCGCTTCACGGGAGACCGCCGCACCCCGGACGCGGTGCTGATCGACGCGGAGGTCCGCAGGGTCGAGACGAGTACGGGGCGGGCCTGGGTGAAGGAGCAGCCGGGGGCTGGAGCGTGGGGTGGGCGGGTCAGGGCGGTGGTGGTACGCACTCCGGTGTTGCTGGTGGTCGACGTCGCGGGTGCCGGGGGACCGGGAGCCCGGGGGCGGACGGCGAGGGTGGAGTGGCTCGGGTTGCTGCCCTCGTCGCGGGTGCGGGTGACGGGTCGGCTGGCGCCGGCGTCGAGCGGCGGGGACCGGACGGCGGCGGTGCTGCGGGTGCGGGACCGGGCGGGGCCGGTGGTGGTGCGGGGGCCGTCGGCGGCGCAGCGTGTGGCGGGGCGGCTGCGGGCGGGGCTGCGGGAGGCCACCGACAAGCTCCCCGCGGACGCGCGGGCGCTGCTGCCGGGGCTGGTCGTGGGGGACACCTCGCGGATCACGCCCGAACTGGACGAGGCCTTCAAGGAGACGGACCTCGCTCACACGCTCGCCGTGTCGGGCAGCAATCTCACGATCATGCTGGCCCTGCTCCTCGGACCGCCCGGCCTGGCCCAGCACGTGGAGCGTCGCGGGCTGGCGCCGAGGCTCGGCATCCCCCTGCGGGCGACGGCGCTGCTGGGCGGGGCGCTGACCCTCGGGTTCGTCGTGGTGTGCCGGCCCGACCCGAGCGTGCTGCGGGCGGCGGCCTGCGGCGCCGTGGTCCTGCTCGCGCTGGCGACCGGTCGCCGGCGGTCGCTGATCCCGGCGCTGGCGACGGCGGTCCTGCTGCTGGTGCTGTACGACCCGTGGCTGGCGCTCAGTCATGGGTTCCTGCTGTCGGTGCTGGCCACGGGGGCGTTGTTGACGCTGGCCCCGCGCTGGAGCGCGGCATTGCGCCGGCGCGGGGTGCCGCCGCGGCTGGCGGAGGCGTTGGCGGCGGCGGGGGCCGCGCAGGCGGTGTGCGCGCCGGTGGTGACCGTGCTGTCGGCGCGGGTGAGCCTGGTGGCGGTGCCGTGCAACCTGCTGGTGGAGTTCGCGGTGGCCCCGGCGACGGTGCTGGGATTCGCGGCGCTGGCGACCGCTCCGCTGGCGATGCCGGTGGCCGAGGCGCTCGCGTGGTGCGCGGGCTGGCCGGCCGGATGGATCGCGGGGGTCGCGCGGACCGGGGCGGCACTGCCCGGCGCGGGGCTGGACTGGCCGGGCGGCTGGGCCGGGGCCCTGCTGCTCGCCGTCGTCACGGTCGCGCTGGTGCCGCTCGGGCGGCGACTGACGAGGCGTCCGTGGCTGTGCGGGATCTGCGGAGCGTTGCTGTTGCTCGTGGTCGTGCAGCCGCCGCCGCTGACCCGGGTGCTCACGGGCTGGCCGCCGCCGGGCTGGCGGCTGGCGATGTGCGATGTGGGGCAGGGCGACGCGATGGTGCTCGCGGCGGGCGCGGGCACCGGGGTGGTGGTGGACGCCGGGCCCGATCCGGTCCTGGTCGACCGGTGTCTGCGCACCTTGGGCGTCACCCGGGTGCCGTTCGTGGTGCTGACCCACTTCCACGCCGACCATGTGGCGGGGCTGCCGGGGGTGTTGCGGGGCCGGGCGGTGGGGGCGATCGGGACGACGGGGTTCGAGGAGCCCGCCGACCAGGCGGAGTTCGTGCGGAGGGAGGCGCGGGAGCGGGGAGTTCCCTTGGTGCGGGCGGCGGCGGGGGAGCGCAGGCGGGTCGGCGCGCTCGACTGGGAGGTGCTGTGGCCGCCGGCCACAACCGCCGCCGCTGAGCCGGAGGGGCCGAACGACGCGAGCGTGACCCTGCTGGTGCGCACGGCGGGGCTGCGGATGCTGCTCCTCGGGGACCTCGAACCCCCGGCCCAGCGGGCGCTGCTGCGCTCGCCGGCGGGCGCGACACTGGCCGGCGGGGTGGACGTGCTCAAGGTGGCCCACCACGGGTCGGCCTACCAGGACCCCGACCTGATACGCACTGCGGCGCCGAGGATCGCGCTGATCAGCTGCGGGGCGGACAACCGGTACGGTCACCCGGCTCCCGGTACGGTCGCGGCGTTGCGGGCGTCGGGCGCGGTGGTGCTGCGCACGGACCGGGACGGGGCACTCGCGGTCGCGGGTACGGGCGCCGGGTTGCGGGTGGCGGGAGACTGAGGGGCATGGACTCCGCACAGATCGCCTCCGCGCCGCTCGACTCCCCTCTGCTGGACGCCTATCTGCGCCGCCTCGGCGTCGCGTACCCGGCGTGGCCCACCGCCGACGTGCTGCGGGAGCTGCATGTGCGGCATCTGCAGACCGTGCCCTTCGAGAACCTGTCGGTCCATCTCGGGGAGGAGATCGTCCTGGAGGAGAGACGGCTGGTGGAGAAGGTGGTGGAGGGCGGCAGGGGAGGGTTCTGTTACGAGCTGAACGGCGCGTTCGGGGCGCTGCTGGCGGGGCTCGGCTTCGATGTGACGCTGCTGGCCGGGCGGGTGTACGGGGAGGAGGGGCGGCCCGGGATCCCGTACGACCATCTCGCGTTGCGGGTGCGGACGGTGGACGCGGGGGAGTGGCTGGTCGACGTGGGCTTCGGGGCGCACAGCCACTTTCCGCTGCGCTGGGAGCACCGGGGTGAACAGGAGGATCCCGCGGGCGTGTTCAGGATCGTGGAGGCCAGGGCGGACGCGGCCGCTGTGAAGGGCTGGGCGGACCGCTCGGCCGATGACCTGGACGTCGTCCGCGACGGCTCGCGCCAGTACCGGCTGGAGGTGCGGCCGCGGGCGTTGGGCGACTTCGCGGCCGGCGCGTGGTGGCACCGGACGTCCCCCGAGTCGCACTTCACCCGGTCGCTCGTCTGCTCGCGGGTCACGGAGGACGGCGGGAGGGTCACGCTGAGCGGGCGCCGGTTGAAGACGACGACGGCCGACGGGGCGTCCGAGGAGCGGGAGTTGACGCGGGACGAGGAGGTGCTGGCGGTGTACCGGGAGCGGTTCGGGATCCGGTTGGAGCGGGTGCCGCGGGTGCGGGCAGGATGGGGGCGTGAGTGACGTGAGACATGTGCTGGTGCTGCCCGACCGTGACGCCGCGGAGGAGGTGGTCGAGGCGCTGCGGGAGCGGTTCGGGGTGCGTGAGGAGCCGCAGGTCGTCCGCGACGCCCTGGCCGGTGAGGACGACGCGGAGGACGCGCAGTGGCTGGTGGTGCTGCGCGACGAGGAGGAGCGGCTCGACGCGGCCGGGCTGGACGCGTTCGCGGGGGAGTGGGAGGGGTGGCGCGAGGAGCCGTGACGCTTCCGGACCTCGCGGCCGCGCTCAGGGGCCGTCGGGCCGGGCCCGGTTGTCAGTGGGCCGTGGGATGCTGTGGGGGATGGCCAGGAAGACCGCGAACGAAGACCTTCTCGCCCCGGTGACGCTCGCCGTGGGGCAGGAGGACCTGCTGCTCGACCGCGCCGTGCAGGAGGTGGTGGCCGCCGCCCGGGCCGCCGACGCCGACACCGATGTGCGCGACCTCACCCCCGACCAGGTGCAGCCCGGCACGCTGGCCGAGCTGACCAGTCCCTCGCTCTTCGCGGAGCGCAAGGTCGTGGTCGTACGCAACGCCCAGGACCTGTCGGCGGACACGGTGAAGGACGTCAAGGCGTATCTCCAGGCCCCCGCCGAGGAGATCACGCTCGTGCTGCTGCACGCGGGCGGGGCCAAGGGCAAGGGGCTGCTGGACGCCGCGCGCAAGGCGGGGGCGCGGGAGGTGGCCTGCCCGAAGATGACCAAGCCGGCGGACCGGCTGGCCTTCGTGCGGCAGGAGTTCCGGGCGACCGGGCGCTCGGCCACGCCCGAGGCGTGCCAGGCGCTCGTGGACGCGATCGGCAGCGATCTGCGGGAGTTGGCGTCCGCGGTGTCCCAGCTCGTCGCCGATGTGGAGGGCACCGTCGACGAGGCCGTCGTCGGGCGGTACTACACCGGGCGGGCGGAGGCGTCGAGCTTCACCGTCGCGGACCGGGCCGTCGAAGGGCGGGCGGCGGAGGCGCTGGAGGCGCTGCGGTGGTCGCTGGCGACCGGCGTCGCGCCCGTGATGATCACCAGCGCGCTCGCGCAGGGCGTGCGGGCGATCGGCAAGCTGTCCTCGGCGCGCGGGGGCCGTCCGGCCGATCTGGCGCGGGAGTTGGGCATGCCGCCGTGGAAGATCGACCGGGTGCGGCAGCAGATGCGGGGCTGGACGCCGGACGGGGTCGCCGCCGCGCTGCGGGCCGTCGCCGAGGCGGACGCCGGGGTGAAGGGCGGCGGGGACGACCCGGAGTACGCGCTGGAGAAGGCCGTGGTGACGATCGCCCTCGCTGCGCGGTCGCGGGGTCGCTGAGCGCTCCGCTGGTGGTGCCCCGGGGGTGTGTTGTGCCGGGGCTGCGGGTGGCGCTCGCGTGCCGCGGTGCGGGTGGGTCGGGGTGCGGGTGTGTCGGTCGGCTGCGCGTGGGTCGTGGCTGGTCGCGCAGTTCCCCGCGCCCCTTCAGAGAGCAGAGCGCTGCCCCGACCGGTGATTCCGAGGCGCCGTCGGGCCACCACCCCCCCACGGCGGCGCCGTGCTCGCAGCCGGAAGCCCCCGTACGCCGTCCTGGGGAAGGGCGGGTGCGGGGGCTTCGGGTCACGCTGTGTGGAACCGCGCCCGCGTGGCGAACGCAGGCCGCGCGCGGTTCCGGGGGCCGGACGGGAGCGGATGAGAGAGGGCCCGCTCTGGGTCCTTCCGGCGGTCAGATCAGAAGGGTTCAGCCCTTGAGGGTCGCGACCTTGGAAGCGAGCGCCGACTTCTTGTTGGCGGCCTGGTTCTTGTGGATGACGCCCTTGGAGACGGCCTTGTCGAGCTGACGCGCGGCAGCGCGCTGGTACTCGGTGGCCTTCTCGACGTCACCCGCGGCAGCGGCCTCGCGGGCCTTGCGGATCGCGGTCTTGAGGGAGGACTTGACGGCCTTGTTGCGCAGCCGAGCCTTCTCGTTGGTCTTGATCCGCTTGATCTGGGACTTGATGTTCGCCACGAATGAGCCTTTACAGGTTCAGGCGCCGGCCCGCACGGATGTCGCGCGGATCCCGCACCAGGTGATTTCTTGATGACGTGCCTCGCGCTGAGAGGGCATGAGACACAGCTGCCCAGAGTACCAGTGGCCCCGAGGGCGGCCCAAACCGCTCCCAGGTCCCCACGCGTGGGACCATGGAACCTACGTATCGATCCGACCGAGGCATAAGGCGCCTCAAGAGACAGGACCCTGCGTGCCCGCGATCCCTAACAATGTGCCCGAGCCGAGCCGTACCGCCCCGGCGCTGATCCGCAACTTCTGCATCATCGCCCACATCGACCACGGCAAGTCCACGCTCGCCGACCGGATGCTCCAGCTGACCGGTGTGGTCGAGCAGCGGCAGATGCGTGCCCAGTACCTCGACCGCATGGACATCGAGCGCGAGCGCGGTATCACGATCAAGTCGCAGGCGGTGCGTCTGCCGTGGGCTCCGAGCCACGACAAGGACAACACGCACATCCTCAACATGATCGACACCCCCGGGCACGTCGACTTCACCTACGAGGTCTCGCGGTCGCTCGCCGCCTGCGAGGGGACCGTCCTCCTCGTGGACGCCGCCCAGGGCATCGAGGCCCAGACCCTCGCCAACCTGTACCTGGCGATGGAGAACGACCTCAAGATCATCCCCGTTCTGAACAAGATCGACCTGCCGGCCGCCCAGCCGGAGAAGTTCTCCGAGGAGCTCGCCAACCTCATCGGCTGCGACCCGGAGGACGTGCTCAAGGTCTCCGCCAAGACCGGCGTCGGCGTCGACCTGCTGCTCGACAAGGTCGTCGCCGAGGTGCCGGCCCCGGTCGGCGTCAAGGACGCGCCCGCCCGCGCCATGATCTTCGACTCCGTCTACGACTCCTACCGGGGCGTGGTCACCTACGTCCGTGTCATCGACGGCCAGCTCAACAAGCGCGAGCGGATCCGGATGATGTCCACGGGCGCCACGCACGAGCTGCTGGAGATCGGGACCAACTCGCCGGAGATGCTTGCGGCCGACGGCCTCGGCGTCGGCGAGGTGGGCTATCTGATCACCGGTGTGAAGGACGTCCGCCAGTCCAAGGTCGGCGACACCGTCACCAGCCAGACCAAGGGAGCGACGGAGGCGCTCGGCGGGTACAAGGACCCCAAGCCCATGGTGTTCTCGGGTCTGTATCCGCTGGACGGCTCCGACTACCCCGAGCTGCGCGAGGCTCTGGACAAGCTCCAGCTCAACGACGCCGCGCTCGTCTACGAGCCGGAGACCTCCGCCGCCCTCGGCTTCGGCTTCCGCGTCGGCTTCCTCGGCCTGCTCCACCTGGACGTGATCCGGGAGCGGCTGGAGCGCGAGTTCGGGCTCGACCTCATCGCGACCGCTCCGAACGTGGTCTACCGCGTGGTCATGGAGGACGGCGCCGAGCACACCGTCACCAACCCGAGCGAGTTCCCGGAAGGCAAGATCAGCGAGGTGTACGAGCCGGTCGTGCGCGCCACCATCCTGGCGCCGACCGAGTTCATCGGCTCGATCATGGAGCTGTGCCAGACCCGGCGCGGCACCCTGCTCGGCATGGACTACCTCTCCGAGGACCGGGTCGAGATCCGCTACACGCTCCCGCTCGCGGAGATCGTCTTCGACTTCTTCGACCAGCTGAAGTCGAAGACGCGCGGGTACGCGTCGCTGGACTACGAGCCCACCGGCGAGCAGACCAGCTCGCTCGTGAAGGTCGACATCCTGTTGCACGGCGACAAGGTGGACGCGTTCTCCGCGATCACCCACAAGGACCAGGCGTACGCGTACGGCGTACGGCTCGTCGCCAAGCTCAAGGAGCTCATCCCGCGGCAGGCCTTCGAGGTGCCGGTGCAGGCCGCCATCGGCTCCCGGGTCATCGCCCGCGAGACCATCCGCGCCATCCGCAAGGACGTCCTCGCCAAGTGCTACGGCGGCGACATCTCCCGTAAGCGCAAGCTGCTGGAGAAGCAGAAGGAAGGCAAGAAGCGGATGAAGATGGTGGGTTCCGTGGAGGTTCCGCAAGAGGCCTTCATCGCCGTGCTCAGCAGTGATGACAGCGCGGGGTCGGCAAAGGGCAAGAAGTAGGGGCCCGCTGCGGCTGTCGAGGGGCCCGTCGTGCGGTTGCGCGACGGGCCCCGTGCCTGTGGTCTGTGAAAAGTGACAGTACGTGACCCCTTACGTGCCGGGCGGTCGACCTCTACGCTGAAGCCTGCTCGATGGTTACTCGCGAGTTAAACAACAGCCGCACTGAGCCAGCCGCATCGTCGCGGGCCCCGGAGGATGTCGTGAGCGACACACAGACCCTGATCGAGAACCGTCCGCCGTCCGTCGCGGGCCTCTTCCTGGAGCGCGTGTCCGCCACGCCCGACGCGGAGGCCTACCGGTATCCGGTGCCGGCCGCGTCCGGCCAGGGCCCGGACGACTGGAAGTCGCTGAGCTGGGCGCGGACCGCCGAGCGGGTGTACGCCATCGCGGCCGGGCTGATCGAGCTGGGCGTGCAGCCGGAGCAGCGCGTCGCGCTCGCCTCCTCCACCCGGATCGAGTGGATCCTCGCCGACCTCGGCATCATGTGCGCCGGCGCGGCGACCACGACGATCTACCCGCAGACCAACGCCGAGGAGTCGGCGTTCATCCTCTTCGACTCCGAGAGCCGGGTGCTGATCGCCGAGGACGCGGCCCAGCTCGCCAAGGCGGTGGAGAAGCGCTCAGAGCTGCCCGAGCTCACCCATGTGGTCGTCGTCGACGCGGCGGGCCTGGAGAGCGTGGACACCGGCGACTGGATCCTCACCCTCGACGAGCTGGAGAAGCGCGGCGCCGCCCGGCTGGAGCAGGAGCCGGAGCTGATCAAGGAGCGGGTCGGCTCGATCGCCAAGGACCAGCTCGCCACCCTCATCTACACCTCGGGCACCACCGGCCGCCCCAAGGGCGTGCGCCTGCCGCACGACAACTGGTCGTACATGGCCAAGGCGATCGCCGCGACCGGGCTGGTCAGCGGCGAGGACGTGCAGTACCTGTGGCTGCCGCTCGCCCACGTGTTCGGCAAGGTGCTGACCTCCGGGCAGATCGAGGTCGGGCACGTCACCGCCGTGGACGGCCGCGTCGACAAGATCATCGAGAACCTGCCGGTCGTGCAGCCGACCTACATGGCGGCCGTGCCGCGCATCTTCGAGAAGGTCTACAACGGCATCGCCACGAAGGCCCGGGCCGGCGGCGGCGCCAAGTACAAGATCTTCCAGTGGGCCGCCGAGGTCGCCCGCGAGTACGCCAAGGTCGCCCAGGACAACTTCCGCCGCACCGGAACGGCCTCCGTGCCCTTCGGGCTCGGCGCGAAGCACAAGGTCGCCGACGCGCTCGTCTACGCCAAGATCCGCGAGGCGTTCGGCGGGAACCTGCGCGCCTGCGTCTCCGGCAGCGCGGCCCTGTCGCCCGAGATCGGCTACTTCTTCTCCGGCGCCGGGGTCCACATCCTGGAGGGGTACGGCCTCACGGAATCCTCCGCGGCGTCCTTCGTGAACCCGGGCGAGGCCTACCGCACCGGCACCGTCGGCAAGCCGCTGCCCGGCACGGAGGTGCGGATCGCCGAGGACGGCGAGATCCTGCTGCGCGGCCCCGGCATCATGGAGGGCTACCACGGTCTCCCCGACAAGACCGCCGAGGTGCTGGAGGCGGACGGCTGGTTCCACACCGGCGACATCGGCGAACTGTCGGCCGACGGGTACCTGCGGATCACCGACCGCAAGAAGGACCTGATCAAGACGTCGGGCGGCAAGTACATCGCGCCGGCCGAGGTCGAGGGCCAGTTCAAGGCGGTCTGCCCGTACGTGTCGAACATCCTCGTGCACGGGGCCGACCGGAACTTCTGCACCGCCCTCATCGCCCTCGACGAGCCGTCCATCCTCGGCTGGGCCGAGGAGAACGGGCTGGCCGGCAAGTCGTACGCCGAGGTCGTCGCCGCGCCGGCCACCGTGTCCCTGGTCCAGGGGTACGTCGAGCAGCTCAACCAGGGGCTGCAGAAGTGGCAGACGATCAAGAAGTTCCGGCTGCTGCCGCGGGACCTCGACGTGGAGCACGGGGAGATCACGCCGAGCCTGAAGCTGAAGCGGCCGGTCGTGGAGCGCGAGTACAAGCACCTGATCGACGAGATGTACTCGGGCACGCGCGAGGCATAGCCGGCAAGGGGCGCGGACCCAACCCCGCGCCCCACCCCACGCACCAGCCCCCGGACTCCACGCACCAGCTCCCGGACTCCACGCGCCCGCGCTCGGGCTCCGCGTGTTGCGATCCGGCCCCGTGTCCCGCGCCCTCAGTCCGGGTGTCGTGCTCCCGGTCCGGGTGCTGCGCTCCCACCTCGCGCACGCGCGCCAGGACTCCGCGCTCCGCGGTCCGGCCCCGGGTGCCGCGCCGTCACTCCGGGTGCCGTGCTCCGGCTCCGCGTGCCGCGCTCTCACCCCGCGCACCCGCGTCCGGCCTCCGCGTGCCGCGCCGCGGCCCCGCGTGCCGCACGCTCACTCCGCGTGCACGCTCACTTCACGTGCACGCTCACCCCGCGTCCCCGTACCTCACTCCGTGAGCCCGGCCTCCTCCGTGGTTCCGTTGTCCCCTGTGTCGGTCTCGCCGGGGGGCACGGCCCCGGCCGGGGTCCGGGGATCCAGCAGGGCGCAGACGACCGTCAGCAGGCGGTCGACGTCCACCGGCTTGGGGACGTAGTCGTTGGCTCCGCGTGCGATGGACTTCTCCCGGTCGCCGGGCATCGCCTTGGCGGTCAGGGCGACGATGGGCAGACCTGCCCAGCGCGGGGTGCGGCGGATGGCGGCGATGGTCTCGTAACCGTCCATCTCCGGCATCATGATGTCCATCAGGACGAGTTCGACGTCCGGGTTGCGCTCCAGCGTCTCGATGCCCTCGCGGCCGTTCTCCGCGTACAGCACGGGCATGCCGACCCGGCCCAGCACATGGGTGAGCGCGAAGACGTTGCGGATGTCGTCGTCCACGATCAGCACCCGCCGTCCGGGCAGGACCTGCCCCGCCCGCCCCGCCTGCCAGGCCTCCAGCTTGGTGAGGGCCGGCCAGGAGTCGTCGCTCTCGTGCGCCCCGGAGGAGGGATCGGCGGCCAGGACGGACGCGCCGCGGTCCTCCGTGACCGTGTGGCCGGGGCTGACGACCGGGACGTACAGGGTGAACGTGGAGCCCCGGCCGGGCTCGCTCTCGGCGACGATCCGCCCGCCGAGCAGCCCCGCGATCTCCCGGCTGATGGACAGCCCGAGGCCCGTGCCGCCGTACTTGCGGTTGGTGGTGCCGTCGGCCTGCTGGAACGCCTCGAAGATCACCGGGAGTTTCTCGGGCGCGATGCCGATGCCGGTGTCGGAGACCGTGAAGGCGATCACCTCGTCGCTGCTCTTCACATACCGGTAGTCGGGGTCCACGACCCGCTTCACCCGCAGCTCCACCCGGCCCGACGCGGTGAACTTGATCGCGTTGGAGAGCAGGTTGCGCAGGATCTGCTGGAGCCGCTGCTCGTCCGAGTACATCTCGCGCGGCACGTCCTCCCCGACCGCCACCTCGAAGGCGAGCCCCCGGTCCAGGGTGAGCGGGCGGAAGGTGGCGTGGACGTAGTCCAGCAGCTTGATGAGCGGGAGCCGTTTGGGCCGTACGTCCATCCGGCCGGCCTCGATCTTCGACAGGTCCAGGATGTCGTTGATCAGTTGCAGGAGGTCGGAGCCCGAGCGGTGGATCGTCGTCGCGAACTGCACCTCCTGCTCTGAGAGACGGCCGTCGGGGTTGTCCGACAGCAGCCGGGCCAGGATCAGCAGCGAGTTCAGGGGCGTGCGCAGCTCGTGCGACATGTTGGCCAGGAACTCCGACTTGTACTGGGAGCTGGTCGCCAGCAGGGCCGCCTTCTCCTCCAGTTCCGCGTTGGAGCGCTGCAACTCGGCCTGCTGCTTCTGGAGTTCGTCGGAGCGCTCCTGGAGCTGCATGGCCAGGCGCTGGGACTCGCCGAGCAGCGACTCCGTGCGGGAGTTGGCGATGATGGTGTTGATGGCGACGCCGATGGTGTTCACGAACTGGTCGAAGAACGCCAGGTGCACATCGGAGAACCGGGAGAACGAGGCCAGCTCGATCACCCCGAGGAGCGTGTCCTCGAAGAGGATCGGGATGATGACGATCGTGGTCGGGGAGGCCTCGCCCAGCCCACTGTTGATCTTGATGTAGTGCGGTGGGGCTCCCTCGACCAGGATCCGCTTCTTCTCCCGGGCCGCCTGGTGCACCAGACCGTGCACCGGCAGCCCGCCCGTCTCCACGGTCGCGCCCTCCGCCGAGCCGTAACCGGCGATGAACGCCAGCCCCTTGGCCGGCACGGTCGTCCTGACGGCCGCCTCGCCCTCCGGGTCGGCCAGGTAGAACGCCCCGTACTGCGCGTTCACCAGCGGCGTCAGCTCCCGCAGGATCAGGTCGGCGACCTCCATCAGATCCCGGTGCCCCTGCATCAGGGCGGCCAGCCGGGCCAGGTTGGACTCCAGCCAGTCCTTCGCCCGGGTCGTCTCGCGCAGGTTGGCCACCATCAGGTTGATGTTGTCCTTCAGCTCGGCCACCTCGCCGCGCGTCTCCACGGAGATCGAGCGGGACATGTCGCCCTGGGCGACCGCCGAGGCGACCTCGGCGATCGCGCGGACCTGGGTGGTGAGATTCAGCGCGAGCTCGTTCACGTTGGTCGTCAGGCGCTTCCAGGTGCCGTACACGCCCTCCACCCGTGCCTGGCCGCCGAGTTGGCCCTCGGAGCCCACCTCGCGGGCCACCCGGGTGACCTCGGAGGCGAAGGAGGACAGGGTGTCGACCATCGTGTTGATGGTGGTCTTCAGCTCCAGGATCTCACCGCGCGCGTCCACGTCGATCTTCCGCGACAGATCGCCCTGGGCGACCGCCGTGGCCACCTGCGCGATGTTGCGGACCTGCGAAGTGAGGTTGTCCGCCATGTAGTTGACGTTGTCGGTCAGGTCCCGCCACACGCCCGAGACGCCCAGCACCTGGGCGCGCCCGCCGAGCCGGCCGTCGGTGCCGACCTCGCGGGCCACCCTGGTCACCTCGTCGGCGAAGGCCCGCAGCTGCTCCACCATCGTGTTGACGGTGTCCTTCAGCTCCAGGATCTCGCCCCGGGCGTCCACCGTGATCTTCTTCGACAGGTCGCCGTTGGCCACCGCCGTCGTCACCTGGGCGATGTTGCGGACCTGCGAGGTCAGGTTCAGCGCCATGAAGTTGACGTTGTCGGTGAGGTCCTTCCAGACGCCGGAGACGCCCCGCACCTGCGCCTGGCCGCCGAGGTTGCCCTCGGTGCCGACCTCGCGGGCGACGCGGGTGACCTCGTCGGCGAAGGCGGAGAGCTGGTCGACCATGGTGTTGATCGTCGACTTCAGCTCCAGGATCTCCCCCTTCGCCTCCACCGTGATCTTCTTGCCCAGATCTCCCTGCGCGACGGCCGTGGAGACGAGCGCGATGTTGCGGACCTGCGAGGTGAGGTTGTCCGCCATGAAGTTGACGTTGTCGGTGAGGTCCTTCCAGACGCCGGAGACGCCCCGCACCTGGGCCCGGCCGCCGAGGTTGCCCTCGGTGCCGACCTCGCGGGCGACGCGGGTGACCTCGTCGGCGAAGGCGGAGAGCTGGTCGACCATGGTGTTGATCGTCGACTTCAGCTCCAGGATCTCCCCCTGCGCGTCCACGGTGATCTTCTGACTGAGGTCGCCGTTGGCGACGGCGGTGGTCACCTGGGCGATGTTGCGCACCTGCGAGGTCAGGTTCGACGCCATGAAGTTGACGTTGTCGGTGAGGTCCTTCCAGACGCCCGACACGCCCCGCACCTGAGCCCGGCCGCCCAACTGACCCTCGGTGCCGACCTCACGGGCGACGCGGGTCACCTCGTCGGCGAACGCGGAGAGCTGGTCGACCATCGTGTTGACGGTCAGCTTCAGCTCCAGCAGCTCGCCGGTCGCCTCGACCGTCACCGTCCGGGTCAGGTCGCCGCGGGCCACCGCCGTCGTCACCAGGGCGATGTCCCGCACCTGCGCCGTCAGCCGGGACGCCATGGTGTTGACCGCCTCGGTCACGTCCCGCCAACTGCCCGACAGCCCTTGCACCTTGGCCCGGCCGCCGAGCCGGCCCTCGGTGCCGACCTCCCGGGCGACCCGGGTCACCTCGCCGGTGAACAGGGACAGTTGGTCCACCGTCCTGTTCACGGTCCGGCCCAGCCGGCGCAGATCGCCGCGCAACTCCCTGGTCCCGTCGTGCAGATCGACCCGCTGGGTCAGATCCCCGCCGGCCACCGCGTCCAGGACGCGCGTCGCGTTGGCCGCGGGGGCGACCAGGGCGTCCAGCAACTGGTTGACGTCGTCCACCCGCGTGGCCCAGCCGCCTTGGCCGGGACTGGCCGACAGGCGCTCGTCCAGACGGCCGTGGCGCACCACCTCCCGCTTCACCCGGCGGACCTCGGCGTTGAAATGCGTGCTGCGGTCCAGGATCTGGTTGAAGACGGACGTCAGTTCGGCCGTGATCCCGTCGCCCGTCTCCGGCAGCTTCGTGAAGTCGCCGTCGCGGGCGGCGGTCATCGCCGCGAGCAGCGGGCGCAGCTCGGATGCTCGAATCCCGCCCTCAATACGTCCGTCTTCGAGCACATGCGGAGCACTGTTCTCACTCATGACGGCCCACTTCGGTAACTCGGCGCTTATGGGCGTGGTCAGTCTGTCACTCTGACGGCGTCCGGAGAGGCTTAATCGTCCGAAGACCGAGGGCCGGTCGTCAGGTCGAGGCTCGAAACGTCGACCGTCCGAGGAGCTGCGCATGGGGGTCATTCCTACGCAACGGGAGACCGTGTACCGGCCCGGCGGCGCGTCCGCCCGCCCGGGCGGGCTCCCGGCGCGCACGCGCGCGACCCTGGCCGGCGGCTCCCACGCGCCCGGCGCCGCCCGCGACCTCGTGCAGGCCGCGCTGACGGAGTGGAGCGGCCTCGGCCTGCCCGGTGGGGAGCACCTCGCCGGGCGGCTCGCGGAGGACGCCGTGCTCGTCGTCAGCGAGCTGGTCACCAACGCGGTCGTGCACACCGGCACCGACATCGACCTGGTGTGCCGGCTGTGCCTCGCGGAGGACGACGAGCCCGAGGCGTACGCCGTCGTCGTGGAGGTCTCCGACCACCACCCTTCCCGCGCCCCGCGCGACGGCACGCCCGAACCGCCCCACGACACCCCGGAGTACGGCCGCGGGCTGCAACTGGTCGCGACGCTGGCGGAGGCGTGGGGCGTGACGTACCGCCGGGGCACGAAAACGGTGTGGGCCCGGCTGGGGCCGATCGCGCAGAACACCGCGAACGCCGGGCAGGCGTACGGCGACGACGCGCCCATGACCGCGTACGCCACCGTCCCCGCCGAAGCCGCCCCGACCGCCGGCACCGGCACGGCCCGCCCCGACGCCGCCCCTGCCGCCCGTACCACCAGCACCCCGACCGACTCCGCCCCCGACGCCGCCGCCGGCACGAGCGCCCCCGCCCGCTTGCCCGCCTCCACCCCCCACGCCCGGGACTGGCTCGGCCGGGGTGCGCTCTCCTTCCTCGCCGAGGCCTCCGACCTGCTCGCCGGGCAGCTGGACGAGGACCTGGTCGCGGCGCTCACCGGCCAGTTGCTCGTGCCTCGGCTGGCGGACTGGTGCGCGGTGTGGCTGGAGGACGAACTCAGCGCGCGCGGCTGGGGCGACGGCACCGGCGGGCCCGGACCGCGGCTGGCCCGCGTCTGCCACGGCGGCGAGCACCACATCGAGGAACTGCGCCGCACCCTGGAGAAGGACCCGCCGCACCCCTCGCACCCGCCCGACACGGCGGGCTCCGGGCCCACCCCCTTCCCCTGGCCCGCCGAGGCGCTCGGCCCGGGCGGCTCCGCCCTCGCCTACCGGCTGATCGCCGGCGGCCGCCCGCTCGGCACGCTCGTCATCGGCCGGGCCGGGCTGCTGCGGTTCCCCGACGAGGTCACCGGGCTGGTCGAGGACCTCGGCCGCCGTGTGGCGCTCGCCGTCGGCGCGGCCCGCCAGTACGCCCGCCAGGTCACCATCAGCGCCGTCCTCCAGCGCGGTCTGCTGCCCGGCGCGGTCGCCGAGATACCCGGACTGCGCAGCGCCCTCGTGTACGAGCCGCGCGAGCAGGGCGGCCCGAGCGGCGACTTCTACGACCTGTTCCCGGCGGGCCACGGCCGCTGGTGCTTCGCCGTGGGCGACGTGCAGGGCAAGGGTCCGGAGGCGGCCGTCGTCATCGGCCTCGCCCGGCCCTGGCTGCGGCTGCTGGCCCGGGAGGGGTACGGCGTCCCGGACGTCCTCGACCGCCTCAACCAACTGCTCCTCGACGACGCCACCGAGGCCGCCGACGCCGCGGCCCGTGCCTTCGTCGGCCCGGCCGGACCGGCGGACGGGCCGCAGACCCGCTTCCTCTCGCTCCTCTACGGCGAGCTCGTCCCCTTCGACGGCGGGGTCCGCTGCACCCTCGCCTCCGCCGGACACCCGCTGCCGCTGCTGCTCGGACCCGACGGGACGGTCACCACGGCGGCCCACCCGCAGACCCTCCTCGGGGTCGTCGAGGACGCCACGTACACCAGCGAGACCCTGGAGCTGCGGCCCGGCGACACCCTGCTGTGCGTGACCGACGGCGTCACCGAGCGCCGCTCGGGACCGCGCCAGTTCGACGACGGCGACGGCCTGGCCGTCGCGCTGGCCGGATGCGCCGGCCTCGACGCCGACCTGATCGCCGAACGCGTCCGCGACCTCGTCCACGCCTTCGGCGACGACCCCCCGGAGGACGACCTGGCCCTCCTGGTGCTCCAGACCGAGTAGCGGCGGCCGGGGCGGGGAGGGAGGGCCGCCGGGTGCGGGACAATGGAGCACATGCCTTCCGCACTCCCCGACGGTGAGCCCGTTCCCGACGACGGTGCGCTGCCCTCGTCCGCGCTCGCCGGGGCGGCCGACCGGCCCCTCGGCTTCTACCTGCACGTGCCGTACTGCGCGACCCGTTGCGGGTACTGCGACTTCAACACCTACACCGCCACCGAGCTGCGCGGCACCGGCGGTGTGCTCGCCTCCCGCGACAACTACGCCGACACCCTGATCGACGAGATCCGGCTCGCCCGCAAGGTGCTGGGCGACGATCCGCGCGAGGTGCGGACGGTGTTCGTCGGCGGCGGCACGCCCACGCTGCTGGCCGCGGGCGACCTCGTGCGGATGCTGGGCGCGGTCCGCGAGGAGTTCGGACTCGCGGCCGACGCGGAGGTGACCACGGAGGCGAACCCGGAGTCCGTCGACCCGGCGTACCTCGCGGCCCTGCGCGAGGGCGGGTTCAACCGGGTCTCCCTCGGCATGCAGAGCGCCCGGCGGCACGTGCTGCGGATCCTCGACCGCACCCACACCCCCGGCCGGCCCGAGGCCTGCGTGGCGGAAGCGCGGGCGGCGGGCTTCGAGCACGTGAACCTGGACCTGATCTACGGCACGCCGGGCGAGTCGGACGACGACTGGCGGGCCTCCCTGGACGCCGTGCTCGACGCCGGCCCGGACCACGTCAGCGCATACGCCCTGATCGTCGAGGAGGGCACCCAGCTCGCCCGCCGCATCCGCCGGGGCGAGATCCCGATGACCGATGACGACGCGCACGCCGACCGCTACCTCATCGCCGAGGAGACCCTCACGGCGGCCGGCTACCACTGGTACGAGGTGTCCAACTGGGCCACCTCGCCGGAGGCCCGCTGTCTGCACAACGAGCTGTACTGGCGCGGCGCCGACTGGTGGGGCGCCGGGCCGGGCGCCCACAGCCACGTCGGCGGGGTCCGCTGGTGGAACGTCAAGCACCCGGGGGCGTACGCGGCGGCGCTGGCCGCGGGCCGCTCCCCGGGCGCCGGCCGCGAACTCCTCACGGACGAGGACCGCCGGGTCGAGCGCATCCTGCTGGAGCTACGACTGCGCGAGGGCGTACCGCTGGACGTGCTGCGGGAGAAGGGGCTCGCTGCCGCGCGCCGGGCGCTCACGGAGGAGCTGCTGCAGCCGGGGCCCTACGACGAGGGCCGCGCCGTCCTCACCCTGCGCGGGCGGCTGCTTGCGGACGCCGTGGTCAGGGACCTCGTGGACTGAACGCCCGCCCGGCCCGTCAGCCGGTGACGAAGTCGATCAGTTCCTCCACCCGGCCGAGCAGCTCCGGCTCCAGGTCCTTGTAGGAGCCCACCCGGGCCAGGATCGCCTGCCACACGGCGCCGGTGTTGTCCGACGGCCAGCCCAGCGCCCGGCACACCCCCGTCTTCCAGTCCTGGCCGTGCGGCACGCGCGGCCATGCCTCGATGCCCAGGGCCGACGGCTTCACCGCCTCCCAGACGTCGATGTACGGGTGGCCTACCACGAGCGCGTGCTCGCTGGTCACCGACTGTGCGATCCGCCACTCCTTCGTGCCGGGGACCAGATGGTCCACCAGGACGCCCAGCCGCGCGTCCGGTCCCGGCGCGAACTCCTCGACGACCGACGGGAGATCGTCGACGCCCTCCAGGTACTCCACCACCACGCCCTCGACGCGCAGGTCGTCGCCCCACACCTTCTCGACCAGCTCGGCGTCGTGCCGCCCCTCGACGTAGATCCGGCCGGCGCGGGCCACACGCGCGCGTGCGCCGGGCACGGCCACCGAACCCGAGGCCGTGCGGGCGGGGCGCGCCGGGCCGCCCGACGCGGGTCGTACGAGGGTCACCGGGCGGCCCTCCAGCAGGAACCCGCGCGGCTCCAGCGGGAACACCCGGTGCTTGCCGAATCGGTCCTCCAGGGTGACCGTGCCCGCCTCGCAGCGGATCACCGCGCCGCAGAATCCGCTGCCCGGCTCCTCCACCACCAGGCCGGGCTCCGCCGCGACCTCGGGGACCGGCTGCGGCTTCTTCCAGGACGGGGTCAGATCGGCGGAGTACTGGCGCATTCGGACGACGATAGGAGAAGCCGGGGCGCTGTCACGGCGACACGCCGAAACGGGCGGCCAGGGCGTCCTGCTGCGCCCGCACGAACGCCGCGTCCACGACCGCCCCGTGACCGGGCACGTACCGTGCGTCCGCGCCGCCGAGGGCGAGCAGGCGGTCGAGGGCGGCCGGCCACCGCGAGGGCACGGCGTCCGGCCCGGCCTGCGGCTCGCCTGACTCCTCCACCAGGTCGCCGCAGAACACCGCCTCCGGCGACCCCGGCACCAGCACCGCCAGGTCGTGCGCCGTGTGGCCGGGGCCCACGTTCGCCAGCAGGACCTGACGCCCGCCGCCCATGTCCAGGGTCCACTCCCCGGAGACCAGGTGGCGGGGCCGCACCAGGGCGTCCACGGCCTCCGTCGCCGCCGCCTCGTCCAGCCCGTTGCGCACCGCGTCCGCGTGCAGCTCGGCCCGCTCCCGCGCGAACACCGACTCGGCGCCCACCGCCGCGAACACCTCCGCGCCCGCGAACGCCGCCGCCCCGAACACGTGGTCGAAATGGGGGTGGGTGAGCGCGAGATGAGTCACACGGCGTCCGGCGAGCCGCTCCGCCTCCGCCCGCAGCCGTGTGCCCTCCGCGAGGCTCGAACCCGCGTCGATCAGCAGCACCGCCCCGGTCCCCACGACCAGCCCCGCCGTGCAGTCCCAGCCCGGCAGCCGCCGCCGCCCGACGCCCGCCGCGACCTGCTCCCAACCCAGCTCTTCCCAAGTGACCGTCATACCGCGACGCTAACCGTGACGAACCCGTCGGCCGGCATGCGACCGGACCGACCTTGCCCCCCGCGCACCCCACGGCCGTACACTGACCGGGGAACGCTGGCACTCGGATGTGACGAGTGCCAGGGAAGGCGCCAAGGGGACGAAGCACTGGAGGTGTGCGCGGATGCTGAGTGAACGACGGCTGAAGGTGCTGCGCGCCATCGTCCAGGACTACGTCGGCACCGAGGAGCCGGTCGGCTCCAAGGCGCTCACCGAGCGCCACAGCCTCGGCGTGTCCCCGGCGACGGTCCGCAACGACATGGCCGCCCTGGAGGACGAGGGCTACATCGCCCAGCCGCACACCAGCGCCGGACGCATCCCCACCGACAAGGGCTACCGGCTCTTCGTCGACAAGCTCGCCGGCGTCAAGCCGATGACCGCGCCCGAGCGGCGCGCCATCCAGAACTTCCTCGACGGCGCCGTCGACCTCGACGACGTCGTGGCGCGGACGGTCCGGCTGCTCGCGCAGCTCACCCGCCAGGTCGCCGTCGTGCAGTACCCGTCGCTGACCCGGTCCACGGTGCGGCACGTGGAACTGCTCTCGCTCGCCCCGGCCCGCCTCATGCTCGTGCTGATCACGGACACCGGGCGGGTCGAGCAGCGGCTGGTGGACTGCCCCGCCCCGTTCGGCGAGGCCTCGCTCGCGGACCTGCGCGCCCGGCTCAACAGCCGGGTCGCGGGCCGCCGGTTCACCGATGTGCCCCCTCTGGTGGAGGATCTGCCGGAGGCCTTCGAGGCGGAGGACCGCGGCACGGTCTCGACGGTGCTCTCCACCCTGCTGGAGACGCTCGTCGAGGAGAACGAGGAGCGGCTGATGATCGGCGGCACCGCCAATCTCACCCGCTTCGGACATGACTTTCCCCTCACCATCCGGCCCGTCCTGGAGGCCCTCGAGGAGCAGGTCGTGCTCCTCAAACTCCTGGGCGAGGCGGGGGATTCGGGCATGATCGTGCGTATCGGGCACGAGAACGCCTACGAGGGACTCAACTCCACTTCCGTGGTGTCGGTCGGCTACGGTTCGGGCGGCGAGGCAGTCGCCAAGCTCGGCGTGGTCGGACCGACCCGCATGGATTACCCGGGAACGATGGGAGCGGTACGCGCAGTGGCACGGTACGTCGGACAGATCCTGGCGGAGTCGTAAGTGGCCACGGACTACTACGCCGTTCTCGGCGTGCGCCGCGACGCGTCGCAGGAAGAGATCAAGAAGGCCTTCCGGCGGCTCGCCCGCGAGCTGCACCCGGACGTCAACCCCGATCCGAAGACCCAGGAGCGGTTCAAGGAGATCAACGCCGCTTACGAGGTGCTGTCGGACCCGCAGAAGAAGCAGGTCTACGACCTCGGCGGCGACCCGCTCTCGCAGGCCGGCGGCTCAGGCGCGGGCGGCTTCGGCGCCGGTGGCTTCGGCAACTTCTCCGACATCATGGACGCGTTCTTCGGCACGGCGTCCCAGCGGGGCCCGAGGTCGCGCACGCGGCGCGGTCAGGACGCGATGATCCGGCTGGAGGTGGACCTGGAGGAGGCCGCGTTCGGCACCACCAAGGACATCCAGGTCGACACCGCGATCGTCTGCACCACGTGCAGCGGCGAGGGCGCGGCGCCCGGCACCACCGCCCAGACCTGCGACATGTGCCGCGGCCGCGGTGAGGTGTCGCAGGTGACGCGGTCCTTCCTGGGCCAGGTCATGACCTCGCGTCCCTGCCCCCAGTGCCAGGGCTTCGGCACCGTGGTGCCCACCCCGTGCCCCGAGTGCGCGGGCGACGGACGGGTCCGGTCGCGGCGCACGCTGACGGTGAAGATCCCGGCCGGCGTCGACAACGGCACCCGCATCCAGCTCGCCGGCGAGGGCGAGGTCGGACCGGGCGGCGGCCCGGCCGGCGACCTCTACGTCGAGATCCACGAGCTGCCGCACGCGATGTTCCAGCGGCGCGGCGACGACCTGCACTGCACGGTCACCCTCCCGATGACCGCGGCGGCGCTCGGCACGAAGGTGCCGCTGGAGACGCTGGACGGGCCGGAGGAGGTCGACATCCGGCCCGGCACGCAGTCGGGGCAGTCCATTCCGCTGCACCAGCGCGGAGTGACGCACCTGCGCGGCGGCGGTCGCGGCGACCTCATCGTGCACGTGGAGGTCCAGACGCCCACCAAGCTGGACCCGGAGCAGGAGCGGCTGCTGCGCGAACTGGCGAAGCTGCGCGGGGAGGAGCGCCCCCAGGGGCAGTTCCAGCCCGGCCAGCAGGGGCTGTTCTCCCGGCTGAAGGACGCCTTCAACGGGCGGTGAGGCGGGGGCGGAGCCCCCGGCGGGACAGGGCGCCGGGACGTGACACCATGCGGTCATGTCCTTCGCGCTGGCCGGTCTTCTCCGCCATCCGATCGTGCAGGCCCCCATGGCGGGCGGCGTCTCCGTCCCCCGGCTCGCCGCCGCCGTGTCAGAGGCCGGCGGGCTCGGTTTCCTCGCCGGCGGGTACAAGACCGCCGACGGGATGTACCGGGAGATCAAGCAGTTGCGCGGGCTCACCTCCCGGCCCTTCGGCGTGAACCTCTTCATGCCGCAGCCCGAGCATGCCGAGACCGGCGCCGTCGAGGTGTACGCCCACCAGCTGGCCGGCGAGGCCGCCTGGTACGGCACGGAACTCGGCGACCCGGACAGCGGGCGGGACGACGGCTACGACGCCAAGCTCGCCGTGCTCCTCGACGACCCGGTGGCGGCGGTGTCCTTCCACTTCGGTGTGCCGAGCCCCGAGGCGCTGGCCTCGCTGCGCAGGGCCGGGACGGTCACGCTGGTCACGGCCACGACCGTCGAGGAGGCGCTCGCCGTGGAACGGGCCGGCGCGGACGCGGTGATCGTGCAGGGCGTGGAGGCCGGCGGCCACCAGGGCACCCACCGGGACGTCCCCGAGAACGACGGCTCCGGCATCGGACTGCTGTCGCTGATCGCCCAGGTCCGTGAGGCGGTCGCGCTGCCCCTCGTCGCCGCCGGCGGCATCATGCGCGGCAGCCAGATCGCCGCCGCCCTCGCGGCGGGCGCGAGCGCCGTCCAGCTCGGCACCGCGTTCGTCCCCACGCCCGAGTCCGGCGCGGCCGCCGCGCACAAGGAGGCGCTGACGAACCCGTTGTTCGTGGGCACCGGGCTGACCCGCGCGTTCACCGGCCGGCCGGCCCGCGGCCTGGTCAACCGCTTCCTGCGCGAGCACGGACGCTACGCGCCCGCCGCCTACCCCGAGGTGCACCACCTCACCGCGCCGCTGCGCAAGGCGGCCGCCGCGGCGGGCGACGCGCAGGGCATGGCTCTGTGGGCAGGGCAGGGGCACCGGATGGCCCGGGACATGCCGGCCGGTGAGCTGGTGGAGGTACTGGCGGCCGAGACGGACGCGGTGTGGGCCGCGTCGGCGGCCGGCGCAGAAGGAGGTGCGGAGCGATGACGGCTCCGGTGTTCGTGCTCGATCCGCTGGAGGTCCCCGACCGCAGCGGCGGCGAGGTCGTCCTCGACGGCCCGGAGGGGCGGCACGCCGTCTCCGTGAAGCGGCTGCGGCCCGGCGAGGGCGTCGTCCTCACCGACGGGCGCGGGCGCTGGGCCGAGGGCGTCGTAAGGGCCGCCGAGGGCAAGGACCGGCTGGTCGTCATGGACCTGGAGAGCATCAACGAGGAGCCCGAGGAACAGCCCCGCATCACCGTCGTGCAGGCGCTGCCCAAGGGCGACCGGGGGGAGCTGGCCGTCGAGACGATGACCGAGACCGGCGTCGACCGCATCGTCCCGTGGTCCGCCGCACGCTGCATCACGCAGTGGAAGGGCGAGCGGGGCGCCAAGGCGCTGGCGAAGTGGCGGGCCACCGCCCGCGAGGCCGGCAAGCAGTCCCGACGGGTGCGCTTCCCCGAGGTCGCGGAGGCGGCGACGACCAAGCAGGTGGCGGCACTTCTCGCCGGCGCGGACTTCGCCGCCGTGCTCCACTCGGACTTCGAGCAGGGCAGCGAGCGCCTCGCCACCGCCGAACTCCCCGACCGGGGAGACATCGTGCTGGTCGTCGGACCTGAAGGGGGCGTGTCCTCCGACGAGTTGGCGCTGTTCAGGGAGGCGGGCGCGAAGCCGTACATCCTCGGCCGCACCGTCCTGCGCACCTCGACCGCCGGCACCGCCGCCACCGCCCTGCTCCTCGGCCGCACCGGCCGCTGGTCCTGAAAGACGCCCGGACGGGCGCTGTCCGGGGCGCGTGAGGGGCGGCACGCGCTCTACCGCGACCGCCGCGGCGGTGGCAGTCTGCCCGCATGGGGGCTTCACGACGCATGCGGGCAGGACGGCCGGGGACACGCACGGCCGCGGTGGCGGGGCTGGCGCTCGTGGCCGTGGGCGGGCTCGCGGCGTGCGATCCGGGCGGGCTGAGCGCCGCGTCCGTGGCGTACACCACCGACGAGGCCGCCACGGCCGAACTGGCCCGCCGTAAAACGGACGTACGGTGGCTGACCTGCACCGCCGACTACGGCAAGGGCCGCGCCTCGGCGGGTGAGGAGACCGTCGCCTCGGTCAAGTGCCGGGGCCGGACCGACGACGGCCGGGACATCGAGGTCGACGGCACGGTCACCCGCGCCGTCGACGGCTCCTGCGTACGCGGCGACCTCCGCGCGCAGGTGGGCGGCAGACAGGTCTTCCGGGTCAGCGGACTCGGCGACTGCGCGTCCGCGACGCCCTCACCGCTGCAACCGCCGCCCTCCGCGCATCCGGCCCAACCGGCGCGGCCCACGGTCACCGTGACCGTCACCCGGACCATCTGGTGTCCGTCGGACACCCGTTGCGGACCGGTCGAGGGCAAGTAGTGGCCCTGATCGGACGCTCGGAGTGCGAGCACCCCTGAGCCCCTGTTCACGGCCCGCGCCCTTGCCTAGAGTGATCGGGTGACACAGTCCGCGACGCCTGCTGCGTACATCCGATACCCGCATCTGCACGGCGAACTGGTGGCCTTCACCGCCGAGGACGACGTGTGGCTCGCCCCCCTCGACGGCGGCCGCGCCTGGCGGGTCAGCGCCGACAACGTGCCCGTCTCCACACCGCGCGTCTCGCCCGACGGCACGACCGTCGCCTGGACCTCCACCCGCGACGGCGCCCCCGAGGCGCACATCGCCCCCGTCGACGGCGGACCGTCCACCAGGCTCACGTATTGGGGGTGTTGGCGCACCCAGGTGCACGGCTGGACCCCCGAGGGCCAGGTCCTGGCGCTCACCGCACACGGCCAGGCCAGCCTTCGCCGCAGCTGGGCGCACGCCGTCCCGCTCGACGGCGGACCCTCGACGGTCCTGCCGTACGGCCCCGTCGGCGGCGTCGCCCACGGCCCGCACACCGTGCTGCTGTCCGCGACCATGAGCCGCGAGGCCGCCCACTGGAAGCGCTACCGGGGCGGCACCGCGGGCAAGCTGTGGATCGACCGCTCCGTCGGCGACGGAGAAGGCGCCGGGGAGTTCACCCGGCTGCACGAGGATCTCGACGGCAACATCGAGTACCCCGTGTGGGCGGGCGACCGGATCGCCTTCCTCTCCGACCACGAGGGCGTCGGCGCGCTCTACTCCTCCCTCGCCGACGGCTCCGACCTGCGCCGGCACACCCCGCTCGACGGTTTTTACGCCCGCCAGGCCGCCGGTGACGGCAGCCGGATCGTGTACGTCAGTGCGGGCGAGCTGTGGATCCTCGACGACCTCGACGGGGCCGAGCCGCGCCGGCTCGACGTCCGCCTCGGCGGACAGCGCACCGACCGGCGGCCGTTCCCGGTCGCCGCCGCCCGCTGGATGGGCTCCGCGATGCCCGACCACACCGCGCGCGGCAGCGCCGTGGAGATCCGCGGCGCGATCCACTGGGTCACCCACCGCCACGGGCCCGCCCGCGCGCTGGCCGCCGAGCCGGGCGTGCGGGCCCGGCTGCCGCACACCTTCCGCGTGGAGGGCGAGGAGTGGGTGGTGTGGGTGACGGACGCCGAGGGCGAGGACGCCTTGGAGTTCGCCCCCGCCACCGGGGCGGCCCCCGGCGCGGCCCCGCGCCGGCTCGCCGCCGGGCGCCTCGGCCGGGTCCTGGAATTGGCCATGTCCCCCGACGGCAGCCGGGCCGCCGTCGCCGCGCACGACGGGCGGCTGCTGCTCGTCGAACGGGAGACCGGCGAGGTCCGCGAGGTCGACCGCAGCGCCGACGGCGAGGTCGGCGACCTGGTCTTCTCCCCCGACTCCGGCTGGCTCGCCTGGTCGCACCCCGGCCCGCGCCCGCTCAGCCAGCTCAAGCTCGCCAACACCACCGACCTGTCGGTCACCGAGGCGACCCCGCTGCGCTTCCGGGACTTCGCGCCCGCCTTCACCCTCGACGGCAAGCACCTCGCGTTCCTGTCGACCCGCGCCTTCGACCCCGTCTACGACGAGCACGCCTTCGACCTGTCCTTCGTCGCCGGCGCCCGCCCGCACCTCGTCACACTGGCCGCCACCACCCCCTCCCCGTTCGGCCCGCAGCGGCACGGTCGGCCCTTCGAGGCCCCCGACAAGGACGAGACCCCCGACAGCGAGGGCACGCCGGCCACCCGCATCGACCTCGAAGGCCTCGCCGACCGGATCATCCCCTTCCCCGTCGAGGCCGCCCGCTACTCCACGCTGCGCGCCGCCAAGGACGGCGTGCTCTGGCTGCGCCACCCGGTGCGCGGCGTCCTCGGCGCCTCCCGCGCCACCCCCGACGACCCCGACCCGCACACCGAGCTGGAGCGCTACGACCTCGCCCACCGCCGCCTGGACCATCTCGCCTCCGACGTCGACGACTTCGACGTCAGCGGCGACGGCAAACGGCTGCTGCTGTGGACCGACCACAAGCTCAAGGTCGTCCCCAGCGACCGGCGCGCCTCCGGCGACGAGGACAGCGACTCCAACATCACCGTCGACCTCGGCCGCGTACGCCAGACGGTCGACCCGGCCGCCGAGTGGCGGCAGATGTACGACGAGACCGGCCGCGTCATGCGGGACAACTTCTGGCGGCCCGACCTCGGCGGCGTCGACTGGGACGGCGTCCTCGACCGCTACCGCCCGATCCTGGAGCGGGTGGCGACCAAGGACGACCTGATCGACCTGCTGTGGGAGGTGCACGGCGAACTCGGCACCTCGCACGCCTACGTCATGCCCCGCGGCGGCTACGGCGGCGGCGCCCGGCAGGGCCTGCTGGGCGCCGACATCTCCCGTCACGAGGACGGCAGCTGGCGCATCGACCGGATCCTGCCGGCGGAGACCTCCGACCCCGACGCCCGCTCCCCGCTCGCCGCGCCCGGCGTCGCCGTGCGCCCCGGCGACGCGATCGCCGCCGTCGCCGGGCATCCCGTCGACCCGGTCACCGGGCCCGGACCGCTGCTCGTCGGCACCGCCGGCAAGGCGGTCGAGCTGACGATCTCGCCGGCCGGCGGGGGTGAGCCGCGGCACGCCGTGGTCGTGCCGACCGACGACGAGGAGGCGCTGCGCTACCACGCGTGGGTCGCGGACCGGCGGGCCTACGTGCACGAGAAGTCCGGCGGGCGGCTCGGCTATCTGCACGTCCCCGACATGGTCGGCTCCGGCTGGGCGCAGCTCCACCGGGACCTGCGCATCGAGGTGGCCCGCGAGGGGCTCGTCGTCGACGTGCGGGAGAACCGGGGCGGGCACACCTCCCAGCTGGTGGTGGAGAAGCTGGCGCGGCGCATCGTCGGCTGGGACGTGCCGCGCGGGATGCGGCCCACCAGCTACCCGGAGGACGCGCCGCGCGGGCCCGTCGTCGCCGTCGCCAACGAGTTCTCCGGCTCCGACGGGGACATCGTGAACGCCGCGGTCAAGGCGCTCGGGATCGGTCCCGTGGTGGGCACGCGCACATGGGGCGGGACGATCGGCATCGACAGCCGGTACCGCCTGGTCGACGGGACGCTGATCACCCAGCCGAAGTACGCGATCTGGCTGGAGGGCTTCGGGTGGGGGGTGGAGAACCACGGCGTCGACCCCGACGTCGAGGTCGTCGTCCGCCCCCAGGACCACGCGGCGGGCCGGGACGTCCAGCTGGACGAGGCGGTGTCGCTGGCGCTGGCCGCACTGGAGTCGACGCCGGCGAAGACCCCGCCCGCACTGGACTGACCCCGGCCTGTGCCCACCCACCACCCGACTCGCTCGGGAGAAGGGTGAGCGGAAATCCGCCTCCGCCCGCAAGCCGACGGCGGTCGATACCATGCCCCCACAGAGATCACCGGCGAGAAGAGGAGACCCGTATGGCAGGGGAACCGCAGGACGACTGCCTGTTCTGCAAGATCGTCGAGGGCCACGTCCCCGCGACCATCGTCCGCGAGACGGAGACCACCCTCGCCTTCCGGGACATCAACCCCCAGGCCCCCACCCACATCCTGGTGATCCCCAAGGCGCACCACCAGGACGCCGCCGCCCTCGCCGCCGAAGCGCCGCAGCTCGCCGCCGACGTCCTCCGCGAGACGCAGACCGTCGCCGACCTGGAGAAGCTGGACAGCTACCGCACCGTCTTCAACACCGGCAGCGGCGCCGGCCAGACCGTCTGGCACGCCCACGCGCACCTCCTCGGCGGCCGCGGCCTGCACTGGCCCCCCGGATAACCCGCCGTGTCCGTACGCGAGTTGGTCGTCCTCGGCACCGCCAGCCAGGTCCCGACCCGGCATCGCAACCACAACGGCTACTTCCTGCGCTGGGACGGCGAGGGCCTCCTCTTCGACCCCGGCGAGGGCACCCAGCGCCAGATGGTGCGCGCCGGCGTCGCCGCCCACGACCTGAACCGGATCTGCGTCACCCACTTCCACGGCGACCACTCCCTCGGTCTCGCCGGGGTCATCCAGCGCGTCAACCTCGACAAGGTGCCGCATCCGGTCACCGCCCACTACCCGCGCTCCGGGCAGCGCTTCTTCGACCGGCTCCGCTACGCCACCGCCTACCGCGAGACCGTCGGCGTCACCGAGGCCCCGGTCGACGCGGACGGGCCGCTGGTGACGACCGGCTCGTACACCCTTGAGGCGCGCCGGCTGTCCCACCCGGTGGAGTCCTACG
This sequence comes from Streptomyces sp. BK239, assembly GCF_004217285.1. Taxonomy (GTDB): domain Bacteria; phylum Actinomycetota; class Actinomycetes; order Streptomycetales; family Streptomycetaceae; genus Streptomyces. The sequence goes on from NZ_SHKS01000001.1 coordinate 486,711, forward strand.
GCTACCGCCTCGTCGAGCCGGACGGCCGCCGCATGCTGCCCGACCGGCTCGCCGCACACGGGCTGAGGGGGCCCGACGTGGGGCGGATCCAGCGGGAGGGCGCGATCGGCGGCGTCACCCTGGAGGACGTCAGCGAGGCGCGGCGCGGGCAGCGGTTCGCGTTCGTCATGGACACCCGGCTGTGCGACGGCGTGCACGCGCTCGCCGAGGGCTGCGACATGCTGGTGATCGAGTCCACGTTCCTCGACGACGACGTCGAACTCGCCATCGAGCACGGTCACCTGACGGCAGGTCAGGCGGCGCGGGTCGCCCGGGACGCCGGGGTGCGGCATCTCGTCCTCACCCACTTCAGTCAGCGCTACTCCGACCCCGGGGAGTTCGAGCGGCAGGCGAGGGCCGCCGGGTTCGACGGCGAGCTGACCGTCGCCCACGACCTGCTGCGAGTGCCGGTTCCGAAACGGCGGTGAAGCGGCCGTACGATGCTTTGATGTCCCTCCCCAAAGCTGAACTGCACCTGCACATCGAAGGCACCCTGGAGCCCGAGCTGGCTTTCGAGCTGGCCGCCCGCAACGGGGTGTCGCTGCCGTACAAGGACACCGAGGAACTGCGTGAGGCGTACCGGTTCGAGGACCTCCAGTCCTTCCTGAACCTGTACTACGAGCTGATGGCGGTTCTGCGCACCGAGCGGGACTTCGAGGACCTCGCCGACGCCTACCTCGCGCGGGCGGCCGCGCAGGGCGTGCGCCACGCGGAGATCTTCTTCGACCCGCAGGCGCACCTCGACCGGGGGGTGTCGATGGGCACGGTCGTCGAGGGGCTGTGGCGGGCCCTCGGCCGCAGCCGGGAGCGGCACGGCGTCTCCACCCGGCTGATCCTGTGCTTCCTGCGCGACGAGTCCGCCGAGTCGGCCCTCGCCACCCTGGACGCGGCGAAGCCGTACCTGGACCGGATCACCGGAGTCGGGCTCGACTCGGCCGAGGTGGGGCACCCGCCGGTGAAGTTCCGCGAGGTGTACGAGGCCGCCGCCGCGCTGGGGCTGCGCCGGGTCGCGCACGCCGGCGAGGAGGGGCCGCCCGAGTACATCACCGAGGCGCTGGACGTGCTCGGCGTCGAACGCGTCGACCACGGGCTGCGCTGCATGGAGGACCCGGACCTGGTGGCGCGGCTGGTGCGCGAGCGGATCCCGCTGACGCTGTGCCCGCTGTCCAACGTCCGGCTGCGCGCCGTCGACACCCTCGCCGACCACCCGCTGCCCGCGATGCTCGACGCCGGGCTGCTGTGCACGGTCAACTCCGACGACCCGGCCTACTTCGGCGGCTACGCCGGCGACAACTTCGACGCCGTACGGCGGACGCTGGGCCTGGACGAGGAGCGGCTGCGCGAGCTGGCCCGCAACTCCTTCGTCGCCTCCTTCCTGGAGGACGACGAGGAACTGCGGGCCCGGTACCTGGCCGAGGTGGAGGCGTACGCCTTCTGACCGGCCCCGGTCAGTCCCCGGCGCCCGCCCGCCGGGGACCGGCCGTGTCGTACGCGCCCCGCACGGGCGCGACCGGGGTGTCCAGCACGATGTCCACGACCGGCTGCTCGGGAGCGCCGACCTGCGGCACCGAGCCGTTCGGCGCGCCGGTGGCCGCGGCGACCACGGCCGCCGGGGTGCCGCCGCGCCGGCGCACCGCGCCCGCCAGCAGCGGGCGTCCGCCCGTGTGCAGGGCGACGGCGGTCAGCGGGACGGCGACGACCAGCAGACCGGCGCCCAGGACCAGCCCCATCGCGGGGAACCCGGCCTGCGCCGACAGCAGACTCCCGGTCAGCGGGCCGGCCGCCGTCCCCAGCGAGGACGCCGACCCGACGAGCACCGCCCAGCGGCCGCGCGGGTCGAGCGAGGCGGCCAGCCCGATCAGGTACGACAGCACGATCGGGTAGAGCACGTTCCAGGCGATCTCGCCGGCCGCGAAGCTGCCCAGTCCGGTCGCGGACGCGCTCAGCGCGACGCACCCGGCGATCAGCACGGTCCCGCCGCCGATCGGCGCGGCCCGGCCGAGCCGCGGGCCGAGTGCCCCGGCACCCAGCACCCCCAGCAGCCCGGCCCCCAGGGCCACCGCGAACACCCCGCCGACGGTGGCCTCGGTGAGGTGCGCCTGCGTCAGGCCGATCCGCCCGCTGACGCCCCACAGGGAGTTCTGCACGAGCGACCAGCACGGCATCGCCACGGCGAGCACCAGCCCCGACCGCAGATGGGGGAGCCGGGAGCCGGTCGAGCCCTGCCGGGCCGGCGCGGTGACCGTGCGGGCCGGGAGCCGGCTCGTCGACGGCCACACGGCGAGGGCGGTCAGCGCGATCGCCGCCAGCGGCTGCCCGTGCCCGGGGCCCAGGTGCGGGACCGTCAGATAGACGGCCCCCGCGAGGGCGGAGACGCCGAGCAGGCCGAGCGTGGAGGCCCGGTGCGGGTCGGGCTGGGCGGCGATCCGGGTCGCGGCGACCGTCGTGGCCGTACCGGAGCCGAACCCGCCGAGGACCGCGCCCGCGACCACCGCGGGCACGCTGCCGGCGAGGGCGGCCCCGCCGTAGCCGAGCACGGCCAGCACCAGCCCGAGCCGGGCCAGGGTGCGGGCGCCGATCCGCTCCACCCGGGAGGCGAGGGCGAACCCGGCCGACGCCGAACTCAGCAGCAGGGCGCTGCCGACGGCGCCGGCCTCGGTGGCGGACAGCGGAAGCCCCGCGTCCAGCCGGCCGACGACGGTGGGCAGCAGATAGGGGGCGAGGTACCCGGCCGTGAAAAGGGCGACGAGGGGCCAGGGAGTGGTGCGGGGGGCGAACACGGGCGTTCCTGGGCGTGCGAAAGGGGCGGCTCGAAAGGGGGAGGGGGCGCCGACCGTCGACGGACAGGAACGCGCGGGCAATTTGTATCAAGCAAGCGGTTGCGAACAGTAGCCCGGGCCGGGTGATGTGGATCACGTCAGGTTTGGTGCGGCGAGGGCCGGGTAACAGCTTTCGTCCTAGCGGTCCTTGGGTCGGCGGCTAACGCCAGTCGACCGACCCGGTCGCCCTCGGCGCCGTCGATTCGATCCGCGCCCTGGTCTCCCGCATCACCGCGACGATCCGCGCCTCGTGGGCCGGCGTCAGCCGGGCCACCGGCGCCGAGCAGCTGATCGCGTCCTGCGCGGGCGTGTCGTAGCGCAGTGCGAAGCCGAAGCCGGCGATGCCGCTCACGCCCTCCTCACGGTCCACGGAGTATCCGCGCGCCCGCACTTCCATCAGGTCGGCGAGGAGCGTGGCGCGGCTCGTGTGCGACCGCGGGGTGAGCGCCTCGTACGGACCCTCGGGCAGCTCCGCGTCGGGGCGTTCGGCCAGCAGCGCCTTGCCCAGCGCGCCCACGTGCGCGGGGAGCCGGCGGCCGACCCTGCTGATCGTGCGCAGGTACTCGTGCGACTCGCGGGTCGCCAGATAGGCCACGTCCCGCCCGTCCAGCCGGCCCAGGTGGATCGTCTCGCCCAGCGCCTCGGACGCCTCGTCGAGATACGGGCGCACCAGCCGGACCCGGGGGTCGGAGTCGAGGTAGCTCGTGCCGGTCAGCAGGGCGTGGATGCCGATGCCGTAGAGCGAGCCGGTGACGTCGGTGCGGACCCAGCCGCGGCCGATCAGGGTCTGGAGCAGCGCGTACATCGAACTGCGCGGCACTTCCAGCTCGTCCGACAGCTCCTGAAGGCGTGCCGGACGGTCCCCGCGCGCCGCGAGCAGTTCCAGCAGCTCCACCGTGCGCGCGGCGGACTTCACCTCGCGGACGCCGCCCGTCTCCGACATGCGCCGATGGTAGTCCGGAGGCGCCGCGCGGCGCGCGGCCGTTGACGCGAGTGCGTTCACCTACCTATCCTTCGTCTTCATACGTAGACAGGAGTGGGACGTGGACCTCACCATCACGGACGTACGGCTGACCCCGATCCTCGTCGCCGACCCGCCGCTGCTGAACACGCAGGGCGTCCACCAGCCGTACACCCCCCGGCTGATCGTGGAGGTCACGACCGCCGACGGGGTCACGGGCGTCGGGGAGACCTACGGCGACACCAAGTACCTGGAACTGGCCCGCCCCCTCGCCGCGCGATTGACCGGCCGTCAGATCGGTGATCTGAACGGGCTGTTCGTCCTCGCGGGCGCGGTGACCGTCGACGACTCCCGCGTCTCCGGCCAGGTCGACGTGGGCGGGCTGCGCGGGGTGCAGACCGCCGACAAGCTGCGGCTCTCCGTCGTCTCCGCGTTCGAGGTCGCCTGCCTCGACGCGCTCGGCAAGACGCTCGGGCTGCCCGTCCACACCCTCCTCGGCGGCAAGGTGCGCGACACCGTCGAGTACAGCGCCTACCTCTTCTACAAGTGGGCCGGCCATCCCGAGGGCGTGGCCTGCGAGAAGGACGACTGGGGGGCCGCCGTCGACCCGGCAGGCGTGGTCGAGCAGGCCCGCCGCTTCAAGGAGCGGTACGGCTTCACCTCGTTCAAGCTCAAGGGCGGCGTCTTCCCCCCCGACGAGGAGATCGCCGCCGTGCGCGCCCTCGCCGAGGCGTTCCCCGGGCACCCCCTGCGGCTCGACCCCAACGGGTCCTGGAGCGTGGCGACTTCACTGCGGGTCGCCGAGGAGCTCGGGGACGTGCTGGAGTACCTGGAGGACCCCGCGCTCGGCACAGTCGCGATGGCCGAGGTCGCCGCCCGGACCGACGTCCCGCTCGCCACCAACATGTGCGTGACCACGTTCGCGGAGATCGCAGAGGCGTTCGCCAAGGGCGCCGTGCAGGTCGTGCTCTCCGACCACCACTACTGGGGCGGACTGCGCAACACCCAGCAACTCGCCGCCGTCTGCCGCACGTTCGGCGTCGGGGTCTCCATGCACTCCAACACCCACCTCGGGATCAGTCTCGCCGCCATGACCCACGTCGCGGCCACCGTCCCCGACCTCCACCACGCCTGCGACTCCCACTACCCCTGGCAGTCCGAGGACGTCCTCACCGAACGCCTCACCTTCGACGACGGCAAGGTCACCGTGTCCGACGCGCCCGGACTGGGCGTCGAACTCGACCACGACCGACTGAGGTTCCTCCACGAACGCTGGCTGAACGACTCCGGCGCCCTGCGCGACCGCGACGACGCGGCGGCGATGCGCCTCACCGACCCCGCCTGGACCACCCCGAGCGTGCCCCGCTGGTGAGCCCGGACGCGTCCGCGGTCCCGCGCGGGGCTGCGGACGCCCGTCCGGGGCGTGGTGCACACTGGCCAGATCGGCACCACGTCAGGGAGCGCACAGTGACCGCGTCCATCGCGTCCACCGGAGAGGGACACCACCGGCACCACCGGGAGGCACAGGTCGACCCGCTGGCCGGCCTGCGCGGCGCGGCCGACCCGCCCTGGGACGTCTACCTCACCGGCACCGTCTTCCTGGACATCATCTTCACCGGCCTCGACTCCGCGCCCGTCCGCGGCACCGAGTCCTGGGCCCGCGGCATGGGCTCCAGCCCCGGCGGCGTCGCCAACATGGCCACCGCCCTCGCCCGCCTCGGCCTGCGCACCTCCCTGGCCGCAGCCTTCGGCGACGACCACTACGGCGAGTACTGCTGGGACGCGCTGGAACAGGGCGAGGGCATCGACCTCACCCCCTCCCGCACCATCCCCCACTGGCACTCCCCGGTCACCGTCTCCATGGCCTACGAGGGCGAACGCACCATGGTCTCCCACGGCCACGAACCGCCCCCCGAGGAGGTCCTCCTCCAGGACGGCGCCCCCGCCGCCCCGCCGCACGCCCGCGCCGCCGTCGCCTCCCTCACCCCCGGCCGCGGCGCGCCCTGGATCGCCCGCGCCGCCGGCCTCGGCACCCGCGTCTTCGCCGACGTCGGCTGGGACGACACCGGCGCCTGGGACCTGGCCGGCCTCACCGACCTGAAGCACTGCGAGGCGTTCCTGCCGAACGCCGAGGAGGCGATGCGCTACACCGGCACCTCCTGCCCCCGCGCCGCCGCCCACGCCCTCACCGAACACGTCCCGCTCGCCGTCGTCACCCTCGGCTCCGACGGCGCGTACGCCGTCGACCGGCGCACCGGCGAGACCGCCGAGGTCCCCGCCATCGCCGTGGAGGCCCTCGACCCCACCGGCGCGGGGGACGTCTTCGTGGCCGGCTTCGTCACCGGCGCCCTCGCCGGCTGGCCGCTCGCCGACCGCCTCGCCTTCGCCGGACTGACCGCCGCCCTCTCCGTCCAGGAGTTCGGCGGCTCGCTCTCCGCCCCCGGCTGGTCCGAGATCGCCGCCTGGTGGCGCAGGGTCCAGTCCGTCGACGGCCAGGACCCCGAGGCGCTGCGCCGCTACGAGTTCCTCGACGGCCTCCTCCCGGCGGGCCGCGAGACCACCCCGTGGCCGCGCCGCCGCGCCGTCCCCACGATCGGCTTCCGCCGCTCGGCCTGAACGGGAGCCGCGCCCCCGCCGCTCCCGACGCGACTGTTCGAAAACCCCTGCGGTGTTGTCAGCCCCCTGGCGTACCCTGGAACACGCCAGGCCGCCCTTGTGGCAGGCGAGACGTATCCGGGAGGACGTAGAGGCCTTCGGGCCGGCCTATGACTGAGACACCCACAGCTCAGACGCCCGCGCAGGGCAAGGCGAGAGCACAGTTCACCGTTCCCGCCCAGCACCCCATGGTGACCGTGCTGGGATCCGGAGACTCCCTCCTGCGCGTGATCGAGACGGCCTTCCCGGCGGCCGACATCCACGTCCGGGGCAATGAGATCAGCGCTACCGGCGACCCGCACGAGGTCGTCCTCATCCAGCGCCTGTTCGACGAGATGATGCTGGTGCTCCGCACCGGGCAGCCGATGACGGAGGACGCAGTGGAACGCTCGATCGCCATGCTGCGGGCGAGTGAGAACGGGACGAGCGACGGCCAGGAGACCCCGGCCGAGGTACTGACGCAGAACATCCTGTCCTCGCGCGGCCGCACCATCCGCCCCAAGACCCTGAACCAGAAGCGCTACGTCGACGCGATCGACAAGCACACCGTCGTCTTCGGCATCGGCCCCGCCGGCACCGGCAAGACGTACCTGGCGATGGCGAAGGCGGTCCAGGCCCTGCAGTCCAAGCAGGTCAACCGCATCATCCTGACCCGCCCCGCGGTGGAGGCCGGCGAACGCCTCGGCTTCCTCCCCGGAACCCTCTACGAGAAGATCGACCCCTACCTGCGCCCGCTGTACGACGCCCTGCACGACATGCTGGACCCGGACTCGATCCCCCGGCTGATGGCTGCGGGGACGATCGAGGTCGCGCCGCTGGCGTACATGAGGGGCCGGACCCTGAACGACGCCTTCATCATCCTCGACGAGGCCCAGAACACCTCCCCCGAGCAGATGAAGATGTTCCTCACCCGGCTCGGCTTCGACTCGAAGATCGTGATCACGGGTGACGTGACGCAGGTGGACCTGCCCTCCGGCACCAAGTCGGGGCTGCGGCAGGTGCAGGAGATCCTGGAGGGCGTCCAGGACGTCCACTTCTCGCGGCTGTCGTCCCAGGACGTCGTACGGCACAAGCTGGTGGGCCGTATCGTCGACGCGTACGAGAAGTACGACAGCCACCACGGCACGGAGAACGGCACCCACAAGGGCGGCCGCAACAAGCGGAAGTAGACAAGCCAGCACCATGTCGATCGACGTCAACAACGAGTCCGGAACCGAGGTCGACGAGCAGGCGATCCTCGACATCGCCCGCTACGCGCTCGCGCGGATGCGCATCCACCCGCTCTCCGAGCTCTCGGTGATCGTCGTGGACTCCGACGCCATGGAGCAGCTCCACATCCAGTGGATGGACCTGCCCGGCCCGACGGACGTCATGTCCTTCCCGATGGACGAGCTGCGGCCGCCGTCGAAGGACGACGACGAGCCGCCGCAGGGGCTGCTCGGCGACATCGTGCTGTGCCCCGAGGTCGCCGAGAAGCAGGGCAAGGAGGCGCCGACGCAGCACTCCATGGACGAGGAGCTCCAGCTGCTCACCGTCCACGGCGTGCTGCACCTGCTGGGCTACGACCACGAGGAGGCCGACGAGAAGGCCGAGATGTTCGGCCTCCAGGCGGCCATCGTGGACGGCTGGCGGGCCGAGAAGGGCCTGACCGGTCCGTCGCCGGCGCCGACCGTCTCATGAGCCCGACGCTCGTCGCCGGCGCGGTCGCCCTGGTGGTCGTGGCGTGGCTCGCCGCCTGCGCGGAGGCGGGCATCGCGCGCGTCTCCAGCTTCCGCGCCGAGGAGGCCGTACGGAGCGGGCGGCGCGGCAGCGCCAGGCTGGCGCAGATCGCCGCCGACCCCACCCGTTACCTCAACGTGGCGCTGCTGGTCCGCGTCGCCTGCGAGATGGCCGCCGCCGCGCTCGTCACCTACGCCTGTCTGAACACGATCGACGGCACTGCCGGGGCGCTGCTCGCCGCGATCGGCGTGATGGTGCTCGTGTCGTACGTCGCCGTCGGGGTCTCCCCGCGCACCATCGGCCGCCAGCACCCGCTGAACACGGCGACGGCCGCCGCGTACGTGCTGCTGCCGCTGGCGCGGATCATGGGCCCGGTCCCGTCGCTGCTGATCCTCATCGGCAACGCGCTCACCCCCGGCAAGGGCTTCCGCCGCGGCCCGTTCGCCTCCGAGGCGGAGCTGCGGGCGATGGTGGACCTCGCCGAGGCGGAGTCGCTGATCGAGGACGAGGAGCGCCGCATGGTGCACTCCGTCTTCGAGCTGGGCGACACCCTCGTGCGGGAGGTCATGGTGCCGCGCACCGACCTCGTCGTCATCGAGCGCTACAAGACCATCCGGCAGGCCCTCACGCTGGCGCTGCGCTCCGGGTTCTCGCGGATCCCCGTCACCGGGGAGAGCGAGGACGACATCGTCGGGATCGTGTACCTGAAGGACCTGGTCCGCAAGACCCACATCAGCCGGGACGCCGAGTCGGACCTGGTGTCGACGGCGATGCGGCCCGCCGCGTTCGTACCCGACACCAAGAACGCCGGCGATCTGCTGCGGGAGATGCAGCAGCAGCGCAACCACGTCGCCGTCGTCATCGACGAGTACGGCGGCACCGCCGGCATCGTCACCATCGAGGACATCCTCGAGGAGATCGTCGGCGAGATCACCGACGAGTACGACCGTGAACTGCCGCCGGTGGAGGAACTCGGCGAGGACCGCCACCGGGTGACCGCCCGTCTCGACATCACCGACCTGGGCGAGCTGTACGGCCTGGAGGAGTACGACGACGAGGACGTGGAGACCGTCGGCGGTCTGCTCGCCAAGGCGCTGGGCCGGGTGCCGATCGCCGGGGCCTCCGCGGTCGTCGACCTGCCCGACGGCCGGCTCCTGCGGCTGACGGCGGAGGCGGCGGCCGGGCGCCGGAACAAGATCGTCACGGTGCTGGCGGAGCCGGTGGACAAGCCGGAGGAGGAGACGGCCGAGTGACGCCCGGGGGAGCCCGGGTGACGCCCGAGAAGGAGACGTCCGTATGACGCCCGAGGAGTTGCGCGCCTTCTGCCTGTCCTTCGAGGCGGCGACGGAGGACTTCCCCTTCCGGCCGGAGATCTCCGTCTTCAAGGTGCTCGGAAAGATGTTCGCCCTCAGCTGGATCGACGCGCGGCCCCTGAAGGTCAACCTCAAGTGCGACCCGGAGGACGCGGTCCGTCTGCGCGCCGACCACCCGGGCCTGATCGCCCCCGGCTACCACATGAACAAGCGGCACTGGAACACGGTGACGGTGGACGGCGCGCTGCCCGGTCAGCTCGTCCGTGAGCTGATCGAGGACTCGTACGACCTGGTCGTGGCGGGACTGCCGCGCGCGGAGCGGCTGCGCCTGGACCGCCCCTGAGAGTTCGCGGGGGCGGCTCGCTCCGTATGCTCGGGGCATGACCGACAGCACCGCGCTCGACGCCGAGGACCGGAAGATCGTCACCCTGGCCCGTTCAGTCCGGGCCCGCAACGGGGTGCCCGAGGGGGCGGCCGTACGGGACGAGACGGGGCGTACGTACGTGGCGGGGACGGTGGCGCTGCCGTCGCTGGAGCTGAGCGCGCTGCGGACGGCGGTGGCGATGGCGGTGGCGTCCGGGGCGAAGTCGCTGGAGGCGGCGGCCGTGGTCACCGACGCCGAGTCCGTCGCCGAGGCGGACCGGGCCGCCGTCGCCGATCTGGGCGGCGCGGGCACGCCGGTGCTGGTGGCCGGCCCCGACGGGACCGTCCGGCTGACCGTCACCGCGGGCTGAGACACCGGGGCCGCAAAGTGCCCCGGGCCTTCCGAGCACCCCCGGGGGGGCTTCGAGAGTGGTCCCGCGTCGCCCTGGCCGGGCGGCTGGAACGTGTCGTCCGGATTTGGCTCTTGCCGTCCTCCCTCTCCCGCGGGTCAATGGGCATAGTTTCCGACGGACCGTCAGATTTACCCCCCACCGGGACAAGGTGCCCGCACCCACCCGTCCCGCTCCGGCCGTCCGTCTCCCCACATCCGGGAAGGAGCCGGAACCCCCATGAGAGGCAAGCGAATCGGATCAGGTGCGGCACTGCTGGCCGGGGCCCTCGCGGTCACCGGGCTGGCCTTCGCGCCCACCGCACTCGCCGTCGCCCCGACGACGGCGAGCGTCACCGCGAACTGCGGTCTGTTCGGCGGCGGAGCCGCCACCCTCACGGCCACCCAGAGCGGCACCTCGGCCACCCTCACCCTGAAGTCGACCGCGATCACCGCTCCGATCCCGATCGGCGCCAACAGCATCAACTCCACCCTCACGATGGCGAACTCGACCGGTTCGGCCAGGGTCTTCACCGGCACGGTGAACCCGGCCATGCCGACGGGCGCCCCGATCGAGGTCGGCCCGCTGGGCGGGACCGTGGCCTCCGGTGACAGCCTGGACTTCTACCGGGGCTCCCTGAAGATGGTCGTCTTCGGGATCACCGTCACCTGTACGGCGACCGGGCCGCAGTCGCCGGGACCGTTCGTGTTCGACTGAGAACCGGTGCGAAGAGGCGCCACGGGCCGTCGGTTTCCCCGCGTCAGCAGGAAGCTGACGGCCCATCAGTCGATCTCTCCGCATCCATTGACTTCTGTCGCGATCCGCACCTCAATGCCCCCTGTCGGCGCAGAAAGAGCCGCTGCGCCCGCACCCTTGAGGAGGGGGCACCATGGGTTCGACACCCCGAAGATCCCTGAGACGGCGCTGGGCGTCGCTGCTCGGGGCGACCACCCTCGCGGTCACCGCGAGCGGGGCGCTGGCGTGCCCGGCCGGCGCCGCCACCGACGTGGACTACCCCACGCACTGCGTCCCGCCGCCCATCGCGGGCATCCCGGACATCGACGGCACCACCACCGGGAGGATCACCGCGGACAAGACGTCCGCCAAGGTCGGCGACACCGTCACCGTGACCTACACGGTGGTCAAGCCCGCCGCCAGCAACCCCACCGACCTCGCCCTGCCGGCCGACATCATGACCCCGACCGGCAAGGTCACCCTCGGCGGCGCGCAGAGCGGCAGCGTGACCGTCACCGGCCCGAAGAAGAACGACCCGGTGCCCGGCAAGGGCGCCTTCCCCTCGTTCTCCATGACCGGCACGTTCACCGTCACCTCGCCCGGCGCGATCACCCTCTCGCCCGGCGACTACAACATCCACACCAGCTACATCCTCGAACTCGACACCCCCTGCACGGTGAAGAACCCGCCCGCCCCGGTGTCCGAGACGGTCACCGCGACGGACAACCCGCCGGCCAACACCCGCTCCATCCAGCTCGGTTCGGCCTCCGGTGCGCCGGGCGCCGCGGTCACCGTCACCGGCGGCGGCTTCACCCCGGGCGCGAGCGTCACCCTGGCCGGACGGTCCGGGGCCGCCCAGACCGCGGACAAGGCGACCGTCACCGCGAACGCGCAGGGCGCCGTCTCCGGCTCGCTCGTCGTCAACGACCGCACCACCACCGGCGTGGTCGCGTACGAGGGCGGCGCGTGGAGCGCGGAGCTGGGCGCCGGGCCCGTCGCGTACGTCGTCGTCGACGACACGCCCGTACCCCCCGGGAGCCAGAAGCTGACGACCACCGTCAAGGCGGGCACCCTGTCGATGTCCCAGGCCGGGGACGCCGTGCAGCTGTCGGCGGTCGACTTCGGCACCGGCGGCGCCTCGACCGGCAACCTCAACGCGGTGACCGTCAAGGACTTCCGCGGCGGGCCGGCCGGCTGGTCGCTGACCGGCAAGGTCACCGACTTCAGCGGACCGGGCGGCAAGATCGGCGCGGGGAAGCTGAGCTGGACGCCCGAGTGCGGCACCAAGGCGGGCAGCCCCAGCACCTGTCAGGCCGGTTCGGCCGGAGTGGTGGGCGGCACGGGGGCGACCCTGGCGTCCACAGCGAACGGCACGCTCACCGGCGGCGAGTTCACCGCCTCCGCCCGACTCTCCCTCGACGTACCGGCGTTCACGCCTCCGGGCACGTACGCCGGCGTCCTGACCCTCACGCTCACCTGACCCACGTCCACCGGTGGCCGGGCGTCCTCCTCACAGGTCCGCACCCGCCCGACCACCCCGCCGTGTCCGACGCCCGCGGGGGTCCGCACCCATGCGCAAGCCGTACGCCCTCCTCCTGACGTTCCTCACGCTGCTGCCCCTGCCACTGGACCTGCTCGGCCCGCTCGCGCCGCCCGCCCGGGCCGCCGACAACGGCAGCTGGTCGGTCAACCCCCTCTCGACGACCGTCGCCGAACGGCCCTACTTCTACGTCTCCGCAGACCCCGGCCAGACGATCGAGGACACGGTCGTCGTCACCAACAAGACGGACACGCCGCTCACCTTCCGCCTCTACGCCGCCGACGCCTACAACACCGAGCGCGACGGCGGTTTCGCCGTGCGGACGGCGGGGGAGCGGATGCGGGGCGTGGGGGCGTGGGCGAAGCCCGCGAAGGACCGGGTCACCGTGCCCGGACGCGGCACGGCCACCGTGCCGTTCACGATCCGCGTCCCCGAGGGCGCCGAGCCCGGCGACCACCCCGGGGCGATCGTCGCCCTCGACGAGCGGGTCGAGAAGGGCGGGGCGGGGGTCGCGCTCGGCGTGCGGCGCGCCGTCGGCGCCCGTGTCTACCTCCAGGTCGGCGGCCCCACCCTGCCCGCGCTCACCGTCGAGGACGTCCGCGTCGAACAGAGCCGGCCGCTGGTCCCCGGCTTCGGCGACAGCGAGGCGACGATCTCCTACACGCTGCGCAACACCGGCAACGTCACCCTGAACCCGAAGGTCGAACTGCGGGCCCGGGGCCTGTTCGGCCGCACCCTGCTCTCCCGCGACCTGACGAGGATCCCCTCGGAACTCCTCCCGGGCCAGCGCGTCCACCTCTCGGAACCCTGGCACGGAGCGCCCCAACTCGACTGGGGAAAGGTCACGCTGACGGCGAGCGCGAGACAGACGCGGGAATCAGCGAGCGCGGGTTTCTTCGCCGTGCCGTGGCCGGCGGCGTTGGTGCTGGGCGCGGCCATCGGCGCAGGACTGGTGCTGCTGCTCAGGAAACGGCGGGCGCGACACCCTCGAGGGGCACGGGGCTTCGACATCACGCGGCTCCGCCGCGGGGCGCGACCAGCCGAAGCGGACCCACGGACGAAAGCCCCTACAGCGACCTAAAGGGCGTCCGGCCCCCGCTCGCCCGTCCGCACCCGCACAACCGTCTCGACCGGCAGGGCCCACACCTTCCCGTCCCCGATCTTCCCGGTCTGCGCGGCGCGCACGATCGCGTCGATGACGTCGTCCGCCACCGCGTCCTCGACGACGACCTCGATACGGACCTTGGGCACCAGGTCGACCTGGTACTCGGCGCCGCGGTACACCTCGGTGTGGCCGCGCTGCCGGCCGTAGCCGCTGGCCTCGGTGACCGTGAGGCCGTGCACGCCGAGCTCCTGCAGGGCGTTCTTGACCTCGTCGAGGCGGTACGGCTTGACGATCGCGGTGATGAGCTTCATGCCTGGGGGGTGGCCTTCTGGACGGAGGAGAGGGAGGAGGAGCCGACCGGGGCGCCATGGCCCAGGACGCCGTGATCGTATGCGCTCTCGGCGTGCACCGTAAGGTCCAGGCCGGTCTGCTCGTGCTCCTCGTCCGCGCGGAAGCCGATCGCGCGGTCCAGCAGCTTGCCGATGCCGTACGTCACGAGGAAGGCGTACGCCCCGACGGCGACGACGGCCACCAGCTGCTTGCCCAGCAGGGCGAGGCCGCCGCCGTGCGCGAGGCCCTCGGGGCCGCCGGTCATAGACTCGACGGCGAACACGCCGATCAGGAGGGTGCCGATGACACCGCCGACCAGGTGGACGCCGACGACGTCGAGCGAGTCGTCGTAGTTCAGCTTGAACTTCCAGCTCACCGCGTACGAGCAGACGACGCCGGCGGCGAGGCCGACGACCAGCGCGCCGAGCAGGGAGACCGAGCCGCAGGACGGGGTGATCGCGACCAGACCGGCCACCGCGCCGGAGGCCGCGCCCAGGGTGGTGGGGTGGCCGTCGCGCTTCTGCTCGACGAAGAGCCAGCCGAGCAGGCCGGTGCAGCCGGCGGCGAGGGTGTTGAGGAAGACGGCGGCCGCGAGGCCGTTCGCGCCGAGCGCGGAGCCCGCGTTGAAGCCGAACCAGCCGAACCACAGCAGTCCGGCGCCCAGCACGACCATGGGGAGGTTGTGCGGACGCATCGCGTCCTTCTTGAAGCCCAGACGCGGACCGAGGACCAGGCAGAGCGCCAGACCGGACGCGCCGGAGGTGATCTCGACCGGGAGTCCGCCCGCGAAGTCGAGCGCGCCGAGCCCGTCCAGGATCCAGCCGCCGGGCCCCCACACCCAGTGGGCGACGGGAACGTATACGAGGAGCGCCCAGAGGGGGACGAAGACCAGCCACGCCGCGAACTTCGCGCGGTCCGCGATCGCGCCGCTCACCAGGGCCGCCGTGATGATCGCGAAGGTGAGCTGGAAGGTGGCGAACAGGACGGTGGGGACCGTGCCGTGGACGCTGTCGGGGCCGACGCCGGACATCCCGGCGTGGTCCAGGACGCCGATCAGGCCGCCGCCTGCGTCGTCGCCGAAGGCGAGGGAGTAGCCCGCGGCCAGCCACACCACCGTGACCAGGGCGATGGACACGAAGCTCATCATCAGCATGTTGAGGACGCTCTTCGTGCGGACCATGCCGCCGTAGAAGAGGGCCAGGCCCGGGGTCATCAACAGGACCAGTGCGGTGGCGGCGAGCAGCCAGGCGGTGTCGCCGGTGTCCACCTGCGCGGCGGCGGCAAGGATCACGGTCGTCTCCAACGGTGTGGGGGCTCGTCAGAGGGTCACGGCAGTGCGTTACCGGTTGCGTACGGGTGTGTTTCCGTGACGTTTCGTTGCGTGCGGGTTTCGGGAAGCTCACGTGTCGGCGGGGCCGCGTGGATCAGGGACAATGGTCGCCATGAGCGTTCGCACCCAGTCATCCGAACAGTCGGCCGAGGCCGCGCACCGGGCCGGTTTCGCCTGCTTCGTGGGCCGCCCCAACGCCGGCAAGTCCACCCTCACGAACGCTCTGGTCGGGAAGAAGGTGGCGATCACCTCCAACCGTCCGCAGACCACCCGGCACACGGTCCGGGGCATCGTGCACCGCCCCGAGGCCCAGCTGATCCTGGTCGACACCCCGGGGCTGCACAAGCCGCGCACGCTGCTGGGGGAGCGGCTGAACGACGTCGTGCGCACGACGTGGGCCGAGGTGGACGTGATCGGGTTCTGCCTCCCGGCCAACGAGAAGCTGGGTCCCGGCGACCGGTTCATCGCCAAGGAGCTGGCCGGGATCAAGCGGACGCCGAAGGTCGCCGTCGTGACGAAGACCGACCTCGTCGACTCCAAGACGCTCGCCGAGCAGCTGATCGCGATCGACCAGCTCGGCAAGGAGCTGGGCATCGAGTGGGCCCAGATCGTGCCGGTCTCGGCGGTCGGGGACCAGCAGGTCGAGCTGCTGGCGGACCTGCTCGTGCCGATGCTGCCGGAGAGCCCGCCGCTGTACCCGGAGGGCGACCTCACCGACGAGCCCGAGCAGGTGATGGTGGCGGAGCTGATCCGCGAGGCCGCCCTGGAGGGCGTGCGGGACGAGCTTCCGCACTCCATCGCCGTCGTCGTCGAGGAGATGCTGCCGCGCGAGGACCGGCCCGCCGACCGGCCGCTCCTCGACATCCACGCGAACATCTACATCGAGCGGCCCAGCCAGAAGGGCATCATCATCGGCCCGAAGGGACGCCGCCTGAAGGACGTGGGCATCAAGTCCCGCAAGCAGATCGAGGCGCTGCTCGGAACGCCCGTCTTCCTGGACCTGCACGTCAAGGTCGCCAAGGACTGGCAGCGCGACCCCAAGCAGCTGCGCAAGCTGGGCTTCTGAGGCTGGGCGGGGCTGTGCTGGTCG
>NZ_SHKS01000001.1:503194-1339637 GCF_004217285.1 Streptomyces sp. BK239
GGCGGTAGCCGCATGTCGATGCAGCCTGGACCTGCACGTCAAGGTCGCCAAGGACTGGCAGCGCGACCCCAAGCAGCTGCGCAAGCTGGGCTTCTGAGGCTGGGCGGGGCTGTGCTGGTCGCCGTCCGGAGGGTGTGGGCCTAGGGGTCCTACGCCCGCCGCGCGGCGGTAGCCGCATGTCGATGCAGCCTGGACCTGCACGTCAAGGTCGCCAAGGACTGGCAGCGCGACCCCAAGCAGCTGCGCAAGCTGGGCTTCTGACGACAGGGCCCGCGCCGCTCGCCGGTACCGGTTCAGTCCACCCCCTTGATCCGGACCACCAGTAGCGCGCCCGCGAGGCCGATCGCCGCCGCGATGGCGTACAGGGCCGGATAGCCGCCCAGGTGGGTGACGATCGGGGCGGCGAGGGCCGGGGCCGTCACCTGGGGGAGGGCGTTGGCGACGTTGATGACGCCGAGGTCCTTGCCGCGGTCCAGCGCCTTCGGCAGGACGTCCGTCATCAGGGCGAAGTCGACGGAGGTGAACACACCGAAGCCGACGCCCAGCACCGCCGCCGCGACGATCGCCCCCGGCCAGGTCTGCCACACCGCCAGCGCCCCCGTCGCCACCGCCATCAGCACGCCGGACCAGAGCACGAACGGCTTGCGTCGGCCCACCCGGTCCGACCAGACGCCCCCGACGACGACCGTGGCGAGCAGCGTCACCCCGTTCACAGCCGTCAGGATCAGCACGCCCTCGTCGGGATCGGCGTGATGGAGGCGGTCGCGCAGGTAGTACAGCAGGTACAGCAGCACCAGCGCGTTGCTGAGGTTCATCAGGAAGCGGGTCAGCCAGGCCCAGCCCAGGTCGGGGTGGCGGCGCGGGCTCAGCCAGAAGCCCGCCAGGAAGCCCCGCCAGGACCAGCCGGGACGGTCCGCCGCCGGCAGCCGCAGATCCGCGTACTTCCACACGTACGGCAGCACCCCGACGAGGCTGAACACCGCGCAGGCCGCGTAGCCCGCCCCCACGCCCCCGGCGGCCATCGCCAGCCCCGTGCCGCCCACCACGCCCAGGACCTGCGCCGAGCCCAGCCAGCCGCCCACCGAGCCGCGCTGGAGGCGGGGCACCCGGTCGGGGACCGCCGCCGTCACCGCCGCGAAGGCCGCGTTCAGGGTCAGCTGCGCCAGGCACCAGCCGAGCGCCATCGTCCACACGCCGTCCGCGGCGGCCAGTGCCAGCAGGGACAGGGCCCCGCCCGCCGCGCCGGCCACGATCCACGGCGTGCGGCGGCCGTGGCGGGAGGTGGTGCGGTCCGACAGGGCGCCGAAGAGCGGGTTCGCGACGAGGGAGACGACCGCGCCGACGCCCGTCACCCACGCCAGCATCGTCTCCTTCGACATGCCGGAGCCGGGCGCGAAGTCCTCCGCCTGGGAGGCCAGCAGGATCTGCAGCGGGCCGTACCAGCCCGCCCAGATCGCCCCGTTGGCGAGGGACAGCGCAGCCGTCCAGCCCCGGCCGACCCGGTCCACCGGCTCGGTCAGGGCCGGGCCGGCCGCGGGGGGAGCCGCCGTCATCTCTGCGCCCGCAGCACGTCCCGCAGCCAGGTGTAGGACGCCTTCGGGGTCCTGGCCAGCGTCTCGAAGTCGACGTGGACCAGGCCGAAGCGGCGCTGGTAGCCCTCCGCCCACTCGAAGTTGTCCAGCAGCGACCAGACGAAGTAGCCGCGGACGTCGACGCCCGCCTCCACCGCCCGGTGCAGGGCCTGCAGGTGGCCGTCGAGGTAGGCGATGCGGCTCTGGTCGTCGACGCCGGGGTAGCTGCACCCGTTCTCGGTGATGACTACCGGGGGGAGGCGGTCGCCGTAGCGGTCCTTGAACGTGGTGAGCAGTTCCGTCAGTCCCTCGGGGACCACCGGCCAGCCGAAGTCCGTCACCGGGACGTCCTCGATCTCCTGCACCGAGAAGGGGAGTTCGGCCGGCATGCGCACCCCGCCGAAGTCGATCTCCGTGCCCTGCGGCGCGCCGACCCTGGTGGGGGCGTAGTAGTTGACGCCGTAGAAGTCGAGCGGCTCGGCGATGACCTTCAGGTCGGACTGCACGTCGCCGGGCATCAACTCGCCCATGCCCTCGGGGTATTCGCCGAGCAGGACCGGCTCGGCGAACAGCCGGTTGAGCAGGAGGTCGTAGAAGGCGGCCGCCTCCACGTCGGCGGGCTCCTGGGAGGCCGGCCAGGTCGGACCGTGGGAGTTGGCGATGCCGATGTCCGTCGCGCCGGCCGCGCGCAGGGCCCGTACCGCCAGTCCATGGCCGAGGAGCTGGTGGTGGGCGACCGGCAGGGCGTCGAAGAGGAGCTGTCTGCCGGGGGCGTGGGTGCCGAGCGCATGGCCCAACAGGGTGTGCTCGGCGGGCTCGTTGAGGGTGATCCACTTGCCCACGCGGTCGCCGAGGCGGGCGGCGACCGCGCTGACGTGGTCGGCGAAGCGGTACGCCGTGTCCCGCTCCAGCCAGTCCAGGTCCACCGGGAGGTCCCAGTGGAAAAGGGTGGGCACGGGGCGGACGCCCGCCGCGCACAGCTCGTCCACCAGCCGGTCGTAGAAGTCGAGGCCGCCGGGGGAGTTCACCCGGGGCCAGGAGACGGAGAAGCGGTAGGCGTCCACGCCGAGGCCCGCCAGCAGGGCCACGTCCTCGGGGTAGCGGTGGTAGTGGTCGCAGGCCACCGCCGCCGTCGAGCCGTCCTTGACCTTGCCCGGCTCGGAGGTGAAGGAGTCCCACACGGACGGCCCGCGCAGGTCGGCCGCCCCCTCGATCTGGTGGGCGGAGGTGGAGACTCCCCACAGGAAGCCGTCGGGGAACCGGGGGATCGGGTGCGTCGTGTCGCGCTGATCGGTAGCCATGCGCCGGATCATCCGTACCAGGGGTAACCGAAGTCAACGGCCGGACGGGAACGTCCAGTTACGCCCCTTCTCCCTGCGCCCCGTTTCTCACGCCCCTTCCTTCAGCACCCGCGTGATCAGCCTGCGCTGTTCCTCCGTGAGCCGGGGGTCCGCCGCGTACACGGTCCGGCCGTCCACGGTGATCTCGTAGGCGAAGCCGTCCGGCACCCCGGCCGGGGGCACGTCCCGGCCGGCGGCCGTCGCCTTCTCGGCCAGGGCGTGCCACTCGTCGGCGTCGGGCCGCCCCGAGGTGTCCACCTCGGCGTGCCGCTCGATGCCCGCGAAACCGCCCGTGCGCGTCACCTGAATCCGCATGGGTCCTGTCTAGTACGAACGGGTCCGGTCCGCTGCGCCTGTCACAGGATTCGCACCCCGACCCGCTCCCACGCCTTCTCCACGGCCAGCAGTTCCTCGCCGCCGTCGCCGAAGCGCTCGCGGGCGGCCTTCACGGTCAGCCCGGCGAAGTCGGTGAAGAAGGCCCCCTCGCGCAGCTCGCCGCCGGTGAGGACGTCGTACCAGATCTGGCCCGCCTTCTCCCAGGCGAAGCCGCCGAGGGCGGTCGCGGCCAGGTAGAACGCGTGGTTGGGGATGCCGGAGTTGATGTGGACGCCGCCGTTGTCGCGGCCGGTGCGGACGTAGTCGTCCATCGTCGCGGGCTGCGGGTCCTTGCCGAGGACGTCGTCGTCGTACGCCGTGCCCGGGGCCTTCATGGAGCGCAGGGCCTGGCCGGTCACGCTCGGGGCGAGGAGTCCGGCGCCGATCAGCCAGTCGGCCTCGGCGGCGGTCTGGCCGAGCGTGTACTGCTTGATGAGCGAGCCGAACACGTCGGACATCGACTCGTTGAGGGCGCCCGGCTGGCCGAAGTAGGTGAGGTTCGCCGTGTACTGGGTGACGCCGTGGGTCAGCTCGTGGCCGATGACGTCGACGGAGTTGGTGAAGTCGACGAAGATCTCGCCGTCGCCGTCGCCGAACACCATCTGCTCGCCGTTCCAGAAGGCGTTGTTGTAGTCCCGGTCGTAGTGGACGGTGGCGTCCAGGGGCAGGCCGTCGCCGTCGATGGAGTGGCGGCCGTAGGCCTTCAGGAAGAGCTCGAAGGTGGAGCCGAGGCCGGAGTAGGCGCGGTTGACCGTGGCGTCGCGGCCGGGGTCCTCCCCCTCGCCGCGGACCTTGGCGCCGGGCAGGTCGGTGCCGTGCCCGGCGTCGTAGACGGTCCGCAGCGGCCGGTCGGACGGAGCCTTCGCCGACGGGGCCGCCGCGAGGCGGAACTCGGTGGTCACGCTGCGCGCGGCGCGCAGTTCGCTGTCGCGCACCAGGGTGCGGCGGGCGGGACCGGAGAGCGCGGGGTCGTCGTTGCGGGCCAGCCGGTGGAGGACGTGCGGCGGTACGACGGTGCAGAAGACGGGCTCGAAGCCCCCGTGTGTCGTCATGCCCGGCACCCTTGCACTGGGTGATGCCACTGTCACTAGAGGCAACCATGATTGGTGAAATACGGTGACATAGGGGCCTGCTCCGGGCTCCCGAGTGGTATGGCGCACGTTTTGCCCGATTCCTCCCCGTGGTCCCGCATACTGGGACAGGCCCGCGTGCCCGGCGCCGCTCGGCTAGAGTGCGGAGCATTATGCGTTTCGGGCTGCTTCTCCTTAGCTGCCGCGGCGAGGGCCTGTAGTCGAGGCCGACCCCCTCCCCGCGGAGCTTGGCGTTGCGTCGTCGGCCGTCCTGATCCGGACTTTCTCCGGCCATCCCGAGGAGCCACCGCACCATGGCGAACCGCCAGCAGCCCAGCCAGATGCCGATCCACAAGTACGGTCAGTACGAGCAGGTCGACCTCCCCGACCGCAGCTGGCCGCAGCAGCGCGTCACCTCCGCCCCCCGCTGGCTCTCCACCGACCTGCGTGACGGCAACCAGGCCCTGATCGACCCGATGTCGCCCGAGCGCAAGCGCCGGATGTTCGACCAGCTGGTCAAGATGGGCTACAAGGAGATCGAGGTCGGCTTCCCCGCCTCCGGCCAGACCGACTTCGACTTCGTGCGCTCGATCATCGAGGAAGAGGGCGCGATCCCGGACGACGTCACGATCTCCGTACTGACCCAGGCCCGCGAGGACCTGATCGAGCGGACCGTGGAGTCCCTCAAGGGCGCCAAGCGCGCCACCGTGCACCTGTACAACGCCACGGCCCCCGTCTTCCGCCGCGTGGTCTTCCGCGGCTCCAAGGACGACATCAAGCAGATCGCCGTCGACGGCACCCGCCTGGTGATGGAGTACGCCGAGAAACTGCTGGGTCCGGAAACCGAATTCGGCTACCAGTACTCGCCGGAGATCTTCACCGACACCGAGCTGGACTTCGCCCTGGAGGTCTGCGAGGCGGTCATGGACGTCTGGCAGCCCGGCCCGGGCCGCGAGATCATCCTCAACCTGCCCGCCACCGTGGAGCGTTCGACGCCGTCCACGCACGCGGACCGCTTCGAGTGGATGGGCCGCAACCTCTCCCGCCGCGAGTACGTATGCCTGTCGGTCCACCCGCACAACGACCGCGGCACCGCCGTCGCCGCGGCCGAGCTGGCGCTGATGGCCGGCGCCGACCGCGTCGAGGGCTGCCTGTTCGGGCAGGGCGAGCGCACCGGCAACGTCGACCTGGTCACCCTGGGCATGAACCTGTTCTCCCAGGGCGTCGACCCGCAGATCGACTTCTCCGACATCGACGAGATCCGTCGCACGTGGGAGTACTGCAACCAGATGGAGGTCCACCCGCGCCACCCGTACGTGGGCGACCTGGTCTACACGTCCTTCTCCGGCTCCCACCAGGACGCCATCAAGAAGGGCTTCGACGCGATGGAGGCCGACGCGGCCGCCAAGGGCGTCACCGTCGACGACATCGAGTGGGCCGTTCCGTACCTGCCGATCGACCCCAAGGACGTCGGCCGCTCCTACGAGGCCGTCATCCGCGTCAACTCGCAGTCCGGCAAGGGCGGTGTCGCCTACGTCCTGAAGAACGACCACAAGCTGGACCTGCCGCGCCGGATGCAGATCGAGTTCTCGAAGATCATCCAGGCGAAGACGGACGCCGAGGGCGGCGAGGTCACCGGCGGCGCCATCTGGGGCGTCTTCCAGGACGAGTACCTGCCCAACCCGCAGAACCCCTGGGGCCGCATCCAGGTCCGCAACGGCCAGTCGAGCACCGACACCGACGGCGTGGACACCCTGACCGTCGAAGCCACCGTCGACGGCGAGGACACCGTCCTCACCGGCACCGGCAACGGTCCGATCTCGGCCTTCTTCGACGCCCTGCAGTCCATCGGCATCGACGTACGCCTGCTCGACTACCAGGAGCACACGATGAGCGAGGGCGCCTCCGCGCAGGCCGCCTCGTACATCGAGTGCGCGATCGACGACAAGGTCCTGTGGGGCATCGGCATCGACGCCAACACGACGCGCGCGTCGCTGAAGGCGGTCGTCTCGGCCGTCAACCGCGCCACCCGCTGACCCGCTTGACCCGGATGTTCCGGGGCTCCGGTCGCCGCGAGCGACGGCCGGAGCCCCGGCGCATCTCGGCCACCCGCGCGTGAAGGTCACGGAGAGGTCTCGTCCTGGGTGCTGACTCAGGCCGCCGGATGTGGCTAACATCACGCAGACGTACGGCGATGATGCCGTGCGGTGACGGAGGTGCGACGTGCTGCCAGGACGGGGACGAGACGGCCGTGCCGACGGGCTTGCCCGCATCCTGGGCACCCGCACCGCGTGGACGCCCGTGGGGGACGGCGAGTTCTTCTGCCCCGGCTGCGGCGGCGACCGCAACTACCAGCGCCTGACCGGCCATCGCCGCCTCACCCTGCTCGGCGTGCCCGTCCTCCCGCGAGGCGCGAGCGCGCCCGTCGTCGAGTGCGCGGCCTGCCGGCGCCACTACGGCACCGACGCCCTCGAACACCCCACCACCGTCCGCTTCTCGGCGATGCTCCGCGACGCCGTGCACACCGTCGCCCTCGCGGTGCTCCGCGCGGGCGGCGCCTGCGCCCGCGCCTCCCTGGAGACGGCCGCCGCGACGGTGCGCACGGCCGGCTTCCCCGACTGCACCGAGGAACAGCTCGCCGCCCTCGTCGACGCCCTCGACACCGACACCGGCCGCGCCCACGGGGAGCCCTGCACCCCCGGCCTCGCCGCCGGACTGCACGAGGCCCTCGCCCCGCTCGCCCCGCACCTCGCCCCCGCCGGCCGCGAATCCGTCTTCCTCCAGGGCGCCCGCATCGCCCTCGCCGACGGCCCGTACACCCCGGCCGAACGCGAGGTCCTCACCACGGTCGGAACAGCCCTGACCATCTGCACGACCGACGTCACCCGCCTCCTGGCAGCGGCCCGCACCCCGTCGTGAGCACTCCCCTACGGGGTTACGGCAGGGTCTTGTCGTAGGTCCTGTCCGTGTCCGAGTCGTAGACCTGCTTGCCGGCGGCGTCGAAGCCCTTGATGTGCGGGGCCCTGGTGACCTGCTGGTTCAGGATGCCGGCGGCGACGAACCAGCCATGGTCCAGTGCCGCCGTGGCGTCGCTGCCGCCGTAGGAGACGGTCACCTCGGCCACGGACGGGTCGACCGTGCCGATCGAGGCCCAGCGGTACGGGAGTTTCCACCGCCCCTTGTCGATCAGCGACTGCCGGTACAGGCCGCCCGCGTTGTCGTCCGGCACGACCGGGCGCGCGGCCGACGTCAGGCCGTCCTGCGTGCTGGTGCTGATGCCGGCGGAGACGCCGTCCTTCACGTCGCAGATCACCCGGAAGCCCGCCGGCCGCTGCGCCACGCCGACGACGTGGACGCCGTCGCCGGGGGAGTTGGAGTCGCCCGTGCTCTTCGCCGCCAGGATGATCCGGTAGTTCTCCGCCTTGCCCGCGTCCTTGCCGACGACGCGTGCCACGTGCTCCGCGGTCAGGCACTCCTGCAGCGCCTTCGTCGCCTCGTCGAAGGTGATCCCGTCGAGCAACTGCCCGTCCGTGGCGGGCCGCGCGGGGCCGGAGGCCGAGGCCGCCGCCGACGCGCTCTGCGGGGCGCTGACCGACGACATCGGCGTCGCCGTGTCAGCGCCCCCTCCCCCGTTCCCCCCGACCACGGCGTACGCCGCCGCCGGCACAGTCACGATCGCCGCCAGCGCCGCGCCGACCGCCGCCACCCGGCGCCGCCGCTCCGCCACGCCCCGCCGCCGGATCGCCGGGTAGGGCGCGGGGGAAGGGTGGATGGTGTACGCGTCGTCCGTCATCAGTTTCCTCACCAGTTCCTCGAAGTGCCGTTCTTCGTAGGCACTTTGGGCATCTCGGGCATCGCGGGCCGTCGGCCCGTCGTGTGCCGTGCGTGTCTCGTGTGCTTGGTGCGCTTTCCGTGGCCCGTGCGCGCCGTGCGCCTCGTCGTTCACCTTCCGCCTCCCCGTTGGGACACCGTGCGGTCCTCCCGCATCAGCCCCGGATACAGCCGCAACTTCGCCAGCCCCTTGGAGGCCTGGCTCTTGACCGTGCCGGGCGAGCAGCCGAGCACCTCGGCCACCTCCGCCTCCGACAGGTCCTCCCAGTACCGCAGGACCACCACCGCCCGCTGTTTCGCGGGCAGTCGTGCCAGCCCGGCGAGCAGGGAGCCGCGTTCGTCCACCCGGCCGACGGACTCGTCGTCCCGGCCCGCCCGCTCCGGCGGGGCCGCGGTCAGCGCCTCCGTGACCCGCCGCTTGCGGAAACGGTCGCTGTTGCAGCTGACCAGCATCCGCCGGACGTAGGCCTCCGGGTTGTCGCTGCGCGCTATGCGCCGCCACGACCGGTACGCCTTCGCCAGCGCGGTCTGCGTCAGGTCCTCCGCGTGGTGGACGTCGCCCGTGAGCAGGTACGCGGTCCGGACGAGCCGTGACCACCGTGCCCTGACGAAATCCTGGAACTGGCCCTCAAGTTCGGCCTGCATCAAGCACCCTCCTCGCCCCCCAGACCACCATGGGGCCGGAATCGGTTGCCCGTGAGTTCGGGACGGGTTCGAATGGGGGCATGGAGCGAGACGCCGAGAGGAACGTCGGGAAAGCCGTGGGCGACGACGCCGGTTGGGCCGCGTGGACCTGGTCGCCGCAGGCGCCGGGGGTGCTGACGCTGCCCTCGGGGCGGCTGGTGCGGGGGCGGGGACTGCGGCGGGACATGGACCCGGCGGAACCCGTCCCCGCGTACGGGCTGTACCTGCTCGGGGCGCCGCCCCCGGAGTTTCCCTGGGAGGCGCGCTGGGTTCGGTGGCCCGACTTCCGGCTGCCCTCGGACCGGGCGGACGCGCGGACGGCGCTCACCGAGGCGTGGTGGCGCGCGGAGGGGGAGCGGGTGGAGGTCGCCTGCGGCGGCGGCCGTGGCCGCACCGGGACGGCCCTGGCCTGTCTCGCCGTCCTGGACGGCGTGCCGGCCGCCGAAGCGGTCGGCTTCGTGCGCCGCCACTACGACCGGCACGCCGTCGAGACCCCCTGGCAGCGACGGTTCGTACGACGGTTCGCGGCCACGGTCTGAGCCGCGAAGAAGGCCTCACGGACGCTGAGCCGCGCAAGAACGCCTCACGGACGGTCCGAGCCGCGCAGAACGCCTCACATGGTGAGCGTCATCAGCAGCCGGTGTGCGCCGGGGCCGAAGTAGTCGGCGCGGGGGCCGCCGGGGTCGGGGAGGAAGCCCAGGGAGCGGTAGAGAGCCACGGCGGTGTCGTTGCCGGGCTCGACGGAGAGGGAGACGGCGTGGACGCCCTCCCCGCGCAGATGGCTCAGGATCCTCGTCATCAGCTGACGCCCGAGCCCCTGGCCGCGCAGGCCGGGGGTGATGCCGAGGCTGAGGATCCAGCTGTGGGCCGCGTTCGGCGGCGTCGACAGCACGTACCCGACCAGGTCTGCGCCGTCGTCCACCACGAACACGAAGTCCGGGAAGCAGGCGAGGAACTGCCTGAGCACGAAGTAGGGGTAGGGGTCGGCCGGGAAGGCCTCCGCGTCGAGGCGGACGATCGGACCGAGATCCTCCTCGCCGGCCGGTCTGATCCGTAAGCGCCTTTCTCCGGACACCTGGCTCACGGTCGAACCGGCGACCGACGGAAAACGATCTCCGGGAACTCCGGGAAGAGGAGTCATACCGTCCCCTTGTGAAGGATGGACTTGGACCGGTCTATGCGAATGACGCGCGCGGCTGCTCTAATGCGATATCCATCTGATCGTCCATCATCTCCCGGTGCATCCACGCCTTCAAGACCTCCGTCTCCTGCTAGGCTGAACCAATGGACTTGGGACCACCCGCCGCCGATCAAAAACTGAATGCTGATGTCCCATGGGACGCCTTCGATCCCGATGAGTACATCAAGCACAATTACCTGGGCATCCAGGCCGTGGACGAGGAGATCCTCTCCCGTGTGCGGGACCACTTCAGTGATCATTTCCGGGGGCGGGCGGGACGGGTGCATTCCGGTATCGACGTGGGCGCGGGGCCCAATCTCTACCCCGCCCTCGCGATGCTTCCCTGGTGCGACCGGATCACCCTGCTGGAGCGGTCCGAGAGCAACCTCGACTACCTCCGCCGTCAACTCCAGAGCTACGACGCGCACTGGGACCAGTTCTGGGAGGTCCTGCGCAAGGGCGAGGCATATGCCGAGCTGGGCGACGACTACGGGAAGTACCTCGCCGAAGCCGTCCGGGCCCCCGAGCCGGGCAGTCTCTTCGACCTGTGCGGCAGCGACCGCCGCTGGGACCTCGGCACGATGTTCTTCGTGGCCGAATCCATCACCACCGACCTCGACGAGTTCCGCCGCGGCGTCGGCTGCTTCATGCACGTGCTGAATCCCGGCGCGCCCTTCGCCGCCGCTTTCATGGAGCATTCCGAGGGATATCAGGTGGGTTCCCAGGAATTCCCGGCCCTGGACGTCGACGTGGCCGAGGTGAGAACTCAGCTCGCTGAATACGCGGACGAGGTGACGATTCACCGCACCGCCAATCCGCAGGAACTCGTGCGCGACGGATACACGGGAATGATCCTCGCCTGCGGGCGGCGGAAGAGCTGACTTCCGGTCCGTTTCTTCCGTGACGCCGAAAAGCAGGCGGAAAGCAGACGGAAGGCAGACGGAAAGCCGCCGGAACGACGTCGGAATGACGCGGGGATGCCGCCGGAACGAACACCCGCCGCGAAAGACGGCGTCGAGGCGGACACGGTGACGGCATGGTGACGGGCCTGTGCGAGGGGAATGGGCATGCAGATCAAACCGAGACAGAACCTGCTCGAGGTGTGGCAGGCCATCGGCCGCCATTCATTCGACAACGGTGAATGGGACTGGGGCGAATGGGGCGGCCGCAGCAGCGTCGCCGACGCGGAGCGACTGCTCTGCCTGATGTACCCCGCCACCGAAATCAGCGCGTTCCGTCTCGACGACCCGGACACCACCCAACGGGACGTGGAAAGGGCCCTGCGGAACGCGGGCGACTCCACCGCGATTCCCGGGAACCTCGTCAAGGTCCTCACCCACTTCATGGAGCAGCACCGCGGCGAGGGCAGGCCCACCTTCGCCGGCGGCTACTACTTCTCGCCCGAGGATCCCGAGCAGCAACTCACCCAGGAGCAGCGGGACGTGGGCGTGGTCGACGCCTACTCCATGTCGGTCACCCTCTGCCTCGCCACGCTCGGCTTCCTCAAGGTCTACCGGGGCAAGACCCAGCGGGCCAGCACCCTCGCCCAGATCGAGCGGCTCTGGGAGGCCACCAGCGCCCGGCTGACCGCCGCCATGGTGAGCCTGCTGCGCTCCTTCACCGTCAACGTCGTCGACGTCAACGGCGACCAGGGACAGGCCCTGACCCGGCTGCTCGGCCAGGGCCGGCTCTCCCAGCGGCAGGTCCTGCAGCGCTTCCAGGAACGCTTCAAGCAGTTACGCGCCGTCATCAGCGAGAGCCTCATCCTCGGTCTCGACGCCGACATCACCGACGAACTGCGCAACGAGAACCGCATGTTCGAGTGCGGCTGGGCCTGGAGCCTGGTGCAGGGCGCCCCCGACGTCGAGGTGGAGCCCGAGACCGCCGTCGCCATCGGCAAGCAGCCCGAGGGCGTGGCCCACGCCGTGCCCTACCTGTACTTCACCGTCGTCGCCCTCGACGGCATCCCCGACCTGTTCTCCGAGCGCACCCTCGTCCTCGGTCTGCTCAACCCCGAACAGCAGAAACTCGCCGACGCGCTCCGGCTGCGCTGGGAGATCACCCAGCAGTACTGGTCGGCGGTGGCCCGATTCGGCGACGGCACCTGGCCGCTGGAGGAGATCCCCTGGCGCACCACGCTCCAGCAGCTGGAGTCGGAGTACTTCTCCCTCTCCGTGGCCTCCATCCTCGTCCACGACCTCGTCCGCCGCCGCGCCACCGACGACGACCTCACCCGCACCGTCGCCGTCATGGAACGCCTCGCCGAACGCGGCCGGATCACCAGCGGCATGACCCGCGACGACCCCGCGATCGGCCTGCACAACCCCGGCGTCACCCTGCCCCTGCTGGGCAGCGACGCCCTGGGCCCGCCCATGAAGTGGACGATGACGGACTTCTCCGCGCAGCTGCTCAAGCGGACCATCCAACTCTGTTCGCTGTCCCGGAACATCAGCTCCCAGGACCGTCTGCTGCAACTGGCCGAGAGCATCCTCGACCACCTCTGGCAGCGCCGGCTCAGCGAGGGCCACGGCGTCGGCCTGTGGGACAACGTGCACGCCGTCTACCCCGAATCCCCGGTACGCCAGGGCCCGTTGTCCTGGAACATCATGGAGCGCATCACCGAGTGCATGGTCGCCGCGCACGGCCTGTACGACCAGAAACCGGTCCGCAGCTCCGAACTCACCGAGCTGTCCAAGGCGTTGATCAGCGAGGCGGCGCACCTGTTCGGCCGGGAGCAGATGGAGCAGGCCGCCCCCGCCCTCAAGAGCCCCCAGGGAGAAGAGATCAAGGCCATCGAGGCGGACCTGCGCCGCGCCCGGCGACTCGTCGGCGACCAGCCCGGCACCGCCTACGCACTCGCCCTCGGCGTCCTGACCCGGCTCGACACCCTCGCCCGGGCCCGCGGCGACGCCGACCCGCAGGGGAGGTGACGGGTGCTCGTCTTCGCCGCCTCCGACAAGGGGGGCACGGGCCGTTCCGTCACCAGCGCCAACCTCGCCTACCACCGCGCGCTGGACGGGGACGACGTCTGCTACCTCGACTTCGACTTCGGCTCGCCCACCGCGGCCGCCGTCTTCGACCTGCCCGACGTGCTCGGGGAGGCCGAGGGGCGGGGCCTGCACTCCTACCTCAAGGGCGAGGTGGGCGAGCCGCTGCGGGTCGACGTGTGGGCCCGCACCGAACACCCCGTCCTGCTCAGCCGGCCCGGCGGCTCCGGCCGGCTGGTGCTGCTGCCCGGCGACCGCTCCGGCGGTGAATTCGTCACCGACGCGGAGAACCTGCACCGGTGCGTGGACCTCGTCCTGCGACTGAAACGCGAATTCGACGTCATCATCGTCGACTTGAGCGCCGGACGCAGTTATGCGATGGACCTCGCGCTGCTCGCCACCTCGCCCCGCGGCGGGCTCGGGCGACTGAAAACGCGATGGCTCGTCTATCACCGCTGGACCCGCCAGCACGTGATGGCGGCCGCCGAACTCGTGTACGGGAAACAGGGCATAGTCGAGGCCGGTTGCGCCATGGGCCACGACTCGGACGCGCTCAACGCCGCGATCCGTTTCGTACGGGCCGCCGTTCCCAATCTCGAGTCGCCGCTCTGGTCGCAGGTCTCACCCGCCCAGTACGCGTGGATGCGGCAGTGCGACACGCAACTGGAGGAAATCGCGGCCGGCCGCGGCATCGGCAAGACGCGGGTGCTGTCGTCCATTCCGCTGGAACCCGTCCTCCAGTGGCAGGAACGCCTCATCACCGACGAGGACGTCCACGACCGCCGGATCGCCAATGTCGAGACCTGGCAGAAGATGGGCGAACTCGCACAACGCCTGACCGACGACACCTACTGGGGGCAGCTGTGAGCGGGCCGGGAACGGTGTTCCGGGAGACCAGCGCGCAGCCGCGCACAGAATCCGTGCCCTACTCCCATCTCTCCCTGGAATTAGGGCACTTGTACATGGAGGACTTCGTCGAAGGCCCCGACCGGCTGCGCCGCCACTTCGCCGCCGTACGGCCCTGGGTGGACGCCGCCAGGGCCGGCGTCGGCCCGCTGCCGGCCGGCCGACGACCGAGGATCAGCACCTGCTTCCTCATCGACGACTACTTCAGCCGGCTCTCCACCCCCGCCGAACTCGTCCCGCCGCTGCTCGAAGCGGCGGCCGAGTCCGGCCTCACCATCGACTACCTGGCCCGCGAGTCGGGCTGCGCCGGCCCCGCCCTCGCCGGCCCCGGCCCGGCCGGCGGGTCCGGCCGCCGCGACCGCGCCGTCCTCGCCGAGGCCGTCCTGCACCGGCTCGTGGAGTCGCCCCCGCCCGGCAGCAACGGCTTCCGCCCGCCCGTCAGCCGCACCGGCTGGCTCACCAACGGCCGCCGCGCCCCCTCCCGGCGCACCTCCGCCGCCCTGGACGCCACCGGGGCGGTCTGGGAGCCGCCGAGCGAGACCGGCGCGCGCGGCCACTCCGTCTTCATGGACGTCGAACTGTGGAGCGGGCCCGAGGACGAGCGCACCTGGTCCTGCGCCTTCCTCGCCTCGGTCTGGCAGCTCGTCCGGCTCGGGCTGCTGCGCGACAACGGCCAGGCCGTGCTGACCCCCGCCGTCTGGGACGACAAGGCGTTCCCGGCCGACTGGGACGCGCTGCCGCCCGTCGTCCGCCTCAACCCGCTCGCGCCGCCCTTCACCGCGTACGCCACGTGCAGCATCCTCCCGGCCCGGTTCCTGCCCGTGGAGCACGCCGTCCGCGTCGTCCTCGACCAGGTCCACGTCGAGGAGGAGGCGCTGCGCCAGGTCGCCGAACGCTCCGCGGGCGAGGGCGTCACCGTGCCCGCCGGGGTCGTGGACCGCACCTCCTACGTGTTCCCGCCGGGGCTGTGACATGAGCGGCCTGGGCACGACCACGGGGCCCGTCCTGGCCTGCGGCGAGGTGCGGACCTGTCTGCTGCCCAACCGTGACGCGGTGGACGAGCGGGCAGCCGAGGGGCTGCTGCGCCTGCGCGCCGACGAACGCGTCCGGCTGTCCCGGCGTCCCAACCGGCACGCCGTCTCCCCGGACGTCCTCACCGGCGTGGACTGCCGGCTGCCCACCGCCACCGGCGCCCGGATCCGCGCCGTCGGCACGGTGACCGCCCGCGCGGCGCTCGTCGAGGGCCGGGTGTTGCAGTCGACGGCGTCCTTCTCCCTCCCGGCGGACGGGCCCGACCGGCGCCAGCCCTGGGGCTACTACCTGGTCCGGCCGGGCTCCCTCGTCCCCGTCGGCCGGCTCCCCGAGAAGTCGGTCCGGGAGGGCTTCCTCACCGGGAGCCGGCAGGGCGAGCTGGACGTCGGCTCGGTCGCCGAGAGCCTGCTGGCGCGGATCTCCCGGCGGCACGAACTGGACCACGACGCCCCGCTCACCACCGCCGACACCAGCCTGCGCTGGACGGCGTCCCCGACCGCCGCGGGCGAGGAGGCGTCCCTGCACTTCACCGAGGCCGGCGACGGACTGAGGGTCGTGGAGCTGCGGCTGCCGCCCGGCACCGAGCCCGCGGCGGTGGCCGGCCTGTGCGAGGACCTCGCCCTGCACGACTGGCTGCTGACGACCGTCGCCGACAAGCTCGACGGCCTGCGGCTCGGCTCCGACGACCGCAAGGCCGCGCTGAAGGTGCTGCGCCCGCTCGTCGACCACCTGCTGCACCTGTGGATGCCCAGGGCCCGCGTCGACCGCGCGCTGACCACCCCCTGGGAGGAGCTGGAGAAGAATCCCGGGTTCAGCAGACAGTGGACCACCCTGGCCCAGCGCATCCGCGACCAGCTCGCCCTGCAGAACCTCATCAGCCGCGAGGAACACGGCGGCGCGCTCAGCACACCCTGACGGCACCACGGCACAGCCCGTACCACCGCACAGCCCGTACGGCAGCACAGCAAGGGAAGGCACCACGGCACCGGTCCGCGCATGATCCCGACGGGGGGAGAAAGAGAGATGAACGCTCCGGCGCACACGTTGGAAGGCGCTCGGCATGTGACCCAGAAACTCCTGGTCACCGTGGTGGTGGGCGGTGTGGTCTACCTGCTCACCAACGTCCTCGGAGCCGACGAGGAAGGCCCGTGGCAGCTCGTGCTGTCCGTGCTGTGCGGCGGCATCGTGCTGATCGTGCAGTTCCTCGTGTCCTTCGTGAACCAGATGAACGCCGTCAAGGACTCGGTGGACAAGAGGTTCGCCGACATCGGCAAGGCCACCAAGCTCTTCAACGAGGTGGAGAAGCTGCGCGGCGACGGCGTGCCCCGGCTCGCCGAACACGCCACCAAGGTCGTCTCCATGGGGCCGGACATCCTGCACGCGTTCGCGCACGCCGAGATCGACCGACTGGCCGCGCAGATGGAGGACTTCACCAACCTCGTCGCCGAGTGCCCCGGCGAGAACCACGACTGGCTCATGACCCTCACCCGGTGCACCCGCAAGAGCATCGACGCCATCAGCACCACCGTCGTCGACGACAGCTTCTGGAACACCGAACCCGCCGGCCGCTACCTCACCGCCCAGCGGGAGGCCATCCTCGACCCCGAGCGCCGTATCCGGGTGCGGCGGCTGTTCATCGTCAAACGGCCCGAGGAGTTCTCCGCCCTGGGGCCGATCTGCACCGAGCAGCGGGACATGGGGATCGACGTGCGGGTGGTCGCGCTGGAGGAGCTCCCGCCGTACTTCCGGCGCGGCAAGATGATCGACTTCATCGTGTTCGACGAGGCGCTGACGTACGAGATCCACGCCGACCAGCTCAGCGTGAACTCCTCCACCACGATCAACGCCCGCGCGAACGAGGTCGAGCCCCTGCGCCGCCGGTTCAACCTGCTCTGGGACGCAGCCGACCCGGCCAACTCCCCGAACGGCCTGCCCGGCCAGGTACGGGTCAGGAGCGGCGGCCCCGACCCGGACTGACGCCGGTGACGCCCGGCCGGGCCCGGTCCCACCGGTCCGGCCGCGGTGCCGGGGTCAGGCGGCCTCGGTGATCTCGGCGGACGCCCGATCCGCTGCCGTCTCCCCGCGCCGTACGGCCAGGAGCAGCAGCGGTGTCGCCAGCAGCAGCGCGCCCGCCAGGGCGATCGCGGTGCGCGGCCCGGTGAGAGCGGCCAGGCCGCCCCACAGCGCGGTCAGGGCCGCCACGCTCGCCTTGGTCCCCACCGACCACGCCGACAGAGTACGGGCCACCCGGTCCGTCGGGGTCAGCTCCAGCCGGGTGGTGGCGAGGACGGGGTTGAACACGCCCGCGCAGGCGATCAGTCCCAGCTCCACCGTCATCACCAGGACGAGCCCGGCGACGCCCGGCCCGACGAAGGCCAGCCCGAGCGACCAGCACGCGCGCAGCACCCCCGTGCCGAGCAGCACCCGCCGGCGGCCGTACCGGGCCACCAGCCGGGGCGCCAGCCGTGATCCGATCAGCCCGCCGACGCAGGGCACGGCGAAGGCCAGCGCGTACTGCCAGGGGGCGAAGCCCAGCGGGCCCAGCATCAGCACGGCCAGCGGCGGCGCGGTCGCCATGATCAGACCGTTGACCAGCGCGGCGTTGAGGAACAGCGGCCGCAGCACGGGATGCGCGAACAGGTGCCGCCAGCCGGCGAGCAGGTCCCCGGCGCGCAGTCGCTGCCCGTCCCGCGCCGCGGTCACCCGCGCCGGCGCCGGCTCGCGCGCCCGGATCGCCCGCAGGCCCGCCGCC
Organism: Streptomyces sp. BK239; assembly: GCF_004217285.1. Lineage (GTDB taxonomy): Bacteria > Actinomycetota > Actinomycetes > Streptomycetales > Streptomycetaceae > Streptomyces. The sequence continues at coordinate 520,923 of NZ_SHKS01000001.1, forward strand.
GACAGCAGATAGCTGACCGCGTCCGCCACGACCGTCACGACCGGGCCGAACAGGCCGATCGCGGCGCCTCCCAGGGGCGGGCCCAGCATGGTGGCCGTCCAACTCGTCGATTCGAAGCGGCCGTTGGCGGCGAGCAGGCGCTCCGGCGGCAGCAGCGACTTCAGGAAGGCGCCGCTCGCCGCGGTGAAGGAGATGTCGGCCGCGGCGACGACCGCGGACACCAGCAGCAACTGGCCGACGCCGAGCCCGCCCAGCCAGTAGGCGACGGGCACGCTCAGCAGCACCGCGCACCGCACCAGGTCCGCCGTGATCATCACCGGCCGTTTCCGCCTGAACTCCACCCACGGCCCGAGCGGCACCGCCAGCAGCGCCCCGACCGCAGGTCCCACCGCGGCCAGCGCCGCCACCTCGGCCGGCCCGGCGTGCAGCACCAGCACGGCGATCAGCGGGAACGCGTCGAACGCCAGCCGGGTCCCGAACGCGCTGACCGTGTACGCCCCCCACAGCCACCCGAAGTCGCGCCCCAACGCCCACCGCACCACCCGGGCGATCCTACGGTGCCCGCCCACCCCCCACCCGGCATGGGCGAGAATGAACCCATGAGCCTGTTCGACAGCGGTGCGCGATGAGTCTGTTCCGGGATGACGGCGTAGTGCTTCGCGCTCAGAAGCTCGGCGAGGCCGACCGGATCATGCTGTGTCTTTGCGGGGGGCGACCCCCGCACCCCCAGCAGGCCTGGGGCGGTGTGCGATGAGTCTGTTCCGGGATGACGGCGTCGTCCTGCGCACCCAGAAGCTCGGCGAGGCCGACCGGATCATGCTGTGTCTTTGCGGGGGGCGACCCCCGCACCCCCAGCAGGCCTGGGGCGGTGTGCGATGAGTCTGTTCCGGGATGACGGCGTCGTCCTGCGCACCCAGAAGCTCGGCGAGGCCGACCGGATCATCACGTTGCTCACGCGGGGGCATGGGCGGGTGCGGGCGGTCGCTCGGGGGGTGCGGCGGACCAAGTCGAAGTTCGGGGCCCGGCTGGAGCCGTTCTCGCATGTGGACGTGCAGTTCTTCGCGCGGGGCAGCGAGCTGATCGGCCGCGGGCTGCCGCTGTGCACGCAGAGCGAGACCATCGCGCCGTACGGCGGCGGCATCGTCAGCGACTACGCCCGCTACACCGCCGGCACCGCCATGCTGGAGACCGCCGAGCGGTTCACCGACCACGAGGGCGAGCCGGCCGTGCAGCAGTACCTGCTGCTCGTGGGCGCCCTGAGGACGCTGGCCCGGGGCGAGCACGCCCCCCACCTCGTCCTCGACGCGTTCCTGCTGCGCTCCCTCGCCGTCAACGGCTACGCGCCCAGCTTCGGCGACTGCGCCAAGTGCGGCATGCCCGGCCCGAACCGGTTCTTCTCCGTGGCCTCCGGCGGTTCCGTGTGCGCCGACTGCCGGGTCCCCGGCAGCGTCGTACCCTCGCCGCAGACCCTGGAACTGCTGGGCGCGCTGCTCACGGGAGACTGGGAGACGGCGGACGCGTGCGAGGCACGCCACGTCCGGGAGGGCAGCGGACTGGTCTCCGCCTACCTGCACTGGCACATGGAGCGCGGTCTGCGCTCCCTTCGGTATGTAGAGAAGTAAGCGGCTAGAGGAGAGAAGACACACATGGTGGTACGCGGGTTCCTGGGGCGGCAGCGCCGGGAGTACAAGGCACCGGAACCGCACCCGTCCGGCGCCCGCGCGCCGAAGGTCCCCGGCGAGCTGGTCCCGGAGCACGTGGCGATCGTCATGGACGGCAACGGCCGCTGGGCGAAGGAGCGCGGGCTGCCCCGCACCGAGGGGCACAAGGTCGGCGCCGAGCGGGTGCTCGACGTGCTCCAGGGCGCGGTCGAGATCGGCGTGAAGAACATCTCCCTGTACGCCTTCTCCACCGAGAACTGGAAGCGTTCGCCCGACGAGGTGCGCTTCCTGATGAACTTCAACCGCGACTTCATCCGCAAGACCCGCGACCAGCTCGACGAACTGGGCATCCGGGTGCGCTGGGTGGGCCGCATGCCCAAGCTGTGGAAGTCGGTCGCCAAGGAGCTCCAGATCGCCCAGGAGCAGACCAAGGACAACGACCGGCTCACCCTGTACTTCTGCATGAACTACGGCGGCCGCGCCGAGATCGCCGACGCCGCGCAGGCCCTCGCCGAGGACGTGAAGGCGGGCCGTCTCGACCCGTCGAAGGTCAACGAGAAGACGCTGCAGAAGTACCTGTACTACCCGGACATGCCGGACGTCGACATGTTCCTGCGGCCCAGCGGCGAGCAGCGCACGTCCAACTACCTGCTCTGGCAGAGCGCGTACGCCGAGCTGGTCTTCCAGGACGTCCTGTGGCCCGACTTCGACCGCCGCGACCTGTGGCGCGCCTGCATCGAATACGCCTCCCGCGACCGCCGCTTCGGCGGAGCCGTCCCCAACGAGGAACTCCTCGCCATGGAGGGCCGGGAAGGGGAGTAGCGGCACTCTCCGATCGGGCTGGGCCCACCAGCCCGTCCGGCGCTTGAGGACGAGGCCCGTCCAGGGCCGACGGGGGGTCCGGGGCACAGCCCCCGGTCACGGCCACGACAGGGACCCGCACCGTACTCCGGCTCACCCCGCGGAGCACTCCGCACAGGTCCCGAAGATCTCCACCGTGTGCGCCACGTTCACGAACCCGTGCTCCGCGGCGATGGCCTCCGCCCACTTCTCCACCGCGGGGCCCTCGACCTCGACCGCCTTGCCGCAGCTGCGGCAGACGAGGTGGTGGTGGTGGTCGCCGCTGGAGCAGCGGCGGTAGACGGACTCGCCGTCGGAGGTGCGCAGGACGTCGACCTCGCCGGCGTCGGCGAGGGACTGGAGGGTCCGGTAGACCGTCGTCAGCCCGACCGAGTCGCCCTTGTGCTTGAGCATGTCGTGGAGTTCCTGCGCGCTGCGGAACTCCTCGACCTCGTCGAGCGCCGCCGCCACTGCGGCACGCTGCCTGGTGGCGCGGCCCTTCACGGGCGGTCCAGCGGTCGTCACCGTTGCCTCCTCCGTTGGCTCGGTTCACGTCTGCGGCTTGCCGGGCCATTGTGCCAGCCTGTGCCGTGCGCGGTCAGACGCCGATGCCGTCGCCCGCCTCCCTGGTGGCCGGAATCGCGCACTCCGCGGGGTCCCCGGCGGGCTGGGCGGCGGCGGCCGCGCGGGCGCGTCGTCGGGCGAGCGGGGCGGCGAGCGCGGTCAGGGCGATGAACGCGCCGATGGTGAGCAGCACGATCGTCGCGCCGGGCGGGACGTCCTGGTAGTACGAGGTGACGGTGCCGCCGAGGGTGACGGTGACGCCGATGGCCACGGCGACGGCGAACGTCGCCGTGAAGCTGCGGGTGAGCTGCTGGGCCGCCGCGACCGGGACCACCATCAGCGCGGAGACCAGCAGGAGCCCGACGACCCGCATGGCGACGGTCACCGTGACGGCGGCGGTGACCGCGGTCAGCAGGTTCAAGGCGCGCACCGGCAGTCCGGTCACCCGGGCGAACTCCTCGTCCTGGCTGACGGCGAACAGGTGCCGGCGCAGGCCCAGGGTGACGAGGACGACGAAGGCGGCCAGCACGCAGATCGCCGTGACGTCGGACTCCGACACGGTCGACAGGGAGCCGAAGAGGTAGGAGTTCAGGTTGGCGTTGGAGCCGGTCGGCGCGAGGTTGATGAACATCACGCCGCCGGCCATGCCGCCGTAGAAGAGCATCGCGAGGGCGATGTCGCCGCGGGTGCGGCCGTACCAGCGGATCAGTTCCATGAGGACCGCGCCGAGGACGGAGACGGCGGTGGCCATCCACACCGGGGACCAGGACAGCAGGAAGCCGAGGCCGACGCCGGTCATCGCGACATGGCCGATGCCGTCGCCCATGAGGGCCTGGCGGCGCTGGACGAGGTAGATGCCGACGGCGGGGGCGGTGACGCCGACCAGGACGGCGGCGAGCAGCGCCCGCTGCATGAAGGCGTAGTTCAGGAAGTCCATCAGCTCAGCAGTCCCGTGCGGATCGGTTCGGCGCCCGCCGGCGCGTGCGGGTGTACGTGGTCGTGGCCGGGCAGGGCGTGCTGGCCTACCGCGCGCGGGGGCGGGCCGTCGTGGGTCACGCAGCCGTCGCGCAGGACGACGGCGCGGTCGATGAGGGGTTCCAGCGGGCCGAGTTCGTGCAGGACGAGCAGGACCGTGGCGCCCTGGGCGACCTGCTTCTCCAGGGTCCGGGCGAGGACCTCCTGGCTGGCGAGGTCGACGCCCGCCATCGGCTCGTCCATGATCAGCAGTTCGGGTTCCGCGGCGAGCGCGCGGGCGATCAGCACCCGCTGGTGCTGGCCGCCGGAGAGGGCGTTCACGGAGTCCTTGGCCCGGTCGGCCATGCCGACGAGGTCCAGGGCGCGGGTCACGGCCTCGTGGTCGGCCTTGCGCAGGATGCCGAAGCGGGCCCGGGACAGCCGGCCGGAGGAGACGACCTCGGTGACGGTGGCCGGGACGCCGCCTGCGGCGGTGGTGCGCTGCGGTACGTAGCCCACGCGCCGCCACTCGCTGAAGCGCCGCCGGTCGGCGCCGAACAGCTCGATCCGGCCGGCGGTGACCGGGACCTGGCCGATGACGGTGCGCACGGCGGTGGACTTGCCGGAGCCGTTCGCGCCGAGCAGCGCGACGACCTCGCCGCGCCGTACGGTCAGGTCGATGCCGCGCAGGACGGGGCGTGAGCCCAGTTCGGCGCGGACCCCTTCGAGGGTGATGACGGGCTCGCGTTCGCCCTCTGTGACGCCGGTGTCCATGACGCCCTCCGTAGAGATCACTTGGTTCCCAGGGCCGTCTGCAGCGCCTTGAGGTTGGCTTTCTGGACCGCGAAGTAGTCCTTGCCGCGGGACTTGGCGGTGATGCCCTCGATCGGGTCGAGGACGTCCGTCCTCAGTCCGGCGTCCTTGGCGACGGTCTTGGCGGTCTTGTCGCTGACGAGGGTCTCGTAGAACACGGTCGAGACGCCGTCGGCCTTCGCCATCTTCTCAAGTTCGCGGACGCGGGCGGCACTCGGCTCCGACTCGGGGTCGAGGCCGCTGATGGCCTCCTCGGTCAGGCCGTAGCGCTCGGCGAGGTAGCCGAAGGCGGCGTGGGTGGTGATGAAGACCTTGGTCCGGGTGTTCGCGAGGCCGGTCTCGAACTGTGTGTTCAGGGCGTCCAGTTCGGAGACGAGGGCGGCGGTGTTCTTCTTGTAGTCGGCCGCGTGGCCGGGGTCGGCCTTCTCGAAGGCCGCGCCGACGCCCTTGGCGACCTCGGCGTACCTGACCGGGTCGAGCCAGATGTGGGGGTCGAGGCCGGCTTCCTCCTCGCCGTGCTCGTGGTCGTGCTCGGCCGCGTGGCCGCCGACCTCGCTGCCGTGCTGTTCCAGCGTGGTGAGCTTCGCGGCGTCGATCTTGGTCTTGACCTCGGACTGGGCCACCGCGTCGTCGACGGCGGGCTGGAGGTTCCTGAGGTACAGGAGCGCGTCGGCCTCTTCGACCTGGACTCGCTGCCGGGTGCTGAGCTCCAGGTCGTGCGGTTCCTGGCCGGGCCCGGTGAGGCTGCTGACGTGGACGTGGTCGCCGCCTATGCGCTCGGCGAGGAAGGCCATCGGGTAGAACGACGCGACGACGTCGAACTTGTCCGTGTTGCCCGCCGCGGCGCTCTGGCCGGAGCAGGCGGTGAGGGCGGTGAGGCCGAGGGCGGTGGCCGCCGCGACCGCGGTGCCCGGTATGAGGCGTCGTACGTTCATGACAGTCATTTTCAACAATGATGGAAACCGTTGTCAACAAGCGGTTCGTCACGGTCTGACCAGTGGACCGATTTGATTGAGAGGCAGGCACCGCCGGTACGCTGAAGCATTCGCTGGAAGCGTCTCGCTTCGCCCGCCCGTCTCCCGACATCGAGGCGCTACGCGCCGCACCCGTCAGTATTCGTCGTCGTTATGAAGAGAGCACCGTGGCCGCCGACAAGATCGACACCATCGTCAGCCTGAGCAAGCGCCGTGGCTTCGTATTCCCTTGTAGTGAGATCTACGGCGGTCAGCGCGCCGCCTGGGACTACGGACCGCTGGGTGTCGAGCTCAAGGAGAACCTGAAGCGCCAGTGGTGGCGCTACATGGTGACGTCGCGCGAGGACGTGGTCGGCCTCGACTCGTCCGTCATCCTGGCCCCCGAGGTCTGGGTCGCCTCGGGCCACGTCGCCACCTTCACGGACCCCCTCACCGAGTGCACCTCCTGCCACAAGCGGTTCCGCGCGGACCACCTGGAGGAGGCCTACGAGGCCAAGCACAACCGCCTCCCGGAGAACGGCCTGGCGGACCTGAACTGCCCCAACTGCGGCAACAAGGGCACCTTCACCGAGCCCAAGCAGTTCTCGGGCCTGCTCTCCACCCACCTCGGCCCCACGCAGGACTCCGGCTCCGTCGCCTACCTGCGCCCCGAGACCGCCCAGGGCATCTTCACCAACTTCGCCCAGGTGCAGACCACTTCGCGCCGCAAGCCGCCGTTCGGCATCGCGCAGATGGGCAAGTCCTTCCGCAACGAGATCACGCCCGGCAACTTCATCTTCCGCACCCGCGAGTTCGAGCAGATGGAGATGGAGTTCTTCGTCAAGCCGGGCGAGGACGAGCAGTGGCAGGAGTACTGGATGGAGCAGCGCTGGAACTGGTACACCGGTCTCGGCATGCGCGAGGAGAACATGCGGTGGTACGAGCACCCGAAGGAGAAGCTCTCCCACTACTCCAAGCGCACCGCTGACATCGAGTACCGCTTCCAGTTCGGCGGCAGCGAGTGGGGCGAGCTCGAGGGCGTCGCCAACCGCACCGACTACGACCTCGGCGCCCACTCGAAGGCCTCCGGTCAGGACCTCTCCTACTTCGACCAGGAGGCCCAGGAGCGCTGGACGCCGTACGTCATCGAGCCGGCGGCCGGCGTCGGCCGCGCGATGCTGGCGTTCCTGCTGGACGCCTACGTCGAGGACGAGGCCCCCAACGCCAAGGGCAAGCTGGAGAAGCGCACGGTGCTGCGCCTGGACCACCGTCTCGCCCCGGTGAAGGTCGCGGTGCTCCCGCTCTCCCGCAACCCGGAGCTGTCCCCGAAGGCCAAGGGCCTCGCCCAGGCGCTGCGCCAGAACTGGAACATCGAGTTCGACGACGCCGGCGCGATCGGCCGCCGCTACCGCCGCCAGGACGAGATCGGCACGCCGTACTGCGTCACCGTCGACTTCGACACCCTCGAGGACAACGCGGTGACGGTGCGCGAGCGCGACTCCATGAAGCAGGAGCGCGTGTCGCTGGACCAGATCGAGGGCTACCTCGCGAGCCGTCTGGTCGGTTGCTGACGCGTATCGCCTCTGATCGGGCTGCGAAGGCCCCGGTTCCGGAACGTTCCGTTTCGGAACCGGGGCCTTCGGTCATTCGGGACATGTCCGGCGCGGGTGGAAGGTGTCGGCGGTGACGTGGGGTGACAGCTGACAGATATTGAAATCTGTCAGCTGTCATGTCAGGCTGGATCCCATGACCCTTGACACCCGCATCCTCGGAACGACCGGCCCCCGCGTCTCCGCCCTCGGCCTCGGCTGCATGGGCATGTCGGCGCTGTACGGCGACGCGGACCGCACCGAGTCGATCGCCACCGTCCACGCCGCCCTGGAGGCCGGCGTGACCCTGCTCGACACCGGCGACTTCTACGGCATGGGCCACAACGAACTGCTCATCGGCGAGGCCCTGCGCACCGCGCCCGCCGCCCGCCGTGAACAGGCTCTGACCAGCGTGAAGTTCGGCGCGCTGCGCGGCCCGGACGGCGCCTGGTCCGGCTACGACGGCCGCCCGGCCGCCGTGCGCAACTTCGCCGCCTACTCCCTCCAGCGCCTCGGCGTCGACCACATCGACGTCTACCGCATCGCCCGACTCGACCCGGACGTCCCCATCGAGGAGACGGTCGGCGCCATCGCCGAACTCGTCGAGAAGGGGTACGTCCGCCACATCGGCCTGAGCGAGGTCGGCGCCGAGACGATCCGCAGGGCCGCCGCCACCGCCCCCATCGCCGACCTCCAGATCGAGTACGGCCTGATCACCCGCGGCATCGAACGGGAGATCCTCCCCACCCTCCGCGAGCTCGGCATCTCCGTCACCGCCTACGGAGTGCTGTCCCGTGGCCTGATCTCCGGGCACTTCTCGGCCGACCGGCAGCTCGCCGCGAACGACTTCCGCGCCCACTCGCCCCGCTTCCAGGGCGACAACCTCCGGCACAACCTGACCCTGGTGGAGTCGCTGCGGAAGATCGCCGAGCAGAAGGGCGTCTCCGTCGCCCAGATCGCCATCGCCTGGGTGCTGGCCCAGGGCGAGGACATCGTCCCGCTGATCGGCGCCCGCACCCGGGAGCGGCTGACGGAGTCGCTGGGCGCGCTGGACGTCGTCCTCGACGCGGACGACCTCGCGGCGATCGAGGCGGCCGTGCCGGCCGACGCGGCCGCCGGCGAGCGGTACGCGCCGGCCGCGATGGCGCACCTCGACAGCGAACGCTGATCCGGGCTCCCGGTACGGTCGGAGCATGGCACCGCAGACCTCCGAGACCCTGACCGCCGAGCGCATCCTCGAAGCCACCGAGGAGGTGCTGCGCCGCCACGGCCCGGCCAAGGCCACCGTGGTGGACGTGGCCCGCGCGCTCGGCGTCAGCCACGGCAGCGTCTACCGCCACTTCCGCACCAAGGCGGCGCTGCGCGAGGCGGTGACCAAGCGCTGGCTGGACCGCGCCTCGCAGGACCTCGCCGGCATCGCCGCCGACGAGGGGCGTGACCCGCAGACCCGGCTGCGCGTCTGGCTGGCGACCCTCTTCGAGGCCAAGCGCCGCAAGGCGGGCGACGATCCCGAGCTGTTCGCCACCTACCAGGTGCTGACCGGGGAGGCCGGCGCGGTGGTCGGCGAGCACCTGGCCGAGCTGACCGGACAGCTCACCCGGATCATCGAGGCGGGCGTCGCCTCCGGCGCCTTCACCGCCGCCGACCCCGCGGCCGAGGCCCGCACCGTCTTCCACGCCACCGCCCGCTTCCACGACCCCGGCTACGCCAAGGTCTGGCAACGCCCGGAAGCCGACGCGGACTTCACCGCCCTGGTGGACCTCCTGCTGAGAGCCCTGCGAGCAGCCTGAGCCCCAGCGCCCTCCGCTCACCGCACCCCGCGCGGCAGGCGCAGGCTCAGCAGCCCGGTCAGGACGATCGCGGCGAGCTGGACGGCCAGCGTCACCAGCATCGCGTCGCGCATCCCCCATCCCGGCGCCAGGGACAGGAACAGCGTGCCCAGCGTGGCCACGCCCAGGGCCAGCGAGGCCTGCTGCGTCGTCACCATCACACCGCTGCCGACGCCCGCACGGTCCGGCGGCACCTCGGACATCACGATCCGCATGACCACCGGCAACTGCAGCGCCTGCCCCGCACCCGCCACCGCCGTGCCCGGCAGCAGTGCCAGGAACCCCGGCTCCGGCCAGCCCTGCCACACCGCCGCCATGATCAGGCCCACGCCGGCGAACTGCGCCACCGCACCCGCCGTCACCACGCGGGCGCCGAAGCGGGCGACCAGCCGGGGCCCGGCGAGCGAGGCCGCGAAGAACGCCACCGCCATCGGCGCGAGCGCCAGCCCGGCCCGCACCGGTCCCAGCCCGGCCCCCTCCTGGAGGGCCACCGCGAGGACGAACATGAACCCGCTGAACCCGATCGTGAGCGGCGCCATGATCATCAGCCCTCGGCGCAGCGTGGTGAGCGCGAGCAGGCTCGGCGGCACCAGCGGTGTACGGCCGAGCCGGTCCGCCCGGCGCTCCACCGCGACGAAGGCGGCCGCCGCGAGCGGGGACGCGGCCAGCGACAGCCACGTCCACAGCGGCCAGCCCGCCGCCCGGCCCTCGGTGAGCGGGGCCAGCAACGTCAGCAGGGTCACGGCCAGCAGGGCCGTGCCGGGACCGTCCACCGGCTCCGGCCGCCGCGAGCGGGTCTCCGGGACGCTGCGCACGGCCAGCACCAGGCCGACGGCCACGACGGGCACGTTCACCAGGAAGACCGAGCGCCAGCCGACGCCGGCGATGTCGGCGGCGACCAGGACGCCGCCCAGGATCTGGCCCACCACCATCGACAGGCCGGCGGTCGCGCCGTACAGGCTCATCGCCCGGGCCCGCCGCGGGCCCTCGGTGGCCGCCTGGATGGTGGCCAGCACCTGCGGCACCATCGCGGCGGCCGCCGCGCCCTGCGCGCCCCGGGCGGCGACCAGCCACCAGGCGCCGGGCGCGAGTCCACAGGCCAGCGAGGTCAGACCGAAGGCGGCCATGCCGGCCAGGAAGAGCCGGCGCCGCCCGAACAGGTCGCCGAGCCGCCCGCCGAGGACGAGCAGGACGGCGTACGCCACCCCGTAGCCGGCGACGACGAGTTCGAGGACGGACTCGCTCGCGGAGAGGTCGGCGGCGAGCGAGGGGAGGGCGACGTTGACGATGAAGAAGTCGATGAGGGGGAGGGCCGCGCCCAGCAGGACGGTGAGGAGTCCCAGCGGGCCCAGCGCACGGGAATCCGCGGCCGGGGCCGACGGTGGCGCGGCTGTCGTGGTCAGAGTGTCAGTCACGGGGCCGAGCCTGCTCCCGCCCACCAAAGGGGTACCAGAGTCTCCTTATCCTGGTAGCAGCGGTACCTGGAACCAGGATCCGCGGGGCGGCAGGCTGGAGGCATGACGACGATGGTCCAGGAAGCGGCCGGACGCACGGAGGGCGGCGCGGAGATCCGCCGCCACGAACTGGCGGCCTTCCTGCGCAGCCGCCGCGAGCGGATCACCCCGGAAGAGGTCGGCCTGCCGCGCGGCGCCCGCCGGCGCACACCCGGGCTGCGGCGCGAGGAGGTGGCCCAGCTCTCCGCGGTAGGGGTCACCTGGTACACGTGGCTCGAACAGGCCCGGGACATCCAGGTCTCCGTACAGGTCCTGGACGCCCTCGCCCGCACCCTGATGCTCGACGCGAGCGAACGCGCCCACCTCTTCCAGCTGGCCGCCGCCACCGATCCGGCGCCCACCGCGGCCTGCGAAGGGGTCAGCGACGCCCTGCGCGAGACGCTGCGCCAGTTCGAACCCCTCCCGGCCTGCGTCCAGAACAGCCGCTACGACATCCTCGCCTACAACCGCACCTACGCCCGCCTCATGGGCGACCTCGACGCGATCCCGCCCGAGGACCGCAACTGCATGCTCCTCGTCCACACCCACCCCGACTGGCGCGCGACCGTCGTCCACCTGGAGGAGACGATGCGGCTGATGGCCGCCAAGCTGCGCGCCGCGATGGCCGGCCACCTCACCGAGCCGGCCTGGAAGATGCTGGTCAAGCGGCTCCAGACGGAGTCACCGGAGTTCCGCGAGAACTGGGAGCGCTACGAGGTCGTCAGCGCCCGCAGCCGGACCAAGTACTTCGTCAACCACCACGTGGGCCCGCTCACCCTGCACCACGTCGATCTCTGGCTCCGCCCCGAACAGGGGGCGCGGATGGTGACGTTCACGCCGGCGGACGAGGAGTCGAGGCGGCGGCTGGAGCTGCTGCACGAGATCGCCTGCCGCGAGGCGCCCGCCGTGCCGGCGGCGTGAGCGCCGGGCCGGGCCGGTCCGCTCAGCGGGGGCCCGGTGCGCCCACCGCCTCCTTGATCTCCTCGGCGTCCAACTGCGCCGCGGCCCGTTCGGCGGTGCCGCGGGCCCAGGGGCCCGTGGTGGCCGCGCCGACCGTGAGGACGGCGAGCCCGCAGGCGGTCAGGACCCACCACCCCGGCGTCGCGGCGGACACGAACGCCTCCCGGTACGAGGAACTCCCGACGCCCGCCGCCAGCAGCGCGCCGACCACCGCGACGCCGAGGGTCTGCCCCAGTTGGCGGCTGGTGGAGGCGACGGCGGCGGCGACGCCCGCCTGGGCGCGGGGCATGCCGGACACCGCCGTGTTGGTGATCGGCGCGTTGACGAATCCGAAGCCGATGCCGAACAGGGCGTACCCGAGGAACAGCGTGCCGTCGGAGGTCTCCGCGTCGAACGCGGCGAACAGCACCGCGCTCGCCGTCATCGCCGCCCCGGCGACGAGCAGCGGCAGCCGCGGTCCCGTACTGCCGACGAGCCGCCCGGACAGCGGCGCGCACAGGAACGTGGGCAGCGCCATCGGCAGCATCCACAGACCGGCGTGCAGGGCGTCCAGACCGCGCACGTTCTGCAGGTAGAGCGTCGACAGGAACAGGAAGCCGCCGAGCGCGGCGAACGCGCTGACCGCGATCACCGTGGCCCCGGTGAACGGCGCCGACCGGAAGAACCGCAGGTCGATGAGGGGCTCCTCGCGCCGGGGCTCGTAGCGCAGCAGCCCGGCCAGGGCGGCCAGCGCGACCGCCCCGAAGGGCAGGCTGGTGGCGGCTCCGGCCGTCGGCGCCTCGATGATCGCGTACGTCAGGGAGCCGAAGAGGGCGATGACCAGCAACTGGCCGACCGGGTCGGGGCGGCGTGCCTTGGGGGCCCGGGACTCGGGAACGAACCGCAGGGTGAGCAGCAGGGCGGCGAGGCCGACCGGCAGGTTGAGCCAGAAGATGGAGCGCCAGCCGACGGACTCCACCAGCACCCCGCCCACCAGCGGGCCCGCCGCCATCGAGATGCCGACGACAGCGCCCCACGCGCCGATCGCGCGGGCGCGCTCGCGGGGGTCGGTGAAGGTGTTGGTGATGATCGACATGGCGACCGGGTTGAGCATCGACCCGCCGACGGCCTGCACCATCCGCGCCGCGATCAGCAGCTCCAGGTTCGGCGCGAGGGAACAGAGCAGGGAACCGGCCGAGAACAGCACCAGGCCCGCCAGGAACACCTTCCGGCGGCCGATCCGGTCCGCGGTGGAACCCGCGAGCATCAGCAGCGCGGCCAGGACCAGCGTGTAGGCGTCGATGGTCCACTGCAGACCGGCGGTGGAGGCGTGCAGGTCGCGCTGCACGGCGGGCAGCGCCACATTGAGGACGGTGTTGTCCAGGCTCACGATCAGCAGGCTCATGCAGCAGATCGCGAGGACGAGCAGACGTCGGCGGTGGCTGAGCTCGGGCATGCATGCATAGTACGCCTAACTAATGAATATCGTCGTCCCGCCATGCGGTGGGTGAGAATGGGGGGATGCCCACGACCGCGCCCACCAAGAACACGACGCTGCAGATCGGCCCGCACACCGTCCGGACCCCCGTCGTGCTGGCCCCGATGGCCGGCATCACCAACGCCCCCTTCCGCACCCTGTGCAGGCACTTCGCCGAAGGCGCGGGCTTCGCCGGAGATGAAGGCTTCGCCGGAGGCGAGGCGAAGGGCGGCGACGGCGGCTTCAAGGCCCTGTTCGTGAGCGAGATGATCACCACCCGCGCGCTGGTCGAACGCAACGAGAAGACCATGCAGCTGATCCACTTCGACGCGACCGAGAAGCCGCGCTCGATCCAGCTGTACGGCGTCGACCCCGCGACCGTCGGCAAGGCCGTCCGCATGATCGCGGAGGAGGGCCTCGCCGACCACATCGACCTCAACTTCGGCTGCCCCGTCCCCAAGGTGACCAGGAAGGGCGGCGGCTCGGCCCTGCCGTACAAGCGCCACCTGCTGCGCGCCATCCTGCGCGAGGCGGTCAGCGGCGCCGGGGACCTCCCGGTGACGATGAAGATGCGCAAGGGCATCGACGACGACCACATCACCTACCTCGACGCCGGCCGCATCGCCGTCGAGGAGGGCGTCACCGCCATCGCCCTGCACGGCCGCACGGCCGCCCAGCACTACGGCGGCACCGCCGACTGGGAGGCCATCGCCCGGCTGAAGGAACACGTCCCGGAGATCCCCGTCCTCGGCAACGGCGACATCTGGTCCGCCGAGGACGCGCTGCGGATGGTGCGGGAGACCGGCTGCGACGGCGTCGTCGTCGGGCGCGGCTGCCTGGGCCGGCCGTGGCTGTTCGCGGACCTCGTCGCCGCCTTCGAGGGCCGGACCGAGGACATCGCGCGGCCCTCCCTGCGCGAGGTCGCCGACGTCATGCTCCGGCACGCCGGCCTGCTCGGCGAGTGGATCGGCGACGAGTCCAAGGGCGTCGTCGACTTCCGCAAGCACGTCGCCTGGTACCTCAAGGGCTTCGCCGTCGGCTCCGAGATGCGGCGGCGGCTCGCGATCACCTCCTCGCTGGCCGAACTGCGCGCCGGGCTCGACGAACTGGACCTCGACCAGCCCTGGCCCGCCGGCGCCGACGGGCCCCGCGGCCGGACCTCCGGCAACAACCGGGTGGTGCTGCCGGACGGCTGGCTCAAGGACCCCTACGACTGTGCCGGCGTCGGCGAGGACGCGGAACTGGACACGTCCGGGGGCTGACCGGCCCGGCCGCGGCCGCTCACTTCGTCGGATGCGGCGTCGAGCCGTACGCCGTCAGGAAGCGGTCGCGGAACGAGTCCATCCTCCACACCGGGGCGTCGGGCGCGGGCTTCAGCCCGTCCGTCCACTTCCAGCCGGCGATCTTGTCGAGCACCTTCGGGTCCTTCGCCACGATCGACACCGGCACGTCCCGCACGGAGGTGTTCCCGCTGACCCGGGTGATCGGCTGGTGGTCGCCGAGGAAGACCAGCACGGTGTCGTCGGTGCCGTAGCGCTCCAGCCACTGGGTCAGCGCGGTCACCGAGTACTCCACCGACTTGCCGTACGCCACACGCGACTTGCCGGAGTCGCTGATGATGTCGGAGGCCTTCTGACCCTTCTTCTCGATGCTGTCGAAGACCGAACCGTCGCCGAGGTCCTTCCAGTCGACCATCTCCGGCACCGGGGCCCACGGCTGGTGGCTGGAGGTCAGGATGATCTCCGCCATCAGCGGCTTGGCGCGGTCCTTGCCGTGTTCCAGACGCTGGAACGACTCCAGGGCGTACTGGTCGGGCATGGTCGACCAGCTGAACGCGGGCCCCTGGTACCCCATCTGGAAGGCGTTGTAGACCTTGTCCAGGCCGTAGTACCGCTGCTCCGGCCAGGCCTTCTGCACACCCGGCATGATCCCGACCGTGTCCCAGGCGCCGGTCTTGCCGAACGCCTTGGTCAGGCTCAGATGGTCGCTGTTCATCACCGTGCGGTAGCGCTGCTGGTTGTCGATCCACAGCCCCGACATCGTGGTGGAGTGCCCGAGCCAGCTTCCGCCGCCGAACGTCGAGGACGTCAGCCAGCCGCTCTTGGCGCGGTAACCGGCCTTCGTCAGCGCCTGCCGGCCGGCGTCGAGGGCCCGGTCCACACCGGGTGAGATCTCCGGGTCCGTCAGGGCGACCCGGCCGTAGCTCTCGATGAACGTGAAGATCACGTCCTTGCCGCGCAGGTCGGGCAGCAGTTGCGCGGGGGGTGTGTTCCCGAAGGCGTCGACGCGGGTCTCCTTCTCGAAGGCCGCCTCGTCCCGCAGGGTCTTGCGCACCTCCCTGGCCTTGTCGGTCAGGGCGGTCGCGGCCCGGTCCTGGGCGATCGGCTCGCCCGTGTACTGCAGCCCGAGGGCCGAGCAGGTCATCCACACCGTGCCCGCGGCCAGCGTGGCCCGGGTCGCGGTCTGCCGGTGGTCCGCCAGCAGGTTGCCCAGCCGCACCACGGCCAGCGCCATGGAGGCGAACAGCCCCACGACCAGCAGCACCACGCCGACGGCCGCGCCGACGGCGACCGCCTCGCCCATCGAGTCGGCGACGTAGGACTGGGCGTCGTCCAGCAGCCCCCAGTCCAGGATCGGGTTGAAGGTGCGGCCGAGGTACTCGGCGTACCCCATGTCCAGCATGTTCAGCACGGTCAGCGCCGCGAGGACCACCCCGCCGGCGGCGGCGACCGCCACCCGGGGTTTGCGCGGCAGCGCCAGCAGCAGGGCCGCCGCGATGATCGCCTCGCCGGGAAGCCGCAGGAACTGGTCCGTGCGCAGCATCTGGAGCTGGTTCGGCAGCAGCAGGGCGCCGAGCACGAGCACGGCGGACAGGATCGTCGCCGTCCAGCGCAGCGCCCGCGCGGCACGCGGATGCCGGCCCCGCCAGGAACGCCAGTGCGCGAGACGGGCCAGGAAGGAGGCCGGGCGGGGCTGCCGGGAGGCGTTCTCGGTGTTCTCGGAATCTTCGGCGCTCGCTGAAGCCTCGGGGGTTTCGGCGGGCTCGGGGGTGCCGGTGGGCTCGTCGCTCTCCGGCGTTTCGGCGTTCTGCAGGTTCTCGGGTTTCCCGGGCTCGGTGTCCTGCGGGGGCTCGGGGTTCCCGGCGTCAGGCGAGGTCTCGGAGTTCCCGGCGGCCTCGGGTTCCTCGGAGGTCCCGGTGGTCTCGGGGTTCTCAGCCTTCCCGGTGGTCCCGGGCTTCTCAGTGATCCCGGGATTCTCAGCGGTCGTCCCGGGGTCCTCGGGTTCCTTCGGGTCGGGCAGGTGGCGAGAGCGTGTGGAGGCGGGCACCCGAGAGGTCCTTCCGTACGAAGCCGGGTGGAGCGGCGGACCCGACAGGGGGCCATGGGATCCGCCACCTTTCGTACGGCTTGCTCCAGGCCGGTGTTCACCCCGCACGGCCAGCGGCGGGCAAACACCGTGCAAACGCCCCGCCAAGTCCCCCGTGCCCCGTCCACCGCCGTGATCAGCGCCGACGGGTCCGCCGCCGAGCATGATTCCCGTCCGCACGCGACTTCGGCGCGTCGTCCGGATGGTGAAATCCGCCCGGCCGTGGCAGCGTGATTCTCGCCACCCTTGATAGGGGCAGCGCTCAGATGAGCGGATCATGAGCGGATGCACTTCCTCAAGGACTGGCACTGAGTGCCACCCTTTGATCGTTCATCGATCGAAATCAAGCGTGGCGCAAGCCGCTCAG
The DNA here is from genome assembly GCF_004217285.1 of Streptomyces sp. BK239. Lineage (GTDB taxonomy): Bacteria > Actinomycetota > Actinomycetes > Streptomycetales > Streptomycetaceae > Streptomyces. The sequence goes on from NZ_SHKS01000001.1 coordinate 537,768, forward strand.
ATGAGCGTTTTGCGGGGCTCGTCGAGAGGCTTGCGTTCAAGAAGTGAAAACATAGGCTGCTCAACGCTTGCCCAGCTTTGACTTTCGATCCCGTGGCGGGCGACCGGTTACGGGCGCATGACGCGCAAGTGGACGTACCCAGAAGCCTTCGATCTGGGTATGTTCCTGGCCGTCAGGGCAGCCACCGCGTCCTCGAGGAGTCGAGACCCGTGTCGGAAAACAAAGATCTCCCGGTAGCCGATCAGGCCGCGACCGTTGAGAGCGTGAAGTTCGTCTACGACTTCACCGAGGGCAACAAGGACCTCAAGGACCTCCTCGGCGGCAAGGGCGCGAACCTCGCCGAGATGACGAACCTGGGCCTGCCGGTCCCGCCCGGGTTCACCATCACCACCGAGGCCTGCAAGGTCTACCTCGACAGCGGCGACGAGCCGGTGGCACTGCGTGACGAGGTCAGCGCCCACCTCGACGCCCTCGAGGGCAAGATGGGCAAGAAGCTCGGCCAGGCCGACGACCCGCTCCTCGTCTCCGTCCGCTCGGGCGCCAAGTTCTCCATGCCCGGCATGATGGACACCGTCCTGAACATCGGGCTCTCCGACAAGTCGGTCCAGGGCCTGGCCAAGCAGGCCGGCGACGACCGCTTCGCCTGGGACTCCTACCGCCGCCTCATCCAGATGTTCGGCAAGACCGTCCTCGGCGTCGACGGCGAGCTGTTCGAGGACGCGCTGGAGGCGGCGAAGGCGGCCAAGAAGGTCACCGTCGACACCGAGCTGGAGGCGGCCGACCTCAAGAAGCTCGTCACCAAGTTCAAGAAGATCGTCAAGACCGAGGCCGGCCGGGACTTCCCGCAGGACCCGCGCGAGCAGATGGACCTCGCCATCAAGGCCGTCTTCGACTCGTGGAACGGCGACCGCGCCAAGCTGTACCGGCGCCAGGAGCGCATCCCGCACGACCTCGGCACGGCCGTCAACGTCTGCTCCATGGTCTTCGGCAACCTCGGCCCCGACTCCGGCACCGGCGTCGCCTTCACCCGCGACCCCGCCTCCGGCCACCAGGGCGTCTACGGCGACTACCTCCAGAACGCCCAGGGCGAGGACGTCGTCGCGGGCATCCGCAACACGGTCCCGCTCGCGGAGCTGGAGTCGATCGACAAGAAGTCGTACGACCAGCTGATGCAGATCATGGAGACCCTGGAGAACCACTACAAGGATCTCTGCGACATCGAGTTCACCATCGAGCGCGGCCAGCTGTGGATGCTCCAGACCCGCGTCGGCAAGCGCACCGCGGGCGCGGCCTTCCGCATCGCGACGCAGCTCGTGGACCAGGGGCTCATCGACGAGGCGGAGGCGCTCCAGCGCGTCAACGGCGCCCAGCTCGCCCAGCTGATGTTCCCCCGCTTCGACGAGGACGCGAAGATCGCGCAGGTCGGCCGGGGCATCGCCGCCTCACCGGGCGCGGCGGTCGGCAAGGCGGTCTTCGACTCGTACACCGCCGTCAAGTGGTCCCGCTCGGGCGAGAAGGTCATCCTGGTCCGCCGTGAGACCAACCCCGACGACCTCGACGGCATGATCGCGGCGGAGGGCATCCTCACCTCCCGCGGCGGCAAGACCTCCCACGCGGCCGTCGTCGCGCGCGGCATGGGCAAGACCTGTGTCTGCGGCGCGGAGGAGCTCGAGGTCGACACCAAGCGCCGCCGGATGACCGTGCCGGGCGGCCACGTGGTGGAGGAGGGCGACGTCATCTCCATCGACGGCTCCTCCGGCAAGGTCTACCTGGGCGAGGTCCCGGTGGTCCCCTCCCCGGTCGTGGAGTACTTCGAGGGCCGTATGCACGCCGGCGCCCACGACGCCGACGAACTGGTCGAGGCGGTCCACCGGATCATGGCCTTCGCCGACCGCAAGCGGCGCCTGAGGGTCCGCGCCAACGCAGACAACGCCGAGGACGCGCTGCGCGCCCGCCGCTTCGGCGCCCAGGGCATCGGCCTGTGCCGCACGGAGCACATGTTCCTCGGCGACCGCCGTGAGCTGGTCGAGCGGCTGATCCTGGCCGACACGGAGGCCGAGCGCGAGGAGTCCCTGAAGGCGCTGCTCCCGCTGCAGAAGAAGGACTTCGTCGAGCTCTTCTCGGCGATGGACGGCCTCCCGGTGACGATCCGCCTCCTGGACCCGCCGCTGCACGAGTTCCTCCCCGACATCACCGAGCTGTCGGTCCGCGTGGCCCTGGCGGAGTCCCGTCAGGAGCCCCACGAGAACGAGCTGCGCCTGCTCCAGGCCGTCCACCGTCTGCACGAGCAGAACCCGATGCTGGGTCTGCGCGGCGTACGGCTCGGCCTGGTCATCCCCGGCCTGTTCACGATGCAGGTCCGCGCCATCGCCGAGGCGGCCGCCGAGCGCCGCAACGCCAAGGGCGACCCGCGCGCCGAGATCATGATCCCGCTCGTCGGCACGGTTCAGGAGCTGGAGATCGTGCGGGAGGAGGCCGACCAGGTCATCGCCGAGGTGCAGGAGGCCACGGGCACCGAGCTGAAGCTCGCGATCGGCACGATGATCGAGCTGCCGCGCGCCGCGCTCACGGCGGGCCAGATCGCCGAGGCGGCGGAGTTCTTCTCCTTCGGCACGAACGACCTCACCCAGACGGTGTGGGGCTTCTCCCGCGACGACGTGGAGGCCTCGTTCTTCACGGCCTACCTGGAGAAGGGCATCTTCGGCGTCTCCCCGTTCGAGACGATCGACAAGGACGGCGTGGGCTCGCTGGTCAAGCTGGCGGCGGAGGCGGGCCGTGCGACCCGCCCCGACCTCAAGCTGGGCGTCTGCGGCGAGCACGGCGGCGACCCGGAGTCGGTGCACTTCTTCCACGAGGCCGGCCTGGACTACGTCTCCTGCTCCCCGTTCCGCATCCCGGTGGCCCGCCTGGAAGCGGGCCGGGCGGCCACGCAGTCCACGGGCAGCGACCACCGCTGACCCCGCCGGGTCCTCGGCATCCCCGAGGGCCCGCCCGACCCCGGAGCCGCCGCGGTCCCCGACCCTCAGCACCGATCGCGACGGCTCCGGCACGCAAGAGGAGGGCGACACCCTGTGCGGGGGTGTCGCCCTCTTGTGTTGTGTGGGCCGGGCTTCGGGGGCTGCTACTCGCAGGCCGAGCCGTCGCCGTCGCGGTCGAGGTGGCGGTCGTAGCCGGGGTCGCCCGGGTGCAGCGGGGTGGCGCCGGCGGCCCGGGCCTCGGTGCAGTTGGCGTAGTACACGTCGGCGCCGCCGGAGCCCCCGGAGGTGCCCTGGTCGTCGGACGTCGTGTCGTCGTTCGCCGGTGCCGGCGCGGTGACCGTCTTGGTGACCTGCACCTTCACCGTCGCCGTGGCCGTCACGGTCGTGGCGGGGCGTGGCGCCGCCGTGGCAGTCGCCGTGGCCGTCGTGGTGACGGTCACCGTCGGGCGGGGCTCGGCCGAGAGGGGCTTGGCGTCAGAGGCGGCCTTCCCGTCGTCGCCGGCGCCGATGCCGACGCCGACGAACAGCGCCAGTGCCAGGGCCGGCAGGACGAAGCGCTTGCGGGCCCACTTGGGCGGGACGGGAGCAGCGGTGGCGTACGGGTTGGTCATGGTGTCGTCCCCCCAGGGCTGGTGCTTGAAGGGACGACGGTAAGCCGTGATCCATTGAAGTGGAGCAGATGTGGCCTAGTTGTGATGATTGTGTGAACCGGCAGGGTGGACGGGTCCCGTTGGGGTCACGAGCGGAACGGGCCCCGTATTTCGTAGGTGATGCCGCCCGACGAACTGCCCGAGGTGCCGCGCTGGCTGGAGAAGTAGAGGCGGGTGCCGTCGGGGGAGAAGGCCGGGCCGGTGATCTCCGAGAGGGACTGGCCGTCGACGCGGAGGAAGGGGGCGACGACGTCGTCCGGGGTGATGACGCAGATCTCCATGTTGCCGCCGTCCTCCGCGACGAACAGGTCGCCGGACGCGGTGCCGGTGACGTTGTCCACGCCCGTGAGCGGGGGTGTGCCGCTCGCCACCAGGGAGTCGTCGTAGGCGAGTTCGATGGTCTCGGCGGCGGGGTTGTACCGCCAGACGCGGTTGTCGCCCTTCGTCGTGAACCAGCAGGCGCCGTCGGCGTAGTAGCAGCCCTCGCCGCCGTTGAAGCGCTTGGCGCCGGACACCTGGTTGCGGGTGGCGGTGGCGCCGGTGGGGTCGGGGACCCGGGACCAGCGGACCGGGCCGCTGGTCGCGCTGCCCGCCACCAGCACCTCCAGCGTCCCGGCGGACAGGTCGCCCCAGGTCGTCGGGCGGAAGCGGTAGAAGCAGCCGTCGGAGACGTCCTCCGTCAGGTAGATCACCTGACGGACCGGGTCGGCGGCCGCCGCCTCGTGCTTGAAGCGGCCCATCGCGTCCCGCCGCACCGCCGCCTTCACTCCCCACGGATCGGTCTCGTAGACGTACCCCCGGTCGACCTCCTCGCAGGACAGCCAGGTGTTCCAAGGCGTCTTCCCGCCGGCGCAGTTGGTGCGGGTGCCGGACAGCACGCGGTACGCCGAGGTGACCGTCCCCGTCGAGGAGAACCGCACCGCGCTCGCGCCGCCCGACGGGTTGATCTCCGAGTTGGACACGTAGATCCAGCCGGTTCCGTCGGCGTAACACGCTCCGCCGTCGGGGGCGTTGTGCCAGGTGTACGAGGTGCCGGGCACTGTCTGCCCGGAGCGGGCGATCACCCGGCTGGTGAAACCGGCCGGGAGGCGGATGCCGCTCGCGTCCGGAGCGCCGAGCGCCCCGTACGGTCCGGCGCCGGGCTGGGCGGGCGCGGCGTACGCGGCGCCGCGCCACAGGGTTCCGCCGAGCGCGGCGGAGGTCCCGCCGAGCACGGCCGCACGCAGGAGGGTACGACGTTCCACGTCAGCTCCAGGAGTGTCGACACCGGCCCGCCACCGGCCGGCGGCGGGGTCGTGCGGTGAGAGAGGCTAGAAGCGCAGGGTAACCGTGTCGTGGACATGACGTAATGGGGAGGTGTCGGGATGCGGGCGCACGGACGGGCGTGCCTACGCTGGGGGCATAAGCGGAAGGAGAGCTTCATGTCTGTCGCCTGGAGCACGCCCGACATCCCCGATCAGTCCGGCCGCACGGCGGTCGTCACCGGCGCCAACAGCGGGATCGGGTATGTCACGGCGCGGGAGCTGGCCCGGCGGGGCGCACACGTGGTGCTGGCCTGCCGCAGCGAGTCACGCGGGCGGGAGGCCGTCGAGCGGCTGGCCGGTGAAGTGCCGGGCGCCGAGATCGAGTTGCGGCCACTGGATCTCGGAGACCTCGCCTCCGTACGGGAGTTCGCGGCCCGTCTTCCCCATGCGCGGCTCGACCTGCTCGTCAACAACGCCGGTGTGATGGCGCTGCCCTACGGCACCACCGCCGACGGCTTCGAGACGCAGTTCGGCGTCAACCACCTCGGCCACTTCGCCCTCACCGGGTTGCTGCTGCCCACGCTGCTCGACACGCCCGGCGCGCGCGTGGTGACCGTCTCCAGCATGGCCCACGTGCTCGGCAACATCGACCCGCACGACCTCAACAGCGAGCGGCGTTACCGCCGTTGGATCGCCTATGGTCGGTCCAAGACCGCCAACCTGCTCTTCACCCACGAACTGGCCCGACGGCTCGACGAAGCCGGCGCCGAGGTGATCGCGGCGGCCGCGCACCCCGGGTACGCGGCGACCAACCTCCAGACCGCCGGGGTCCGCGCCGAGGGGCGCCGGCGCGCCGAACGGCTGGTGGAGGCCGGCAACCGCGTCTTCGCCCAGTCCGCCGAGGAGGGTGCCCTGCCCACCCTGTACGCCGCGACCGCGCCGGGCGTGCGCCCCGACTCCTTCACCGGCCCGTCCCGCGCGATGTGGCGCGGGGCGCCCGGCCCGTCGTGGCGGGCCCCCTGGACCCTGGAGGACCGGGCGGGCGAACGGCTGTGGACGGAGTCGGAGCGGCTCACGGGGGTGCGGTTCGAGGGGCTCAAGGGGTAGCCGACATCCCCCGGCGGGCGGGGCTCAGTTCTGCGCGTACCCCGGGGCGTATTCCTGTGCGTACCGCTCCGCGAAGTCCTCCGGCATGGGCCGGGTGTCCAGGTAGAACCACTCGGCCGTGGGGCCGGGGGCGGCGGCCGGGGCGTGGGCGTCGGCGTGGGCACGAGGCGGCTCGGGGGAGGTCTCCGAGCCGTGCCGGGCGGGCCTCCCGGGGGCGAAGGTCGGGCGGCGGGGGAGACGGCCCGCTGCTGTGGAGCCGGCCGGGTGCCGGTCCGTCGCCGGCTCCGCCGGCTGCGCGGTGGCCTCCTCCGTGCTCCGCGGCTTCGCCGGACCCGGCATCAGCAGTTCCACCCGCAGACCCTTGCCGCGCTGCTGGGCGGTGAACTCCTCCACCTGGCTGCGGCAGGCGTGGTCGAGGTGGGTCACGCCGGTCAGGTCGAGCCTGATCCTGGGCCTGCCCGACTCGGCCGCGGCCTCCAGGGCCTCGATGACCTGGGGCAGGCGCAGGAACGTCGCGTTCCCCGCCATCACCACCTTCGCGGTGTCGTCCTCCACGTGCTGCCGGATCACCGTCTGCGACATCCGCACCGCCGCCAGCACGATCCCCGCCGCAAGACCGAACAGGACGCCCTCCAGCAGCGCGGTCGCCACGATGACCAGCGTGGTGAGCGTCATCACCGTGAACTCGCCGCGGTCCTGCTTCCACATCTTCGGGAACTCCGCGGGCGCGAACAGCTTCCAGCCGCTGTGGATGAGCACACCCGCGAGGACCGAGACCGGGATCAGTGCCAGCACCTGGGGGAGCAGCAGGGCGAAGGCGAGCAGCCACAGGCCGTGCAGGGTGCGGGAGAGCCGCGTCTTGGCGCCCGCCTGGACGTTGGCCGAACTGCGGGCCACCACCGCGGTGATGGGCAGCGCGCCGAGGAGTCCGGCGACCGTGTTGCCGGCGCCCTGCGCGATCAGCTCGGGGTTGTAGCGGGTGCGCGGTCCGTCGTGCATTCGGTCGACCGCGGCCGCGGTGAACAGCGACTCGGCGGACGCGATCACGGTGAAGGTCAGGATCGCGGTGATGACGCCGGCGTCCGCGAGACCCGCGAACTGCCCTGCGCCGGGCACGTCGACGGCGGCGAGGAGATTGCCCACCTGGAGGGTCTTCACCTCCACGCCGGGCAGCGCGGCGATCGCGATGCCGACGCCCACGGCGACCAGTGCGGCCGGGATCTTGTTGACCGGGCCGGGCGCCTTCTTCCACAGGAAGCTCAGGACGACCGTGGCGATGCCGAGGCCGGCCGCGATCATCGTCTGCGGGTCGCCGAAGGTGTCCGCGAGCAGTCCGGGGATGCCGGCCATGTTCTCGATCGGCGTTCCGGGAGCTTTCGCGTCGGCCGCCGGGTAGGCCTGGCTGAACATCAGCGGCAGGCCGATGCCGGCGAGCATGCCCTGGACGACGGCCAGGGAGATCGCCTGGAAGAACCGGCCGAACCTGACCAGCCCGAGGACGATCTGAAGCAGCCCGGAGAAGAACACGATCACGCCGAGCATGACGACGCCGTGCTCCAGCACCGTCTCCGAGACCAGCGCGGCGAGACCGGCGGCCGGGCCGCTGACCTGGAGGGTGCTGCCGCGGGCCATGCCCACCACCAGGCCGCCGATGACACCCGAGATGATGCCCAGCTCGGCGGGGACCCCGGAGGCCACGGCCACGCCGATGCACAGCGGGAGCGCGACCAGGAAGACGACGAGGGACGCGGTGATCTCGGTGGCCAGGTCGCCCTTCGGGGCGGCGGAGGACACGCCGGCGGCGGACTCCCCGCCGCCGGAGGCCTTCCCGCGCACGAAGGCGAACGCCTTCCCGAGGGAGGGCCGTTCGGCGGCCGGCGGCGCGTTCGCCGGTTCCGGGGTGAAGAGGTCGCTGCGGTCGAAGGGGTCGCTGCCGTCCGGCGCGGGAAAGCCCCGGTCGAAGTCGGCGGCGCGGTCGAAGTCGGCCGCGCGGTCGAACTCGGCCGCGCGGTCGAAGGAGGCCGTCTCGCTGCGGGCGTCAGACGTGCCGTGCCCGGCCGACGCTCCGTACCCGGCCGACGCTCCGTACCCGGCCGGCGCTCCGTACCCGGCCGGTGGTCCTGCCGGTCGTGGCGGCGCGCCGGGGAACCCGCCGTCCGCGGCGAAGTCCCGTGCTCCGACCGGGCTTTCCGTCCCCGGCGACCCCGAACCGCCGCCCCGGCCCCAGCCGTGCCGTGCGTGTGCGCCGCTCATGCCGCGTGCACCCGGAACAGGCCGTCGTCGTCCAGCTCGTGCACCTGACCGGTGTCCACCTCGTAGTACCAGCCGTGCAGTCGCAGCCGTCCCTCGTCGAGCCGCCGCCGGGCCGCCGGGTAACCACGCAGCACCGCCGGCTGGTTGACGACGTTCCGCTGGACGACGTCGGGCAGCGTGGGGGCTGCCGCTTCCCCGTCCAGGACGGACGCCAGCCGGGGGCGGGCCAGTTGCAGCCAGGCGTCCACGCCGGGCAGGGCGGAGAGGTCGTCGCCCGACTTGAGCGCGCCCATCGCACCGCAGTGGGAGTGACCGCACACGACGACGTCCTGAACGCCGAGCACCTCCAGTGCGTACTCGATGGTGGCGGCCTCGCCCGAGGCGCCCGGCCGGCTGTGCGGCGGGACGATATTGCCCGCGTTGCGCAGCTCGAATATCTCTCCGGGGCGCGCTCCGGTGATGAGCGCGGGTATCACCCGTGAGTCCGAGCAGGTGATGAACAATGCCTCGGGATATTGGCCTTCGGCCAGCCTCCGGTATTCGCCGCTTTCGAAGTCGACCCGTCGCTTGAACGAGCGCGCGCGGTCCAGCAATGCCTTCACGGTTCCTCCCGGTGGGGTGTGTCCGGCCAGGTGAGGCCTGGTCGGAGGGACGAGGCCGACCAGGCCTGACTCACCGTAGAGGGGCGATCGCCAGGCGAAGGTTAGAGGAACACTAAATCGTCGACAGGGTCGGGACATATTTTGTCCGATGCTGAGCCGCTGATCACACAGGGCTGGAATCGATCGACGTATTACTGACCGTTCTTGTAGCGTGACGGCTCCACGGAACACGCGAAATCGGTTCACGGGAGAGACGGAAACGCATGGGCGTACGAGTCCTGCTCATCGAGGACGACCAGACGATCGCCGAACCGCTCGTCGAGGGTCTCGGGAACTTCGGGCTGACGGTGCACCATGTGCGCACCGGTGGCGAGGGGTTGAGAGGGCCGTACGGCGATGTCGTCCTGCTCGACCTGGGGTTGCCGGACATCGACGGCATCGACGTCTGCCGCGGCATCCGGCAGGTCTCGGACGTCCCCGTCATCATCCTCAGCGCGCGGGGCGAGGAGGCCGACCGCGTGCTGGGCCTGGAGCTGGGGGCCGACGACTACCTGGCGAAGCCGTTCAGTATGCGGGAGCTGGTGGCTCGGGTGCGGGCGGTGACACGGCGGACCCAACGCGGGGTGGTCACGCCCGAGTTCGGAGGAGCCGAGTTCGGGGGAGCGGAACCCCCCGCGGGCGTCCCCGTGGACGGACGGGCCCCGTTCGGCGGGGAGCCCTTCGGCGGCGAACCCTTCACCGGCGAGCCTTTCGGCGGCACGGACTTCACCGCCCCCGCGCCCCGAACCCAGGCCTCAGCGCCCCGAACCCAGGCCCCCGCGCCCCGGACCCACGCCCCCCACTCCGCCCCGGCCCCCGCGTACGCCCCCAGTGTCCACACCGCCCACACCCCCGCCCCCTACGACCCGGTGCCCGCGCCCGTCGAGGTCGCCGGCGGGGAGGTCGGGCCCCTGGTCGTCGACCGGCGGACGCGGCAGGTGTGGGTGGGGGAGGGCGCCGTGGCGCTCACGCCCAAGGAGTTCGAACTGCTCGCGCTGCTCACCGAGGACCCGGGGGCGGTCTACTCCCGGCAGCAGATCCTCGACCGGGTGTGGGACCCGCACTACGAGGGCCCGACGAAGACCCTCGACGTCCATGTCGCCACCCTGCGGAGGAAGTTGGGCAACCCGGCGTGGATCCAGACGCTGCGCGGGGTGGGCTTCCGGCTGGCGGTGCAGTCGGCCCCACCGGGTGCGCGTCCATCGGCGCACGAACCGCCCGCCTACGGCGAACCGCACCCCTCGCAGCAGTGGTCGGCGGCCTCTCGATGACCCGGCGGCTGCTGTTCAGCTATCTCACGCTCGCCGTGCTGCTCCTGGCCTGTCTGGAGATCCCGCTGGGGTTCGTGTACTCGCGGGGCGAGCGCGAGCGGGTGACCGGCCTGGCCGAGGACGAGGCGGACTCGGTGTCGGCGTTCGCCTCGCTGTCCATCGCCGAAGGCCGCGCCGCGCAGGACCTTCCCGGGCGGGCCGCACACTGCGCCGAGCGGATCGGCGGCAAGGTGCTGATCGTCGACGGGTCGGGCGGTCTGCTGGCCAGTTCGCATCCGCTGACCGCCGACGAGGAGCGCAGACTCGCCTCCTGGCCCGGCATCGCCGCCGCGCTGCGGGGGACGGCCACGGCGGACGTGCGCACCTCCACCATCGGCGGGGTCGAGTACCTGGCTGTGGCCACCCCGGTGGCGCAGGGCGGCGAGCTGCAGGGCGCCGTCCGGATCACCGTGCCGACCCGCACGGTGCACGAACGGGTGCACCACGTCTGGCTGTTGCTGGCGCTCGGCGGACTCGCGGCGCTCGTCGCCGTCGCCGTCGTGGGCTTCGCCATCGCCCGCTGGACCGGCCGGCCCATCCGTGAACTGGAGCGTGCCACCAACGAGTTGGCGGTCGGCGGCACGGCCGTGCCGGTGGCGATCACCAAGGGGCCGCCGGAGGTGCGCAGTCTCGCCGCGACCTTCAACCGCACCGCCGCCCGGCTGGAACACCTCCTGGCCTCTCAGCGCGCCTTCGCGGGCGAGGCCTCGCACCAGCTGAAGACGCCGCTCGCGGCGCTGCGGCTGCGGCTGGAGAACCTCGAGAACGACATCGCCCTCAACGCCCGGGGCAGCCTCGACGCCGCGCTGACCGAGACCGACCGGCTGGCCAGGATGGTGGAGGGTCTGCTCGCGATGGCCCGGCTCGACGAGAGCGCCGCCGAACGGGAACGGGTGGACCTCGGCCGGGTGTGCGAGGAACGCCGGCGCGCCTGGGCCGCGTTGTACGAGCGGCACGGGGTGTGGCTGACGCTGGCGGGCGACTACCGGGGCGAGGTGACGGCCGTCCCCGGGGCGGTGGAGCAGATCCTCGACAACCTGCTCTCCAACGCCCTGCGGGTGTCGCCCCCCGGTACCGCGGTCACGATCGACCCGCGCCGCCACACACCCCCCGAGCGCCGCTTCCCGCACCGCGCGAACGGTCCCGCCTGGATCGAGCTGCACGTCATGGACGAGGGCCCCGGCATGACCGAGGAGCAGCGCCGTCGCGCCTTCGACCGCTTCTGGCGCGCCCCCGACGCCCCCAAGGGCGGTACGGGCCTGGGCCTGGCACTGGTGCAGCGGCTGGCCCACGCGAGCGGCGGGGAGGCGGTGCTGCGCCGCGCCCCGAGCGGCGGTCTGGACGCGCTGATCCGCCTGCCTGCGGTGGCGGGGCGGGGCGGGCCCGGGGCGGAGGCGCCCCGCCCGGCCAGACCGTTGCAGGAGGCGGCGGCCCCGGGGCGGCACTGAGGCGGGCTCGAGGCGGAGGACGGTGGGGTGGTGACCGCCATGGGTCCTCGCCCCCGCCGCCCGTACTCGTCCCCGGGGGCTGCCGCCCCCGCGGACGGGTACGGCCCTGAACGGGCCTCGACCTCAGACGCCGGACAGGCTGGGACTGGCCGCGCGCACCTCGTACGTCGTCACGCGGACCGTCTCGTCGTCCAGGCACTGGCCCGACAGCAGGTCGAAGCGCTGCTTCAGCAGCGGGGAGGCCACGAAGGGGCGGCCCTGGTGGGTGCCCGTCAGGCCGCGGGAGAGGACCGCCGCGCCGCTGAAGGGGTCGCGGTTGTCGATCGCGTACAGGGCTCCGCCGCGGTCGCGGAACAGGGCGACCTGGCGGCCGTCCGGCAGCAGGGCGGCCACGCCGCGGCCGGGCAGCAGCACGTCGAGGTCGCAGACCGTGAACCAGCTCTCGGGGCCCTCGTCGTGACCTCCCCACCGCAGCTGGATCTTGAGGTCGGTCGTCTCGGGTGCCAGTGTCATCGCTGGGCGCTCCCTTCCAGGGGACGGTGGCCGATGGTCAGCAGCGGCAGGTCGGGCTTGATCTGCTCGCGCTCGGGGACGAAGCCGACGACCGGGTCGGGGGTGTCCGGCGCGTTCACGAAGGACACGAACCGGGCCAGCTTCTCGGGGTCGTTGATGGTGGTCGCCCACTCGTCGGCGTAGTGCGCCACATGGGCCGTCATCAGGGATTCCAGCTCCTCGCAGATGCCGAGGGAGTCCTCCACGACGACGTCCCGCACATGGTCCAGGCCGCCGGGGATGCGCTCCAGCCAGGTCGAGGTGCGCTCCAGGCGGTCGGCGGTGCGGATGTAGAACATCAGGAACCGGTCGATGAGGCGCACCAGTTCGGCGTCGGACAGGTCCTGGGCCAGCAGGTCGGCGTGGCGCGGGGTCGCGCCGCCGTTGCCGCCGACGTACAGGTTCCAGCCGTTGGAGGTGGCGATGACGCCGAAGTCCTTCGACTGGGCCTCGGCGCACTCGCGGGCGCAGCCCGAGACGGCCGACTTCAGCTTGTGCGGGGAGCGCAGGCCCCGGTAGCGCAGCTCCAGGTCGATCGCCATGCGGACGGAGTCCTGGACGCCGTAGCGGCACCAGGTCTGGCCCACGCAGGACTTCACGGTGCGCAGCGACTTGCCGTAGGCGTGCCCGGACTCGAAGCCGGCGTCGACCAGCCGGGTCCAGATCAGCGGCAGTTGCTCGACGCGCGCGCCGAACATGTCGATGCGCTGACCGCCGGTGATCTTCGTGTAGAGGCCGAAGTCGCGGGCGATCTCGCCGATCACGATCAGGCCCTCGGGGGTGATCTCGCCGCCGGGGATGCGCGGCACGACCGAGTAGGAGCCGTTCTTCTGCAGGTTGGCGAGGAAGTGGTCGTTGGTCTCCTGCAACGCGGCCTGCTCGCCGTCGAGGACGTAGCCGCTCGCGCCGATCGTCGGGGCGAGGGAGGCGATGATCGATGCGACGGCGGGCTTGCACACGTCGCAGCCGTCGCCGCCGCGGGCGCCGTCGCGGCCGTAGCGGTCCAGCAGGTCCTGGTAGGTGTTGATGCGCAGGGCGAGGACGATCTCGTACAGCTCCTCGCGGGTCTGCCCGAAGCAGCCGCACAGGCCCTTGTCGACCTCGACGCCGCTCGCCTCCAGCTCGGCGGTGACGAGCTGCCCGAGCACCTTGACGCAACTGCCGCAGCCGGTGCCGGCCTTGGTGCACTTCTTGACCTCGGGCACGGTGGTGCAGCTGTGCTCGGTGACCGCGCCGCGGATCGCGCCCTTGGTGACGTTGTGGCAGGAGCAGACGACCGCCTCGTCCGGCAGCGCGGACGGGCCGAGCTGGGCGCCGCCGCCCGCGTCCGCCGGCAGGACCAGCGACTCGGGGGCCACCGGCGGCACGGAGCCCGTCAGCGCCCGCAGGGTGCCGTAGGCGTCCGCGTCGCCGACGAGGATGCCGCCGAGCAGGGTGCCGTCGCGGCCGATGACCAGCTTCTTGTACAGGCCGGAGCGCGAGTCGGAGTAGACGACGTCGAGGCAGTCCTCGGCGGTGCCGTGCGCGTCGCCGAAGGAGGCCACGTCCACGCCGAGCAGCTTCAGCTTGGTGGACAGGTCGGCGCCGACGAAGGACGCCTCGTCGGAGGCGATGGTCGCCGCCGCCGTCTCGGCCTGCTCGTAGCCGGGGGCCACCAGGCCGTACACCCGGCCGTCGGAGGCCAGCGCGCACTCGCCGATCGCGAAGACGTGCGGGTCGTTCACCGTGCGGCACTGCTCGTCGACGGTGATGCCGCCGCGCTCGCCGACCGTCAGTCCGCAGTCGCGGGCGAGCTGGTCGCGGGGGCGGACACCGGCGCTGAACACCACCATGTCGGTGGCGAGTTCGGAGCCGTCGGACAGCTTCATGCCGGTGACGGCGCCGGATTCGTCGACGACGATCTCCTGGGTGCCCACGCCGGTGTGGACGCTCAGTCCCATGTCCTCGATGGTGCGCAGGAGCGCCGCGCCACCGCCGTCGTCGACCTGCACCGGCATCAGGCGCGGCGCGAACTCCACGATGTGGGAGGTGAGTCCGAGTCCCTTGAGGGCTCCGGCGGCCTCCAGGCCGAGCAGGCCGCCGCCGACGACCGCGCCGACCGTCGCCTTGCGCTTCGCGTACTCCTCGATCGCGAGGAGGTCGTCGATGGTGCGGTAGACGAAGCAGCCCTCGGCGTCCTTGTTCGGCACCGGCGGCACGAACGGGTAGGAGCCGGTGGCCAGGACGAGCACGTCGTAGTCGAAGACCTGCCCGGACCGGGCGGTGACCTTGCGGTTCTCGCGGTCGACGGTCACCGCCGGGTCGCCGACGTGCAGTTCGATGCCCTGCGCGGCGATGAACTCCATGTCGGTCATGGAGAGTTCCTCGGGGGTCTTCCCCGAGAAGTACGAGGTGAGGGCCACGCGGTCGTACGCCGGGCGGGGCTCCTCGCAGAGCACGACCACGCGGTGCGTGGCGGTCAGGCCGCGCTCGGCGAGCGCTTCGAGGAAGCGCTGGCCGACCATGCCGTGGCCGACGAGCACGATCGTGGGGTTCGCCCCCGGGGTGGCCGTCATCAGAAGCCTCCATCGTTGGTGAGCAGGTGGAGCAGGGGGCCGTCGTCCGGGAGCGGCTCTGCTCCCTCCCAGGCGCGGGCGAGCGCGCCGACGGTGCCGAGTTCGCCGACGAGCACGCCGCCGACCAGGCGGTCGTCGCGGACGACGACCTTGCGGTAGGTGCCGCGGGTGGCGTCGGCGAGCTGCACGACGTCGTCGCCGGGGCGCGGCTGTGTCTCGCCGAACGCGGCGAGGTCGAAGGGGCCGTGCCCGGAGAGGGTGAGCCGGGTCAGGGAACGGGTGCCGGTGTAGCGGGAGTCGGCGTTCCCGGCCAGCAACGCGGCGAGCGCGTCGGCCTGTTCGTACGCGGGAGCCGCCAGCCCGTACACGGTCCCGTCGTGCTGCGCGCAGTCCCCGATCGCATGGATGTGCGGGTCCGAGGTGCGCAGTTCGTCGTCGACGAGGATGCCCTTGCCGACGTCGATGCCCGCGTCCCTGGCCAGGCCGGCGCGCGGGGAGACCCCGCAGGCCAGCACCACCAGCTCGGCGTCGAGGGCGTATCCGTCGGCCATCTCGACCGAGCGGACGGCGCCGCCGACGCAGCGGACGTCCCGCACCCGGCACTCGGTGTGGATCTCCACGCCGAGGCCGGCGAGGTGGGCGCGCACCAGGGCGGAGGCCGCCGGGTCGAGCTGGCGCTCCATGAGCCGCTCGGCCTGCTGGGCGAGGACGACCTGCGCGCCGCGCAGCGCGAGGGCGCGGGCGGCGGAGACGCCGAGCAGCCCGCCGCCGATGACGACGGCCCGCACGCCCGGCCGGACCGCCTCGGACAGGCCCAGGCAGTCGTCCATGGTCCGGAAGGCGTGGACGCCCGCGGGCAGGACGTGGTCGGGGGTGAAGAGGCCGCGCAGCGGGGGCAGTACGGGGTTGGAGCCGGTGGCCAGGACCAGCGTGCCGTACGCGATCCGGGAGCCGTCCGCGCAGATCACGGCCCGCTGGTCGCGGTCGATTCCGGTCACCCGGGCGCGGACGGTCCGGGCGGGCGCGGGTGTCGCGATCACCTCGGGGGCGTACCGCCCGGCCAGCACCTCGGCGAGCAGGACCCGGTTGTACGGGGCGTGCTCCTCGTCGCCGACGAGCAGTGCGGGCGTGCCCAGCTCGCCGAGCCGGCGGGCGAGTCGTACGCCCGCGAGGCCGGCGCCGATCACCACCACACGCGAATTCGAGGTCATGCCGTCGAGCGTGCGCTGCTGAGGTTTCCCGACCGCATCACGGTTGTTTCCCGCGGGGAACGCTGCCCTCAGCGGGGCGGTGCGGTGGGTGTGAGGGTTCCCGGGACCGGCGAACGGCCTCTGTGAGACCGGCTCAGGTCACCGGCGGGCGCCCGTGAGGTGGGCGAAGACGACCACGTTGCCCCGGTAGCCGGTCGAGCGGGAGTAGCCGCCGCCGCAGGTGATCACCCTCAGTTCGGGGCGGGGGGCGGCGCCGTACACCTTGCGGTCGGGGAAGGCGCTCGCCTCGTACACCTCGACCGCGTCGACCGTGAACACCGCGACGGCGCCGTCGCGCCGGTCCACCTCGATGGCGGCGCCCTTCTTCAGGGCGCCCAGGTCGTAGAAGACGGCGGGGCCGTCGGCGTTGTCCACGTGGCCGGCGACGATCGCGGTGCCCGTCTCGCCGGGGGTGACGCCGGCCTCGTACCAGCCGGCGAGGTTCGCGCGTGCGGGGTCCGGCACGTCGAGGCTGCCGGACTCGGTCAGGCCCAGCCCCGTCAGGGGGGCGTCCACGTGGATGGAGGGTATGCGGACGCGGTCGGGCGGGGAGGCCGGCAGCGCCGGCGCGGCGCGGACGTCGGCGCCGCCGGGGCGGGCCTCGGCCGCGGACGGCTGGGGCGGGGCGGGGCGGTCGGCCGCGCCGACCAGCAGCCACACGCCCGAGCAGAGCGCGACCCCGGTGACGACGGTTATCGCGGTGTTCGCGACCCCGCGGGGTCTGGGCGTTCTGCGCATCCGGCGATCCCCTCTCGGTGGTGGGCCCCATGCCCCCCTCCGGGCCGCGAGGGGCGTCGGGCCCGGAGGGGGAGGGACATGCGGTACCGGCGGACGGACAGCGGAGGGTGTCCGTCAGATCCCGTCGCCTCTCGCCCGGCGATGCAGGAGCCAGGTACCGCCCGCGGCGGCGACGGCGAGAGCCGTCACGCCGGCCGCGGTCTGCACGGGGTCGGGGCCCAGGGCGCCGCCGACCCCCGTCTTCACACTTCCGCGCGGGTACACCTGTTCCCGCGCCGGACTCAGCGTCACCACCAGGTCCCCGGTGACCTTGTGTCCGTCGGACGCGCACTCCGCGACGATCTCGTACGTCCCCGGATGCGCGCTCGGCGGCACCCGGAACCGGCCGACCGCGGCGCCGCCGTCCGTGCCCGGCGCCAGCGTGAACCGGCCGGCGCCGACCGCGCCCGCGTCGCCCGCCGCCGCGCCGCGGCCGCCGCAGGCCGCCGTGGTCACGGTGACGTCGCCGCCCGGCACGGCGGTGGCGGGGGCCACCACCAGCCGGCCGCCGCCCGCGCCGTACGCCGGCACGGCGACCGCGCCCGCGGCGGCGAGGGCGAGCGTTCCACCGGTCAGCAGACGGGCGGCCGTTCGTCGCATCGGTGCTCCTCGAACTCGTCCAGGACCACGGCCCGCGGCATCCCCATGTGCCGCTGCGTCGGTCGCGCCCTGCCCTACCGAGCAAAGGGCCGGCGGCGCGAGCGCGCTTCCTGAGAACGCGTCAGAAAGGGGGTGAACGGGTGTCGGGCGGACGCCACGGGGCCCCTCTGCAACGGTGTTTCACCAGGTCACCGCCGTCCGGCGGCCACCGCCGGGAAAACCCCGGGAGAAGCGTGTGAACGGGTGACCGCACGGCCCCGCGCGCCCCCGGCTCAGCCCTCTTCGCCCCACGCGCCCCGCCCGCGCCAGTCCCCGCTCTCGATGCGGCCGCCGCGTGTCCGCAGTCGCGCCGCCACGGGGGGCGCTGCCAGGTACAGCCAGGCCCGGACCCGGCGTCCGTCGCCGCTGAGGACCACCTCGCGGGCCACCCGCTCGTACAGGTTGCGCGGATCGCCCGGCCGGTACTCCTCCAGCCGGTCCAGCTCGGCGAGGAGGGACCCGTACGCCTCCGGCAGGGCGGTGACGAGGTCGCCGGTCACGACGCCGCCGGACTCCTCCACGACGTAGGGATAGCCCGGCCCGTCGTACAGCACGGCGTCACCGAGGCGGGCCGGTTCCTCGCGGCTGGTGCGGCCGCGCAGGAAGAGCGCGTGGTTGGGCTCGCCGGGGCGGAGGGTCCCGTAGACGAAGAACGGGAGCTCCGGCGCGGGCCCTGTGCTCACGGCGGTCGTGGTGGTCACGGAAACGATTCTCTCCCCTCACCGCACCCGCACGCGGCGCTATGGACATGACATGTCATGGCCTCTTAAATCTCAGGACGACCTCAGCGCCACCCCCACGCGCCGCACGGCGCAGCACGCCTTCCCGAACGCGCCCTTGCGCGCGTTCCCGAGGACACCGAGGAGACAGATGAGTCGGATACGGCAGCACGCCCGAGGCTCCCGACTGGCCACGGCCGGCATCGCCGCCACCACGGCCACCCTCATGGCCGCCGTACTCACCCCGGCCGCCGACGCGGCCGACCGGCCCACCCGGGCCGTCGCACTGGACAACGCGGCCACCGCGCTCGCCGATCACGCGACGAGCCTGGGGCTGACCGACGCCCAGAGCACCGCCGTCCGCGACGTGATCGTCGACAAGGACGGCGTCCAGCACATCCGCTACGACCGCACCTACCGGCAACTCCCGGTGCTGGGCGGCGACTTCGTGGTCCACCTGGCCCCCGACGGCGCCTACCGCGGAGCGGACAGGGCCACCCGCGCCGAGATCGCGCTGCCGGGCATCATCCCCACGCTGACCGCCCCGAAGGCCGCCGACACCGCCGCGAACGCGCTGCGGGCCCGCCACCTCGGTCAGCCGCTGAAGAAGGTGACCGCGAAGCCGAGACTGGTCGTCGACGCGCTGCACGGCGCTCCGAAGCTCGCCTGGCAGACGAACGTCGCCGCCCTGGACGCCCGGGGCAACCCGGTCGCCCGCGCCGTCCTCACCGACGCCCGCACCGGTGCCCAGATCGACGCCTGGGACACCCTGGAGACCGCGACCGGCGACGGCAAGTCCCTCTACGGCGGCACGGTCGCGCTGGAGACCACCGCCTCGGGCTCGGCGTACCAGCTCAAGGACCCCACCCGCGGCAACACCTACACCGGCGACGCGGCCAACAAGACCGACCTGTGCATCTTCGGCATCTGCATCAGCCGCGCCCCCGCGACGCTGTTCACCGACACCGACAACCACTGGGGCACCGGCGCGAGCGCCGACCGTTCCACCGCCGCCGTGGACGCCCAGTACGGCACCGACGTGACCTGGGACTACTACAAGAACGTCCACGGCCGCAACGGCATCGCCGGCGACGGCAAGGGCTCCTACAACCGCGTCCACTACGGCACCCGGTACAACAACGCCTTCTGGGACGACAGCTGCTTCTGCATGACCTAC
Source organism: Streptomyces sp. BK239 (assembly GCF_004217285.1). Classification (GTDB taxonomy): domain Bacteria; phylum Actinomycetota; class Actinomycetes; order Streptomycetales; family Streptomycetaceae; genus Streptomyces. The sequence goes on from NZ_SHKS01000001.1 coordinate 557,068, forward strand.
GGCGACGGTGACGGCACGCAGCTCGGCCCGCTGGTCTCCCTGGACGTGGCCGGCCACGAGATGTCCCACGGCGTGACCTCCAAGACGGCCAACTTGACCTACTCGGGCGAGTCCGGCGGCCTCAACGAGGCGACCTCCGACATCTTCGGCTCCCTCGTGGAGTTCCACGCGGGCAACTCCTCCGACGTCGGCGACTACCTGATCGGCGAGAAGATCGTCCGTTCCGGCTTCGGCCGGGACGCCCTGCGCTACATGGACAAGCCCAGCAAGGACGGCAGCTCCGCCGACTACTGGAGCAGCTCGGTCGGCGGCCTCGACGTCCACTACTCCTCCGGCGTCGCCAACCACTTCGCCTACCTCCTCGCGGAGGGCAGCGGCGCCAAGACCGTCAACGGCGTCAGCTACAACTCCCCGACGTCCAACGGCTCCACGGTGACGGGCATCGGCCGGGACAAGCTCGGCAAGATCTGGTACCGCGCCCTGACCGTCTACATGACCTCCTCCACCAACTACGCGGGGGCGCGCACGGCGACCCTGAACGCCGCCCGTGACCTCTACGGCGCCGGCAGCACGGAGTACAAGGCGGTGGCGGCCGCCTGGAGCGCGGTGAACGTGAACTGACCGCGCGGGACCGGCACTTCCACACGGAAACCGCTTCCCCGGATCCAGTCGACCCGTTAGGCTCCCCCGGCGCGCGCGAGAGGTGCGCGCCGGGGGAGTCAGGGGACACAGGATGACCAGGGGGTACCGGCGGTAATGGCGGACGTTTCGGGAAGACCGGAGGGCTCCGGGGGCCCGTCGAACGCGTGGGGCCAGGTCATCGCGGCGTTCGTGGTGGTGGGGGCGCTCGGCGGCGGGCTGTGGGTGATGCAGCAGCGGTCCTCGGAGAGCAGCGCGAGCACGCTCACCTGCTCGACGTCGACGCCGTCCGCGTCGGCCACCGCCTCCGCGCCCGCCGCCGGCAAGAAGAAGGCCGACTACCTCACCGGTGACCAGCTCTGCCGGGCGCTGAACCGCCCGGACCTGCCGGCGCTGCTCGGCACGCCGGGGGAGAAGCCCACCTCGCTCGGCAGCGCCGACGACGGCATCTCGCTCGGCGACGGGCCGAGCCCCGAGGCGAAGGTCGGGCTGAGCACGTACACCGTGCAACTGTCGGCGTCCTACGACGACTACCCGGTGTCCGGGATGGCCGGCCTGCTCGGCGGCGGCGCCCGGGAGCAGACCGTCCTCGGGCGTCCGGCGGTCCTCTACTCGAACCGGACCATGGCGTTCAGGATCCGCGGCGACAAGAGCGAGAGCGCCCCCAGCCATGTGGCCCGCTGTCTGGTGGTCGCCCGGGATCCCGAGGACGGCGGCGGCTCCTACGAGGTGGCCGTCTGGCGCCAGGACTCCGGGACGCCCGACGACGCGGCGCTCCTGCGCGTCGCGCAGACGGTGCTCCCCACGATCCCCGGCTGGCAGCCCGCCCTCTGACGGCTCGCCGCGACGCCTGCCGCGCGGAGACAGCCGAAGGCCGGCCCCCTGACGGGGTGCCGGCCTTTCGCGCGTGGGAAGCCGTGGCGGCGGGGCGTGCGGTTCAGGCGGCCAGTTCGGCGTCCTGAGGCGTGTCCTGCGTCCGCGGCGCCGGCTTCTTGTCGCGCATCACCAGCGTCGCCAGGACCGCGGCCGCCAGCACGCCCACCGCGCTGACGGTGAAGGTCGTGGTCATCGAGGAGGTGAACGCCTCGCGGGCGGCCTGTGCCAGGCTCGCGTCGTCGCCCGCCGTCGCGAGGGCGCCGACGATGGAGTGGCGGGCCTGCTCGGGGGCGTCGGCCGGCATCCCGGCCCGGTAGCCGTGGGTGAGCAGCGAGCCCAGGATGGCGATGCCGAGGGCGGTGCCGGCCTGCTGGACGGTGTCGTTGAGGGCCGAGCCGACGCCCGCCTTGTCCTCGGGGATGGTGCCCATCAGGGCGGCGACGGCGGCGGGCATCGCCATTCCGGCGCCGAGGCCGAGCAGGGCGAGGCCCACCGCGGGGACGGTGAAGCCGCCGTCCGCCTCGACGGTCGTCAGCAGGGCGAACGAGGCCGCCATCACCAGCATGCCGGCGAGGATCACGAAGCGGTCGCCGATCTTCGCGGCGAGCTTGACTCCGCCGCCGTTGCCGATGAGCGCGGTGACGGCGAGGGGCAGGAAGGCGAGGCCGGCCTTGAGGGCGGAGTAACCGAGGACGAACTGGAGGTACTGGGTGAGGACGAGCAGCAGGCCGCCGTTGCCGATCTGCACCAGGGTCAGCGAGAGGGAACCGCCGCTGAAGTTGCGCTGCTTGAACAGGACCAGCGGGACCATGGGGGAGGGGGTGACGTTCTCCCAGATCACGAAGCCGGCGAGCAGGGCGACGGCGGCCGCGAAGGTGACCCCGCCCCAGCCGGTGAACGCGCCGTGCTGCGGGATCTCGATGATCCACCAGACCAGCGCGGTCATGCCCGCCGCCGACAGCACCGCGCCCAGCGGGTCCGCCTTCTGGTACGGGCCCTTCGACTCCGGCATGAGGGTGACGCCGGCGACGACGGCCAGGGCGACGACGGGGACGTTGATCAGGAAGATCGACTGCCAGGAGAAGTGGTCGATCAGCAGTCCGCCGAGCACCGGGCTGCCGACCAGGCCGAGCATCGACACCGAGCCCCAGGCCGCCATGGCCTTGCCGCGCTCCTCCTCGTCGAAGACGGTGATGAGGATGGACAGCGTGGACGGCATGATCAGCGCTCCGCCGACGCCCATCGCGACACGGGAGGCGATCACCTCCCCGGGGGTGGTGCAGAAGGTCGCCGCCAGTGAGGCGGCTCCGAAGAGCAGCAGCCCGACCAGCATCACCTTCCGGCGGCCGAACCGGTCGCCCAGGCTGCCGGAGGTCAGCAGCAGACCCACGAAGACCAGGATGTAGGAGTCCAGGATCCACTGGGTGTCCTGGGCGCTCGCTCCGAGCTCCTCCGTCATCGACGGCACCGCCACGGTCAGGGCCATGCTGTCGATGACCAGCACCAGCGTGCTGAGGCAGAGCACGACGAGGATCCACCAGCGGCGTGGATTGCGGGTTTCCATGGGGCTTCCCTTCGCTCCCTGACCGGCGCTGCGAACGCCGTTCCTTCGATGCGCACACTGTACGCATAGCGGAACGGTGTGCGCAAGGCTTGAATTCTGTACGCTGGATGCGAACGTTGTACGCAGGGGCTGCCCGCGGGAGTGACGCGCCGCAGGGCGCGCGCGGTCCCCTCCGCGTCAGGACCCCTCAGGCCGGCGTAACCGTGAACGAGCACAAGGAGCCGATGCCGTGGCCGCCAAGGCGAACCCGAACCCCATCCCGTCCGTCTGGGCCCGGCAGCGCCGGGAGCCCGAACAGCCCGCGCTCAGCAGGGACGCGATCGTGCGGGAGGCGATCGCGATGCTCGACTCCGAGGGTGTGGAGGCCCTGAGCATGCGCAAGCTCGGCGCCCGTCTGAACGCCGGCGCGACCTCCCTCTACCGGCACGTCGCCACCAAGGACGAGCTGATGGAGCTCGCCGTGGACGCGGTCGCCGCCGAGATCCACGTACCGCCCGCCGGGTCCGACTGGCGCGCCGCGGTCACCGGGGCGGCGTCCTCGTTCCGGGCCACCGCCCTGCGCCACCCCTGGCTCTCCTCGGTCCTCGGCCAGGCGGGCCTGGCCTACCTGGGCCCCAACCTCATGGCGTACTCGGAGCGCCTCGCCGCCCTCTTCGCCGACGCGGGCTTCCCCGAGCCGAACGGCGCGATCGACACCGTCCTGTCGTACGTCATCGGGATGAGCACCACCGAGGGCGCCTGGCTGATCACGGTCGCCCGCTCCGGGCAGACCGAGGCCGAGTTCATCGCCCGCCTCATGCCCGCCGCCCAGGAGGCCGCCGCGGGACACGACCACCTCGCCGCCTCCTACGCCGACGCCGGGCCCGCCACCGCCGACCCGGCCGCCCTGCGCGACGCCAAGTTCGCCTACGGCCTGGAGGTCGTCCTCGACGGACTCGCGCTGCGGCTGCCCCGCTGACGGGTGCTCACGCGGTCACGGCCTCCAGCCGCACCGCGCACACCTTGAACTCCGGCATCCGCGAGGTCGGGTCCAGCGCCGGGTTGGTGAGCGTGTTGGCGCGGCCCTCGCCCGGCCAGTGGAAAGGCATGAAGACGGTGTCGGGCCGGATGCCGGCGGTGATCCGGGCCGGCGCCACCGCCCGGCCCCGCCGGGAGACCACGGCGACCGGGTCGCCCTCGGCCGCCCCGAGCCGCGCCGCCAGCCGGGGGTGCAGCTCGACGAACGGGCCGGGCGCGGCGGCGTTCAGCTCGTCCACGCGGCGGGTCTGGGCGCCGGACTGGTACTGCGCCAGGACCCGCCCGGTGGTCAGCAGCACCGGGTACTCGGCGTCGGGCTCCTCCGCCGCCGCCCGGTGCGACACCGGCACGAACCGGGCCCGCCCGTCGGGGGTGGCGAACCGGTCGAGGAACAGGCGGGGCGTGCCGGGGTGCACGGGCGGGGCGTCACAAGCGCCCGGGTCCGCCGGGCACGGCCAGAACACGCCGTCCTCCTCCGCCAGCCGCCGGTAAGTGATCCCGGAGTAGTCCGCCGGGCCGCCCGCGCTCGCCCGGCGCAGTTCCTCGAAGACCTCCTCGGGGTCGGTCGGGAAGCCCTTCTCCACCCCGAGCCGCGCCGCCAGTGCGTGCATGACCTCGAGGTCGCTGCGCACGCCCTCCGGCGGGCTGACCGCCTGCCGCCGCAGCAGCACCCTGCCCTCCAGGCTGGTCGTGGTGCCGCTCTCCTCCGCCCACTGGGTGACGGGCAGCACCACGTCGGCGAGGGCGGCCGTCTCCGACAGCACCACGTCGCAGACGGCGAGGAAGTCGAGCGACCTCAGCCGCTCCTCGACGTGCGCCGCGCGCGGCGCGGACACCACCGGGTTCGACCCCATCAGCAGCAGCGACCGCACGTCCCGCCCCAGGGCGTCCAGGAGTTCGTACGCGCTGCGCCCCGGTCCGGGCAGCGAGGCGGGGTCCACGCCCCACACGCCGGCCACGTGCCGCCGCGCCGCCGGGTCGTCCAGCTTGCGGTATCCGGGCAACTGGTCGGCCTTCTGGCCGTGTTCGCGCCCGCCCTGCCCGTTGCCCTGCCCGGTCAGGCAGCCGTACCCGGACAGCGGGCGCCCGGCCCGGCCGGTGGCCAGGCACAGGTTGATCCACGCGCCGACCGTGTCGGTGCCCTTGGCCTGCTGCTCGGGGCCGCGGGCGGTGAGCACCATCGCCGCCTCCGGCTCGCAGAACAGCCGCACGGTCTCCCGGAGTTGCGGAACGGACACCCCCGTGATCCGTTCCACGTACTCCGGCCAGTGGGCCATCGCGGCGGCCCGCGCGTCCTCCCAGCCGGACGTCCGATCGCGGATGAAATCCTCGTCGACCCGCCCGTCGGCGACGACGAGGTGCAACAGCCCGAGCGCGAGCGCCAGATCGGTCCCCGGCCGGGGCGCCAGATGCAGGTCGGCCTGTTCGGCGGTCCTGGTGCGGCGCGGATCGACGACGATCAACGTGCCGCCGTTCTCGCGCAGTTCACGGAAGAACCGCAGCGCCGGCGGCATGGTCTCGGCGACGTTGGATCCGACGAGGATCACGCACCCGGTCCGAGGGATGTCCTCCAGCGGGAACGGCAGCCCGCGGTCCAGGCCGAAGGCCTTGATCCCGCCGGCCGCCGCGGACGACATGCAGAAGCGTCCGTTGTAGTCGATCTGCGAGGTGCCGAGCACGACCCGCGCGAACTTGCCGAGGGTGTAGGCCTTCTCGTTGGTCAGCCCGCCCCCGCCGAACACCCCGAGCGCGTCCGGGCCGTGCTCCGTGCGGATCCTGCCCAGCTCGCCGGCGATCAGGTCGAGCGCCTCGTCCCAGCCGGCGGGCGCCAGCTCGCCGTTCCGGCGCACCAGCGGGGTGGTCAGCCGCACCCGGGACGACAGGAGCGCCGGCGCCGTACGGCCCTTGCCGCACAGCGCGCCCCGGTTCACCGGGAAGCTGGTCCGCTCTGTCACCTCGACGCCCCCCGTGGGCAGGGGCGACAGGGCCATCCCGCACTGCAGGGCGCAGTACGGGCAGTGGGTGGGCGTCGAGGCGGTCTCCATACGCCCCAGCGTGCGTCGGCCGTGTTACGCGACGTGCGGCGTCCTGTTACGGCGGTGTGGTGGTGCCCTCCCCGGCGGCGGCCGCCCGGCGTGAGGCGTGGCCCGGCCCACCTGTGGGTTGCCGCCATACACCTCCGGAGTTGCCACTGTTGCGAAAGTCACCACAAGTGGCTCATATCGTCGCAAAATTGGCCGGTAGAACCTAGTTGAGAGTTGAACCGACACCACTACAGTCGTTCGGCGCAAGGCACTCGCACGGCTTTCGACACCACGGGCATGCCGCCGTCCCCCGGCCATGTCACCGACTCTCGAAGCAGCCTGGAGGTCCGCCCCATGCCTCTGCGTCACCTCGCCCCCCACGACCGGCGGCTCTTCCGCCGTTACGGCCACGGACCCGTCGTCCCCGTCCCCGACCCGCTGATCCACCGCGCCGTCGAACGGCACGCCCGCACCGCGCCCCACGCCGTCGCCGCCGAACACCAAGGCGAGCTCCTCACCTACGGCGAGCTGAACCGCCGGGCCGACGCCCTCGCCGCCCGCCTCGTCCGCGAGGGCGTCCGCCCCGGCGACCACGTCGGCCTGTTCGTGCGCCGCTCCCTGCCGATGCTGGTCGGCCTGCTCGGCGTCCTGAAGGCGGGCGCCGCCTACGTCCCCCAGGACATCGGCCTCGCGCCCGCCGCCCAGCTCGCCCACGTGGTCCGCGCCGCCTCCCTCCGGATCGTCCTCACCCTGGCCGAACACGCCCACCGGGCGCCGAGGGGTCCGCGGGTGATCGCCCTCGACGAGCCGCTGCCGCACGAACCCGCCGGCCCGCTCCCGGCCCCCTCGCCCGACGACGGCTGCTACGTCCTGTTCACCTCCGGCACCACCGGCCGCCCCAACGGTGTGAAGGTCACCCACCACAACGTCGCCAACATCCTGCTCACCGAACCCGGCGCCCTCGGCATCCGCCCCGGCGACCGTGTGGCCCAACTCCTCAACGTGGCCTTCGACATGGCCGCCTGGGAGATCCTCGGCTGCCTCGCCCACGGCGCCACCCTCGTCGTCCGCGGCGAGGACATCCCCGCCGCCGCCCGCACCGCCACCGTCCTGATCGCCACCCCGACCGTGCTGTCCGGCATCGACCCCGCGGCCTGCCCCCGGGTGCGTGCGGTGGCCGTCGCCGGGGAGCCCTGCCCCCGCCCGCTCGCGGACGCGTGGGCGCGCAGGGCGAACTTCCACAACTGCTGCGGCCCGACGGAGACGACCATCGTCAACACGATGAGCCGCCACGACCCCTGTGCGCCGCTCCTGACGATCGGCCGCCCCACCCCCAACAACACCGTGTACGTCCTGGACGCCGACCGCAGGCCCCTGCCCATCGGCGAGACCGGCGAGATGTGGGCGGGCGGCGACTGCGTCTCGGCCGGCTACCTCGGCGACGACGCGCTCAACGCCGAGCGCTACGCCCCCGACCCCTTCCTCGGCGGCGGCCGCCGGATGTTCCGCACCCGCGACCTCGGCCGCTGGACCCCCGACGGACAGCTCGAACACCTCGGCCGCACCGACGACCAGGTCAAGGTGCGCGGCTTCCGCGTCGAACTCGACTCCGTCTCCGCCGTCCTGGAGCGGCTGCCCGGCTGCGCCCGCGCGGTCACGCTCAAGCGCGACGACCGCAGCCTGGTCTCCTTCGTCAGCCCGGCCGGCGTCGATCCCGACGCGGCCCGCCGCGCGGTCGCCGAGGCGCTGCCCTACTACTGCGTGCCCGAGGATGTCATGCCCCTGCCATTCCTGCCGGAGACGGACCGGGGGAAGATCGACAAGCAGTCGCTGCTGCGGCTGGCCCGGCAGCGCACGGCGGTGACCCGATGACCACCGCCCACGACCGCCGCCCGACGACCACCGCGTCCGCCGGGACCTCCGCGACCGGCGCGACCTCCGCGACCGGCGCGACCTCCGCGACCGGCGCGACCTCCGCGACCGGCGCGACCTCCGCGACCTCCGCGGCCGGCGGGTCCGCCGTGTCCGGCGCGTGGGGCGCGACCGCCGCGACCTCCGCGACCGCCGCGACCTCCGCGGCCGGGGCGACCTCCGCGGCCGGGGCGACCTCCGCGGCCGGGGCGACCTCCGCGGCCGGGGCGACCTCCGCGGCCGGCGCCACCGGCGCGTTCGGCTCGCCCGGCGGCGCTGTGGCGGAAGCCGCCGTGCTCCCGCCGCTCACGTCCCGGGCGCGCCGTCTCCTCAAGCACCCCCGCCTGATGCACCACAACCGCCTCGCGGCCCTGGTCCTCCTCGTCAACGCCGCCTTCGCGTGGGCCGCCTGGCCGCTCACCGACCGCACCCTCGCCCACGCGGCCCTCGCCGACCTCGCGCTCGCCGTCCTCGTCCGCCAGCAGTACGTCGTCAACCTGTTCTTCCGGCTGGCGACCGCCGCCCCCACGACCTGGCCGCTGCGCCTGCGCTGGACCCTCGGCAAGGTCTACCACTTCGGCGGACTGCACGTCGGCGGGGCGCTCGCCGGGACGGCCTGGTTCCTCGCCCTGACCGTCAGAACCGGCGCGGACGGCTCCCCGCGGCCCGAGACGTACGTCGGCTGGACGCTGATCGCCCTCCTCGCCGTCATCGTCGCCACCGCCCTGCCGCCCTTCCGCTCCCGCCACCACGACCACTTCGAGAAGATCCACCGCTTCGGCGGCTGGAGCGCCCTCGCCCTGTTCTGGACCCACACCCTGCTGACCGACGCCGGCCCGGTGCCGGTGACCGTCCTCGCGCTCGTCACCTTCAGCGTCGCCCTGCCCTGGCTGCGGCTGCGCAAGGTCGACGTCCGCGTCGAACGCCCCTCGGACCATGTGGCGCTGGCCCGCTTCGACTACGGCGAGACCCCCTTCGCCGGCTCCTCCACGGCCATCAGCCGCAGCCCGTGGACGGAGTGGCACTCCTTCGCCAACGTCCCGGAGCCCGGCCGGACCGGCTTCCGGCTCACCGTCTCCCGCGCCGGCGACTGGACCGGCGCCTTCATCGACGACCTGCCCTCCCGCGTCTGGGTCAAGGGCATCACCACCGCCGGGGTCGCCAACATCGAGGTCCTCTTCAAAAGGGTGGTCTACGTGGCGACCGGCAGCGGTATCGGCCCCTGCCTGCCCCATCTGCTCGCCGCCGAGGTCCCCTCCCGCCTGGTCTGGGCGACCCGCGACCCCCGCACCACCTACGGCGACGCCCTCGTCGAGGAGATCCTCGCCGTCCAGCCGGACGCCGTCGTCTGGGACACCTCCCGGCACGGCAAACCGGACATGGTGCGCCTCGCCTACGCCGCCTACCGGGACTTCGGCGCGGAGGCCGTGATCTGCATCTCCAACAAGAAGCTGACCTGGCAGGTCGTGCACGGCCTGGAACGGCGGGGCATCCCCGCGTACGGCGCGATCTGGGACTCGTAGACCCACAGGAGGTCGACATGAACCACCTCAAGCTCGAACGCGACGGCGCGGTCGTGACCGTCCGGCTGCACCGCCCGCACGTCCGCAACGCGCTCAGCGGCGACCTGCTCGCCGAACTCCTCGACGCACTGCGCCCGTTGGAGCGGGACCCCGGCGTCGGATGCCTCGTCGTCACCGGCTCCGAGCAGGCCTTCGCGGCCGGCGCCGACATCAGGGAGATGGCCGGCAGGACGGCCGTGGAGATGGCGGCGGAGGACTGGTTCGCCGCCTGGGAGGAGTTCGCCGACCTGCGCCTTGCGAAGATCGCGGCGGTGAACGGCGTGGCGCTGGGCGGCGGCTGCGAACTGGCGATGATGTGCGACCTGGTGATCGCGGGGGAGTCCGCGGTGTTCGGCCAGCCGGAGATCAAGCTCGGGGTCATCCCGGGCATCGGCGGCACCCAGCGCCTGACCCGGCTCGTCGGCCGCGCCAAGGCGATGGACCTGATCCTCACCGGCCGCACCATGAGCGCCCGCGAGGCGGGGGACTGCGGGCTCGTCTCCCGGGTCGTGCCGGACGACCGGGTCCTGCCCGAGGCTCTCGAAGCGGCCCGGACCGTCGCCTCGTACGGCCGCGCGGCGGTGCGCGCCGCCCGCGAGTGCGTCGACCGGGCCCTGGAGAGCGGCCTGCGCGACGGCATCCGATTCGAACGCCGCTCCTTCCACGCCCTGTTCGCGACGGAGGACCAGAAGGAGGGCATGACCGCGTTCCTGGAGAAGCGGGCGCCGGCCTTCCGGGGGAGGTGACGGACGGCGGGACGCGGCGTCGGCGGACGTCGGCGCAGGTGGGCGGCGGGAAGGTCCCGCCGCCGCTGCCGTACCGCCCGGCTAACCCGCCGAGGCCAGAGCCCGCGCCACTCCCGGTTCCCGCGGGCCGAGGAACCGGGGGTCCGGTTCGAACAGGGCGTCCAGCGCCGCCTTGCCCGCCGCGAAGATCTCCCGGGTGCCGCCGTAGTACCAGGTGACGTCGTGCTCGTCGCTCACGCCGATGCCGTACGACGCCACGCCCGCCTCCCGGCACAGCGCGACCGCCCGCCGGATGTGGAACCCCTGGCTGATGAGGACGGCCCGGTCCACGCCGAAGATCTTCTTGGCGCGCACACAGGAGTCCCAGGTGTCGAAGCCGGCGTAGTCGCTGACGATCCGGGCGTCCGGGACGCCGTGCCGCGTCAGATACGTCCGCATCGCGTCGGGCTCGTCGTAGTCCTCCCGACTGTTGTCGCCGGTGACGAGGACGACCTTCACCCGCCCGTCCCGGTACAGCTCGGCCGCCGCGTCCAGCCGGCGCGCGAGGTACGGCGACGGCCCGCCGCGCCACAGGCCCGCGCCGAACACGACCGCGACGTCGGTGCGCGGCGCGTCGGCCGTCGTGCGCAGCCGGTCCGCCGTCGACACGTACAGCCAGGTCGACGGCAGCAGCCCGAGCACGCACGCGGCCATCACACCCTGCACCAGCCGCCGTCGGCCCGCACGAGTGCGCGGCAGCCTCGGCCGACGGAACCTCACCCCTACCCCCGTCCCCGATCCCGGACCCGGCGCCCGGCGATCGCCCCTCACCTGGGAGGACGAGCCCCGCCCCGTTCCGGTTCACTCCGCCCGCCGCCCTCGAGCTTCCTCACACCGCCCGCGCCCCCGCCGTGAAGCGCCGGAAAACACCCGTGACGGTCACGCAACGGGAACGCAACCCCGCACCGCGAGGATCGGTCCATGAAGCGGATCAGCTCCCAGCCCGCCGCCCGGATCGGCCTCGTGCGGCCGGCGCCCCGGCCGGGGACGGACGGCCGCCGCCGGCCCGGCCCGCCCGCGCTCGTCGCCGTCGCCCACGGCAGCCGTGACCCGCGTGCCCTGAGCACCGTCCACGCGCTCCTCGACCGCGTCCGCGCCCTGCGTCCTGAGCTGCCCGTCCACCTCGGGCACATCGAACTGAACGAGCCCCTGCTGACCGACACCCTCGCCCGGCTCGACGCGACGGACACCGCCGACGCCGTCCTCGTCCCCCTGCTGCTCAGCCGCGGCTACCACGTCAAGCGCGACATCCCCGAGACGGCCGCGACCGCTCGCGTACGCACGCGCGTGGCCGCGCCGCTCGGCCCCCACCCCCTCCTCGTGGACGCCCTCCACGCCCGCCTCACCGAGGCCGGCTGGCGCGCCCCGACGAGCGACGCCGAGCGCCGCACCAGCGCCGTGGTCCTCGCCGCGGCCGGCTCCCGCGACCCCGACGCGGCCGTCGACACCGGCCGCACCGCCCGGCTGCTGTCCGCCCGCCTCGGCGTCCCCGTCGTCCCCGCCTACGCCACCACGTCGGCCCCCACCGTCCCCCTGGCGATAGAGGCCCTGACCGCGCGGGGTCGCCACCGCGTCGCCGTCGCCTCCTACTTCACGGCCCCAGGCCGCTTCGCCACGGAGTCCGCCGCGGCCGCCCCCGGCCCGGCCGCGGCCCCCCTCGGCCCCCACGAGGCGATGGCCCGGCTCGTCCTGCACCGCTACGACCAGGCGACCGCCGCCCCGGCCCGCACCACCCCCCACCTCGCCTCCGCCTGAGACCAGCGCGCGCCCCACGCCCCCCGGCCGTCACCGGCTGCCTCTACTGTTCTGGGCATGGAAGGCACCGCAGGCACCACGCCCCCCACCTCGCCCGGCCCCTACGACCCCACGTCAGTGGCCCGCTGGGCGGCCGAGCCCGACAAACGCCCGGGCCGCACGGCCTTCCAGCGCGACCGCGCCCGCATCCTGCACTCCTCCGCGCTGCGCAGGCTCGCCGGCAAGACGCAGGTCGTCACCCCCGGGGCCGCCGGCAGCCCCGCGTGGGACGCCACACCGCGCACCCGCCTCACCCACTCCCTGGAGTGCGCCCAGGTCGGCCGTGAACTCGGTGCGGCCCTGGGCTGCGACCCCGACCTCGTCGAAGCGGCCTGCCTCTCCCACGACCTCGGGCACCCCCCGTTCGGCCACAACGGCGAACAGGCCCTGAACGACTACGCCCACGACTGCGGCGGCTTCGAGGGCAACGCCCAGTCCCTGCGGCTCCTCACCCGCATCGAGCCCAAACGGTTCACCGCCGAGGGCTCCGTCGGCCTCAACCTCACCCGCGCCACCCTCGACGCCGCCACCAAGTACCCCTGGCCGCGCGGCGCCCACCCCACCGACCCCGCCTCCCCCAAGTTCGGCGTGTACGAGGACGACCGGCCCGTGTTCGACTGGGTCCGCGAGCACGCGCCCGGCACCCGCACCTGCTTCGAGGCCCAGGTCATGGACTGGTCCGACGACGTCGCCTACTCGGTGCACGACATCGAGGACGGCCTGCACGCCGGCCACGTCGACCCCGCCAGCCTGCACGCCGAACCGGAACGCCAGGAGGTCTTCCGCGTCGCGGTGGGCCGCTACGTCCCCGCCGGCACCGACCCGGCCGAACTCGCCGCCGCCCTCGACCGGCTCCAGGCCCAGGAGTGGTGGCCGCACGGCTACGACGGCACCGCCGTCGCCCAGGCCCGGCTCAAGGACGCCACCAGCCAGCTCATCGGCCGCTTCTGCCTCGCCGCCGAGAACGCCACCCGCGCGCGCCACGGCCACGGGCGCCTCACCCGCTACGGCGCCGAACTCGTCGTACCGCACGAGACCCGGCTGGAGTGCGCGGTCCTCAAGGCCGTCGCCGACCGGTACGTGATGCAGCGCGCCGAACAGGAACTGCTCCGCGCCGACCAGCGCGTCGTCATCACCGAGCTCGCCGAGGCGCTCACCGCCCGCGCCCCCGACGACCTCGACCCCCAGTTCCGCGCCCTGTTCGAGCAGGCGCCCGACGACCGCGCCCGCAAGCGGGTGATCGTCGACCAGGTCGCCTCCCTCACCGACGCCTCCGCCCGCTCCTTGCACGCGCGGCTCACCACCCGCACCTGAAAACGCCGGATCTGACTCGTAAGTGCCCCTACGTGGCCTGATCGGGCCACTCCCTCTTCCCCCCTCACCCTCCGTGCGGGAGGCTCGTGTGGCGGAACGAGCAGTGTTCACTGGAGGGCCACCCCCCGGACCCCCGTAGGAGGCATCACGTGGTCGACGCGGATCAGACATTCGTCATCGTCGGAGGAGGCCTGGCCGGCGCCAAGGCGGCCGAGACGCTCCGCACGGAGGGCTTCACCGGCCGGGTGATACTGATCTGCGACGAACGGGACCACCCCTACGAGCGGCCACCGCTGTCCAAGGGCTACCTCCTCGGCAAGGAACCCCGCGAGAGCGTCTTCGTGCACGAGCCCGCCTGGTACGCGCAGAACGACGTCGAACTCCACCTCGGCCAGACCGTCGACGCCGTCGACCGCGCCGCCAAGACCGTCCGCTTCGGCGACGACGGCACCCTCGTCCACTACGACAAGCTGCTCCTGGCCACCGGCGCCGAACCGCGTCGCCTGGACATCCCCGGCACCGACCTCGCCGGCGTCCACCATCTGCGCCGCATCGCCCACGCCGAACGCCTCAAGGGCGTCCTCGCCGCCCTCGGCCGAGACAACGGCCACATCCTGATCGCCGGCGCGGGCTGGATCGGCCTGGAGATCGCGGCGGCGGCCCGCGAGTACGGCGCCGAGGTCACCGTGGTGGAACCGGAACCGACCCCGCTGCACGGCGTCCTCGGCCCCGAGCTCGGCAACGTCTTCGCCGAGCTGCACCGCGACCACGGGGTCCGCTTCCGCTTCGGCGTCCGGCTGACCGAGATCGTCGGGCAGGACGGCATGGTCCTCGCGGCCCGCACCGACGACGGCGAGGAGCACCCCGCGCACGACGTGCTCGCCGCGATCGGGGCCGCCCCCCGCACCGCGCTCGCCGAGGCGGCCGGGTTGCGGCTCGCCGACCGGGCCCACGGGGGCGGCGTCGCCGTGGACGCGAGCCTGCGCACCTCCGACCCCGACATCTTCGCCGCCGGCGACGTCGCGTCCTTCCCGCTCGGCCTCTTCGACACCACGCTGCGCGTGGAGCACTGGGCCAACGCCCTCAACGGCGGCCCGGTCGCCGCCCGCGCGATGCTCGGCCAGGACGTCGCCTACGACCGCGTGCCCTACTTCTTCACCGACCAGTACGACCTGGGCATGGAGTACAGCGGCTGGGCGCCGCCGGGTACGTACGACGAGGTGGTCATCCGGGGGGACGCGGGCAAGCGCGAGTTCATCGCGTTCTGGCTCCGCGAGGGGCGGGTGCTGGCCGGAATGAACGTCAACGTGTGGGACGTCACAGAGGCGATCCAGAAGCTGATCCGCTCGGGCGTCCGCGTCGACGCGGACGCCCTGGCCGCCCCGCACGTCCCGCTGGACGGCCTCGCGCCCTGACCGCCGCGGCGGCGGCGCGCCCGATGAGGGGTCGGTCCGGCCCCGTAGAATTCACGCGTGGCTGGGCGGATCAATGATGAGGACGTGAAGGCGGTACGGGACGCGGTCCCGATCGACGCCGTCGTGTCCGAGTACCTCCAGCTGCGCAACGCGGGCGGCGGCAACCTCAAGGGGCTCTGCCCGTTCCACGACGAGAAGTCGCCGTCCTTCCAGGTCAGCCCCAGCAAGGGGCTCTTCCACTGCTTCGGCTGCCAGGAGGGCGGCGACACCATCACGTTCGTGATGAAGGTCGACCACCTCACCTTCTCCGAGGCCGTCGAGCGCCTCGCCGCCCAGGCCGGCGTCACCCTGCGCTACGAGGAGGGCGGCTACAACCCGTCCCACCAGCGCGGCGAACGCATCCGCCTGGTCGAGGCCCACAAGATCGCCGCCGACTGGTACGCGGAGCAGCTCGCCCTCAGCCCCGAGGCCGACACCGGCCGGATCTTCCTCGCCGAGCGCGGCTTCGACCAGGCCGCCGCCGTCCACTTCGGCGTCGGCTACAGCCCCCAGGGCTGGGACCACCTCACCCGCTTCCTGCGCGGCAAGGGCTTCAGCGACAAGGAGCTGATCCTCTCCGGCCTCGCCCAGGAGGGCCGCCGCGGACCCATCGACCGCTTCCGGGGCCGGCTGATGTGGCCCATCCGCGACATCGGCGGCGACGTCGTCGGGTTCGGCGCCCGCAAGCTCTACGAGGCGGACAACGGGCCCAAGTACCTCAACACGCCCGATACGGCGATCTACAGGAAGTCCCAGGTCCTCTACGGCATCGACCTCGCGAAGAAGGACATCGCCAAGTCCTCCCGCGCCGTCGTCGTCGAGGGCTACACCGACGTCATGGCCTGCCACCTCGCCGGGGTGACCACCGCCATCGCCACCTGCGGCACCGCCTTCGGCGGCGAGCACATCAAGATCCTGCGCCGGCTCCTCATGGACAACGGCTCCGCCCGCGTCATCTTCACCTTCGACGGCGACGCCGCCGGCCAGAAGGCCGCCCTGCGGGCCTTCGAGGACGACCAGAAGTTCGCCGCCGAGACCTACATCGCCATCGCCCCCGACGGCATGGACCCCTGCGACCTGCGCCTGACCAAGGGCGACGACGCCGTCGCCGACCTGGTCCAACCCCGCACCCCGCTCTTCGAGTTCGCGCTGCGCCAGATCGTCGTCCGCTACGACCTCGACACCCCCGCCGGCCGGGCCGCCGCCCTCGACGAGGCCGCGCCCATCGTCGCCCGCATCAAGAACAGCGGCGCCCAGCACGAGGTCGCCGTCCAGCTCGCCGGCATGCTCGGCATCCTGGACACCCAGTTCGTGGTCAAACGCGTTGCACAGCTGGCCCGTTGGGCCCGCGAGCGCGGCGGCAAGGGCGGTCCCGCGCCGGCCGGCCGAGGCCCCCAGCGGTACGAGGCCGCCCCCCGCCCCGCCGTGACCGGACCCGCCCTGACCCTGCGCAACCCCGTCTACGCCACCGAACGCGAACTCCTCAAACTCGCCCTGCAACGCCCCGAGTTGGTCTCCCCGGCCTTCGACGCCTATGGCGCGGACGAGTTCACCGCCGCCCCCTACGCCGCCGTACGCCAGGCCATCGCGGACGCGGGCGGCGCCGAGTACGGCACCCAGGACCCGCAGGACTACCTGGTCCGCGTCCGCGAGGCCGCCCCCGACGACGCCGTCCGCGCGATGGTCACCGAGCTCGCGGTCGAGGCGATCATGCGCAAGACGGTGGACGAGGTGTACGCCGGCGCCCAGCTGGTCACCGTCCGCCGCCGGGCCGTGGAGCGGCGCGTGCGCGACGTCCAGTCCCAGCTGGCCCGGCTGGCCGCCGGCGGCGATCCGGCCCAACTGGCCGCCGTGCAGAACGAACTGTGGATCCTTCAGCAGTACGACCAGTCGCTGCGCGAACACGGGGCCGCGGCGCTCTGATCCTCGCGGGACGCAAAAAGTCCTCGCACGCCCCTCGTGGCGGCGATGTGTCGTACCCCACACTGGTTGCGGTGCCTGAGTCCTCGGAGCGCGGCCGGTCCGTCCCCCACGGGTCCCACACCCCGCGGTTCCGCTCACCGCGTACGGGACGGACAGCGGCGAGGCCGCCGACTCCGCCCCCGAAGCCGCTGTCGCGCATTCCGGCAGCGAAAATCCTGGAGGTCGCCCCCGTGCAGACCCGGACCCTCACCCACACCGGGACGCGCACCGACGCGTCCACCGACGGCACGGAACCGGAAGCCGAGACGGACGTCCTGGCCGCCCTGGAGGCCCCCGAGGACGGCACAACCCCCGAGGACACCGCCCCCGAGGCCGCCGCCCCCGAAGCCGCGCCCGAACCCGCCGAGACGCCCGCTCCCCGCGCCGCGGACGGCGCCGGCCCGTCCTCCGACCTGTTCCGCCAGTACCTGCGCGAGATCGGCCGGATCCCGCTGCTCACCGCCGCCGAGGAGGTCGAGCTCGCCCGCCGCGTCGAAGCCGGCCTGTTCGCCGAGGAGAAGCTGGCCGGCACCCCCGACCTCGACAGCGACCTCGCGCTCGACCTCGACCGGCTCGTCGTCATGGGCCGGATGGCCAAGCGCCGCCTGATCGAGGCGAACCTGCGGCTCGTGGTGTCGGTGGCGAAACGGTACGTCGGCCGTGGCCTGACCATGCTCGACCTCGTCCAGGAGGGCAACCTGGGCCTGATCCGGGCGGTCGAGAAGTTCGACTACGCGCGCGGCTACAAGTTCTCCACGTACGCCACCTGGTGGATCCGGCAGGCCATGTCCCGGGCCCTCGCGGACCAGGCCCGCACCATACGGGTGCCCGTGCACGTGGTGGAACTGATCAACCGGGTCGTGCGGGTGCAGCGGCGCATGCTGCAGGAGCGGGGGCACGAGCCGACCGCCGACGAGGTCGCCGCCCACCTCGACCTCGCGCCGGAGCGGGTCGGCGAGGTGCTGCGGCTGGCCCAGGAGCCTGTGTCGCTGCACGCGCCGGTGGGCGAGGAGGACGACGTGGCCCTCGGCGACCTCATCGAGGACGGGGACGCGGCGAGCCCCGTGGAGTCGGCGGCGTTCCTGCTGCTGCGGCAGCACCTGGAGGCGGTGCTGTCCACGCTCGGCGAGCGTGAGCGCAAGGTCGTCCAGCTCCGCTACGGTCTCGCCGACGGCCGCCCGCGCACCCTGGAGGAGATCGGCGGGATCTTCGGCGTCACCCGGGAGCGGATACGCCAGATCGAATCCAAGACCCTCGGCAAACTCCGTGACCACGCCTACGCCGACCAACTCCGCGGCTACCTGGACTGACCGCCCCCGCTGCCGACCTCCGGGGGCTGCCGCCCCCAGACCCTCGCTGTCGGCCCTGAACGGGCCTCGTCCTCAAACTCCCCCAGAGGGGGGACCCCCGGACGGGCTGAAAACCCCGCCCCCTCTCCCCCTCCCGACGAGGCACCCGGAGCTGAGCTCGGTTCGCCCACCCCTCTCCCGACCGAGTCGGGTGGTGGGTGGGCACAGGTCGGGGGTCTGGGGGCGGAGCCCCCAGGGTGTGGACAAACGGGGTCAGTCCACCTCGGCCACCGCCTGCGCGAACTGAGCCTCGTACAGTCGCGCGTACGCCCCGCCGGAGGCGAGCAGCCCGGCGTGCGAACCCTGTTCCACGATCGAGCCGTTCTCCATCACGAGGATCGTGTCCGCGTCCCGGATCGTGGACAGCCGGTGCGCGATCACGAACGCCGTCCGCCCGTGCGCCAGCTTCGCCATCGCCTTCTGGATCAGCACCTCCGTACGGGTGTCCACCGAGGACGTCGCCTCGTCGAGCACCAGGATCACCGGGTCCGACAGGAACGCCCGAGCGATGGTGATCAGCTGCTTCTCACCCGCGCTGACCCCGCTCCCCTCGTCGTCGACGACGGTGTCGTACCCGTCGGGCAGCGTCCGCACGAACCGGTCCGCGTGGGCCGCCCGCGCCGCCTCCTCGATCTCGCCCCGGGTGACCTCCCGGGACGCCCCGTAGGCGATGTTCTCCGCGATGGTCCCGCCGAACAGCCAGGTGTCCTGCAGCACCATGCCGATCCCGGCCCGCAGCTCGTCCCGCGACATCGCGGCGATGTCGACGCCGTCGAGGGTGATGCGCCCGCCGGAGACGTCGTAGAACCGCATGAGCAGGTTGACCAGCGTGGTCTTGCCCGCCCCCGTCGGGCCGACGATCGCGACCGTGTGCCCGGGCTCGACGACCAGCGACAGATCCTCGATCAGCGGCTTCTCCGGGTCGTACCGGAAGGACACGCCCTCCAGCGCCACCCGCCCCCGCAGCTCCTCGGGCCGCACGCCCGCCACCGGGTCCGGCGACTGCTCCTCGGCGTCGAGCAGCTCGAAGACCCGCTCGGCGGAGGCGACGCCCGACTGCACGAGGTTCGCCATCGACGCGACCTGCGTCAGCGGCATCGAGAACTGGCGCGAGTACTGGATGAAGGCCTGCACATCGCCGATGGACAGGGCGCCCGACGCCACGCGCAGCCCGCCCACCACCGCCACCAGCACATAGTTGATGTTCGACACGAAGAACATCAGCGGCTGCATGATCCCGCTGTTGAACTGCGCCCGGAACCCGGCCTCGTACAGCGCGTCGTTCTGCTCGGCGAACTGCCGCGCCGACTCCTCCTGACGGCCGAACACCTTCACCAGGGTGTGCCCGGTGTACATCTCCTCGATGTGGGCGTTCAGCTTGCCCGTGGAGCGCCACTGCTGCACGAAGTGCGGCTGCGACCGCTTGCCGACCCGCGCCGCGACGACCGCCGACAGCGGCACGGTGACCAGCGCGACCAGCGCGAGGATCCACGACACCCAGAACATCATCGCCAGCACGCCGATGATGGTGAGCAGCGAGTTGATGAGCTGGCCCATCGACTGCTGGAGGGTCTGCCCGATGTTGTCGATGTCGTTCGTCGCCCGGGACAGCACCTCGCCGCGCTGCCGTTTGTCGAAGTACGACAGCGGCAGCCGTGACAGCTTCGTCTGCACGTCCTCGCGCATCCGGAACATCGTGCGGTTGACGGCCGCGTTGACCAGCCGCGTCGCCACCGCCATCAGCATGCCGGCGACGAGGAACACCCCGAGCGCGAACAGCAGGACCCGGCCGACGGCGTCGAAGTCGATGCCCTGGCCGGGGGTGAAGTCGGTGCTGCGGAGCATGTCGGCGACCGCGCCGTCACCGCGCTGCCGCATCGAGTCCAGGACCTGCTCCTTGTCGGCCCCCGCCGGCATCTGCCGCCCGACGATGCCCGCGAAGACCAGGTCGGTGGCCTTGCCGAGGATCTTCGGCCCGACCACGTTCAGGCCCACGCTCAGCACGACGCAGGACAGCATCGCGTAGAGGGTGAGCCGTTCGGCCTTGAACCGGCCGAGGAGCCGCCGTCCGGACACCTTGAAGTCCAGGGAGCGGTTCTCCGGACCGGTCCCCGCCATCATGCGCCCCATGGGCCCGGCCATCAGGCAGCCTCCGCTTCCGTCAGCTGGGAGAGCACGATCTCCCGGTAGGTCTCGTTGTCCGCCATCAGCTCTGTGTGCGTACCGGCCCCGACGACCCGGCCCTCGTCCAGGACGACGATCCGGTCGGCGTCCCTGATGGTCGCCACCCGCTGGGCGACGATCACCACGGTCGCCTCGGCGGTCTCCCGGCCGAGCGCCGCCCGCAGCGCCGCGTCCGTGGCGTAGTCGAGGGCGGAGAAGGAGTCGTCGAAGAGGTAGATCTCCGGCCGCTGCACGAGCGTGCGCGCGATGGCGAGCCGCTGCCGCTGGCCGCCGGAGACGTTGGTGCCGCCCTGCGCGATGGGCGAGTCCAGCCCGCTCTCCAGCCCTCGCACGAACCCCGCGGCCTGCGCCACCTCCAGCGCGTGCCACAGCTCCTCGTCGGTGGCGTCCGGGTTGCCGTAGCGCAGGTTGCTCGCGACGGTCCCCGCGAAGAGGTACGGCCGCTGTGGCACGAGCCCCACGGTCCGCGCCAGCAGCTCCGGGTCGATGTCGGCGACGGGCACCCCGTCGACGAGGACCTCGCCGTCGGTGGCGTCGAACAGCCGCGGGACCAGCCCGAGCAGCGTCGACTTGCCGCTGCCGGTCGAGCCGATCACGGCGGTCACCTCGCCCGGCCGGGCCACCAGGTCGACCGCCTTGAGCACCGGCTCCTCGGCGCCCGGGTAGCGGAAGCCGGCCGCGCGCAGCTCCAGATGGCCGTGCCGGCGCAGCTCCCGCACCGGCGACGACGGCGGCACGACGCTCGACTCGGTGCCCAGGACCTCCTGGATGCGCTCGGCGCACACCTCCGCGCGCGGCACCATCATGAACATGAACGTGGCCATCATCACGGACATGACGATCTGCATGAGGTAGGCGAGGAACGCCGTCAGGTCGCCGATCTGCATCCCGCCGCTGTCGATGCGGTGCGCGCCGAACCACACCACCGCGATCGACGACAGGTTGACGGTGGTCATGACCACCGGGAACATCAGCGCGAGCAGGTTGCCGGTGCGCAGCGAGATGTCGGTGAGGTCGGTGTTGGCCTTCCGGAAACGCTGCTCCTCGTACTCGTCGCGGACGAAGGCGCGGATGACGCGGTTGCCGGTGATCTGCTCGCGCAGCACCCGGTTCACCGTGTCCAGCCGCTCCTGCATGGACCGGAACAGCGGCCGCAGCCGCCGTACGATCAGCGTCACGCAGACGCCCAGCGTGGGCACCACGGCCACCAGCACCCCGGAGAGCGGCACGTCCAGGCCGAGCGCCATGACGATGCCGCCCACGCACATGATCGGCGCCGACACCATCAGTGTGAACGTCATCAGGGCGAGCATCTGGATCTGCTGGACGTCGTTCGTCGTCCGCGTGATCAGCGAGGGCGCGCCGAACTGGCCGACCTCGCGGGCGGAGAAGGCCTGCACCCGGTCGAAGACCCCGGCGCGCAGGTCCCGGCCGAGCGCGGAGGCGGTCCGCGCGCCGTAGTACACGGCGCCGATGTTGCACAGCACCTGCACCAGCGAGATGCCGATCATCAGCCCGCCGTAGGACAGGATCGCTCCGGTGTCCCCGTTGACGACGCCGTCGTCGATGATGTCGGCGTTGAGGGTGGGCAGGTAGAGGGTGGCGCAGGTCTGCAGGAACTGCAGCGCCACCAGCAGGGCGATGGGTTTCTTGTAGGGCCTGAGACAGGTCCGCAGAAGTCGTATGAGCACGCTACGTCTCTCGGAGTCGGCGAGGCGGGGCAGTTGGTTGCCCGTGGCCCCTATCGTCGGACACGCGACCGGCGTTACCTCAACTGAATATCGAGGGAACGCCGTGCTATACGCCACCTCCGGCGGACCTAGCGGAACGCCCCCGGGTGGGTCTGCTCGCGCACCGACACGTACTGCTGGCGGACGGCCTGGCCGACGGCGAGGTCGTCGCCCGGTTCCAGGACCTGGGCCGCCGCGCCGTTCCAGCGCGGCGGGTTGCGGGGGTCGAGGGTGCCCTGGGAGACGCCGAGCGCCCAGGCGGCCTGCCGGGCGGCGCCGATCGCCGCGTAGTCGGCCGGCTGCGGTACGACGACCTGCGCCCCGAACAGCGCGGGCGCCGCCGCCTGCACGGCCGGCAGCTCGGCCGCCGCCCCCAGCAGGAACACCCGCCGCACCTCCACGCCCCGGCCGCGCAGCACGTCCAGCGCGTCCGCGAGCCCGCACAGCATGCCCTCGAAGGCGGCCCGCGCGAAGTGCTCCGGCTTCATCGACTCGCGCCGCAGCCCGGTCAGCGTGCCCGCCGTGTGCGGAAGGTTCGGCGTGCGCTCGCCCTCCAGATAGGGCAGCAGCACCAGCCCGTGCGATCCCGGCGTCGACTTCATCGCCAGGTCCGACAGGCTCTCCAGGTCCGGCACGCCGAGCAGTTCGACGGCCCCGCGCAGGGTCCGTACGGCGTTCAGGGTGGTGACGACGGGCAGGTGCATGCCCGTCGCGTCGGCGAGGGAGGTGATCATCCCGCTCGGGTCGACGAGGGCCTCGGGATGCACGGCCATCACCGAGCCGGACGCGCCCAGCGACACGACGGCGTCGCCGAGGCCGATGCCGAGCCCGAACGCGGCGGCCATGGTCTCACCGGTGCCGACGGAGATCAGCAGCCCCTCCGGGGTGGTGCCGGCCGCGTCGGCCGGGCCGATCACCTCGGGCAGCATGGCCTGGTGACCGAGCGCCAGCTCGACGAGGTCGGGCCGGTAGCCGCCGGTGGCGGCCGACCAGTAGCCGGTGCCGGAGGCGCCGCCCCGGTCGGTGGTCCGGCGCACGGGCCGCCCGAGCAGCTGCCACACCAGCCAGTCGTGGGCCTGCATCAGCACCGCGGAGCGCAGGGCGGCGTCGGGCTCGTTCTTCGCCAGCCAGCGCAGCTTGGTGACGGGATGCGCGGCCTGCGGCACGGAACCCACGGCCTGCGCCCAGGCCTGGCGCCCGCCGAGCGCGTCGATCAGGTCGGCCGCCGCGACCTGCGCCCGCTTGTCGCCGCCGACCATCGCCGGGCGCACGGTGTTGCCCTGCGAGTCCAGCGGCACGACCGCGTTCTGCTGCGCGGACACACCGATGGCCTGCACCCCTTCGAGGAGTCCGCCGCCGGCCGCCTCCCCGAGGGAGAGCAGCCAGGCCTGCGGATCGACGTCGGAGGGACGGCCGCCACCCTCGGCGCCCTCCAGCGGATGCGGCGCGTACCCCTGCCGGAGCACGGCCCCGTTGTCCGCGTCGCAGACCACGATGCGAGTGAAATCGGGCGAACTGTCCAACCCGGCGACTATCCCCATGCCGAAAATTCTGCCGCACGGCGGGGGGTGACCGTGTCGGCTCGGGTGGTCCCGGGGCCGATCGGGTCTCTCGGGGTCCTGCGGGCGTCAGGTGTTGCTGGTGCCCCAGTCGTCGGAACCGTTGCTGTGCACGGACCGTTCGCGCAGCGAGCGCACCCGGTCGGCGACGGAGTCGGGCATCCGGTCACCGACCTTGTCGCTCACCACGTGGTAGGCGCGGCCCGCGAACTGGCGGCTCTGCTGGGCCGCCGTCTCCGCGGTGTTGCGCACGGCGGGGTTCTGCGCGATCTGCCGGGCGGACTTCTTGAGCTGTTCGTAGCGCTCGCGCCCGGCCCGTGTGCCCAGCACGTAGCCCAGGGCGAGTCCGACGACGAACGTGAGCCGGTAGCGCATGGCGGCCACCCTTCCCTCGTGTAGGTCTGCAAGGTGCGGCATCGGTGCCGGGAGGGAACCGATTGGCGGAGCACCCCCCTGCTTGCGCTAATGTATGTGTCGCAGCGAGCGCCCGCCCCCTGGCGAATACCCAGGTCGGCACGTTCGATGCGACGAGGCATTCCTCCGTAGCTCAATTGGCAGAGCAGCCGGCTGTTAACCGGCAGGTTACTGGTTCGAGTCCAGTCGGGGGAGCTCGGTCCTCCGTAGCTCAATTGGCAGAGCAGCCGGCTGTTAACCGGCAGGTTACTGGTTCGAGTCCAGTCGGGGGAGCATCGTGATCGAGGACCCCGTAGGGGTCCTTTTTCATGTCGGCCCCGGCCGCGCCGCCGCCCTCGGCGCCGCCGGGAACCCCGCAGGTCGCGGCACGGCCCCCGAGGCCGCGTGCGACGGCGGACCAGCCGAAGCGTGAGATCGTATGAGCGGCTATGCTGCGGCAGATGGCGCGCACACATGTACGCGACACGCCGCTATGGGGCGGTAGCTCAGCCGGTTAGAGCAGCGGACTCATAATCCGCCGGCCGTGGGTTCGAGTCCCACCCGCCCCACCAGTTTCACCGTGCGGAAACGGTCTGACCTGCGGAAACGCGGTTTTCTCGGCTTTTTCCGTGCGGTACTCGCCGCGCGCGGTGCGGTACTGGGCCGCTTTCACACGGCGGCGGCACCCGTCAGGCCCATCTGACCTGGTCTTTTGCGGCGACCGCCGGAGGGAGCGTCGGTGCTGGCTCCCACGGTTGTGTCGTGAAGCCGGCCGGGGCTGCCTCGGTGCCGAATCCTGGACCCCGCCCGCTCGACGGCGAACTGTCGTCGGCCGAGCGGACGCTGAACCGGGCACTAGCCCAGGCCCGCGCTCCTGCCGAACGAGGCGTCACCAGCTGGAAGCCCTGGCAGGGTCTCCGCCGGACCGCTGCCCGAGCCGGACGACGGACATCGCCGCCTCGGGCCCCAGCCTTGGAGAGGCGACGCCGAACGGACTCAACGGACCAAGCGCAGCGACGTCATCGCTGATGAGGACCCGCTGTCATCCCGTTCGCGCCGGTGGGCGCTACCAGATCCTGATCTTCGTGATCTTGTGGATGGGCTCGCCGGGGACGTTGCCGAAATGCCACTTGTCCACGGTCGCGCTGGTCGCCGGAGCGCCCAGCCTCGGGACGTACTCGAAGGTGACCTTGTTGTCTCCGGTCCAGATCTGGTCCACGCCGTAGATCGCCACGCTCTGCACGCCCGCGTTGGCAAAGCAGAGGGAGCCGCCAGCGTTGTGGAGCGACAGGAGACCCAGTCCATTGCAGTCGGTGCGGTTGATGGCGGACGCCGACGAGGCAGGCAGCACGACGGCCATGGCCCCGGCCGCCGCGACTACCGCGAGGCGTGTGATGAAGCGCTTCACTGTTGTGTTGATCCTTTCATGGTGGTGTGGTGCCGCAGAGGGCCGCAGCGCACGGCGGCATCGCAGGGACGCAGGCACGTCCCATCAGCGCAACGTGGAAACCAGCGCTCCCGTTCACCACTCAAGCGCCCTACTGCGGCCACGGTCGCGATCGCCTTCAGCTGTTCACGCGCCCGATACAGGCAGGCAGGATCGACTAATGCTGGGTGTCGCGCCCATGCGGAGTGAGGGCGGCTGTATCCGAGCGAATCCAACACCCTGCTCGGCGGGGCCGCCCTGCCGAACAACGTGGCTCCTCGGTCGCTGTTGGCGGCCACCGATATTCCCGCGGTATCGACACGGCGCGAGCAGACCTCGAGTAGTCACCTTTGGGGAGTTGGGAGTTGGGAGTTGGGAGTTGGGAGTTGGGAGCTGGCGACGGTGGCTGCACCGGACCGATTGCTCGACATGGTCTAGCAGGACATCTCGTGGATCCCCGGCCGCACGGAGATCGTCCGGACCGGCCGCCGGCACGGGCTCAGTACTTGGCCTTACGGTCGCGGCATGTCCGAGCCCAGGGCCGGGTCCCGAAGGGTCCGGCCCTACCCCGTCTCCCCTCCTCCGAGGCGACCGCACCGCGCCCGCCCACCTCGTCGATGTCCACGCCCGCCACCCCGGGGCGGCGCCGTCGCCGCCCCGGCCGGGAGCAGCCTGCACCCGGCTCCGGCGCGCCGTGGAAGCATGGACCGCGGTATTTCCCGGCCGCCGGCGTGCATACCATTGCATGAACGGCATCCAGGACAGGCTTTCAGATCGCCCGCCGTCGGAGTTGCCGCCAAGTCGCCTGGTGACGCACGAGGACGGGGAGCCCTCGGGTGCCGGGGAGGCGCGGAGAATCGGAGTGAGACATGCACAGGCGGGCGCTGCTGGGGCGCGAGACGGAGCGTCGCGCGCTGGCTGCCCTGGTCGAGCAGGGGGCCGCCGGGTCGGGCGGCGCGACGGTGATCATCGGCGACCCGGGGATCGGCAAGTCCGCTCTGGTCGCAGAGGCCGCGGCGGCGGCAGCGCGCGGCGGAACCCATGTGATCACCGCTGTGGGGGTCCAGTCGGAGGAGAACCTGCCCTGCGCCGGCCTGCATCAGCTCGTCCACCAACTGCGTGAAGGAATCGATGACTTGCCGGAGCGTCAGCGCACCGCGCTGCTCGCCGCCGTCGGCCTCGTCGACGAGACCGTTCCCGACCTGTACCTCGTCGGCCTGGCCGCGTTGACCTTGCTGACGGACGCGGCGGCGAAGGCACCGCTGCTGGTGGTCGTCGAGGACGCCCACTGGATGGACCATGCCAGCCTCGACGTGCTCGGGTTCGTGGCACGGCGCATCGAGTCCGACCCCCTGGTCCTGGTCGCCGTCACCCGGCGCCTCGACGACCGTCTCAGCAGCGCCGGCCTGCCTGTGCTGCACCTGGGGCCGCTGACGGACGAGGTGTCGGGTGAGGTGCTGGACGCGGTGGCCCCCGACCTGGGACAGCAGGTCCGACGGCGGCTGCTGGAGGAGTCTGCCGGGAATCCGCTGGCACTGACCGAGCTGCCGGTCGCGCTGCGGTCGGTCGGCGGGGCGTACGCGCTCGACTCGGGTCCGCTGCCGCTGACCGCACGGCTGGAGCGGACCTTCACGGCACGGGTCTCGCGCCTTCCGGCCGACACCCGTGCGGTCCTGCTCCTCCTGGCCCTCAACGGAGACGGAACGATGGACGAATGTCTCGCCGCAGCGACCCGGATGCTCGGGACGACGGTCGACGTCTCCGCTGGTGAGGCAGCGATCGACGCAGGGCTGGTGGAAGCGCAGGGGCTGGCCTTCAGACACCCGCTCATCCGCTCGGCGATCTACCAGGCCGCCACCGCCGCGGAACGACAGGCAGCGCACGCCGCTCTGACCGCCGCACTCCAGAGCCAGCCCGACCGGCAGGCATGGCACCGTGCCGCCGCCACCGCTGGTTTCGACGAACACGTGGCAAGGGATCTGGACTCCACCGCCGGCAGAGCCCTGCGGCGAGGTGGAGTCGCCGCAGCCCTCGCCGCGCTGAGGCGGGCGACGGAGTTGACGAGGGATCCGTCCGCGCGGGCCGACCGGCTGCTCCGGGCGGCGGAACTCGCGCTGGAGTCGGGCCGAGGAGACGTCGCGGCACATCTGTTGGCCCAGGCGCGCTCACTGGACCTTTCGATCCGGGACCAAGGCCGTGCAGCCTGGGTCAGCATCGCTCTGGCCGAAGGGACCCGGGGCGGGGGCGACGCGACCGCCGAGCTGGCCGAGCTGGCGGTCGAGATCGCCGCTGAAGGCGAACCGACCCTGGGGCTGCGCATGCTGTGGGGCGCGGTCATGCAGTGCTTCTGGGGAGAGCCGGGGCCGGCCGCCCGCGAGCGCGTCGCCGCCGCCGCGGACCGAATGCCCGTGCCTGCCGACGACGCCGACCTGGTCGCTCTGCGGGCGTACTCAGCCCCGGTGGAGCGCGGGGAAGCGGTCATGGTAGACCTGGCGGGCCAGCTGGGGCGCTCGTCCGAGAACGCCGAGGGTGACCAGCTCCTGGGGGCGGCCGCCGTGACGGTGGGCGCTCCCGCCCTGGCGAGCCGGTTGACGGCGAGGTCGCTGGACACCCTGCGCGCGGAGGGCAGGCTTTCGATGCTGGCTCGCGCCCTCTGCGTCCAGGCGGGGAGCGCCGCACGGCTGGGTGACGTGCGCGCCGGTTCCCTCGCCGCAGAGGAGGCCGCCTCGCTGGCCCGCGAGACCGGTCAGCCTCTCGTGCACGCGATGGTGAATGCCATCCGCGCGCAGTTGGCCGCCGTCAGCGGAGACCCGGCGGCGGAGGCGTGGGCGGCGGAAGCGGAGCGCGAGGCCCTCCCCAGTGGTGGGCGCCCGGTGCTGGCCATCCTGCAGATGGCCCGCGGCCAGGCGGCACTCTGCCAGGGCCGCTACGGCGACGCGTTCGGCCACCTGCACCGCGTCTTCGACCCGGCTGACCCTTCCTTCCACCCGTGGCTGCGCTTCTACGCGGTCGCTGAACTGGTCGAGGCGGCTGTGCGCGGTGACTCCGCCGAGGTGGCGCGCGACGTCGTGCGGGAGCTGACCCCACTCGGGGAAACGACGTCCTCGCCCGCCCTGCTCTGCGGGTTGCGACTGGGCCGGGCACTGCTGAGCCCGCAGGACGCCGCCGAGCCGTTGTACAGCGCGGCCCTCGACGCGGTCCCCACGGACTGGCCGTTCGAGCGGGCGCGGGCGCGCATGGCCCTGGGCGAGTGGCTGCGGCGTCACCGGCGGCCCGCGGAGTCCCGCGCCGCCCTGCAGGCCGCGCGCGAGATCTTCGACGCCCTCGGCGCGTCGGCGTGGGCGGAGCGGGCGCGGCAGGAGCTTCGCGCCGCAGGCGCGTCGTTCCCGCGCCAGGACCCGGCCGCGGTCGACCGGCTGACCTCGACCGAGCTGCATGTCGCCCAGCTCGCCGCGCAAGGTCTGACGAACCGGGAGATCGGCGAGCGGCTGTACGTCTCGCCCCGGACGGTGAGCACCCATCTCCAGCGGATGTTCCCCAAACTGGGCCTGACGTCCCGCGGTGAGCTCGCCGCGGTGCTGGGCGGCACGATGACGTACCCCGAAGGCGCGACGTGATGACGTACGCCGAAGACGTACTCCGACGGACGCGGGCCCGCCTGCTCGTTTCCTAGGTTGGTGCCATGCCCGGTCCGCACACGGCGGACGGGTGGGGAAGGCACACCATGGGAACCATCACCGTCGGAACCGAGGGTTCGACCAGCATCGAGCTCTACTACGAGGACCACGGGTCGGGGCAGCCGGTCGTCCTGATCCACGGTTACCCGCTGGACGGGCAGTCGTGGGAGAAGCAGACCGATGCGCTGGTCAAGGCCGGATACCGCGTCATCACCTACGACCGCCGCGGCTTCGGCCGGTCGAGCAAGGCCATGACGGGCTACGACTACGACACCTTCGCCGCCGACCTGGACACCGTACTAACGCAGCTGGACCTGCGTGACGTGGTTCTCGTCGGGTTCTCGATGGGCTCGGGCGAGGTCGCCCGCTACCTCGGCGTCCACGGCTCGCAGCGGGTGGCGAAGGCGGCGTTCCTCGGTTCGCTCCAGCCGTTCCTGCTGCAGACGCCGGACAACCCCACCGGTGTGCCGCAGAGCGTCTTCGACGGCATCGCGGAACAGGCGGAGGCCGACCGCTACGCCTGGTACGAGAGCTTCTTCGTCGACTTCTTCAACACCGACGAGACGCTCGGGTCGCGGCTCAGCGAGACCGCGCTGCGGGCGAACTGGATCACTGCCATCGGCTCGGCGCCCATGGCGGCGTACGCGTGCGTCCCGGCGTGGCTGACGGACTTCCGGGCCGACGTGGAGCGCATCGATGTGCCGTCGCTGATCCTGCACGGGACCGCCGACCGCATCCTGCCGATCGACGCCACGGCTCGTGAGTTCCGCCGCCTCCTGCCCGAGGCGCGTTACGTCGAGATCGACGGCGCTCCACACGGGCTGCTGCTCACCCACGCAGCCGAGGTCAACGCCGCTCTGATCGACTTCCTCGCCGTCTGAAAGCCGGCGTTTCTCCCCTTGCGAGGAGCACATGTGTGAGCTGGTCTCCGCGCATGCGGGTGAGAACGCCACGGAACACTCGAACAGGATTGGGCGCCTCTCATGAACGGGATCATGGAAACGGGGGCCACTGCCCCCGTTCCGACCGCGTCGCAGGCCGGGCACCTCGCACCGGACGCCGACTGCGACGCCTTCATCCAGGACATCTACGACCAGTACGGACCTCTGCTCGTCCGCTACGCCACGCGGCTGCTGGACGGTGACTGGCACAAGGGGGAGGACATCTTCCAGGAGACCGCGGCCCGCGCCTGGAAGCACGCCCGCTTCCTGGGCAGCCGCAACGAACGCCTCAGACCCTGGTTGTTCACCGTGACCAGAAATCTCGTCATCGACCACTACCGGGCACGCAAGGTCAGGCCGCTGGAGCTCATGCCCGTCGAGGAGCTGGACACGTCCAGCGACAGCACGGCATCCACGATCAACTCCCATGGGGTGGTGCAGGCATTGGGAGAGCTGAACGAGCAGCAGCAGACCGTCATCCGCCTCATGTACGTCCTGGAATGCAGCGTCGATCAGGCTGCCGAGCACCTCGGCATACCGCCCGGCACGGTCAAAAGCCGCGCCTTCTATGCAGTGCGGGCGTTGCGCAGGGCGCTGGAGAAGCAGGGGATTCTGGGGGTGTAGCCGGCGAGGCCACGTGTCCGCCGCCGGAGCTCTCCACTGCCTTCCGGGTGTCCGCGGGCCCCATGTCACCGGTCGCATCGTCTTCGGCGGGGCCGGTGGTCCAAACTGGGAAGCACCACACACGAGAAGCACGCGCGCAGGTAGGCCGTGTCGGGGTCTGCCCCCATCACCGCCCGCTGCGACAGCATCGCGCCGAGCACCAAGTGGGCGACGGCAGGACAGTCCCTGGAGACTTCCCCCCGCTCGACCGCACGGTGCAGCAGCAGACGCAGCGATTTCAGGTACCCCTCGACGACGTGTCAGCGCAGGGCTTCCGCGAGGCGGCTGTCGCCGCGTGCCGCGTGCGTCACTGACGAGAGCAGACGGGCGCACGGACAGCGACGCCGTCGAGGCGCTGGTGCACGCGCTCTCCGCGGTGATCGAACGACTGCGTGAACGCATCGTCGAGGTGGGCCCGGTGGATTTCGTCACCGAGGACCTCCTCATCGGACTCACCTCTGATCTGGAGAGGCAGAGCTGGATGTTCCAGGCGGAGAACCGGGCCTGAGAACCCGGCCTGACCGGCCCCCGGGTCCCGTGAGGCGGTCCTCGCCCCGCGCTCCCGGCGTCGGGCGGAGATCGCGTCGTGGACAGGGTCACGCGTCGGTTCCGTCGAGGGCGAGGCCACCGTGCTTCGTAGCCCCGCCGTGCCGCGACGGTATGTGAACAGATGTCATGACCTGTGGCGATACATGAACCGCCATGAGGTCCGGCCCGTCGAGTGATTGAACGGGGTTGTCGTCAGAAGTGGAGAGAAGCATGGTCGTCGAGGGAACGAGCACTGACCGGTTCGAACCGGTACGAGCGGCGCTGGCAGCGCACCTCGAAGCCGGCGAGGAGCTGGGAGCGTCGATCGCCGTCGATGTGGACGGCGTCATGGAGGTCGACCTCTGGGGTGGCTACGCGGACGCGGCGCGGACCGTTCCGTGGCAGCGGGACACGTTGGTGAGCCTGTGGTCGACCACGAAGACCCTCACCAGCCTCGCGGCGCTCGTCCTCGTCGACCGGGGCGCACTGGATCTGCACCGCCCGGTCGCGCACTACTGGCCCGAGTTCGCCGCCAAGGGGAAGGAGCACATCAAGGTGCGGCACGTCCTGACCCACACCTCGGGACTTTCCGGCTGGGAGCAGCCCTTCTCCGTCGAGGATCTCTACGACTGGCCTACCGCAAGTGCCCGGTTGGCCGCACAGGCACCCTGGTGGGAGCCGGGCTCCGCTTCCGGCTACCACGTGCAGACCCAGGGGCAACTGGTGGGAGAGCTCGTCAGGCGGGTCAGCGGCCTCAGCCTGAAGGAGTTCGTCGCCACCGAGATCGCCGAGCCGCTGCAGGCCGATGTCCAGATCGGCGCGCGCCGGGCCGACTGGCCGCGCATCGCCGATCTGGTGGCCCCCGCACAACTGGGCGTCATACCCACCGGACTTGATCCCGAGGGAGTTTTCACCAGGACGCTGCTCGGAAGTCCCGCCCGTGACGAGCACGTCGACACCCCGCAGTGGAGGTCCGCCGAACTCGGTGCCGTCAACGGGCACAGCAACGCACGGGGCCTGGCACGAGCGCTCTCCGTCATCTCGCGGCGAGGCCGGGCCAACGGCTCCCGGCTTCTCTCCGAGAAGACCGTGGACAAGGTGTTCGAGGCGCAGACAGACGGAGTCGACCTGTTCCTGGGCGTTCCCGTCCGCTGGGGCATGGGCTACGCACTCTCCGATCCGAGGACGATGCCGCACATGCCCCCCGGAAGGATCTGCTTCTGGGTCGGTCGGGGCGGTTCGATCGTCATGATGGACCTCGACCGGCGCGTCACGTTCTCGTACACGATGAACCGGGTGGGCGACGGGATCCTCGGCTCGGAGCGCACCCACAGCTACCTCAGGCACGTCTACGAAGTCCTGGAGCGCACCGGCTGCGGTGTGCCCGCGGGCCCAGCCGTGGGGTCGGACGCGCCGGGAAGCCGCTGACCGCAGCACCCCGCACGACCACCCATGTCCGTGAACGAACGTCCGCCACCGGATGAACCGGTCCGCTCGTCCCCTCGTAGGACAGGACGAAGGACGCTCCTCGCCCCGCCGACCGGGCGAGACCGATGCCTCAGGACCACTCGGGCCGCAGCCCGGCAGCCGCTCTCCGGGCCGCTGCCGCCCTGCCGCCACCCGCGGTCCGGTCCGCTGCGCTCACATGGCGCGGACGGACGCACATCAACCAGTCGCCGGCGGAGCAACCCGGGCCCCGTTCCTCGAACGCGCCCTGCGCCGTCTCCGCGGTCCGTCGAGGACCACTGACCACCCCGAAGGAATCTTCCCCATGCGCAACACCCGCCTCGTCCGTCCGGGCAGCAGATCCACGTTGCTCGGTGTCACCGCGGCCGTCGGACTGGCCGTCGCCGCCGTCACCCTGCCCACTGCGGCCGACGCGACGCCCCACCGTCCCGTTCGTCCGACGATCGTGCTGGAACACGGAGCGTTCGCCGACGCCGCGAGCTGGGACGGTGTCGTCGCCCGGCTGCAGCGTGCGGGCTACCCGGTCGTGTCCGCCGCAAACCCGCTGCGTGGTCCGGCGACCGATGCCGCCTACCTGCGCAGCGTCCTCGACCACATCGACGGGCCCGTAGTCCTGGTCGGCCACTCGTACGGCGGCACCGTCATCAGTCAGGCAGCCGCAGGCCTCGAAGACAAGGTCAAGGCACTGGTCTACATCGCGGCGTTCCTGCCCGACACCGGCGAGAGCTCGATCGGACTGACGAACAAGTTCCCCGGCAGCACCCTCGGCGAGGCCGTCGAGTCCGTCAACTACACCCTGCCCGACGGCGGTCAGGGCGCTGACGTCTACATCGAGCCGGAGAAGTTCCGCAGCCAGTTCGCCGCGGACGTGCCGAAGGACAAGGCCAGGCTCATGGCTGCCGGACAGCGTCCGATCGCCGCCGCCGCTCTGGAGGAGAAGTCCACCCGGGCCGCCTGGAAGACGATCCCCTCCTGGTCGCTGGTGACCACGGAGGACCGCAACATCCCCGTCGCCGCCCAGCGCTTCATGTCGGCCCGCGCCGAGGCCCGCACCACGACCATCGACGCGTCGCACGCGGTGTCCGTATCCCGCCCGGAGGCCGTCACCCGCATCGTCGAGCAGGCGGCCCGCACAGTCCGATGACCGACGGCGGCGCCCAGCCGTTCATCGCACCTCACCTCACAGCCGTGCCCGACCGGGCACGGCACCATCAGACGCATTCACACCGGAAGGCAGCGCACACCATGGCGTTCATCACCGTAGACCAGGAAAACTCCACCAGCGTCGAGCTGTACTACGAGGACCACGGCACGGGGCAGCCGGTCGTGCTGATCCACGGCTACCCGCTCGACGGCCACTCCTGGGAGAAGCAGTCCGCCGCACTCCTGTCGGCCGGCTACCGCGTGATCACGTACGACCGGCGCGGTTTCGGCCGCTCCAGCCAGCCCACCACCGGCTACGACTACGACACCTTCGCCGCCGACCTGAACGTGGTCCTGGAGACCCTCGACCTCAACGACGTGGTTCTGGTGGGCTTCTCCATGGGTACCGGCGAGGTCGGCCGCTACCTGGGCACCTATGGCTCCGCCCGCATCGCCAAGGCCGCCTTCCTCGCCCCCCTCGAACCCTTCCTGCTGAAGACCGACGACAACCCCGGCGGCGTCGACGGCACCATCTTCAAGGACATCGAGGGTGCCGTCACCGCGGACCGCTACGCCTACTTCACCGAGTTCTACAAGAACTTCTACAACCTCGACGAGAACCTCGGCACCCGCATCAGCGAGGAAGCCGTCCGCAACAGCTGGAACGTCGCCGCCGGCGCCTCCTCGTACGCCTCGCTGGCCTGCGTGGCGACCTGGTCGACCGACTTCCGTGCCGATGTGGCCAAGATCGACGTCCCGGCACTGATCCTGCACGGCACCGCCGACCGCATCCTGCCCATCGAGGCCACCGGGGAACTCTTCCACCAGGCACTTCCGCAGGCCGACTACGTCGTCATCGACGGCGCCCCCCACGGCCTGCTGTGGACCCATGCCCAGGAAGTCACCGACGCCCTCCTCGGGTTCCTCGCCAAGTGACCGACGGCCGACGCCCCACCCGCCGCGAGGCGGCGCGCGGCCGGTTACGCACCGGGCGGGAACGTGAGCCGTGGCCCGGTTGCTGCAAGACAGGACCGTGAGCCGCGCGAACCATGCCGTCGAGCCGACGACAGGGGTCGACGCGCATCATGGCAGCAGCACGACCGGGCAGCCGGGCTGGGACCTGGCCCGGCCGGACCCTGCGACACGAGACGCCCGCCCCACGGGCTGGGCGGGCGTCTCGCCGGTGACTGCACCGGCCGCGTGCGGGGTGTCGCAGCGGTCACCGCAAAGAGCGGCAGGTCGTGGAACGTGGGCCACGGATGCCGATCCGGCACGCACACCCTTCACCCGTGGGACCTCGACGTGGCACGGGCTGACAGGCCGGGTACCTTCCATGGCTCGGGCCCGGTACTGGACCTTGCAGCCGCTGCAAGGCCGAGGATGGCAGCATGTTGTCGATCAGTGATTTCAGCGAGATGTGTGACCTGCCGCCGCAGACACTTCGTTACTACCACGCCGCGGGCCTGCTCGTTCCTGCCGATGTCGACGAGCGGACCGGCTACCGCTCCTACACGTTCGGTCAGGTCGAACGGGCCATGCTGATCACTGTGCTGCGCGGCACAGGTATGAGCGTAACGCTCGTCCGACGCGCTCTCGACCAACCCGACGAGGCGCTCATCCTCTTGAGGCAGCACGTGACGGAGGTGCGACAGCAGCGCCAAACCCAGGACGAGGACATCAGAGACGCACGTGAGTTGCTCGCGTCGCCTCCCGAGGCGGTCCTGCGCCACGTGGACGAGATGACCGTGGCGTCGAAGCTGGTGCCGCGTCCGGCCGGGCGCAACCGGTACGACTGGAATGCGGCTGACGCCGCCGTCACTTCCGCCGTTCAGGAAGTGGTGAGGACCGTGGTGTCGTGCGGAGCCGTGGTAACCGGGACGTCTTGGCGAACCCTGGCCGCCGGGACCCCGGAGCAGAAGAGCCGAATCCGCGCCGGTGAGGGACCGCACTGGTTGGTCAGAGTCCCCGTCGAAGCGGACGAAAAGACGTTGGCGTCTCTACCTGCCGACATCGAGGTGGAGACGTTCGAGGCCCGGGACGAGCTGTCAATCTTCATGCCGGGCAAGAGCTCGATGGCCAAGCACGGCACTGCGCTCTCGCGTCTTCTCGCATATCCCTTTGACGCCGCCTACGTCGACACCTTCCGGATGCGTCATCTGCTGCACCCCAACGGGGTCGAAACTGCCATGGCCGTATGTGAGTTCCGTGAGCCGAGCGCCGTCGAGTGACCTCAGGACGGCCGTCGCTGTGGCCCCTGCTGTCCAGCCGGGCCTGCCTTGGTTGCGATATGCCTGTGGCCCCGCGTGCCCGGTCGATACGGAGCGTGTCTGCACTAGGGAGAGCGGAGGGGCGTCAACGGAGTCGACGGCATGCGCTGCGGGTGAGTTGCGCGGGCGGCCGCCATGCAGCAGAGCGGCGGGCAGATCGCTTTTCCATATGGGCGCAGGGGTGCCCCGTAGCCGTGCGGTACGTACCGCACGGCACCTCCGCTGCCCGGGATCGAGCTGGACGCAGCGGGATCCAGCCGGATGTGAATGTCCGCCTCTGTGGTGTTTCCGCAGGTGAGACGCGTCTCCCTTTTAGGTTCGAGTCCCACCCGCCCCACCAACGTCACACCTCCGCATCCCGCACACCCCCTTGAGTGACCTGTCTGTGGCCGGTGACTGCGTCCGATGTCGGCGGCATCCGGGTCCGCTGCTCGTCCCCGCGCACGCCCAGCAGCGAGAGGAACGCTGCGGCCGCCGGGGGCGGGGTGGAGTGGCTCCAGACGAGGCGTTCCACCCGGATCGGGCCGTCGGTGACCGGTACGCAGTGCAGGCCGTGCAGTTCGGGGGTGAAGGTCGCGGGCAGCAGGGCGATGCCCAGTCCGTGACGGACCATCCGGACCATCAGCTCGACGCCGGACACCTCGAACGCGACCTCGCGCCGCAGGCCCGCCGCCGCGAACGCCCGGTCCGACTGGGCGCGGGCGGCGCTGCCGCCGGCGAAGTCCACGAACACCTCGTCGGCGAGGAGGCGCAGGTCCACCTCGTCGTGCGAGGCCAGAGGGTGGTCCGGGGCGACCACCGCGACATGCCGGCCCTGGCCGAGTTCCCTGTCGTGGACGCCCCGTGGGACGAACCCGGGCTGTACGCCGAGGAACGCCGCGTCCAGTGTGCCTTCGCGTACCTGCTCGACCAGTTGCTCGCTGGAGCCGGCCCGGAGGCTGAACCGGACGTGCGGGTAGCGCACGCGGTAGTTCCGGATCACATCCGGCAGATCGACGGCGGCCACGGTGGGGATCGACCCGACGGTCAGCCTGCCCCGTATCTCGCCGGTGGCCGCCGCCACCTCCGCCCGGGCCCGCTCGGCCGCCTCCAGGGCCTGGCGGGCGGCGGGCAGGAACGCCTCCCCGGCGGTGGTCAGCCGCACCCGGCGGCTGGTCCGCTCGAACAGTCTGGCCCCCAACTCCTTCTCCAGCCGCGCCACTTGGTGGCTGAGCGCGGACTGGACGACGTGGCACCGCTCGGCGGCGCGGGTGAAGTTGGCGGTCTCCGCCACCGCGAGGACGTAGCGCATCTGCTGGAGATCCATGGATCCATCGTGGAACGCGATGGATCGCATGACAAACATGCGTTGGACTCATGGATGCCTGCCCGGGGATGCTCGAAGCAGGAGACGTCGACCGAGCCCGGCGGCGACCGGACCCCTGAGGAGACCCCCATGCGCGTGATCGCCTTCGACCATCTCGTCCTCAACGTCGAGGACATCGAGCGCTCGCTCGCCTTCTACACCGGCCCTCTCGGCCTGGAGCCCGTGCGGGTGGACGAGTGGCGGGACGGCAAAGCCCCGTTCCCGTCCGTGCGGGTGAGCCCCACGACGATCATCGACCTCGTCCAGACCCCGGCCGGGCAGGCGGAGGGCTCCAACGTCGATCACATCTGCCTGGTCGTCGAGCCGCTCGACTGGCAGGACGTCATCGACTCCGGCGTCTTCACCGTGCTCGACGGCCCCGGCCAGCGCTTCGGCGCCCGGGGCACCGCGATCTCCCTCTACGTGCAGGACCCGGACGGCAACACCGTCGAACTGCGCTGGTATCCGCCGGAGGTCTGAGAGCCGCCTGTGGCTGCATCGCCCCGGGGCCGACGACGACTCCGTGTCCGGGCGGGCGCCCTGGCGAACACCCGGGTCGTCTGCCACGCTTGAGGCCGGATCGGTCGGTGTGCCGGGGGATGCCTGTGTCGAACGGACGCACGTGCACCGCACGTGATCTCGACAACGCCGCTCTGGAACTTCTGCGTGCGGCCCGAGATGTGCGCAAAGCCCGCCGCGACGAGGCGACGCAGGTCGACTCGGACCGGCGTCGTCCGCAAAGCCGCCGGCGGCGCGTCGTCGTGAGGCGTGCGCCTGGCAGGCTCGAGGAGGCCGTCGAAGGCCTCATGCGCTGCCTCGGCTTCCCTCCGTCCACCGCCGCGGACGCCCGGACGGTGGGGGCGGAGGAACCGGATCGCGACCGCTTGGCCGACGACTGCGTGCGCCTGGCCATCTGCTTGCGTTCCGGCGTGTGGCGGTTCGCCTTTCCCGAAGGCGACCCCGGCGGGCTCCGAGAGGACGGAGAGCCCCTGGCGCCGGACGAAGACCTTCCCGCCGCCCGGGACGAGCTGAGGGCCTGGGGCTATGCGGGCCCTCACCTGGAGAGTCTCGCCCTGCACGTGGTGGCGGGGCACGGTGTTCCCGGCCTCGGCGCACTGACCGGCATGCTGGCCGAAGGTGTGGTCAAGAGCCGGCAGGAAGAGGTCGACTCCCTGCTGGCGACCGTCCGTCGAGGGTTCGGCCGGGCGGCTCCCGCCCGTCCGGACAGCGCCGTCGGCTCGCCCCGTCCCGACCCGCCACGTCCGGGGAAGCCGACCATGGGAGGCCCCGGCGGTCTCGGCGGCTGAGCGGGGGTGCGCGGCCGGTGCGGGCGCGGAGTGCGGGGATGGAACGCGACGTCTGGGCGCGCGGGGGGCGGGTAGACGGGTCGCGGATGAGGAGGTCTCGTGAATCTGGCACGGGGATCGAGCGACGACAGCGGCAGCCTGCTCTGGGGGCTGGGCGCCATCGCGCTCTACGCGCTGATCAGTTACGGCCTGGACTACCGGGCGCGCGCCCGGCGCGGCTCCCGGCATCCGGCGCGCGAAGCGCTGCACGACCTCAAGGACCGCGAGGAGCCGCAGTCGCCGCGGCACCGGATCGTCAGCCGCGTGATCATGATCGGCGGAGGGGTGCTCACCGGCCTCGTCGCCTACACGACCAGCGGGACCCTGAGGGCCGTGGCAGCCGGGCTGACCGCCGTGGTGGCGGTGACGGCGTGGGCGTACTACGACCATCGCACGGAGACACGCGACTCGGCCGGGTGAGGACAGTGACGCCAACGGCGGTGCCCGTCACATGAGTTGACGGGCACCGTCGTACGCCCGTCAGTCGCCGGGGCCCGGGTCGGGACGCACGGCCTCGGCGATCCCGGCGCGGGCCGCCTCCAGTTGGGCGGCGAACGCGATGCCGAGGAACAGGGCCACACCCGTCAGGTTGGCCCACAGCATCAGCGCGACGAAGGCCGTCAGTGGCCCGTACACCGCACCGAACGCCCCGCTCTCCGCGACGTACAGCGCCAGCAGCCAGGTGGCCGCGACCCACAGCACCAGATGCACCGCCGAGCCGAACGCCAGCCAGGTGTAACCGGGTTGGTCCCGGCGCGGGGCCCAGCGGAAGATCACCGCGGAGCCGACCCAGGCGAGCAGCACACCGAGCGGGACCCTCAGCGCACCCCACCAGTCGAGGTGGGACCGCGACAGCCTCAGGGCCTCGACGACCGCGTTCCCGACGGCGCCCCCCGCGACGAGGAGCAGGAAACCGGCGACCGTCGGCATGCCCGCGGCCAGTGAAAGCAGCAGTGACCGGCCGTACTTGGCGAGGAACGGACGGTCGCGCTCGATGCCGTAGATACGGTTGGCGCCCCGCTCCACCTGCCCCATCGCCGAGGCCAGGTTCAGCAGGGCGAAGCCCAGCCCCAGCCACATCGCGACGGCGCTGCCGACGCCCGAGCCGGCGCTGTGCTCGGCGGCGCCGAGCGCCTCCTCGACCAGCCGGGAGCTCGCGCCCGGGACGATCCGGCCGAGGGTGAGTTCGACGATCCGGCCCACGCTCTCGGTGTGCGCGGCGGTGGCCACGCCGACCAGCGCGATGGTGAACGGCACCATGCCCAGGACCACTTGGAACGCGAGCGAGCGGGAGCTGCTGAAGCCGTCGGCGTAACGGAACCGAGCGAACGCGTCCAGCAGCAGCCGGCGGCCGCCGTAGCGCCGGAGGGCGGTGAGCGCCTCGTCGCCGGAGAGTTCCTCCCCGATCATGTCCCGCGTCTGCGGGACATGCACAACGGTCCCCATACCGCCCCCGTTCGGTTCCGGTTCCTAGAACGGCATGTGGCCGCGCGCGCGGCGACCGGCCGACCCGCTGCGGCTCACCGCGCGGGAGCTGCTGTGGAACGGCTTGCTGAAGAGTTTGCCCAGTACGCCGGGCGCCTTGCCGCCGGCGCGCGCGCCGACGCCGAGGGAGCGCTGTGTGCCGCGCTCGGGGTGACGCGACAGGCGCGGGACGAGGAAGGCCAGCACGGCCAGGACCACACAGACGCCGATGACGACGGCGACCACCATGAGTCGGCTCCTTCGTACGAGGGGGATTCCACGGTCACCGACACGTGTGCCCCGTCTCCTCGCACCTAAGGACTCCGACCGCCCTGGAAGAAGCCGGGGTCTGTTCCCGTCGACGTCACACCGTGTCGCGGAGCGCGCCCCAGGTCTCGCGGCCCACGACGCCGTCGGCCTTGAGTCCCCGGTCGCCCTGGAAGCCGCGCACCGCGCTCTCCGTGCCGGGGCCGAAGACGCCGTCCGCACCGTCGCCGCCGACGTCGTAGCCGCGCCGGATGAGCATGCACTGCACCTGGACCACGCGTTTGCCGCTGTCCCCCGGGCCGGTGCGCTTCTTGCCCGCGTAGTGGGTGCAGTCGGAGATCCAGGGCGGGGCCGTCGGCCCGGGGGCGGTGCTGCTCGGAGAGGGCTCG
Source organism: Streptomyces sp. BK239 (assembly GCF_004217285.1). Classification (GTDB taxonomy): domain Bacteria; phylum Actinomycetota; class Actinomycetes; order Streptomycetales; family Streptomycetaceae; genus Streptomyces. The sequence continues at coordinate 598,108 of NZ_SHKS01000001.1, forward strand.
GCGGAGCCGCTCGGCTCGGCGGAAGCGCCCGGCCGGCCGCCAGGAGCGGAGGGGTCCGCGGGGCGGTCGCCGCCGGCGGGGGCGGAACCCACGGGCGGCGCGGCGCCGGGCCCTGCGGGGGCGCCCGTGTCCCGGCGGGCCGCGCCCTCGGCGGACACCCCGGGCGACGGAACGGCCCCCGGAGAGGAGGGGGCCTCGTCGACGACGGTCCCGGAGGAGCCGGAGGAGCGTGAGGAGGCGGACGGGACCGATCCCGGGCGATGGGCGGTGGTGGAGGCGTCCTGGCGGGTGAGGACGAAGGCTCCGGTGGCCACGACGCACAGCGTGACGCCGACGGCCGTGGCCAGTAACGGCTTCCGCCGTGTCCAGGCGGGGGCGCCCGCCGGGCGTAAGCGGGGCGCGGGCGCAGCGGGCGTCTGCGCCCGCGGTGCGTCCTGCCGCGCGGCTTCCCGGTCCTCCGGTACGGCCGGTGTGCTCGCCGGCGTCACCGTCGCGGCGGCGGTGGCGGGAGCCGTCCGGTGGAGGCCGGTCCGTCGCTCGGCGGCGAGGCGGTGCAGCGTCTCGTAGGCACGCTGCCGGGCGAGCACCCGGCCGGCCAGCGGCTCGGGCCAGTCCGGCGCACCGGTGTGCGCCGCGGCCGCCTCGACCAGTTGCCGCGGAGTGGGGCGCCGCTCGGGCTCCTTGGCCAGGCACGCGGTCAGCAGCGCGCCGAGCGCCGCGTCCGCCGAGGCGATGGCGCCGATCAGCTCCGGGTCCGGCTCCTCGAACGCCACCCGGTGCATCACGTCGACGCCCGTGCCGTCGCCGAACGGGGCGTGCCCGGCCGCCGCGTAGACCAGGGTCCCTGCGAGGGAGAACACGTCCGACGCGGTGTCCGACCGGCCCGTCCTGAGATGTTCCGGGGACATGTAGGCGGGGGTGCCCACCCGGATGCCCGTGCCGGTGATCGAACTCGCGTCCACGGCCTTGGAGATGCCGAAGTCGATCACATGCGCGCCGCGGACGGACAGCAGCACGTTGGACGGTTTCAGATCCCGGTGCACGATCCCGGCGGCGGCGAGGTCGGCGAGCGCGCGCCCCAGCTCGGCGGTCAGCCGCCAGACCGTCGCCGGGGCGAGGGCGCCGTGCTCGCGCACGACATCCGTGAGGTCGGGTCCAGGGACGTACTCGGTGGCCATCCACAGCAGTTCGTCGCGGAAACCCGTGCCGCACAGCCTCGGCGTGTGCGGGGTGCGCAGCCGTGCGTGCACCGAGGCCTCGCGCTCGAACCGGCGCCGGAACCTGACGTCCTCGGCGTACTCCGGCCTGATCACCTTCACGGCCACCAGACCGGGGCTGTCGTCCAGGGGACGGGCCAGATAGACCCGTCCCATGCCGCCGCTGCCGAGCAGGGCCAGCGGGACGAAGGGGCCCACCTCGGCGGGGTCACCGACGCGCAGGGGGGAGGCGCCGGTCTCTCGCAGGGCGACGGCCTCGACCGTCGCCGGTTCCGGCGGCGCCGACCGTCGTTCTGACACGGAACCCCCGAAGTGATGTGCGCCTTGCGCCAGTTCGCCAGTACACCAGTTCGCCCTGAAGGAGACGAGGCTATCCCAGCACCGGCACCGGCGTCAGCCGCCCACGTACCAGCTGAATCCGCCGTTGCTGGCGGCGACGGCCAGCAGCACCAGCCAGAGGACCACGTCGACGACACCCAGGACGATGCCGGCCTTCGCCATCCCGGCGCCGTTGCGCGTGCCGGCCTGCCGCATGGCGACCGAGCCGAAGACGATGGCCAGCGGGCCCAGGACGATGTTGAGGAGGAACAGGCCGACGATGCCGCAGCACAGGCTCGCGATCGCCATGCCGTTGGTGCGCGAACCGGAGGACGCGGTGGAGGAACTTCCGTAACTCGACATTGCATACTCCCGATTGACGGTGGCGCGGCCCGAACGGGCCGCGCTGTACTTGCCTTTCGCTGACACTCCGAATGCCCCTTTGGTGCCGGGCCATGTCAACGCACCGTCAGATCAAGCGCTTTGGTCGAGTGCGCCCTCCGGGAGCGCGGGTGCCGCTACTTGCCGACGGGCTTGCCGCCTCCCCACGCCCAGGCGAGCCGGTCGGCGCCGGACTGGTTGGTCGTCTCCAGCCAGGGGCGCGACGGGGGGCCGACCAGCTTCTGGATCGAGTAGATGTCGTCGGTGCGCAGGCCCGGCCAGTAGACGGAGCCCATCTTCAGCTCGCGGAAGGTGTCGGTGACGGCCTGGATGAAGTTGACGTAGTTGTCGTCCGGGGTGGCCTTGTCGTAGTTCAGGCCGGTGGTCATCGGGGCCCCGAACTCGTCCGCGACCGTGCGGTTCGCGCAGTCGCCGATGCGCACCTTGAGGTCGGCCACCCACTGGTCGTAGGTGGCGTAGTCCTTCCAGAAGCCGTAGTGGTGCAGCGACAGGTAGGTGCCCTTGAGGCGCGGATCGGCGCAGACGGTGGTGACGTGGTCGTTGTAGCCGGCGCCGCTGACGAACACCCGGTTGCGCGGCACGGACTTGTAGGTGTCGAGCCACTTCGCGGCGATGTCCGCCCACTGGGCGTCCGTGTAGCCGTGCGGCTCGTTCATCGGCTCGAAGTAGACGCGCTTGTCGTCCTTGTACTCCTTGACGACGGTCTTCCACATCGGCCAGTAGGCCGCCTCGTCGTCGATGAAGCCGTCCTTGCGCGGACCGGTGCCCTCCCAGTAGGACACGATCACCTTGAAGCCCTGGTCGGACGCCGCGTCGATGACACCGCGGTACGACTTCCAGTACGCGCCGTTCACCGTGTACGGGTTGATCGGCAGCCGCACGGTGTTGGCGCCCAGGTTGGCGCGGAACGCGGCGATGACGCGGGTCGCCTTGGCGTAGGTCTGACGGTAGGTGTCGGTCGTCGACAGGCCGGAGAGCTGGAGGAGGTCGTCGGCGAAGTTGTCCCGGGGGTCGGCCCAGTTGACGCCCTTGAACTGGGTGGTGTCCTGGGCGGGCCGGGCGGCGGCGGAGGCGGGCGCGCCGGCGAGCATGCTGCCGCCGACCGCGGCCAGGGCGACGGCGACGAGGGCGGCTCTCGTACGCGGCGCGCGGGAGGGGGTGGCGGGGGTGGGACGAACCGCGGGGGGAGTGCGCATCAGCTGGGCCTTCCGGGAGCTGGGGCTGGGAGCTGGGGGGACTGGGGGGAGGGGAGGGGGTCGGATCGGGAACCGAGGAGGTGGGGGGAGGGGGATCGGAAACCGAGGGGGCACGGGGTGGGGAAGGTGGCCGTGGGGGAGCGGACAGATCCGGCATGTTTACGTGAACATTGCGATGCGAGGGCCGGATGTTTACGTAAACATCGCGGCGCCGGAATCGTGGCACCCGTCCGGGTGATCGTCAAGGTTTCCCGCGCGTAACATCCGCCCCGGGAGTGTCCGGCCGGGGAGTGCCAGAATGGTCCCGCCGATCTGTCGATCCACCGATCCACCCGGGGTTTCTCGTGTCGAAGTCCGTGGCCCGCGAGCCGTTGCGGAGCAACGCGCGGTCCAACCGGGCGCGCATCCTCGCCACCGCCCGCCGGGAGCTCGGCCGCGATCCGGACGTCACCCTGGAGGAACTGGCCAAGGCCGCCGGCGTCGTACGGCGGACGCTCTTCGGGCACTTCCCCGGGCGGGCCGCGCTGCTGGAGGCGCTCGCGGAGGAGGCCGCCGAGACCCTGCGGAGCACGGTGGCGGCGGCGTCACGGCCGGACGAGCCCGCCGACCGGGCGCTGGCGTACTTCACGTTCTCGATCTGGCCGGTGGGCGACCGCTACCGGATGCTTCTGGCGCTCGCCCGGCGTGACCTGGGCGCGGAGCGGGTGGCGGAGATCCTCGCGGTGGCCCGCGACGAGGTCACCGCCGTCCTGGAGCGCGGCCAGCGGGACGGCGTCTTCCCGGCGCACCTCCCGGCGCCCGTGCTGAGCGCGGGCCTGGAGGCGATGAGCGTCGCCCTGCTGGAGCAGGTCAACACGGGCGCCTGGGAGGACGACGGCACCCGCCTCGCGGTGGCGACGCTGGTGGCGGCGGGAGTGCCGGAGGAGCGGGCGGCGAGGGTGGTGGCGGAGGTCGTCTCCGCGTAGCACGAGGGAGGGCGCTGCCGGTTGACGTGACGCCGGGGCGCCCTGCTCGGGCGAGGCCTTGACGCCTAGGCGTGCCCCCTGAGGCGTTCACCTTCCCCACCCACAGGCGCACGCCTCCTCTCTCCCCCCAGGTGTCCATCACTCCCCACCGGGCATCCGTCTCCACCTCCCCTTCTCCCATCTCCGCCCGCACGGCGCAGTGTTGGGGCCTCCCGTTGTCACCGTCCGTTCGCCCGGCCGTCCGTTGTCGGGTGGGGTGTCCGGGGCCGGGTGGGGCACACGGGTCATGGCCTTCGAAGCTCGCGTCGGCCTTATTTGCACATGAGTGAGCAAGAACCTAAGCTGCACACCGATGGGCAATTAACTCGTTCGCTAGGAGCACCTCATGCCCTCCCTCGCCGGCACACCCGAAGAGAAGACGACACGCCCGTACCCCCGCCGCTGGTGGGCCCTGCTCGTGCTCTGCCTGAGCCTGCTGATCGTGGTCATGGCGAACACCTCGCTGATCGTGGCCGCCCCCGCGATGACCGCCGACCTGGGGCTGAGCAGCAGTGACCTGCAGTGGGTCATCGACGGCTACACCGTCCCGTACGCCGCGCTGATGCTGGTGCTGGGGGCGATCGGCGACAAGTACAGCCGCCGGGGCGCGCTGGTCACGGGGCTCGTGCTGTTCGCCGGCGGGTCGGTCATGGGCAGCCTGGTGGACCGCACGGAGCTGGTCATAGCGGCCCGCGCCGTCATGGGCGTCGGCGCGGCCGTGGTGATGCCGGCGACGCTGTCCCTGCTCGTGGCGATCTTCCCCCGCGAGGAGCGGGCCAGGGCCATCACCGCCTGGACGGCGACCTCCGGTCTCGCCATCGCCGTGGGACCGCTCGTCGCCGGCTGGCTGCTGAAGGACCACGCCTGGGGCTCGACCTTCCTGATCAACGTACCGATCGCCGTCGTCGCCGTGCTGGGCGCGCTGACGCTGGTCCCGCCGTCCAAGGCGGCCGGCATGGGCCGTATCGACTACGTCGGCGGCCTGCTGTCCATCGTCTCCGTCGGCTCCCTCGTCTACGCGACCATCGAGGGCCCACACTTCGGCTGGGGCGTCGGCCCGGTCACCGCCGCGGTCGTCGCCGGCGTGGGTCTCGCGGCCTTCGTGGCCTGGGAGTTGCGTCACCCGCGGCCCATGCTGGACGTGCGCAGGTTCGCACAGCGCCCCTTCAGCGGCTCCATGCTCGCCGTGCTGTTCTTCTTCTTCGGCACCTTCGGGGCGATCTACTACTCGACGCAGTTCCTGCAGTTCGTCCTCGGCTACGACGCCCTGGAGACCGGGGTCCGGCTGCTGCCGCTGGCCGGCGCCGTCTTCGCCGGAGCCGCCGCCACCGGGCGGCTGACGCCGAGGCTGGGCGTGAAGGCGATGGTCGGCTCCGGCATGGTCGTCGGCACCGCCGGTGTTCTGCTCCTCACCCGGATCGACACGGGCTCCGCGTACACCGACTTCCTGGCGCCGATGCTGCTGCTGGGCTTCGCCATCGGGCTGAGCGTGTCCCCGGCGACGGACACCATCATGGGCTCCTTCCCGGAGAGCGAACTCGGCGTCGGCGGCGGCGCGAACGACACCGCGCTGGAACTCGGCGGCTCGCTCGGCATCGCCGTGCTCGGCTCGCTGCTCGGCACGGCCTACCGGGACGAACTGACCGACCTCGTCGGAGGCAGGCTTCCGGCGGCGGCGATGCAGGCGGCGCAGGACTCGGTCGGCGGCGGCCTCGCGGTCGCCCAGCGGATCGCCCAGGATCCGTCCGGCGGCCCCCGCCAGGCCCAGGCCCTCGCGGACGCCGTCCACCAGGCCTTCGCCCACGGCGTCGCCCAGACCAGCCTGATCGGCGGCGTCATCATGGCCGCCGGCACCCTGATCGTCCTGGCCGTACTGCCCGGCCGCCGCGCAACGGTCGCGGATCGCCCGGCGCCGGACGCGGGTGAAACCACCGGCGAGGCCGCCGCTGAGACCGTGGATCACGAGGCCGAGGCGAACGAGGCCGAGGCGAGCCCGGCCGGACCGACGCGTCGGCGCTAGGACCACCACCGATGGTTTGAGCGAACAGCAACTGGGCGATCTGGTCCATGAGTTGGCCGGATCGCCCTTGACCTCAAGTCCAGTTGAGTTCCTACGGTCGATCTTGTCGAACCGACTCCGACCAACGACAGGGATTCCGGCCATGGAGTACTCGCACAGCGACAACGACCTGATCAAGCAGCCCATCGGCTACCGGGATTCATTCGCAGTGCTCCGGCCTTCAGGCCGGGGGTGAAGCGAATCTCGTCGTGGCGACGCGGAGCGTCGCGGTGTTGTGCCGGCGGAGCCGGGCAGTGCACGGCAGGTGACATCGCGCATATGTTCCCGATGACAGTGGGGGTTCGAGCTTTCTAGGGTGATCGTCATGCAGCTCCGGTACGCCTTCAGGTTGTACCCCGACGCCGCTCAGCAGGCCGCGCTGGCCAGGGCGTTCGGGTGCGCGCGTGTCGTGTTCAACGACGCCGTGCGTGCCCGTGAAGACGCCCGGAAGGCCGAGCAGCCGTTCCCGACGGCCGGTCAGCTGTCCCGGAAGCTGATCACCGAGGCGAAGCAGACGAAGGAGCGGTCCTGGCTGGGTGAGGTCTCCGCGGTGGTGCTCCAGCAGTCCCTGCGGGACGCCGAGAAGGCGTACCGCAACTTCTTCGCCTCCCTCAAGGGCACCCGTAAGGGACCGAGGGTGGGAGCGCCACGGTTCAAGTCCCGTAAGGACACGCGTCAGTCGATCCGTTTCACCGCCAACGCCCGTTGGAACATCACCGACAGTGGCCGGCTGAACCTGCCGAAGATCGGCGCGGTGAAGGTGAAGTGGTCCCGCACCCTGCCCGCCGTCCCCACCTCCGTCACCGTCATCAAGGACGCGGCCGGCAGGTACTTCGCCTCCTTCGTCATCGACACCGACCCCGCCGCCGACCAGGCGCGGATGCCAGAGACCGACCGCACCATCGGCATCGATCTCGGCCTCACTCACTTCGCGGTCCTCTCCGACGGCACGAAGATCGACTCCCCGCGCTTCCTCCGCCGCGCGGAGAAGAAACTGAAGAAGGCCCAGAAGGAACTGTCCCGCAAGCAGAAGGGATCAAAGAACCGCGCCAAGGCCCGCCTCCAGGTCGCCCGCGCCCACGCCGGAGTTGCTGACGCACGCCGTGAGTTCCACCACCAGCTCTCCACGAGACTGATCTGCGAGAACCAAGGGATCGCCGTGGAGGACCTGTCGGTTGCGGGACTGGCCCGCACGAAGCTGGCCAAGTCCGTGCATGATGCCGGATGGGCGTTGTTCGTCAGCATGCTGGAGTACAAAGCGGAACGGTACGGCCGCACCCTGGTCAGGATCGGCCGGTTCACACCGACATCTCAGACCTGCTCCACCTGCGGCGTCAAGGACGGACCCAACCCCTGAACGTGCGGGAATGGACCTGTACCGCCTGCGGCACCGTCCACGACCGGGACACCAACGCCGCGATCAACGTGAAGACGGCCGCCGGACTGGCGGTATCGGCCTGCGGAGCGCCGGTAAGACCAGGAGCAGTCCCGGCACAGCGCGAAGAAACAGGAAGCCACGGATTCCCGACCGGAAACCGTGTCGCGTAGCGGCACAGCAGACCGGTAGAGAAGGCCGGAATCCTCGCCCTTCAGGGCGAGGAGCATGTCAATGGAGTTGGGCGGCCTACAAGGCCGTCGTCACCCGTGCCCGGGCCGCCCTCGCCGGGATCGGGACCACCCAACCGCAGTGGTGGGTTCTCGCCCAATTGGCGGGCGCCGACACCGTGAAGACCCGTGACGAAGTGTCCCGGCTCCTTCGGAACTACCTCGACGTCGGCTCGGAAACCATGGAGTCGGAGATCGACACGATCATCGCCCAGGGCTGGATCACCGAGGACGCCGAGGGGCGCCTGGGCCTCACGGCCGAGGGCAGGGCGTTCTACGACAAGGCCGCGGCCCTGCAGCGCGAGCTCTGGGCGGAACGGCACGCGGGTGTCTCCGACGAGGAGTATTTGATCACCCTCAAGGTGTTGCAGCGGTTCATCCACAACACGGGCGGCCGGGCTTGGCACCACTAGAGGGTGTCTCTCTCGTGGAAGTACCGCACTAACTCGCCCTGGCGGGACCTCCCCGAGGAGGCCTCGCCGCCATCCTCATTGGGTACGACGCTTACCGAGGAGACTGAACCTAGGCGAAGAAGGGCTTGCCCCTTTGGGGCGGGCCACTGACTGCGCGCAGAATTGCCTACACCGGCTGGCATTCTGCTCCACGGCAGGGCTATGCGCTGATTCAGGCCACGCGTGACGCATCCGACTGTGCAGGTCAGGCCATATTGAGCACAGTCCATGTGTCACGCGTCACAAGTCGTTGACGCAGCGTGATGGCAAGGCCTTTACTTTCCGCCGTCTTTACAAGACCTATACAGGGGGGACTCCGTGGCGGCGGAGAAAGGCACTGCTGTGCCTGCATCGACAAGGCGAAGACATCGTGCGGCGCTTCTGGGGGGTGTGGCGGCTTCTCTCATCCTGTCGTTGTTGCCCGCCCTTTCAGCAGCGGAGGCCGCAGCGGTTCCGGCGTCTGGGAATTCGGGTGCGGGGGATCTCACCTCGGCCACGACCGAAGCGCGTGCATCCGGTGCGCCGGTCGAGGTGACCGGGGAGCGCACCGAGTACACGACGACGATGGCGAACCCGGACGGCACGTTCACGTTGACGCAGACGACTGCTCCGCAACGCGCCAGGGGGTCTGATGGCAACTGGCATGCTGTTGACGCCACTCTGGAGCGTCGTACGGACGGCAGCTTCGGCCCGAAGTCGGCCGTTGTGGATTTACGGTTCGCCGGCGGGGGCAAGGGCGACGGTCTGATCCACTTGGGCGGCAGGAACGGTTCGCTCACTTTCGACTGGCCGACGTCTCTGCCCGTGCCGACCCTGTCGGGGGACACGGCGACGTACCCCGAGGTCTATGAAGGCGTGGACTTGCGCCTTACCGCCACTGCTGAGGGTTATCGCGAGGTTCTGGTCGTCAAGAGCGCGGAGGCGGCTGCGAATCCCGAGTTGGCGCAGATCAAGCTTGATGTGCGCGCCGAGGGTCTGCGCGTGGTGCCGGGTGTCGGGGGCGGCATCAGTGCTTTGGACGGGAACGGCAACACTGTCTTCAAAGGCCCCGCCGGCTTGATGTGGGACTCTGCCGGCTCTGCGTCGGCCGCCTCGCAGGCGACATCCGCAAGAACCACACAACGGGCACCCTCCAAGTCGGGCGCCACGAAAGCTGCGGCCGACGAGGGGCAGCCTTCGGACGAGGCGGCTGCCCCCTCCAAAGGCGACGCAAGAGAGAATCTTCCGGTCCAGGTAGGCGACGGCACGGTCGCGATCACTCCCGACGTGGGACTGCTGCGCGGTAAGGACACGGTTTACCCGGTTTACATCGACCCGCCCATGGGCCTGGGCTACTCCGAGCGCACGGTGCTGTCCTCCGACGGTGACCGGTTCTGGCAGTTCACCGGAGACTACGGTCTCGGCTACTGCGGCAGCGCCGACGGTTATGTGTGCGGCAACGGCTACACCAACCGCATGTATTACGAGTTCGCGCCGACGAAACTGGCGGGCAAGAAGGTCCTGGACGCCACCTTCCGTGCGCGCGAGACGTGGTCGTTCAACTGTGATCCGCACTGGATCGATCTGGTCCGCACCGACAACATCTCCGAGGCGACCCGCTGGCCGGGGCCGGCACAGCGGGACTGGATGGGAGACCGGTACGTTTCCGCCGGGCGCGGCGATCTGTGCAGCCCCTCCCAGCCGGATTCGTGGGTGGAGTTCAACGACAATCCGGCCGAGCCGGACGAGAACCTCACCCCCGCGGTGCAGGCAGCCGCGGACGGCAGAATCGCCCGGCTCACTTTGATGCTGCGGGCGAAGGACGAGAGTGACCCGCGGGCCTGGAAGCGGTTCAACCACAACGCCGAGTTGCAGATCCAGTATGTTCCCAAGCCCGGCGTCCCCACCCAGGTGGGTGTGATTCCCGGCGACGGCACGAGGGCCTACTGCGAGCCCGAGTCCAAGCCCACGATCGTCACCCGTGCCGACCCCGTCGTGCAGGCCGCGGTGCAGACGCAGGTGCAGCCCGCGTCCGGCGAGTACCAGGGTGCGCTGCGCGCGTACCTGGCCGTCGAGAAGAAGGGCGCTGACGGGAAGTGGACCGCGTCCTGGTCCGCGACTTCGCCGTCGAGCGGCTACCACGTGGACAACACGCTGGAGAAGGTGCGGATCTCCTCCCGGCAGGACGGGACTCTGTACCGCCTGCGCGGGTTGACCCAGTCGCACTGGACGTACGCCGGCGTGACGTCGAGTGCGTCCTCGGCCTACTCGACGTGGTGCTACTTCAAGATGGACACCACCGCTCCGAAGGCGCCGCAGATCGTCTTGGAGCCCGGCAACCCGTACACGTGCACTGCCTCGGCCTCCTGTCTCGGGACCGGAGGGCCGGGTGTGGCGGGCAGGTTCAAATTGAAGCCGAATGCCACCGACAAGGACATTCAGGGATATCGCTGGTACCTCCAGGACCCCCGTACCGTCCAGGAGACACCGCCGTCCCAGCCCGTCGCCGAGAGGGTGATCGAAGTCGCTCCCACTCGAGGGGGCAAGGTCATCCTTGTGGTCGAGGCACGCGATGTGCGTCAGCGGTGGGGCGCCCCGGCCGAGTACGAGTTCATGGTGGCTCTGCCCGCAGGCCCCACTGGTGAGTGGAGGTTTTCCGAGGGAACGGGAACCACCGCGGCCAACGCCAACACCGACGGCGCCCGGCAGCCTGTCACGCTTTACCCTCAGGCAGCCGCAGCCGCAGTGTTCGCCGCTGATCAGGGACGTCGCGGGGTGGGGGACTACTCCCTGCGGCTGAACGACCACGTCACTGACCCCGCGAAGCGCACCGGCTACGCGACCACGCCGATGCCGGTCGACACCGCTCACTCATTCACGGTGTCGACGTGGGTGCTGCTCACCGACGACTCCTCGACGAAAGCCGTGCTGGCCGGACCGGGCAACAACGGTGTCGCATTCACCCTGTACTACTCGTCCGGCGACAGGAAGTGGGTGCTCAACCGGACGAACCACGACGGCACCACCGGCCTGGTCGCCATCCGGTCCGTGGCTGACCACGCCGGCCCGCCGAAGAACGTGTGGACCCATCTGGCCGGCGTCTTCAGCACCGGCGGTTGCACCCAAGCCCCCTGTTCAGACGGCCGGACAGCCGACGCGGACGACACCCTGCAGCTGTTCGTCAACGGACGCCCCCAGGGTGCCCCGGTGAACCTCAAGGCCGCCTCATCCACCTACCAGCCGTGGTCGGCCACCGGTGACATGCAGATCGGGCGGGCACGGGTCGGCAGTGCCTACACGCAGTACTTCACGGGGCGTGTCGACGAGACCAAGGTGTGGCAGCGCGCGCTGACCCAGGAGGAGTTGCGTGACGAAAGCGCCCTGCTGACCGACAACGTGTCCGCCGCGGAACTGGTGGGGCACTGGAAAGCCGGCTCTGCCTCCGGTGCCGTGCCCCAGCTGACGCCCTACCCCGTCGGCAACCTCAAGGCCAACAACGCCACCGCGGACGCCGAGGGCGTCGTCACGCTGAACGGCGCCTCCGGCTACCTCAGCACGCCGGGGCCGGTCGCCGATGAATCCGCCTCCTTCACGGTCAATGTGCGGGTCAAGCTCGACAGCGTCAAACTCGCGAACAAGCCGAACGGTTACCGTGCGCAGGTCATCGGCCAAGCCACTCCCGTAGGCCAAGAGTCTTCGTGGGCGCTGTGGGCGGAGAAGCTGGCACCCGACAGGTTCGTGTGGCGCTTCGGCCGTACGGCTGTGGACGCCACCGGCAAGGTCATCGCCTCCGCAACGGTGGAAAGCGTGGAAACCGCGGAATTGGACGACTGGGTTCACGTCACCGGGGTGTTCGATGCGGCCGAGCGCACGGACTCGGGTGAGTTCGGAAAGCTGCATCTCTTCCTGAGCGCCACCGACCAGGATTCCGAAGGTGCCACGCCCGGCTTCTCCGCGTACAGCCAGGGCAGCGGCGACATGGCGGTCGGCCGCGGCGCAGCCGCCGGCACCACCGGTCACTATCTGCCGGGCGCGGTTCGAGAAGTGAGGGTCTGGGCGGGCGCGATGTCCGCCGATCAAGTCGCCCAGATCGAGACCCCTGCTTCGAACGGCTGATGCCCCTTCAAGTGGGCGGCGGCAGCTCGTACCGCCGCCCACTTTTCACCCATGGCCCCTCTCCTACCGGGCCGAACTGTAGCGACGCGCCACACACCACCTGAGGCATGCCGCAGTCACGTGCTGCCGCAGGGTGTGGTGCCGGAAGAGCGGAAGAGGATGAATCGATACAGTTCGCGGCTGTCCCGGGGCAGCCGCGCATCAAGAAGACGGGCCTGGACGCGGCGGCTCTCGGCCGCAGCCGGCTTCCTTCTCGTGCCAGGGCTCCTGACGCCCATAGCGGCGGCGGGAACAGCGACGGCCGCCCCGTCGAAACAACCTGAGCCGCCCGCCCGTCAGGCGGACCGGGTCTCCCCGATGACCATGAGGGTGAACAAGAAGACCGAAGCCGAGCTGAAGAAGGCGGCAGCGGAAACCAACAAGGCGATATCGCGGGCCGCCGCCGACCAGGCGAAGAAACCGGTGTGGCCGTCAGCAGGCAAGGCCACCCTGAATGTGCCGGCCTCCGGCGCGGCCCAGGCCGCGGCCGGAACCCTCCCCATCACCCTCGCACCCCCGGCCAAGACCGCGAAGAGCGAGAAGGCCGCGCGCGGACCGATCACGGTCGAGGTCCTGGACCGTGCCCAGACCGACAAGCTCGGCGTCAAGGGCCTGGTCCTGAAGGTGACCGGATCCGCGACTGGAGGCTCGGCCGCCCTCGGCATCGACTACAGCCGCTTCGCCTCTGCCTACGGAGGCGACTGGGCGGGCCGTCTGCAGGCCTCGCGCCTGCCCGACTGCGCCCTGAGCAACCCTGCGGCGGCCCAGTGCCACGGCGCCACTCGGCTCGAGCACGTCAACGACCGTGCGGATCAACAGCTCACGGCGCAACTGACCTTCCAACCCGCACTCGCGCCCCGTCAAAGTCGCGCCGGGACCACTGCCTCCGGCCGGACAATGCTGGTGGCCCTGTCCGCAGGCGCCGCTTCCGCTCGCGGTGACTACAAGGCGACTCCACTGTCCGCCTCCTCTTCATGGGAGGCAGGCGGCTCGTCGGGCTCCTTCACCTGGTCCTACCCGCTCAGGACGCCGCCCGCAGCAGCAGGCCCGAGCCCGACCCTGTCGATCTCCTACGACTCCGGCAGCGTCGACGGGCGCACCGCCTCCTCCAACAACCAGGGCACGACGATCGGTGAGGGCTTCGACCTCACCTCGTCCTTCATCGAGCGCAAATACGGCTCCTGTGACGACGACGACCAGGCCGACAAGTACGACCTGTGCTGGAAGTACAGCAACGCCTCGCTGGTCCTCAACGGCAAAGCCACTGAACTGGTCAAGGACGACACCACCGGCGAGTGGCGGCTGAAGAACGACGACGCCTCGACGGTCGCGCACTCCATCGGCGCGGACAACGGCGACGACGGCGACATCGGCGACAAGGGCGAGTACTGGACCGTCACCACCGGAGACGGCGTCAAGTACGTCTTCGGACTGAACAAGTTGGACGGCGCCGGCACCACCGACCGCACCGAGTCGGTGTGGACGGTTCCCGTGTTCGGCGACGACGCCGGCGAGCCGGGCTTCACCGCCGGTGACACCTTTGCGAAACGGGTCAAGAAGCAAGCGTGGCGCTGGAACCTCGACTACGTCGAGGACACCCACGGCAACGCCATGTCGTACTGGTACGAGGCCGAGTCCAACAACTACGACCAGCTCGGCGACGACAACACCGGCACTCCCTACATCCGTGGCGGCTACCTGAAGGAGATCCGCTACGGACAGCGCAAGGGCGCTCTGTTCAAGACCACCGCGACCGCTCCGGCAGCATCCGACAAAATCGTTTTCGGCTACGAAGAGCGATGCATCCGCGAGCTGGGCTCCGCCTGCAGCGAGCTGACGGAGAAGAGCAGGGACGAATGGCCGGATGTGCCGTTCGACGCGGTCTGCAAAGACGGCGACAAGTGCACGGGCAACGTCGGGCCCTCCTTCTTCACCCGTAAGCGGTTGACCACCATCACGACCTACGCGTGGAACGCCGCCCCAGCCACACCAGCGTTCGAACCGGTCGATGAGTGGAAGCTGAAGCAGACCTACGTCGACCCCGGCGACACCGGTGATTCGGCGGACCAGTCGCTCTGGCTGCAGGAGATCCGCCACACAGGGAAGCGCGGCGCATCAATCGCTCTCGACCCGGTCGTCTTCACTCATGAGTTCCTGGCCAACCGGGTCGACGGGACCGCCGACGACATCCTGCCGTTCTACAAGCCCCGCTTGAAGACCGTCACCTCGGAAAGCGGCGCGCAGACCATCGTCAGCTACATGCCGGAGGACTGCGTCGCCGGCCGGACCATGCCGACGGTCGACAAGAACACCCGCCGCTGCTACCCCGTCAATTGGGCTCCCAACGGCGAGAAGACCCCCATTCTCGACTGGTTCCACAAGTACCCGGTCCAGGCGGTGTCCACCACGGCGCCCAAGGGCGGCCTGGAGGCAGTCGAGCACACCTACTCCTACGGCTCCAACGGTGGTGCCTGGCACTACAACGAAGACCCGTTCACCAAGGAGAAGGAGCGCACCTGGTCGTCCTGGCGCGGTTACGACCAGGTCACCCACCTGGTCGGCAAGGCCAACGGCATCCAGACCAAGACCGTCACCTACTACCTGCGCGGCATGAACGGCGACCGAGTCCTGGACGGAGACGGCAAACTCGATCCCAAGGTGCGCAAGAGCGTTTCCGTCACGGCGTTCAAGGCTGCGGCTCTCGCCGATCAGGATCAGTTCGCCGGCTTCACACGCGAGACGGTCGCCTACGACGGCGCTACCGCGATCAGCAGCACGGTGAACACGCCGTGGTCGAAGCGCACCTCCACCCAGCACAAGTCATACGCCGACACCGAGGCCTACTTCCTCAACACCGCCGCGACCACGACCCACACCTACATCACCTCGAGCGCCACGCCGTCCTGGCGTACCCGGACGGTGAACACCACGTTCGACGCCACATACGGCATGCCTGTCACGGTCTCCGACCGCGGTGACGACAGCAAGCTGGGCGACGAGACCTGCACGCGGACCTGGTACGCGCGCAACAATGCCACCGGTATCAACAGCCTGGTCTCCCGCAAGCGCGTGGTGGCGAACGCCAAGACCGACCCGGTCTCCGACCCCTGCACGATCACGGACGCCGATCTCGACCTGCCCACGGACTCGAGCAGGCCCGGGCAGGTCATTTCCGACACCGCCACCAGCTACGACACCACTGCCGAGTGGAGCGCTGCGCAGGAGCCCACCGCAGGAGAGATCCGTTGGACCGGTCGCGCCAAGGGGTACACCAGCGCCGACCAGCCCCAGTGGCAGAAGACCGCTGCGTTCACCTACGACGCACTCGGCCGCCCCGCGACTGTCGCAGACACCAACGGCCTCGTCACCGCGGCGACGACGTACGTTCCCGCAGCCTCCGGTCCGCTGACGTCGACCGTGGTCAAGAACGCCTTGCAGCACCCGACCCAGACACTCGTCGACTTCGCGACCGCCTCCCCGACCAAGATCACGGACCCCAACGGCAAGATCACCGAGACGGAGTACGACGCTCTCGGCCGTCTCACCAAGGTGTGGCTGCCCAACCAGCTCAAGGACCTCAACCGGTCCCCGAACCAGGTCTACACCTACAGCGTCACCAACTCGGCCATGCCCTGGGTGTCCACCGCCACCCTCAAGGGCGACGGCTCCGGATACAACACCAGCTACACCCTGTACGACTCCCTGCTACGGCCGAGGCAGACACAGGCTCCCTCCCCGGGCGGCGGGTCGATCATCGGGCAGACCCTGTACGACTCGCGCGGCCTTGCGGTCTCCTCCCAGGCGGACATCTGGGCCCATGACCAGCAGCCGTCCGGAAAGCCGGTGGAGATCGACGGCGGGCAGCCGCCGATCCAGACCGACACCGTCTACGACGGTGCCGGACGCGCGGTGAAGGCGATCACCAAGACCCGCAACGTGGTCCGCTGGAGCACCGACACGGCCTATCTCGGTGACACCGTCACCACGACCGCGCCCGCGGGCGGCCAGGCCACCGCCACGGTCACCAACGCCCTCGGTCAGCTCACCGAGCGCCGTGAGTACGGCGGACCGCAGCCGACCGGCAGCGACTACACCACCACCACGCATGCCTACACCCCTGCGGGGCAGCAGGCGGCGATCACCGGCCCGGACAAGACCACCTGGTCCTACGGCTACGACCTGTTCGGACGCCAGACGTCCTCCACCGACCCGGACAAGGGCACGTCGACCACCGGCTACAACGAGCTCGACCAGGCAGTCCGCACCACCGACGTCGGCCGCAACAAGACGCTCCTCACCGACTACGACTCCCTCGGCCGTAAAAAGGGTCTGTGGGACGGCGTCAAAGACGCCGACCACCAGCTCACCGCTTGGGAGTACGACAAGCTCCTCCTGGGCCAGCAGGACACCGCCATCCGCTACGACGGCGGATCCGGCCCGACGGGCAAGGCCTACACCAAGAAGGTCAACAAGCGCGACAACCTCTACCAGGTCACCGACAGCAGCCTCGTCCTGCCTGACAGCGACCCGCTCGTAGCGGCAGGCGTTCCCAAGACCCTGACCACCACGTCCTCGTATCTCCTTGACGGCAGCGTCAAGCAGGCGGGCAGCCCCGCAGTCGCAGGCCTGGCTTCCGAGATCGTCTCCTACAAGTACAACTACCTCGGTGTCGGCCTCGCGACGGAAGCCACGGGCACCACCGGCTACCTGCTCGGCGCCACCTACGACCCCCTCGGCGCACCCTCGCAGCTCATCCTCGGCACCGACCGCACAAGCAGTGCCAAGAAGGCCTACCTCAGCTACTCGTACGAGGCCGGCACTCGCCGACTGACGCAGGCCAACGTCCGGACGGACGCCCAGGGCTACCCGCTCCAGGACCTGCACTTCACCCAGGACGACGCCGGCAACGTCACCTCCGTCTTCGACAGCACCATCCTCGGCGGCACGGCCAAGGCCGACAACCAGTGCTTCGCCTACGACGGCCACCGCCGCATGACCGAGGCATGGACCCCGAAGACCGCTGACTGCGCGGCAACTGGTCGAACGACGAACAACATCGACGGCGCAGCCCCCTACTGGACGTCCTACACGTACACCCAGGGCGGCCAGCGCAAGACGGAGACGCAGCACACCGCCGCAGGCGACTCCACGACCACCTACACCTACGACGATCCGGCGGACAACAAGCCGCACACCCTCGACAAGACCACCGGCGCCCGCCTCGCCACCTACACCTACGACAAGGCCGGCAACACCGCCACACGCCCCGGCTCCACCTCTCCGCAGACTCTGACCTGGAACGCCGAAGGCGAACTCGCCAAGCTCACCGAAAGCACCAAGGAGACCAACTACCTCTACGACGCCGACGGTGAACTCCTCATCCGCAGGGCCAAGGGCGACGGCGACACCGTCCTCTACATCGGCTCCACAGAGGTGCGCCTGACGCTCAACGGTGCGAACAAGACCCTGACCGGCACTCGCTACTACACAGCCGCCGGCCAGACCATCGCCGTCCGCACAGCAACCTCAGGCGTCTCCGGCACCAAGCTCAACTTCCTGGCCGCCGATCACCACGGCACCTCCAACGTCGCCATGACGGCCACGACTTTCGCGCCCACCAAGCGCTACACCACCCCCTTCGGCGCCGACCGCGGCCAGCCGGTCTACGGCCCCTGGCCCGACGACAAGGGCTTCCTCGGCAAGACCCGAGACACCACCACCGGCCTGACCCACATCGGCGCCCGCGAATACGACCCCGCCGTGGGCCAGTTCATCAGCGTCGACCCACTCCTCGAACTCGACAAACACCAAACGCTCAACGGCTACAGCTACGCCGTCCAAAACCCCCTCACCCACTCCGACCCCAGCGGCATGGGACTCGCCTGCGGCCGAGGAAGGGATGCAGCGTGTCCGGACGACGGCGACCCAATGCCCGAGCCACCCGGCCATGACGGCAACGGCCTCAAGTACGGCGGTCACCGAGGAAGCGATGGGTGGACTCCCACCTACACCGGTGCCCCCGGCGGCGGCGGAACGGCGAACACGAATAGCTCGGGCCATACCCGTGGCAGCGGAAAAGGGAAGTCTGGGCCAGGCGACTCCGATAACGGTTGCGGTTCCTGGGGCTTCCTGTCCGGGGTTTGCTCCACAAGCGGCGAACTGTTCTATGGACTGGTCAGCAACGTCCCACGCACAGCGGAGTACGCTGGCTGGATCTTCGATAGCGACTGCCGAAACGGTGGTGGGCCCGGAAGCCCTGGCTGTGACTATGGTGCCGACTTCGACAACTGGATAGCCGGCTACGGCTATGACACGACCAGTGATGCCTATCAGGTTCCTAGCGTACTGGTGGCCATTTTTGGCCATAAACCCCTTTCGGTAAAGCCGCCGCGTGGAAAGTCTTCGCCTGGTTGTAAGTGCTTCCTTGCGGGCACGGACGTCCTGATGGCCGACGGAACCACCAAGAACATTGAAGACGTAGAAGTGGGTGATGAAGTTCAGGCCACCGATCCGGAAACCGGCGAAGTTGGCCCTCGTGAGGTCACCCACCTCATCGTCACTGAAGACGACAAGTTCTTCAATGAACTCTCCATAGCCACGTCAGACGGCGTTTCACATTTGACGGCGACCCACGAACATCCCTTCTGGTCCCCTTCTGCCCGCACTTGGACTGCAGCCAGAGACCTCACCCCCGGTATGACCTTGCTCACGGAAGCCGGCGCTACTGTCACAGTCACAGCCAACCGTTCCTTCAGCAGGCATGCTCGTACATACAACCTCACGGTTGACGACTTGCACACGTACTATGTGCTGGCGGGGCAGACTCCGGTTCTCGTTCACAATTCGAGTGGAATATGCGGAACCGCGGCGCTGGAGAACGGGGGCTGGCAGCATATTCTGGACCGTCACCGGCCCGGTGGTGCGTTGGTCGACGACGAGGCGGGTATCTTCATCGGCAAGGAGAAGAAGGTCCGTCAGAGGATTGCTGACACCATCAATCGCGGCACTCCCAAGCCGAACACGCCAGACCCTGTTACTGGCGCGCCGCGGCCCGGCCAGATTTATGAATGGGACTTCGGTGACACTATCGGCAAGGCTGGTCCGGCAAATGGGGGTGGAGACTTGACCGGCATCCGCGTGATCGTGAATGACGGAAAAGTCGTGACAGCCTTCCCGTTCTAGGTGAGAGAGTTCCTGCAAGGAGAAACCATGATTCATCTTTCCTTCTCTCTCCCAGAGCCGGGTTCACCCTGGCGGAGGACCTGGGAGGGGGCCAAGCAAGGCGATCCTGCGGGTCTTGCAGAGATTGACCTTCGCTACAAGTACTTCGGCGTCAATGCCGAGATGCTCGTAGATGACGTGGAGGTCATCTCAAAGCGTAGATTTGTGACGCTCGTTGATCTGGCCCTTTCAATCTCCCATGCAGGGAGGCGTATCTCGTCAGGGGAAAATGCGGCGTTCGGTTTCACAGAGAGCGAAGAGGTTATCCATCTGCGTCGCGATGGCGATCTCATTGCCTTGACCTCGTCGAAACGGCCATGGCGAGTTACTGCCGAGCGTGAAGAGCTCGAGAGTGCTTTCTCCGGATTCCTTCGAGAGGCGCATTCGTGTCTGACTTCAGAGATCCCTGGATTGGCTGTTAATCCGGTGATTCGGCAAATCCTGCCGGAATAACTCGGAACGTTCTCGAAGTGAGTGCAGAGTGATAAGGGGAGGCCCCACCGGAGTGATTTCCGGCGGGGCCTCAGGAGCTTTGACGCTGCGGCAACGTCAGCGGCCGAGCGCTGTGGCAGGTGGATCGTCAGGCGGTTCCTCGGTGCCGTTCAGGGCGTTGTTTGAGGCAATCGATGGCTTGGCGTTGGAGGTGAAGCCTGACGTGGGCATAGACGCCCGTGGTGACGCCGATGTGGGCGTGGTCGAGCAGTTCCTTGATGGTGACGAGGTCGACACTGTTACAGGAGCACGGTGGCGATTGAGTGGTGGAGGTCGTGGAAGTGGATGCGTCGGAGTCCGGCCTGTCGAGGAATGCAGAAGTGGAAAAATGTCGACGCCCACTGTGAATATGCAGTTCTTCTGCATCGAATCTATAGGTGAATTTCTGCGCACACGGGCTGAAAGGTGTCGCACCCGTCAGGACCTCCCCGTCCGGCGGGCGTCGGGGCGGGTTCAGTCTGTCGCCAGTGGGGCCAGGGTCAAGGGGGCGATTCTGCCCTCCAGCATTGCTCCCAGGCCCTGGGCCGCGCAGATGTCGGGTTGTTCGGCGATGTGGACCGGCATGCCGGTGGCGCGGCGGAGCATCTGGTCGAAGCCGGGGAGCAGTGCCGAGCCGCCGACCATCATGATGCCGCGGTCCGCGAGGTCGGCGACCAGGTCCGGCGGGCATTCCCGCAGCACCCGGCCGATGCCGTCGAGGACCGCCGTCAGCGGCGTCTCGATCGCGTCCCGAACGGCCGCGGTGTCGACCTGGACGGTGCGGGCGAGTCCGGTGGCCACGTCGCGGCCGTGGATCTCCGTGCGGGCCGGTCCGTGCGCGGTGAGACCATTGCCGGACAGGGCGAGCTGAAGCGGCCTTACGGACTGGCTCGGCAGCATCAACTCGTGTTCGTGGCGCAGGTGCTGGACGATCGCGTGGTCCACGGCCTCCCCGCCGACCGGGATCCGCTCGGCGGTGACGAGGGAGCCGAGGGAGAGGACCGCGACCTGCGTGGCGGCGGCCCCGCACACCATGATCATGGTGGCTTCCGGCTGTTCCACGGGCAGCCCGCAGCCGACGGCGGCGGCGATCAGCGTGTCCACCAGCTCCACCCGGCGGGCGCCGAGGCCGACGAGCGTCTCGACGGTCGCGCGCTGGGCGAGCGGCCCGGCGTCGTGCGGCGTGCAGGCGGCGGCCCGCAGGAAGGGCCTGCGGCGCAGTTGCCGGCGCAGCTTGTCGCCGATCAGGTGCCGCAGCATGCGCTGCGCCATCTCGATGTCGATGACCGTGCCGCCGGACACCGGGCGCACGACACGGATGTAGTGCGGGGTGCGGCCCGTCATCTTCTCGGCGAACTCCCCGACCGCGATCAGCGCGCCGGTGCGGGTGTTCACGGCCGCGGCGGACGGCTGGTCGACGACGAGCCCCGCCCCCTTCACCCACACGCGGGTACGGGCCGCGCCCAGGTCGACTGCGAAGTGGCAGCGGCGCAACTGCTCCAGACTGGCGGTCATGGCGGGTCCTCCCGAGAGCGCAGACCGTGGCGGCCGCCGGGCCGGCGGGCCTTCGTGCGTGGGCCGCCGGGCGGTGGCCTCCTACGCCATCGTGCGGGCGGGAGAGGACGCGCGCCCGCTGGAGGGGTCCGGGCGGGGTGCGGCCGAACGGGTGAAAACGGTCTTCAGCGCGCGGCGCGATCTGAGTGGGTGTCAGGGAAACGGCCGCTTGGGCGCTACAGTGCCCGCGCCGCGTCGAGCACCGGCGTGAGCGACCGCACGGTCACCTCGCAGCCCGCGCCCCTGAGTTCCTGCTCGACGGTCGGATTGCGGGCGAGGCCCAGGAAGCGCAGGCCGATCCGCTGGGCGGCGGTCAGCTCGGCCACCGTCGATCCGATGACGAGGCTCCTGGAGTGCGGGGCGCCCGGGGAGGACGGCCGCCCCGGCGCGGGCAGCGCTTGCAGGGCGCGCAGCAGGACGTCCGGGTTCGGGGTGAGCAGCGCGAGGTCCGGGGCGCGGCCGTGGATCCCGACCAGCGGCAGCCGGTACGGCTCCACGTACTGGCGGACGGCCCGTTCGCACACGTCCGTCACCAGCGCCACCCGCCGCCCCGAGGCGTGCAACGCCCTCACCAGAGCGACGGAGTTGTGGGTGGTGGGCGCGTGCAGGACGGCTTCCATCTCCAGGCCGTCCAGCCGGTTCCGAAGGAGAGGGGCCAGCGGATGCCGGGCGAAGACGCGCAGCACGTCGAGCGGGTGTGTGAGCGTGATGTCGCGGGGGCCGGAGGTGCGGGGTAGGGCGTCGCCCCGCTCGGCGTCGGGGGGCTGCTCGTCCCGGGGTTGGGTGGCGAGGGCCAGCAGCTTCAGCGCGGCCTCGCGGGCGGTCGTCGCCGTGAACAGGCGGGTGAGGGGGCCGTCGAATCCGAGCAGGACGGTCTCGGCCCGCGCGAGGAGCCCGGCGGGCGTCGCCTCGCCGGACCGCTCCTCGTGGCGTTCGCCGCGCTGCTCGCCGGACGGGGCCGCCGGCGTGGGGGTCCGCCGGGGCTCGGGCGCGGGCGCCCACGCCGGCGCGAGCCGCACCTCGCACGTCACCGTCAGCCCCGGCACCGGCCATCTGCCCAGCCCGGCGTTGACCGCGCGCTGGGCGCCGACCGCGCGGCGCAGGGCCTGATGGCGGGTGACGCGGGAGGCGGCCTCCGTCAGATGGGCCAGCAGCCGCTCCGGTACACGCGTCACCTCGGCCCGTACGAACGCCACCGGGTCCGAGACCTGCCAGGTCAGCTCGGCCGTGGCCGCGAAGTCGCCCTTGCTGGAGCTGGGCAGCGACAGTCGGTGCACGGCGTGCTGGGGGGTGAGGTCCACCTCGTAGTACGTGGTCAGCCGGGGCGGGCGGATGCCGTGCGGCCGGGCGGGGTCGAGGAGGGTGAGCGGGCCGCCGGCCTGGGTGTGCACCACGGCGGTGCGGCCGTGCGCGGGCACGCCCAGTTGCCGCAGGTCCGGTGTGACGAAGGGGCCGCGCACCAGGTCCGGGCTCGCGTCCGGGTCGTCGTCCCGGGGTGCGGGCAGCGGGCAGTACCAGGCGAGCGGGGGCCCGTCGACCGCGTCGCCGTACAGCGGGCGGAAGCGGTGCGGGCCGGAGGCGGCGGAGCTGTCGGCGAAGGACTCGTAGAGGTCCGGCGGGACGAGCACCAGGACGGGGGAGTCGGTGTGCGCGGGCTCGGGAAGCCGCGGCCCGTGTCCGAACGTCACGCGCAGGCGCGGCGGTTCGGCCGGCTCGGCGAAGGGGCCGGGCAGCCAGCGCAGGACCGCCGCGAGGACGGGGAGGAGGTAGGCGTCCGCGTCGACGCCGACGTCGTAGCCGTCGGGGCGCACCCGGACGTCGTACTGGTGAGGGGCGAGATCGCCGCGTTCGAGGACCTGGTGCACCGCGTACTCGAGCGAGATGCGCGCCTCGGGACGGGCGCCGAGATCGACGTCGGTCTCGAAGCGGAGGGTGCGGCGGCCGGTGCCCATGCCGGGGTCCGCCGTGCCGCCGGTGCCGGGGTCCGCCGTGCCGGGGTCCGCCGTGCCGCCGGGGCCGGGGTCTGCCATGTCGCCGGGGCCGGGGTCTGCCATGTCGCCGGGGCCGGTGCCCTCGCCGGCGGCGTCACTGTTCGCGTCGCGGTCCTCGCGCTCGCCCGCGCCCCCCTCCGCTCCGAGTCGGCGTACCGTCTCCGCGCTCACCATCGCGAACGCCGGGGCGTCGGCGGGTGCCGTGTCGGCGGGGCTCGTCTCGGCGCGGAAACCGCCCGCCGTCAGGCCTGCCCGCTCGTCGATCAACGCGCCCACGCGGTCGAGGAGTTCGCGGGCCCGGCCGCGCGCCGTGCGGGGCAGGGTGCGCAGCAGCAGGTCGCGTACGCCGGGGCGGAAGGCGTACGAGCCGGGCGGGCCGGGGACGGCGGCGAGCATGCCGCTGAGGATCACCTCGGCCAGGTGCTGCGGGCGCGGATCGCGTTCCACCGCGCGCTGCACGAGCCGCATCACGGGTATCGAGGGCTGGGCCAGGGCCAGGTGCCCGGCGAGGCGGAACGCCTCCGGGGAGGCGGTGGCGCGGAAGCGGAGGACGAGGTCCTTCGCGGGGAGCGAGGCGAGGCCGGGAGCCGGATCGGCGAAGGCCGGGGCGGAGGGGCGTGGGGTGAGCCAGGCTGCCGCGCCGGGCGTGCGGCCGCCGCCGGGGGCGGCCAGCAGCCCCGCCCAGTGGGTGAGCCAGGGGACGCCGGCCTCCAGGACCGGGAGGGGGACGGCGGCGGGGTGCGGGGGCGGGGCGTCCCGGTCGTAGGGGGTGAAGGCGCAGGAGGTGAGCGGGGCCGCCGCGCCGGGGGAGGAGAGGACGCCCGGTTCGGCGGGCAGCGCCGTCGTCGCCCACAGGTGCTCCGGCAGCGGCTGGACGACGGCCAGCGGCATCCGGGCCGCCCAGTGGCGCAGAGCGCGGTACCAGCGCTCGCCCGCGGGGCCGGGCCGCCACTGCGGGCCCATGCAGTCGCTGACGATCAGGGCGACGGTCCGGCCGTCCCCGGGGTCCGGGACGTGCCGGGCGCGGCCGTCGGGTCCCGCCGGGTGCAGGGTGACCGTGCGGAAGACGCCCGACTGGGCCAGTACGGCGTGCAGTTCGCGGACGAGGGGATGCCAGACCGGCATGGTTGGGCCGGTGTCGTGCACGAGGGCGAGCCGCAGCCAGCGGTCCCGTGCCGGGCGCAGGACGGGCAGCCAGACGTCGGGGTGTGCGCCGAGCCGTGCGATGCGGTCGGCTGTGGCGCGTTCGTCCAGCTCCCGCACCCGCGCCGACGGCACCGTCCGCTTCAGGGGACGCAGGGCGCGCTGAAGGCTCAGGGGGCGGGGCAGCATCGGCGGCACGGGCGCGAGGAGCGGGGTACCGCCGCCGCCCGGTTCGCCCTGGTGGGCGGGGGCGCGGGGGAGCCGCAGGGGGACGCGGTCGGAGGCGGGCGGCGGGGAGGGGGCCGCGCGGTCGGGGGCGGAATCGGGGCCTGCGTCTTTCGCACGGGGGTGGGAGCCGAGCGGGCCGCCCTCGTCGTCCGTGGCTGCGGCCGCTTCCGTGAGGAAGTCTCCCTCGTCGCCCAACTGCCGTGCGAGCCAGAGAACTTCGGCGATCTCGCGAGGGGCCGGCGTGAACTCGGAAGCGGAGCCACGGCCGACGGCGGCGAGTACGGCGGCCAGCCGGGCGACGGCACGGACGTCCCGCCCCCGAGCCGCCTCCGCGTCGGAGCGGCCCGCCTCCGCGTCCCTGCCTTCCGCCTCGCCTTCCCCCTGTTCCTCCCCGTGTTCCTCCCTCTGATCTCCCCGCTGTTCCCCGGGGCGTTCAGAAGCCATCGGTGTCTGCCGTGGGGGTCAGGTAGGGCATCAGCTCGTCGGCCAGGGCGTCTCGGGAGGCGGGGTCCAGGCCGGCGACGCCGGTGAGGTAGAGGGCGTTCAGGAGCTGGTCGGTGGCGAGTTCGCCGTCGGCCGCCCGGTTCAGGAAGCGGGTGATGAGGTGGTCGGCCTCGCCCGGCGGGGTCGCCAGGTGGGCGCGGACGATCTCCGTGAGCTGCTCGTGGTCGGGGCGGCGCAGCTTCAGCCGGACACAGCGGCGCAGGAAGGCCGGCGGGAACTCGCGCTCGCCGTTGCTCGTCAGCACCACGAACGGGAAGGCACGGCAGCGGACCCGGCCACGGGTGACGGGCACCGGTGTGTCCGTGCCGTCGGCGAGCACCTCGGCGGTGGCGGCGTCGGCCGAGTGGCGGGCTGCGCGCATCAGTTCGGGGATCTCGTACTGCCCCTCCTCCAGGACGTTCAGGAGGTCGTTGGGCAGATCGAGGTCGCTCTTGTCGATCTCGTCGACGAGGAGGACGCGGGGGCGGTCGTAGGGGAGCAGGGCGGTGCCGAGGGGGCCGAGACGCAGGTGGTCCTCGACGCCGTCCGCACCGGCGGCGCTCGCCTCGTTCGCCGTCCCCCTCCCCGCCCCCGGCAGGTCCCCGCTCGAAGCCCCCGCCCGCCGGGCCGCCGCCTGCCTCGCCGCGTACAGGCGGGACAGGGGGTCGTACTGGTAGAGGCCGTCGGACAGGGTGCTGCGGCTGGTGATGTTCCAGCGCAGGACCGGGCCGAGGCGCAGCTCCCGGGCGACCGCGTAGGCGAGGGAGGACTTGCCGGTGCCGGGCGGGCCGGTGACCAGCAGCGGTCGGCGCAGGACGAGGGCCGCGTTGACGAGCTGGACGCTCTCGGGCGCGGCCACGTACGTGCGGGCGCGGTGCACGCGGTCGGGGGAGACGGCCGCCTCGTCGTCGGCGTCCCGGGGCGTGGGCAGGACGGGCTCGCCGTCGAACGCGCGCCAGGGCGGCGGCGGGGGCAGCCGGTCGACGCCGTCGTGCGGCTCGCTGTCGCCGGTGTAGACGGACCAGTGGGGCATGGGAAAGTTCCGGTCTCTGTTCAGGGGCTCGTCCGGTGGGGCCCGGTCGGTCGACGGGCTGCGCGGTGGGCTCATTCAAGAGGCGACACAGGCGATCGGGCGTGCGCCGCCGTCTCGCCGTGCGGGTCGGTGAAGACGCGCGGGTCGTCCCACAGCAGCTGGATGTCCCGCGCCCAGTGCCCGTCCTCCGAGTCGGCTTCCTCCCGCAACTGAAGGATCCGGCGCGGCAGTTCGGCCGGCGGGACGACGGACACGCACGCGTCCAGCTCGTCCAGGAACGTCTTGCCCGCGCACCCGTCGCCGCCCACGCAGGGCTCGTCCGGCCCGCCGTCGCAGCCGCCCCTGGACCAGACGACCACCGGCGCGGGCGCGGTGAGCGAGGTGTCGAAGTGGGGCCTGGTGCGGGCCGAGGCCGGCGCGGCGGCGAAGCCGGCCAGGCAGGCGTCGGCCTGCCGCAGCCGCACCCGCAGCCGGCGGGGCTCCTCCGGCCCGCCGCACTCGATCCGGTGCAGCCGCGCGCCGGGCACGGCGTCGAGCCGGTTCCAGGCCCGGGTCAGCTGATGCCGCGCGCCCGCCCTGCGCCGCGCCTGGTCGGTGACGACGAGCGGGTACACGCAGCCCAGCGGGGTGTCGTCGTCGGGGGCGCTCGCCCAGCGGTCGACGGGCAGGTCGATCCAGTCGCGGGGCAGGGCGAACGCGATCAACTCGTCGTCACCTGCCGTCAGACAGGGGAAGGCGGCCTCGATGAGGTCGCGCACGTGGTCGGGCAGCCCGGCCCGCGGCACGGTCCCGGAGGCGACGGGGTGCCGGCGTCCCCCGCTGTACGCGGACACCTCGACGCGGACCTGCCCGTCGCCGGCGCCGCTGTGCTGGAGCTCGACCAGGATGGGCGCCCAGCGGGGGACGGCGGGCGTGTGGGTCGGGGCCCGGAACAGGGTCTCCACCTGGTCGGCGAAGCGGGCGACGGTGCCGGCCGCGTCCTCGCCGTCGATCTCGCACAGCACGAACAGGGCCGCCGCGCGCAGCGAGTCGAAGCCCTCCTGCGGCGGGTCCGGGTCGAACGGCCCGGCGGCGGCCCGGTAGAGCCGCGCGAGCCGTACGGGATCGCAGTCCAGCCCGGTGCGGACGGCCCGTTCGACGAGGTCGCGCAGCCGGGCCCGGTCGGCGGAACGGTGGTCGGAGGTGGGGACGAGGCCGGCGAGCCCGGGCCAGTGGCGGGCCATGACCTCGGTGGGCATCATGCGTCCGTTGCGCACGCCCTGGTCGCCGGCGGCCGCCGTGACCATGCCGACGACCTCGCCGGTGTCGACGAGGGTGACGGCCGCGCCGCTGAAACCGGGGGCGAGCGGCTGGCCGTCCGGCTGCCAGGCCTCCAGCTGCATCCACTCCCGGTTGAGCAACTGCGGTGCGGTGATGCGGTATTCGGCGAGGGTGCCCTCGTCGAAGCCGACCGGGAAGCCGTACACGACGAGTTTGCGGGGCTGCCGGCCGTGCGCCGCGTCGACGGGGGCGAGCGCGGCCGGCGCGATGCCGACCTCCCGCTCCAACTCCAGGACGGCGAGGTCGCCGAGGTCGGTGACGCCTCCGGCCCAGCCGCCCTCGGCGACGATCCGGGCGGGGACGGGAGCGGAGCCCGGCCGCTCGGTGAACGTCACCGCGAGCGCGTCCGCCGGGCCCTCGTGCACCACGTGCGCGCAGGTCAGGACCAGCCGGGGGGTGACCAGGAAGCCGGCGCCGACGACCTGGCCGGCGCACTCGACGCGGGCGTGCCACTCGGGGCTGTCCATGGCGGTCATGCGGCGCATGCGTCGCATGCGCGTCATGAGGAGGCGGGAGGCTCGATCGCGGCCGTGGGAGCGCCGGGTCCGGCTCCCGGCGAGCCCTCGCCGGTGTCGCGGTCGGGCGACCACGTCAGTCTCACCACCAGGTGGCCCTCCGCCGTTCCCTTGGCGATGATCGCGCCCGTCTCGGCGGCCAGCTTCACCCCGAACTCGATCTCCACCCCGTCGGGCCGCAGCGCGCCGTCCCGGAAGACCCGCAGCGCGGACTCCGCGGCGGAGCGCACGCCCTCCAGCGCGCCTTCGAAGGTCCGGGCCGCCTGGACGGTGCCGTCGCCACGGGCGACCAGCCGCGAACCGGGACGCTGCTCCGTGACGGCCTCCACGGCGACCACGGCGCCGTCCTCCGTCCTGAACTCCACCAGTCCCGTCATGGCTCCCCGGTCGCCCCCTCGTCCTCGCCGGTCGTCCCACGCCGCTGTGCACGTGACACGGCTCTGTGCAGCGTAGCCGTAACGGACGGTGCTCGCAGCCGCCCTGACCCCGTCACCCGACGTCCGTGCGGATCACCCC
This sequence comes from Streptomyces sp. BK239, assembly GCF_004217285.1. GTDB lineage: Bacteria > Actinomycetota > Actinomycetes > Streptomycetales > Streptomycetaceae > Streptomyces. The sequence goes on from NZ_SHKS01000001.1 coordinate 626,970, forward strand.
CAGCTCGGCCAAGTCCTGCGGTCGGATGCGGAGTTGTTCCGCCGTCGACTCGATCTCGGACGGCGGGCGCTTGAGGATGCGGGCGGCCTGCTCCGGGGCGATGACGGAGAAGTAGCTGTCCGGTGTGGCCCAGGTGCGGCCGGGAGCGGCCAGTGCGAGCGCGCCGCCGGAGCCGCCCTCGCCTATGACCAGCGTCGTGACCGGGGTCCGGGCGGCGGCCACCACGCCGAACAGCTCCGCGATCGCCGCGCCCGCGCCCTGCCGCTCGGCCTCGGCGTCGTTGGCCGCGCCCGGGGTGTCCACCAGGGTCAGCACCGGGATGCCCAGCCGTTCCGCGAGCCGGATCAGCCGGGTCGCCGTGCGGTATCCGGCGGGGCGGGTCGCCGTGCCGGTCTGGGCGGCGTAGGCGATCGTACGGCCGTCCCGCTCGCCGAAGCCGCAGAGGACGCCGTCGGGGTCCGTCCCGCCGCAGCGGTCGCCGCTGATCGTGACGCGGTGGGTGAAGTAGTCGTCCAAGTAGTGCGCGGCGCGCGGACGTTCGGGGGAGCGGGCCCGCTGGACCGCGTCCCAGCCGGAGGCGGGCAGACCGGCTGCGCCGAGGGGGCGGGGGACGGGCGCGGGCTCCGCCGACGGCGTGGTCAGGAGCCGCAGCCACCGTCCGAGCGTCTCCCGCAGCCCTTCCGAGGGCACGACCGCGTCCGCCGATCCGGCCGCGACCTGCGCCTCGGCCGTGTAGGCGGACGGGTCGGCGTCCGGCGGCCTCACCCGTGAGCCCGCGAAGCCCACTTGGGCGCCGGGCAGCGCCAGGACGACGTCGGCGCCCGCGCCCAGGGTGGCCCATCCGCCGCCGGTCGTCGGGTCGCGCACCACGGCGACCTGCGGCAGCCCGGCTTCTCGCGTGAGCGCCGACTGCCTTGCCACGCGCTGGAGTTGGGTGAGGGCGAGCATGCCCTCCTGCATACGGCTGCCGCCAGTGGCGATCAACGGGACCACCGGGAGCCGGTGTTCTCGTGCGCAGGCGAAGGCGGCCTCCAGGCGGTCGCCGGTCCGCTCGCCCAGCGAGCCGCCCAGATAGCCGAACTCGAACGCGATCAGGACGGCGCGTACGCCTTCGGCGTCTGACGCGCCCTTGATGGACGCGGTGCCGCAGACGACGGACTCCGTCTCGCCGGTCCGCTCCGCGGCGCGGGCGCGGGAGGCGTCGTAGCCGGGCCAGCCGAGGGGGCCGTCCCTCTCCGAGCCCCGTATCGGGCAGTCGAGTTCACGGAAGCCGTCGGCGACGAGCGCGATGGCCTCCCGGGCGCTCGGGCGGTGGTCGGCGGTCATGACGGCAGCGCCCGCTTCATGATCTTCCCCATGTCGTTGCGGGGCAGGGAGTCCAGATACCGCACGACGCGGGGCCGCTTGTGCGGAGCGAGCCGGCCGGCGACATGGTCGGCCAACTCGCGTTCTCCCGGCGGGCTTTGTGGGTCGACCGGCACCACCCATGCCACGATCCGCTCCCCGAGGTCCGGGTCCGGCTCCCCGGTGACGGCGGCCTCGCGCACCCCCGGGTGCTCCAGCAGCGCGTTCTCGATCTCCCCGGCCCCGATCTTGTAGCCGCCGCTCTTGATCAGGTCGGTGGCCTTGCGCCCCACGATCCGTACGTAACCGTCGGGGTCGCGCACCGCCATGTCCCCGGTGCGGAACCAGCCGTCGGAGGTGAAGGCGGCGGCGGTGGCGTCGGGGCGGTTGAGGTACTCGGTGAAGAGGTTCGGCCCGCGCACCTGGATCTCGCCCACGGTCTCCACGTCGTAGGCGGGGTTCTGCGTGGCCGAGGCGGCGTCGCGGGTGCCGTCTGCCCCGGTGGGCGTGCCGTGCGCCGCGTTCTGCGTGCCGCCGTCTGCACCGACGGGCGTGCCGTGCGCCGCATTCTGCGTGCCGCCGTCTGCACCGACGGGCGTGCCGTCCTCCTCCACCAGCCGCAGTTCCACGCCCGGCAGCGGCACGCCCACGGTCCCCGGCCGTGCCTCCCCGTCGGCGCGGACGCTGGTGTTCATCAGCGTCTCCGTCATGCCGTACCGCTCGATCACCCGGCGGCCGGTCGCCGCCGCGATCCGCTCGTGGTCGTGCACGGGCAGCGCGGCCGAACCGGAGACCAGCAGCCGGGCCCCGGACAGCGCCTTGACCAGCTCGGGATCGTCGGGCAGCGCCTCGGCGAGCCGGTGGTACATCGTCGGCACCCCGAACAGCATGGTCGCCCCCGCGTTCAGCTCCCGCGTCACGCCCTCGGCGGAGAACCGCCCCAGGTGCCGCACCGACCCGCCCCGCCGCAGCGGGCCGAGCACGCCCAGCACCAGCCCGTGCACATGGAACAGCGGCAGCCCGTGCACCAGCACGTCGTCCGCCGTCCACTGCCAGGCGTCCGCGAGTGCGTCCAGGGTCGCGACGAGGGCCCGCCGGGGGAGGACCGCGCCCTTGGGCGGGCCGGTGGTGCCGGAGGTGTAGACGACGAGCGCGGGATCACCGTCGTCCACGTGCGCGAAGTCCGCACCGCCGCCGTCGACTCGGACGTCGACGTCGACGCGCGTCAAGTGGCCCGCCGCCTCGGGGAGTCGCTCGCCGGGAGCCGCCAGGATCAGCGACGGCGCACTGTCGGCGAGGATGTGCCCGAGTTCCTTCTCGCCCGACTTCGGGTTGAGCGGCACGACCGTGGCCCCGGCGAGCAGCACGCCCACCACGCCGACGGCCGTCTCCAGCGACGGGGTGGCCCACACGGCGACCCGCTCCCCCTCGCGCACCCGCCCCCCGACCGCCGAGGCGGCCGCCGCCAGCTCCGCGTACGTGAGGGACCGCTCCCCGAACCGCAGAGCGACACACTCGCCCGGCCCGTCGGCCAGAGCGGGAAAAAGGAACGACACGCGGCGACTCCTGGCTGTCTCGACGGCACGAAGGTGGACGGCACCTCACGGCATCACCTTTCCCTGTCCCGGGCGCCGCGAGACGCGCGCCGCCGGTCAGGCCGTCGTGGTTTGTACCACGTCTGCCACCACGCAGGTCACGTTGTCCGGGCCGCCGGCCGTGTTCGCCTCGGCGACCAGGGCGTGGACCGTCTCGTCGGGGGCGCCGGGGGTGGTGGTGAGGAGGCTGCGCAGACGGTCCTCCGGGACGACGGTCGACAGGCCGTCCGAGCAGAGGAGGTAGCGGTCGCCGGGGCGGGCGTCGTGCAGGCGCAGGTCGGGCGCGGCCGGGCCGTCGCCGGTCAGGGCCTTCAGCAGCATGGAGCGCTGGGGGTGGGAGACGGCCTCCTCGGGCGTGAGGCGGCCCTCGTCGATCAGCGACTGGACGACGGTGTGGTCCTCGGTGATCCGGAACAGTCCGCCGTCGCGGAGGAGATACGCGCGGGAGTCCCCGATGTGGACCAGCGCGAGCCGGGAGCCCGTCCACAGCAGCGCCGTCAGGGTGGTCCCGACGTCGTTGCCGCCGTCGGCGATGTCACGGACCGCCTGGGTCGCGCCGCGCACCGCGTCCTCCAGGAGGTTCAGCACGTTCCCGGCGGGCGCGTCCGGGGTGTCCAGGAAGCGCAGCGCCTCCACGGCCGCGCCGCTCGCCGGCGCGCCCGCCGGTCCGAAGCCGTCGGCGACCGCGAGCAGCCGGCCTCCCGCGTAGGCGGTGTCCTGGTTCTCCGGGCGGACCAGGCCCCGGTCGGAGTGGGCGGCGTAACGCAGTTCCAGCATGGTGGTGTCCTTCCTCGGTGCTTGCGTCAACTGGTTCACGAGGAACGAGGCGAGGTCGCGTCGTACCGCCGTCTCCGCTTCCACCCGCGCCCAGTAGGCGCGGATCTCCCGGGCGGCGTCCGCCGGTTCGAGGGCGACGACCTCGCGGATGCGGGCCAGCGGCATGCCGAGCCGCCGCAGCCACGCCACCAGACGCGCCCGCTCCAGCTGTTCGGCGGTGTAGTACCGGTAGCCGGTGTGGGGGTCGACCCGCGCGGGTCGCAGCAACTCCAGCTCGTCGTAGAGCCGCAGCGCCTTCGGCGACAGCCGGCTCGCCTTCGCGAAGGCGCCGATCGTCATGCTCATGTGCCTGTGCACCCCGTTTCCGTCTCGTTCCGCCACCGATGCTGGGGCTTCCCCGAAGGGGAAGGTCAACAGGGGCAGGACGGTTGCCGCGGCCGCGCCGGCTCGGGCTAGCCTGCCGGGACGCGCGTCTCGCGAGAACGTACGAGAACGGAGTCCCGCCGTGCCCCGCATAGCCCTCGTGACCTACGACCCCGGTCCGGAGCCCAGCAAGGACCTCGACCTCCCCGTACTGCGGCGCGCGCTGGAGGACGCCGGCGCGCGGGCGGACGCCGTGTGCTGGGACGACGCCGGCGTCGACTGGGCCTCCTACGACCTCGCCGTCATCCGCTCGACCTGGGACTACAGCTGGCGCGCGGCCGAGTTCACGGCGTGGGCGGAGCGCTGCGCGAAGGCGACGCGGCTCGCGAACCCGGTGGAGGTCGTGCGCTGGAACGCCGACAAGCGCTACCTCGGCGACCTGGCCGACGCCGGCGTCCCCGTCGTCCCGACGCGCTATGTCGCCCCCGGGACCCCGGACCCCTCGACCGCTCTCCCCACCGACCACGAGTACGTGATCAAGCCCACCTCGGGGGCGGGTGCGCGCTACGCCGCCCGCTACACCCCCGACCGGCACGAGACGGCCGTACGGCACCTCGCGCGGATGCACGAGGAGGGGCTGACGGCGATGATCCAGCCGTACATGGCGTCGATCGACACCGGCGGCGAACGGGCCCTGCAGTTCTTCGCCGGCCGCCTCCTGCACGCCAGCCGCAAGCGGGCGGTCCTCGCCCCCGGCATCGCCTTCGACGCGGACAAGGTGGCCCACCCCGGCCTGGAGCCCTGGACCCCGACCGCGTCCGAACTCGCGGTGGCCCGACAGGCGCTGTCCGCGGTCCCCGGCGCCCCGGACCTCCTCTACGCCCGGGTGGACCTGGTGCAGGGCGCGGACGGCGAACCGCGGGTGATGGAACTCGAACTGGTCGAACCGAACCTGTTCCTCCACCTCCACCCCACCTCGACCCCGAAGGTCGCGACAGCGATCCTGACGACGGCCGCTACGCCCTGACCGCCGTCCGCTGCAGCAGTCCCCAGGTGAACTCCGCCGCCACCCGCCGTCGCCGGCCCTGACCGTCCGGGGCGGTGAGGAGGAGGCCCCAGCGGGTCGGGGCCGTGCCCTCCAGGGGGCGGGCGGGGGCGAAGGCGCGGGCGGCCTCGTCGACCGTGCAGGACCAGGGGGTGAGGTCGTCGAGGGTGCGCAGGGACGGCGGCTCCGCTCCCGGGGCGCGGACCAGCCACTCGTTCCACACCGCGCCGTTCGGGGCGAGCAGCACCTCGAAGCGGAGGTCGGGCCACAGCGGGAGCGGCCAGAGCAGCGCCTCGCAGTCGAGGTCGCCGACGCGGCGGGCGGTACGGGACTCCGGAGCGCCCAGCACCGATCGGTACCGGGACGCGGCAGCCCGCCCCCGCGGCGACCGCACCATCGCCTGCCACCGCTTGTTCGCCTCCCGCATCCCGCCCAGGGACACCCCCAGTTCCCGCCGCGCGTCGTCCACCAGCCCGGGATTGTGATCGGCCATACGCCGCAACAGCACCAGCTGGAAGTGCAGGGCCGTGAACGGCTCGGCGGGACGCTTCTCGGACGGCATAGCGTCCATCCTCACCCATCCCCCGCCACCCGGCCGGTGCGGTCGCTGACCGTCCGCTTCACACCTGCCCCGTTCCCGGCCATTGCCCGGCAGGTTGCTGTGTGGCTAGCCTGTGTTCGTCATGCCGATCGCCTGTTGGTATATCGAACACAGGCAATGAGACGATCAAGGGAGGGGGACGGTCGTGGGACGACTCGTACCTGCCGTGACCCGGGCTCTCGACATTCTCGAGCTCTTCCTCGACGGAGACGGGACGCTCTCCGCCCCCGACATCGTGCGCAAGCTCCAGCTGCCGCGCACCACCGTGCACGAGCTGGTCACCACGCTCGCCGCCCGGTCCTACATCGTCCAGATCCCCGGACAGCCCGGACGGTACCGCCTCGGCGTACGTCCGTACCAGCTCGGGAGCCGGTACGCCGAGCAGCTCGACCTGGCCGCCGAGGGGCAGCAGGTGGCCCGGTCCGTCGCCGAGACCTGCGACGAGACGGTCCACGTGGCGATCCTGGAGGGCACGGACGTCATCTACATAGCCAAGGTCGACTCCACGCACGCCGTCCGCATGGTCTCCGCCGCCGGACGCCGGCTGCCCGCCCACTGCACCTCCGTCGGCAAGATGCTCCTCGCCTCCCTCCCCGAGGCCGAGCTCGCCGCCCGCATCCCCGACGACGCCGAACTCGTCCGCATGACGCAGAACAGCATCACCGAGCCGGGCGCGCTGCGCGAGGCACTGGCACAGATCCGCGAGCGCGGCGTCGCCGTGGAGAACCGCGAGTCCAACCCCGACGTCAGCTGCGTCGCCGCCCCCGTCCGCGACCGCACCGGACAGGTGGTCGCGGCCCTGTCCATCTCCGTCCCCATGATCCGCTGGAGCGACGACCGCCGCCCCGAGCTGGAGCAGCTCGCCGCCAAGGGCGCGGCCGAGCTGTCCGAGCTCCTCGGCTACCGGAGCGTGTCATGACGACGACGCGCAGCACGGCGTACGAGGTGGCCGTCCGCGCCCGGGCCACCCTCGGCGAGGGACCCACCTGGGACCCGGCCGCCGGCCGCCTCCTCTGGCTGGACATCCTCGGCTCCCGCCTCCACACCTACGACCCCGCCACCGGCCGCCGCACGGTACGCGTCACCGACCAGCACGTCGGAGCCGCCAAGCCCCGCGCCGGAGGCGGCCTCGTCCTCAACCTCCGCGACGGCGTCGCCCTCATCGACGCGCACGGGGACGGCGCCCTGCGCTGGCTCCACCGCGAGCCCGTCCCCGGCCGCCGCGCCAACGACGCAGCCGTCGCCCCCGACGGCTCCCTCTGGGCCGGCACCATGCGCTACGACGAGGCCCCCGGCGGCGGCACGCTCACCCGCCTCACCGGCGACGGCTCGGTCGAGCCCGTCCTCGACGACGTGGCCGTCAGCAACGGCACCGGCTGGAGCCCCGACGGCCGCCTCATGTACTACGTCGACTCCCCGACCCGCCGCGTCGACGTCTTCGACCACGCGGACGGCCGGGTGTCCGGCCGTCGCACCTTCGCCGTGATCGAGGACGGCGCGGGCTTCCCCGACGGCCTCACCGTCGACGCCGACGGCTGCGTGTGGGTGGCGCTGTGGGACGGGGGAGCGATACGCCGCTACACCCCCGAGGGGAAGCTGGACCGTGTCATCGCCCTCCCCACACCCCGGGTGACCGCCTGCGCCTTCGGCGGCCCCACCCTCAGCGACCTCTACGTCACCACCGCCCGCGTGGGGCTCGACGCACCCCATCCGGTGGCCGGCTCACTGCTGGTCGTGCCGGGCGCGGGACAGGGACTGCCCCAGCCGGCGTTCGCGGGCTGACACCGGGGAGATCGAGCCGGGCCCCGCGGCCGAGCTCAGTCCTCCAGCCCCGCCCGCTTGATCTCGTCCCCCGTCAGCGGCGGTCCGGAAAGCGGGGGCAGCAGCGGCCCCGCCGCCGCCCCCGCCAGCACCGACGGCGACAGCAGCACCGCCGCGCCCCGCTCCAGCGACGTCACATCCGTCACCCGCCGCGCGATCCGGCCGTTGCCCGTCGCCGTGCGCATCAGCCGGTTCACGTACGCCGCCACCAGCCGGTCCCGCAGCCCGGGCCCGCCGTCGACCGCGCCCGGGTAGAACACGTCCTGCCCGACCGCCAGATCCCACGCCGCGCCCACCGGCCGGGCCACCGCCTTCTGCACCCGCCGCGAGAGCCCGGCCGCTCCCCACCCGTGACGTCTCGTCACATCCCGCAATAGCAGGGCGCTTTGGGCGCTCACGGCGAGCCCGTGCCCGTACACCGGGTTGAACGCGGCCAACGCGTCGCCGATGACGGCGAAGTTGTCGGGCCACGCCCGCATCCGCTCGTAGAAATGGCGGCGGTTGGCCGTCGCCCGGGTCACGGACACCTCGCTCAGCGGCTCGGCACGCTCCAACAGCCTCCCGATCAGCGGGTGTCGCAGGCCGTCCCGCGCGAAGGGGGCGAACTCCTCGGCGCACGACGTGGGTTCAGCACCCCGCGTGCCCGCGAGTGTGACCATCCACCGCCCGTCCTCGATGGGCAGCAGGAACCCCGACCGCCCCGGCCCCCCGGCCCGCGGATCGAGCTGCACGTTGACGACGGGGAAGCCGGACCGCGCGTGCTCGGGCGCGAGGTAGAGCCGGCTCGCGTACGCCAACCCGGCGTCCACCTCCCGCCGTTCCACCTCCGGCAGCCCCAGCGACGTCAGCCAGCGCGCCGCACGCGAACCGCGCCCCGTCGCGTCGACGACCATCCCCGCACCGACGACCCGCTCACTCCCGTCGGCGGTCCGCACCCGCACCCCGGTGACCGCGGACGCCGTGCCCTCCAGCCCCGACGCCTCCGCCCCGGCCAGCACCTCCACCCGGGGGTCGGTGAGGACCCGCGCACGGACCGTCGCGTCCAGCAGGTCCCGCCCGGCGAGGATCACATGGTGGGACTCCTCCCACCGCCGGAACCACCCCCGCGGCGACAGGGCCACCACGTCCGTGGTGACCGGAGCCCGCCGCGCGCCGGCCTCCCGCAGCGCCGCCGTGATCCCCGGCAGCAGCTCCTCCAGGGCCCGCACCCCGCCCGACCACAGCATGTGCGCGTGCCGCGCCTGCGGCAGCCCCTTGCGGGGCTCGGGTCTCTCGGGCAGCGCGTCGCGCTCGACGACCACGACCCGTTCGGCGAACTCGGCGAGGGCCCGCGCCGCGAGCATGCCGGTGTGGGAGCCCCCCAGGACGACGGCGGTTCTGGCGGGGTGGGACGGGTCACTCATGCGCGGACACGCTCTCTGCCGGGGCGGCGGCGTGGACGCGCACCGCGTTGATGTCGTCGGTGCCGCGCAAAGCCCGGGCCACGGCCTGGATCTCGCGCAGCAGGTAAGTGGTGTCAGGGGTGGCGTCGGCTTCCGCGTCGGGAGACACGCCACGAGCCGACGTGTCACGAGCTGCCTGACCGGAGCCGGAAGCCTCGCCGCCGCCGGACGCCTCACCGGAGCCGGAAGCCTCGCCGCCGCCGGACGCCTCACCGGAGCCGGAAGCCTCGCCGGCGACCGCCGCCCCGCCGGCGCCGGACGCCTCACCGGCGACAGCCGCCCCGCCCCGCCCCCCGCCCGCCGCGACCGCGTCCAGCAGCGCCACCGCCGCCGCGAGCGCCTGCGCCCGCCCCCGGTCGTGGCCGAGCGCGAGGGCAGCCTCGTAGGCCCGCCCGCGCAGCCCCTCGTCGAGCCGCCGGGACAGCGGAAGCAGCGCGTCGCGGATGAACGTCTCGCGGCGGATCAGCCGCAACTCCGGCGTGGCACGCAGCGCGAGCGGCTCACGGTCGCCGGTGACCTCCCGCATCAGCCGGGACAGCGGCCGCAGGTCCCGGTGCCGCCGCCGCACCAGCCAGCGTTCCTGGAGGTACTGGCCGGCGTGCGGGACGATGAAGCCGACCGCGACGAAGGTGGCGGCGACACAGGCGGCCGACGGGGCCACGTTCGTGTTGAGCCAGTCCAGGTCGTGACCGGTCCAACGGGCCGCCACGGCAGTGAACTTGGCCGCGCTGAACAGCAGGTTCGTCGCATAGCCGACGCCCAGGAAGCGCAGCCCCCAGCGCAGCCAGGCGTCGAGGCCGTCGGTGCGGATCCAGTTCCAGATCAGCCGGGCGGTGATCGAGCAGGCCACGGTGTGCGCGGTGAGGTAGAGCAGGATCTCCTCGCGCATGAACGGCGTACCGGCGTAGTAGGTGTCCAGGTCCCGGATCTGCTCCACGGGCACGTCGGCGAGCGCGAACAGCACCCACAGCGCGACGACCACCCCCGCGTACACGGAGACCACCCACCGGGTCGCGCGCCGGGTCGCCGCCGAGCGCTCGGCGCGGCCGTTGCGCCAGGCGATGATCAGCAGCAGCCAGGACGCGGAGAGCGCGGTCAGCAGCGAGTACACCCAGGGGGCGGCGATGTTGGGCACGCCGGTGACCCGGTTCGTCCAGGCGATCGTCTTGGGGGCGGCGAAAACGAACACCGCGCAGGCGAACACCAGCAGCCCGCCGACGGCCCGCAGCAGCGGGTCTCGCCACAGCTTGAGGATGCTGGGCAGCTTGATCGCCAGGGCGGCGGCGAGGACGACGGTCGGCAGCCAGAAGGACACGTACAGCCCGCTGAGGAAGTGTTCCGCGGCGAGAGCGCCGGGCGCGGGTGCCGTCACCGCGCGGTCCCTCTGCGCCCCCGGTAGCCCATCGACCGCTGCACCGGCGTCAGCGACGACGACGGGTCGCCGCCGGGCGCGTTCAGGTACGGCCGCAGGGCCGCCGCGAGCCGGTGCCCGAACTCGTCGGCCTCCGACTCGTCCCGCCGACGCGAGCCGTTGCGGGCCGCGACGGCCAGGGCGATGTCGTCCCGGCCGGACCGCCCGGCGAAGACGTGCGCGGCGGCCGTGTCGACACCGTGGTGGTGGTGCCGGTGCCCCGCGTGCAGGTGCCACAACTCATGGCCGAGGATGACCAGTTGCTGCACGGCCTCGGCCCGTTCCTCGACGATGACGAGGTCGAAGTCCTGGAACTCCACCCACAGCCCGGTCACCTGGAACTCGTCGGGGAACCGCTCGAACCGCAGCTCGACGCGCCGTCCGCCGCGCACCGCGGTCATCTCCTCGCACAGCGCCCCGAACACCTCCGGCACGCCGTGCGGGGGGCGGGGCCGGGTCCGCAGCGCGGCGGACAGGACGCCGGCCAGCTCACGCATCGCCGGACCGTTCCTGCCGCGCCGCAGCGCCGAGGCGATGTGGGCCACCCTGGCACGCGCGCCCGCGATGTCCATCGCGTCCCCCTCCCGGCCGCCGTGCGGCAACCTGTTCGAGGCTACGCGGCCGGAAGCACGCGGCGTCAAGCCTTGCCGGAAGACCTGCGGAAGATCCGCCGAAGACCCACCGGAGACCCGCCGAAACCCGACCGGAGACCCGCCGTGGCCCCACGAAGGCCGGCGCGGAACCCGGGGCGAATCCTCACCGAAGGCCTTCGCCGTCCACCGCCCCATTGACGCGCGAACCGCTCCGATCTTACGTTTTTGTTCGTTCCTGTTCGACCTCCCGAGCGGCCTCCGGTATTCCGAACACAAACCCCCGTCGCGAGGCCCGAACACGAGTCACCGGACGACATCCGAAAGGCGCCCATGAGAACCGCCCGCCTCGCCCTGGACCCCGCCTTCACCGTCGGCCGGGTCGACCCCCGGCTCTTCGGCTCCTTCGTCGAGCACCTCGGCCGCTGCGTCTACACTGGCATCTACGAGCCGGGCCACCCCACGGCCGACGAGGACGGCATCCGCGCCGACGTCCTCGACCTGGTCCGCGAACTGGGCGTCACCGCCGTCCGCTACCCCGGGGGCAACTTCGTCTCCGGCTACAAGTGGGAGGACTCGGTGGGTCCCGCCGAGGACCGTCCCCGCCGGCTCGACCTCGCCTGGCACTCCACCGAGACCAACCGCTTCGGCCTGTCCGAGTACATCGCCTTCCTCCGCAAGATCGGCCCCCAGGCCGAACCCATGATGGCCGTCAACCTCGGCACCCGAGGTGTCGCCGAGGCCCTGGAACTCCAGGAGTACGCCAACCACGCGGAGGGCACCGCCCTGTCCGACCTCCGTGTCTCCCACGGCGACAAGGACCCCTTCGGCATCAGGCTGTGGTGCCTCGGCAACGAGATGGACGGCCCCTGGCAGACCGGCCACAAGACGGCCGAGGAGTACGGCCGCGTCGCCGCGGAGACGGCCCGCGCGATGCGCCAGATCGACCCGTCCGTGGAACTGGTCGCCTGCGGCTCCTCCAGCCAGAGCATGCCGACGTTCGCCGAGTGGGAGGCGACCGTCCTGAAGGAGACGTACGACCTCGTCGACTACATCTCCCTGCACGCCTACTACTGGCCCGAGGACGGCGACCTCGACTCCTTCCTCGCCTCCGCAGTCGACATGGAGTCCTTCATCGCCAACGTCGTCGCGACCGCCGACCACGTGGGCGCGCGGCTCAAGTCGAAGAAGCGGATCAACCTCTCCTTCGACGAGTGGAACGTCTGGTACCTGCCCCGGTGGGAGGAGCACGCCAAGGGCATCGAACAGCGCGACTGGCCGGAGGCCCCCCGCCTCCTGGAGGACAACTACAGCGTCATGGACGCGGTCGTCTTCGGCTCGCTGCTCATCGCCCTGCTGCGGCACGCCGACCGGGTGACGGTCGCCTGCCTCGCCCAGCTCGTCAACGTCATCGCCCCGATCATGACCGAGCCGGGCGGGCCGGCCTGGCGGCAGACGACGTTCTTCCCCTTCGCCCAGGCCTCCCGGCACGGCCGCGGCGAGGTCCTCGACGTGCGCGTGGACTCGCCGACGCACGAGACGAAGAAGTACGGCGAGACGGACCTGCTGCACGCCACCGCCGTGCGCGCGGAGGACGGCACGCTCACGGTGTTCGCGGTCAACCGCAGCCGTACGGAGGCCCTGCCGCTGGAGGCGGCGCTGAACGGCCTCGGCGTCACGCGGATCGTCGAGCACAGCGTGCTCGCGGACGCCGACCCGGACGCCCGCAACACCCTCGACGACCCCGAGCGGGTGACTCCGCACGCCGCCGAGGGCACCACGCTCGCCGACGGGACGCTCACGGCGACGCTGGAGCCGCTGTCGTGGAACGTGATCCGCCTGGGGTGATCCGTTCCGGAGCGGCGGGTGGCCTCACAATGGGCTTATGAGGATCTCGGCACGGGCTGACTACGCGGTACGGGCGGTACTCGAACTGGCCGTACGGCAGGGCGGCGACCCGGTGAAGGCGGAGGCCGTCTCCGAAGCCCAGGGCATCCCGCACAAGTTCCTGGAGGGGATCCTCGGCGACCTCAGGCGCGGCGGGATCGTGGAGAGCCGGCGCGGCGGTGGCGGCGGCTACCGGCTGGCGCGCGAGCCGGGCAGCATCACCGTCGCGGACGTCATCAGGGCGGTGGACGGCCCGATCGTCTCGGTCCGCGGCGAACGGCCCACCGGCCTCACCTACACGGGCACCGCCGAGCCCCTGCTGCCCCTGTGGATCGCGCTGCGCGCCAACGTCCGCAAGATCCTGGAGGGCGTCACGGTCGCCGACATCGCGGCCGGCGCCCTCCCGGAGCCCGTGCGCGAACTGGCGGCGGAACCGGCGGCATGGGAGAACCCGTAAGGCCCCGGCGGGCTCGGCCCGTGAACCGGAGGGGTGTGTGAACCGGTCGGCGTGAATGGCCGGGGATCGGTCTGTCCGCGTCCCGGGCGGCTCCTTACGATGCGATCGCCTCGCCGCTTCACAGCAACTCCATGCGTTCTTCACAGAGTTCGACTGTTCGGCTGTGGAGGGGCCCGGCGCATCCACCCCCCCCACCGATCCCGAACGAAGGGGAGAGACCATGGCTAGTGGCCTGCTCCTGGGCGGCGCGGTCGCCGCTCTCGTCACCGCCGCCGTGCCGGCGCACAGCCCGTCGTCCTTCGACAACCCGCCGCCTGACAAGATCGTGATCACCATCGCCACGGTGAACGGCTCCGGCTGCCCCGCCGGCACCGCCGCCGTAGCCGTCTCCGCCGACAACACCGCCTTCACGGTGACCTACAGCGACTACCTGGCGCAGGTCGGCGGCAACTCCGACCCCACGGCGTTCCGCAAGAACTGTCAGCTGAACCTGAAGGTGCACGTCCCGCAGGGGTTCACCTACGCGATCGCCAGCGCGGACTACCGGGGCTTCGCCTCGCTCCAGCCCGGCGCGACGGCCGTCCAGCGGGCCTCGTACTACTTCCAGGGCTCGTCCAGCACCGTCTACAAGAACCACAACTTCAGCGGCGCCTACAACGACAACTGGCAGGCCACCGACACCACGGACTGGGCCCAGCTCGTCTACGCGCCCTGCGGGGTCCAGCGCAACTTCAACATCAACACGGAGCTGCGCGTGAACGCGGGCACCTCCTCGCCGGGCAAGGTCAGCTTCATGACCATGGACTCGACGGACGGCGACATCAGCACGACCTACCACATGGCGTGGAAGGAGTGCCCGGGCAAGTGACCCGACAGGGGCCGCCCGTCGCCTTCCGGCACGGACGGCCCCGACGGTCACCGCGCGGCGTACGCGACGAAGTCGGCCCAGGCGGCGGGGGAGAGGGCGAGCTGGGGACCGCTCTTGTCCTTGCTGTCACGGACGTGGATGTGTCCGGGGAGGGTGGCGACCTCGATGCAGTTGTCGCCGGAGCCGCTGCTGTAGCTGCTCTTGAACCAGGCCAGTTCGGACGTGCTCATAGGTCTCCTCGCATCCGTTGCAGCAGGCTCACGGAGTCCTGGATGGTGAGAGCCTGTGAGCGAATCCTGGCATACCGATTCTGCAGCACGCTGATGCCTTTCGGGTCGGAGATGAGGTGGCCGCTCTCCTGACCCTCGCTGTATCCGAACCACTTGTGCTTCGGGGTTTCCAACAGCGCGATCGGGCCGTGCAGTCCGGCATGTGACGTCTGGACCAGTGGCATGATCTGAATCTCGACGTTCCGGAGTTCCGCAACGCTGAGCAGGTGATCGATGGCGGCACGGGTCACGTCCAGGCCGCCGGTTCGACGAAGGATCACGTGCTCTTCGATGATGAAGTTGAACGCGGTGTTCGGCCGCTCCCGCAGCAACTGCTGGCGCTCGGCTCGGGCGGCCCAATTGGCCTCGATCTGCCCATCGTCCAGCGGCGGCAGCTGGTCGGCGAACAGTTGCCGGGCGTAGGCCTCGGTCTGCAACAAGCCCGGAATCATGCGGCATTCGTAGTTGAAGAGACTGATCGCTGTTCTCTCCATGCTGGCCCAGCGGCGGAACCACGCCGCCAACCCCACCTGCCGTACCAGGTGCACGGCGGCCTTCCGCAGCGCCCCCGTGTTGCCCAGTACCGCCTCCGCCGCCTCGACGAAGTCGACGTCCGGCATGCGCCTGCCCAACTCCACGGAGGCGACCGTGTGTTTGGAGAACCCGACCAGGTTGCCGAACTCCTCCCTGCTCAGTCCGTGGAACTCGCGCAGAGCCTGGACGACCGCCCCGAACGTCCGCAGACTGTCCGAGGACTCCGGCTCACCGCCGCCCGCACCCACCCGTCCGTCGACCGCCATCGGCCACCTCCCTCGCGGCAATGGTCACGTGGAGTCACCAGTACTGTCCAGTGAGTGACCGTGTACGCTGCGCGAGCGTACGCGGCACGTCGCTGGAGAAGTGGGCTCCACTCACGCCACATTGGCCGCATGACTGCTCGCTCCACCCCTCGACCGACCCGACTTCCGGTCACCGTACGTGCGTTCACGCAGCGGCTGAGCGCGACGCCGCGCGGGGCGCGGCTGGCCAGGCGCCTGGCGCTGAGCCAGCTCGACGCGTGGGGCATCCCGCACGGCACGGACGTGTCGGAGGCGGTCGCCGTGATCGTGGCCGAGCTGGCGGCGAACGCGGTGACCCACGGCCGGGTGCCGGGCCGGGACTTCGAGCTGCGGCTGTCGCTCGTCGCGGGGAGCGTCCGCGTCGAGGTGAGCGACACCCGGGCCGAACCGCCGCTTCCGCCGGGACCGAACGCCGTACGGGAGCCGCTGCCGCTGGAGGAGGGCGGCCGGGGGCTGGTGCTGGTGCACGCGCTGGCGGCCCGCTGGGAGGTGGTGGACCGGGTGCCGCCGCCGGGGAAGACGGTGCGCGCGGAGGTCGACGTGCCGGGATGGCTGGGGATCGTGAAGAGATGTCCGGTCTGAGTGGCCCCGGAGGCGGCGGGGTCGCACTGACCGGGCGTCACCGCGCGCTCGGTGACACCCGGTCGGCGCTCAGGCCCTCGCGACGGTCAGCTGGTCTCCACGCCGAGGGTCAGGGCGCCCGCGTAGCCGGCGGAGGGTGAACTCCCCAGCGCGGACAGGGTGAGCAGCCCGGAGGCCGCGCCGCCCCCGTCGTAGATCGAGTCCCGGGCGAGGGTGGTCCGGGTGACGCGGTTGGTGGAGTACGGCGAGATCGCGGCGACCCGGGTGGTGACGGTCTCGCTGAAGAAGAGCTGGCCGGTGTGGATCTCCCGGCCGCCCGTGAAGTGGCCGTCGGAGGTCAGGGTGACGCCGGTGTGGACCTTGACGTGGATGTGGATGCAGCGGCCCACGTACCAGCCGGGGTAGACGGACGTGATGACCGCGACGCCGGCGGAGTTCGTGAGCACTCCGCCGCGCAGGAAGGTGCCGTTGTCGGGCTCGCTGTGTCCGTTCTTGCCGACGAAGCCGGAGTACTCGCCGAGCGCGTCGGCGTGCCAGAGCTCGACGAGTGCGCCCCGGAGCGGGGCGCAGGTGTCGTCGTCGACGACGGTGAGGGTCAGCTTCAGCGGGACGCCGGGCTTGCCCTCGCTGATGTCGGAGCGGACGTACTGCCCGTCGAGGTAGTAGGGGCCTTCGGTCATCTCCCGCGTGAGCGTGCACACGGCTGCGGCCGCGGTGTCCTGGCGGGTGCCGTTGAGGGCGCCGGCCGAGGCGGCGCCTCCCACGGCCAGGGCGGCGGCGGTGGCGCCGCCGGCGACCAGCACCGTGCGACGCGCGACGGGGATACGGCTTTCCGAATTGCTCGAAGAGGTGTCTGTCATGAACACGGCATGTTAGGGAGCCTCCCTGTCAGCCACCTGTCAGTTCGGCAAAGCGCCGCCCCGTCAAGTCGCTTGCGGGCCGCGTCGAAGCGCCCGCGCCCCGGGACACGGCGAAGCCCCCGGCCGACTGGCTGTCGGCCGGGGGCTCGGTGTCCGTCACCTCAGCAGATCTCCACCTCGATGCCGAAGTGGGACCTGATGTTCTGCGCCATGTCCTCGCCGGCGAGGCCGGGGACGGCGCGGTCCCACCAGGCCGTGCCGCCCGGCACGGGGTGCCCGGCGCCGAGGAGTTCCCGGAACTTCGCGTCGATCCGCGCCACTTCGGCGGCGAACCACTCGATCTCCGGGGTGTCCCGGACGACGGGATCGTCCAGGACACCTTGCAGGAAGCGCCGCACCGAGAGCTCGTCCCGGTATTCGTACAGCGTTCCGTCGTACCCCTCGCGGCAGTCGTCGACGAAGGTCTCCCACTGTTCCAGCACGGCGAACGGTGTGGACACCTGTCGGCGTCCGGCCCGCACCGCCATGTGCCGGAACCTGTCGACGAACGTCGTCGCCATGTGGTCCGTCACCTCCTGTCGGTCACAGTCTCGTGTCCTTGTCGCCCATCGTCGAGCGACGGAAGTAGGTCAGCCCCTCCTTCGGGCGGAAGAACGTGGAGATCGTGCCGCCGCCGTTGAGATAACCGTAGTAGCCCGTGCTCGGGTCGAACCGGTGCATGCCGCCAGTCCTCGTCCGCACGGTGATGGACCCGTCGGGGCCGTCACCGTCCATGAAGTCCCTGGCCGCCTCCCGGTACGCCCTGCGTCCGCCGAGCCTGTCGAACTCGGGCAGACTCGCCTCATGCGCACGCGGTTCGCGCACCTTCCCCTTCTTGATGCGGAAGTCGACGCCCTTGACGTGCTTGGAGTAGTGCCCGTTGGCGGACAGCGTGGAGTTGAAGTCCGGCCGGGAGTCGACGCAGTTGTGGACGAGGACGGGCGCCGCCCCGACGAGCACGTAGTACGTGTGCGCGTCCGTGACGGTCAGGTTGTGGACCGTCGCCTTCGCCGTCCAGGCCTCGACCGAGCCGATCTGGATCCAGGTGCCCGAGGACGTCTGGAGCCACTGTCCCGGTTTCAGCTCCCCGGCGTCGATCCACTCCCGCAGGGACGGCACCCAGAAGGGGTGACCGGCCGTCGCGGTGACCGTGGTGGTCTTCGCCTTCGCCTTCGCCGCCGGGCCGTCGTGCACGGTCAGCGTGATCCGGACGAGGTCCTTGCTGCCCTTGCCGACGATCGTCGCCGTGGCCGTCTGGACGGAGGTCTTCCCCGTCCTCGGGTCGGTGGCGACGACCTTGTCGCCGGCCTTGACCTTCTCGATCGGCTTGGTCGAACCGTCGGCCATCAGCACCCGGGTACCGGGGACGAAGCTGTTGGCGCCGGCGACCGACTCGCAAGCCGCTCCCTTGACCTCTTCCTTCGCGGTCTCCTTGGCCTCTTCCTTGACCTCCTTCGCGACCTTCTTCACGGCCCGCTTCACCTGCGAGGGCTTCGGACGCGGCTTCGGCTGCGAACGAGGCTTGGCCCGCGGCTTCGGACGGGCCGCCGCCTTGCGGGCCGCCGCTCGACGGGCCGCCGCCTTCTTCGCCGCGGCACGTGCCGCGCGGGCACGGGCCTGGGCTGCCGCCCTCCTCGCCGCCGCGCGCTTGGCCGCCGCACGGGCCGCTGCCCGCTTGGCTGCCGCTCGTTTGGCCGCCGCCGCCTTGCGTGCGGCTTCCCGGCGGGCCTTGGCCGCCGCGCGCTTCGCGGCCTCCAGGGCACGCTTGCGCGCCAGGGCAGCGGCACGACGGGCCGCCGCCTGGGCCGCCTTGCGGGCCGCGATGATCGCCGCACGACGGGCCGCCGCGCGGATCGCCGCCTGGATGGCGATACGGGCCGCGATACCGATCAGGATCGGGAAGAACGTGCCCGAGGGGTCGGAGAAGGTGGCCGGTGCGTTGTTGCTGTAGGCGTACGCGTTCATCGTGGCCGGCTGTCCGTAGTCGACCATCGGGTCGACCTGGAGGAACCGCCCGGTCGCCGGGTCGTAGTCACGGGCGCCCAGGCGGGTCAGTCCCGTGTCCTTGTCGACCGTGCCGCCGACGAAGCCGCGCTCGCCGGGCCAGGCGGTGGGCTGCTGCCCGCGCGCCTCACCGAACGGCATCGACTTGCGCCGGGTGACGCCCATCGCCGGGTCCGCCATGTTCACGACCGTGTGGGACGTGCCGTGGTGGTCGGCGATCATCAGCTGACGCACGCCGCCGGTCGCACGGACCGTCGTCATGCCGTCGGGGTGGGCGTAGAAGCGCTCCGCCTTGGCGGAGGTGTTGGACGCGTCGACGGTCAGCTCGGCGTCGGCGAGGTACAGGGTGCGGCTGCCGTCCGCGCCGGTGCGGATGAGGCGCTCGCCGTCCGCGCCGTACAGGTACGACGTGGTCTGCGTGCCGCCGCCCTCGACCGGCTGGGTCACCTTGCGCAGCTGGCCCTCGACGTCGTAGTCGAGCGTCTGGTTGGTGCCGCCGTGCTGGCGTCCGACCGTGTTGCCGCCCTTGTCGTAGGCGAAGGTGTTCAGGCGCTCGCCCTGCGGGCCGGTCGACTTGATCTCGGCCAGCGCGTTCGGGCCGCCCACGCCCTCCTTTCCGTACAGATACGTGCGGGTGACGTCCTTCGCGGCGTCTCCCGTCGGGTCGTGCTCGACGAGCTTCTTGCGGTTGCCCGCGTCGTCGTACTCGTACGAGTTCCAGTACGCGTCCGGACCGCCGACCGTGTCCTTCGACGGGGCCGCCGTGCAGTCGTCCGCCGTCTTCGACGTCCAGGCCGAGGTCATCTGCCTGAGCTGGTCGTGGACGAAGCACTGGGTGTCGGTCTTGCCCGCGTCGGGCGCCGCGCTGCCGGGCACGTCGGTGACCTTGGTGACGTTGCCGGCCTCGTCGTACCCGTACCGCGTCTCGTTGATGCGGACGGGGGCGACGTCCCGGTCGAAGGTGGCCGTCTGGAGGCGGCGCGTGAACTCGTCGTAGACGTACGAGCCGTACACCTTCTTGCCGGCCGGACCGGATTCGGTGCGCAGGAGCTCACCGAAGGCCGAGTACTCGGCGCCCGAGAAGTAGGTCGAGGCACCGCTCACTCCGATCAGCAGATCGTCGGAGTCATAGCGCAGGACGACCCGCTCGGTCACCAGACCGCCCACGCCCGGCACCGACACCCAGGCGAGGTTGCCGGTCGGCGTGTAGGAGTACTCGTACTCGTACGTGCCGGCCAGGCCGGTCTCCTCGGCGGGGATCACCGTCTTCGTCTTCTTCACCCGGTAGGCGTTGTCGAACTCGGTGATCTCCTCCCGGTACTCACGGCCGTTGTCGTAACGGATCTGCGCCGTGGGCAGTCCCTTGGCGAGGGTGTCGTACGTCCACTCGATGCGCTTCGGGCCGGTGGCACTCCCCTCGCGCAGGGTTTCCGGACGGCCGCCCGCGTCGTAGGTGGTGAACAGGGACCGCTTCATCGGGTCCACGGTCTCGACCACGTTGTCCGCGTTGTCGTACCGCATCTCCGTGCGTCCGCCGTCGGGGTCGACGACGGCCGTCTGACGGCCCCGCTTGTCGTACTCGAACGTCGTCACCGCACCGCCCGGCGCGGTCACCGTGCGCAGGTTGTCCAGGTCGTCGTACTCGTAGACGGTGTCCCGCCACTTCGTACGCCCGGGGTTCGTGTACTCGCGCAGCCTTTCCGTGCGGCCCTCGGCGTCCTCGAAGGTCGCCGTGACCGTGTCGCCCTTCGGCGGGATCGTCGTGGAGACGTCCCCGTCGCGTTCGGTCGTCGTGCGGAGCTTCTCCGTGCCGCGGTAGTACGTGATCTCCGCGGTGGGCTGGCCCAGCCCGTCGAAGGTGGTGCGGTTCTGCGACGGCACGTCCTGGTCGCCGACCGGGAGCAGCTTCGGCTCGGGCTCGGAGGAGTTGTAGTAGCCGTCGTTCTCCTTCCAGACCCGGCCGACGCTGTCGTAGAAGGTGTCGTTGACGATCCGCCCCGCGCCGACCGCCTCGTCCTGCGTCTGCCGCTCGCGCAGCAGGCCGTCGAGGATCTCGTACGACACGGCGTACTGGCCGTTGTCCTTCAGCGTCCGCGAGGTGACGACCGTCGGGCCGTCACGGCGGACGGTGTAGTCGTAACTGGCGGACGGGCTCTGCGACGGATCGCGGTCGATCTCCCAGACCTTCAGGAGCCGGCCCAGCGGGTCGTACTCCATGGTCGACGACTTGCCGTTGGCGTCGATCTCCTTCTTCGGCAGACCGCGGACCTCGTCGAACTCCGTGGTCTCCGTGTGCAGGAGCGGGTCGGTGGAGACCTGCTTCAGCGGACGCGCCACGGTCTTCGGGGTGAACTCGACGGACGTCTTGCGGTTGTCCGCGTCCCACGTGGCGACCTCACGGCCGTGGATGTCGTACTCGGTCCTGTCGATGGTGACGTAACCGTCGCCGGTCGCGTTCATCTCCTGGACCTCGGTGGGCAGACCCCTGGTGGGGGCCGCGCCGAAGGCCAGGTTGTCGTAGAACGTGCGGCTGTCCTCGACGACCTCGCCGCCCGTGGTGCCGCAGGCTCCGAGGGTGGTCTTCTCGCGGGACTCCAGCTCGATCAGGTGCGCCCCGGTGTTACGGGCGTAATCGACCGTGGAGCAGCGGACCTTGCCGCCGGGTGTCTTCTCCTCGACCTGGTACGGCAGGCCGTAGCCGTCGTACTTGGTGGTCTCGGTGGAGGTGCGCCAGGTCTCGCCCTTGACCCGCTCGCGGGTGCGGACGGTCTCCGGGCGGGTCATCCAGGCCTCGAGCGGCGTGGTCCCGGCACGGGTCCGGGTGGCCGTCTTCACCGCCCAGGGGGTGGTGACGGTCGCCGAGTCGACGGGACCGCCGTCGGACTCGTAGGTGATCTGTTCCAGCAACTGCCCCTGGTACTGCGGCAGATCCTGGTGGCTGGCGCCGTCACTGGTCTCCACGGCGGACGAACGCGTGCCGGAGGGCAGCTTGTCGCCGTGCAGGCCGCGGAAGTAGCGGTGCTCGCTGAGCTGCTTGACGTCACTGCCGGCGCCCTGGCGGGTGCGGACCCGCTCGTAGCCGCGGTACTGCGACCAGGTGCGGTACTTCTTCTCGGTGAACTCGCTGTCGTCCCAGGCCCACGCGGCGCCGCCGAGGAACTCGTACGAGGTGACCTTGGCGGGGCTGTCGGTGACCAGGTCCTCTTCGCTGACCTGGGTGACGACGTACTTGTGGAACCAGTCCTTGACCTGTGCCGTCGCGCCCTTGGGCGTCCAGAACTGCGGGAAGCAGCGCATGGTGTTGGACTCCGGCGAGGCCGGCATCCGCTTCGGCTCCAGGGCCTGGCAGTCCTTGGCCGAGTAGGTGACGCCGATCCGGCCGCCGGTCTCGGTGTCGATGGCGTGGACGCGGTAGCGGGAGAAGGGCGGCAGGCCCTCCACGCCGTCGACGCGGTTGTCCATCTGGAGGCCGGCGAAGGTGACCTTCGGCATGTCCGCCGTGCCGCCGGCGCCGTGCCCGGTACGGGCGATCGACTCCAGCCACAGGGCCGGGGAGGTGGCGTCACCGGTGGGCGGGTAGGACTGCTCCAGCGTCCAGGTGTCGACCGGCTTGAGGGCGCTGCCGACGAGCACGCTGGTGCTGATCTTCGTCAGGCGCTTGGTCGTCCAGAACGTGGGGGAGAACTTGTCGGTGCACTTGGCGCCCGAGGCGCACTCCTGGTCCAGCGGGGTGTCCGGCCAGTGCTTGGCGTTGGCCGTGGTCCGCTTGGTCTCGGCGCAGTCGAACGCCGTGCCGGGGATGCACCGTTCGGACAGAGTGAAGTCGACGCGGCCGGCCGGCAGGACGCCGAACAGCTTGTCGGAGCGCAGGCCGTAGTCGATGCGCGCGAGCTGCGCGTTGCGGTCGTAGCGGGCCTGCTGATCGGCCTTCATGTTCTGGCCGTAGAAGTTGGTGAACTTGGTCCACCACAGGGTCATGGCGTCGCCCAGCGGGTCGACCACGTAGTCCAGGTTCCAGCGGTACGCCTGGGCGCAGTCGGAGTCCATGAACGCCGTGGCGTGGCAGGGCTCGTCGGGGTGGTTGCCGAACACCGGCACGGTGAGCGCCGAGTTGGTGACCGTGCCGTCGGGAGCGCCCGGCAGCTTGTTCAGGCCGAAGTGGTACTGGGTGCCGTCCGTGGTGGTCAGGATCCAGTACTCGCCGTCCTTGGCGCCGTTCGCGGCCCCGGTCTTGTGCTGGAGGCGCGAGCCGTCGTCGTCGGCGGGACGCCACTCGTCGGTGCCGTCCTTCTTGACGAGTTCGGTGGTGTTGCCGCCCAGCGACATCACGACGTGGTCGGAGCCCCAGCACAGGTCGCCGCTGTCGCCGGTGTTGTTGGGCTTCTTCCCGTCGACGGCGTCCTTGTCGTCCGAGCAGGAGCGGTACTTGCGCTCGATGTAGCCCGGCTCGTAGTCCCAGCCCTCGGCGATCCAGGAGGACTGCGCGTTGGTGGACGCGGTGCGGCCGTCCACCGCCTGCGAGGAGTAGGACAGTTCGACCTCGGGCTGCGGACCGCCGGGCACCTCGGGCGCCTCGATCGGGTAGGCCCAGGAGAAGCCGCCGGAGGACGAGCCGGCCATCCAGGAGCCGGACGGCGCGAGCGAGGTCGCGGCATGGCTTCCGCCGGGTCCGGAGGCCTCTGCCGCGGCGGCGAGCACGGTGGGCGCGGCAGCCAGGTCGGCGGTGGCCCGGACCGTCTTCGCGGCCGGGTCGTTGGCGCCGGGCAGGGCGGTGCGGGTACGGCACTGCTCCAGCTCGGGCGTGGTCAACGCGCAGGCGGGAAGCTGGTACAGACGGAGCCGGGAGCCCCAGTCACCGCCGTAGGTGTCCTTGAACGACGCGTAGTCCAGCTCCAGTTCGACGGAGCCTGACGCGGCGGGAGCCAGGCCGGTGTTCGCCGGCGCGGCGGTGAACAGGACGCCCTGGACGCCGGCCGCGCGGGCGGCCCCCTCGTCCTTGATCTGGACCTGGAGGGCGCTGCCGGCGTCGGCGGCGGCCTTCTTCGGGGTCGCGCCGCGGACGCTCAGCGCCGTACGGGCGGGTGCGGCCGTGGCCTGACGGGCTTTCACCATGCCGCTCCGCACGGCGGTGTCCGCGCCCGGCGCGGTGGAGCCGGCGGTCAGCGGCGCCCGCTTGGGAAGCTTGTCGCGACTGTCGGTGACCAGTGTCGTGAACGTGCCGGGCGACACCTTTCCGGCCGCGGGCTTGAAAGCGCCCTCGGCGTCGTCCCGGGTGGCCGGACGCTTCTTGTCGAAGTCGCGTCCGGGAACGGACGGATCGCGCTTCACGTCCGAGATCCTCGTGCTCCCGTCGGCGGCACTCGCGTCGTCGGGTATGAGGCCGACGAAGAGCACGAGGCCCACGAACAGGGAGACGGATCTGTGCCAGTGGCTGAAATAGCGTAACTGTCTTATGACTTGGTCCACTGAAGGACCTCCCCCTCACTCACTCTGCGTGATCTCACTCTGTGTGATCGAGTGTTGAACGGTCAGACATTAGGCGTTGCCGATCACCCTGACAAGCAAAGGAAAGGCAATGCGACAATCCCCACTTTGCTCATGCGTAGGTAAAGAACTGCCTTTCCTGCGTGTACTGTTCGGCCTCGCGGCCCAGTGAAAGGGCGCGCAGCGGCCCCCTTGCGGGGCGCGCACGGCAACGACTCCGGGGGGATTCGCCCATGCCAGAAACATCCCGAAGACAGCGTCCGGCGAGGCGCTCGGCCCGGGCCGCGCTCGTCGCGGTGCTCGCCGGCGGGACGCTCGGGCTGACGCCGCTGATGCCGCTCACGGCCGGCGCCGCCGACGCCCGTCCGGCCGAGGCGGCCGCCGACGCCGAGGAGAGCGCACTCCAGCAGGCCGCCCAGAGCGGCAAGCCCGTGGAAGTGGTGTCCGCCCGCACCGAGACCAGCGAGACGCACGCCCTGCCCAACGGGAACCTGCGCACCACCCAGCACAGCCTGCCCGTCCGCGTGAAGCGCGAGGGCGTGTGGACCGCGGTGGACACCACGCTCACCGAGGCCGCGGGCCGGATCTCGCCCAAGGCCGCGCCCGGCCGCGTCACGTTCTCCGCGGGCGGCGACACCAAACTGGTGACCTTCGCCGACCAGGGCGGCGAACTCGCCCTGACCTGGCCCAAGCCCCTGCCCGAGCCCGTGCTCGACGGAGCGAGGGCCACCTACCCGGAGGTGTTACCGGGCGTCGACCTGGCGGTGAAGGCCAGCGTGGACGGCTTCAGCCAGGCGCTGATCGTGAAGACGCCCGAGGCCGCCGCCAACCCCGACCTGGCGCGGATCGACTTCGGTCTGAGCGCCGAGGGGCTCGACCTCACCAAGGACACGGTGAGCGGCACCCTGAAGGCGGTGAACGCGGCCGGGCAGACGGTCTTCGCGTCGTCCACGGCCCGGATGTGGGACTCGTCCGGGACGGAGGAGGAGCAAAGCGCCTCCCGGACGCCGGCCGCGGCCAAGGCTCCCGCCGGCCCGGCGGCGAAGTCACCGCGCACGGCGACCGCCACGACCGCGTCCGAGAACGATCCCTCCCCGCTCACCTCCAAGAGCAGCGAGGTCGGCGTCCGGGTCTCCGACGAGAAGATCACCCTGACGCCCGACCAGAAGCTCCTCAACGCGCCGGACACCCGCTTCCCGGTGTACATCGACCCCCGGACGACCGGCACCCGCGAGGCCTGGACCATCGCCTACAAGCCGCATCCGACCAGCAGCTACTGGAACGGCACCGGCTGGGACGGCGGCAAGACGGACGAGGCGCGCGTGGGCTACGAGTCGTCGTCCGGCGGCACGGCCCGCTCCTACTTCCGCGTCGGCAGCAAGTTCCTGGCCGGCGTGAAGGTGATCGACGCGCAGTTCCAGATCACCGAGACGCACGCGTGGTCCTGCACGCCGAAGCCGGTCGAGCTGTGGCTCACCGGCGGGATCTCCTCGGCCACCACCTGGAACAAGCAGCCGGCCCTGAAGACCCTCCAGGACAGCCGCAACTACGCCCACGGCAACGAGGACGTCGGCTGCGCCAACAAGGCGGTCGACTTCGACGCCAAGGACGCGGCCGTCAAGGCGGCGGCCTCCAAGTGGTCCAACGTCACCTTCGGCCTGAAGGCGCCGGACAAGGCGGAGGACTCCAAGGACGAGTACAGCTGGAAGAAGTTCAAGCCGGACGCCAAGCTGATCGTCGAGTACAACCGTCCCCCGAAGGCCCCTTGGGCGCTGGACACCATCCCCAGCTCCAAGGTGAGCGCCACCGAGTGCGGCAACGGCTCGTCGTACGTCACCCTCGGCAACACCGACGTGACGCTGACCGCTCAGGTCTGGGACCCGGACGGCGGCGGCGTCAACGTGCAGTTCCATCTGTGGGCGACCGGCAAGCACGACACCGCGCCGGGCATCATCTTCGACAAGCGCGTGAAGGTCACCGTGAAGGCCGCCGACTCCAAGGGCGCGCAGGCGCGGGTCGTCGTGGGCAAGGACCTGCTGAAGAAGCATCTCGGCGCCAGCAACGGCCAGTTCTCCTGGAAGGCACAGGCCGAGGACACCGCGGACGCGAACTTCGCCTCCGACTGGACGCCCACCAAGGGCGCGCCGGGCTGCCGTTTCGGCTTCGACCCGAACGCGCCGACCGTGATGCCGGTCGTCGACTCCAAGGACGACCTGTACCCGGAGACCACGGCCGACATGGAGCCCGTGGAGGGCGCGCTGTCGCGCACCAAGGGCGTGTTCGAGTTCGGCGCGAACGGCGTCGCGGACACCGTCGACTACCTGTACGGCCTGGACCGCACCCCGCCGAACGTGTCGGCCAAGCCCGCGGCCAAGGGCGGCAAGGCGACCGCCGAGATCACCCCGCTCACGCCGGGACCGCACACGCTGTACGTGCGCATGGTGGACGCGGGCGGCAACCCCGGCCCCGTCTACCCGTACCGGTTCTACGTGAAGAGCCCGGGCGTGACGGACAAGCCCGGTGACGTCAACGGCGACGGTCTGCCGGACATGTTCGCGATCGACGGCGCCGACAACCTGCGCCTGTACGGCGGCACGGGCGCCGGCAAGGTCGCGACGATGCTCCCGCTGTCCTCCGGCGGCGGCTGGGGAGGCTCGCTGCTGACGCACCGGGGCGACTGGACCGAGGACTTCTACGAGGACCTGGTGGCCCGCCGCTCCGACGGCAAGCTGTACCTGTACCCGAACAACGGGCAGGGCGAGTTCACCGACGACACCAAGCAGGAGGTGTACGTCTTCCCGGACCCGGAGACCGAGGTGGCGATCGACCCGGCGACGATCAAGCAGATCGTATCGGTCGGTGACATCACCCCGGACGCCGAGTCAGCCAACCCCGACTTCGTCGCGGTCATCGGCGACCAGCTGTGGTTCCTGCCGGGCTACGCCTACGGCACGGTCGAGTCGGGCTACGTGATCGGCGGCAGCGGCTGGGGCAAGATGCAGCTCGCCTCCCCCGGCGACGTGGACGGCGACGGCTTCGCCGATCTGCTCGCCCGTGACACCGTCGGCGGCGGACTGTGGGTCTACCACGGCCGCAGCCCGGGTGACGCGGACGGCGACGGGATCCCCGACGGCGGCACCGACCCGGCCTCCCTGGGCGACGGCGCCAACCGCACGGCCCACGCCACCGGCTGGACCCCGGCGGCCCGCCCGCTGTTCACCGCCACCGGCGACACCGACGGCGACGGCATCGCGGACCTGTGGACCACGACGCCGAACACCACGGCAGGCCTGGAGTACCTCCCGGGCCGCCGAACGGGCGTGGGCACCCCCACGGTCGTCGGCACAGGCGGCTGGCAGACGATCAAACTGATCGCCTAGGCGGTCGGCCCGGAAGGGACCTGACAGCACGGAGAGCACGGAGCCCCCGGCCGACAACCCGTCGGCCGGGGGCTCCGCTGCGTCGGCTCGGCGGGGGTCAGCCGGCCTGGCCCATTCCCGCCGCGTTGGGCCAGCTCTGGGCGTTGGGCCAGCCGGTGGCCGCTGCCGGGGAGAGGCCGTTGGTGCCGCGGACCTGGGCGGCGGTCAGGCCGCCTCGGGCCGGGACGCCCGGAGGGGTCTGGCCGGAGGCCATGGGAGCCGCGGCCGGCGTCATCGCCGGCGCGGGCGCGGGGGCGGGGGCCGGGGCCGGCGGCGGGGCCATCGCCGCGGGGGTCATGGCAGCCGGGGCCATCGCCGCGGGAGCCATCGCGGCGGGCGCCATCGGCGGCGGAGCCATCTGCGGCGGCACGGGCGCCATCGGCGGGGCCATGGCAGCCGGTGCCATCGCGGGCGTCATCGCCGGGGCGGGGGCGGGGGCGGGGGCCGGGGCGGGCGGCTGGGGCGCCGGTATCGACTGGGGGAAGATCTGGGCCGCCGCCGGCAGCGGCACCCCGGAGCCGTCGGAGGGGGTCGGGGCCGACATGCCGGCGGCGGCGGCCGGGGCTGGGGGCAGCCCCGGCGCACCGGCGCCCATGGCCTGAGCGGCAAGGCCCGGCATGCCGGCCCCGTTGGTAGCCCCCACCAGCCGATCCACGGCCGCC
Source organism: Streptomyces sp. BK239 (assembly GCF_004217285.1). Lineage (GTDB taxonomy): Bacteria > Actinomycetota > Actinomycetes > Streptomycetales > Streptomycetaceae > Streptomyces. The sequence goes on from NZ_SHKS01000001.1 coordinate 655,329, forward strand.
GTGCCCGAGCTGTAGCTGGTCCCGGCGCTCAGCTCGGGCACGGCGGCTCCCCTCCTGTTCCCGTAGAGCACCTGTTCCAGGCCGGACACCAGGCGACGCACGTCGACCTGGGGGCGCACCACGAGCCTCAGGAAGCGGCTGGAGGAGCCGATCTTGTTGCCGCACTCGCGGACCAGGATCCGGTGCTCGGTGAGCAGCCGGTCGCGGACCACGGTGCCCTCGGCGCCGACGGGGAGGCGCACGAAGAGGAAGTTCCCCTGCGAGGGGTAGACGGTCAGGCCGGGCAGCGCGGAGAGCTGGCTGGCCATCTCCAGACGGTCCCGGCGCACCTGCATCAGGCTCTGCGCGTACTCGGGGCCGTGCTCCTTCAGCATGAACACCACGTGCTCGGCGAAGGAGTTGAGATTCCACTTGGGCAGCATGGAGCGGACCCGCCCGGCCAGCGCCGGGTTCGCGACCAGGTAGCCGAAGCGGATGCCGTGCAGGCCGAAGTTCTTGCCGAGGCTGCGCAGCACGACGACGTTGGGCCGCAGCATTGCCTCCTGCACCACGCTCGGCTCGGCCTCGGCGTCGGCGAACTCCAGGAACGACTCGTCGATGACGATCAGGTCCAGGTCGGCCATCGCGTCCATGAACTGCACCAGCGCGTGCTTGTGCAGGAACCCGCCGTCGGGGTTGTTCGGGTTGCAGATGACGGCGACCCGGGTGCCGCGGGTGCGGATGAACTCGGCGTACTGCGCGAGGTCGAGGGCGAAACCGCTGGACTCCTGGAGCGGGAACATGTCGACCCGCTTGCCGGTCTCCATCGGCTGGTCGGTCCAGCGGCCGAAGGTGGGGACGGGCACCGCGAGGGACTCGCGGACCAGCAGGTGGTCGATCCAGGTGATCAGCTCGGTGGAGCCGTTGCCCATCGCGACGGCCTGCGGCGGGAGCCCGAGCAGGTTGCACAGCTCGGCGGTGATGGTGTCGGCGCTGCTCGGGTAGTACGTGATGATGTCCCGCAGCCGGTTCGACATCTCGTCGAACATCTGCGGGGTGGGGAAGTAGGGATTGCAGGGGATGCAGAAGTCCACCGGCCCGCCCCCGTCGCCGCCCTCGCGGGTCAGCGCCGCCATCGACGGGCTGTGCGCCGCGGTGCTGCGGAACAACGAGGTGACGTTGTCGGCCATGGAACCTCCGTATGGGGCGGGCCCGGTGGGGACGACCGGGCCCGTCGTCATCTGGGTGGCCCGCGCGGGGGAGCACGGGCCGTCCCTACATACGCAGGCCGGGGCGCGACTGTTCAACCGCCGAGAAGCGGGTGTCAGTTGCGCCCCGTCGCTGAGGGGACGTCAGCAGTCGAAGGAGTGGACCGTCGTCGACCGGTACGTCTGGCCGGGCCGCAGCACGGTGGACGGGAAGTTCGGCTTGTTCGGCGAGTCCGGGAAGTGCTGCGTCTCCAGGCACATGCCGTCGCCCTGGCGGTAGACGGTCCCGCCGCTTCCGACGAGCGTGCCGTCGAGGAAGTTCCCGGAGTAGAACTGCAGGCCGGGCTCGGTGGTGGAGATCGTCAGGGTGCGGCCCGAGGACGGGTCGCGCAGGGTGGCGACGGGCGCCGGCCGGGAGGTGATGCCCTTGTCGAGGACCCAGTTGTGGTCGAGGCCCTTGCCGTACAGCAGCTGCTGGTGGGCGACGCGGATGTCCTCGCCGACGGTCTTGGCGCGGCGGAAGTCGAAGGGGGTGCCCGCGACCCTCGCCAGCTCGCCGGTGGGGATCAGACCCGAGTCGACGGGCGTGTAGCGGGCGGCGTCGATCTCCAGCTCGTGGTCGTAGATGGTCCCGCTGGACTCGCCGGCGAGGTTCCAGTACACGTGGTTGGTGAGGTTGACGACGGTGGCCTTGTCGGTGGTGGCCTCGTAGTCGATGCGCCAGTCGCCGTGCCGGGTGAGGGTGTAGGTGACCTTGACCTTCAGCGTGCCCGGGTAGCCCATCTCGCCGTCGGCGCTGGTGTACCGCAGGTACAGGCCGACGTCGGAGCCCTTGGCGAACGGCTCGACGCTCCACACGTGCTTGTCGAAGCCCTTGGAACCGCCGTGCAGGCTGTTCGCGCCGTCGTTGACGTCGACCTGGTAGGACTTGCCGTCGAGGGTGAACTGCCCCTTGCCGATGCGGTTGCCGAAGCGGCCGATCAGGGCGCCGAAGTAGGGGGACTTGGCGACGTAGTCCTCGATGTTGTCGAAGCCCAGGGAGACGTTGGTGTAGCGGCCGCGACGGTCGGGGATCTCCAGGGACTGGACGATGCCGCCGTAGTCCAGGACCTTCAGCCGCGTCCCGCCGTTGGCCAGCGACCACAGGTGGACCTCGGTGCCGTCGGCGAGCGTGCCGAAGACCTTCTTCGTCGGCTTCTTCCCGCCGGATGTGGAGGCCTCGGCGACACCTCCGAGGGCGGTGGCGGCGATGCCCGCCGCAGCGGCGCCCGCGATGACCGTGCGTCTGTTCAGTTCCATGTAGCGGCTCCCGTAAGTGGGGTTGGGTGGGAGCCCCGCCGGGCCCGCGCCCCCGAAGGGGCGCGGGGAACCGCGCGGTCGGCCACGACCGGCCCGCGGGTTCGATACGGCTTGTACGGCCTTTCCCGGCGGAGCGTCCGCGCTTGCTTACGAACCGGACTTGCGCTTGTTCCACACGTCGAACCCGACGGCGACCAGCAGGGCGAGGCCCTTGATGACCTGCTGCCAGTCGGTGCCGACGCTGAGGAGGTTCATGCCGTTGTTCAGCACGCCGAGGACGAGACCGCCGATGATCGCGCCGAGGACGGTGCCCACACCGCCGCTCATGGACGCGCCACCGATGAACGCCGAGGCGATCGCCTCGAGTTCGTAGTTCAGGCCCGCCTTCGGAGAGGCCGCGTTGAGGCGGGCGGCGATCGCCAGACCAGCCAGGGCCGCGAGCACGCCCATGTTCAGGAAGACAAGGAAGGTGACCTTCTTGTCCTTGACGCCGGACAGCTTGGCCGCCGGCAGGTTGCCGCCGATGGCGTAGATGTGCCGGCCGAAGATGGAGTTGCGCATGAGGTAGCCGTACCCGACCACCAGCGCGCCCAGGATCAGCAGGATGATCGGCGCGCCCTTCCAGCTGGCGAGCAGCAGGGTGACCACGAGCAGCGCGGAGGCGATCGCGACGAGCTTGAGCAGGAAGAGGTTGGTCGGCGGCACGTCGAGGGAGAACTCCCGCTGACGCTTGCGGTCCCGGACCTCCTGCATGACCACGAAGGCGATCAGCACGATGCCGAGGAGCAGGGTGATGTTGTGGTAGTTGGTCTCCGGGCCGACCTCCGGGAGGAAGCCGTTGCCGATCTTCTGCAGCCCGAGGGGGAACGGGCCGATGGTCTGCCCCTCCAGCAGGATCTCGGTGACGCCGCGGAAGGTCAGCATCCCGGCGAGGGTGACGATGAAGGAGGGTATGCCGAGGTAGGCGATGAAGAAGCCCTGCACCGCGCCGGCCACGGCCCCCGCCAGCAGGCAGAGAGCGACGGCGACGGGCCACGGCACGTCGTGCTGCACGGTCAGCACGGCCGCGAAGGCCCCGACGAACGCCGTCAGCGAACCGACCGACAGGTCGATGTGGCCCGCGATGATGACCAGCATCATGCCGATCGCGAGGATCAGGACGTAGCTGTTCTGCAGCACCAGGTTGGAGATGTTGTGCGGCGTCAGCAGTCCGCCGTCGGTCCACACGCCGAACAGCGCCACGATCAGACCGAGCGCGATCAGCATGCCGTACTGACGCATGTTGCGGCGCAGGCCGTCCAGCACCAGCTGGAGCAGGTTCCCGCCCGCCGCGTCCCCGCTCTTGCCGGGCGGCGCGGGGGCCGGGCTCTTGGCGGTCACTTCCGTGCTCATCGGGTTACCTCTTTGTCCTTCGTCATCTGACGCATCAGCGATTCCTGCGTGGCCTCGGCACGCGGGAACTCACCCGTCAACCGCCCTGCGGCCATGGTGTAGATGCGGTCGCACATACCGAGCAGCTCCGGCAGCTCGGAGGAGATGAAGACGACCGCCTTCCCTTCCGCGGCCAGCTTGTCGATGACCGTGTAGATCTCGTACTTGGCGCCGACGTCGATGCCGCGCGTGGGCTCGTCCAGGATCAGCACGTCCGGGCCCGTGAAGATCCACTTGCTGAGGACGACCTTCTGCTGGTTGCCGCCGGACAGCTTGCCCACCGGCTCGAAGACGGTCGGCGCCTTGATGTTCATCGACTTGCGGTAGCGCTCGGCCACCTGCCGTTCCTCGTGCTCGTCGACCACGCCCCGCTTGGCGACCTTGTCCAGGGCGGTCAGCGAGATGTTCCGGTTGATGGTGTCGATGAGGTTGAGGCCGTAGTGCTTGCGGTCCTCGGTGACGTAGGCGATGCCGTGCCCGATCGCCTCCGCGACGGACTTGGTGCGGATCACCTTGCCGTCCTTGAGGACGGTGCCGCCCGTGTGCCGGCCGTAGGACCGGCCGAAGACGCTCATGGCGAGTTCGGTGCGGCCGGCGCCCATCAGCCCCGCGATGCCGACGATCTCCCCGCGCCGCACGTCGATCGACACGTCGTCGACGACCTTGCGCTGCTGGTCGATCGGGTGGTGCACGGTCCAGTTGCGGATCTCCAACGCGGGCGCCGCGCCGGCCTCCGGCGCGTGCGGGGTGCGCTCGGGGAAGCGGTTGTCGAGGTCGCGGCCGACCATGCCGGAGATGATCCGGTCCTCGCTGGTCTCCTCGGACTTGACGTCCAGGGTCTCGATGGACTTCCCGTCACGGATGATCGTCACCGAGTCGGCGACCCGGCGGATCTCGTTGAGCTTGTGGGAGATGATGATCGAGGTGATGCCCTGGTTCTTCAACTCAAGGATCAGGTCGAGGAGTTTGCCGCTGTCCTCGTCGTTCAGGGCCGCGGTCGGCTCGTCGAGGATGAGCAGCTTCACCTCCTTCGACAGGGCCTTCGCGATCTCCACGAGTTGCTGCTTGCCCACGCCGATGTCGGCGACGCGGGTCTCGGGGTGGTCGCTCAGGCCGACCCGGCGCAGCAGCTCGGAGGCGTGGCGCAGGGTCTCCCTCCAGTCGATGAGCCCGCGCTTGGCGTGCTCGTTGCCGAGGAAGATGTTCTCCGCGAGGGAGAGGTACGGCACCAGCGCCAGCTCCTGGTGGATGATGACGATGCCGTGCTGCTCGCTCGCCCGGATGTCCTTGAAGCGGCAGAGCTCTCCCTCGAAGAGGATCTCCCCCTCGTAGGTGCCGTGCGGGTGGACGCCGGAGAGGACCTTCATCAGGGTCGACTTGCCGGCGCCGTTCTCTCCGCAGATGGCGTGGACCTCGCCCTGACGGACGGTCAGTGTGACGTCCGACAGCGCTTTGACGCCGGGAAAGGTCTTGACGATCGAGCGCATTTCCAGGACGGGTCCCGCCATGGTCGTGCCTTCCAATCCGTGTTTCGTGTGAAGGGCGTCGGCGCTTACTTGAGCTGGTCGGCGGTGTAGTAGCCGCCCTTGACCAGGACCTCCTCGTAGTTGGCCTTGTCGACGCTCACGGGCTGGAGCAGGTAGGCCGGGACGACCTTGTTGCCGTTGTCGTAGGTCTTGGTGTCGTTGACCTCGGGCTTCTTGCCGTTGAGGGACGCGTCGACCATGTTCGCGGCGACCTTGGCGAGCTGGCGCAGGTCCTTGTAGACGGTCTGCGTCTGCTGGCCGGAGATGATCGACTTCACCGAGGCGAGCTCGGCGTCCTGGCCGGTGAGGACCGGCAGCGGCTTGGCGGCGCTGCCGTAGCCGTCGGACTTCAGGGCGGACAGGATGCCGATGGAGATGCCGTCGTACGGCGAGAGGACGGCGTCGACCTTCCCGCTCGTGTAGGACTTGGAGAGGATGTCGTCCATGCGGCGCTGGGCGGTGGCGCCGTCCCAGCGCAGGGTGGTGACCTGGGTGATCTTCGTCTGGCCGGACTTGACGACGAGCTTCTTGCTGTCGATGTACGGCTGGAGCACGCTCATCGCGCCGTTGAAGAAGTACTTGGTGTTGTTGTCGTCGTTGGAGCCGGCGAACAGCTCGATGTTGAAGGGGCCCTTGCCCGACTTCAGGCCGAGCTTGTCGGCGATGTAGTTGGCCTGGAGCTGGCCGACCTTCTCGTTGTCGAACGACGCGTAGTAGTCGACGTTCGGGCTGTTGAGGATCAGGCGGTCGTAGGAGATGACCGGGATCTTCGCGTCCTTGGCCTGCTGGAGCACGTTGTCCAGGGACTTGTTGTCGATCGCCGCGACGATCAGCGCCTTGACGCCCTGGGCGATCAGGTTCTCGATCTGGGAGACCTGCTGCTCGGGCTTGTCCTCGCCGTAGACCAGCTTGGTCTTGTAGCCCTTGGCCTCGAGCTCCTTGACGACGTTCTTGCCGTCGGAGATCCACCGCTCGGAGGACTTGGTCGGCATCGCGATGCCGATGGTCGCGCCCTTGGTGTCGCCCGCCTTCTCCTCGCTGCCGCCTTCGCTGTTCTGGCCGCAGGCGGACAGGGTGAGGGCGAGGGACGCGGCTCCGGCTATGGCGGTGAGTGCGGCTCTGCGGTTACGCATGGTCATCATCCTTGATGTGGTGAGGGTGGTTCCCGGCCCCGCGAGTTGGAGGGCCCGAAGGCGGTGCCGGAAGGGCCGAGAAAACGCGCGTGTGGGATTCTGTTCGGCTGCGTCTGCTTGTGTGAAGCGTTTGTGTGCTGTGTGTCCGGAACGTTATGCGGGCGTTTCGAACCGCTTCAGCTCGCCGGGCAGTCGCGACCCCAGCGGAGCCATGTCCTCGCCGGCTCCGTGGCGTGCGAGCAGGTCCAGCGCGAGCCGGCCGCGCCGCACCCGCTCCTTGGCGGTGGACAGCGTCAGTTCCCGCAGGTGGTGCCCGTAGGGGTAGATGCCCGGGGTCTTGGAGAGACCGAACTTGAGGTAGAGCGGCGCCCCGCGCCGGATCAGCTCGGCGACCTCGTACATCCGGACATACCCGCCCAAGTCGTCCGGCGCCTCGATGTACATGTCCATCGGGGCGCCCGACACCCGCCGGATCTCGGTGAGGTGATCGAGCGTCAGATCGCTGGGCACGTTGACCGAGTCGGCGCCCAGCTGCTCGTACACCGCGTACGCGGCCGGGTTGACGGGGCCGATCAGCGCGGACACCTTGAGCGTGGTGTCCGCCGGGATGATCCCGGCCTGACGCGCCCGGTGCAGCGTCCACAGCACGCCCTCGTCGGCGACGAGCAGGCACTTGACGCCCAACTCCGTGGCCCGCACCGCGTCTTCGACGCAGCCGGCCACGGCGTCGTGGCCTCTGGCTCTCAGTCCCGCGCCGCGCGAGTCGGTCCGGGTGGAGCCGCCGATGTCCCAGGTGCCGCGCGGACCGGTGAACAGGCAGAGCTCGATGTCGCGTTCGGCGGTCGCCTCGACCATCTCGGTGATCTCGGCGTCGGACAGCATCCACACGCCGCTGCCCTGGCTGATGCGGTGGATGGGCACGTCGAGCCGCGAGGCTTCCTTCAGGACGACGGCCAGCGCTTCGGGACCCTCGCACGAGGGGATCTCGGTGCGCCAGCGGCCGCCGCCCGGGAACGTGTGCGGTGAGGCGTCGGCGGGATCGAGGGCGGGCGCGCCCAGACCGAGCGCGGTGAGCGCCGGCTCGCCGGGTCGGCGGGCCGCCGTGGCGGAAGCGTCGGTGGTCACAAGGCTGTCCTTTGTGTTCGATATGTCGGACGAGGTTCGCGGCTCAAGGCGGAAAAGGGTGGTGGGGTACGCCGGTACGGAGGCCGTCAGGTGCCTTCGTACCGGCGTACGGCTGGGGGTGGCCTACGGCCGGAGCAGCACCTTGCCCACCTTCGGATCGCCGGAGCCCACCAGCTCGATCGCCTCGGGGAACTCCGTGAGCGGCAGCTCGTGCGTGACCAGCGGCAGCGGGTCCAGCAGTCCGGCCCCGAACACCCGGACGGTGTGGGACCAGGCGTCCGGCGGCGCCCCGAAGACGGTGTGCACCTCCAGCTGCCGCACGACCAGGTCCGTCGGGTCGAGTCCCTCGGCGCCCGGCGCCGGGATGCCCGTCAGGACCAGCCGGCCGCCGCGCCGGAGCAGCGAGGCGGCGGTGCGCGCGGCGGACGCGGACCCGGCCGTCTCGATCACCACGTCGAAGTCGTCGGGCAGCGCCTCGTCCCGGGTGCGGAAGCCGGTCGCCCCGAACTGCCGGGAGAGCTCCTCCCGGTCCCGCCGGGTGCCGACCACCAGCAGCTCGCCCGGCGAGCCCGCCTTGAGGAACTGGACGGCGAACATGCCCAGCGTCCCGGTGCCGACGACGGCGACCTTCTCGCCCGGCACCGCGTGCGCCTTGAGGGCGGCGGCCGCGATGCAGGCGGCCGGCTCCAGCAGGGCGGCGGCGCTCAGGTCGGCGTCGTCGGGCAGGACGTGCAGCAGCCGGGCCGGCAGGGTGAGGGTGGCGGCCATGGCCCCGGGCTGGGTGAACCCGGTCTCCTCGTAGCCGTCCGTGCACAGCGTCGTCTCGCCCGCGTGACAGCGGTCGCAGACCTGGCAGTTGCGGAAGCCCTCGCCCACGACCTTCCGGCCGACGAGTGAGGCGGGCACTCCCGCGCCCACCGCCTGGACCGTCCCCGACCACTCGTGGCCGGGGGTGAGCGGGTAACGGACGTAGCCCTCGGGCCGGTTGCCCTGGAACACCTCGCGGTCGCTGCCGCAGATGCCGACGGCGTGGACCCGCACGAGCGCCTCGCCCGGCTCCGGCTCGCGCGGCGTGTGCGCGACGAGCCGGTGCTCGCCCGGCGCCTCGACGACGACGGCGGTGGTCACTTCCCGGAGCCCTTCGGCTTGCGCTGCTCCCAGCCCTCGGCCCACAGGTCGAAGCGGGCCTGCTGCTGCGGGAACTCGGCGGCCGCGTCCACGTCCAGCTCGACGCCGAGCCCCGGCGCGTCGGAGAGGTGGAAGTAGCCGTCGACCACCTCGGGGGCGCCCTTGACGACCTTCTTGATCTCCGCGTCCGCGAAGTCGTTGAAGTGTTCGAGGATCTTGAAGTTGGGCGAGGTGAAGCCGACCTGGAGGGAGGCGGCGGTCAGCACCGGCCCGCCCACGTTGTGCGGGGCGACGAGCACGTAGTGCGTCTCGGCGGTCGCCGCGAGCTTGCGGGTCTCCCAGATGCCGCCGATGTGGCCGACGTCCGGCTGGATGATGTCGACGGCCTGGCTCTCGAAGAGCTCGCGGAACTCGATCCGGTCGTGGATGCGCTCACCGGTGGCGACGGGGACGTCCACCTTGGCGGCGACCTTCTCCAGCGCCTTCAGGTTCTCCGGCGGACAGGGCTCCTCCAGCCAGGCCGGCTTGTAGGGGGCGAGCTCCTTGGCCAGGCGGACGGCGGTGGCGGGGGAGAAGCGGCCGTGCATCTCCAGCATCAGCTCGGCGTCCGGGCCGATCGCGTCCCGCACGGCCTCGATCAGGGAGACGGCGTACAGGGTGTTCTCGTGGTCCAGCTCGTAGTGGCCGGTACCGAAGGGGTCGATCTTGAGCGCCTTATAACCGCGCTCCATGACCCCCTGGGCCGCCTTGTGGTACGCCTCCGGGGTGCGCTCGGTGGTGTACCAGCCGTTGGCGTACGCCTTGACCTTGTCGGTGACCTTGCCGCCGAGCAGCTGCCAGACGGGGACGCCGAGGGCCTTGCCCTTGATGTCCCAGCAGGCCATCTCTACGACGGCGATGCCGGACATCACGATCTCACCCGCGCGGCCGTAGTCGCCGTACTTCATCCGGCGCACGAGGTCCTCGACAGCGAACGGGTCGGAGCCGAGAATGTGGTTGGCCTCGGCCTCCTTCAGATAGCCGATCAGCGCGTCGGTGTGGCCCAGCATGCGAGTCTCACCGACACCGGTGATGCCCTCGTCGGTGTGCACCTGGACGTAGGTCAGGTTGCGCCAGGGCGTCCCGACCACGTGTGTGCTGATTCCGGTGATGCGCACGGAAGTTGCCCCTCAGCTGTTCGAGATTTCGTCACACGTTCGAAATGCTGGCGTGACAGTAAGGACGGCGTGAGGGGAGTGTCAATGGGTCGAACAGATAACGGTTTCGACAGTTTCGGGTGATCTTTCGACCGTGGGAGATCGTTTTCCGGCTCGGGGGCGCCCTTGAGGACGTTGGTTTCCCACACAACTTTCACAGGGGGACCTAGGAACGCCACACCCCGGGAACCTAGTCTTCCCGCGTCATGGACTACTGCCACCCGTGCCGACGGCACCTCAACGGCGCCCTCGCCTGCCCGGGGTGCGGCGCACCAGCTGAACCGCAGGGCGCTTACGCGCCGGAGGCGTACGGGCGGGAGACGTACCCCCCGGACGCCTACCAGCCGGACCCGTACGGGCCGCAGCCGTACGAGCGGGAGTCGTACGAACGGCAGCCCTACGAGCCGCAGCCGTACGAGCGGCAGTCGCCCGCCCCCGAGCCCGGCGGCGTCGAGGCCGCGGAGGCGGCTGAAGCGGTGGTCGAGGACTCTGCGCCGGCCGAAGACGTCCCCGCGCAGGGGCGTGCCGCCCGCCGGCGGGAGCAGGGCCGGGGCGGTCGGGTCCGGGACGCGGGCCGCGGGTCGGCGTCGGCCGACGAGAGCGACGCGAGTCGTCGCGACCGCAAAGCCGCCGTCCATCGAAGACGTCGTCGCCGGACCGTGCTGATCGCCGCCGGCTTCGTCCTCGCGGCCGGCGGGCTGAGCCTCGCCGAGCTCGGCGCCGACGGGCCCGGCTCGCCCGAGCCGAACCCCGCGGCCGCCGACGGGGAGTCCTCGCCGCTCGAAGACGACTCGTCCACCCCCGCCGCCACGGCCGACGCCGACGCCCGTGAGGCCGCCGCCCCCGCCGCCTCACCCCGCCCGTCGGCCTCCTCCTCGGCCTCCCCGGCCTCGGCGTCGCCCTCGCCCAGCGCGTCGGACACCGAGTCGCCGACCCGCGAGGCCTCTACGGCGTCCTCCGCCTCCAGCGCGTCCTCCGCGCCCGCGCGGGACCCCCGGACGGTTCCGACGCGCACCGCCGGCGCCACGCCGACGACATCCCAGCCGGCCCCGCAGCCGTCGCCTTCGGAAACGTGCAACCGTTTCCTGTGGTGGTGCACCTGAGGCCGCCCGCCCGGCCGGACGTCACTGGTCCAGCATGCGGCGCAGCAGACGCCGTAGCAGCTCCCGTTCGTCGTCCGCCAGGCCCGCCAGGGGCTCGCTGGCGAAGCGGAGCGACTCGCGCAGTTCCCGGGCCACCTGATGGCCCTCCTTCGTCACCGCCGCCAGTTTCACGCGGCGGTCGGACGGGTCGGGGCGGCGCTCCACCAGGCCCCTGGTCTCCAGCCGGTCCACGATGCCGGTCACGTTGGACGGCTCGCACTTCAGCCGGTTCGCCAGCTTCCGCATGGGCAGCGGCTCCAGACAGAGCAGGCCGAGCAGCCTCGCCTGCGCGCCGGTGAGCGAGTGCAGGGCCGCGGCGTCCTCGTAATCCGCGTGGTAGCGGGTCACCACCTCGCCGATGAGCTCGACGACCTCCACGGTGGGATCGTCGGGACGGCGGGTCTGCTGGGGTGTGGACATGAGATCCAGGGTACCCGCTTATTTGACATCCTGAAATATTCAGGAGCATGGTTGTTTCAGGTAGTGAAATGAACGAGATCGGCACGTAAGGAAGGCTCCATGTCCGAGACCCCCACGCTTCCCGCCACCGGCCGCGAGTGGCGTCTGCTCAGCCGCCCCGTCGGCTGGCCGAAGCCCGAGGACTTCGAGCTGGCCGAGGCGGAGATCCGCCGGCCCGGCCCCGGCGAGGTGCTCGTCCGCAACGAGTACCTCTCCGTCGACCCCTACATGCGCGGCCGCATGAGCGCCGCCAAGTCCTACGTCGCTCCCTTCGAGCTGGGCAAGGCCATGCAGGGCGGCGCCGTGGGCGAGGTCATCGCCTCCGAGGCCGAGGGCGTCGCCGTCGGCGACCACGTCCTGCACTTCGGCGGATGGCGCGAGTACGCCACCTTCGACGCCAAGCAGGCGGTGAAGGTCGACCCCGACGCCGCGCCCCTGTCGACGTACCTCGGCGTCCTCGGCATGACCGGTCTCACCGCCTACGCGGGCCTGCTGCGCACCGCCTCCTTCAAGGAGGGCGACTCGGTGTTCGTGTCCGGCGCGGCCGGCGCCGTCGGCAGCCAGGTCGGGCAGATCGCCAAGCTCAAGGGCGCCTCCCGGGTCATCGGCTCGGCTGGCTCCGACGAGAAGGTCAAGCTGCTCGTGGAGGAGTACGGATTCGACGCCGCCTTCAACTACAAGAACGGCCCCGTGGCCGAGCAGCTCCAGCAGGCCGCCCCCGACGGCGTCGACGTCTACTTCGACAACGTCGGCGGCGACCACCTGGAGGCCGCGATCGGCGCGCTCAACGAGCACGGCCGCATCGCGATCTGCGGCATGATCTCCGTCTACAACAACACCGAGCCCGTGCCCGGCCCGAGGAACCTCACCCGCCTCATCCAGACCCGCGGCAACATCCAGGGCTTCCTGGTCGCCGACCACTACGACCTCCAGCCGCAGTTCGTCCAGGAGGTCGGCGCCTGGGTCCGCTCCGGCGAGCTGAAGTACCGCGAGACGGTCGTCGAGGGCATCGAGAACAACCTCGAGGCGTTCCTCGGCGTCCTGCGCGGCGACAACACCGGCAAGATGATCGTGAAGCTCTGAGCGGCACACCCGCGTACGGCGAAGGCCGCGTCCCCGACACGGGGCGCGGCCTTCGCCGTACGCGGACAGCCCGTGCCTCAGCCGGCCGCCAGCGCCGCCCCGTGCACCGCCGCCGCCAGCCGGGCGTTCTCCGGGGCCGCCCCGCCGGGGAAGGCGAACCGGCGGCGGGTGTAGCCGTAGGCCAGCCCGCTGCGCGGGTCCGCGAACGCCTGTGAGCCGGCCGCCCCGCTGTGCCCGAAGGCCCCCGCGCCGAGGAACGGGTACCAGGTGTCCGCGGTCGCCTGGAACCCCAGACCGAACGACTTGTGCGCCCGCGACACCAGGTCATAGCCCACCGAGTGGAACTGCGCGAACTCCGCCGCCGTGTCCTCCTTCAGCAGCGGCGCCTTCCCGCCGACCTCGCTGATCGCCGCCGCGTACATCCCGGCCAGCCCCCGCGCCGACGCCACCCCGCCCACCGAGGCCGGACCCTTGGCACGCACCAGCGGGTCGTTCGGCAGCAGTTCGAGATCGGTCGGCTCGGCGGCGTGGCGGTTGAAGGCGATGGCCGACAGCGAGTGCGGCCCGCCGGCCAGCCGGTCGAGCAGGGCCCGCTGCTCCGGCGTCGGCGCCATCGGCTGCGTGCTGCGGAAGCGCGCCTCGTGCCGCGCCGGCAGCCCTAGGAAGAAGTCCAGCCCGTAGGGGGCGCGCACCCGCTCCTCGTACACGTCCTGCAGCGTGCGGCCCGTCGCACGCCGCACGACCTCGCCGACGAGCGCGCCGATGACCAGCCCGTGGTAGCCGAAGGCGGTCCCCGGACGCCAGAACGGCCGCTGGTCGGCGAGCCGTTCGGCGAGCTGCCGGTCGTCGGCCAGCTCCTGCCGGGTGAACCCGGTGTCCGTGCCGACCACGCCCGCCCGGTGGGCGAGCAGCTCACGCAGGGTCAGCGCGCCCTTGCCCTCACTGCCGAACTCCGGCCAGTAGTAGGTGACCTTGCGGTCCAGCTCCAGGGTGCCGTCCTGCACGAGGAGCGCGGCCACCAGATGCGCCGCGCCCTTCGTCGACGAGAACACGCCGTAGAGGGAGTCCACACCCGCCCCGTCCCCGGTCCACAGGTCGACGACCCGGCGGCCGTGCACGTACGCGCACAACTGGCCCTCGTAACCCGGCCGCTCCTGCGCGACGAACGCGGCGAACTCCTCCCGCGCCGCCTCGAAACCGTCCGCGACGGTGCCGTGGATCTCCTGCGTCATCCGTGCTCCTCAACCAGACCGCTGCTTGCGTGTTCCATCGTGATCAAAGCCTGCCCGACCTGGGGGTACTCGCGTGCTTCGTGGATCGGTACGGCGAGGTCTACCCGATCGACTCAACTGTGTGACACGGGGCTCGGTGTCTCCTGTGCCCCGGATGGCCTACACAGCCCCTCGATCACGCCCGAGGCTGATGTGAGCACGACCGATAGAGTGCGGCCATGCGAGAACTCGGGGCCGGATTCAAGTACCTCATGGAGGGCCAGCGATGGGTGGCCCGGCACGGCAGGCAGTACGGGTTCGCTCTGGTGCCGGGACTGATCACACTCGTCCTCTACGTGGGTGCGCTGGTGGCCCTCGCGGTGTGGGGCGACGACTTCACGGCCTGGGCGACGCCCTTCGCCGACGACTGGTCGAGCCCCTGGCAGGGCCTGTTCCGCGGCTTCCTCACCGCCGTGCTGTTCGCCCTCGGACTGCTGCTGTCCGTCCTGACCTTCACGGCGGTCACGCTGCTCATCGGGGAGCCCTTCTACGAGAGCCTCTCCGAGCGCGTCGACCGTGACGTCTCACCCGACGGCACCGCCCCCTCCTCCGGCCTGCCGCTCTGGCGCGAACTGTGGATCTCCGCCCGCGACAGCCTGCGCATCCTGGTCCGGGCGCTGCTGTGGGCGGTGCTGCTGTTCGCCCTAGGCTTCATCCCCTTCCTCGGGCAGACGGTCGTCCCGGTGATCGGCTTCTTCGTCACCGGCTTCTTCCTCACCGAGCAGCTCACCGCCGTCGCCCTCCAGCGCAGGAACGTCGACCTGCGCGCCCGCCTCGCCCTGCTCCGCTCGCGCAAGCCCCTGGTGTGGGGCTTCGGCACCCCGCTGGGCCTGGCCTTCCTGGTGCCGTTCGTGGCGGTTCTCCTGATGCCGGGCGCGGTCGCGGGCGCGACCCTCATGGCGCGGGACCTGCTGGGCGAGGAGAGCGCGGACGGCGAGGACCGCGAGGAGACGGACACCGCGCCCCAGCCCCTGTGAGGGCCCCAGCCCCTTACGAAGGGTTCGTACGAAACCCGGGTGGGTAGATCGAGGCGGGATCGCGGGAGCACCGCGACGACCGGCGTCGGACGCGGCACTCCTCGCCCGAGAACGGCCCCGGTCCGGGACCTGACCCCTGGACCGGGGTTCGCGCGTCTTCGCGGGCCTATCGCGCCGAGAAGCCGTACACCGTCTCCGAGCGGTACACCTCGCCCGGGCGCAGGACGGTGCTCGGGAAGTCCGGGCGGTGCGGGGAGTCGGGAAAGTGCTGGGTCTCCAGGGCGATGCCCGCACCGGGGGCGAAGGGCTCGCCGAGGTGGTCCGCGGTGTACACCTGGATGCCCGGCTCGGTCGTCGACACCGTCATCACCCGTCCGGACGCCGGGTCGTGCAGCTCGGCGACCTCCACCGGAGTGTCCGTGACGCCCTTGTCGAGCACGAAGTTGTGGTCGTAGCCGTCGCCCACCTTGCGGGACGCGCGGAAGTCGAAGCGGGTGCCCTCGACCTCCGCCGGCGCGCCCTCGGGGATCAGGTCCGCGTCGACCGGGGTGTACCGGGAGGCGGCCAGCCGCAGTTCGTGCCCGCCCGCGGGCCCTGATCCGGCGAGGTTGAAGTAGCTGTGGTTGGTCAGGTTCACCACCGTCGGCGCGTCCGTGACCGCCTCGTAGGCGATCCGCAGGGCGCCCGACGCGTCGAGGGCGTACGTCGCCGACACCTCCAGGCGGCCCGGGAAGCCCTCCTCGCCGTGCGGGCTGACCCGGCTCAGCCGCACCCCGTGCTCGACCGGCTCCGCCTCCCACACTCGCTTGTCGAAGCCGTGCTCACCGCCGTGCAGGGAGTTCGGGGCGTTGTTCGGCGCGAGGGCGTACGTCCGCCCGTCCAGGGGGAAGCCGGCGTGCGCGATCCGGTTCGCGTACCGGCCGACCAGGGCGCCCAGATAGGGCTCCGGATGCGCGAGGTACCCGTCCAGGGCGGCGAACCCCAGCACCACGTCCGCCGTCCGCCCCTCCCGGTCCGGGACCTCCGCCGACTGCACGATCCCGCCGTACGTCAGGACCCGCACCCGCACGCCCGCGCGCTCCAGGGTCCAGCGATGCACCGGTGTGCCGTCGGAAAGTGTTCCGAAGTGTTCGCTCATGAGCGAGACCTTAAGTCACGCGGTCGCGCCGGTGACCTTCCGGTAGGCGATCTCGGCGAGGCGCGCCTGGCCGTTCACGCTCGGGTGGAACCAGTCCCAGTGGCTCAACTGGTCGGTGCCGAAGCGGTAGTCGTACACCGCGCCCCCGTCGAAGCGGCACCGCGGGTCCTTCGCGCAGACCTCCCCGAGCACCGTGTTGTAGTCCTCCACCCGCTTGTGCACCGTGTCCCGCCGCAGCGTCGCCGCCGCGTCCAGCGCGTCCGCGTCGCCCAGCATCGACGGGCAGATCCCCAGCTTCCACACCTGCTTGCCCAGCGCGCTGGTCCGGCCCTGCGACCACAGCCGCTTCAGGTCCGGCACGCTCGCCACGTACACCTGCGTCTTCGGCGCGGCACGGCGCAGCGTGCGCATCGCGTCCTCGAACGCGGCGCGGAAGTCGGCCACCGGCGTCATCGCCGCCGCCGTCGCCCGGCAGGCGTCGTTCGCCCCCACCATCACCGTCACCAACTGCGGCTTGTCCGCCGCCGCCCGCGCCATCTGCGCGGGCAGGTCCGCCATCCGCGCCCCGGTCACCGCGTGGTTCCAGCTGTGCGTCGCCGCCTTGCGCGCGCCCAGCAGACGGACCGCCAGACTGTTCACCTCCGCGTTGCCGCCCGTCGCCCACGACACCTCCGGGCAGTCCGTCAGGATCGCGCAGGCGTCGAACCCCCGGGTGATGGAGTCGCCCACCGCGGCGATCGACGCGGGGCTGCGGTCCCACGCGAAGGACGGTGTCGGCGCCGGCTTGCTCTGCCGCGCGCCGGGCGCCTCGGGGCCGCCCCCGCCCAGGGCGTCGCAGCCGGCCAGGCACAGCACGGCCGCCGTGGTGACCGCGAGCACCGCCCGCCCGCGCCGGATTCCCTTCCGCATCCCCGGTGACCCCCTCGCTCCTCGTCCGGCTTCCGTGCGACGCGCCGCACCCGGTCCCTCTCCCATGACAACGTCCGGGAGTTCCCGACGGCGACCGGAAGCGACCGATCGCACCCGCACAGGCGTCCTGCCGGGTGAATGGCACACGTTTAACGACATCGGGACCGACGGTACGTCACACTCCTTGCGCCGCCGCACGGTAGCCTCGCCCTCAACGCGGCTGCCCCGCCGCCGCCACGCCAGCCTGCAAGACTGTCCCGCTCTGCCCGGAGGTCCCGGTGACGACACGTGGAGTTCTGTACGTGCACTCCGCGCCGCGCGCGATGTGCCCGCACGTCGAGTGGGCCGTCGCCGGGGTGCTCGGCACGCGCGTCAACCTCGACTGGATCCGGCAGCCCGCCGCGCCCGGCACCTGGCGCTCGGAGTTCTCCTGGCAGGGCCAGGCCGGCACCGCCTCCAAGCTGGCGTCCGCGCTGCGCGGCTGGCACCTGCTGCGCTTCGAGGTCACCGCCGAGCCCTGCGCCGGCGCCGAGGGCGAGCGCTACAGCTGCACCCCAGACCTGGGCATCTTCCACGCCGTCACCGGCATCCACGGCGACATCCTGATCCCGGAGGACCGCCTGCGCGCGGCCCTGCTGCGCAGCCGGCGCGAGGAGAGCGACCTGGAGGCCGAGGTGGCCAAGCTGCTCGGCAAGCCGTGGGACGACGAACTGGAACCGTTCAGATACGCGGGCGAGGGAGCCCCGGTGCGCTGGCTGCACCAGGTCGTGTAACCGGCCCACGAGACGCCGAGACGCCGAGTGGCCCGAACCCCACCCCGGGGTTCGGGCCACTCGACGTCTGGAGGACTTCTCAGATCGTCCGGAACGCCAGCACCACGTTGTGCCCGCCGAACCCGAACGAGTCGTTGAGCGCCGCGATACGGCCCTCGACGGGCAGCTTGCGCGCCTCGCCCCGAACGACGTCCGCGTTGGCCTCCGCCTCCGGGTCGAGGTTCTCCACGTTGATGGTCGGCGGAGCGATGCGGTGGTACAGCGCGAGGACCGTCGCCACCGACTCCACACCGCCCGCGCCGCCCAGCAGGTGACCGGTCATCGACTTGGTCGCCGAGACGGCCATGTGGTCGGTGTCGTCGCCGAAGACCTTGCGCAGCGCCTTCAGTTCGGCGATGTCACCGGCCGGGGTCGACGTCGCGTGCGCGTTGACGTGCACGATCTCCGCCGGGTTCAGGTCGGTGCGCTCCAGCAGGTTCTGCAGGGCGTGCGAGATGCCCCGCCCCTCCGGCTCGGGCTGCACGATGTCGTGGGCGTCGGCGGAGATGCCCTGGCCGACGGCCTCGGCGTACACCCGAGCGCCGCGCTTGGCGGCGTGCTCGGCCGACTCCAGGACGATCACACCGGCGCCCTCGCCCAGGACGAAGCCGTCGCGGGCGACGTCGTAGGGACGCGACGCGCCCTGCGGGTCGTCGTTGTTCTTGGACATCGCCATCATGTTGCCGAACGCGGCGATCGGCAGCGGGTGGATCGCCGCTTCCGTGCCGCCCGCGACGACGACGTCGGCGCGACCGGTGCGGATCATCTCGATGGCGTAGCCGATGGCCTCGGCGCCCGACGCGCAGGCGGAGACCGGGGTGTGCACGCCCGCGCGGGCGCCCACGAGCAGACCGACGTTGGCGGACGGGCTGTTCGGCATCAGCATGGGCACGGTGTGCGGCGAGACCCGGCGTACGCCCTTGTCCCGCAGCACGTCGTACTGGTCCAGCAGGGTCGTGACGCCGCCGATGCCGGAGGCGATGACCGCGCCCAGCCGGTCGGGGTCGACCGAGGCGCCCTCGGTGGACTCACCGGCCTTGCCTGCGAAACCGGCGTCCTTCCATGCCTCCTGAGCCGCGATCAGCGCGAACTGCGCCGAGCGGTCCAGCTTGCGGGCCTGGGGCCGCGGGATGACCTCGGTGGGCTCCACGGCGACCGGGGCCGCGATACGGACGGCCTGGTCGGCCGCCCACTCCTGCTCCAGGGGCTTGACGCCGGACTTGCCGGCGACCAGGCCCTCCCAGGTAGAGGCTGCGTCGCCACCCAGCGGTGTGGTTGCGCCGATACCGGTGACGACCACGGTGCGATTGGTCGGGCTCACGGATTCCTTCTCCAACGTTTGCGAGGATTCAGCGGCGCCACCGCCGGGTGGCGGGGCGGGCCGGAGCGTCCGGCCCAAGCAGTGGCTCAGGCCTGGTGCTTGAGGATGTAGTCGGTCGCGTCGCCGACGGTCTTGAGGTTCTTGACGTCCTCGTCCGGGATCTTGACGTCGAAGCGCTCTTCGGCGGCGACGACGACCTCGACCATGGACAGGGAGTCGACGTCAAGGTCGTCGGTGAAGGACTTGTCCAGCTGGACGTCCTCAACCGGGATCCCGGCGATCTCGTTCACGATCTCCGCGAGACCGGCGACGATCTCTTCCTGAGTGGCGGCCATGTCGGCGCTCCTTCGTTGGTGTTCTTCAGGGTGTGGCGCCCGCCGCGGTAGCGGCAGGTGGTGCGTTTCCCGTACCGGACCGCATGATCCGGCACGGAGTGCCTAGGGGAGGGTAACGACCGTCGCGGCGTAGACGAGACCCGCCCCGAATCCGATGACGAGCGCGGTGTCGCCGCTCTTCGCCTCGCCGGTCGCCAGGAGCCGCTCCATCGCGAGCGGGATCGAGGCGGCCGAGGTGTTGCCGGTGGTGCGCACGTCACGGGCGACCGTGACGGACTCCGGGAGCTTCAGGGTCTTCACCATCGAGTCGATGATCCGCTCGTTGGCCTGGTGCGGGATGAAGACGTCCAGCTCGTCGGAGCCGATGCCGGCCGCCTCCAGCGCCTGCTGGGCGACCTTCGCCATCTCGAAGACGGCCCAGCGGAACACCGCCTGGCCCTCCTGCGTGATGGCGGGGAACTTGGCGACCTCGCCGGTGCGGTAGTCCGTCCACGGCACGGTCTGCTTGATGGTCTCCGACTTGTCGCCCTCGGAGCCCCAGACCGTCGGGCCGATCGCCGGCTCCTGCGAGGGGCCGACCACGACCGCGCCAGCGCCGTCGCCGAACAGGAAGGCGGTGGCCCGGTCCTCCAGGTCGGTCAGGTCGGACAGCCGCTCCACGCCGATGACGAGGACGTACTCCGCGGAGCCCTCGACGACCATGCCCTTGGCGAGGGTCAGGCCGTAGCCGAAGCCGGCGCAGCCCGCCGAGATGTCGAACGCGGCGGCCTTGGCGGTGCCCAGCTTGTCGGCGATCTCGGTGGCGACGGCCGGGGTCTGCTTGAAGTGCGAGACCGTCGAGACGACCACGGCGCCGATCTGCTCGGCGGTGATCCCCGCGTCGGCGACCGCCTTGCCGGCGGCCTCCACCGACATGGCGGCGACGGTCTCCTCGTCGCTCGCCCAGTGCCGGGTCTGGATGCCGGAGCGCGAGCGGATCCACTCGTCGGAGGAGTCGATCGTCTCCAGGATCACCTCGTTGGGCACCACCCGGGTGGGCCGGTAGCCCCCCACGCCGAGGATGCGCGCGTACGGGGCGCCCTTACTGGGCTTGATCTTCGCCATCAGGGCTCCTCACGCACCCGCCGCGTCGGCGGCGGGCGTCACGGTCTCGGAGATGATCTCGCGGGCCGCGTCCAGGTCGTCGGGGGTCTTCAGCGCCAGCGTCCGCACGCCGGGCAGCGCGCGCTTGGCCAGACCGACCAGGGTCCCGCCGGGGGACACCTCGACGATCGCGGTGACGCCGAGCTCCTTGAAGGTCTCCATGCACAGGTCCCAGCGGACCGGGTTGGCGACCTGGCCGACGAGCCGGTCGAGGATCTCCGCGCCGGACGCCACGGTCCGCCCGTCCTTGTTGGAGACGTAGGCGACCGTCGGGTCGGCGGGGGTGACCTCCTTGGCGGCGGTCGCGAGCGTCTCGACCGCGGGAGCCATGTGGTGCGTGTGGAAGGCGCCGGCGACCTTGAGCGCGACGACCTTGCGGACGCCCTCGGGCTTGTCCTCGTTCAGCGCGGCGAGCTGCTCCAGCGTGCCCGCGGCCACGATCTGGCCCGCGCCGTTGATGTTCGCCGGGGTCAGTCCCAGCTTCCGCAGATGCGCGACGGAGACCTCCGGGTCGCCGCCGAGCAGCGCCGACATGCCGGTCTCGGTGATCGCGGCGGCCTCGGCCATGGCCAGACCGCGCTTGCGTACGAGGGTCAGCGCGGCGGTGTCGTCGAGGACCCTGGCGAACGCGGCGGCGGTGAACTCGCCGACGCTGTGGCCCGCGACGGCGCCCGGGGTCACGGCACCGAGTGCCGTGGCGGACAGGATTCCGGCGGCGACGAGCAGCGGCTGCGCCACCGCGGTGTCGCGGATGGCGTCCGCGTCGGCCTGCGTGCCGTAGTGAACGAGGTCCAGGCCGATGGCGTCGGACCACGCGGCGACGCGGTCGGCGGCGCCGGGCAGTTCGAGCCAGGGGGTCAGGAAGCCGGGCGTCTGGGCGCCCTGGCCGGGAGCGACGAGTACGAGCACTCTCACACTCTCTCTTGAGGGCGGCCACGGCCGCCCGTGGGGACAAGGACGAAGAACGGCAGGGGGTTTTGTGGGCCCCCGACAAAAGCCTAGGTCTGGGGATCTCCATCGACCAGACGCCCCAGGATCAGTGCGATGCGCAAGGTGAACGCCGAGCGTACATCCGAAGGGGACCAGCCGGTGACGTCAGTCACACGTCGAAGCCGGTAGCGCACGGTGTTGGGATGGACGAACAGCATCCGGGCCGCACCCTCCAGACTGGACGCCTGTTCGAGGTAGACGGAGAGCGTCTCCAGCAGCGCGGACCCCGCCTCCTCCAGCGGTCTGTAGATCTCCTCCACCAACTGCTCGCGGGCTCCGGGGTCGCCCGCTATCGCCCGCTCCGGCAGCAGATCGTCGGCCAGGACCGGACGCGGGGCGTCCTGCCAGGCGGAACACGCCTTCAGTCCCGCCGCGGCGGCCTGCGCGGACCGGGTCGCGGCCAGCAGGTCGGGCACCACGGGCCCGGCCACCACGGGGCCCGCCGCGTACGGGCCGATCAACGACCTGGCCACGGCCAGCGGATTGTCGCTGCCGCCCGCGATGACGACGAGCCGCGAGCCGAGCACGCCGGTGAGCACCTGGAGTTTGGCGTGCCGGGCGGCCCGCCGGATCGCCTCCACCGTCAGCTCCGAGTCGCCGTCCGGGGCGGTGCCCAGCACCACGCACACGTTCTCCGGCGCGTTCCAGCCGAGCGCGGCGGCCCGGCTGACGGCCCCCTCGTCGGCCTCCCCGCTGAGCACGGCGTTGACGACGAGGGACTCCAGCCGGGCGTCCCACGCGCCGCGCGCCTCGGCCGCCTGCGCGTACACCTGGGCGGTGGCGAAGGCGATCTCACGGGCGTACACCAGGAGCGCCTCGCGCAGCACGCCCTCGTCGCCCGGAGCGGCGACCTCGTCGATCGCGGACTCCATGACCTCGATGGTGGTGCGCACCATCTCCACCGTCTGCCGGAGCGTGATCGCCCGGGTCAGCTCCCTCGGGGCGGTCCCGAAGACGTCCGTGGAGATCGCCTGCGGGGCGTCTGGGTGCCGGAACCACTCCGTGAACGCGGCGATGCCCGCCTGGGCGACGAGCCCGATCCAGGAACGGTTCTCCGGGGGCATCGCCCGGTACCACGGCAGGGTCTCGTCCATCCGCGCGATCGCCTGGGCGGCGAGACTTCCGGAGGACTTCTCCAGCCGCTTCAGGGTCGCGGTGTGCGGGTGCGCTGCCGCTCGGCGGTGGCGGGCTTCGGGTTCGGAGTGGGGTTCGGGCACGGGACAAGACTGCCTTATCGGGACGGCGGGCCGCGCCGGTGGGTTGCCGGAGGGCTTCGCCCGCCCGATAGCGTGGGTCGCGTGATGGACGTACGGCGCGCCGAGGAGCGCTACCGCGGCGGTGATCCCGAGGCCGGGATCGACACCCGGCACGCCTTCTCCTTCGGCGCCCACTACGACCCCGGCAACCTCCGCTTCGGCGCGCTGATCGCCTGCAACGAGGAGCGGCTCGCGCCCGGCGCGGGCTTCGGCGAACACCCCCACAGCCACACGGAGATCGTGACCTGGGTGGTCGAGGGCGAGCTGACCCACCGCGACTCAGAGGGCCACGAGGTGACCGTCCGCCCCGGGGACGTGCAGCGGCTCAGCGCGGCGGCCGGGGTGCGCCACACCGAGCGCAACGACGCCGAAGTCCCCCTGACCTTCGTCCAGATGTGGCTGACCCCGCTGGAGCCCGGCGGCGACCCGTCCTACGAGATCGTCCGCAGCGTCGCCGACTCCACTCCGTACGCCGTCCCGGGGGCCGGCGCGACGCTGCACGTGCGGCGGCTGACGGCCGGGGAGCGGGCGTCGGCGCCGACGGGGTCGCACGGGTACGTGCACGTCGTGCGCGGCGAAGTGAGCCTGGACGGCGAGCGGCTGGGCCCCGGCGACGCGGCCCGCGTCACGGACGCCGGCGAGGTCCGGGTGCTGGCGCTCACGCCGGCCGAGTTGCTGGTCTGGGAGATGCGCGCCGGCTGAGGGGGACTCAGCCCTTCCGGAACTCCGTCAGCAGCGCGTC
The DNA here is from genome assembly GCF_004217285.1 of Streptomyces sp. BK239. Taxonomy (GTDB): domain Bacteria; phylum Actinomycetota; class Actinomycetes; order Streptomycetales; family Streptomycetaceae; genus Streptomyces. Next base: position 678,932 of record NZ_SHKS01000001.1, read on the forward strand.
CGTGAACGCCGGCCAGGCCTCGACCGCCCACGGGCCGAACGCGCGGTCCGTGAGCGCGACGGCGGCCAGCCGCGCGTCGGGGTCGATCCACAGGAACGTACCGGACTGCCCGAAGTGGCCGAACGTGCGCGGCGAGGACGAACCGCCGGTCCAGTGCGGGGACTTGGAGTCGCGGATCTCGAAGCCGAGGCCCCAGTCGTTGGGGTTCTGGTGGCCGTAGCCGGGCAGGACGCCCTTCGTGCCCGGGTACTGCACGCTCATCGCCTCGGCGACCGTGCGCGGGTCCAGCAGCCGGGGCGCCTGCACCTCGGCCGCGAAGCGCAGCAGGTCCTCCACGGTCGAGACGCCGTCCTTCGCGGGCGACCCCTCCAGCGAGGTGGACGCCATCCCCAGCGGCTCCAGCACCGCCTGCCGCAGGTACTCCCCGAAGTCGATGTCCGTGGCCTTGGCGATGTGGTCGCCGAGCTGCTCGAACCCGGCGTTGGAGTACAGCCGCCGCTCCCCGGGCGCGGCGGTCGCCCGGTGCTCGTCGAAGGCGAGCCCCGAGGTGTGCGCGAGCAGATGGCGGACGGTCGCCCCGGGCGGCCCGGCCGGCTCGTCCAGCTCGATCGCCCCCTCCTCGTACGCGACCAGCGCGGCGTAGGCGGCGAGCGGCTTGGTGACCGAGGCCAGCGGGAAACGCCGCCCGGCCGGGCCGTGCGTCCAGAGGACCGTCCCGTCGGCCCGCACGACACCCGCCGCGGCGGAGGGGACGGGCCAGTTCTCGATCAGCGCGAGGCTCTGCGACGACATGCCCCGAGCCTATGCGGCTGCCGGAGCAGCTCCAGCAGAGGGTCGGGCGTGAGGTGGACCTGGCGCACGCCCCGCTCGCGGAACCGGTCCGGCAGCGGGATCCCGTCGTGTCTTTCCGATTCTTACCGTTCCCGCTTGCCTGGAGCGCACTTGAAGGTCATAGCGTGGGGCCATGACGGTGTTGCAGACCACGCCCGTGACCGCCCAGCGCAGCCAGAGCTCCGCAGACGTCTGCTCCGGACCGCCGCCGGGTCATCCGCGCCCGGACGGGCAGGACCGCTACACGATCAGCGAGGTCGTCGCCTTCACGGGCCTGACGGCGCACACCCTGCGCTGGTACGAGCGGATCGGGCTGATGGCCCACGTCGACCGCTCGCACACCGGCCAGCGCCGCTACAGCAACCGCGACCTGGACTGGCTCGACCTGGTCGGCAAGCTGCGGCTGACCGGCATGCCGGTCGCCGACATGGTGCGGTACGCCGAGCTGGTGCGCGAGGGCGAGGGCACGTACGAGCAGCGGCGCGAGCTGCTGGAGGAGACCCGACGCGACGTCCAGGCCAGGATCGCCGAACTCCAGGACACGCTCGCCGTGCTCGACCGCAAGATCACGCACTACTCCCGGGGCGCGTGAGCGGGACGTCCCTACAGCTCGGCCAGCAGGTCGGCCTTCTTCGCGGCGAACTCCTCGTCGGTGACCAGCCCCGCCTGGTGCAGCTCGCCGAGGTGCCGGATCCGGTCGGCGACGTCCGCCGGGTCCCGGCGGGGCGGGTCCGCGGCGGGGACGGCGGCCGCCGGGACGGCCGGCGTGCTCCCGCGCGTGCGGACGGCCGCCAGCACCGCCGCCGCCAGCGGCAGCGACTCGTGCACCGCCCCGTACCCGAGCCCGAACACCACCGTCGCGGGGTCCTGGTCGGTCCCCGCGGGGGCGTGCTCGCCGCGGTGCAGCCGCAGGAAGCCTTCGAAAACCTCCGGCGACCGCCACTCCACGCCGCTCAGCTCGGACACCGGGAAGCTCTGGTCGCCCGCCTTCCACTTGGCCGACGACGCACCCGTCCAGAACCACCGGAACCGCACGGTCCGCCCGTCGAAGGACGCCTTCGCGTCGTACGCCTTGAACGACAGCGGCGCCTTCGGGGCCGCCACCAGGAACCGGTCGGCCGGCCCGGACTCGGTGAGCCGCTCCCGCAGCTCGTCGGCGTAGTACTCCGCGAGCGCGTCCCGCTCGCCCGGCAGCACCAGCCGGTAGGGGTCGCAGGACTCCTTCAGCTGCCCCGCCGCGGCCTCGATCAGCGGGTCCGCGCCCTCGCGCGGTCGGATGCGCAGCACCGCGGTCCCGCGTCTGCCGGGCTCCAGCGTCACGCCCTCGATCGCCGCCAGCGGGATCCGGCGCTCCCCGAGCGCCGAGAGCAGCTTCGGCGTGCGTATCCCCCGTTCGTAGCGGATGAGGACGGAGTCGGACTCGAACTCCCAGGCGGCATGAAATCCGGCCAGTACGTCACCCATGCGGCTCATCGTATGCGGCACCGGCTTTTTCCGTCCCTCCTCGCGCACACCGCTGTTTCTGCGCTTCTACGCGCGTCCCGCCGTCGTTGCGCCGGACAGATCCTCCCGGCAGGCGTCATCCTCCGCGGCGCAGCGCACCGAGTCGTACACGCCGGCGCCGATGCCGGCGAAGTTGCGCAGGCTGTCCGTGCCGGGCTCGAAGTAGCCGGCGTGGCCCTCGGCCTCCCGCGCGGACAGCACCCGCGCGCCGAACCCGGACGACACCGGGTCCGCGCCGTGCCCGAGGCCGCCGAGCTCCAGGTAGGGCACGTCCTGCACCCAGTCGTCCGCGTCCCGCATCGCCCACACCCGGGCGGAGGTGCGCAGCTGGACCGCGCTCTCCACCCGCATGCCGGGGCTGCCGGCCACCGCGATGTCGCTGACCCGCTCCGGCAGCGTGTGCGCGGCGACCCCGCACACCACGGAGCCGTAGCTGTGGCAGAACAGCGAGACGGGCGAGACGCCGGGCAGGGCGCGCACCAGGGCGTTCAGCCGGATCGCGCCGGACTCCGCGCGCATCGCGGTCGCCGAGTCGATGCCGAGGCCGGCCGGGGAGGTGTAGTCGGCCCAGGCGATCACGGCGGTCCGCGTCTTCGGGCTCGCCTCCCGCTCGGCCGCGTACAGCGCCTGGGCCATGCCGACGGGCGCCGAGTACTTGCGGTAGGTGCGCTGGAAGGTGAGCAGCGCGGTGTCGACGCCGGGGACGACGACGGAGATCCGCTGGGCGCTGTCGAGGTCGCCGAAGACCTCGGCGGCGCGGCCGGCGCCGTCCGGGTCGAAGGCGAGGATCTTGCGGTCGCGGTCGCTCATCGACTCGTAGCGCTGCATGCGCCGCCCGGCCTCGTGCTGGCCGGCGGGGGAGAGCCGGGCGTCGTGCATCCGGGCCCGCTCGACGCGGACCTGCTCCCGCAGCGCGATGCGGTTGGCGCGGTAGCGCAGCTCGGCCGGGGCGCCGTTCATGTTGCCGACGGCGAGCGGGTAGCGATGCGCGAGCGCGGTGCGCTGGGCCGCGCTGAGGGTGGCGAAGAACCGGGCGAGCCGGCCGGGGGGCGCTGACGGGTCCGGCAACGCGCGTCCGTCGACGTGGCCCTCTTCCCAGGCGGTGAGCGACGCGCGCAGGGCGGTGCTCTCCCGCTGGTGGTGTACGGCGGTCCAGCCGGTGGTCGCCAGCATCACGAAGACCACGGCGAGGGCGAGCAGCAGCCGCCCCATGTTGAGCGGGGGAGTGGAGTCGAAGGAAGTCACTGGAAGGACACACTAGGAGAACGGGATGGTCTCGGGAGGCCTGAGTGACAGGTATCACGTTTCGATGACCGTGACGATGGTCATGAGACCTCTCAGGCCGTGCGCCAGCTTCCCATGAGCGCGGGCCCCAGCTGGTCGAGGTAGCGGGACGCGAGGGCGCGCATCTCCTCCAGGGTCACGTTCTCGCCGCTGCTCCAGTGCCGCTCCGTGAGCCGCATGACCCCGCCGAAGGCCGCCACCGCCAGCCGCGGCCGCGGGTCGGCCTCCACGTCCAGCCCCTCACGGTCCGCGAGCACCCGGGCGATCGTCTCCTCGGTCTCGACCGAGTGTCGCAGATACGCGGCGAGCAGCACCGGCGTCGACTCGATCACCCGGCACATGCGCAGGTACAGCTCCACCGGCACGACCTGCTCGACGATCTCGTGCACCGAGTTCCAGCTGTCCAGGACGGCCTGGCGCAGGGCCTCCAGGGGCGCCTCGTGCGGCGGGCGTTCGCGCATCGCCTCGACGAAGCGCGCCACGGTCATGTCGGCGACCGCGAGGGCCGCCTCCTCCTTGCCGGCGAAGTAGCGGAAGAAGGTGCGCTGGGAGACGTCGACCGCCTCGGCGATCTCGTCGACGGTGGTCCGCTCGTACCCGCGGGTGGTGAACAGTTCCAGCGCGGCGCGCAGCAGCGCGTCCCGGGTGCGCTGTTTCTTGCGCTCACGCAGAGTTTCCATAGATGTCAGTTACCGACTTGTGAATTGGTTTGTCAATTGTCAGTGGCTGTCACTAGCCTCCGTCGTATGACTAGTCAGACCACCGTCGACAAGACGGGACCGGGGGACGGGGCGCCCCAGGACCCGTCGGACCAGCCTCCGGCCAAGGGGCTGCGCGGCCACCCGTGGTTCACGCTCATCACCGTCGCCGTGGGCGTCATGATGGTGGCCCTGGACGGCACCATCGTCGCCATCGCCAACCCGGCGATCGCCAGCGACCTGGGCGCCACCTTCGCCGAGGTGCAGTGGATCACCAACGCCTACTTCCTCGCCCTCGCGGTCTCCCTGATCACCGCGGGCAAGCTCGGTGACCGCTTCGGGCACCGCCAGACCTTCCTGATAGGCGTCGTCGGCTTCGCCGCCGCCTCCGGCGCCATCGGCCTGTCCGACAGCATCGCGCTGGTCGTCACCTTCCGCGTCTTCCAGGGACTGTTCGGCGCGCTGCTGATGCCGGCCGCGCTCGGGCTGCTGCGCGCGACCTTCCCGGCCGAGAAGCTCAACATGGCCATCGGCCTCTGGGGCATGGTCATCGGCGCCTCCACGGCCGGCGGTCCCATCCTCGGCGGCGTCCTCGTCGAGCACGTCAACTGGCAGTCGGTGTTCTTCATCAACGTGCCGGTCGGCGTCCTCGCCCTGGTGCTGGGCGTCGTCATCCTGCTCGACCACCGCGCCGAGAACGCCCCGCGCTCCTTCGACCTGCTGGGCATCGCCCTGCTGTCGGCAGCGATGTTCTGCCTCGTCTGGGCGCTGATCAAGGCCCCCGAGTGGGGCTGGGGCGACGGCAAGACGTGGGCGTTCGTCCTCGCCTCCCTCGCGGGCTTCGCGCTCTTCGCCTACTGGGAGACCAGGGTGGCGGAGCCGCTGATCCCGCTGGCGCTGTTCCGCTCCGTCCCGCTGTCCGCGGGCGTGGTCCTCATGGTCCTGATGGCGATCGCCTTCATGGGCGGTCTGTTCTTCGTGACGTTCTACCTCCAGAACGTGCACGGGATGAGCCCCATCGACGCGGGCCTTCACCTGCTGCCGCTCACCGGCATGATGATCGTCGGCTCGCCGCTCGCCGGCGCGATGATCACCAAGTGGGGGCCGCGCATCCCGCTGGCCGGGGGCATGGCGGCCACCGCGATCGCCATGTACGGCATGTCCACGCTGGAGACGGACACCGGCAGCGGTGTCATGTCCGTCTGGTTCGCGCTGCTCGGCCTCGGACTCGCGCCCGTCATGGTCGGCGCCACCGAGGTCATCGTCGGCAACGCTCCGCTGGAGCTGTCCGGCGTGGCCGGCGGTCTCCAGCAGGCCGCGATGCAGATCGGCGGCAGCCTCGGCACCGCCGTGCTGGGCGCGGTGATGGCCTCCAAGGTGGACAGCGACCTGCCCGTCAACTGGAAGGAGGCCGGGCTGCCGGACCTGACGCCCGAGCAGCTCGGCAAGGCCTCCGAGGCGGTCCAGGTCGGTGTGCCGCCGGTGGCGCCGGGCACGCCGGCGCCGATCGCCGCCAAGATCGCGGACGTCGCCCACGACACGTTCATCTCCGGGATGAGTCTGGCGTCCCTCGTCGCGGCGGGCGTGGCCGCGGTCGCCGTACTGGTCGCGCTGCTGACCAAGCGCGGGGTCAACGCCGACGCGGGAGCGGGCGTCGGCCACATCTGACCGGCGCTCCCCGAGCGCTCCGCCGACTGACCCCGGGCTCAGCCCGGGGTCAGTCGGCGTTCGCGCGGGACCTCAGGGCCGCCACCTCCGTGCGCAGCGCCCTGACCTCCTCCGTCAGGGCCTGGATCGCCTCGGTCTGCCGGCGCTCCTCCACGTCGTCCTTCTCGAAGCGCTCGATGAACCACGCGGCGATGTTCGCGGTCACGACACCGAGCAGGGCGATCCCGGACAGCATCAGGCCGACCGCGATCATCCGTCCCAGTCCCGTGGTCGGAGCGTGGTCCCCGTAGCCCACGGTCGTCATCGTGGTGAAGGACCACCACAGGGCGTCACCCAGGGTGCGGATGTTCCCGTCCGGCGCGTCCCGCTCCACCGACAGCACCGCCAGCGACCCGAACATCAGCAGCCCGACGACCGCCCCGGCGACGTACGTCGTCACCTGTATCTGCGAGGCCATCCGCGCCCGCTGACCCACCAGCAGCAGCGTCGACACCAGCCGCAGCAGCTTCAGCGGCTGTATCACCGGCAGCACCACCGCGGCCAGGTCCAGCCAGCGGGTGCGGACGAACTCCCGGCGGTCCCGCGACAGCGCCAGCCGCACCGCGTAGTCCCCGGCGAAGGCCGCCCACACCGCCCACTCGACCGCCGCGCACACGACGGTGAGCGACGCGTCGGCCGAGGTGTCGACGATCGGCAGGGCGTACGCCACGGCGAACACCACGGCGAGCGCCAGCAAAGGCCGCTGCGTCCGCTCTTCCCACCGCGCCTGGGCCGTTTCTTCCCGCATGACCCGCATCGTAAGGAACGGGTGAACGCGAAGGGGCGGTGAGGCTGAACCTCACCGCCCCTGAGCACCCTCGGGATCAGGCGTCGCCGCCCGCCGCCCCCGGGTCCGCCGCCGAGACGTCCAGCAGCTGGTAGCGGTCGACGGCCTGCTTCAGCGCCGAACGGTCGACCTTGCCCTCCTTGGCCAGCTCGGTCAGGACCGCCAGCACGATCGACTGCGCGTCGATGTGGAAGTACCGCCGGGCCGCGCCCCGCGTGTCCGCGAAGCCGAAGCCGTCCGCGCCCAGCGACTGGTAGGTCCCCGGCACCCAGCGCGCGATCTGGTCCGGCACCGAGCGCATCCAGTCGGAGACCGCCACGAACGGCCCCTCGGCCCCGGCGAGCTTGCGGGTCACGTAGGGAACGCGCTGCTCCTCCTCGGGGTGGAGCAGGTTGTGCCGTTCGACGTCGACGGCCTCGCGCCGCAGCTCGTTCCAGGAGGTCGCCGACCAGACGTCGGCCTTCACGTTCCACTCCTCGGCGAGGATCTTCTGCGCCTCGACCGCCCACGGCACGGCGACGCCGGAGGCGAGGATCTGCGCCGGGACGGAGCCCGAGACGCCCTCGCTGAAGCGGTAGACGCCCTTGAGGATGCCCTCGACGTCGACGTTCTCCGGCTCGGCGGGGTGCTGGATGGGCTCGTTGTAGACGGTGAGGTAGTAGAAGACGTCCTCGCCCGGCTTGCCGTCCGCGGTCTCGCCGTACATCCGGCGCAGACCGTCCTTGACGATGTGCGCGATCTCGAAGCCGAACGCGGGGTCGTACGCCACACAGCCCGGGTTGGTGGAGGCGAGCAGCTGGGAGTGGCCGTCCGCGTGCTGGAGACCCTCACCGGTCAGGGTCGTACGGCCCGCGGTCGCGCCCAGGACGAAACCGCGCGCCAACTGGTCGGCCATCTGCCAGAACTGGTCGCCGGTGCGCTGGAAACCGAACATCGAGTAGAAGACGTAGACCGGGACGAGCGGCTCGCCGTGCGTGGCGTAGGCCGAGCCGGCCGCGATCAGCGAGGCCGTGCAGCCGGCCTCGGAGATGCCGTCGTGCAGCATCTGACCGGTGGGCGACTCCTTGTACGCGAGCAGCAGCTCGCGGTCCACGGACTCGTACTGCTGGCCGAGCGGGTTGTAGATCTTCGCACTCGGGAAGAACGAGTCCATGCCGAAGGTGCGGTACTCGTCCGGCGCGATCAGCACGAACCGCTTGCCGAGTTCCTTGTCCCGCATGAGGTCCTTCAGCAACCGGACGAACGCCATGGTCGTGGCGATCGACTGCTGACCGGAGCCCTTCTTCACGGTCGCGTACGTCTTGTCGTCCGGCAGTGCGAGCGGCTTGGCGCGCACGACCCGTGTCGGGACGTACCCGCCGAGCCCCTTGCGCCGGTCGTGCATGTACTGGAGCTCCTCGGAGTCGCGCCCCGGGTGGTAGTACGGCGGGACCCCGCCCTCCAGCTCCTTGTCGGAGATCGGCAGGTGCAGCCGGTCGCGGAAGCCCTTGAGGTCGGCGACCGTCAGCTTCTTCATCTGGTGCGTGGCGTTGCGGCCCTCGAAGTTCGGCCCGAGCGTCCAGCCCTTGACCGTCTTGGCGAGGATGACCGTCGGCTGGCCGGTGTGCTCCACGGCCGCCTTGAACGCCGCGTAGATCTTCCGGTGGTCGTGGCCGCCGCGCCCCAGGTGCAGGATCTGGTCGTCGGTCATGCCCTCGACCATCGCGCGCAGCCGCTGGTCGTCGCCGAAGAAGTGCTCGCGGATGTACGCGCCGGACTCCGTGGCGTACGTCTGGAACTGGCCGTCGGGCGTGGTGTTCATCCTGTTGACGAGGAGGCCGTCGCGGTCCTGCGCGAGCAGCGGGTCCCAGGACCGGTCCCAGATCAGCTTGATCACGTTCCAGCCGGCGCCCCGGAACACCGACTCCAGCTCCTGGATGACCTTGCCGTTGCCGCGCACCGGGCCGTCGAGGCGCTGGAGGTTGCAGTTCACGACGAACGTCAGGTTGTCCAGGCCCTCACGGGCGGCGATGGACAGCTGGCCGAGCGACTCGGGCTCGTCCATCTCGCCGTCCCCGAGGAACGCCCACACGTGCGACTTGGAGGTGTCGGCGATCCCGCGCGCGTGCATGTAGCGGTTCATCCGCGCCTGGTAGATCGCCCCGATCGGGCCGAGGCCCATCGACACGGTCGGGAACTCCCAGAAGTCCGGCATCAGCCGGGGGTGCGGGTACGAGGAGAGCCCGTGCGGCGTCTTGGACTTCTCCTGGCGGAAGGCGTCCAGGTTCTGCTCGCTGAGCCGGTCCAGCAGGTACGCGCGCGCGTAGATGCCCGGCGAGGCGTGCCCCTGGAAGAAGACCTGGTCGCCGCCGTCGCCCTCGTCCTTGCCGCGGAAGAAGTGGTTGAAGCCGACGTCGTACAGCGACGCGGAGGAGGCGAACGTGGCGATGTGGCCGCCCACGCCGATGCCCGGGCGCTGGGCGCGCGAGACCATCACGGCCGCGTTCCAGCGGGTCGCGTTGAGGATCTTCCGCTCGATCTCCTCGTTGCCCGGGAAGAACGGCTCGGCCCTGGTGGGGATGGTGTTCACGTAGTCCGTGCTGCGCATCTCGGGCACGGCCACGCGCTTCTCGCGGGCCCGCTCGATCAGGCGCAGCATCAGATAGCGGGCCCGTTCCCGGCCGCGCTCGTCGATCGCGGCGTCGAGGGAGTCGAGCCACTCCTGGGTCTCCTCGGGATCGAAGTCAGGAACCTGACTCGGGAGGCCGCCAATGATGATCGGGTTGCGATCGGATCCGGAAGCCACGCTGTTCCTTACCTGTCGGAGGGCTGAATGTCCGCTGTGCCGCTGTGTCCGCCGGCCCGCGCTGCACGCCCCGGGTCTGCAATGCCTGCACCGCCCCCATCGTGTACCTCGGGGCCGCAAACGTCATCTCTACCCAGAGGTAACCGGTACCTGTTCGAAACTCGTACCCGTGGATGGTTCTCAAACGCGCATTCAGGGCACACAGGTGTGGTGTGTGTCACTCATCGGCCCGGGTGGTGTGCCTGAAGTTGCGGCGACACGGCCAGGATCGTCACCGTTTCGGCGGTCTGAACCGCCGGGTACTTGCGCGATCCGTCCCGCCCGTGTGGACTACGGCCAATGCTTCGCGCACGCGCGTGGCTGAGTTATTTCCCGAAACATGATCAGGAGGCAACCCGTGAGCGCGACCGCGGACCACGCGGAGGAGCGGACTAGCCCTGCCGTCAGGCTGGGTTTCCAGCCCGGGCAGGTGGTCCAGGAGATCGGCTACGACGACGACGTCGATCAGGAGCTCCGCGAGTCCATCGAGGAAGTCATCGGCAGCGACCTGGTGGACGAGGACTACGACGACGTTGCCGACGCCGTGGTGCTGTGGTTCCGCGACGAGGACGGCGACCTGACGGATGCGCTGGTGGACGCCACCACGTACATCGAAGAAGGCGGCTCCATCCTCCTCCTCACGCCGAAGACCGGCCGACCGGGGTACGTCGAGCCCAGCGACATCTCCGAAGCATCGACGACGGCGGGTCTGTCGGCCAGCAAGAGCGTCAGCGTGGGCAAGGACTGGAGCGGCAGCCGGCTGGTGACGCCCAAGGCGGCCAAGTCCAAGAAGTGACGAACCGAAGGTCCGGACGGGCCGGGCGCGCGCCCGGCCCGTCCGGCGGCCCGCTGTGATCGCTGCGTAGGCTGGGGCTCACCCAGACAGCCCCACGAAGGGACGTCCCCGCGATGGCGATCCAGGTCGGCGACAAGGCCCCCGACTTCGAGCTCAAGGACAACCACGGCAGGACCGTGCGCCTGTCCGACTTCCGCGGCGAGCGGAACGTCGTCCTGATCTTCTACCCGTTCGCTTTCACCGGTGTGTGCACGGGCGAGCTGTGCGAGGTGCGGGACAACCTGCCGCGCTTCGCCGACCGCGACACCCAGGTGCTCGCCGTCTCCAACGACTCCATCCACACCCTGCGCGTCTTCGCCGAGCAGGAGAGCCTGGAGTACCCGCTGCTCAGCGACTTCTGGCCGCACGGCGAGGTGTCCCGGGCCTACGGCGTCTTCGCCGAGGACAAGGGCTGCGCGGTGCGCGGCACCTTCGTCATCGACAAGGAGGGCGTGGTGCGCTGGACCGTCGTGAACGGGCTGCCGGACGCCCGCGATCTCGGCCAGTACGTCTCGGCTCTCGACACCCTGTGATTGACCGGCCCCAGAGCCTGTGGGGTCCGGGAACCCGTCACTAGGATCGACTCGTTGATCCGATATCCGACGCACGACGGGGCTCCCCGGCCCCTGACACCAATGGAGGACTTCGTGGGAGTCAGCCTCAGCAAGGGCGGCAACGTTTCGCTGACCAAGGAGGCCCCGGGCCTGACCGCGGTCATCGTCGGTCTGGGGTGGGACGTGCGCACCACGACCGGCACCGACTTCGACCTGGACGCGAGCGCGCTGCTGCTGAACAACGCGGGCAAGGTCGCCAGCGACGCCAACTTCGTCTTCTTCAACAACCTCAAGAGCCCCGACGGCTCGGTCGAGCACACCGGCGACAACCTCACCGGTGAGGGCGAGGGCGACGACGAGGCGATCAAGGTCAACCTCGCGGCCGTCCCGGCCGACGTGGAGAAGATCGTCTTCCCGGTCTCCATCTACGACGCCGAGAACCGCCAGCAGTCCTTCGGCCAGGTCCGCAACGCCTTCATCCGCGTCGTGAACCAGGCCGGCGGCACCGAGATCGCCCGCTACGACCTGAGCGAGGACGCCTCGACGGAGACCGCGATGGTCTTCGGCGAGCTCTACCGGCACGGCGCGGAGTGGAAGTTCCGCGCCATCGGCCAGGGCTACGCGTCGGGCCTGCGCGGCATCGCGCAGGACTTCGGCGTCAACGTCTGACCCGACTCGCCCACTGTCCGGCGCCGCACCGTTTACGGGCGGCGCCGGACGCGCAGGACAACCGAAGAAGACCGGGCTCCGGCCCTGACAGCCGGACAGGCCCCAGGGGAGGATCAGCACATGGGTGTCACGCTCGCCAAAGGAGGCAACGTCTCCCTGTCCAAGGTCGCGCCTAACCTCACGCGGGTGATGGTCGGCCTCGGCTGGGACGCGCGCTCCACCACCGGAGCACCCTTCGACCTCGACGCCAGCGCACTGCTGTGCGCCGGCCAGCGGGTCATGGGCGACGAGTGGTTCGTCTTCTACAACCAGCTGACCAGCCCCGACGGCTCCGTGGAGCACACCGGTGACAACCTCACCGGTGAGGGCGACGGCGACGACGAGTCGCTGCTCGTCGACCTCGCCAAGGTGCCTGCCCAGTGCGACAAGATCGTCTTCCCGGTCTCGATCCACATGGCCGACGAGCGCGGCCAGACCTTCGGGCAGGTCAGCAACGCCTTCATCCGGGTCGTCAACCAGGCCGACGGCCAGGAACTCGCGCGCTACGACCTGAGCGAGGACGCCTCGACCGAAACCGCCATGATCTTCGGCGAGCTCTATCGCTACCAGGGCGAATGGAAGTTCCGAGCGGTCGGGCAGGGGTACGCGTCAGGGCTGCGGGGCATCGCTCTAGACTTCGGGGTCAACGTTTCGTAAAACCGCGTACGGCGCGGGGGAGCCCCGTACACAAGGATTGGGTAGCCAGTGGTTCTGAAAACCTTCGGGTGGTCGTTCGCGGTGACCGCGCTCGGCCTCGTCGCGGCGGTGTTCTACGGGGGGTGGACCGCCTTCGGAGTCGTGGCGATCCTTTCCGTCCTCGAGATCTCGCTGTCCTTCGACAACGCAGTCGTCAACGCCGGGATCCTGAAGAAGATGAACGCCTTCTGGCAGCGCATCTTCCTCACCGTCGGCGTCCTCATCGCCGTCTTCGGTATGCGCCTCGTCTTTCCCGTCGTCATCGTCGCGATCAGCGCCCAGCTCGGGCCGATCGAGGCCGTCGACCTCGCGCTCACCGACAAGGACCGCTACCAGGAGCTCGTCACCGACGCGCACCCGGCGATCGCCGCCTTCGGCGGCATGTTCCTGCTGATGATCTTCCTCGACTTCATCTTCGAGGACCGGGACATCAAGTGGCTCGCCTGGCTGGAGCGCCCGCTCGCCAAGCTGGGCAAGGTCGACATGCTGTCGGTCTGCATCGCCCTGATCGTCCTGCTGATCACCGCGATGACCTTCGCCACCAACGCCCACCTGCACGCCGGGCACGCCGACAAGGCCGAAACCGTCCTGCTCTCCGGCGTCGCCGGCCTCATCACGTACCTCGTCGTCGGCGGGCTCTCCAGCTACTTCGAGGACAAGCTGGAGGAAGAGGAGGAGCGCGAGCACGAGGCCGAGGAAGAGGCCAAGCGCACCGGCAAGAAGCAGTCCGCCGTGCTCCTCGCGGGCAAGGCCGCCTTCTTCATGTTCCTCTACCTCGAAGTCCTGGACGCCTCGTTCTCCTTCGACGGCGTGATCGGCGCCTTCGCCATCACCAACGACATCGTCCTGATGGCCCTCGGCCTCGGCATCGGCGCCATGTACGTCCGGTCGCTCACCGTCTACCTGGTCCGCCAGGGCACCCTCGACGACTACGTGTACCTGGAGCACGGCGCCCACTACGCGATCGGCGCCCTCGCCGTCATCCTGCTGGTCACCATCCAGTACCAGATCTCCGAGATCATCACCGGCCTGGTCGGCGTCGTGCTGATCGCCTGGTCCTTCTGGTCCTCCGTCCGCCGCAACCGCGCCCTGGCCGCGGCCGAAGGCGGAGCCGGCTCGGACGAGAAGAGCGAGATCTCGTCCGGGGTGTGATCACCTTCCCGGTGAGGAACGCTCTGTGCGGGGCGGCCGTCGAGGACGAGTCCTCCGGCGGCCGCCCCGCCGGTCTTCCACAGATCCCCTGGGGGCGGGAATGGGATTCTTCGACGGACTCCGGCCCGGCCGGGCCGCCGACTTCGACTCGGGCAGCGCGGCGACCAACGCCATCGAGCTGACCAAACGGCACAGCCAGGTCTCGCTCACCCGGCAGGACGCCGCAACCGGCAACCTGCGCATCAACCTGACCTGGCGGATGCGCACCTCCGACATCGGCGGCGGGCGGGAGAGCCTGCTGCGCCACCCCTTGAAGGCGCTGCGCCCGCCGGAGGTCATGGGACACAGCCAGAGCATGGTCAACGTCGACCTCGACCTCGGCTGCCTGTACGAGCTCACCGACGGCACCAAGGGCGTCGTCCAGCCGCTGGGCGGGCTCCTCGGGGACGTCAACGCCCCGCCGTACGTGAAGCTCAGCGGGGACGACCGGTTCGGCTCGGCGTCCGGGGAGACGATCTACGTCAACCTCGACCACCGCGAAGCGATCAAGCGGCTGCTGGTGTTCGTCTACATCTACGACCAGACGCCGGCCTTCGACCGCACCCACGCGATCGTCACGCTGTATCCGAGCAACGGGCCCCGCATCGAGATCGGCCTCGACGAACGGCACCCCCAGGCCCGCTCCTGCGCGGTGGTGATGATCGAGAACCTGAAGGACGAACTGGTCGTGCGGCGCGAGGTGCGCTTCGTGTACGGCTTCCAGGCGGAACTGGACCGGCTCTACGGGTGGGGACTGCAGTGGGGACGCGGCTACAAGGCCAAGGCGGAGAAGTGACCGCGCGCCCCTGAGCGAGTCGCCCTACCGTCCGATGAACTGGGGGCCCTGAGGCGGCATCCGGAACTCCTGAGCCGGGGCCTGGGCCGCCGCCGGGGCCGGCGCCTGCTGAGGGGCGTCCGGGTAGCCGTAGCCGTACGTCGGGAGGTTCGGCGGGTAGCCGTAGGTGGCGGGGGGCTGCTGCGGGGTGGTCGTCGTCGGCTGCTCCGGGGGGAGCGGCTGGGACAGGCTCGGGGTCGGGTCCGGAGCCGCCCTGGGCAGCCCGTCGTCCTGCTGCTCCGCCGACTCGTCCACCGAGATGCCGTAGTCGGTCGCCAGTCCCTTGAGGCCCTCGGTGTAGCCCTCGCCCAGCGCGCGGAACTTCCAGCCGTCCCCACGGCGGTACAGCTCCCCGCAGATCAGCGCGGTCTCCTCGCCGGTCTCCGGACGGATGTCGAAGGTGGCCAGCGGATCGCCGTCCTTGGCCGCGTCGTACAGCAGGATGCTGAGGGACCGTACGTGGTCGAAGGTGACGCCGTCCGCCGAAGCGACCAGGAGAATGCGGCCCACGTCGGGCTCGACACCGGCGAGATCCGTCTGGATCGTGTCGGTGAGGCCCTCGGTCACCCGCTTCGCGCCGAGCCGCCACACCTTCCCGGAGGGGTGCCGGGGCTGGTTGTAGAAGACGAAGTCCTCGTCGGAGCGCACACGGCCGTCGGGACCGAGGAGCAGCGCGGAGGCGTCCACGGCCGGTACCCCCCGCCCGGGCGTCCAGCGCAGCACGGCGCGCACCGTGGTGGCCTTCAGCGGGACGTTCGACCCCTTCAGCATGGCGTGCGTCATGCGGTCATCCTGCCCTTTCGGTTCTGCTCACGACAACGCGGGGTACTCGGCGGTTCCGCGTCACCTGAAATTCACGACCGCCGGGAACCCCGGACATCGGACCCTACGTACTATTACCGGCCACCCATCGCCGAAATCCACCGGCCACCTTGTTCCACGGGGGAGATACATGCGTCATTTCGGGCACCTCGCCGCCGAGGTGCGGCAGCGTCTCTTCCACCGGGAGCCCTGCGCCTTCGACGCCGACTCGCCGGGTCGGCTGCTCTCCGCCGCCCTGGGCGCCACGCTCTACAGCCCGGCCACCCGGCCCCGGCTCGCCGACGACGTGGTCAAGCAGGCCGCACGCGGCGTGGTCTCGATGGTGCTGTGCCTGGAGGACTCCATCGGCGACGAGGACGTGGCCGAGGGCGAGCGGAACCTCGTCCGCCAGTTCACCGAGCTCGCCACCCGCCCCGCGGGCGAACTGCCGCTGCTGTTCATCCGGGTCCGCACACCCGAGCAGATCCCCGACCTGGTCCGGCGCCTCGGCCCGCAGGCGCGGCTGCTCAGCGGCTTCGTGTTCCCGAAGTTCACCGAGGAGCGCGGCATCCCCTTCCTGGAGGCGCTGACCGGCGCGGAGGTGTCGAGCGGGCGGCGGCTGTTCGGCATGCCCGTGCTGGAGACGCCCGAGCTGATGTACCGGGAGTCGCGGGTGGAGGCCCTGGAGGGCATCGCCCGAGCCGTCGAGAAGTACCGCAGCCGGGTCCTCGCCCTGCGCCTCGGCGTGACCGACTTCTGCTCCTCCTACGGGCTGCGCCGGGCCCCCGACATGACCGCCTACGACGTGCAGATCGTCGCCTCCGTCATCGCGGACGTGGTGAACATGCTCGGCCGGGCCGACGGTTCGGGATTCACCGTGACCGGGCCGGTGTGGGAGTACTTCCGGGTGCCCGAGCGCATGTTCAAGCCGATGCTGCGGCACAGCCCCTTCCTGGAGGGACAGGCCGTGGAGCTGCGTGAGAAGCTGATCGAGCACGCGATGGACGGGCTGCTGCGCGAGATCTCGCTCGACCACGCCAACGGCCTGCTCGGCAAGACCTGCATCCACCCCTCGCACGTGCCGGCGGTCCACGCGCTGTCCGTCGTCAGCCACGAGGAGTACAGCGACGCGGCGGACATCCTGCGGCCGGAGCGCGGCGGCGGGGGAGTGCTGCGGTCGGCTTACACGAACAAGATGAACGAGGTGAAGCCGCACCGCGCCTGGGCGGAGCGGACCATGCTCCGGGCCGAGGTCTTCGGCGTGGCCAACGAGGACGTCAGCTTCGTCGACCTGCTCGCCGCGACCATCCCCGGCTGAGCCCCCCCTCACCCGCCTCACTCTTCTCTCCACCTGGCTTCGACATAGGGACGCATGAACAACTCAGTGAACAACGCGGTCTGGTCCGGGACCTGGGTCGCCGAGCGGCTCGGGCTGGAACTCGTGGGCGACGACGCGCTCCGTGACCACCTGGGGCTCGCCCTGCGCCGCAACCCCAAGCGGGCGCACCTGCTCGTCTCCAACGTGCTGGGCAAACACGTGCCGCAGTCCCCGGCCGTCGTCCGCGGCCATGGCGTCGCCCTCGGCCGCCGGGTGCGGGAACTGCTGGGCGCGCAGGCAGGGAACGCGGTCGTCCTCGGCTACGCGGAGACCGCGACCGGCCTCGGCCACTGCGTCGCCGACGGCATCGGCTCCGTCCCCTACCTGCACTCCACCCGCCGCCCGGTGCCCGGCGTCGCCCGGGCCGGCGGCTTCGAGGAGGCCCACTCCCACGCCACGTCCCACCTGTTGCTGCCGGAGGACCCCGCGCTGCTGGTCGGCGACGGGCCGCTGGTCCTGGTCGACGACGAGTTCTCCACCGGCAACACGGTCCTCAACACCATCCGCGACCTCCACGAACGCTATCCGCGCCGCCGGTACGTGGTGGTCGCCCTGGTCGACATGCGCTCGGCCGCGGACGCGGGACGCCTGAACGACTTCGCCCACGAGATCGGGGCGCGAGTCGATCTCGTGGCCGCGGCCTCGGGCACGGTGCTCCTGCCGGAGGGGGTACTGGAGAGGGGGCGGGAGCTGGTGGCGCGGTACGAGGAGGGTGCCGCGACGGGTGGTGTGTCGGCCGCGGCGCCGTCGGGGCCGGTCGCGCAGTTCCCCGCGCCCCCAGGGGGGTGGGCCGACCGTCCGCTTGACAGCTCGCGTCGGCATCCACCCGCAGGGGCGCGGGGCGGTGACATATGCGGCTCCGCCGCGGGGGCGCGACCGGCGCCCACCGGCCCGCAGCCGACACGCCACCTCACCCGCGTGGACCTGAACTGGCCCGAAGGCCTTCCCGACGGGGGTCGTCACGGCTTCACCCCGACCCACCGCGCACAACTCGACGCCGCCCTCCCGGACATGGCCGCCCGTGTAGCCGCCGCACTACCAAGGGACGCCCGCGTGCACATCCTCGGCTTCGAGGAGCTGATGTACGCCCCCCTGCGCCTCGCCTGCGAGCTGGAGCGCGGCGGCGGCGTCGAGGTCACCTACTCCACCACCACCCGCTCCCCCGTCCTGGCGGTCGACGACCCCGGTTACGCGATACGCAGCCGCCTCGTCTTCCCCGCGCACGACGACCCCGCCGACGGCCCCGGCGAGCGCTACGCCTACAACGTCGCCGGCGCCGGTTTCGACGCCGTCGTCGCCGTCGTGGACTCCGCGGCCGACACGGAGGAGCTGCACGCCCCCGGCGGCCTCCTCGACCGGCTCGCCGCGCACACCCCGCACGTGGTCCTCGCCGTCGTACCGTCGTACGTGCCGCAGCCGCTGTACGCCGACGCCCTGCCCGAAAAGAGACCCTCCATGCTGTCCGAGCCCCTCCGCGGCCCCGCCTTCTCCTCGTACGCGCCCGAGGAGGTCGGCTGGCTGCTCCAGGACCTCTCGGACGTGACGCTGGAGGCGCCGACCGAGGAGCGCGAGGAGGCCATCCAGTCGGGCGGCGCGCACTACGCCGAGTCGCTGCCGGTGGAGTACCAGCCCAGCGAGCAGTACCAGGAGCTGTTCCACGCCGCCCTCGGGACCTCCGCGGCGCGCCTCGCGCAGGCGGTCGGCGCGGTCACGGAGCTGGTGATCGCCGAACGCTCCCCGCGCCCCGTCCTGGTCTCCCTCGCCCGCGCCGGCACCCCCGTCGGCGTGCTGATGCGCCGCTGGGCGGCGCACCGGCACGGTCTCGAACTGCCGCACTACGCCGTGTCGATCGTGCGAGGGCGCGGCATCGACGCCAACGCGCTGCGCTGGCTCGCCGAGCACCACGACCCGCGGGACGTCGTCTTCGTCGACGGCTGGACCGGCAAGGGCGCGATCACCCGCGAACTCGCGGCGGCCGTCGAGGAGTTCGAGGCGGCGGGCGGCGCGCCCGGCTTCGACCCGGAGATCGCGGTGCTCGCCGATCCGGGGTCCTGCGTGCGCACGTACGGCACCCGCGAGGACTTCCTGATCCCCTCCGCCTGCCTCAACTCCACGGTGTCCGGCCTGATATCGCGGACGGTGCTGCGCGCCGACCTGGTCGGCCCGCACGACTTCCACGGCGCGAAGTTCTACCGCGAACTGGCCGGAGCGGACCTGTCCAACGCCTTCCTCGACGCCGTCTCCGCCCGCTTCCCCGACGTCGCCGACGCCGTCGACGGCACGGTGAAGGAGCTCCTCGCGAGCGACCGCTCGCCCACCTGGGAGGGCTGGGCCGCGGTGGAGCGCATCAGCGAGGAGTACGGCATCCACGACGTGAACCTGGTCAAGCCCGGCGTGGGCGAGACCACCCGGGTGCTGCTGCGCCGCGTCCCGTGGAAGATCCTGGCCCGCTCCGGCGCGGGCGCCGACCTGGACCACGTCCGGCTGCTGGCCGGGCAGCGAGGGGTGCCGGTGGAGGAGGTCGGCGAACTGCCGTACACCTGCGTGGGATTGATCCACCCGAAGTACACGCGGGGCGCGACCGGCGCCGACGGCCGGGCGGTGACGGTCTGATGCCGGTGCTGGTGGCGAGCGACCTCGACCGTACGCTCATCTACTCCGCGGCGGCCCTCGCGCTGACCATGCCGGACGCGCGGGCGCCCCGGCTGCTCTGCGTGGAGGTGCACGAGAGCAGGCCGCTGTCGTTCATGACGGAGACGTCGGCACGGCTGCTCACCGAACTCGGGGACGCGGCGCTGTTCATGCCGACGACCACCCGGACACGCAAGCAGTACCTGCGCATCAACCTGCCGGGCCCGCCGCCCAAGTACGCGATCTGCGCCAACGGCGGCCACCTCCTGGTCGACGGGGTGTCCGACCCGGACTGGCACGCGTCGGTGACCGCGCGGCTCGCCGACGAGTGCGCGCCGCTCGCGGAGGTGCAGGCGCATCTTGCGGCCTTCTCCGACCCGCTCTGGCTGCGCAAGCAGCGCGTCGCGGAGGACCTGTTCGCCTACCTCGTGGTGGAGCGCGAGCTGCTGCCCGAGGAGTGGGTGAAGGAGCTCGCGGTCTGGGCGGAGAACCGCGGCTGGACGGTGTCCCTGCAGGGCCGCAAGATCTACGCCGTGCCCAAGCCGCTCACCAAGAGCGCGGCCGTGCGCGAGGTGGTCCGCCGCACGGGCGCGCAGCTCACGCTGGCCGCCGGCGACTCGCTCCTGGACGCCGACCTGCTCCTGGCGGCGGACCGGGGCTGGCGCCCCGGCCACGGCGAACTGGCCGACGAGGCCTGGACCGCGCCGCGGATCACGGCGCTGCCCGAGCGGGGCGTCCTCGCGGGGGAGCGGATCCTGCGGGAGTTCCTGCGGGGGGCGCGCGAGGGATGACCCCCGGCGCGGCCCGTCTCTGACGTCAGCCGCCGCGCCCGTCGCCGGAGTCAGCCGCAGCAGCCTCCGCCGCAGCAGCCGCCGCCACCGCCCCCACCGCCCGCCTTGGGCGCGGGGGCGGTCGTCGTGCCGCCCACGGCCACGGTGGAGAGCAGCTTGACCGTGTCGTCGTGGCCGGCGGGGCAGTCGGCGGGGGCGGAGGACTCCGCCATCGGGCGGCTCAGTTCGAACGTGTCGCCGCACGTCCGGCAGCGGTACTCGTAGCGAGGCATGCGCCCAGGTTAGCCGGGCGGCACGCCCCCGCCCCGGCAAGCCGACGGCTCGACCCCGGCTGGCGGGAACCCGATCTTCATGGTATTTACAGTTGTCCAATCTTGAAACAGTGCGGGCGGCCTGCCCTCCGGGGGAGGTCCCGGCAGGCCGCCGGTTCCGTGGCACGGGAAAGGTGTGCGGGTCTGGATGAGGCGTCGGCGGTGGGGGACGGGCGCGGTCGTCGCGGCTCTGAAGGAGGTACGCCTGACCGCCCCGACGGCGGCGACCTTCGGGCCGGCCGTCGCCAGCGCCCCGTCCACCGCGCCCCTCAGCGCCACCGCCTGGGTGGTCGCGCGGTCCGCCCTCTCGGGCCGGGCGGACGCCTACGTGGACGGCGAGAAGGCGACGACCGTGGACTTCGGGCGGTCCAAGGTCGGCTACCGGAACGCCATCTGGACCCGGACCTGGGCCGAGAGCGCCCCGCACACGGTCAGGATCGTGGTGGAAGGCACACCGAGGCGTCCCACCGTCCTCACCGACGGACTCGTATATCTGAAGTAGGGGGGATTTTCCGGGCATTTCCGGATGGTCAGGGCATTCGACCGGGATGTCGCGCGCCGGCGTCCCCGCCGAATGCCCCGACCCACCCCGACTTCGGGCGAAGGGACGGGAAAGTCTAGGATTGACCTGGGGTGTTCTGATGTATGCCCCACATCGTCGACTGTGTTTGCTTCTGTCGATTTCTTATGTGGAGAACTTGCGAAGGGCGCTGGTAATTTGAGAGCGCCGCGATGAACCGCGAGGTCGTGGGACTCAGGGTCTGCAGCCGTCGACACGGCAACCATGTCAGGTCCTCGTACGTCTGTACGTCTGCCTGCGCGAGCAGCACCGAGTGCGGAGGGAGACAGCGTGACCCAGAGGGGGCAGGGGGAGGAGCCCCAGGAGCCCGACGCGACCATGCAGTTGAAGGTCCCGGCCTCTTTCACAGCCGACGAGACCATGCAACTGCGCGTCCCGGACGGCGGGATACCGGTCACCCGGGACACCCCGGCGGCGTCCGAGGACCCCGGGAACCGGCGCAAGAGCCGCAAGGCGCCGCGCCCCTCCTTCTTCGTCCGGCTCCACGCCCGAATATCCGCCCTGCTCGGCCCCTACCTGGCCCCGCTGGCCGCCCGCCTGAAGCCCTACGCCCGCCGGATGCGCCCGCAGTACCCGCGCCCGGGCCGCGAGGGCTGGCAGCGGTGGGTGCCCTCCTGGCGGCAGTGGCTCGGCGGCTTCCTGGGCGCCCTGGGCCTGAGCACCGTCTTCCTGGTCACCGCCTACGCCGTCACGGACATACCGGAGAACCTCAACACCTACGCCACCCAGCAGGACAACGTGTACTTCTGGGCCGACGGCACGCCCATGGCCCGCACCGGCTGGGTGCAGCGGCAGGCGATGCCGCTGAAGGACATCCCCGAGGACGTCCGCTGGGCGGTGCTCGCCGCCGAGAACGCCAGCTTCTACAGCGACCCCGGCATCTCCTTCAAGGGCATCAGCCGCGCCCTGTTCCGCACCATCGGCCAGGGCGACACCCAGGGCGGCTCGACGATCACGCAGCAGTACGTCAAGAACGTCTACCTGAACCAGAACCAGACCGTCAGCCGCAAGTTCACCGAGGCGATGATCGCGCTCAAGCTGGACAACCAGATGAGCAAGGACGACATCCTCGAGGGCTACCTCAACACCAGCTGGTTCGGCCGCGGCACCTACGGCATCCAGCGCGCCGCCCAGGCCTACTACGGCAAGGACGTCAGCGAGCTCAACGCCAGCGAGGCCGCCTTCCTCGCCTCCCTGCTCAAGGGAGCCGGCCTGTACGACCCGACGCTGAGCGGCTCCAACCGCGCCCGGGCCATGGAACGCTGGACCTGGACCCTCGACCGGATGGTCGAGATCGGCAAGCTGTCCAAGGCCGAGCGGGCCAAGTACAAGAAGTTCCCCGACCCGCTCAAGAGCAACCCGCTGTACGACACCGGTGAGCAGAGCGACTACCTCGTCGAACTCGCCGCCCAGTACGCCAAGAAGGCCGGGAAGATCTCCGACAAGGACTTCGACCTCGGCGGCTACCAGATCTACACGACCTTCGACAAGAAGCGTGAGGCGCAGCTCACCGACGCCGTCACCAAGGCCCGCGCCAAGGCCGCCAAGGAAGAACCCAAGGCCGCGAAGAACGCGCACTACGGCGCCGCCTCCGTGGACACCGGCGGACGGATCCTCGCCGTCTACGGCGGCCCCGACCACCGTACGCAGGGCTACAACGAGTCCAACGCCACCACCGTCCCGGCCGGTTCGGCCTTCCTGCCGTTCGTGTACGCGGCCGGACTGGAGCACGGCGTCCACAAGGAGCGCGGCGGCGAGGCGACGGAGGTCACCGGCGACACCGTCTACGACGGCGACGACGACATACCGGTGACCACCCCGGAGGGGCCCTACTGGGACCGCAGCGGCCGCAAGGTGGCCGCCAGCAACGACGGCGACCGCTCCTACGGGAAGATCTCCCTGCGCCGGGCGCTGGAGCTGTCGGTGAACACCCCGTTCATGCAGCTCGGCATGGACACCGGCCTCGAGAACGTGCGCTCCACCGCCGAGGCCTCCGGACTGCTCGCCTCCAGCATCGGCGCCCAGGTCCCCGCCCTGTCCACGGGCAGCTCCACGCCCAGCGCCATCCGCATGGCCAGCGGCTACTCCACCTTCGCCGCCCAGGGCAAGCACACCGAGCCCTACTCGGTGTGGAAGATCACCCACAACGGCACCAAGGTCGCCCTGGACATCCCCGCTCCGCGCCGCGCCGTCGGCGCCGACGTGGCCCGCGAGGTCACCTCGGCCCTGGAGGGCTCCTTCCGCGCCGCCCACCCCTCCGCCGCGTCCGCCGGCGCCGAGGTGGCCGGCAAGGCCGGCACCACCCAGGACGACAACGCCGCCTGGTACGTCGGCACCGCCAAGTCGGTGTCCACGGCGATCGTCGTCTACCGCATCGACCTCACCAAGAGCCTCGAACCGCTGCCGCTGGAGGGCGTCGCCGGCGACACCGCCGACGGCGTCGCCTACGACATCTGGTCCAAGGCCATGAGCCCGCTCGGCTGACCACCGACGGACACCGCCGTCACCGACCGTCTGCAGAATGAGCCGCACATGAAGTCACCGTCGGGCCGCCGCCGCAAGGCCGCGGCACCGCGCCGCCCCGCCGCTCGTCCCGGGTTCGTCAGCCTGGCGGCGTTCCTCGCCGTCGCCTCCCTGACGGCGGGCTACCTGGTGCTCAACCGCACGGACAACACGGCGCCGACCGCGTCCTCGGGGGAACAGCAGAGGAACGCGACGACCTCCAAGGAGCCGGAATGGGACGGCAAGACCAAGGTCCTGGGGGACGGCTCCACCTCGTACACCGGCCCGCAGAAGGGCGGCCTGAAGGCCGAGCCCCTCAAACCCGGTGAGAAACCGCCCCAGTTCGTCGTCTTCTCCTGGGACGGCGCCCTGGCCGGCGACGACGAGCTCTTCCAGCACTACCGGGAGCTCGCCAAGGAGTACGACGCCCACATGACCTTCTTCCTCACCGGCATCTACCTGCTGCCCAAGAGCAAGAAGGACCTCTACAGCCCGCCGCAGCACCCCAAGGGCTCGGCCGCGATCAGCTTCCCCACCGACGACCACATCCGCACCACGATCGAGCAGCTCGGCAAGGCGTGGGAGGAGGGGAACGAGATCGGCACCCACTTCAACGGCCACTTCTGCGGCGCGAAGGGCGGCGACGACTGGAGCGTCGCGGAATGGCGCAGCGAGATAGACCAGTTCTACGCCTTCGCCGAGAAGTGGAAGACCAACACCGGCTACACCGACATGAAGCCGCTGCCCTTCGACTTCCGGAAGGCCGTCGTCGGCGGCCGCGCCCCCTGCCTGGAGGGCCAGGCCAACCTGCTGAAGGCCGCCAAGAGTTACGGCTGGCGCTACGACGCGAGCTCCAAGGGCGACTTCCAGATCTGGCCGGCGAAGAAGAACGGCGTCTGGGACTTCCCGCTGCAGATGCTCCCCTACGAGGGCGGCAAGTACCAGGGCCTGTCCATGGACTTCAACTTCCTCTACAACCAGTCCGACGGCCAGACCCAGGGCGACCCGGCGAAGTACCCCGAGTGGGAGAAGGAGACCGCCGACACCTACATGGCGGGCTTCAACCGCGTCTACTACGGCAGCCGCGCCCCGCTGTTCATCGGCAACCACTTCGAGGAGTGGAACGGCGGCATCTACATGAAGGCCGTCGACGACACCGTCAAGAAGGTGTGCACCAAGAAGGACGTCAAGTGCGTGTCCTTCAAGGAGCTGGCCGACTGGATGGACGTGCAGAAGCCGGCGACGCTGGAGCGGCTGCGTACCCTCGACCCGGCGCAGAGCCCCAACTGGTCCACGGTCGTCCAGTAAGCCGCCCGGTGACGCCACGGCCGCGCACTGACACGTGTCGCGGCCGCCCCCATGACAGTCGTATAACTCCCTGGCTCAAGTGCCCTTACCCCTCTTCACAACAGCCACACATGGCGTGCGAAGATTCCGGTCCCGGCATCCCTCCCGCCGGGGCAGAGGGGAAACAACCAGTGAAGTCAAGGAAATTGAGCCGTACGCGGCGTCGAGCCGCGATACTCGGCGCTGCCGCCACCTCGGTCGTCGCCGGCGTGGCGCTGCTGCCCAACTGGAGCGCCGGCGCAGCGGTCGTCGACGACCCGACGGTGGACGCGAAGACGAAGGCCACCTTCCAGCGGCTGGCGGACGCGGTCTTCACCGACCGGACCGAGGCCCTGGTCGACGGCAAGCGGGGTGACCGCAAGAAGCCGCTGACCGACGGTTTCTCCGGGAAGGTGAAGCTGTCCTCCGGTCTGGCCCGCACCGAGGACTCCGCGCTGTCCTCGCTCGACCAGCGCAAGGCCACGCTCGCCAAGCTCGGTGAGAAGTACAGCAGCGGCAGCACCTCGGTCACCCTGAACGCCACCAGCGTCAAGGGCCGCACCGCCAAGGTCGCGGTCACCGAGACCACCACGCTGACCTACGCGAAGGTCCGCGGCGGCGAGCCGCAGGCCACCGGCTTCCAGGCCCGTCACGAGCTGACGTTCACCGCCGACAAGCACGGCAACTGGCAGCTCACCGGCATCCGTGACACCGACGACGGCGTCGCGGTGAACCAGACGGACCGGCCCGCCGTCGCCCCCCGCGTCGGCACCACCGGCAGCACCACGCCGGCGGCGCCCAAGGCGTCCACCACGTACCCGGGCCCGGCCAACCCGAAGAACTTCAGCGCCAGCGGCCTGAACTACAACGCGATGGCCGCGTACGCCAAGCAGTACTGGTCGAACTACAACCCGGCCTACCCCAACTTCAACGGCCACGGCGCGGGCGGCGACTGCACCAACTTCGTCAGCCAGTCGCTGAAGGCGGGCGGCTGGAAGCACGTCCCCGGCTACGTGTACGACTACACCAAGTGGTTCGGCAACAACGAGATCCAGTCGGACTCGTTCGTCGGCGTCAACGAGTGGTCCTGGTTCGCTCAGAACTCCAAGCGGACCACCAGCCTCGCCAACGTCTACCAGCTGGACGTCGGCGACGTGCTCCAGATGGACTTCGACCGTGACGGCTCGAAGGACCACACCATGATCGTCACCTCGAAGAGCCGTGGTGTGCCGTACCTGACGTACCACTCCACCAACACCTACAGCCGGTCGCTGCAGAGCATCCTCGCGTCGTACCCGACCGCGAACTACTACGCGTACCGCACCTGATCGGGGCCCGCGCCTGACCGGCCGTCGTGCCCGTCAGGCCGGGAACTCCTCCCGGCGTTCCTGGTTGCGGTCCCGCTCCTCCGCGAGGTCGGGATGGCGCGCCCGGTAGTAGGGGTTGTCGTGCGGCAGGGCCGATCCGACCCTGCCGTACATCCCGAAGACCAGCAGCAGGATCCCGATCACGAAACTGAGCAGGCAGTTCTGGATCTGGAACGCCAGGAAGTTGTAGTCCGTCTCCAGCAGCCCCATGTTCAGGAAGCCGCTGAGGACGAACAGCACGCCCAGGGTCATGTTCAGCGTGGACGCGAAGTTCCCGCCGATCACCATTCCCACCATCAGCAGCAGCCCGACGGCGACCGACAGCCAGCTGAGCGCGCCGTTGGTGTTCAGCGACCAGACGGTGTCCCCACCGGTGTCGAAGAAGCCGATCCGGTGCAGGATGCCGAAGATCCCGAACGTGAGCAGCCCGGCGCCCATGAGCCCGGCGCCGATCCGGTAGACCTTGTTCAGCCGGTGGTCGACGGGCAGATGATCGTCCAGCCGGATACGCCGCCGATGCTCCGAACGCACCGTGTGTGTGGCCATCGCCGCCTCCCTGTCTCGCTCGCCGGGCCGACGGACCCTTGTACGCACCCGGAGCGCGTGCCTGCGTGCGCGCACCACGTGCCTGAGTGCGCACCCGGAGCGCGTGACCGGAGCGCCCGCCGAAGTGCGCACCTCCCAATATCCGCCCGCCGCGCCGGGGCGGCAACGGCAGCCCGTGTGCCCCCGGCACCGGTTCAGTGGGCCGACGCCGCGCCTCGCTCGCCCCGGATGTGGGCCACCACGTCCGCGACCGTACGGCGGACCGCCTCCGTCTCGGTGAGGAAGTGCCAGTAGTCGGGGTGGTGGCCGTCCAGCACGGTGATGGCCCGTTCCAGACGGGCCACCGACTCGTCCAGCGGCCGGGCGTGCCGCGGGTCGGGCGTGTTGCGGCCGGCCATGGCGAGCCGCTGGGCGTCGCGGATCGCGAACCGGGTCCGCTCTATCTCCTGACGCGGGTCCTTCTGCACGGCGTTGAGCCGGGCCAGACGGTCCCCGGCGGCCGAGACGGCCTCGTCGGTGGCGTTCAGCAGCGCCCGCGCCGTCGACAGCAGCGCGGTGGCGTCCGGCCACCGCTGCGCCTCCCGCGCGGCCCGTGCCTCCGCGAGCCTCGCCTCTGCCTGCCGTACGTGCTCCACGGCCTGCTCCGGGACGTGCTGGAGATCCTGCCAGCAGGGCGCGGTGAACCGCCGGCGCAGTTCGCTCAGCACCGGCTCCACCTGCCCGGCGCGGGTCGTCAGCGCCTGCGCGCGGGTCCGCAGCGACACCAGACGGTGGTCGATCTCGGCGGCCTGCTCCGGCAGCCGCTCGGCCTGCGCCCGGACCGCCTCCGCCTCCCGGGAGACCCGCTCGGCCCGCTCCAGGGTCTGCGGCACACCGTGCTGTCCGGCGCCCTGGTTGAGCCGGGTCAGCTCGGGCCCCAGCGCCGCCAGCCGGGCCGCCAGGTCGTCGGCGCGCAGCCCCGAGCCCCGGGCTGCGTCCAGCGCGTTCGACGCGGCCAGCAGCGCCTGCCGGGCCCGCTCCACGGCGGGCGCGACCCGGGCCAGCTGCGTCTCGGCCTTGCCCAGCAGCGGTCCCAGCCCGTCCGCGAACCGGTCCAGCTCTCCCTTGACCCGCTCCAACTCCTCCTTGGCGCGGGCAAGTTCACTCCGCGCGCGGGCGGCGGCCGAGGCTTCGAGGTCGTCGCGGTCCAGATCCTGGGCGTCGACGGCCTGGATGTACTGGTGGCTGGCCTCGTCGACGCGCCGGCCGATCGCCTCGAAGTCGGCGACGGCACGCCGGGCCGCCGGGGAGTCGTCGACGGCGGTGATGGTCTCGATCGAGATCCGCAGGTCCCGCTGGGCGGTGTCGAGTTCGTAGAACGCGGCGGCCGCGGCGTCCTTCGCGGCCTGCGCCTCGGCCCGCTGCCCCTCCGCGCGCCCGCCGAACCAGCGCCGGGTGCCCCCGCCCGCGAACGCGGCGGGCAGCGCGAGCGCGGCGACGAGCGGCAGCGCGGCGAGGACGAGCGCGTCCCGCAGCCATGCCGCGCGGCGGCCGGGGGCGGGGGTCGGTGTGCGGCTGGGCCGGCGTGCGCGCGGCTCCGACGGCGAGTGCGGCTGCGCTGGTGTCGCCGTCACGATCCCTCTCCCCGTGGTGTGATCCGCCCGTGCCCGGTGTCATTCTCCCACCGCTTGAGGACGAACACACGAGCCGATCAGTTCGCCTCCCGCGCGCAGACGTCGCTTCGGCGGGACGGGATACGGGTTTGCGGGGCAGTACCTGCGGCCATGTAGTCTGTCCACTCGTCCTGGGTGCGTAGCTCAGGGGTAGAGCGCCTGCCTTACAAGCAGGATGTCGGCGGTTCGAAACCGTCCGCGCCCACCAGGTGAGAAGCGAGAGGGCCCCCGGAGTTCCGGGGGCCCTCTCGCGCGTCCGGGCGCGTGCGCTACGTCTCCTGTGCGTCCTGCCTGCCGCCGTCGGACGCGTCCTCGGCCGGCGGGGCCGGCGGTGCGTGCTTGAGGCGCGTGCGGGCCTCCACGAGGTCACCGGTGGCGACGTCGGTCCAGAAGCGGTGACAGGTGACGAACACGGCGAGCTCGTGCTCCCGCTGCCGGAGCTTCTCGACCTCGGCCTGTTCGTCCGCCGTCCAGCCGGGGGAGGCGGGGCGCTCCACCTTGCGCCAGCCGCCGTCGTCGCTGAAACCGTCCAACGGCTCGACGGACCAGGGGAGCCGCTTCAGGAGGGCCGACAGCTCGGCCCGCACCTGATGCAGCTCCTCCTGGCCGGCGCGCAGATCGCTCGGGAAGTCAAAGGAACTCGCCACACGGCAATGGTACGCCTGTTCGAATTTGGGTGGCGAGCTCAGTCTGGGGGATCGTGTGTTCGAAGGAGCGGGTGGGACTGTCAGTGCCGTCACTTACGGTGACGTCATGGAGAGCATCGGTGCGGGCGAGGGCACGGGCGGGGAGCGGGTACGGCTGGTCCCCTGGGCGGAGGGCGACTTCTGGCTGCTGCGGCGGACCAACAGTCCCGGGATGACGGCCCACCTGGGCGGACCGGAGCCAGAGGACACACTTGCACAGCGGCACCGGCGGTACGTCGGGCTGGAGGCGGGGTGCATGTACCGGGTCGTGTCGGCGGGGAGCGGGGAGACCGTCGGCTCGATCGGCTACTGGGAGCGCGAGTGGAGGGGCGGGACGGTCTGGGAGACGGGGTGGGGCATCCTGCCGGAGTTCCAGGGCAGAGGCCTCGCGGTGAGCGCGGCGCGGGCCCTGACCGGGGTCGTGCGCGCCCTGCGTCCGGCCGGCGGCCACGCCGCCCTGCACGCCTTCCCCGACGTCCGGCACGCCGCCTCCAACGCGGTGTGCCGCAAGGCGGGGTTCACGTTGCTCGGGCAGGCCGACTTCGAGTATCCGAAGGGCAACTGGATCACGTCGAACGACTGGTGCGTCGACCTCGACGGCGACGCGCCCACCGGAGCGGGGGGACACTGAGACCATGTGCCGAAGCATCAAGACGCTGCGTCCGCCCGCGCTGCCCGAGGAGGCCACGGACGACGAGATCAGGGCCGCCGCCCTGCAGTACGTGCGCAAGGTGTCGGGCTTCCGGGCGCCGGCCGCGCACAACCGGGAGGTGTTCGACGAAGCGGTGGACGCGATCGCGGCAGCGACCGCGAAGCTGCTGGACGGTCTGGAGATCAGGGGCTCGGCAGCAAGGGAAGCGTAGTCCCGGCCGCGCCTCCCCACCGGCGGCGCCGACCCCGGCCCTCCGGGCGGCGGGAGCCCCACACCGGGGTCGCCGTGCCGGTCAGTTCGGCTGGCGGCCGGTCCTTCCGGTGGCGTCAGTCCCGCGGCGGAGCGCCGTGCCGGTCGGGCCTGCGGGCGGCCGGTTTCTCCGGCGGTGGCAGCCGCAGGCCGGAGCGCCGTGCCGGTCAGGCCGGCTGGCAGCCGGTCCCTCGGGGCGGCGGCGTCCCACACCCGGGGCGTCGTGTCGGTCAGGTCGGCTGGCGGCCGGTTTCTCCGGCGGTGGCAGCCCCGCGTCGTGTCGGTCAAGTCGGCGGCGGCCGGTCTTTCCGGCGGCGGCAGTCCCACGCCGGGCCACCGTGCCGGTCAGGCCGGCTGGCAGGGCGGTCCCTGGGGGCGGCGGCAGCCGTAGGCCGGGGCGTCGCGTCGGTCAGGCCGGTTGGCGGCGCATGACGTATGCCGCTCCCGCTCCCGCTCCGAACAGCGCCAGCACCGACACCGCCGTGGCCAGCCATGCCGTCCCCAGCCACTGGGTGCCGTAGTACCCGAGCGCCGCGCTGTACGCCGCCCAGGACAGACCCGCCAGCGCCGACCACGGGACGAAGTCACGCGGGCGCCGGTGCGCGGCGCCCGCGACGAAGGAGACGACCGAGCGGCCGGCCGGCGCGAACCGGGCCAGCACGAACAGCGCCCCGCCGCCCCGCGCGAGCGCCCCGCCGAGACGCGCCTGCGCGGTGGTGAGCCGCCGGGAGCGGGATATGGCGCGGTCCAGACGCGCGCCCCCGCGCCAGGCCAGCCGGTACGCGGCCAGGTCGCCCAGCACGGACGCGGTCGCCGCGGACAGGATCAGGGCCAGGATGTCCGGTACCTGATGCGGCAGCCGTCCGGTCGCCGCCCCCGAGCCCGCGGCGGCGGCCGTCGCCGCGGCGATGACGAGCACCCCGCTCGGCAGCACCGGCAGGAACACGTCGAGCAGCACCGACAGCGCCACCAGCACATAGATCCACGGGGCGCCGATCAGCGCCCACGCCCCCACACTCTCGAACACCCCGAACTCCCCGGTCTCCCCCGTAGCGGCCGGCCTCGCCGCGGTGTCGCGGGGGAGCGGCAGGTGCGGCCATGACAGCCATACAGCGTACGCCGATGATGTGACAGAAGGGTCACAGGGTGCGCGTGTGTTCGGCAACGCACAGACCCGCGAGCCGCCTCAACGACCGTGCGCGGAGCGGCAGAAGGGCCCCGCCGGGTCGACGACGGAAAGCGCCCTCCCCGTGCGAACGGAGAGGGCGCCCCGGGTACGACCGCGTGGGTGGGGCCGCGACGGGCCGGTCGTCGGCGTCCGGCCGTGACGGGTCAGGCCGTGACGGCCGCCTCGCGCGCCGCCGGCTCCTGCTCCTGCTCACGCGCGGTGCGCCGGCTGAACAGCCGGTCCAGCCCGAACGCGCCGGAGCCGGTGAAGACCAGCAGCAGGAAGGCCCAGCAGAACATCGCGGACGCCTCGCCGCCGTTCTGCATCGGCCACAGCGCCTCCGGCTGGTGGACCTTGAAGTACGCGTACGCCATGGAACCCGAGGCGATGAACGCGGCGGCGCGGGTGCCCAGACCGAGCATCACGAGGGTGCCGCCGACCAGTTGGATGACGGCCGCGTACCAGCCGGGCCAGGTGCCGGCGCTGACGGTCCCTCCGTCGGTGCCGACGGCCCCGCCGAGGACGCCGAAGAGCGAGGCGGCGCCGTGGCAGGCGAAGAGCAGGCCTACGACGATGCGGAACAGGCCGAGCGCGTACGGCTGTGCGCTGTCGAGACGAGCGGACATGAGGGGGGTACTCCTTCGGTTTCGGTCAAGACGACCGGTCCTGGGGACGGACCGGTCGGTGGGGGCGGCGGTACCGAACGAGTGACCCACGGTAGGCGGATTCCGGCGATGCTTGCAAGTTCAACATTTGGCCACCGCTTGGATTCCCCTTGGCGCTTTCCTGGTGACAGCGCAGCACGTAGAGCGCTTTCTGTGCCCGGGTGCGCTACCGAGAGAGTGACCGAATCCACACCCAACGCGACCGAATACGACTGACTGAGACTTGATTTGCCTCTCGGGTGACCGAATGTGCACCCACGGCGACCGGATTCCCGCCGCCGGCCCCCCTCAGGACCCGCTCAGCCGTGACTCCATGACCGTCTCCAGGCCGGGCCGCCCGCCGTTCCGCGCCGGCTTCACCTGCTCCAACCGCAACCGGGCCGAACGACCGCGCAGCGTCAGTGTCATGAGCTGGTTGCCGAACCAGGGCCCGCCCTTCTTGCGCCAGCTGACGGGCGGTCGGGCGCAGTGCCCGTGCCGTCGGAACCGGCGTCCTAGGGCCCGCGCCACCGCGCTCCACCCGAAGCGGAAACCCACCCGCATCGACAGCGGGACGGAGTTGTGGACGGGCGAGCACGTCAGCTGGAGCACCCGCGCGTCCGGCGAGCCGTCCCGCCACCGGGTCTCGGCCACGTACGCGTGGTGCACGTCCCCGGAGAGCACGAGCACCGTCGCCGGGGCCTGCGGGCCGGTGCCGATCTCCGCGAACAGGCCGGTCAGTTCGGCGAACGACGACGGGAACGCCGCCCAGTGCTCCAGGTCCGCCTTGCGCCGCAGCCACTCCCCGAACCGCGCCCAGCGAGCGCCCCGTTCGCCCCGGCACAGGGCCGAGCTCCAGCCCTCGACGTCGTGCACCAGATGAGGCAGCAGCCAGGGCAGGGAGGTGCCGACGAGGAGGTGGTCGTAGGAACCGGGCTCGTCCAGCACCTGGGCGCGCAGCCACTCGGCCTCGCCCGGGTCGAGCATCGAGCGCTCGCTCTCCTCCAGCACGCGCGCCGCCCGCGAGTCCACCATCACCAGCCGCACCCGGCCGAAGTCCCGCCGGTAACTCCAGCGCGCGGAAGCCGAGTCGGCGTCGGCGCGGCAGGCGAACTCGCGCAGCGCGTCGGTGCCGTCGGGCGTGGCGCACACGGCCGCGTAGAGGGGGTCGGCGGCCAGCTCGGCGGGGGAGAGGTTGCCCAGGTGCTGATATACCCAGTACGACATCAGCCCGCTCAGCAGCCGCTCGCTCCACCAGTGGGTGGCCCGCATGTCGGTCAGCCAGGAGGCGGAGGTGTTCCAGTCGTCGATGACGTCGTGATCGTCGAAGATCATGCAACTGGGCACGGTGGACAGCAGCCAGCGGATCTCGGGGTCGAGCCAGGACTCGTAGTAGAGGTGGGTGTACTCCTCGTAGTCCGCGACTCCCGTGCCCGGCGGTTCGTCGGTGTCGCGGCGGGCGGCCAGCCAGCGCTGCGTCGCGTCGGAGGTCTCGTCGGCGTACACCTGGTCGCCGAGCAGCAGCAGGACGTCGGGCCGCTCGCCCTCCGGGTCGGCGGCGATGCGCGCGGCGAGGCTGTCCAGGGCGTCGGGGCCCACGGGGTCGTGCGCGTCGGCGGCGGGCGCCGCCCACCTGCAGGAGCCGAACGCCACGCGCACGTCGTCGCCGCCGGCCGGGCTGCGGATGACCGACGGCGGAAACGACGAGGGTGCGTCCGGCGCCGGCCACACGCGTGTGCCGTCGAGGAACACCTCGTACGGCGTGTCGGTTCCCGGGGAGAGGCCGGTCACCGGAATCAGGGCGTAGTGGTGTCCCGCCACCTGGAAGGTGCGGGCGGTGCCGCCGGAGCCGTCCGCGCAGCGCACTTCGGCGGCGCACGGACGGCTCGCCTCGACCCATACGGTCGCGGACGTGCTGTCGGCGTATCTCAGCAGGGGTCCCAGCCGCAGTCCGGCCATGTGATCGCCTCCTCCGTCGCCCCGTACGGTACGGAATGACGGGGCGCGGTGGGGAGATCCCGGCGGCGAACCGCGTGCGGTCGCCGGATCAGCAGCTCGCCAGCTGGTTCGTGAGCGCGCTCTTCTCGGCGGAGTCGACCGACAGGCCGTAGTAGTACTTCACCTGCACCCAGGCGCGGACGTAGGTGCAGCGGTAGGACGAGACCGACGGCATCCACTCGGCCGGGTCCTGGTCGCCCTTGGCCTGGTTGACGTTGTCGGTGACGGCGATGAGCTGCGGGCGCGTCAGGTCGTTGGCGAAGTTCTGGCGCTTGGCGCTGGTCCAGCCGCCGGCGCCGGAGTCCCAGGCCTCGGCGAGCGGCACGACGTGGTCGATGTCCAGGTCGGCGGCGGCGGTCCAGGTGGCTCCGTCGTAGGGGGAGTACCAGCTGCCGCCGGTGGCGGTGCAGGCGGAGTTGACGACCACGTTGGACCCGTCGCGCTTGAGGACGGTCTCGCGGGTGTTGCAGGAGCCGCTGACGGTGATCCAGTGGTTGAACAGATCGCGGTCGTAGCCCGTGCGGTCCTCGGCGGCCACCGTGAGCGAGGCGAGGTAGGTGCGGGCGGTGGCGGCGCTGACCGGGGTGGGGAGGGTGGCGGAGGCGGCCGGGCCGTTGAACAGCGCGACGGAGGCTGCCAGTCCGGTGAGCGCCGCGAGTATGCTGAGCCGTTGACGCGCGTAGACAGAGGGCCTGCGGGACATACGAACTCCCTTGAGGGGTGAGGGCGTTGCGGTGCGAGCGGGGGAATGCTCGCGGGGCCGCGTTGCGGGGAGGTGTGCGTGCGGTGAGAAGTTAGTGACGTGCGCATGACACGACAAGACGTTCGGTGTGAAGCTTTTCGGCGGCGTGCGGGGATGTGGCGAGCGTCACCGGCGGGCGAGGCCGGTGCAGGTGTCACGTACCATGGACGGCGCAGAAGGGGAGTAGCTCTTCGCCGGACCGTCGACATACTGCTCGGCCCGTCCTCGTGACGGATGCCGGGCCGGCGCCCGGAGGCCGATCCGCACCCGTGTGGATCCGCCAGCGAGACCTTCGGCAAGCAGTGCACGCCCGTGCCGTCCGGCGCGGGCGCCGTGTGCGCTGCCGTGCCGAGGCGTCTCCGCAGGGCCGACAGGCCCCCCGCGCTCTCGGTGGGGCAGCCCGACCGATTGAGGAACCTTGATCAGCGTTACCGTGACGGCGCTCGTCTTCGGCGTCGTCTTCCTCGCCGAACTGCCCGACAAGACCGCCCTCGCCGGCCTCGTCCTGGGCACCCGCTACCGCGCCTCCTACGTCTTCGCCGGCGTCGCCGCCGCCTTCGCCGTGCACGTCGCGCTCGCCGTCGCGGCGGGCAGCGTGCTGACGCTGCTGCCGCAGCAGATCGTGCACGCGCTGACCGGTGTGCTCTTCCTCGGCGGCGCGGCCGTACTGCTGAGGAAGAAGGACGACGACGAGGACGAGGTCCGCACGCCCGAGAACCAGTCCTTCTGGAAGGTCTTCGGCGCGGGCTTCATGCTCATCCTCGTCGCCGAGTTCGGCGATCTGACCCAGATCATGACGGCGAACCTCGCCGCCCGCTACGACGATCCGCTCTCCGTCGGCCTCGGCGCGGTGCTGGCGCTGTGGGCGGTGGCCGGGCTCGGCATCGTCGGCGGTAAGGCCCTCATGAAGCGGGTGCCGCTGCGGCTGATCACGCGGATCGCGGCGGCGCTGATGCTGGCCCTGGGGGCGTGGAGCCTGTGGGAGGCGATCGCCGGGTGAGGCGGGCGGCCGACACCGGGTGACGGGGGCGGCGGGTGAGGTGGGGCGCAGGGTGAGACGACGCCGGGTGGGACGGTGCGGCTCAAGGGTGGCGTGCACCCCCGGATGTTTTGTACCGTGGGGAAACAAAGTGGCTCCCGCCCGTTTTCCCTGACCGGCGGGCGGGGCCGCCTTGTTCTTCTCCACGCGTCCCCTGCCCCCCGTCCGCGCATGCCGTCCGCCCCCGCGCGCGTTCCGCCTGCCGGGCGCGCGCCCGACCGTGCTGGAGTCGCCGATGCCGGCCCCCGTGTCCGCCCCCACCGTCCTGACCGCCCGCGCCCTCCTGCTCGACATGGACGGCACCCTGGTCAACTCCGACGCCGTCGTGGAACGGATCTGGCGGCGCTGGGCCGCCGGGCACGGGCTCGACGGCGACGAGGTCATGCGGGTCGTCCACGGCCGCCAGGGCCACGCCTCGATGGCCCTGCTGCTGCCCGACCGCCCGAGGGAGCTCAACCTCGAGGACAACGCGCGGATGCTGGCCGAGGAGACCGCCGACATGGACGGCGTCGTCCCGGTCCCCGGGGCTCCCGAGTTCCTCGCCTCCCTCCGCGGCGTCCCGCACGCCCTGGTCACCTCGGCGGACGCCCCCCTGTCCACGGCGAGGATGGCGGCGGCGGGACTGGACCTGCCGCGGGTGCGCGTCACCGCGGAGTCGGTGGGCACCTCCAAGCCGGACCCCGAGGGCTTCCTCAAGGGCGCGGCGGAGCTGGGCGTCGCCCCCGAGGAGTGCGTGGTGTTCGAGGACTCCGGCGCGGGCATCGCCGCCGGGCGGGCGGCCGGGATGCGCGTCGTGGGCGTCGGGGCACGCGCGGCGGCGCATGAACCGGACGTCGTGGTGCCGGATCTGCGGCGCGTGCGCGTGGAGGCCGTCACCGGGGGCGTGCGCCTGCACGTGGGCTGAGGCCCCCGCGGGCGCGGGTCAGCGCCCTGCCGTGTCGGAAGCGCCGGCGGAGGCGTCGTGGGGGGTGTCGTCGGAGGCGTCGGCCGTCGGGACGCCGGCCCTTCAAGGCTCGTGCGTCTCCGACTCCAGGCGGGCCCGGGTCAGCTGCCCGTACACGCCGAGTTCCTCGCCCTGGATCCCCCGGGACCGCTGGTAGGTGCGCAGCGCCTCCTCCACCTGGCGGGTGAAGACACCGTCGGGCTTGGCGTCGTAGAGGGACAACTGGCTCAGACGGAGCTCGAGTTCCGTGACCTCGTCCCCCCGGTCGCCCGGCCGCAGGACGCTCGCCCCGGGGCTGGCCACGCCCGCGTCGGCGGCCCCGTTCCCGGGCCTGGGGGGCGGCGCGGTCGTGCTCGGGCCGGCCGACGGAGTCGGGGAGGCCGACGGGGATGCCGACGGCGAGGCGTTCGACGGCGACGCGGAGGGGGACGGTGACGGGCTCCCGCTCGCGGAAGGCGACGGGGAGGCGCTGGGGGAGTCCGAGGGTGACCCGGGCGGGCTCGCCGACGGCGACGCGGAGGCGTCCGCGCTGGGCGAGGTCTCCGGCACGGCCGCCCGGACGTCCTCCGGGGCGGCGCCGTCGCGAGTGGGCTTCTCGTAGGTGAACAGCCCGCCGGCGAACCCCACCGCCGCGACGACCGCCACCGCCCCGGCGGCCGCCGCGATCAGCAGCGGGCGACGGCGCCGGCCGCGCGGCTCCCCGTCGTCGCCGTACGCGTCCCTCGTGTCCGGGCCTTCGCCGGTGCTTAAGGGCCCCGGGCCCGACACGGCGGGGAGCGCCGTCGTGCGCGCGTCCGCACCGGCGGGGCTCACGGCGCGCAGCGGCATGGTGGCGTCGGACGCCGCCGAGGGGACGGCCGGCAGCGGCATGGTCAGGTCGCTCGCGGAGACGCCGTCCGCGGGCGGGGCGTCCGCCGTGCCGGGAGCACCGCCCTCGCCGTCCAGTTCCACGTAGGGCCGTATGCGGAGCGGATCGAAGTCCCCCGCCGCGGCCGCCTCCGCCTCACGCGTGTCGCGCAGGGCCTCGGCCGCGCGCCGCGCGCAGGCGCAGGACGGGGTGTTGTCCGCCGCGCGGAGCGCCCCGCACTCGGGGCACGGAAGCCTGTGCTGTCCCGGTCGTCCCTGCCACGCCGTCGGCTCGTTCACCTGTTCGCCCCTCCCCGTACGAACTCCAGAGACTACCCAGAACCTCCACACGACCGCCCGTCGGACACCCGTACGATCCCGGACGACCTCGACACGGCCGGCGGCCCGGAGGAGGAACCAACGGGACTCGAGAGGCCATAACGGGTCACACCGATCACGATGGAGGTGTTCGCGACAGCCCCGGGAGGCATTCATGGCCCTGGACGCACATGCCAGGACGGGGGATCCGCGCCAGGAGCACGTTCCCGGCGGCGTCCTCGTCTCGATCGGCGCCCTGCTGCTCGGCATGCTGCTCGCCGCCCTCGACCAGACGATCGTGTCGACCGCGCTGCCCACCATCGTCAGCGACCTCGGCGGCATGGAGCACCTGTCCTGGGTGGTCACGGCGTACCTGCTGGCGTCGACCGCTGCGACGCCGCTGTGGGGCAAACTCGGCGACCAGTACGGGCGCAAGAAGCTGTTCCAGATCGCGATCGTGATCTTCCTGGTGGGTTCGGCACTGTGCGGCATGGCCCAGGACATGGCCCAGCTCATCGCCTTCAGGGCCGTGCAGGGCCTCGGCGGCGGCGGGCTGATGGTGCTGTCGATGGCGATCGTCGGCGACATCGTCGCGCCCCGGGACCGCGGCCGCTACCAGGGACTGTTCGGCGCGGTCTTCGGCGCCACCAGCGTCCTCGGACCCCTCCTCGGCGGTCTGTTCACCGAACACCTCAGCTGGCGCTGGGTCTTCTACGTCAACCTGCCCGTCGGCGTCGTCGCCCTCGCCGTCATCGCGGCCGTCCTGCGCATCCCGCGCAAGGCGACCGAGCACGTCATCGACTACCTGGGCACCTTCCTCATCGCCGCCGTCGCCACCTGCCTGGTCCTCGTGGCCTCCCTCGGCGGCACCACCTGGGCCTGGGGTTCGCCGCAGATCGTCGGACTCGCCGTGCTGGGCGTCCTGCTCGTCGTCGCGTTCGTGGCCGTGGAACGCCGCGCCGCCGAACCCGTCCTCCCCCTCAAGCTGTTCCGCATCCGCACCTTCACCCTCTCCGCGGTCATCAGCTTCATCGTCGGCTTCGCCATGTTCGGCGCGATGACCTACCTGCCGACGTTCCTCCAGGTCGTCCAAGGCGTCTCGCCCACCCTGTCCGGCGTGCACATGCTCCCCATGGTGGTCGGCATGCTCCTGTCGTCCACCGTCTCCGGTCAGATCGTCAGCCGCACCGGCCGCTGGAAGGTGTTCCCCGTCGCCGGCACCGCCGTCACGACCATCGGCCTGCTGCTCCTGCACCGGCTGGACGAGGGCAGCTCCACGGCGGAGATGAGCACCGTGTTCTTCGTCTTCGGCCTCGGGCTCGGCCTGGTGATGCAGGTCCTCGTCCTCATCGTGCAGAACGCCGTCTCCTACGAGGATCTCGGCGTCGCCACCTCCGGCGCGACCTTCTTCCGCTCCATCGGCGCGTCCTTCGGCGTGGCCGTCTTCGGCACGGTGTTCGCCGGCCGCCTCGGCGACGAACTCGCCGACGCCTTCCGGGGCGTCACCCTCCCCGCCGGCGTCTCCGCCGACGCGCTGGAGGCCGACCCGCGGGGCATCGCCGCGCTCCCGGCCGCACTGCGCCCGCCGGTCCTGCACGCGTACGCGACCTCCATCACCGACGTCTTCCTGTACGCGGCGCCCGTCGCCCTCGCCGGCTTCGTCCTCGCCTGGTTCCTCAAGGAGGAACCGCTGCGCGGCTCGGTCACCGCGCCGGACGTGACGGAGACCCTCGCCAGCAACCCCGTCGAACGCTCCTCCTACGACGAGGTCTGCCGGGCCCTGTCCCTGCTCGGCACCCGGGAGGGACGCCGCGAGATCTACCGCACGATCACCGCCCGGGCCGGCTACGACCTCCTCCCGGTCGCCAGCTGGATGCTGCTGCGCATCCGCCGGTACGGCAGCGTCGAGCCGTCCCGGCTCGCCGAGCGCAGCACCGTCCCGCTCCCGGTGATCCTGGACGGCACCCGGCAGATCGAGGAACGCGGGCTGGCCCGGCGCGAGGGCCTCGACCTGGTCCTCACCGACGAGGGGTGGACGGTGGCCCGCCGGCTGGCCGGGGCCCGCGAGGAGTCCCTCGCCGAACTGCTCGGCGACTGGTGGGGCCCGGACCGCCCCACCGACCTGACCCGCCTGGTCAGGGAGCTGGGCGGCGAACTGTGCGGCTCG
Source organism: Streptomyces sp. BK239 (assembly GCF_004217285.1). Classification (GTDB taxonomy): domain Bacteria; phylum Actinomycetota; class Actinomycetes; order Streptomycetales; family Streptomycetaceae; genus Streptomyces. The sequence continues at coordinate 718,722 of NZ_SHKS01000001.1, forward strand.
GACCGCGAGCAGCCGCACGACGAGCGGCCGGTGACACGGCCGGCGTAGCTGTCCGGCGCCTCAGCTCAGGCTCTTCGTGAACCAGTGGTCGGCGTACGGGTCGTCGTTGTGCGGCTCGGTCTCCGCGTACCCGAGCCGCGCGTACAGGGCGCGGGCCTCGACCAGGTCGCCGCGGGTGTCCAGGATCATCCGGGTCGCCCCCGACGCGCGGGCGCTCTCCTCGGCGGCGGCGACCAGCAGCGCCGCGCCGCCCCTGCCCCGGGCCCCGGGCAGCAGGAACACCCGCGTCAGCTCGGCCGTCGCCGCGTCCAGCAGCCGTACGCCCGCGCTCCCGGCCGGCGCGCCCTCGTACCACGCGACCAGCAACAGACCCCGCGGCGGTGTCAGCCGATCCCCTCTCCCGGCGGCGATCTCCCGCTCCAGCTCGGCCGGGTCGGTCCTGCGCCCCTCGTGCAGCAGGTACCAGCGGTCGCTGACCTCCGTGTAGTACTCCCGCCACAACGCGGCGGCGACGGGGGAGTCCACGGGTTCCGGGGCGATGGTCCATGCGGTCGCGACGCTCATGCCGGTCATTGTCGTGGGCGTCGCGCGGCTTTGCCCGCCGTTTGTACGACGTCTTCCGGGCAACCCGGAATCGTGAACCGGCCCGCGGGGCCGACCACATCGGAAGGCAACCATGTCCACAGGCGTGATCATCGCTCTGATCGTGATCGTGGCGGCCGTCATCGCCGTCGCGGCCGTCCTGGCCGTGCGGTCCCGAGGGCCGCACGGGGGACGCAGCCTGAAGCATCGCTTCGGGCCCGAGTACGACCGTGCCGTGGCCCGGCACGGCGGAGACGTCAAGGCCGCCGAGCGGGAGCTCGGCACACTCGTGGAGCGGCACGGCGGACTGCAGGAGCGTCCGCTGGAGCCCGCCGAGCGCGAGCGGTTCGAGGCCCGCTGGACGGCGGCGCAGGAGCGCTTCGTCGACTCGCCCCGTGAGGCGGTCGCCGAGGCCGACCGGCTGGTCGCGGAGGTGGCGGGCGCCCGGGGCTTCCCGGACGGCGCGCAGTACGACGAGCAGGTCGCCGCGCTCTCCGTGCACCACCCGCGCCACGTCAACGGCTACCGGCACGTGCACCACGTGGCGCGCTTCCACGCCGACGGCGGCGCGCGCAACGGCCAGGCCCCCGGCACCGAGGACCTGCGGTCCGCCATGGTCGAGGCCCGCGCCCTCTTCGACGAGCTGGTGAAGGAGGGCCGGCACGGGGCCGGCCGTCACCGGTCGCCGGCCGGGGTGACGCAGGGCCGCGAGACCCACGCGCGAAGCGAGCACCGCTCCAGCCTCCACCTGCCGCGAGGCTTCCACCGGCACCAGACGAAGGAGAGCTGAGAGGAATGCCCGACGTGACTTCGAGCGGCGAGGACCGCGAACGGACGACGACCCCGGAGCAGACCGGACGGGCCCGGGTGAACCCGGTGACGCCCGTCAGCCCCGTGGACCCCGTCCACAAGGACACGACGTCCCCCGGCGCGGGCGCGGCCGACCCGACGACCGGCCGGGAGACGAGGGACGCACGGGACACCCTCCCGGGCGGGACCCCCGGCGTGACCGGCACCGAGGAGCGCACCGGCGCGGGCGCGGCCGACCCGACGACCGGCCGGGAGACGAGGGACGCACGGGACACCCTCCCGGGCGGGACCTCCGGCGTGACCGGCACCGAGGAGCGCACCGGCGCGGACGCCGACACGACCCGCACGGACACGCCGTCGGCGCGGCCGCACTCCGCTGCCGACCGCTCGCACGGCCCGCAGGGCTCCCCGCTGCTGCCGAACGAGGAGTGCGACGAGCTCGCCTCCCGGCTGCACCACGCGGTCGCCGGGTTCGTGGACCGGCCGCGTGACGCCGTCGAGGAGGCCGACCACGTCCTGGAGGAACTGGCCGCCCGCTTCACCGACGCCGTCAACGACCGCCGCCGCACCCTGCGCGGCTCCTGGCAGCTCGCCGAGGGCGGCGGCGCCCAGGGCGGCAGGAAGGGCGACGCCGCCGCCACGGCCGTCGACACCGAGCAGCTCCGCCTGGCCCTGCGGGACTACCGCGAACTGACGGAGCGGCTCCTGCACGTGTGAGTGTGCGTGCCGACAGGCGCGTGTCGTGCCCGACGCGTCAGCTGTTCTCCGAAGCCGCCTCCCGGCGCTCCCGCCACTGACGTACGACCGCTTCGACGTCGTACGGCTGCATCCCGAGCGGGGGGCCGGGCGGCGGCTTGAACATCATGTCGCGGAGTTTGACGTTGACGTCCGTGATGATCTTCCGGACGAGGCGTTCCGAAGGGGCCGCGTACGCCGCCGCCAGGGCGTCCTCCGCCTCCTTGCGCAGCGCGAGCGCCGGCGGAAGCACCGAGAGCCCCTCGCGCGCCATCTTGCGCTTGATCCACCACAGTTCGTCGTACGCCGTGTCGGCGCCGGACTCCAACGGCTTTCCAGCGCCCGGGAGTTGATCGAACTCGCCCCGGAGTTGCGCGTCCCGGATCTGCTTGTCGATCCAGGAGTCGAACGGAACACCGGGTGGCTTTCGCTCGGTCATGCGTCCATTGTGCCGGACGTGGCGGGGCCGGGCGATTTAGTATGCGGCCGCTGTGCAAGGTCACTTGCACGCCACTGTCGGACACAGTCACGAGGAGCGCACGTGCTCGAACTCACCATGGCCACCGTCTCGGGGACGGAAGAGGGTGCCACGGCCGGCATGCTCATGGCCGACGCGCCCAGCGAGCCGGGGGCGGTGCTGCGGGTGGGCCGGGACAAGTCCGTCTGCCGCCTCGTGACCCCCGAGGACTGGCTGTTCGTCTCCCGGGTCCACCTGGAGTTCCTGTGCGGGCCGGAGGGCGTCTGGCAGGTCAGCTGGCTGCGCGGCTCCCAGCCGGACCCGTCCTCCGAGGTCCGGCTGGTCGTCGGCGAGTACGCCCAGACCATCCCCTACGGCGGCACGGTGCAGCTGCCGCGGGGCGGCGTCGGCGAGATCGTCGTCGTCGACCGCACCGGCCCGCGCAGCGTCAACGTCGGGTTCTTCCACGAGGCGTAGCCCCGGGGAGCCCCGCGGGGCTACGCCAGCACGCGGGCCAGCGCGAACCCGTCGTAGCCCTTCGCCCCCACCGTCTGGACCGCGGTGCCGCTCAACCGCGGGTGCGAGCCGATGAGTTCGATGGCGGCGCGGGTCCCGCGCACGTCGTCCGCGTCGCTGGCCGCGTCGACGACCCGGCCGCCGCGCACCACGTTGTCCAGGACGATGAGACTTCCCGCGCGGGTCAACTTCAGCGCCCATTCGAGGTAGTGGGGGTTGTTGACCTTGTCCGCGTCGATGAAGACCAGGTCGAACGGGGGCGGGTTCTCGTCGGCGAGCAGCGGCAGTGACTCCAGGGCCGGGCCGACCCGCACCTCGACCTGCTTGTCGAGGCCCGCGCGGGCGATGTTGCGGGCGGCGACCTCGGCGTGCTTCGGGCTGTACTCCAGGGTGATCAGCCGGCCGTCGGCCGGGAGCGCGCGGGCCAGCCAGATCGTGCTGTACCCGCCGAGGGTGCCGATCTCCAGGATCGCGCGGGCCCCCTGGATCTCGGCGAGCAGCTGGAGCAGCTTGCCCTGCGCGGCCGTGACGCTGATCGGCGGCAGCTCGGCGGCGTCGCTGTCGCGCAGGGCCGCGGAGGTGACCTCGTCGTCCGGGGAGAGGTGGTCGGTGAAGTAGGCGTCGACGGCGTCCCAAACCTGCGACTCGCTCATGCGCTGCTCTGCCTCTCGTGTGAACTCGGCACGTGACATCTACTTAGGAACCCTAACGACCCCGTCAACGCCCCGCCCCCGTTTCTCTCCCCGGCGTGGCGCTGGCGCGGCCGGGGCACTAGATCCGCTGGATGATCGTCCCCGTGGCCAGGCCGCCGCCCGCGCACATGGTGATGAGGGCGAACTCCTTGTCCGTGCGTTCCAGTTCGTGGAGGGCCGTGGTGATCAGGCGGGCGCCCGTCGCTCCGACCGGGTGGCCGAGGGCTATCGCGCCGCCGTTGACGTTGACCTTCGACAGGTCCTGGTCGAAGACCTTCGTCCAGGACAGCACCACGGACGCGAAGGCCTCGTTGATCTCGACGAGGTCCATGTCCTTGAGGGACATGCCCGCCTTGCCGAGCACCGCCCGTGTCGCGTCGATGGGGCCGTCCAGGTGGAAGTGGGGGTCCGCGCCGACCAGGGCCTGGGCCACGATCCGCGCCCTGGGCTTCAGTTTCAGGGCGCGGGCCATCCGTTTGGACGCCCACATGATCGCCGCCGCGCCGTCGGAGATCTGGGAGGAGTTGCCGGCCGTGTGCACCGCCGTCGGCATGATCGGCTTCAGCCGGGCCAGGGCCTCCGGGGAGGTGTCGCGCAGGCCCTCGTCGTGGTCGACCAGGCGCCACATGCCCTGGCCGGCGGCCTGCTCCTCCTCCGTCGTGGGGACCTGGACCGCGAAGGTCTCCCGCTTGAAGCGCTCCTCCGACCAGGCGTCGGCGGCTCGCGTCTGGCTGAGCAGGCCCAGGGCGTCGACGTCGTCGCGGCTGAGCCCCCGGTGGCGGGCGATGCGTTCCGCCGCCTCGAACTGGTTCGGCAGGTCGACGTTCCACTCGTCGGGGAACGGCTTGCCCGGGCCGTGCTTCGAGCCCGAGCCGAGCGGCACGCGCGACATCGCCTCCACCCCGCAGGAGATCCCGACGTCTATGACGCCCGCCGCGATCATGTTGGCGGTCATGTGGGACGCCTGCTGCGAGGAGCCGCACTGGCAGTCGACCGTCGTCGCCGCCGTCTCGTAGGGGAGGCCCATCGTCAGCCAGGCCGTGCGGGCGGGGTTCATGGACTGCTCGCCGGCGTGGGTGACGGTGCCGCCGACGATCTGCTCCACGGCGTCGGCGGGGATGCCGGTGCGGCCGAGGAGTTCGCGGTAGGTCTCGCCGAGGAGGTAGGCGGGGTGAAGATTGGCGAGCGCGCCGCCGCGCTTGCCGATGGGGGTGCGGACGGCTTCCACGATCACGGGTTCGGCAGCCATGGGTGCGGATCCTCCCGGAACTAGTACGTGTTCTAGTTCTGCTCTGTGCAGTCTGCGGACGTGACGTACGTCACCGCAAGGGTCTTGCAAGCTTCAGAGCCCTGAACTACCGTCGCCGCACCCTGTTTCTGATGGACCGTCAGGTGACTGGTCCGACGGCTGGAGCTGCCCATGCACTGTCCAGCGCTTCCCGACGGGTTCGACTTCACCGACCCCGACCTGCTGCAACACCACGTCCCCCTGCCCGAGTTGGCCGAACTGCGCCGGGCCGAGCCGGTCCGCTGGATCCCCCAGTCGGGAAACGTGGCCGGCTTCCAGGACGAGGGTTACTGGGCGGTGACCCGTCACGCCGACGTCCGGTACGTCTCCACCCACCCCGAACTGTTCTCGTCCACCGTCAACACCGCCATCATCCGTTTCAACGAGCACATCCGGCGCGACTCCATCGACGCGCAGCGGCTGATCCTGCTGAACATGGACCCCCCCGAGCACACCAGGGTGCGGCAGATCGTGCAACGCGGGTTCACGCCACGGTCGATCCGCGCGCTGGAGCAGCGGCTGCGGGACCGGGCGGGCGCCATCGTCACCGCCGCCCGCGAACTCGACGGCCCCTTCGACTTCGTCACCTCCGTCGCCTGCGAACTGCCCCTCCAGGCCATCGCGGAGCTGATCGGCATCCCCCAGGGCGACCGGACCAAGATCTTCGACTGGTCCAACAAGATGATCGCCTACGACGACCCCGAGTACGCGATCACCGAGGAGGTCGGCGCGCAGTCCGCCGCCGAGCTCATCTCGTACGCCATGACGATGGCCGCCGACCGGAAACAGTGCCCGGCGCACGACATCGTCAGCACCCTCGTGGCCGCCGAGGACCAGGGCAACCTCAACTCCGACGAGTTCGGCTTCTTCGTGCTGATGCTCGCCGTCGCCGGCAACGAGACCACCCGCAACGCCATCACCCACGGCATGCACGCCTTCCTCACGCACCCCGAGCAGTGGGAGCTCTACAAGCGGGAGCGGCCCTCCACCGCCGCCGAGGAGATCGTCCGCTGGGCCACGCCCGTGTTCGCCTTCCAGCGCACCGCCACCCAGGACACCGAACTCGGCGGGCGGACGATCAGGAAGGGCGAGCGGGTCGGACTCTTCTATGCCTCCGCCAACCACGATCCCGAGGTGTTCGACCGGCCCGACGCGTTCGACGTCACCCGCGACCCCAACCCCCACCTGGGATTCGGCGGCGGCGGGCCGCACTTCTGCCTCGGCAAGTCGCTGGCGGTGCTGGAGATCGACCTGATCTTCAACGCCATCGCCGACGCCATGCCGGGGCTGCGCCTGGTCGGCGACCCACGGCGGCTGCGGTCCGCCTGGATCAACGGGGTGAAGGAGTTGCGGGTCGCCGTCGAGTGAGGGGTGTATACGGCGGCGTATACTCGCCCCATGGCAGATGCGATGATCCGAGTGCCCGCCGAAGTCCGGGACCGCCTGGCCGTGATAGCGGAGTCGCGGGGGACGTCGATCCGGTCCCTGGTGCAGGACTTCGCGGAGTCCACGCTGACCGAGGAGGAGCGGCGTGAGCGGGCGGAGCGGGCCCGTGCCTATCTGGCGGAGCACTTCGGGGTCGAGGTGACCGACGAAGAGAGCGCCGCGATGGGGCGCAGGCTTCGCGAGGCCTTCGCGAGGCAGCAGGGTGACGCCGCGTGATCCTTCATCACCTGGTCCTGGACGCGCCGACGCTGCTGGCGTTGTCCGGCAACCGACAGGTCTCCGCGCTGGTCCACCGGGCCCACTTCGAGACCGAGTCGCGCTTGTGGGCGCCGACGCTGTCGGTCCTGGAAGCCGATCGGGAGCATCTCGGAATCGCCGAGCACGTCGGCCAGTTGGAGGTCCTGCACACCGTCGACCTCGACCACGCGGCGGCGCTCGCGGTGGCCCGGTTGCATCGCGACGGAGTGCCTCTCGGGATCGCGGCGGCGATCCACGCCGCCCGTCATCTGCCTGAGTGGGGCGCGGACGCGCTCGTCGCCACCGTGGATCCGAAGGCGTACGAAGGGCGCGGCGTGCCGGTGCTCGACCTCAACCGCTGAGGCGGTTCAAGCGCGCGAAGGCGACGGCGCGCCCGGCTTCGACTGGTCCAACAAGATGATCGCCTACGACGACCCCGAGTTGCGGGTCAGCCTGGGGTGACGCCCTCAAGGGCTCGGCTCAGTCCCTGCCCGACGCCGTCACCGCGAGCACGGCCGACGCCAGGGACGCCAGCAGCAGCGGGATGCCCATGCCGTGGTGGAGCACCAGCCACGCGCCCAGCACCGCTCCCGCGAACAGCGCGGAAACCGCCGCCGTGCGACGCCGGGTACGGGCGCCGCTGCCGCCGGCGACGTGGGACTCGGCGGCCAGGCCCGTCAGGGTCATCGTCACGACGGTCGTCGTGGTGAGCGCCGGCACGTTCAGCTCGCGCACGGTCGCGTTGCGCAGGCCCATCGCGAAGGCGGTCGTCGCGATGAGCGCGTACGTCGTGGCGGTCGCCCCCTCCGGCGCGGTGAACGCCACGGCCGACGCGGCGCCGAGGAGGACCGCCTCGACGCCCAGCGTCCAGCGCGCGAAGGCGCGGCGGGAGCCGTCTCCCGGGCGCCGGGCGACGCGGCCCCCGCTCACCGCGCCCAGCAGGAAGCAGGCCAGCGAGGTCGCCGAGTGGTGGACCGAGAAGCCGGGGGCGCCGGCGGCGGCGAAGCCGAGGATGACGACGTTGCCCGTCATGTTCGCGGTGAAGACGCGCCCGAGGCCGAGGTAGCTCACCGCGTCGATCAGACCGCTCACCCCGGTGAGCGCCAGCAGCACGACGACCAGGCGCAGGCCGCGATCTTCGGGGCCCTTGTCCGTGGCGGACCGGGGCTGCTCGGTGGTCATCGGTCCAGTGGACCACGGGCGGGTGAGGGCGGGGCGGGAGCGCGCTGCGGAGCCGGCCGGGAAACGCGGAAGGCGGCGGCCCCGGGGGATCAGGGGGCCGCCGCCGCTCAGGGTGCCGCGCGGGGGCGTGCGGGGGGTGGCGCTTGAGCCGGTCCGTCAGTGCGGCTGTGCCGCGGGCGCGGGCGCGGGCCGGGGCCCGTGCGGCGGTGCCGTGTGCCCGGCGTCCGTTCGTGCGGCGGGCTCCCGCGGGGTCGGCGCCGGGGCGGGGCCGACGCTTGCGCCCGGTCCGCTCGGCGGGTGCCGTCGGCCTGTCCGGGCGGCTCAGTACCAGCCGTTGGCCTGCCAGAAGGACCAGGCGCCGGCCGGGCTGCCGTAGCGGGAGTTCATGTAGTCCAGGCCCCACTTGATCTGGGTCTCGGCGTTGGTCTTCCAGTCGGAGCCGGCCGTGGCCATCTTGGAGCCGGGGAGGGCCTGGACGAGGCCGTAGGCGCCGGAGGAGGAGTTGGTGGCGTCGACGTCCCAGTTGCTCTCGTGCTCGACGATCTTGCTGAACGCGTCGAACTGGGCGGCGTCCGGGATCATCTTGTGCGCGATCGCCTGGGCCTCGGCGGCGGAGGGCGCGGCGGGGGCCGCCTGTGCCGGCGCCGCGGTCAGGGCCATGCCGGCGGTGGCGGCGGCCACGGCGACGGCGGTGAGGGTCTTCTTCGGGGAGGCGAGGCGGCGGATGACGGAGACGGACACGGAGAACCTTTTTCTTCGGGGACTGACGGTGTCGCGGCCGGCGGCGGACCGTGGGTGAGCGGCGTCCGGCACACGTCGGCGCCGGGGCCTGTGGGGCTCGTCGGCGCCGTGCGACGTCATCCAGAGAAACAGGCCCGGGAGGTGCCCGCAATGGCCCCTTTTACTAGTTGTGGCCGCATGTGGGTGTTCTGCCGTCGCGACAGTGAGCCGGTCCCTGTGCAGGTCAGCGGCGGTCTCGACGTGTGCATGGCATCCGATATGTCCGACTAAAGGGGATCGTAGGTGATCCGCGTCATGTGGGCCGGTTCACCGGCCGGCGGTCCTCGAATGTGACCGCGGTCTCGAACGCGGCCCGCCGGGTGGCCCTCCGCAGCGCCCTGAGCACCGCCGGGCCGAGCGTCACGGTCAGCACGACGGTGACGACCGCGCGGCCGAGATCCCAGCCGACGGACGTCGCCAGGCAGTACGCGGCGAAGGAGGCCAGGTTCGCCGCGACGGAGGCCGCCGGGTCGAACGCGATGGTCGTGGTGCCCGCGCCCAGGAAGGGCCAGCCCTGCATGTTCATCGCCGTGCCGTAGGCGAAGGCCGCCAGGAAGCCGTAGCCGGCGAGCAGCGCGAGCTCCCCTCGGCCGCGCAGCCGGTCCCGGCCCGGGAGCAGGCCCGCGCCCATCGTGAACCAGCCCATCGCCAGCATCTGGAACGGCATCCAGGGCCCGACCCCGCCCGTGAGCAGCGCGGACGCGAACATCGTCACCGAGCCCAGGACGAAGCCGAAGCCCGGCCCGAGGACCCGGCCGCTCAGCACCATCAGGAAGAACATCGGCTCGATGCCCGCCGTGCCCGCGCCGATGGGACGCAGCGCGGCGCCCGTCGCCGCCAGCACCCCCAGCATCGCGACGGCCTTCGCGCCCAGCCCCGACTCCGAGATCGTCGCCGCGACCACCGCGACCAGCAGCGCCAGCAGCCCCGCGAACAGCCACGGCGCGTCCTGGGCGTGGGCGTTCACCGTGGAGTGCGGCGGGGCCAGGAAGGGCCAGGCGAACGCGACGACGCCGACGGCGCTGACGAGCACCAGCGCGAGAACGGAACGCGGGCCCAGCCGGACCGCGCGGGCCTGCCGGGTCACCCGAGCGCCTCCCGCACCTGCGCCACCGTGAGCCACGGCTGCGGGGCCAGCACCTTCGCCACCTGCGGGGCGAAGGACGGCGAGGAGACCACCACCTCCGCCGTCGGACCGTCCGCGATCACCTCGCCCTCCGCCAGCAGCACCACCCGGTGCGCCAGCTCGGCGGCGAGCTCCACGTCGTGCGTGGCCAGCACGATCGCGTGACCGGCCGCCGCCGACTCCTTCAGTACGGCGACCAGGCGGGCCTTGGCCGCGTAGTCCAGGCCCCGGGTCGGCTCGTCCAGGAGGAGCAGGGGCGGGCGGGCGGTGAGGACGACCGCGAGGGCGAGAGTGAGACGCTGCCCCTCGGACAGGTCGCGGGGGTGGGTGTCGTCCGCGATGCCCGGCAGCAGCCCGGAGACCAGCGCGCGGCAGGTGCCGGGGGCGGCCTGCGCGTCCCGGTCGGCGGCCGCGCACTCGGCGGCGACCGTCTCGGCGTAGAGAAGGTCGCGCGGCTCCTGCGGGACCAGGCCGACGCGGCGCACGAGGTCGCGGGGCGCGGTGCGGTGCGGGACCGCGCCACCGGCCCGCACCGTCCCGGCGGACGGCTCGACCAGGCCGACGAGGGCGCTGAGCAGCGTGGACTTCCCGGCGCCGTTGCGGCCCATGAGTGCGATGGTCTCGCCGGGGGCGATGGCGAGGTCCACGTGACGGAGCGCCTGCACCCGGCCGCGGCGGACGGCGAGGCCCACGACCTCCGCGGGCGCGCCCACGGGCGAGGGAGCGTCGGCGGGCCCGCGCCGGCGCCACCACGGCGGCCTCGAAGGGGACCGGGGCGCAGGCGGCGCGGGGGCTGTCCCGGCCGCCGCGCCGTCGGGTTCCCGGTCCGCGAGGCGTTCGCGCAGGCCGCAGGCGCGGCGGCGGGCGTCGCGGACCGTCAGGGGGAGCGGGGACCAGCCGGCCAGCCGGCCGAGGCCCACCACGGGCGGGAACACCGGGGACACGGCCATGATCTCCGCCGGCGGGCCCAGGACGGGGGCCGCGCCGGGGGCGGGCAGCAGGGCGACCTGGTCGGCGTACTGCAGGACGCGCTCCAGGCGGTGCTCCGCCAGCAGCACCGTCGTACCGAGGTCGTGGACGAGGCGCAGGAGGACGGCGAGGACCTCCTCGGCGGCCGCCGGGTCGAGCGCGGAGGTCGGCTCGTCCAGGACGAGGACGCTCGGGTGCGGGGTGAGGACCGAGCCGATCGCGACCCGCTGCCGCTGGCCGCCGGAGAGGGTCGCCAGCGGGCGGTCGCGCAGGGCGGCCAGACCGAGCAGGTCGAGGGTCTCCTCGACGCGGCGGCGCATCACGGCCGGTGGCAGGCCCAACGACTCCATGCCGTAGGCGAGTTCCTCCTCCACGGTGTCGGTGACGAAGTGGGCGAGCGGATCCTGGCCCACCGTGCCGACCACGTCGGACAGCTCACGCGGCTTGTGGGTGCGGGTGTCGCGGCCGGCGACCGTGACCCGGCCGCTCAGGGTGCCGCCGGTGAAGTGCGGGACCAGACCGCTCACCGTGCCCAGCAGCGTCGACTTGCCGACCCCCGACGGGCCCGCCAGCAGCACGAGTTCACCCTCGGGGACAGTGAAGTCGACGCCACGCAGGGCCGGTTCGGGGACGCCTTCGTACGTCACGGAGACGTTCTCGAAGCGGATCACGACGGTTGCTCCTGGCGTGGTGCGGGGGCGAGGAAAGCGGGGAGGAGGCCGACGAGGATCGCCGCAGCCGGCCACAGCGGCAGGGTGGGCGCGGTCAGGGGCACCACGCCCGGACGCAGGCCCGCCGGGTCCGTGGAGGCGGCCGCGAAGAGGAGCGCGGCGACGGCGATCCCGGACCCGGCGACCAGACACCCGCGCGGGGTCCAGCGGTCGGGGCGGTAGCGCGTGCGGGGGGAACGGCGGCCGCCGAGGCGGAGCCCGGCCAGGGCGGCGAGGAGACCGGCGAGCAGGAGAGGGAGGCCGTACACCCCGCCGACGGCCGTCAGCAGACCGTACGTCCCCGCGCACACGCCGAGCAGGCCGCCCAGGGTGAGAGCGGTGGTCGTACGGCGGACGGCGGCGGGCACCTCGGCGGTACGGCCGTAGCCGCGGGCGTCCATCGCTGCGGCGAGGGCGACGGAACGCTCCAGCGCGCCCTCGAGGACCGGCAGCGCCACCTGCAGCAGACCGCGCAGCCCGCTGTCCGGCCGGCCGCGCAACCGGCGAGCCGCGCGCAGGCGTTGGACGTCGGCGATGAGATGCGGGGCGAAGGTCAGCGCCACGACGGCGGCCACCCCCGCCTCGTACAGCGCGCCGGGCAGGGACTTCAGCAGGCGGGACGGGCCGGCGAGGGCGTTCGCCGCGCCCACGCAGACCAGGAGCGCGGCCAGGCGCAGACCGTCGTACAGGGCGAAGAGCACACCCTCCGCGGTCACCTTGCCGCCGAGGCGGATGCCCTGCGCCCAGTCGGGGAGCGGGACTTCGGGCAGCGTGAGGATCACATGCGTGCCCGGCACGGGGGAGCCCAGGGCGACGACGAAGAGGAGCCGGATGAGGAGGACGGCGAGGGCCAGGTGCAGGAAGGCGGAGTAGCCGCGGGCCCAGGGGGTGTGGGGGCGGCAGGTGAGGACGACGTAGGCGGAGGTGGTGAGCAGGAGGGCGAGGAGGAGCGGGTTGGTGGTGCGGGTGGCCGCGGCGCCGAGGGCCAGGGCCCACAACCACCAGGCGCCCGGGTGGAGCCGGTCGGGAGTTCGCACCTGGTCGGTGGACTGCGGGGCCGGGGGCCGTCCGGCCCGGCGCAGCAGCGCGTCGCCGCTACGCATGCCCGCGCCGCCGGGACTGCCACACCGCCGCGCCCGCCAGGACCGCTATGAGGGCGCCCCCCGCGTACAGGCCCAGGGAGGGGCCCTCCTCCTCGGGCTTCCCGGCGGGGGCGGGGCCGGTGCTCCGGGCGGTCACCTGCTCCCCGCAGCCGGTCTTCGGGTAGCCGCTGATCGCACAGAGGAGGGCGTTGGCGTCGTAGCGCAGGGGCTTGGCGACCGCTGCCAGGGCTTCCGCCGTCGAGGCGTCCTGCGGGACGCGGGCGCAGGCCGTCCGTGGGTGCGGCGGGGTTTCCCCGGAGGTGGCGTCCGCCGCCGTGCCGAAGTCGATGACCAGCGCCACCCGCTTGCCGCCGTCGCGCGGGGGCGTCGTGGCGCAGATCGCCGCGAAGGACGCCGTCCCGCGCGGCCTGGAGGCGTCCGCCGAGTCCGCGCTGACGGCGAAGCGGAAGCCCTGGACGTCGCCGTCGGAGGGGCGGGCGGTGGAGGGGCCCTGGGTGGCGTAGGTCCAGCGGTCGCCGGTGCGCTCCCAGAAGGACCAGTAGCGGTAACCCGCCGCCTGGGCCTGCCCGGGACCGGCCAGCGCCCACAGCAGCGCGGCCAGCGCGAGGGCGGCGCAGCGCCGTATCACGGCCGCTGCTTCCGGCGGCCGCTGATCAGGAAGCCGATGCCGATGCCGGCGACGAGGAAGACGCCGACGGTCCACCACACGCCGTAGCCGTCGTCGGAGTCCTCGCCCTTCGCGTCGTCGGCCTTGTCGCCCGGCTCGTCCGTCGCCGTCTTCCCGGTGTTCCCGGCCGGCTGCGGCGTCGGGCCCGTCGCGTTCAGGGCGGCGACCAGGTCCGTGCCGCCGAAGGCGCGCGGGTCGCTGCCCGTGGCGTGGGCGGCGAAGATCAGCTGGGCGTAGGCGGCGGGGCCGCTCTGCTCGGCCCAGGCGGCGGAGTTCTTCTCGAGCCAGGCGAGAGGCTTCTCCGCCCGCTCCGCGCCTCCCTGGGCCGCGAGGGCGACGACCGCGTCTGCGGTGTTGCCGTAGTCCGGCTGGTTCTCCGCCCCGGGGAGCACGGACATCAGGTGGTTGTCCTCGGCGACGGACTTCGCCAGGTACGCCGCCCCGCTCGCGGCGGCCTGCTGCGGGGTCGCGCGGCCCGTCCCGGCGCACACGGCGTCCGTCTCGCGGCCGGCCCCGGGGGCCATGCCCAGGCCGAGCGCGCCGAGGACGCCGGCGGCCGTCGCGTCCGCGTTGGCGGTCAGCTTGCCCTGCTTGTCGGGCTGGTAGGCGAAGGCGCCGCCCGCGTCGCAGGGGAGCGCGAGCTTCAGCAGGGCGTCGTAGGGGGAGTGGCCGCCCTTGACGACCCCGGCGGGCTTCTCGCCGGCCGCCGTCAGCGCGCCGATGACGACGGAGGTGGAGTTGGCGTCGCTCGCGCCGCCGGGGGAGTAGCCCCAGCCGCCGTCGGCGTTCTGCACCGACTTCAGCCAGCCGACGGACTTGTCCACCGCCGCGTCGTGCCCGCCGAGCGCGGCGAGGGCCTGGACGGCGGCGGCCGTGCTGTTGCTGTCGACCATCAGCTTGGCATCGCACGGTGTGGCGGGGTCGGCGCGGAACGCGGCGAACGCGCCGGTGGCGCACTGCTGGCCGGTCAGCCAGTCAACGGCCTGGTCCGCGGGCCGCACGCCCACGGTGTCCTGGGCGAGCAGCGCGAGCGACTGCCGCCAGACGCCGTCGTAGGTCGGGTCGGCGTCGCCGTACAGGCCGGACGGGATCACCGGTGTCGGGGACGGCGAGGGGGACGCGGCCATGGCGGGCGTGGCGGCGCAGGTCAGTGCGGTGGCGGCGGCCAGGACCGCGGCGCTGCGGCGGACGTTCATGGTCGGCGGGTTGCCTCTCCCTGTGGGGAGCCGGGCAGCGCGGGACATCCCGGCGGCTCGGCTCCGTGAACCTCGACGGTGCCGCACGCCGGCGGGACGCCGACGCACGCGAGCCTCACTTGCCCGTCCGAGGCGATCCGGCTCACCGGCCCCTGTGTGCGACTTGCCTCGGGGACGGTTCACGGATAGGGGCGTCCCCGGGTCGAGCGAAGCCGAGACTTGGGGAAGGGTCAGCGCCGGATTTACACCGGCTTTCCCCCGTACGGGTGTGATGACGACGCGGCTACTGTACTCGCACGTAGGAACGCCCCCGGGGGGTGGCTGCCGGACCGGTGTCCTCGGGCCCGCGGCAGCCCCCTGGTGGGGTTGGGTGCGGCGAGCGGGTTGATCCACGCCCTGGCCGACACCGGCGTTCTGAAGGCGCCCCTGACGGGGCACTGGAGGCGCCCGTGAAGGCGTTCCTCACACCGCCGCGTACGTCACCGGGTCGCTGCCCGTGACGGGTTCCGCGCGGCCCTGCTTCACCAGGCGTCGCAGGTGGGCCTCTGCCTCGGAGACCGCGATGGTGCGCGACCCGTAGGGGATCTGCTCCCAGGGGCGGTTCCACTCCATGCGTTCGGCGAGCTGCCAGGGGGTGAGGGGTTCGGCGAGGAGGGTCAGGAGGCCGGTGAGGCGGTCCTCGTGGTGGGCCAGCAGCTCCCTCACGCGGGCCGGCGCGTCGGTGAAGGCGTGCTGGTGGGCGGGGAGGATCTCGGCGGGGGCGAGGCGGCCGACGCGTTCCAGGGAGTCGAGGTAGTCGCCGAGGGGATCGGTGACCGTGGCGTCGTCGGGGTCCTCGTACAGGCCGATGTGCGGGGTGATCTCGGGGAGCAGGTGGTCGCCGGAGAACAGCCGCCCCTTCCCCGGGAGCCGTGCGGGGTGCTCCTCCTCCAGGTGGAGGCAGACATGGCCGGGGGTGTGGCCCGGGGTCCAGATCGCGCGCAGGCGGCGGCCGGGCAGGTCGAGGAGCTCGCCGGGGACGATCTCCCGGTCGGGCAGGGCGGGACGCAGGCCGGGCAGGGTGCGGCGGGAGGACGTGCGCAGGGGCTCCACATGCTCCTGAGGGGCTCCCGCGGCCTCCAGCTTGTCCGTCATGTAGGTGAACCAGCGCTCCGGGCGCGTGGAGCGGGTGCGGCGCACGATCGAGGCGTCGGCCGCGTGCATCGCCACCCACGCGCCGGACGCTTCCCGCACCCGCCCGGACAGGCCGTGGTGGTCGGGATGGTGGTGGGTGATGACGACCCCGTACAGCTCGCCGACGGAGGTGCCGCAGGCGGCCAGCCCGGCGGTGAGGGCGTCCCACGAGGAGGGGTCGTCCCAGCCGGTGTCGACCAGCACCGGACCCCGGTCGGTGTCGACGACGTACACGAGGGTGTGGCCCAAGGGGTTGTCAGGAATGGGCACTTGAAGGGAGCGGACACCCCCGCCGTGATCCCACGTCGACGGGGCCCCCGGATTCCGACCGCCCTGGCTGCTGCGCATCGCACCCTCCATCCCACGGCCACGGCCCACTATAACTAGAACCGGTTCCAATGGGTGCCCAAGTCGACCGACTCGGTCGAGGGTCGGGGAGCGACCTGGCGCGGCGGTGTTTCAGAGCTTGGTCATCTTGCTGTACGGGCTCAGAATGCGCCGCTGCTCGGAGCCGAAGTCCACGAGGGCCGCGATTCCGTCCTCGAGGCCGATCACCCGGCCGAGGCCGTGCACGTCGTGGGTGACCTGGTCGCCCATGGCGAAGTGCTTGGGGGCCGGGACGACCGGGGCCCTGAAGGGGCTGGTGGGCAGGTGACGCTTCGGTGCCGCAGACTTTGTCATGGTTCAGTATGGGCCCGCGCGGCCGCCGCCCGCTGTGGTCTGTGGCACAGATCGGCATCAGGGTGGTCACGGTCCGTCCTCGGCGGGTCCCGCGTCCTTGATCGTCGGGAAGGCGCTGCTCAGCCCCGTGGACTCCTTCAACCGGAGCTGGTATCAGTTTCTGAAACACCGTCAGAAACGAAGGCAGTCGCCATGGCCGAGTTCCTGGAACACCGACAGCTGTTCATCGGCGGGGAGTTGACCGACCCGCTCGGCGAGGACGTCATCGAGGTGATCTCCCCGCACACGGAGGAGGTCATCGGGCGGGTCCCGCACGCCTCGCGGGCGGACGTGGACCGGGCGGTCGCGGTGGCGCGCCGGGCCTTCGACGAGGGCCCGTGGCCCCGGATGTCCCTCGATGAGCGGATCGCGGTCGTCTCCCGCATCAAGGACGGCATCGCCGCCCGCCATGACGAGATCGCCCGCGTGATCTCCTCCGAGAACGGCTCCCCGTACTCCTGGAGCGTGCTCGCCCAGGCGCTCGGCGCGATGATGGTGTGGGACGCGGCGATCACCGTCGCCCGGGACTTCCCCCACGAGGAGCGGCGCGACGGCGTGCTGGGGAAGATCCTCGTGCGCCGGGAGCCGGTGGGCGTCGTCGCCGCCGTCGTCCCCTGGAACGTCCCGCAGTTCGTGGCTGCCGCCAAGCTCGCGCCCGCGCTGCTCGCCGGCTGCACGGCGGTGCTCAAGCCGTCCCCCGAGTCGCCGCTCGACGCCTATCTGCTGGCCGAGATCACCCGGGAGGCGGGGCTGCCGGAGGGCGTGCTGTCGATCCTCCCCGCCGACCGCGAGGTGAGCGAGTACCTCGTCGGGCACCCCGGCGTGGACAAGGCGTCCTTCACCGGGTCGGTGGCGGCAGGCCGACGGGTGATGGAGGTCGCCGCCCGCAACCTCACCCGCGTCACCCTGGAACTCGGGGGCAAGTCGGCGGCGGTCGTCCTGCCCGACGCGGACCTGGCCACCGCCGTCCCCGGGATCGTCTCCGCGGCCTGGATGAACAACGGCCAGGCCTGTGTCGCCCAGACCCGCATCCTCCTGCCGCGCTCCCGCTACGACGAGTTCGCGGACGCCTTCGCCGCGGCCGCGAGCGCCCTCGTCGTGGGCGACCCGCTCGACCCGGCGACCCAGGTCGGCCCGCTGGTCGCGCGCCGCCAGCAGCAGCGCAACCTCGACTACATCCGCATCGGCCAGGAGGAGGGTGCGAAGGTCCTCACGGGCGGCGGCCGGCCGGTCGGCCTGGACCGCGGCTGGTACGTCGAGCCCACCCTTTTCGGCGACGTCGACAACACGATGCGCATCGCCCGCGAGGAGATCTTCGGCCCGGTCATCTGCCTCCTCCCCTACGGGGACGAGTCCGAGGCCCTGAAGATCGCCAACGACTCCGACTACGGGCTCAGCGGCAGTGTCTGGACGGCCGACGTCGAGCACGGCATCGAGGTCGCGCGCCGGGTCCGTACCGGCACCTACTCGGTGAACACCTTCAGCCTGGACATGCTCGGACCGTTCGGCGGCTACAAGAACTCCGGGCTGGGGCGGGAGTTCGGGCCCGAGGGGTACGGCGAGTACCTGGAGCACAAGATGATCCACCTGCCGGCCGGCTGGGAGGGCTGAGGCGATGGGTGCACCCGCCGCGCGAGCGGATTCGGGCGTGGGCGCCGGCGACCGCTGGCACGTCGAGGTCGACCGCTCCCTGTGCATCGGCTCCGCCCAGTGCCTCCACCACGCCCCGGGCGGCTTCCGGCTGGACACCGCCCGGCAGTCCCATCCGGTCGACCCGGACCCGGACGCGAACGAACGGGTGCTGGAGGCGGCGGAGAACTGCCCGGTGGAAGCCATCGCGATCACACTGCGGGAGAGCGGGGAGGCGGTGTTTCCGCCCGAGGAGTGACCCGAAGAGTGAGAAAAAGGGTAAAAGTCCCTTTCTCGGGGTTTCATTCTCGCTCAGGAGTTCTATCCTGTTATTGGCCTACGAGGCGAGTGAGGGAGTCCGACCGGAGTAGCCGACTTCGGCGCGACGCGGAGGTTTCGGCCGACGCATCCGCTGTGGCCGACATCGACGGTAGGGCTGAGAGGCCGAACGGCAGCAGTCGGGCCGGACGGCGACCCCCAGCACCTGATCCGGACCATGCCGGCGAAGGGAACCCGTCTCGTAGGTTCTTCGCGCTCCCTGCCGCCTCCTCGCCGGCGAGTGACGACAACGCCCCAGGTGGGCGTGCCAGACCCTGCGTCTGCGGCATGATCCGCCGGGCAGCCCCTAAGCCTCGTTCTCCGCGGCCGGGCCCATGACCTCGGGCAGGTCGATCAGCCGGCACACCGTCTCGATGTCGATGCGCACCTGGGCGATGGAGGCGCGGCCCGAGAGCCACGTGATGAGGGCCGAGTGCCAGGTGTGCTCGATGACGCGGACGGCGGAGAGCTGTTCGGGGGTGGGGCGGTCGAGACCCATCGCGTCGAGGATGATCGCCGTGGTCTGGCGGGAGACCTGGTCGACCTCGGGGGAGACGCTGCGGTCGGCGAAGGTCAGGGCGCGGACCATCGCGTCGGCCAGATGGGGCTCCCGCTGGAGCGCGCGGAAGGCGCGCATCAGGGTCTCCGCGACCCGCTGCGCCGGGGTGTCGCCCCCCGGGGGCTTCTTGCGCAGGGTGCCGTGCATGCGTTCCAGCTGGTCCTGCATGGTGGCGACCAGCAGGTGCACCTTGGAGGGGAAGTAGCGGTACAGGGTGCCCAGGGCGACCTGGGAGGACTCCGCGACCTCCCGCATCTGCACCGCGTCGAACCCGCCCCGGCTGGCCAGCTGCGCGCTCGCGTGCAGGATGCGCCGGCGACGGGCCTCCTGCCGTTCCGTCAGCGGCGGGGAGGGCGGCTCACCCGGGCGAGCGGAGCCGTGGGGTGTGGAGTGGCGCTGGGTGCTGGCTTCCGCAGGCATGGTGCTGGTCCCGTTCCGTGACAGTCGGTGAAGGCTGTGATCACACAGCAGAACCAGGGCCTCCGGTCGTGGCGTGAATCACCTGATCCACTGCTCCCAGTGTCCTTACCTGCCGGTAGATTCAGAGCCTCCCGAACGATCAAGTCTGAAACTTGTTCTAGATTAGCGTCCCGTCGTAGTCTCGCGGGACAGTGCAGGCAGAAGGGGGCCCCGGAGTGACCGCTGAGGCCAGTCAGGCGGGGCCCGCACCGGCCCTCGCCGCGGACGGCGGGCGACCGCTCGACATCGCGCTCCTCACCTATAAGGGAAACCCGTTCTGCGGCGGCCAGGGCGTCTACGTCCGCCACCTCTCGCGCGAACTGGTCCGCCTCGGCCACCGTGTCGAGGTCATCGGCTCCCAGCCCTACCCGGTGCTCGACGCCCTCGACGTCCTCGGCGAGGAGCACGCCGGCCGGCTCTCCCTGACCGAGCTGCCCAGCCTCGACCTCTACCGCCAGCCGGACCCCTTCCGCACCCCCGGACGCGACGAGTACCGCGACTGGATCGACGCGCTGGAGGTCGCCACCATGTGGACCGGCGGCTTCCCCGAGCCGCTGACCTTCTCGCTGCGCGTCCGCCGCCATCTGCGCTCCCGACGCGGCGAGTTCGACGTCGTGCACGACAACCAGACCCTCGGCTACGGGCTGTTGGGCGACGTCGGCGCACCGCTCGTCACCACCATCCACCACCCCATCACCGTCGACCGGCAGTTGGAGCTCGACGCCGCCGAGGGCCTGCAGCGGCGTCTGTCCGTGCGCCGCTGGTACGCGTTCACCCGGATGCAGAAGCGCGTCGCGCGCAGGCTGCCGTCCGTGCTCACCGTTTCCGGCACCTCACGCCAGGAGATAGCCGACCACCTCGGCGTCCGCGGCGAGCGCATCCACGTCGTCCACATCGGCGCCGACACCGACCTGTTCTCCCCGGACCCGTCCGTGCCCGTCGTCCCCGGCCGGATCGTGACCACCTCCAGCGCGGACGTGCCGCTCAAGGGCCTGGTCTTCCTCGTCGAGGCGCTGGCCAAGGTCCGCACCGAACACCCGGACGCCCACCTCGTCGTGGTCGGCAAGCGCCCCGAGGAGGGGCCCATCGCCCAGGCCGTCGAGCGCTACGGCCTCGAAGGCGCCGTCGAGTTCGTCAAGGGCATCTCCGACGCCGAACTCGTCGACCTGGTCCGCTCGGCCGAGGTCGCCTGCGTGCCGTCCCTGTACGAGGGGTTCTCCCTACCGGCGGCCGAGGCCATGGCGACCGGCACGCCGCTCGTCGCCACCACCGGTGGAGCGATCCCCGAGGTCGCCGGGCGCGACGGGGAGACCTGCCTGGCGGTCGCGCCGGGCGACTCCGGCGCACTGGCCGCCGCCCTGAGCCGGCTCCTCGGCGACGCCGCACTGCGGGCCCGCCTCGGCGCGGCCGGCCGCGCGCGCGTGCTGGAACGGTTCACCTGGGCGCGGGCCGCCGAGGGGACGGTGGCCCGCTACCGCGAGGCCGTCGAACGGGCCGCGGGCGGGCGTCCAGCGCGCTCCGCCGTCCCCGACCCGACGGCGGCGGTCCGCGCGGCCGGCGCGGGCCGCGCCACCGCCGCCGAAGCTGTTGACGTTGTATCCGATCGCGAAAGCAGGGCCACGTGCTGACCGTCGACTTCTCCCGGTTCCCGCTCGCCCCGGGCGACCGAGTCCTGGACCTCGGCTGCGGGGCGGGCCGGCACGCCTTCGAGTGCTACCGGCGCGGCGCGCAGGTCGTGGCGCTGGACCAGAACGCCGAGGAGATCCGCGAGGTCGCCAAGTGGTTCGCGGCGATGAAGGAGGCCGGCGAGGCCCCCGAGGGCGCCACCGCCACCGCCATGGAGGGCGACGCGCTCGCGCTGCCGTTCCCCGACGAGTCCTTCGACGTCGTCATCATCTCCGAGGTGATGGAGCACATCCCCGACGACAAGGGCGTGCTCGCCGAGATGGTCCGCGTCCTCAGGCCCGGCGGCCGCATCGCGATCACCGTCCCGCGCTACGGGCCCGAGAAGGTCTGCTGGACGCTGTCCGACGCCTACCACGAGGTCGAGGGCGGCCACATCCGCATCTACAAGGCGGACGAACTGCTCGCCAAGATCCGCGAGGCGGGACTGAAGCCGTACGGCACCCACCACGCGCACGCGCTGCACTCGCCGTACTGGTGGCTCAAGTGCGCGTTCGGCGTCGACAACGACAAGGCGCTGCCGGTGCGCGCGTACCACAAGCTGCTGGTCTGGGACATCATGAAGAAGCCGCTGGCCACCAGGGTCGCCGAGCAGGCACTGAACCCGCTCATCGGCAAGAGCTTCGTGGCCTACGCGACCAAGCCCCACCTCCCGGCGGTGGACGCGCGGTGACCACTCCCCGGACGGAACACCTCGTCCTGCCCGGGGTCCTGACCGCCGGGCAGGCCGCCGCGACCGTCCGCGGCATCCTCGCCCAGCAGCGTCAGGACGGTGCGATCCCGTGGTTCCGGGGCCACCACCTCGACCCCTGGGACCACACCGAGGCCGCCATGGCCCTCGACGCGGCCGGCGAGCACGAGGCGGCCGAGCGGGCCTACGACTGGCTCGCCCGGCACCAGAACGAGGACGGCTCCTGGTACGCCGCCTACGCCGACGGCGACTTCGCCGACGTCACCGACCGGGGCCGGGAGAGCAACTTCGTCGCCTACATAGCCGTCGGCGTGTGGCACCACTACCTGTCCACCGGCGACGACACGTTCCTGGACCGCATGTGGCCGGCCGTCTACGCCGCCGTCGAGTGGGTGCTGGGTCTCCAGCAGCCGGGCGGGCAGATCGGCTGGCGGCGCGACGACGACGGCACGGCGACCGCGGACGCGCTGCTGACCGGGTCGTCCTCCGTCCACCACGCGCTCCGGTGCGCGCTCGCCATCGCCGAGCAGCGCGAAGAACCGCAGCCCGACTGGGAGTTGGCGGCCGGTGCGCTGCGGCACGCCATCCGGCGGCATCCCGAACGGTTCCTGGACAAGGGCCGCTACTCCATGGACTGGTACTACCCGGTGCTCGGCGGGGCGTTGACGGGTGCGGAGGCCAAGTCCCGCATCGAGGCGGACTGGGAGCGGTTCGTCGTGCCCGGCCTCGGTGTGCGCTGCGTCGTGCCCAACCCGTGGGTGACGGGCGGTGAGTCGGCCGAACTCGCCCTCGCGCTGTGGGCGATGGGCGAGTCCGACCGGGCCCTGGAGATCCTCCAGTCGATCCAGCACCTGCGGGACGCGGAGTCGGGCCTGTACTGGACGGGGTTCGTCTTCGAGGACCGGGCCGTCTGGCCCGAGGAGTTGACCACCTGGACGGCGGGTTCTCTGCTGCTGGCCGTCGCCGCCCTGGGCGGCCACGAGGCCACCTGCGCGGTGTTCGGCGGAGAGCGACTGCCGACGGGCCTGGACCCGGACTGCTGCGGTTAGGCCCTCAGGGTCCTTTCACCATGAAAGGACCCCTCAGTGGCGCTGGACCCGGTTGGCTATGGCGTGGCCCACGAACAGGTACACGACCGCTGCCAGGCCGTAGCCCGCCACCACCCGCGCCCAGGCCTCGTCGAAGGTGAACAGGTCGTGGGACCAGCCGGCCAGCCAGCGGGCCACGTCGTGCACGAACTGCACGAATTCGTTGCCCTGGTTGGCGCCCAGCAGGTACATGAGAATCCACAGGCCCAGGATGAGGGCCATCACGTCGGCCACGACGGCGATGACCGTGCCGGCCTGGTTCGAGCCGTTGCGATATCTGGGAGACATGTACTTCGGTTTGCCGCCCGCCTCCCCGTGAAACCAGGCGCCTACGAGTTGAGTTCGGCCAGCACTCCCAGGGTGTGCGGGTCCGGGGCCACCACCAGCAGGTCCGTCACCGGGCCCTTGCGCCACATCTCCAGCCGCTCGGCGATCCGTTCGCGCGGGCCGACCAGGGAGATCTCGTCGGCGAACGCGTCGGGGACGGCCATGACGGCCTCCTCGCGCCGCCCCGCCAGGAACAGTTCCTGGACGCGCCGGGCCTCCTCCTCGTAGCCCATGCGGGCCATCAGGTCGGCGTGGAAGTTGCGGGTGGCGTGGCCCATGCCACCGATGTAGAAACCGAGCATCGCCTTCACGGGGAGCAGCCCCTCGGCGACCTCGTCGCAGACCAGCGCCCGGACCAGGGGCGCGACCAGGAAGCCCTCCGGCAGCTCCGCCACCGCCGGTCCGTACGCCTCGGAACGGTTCGGCGACCAGTACAGCGGCAGCCAGCCGTCGGCGACACGGATGGTCTGGGCGACGTTCTTGGGGCCCTCCGCGCCCAGCAGCACGGGCAGGTCGGCGCGCAGCGGATGGGTGATCGGCTTCAGCGGCTTGCCCAGTCCGGTCGCGTCCGGGCCCCGGTAGGGGTGGGAGTGGAACCGGCCGGCCGTCTCCACCGGCCCGCGGCGGGCGAGGACCTGCCGTACGACGTCGACGTACTCGCGGGTCGCGGTCAGCGGCGAACTCGGGAACGGGCGGCCGTACCAGCCCTCGACGACCTGCGGGCCCGACAGGCCGAGCCCCAGCGTCATCCGCCCCCCGGAGAGGTGGTCCAGGGTGAGCGCGTGCATCGCGGTCGTGGTCGGCGAACGGGCCGCCATCTGCGCTACGGCCGTACCCAGCTTGATCCTTGACGTGCGGGCCGCGATCCAGGTGAGCGGGGTGAAGGCGTCAGAGCCCCACGACTCCGCCGTCCACACGGAGTCGTAACCGAGCCGCTCCGCCTCCAGAGCCAGTTCCACATGCCCCGGGGAGGGGCCGCGCCCCCAGTAGCCGAGCGCCAGACCGAGCCGCATCACTGCCTCCTGACGGTACGTCAGACGACGGGTGGGGAGGCGACTGTACGGCAACGGCCCCCCGCCCGGAAGGGCGAGGGGCCGTGCGTCGCGGTGTGCGGGGGCCGTTCGCGGTCAGCCGCGCTGGATCCCCGAGGTGTCGCGGAGCACGCCGCGGCGGCCGTCCTGGGTCTGCGCGATCAGGCCCTGCGCGCCCTGCTCGACGGCCAAGTACCAGGTTCCGGGAGCCAGTTCGGCGATCGGCGTCGGCGCGCCGTCCTCCGCGAACAGCGGGCGCGGCACCGGCACGGCGAACCAGAACGGCGAGAAGTCGGCGGCCGGGGGCTGCGCCGGAGCCTGCTGGCCGCCGAACGCCGGCTGCCCCGGCTGCTGGCCCTGCTGCGGCGGCTGACCGCCGAACGACGACTGCTGCGCGCCCGGGTAGCCGTAACCGGCGGGCGGCTGCGCACCGTAGGGCTGCGGGGCCACCGGCTTCGGCGCGGGGATCAACGCGCCCTGGAGAGCGGGGACCAGGGGGGTGGCGACGGCCGCGCCGGCGAGGACGAGGGCGGCGATGAAGCCGAGGATCAGACCGGCGCCGGCGTCGACGCTGTCGGGGACGCCGACCAGGGACCAGAAGAACGTCCAGGCGGACAGCAGCGCGAAGCCCGTGCCGACCATGCCGAGGTCCAGCCCGAGCACCTTGCGCTGCTGCGGCATGACACGGTTCAGCACGATCAGGGCGGCGCCGATGACGGCCCCCATGTACGTGCCGAGGCCCGTTCCCAGGCTGTCCCAGGCGTTCTGGCTGCTGGTGTAGCCGGTGACCGAGACGGAGTAGTAGGCGAGGAACGACGAGATGAACAGCAGCACCGCTGCGCCGATCACCACGCCGTCGCCTCTAGTGAGGGAGCGGATATTCACTTCAGGTCCTTCGTCAGTCGTCTCGTCGTCGATACTGGCTCGGTAGAGGGACGACATTATCGTCCGCACGATCGGGCTGTCCGCCGGGATCAGCGCGCCGACCACTACCCGCGCAGGAAACTCACGATTCCGTCAGAGATCCCCTGCGCCGCTTTCTGCCGCCAGGCGCCGCTGGTCAGCAGTGCCGCGTCCTTGGTATCGCGCATGTTGCCGCACTCGATGAACACCTTGGGAACCGTTGACAGATTGAGACCGCCCAGGTCCTTACGCGTGACGATGCCGCTGCCGTCGCCGACGTAGTTGGAGGGCGCGGTGCCCGTGGCCCGGCCGAAGCCGGCGGAGACCAGCCGTCCCAGCTCGCGCGAAGGGCCCACGACGGCACGGGTGTCGGCGCCGCCCGCGCGCACCTCGCCCGGAAGGATCACGTGGTAGCCGCGGTTGCCGCTCCCGGAGCCGTCGGCGTGGAGGGAGACGACCGCGTCGGCGTGCGCCGCGTTCCCGATGCGGGCCCGCTCGTCCACACACGGCCCGTACGGCCGGTCCGCGTCCTGCGTCAGCTTCACGGTGGCGCCCCGCTGTTGCAGCAGGGCGCGCAGCCGGTGCGCCACGTCCAGCGTGAACGCGGCTTCGCTGTAACCGGAGTTGGTGGAGGTGCCGGTGGTGTCGCACTCCTTGCGGTTGGTGCCGATGTCCACCTGGCGGTTGATCTCCGCGGTGTGCCGGTGGTTGGCGGGATTGTGTCCGGGGTCGATCACGACGACCTTGCCCTTGAGTGGCGTTGCGGCGGAGTCAGGCCCGGGCTTGGCGCCGGCGCCGATCCCGCCGTTCGCGGAAGTCCCGTCGGAGGGGGCGGTCCACCCGCTCGGCGCCGCGCTCTTCACCCGGTCGGGCCCGCTGTCCCGCGGTCCGCCCAGGGCCGCGTACGCCCCCCATCCCAGCAGCGCCCCGGGCACGACCACGGCGAGCGCCACGGCCGACGCCCGGCGCATGCGGGAGCGGCGGGGGTGCGGGGAATCGAAGTCAGGGCCTGCGTAAGACACGCCTGCCACCCTAACGGGCACCCGAGGCCGCCCCGGGGAAGCCGCGGGACGCGAGGCCGGGTCACGAGGGCGAGGGTCAAGAGAAGGTCAAGGATTCGTTAGTGTGGCGAAGCATCGGAATAGTTGCCCACACATACGGGGTTCACGCTGCACGTATCCCGCGATCTCATCCGCGCATCCCGTCGCCCACCTCAGGCCGGAGGCCCCGCTTCATGACGCACACACCGACCGACCCGCCCCGCCGCCCGGCGAGCGGCGCCCTCGTGCCGGTGCTCGCCTTCGCGGGCATCGTGGTCGCGGTGATGCAGACCCTGCTCGTCCCGGTCATCAAGGACCTGCCGCAACTGCTCGACACCGAACCCAGCGACGCCACCTGGGTGCTCACCTCCACCCTCCTGTCCGGCGCGGTCGCCACACCGATCATGGGCCGCCTCGGCGACCTGTACGGCAAGCGGCGCATGCTCGTCGCCAGCCTCGCCGTGATGGTCGTGGGCGCGCTGGTCAGCGCGGTCACCAGCGAACTGATGACGATGATCGCCGGCCGCACCCTCCAGGGCTTCGCGATGGGCGCGATCCCGCTCGGCATCGGCCTGATGCGCGACATGCTGCCCCGTGAGCGGCTCGGCTCCGCCATGGCCCTGATGAGCTCCTCCATCGGCGTCGGCGGCGGTCTCGCGCTGCCCGCCGCCGCCCTGGTCGCCCAGCACGCCGACTGGCACACCCTGTTCTACGGCGCGGCGGGCCTCGGCGCCCTCGCCATCGCCCTCACCCTGATCGTCGTCCCCGAGTCCCCGGCCCGCGCCGCCGGCTCCTTCGACCTGCCCGGCGCGCTCGGCCTCTCCGCCGGCCTCGTGCTGTTCCTGCTGCCGATCACCAAGGGCAGCGACTGGGGCTGGACCTCCGGCACCACGCTCGGCCTGTTCGCCGCCGCCGCCGTCGTCCTCGTCCTGTGGGGCGTGATGGAACTGCGCCTCGCCGCCCCGCTGGTGGACCTGCGCACCACCGCCCGGCCGGCCGTGCTCTTCACCAACCTCGCCTCGATCATGGTCGGCGTCAGCTTCTACGTCGTCTCCCTCGTCCTGCCGCAGCTGCTCCAGCTGCCGAAGAGCACCGGCTACGGCCTCGGCCAGTCGATGGTCGTCGCCGGCCTGCTGGTCGCCCCGCTCGGCCTGACGATGATGTTCACCGCGCCCGTCTACGCCCGTCTGTCCGCCAAGTACGGCCCCAAGGTCACGCTGATCATCGGCATGCTGATCATCGCGATCGGCTACGGCGCCGGCCTCGGCCTGATGAGCGCCGCCTGGCAGAGCCTCGTCATCGCGGTCGTCCTCGGCGCCGGCATCGGCCTCGCCTACTCCTCACTGCCCGCGCTGATCGTCGGCGCGGTCCCCGCCTCCGAGACCGGCGCGGCCAACGGCCTCAACACGCTCATGCGGTCCATCGGCACGTCGGTGTCCAGCGCCGTCGTCGGCATGGTGCTCGCCAACACCGCGAACACCGTGAACGGCGTCGCGATCCCCACCCTGCACGGCTTCCGAGTCTCCTTCCTGATCGCCACCGCCGCCGTCGCCGTCGGCCTGCTCCTCGCCCTCTTCCTGCCCGGCCGCACCCCGGCCGCCGCCGAGCCGCGACTGCGCGCCGGCAGCGAGGAGGACGCCAACCTGGAGCGCGCCGAGGAGGCCCTGCGCGGCTTCCACGGCCGGGTCCTCGACGCCGGCGGCGCACCGGTCGCCGGCGCCCGGGTCACCCTCATCGACCCGCGCGGCCGCCGCGCCGGCGCGGCCCTGTCCGGCGACGACGGCGGCTACGTCATCGCCGTCCCGGCCCAGGGCGCGTACGTCCTCGCCGCGAAGGCCTCCGGCCACGGTCCCCTCGCCTCCGCGGTGACGCACGGAAAAGACGAGCAGGCCGTGGGTCTGGATCTGTCGCTTCCCGGCGAGACGGTGACCGCTTAGCGCCGCCGAACGAGCCCGCCCGGGCGTTCGGCGGATGCGGGCATCGTCGTGGCTGCTCGCGCAGATTCCCGCGCCACTGCGGCGCTTCCCGCGCACCCCCGGTCCGAACGCCGGCCGGGGGTGCGGCAGCATGGGGCGGCACACGTACGCACGACCGAAGAGGAGCCCCATGACCGCGGCGCCCGAGCCCGAGATCCTGGCCGCGTTCGAGGCCGCGAAGGGCTTCATGCCCGTGGACGAGGGGCTGGCGCTGTACGCGGCGGCCGTGGACGCGGGCGCGCTCGGACTGCCGCTGCTCGAAGTCGGCACATACTGCGGGCGCTCCACCATCCTCCTCGCCGACGCCGCCCGCCGGGCCGGCGTCCCCGCGCTCACCGTCGACCACCACCGCGGCAGCGAGGAGCAGCAGCCCGGCTGGGATTACCACGACCCCGGCACCGTCGACCCCGAACTGGGCCTGATGGACACCCTGCCCGCCTTCCGCCGCACCCTGCACCGGGCCGGCCTGGAGGAGCACGTGGTGGCGCTGGTCGGCCGCTCGCCGCAGATCGCCGCGTTCTGGAACTCGCCCCTGGGCCTCGTCTTCGTCGACGGCGGCCACACCGACGAGCACGCGAACGCCGACTACGACGGCTGGGCCCCGCACGTCGCCGACGGCGGCCTCCTCGTCATCCACGACGTCTTCCCGCACCCGGAGGACGAGTTCACCGGCCAGGCCCCCTACCGCGTCTACCTGCGCGCCCTGGAGTCAGGGGCCTTCACGGAGATCTCCGACACGGGCTCGCTGCGCGTGCTGCGGCGCACGGGCGCGGGGATCTGAACGAACACGGGAACGGCCCCCGCATCCCGGTGGTACGAGGATGCGGGGGCCGTTCGTGCTCACCTGCGCGGTGCCGGACCGGTCCTACTCGCCGGCGCCACGCCTGCGCCTGATCCACACGAGTGCCGCGCCGGCGGCCAGGAGGGCCGCGGCGACCCCGGCGATCGTCAGGACCTGGGTGCCGGTGTCGGCCAGGCTGCCGTCCGTGTCGCCTCCGCCGGTCCCTCCGGTGGGCAGGGGAGTGTGGCCGCCGTTGCCGGACGGGGCCGGCGCCGGGGTGTGGGAGGGGGCCGGCGATCCGGTGGGCTGGTCGGTCGGCTTGCCCGTGGGCTTGCCGGTCGGGCTGGGCGACGGGCCGGGGCCGGGCTTGCCGCCGCCGGGCTGACCGCTGTTGTCGCCGCCCATCACCGTGACGCCGGTCGCCTGGTAGTCGAGGGCCTCATGACGCGAACCCTTGGTGACGGAGGGCAGGTTGGGCTTCTCGGCCTGGAAGCGGGCCTTGCTGACCTTCTCCTGAGGCTGCTGGGTCAGGTCGACGCCGCCGACCGTGTAGACCCAGATCTCGCCGCCGACGGGGATCTCGTACTTGAAGTCGCCCTCGGTGAACGACCGCTTCATCTCCTTCCAGACGGTCATCTTGTCCCAGGCGGCGTTCTTGCCGCGCAGCGGCCAGCGCTTCACCTGGTTGCGGTCGATGATGCCGGCGAAGGAGCCGCCGAACGCCTTCTTGTCCCGGGCGACGGTCTGGCGGACGTACTCGGCGGCGATCCGGGCCTTGTAGACGCGCCGCAGGTCGGCGTACTTGGCGTCCTCGTTGACCTGCCTCTGGACCACCGGAAGGATCGTCCGCCCGTAGACGTCCATGTTGTGGGCGGTCTGCTCCTTGGTCAGGGTGCAGGGCATCCCGCCACCGGGGCCGGGGGTGTTGTACTCCTGTGCGACGCTCTTCACCTCGAGCGGGGCGCTGAGGATGTAGGCGCCGTCGTCCTCGATGCGGACCTCGGCCTTCTTCGGGACGATCCAGTTGCGGGTGGAGCCCATGCAGGGCTTGCCGTCGACCTTCGTGATCCCGTCCCAGAACCGTTTCCCGGCGTCGGTCTTCGGGTCCTCGGCGCGACCGAAGTCCCGCTTCATCTCCATGTCGGCCTCGAGCAGGATCCGGCCGGCGTCGGTCTTGTCGAACGGCGCCTTCATGATCGTGTTCGGGTCGTCCGGGTTGAGGTTGACCCAGAAGTGGTCCGGGGTCAGAGCGAGCCAGGTGAAGAATGCGTCCGAGATGAGCTGGGCCTTCTCCTCGCCTCCGTAGCCGGGTGCGGTCTCCTCGTCGGCGTTCTTCGCGCTGAAGGAGTAGGAGAGGTTCCCGGTCTTCGTCTGCCCGATGTAGGAGATGTCGAGGGTGGAGAAGTCGACGCCGCCGGGGCCGCGCAGGCTGTTGCCGGGCTGCTGGATCAGGCCCCGGGCCCGTTCGATCTGACGGCGGGCGTCCTCGGGGGTGGGCGCGGACCGGCGGGCCATGTCGCCGCCGGAGCCGAAGGAGGGCCGGTTCGGGTCCGGCGTCATCAACTGGTTGCTGTTGGGGGTGTACTTGCCGACGGTGAACCGCGGGTTCGGTGTGGCGGCGTGCCGGTAGTGCTGCACGCCGGCGGCCCGGTACTTCTCGACCGTCTTCGCGTCGGGCTCCTGCCCGTTGATGTAGACGACCCTCCAGCCCCGGCGGACGAGCTCGGCGTCGATCTTCAACTGCCGGGCGTCGTAGCCGATCCCGGACTTGATCTCGTAGACGGTCCGGGTGCGCTGGTTGACCGCGTCGAAGACCCGGCCGTCCTTCATCACGTCCTTGCCGAGGGTCCGCTCGAGGTCCTTGTACAGGTTCGGGTTGAGGTCGCGGAGGTTCTTCTGGCAGATCCAGTCCACGCCGCCGAGGTCGAAGTACTTCACCACCTCGGACTCGAAGGCGTTGCCGCGCTTGTTGTTGCCCTCGTTGCGGGAGTAGACGTTGTTCAGCCACTCGTTGAAGGTGCCCGCGTAGGGCTTGGCGCCCGCCTGGTTCTGCCGCCAGGTCGTGACGGCGTTCTCGGGCGTCCCCCACGCGTACTTCTTCGGGTCGTTCCCGTCCGGCAGGTCGATCAGACCCGGGTCGGTGAGCGCCTCGAAGCCCTTGGCGAGGTGGTCGTAGCCGTAGAAGCGGTCCTCGGCGTTCGGCGTCTTCCACTGGTTGGCACCGGCGGGTCTGTAGCCGGGCAGCTTGTACGCCGGCGGCGGCGTCGCGCTCGTGCCGTACTTGTCCATGCAGCGGCCCAGCATCGGTTTCGGCGGTGCGGCGTCGGCGCTGTCGCGGACGCCGGGCAGCGGACCGGCGACCAGTACGGTCGCACCGATCGCGACGATCGCCGCCCGCATCCTGAACCAGCCGCGTACGCGTATCGCAGAATGCATGTGTCTGTCCCTCGTGGGGGCGGATCTGAACCCCTGTGCGCAGGGCGAGGGTAGGCAACCGGGCGGTGCACGGCCCCCGTTGACGCCACCGCCTGCCCGGCACCCTAGCGGCTGACGACCCGTCGAACACAGGAGTTGCACAGGCAAGCCGTGCAACGAACACGCATCGATGAAACCCACTTGGCCCCGCCGCGGGTCCGCGGCCTAGGCTTGCCGGCCATGACCGCCGACGCGCACCCGCCCGCTCACGAGCCGCTCCTCGAACGGTGGCTGGACGATCTGCAGGTGCTGGCCGCACGGCTCCGACAGGTGCATCTCCCGGGCGACTTCCCCTTCGACTACACGCCGGCCTCGCTGGCCGAGCTCGAACACGAACTGCTCGACGAGGACCCCGACGACGGCTTCCGCCGGGCCGCGACGGCCTACCTCGGGGAAGTCCTGATGGACGTGTGCGGCGGCCGGTGGGACGTCGACCCCGACACGGGAGGCGAGGACGGCGAACCCCTGGTCCGCCCCGATCCCGCGCTCGGTCTGCCCCCGCTGTCCGTCGGCGTCCTCATCGACGTCGCTCTCGCCGAACGCTCCGGCGAGGTGTTCACCCGTGAGCGGGAACGACTCGCCGACGCCGTGTCCGGCCTGCGCCGCAGCGCCCCCGGCTGGGAGCCGGCCAAGGAACGCTCCCCCCTGGACCCGATCGGCCCCCAGCCCGTGGACGACTGGCTCCGGCGGTGGCTCACCGACCGGCAGGCCGCCCACCCCGACTGGGTGCGGCAGCTGTCCGGGGCCGGGGAGACGAGGGAGTGGGACTTCTCCCCGGCCGACCTGGACGCCCTGGAGCGGCAGGTGCGCGGCCGGTACCGCACCCTCGCCGACTTCGACGCGGACCGGGAGGGGCCGTTCCTCCAGGGCGCCGTCTGGTACCTGGGACAGGTCATCTGCCTGCACCACGACAGCACTTGGGTGCACTGGGCGATCGAGCCAGACGCCCCGCGCGGCAGCCACCATCACGCCGACAACCCCTGGTCCGGCATCCCCTTCACCCACCAGCCCCACAGGCGCCAGGCCCACCCGTGCGACCCCCTCGACATGCTGCGCGGCCTCGTCCGCTACGGCACCGCTCACCGCCTGGCGGCTCTCGTCGCCGAGGTCCAGGGCGCGTGACTCAGAGCCAGCCCTGTCGACGTGCCTCCCGCATCGCCTCCATGCGGTTGCGGGTGCCCGTCTTGCCGATGGCCGAGGAGAGGTAGTTGCGGACCGTGGACTCCGACAGGTGCAGCCCGGCCGCGATGTCGGCCACGGTCGCGCCGTCCACGCAGGCCTTGAGGACGTCGCACTCGCGGCCCGTCAGCGGACTGGGCCCGGCGCTGAGCGCGGCGGCGGCCAGCGCCGGGTCGACGACCGTCTCGCCGGTGAGCACCCGGCGGATCGCCGCCGCCAGCTCCTCCACCGGCCCGTCCTTGACCAGGAACCCGGCGGCCCCCGCCTCCATGGCCCGGCGCAGATAGCCGGGCCGGCCGAAGGTGGTCAGGATCAGCACCCGGCAGTCGGGAGCCTGCGCGCGCAGTTCGGCGGCGGCGTCCAAGCCGCTCATGCCCGGCAGTTCGATGTCGAGGAGCGCGACGTCCGGACGGTGGACGAGGGCCGCGTCCACGATCGCGTCCCCGGCACCCACCTGCGCCACGACCTCGATGTCCGGCTCCAGCCCCAGCAGCAGGGCCAGTGCCCCGCGCAGCATTCCCTGGTCCTCCGCCAGCAGCACCCGGATCGACTTGCCGGGGCGGTGGTCACGGGGCATCTCGTTCACGGGCCAAGCGTAGGACCGCCCGCCGGGCACGGCACCGGTCATGGCACCCGTCGCCCGGATCTCCGGCAGGCCGACGGGTGGAGTCACGGTGTGGCCGGGGAGGGTGCCAGGAGCCTGTCCGGCGCGTGGGCGGAGGGCTCCGCCGGGGTATCCAGCGGAAGTTCCGCCGTGATCGTGAAACCGCCGTGGGGGCCGGGTTCGGCGGTCAGCGAGCCGCCGGCCGACGCGAGGCGCTCACGCAGGCCGATGAGACCGTTGCCGCCCCGACGCTCGCAGGGTTCGCCCGCGACCGCCGTACGGTCCGTGCGCGGGCCGTGGTTCGCGCCCGTGTCGCAGTCCGCACGCGCGCCGCGGTCCATGGCCGCGACGGTCTCCGTGCCGTTGTCCGTGATCGTCAGGCGGGCCCGCTCCGGGGTGCCCGACACGGTGATCTCGCAGGCGGTGGCGTCGCTGTGGCGGACCACGTTGGTGGTCGCCTCGCGCACCACCCAGCCCAGCAGGGCCGCCGTCTGCGGCGCGAGCGCCGGGCCCGACCGTGTCACCGTCGGCTCCACGCCCGCCGCCGTCAGTGCCGAACGGGCCCGGTCCAGCTCGGTGGCGAGACTGCCCTCGCGGTAGCCGGTGACCGCCTCGCGGATCTCGGTCAGCGCCTGGCGGCCGACCGACTCGATGTCGGTGATCTGGAGGAGGGCCGCGTCCATGGCCGTCGGGGCCAGCCGCCGGGCCGCCTCCGACTTCACCACGATCACCGACAGGGTGTGCCCGAGCAGGTCGTGCAGATCACGCGAGAAGCGCAGCCGCTCCTCCTCCACCGCCCGCCGGGCCAGTGCCTCCCGGGCGGCGCGCAGATCCCGCACGGCCTCGGACAGGGACAGGATCGCGGCGGTCACCATCGTCGAGATCCAGGTCGCGTACGCCGTGTCCAGGCCGCTCCAGCCCTGGTGGAGGTAGGACACCACCCCCGCGAGGACGGTCACGGCGATGCCCGCGACCCGTAGGGGCCCGCCCCTCAGGGCGGCGCCGGCGGCGAGCCCGAGCAGAGGGAAGAACAGCAGCCAGTTGCCGCCGTAGGCGCCGGCCAGACCGCAGGTCACCGCCGCCATCGCCCCCAGGGCCACCCGTGTGCGGACGGCCTCGCGGTGCGGCTTGGAGAAGGAGCGCACGGCGACGTAGATGTAGAGGGAGTTGAACGCCAGCAGCCCCAGGCTGCCGATCCAGGGGTCCGGGGTGTCGCCCTGGAAGAGGTTGGAGAAGGCGCCCATCCCCAGCAGCAGCCACGGCAGCAGGGAGAAGGCGCCTGGCGGCGGGCCGTCCGGGGACTCCCGCGCCTCCCGTGCCGAGGTGCGCCACGCGTGCCACCCGCACGTGACCGAATGCCGCAGCGTGCCTCGCGTCCGCTTCATGACTTCGTCCCCCTTCGCCGGGCCGTCCCCGCGCTGTCCGTCGTCCGGTTCCCGACGCTACGGCCGCGGGGGCCCGGTCCGGCAGGGGCGGGCGTACCGAACCCGGCGGGACAAATGTCATCGGTTCCGGGATCGCGAGGCGGAGCGGCGCGGTGTGTCAGAGCGATATCTGACGTGCCGTCAGGAGTCTTCACAAGTGCGGGGGCCTCGGTTATACAGAGGACGCCGCACTGGAACGCGTTCCAGAACGGGCGGGTTCCGCGGCCCCATGACGACCTCGGTGCGGCCGACGGTGCGGACGGCCGTATCGGGGTCTTACGCCGCCCGGTCAGGAGCCCCATGCCCATCGACGCAGCCAAAGCCCTCGCCGCCGACCCCCGGTCCGGCGAGATCTCCTGGGACCGCAAGGACGTCCTGCTCTACCACCTCGGCATCGGCGCGGGCGTCCCCGCCACCGACCCCGACGAGCTGCGCTACACCCTGGAGTCCAGGCTGCACGTCCTGCCGAGCTTCGCCACCGTCGCCGGCTCCGGCGCGCCCGGCGTGATCAGCTCACTCTCCCTGCCCGGCATCGACGTCGACCTCGCCCGCGTCCTGCACGGCGGCCAGACCCTCACCCTGCACCGGCCGCTGCCCGCCGAGGGGACCGCGACCGCCACCGGCCGGATCGCCGCCGTGTACGACAAGGGCAAGGCCGCCGTCCTCGTCATGCGCACCGAAGTCGCCGACGCGGACGGCCCGTTGTGGACCAACGACGCCCAGATCTTCGTCCGCGGCGAGGGCGGCTGGGGCGGCGACCGCGGCCCCTCCGCCCGGCTCGACCCGCCCGCCGGCCCGCCCGACAGGACCGTCGAACGCCGGGTGCGCGAGGACCAGGCCCTGCTGTACCGCCTCTCCGGGGACTGGAACCCCCTGCACGCCGACCCCGAGTTCGCGAAGCTCGCCGGCTTCGAGCGGCCCATCCTGCACGGGCTGTGCACCTACGGGATCACCCTCAAGGCGGTCGTCGACACCCTGCTCGACGGGGACGTGACCCGGGTCCGGACGTACACCACGCGCTTCGCCGGGGTCGTCCACCCCGGGGAGACCCTGAGGGTGCGGATGTGGCGCGTCGCCGCCGCGCCGGGCGGCGCCGTACGGGTCGCCGTGAGCGCCGTCGAACGGGACGACGCGCCTGTCCTCGCCGACACCGTCGTAGAACACCTCTGAACCCGCCCGGGGAAGGCCTCCGCGGCCGCCGGCCCTGCCCCGGAACCCGTTTGACCCCGTCCACAACGAAGCCGTCGAGGGGAGCCGCGCCATGCGCGCAGCGGTACTGCACGAGATCGGCCAGGACAAGCTGGAGGTCCTCGACGACGTCGAGGCGGTGGGCTTCGGCCCCGGCAGGGTCAGGATCCGGGTGCGCGCCACCGGGCTGTGCCACTCCGACCTGTCCGCCATGAGCGGGGTGCTGCCGCAGCCCGCGCCGTTCGTGCCCGGCCACGAGGGCGCGGGCGAGGTCCTGGAGGTCGGCGAGGGCGTCACCCGGGTGAAGCCCGGCGACCGGGTGGTGGTGTGCTGGCTGCCGGCCTGCGGCGCCTGCCCCGCCTGCAAGCGGGGCCAGACCGAACTGTGCCTGGCCGGGTTCATGAACGCGGGAACACCCAACTTCCGCCGGGCCGACGGCCGTTCGGACGTCTTCGGCTTCGCGGGCACCGGCACCTTCGCCGAGGAGGTCGTGGTCGACGCCGGCTGCGCCGTCCCCATCCCCGACGACGTGCCCTTCGACATCGCCGCGCTCATCGGGTGCGGAGTGACCACCGGGCTCGGCGCGGCGCTCAACACCGCCGACGTCGAAGCCGGTTCGTCCGTCGCCGTCATCGGCTGCGGAGGCGTGGGGGTGTCCGCGATCCAGGGCGCCCGGCTCAAGGGCGCCGCCGAGATCGTCGCCGTCGACCCGGTCGCCGCCCGCCGCGAGGCGGCGCTCACGTTCGGCGCCACCCGCGCCGTTTCACCCGAGGAACTCGGCGACGCCAGGCAACAGGTCACCGGCGGCGAGGGCTTCGACTACGTCTTCGAGGTCGTCGGCCGCTCCGCCACCGCCCGCACCGCCTACGAGACCACCCGGCGCGGCGGCACCCTCGTCGTGGTCGGCGCCGGCGCCATGGACGACTTTCTCCAACTCAACATGTTCGAGCTGTTCTTCGACGAGAAGCGCATCCTGCCCTCGATGTACGGCGGCGGCGACGTGCTGCGCTCCTACGAGCGGACCGTCGCCCTGTGGCGGGCCGGCCGGATCGACCTCGAGGGTCTGATCACGCACCGCGTACCCCTCGCGGAGATCAACGAGGCGCTCGACCAGATGCGCACCGGGGCCGCCCTGCGCACCTGCATCGAGATCTGAGAGCGGGCGGGTCATGTCTCTTCCGCTCGAAGGGCTCTCGGCGATCGTCACCGGCGCCGGACGCGGCCTCGGCCGGGCCGAGGCGCTCGAACTGGCCCGGCTGGGCGCGGCCGTCGTCGTCAACGACTACGGAAGGCCCGGCCGCGACGGCTCCGGCGAGGCGTCGACCGGCCCCGCCGAGGAGGTCGCGGCGCAGATCCGCGCGGCCGGCGGGACGGCGCTCGCCCACGCCGGGGACGTCTCCGACTTCCGCGTCGCCCGCGAACTGGTCGAGGCCGCGATCGACGCCTACGGCAAGCTGGACGTCGTCGTCAACAACGCGGGCATCCTGCGCGACCGCATGGTCTTCTCCATGACGGAGGAGGAGTGGGACTCGGTGATCCGGGTCCATCTCAAAGGGCACTTCAACACCACCCGCTTCGCCGCCGCCCACTGGCGCGCACGGTCCAAGGCGGCCGACGGACCCGTCCACGGGCGGATCGTGAACACCTCGTCGGAGGCGTTCCTCGCGGGCTCCGCCGGACAGCCCAACTACGCTGCGGCGAAAGGCGGGATCGTCGGGCTGACGACGTCCACCGCCCTCGCCCTCGCCAAGTACGGCGTCACCGCCAACGTCATCTGCCCGCGCGCCCGCACCCGGATGACCGAGGACGTCTTCGCCGGGCTCGGCCGCCCGGAGGAAGGGCTCGACCCGCTCGCCCCCGAGCATGTCGCCCCGCTCGTCGGCTACTTGGCCTCGCCCGCCGCGGGCCGGATCAACGGGCAGCTGCTCGTCGTGCACGGCGGGATGGTCGCCGTCGTCGAACGGCCACGGGTGCGGGCGAAGTTCGACAGCAAGCAGGAGGCGTTCAGCTACGAGGAGCTGGACGCGGTGCTCGGCGCGCACTACGCGGAGCAGGCGGACGGCGAGACCTTCGCGGCGGCGGAGGTGCTGGGGCTGCGCCGGGGACAGGAGTAGCCAGGCTCGGGCCCGGCCGGTGGACCCGGTGGACATACGCAGGGGCCCCCTCCGTCTCGGTGACGGACGGGGCCCCTCGGTGTGCCTCAGGCAGCCGTGTCGGCCTTCTCCTCGGCCGGCTTGCGGTGCCGGCCGCGCGGAGAGGTCCCGCCCTCGTGGGACGAGACCTGGCCCCGGTGCCGGCCGTGACCGGCGGACCTGGAGGCGTCTGCGGACAGCGGCTCCTGCGGCTGCCGCGGCTGCGTGGTGCTTGCGTCGCTCATCGGAAGAGTTCACCCCGTCAAAACATGATCCTTCTTACAGCCGGGCGAGTGTATCCGGAGCCCGGCGGGGTGGATCCAGCCGACCACGCCACCGCTGCTAGTTCGTTACAAGGCGGTCCAACGGGGCCTGTTGGAGCGGCACCGGGCGGGGGACGGCGGGCTCGGTGGGGGTGAGACATGAAGAGGGTGCGGGAGTCGAGGAGAGTACGGAGAGCGTCGGCGTGAAGGCCGCCGCCGGCGGAGCCTGGTGCGGGGTCTCCTGGGCCGGCGGGGTCAGCAGCGCCACCCCGCAGGGTTCCGCCGCCGTCGCGTACGGCAGGCGCAGCACACCGTCCTCCGTCCACAGCCCGGCGCCCGCCAGCCAGCCGTCCGGCGCGGCGAGCCGGTGCAGCCGACGGTCCTCGGGACGCCACACCCCGACCCAGCCGCCGTACGGCCCGTCGACGTGCAGGGCGACCGCGCAGCTCTCCGGGCTCAGGACCTGGCCCGGCTGGATCGCGAACGGCGTCACCCGGAAGTCGGGCAGCCGCAGCGACTCCGGGAAGCGCACCGGCAGCGCGCTGCCCAGCACCCCCCAGCCCAGGCGGGCCACGCCGGGGGAGGCCGCGTCCGAGCTGACGAGCAGCAGCCCGCTGTCGGGGGCCGCGAGCAGGACGCGGTCGTCGCTGTCGGGCGCGATCTGCAGCAGCGGCGACACCTCGCCGCCGCGCGCCAGGTCCACCACGATCGCCTTCGTACGGCCGTCGGCCCTGCGGTCCAGCGCCAGCATGCGGCCGGTGCGGTCCAGCCAGACGCCGCCCGTGCAGCGGCCGTCGATCTCGGCGACCCGCTCCGGGCCGAAGGCCCCGCCCGCCACCAGCCACAGCGCCGTCGTCCGCCGGCCCACGGCGAGGGCGTACGCGCGCCCGCCGCAGGGCGCCGGCGGCAGCAGGCGCAGGCTGCCGCCGTCCGGGCACTCCACGGCGCCCAGCGGCAACTCGCCCGTGCCGGGGCCGGTCGGGTACAGCAGGGAGAAGACGTGCCGTCCCTGGAACCGGCGGTGGATGAGGACCCGGCCGTCGGCGAGCGGCTGTACCCGCGTGCCGGGCTCCTCCGGCTGGTTGCCCGGCAGCGGCACGGCGTACGGCTCGGGGCCGTCCAGCGTCCAGCGCTCCGGGAACCAGCACGCGGGGTCGCCGCCGGGGGCACGGGCCAGGCGGGCCGCGTAGGCGCCGTCCGCCGTGATCACGCAGTCCGCGTGCGGCGGGGGGTCGTCGTCGTCCTCGGTCTCGGCGGCGGGTTCGATGGCACAGACCGTCATTGTTCGGTCACCTCCGGCGACGAAGCTAGTTTTCGTACGCGGGGGTGGGGGATCGGCGGACGGGGGCTTCGCTCGTAAGAGTGGCGCAGAACCGATTCTCCTCCGGCGGTTGAACGGCGTGTGCGTGCGGGGGCCGCGGTTTCCCGCCCACCCACCCGACCGACTCGGTCGGTCAAGCGGTCCCCCCACGGGGCTGCGCCCCGGACACCGCCGAGCCGGCCCCCCGTGTCGAACGAGCCCCCGAGCAACCGTGCGGTACGGGCGTCCGAACGGCCAGGTAGCCTTTTCCCGTGCCGCTGCCTCGTCTGTCCGATGTGATCGCCGCCCTCGAGAATCTGTGGCCCGCCGAGCGGGCCGAGTCCTGGGACGCGGTCGGAACCGTCGTGGGTGAGCCGGGGCAGGAGGTCGGCCGGGTCCTCTTCGCCGTCGACCCCGTCCAGGACGTCGTCGACGAGGCCGTGAGGCTGGGCGCCGACCTGCTGGTCACGCACCACCCGCTCTACCTGCGCGGCACCACCACCGTCGCGGCCTCCACCTTCAAGGGCCGCGTCGTGCACACCCTCATCAAGAACGACATCGCCCTGCACGTCGCCCACACCAACGCCGACACCGCCGACCCCGGCGTCAGCGACGCCCTCGCCGGCGCGCTCGGCCTGCGCGTCGTACGGCCCCTCGTCCCCGACCGCGCCGACCCCGACGGGCGGCGCGGCCTCGGCCGGATCTGCGAGCTCGACCACCCGCTCACCGTCGGCGAACTCGCCGCCCGCGCCGCCGAACGGCTGCCCGCCACCGCGCAGGGCATCCGCGTGGCCGGCGACCCGGACGCCGTCGTACGCACCGTCGCCGTCAGCGGAGGCTCCGGCGACAGCCTCTTCGACCACGTCCGCGCCGCCGGCGTCGACGCCTTCCTCACCGCGGACCTGCGCCACCACCCGACGTCCGAGGCCCGCGCCCACAGTCCTCTCGCGCTGCTCGACGCGGCGCACTGGGCCACCGAATGGCCCTGGTGCGAGCTGGCCGCCGCCCAGCTCGACGAGATCTCCGACCGGAACGGATGGGGCCTCAGAGTCCACGTCTCCCGCACGGTCACCGACCCCTGGACCGCCCACGCGGCGTCCACCGCCACCGAATCCCTGGGAGCCCCCAACTGAACGCCGCGCCCGCCGACCAGATCCGACTCCTCGACGTCCAGTCCCTCGACGTCCGCCTCCAGCAGCTCGCCCACCGCCGCAAGTCGCTGCCCGAGCACGCCGAGATCGAGTCGCTGACCAAGGACCTCACGCAGCTGCGCGACCTCCTGGTGGCCGCGCAGACCGAGGAGAGCGACACCGCACGCGAGCAGACCAAGGCCGAGCAGGACGTCGACCAGGTGCGCCAGCGCGCCGCCCGCGACCAGCAGCGGCTGGACTCCGGCGCGGTCACCTCCCCGAAGGACCTGGAGAACCTCCAGAAGGAGATCGTCTCCCTCGCCAAGCGCCAGGGCGACCTGGAGGACGTCGTCCTGGAGGTCATGGAGCGCCGCGAGGCCGCGCAGGAGCGCGTCGCCGAACTGACCGAGCGGGTCGGCTCCGTGCAGGCGAAGATCGACGACGCGAACAGTCGCCGCGACGCCGCCTGCCAGGAGATCGACGGCGAGGCCGCCACCGTCACCAAGGACCGCGAGGTCGTCGCCGGCTCGGTCCCCGCCGACCTGCTCAAGCTCTACGACAAGCTGCGCGCCCAGCAGGGCGGCATCGGCGCGGCCAAGCTGTACCAGCGCACCTGCCAGGGCTGCCGCCAGGAGCTGTCGATCACGGACGTCAACGAGATCCGCAAGGCCGCCCCGGACACCGTCGTACGGTGCGAGAACTGCGGCCGCATCCTGGTGCGGACCTCCGAGTCCGGCCTGTAGCCGTGGGCGCGCGGGAGTTCGTCGTCGAGGCGGACGGCGGTTCCCGGGGCAACCCGGGGCCCGCCGGCTACGGCAGCGTGGTCGTCGACGCGGCGACGGGGGAGACCCTCGTCGAACGGGCCGAGTACATCGGTGTCGCCACCAACAACGTGGCCGAGTACCGGGGCCTGCTGTCCGGACTGCGCGCCGCCCGCGAACTCGACCCGGACGCGGTGGTCCGGGTGCGGATGGACTCCAAGCTCGTCGTCGAGCAGATGTCGGGCCGCTGGAAGATCAAGCACCCCGACATGAAGCCGCTGGCGACGGAGGCGGCCCGGGTCTTCCCACCCGGCCAGGTCACCTACGAGTGGATCCCGCGCGAGCACAACAAACACGCGGACCGTCTGGCCAACGAGGCGATGGACGCGGGTAAGCGGGGGGAGCGGTGGGAAGCCGGGCCTCTCCACCCCGGATCAGCTCGGGCCGACGCCCGGGCGGCCCGAGCTGTGGCGACCCCGGCGAAGCCCGACGTCGCCGCGTGGGCCGGGCCCGAGGCCGCCGGCCTCGACACTGCTGAGGTCGCCTCAACGGGGGCCGGTGTCGGTGCTACCGCCAAGGGCTCCGCCGGTGGCTTGGCCGGTGGTTCTGCCAGTCGCTCCGCCGGTGCCTCCGGCGCAGCCGACGCAGGCCGTCCCGCGGCTGCCGCGGCCCCGGCGGGTGCCGGCGGCCCCGCCACGTCCGCCCCGGCAGGTACCGGCGCGTCCGTCGAGGGCTCGCCTCCGGCAGGTACGGACGCCACCGCCGAGGCCACGACCACGCCCGCCGCCACCACCGCCTCGACCACGCCCGGCACACGCGCCCCCTCTGCCTCCTCCTCCACCCCGCAGCCCTCCGTCGGCTGGGGTTCCGCTCCTGATCTCGGGGCTCCGGCCACCCTCGTCCTGCTGCGGCACGGCGAGACCCCGCTCACCCCGCAGAAGCGGTTCTCCGGGAGCGGCGGCAGCGATCCCTCCCTCTCCGCCGTGGGCCGGGAGCAGGCCGAGCGGGTCGCCGCGGCCCTCGCCCGGCGCGGGACGATCCAGCACATCGTCGC
Organism: Streptomyces sp. BK239; assembly: GCF_004217285.1. Lineage (GTDB taxonomy): Bacteria > Actinomycetota > Actinomycetes > Streptomycetales > Streptomycetaceae > Streptomyces. The sequence continues at coordinate 761,106 of NZ_SHKS01000001.1, forward strand.
CTCCCCGCTGGCCCGGACCAGGGAGACCGCCGACGCGGTCGCGGCCCGCCTAGGCCTGGAGGTCACCGTCGAGGACGGCCTGCGCGAGACCGACTTCGGCGCGTGGGAGGGGCTGACCTTCGGCGAGGTCCGCGAGCGCCACCCCGAGGACCTCACCAGGTGGCTCGCCGACCCCGAGGCCGAACCCACCGGCGGCGGCGAGAGCTTCGCGGCCACCGCCACCCGGATCGCGGCCACCCGCGACAAGCTGGTCGCGGCCTACGCGGGCCGCACGGTCCTGCTGGTCACCCACGTGACACCGATCAAGACGTTCGTACGGCTCGCCCTGGGCGCCCCGCCCGAGTCCCTGTTCCGTATGGAACTGTCGGCGGCCTCCCTCTCGGCGGTGGCGTACTACGCCGACGGCAACGCCAGCGTCCGACTGCTCAACGACACGTCCCACCTGCGCACGTAGGGAAGACGGCGGGCCCGTCTCAGTGGATCTCCTCCACCAGGACGTCCAACGTCCACGCCGCCCCCGCCCGCGTCGGCGCCTTCTCCTCCACCGTGTAGCCGAGGTCGCGCAGCGCCACCACCAGCTCGGCAGGGTCCTTGGGCGCCGACCCCGTCGTCAGCAGGCTGCGGACGATCCGCCCCTTCGTCGCCTTGTTGAAGTGGCTGACGACCTTCCGGGTCGGAGCGTGCAGCACCCGCACGCTCGCCGTCCGCGCCGCGACCTCGCCCTTCGGCTTCCACGCCGCCGCGTAGGCCGCCGACCGCAGGTCCAGCACCAGCCCGTCCCCGGCCGCCTCCGGCAGCACGGCCGCCATCGGCGTACGCCAGTACGCGCCCAGCGCCCCGAGCCCCGGCAGCTTCACGCCCATCGAGCAGCGGTACGAGGGGATGCGGTCCGTCACCCGCACCGCCCCCCACAGGCCCGAGAACACCAGCAGCGACCTGGCCGCCCGCCGCTTCGCGGCCGTGTCCAGCGAGGCCAGGTCCAGGGCGTCGTAGAGAACGCCCGTGTAGATCTCCCCGGCCGGACGCGCACCCGCCGTACGCAGCTCGACGTTCTTCGCGACCTCGCCGCGCAGCCCCTCGCTCAGCCCGAGCACCTCGCGCGCCTTCTCCTCGTCCCCGGCACACAGCTCGACCAGCTCGGTCAGGACGGCCTCACGCGCGTCGGCGAGCCCCGGCAGGGCCAGAGCCTGCGGCTTCAGCGGCGCGCCACGACCGGAGGCGGCCTTACCTTCGGACGGGGGCAGCAGGACGAGCACGAGCGTTTCTCCTTCGGTCAGGCTCCACGGCCAGGTCCAGTCAGCCTCCACGGCCGAGCCTCCGAGCCAGCGTACGGGGTCCCCCCGAGCCCCCTCATCCCCTCCCGGACGTCCCGTACGAGCGCCCCCGGATCGTCGGCGTGCAGGCGCACCACACTCACCTCCCGCCGGCGCCCGAGGAAGCCGACGTGGGAAACCGGCTCGGTCAGCTCCAGCGTGACCGAGGTCATCGAGCCCACCGGCAGGTTCAGCTCGCGCGAGGAGCCCCCGGCGGGCTCGTGAGTGGTGCGCGACTCGTGCCGTACGGCGGCGATCCGCTCCAGCGGGACCGTCAGATCGACGTGGACGGCATGACGTACGCGCAGACGGTCGCCGTGCAGGACGTGCGGGCGCACCCGCCAGGCCGCGTACAGGCCGATGACGACGAACACGGTGTACAGGTCCAGGACCAGCACCACCGTGTGCACGGTGGGCCACGCGCGCAGCAGCAACGACATGGCGACCGTCTCGACCCCGCACACGAACGCGAGCGCCGCCGTCACCGCGCCCTGCCCCCGCGCGTACCCGAACGCCCGGCCGTCCCCGACCCCGTGCACCCGCCGGGCCGCCCAGAGCCACAGACTCACCAGCAGCCGCATCTCGTGCCGCACGAGCGCGGAGGCCGCCGCCCTCAAGGCCGGCCGTCCCGCGCGAGGAGGCGCAGTGCCCGGCGGATCGCCTCCGCCTGGGCGGGGGTGAAGTCTGCGTACAGGGCGCGCAGGAAGACGTGGTCCTGGTCGACGTCCGCGGTCTGCGGGAGCAGCTCCCGAGGGGTGCACTCGGCGAGCCGGCGGGCGGCCGCCTCCACGCGGGGGTCGTCGGGATCGGCGTCGGCGAGCGCGTCGAGCAGCGCGTACGCCTCGTGGGCGCGGGCCACCGCCTCCGGGCACGCCACCACCGCGCCCACCGCCGCCATCAGCCGCTCCCGCTCCTCGGGAGCCGCGGCCGTATCGATCAGCGCGAGCACCTCGCGGTCCCGGGCGGCCATGGGGGAGTCGGAGGCGGGTATCCCGGCGAACAGCGCGGCCAGCTCGGGCGAGACCGGCCCCTCGGGGGGCAGCTCCTCCGCCTCGAGCAAGGCCCGCAGCCGCTCCCGCCGTTGACGCAGGGCCGACTCCTGCCGGGCCAGGTCCTCGTCCAGCTCGGTGAGCACCTCGACGAGGTCCTTGCCCGCGTCGTCCGCGAGCACGTCCCGCACCTCGGCGAGTCCCAGCCCCAGCTCGGTCAGCCGCCGGATCCGGGCGAGGGTCACGGCGTGCCGGAGGGTGTAGTCCCGGTACCCGTTGGCACGCCGGCCGGGCTCGGGCAGCAGCCCCAGATGGTGGTAGTGCCGGACGGTCCGCGTGGTGACGCCGACGGCCTCGGCGAGTTCTCCGATCCGCATGCCACCAGTACAGACGTTGACGTCGCGGCAGGGTCAAGCGCCGGTCTCCCGTCGGCGGAGGCGATCCTGTGCCACGATCGAGGGAACGGTTTCCGATCCTGCGGACAGGTGATCCGGCGATGTCCCAGTCTGGCGAGCGACCGAAGGAGGGGCGTGACATGACGGCCATGGCCCACGAGCCGCTCACGCAGGAAGAAGTCCTGCTGGAGGGCTTCCTCGCCCTGGACACCCCGGAAGGTTTCCGGGCGGAACTCGTCGAGGGGGAGATCGTTGTGACGCCGCCGCCGGACGGGGATCACGAGGATTACATCGGGCTCATCGTGAGCCAGGTGATCAAGCGGTCCACGATCGACATGCAGTTCTCCGGGAACAAGGGGCTGAAGCTGGGGAAGGCGGACGGATGCCCGCAGGATCATGTGATCCCGGACGGCACCTTCGCCCCACAGGCACTGCGGCTGTACCGGGGCGCAGACCCCTGGATGCCCAGCCAGGGCGTCGCCATGGTGCTGGAGGTGACATCCACCAGGCCGCGGGCCGACCGTGAGGTCAAGCGCCGGTGCTACGCGCGCGCCGGCATCCCCCTCTTCCTGCTCGTCGACCGGGAGACCTCGGAGGTCACGCTTCTCAGCGACCCGAAGCAGGACGACTACCGTCAGCGCTGCACGCTGCCTTTCGGCAAGCCGCTCGCGCTCCCCGAGCCCTTCGCCTTCGACCTGGACACGTCCGACTTCCTCTGAGAGCCCGGTACCATGGTCGACACGGCAGACGAGCCGGGCGGACGGCCGCGTGAGGCCCCTCAGGGGGCTTCCCGAGGAACGTCCGGGCTCCACAGGGCAGGGTGGTGGCTAACGGCCACCCGGGGTGACCCGCGGGACAGTGCCACAGAAAACAGACCGCCCGGCGCTCAGGCGCCGGGTAAGGGTGAAACGGTGGTGTAAGAGACCACCAGTGCCCAGGGTGACCTGGGCAGCTAGGTAAACCCCACCCGGAGCAAGGTCAAAAGGAAACACCCCGGTGTTTCTGCGCGGACGTTCGAGGGCTGCCCGCCCGAGTCCGCGGGTAGACCGCACGAGGCCGGTGGCAACACCGGCCCTAGATGGATGGCCGTCTCCCCGGCCGCCGCGAGGCAGCCGGGCGACAGAACCCGGCGTACAGCCCGACTCGTCTGCCGCCACTCGCGGCTTCGTTCATTTTTGCCGGCTGATCGCTGACTGTCCTGAGACATGCATCCGCGAGGTGATCACGTTCCCGCACGACAACATCGTCGCCGAGATCGTAGGCCGACACCCCGCCCGGCGCCCCCTCAAGTCTGCGGGTCCACCGACCGCAGCAGTTCCAACAAGCCCTGTGCGGGGAGCAGTTGTTCGTCGGTGATGGGATCGGGGCTGAAGTGCATCAGGCCGTTGCGGAAGTTCCGGCATTCCTCCAGCGCCGTCAGGAAGTGCTCCTGGTCGATGGCCCACCCCAGCGCGGCCCAGTTCTCCGCAAGTTTGAGCAGATGTCCGTACGCCCCAAAGGTCAGGTTGGCGGCGGAGTTCACCCGTGAGGCGCGCCCTCGGGGGACGACGGCCCTGATGCGGTCGAGCGGGATGCACCGGTCGACCACGCGGCGCAGGCGCTGCTCGATCTCCTCCACGAGGACGAAGGGCCGTACGCGCGTGCCGAACTGCACCGTCAGATCGGAGGCTGTGATCAGACCGCAGACCTTGTGGTCGTGGTCGCGGACAAGGACGTACCCGGACTGCTGGACGGTCCCGATCCAGGCGAGCAGATCGTCGGAGCGGTCCGCTTCCTGCCCGCGTACGGTGGCTGCCTTGAGATCGGCGGCGGGATCGGCCATGCGCGCCCGGCCGATCGACTCCCAGCTGACCACTCCGCGCAGACGCCCGTCCGGGTCGAGGACGGGGAGCTGGCTGTAGCCGCGCAGCACCATGATCGTCATGGCGGTGCCGAGGCTGTCGCCGACACGGACGGACTCGGGCATGCGGTTCGCCGAGTCGAGGTTGCTCACCCGGTACGCGATGGTGTCGGTCTCGGCCTCCTCGTCCGGCAGGAGCCCCGCGGCGTGCGCGGCGTTGCGGACGGCGGCCGACGGGTCGGTACTGCCGGAGAGCCTGGTCACCGCGCTCGCGCCCGACTCGTCCGGCTCGGCGCCTCCCGCCAGCACGGCGATCTGGCTGTCCAGAGTGCCCTCGGTGAACGGCGGGATGGTGACCAGCCCCCGTGCCGCCAGGTCGTTCTTGATCTGTTCGGTGACCGCCGGGTAGCGCCGCTGGGCGCCCCAGACGGCGAGGAAGTCCCGGATGGACAGGGTGAGCGGCTGGTCGGCACTCCGGCCGCGGACCTCCTCGTACAGTTTCGCGGGCTCGGTGAGTGTGGCGGCGAACTCGTCGGCGTCCGGGCGCCCCGGATCGGGCTTGCCCTCGGCGAGGGCGGCCACGCGCTCGGCCGCTCCGAACCGGCTGAGCTCGAAGACGGTGAGGAGGGAGCCCATGCTGTCCAGGAGGTCGGACTGGATGGTCTGCCGGTCGATGTCGGTGGCCAGCCAGTCCACGCGGCGGACGTGCCGGTGCCCGTCCGGGGCGTCCGCTCGATACTCGTAGTCACCGGTCACCCGGCCGATGGCCACGAGCCATGACTTGAGGGGGAGAACCACCAGATCGCCGCGCTGCATCTCGTGGGCGAAGCGGTACAGCTGACCGGTCCAGTTGCCGATCGTGTACGGGCCCTCGTCGGGATAGGCGGCGGCCAGGGCGGCTCTGATGCTCTCACGGGTGGCAGTGGCGGAGAGATCGCCCATGCTGAGCCTGTCCCACCCGGTGAGGAGAAGGCCTTCATCCAGAGCGGCCCGTTCCCGCTCTCCCTGCTCGCCCGCCCGCACCACCCAGGCCCGCATGCCGTGCCTCCCCGTGAGTATTTTCCCGAGCACCGTGCGCACACGATGCGTGATCAGGTGTGAGCGACCTTATAGCAGTGTGCTCAACTACCTTCAGAAAGAGGTTACTTGACCTGTTTGGCGTGCTAGTTCGAACTATCGGTGCACGTCCGGGAGTGGCCCGTAAACTGATCGAGAAAGGTGTGGCCGGTGTGCCGGCCGGGACGAGAACACGGGGGTTCGAGAGCGCCGATGAAGCCGTTGGACACCGATGTCGACCCGCGTGTGGTGGGGCCGTTCGAACTGCTGGCCCGCCTCGGCGAGGGAGGCATGGGCGTCGCCTATCTGGCGCGCACGATCCCTCTGGACGGTCTCGCGGACGAGCTGGTCGCGGCCTACAACCTGATGGAGCCCGATGGCGATGCGGCCGATGAGTCGCGGCTCGTCGTGGTCAAAATGATCCAGCCGGACCTGCTGGACGGCGATCCGCAGTACCGGGCACGGTTCGGCATGGAGATCGATGCCGTCCGAGCCGTGGTGAGCGGCCGGGTGCCGGCGCTGATCGCGTTCGAGGAGGATCCGGCCGCTGAACGGCCGTGGTTCGCGATGGACTACGTCGCAGGCCCCTCTCTGCACACCATGGTCAAGGAGTCGGGCACCTTCGGCATCGGCCCGTACGCGGCACTCGGCCTCGGCCTCGTGGAGGCGCTGCAGGCGATCCACGGTGCAAGGCTGCTGCACCGCGACCTCAAGCCCAGCAACGTGGTCCTCGGCCCCTATGGGCCGGTGGTGCTGGACTTCGGGCTTGCCGTTCTGTCCGAGCGACAGTCCAGCGCAGCACTGACCCGGACCGGCGACCGTATGGGCACGCGCCCGTACATGCCCGTCGAACAGCTCAGGGACACCAAGCACGTCAAGGAACCCGCCGACGTCTACGCACTCGGCGCCACTCTGTTCTTCGCTCTGACGGGCAGGCCGCCGTATCCCGTCATGCCGCTGACCTCGCCGCCGAAGTGGGACGGTGTGGACACCGCCTACCTGCCGCTGCTCGCCCAGATACTCGTCGCGAACCCGCTGCAGCGCCCGGATCTCGAGGCGGTGAGGGAGAGCCTGCTCACCTTGCTCGCGGACGCGGACCTGACACCGGTACTCGCGGCGGAGCAACTCGGCGCCCTCGTCGAGTCCGCGGCCCTGACCCCGCAGCTCCCCCTCGACGCTCTCGCCGACCCCGTTGGTCCGGGGGTCCGGGAGTTGGCTCGCCAGGCGATCGACGCCGACCTGCCCGACGTGGACCCGGGGTTCTACGGCATCGTCGACACGGAAGAGATCGAGTTCGCGGTGGACGGTGCCGAGCCCGCCCCGGCACCGCCGACCCCCCGGCCGGCCACCGAGCCGGCCCCACAGCCAATCCCACCGCCGGCCCCACAGCCGGTCCCTACGAGCTACCCCCTCGCGCCCCCACATCCTCGTCGGGAGCCGCAGCCCACCGCCCCGCCGGCACCCCCAAGAGCCGCGCAGAAGGTCGCAGCCGACCTGCGCAGGCGCTACGCGCACCGAGGAAACCTGTAGACAAGGGCAGGCTCCACCCCCGGCGATACCCTCGACACCGCCCCGCACAACTCGGAAGGACCCTCCATGCCCGCACCCGACGGCCCCCCGCCCCCCGGCACCGTCATCGAGGTGCGGGACGAGGAATGGATGGTCCGCAACAGCAAGCAGCTACGCCCCGGCGAATACCTGATCGAAGCCGTCGGCGCCTCAGACCTGGTCCGGGGCCAGCGTGCCCGCTTCCTCGCCCCCACCATGGACGAGCCCCGCATCCTGCGGCCCGAGGACACCAGACTCGTTTCCGACAGCTCTCCCCACTTCCGCCGCAGTCGCCTCTTCGTGGAGGCGGTCCTGCGCAAGACCCCTCTGCCCCAGCGGGAACGGCGCCTGGCGCTGACCGACGGCTTTCTCCTCGACCGCATGGACTACCAGCTGAGGCCCGCCGCGAAAGCCCTGGCGAACCCGCTGCGCCCTCGCCTCCTGATCGGTGACGTCGTGGGTCTCGGCAAGACCCTGGAGATCGGTGTTCTGCTCGGCGAGCTGATCCGGCGCGGCCGGGGCGAGCGCATCCTCGTCGTGACACCCGCGCCCGTCCTCGAACAGTTCCAGCACGAGATGTGGACGCGCTTCTCCCTGCCGCTGGTCCGGCTGGACAGCGCCGGCATCGCCCGGATCGAGCGGAAGATCCCGGCCGGCCGCAACCCGTTCACGTACTACAAGCGCGTGATCATTTCCATGGACACGCTGAAGAACCCCAAGCGATACCGCCCGTGGCTGGAGCACCTCCACTGGGACGCCGTGGTCATCGACGAGTCCCACAACCTCATCAACCAAGGCAGTGACCGCCGCGCCCTTGCCGACCTGCTGGCCGAACGCACCGACGCGTTGATCCTGGCGAGCGCGACCCCGCACAACGGCAACATGCCCGCCTTCACCGGCCTGATCCGCCTCCTCGACCCCATGGCGGTCAAGGACCCGAACAACCCGAAGGCGGCGGAGCTGGAACACCTGATGTTGCGCCGGACCAAGGTCAGCGCCGAGGTGGCGGCCCAGCTCAAGGACCACTGGGCACCGCGCGGCGGCTCGCACCCCGTGCCCTGTCAGGCGGGCGACCTGGAGGAGCAGGTCTTCCAGGAACTGGCCGAACACTGGCTCACGAGGCCCGACCAGCGGGCCGACAAACGAGCGGGGACTGAGGACCACCTCTTCCCGTACGTCCTGCTCAAGTCCTTCCTGTCCTCGCACCGCGCGATGTTCGCCACGGTCCGGCAGCGGCTCGCGAAGACCGGACACGAGCTTCCCCCTCGGCACAAGATCACGGACGAGCCGCCCTCCGTTCGGACGACCACCCCCGAGGGCGCCTCCCTCCTGCGGCTTATGGAGCTGGCCCGCGCGATCGAGCGTGCAGCCGCCGGGGATGACGGACTCACCGTCACGTCCAAGCTGGCGGGCCTGGTCGAGGAGCTGGGCCGGATCGGTGTGAAGGCGGGCAGCCCCGTCCGCGCCGTCGTCTTCTCCGAGCGCCGCGAAACCCTCGACTGGCTCGGTGCGGTCCTCCCGCCGCTGCTCGGCTGGAAGGACGAGGACGACGCCAGGGCCGCCGTGAAGGTCATGTACAGCGGCGCCGGCATCTCCGACAAGGTGCAGCAGGAGTACGTCGACGAGTTCGCCCGCGCGGGCAGCGACGTACGGCTGCTGCTGACAGGCGACGGCGCCTCCGAGGGCGTCAACCTGCACCGCCAGTGCCATCATCTCATCCACTGGGACCTGCCCTGGAGTCTGATCAGGGTCGAGCAGCGCAACGGCCGCATCGACCGGTACGGGCAGACCAGGCCACCGGAGTTCCGCGCGCTGGTTCTCCGGTCGGCCGTCGAGGGCGCACTGGACGACACGGACATCGCCGAGAAAGTGCTCGCCCGTGAGGAGAAGGTGCACGCCATCCTCGGCGCCGTGGAGGCGGCGACGAAGGAGAACGACGGGGCACTGGAGGAGAAGCGCGTGATGGAGGCGCTCTTCAAGGGGGAGGCCCCCGACCGGGCCGTGGACGACCTCCAGTCCGTGTCCCTGGATTCCCTGGACGGCGGCGGGCTCGACATCGCCCAGCAACTGAACGCCGAGTTCGGCGCGGACGGCGACCCGTACGACGACTCGGACTTCAGCGGCGGTTTCTTCGACGACGACTTCAAGGCGGACGCGGGGTTCGAGTTCGACGAGACTCCGGAAGCCTCCGCGACGGCGCAGGCCGTCGGGACCCCGGCGGCCGACTCCGAGGCTCATGCCCCCCTCCATGTGGTCGAGGAGCTGCGCCTGTTCACGGACCGCCGGGACTATGTCCTCGCGGGCCTGGAGGAGTTGGCGGACCTGGAGGCTTTCCGGCTGGACACCACCGTCAGCGGTACCGACCTCAGCTTCGACACCCCCGAGGACCTCGCCGACCGCCTCGACGTCCTGCCCACCGGATACCTGCGCGATCACGGCATCACCAGCCGCATGAAGCTCACCTTCAGCCGGGAGGACGCCGCCGACTCCCTGCGCCGGGCCCGGGAGGACGCCGACTCCGCGTCACTTTGGCCGGACGCGCACTATGTGGGTGAGCTGCACCCCGTCCTTGAGTGGATCACCGACAAGGTCCTGGTCCAGCTCGGCCGCCAGCAGGCGCCCGTGATCCAGGTGGACCGCGCCCGCGTACCTGAGCCGGTCTTTCTCACCCAGGGCGTGTGGTCCAACAAGGACGGCCGCCCGACGGTCGTGGCCTGGCTGGCCGTCGACCGCCTCGGGAGGCCCGGGGAGGCACCCCGGGTACGGGAACTGACCCGCCCGCTCCTCGCCGACCTCGGTCTGGGGCCGAACATGCCGGACCACTTCGCGCAGGGCGATCCGGCAGCACTCCAGCAGCTCGTGCCGGAGGCCGTGCTCGCCACACGCAGTGAGATGGGTCGCCGCAGGACCGAGGTGGAGGAGCACATCAACCGTCCGCTGCGCGACTACGAGAAGAAGGTCGGCCACTGGCTGGAACAGCCGCTGCCCGGCTTCACCGGCGGACGCACCGCCCGCGAGAAGGCCGCCGAGAACCTGGAGGCGGCGGCGGACAGGCTGCGCACGACCGGTGCCCCGATGGTGCGGGTCCTGGCGGTTCTGGAGCCGAGCTCATGACCGCCGTCACCACATCCACTACTGGTCCCACGTCTGAAGCGATCCGGCAGGAGCGGCAAGCGTGAAGTTCGACGCGCTGATCAACGAGGGTGAGTACTTCCCGTCCTTCTACCTGGACGAAATCCTGCCCAAGCAGCTCAAGTCGGGCCGCCTGAAGGAGTGGGCGGCCGAGGAGCGACAGGGGCGCCCCACGCCCCGGCAGGGGCTGCGCGACCTCACCGGGCCCTATCTCGACGTACGGCTCACCGTGGGCGGTGAGGCGGAGAAGTTCAACGTGCTGCCCGACCCGGGGGCCGTCGCCGCCCAGCAGACGGCGGCCGACGCGCTCAAGGCGCACAGTGGTGCTGAGGAGCCTCCCGGTTTCCAACCCTCCGGTCCTCGCGAGTACGGCGGCAGCCCGGAGGAGGTGTGGCGTGCGGGCCTGGACGCCTGGCACGGACGCGTCCTGCGGGCCCTCGGCTTCACACCGAACCCCGGCCATCTCACCGTGCACGGCGCTGCCGGTCCCGTCGCCGTCCCCGTGGCCCACCACGAGCCGGGTGTCGCCGTCCTGACCGGGGGCTTCGCCGACGACATCGCCGGCGCCCGCGCCGAGGGCTCCGCCAACCGCCTGCCCGCGCCCGTCCGTGTCGCCTCGGGCAAGACCCTCACCACCGTCACGGATCTTGCGGCCTGGCTGCTCGCCGACCCGGCCGCGCCGCGTTACGCGCTGCTCCTGTTCGGCGGGGTGATGGTCCTCGCCGACCGCGAGAATTACGCCCGCGGACGTCATCTCGCGGTGAGCCTGGAGGTCGCCCTGCCCCGCAAGGGCGTCAAGGGTGCGAGCGCGGGCGAACTCGAAGTGATCGCCGCCCTGTTCGGCGCCCCGTCGCTCCGCCCGGCGGCGGACGGCGGGGACGACGACATCGCCCGCCTGGTGTCGGAGTCCCGCGACCATTCCGTCGGTGTGACCAACGACCTGCGCGAGGGCCTGAAGAAGTCCGTCCAGCTGATCGCCAACGAGGTCCTGGAACTCGCCCGCGACAAGGGTGTCCATCCCGACGACCTCCAGGAGTGGCTGCCGGAGACGCTCACCGACCCGGACGTCCTCCCGCGCGTGCTCACCAAGGAGTCGCTGCGCTATCTCTATCGCGTCCTCTTCCTCCTTTACGCCGAGGCCCGCCCCGAGCTGGACATCCTTCCCATGAAGAGCGAGGAGTACGTCGAGGGGTACAGCGTGGCCCGGCTGCGGGAGCTGGTGGTCCAGGAGAAGCTGTCCAGTGCCTCCAGGGACCGCCATCACTTCCACGACTCGTTGGCGCTGCTATTCGACAAGGTCTTCACCGGCCACCCGGTGGCCGACACGATCACTTCGCGCGAGGCACCACGGCAGGATGTGACCGAGCGGGAGGCCGCCGAACTCGCCGAGGACGACGGCTACGAGGGCGTACGCATCGAGGCCCTGAAGTCCCGGCTCTTCGACCCGAAGTCGATAAAGCTCGTCGACCAGGTGATCACCCACCCCGACGACCCCGCCCGCTGCCTCGACCTGCGGCTGCGCAACAAGGTCCTGCACCAGGTACTGCGCAACCTGACGGTCGTGGAGGGCCGTGGGCGGGGCGGACGCGGCGGCTTCATCTCCTACGCCAACCTGAGCATCAACCACCTCGGGGCGGTGTACGAGGGCCTGATGTCGTACACGGGGTTCGTCGCCGACGAGCCGCTGTACGAGGTCGCCAAGGGCGGTGATCCCAGCGGGGGTTCATGGCTGATCAAGGCCAGTCAGGTCGCGTCGGGCCGGTATCCGGACGGCCCGGACGACAGCGTGTTCGTCGCCACGGAGCTGAATCCGCAGACGAACGAGCGGGTTCCGGTGCCGCGCAAGGTCGGCACGTACGTGTACCGGCTGGCCGGCCGAGACCGCCAGACCAGCGCCTCCTACTACACGCCGGAGTCCCTGACCCAGGCCACGGTCGAGCAGACCCTGCGGTTCCGGCTCGACGAGAAGGGCGAAGTCGACCCAAAGGAACCGGAGAGCGCGTGGGTCAACGCGGCGGACGTGCTGCGCTGGCGGGTGTGCGAACCGGCCCTCGGGTCCGGGGCGTTCCTCAACGAAGCCGTCAACCAGCTCGCCGAGCTGTATCTGCGGCTCGCCCAGCGCGAGCGGGGCGTCGAGATCGACCCCGAGGACTACCAGCGCGAGTTGCAGAAGGTGAAGGCGTACATCGCGCTGCACAACGCTTACGGCGTCGACCTGAACGAGACCGCCGTCGAACTCGCCGAGATCTCCCTGTGGTTGAACACCATGTACCAGGGCATGAAGGCGCCTTGGTACGGCCTTCACCTCCACCGCGGCAACTCGCTGATCGGCGCGGCCCGGAAGGTGTATCCGGGCCAGTCGCTGAGCAAGGGCGGCTGGCTGACGACCAAGGACCCGCAGCGGCCCCGGCATGTCCCGCTCGGCGAGAAGCTGAAGGCGCGGGAGGTCCATCAGTTCCTGCTGCCCGCGATGGGATGGGGGTCGATCGGGGAGAAGGTCGGCGTCCGAACCCTGAAGAAGGGGACGCCGGAGGAGACGGTGAAGGCCGTTGTCGACGGGGATGTCGTCGACTGGCTGGAGCCGGAGCTGGTCGAGGCCATGCGCAAGTGGCGGTCGGCCATGCGGAGGAATCCGAAGGGGGGCCCTCCGAAGAAGGACACCGTCCCGAAGCAGAAGGCCGCGCCTACGCCAGAGGAACTGGCCGACAGGGACGCCGAGTTGGGACAAGGGGCGTTCGATCTCGGGCTGGGGATCTGGGAACAGGCCACCCTGGGGGAGGCCGTCGGCGGCTCGGGTTCTGGGTCTGGGTCTGGGTCGGCACGGGCGGTGGCTTCGGCGGACGAGGACTGGGATCCCAAGGGGACGACCCAGACCGGACGGTTGATCAAGCTCGCCCGGCGGGTCGAGTACCTGTGGGACCTGGTCGTGATGCGGCTGACGCTGTCCGAGCAGGAGATCTCACGGCATGTCGATGTCTGGGGCGCGGCGGTTCCGCGGGACGGTCAGGGCGGCCGGGGGTCGATGGACCGGGACGCGGTCCTGGAGGCGCTGCATCGCAAGGGCACGCCCTACTGGCGGCTCAAGCAGGTCATGGACGCGTGGTGTGCGCTGTGGTTCTGGCCGCTGGAGGAGATCGGACTGCTCGACGGCTCGGACGATTTCCAGTACCGGCCGGGTGGTGAGGACCGCACCGCGCTCAGGAAGGACGACCCCCGGCGGACGGTGCCGCTGCGGTCCCTGGAGGACTGGCTGGAGTTCGCCGAGGCCGTGGTCGGGCGGGTGGACGTCGACACGGGGGAGGGGGAGCAGGGGTCGTTCCTGTCCTTTGAGGGCGTCAAGAGCCTGGATGAGCTTGACGACAAGGAGCGCGAACTCGATCAGAAGATGATCGAGACGCTGGCGTGGGCGCGTCCGACAGACCTGGGCTCGACGTTTCCCTGGTACGGGGCGGTCGTGCGGATTGCTGAGGAACGGGGTTTCTTTCACTGGGAGTTGGACTTCGCGCACGTTTTCAGCGAGGGCGGGTTCGACTTGATGGTGGGGAATCCGCCGTGGGTCAAACAGGAGTGGAAGGAGAGCGGGGTCCTCGCCGAGTTCGAGCCGTGGTTCGAGCTGGCGGAGAAGCCGAGCAATGAGGCTTGGGATGAGCGCAAGGCTGAGGTGATGGGCTGGCCGGGGGCTCGGCCGGCCTTCATGGGGGAGCTGGCGGACCACGCGGCGATGGCCGAGTTCCTGGCGTCGGTGGATACGTACCCCGAGCTGGTGGGAACGCAGCCGGATCTGTATCGGGCGTTCATGTTGTTGGGGTGGCGGGCTGTGGGGGAGCGGGGGACGGCTGGGCTGATTCATCCGTCCACCCATCTGACGGGTGCGAAGGAGGGGGTGCTGCGCAGCGCGGCCTACCGGCACTTGCGGTTCCATGCAGACTTCACCAACGAGCTGCTCATCTTCGCCAACCCGGTGGGCAACAGCAGCCACTTCAGCGTCAATGTGTACGGCAGGGACAAGGACATTCAGTTCCAGCACATGAGCTGGCTTCTGCATCCGAGCGTGCTGGTCAAGTCCCTTCGGCACGATGGCAAGGGCGTGGTGCCGGGTGTGAAGGATCGGGGTAAGTGGGATCTGCGGCCGCACCAAGACAGAATCATCACGGTAGATGAGGCCCGTCTCGCCGAGTGGCGTGCCCTGGCAGGCGAGGAGACCCCGCCGCCGGTGGAGCAGGCCAAGCTGCTCTACCCCGTGACCCGGTCGGAGGAATCAGCCGTCAGGGCACTCGCGATGTGGCCGCACCGGCTTGCCGCACTAGGCCCGCGTATCAGTAGAGGCTTCGACGAGAAAAACGACCGGACAGCTGGTTACTTCTCTTGGATCCCCGGCCCGGTCATCGCCTGGCAGGACGTCATCCTCCAGGGGCCATTGATCAACATCGCCACGCCGTATCACAAGCAGCCTCCTGAGGGGGGCTCGAAGAGCATGCGTGACTACGAGGCCTGGAACCATCTGAACTTGGCGGCGGATGCGGTGCCGCGCACGAACTACCGGCGCGCAAAAAGCTGTTCGATCGCCGATTACTACGCGGCCCTCGCCCGGCGCACCTGGACTGACGGGGAGCTGCTCGACGCGCTACGGACTGACGAGCGGGTGGCTGACGTCCTCCGGGAGCTGTCCGACGACGAGGACGAGCGGCGAGCGCTGCTCGGAGGCTGGGCGCGCCGCCCGTACTCGCGCTTCTACCGGTTGGCATGGCGCCGACAGATCGCTTCGAACACCGAGCGCAGCCTGTTCGCCGCGCTGATCCCACCCGGACCGGCTCACGTCCACATGATGCACAGTGCTGCGCTGGCGACCAACCGAGAGACCGCGCTCACCGCCGGCTTCTGGGCGTCCCTGCCGCTGGACTACTTCCTGCGGGCCACTGGCCGTTCCGACCTTCAGAAGGGCGAGGCCGAGGTCATGCCCGCTCCGACGGCTGGCCACCCTTTGGAGCAGGCCCTCCTCCTCCGCACCCTCCGCCTCAACTGCCAAACCGACGCCTACGCTCGCCTCTGGAACGAGCTCTACGCCTCCAACTGGCAACAGGACACATGGGCCGCCTCCACACGCTGGCCCGACACCACACCCCCGCTATCCGAAGGCGTATGCGACATCTGGACCCGCGACACCCCTCTCCGGACGGAGTTCGCCCGCCGGGCGGCACTCGTCGAGATCGACGCCCTTGTCGCGGTCTGGCTCGGCATCAGCGCCGACGAGCTGGTGGCGATGTACGACGCCAGGTTCCCCGTACTCCAGCAGTACGAGGAGAACATGTGGTTTGACACGACCGGCCGTCGCATCGCGAAGGCTCACCAGCAGCACGGCTACGGCCAGCCCAAGGACGCCTGGAAGGAACTGAGTTCACACGAGGAGTTCCCAGAGAAGGCCAACGTCCCGCCCGGCTACACCGGCCCCCTCTACCGAGCCCACCGCAGGAAGGAAATGCGGGCCGCCCACGCCGAGTTCACTCGCCGCCTGAACGAGGCCGGCTGACCGGACACCCCACCCGCACGAGAGCCCTGCCGTCCAACAGGAAGCGGCAGGGCTCTCGCGACCGTACGAACGTCAGACCAGCCCGACGAACCCCGCCCACGCCTCACGCGACACCGTCAGCATGGGCCCGGCCTCGGCCTTGGAGTCCCGGACGTGCACAACTGCCGTACCGGCCGCGACCTCTACACACTGGCCGCCCTCGGTTCCGCTGTAGCTGCTCTTGAACCAGGCGAGGCCGGATACGACGGTCGAGGATTCAGCGTTGTTCATAGCGATCCCAGCAATCCTTCGATGAACCTCATTGACTCTCGCGGAGTGAGAGCCTGTGATCGGATGATCCCATAACGGGCAGCGGCGAGAACCGCCTGTTCCGGGTCAGTCTCAAGAGCACTGGTGGCATGCGTCTCGGCGTACACGAACTTCTTGCCGTCCTTGCGCGTGACGACCGTGAACGGCCCGTTCACGCCCGCGTTGTCTTCACAGTCGATCGGCATGACCTGAATCTCGACGTTCCGCTTCTCGCCGATCAGAAGCAGATGCTCCAGTTGCCCCCGCAGCACATCCTCGCCGCCGTACCGATGCCGCAACACCGCCTCATCCATCACGAAGCTCAACAGCGGCGCCGGTCGCCGGTCGAAGATGTCGTGTCGGGCCAGCCGTGCGGCTACCCGCTGCTCGATGGTCTCCTGGTCCAGGGGCGGACGGCGCATGGCGAGCAGGGCCCTCATGTACTCCTCGCTCTGGAGGAGGCCGTTGACGACATGCGCGTCGTACATGAGCAGCTCAAGGCACTCCTTCTCCAACGCCGCCATCCCCTGAAAGAACACCGGATACTGAGCCTTCTCCACCTCCTCCTTCCACACGCGCAACATCCCCTCCGCCCCGAGCACTTCATCGGCCGTGTCGATCGTCCTCGGCGACGGAATCCTCCGCCCCTGCTCGAACGATGCGACCGTCGACGCCGAGTACCCGATCCGCCGCCCGAACTCCTCCCTGTCCATTCCCGCCCGCACCCGCAGCGTCTTCATGGTCAGCCCGAACGCGACGACGAGCCCCTTCCCGGCCCCCTCCTCCGGTCGCCGCCCGCCACCGTCGTCGTTCTCCCACCCGTCCCCGAGGCTCACGACCCCGCCCGCCTCACCCCCGGCGTCCGGAACGACCCCGTTCCCAGCCGTCGTACCCGCCGTACGCTCAGTCATCGACCACCGCCTCCCTGGCCCAACGCCCGCACACCTGCCGCCGTGACGCCGCGCGCCTCGTACTCGTGGAGACACCGCACGTACAGCCGGTCCGCGTCGGTGCGTCACCGCTGGTCACGCTACGCGACCGGCGACACCGTTGTCGGCATGACGACCAAACCCGCGGGCTCCACCCGCACCACCCAACCCACCGCTCCGGCACGCACCTTCGAGATGCGCTTCACCTCCACACCGCGAGGAGCCCGCCTCGCCCGCCGCCTCACAGCTCTCCGCTTGGACGCATGGGGCATCCCGTACGGCACCGGCTCGCACGACACCCTCGTGCTGATCGCCGCCGAGCTCACCGCGAACGCCGTACGGCACGGCCACGTCCCCGGCCGGGACTTCCACCTCCGCGTGCACATCCCGGCCGACGGCCGTACCGTCCACATCGAAGTCACCGACACCCGCGCCGAACACCTGCCCCGCCGCCCCGCCACCGCCCCGGAAACCGGCGGCACGAAAGAGACCGGTCGCGGGCTGCTCCTCGTATCACGTCTGGCCACCCGCTGGGACTGGCACCCGCGCCCGGACGGGCCCGGCAAGACGGTCTGGGCGGAGTACGAGCTTCCGAGCCCGTCGGCCCTTGTCAGCTCGGCTCGTGACTGACCAGCCGTTCCAGCATTCGCTCCAGCGGCTGGTTGTCGCCCCGGAAGCTCTTGATCGATGCTTCCCGGTTCTCTTCGGCGCCCAGCGCGGCCCAGTTGATCAACCAGCCCGCCTGTCTGCTCAGTTCGGCCAGGAAGGCACGCTGGGTGCGGCCGTTGCCCTCGCGGAAGGGGTGCAACGCGTTGACGTCGCCGTAGAGTTCGACGACCGCGCGGACGAAATCGCCGCGGGCCAGACCACGAAAGCGGTCGGCTGCGGCGAGTCGGCCGAAGACCTCCGCCGCGTAAGAGGTGAGGTTCTGGACCGGGCAGAACGGCGTGTCCTTCGAGATGTCCACCGTGCGCAGCTCGCCAGCCCAGT
The DNA here is from genome assembly GCF_004217285.1 of Streptomyces sp. BK239. Classification (GTDB taxonomy): domain Bacteria; phylum Actinomycetota; class Actinomycetes; order Streptomycetales; family Streptomycetaceae; genus Streptomyces. Next base: position 779,113 of record NZ_SHKS01000001.1, read on the forward strand.
CGTACAGGTCGCCGAAGATCCTGGCGTGGAAGCGGCATAAGTGCGCCAGGTCGAACTCCCCGGGCGGGGCCTGTTCGCTGACCTGGAGAAGCCGCGCGCGCGTGATGTCGGCCTCGGCGGCGGCGAGCGCTACGGCGTCGGTGATGTCGAGGCGGTTGCGCAGGACGCCGTTCGGCAGAACGTACGGGTCGGTCATCCAGCTTCCCGGCGGGTCTTGGGATGGTGCCGGGCCAGGGCGCGGTCGACCATCTCCTCGGCAGACAAAGAGCCGCGTACGAAGGCTTCGGCGTCCTGATCGGACGCGGCTGTCGGCCGGAGGCCCTCGGCGGCCAGGGAACCCGTGGCGGATTCGACCGCCTCCCTGCGGGTGGCGCGGCCCGTCAGGCTCTCGTACGCCTCGATCGAGAGGAGGACGCCCTGCGCCTTGCGGTGGGCCCCGATCAGCACGGGTTCCGCCTCCGGGCCGGCCTCGGCCAGCTCGGCCAGTATCCGCGACAGGCCGCTGCGGGCGTCGCTCACGGTGACGATCTCAGGTACGCGCATAACCTCACTCTACCGAGAACCGGGACAGAATTCTGTACAGGATTCAGTACAGAAAGAAGTGTGGTTCATAGCCGCATCTCCAGGCGCTCTGTCAGTCCCTCCTCGTAGAGTGGGACGTGATCAATTCTGATCAGCCGGGCGACATCGGTAGACAGGGGGCCGGGGCACGCCATGCGACCCACACTCGCGGCGCAGACATTGCGCGATACGACGGTCGAATATCTGACCACGACCTTCGCGCTGGCCGAGCCCGACACCCAGGAGGCGCTGGAGGACTTCCTGACCGATCCGGCCGACGGGCTCTTCCGGGGGCCGTATCTGAGGATCCGGCGGCCCTTCCGGCCCGCCGCGGACGGGTGGCAGCGGCATCTGGACTGGTATCCGGCCGACTTCCCGCCGCCGTACGCCCATCAGGCGGAGGCGTTCGCCCGGCTCAGCAGCAAGGACGGGCACCGGCCTCAGCCGACGCTCGTGACCACCGGTACCGGGTCCGGCAAGACGGAGTCCTTCCTCATCCCCGTACTCGATCACTGCCGTCGGGAGAGGGAAGCCGGGAAGGCGGGCATCAAGGCAATCCTGCTGTATCCGATGAACGCGCTCGCCGGCGACCAGGCGGACCGTCTCGGCGACCAGTTGGAGGACGGCCGTCTGCGGGAGGTCACGGCCGGGCTGTACATCGGCGAGGCCTCGGCGCGGGGGAGTGCGCCGTACAAACGGGTGATGGTCGACCGGGCCGAGATCCGCCGCAACCCGCCGGACGTCCTGATCACCAACTACAAGATGCTGGACCTGCTGCTCCAGCGGCAGCAGGACGCCCCCCTGTGGCGGGACGCGGACCTCGCGTATGTCGTGATCGACGAGTTCCACACCTATGACGGTGCGCAGGGCACGGACGTGGCGATGCTGCTGCGGCGGCTCGCGGCCGTCGTGGGTGCCGCCGAGGACGGGCGGCCGCTCGGGTCGATCTGTCCCGTGGCGACCTCCGCGACCCTCGGTTCCGGGACCGCGGCGGGTGGGCCTCGCGCCATGCTGAACGTGGCCTCCCAGGTGTTCGGGACGCGCTTCCCGGACGACGCGGTGGTGGGGGAGGACCGGCGGGACGTCGAGGAGTTCCTGTCCGGCGTCGATCACTCCCTGCCCCTGCCGTCTCCCGAGGAACTCGCCGCCCTGCCCGATCCCGCGAGGACACCGGACGGCCTGGACACCATCGCCCGCGCGACCGTCGGATGCGACACCGCCGATCCGCGTGAGCTGGGGCGACGGCTGCTGGCCCATCCCCTCACCCATGCGCTGCTGCGCTCGAAGGACGCGCCCCTGACGGCGGGCGCGGCGCTCCAGGCGTTCCCCGACGCCTCGGCCTGGCGCGCGGCGGCCGAGCAGGACCCGGAGACCGCCGCCACCGCCCTGGCCCGTTTCGTCGCGCTCATCTCGGTGGCCCGCGACCCCAAGGCGCCCGCCGACGCCGAGCGGCCACTGCTCCTCGTTGAGACGCACCTGTGGCTGCGGTCGCTCTCGCGCGTACTCCGGTTCGTCGCACCCCAGCCGGTGTTCTCCTGGTCCGACGCCGACCAGGCCGCCCTCAGCGAGACCGCTGGACCGGCTGCCGATGCCGACCGTGCGGACGCCGAACGACGGGCCCTGAGCGTGGCCGCCCAGGTCGAGCGACGGCGCCGGGTCCAGCGGTCCGGGCGACTGCCCGCCGCCTACTGCCGGCACTGCGGGCGCTCCGGCTGGTCGGCGATCTGCCCCGACCGCAATCCGCAGAACCTGGTGCACGCGCCGGACGAGATCTACCGTGCCAGCGTGGCCGGCGGGGCCGCCAAGGGCCGGGTCCGGGCGATGATCGCCGCCACGCCGGCCGAGGCCGCCGAGCAGGCCCGTGCCATCCGGGCGCGCCGGGCGGCCCGTCGTGCCCGTCGGGGCGCCGCGCACGACGCGACCCTGTTGGTCCTGGAGGACAACGGCAAGGCATTGCGCCGGCTCGACCCGGACGAGGTCCTGCTCGACGATGACCGGATCGCCCCGGCGCCCGAGAACGGCGTCTATGTGTGGACCTGGTTCGACAACCAGGAACAGAGTGACTACGCCAAGCAGGACCGCTGCCCGGCCTGCGGTCAGGCCCAGGGCATCCGCTTCCTCGGTGCCGGTGTCGCCCCGCTCGCCTCCGTCGTCGTCACCCAGCTGTTCACCGGTGGCGAGCTGCCGAGCGAGGACGAGCACAAGCGCGATCGGCGCAAGACACTGATCTTCAATGACTCGGTGCAGGATGCCGCCCACCGTGCCGGCTTCGTCGCCAGCCGGTCCTGGAAGTTCTCCCTGCGTTCCCTCATCCATGAGCAACTGACCGAACGCACCGGTGCCGAGACGCAGTTCGCGTTCGACGGCGTCCCGCTGAACGAACTGATCGCCTCCATGGTCGGCCGCGCCGCTGCCCCAGGGCAGCGACTGCTCGCCTCCGTCGTACCGCCCGACCTACACGATGTGGACCCGGTCAAGCGGCTGCTCGCGGGCAAGAAGCGCATCCCCGAGTCCACGTGGGAACTCGTCGGTGAGCGGCTCGCTTTCAACACCCTGCTGGAGTTCGGCCTCTACTCCCGCCTCGGCCGCACCCTGGAGCTCACCCGCACGGTCGCCGCCGAGGTCCACCTGCCCGACCCGGAGGCGGCGGCCAAGGCTGCGGAAGCCCTGTACCGAGTCCATCTGGAGAGGCAGCGGGCCAGGCAACTGCCGTTGGCCGCGGACCCGGAGGACGGCGAGAAGGAGCTCGTGCCGACCGAGGACGGTGCTGAGCGGCTGCGCTACTTCGAGGGGTACGTGCGCGGCCTCCTGGAACACATCCGCCAGATCGGCGGCATCAACCACAAGTGGCTGAAGGAGTTCATAGACGACGAAGGCCGCAACCGCCACTGGGTCTCCACGGGCCGTGCTCCCGGCATGCCCTCGTTCGGCCACCGCCGTGACTTCGAGGCCCCGGCATTCGTCCTCGTCGGCGCCGGTAGCGGGCGTACCGACTTCGAACGCGTGGACAGCAGGGACAGCTGGTACGCCGACTTCACCCGGCGGTGCCTCGGCCTGGACCGGGAGGCGGCAGGGGAGTACCTGGCCGAACTCTTCCAGGAACTCGCCCGCGACGACATCGGCGCCCTGGCTCGACGGCGGATCGACCAGGCGGACAGACAGCAGGGCCATGGCGTCTACGGGCTGACCCCGGGGCACATCAGGGTGCGGCCGCTCGATGACGCACAGACCGCGCTCGCCGCGCTCACCTGCCCCGAGTGCGGTTGGACCCAGACCGTGCCGCCCGAGCGGGCATCTGTCTGGCAGGGCACGCACTGCCCGCTCAAGCGCTGCGAGGGGACCCTCGCCCGGCCCTCGGAGGAGGCGGGCGGTCGTGCGGCTCGTGACTACCGCTCCGACTACTACCGGCGGCTGTACCGGGAGGCCGAGCCGTACAGCGTCGTCGCGGCCGAGCACACCGGTGTCCTGGCACGCAAGGAACGCGAGGAGGTCGAGAAGGGCTTCCGGCTGGGGCTGCGGCACACTGACCCCAACGTGCTGTCCTGCACTCCCACCCTCGAACTCGGCATCGACATCGGCCAGTTGGAAGCGGTCATCCTCGCCTCGCTGCCGCCGTCCACCGCGGGCTACGTGCAGCGGGTCGGCCGTGCGGGCCGCGCCACCGGCAACGCCTTCATGGTCACCCTGGCCGACACCAGCCCCCGGGCGCTGTACCACCTCGCCGAACCGCAGCACCTCATCGCCGGCCCCATCCTGCCCCCCGGCTGCTTCCTGTCCGCGGGGGAGCTGCTGTGCCGCCAGTACACCGCGTTCCTGATCGACCGGGCGGCCCGGGGCGCTCTGCCGGGGGTCATCCCCCTGCCCGACCGGACCACCCAGCTGGTGGGCCGGGAAGGATGGTTGAAGACGTTCCGCGACGCCACGAAGGGCCGCGTGGACCTCGCCGACGAGTTCCTGAGCCTGTTCCCCGAGATTGACGGGGTGCCCGGCTCCGGTGTTTCCCGAGACGCCCGCAAGACGTTGCGGCGCTACGCCGAGTACAAGCTGGCCGACGAACTGGACCGGGCCAGGGACGCCTGGGAGGAGGAGCGCGCCGAACTCGTCCGGCGCCGCGGCCTGATCAATGACGCGGCCGATTCACTCCAGGAACACGTGGAGGACGAGGCCCGCGAGAAGCGCAACCTGAACCGCGAAGCGGCCGGCGTGTCCAAGATCCTTCAGAAGATGGCCCAGTCGGACGCTCAGGGGTTCCTCGTCGAGCACGGGCTGCTGCCCAACTACAGTCTCGTCGAGGACGGCGTACGGCTGGAGGCTCAGCTCAGCTACAAGCAGCCCGCGCGGAAGGCACGTCCGGCCGGTGAGGCGGGTGCGGGTGAAGCACCCAAGGCCCGTTGGAGCAACGACCCGCGCACGTACGACCGCCCTGCCGAAGCCGCCCTCACCGAACTCGCCCCGGGCAACGCCTACTACGTCCGCGGCTACCGGCACGTCGTCGACGGCTTCGAACTCGGCCCCGTCCCCCAGGACTCGCCGGACGGCATGCCCGTCGGGCTCCGGACCTGGCGGGTTTGCAAGGAGTGCGGTCACGTCCGCACCGGCGACCGAGCCGAGGAGGACACCTCACCCTGTCCCCGCTGCGGCGGACCCGGGATCGGCGGGCGTACGGCCCTGTTCCGGGTGGTGGTCCCGCGCAAGGTCACCGCCCACGACAAACGGGACGACGCACGCATCGTCGACGACCATGAAAGCCGCACACGGACCCAATACACGACCGTCACCGCCGTCGACATCGACCCGGCCGACATCAAGCAGACCTGGCGGCATCAGAAGACCACCTTCGGTGTGGACCATGTGCGTGAGGCGGTCATCCGCCGCTTCAACCTCGGCAAGAGCCGCCACGGCAGGCGCAACGACACCTATTTCGCCGGCACCGAGGTGGCCATCACAGGGTTCACCGTGTGCCCGCGCTGCGGCGGCGCCACCGATCGTGAGGCCGGCCAAGGGCCCGCCCAGGACACGCTCAGCCAGTCCCTGCTCGGCCGGGCCGAACTCGCGCACCACCGGCCGTGGTGCGTCACCCGGCGCCGCGACAAGCAGGCCAGGCCGGAGGACGTCCCGGTCATCACCGCCACCGAGCACAGAACGGAAGCCCTGCGCATCCTGCTGCCGGCCGCCACGCTGAACGTCCCGGAACGCCTTGCCTCCTTCTCCGCCGCGCTCCACCTGGGCCTAGCGCTGCGCTATGGCGGCGACCCCGCCCATATCCGCTCCGCCCCCGCCACCGAGCCCGACCGCGAGAGCGACCTCACCCGCAACTACCTCGTCCTGTACGACGCCCTGCCCGGGGGCACCGGCTACCTACAGCGCCTCGTCGACCGCGACGGGGAAGAGTTCCGGGCCGTATTGGCGGCCGCCCAGCAGGAGTTGCGGGCCTGCCCCTGCAAGGACACCCCGAGCCGCCCCGCCTGCCACCGCTGTCTGCTGGGCTATGGCCCCGAGCGGGAGTACAAGGACCTCAACCGGCAAGAAGCCCTGTGGATGCTGGACAGTCTGCTGGGCGCCGACGGCAGCAGCGGATGGGATGTCCGCAAGGACGCTGTCGACGCCGAACTCCGCTTCGCCGACCAGGCCGAAAGTGACCTGGAGCGGAGGTTCATCGAATGCCTCGACCGCTGGCTCGCGATCCCCGGCAACGCGGCCGACGCGGGCCACGCCTCGACACCCACCGGACGGGACGGCAAGCAGTTCACCCTCACCCGACCCGACGGCAGCCCCGTCCACTGGGAGGTCGTCGCCCAGAAGGACCTGCACGGCTACCGCACCCGCCCGGACCTGCTGTTCCGGCCCGTCGCCGGGGACACCACCACTGATGGAGCCCCGCCCCTGCCCATCGCCGTCTATCTGGACGGATACCGCTGGCACGCCTCGTCCCGCACCAACCGGATAGCCTCCGATGCGGCCAAGCGGGCCCGGCTGCGCGCCGACGGGATACTCGTCTGGCAGATCACCTGGGACGACGTGGCGACCTGGGACCGTACCTTGAAGGGCGAGGCGGCACGTGACCCGGACGCCTCGGCCGATCCCCTCGACGCCGTCATCGCGGGCCGTGCCGCCGACGCAGCCTGGCCGCCGTACGACGTGACCTCGGTCGCGGGCCCCGGCGCGATGGTGCGCGAGCAATGGCGCACCGCACGGCGCGACCCCGCGGAGATCGACGCCCTCCTGTTCGCCGGGGCGATCCCTTCTCTGCTGGGATTCCTGCGCGACCCGCGGCTGAACAAGTGGCAGCAGCTGGCGACACTCGCCGTCAGCGCACCCGCCGCCCAGCGCAGGCGCGACCTGGTCGACGCGGACCCGGTCAAGGCCGTCGGCTGGATCGAGGCCGCCCTCCGCGACGAGCCCACTCCTGCGGTGTCGGGCCAGGGGCTCAAGCTGCTTCCTTTCCGGGATGGTTCGGGGCTGCCGCTCGTCCTCGCCGGAGCCCGGCGCCCGGACGGCAAGGGGCTGCGGTGGAGCGCGCTCGCCGTTCTAGACGACCGGCCTGAGGTCGTCGAGGGCGACCGGGACGACCATCGTCGGCGGTGGAAGGCGTGGCTGTGCTGGGGCAACGTCATCCAGTTCCTCGATCCCACCGGAACCGGTCAGGCCGACGGCATCGCCCTGGCCCGCACCACGCTCGACACCTTCGACGCGGCGCTGCTCGCCGCCACGGCCGGACCGGTCAGTGGGCTGCTGGCTGCACTGCGCGACGAGGCTCCGCGTACGGGCCTGGGCCTGCCCGAGGATGGACCGGACCTGCGCGAGGACCGCGCCGGGGGATCGGAGCCGGTACCCGAACAGGTGGATGAGATGACCCCGTTGGAGCGAACCGCCTGGGAACTCGTCCTTGAGGAACTGAAAAAGTGGGGCGACCCGGAAGTCGCAGCGCTCGGCGAAGCCCTGGCCGGCCGCGGAGACGTCCCGGCGGGCAAAGCGAGCTGGGACGTCGAAGGCGTGTCACGCACGGTGGAACTCGCCTGGCCCGGCCCTAAGATCGGAATCGTCCTGGCGGAGGATGCCGAGGACGCGGATTACATGGCCCGGTGCTCGGCGGCCGGCTGGCAGGTGCGCGCGCCGCAGGGCTGGGACGTGGAGGAACTCGCCCTTCTGGTGGGCGAGGAGGGGGGCGCGGGATGAGCTACGGGGCAGGAGCGGGTCGTCCGGGGAGTTGGGTCAGGACACGGGTCCAGGTCAATCGCCAGGCGCACGGAGACCTGGAACACCGGGATCCGGCCGTGGCGGACGCGGTGGGAGACTTCGTCCAGCGTCTTCGCGACAACCGGAACAACCGAGCCCTGCGCCTGTCGTTCCTGCGCAAGGCGGGCGACAACGGAGACCTGTTCCTCGCGCATCCCGACACCCACTGCATGGTGCTCCTCCTGTCGACCGACGGCGGCGACGAAATGCGGGTCCTCGCGGTACGGGACGGAGCACGGGCCCGCGACGAACTCGCCCGTCTCACCGTGGAGATCAATGCCGTTTCCGGGGCCGTGGAGGTCATCGATCAGAGCGAGGTCAGCGAGAACGTCGTCGCCCTGCCGGACCGGGCCACCCCGCTCTTCGCCGCGTACGACGACCAGACTCTGATCGACCTCGGCGTCATCCACTCGCTGCTGCCGGCCGTTCGCAAGGTCACCACGGACGAGCAGTTCGCGAAGCTCCTCACGCACAATCTCCCCGAACTCACTCGCGACGTCCTGCTCGCCCTGCGCGACCACGTCGAACCCGATGACGTACGTCGGCACATCACCGACGAGTGGCGTGCCGACGACCATGTCGACACCCATGACTGGGCCCGGGCGGCCAGGCGACCCGTCTCCCAGGCGGAGACGGACGACGACGCCGTCCTCGGCGCGCTGGGGCGCAGCTTCGACGCCTGGCGGCTCTTCCTCCACCCCGAGCAACAGCGGCTCGCCGTCGCTGACTTCAAGGGCTCGGCGAAGGTGACGGGAGGCCCTGGCACCGGCAAGACCGTCGTCGCCCTGCACCGCGTACGCCACCTCGTCGACCGGCTGCCACCCGGCCACTCCCGCCCGGTGCTGCTCACCACCTATAACACCAACCTCGCTCGCGACCTCGAGGAGCGGCTGCGCCTGCTGGGTGGCGACGAACTGCTGCGCCGCGTCGACGTCAAGTGCGTCGACGCGCTCGCCCACGAGATCGTCCGGGAGTCCCGTGCGGAGGTGGGACAGCCGCTGGGTGACGACGCGGCCATGAACCTGTGGCACCTCGTACGCACCGAGGTGAACCTGCCGCAGTACGACGCCGACTTCCTGGACAGCGAGTTCAAGCACGTGATTCTCGCGAACCGATGCGGCTCCTGGGAGACCTACCGGCGCGTCGGCCGACCGGGACGGCCGCGTCTCGGCAACGCCCAGAAGCACGAGGTATGGCAACTCGTCCAGGCCTACAAGAACCACCTGGACACACCGCCGCGACGAACGACGTACGCGCTCATCGCCGACCAGGCGGCCGAACTCGAACAGCGACGCATGGCCCGCGTCGAGGATCAGGCACGCTACAAGGATGAACAGGGCGGCCGGGACCTCGTCCACCGGGAGGCAGGCAGCGGCATGTGGCTCAAGCCGCGCTACCAGCACATCGTGGTCGACGAGGCGCAGGACCTGTCCGCCTCGCACTGGCGGATGCTGCGTGCCATGGTCCGCAGAGGACCGAACGACATCTTCCTTGTCGGAGACGCCCACCAGCGCATCTACGGCAGCCGGGTCGTCCTCGGCCACCAGGGCATCGAGATCCGGGGCCGCGCTTCCCGCCGGCTGACTCTCAACTATCGCACCACTAGGCAGATTCTTGGTAGCGCCAACCGTCTGATCGACGGAGCCCCCTTCGACGACCTGGACGCCGGTACCGACACTCTTGACGGCTACCGGTCGGTGCTGACCGGGCTCGCGCCCCAGTTCTGGCGCGCACCCGACCGGCTGACCGAGATGCGCGCTGTGGCCACGCTCATCAAGGAGCGTCACGACACCCACGGCACGCCCTACTCGGCGATGGCGATCAGCGCCCCCGACCGGGACTCGGTCCTTGAGTTCGCCAACGTCCTCGTCAAAGAGTTTCACCTTCCGGCAGTGGAACTCGGCAAGGCAGGCGTGCGGTCCGATGCCGAGGGGGTGCGGATCGGAACCATGCACCGGTTCAAAGGGCTCGAATTTCAGCGCGTGTTCCTGACCTCCGTGGGTGACGGTCAGGTGCCGCACCAGCGCATCGAGCAGTACCGGGTCACGAACCCCGATCGCTACAAGCAGGAGGAACAGAAGGCTCGTTCCCTCGTGTTCGTCGCCGCCACTCGTGCGCGTGACGAGCTCGTCGTCACGTGGAGCGGCAGGGCCAGCCGATTCCTTCCGGCCGATGCGGACGAGATCGCCTACCGAGTCACGGACTTGCTCATGCAGGATGGACCGCCGTCGGGATCGGCCGCTGCGTGATGAACCAACCGGTAGAGGCCGGTTCGACGGCCTGCGACCGTGGTGACGGTGATTTCTCCTGCCGCCGCTGACGGCAGCCGGCCCCGCCACCGCCCGAGCGTGTCACCTCCGCTGAGCCGACGCCGCCGGATTGGGCACGCGTCGGTTGAACACCCACACCCCCTGCGACTGTGTGGCCCCCATGACCCTCCCCACGTCCCGCAGCCACGGATTCGCCCGCTGGAAGGGGGCGAAGTTGTCGTTGGAGACGATGACCCCGGCGACTTCGTGCGCGATGCTGATCACCAGCGCGTCGCCCCGGCCCTCGGTTCCGGCCGGGGGTTGTACGACGGTGCCGTCGGCGATCGCCGCCTCCACCCGGGGCCGTTCCTCCGGGGCCACATCGTGGCGCAGGGTGGCGTCGACCACCACATGGACGTCGCTGTCGGGGTGTTTGAACCGCAGCGACCGTACGGCGGCCTCCAGCGCCGCGAAACTCGGCTTGCCGCCCGCCGTACGCGGAGGCCGCCCGTTCCACGCGAGGTTGGATCCGTCGATGACGAGTGGTGGTGCGACCGCGGCCGCACCGGCCGTCGGGGCCGCGGAACGAGGAGGAGCAGGCTTGGCCACATTGTTGCTCCGCCCGTGCGAACCTGCGTGCTGGGGATGGGTCGGTGCGCTCGCGGGCCGGGCGGCCGGTGCGAGGGCGAGCAGCCGGTCGAGTTCCTTCTTCACCTCCGGCAGGACGTTCCCGTCCCCGAACACCTTCACCTCGCCGTCGAGGACGGCATCGCCGCTCTTCTGCAGGGTCGCCCTAACGGTCAGCAGGCCTTCTTTACTGTAGGTGTATTCCAGGTCGAAGACGCCGTCTTCCGCCTTGCACCGCTGGGGGTAGGTGAGGACCAGGTCGGTCAGTTTGACGTTGTCGGGGTGGTCGACCTCGCGGTCCGGGTCTCCCTCCCAGACCTCGACGGTCAGCTGGGAGACGTTGTCCTTCGTCGGCTCGTACGACTTCACGCGCTGTTGTGGCAGACGCTGGTTGCGGTCGATGAGGGCGCTGAACTTCCGCCTCCCCTGGCGATCCTTGGTGACCGTGCCCAAGGCGTGTGTGTTGACAACCCGGATGATGCTCTTCAGCTCGCCGTCCATGGCGGCGGCACTGATTGCCGCCCCCTCGGCCACCGCGGTCATCGGGTTGCACAAGGAGGTGTCCACGAGTTCGCAGTCGAGCGCCTCCGAGACCGCGGCGCGCACCGCCGGGATCTGGCTACTGCCGCCGATCATCAGCACGGCGGTGAGGTCCTGAGGGTCGATCCGGGCCTGCTCCAGGCATTCCTCCACCGGGTCGAGAGCCTTGTTGATGAGGTCCTGGATCGCGTCGGAGAACTCGTCCTGCCCGATCTCGACGGTGATGTCGTCGGGCGTCTGGATGCGGACCGAGTCCTGGTGGGAGAGGAGGATTTTGGCCCGCTCGATCTCCAGGGCGAACATCCGCTTCTCGGAATCGCTCCACCGCCCGCGCGCGGGTGCCCGGTCCAGGACCATACGGCGCAGCCGGGCGTCGATCTCCAGCCCGCCGAGCTGGTTGACGCCCCGGCTCGCCTTCTCGTCGAAGAACCCGTCGTCGTGCAGCAGGAGCGTGGCGTCCATCGTGCCGCCGCCCCAGTCGAACACCAGGAACTCCCCGTCGATCTCCATCTCGTGCGCGTACGCGATCGCCGCGGCCGTCGGCTCGTTCAGCAGGGTGCGCACCGTTAGGCCCGCGGCCCGCGCCGCCTCACGCGTACGGAAACGGGCCGCGCCGGTCGCGTTGGCGGGCACGGTGATGACCGCCTCGCGGATCTCGGTGGCGGCTTCCTCCTCCGCCGCCCCCGCTATGGCGTGGAAGACGCCCGCGGCGGCGGTGGTCGCGGCGAACCGTTCACCGCTCAGCTTGACGAAAGGCTCCTCGCGCAACATGCGCTTGCACGCCTCGACGGCCTGCTCGGACCGAAGTTTCGCCTCCCAGCCGAACAAGGTGCCCGGCCGCAGGGAACTGGTGCCGACGACCGACGGGTAGAGCAGCTCGAACCCCTCGCGCCTCCAGTTCGCGTCGAGGCCCTGGCCGCCGATCTCCAGGACCTCGACGTACTCGCCGTTCCACTGGGCCGCGACCGAGTTGGTGGTCCCGAAGTCGATTCCCGACGCCGTCATGCTTCCTCCCCCACCGTCACACCTGCCGGCCCGGCGACACGCCGCAGCTGACCCGCGAGGATGACCTTCCCTGTCAACTCGTCCACATATGCCGGACTCAGCAGTTCGAAGGCGTCTCCTTCGCCCTCCGTCACCACGAACCGGTCGCTCTCCTCGGGCTCCGTCACTCGTAGCAGACGCAGTTCCCGCAAGTGCGCCGTCATCGCGCCCTCGACGGTCTCGCTGCTGTCTCCCGCCCGGGACCAGAGCAGCGCGTCGATCTCGGCGAGCCGTCCGGCGAACTGGGCGCGGGTGCGGAACTCGTCCAGGACCGCCCTGCGCACCGCCGCGGTGAGCGCGCCGGCCGAGGGCACCTCGTCGGCCCCGGCAGCCTCCAGTGCCTCCGGTACGCGGGCCGCCACCCCCTTGATGATCGTCATCGCATCGATCGGATCGGGACGGGGAGGAGCTTCGACAGCGCCGGTCTCCGCGGGCTTGGCCAGGACATCAGCGTGCCGCTCCCGGCGGCGTTTCAGACCTCCGGGTTTGTGCGGTGCCGGTGCGCCCTGTGCCCCGGGCTGCGTCTGGCCGCACGCGGGGCACGGGCGGTGCGGTCGCTCGCTCTTGGGAATCTTCTTCTTGGGAGGCATCAGGGTTGCTCTGCTTCGTTCGGCTCGGAGGAGGTTCAGGACGACGGCGCCGGAGCGGTCATCGTACGGAGCTGTGACGGTCGAGGCGCGGCGCGGTGGTGCGGAAGTCGTCAAGGAGCTCTACGGCGGCTCGGGTACGGATGGCCTCCAGTTCTCTGCCGCTCGTCACCGGAGTCCGGCGGGGCAAAGCCTCCACCGGGGGCACCAGATGACTCGGCACCTGGGAGGGCAGGGCATATCGCGACCGGTCGAGCGGCAGTTGGTAGAAGACGCCCCACCCCGCCTCCGAGCGCAGCGCGTCACGGATGCGCTCCTCGGCCATGTTCAGTTGCGACTGGGCCCTGGCGTCGCCCTCGTGCTGCCGGAAGATCTCCCGGCAGCGTTCCTCCCACCCGTTGGCCCCATGGTCCAGGCCAATGTCGAGAAAGGGATTGCTGAACGGGCCGCGGTCGTTCCTTCGCGTCGCTCGCCACGTACGCAGGAGCCGGTGATTGCGTCCGGCGACGCTGCCTCCCTGCGCGGTAGCCCTCTCGGCGTACTCCTCGGCGGAGTCGAGGAGCTTGTCGCGTCCTGCGGACGAATCGAGCCGCTCGCTCTGCGCCACGGCCACGTACGCCGCGATGGCCCAGGCCTCCTGCACCAGTTCCTCGGAAACCTTGCGATTGTTCACACTGTCACGGGTGAGTGAGCGGGCCTGCAGGGCTGCCGACTCCAAGTCACCGGCCTTCACGAGGTCGTAGGCGCGGTTCAGGGCGACCAGGGCGTAGAACGGACTACGTCCGGCGTCGACGAGGCTCGTCGGGCGCCACAGGGTGGCCATCAACAGCCAGAGGCCACGGTCCTCGGTCATCCTCGGCTGCCACTGCCCGGACAGGGCACCCGACCTGAGGTCGCGAAGCTCGATCTGCTGCGGCCGGGGTAGGACCGCGTCGAGCGCATCCACGGCCGTCACGTCTCCGTCCATGACGACGTCGTACAGCAGGTCCCACACATCGTCAGGTTCCTGCCGAACGAGGGTCTCGCCGAGGAGGAAGGAATGTCGGCGCAGGTATGCCTTCCACGCGAGACGCTCGGCCTGTTCACTGGTGACGGTGGCGGGCGTGAGACGCGCGCGCAAATAGAGGCCTTCCTCAGCATCCCGCGTCATCCAGGGCGCGTCCTCGGGCATCAGGCCGCCATGGTCGATCAGGTCGTCGATGACGGAAAGGGGTGCCCACTCGAGAAGCTCGTCGAGGAATCGGTTCGGCACGGGTATCGCGCCACGTGTTGCTGCGGTCGCGAAGAGGCTGAAGGCCGGTCCGCCCGAGATCGCGTGGGCGCGCTTGCCGACCAGGTCCAGGCTGGGCGCCGTCGAACACAACACTCTGCATCGCTCCAGGCCTGCCTCGTTGAGCCATCGCACGCCGGTGGCCCAGAGAGTCCGCAGATGACCGAGGACCGACTCGGGTGGCAGGAGGCTCAGCCCGGCGTGTACCGCGGGCAGCAGGTTCTCGCGGTCAGGGTCGCCTTCGAGGGCCTGGATGATGACCGCCCGCTCCGCCTCGGGCATTCCGGCGGCGGTCGCTGTCTCCGTGAGCATGGCCAGTACGGCTTCGACCGCCTCGCCGCCCCCGACACCGAGCCAACGCCACTTGCGCTGAACGAAACCGCTCACGGTCGAGGAGCCCTGGCTCTCCCGGCGTTCACGCGCGCGTTGCAGACGTTTCTGCTCAGCGGCTTTCGCCGCCTGTCGAGCGGCTACCGGGTCTGTCATGTCGTACACCTCGTCAGGGTATCTGCGCACCCTCACAATTCACACGGCGTCATACGTTTTGTGACCATGGACGAGGAGCGGAGACGGCAGCCGCGGCCGCGATGTCGGCCGCCCGACGATGTGGCCCTCGGCCGACGTGTGCTTGCCGAGGGCTCTGCTCATGTCCGCACATATGGCACCGTCACTGACGTGACTTGGCCTCAACGAAGCGGAACAGACAGGGGCTCTTGTAGCACGAAGTTACTGTAGATTTTTCTGCCATGACGCACGGTAAAGATGTCGAGAACTCCGAGTCGCGTTTCTTCTCGGTGCTGTTGGCGGCGGCGAAGCTTCCGGGTGTGCGTATCGACAGGGGGGCGTACCTCCGAAGTGCGCTGGCGCGCCAGTGCTCCGAGGAAGACATCCGGCGCGCGATAGATGAGACCCCCGCGGCGGCGGGCATCACCGTCGAGGTTCTCGACAAGGTGGCCAACGACTCCATCCGCTACGAGACCGCCAAGGTCAGTGCTCTCTCGGCCGCCGCCGGGATCCCCGGCATCCTCGCCCTTCCCGCCACGATTCCGGCCGACACGGCTCAGTACTTCGGCCACATGCTGCGTATCGCGCAGAAGCTCGCCTATCTCTACAGCTGGCCCGATCTGTTCTCCGACGAGGGCGATGAGGCCGATGACGCCACCATGGCGGTGCTCACGCTGTTCTTCGGAGTGATGTTCGGAACCCAGTCGGCGAATGCCGCTGTGGGGAAGGTCGCGGGGATGATGGCGGAGCAGGTCGCCAAGAAGCTGCCCCAGAAGGCGCTCACCAAGGGCGTCATTTATCCCATGGTCAAGAAAGTCGCAGCCCACATCGGCGTGAAGGTGACGAAGCAGTCGTTCGCGACGACCGTCTCGAAGGCCATCCCGCTCGTAGGGGCCGCTGTCTCAGGCACCCTCACTTTTGCGACCTACCTTCCGATGGCCAAGAGGCTCAAGAAGCACCTCGCCGGCCTGCCGCTGGCGGAACCGTCGCACCGAGTGATGGACGGGGAGGTCGTGGACGGCGAAGTCGTCGAAGATCACGAGTCCTTCGACGCGGCACGCGCCGAACAACTTGGCGCAGAGCATGCCGTCGTCAAGCTGGAGGGCCCTAAGTCCTGACGCCGCAGGAGCCTGCCGAGCCGTCAGCCCGATCAGTAGTGGTAGCGGGCCTTGAGGATCTTGACTTCCTTGTCGTCCACCCAGTACACGAGCCGGTGCTCGTCGTCGATCCGAGCGGAGCCTGAACAAGAAGTTCTCCCATGCGGCCGCGGCGAAGTGGACACTCCTCACCCGTCACCTGCCGGCTCTTCCCGTTCTGCCGTGGCCCTGTCCCGTGCGACGGCTTCCATGAGACTTCGCGCGTTGGCGGGGGAGCGCAGCAGGTGGACGGTTTCCTGCCAGGAGTCGTAGTCCGCGGCGGACATCAGTACGGCGTCGCCGCTCTTGGAGCTGATGCGCACGGGAATGTGGTCGTCGTTGACGCGCTTGATGAGCGGGAAGAGATCCCTGCGGGCCTCGCCGGCGCTTGTGGTCATCGCGGCACCCTCCCTGGTGGTACTGGGAAACGGTACTGCGATTCCGGTGCCGCCGGACTCCGGGTGAGTCGCCGCCCGCCCGGTCAGGGCAGCGAGCGCCGCGCCACCCGGGTCAGGTGATGGAGGAATACGCCCTCCGCCTCGGGGGTCAGCGTTCGCAGGGCCACCAGCGCCGTGATCGCCACGTCGCACAGTTCCGCCTGGACCTGCTCCCAGGTGTGGGTGGTGCCCTTGCGCGGGTTCTGGCCCGTCGCGCCGATCACCGCCTGCGCCGTCTCGCCCACCTCCTCCGACAGCTTCAGGATGCGCAGCAGCAGGGTCTCGTGGTCCCGCCCGGCAGGCCGGCCGGCGTTCAGCCACGTGTGCAGGGCGTCCACGGTGGTCCAGAGGTCGTCGGCCTCGGCGGGGGTCTCGGCGGCGCTGTCGGTCATGGGGGCCAGCCTGCCCCACCGAGAGGCCCCCGTGGACCTCACTCCTCGAACAGCGGCTCCTGCTCGCCCTCCTTGCGCTGCCGCAGCCGCTTGTTGCGCAGGCCCACGATCACCGACGTCGCCGCCGCCGTCACGCCGAGCGCCACCGGCACCATCCAGTTCCGGTTGACCGTGTGACCGAGGACGTGGTCCAGGGAGAGGCGGCCGGGGCCGGTGACAGCGAGGGACGTGCCGGTCAGGGCGAGGGAGGCGGCGTACTCGTAGCCGCCGCTCTGCGCGAAGAAGCCGTTGGGGACGTGTACCGCGGACGCGCCCGCCATCGCGCCGGCCGCCGCCGCGCCCGCCGCCGGGGTGGCCAGGCCCAGCGCCAGCAGCGCGCCGCCGCCCGTCTCCGCCAGGCCCGACGCTGCCGCGCTCGCCTTGCCGGGCGCGTAGCCGACGGACTCCATGAACTGGCCCGTGCCCTCCAGGCCGTGGCCGCCGAACCAGCCGAACAGCTTCTGCGTGCCGTGCGCGATCAGCACTCCGCCGGTGCCCAGCCGCAGCAGCAACAGGCCCAGATCACGTCGGTCGTATGCGGTCATGTTGACTCCCGGCTTCAGCCGCTTCCAGCGCGGACGGACATGGGTGGTCCCCCCTCCGGTTGTCCACCGTCGCACCCCTCACACCCGTCCGGCCCGTCCTGGACGCCGTTCGGGTGGCGGGGTGCGGGGGGCGGTGTGAGGGTGACCGGTATGACGATCCAGACCGCGAAACTCCGCGACCCGGCCGTACGGGCCTTCGTCAGCGCCGTCAACTCCCATGACCGGGAGGCCTTCCTGCGCCTCCTCACCCCGGACGCGACCATGGCCGACGACGGCTCCGACCGCGACCTCGCCGAGTGGGTCGACCGCGAGATCTTCTCCACCCACGGCCACCTGCGGGTCGACAACGAGTCCAACGGCGGCCGGGCGATCCTCGCCCGCTACAGCAACGACACCTGGGGCGAGATGCGCACCGAGTGGCGCTTCGTCGTGGAGGAGGACGGGCGGATCTCGCGCTTCGAGACCGGACAGGCCTGACAGGCCCGCAAGGGGCCGCGTCGTACGGCAGCCGTTCCACCGTGCGGTGTGTTCCTCGCGGCCCGCGCGAGACCCACCCCCAACCCGCGCCGTGGAACGGCTGCCGTCCTCCCCCTTCGGATGCGGTCGACGGGAGTACGACACTCCGAGTGTGAAGCTTCTGTGGAGAGTGGGACGAGCATAAGCCCCCGACCGGTCACTATGGTGCGGAAGTTGGCATTCCGTTTGTGCAGATCGATTCGGGCGTCAGTCGAGGGGCGGCCAGGGGTCGCCCCAGTCGGCGTCCCTGGCCGCCTTGTACAGGTCGCCGTGCCGCTTCGTCACCGTCGTGCGGTCCAGCCGCTCCCCGCTCTCGCACAGGTCCAGGAGCACCTGGCCCTTGCGGATCTGCGGCCGCCGGACCACCCGGGCGGGGGCCGGCGCCACGGGGAAGCGGGCGGCGGCGACGTAGCTGAACTTCTCGTCCTCGTACGGCAGTGAGCCGCCCTTGACCTGGCGGTGCAGCGAGGAGCGGCTGACCCGGGCCGAGAAGTGGCACCAGTCCGTGCCGGGGGCGATCGGGCAGGCGGCGCTGTGCGGGCAGGGCGCGGCGATCCGGAAACCGGCGGCGATCAGACGGTCGCGGGCCTCGATGACGCGGGCGTAGCCGTCCGGGGTGCCCGGCTCCACGATCACCACGGCCCGGGCGGCGGCCGCGGCGGCGTCGACGAGGGCGGCGCGGCCGGGGGCGGGCAGCTCGTTGAGCACGTAGGAGACGGTGACCAGGTCGACGGGGTCGAGGGTGAGCGACGCGTCGATGCGGGCGCGCTGCCAGCGGGTCTCGCGCAGGTCGGGATGGGCCGCGGCGATCTCCCGGCCGAGGGCCAGGGCGGGTTCGGCCCAGTCGAGGACGGTGACCGGGCGGGAGCCGGGCCAGGTGGCGGCCGCCGCCCAGGTCGCCGCGCCGGTGCCGCCGCCGACGTCGGTGTGGCCGGCCGGGGTCCACTCGGGCACGGCGTCCGCGAACGCCTCCAGCGCGGAGCGGACCGCCTCGTACGTCGCGGGCATGCGGTACGCGGCGTAGGCGGCGACGTCGGCGCGGTCGCGCAGGATGGGGGCGTCGGTGGGGGTGGCGCCGCCGCGGTAGCTGGCGATGAGGCGGTCCACGGCCTGGGCAGCCTGCTTGGGCGGCAGCCCGTCGAGCAGGCCGGCGAGGCTGCCGCGCAGGACTTCCGTGGGGGTAACGGGGGCGTTCACCCAGAGATTCTAAAGGGGCGCACACCTCCTGAGCCCGCTCAGCCGAACGGCCCCCGCGCACATCTCACGAGCCCGCCCAGCCGAACGGCCCCCACGCACACCTCCTGAGCCCGCCCGCACGAACGACCCCCGCGCACACCCCCTCACCGCACCGCCCGCCGCAGTCGGGTCCCCGCCCTCGCCCGGGGCGCGCTGTCCGGCGGGCGGCGGCGGGGGTGAACCGTGTTCGCCAGAAGGATCAGGAAAGTGTCCGTCGCCCGGTCCAAAACCAGGGACGTGCCCGTGAAGCCGGTGTGGCCCGCCGCGCCGCGGCCCGCCAGCTCGCCCATGAACCAGGGCTGGTCCACCGCGAAGCCCAGGCCCGGCGGGGCCAGGAGCAGGTCCACGAAGTCGGGGCCGAGGATGCGCGCGGTCCCGTAGGAACCGCCCGACAGCAGGGTGCGGCAGAACACCGCCAGGTCGTCGGCGGTGGAGAAGAGGCCGGCGTGACCGGCCACCCCGCCGAGGGCCCAGGCGTTCTCGTCGTGCACCTCGCCCCGCAGCATGCCCCGGTCCGCCTTGGCCCAGGGGCGGCGCTGGTCCTCGGTCGCCGCCGCGCCGGGACACGGGCCGAAGCGGGTGGACGTCATCCCCAGCGGGCGGGTGATCCCGTCGCGGACGAGCACGTCGAGGGAACGGCCGGTGAGGCGCTCCAGAAGCTGCTGGAGGAGCAGCAGGTTCACATCGGAGTAGACATGGCGGCCGGGCTCGGTGACCGGGGCCTCGGACCGCAGCCGCTCCAGGCGTTCGGCGTCGTCCGCGCAGTCGTACAGCGGCAGCTCGGGACGCAGTCCGGAGGTGTGGGTGAGGAGTCGGCGGACGGTGAGGCCGTGGGCGGCGGCCGCGTGGAAGTCGGGCAGGTAGGCGCCCACCAGGGCGTCGATGCCCAGCGTGCCGCGCTCGATCTGCTGCACCGCGGCGACCGACGTGAACAGCTTGGTGAGGGAGGCCAGGTCGAAGGGGGTGTCGACGCTCATGGGGACGCGGGCCGCGGGCGGCGCTTCCACACCGGCGTCGGCCTCGGGGGCGTAGGCCGTGTACCGGACCGCCCAGCCGGCCGCCTCCCGCACGGCGATCACCGGGCCGCGCCCGGCGACCACGACCACACCGGCCGCCCAGGGGCGGTCGCCGGCGGTGAGGGCCCGCACCTCGCGGGCGAGCCGGTGTGTCTCCTCGCGGTCGAGCCCGGCCCGTTCCGGGGTGTCGACCCGCAGTCTCGCTGTGCTCAGCTGTCCTCCCCGGGCAGTGAGGCCGCCTGCGCGGGGCCGCTGTCCTCGGCTGCCGGGTCCGCCCACGGGCGGCACAGCCCGACGAAGCAGGCCGCCGCCGCCAGCGCGGCCGTCAGCTGGACGACGGCCATCGGGACGGCGGTGTCCTCGCCCGCGACGCCGACCAGCGGAGTGGCGATCGCGCCGATGAGGAACGACGACGTGCCGAGCAGCGCGGCGGCGGAGCCCGCGGAGTGCCGCACCCGCATCAGCGCCAGCGTCTGGGTGTTGGGCAGCGTGACGCCCATCGCCGACATCAGCACGAACAGGGCCGCCGCCACCGGCGTCAGTCCCACCTCGCCGAACACGCCCGCCGACATCAGCAGCAGTGCCGTCGCCGCCAGCACGACGACCGTCAGGCCGACGGCCAGGACACGGTCCAGGCGGACCCGGCCCACCAGCACCTTGCCGTTGAGCTGCCCGACCGCCACCAGCCCGACCGAGTTCACGCCGAACAGAAGGCTGAACGTCTGCGGTGAGGCGCCGTAGATCTCCTGGATCACGAACGGCGACGCCGAGATGTAAGCGAACAGCGCGGCGAACGCGAAGCCGCCGGTGAGGAGGTACCCCGCGAAGCGCCGGTCGGTGAGGAGGCCGCGCATCGCGCGCAGCGCCTCGCCGACGCCGCCCGAATGGCGTTCCGCCGGCGCCAGCGTCTCCGGGAGCCTCACCGCGACCAGCGCCGCCAGCCCGGCCCCGACGGCGGCCAGGACCACGAACACGCCCCGCCAGTCCGTCACCCGCAGGACCTGCCCGCCGATCAGCGGCGCCACCACGGGGGCGACGCCCGAGACCAGCATCAGGGTGGAGAAGAAGCGGGCCATCGCCACCCCGTCGTACAGGTCGCGCACCACCGCCCGCGCGATCACTATCCCGGCGGCCCCCGCCAGTCCCTGCACCAACCGGAAGGCGACCAGCGCCTCGACGGTGGGCGCCAGCGCGCACAGGACCGTCGCCACGACGTACACGGCCAGGCCCGCGAGCAGCGGACGGCGGCGGCCCCACCGGTCGCTCATCGGACCGACCACCAGCTGCCCGAACGCCATCCCTGCCAGACAGGCGGTCAGGGTGAGCTGCACGGTCGCCGCCGGCGCGTGCAGGGAGCGGGTGACCTCCGGGAGCGAGGGGAGGTACATGTCCATCGCCAGCGGGGGAGTGGCGGTCAGCCCGCCGAGGACCAGCGTCACGAGCAGCCCGGTCCGGCGGCGCGCGCCCGACGCCCCTTCCGCGGCCCCCCGGCCCGCTTCCGCGAGCCCCGCCGCCGTGTCCCGTCCGCCGTCCTTCGGCCCGCACCGCGCCGCGTCCGGCGCCGGCGCCCCGCCCTCGGGCATGTGACCCCTCCCTCTCAGACATCCGAGCCACCTATGCTCTCAGCTCGGACGGACTGCTGGGACGGCACACGAGGGCGGGCGGATGACGAGGGACACAGTGCGGTGGGGGATCCTCGCGACCGGCGGGATCGCCGCCGCGTTCACGGCGGACCTGATCGACCTGCCGGACGCGGAGGTCGTCGCGGTCGCCTCCCGCACCGAGACCGCCGCGAAGGCCTTCGCCGAACGCTTCGGCATACCCCGCGCCTACGGCGACTGGGCCGCGCTCGCGGACGACGAGGATGTCGACGTCGTCTACGTCGCCACCCCGCACGCCGCGCACCGGACCGCCGCCGGGCTCTGCCTGGAGGCCGGCCGTGGGGTGCTGTGCGAGAAGCCGTTCACGCTGAACGTGCGCGAGGCCGGGGAACTCGTCGACCTCGCCCGCGACCGGGGACGCTTCCTCATGGAAGCCATGTGGATGTACTGCAACCCGCTGATCCGCCGGCTGAAGGCGCTGGTCGAGGACGGCGCGATCGGCGAGGTGCGCACCGTCCAGGCCGACTTCGGGCTCGAAGGGCCCTTCCCGCCCTCGCACCGGCTGCGCGACCCCGTCCAGGGCGGCGGCGCCCTGCTCGACCTCGGCGTCTACCCGGTCTCCTTCGCCCACCTGCTGCTCGGCGAACCCGACGGCGTCGCCGCGCAGGCCGTCGTCTCCGCCGAGGGCGTCGACCTCCAGACCGCGGCCGCCCTGTCCTGGGACTCCGGCGCGCTGGCCGCCCTGCACTGCTCCGTCGTCGGCGGTACGGGCACCTCCGCCTCCGTGACCGGCTCGCGCGGCCGGATCGACATCCCGAACGGCTTCTTCCACCCCGACCACTTCGTCCTGCACCGGGCCGGCCGCGACCCCGAGAAGTTCGCCGCCGACCCGGCCGACGGACCCCGCTCGACCATGCGGCACGAGGCCCTCGAAGTCATGCGCGCCGTGCGCGCCGGCGAGACGGAGTCCCCGCTGGTCCCGCTGGACGGCACCCTCGCCGTGATGCGCACCCTGGACGCCGTACGGGACCGGATCGGGGTCCGCTACCCGGGCGAGAGCTGACCGAGACGTCCCGTCTCACCACCTTGGTACGGTCGACCCATGGTCACCCAGTCCGGAAAGCCGGCCCCCGACACCGCCCGGCGCAGCGAGCGGTCCCGCCGCGCGATCTACGACGCGGCACTCGGCCTCGTCGCGGAGGCCGGCTACCCGAAGACCACCGTCGAGGGCATCGCCGCCCGGGCCGGCGTCGGCAAGCAGACGATCTACCGCTGGTGGGGGTCGAAGGCCGACGTCCTGCTGGAGGCGTTCCTCGACCTGTCCGAGCAGGCCGCCGCGGACGCCGGACAGGTGCCCTACGCCATCCCGGACACCGGCGACCTCGCCGCCGACCTGAAGCTGGTGCTGCGCCTCACCGTCGACCAGATGGCCGACCCCCGGTTCGACGCCCCCTCCCGCGCCCTGGCCGCCGAGGGCCTCGTCAACGAGCAGCTCGGCCGCGAGTTCGTCGCCAAGCTGCTCGAACCGCAGCTCCAGCTGTACGTCACCCGCCTGCGCTCCGCGCAGCACGCCGGTCAGGTCCGCGCCGACGTCGACCCGCGCATCGCCCTGGAGCTGTTCGTCTCCCCGCTCGCCCAGCGCTGGCTCCAGCACACGGGGCCCATCACCCACGAGTACACGGACACCCTCGTCGACTACGCCCTGTTCGGCCTCGCTCCGCGCTGACGCCCTCGCCCCATCCGCACCGCTCGTCCCACCTGCCCCGATTCGGCGCTCCCGACCCCCGATGCGCAGGAAGATGCGACCATGAGGCATGCTGTCCGCACCACGGCGAGGCAAGGGGATAGATGAGCGCGGAGTTCGGTGGCCGAAGCGGCCGGCAGGGCAAACTCTCCCAGTGGCTGCGCGGACGCCGGCCCAAGGAAGCCGCCGACGAGGGCGGCCGTGAGGCCCTGCTGCTCGCCGCCGCCGGAGCGGGACTGCCCCTCGCGCCCGCCGCCCACCCGGTCTCCGGCTACCGCTGCTCCTGCGACCGGGTCGGCTGTCCCACCCCCGGCCGGCACCCCGTCTCCTTCGCCTGGCAGACGCAGGCCACCACCGACCGCGCCCAGATCGAGCGCTGGGCCGGCCACCAGCCGCAGGCCAACTTCATCACCGCGACCGGTATGACGCACGACGTGCTGGACGTGCCCCTGGAAGCCGGCCGCGAGGCCCTCGACCGGCTGCTGGGCTCCGGCGTCGAGGTCGGCCCGGTCGCCGTCGGCGACGACGGCCGCATGCTCTTCTTCACCCTCACCCGCGGCACCCCCGAGGACGAGGACGAGTGGTGGCCATGCGCGCTGGACTGCCACCCCGAGACCATGGACGAACACCCCGGCCTGCGCTGGCACTGCCGCGGCTCCTACGTCCTCGTCCCGCCCGCCCGGCTCCCCGGCGACGACGGCCAGTCCGTCCGCTGGCTGCGAGGCCCCGAGCACCCTCTCCCGGACCCCCTGACCCTCCTGGAGCCCCTGACGGACGCGTGCGCCAGGCACGTGGGCGAGGAGTCGGACCAGGCGACGGCAGCCTGGCCCCCACGCCACTGACCACGCAGGGCGGACACCCACCCAGGGGCGCGGGGCTGTGACCATGTGCGGCTCCGCCGCGTGGGCGCGACCAGCCCCCACCGACCCGCACCGGACGACGAGACCTACTCGCCCTTCGCCGCCGTCAGCCCCTCGAGCCGGCTCAGCAACGACACAGCCGAGCCCCCGGCGGAGCCACCCCGCACCACGGCCGCCTCGTTCGCCACGAACTCCATGGTCAGCGCCCGCGACACCTCTCCCGTCGTCAGCGCCCGCACGTTCTGGTTGGGCGCCGGCACCGACGTCCCCGCCGCGGCCGTCTGCTTCACGTAGTGGTGCGTGGCGAAGAACACCAGCGCCCCGCCGTCCGCCGTGCGCAGCGCCAGCGGCGCGAAGTCCCCGTCGGTGAGCGGCTCGTCGATGTACTGCGTGACCAGGCCCGGCCTGATCGAGTTCTTCGCCCGTGCGGAGCGCAGCTCGCTCGTGTACGGGCCGTTGGCGAACGAGGTCCCGCCGGCGCGCAGGTACGCCGTGTAGTCCTTGCTCAACTCACCCGGAACCCGGGAGAGTCGACGCGAGTCGGCCGGAACGGCCTGCGCCCAGCCGTCCTTGTCCTTCGCGAACGCGGGCAGCGCGCCCGGCGCCACCAGCGTCAGGTAGGCCGCCTCCCACGGGTCCGACAGCGCGTCCCGGGTGAACACCAGCACCCAGCGCGCGTCGCCGCCCTTGTTGGCCTTGGCGTCGGCGACGAACCAGCGCGGCCATCCCGCCTTCTTGACGATCGTGTACGTGACGTCCGTCAGCTTCAGCGGGGTGTGCCGCGGGTTGCCGCCCGGGTTGTTGACCCGGCCCGCCTTCAGCCGCGCGGCGTCGATCGCGCCGAGAGCGCCCGTGGTGTGACCGGCGTCGAGAGAACCGTCGTACGCCGCGTCGGCCTTGTTGTACGCGGTCGTGAACTCCTGGAGCGCCTCGGCCGCTTCGGCCCGGGTCGCGGCGGGGAGCACCTCGCGCTCCCCGTGGACCACCACGCAGCCGCTCGCCGTCAGCGCGACGACGGTGAGCGTGGCCGCGACGGTCGCGTTCCGGTCACGCCCGAGGAGCCGTGGACGGCCGGTCGTCAGGCTGCGTTCCCTGGTCATCAGGTGACTTCACCTTCCCCTTCCCGGAGGCGAACCCTACCGGGGCGAGGAACAGGGCGAGCGTCGGGACCAGGTAGAGCAGCCACACCGTGACCTGGAGGACCGTCGGATCGGGCTGGAAGTTGAACACGCCCTTCAGCAGCGTCCCGTACCAGCTGTCCGGCGGGATCGTGCCGCTGACGTCGAAGGCCTTGTCCGTCAGGCCCGGCAGCCAGTCGGCCTCCTGGAGGTCGTGGAAGCCGTACGCCAGCACGCCCGCCGCGACGACGACCAGCATGCCGCCCGTCCAGGTGAAGAACTTCGCCAGGTTGATCCGCAGCGCGCCCCGGTAGAACAGCCAGCCGAGCGCGACGGCCGTCGTGATGCCGAGGAGCACGCCGATCAGCGGGCGCGGGGTGCCGTCGCCGGCCGCGTGCACCGACGCCCACACGAACAGGGCGGTCTCCAGGCCCTCCCGGCCGACGGCGAGGAACGCGGTGGCGACCAGCGCGCCCGTGCCCATGGCGAGGGCCGCGTCCAGCTTGTCGTGCAGTTCGGTCTTCAGATGCCGGGCGGTGCGCCGCATCCAGAACACCATCCACGTCACCAGGCCGACCGCGATGACCGACAGGGAGCCGCCGAGCGCCTCCTGCGCCTCGAACGTCAGCTCCTGGGAGCCGAATTCGAGCGCCGAGCCGAAGCCCAGCGCGAGCAGCACCGCGACGGCGATGCCTGCCCACACCGGCTTCAGCGCGTCCCGGCGGCCGGTCTTGACCAGGTAGGCGATGAGGATGCAGACGACGAGAGAGGCCTCCAGGCCCTCGCGCAGTCCGATCAGGTAGTTGGAGAACACCGGCTACGCACCCTTCCCGCTGCCGTCGAACAGGGCCCGGCCCCACCAGTCGTCCGCGTCCCGGACGCCGGGCGGGACGGCGAAGACCGCCGAACCGACGTGCTGGATGTACTCGTTGAGCGCGTCGGTCGCCAGGTTGCGCTGGACGGGGATGAAGCCCTTGCGCACGTCCCGCTGGTAGGCGAGGAAGAACAGGCCCGCGTCGAGGCGGCCGAGGCCGTCGGAGCCGTCGGTGAAGGAGTAGCCGCGGCGCAGGATCGTCACCCCGCTGTTGGAGTCGGGGTGCGCGAGCCGCACGTGCGCGTCCGGCTTCATCGCCTTCAGGAACGGCTCGTCCCGCTCCTTGGCCTTGCCGACGGGCGCGCCCTCGCCCTTGTCCCGGCCGAAGATGTCCTCCTGCTCCTGCAGCGAGGTGCGGTCCCACGTCTCGATGTGCATACGGATCCGGCGGGCGACCAGATACGAACCGCCCTTCATCCACGCGGAGTCGGCGTCGACGTCCTTGTCCCCGACCCAGACGAACTTCTCCAGCCGGTCCGTCTCGGTGCCGGCGATGTTGCGGGTGCCGTCCTTGAAGCCCATCAGGTTGCGCGGGGTCTGCGCGTCGGGCGTTGTGGAGGAGGTCTTGCCGAAGCCGAGCTGCGACCAGCGGATGACGACCTTGCCCATGCCGATCCGGGCCAGGTTGCGGATCGCGTGCACAGCGACCTGCGGATCGTCCGCGCAGGCCTGCACGCACAGGTCGCCGCCGCTGCGGGCGGCGTCCAGGTTGTCGCCGGCGAACTGCGGCAGGTCCACCAGCGCCTCGGGCCGCCGCGAGGCCAGGCCGAAGCGGGAGAACAGGGACGGCCCGAAGCCGACGGTCAGCGTCAGCCGGGACGGCTTGAGGCCGAGCGCCTCCCCGGTGTCGTCCGGCGGCGCCTCGGGCAGCCCGCCGTACGCGCCCTCCCCGACGGCCTTCCCGGCCGTCATCAGCCGGGCCGCCTCGGTCCAGTCCTTCAGCAGCTGGACGAACGCGGCGCGGTCGTCGGTCTTCACGTCGAACGCGGCGAAGTGCAGCCGGTCCTGCACCGGGGTGGCGATGCCCGCCTGGTGCGGGCCGTGGAAGGCGACGGCCGCGCCCGCCGAGGCGGCCGGCTCGGCGTCGTCGCCGGTGCGGGCCATCGCGGCCGCGCCGCCGGCCGCGGCGGCCCCGATCGCGAGGCCCGCCCCGCCCCAGCCGATCAGCGTGCGCCGGGTGGGCGAGAGGGGGGTGGTACCGGCGGCGTCCTCGGTGCCTTTGGTGGCCTCGGTGTCCTTGGGGTCTGTCATGACCGTCGCCCTCCGCTCACTTCGCCGTGGCGGCGGCGAGCTTCGACAGCGGCTCCGCGAGTGAGTTCACGCCGTCCGACAGCTCCTTGCGCCCCGCCGCGTCGACCTTGTCGTACGAGGTGAAGTCATAGGTGTTCTTGTTCGCGCGGTACTTGTCCAGCAGCGCTTTCAGCGCGGCGAACTGCTTGTCCAGCTCGGTGACCAGCGCCGCGTCGTTCTCCCGCACCACCGGCTTGAGCAGCTCGTACGACTGCTGCGCGCCCTCCACGTTGGCCTTGAAGTCGACCAGGTCGGTGTGGGAGTAGCGCTCCTCCTCGCCGGTGACCTTGCCGGTGGCGACCTCGTCGAGCAGTTCCTTCGCGCCGTTGGCCATGGAGGTCGGGGTGATCTCCGCCTTGCCGACCCGCTCCTGCCAGTCCTTCAGGTCGGTGACCAGCTGACCGGCGAGCGCCTTCTCCTCGGCGCCGATCTTCTTGTCCTGCCAGAGCGCCTTCTCCAGCCGGTGCCAGCCGGTCCACTTCTGGCCGGCCTCCAGGCCGTCCGCGCGGACGTCGACCTTCGGGTCGATGTCGCCGAAGGACTCCGCGACCGGCTCGGTGCGCTCCCAGCCGATGCGGGAGGTCGCGTACGCCTTCTTCGCCGCCTCGACGTCCCCGGCCTTGACCGCGGCGGCGAACGCCTCCGCCTTGGGCAGCGTCTCGTCGGCCTGCGCCTGCGCGTAGGCGCGGTAGGAGGCCACGGCCTTGTCCAGACGCGGGTCGCGCTTGGCCGCCGCGCCCTCTCCGGTGACCTTGAGGGCCTGGCGGATGCCGTCGCCCTTCATGCCCGGCTTGCAGGCGATCTCGTAGTCGCCGGCCTTCACCTCGGCGGTGACGCGCTGCTTGGTGCCGGGGCCGATGTTCTCGCGCTCGGTCACCACCCGGTCGTCGGGGAAGAGGACGTAGACCTCGGTGACCTTGGAGCCCTTGTTCTCGATGGCCAGCTCGACGTGCCCGGCCGCGATCTCCTTGGTGGAGGTCTCGCACTTGTCGTCGGTGGCGGTCACGTTGATCACGCGGTCGCCGTCGGCGGAGTCGCTCTTCTGCGTGCAGCCCACGGCGGTCAGGGCCACCGCGGCGGCGGTGGCGGTGACGACGGAGAGTCTGACGGCGTGCATGAAGGCTCCCAGGGTGGGCGAAGACAGCGTGACGGCACTCAATGCATGGTGAGGCTCGCCTAACTTAGCTCCCCCTTATCTACCCAGTACCTGTCCGTGCCGTGATTCAGCTCTCATAGACGCTGTAAGAGCACGAGACGATCACGAAGGGGTAAAACGGACACCACGGGAAGGTCAAAGAAAATACAAAGGCCGGCGAGCGTCCGTGCGCATCCGTCAGCGGCTTCTCGCTCGTGGTCCCGGCGTCCGCGATGCTTCAATGCCCGCGTGACTGATTACGACGTGCTCCGCGTCTTCTGCGCGCCCAACGGCGGATACGGCAACGAACTGGGCGTCGTCCGCGACGGTTCCAGGGTGCCCGAGCGGAGCGACCGGCAGGACATCGCGGCGAAACTCGGCTTCAGCGAGACGGTGTTCGTGGACGATCCCGAGCGCGGGGTCGTCGACATCTACACCCCCACCCTGCGCCTGCCCTTCGCCGGCCACCCCTGCGTCGGCACCGCCTGGCTCCTCGACGTGCCCGAACTCGTCACCCCCGCCGGCACGGTGGGCGTCCGCCTGGACGGGGAGTTCAGCTGGATCGAGGCCCGCGCGGAGTGGGCCCCACCGCGCACCCTGCGCCAGTACGC
Organism: Streptomyces sp. BK239; assembly: GCF_004217285.1. GTDB lineage: Bacteria > Actinomycetota > Actinomycetes > Streptomycetales > Streptomycetaceae > Streptomyces. The sequence goes on from NZ_SHKS01000001.1 coordinate 808,281, forward strand.
CACCGCCGCCGAGGTGGACGACCTGCCGGTGCCGCCCCCCGGCGAGTGGATCTACGCCTGGGCGTGGGAGGACGAGCCGGCCGGGCGGATCCGCGCCCGCGGCTTCCCCGGCCGCGACGACGGCGTCGAGGAGGACGAGGCGACGGGCGCGGCGGCGCTGCTCCTCACCGACCGCCTGGGCCGGGCGCTGAACATCACCCAAGGTGCGGGTTCCCAGATCCTCACCGCCCCGCAGCCGTTCGGCTGGGTGGAGATCGGCGGCCGGGTGCTGCTGGAGCGCTGAATGGTACTCAGGGTGCGGGCGTCCGGCGTGTTCTGGAGGGCCGTACGGGTGGTGGCGCGTGTGCGCTGGGTGACGAGCGGTTACCTCTGGGCGTGACCACACCGCCTCCGTGAGAGGAGCACCATGCGTATCCGCTCTGCCCTGGCCGCCGCCGCCCTCGGGATCGCCCTGGCCGCCACCGGTGCGACGAGCGCCGTCGCCGACGAGCAGCCGCACCACGACGGCCCCAAGCACCACTACGCCGTGGACGAGGTGTGCAGCCCCTACATCGGCTTCGTCGACACCGCCGCCAGCGACATCTTCTGGGCCGGCGCGCACTGCGACAGCGTCCGCTGACCCGACGCCGCCACGGCGCCGGCACCGGGCCTCCTCCCGCCGTGGACGGAGGCCCGGTCAGGCCGACAGCGGGAACTCCTCGCCCAGCTCCCGGAACACCGCCGTGTTCAGCGCGAACGCCTTCCTGCACTCCGCCACGACCCGCTGTTTCTCCAGGTCGTCGGCGCGCACCGCGTCCAGCAGTTCCCGGTACCCGCGCTTGAACGCGGCCGGGTTGCCTATCTCCTCGAAGACGTAGAAGCGGACGCCGTCGCCCTTCCTCTCGAAGCCCCAGGCCTTCTCGGCGCGGTCGCGGATGATCTGCCCGCCGGAGAGGTCGCCGAGGTAGCGGGTGTAGTGGTGGGCCACGTACCCGGCCGGCCAGCGCTCGGCGCACTCCCGCACCCGCTCCGCGTACGCCCGGGTTGCCGGCAGCGCGGACATCCCGGCCCGCCAGCCGGGGCCCCGCAGATGCGCGAGGTCCCGCTCCAGCGCGCCGCGCCGGAACAGCTCCGGCCGGATGAACGGACCGGCCACCGCATCCGACGCGAGACGCCCGGCCTCCGACTCCAACGCCTCGTAGACGAACCACAGTTGCTCGGTGTACCGCGTGTACGCGTCGACGCCGAGACGGCCGCCGAGCAGGTCGCTCATGAACGTGGAGGTCTCCGCTTCCACGTGCTGCTCGTGGGACGCGGCGCGGATGACGTTCGAGAAGGAGTCCATGGCCCGGAATCTTCCGTGGTTAGGGTCACCTAAGTCAATGAGGTGCCGACTCTCTGTCGGCAAGTTTACCGACAACCTGTCGGAAAGACTCGTCGGCGGGCGAGTGCCCGGTACGGCGAAAAGCCCGCCCTCGCGAGGAGAGCGGGCTTGTGAGCGCGAGGTCCTACGGCAGCGTGAGGATGTCCGCGCCCGACTCCGTCACCACCAGGGTGTGCTCGAACTGCGCGGTCCGCTTGCGGTCCTTCGTCACGACCGTCCAGCCGTCGTCCCACATGTCGTACTCGTGGGTGCCCAGCGTCAGCATCGGCTCGATGGTGAACGTCATCCCGGGGCGCATCACGGTCGTCGCGTGCGGGCTGTCGTAGTGCGGGATCACCAGTCCGGAGTGGAAGGACGAGTTGATGCCGTGACCGGTGAAGTCCCGCACCACCCCGTAGCCGAACCGCTTCGCGTACGACTCGATGACCCGCCCGATCACATTGACCTGCCGGCCCGGCCGGACCGCCTTGATCGCGCGGGCGAGCGACTCCCTGGTGCGCTCCACCAGCAGCCGGCTCTCCTCGTCGACGTCCCCGACCAGGTAGGTCGCGTTGTTGTCGCCGTGCACCCCGCCGATGTACGCCGTCACGTCCAGGTTGACGATGTCACCGTCCCGCAGCACCGTCGAGTCCGGGATGCCGTGGCAGATCACCTCGTTGACCGACGTGCACAGCGACTTGGGGAAGCCGCGGTAGCCGAGCGTGGAGGGGTAGGCCCCGTGGTCGCACATGTACTCGTGCGCCACCCTGTCCAGCTCGTCGGTCGTCACTCCCGGCGCGATCAGCTTCGCCGCCTCCGCCATCGCCCGCGCGGCGATCCGGCCGGCGACGCGCATCGCCTCGATCGTCTCGGGGGTCTGCACCTCCGGCCCGGTGTAGGGAGTGGGCGCCGGTTTGCCGACGTACTCGGGACGGCGGATGTTTCCGGGCACGGAACGGACGGGGGACAGCTCCCCGGGCACGAGCAGCGACTGGCTGGACATGCCGGCGAGTCTAACGAGCCGCCGTGGGGGAACATGACGGTGGCGAGAGGAGCTGGTCATGCCCCTGTTCAAGAAGCACACCGCCGGCAAGCCCGGCGAGTGGTTCTACTGTCTGGAGCACAAGAAGGTCGAGGAGGGCCCGGACTGCCCGGGCAAGGACCGTTTCGGTCCGTACGCCACGCGCGGTGAGGCGGAGCACGCGATGGAGACCGCCCGCGAGCGCAACCTCCAGTGGGAGAACGACCCCAAGTGGCACGACGCCCCCACGGGCGGCACCACGGACGACGACTGACGGCGGGGGCCCGGCCGCAAGGCCTGCCGGGCCCCCGCCCCGGTCAGCTCCCCACCGCGGGCGCCGAGCCCTCCCGGCTCCCGCGCCGCTGCTCGCGCAGCCGGACCGCGTGCTCGTTCGTCCGGGCGTCGTAGCGCATCAGGCCCGGCAGACACAGGGCCAGCAGGCCCACCGTGCCCACGCAGAGCAGCCCGCCCGACCACACGGACGCCCGCACTCCGAGCAGGCCGGCGAACCCGCCCGCGCGGACCTGCCCGAGCTGCGGACCCACCGAGTACGACAGCAGCTCGATCCCGGCGAGCCGGCCGCGCAGCCCGTCCGGGATCGTCTGGTTCCACATGGCGGCCCGGAAGACGCCGCTCACCATGTCGCAGGCCCCCGCGACGACCAGGCACAGCAGCACCAGCCACACGTTCCGGGTGAGCCCGGCCCCGGCTATCGCCACGCCCCACAACGCGGCCGAGAGCGCGACCATCCGGCCGTGCCGGTGGATCCGCGAGGTCCAGCCGCTGGTCAGGCTCACCAGCAGCGCACCCGCCGGCACACTCGCGTACATCAGCCCGAGCGCCCACTCGGCGTCCAGCTCGTCCGCGAGGAACGGCAGCAGCGCGAGCGGCATCGCCAGGAACATCGCCGCCAGGTCGACGGCGTACGTGCCGAGCAGCTCCTTGCGGCTCCAGGCGTACCGCGCGCCCTCGGCGATCGCCCGCAGCGAGGGCCTGGCCGCCTCGTGGGCGGCGGGGGAGGCGGCGATCCCCACCGTCAGGGCCACCGAGACGGCGAACGTCGCGAAGTCCGCCGCGTACGCCCAGCCGAGCCCCGCGTAGGCCACGACCACGCCCGCCACGGCCGGTCCGGCCACCCCGCCGACCGTCCAGCGCAGCGCGTTCAGCGAGGCCGCCGCGGGCAGGTGCTCGTGCGCCACGATCCTCGGCCACAGCGAGTCCAGCGCCGGCCGCTGCACCGACACCAGCGCCGAGGACAGCGCCGCCACGACGTACAGCGGCCACACGGCGGGCGTCGGCAGCAGCACGTTCAGCAGCAGCACCGCCGACAGCAGGCCCTGACCGGCCTCCGTCCACAGGATCAGCTTCCGCTTGTCCCAGGCGTCCGCGAGCGCACCGCCGTACAGCCCGAACACCACCAGCGGCACCAGCTCCACGGCCCCGATCGCGCCGACCGCCGCGGCGGACCCCGTCAGCTCCTTCAGCTGCACGGGCAGCGCGACGAAGGTGAGGAAGCTGCCGAAGTTCGACACCAGCCCGGCCGCCCACAGCCGCCGGAAGTCACGCGAGGCCCGCCACGGGGCGAGATCCGGAAGCAGCGCCCGCAGACCGGAGGGCGGGGCGCCGGTGGCGGGGGGAGGGGCCGTGGTGGGGGAATCGTCGGTCACGAGGGGCCATGGTCGGCACGGGACCGTTCCGGGGCAACCGCTTTTCCGCTCACCACAGGGGCGGCGGCGGGGCCGTCAGGTGTTCCGCCAGCTGGGACAGGCGGTCGCGGAAGCGGCGGCGGGGGCGTTCCGGCGGCGAGGACTCGCCGGCCGCCGCGCTCACCAGGTGCTGCACGGTGTCCAGGTCCAGCTCCGAGCCGTCCGGCACCGTCAGCGCCTCGTGCGCCAGCGCCGTCAGTTCCCGCCCGCCCGGACCGAGGGCGAGGACCGTCACCCCGGCCCGGCGGGCGTCGGACACCCGCTCCAGCAGCGGCGCGTCCCCCTCCGGCGCCGCCACCAGCAGCGTCTCGCCCCGCCGCGCCGCCTCGATCCGGCCGAGGCCCACCGCCAGATGCGCGGGATCCGAGGGACGCGCGCGGTGGCGCACCAGCGTGGGCGCCAGCTCCGGCGTCCCCGACCACGCCGCCTCGTCCACCAGATGCGCGGCCAGATGCCACGGCTCGTGCTCCGCGGTGCCCACGAGCAGCAGCCCGCCCCCGTGCGCGAGCACCGACCCCCGCAGCACCGCGCCGAACCTGCGGGTGGCCCCCAGCCACTCCGTCCCGGCGAGCACCTCACGCAGCAGCGCGACCCGTACGGCGTCCATGCGCCGGCATCCTGCCGCACCCGGCCCGGCCCGGCGCGGGATTCGCCCGGGATTCCCCCGACCCGGGGAACCCGCCCGCCGCCACCCCGCCCCACGGGGCCGCTCAGGCGCACGTAAAGTCGGCCCATGACCTCTAGCGACAGCGCACAGAACGCCCCCGCGAAGGCCCCCGCCAAGGACCCGTGGGACCTGCCCGACGTCTCCGGGCTCGTGGTCGGCGTGCTCGGCGGGACCGGACCGCAGGGCAAGGGCCTCGCCTACCGGCTCGCCAAGGCCGGCCAGAAGGTGATCATCGGCTCACGTGCCGCGGACCGCGCGCAGGCCGCAGCGGAGGAGCTCGGCCACGGCGTCGAGGGCGCCGACAACGCCGAGACCGCCCGCCGCAGCGACATCGTGATCGTCGCCGTTCCGTGGGACGGCCACGGCAAGACCCTGGATGCCCTGCGCGGGGAACTCGCGGGCAAGCTCGTCGTGGACTGCGTCAACCCGCTCGGCTTCGACAAGAAGGGCGCCTACGCGCTGAAGCCCGAGGAGGGCAGCGCCGCCGAGCAGGCCGCAGCCCTGCTGCCCGACTCCCGCGTCGCCGCCGCCTTCCACCACCTGTCGGCCGTCCTCCTCCAGGACCCCGCGATCGACGAGATCGACACCGACGTGATGGTGCTGGGCGAGGAGCGCGCCGACGTGGAGATCGTGCAGGCGCTGGCCGGCCGTATCCCCGGCATGCGCGGCGTGTTCGCCGGCCGGCTGCGCAACGCCCACCAGGTGGAGGCGCTCGTCGCCAACCTGATCTCCGTCAACCGCCGCTACAAGGCGCACGCCGGGCTCCGGGTCACCGACGTGTGAGACGCGAGAGCGATGGGGGACACTGGTCGGCGTAGGACCGGTGTCCCCTCGGTACCCCTGGCAGCCCTGGTAGGAGAACAGCCCCCATGCCCCGCCTCGCTCTCTACTCCCTCGCCGTCTGCGTCCTCGCCGTCGCCGCGGCCGTGGTCTCCTTCGTCCAGGGCAGCTGGCTGGGCGTCGTATGGGTGCTGCTCGCCGGCCTCACGTCCAACATGACCTGGTACTACGCCCGGCGCGAGCGGATCCGCCGGTCCGTCAGGGGCTGACCGAGCAGATGTCCGGCGTGCCCTCCCAGAAGCGGTAGAGGGTCTGACCGCAGTACGTCTCGACGTCCCCGATGCCGAGGCCGCGCAGCGCCGCGTCGACCACGTCGAAGAACGCGGAGTTCACCGCCGGCAGCCACAGCAGCGCGAACACGAACAGCAGCCCGAACGGCGCGAACGGCTCCACCTGGCGTTTCACCCCGTACGGCAGCCAGGGCTCCAGGACGCCGTAGCCGTCGAGGCCCGGCACCGGCAGGAAGTTCAGGAGCGCCGCGGTGACCTGGAGCAGGGCCAGGAACGCGAGCGCGTAGCGGAAGTCCGCCGGCACGCCGTCCAGCGAGTCCAGCCAGAACGGCGCGGTGCACACGGCGGCGAACAGCACGTTCGTCAGCGGCCCCGCCGCCGAGATCAGACTGTGCCGCCACCGCCCCCTGATCCGGCCCCGCTCGATGAACACGGCACCGCCGGGCAACCCGATCCCGCCCATGATCACGAACAGCACGGGCAGCACGATGCTGAGCAGGGCGTGGGTGTACTTCAGGGGATTGAGCGTCAGATACCCCTTGGCGCCGACGCTGATGTCCCCCGAGTGCAGGGCGGTACGGGCGTGCGCGTACTCGTGCAGGCACAGGGAGACGATCCAGGCGGCCGTCACGAACAGGAACACGGCCACCCCGGGCTGCGCGGCGAACCCGGTCCAGGTGGCCCACCCCGTGACCGCGGTGACGGCCGCGATCCCGACGAAGACGGGACTGATCCGCCGGTCACTGCGACGACTGAGGGCGGTGGTCATGAGGGCAGGACTCCTGAGGTCGGAACATCGGGTGTGCGGGTCGACGGTACCGGTGGTGTGAGGGGAACGCCCCGCGGCGACCCGGGGTTCCTCGGGGCGCGCGAGCCGGGAGCCGCAACATCCGGAGCGGATCAGTCCGTAACGGCGGGGCCCGGGGCGGGAAACCCGGGGGCGTCAGGGGTGTGTCGCCGGAGAGAATGAACCCCGTGCGCTACCGCATCCTCGGAACCACTCAGGCCATCCGTCCCGACGGCACTCCCGTCGCCGTCGGCGGTGCGCGGCTGCGCGCGCTGCTCACCGTCCTCGCGTTGCGCGCCGGGCGGACCGTGCCCGCCGGGCTGCTGGTGCAGGAGGTGTGGTCCGGGGACCCGCCCGCCGACGCGCCGGGCGCGCTCCAGGCGCTCGTCGGGCGGCTGCGCCGGGTCCTCGGCGCGGAGGCCCTCGTCTCGGCGGAGGGCGGCTACCGGCTCGCCGCCGGCCCCGACGCCGTCGACCTGCACCGCTTCGAGCGGCTGACCGGCGACGGGCTGCGCGCACTCGCCGACGGCGACCCCGCCAAGGCGGCCCTCCTCCTCGACGACGCCCTCGCCCTGTGGCGGGACCCGGCCCTCGCCGACCTGCCCGACCGCACCTCCGAGGCCGCCCGGTGGGAGGCCCGCCGCCTCGACGCCGTCCGCGGCCGCCACACCGCCGCCCTCGCCCTCGGCCACGGCGAGCAGTCGCTGCCCGAGCTGACCGCGCTGTGCGGCGAACACCCCCTGGACGAGCCGCTCCAGGCGCTGCGCCTGCGCACCCTGCGCGCCGCCGGCCGCACCGCCGAGGCCCTCGTCGCCTACGACGGCATACGCCGGCTCCTGGCCGACCGCCTCGGCTCCGACCCGGGGCCCGAACTGCGCTCCGTGCACGCCGAGTTGCTCTCCTCCGGCGATCCGTCGCCCGCCGCGGAGCCCGCGCCTGCCCCGGTCCGGGCGCCGGCTCCCGCCCCCGCCCCGGGCAACCTCCGCGCGCGGCTCACCTCGTTCGTCGGGCGGGAGGGCGACATCGAGGTCATCCGCGCCGACCTCGCCGGCGCGCGGCTCGTCACACTGCTCGGGCCCGGCGGGGCCGGCAAGACACGGCTGTCGCAGGAGGCCGCCGAGGCCGTGCGCGGCGGCCTGGCCGACGGGGTGTGGCTGGCCGAACTGGCGCCCGTCGCCGACCCCGACGCCGTACCGCAGGCCGTCCTCACCGCCCTGGGCGCACGCGAGACCGTGCTGTACGGCGCCGGCGCCGAGGAGATGCGCGCGGTCGCCGAACGGCACGACGACCCCGTGGAGCGGCTGATCGAGCACTGCTCCCGGCGCCGCATGCTGATCGTCCTCGACAACTGCGAGCACGTCGTCGGGGCCGCCGCCCGTCTCGCCGAGGAACTCCTCGCGCACTGCCCCGGTCTGACGATCCTGGCCACCAGCCGTGAACCCCTCGGCGTGCCCGGAGAGACGCTGCGTCCCGTCGACCCGCTGCCCGAACCGGCCGCGCTGCGCCTGCTGGCCGACCGGGGCGCCGCCGCAAGACCCGGCTTCCGCGTCGACGCCGACGACGAGACCGCCGCGGCCTGCGCCGAGATCTGCCGCCGCCTGGACGGCCTGCCCCTCGCCATCGAACTCGCCGCCGCCCGGCTGCGGATGCTGACCGCCCGCCAGATCGCCGACCGCCTCGACGACCGGTTCCGGCTCCTCACCTCGGGCAGCCGCACCGTCCTGCCCCGCCAGCAGACCCTGCGCGCCGTCGTCGACTGGTCCTGGGACCTGCTCGACGAGGACGAACGCGAAGTCCTCTGCAGGCTCTCGGTGTTCGCCCGCGGCTGCGACCTCGCCGCCGCCGAGGCCGTCTGCGGCCCCGCCGCCCTCGACGCGCTCGGCTCCCTCGTCGACAAGTCGCTGGTCGTCGCCGCCCCGGCCACCGACGGCGCGATGCGCTACCGGCTCCTGGAGACCGTCGCCGAGTACGCCGGCGAACGCCTCGACGAGTCAGGCGACCGCGGCGCCGCCGAACGCGCCCACCTCACCCACTACCGCGAAGTGGCCCGCACCACCGAACCGTTGCTGCGCGGCCCCCGGCAGGGCGCCGCCATCGCCCGGTTCCAGCTGGAGTACGAGAACCTGCGCACCGCGCTGCGCCGGGCCGTCGCCGCCCGCGACGAGCAGGAGGGGCTCTGCCTCATCCTGTCCCTCGCCGCCTACTGGCAGATGCGCGACCTGCGCATCGAGGCCCGCGCCTGGTGCGAGGCGGTCATGGCCCTCGGCCCTGACCCCTTCACCGAGCCCGTCCGCCCCGCCGCCCCCGTGTGGAAACCCTGCACCGACGCCCCGCCGCCGATGACCGGCGAGGTCCTCGCCGAGGCCCGGCGCGGCGTCCACCTGGCCCATCTCGCCTGCATGGACACGGACCTGGCTGCCTGGGAGACCCCCGAGGCGCAGACGAAGCTGCGGGTCATCGCCGAGACCTACCGGCCCGGTCTCCCGCAGACCTGCCGGGTGCCGGGCATGCTCTGGTTCTACGCCGTGATGCTCAGCGGCGACGCGGACCGCGTCCGCGTGATCATCGACGCCAACATCCGCACCTGCCGCGACACCCCCGGCTACGAGTGGGAGCTCGCGGCCTGCCTCCATATGCGCGCCAACGTCCTGGCCAACCGCTCGGACTGGGCCGGCGACGCGCTGGCCGACGCCGACGAGGCGCTGGAGATCTTCCGCCGTGTCGGCGACGCCTGGGGCACCGCCGAGGCCCTCTCGGCGCGTGCCGAGGCCCACGAACGGCTGGGCCGCTACCTGGAGGCCGCCGCCCTCTACGAGGAGGCCATGGAGCACGCCGAACGGCTCGGCGCCCGCGCCCAGTTCTCCGTCCTGTCGGCCCGGCTGGGCGCCGCGCTGCTGGAGGCCGGAGAAACCGAGCGGGGCGAGCGGATCCTGATGGAGGTGCTGGACGAGGTGGGCGGCACGCACACCGAGGCGATGCCGTTCAGCCGTATCGTCCTCGCCGCCTGGACCAGCATCACCGGCCGCGTCGCGGAGGCCCGCGAGCACATCCGAAGCCTGCGCGAGGACTTCGCGATCGCCCACTTCGTGGTCTTCGACACGTTCATCCTCAGCCAGGAGGCCTGGCTGGACGCCCTCGAGGGCTGCCACGCCGAGTCCCGGGAGAAGATCCGGCGCGGACTGGAGATGGCCATGACCCCGCTGGCGCAGGCCATGTCCCCGCACGTCCAGTCGGTGTTCCTGACCGTCGCCGCCCTCGCCCTCGCCGAGGGCGACGCGGACGCGGCCGGCGGCGGGGCACGCGACGGCGCCCGCTGCCTCGGGGCCGCCGACGCGCAACTGCCCCCCGGTCATCTGCGCACCGCCGCGGAGCGCGTCGTCCGCGAGCGCGCCGAGGCCGCCGTACGGGCCGCGCTCTCCGCCGAGGAGTACACGGCCGCCTACGACGAGGGCGGCGCCCTCACCGGAGAGGAGGCCGCCGCCCTGGTCTGAACGCCTCACAGGAGGATCCCGGTCAGTTCTTCGTACGGAACTTGTGGATGGCGACGGGAGCCGCCACCGCGGTGATCAGCACCGACCAGGCCAGGGTCACCCACAGGTCGTGCGCGACCGGGCCGCCGACCATCAGCCCCCGGGCCGCGTCGGCCAGCGTGGACAGCGGGTTGTAGTCGGTGAAGGTCTGGAGCCAGCCCGGCATCGACTGCGTCGGCGCGAAGATCGACGAGCCGAACTGGAGCGGGAACAGCACCAGGAAGCCCATGGCCTGCACGGACTGCGCGCTCTTGAGGATCACGCCCAGGGTGAGGAACACCCACATGATCGACGAGGCGAACACCGTGGACAGGCCCACGGCCGCGAACAGGCCGGGCCAGCTGTGGATCTCGAAGCCGACCAGCACCGCGACGACCATCAGCACGGACGTGGCGAACAGCATCCGCATCAGCTCGACGGAGATCTTCGCGAACAGCACCGAGCCGCGCCCGATCGGCAGCGACCGGAACCGGTCCATGACACCGGAGTTGAAGTCCTGGCTGAAGCCGGTCCCCACGCCCTGCGACAACGTCATGCTCATCATCGCGATCATGCCGGGGATCACGTACTGCACGTACCCGTCCTGACCGCCGCCCAGGGCCTGCCCGATCGAGCCGCCGAAGACGTACACGAACAGCAGGGTGAAGACGATCGGCATGGCCAGCGCGTCGAACATCGACTCCGGGTCCTGCCGGATCCACAGCAGGTTGCGGCGGACGAGGGCGCCGGTGTGGCGCAGATGGCCTCGCAGGGTGATCCGCGCGTCGGCGGCAGGCTGGGTGAGGGTGGCGGAGCTCATACGGCGACCTCTTCGCGGTTGTCGGCGGGCACGGTGTCCTGCGGGGCGCCGGCGCGGTGGCCGGTGAGGGACAGGAACACCTCGTCCAGGCTGGGGAGTTCGGTGGTGACGGAGGAGAGCGTGATGCCGCGCGCGGTGACCGCGCCGATCACGGCGGTGAGTTGCTCGTCGCTGAGGACCGGCACCAGCACCGAACCGCGCTCGGCGTCGACGGTCGTGCCGGCGAGCCCGGTGACGCCCAGGTCGTCGATCCAGCCCGCCAGCGGCCGCAGTTGCGCCGGATCGGCCGGGCGGACCCGCAGGGCGCGGCCGCCGACCTTCGCCTTCAGCTCCTCGATGCCGCCGCCCGCGATGACCTTGCCCCGGTCGACCACGGTCAGCTCGGTGGCGAGCTGCTCGGCCTCCTCCATGTACTGGGTGGTCAGCAGCACGGTCACACCGTCGCCGACCATGCGCTTGACCTCGTCCCACACCTCGTTGCGGGTGCGCGGGTCCAGACCGGTGGTCGGCTCGTCGAGGTACAGCACCGCGGGGCGGCCGATCATCGACGCGGCCAGGTCCAGGCGGCGGCGCATGCCCCCGGAGTAGGTGCTCGCGGGGCGCTTGGCGGCCTCGGTGAGGGAGAACCGCTCCAGGAGTTCGTCGGCGCGGGCGCGGGCCTCCCTGCGGGACAGGTCCAGCAGGCGGCCGATCATGTACAGGTTCTCCCAGCCCGGGAGCTTCTCGTCGACCGAGGCGTACTGGCCGGTCAGACCGATGACCCTGCGCAACTGGCGGGGCTGGTGGACGACGTCGTAGCCGGCGACGGTGGCCTGCCCGGCGTCGGGGGTGAGGAGGGTGGAGAGGATGCGGACGAGGGTGGTCTTGCCGGCGCCGTTGGGGCCGAGCACCCCCATCACGGTGCCCTCCCGGACGTCGAGGTCCACCCCGTCCAGGGCCTTGGTCTCGCCGTAGTGCTTGACCAGGCCCCGGACGGTGACGGCGGTCCCCGTGGCGGCACTGGGGTTCTTGTCGGTTCGCGTCATGGGAACGACAGTGCCGCCCCCCACCGACAGACGGCCGACAAGCCGCGCCCGCCGCCCGCGGACCGCCTGCAAACCGCCTACAGGCGACCGACAGAGCTCAGGCGGGACGACTCAGCCGTCGGCCGGCGGACCTCAGTGGACCGAGTGCTGCTCCGTCGGGAACGTCCCGCCGACGACCTCGTCCGCGAACGCCCTGGCCGCCCCGCTCATGACCTCGCGGAGGTTCGCGTACTGCTTGACGAACTTCGGCATCCGCCCACCGGTCAGGCCCAGCATGTCCGTCCAGACGAGGACCTGCGCGTCCGTCTCGGCCCCGGCCCCGATGCCGACCGTGGGGATGTGCAGCACGCGCGTCACCTCGGCGGCCAGCTCCGCCGGCACCAGCTCCAGCACGACCGCGAACGCCCCGGCGTCCTGCACCGCCTTCGCGTCCCGCAGCAGCTGCGCGGCCGCCTCCTCGCCGCGCCCCTGGACGCGGTAGCCCATGGCGTTCACCGACTGCGGGGTCAGGCCGATGTGGGCCATGACCGGGATGCCGGACTCCACCAGCAGCTCGATCTGCCGGTGCGAGCGCTCGCCGCCCTCCAGCTTCACGGCGCCGACCCCGGCCTCCTTCACCAGGCGGGTCGCCGAGCGCAGCGCCTGCACCGGGCCCTCCTGGTAGGACCCGAACGGCAGGTCGCCGACGATGAGGGCACGCCGGGTGCCCCGTACGACGGCCGCCGACAGCATGGTCATCTCGTCGAGGGTGACGGGGACGGTCGTGTCGTACCCCAGGTGACAGTTGCCCGCCGAGTCGCCGACGAGCATCACGGGGATGCCGGCCTCGTCGAAGACGGACGCGGTCATCGCGTCGTAGGCGGTCAGCATGGGCCACTTCTCGCCGCGCTCCTTGGCGGCGGCGATGTCGCGAACGGTGATGCGGCGCGTGCCCTTGCCCCCGTACAGCGCGGTGCTGCCGTCGGAGGGAGTCGACTTCGCAGTCTGGGCAGCCGAAAGCTGCGTCATTGCAACGGCTCCTAACGTCATCTCGAGGCGCCCTCACGGCGTCCCCGGACCACTGCCCATGGTGGCACCTCGGCACAGGGAGAGCCAGACCGGCTCCTGTGGGTAAGACCTCAGTAAGAGAATTCCGATACGAGACGGTCTCGTATCGGAATGCCCCTAGCCTCGACCGCATGACTACTCCCGCCGCTTCCACCGGGCCGGCAGCCTCCCGCATACCCGAAGAGGTCCACAGACGCCGCTGGGCGATCCTCGCCGTGCTGATGTTGAGCCTGCTGATCGTCGTCCTCGACAACTCGATCCTCAACGTCGCGATCAAGACCATCTCGACCCCCGCGCCGACCGGTCTGGGCGCCACCCAGAGCGAGCTGGAGTGGGCGATCAACTCCTACACGCTCGTCTTCGCGGGACTGCTGTTCTCCGCCGGTCTGCTCGGTGACCGCGTGGGCCGCAAGAAGGTCCTGCTCGGCGGTCTCGCCGTGTTCGGCATCGGCTCCGCGCTCGCCGCCGAGTCGGGCTCGCCCGCCCAGCTCATCGCCTTCCGCGCGGTGATGGCGCTCGGCGCCGCCTTCGTGATGCCGGCCACCCTGGCCGTCCTGATGAACGTCTTCGAGCGGGAGGAACAGCCCAAGGCGATCGGCCTGTGGGCCGGCGGGGTGGGTCTCGCGATCGCCATCGGCCCCATCACCGGCGGTCTGCTCCTGGACCACTTCTGGTGGGGCTCGGTCTTCCTGATCAACGTGCCGATCGTGCTCCTCGCCATCGCGCTGATGCTGTGGCTGGTGCCCGACTCCCGGGACCCGAACCCCGGCCGGATCGACCCCGTCGGCGTCGTCCTGTCCGTCGTCGGCCTGGTCCTGCTCGTCTACGGCATCATCAAGGGCGGCGAGCTCGCCGACTTCTCCGACCCGACCGTCCTGTCGACGATCGGCGCCGGCCTCCTCGTCCTGGTCGCGTTCGTCCTGTTCGAGAAGCACAGCGACCATCCCTCCATCGACGTCACCTACTTCAAGAACAAGGTGTTCTCGGCCGCGATCAGCGTCATCGCGCTGGTCTTCTTCGCGCTGATGGGCGTGACGTTCTTCGCCGTCTTCTACACCCAGAGCGTGCGCGGCTACTCGCCGCTGCAGACCGGTCTGCTGATGCTGCCGCTGGCCGCCGCCCAGATGATCTTCGCGCCGCGGGCCCGGCTGGTGGTCGACCGCTTCGGCATCAAGGTCACCACCACGACCGCCATGCTCGTCATCGCCGCCACCCTGGTGGCGTTCGCCACGCTCGACGAGGACACCCCGATCTGGATCCTCGAGGTCGTCTTCTTCCTCATGGGCGCCGGGATGGCCCACATCATGACCCCCACCAGCGTCGTCATCATGCAGGCCCTGCCCCGCGAGAAGGCCGGCTCCGCCTCCGCGCTCAGCAACACCTTCCGCCAGGTCGGCGGCGCGCTCGGCATCGCCGTCCTCGGCTCCGTGCTGTCCACCGCGTACCGCACCGGCATCGAGGACCGGCTCGGCGCGCTCCCGCCCGGGCTGCGCGAGACGGCGGGGGAGTCCATCGAGGCGACCCTCGGCGTCGCGTCCAGGCTGGGCGACCAGGGCAAGGCGCTGGTCGGCCCCGCCGACGCCGCCTTCCTGCACGCGATGCACGTCACCGCGCTGTGGGGGGCCGGCGTGGCGGTGGTGGGCGCCGTCGTCGTCGGGATGTTCCTGCCCGGCAAGCCGAAGGCGCCCCGAACGGCCGAGAAGGACGAGGACTTGGTGCGGGCCGAGTCGTAGGTCCGGCCGGCGGGCTGTCCCCTGAGCGACAATCTCCCCAGTGTTCCCGGTACGACGAAGGGACGGACACACGTGAGCCTCGCCGAAAGCGACACCGGTGTGGAGCAGCCCGCACGCGGGCGACCCCGCAGCGAGGCGGTGGAACGGGCCATCATCGAGGGGACGATGAGACTGCTGGAGGAGGGGGTTCCGCTCGGTGAGGTGTCCATCGAGCGGATCGCCCGCACCGCCGGCGTCGGCAAGGCGACCATCTACCGCCGCTGGAGCGGCAAGGCGGAACTCTTCATCGACGTGCTGCGGGCCGTCGAACCCGAGGACCTCGCCCTGCCCGGCACCTCCCTGCGCGACGACCTGGTCGTGCTGCTGGAGTCGATGCGCCGGCGCGGACTGGCCAACCGGTCCTCCGCGCTGCTGCACAACGTCCTCGCCCAGATGAAGAGCAGCCCCAGCCTGTGGGCGGAGTACCACAACACGGTCGTCGCGCCGCGCCGCAGGCTCGGCCTCGAACTCCTGCGCCGGGGCCGGGAGAACGGCGATCTGCGCGCCGACCTCGACCTGGAGCTGATGTACGACATCGTCATCGGCCCCATGCTGGTGCGGACCGTGCTGCACCCCGACGCCGACCTTGCCGACGGGCTCGCGGAGCGGATGGTCGACGCCGTGCTGGCCGGCCTACGGGACGTCAGTTCGGTGCCGTCCACGCCCTGATGTGAGCGTTTCGTCACAGGCCTGTCCCCGGCTCCGACGACCGGAACCCTGCGCACCGCCCCCTTCGTCATCGTCGCCGTACGGCCGTCACGGACGGCAGGACCAGGGCCGGACATCCCCTAGGGTCGTACCCGGGGGACGGACGGTGCACGGCAGGCAGTGAGGCGACGGTATGGCGCGGCAGGCGTACATGACGGAGACGGAGAACGGCGGCTCGGGGCCCGAGCGCCGAGGAGCCCGGTTCCGGCGCCTGTTCGGCCGGCTGGCCGCCCGGATGCCGGACGGCTGGCGCGGCGACCCGAGGATCTGGCGGCGCGGCCTCGTCGTCGCCGCCCTGGCCCTGCTGCTGGCCGCGGTGATGGTGGTGCACTCCCACATCCCCAACCGCTTCGGCAACCTCGGCAGCCTCACCGAGACGTTCCTGCCCTGGCTCGGCGTCTTCATCCCGCTGCTGCTGGTGCTCGCCCTGGTGCGCAGGTCGGCGACGGCGCTGATCGCGGTGGTGGTGCCCGCCATCGTGTGGACGAACCTCTTCGGCGGGCTGTTCACCGACAAGACGGCCCCCGGCGGCGACCTCACCGTGGCCACCCACAACGTCAACGCCGACAACCCCGACCCGTCCGGCACCGCCCGCGACGTCGCCGCCTCGGGCGCGGACGTGGTGGCCCTGGAGGAGCTGACCGCCTCGGCGGCCCCGGTCTACGAGAAGGCACTGGCGGAGACCTACCGGTACCACTCGGTGCGGGGCACGGTCGGCCTGTGGAGCAAGTACCCGATGAGCCAGGTCGCGGACGTCGACATCAAGCTGGGCTGGGTGCGGGCGATGCGGGCCACCGTGACCACCCCCGAGGGACCGGTCGGGTTCTACGTCGCCCACCTGCCGTCCGTACGCGTCAAGCTCCAGGCCGGGTTCACCGCCCGCCAGCGGGACAGGAGCGCCGACGCGCTCGGCGAGGCGATCGCCGCCGACTCGCTCAGCCGGAAGGTCCTTCTCGGCGACCTCAACGGCACCATGAACGACCGTTCGCTGAACGCCGTCACCTCCCAGATGCGTTCGGCGCAGGGCGCGGCCGGCAGCGGCTTCGGCTTCAGCTGGCCGGCGTCGTTCCCGATGGCGCGCATCGACCAGATCATGGTCACCGGCGTGGAGCCGGTCACCTCCTGGACGCTGCCGCGGACCGGCAGCGACCATCTGCCGGTGGCGGCGCGTGTGAACGTCGCCACACCGTGAGCGGCTGAACTGCCGGAATAGCGGGCCGGGCGGGGTTTGTTCCGTACTTGAACATACGATGGAACCAACCCCCTCCCGGAAAGGAACAGGCCCCTCTATGCCCTTGGCGCTGCTCGCCCTGGCCGTAGGTGCCTTCGGCATCGGCACCACCGAGTTCGTGATGATGGGCCTCCTGCCCGACGTCGCGGACGACCTGAACATCTCGATCCCGACCGCCGGACACCTGGTCTCCGCCTACGCCCTCGGCGTCGTCGTCGGCGCCCCGCTGCTGGCCGCGGCGACCGCCCGGATGTCCCGCCGCACGGTCCTGATGTCCCTGATGGGGCTGTTCGTCGTGGGCAACGCGCTGTCGGCGCTCGCCCCCGACCACCACTGGCTGCTGGCGGCCCGGCTGCTCAGCGGACTCCCGCACGGCGCGTTCTTCGGCGTCGGCGCCGTCGTCGCCACCGGCATGGTCGCGCCCGAGCGCAAGGCGCGCTCCGTGTCCCTGATGTTCCTCGGCCTGACCGTCGCCAACGTCGCGGGCGTCCCCGTCGCCACCCTCATGGGCCAGCACCTCGGCTGGCGGGCCACGTTCCTCGGCGTGAGCGCGATCGGCCTGGTCGCGATAGCCGCCCTGGCGCTGCTCATCCCGCACGACCACCAGCACGCCGCCTCCGGCGCCGGACTGCGCGGCGAACTCGCCGCCCTGCGCTCGCTGCCGGTGTGGCTCGCGCTCGGCACGACCGTCGCCGGCTTCGGCGCGCTGTTCTCCGCGTACAGCTACATCACCCCGATGCTGACCGAGTCCGCCGGGTTCGCCGAGTCCGACGTGACGCTGCTGCTCGCGCTGTTCGGCGTCGGCGCCACGGCCGGAAACCTGCTGGGCGGCCGCCTCGCCGACCATCATCTGCGCGGCACCCTGTTCGGGGGCCTCGGCTCGCTGGTCGTCGTGCTGTCGCTGTTCCCGCTGCTGATGTCGGCGCAGTGGAGCGCGGCACTGGGCGTGGTCCTGCTGGGAGTGGCCGCGTTCGCGACCGGATCGCCGCTGCAGTTGATGGTGATGGACAAGGCCGCCTCGGCCCCCTCCCTCGCCTCCTCCGCCAACCAGGCGGCCTTCAACCTCGCCAACGCCGGCGGCGCCTGGATCGGCGGCCTCGCCCTGGCGGCCGGCCTCGGCGCCACGGCCCCCGCGGTGGCGGGCGCGGCCCTGGCCGTCCTCGGCCTCGCGGTCGCCGCGACGGCCTGGACGGTCGACCGCCGCAGGACCCCGGCCCCGTCCCCGGCGCGCATCGTCGCGAAGTCCGCCGCGGCCCGGCGCGAGGAAGCCCTGCACCACTGACCCACCCGCACGGCGCGCAGCCGCCGCGCGCGAAAGGACCCCGGAGCCCGGCTCCGGGGTCCTTCACGGTTCCGGCCCGCCCGCAGGGGCCGGCCGGTGGGCCGTCAGCGGCGGCGGAACGACGGCACGTAGTCCCGCGCCGGCGTGCCCACGCCGGTGACGTCGTCGTAGCCCCGCACCGCCGACAGCGAACTGTCCTCGCCGAGACTGCGCACGGACGTGGTCAACCCCTCCGCCCCGTCATAGCCGTTCACGTAGTCGACGCGGGCCACCGCGAGCCCCGCCGCACCCGTCGGCCGGTCGGTCACGTCGTGGTACGCCGCCGAGCCGTAGCGGGCGTAGATCGCCGGGTTGGCGAAGCCGATCGCCCCGCCCCGCGCCTGCTGCGCCAGCGCCTGCACGCCTGCGATGACCGGCGCCGCGAGCGAGGTGCCGCCGATCCGGTACTCGCTGTAGCGCTGCGAGCCGTCCGGGAAGGTCTGCGTCTGCCCGACCCGGAAGCCGGTGTTCGGGTCGGCGATCGCCGAGATGTCCGGCACGACGCGGTTGCCGGCCGCGCTGTTGGCCGTGGCGAGCGCCTTCGGCACCACGCCCCGCTGGTAGTACGGCGCGGCCACGGTCCTGCTGGTGCCGCCGCCCGCGCCCGAGTTGAAGGCGCCGGGGAAGTCCGTCCAGGCGGAGCCGTCGGCGGACAGGGTCGCCTTCAGGGTGCCCCAGCCGGTCTCCCACAGGTAGCGGTCACCCTTGCCGACCGCCAGCGAGGTCCCGCCGACCGCCGTCACCCACGCCGAGTTCGCCGGGGTGTCGACCTGCTTGGTCCCGGTGTTCGCGACCTCGTCACCGTCGTCCCCGGAGGAGAAGTAGAACCCGATGCCCTCGACCGCGCCGAGCTGGAAGACCTGGTCGTAGGCGGCGGCGAGGTCCGGCGTCTGGTTGGCCTCCACATCGCCCCAGGAGTTGGAGACGATGTCGGCGAGATGGTTGTCGACGACCTTCCCGAGCGAGTCCAGCAGATCGTCGTCGTAGCAGGAGGCGGCGCCCACGTACGTGACCTGCGCGGCCGGCGCGAGGGCGTGCACCGCCTCGATGTCGAGGGTCTCCTCGCCGTACCAGCCGGCCGCCGAGCACTCCTCGGTGCGGGTGTAGTTCCCGGGCAGGACCTGGGTCAACTGCCCGCTCTTCCATGCCGCGTCGCCGTGCTTCTTCGCGTAGAGGGCGGCGTCCCGGGCGATGGTCGGGGAGGCGTACGCGTCGGTGACGGCCACGCGCACCCCCTTGCCGGTGTAGCCGCCCGCCCCGTACGCGGCGCGCAACTGCCGCCCGGTGTAACCCTGCACGGCGTACGGGATCTTCGTGCCGTACGCCGACGGCAGCGTGTGGGCGACGGTGGAGCCGTAATAGGAGGAGAACGGCCCGGCGTTGCGGAACACCGCGTCCGGCGGCGGCAGCTGGTCCTTGGCGCTCGCCCGGTGCGGCGCGTTGTCCAGGCCGGTGACGGTGAGCACCGCGCCGTCCAGGCCCGCCGGCACGGTGGCCGCGGCCGAGGGAGCGCGGTAGGTCCCGGCCCCCTTGGCGTAGTCGTGCAACTGGGTGCCGAATGCCTTCTCCGCGGCGGCGACGTCACCGCTGACGGCGAGGTAACGAGGCGTGACCGACGTGACCTTGAGCCCGGCCGACGTCAACCACGCTTTGACGGCGGCCACTTGCGCCGAGGTCGCACCGAAGCGGGCCCGCGCCTGCTGTGCGCTCAGGTACTCGCCGTACGAGGGCGAGCCCGGGTCGGACACCGCCCGGGCGTACGCGGCGAGGCCGGCCGCGTCCCGTCCCGCCAGATAGACCCGCGCGGACACCCGCGCGCCGTCGGGCGTCGCACCCCGGTCCGCCTCGGCCGTGGCCCACGCGGGCCTCGTCCCGGCCAGCGCGTCCCGCGCGGGACCGCCCGCGGCGTGCGCCGCCGGAACGCCGAACGCCAGCGCGCCGGCGAGCACGGGCAGTGCCGCCGCCATGGCCGCCCCGGCGCGCGGCACAGCACGGTTGGATCTCATGGAGCCCCCTGCGTGTGGTTCGTCGTGAGTGATCACTCGACGTCGGCCACTCTCCCGATGAACCGTTCATGTCAGGGGAATAGACGCCCCAAGAACCCCCCTGGCCAGCCCAAGAAGCTCCCAAGTCGCCTTCTGTCAGGGCGATTTGCGGCTTACGTGCCTTGAGGGCTCAGGCCCCTGGGGATTCGGACGCCTAGGGGGCCTTCGCTCCGCGCTCCTTGAGGAGGTCGGCCATCAACCGGATCTCCGACTCCTGCGCCTCGACCATCCCCTGCGCCAGGCGCTTCTCCACCGGGACCTCGCACCGCGAGACGCAGGTCTCGGCCATGTGGACGCCGCCCCGGTGGTGGGCCGTCATGAGCTGGAGGTAGTAGACCTCCGCCCGGCGGCCGTCGAGAGTGCCGAGCTTCTTCATCTCGGCGTCGGTGGCCATGCCCGGCATCAGGGCGCCGTCCTCGCCGCCGGCCATGCCCTTCATACCCATCCACGCCATCGGCCCGTCCGACGACACCTTCGGCAGCTCCCACAGATCCAGCCAGCCCAGCAGCATGCCCCGCTGGTTGGCCTGGGTCTGGGCGATGTCGTAGGCGAGCCGCCGTATCTCCTCGTCCTTCGTGCGGTCGCGCACGACGTACGACATCTCGACGGCCTGCTGGTGGTGCACCGCCATGTCACGGGCGAACCCGGCGTCCGCCGAGGCGGCCGACGGGACGCCGGGGCCGTTGTCCCCGGCCACCGAGTAGCTGATCGCACCGGCCGCGACCAGCACCCCCGCCACGGCCACGGCGACTGACGCGTACCTCACTGCGACAGACCGCCCGTGCACGCCGCGCCCGGCTCGGGCGTCTGCTCGCCCTGCACGAACTTCTCGAAGAACGCGGCCAGCTTCGGGTCGCTCGCCCCCGTCACCGTCCGCTGGTGCCCCCACGCGCTCAGCATGATCGGAGCGGCCTGCCCCTGGACCGGGCTCATCAGTGTGTACGGCGTCTTCCGCACCTTCGCCGCCAGCGCGTCCACCTCGGCCTTGGGGACCTTGTCGGTGTACGTCACCCAGACCGCGCCGTGCTCCAGCGAGTGCACGGCGTTCATGTCGTTCAGCGCCTTGGTGTAGACGTCGCCGTTGCAGTTCATCCACGCCCGGTCGTGGTCGCCGCCCACGGGAGGCTCGGTCGGGTACTTCACCTTCTTGGTGACGTGGGTACGGCCGAGCTTCCCCTTCCACGTCTTCACGCCGTCGGCGCCGGTGACCAACTCGCCCGTCGCCTTGGCGTCGGCGGCCGCCGTCCCGTCGTCGTCCGACTGCGACCGCACGAGGACCACGGTCCCGGCGACGAGCGCGGCGACCGCCACGACGCTCGCCGTGACGATCAGGACGCGGTTGCGGCGCTCCCGGGACTGCTCGGCGCGCCGCATCTCCTCTATGCGCGCCTTGCGCGCGGCGTTGCTGCTCTTGCTGGGGGAAACCATGGGGCTGTCCTTCGGGGGATCCAGGGGGCGGAAGGGTAGAGCGGGGCCGGGCGGGGCGGTGCGTGGAACGCTGATGATCGTAAGGGCCGCGCCGCGGTTTCCGTAGGCCGCGGACCAGCCGACAACGCTCCGGAATCGGCGGGGCGGGGCGGGACGCGAGGGGCCGGGCATTACGGATGTCGGTCCGAGCAGGCAAGATGGGCGGCAGAGCAGTACGCCCGCCGTGCGCGGGGCGTTCAGGCCCGGGTCGCCGCGGCGATCAAGGTCCGCAACGCGTACGAAACGCGTGTGTGGTGGGATGCTCAGGTGCCCGACCGCCCTCCCGTGGGACGGGGGACAGGCGGCCTGACCAGCAAGGATGGGGAAGCGGAAGATGGACAAGCAGCAGGAGTTCGTGCTCCGGACCTTGGAGGAGCGCGACATCCGGTTCGTACGCCTGTGGTTCACGGACGTGCTGGGCTTCCTCAAGTCGGTCGCCGTGGCCCCGGCCGAGCTGGAGCAGGCGTTCGACGAGGGCATCGGATTCGACGGTTCCGCCATCGAGGGCTTCGCCCGGGTCTACGAGTCCGACATGATCGCCAAGCCGGATCCCTCCACCTTCCAGGTCCTGCCCTGGCGCGCCGAGGCCCCCGGCACCGCCCGCATGTTCTGCGACATCCTCATGCCGGACGGCTCGCCCTCCTTCGCCGACCCGCGCTACGTCCTCAAGCGCGCCCTCGCCCGCACCTCCGACCTGGGCTTCACCTTCTACACCCACCCCGAGATCGAGTTCTTCCTGCTGAAGGACCGCCCCCTCGACGGCAGCCGCCCCACCCCCGCCGACAACTCCGGCTACTTCGACCACACCCCGCAGAACATCGGCATGGACTTCCGCCGCCAGGCGATCACCATGCTGGAGTCGATGGGCATCTCCGTCGAGTTCTCCCACCACGAGGGCGCCCCCGGCCAGCAGGAGATCGACCTGCGCTACGCCGACGCGCTCTCCACCGCCGACAACATCATGACGTTCCGCCTGGTCATGAAGCAGGTGGCGCTGGAGCAGGGCGTCCAGGCCACGTTCATGCCCAAGCCGTTCTCCGAGCACCCCGGCAGCGGCATGCACACGCACCTGTCGCTGTTCGAGGGCGACCGCAACGCGTTCTACGAGTCCGGTGCGGAGTACCAGCTCTCCAAGGTCGGCCGCTCCTTCATCGCCGGCCTGCTCAAGCACGCGGCGGAGATCTCCGCGGTCACCAACCAGTGGGTCAACTCCTACAAGCGCATCTGGGGCGGCGCCGAGCGCACCGCCGGCGCGGGCGGCGAGGCCCCCTCCTACATCTGCTGGGGCCACAACAACCGCTCCGCGCTGGTCCGCGTCCCGATGTACAAGCCCGGCAAGACCGGCTCGGCGCGGATCGAGGTCCGCTCCCTGGACTCCGGCGCCAACCCCTACCTGGCCTACGCGATGCTCCTCGCCGCCGGCCTCAAGGGCGTCGAGGAGGGCTACGAGCTCCCGCCGGGCGCCGAGGACGACGTCTGGGCCCTCTCCGACGCCGAACGCCGCGCGATGGGCATCGAGCCGCTCCCCCAGAACCTGGGCGAGGCCCTCACCCTGATGGAACGCAGCGACCTCGTCGCCGAGACCCTCGGCGAACACGTCTTCGACTTCTTCCTGCGTAACAAGCGGCAGGAGTGGGAGGAGTACCGCTCGGAGGTCACGGCGTTCGAGCTGCGGAAGAACCTGCCGGTGCTGTAGGCGCAGGTCGCGGCGGGTACCCGCTGCAACGAACGACGCACGGGGCCGACGGTCGTGGACCGTCGGCCCCGCGGCGTCCCTCCGCGGGCCCCGCCCGGGCCGTGGGGCCACCGACCGCCGTGGAGTCGCCCACCGTCGGATCTGAGTACCGGTACTCATGCCCGCCTGCCCCTTGGGGAGGAAGCATCGGGTCGTGTCCATCCGGAAGCCCGCTGCCCTCGCCGTCACCGCCCTCGTCCTTCTGACCGGTTGCGGGAAGAGCGCGGACGACCTCTTCTCCAACCTCAACGGCACCCAGTCGTCCAGCCCGCCCGACGCCGGTACGGCGGGCCCGAACGGGCCAGGACCTGACACGCCACCGAATCACGCCGACAACACCCGCGCGCGGCACCCTCGCGAGATGAGCCCGGAGGACGAGAGCCGGGCCGGGCAGACAGCCGTCGATGTGGAGAGAGCCCTGAACGAGCTGCGTCGACGAGGCGGCATCGGTCCCGCGGAAGTGCGGTCCACCCTCGCACGACATGCGGCCCCCTTTTCCGTCACCGTCGCAGGTCTCGTGCCCGGTACCGGCGACGAAGCGGTCGAAGGCAGCTCTTTCGGCGTCTGGGTCGGCAAGACCGCCTGCGTCACCGGAGCCGTCACCGAGGACCGGGTGTGGACCGAAGTCAACGGTCACCACCCCGAGACCGGTTGCCTGCCCCCGGCTTCCACTCACTGAGCCGTCATCGGCCCGCGACCCGCGAAGAGCGAGGACCCCGCCATCCGTTACGCACGACACGTCAAAGGCGCTCTGATCTTCTCCGGCGCCACCGCGGCCTGCCACACCCTCATGTCCGCCGGCTATGCCTGGTCCCGCGACGAGGCGGCCACGGACGGGGACACGGTGGGCTCCGGCGCGTTCGAATTCCTTCTCACCACGGCCGCTTCCTGGGTCCTGATGCCCCTTCTGCTGTGGGCCGGGCTGCGGGTGGCGGTGGACGCCCTCACCGCCGTGCCGGTGGCCGTCGGCGGGTTGCTCTGGGCGGTGGGCTCCGGGTACTGCATCGACGACCTCGACCGGCCGGGAGGGCACATACCGGTCGTGGCCCTCGCCGCGTACGTCCTGCTCGGCGCGGTGCTGGTCGGGGCAAGCCCCGACCGCCGCGACTGAGGTCCCCTTCCCGCCGCCGGTCGCGGGTGGTCAGTCCTCCCGGGGAAGGCCGGCCAGTACCTCGTGGAGCGGCTCCTTCGCCCGGCGGCGGTACTCCTGGATCGACCAGCCGTTGCCGTCCGGGTCGGTGAAGTACATGAACGTCGCGCCGTCCGCTTCGGAGTAACGGACCGGTTCGGAGACGTCCAGGCCGCGCGCGACCAGCTCCGCGCGGGCGGCCTCGATGTCGGCCACGCACAGCTGGAGCCCCTGGTACGACCCGGGCGCCGGGCGCGGTCCCTTCGTCATGTCCCAGATGCTGTCGCCCAGAGCGATCGAACAGCCCGAGCCGGGCGGGGTCAGCTGGACGATCCGCATGCCCGGCATGACCTCCTGGTCGATGTCGACGTGGAACCCGGCCTTGTCGCGGTAGAAGTCCCGGGCCCGGTCGATGTCGCTGACGGGCAACGGGACGACTTCCAAGGTGTAGTGCATCGCTGTTCCCTTCCCCTGAGGCGTGCGTGCCGCTGCCTGCGGCTCTCCACACCGAAGCCGAAAACCGGCCGCCGCGCCACCGCGCCGCCCCGCCTGCCGCCGGTTCACGCCACCGCGCCGTCCCGTGCCCGGCTGGTTCGCGTGACGAGGCGGGTCCGTCGGCGGCGGGTTCGCATCCGCGCCGTCCCGCCTGGCCGCCGGTTCGCGTCGCCGCGCCGTCCCGGCTGGCCGCCGGTTCACGTCGCCGGGTCGGCGCCAACGCGCCATCCCGCCTGGCCGCCGGTTCGCGCCGCCGTCGTGTCCGGCCGCGGCCGCTTTCCGGCGCTTGTCCCGGCGCTTCGGCCCAGGTCTGCGGTTAGGCTCGGTGGGTACGACCTTGATCGGACTGAGGAGGCCGGGATGACGGGGCCGGGACGCAGGAGCAGTACCTTCACTCGGCTGCTGCGGCACGGTTTCACCGACCCCTCCGCCGCCGAACGCCTCCTCGACGGCGGCGAGCTGGCCGCCGTGCGCAACGACCCCGTCCTGCTGGAGGCCCTCGGCCGGACCGCCGACCCCGACCTCGCGCTGCACGGACTCGTACGGCTGCTGGAAGCACAGCCCGGGGCGACCGCACGGCGAGAACTGCTCGACACCGTGATCGCCGCCAAGCCGCTGCGGGACCGGCTGCTCGGGGTGCTCGGCGCGTCCGCCGCGCTCGCCGACCACCTCGCCCGGCACCCGCGGGACTGGGAGGCCCTCGTCACCTACGAGCCGCGCGACCTCCACCCCGGGGTGGAGGAGTTCGAACGCGGGCTCGCCGAGGCGGACGACCCCGTCTCGCTGCGCGTCGCCTACCGCCGGTGCCTGCTGTCCATAGCCGCGCGGGACGTGTGCGGGACCACCGACGTCGCCGAGACCGCCGCCGAGCTGGCGGACCTCGCGACGGCCACCCTGCGCGCCGCCCTCGCGCTGGCCCGCGCCGCCGCGCCCGACGACGCCGCGCTGTGCCGGCTCGCCGTCATCGCGATGGGCAAGTGCGGCGGGCACGAACTCAACTACGTCTCCGACGTGGACGTCATCTTCGTCGGCGAGGCCGTCGAGGGCGCCGACGAGGGCAAGGCGCTGCGCGCCGCCACCAAGCTCGCCTCGCACATGATGCGGATCTGCTCCGAGACCACCGTGGAAGGCTCGATCTGGCCCGTCGACGCCAACCTGCGCCCCGAGGGACGCAACGGACCGCTGGTGCGCACCCTCAGCAGCCACCTCGCCTACTACCAGCGCTGGGCCAAGACCTGGGAGTTCCAGGCCCTGCTCAAGGCCCGGCCGGTCGCCGGCGACCTCGGCCTCGGCGAGGAGTACGTCGCCGCCGTCGGGCCGATGGTGTGGCAGGCCGCCGAGCGGGAGAACTTCGTCGCCGACGTGCAGAAGATGCGGCGCCGGGTCGTGGAGAACATCCCCGCCGCCGAGGTCGAGCGCGAGCTGAAACTCGGGCCGGGCGGTCTGCGGGACGTCGAGTTCGCCGTCCAGCTGCTCCAGCTGGTGCACGGGCGCGCGGACGCCTCCCTGCGCAGCGGCACGACCCTGAACGCGCTGCAGGCGCTGGCCGCCGGCGGGTACGTGGGGCGGACGGACGCCGTGCAGCTCGACGACGCCTACCGCTTCCTGCGGTCCATGGAGCACCGGATCCAGCTGTACCGGCTGCGGCGCACCCATCTCGTGCCCGAGGACGAGAGCGACCAGCGGCGGCTCGGACGGTCGCTGGGGCTGCGCTCCGACCCCGTGGGCGAGCTCAACCGCGAGTGGAAGCGGCACGCCGCCGTGGTGCGGCGGTTGCACGAGAAGCTGTTCTACCGGCCGCTGCTCGACGCCGTCGCCCAACTCGCGCCGGGTGAGGCCAGGTTGAGTACGGTCGCCGCCCGGGAGCGGCTCGTCGCGCTGGGATACGCCGACCCCGCGGCCGCGCTGCGGCACCTGGAGGCGCTGGCCTCCGGGGTGTCGCGCAAGGCCGCCATCCAGCGGACGCTGCTGCCCGTGCTGCTCGGCTGGTTCGCCGACTCCGCCGACCCCGACGCCGGACTGCTGAACTTCCGCAAGGTGTCCGACGCGCTCGGCAAGACCCCCTGGTACCTGCGCCTCCTGCGCGACGAGGGCGCCGCCGCGGAGAACCTCGCCCGGGTGCTGTCCGCCGGGCGGCTCGCCCCCGACCTGCTGATGCGCGCCCCGGAAGCCGTGGCGCTGCTCGGCGACGGCGACGGCGGGCGCGGCGGCCTGGGCGTGGGCGGCGGCCTGGAGCCGCGCGGGCGCAGGGCTCTCGAGCAGGAGATACTCGCCGCCGTCGGCCGCGCGGACGGTGCGGTCCAGGCCGTCACCGCCGCGCGCGGCGTCCGGCGGCGCGAGCTGTTCCGTACGGCCGCCGCGGACATCGTCGGCTCCTACGGCACCGAGTCCCAGCCCGCCGAGGCCGACCAGGGCGCCCTGGTGGACCTCGTCGGCGGGGCGGTGTCCGACCTCACGGCGGCGACCCTCGCCGGAACCCTGCGCGCGGTCGTGCGCGCGGGCTGGGGGGACACCCTGCCCACCCGGTTCGCGATCATCGGCATGGGCCGGTTCGGCGGGCACGAGCTGGGCTACGGCTCGGACGCCGACGTCGTCTTCGTCCACGAGGCGCGGGAGGGCGTCGGGGAGGAGGAGGCCGCGCGGGCCGCCGCGGCCGTCGTGGCGGAGATGCGGCGGCTGCTGCAGCTCCCGAGCGCGGATCCGCCGCTGCTGGTCGACGCCGATCTGCGGCCCGAGGGGAAGTCGGGGCCGCTGGTGCGGACCCTGAAGTCGTACGAGGCGTACTACCGGCGGTGGTCGCTGGTGTGGGAGTCGCAGGCGCTGCTGCGGGCTGAACCGGTCGCCGGGGACGAGGAGCTGGCCGGGCGGTTCATGGAGCTCGTCGACCCGCTGCGGTATCCGCGGGGCGGGCTGGGCGAGGAGGCCGTGCGGGAGATCCGGCGGCTGAAGGCGCGGATGGAGTCGGAGCGGCTGCCGCGGGGGTCCGATCCCAAGCTGCACACCAAGCTGGGGCCCGGCGGGCTGTCCGACGTGGAGTGGACCGTGCAGTTGCTGCAGCTGCGGCACGGCGCCGAGGAGCCGGGGCTGCGGACCACGCGGACGCGTGCCGCGCTGGCCGCCGCGCGGGACGCGGGGCTGCTGTCGGAGGAGGACGCGGCGACGCTCGACGAGGCGTGGGTGCTGGCCACCCGGGTGCGCAACGCGGTGATGCTGGTGCGGGGGCGGGCGGGCGACACGTTCCCGTCGGACGCCCGGGAGCTGGGGGCTGTGGGGCGGTATCTGGGGTACGGGCCGGGGCGGGTGGGCGACATGCTGGACGACTACCGCCGCACGGCCCGGCGGGCCCGGACCGTGGTGGACGAGCTGTTCTACGGCGGATGAGCCCCCGCCCCGGGCAGGCCACGCCCTGTGCAGTCGCGTCCCGGGGCAGACACGCGCCTCGTGTGGCCGCGCCCCGGGCGACACGCGCCTCGTGTGGCCGCGCCCCGGGCGACACGCGCCTCGTGTGGCCGCGCCCCGGGCGACACACGCCTCGTGTGGCCGCGCCCCGGGCGGGACGCGCCTCGTGTGGCCGCGCCCCAGGCAGGCCACGGCCTGTGCGGCCGCGCCCTGGGGCGGGACACACGCCTCTTGTGGCCGCGCCCTGGGCCGGACGTGTCTCGTGTGGCCGTGCCCCGGTCGGGGCCAAGCCCTCTGCATCCGCGCCCGCGCGGACACGCCCCGTGTAACCGCGCCGGGCGGGCCGCGCCCTGTGCATCCGCGCCCGCGCGGACACGCCCCGTGTAACCGCGCCGGGCGGGCCGCGCCCTCTGCACCCGCGCCCGCGCGGACACGCCCCGTAGCCGCCCCGCGCGGGCCACGCCCTACGTCTCCGGGAGCAGCACGCCCGGTGCCGTCGTCCTCGGGAGGCGGTGCGGGAGGGTGCCGTACCAGAGGCGGGACAGGGCGCAGCCGAAGGCGAGGCACAGGGCGCCGCCCACCGCGTCCAGCCAGAAGTGGTTGGCGGTGGCGACGATCACCACCAGGGTGAGGGTCGGGTAGAGCAGGCTCAGGACGCGGGCCCAGGGCGTCGCGGCCAGGGCGAAGACCGTCAGACCGCACCACAGGGACCAGCCGATGTGCATGGACGGCATCGCGGCGTACTGGTTGGACATGCTCTTCAGGTCGCCGGAGGCCATCGAGCCCCAGGTCCGGTGGACCACCACCGTGTCGACGAAGTGGGCGCCGGTCATCAGACGCGGCGGCGCCAGCGGGTAGAAGTAGTAGCCGGCCAGGGCCACGCCCGTGGTCGCGAAGAGGCCCAGCCGGCAGGCGGCGTAGCGGCCGGGGTGGGCGCGGTAGAGCCAGACCAGCACGCCGAGGGTGACGACGAAGTGCAGGGTGGCGTAGTAGTAGTTCATCCCGACGATGAGCCAGGTCGCCGAGTTGACGGTGTGGTTGATGGACTGTTCGGCCGCGATGCCGAGCTGGTGCTCGGCCCGCCAGATCCAGTCGGCGTTGCGCAGCGCCTCGGTCCGCTGTTCCGGGACCGCGTTGCGGATCAGGGAGTACGTCCAGTAACTCAGTGCGATGAGCAGGACCTCGAACCACACCCGGGGCCGGCGGGGAGCGCGCAGCCGCCGCAGGGGGTTCGCGGCCGTGAAAGGGTGTGGGACGGCCTTGTCGTGGCCTTCCGGACATGTCACGGTCGGTTCGCCCATGGACACAAAGTCTGCCAGATCGGCGTTATCTCCGAATCGTCCCTCGGTGTCGTCCCACCCGCATGCCGAGGGGAGAGCTCACGCGCGGTTGCGGTCCCCGGAGGCGGTGGAGCCGCGGACGACCAGTTCCGGCATGAACACGAACTCACTGTGCGGGGCGGGTGTGCCGCCGATCTCCTCCAGGAGCGTGCGCACGGCGGCCTGGCCCATCGCGGGCACCGGCTTGCGGATGGTCGTCAGGGGCGGGTCGGTGAAGGCGATCAGCGGGGAGTCGTCGAAACCGACCACGGAGACGTCCTTGGGGACGTCGAGGCCCCGTTGGCGGGCCGCCCGGATCGCGCCCAGGGCCATCATGTCGCTGGCGCAGACCACCGCCGTGCAGTCCCTCTCCAACAGGGCGGCGGCGGCCGCCTGGCCCCCCTCCAGGGTGTACAGGGAGTGCTGGACCAGCTCCGACTCGATGGTCTCGGGGCTGATGCCCAGCTGCTCCTGCACGGCGCGGACGAAGCCCTCTATCTTGCGCTGCACGGGGACGAAGCGCTTCGGGCCGAGGGCGAGGCCGATGCGGGTGTGGCCGAGGGAGACCAGATGGGTGACCGCGAGGATCATCGCCGCGCGGTCGTCGGGGGAGATGAAGGGGGCCTGGACCTTCGGCGAGAACCCGTCGACCAGGACGAAGGGAACGCCCTGTGCGCGCAGTTGCTCGTAGCGCTGCATGTCGGCCGTGGTGTCCGCGTGCAGCCCCGATACGTAGATGATGCCGGCGACGCCGCGGTCGACCAGCATCTCGGTCAGCTCGTCCTCGGTGGAGCCGCCCGGGGTCTGGGTGGCGAGGACCGGCGTGTAGCCCTGGCGGGTGAGGGCCTGGCCGATGACCTGGGCCAGCGCCGGGAAGATCGGGTTCTCCAGCTCCGGCGTGATGAGGCCGACGAGGCCCGCGCTGCGCTGCCGCAGCCGGACGGGGCGCTCGTAGCCCAGCACGTCGAGGGCGGCGAGCACGGACTCACGGGTGGTGGCGGCGACGCCGGGCTTGCCGTTGAGCACCCGGCTGACGGTCGCTTCGCTCACCCCCGCCTGCGCTGCGATGTCGGCAAGCCGTGTGGTCACAGGGCTGGACTGTACCCGCCGGGTGACACCCGGCGCACCGGACGGCCGTAGTGGCCGACCGGTCGAACGGCCGGGCCCGGGCTGCTGTGTCATCGCGCTCCCTCTTGAAAGTGAAGGCAAGGGCTTGCAGAGCCTTGCAGGGGCGTCCGTATAGCGCTCGACCCTTGTGAACAAGCGTCTCATGGCGGTCGCCGAGAGGTCACGCCCGGATAACTTCGAAGCCGTCTTGCGCTTTTTTGCTGCAAGGTCTTTCGCAACGCTTACAACGCTGTTACGTTCACGTCGCCCGGCGGCCGCCGCAACGGCGCAGTCGGCAAGTCGGCAAGTCGACAGGGGTGCGGACGGGACCGCCCCCTGCGGCTACTCGGGCCTTCACCCTCAAGGAGAACTCAATGCGGCGTGGCATAGCGGCCAGCGCGCTGGTGGCGTCCCTCGCCCTCGCGGCGACGGCGTGCGGCGGGAGCGACAGCGGCGACTCGGCCGGCGGCCCGGTCACCATCACCTGGTGGGACACCTCCAACGCCACCAACGAGGCGCCGACGTACCAGGCCCTGGTCAAGGAGTTCGAGGCCGCCAACAAGGACATCAAGGTCAAGTACGTCAACGTCCCCTTCGACCAGGCGCAGAACAAGTTCGACACCGCCGCCGGCTCCAAGGGCGCCCCGGACGTGCTGCGCTCGGAGGTCGGCTGGACCCCCGCCTTCGCCAAGAAGGGCTTCTTCCTGCCGCTGGACGGCACCGAGGCCCTCGCGGACCAGGCGAAGTTCAAGCCCAACCTGATCCAGCAGGCCCAGTACGAGGGCAAGACCTACGGCGTGCCGATCGTCACCGACACGCTCGCGCTCGTCTACAACAAGCAGCTCTTCGCCAAGGCCGGCCTCACCGCCGCCCCGAAGACCTGGGACGAGCTGAAGACGGCCGCCGCCACCGTCAAGGACAAGACCGGCGTCGACGGCTACTGGGGCTCCACCCAGGCCTACTACGCCCAGTCCTTCCTCCACGGCGAGGGCGCCGACACCGTCGACGTCGAAGCCAAGAAGATCACCGTCAACTCGCCGGCCGCGAAGAAGGCGTACGGCACCTGGCTCGGCCTCTTCGACGGCAAGGGCCTGCACAAGGCCGACACCACCGCCGACGCCTACGCCCACATCCAGGACGCCTTCGTCAACGGCAAGGTCGCCGCGATCGTCCAGGGCCCCTGGGAGATCACGAACTTCTACAAGGGCTCGGCGTTCAAGGACAAGGCCAACCTGGGCATCGCCACCGTCCCGGCCGGTTCCACCGGCAAGGCGGGCGCCCCGACCGGCGGCCACAACCTGTCGGTCTACGCCGGCTCCGACGCCGCCCACCAGAAGGCCGCGCTGAAGTTCCTCAACTTCATGACCTCCGCGAAGTCCCAGGCGACCGTCGCGCAGAAGAACTCCACGCTGCCCACCCGCGACGACGCCTACACCGACCAGGTCAAGGCCGACCCGGGCATCGCCGGCTACGGCGCCGTCCTGTCCGCCGCCCGGCCGCGCCCCGCGCTGCCGGAGTACAGCTCCCTGTGGGGCCCGCTCGACAGCGAGCTGCCCAAGATCGCGGGCGGCAAGGAGAGCCTCGACGAGGGCCTCGGCAACGCCGAGACGGCCATCGCCAAGCTGGTGCCCGACTTCGGCAAGTGAGCCCCGCCGTGGCCGCCCTGGACGCCGGCCACACCGCGGGCACGCCCGGCCGCCGGACCTCCCTCGGGGGAAGGCCCGGCGGCCACCGCCCCGGGGGCTGTCCGGCGGATCACGCCGCAGACGAACGGTCCCGCTGCTTTCCTGCGACCTGATCCGCCGGACGGCCCCCAGCCGCCCGGCCCACCCCCTGATCCCCCAGAAGGTGTCGAACCATGACAGTCGCCATCGACCGAGCGACCGGCAAGCGGCGCGGTGAGCGAGACCCGCGGCCCGGGCCGGGCGGGCGCCTGAAGCAGGCCTATCAGAAGCACTGGTACGCCTACGCGATGATCGCCCCGGTGGCGATCGTCATCGGCGTCCTCGTGCTCTACCCCCTCGCCTACGGCTTCTACCTCACCCTCACCGACGCCGACAGCCTCAACACGGCCCGCACCATCGGCGTCAACGAGATCGAGGCCACCTACAAGTTCATCGGCCTCGACAACTACGCCGACATCCTGTGGGGCCCGACGGCCTACGACCGCTTCTGGTCGCACTTCCTGTGGACCATCGCCTGGACCGCGCTCTGCGTCGCCCTGCACTACTTCATCGGACTCGGCCTCGCGCTGCTGCTCAACCGCGAGTTCCGCGGCCGCACCCTCTACCGCATGATCCTCGTGCTGCCCTGGGCCGTCCCCACGTTCGTCACCGTCTTCGGCTGGCGCTTCATGCTCGCCGACGGCGGCGTCGTCAACGCGGCGTTGGACGCCCTGCACCTGCCCTCGCCGCTGTGGCTGGAGGACACCTTCTGGCAGCGGTTCGCCGCGATCATGGTCAACACCTGGTGCGGTGTGCCGTTCATGATGCTCTCGCTGCTCGGCGGCCTCCAGTCCATCGACTCCTCGCTCTACGAGGCGGCCGAGATGGACGGGGCCGACGCCTGGCAGCGGTTCCGGTACGTCACCCTGCCCGGCCTGAGGTCCGTCAGCTCCACCGTCGTCCTCCTCGGCGTCATCTGGACCTTCAACCAGTTCGCCATCATCTTCCTGCTGTTCGGCGACACCGCCCCGGACGCGCAGATCCTCGTCACCTGGGCGTACTACCTCGGCTTCGGACAGCAGCCGCGTGACTTCGCCCAGTCGGCCGCCTACGGCATCCTGCTGCTGGCCGTCCTGATCGTCTTCACCTCCTTCTACCGCCGCTGGCTGAGCCGCAACGACGAGCAGCTCGCGATCTGAGGCAGGAGCCCCCATGAGCACCAGCACCGCCCCCACCTCCGTCGCGACGACCGACCGGCCCGCCGGGACCGCCCCGGCGGGCGCCGTCCGCCGCCGCGGCCGGCGCGGCCCCCTCGCCACCCTCGCCACCCACGGCGTCCTCGTCGCGGCGAGCCTCGTCGCCTTCTTCCCGGTCGCCTGGCTGGTCTTCCTCTCCCTCGGCCCGGACAAGGACGACTACCTGCACCCCGGCGGGATCTGGCGCAAAGCGACGCTCGACAACTACACGTTCGTCCTCCAGCACACCGCGTTCTTCGACTGGCTGCGCAGCACGCTCGTCGTCGTCCTCGGCACCACCGCCATCGGCGTGATCATCGCCGCCACCAGCGGCTACGCCGTCTCCCGGATGCGCTTCCCGGGCTACAAGAAGTTCATGTGGGTCCTGCTCGTCACCCAGATGTTCCCGGTCGCCGTCCTGATCGTGCCGATGTACCAGATCATGTCGGAGCTGCAGCTCATCGACACCTACCTCGGACTGATCCTCGTCAACTGCACCACCGTCGTGCCCTACAGCGCCTGGCTGCTCAAGGGCTACTTCGACACCATCCCGTTCGAGATCGACGAGGCCGGACGCGTCGACGGACTCAGCCCCTTCGGCGCCTTCCTGCGGCTGGTCCTGCCGCTGGCCAGGCCCGGCCTCGCCGTCGCCGCCTTCTACAACTTCCTCACCGCCTTCGGTGAGGTCGCCTTCGCCTCGACGTTCATGCTGTCCGACTCCAAGTACACCTTCGCCGTCGGCCTGCAGAGCTTCGTCAGCGAGCACGACGCCCAGCGCAACCTGATGGCCGCCACCGCGGTGCTGATCGCGATACCCGTCTCCGTCTTCTTCTACCTTGTCCAGAAGAACCTGGTGACCGGCCTCACCGCCGGCGGCACGAAGGGCTGACGCCCCGGCCGTGGACACAACTCCCGCGCGTCTCGCCGCGCGGGCGGCGGCCGCGGTGCCCTTCCGACCCCGCAGGCACCGCGGCCGCCTCGTCACCCGCCGCCGAAACCCAGAGCACCGACCGTGACCGCGACTCCGTTACCTACCAAGGACACCATGAGCCAGCACTCCGCCGACCCGGCACCGAACTCCGCCGTCGCCACCGTCGCCAAGCGCCGCGACTGGTGGCGGGACGCGGTGATCTACCAGGTCTATCCGCGCAGCTTCGCCGACAGCAACGGCGACGGCATGGGGGACCTGGAAGGCGTACGATCCCGCCTCCCGTACCTGCGCGACCTCGGCGTGGACGCCGTGTGGCTCAGCCCCTTCTACGCCTCCCCGCAGGCCGACGCCGGCTACGACGTGGCCGACTACCGGGCCGTCGACCCCATGTTCGGCAACCTCCTCGACGCCGACGCGCTGATCCGCGACGCCCACGAACTGGGCCTGAGGATCATCGTCGACCTGGTGCCCAACCACTCCTCCGACCAGCACGAGTGGTTCCGGCGGGCCGTCGCCGAGGGCCCCGGCTCACCCCTGCGGGAGCGCTACCACTTCCGCCCCGGCACCGGGAAGAACGGCGAACTCCCGCCCAACGACTGGGAGTCCATCTTCGGCGGGCCCGCCTGGACGCGCGTCGAGGACGGCGAGTGGTACCTGCACCTCTTCGCGCCCGAGCAGCCCGACTTCAACTGGGAACACCCGGCGGTCGGCGACGAGTTCCGCTCGATCCTGCGGTTCTGGCTCGACATGGGCGTGGACGGCTTCCGCATCGATGTGGCACACGGACTGGTGAAGGCGGAAGGCCTTCCCGACCTCGGATCCCACGACCAGCTCAAGCTGCTGGGCAACGACGTCATGCCGTTCTTCGACCAGGACGGCGTCCACGAGATCTACCGGCAGTGGCGCAAGGTCCTCGACGAGTACGCGGGCGAACGTGTCTTCGTCGCCGAGGCGTGGACCCCGACCGTCGAGCGCACCGCGAACTACGTCCGCCCCGACGAACTGCACCAGGCCTTCAACTTCCAGTACCTGAGCACCGACTGGGACGCGAAGGAGCTGCGCAAGGTCGTCGACCTCACCCTGGAGGCCATGCGGCCCGTCGGCGCCCCCGCCACCTGGGTGCTCTCCAACCACGACGTCACCCGGCACGCCACCCGCTTCGCCAACCCGCCCGGCCTCGGCACCCAGATCCGCCTCGCCGGCGATCGCGAGCTGGGCCTCCGGCGCGCCCGGGCGGCCACCCTGCTCATGCTGGCGCTGCCCGGCTCGGCGTACATCTACCAGGGGGAGGAGCTGGGCCTCCCGGACGTCGTCGACCTGCCCGACGAGGTGCGCCAGGACCCCGCGTACTTCCGCGGCGCCGGCCAGGACGGCTTCCGTGACGGCTGCCGGGTGCCGATCCCGTGGACCCGCACGGGCTCGTCGTACGGCTTCGGCAGCGGCGGCAGTTGGCTGCCCCAGCCGGAGAGCTGGGGGGAGCTGAGCATCGAGGCGCAGACGGGAGCCGCCGGCTCCACCCTCGAGCTCTACCGCACCGCGCTCGCCGTCCGCCGTGAGCAGCCCGACCTCGGCGCGGGCGACTCGGTGGAGTGGCTGAAGGCTCCGGAGGGCGTTGTGGCCTTCCGGCGCGGGGAGTTCGTGTGCGTCACCAACACCGGCGGCGAGTCGGTGACGACCCCCGCACACGGCCGCCTCCTCCTCGCCAGCGACGAGATCGCCGAGACGGACGGCGAGATGAAGATCCCGGCGGACACCACGGTGTGGTGGACGACGGCCTGACAACCGGTCACCTCTCACGGGGGATCGCTTCGGCGGTTCCCCGTGAAATTATTTGCTCAGGGTTTCAACTCTCTTGCTGTAAACATTTCACGGCGGTACGTTCGCGCGGCGCCAGGCAAAGACGCCTGGCCGTCGTCGCAAGGAGTACACGCCTGTGATATCGAGATGGTCCGTCACCGCGACCGCGCTCGCCGCCATCGCCGCGGCCCTCGTCGCTCCCGCCACCACCGCGCACGCCTCCCCGCCCGGCGCCAAGGACGTCACCGCCGTCCTCTTCGAGTGGAAGTTCGCCTCGGTCGCGAAGGAGTGCACCGACACCCTCGGCCCGGCGGGCTACGGCTACGTCCAGGTCTCGCCGCCCGCCGAGCACATCCAGGGCTCCCAGTGGTGGACGTCCTACCAGCCGGTGAGCTACCGGATCGCGGGCCGGCTCGGTGACCGCACGGCCTTCCGGACCATGGTGAACACCTGCCATGCGGCCGGGGTGAAGGTCGTCGTCGACACCGTCGTCAACCACATGGCGGCGGGCGGCGGCACCGGCACCGGCGGCTCGTCGTACACCAAGTACGACTATCCGGGCCTGTACTCCTCCTACGACTTCGACGACTGCACGTCCCAGGTGACCGACTATCAGGACCGCTGGAACGTCCAGCACTGCGAACTCGTCGGCCTCGCCGACCTCGACACGGGCGAGGACTACGTCCGCAAGACCGTCGCCGGTTACCTGAACGACCTGCTCACCCTCGGCGTCGACGGCTTCCGCATCGACGCGGCCAAGCACGTCGACTCCGCCGACCTCGCCGCCGTCAGGTCCCGGCTGACCAACCCGAACGCGTACTGGAAGCAGGAAGCCATCCACGGCAGCGGGGAGGCCGTGCAGCCCACCGAGTACGCGGGCAACGGGGACGTCCAGGAGTTCCGCTACGCCTACGACCTCAAGCGCGTCTTCAACAACGAGAACCTCGCCTACCTGAAGAACTACGGCGAGGGCTGGGGCTACATGAACAGCTCGGTGGCCGGCGTCTTCGTCGACAACCACGACACCGAGCGCAACGGCTCCACGCTCAGCTACAAGGACGACGCCGACTACACCCTGGCCAACGTCTTCATGCTCGCCTGGCCCTACGGCGCGCCCGACGTCAACTCAGGCTACGAGTGGTCGGACGCGGACGCCGGGCCGCCCAACGGCGGCATGGTCAACGCCTGCTGGCAGGACGGCTGGAAGTGCCAGCACGCCTGGCCGGAGATCCTGCGCATGGTCGCCTTCCGCAACGCCACCCGCGGTGAGCCGGTCACCGACTGGTGGGACAACGGCGGCGACGCGATCGCCTTCGGGCGGGGCGCCAAGGGCTTCGTGGCAATCAACCACGAGTCGGGCTCACTGACCCGCACCTACCGGACGTCGCTGCCTGAGGGGACGTACTGCAACGTCCAGAACGACACCACGGTGAGCGTGAACTCCGGCGGCCGGTTCACGGCGACCCTGGGCCCCGACACCGCCCTGGCCATCTACGCGGGCAGGGACAGCTGTTGAGCGACATCTGAAAGTTCTTTCCCATTGTTTCAGGACTCTTGCTGTAAGTGTTTCGGCGGCGATACGGTCGCGCGGGGTCGGACCCACAAGAGCCGTCATGCAAGGAGTCCACGTCAGTGATACCGAGATGGCCGGTGCCGTCCAGGCGCCCAACCGCCCGTGCCGGACGGGTCGCTGCGGTCACCGCGACCGCGCTGGCCGCAGCGCTCGTCCAGCCCCTCGCAGCCCGGGCCGAGACCCCGCCCGCCCCGCCGTCCGACGCACGGCTCGCCGCCCAGCCCGCCCGGCACGACGACACGCGCGAGCAGTTCTACTTCGTCCTGCCGGACCGGTTCGCCAACGGTGACACCGCCAACGACAAGGGCGGGCTGACGGGTTCGCGCCTCGCCACCGGCTACGACCCCACCGACAAGGGCTTCTACCAGGGCGGCGACCTCAAGGGCCTGACCGGGAAGCTCGACTACATCAAGGGCCTCGGCACCACCGCCATCTGGATGGCCCCGATCTTCAAGAACCGTCCGGTGCAGGGCACCGGAGCCAACGCCTCGGCCGGCTACCACGGGTACTGGATTACGGACTTCACCCAGGTCGACCCGCACTTCGGCACCAACAAGGACCTTCAGACCCTCATCTCCAAGGCGCACGCCAAAGGCATGAAGGTCTTCTTCGACGTCATCACCAACCACACGGCGGACGTCGTCGACTACGAGGAGAAGTCCTACGACTACCTCTCCAAGGGCGCCTTCCCCTACCTGACGAAGGACGGAAGGCCCTTCGACGACGCCGACTACGCGGACGGCGCAAGGAGGTTCCCCACCGTCGACGCCGGCTCC
Source organism: Streptomyces sp. BK239 (assembly GCF_004217285.1). Taxonomy (GTDB): domain Bacteria; phylum Actinomycetota; class Actinomycetes; order Streptomycetales; family Streptomycetaceae; genus Streptomyces. Next base: position 846,979 of record NZ_SHKS01000001.1, read on the forward strand.
TTCCCCCGCACACCCGTCACGCCCTCCGCCGGGAAGGTCCCCTCCTGGCTCAACGACCCGACGATGTACCACAACCGGGGCGACTCCACCTACGCCGGCGAGTCGACCACGTACGGCGACTTCTCCGGCCTCGACGACCTGTGGACCGAACGCCCCGAGGTCGTCAGCGGCATGGAGAAGATCTACCGGCGATGGGTCGAGGACTTCGACATCGACGGCTTCCGGATCGACACCGTGAAGCACGTGAACATGGAGTTCTGGACCCAGTGGGCGACCGCTCTGGACGCCTACGCGGCCCGGCACGGACGCGACGACTTCTTCATGTTCGGCGAGGTCTACTCCGCCGACACGGACATCACGTCCCCGTACGTCACCCAGGGCCGCCTCGACGCCACGCTCGACTTCCCCTTCCAGGAGGCGGCACGGCAGTACGCCTCCCAGGGCGGCAGCGCGCGAGGGCTCGCCTCCGTCTTCGGCGACGACTACAAGTACACGACCGACAAGGCCAACGCCTACGAGCAGGTCACCTTCCTCGGCAACCACGACATGGGCCGCATCGGCCACTTCCTGAAGCAGGACAACCCGAAGGCCACCGACGCCGAACTGCTCGAGAAGGACCGGCTCGCCAACGAGCTGATGTTCCTCAGCCGCGGCAACCCGGTCGTCTACTACGGCGACGAGCAGGGCTTCACCGGCGCCGGCGGCGACAAGGACGCCCGCCAGACGATGTTCGCCTCGCGTACCGCCGACTACCTCGACGACGACCAGCTCGGCACCGACCGCACCCACGCGAGCGCCGCCTACGACACCCGGGCGCCGCTGTACCGGCGGATCGCGGCCCTGGCCGAGCTGCGCAAGGCCAACCCGGCCCTCACGGACGGCGTCCAGACCGAGCGCCACGCGGCGGACGGCCCGGGCGTCTACGCCTTCTCCCGCACCGACGCGAAGACCGGCACCGAGTACGTCGTCGCCTTCAACAACGCCGACGACGCGAAGACGGCGACCTTCGCGACCGGTTCGGCGGACATGGCGTTCCGAGGCGTCTACGGCAGCAAGGACACGCTGACGTCCGGCGCCGACAAGAAGCTCACCGTCCGCGTCCCGGCCGGCTCGGCGATCGTCCTCAAGGCGGCGGGCAGGCTCGCCAGGCCCGCGACCAAGCCGGTCATCACCCTCGACGCGCCTGCCACCGGCGCCACCGGCACCGTCGAGCTGAGCGCCGACGTCGGGGGCGGGCAGCTCAACCGGGTCGTCTTCGCGGCCCAGGTCGGCAGCGGCCCGTGGCGCATCCTGGGCTCCGCCGACCACGCCCCGTACAAGGTCAGGCAGGTCATCGGCAAGGACGTACCGCCGGGGACCGCCCTGCGCTACAAGGCGGTCGTGGTCGACTCGGCCGGGCGGACGTCGAGCGCGACCGCCGGCAGCACCACCGGCACCCCGCCCGCCCCCGAGACCCCCACCGCGTCCTCCCGCGACCACGCGATCGTCCACTACAAGCGCACCGACGGCGACTACGCCGACTGGGGCCTGTACGCCTGGGGCGACCTCGCCGACGGCGAGTCCACGAACTGGCCCGACAGCCACCCGTTCACCGGCCGGGACGCCTACGGCGCCTTCGCCTACGTCAGGCTGAAGCCGGGCGCGTCGAACGTCGGCTTCCTCGTCATCGACAAGCAGGGGAACAAGGACGTCTCCGCCGACCGCACGATCGACGTCACCAAGACGGGTGAGGTGTGGATCGAGCAGGGCGAGGAGACCGTACGGACCGAGCGGCCCGAGTACCCCGCGCAGGACAGGACGAAGGCCGTCCTGCACTACCACCGCGCCGACGGCGACTACGACGGCTGGGGACTGCACGTCTGGACGGGTGCCGCCAGCCCCACCGACTGGTCGAACCCCCTGAAACCGGTGAAGACTGACGCCTATGGCGCTGTCTTCGAGGTGCCGCTCACCGAGGGTGCCACCAGTCTCAGCTACATCATCCACAAGGGCGACGAGAAGGACCTGCCCACCGACCAGTCGCTGGACCTCACGGCGAACGGCCACGAGGTGTGGCTGTTGAACGGCCAGGAGAAGTACCTGCTGCCGCAGCCCGCGGGCAGCGCGGCCACCCTCGACCTGACCACCTCCAAGGCGGTCTGGATCGACCGGCACACCCTCGCCTGGAACGGCTCCGACGCGGCCGCCTCCACCCAGCTCCTGTACTCCCACGACGGTTCGATCGAGGTGAGGAACGGGGCGCTGACCAGCGACGACGAGCGCTGGCTGCGACTGTCCAGGACCACCCTCACCGACGCCCAGAGGGCGAAGTTCCCGCACCTGAAGGACTACACCGCCTGGTCCGTCGACCCGCGCGACCGCGACCGGGTGCGCGAGGCACTGCGTGGTCAGGTCGTCGCCTCGCAGCGGGCCGTTGGGGGCACCTCCCAGGCTTTCGGCTCTGGGGGAGGGGCGGTGCTCGCGGCGACCGGTGTGCAGATCGCCGGCGCACTCGACGACCTGTACCCCGGGGCGACGAAGGCGGCGCTCGGGCCGACGTTCCGCCACGGCCGTCCGACCCTGGCCGTCTGGGCGCCGACGGCGCAGTCGGTGAAGCTGGAGATCGACGGTTCCACGGTGCCGATGAAGCGCGACGACACCACCGGCGTCTGGTCCGTCACCGGCCCCGCGTCCTGGAGGAACAAGCCCTACCGCTACGCCGTCCGGGTCTGGGCGCCCAGCGTCCGCGAGGTCGTCACCAACAAGGTCACCGACCCCTACTCGCTCGCCCTCACGGCGAACTCCGAGCGCAGCCTCGTCGTCGACCTCGCCGACAGGTCACTCGCCCCCGAAGGCTGGTCGACGTACGCCAAACCCAGAGCCGTACCGCTCAGGGACGCCCAGATCCAGGAGCTGCACATCCGGGACTTCTCCGTCGAGGACCGCACGGCGCGGCACCCCGGCGGCTACCTCGCCTTCACCGACCGGGACACCGACGGCACCAGGCGCCTGCGGGAGCTGGCGAAGGCGGGCACCTCCCACGTCCACCTGCTGCCCGCGTTCGACATCGCCACCATCCCCGAGCGGAAGGCCGACCAGGCGACCCCGGACTGCGACCTCGGCTCCTACCCGGCCGACTCCGACCGGCAGCAGGAGTGCGTCGGGAAGACCGCCGCGAAGGACGCCTACAACTGGGGCTACGACCCGTACCACTACACCGTCCCCGAGGGCTCCTACGCCACCGACCCCGACGGCACCGCCCGCACGGTGGAGTTCCGCCGGATGGTCAAGGCGCTCAACGAGGACGGCCTGCGGGTCGTCATGGACGTCGTCTACAACCACACCGCCGCCTCCGGACAGGCCGCCACCAGCGTCCTCGACAAGGTCGTCCCCGGCTACTACCAGCGGCTCCTCGCCGACGGCTCGGTGGCGAACAGCACCTGCTGCGCCAACACCGCCACAGAGAACGCCATGATGGGCAAGCTGGTCGTCGACTCGGTCGTCACCTGGGCCAGGCAGTACAAGGTCGACGGCTTCCGCTTCGACCTCATGGGCCACCACCCGAAGGCCAACATCCTCGCGGTCCGCAAGGCCCTCGACGCGCTGACCGTCGACAGGGACGGCGTCGACGGCAAGAAGATCATCCTCTACGGCGAGGGCTGGAACTTCGGCGAGGTCGCCGACGACGCCCGCTTCGTCCAGGCCACGCAGAAGAACATGGCGGGCACCGGCGTCGCCACCTTCTCCGACCGCGCCCGCGACGCCGTCCGCGGCGGCGGTCCCTTCGACGAAAACCCCGGCGTCCAGGGCTTCGCCTCCGGGCTCTGGACCGACCCCAACTCCTCGGACTCGAACGGCACTCCGGCCGAGCAGAAGGCCCGGCTGCTGCACTACCAGGATCTGATCAAGGTCGGCCTCAGCGGCAACCTCGCCGCATACCGCTTCACCGACAGCGCCGGCCGCGAGGTCACCGGCGCAGAGGTCGACTACAACGGCGGCCCCGCCGGCTACGCGCACGCCCCCGGCGACGCCCTCGCCTACGCCGACGCCCACGACAACGAGTCCCTCTTCGACGCCCTCGCCTTCAAACTGCCCGCGACGACGAGCGCCGACGACCGGGCCAGGATGCAGGTCCTCGCCCTCGCCACGGCCACCCTCTCCCAGGGACCCGCCCTCTCCCAGGCCGGCGCCGACCTGCTGCGCTCCAAGTCCCTGGACCGCAACTCCTATGACAGCGGCGACTGGTTCAACGCCATCCACTGGAACTGCGCCGACGGCAACGGCTTCGGCCGCGGACTGCCGCCCGCCGCCGACAACCGGTCCAAGTGGCCCTACGCCAAACCCCTGTTGACCACCGTCCGGGTCGGCTGCCCGCAGATCGAGGCCGCCTCCGCCGCCTACCGCGACCTGCTGCGCATCCGTACGACGGAGAAGGCGTTCTCCCTCGGCACGGCCGCCCGGGTGCAGTCGACGCTGTCCTTCCCGCTGTCCGGCCGGGAGGAGACCCCCGGCGTGATCACCATGGCGCTGGACGACCTCGTCGTCGTCTTCAACTCGACGCCCACGGAGCAGCGGCAGCGGATCACCTCGCTCGCCGGGACCGGCTACCGCCTGCACCCGGTGCAGGCGGCGGGCGCGGACCCTACAGTCAAGTCCTCGACATACGATGCGGAATCGGGCACGTTCGCCGTTCCGGGCAGGACCGTCGCGGTCTTCTCCCGCACACGCTGAACAAGGGCTTACCTTGGTGGAGCGGGCCACGGACGCGGTCCGCTCCACCAAGGGGTGCCCGAGGGCTGACATTTGGACGTCGACGGCAAGCGGACCGACGCGACCGTCCTGGTCGTGGACGATGTGCCGGCCAGCCGGTTCGCCATGGGCGCGCTGCTGCGCCGCGCCGGCCACCAGGTCGTCCCCGTGGCCAGCGGCCGGGAGGCGCTCGTCGAACTCGACGTGCGGCTGCGCCGGGGCGCCCTGCCCGACGTGGCGCTGGTCGACGTGGGCCTGCCCGACATGAGCGGCTTCGACCTGTGCCGCCGGCTCAAGGCCCGCCCGCACATGGCCGGATTACCCGTCGTGCACTTCTCGGCCGCCGCCCTCGCCTCCGGCGACCGCTGCCAGGGACTGGACGCGGGCGGCGAGGCCTATCTGACGATGCCCGCCGAACCCGAGGAGATCGCCGCCGTCGTCCGGGCCGCCGTGCGCGCCGCCCGGCTGCGGGCCGGCGACCAGGCGCTGGCCCGCAGACTGTCCCTGCTGTCGGAGACCATCGTCACCGTGCAGTCGGCGCGCTCCCTCCAGGAACTCGCCGACGCCGCCGCCGAGGGCGCCGGGCGGCTCACCGGCGGACCCGCCGCCGTCTTCGTCCTCGCCCCGGACGACGAGCTCTACCGCGGCGCCTCCCGCGACCGCACCTGCCTCGCACTGCCCGACGCGGACGCCCACCGCACCGTGGCCGCGCTGCTGCGCCGGCTCACCCGCGGACAGGCCGGGGTGCAGATCACCACCGTGCCCGCCCCGCTGTGGCCGGCCGGCTTCTTCCGGCCCGGCCTCCAGCACGACGCCCGCCTGGTGCTGGTGCCCACCCAGGACGGCAGGGCGTCGGTGTGCCTCGCCACCCCCACCCGTGAGGTGCGCAGGGTCGACCCCGAACGGGAGGCGGTGGCCGCCCGGCTCGCGCAGGCCGCCGCGCTCGCCGCCCAGCCGCTGCTCATGTACCAGGTCGAGCGGCACGTCGCCCTCACCCTCCAGCACAGCTTCCTGCCCCAGCCGCACCGGCTGCCCGAACTGCCCGGCGTCGACATCGCCGTCCGCTACGTGCCCGCCTCCCGGGACACCGAGATCGGCGGCGACTTCTACGCCGCCCAGCGCACCGCCGACGGCGTGCTCACCGCCGTCGGCGACGTCGTCGGGCACTCGCTGGAGGCGGCCACCGTCATGGTCGAGATCCGGCACGCGCTGCGCGCCTACTGCGTCGACGAGAGCGACCCGGCCGTGCTCGCCGAGCGCCTGGACCGGATGCTCCAGCACCACCACCCCGAGGTCACCGCGACGGTGTGCCTGGCGCTGATCGACCCCGGCACCGGAGAGACCCGCGTCGCCAACGCCGGTCACATCCCGCCGCTCGTCGTCCGCGACGACCGCGGCGCCGACTACGTCAAGGCCGCCGGCCCCCTGCTGGGCCTCGGCGTGCCCCACCCGCCGCCCACCGAACTGCGCCTGGCGCCCGGCGACCGGCTCCTCATGGTCACCGACGGTCTGATCGAGACCCGGGGCATCGACCTCGCCGTCTCCATGGAGCACCTGCGGGCCGCGGCGGCCGGCGCGCTGCCCGGCCTGGACGCCCTGTGCGACACCCTGCTCGGCTGCTTCGGCCACGACCGGGACGACGACATCGCGATGCTGGCGCTGAGCCGCACCGGCTGAGCGGGGCCCACTAGGGTGATCGAGACCCCAGAACAGGAGTGCCCATGCCGCAGATCACCGTCGACTACTCCGACCGGCTCGCCGACGACTTCGACCGGCCCGGATTCGCCCGGGCGCTGCACGCCGCCGTCGTCGACATCGCGGCCGCCAAGCCGCCCGCCTGCAAGACGCAGTTCCGCCGCACCGAGGACGCCGTCGTCGGCCCCGACACCGAGGGGCACGCCGTCGTCCACGTCCACATCGGGCTGCTCGCGGGCCGCAGCGAGGAGACCAGGTCCCGGCTGACCGACGCCGTGCTGGACCTGCTGCGCCAGTACGTCAAGCCCGCCGGGTCACTGGCCGTGCACGCCTCCGCCGAGGTCCGCGACCTCGACCCCTCCTACCGCAAGTACGACGCCTGACCGGTCAGGCCGCCAGAGCTCAGGACGCCAGAGCGATGAGCCCGGCCGCCAGCGTGCCGAAGGGGCCGTCGGCCGGCTCGTCGCCCAGGACGGGCCGCAGCAGCTCACGCAGCCGCGGGTCGTGGGCGGCGCTCACCGCGGCGAGGGCGGCGAAGTCCTGCACGAGCTGCACCTCCAGCTCCTCGCGCGGGATGCGCCGCCCGTCCAGCCACAGCAGCGCGGTCGACTCGGCCAGGGAGATCCAGGAGCGGACGACCAGCTCCAGACGCGCGGGCGGATCACAGACGCCCAGATGCGACAGGATCTGCTCGTAGGCGGCCTGACGCACGGAGTCGATGAGCGCGTTCGTGGTCGAGACATGACTGATCGTGTCCGCCGCTCCGGCGGAGACCGCCGGGCCGCCGCGCATCAGCGCGGAGAAACCGGGACCGTGCGCGTCGACGAAGTCGAAGAACCGGCCCATCACCCGCAGCAGCCGCGCCCCCAGCGGCCCTTCGTGCGGCTCGGCGAACCGGCTCCTCAGATCCTGCGCGGCCCGCTGCAACGCGGCCTCGTAGAGGCTGAGTTTGCCGGGGAAGTAGTGGTAGACGAGAGGGCGGGAGATACCGGCGGCCGCGGCTATCTCGTCGATGGAGACCTCGTCGGGCGAACGACGGGCGAACAGTTCGAGGGCGACGCCGATCAACTGCTGCCGACGCTCCTCCACACCCATCCTGCGGCGGACCCCGGTAGTCATAAGACCACCTTACCGATCGAATCCGGACGCGAACGGAGCGGACCGTTCACGGCGTTCGTCACCGCAGTCCGCTGACCGCCCGCCCGCCCCTCAACGTCCCCTCCAGATCCGCCCGCGCACCCCGCTTCGTCCGCACGGCCAGCAGGTTGCCGGCGGACTCCCCGCGCACCCCGCCGGTCGCCCGCACCGACTCCGCCGCGCGGTCACCGGCCGCGAGGAGGTACCAGGAACCGGCCTCGGACTTCCACAGCACACCCGCCAGGACGTGCGGGTCGCGCGGACCGCACGCCGGCACGTCCCCGGCCGCCGCCACGACCGCCCCGAACAGACCGCCCGGCGTGCGGAACTGGGCCAGCGCCCGCGTCCCGTCGCCCCGCCAGGTCTCCGCACGCGTGCACACCCACCCGCCGGAGCCGCTCCCGTCGGGCAGCGGCTGCCGCGCGTACGCCCAGGCGTTGACCGACCGCACACCCTGCGCGCGCACCTCGCCCAGCGAGCAGGCGAACGGTGCCCAGGCGCGCAGCGCCTCCGCGCCCGTCGCGTCCTTCGGCGCGGCCGGCCGGCCGGCGGTGATCCGGGCGGGCAGGATCTCGCCGAGGTCGCTCAGCAGGTACGAGCCGGACGCGTCCGACAGTTGCAGCACGTTCCAGGTGGTGCAGGCCCCGGCGCGGGTCGCGGGGCTCGCCAGCGGCGAGGTGACACCGCGGGTCAGCGTCAGGTTCATCAGCCCCGCGCCCGGCTTCGACAGGTCCCGCTCGGCCGCCTCGCGCACCCAGGGGGCCGTCAGATAGCGGACGTTGCCGTCGGCCCGGTCCAGCACCACCGCCCCGGCCTCCGGGCCGAGCGCGCCGTTCGCCCGCGCGAGGTCGAGGGCGGCGCCGGCCGTGCCGTCCTCCGGCTCGGCGTAGCGGGCGATGCGCAGACCGTCGTAGAGGATCACCACGCGCGCGACGCCGACGTCACCCGCGTAGAGCAGCTGGGGCGGTCCGGAGGGGCCGCCGGCCGGGGTGCCGGGCGTCGCCGACACCCGGACCGCGTCACCGGGGCGCGCCCACACGGCGAGCGCCCGGCGCAGCAACGCGTCGTCCCCGGTGAGCTCGCCGCGCGCGGGCCACACGGAGAAGTCGGCGCGGGTGGCGGTCTTCCAGGCGACGGGGGAGACCCGGACCAGCCGGCCCGGGTCGAGGGCGGCCTCCGCCGCGGGGTTGCGCGCGTACGGCGGGGCGGCGGCGCCGTCGGGGCCCCAGTCGCGGTCGGGCAGCGCGAACAGCGCGCCGCACACGGCCAGCGCGGCCGCGGCGGCGAGCGCGGCCCGGGTGTGCCGGCGGCGGCGCATCAGGTCGGTGGGGCGGGCCTGGAGCGAGCAGGGGTCGAACTCGGGGGACTCCAGCAGGGAGTACCGGGCGGGGACGGCGCCGGCCGCTTCCAGCGCGGAGTCCACGTCGTCCACCCCGGCCTCGGTCAGCGCCCTGCGCACCTCCGCGTCGTCGAGTCGCTCAAGGCCCCGCAGCACGTAGGCGGCCCGGGCCGGGGCCGACAGCGAGGCCAGCGACTGGTCCAGGGCGAGTTCCTCGGCGCCGCCGGAACGGGGGAAGAGACGCAGCCCCCACACCATCGGCAGCACCGGCGGCACCAGCGCGTGCCGGGACCTGCGGGCCCGCTGCTTCAGCGGCAGAGTGGCCTCCAGCGCCGAGCGCAGCACGCGCAGCCGTACGTAGCCGTAGCCGGCGTCGCCGTCGCGGGCGGTGGACTGGGCGGGGATGACGGGGGCCGGGGCGCCGGGGCGGGGCAGGGCGCGCTGGGCGAGGGCGTGCGCGGTCAGGACGCGCCGGCCGCGGCCGAGATCCGGGGAGAGCACCAGGTAGGCGATCCGGACGAGACGCGGATAGTGCTCGACGAGCGCGGCCTCGGCCTGCTCGACGTCGACGACCCGATCGGCGACGGATCCGGACACGGGGCGTGGGACGACATCCTGTGGCTGCACGCCCAGGGCAACGAGCGAGCCGACGGATGGTCACAGGGGGCGAGCGGCTTCGCTGCGCTGGGCGGACGCGGGTGCGGGTGGGGCTGGGCGCGGGTGTCCGTGTCGTCCCGCCCCGGGCGGCCCGTTCCGCCGGGTGGACTGCGCGGTCGGGTGGACTGCGCGTTCGGGTGGACGGCCCCGCAGGGTCAGTTCTCCGGATCGGTCAGGGCTCGGGCGTAGTTCGCCATCGACCGCTGGTAGCGGGGGAGATGGGCGGCCAGGGCCTCCAGGACCAGGGCGAGGCCCTCGCGGTCGCGGCCGAGGCTCGACAGGCACAGCGCGAGCGTCGCGCGGACGGCGTCGTCCAACTCGTCGGACGGGCCGTCCAGTTCGGGGGTGAGGAGCTTGACGCCTTCCTCCGGTCGACCCACGTTCCGCAGGGAGCTGGACAGCTGGATCTTCGCGCGCCGCCCCCGGTACCCGTCGAGACCGCCCGCGAGCGCCTCCCGGTACAGCGGGACCGCGCGGTCGGAGTGCCCGGTCGAGTCCCAGGCGCAGGCCCGCTCGAACAGACCCGGCGGACTGTCCGCCGGCAGCTCCGCGGCCAGCGCGTCGATCACGGCCCGGAAGTCGGCCGCGCCCTGCTCGCCGTAGCTGTCGAAGGAGGCCCAGGCGGCGGCCACCCGGTCGTCCCATGCTCGGTCGTCGTGGTTCACCGGCCCACCTTGGCACAGGTGGGGCCGCCGGGACACCGGTATTTTGAGCGGACCGTGCGCGGGAGCCGTATCCAGGACGAGGCTCTTCCAGGGAGGACGGACAGATGAAGATGACCCGACCGATGCTCGCGGCGGCCGCCGCCGCGGCGGCGCTCGTGCTGACCGGCTGCGGCGGCTCCGGCGGTTCCGGCGGTGACGCTCAGGCCGTCCCCGAGGCCGCCACGGGCAGCCTGGAGCAACTGGCCGCCCAGGTGAAGTGCAAGCCGAACATGCAGACCGACGCGGACGAACTGCGCCAGGCCATCTGCAAGAACCCCGAGGGCAAGTTCATCCTCGTCACCTTCGCCACCGACCGCGGACAGCGCGAGTGGATCAACGGGGCGAAGGACTACGGCGGTCACTACCTGGTCGGCCGCAAGTGGGTCGCCGTGGGCGAGACCAACACCGTGACGGTGCTGCGCAAGAAGCTCGGGGGTGACATCGAGGAGGGCACGGACCACTCGGCGCACACCGGGTCGCACGAAGACCACGAGGGCTCGGCCGAACCCTCCGCCGGGGCGACGCACCCCGGTCACTGAACCGGCTGCCGAAGCCCCCGCTCAAGAAGCGCACGGAGCGCACGGAAGACGGACACAGCTCGAAGGCCGGCGGTGAGGGAATCTCACCGCCGGCCTTCGGCGTTTCACGACCGGACCGCCGGGGGCGCGGTCCTAGGCCGTCACTGGCACTTCTTGCCGGTGTTGATGCAGTTGACCATCTTGTTCATCAGGTTCTTCGAGAAGAAGTTGATGAAGTCGTTGTGGTCGGTGATCGGCTTGTGCAGGTTCTCCGGGAAAGAGTCCACCGCGTACGCGTTCACGACCTGGCCGTTCTGGATCTTGGGAGCCGGAACGTTGTAGACCAGGCGGACCTGCAGCTGGGGGATCGCCTTGAAGCCGTTCGCGCAGCTGCCGTCACCCTGCACGAAGGCCACGTGCGTACGGTGGTTGGCGCTGTCGATGTTCTTGCCGTCCCAGCAGCTCTGGAAGTTGGACGTGCGCACGACCTGGCTGCCCTGCGGGCAGATCGGGTACTTGTCCTTCAGCTGCACCTTGTTCTCGAAGCCGGTGCAGCTCCAGTTCACGTTGGCGTTGGCGTTGCCGTTGACGAAGGCCTTCGCGTCACCGGTGATGATGCGCAGGGCCGTCGGCATCGCGACGACGTTGCCCTTCTTGTTGCCGACGAACTTCAGCTGCGCCTGGGCGGGCTGAAGGATCTTGCCGACGTTGCCTTCCTTGCCGCCGCCGTCCTTGTTCTGGTCGAAGTCCTGCGAACCGTCCTGGACGCGGAGCACCGGCCAGAAGTACGAGGACTTGTCGCCCTGGTTCTGGCAGCTGGTGCCGGCGCCCGCCAGCTCCTGGTCGCTCGCGAAGGCGTCGTTGTTCTGGTTGCCGACGTAGTCGTGCAGGTGGTGCGCGCCGTTGGTGACACCGGGGGCCACGATCACGTTGTCCGTGTTGTGGTTGTCGTTGCCGTTGGTGCCGCACTTGGTGGTGAAGGTGCCCCGCGAACCGCCGTTGCCGTTGGCGGCGAGACCGTTCTGACCGACACCGAGCTGGGCGTTGTTGCCGGCCTTGGTGATGTCCACGAAGTCCGCCGCGACCGGGCCGTTGCCGCCCTGACCGCCGTTGCCCTGCTGGCCGCCGTTGTTCTGGCCGCCGTTGTTGCCCTGCTGGCCGCCGTTCTGCTGCTGACCGCCGTTGTTGTTCTGGCCGCCGTTCTGCTGCTGGCCGCCGTTGTTGTTCTGGCCGCCGTTCTGCTGCTGGCCGCCGTTCTGCTGCTGGCCGCCGTTGTTGTTCTGCTGACCACCGTTCTGCTGGCCGCCGGCGTTGGTCTGGACGACCTGCGGCGTACAGGCGGAGAGCTGGTTCAGGTTCGCGGCCTGCCCACCGGCCCGCTGGATGTTGATCCGGATGCGGTCGATCGTGGCGGCCCGCTTTTCCTTCAAGGGGCCGAGGATCGCGTTGTTCACGAATCCGGGGTCGCCCGCCTGGGCCTGACGGGTGGAGGCGAGCCGGGCGTAGGCCTCGGTGATCTGCTTGTCCAGCAGCGCCAACTCCTGGTCGACACCCGAGCGTGCGCCCTTGGGCACGTTGGTCAGCTTCTGCCCCACGTCGGGGCAGGAGATGGTCGCCACCTGCCCGGCCGCGGCCTTGACCTGGTTGTTCTGCGACGAGTTCTTCTCGTGCGCGGAAGCGTAGAAATTCGCCCAGACAAGCCCGCCCCCACCGAGCGCTAGGGCCGCCGATGCTGCTATGGCCTTGCCGGCCATCGATGAACGGCGTTTACGTGTGTTGCGTCCCATGGAACTCCTCTGACTTCCTTGCGGGGCAGCATTGAGGCGCCCGACAGGAGTGAAGCGGCGTCCATCCATACGCATGCCGCCCCGCAGGTGTTCAGCGGTCTCAGAAATTCATGAGAGGTCCGTGGAACAATTCGACCCCAACGCCCCCACAGGCGACATAGCCAACACGCCTGATTGCCAAGGGAGTTGTGTGGATCACGCGTCCTGGTCCAGGCGGGCGAGCACCTTCGCCTCCACCTCCGGGTCCAGGCCCTTGCTCGTCCGGTCGGGGCGCTGGGGAGCGGTGCCGCCGATCGCGCCCAGCCATCGCCAGGTGTCGGCCACCGTCTCCCCGACGGGCCGGCAGTCCAGCCCCGTCGCCACCGCCCGTGAGACGTCCGCGGCGTACACGCTGTCGTGCATCTCGCTGTCCGGCGGCACCCACATCGGCAGCTGCGTCCACGGTTCGATGCCCGCGTCCAGGATCACCTGCGGTTCGACCCACCGCAGTTCGGCGGACCCACCGGTGGCCCGCACGCAGGATTCGAGCAACTCGCCCATGCTCGCGTGGTTCTGAGGACTCATCAGGTTGTAGGGGCCGCTCAGTTCCCGCTCCACCGCCCCGACGGTCCACTCGGCGAGGTCGCGGACGTCGATGTACTGCAGGGGCAGCTCGTGCGGCCCCGGCGCCAGGACCGGGCCGCCGCGGGCGATCCGAGTCAGCCACCAGGGCAGCCGGCCGACGTTCTCGTACGGGCCGATGATCAGGCCTGCCCGGACCAGCACCGAGGCCTCGGCCCCGAACGCGCCGATCGCCGCCAGCTCGCCGCCCCGCTTGTCCCGGGCGTAGTCGGTCTTCTCGGCGTCGGGCTCGGCGCCCTCGACCACGGCCGCGTCCTCGGCGTACCCGGCGGGCGGGGCGTACGCGTACACCGAGCAGCTCGACACATACACGAACCGGCGGGCGCGGCCCCGCAGCAGCCGCGCCGCCTCGTGCACCGCGCGGGGCGCCCCCGACCAGGTGTCGACGACGGCGTCCCACTCGCCCTCCGCGAGGGCGGCGAGGCCCCCGGACGCGGTGCGGTCGCCGACCAGCGACCGTGTCCCGGGGACGGGCGTGTGAAGCCCCCGGTTGAAGACCGTCACGTCCCAGCCGCGCCCGAGGGCCGCCTCCACGACGGCCCGTCCCACGAACTCCGTACCACCCAGCACCAGTAGTTTCATGCCGGTGACTGTGCCCCGCCCGGGCACGGGAGGGAACCCCGGTCTGCCGACGGCAGAACAGGTCGACGCCGAGGGGCGCCCGGGGGCCGGCGGCCGGTCAGCGCCCGGTCGGGGGCGTGTACTTGTAGCCGACCCGGCGCACCGTCTGGATCGAGTGGCGGTGGTCCGCGCCCAGCTTGCGGCGCAGCCGGGCGACGTGGACGTCGACCGTGCGGCCGTCGCCCACGTGGCCGTAGCCCCACACCGTGGTGACGAGCTGGTCGCGGGTGTGCACCCGGTTCGGGTGCGCCACGAGGTGGGCGAGCAGCTCGAACTCCAGGTATGTCAGGTCGAGTTCCCGCCCGTCGACGAAGGCGGTGCGCTGCACGGGGTCGACCCGCACAGGCCGGTCGTCCGTGTCCGCGTCCACGACGGCGGTCACCGGGGCGACGGTGTCCTCCGGCCGGTCGGGCACCGCCACCGGCAGGAACGGCGGCTGCTGGTCGGCCGGGACGAGCACCAGGTAGCCGACCATCTCGGGCCGTCCGGGCAGGGCGGGCAGGGTGTGCTGCGGGGCAGGCAGCCAGGTGGCGCCCGGCGGGAGGAAGTCCGCGACGTGCACCACCTCGTCCCGGTCCACGGCCCGTAGCCGGTGACGGGCGGGCACGGGGGCGGTCGCGGCGCCGGAGACGGCCGGGGCGGAGAGGGGAGCGGCGGAGAGAGAACGAGTGGTCGCCATGAGAGGTCAGCTCTTTCGCGCGAGGAGTTCGTCTGGAGGACGACGGCCGCGATTCGTGGTCGGGCCCGTCGAGGGACGTACGTCGTGCGCGCTGGCCGAAGGCCGGGGTGTACGGCTTTAGAGGGCCTGCGCGTTCCTCACGCGGCAACACACCCGGTCGAAGTCATGGTGCTGACGGGAAGGCCAGAAGGGCTCGAGGTCGTAGCGACCCGAGGCGCAGAACTTCTGGAAGCCGGTCATGAGCCCATTGAAGCAGACACACGCCCGTCACAGCAGACTCCTCTCACAGCTTGGACGCCTCGCCCGCGTCCCCGTGGCGTGAAGTCGCCGTCGGCGGGGACGCGGAAGGGGCGCCCACCGCCGACGACGGTGGACGCCCCTTCCGGGAGCGGGAGCGGGCTCAGACCTGGCCGGCCTTCTCCAGGGCGGAGCAGCAGGTGTCCACCAGCAGACGGGTCACCGTGTACGGGTCGACGTTGGCATTGGGGCGGCGGTCCTCGATGTAACCCTTGCCGTCCTTCTCCACCTGCCACGGGATGCGCACCGATGCACCGCGGTTGGAGACGCCGTAGGAGTACTCGTTCCACGGGGCGGTCTCGTGCAGGCCGGTCAGGCGGTCGTCGATGCCGGCGCCGTAGTTCTTGACGTGGTCGAGCGGCTTGGAACCCTCGCCGAGCGACTCGCACGCGGTGATGATCGCCTCGTAGCCCTCGCGCATCGCCTTGGTCGAGAAGTTGGTGTGCGCGCCGGCGCCGTTCCAGTCGCCCTTGACCGGCTTGGGGTCGAGGGTCGCCGAGACGCCGAAGTCCTCGGCGGTGCGGTAGAGCAGCCAGCGGGCCACCCACAGCTGGTCGGAGACCACCAGCGGGGACAGCGGGCCGACCTGGAACTCCCACTGGCCGGGCATGACCTCGGCGTTGATGCCGGAGATGCCCAGGCCCGCCTTCAGGCAGTTCTCCAGGTGCGCCTCGACGACGTCACGGCCGAAGATCTCGTCCGCGCCGACACCGCAGTAGTAGCCGCCCTGGGGGGCCGGGAAGCCGCCCTTGGGGAAGCCGAGCGGGTAGCCGTCCTTGAAGAAGGTGTACTCCTGCTCGATGCCGAAGATGGGCTCCTGGTCGGCGAACCGCTCGGCGACCTCGGCCAGCGCGGCGCGGGTGTTGGTGGCGTGCGGGGCGAGATCGATGTCGAGGACCTCGCACAGCACCAGGACGTCGTCGCCGCCGCGGATCGGGTCCGGACAGACGAAGACCGGCTTGAGCACACAGTCCGAGGCGTGGCCCTCGGCCTGGTTGGTGGAGGACCCGTCGAAGCCCCAGATCGGCAGCTCGGCACCCTTGGCGTCGTCAGCGAGGATCTTCGTCTTCGAGCGAAGCTTGGCGGTCGGCTCGGTGCCGTCGATCCAGATGTACTCAGCCTTGAAGCTCACGGGCCACATCCTTCGGGGTGTGTCAGGGCGCGATGCGGGCGCTGCGGCACCGGGGCGCCGCGGTTCGATGTGCGCGAGCCTGTCAACAGGCGATTTCCCGGCCGTTGCCCGAGTGTGAACCCCGTGTTACCTGGTGGTGCCGTGACCCGCCCCGGGGCGTGAGACCGCACACACGCGTGCGGCGGCTCGTGTGCGAGCGGGTCCCGCTTGTTCGTGGCCGCGAACAGAGCGGGACCCACTGCGACACATACGAGGCGACAACCCGGGCGGCCGAGCTTGCTCGCGGGGAGACGGACGTCCGGTCGGACGCGTCCCCTCACGTGCCCCCGCTCGCCGCGCCCTCCGGTAGGGGCCGGCGCCTCAGCGAGTCACCTCTCGTCGCCCCCTCACCCCACCTTCTCGATCACGGCCCGGCGGATCAGGAACTTGCCGGGCTCACGGACCTGTTCGAAGGCCGCGTTGTTCAGCAGCACACAGCTGCCGGACACCGACGTCACCTCGACGGTCGTGGACTTGTTGTTGTCGAGGTTGGTGACCTTCAGCTTCGTCCCCGCCGGGAACTGGTTGCTGGACGCGGCCGGGGCGCCCCCCTCGCCGGAGAGGGTGACCGTCGAGCCGTTGCAGACCTGCTGACCGGAGGCGGCGCCACCGGCACCGCCGCCGTTCCCGGCGGGGGCGCTCTGCGCGGGGGGTGTCGCGGACTGGGCGGGCTGCCCGGGTTGCGCGGGCTGGGCCGACTGCGCCGGCTGCGTCGTCTGGGAGCCCTGAGCCGACTCCCCGACGACGCAACCGGACGCCTCCTGCTGCACCTTGATCTGAGCGATGACCGCCTCACGGTTGGCGATCCTGGCCGCCGACTGCGCGTCGGGCTTCGCCTGCTGGTCCGCGATGAACCGCTGGTTGTTGCCGAGAGCGGTGGCGAGACCCTGACAGACGGTCGACTCGGCGGCCGTCTGCGGGCTCTGCGCGGCGTTCGACGTGGTCGCCATGACGAAGGCCCCGCCTCCCGCCACGCTCGCGGCGCTCACGAACAGAGCGAGCTTCTTCTTCGTACTGAGAGTTCTCCTGCGCGACATGCGCGCCTCCTGAGAGGTAGGGGAGCGTACGCCGCTATGTACGAGATCCCGAACGAGGTTACTCAGCGGTCACGGAAGTCGGTCGAGTGGCGCGCGTCACAAGTGCGCCCTGCGGAACGGCTGTTACCGGGACAGAGCGTCACGAACGGCCTCGTCCGTGCGGGCCACGACCGCCGTGCCGTCGTCCGCCGTGATGATGGGGCGCTGGATGAGCTTGGGGTGCCGGGCGAGCGCACTGATCCACCGCTCGCGCGAACCGGCGTCCCGGGCCCACCCCTTGAGCCCGAGCTCCTCGGCTTCGGCCTCCCCGGTGCGGGTGATGTCCCACGGCTCCAGGTTCAGCCGGTCGAGCACGCCCCTGATCTCGTCCTCGCTCGGCACGTCCTCCAGGTAGCGGCGGACGGTGTACTCGGCTCCCTCGGCGTCGAGCAGGCTCAGCGCGCTGCGGCACTTGGAACAGGCGGGGTTGATCCAGATCTCCATGGGTTCACGGTATCCGCAGGAGGTGTGGCCGGAACGCTCGGGGAGGCCCCGAAAGCCCCTGTGGCCAGGGGCTTTGTCAGTGGTGGGCAGTAGAATAGAAGCAGTGTTCGAGGGTCCCGCCGGAGTCGCCGGCAGGAGCCCTGACCGCGACAGGAGGATGCCCGTGCCCGCTGCCGCACTCGACCTGCCCCACGTCCCCGTCCAGAAGAGGGCGCTGCCGCCCGGCCGGCCGCGCGACTGGTACATCACCCACAACCGCCGCCTGAAGGCGATGCGCCTCGCCATCGCCCTCCTCGACTCCGGCGTCTACCTTCCGGGCCAGGCCCGCAACGAGAAGATCCGCAGCACGGCCCAGCTCCTCGGCATCCACCCGCCGTCGGACACGACGTGCCACATGGTGCGAGCCCTGATGCGTTACTCCCGCTGACCCCCGGCCGGGCGCCCGCCCCGACGGCCCGCGCCCGGCCCACCCGACCTACCGCGCCGCCGGAACCTCCGGCGTGACGGTGGTGCCGTCCGCCAGCCAGGAGCGGGTCGCGGTCCAGCCGTGCTCTCCCGGACGGGTCAGCAGCGCCGCCGCGAACTCCTTCGCGTCGGCCGGGTGATCCCGGAACCACAAGCCCAAACGGTGCTCCGCTTCGGGGAGTTCGAAGCGGGTGTACTGCGCGCGCGTCGCCAGGGCGTCCTGCACGGCCTCCGTCACCGCCGCCGGGATCACCGCGTCCGTGCCGGGCACGGCGAGCACCGCACGGCCCTCGAAGTCACGCAGCGCCGAGAGCGCGGGTGACTCCCGCCAGCTGTCCGCCGCGCGGATGACCGCGCTGAACCGCCCGTCCCCCTCACCGAACGGCTCCTCCCACGCCTCGCCCGCGTACACCGCCGGCGCGCACAGCCCGACCGCGGTCACCCGACCGCCGTAGTGCGCGACCAGATCGGCTACCGTGTGCCCGCTCATGCTGAACCCCACCAGCACCAGCGCCCCGTCCGCCGGGACGAACGCGTCGATCACCGACACGGCCTGCTCGAACCGCCGCCGCAGGCTCGACTCCCGCAGCTCACCGCTGCTTTCACCGTGCCCGGAGAAGTCGAAGGCGAGCGAGCGGCAGCCGTGCGCCGCGAACTCGCCCACCAGTGGCAGGAGTCGGGCCGCGCTGCTGTCGCCGGCGCCGTGCAGAAGGACGACGGTGGCAGCGGCGCCCGGCCCGCCGCCGGCCTGGACGCCGCTGAGACGTTCACCGCCGTGCTCGTGCAGAAAGGCCGTCAGGGAGAGGGGCTGCTCACTCATCCGCCCATTCACTCACGCCGCCCAGCCCCTCGGAGCGCCGTTCCGCGCCGAAAAGGAGATGCACGGCGAGTGACGGCCTCCCTACGCTGAGAGCATCCCCCACCGCATCGCACCACCCACACCCCATCCCTCACGCCCTACGACCACGCACAGCCACCCGATCCCCGACCAGGAAGGAGGCACACCATGGGTACCGTCGTCCTCTCCGGCACCGTCGTCCTGGTGGTCCTGGGATTCGGCAACCACCTGTACTGGCTCGCCGCCGTCGCCGTCCTGTTCCTGTACGTGCGTCACGGACGCGACGCGACCTCACAGGCCGCTCCCGGCCCCACCCCGAGTGCCGGGCCGACCTCCTACAAGGCCTACCGCGATCGCCGTGACCAGCAGGCCAAGTGGGAGCGGCGCTACCGCAGGGAGCGCCCCGTCGAGTCCCGCCGGCAGGACCGCGAGCGCGCCGACTGAGGCGCACCACCCGAGTGAGGCGCCCCCGGCCGTCACAGGCCGGGGGCGCCCCGCAAGGGGGCGCCCGGGGACCGTGAGGCGGTCAGGCGCCGGGGTCGACCTCGGGGTGCGTGAACCGCACGGGCTTGCCCAGTGACCGGGCGTAGGCGATCTCGGCTCGGGTGCTGTCCCCGATGTAGTCGCCGACCACGAGCACATCGTCAGCGAGCCGGATCTTCGCCCGGTGCAGATCGTCGAGTCGAACCTTCAGCGCCTCGGCCTCGACGGGATCGGACCACAGTTCGTGCGGTGACTTCATGTCGCACCCCGGCTTGACGACGATCTTCCCGGCTTCGGTCTCCCGCAGATCGGCCTCGGCCATCTCGGCCATGAAACGGGTGGATCCGCAGATCGCGACGATACGCGGGAGGCTCAGCCGCTTCTTCGCGTCGGCGAGTGACTCCTCGGGGGTGAGCGGTCGCGGGTATGGCATCGGTTTCATTCCTCGGGTCACTGCTCAGTCGGCCAGTCCGGGTGCGCCCCAGATGGGGAACCAGCGCGACTTGTCAGGCTCGATCCGCAGATCGGTCCCGAGCAGGGCGGCTACCTGGATCTCCAGCGCGTTGTCGCGTTTCCCGGGGTCGGAGCGGATGCACAGCGGATAGAACGTACCCCTCTTGTAGAGGTACACCAGCCCCAGCGTCCGCCCCGTCCCGTCGCGGAAGCCGGCCAGGGAGCACAGCAGTTGAGGGCCGAAGCCGTTGACCTCCATCGAGCTGTTCACCGCGTGCAGGTCGTTGACGAGCAGCGACAGCTCGTCGGGCGCCCGGCGTGAGACCAGCCAGGAGTAGCCGTAGTCGTCCCGGGTGAGTTCCACCGGCGGGCCCGTGCGGTCGGCGTCCGCGTCGAGGAGGGCCTGCACCTCGCGGTGCGTCTGCTCGAACGCGGCGCCCTCGACCGTCGCGAAGCACACCGCGCCCTGCCCGGTCGGGGTGAACCCGGTCGCCGCCTCCAGCGTCACCGCCGCCGACGGCAGCGCGAACAGCTGGTCGAGATCGGGCGCGACCGGCTTCGTACGGCCGAGAAGGATGTCGAGCAGCCCCATGCTCAGCCCGCCTTCCCGGGAGCCGCCGCCCCGCCCAGCTCGGCCGAGATCCGGCCCAGCTGGTCGAGCCGCTGCTCAAGGCTCGGGTGGGTGGAGAAGTACCGCTCGAGGCCGGGCTCCCGGCCGGACGCCGGGGTGAAGTAGAAGGCGTTGAAGGCCTGGGCCGTGCGCAGGTCCTTCGTGGGGATCCGGGCGATGTCGCCCGAGACCTTGGTGAGCGCGGACGCCAGCGCCGACGGCCGGCCGGTGAGCAGCGCCGCCGCCCGGTCCGCGGCCAGCTCCCGGTACCGCGACAGCGCCCTGATCAGCAGGAAGCTGACCGCGTACACGGCCGCCGAGACGCCCATCACCGCGGCGAAGACCATCGCGGTGTTCTGGTCCCTGCGTCCTTGGCCGAAGACCTGCGAGTAGAAGGCGAACCGCACGATCAGGCCCGCGATCACACCGAGGAAGGACGCGACGGTGATCACGGCGACGTCCTTGTGCGCCACGTGCGACAGCTCGTGCGCGAGCACGCCCTCCAGCTCCGCGGGCTCCAGTCTGCGCAGCAGTCCCGTGGTCACGCAGACCACGGCGTGGTCGGGGTCGCGCCCGGTCGCGAACGCGTTCGGCATGTCCATCTCGGACACGGCGACGACCGGCTTCGGCATGTCGGCCATCGCGCACAGCCGGTCGACGACCGCGTGCAGCTCGGGATGCTCCTCGCGCTCCACGACCCGCCCGCGCATGGCGAACATCGCGATCCGGTCGGAGAACCAGAACTGCGCGACGAACATCGCCGCGATCAGCACGACGACCAGCAGCCAGGACTTCAGCAGGACGATCAACGCGGCGACGAAGGCCACGTACAGCAGGCCGAGCAGGAACATCGTGACCGTCATCCGCACGGTCAGGCCCCGGTCGCCCTGGAAACGGCTCCGCATCTGCATCACCACCCGCGCTCAGGCACTCGTCCCAAGCCCCAGTGTGCCCCCACCCACCCCATGAACCGGTCGCGCCCGCACCCAGGTGACGCAAAGGTTCACGGGCGAAAGGCCCGCGAGGGCTTCTCTAGTACGGCGACCGGTACTGCGCGTACCCCAGCAGGAAGATCACCGCGGCCACACAGCCCAGCACGATCGTCGTCGACACCCAGGACGATCTGCGCGGTGCGGCCGGGGTCGGGTCGGCGCGGAACGGCTGCGGCTCGGGCGGGTTCTCCTTCCAGCGGGCGGCCAGCATCCGGGCCCGCGCGGAAGGCTCCTTGTGCTCCGCCGCGTCCGCCCATCTGATGTCGAACTCCCGCTCCACGTCGTCCTGTTCGGACATCCCCGTCTCCCCGTCGCCTCTGTCGAACAGCTGTGCACGAACCATACGACGACCCGCCGGGCCCCTGCCAACGAAACGACGGCGCCCCCGCCCTGAGGAACAGGAGCGGGGGCGCCGGGAGCCTCACGCGTCACGCACGCGCGGTCCGGTCACACGTCGAAGTACAGCTCGAACTCGTGCGGGTGCGGACGCAGCTGGAGCGGCGCGATCTCGTTGGTGCGCTTGTAGTCGATCCACGTCTCGATCAGGTCGGACGTGAAGACGTCACCGGCGAGCAGGAACTCGTGGTCCGCCTCGAGGCGGTCCAGGACGGCCGGCAGCGAGGTCGGGACCTGCGCGACGCCCGCGTGCTCCTCGGGGGCCAGCTCGTAGAGGTCCTTGTCGATCGGCTCGGCCGGCTCGATCTTGTTCTTGATGCCGTCCAGGCCCGCGAGCAGCAGCGCGGAGAACGCCAGGTACGGGTTGCCGGAGGAGTCGGGCGCGCGGAACTCGACGCGCTTGGCCTTCGGGTTGGAGCCCGTGATCGGGATACGCATGGCCGCGGACCGGTTGCGCTGCGAGTACACCAGGTTGACCGGCGCCTCGAAGCCCGGGACCAGACGGTGGTAGGAGTTCACCGTCGGGTTGGTGAAGGCCAGCAGCGACGGGGCGTGCTTGAGGATGCCGCCGATGTAGTAGCGGGCCATGTCCGACAGGCCCGCGTAGCCGGCCTCGTCGTAGAACAGGGGGGAGCCGCCGGCCCACAGCGACTGGTGCACGTGCATGCCCGAGCCGTTGTCGCCGAAGATCGGCTTCGGCATGAAGGTCGCGGTCTTGCCGTTGCGCCAGGCGACGTTCTTCACGATGTACTTGAAGAGCTGGAGGTCGTCGGCCGCGGCGAGCAGCGTGTTGAACTTGTAGTTGATCTCGGCCTGGCCGGCGGTGCCCACCTCGTGGTGCTGGCGCTCGACCTTCAGGCCGTTCTTCTCCAGCTCCAGGGAGATCTCGGCACGCAGGTCGGCGAAGTGGTCGACCGGCGGGACCGGGAAGTAGCCGCCCTTGTAGCGGACCTTGTAACCGCGGTTGTCCTCCAGCGCACCGGTGTTCCAGGCGCCGGCCTCGGAGTCGATGTGGTAGAAGGACTCGTTCGCGGAGGTCTGGAAGCGCACGCTGTCGAAAACGTAGAACTCGGCCTCGGGGCCGAAGTACGCGGTGTCCGCGATACCGGTCGACGCGAGGTAGGCCTCGGCCTTCTTCGCCACGTTGCGCGGGTCACGGGAGTACTGCTCGCCCGTGATCGGGTCGTGGATGAAGAAGTTGATGTTCAGCGTCTTGTCACGGCGGAACGGGTCCACGCGCGCCGTCGACAGGTCGGCGCGCAGCGCCATGTCGGACTCGTGGATCGCCTGGAAACCGCGGATCGACGAGCCGTCGAACGCGAGCTCCTCGTCCGGGTCGAACGCCTCGACGGGCACCGTGAAGTGCTGCATGACGCCCGGCAGGTCGCAGAAGCGGACGTCGACGAACTTGACGTCCTCGTCCGCGATGAACTTCTTGGCCTCGTCGGCGTTCTGGAACATCCAGCTCCTCCTACTCCCGACCGTCGCGCCGGGGTGGTAGTTCGTTCGTGCGGCCAGTGCGGTGGCACACGCTGACCCCGACCCTAGGGACGGGTGATTTCTCGGGCGTGACCCATTTGTTTCGCAGAAGTTAACCGCCCTCGGTTCCACCGTAGCCCCGTCGGCGGGCGCCGCCACCCCCGCCGTGCCCGGGTCGTACGCGGGCGCAGTACCGTGGTCGGGTGGACAACAGGCAAGCACTCGGATCGTGGCTGTCCGGCCCCCGCGCGGCCATGGAGGACGCCGGCGCCGACTTCGGGTACCGGGGCGAGCAGCTCGGCCTGCCCGAGTCGGGACCCGGCTCGATCGCCCGCCCCGGCCGCCGGCTCGGCGCGCTGGCCGTCGACTGGGGGCTGTGCCTCCTGATCGCATACGGCCTGATCACCGACGGCTACGGGCAGGCGACGAGCAACTGGGCGTTGCTCATCTTCTTCGTGACCGGCGTGCTGACCGTCGGCACCCTCGGCTTCACCCCCGGCAAGCGGCTCTTCGGCCTGCGGGTGGTCGCCCTGGACACCGGCACGGTCAACCCGCTGCGCGCTCTGCTGCGCACCGCCCTGCTCTGCCTCGCCCTTCCGCCCCTGATCTGGGACCGCGACGGCCGTGGCCTCCACGACCGGCTGGCCAGGACCGTCGAAGTACGGATCTAGGATTTCAGGGAGAAGAGACGAAGGAGGGGCGCCCGGTCGACCGGGCGCCCCTCCTTCGTCGTCGACGGGGTCGGACAGGGGTCAGCGGGCCTTCGGGCCGCCCCTCGGCATGCGCATGCCCTTGGGCATCGGGCCCTTGGGCAGCGGCATGTTGCTCATCAGGTCGCCCATGGCGCGCAGCCGGTCGTTGGTGGACGTCACCTGGGGGCCGGTCAGCACCCGCGGCAGCTTCAGCATGGTGGTCCGCAGCTTCTTCAGCTCGACCTGTCCCTCGCCCGTGCCCACGATCAGGTCGTGCACCGGGACGTCCGCGACCACGCGGTTCATCTTCTTCTTCTCGGCGGCCAGCAGGCCCTTCACCCGGTTCGGGTTGCCCTCGGCGACCAGGACGATGCCGGCCTTGCCGACGGCCCGGTGCACCACGTCCTGGCTGCGGTTCATGGCCACCGCCGGCGTGGTGGTCCATCCTCGGCCGACGTTGTCCAGTACGGCCGCCGCAGCGCCCGGCTGGCCTTCCATCTGGCCGAAGGCGGCCCGCTCGGCCCTGCGGCCGAACACGATCGCCGTCGCGAGGAAGGCGAGCAGGAGGCCCAGGATGCCGAGATAGATGGGGTGGCCGATCAAGAAGCCGATCGCGAGGAAGACACCGAAGGTGACGATTCCGACAGCCGCGAGAACAAGACCGATCTTCTTGTCGGCCTTGCGAGTCATCTTGTAGGTCAGGGCGATCTGCTTCAGTCGCCCGGGGTTAGCGGCGTCCGCCGCCGTGTCCTTCCTCGCCATGCCACGCAGTCTACGTGGCCCCGGCGGCGCCGACGACGGCAGTGTCCGGCTGCTGGAAGGCCGGGGCGGTCAGGAGGTGACGGAGGTGAACTCCTCGAGGACGCGCTGCGCCTCGAAACGGTCCTTGGCGCGGCGGCGGTCCTCCAGCACGGAGGTCCAGGCGTTGCGCCGGGCGGTGCGCTGGCCGCCGCTCATGAGCAGGGACTCGACGGCGCGCAGGGCGTCGGTGAAGGAAGGGATCGCGGTGGCGCGGACGGGCGCGGCCTGCATGTGGAGGTCCCCCTCAGTGCGGCTTGGGCACGAAACGACGTGGTCGACGTGAAGTGATACCAGCGTCACTGTTTGGTGTTACCAGGGCGTGACCGACCGGTCAAACGTCCATGAAGCCCCGGTGCGCTGGGCATAAACGTCGACGCGGCCCTGACGTATGCCCTCATCTGCGAGGACGGTCAGGACCGCGTCGTTTCGGCCGCTACCGGCCAGTAGCCGCTTGTGCCCGAATTCACACGCTTGCCCGGCGGCCATCCGGGGAACGGCGATTGACCCGGTGTCAGACGGCCTGGGCTGCTGCGACCTCGTCGCCGCGCCGCGAAGCGGAGGACTCGCGCGACTCCATCGCCATCCCGTAGAGCCGGCCGGCGCGGTACGACGAACGCACCAGCGGACCCGACATCACACCGGAGAAGCCGATCTCCTCGGCCTCCTCCTTCAGCTCGACGAACTCCTGCGGCTTCACCCAGCGCTCCACCGGGTGGTGGCGCACCGAAGGCCGCAGGTACTGGGTGATGGTGATGAGCTCGCAGCCCGCCTCGTGCAGCTGGCGCAGCGCCTCGCTGACCTCCTCGCGGGTCTCGCCCATCCCGAGGATCAGGTTCGACTTGGTGACGAGCCCGTGGTCGCGGGCGGCGGTCAGCACGCCGAGGGAGCGCTCGTAGCGGAAGCCGGGGCGGATCCGCTTGAAGATGCGGGGCACGGTCTCGACGTTGTGCGCGAAGACCTCGGGCCGGGAGTCGAAGACCTCGCGCAGCAGCTCCGGGACGGCGTTGAAGTCGGGGGCGAGCAGCTCGACCTTGGTGTGGCCGCCCTCGCGCCCCGAGGTCTGCTGGTGGATCTGGCGCACGGTCTCCGCGTACAGCCAGGCCCCGCCGTCCTCCAGGTCGTCGCGGGCGACGCCGGTGATGGTGGCGTAGTTCAGGTCCATGGTGACCACGGACTCGCCCACGCGGCGCGGCTCGTCCCGGTCGAGGGCCTCGGGCTTGCCGGTGTCGATCTGGCAGAAGTCGCAACGCCGGGTGCACTGGTCGCCGCCGATGAGGAACGTCGCCTCGCGGTCCTCCCAGCACTCGTAGATGTTGGGACAGCCGGCTTCCTGGCAGACGGTGTGCAGCCCCTCGCTCTTCACGAGCTTCTGCATCTGCGTGTACTCGGGGCCCATTTTCGCCCGGGTCTTGATCCACTCGGGCTTGCGCTCGATGGGGGTCTGGCTGTTGCGGACCTCCAGGCGCAGCATCTTGCGTCCGTCGGGTGCGACTGCGGACACGACCGGCTCCCTAGCGATTGATTCTTCGGCGGCTTTAAGCGTACGCCCGTTGATTCGAAACCCGGTGCGGGTGTCGGCCCCGCTGGGGGCTGCCGCCCCCAGGACCCCGCTCCGGCCGGGACGGCCTCGTCCTCAGACGCCGGACGGGCTCAGGGGTGCTGGCGTCTCCTCGATGACCCGCGGCTTCAGGTCGGCGTTCCCCAGTACGTCCGTCAGATGGCGCTCCACGACGGGCAGGACCTCCTCGATGGTCACCTCGCGGCCCAGCTCGTGGGAGAGGGAGGTGACGCCCGCGTCGCGGATGCCGCAGGGGATGATCTTGTCGAAGTTGGATGTGTCCGGGTTCACGTTCAGGGCGAAGCCGTGCATGGTGACGCCCTTGGCGACCCGGATGCCCATGGCGCAGATCTTGCGGTCCTCGCGCCGCTGGCCGGCGTTGGAGGGGGCGTACTCGGGGCCGTTGAGGCGGGGGTCGAACTCGTCGTCGGTCAGCCGGGGGTCGAAGTCGAGGGAGAGCCCGCCCAGTGCGGGGCGCTGCTCCACCGGGTCGCCGAGGACCCAGACCCCGGCCCGGCCCTCCACCCGGCTGGTCTCCACGCCGAACTCCGCGCAGACCCGGATCATCGCGTCCTCCAGGCGGCGCAGGTGGGCCACGACGTCCACCGGGCGCGGGAGCTTCTGGATGGGGTAGCCGACCAGCTGGCCCGGGCCGTGCCAGGTGATCTTCCCGCCGCGGTCCACGTCGACGACCGGCGTTCCGTCCAGCGGCCGCTCGTCGTCCGCCGTGCGCCGGCCCGCCGTGTACACCGGGGGGTGCTCCAGCAGCAGGACGGTGTCGGGGACCTCGTCGGCGAACCGGGCCGCGTGCACCCGGCGCTGCTCGTCCCAGGCCTCCTGGTACTCGACGGCGTCCGCGCCGAACCCCATACGGACGAACCGCAGCTCGCTCACGGTAAAGCGCCTCCCTAGACGTGACTGGCGCGAATCGCGCCCACGCCACTGTACGTCCGCCCCCGGCACGTCAGCCGTGCGGCCAATCCTCACACGATCGGATGAATGAACGTCGAGATGTGCGACCGCATGCTCACGCTCAGCTACATTCGCGCCGTTCACGAGGCCATTAGGGCTGCTCACAGGGCAATCCGGGCACTTCAGCAGCCCGGAAGGCAGGAGACCGCACCGCAGATGACGGAACGACCCGCGCAGCGCACTCCCAACCGCCAACTCGCCGCGCTCATCGCAGAAGCGGGCTTCTCCAACGCGGGTCTGGCCCGGCGCGTCGACCAGCTCGGTCTCGAACACGGCCTGGACCTCAGATACGACAAGACCTCCGTCACCCGGTGGCTGCGCGGTCAGCAGCCCCGGGGCACCACTCCCGCCCTCATCGCCGAGGTCTTCACCCGGCGTCTGGGCCGCCGGCTGACCGCCCAGGACCTCGGCCTGGACGCCTGCGCGCCCGTGTACGCGGGACTGGAGTTCGCCGGCACGCCCGAGGAGGCCGTCGACATCGTCGGCGGGCTCTGGCGCAAGGACTCCGGCAGCCATGCCGAACTCCGCAAGATCGCCTTCACCCCGGCAGGTCTCGTGGTGCCCAGCCGGGACTGGCTGATCGGGCGCGCGGACGACAGGGTCGCGCGCGAGCAGCCGTCGGCGGGGGCCGTGGCCCCGGCGCCGGCCCCCGCCGCCGCGGGAGCAGGGGCGCTCCCCGCGCCGGGCGGAGCGGCGGTGGTGGCCCGGGTGCCGTCCCAGGCGCGTCCCGGGGGCAGGCCCGCCGCCCCGCCGGGCGGCGTCGGCAGGGCCGGGCCCGGCGGGTCCGGGGTGCCCCGGCAGCGGGGCCCCGTCGAGCGCGGCCCCGGCCAGCGGGTCACCGGCGGCGACATCGCGGCGCTCCGCTCCGTCGGCGAACTCTTCCGCACCCTCGACGACATGTACGGCGGCGGCCACGCCCGCCAGGCCCTCGTGCGCTACCTGGAGCACGAGTGCGAGCCGATGCTGCGCGGCGCCTACGGCGAGCAGACCGGACGCCGGCTTTTCGCCGCCGCCGCCGACCTCACCCGCCTCGCCGGCTGGACCTCCTTCGACATCGCCGCGCACGGGCTCGCCCAGCGGTACTTCGTACAGGCGCTGCGGCTGTCGCAGGCCGCCGGGGACCGGGCGTACGGGGCGTACGTGCTGGTCACCATGAGCCGCCAGGCCGTCTACCTCGGCCACGGGCGGGAGGCGGTGCAGCTCGCGCGCGTCGCCCAGCAGGGCGTCGGCGGCGGCGCGCCGCCCGTCGTCCAGGCGCTGCTGCACGCGGCGGAGGCGCGGGGGCACGGGACGCTGGGGGAGGTGCGGGCGTGCACCGCCTCCCTGGTGCGGGCGGAGCGGGCGCTGGAGACGGCCAAGCCGGGGGACGAGGTGCCGTTCTGGGCCCGGTTCTTCGACGAGGGGCAGCTCGCCGACGAGTTCGGGCACTGCCACCGGGATCTCCAGCAGTTCCGGGCGGCGGCGCAGCACGCCGAACGCTCCTTGCGGCTGCGCCCCGCGGGGTACGCGCGCAGCCGGCTCCTGTGCCGGGTGGTGCTGGCGTCGGCGCGACTGGGCCTGGGGGAGCTGGAACAGGCGTGCCTGCTGGCGGCCGAGGCCGCCGGCCAGGCCGCCGAGATGCGCTCCGTGCGGGCGGTGGAGTACGTACGGGACTTCGAGCGGCGCCTGGAGCCCTACCGGGACGCGGGCCCGGCCAGGGTGTACCGCGAGAGGGTGGCGGCGCTGGGCTGACGGACGGCGGCGGGGGCGGCCGAAGGGCCCCGCACGGGCCGGGGGCTCCGGGGCGGAGCCCCCGGAGCCCCTCCAGTGCGTTCAGGCCGCTGCCTGCCGGGGCGCCGTCGGTGCGGGGTCGGCCGAGTGGAGGGACCCGGCGGCCCCGAGGTCGGTGAGGATCGCCGCCGCCGCCCGATGAGCCGAGTGCAACGCCCCCTGCACGGTGCTGCTGTCCCGGTGGTCGCCGCACACGTACAGCCCCGCCAGCAGCCGCACCGGCCGCCGCAGATCGTGCGGAGCCGGCATCGCGGGGACCGCCTCCGGGGTGTGGTGCACGGCGAGCGTCTCCCAGCGTGCGGTCGGGACGCCGTACAGCCGGGCGAGATGGATACGGACCGCAGTGTCGACGCCGGCCGGCGGCGGGCCGAGGACTGTGGAGGAGATCAGCGTCCGCCCGGCCGGCGCCCGGCTCGGGTCGACCTCGCTGACCACCGCCGTGTGGGCGACCGGACCGCCCCGGTCGGCGTCCAGGACCAGCGAGGCCCCGGTCGCCGGCGGCTCGTCGGTCGTGTGGTGCAGGACCGTCACGGGGTGGAAGCCGGGCACCCGCAGCCCGGGCAGCAGCTCCGCCGCCGTACGGGCGTCGGTCGCCACCAGCACCGCCCGGCACCGGAACACCCCGTGCTCGGCGGTCGCCACCTCGGTCGTCGACACCGAGGTGACCCGCACCCCCGTGTGCACGGTCCCCGCCGGCAGCGTCCGCGCGAGCAGCTCCGGCAGCACGTCCGCGCCGCCCTCCGGCAGGCACAGCCGCCCGGCGGCGAACGCGTGCAGCGCGAGGTCGGCGCACCGGCTGGAGGTGGTGAGCGCCGGGTCGCACAGCAGCGCGGCGAGCAGCGGACGCAGGAAGCCGTCGATGGTACGGGCGGGTAGCCCGCGGGCCGCCAGGGCCTGCGCGGCCGGCGCCTCGGGGCGGCGCAGCAGGTGCTCCACGGGCGTGGCCGCGAGCCGGGTCAGCGCGGCGCCGAGCCGCGCCTGGTCCACGGCGGTGCCCAGCGGCGCCCCCGCACGCACCCGCGGCGGGACCGCCACAGCCCCGGGCGCGGCGGCGCGCGGCTTGGACAGCCCTCCGGGGCGAGGCAGCGCCCCCGGCCGAGGGGCGCTCGCCAGGGCGCGCACGGCGTGAAGTGCGCCCCTCGCGCTCCGTGCACCTCCCGCGCCCGGCTGTGCGCCCGCACGGTGGCGGCTTCCGTCGCTGTGCAGCAGCACTCCCGGGGCGAACGGACGCAGCACCAGAGCGTCCAGCCCCGGGGAGAGCGTCAGTTCGGGATACGCCGTGGACAACAGCTGTCCGATGCGGTCGAGCCGGAAACCGTCGACCTTCTCGGTCGCCATGCGGCCGCCCACACAAGGGGCGGCCTCCAGGACCGTCGTCGTCAGTCCTGCGCCGGTCAGCCGATGCGCCGCGGAGAGACCGGCGACCCCGGCCCCCACGATGACGACGTCTGCCTGGTAAGCGGGCTCAAGCACGTGCCCCTCCTCGCCTCGAGGTTGCGCGGCCGGTGGAGACGTGATGCCCCCAACAGGCTTCCGGGATACCCGAGTTCGGATCGAGGGTAGGGCCGCGAACGGTCGGGAACAGTCGCACATGGACGGGGCACGGTCGCACGGCGGTCGCATACGACCCTCGGTCGAAACCACCTGACCCGACAGTGAACTGACGGTGTCTCAGGCGGCGCGCAGGGCGTCCTCGATCCCGGGGAACGCGAAGGTGAACCCCGACTCCAGCAGCCGCTTCGGCACCACCCGCGCGCTGCCCAGCACGTCCCCGGCCATCTCGCCCAGCGCCGCCCGCAGCACCGGCGCCGGCACCGGGAACAGCGTCGGCCGGCGCAGCACCCGCCCCATCGCCGCCGTGATCTCACGGTTCGTCAGGGGCTCCGGCGCGGTCAGGTTGAACGGCCCCGACAGGTCGTCCCGGTCCAGCAGATGCCGCAGCGCCGCGACCTCGTCGTGCAGCGACACGAACGACCAGTACTGCCGTCCGTCGCCCATCCGTCCGCCCAACCCGGCCTGGAAGAGCGGGAACAGCCGCCCCCAGGCGCCGCCGCCCCGGGCGACGACCAGCCCGGTGCGCGCGAACACCGTCCGCACGCCCGCCTCCGCGGCGGGGGCCGCGGCCGCCTCCCACTCCACGCACAGCTCCGGCAGGAAACCCCGCCCGGCGGGCGCGTCCTCGTCGACGACCCGCTCGCCCGTCTCGCCGTAGAAACCGATGGCACTGCCGTTGACGAGGACCCGCGGCCGGTCCCGCTCGGGCAGCGAGGCCACCGCGCGGGCCAGCGCCGCCGTGCCGTGCACCCGGCTGTCGTGGATCCGCTTCTTGTAGGCGTCCGTCCAGCGGTGGTCCCCCACGCCCGCGCCCGCCACGTTGACCACCGCGTCGCACCCGGCGAGCCCGGCCTCGTCCACCCGCCCCCGCTCCGGATCCCAGCGCACCTCGCCGTCGCCCCGGGGCGCACGGCGCACCAGGCGCACCACCTCGTGCCCGTCCGCGGCCAGGGACCGCACCAGGGCGCCGCCGATGAGACCGGACGCGCCGGCCACCACGATTCGCGTAGCTACCATGCCGCCATCCTGCCCGGAACCCGCGGAAAACCCCGCCCCGAACCCGGCGGACGGACCATAGGGTGACCCGCATGCCCACCGCCCCCGACGCCCCGCGCACACCCCCGTGCCCGCACCCCGACGCCCCGCGCATACGCCCGGCCAGGCCCGCAGACGACGACGCCCTCGCCCTCCTCGACCGGCTGACCTGGTCCCCGCTGCACGCCGTCACGCCGGAGCCGCAGCCGCCGTACGGGCCCTTCTTCGACGAACGCCACCTCCCCGGGGACCACTTGGTCGCCGAACTCGGCCCCCGCCTCGTCGGCTACATCCGCCTCGGCTTCCCCACCGGCCTCGCCTGCAACGCCCATGTCCGGCAGATCCAGGGCCTCGCCGTCGCCGACGAGGCGCGCGGCCGCGGAGTGGGGCGGGCTCTGCTCCGCGCGGCCGTCGAGGAGGCCCGCCGGCGCGGCGCACGCCGGCTCACCCTGCGCGTCCTCGGCCACAACGCCCCCGCCCGGGCGCTCTACGCGTCCGAGGGCTTCGTGGTGGAGGGCGTCCTGCCGCAGGAGTTCCTGCTGCGCGGGGAGTACGTCGACGACGTCTTCATGGGGCGCCCCCTGTAGCCGCGCTCGGCGACGGTGGTGCGCCCGCTCACGACTCGATCAGGCCGCCCGTGTCCACCGCCTGCGTCGCCGTCGCCGCGCGTTCGGCGTCGTCGGCGACCTCCGCCGCCGTCAGGACGTAGCCCGTCTCGGCGTCCGAGGTGGAGCGGGCGAAGACCACGCCGAAGACCATGCCGTCGGTGGTCAGCAGCGGCCCCCCGGAGTTGCCCGGCCGGACGGTCGAGCGGATCGAGTAGATCTCGCGGGTGACCGTCGCGTCGTTGTAGATGTTCCGGCCGATCGCGTCCACCCGGCCCGCGACCGTCGCCGCCTGGAGGTCGAGGCCGCCGTCCTGCGGATAGCCCGCGACCACCGCCGCGTCCCCGCGGGAGGCCGCCTCGTCGAAGCGCAGCAGCGGCGCGCGCAGGTTCGGGACGTACAGCACGGCCACGTCCTTGGCCGGATCGAACAGCACCACCTTCGCGTCGTACGAGGGTCCCACGCCCCCGATCCGCACGGTCGGGTAGTCGATGCCCGCCACCACGTGCGCGTTGGTCATCACATGCTCGGCCGCGTACACGAACCCACTGCCCTCGCGGCCCTGGCTGCCGGCGGCGCCCTCGACCTTCACCGTGCTCAGCTTGGCCGCGCTGGTCGCGGCCGGCGTCACGTTGTCACCGGAGGGCCTGGCGACCTCGGCCGTCGACTCCGTCTCGAACGGGTTGAACACCTGCGGGAAGCCCGCCTGGGTGAGCGCGGACGTCGCCCGCGCGAACCACGCCGGGGTGGTGTCCGGCATCGAGTGCTGCACCGTGCCCAGCAGCCGGGACTCCCGGATCGCCGACGTCACCATCGGCGACGCCGACGCGCCCAGCACGCTCGCCGCCACCCACGACACGATCAGCACCGCCGCCGCGTTCGCCGCGGCCCCGCCGACCCCGTCGGCCACCCGCAACGGTCCCCGGTCCAGCTCCCTGCGCAGCCGCAACGCCAGCCGACTCGCCAGCTCGTGCCCGACCGCCGCCGGCACCAGCACCGTGAGCACCGCCGTCACCGTCGCCGCCGTCGTACCCGTCGTCACCAGGCCCATCACCCACGGCAACGCCCAGACGCCCACCGCCGCGCCACCCACGAAACCGGCGAGCGACACACAGCCGGCCACCAGGCCGCGCCGGTACCCCGAGGCCGCGTACGCCAGCATCACCAGCACCAGCAGGATGTCGAGCAGGTCCACGCGGCCGCCTTTCTCAGGGATCCTCTAGTACGTGCGGGACCGGCCCGGTGATCAGCCGTGATTCGGCCACACGCGCGGGGGAGGACCTAACCGGTCACGCGTGCGTCTACCCGGAAAACGGTGCGGACAGGGACGATGGTTCCACCACGTGGCACACCACACATCGCGGACCGGTACGAACCCACCGACAGTGGGACCATGCGTGCCATCCGACAGGCCGCCCACCTCAGGGCGCGAGGACGGCCCCCGGCGCGCCCGCCCAGGCCGCTCCTCATGATCCTCGCCTGCCTGCCCGGGCTCGCCGTCCTCGCCCTGGTGCTGTGCGCGGACCGCGCCGAGCGCGCCGCCACCGCCCGCGCCCTGCCCTCCGCCGGCCCCCGTCACACCGTGGCGCACCTCGCCCCCCGGCCGCCCGTCGTACCGCGCTCCGTCTGGCTCGCGGACCTCGCCGGCCGCACCCAGCCGCCGCCCCGCCTCGACGACCGGGTCGTCGCCGTCTTCGTCCACCACACCGACTCGCCCAACGCCTACGACTGCGCCGACGCGCCCCGCGTCATCCGCCATCTCTACGCCGGCCAGACCGGCGCCCGGGGCTGGGACGACATCGGCTACAACTTCCTCGTCGACCGCTGCGGAACCATCTACGAGGGCCGCGCCGGCGGGATCGACCGCGCCGTCACCGGCGCGCACACCCAGGGCTTCAACCACCGCACGGCGGGCGTCGCCGCGCTGGGCACCTTCACCGCCGGGACGCACGTGCCGCAGCCGATGCTCGACGCGATCGCGGCCCTCGCCGCCTGGAAACTCGGCCCCGCCGGAATCGACCCCAGGGCGACGGTCCGGCTGACCTCCAGCAGCAGCCGCAGCCGCTACGACGCCGGCGTCACCGTCTCCCTGCCCGCGCTCGCCGGCCACGACGACGGCTTCGAGACGACCTGCCCCGGCGCCGCCCTCACCGCGCGCCTGCCTCAGATCCGGCGGACGGCGGCCCGGCTCCAGGGCCGCACCGACGCCACCTCGGTCCCCGCGTCCACAGGAACGCTCACTCCTTGAACCGCTCCCACAGCCGGGGATAGCGCTCGGCGAGGACGCGGGCGTTCTCGAAGTCCAGTGGCGTGCCCTCGGGTTCCGCCCGCGCGGGCGGGATGCCCAGGTCCGGGGCGACGGTCCCGGTGAGCTGTTCGTAGGCCTCGTCGGCCGCGTAGCCGAGTTCCTCGCCGTCGCCGTCGATCTCCTCGTCGAAGTCGCCCAGCAGGTCGGCGAGCGAGTCCGGATCGTGCACCGCCCCCTCGTAGACCTCCCGGCCCTGGCCGATCAGCCAGCAGCGGAAGAAGTCGAAGGCGTCGTCGCTCGCCCCGTCCAACAGCACCCAGGCCGCGCCCCACAGATCCCAGGTGTACGCCCGGTTGTAGCGGGCTTCGAAGTGACGGGCGAAGTCCAGCACCAGATCCGGGTCCAGCCGCAGCAGCCGGTCCACGAGCACGTCGGCCTGTTCCTCGGGGTCC
Source organism: Streptomyces sp. BK239 (assembly GCF_004217285.1). Lineage (GTDB taxonomy): Bacteria > Actinomycetota > Actinomycetes > Streptomycetales > Streptomycetaceae > Streptomyces. The sequence continues at coordinate 881,856 of NZ_SHKS01000001.1, forward strand.
CCCTCGGCGGCCTCACGGGCGGCGTCGACCAGCTCCCAGAACTCCGTCTCGTCCATCACGGGTCCCAGCATCGTGCCTGGAGGGGCGGGACGCACCCGGAGTGCGGCGCATTCACCGCCCCGGTACGGCTCCACGAACGCCGCCGGGACAGGACCGGCCCAGGGGGTCGAGAAGGCGAGCCTCCTCGACCCCCTGGGCCGGTCCGACGGAACTACTACAGCCCGTACCGGGCCCGGGCCTCCTTCACGGCCGTCGCCTGCACCTCGCCCCGCTTCGCCAGCTGGGCCAGGGCCGCGACGACGATCGACGGCGCGTCGACGCCGAAGTGACGGCGGGCCGCCTCACGGGTGTCGGAGAGACCGAAGCCGTCCGCGCCGAGGGAGGAGTAGTCCTGCTCGACCCACTGGGCGATCTGGTCGGGGACCTGGCGCATGTAGTCGGAGACCGCGAGCACCGGGCCCTCCGCGCCGTTCAGCGCCTGCCGGACGTACGGGATGCGCTCCTCGCCGCGCAGCAGGGCCGCGTCGGCCTCCAGCGCGTCCCGGCGCAGCTCCGTCCACGAGGTCGCCGACCACACGTCGGCGGCCACGCCCCAGTCCTCGGCGAGCAGCTTCTGCGCCGCGAGCGCCCAGTGGATCGCCGTGCCGGAGCCGAGCAGCTGGACGCGCGGCGCGTTGGCGGCCGGGGCGAGCCCCGCCGACTCCGCGGTGTTGAAGCGGTACAGGCCCTTGACGATGCCCTCGTCGATGCCGAGGCCCGACGGCTTGGCCGGCTGCGGCATCGGCTCGTTGTAGACGGTGAGGTAGTAGAAGACGTCCTGGTCCTCACCGTCGGCCGCCTCGCCGTACATCCGGCGCAGACCGTCCTTGACGATCGTGGCGACCTCGTACGCGAACGCCGGGTCGTACGTCAGCGCCGCCGGGTTGGTCGCGGCGATGACCGGGGAGTGGCCGTCGGCGTGCTGCAGGCCCTCGCCCGTCAGCGTCGTACGGCCCGCCGTGGCGCCGACGAGGAAGCCGCGGCCGAGCTGGTCGCCCAGCTGCCACATCTGGTCGGCCGTGCGCTGCCAGCCGAACATCGAGTAGAAGATGTAGAACGGGATCATGGCCTCGCCGTGCGTCGCGTACGACGTGGACGCGGCGATGAAGTCGGCCATCGAACCGGCCTCGGTGATCCCCTCGTTGAGGATCTGCCCGTTCTGGGCCTCCTTGTAGTACATCAGCTGGTCGCGGTCGACCGGCTCGTACGTCTGGCCCTTGGGGGAGTAGATCCCGAGCGATGGGAAGAGCGACTCCATGCCGAAGGTGCGCGCCTCGTCGGGGACGATCGGCACCCAGCGCTTCCCGGTCTCCTTGTCGCGGACCAGGTCCTTGACCAGGCGGACGAAGGCCATCGTGGTGGCGACGTTCTGCGAGCCGGAGCCCTTGTCGAAGGAGGCGAACGTCTTCTCCGCGGGCGCGGGCAGCGGCGCGACCGGGTGCACGCGGCGGGCCGGGGCGGGGCCGCCGAGGGCGGCCCGGCGCTCCTGGAGGTAGCGGACCTCGGGCGAGTCGGCGCCGGGGTGGCTGTAGGGGACGACCCCGTCCTCGAACCGCGCGTCCGGGATCGGCAGTTCGAGCAGGTCGCGCATGGCCTTGAACTCGTCCACCGTCAGCTTCTTCATCTGGTGGTTGGCGTTCTTCGACGCGAAGCCCGGGCCGAGGGTGTGGCCCTTGACCGTCTGCGCCAGGATGACCGTCGGCGCGCCCTTGAACTCGACCGCGGCCTTGTAGGCGGCGTACACCTTGCGCGCCTCGTGGCCGCCTCGGGAGAGGTGGAAACACTCGAGGATCTTGTCGTCGCTCAGCAGCTTCGCCATCTCGGCGAGCGCCGGGTCCTTGCCGAAGAAGTCCTCGCGGATGTAGGCGGCGTCGCGGGTCTGGTACGTCTGCACCTGGGCGTCCGGCACCTCGCGCAGGCGGCGGACGAGCGCGCCGGTGGTGTCGAGCTGGAGCAGCTCGTCCCAGGCGGTGCCCCACAGCGTCTTGACGACGTTCCAGCCGGCGCCGCGGAACTGGGCCTCCAGCTCCTGCACGATCTTGAAGTTGGCGCGGACGGGACCGTCGAGGCGCTGCAGGTTGCAGTTGATGACGAAGGTCAGGTTGTCCAGGCCCTCGCGGCTCGCCAGCGCGAGCGCGGCCGTCGACTCGGGCTCGTCCATCTCGCCGTCGCCGAGGAAGGCCCAGACGTGGGAGGCGGAGACGTCCTTGATGCCGCGGTTGGTCAGATAGCGGTTGAAGCGCGCCTGGTAGATCGCGGAGAGCGGGCCGAGGCCCATCGACACCGTCGGGAACTCCCACAGCCAGGGCAGCCGGCGCGGGTGCGGGTAGGACGGGAGGCCGTTGCCCGCCGCCTCCTGGCGGAAGTTGTCGAGGTGGTGCTCGTTGAGCCGGCCGTCGAGGAAGGCGCGGGCGTAGATGCCGGGGGAGGCGTGGCCCTGGATGTAGAGCTGGTCGCCCGAGCCGGGGGAATCCTGCGATTCCTTGCCCTTGAAGAAGTGGTTGAAGCCGGTCTCGTAGAGCCAGGCCGCGGAGGCGAATGTGGCGATGTGGCCGCCGACGCCGTGCTTGCTGCCCCTGGTCACCATCGCGGCCGCGTTCCAGCGGTTCCAGGCGGTGATCCGGGCCTCCAGCGCCTCGTCGCCGGGGGCGGCGGGCTCGGCGGAGGTGGGGATGGTGTTGACGTAGTCCGTCTCGAGCAGCTTGGGCAGCGCGATGCCGTTGCCCTCGGCACGCTCCAGCGTGCGCCGCATCAGGTACGCGGCACGGTGCGGCCCGGCCGCCTGGGCGACCGCGTCCAGCGAGGCCTGCCATTCGGCGGTCTCCTCCGGGTCCCGGTCGGGGAGCTGGTCGAGCGCGCTCGGCTGGTTGGCGTGGGGGTCGGTCATGTCGCCGCCTTCCTCAGTCGAAGGGGGTTCCCTCATCGGTCGGGGGATCGGGGTGCCCTTGTTCTTGGCAGGACAGGGCGGTGGGGCTCGGGTGAGAGCCCGTCGGCGACAATAACCCGGTGATCGATGATCGATCAAAGGGTTGCGGGGCAAAACCTCTTGATCACGAGAAAGTCGGCACGGGGTGTCTCCGACGGGGGCACGGGGTGTCTTTGTGGGCGGAGTTTTTGCAGGTGAGGTGAGATGGGGGGTGTGGGTGCCGGTGCGGCTGCGGGTTGGTGGGGGCTGGGCGCGCAGTTCCCCGCCCCTAGGGGGTCGTCGCTGGGGTGGGGGAGTGGTGCCGTCGGCTGGGGGGTGTGGGTGCGGGTTGTGGGGGCTTGGCGCGCCGTTCCCCGCGCCCCTTGGGGGCGGGGTCAGGGGGTTGGGTCTGCTGCTCGGGGGGCGCAGCCGAGGACGTGGTTCTTCACCAGGCGGCCTATGTCGGGGTCGCGGTTCTGGAAGGCCTCCACCAGGGCCTGGTGCTCCTCCGCGTACGACTGCTGGACCGTGCCCAGCCAGCGGATCGACAGGGCCGTGAAGACCTCGATGCCCAGGCCCTCCCAGGTGTGCAGCAGCACCGAGTTGCCCGCCGCGCGCACCAGTTCGCGGTGGAAGCCCACCGTGTGCCGCACCTGCCCGGTGCCGTCGGCGGCGCGGTCGGCCTCGTAGAGCGCCGCCACGTGCGTCTCCAGGGCCGAGCAGTCCTCCGCCAGCCGCGCGGCCGCCAGTTCCGCCGCGATCGCCTCCAGACCGGCCCGGACCGGGTAGCTCTCCTCCAGGTCGGCCGCCGTCAGGTTCCGCACCCGGACGCCCTTGTTCGGCGCGGACTCGATCAGCCGCAGCGACTCCAGCTCGCGCAGCGCCTCCCGCACCGGCGTCTGGCTGACCTCCAGCTCGGTGGCGATCCGCCGCTCCACGATCCGCTCGCCCGGCTTCCAGCGACCGCTGACGATCCCCTCCACGATGTGCTCGCGGATCTGTTCGCGCAGCGAGTGGACGACGGGCGCGGTCATGAGTGCTCCTTAGGGAGGGGCCGCGCATCGGCCCCTGGGGCGGCGGTGACGTGGAGAAACAATACGGCCGTCAGCCCGCGCCGGAAGGTGCGCGGGGGCGCTTTCCCGCAGGTGAGACGAGACTTACACGCCTGGGTAACACGACGGCGCCCCCACCGGAAGCCCGAGGGCTCCGGAGGGGGCGCCGTACGACCGTGCGCGGGTCGGCGGAAGGGCTCAGAGGCCGAGCTCGACCTCGAACTCGCCGGCCTCCAGGATCGCCTTCACCGCGGTCAGGTAACGCGCGGCGTCGGCGCCGTCCACCAGACGGTGGTCGTAGGACAGGGTCAGGTACGTCATGTCGCGGACGCCGATGACCGTGCCCTCCTCCGTCTCGATGACGGCCGGACGCTTCACCGTGGCACCGATGCCGAGGATCGCGACCTGGCCCGGCGGCACGATGATCGTGTCGAAGAGCGCACCGCGCGAACCGGTGTTGGAGACGGTGAAGGTCGCGCCGGACAGCTCGTCCGGGGTGATCTTGTTGGCGCGGACCTTGCCCGCGAGCTCCGCCGTGGCCTTGGCGATGCCGGCGATGTTGAGGTCGCCCGCGTGCTTGATGACCGGGGTCATCAGGCCCTTCTCGGAGTCCACCGCGATCCCGACGTTCTCGGAGTCGAAGTAGGTGATCGTGCCCTCGGCCTCGTTGATCTTGGCGTTGATGACCGGGTGGGCCTTCAGCGCCTGGGCCGCCGCCTTCACGAAGAACGGCATCGGCGAGAGCTTGACGCCCTCGCGCGCGGCGAAGGAGTCCTTGGCCTTGGCGCGGAGCTTCATCAGGCGGGTGACGTCGACCTCGACGACCGAGGACAGCTGCGCCTGCTCGTGCAGGGCCTTGACCATGTTGTCGCCGATGACCTTGCGGATGCGCGGCATCTTGACGGTCTGGCCACGGAGGGGGGAGGCCTCCAGGGTGGGCGCCTTCTTGGCGGCCGGGGCAGCGGCGGCGGCCGGGGCCGGAGCGGCGGCGGCGGCCTTCGCGGCCTCGGCGGCGGAGAGCACGTCCTGCTTGCGGATCCGGCCGCCGACACCGGTGCCCTTGACGGAGCCCAGGTCGACGCCGTTCTCGGCGGCGAGCTTGCGCACCAGCGGGGTCACGTACGCGCCGTCGTCACCGGCGCCCGAGGCGGCGGGGGCGGGCGCGGCCGGGGCCGCCGGGGCGGGAGCCGGTGCGGGCGCGGGAGCCGGAGCGGACGGGACCGGCTCGGGAGCCGGGGTGGTCTGCTGCTGCGGGGCCGGAGCCGTGGGCGCCTGCGGAGCCGGGGCCGCAGCGGCGGGCGCCGCCGGGGCCGGAGCGGGCGCGGCCGGGGCGGGGGCCTCGGCGGCCGGGGCCGGGGCGGCGGGGGCCGGAGCGGCGGCCGGAGCCGCGCCCGGGGCGCCGATGACGGCCAGCTTGGCGCCGACCTCGGCGGTCTCGTCCTCGCCGACGACGATCTCGAGCAGCACACCGGCGGTGGGCGCCGGGATCTCGGTGTCGACCTTGTCCGTCGACACCTCCAGCAGCGGCTCGTCGGCCTCGACGGAGTCGCCGACCGACTTCAGCCAGCGGGTGACGGTGCCCTCGGTGACGGACTCGCCCAGCGCGGGCAGGACCACGTCGGTGCCCTCGGCGGAACCGCCGCCGGCAGCGGCCTCGGCGGTGGGAGCGGGGGCCGGGGCCTCCTGCTCGGTGGAGGGGGCGGCCGCGGCCGGCTCGGGAGCGGGCTCGGCGACCGGCTCGGCGGCCGGGGCCGGGGCGGCGGCCGGCGCGCCGGTGCCGTCGTCGATGAGGGCCAGCTCGGCGCCGACCTCCACGGTCTCGTCCTCGGCGACCTTGATGGAGGCCAGGATGCCGGCGGCGGGCGAGGGGATCTCGGTGTCGACCTTGTCGGTCGACACCTCCAGCAGCGGCTCGTCGGCCTCGACGCGCTCGCCCTCGGCCTTCAGCCAGCGGGTGACAGTGCCCTCGGTGACGCTCTCGCCGAGCGCCGGAAGGGTTACGGAAACCGCCATGGTTTCTGTTGCTCCTTACGAATTGCGGAAGTCTGGATCGTCGCTTCGTCGACCGAGGGGTCAGTCGTGCGCGTGCAGCGGCTTGCCCGCGAGGGCCAGGTGGGCCTCGCCGAGCGCCTCGTTCTGCGTCGGGTGGGCGTGGACGAGCTGGGCGACCTCGGCAGGCAGCGCCTCCCAGTTGTAGATCAGCTGGGCTTCGCCGACCTGCTCGCCCATGCGGTCGCCGACCATGTGGACGCCGACCACGGCGCCGTCCTTGACCTGGACGAGCTTGATCTCGCCCGCGGTCTGGAGGATCTTGCTCTTGCCGTTGCCCGCCAGGTTGTACTTCAGAGCGACGACCTTGTCCGCGCCGTAGATCTCCTTGGCCTTGGCCTCGGTGATGCCGACGGAGGCGACCTCGGGGTGGCAGTACGTCACCCGCGGCACACCGTCGTAGTCGATCGGTACGGTCTTCAGGCCGGCCAGGCGCTCCGCCACCAGGATGCCCTCGGCGAAGCCGACGTGCGCGAGCTGGAGCGTGGGCACCAGGTCGCCGACGGCGGAGATGGTCGGGACGTTGGTGCGCATGTACTCGTCGACGAGGACGTAGCCGCGGTCCATCGCGACGCCCTGCTCCTCGTAGCCGAGGCCCTGCGAGACCGGGCCGCGGCCGACGGCGACCAGCAGCACCTCGGCCTCGAACTCCTTGCCGTCGGCGAGGGTGACCTTGACGCCGTCCTGGGTGTACTCGGCCTTCTCGAAGAAGGTGCCCAGGTTGAACTTGATGCCGCGCTTGCGGAAGGCGCGCTCGAGGAGCTTGGAGGAGTTCTCGTCCTCGACCGGGACGAGGTGCTTCAGACCCTCGATGACGGTCACGTCCGCGCCGAAGGACTTCCACGCCGAGGCGAACTCGACGCCGATGACACCGCCGCCGAGGATGATCGCGGACTTCGGCACGCGGTCCAGGACGAGGGCGTGGTCGGAGGAGATGATCCGGTCGCCGTCGATCTCCAGGCCCGGCAGCGACTTGGGCACGGAGCCGGTCGCCAGCAGGATGTGACGGCCCTGGATGCGCTTGCCGTCCACGTCGACGGAGGTCGGGGACGACAGCCGTCCCTCGCCCTCGATGTACGTCACCTTGCGGGAGGCGACGAGTCCCTGGAGGCCCTTGTACAGGCCGGAGACGACGCCGTCCTTGTACTTGTGGACCCCGGCGATGTCGATGCCCTCGAAGGTCGCCTTGACGCCGAACTGCTCGCTCTCACGGGCCTGGTCGGCGATCTCGCCCGCGTGCAGCAGCGCCTTCGTGGGGATGCAACCCCGGTGCAGGCAGGTCCCGCCGACCTTGTCCTTCTCGATCAGGGCGACGTCCAGGCCCAGCTGCGCCCCGCGCAGTGCCGCGGCGTAACCGCCGCTGCCGCCGCCGAGGATCACTAGGTCGAAAACGGTGCTGGCGTCGTTCGCCACGTCACGTCCTCCATGCATGTGCGCCGTGCGCCGGTCGTCGCTGACCGCCGGCGGCTGGTGTCCGGCCGCTCTTTCTCCGGCCCTGTGGTGGGGGCCCTGTCCTGCCGACGCCCATCCTCGCACTTGTCGGAGGCCGACGAGACACAGGGCACCTATGTGAGACGCCCCACTGTCCGGGCCAAAGGGGCGCGGGGGACTGCGCGACCAGCCCCACCCGGCCCGCGCCCGCCGTACGGCGGACGGAACCGAGTGATCAGGCGCACAGTCCCCCGCGTCCCGTAAGCGGGCGTCAGCCCAGGTCACCGGCGGCGGTCAGCTCCGCAAGCCGCACCAGCGTCCGCACGGCCGTACCCGTCCCGCCCTTGGGCGTGTACCCGAAAGGCCCGCCCTCGTTGTACGCGGGCCCGGCGATGTCCAGGTGCGCCCAGGCGATCCCCTCGCCCACGAACTCCCGCAGGAACAGCCCCGCGACGAGACCGCCGCCCATCCGCTCGCCCATGTTCGCGATGTCGGCGGTGGCGGAGTCCATCCCCTTGCGCAGGTGCTCGGGCAGCGGCATCGGCCACGCCGGCTCGCCGACCTCCTCCGCCGCCTCGTACACCGCGGAGCGGAACGCGTCGTCGTTGGCCATGACGCCGAACGTCCGGTTGCCCAGCGCCAGCATCATCGCGCCGGTGAGGGTCGCGACGTCCACGATCGCGTCGGGCTTCTCCTGCGAGGCCGCCCACAGCGCGTCGGCGAGGACGAGGCGTCCCTCGGCGTCGGTGTTGAGCACCTCCACCGTCTTGCCGCTGAACATCCGCAGGACGTCGCCGGGGCGGGTGGCGGAGCCGGAGGGCATGTTCTCGGCCAGCGCCAGCCACGCGGTGACGTTGACGTCGAGACCGAGCCGCGCGACGGCGACGACGGCCGCGAAGACCGCCGCGGCGCCGCTCATGTCGCACTTCATCGTCTCGTTGTGGCCGGCCGGCTTCAGCGAGATGCCGCCCGAGTCGTAGGTGATGCCCTTGCCGACGAAGGCGAGGTGCTTCTTCGCCTTGGACGAGGTGTAGGACAGCTTCACCAGGCGCGGGGGCGACGCGGAACCGGCGCCGACGCCGAGGATGCCGCCGTAGCCGCCCTTGGTGAGCGCCTTCTCGTCGAGGATCTGGATCTTCACGCCGTGCGCCTTGGCCGCGTCCTGCGCGATCGCGGCGAACGCCTCGGGGTTGAGGTCGTTCGGCGGCATGTTGATCAGGTCGCGGGCGCGGTTGAGCTCCTCGGTGACGGCGCCGGCGCGGGCGAGCGCGGCCTTGTGGGCGGCGTCGCGCGGCTTGCCGCCGAGCAGGACGGCCTCGGCGAGCGGGGCCTTGCCGTTCTTGGCCTTGGGGTCCTCGGCCTGCTGCTTGTAGGCGTCGAAGGAGTAGGCGCCCAGTCCGACGCCCTCGGCGACGGCGCCGAGGTCGGCGGCGTCCGTCACGGGCAGGGCGAAGGCGGCCTTCTTGGCGCCGGCGAGGGTGCGGGCGGCCACACCGGCCGCCTTGCGCAGGGCTTCGGCGTCGTAAGAGGCGTCCTTCTCGGGCTCCCCGCCCAGACCCACCGCCAGCACGAGCGGCGCCTTGAAGCCGGCCGGGGCGGGCAGCTTCGTCACCTCTCCCTCGGCGCCGGTGGCCCCGAGGGTCTCCAGGACGGCGGCGAGCCGGCCGTCGTAGGCCTTGTCCACGGCCTCGGCGCCCGGGGCGACGACCAGGTTCGACGACCTGGAGGCAGGGCCCTTGGCGACACCGATCACGATCGCGTCGGCCCGCAGGCCGGGCGCCGCGGCGGTGCTGAGAGTGAGAGCAGTCACGGTGGTGAAATCTCGCTTCCGATGTGAAGTTGCGGTGGCCGAAAGTGGTGGGCCGACCGGACCCGACAGCCGACCCTAGATCCGGGCCGGGGGAGCGGTCGTCACCGGGGGTGTGTCCCACCGGCGCGGCGAACCGATGGGGCGGACCCCGCAATGAGCCTACGCGTGCGCGTGCGGTCGCTCACGCACGCGGGTGTTCAACCAGGCGGCGGCGTCACGGCCCTGAGCCGATCCTCGCACCCCGTGAGCCCCGCCACGCATGACAAACAGGACAGTCGTGAAGGCCCGTGGAGTTGCCCTAGCCGCCCAGGCAGAGGGCGATCAGGGACGTGGTCGCCGCGGTCTCCGCGACGGCGCCGAAGACGTCCCCGGTGACGCCGCCGAAGCGGCGGACCGCGTGGCGCAGCAGGAGTTCGGCGGCGGCGACGGCGAGGACGACCGCGAGGGCCGCGCGGACGGCGTCGTACGGGCCCGTGAGCGCGCCCCCGGCGGCCGCGGCGGCGACGCAGACGGCCGCCACGGCCGCCGCCCACCGGGTGGGGACCGCACCGGCGACCGCCGCGCCCAGCCCCTCCGGCCGGGCGGCCGGCACGCCGGTGCGGGCGGCCAGGGTGAGCGCCAGCCGGGCCGCGACCGCCGAGACGACGGCGGCGGTCGCGCCGCGCGTCCAGGAGGCGTCGTAGAGCTGCGCCAGCGCGGCGACCTGGGCGAGCAGCGTGAACAGCAGGGTGAGCACGCCGAACGGCCCGATGTCCGACTGCTTCATGATCCGCAGCGCGTCCTCGGCGGGACGGCCGCTGCCCAGGCCGTCCGCGGTGTCGGCGAGCCCGTCCAGGTGCAGGCCGCGCGTCAGGACGGCGGGCACGGCGGCGGAGGCGACCGCGGCGAGCAGCGGGCCCGCGCCCGCGAGCAGTGCCGACAGCCCCAGCCAGGCCGCGCAGCCGCCGACGACCAGCCCGACTGCGGGGGCCGCGGTCATGCCCCCGCGCGCGGCCGAACGGTCCCAGCGGGTCACCCGGACCGGCAGCACGGTCAGCGTGCCGAAGGCGAACCGCAGGCCCTCCGGGGCGGAGGCTGCGGACGGCGGGACGGGCGGCGAGGCGGGCGGCGGGGGTGTGGACACCGGCGCAGGTTACCCGGCGGTCGGACGGGCGGCCGAGGAGCGCCGGGACCAAAATGCGCATATGGGAGATTGGTTGCAGCGCAACATCGTCGAGCCGGGCAAGCTCCCGCTGCTCCTCGCCCTCACCGCCTTCGTCCTGACCTTCGTCGTCACCCGGACGGTCACCCGTCTGATCCGCGCCGGGAAGGGGCCGTTCGGCAACGTCAGCGCGGGCGGGCTGCACATCCACCACGTCGTGCCCGGCGTGATCCTGACCGTCCTCGGTGGTTTCGGCGCGGTGGCCGGCGGTCAGCACGGCTTCGGCTCGGCCGCCTTCGCGGTCGTGTTCGGCGTCGGCGCGGGCCTCGTCCTCGACGAGTTCGCGCTGATCCTGCATCTGGCCGACGTGTACTGGACGGAGGCGGGCCGGCAGAGCGTGGAGGCCGTCGCGCTGACGGCGGCCCTCGTGGGCCTGATGCTCGTGGGCTTCTCGCCGTTCGGCGTCAACGACCTGACCGCGGACGAACTCCAGGACCGCGGCACCGTTATCGCGACCGTCGGCGGCAACTTCCTCGTCGCCCTCGCCGCGCTCACCAAGGGCAAGCTGAAGATGGCGATCTTCGGGGTGATCGTCCCGTTCGTCGCCCTGATCGGCTTCGTCCGCCTCGCTCGCCCCGGCTCGCCCTGGGCCCGCCGCTTCTACCACCACCGCCCCCGGGCCCGGGCGAAGGCCGCACTCCGCGCCTATCACCACGACCGCCGCTGGAGCGGCCCCACCCGCGCCATGGCCAACTGGCTCGGCGGCAAACCGACGCCGGAACTGGAGTCGGCGAGCCACGAGTAGGCCTGCCCGGCCGGGCCCGGGGCCGCAAGGTTCCTGTCCGCTCGACGGGGTCTCAGCCCTCGGCCCGGGCGGCCTTCCCCGGCTCGGCCTCATCGCCGGTCGTGGCCGTTTTCTCCAGGTCCGGGCTCTCGCCGGCCGAGGCCGGCTTCTCCGGCTTCTCCGGGAGTTCGGCTGCCAGGGCCGACGCCGCCTGTACCAGGGGGAGGGCCAGCAGCGCGCCCGCGCCCTCGCCCACCGTCACGCCCTGGTCCAGCAGCGGCTCCAGCGCCATCCGGTCCAGCGCCTTCGCCTGCCCGGGCTCCCCGCTGCGCTGCCCGGCCAGCCACCAGTCCGGCGCCCGGAACGCGATCCGCTGTCCGACGAGCGCACAGGCCGCCGCCACCACCCCGTCCAGCACCACGGGCAACTTCCGTACGGCGCACTGCAGCAGAAAGCCCGTCATGGCCGCCAGGTCGGCCCCGCCGACCGTCGCCAGCAGCCGCAACTGCTCCCCGAGCACCGGCCGCGCCCGCCGCAACGCGTCCCGGATCGCCGCGCACTTGCGCATCCAGGCGAGGTCGTCGATCGCCTCGCCGCCACGCCCGGTCACCACCGACGCGTCCGTCCCGCACAACGCGGCGACCAGCACGCCCGCTGCCGTCGTGCCGCCCACGCTGACGTCGCCCAGCACCACCAGGTCCGTCCCGGAGTCCGCCTCCTCGTCGGCGACGGCCACCCCGGCCAGGAACGCGGCCTCCGCCTCCTCGAGCGTCAGCGCGTCCTCGACGTCGATACGGCCGCTGCCGCGCCGCACCCGGTGCCGTACGACGTCCTCGGGGAACGCGCCCGGGTCGCAGTCCAGCGACATGTCCACGACCCGCACCGGCACCCCCAGCCGGCGCGCCAGCACCGACACCGGACGGCCGCCCTCCAGCACCTCCCGCACCAGCTCCGCCGCGCTCCCCGCGGGCCGCGCCGAGACGCCCAGCCCGGCGACCCCGTGATCACCGGCGAACAACACGACCCGGGGCCGCTCGACGGGCCGTACGGGCACCGAACCCTGAGCCGCCGCCAGCCACTCGCCCAGGTCGTCCAGGCGCCCCAGCGATCCGGGCGGCACGCTCCGCCGCTCCCGGCGCGCCTCCGCGTCGCGTCGCACCCCGCCGTCGGGGCGCTCGATCAGGTCGGTGAAGTCGTCGAGATTCAGCGAGCTCATTCGCCGAACAGTACCGGCACTGATCGAACGCTTCAGCGCCACTCGACCACCACACCCCCACGACGTCGTTGCACCCCCGATCGCGATCCCATACGTTCCGGTTTGCCAGGAATCTGCGTATTTGACCGCCTTCCCCCCTCTGTCCTCCCGATGTCCCAGTGCTTCCCCCTCCCCGGAGCCGCTCATGCCCCCCAGGCCCATCCACGAGCCGCGCCGCGACGACTGCCCCTGGTGCGGCTCGAAACGGCTGCGCACCCGGCTGCGCGCCCCAGACCTGCTGCACCACCGGCCCGGGACCTTCGTGGTCGACGAGTGCCTGGACTGCGCGCACGCCTTCCAGAACCCGCGCCTGACCGCCGAGGGGCTCGCCCTCTACCTGCGCGAACCGGAGGCGGGCAGCGGCCGCGGCCTCACGGAACGCGTCCTCGCCGCCCGCACGAGCCGGCGGCGCCTGAGAGCCGTCGCCCGGACGATGCTGCGCTTCCCCGAGCCGGAGAGCTGGCTGGACGTCGGCACGGGACACGCGCTGTTCCCGCAGGCGGCCAAAGAGGTGTTCCCCTACACGGCGTTCGACGGTCTGGACCCCACGCCCCGGGTGGAGCGGGCGAGATGGGCCGGCCGGGTCGAGGAGGCCCACGTCGGCCGACTGACGACCCCCGGGATCACCGCCCGCCTGCGGGGCCGCTACGACGTCGTCAGCATGCTGCACCACCTGGAGCACACCCCGGACCCCCGGGAGGAACTCGCCGCCGCTCTCGCCGTGTTGCGGCCCGGCGGGCGTCTCCTGATCGAACTCCCGGACCCGCTCAGCGCGTTCGCCCCGCTCCTCGGCAAGTGGTGGGCGCCGCACGGCCAGCCGCGCCACCTCCACCTCCTCCCGCTCGCCAACGTCCGCGCCGAACTGGAGTCGCGGGGCTGCACGATCGTCGCGGCCGACCGCAGCGCCGCCCACGTCCCCCACGACCTCACCGCCGCCCTCGTGCTCTCCCTCCCGCGCGCCCGCCAGGTGACCCCCCTCCTGGCGGCCGCCGCAGCCCTCGACCACAGCCTCTCCCCGGTGCTGCGCCACACCCGCTTCAGCAACACCTACCGCCTGATCGCCCGGCTCCCCTGAACCGGCGGCGGGCGCCATGCCCGGTGCCCGCGCCCCTCATCCCCGCAGAACGACCCCCTGCCCCGCCACCACCAGCACCACCTGCTCGCACTCGCCGGCCACCGCCGCGTTCAGCCGCCCCAGCTCGTCCCGGTAGCGCCGCCCGGAGGCCGTGGCCGGCACGATCCCCGACCCCACCTCGTTGGAGACCAGCACCACCGTCCGCCGGGTCGCCCGCAAGGCCCCCGCCAGCTCCGCGACGCGCTTGCGCAGCTCCCGCTCACCGCCGCCCGCCCACTCCGCGTCGTCCCACGCCCCGACGGAGTCCATCGCGTCCGTCAGCCACAGCGAGAGGCAGTCGATCAGCAGGGCGGGCCCGTCCTCGCCCAGCAGCGGCACCAGGTCGCACGTCTCCGCCGTCCGCCACGACCCCGGCCGTCGCTCCCGGTGCAGGGCCACCCGGGCCGCCCACTCCCCGTCCCCGCCCCGCGTCCCCCCGGTCGCCACGTACAGGACGTCGGGGAAGGACTCCAGCCGCCGCTCCGCCTCCACCGACTTCCCCGACCGCGCCCCGCCCAGCACCAACGTCCTGCGCGGCACGTCCGGCACGGCCGACACGTTCTCGTACGACCCCGCCCTCAGCGTCGACCCGTCCGGCACCGCCCGCGCGCCCGCCGCCGCCAGCCGCCGCCGCGTCTCCGCGCCCGGCGGCACGTCGTGGTCGAGGTGGACCGCCACGACGTCCGTCGTCGGCCCCACCGCGCCCACCGCCCGCAGCTTCGCCAGCGCGTCCGGCCGCCCCACCACGTCCGCGAGGACGATGTCGTAGCGCCCGTCGGCGTCCACCGGCTCATGGAGTCCGGCCGGCGCGCCGCCCGGCGGCAGATACAGCAGCCGCTGCCCGTCCGGCCCGGTCACCGCGTACCCGGTGCCGGGCGCGTCCAGCGCGACCGCCCGCACCCGATGCCCCGTCAGCTGCGTCAACTCCCGTCCGTCCGGCACCCGTCCGGGCTGCGGCAGGCCGGCCGGCACCTCCACCGGCGGCCCGTCGTGCGGGTGCGACAGCAGCACCTGCCGTACCCCGCTCAGCGAACGCCCCGCCCGCGCCGCCGCGAACGCCGCGCCCGGCGTCAGGTCCAACAGCAGCGCGCCGTCCACGAGAACGGCGGTCGCCGCCCGCGCGTCCGCCCCGAGCGAGGTCGCGCAGACCGCGCACGGACAGTCGGGGCGGGGGAGTCCCGCGGGGGCGCCGGTACCGAGCAGAGTGACTTCCACGAACCGATTTTCGCTTGTCGCCGCCGGTCTTGCGCATCCGACTAGGCTGCGAGCAGGAGCCGGACCAAGATCCGGCTTCTGCGTTGTTCGCGCTCGATACGTTGGAGGTGTACATGGCGGCATGGACGTGGCGGTTCGAGAAGGCCGACGGCACGGAGGTCCAGCCCGCGGTGGAGCCCGAGGAGTTCACCACTCAGGGGGACGCCGAGTCCTGGATCGGGGAGCACTGGAAGGCCCTGCTCGAAGGCGGCGCCGACCAGGTGCGGCTGTTCGAGGACACCACCGAGATCTACGGCCCGATGAACCTGCACGCCGACGAGTCGTAACCCCCACGAGCTGGGGCGGCCGCCCACCCCGGCCGCCCCGGCTGCGGCCCGCTCAGGCCGGCGCCTCTCAGCCCCTGACGCCGCACAGGTGCAGCAGTGCCGCTATCCGGCGGTACGGGTCCGTGCGGCCCGCTCGTTCTTCGGCTGCCAGCAGGGTTTCCACGTCGGCCGGGATCTCCGCCCCGTCCACCGCCAGGTCCGTGAACACCCGGACGCCGTACCAGGACTGGAGCGGCGCGCCGATGCCGGCGAGGGTCGCCGTCAGCGCGTCCAGGCGGTCCGCCCGCACCTCCAGGCCGAGCCGGTTGCGATAGGAGACGGTGTCGAAGGCGGCCTGGGCGCCCGCCCAGTCGCCGGACAGGCCGGGCCGCAGGGCGAGCGCGTCGCCGTTGCGGACGAGCAGCGACAGCAGCCCGCCCGGGGCCAGCACCCGCGCCAGCCCCGCCAGCAGCGGATCCGGCTCCTCGACGTACATCAGCACGCCGTGGCACAGCACGATGTCGAAACTGCCCGGCAGGAAGTGCACGCCGGTGTCCCGGCCGTCCCCCTCGATGATCCGCATCCGCTCCCGGATGCCCTCCGGCTCCCCGGACAGGGCCGCGCGGGCCGCGGCGATCATCGTCGCGTCCTGCTCCAGGCCCGTCACCCGGTGACCGAGCCGGGCCAGCCGCAGCGCCTGCGTGCCCTGGCCCATCCCGACGTCGAGCACCCGCAGCCGCTGCCCGACCGGATAGCGCCCGGCTATCTGCTCGTCGAGCTGCCGGGCCACCAGCTCCTGCCGCACCACGTCACGCAAGCCGCCCAGCGTGTTCAGCCAGGCCTGCGCCGCACCCCCGGAGAAAGAAGCAGCGCTCAGGGCCGCGCTCCACGCTTGACCTGCGGCTTGGGCAGCCGCAGCCGACGCATCTGGAGGGACCGCATCAGCGCGTACGCCACCGCGCCGCGCCGGTTCTCGTCGGGGAAGCGCTCGGCGAGCCGCTTCTTCAGACGGAAGCCGGTGACGATCGAGTCCAGCACGATGAGCACGATCACCACCAGCCACAGCAGCAGCGCCATGCTCTGCAGGGAGGCCACCCGGACCATGCTCAGCACGAGGATGACCACGGCCATGGGCAGGAACCACTCCGCCACGTTGAACCGCGAGTCGACGAAGTCGCGCGCGAACCGGCGCACCGGACCCTTGTCCCGGGCCGGCAGATACCGCTCGTCGCCCCCCGCCAGCGCCTGACGCTGCCGCTCCATCTGGGCGCGACGCTCGTCACGCTGACGCTTGGCGGCCTCCTTGCGCGTCATCGAGGTGTTGGCGACGCTGCGGCGCTGGGACTGGGCCACGCTGCGCTTGGGCGTGGGCCGGCCCTTCGGGGCCTGCGGGTCGCGGGGCTGCTTGGAGTCGGTCAGCGGCGCCTTGTCGGCGACCGCGGCCTTCTCTTCCTTGGCACGGCTACGGAACACAAAACCCAAGGGTAAGCGCTTCTCGGGCATGGACCCCAGCCCGGCGGGGAACGATCCGGCAACACCAGTCGTCTGAAGTGGGGACAGACCGGGCGGAGACGGGGTGAGAGGGGACGCCCGATGGCCCCCGCTCACCCTGAGGAGCGCCTACTCCCCAGGCGGGAGCCAAGGCTTCACCAGTCGTCCTTGGGGATGAGCGCATCCGTCTCCGAACAGTGCGTCAATGGATGCAGGGCCCGTACTGTGGGTCCTGTCGCAGACCTGTGAGCTGGAGTCCGTCAGAAGGGGGCGCGCGAAGCCCATGAGCGGTGTCATGAAGCGTATGGGGATGATCTTCCGCGCGAAGGCGAACAAGGCCCTTGACCGGGCCGAGGACCCGCGCGAGACCCTCGACTACTCGTACCAGAAGCAGCTGGAGCTCCTGCAGAAGGTCCGCCGCGGCGTCGCCGACGTGGCCACCTCCCGCAAGCGGCTGGAACTCCAGCTCACCCAGCTCCAGTCGCAGTCCTCCAAGCTGGAGGACCAGGGCCGCAAGGCGCTCGCGCTCGGCCGGGAGGACCTCGCCCGCGAGGCCCTCTCCCGCCGCGCCGCCCTCCAGCAGCAGGTCACCGACCTGGAGACCCAGCACGCCACACTCCAGGGCGAGGAGGAGAAACTCACCCTCGCGGCCCAGCGGCTCCAGGCCAAGGTCGACGCCTTCCGCACCAAGAAGGAGACCATCAAGGCCACCTACACCGCGGCCCAGGCGCAGACCCGCATCGGCGAGGCGTTCTCCGGCATCTCCGAGGAGATGGGCGACGTCGGCCTCGCCATCCAGCGCGCCGAGGACAAGACCGCCCAGCTCCAGGCCCGCGCGGGCGCCCTCGACGAGCTCCTCGCCTCCGGCGCCCTCGACGACCCCACCGGCATCGCCAAGGACGACCTCCAGGCCGAGCTGGACCGCCTCTCCGGTGGTACGGATGTAGAGCTGGAGCTCCAGCGCATGAAGGCCGAGCTCGCCGGCGGCCCCTCCGCCGGGCAGCAGGCCATCGAAGGTGGCACGAGCCAGCAGGCGCAGCCCCAGCAGCAGCCGCAGGACACCCCGCGCTTCGACAAGCAGTAGCCCGGCGCCGGGACCGCACTCCGAGGAGGGCGCATGATCGTACGGATCATGGGGGAGGGCCAGTGGACGCTGGCCGACTCCCATCTGAGCGAGCTGGACATGCTGGACGACGAGCTGCTGAAGGAGATGGAGGGCGGCGACGCCGACGGCTTCCGCCGCACCCTCGGCGCCCTCCTGCACGCCGTCCGCCGCCTCGGCGAGCCCCTCCCGGACGAGACCCTGGAACCCTCGGAACTCATCCTCCCGGCCCCGGACGCCAGCCTGGAGGAGGTCCGCGAGATGCTGAGCGACGGCGGGCTGATCCCGGGCTGAAGCTTTCGGCGCCGGGGACTTCCGGCCCGTCCGGGACCCCCTCCGCGGGAGATCGGGTCTTCAGGGCCGAAGCGGGGGCCTGGGGGGCGGCAGCCCCCGGCAACGTCCACCGGAGCGACGCTCACTCACCACCGCGACGTCCACTCGAAGCGGCGCCCACTGTAAAGGCACGGCACCTTGACACCCCTCGCCCGAGCCCAGCGCCAGTTGAGAGCCCACCCCCTGGCCGCCGACGCCACCCTCGCCGCGGGCGTCCTGGTCTGCATGCTGGCCGGCTCCTTCGTCGACCCGCACGGCGAGCGCGGCGTCAGCTGGAGCCTGCGCACCCCCGACCCGCTGAGCCTGCTGCTCATGACCCTCAGCGCCGCCGCCCTCGTCTTCCGGCGCAGCGCCCCCATGACGGTCCTCGCCGTCACCGGCAGCCTCTCCCTCGTCGAGTCCGTCACCGGCGACCCCCGCGCCCCGGTCGCGATGTCCGCCGTCGTCGCCCTGTTCACCGTCGCCGCCGCCACCGACCGCGCCACCACCTGGCGGGCCGGGCTGCTCACCATGACGGTCCTCACCGGCGCGGCCATGCTCGCCGGCCCGCTGCCCTGGTACGCCCAGGAGAACCTGGGCCTGCTCGCCTGGACCGGCATCGGCGCCACCGCCGGCGACGCCGTCCGCAGCCGCCGGGCCGCACTCCAGGCCATCCGGGAACGGGCCGAACGCGCCGAACGCACCCGCGAGGAGGAGGCCCGCCGCCGGGTCGCCGAGGAGCGCCTGCGCATCGCCCGCGACCTGCACGACGTCGTCGCCCACCACATCGCCCTGGTCAACGTCCAGGCCGGGGTCGCCGCCCACGTCATGGACAAGCGGCCCGACCAGGCCAAGGAAGCCCTCGCGCACGTCCGCGACGCCAGCCGCTCCGCGCTGAACGAACTGCGCGCCACCGTCGGCCTGCTGCGCCAGTCCGGCGACCCCGAGGCGCCCACCGAACCCGCCCCGGGCCTGGACCGCCTCGACGAGCTCGCCGGCACCTTCCGCAGCGCCGGCCTCCAGGTGGAGGTCGCCCGCGACGACCAGGACACCGCGCTCCCCGCCGCCGTCGACCTGGCCGCCTACCGGATCATCCAGGAGGCGCTGACCAATGTGCGCAAGCACGCCGGGGCCGAGGCCAAGGCCGAGGTCAGCGTCGTCCGCGTCGGACCGCACATCGAGGTCACCGTCCTCGACGACGGCTCCGGCGACGCCCCGGCGCAGCAGGCCGGCGGCGGCCACGGCCTGCTCGGCATGCGCGAACGCGTCTCCGCCCTGCGGGGGACCCTCACCGCCGGTCCGCGCTACGGCGGCGGCTTCCGCGTCCATGCCGTCCTGCCGCTCAAGACACCCAGCGCCGCCGCAGCACCGGAGGACCCCGCATGAGCATTCGTGTCCTGCTCGCCGACGACCAGGCACTGCTGCGCAGCGCCTTCCGCGTGCTCGTCGACTCCGAGCCCGACATGGAGGTGGTCGGCGAGGCGTCCGACGGCGCCGAGGCGGTGCGGCTGGCCAAGGAACGCGAGGCCGACGTCGTCCTGATGGACATCCGTATGCCCGGCACCGACGGCCTCGCCGCGACCCGTCTGATCAGCGCCGACCCGACGCTCACCGACGTACGCGTGGTGATCCTGACGACGTTCGAGGTCGACGACTACGTGGTGCAGTCGCTGCGCGCGGGCGCCTCCGGCTTCCTCGGCAAGGGCAGCGAGCCCGACGAACTGCTGAGCGCCATCCGGGTCGCCGCGGGCGGCGACGCGCTGCTGTCGCCGGCCGCCACCAAGGGCCTGATCGCCCGCTTCCTCGCCCAACGCGACCCCGACGACGTCCGTGACCCCGCCCGCGCGCGGGCGCTGGACGCCCTGACCGTCCGCGAGCGCGAGGTCCTCGTTCAGGTCGCCGGCGGCCACTCCAACGACGAGATCGCCGAACGCCTGGAGGTCAGCCCGCTGACCGTGAAGACGCACGTCAACCGGTCCATGGCCAAACTGGGCGCCCGCGACCGCGCCCAACTCGTGGTGATCGCCTACGAGTCCGGGCTGGTCCGCCCGAGAGCGGACTGAGCCCGGATGCCGATTCCGGTGGCGCCGATTCCCTTTCCAGGGCGCGGGTTTCCTATCCTGTGAACTCGAACTGCTCTGCGGGGAAGGGGACCGGGGCGGTGGCGTTGCACAGGGACGACCCGAAGTCGCTCGGCGGGTACCGGATCGTCGACCGGCTCGGCGCCGGCGGCATGGGCGTCGTCTACCGGGCCGTGTCCGGGTCGGGCCGCGAGCTCGCCGTCAAGGTGGTGCACGCCCAGTACGCCGAGGACGCCGTCTTCCGCACCCGTTTCCGGCAGGAGATCGATGCCGTCCGCAAGGTGAGCGGCGCCTTCACCGCGCCCGTCGTGGACGCGGACCCGGAGGCCGTACGGCCGTGGATGGCCACCCAGTACGTGCCCGCGCCCTCGCTCGCCGCCCGGATCCGGGACGAAGGCCCGCTCAGACAACCGGAGTTGCGCCGGCTCGCCCTGGGGCTGGTGGAGGCGCTGCGGGAGATCCACCGGGCCGGGGTCGTCCACCGCGACCTCAAGCCGGGGAACGTCCTGATGGCCGAGGACGGGCCCCGCGTCATCGACTTCGGCATCTCCCGGGCGACGGAGAACCAGACGCTGACCGAGACCGGCCACCTGATGGGCACCCCGCCGTTCATGTCCCCGGAGCAGCTCACCGACGCCCGCACGGTCGGGCCGCCGTCGGACGTCTTCTCCCTGGGCGCGCTCCTGACGTTCGCGGCGACGGGCCGCGGTCCCTTCGACGCGTACAGCCCGTACCTGACGGCGTACCGGGTGATGAACGAGCAGCCGGACCTGACCCGTCTGCCCCCGTCCCTGCGAGCGGTCGTGGCCCACTGCCTTGCCAAAACCCCGGACGAGCGCCCCGAACTGGACGATCTGCTGAAGCAGTTCGCGGCCGCGCTGCCGGAGGGCGCGCAAGAGGCGCTGGAGAGCGAGGAGAACCACGGGGCGCAGGAGGACCGGGACGCCGGGGCGCCACGGCGGCCCGGCCCCGGCACGAGCCCCGAGCCCGCGGTCGGGCCGCCCCTCGAACAGGTCGCCGAGCCGCTCGCGGCACCCGTCGCCGAGCCGGCCGGCGACCGTCGCGGCCGTGTCCGCCTGTTCGCTCTGGCCGGCGCGGCCGGGGTGCTCGCCGTGGCCCTGGCCGTCTACCTCGTCCTCGGTCCGCTGAACGACCGCGGCGGCGGCCGCCCGGGCGGCTCCCCGAGCTCGACGGACTCCCGCTGGGCGGCCGTCCCGGCCGGCTGGAAGCCCTGGACCACGACTGTGCGCGAGCCCGCCGAGCACGGCGTCACCCGCGCGCCGGAACGCACCGGCAAACAGGGCACCCCGTCCTGCGCGCCGGCCTCGAACGCCGTCTACTGCGTCGGCGGCGGGGTCCTGCCGGTCCGGCTCGACGCGCTGAGCGGCCGAACTGCGTGGCGGGCCGGTGCCGCCGGCTCCGAGGAGGCGCCCGCCGGGTACGAAGGGCACATGCTCGGCGTCGAGGACGGCGTGGTGCTCGTCAGGGAGTCGGAGCCCCTGACGCCGGACAGCAGCCCGCGGCCCCCGGTCCTGACGGCTCTCGACGCCGACACCGGCAAGAGGCTCTGGTCGCGTCCGGTGTCCTCCGGGAACGGCGCCCCGGGCCTCGCCGGCGGGCTGGTCATCGTCCCCGAGGCCGACCTCCGGACGATGACCGCCCGTTCCCCGCGCGACGGCGCCCGCCGCTGGTCCGCCCCCCTGCCCGCCGACCACGCCTGCACCTTTCACGGCTTCGGCGACGCCCTGTACACCCTGTGCGGCCGGTACGACGTCGACGAGCCGAAGGCCAAGCTGCTCTCCATCGACCCGGCGGACGGCAAGACCCGTGAACTCGCGGTCGTCGCGCCGGACAGTGTGCTCCTGGGCGCGCGGGACGGCCGGCCGGTGCTCCTGGAGCCGACCGAGGGGAGCAGGCAGGAGTCCGGCGACGACCTGGCGTACGCGCGCGTGGTGTCGGTCGATCCGGTGAGCGGTGAACGGCGGGCGGTGGCGGCGGCGGGGGAGCCCGTCGGACAGCCGGCGCTGGTCGGCGGGGTGGTCTGCTTCGCGGCGTCCAACGGACTGGTCACCGCCGTCTCCCCGGAGACGGGCGCACGACTGTGGCAGACCCGTACGAGCCTGGAACAGCCCGGTCGGGCGATGGCGGGACCGCGAGGGGCGACGGTGTTCCTCGCCAGCGCGAGCGGGCGGGTGGCCGCGCTGGACGCCCGAACGGGGCGCGTGCTGTGGGAGACGCTCCCGCACGCGGCCCGGATCGGGGCGTCGGGCTGGCTCCCGGAGATGCTTCCCCTGGCGGGCGCGCTGGTGGTGGTCACCTCCGACGGGACGGTGTTCTCCGTGGACCCCGCGCACCCCGACAGCACCCCGGCACCGGCGTGAGCGTGCACGCCGGAGCCGGGGACCGGTGAGGACTACGGCAGCGCCAGCATCCGCTCCAGGGCCAGCTTCGCGAACGCCTCGGTCTCCTTGTCGACCTCGATGCGGTTGACCAGCTTGCCCTCGGCCAGGGACTCCAGGGTCCACACCAGGTGGGGCAGGTCGATGCGGTTCATGGTCGAGCAGAAGCACACCGTGCGGTCGAGGAAGACGATCTCCTTGCCCTCGGGAGCGAAACGGTTCGCCAGCCGCCGCACGAGGTTCAGCTCGGTGCCGATCGCCCACTTCGAGCCGGCCGGGGCGGCCTCCAGCGCCTTGATGATGTACTCGGTCGAACCGACGTAGTCCGCCGCGGCCACGACCTCGTGCCGGCACTCGGGGTGGACCAGCACGTTCACGCCGGGTATGCGGGCGCGGACGTCCTCCACCGACTCCAGGCTGAAGCGGCCGTGCACCGAGCAGTGGCCCCGCCACAGGATCATCTTGGCGTTCCGCAGCTGCTCGGCGGTGAGCCCGCCGTTCGGCTTGTGCGGGTTGTAGAGCACGCAGTCGTCCAGGGACATGCCCATGTCGCGGACGGCGGTGTTGCGGCCCAGGTGCTGGTCCGGCAGGAAGAGGACCTTGTCGCCCTGCTCGAAGGCCCAGTCGAGGGCCCGCTTCGCGTTCGACGACGTGCAGATCGTGCCGCCGTGCTTGCCGGTGAACGCCTTGATGTCCGCGGAGGAGTTCATGTACGACACCGGGACGACCTGCTCGGCGACGCCCGCCTCGGTCAGCACGTCCCAGCACTCGGCGACCTGCTCGGCCGTGGCCATGTCGGCCATGGAGCAGCCGGCGGCGAGGTCGGGCAGCACGACCTTCTGGTCGTCGGAGGTGAGGATGTCCGCGGACTCCGCCATGAAGTGCACACCGCAGAACACGATGTACTCGGCGTCGGGGCGTGCGGCCGCGTCCCGGGCCAGCTTGAAGGAGTCTCCCGTGACGTCGGCGAACTGGATGACCTCGTCGCGCTGGTAGTGGTGCCCCAGGACGAAGACCTTGTCCCCGAGCTTCTCCTTGGCGGCGCGGGCCCGCTCCACCAGGTCCGGGTCGGACGGGGAGGGCAGGTCGCCGGGGCAATCGACGCCCCGCTCGCTCTTCGGGTCGGCCTCCCGGCCGAGCAGCAACAGGGCGAGGGGAGTCGGCTGTACGTCGAGCTCCGGGGTTGGGGCGGTGGTCACGGCACGCACCCTTTCTACTTTTCGTCGAACTGACGTTATCTATCATAACCCGCTTCACGTCACTTTGACGATCGTCATTGCGTCGATGTGACGTGAATCCCTGGCCCACCCGGGCGGACACTGTGCGCTCCCACGCGTGTGTGCGAGCATGAAGGGCAGAGGGGCGCGGTGAAGAGCGGAACACGACTCGTCCGGGCCCCTCGGCCCGGAATGAATCCGCGGCCCCGTCGGTTGCAACCGTCGGCAAGCAGTCTCCGTACAACCCGGGAGAGATGTAGATGTCCGTATCGGACGAGACCAGCACCGTCACCGACGGCATCATCCTGACCGACGCCGCCGCGTCGAAGGTCAAGGCCCTGCTCGACCAGGAAGGCCGTGACGACCTCGCCCTGCGCGTGGCCGTCCAGCCCGGCGGCTGCTCCGGCCTGCGCTACCAGCTCTTCTTCGACGAGCGGTCCCTCGACGGCGACGTCGAGAAGGACTTCGACGGCGTCAAGGTCGTCACCGACCGCATGAGCGCTCCCTACCTGGGCGGCGCGACGATCGACTTCGTGGACACGATCGAGAAGCAGGGCTTCACGATCGACAACCCGAACGCGACCGGTTCCTGCGCCTGCGGCGACTCCTTCAGCTGAGCCGTACCGGAACGACGGGAAGGCGGCGGCCCCTCTTGCGGGGGTCGCCGCCTTCCGCGTTCCGTCCGCCTGCCGCCCGTCACGGCAGCCGCGCGCCCGGCTTCTCCAGCGGGACCGACTTGCCGTCCGAGCCGACCACGGTCCGGCTGCCGAGCGGCTCGTCCAGCGTCACCGTCTTGTGGAACAGCTTGGCGATCTTGATGCAGACCTTGTCCGGCCACGGCGTCGCGGTCACGGTGACCTCGACCCGGTCGCCGCGCTCGGTCGCCGCCGCCGTGTAGTCGGCGCACACCCCGCCGGTGAAGGCGACCGTCAGCTCCCGCCCCTCGGCGGTGTAGCCGTCGACCTTCACGTCCTGCGTCGTCGCGCCCGAGGTGGCCCCGCCGGACGGGCTCGCCGTCCCCGGCCCGCCCAGGTACTCCGGCTCGACGGCCGGATGCGTCACCGTGTACGTGCCGTCCCCGGCGCCCCGCACCTCGAACAGCCACGACGGCACCAGGACCTGCCGCCCACCGGAGGAGTGCGGGGCCAGCCCGAACACCGCCTCCTCGACCGTCACCGTCTGCTTGCGCGTCTGCTTCCCCGGCATGTCGGCCGACGGGGCGCACGGGCTCGCCAGCCGGTCCTCCCTGCCCTGCGGACGGCCGTCCAGCGGGGCCGAGGTGGCGCAGCCGCCGATGCCCATCCGGTGGTCGGTGCCGGGCGCGGCGTTCATCCGGTCCAGCGTCTCCCGCGCGCTCAGCACGGGGTACGAGTCTCCCTCGGCCGGCGTCTTCAGCTGCCCGTTCCCGGAGACGACCTCGCCCTGCCCGTTGACGGTGACGCCGGTCGTCCAGCCGTAGGTGGGCAGACCGCCGAACTCGGCGTCGGCGTTCACCATCCGCTGGGCGCCCGCGACCTGGCTCGCGTCGATCTCGGCGTCGCTCTGGCCGACGGCCTCGAGGACCGGCTCGGCCGCCTTCTTCGCCGTCTCCTCGCTCACCGGATCGCCGGTCGCGGAGCCCTGCGCGCAGACGGCGGCGCCGCTCTTGCAGGAGTCGGTGCCTGGGGCGTACCGGCTGAACGTCCACAGGCCGGGCGCCTGCTTCTCCACCCGCAGCACCGGACCCGAACCGTCCGTCCCGGCGCCGACCTTCCAGCTCTGCCCCTCGGTGACCGGCGTCCCCTTCACGCCGAGCGCGGCCGCCAGCCGGGCCACCTCGGCCTCGCTGACCGCGCCCTTCGCCCAGTACACGGGCGCGGAGTCGGGGCCGTCCGGGAGGGTGCCCTCGGCGCGGTAGACCACCCCGTAGGGGTTGGGCTCACCGGGCGCGATGCCGTTACCGCCGCCGCTGTCACTGGCGTCGCCCGAGGGAGCGGTGGCCGCGTTGTAGTCGTCCAGCACGAGCGCCGGCGGCGCGCCGTCCTTGGCGGAGGACCCGGCCGTCGACTCGCCGCCGCCCCCGCCGCTCCCGCCGGCCGCGCTGGCGGCGAGATAGGCACCGCCGCCGCACACCAGCAGCACGGCCGCGGCGACCGCGGCCACGACGGCGGGCGACCGCCGCCGCCCGCTTCGCGCCCCGCCCGCCACGGGCCCCACATCCCCGAGCTCGCCCCCGGCGACTGCGGCGCCGCCACCGGGTCCGGAGGCCGGGGCGGGCTTCGCCTCGGGCGAGCCCGCGGCGGCGGTCGCCGCGGCCGCGGACCCGGCCGCCGCGCCAGCCTCCGTGACAGCACCCGCGTCGGCCTTCGGTTCGGCGGCGGCCTTCGGCTCGGTTTCCGCCCTCGGCTCAGCCTGGGCCTTTGGTTCCGCGTCGGCCTTCGGCTCGGCGTGGGCTTTCGGTTCCGCGTCGGCCTTTGGCCCGCCTTCCGCCTTCGGCTCAGCCTGGGCCTTCGGTTCGGCGTCGGTGTTCGGCTCGGCGTCGGTCTCCGGCTCAGCCTGGGCCTTTGGTTCCGCGTCGGCCTTCGGCTTCAGCCCGGCGTCGGCCCTCGGCTCCGCTTCCGCCTCGGTCTCGGCCTCTGCCGTGTTCTCTTCCGCCGTGCCGGTTTCCGTCGCGTCGGCCGTCACGGGACCGGTCCCGTCGACGGGCTCCGTCGTCTCCGGTGTGGCCCCGTCCTCCGGTCCGCGTGCGGCGTCGTCGTTGTCGGGTCGCTCGGTGTTCACCGCATCGCTCCTTCGGCTGCGCTGTCGTACCTCACATCCCCTTTACGGGGGACAGCGATGGGACGCAGCGGGGGAGCGCACGGTTCCCCCACGCGCTCCGACCGAAGGATCAGCCACCCGAACGGCCCAGAAGGCCGGGGGCGATCTCAGTTCCCGTACTCGGGCATGGCCTCGAGCAGCCGGGCCGACGTGGCCGGTACCGTCACCCCGTGCAGCAGGGAGAGCGGAACCGGCCGGGAGACGCTCCGCTCCGGGGCCGCCCAGTGCGGCGTCATCCGCGCGCAGTCGCCCCGCAGCGAGGCCAGGCCGCCGTCCAGGTCACCGGCGAGACCGGCGGTGGAGGAGGGGGCCGGAGCGGGCGCGTACGCCTTGAGGTTCGTCATAGCGGCACCGTACGCACGGGGGCGCGAGCGAAGAAAGATCTACTATCGGGTAGTTTCTGAGGCTTCGACGACGGCGGCCGACCGGGTAGCGTGAACTGTCAATCCCGCTCCCCACACAGGAGAGTCCACGCCGTGCGCATCGCAGTCACCGGCTCCATCGCAACCGACCATCTCATGACGTTCCCCGGCCGCTTCGCCGACCAGCTCGTCGCGGACCAGCTCCACACGGTCTCGCTCTCCTTCCTGGTCGACCAGCTGGACGTCCGGCGCGGCGGGGTCGGCGCGAACATCGCCTTCGGCATGGGCCAGCTCGGCACCGAGCCGGTCCTGGTCGGCGCCGCCGGCTCCGACTTCGACGACTACCGGGCCTGGCTCGACCGGCACGGCGTCGACACCGAGTCGGTCCGCATCTCCGAGACCCTGCACACCGCCCGCTTCGTGTGCACCACCGACGCCGACCACAACCAGATCGGCTCGTTCTACACCGGCGCGATGAGCGAGGCCCGCCTCATCGAGCTCAAGACGGTCGCCGACCGCGTGGGCGGTCTGGACCTGGTGCTGATCGGCGCCGACGACCCGGAGGCGATGCTCCGCCACACCGAGGAGTGCCGCGCCCGCTCGATCCCGTTCGCGGCCGACTTCTCCCAGCAGATCGCCCGTATGAACGGCGAAGAGATCCGGATACTGCTGGACGGCGCGACGTACCTGTTCTCCAACGAGTACGAGAAGGGCCTCATCGAGTCCAAGACCGGCTGGAGCGACGAGGAGATCCTCGCCAAGGTCGGCCACCGCGTCACCACCCTCGGCTCGCGCGGCGTCCGCGTCGAGCGGGCCGGCGAGACGCCGATCGAGGTCGGCTGCCCCGCCGAGGACCGCAAGGCCGACCCGACCGGCGTCGGCGACGCCTTCCGCGCCGGCTTCCTCTCCGGTCTGGCCTGGAACGTCTCCCTGGAGCGCGCCGCCCAGATCGGCTGCATGCTCGCCACCCTCGTCATCGAGACCGTCGGCACCCAGGAGTACCAGCTGCGCCGCGGCCACTTCATGGACCGCTTCGCCACGGCCTACGGCGACGAGGCGGCGGCAGAGGTCCGCAAGCACCTCGGCTAGGACACTTCAGGAGACCCGGCGGACCAGGTATGCCGTACCCCGGTCCGCCGGCTCCTCGCCCGCGTACTCCTGACCCCGCATCTCGCACCAGGCCGGGATGTCCAGCCGGGCCGCCTCGTCGTCGGACAGGACGCGCACCGTCCCGCCGACCGGCACGCCCCCGAAGGCCTTCGCCAGTTCGATGACGGGGACCGGGCAGCGCTTCCCGAGCGCGTCCACGACCAGTTCCTCCCGCCCGACGCCGACGGCGGCGGGCGCCGACGGCGCCCCCAGCTTCTCCCGCACCTCCGCCACCACCTCCGGCAGCACGGCGAGGAACCGCTCCACGTCCTCCTCCGCGGCCCCCGCGGGCAGCGACACCCGCACGTTCCCCTCGCTCAGCACCCCCATCGCCCTCAGCACATGGCTGGGCGTCAGCGTGCTGCTGGTGCACGACGACCCGGACGACACCGAGAACCCCTCCCGGTCCAGCCCGTGCAGCAGCGCCTCCCCGTCGACGTAGAGGCACGAGAACGTGACGGTCCCGGGCAGCCGGCGCTCCGGATCCCCGACCACCTCCACATCGGGCACCAGCCGCGGCACCCGGGCCCGGATCCGCTCCGTCAACTCCCGCAGCCGGGCCGCCTCGGCCGCCGCCTCCGTCCGCACCGCCCGCAGCGAGGCCGCCGCGGCGACGATCGCCGGAAGGTTCCCGAACCCGGCCGCCCGCCCCGACTCCCGCTCGTCCACCGGCCCCCGGGCCACGAACCGCACCCCCTTGCGCACCGCCAGCAGCCCCACCCCGGGCGGCCCGCCCCACTTGTGCGCGCTCGCCGTCAGCAGCGACCAGGGGCCCGGCACCGGCCCCCACCCGAGCGACTGCGCCGCGTCCACCAGCAACGGCACCCCCGCCGCCCGGCACACCTCGGCCACCTCGGCCACCGGCTGCTCGGTCCCCACCTCGTGGTTGGCCGACTGGAGGCAGGCCAGCGCCGTGTCGGAACGCAGCGCCTCCTCGTACGACCCCACGGTCACCGCCCCCGACCGCTCCACCGGAACCCGGGTCACCGAACCGCCGTCCGCCTCGAACGCCTCCGCCGAATGAAGTACCGAGGAGTGTTCGACGGCTGACACGATCAGGTGGCGTCCGACCCGCCGCCGCCCCGTCAACGCCCCCGCGACACCGTTGTGCACGGCCTGCGTCCCGGACGACGTGAACACCAGCTCGTCCGCCCGGCAGCCCACCGCCTCGGCCGCCGCCTCCCGAGCGGCGTCGAGCAGCAACCGAGCCCGCCGCCCCTCCCGATACAACCGCGAAGGATCAGCCCACCCTTCATCCAAAGCAGCCAACAGCCCCTGCCGGGCAACGGGATGGAGGGGAACAGCGGAACCAGCGTCGAAGTAGGCCACACGTCAACGCTAAGCGCCCCAAAGGGGCGCGGGGAACCGCGCGATCAACCACCACCGGCCCGCACACGCCGAACAAGCCGCGATTCCCGGGCTGTCAGGCGCCTGCCCCCACCCCTTCGGGGTCGCCCCCGGCGCGTATGCCACCCTCCCCGCGAACCCTCGGAGGGCGTCGGCTAGGGTTTGGTCCGCATAAACATCCAAACCCCTGCCCGACGCAGGGCGGCGACCGACCAGCGAGAAGGCCGCAGCCAACCGCGCGGGCGAGACTCTCGGGAAGGCGCTACGTGAGTCCCAACGGCTCCGACCGCTCGCCGCGGCGCCCG
This sequence comes from Streptomyces sp. BK239, assembly GCF_004217285.1. Lineage (GTDB taxonomy): Bacteria > Actinomycetota > Actinomycetes > Streptomycetales > Streptomycetaceae > Streptomyces. The sequence continues at coordinate 911,520 of NZ_SHKS01000001.1, forward strand.
ATGCGGCGGAAGCTGCTGCAGGCACTGACCGCGGGCCTGGTCCTTGCGACCGCAACCGGTTGCACATGGAAGGACTTCCCCCGCCTTGGCATGCCCACCCCGACCACGGAAGAGGCTCCGCGGATCCTCTCCCTGTGGCAGGGATCGTGGGCTGCCGCGCTCGCCGTCGGCGTGCTGGTGTGGGGCCTGATCCTGTGGAGTGCGATCTTCCACCGGCGCAGCCGCACGAAGGTCGAGGTACCTCCGCAGACCCGTTACAACATGCCCATCGAGGCCTTGTACACGGTGGTCCCGATCATCATCGTCTCGGTGCTGTTCTACTTCACGGCCCGTGACGAGTCCAAGCTCCTCAGCCTGGAGAAGAAGCCCGACATCACGGTCAACGTGGTCGGCTTCCAGTGGAGCTGGTGCTTCAACTACATCCAGAACGTCGACGGTTCCACCGGTGACGCGAAGACCGACGAGAACCTGGCCGCCATCCCGGACAGGTACAAGAAGGACTTCCCGGCCGACGCGGGCGGCGTCTACACCTGCGGCACCCCCGGTGAGCGGAACCCGCAGACCAACAACCCCGGGCCGACCCTCTGGCTCCCCGAGGGCAAGACGGTCCGCTTCGTCCTCACCTCGCGGGACGTCATCCACTCCTTCTGGGTGGTGCCGTTCCTGATGAAGCAGGACGTCATCCCGGGCCACACCAACGCCTTCCAGGTGACCCCCAACCGGGAGGGCACCTTCCTGGGCAAGTGCGCCGAGCTCTGCGGCGTCGACCACTCCCGCATGCTGTTCAACGTGAAGGTCGTCTCCCCCGAGCGGTACGAGCAGCATCTCAAGGACCTCGCCAAGAAGGGGCAGACCGGTTACGTTCCCGCGGGCATCGAGCAGACGAGCCACGAGAAGAACCGGGAGACGAACAACCTGTGAGCATCCTCAACGAACCCCAGGGTGCCGCGGCAGCAGGGTCCCACTACCAGGACGAGCTGCCGGTCCGGCGCCAGCGTCGCGGTGAAGTGGTCGTCAAGTGGCTGACGACGACCGACCACAAGACGATCGGCACGCTGTACCTGGCCACGTCGTTCGCGTTCTTCATCATCGGCGGCGCGATGGCTCTCCTCATGCGCGCCGAGCTGGCCCGTCCGGGCCTGCAGATCATGTCGAACGAGCAGTTCAACCAGGCGTTCACGATGCACGGCACGATCATGCTGCTGATGTTCGCGACGCCGCTGTTCGCCGGTTTCGCGAACTGGATCATGCCGCTGCAGATCGGCGCGCCCGACGTGGCGTTCCCGCGGCTGAACATGTTCGCCTACTGGCTGTACCTGTTCGGCTCGCTGATCGCCGTCGCCGGCTTCCTCACGCCGAACGGCGCCGCCGACTTCGGCTGGTTCGCCTACGCCCCGCTGTCGGACGCGATCCGCAGCCCCGGCATCGGCGCCGACATGTGGATCATGGGTCTGGCCTTCTCCGGCTTCGGCACGATCCTCGGCTCGGTCAACTTCATCACCACGATCATCTGCATGCGCGCCCCCGGCATGACGATGTTCCGTATGCCGATCTTCACCTGGAACGTCCTGCTGACCGGTGTCCTGGTCCTGCTGGCCTTCCCGGTGCTGGCGGCCGCGCTGTTCGCCCTGGAGGCGGACCGCAAGTTCGGCGCCCACGTCTTCGACGCGGCCAACGGCGGCGCCCTGTTGTGGCAACACCTCTTCTGGTTCTTCGGACACCCAGAGGTGTACATCATCGCCCTGCCGTTCTTCGGCATCATCTCCGAGGTCATCCCGGTCTTCTCCCGTAAGCCGATGTTCGGCTACATGGGCCTGATCGCCGCGACGATCTCCATCGCCGGCCTGTCCGTGACCGTGTGGGCGCACCACATGTACGTCACCGGCGGTGTGCTGCTGCCGTTCTTCTCCTTCATGACGTTCCTCATCGCCGTCCCGACCGGCGTGAAGTTCTTCAACTGGATCGGCACGATGTGGAAGGGCAGCCTGTCCTTCGAGACGCCGATGCTCTGGGCCACCGGCTTCCTGATCACCTTCACCTTCGGTGGTCTGACCGGTGTCATCCTGGCCTCGCCGCCGATGGACTTCCACGTCTCCGACTCGTACTTCGTGGTGGCGCACTTCCACTACGTCGTCTTCGGCACCGTCGTCTTCGCGATGTTCTCCGGCTTCCACTTCTGGTGGCCGAAGTGGACCGGCAAGATGCTCGACGAGCGCCTCGGCAAGATCACGTTCTGGACGCTGTTCGTCGGCTTCCACGGCACCTTCCTGGTCCAGCACTGGCTGGGCGCCGAGGGCATGCCCCGCCGGTACGCCGACTACCTGGCGGCCGACGGCTTCACCGCCCTGAACACGATCTCGACGATCGCCTCGTTCGTGCTCGGCCTGTCGATCCTGCCGTTCCTCTACAACGTGTGGAAGACGGCCAAGTACGGCAAGCCGGTCGGCGTGGACGACCCGTGGGGCTACGGCCGCTCCCTCGAGTGGGCGACCTCCTGCCCGCCGCCGCGGCACAACTTCCTCACCCTGCCGCGGATCCGCAGTGAATCCCCGGCGTTCGACCTGCACCACCCGGAGATCGCCGCGCTCGAGCAGCTGGAGCACGCCGACCACGGCACCGGCGCCATCGCGGGCAGCAAGGAGGCCGGCAAGTGAAGATCCAGGGCAAGATGTTCATCTGGCTGAGCGTCTTCGTCCTCGCCATGGCGGTCGTCTATGGCGTGTGGTCGAAGGAGCCGGCCGGCACCACGGCCCTCTTCCTGGCCTTCGGCCTGTGCATCATGGTCGGCTTCTACCTGGGCTTCACCGCCCGGCGGGTCGACACCGGCGCCCAGGACAACAAGGAGGCGGACGTCGCGGACGACGCCGGCGAGCTGGGCTTCTTCAGCCCGCACAGCTGGCAGCCGCTGTCCCTGGCCATCGGCGGCGCCCTCGCCTTCCTGGGGGTCGCGGTCGGCTGGTGGCTGCTGTACTTCGCGGCACCCGTGATCCTCGTCGGCCTGTTCGGCTGGGTGTTCGAGTACTACCGCGGTGAGAACCGCACGCAGTGACACCCGGCGGCGCCCGGCATGAGGCGCCGCACCGGCCGCTGAACGCGGCAGAGCCCGGACACTCCGCAAGGAGCGTCCGGGCTCCTGCGTTCGCCGCAACGAGTGTCACCCGTGCGTGTCTCCCAGCGCGCCGCCGTTGACACGGCTTCCTAGCGTGATCCACATGAGCCACGCACCCCGCCCCCGCCCCCACCCCCGTACCGTCGTCGGCTGCACCCTGCTGGTGATCGCCCTGGCCGAGGGCGCCGTCGCCTGCGGCCAGGACGACAACCCCCTCGCCGCGCGCCCCTACGACGCCACGGACCAGATCGCCTTCAACGGGCCCACCGGCGAGGCCGAGAAGGCCGACCCGGACAAGCCCCTGGAGATCACCGCGCGGGCCGCGGACGGCCGTATAACGGACGTCACCGCCCTCGACGCGACCGGCCGCTACATAGCCGGCGAGCTGTCCGCCGACGGCGCCCGCTGGCGCAGCACCGAGCCGCTCGCCGCCGACGCCCGCTACACGGTCCGCGTCAGCACGGAGGACGAGGACGGCGCCCCCGGCCGCCGCGTCCTGTCCTTCGTGACCGGCAAGCCCGCCGACAAGAAGCGCCTGACGGTGGCCTTCGGCCCGCAGGCCGGCACCTACGGCGTCGGCCAGCCCCTCACCGCGGAACTGAGCCAGCCCGTCAAGGACCCCGCGCAGCGCGCCCTCGTGGAACGGGCCCTCAAGGTCGAGTCGCAGCCCGCCGTCCAGGGCGGCTGGCACTGGGTCGACGACAAGCAGCTCCACTACCGCCCGCAGGAGTACTGGCCCGCCCACGCCACGATCCGGGTGCACAGCAACCTGGACGGCATCAAGATCGGCGACCGCCTCTGGGGCGGAGCCGGCAAGGACCTCTCGCTCACCATCGGCGACCGCGTCATCGCCCTCACCGACGCCGCGTCGCACACGCTGACGCTCACCAAGAACGGCGAGGAGGTCAAGCGGCTCCCGGTCACCACCGGCAAGCCCGGCTTCGAGACCCGCAACGGCGTCAAGGTCGTCCTGGGCAAGGAGTACTTCGTCCGGATGCGCGGCACCAGCATCGGCATCCCCGAGGGATCCTCGGACTCGTACGACCTGCCCGTCTACTACGCCACCCGCGTCACCTGGAGCGGCGAGTACGTGCACGCCGCCCCGTGGTCGGTGGGCTCCCAGGGGTACGCCAACGTCAGCCACGGCTGCACCGGCATGAGCACCGCCAACGCCGCCTGGTTCTTCGACCACGTCCGCCAGGGCGACGTCGTGCAGGTCGTCAACAGCAACGGCCGCACGATGGAGACCTTCGGCAACGGCTTCGGGGACTGGAACGTCGACTGGAAGAAGTGGACCGAGGGCAGCGCGTTGACGGCCGACGCGCACAAGACGCAGCCCGACACCACCCGCCTGCGCCCGACGGCCGTCTAGACGGCCTCGAAGCCGCCCAGGGCCGCCCAGAAGGCGCCCGGAGCAGCTCAGGGCTCCGGAGCCGTCAAGAAGCGGCCGATAGCTCCCAAAGGGCGCAGGGCCGCTCAGAGCCCCCTCAGGCGCTCTGCAGCCGCTTCTCGCGCAGCAGGGCGGCCAGCGCCGCCGCGAACTCCACCGGGTCCACCGGCAGCGTCACCGCCGCCTCCGCCCGGCTCCAGGTGGCCAGCCAGGCGTCCTGCGGCCGCCCGATGAGCAGCAGCACCGGCGGGCACCGGAACACCTCGTCCTTGATCTGCCGGCACAGCCCCATGCCCCCCATGGGCACGGCCTCCCCGTCCAGGACCACGACGTCGACCCCGCCCGCGTCCAGCTCCTTCAGCACCGCCGCGTGCGTCGCGCACTCGATGAACTCCACGACGGGGGAGTCCGGCGCGGGCCGCCGTCCGGTCGCCAGCCGCACCTGCTCCCTGGTCCGGGCGTCGTCGCTGTAGACCAGCACCGTGGCGGTCGCCTGCATGGTTCCTCCGCGTCATTGGAGTGGAACTTCCGGGTACCGATGGGGCGGATGCTACTCCCCTGAAGACCACGTCAACACCTGTCGGAACACCCCCGTGGTGGGCCATCCGGGCACTCCACACGGTACGGACACTCCGAACGGCACCCCCGGGAGTGAGGGCGAGATAAGCGACCGACATAATGTCGGTCGTGGCGACAGCAACGACAGTAGATACCGGGCACGCGCACCCGTCGGTCAACCGGCCGAACCTCACCAGCGTCGGAACCATCATCTGGCTGAGCTCCGAGCTGATGTTCTTCGCGGCCCTCTTCGCGATGTACTTCACCCTGCGATCGGTGACGGGTCCAGAGTTCTGGAAGGAACAGGCCGCAGCCCTGAACTTCCCGTTCTCGGCGACGAACACCACGATCCTGGTGCTCTCCTCGCTCACCTGCCAGCTCGGCGTGTTCGCCGCCGAGCGCGGTGACGTGAAGAAGCTCCGGGGCTGGTTCATCGTCACCTTCATCATGGGTGCGATCTTCATCGGCGGTCAGGTGTACGAGTACACCGAGCTGGTCAAGCACGAGGGCCTCTCGCTCTCGTCCGACCCCTACGGCTCGGTCTTCTACCTGACCACCGGCTTCCACGGCCTGCACGTGACGGGCGGTCTCATCGCCTTCCTGCTGGTCCTCGGACGCACCTATGCGGCCAGGAGGTTCACCCACGAGCAGGCGACCGCCGCGATCGTCGTGTCCTACTACTGGCACTTCGTCGACGTCGTCTGGATCGGCCTCTTCGCCACGATCTACATGATCAAGTAGCCGGGGCCCGCACCCGCACATTCCAGAAGCATCGACGCAGAAGATCCTGACACCGGGGTAATCCGTGAAAAAGCTCTCCGCACGACGACGCCATCCGCTGGCGGCGCTCGTCGTCCTACTCCTCGCGCTGGCATGCACCGGGGGGCTGTACGCCGCGTTCGCACCCGCGAGCAAGGCGCAGGCAGATGAAACCGCCCAGTCCCTCGCCATCGACGAGGGCAAGAAGCTCTACGCCGTAGGCTGCGCCAGCTGCCACGGCACCGGCGGTCAGGGCACCTCCGACGGTCCGAGCCTCGTGGGCGTGGGCGCCGCCGCCGTCGACTTCCAGGTCGGCACCGGCCGTATGCCCGCGGCGACCTCCCAGGGCGCCCAGGTGCCGAAGAAGAAGGTCGTCTACACGCAGGCCCAGATCGACCAGCTGGCCGCTTACATCGCCTCGCTCGGTGCCGGCCCGTCCGTCCCGACCGAGGCCGAGTACGGTCCGGAGGGCGCGGACATCGCCAAGGGCGGTGAACTGTTCCGCACCAACTGCGCGCAGTGCCACAACTTCACCGGCAAGGGCGGCGCCCTGACCCGGGGCAAGTACGCCCCCTCGCTCGAGGGCGTGGACCCGAAGCACATCTACGAGGCCATGCAGACCGGCCCGCAGAACATGCCCTCCTTCCCCGACACCACCATGTCGGAGCAGAACAAGAAGGACATCATCGCGTACCTGAACGCGGTCAACGGAGATGAGACGGAGAGCCCCGGCGGTCTCGAACTGGGCGGCCTCGGGCCGGTCAGCGAGGGTCTGTTCGGCTGGATCTTCGGTCTCGGCGGACTGATCGCCGTCGCCGTGTGGGTCGCCGCCCGGACCGCAAAGGCCAAGAAGTCATGAGTAGCCAAGACATTCCAGAAGAGAACCTGCCCGCTGAGCAGGACGCCCGCCACGGCGCGCACGGCGCGGTGAGCGTCGCGGACGAGCAGCACCCGTTCGCGGACCCGGGGCTGCCGCCCCACGAGCACCGTGTCCAGGACATCGACGAGCGGGCCGCCAAGCGGTCCGAGCGTACGGTCGCCCTCCTGTTCACGCTGTCGATGCTGGCCACCGTCGGCTTCATCGCCTCGTACGTGACGATCCCGCACGACAAGTCGATCTTCGTGTTCCCGATCGGTCACATCAGCGCGATGAACTTCGCGCTGGGCCTGACCCTCGGCACGGCCCTGTTCAGCATCGGCGCCGGCGCGGTCCACTGGGCCCGCACGCTGATGTCGGACGAGGAGGTCGCCGACGAGCGTCACGCGATCGAGGCGAGCCCCGAGGTCAAGGCCAAGGTCATGGCCGACTTCAAGCAGGGCGCCAAGGAGTCCGCGCTCGGCCGGCGCAAGCTGATCCGCAACACGATGTTCGGCGCGCTGGCCCTGTTCCCGCTCTCCGGCGTCGTGCTGCTGCGCGACCTCGGCCCGCTGCCCGGGGACAAGCTGCGCCACACGCTGTGGGGCAAGGGCAAGCTGCTCGTCAACATGAACACCAACGAGCCGCTGCGTCCCTCGGACGTCGCGGTCGGCTCCCTCACCTTCGCCAAGCCGGAGGGTCTCGAGGAGACCGACCACGACTTCCAGAACGAGATCGCCAAGGCCGCCCTGATGATCGTCCGCATCCAGCCGGAGAACATCAAGGACAAGCGCGAGCTCGAGTGGTCGCACGACGGCATCGTGGCGTACTCGAAGATCTGCACCCACGTGGGCTGCCCGATCTCCCTGTACGAGCAGCAGACGCACCACGTGCTGTGCCCCTGCCACCAGTCCACCTTCGACCTGTCCGACGGTGCCCGAGTGATCTTCGGCCCGGCCGGTCACGCCCTGCCGCAGCTGCGTATCGGTGTGAACGACGAGGGCTACCTCGAGGCGCTCGGCGACTTCGAAGAGCCCGTCGGTCCTGCATTCTGGGAGCGCGGATGAGCAACAAGGACGACCGCCGCAAGGCGCCCGCAGGTGAGCGGGTCGCCGACTGGGCCGACGGTCGGCTGGGGATCTACTCCCTGGCCAAGGCCAACATGCGCAAGATCTTCCCGGACCACTGGTCCTTCATGCTGGGCGAGATCTGCCTCTACAGCTTCATCATCATCATCCTCACGGGTGTGTATCTGACGCTGTTCTTCCACCCGTCGATGAACGAGGTGGAGTACCACGGCTCCTATGTCCCCCTCCAGGGACAGCTGATGTCCGAGGCGTTCAACTCGACCATGCACATCTCCTTCGATGTGCGCGGTGGTCTGCTGATCCGGCAGATCCACCACTGGGCCGCGGTGATCTTCCTCGCCGGCATGTTCGTGCACATGATGCGCGTCTTCTTCACCGGCGCGTTCCGCAAGCCGCGTGAGATCAACTGGCTGTTCGGCTTCCTGCTGTTCGTCCTGGGCATGTTCACCGGTTTCACCGGCTACTCGCTCCCGGACGACCTGCTCTCCGGCACCGGTGTCCGCTTCACGCAGGGCGCGATCCTGTCCATGCCGATCGTCGGCACGTACATCTCGATGTTCCTGTTCGGCGGGGAGTTCCCGGGCGGCGACTTCGTCGCGCGGTTCTACTCGATCCACATCCTGCTGCTGCCGGGCATCATGCTCGGGCTCGTGGTCGGCCACCTGATCCTGGTCTTCTACCACAAGCACACGCAGTTCGCGGGTCCCGGCCGCACCAACAAGAACGTCGTCGGCATGCCGCTGCTGCCGGTCTACATGGCCAAGGCCGGAGGCTTCTTCTTCCTGGTCTTCGGCGCCATCGCGGCCATCGCCGGCATCGCGTCCATCAACCCGATCTGGGTGCTCGGCCCCTACCGTCCGGACCAGGTGTCCACCGGCGCCCAGCCCGACTGGTACATGGGCTTCGCCGAGGGCCTGATCCGCGCCATGCCGGGCTGGGAGATCAACTTCTGGGGTCACACGCTGGTCCTGGGCGTGTTCATCCCGCTGGTGCTCTTCGGTCTATTCCTCGGTGTGATCGCCCTGTATCCGTTCATCGAGTCCTGGGTCACCGGCGACAAGCGCGAGCACCACATCCTGGACCGTCCGCGCAACGCCCCGACCCGCACGGCCTTCGGCGTCGCCTGGGTCACCGGCTACATGATCATGCTGATCGGCGGTGGCAACGACATCGTCGCCACCCACTTCCACCTGTCGATCAACGCGGTCACCTGGTTCGTCCGGATCGGCTTCTTCGCCGGACCGGTGCTGGCCTTCGTGGTCACCAAGCGGATCTGCCTCGGCCTCCAGCGCCGCGACAAGGACAAGGTGCTGCACGGCCGCGAGACCGGCACCATCAAGCGCCTGCCGCACGGTGAGTTCATCGAGGTGCACGAGCCGCTCAGCCAGGAAGCCCTGTACACGCTCACCGCGCACGAGCAGTACCAGCCCGCCGAGATCGGCCCCACGGTCGACGAGAACGGCGTCGAGCGCAAGGTGAAGCGTTCCGAGAAGGTCCGCGCCAAGCTGAGCAAGGCGTACTACGGCGAGGAGAACCAGATCGCCAAGCCGACCGTCGAGGAGTACCGGGAGATCACGAGCGGCCACGGCCACCACTGATCACTGCGTCGCCACACCACACTGAAAGGCCCCGTCCGGTGTTCGGACGGGGCCCTTCGGTTCCCCGCGGCTGGATAGGGTGGGACCGCACTCTTCTACGACACCCAGGAGCGGCCCTATGAGCGCTGTGACCCCCGCTGGAGGCGACACCGCGGCGGGCCGCTCCTGGCCCGCTCTGCTGAACGGCCTGCTGGAGGGCCGCGACCTCTCCGCGGACGACACGGCCTGGGCGATGGACCTGATCATGCGAGGCGAGGCCACCGACGCGCAGATCGCCGGGTTCGCGGTGGCGCTGCGCGCCAAGGGCGAGACCGTCCAGGAGATCACCGGCCTGGTCCGGACGATGTACGCGCACGCCAACGTCATCGACGTGCCCGGGCGGACCGTCGACATCGTCGGCACCGGAGGCGACGGCGCGAAGACCGTGAACATCTCCACGATGTCCTCGATCGTCGTCGCCGGCACCGGGGCGAAGGTCGTCAAGCACGGCAACCGGGCCGCGTCCTCCGCGTCCGGCGCCTCCGACGTCCTGGAGAAGCTCGGCGTCAACCTCGAACTGACCCCGCGGCGGGTGGCCGAGGTCGCCGAGGAGGCCGGGATCACCTTCTGCTTCGCGATCAAGTTCCACCCGGCGCTGCGTCATGTGGCCGCCGCGCGCGGCCAGTTGGGCATCCGCACCACGTTCAACGCCCTCGGCCCGCTGACCAACCCGGCCAGGGTGAAGGCGCAGGCGGTGGGCGTCGCCGACCCGCGGATGGCCCCGCTCATCGCGGGCGTCTTCGCCGAACGCGGCAACTCCTCCCTGGTGTTCCGCGGCGACGACGGCTTCGACGAGCTGACCACGACGTCCACCTCCCGCGTCTGGGTCGTCCGCGACGGCAAGGTCACCGAGGAGACCTTCGACCCGCGGGACGTCGGCATCGAACTGGTCGGGGTGGAGGCGCTGCGCGGCGCCGACCCCTCGTACAACGCGGAGGTCGCGCGCCGGCTGCTGGACGGCGAGAGGGGCCCGGTCCGCGACGCCGTCCTGCTGAACTCCGCGGCGGCCTTGGTGGCGCTGGACCCCTCGGACGCGCCGCTCACCGAGCAGCTCCGCGCCGGCATGGACAAGGCGGCGCAGTCCGTCGACTCCGGTGCGGCCAAGCGTGCGCTGGAGCGCTGGGTGGCCGCCAGCAACGCGTAGCGCCCCGGCACCGGCCGGACGTGACGCGGTCCCGCGATCCGGACACGGGTTGCGGGACCGCGAACCCATCGCGTACGTTCCTTCGCAGGTCATGAGTGACAGTCATGAGGCCCCGGCCGACTGTCCGGCAACCCTCCGTCCGTGGCGGGGTGCCCCGGGTGAAGACCAGGCCGTGGGCAGCGAGGTCCGCGGCAAGCGCGGATCCCTCACGCTCTTGAGATGAGCACAGCCCAGGGATCCTGGTCATCGAGGGAGCCTTCTGTGAGCAAGCGAATGCGATAGGGCCGCAGAGCCCCGCCTCCGCACACCCCTTTCACCCTTTCCCGCGCTCGAGCCGTATCCGCTCGCGTGGTGAATCCGCCTGTCTCTCACGGGAGTTCCGCCATGTCCGTCTCCACCGCTGCCGTCGCCCCGTCGCTTTGTGCCCCGCTGCCCGTTCTGGGCGGGGACGTCACCGTCCCGCTCGTCACGGGCGGCGAAGTCGCCTACGCGGCGCTCGACTACGCGGCCAGCGCCCCCGCCCTCCAGCGCGTCTGGGACGACGTGGCGGCCTACGCGCCGTACTACGGCAGCGTCCACCGCGGCGCCGGCTACCTCTCCCAGCTCTCCACCGACCTGTTCGAGAACGCCCGCCGGACGGTCGCCGAGTTTCTCGACTGCCGCGCCGACGACCAGCTGGTCTTCACCCGCTCCACCACCGACTCCCTGAACCTGCTCGCCGCGGCCCTGCCCGCCGGCTGCCAGGTCTTCGTCTTCGAGACCGAGCACCACGCCTCGCTGCTGCCCTGGCGGGACGCCCGCGTCACCTACCTCGACGCCCCGCGCACCCCGGGCCAGGCCGTCGAGACCCTGGAGCGCGCCCTCGCCGCCCGTGCTGTGTCGATCGAGGGGGGCCACGGCCCGGCCCTGGTCTGCGTCACCGGCGCCTCCAACGTCACCGGTGAGCTGTGGCCCGTACGGGAGCTGGCCGCCGCCGCCCACGCGCACGGAGCCCGGATCGTCCTGGACGCCGCCCAGCTTGCTCCGCACCACCCGGTGTCCGTCCGGGACCTGGACGTCGACTGGGTCGCCTTCTCCGGCCACAAGCTGTACGCCCCGTTCGGCTCCGGCGTCCTGGCCGGCCGCGCCGACTGGCTCCGGGCCGCCGACCCCTACCTCGCCGGCGGCGGAGCGAGCCGCAAGGTCACCCGGCGTGAGGACGGGGGAGTGGACGTGGAGTGGCACGACAGCGCCGCCCGCCACGAGGCCGGCTCCCCGAACGTCATCGGCGCCTACTCCATCGCGTCGGCCTGCAAGGCCCTCACCGAGGCCGGCTTCGACACGCTGGTCGCCCGCGAGCGGCACCTGATCGCCAAGGTCCGCGAGGGCCTCGCGGACGTCCCCGAAGTCCGGATCCTCTCCCTCTTCGGCGACGACGCCCCGCGGGTCGGCGTGATCTCCTTCGTCGTCGAGGGCTGGAACAGCTCCCACTTCGCCGCCGCCCTCTCCGCCGAGTACGGCATCGGCGTCCGCGACGGCCTCTTCTGCGCCCACCCCCTGGTCCGCACCCTGCTGGGCACGGCCCCCGAGACCCAGGGCGAGTGCGGGGCCCCCGAGGCGGCGCCGGGCGAGAAGTCCCTCAACGCCATCAGGGTGAGCTTCGGCGCGGGCACCCCGGACGAGCACGTGGACCGCTTCGTCCACGCGGTGCGGGAACTGGTGACGCAGGGCGCGAAGTGGCGGTACAGGACGGAAGACGGCCGCTGCGTACCGGCGGTATGACGCAGCCCACGTCAGGGGCGACACGCCCTGGGGCGCGGGGAACTGCGCGGCCGGCCGCCGCCGACCGCGCACGATCCACGCCCCGCAGACGCCCGGGCGAACGCCCTAGGAGTCCAGCCCGATGGCGAAAGCCGCCTCGAGGTCGTGCTGGGAATACGTGCGGAAAGCTACATGCGTATCCGTCCCGAGAACGCCGGGGATCTTGCTGATCCGCCCCGGGATCACCTCGGCGAGGTCGTCGTGCCGGCGCACCCGCACCATGGCGATCAGGTCGTACGTCCCGGTCACGGAGAACACCTCGCTCACGGACTCCAGCGAGGCGATCGACTCCGCGATCTCGGGAATCCGGTCCACGCTGGTCTTGATGAGGACGATCGCGGTGATCACGGCTGGTTCTCTCCCTCGGGGGACGGAGTGGGGGCGGGTTTCACTCTAGTGGGCACGTTGAACCGGGCCCACGCGTAGCCGAAGCCCAGGCCGAACCCCATCAGGTGCGCCAGGTACGCCACCCCGGGCCCCGGCCCGGCCCGGCCCGCCGCCAGCCACTGCAGCGCCGCCCAGAAGGGCAGCACCACCCACGCGGGGAACCGCAGCGGCAGGAAGAACAGGAACGGCAGGAGACTGGTCACCCGCGCCCGGGGGAACAGGTACAGGAACCCGCCGAGGATCGCCGAGATCGCCCCGGACGCCCCCACCAGGGGCTGTCCGGAGCCGGCGTTGGCGGCGGCGTAGCCCGACAGGGCCAGGTAGCCGCAGCCGAGGAAGAAGAGCGAGAACTGCACGCGGCCCATCCGGTGCTCGGTCATCGCCCCGAAGACGTAGAGGAAGAGCATGTTGCCCAGCAGGTGCACCCAGGTCCCGTGGACGAACAGGGCGGTGGCCGGGGTGAGGAGGGCGCGCGGGGAGCCGTCGAACAGGTCGGCCGGGATCACGCCCCAGCGGCGGAAGTAGGCCCGCTGCGCGGCCGCGAGCTCCTCGCCGGAGCCGTACCCGGGACTGAGGCCGGAGGCGGGGCTGATCGCGAAGAGCACACAGCACAGCGCGATCGTTGTGTACGTCACCGGTGCGGCGGGGTGCCGGATCGCCCGGTCCAGAGCCCCGTTCCAGTCGCTGATCATGGACACAGAGCATGACGTAACGGGACGCACACCCCCGTACCGCCTCGCCGCCGTGGACGGATGGGCGGCGAGTACCCGCCAGGCCGTAGGGTTACGAGCCACACGCACAGGGTGCCCGCCGGGCGTCCGGTGGGTGCCCGACCAGCGGAAGACCGACACTAGAAGGAAGCGGACAGCCACGATGACGGTTCCCCTGCCGACCGCCACGACGCGGTGGCGCTGCACGCTGTGCGGCAATCTCACCCGGTTCGACGTGACGCGCTCGTCGAAGGTCGTCGAGTACGTGCACCTCGATCTGGCGGGTGAGTCGAACGTCGAGGAGCGCGAGGTGGTCAGTGAGACCATCGAGTCGGTGCGGTGCCGTTGGTGCAACGCCGTGGACCAGGTGGAACTCGTCGACAGGCCGGGCGCCGGCTCCTGAGGGAGCAGGGCCCGCACAGCTAGTGGGGTGTGACGGATGGTGGAGAGCGCAGGCGGGGGGCCGGGCGACGGCGCCGCTGAGGTGCTCGACCGTCCGCTGCCCGACGGTGTGCGCCGCCGGGTCGTGCAGATCGTCTCGGACGGCTTCGGCGGGCTGACCGTCGGTGAACTGCCCGCCCAGTTGCGGCAGTACGCCCGGTTCGCCCCGAACCGCCGGGCCAAGTTCGCGGGCAACGCCATGGCGGCCGCGCTGGAGACGGACACGCTGTTCCGGCAGCGCATCGCCGAGAAGTTCAGAGAGGCGCAGCCGGAACTCGCCGGCGCCCTCGACTCCGGCTCGCCGCCCCCGGCCGCGGATCCGCTCGATGTGGCGGCCGCGGCCTACGTACTGCGGCCCGTCGACTGGGTGAAGCTGGTCACGGCGGCCGGCGAGGAGGCGCAGCGCGCGGACGCCGAGCGGGCCGACGAGGAGAGCCGGGCGGAGCTGGAGCGGCTGCGGGAGGAACTCGCGCAGGCCCGTGAGCACACCCGGGCCGAGACCGAGCGGCTGCGCGTAGAGCTGGACGTGGTGAAGAAGGAAGCGGAATCGCTTCAGCGCAAGCTGCGTTCGGCCCTCAGCGACGTCAAGCGGGGTGAGGCGGCGCTGCGCAAGGCGCAGGAACAGGCCGAGGCCCAGCGGGCCGAGGGGCAGGCGCAGGTGTCCGCCGCGGAGAGCGAGTCACGGCGGCTGAAGGCCCGGCTCGGGGAGGCGGAGGCCGCCCTGGAGGCCGCGCGGCGGGCGGCGCGCGAGGGCCGCAGCGTCGAGGACATGCGGGTGCGGCTGCTGCTGGACACCGTGCTGGACGCGGCCCAAGGGCTGCGCAGGGAATTGGCGTTGCCGCCGGTGTCGGTCCGTCCGGCGCAGACCGTGGACGCGGTCGAACCGGGGCGGATGACCCCGAAGGACATCGCCGCTCGCGCCCTGTCGGAGAACGACCCGGCGATCCTCGACCAGTTGCTCGCTCTGCCGCAGGCCCATCTCGTGGTCGACGGCTACAACGTCACCAAGACCGGTTATCCGCAGATGCCGTTGGAGAAGCAGCGGCTGCGCCTGCTCGGCCAGCTCTCGCAACTCGCCGCGCAGACCGGCGCCGAGGTCACCTGTGTCTTCGACGGGGCCGAACTGGCCGCGCCGGTGCTGCTGGCGCCGCCGCGGGGGGTGCGGGTGCTGTTCTCCAAGCCGGGCGTCACCGCCGACGAGCTCATCCGCCAGCTGGTGCGCGCCGAGCCGCCGGGCCGGCCGGTCATCGTCGCCTCGACCGACCGCGAGGTGGCCGACGGGGTCGCCAAGGCGGGGGCGCGGCCTGTCGCTTCTGCGGTACTCCTGAAGCGACTGACCTGAAGGTCAACGTAAAGGTTTAATGCCCGAATTGGCGCAATCGTCACGCAACGTAGCGTCAACCGGGCATCACCGCATGTGGATTGAGGTCAAAAAATGCGGTGTGTAACCGAGATTTTTTGGCCCAGGATTTGAAGTGATCACGGGGAGGTCACTAGGGTCTGCCTTCGAACCTCCACACGAGTGATCACTCACAAGAAGGAGTCGTCCTCCGTGGCGTCCCACCGTCGACCCAAGCAGCCGAGCCGCGCACGCGTCACCGTGCTGACCACCGCCGCCGCTGCCGCTGTGGCCCTGAGCTCGCAGGCGGCCAACGCCGCGCCCAGCGAGAAGCCGACCAAGGACGAGGTCAAGGCCAAGGTCGACGCGCTCTACGAGCAGGCCGAACAGGCCACGGAGAAGTTCAACGGGGCCAAGGAGAAGCAGGAGAAGCTCCAGAAGGAGATCTCCACCATCCAGGACAACGTGGCCCGCGGCCAGGACGAGCTCAACGGGCTCCGCGACAGCATAGGTCTCGCCGCGGCGGCCCAGTACCGCACCGGCTCCATCGACTCCTCCCTCCAGCTCTTCCTGTCGTCCGACCCGGACGACTACCTGGACAAGGCCTCCGCGGCCGACCAGCTCAGCGCCCAGCAGGTCGAGGCGCTGAAGAAGATCCAGGACAAGCAGCGCGAACTCGCCCAGGACCGCGCCGAGGCGTCCGAGAAGCTCAAGGACCTCGCCACCACGCGGACCGAACTGGGCAAGAAGAAGAAGGAAGTCCAGTCCAAGCTGGCCGAGGCGCAGAAGCTGCTCAACACGCTCTCCGCCAAGGAGAAGGCCGCGCTCGCCGCCGCCGACGCCCGCGCCAGCCGTGACGCCGGCGACCGCGTCGACCTCGGCAACACCGCCCCCGCCTCGGGCCGCGCCATGGCCGCCTTCCAGGCCGCGCAGAGCAAGATCGGCTCGCCTTACGTCTACGGCGCCACCGGCCCGTCCTCCTTCGACTGCTCGGGCCTGACCTCCTGGGCCTTCGCCCAGGCCGGCGTCAAGATCCCGCGCATCTCGCAGGACCAGGCCAACGCGGGCACCCGGATCTACTCCCAGTCCGACCTCAAGGTCGGCGACCTGGTCATCTTCTACGGCGACCAGCACCACGTCGGCTTCTACGCGGGCAACGGCCAGGTGCTGCACGCCCCGCGCACCGGCACCGTCGTGCGCTACGAGTCGATCGGCAACATGCCGTTCCAGTTCGGCGTCCGGATCTGAGCGGACCAGCCGACCGGTCGGCCGCCGCCATCAAGATCACGACACCATGCCGCCCGAACGGGCGAATCGCCACGACGTGAACTGACCCCGCACCCCGCCCATGACCTGCGTCATAGGCGGGGTGTCACGTTGTGTGCCCGCGGAGGTCTTTGGTGGGCCCCCGGTGGCGGGGCTACTGTCTGGCCCGTTCCTCGTCCGCCAGTGGAAGGAGCGCGGCTTCCCGTGGGGTCCCATCGCCGCCTTGCACCGTCCGGGTTCGACCGGGGCGCCCTCGGCGTCCTGTCCGTCGCGACCGCAGCCTTCGGCGCCCTCGCCGCCGTACCGGCCCCCGCCGCACCGCTCGACGACACCCGCGCCGAGGTCGACCGCCTCTACACGCAGGCGGAGAAGGCCACCGAGGCCTTCAACGAGGCGGCGGAGCGCACCGGGACGCTGCGCC
Organism: Streptomyces sp. BK239; assembly: GCF_004217285.1. Lineage (GTDB taxonomy): Bacteria > Actinomycetota > Actinomycetes > Streptomycetales > Streptomycetaceae > Streptomyces. The sequence goes on from NZ_SHKS01000001.1 coordinate 928,425, forward strand.
GCCAGGTCGGCGAGTCGCAGGACCGGGTCGCCCGTCAGCAGGCGCGCGTCAACGACCTGCGTGAGCGGCTCGGCGCGTTCGCGGGCGCCCAGTACCGCTCCGGGGGCCTCGACCCGGCCCTGGCGCTGCTGTTCTCCGACGATCCGGCCGACTACCTCGACCGGGCCCTGGCCCTCGACCGGATCACCCTCCACCAGGCGAGCCAACTCAAGGACCTCCAGGGCGCGTTGCGTGAACTCGCCCAGGAACGCGCCGAGGCCGTGCGCAGGCTCGGTGAACTGGACGAGAGCCGCAGGGCGGTCGCCGCGCACAAGCGGAGCGTCGAGCAGAAGCTCGCCAGGGCACGGCAGTTGCTGAACTCCCTGCCGTCCGCGGAGCGCGCCGCGTACGACAGGGCCTCCCGGTCCGGCCGCGGCCACCTGTCCGGCCCCGGCGGCGCGGCGGCCTCGGGCCGCGCGGCCGCCGCCCTGGCCGCCGCCCGCTCCGCGCTCGGCAAACCGTACGTGTGGGGCGCCAACGGCCCCACCGGATTCGACTGTTCGGGCCTCGTGCAGTGGTCCTACGCGCAGGCCGGCCTCTCCCTCCCGCGCACCTCGCAGGCCCAGGCGCACGCCGGCCACCGCGTCCCCCTCTCCCAGGCCCGCCCCGGCGACATCGTCACCTACCGCTCCGACGCCAGCCACGTCGGCATGTACGTCGGCGACGGCCAGGTCATCCACGCCCCGTACCCGGGCGCCCCGGTCCGCTACGACCCGGTCGGGATGATGCCGGTGTCCTCGGTCACGCGACCCTGAAGCTCCGTGCGGCCGGGGGCCCTGTCGGGCCCCCGTACGATCGGGGGATGGCCGGGCAGAGGCGAATCCGCGGGGTGCGAACCGTCACCGCCCTGCTGCTCGCCCTCCTCGTGGGCTGCGGCGGGGCGCACCCGCCGGCGGACACCGCGCAGGACGCCGCGCAGCGCCTGCTCGACCGCCGCGCGGCGGCCGTCCTGGCCCACGACGCCGACGCCTACGCGGCCACCGGCGAGCGCGCCGGGTACGCCCGCCTGCGGTCCCTGCCGCTGGCCGCCTGGTCCTACCGGGTCACCTCGGCCCGCCGTGACGGCGACTCCCTCACCGCCGAGGCCGAGCTCAGCTACCGCGTCGACGGCTACGACCGGGCCCCGGTGACCGCCGCCCGCACCCTGCGCCTGGCCCGCACCGCCGCCGGGACCTGGGCGGTGGCCTCGGAGCGGCCCGCGCCGAAGGCCGGCGCACAGCTGTGGGACCAGGGCGCCGTGACCGTCGCCCGGGGCGCGCACAGCCTGGTCCTCGGAGTCGGCCGCACCGGCGGGCAGCTGCGGGCCTTCGCCGACCTGGCCGACCGCGCGGTCCCGGCGGTCTCGGCGGCCTGGGGCGAGGACTGGGCGCGGCACGTCGTCGTCCTCGTGCCGGGTTCGCTGAACGGCATGGCGGCGCTGCTCGGCTCGCCGGCCGCCTCCTACCGGGGGATCGCCGCCGTCACCACGGGCGAGACCGGTGGCGCGTCCCGGGCCCCCGCGGACCGGATCATCGTCAACCCCGACGCCTACGGCGTCCTCGGCCCCGTGGGCCGGCAGGTCGTGCTCACCCACGAGACCGCGCACGTCGCCACCCGGGCCCACACCGGCCCGTCGACCCCGCTGTGGTTGTCCGAGGGGTACGCGGACTGGGTCGGCTACCGCGGCACCGGCCGCACCCCGTCCCAGGTGGCCCCCGAACTGCAGAAGGCGGTCACCGAGGGCCGCACCCCGACGGCCCTGCCCGCCGACGAGGACTTCGCCTTCACCGGCGACGCGACCCGGCTGGCCCGTGCCTACGAGTCCGGCTGGCTGGCCTGCCGCCTGATCGCCGCCCACTGGGGCGAGGCCCGCCTCGACGCCTTCTACCGCGCCGTCGGAGCCCACCCCCGGCGCACGGACGCACTGGAACACGCGATGAAGTCCACCCTGAGCACCACCCCCGAGGCCTTCACCACGACCTGGCGAACCTACGCGGAGGAGCAGCTCGGCTGAACCGGCCGGCGGTTGGATAGGGTCGGCGGCGATGGACAAGACCCTGATCGTGACGAACGACTTTCCGCCCCGGCCGGGGGGGATCCAGGCGTTCCTGCACAACATGGCGCTCCGTCTCGACCCCGAGCGGATCGTCGTCTACGCGTCCACCTGGAAGCGGGGCCGGGAGGGCGTCGAGGCGACGGCCGCCTTCGACGCCGAGCAGCCCTTCACCGTCGTCCGCGACGCGACGACGATGCTCCTGCCCACGCCCGCCGCGACCCGGAGGGCCGTCGGGCTGCTGCGGGAGCACGGGTGCACCTCGGTGTGGTTCGGGGCGGCCGCGCCGCTCGGGCTGATGGCTCCCGCGCTGCGTCGGGCCGGGGCGCGCCGGCTGGTCGCCACCACGCACGGCCACGAGGCCGGCTGGGCCCAGCTGCCGGCCGCGCGACAGCTGCTCGGGCGGATCGGGGACACCACCGACACGATCACCTACCTGGGGGAGTACACGCGCTCGCGGATCGCGACCGCGCTGAGCGCCGGCGCCGCCGCACGCATGGTGCAGCTGCCGCCGGGCGTCGACGAGAAGACCTTCCACCCGGGCTCCGGCGGCGACGAGGTGCGGGCGCGCCTCGGCCTCACCGACCGGCCGGTCGTCGTCTGCGTCTCCCGTCTCGTCCCGCGCAAGGGACAGGACACGCTGATCCGGGCGCTGCCCCGGATCCTGGCCGCCGAGCCCGAGACGGTGCTGCTGATCGTCGGCGGCGGGCCGTACGAGAAGGACCTGCGCCGGCTGGCGCACGAGCGGGGCGTCGCCGGCTCGGTGCGCTTCACCGGTTCGGTGCCCTGGTCGGAGCTGCCCGCGCACTACGGCGCCGGCGACGTCTTCGCCATGCCGTGCCGCACCCGCCGCGGCGGACTCGACGTGGAGGGCCTCGGCATCGTCTACCTGGAGGCGTCCGCGACCGGGCTGCCCGTGGTCGCCGGCGACTCCGGCGGCGCGCCCGACGCCGTCCTCGACGGGGAGACCGGCTGGGTCGTCCGCGGCGACTCCCCCGAGGACACCGCCGACCGGATCGTCCCTCTCCTCGCCGACGAGGAGCTGCGCCGCAGCATGGGCGAGCGCGGCCGGCGGTGGGTGGAGGAGAAGTGGCGCTGGGACCTGCTGGCGGATCGGCTGAAAGACCTGTTGTAGAACCGGCGCGACCTCTGGCGGTATGCGAAGAAACCGCCCATGCTGCGCACATGACACCAAAACTGATCCAACGTCAGCTGACGAGACGTCAAATCCTTGGAATGGCCGCCCTTCAGACGGCGGCCACCCTCGGATTCACCCGCATAGGCCTCGCCTCCGCCCACTCCGCCGAGCCCGACGCGGTCGACTCCGCGCCAGCCATCGTGGTCGGCTCCGGCTACGGCGCCGCCGTGGCCGCGCTCCGTCTCGGCCAGGCCGGCATCCGCACCCTCGTCCTGGAGATGGGCCGCCTGTGGAACACCGCCGGCCCCGACGGCAAGGTCTTCTGCTCCACCACCGCCCCCGACCAGCGCTCCATGTGGTTCCGCACCCGCACCGAGGCCCCGCTCGCCAGCTTCCTCTGGCTGGACGTCGTCAACAAGGACATCAGCTCCTACCCCGGCGTCCTGGACCGCGTGCACTTCGCGAACATGTCGGTGTATGTCGGCCGCGGCGTCGGCGGGGGCTCGCTCGTCAACGGCGGGATGGCGGTCACCCCGCTACGGTCCTACTTCGCCGAGCAGTTCCCGACGGTCGACGTCAACGAGATGTACAGCACCTACTTCCCGCGCGCCCGTTCGATGCTCGGCGTCAACTCGGTCGACCCCGCCTGGTTCGAGTCCACCGACTGGTACCGGTTCACCCGGGTCTCCCGCAAGCACGCCCAGAACGCCGGCCTGAAGACCGCCTTCGTGCCCAACGTCTACGACTTCGGCTACATGCGGCGCGAGGCGGACGGCACGGCCACGAAGTCGGCGCTCGGCGGCGAGGTCATCTACGGCAACAACCAGGGCAAGCGCAGCCTCGACAAGACGTACATCGCCGCCGCGCTCGGCACCGGCAACGTCACCGTGCACACCCTGGAGAAGGTCCGCGCGGTCAGCCGCGCCGCCGACGGGACGTACGTCCTCACCGCCGACCGCATCGACGTGACCGGGAAGGTCGTGGAGACCAAGCAGTACGGCTGCACCTACCTCTTCCTCGGCGGCGGCAGCGTCGGCACCAGCGAACTCCTCGTGCGCGCACGGGAGACGGGCACGCTGCCCGCGCTCGACGCGAGCGTCGGGGCCGGCTGGGGAACCAACGGCAACGTGATGCTGGGGCGGGCCAACCACCTGTGGGACACCGTCGGCGCCAACCAGTCGACCATGCCGGTCATGGGCATCGACGACTGGGCCAACACCGCCAACCCCGTCTTCGCGGAGATCGCCCCGCTGCCCACGGGCCTGGAGCACTGGGTCAGCCTCTACCTGGCGATCACCAAGAACCCCGAGCGCGCCGCGTTCATGTACGACAGCACCTCGGGCGGTGTGAAACTGGGCTGGTCGGCGGCGCAGAGCGCCGTCTCGGTCGGCATGGCGAAGAAGCTGTTCGACCGGATCAACTCGGCGAACTCCACCATCTACCGCTACGACCTGTTCGGCTCACCGAGCAAGGTCTTCGCCGACGACTTCACCTACCACCCCCTGGGCGGCTGCGTGCTGGGGAAGGCGACCGACGACTACGGCCGGGTGAAGGGGTATTCGAAGCTCTACGTCACCGACGGCTCGCTCGTGCCCGGGTCGATCGGGGTGAACCCGTTCGTCACCATCACCGCGCTCGCCGAACGCACGATGGCGCGGGTCCTCGCTGAGGACACCGCGCCATGACCCGCACACCGAGCGCCCGATGACACTCCGTCAGGAGGGCTGAGAGGGGCTCTACTTGCCGTAGATCGCCTCGATCTCCGCCGCGTAGTCCTTCGCCACGACGTTGCGCTTGAGCTTCAGCGACGGCGTGAGGTGGCCCGAGTCCTCCGTGAACTGGGAGGAGAGAATGCGGAACTTCCGCACCGATTCCGCCTTCGACACCGCGGCGTTGCCGTCGTCGATCGCCGTCTGGACCGCGGCCAGCAGGTCCGCGTCCTCGCACAGCGACGCCGCGGTGGACCCGGCCGGCTTGCCGTGGTCGGCGGCCCAGCGGTCCAGGAACTCCTCGTCGAGGGTGACCAGCGCGCCCACGAACGGCCGCCCGTCGCCCACCACCATGCACTCCGCGATCAGCGCGTGCGCCCGGATGCGGTCCTCGATCACGGCCGGGGCGACGTTCTTGCCGCCCGCGGTGACGATGATCTCCTTCTTGCGGCCCGTGATGCTGAGGTAGCCGTCCTCGTCCAGGGTGCCGATGTCACCGGTGTGGAACCAGCCGTCGGCCAGCGCCTCCGCCGTCGCCCCGGGGTTGTTCCAGTACTCCTTGAACAGGTGCTCGCCGTGCAGCAGCACCTCGCCGTCGTCCGCGATGCGCACCACCGAGCCCGGCAGCGGCTGCCCGACCGTGCCGATCTTCTGCCGGTCCCAGGGGTTGAACGCGGTCGCCGCACACGACTCCGTCAGGCCGTAGCCCTCCAGGACGGTGAAGCCGATGCCGCGGAAGAAGTGGCCGAGACGCTCGCCCAGCGGCGCGCCCCCGGAGATCGCGTACTCGCCCCGGCCGCCCAGCACCGCGCGCAACTTGCCGTAGACCAGCCGGTCGAAGACCTTGTGCTTGATCCGCAGGCCGATCGACGGACCCGAGGGCAGGTCCAGCGCCCGGCTGTACGCGATCGCGGTGTCCGCCGCCTTGTCGAAGATCGCGCCCTTGCCGTCCGCCTGCGCCTTCGCCCGGGCCGAGTTGTAGACCTTCTCGAAGACGCGCGGCACGCCCAGGATCAACGTCGGCCGGAAGGAGGCCAGTTCGTCGGTGAGGTTCTTGATGTCCGGGACGGTGCCCAGCTTGATCGGCGCCATCATCGGGGCGATCTGCACCAGTCGGCCGAAGACGTGCGCGAGGGGGAGGAAGAGCAGCACGCTGCACTCGCCGGTGCGGAACAGCGGCCGCAGCCGCTCCACGATGTTGCCGCACTCGGCGAAGAAGCTGCGGTGGCTCAGGACACAGCCCTTGGGGCGCCCGGTCGTGCCCGAGGTGTAGACGATGGTGGCCGGATCGTCGGCCTTGGCGAGCGAGCTGCGCTCCTCGACCGCCGCGTCGGAGACGTCCCTGCCGAGCTGCCCGAGCTCCTCCACGCCCCCCTTCTCGATCTGCCACACGTGCTTGAGGGCGGGCAGCGTGTCCCGCACCGACTCCACGGCGGCGGCGTGCGCGTCCAGCTCCACCACGACCGCGGTGGCGCCCGAGTCGGAGAGGATCCAGCCCACCTGCTCCGGCGAGCTGGTCTCGTACACCGGCACGGTGACCGCGCCCGCGCACCAGATGGCGAAGTCGAGCAGCGTCCACTCGTAGCGGGTGCGCGACATCAGGCCGACCCGGTCGCCCGGCTGGACGCCGGCGGCGATGAGGCCCTTCGCCGCGGCGTGCACCTCGGCCAGGAACGCCGTGGCCGACACGTCCTGCCAGACGCCGCCCGCCTTGCGGGCGATGACGGCGACGTCAGGGTGCTGCGCGGCGTTTCTGCGGACGATGTCGGTCAGATTGCCGTCCGCGGGGACCTCGTACAAAGCCGGAAGGCTGAACTCGCGCAAGACTGCTGCTCCTCATAGGGCGCCGGCGCCACGACGTTGTGCGATGCGACGGTGCGGTCCAAGGCTCGGGCGGTGCACAGGTCCGCCGACGGGCCGGGACCCGTTGGCCGAAACCTGAGCACGACTGGACTGCCCGGACGTTACCCGCCGGTATGGCTTCTTTGACAGGGGGGCCCGGCGAGATGTTCGCTGCGTCACACAGATTGGTGTTTCCTCGCGCACAGTAGTCCACCGCTTTACTAACTGGCCAGTAACCGGTATTTCGGTCGCCACTGTTCACAGGTGTGCCGCGCCTTCTACCCTTGATCGCCATGGCACCCACACCGTCCGGCAGCGGCAGGACACGCATCCACGTGGTCAGCGACGTGCACGGCAACGCGCGCGACCTGGCCCGCGCGGGGGAGGGCGCGGACGCCCTGATCTGCCTCGGCGACCTGGTGCTCTTCCTGGACTACGCCGACCACTCCCGCGGGATCTTCCCCGACCTCTTCGGCGTCGAGAACGCCGACCGGCTCGTCGAACTGCGCACCGCCCGCCGCTTCGAGGAGGCGCGGGAGCTCGGGGCGCGGCTGTGGGCGGGCGTCGGCGAGGACCGGGCCGCGGTGATCGAACGAGGGGTGCGCAAGCAGTACGCCGAGATGTTCGCGGCGTTCCCCACCCCGACGTACGCGACCTACGGCAACGTCGACATCCCGCGGCTGTGGCCCGAGTTCGCCGGTGAGGGGACGACGGTGCTGGACGGGCAGCGGGTGGAGATCGGCGGCTGGGTCTTCGGCTTCGTGGGCGGAGGCCTGAGGACGCCCATGCGCACGCCGTACGAGATCGGCGACGAGGAGTACGCGGCGAAGATCGAGGCCGTCGGCGAGGTCGACGTGCTGTGCACGCACATCCCGCCGGAGGTGCCCGACCTCGTCTACGACACCGTCGCGCGCCGCTTCGAGCGGGGCAGCCGGGCGCTGCTGGACGCGATCCGCAGAACCCGCCCCCGGTACTCCCTCTTCGGCCACGTCCACCAGCCGCTGGCGCGCCGGATGCGGATCGGGCCCACCGAGTGCGTCAACGTGGGGCACTTCGCCGGCGCCGGAAAGCCGTGGGCGCTGGAGTTCTGACGGGGCGGTACGAGGGTGGGGTGACAACGGCGCGGCGCACGCGCGGTAGCCTTCACGCTGCACACACGGACCGCGTCTGGAGGAGCCGGGGCGATGGCGGAGCACACCAGTTCGAGCATCACGATCGAGGCGGCGCCGGCCGAGGTCATGGGAGTGATCGCCGACTTCGCCCGCTACCCCGAGTGGACCGGCGAGGTGAAGGAGGCCGAGGTCCTCGCCTCCGACGCGCAGGGGCGCGCAGAGCAGGTCCGTCTCGTCATGGACGCGGGCGCGATCAAGGACGACCAGGTCCTCGCGTACACCTGGACCGGCGAGCACGAGGTGTCGTGGACGCTGGTGAAGTCCCAGATGCTGCGCTCCCTCGACGGCTCGTACCTGCTCAAGCCGGCCGGCGCGGGGGCGACCGAGGTGACGTACGTCCTCACCGTGGACGTCAAGATCCCCATGCTCGGGATGATCAAGCGCAAGGCCGAGAAGGTCATCATCGACCGGGCCCTGGCCGGCCTGAAGAAGCGGGTCGAGTCCGGCAAGTAGCGGGCCTCCCCGGCCGCTTCGGCCCACCGGGCCGATCCGGCCGACCCCGCCCGGTTCGCCGGGCGCCTGGGAGGAAGCTGATCGTCCGTTACCGTTCAGCCTCATGCGCACCCTCCTGATCACCGGCCCGGGCGGCAGCGGACGCACCACCGTCGCCGCCGCCACCGCGCTGAAGGCGGCCGGCCGCGGCGCCAGGGTTCTCGTCCTGAGCGCCGACCGCGCCGACACCCTGGGCGCCGCCCTCGGCGTGCCGACAGGAGCCGCGCCGACCCGGATCACGCCCCACCTCACCGCCTGGCGCCCCGACGCGGCCGCCGGCTTCCGTGACGACCTCGCCGCCTTCCAGGACCGCGCCTCCACCGTCCTCGACCTGCTCGGCGCCTCCCGCCTCGACCCGGAGGAGGTCACCCCCCTCCCCGGCGCCGAGGAGCTCACCCTCCTGCGCGCCCTGCGCGACGCCGCCCTCGCCGAGACCCACGACCTTCTCGTCGTCGACCTCCCGCCCACCCCGGAGGCCCTCGCGCTCCTCGCCCTCCCGGAGGAACTGCGCCGCTACCTCCGCCGCCTGCTCCCCCCGGAACGCCAGGCGGCCCGCGCCCTGCGCCCCGTCCTCGGCCGCCTCGCCGGTGTCCCCATGCCCGCCGAGTGGCTGTACGAGACGACCGCCGGCTGGGACCTGGAACTGGCCGCCGTCCAGGCCGTCCTCGCCGACCGCGCCACCGCCGTACGCCTGGTCGCCGAGCCCGGACCGGCCGGCGAGGACGCTGTGCGCGACGCCCGCATCGGGCTCGCCCTGCGCGCACTGCCCGTCGAGTCCCTCGTCGCCAACCGCGTCCTGCCCGAGGAGGCGGCCGACGGCGGCGGCCCCCTCGCCCGGCTCGTCTCCCAGCAGCGCAAGACCCTCGTGGACTGGGGCGAGGCCCGCCCCGTCGCCCACCTCGGCCACGACCCTCGCGGCGAGGACGACCTCACCGCGCTCGCCGTCCCCGACGTCAACGCGGGCGTCCCCCCGGTCGAGTGGCCCGTCGCCGACCGGGTCGCACAGGACGGCGTGCTCGTCTGGCACATCCCCCTGCCCGGCGCCATACGCGACGATCTCGACCTCGTCCGGCGCGGCGACGAACTCGTCGTCACCGTCGGCCCGTTCCGCCGGATCGTGCCGCTGCCGTCCGCGCTGCGCCGCTGCACCGTCGACGGGGCCGCCCTGCGCGACGGCGAACTGCGCGTCCGGTTCGCGCCGGATCCAGGGCTGTGGCCGCCGGCACGGTGAACGGCATACCGCCGTTCGGGTAACGTCGTAGGGACGAACCGTAGTCAGGAGCCGTCATGAGCGAAGAGCGCCCCACAGGCGACGCCGGCGACGAGGGCTCGGGACGGACGCGCGCCACCGACGCCGACGCCTGGGCCACCGCCTGCGCCGAGGACCTCGCCGAGGAACGGGCCCGCCGCAGGGCCCAGCACGGCCCGCCGCCCGGCTCGGCCGCCGAGGAGCTGCGCAAGCTCGTCGAATCGGTCGCCGACCGGCTCTCCGGGCTCCAGTCCCCGCTGCTCGGCGCGGTCGCCGGACCCGCCGCCCAGCAGGTCGTGCGCCAGGTCGTCCAGCAGGCCAAGGCCGCGGTCGAACCCGTCATCGAGCGCAACCCGGACGTCTTCGACCACCTCGCCGCGGCCGGCGGCGAACTGCTCGCCGCCTACCGCTCCGCCGTCCAGCACCAGGAGCAGCGCTGGACGGCCCGGACGAGCGACCCGAGCCGCCCCTTCGACGGCCCCGACGGCCCCCGCGGCGACGGCGGCGACGACCCCGGCCCGACCCAGCGCATCGACCTGGACTGACCCCACTCGGGTACGGTTGGCCGTAGCGGGGCTCGACCGAAACTGAGGGATTCATGGGACTCACCATCGGCGTCGACATCGGCGGCACGAAGATCGCGGCCGGCGTGGTCGACGAGGAAGGCAACATCCTCTCGACCTTCAAGGTGCCGACCCCCTCCACGCCGGAGGCCATCGTGGACGCCATCGCCTCGGCGGTGGAGGGCGCGCGCGCCGGCCACGAGATCGTCGGCGTGGGCATCGGAGCGGCCGGCTACGTCAACCGGCAGCGCTCCACCGTCTACTTCGCCCCCAACATCGACTGGCGCAACGAACCGCTGAAGGACAAGGTCGAAGCACGCGTCGGCCTCCCGGTCGTCGTCGAGAACGACGCCAACGCGGCCGCCTGGGGCGAGTACAAGTTCGGCGCGGGCAAGGGCCACCGCAACGTCATCTGCATCACGCTCGGCACCGGCCTCGGCGGCGGCATCATCATCGGCAACAAGCTGCGCCGCGGCCACTTCGGCGTGGCCGCCGAGTTCGGTCACATCCGCATGGTGCCCGACGGCCTGCTGTGCGGCTGCGGCTCACAGGGCTGCTGGGAGCAGTACGCCTCCGGCCGCGCCCTCGTGCGGTACGCCAAGCAGCGCGCCAACGCCACCCCCGAGCGCGCCGATGTCCTGCTCGGCCTCGGCGACGGAACGCCCGACGGCATCGAGGGCAAGCACATCTCCATGGCCGCCCGCCAGGGCGACCCGGTCGCCGTCGACTCCTACCGCGAGCTGGCCCGCTGGGCCGGCGCCGGTCTCGCCGACCTCGCCTCCCTCTTCGACCCGTCCGCGTTCATCGTCGGCGGCGGCCTCTCCGACGAGGGCGACCTGGTCCTGGACCCGATCCGCAAGTCGTACCGGCGCTGGCTGGTCGGCGGCAACTGGCGTCCGGTCGCCGACGTGATCGCGGCCCGGCTCGGCAACGAGGCGGGCCTGGTCGGCGCCGCGGACCTGGCCCGCGAACCCGACCCGGTCATGTAGCGAACCCCGCCGCGGGAAGGGGCGCGGGGCGTGCGGACGCGCACGCCTCGCGCCCTCGCTCATCGGGCGTAGATTGTCCTGTATGACGCAGCTCCCCAACTCGCGCACGGAGCCCGACGGTTCGCCCATCATCCGCGTCCTCTCCTACAACATCCGCTCGATGAGGGACGACACCGACGCCCTCGCCCGCGTCATCACCGCCTGCGCCCCCGACCTGGTCCTCGTCCAGGAAAGCCCGATCTTCTTCCGCTGGCGCAAGCAGCTGGCCCGCCTGGCCTCGGCCACCGATCTGGTGATCCTCACCGGCGGCGGCACGGCCGCGGGCCCCGCCGTGCTCTGCTCGCTGCGGGCCACCGTCGAGCACACCGAGGACGTGCTGCTGCCCCGCACCCCCGGCCGTCACCGCCGGGGCTTCGCCACCGCCGTGGTCCGCTTCGCGGGCGCCCGGCTCGGCGTCCTCGGCTGCCACCTGAGCCTGCACGCCGGCGAGCGGTACGAGCAGGGCGGGATGCTCCTCGACCGGCTCGCCGGAATGGGCGTGGAGCACGCCGTCGCGGGCGGCGACCTCAACGAGCGGCCCGGCGGCCCCACGTTCCGGCGTCTGGCCGGCGCCCTGCTCGACTGCCGGGCCACCGCCCCCTGGGGCGCCGAGCTCACCTTCCCCGCGGCCGCCCCCGACCGCCGTATCGACGCCGTCTTCGCGACGAAGGGGATCGAGGTGCTCGGCTGCGGGGTGCCCCTCGGACTGCCCGGGATCAGCGAGGCCGACCTGCGGGCCGCCACGGACCACCTCCCGGTCCTGGCGGCGCTCCGCGTGCCCGCCGCATGACGCCAGAACCTCTCAGGGCTTGACGGCCGCCCCGTTCTGCGGCCGCCCGGTCAGACGACCGCGCCCCGCCCGGGGTCGCCGTCGTCCTCGTCGTCGCCCGGGTTCATCCGCATGACCAGCGTCGCGAAGCCGCCCAGGAAGCCGCCGACGCAGACCGTCGTCAGCCACCACGTCATCTCCCAGCCCAGCAGCACCGCCAGCAGGAGCAGCACCGGGCCGCCGAGCACGCCGAGCCAGGCGAACCTGGCCGTGGTGTCCGCGGTCGGCAGGGGCGGCGGCTCGGGCGGCACGAAGTGGCCCTCGTCGCCCTCGTCGAAGTCCGCGTCGGAGGGCTCGGACAGCGAGTAGTCGCGCGGGCCGACGCCGGGCGCGAAGGAGATGGAGCTGCCCAGCGGCTTGGCCGGCCCGTCCCCGGCGCCCTCACCGGAGCCGGCGGCGGGAGGACCGGGGTCCGCGCCCTTGTGCGGGCCCGCGCCCGCCTCCGGGGGCGCGCCGGGGTCGGTGACGGGCGCGCCGGGGTCGGCGACGGAGACCGGCCCCGCCTTGGGGCCCGCACCGGCCCCCGCACCCGACCCGTCGTCGTTGGGCTCCGCCTCCAGCAGCGCCAGATCCTCGATCGGCTTGAACGGCTTCGCGCCCGGCGGGTCCGCCGGCTCCTCGCCGTAGCCCGCGACGATCGCCGCCCACGCGGCCTCCTCGTCGAAGGGCACGTCCTGCTCCCCGCGGTCGGAGTCGTGCTCAGCCACCTGCCGTCGTCCCTTCCTTGCCGACACTGGGTGCGAGCCGGCCGATGAACGCGAGACTCTCGTCGAGGATCCGGTCCGCGTCGTGGTCCAACGTCGCCACGTGACAACTCTGTTCCAACAGGACCTCCGTCACGTCCCTCGACGACACCCGGCCCAGGATCCGGAGCGCGTCGACGGCCGGCACCACGTGGTCGCGCGCGCTGCGCAGGAGCAGCAGCGGCTGTGTGACCTGCGGCAGTTCGCCGTCGAGCCGCCGCAGGAAGGTCCGCAGGGAGTGCGCGGCGCGCAGCGGCACCCGGTGGTAACCGGTCTCCTCGACGCCCTCTTTCGCGATGTCGCTCACGATCCCCTTCGTCGTCCGCACCAGGTGCCGGGCCACCGGCAGGGCGTACGCGGACAGACCGTGCACCCGGTTCGCCGGGTTGACGACGATCACGCCCTCCACGCCCTCGCCGTGCTTGGCCGCGAGGCGCAGCGCCAGCGCGCCGCCCATGGACAGTCCGGCCACGAACACGCGCGTGCAGCTCTCGCGCAGGATGCGCAGCTCGCGGTCCACCGCCGCGTACCAGTCGGGCCAGCCGGTGAGGACCATGTCCTCCCAGCGTGTCCCGTGTCCCGGCAGCAGCGGCAGCGAGACGGTCAGACCGTGCCCGGCGAGCTGCCGCGCCCAGGGGCGCAGCGACTGCGGGGAACCGGTGAAGCCGTGGCAGAGGAGGACCCCGACCTCCCCGCCGGCATGGCGGTACGGCTCGGCTCCAGGAAGGACCGGCACCTTCGGTCTCCTGTCTTCTGTCTTCGTGTGAGGTTCACCGTACGCGACCGCACTGACACCGACCAGGGCCGTCGGACCCTTCTCGGCCGCTCCGGGTTAAGGTCTGATCTACACACACAGGAGGCACTCGGTTGTTGTACGGCGCGATGAAGGTTTCCGTCGGGGGGCCGCTGAAGGTGGTCTTCAGGCCCTGGGTGGAGGGCCTGGAGAACGTTCCCGCCGAGGGCCCCGCGATCCTGGCGAGCAACCACCTCTCCTTCTCGGACTCGTTCTTCCTGCCCGCCGTCCTGGACCGCAAGGTCACCTTCATCGCCAAGGCCGAGTACTTCACGACGCCCGGGCTGAAGGGCCGGCTGACGGCGGCCTTCTTCAAGGGCGTGGGCCAGCTCCCCGTGGACCGCTCCGGCGCGAGGGGCGCGGGCGAGGCGGCGATCAAGAGCGGGATAGAGGTCCTGGAGCGCGGTGAGCTGTTCGGGATCTACCCGGAGGGCACCCGGTCGCCCGACGGCCGCCTCTACCGGGGCAAGCCCGGCGGCCTCGCGCGCGTGGCGCTCGCCACCGGCGCGCCCGTCATCCCGGTGGCCATGATCGACACGGAGAAGATCCAGCCGCCCGGCAAGGTGATGCCGAAGGTGATGCGGCCCGGCATCCGCATCGGCGAACCGCTGGACTTCAGCCGTTACCACGGCATGGACCACGACCGCTTCGTGCTGCGCGCGGTGACGGACGAGGTCATGTACGAGATCATGAAGCTCTCCGGACAGGAGTACGTCGACATCTACGCGACGGCCGCCAAGCGGCAGATCGCGGAGGCGGCGAAGGCCGAGAAGGAGGCGGGCAAGGCCGCGAAGGCGGCCCTGGCCCGCGCGGAGAAGGAACAGGCGGAGAAGGAAAAGGCGGAGCGGTCCGGGCCCTAGAGGGGGCCGGGCCGGGGGGTGGGGGACATGGCCAGACGCGAGGCAGTCATGCGGATGTCGGTCGAGCTGCCGTTGTGGCGCGCGCTCACCGCCTACCGGGTGCTGACGATGCTGTACGCGCTGGGCCTGTTCGCCACCGCCTACGACGAGTTCGTCCGCCCCGGCATCGCCGTCGGCTACTACGCCGTGCTGAGCGTCTGGACGCTCGCCACCCTGCCCCGCGTCCAGAACGCCGCCGCCTGCACCAAGCCGTTCCTCGGCGTCGACCTCGCCATCGCCCTCACCGGCATTTTGCTCACCCCGCTCGCCGACACCCACCAGCGGATCGTCGAGGGCGGCCCCACCCTGCCGTCGATATGGACCGCAGGCTCGGTCCTCGCGTTCGCCGTCAAGGGCGGCTGGCGCTGGGCGGTGTTCGCCTCCACCCCCGTCGCCGTCGCCAACCTCGTCGAACGCGGCGCCCCGGCCCACGACACCGTGCACAACGTGATCCTGGTCTGGGTAGCCGCCATCGCCATCGGCTACGTCGTCGAGGTCGCCCGCGCCTCCGAGCGCACCCTCGCCCGTGCCCTGGAGATCGAGGCCGCGACCCGGGAACGGGAGCGGCTCGCCAGGGACATCCACGACAGCGTGCTCCAGGTGCTGGCCATGGTGCAGCGGCGCGGCGCGGTCATCGGCGGCGAGGCGGCCGAGCTGGGCCGGATGGCCGGCGAGCAGGAGGTGGCGCTGCGCACGCTGGTCTCCGGCGGGCTGGTGCCGGTCTCCCGGGTCTCGGAGGACGAGGCCGAGGGCGCCGTCGTACGGATCGTGGACGAACCCGCCGGCGACGAGGACACCGGGCCTGCCGACCTGCGCACCCTGCTCGCCCCCTTCGCCGCCGCCCGGGTCGCCCTCGCCGAGCCCGGCGCCCCGGTGCTCCTCGCGCCGCCCGCCGCGCGGGAGGTGGCGGCGGCCGTCGGGGCCGCGCTGGACAACGTCCGACGGCACGCCGGGCCGGACGCGCGCGCGTGGATCCTGGTCGAGGACGAGCCCGACCAGGTGATCGTCACCGTGCGGGACGACGGCCCCGGCATCCCGGAAGGACGGCTCGCGCAGGCCGAGGGCGAGGGACGGCTCGGCGTGGCCCAGTCGATCCGGGGCCGGCTGCGCGACCTCGGCGGCAGCGCCGAACTGATCTCGACGCCCGGCCAGGGCACGGAGGTCGAACTGGCGGTGCCGAAGGCGCCGCAGGGGAACATCGAGCGGGGGAAGGCAGGACGGCGATGAGCGACGTACAGGGCCCGATCAGGGTGATGGTGGTCGACGACCACCCGATGTGGCGGGACGCCGTCGCCCGGGACCTCACGGAGGCCGGCTTCGACGTGGTCGCCACCGCCGGCGACGGCGAGCAGGCCGTGCGCCGCGCCCGGGCCACCACACCGGACGTGCTCGTCCTGGACCTGAACCTGCCCGCCAAGCCGGGCGTGCAGGTCTGCAAGGAGGTCGTCGCCGCCAACCCGGCGCTGCGCGTCCTGGTGCTGTCCGCGAGCGGCGAGCACGCCGACGTGCTGGAGGCGGTGAAGTCCGGCGCGACCGGCTACCTGCTGAAGTCGGCGTCCACGGAGGAACTGGTGGACGCGGTGCAGCGCACCGTCGTCGGCGACCCGGTGTTCACCCCGGGTCTCGCCGGTCTCGTGCTCGGCGAGTACCGCCGCCTCGCCTCCGAGCCCGCACCCGCCGCCGGCGCCGACGAACCGGACGCACCCCGGCTCACCGACCGGGAGACCGAGGTGCTGCGCCTCGTCGCCAAGGGCCTGAGCTACAAGCAGATCGCCGAACGCCTCGTCATCTCCCACCGCACGGTCCAGAACCACGTGCAGAACACCCTCGGCAAGCTCCAGCTGCACAACCGCGTCGAACTCGTCCGGTACGCCATAGAGCGCGGCCTCGACGACGAGTGAGTCGCGCGCGACACTGACCCTTCGTCAGGCAGTCTCGGCCCACGGCGAGGGGACCCGTCATGCGCGTCGGAGTACTGACCGGGGGCGGCGACTGCCCCGGCCTCAACGCCGTCATCCGCGCCGTCGTCCGCAAGGGCGTCCAGGAACACGGCCATGAGTTCGTCGGCTACCGGGACGGCTGGCGGGGGCCGCTCGAAGGGGTGTCGGTCCCCCTCGGCATCCCGGCGGTGCGCGGCATCCTGCCCCGGGGCGGCACCGTCCTCGGCTCCTCGCGGACCAACCCCCTGCACGAGCAGGACGGCGTCCGCCGTATCCGCGACACCCTCGCCCGCGACGGGGTCGACGCCCTCGTCGCCATCGGCGGCGAGGACACGCTCGGCGTCGCCGCGCGGCTGGGCGAGGAGCACGGCGTGTCCTGCGTCGGCGTGCCGAAGACCATCGACAACGACCTGTCGGCCACCGACTACACCTTCGGCTTCCACACCGCGGTCGGCATCGCCACCGAGGCCATCGACCGCCTGCACACCACCGCCGAGTCGCACATGCGCGTCCTCGTCGTGGAGGTGATGGGCCGCCACGCAGGATGGATCGCCCTGCACTCGGGCCTGGCCGGCGGCGCCAACGTCATCCTGATCCCCGAGCAGCCCTTCGACGTCGACCAGGTGTGCGCCTGGGTGACCTCCCGCTTCCGGTCCTCCTACGCGCCGATCGTGGTCGTCGCCGAGGGCGCGGTGCCCAGGGACGGCGGCATGGTCCTCAAGGACCGCTCGCTGGACCCCTTCGGGCATGTGCGGCTCTCCGGCGTCGGCGAGTGGCTGGCCCGCCGGATCGAGGAGCGCACCGGCAAGGAGGCCCGCACCACGGTCCTCGGGCACGTGCAGCGCGGGGGCACCCCCAGCGCCTACGACCGCTGGCTCGCCACCCGGTTCGGCCTGCACGCCGTTGACGCCGTCCACGAGCGGGACTTCGGCACGATGGTCGCCCTGCGGGGCACGGACATCGTCCGCGTCCTGCTCGCGGAGGCGACGGCCCGGCTCAAGACGGTGGATCCCGCACTGTACGCCGAGGCCGGTGTGTTCTTCGGCTAGCCGTTCTCGCCCACCGCCTGACCGGCCGGCCGCAGCGCCTTCATCAACTCCCC
The DNA here is from genome assembly GCF_004217285.1 of Streptomyces sp. BK239. Taxonomy (GTDB): domain Bacteria; phylum Actinomycetota; class Actinomycetes; order Streptomycetales; family Streptomycetaceae; genus Streptomyces. The sequence goes on from NZ_SHKS01000001.1 coordinate 945,995, forward strand.
TACGATCGCCGCCCCGTCGAGGGTCAGCACCGACTCCGGGTGGAACTGCACGCCCGCGAAGCCCGCGCCGCGCAGCGCGTGCACCTCGCCGTTGTCCGCCCGGCTCACCTCGACGCCGTGCGCGGTCAGCTCCTGCCGGGCGTCGTCGTCGCACCGTGCCACGAAGCTGTTGTAGAAGCCGACGGTCTCCTCACGCCCGAAGAAGTCCACCGTCGTCTGAGCCCCCTGGTACGGGACCTCCTTGCGTACGATGTCCAGCCCCAGCTCCGCCGCGATCAGCTCGTGCCCCAGGCAGACGCCGAGGACCCCGTGCCGGTGCTCCCGGATCACCCGCGCGGTCAGCTCCCGCAGGAACCGCATCTTCGGGTCAGCCAGGTCGGACGGGTCGCCCGGGCCGGGACCCAGCACCACCGGGCCCTCGTGCGCGAGGACCGCCTCCCGCAGCCCCGGCTCGTCGTAGCGCCGGACCGACACCGTGAACCCGGCCGAGCGCAGCACGTGCGCGAGCATCGCCGTGAAGGTGTCCTCGCCGTCGACGACGAGCGCGTGGGAGCCGAGGTCCCGCGCCCGCTCCTGCATCCGCAGCCAGAACGGCGCCAGCGAGGCCCGCCGGCCGTCCAGCGCCGCCCGCACCCGGGGGTCGTCGGCCAGCCCGGCCCGTGCGCCCTCCTCCCGCGGCCTGCCCGGCCGTACGCCGAGGGCCGCGAGCACGCCCGCCGCCTTGGCGTGCGTCTCCGCCACCTCGCCCGCCGGGTCCGAGCTGCGCACCAGCGTGGCCCCCACCGGCACCCGCAGCCGCCCGGACGCGTCGATGTCGGCGGTGCGGATGAGGATGGGGGAGTCGAGGGTCTGCGCCCCGCCCGAGTCCCGCCCGAGCAGCGCCAGCGCGCCCGCGTAGTAGCCGCGCGCGGTCCCGTCACGCCCGAGGGGCTCGTGGCGCTCGATGACCCGGCAGGCGTTCTGCACCGGCGACCCGGTCACCGTCGCGGCGAACATCGTCTCCCGCAGCACCTCCCGCACGTCCAGGGAGGACCGGCCGCGCAGCTCGTACTCGGTGTGCGCGAGGTGCGCCATCTCCTTCAGCCGGGGCCCGACCACCACCCCGCCCATGTCGCCGACGGTGCACATCATCTTCAGCTCCTCGTCGACGACCATCGACAGCTCCTCGATCTCCTTGCCGTCGCCGAGGAAGTCCAGCAGACGCTCGGGGCTCGGCCCCTCGGCCGGATATCGGTACGTCCCGCTGATCGGGTTCATCACGACCGTGCCGCCGGACATCCGCACGTGCACCTCGGGACTCGCGCCCACCAGCACCCGCTCCCCGGTGTGCACGACGAACGTCCAGTACGCGCCCCGCTCGCCCTCCAGCAGCCGCCGGAACAGAGCGAGCGCGTCGGCCCTGGAGAAGCCGGCGATCCGCCCCTCGAAGGTCCGCCGGATGACGAAGTTCGCGCCCTCGCCGCGGCCGATCTCGTCCCGCAGCACCCGCTCGACGATCCGTGCGTACTCCTCGTCGCCGACGTCGAAGGCGCCGCCCTCGACGCGCACCCCGTGCGCGGGCAGCTGCTCCAGGGCGACGGCGAGCGGGATCTCGTGGCGCTCCTCGGGGGTCAGGAAGGCCAGCGGGGTGCCGTCGTCGCGGACGTCGAAGCCCCGCTCGCGGATCTGGCGGAACGGCACGAGCGCGAGGCCCTCGTCGGGCAGGTCGGCGAGACGTTCGTGGGTGGTGACCGGGCCGACGAGCAGTTCCACGGTCTGCTCGTCGTGGCCCGGGGCGCGCCGGCGCAGCAGCGCGAAGGGGCGGGTGTCGTGCGTCAGGTCCAGCAGGTTCATGGTCCGTGGGTCCTCTCAGGTGCACCGGGTGAAGCGGGGGAGGGGAGGCGGGAAGGTGCGGGGCCGGGAGGACGACCGGCGGGGAAAACGCCGAAGGCCGCCCTCGGGCGGCCTTCGCGAAGTCGTGCGTACGCGCAGTCAGTGGGCCGCCGGATGAGCGGTCCACCACCAGTTCCGGGTGTGGGTCGAGTGCGCGAACATGCGCCGCACCCTACCCCACGGTGCCCGTCGCGGCACGCGCTTCACTGCTTCGGATCCGGCCTATGATCACGTCTGCTTGACGTGTTCCAGACCAGAACCAAAAGGGGTGGGTGTGTCTTTAACGAGCAGACTGAGGCCGTTGGCCTTCGTCGCCGCGGCGGCCGCGCTGTTCTCCGGCCTCACCGGGCCGGCCGCGACAGCCGTGGACCAGCCGACGATGACGAAACTGGCGCTCAGCGGCGACCGGTTCAAGATGACCGACACGAGCTACGTCGCCGCGACGAACAACCTCTACGCCAACCACCTCACGGAGCACGCCAGCCTGGAGCAGGTGCTCACCACCGACTACACGACCAACTCCTCCGGCGTGGCCGACCCCTGGATGAACCTGCGCTCGATGCGGGCCTGCGCGGGTAACGAGACCAAGGCGCTGCCGCCGGTCACCCGCAAGGTCTCCTGGTGCTGGTCGTCTGCCCACGGCGACGACGACACGGGCCGCTGGTGGCCGCAGGGCATGAGCAGCACGGGCACCGCCGACGGGGGCGACGGCGCCATCGACGGCAAGCGCGCCCTGGCGGTCGCCTGGCACTACAACACGTACGAACGCGACGCCGCCGCCGACACGACCGGCTGCCGCACCAACAACCTGCTCAAGCTGAGCCTCATCGACCGGGACACCGGCAAGTACCGGCACGTGCTGCTCGCCCAGCCCACCAGCACCTCGTCCGCCGCCTCGAACTTCACGTTCGTCACTGGCCACGCCGGCGGGATCGTCTGGTACTCCAACTACATCTACGTCACCGACACCACCGGCGGCATCCGCGTCTTCGACATGGAGAAGCTCGCCAAGGTCGACGTCTACGGCTCCGGCGTCAGCACGTCCGGCATCAACGGCGGCAGGTCCAGCGCCTGCGGCTACCCGTACGTGATGCCGCAGGTGCACTACTACAAGCAGGCCTCGGCCCCGCCCTCCGGCGCGTGCAGCGAGGACGCCGTGAACGGGGTGCCCGACGCGAACTCGCTGTGCTACTCGTGGCTCTCGCTCGACAAGACCGGCGGCGGCCCCTTCAAGCTGGTCACCGGCGAGTGGTTCGGCAAGGCCGACGGCGGACGCGTGGTGCGCTATCAGCTGAACCCGGCCGACTCCGCGACCTATCCGGGGCTGCTCAACCTCTCCGGCGGCAAGACGGTGATCCAGGACGCCTACGCCGCCTCCCGGTACCGGGGCCTCCAGGGCGGCATGACCTGGACGGACGCCCAGGGTCTGCTGCACTTCGACTTCCACAAGGGCTGCGGCACCAAGCCCGCCGTCTTCTCGCACACCTGGGCCGGCGACACCCGCGCCCCGACGGCCTGCACCAGCGGCGACCTCGCCACCGGGAACTGGGCGGTGGGCACCCCCCAAGCCCTCAGTCACTGGCCCAGGCTCGGCGCGGACCCGGTGGACGAGCTGTGGGGCCTGACCGAGCACATCTGCCCGAGCGCGTCGCTCAAGGCGACGTACCCGGAGGACTTCAAGCCGGCCACGGGCGCCGGCGACGCCTGTCTGAACTACAACGGCGCCGAATCGATGTCGCTGCGCACCGTCTTCGCCGTCGGCTTCACCGACCCCACGGTGCAGAACCTGCACTGACGCCCCTGCCGGACCGGGCCGGGCCCCCGTGGCGGGGACCGGCCCGATCCGGCCGTGTCTCAGCGCTATTCGTCTCATTTTCTGGGCACGGGGATGGACGCCCTGGGTGACCCCGTAGGGTTGAGTGCGTGACCGTGAACGCTAAGTCCAGCGCGAGCGCTGGCAACACCTGGCGAGACCTGCCCGCGGCGCAGCAGCCCGAGTACCCCGACACCGAGGCTCTGCGCGCAGTGATCGCGGACCTCGAGTCGTATCCGCCGCTCGTCTTCGCGGGCGAGTGCGACCAGCTGCGCGCCCGGATGGCGGCCGTCGCCAAGGGAGAGGCGTTCCTTCTCCAGGGCGGCGACTGCGCCGAGGCCTTCGACGCGGTGTCCGCCGACCACATCCGCAACAAGCTGAAGACGCTCCTGCAGATGGGCGCCGTGCTGACGTACGCCGCGTCCGTGCCCGTGGTGAAGGTCGGGCGGATCGCCGGCCAGTACTCCAAGCCGCGCTCCAAGCCCACCGAGACCCGCGACGGGGTGACCCTGCCCACCTACCGGGGCGACTCCGTCAACGGCTTCGACTTCACCGAGGCCGCCCGCGTCCCCGACCCGGAGCGGCTGAAGCGGATGTACCACGCCTCCGCCTCCACCCTGAACCTGGTGCGCGCCTTCACCACCGGCGGCTACGCCGACCTGCGCCAGGTGCACGCCTGGAACCAGGACTTCGTGCGCTCCTCCCCGTCCGGCCAGCGCTACGAGCAGCTCGCGCGCGAGATCGACAGCGCGCTGAACTTCATGCACGCCTGCGGGACCGACCCGGAGGAGTTCAAGACCGTCGAGTTCTACTCCTCGCACGAGGCGCTGCTGCTCGACTACGAGTCCGCGCTCACCCGCGTCGACTCCCGCACCGGCCTGCTCTACGACGTCTCCGGGCACATGGTGTGGATCGGTGAGCGCACCCGGCAGCTGGACCACGCGCACATCGAGTTCGCCTCCCGGATCCGCAACCCGATCGGCATCAAGCTCGGCCCGACGACGACGGCCGAGGACGCGTTGCAGTACATCGAGCGTCTCGACCCGGACCGGGAGCCGGGCCGGCTGACCTTCATCGTCCGCATGGGCGCCGACAAGGTCCGCGACAAGCTGCCCGAGCTGGTCGAGAAGGTCACCGCCTCGGGCGCGACCGTCGCCTGGGTGACCGACCCGATGCACGGCAACACCTTCGAGGCGGCCTCCGGGCACAAGACGCGCCGCTTCGACGACGTGCTCGACGAGGTCAAGGGCTTCTTCGAGGTCCACAAGGCGCTCGGCACCCACCCGGGCGGCATCCATGTGGAGCTGACCGGCGACGACGTCACCGAGTGCGTGGGCGGCGGCGACGAGATCTTCGTCGACGACCTGCACCAGCGTTACGAGACGGCCTGCGACCCGCGGCTCAACCGCAGCCAGTCGCTCGACCTGGCCTTCCTCGTCGCGGAGATGTACCGGGACCAGTAGTGATCCGCCCGTGACGGGCGGAGGGGGTGGGGCGCGGATCACATACGATCCGCGCCCCCTCCACTTTTGCGCCTCCTGAGCCCCGGGTAAGGTTAGGTTAGCCTCACCGATCAACGGGGCGGCGACAGCAATCAATCCCGGCGGGAGGTGGATCCGCGTGTTCGTCTGCAGCTGCTTCCAGGTGACGGAAGCACAGGTCCAGCAGCACGCGGAGAACGGCGCCTGCACCCCGCGCCAGATCGCCTCCGCCTGCAAGGCCGGCACGGACTGCGGGTCCTGCGTACGCCGTATCCAGGCGATCCTCGGCCGCGGCGCCTGCCCGCGCCGGGAGCAGGCGGACCAGGGTGAGCAGGTGCTCACCGCCCGCCTCGACGAAGCGGCCTAGCGCGTCGGCCGTGCGGCGCCGGTTCAGCTCTCCGGCTGCTCGATGAGTTGCGCGATGTAGAGCGCCTCGCCGAGCTTCTCCACCAACTCCAGCTGGGTGTCGAGGTAGTCGATGTGGTGCTCCTCGTCCGCGAGGATCGACTCGAAGATGTTGGCGGACGTGATGTCGCCCTTCTCGCGCATCACGTGGATCCCGCGCCGGAGGCGGTCGATGGCCTCCACCTCGATCTGCCGGTCGGCCTCGAACATCTCCTTCACCGTCTGGCCCACGCGCACATGGAACAGCCGCTGGTAGTTCGGCAGGCCGTCCAGGAAGAGGATGCGGTCGGTGAGCACCTCCGCGTGCTTCATCTCGTCGAACGACTCGTGCCGGGTGTACTTCGCGAGCCGCGTCCAGCCGAAGTTCTCCTGCATCTTCGCGTGCAGGAAGTACTGGTTGATCGCGGTGAGCTCGGCGGTGAGCTGTTCGTTCAGGAACTCGATGACCTCGGGGTCGCCCTGCATCGCGGGGCTCCTTCCACGTGGGGAATCAGGAGGTTGCCGCCGCATGATTTCACCGTCGATCGAAGATCGTCCAGTAAGTGCGTACTTAGTAAGTTAGTCCAGGCTTAGTGCCATGTGCCCGTTTCCGCCCATGGCGGGTGAGGGGCGGTGTCCGGGGTCTGTCAGGATGGAGTCATGGGTCAGCCGGTGGAGCGGGAAACGGGAGAAGCAGCAGTGTCCGAGCTTCCGCCGGGGCAGCGACTGCAGCGGGGCTGGCCGGTCACCCACTACGGGCCGGTACCCAAGTTCCGTCCGGAGCGCTGGGAGTTCAGCGTCTTCGGCGCCACCGCCGACGGCGGCAAGCGGAGCTGGAACCACGAGGAGTTCACGGCCCTCCCGCACACCACCGTCGTCGCCGACCTGCACTGCGTGACGAAGTTCAGCATGCTCGGCGCCGAATGGGGCGGGATCCCGGCCCGCACCATCCTGGACATCGCGCCGCCCGCCCCCGACGTCACCCATGTGATGGTGTGGGCGGAGTACGGCTTCAGCTCCAACCTGCGCCTGTCGGACTTCGCCTCCGACCGCACGATCTTCGCCACCCACAAGGACGGCGAACTCCTCACCGCCGAACACGGCTTCCCGCTCCGCCTGGTCGTCCCCCACCTGTACGCCTGGAAGGGCCCGAAGTGGGTCCGCGGCGTGGAGTACATGACCGCCGACCGCCGCGGCTTCTGGGAGGAGCGCGGCTACCACAACATCGGCGACCCGTGGCGGGAGCAGCGGTACTCCTACCAGGAGGAACCGGGGGAGGGGCCGGAGCTGTAGCCGGCCCTCGGCCGTCCCGGAGTCGTGGCCGGCTCCTCAGCCGTCCCGGAGCTTCTTCAGCCGCTCCACGTCCGCCGCGTGGCCTTCCTTGCCGCCGGGCGTCTCGATGACGAGCGGCACGCCGACGGTGGCCGGGTGGGTCATCAGGGCGCGGAACGGATCCTCGCCTATGTGGCCGGACCCGATGTTCTCGTGCCGGTCCTTGTGTGCGCCGACCACATCCTTGGAGTCGTTGGCGTGGATCAGCTTCAGCCGTCCCTCGCCGACGGTGTCCACCAGCAGGTCGAGGGTCTGGTGCATGCCGGACGGGCCGGTCAGATCGTGCCCGGCGGCGAAGACATGACAGGTGTCCAGGCAGACGCCGAGCTTGGGATGGGCGTCCAGCGCCTCGAAGTACGGGCCGAAGTCCCAGGTCCGCGAGCACAGCGAGGATCCCTGGCCGGCCGTGCCCTCCAGCAGCAGCCACGGGTCGTCGTCGTGCGTCAGCTCCTCCAGCAGCGGGAGCATGTGCTCACGCACCTGCTTCAGCGCCACCGACCGGTCCCGTCCGCCCGTCGCGCTGCCCGTGTGCACGACCACGCCCAGCGCGCCGATCTCCCGCCCCCGGCGCAGCGAGTGCCGCAGCGACTCCACCGACCTCTCGACCGTCGCCTCGGTGTGCGAGCCGAAGTTGATCAGGTACGGCGCGTGCACGTACGCCGGCGTCGACGTGGTCGCGCAGGCCTCCCGGAACGCCTCGTCCTGCCGCGGGTTCCCGGCGGGGGTCGCCCAGCCGCGCGGGTTGGCGACGAAGACCTGGACCGCCTCGGCCTGCAGCTCGCGGGCGTAGGCCACCCCGACCGAGTGCAGACCGCCGGCCACGGGGACATGGCCGCCGACGGGGTTGCGGGAGGGGAACGGTGACGCTTGAGGACTCACCCGCCCAGGGTGTCACGCCCCCGGGACCGCCAGGTCACCGGATGGTGATCGTGATGGTCGACCCCTTGGGCGCCGACTCCCCGGCCTCCACCGACTGCTCCTTCACGGTGTCCCCGAACAGCCCCAGCAGACCCCTGTCCTCCTTGACCCCGAAGCCGGCCTGCTCCAGCTCCCGCTTGGCGTCGTCGACGCTGGAGCCGACCACGTCCGGGACCTCGACCATCTCCGGCCCCTTGGACAGCGTCAGCGTCACGGTGTCGCCCTCGGCGACCTGCTTCTCCGGCGCCGGCGACTGGGCGGCGACCTGACCCTTGTCGTACTCGGAGTTGACCTGCCCGGCGGCGACCGTCACCTTCAGGCCGGCCTCCGTCAGCGCGGCCCGCGCGTCGGCGAGGCTGTCGCCGATGACCTCCGGGACGTCGACCGGGCTGCCCTTGCTGACGACCAGGGCGACCGCGGTGCCGGCGCGGCGCTCGGTGCCCGCCTCGGGGTCGCTGCGGATGACGGCGCCCTTGGGGACGTCCTCGCTGAACTCCTGGGTGACCATGCCCGGTTCCAGGCTGTCGTCCTTCAGCTGGGCCTTGGCCCTGGCCAGCCGGAAGCCCTTCAGGTACGGCACCTTCACGGTCTCGGGCCCGTCGGACACGACGAGCGTCACCGTGTCGTTCTTGCGGATGCGGGCCCCCGGCCCAGGGTCGGTGGAGATGACCGTGCCACGGGCGACCGTGTCGCTGAACTCGTGCTTCGTGGTGCCGGCCTCCAGCCCGGCCGCCTCCAGCCGCTGCCTGGCTCGCTCCTCGGTCTGGGTCAGCACCGCCGGGACCTTGGTGAACTGCCCGGAGTTGATGTACCAGACGCCCGCGCCGACGCCGAGGACCAGCAGGACCAGGGTGACGATCGCCACCGTCCGGCCCCGGGCCGGCAGCGACCGGCGCTGCGGCGGCAGCGGGGGAGGGCTGCGGAACCGGGACGTCCGGTCGAGCCCGTCGCCGCCTCCGCCGGCATGGGCGGCCGGGTCGTTCTCGCCGACGGGCAGGGGCCTGGGGACCGTGAGGGAGCGCGGGATCACGCTCGTGCGGTCCTCGGCGTTGTCGTGCTCCGCGGACAGGGCCTGCGGGGGCGAGGCGTCCAGCTGCTCCTCGGTGAGCGCGGCGCGCGCCTCACGGGTCTGGGAGAGCAGCGCCACGGCGTCGTACGGGCGCACGTCCGCGTTGCGGGCGGTCGCCGAGGCGACCAGCTCGTCCAGCTCGTAGGGCAGACCCGGCACGACGGCCGAGGGCGGGGGCACGTCGTCGTGGAGGTGCTTGTACAGCACGACGGCGGGGGTGCCGCCCTCGTGCGGCTTGTCACCGGTGAGCATCTCGTACAGCACGATGCCGCACGCGTACACGTCCACGCGCGCGTCGGCCGTGCCGTGCTCTATCTGCTCGGGCGCCAGGTAGGACACGGTGCCGAGGACGGCGCCGGTGGTGCTGGTGACGGTGTCCACGGAGCGCACGAGACCGAAGTCGGCGACCTTGACCCGCCCGTCGTCCCCTATGAGCACGTTCTCGGGCTTCATGTCCCGGTGCACGAACCCGGCCCGGTGCGCGGCGCCGAGCGCGGCGAGCACCGGCTCCAGGATGTCCAGCGCGGCCCTCGGCTGGAGCGCACCCCGGTCGCGCAGCACATCGCGCAGCGTGCAGCCGGCGATGTACTCCATGGCGAGGTACACATACGCCCCGTCCGTCCCCTGGTCGAACACCTGGACGACGTTGGGGTGGGCGAGCCGGGCGACGGACTTGGCCTCCCGGATGAAGCGCTCGACGAAGGAGGCGTCGCTCGCGAGTGCCGGATGCATCACCTTGAGTGCGAGCACGCGGTCGAGGCGGGTGTCCACGGCCCGGTAGACCGTGGCCATCCCGCCGACCGCGATCCGCGCCTCGACGCGATAGCGCCCGTCGAGCACCTGCCCGACGAGAGGGTCCTGAAGGGTCGTGTCCACGCAGCGAGTCTACGAGCCCCCACCGACACCCCCACCCCACCCACCACCGCACTGCAGCGGACCTGTGACGCACCCCATGACCGAGAGACACCGGCAAGACCCCCGACGGCCCCCAGCCCCCCGGACGCCCCCCGCCTCCCACCCCGAGACGGAAAGCCGCCGACAGCCCCCAGCCCCCCGGACAGCCTCCGCCTCCCGCCGACGGCGCCCAGCCCCCGGGCGCTCTCTGCCCCCACCCCGAGACGGAAAGCCGCCGACGGCGCTCAGCCCCCACGGGCGACGTTCACCTTTCTCCTGACGGTGAACGGGCGGTGCGCGGGTGGGAGAGAAGGAAACGGGACCGTCCCCACGGTCAGAACGCAGGACGCTCAGGATCCAGCACGGCCAACCCCTCCGCAGGAGAAGACGCCGCAGCGAAGTACCGCCGGGGAATCCGCCCCGCCAGCCGCGCGAGCCGCCCCGCCTCCACCCCCGCCCGCATCGCGCGAGCCATCCGCTCGGGATCCGCCGCCCGCGTCACCGCCGACGCCAGCATCACCCCCGCACACCCCAGCTCCATCGCCAGCGCCACATCCGACGCCGTACCCGCCCCCGCGTCCAGAATCACCGGCACCCCCGCGTGCTCCACGATCAGCTGGAAGTTGTGCGGGTTGCGGATCCCGAGCCCGGACCCGATCGGCGACCCCAGCGGCATCACCGCCGCGCACCCCACGTCCTCCAGCTTCCGCGCCAGCACCGGATCGTCGTTCGTGTAAGGCAGCACCGTGAACCCGTCGTCGACCAGCGTCTCGGCCGCGTCGAGCAGCTCCACCGGATCCGGCAGCAGCGTCCGCTCGTCCGCGATGACCTCCAGCTTCACGAGGTCCGTCCCCAGCGCCTCCCGCGCCAGCCGCGCCGTCAGCACCGCCTCCCCGGCCGTGTAGCACCCCGCCGTGTTCGGCAGCACCCGTATCCCGAGCCGGTCGAGCACCGACAGCACCGACCCGTGCACCGAGGGGTCCACCCGGCGCATCGCGACCGTCGTCAGCTCGGTCCCGGACGCGACCAGCGCCCGCTCCAGCACCTCCAGGCTGGGCGCGCCGCCCGTGCCCATGATCAGCCGGGACGACAGCGTCGTACCGCCGAGGACGAGGGGATCGTCAGCCATGGCTCAGCCTCCCTGGACGGCCGTGAGGACTTCCACCCGGTCCCCCTCGGCGAGGGTCGTGGCGGACCACCGCGCGCGCGGGACGACGGTCTCGTTCAGCGCGGCCGCCACCCCGGAGGGCGCCGCCGTGAGGGACCGTACGACGGTGTCGAGCGCGGTGCCGGCGGCGACCTCCCGCCGCTCGCCGTTGACGTGGATGTTCATGCGGGCTGCTCCGAGAGTGCGGCGGCGCCGAAGCGCCGGGGTGTGAACGGGCGGGCCAGGTCGGGCAGTTCACCCGTGGTCAGGACATGCGCCAGCACGTCCCCGGTCACCGGCGTGAGCAGCACGCCGTTGCGGTGGTGACCGGTGGCCAGCAGCAGCCCGTCCAGGCCGCTCGGCCCGAGCAGGGGCGCGTTGTCCGGCGACGCGGGACGCAGCCCCGCGCGCGTCTCCGTCAGGGGCAGTTCACTGATCCCGGGGATCAGCTCATGGGCGTCGCGCAGCAGCTCGTAGACGCCGCCTGCCGTCACCGTCGTGTCCCAGCCCAGCTCCTCGCTCGTCGCGCCGACGACCAGCTCGCCGTTCTCCCGCGGCACCAGGTAGACGTCGCTGCCGCGCACCACGGCCCGTACCGTGCGGCTCAGGAACGGCGCGTACCGGGGCGGCACGGTCAGCCGCAGCACCTGCCCCTTCACCGGCCGCACCGGCGGCAGCAGCTCCCGCGGCACGCCCGCGAGCCGCCCGCTCAGACTTCCGCCCGCGAGCACCACCTGCCCGGCCTCCAGCGCCGTCCCGTCGTCCGTGACGACCCCGTCGGCCCGGCCGCCCCTCACGGACAGCCGCTCGGCCCAACGGCGGTGGAAGACCACGCCCGCCCGTTCGCACGCGGCCACCAGCGCCCCCGCGAGCCGCCGCGGGTCGATCTGGTGGTCGCCGTCCACGCGCAGCCCGCCGCGCACGCCCGGCGCGAGCATCGGCTCCAGGCGCCGGCACTCGCGCCCCGACAGCCACTGTGACGTGAGCCCCGACTGCTGTTGCAGGGCGTGCAGTTCCCGCAGATGGGCCCGGTCGTCGGCGTCCAGCGCCACCGCGAGGGTGCCCGAGCGCCGGTAGCCGAGGTCCTGCCCGGTGAGGTCGCTCAGCTCGGCCGCGAACTCCGGGTAGCGGCGCGCCGATTCCACGTTCAGGCCGAGCAGCGTCTGCTCGCCGTGGTGCAGTTCGGTGACGGCGGCCAGCATCCCGGCCGCCACCCGCGCGGCCCCGCCGCCCGGCTCGGGATCCACCACCGCCGTGACCAGACCGCGCTGTGCGGCCCGCCACGCCGTGACCAGACCGATGATTCCGCCCCCGACGACGAGGACGTCTGACGTACGTGCGGACATGGGCGTCCAGCCCCTCCCTTCGCCGGCATGACCCGGATCAGGTTCGTACGGTCGGAGGCCGCCAGCCTCCCTCTCAGCCCGGTGCGTCCGGGCTCCCGCGAGTGCTCTAGGTTGGCCACCCTAGCCCGGCCTCGCATGTCTCAGTAAGGGAGTCCCACCCCGTGCCGCCCTCGCTCGACGGTCTCGTCCTCGCCCCCGTCGCCGACCAGGCCCCCGGCCAGGTCGGCACCCGCACCCGCTTCGCGTACCACGAGCGCGACGGTGTGATCTGGGCCGACTACGCGGGCGGCGACGTCGTGAGAGGGCATCTGGTGGGTACCCGTGCCGGGGACCGGCTCGACTTCCGGTACGTACAGCTCAAGCAGGACGGGACGACGTCCTCGGGGCACTGCGTGTCGACGGTGGTGGAGCTGGCCGACGGCCGGGTCCGCCTCGACGAGACATGGGAGTGGGAGTCGCAGCCCGGCAGCGGGACGAGCGTTGTGGAGCAGGTCACGGAGCACGACGGCTGACTGACAATCCGTCAGTTGTCTAAGGTGATCAGGTGAGCGAGCAGAGACGGGACGAAGTCGGTACGGCCGGACGGCGCGTGGTCGTCGTCGGCGCGGGCATGGCCGGGGTGCAGACCGCGGTCGCCCTGCGCGAGCAGGGTTTCGACGGGACGGTGACGCTGATCGGCGCCGAACCCCACCAGCCCTACGACCGGCCGCCGCTGTCCAAGGCGGTCCTGCTCGGCAAGGCCGAGGGCTCCGCCTTCGACGTCGACTTCGACGGCCTCGGCATCGGCCTGCGGCTCGGCAGCGAGGCGCTCGGCGTGCGCCCCGCCGAACACGTCCTGGACACCGAGGCCGGCCCGGTGCCCTACGACGTCCTGGTCCTCGCCACCGGCGCCGAACCGATCCGGCTGCCCGGCGCCGAGGGTGTGCCCGGCGTCCATCTGCTGCGCACCCTGGACGACGCCGAACGGCTGCGGCCCGTCCTCGCCCGGCAGCACGACGTCGTGGTCGTCGGCGCCGGCTGGATCGGCGCGGAGTTCGCCACCGCCGCCCGCGACGCCGGCTGCGCCGTCACCGTCGTCGAGGCCGCCGACCGGCCGCTCGCGGGCGCCCTGCCCGCCGAGGTCGCCGCCCCGATGGCCGGCTGGTACGCCGACAGCGGCGCCGAACTGCGCACCCGCGCGCGCGTGGAGCGCGTCGAACCCGGCGAGGTCGTCCTCGGCGACGGCTCGCGGCTGCCCGCCGGCGCCGTCGTGGTCGGCATCGGGGCCCGCCCCGCGACCGCCTGGCTGGCCGGTTCGGGCATCGAGCTCGGCGCGCACGGCGAGATCCTCGCCGACTCCCATCTGCGCACCAGCGTGCCGGACGTGTACGCGGTGGGCGACTGCGCCTCCTTCCCGTCGGCGCGCTACGGCGAGCGGCTCCTCGTCCACCACTGGGACAACGCCCTCCAGGGCCCGCGTACGGTCGCCGCCAACATCCTCGGCGAGCCCACCGGGGAGCCCCTGGAGACCTACGACCCGGTGCCGTACTTCTGGTCGGAGCAGTTCGGCCGCTTCGTTCAGTACGCCGGCCACCACGGCGCCGCCGACCGCATGGTGTGGCGTGGCGACCCGGCAGGACCGGCCTGGAGCGTGTGCTGGCTGCGCGACGGGCGCCTGGTCGCCCTGCTGGCCGTGGGCCGCCCGCGCGACCTGGCGCAGGGCAGACGGCTGATCGAGGCGGGCAGCCGTATGGACGCCGACGCGCTGGCCGACCCGTCGCGTCCGCTGAAGAACGCGACCGCCTGATCTGCCCGGGAGTGCGGCGTTCGGGCGGCGGAGCGATCGCGGCCACCCGGCCCGAGCGCCTACCCTTGACCCCGTGACCGAGATTGACGCAAAGATCGATGCTCTCGTCCCCGCCTGGCTCACCCTGCCCGACATCGCAGAGATGCTCGACGTCGAGGTGACACGTGTGCGGCAGCTGGTCAAGGAGGGCCAGCTCATCGCCGTGCGCCGCGGCGAGAACCGCGCGCTGCACGTCCCCGCCGCCTTCATCGACGGGGACAAGGTCGTCAAGGGCCTCGTGGGCACCCTGACGCTGCTGCGGGACGACGGCTTCACGGACGAAGAGATGCTGGAGTGGCTCTTCACCCCCGACGAGAGCCTGCCCGGCACACCGGCCCAGGCCCTGAGCGAGAATCGCGGCACGGAGGTGAAGCGCCGCGCCCAGGCGCTCGCCGTCTGACCAGCACGTTCCGGACGACCGACCGGCCCGCGGGGGCTTTCGGGCCCCCGCAGGCCGCCGCCCACGGGGGGACCCACGCATGCCCGACACCGCCCGCGCCCGCCTCGCCGACGCCCGTCTGTACCTGTGCACGGACGCCCGCAAGCGCCAGGGCGACCTCCCTGAGTTCCTGGACGCGGTCCTCGCCGCCGGCGTCGACATCGTCCAGCTGCGGGACAAGGGGATGGAGGCGGCCGAGGAGCTGGAGCACCTGAAGGTGTTCGCCGACGCCTGTGCCCGGCACGGCAGGCTGCTCGCGGTCAACGACCGCGCGGACGTCGCCCACGCCGCCGGCGCCGACGTCCTCCACCTCGGCCAGGGCGACCTGCCGGTCCCCGCGGCCAGGGCGATCCTCGGCGACGACGTCCTCGTCGGCCGCTCCACGCACTCCGAGGCGGAGGCCCGGGCCGCCGCCGTCCAGGACGGCGTGGACTACTTCTGCACCGGCCCGTGCTGGCCCACCCCCACCAAGCCCGGCCGCCATGCCCCCGGCCTCGACCTGGTCCGCCGCACCGCCGCCCTCGGCACGGACCGCCCCTGGTTCGCCATCGGCGGCATCGATCTCACCCGCCTCGACGAGGTGCTGGACGCCGGCGCCAGCCGGGTCGTCGTCGTGCGCGCGATCACCGAGGCGGACGACCCCGGGGCCGCGGCGGCGGAGTTCGCCGAGCGGCTGCGGAAGGTGTGATTTCCGGCCGGTCGCTGTCCGGCAATGTCCGGCCGATTGTCCAAAGGGCGGACAGCAGTCCGGCAAATCGGGCAAATTTGCGGGATCTGGTTGGGACACCGCCGTGCCCTGACTAACCTGCGGGTATGGCCCTCGGAACCGCATCCACCAGGACCGACCGCGCCCGTACCGTGCGCGACATCCTGGCCACCGGCAAGACGACCTACTCGTTCGAGTTCTACGCGCCGAAGACGCCCAAGGGCGAGCGCAGTCTGTGGAACGCCCTCCGCAGGGTCGAGGCGGTCGCCCCGGACTTCGTGTCGGTGACGTACGGCGCCGGCGGTTCCACCCGGGCGACCACGGTCAAGGAGACGCAACAGATCGTCGTCGACACCACCCTCACCCCGGTCGCGCACCTCACGGCCGTGGACCACTCCGTCGCCGAACTGCGCAACATCATCGGCCAGTACGCCGACGCCGGGATCCGCAACATGCTCGCCGTGCGCGGCGACCCGCCCGGCGACCCCATGGGGGAGTGGGTGCCGCACCCGAGCGGCCTGGCCTACGCCGCCGAACTCGTCCGGCTCATCAAGGAGTCGGGCGACTTCTGCGTCGGCGTCGCCGCGTTCCCCGAGATGCACCCGCGCTCGACCGACTGGGACAAGGACGTCGCGCACTTCGTCGACAAGTGCCGCGCCGGCGCCGACTACGCCATCACCCAGATGTTCTTCCAGCCCGAGTCCTACCTGCGGCTGCGCGACCGGGTGGCGGCGGCCGGCTGCCCGACCCCGGTGATCCCCGAGGTCCTCCCGGTGACGAGCGTGAAAATGCTGGAGAGGCTGCCCCAGCTCAGCAACGCCCACTTCCCGGCCGAGCTGAAAGAGCGCATCCTCACAGCCAAAGACGATCCGGCCGCTGTACGCTCCATTGGCATCGACTTCGCCACGGAGTTCTGCGCTCGGCTTCTCGCCGAGGGAGTGCCCGGACTGCACTTCATCACGCTCAACAACTCCACGGCGACGCTGGAAATCTACGAGAACCTGGGTCTGCACCACCCGCCGCAGGCCTAGACCTGCCGCACCGTGATACGTCACACTGCGTGCGGCCACTGGGAGAGGGGCGTACATGGGCTGGACGGTCCTCTACATCGCGTTCGGCGTCGTCGCGCTGTGGCTGCTCGGCGAGGTGCTGCTTCAGTACAAGGCACGCCTGCGCTACCGGCTGCTGGCGTTCGCCGGCTTCCTCGGCGTGGTGCTGGGCGTGCTGATGCCCAACGTCATCGTCATCGGTCTGGGCGCCGCCGCGTTCGCGGTCGGCCAGACCTATGTGACGCTGTCGTTCCGCCGCGGCTTCTCCGCCGGCTGGGCCGTCAGCCGCCCCGGCGCGGAGGCCGTCAAGGGCCGCCGGGGCCGGGCCGAGCGCAAGGACCCCGTCCTTCAGGTCTCCGGCCTGGAGACGGCCGAGGAGGACGCCGACTCCCACGGCCGCGAGGCCGACGCCCCGTTCAGCGGGGACCGCATGTCCTACGGCCGCGACACGGACTCCTACGACGACGACCACGACGACGTCTTCACCCCGGCCGCCCGCGGCGCCGCCGTCTACGAGCCGCAGCCCCTGCCCGACGACACCGGCTCCTACGGCGTCTACAGCGACTCCGCCTACGCGGCCGCCACCCAGCCCCAGGACCAGTACGCGACGGCCGCCCAGACCGCCGACCAGGGCTACGGCCACGACGGCTACTCCGGGTACGGGCAGCAGCAGTACGGCTACGACTCCGCCGGCGAACAGCAGTACGCCGCCTACTCCGACCCCTACATCGGCACCCAGACCTACGGCTCGGGCTCGTACGACACCGGGTACGGCCAGCAGCAGTACGGTCAGCAGGGGTACGGCCAGGACCAGTACGGCTCCGGCGGCTACGGGGAGACCCCCTCCGGCGGGGTGTGGGTCCCGCAGCAGCGCAGCGACGACTCCCCGGGCGGCGACCTGCCGTCCGACCAGCACTACCCCTACCAGGGCGACGGCCGGCAGCAGGGGAACGGCTACGACGAGCAGCAGTACCGGTACTGACGCCCGCGCGTCCCGCTCACTGCGAGCCGCGGAACTCGGGCCCCTCCACGATCAGTCCGGACACCAGCGCACCCGACATGCCGGCGTGCGGCAGCCCACCGCCCGGGTGCGACCAGCCGCCCACGGTGAACAGGCCCTCCACACCGGTGGAGTTGGACGGGTGCAGCAGCCGCCCCCCGGCCGCGGCCAGCGCCGGCGCCGGGACGGCGCCGCCCGCGGCGCCGGTCTCGTCCGCGATGTCGGCGGGCGTGCGCACCTCGCTCCACAGCAGGCGGTCCCGCAGCCCGGGGACGGCCCGCCCGGCGGCGTCGATCAACCGCTCGACGGCGTCGGCCGGCACATCCGCCCCCACGGGCACCACACAGCTGACGACGACCGCCTCATGGCCGGAGTCCGGCACCAGAGCCGGGTCGCCGGGCCGCAGCACCGTGACCGTCGGGCGCGCCGGCTTCCCCGCCGCCGTGCCGAAGAGGCTCTCCAACTCGCCCTCGCGGTCGTCGGTGTGCACCACCGTCCGATGGGCGGCGCCCTCCGGACGGCCGCCCCGCAGGGCCAGCAGCACGGTCAGACGACTCGGCAGGCCCGCCTGCGGCACCACCTCGCCGTGGGCGCGCGGCGCGAGCCCCGGGAACCCTCCCGGAGCGAGGACGAAGTCGGCCTCCGCGACCGTGCCTTCCCCCGGGCCGGACGCACCGGAACCGGCGCCGCCCTTCAACTCCACGCCCGCCGCCCGGCCGTCCTTCTCCAGCACCCGTGTCACCTCGGCGCCGAAGACGAACTCGACCCGGCGGGCCACGCACCGCTCGTACACCGCGCGGGCCAGCTCCCGCATCCCGCCGCGCACGTACCACATCCCGAACGCGTGCTCCATGTACGGCAGCACGGCCGCGCTCGCCGGGGTGACGCGCGGATCCAGGCCGTACGCGAGCGCGTGGCTCTCCAGCAGCGCGGCGAGCCGGGCGTCGCGCAGCTCCCAGGCGCCGACCTCGGCCAGGGTGCCGGCCCGCCGGGTGCGCAGCAGTCGCTTGTGCGGGACCGAGGGGTAGGGCTCGCGCTCGCCCAGCACCGACCAGTCCGCCCACAGCGGCTCCTCCAGGAGCGGCCGGCGGGTGCGGTCCCATGCCTCCCGGGCCCGGACGAGGAAGTCGCCCCAGCGCTTCCCGGCGCCCGCCCCGAGCGACTCCTCCAGGGCGGCGACGACTCCCGCGCGTGAGGCGTTCGGCAGGGCGACCTCGACACCGTCCGCGAACACATGGCGTGCGGACGGGTCGACCTGCACGAGCTCGACGCGGTCCTCCAGCGGCTCCTTGCCCGTCTTGAGGAACAGGTCGCGCCAGACCGCGGGCAGCGGCAGCAGACCGGGCCCGGTGTCGAAGGCGAACCCGTCCCGCTCGAAGCGGCGCACCGCACCGCCGTACGTCTCCGTACGCTCGTACACCACCACCCGGTGACCTGCCACGGCCAGCCGGGCGGCGGCCGCGAGCGCGCCCATCCCAGCGCCGATCACCGCAATCCGTGCCATGCCCGCGACTTTATCGGCCGCGACTGACAGTGACGGCCCCGGCCCGTTCCATCGGGCCGGAACGGGACGCGAGCGCTGTCGGCGGGTCGCCGGGCATCGCACGGAAGCGCCGGTGCGTGGTGGCCACGTCCCCCGTGGGCCACCGCGCACCGGCGCTTCCTCGTGCTTCCCCCGTTTCCCCCGTTCCCCCGTTCGGTCGTTCCCCCGGGTCCCCCCGTGCCTCGCTCCCGCCGACCCGGCCGGCGGAAGGAGCGGTCCAGGACCGGCGCCGTTCCGCCGCCCCGTGTCGGCGGTGCCGGTGCCGTGCCCCTTCCCGTGCCTTTACTCTCCCGTCCCCGTGGACCCGCACCCATCCGCGCGCGTACTCATCTCCCCCACTAGGTACGCGTACTCAGCCGTGAGCGCTCATCCCCAGGGCGCACGGGAAGGCGCCCCGGGAACCGGCCGCCCTACGGGCGCCCGCTGACCCGCCCCTGGAGCAGCCGGGACAGCGCCGCGTGGACGTCGTCCAGCGAGCGTTCCGGCTGGAAGGACTGCCAGTCCAGCGCGGCCACCAGGACCATGCCCACCAGCGCTGCCGCGGTCAGCTGCACATCGATCTCCTCGCTGAACTCCCCGCCCTCGATGCCCTCCCGCAGCACGCCCTCGACGACGGCCACCGCCTCCTGCCGCACCACCATCAGCGTGGACTGCCACGCCCGGTTGGTGCGCCACAGCTCGGCCACGTAGAGCTGCGTGAACGCCGGATAGCGGTCGATGAAGACGAGGCCCGCGCGGACCATCGCGTCCAGCGCGTCGACCCGGCTGCCGCCCTCCCGCGCGGTGCGCTCGGCGGCCTCCCGCAGCGAGGCGGTGAGCAGGCCCACCCCGTGCCGCAGCAGCTCCTCGAAGAGGACCGACTTGCTCGCGAAGTTGTAGTAGACCGTGCCCTTGGCGACCCCGGCCCGCTCGGCGATCTCGTCCACCGTGGTGGCGGAGAAGCCCTGCTCGGCGATGAGGGTGACGGCCGCCTCGTAGAGCTTCTGCCGGGTGGCCTCGCGGCGGGTGCGGCCGCCCGGCGTGGTGGTGCTTTCCATGCCCCTGATTGTCACAGGTGCCCGGCTCGCCGGAGGGCGGGATCGCGTGCTCACAGGCTCAGCTCCGGGTGCAGCCGGTCCAGCGTCCACACCTGGCGCCGCCTCGCGGACAGCGCGGTCAGCGCGAGGGCGCCCGCGGTGAACACGACGAGCACCACGCACGCGTGCCACACCGGCTCCAGGCCGCCGCCCGTGATGAGCCGACGCAGCGCGTCCACGACGTGGCTCATCGGCAGGTAGGGGTGGATCGCGTTGAAGAAGCCTGGACTGGTCTGCACCGGGTACGTGCCGCCCGCCGACGTCAGCTGGAGCATCAGCAGCGCGAGCACGAGGATGCGGCCGGCCGCGCCGAAGCGGGCGTTGAGCCACTGGATCAGCGCCGCGAAGCAGGCCGTCACCAGGAAGAGGAAGCCCACCGTCCCGGCGGCCCGCTCCATCCGCAGGCCGACCGCCCAGTGCAGCACCGCCATCAGCGCGGTCGTCTGCAGCACGCCGATCGCCACCACCGGCAGCCAGCCCGCCAGCGCGATCCGCCACGCCGAGGCGCCGGCGGCGAGCGCCCGCCGGTTCATCGGCGCGATCAGCATGTACGCCACCATCGCGCCCACCCACAGGGACAGCGGGATGAAGTACGGGGCGAACCCGGTGCCGTAGTTGGGCGCCTTGTGCAGGTCCTGGTTGGCGAGCCGCACCGGGTCCGCCATGACGGCGGTGCGCGCGTCGCGGGCCGGTTCGTCGTAGTCGGGGATCCGCTCGGCGCCGTCGTGCAGTCCGCCCGCGAGCTTCCCCGAGCCGTCGACCAGCTTGAAGATGCCGCCGTTGAGGTCGTCCGCGCCGGTCTTCAGCTTGCCGACGCCCTTGTCGAGGTTCCCCGCGCCGGTGTCGGCGGCGCCGAGCCCGGTGTGCAGCTTCTTCGCGCCGGCGGCGACCTTCCCGGCCCCCTCGTTCAGCTCGTTGATCCTGGCCACGGCGTCGGTGAGGTCCTCGGACAGGTTCGGGGCGCGGTCGGCGAGGGCCTGCGACTGCTTCTGGAGGATGGCGAGGTTCGCGCGGAGCGTCTTGAGGTCGCCGTTCTGGTCGGCGATGAGCGTGTTGACGTCGTCGGCTATCAGCACGACGTCCGCGGCCGCGTCCCTCGCCTTCTTCAGGTCGGCGCAGGCCGGGTCGGGCAGCACCGGGGTCTCGCAGCGTGCCGTGTAGACGCCGGCCAGCGTGTCGGCGGCCGTGTGCGCGCCCTTGGCGGCGATCGGGGCGGACTTCACCAGCGTGGCGAGGTGGCCGCCGACCACCTGGGCGGAGTCCGCGACGAGTTGCGCGGTGTCCCCGATGGTCTTCTCGTTCTTCGCGACGTACGGCCCCACCTCGGCATCGATGCCGTTGACCTTGTCGGCCAGCGTCTGCGTGCCGTCCGCGACCTTGCGCGACCCGTCCGCCAGGTCACCGGCCCCCTTGTCGAGCTTCGTCAGCGCCTTGGCCAGCTTGTCGCTGCCCGTCTTGGCTTTCTTCAGCCCGTCGGCGAGGTCCTTGGAGCCCTTCTCGGCCTTGTCGATGCCGCCGGTCAGCTTGTCGGCCCCGTCGGCGGCCTCCTCGGTCTTGCCGTGGATGTCGGAGAACGAGATGAAGATCTTGTCGAGGAACGAGCGCGAGGCCTTCGTCGAGGCGGCCGTGCGCACCTCGCTGAAGACCGTCCGCGAGATCTGCCCGACGATGTAGTTGTTCGCGTCGTTCGTGCGGACCTGGAGGGCGCTCGTCTCGGGGGTCTCGCCGGAGCTGGAGGCGATCCGCCGGCTGAAGTCGGCCGGCATGGTCAGCGACAGGTAGTAGGTCCCGTCCTCCACGCCCGCGCGTGCCTGCGCGGCGCTCACCTCGTGCCACTCGAAGGTCGCGCTGTCCCGCAGCCTCTCGGTGATGTCGTCGCCGGCGGTGAGCCTTGTGCCGCCGACGTTCGCCCCCCGGTCGTCGTTGACCAACGCGACGGGGATGCGGTCGAGGCGTCCGTAGGGGTCCCAGAAGGACCACAGGTACAGCGCGCCGTAGAGCAGGGGCAGCAGCAGGAGGGCGACCAGGGCGGCGCGGGGGAGGCGCCCCCGGCCGAAGCGGCGCAGCTCAAGCGCGGCCAGTTTCGGGGAGCGCATCCGCCGGGTCCTCCTTGTCGCCGGTGTTCCGGTCGTCGGTCTTCGGGTCTTCGGTTTTCGGGTCTTCGGTCTTCGGGTCGTCGTCGCCGCAGGCGGGGGTGTCTCCGGCTGTCGCCTCGGTCGTACCGGTGTCCGTGTCCGCCGTGTCCGCCGCGTTCTCGGGGGCTTCCCCGTCTTCCCCGGCCTTCCCGTCTTCCCCAGGTCCGTCCTCGGCGGCGTCCGTGTCGCCGTCCGCCTCGGGAGCCGCGGCCGGTCCCGGGTTCCCCGCCCCGGTCGCTCCGGTCGCTCCGGTCGCCCCGGTCGCGCCGGCCTCGCCGTCCTGGCCGGACGTGGTCACCCGGACCGCGTCCTCGGGTGCCTCGCCGCACACCGCCACGACCGTCGTCCCGGCCGCGGTGAGGGACGCGAACAGTGCGCGCACGTCGGCGCGTTCACCCTCGGACAGCTTCAGGTCGGCGTCGTCCACGCCGAGCAGCCCCGGCCGGCCGACGAGGGCCAGCGCCACCGACAGCCGCAGCGCTTCCAGCCGTTCCAGATCGCGAACGGCCGTCCGCGCGCCCTTGGGCAGCGACTCCAGGTCGAGCCCGGCGGCGGCGAGCGCGTCGTCCACGCGTGCGTCCAGCTCGGCGGCCTTCTCCGCGCGCGGGCGCAGCAGTTGCCGCACGGAACCGGAGAACCGCCGCTCCAGCAGCGCCCGTTCGCGCAGGTGCTCGCCGACGGTGAGGGCCGGCTCCAGGTCGGTGACCCCGGCGACATGGGCCAGGGCGCTGACCTTGCGGGCCGCGGCCGCCTGCTTGGGCAGCCGTGCCGTGCCCACCGTCGCCGTGCCCTCCGTGGCCTTCATCCGGCCGGTGAGTGCGAGCAGCAGGCTCGTCCGGCCGGACCCCGACGGCCCCTCGATCACGATCAGCGAGCCCGGCTCCGCCCGGAAGCCGACGCCGCGGAATGCCCACCCGCGAGGCCCGCGGAGCCCGAGGCCGTCGGCCGTGACACCGACTCCGTCCACAGTTCCCCCTGTGTCCCACCAATTTGAACTGACTGGTCAGTGCAAAAACTAACGCGAACCTTCGCTCGAAGCAAAAGCCCAGGTCAGAACGGATTGTCAGTGCCATACCCCACGATGGGCCCATACGGCACCCCGTATCGGGCCGTGCCGTCACACAGACGACAGGAGGTTCGTCATGGCCAGCCACCCCGCAGCCGCCCACCGGCGCCGCGCCTTCGGCCCTGCCCCCTCACTGACCGGACCGGCGAGCGACGTGCACCCCGTGCTGCGCCGGACCACCGCCCCGCCCGCCGCCCTCGACCTGCTCGCCCAGGCCCGCGCCGGACTGGACGAGGCCGCCGTCCTCGAAACCCCCAACGAGCGCTACGCCACGGCCCACCTCGCCGCCCTGCGCACCGCCGCCGCCGTGCTCGCCGCGCGCGGCCGGCCCGAGACCTCGCCCAAGCGCCGGGCCCGCATCCGGAGCGCATGGGAAGTGCTCCCCGAGATAGCGCCCGAACTCACCGAGTGGAGCGCGCTCTTCGCCTCCGGGGCCCGCCGCCGCGCCCGGGCCGAGGCCGGCATCCAGGGCGCGGCCGGCCACAGGGACGCCGACGACCTCATCAGGGACGTGGCGATGTTCCTCCGCATCGTCGAACGCATGCTGGTCCTTCAGCCGGCCCTGCCCCAGCCCCGCCAGGACGGACCGCAGCACCGTGAAGGCCCGCCGCCCCGCCCCGGCGCGCAGACGCACGACGCCCCGGGGGAGGGCCGGGGCATGCCGGACGCGGGATGAGACGGCGACCTCTGGCACCGTGGCGACACCCGGCACCCCGGCGACACCCGGCACCCCGGCGACGCATGGTCACCTCGGTGCCCCCTGGCGCCGTGCTGACCAGGTGCGGCGCTGAGGCGAGCGCCGCGAGGCAATAGGGTGGAAGGCGCCTGAAGCCTTCCCCCTCGACCAGGGCCGGGAAGGCGCCCCGTTCGCTCCGCCGCGCAAGAGGCGGTGCCGCGCCGAGGAGTCAACTGCCGTGTCGGACCCGATGCGCCCTCCCGCCCCCCACCGCCCCGAGACGACGTCGCCGCGCTCCGACTCCCGCCCCCGCGCCGCTCTCCGCACCGCCGTCGTCCGGGACGTCCTCCAGGACGCCCTGGACCGCCGGGTCAAGGCCACCGGGCGGGAGTCGCTGGACGTCCTGGACACCGGGGGCGGCAGCGGCCAGTTCGCCGTGCTCGTGGCCCGGCTCGGGCACCGGGTCACCGTCGTCGACCCCAGCCCCAACGCGCTGTTCGCGCTGGAGCGCCGCGCCGCCGAGGCAGGCGTCGCCGACCGCGTCCGCGGCGTCCAGGGCGACGCGCACGGCCTCTTCGACGTCGTCGAACGCGGCGCCTACGACGCCGTCCTGTGCCACGGCGTCCTGGAGTACGTCGACGACCCGGCCGAGGGCGTCCGCAACGCGGTGGCCGCGCTGCGCTCCGAGGGCGTGCTCAGCCTGCTCGCCGCCGGCCTCGGCGGAGCCGTGCTCGCGCGCGCCCTCGCCGGTCACTTCACGGAGGCCCGGCAGGCGCTCACCGACCCGGCCGGCCGCTGGGGCGAGAGCGACCCCGTGCCGCACCGCTTCACCGCCGAACAGCTCACCGGCCTGGTCGAGGGCGCCGGCCTCGCCGTCGGCGCGGTGCACGGCGTCCGGGTCTTCGCCGACCTCGTGCCCGGCGTCCTCGTGGACACCGAGCCCGGCGCCCTGGAAGCGCTGCTGAAGCTGGAGGAGGCGGCGGCCGAACTACCCGCCTTCCACTCCGTGGCGACCCAGCTCCACGTCCTCGGCGAGACCCGAGGGGCCGAGGAGGCCTGAGTGACCGGTGGGGTGACCCGACAGGCACACGCTGATCAGCGACTTGGCCGCACATGGAGTACGCCACAGGCCCCCCGTTCGGGCGCTGTGCGCCGTATGATCGAGGGAGACCGCCCGGCATGACGGGTCGGCCGCCGGGGAATGGAACCCCCAGCGAGTCCGGGACGCCCATGGCGGGCTCCGGTTGGCCAATTGGCGCAGAGGGGCGGGTTTCACGGGGGCGATTCCCTGCCTATCCTGAAGGGACCCCCCGGGTCGCCCCGGCGACTGCACGATGAGGAGGACTCCGTGCCGCTCTCGGAGCACGAGCAGCGCATGCTCGAGCAGATGGAGCGAGCGCTGTACGCCGAAGATCCCAAGTTCGCGTCGGCGCTCGAGGGAAGCGGGCTGCGTACGTACACCCGGCGGCGGGTCTACCAGGCAGTCGCCGGCTTCCTCGTGGGAATCGCGCTCCTCATGGCCGGTATGGTCGCCAAGCAGGTCTGGCTCAGCGTGGTGGGCTTCCTTGTCATGCTCGGGTGTGCGGTGCTCGCCGTGACCGGCTGGCGCAAGGCCCCCAAGCCGGGCGAACAGCCCGCCGGCGCCGCCGCCCACCCACGCGGTCAGGGACGGCCCAAGCGCTCCATGATGGACCGGATCGAACAGCGCTGGCAGCGCCGCCGCGACGAGCAAGGCGGACACGGCCACTGATACCGGCCCCACGCTCCTGACAGCCGGCCCCGCAGCGCCTGGCCGACACAGGGACACCGGACATCGACAAGGGACATCGACGAGGGGGCGACCACCCGACAAGGTGGTCGCCCCCTCACTCGTGCCCGGATCAGACGCTCTGGCCCTGCTCTCCCGGCGGCCGGCGCAGCAGCGCCGTCAGGCGGGCCGCCCAGGCCGTCCTCAGAGCCGTCCAGCGGTCGGCGAGATCCCAGACGGCCCGGACGGCCGAGCGCGGCGCGAGGACCGCGCGCACCCGGGTGCGCCTTCCGACCCGCGACCGCAAGGCCGCCCGCACCCCGCGCACCTCGTCGGCCAGCCCGGCCTCCGCCCGCGGCCGCGGCGCGTACAGCACCTGCTCCACCGCGCCCGCCACCCGGTGCACCGACGCGGCCACCGTGTCGTCGAGCTCGCCCAGGCGGACGATCCGCGCGGCCGCCCGCCGGGGCGTCAGCGCGTCGTCCGGCGTGATGCCGTAGTCCCAGGCCGTGTCGGTCAGCTCCCGCCACACCGCCAGGACATGGGCGACGGCCGCCTCCGCGCTCTCCCGTGCCGGCACGTCCACCACCACCCCCGGACCGGGAACGGCCGCCTCCCGGCCGTCGGCGCCGGCCCGCCCGGCACCGCCGTCGACCCCGCCCGCGGCGGCACCCGCGGCACCGGTGTGCTGGGCCGACGCCAGCCGCACCGACCGCCGTCTCATCCGCCACAGCATCGGCAGCAGCGTCAGCAACAGCACCGCGGCCCCCAGCAGGGTCCAGCCCCCGATCTCGTACCACGGCAGCCCGCCGCCGCCCTGCTCGGCCTCGTCCAGCGGCAGCGCGCCCAGGCAGGCCTCGGCCTTCTTGTCCGCCGCCGAGCAGCTGCTGCTCGCCGAGGGCTGCGCCGAGGGCGCCGCGCTCGCCGACCGAGAGGCCTGCGGCAGCTCCGCGATCGCGTCACCGGAGTTCTCCGGCAGCGTGTACGGAGGCGTCGTCCCCCGCGTCGGGGTCGGCTCGAAACGGGTCCAGCCCACGCCCTCGAAGTACAGCTCCGGCCACGCGTGCGCGTCCTTCAGGCTCACCGCCACCGAACCGTCCGCCTGCGGGGAGCCCGGCGCGAAGCCCACCGCCACCCGGGCCGGAATGCCCAGCGTGCGGGCCATCGCCGCCATAGCGAACGAGTAGTGCACGCAGAAGCCCCGCTTGTCCCGCAGGAAGCGGGAGATCGCGTCCTTGCCGCTGCCGACCTGCACCTCGGTGTCGTACTCGAAGCCGCCCGTGACCGCGAACCAGTCCTGGAGCTCCACCGCCCGCTCGTAGTCGTTGCGTGCACCCCGGGTGACCTGGAGCGCCGTCTTCGCCACCGACGCCGGCAGCGACGACGGCACCTCGGTGTAGTCGCTCCTGACCGAGCCGGCCGCCTCCGGGGCCGAGGCCAGCTGCTTCGCCGTCGGCCGCACCGCCAGACTGGTCACCTCGTACGTCTTGCCGCGCGTGTTCTGGCCGTGGTCGCCCACCAGGGTCATGCCGACCGGTTCGTACCGCCAGTTCCCGCTGATCTTCACGGCGCTCGGCGGGTACGGCATCGGCAGCCAGTCCTGGGCGTACCAGTCGGCGGCCCTGATCCGGGTCGTCACCTGGGAGCGCCTGACGTCCGGGCTCAGCCCGGCCGGCGTCGGGAAGTCGTCCGGCACGGCGACGATCTGGCGCTTCGACGGCTTCCACGTGGTGCCGTCGAAGTCGTCCAGGGAGACGATCCGCAGATACAGGTCCGAGATGTCGCCGGAGTCGGTGCGCAGGGTCAGGACCGTGCGGTCCTCGTCCTGGTTCAGGCTGTCGCGCAGCGACACCAGCGGGTTGACCGCGGAGATCGTGCCCCCGCCGCCGCTGCCCGCGCCCACCCCGTTGCCCGCGCCGTCCAGCAGACCGCCGCCGATCGCCGGCAGCGGCAGCAGCGGCACCGCCAGCGCCACGCCCAGGGCGACCGCGCCGATACGCCGCCCGGTGCGCAGCGGCGCCACCGGGCCGGACGGCCCGCCGGGCGTGCGCGGAGCGCCGCCGAAGACCCGGCCCCACTGCGAGAGCCGCTCCCGGCTCTCCGCCAGGAGCAGCATCAGATAGCCCGCGGCGGCCGCCAGGAACCACAGCCAGTCCGCGCCCCCGTCCGACAGGCCCGCGGCGACCGAGTACAGCGCCAGCAGCGGCAGACCCGCCGGGGCGGCGTTGCGGAAGGTCACCGCGAGGGTGTCCACCGCCAGGCCGATCACCAGCACACCGGCGACCATCATCAGCCGGATGCCCTCGGACAGCGGCGCCGGTATCGCGAACCGACCCACGTCGTCCGCGCCGGCCTGCAAAAGGTCGGCGAAGTGCTGGACGGCCCGCGGGCCGGGGATCAGCCCGGCGACGGCCTGCTCCCGGGCGAAGACCAGGGTCAGCAGCACCAGCGACACCACCGCCTGCGCCAGCACCGTCAGCGGCCGGGCCAGCGGCACCCGCCGCGTCGCCGCGCCCACCCCGGACTGGACCGCCAGCAGGAACGCCGCCTGAAGGACCCACGAGGCCTGCTCGACCAGGGGCATCATCGCGAGGGAGGCCATCAGTGTGGCCGCCGCAGAGCACAGCGTCAGTCGCGCCCGCCCGCTCAACATCACGCCTCCCCTCCGCTCGCCCGGCCCGCGGTCACGACACCGGAACGCTCCTGGTCCGCCCGCTGCCACAACTCGGTCAGCGAAGCGCCCCGCGGCACGCTCACGGCCGTCCAGCCCGCCTCGCGCAGCATCCGCAGCCGCTCCTTCGTCCTGTTCATCGTTTCGGGGGCCTCGTTCGGTTCACGCCCCCACGTGTCGCCGTCCAGCAGGAACGCGACCGCGCCCCCACTGCGCTGGCGCATCCTCCCGGCCACCGCGGCCTGCTCCTCGTCGAGTTCGCCGAAGAAGGCCACCAGCAGCCCCTCCTTGCCGCCGCGCAGCACGTCGTACGCCCGGGACAGGCCCGTGCCGTCGGAGTGGTCGACCACCGCGAGGGTGTCCATCATCAGCCCGGCCGCGTCCGCCGACTCCTGGCTGGCCCCGGCGAACCCGTCGGCGCCCTCGCCGGGCACCGAGGCGCCCGTGTCCGTCAGCAACCGCACCGAGAAACCCCGCTCCAGCATGTGCACCAGCACCGACGCGCAGCCCGAGACCGCCCACTCGAACGCCGAGTCGGGGCCGGCGCCCCGGAAGGCCGCCCCCCGGGTGTCGAGCAGCACCGTGCATCGGGAGCGCTGGGGCTGCTCCTCGCGGCGCACCATCAGCTCGCCGTAGCGGGCCGTGGAGCGCCAGTGCACGCGGCGCAGATCGTCGCCGTAGCGGTACTCGCGCGGGATCACGTCGTCCTCGCCGGCCAGCGCCAGCGAACGCTGCCGGCCGTCGCCGTACCCCTTGGCCTCGCCGCTCAGCCGGACCGCGGGCAACGCCTCCACACGGGGAACGACCGTCAGCGTGTCGAACGTCGAGAAGGAGCGGGTCAGCTCGCACATCCCGAACGGGTCGTTGAGCCGCAGCTGGAGCGGGCCCAGCGGATAGCGGCCGCGCAGATCGGAACGGACCCGGTAGGACACCTCGCGGCGGCCGCCCGGCTCGACCCGGTCCAGCACGAACCGGGGGCGCGGACCGAGCACGTAGGGCACCCGGTCCTGGAGCATCAGCAGGCCCGTGGGCAGCCGGGAGACGTTGTCCATCCGCAGATGGACGCGGGCCTCGCTGCCGGCGGGCACCCGGCCGGGGGAGAGCCGGCGGCTGCCGGCGACCCGGTAGCGGGTGCGGTAGACGACGGCGGCGCACACCAGCGGCAGCGCGGCCAGCAGCAGCCCCACCCGCAGCAGGTCGGGCTGCCCCAGGACGTAGGCGCAGATCGCGGCGGCGACGCCGGCGGCGAGGAAGGAGCGGCCACGGGTGGTCAGACCGGACAGGGCGGTGCGGACGCCGCCGCCCCTCTCCCCCCGGCCGGTGTCAGCCTGCCCCGTCCCGCCTTGGGCCATCACAGCCCCCGCGGCGGCCGGCCGTACGACTGCGCGTCCGCGCCCAGGCCGTAGCCGCGCTGCTGCGGGGCCGCCGGGACGGGAGTGCGCTGGAGGATCTCCTCGACGACCTGCTCCGAGGTGCGCCGGTTGAGCTGCGCCTGCGCGGTGGGCAGCAGACGGTGGGCGAGAACGGGCACGGCGAGGTTCTGCACGTCGTCCGGCAGCGCGTAGTCGCGCCCGCTCAGAGCGGCGGAGGCCTTCGCCGCGCGCAGCAGATGGAGCGTCGCGCGCGGCGAGGCCCCGAGTCTGAGGTCGGGGTGCGTGCGGGTGGCGGCGACGAGGTCGACCGCGTACCGCCGGACCGCCTCCGCGACGTGCACCGCGCGGACCGCCTCGATCAGCTTCACTATCTCGTGCGCGTGCGCCACCGGCTGGAGGTCGTCCAGGGGGTTCACCCCGCCGTGGATGTCGAGCATCTGGAGCTCGGCCTCCGGGCTCGGGTAGCCGATGGAGACCCGGGCCATGAAGCGGTCGCGCTGGGCCTCGGGCAGCGGGTAGGTGCCCTCCATCTCGACCGGGTTCTGCGTGGCCACCACCATGAACGGGCTGGGCAGCTCGTAGGACTGCCCGTCGCTGGTGACCTGGCGCTCCTCCATCGACTCCAGCAGCGCCGACTGCGTCTTCGGCGAGGCGCGGTTGATCTCGTCGCCGATCACGATCTGCGCGAAGATCGCCCCCGGCTTGAACTCGAAGACGTGGTGCTGCTGGTCCCAGATGGACACGCCCGTGATGTCCGACGGCAACAGGTCGGGCGTGAACTGGATACGCCGCACCGAGCAGTCGATCGACCGCGCCAGCGCCTTGGCGAGCATCGTCTTGCCCACGCCGGGGACATCCTCGATCAGAAGATGTCCCTCGGCGAGCAGCACGGTCAGCGAAAGCCGTACGACCTCGGGCTTGCCCTCGATCACTCCCTCCACCGAACTGCGGACACGCTCCACAGTGGCGGTCAGATCAGTGAGGCTCGCTCGATCGTCATAGGTCGTCACCCGGCCCTCCTCGGCCCGTTCTTTCCAGGCCGACGCTTCTGCCCGCGCAACGGCCCACCCCGAATACGGACACCACGCGGAAAACGTTCGCGTGATGCCACAACCGCATTCTTGCCGCCGTTACCGTTTCGTGTCACTCGCCTGTGGACAACTGACAGCGGTATGTCAGCTCTCAGGCCTCTTGTGCCGACTCCGGGCCGGCCTCCCGCCCGGGGTCGACCTCCCGCAGCAGACCGGTCTTGACGTCGAACACGAACCCGCGGACGTCGTCGGTGTGCAGGAGGAACGGCGAGGTCCGCACCCGCTGCATCGACTGCCGTACGTCCTGGTCGACGTCCTTGAAGGCCTCGACGGCCCAGGACGGACGCTGGCCGACCTCCATCTCCAGCTCGGAGCGGAAGTCCTCGGTGATCGCCTCCAGACCGCAGCCGGTGTGGTGGATGAGGACCACGCTGCGCGTGCCCAGCTTGTGCTGGCTGATCGTGAGCGAGCGGATCACGTCGTCGGTCACCACGCCGCCCGCGTTGCGGATCGTGTGGCAGTCGCCGAGTTCCAGGCCGAGCGCGGCGTGCAGGTCGATACGGGCGTCCATGCAGGCCACCACGGCGACGTGCAGCACGGGCCGGGCGTCCATGCCGGGGTCGGCGAACGCCGCGGCGTACCGCTCGTTCGCCGCGACGAGGCGGTCGGTCACGGAGCCGCCGCCCACGGTGCCGGCGGACTCGACGGGTACGGATGCGGAAGTCGTCATGAGTGTGACGTTACTGGTCACCGCCGTTGCGGTCCTGAGGTGGTGAGGGAAAAAGAGCGTCATCACGCCGCACTTGTGAGGTAAGCCACAAGAGTGAGAGGCGGGTACCCGAACGGGTGGTTTCGAGCGGTGCGCCGCTTCACACGCGCGTGGAGCCGCGACGCGCAGGCCGGTTGATTGACCGCGACACAGGGTGGACTAAAGTGACGCGAAGCGGGAGGCTGCGATCTCCCCGCTGGACTGAATTCCCCGAGAGACCCCGGCGCGGCCGCCGGAGATCTCCCCGCGTGCGCGGCGCGTACGTACGGCTCGGCCTCCTCCCGCTCCCGGTCGGCTGACGCTTCCGGCGCCGGCGGGCCCCCCTTCTTCGAGCGGGCGGGGACCCGGCGGTGCGTACGGGCCCGCCGGATCTGAGAGGGCCCACAGTGCAGGGGCGCGAAGCGCATTCGAACAAGGGCGGTGCCGAGCGACGGGAGGGCGAGGCCCGACACGTCCCGGTGATGCTCCAGCGCTGCCTGGACCTGCTGGCCCCCGCCCTGGAGCAGCCCGGAGCCGTCGTCGTCGACTGCACCCTCGGCCTCGGGGGCCACAGCGAGGCCCTGCTGACGCGCTTCCCCGAGGCGCGGCTCGTCGCCCTCGACCGGGACAAGGAGGCCCTGCGCCTGTCCGGCGAGCGCCTCGCCCCCTTCGGCGATCGCGCCGAGCTCGTGCACGCCGTCTACGACGAACTCCCCGCCGTCCTCGCCCGGCTCGGCATCGCGCGCGTGCAGGGCGTCCTGTTCGACCTCGGCGTGTCCTCCATGCAACTCGACGAGGCCGACCGGGGTTTCGCCTACGCCCAGGACGCCCCGCTCGACATGCGCATGGACCAGTCGGCCGGCGTCAGCGCCGCCGAGGTCCTCAACACCTACCCGGCGGGCGAACTCGTGCGCATCCTGCGGGCGTACGGCGAGGAGAAGCAGGCCAAGCGGATCGTCTCGGCGATCGTCCGCGAACGGGACGAGGAACCGTTCACCAACAGCGCGCGCCTGGTCGACCTGATCCGCTCCGCGCTCCCGCAGGCCGCCAAGCGGACCGGCGGCAACCCCGCCAAGCGCACCTTCCAGGCCCTGCGCATCGAGGTCAACGGCGAACTCGCCGTACTGGAAAGGGCCGTGCCGGCCGCCGTGAAGGCCCTCGACGTGGGCGGCCGGATCGCCGTGCTGTCGTACCACTCCCTCGAGGACCGGCTCGTCAAGCAGGTGCTCGCGGCCGGAGCCGCCACCACCGCGCCGCCCGGACTGCCGGTGGTCCCCGAGCGCTACCAGCCCCGGCTCAAGCTGCTCACGCGCGGTGCCGAACTTCCCACCGAAGAAGAGATCGCAGAGAACCGTCGGGCGGCGCCCGCGCGGCTGCGTGGAGCCGAGCGCATCAGGGAGGACGTCGAATGAGGGGCGCGACCTGCCCGGGGGAGGGCGAGTGAGCGGCGAACCCGAACTGAGGGGGAGGGCCGCCCGGCTCGCGCGCCTCTTCCCGGCCGGCCCGCGCCGGGCGGCCCGCACCCCGTTCGTCCTCCTGGTCGTCCTGCTCCTCGGCGGCGGACTCATCGGCCTGCTCGTGCTGAACTCCGCCCTCAGCGAAGGGTCGTTCAAGATGGACGACCTGCAGAAGGACACCAAGAGCCTCACCGACGAGGAACAGGCGCTCCAGCGGGACATCGACTCCTATTCCGCCCCGGACGCCCTCCAGCGCCGCGCCCGCGAACTCGGCATGGTGCCCGGCGGGGACCCCGCCTTCCTCGCCCCCGACGGCACCGTGAAGGGCGTCCCGTCACCCGCCGGCATGCCCGCCGCGCGGGACGCCCCCGCGGCCGTCCGCCCGCCCGAGGTCATCGGGGCCGGCGCCCCGGCGGCGCCCGCGCCGGGCGACACTCCGACCGCAGCCACCCCCACCACCGACGGCAGGTGACGGAAGTGTCCGACAGGGAACCGCCGCGCCGGCGCGTGCCCGGCCCCTCCCGGCCCGCCCGTCCCGCGGCCGGGACACGGCGCCCCGGCCCCGGCGCCCGCCCCGCCCGCCGTCCGGCGGCGTCCCGTCCGGCGGCCCCGCGCGTCATCCGGCTCGGCAGCCCCCGCCCCCGTCTGCGCCTGGTCGGCCTCGCCCTCACCCTCGTGATGGCCGCCTTCGTCGTCCGGCTGCTCCAGGTGCAGGCCGTCGACGCGAGCACCTACGCCGCCAAGGCCGAGCGCAACCGGTACGTCGGCCAGGTGCTGACCGCCGAGCGCGGCGAGATCACCGACCGCTCCGGCGTCGCCCTCGCCACCAGCGAGGACGCCTACGACATCACCGCCGACCCGACGATGTTCGCCCGCGACCAGCTGAAGATCGACGACGGTCCCGAGCGGGCGGCCGCCCTCCTCGCGCCGATCCTCGGCCAGGAGCAGTCGGACCTGGTGAAGAAGCTGCGGCCCGAGGACCCCGACGTGCGCTACACCAAGCTGGCCGGGCGCCAGACCCCGCAGGTGTGGAAGCAGATCAAGGACCTGAAGTCCGCGCTCGCCACGAAGTCGGACACCGACCGCTCCACCGTCAACGTCCTCGCCGGCGTCTTCTCCGTGCCCAGCAGCAAGCGCGTGTACCCCAACGGCGGCCTCGCCGCGGGGATACTGGGCTGGGTCAACGCCGAGGGCAAGGGCGGCGGAGGCGTCGAACAGCAGCTGAACGCCCTGCTCTCCGGCAAGGACGGCAAGATCCGCTACGCCCAGTCCGGCGGCCGCCAGGTGCCCACCGCGGGCTCCACCGAGACGCCCGCCGTGCCCGGCTCCGACGTCGAGCTGACGATCGACCGCGACATCCAGTGGGCCGCGCAGAACGCCATCACCGAGCAGGTGGAGAAGTCCCGGGCGGACCGTGGCTACGTCATCGTCCAGGACACTCGCACCGGCGAGATCCTCGCCATGGCCAACTCGCCCGGCTTCGACCCCAACGACCTGTCCGACGCCCGGCCCGAGGCCCTCGGCAACGCGGCCGTCCAGGACGCCTTCGAGCCCGGGTCGACCGCCAAGGTGATGTCGATGGCGGCCGTCCTGGAGGAGAACGCGGCCACCCCGCTCACCCACGTCACCGTGCCCAACCGGCTGCACCGCGGCGACCGGCTCTTCCAGGACGACATCGACCACCCCACCTGGTACCTCACGCTCAACGGCGTGCTCGCCAAGTCCAGCAACATCGGCACCATCCTGGCCACCGGCCAGCTCGGCAGGACGCAGGCCGAGGCCAACAAGGTCCTCCACTCCTACCTGCGCGAGTTCGGCATCGGCCGTGCCACCGGGCTCGGCTTCCCCGGCGAGACGCGGGGCATCCTCGCGGCGCCCGGCGCCTGGTCCACCTCGCAGCAGTACACGATCCCCTTCGGCCAGGGCATGTCCGTCAACGCGCTCCAGGCGGCCTCCGTCTACTCGACCATCGCCAACGGCGGCGTCCGCGTCCAGCCGAGCCTCGTACGCGGCACCAAGGGGCCCGACGGGCGCTTCACCCCGGCCGACGCCCCGCAGAAGAAGCGCGTGGTGAGCCAGAAGACGGCCAGGACCCTCGCTCAGATGCTGGAGTCGGTCGTGGACGACGAGGAGGGCACCGGCGCCAAGGCGCGCATCCCCGGCTACCGCGTGGCGGGCAAGACCGGCACAGCCAACCGCGTGGATCCGGCCACCGGCAAGTACCGCGGCTACACCTCGTCGTTCGCCGGATTCGCCCCCGCCGACGCCCCCCGCGTCACCGTGTACTGCGCCATCCAGAACGCCACCCAAGGAAGCTACTTCGGCGGTCAGATCTGCGGCCCCGTCTTCAAGCAGGTCATGGAGTTCTCCCTGAAATCCCTCCAGATCCCGCCCACCGGGGCGAAGCCCGCGAAGCTGCCCGTCTCCTTCTCCCCGTGAACACCACAGCCAGGAACCGCCCGTGACCATGATCACTCCCGACCCCGGGAACAGCGCCTCGCGCCGGCCCCCGTCCGAGCCCTCACTTCGCTCCCGGGCGGGTGCGCCCGGTACGCTCACCGCCGTGCCACACGCTGATCAGTCCCAAACCGCCCAGAAAGGCGCTTCCGTGACCTATCCGGGACCGCCGCGACCGGTTCACAGCTCCGCGACACCCCTCGCGCGGCTCGCCGATCAGCTGGGCGCCGAACAGCCGGGCGACCCCGCCGAGGTCACGGGCATCACCCACGACTCGCGCGCCGTCCGCCCCGGCGACCTGTACGCCGCCCTCCCGGGGGCCCGCCTGCACGGCGCCGACTTCGTCACCCAGGCCGCCGGCCTCGGCGCCGTCGCCGTGCTGACCGACCCCACCGGAGCCGAGCGCTCCGCCGCGACCGGCCTGCCGGTCCTGGTCGTCGACGACCCGCGCGGGGCGATGGGCGAGCTGGCGGCCACCATCTACGGCCACCCGGGCCGCGACCTGCTCCAGATCGGCATCACCGGCACCTCCGGCAAGACCACCACCGCCTACCTCGTGGAGGGCGGTCTGCGGACCGCCCGCGCCACCGGGCTGATCGGCACCGTCGAGATGCGCATCGGCGACGAGCGCATCAAGTCCGAGCGCACCACCCCCGAGGCCACCGACCTGCAGGCCCTGTTCGCCGTCATGCGCGAGCGCGGCGTCGAGGCGGTCGCCATGGAGGTCTCCAGCCACGCGCTGGTCCTCGGCCGGGTCGACGGCTGCGTCTTCGACATCGCCGTCTTCAACAACCTCAGCCCGGAGCACATGGAGTTCCACTCCGGCATGGAGGACTACTTCCAGGCCAAGGCGAGCCTCTTCACCCCCGAGCGCAGCAAGCTCGGCGTGGTCAACTTCGACGACGAGTACGGCCGCCGCCTGATCCGTGAGGCCACCGTCCCGGTCGTCACCTTCTCCGCCGAGGGCCACCCCGACGCCGACTGGCGCGCCGTGGACGTCCAGGTCGGCCCGATGGACTCGACGTTCACCGTCATCGACCCCGACGGGCGCCGCGTCGCCGCCAGGTCGCCGCTCGCCGGCCCGTTCAACGTGGCCAACGCCCTCGCCGCGATCGTCGCCCTCGCCGCCGCCGGATTCGACCCGCAGACCGCCGCCGACGGCGTCGCCGCCGTACCGGGCGTGCCGGGCCGGCTGGAGCGCGTGGACGCCGGCCAGCCCTACCTCGCGGTCGTCGACTACGCGCACAAGACGGACGCCGTCGAGTCGGTCCTCAGGGCGCTGCGCAAGGTCACCAAGGGCCGGCTGCACGTCGTGCTCGGCTGCGGCGGCGACCGCGACGTCACCAAGCGCGGACCGATGGGCGCCGCCGTCGCCCGGCTCGCCGACACCGCCCTGCTGACCTCCGACAACCCCCGCTCCGAGGACCCCCTCGCGATCCTGGCGACCATGCTCCAGGGCGCGGCGTCCGTGCCCTCCCACGAGCGTGGCGAGGTGCAGCTCTTCGAGGACCGGGCCGCCGCGATCGCCGCGGCCGTCGGCCGCGCCCAGGCCGGGGACACCGTGCTAATCGCGGGCAAGGGCCACGAGCAGGGCCAGGACATCGCCGGCGTGATCCGTCCCTTCGACGACCGCCAGGTGCTTCGCGAAGCTATCCAGAAGACCCAGGGATGAACTTGTGATCGCCCTCTCCCTCGCCGAGATCGCCGAAGTCGTCGGCGGGCAGACGCACGACATACCGGATCCGTCCGTCCGGGTCACCGGACCCGTCGTCCGGGACTCCCGT
Organism: Streptomyces sp. BK239; assembly: GCF_004217285.1. Taxonomy (GTDB): domain Bacteria; phylum Actinomycetota; class Actinomycetes; order Streptomycetales; family Streptomycetaceae; genus Streptomyces. Next base: position 983,034 of record NZ_SHKS01000001.1, read on the forward strand.
GAGGCCGGCCCCGGCAGCCTCTTCGTCGCCTTCGTCGGCGAACGCGCCGACGGCCACGACTACGCGCGCGCGGTCGTCGAGGCGGGCGCGGCGGCCGTCCTGGCGTCGCGTCCCGTCGGCGTGCCCGCGATCGTCGTGGACGACGTCCAGGCGGCGCTCGGCGCCCTCGCCCGGCACGTCGTGCGCGAGCTCGGCACGACCCTCGTCGCCCTCACCGGCTCGGCGGGCAAGACCAGCACCAAGGACCTGATCGCCCAGGTGCTCCAGCGCAAGGCGCCCACCGTGTGGACGCCCGGTTCGCTCAACAACGAGATCGGGCTGCCGCTCACCGCGCTCAGCGCCACCGAGGAGACCCGTTTCCTGGTGCTGGAGATGGGCGCCCGCGGCATCGGCCACATCCGCTACCTCACCGGTCTGACGCCGCCGAGGATCGGACTCGTCCTGAACGTCGGCTCCGCCCACATCGGCGAGTTCGGCGGCCGCGAGCAGATCGCGCAGGCGAAGGGCGAACTCGTCGAGAGCCTCCCGCCGGCCGACGAGGGCGGCACCGCCGTCCTCAACGCGGACGACCCCTTGGTCCGGGCCATGGCCTCCCGAACGAAGGCGAAGGTGATCCTTTTCGGAGAGTCCGGCGAAGCGGACGTACGCGCCGAGAACGTGCGACTCACGGACAGCGGACAGCCCGCCTTCAGCCTTCACACACCCTCCGGGTGCAGCGATGTGACCATGCGCCTGTACGGTGAGCACCACGTGTCGAACGCGCTCGCCGCGGCCGCCGTCGCCCATGAGCTGGGCATGTCCGCGGAAGAGATCGCCACCGCGCTCTCCGAGGCGGGCTCCCTCTCCCGCTGGCGGATGGAGGTCACCGAGCGCCCGGACGGCGTGACGATCGTCAACGACGCCTACAACGCGAACCCCGAGTCCATGCGTGCCGCACTGCGCGCGCTGGCCGCCATCGGCAGGGGGCGGCGGACCTGGGCGGTGCTCGGCAAGATGGCCGAGCTCGGGGACGAGGCGCTCGCCGAGCACGACGCGGTCGGACGGCTCGCCGTCCGGCTCAACGTCAGCAAGCTCGTCGCGGTCGGGGGCAGGGAAGCCGCCTGGCTGCAACTGGGCGCATATAACGAGGGTTCGTGGGGTGAGGAGTCGGTGCACGTGTCCGACGCACAGGCGGCGGTCGACCTGTTGCGCAGCGAGTTGCGCCCGGGAGACGTCGTACTCGTGAAGGCGTCCCGTTCAGTCGGTCTGGAGAGCGTCGCGCAGGCGCTGCTCGACACCGGTGCCGAGGGTGAGGTCGCGGCCCGATGATGAAGCAGATCCTGTTCGCGGGAGTCATCGGCCTCTTCCTGACCCTGGTCGGCACACCGCTGCTGATCAAGCTGCTCGCGCGCAAGGGTTACGGCCAGTACATCCGCGACGACGGCCCGCGTGAGCACGCCAGCAAGCGCGGTACGCCGACCATGGGCGGCATCGCCTTCATCCTGGCGACGGTCGCCGCGTACTTCCTGTCCAAGCTGATCACGGGCAAGCCGCCGACCTACACCGGTCTGCTGGTGCTGGGCCTGATGTGCGGCATGGGCCTGGTCGGCTTCCTCGACGACTACATCAAGATCGTCAAGAGGCGCTCGCTCGGTCTGCGGGCCAAGGCGAAGATGGCCGGCCAGCTGATCGTCGGCATCGGCTTCGCGGTGCTCTCGCTGCAGTTCGCCGACTCCCGCGGCAACACCCCGGCCTCCACCAAGCTGTCGTTCATCACGGACTTCGGCTGGTCGATCGGCCCGGTGCTGTTCGTCGTCTGGGCGCTGTTCATGATCCTCGCGATGTCCAACGGCGTGAACCTGACGGACGGTCTGGACGGCCTCGCCACCGGCGCGTCGGTCCTCGTCTTCGGCGCCTACACCTTCATCGGCGTCTGGCAGTACCAGGAGTCCTGCGCCAACGGCGAGACCCTGACCAACCCCAACGCCTGTTACGAGGTGCGCGACCCGCTGGACCTCGCGGTCATCTCCGCCGCGCTGATGGGCGCCTGCCTCGGCTTCCTGTGGTGGAACACCTCGCCTGCCAAGATCTTCATGGGCGACACCGGTTCGCTCGCGCTCGGCGGCGTCCTCACCGGCCTCGCCATCTGCTCCCGCACCGAGCTGCTGGTGGCCATCATGGGCGGCCTGTTCGTCCTCATCACCATGTCGGTGGTCATCCAGGTCGGCTCGTTCCGCCTCACCGGCAAGCGCGTCTTCCGGATGGCGCCGCTCCAGCACCACTTCGAACTCAAGGGCTGGTCCGAAGTCCTTGTCGTGGTCCGCTTCTGGATCATCCAGGGCATCTGCGTCATCGTCGGACTGGGCCTCTTCTACGCGGGATGGGCAGCGGACAAGTGACCGACTGGCAGGGCAAGAACGTCACCGTGGCCGGGCTCGGCGTGTCCGGCGTCCCGGCGGCCAAGGTGCTGCACGGGCTCGGCGCGAGGGTCACCGTCGTCAACGACGGCGACGACCCGCGCGCGCGGGCCCAGGCCGCCGAACTCCAGGCACTCGGCGTCACCGTGCGCCTCGGTGACGGGACGACCCTGCCCGAGGGCACCGAACTGATCGTCACCGCGCCCGGCTGGCAGCCCGACAAGCCGCTGTTCACCGCGGCCCGCGAGGCCGGGGTACCGGTGTGGGGCGACGTCGAACTCGCCTGGCGGCTGCGGGAGCTGGACGGCCGCAAGCCCGCCCCCTGGCTCTGCGTCACCGGCACCAACGGCAAGACCACCACCACGCAGATGCTCGCCTCCATCCTCAAGGCGGCGGGTCTGCGCGCGGCGGCCGTCGGCAACATCGGCGTCTCCCTGCTGGACGCGGTCCTCGGCGAGGAGCCGTACGACGTCCTCGCCGTGGAGCTCTCCAGCTACCAGTTGCACTGGGCGCCGTCCCTGCGGGCCCACTCCGCCACCGTGTTGAACCTCGCCCCCGACCATCTCGACTGGCACGGCTCCATGGAGGCGTACGCCAGGGACAAGGGGCGCATCTACGAGGGCAATCGGGTCGCCTGCGTCTACAACGTCGCCGACAAGGCCACCGAGGACCTGGTGCGCGAGGCCGACGTCGAGGAGGGCTGCCGCGCCGTCGGCTTCACCCTCGGCACACCGGCCCCCTCCCAACTCGGCGTCGTGGACGGCATCCTGGTCGACCGCGCCTTCGTCGAGAACCGGCAGAAGAACGCCCAGGAGCTCGCCGAGGTCTCCGACGTCAACCCGCCGGTCCCGCACAACGTCGCCAACGCCCTCGCCGCGGCGGCCCTCGCACGCGCCTTCGGGGTGCCCCCACAGGCCGTCCGGGACGGCCTGCGGGCCTTCGTCCCGGACGCCCACCGCATGGCCCATGTGGCCGACGTGGACGGCGTCTCCTACGTCGACGACTCCAAGGCCACCAACACCCACGCCACGGAAGCCTCGTTGGCGGCCTACGAGTCGATCGTCTGGGTCGCGGGAGGGCTGGCGAAGGGCGCCACCTTCGACGAGCTGGTCGCCAAGTCGGCGAAGCGGCTGCGCGGCGCCGTCCTCATCGGCGCCGATCGGGAGCTGATCCGGGACGCCCTCGCGCGACACGCCCCGGAAGTACCCGTCGTCGACCTCGACCGGACCGACACTGGGGCGATGCTCCAGGCCGTCCAGGAGGCGAAGCGGCTGGCGCGGCCCGGCGACACGGTGCTGCTCGCCCCGGCCTGCGCCTCCATGGACATGTTCGCCAACTACAACCAGCGCGGTGACGCGTTCGCGGAGGCCGTTCGCGAACTCGGCGCGTGACCCGGCCGCCGCCGGGCGGACCTTGGGAGGGACGCGTGGGACCGTCGAGGTTCACGTTCAGCGGAGGCCGCGGTGCCCGGTAGCCGTACCGGGCGTCCGCCCGTCCAGCGCGCCGTCCGCAGGCCCGCCGCCTCCCCGCCGCGACCGGAGAACCCCGTGCTGCGGCTGTACACCCGCGCGCGCAAGGCCTGGGACCGGCCGCTGACCGCCTACTACCTGATCCTCGGCGGCAGCCTGCTGATCACCGTGCTCGGTCTGGTGATGGTCTACTCGGCCTCGCAGATCAAGGCGTTGCAGATGTCGCTGCCGGGCTCGTTCTTCTTCCGCAAGCAGTTCCTCGCCGCCGCCATCGGCGGGGGGCTGCTGCTGATCGCCTCCCGGATGCCGGTGAAGCTGCACCGGGCGCTGGCCTACCCGATCCTCGCCGGCGCCGTTTTCCTGATGGTCCTGGTCCAGATCCCGGGCATAGGGATGGCGGTCAACGGCAACCAGAACTGGATCTCGCTCGGCGGCTCCTTCCAGATCCAGCCCAGCGAGTTCGGCAAGCTCGCCCTGGTGCTGTGGGGCGCGGACCTGCTCGCCCGCAAACACGACCGGAAACTGCTGACCCAGTGGAAGCACATGCTGGTGCCGCTGGTGCCGGTCGCGTTCATGCTGCTCGGCCTGATCATGCTCGGCGGCGACATGGGCACGGCGATCATCCTGACGGCGGTCCTGTTCGGCCTGCTGTGGCTGGCGGGCGCGCCCACCCGGCTCTTCGTCGGGGTGCTGTCCGTCGCGGCGGTGATCGGTGTGATCCTGATCCGGACCAGCGACAACCGCATGGCCCGCCTCCAGTGCCTGGGCGCCACCGAGCCGCAGGCGGGCAAGGTCGACTGCTGGCAGGCCGTGCACGGGATCTACGCGCTCGCCTCCGGCGGGATCTTCGGCTCAGGCCTCGGGGCGAGTGTGGAGAAATGGGGGCAACTCCCCGAAGCGCACACGGACTTCATCTTCGCCGTCACCGGTGAGGAATTGGGCCTGGCGGGGACGCTGTCGGTGCTCGCCCTGTTCGCGGCTCTAGGCTATGCGGGTATCCGCGTGGCCGGACGCACGGAGGACCCCTTCGTGAGGTATGCCGCGGGAGGTGTGACCACCTGGATCACCGCGCAGGCGGTGGTCAACATCGGTGCGGTGCTCGGTCTGCTGCCGATCGCCGGAGTCCCCCTCCCGCTGTTCTCCTACGGAGGGTCCGCCCTGCTGCCGACCATGTTCGCCATCGGGCTGCTGATCGCTTTCGCACGCGACGAGCCCGCTGCGCGGGCAGCGCTTGCGATGCGGCCTCCCCGCTTTGGTAGAAAACGGGGAGCCGGGGGTCCCGCTTCCCTGAGGGGGCCCCGGAGATGGAACACGATGCGACGGCGTGCCTCGGCGGCGCGTTCGTCCGGAGAGCGGTGAATTTCGGTGCATGTCGTACTCGCCGGTGGGGGGACCGCCGGCCACATCGAGCCCGCGCTCGCCCTCGCGGACGCCCTGCGCAGGCAGGACCCGACCGTGGGGATCACAGCCCTGGGCACGGAGCGCGGCCTGGAGACCACGCTCGTCCCCCAGCGGGGCTACGAGCTGGCGCTGATCCCCGCCGTCCCGCTGCCGCGCAAGCCCACCCCCGAGCTGATCACCGTCCCGGGCCGACTGCGCGGCACGATCAAGGCGACCGAGCAGATCCTGGAGCGAACCAAGGCGGACGTCGTCGTCGGCTTCGGCGGTTACGTCGCCCTGCCCGGCTATCTCGCCGCCAAGCGTCTGGGCGTGCCGATCGTCATCCACGAGGCCAACGCCCGCCCCGGACTGGCCAACAAGATCGGCTCCCGGTACGCCGCCCGCGTCGCCGTCTCCACGCCCGACAGCAAGCTCCGCGACGCCCGCTACATCGGCATCCCGCTCCGGCGCTCCATCGCCACCCTGGACCGGGCCGCGGCGCGCCCGGAGGCCCGCCACATGTTCGGCCTCGACCCCAACCTGCCGACGCTGCTCGTCTCCGGCGGCTCGCAGGGCGCCCGCCGGCTCAACGAGGTGGTCCAGCAGGTCGCGCCGTGGCTCCAGCAGGCCGGCATCCAGATCCTGCACGCGGTCGGCCCGAAGAACGAACTGCCCCACGTACAGCAGATGCCGGGAATGCCCCCCTACATCCCGGTACCGTATCTGGACCGGATGGATCTCGCCTACGCCGCGGCCGACATGATGCTCTGCCGCGCGGGTGCGATGACCGTCGCCGAACTCTCCGCCGTCGGGCTCCCGGCCGCCTACGTCCCGCTGCCCATCGGCAACGGCGAACAGCGGCTGAACGCCCAGCCGGTGGTCAAGGCGGGCGGCGGACTGCTCGTCGACGACGCGGAACTCACTCCGGAATGGGTCCGGGAGAGGGTCCTGCCCGTGCTCGCCGACCCGCACCGGCTGTACGAGATGTCCCGCGCCGCCGGCGAGTTCGGCCGCCGGGACGCGGACGAGCTGCTCGTCCGCATGGTGTACGAGGCGATCGCCTCGCGCTGAGACCCGTAACGGACAGGCGGGTGAGCCGAGGGGCGCCGGCCGGGGCGCCCCGGCCGGCGCACCGGGCCACGGAAAGGAGCGCGCGTGGCCAGAGCCGCCACCGCCGAACGCGGTGCACGCCCGCAGGAGCCGTCCGGCCCGCCCCTCCTCAGGAGGGTGGGCCCACGCCGGCTTCGTACGATCATCATCATCGCGGTGGTGTCGGTGCTCCTCGGGGCGGGCGTGGTCTGGGCGTTGTACGGCTCGCGGTGGCTGCGGGTGGAGCGCGTCTCGGTCGTGGGCACACAGGTGCTGACGCCGGACCAGGTGCGCGAGGCCGCCGCCGTCCCGGTCGGCTCGCCCCTGGTCTCGGTCGACACCGGCGCGATCGAGGCGCGCCTGCGCGCGGAGTTGCCCCGGATCGACTCGGTGGACGTGGTCCGTTCCTGGCCGCATGAAATCGGCTTGAAAGTGACCGAACGCAAGCCCGTCCTGCTGGTTCGAAAAGGGCGGAATTTCGTGGAAGTGGACGATGACGGCGTCCGGTTCGCCACGGTTTCCGAGGCGCCCGCAGGCGTTCCGCTGCTGAAATTGGAAGCGTTTTCCTCCGGTTCGGCCGCCGCGAGCCTGCGCCGCTTCGGCGAGGCGCGTCTGGTCCGCGAGGCGGTCCGGGCCGCGGGAGCGCTTCCGGCCGCCGTCGCGCGGGACGCCCGGCTGGTCAAGGTCCGTTCCTACGACGACATCTCGCTGGAGCTGAGCGGTGGCCGTACGGTCGCCTGGGGGAGCGCCGAGAAGGGCGCCGCGAAGGCCCGTACGCTCACCGCGCTCATGAAAGCCTCCCCGGACGCACGGCACTTCGACGTCAGCGTCCCCACGGCCCCGGCGTCATCAGCGAGTTGACGCACATCAGCGCAGGCCAGCACCCTGGTTGGGCACCGCTATGGCTGATCACATAGGGTGAAAAGAAAAACGGGAGGTTCGGCGTGTTCGTTGAACGGGCGCCACTTGTCGACTTAGTGTCCTGTTCAGAAGACTCCAAGGAACAGACACACTGGTAACCCTAAACTTCAGGGTTAGGGTTCGGGTCGGCGAAACGGACCGTCCCATTCGGCATCAGTCGCCGGAGCGCGGAGCGCTGAGCGCCCCCGCGGACCGACGACACGTAACTCGAGGCGAGAGGCCTTCGACGTGGCAGCACCGCAGAACTACCTCGCAGTCATCAAAGTCATCGGTGTCGGCGGCGGTGGTGTCAATGCCATCAACCGGATGATCGAGGTCGGTCTCAAGGGCGTCGAGTTCATCGCCATCAACACCGACGCGCAGGCGCTGTTGATGAGCGACGCCGACGTCAAGCTCGACGTCGGCCGCGAACTCACCCGCGGACTCGGCGCCGGAGCCAACCCGGCCGTCGGCCGCAAGGCCGCCGAGGACCACCGCGAGGAGATCGAGGAGGTCCTCAAGGGGGCCGACATGGTCTTCGTGACGGCCGGTGAAGGCGGCGGCACCGGCACCGGCGGCGCGCCCGTCGTGGCCAACATCGCGCGCTCCTTGGGCGCCCTCACCATCGGCGTGGTCACCCGCCCGTTCACCTTCGAGGGACGGCGCCGCGCCAACCAGGCCGAGGACGGCATCGCCGAACTCCGCGAAGAGGTCGACACCCTCATCGTCATCCCCAACGACCGGCTGCTGTCCATCTCGGACCGCCAGGTCTCGGTCCTCGACGCCTTCAAGTCGGCGGACCAGGTCCTGCTCTCCGGCGTCCAGGGCATCACCGACCTCATCACCACGCCCGGTCTGATCAACCTCGACTTCGCCGACGTCAAGTCGGTCATGTCGGAGGCCGGATCGGCCCTCATGGGCATCGGCTCGGCCCGCGGCGACGACCGCGCGGTGGCCGCCGCCGAGATGGCGATCTCCTCGCCGCTCCTGGAGGCCTCCATCGACGGCGCCCGGGGCGTGCTGCTCTCCATCTCCGGCGGCTCCGACCTCGGCCTGTTCGAGATCAACGAGGCCGCCCAGCTGGTCAGCGAGGCCGCGCACCCCGAGGCCAACATCATCTTCGGCGCGGTCATCGACGACGCGCTCGGCGACGAGGTCCGGGTCACCGTGATCGCGGCCGGCTTCGACGGGGGGCAGCCCCCGGCCCGCCGTGACAACGTCATCGGCTCCACCTCGTCGTCGGGCTCGGCCTCCGCCGCGCCCGGCCGCCGGGAGGAGCCGGCTCCGGCGCGGCAGCCGGAGAGCCGTCCGAGCTTCGGCTCGCTCGGCAGCGTCACCCCCAAGGAGGACCCGGAGCCGGCTCCCGAGCCGGTGGCCGAGATCCCGGTCGCCCCGCCGGTCCCGTCCTCGCGGACCTACACCGACAGCGCGGCCGAGGAGCTGGACGTACCGGACTTCCTGAAGTGATAGGACGGCGCGAGAGCGCGAGCGGCGCGCACTTCGCCTTCACCGACCGGTGGGGCGGGGTGAGCGCCGTTCCCTATGAGCAGCTCAACCTCGGCGGCGGGGTCGGCGACGACCCCGGCGCCGTGCGCACCAACCGGGAACTCGCCGCGAAGTCGCTCGGGCTGGACCCGGAGTACGTCGTCTGGATGAATCAGGTGCACGGCGTCGGAGTCGCCCAGGCCGACGGACCCGCGGGCGACGGCCCCCTCCCCGAGGTCGACGCGCTCGTCACCGCCCGCCGCGGCCTCGCCCTCGCCGTCCTCACCGCCGACTGCACGCCCGTCCTGCTCGCCGACCCGGTCGCGGGGATCGCCGCCGCGGCCCACGCCGGCCGGCCCGGCATGGTCGCCGGGATCGTCCCGGCCACTGTGCGGGCGATGGTGGAGCTCGGCGCCGAACCCGCCCGGATCGTCGCCCGCACCGGACCCGCCGTGTGCGGCCGGTGCTACGAGGTGCCGGCGGTGATGCGCGCCGAGGTCGCCGCCGTCGAGCCGGCGGCGTACGCCGAAACGAGCTGGGGCACGCCGGCGGTCGACGTGACCGCCGGGGTGCACGCGCAGCTCGCGCGCCTCGGAGTGCGCGACCGGGAGCAGTCGCCGGTGTGCACGCGCGAGTCGCAGGATCACTTCTCGTACCGCCGCGACCGCACCACGGGGCGACTCGCGGGATATGTCTGGCTGGACTGATAGGGCATGACGGAGCGTAGGGACGAACTCGCCGGGAATCTGGCGAAGGTGGAGGAGCGCATCGCCGCCGCGTGCGCGGCGGCCGGACGCCGGCGGGAGGAGGTGACCCTGATCGTGGTCACCAAGACCTACCCGGCCGACGACGTACGGATCCTGTCGGAGCTCGGCGTGCGCCACGTCGCCGAGAACCGCGACCAGGACGCGGCGCCGAAGGCCGCGGCTTGCTCGGATCTGCCCCTTTCCTGGCACTTCGTGGGTCAGTTGCAGACCAACAAGGTGCGTTCGGTGGTCGGTTACGCCGATGTCGTGCAGTCCGTCGACCGCGTCAAGCTCGTGACGGCCCTGTCGAAGGAAGCCGTACGGGCCGGGCGCGAGGTGGGCTGCCTCATCCAGGTCGCCCTCGACGCGCCGGAGCGTCCGGCCGGTTCGGGCGGTGTCGGCGAGCGGGGCGGCGTGTCGCCCGGCTCGGTGGAGGAGTTGGCCGCCGCCGTCGCGGCCGCGGAGGGGCTTCGGCTCGACGGACTGATGACCGTCGCACCCCTGACCGGCGAGTACGCCGGTCGTCAAAGGGCGGCGTTCCAGCGGTTGATGGATTTGTCGACCGACCTGCGCCGGGCCCATCCGGCTGCGAACATGGTTTCCGCAGGGATGAGTGCGGATCTGGAGGAAGCCGTGGCGGCCGGGGCGACACATGTACGCGTCGGCACTGCGGTACTCGGAGTACGCGCGAGGCTCGGGTAACGTCGCCAGAAAGTCGGACCACAGCAGAAAATATGGTCATTACCGCTTGACAGCGGGCGTAAGGACCACGTGGATCGCGGGACTTGGCAGTCGTCAGCCGATCCACCACAGAGCGGAGGACTCAGAGAATGGCCGGCGCGATGCGCAAGATGGCGGTCTACCTCGGCCTCGTGGAGGACGATGGGTACGACGGCCGGGGCTTCGACCCCGACGACGACTTCGAACCCGAGCTCGACCCGGAGCCCGAGCGCGATCACCGGCGGCACGAGCCGCCGCACCAGGCACATGTCGCACATCAGTCCCAAAGGGACGAAGAGGTGCGTATCGTCCAACCGCCCGCGCCGCGCGAGCCGGTGGCGCGGGCCGCTTCGCTCCCCGCGGAATCCGGTCGCCCCGCGCGCATCGCGCCCGTGGCATCCATCACACAAGAACGCCAGTCCCTGGAGAAGAACGCACCGGTGATCATGCCCAAGGTTGTGTCGGAACGAGAGCCGTACCGGATCACCACGCTGCACCCACGGACGTACAACGAGGCCCGTACCATCGGGGAACACTTCCGTGAGGGCACTCCGGTGATCATGAATCTGACCGAGATGGATGACACGGACGCGAAGCGACTTGTCGACTTTGCGGCCGGTTTGGTGTTTGGTCTTCACGGCAGCATCGAGCGGGTGACGCAGAAGGTGTTCCTGTTGTCGCCTGCTAACGTCGATGTCACGGCGGAGGACAAGGCCCGCATCGCAGAGGGCGGGTTCTTCAACCAGAGCTGAGAGACTCGGCCGGAAACAGCAGTACGAGTGAGCGTGTGAGCAGGGGAGAGGGAAGCACCGAACATGAGCGTGGTCCTGGATGTCGTCTACATCGCGCTGATGGTCTTCCTCATCGTGCTCATCTTCCGACTGGTCATGGACTACGTCTTCCAGTTCGCCCGCTCATGGCAACCCGGCAAGGCGATGGTGGTCGTTCTGGAGGCCACCTACACTGTCACCGATCCACCGCTCAAGCTTCTGCGGCGGGTCATCCCGCCGCTGCGTCTCGGGGGCGTGGCGCTCGACCTGTCCTTCTTCGTACTGATGATCATCGTTTACATCTTGATCTCGATCGTGAGCGGGCTGTGAGTCGATGTGAACTACCGTCTTGCCGAATGCCGACGACTACGTTGAGGTGAAGAGATGCCGTTGACCCCCGAGGACGTGCGGAACAAGCAGTTCACGACCGTCCGCCTCCGAGAAGGCTATGACGAGGACGAGGTCGATGCCTTCCTCGACGAGGTCGAAGCCGAACTGACCCGTCTGCTCCGCGAGAACGAGGACCTGCGCGCCAAGCTGGCCGCGGCCACGCGCGCTGCTGCCCAGAACCAGCAGAACATGCGCAAGCCCCCGGAGCCGCAGGACGGCCAGCAGCAGGGCATGCCGCCGCAACAGCAGCAGGGCATGCCCCAGCAGGGCATGCGAGGTCCCGGCGCTCCGGTGCCCGCCGGCATATCGGGCCCGCCGCAGCAGCAGATGGGTGGCCCCATGGGTGGTCCGCCCCAGCTGCCGAGCGGTGCCCCGCAGCTGCCCGCCGGCCCCGGCGGCGGTCAGGGTGGTCCCCAGGGTCAGGGTCCGATGGGCCAGGGCCCGATGGGTCAGGGTCCGATGGGTCAAGGCCCCATGGGCCAGGGCCCGATGGGCGGTCAGCCCCCCATGCAGCAGCAGATGGGTGGTCCGATGGGCGGCCCCATGGGCGGTCCGATGGGCGGCCCCGGTCAGGGAGGCCCCGGTGGCGACAGCGCCGCCCGAGTCCTCTCGCTGGCCCAGCAGACCGCCGACCAGGCGATCGCGGAGGCCCGTTCCGAAGCCAACAAGATCGTCGGCGAGGCGCGTTCGCGCGCCGAGGGTCTTGAGCGTGACGCCCGGGCCAAGGCCGACGCCCTGGAGCGGGACGCGCAGGAGAAGCACCGCGTCGCGATGGGCTCCCTGGAGTCCGCTCGCGCCACGCTGGAGCGCAAGGTCGAGGACCTGCGCGGCTTCGAGCGCGAGTACCGTACGCGCCTGAAGTCGTACCTGGAGTCCCAGCTGCGCCAGTTGGAGACGCAGGCCGACGACTCCCTCGCCCCGCCGCGCACCCCGGCCACGGCCTCCCTGCCGCCGTCCCCGGCGCCTTCCATGGCTCCGGCCGGCGCCAGCGCCCCGTCCTACGGCGGCAACCAGGGCATGGGCGGCCCGAGCCCCGCTGGTCCGTCCTACGGCGGCCAGCAGCAGATGTCTCCCGCCATGACCCAGCCGATGGCGCCGGTACGACCGCAGGGTCCCTCCCCGATGGGGCAGGCTCCCTCGCCGATGCGCGGCTTCCTCATCGACGAGGACGACAACTGACGGCCAGTAGTACGCCTTAGGCGTCGGCAGCGTTCAAAGGGCGGGGCCCCGGATTCCGATCCGGGGCCCCGCCCTTTTACGCGCATTGCGCACGGGAACCGACGTGATCGGTACCGGCAGGGGGACGCGCAACGGCGGCTGCCCGGAACCGGGCAGCCGCCGTTGACCCGCTCGGCGCGAGCGTCACACCTTGCGGAGGCGGAACGTCAGCGTCAGGGCCTCGTCGCTGAACGGGGCGCCGTAGCTGTCGTCGGCGTCACCCTGGGCGAAGTCAGTCGCGAGGACCTCGTCGGCGATCAGACCGGCGTGGTCGTTCAGGGCCTCGACGGTCGCCGGGTCCGTGGCGGTCCAGCGGAGCGCGATGCGGTCGGCGACGTCGAGACCGCTGTTCTTGCGGCTCTCCTGGATCAGACGGATCGCGTCACGGGCGAGACCCGCACGCCGCAGCTCCTCGGTGATCTCCAGGTCGAGGGCGACCGTCGCACCGGAGTCGGACGCCACCGACCAGCCCTCGCGCGGCGTCTCCGTGATGATCACCTCGTCCGGGCCGAGCGTGATCGTCTCGCCGTCGACCTCCACCGACGCGGTGCCCTCGCGCAACGCCAGGGAGAGCGCGGCCGCGTCGGCGCCGGCGACGGCCTTGGCGACGTCCTGGACGCGCTTGCCGAACCGCTTGCCCAGCGCACGGAAGTTGGCCTTGGCGGTCGTGTCGACCAGGCTGCCGCCCACCTCGGACAGCGACGCGAGCGACTCGACGTTCAGCTCCTCCGTGATCTGCGAGCGCAGCTCGGGCGAGAGGGCGTCGAAGCCGGCCGCGGCGATCAGGGCGCGGCGCAGCGGCTGGCGGGTCTTGACGCCCGACTCCGCGCGCGTGGCGCGGCCCAGCTCCACCAGGCGGCGGATGAGCGCCATCTGCCGGGACAGCTCCGGGTCGATCGCGGACAGGTCCGCCTCCGGCCAGGAGGACAGGTGAACCGACTCCGGGGCGCCGGGCGTGACGGGCGCGACGAGGTCCTGCCAGACCCGCTCGGTGATGAACGGGGTCAGCGGGGCCATCAGCCTGGTGACCGTCTCCACGACCTCGTGCAGCGTGCGCAGCGCGGACTTGTCGCCCTGCCAGAAGCGGCGGCGCGAGCGGCGCACGTACCAGTTGGACAGGTCGTCGACGAACGCGGAGAGCAGCTTGCCGGCGCGCTGGGTGTCGTAGGCCTCCAGGGACTGCGTCACCTGGTCGGTGAGCGCGTGGAGTTCGGACAGCAGCCAGCGGTCGAGGACGGGCCGCTCGGCGGGCGCCGGGTCGGCCTCGGAGGGGGACCAGCCGGACGTGCGCGCGTACAGGGCCTGGAAGGCGACCGTGTTCCAGTACGTCAGGAGCGTCTTGCGGACGACCTCCTGGATCGTGCCGTGGCCCACGCGGCGGGCCGCCCAGGGCGAGCCGCCGGCCGCCATGAACCAGCGCACCGCGTCCGCACCGTGCTGGTCCATGAGCGGGATCGGCTGCAGGATGTTGCCCAGGTGCTTGGACATCTTGCGGCCGTCCTCGGCGAGGATGTGGCCGAGGCAGACGACGTTCTCGTAGCTGGACTTGTCGAAGACCAGCGTGCCGACCGCCATCAGCGTGTAGAACCAGCCGCGGGTCTGGTCGATGGCCTCGGAGATGAACTGCGCCGGGTACCGGCTCTCGAACAGCTCCTTGTTCTTGTACGGGTAGCCCCACTGCGCGAACGGCATGGACCCCGAGTCGTACCAGGCGTCGATGACCTCCGGCACACGCGTGGCGGTCTTCCCGCAGCCCTCCTGCGGGCAGCCGAAGGTGACCGCGTCGATGAACGGGCGGTGCGGGTCCAGCTCGGACTGGTCGGCGCCGGTGAGCTCGCTGAGCTCCGCGCGCGAGCCGACGCAGGTGAGGTGGTCGTCCTCGCAGCGCCAGATCGGCAGCGGGGTGCCCCAGTAGCGGCTGCGGGACAGCGCCCAGTCGATGTTGTTGTTCAGCCAGTCGCCGAAGCGGCCGTGCTTGACCGACTCGGGGAACCAGTTGGTCTTCTCGTTCTCCTGGAGGAGACGGTCCTTGACGGCGGTGGTGCGGATGTACCAGGACGGCTGCGCGTAGTAGAGCAGCGCGGTGTGGCAGCGCCAGCAGTGCGGGTAGCTGTGCTCGTACGGGATGTGCTTGAACAGCAGGCCGCGCTGCTGGAGGTCCTCGGTGAGCCGTTCGTCGGCCTTCTTGAAGAAGACGCCGCCGACCATGGGGACGTCCGGCGCGAAGGTGCCGTCGGGGAGGACCGGGTTGACCACCGGCAGGCCGTAGGAGCGGCAGACCTTGAGGTCGTCCTCACCGAAGGCGGGGGACTGGTGGACCAGACCGGTGCCGTCCTCGGTGGTCACGTACTCGGCGTTGACGACGAAATGCGCCTCGGCCGGGAACTCCACCAGCTCGAAGGGACGTTGATAGGTCCAGCGCTCCATTTCGGCGCCGGTGAAGGTCTGCCCGGTGGTCTCCCAGCCCTCGCCGAGCGCCTTGGCGAGCAGCGGCTCGGCGACGACGAGCTTCTCCTCGCCGTCGGTCGCCACGACGTAGGTGACCTCGGGGTGCGCGGCCACGGCCGTGTTGGAGACCAGCGTCCAGGGGGTCGTCGTCCACACCAGGAGGGCGGCCTCGCCGGCGAGCGGACCGGAGGTGAGCGGGAAACGGACGTACACGGACGGGTCGACGACCGTCTCGTAGCCCTGCGCCAGCTCGTGGTCGGACAGGCCGGTGCCGCAGCGCGGACACCAGGGGGCGACGCGGTGGTCCTGGACCAGCAGGCCCTTGCCGAAGATCTCCTTCAGCGACCACCAGACCGACTCGATGTACTCGGGGTCCATCGTGACGTACGCGTCGTCGAGGTCGACCCAGTAGCCCATGCGGGTCGTCAGCTCGGCGAAGGCGTCGGTGTGGCGGAGCACGGACTCACGGCACTTCGCGTTGAAGTCGGCGATGCCGTACGCCTCGATGTCCTTCTTGCCGCTGAAGCCGAGTTCCTTCTCGACCGCCAGTTCCACCGGGAGGCCGTGGCAGTCCCAGCCGGCCTTGCGGGCCACGTGGTAGCCGCGCATGGTGCGGAAGCGGGGGAAGACGTCCTTGAAGACGCGGGCCTCGATGTGGTGGGCGCCCGGCATGCCGTTGGCGGTGGGCGGGCCCTCGTAGAACACCCACTCGGGGCGGCCCTCGGACTGCTCCAGGCTCTTGGCGAAGATCTTCTGCTCGCGCCAGAAGTCGAGCACGGCGTGCTCGAGGGCGGGCAGGTCGACCTGGGCGGGCACCTGGCGGTACTGCGGCGTTGTCATCGGCGAGCTTCCTCCGGCGGACGTACTGCCTTCCGTCGGAGGGACGAGAGCCTTCTTGCCTGTCTACGCCGTGTGCGGCGCGCTCCCGCGGTACCACCCTCCTTGGCTCCCCGGTGCGTCCTGCACGCCGACGAGCCCCCTCATTGGGGTCGCGATGCCGGTTCTACTCGCCTGCGGCTGTCGCCCGTGGCTTTCTTCCGGCGGCTCCGGGGTGATGTTCACGTCGCGCTCGCCCCCGGGCTTCCACCGTCCCCGGGTCGCTCTGGGCTGCGTACGCCGCTACTCGTCCCCATCCACGCTTTTCGCTCCGCCCAGTGTACGGCGCGCCGCGGACGGCGGCCGACCGGTTTTCCGGGACTGTGGACGAGGCGCGGGACCGTGTCCGGTATGACCCGAATGGGGTGGTGTGCGGATTCGGGTCCCGGGACGGCGAACTGGGCGGATTACCTCGCGGGGAGTTGGGCACAACGCATGCAGGTTCGCCGCGCGGCGTGCGCGAGGCGGGCGAATCGGGCGGTGCGCCCCGTTGCCGCGGGACCCAAGTCGATTTATCGTCCCAGCACGATTCGCGCGCAAGATCACAATATGTGAAGGGGCCGCGGCATGGTGGCGAAGAAGACCGCCGTACGGCAGTCGGCGTCCGGGGACGCCTCTGGCGGTGCGGCCGGAAACGACGCGCGAGGTGGCGGTGCCGCGCGCGCCGGCAAGGGGGCGAGGAAGGCGACCGGGGGCGGCAAGGCGGCCGAGGGGGCGGGGAGGAGCGGGACGGGGGTAGCGGGCTCTGCTCGGGGGAAGAAGGCAGCGGGGCCGGGCAAGGCGACGGCAGGTGGCAGGACCTCGGCCGGGGGAGCGGCGGAGGGCAGGGCGACGGACGGTGGAGCGGCTGCCGAGAAGGCGACGGCCTCGGGGGCGATGCGGAAGACAGCGGTGAAGAAAGAGACGCGCGCGGGGCCGGCCGCCCGCGTGGAGACGGCCATGGACACGGCCGCGGAGACGACCGTGACGGCGACGCCGGACGCGCAGAAGAAGGCGGCCGCGAAGCGGACGCCGGTGGCGAGGAAGACGGCGGCCGCGAAGAAGGCGGTGGCCGCCGAGGAGACGGCGGTCGCCGGGAAAGCGGCTGTGAAGGCGAGTGCCCGGAAGGCGCAGAAGGCGACGCGGGCGGAGGCCTCCCCCGCCGGGGCAGAGGCCGCGACCGGGAACGCCGCGCGCGCGGAGAGCGCGCCCCGCACCGCCGCCGGCCGTCGTGCCGGGAGCCGTGGGGGACCGGGGCGCGGTGGTGACGGCGGCGCCGTCGCGGAGGGGGACGGCAAGCAGGGCGCCGTCAGGAAGAGCAGGGCCAACAAGGCGGGCGCGGCCTCGGCCGCGGAGCAGACGGGAGCCACGACAGTGGTTGCGAAGAAGACTCCTGGCACGGCCACGGCGGCGAAGAACGCCGTCCCCAAGGCACGGCCCGCCGCGGCCGAGGCCGGCGACCTGGCGGTACGCCCCGGTGAGGAGCCGTGGACCCCCGAAGAGGTCGAGGAGGCCCGCGCCGAACTGCAGTCCGAGTTCGACCGGCTGCGCACGGAACTCGTCTCCTCCGAGGCGGCCCTCGCGGGTCTCATGCGGGACTCCGGGGACGGCGCCGGCGACGACCAGGCGGACACCGGCACCAAGAACATCACGCGCGAGCACGAACTGGCGCTCGCCGCCAACGCGCGCGAGATGATGATCCAGACCGAGCACGCCCTGGAGCGGCTGGACGCCGGCACCTACGGCCTGTGCGAGAACTGCGGAAAGCCCATCGGCAAGGCCAGGATGCAGGCCTTCCCGCGGGCCACGCTGTGCGTGGAGTGCAAGCAGAAGCAGGAGCGTCGATACTGATCGCCTGTCTGCCCGGGGGCGTGCCGTACCCTCGTCCTCAGTCAGGTACCTAGGTTGAGGGACTCACGTGGCAGAGGCGGAGCGCATCATCGGTACGCCGGGCACCCCGGAAGCGGCGGGGGGCGAGCCGGAGCGGCCCGACGCGGGCGTCGGGGGCGCCGGAACGCCGGTTCCGGGCGAGGCGTCCGGCGCGGAGGGGGCGGGCGAGGACTCCGCCGGGCGGTCCCGCGGCAGGCGCCGGATCGCCGTGCTGTTCGGGGTCGCCGCGTTCGCGTACGCCCTCGACCTGATCAGCAAGATGATCGTCGTCGCCAAGCTGGAGCACCACGAGCCGATCGAGATCATCGGGGACTGGCTGCGCTTCGAGGCGATCCGCAACGCGGGCGCCGCCTTCGGCTTCGGCGAGGCCTTCACCGTGATCTTCACGGTGATCGCGGCGGCGGTCATCGTGGTGATCGCCCGGCTCGCCCGCAAGCTGTACAGCCTGCCCTGGGCGATCGCGCTCGGCCTGCTGCTCGGCGGCGCGCTCGGCAACCTCACCGACCGGATCTTCCGCGCGCCGGGCGTCTTCGAGGGCGCGGTGGTGGACTTCATCGCCCCGAAGCACTTCGCGGTCTTCAACCTCGCCGACTCGGCGATCGTGTGCGGCGGCATCCTGATCGTGCTGCTGTCGTTCAAGGGCCTCGACCCGGACGGCACCGTCCACAAGGACTGAGGGGTCCTCGCACACGAGCGCGTGGTGAGCCGTCCCGGCCATCGGGTCGTCCACGGGCGCGGGGTCGTCCACAGGCCCGTGCGGGGCGGTCGCGCCCGTCCGGCATACTCGACGGGTGAGCACGCTTCCCGATATCCGTACCCTGCCCGTGCCCGACGGCCTGGAGGGCGAGCGCGTCGACGCCGCCATCTCCCGCATGTTCGGCTTCTCCCGCACCAAGGCGGCCGAGCTCGCCGCCGCGGGGAAGGTCACGGTCGACGGGTCGGTGGTCGGGAAGTCCGAGCGGGTGCACGGCGGCGCCTGGCTGGAGGTCGAGATGCCCCAGGCGCCCGCGCCGGTGCAGGTCGTCGCCGAGCCGGTCGAGGGCATGGAGATCGTCCATGACGACGACGACGTGGTCGTGATCGTCAAGCCGGTGGGCGTGGCCGCGCACCCGTCGCCGGGCTGGACCGGGCCGACCGTCATCGGCGGGCTCGCCGCCGCCGGGTACCGCATCTCCACCTCGGGCGCCGCCGAGCGCCAGGGCATCGTGCACCGCCTCGACGTGGGCACGTCCGGCCTGATGGTGGTCGCCAAGTCGGAGTACGCGTACACGTCGCTGAAGCGCCAGTTCAAGGAGCGCACGGTCGACAAGCGGTACCACACGCTGGTCCAGGGCCACCCCGACCCGACCAGCGGCACCATCGACGCGCCCATCGGCCGGCACCCCAACCACGACTACAAGTGGGCGGTCACCGCCGACGGCAAGCCGTCCGTCACCCACTACGACCTCATCGAGGCCTTCCGCGCGGCCTCCCTGCTGGACGTGAAGCTGGAGACGGGCCGCACGCACCAGATCCGCGTCCACATGTCCGCCCACCGCCACCCGTGCGTGGGCGACCTGACGTACGGCGCCGACCCGACGCTCGCCAAGCGGCTGCGGCTGACCCGGCAGTGGCTGCACGCGGTGCGGCTGGGGTTCGAGCACCCCGGTGACGGCCGGTGGGCCGAGTTCTCCTGCGGCTACCCCGACGACCTTCAGCAGGCCCTCGACCAGGTCCGCGAGGAGACCTACGGATGAGCGGCCCGCCCGCGTACTCGGTGCGCGTCGCCGAGGACCCCGCCGACCGGCAGGCGTGCTTCGCGCTGCGCAAGGAGGTCTTCGTCGGCGAGCAGGGCGTCCCCGAGGACATCGAGTACGACGCCCACGACGCCGGCGCGGTGCATGTGCTGGCCGTCCGCGAGGACGGCGTGCCGCTGGGGACCGGGCGGCTGCTGCACGGGGAGGCGGCCGCGGCGAAGACCGCCGGCGGCGGCCCCTCGGTGGGCTCGCTGGGGCGGCTCGCCGTCTCCCGGGAGGCACGCGGGCTCGGCGTCGGCGCCGCGCTGGTGCGGGGCATCGAGGAGGCGGCTCGCGCACGCGGGCTGACCGCGGTGGACCTGCACGCGCAGACGCACGCGCTGGGGTTCTACGAGCGGCTGGGCTACCGGGCGTACGGCCCGGAGTTCCCGGACGCGGGGATACCGCACCGGGCGATGCGACGGGCGTTGTAACCACCGACACGGGTGTCGCGGCGTGGAAACGGGCAAGGCGGTGACAAGCGGGGCGAGCGTGACAGGCTGGAGCCCTGGTTGTTCGTGATCTTCTAGACCGCCGGAGCCTGACCGTGGACCAGCTGGCCCTGCTGTTCGTCCTTCTGCTCGGGGCCGTGGTGAGCGTCCCGCTCGGAGACCGGTGGGGGCTGCCCGCGCCGGTCCTGATGACGTTGCTCGGGATCGTCCTCGCGGTGCTCGACTTCGTGCCCAACGTCAACGTCCCGCCCGGTCTGATCCTGCCGCTGCTGCTGCCGCCCCTGCTCTACGCGGCCGTGCGGCGGACCTCCTGGCGGCAGTTCACGGCGAACAAACGGCCGATCTTCCTGCTCGCCGTCGCGCTGGTCTTCGTCACGATGGCGTGTGTCGCCACCGTGGCCCACGCGGTCGTGCCGGGGCTGCCGCTCGCCGCCGCCTTCGCCCTCGGGGCGCTGGTCGCGCCGCCCGACCCGGTCGCCGCCACCGCCGTGGCCGGACAGCTCGGGCTGCCGCGCCGGCTGGTGTCCATCCTGGAGGGCGAGGGGCTCTTCAACGACGTCACGGCCATCGTGCTGTACCACGTGGCGATCGCGGCCGTCGTCAGCGGGACCTTCTCGCCGTGGAAGGCGGGGCTGGACCTGGTGCTGTCCGCCGTGGTGGCGGTGGCCGTGGGCGTCGCACTCGGGTGGGGCGCGAACAAGCTGATGGACCTCCTCGGGGACGCCACCCTGCAGATCGGGCTGACGCTCCTCGTGCCCTACGCCTCCTACGTGATGGCGGAGGAGTTCCACGGCTCCGGGGTGCTCGCGGTGCTCACCACCGCGCTGTTCCTCGCCGAGTACGCCACCGATCCCGACGACGTGATGACCCGGCTGGCCGGGCACACCTTCTGGGACATCGTCGACACCCTGGTCACCGGTGTCGCCTTCGGGCTGATCGGACTGGAGCTGCACAACGCCATCCGCACCGCGTCCGGGCGGTGGGGCGAGATGCTGGGGTGGGCGGCGGCCGTGCTGGTCGTCGTCGTGCTCGTCCGGCTGCTGTGGCTTCTGCCGGCCACCTGGGTCACCCAGCGGATGCACGCCAAGCGGGACTACGACGAGGACATCCCGATGACCTGGCGGGAGACCGTCGTCATGTGGTGGGCCGGGATGCGGGGGGTGGCCTCGGTGGCGCTGGCGCTCGCCATCCCCCTGGAGACGGATGCGGGGGCGGGCTTCCCCAAACGCGACGAGATCGTGTTCATCGCGTTCGGGGTGATCATGGGGACGCTGGTGCTCCAGGGACTGACGCTGCCGTGGCTGGTGCGGCGGCTCGGGGTGCAGGCCGACACGGGCCGGGAGAAGGAGTTCGAGAAGCAGCTCGCGGTGCGCGCGGCGAAGGCGGCGAAGCGCAGGCTGCGCGAGATCGAGGCGGAGGAGGAACTGCCGGAGGAGCTGTCGGAGCAGATGGTCCGGCGGGCCTTCGACATCGGACTGCGGATCAGTCCGGACGTGGGGGAGGACGAGCGGCGCGAGGGGCACGAGCACCGGGTGCGGCGGCTGAAGCGGGTGCGCCGGATCCAGGGGGAGATGCTCAGCGCCGCCCGGCACGAGGTGGTCGCCGCGCGCAGTGAGCCGGGGGCGGACCCCGAGATCGTGGACCGCGTGCTCCGGCATCTCGACGTGCGCAGTCTGAAGTGACCTCCGTCCCGCGGGAAGTGACCGGCGGGTTCGTTCTTCGTGGCGGGGTTGTGAACCGGCCCGGAAGGGGCCGGGGGCGGCCTTATGGTCGGGGACATGGCACGCAACATTGTGATCAGTGGTGGAGGTACGGGGATCGGGCTCGCGGCGGCGCGGAGGTTCGCCGCCGACGGGGACCGGGTGCTGCTGCTCGGGCGGCGCCGGGAGGTGCTGGAGAAGGCCGGGGTGGACGGAGCGCTCACCTACGCCGCGGACCTCGCCGAGCCCGACGAGGTGCGGCAGGTGGCGCTGTTCGTCGAGGAGACCCTCGGCACGGTGGACGTGCTCGTCCACGGGGCCGGCGGGACCGGGCAACTGGAACCGCAGCCCGACAGCGACGACCCCCTCGACCGGGTCGCGTACGAATGGAGCGTCAACTTCCGGCTCAACACCCTCACCGCGGCCCTGCTCACGGAGGCGCTGACGGACCGGCTGGCCCGGCCGGGCGGGCGGGTGCTGTTCGTCGGCTCGATCGCCGCCTACCGGGGCTCAGGCAGCGGAGCGTACGGCGGCGCCAAGGCCGCGCTGCATCCGTACGCGCACGATCTCGCCCGCCGGCTCGGACCGGAGGGCGTCACCGTGAACGTCGTCGCGCCCGGGTACGTCGAGGACACCGAGTTCTTCGGCGGGTCCATGGACGAAGAGCGGCGGGAGCGGCTCGTCGCCCAGACACTGAACGGACGCGCCGCGACGCCCGGGGACGTGGCCGCCACACTGCACTGGCTGGCCTCCCCGGGCGCCGGACACGTCACTTCGCAGATCGTGCAGGTCAACGGCGGTGCAGAGCGCGGACACTGAGGGCCCTTCAAGGCCTCTGAGGACTCCCCGGGTTCAGCGGTCCGCCCCCGACGGTTCGTGGGCGCGCCGCTGACGCGGGGGCGTCTTGTCGAGGCCCGGCGCACCGTCGTGCGACGCCTCGCCGTGCGAGGCGTCGGGCGGCAGCGGGGCGTCCGCGGTGTTGACACGGGGCAGCGCGTAGGGGTGCTCCTCGGTCAGCCAGCGGATCATCCGCTCGCGGACGGTGACGCGGATCGTCCAGATGTCGTCCGAGTCCTTCGCCGTCACCAGAGCCCTGACCTGCATGGTGTTCGGGGTGGTGTCGGTGACGTCCAGGCCGTAGGCGCGGCCGTCCCAGGCCGGCGACTCCCGCAGGATGTCTCGGAGCTTCTCGCGCATCGCGTCGAGCGGGGCCGAGTGGTCGACGTGCCAGTAGACGATGCCCGTCATCTGCGGTGTGCCGCGCGACCAGTTCTCGAACGGATTGGACGTGAAGTACGACACCGGCATGGTGATCCGGCGCTCGTCCCAGGTCCGCACGGTCAGGAAGGTCAGGGTGATCTCCTCGACCGTGCCCCACTCGCCGTCCACGACCACCGTGTCGCCGATGCGCACCATGTCGCCGAAGGCGATCTGCAGCCCGGCGAACAGGTTGCTCAGCGTGGACTGCGCGGCGACACCGGCGACGATGCCGAGGATTCCGGCCGAGGCCAGCAGCGAGGCGCCCGCGGCGCGGAACGCCGGGAACGTCAGCAGCATCGCCGCCGCGGCCACCACGCCGACGACGGCGGACACCACCCGCATGATCAGCGACACCTGGGTGCGCACCCGACGCACCCGGGCCGCGTCGCGGTGCATGCGCGCGTAGCGGCTGTACGAGGTCTCGACGACGGCGCCGGCGATCCGGATCACCAGCCAGGCGGCCGCGCCGATCAGCGTCAGCGTCAGCGTCCGGCCGACCGCGTCCTGGTGCTCCTGGAGCAGACGTGCCTCGTCGTACGACCCTCTCAACAACGCCGCGCACAGCACGAGCTGGTACGGGATCCGGCCACGGCGCAGCAGACCCCACAAGGGAGTCTCCGGATGCCGGTGGTCGGCTTTGGACAACAGTCGGTCGGTGGCCCAGCCGATGAACAGCGTCAGCAGGACCGCACCACCGACCACGATCACGGGGCGGAGCAGGTTCTCCATGCCTTGGCGCGTAACCGGCTCGGAGGGACCTTGAACATGGGCCTTTTGTGAAGAGTCCCACGTGCCGTGCTGCGAGGGACGGCTCAGGAGGCGTTGTCAGCGGCGACTGGCACCATGGCCTCATGAACATCATGCTCTTCCATTCGACCTATGGACTGCGCCCCGCGGTGCGTGCGGCGGCGGACCGGCTGCGTGCCGCCGGGCACGAGGTGTGGACCCCGGACCTGTTCGACGGGCGGACGTTCGACACGGTCGAGGAGGGCATGGCCCACAACGAGGGCATCGGCAAGGACGAGCTGCTGAGGAGAGCGGTCCTGGCCGCCGCGCCCTACTCCGACCGGGGCCTGGTCTACGCCGGGTTCTCGCTCGGCGCGTCCGTCGCGCAGACCCTCGCCCTCGGTGACGCCAAGGCGCGCGGCCTGCTGCTCCTGCACGGCACCTCCGACCTCGCGCCGAACGCCTCGGTGGACGAGCTGCCGGTGCAGCTGCATGTGGCGGAGCCGGACCCGTTCGAGCCGGACGACTGGCTGAGCGCCTGGTACCTGCAGATGGGCCGCGCGGGCGCCGACGTGGAGGTCTACCGGTACGCGGGGGCCGGCCACCTCTACACCGACCCCGACCTCCCCGACTACGACGCGGAGGCCGCCGAGGCCACCTGGCGGGTGGCGCTCGGCTTCCTCGACACGCTGTAGCGGCCGTGACCGGCCGTCACACGGGGTCGTACGTCCGCTCCACCTTCTGCGTGCCGCTGCGCGTGCGGTACGAGCGGGACCACGCGGAGGTCGCGTCGGCCCGGGTGCGGTCGGACAGAACGTAGTAGTCCATCTGCGCGCGCTCGGCGGTGATGTCCAGCACGCCGTAGCCGTGCCGGTCGGTGTCCACCCAGTGGACGTGGCGGTTGGTGGCCTGGACCAGCGGCGCGGCGACCGCGGCGACGGTGCCCTCGGGGACCTTGGCGATGTCGTCGAGGTTGTCGGAGGTCACCGACGTGACCACGAACTCGGTGGCGGCCGAGGCGGACAGCGGGTAGGTCCCGGCGTTCACCGGCACGTCGTTGGCCCAGGCCATGTGGATGTCGCCGGTGAGGAAGACGGTGTTGCGGATGGCGTTGGACCGCAGATGGGCGAGGACTTCGCGGCGGTCGTCGGTGTAGCCGTCCCACTGGTCGGTGTTGAGAGCCAGGCCCTCCTGGGGCAGGCCGAGCAGCTTGGCGAGCGGCTTGAGCAGGGACGCGGGGAGCGCGCCGAGGGCCAGCGGCGAGATCATCACGGAGTTGCCGACGAGCCGCCAGGTGGTGTCGGACGCCGTCAGCCCCGCCTTGAGCCAGTCGAGCTGGGCCCGGCCGGTGAGGGTGCGCTCCGGGTCGTCGACGTCGCCGTCACCGAACTTGACCTGCTGGGAGCGGAAGGAGCGCAGGTCCAGCAGGGAGAGGTCGGCGAGTTTGCCGAAGCGCAGCCGGCGGTAGGTGGTGCCGGCGAGCGCGGGGCGGACCGGCATCCACTCGAAGTAGGCCTGCTTGGCGGCCGCCTGACGGCTCGTCCAGCTGCCCTCCGCGCCCTCGGTGTGGTTCTCCGCGCCGCCCGACCAGGTGTCGTTTGCGATCTCGTGGTCGTCCCAGATGGCGATGACCGGCGCCTTGGCGTGCAGGGCCTGCAGGTCGGGGTCGGTCTTGTACCGGGCGTGCCGGATGCGGTAGTCGGCGAGGGTGAGGATCTCGTGCGTGGGCGCGTGGGGCCGTACGACGGTGCCGCGCGCGCAGTACTGGCCGGTGCCGTACTCGTAGATGTAGTCGCCGAGGTGCAGCCAGGCGTCGAGGTCGCCGCGGGCGGCGAGGTGGCGGTAGGCGGAGAAGTAGCCGGCCTCCCAGTTGGCGCAGGAGACCACGCCGAAGCGCAGGTTGGCCACCGAGGCCTGGGCCGCCGGCGCGGTGCGGGTGCGCGCCGCCGGCGAGTCGGTCCCGCCGGCCGAGAAGCGGAACCAGTAGTCGGTGGCGGGGGCGAGGCCGCGCACGTCGGCCTTGACGGTGTGGTCGGAGGCGGCGGTCGCGGTCACCGTGCCCTTGGCCACGATGCGCGTGAGGGCCCTGTCCTCGGCGACGATCCACTCCACCTCGGTGTCCGGACCGAGCCCGGAGCCGGGTATCGCCTCGGCGGTGGGCGTCACCCTCGTCCACAGCAGGATCCCGTCGGGCAGCGGGTCCCCGGAGGCGACGCCGTGCAGGAAGACCGGGGTCTGCGCGGCGGCCCGGGCGGGCAGCGCGGCGGCGAGGGGCCCGGCCAGCACGGCGGTGGCGGCCGCGGCCTTGACGACCGTACGGCGGCGCGGGGAGAGGGATCTGACGCCCTCGGACGATATGGAGGCTCTGTATCGACTGGTCACGGCGCATCAGGTTACTGATTGGTACGTCCTGCGCGCGGGTGAACTTCCAAATGTGCCCTTTGTGTGGTTCGGGCTCCCGAGAGTGCTGGGGCGACGGTCAGGGATCTGGGCCGGCGCGGCCGGCCCTGCCGGCTTCCGCCTTTCTGAAATTGCGTCACGGGTCGCATTCGCCGTTCGGCCCCCCATGGCGACGGAGCGCCCCCTCGGGCCCGTTGAAGGAATTCCGAGGGGGCGTTTCGATCGATAGCGGAACCGGCGGGATGTCAGCCGATTCGGACGCCGGTCAGCAGTGCTTCACCGTGCCCGACTTGAGGGCGATGTGTCCGTTGTAGATCCATCCCTCGTCGACGCGAGTCCACTGGTTGCCGTACTGGTTGATGGTGTAACACCAGGCATTCAGGTCGCGACCCGGAGCCATGCTGGCCACCGCCTGGCACTCCGCCGCAGGCTCCTTGTAGGCCTTCGCGCCGCCCACGACAACAACAATCCCATTGGACTTATTGCTCGCCGACACGTGATCGCAAGCGGCGGCAGCCGCCGGGCCCGCGGTCGCCACGTTCAGCGCGATGCCGCTCATGGCCAGCGCGGTCGCTCCCAGTGCCGCCGTCAGCTTCTTGTGGAATCGCATGTGCACCCCTCGTTTTCTTACCAAGGTCATCTTGCGAACCTTGATTCAACCGGTAGCCCAGGGTGCTCACCACATGGTTTCCGGAAAACATCTGGCCGAAATGTTCCCCGGCGCGACGCGATTTCGCGAACGGTGACAAGCTCGCCGTCTGTGATCACAACGCGGATGTAAGGCGTACAGCGGGGTGAATCGGCTCGCACCCCTGATAACGGACACATCGGGTGACACGGCGGGATGTGTTTCGGACCTTTGAGTCGTAGCCGAACGGGAAGTGTCCCGGCCTGGAATCGGCCCGGGACACTTCCCGAACGGAGCGACCCTCGGGCCCATTGAAGGAATTCCGAGGAGGCGATTCGATCGATAGCGGAACCGGCGGGATGTCAGCCGATTCCGACGCCGGTCAGCAGTGCTTCACGGTGCCCGACTTGACGGCAATGTGCCCGCTGTAGATCCATCCCCGGTCGACGCGGATCCACTGGTTGCCGTACTGGTTGACGGTGAAGCACCAGGCGTCCAGGTCGACGCCCGGAACCATGCTGGCCACCGCCTGGCACTCCGCCGCGGGCTCCTTGTACGCCTTGGCCCCGCCCACGACCACGACAATCGCGTTGGACTTGTTGGTCGCCGAGACGTGGTCGCAGGCTGCGGCAGCCGCCGGGCCCGCGGTCGCCACGTTCAGCGCGATGCCGCTCAGGGTCAGCGCGGTCGCTCCCAGGGTCGCCGCCAGCTTCTTGTGGAATCTCATGTGCACCCCTCGTTTTCTTACCAAGGTCATCTTGCGAACCTTGATTCAACCGGCAGCCCAGGGTGCTCACCACATGGTTTCCGGAAAACATCTGGCCGAAACGTTCCCCGGCGCGACGCGATTTCGCGAACGGTGACAAGCTCGCCGTCTGTGATCACAACGCGGATGGAATGCATGCCGTGGTGCGAATCGGCTCGCACCCCCAATAGCGGACACATCGGGTGAGGGTGTGTCTGTAGTCGGGCGAGTCGTAAGTCGAATGGGAAGGGTCCCGGGCCTGAAGTCGGCCCGGGACCCTTCCCATTTCCGTGGAGTGCGGAACTAGGAGTTGAGAGCCTTCTGTATTGCGGTATCGAAGTCGGTGACCGACATGGGGGCGCTCTTGCCGTCGCTGCCGGTGAGAATCTTGCCGTCCATGAGGAGCGTCGGAGTCCCCCGGAAACCGTACTTCTCCCTGTCCGTGTCGAACTTGCCGCCCATCACGAGGGCCCACTTGTCGTAGGTCCCCTTCTTCACGGCATTCTGGAATTCCGTGTTGTTCTTGAGCGCGCTCACCGTGTTCGCCACCTCGATCAGGTAGTCGTCGCTCTTGAACTTGTCGTCCTGCTCTTCCGGGTGGTACTTCGCCGAGTAGAGAGCGGTTTTGTACTCGAGGAAGGCCTCGGGGCTGACGTTCAGGGCCGCGCCCAGTGCGCTCAGCGCGCTCTTTGAGCCCTCGCCCGGGACGTTGTCGTCGATGAACGTGGCGCCGACGAACTGAATTTTGAACTTGCCGGCGTCGAGATCCTTCTTGACCGCCGGGCCGACCGTCTGCTCGAACTGGGCGCAGACCGGGCAGCGCGGGTCCTCGTACACCACGAGGGTCTTCTTCGCGGTGCTCTTTCCGATGACGACGGTCGTACCGTCCGTGCCCGTGCTGTTGGCCGGCTTGACCAGCTTCTGCTTTTTCACCGCGTCCCAGCCGCTGGGCTTGTTGGCCTGGACGACGGCGTAACCTATGCCGCCGGCCAGCGCCAGCACGCCGACGGCCGAGAGGGCCACGATGACCTGCCGCTTGACCTTGGCCCGCTTGGCCTCGCGCTCGCGTTCGACGCGCAGCCGCTCCCGCGCCGCCGTCTTCGCCGCCTGGGTGTTCCGCTTGCTCATGTGGGTGTTCTCCTGTGGGACGCGCACGACACGGGTGCGCGGAATACGTGTAGGGGGACGTGGTCGTGCTCAGACGAGGGCGGCCCGGCGCGGTGGGCCGCGGCGTCCCAGGGAGTGCACGAGGATCCGCTCGCGGGCGGTGGCCGCACGGTGCGCGGGCCGCGGCAGGCGGCGGGCCGCCGGGGCACGTCGTACGGTCACGGCGGAGACGGCCAGCAGCAGCGGCCGGAACGTCGTCACGGCGGCCGCCCGCAGCAACTGGGCCAGCGCCCGCTCGCCCCGGCGCAGATACGCGGCGGCGACGGAACCGACGACGACATGGGCGCCGAGGAGCAGCCATGCGGTGGCCGGGTCG
Source organism: Streptomyces sp. BK239 (assembly GCF_004217285.1). Lineage (GTDB taxonomy): Bacteria > Actinomycetota > Actinomycetes > Streptomycetales > Streptomycetaceae > Streptomyces. The sequence goes on from NZ_SHKS01000001.1 coordinate 1,011,959, forward strand.
GCGTGCGCGAGCACCCCGCCCAGCCTGTCGGGGGCGGCGCCGGCGACCTGGGCCAGCGGTGCGCCGACGCGGGTGCCGTCGCCGCACAGCACGTCCCAGCCGACCGAGGCCAGCGGGCCGGCGACGGGGCCGCCCGCCCGGCCGTAGCAGACGTGCTGGCCGGTGGTGAACACCGTGTCGGCCGCCAGCTCCAGCGGGATCAGCAGTGCGGCGATCCGCCCGAAGCCGCGCTCGCGGCCGGCGAGGGCGTAGGCCAGGCAGAACACGGCGGCCGCGACGGCGGCCACCGTGTTGAGCGGCAGCGGGGCCCGGGACAGCAGGACGTGCGACGCGGTGCTGAGCGTCACGACGAAGGCCGTGAACAGCGCCGCGCGTACGGCTCTGAGTCGGGTCCCGGATATGTCCATGGCGCTGGAAAGTGTGTCACGCGGTGCGGTAAGGGACCGCTAAAGGGTCCCCGTCGGAGCCCTATTCGTTATGGACGCGACAGGACTTCCGTCACAGCCCGGGGATCCGACCGTTGCGGAACAGGTCGACGAAGATCTGGTGGTCCGCACGCGCGCGTGCGCCGTACGCGTGCGCGAAGTCGACCAGGAGCGGCGCGAAGCCGTCCTCGTCGGCCGCGATGGCCGCGTCGATCGCCCGCTCGGTGGAGAACGGCACCAGCGACTCGCCGGAGGTGTCGTCCGCCGCCGCGTGCATCGTGGCCGTGGCCCGGCCCAGGTCGGCGACGACGGCCGCGATCTCCTCCGGGTCGTCGATGTCGCCCCAGTCGAGGTCCACCGCGTACGGCGAGACCTCGGCGACCAGCTGGCCCGCCCCGTCCAGCTCGGTCCAGCCCAGCCACGGGTCCGCGTGCGCCTGCAGGGCACGCTGGGAGATCACCGTGCGGTGGCCCTCGTGCTGGAAGTAGTCGCGGATCGCCGGATCGGTGACATGACGGGAGACCGCCGGGGTCTGCGCCTGCTTGATGTAGATCACGACGTCGTTCTCCAGGGCGTCGCTGTGCCCCTCCAGCAGGATGTTGTACGACGGCAGGCCCGCCGAACCGATGCCGATGCCCCGGCGGCCCACGACGTCCTTCACCCGGTAGGAGTCCGGGCGGGCCAGGGACGTCTCCGGCAGCGTCTCCAGATAGCCGTCGAAGGCCGCCAGCACCTTGTAGCGCGTGGCCGCGTCCAGCTCGATGGCGCCGCCGCCGGGCGCGAAGCGGCGCTCGAAGTCGCGGATCTCGGTCATCGAGTCCAGCAGCCCGAAGCGGGTCAGGGAGCGCGCCACCCGCAGCGCGCCGAGCAGCGGGCCGTCGGCCGTGTCCAGCGTGAACGGGGGCACCTCGTCGCGCTTGGCGCCGCCGGCCAGCGCGTGCACCCGCTCGCGGTACGCGCCCGCGTACACCTCCACCAGCTCGGTGATCTGCTCGTCCGACAGCGCCTTCGCGTACCCGATGAGCGCGATGGAGGCGGAGAACCGCTTCAGGTCCCAGGTGAACGGGCCGACGTACGCCTCGTCGAAGTCGTTGACGTTGAAGATCAGACGGCCCTGGGAGTCCATGTAGGTGCCGAAGTTCTCGGCGTGCAGATCGCCGTGGATCCACACGCGCGAGGTGCGCTCGTCCAGGTACGGGCCGCTGAACTCCCGGCCGTCGCCACGCCCGGGGTTCTCCCGGTCCAGGTCGTGGTAGAAGAGGCAGGCCGTGCCCCGGTAGAAGGCGAAGGCCGACGCGGCCATCTTCCGGAACTTCACGCGGAACGCGGCCGGGTCGGCGGCCAGGAGCGCGCCGAAGGCGGTGTCGAAGACGGCGAGGATCTCCTCGCCGCGAGGCTCGTCGTTGAGCTGCGGAACCGACATCGCGGGGTGCCTCCTGGTGCATGACATGGACGACAGCGTCTCTGTCGTCCTGCAACGTGCGGCCGCGCGCGGAAGTGCCCGCGACCCGCTGAGAAGGTACGCGGGCGAGCCGCCGGAGTGTCACCGCCGAGGCATAGACTTCGACGCTGTCCCCCCTGCCGAGTTTTCCGCCTGGAGGCCGAGTCGTGTCAAAGCCGCCGTTCACGCACCTGCACGTCCACACCCAGTACTCGCTGCTGGACGGTGCCGCGCGGCTCAAGGACATGTTCAGCGCGTGCAACGAGATGGGCATGACCCACATCGCGATGTCCGACCACGGCAACCTGCACGGGGCGTACGACTTCTTCCACTCCGCGAAGAAGGCCGGGGTCACCCCGATCATCGGCATCGAGGCGTATGTCGCGCCCGAGTCGCGCCGCAACAAGCGCAAGATCCAGTGGGGCCAGCCGCACCAGAAGCGCGACGACGTGTCAGGTTCGGGCGGTTACACGCACAAGACGATCTGGGCGGCCGACGCGACGGGCCTGCACAACCTCTTCCGGCTCTCCTCCGACGCCTACGCCGAGGGCTGGCTGCAGAAGTGGCCCCGCATGGACAAGGAGACCATCTCCCAGTGGTCGGAGGGCCTCATCGCCTCCACCGGCTGCCCCTCCGGAGAGCTCCAGACCCGGCTGCGCCTCGGCCAGTTCGACGAAGCGCTGAAGTCGGCCGCCGAGTACCAGGACATCTTCGGCAAGGACCGCTACTTCCTGGAGCTGATGGACCACGGCATCGAGATCGAGCACCGGGTCCGCGACGGGCTGCTGGAGATCGGCAAGAAGCTCGGCATCCCGCCGCTGGTGACCAACGACTCGCACTACACGTACGCGCACGAGGCGGGGGCGCACGACGCGCTGCTGTGCATCCAGACCGGCAAGAACCTCTCCGACCCCGACCGCTTCCGGTTCGACGGCACCGGCTACTACCTGAAGTCCACGGAGGAGATGTACGCCATCGACTCCTCGGACGCGTGGCAGGAGGGCTGCCGCAACACGCTCCTGGTGGCCGAGCAGATCGACACCACCGGGATGTTCGAGGCCAAGAACCTCATGCCCAAGTTCGACATCCCGGAGGGCTACACCGAGGTCACCTGGTTCAAGGAGGAGGTCCGCCGCGGCATGGAGCGCCGCTTCCCCGGCGGCATCCCCGAGGACCGCCAGAAGCAGGTCGAGTACGAGATGGACGTCATCATCCAGATGGGGTTCCCGGGGTACTTCCTCGTCGTCGCCGACTTCATCATGTGGGCCAAGAACAACGGCATCGCGGTCGGCCCCGGCCGAGGCTCCGCCGCCGGCTCGATCGTCGCCTACGCCATGGGCATCACCGACCTCGACCCGATCCCGCACGGCCTGATCTTTGAGCGGTTCCTCAACCCCGAGCGCGTCTCCATGCCCGACGTCGACATCGACTTCGACGAGCGCCGACGCGTCGAGGTGATCCGGTACGTGACCGAGAAGTACGGCGCCGACAAGGTCGCCATGATCGGCACCTACGGCAAGATCAAGGCCAAGAACGCCATCAAGGACTCCGCGCGCGTGCTGGGCTACCCGTACGCGATGGGCGACCGCCTCACCAAGGCGATGCCCGCGGACGTCCTCGGCAAGGGCATCGACCTCAACGGCATCACCGACCCCTCGCACCCCCGCTACAGCGAGGCGGGCGAGATCCGCTCGATGTACGAGAACGAGCCGGACGTGAAGAAGGTCATCGACACCGCCAAGGGCGTCGAGGGCCTGGTCCGGCAGATGGGCGTCCACGCCGCCGGCGTGATCATGTCCAGCGAGACCATCACCGAGCACGTCCCCGTGTGGGTGAGGCACACCGACGGCGTGACCATCACCCAGTGGGACTACCCGAGCTGTGAGTCGCTCGGCCTGCTGAAGATGGACTTCCTCGGCCTGCGCAACCTCACGATCATGGACGACGCCGTCAAGATGGTGAAGTCCAACAAGGGCGTCGACCTGGAGCTGCTGAGCCTCCCGCTGGACGACCCCAAGACCTTCGAACTGCTCCAGCGCGGCGACACCCTCGGCGTCTTCCAGTTCGACGGCGGCCCCATGCGTTCGCTGCTGCGGCTGATGAAGCCCGACAACTTCGAGGACATCTCCGCCGTCTCCGCGCTCTACCGTCCCGGCCCGATGGGCATGGACTCGCACACCAACTACGCGCTGCGCAAGAACAAGCTCCAGGAGATCACCCCGATCCACCCCGAGCTGGAGGAGCCCCTCCGGGAGGTCCTGGACGTCACCTACGGCCTGATCGTCTACCAGGAGCAGGTGCAGAAGGCCGCCCAGATCATCGCCGGGTACTCCCTCGGCGAGGCCGACATCCTCCGCCGCGTGATGGGCAAGAAGAAGCCCGAGGAACTGGCGAAGAACTTCGTCCTCTTCCAGAAGGGCGCCCGCGACAAGGGCTACAGCGACGAGGCCATCCAGGCGCTGTGGGACGTGCTGGTCCCGTTCGCCGGCTACGCGTTCAACAAGGCGCACTCCGCCGCGTACGGCCTGGTCTCGTACTGGACCGCCTACCTGAAGGCGAACTACCCCGCCGAGTACATGGCGGCGCTGCTCACCTCGGTCAAGGACGACAAGGACAAGTCCGCGATCTACCTCAACGAGTGCCGCCGCATGCGCATCAAGGTGCTCCCGCCGAACGTCAACGAGTCCATGTCCAACTTCGCCGCCCAGGGCGACGACGTGATCCTCTTCGGTCTCTCCGCCGTCCGCAACGTCGGCACCAACGTCGTCGAGTCGATCATCAAGTGCCGCAAGGCGAAGGGGAAGTACAGCTCCTTCCCCGACTACCTCGACAAGGTCGAGGCGGTCGTGTGCAACAAGCGCACCACGGAGTCGCTGATCAAGGCCGGGGCCTTCGACACGATGGGGCACACCCGCAAGGGCCTCACCGCGCAGTACGAACCGATGATCGACAACGTGGTCGCGGTCAAGCGCAAGGAGGCCGAGGGGCAGTTCGACCTCTTCGGCGGCATGGGCGAGGAACAGAGCGACGAGCCCGGCTTCGGCCTCGACGTGCAGTTCACCGACGACGAGTGGGACAAGACGTACCTGCTCGCGCAGGAGCGCGAGATGCTCGGCCTGTACGTCTCCGACCACCCGCTGTTCGGGCTGGAGCACGTGCTGTCCGACAAGGCCGACGCGGGCATCTCCCAGCTCACCGGCGGTGACTTCGGAGACGGCGCGGTCGTCACCATCGGCGGCATCATCTCCGGCCTCCAGCGCAAGATGACCAAGCAGGGCAACGCCTGGGCGATCGCCACCGTCGAGGACCTCGCGGGCTCCATCGAGTGCATGTTCTTCCCCGCCACCTACCAGCTCGTGTCGACCCAACTCGTCGAGGACGCCGTCGTCTTCGTCAAGGGACGCCTCGACAAGCGGGAGGACGTGCCGCGGCTGGTCGCGATGGAGCTCCAGGTCCCCGACCTGTCCAACGCGGGCACCAACGCGCCCGTGGTCCTCACCATCCCGGCGGTGAAGGTCACCCCGCCGATGGTCAGCCGCCTCGGCGAGATCCTCAGCCACCACAAGGGCGACAGCGAGGTCCGCATCAAGCTCCAGGGACCCACCAAGACGACGGTGCTGCGCCTGGACCGGCACCGGGTCAAGCCCGACCCGGCGCTCTTCGGCGACCTGAAGGTGCTGCTCGGCCCGTCCTGCCTCGCCGGCTGACCGCGGCGCGGTCGCGCTGACACACCGAGGGGCGCATCCGGCAACGGATGCGCGCCTCGGTGTGTGAAGACGTCAGTTGTGGCCGAAACGCTTCTGCCGGCCCTTGTGCGCCGAGTCGCCGGGTGTCGGCTGCGCGAGGTGCGGTTCGCTCTGCGTCTCCAGGGAGGGCTGCTGGGCCTCCTGCCGACCGCGCTGGGACTGGGGCTGCTTACGCTCACGGTTCTTGTTCTTGGCCATGGGGATCTGCCTCCTTCGAGGGTTGGGGCCAGGGCCGCGACCAGATTCACATAGCCCGACTTACACCGCATGTCGGATAATTACCGTCTGTGACAGGCTCGGTCGGAGCGTCCCGCCCCGAAACGCCACGCCGAAGATCGAGTTCGGGCCGTTAACCCCCGCGCCGTCGGGCAGACTCGAAGCAAGCCCGAAGCAAACCTCCCGGAAAGAGGGTGAGTCGTGTGGACCGCTGCATCGTCCTGGTGGACGCCGGGTATCTGCTGGGGGCCGCCGCGAGTCTCCTCGCCGGGGAGCCCTCACGGTCCCGCATCACCGTCGACCACTCCGCACTCGTCCAGGGACTGCGCGAACAGGCCGAGTCCGACACGGAACGCCCCCTGCTGCGCATCTACTGGTTCGACGGCGCCCCCGACCGCGTCCCGCAGCCCGAGCACCGCCGGCTGCGCGTGATGCCCCGGGTCACCGTCCGCCTGGGTGCCCTGACCCGCAGCGACGGCCGCTGGGCGCAGAAGGGCGTCGACGCCGCCATGCACGCCGAGCTGACCGAACTGGCCCGCAACCGCGCCTGCTCCGACGTCGTGCTGGTCACCGGCGACGGCGATCTGCTGCCCGGCATGATGGCCGCCAAGGAGCACGGAGTCGCCGTCCACCTGTGGGCCGTCCAGGCCGCCGACGGCGACTACAACCAGTCCGAGGACCTGGTCGCCGAGGCCGACGAACGGCGCGTGCTGGACCGTACGTGGATCACCAAGGCCGTCCGCGCCAAGGACCTCGGCGGCGTCTGCGCGCCCCAGCCCGCGCCCCGGCCCGAGATCGCCGCGATCCTCTCCGCGCCGTTGCCCGACTCCGGCCTCGCCCCCGCCGGCGAGCGGCCCCCCGAGGAGGGCGAGCGCGCGCCCGCGCCCCCCGCCTCCGGCAACGGCACGCAGGAACGCCTCCCCACGCCGAAGGGCGTCCCCACCCCCAAGGACCTCGCCGCACTGCGCGCCCCCGGCGCCCAGACCGTCCAGCACCCCCCGACGGCGACCCTGCGCTGGTCCTCCGACAAGGGCTGGGTCGACCGGCCCGGCGTCGCCGCCGAGCCCGCCGAGGCCTCCTCCATGCCGACGCTCGCCCAGCTCACCACGGCCGAGCAGCGGTGGGCCGACCGCGAGGAGGACATCACCACCGTCGGCGGCGACCCCTTCGAGGTCGGGCAGGTCTTCGCCCGGCGCTGGACGGACCGCCTCGGCGACCAGAGCCATCTGCAGAAGCTGTCCGGCATGTACCCGCGCATCCCCCACCGCGTCGACGGCGAACTCCTGCGCTACGCGGCCCGCTTCGGCCTGCTCGCCCACAAGGACGACCAGATCGACGAACACGACCGCTACGCCATCCGTGCGGGCTTCTGGAGAGAGGTCGACATCCGCACGGCAGCGGAACGAACCCCGGCCGCCGACTGAACGACGCACCGCGCACGGGGTGACCCGACCGTCGGGAGTCGTGCGGGGGAATGGGGAATGCCTCGGAGAAGGTGGCTGGATGCCCCCGAGGGGGAGTGGGCGGTGTGGACCCCGTAGTCTCGTCCCTTGTGAGTACGCGCGCGGCATCGGCACCTCGGCACCGGCATGAGGTCGTGTGCGCCGTGCGCGACCTGACCAAGACCTACCCGGCGGTGCGCGGGCGGCGCGGATCACCCGCCACGCCGGAGGTCCGCGCCACCGACGACGTACGGCTGGAGGTCCGGCGCGGCGAGATCTTCGGGCTGCTCGGGCCGAACGGGGCCGGCAAGTCCACCCTCGTCCGCCAGGTCACCGGGCTGATGCGCCCCGACACGGGCAGCGTGGAGATCCTCGGCCACGACATCGTGCGCCACCCCGAGCGGGCCGCCCGCCTCCTCGCCTACCTCGGTCAGGAGTCCACCGCGCTCGACGACCTCACCGTCTCCCTCGCCGCCGAGACCACCGGACGCCTGCGCGGCCTCGACGTGGGGCAGGCCCGCCGCGAGCGCGACGACGTCCTCGACGAACTCGGGCTCACCCCGATCGCCGGACGGCCGCTGCGCAAGCTCTCCGGCGGACAGCGCCGGCTGGCCTGCTTCGCGACCGCCCTGGTGGGGGAGCGGCCCCTGCTGGTGCTGGACGAGCCGACCACCGGCATGGACCCCGTCGCCCGGCGCGCCGTGTGGTCCGCGGTGGACCGGCGGCGCGCCGAGCGCGGGACCACCGTCCTGCTCGTCACCCACAACGTCATCGAGGCCGAGACCGTCCTTGACCGGGTCGCCGTCCTCGACCGGGGCCGCGTCATCGCCTGCGACACGCCGTCCGGGCTGAAGGAACGCGTCGCCGGCGAGGTGCGGGTGGAGCTGGTGTGGCGGGAGCGGCCCCCGCTGGACGTGCCGGAGGTCGCCGCGCTGCGCGAGCGGGCGCTGGAGGCCGGGCGCCGCTGGACGCTGCGACTGGCCCCCGAGGAGGCCCGCGCGATCGTCGCCACCGTCACCGGCGGGGCCGCCTTCGCCGCCCTGGACGACTTCACCCTCGCCACGCCAAGCCTGGAGGACGTCTATTTGGCGCTGGGCGGCGCCGCGCGCCAAGGGCTGGTGAGGGTGTGAGCGCACAGGCCGCCGGCACCGGCGCCACGGCGACCGGGTCGAGCACGACAGCCACGGCATCCGTACCGAACAGGACGACTGGCGGAGTGGACTTTCGAGAGGGAGAGCAGCGCGACGTGAGTGTCGTACCCGCAGAGGTTCTGCCGAACGGCGTCCTCGCCGTGGACGGGCAGCCGGCCCGGGAGGCGGCCGAGCTCGGCCCGCGGGCCCGGCTGTGGCCGTCGCTCGTGGCCGTCTACCGGGCGCAGCTGTCCCGCGCGCGCGTGGCGCGCATCCCGCTGCTGTTCGTGGCGACCTTCCAGTCCGTCGGCATCCTGATCATGATGCGCGGGGTCGTCGACGGCGGGCGCGAGGCGCAGGCCGTGGTCGCCGGCTCGGCGGTCCTCGTCGTCGCCTTCGTGGCGCTGAACCTGCTCGCGCAGTACTTCGGCCAGTTGCGGGCGAGCGGGGGCCTGGACCACTACGCGACGCTCCCGGTGCCGCCCGCGGCGGTCGTGCTGGGCGCGGCGGGCGCGTACGCGTCCTTCACCGTCCCGGGGACGCTGGTGACGGCCCTCTTCGGCTGCGCGCTGTTCGGGCTGCCGGTGGCCCACCTGTGGGTGCTGGCGCTGGTGATCCCGCTCGCGGGCGCCGCGCTGTCCGGGCTCGGCGCGGCCTTCGGGCTGCTCGCGCCCCGGCCCGAGCTGGCCACCGTGCTCGGCCAGCTCGGCATGTCCGCGGCGCTGTTGCTCGGCGTGCTGCCGCCCGACCGGATGCCGGAGGCGGTCCGTTTCGCCCGCGACCTGCTGCCCTCCACCTACGGCGTCGAGGCCTTCGCGCGGACCTTCCGGACGAGCCCCGACTGGGCCTTCGTCCTCGGCGACCTCGCGGTGTGCGCCGCTGTCGGCGTCGTCTCCCTTGGCGTCGCGACCTGGGCGTACCGTCGGGCCGCCGTCCGATGACGCGTCCCACCGGGTCGCCTGGCACGATGTCAGGGTGACCGCACCGCTGACTCCCCCTCCGCCCCCGCACGACCCGTCCGCGCACGAGGCCTGGCCCCCGCCGGGCGGACACCCGGGGTATCCGGGCGCGGCGGCCCCCGCCTCGTACGGGCAGGACGGCCCGGGCATGAAGACCGAGCTGCGGGAAGCCGCCGTGGTCACCGTCGCGGTCACGGTCGCCGGCCTGGTCCTCGGACTGCTGTGGGTGTGGCTCGCGCCGCGGCTGCCGCTGGTCGGCGGCGTGCTGGACGGTCGCTGGGTGGTCTACCCGGCCGACGCCGAGGGCGAACAGGCCGCGGGCGCGGACGGGACGTTCACGCTGCTGGCGCTGGCCTGCGGCGCGTTGAGCGCGCTCGCGGTCTTCCTGTGGCGGCGGCGCGGCGGGGTGCCCCTGATCGTCGCGCTGGCCGTCGGCGGCTTCCTCGCGTCGCTCGTGGCGTGGCGGCTCGGGATATGGCTGGGCCCGGCCCAGGACGTCATCGCGTCCGCGAAGGCGGCGGGGCAGGGGAAGACGTTCTCCGGCCCGCTGAAGCTCACCGCGAAGGGCGCCTGGCTGGCCTGGCCGGTGGCCGCACTCCTGGTCCACCTCGCCCTCACCGCCCTGTTCGGCCCTCGCGACCCCGAGCCGTACCCCCAGGCACCGCCCCCGAAGACCCCCGACGGCGACCCCGCCCAGCCGGCCGAGTAACACTCAGCCCCACAGCCGAGCCGGCCGGCCCCGGCCACGGAGGCCCGCCCCGGCCACGGAGGCCCGCTCGGGCACGGAAGCCCGTCCGCCCACCGAGGCCCGCCCCGGGCACGGAGGCCCGCCCCGGGCACAAAGGCCCGCTCGGATTACGCGCGGCCGATCGGGGCCAGTACCGCGCCGGTGAGTTCGGCGAGTGCGGTGGGGGACAGCTCGACCTCCAGGCCTCGCCGGCCCGCCGAGACGCACACGGTGGCGTGGGCCTTCGCCGAGTCGTCGAGCACCGTGGGCAGCCGCTTGCGCTGGCCCAGGGGCGAGATGCCGCCGCGCACATAGCCCGTGGTGCGCTCAGCGAGCGCCGGGTCCGCCATGGCCGCGCGCTTGCCGCCGACCGCGGAGGCGAGCGCCTTCAGGTCCAGCGAGCCCGCTACGGGGACCACCGCGACGGTCAGCGCGCCGTCGACGTCCGCGACGAGGGTCTTGAAGACCCGGTCGGGGGAGACGCCCATCGCCTCGGCCGCCTCCTCGCCGTAGGAGGGGTGGGCCGGGTCGTGGTCGTAGGAGTGGACGGTGAAGTCCACGCCCGCGGCCGTCAGGGCCACCGTGGCGGGTGTGCCGCCGGCCTGCTGGGTCTTCCTGGCCTTCTTCGCCATGCCTGCCTTTCCGTCCGTCAGTTCAGGCTCGTCGGCGCGCGCGTCAGATCGGCGGCGGGCAGCGAGGGCAGGCTGCGCAGGATCGCCGTCTCCGCGCGCAGCAGCTCCAGCTCGTCGCGCAGCCGGGAGGCGGTGTCCGGGGCCTGGAGCAGCCGCTGCTTGGCCGGGGTGTCCAGCATCATCGCGGCGGCCACCAGGTACGACACCACCGACGGGTCGTCCGGCAGGTCCGTGCCGGTGGCCAGCGTGCGCTCACGTGCTCCCGCCAGCCGCTTCTGGTACTGGCGGAAGGCCCGCAGCACGCCCTCAGCGAGCGTGCCCGCCTCGTCGCCCTGCTCCTCCGGCAGCTCCTCCAGCTCCGCCGTCAGGAACGCCCCCGACGCCTCCACCGACACGAGCCGCGCCCGGGTCGTGCCGGTCGCCAGCACCTCGAAGGTGCCGTCGGCCCGCTCCCGGATCGTCGCCGCGTCGGCCACGCAGCCCACGCCGTGGAACGCCCGCGCCGGGTCCTCGCCGAAGCCGGCCGCGGGCCCCCGCTGGGGGGTGGCCGTCGGGTCGGGCATGCCGGGGGAGCTGGGCGCCACTTCGTGGCCGTCGCGGATGGCGACGACGGCGAAGCGGCGCGGTTCCTCCTCGGGCGTCTTCAACAAGTCGCGCATCAGGGCGCGATAGCGCTCCTCGAAGACGTTGAGCGGGAGGACTAGCCCCGGGAACAGCACCGAGTTCAGGGGGAAGAGCGGCAGCCGGACGGTGGTCACGGCGCAGAAGCCTAGTGGCCTTGGGGGCGCGCGTGCTCCCCGTGCCCACCGAGTGGATGCCCCGACGGCTGCCCGGAGGGTCCCGCGACCACGCCCTCGCGCACCGCGAGGAAGTGTCCCAGCGGGTCGTCCGACAGCCGGCCCCAGGGGAAGGACGTGGCGTACGGGCCGATCAGGCGCAGCTGGGCGAGGGCGTCGTCGCGTCGGCCGAGGCGGACCAGGACGTACGTCAGGAGGTTGCGGATCTCGGCCGTCCACGGGTCGGCGGCGGGGAAGCGCGCCGACAGGACCGCGGCCCGGTCCGCGGCGTCGTCGAGCCGGGCGCGCGGCACCTCGGGACCGCAGCCGTCGGTCAGGTACGCGAAGGCCGCGCGGACCGGCATCGCCTGGAGGAGCGAGTGCGCCGGGGCGTCCTGCGCGGCCCGGTCGGCGAAGTCGAAGCACTCGCGGTGCGAGCCGTGCCAGGACTCGGCGAGATAGCGCTTGGCGGCCACATGGCAGCCGTAGTGGTGCGGGGCGCGCCGCACGGCGGCCTCCCACAGCTCGCCGAAGTACTTGTGGCCGGCGCGGGTGCCGCGCGCGTGGTCCAGCGCGATCCGCCACGGCACCGGGTCGCGGACGTCGGCCTGCGCGGCCGCCGTGATCAGCGGGCTCACCTCGCGCAGCAGCTCGGTGCGGGCCGGCGAGGGCCAGGCGCGGGTCACCGCGAGCTGGGCGGCCACCAGCAGGACGTCGGGGTCGCGCGGCGCGACGGCACGCCACTCCTCGAACCACTCGGGGCGCGAACACGCGAAGGACGCGAGGCGGGTCGCGTAGCGGTCGCGGTACTCCCAGTCGGCCCGCTCGCGGGTGTCGGCCAGGAGCGCGGCGGCGGCCTCGTACGTGCCGAGCCCGGCCGCGACCAGCGCGGGTCCGAGACGGTCGTCGGGCGCGTCGAGGAGCACCTCGTCGTCGGCGGGGAGCCCTGCGAGGAGGTGGGGGGCGAGGGTCCGCGCGTGTCGGGACGCGACCGTCCGGGGGGCACGGATGAAGGGGGGCAGCAGAGCCATGGTTTCGCTATTGAAAAGCCGCGACTCCCGGATGCGCCAGAGGGCGACGGCAACCTGTAGAAAGTTGTACGACCGTAGGTCAAGGGAAGGTAAAACTGCGCCCCGGTGGTGACGCAGCGGGCCAGGGCGGGGTCAGCCGCGCCGGAGCAGCCGTGTCGCGCCCGCCGCCACCGTCGTGGCCAGGATCCAGCCCAGCAGGATCATCGCGGCCTGGAGCCACTGCCAGCCGCCGTTCAGACGCCACTGGCCGGTCTGGCCGAGGTCTATCACCGGCAGCAGCAGATCCAGGGTGAACAGCGCCGGGTTGTACGGCGGGTGCCCCTGCGGGTTCACCGGCGGATGGTCGGCGTGCGCGAACGCGAGCGAACCCGCCGCCCACAGCACCGCCATCCACACCGCGGCCCGGCCCGGCCGGTAGCCGTAGGCGACGGCCCAGTCCTGCACGTACCCCCACAGCTTCGCCGCCGGCGGAAGCGTCTCGCGCCGCCTGCGCTGCTTGGCCAGCAGCACCTCGCGCGCGTCCTCGTCCTCACCGCCGGACCGCAGCACCGCCGCCAGCCGCTCGTACGGCTCCGGCTGGTACTCGGCGGTCGCAGCCGCCACCCACTCCAGCCGCTCGGCCAGCGGGAACGGGCCCTGCGGCACCAGATTCTCGTAAGCGAAGCCGCCCATGTGCAGACGCCCCGGGCCCGGCCAGGCGGCCGCGCGGTCCACCAGGTTGACCACCCGCGCCCCCGACAGCACCACCTTGCCCCGCTGCGGCTTCTCCCCCAAGAAACGCAGTTCGGGCGTCTGCACCCGGCGCAGCGACAGCTCCTGCTCGTCGGTGAGGTCGAAACGGGCCCGCTCCAGGTCGACGGCGTCCCCGAAGCGCCCGTCGTCCAGCCGCACCCCGCCCCGGCACTCGAAGCGCTGGACGCGCGTCCCGCGCGCGGGCGTCGTCCCGCTGAGCGCCGTGCCGCCCACGCCCGCTGGCGTCAGATAGACCGAGCGCTCCACGGTCAGCTGCGGCGCGTTCAGTGCGAACCGGGTGTACGGGTTCGTCAGCCGGGCCCCGCGCAGACTCAGCGACACGCCGATCTTGGCGCTGCGCAGCCGCAGCTCACCGTGCGACTCCAGCAGCTCGGCCTGGAGGTCCTGGCCGACGGTCAGACCGTCGGCGGCGATCGAGCGCCCGGTGCGGTCGCGGTAGACGATCGCCTGGTTGAGCAGCAGATCGGTGCCTATGTGCGCGTCGGTGAGCCGCACCCCGTTGTGGAAGCGGCAGCGCGGCAGATGCAGGTCGCCCTCCGTCTGGAGCCTGGCCGCCTCCAGCCGGGGCACCGAGCAGTCGACCATCCGCAGCGTCGTCACCCGCGCCTCCGGGAGCAGGACGTCCCGCTCGAACCGGCAGCGTTCCAGCTCGACGTACGGCTCCACCGTGCCGCCCGCCAGGTCGAGCGTGCCGCTGATCCGCACGCCGGTCAGCTTCAGCGAGGACACCCGGCCCGCGAGCGCGGTCGGCCCCGCCAGCAGCAGCCAGGCCACGATCCGCGCCCGCACCGTGCGCTCCTCGCCCCACGGATGGCCCCCGTGCGGATCGTCGACGACCGCCTCGCCACTGCTCAGGTCGTACACACTGCCGTTGCGGAAGGCCTCCCACATGCCCGCCTCGGCGGCGGTCAGATCCTCCGGCACGTCCTGCCCGGCGTGGACGCCGGCCCCCTCCGTCACGCTGTCGTGTCCCTCCTGCTGCTCACGGCTCACGGTCCCCGCGCAACCCGTTGATGCCCGCCCCGCCACCGCCTGACGCTACGGCTGAGGGGGATCTTCCGGATCCGGCCACGTTCTGTATCAGCCATTGATACGCGCGGACGCCCCCCGATTCCGGTCTGAGACAATTGACGACGTGCTCTCCCGAATCGATCTGCGCGGCGACGCCCTCCCCGAGGGCCCCGCCCTGCGCGACCTGCTGCCCCGAGCCGACTTCGACGTCTCGGCCGCCCTGGAGAAGGTGCGCCCGATCTGCGAGGCCGTGCATCATCGGGGCGACGCGGCACTGATCGACTTCGCCGAGAAGTTCGACGGGGTCCGCCTCGACCAGGTGCGAGTGCCCGCCGAGGCCCTCAAGCGCGCGCTTGAGGAACTCGACCCGGCCGTGCGCGCGGCCTTGGAGGAGTCCGTCCGCCGCGCCCGCCTCGTCCACCGCGCGCAGCGCCGTGAGACGCACACCACCCAGGTCGTGCCGGGCGGCACCGTGACCGAGAAGTGGGTCCCCGTGGACCGCGTCGGGCTGTACGCGCCCGGCGGGCGGTCGGTCTACCCGTCCTCCGTGGTGATGAACGTCGTCCCGGCCCAGGAGGCCGGCGTCGGGTCCATCGCGCTCGCCTCCCCGGCGCAGGCCGACTTCGGCGGCCTGCCCCACCCGACGATCCTCGCCGCGTGCGCCCTGCTCGGCGTCGACGAGGTGTACGCCGCGGGCGGCGCGACCGCCGTCGCGATGTTCGCGCACGGCACCGAGTCCTGCCCGCCCGCCAACATGGTCACCGGGCCCGGCAACATCTGGGTCGCCGCAGCCAAGCGCTACTTCACCGGCAAGATCGGCATCGACGCCGAGGCCGGCCCGACCGAGATCGCGGTCCTCGCCGACTCCACGGCCGACCCGGTGCACGTCGCCGCCGACCTCATCAGCCAGGCCGAGCACGACCCGCTGGCCGCCGCCGTGCTGGTCACCGACTCCGTCGAGCTGGCGGACGCGGTCGAGAAGGAGCTGCAGCCGCAGGTCGCGGCCACCCGGCACATCGACGACCGGATCGTCCCCGCCCTCGAGGGCCGGCAGTCCGCGATCGTCCTCGTCGACGGCGTCGAGGAGGGCCTGCGGGTCGTCGACGCCTACGGCGCGGAGCACCTGGAGATCCAGACCGCCGACGCGGCCGCCGTCGCCGCCCGGGTGCGCAACGCCGGCGCGGTCTTCGTCGGCCCCTGGGCCCCGGTCTCCCTCGGCGACTACGCCGCCGGCTCCAACCACGTCCTGCCCACCGGCGGCTGCGCCTGCCACTCCTCCGGCCTGTCCGTGCAGTCCTTCCTGCGCGGCATCCACATCGTCGACTACACGCGCGAGGCGCTGGCCGACGTCGCGCACCACGTGGTCACGCTGGCGGAGGCGGAGGACCTGCCGGCGCACGGCGCGGCGATCAAGGCAAGGTTCGGCTGGAAGGTACCGACGAGCAAGTGAACCTCGGAATCGACGATCTTCCCGTACGGGACGAGCTGCGCGGCAAGTCCCCCTACGGCGCGCCCCAGTTGGACGTCCCCGTACGGCTGAACACCAACGAGAACCCCTACCCGCTGCCCGAGCCGCTGGTCGAGCGGATCGCCGAGCGGGTGCGCGAGGCCGCCCGGGACCTCAACCGCTACCCGGACCGCGACGCCGTCGAACTGCGCACCCGGCTCGCCGAATACCTCACCGACACCTCCGGGTACGAGGTCGGGCTCGCCAACGTCTGGGCGGCCAACGGCTCCAACGAGGTCATCCAGCAACTGCTGCAGACCTTCGGCGGGCCCGGCCGCAGCGCGATCGGCTTCGAGCCGTCGTACTCGATGCACGGCCTCATCGCGCGCGGCACCGGCACCGGCTGGATCTCCGGCCCGCGCCACGACGACTTCACCATCGACGTCGCCGCCGCGCGGAAGGCCATCGCGGAGCACCGGCCCGACGTCGTCTTCGTCACCACCCCCAACAACCCCACCGGCACCGCCGTCCCGGCCGAGACCGTCCTCGCCCTGTACGAGGCGGCGCAGGCCGCCAAGCCGTCCATGGTGATCGTGGACGAGGCGTACATCGAGTTCAGCCACGGCGACTCGCTGCTGCCGCTGCTCGAAGACCGGCCGAATCTCGTCGTCTCCCGCACGATGTCCAAGGCCTTCGGCGCGGCCGGACTGCGCCTCGGCTACCTCGCCGCGCACCCGGCCGTCGTGGACGCCGTGCAGCTGGTCCGGCTGCCCTACCACCTGTCGGCCGTCACGCAGGCGACCGCCCTGGCCGCGCTGGAGCACACCGGCACACTGCTGAAGTACGTCGAGCAGCTGAAGGGGGAGCGGGACCGCCTGGTCGGCGAACTGCTGGCCCTCGGCTACGAGGTGACCGCCTCGGACGCCAACTTCGTGCAGTTCGGCCGGTTCGACGACGCCCACGACGTCTGGCGGAAGATCCTCGACCGGGGCGTCCTGGTCCGGGACAACGGCGTGCCCGGGTGGCTGCGGGTCACCGCCGGCACGCCCGAAGAGAACGACGCGTTCCTCGACGCGGTCCGGGAGATCAAGAAGGAGCAGGGTTCATGACTCGCGTTGGACGCGTGGAGCGTACGACCAAGGAGACGGCCGTCCTGGTCGAGATCGACCTCGACGGCACCGGGAAGACCGACATCGCCACCGGCGTCGGCTTCTACGACCACATGCTCGACCAGCTCGGCCGGCACGGTCTGTTCGACCTCACCGTCAAGACCGACGGCGACCTGCACATCGACTCCCACCACACCATCGAGGACACCGCGCTCGCGCTCGGCGCCGCCTTCCGGCAGGCCCTCGGCGACAAGGTGGGCATCTACCGCTTCGGCAACTGCACGGTCCCGCTGGACGAGTCCCTCGCCCAGGTCACCGTCGACCTCTCCGGCCGCCCCTACCTCGTGCACACCGAGCCCGAGAAGATGGCGCCGATGATCGGCGAGTACGACACCACCATGACCCGGCACATCCTGGAGTCCTTCGTCGCCCAGGCGCAGATCGCGCTGCACGTGCACGTGCCCTACGGGCGCAACGCGCACCACATCGTGGAGTGCCAGTTCAAGGCACTGGCCCGGGCCCTGCGCTACGCGTCCGAGCGGGACCCGCGCGCGGCCGGCATCCTCCCGTCCACGAAGGGCGCGCTGTAGGCATGACCGGACTGTCCACCCTGCTGATCGTCGTCGGCCTCTTCCTCGCCGGCGGCGTCTATTCCTTCGTCAAGCAGCAGATGCCCAAGAGCCTCATCGTGCTGCTCTCCATCGGCGCCGCGATGTGCCTCGTCGCCGGCGTCATGCGGCTGGAGGTCTGGAGTTGAGCACCGCGAGTAAAAAGGTCGTGGTCTTCGACTACGGCTTCGGCAACGTCCGTTCCGCCGAGCGCGCCCTCGCGCGCACCGGGGCCGACGTCGAGATCACCCGTGACTTCGACACCGCGATGAACGCCGACGGGCTCTTGGTGCCGGGCGTCGGCGCCTTCGCTGCCTGCATGAAGGGCCTGCGCGAGGCGCGCGGCGACTGGATCGTGGACCGCCGGCTGTCCGGCGGGCGCCCGGTCATGGGCATCTGCGTCGGCATGCAGATCCTGTTCGCGCGCGGCATCGAGCACGGCGTGGAGACCGAGGGCCTCGACGAGTGGCCCGGCGCGGTCGAGCCGCTCCAGGCCGAGATCGTCCCGCACATGGGCTGGAACACCGTCGACGCGCCCGCCGATTCCGAGCTCTTCGCCGGCCTGGACGCCGACGCCCGCTTCTACTTCGTGCACTCCTACGCCGTCCACGACTGGTCCCTGGAGGCGCACAACCCGGCGATGCGGGCGCCCAAGGTGACCTGGTCGACGCACGGCAAGCCGTTCGTGGCCGCCGTGGAGAACGGCGCCCTGTGGGCCACCCAGTTCCACCCCGAGAAGTCCGGCGACGCCGGAGCCCAGCTCCTCACCAACTGGATCGGAACCCTGTGAGCAAGCTCGAACTCCTCCCCGCCGTCGACGTCCGCGACGGCCAGGCCGTCCGCCTGGTCCACGGCGAGTCCGGCACCGAGACCTCCTACGGCTCCCCGCTGGAGGCCGCCCTCGCCTGGCAGCGGTCCGGCGCCGAGTGGCTGCACCTGGTCGACCTCGACGCCGCGTTCGGCACGGGGGACAACCGCGAGCTGATCGCGGAGGTCGCCAAGGCGATGGACATCAAGGTGGAGCTGTCCGGCGGCATCCGCGACGACGACACCCTCGCCGCCGCCCTCGCCACCGGCTGCACCCGGGTCAACCTGGGCACGGCCGCCCTGGAGACCCCCGAGTGGGTCGCCAAGGTCATCGCCGAGCACGGCGACAAGATCGCCGTCGGTCTCGACGTACGCGGCACGACCCTGCGCGGCCGGGGCTGGACCCGCGACGGCGGCGACCTCTACGAGACGCTGGAGCGCCTCGACGCGGAGGGCTGCGCGCGGTACGTGGTCACCGACATCGCCAAGGACGGCACCCTCCAGGGACCGAACCTGGAGCTGCTGAGGAACGTGTGCGCCGCGACCGACCGCCCCGTGGTCGCCTCCGGCGGCGTGTCGTCCCTCGACGACCTGCGCGCCATCGCCGAACTCGTGCCGCTCGGTGTCGAGGGGGCGATCGTCGGCAAGGCGCTCTACGCGAAGGCGTTCACCCTGGAAGAGGCCCTTGAGGCGGTGGCCCGGTGAGCGGTCTGCGACGCGTCACCACCGGCGCGCCCTGGGAGGACGTCTTCGGGTACTCACGAGCCGTGGAACTGCCGAGCGGCCTGGTGCTCGTCTCGGGATGCACCTCGATAGTGGACGGCCAGATCGCCGGGGGCGGTCCCTACGAGCAGACCGTCAACGCCTTCAACGTCGCCCTCTCGGCCCTGGCGGAGCTGGGCCTCGGGCGGGACGACGTGGTGCGCACGCGCATGTACCTCACCCACGCGCGGGACGTGGAGGAGGTCGGACGCGCGCACAAGGAGCTGTTCGACGCCGTCCGCCCCGCCGCATCGATGATCATCGTCTCCGGCTTCGTGGACCCGAGCCTGGTCGTCGAGGTCGAGGTGGAGGCATTCCGAGGAGCCCCGGCATGACCCTGGCCGTACGCGTCATTCCCTGCCTGGACGTCGACGACGGCCGGGTCGTCAAGGGCGTCAACTTCCAGAACCTGCGCGACGCGGGCGACCCCGTCGAGATGGCCAAGGTGTACGACGCCGAGGGCGCCGACGAGCTGACGTTCCTGGACATCACCGCCTCGTCGGGCAACCGCGAGACCACCTACGACGTGGTGCGCCGCACCGCCGAGCAGGTGTTCATCCCGCTCACCGTCGGCGGCGGGGTGCGCACCCCGGAGGACGTCGACAAGCTGCTGCGGGCCGGCGCGGACAAGGTCGGCGTCAACACCGCGGCGATCGCCCGCCCGGACCTGATCCGCGAGATCGCCGAGCGCTTCGGCAGCCAGGTGCTGGTCCTCTCGGTCGACGCCCGCCGCACCGCCTCCGGCTCCTTCGAGGTGACCACCCACGGCGGACGCAAGGGCACCGGCATCGACGCCGTCGAGTGGGCGCACCGGGCGGCCGAACTGGGCGCGGGCGAGATCCTGCTGAACTCGATGGACGCCGACGGCACGAAGGACGGCTACGACCTGGAGATGATCGCCGCCGTCCGCAAGCACGTCACCCTCCCGGTGATCGCCTCCGGCGGCGCCGGCCGCCTCACCGACTTCCCCCCGGCCGTCGAAGCGGGCGCGGACGCGGTCCTGGCGGCCTCGGTCTTCCACTTCGGCGACCTCCGCATCAACGAGGTCAAGCAGTCCCTCCGCGAGGCGGGCCACCCGATCCGCTGACACCCATGAGCAAGCCCCGGCCACCTGGTGACCGGGGCTTACTCAACGACCTTTACAAAAGATAATTTGCGCAAAATTCATTGCGCAACTTTTCCTTCGCATCTAGTCTCGCGGTATGACGAGCAAGGGGAACCGCTCCATCACCGATCTGGGCACCCTCAAAGCCTTGGCCCATCCACTGCGGATGCAGCTGTACCGCGGGCTGTGCGTGGCCCGCTCGGCGACCGCCTCCCAGCTGGCCGACCAGGTCGACGAAGCCGTCTCCCTCGTCAGCTATCACCTGCGCAAGCTGGCCGAGCACGGACTGATCGAGGAGGCCGAGACGGCGAGCGGGGACGGACGGGAGCGGTGGTGGCGGCCGGCCTCACAAGGCGTCAGCATTCGCGACGAGGACTTCCGCGACGCCCCCGAGCGGACGGCCGCGCATCTGGCGGCCACCCGGCTCTTCCACGAGCAGCGCGTCGACCTCTACCGCCGTTACCTGGACGAACGGCCCGCCTGGAGCGCCGAGTGGAACTCCGCCGCTCTCGACAGCGAGTCCCTCCTGAGGCTGACCGCCGCCGAACTCGGCGAGCTGCGCGAGGAACTGCTCGCTCTCGCCCGCAAGTACGACGAGAAGGGCCGGGCGGCCGAAGCCGCCGGTGACGTCGAGGGGCGCGAGAACGTGGCGCTGCACGCGTACGGATTCCCCTTCCGTGGCTGAGAAGAGAGGTCCCCTCGTGGCGTCCACGGTCACCGCTGCGGCCGAGCCGGTCGACGAACGGCCCGCTCATCGGGACGGCAACGTGTTGCGCTGGGTCGGCGCCTACACGGCCTCCATGGTCGGGGACGGGGTGTACTACCTCGCTCTTTCCTGGGCGGCGGTGCAGCAGGGGACGCCCGCCGAGGCCGGGGTGGTGATGACGGTCAGTGCCGTGCCCCGGGCGCTGCTCCTGCTGGGCGGGGGAGTCATCGTCGACCGGCTGGGGCCGCGCAGGGTCGTCATCGGCAGCGACGCCCTGCGGTGCGCGGCCGCGCTCGCCGTCGCCGCGCTGATGTTCCTCGCCAGCCCCGGGCTGTGGCTCCTCGCATTGCTCGCCCTGGTGTTCGGGGCCGTCGACGCGTTGTTCCTGCCCGCGGTGGGCGCACTGCCGGCGCGGCTCACCGGCAAGGGGCAGCTCGCCCGGGTACAGGGCATGCGCGGGCTCGCGGTCCGCGCCGCCAACGTCGTCGGCGCCCCGCTCGGCGGCCTCGCCGTCGCGATGGGCGGGGCGGCGGCCGCCTTCGCCGTCGCGGGGCTGCTGATCGCCGTGTCCCTGCCGCTGCTGGTGACCCTCCGGGTCGCGAAACCTCCCCTGGACGAAGCGTCCGACGTCGGCGAGCGACGCTCCACCGCCTGGCGCGACCTCGCGGGCGGCCTCGGTCACGTCCGCCGGCACCCCGTCCTCGCGCCCCTGATGCTGGCCATCGCCCTCGGCGACCTGGGGTTCGTCGGCCCCCTCAACGTGGGTCTCACCCTGCTCGCCGACGAGCGCGGCTGGGGCGCCGCCGGCATGGGCTGGATCCTCGCCGCGTTCGGCGCCGGCGCGGGCGGGGTCTCGCTGCTTCTGACCGTGCGCGGACGTGTGCCGCGTGCCGGCCTGGTCGCGGGCGCCGCCATCATCGCGGGCTCGGTGGCCATCGCCGCCCTCGCCCGGGTGCCGACCGTCGCCGGGGCCGTCGGGGCCGCGCTGGCGGTGGGACTCCTGGCGGGGCTCAGCGGCGCCCTGTGCGGGGCCCTGCTCCAGACCCAGTCCGACCCCGCCTTCCTCGGTCGCGTCACCGCCCTGTCCGGGCTGGTCAGCCTGGGCCTCGCCCCGCTGAGCATGCCGGTGTCCGCCGCCGCGGTCCAGGTCTGGGGCACCGGACCGGTGTTCGCCGTCAGCGCGGCCGTCTGCGCGCTCGGCGGCGTCGTGGCCCTAACGGTCCCCGCCCTGCGCCGCGCCGAACTCCCCGGCTGACCCGGACAGCTACTCCTTCGGCTGGGCCAGCTGCACGAAGTTGCCGACCGTGTCGTCCAGGACGGCCGAGATCACCGGCCCCTGCTCCCTCGGCGTCTGCGCGAACCGGACGCCGAGGCCGCGCAGACGCTCGTACTCCGCGTGGATGTCGTCCACCGAGAAGACGATGCAGGGCAGCTCCGCCGCCCGCAGCGCCGCCCGGTACGGCTCCGCGATGGGCCCCTGGCCGGGCTCCAGCAGCAACTGGAGATCCGGCTGGGCCCCCTCGGGCGCGCCCACGGTGACGAACAGGGCGCCGCCGCCGAGATCCATGTGCATACGGGTCTCGAACCCCAGCACGCGCGTGTAGAACGCGTGGGCCTCGGCGACGTCGTCGACGTACACGCTCGTCATGGCGACCTTGATCACGGCTCGTCCTCTCAGATACCGAGCTGCTTGCCGCCCCGCAGCCTGGTGATCGCCTCGTGGTCGCCGGCCAGGTCCACCTGGGCGGCGCCCTGCCGGCCGTACAGGAACAGCAGCAGCTCCGACGGCTCGCCGGTCGCCGTCACCACCGGCGTGCCGCGGTTGGCGACCGCCGTACGGCCGTCCGGGCGGCGCAGCACCAGCCCGGTCGGGGCCGAGCGGCCCGTCAGCCGGGCCGTGCGCTCCAGCCGCGACCACAGCGCGTCCTGGAACACCGGGTCGAGCTCGCGTGCCGACCAGTCCGGCTGCGCACGACGCACGTCCTCGGTGTGGACGTAGAACTCGACCGTGTTGGCCGCCTCGTCGACCGGCTTCAGCTGGAAGGGCGAGAACCGCGGCGGCCCGGTACGGATCAACTGGATCAGCTCCGCGTACGGCTTGGCGGCGAACTCCTCCATCGTCCTGTCCAGCCGGGACGCCAGCTGTTTGATGAGCAGACCCCCGGCGGCGTCCGGCCGCCGCTCGCGCACCACGACGTGTGCGGCCAGGTCACGGGTCTGCCAGCCCTCGCACAGGGTCGGCGCGGTGGGGCCCGCGGTTTCCAAGAGGTCGGCGAGAAGGAGCCGTTCACGCTTGGCGAAAGTCGACATGCCGTCAGCCTACGACCGTGCGACGGGTCCGCCCACCCGTCACTCCGGCCGGGGACCCGGTCCGGGCGCCGCCGTGCCCATCCAGTGGACACCGGCCGGGGACTGTCACCGGCGCGCGGCACAATGGCCGCATGACCAGCACGCCCTCCCGCAGCAGCCTCGACCCGGAGATCGCCGCGCGCCTCAGGCGCAGCCCCGACGGGCTCGTCCCCGCCATCGCCCAGCAGTACGACACCGGTGAGGTGCTCATGCTCGGCTGGATGGACGACGAGGCGCTGCACCGCACCCTCACCACCGGCCGCTGCACCTACTGGTCCCGCAGCCGTCAGGAGTACTGGGTCAAGGGCGACACCTCCGGCCACTTCCAGTGGGTGAAGTCCGTCGCCCTCGACTGCGACGCCGACACCGTGCTGGTCCGGGTCGACCAGGTCGGCGCCGCCTGCCACACCGGCGACCGCACCTGCTTCGACGCCGACGTGCTCCTGACGACCGCCGATTCCGGCGTCACCGCCCAGGATCAGTAAGGTCAGCCGCCATGGACCTCGAGACGTTCCGCAAGCTCGCCACCGACCGGCGGGTCATCCCGGTCACCCGCAAGCTCCTCGCCGACGGCGACACCCCCGTCGCGCTCTACCGCAAGCTCGCCGCCGAGCGCCCAGGCACCTTCCTGCTGGAGTCCGCGGAGAACGGCCGCACGGCGTTTCAGTGGTCTCGGTACTCCTTCGTCGGCGTGCGGTCCTCCGCGACCCTCACCGCCCGCGACGGCCAGGCGCACTGGCTCGGCGCGCCGCCCGTCGGCGTGCCCGTCGACGGCGACCCCCTCGCCGCCCTGCGCGCCACCATCGAGGCCCTGCACACCCCCCACCAGGAGGGCCTGCCGCCCTTCACCGGCGGCATGGTCGGCTACCTCGGCTACGACATCGTCCGCCGCCTGGAGAAGATCGGCCCCGGCGAACGCGACGACCTGCGGCTGCCCGAGCTGACCATGCTCCTCACCAGCGACCTCGCCGTCATGGACCACTGGGAGGGCTCGGTCCTGCTGATCGCCAACGCGATCAACCACAACGACCTCGACACCGGCGTCGACGAGGCCCACGCCGACGCGGTCGCCCGCCTCGACGCCATGGAGGCCGACCTCTCCCGCCCGGTCGCCCAGCCGCCCGCCGTCCTGCCGCCCTCCGAACTGCCCGAGTTCACCGCCCTGTGGGGCGGCCCCGACTTCCGGGCGGCCGTCGAGGACGTCAAGGAGCGCATCCGCGCGGGCGAGGCCTTCCAGGTCGTCCCCTCCCAGCGCTTCGAGACGCCGTGCACGGCGAGCGCCCTGGACGTCTACCGGGTGCTGCGGGCCACCAACCCCTCCCCGTACATGTACCTGATCCGCCTCGACGGCTTCGACATCGTGGGCTCCAGCCCGGAAGCCCTGGTCAAGGTCGAGGACGGGCGGGCCATGGTCCACCCCATCGCCGGCACCCGGCACCGCGGGGCCACCCCGCAGGAGGACCAGGCCCTCGCCGACGAACTCCTCGCCGACCCCAAGGAGCGCGCCGAGCACCTGATGCTCGTCGACCTCGGCCGCAACGACCTCGGGCGCGTCTGCGAGCCCGGCTCGGTGGAGGTCGTCGACTTCATGTCCGTCGAGCGGTACTCCCACGTCATGCACATCGTCTCGACCGTCACCGGCAAGGTCGCGCCCGGCCGCACCGCCTTCGACGTCCTCACCGCCTGCTTCCCCGCCGGCAC
Organism: Streptomyces sp. BK239; assembly: GCF_004217285.1. Lineage (GTDB taxonomy): Bacteria > Actinomycetota > Actinomycetes > Streptomycetales > Streptomycetaceae > Streptomyces. The sequence continues at coordinate 1,036,842 of NZ_SHKS01000001.1, forward strand.
CCTCTCCGGCGCGCCCAAGCCCCGCGCCATGCAGATCATCGACGAACTGGAGCCCTCCCGGCGTGGCCTGTACGGCGGCTGCGTCGGCTACCTCGACTTCGCCGGCGACTCCGACACCGCCATCGCCATCCGCACCGCCCTGCTGCGCGACGGCACCGCCTACGTCCAGGCCGGCGCCGGGATCGTCGCCGACTCCGACCCGGTAGCGGAGGACCAGGAGTGCCGCAACAAGGCCGCCGCCGTCCTGCGCGCGGTGCACACCGCGAACCGGCTGGGGAAGTAGGCGCGCGGGGGTAGGCGCGGGGCAGGCCTGGGGGCAGGCGCGGAAGTAGGCGCTTTCCGCGACGAGTGGGGTGCTTCTCACGCAACCCCGGGTGACGGAACGGGCGGGGTTCAGGCGATAGTGGGGTACGTGACTGCTGTTCCTCCCCCCCGATCCGAAGCCGCCGCCCCCGCCCGGTCCGGCCGCCGGAGTCTCGCCCTCGCCCTGCTGTGCGGTGCGCTGGGCGCGGCCGTGACCCTGCTCGCCACCCGGCAGCGCTGGTCGCAGGGCACGGTGACGGTGCCCGGCGGCGACTTCTCCCTGACCGCCCAGGGCAGCGACGTCACCGGCGTCCCCGCCGCGCTCGCGATAGTGGGCCTCGCCGCGCTCGTCGCCGTCTTCGCCGTCCGCAGGGCCGGCCGCTTCGCGGTCGCCGTCCTGCTCGCGCTCTCCGGCGCCGGGATCGTCGCCGCCGCCCTGATCGGCGCCTCCGACAGCTCCGCGCTCGACGAGAAGGCCGCCCAGGCCTCCGGCGACACCTCCGCCACCGTCGCCTCCCTCACCCACACCGGCTGGCCCTACGCCGCCGCCGTGGGCGGCGCCCTGATCCTCCTGGCCGGACTGCTCGCCCTGCGCTACGGCAGCCTGTGGCCCGCCATGTCCGGCCGCTACGAGCGCGGCAACGCCCCTCGCCCGCGCCGCAGGACCCCGGCCGCCGGCGACCCGGACCGGCCCGAGGAGATCTGGAAGGCACTGGACCGCGGCGAGGACCCCACCGGCACGGGCCCCGCCTGAGACCGGCCGCCCCCGCGGTCCCCGGTGTGGCGAATCAGACGCCCCGGGAACCGACCCCCGCATCCGCCACGCGCACGCGTACGGGACAATGGACGGCGAGCCTCCGGCTCGGACACGTGCCACACGTGCGAACCACAGACAGCAACGAGGAGCAAAGTCATGGCGGGCAGCAGCCACGGACACACCCCGGCCGCCTGGACCGGTGTCACCATCGCCTTCATCGGTTTCTGCGTCGCGGGCGCGTTCATGGTGATGGCCCAGCCGCTGGGCTTCTGGGCCGGCATGGTGATCGTCGTCCTCGGCGGCGTCGTCGGCGCCGTGATGCGCGCGATGGGCCTCGGCCAGCCCAAGGAGGTCCACCCGGTGCACAAGGTCGCGGCCCGCCCCGCCCCGGCCACCGCCGAGAGCTGATCCGGGCCGCCGTCAGGACCTGTGAACCGCGATGAGGGGCGGCCGGTGAGCGACCGGCCGCCCCTCACGCGTGTGCGCGACCCGGGCGGCCGGGCCGTCCCTCACGCGCGTGTGCCGTCCGGCCGGGGCACAATGCCAGGCGTGACCGCCGACAGCCGCAGCGTGACACCGCCGCCCCCGCCGCTCCCGCCGCTCCCCGCGACGGCCCCGGCCCGGGGGTCCGTCCTCGGACGGCTGGCCGTGCCCGCCGCCCTCCTCGCGGCCGTCGCCGCCGCCTTCGCCTACGTCGGGGCCGTCGACCCCAACGAGCCCGGCCACTACCCGGTCTGCCCGCTCCTGAGGTTCACCGGCCTGTACTGCCCCGGCTGCGGCGGCCTGCGCGGCGCGCACGCCCTCGTCCACGGCGACCTCGTGACCGCCCTGCACGCCAACGCGCTCGCCGTGGCCGCCTACCCGCTCCTCGCCGCGCTGTGGACCGTCTGGGTGGTCCGCGCGGCCCGCGGACGCCCCGTCCGCCTCGACCTCCGGCCGGCCCACCAGTGGGCGCTGGGCGCGGCGCTCGTGGTCTTCACGATTGTCCGGAACCTGCCGTTCGGCGGCTGGCTGCATCCGTGATCGCCGGGCGAACGTCCAGGTGGTGGGACCGCTGTCAAGCGGATGTGAGGCCTTCGGGTTCCTCCGGATACCATCGCAGTGGCCAAGGGGCTTCCACTGGTCGCCCGAACTGTCACCCGTCTGGAAGGGGGCCGCTCGCGTGAGTGTGCTCGACGAGATCATCGACGGAGTCCGTGCCGACCTCGCGGAGCGGCAGGCGCGCGTGAGCCTCGACGAGCTCAAGGAGCGCGCGGCGAAGGCTCCCGCCGCCAAGGACGGGGTCGCCGCGCTCAGGGGCGACGGCGTCAAGGTGATCTGCGAGGTCAAGCGCTCCAGCCCGTCCAAGGGCGCGCTGGCCGCGATCGCCGACCCGGCCGCACTGGCCGCCGACTACGAGGCGGGCGGCGCGGCCGTCATCTCCGTCCTCACCGAACAGCGCCGCTTCGGCGGCTCGCTGGCCGACCTCGAGGCGGTCCGCGCGCGCGTGGACATCCCCGTGCTGCGCAAGGACTTCATCGTCACCTCGTACCAGCTCTGGGAGGCCCGCGCCTACGGCGCCGACCTCGCGCTGCTGATCGTCGCCGCCCTCGACCAGCCGGCCCTGGAGTCGCTGATCGAGCGCGCCGTCTCCATCGGCCTCACCCCGCTCGTCGAGGTCCACGACGAGGACGAGGTCGAGCGCGCGGTGGACGCGGGCGCCAAGGTGATCGGCGTCAACGCGCGCAACCTGAAGACGCTGGAGGTCGACCGGGGCACCTTCGACCGGGTCGCCCCCGAGATCCCCGACCACATCGTCAAGATCGCCGAGTCCGGCGTCCGAGGCCCGCACGACCTCATCGCGTACGCCAACGCCGGCGCCGACGCGGTCCTGGTCGGCGAGTCCCTCGTCACCGGCCGCGACCCCAGGACGGCGGTCGCCGACCTGGTCGCCGCGGGCGAGCACCCGGCACTGCGGCACGGCCGCGGCTGAACTTTCGGTAGGCTGGCCGGCGATGACTCCCACCATGACCACTGTGGACCGGTACGCCCGCCTCGCGCGCGGCTGCCGTCCCCGAGGCTGCCGCGCGCCCGCCCGCCGGGTGCACGGCCGCAGGGTCAGGTACGTCATCGGAGACGAACCGGGACAGGTGAACGGCCGTCGATGGCAGCGCCCCTTCAGGGGCGCGGGGCGACATCCGATGTGCGGCTACCGCCGCGCGGGCGCGACCAGCCACTGACGGCCTGACGTCGTCGGACAACCCCCGCCCCCACGGCGAACAGTGTCTTTCCACGCACTCACCGTGAGGTATCCGCATGCCCAGCGAGTTCTTCGTTCCCGACCCCGAGGGTCGGGTCCCCACCGCCGAAGGCTACTTCGGCGCCTTCGGCGGCAAGTTCATCCCGGAGGCCCTCGTCGCCGCCGTGGACGAGGTCGCCGTCGAGTACGACAAGGCCAAGGCCGACCCCGAGTTCGCCCGCGAACTCGACGACCTGCTCGTCCACTACACCGGCCGCCCCAGCGCCCTCACCGAGGTGCCCCGGTTCGCCGAACACGCCGGTGGCGCACGGGTCTTCCTGAAGCGGGAAGACCTCAACCACACCGGCTCGCACAAGATCAACAACGTGCTCGGCCAGGCCCTGCTCACCAAGCGCATGGGCAAGACCCGCGTGATCGCCGAGACCGGCGCGGGACAGCACGGCGTCGCCACGGCGACCGCCTGCGCGCTGTTCGGCCTGGACTGCACCATCTACATGGGCGAGATCGACACCCGGCGCCAGGCCCTCAACGTGGCCCGGATGCGCATGCTGGGCGCCGAGGTCGTCGCGGTGAAGTCCGGCAGCCGCACCCTCAAGGACGCCATCAACGAGGCCTTCCGCGACTGGGTCGCCAACGTCGACCGCACCCACTACCTGTTCGGCACCGTCGCCGGCCCGCACCCCTTCCCGGCCATGGTCCGCGACTTCCACCGCGTCATCGGCGTCGAGGCCCGCCGCCAGCTCCTCGAACGCGCCGGACGCCTCCCCGACGCGGCCGTCGCCTGCGTCGGCGGCGGCTCCAACGCCATCGGCCTCTTCCACGCCTTCATCCCCGACACCGGCGTACGCCTCATCGGCTGCGAGCCCGCCGGACACGGCGTGGAGACCGGCGAGCACGCGGCCACCCTCACCGCCGGCGAGCCCGGCATCCTCCACGGCTCCCGCTCCTACGTCCTTCAGGACGACGAGGGCCAGATCACCGAGCCGTACTCCATCTCCGCGGGACTGGACTACCCGGGCATCGGCCCCGAGCACTCCTACCTCAAGGACTCCGGCCGCGGCGAGTACCGCGCGGTCACCGACGACGCCGCAATGCAGGCGCTGCGCCTGCTGTCGCGCACCGAGGGCATCATCCCGGCCATCGAGAGCGCCCACGCGCTGGCCGGCGCCCTGGAGGTCGGCAAGGAGCTGGGCCCGGACGGGCTGATCGTCGTCAACCTCTCCGGCCGCGGCGACAAGGACATGGACACCGCCGCACGCTACTTCGGCCTGTACGACACCGACGCGGAGGTCGCCGACGACGCCTCCGGCACCGCCGAGATCGAGGGGGACGCCAAGTGAACGGCGCTGCATCAATCGGCGGAAACAGCCGGCTGTTGACGGACACCCTCGCCGCCGCCAAGGCCGAGGGCCGCGCCGCCCTCATCGCCTACCTCCCGGCCGGGTTCCCGACCGTGGACGGCGGCATCGAGGCGATCAAGGCCGTCTTCGACGGCGGCGCCGACGTCGTCGAGGTCGGTCTGCCGCACAGCGACCCCGTCCTGGACGGACCGGTCATCCAGACCGCCGACGACATCGCCCTGCGCGGCGGCGTAAGGATCGCCGACGTGATGCGCACGGTCCGCGAGGCCCACGCGGCCACCGGCAAGCCGGTGCTCGTCATGACGTACTGGAACCCCATCGACCGCTACGGCGTCGAGCGGTTCACCGCGGAGCTCGCCGAGGCGGGCGGGGCCGGGGCGATCCTGCCCGACCTGCCCGTGCAGGAGGCGGCGCTGTGGCGGGAGCACGCCGCGAAGCACGGCCTGGCGACGGTCTTCGTCGTGGCGCCCAGCAGCAAGGACGAGCGGCTCGCGCAGATCACCGCGGCGGGCAGCGGCTTCGTCTACGCGGCCTCGCTGATGGGCGTCACCGGCACCCGTGAGTCGGTGGGCGCGCAGGCCCAGGACCTCGTCGAACGCACCCGGGCCACCGGCAGCGGCCTGCCCGTCTGCGTCGGTCTCGGCGTCTCCGACGCGGCACAGGCCCGCGAGGTCGCCGGCTTCGCCGACGGGGTGATCGTCGGCTCGGCCTTCGTCAAGCGGATGCTGGACGCCCCGGACGACGCGGCCGGCGTCGAAGCCGTGCGCGCGCTCGCCGGCGACCTGGCCAAGGGCGTGCGCGGCCAGGCGTGACGTAGGGGCATCCGCAACGGAGATCGCCTCGTCCGCTCACTCGAACGGGTGGACATGGGGCCGGGGAGGCGCGCAGCGCCTCCCCGGTTCGTTTCCGGGGTGTGAGCGAGAAGAATCGTGAAGGGAAGCGCACCGCCAGGGAGCGGCTGGCGGTCGAGCGCGAGAAGCAGAAGGCCGGGGAGCGCCGGCGCCGGACGCTGATCGTCACCGCGAGCGTGGTGTGCGTGCTGGGCCTGGCGGCGGTGATCGGCGTGGTCGCGGCGAACGCCGGCAAGGACGACGGCCGGGACAGCGCCGGCCCGGTCGTGGCGCCCTCGGGCGCCCAGGGCAAGGACGCCCTGGCGATCCCGGTCGGCCCGGACGACGCCAAGGCGACGCTCACCGTGTGGGAGGACTTCCGCTGCCCTGCCTGCAAGGGCTTCGAGAACAACTACCGTTCGACGGTCCACGAACTGACCGAGGCCGGCAAGCTCAAGGCGGAGTACCACCTGGCCACCCTCATCGACGGCAACATGGGCGGCACCGGCTCCAGGAACGCCGCCAACGCCGCCGCCTGCGCCCAGGACGCCGGGAAGTTCCCCGCCTACCACGACGTGCTGTTCCGCAACCAGCCGCCCGAGACCGACGACGCCTACGCCGACAACAGCGCGCTGATCAAGCTGGCCGGCAAGGTCGACGGCCTCGACACGCCCGCGTTCCGCACCTGCGTCGAGGACGGCAAGCACAACAGCTGGGTCGTGAAGTCCAACGAGGCCTTCCAGAAGGGCGGCTTCGGCGGCACCCCCACCGTGCTGTTCAACGGCAAGAACATCTACGCGGACCAGTCGATGACGCCCGCGAAGCTCAAGAAGATGGTGGAGGAGGCGGACCAGGGCTGAGGGAGGTCCTCCCGCCCGCCTGTTACGCAGCCGTAGCCGGGCTGGCTGCCGTGCGCCCGGCCCGGCACGGTAGCGTCGACCCTGCCATGGAACTTGCCTACATTCCCAGCCCGTCGCGCGGAGTGCTGTACCTCGGCCCCGTCCCGCTGCGCGGCTACGCGTTCTGCATCATCATCGGCGTCTTCGTCGCGGTCTGGCTCGGCAACAGGCGCTGGATCGCCCGGGGCGGGCGGGCCGGCACGGTGGCCGACATCGCGGTCTGGGCCGTGCCCTTCGGCCTGGTCGGCGGCCGGCTCTACCACGTGATCACGGACTACGAGCTGTACTTCAGCGAGGGCCGCGACTGGGTGGACGCCTTCAAGATCTGGGAGGGCGGCCTCGGCATCTGGGGCGCGATCGCGCTCGGCGCGGTGGGCGCGTGGATCGGCTGCCGCAGCCGGGGCATCCCGCTGCCCGCCTATGCCGACGCCATCGCGCCCGGCATCGCCCTCGCCCAGGCCATCGGCCGCTGGGGCAACTGGTTCAACCAGGAGCTCTACGGGCGCGAGACGGACCTGCCGTGGGCCCTGCACATCACCTCCGCCGCGGACGGCCGGGTGCCGGGTTACTACCACCCGACGTTCCTGTACGAGTCGCTGTGGTGCGTCGGCGTCGCCCTCCTGGTCATCTGGGCCGATCGCCGCTTCAAGCTCGGCCACGGACGGGCGTTCGCGCTGTACGTCGCCGCGTACTGCGTAGGCCGCTTCTGGATCGAGTACATGCGCGTCGACGACGCCCACCACATCCTCGGTCTGCGGCTCAACAACTGGACCGCGATGATCGTGTTCCTGCTCGCGGTGGTCTACCTCGTGGTGTCGGCGAAGAAGCGCCCGGGCCGCGAGGAGATCGTGGAGCCCGAGGCCGCCTTCGACGGCGAGGCGGCCGGGGACGGCGAGGCCGACAAGGCCGACAACACCGGCAAGGCGGACAAGGCCGAGAAGGCCGACAAGGTCGCTTCTTCCGACTCTTCCGGCGAGGCGGAAGAGCTGAAGTCCGGGACCGGGGCCAAGACGAAGACCGGGTCCGACGCCAAGGCTGAGACCGAAGCCGAGGCCGAAGCCGAAGCCGAAGCCGAGGCCAAGGACAAGGACAAGGCCGGGACCGGGACCGAGGCCGAGTCCGCCGGCAAGAAGAGCTGACAGCCGCTCGGCCCGCTGAACAGGTACAGGGCCGGATGAGGCGGTACGACGGTGAGGGCGCCCGGGGTCTCCGGGCGCCCTCACCGCGTGTCGGGGCCGGGGTTCAGCAGCTGCGGGCCAGGGACAGCGTCCGCCGGGCCGCGGCCACCACCGCCGCGTCGATGAAGCGGCCGTCCGGGAGGGCCTGTGCTCCCTGTTCGGTCGCCGCCGCCTTCACGATCGTCTCCGCCTCCTCCAGCTCCCGCTGCGTCGGCAGATAGGCCCGCTCGATGATCGGCAGCTGACGGGGGTGGATCGCGGCGCGGCCCAGGAAGCCGAGGGTGCGGCCACGGGCGCAGGAGGCCGCCAGGCCCTCCAGGTCGCGGGTGTCGGGGTGGACGGACTGCGGCGGCGGGGGCAGACCGGCGGCCCGGGCGGCGACGATCACACGGGAGCGGCACCAGTCGAGCCCCGCGTCCTCCCGTACGCCCAGGTCGGCCCGTAGATCCGCCTCGCCCAGCGCGATGCCGCGCAGGGCGGGGTGGGCGCAGGCCACGGCGTGGGCGTGCTCGATGCCCAGGGCCGTCTCCACCAGGGCGAACAGCGGGGGCGCGCCGCCGCCCGAGTGGGCGGTCGCCTCCGCGATCCGGGTGATCTGCCCCGGCGAGGTCACCTTCGGCAGCCGCAGCCCCGAGACTCCGGGCAGTCCGGCCACCGCCGCGAGGTCGGCCGGGGCCAGCGGGCCGTCCAGGGCGTTGATCCGGACGTGGACCGGGACCGGCGGCGCGTCCGCGAGGAGTTCGGCGGTCGCCGCGCGGGCGTACTCCTTGCGGTCCGGGGCGACCGCGTCCTCCAGGTCGATCACGACGACGTCCGCGCCGCAGCCGAGGGCCTTGGCGACGACGTGCGGGCGGTCGCCGGGGGCGTAGAGCCAGGTGAGCGGGAAGGTCACAGGGCGCCCTCCGCGCGCAGGGAGGCCAGGTCGGCGGGGGTGAGGCCGGCTTCGGCGAGGACGGTCTCGGTGTCCGCGCCGTGCGGGCGGCCGGCCCAGCGGATCGATCCGGGCGTCGAGGAGAGCCGGAAGAGTACGTTCTGCATCCGGATCGGGCCCAGTTCGGGATCGTCGACGGTGGTGAGCGTGTCCAGCGCCTGGTACTGCGGATCCGTCATCACGTCCCGGACGTCCTGGACCGGGGCGACGGCCGCCTCCGCCTTCTCGAACGCGGCCAGGACGTCGATGACGGTGTTCGAGGCGATCCAGCGGCCGACCGCCTCGTCGAGGACGTCGGCGTGGGCGGCCCGGCCGGCGCCCGTGGTGAACCACGGCTCGTCGATCAGGTCGGGTCGGCCGACCAGCCGCATGACACGCTCGGCGACCGACTGCGCCGACGTCGACACGGCGACCCAGCCGCCGTCCGCCGTGCGGTAGGTGTTGCGCGGGGCGTTGTTGGCGGACCGGTTGCCGGTGCGCTCCTGGACGTAGCCCAGCTGGTCGTACCAGAGGGGCTGGGGGCCGAGGACGGTCAGGATCGGCTCGATGATCGCCATGTCGACGACCTGCCCCTCGCCGGTGCGGTCGCGGGCGGCGAGGGCCGTCATCACGGCGTACGCCGTCGCCAGGGCCGCGATGGAGTCGGCGAGGCCGAACGGCGGCAGGGTCGGCGGCGCGTCCGGTTCGCCGGTGATCGCGGCGAAGCCGCTCATCGCCTCGGCGAGGGTGCCGAAGCCGGGGCGGTGGGCGTAGGGCCCGAACTGGCCGAAGGCGGTGACCCGGGTGAGGATCAGCCGGGGGTTGACGGCCGACAGTTCCTCCCAGCCGAGGTCCCACTTCTCCAGGGTCCCGGGACGGAAGTTCTCGATGATCACGTCCGCGGTGGCGGCGAGGCGCAGCAGGGCGGCCCGGCCGCCCGGCCGGGACAGGTTCAGCGTGATCGCGCGTTTGTTGCGGCCGAGGAGCTTCCACCACAGCCCGACGCCGTCCTTGGCGGGGCCGTGCCCCCGGGAGGGGTCGGGCCTGTCCGGGTGCTCGACCTTGACGACCTCGGCGCCGAAGTCGCCGAGCATGGTGGCCGCGAGGGGGCCGGCGAAGAGGGTGGCCAGGTCCAGGACGCGCAGACCGTGCAGCGGGGCCGGCGCCGGGGACGCGGCGGCCGTCCGGGTCCCGGTCATGAGGCGTGCTGCTTGTCGATCTCGGATCGGTACGGCATGGACGCCGACGCTCCCCACCGCTGGACCGACAGCGCCGCCGCGGCCGCCGCCCACGTGAGCGCCTCCCGCACGGGACGCTCCTCGCCGAGGGCCACGGCGAGGGCGCCGACGAAGGTGTCGCCCGCGCCGGTGGAGTCCACGGCGGTGACGTGAGGCGCGGGGACGGTCAGCGGTTCGGCGCCGCGGGTCGCGTACAGGCAGCCGGACGCGCCGAGGGTGACGACGACCTCCGGGACGCTGTCCAGGAGGGCGAGGGCGGCCTCACGCGGGTCGATACGGCCGGTGAGGATGGTGGCCTCGTGCTCGTTGGGCACCAACAGGTCCGTGGTGTCGAGGAGTTCGGGGGGCAGGTGCTGGGCGGGGGCGGGCGTGAGGACGGTCCGCACGCCGTGGGCGCGGGCCGCCTGCGCGCCGGCCACGACGGCCGCGAGGGGGACCTCCAGCTGGAGCAGCAGTGCGTCGGCGGAGGCGATGAGGGCCTCGTCGCCGGGCACGAGGTGGTCGACGGTGCCGTTCGCGCCGGGGACGACGACGATCGCGTTGCCGCCCTCGTCGTCGACGACGATGTGCGCGGTGCCGGAGGGGCCCTCCACCGTGCGCAGGTGGTCGGTGTCGACGCCGGAGTGCTCCAGGGTGGAGCGCAGCCGGGAGCCGAAGGCGTCGTTGCCGACGGCGCCGATCATCGAGACGTTGGCGCCCGCGTGGGCTGCGGCGATCGCCTGGTTGGCGCCCTTGCCGCCGGGGACCGTGCGGAACTCCCGCCCGGTGACGGTCTCCCCGCGCTGTGGGGGCTTCGCGACGTAGGCGACGAGGTCCATGTTGGTGCTGCCGAGCACGACGATGTCGGTCATGGGCGTGCGACCTCCCGGTGGGTGAGGTGGGCGAGGGTGTCGAAGCCGGCGCCGTCGAAGCCGCCGACCGAGGTGGCGAGGCGGTTCTTCAGGGGCGCCGTCCAGCGGTCGGGGAGGGCGGCGGGGTCGCCGGCGAGGAGCGCGGCGACCGAGCCGGCGGTGGCCCCGTTGGAGTCGGTGTCCCAGCCGCCCGCGACCGCACGGGTGATGGAGCCGGTGAAGTCCCCGTCGGCGTGGGTGAGGGCGGCGGCGAGCAGGGCGGTGTTGGGGACGGCGTGGACCCAGTGGTGGGTCGCGCCGTACGCGGTGTGGAGTTCGTCCACGACGGTGTCGAAGTCGTCGTGGGACCGGGCGAGCCGGACGGCGTGGGTGACGGCGCGGGCCAGCCGGGAGCGGGGCGGTACGACGGTGAGGCCGGCGGCGAGGCAGGCGTGGACGTCGTGCGTGCCGGTCGCGGCGGTGGCGATGGCGGCGGCCGTGAACATGGCCGCGTAGACGCCGTTGGCGGTGTGGGTGAGGGTGGCGTCGCGGTGCGCCTGTTCCGCCGCGGCGGCCGGGTCGCCGGGGTTGGTCCAGCCGTGCATGTCGGCGCGGATGAGGGCGCCGATCCACTCGCGGAAGGGGTTGCGGTGGCGGGCGGTGCGCGGGGGTTCGAGGCCGCACAGCAGGTTGCGGTAGGCGAGGCGTTCGGAGGTGAAGGCGCGGCCGGCGGGGAGTTCGTCCAGCCAGAGCCGGGCGACGTCGGCGGTGGTGAAGGCGTGGCCGTGGCGTTGCAGCAGGAGCAGGTTGAGCAGGGGGTAGTCGAGGTCGTCGTCCTCGGGCATGCCGTCGATGTTCTCGGCGAGGGACGTGGCGGCCGAGCGGCGGTTCCAGGGGTGCGCGGCGAGCAGGTCGGCCGGGACGCCCCGGGCGGTGAAGTACCCGTTCAGCGGCCAGTTCCCGGTGGACCTCGCGAGGGCGCGGATGCCGTCGAGGGGCAGCTTCTCCACCGGTTTGCCGAGGAGGCAGCCGACGGCCCGGCCGAGCCAGGCGGCTTCCAGGGCGGCGGGCGTGACGGCCGGGGCCGGGGCCGCGGCGGCCGGGCGGGGCCAGTGCGGGCAGAGGCGCCGGACGCCGTCCAGGTCGGTGGGCTCGTCCTCCGACGTGGCGGCGGGCAGGTCGGCCAGTTCGTCCAGGAGGTCCTCCGCGAGCAGCCGGAGGTAGGGGGAGGCGGGCTCGGGGGAGGCACCGGCCCGGGCCGGGGGATCCCAGCCGCCGGCCCTCTTCCAGCGGGCCGCGACGGCGGCGACGGCCGAGGCGTTGCGGCCGTCCTGGGCGGCCTGCCGGAGCTCGTGGCCGAGGAGGTCCTCAGGCTGGGCCCAGGTCAGTCGGAGCATCGCGTGCCTCCGAGGGCGGCGAAGGCGCTCTCGTGTGCCCGGCGGGCGCGGACGTCACGGGCGAAGACCTCCCGGGCGACCTCCGTGAGCGTGCGGGCCGGCTCCCACAGGTCCAGCTGGCTCGCCTCCGCGACCCGCTTGGACCACTCGTCCGGGACGGGGGAGCCCATCGCGCCGGCCATCGCGCCGGCCATGGTCGCGATCGAGTCGCAGTCGCGGCCGTAGTTCACCGCGCCCAGGACGGCGTGCCGGTAGTCGCCGCCGGCCACCACCAGCATGCCCAGCGCCACGGGGAGTTCCTCGATCGCGCGCACACGTGAGGGACGGCGGGCGTCGGGAGCCGGGGACCTGTAGTCGGGGCCCACCGTGTCGTAGGGGGCGACGGCCGCGCGCAGCGGGGCCAGGGCGGACTCGAAGTCGGTGTACCGGGCCGCCGTCTCGCACACCTTCTCGATCGCCGTCCGGGTGCCGTCCTTCGCCAGGGCCAGACACGCCGTCACCACCGAGTCCGGCGTCGCCCCCGGAGCCGAGGCCGCCGCGACCGCCGCCGCGAGGACGCCGGCCGCCTCCCTGCCGTACGACGACTGGTGGGCGCCCGCGAGATCGATCGCCTCGGCGTACGCGGCCGCCGGGTTCGCGGCGTTGACCAGGCCGACGGGGGCCGTGTACATCGCCGCCCCGCAGTTGACGATGTTGCCGACGCCCGCCTCACGGGGGTCGACGTGGCCGTAGTGCAGCCGTGCCACCAGCCACTTCTCCGCCAGGAAGATCCGGTGCAGGGGGAGCGTCTCCGCCTCCAGCTCCGGGATCCAGCGCGGGTTCGTCATCAGGTCGGGGACCAGGTGGTCGGCGAGCGCGTACGCGTCGAGGTGGTCGCGGACCATGGCGTAGACGCGGACCAGCGCGTGCGTCATCAACGTGTCGTCGGTGACGTGCCCGTCGCCCTTGTGGTACGGGGCGACGGGGCGGGCCGTGCGCCAGTCGTCGCCGTGCCACGGGCCGACGACGCCGTGGACGCGACCGCCGTGCCGCTGGAGGATCTGGTCGGGGGAGTAGCCCTCGACGGGACCGCCGAGGGCGTCGCCGACGGCCGCGCCGACGAGGGCGCCGACGACGCGCTCCTCCAGCGCCGGGCCGGGACCGCGGGGCCCGCCGGGGGGTGCTTCGGGTGGCGCTTCGGGTGGTGTGCGGGGTGTTCTCCGGTTTTCGGGGGTCATGGCCCGAATCATCCCTCCGGTGGGGCCGGTCGCGTGGTTTCCAGGAGCCCGGCGAGTTCCACGAGGTCGGTGTCGGTGAGGCGGGGGAGAGCGCAGCCGGAGAGGGTGCGGCAGGCCGCGCGCCAGGAGTCGGGGATCGCGGCGGCGCCGCCCAGCGCGCCGGTGAGCGCGCCCGCGAGGGCGGGGGCGGAGTCCGCCACCCGCGACAGACAGGCCGCCGCCGGCACCGCCTCGGCGATCCGGCCGTCGGCGGCGAGGGTGAGAGCCAGGGCCACCGGGACGGTCTCGGCGGCCGCGACGCCGTAGCTGTACACGTGGTCGACGATCTGGTGTTCCAGCAGCGGCACCAGCGCGAAGGCGCTCTCCGCGCGGTGCGCGAGTTCCAGCGCGTGGCGGGCGTTGCGGCCGATCTCCGTCTCCTCGGGCAGTTCGGCGAGGGCGGCCGTCACGCACTCCCGCGTCCGTGCGCCGGCCAGGGCGAGCGCGAGCGCCGCCGCCATCGCCCGGGCGCCGTGCACGCCGTCGCCGTCCTGGGTGTAGCGGGCGTCGAACTCGGCGAGGTCGGCGGCCCGTCGCGGGTCGCCGGGGTGGGCCACGGCGAGCACGCACGCGCGTACGCAGGCGGCGTCGTCGAAGTAGTGCGGGTTGTCGTGCCCGGTCGCGGGCGGGCGCAGACCGGTGGCCAGGTTGCCCAGCCCGGCCCGTACGGAGATGCGGGCGCGCAGGGGCAGTACGGCCGACTCGGCCTCCGGGGCGCGCTCGGCCGCGGCGGCGACCTCGGCGGCGAGGGCGTTCCAGGTGAGGTCGATGGCGGCGCGCATCCGGCGGTCCCGGCTGAGGTCGCCCAGGGCGGTGTCGTCGCCGGCGCGCAGGACGGCCTCGGCGGCGAAGGCCGCCCATTCGGCGTCGTCGGAGGGGCCGAGGCGGAGGGGCTCGGGGGACTGGTTGAGGGCGATGGGGACGGGGAGCGTGGTCGTCGCGTTCTGCTCGGCGAAGGTGTCGAGCTCGCGGGTGAGGCGGCGGGTCCACTCCGGCATGCGGGCCGCTCGGTGGCGGGCGGCGGGCCATCCGGCGGCGTCGCCTGCGGCCAGGCCCAGGAGGAGGCCCTCGGTGCGGGGTGCCTGGCGGCGGGCGGGCGGCTTTACGGCCTCGGCTTCGCCTTCGGCCGGGGGGTGTTTCCCACCCGCACCGCCCGTGCGGCTCTCGTCGCCGGGTGCGGGTGGCCCCTGTGGAGCGCCCCCACCGTCGGCGACCGCGAGTCCGTGGGGCTGCGCTGAGGGTGCGGGGGGTGCGGCTTCTTTCGGCGGTGCGGGGGGTGCGGCTTCTTTCGGTTTTGCCGGGGGTGGTCCGGCCCCGTCCGGCTGGGCGAGGGGCGGGGGGCTGTCCGGCGGTGCTGTGAGTGCGGCGTCGACCGCCGCGTGTGTGGCGTCTTTTGGTGGTGCCCCAGGTGCGGCTTTGCCCGGAGGTGCCGTGTGTGCGGCGTCGTCCGGTGGCGCAGTGAGCGTGGCGTCGTCCGGCGTTGCCCCGGGTGTGGTCCTCTCCGGTGGGGGTGCGGCTGTGGGTTCGGTGGGGTGCGTGGCCGGTGGGGTGGTTTCGGTCCAGGGGGCCGGTGGGGTCATGAGAGGGCCTCCGCCTTGTGGGGGGCGGGGGTGGAGCCGGTGGTGTCCCATCGGCGGTCCTCGTCGGGGATCAGCAGTTCCGCCACGTCCAGGATGTGGTGGCCCGCCATGGAGGGCAGGCACGTGCCGCGCGCCGGGCCGATGGGGGCCGCCCACTCGGGCGGGATCGCCGAGACGCCCTGGGTCGCCCCGGCCAGCGCGCCCGCCACCGCGGCCGTGGTGTCGGCGTCACGGCCCATGTTCACGGCCGTCAGCACGGCGTCCCGGAAGTCGCCGTCCGCCGCCGCGTACGCGCCGAAGGCGAGCGCCACGGCCTCGGGGGCCAGGTCGGTCCACGGATAGCCGCCGATCACGACGGCCGAGCGGACCGCCCGTTCGCCGCGATGGGCGACCGTGACCGCGCGGCGCAGGGAGCGGGCCGTCCAGGAGTCCTCGGGAACGACGGCCAGCGCGGCGGCGACGACGGCGACCGGGGAGGCGCCCGCCATCGCCGCCGCGACCCCCGCCGCGACCGCCTGCCCGCCGTGGATGCCCTCGCCGTCATGGCTGACCGAGCCGTCGACGGCGACGAGCCGGGCCGCCTCGGCGGGCCGGCCGGCCGCGAAGACGCCGAAAGGCGCCGCGCGCATGGCGAGGCCGTCGCTCCAGGCGTGCCGGTGCTGGGCGGAGACGGGCGCGGCCAGCCCCCGGCGCAGGTTCTCCAGGGTGCCGCGCTCGCTGAAGCCCGCCCCGCGGAAGGGCCCTTCGGCGCGGCCGGCGATCCACTGGTGCCAGGCCGCCTCCACATGCGCCGGGGTCAGCGCCGAGCCGTGCCGGGCCAGCAGCAGCCCCGAGAAGATCGCGTACTCGGTGTCGTCCGTGCCGGCAGGCTTCTCGGCGACGTACCCCGTGACGCGGCCCCAGCGGGCGCGGATCTGCGAGGGCCTCATGTTCTCGGCCGGTGCGCCGAGGGCGTCTCCGACGGCGAGGCCGAGCAACGCGCCGCGGGCCCGTTCGCGCAGTCCGACGGCGTCCCCCGGCGCCGTCACCGAGGTGATGCAGGCGGTCGATGCCATACGGGGCCTCTCCTGAGGGGGCTGCGCACGGGCGCGGAGCCCTTTGCGGATGTGTCCCACCGTCGGCGGTTGACCTGAGCCTGCGCGGCCGCCATGTCACCCGGTCGACAGCGAGTCGTTCAGGTGAGCGAAACCAGAGAAAGCGCAGGTTAAGGCAGCCTCTCCTTGCTGGCGGGCGGGGAATCCCGGCCGTAGGGTGGACGTTGTCAAAGGGTAGAAGACGTCCAAAGTTAGCTTAGGCTCAGTTATGGGGGAGTCCCGTGGCCATCATCGAGACGGAAGCCGCGCTGCACGAGGCGCACCGTGACAACCACACCCACCGCGACGTGAACGGAGGCTGGCTGCGTCCCGCCGTCTTCGGTGCGATGGACGGTCTGGTCTCCAATCTCGCCCTGATGACCGGCGTCGCCGGCGGGTCGGTCGGCCGTGCGGGCATCGTGCTCACCGGGCTCGCCGGACTCGCGGCCGGCGCGTTCTCCATGGCCGCCGGTGAGTACACCTCCGTCGCCTCGCAGCGCGAGCTCGTCGAGGCCGAGCTCGACGTCGAACGCCGGGAGCTGCGCAAGCACCCCGAGGACGAGGAGGCGGAGCTCGCCGCGCTGTACGAGGCGCGGGGCGTCGAGGCCTCCCTCGCCCGGCAGGTCGCACGGCAGCTGTCGCGCGATCCCGAGCAGGCCCTGGAGATACACGCCCGCGAGGAGCTGGGCATCGATCCCGGCGACCTGCCCTCGCCGGCGGTCGCCGCCGTGTCGAGCTTCGGCGCCTTCGCGCTCGGCGCGCTGCTGCCCGTCCTGCCGTATCTGCTGGGTGCGAGCGCCCTGTGGCCCGCCGTGCTGCTCGCGCTGCTCGGGCTCTTCCTGTGCGGTGCGGTCGTGGCCAGGGTGACGGCGCGCAGCTGGTGGTACAGCGGCCTGCGCCAGCTCGCCCTCGGAGGAGCGGCCGCCGGTGTGACGTACGCCCTGGGCAGCCTGTTCGGAACCGCCGTAGGATGACGCGGATGCTACTTATGCGAGAGGGCGCATAAGTAGCCGTTACTCGCTGGTTTCGACCGCATGACCACCGGGCATGAGCCGTAAGCGCTGTGGGCAATGACGCCTGCCGTGCACCCGCGGGATGAGCGACGCCGCTCCCTCCGCCTCCACCGCCGATGGACCGATCCGATCGATCCCCGTCCGCACCGGCACCCACATACTTCGAGCCGTGCCGCGGTACCCCCTCCGCACCCCCACGGTGTCCGCATGTTGGAACGGAGTATCCGCTTCCCGAGAACCGCTCCATCATGTAACCTGCACGAAATTTTGCACCGACGCAGAGGGCCAACGTCGTCCCTCGGCAATCTGCATATGCCACTTGACGACGACGGGAGAGCCGATGCGTACGCCGCGCCAGCCGTCCCAGCACTCCATGAATGGCCGAAACTGGTCCTTCATGGATGCTCGCCCTGCTGCGCAGGGTATGTACGACCCCCGCAACGAGCACGACGCCTGCGGCGTCGGATTCGTGGCCACTCTGACGGGCGAGGCGAGCCATACGCTGGTCGAGCAGGCGCTGACCGTCCTGCGCAACCTCGAGCACCGCGGCGCCACCGGCTCCGAGCCGGACTCCGGCGACGGCGCGGGCATCCTCACCCAGGTCCCGGACGCCTTCTTCCGCGAGGTCGCCGGATTCGACCTGCCCGAGGCCGGCTCCTACGCCGTCGGCATCGCCTTCCTCCCCGAGGACGGCGCCCAGGAAGCCGTCTCGCGCATCGAGACGATCGCCGGCGAGGAGGGCCTCACCGTCCTCGGCTGGCGCGAGGTCCCCGTCGCCCCCGAGCTCCTCGGCGCCACCGCGCGTTCGACGATGCCCGCCTTCCGGGAGATCTTCGTCGCCGACGGCGCCAGCGAGGGCATCGCCCTCGACCGCAAGGCCTTCGTGCTGCGCAAGCGCGCCGAGCGCGAGGCCGGCGTCTACTTCCCCTCGCTGTCCGCGCGGACCATCGTCCACAAGGGCATGCTCACCACCGGCCAGCTGGAGCCGTTCTTCCCCGACCTGTCCGACCGCCGCTTCGCCTCGGCCGTCGCCCTGGTCCACTCCCGCTTCTCCACGAACACCTTCCCGAGCTGGCCGCTCGCCCACCCGTACCGCTTCGTCGCGCACAACGGTGAGATCAACACCGTCAAGGGCAACCGCAACTGGATGCGCGCCCGCGAGTCCCAGCTGGTCTCGGACCTGTTCGGCACGGACGACAAGGCCCTCGAGCGGATCTTCCCCGTCTGCACGCCGGACGCCTCCGACTCGGCGTCCTTCGACGAGGTGCTCGAACTCCTTCACCTGGGCGGACGCTCGCTGCCGCACTCCGTGCTGATGATGATCCCGGAGGCGTGGGAGAACCACGACTCCATGGACCCGGCCCGGCGCGCCTTCTACCAGTTCCACTCCACGATGATGGAGCCCTGGGACGGCCCCGCCTGCGTCACCTTCACCGACGGCACCCAGGTCGGCGCCGTCCTCGACCGCAACGGCCTGCGCCCCGGCCGCTACTGGGTCACCGACGACGGTCTCGTCGTCCTCGGCTCCGAGGTCGGCGTCCTCGACATCGACCCCGCCAAGGTCGTCCGCAAGGGCCGGCTGCAGCCCGGCCGCATGTTCCTCGTCGACACCGCCGAGCACCGCATCATCGAGGACGACGAGGTCAAGGCGCAGCTCGCCGCCGAGCACCCCTACGCCGAATGGCTGGAGGCCGGCGAGATCGAGCTGGTCGACCTGCCCGAGCGCGAGCACATCGTGCACACCCACGCCTCGGTCACCCGCCGCCAGCAGACCTTCGGCTACACCGAGGAGGAGCTGCGCGTCATCCTCGCGCCGATGGCCAAGGCCGGCGCCGAGCCGATCGGCTCGATGGGCACCGACTCGCCGATCGCCGCGCTTTCCTCGCGCCCGCGACTGCTCTTCGACTACTTCACCCAGCTGTTCGCCCAGGTCACCAACCCGCCGCTGGACGCCATCCGCGAGGAGCTCGTCACCTCGCTGCGTTCCTCGCTGGGCCCCGAGGGCAACCTCCTGGAGCCGACGGCGGCCTCCTGTCGCAGCGTCACCCTGCCGTTCCCGGTCATCGACAACGACGAGCTGGCCAAGCTCATCCACATCAACGCCGACGGCGACATGCCCGGCTTCAAGGCCGCGACCCTCTCCGGCCTGTACCGGGTGCACGGCGGCGGCGACGCGCTGGCAGCCCGCATCGAGGAGATCTGCGCCGAGGCCGACGCCGCCATAGACAACGGCGCCCGTCTGATCGTCCTGTCCGACCGGCACTCCGACGCCGAGCACGCGCCGATCCCGTCGCTGCTGCTCACCGCGGCCGTCCACCACCACCTCATCCGCACCAAGCAGCGCACCCAGGTGGGCCTGCTGGTCGAGGCCGGCGACGTCCGCGAGGTCCACCACGTGGCCCTGCTGATCGGCTTCGGCGCCGCCGCCGTCAACCCCTACCTGGCCATGGAGTCCGTCGAGGACCTGGTCCGCGCGGGCACCTTCCTGTCGGACATCGAGGCCGAGAAGGCCATCCGCAACCTGATCTACGCCCTCGGCAAGGGCGTCCTGAAGGTCATGTCCAAGATGGGCATCTCCACCGTCGCCTCCTACCGCGGCGCCCAGGTGTTCGAGGCCGTCGGCCTCGACGAGGCCTTCGTGGAGAAGTACTTCAACGGCACCGCCACCAAGATCGGCGGCGTCGGCATCGACGTCGTCGCCCAGGAGGTCGCCGCCCGCCACGCCAAGGCCTACCCGGCGTCCGGCATCGCGCCGGCCCACCGGGCCCTGGAGATAGGCGGCGAGTACCAGTGGCGCCGCGAGGGCGAGCCCCACCTGTTCGACCCGGACACGGTCTTCCGCCTCCAGCACTCCACGCGCACCGGCCGCTACGACATCTTCAAGAAGTACACGGACCGTGTGAACGAGCAGTCCGAGCGGCTCATGACGCTCCGCGGCCTGTTCGGCTTCAAGAGCGAGGGCCGGCAGCCGATCTCCATCGACGAGGTCGAGCCCGTCTCCGAGATCGTCAAGCGCTTCTCCACCGGCGCCATGTCGTACGGCTCCATCTCCCAGGAGGCGCACGAGACCCTCGCCATCGCCATGAACCAGCTGGGCGGCAAGTCCAACACCGGTGAGGGCGGCGAGGACCCGGAGCGCCTGTACGACCCGGCCCGCCGCTCCGCGATCAAGCAGGTCGCCTCCGGCCGCTTCGGCGTGACCTCGGAGTACCTGGTCAACGCGGACGACATCCAGATCAAGATGGCCCAGGGCGCCAAGCCCGGCGAGGGCGGCCAGCTGCCCGGCCACAAGGTGTACCCGTGGGTGGCCAAGACCCGGCACTCCACCCCCGGCGTCGGCCTGATCTCCCCGCCGCCGCACCACGACATCTACTCCATCGAGGACCTGGCCCAGCTGATCCACGACCTGAAGAACGCGAACCCGCAGGCGCGGATTCACGTGAAGCTGGTCTCCGAGGTCGGCGTCGGCACGGTCGCGGCGGGCGTGTCCAAGGCGCACGCGGACGTCGTCCTCATCTCCGGCCACGACGGCGGCACCGGCGCCTCCCCGCTGACCTCGCTGAAGCACGCGGGCGGCCCCTGGGAGCTCGGCCTCGCCGAGACCCAGCAGACCCTGCTGCTCAACGGCCTGCGCGACCGGATCGTCGTGCAGACCGACGGCCAGCTCAAGACCGGCCGCGACGTGATCATCGCCGCGCTGCTCGGCGCCGAGGAGTTCGGTTTCGCGACCGCGCCGCTCGTCGTCTCCGGCTGCGTCATGATGCGCGTCTGCCACCTGGACACCTGCCCGGTCGGCATCGCCACCCAGAACCCGACGCTGCGCGAGCGCTACACCGGCAAGGCCGAGCACGTGGTGAACTTCTTCCAGTTCATCGCGCAGGAGGTCCGCGAGCTGCTGGCCGAGCTGGGCTTCCGCTCCATCGAGGAGGCCGTCGGCCACGCCGAGGTCCTCGACGTGACGCGGGCGGTCGACCACTGGAAGGCGCAGGGCCTCAACCTGGAGCCCCTCTTCCACGTGCCCGAACTGCCCGAGGGCGCGGCGATGCACCAGGTCGTCGCCCAGGACCACGGCCTGGCGAAGGCGCTCGACAACGAGCTGATCAAGCTCGCCGCCGACGCCCTGGCCGCGGACTCCGCGACCGACGCCCAGCCGGTGCGCGCCCAGGTCCAGATCCGCAACATCAACCGCACGGTCGGCACCATGCTCGGCCACGAGGTGACGAAGAAGTTCGGCGGCGCGGGCCTGCCCGAGGACACCATCGACATCACCTTCACCGGCAGCGCGGGCCAGTCCTTCGGCGCCTTCCTGCCGCGCGGCGTCACGCTGCGCCTGGAGGGCGACGCCAACGACTACGTCGGCAAGGGCCTGTCCGGCGGCCGTGTGATCGTCCGTCCCGACCGGGGCGCCGACCACCTCGCCGAGTACTCGACGATCGCGGGCAACACGATCGCCTACGGCGCGACCGGCGGCGAACTGTTCCTGCGCGGCCGCACCGGTGAGCGGTTCTGCGTCCGCAACTCCGGCGCGACGGTCGTCTCCGAGGGCGTGGGCGACCACGGCTGCGAGTACATGACCGGCGGTCACGCGGTCGTCCTCGGCGAGACGGGCCGCAACTTCGCGGCCGGCATGTCGGGCGGCATCGCCTACGTCATCGACCTGGACCGCGACAACGTCAACGTGGGCAACGTCGACGCGATCGAGGCCCTGGACGACACCGACAAGCAGTGGCTGCACGACGTGGTGCGCCGCCACGCCGAGGAGACCGGATCGACGGTCGCCGAGAAGCTGCTCGCCGAGTGGGACGACGCCGTGGAGCGCTTCAGCAAGATCATCCCCAGCACGTACAAGGCAGTGCTCGCCGCCAAGGTCGCCGCCGAGCAGGCCGGTCTCTCCGAGACCGAGATCACCGAGAAGATGATGGAGGCGGCGATCAATGGCTGACCCGAAGGGCTTCCTGAACCACGGGCGTGAGGTCGCCAAGTCCCGCCCCGTCGACGTCCGCATCAAGGACTGGAACGAGGTCTACGTTCCCGGCTCGCTGCTGCCGATCATCAGCAAGCAGGCCAGCCGGTGCATGGACTGCGGCATCCCGTTCTGCCACAACGGCTGTCCGCTGGGGAACCTGATCCCCGAGTGGAACGACTACGCCTACCGCGAGGACTGGGGGGCCGCCTCGGAGCGGCTCCACGCGACGAACAACTTCCCGGAGTTCACCGGGCGGCTGTGCCCGGCCCCGTGCGAGTCGGCGTGCGTGCTCGGCATCAACCAGTCGCCGGTGACCATCAAGAACGTCGAGGTCTCGATCATCGACAAGGCGTGGGAGACCGGTGACGTCGCCCCGCAGGCGCCCGAGCGTCTGTCCGGCAAGACGGTCGCCGTGATCGGCTCGGGCCCGGCCGGTCTGGCCGCCGCCCAGCAGCTGACCCGGGCCGGCCACACCGTCGCCGTCTACGAGCGCGCGGACCGTATCGGCGGCCTCCTGCGCTACGGCATCCCCGAGTTCAAGATGGAGAAGCGGCACATCAACCGCCGCATCGAGCAGATGCGCGCGGAGGGCACCCGCTTCCGCACCGGCGTGGAGATCGGCCGCGACCTCAAGGCGACCGACCTGAAGAAGCGCTACGACGCGGTCGTCATCGCCGCCGGCGCCACCACCGCCCGCGACCTGCAGGTCCCCGGACGCGAGCTCAAGGGCGTCTACCAGGCCATGGAGTACCTGCCGCTGGCCAACAAGGTGCAGGAGGGCGACTTCGTGGCGCCCCCGATCTCCGCCGAGGGCAAGCACGTCGTCGTCATCGGCGGCGGCGACACCGGCGCGGACTGCGTGGGCACCGCCCACCGCCAGGGCGCGGCCTCCGTCACCCAGCTGGAGATCATGCCCCGCCCGGGCGAGGAGCGGAACGCGGTCGCCCAGCCGTGGCCGACCTTCCCGATGCTCTACAAGGTCACCTCGGCGCACGAGGAGGGCGGCGAGCGGGTCTACGCCGTCTCCACCACCCACTTCGAGGGCGACGAGGACGGCAACGTCCAGTGGCTTCACCTCACCGAGGTGGAGTTCATCGAGGGCAAGCTGACCCCGAAGCCGGGCACCGAGCGCAAGATCCCCGCCCAGCTGGTCACCCTCGCCATGGGCTTCACCGGCACCGACCGCGAGAACGGCCTGGTCGAGCAGTTCGGCCTGGAGCTCGACGAGCGCGGCAACATCGCCCGCGACGCCGACTTCCAGACCAACGTCCCGGGCGTGTACGTCGCCGGCGACGCCGGCCGCGGCCAGTCCCTCATCGTGTGGGCGATCGCGGAGGGCCGCTCGGCCGCCCGCGGCGTCGACCGCCACCTGAGCGGAGCCAGCGACCTGCCGGCCCCGATCCGCCCGACGGACCGCGCCCTGACGGTCTGACGGCACCTCACAGACGTCCCGTACAACGGCGTGCGGAACACAGACGGCGCCTGCCCAGTCCCCGACCGGACCCCGGGCAGGCGCCGTCGCACTGTGTGCGGGTGTGGGAGAGTGAGGCCATGGTGGCGATCAGTCTCAGCAAGGTGGAGGAGACCGCGCCCGCTCTGGTCAGCCTCTACAAGAGCGCCGGGGAGTCCCTCGTCGAGCACGGTCTCGACGGGCAGCGAGCCGCTGTCTATCTGGTGGTCGATCACTCGGGCTCGATGCGGCCCTACTACGGCGACGGCAGCGTGCAGGCGCTCGCCGACCGGGTGCTGGGGCTCTCCGCCCACCTCGACGACGACGGCCGGGTGCCCGTCGTGTTCTTCTCCACCGAAGTGGACGCCGTCACCGAGATCGCGCTCTCGGATCACGCGGGGCGGATAGAGCGGTGCGTGGCCGGTCTCGGGCACATGGGCCGGACGAACTACCACCTCGCGATGGACGCCGTCATCGACCACTACCTCGACAGCGGCTCGCAGGACCCGGCGTTCGTCGTGTTCCAGACCGACGGCGGCCCCAGCAGCAAGGCGGCTGCCGAGCGGTATCTGTGCAAGGCGGCCAAGCTGCCGCTGTTCTGGCAGTTCATCGGTTTCGGGGACCCTCGCAGCAGGCAGTTCGACTTCCTGCGCAGGCTCGACGAACTGGCCGTGCCGGGCAAGCGGGTCGTCGACAACGCCGGTTTCTTCCACGCCGGTTCCGACCCGCGGCGAATGACCGACGCGGAGCTGTACGACCGGCTCCTCGGTGAGTTCCCCCAGTGGCTGGCGGCGGCGCGCCACCAGGGCATCGTGCGGGGCCGCTGAGTCAGGCTGTGTCGAGGACTGTGGTGCGGCAGGCTTGGGGGGTGCCCCAGGAGTGGCGGAGGGACTGGGCCTTGGTGAGCCACAGAGAGAGGTCGTGTTCGGCTGTGTAGCCGAGCGCGCCGTGCAGGTGCAGGGCGGCGCGGGCGGTGGTGTACGCCGCCTCGCAGGCGCTGACCTTCGCGGCGGCCACGTCGGCCGCGGTCATGGTGAGGGCGGCTCCGAGGACCAAAGGGCGGGCGAACTCCAGGGCGATCTTCGCGTCCGCCAGCCGGTGCTTGACCGCCTGGAAGGAGCCGATCGGCACTCCGAACTGGGTGCGCCGCCCGACGTGGGCCACGGTGCGCTCGAGCAGCGTCAGGCCGACGCCCAGGGCCTGGGCGGCGGTGGCGAGGCGCGCCCACAGCAGGGGGGACGCCGGCGCGGGGGTGAGGAGTTCGCCGCCCGGGAGGAGGGCGGTGAGGCGGCGGGCGGGGTCGAGGCCGGTGCGGACGGGGCCCGCGCCGGGGGCCAGCCGCAGCCCGTCGGCGGAGAGGGACAGGTGCAGCGTCGCCACGTCGCCGTCCAGGGCGGGCACACCGTCGTACGCCAGCGTCGCCATCGTCTCCCCGGCCGCGATCCCCGGCAGGAAGCGCTTCGCGTGCGGGGTCCGCGCGAGCAGCGCGGCGGCGGTCACCGTCTCCACGAGCGGTCCCGGCACCGCGTGCCGCCCCAACTCGACGAAGGCGACGGCGACTTCGACGGGACGTGGCCCCAGCCCCTCGTACTCCTCCGGAACCGCCAGCGCGAAGACGCCCGCCTGCGCGATACGGGACCACAGCGCACGGCCGCCCGCCGGGTCGCCGCGACTCCAGTCCCGTATCACCGAGGGCGTGCCCGCCGCGGTGAGCATCGCGTGCAGGGAGGCCGCGAAGTCCCGCTGCTGGTCGTCGAGGCGAAAACGCATCAGCGGCGCCCCTTCGGCAGGCCGAGCAGGCGTTCGGCGATGATGTCCCGCTGGATCTCGTTGGCCCCGGCGTAGATCGGGCCGGCGAGCGCGAACACGTACCGCTCGGCCCAGTCGGCGTCGGCCGGCTCGCCGTCCCCGCCGAGCAGGTCGAGGGCCGTCTCGTGCAGCGCGATGTCGTACTCGGACCAGAACACCTTGTTCAGGCTGGACTTGGGCCCCAGGGACTCGCCCGCCAGGAAGCGGGACGCGGCCGCGAAGGTGAACAACCGGTAGGCGCGGGCGCCGATCACGGCGTCGGCGACCCGCTCCCGAGCCCACTCGGGGGCGCCCCGCGCCCGCCACAAGTCCCGCAGTCGGTCCGCGCTCGCCAGGAAGCGGCCGGGGGAGCGCAGAGTGAGGCCGCGTTCGTTGGCGGCCGTCGCCATGGCGATCCGCCAGCCCTGCCCGGGCTCGCCGATGACGTCCTCGTCCGGCACGAACACCTCGTCCAGGAACAGCTCGGCGAACGCCGGCTTCCCGTCGAGCCGGCCGATCGGACGGACCGTGACGCCCGGCGCCCGCAGGTCGAACATGACGTAGGTGAGGCCCTGGTGGGGCTTCGGCGCGTCCGGGTCGCTGCGGAACAGCCCGAAGGCCCGGTCGGCGAAGGCGGCGCGGGAGGACCACGTCTTCTGTCCGCTCAGGAGCCAGCCGCCGGCCGTGCGCACCGCCCTGGCCCTGAGCGACGCCAGGTCCGAGCCGGCCTCTGGCTCCGACCAGGCCTGCGCCCACACCACCTTGCCGGTCGCCATCGACGGCAGGACGCGGTCGCGCTGCTCCTCGGTGCCGTGCTCGAACAGGGTGGGGGCCAGCAGGCTCACGCCGTTCTGGTTGACGCGTCCGGGCGCGCCGGCCGCGTAGTACTCCTCCTCGAACAGCAGCCAGCCGATCAGCCCGCAGTCCCTCCCCCCGTACGCCGTCGGCCAGTTCACCACCGACCAGCGGTCCGCGGCGAGCTCGGCCTCCCAGGCGCGGTGCGCGGCGAAACCGGCCTCGGTCTCCAGCGAGGGCAGGGGCGACGACGGCACATGCGCCGCCAGCCAGGCCCGGGCACCGGCCCGAAGCGCTTCCTCTTCCGGCGTGAAGGCGAGATCCATCGACGACGTCCTTCCCTAACAAGTGTTTGGTAGGTTAGCGTGGCCCTATGACAGGCGTCGAGACTCCGGCCTACGTCCCCGGACACGGACTTCTGGCGGGCCGCACCGCCGTCGTCACCGCCGCCGCAGGCGCGGGCATCGGCGGCGCCACCGCCCGCCGCTTCCTCCAGGAGGGCGCCCGCGTACTGATCAGCGACGCCCACACGCGCCGCCTCAAGGAACACCACGCCGCGCTCGCCGCCGAGTTCGGCGACGCCGCGGTGACCGCCCTGCCGTGCGACGTGACGGACGAGGACCAGGTCCGCGCCCTGTTCGACGCCGCCGTCGACGCGCACGGACGGCTCGACGTCGTCGTCAACAACGCCGGCCTCGGCGGCACCGCACACCTGACCGACATGAGCGACGAGCAGTGGACCCGCGTCCTGGACGTCACACTGAACGGCACCTTCCGCTGCACCCGCGCCGCCCTCAGACGCATGCGGCCCGCCGGCGGCGGAGTCATCGTCAACAACGCCTCCGTCGCCGGCTGGCGCGCCCAGGCCGGACAGGCCCACTACGCGGCCGCCAAGGCCGGCGTCATGGCGCTGACCCGCTGCGCCGCCGTCGAAGCCGCCGACTACGGCGTACGGGTCAACGCGGTGGCCCCCAGCCTCGCCATGCACCCGCACCTCGCCAAGGTCACCACCCCCGAACTGCTCCAGGAGCTCACCGCGCGCGAGGCCTTCGGACGCCACGCCGAGCCCTGGGAGGTCGCCAACGTGATCGTCTTCCTCGCCTCCGACTACTCCTCCTACCTGACCGGCGAAGTCCTGTCGGTCAGCAGCCAGCGCGCCTGAGGCGGAGGCGACAATGAACGCGTGCCTACCAAGAAGAAGCCCCAGGTGACCGCCCCGGAACCGGCCGCGGCCGGCGGCGCCCGCGACCGCCGCGGCGAACTCCTCAACACCGCCGCCGAGGTCTTCGCCGAACAGGGCTACAACGCCACCACCGTCCGCAAGATCGCGGACCACGCGGGCATGCTCGCGGGCAGCCTCTACTACCACTTCGACTCCAAGGAGTCGATGCTGGAGGAGATCCTGCGCACCTTCCTCGACGAACTCTGGGACGGCTACGACACCGTCCTCGGCGCCCGGCTCGGCCCGCGCGAGACACTCGAAGCGCTCGTCACCGAATCCTTCCGGGAGATCGACCGGCACCGCGCCGCCGTCGCCATCTACCAGAAGGAGAGCCGGCAACTCGTCGCCCAGGAACGGTTCGCGTTCCTCGCCGAGTCACAGGCCAGGTTCGAGAAGACGTGGCTGTCCACACTGGAACGCGGGGTCGCCGACCGGGCCTTCCGCGCCGACCTCGACGTCCGGCTCACCTACCGGTTCGTCCGCGACACCGTCTGGGTCGCCGCCTCCTGGTACCGGCCCGGCGGACAGCACAGCCCGGAGGACATCGCCCGCCAGTACCTGTCGATGGTGCTGGACGGGATCGCCGTACGCGAATGACCGCGCAAGCAGATTCCCCAGGGAGTGGATGACATGGCCGAGGCCTACATCGTCGAAGCGGTCCGCACGCCCGTCGGGCGACGCGGGGGAGGACTCAGCGGCGTCCATCCCGCCGACCTGGGCGCGCACGTCCTCAAAGCCCTCGTCGCCCGGGCCGGCGTCGACCCGGCCGCCGTCGAGGACGTCGTCTTCGGCTGCCTGGACGCCGTCGGCCCGCAGGCCGGCGACATCGCCCGCACCTGCTGGCTCGCCGCCGGACTGCCCGAGGAGGTGCCCGGCGTCACCGTCGACCGGCAGTGCGGATCCTCCCAGCAGGCCGTGCACTTCGCCGCGCAGGGCGTGCTCTCCGGCACCCAGGACCTCGTCGTCGCCGGCGGCGTGCAGAACATGTCGCAGATCCCCATCGCCTACGCCACCCGGCAGGCCGCCGAACCGCTCGGCTTCACCCAGGGCCCCTTCGCCGGCAGCGAGGGCTGGCGCGCCCGCTACGGCGACCGGCCCGTCAACCAGTTCGCCGGCGCCGAGATGATCGCCGCCAAGTGGGGCATCAGCCGCACCGACCAGGAGGAGTTCGCGCTGCGCTCCCACCGGCGGGCGCTGCGCGCCGTCGACGAGGGCCGCTTCGAACGCGAGACCGTCCCCTACGGCGACGTCACCGTCGACGAAGGACCCCGCCGCGACACCTCCCTGGAGAAGATGGCCCAACTCAAGCCCGTCATCCCCGGCGGAACCGTCACCGCCGCCTGCTCCTCCCAGGTGTCCGACGGAGCGGCCGCCCTGCTGCTCGCCTCCGAACGCGCGGTGCGCGAACACGGTCTGACCCCCCGCGCCCGCGTCCACCACCTGTCGGTACGTGGCGAGGACCCCGTCCGCATGCTCACCGCCCCCATCCCCGCCACCGCCCACGCGCTGAAGAAGACGGGCCTGTCCCTCGACGACATCGACCTCGTCGAGATCAACGAGGCGTTCGCACCCGTCGTCCTGGCCTGGCTGAAGGAGACCGGCGCGGACCCCGCCAAGGTCAACGTCAACGGCGGCGCGATCGCCCTCGGCCACCCCCTCGGCGCGACGGGCGCCAAACTCATGACCACCCTCCTGAACGAACTGGAACGCACCGGCGGCCGCTACGGCCTCCAGACCATGTGTGAGGGCGGAGGCCAGGCCAACGTCACCATCATCGAACGCGTCTGAGCGAGCGTCAGCGCACTCGGACGGGCGCGGACGCCGTCCGCGCCGGCACCCTCGCCGGCGCCTTCACCTACGGCGTCCCCCCGGCGTCCGACCACCGCTCGACGACCGTCCTCGTCATGCCACCCCCGAACCACCGGACACCGGCAACGCGCCCACGGCCGCCCGGGCTTCGTCCAACAGCCGCTCCACCAGCTCCGCGCACGAGGGCAGATCCTCGATCACCCCCGCCACCTGCCCCGCCGCCATCACCCCCAGATCCGTCCGCCCGTCCACCATCGCCGACCGCAACAGCATCGGTGTGTTCGCGGCGAGCAGCACCTGACTCCACGACAGGTCCTTGCCGTGCCGCAACGCCAACCCCTCACGCACCATCTCCCCCCACCCCAGCCCCGACAGCCGCCGGAACCGAGCCGCATGCCGCACCGCCCGCGACAGCGCCCGCACCCGCCCCGACCGTTCCAGCGACTCCACCAGCTCCGTACGCAGCATGCGGTGCGGCAGGCCGTCCACCGCCCGCGTCACCGTCACGTCCCGGACCGTCGCCGCCAGATACCGCGCCTTCACCGCGTCCGGCACCGTCGAGTCCGACGTCAGCAGGAACCGCGTGCCCATCGCGACCCCCGCCGCCCCGTACGCCAGCGCCGCGACCAGGCCCCGCCCGTCGAAGAAGCCGCCCGCCGCCACCACCGGCACGTCCACGGCGTCCACGACCTGCGGCAGCAGCACCGTCGTCGCCACCTCCCCGGTGTGCCCGCCGCCCTCACCGCCCTGCACCAGCACCGCGTCCGCACCCCACGCCACGACCTTCTCCGCGTGCCGGCGCGCCCCCACGGACGGGATCACGACGACACCGGACTCCTTCAGCTCGGCGATCAGCTCCCGGGACGGGGCCAGCGCGAACGACGCCACCCGCACCCCCTCGTCCACCATCACCCGCACCCTGTCCCCGGCGTCCCGCGCGTCCGCCCGCAGATTGACCCCGAACGGCGCGTCCGTACGGGACTTCACCTCACGTATCGCTTCCCGCAGACCGTCGACGGTCATCGTCGCCGAGGCGAGGACGCCCAGCGCACCGGCGTTCGCCACCGCCGACACCAGACGCGGCCCGGCCACCCACCCCATCCCCGTCTGCACGATCGGACACCGGACGCCGACCAGCCGGGTGAACGCGGTCTCCATCAGTGCGCGACCTCCCGCACCCGGGCGCCCCCCGGATCGATCACCTCACGGATCAGCCGCAACTCCTCCACCGTCGGCTCCCGCGTGCACGGCACCTCGTCCGGGACGCAGAGCGCGAACCCCGTCGCCTCCCGCACCTCCTCCACGCTCACCCCCGGATGCAGCGAGACCAGCCGCATCGAACGGTCGGGGCCGCCGAAGTCCAGGACGCACAGGTCGGTGACCACCCGCACGAGACGGTGGTGAGGCGCGTCGCCGGCACGGTCGTACCCCACCCCGCACACCATGTCGACCTTCTCCACGAAGACCCGCCGCGAGTGCCTCGGCACCCAGTAACTCGTCGGATTGTTCAGGGTGTTGACGGGTGCTCCCCGCACCCCGAGCAACTGCCGGGCCGGCCGCGCCCAGTCGCCGATGCACGAGATGTTCTGGTTGCCGAACCGGTCGATCTGGCTCGCCCCCATCATCACGTGCCGCCGCCCTCCCGTCACCAGCGCCAGATGCTGCCGGTAGGGCAGCCACCCCTCGACTGCGCCGCCCGGGCCCACGAGCAGCGCCTCGCCGTCGGTCAGCAGCACCTGGGGAGCGAAGGTGAGCCGGGCGAGCCGGGCGCCGACCGAGGGGATCAGCCCCATGGGACTCACCAGGACCTCACCCGCCCCCCGCCACACCTCCGCGCAGGCGACGACGCAGTACTCGGCCCGGGTGACCGCCGGCGAACCGGCCCCCACCTCCGCTGAACCGGCCCCCACGTCCGCCGAACCGGCCCCCGCCTCCGCCGAACCGGCCCAGGCCTCTGCCGGCCCCCCGCGTTCCTCCGATCCGCGCCCGGTCCGCTCCCGCTCCTTCACGTCTCCTCCCCGACCGCCGACCGGTACGCCCGTTCGTCCCCGGCGAGGTACCGCGCCGCGAACTGCGGCCACGCCGTGGTCGCGTACCGCTTCTGGAACGCCTCGTCCCGGCCGTAGTCGGGCGCGCACGACGTGAAGTGCGCCCCGTTCGGGGCCTCGACCACACCCGTCACCGTGTGCCGCTTGAGCAGCAGCGACTGCGGCGCCGCCTCCTTAGTCAACTCCGCCGTGTCGACGACCCGTTCGCAGGACACGTAAGCCGCGTCCGCCGCCTCGCAGAACAGGTCGTCGAAGTAGGGGTCGGGCCCCAGATACTGCCCGTTGCCCAGCCGGTCGGCCCGGTTGACGTGCACCAGCGCCGCGTCCAGCCGCAACGCGGGCATCGCCACGAACGTCTCCCCGTCCTCATAGGGCGAGGTCACCGTCCGCAGACCCGGGTTGACCCGCATCACGTCCGAACCCAGCCCCGCCCGCACCGGCAGGAACGGCATCCGGTGGGCGGCCGCCCGCAGCCCCCACATGAACATCGCCTCGTCGACCTCCGTCAGCTCGAAGGCCCCCCGCTCCCGCGCCGCCCGGTAGTGCGGTTCGAGCGGGATCGAGTCCAGCGTGACGAAGGCGGTCACCAGTCTCCTGATCCGGCCGGCCGCCGCGAGCATGCCCACGTCCGGACCGCCGTACGACACCACCGTCAGGTCTCCGACATCGGAGCGGAGCAGCGCGCGGACCAGCGCCATCGGCTTGCGCCGTGAACCCCAGCCGCCGATCCCCAGCGTCATCCCGCTCTCCAGGCGGGACACCGCCTCCTCGGCGGTCATCGTCTTGTCGCTCACCCGCGTTCCCCCTTCCCGGCCGCCTCGGCCCCTCCGAAGCGCGCCCGGACCCGCTCGCCCACCCCGCTCGCCCCCGCCTCGTAGGTGAACCCCTGCTCGAAGCGGTAGCTGCGGCGGACGTCCACCGGATCGATCCCGTTGAGAGCGGCCTTGGCCAGCCGCAGCAACTCCCCGTCCTTCGAGGCGATCTCCCGGGCCAGCTCCAGCGCGCCCGCGACCACCTCG
Source organism: Streptomyces sp. BK239 (assembly GCF_004217285.1). Taxonomy (GTDB): domain Bacteria; phylum Actinomycetota; class Actinomycetes; order Streptomycetales; family Streptomycetaceae; genus Streptomyces. The sequence continues at coordinate 1,068,803 of NZ_SHKS01000001.1, forward strand.
TCGGGCGGCACCACCCGCCACACCGCGCCGTGCGCCCGTAACTCCCGCGCCGAGACCGTGCGCGAGGTGTAGTACAGCGTGCGCATCAAATGCTGGGGGACCAGCCGGGCCAGATGCGTGGCCGCGCCGAGCGCTCCCCGGTCCAGCTCCGGCAGCCCGAACACCGCGTCCTCACCCGCCACGATCGCGTCCGCGTTCCCCACCAGACCCACCCCGCCGCCCAGACAGAAACCCCGCACCGCCGCCACCACCGGCACCTCGCACTCGTACACCGCCGCGAACGCCTCGAAGCAGCCGCGGTTGGCCCCCACCAGCGCACCGTCCCCCCGCGCCTGTATCTCCTTGATGTCCACGCCCGCGTTGAAGCCCCGCCCCTCGGCGGCCAGCACCACGCACCGCACCTCGGGATCGCGGCCTGCCATGCGCACCGCCTCGGCCAGGGCGAACCAGCCGGCCACCGGCACGGCGTTCACCGGCGGGAAGTCGACCGTGACGACGGAAATCCCCTTTTCCGGGGACGAGGTGGAGACACCCATGGACGCATCAGCTACCTTCGCACTCAGCTACCTTTCCACCAAACATTTGTTAGGTGTGAGGCTTCGAAGCTAGCAGTCGCCACGGACGAGCGGGAGGGCCTGTGGATAACTCGCTGCACGGCAGAACGGCCGTCATCACCGGCGGCACCCGCGGAGTCGGCGCCGGCATCGCACAGGCCTTCGCCGAAGCCGGCGCCCACGTCATCGTCTGCGCCCGCCGACCCCCCGAACTCACTCTGCCCAAAACGGAGTTCGCTGAACTGGACGTCCGGGACGCCGAAGCCGTACGGCGCTTCTTCACCGGCCTGCCCCGCCTCGACGTACTCGTCAACAACGCGGGCGGCACCCCCCACCGCCCCCTCGCCCCCACCGATGCCGGACACCACGTCCGCGTCCTCGAACTCAACCTCCTCGCCCCGCTGACCGTGTCCCTCGCCGCCTACGAGCACCTTCGGCGCACCCGCGGCTCGATCGTGATGATCGGCAGCGTCAGCGGCTCACGCCCCTCGCCCGGCACCGCCGCCTACGGCGCGGCCAAGGCCGGCCTGGAGAGCCTCGCCCGCTCGATGGCCGTCGAATGGGCGCCGGACGTCCGCGTCAACACCGTCGTCCCCGGCATGGTCCGCACCGAGCGGTCCCACCTCCACTACGGGGACGACGACGGCGTCGCCGCCGTCGCCCGCACCGTCCCCCTCGGCCGTCTCGCCGAGCCCAGCGACATCGGCGCGGCGGCCGTCTTCCTCGCCTCCGACGCCGCCGCCTACATCAGCGGCGCCGGCCTCCTCGTCCACGGCGGCGGCGAGCGGCCCGCGTTCCTCGACGCGGCAAGCGCGGCAGAGCCCACGACGCCAGACAGGGAGAAGTGAGATGACAGGACTGTGCACGGGGCGGGTCGTCGTCGTCACCGGCGCCGGACGGGGCCTGGGCCGCGCCCACGCCCTCGCGTTCGCCGCCGAGGGCGCCCGGCTCGTCGTCAACGACCTCGGCGTCGGCCTCGACGGCGCATCCGGCCCCGGCGAGACCCCCCACCCCGGCGACGCCTCCCACCCCGGCGGGGCTCCCGGCCTCGGCAGCCCCGCCGCCCGCGTCGCAGCCGAGATCCGCGCGGCCGGCGGCGAGGCCGTCGCCCACACCGGCGACATCGCCACCGCCGAGGGCGCCGCCTCCCTCGTCACCACCGCGCTGGACACGTACGGCCGCCTCGACACTCTCGTCAACAACGCCGGCTTCCTGCGCGACCGGATGCTCGTCAACCTCGACGAGGACGACTGGGACGCCGTCGTACGCGTCCACCTCAAGGGCCACTTCCTGCCCCTCAAGCACGCCGCCGCGCACTGGCGTGCCGAGGCCAAGGCCGGCCGCGCACCCGACGCCCGGATCATCAACACCAGCAGCGGCGCGGGACTGCTCGGCTCGGTCGGACAGGGCAACTACAGCGCCGCCAAAGCCGGCATCCTCACCCTGACCCTGGTCGCCGCCGCCGAACTCGCCCGCTACGGCGTCCAGGTCAACGCCGTCGCCCCCGCCGCCCGCACCCGTATGACCGAACGCACCTTCGCCGACACCATGGCCGCGCCCGCCGCGGGCTTCGACGCGATGGCCCCCGAGAACGTCTCCCCGCTGGTCGTCTGGCTCGGCTCCGCCGCCAGCGAGGGCGTCACCGGCCGCGTGTTCGAGGCGGAGGGCGGCCGCATCACCGTCATGGAGGGCTGGCGCGCCGGCCCGACCATGGACAAGGGCGCACGCTGGACCCCGGCGGACGCGGGGGAGACGGCACGCATGCTGCTGGAACGAGCGGAACCGCCGGGGAGGGTGTACGGGGCGTGACAGCCGGGCCGGCCCGCGCGCCGAAGCTGCCCGACCCCGGCGCGGCCACGACACCAGCCCGCCCTGCCCCGACGCCGGCCACATGCCACCGAGGGCCTGGGAAACCCCCGCCCGTCGGCTACGTGTCGCACTCCAGCACCGTCCGGCACAACCCGCACCGCGCCCGCACCCGCCCGCGCACCGGCACCCGGATCCGCTGAAGACACGTCGGACACGAGAACGCCACCCGCAGCGGACCGCCCGCGTCCGGGACGAAGTCGTACGGCGCGTCCGCCACGACGGCGAGCGGCCGGTGATCCTGCGCGTGCCGCCGGTCACGCGCGTACCGCCGCCGCCCCGACCACCCCGCCGCCGACAACGGCGGCTGCCGCTCGTCGAGCCGCGCCCGCTCCCGCCCCCGCACATACGCCGTGTACGCCTGCGCACTGGTGAACCACGTCGACGGGTCCTCCCCGAAGACCAGCGCCCGCTTCGCCAGCACGTACCCGAACTCCTCCGGAGTCAGATACCCCAGCTTCTGCGACGAGACCGCGTCCTCCCGGTAGGCGTCCAGCAGCAGCCAGCCCGCACCCAGATACGTCGTCGCCGTGTCGGTGAGGATCTCGTTCTCCCGGGTCCCGGGGAACGACAGGCCCAGCCGGTGCAGGAAGACATGCATGATCTCGTGGGCCAGCGCCGCGCCGATGTCCCGCCGATGCGCCCGGAACCGCTCGTTGAGCTCGACGAAGTACTCCGGGCCCGCCGCCAGCTCCACGTTCGCCGCATGCCGCATCTCACGGAACCCCACGATCATCCGGGCGTCCGGCAGCCGGTAGTGCCGCACCAGCTCACGCGCCACCCGCTGCGCACCCAGATACAGGTCGTCGGAGTCGCAGAACGCCACGTCCGCCGGGGCCACGCTGACCGCGAACCGGTGCACCGTGTCGTACGACAACCGCCTGTACAGCGCGGTGACGGCCGCCCGCACCGTCTCCAGATGCGGAAAGCCGTGCTCGACCGGACCACCGTTCGCCACGTCCGTACCCCCAAGACGTCCCGGCACGCAGTGCAGCCGTCTCCACTGTACGAGGATCCGAACCGCACGAGGATCCGAACCGCACAAAGGTCCGAACCGTACGAGGATCCGACGACACGGCAACCCCCGACCGCCGCCGATCCCACCGCCCGCCCACCCCGCCACCAGGGACGACGGACTAGGGTGAACGCCCATGACCACCAGCGACACCAGCGGCACCGCAACCGGCGACGTCGACCCCGCCGTCCGCGAAGAGCTCGAACGGCTGCGGGCCAGCATCGACAACATCGACGCCGCCGTCATCCACATGCTCGCCGAACGCTTCAAGGCGACCCAGCAGGTCGGCCACCTCAAGGCCCGCCACCAGCTGCCCGCCGCCGACCCCGCGCGAGAGGGACGCCAGATCGCCCGGCTGCGCGCCCTCGCCGAGAGCGCCAAACTCGACCCGGCCTTCGCCGAGAAGTTCCTCAACTTCATCATCGCCGAGGTCATCCGCCACCACGAGCGCATCGCCGACGACACCGTCAACGGCGCGGCCCCCACCACCGGCTGACCTCGACGGACGGCCCCCGCACGCCGGCCCACCGCACAACCCGCACCCCCTCAGGCGCCCGCCGCGCCGCACCCACCCGTACGAACCGGCCGGTACGCCGTGTCAGCCGACGAGCACTGCCCGTCAGCGTTCCGACGTAAGCTGGTGGTCCCATCGCGGAGGGACGTCGGGTCATGCCGCCGGATGCCAAGATCCTCATCGTCGACGACCACCAGGACACGCTGTACGCGCTCGAAAGCGCACTGGCCCCCCTGGGATACCGCCTCGCCCGCGCCACCAGCGGCGACGAAGCACTCAAGCAGGTACTGCGCGGACAGGTCGGCCTGCTTCTCCTCGACGTGCGCATGCCCGGCGTCAGCGGACTCGACGTCGTGCGCTACATGCGGCGGCTGGAACAGACCCAGCACGTCCCCGTCATCCTGCTCACCGGCTTCGGACCCGACCACGAACTGACCTCCGCCGCCTTCGAACTACGCGTCGCCGACCTCGTCATGAAACCCGTCGACCCCTGGGCACTGCGCACCAAAGTCCGCTACCTCTACGACGCCCACCGACGCCACCTCGCCCTCGAACACGAAGTACGCGCCCTGCGCGCACTGGTCAAAGACCCCGCGGCCGCCGTCCCCGACACCCGCGTCCCCCTCCAACGCGAAAACGACCCCCACCCCCCGCTCCCCACAGCCCCCTAGCACGGCGGCTCCGGCGCGAGAAGCGACAAACGGCGCGTACCGATCCGCCCCTGTGCCCCCGCCGCGCCATCAGGCAGCATGGCCCCCATGTCCGTACTGACGCGCGACGAAGCGCAGACCCGTGCCCAGCTCCTCGACGTCCGCGACTACACCGTCGAACTCGACCTGACCACCGGCGACGAGACCTTCGAGTCCCTGACCGTCATCCGGTTCACCGCGCGCACGGGCGCGGACACCTTCGTCGAGCTCAAGCCGGCCACCCTGCACACCGCCACCCTCGACGGGAAACCCCTCGACACGGAACTCCTCGACGACAACCGCCTGCCCCTGAAGAACCTCACCGCCGGCGACCACGAACTCACCGTCCGGGCCACCATGCGCTACTCCCGCACCGGCGAGGGCATGCACCGCTTCACCGATCCTGCCGACGGCGAAACCTACGTCTACACCCAGATGTTCATGGACGACGTCCAACGCGTCTTCGCCGCCTTCGACCAGCCCGACCTCAAAGCCGTCTTCACCCTCACCGTCAAAGCCCCCGACGGCTGGACCGTCCTCGCCAACGGCATCACCGAACACACCGACGGCACCTGGAAAGCCGCCCCCACCCCACCCATCTCCACCTACCTCGTCGCCGTCGCCGCCGGCCCCTGGCACTCCGTCCACACCGAACACCGCGCCCTCCCCTTCGGCATCCACTGCCGCCGCTCCCTCGCCCCCTACCTCGACGCCGACGCCGACGAGATCCTCGACGTCACACGCGCGTGCTTCGACCGCTACCACGAGAAGTTCGAAGAGCCCTACCCCTTCGACTCCTACGACCAGGCCTTCGTCCCCGAGTTCAACGCCGGCGCCATGGAGAACCCCGGACTGGTCACCTTCCGCGACGACTTCGTCTACCGCTCCGCCGTCACCGACACCGAACGCCAGACCCGCGCCATGGTCATCGCCCACGAAATGGCCCACATGTGGTTCGGCGACCTCGTCACCCTCAAGTGGTGGGACGACATCTGGCTCAACGAGTCCTTCGCCGAATACATGGGCTACCAGACCACCGCCGAAGCAACCCGCTTCACCGCCACCTGGACCGAGTTCGGCGTCGTCCGCAAAGCCTGGGGCTACGACGCCGACCAACGCCCCTCCACCCACCCCGTCGCCCCCGAGAACGTCGAGGACACCGCCTCCGCCCTCCTCAACTTCGACGGCATCTCCTACGCCAAGGGCGCCTCCGCACTACGCCAACTCGTCACCTGGCTCGGCGAGAAGGACTTCCTCGCCGGCATCAACACCCACTTCGCCCGCCACCGCTTCGCCAACGCCACCCTCGCCGACTTCATCGACTCCCTCGCCTCCAGCACCCAACGCGACGTCCACGCCTGGGCCGACGCCTGGCTGCGCACCACCGGCGTCGACACCCTCACCCCCACCGTCACCACCGACGCCGGCCAGTGCGCCCTCACCGTCGAACACACCGGCAACCGCCCCCACCGCATCGCCGTAGGCCTCTACGACCAGGACCACTCCGACGAAGACGGCCACCTCACCCTGCGCGAACACCTCGAGATCGACATCCCCCAGACCACCCCCCACCCCATCGGCAAACGCCCCGCCCTGCTCCTCCTCAACGACCGCGACCTCACCTACACCAAGATCCGCTTCGACCCCGCCTCCCACGACACCGTCCGCACCGCCCTCTCCGGCCTCCCCGACCCCCTCACCCGCGCCGTCGTCTGGAACGCCCTGCGCGACGCCGTCCGCGACGGCGAACTCACCCCCACCGCCTACCTGGACACCGCCCGCGCCCACCTCCCCCAGGAAACCGACCTCGCCCTCGTCCAAGGCGTCCTCGCCTTCGCCTCCGGCCAGATCGCCGACCGCTACGTCACCCCCGAAGAGCGCCCCGCCGCCCTCGCCACCCTCTCCTCCCTCTGCCGCGACCTCATCCGCCGCACCGAGGACGGCGACCACCCCGGCCTGCGCCTCGTCGCCGTACGCCACTTCATCGACGCTGCCGCACACCCCGAGACCCTCGCCGCCTGGCTCGCCGACGGCACCGTCCCCGGCGGCCCCGAACTCGACCCCGACCTGCGCTGGCGCGTCCTCGCCCGCCTCGCCGTCCTCGGCGCCACCGACGAAACCGCCATCGCCGCCGAACTCGAACGCGACCCCTCCGCCGACGGCCAGGAAGGCGCCGCCCGTTGCCGCGCCGCCCTGCCCGACCCACACGCCAAGGAACAGGCGTGGACCGCGATGTTCGACGGCGACGACCTCTCCAACTACCTCTTCACCGCCACCGCCCAGGGCTTCTGGCAGCCCGAACAGGCCGACCTGGTACGCGCGTACGTACCCCGCTTCTACGACGACGCGGCCGCCCTCGCCACCCGGCGGGGCCCCGCCATCGCCGACGCCGCCGGCCGCTGGGCCTTCCCCGCCTACGCCGTCGACGCCGAGAACCTCGCCCTGGGCGAGACCTGCCTGCGCGACGCCGACCTCACCCCGTCACTGCGCCGCAAACTCCACGACCAGCTCGACGACCTCGCACGGGCCCTGCGGGTACGCGGCGCCTGACAACGGCCTCCAGAGGCGGGCCGGCCACCACCCGCGGGCGGGCCCCAAACCACCGGAGCGGGCGCACAAGCCCGCAGGGCGGGCCCCAAGCCACCAGGGAGGGCGGCCCGGGGCCCGCCCTCCCCCTTTCGGGTCCACTTCCCCTCCGGCCACGGCGTGTCGCCACGACCGGCGACACACTGGGACTCCCCGCGCCACCGAGGAGCCCCCCACGCATGAACACGCCACCCCCACAAGCCGCCCCCTCCCACGACACCGACACCCCCCGCGACCTCGTCGGCATCGGCATCGGCCCCTGCAACCTCTCCCTCGCCGCCCTCGCCCACCCCCTCACCGACCTCGACACCGCCTTCTACGAACAACGCCCCGCCTTCACCTGGCACCCCGGCCTCCTCCTCGACGGCACCCGCGTCCAAGTCCCCTTCCTCGCCGACCTCGTCACCCTCGCCGACCCCACCAACACCTGGTCCTTCCTCAACTACCTCAAAGCGCAGGACCGCCTCTTCCCCTTCTACTTCGCCGAACGCCTCCACACCGAACGCGCCGAATACGACGCCTACTGCCGCTGGGTCGCCGACCACCTCCCCACACTCCACTTCCGCCACCACGTCGACGCCGTCCACTGGAACCCCGAACACCAACTCTTCGACATCGACTACGTCCGACTCGACACCGACGGACAAGCCCGAACCCCCGGCCGCACCCGCACCCGCAACGTCGTCCTCGGCATCGGCACCGAACCCCACATCCCCGACCCCCTGCGCCCCCTCGCCGACACCCCCGGCACAGCCGTCGTCCACACCGCCGACTACCTCCACCACCGCCCCGCACTCCTCACCGCCGGCCACGTCACCGTCGTCGGCTCAGGACAATCCGGAGCCGAAGTCTTCCTCGACCTCCTGCGCCACCGCCCCACCGGCCACGAACGCCTCCACTGGATCGGCCGCACCCCGGCGTTCGCCCCCATGGAGTACTCCAAACTCGGCCTCGAACACTTCACCCCCGACCACACCCGCTACTTCCACGCCCTCCCCGAAACCACCCGCGACCGCCTCGTCGCCGCACAATGGCAACTCCATAAAGGCATCGACGCCGACACCCTCGCCGCCATCCACGACGAGCTCTACCGCCGCACCCTCCACGGCGGCTGGCCCGACGCCGTCCTCACCCCCGGCGTCCGCGTCCGCACCGCCGGACGCATCGCCACCACCAAAATCGAACTCCACCTCGAACACATCCAGCAGAACACCCGCAGCCGCCTCACCACAGACGCCGTCGTCCTCGCCACCGGCCACCGCGAACGCCCCCTCGACACCCTCCTCGCCGGCCTCGACCCCTACCTCCGCCGCGACAACGCCCACCGCCCCCGCATCGACGCCGACTTCCGCCTGATCCTCGACCCCGCCATCACCACCACCGGCTGCCACATCTACGTACAGAACGGCGAACGCCACACCCACGGCGTCGGCGCACCCGACCTCGGCCTCGCCGCCTGGCGCAGCGCCTCCATCCTCAACACCCTCACCGGCAAGGAGCACTACCCCCTCCCGCACCGAACCGCCTTCACCACCTTCGGCCTCGAACAACACCGGCCCCAGATCCCGCCCACCCGCCGCCCCGCAGAGCTCATCCCCCTGGCGGACGGGATCTGACACCACCTACCGACAACCACCTACCGACGAAACACCCGGCCTAGAACACCGGCGTCCCGTTCCGCGTCAGCTTCCAGTCCACCGACGCGAACTCCGCCGGGTCGATCGACCCCTTCGCCTTCACCCACGCGATCATCGTGTTGCGGATCTCGTCCGAGTTCGACCACACCATCTTCGCCGCCGCCACATGCGGGAAGTTGCCACCACCGTTCGCCCGGTAGTTGTTCACCGCGAACACGAACTGAGCGTCATCAGCCAGCGGCGCACCCCCGAACCGCACGTTCGACACCCGCGACCCCGCAGCCTTCGCGATGTCGATCTCATACGTCAGACCACTGACCACGTCGTAGTTGTAGTCCGGAGTGCCGTTCGCGTTCGTCAGCTTCGCCGGATCAACCACCGCGTCTGCCGCCGTCTGCACGTAGTAGTTCGCCGAGTACTCCAGATACGCCTTCATCTGCGCACCCGTCATCAGACGCGCCTCCAGCGTGTTCTCGAACACGTACAGACCCGCCACATCCCGGATCGTCACCTGACCCGCCGGGATCACCGCCGTGCGCGAGAACGCCGCCGCCTGCGACAACACCGGCAGCGCCGCGTACTGCGTACCCGCCAGCGCCTGCTTCACCGTGTCGGCCTGGATGTGGTTGATCAGGTCGATGATCGGCACGTCCTTGTACGGCGCCTCCACCGACCGCATCTCCGCCGCGTTCGACCCGATGACCTGGTTGACGTACGCCACGACCTTCTTGTGCTCGTCACCGAGCAGCCGCACGATCTTCTCGTCCTCCTCCACCGTGTTGGAGTTCAGGACCTGCGCGCCCACCTTCTCGACCGTCCAGCCGCCGTCGGCCCGCACCAGCTCGAAGTCGAACAGCGTCAGCCGCTGCCCCCACTTCAACGGCTCCGACAGCACCACCCGCTTGCCGGTCGCCTTGTTCGTGACGAAGTACTCGGGAATCTCCGTGTGCGCGTGACCCACCAGGATCGCGTCGATCCCCGGCACCTGCTCCGCCACCAGCGCCGCCGCGTTCTCGATGTACGGCAGCTGATCACCGTAGGACGACGTCCCCGACGAACCGCTGTGCGCCGACACGATGACCACGTCCGCACCCATCGACCGCAGCTTCGGCACCCACTTCGCCGCCTGCTCCTCCAGACCCGGGAACGTCATCTTCCCCTGCACGTTCGCCTTGTCCCAGATCGCGATCCCCGGGTTGGTCAGCCCCAGCACCGCCACCTTCACGTCCGGACCGTGCGGGTTGCGCAGCCGGTGCATGCTGTACGGCGCGAACGCCGGGAGCAGCGTCTTCGCGTCCAGCGCGTTCGCACCCAGCAGCGGGAAATCACACTGCTTCTCGAACTTGCGCAGCACCGGAATGCCGTAGTTGAACTCGTGGTTGCCGAGCGCCGCCGCGTCGTAGCCGATCGCGTTCATCGCCTGCGCCATCGGATGCACCGGACCGCCCTTGGCGGTGATCGGGTCGACCTTCGCGTAGTAGTACGACAGCTGCGTGCCCTGGATGGTGTCGCCCGCGTCGATCAGCAGCGTGTTCCCACGGCCCTTCTCCTCACGGATCCGGTTCACCAGCGTGGAGATCTTCGCCAGACCGACGTCGTTGTGCGCCTTGTCGTCGAACTCCTGGTCCGTGAAGTAGTCCCAGTTGAAGACGTTGCCGTGCAGGTCCGTCGTCCCCATCACGGTGAACGCGTACCTCTTGGCGGGCTTCGCCGGCTTCGCCGGCTTCGCGGGCTTCGTCCCCTCCGCCGCCTGGGCCGCCGGAGCCGCGGCAGCCCCCCCGATCGCCACCCCCGCGCCCGTCACGGCGGACCTCTTCAAGAACTTCCGGCGGTTGAACGGCATGTGTTGCTCTCCTCGAAGGACGATCCCGAGCGCCTGCCGGCCAAACCGGCAACGCGCGTAGATTCTGACCTGCCCATGGCGAACCGGAACAGACCCCGGAGGTTGCGATCTGGTGATCCCGGTCACTCCACCCCGCCCCACGACCGCACCCGAACGCCCACCGGACGCCCACACGGCCCACCCCTCCACCCCGGCGCATTCACCCAAGATCCGCCACCGCGAAGACCTCCCCACAGCCCCCAATTCACCCTTTCGGGGAATTCCAAGAACGCGAAAACATGCTCATCAGAGCGGCCACCCGCACAATTCCACGCCCGTCAACCACCCTTCACCCAAAGGACGTTGACCAGCCACCTGCCGCCAAAGCCTTACCCGGCGGTAAGACATAGGCTCACCACATGCGCCGAGCAAAAATCGTCTGCACCCTGGGCCCCGCCAGCGACTCCTACGACCGCCTCAAAGCCCTCGTAGAAGCCGGAATGGACGTCGCCCGATTCAACCTCAGCCACGGCGAACACGCCGAACACGAGGAGCGCTACCGGCGCGTCCGCAAGGCCGCCGACGAGACCGGCCACAGCGTCGGCCTCCTCGCCGACCTCCAGGGCCCCAAGATCCGCCTCGGCCGCTTCACCGAAGGCCCCGTCCTCCTCGAACGCGACGACACCTTCACCATCACCGTCGAAGAAGGCATCGAAGGCGACCGCCACACCTGCGGCACCACCTACGCCGGCCTCGCCACCGACGTCACCCCCGGCGAACGCATCCTCGTCGACGACGGCAAAGTCACCCTCGAAGTCACCGACGTCGACGGCCCCCGCGTCCACACCCGCGTCCTCGACGGCGGCGTCATCTCCGACCACAAAGGCCTCAACCTCCCCGGCGTCGCCGTCTCCGTCCCCGCCCTCTCCAAAAAAGACGAGGACGACCTGCGTTGGGCTCTGCGCACCGGCTTCGACGTCATCGCCCTGTCCTTCGTCCGCACCGGCAACGACATCACCGACGTCCACCGCATCATGGACGAGGAAGGCCGCCGCCTCCCCGTCATCGCCAAGATCGAGAAACCCCAGGCCGTCGAGAACATCGACGACATCGTCGCCGCCTTCGACGGCATCATGGTCGCCCGCGGCGACCTCGGCGTCGAGATGCCACTGGAACAGGTCCCCATCGTCCAGAAACGCGCGATCAAACTCGCCAAGCGCAACGCCAAGCCGGTGATCGTCGCCACCCAGATGCTCGACTCCATGATCGACAACTCCCGCCCCACCCGCGCCGAAGCCTCCGACGTCGCCAACGCCGTCATCGACGGCACCGACGCGGTGATGCTCTCCGGCGAGACCAGCGTCGGCAAACACCCCGTCCAGACCGTCCGCACCATGGCCAAGATCGTCACCGCGGCCGAGGAGGACATCCTCGCCAAAGGGCTCCCGCCCCTCACCGAGAACAGCAAACCCCGCACCCAGGGCGGCGCGGTCGCCCGCGCGGCCGCCGAGATCGGTGACTTCCTCGACGCCAAGTTCCTCGTCGCCTTCACCCAGTCCGGCGACACCGCCCGCCGCCTCTCCCGCTACCGCTCACCCATCCCGCTCCTCGCCTTCACCCCCGAACCGGCGACCCGCTCCCAGCTCAGCGCGACCTGGGGCGTGGAGACGTTCCTGGGCCCACAGGCCGGCTCTACTGACGCGATGGTCGACCAGGTGGACGAGATGCTGTTGCGGTACGGCCGCTGCCGCAAGGGTGACATCGTCGTGATCACGGCCGGCTCCCCGCCGGGAGTCTCCGGCTCGACGAACCTGGTACGTGTGCACCACGTCGGCGAGGACGACAGCCCCCGGTAGATCAGTGCTTGGGTCCCACGTGGGCGTCGAGCAGGGCGACGGAGGCTTTGCGGGCGACGGAGATGTTGAACGGGTTTCCGTTGCGGGTGCACTGAGTCCACTCGACGCCCAGTTTGTCGAGGGTGTCGGTGTAGAGACGGCGGATGTCGTCGGACACGTTGGTGAAGAAGTACCGGGGATATTCGTAGCGCTTGCGCACGCCGGCGACCGTGCGGGTCGTCCAGTTGGTGAGCCGACACCCGTCGGAGTGGATGAGGCCCCGGACGAAGTCCCAGGGGTGGGCGTCGACGATGGCCTGCTGCCAGGGTTCGAGGACGATCGGGCGTTCGTGCTTCCTGCCGGGGCCGTGCTGTGGGAAGAGGCACCACAGGTGCTTGGAGTACACCTTCACTTCCCGGCAGCCTTTTCGGCGCACCCTGCACACCGAGTTTCCGGGGAGCACCTGCCGCATGGCCCTTTCGCACTCGTCCATGAGCCCAGGGTGTGAATCCGCGCAGGCGATGGACAGGCTTGGCGTTCGCATGGCGCGGTTCTGGATGATGTGGCCGTCGCCGAGATAGAGGCCGAGGAGGTAGGAGTAGGCGGGCAGGTTCAGCTCGCCGTCACATCGCGGGCAGGGCGGAGCCGTTCGACCGGGACACTCGCCGCGTTTCGCGCGGTCCATGTGCTTCCAATAACTGATCGTCCCGATCGGGACATTGAGTCGACGAGCCACTTCAGCGTTCGGCTCGCCGTCACGCAGCTGGGCCAGAGCCCTTTGTCGAACCTCGGTGCCATGAAAGTGCATACGAACACTCTGCGTGACCGATCGCGACTGAGGGTACGAAAAAGCGGAGGTTCACGAGAATGTGAACCTCCGCTTGAGAGTGCCGGGTGCGGGACTCGAACCCGCAAGCCCTCTCGGGCAGATGTGTTTGAGACATCCGTGTATGCCATTCCACCAACCCGGCAGGACTGGCTGCTCGGAAGCATACCGGGTCACGGTACTTGCCCGCCTCTAGGTAGGCTGCACTAGCAGCTGTACCTGCCCGGCCCGCACCAAGGAGCCCCCCGTGACCGCCCCCGAGTCGCCCCAGCCCGTAGACGCGCCCGACGACGACAAGTCGCACGTGCCTCCGCTGACGACCCGTGTCGTCATCGCCGAGGACGAGGCCCTGATCCGGCTCGATCTCAAAGAGATGCTGGAGGAAGAGGGCTACAGCGTCGTCGGTGAGGCCGGTGACGGTGAGCAGGCGATCGAGCTGGCCCGTGAGCACCAGCCGGACCTGGTGATCCTGGACGTGAAGATGCCGAAGCTGGACGGCATCTCCGCGGCGGAGAAGATCGCGGAGGAGCGGATCGCGCCGGTGCTGATGCTGACGGCGTTCTCGCAGCGCGACCTGGTGGAGCGGGCGCGGGACGCGGGTGCGATGGCGTATCTGGTGAAGCCGTTCAGCAAGAGCGACGTCGTGCCGGCGATCGAGATGGCGGTGTCGCGGTTCACGGAGTTGAAGGAGCTGGAGAAGGAGATCGCGGATCTCACCCAGCGGCTGGAGACGCGGAAGCTGGTGGACCGTGCGAAGTCGATCCTGCAGACGGAGTACGGGCTGACGGAGCCGGCGGCGTTCCGGTGGATCCAGAAGACGTCGATGGATCGGCGGATGTCGATGCAGCAGGTGGCGGAGGCGGTCATCGAGGACGCGGAGGAGAAGAAGGCGTCCAAGGGCTGAATCGGCCGGCATTGCGGCGAGGCCCGCACCCCGAGCTGGGGGTGCGGGCCTCGCGTGTGTGCGGGGGAGCGCCGGGTCAGTCCTCGCCGAGGTAGGCCTTGCGGACGGACTCGTCGTGCAGGAGGTCCTGGCCGCTGCCGGAGAGGACGATCTTGCCGACTTCCATGACGTGGCCGTGGTCCGCCAGGGAGAGGGCGGCCTGGGCGTTCTGCTCGATGAGCAGGATCGTCATGCCCTGGGACTTCAGCTCGGCGATGGTCGCCATGATCTTCTGCATCATGATGGGGGAGAGGCCCATCGACGGTTCGTCGAGCATGAGGAGTTTGGGCTGGGACATGAGTGCGCGGCCCATGGCGAGCATCTGCTGTTCGCCGCCGGAGAGGGTGCCCGCGGCCTGCTTCCTGCGTTCGCCCAGGATGGGGAAGAGGTCGTAGGCGCGCTGGATGTCCTTCTCGATGCCGGGTTTGTCGTTGCGGAGGAAGGCGCCGAGGCGGAGGTTGTCCTCGATCGTCATGCGGGGGAAGATGTGCCGTCCCTCGGGGGAGTGGGCGAGTCCCAGGCTGACGATGTTGTGGGCGGGGATCTTCTTCAGCGACTTGCCGTTGAACTTGATCTGGCCGCCGACGGGCTTGAGCAGGCCGGAGAGGGTGCGCAGGGTGGTGGTCTTGCCGGCGCCGTTGGTGCCGATGAGGGTGACGACCTCGCCGGCGTCGACCTTGAAGGAGATGCCCTTGACGGCTTCGATCTTGCCGTAGGCGACTCGGAGGTCTTCGACTTCGAGCAGTGCGGTCATCGGTCGTTCTCCTTGCCGGGCGCGGCGTCCGTCGTTGCGTCGGCGTCGGCGTCGGCGGTGGCTTCGGCGTGGGCTTCGGCGGCTTCGACCTCGGCGACTTCTTCTGCGCCGGGGGCGTTTTCGAAGGGTTCGCCGAGGTAGGCGGCGATGACGCGTTCGTCGCCCTGGACGGTGGTGCTGTCGCCTTCGATGAGTTTCTGTCCTTGGACGAGGACGGCGACGCGGTCGCAGAGGTTGAAGATGAACCGCATGTCGTGCTCGATGACGAGGACGGCGATGCCCTTGTCGCGGATGGCGAAGACGAGTTCCTCGGTGGTTCGTGTCTCCTGGGGGTTCATGCCGGCGGTGGGCTCGTCGAGGAGCAGGAGGCCGGGTTCGCTGGCGAGGGCGCGGGCGATTTCGAGCTTGCGCTGTTCGCCGTAGGGGAGGTTGCGGGCGAGGTGGTCGGCCTTGGCGTCGAGGCCGACGAACTCGAGGAGTTCCATGGCGCGTTCGCGGGAGGCGGCTTCGGCCTTGTGGAAGCCGGGGAGCCTGAGGACGGCTGACCAGAAGCCTTCTTTGGTGCGGGTGTGCCGGCCGACGAGGACGTTCTCGAGGACGGTCATGTTGGCGAAGAGGCGGATGTTCTGGAAGGTGCGGGCGATGCCTGCGGCGGTGACCTTGAAGGACTTGGGCGGCAGGACGGTGCCCTTGTAGCGGACTTCGCCTTCGGTGGGGACGTAGAGACCGGTGAGGCAGTTGAAGAAGGTGGTCTTTCCGGCGCCGTTGGGGCCGATCAGGCCGACGATCTCGCCGCTGTTGACGGTGAGGTTCACGTCGCTCACGGCGGTGAGGCCGCCGAAGCGCATGGTCACGCCGCGGGCGTCGAGGACGGTCTGCCCGGTCTGGGTGATGGTGTCGGTGGTCATGGTGGTCAGGCCCCTGCCTTCGTCAGGACGGTGGGCGCTTCCGCCTCCTCGTGGAACTCCAGCTGGCGGCGCCGGTTGGGGATGAGGCCTTCGGGCCGGAAGCGCATCAGCAGGATGAGGGCGACGCCGAAGGCGAAGAGCTGGTAGTCGCCGAGGAACTGGAGCTTGTTGGGGATGAGGTAGAGCAGGGCGGCGCCGATGAGGGGTCCGCTGATGGTGCCCATGCCGCCGAGGACGACTGCGGCGAGCAGGAAGGCGGAGTTGGGGGGGATGGCGCCGGCGAAGAGGTACTGCTCGGGGGTCACGGTGTAGGTGACGTGTGCCTGGACGGTGCCGGCGAGGCCGGCGAGGGAGGCGCCGACGGCGAAGGCGATGAGTTTGACGCGGAAGCCGTTGATGCCCATGGCGAGGGCGGCGGTCTCGTCCTCGCGGATGGCGACCCAGGCGCGGCCGATGCGGGAGTCGCCGCTGCGCCGGAAGACCAGCACCACGATGGCGGTGATGATCAGCATGAGGAAGAAGTAGTTGGCGAAGCGGCCGATGGCGAAGCCGGCGATGTCGTGCTGCTGGCTGAAGTCGAATCCGAGGATGTCGAGGTCGGGGATGGAGGAGACGCCGTTGGAGCCGTTGGTGACGTCGGGTCCGGAGGTGCCGTCGAGGTTGTTGGCGGTGATGCGGAAGATCTCACCGAAGCCGAGGGTCACGATGGCGAGGTAGTCGCCGCGCAGGCGCAGGGTGGGGGCGCCGATGAGGACGCCGAAGACGAGCGAGGCGAGGGCGCCGACGAGGACGGCGGCCCAGAAGGGGAAGTGGACGCCGAAGGGTGAGCTCTGCGATCCGGAGACGAGGGAGGCGGCGTAGGCGCCGACGCCGAGGAAGGCGACGTATCCGAGGTCGAGGAGGCCGGCGAGGCCGACGACGATGTTCAGGCCGAGGGCGACGGTGGCGAAGATGAGGATGTAGACGCCGATGGTGGCGTACTGGTCGTCGGTCTGGGTGAAGGGGAAGAGGGCGGCGGCGACGAACGCGCCGCAGATGGTGATGTTCTGGTGGCGTGCGGTGATCTGGGACGCCTGGGCGACGAGGCCGGACTTGGTGAGTGCGGCGAAGCCGAGGCCGGCGCTGATGAGGAAGCCGATGAAGAGTTCGTCGTACTCGGTGCCGATGCCGTAGGTGAAGACGACGAGGCCGAGGGCGAGGACGCCGACGATGATGAGGATCTCGGCGTAGGAGGGGAGCTTGCCGAGGGGCTTGGCGGTGCCGGACTTGAAGGCGGCCTTGACGTTGTCCCGCTGGTGGCGGGCGTTGTGCTTGAAGAGTTCCCAGCCGGTGTCGTCGGGGTCGATGAGTTCCGGCGCGGGGCGTTCGAAGGGGAGGGCGAGGGCGCCGGTGAGGGCGGCGAGGGTGGCGAGGGCGACGATGAAGCCGCCGGGTTCGAGGTTGACGAGGCCGCCGAGGTCGACGCTGATGGCGAGGACGGTGTACCAGGCGGTGGCGAAGGTGGCGAGGGCGCCGAGTTTGACGGCTGCGTCGGCTCCGGCGGGGGTGAGCCAGCCGAGGCCTTGCACGCCGTAGGAGGAGAGGCAGAGGAGGGTGGTGAGGGCGCCGGTGATGAGGACGAGGACCTGGAGGCCGCCGGGGTAGCCGTAGACGGTGAGGTCGCCGGGGAAGGCGCTGGTCCAGGTCCAGGCGAGGAAGGTGGAGATGACGGCGAGGACGCTGCCGCCGAGGGCGAGGGCTCGTCCGATGTTCTCGGGGAGGGGGACGAGGCCGGTTGCCGTGGCGGGGGTGGCCAGGGTCTGGGGTGCGGTGGTCTGTGTGGTCATCGGTGTCACGCCCTGTCCGCGACGCGCTCGCCGAGCAGGCCTTGTGGCCTGAACAGCAGTACGAGGATGAGGAGTACGAAGGCCCAGACGTCGGCCCAGGACTGGCTGCCGAACTTGTCCATGCCGGGGATGTCGGCGATGTAGGCGGTGGCGAGGGTTTCGGCGACGCCGAGGACGATGCCGCCGATCATGGCGCCGTAGATGTTGCCGATGCCGCCGAGGACGGCGGCGGTGAACGCCTTGAGGCCGAGGATGAAGCCCATGCGGAAGTCGATCTGGCCGTACTTGAGGCCGTAGGCGACGGCTCCGACGGCGGCGAACGCGGCGCCGAGGGCGAAGGCGAGGACGATGATCCGGTCGGTGTTGACGCCCATGAGCTTGGCGGTGTCCGGGTCCTGGGCGGTGGCCTGCATGCCGCGGCCGGTGCGCGTCTTCATGACGAAGTAGGCGAGGAAGGCCATGCTGATGGGGGCTGCGCAGAGCAGGAAGATGTCGCCGGTCTGGATGGTGACGTCGCCGAGTTCGAAGGGTCCGCCGGGGATTTCGGGGAAGGTGCGGGCGGACTTGGCGTCGGGGTACCAGGCCCACACTGCCTGCTGGAGGGCGAGGGAGAGGCCGATGGCGGTGATGAGCGGGGCGAGGCGGGGTGCGTTGCGCAGGGGGCGGTAGGCGAACCGTTCCGCTCCGACGGCGATGGTTACGGCGACGATGATCGCGCCGACGATCATGAGGGGCAGGGCGAGCCACATGGTGGTGCCGCCGGGGAGCCAGAGCCAGACCGTGAGGGCGCCGAAGGCGCCGGTCATGAAGATCTCGCCGTGGGCGAAGTTGATGAGCTGGACAATGCCATAGACCATTGTGTAGCCGATGGCGACAAGGCCGTACATGGATCCCAGTAGCAGGCCGTTGACCAGCTGCTGCGGCAGTTCGTTCACCGCATGTCCTCCGAGACGGTTCGGATAGTTCGACGGATGTGGCCGGATGTGAGTGCGCGCGGGGCGCCAGTGGAACAGCGCCCCGCGCGGCTCGTGGGTGGGTACGGGGTGGGCGTCAGCCGGTGAAGGTGCCGGACTTGACGGTCTTCCAGGCGCCGTTCTCGACGGCGTAGACGGTCAGCTGCTTGTTGGTGGCGTCGCCGTACTCGTCGAAGGAGACCTTGCCGGTCACACCGTCGAAGGAGACGTTCTGCATGGCGGCCATGACCTTGGCGCGGGCGTCGCTGGGGAGCTTGCCGCCGTTGTCGTCGACGACCTTCTTGACGGCTTCGATGACGGCCCAGGCGGAGTCGTAGGCGTAGCCGCCGTAGGCGGAGTACTCGTCCTTGTAGCCGGCGGACTTGTAGTCGGCGACGAACTGCTTGGCGGAGGGGAGGTCCTCGACGGGGGCGCCGACGGAGGTGGCGAGGTCGCCGGTGCCGCTGGCGCCGGCGAGCTTGATGAAGGTGTCGTCCTTGATGCCGTCGCCGCCGACGAGCGGGACCTTGGCGCCTGCGGCCTTGATCTGCTTGCTGAGGGGGCCGGCCTGCGGGTATTCGCCGCCGTAGTAGACGACGTCGGCGCCGGACTTCTTCACCTTGGTGGCGACGGCGGCGAAGTCCTTGGTGTCGGGGTTGATGTGCTCGGTGCCGACGACGGTGCCGCCGAGCTTCTTGAACTCGGTGGTGAAGGTGGAGGCGAGGCCGGCGCCGTAGGTCTTCTTGTCGTCAATGACGAAGACCTTGGTCTTCTTGGCGGTGGTGTAGACGTACTGCGCGGCGAACGGGCCCTGGATGGCGTCCGTGGTCGCGGTACGGAAGTAGGACTTGTACTGGCGGGTCTTGCTGTTCTGCCAGTTGGGGCCCTGGGTGAGGGAGGGGCCGGTGTTGGCGGGGGAGACCTCGACGAGGGAGGCGGCCTCGAAGACCTTCTGCATGGATTCGGCGACGCTGGAGTTGAGCGGGCCGACCACGCCGAGGACGCTCTTGTCGGCGACGAACTTGGTGGCGTTCTGCTGTCCGGCGGACGGCTGGGCCTGGTCGTCGAGGGAGTCGACCTTGAAGGTGATTCCCTTGACGTAGCCCTTCTTGTTGGCGGTCTTGGCGGCGAGGTCGGCGGAGTTCTTGATGCCGAGGCCCATGGCGGACAGGTCGCCGGTCAGGGGCGCGTCGACGCCGATGGTGACGGTGGTGCCGCCACTGCCCGAGTCGGTGCCCTTGTCGCCGTCGTCGCCGCGCGAGCCGCACGCGGTGAGGGTGAGTGCTCCCGCAGCCAGCGCGGCGGTGATGGCGATGAACGAACGTTGACGCACGATCCAGTCCTTTCCCTGGCACGGCCCTCCCCCCTGGAAGAGGCCGAGTCGAACGCTCGGTCGGGAAGGGGTTTTCCGACCGTGCGGTGACTGGGCGTGACTCTAAACGGGTGAAGGGAACGTGGAGGAGGGCCTGACCAAGGCTGTGACGCTCTTGTTATGACACGAGGTAATGCAGAGCGGTACTGAGGGGGTGGAAGAGAGGAATTCAGCCTGATTCGCCCTGTCCGCATAGTGAGAAATCGCAGGACGCGCACCGAGGGGTTCAGGCGTCTCGGGCGTTTTGGTGATTACCCGAAATCGTTGCTACAGGCGACTTGCAGGACATGGGAGAGGTCTCGCGCATAGCGGGGGCCCAGGATGTAGCTGTGGTCTTCCATTGCGCGCGCATTACGCAGAGTTACGTCGAGGAAAGGCAGCCCGGCGTCCTTGGGCACTTTCCCGCATTCGGTCACCCGCATGGTGATGACGATCTTGCGGGCGGAGCCCGGCGCGGTGCGGAAAGGCGTCCGCGGGGCGGAGGCCAGCGTGATTCCGGCGTACGGCTGGGACAGGCGGGTCGTGGTGACCGGCGGGCCGGAGGCCACGCTCAGCAGCACCTCGAAGGCGAAGGAATGGGAGCGGGCCGTCGGCTGGCCGGCGCGCAGGCCCACGTAGCGGATGTCCACCACCTGCGACGGGGACGGCGGTGGTGGCGTGGGAGGCGGTTCGGGTCCCTCGGGGCGGGTCGCGTAGAGGAGCCCCGCGCCGGCGAGGAGTGCCGCGGCCGCCGCGGCGGCGAGGACGGCCCGTCGGCGGCGGGCGTACAGGCGGGCCGCACGGCCCGGAGGGCGTGCGGGAAGCGCCGTTAGGGTCCCGTCCTCGGCCTCGCGCGCGCGGGTGCCCTCTCCGGGCTCCACGGGGCCTGTGCCGCTCAACTCCACGGCCCCTCGCCGGGTCCGCCCGAGCGGTACCACCGTACGCAGCCCGCACGGGCCTGACGGTCGATCAACTCGTCCGCCGCTCGGGCTCCTTGGCTCCTGCGGGCGGCCCGCGCGGCGTCCACGACCGCGCGCAGGATGTCGTACTGCCCGTTGGACAGCCCCATCGACTGGTAGTCCCCGTACGTGCCGCTGTCCAGCACCTCACGCGACCAGTGGGCGACGATCCGGGCGCACAGCGCCTCGGGAGGCGGCGTGGCGGCCGACGGCGTGCTCCCGGCCGCGGGGCCGCCCGAACCGCCGCAGCCGGCCGCCGACAGGCTCATCGTGAACGCCAGTGCGAGCAGACGCGCCGCCCTCGGCGAGAGGGGCCCTCCCGTTGCCATGTGCCGACGCTAGGCCGCCCGGCGGCGGCAGGCAACGGCTGCGGACGGGTGAGGCGTCAGCCCTTCGCCCCCGCCGGCACCCCGTCGCCCGGGTTCACGTCCCGCAGGAGGCAGGTCAGACGGGCCGTGCAGACGCGGCGGTCCGACTCGTCGGTGATCACGATCTCGTACGTCGCCGTCGAGCGGCCCCGGTGGACGGGCGTGGCCACGCCGGTGACCAGGCCGGAGCGCGCCCCGCGGTGGTGCGTGCAGTTGAGGTCGACGCCCACGGCGATCTTCGAGCTGCCGCCGTGCAGCATCGAGCCGACCGAGCCGAGGGTCTCGGCGAGGACCGCGGAGGCGCCGCCGTGCAGCAGACCGTACGGCTGGGTGTTGCCCTCGACCGGCATCGTGCCCACGACCCGCTCCGGCGACGCCTCCACGATCTGCACGCCCATGCGCGTGCCGAGGTGCCCGGCGGAGAACAGGGCCGTCAGATCGACGCCGAGCGCCGCGTACTCGTCGAGGACCTCCTGCGGGAACTTCACGTGCTGCTGCTCGCCCATCGCGGACCTGCTCCGTTCGTCGTGACCCGTACGGCAGAACGACTGCCCTACTGGCTGAGCAAACGCTCAGTCGGTCGTCGATTGTTCCAGACGGACCACGACGGACTTGCTGGCCGGTGTGTTGCTGGTGTCGGCGGTGGCGTCCAGCGGCACCAGGACGTTCGTCTCCGGGTAGTACGCCGCCGCACACCCGCGCGACGTCGGATACACCACGACCCGGAAACCGGGCGCCCGCCGCTCCGAGCCGTCCCGCCACTCGCTCACCAGGTCGACGTGACTGCCGTCGGCCACGCCCAGCTCCCGCGCGTCCTCGGCGTTGACGAGGACCACCCGGCGTCCGCCTCGGATGCCCCGGTAGCGGTCGTCCAGGCCGTAGATCGTGGTGTTGTACTGGTCGTGCGAGCGCAGCGTCTGCAGCAGCAGCCGGCCCTCGGGCACCCTCGGGTACTCCACCGGCGCGGCCGTGAAGTTGGCCTTGCCGGTGACCGTGGGGAAGCGGCGCTCGTCGCGCGGGGCGTGCGGGAGGGCGAAGCCGCCGGGACGCGCCACGCGCGCGTTGAAGTCCTCGAAGCCGGGGACCACGCGCGCGATGCGGTCACGGATCGTCGCGTAGTCCCTCTCGAACTCCTCCCACGGCACCCGGCTGTCCTCGCCGAGCACCCTGCGTGCGAGACGGCACACGATCGCCGGCTCCGACAGCAGACGCGCGCTCGCCGGCTCCAGGCGGCCCCGGGAGGCGTGCACCATGCCCATGGAGTCCTCCACGGTCACGAACTGCTCGCCGCCGTCCTGCACATCGCGCTCGGTCCGGCCCAGGGTGGGCAGGATGAGCGCCCGCGCACCCGTGACCACGTGCGAGCGGTTGAGCTTCGTCGACACGTGCACGGTCAGCCGCGCACGCCGCATGGCCGCCTCGGTGACCTCCGTGTCGGGGGAGGCGGCGACGAAGTTCCCGCCCATCGCGAAGAACACCTTCGCCTCGCCGTCGCGCAGCGCGCGGATCGCCCGCACCACGTCGAAGCCGTGCGCGCGCGGCGGCGCGAAGCCGAACTCCTTCTCCAGGGCGTCCAGGAACGCCGGCGCCGGACGTTCGAAGATGCCCATGGTGCGGTCGCCCTGCACGTTCGAGTGGCCGCGCACCGGGCACACGCCCGCGCCCGGGCGGCCGATGTTGCCGCGCAGCAGCAGGAAGTTGACCACCTCGCGGATCGTGGGCACGGAGTGCTTGTGCTGGGTCAGGCCCATCGCCCAGCACACGATGGTGCGCTTGGAGGCGAGGACCATCCGCAGGGCGCTCTCGATCTCCGCGCGCGTGAGTCCCGTCGCGGCGAGCGTCTCGTCCCAGTCGGCGGCGCGGGCGGCCTCGGCGAACTCCTCGAAGCCGTGGGTGTGCTCCCGGACGAACGCGTCGTCCACAGCGCCTTCCGCTTCCAGGATCAGCTTGTTGAGCAGGCGGAAGAGGGCCTGGTCGCCGCCGATGCGGATCTGCAGGAACAGGTCGTTGAGGGCGGCGCCGGCGGTGAGGCCCTTGGCGGTCTGCGGGTTCTTGAAGCGCTCCATGCCCGCCTCGGGCAGCGGATTGACGCTGATGATCTTCGCGCCGTTCGCCTTCGCCCGCTCCAGCGCGGAGAGCATGCGCGGATGGTTGGTGCCCGGGTTCTGGCCGGCGACGATGATCAGGTCCGCCCGGTGGAGGTCCTCCAGCAGGACGCTGCCCTTGCCGACGCCGATCGTCTCCGACAGGGCCGAGCCCGACGACTCGTGGCACATGTTGGAGCAGTCCGGCAGGTTGTTCGTGCCCAGCTCGCGCGCGAACAGCTGGTACAGGAACGCGGCCTCGTTGCTGGTGCGGCCGGAGGTGTAGAAGACGGCCTCGTCGGGGGAGGCGAGGGCGGACATCTCCTCCGCGACGATGTCGAAGGCGCGCTCCCAGCTGACCGGCTCGTAGTGCTCGCCGCCCTCCGGCAGGTACATGGGGTGCGTCAGCCGCCCCTGCTGGCCGAGCCAGTAGCCGCTGCGGGTGCCCAGGTCGGCCACCGGGTGCGCGGCGAAGAACTCCGGCGTGACCCGCCGCAGCGTCGCCTCCTCGGCCACCGCCTTCGCGCCGTTCTCGCAGAACTCCGCGGCGTGCCGGTGCTCCGGCTCGGGCCAGGCGCAGCCCGGGCAGTCGAAGCCGTCCTTCTGGTTGACGCGCAGCAGCGTCAGCGCGGTGCGCCGCACGCCCATCTGGCGTTGGGCGATCCGCAGCGAGTGCCCGACCGCCGGCAGGCCCGCCGCAGCGTGCTTCGGCTCGGCGACCTGCGGCGCGTCCTGAACCGGATCGGCCTTGGGCGGCTTCGTGGCCATCGCGCGCTCCCCTTCGCTGGCACGGGTCTCTTCCGACAGCGATCCTCGCACGCCGCACTGACAGCGAGAGGACGGTGGGGGAGGAGGGCGGGGCCGGGTGTCAGTGGGGCGTGGCAGGATCGGGGGCGTGGCAGAGACAGCAGCGAAGAAGACCCAGACCAACACCGGCGGCGACCGGCCCCGCCTGATGCTCATGGACGGGCACTCGCTGGCCTACCGCGCGTTCTTCGCGCTGCCCGCGGAGAACTTCACCACCGCGACGGGCCAGCCGACGAACGCGATCTACGGCTTCGCGTCGATGCTGGCGAACACCCTGCGTGACGAGGCGCCCACGCACTTCGCGGTCGCCTTCGACGTGTCCCGCAAGACATGGCGCTCCGAGGAGTTCACCGAGTACAAGGCGAACCGCTCCAAGACCCCCGACGAGTTCAAGGGCCAGGTCGAGCTGATCGGCGAGCTGCTCGACGCGATGCACGTCTCGCGGTTCGCGATCGACGGCTTCGAGGCCGACGACGTCATCGCCACGCTCGCCACCCGCGCCGAGGCCGACGGCTTCGAGGTGCTCATCGTCACCGGCGACCGCGACTCCTTCCAGCTGGTCAGCGAGCACACCACGGTGCTCTACCCCACGAAGGGCGTCTCGGAGCTGACGAGGTTCACCCCGGAGAAGGTCGTCGAGAAGTACGGGTTGACGCCCGCGCAGTACCCGGACTTCGCGGCCCTGCGCGGCGACCCGTCCGACAACCTGCCCGGCATCCCCGGGGTCGGCGAGAAGACCGCCGCGAAGTGGATCAACCAGTTCGGTTCGTTCGCCGAGCTGGTCGAGCGCGTCGACGAGGTCAAGGGCAAGGCCGGGCAGAACCTCCGCGACCACCTGGAGTCCGTCAAGCTCAACCGCCGCCTCACCGAGCTGGAGCGGAACGTGGAGCTGCCCAAGGAGGTCGCCGACCTCGAGCGCGCCCCGTACGACCGTACGGCCGTCGCGCTGGTCCTGGACACCCTGGAGATCCGCAACCCCTCGCTGCGCGAGCGGCTCCTCGCCGTCGACCCCGGCGGCCAGGAGGCCGAGGTGAGTCCGGTCGTCGCCGCCGGGGTCGACCTGGACGGCACCGTCCTCGGCACCGGCGAGCTCACCGGCTGGCTCGCCGAGCACGGCGACGGCCCGCTGGGCGTCGCCACCGTCGACACGTGGGCGCTGGGCACCGGCTCGGTCGCCGAGGTCGCCCTCGCCGCGGCCGGCGGACCCGCGGCCTGGTTCGACCCGTCCGAGCTGGATGAGGCCGACGACCGCGCGTGGGCGGATTGGCTGGCCGCCGAGGACCGCCCCAAGGTGCTGCACGACGCCAAGGGCGCCATGCGGGTCTTCGCCGAGCACGGCTGGAGCGTCGCCGGCGTCTCCATGGACACCGCCCTGGCCGCCTACCTCGTCAAGCCGGGCCGCCGCTCCTTCGACCTGGACGCGCTGTCCCTGGAGTACCTGCACCGGGAGCTGGCTCCCGCCGCCACCGCCGACGGGCAGCTCGCCTTCGGCGCGGACGACGGCGCCGAGGCGGAGGCGCTGATGGTGCAGGCCCGCGCGATCCTCGACCTCGGGGAGGCGTTCCGGGGCCGGCTGGAGGAGGTCGGCGCCGCAGAACTGCTGCGCGACATGGAGCTGCCCACGTCCGTCCTCCTCGCCCGGATGGAGCGGCACGGCATCGCCGCCGACCGGTCCCACCTGGAGGCCATGGAGCAGATGTTCGCCGGCGCCGTCCAGCAGGCGGTGAAGGAGGCGCACGCGGCGGCGGGGCACGAGTTCAACCTGGGCTCGCCCAAGCAGCTCCAGGAAGTCCTCTTCGGCGAGCTGGCCCTGCCCAAGACGAAGAAGACGAAGACCGGCTACACCACGGACGCGGACGCGCTGGCCTGGCTGGCCACGCAGACCGACAACGAACTGCCGGTCATCATGCTCCGCCACCGAGAGCAGGCGAAGCTCCGCGTCACCGTCGAGGGCCTGATCAAGACGATCGCCGCCGACGGCCGCATCCACACCACCTTCAACCAGACCGTCGCCGCGACCGGCCGTCTGTCGTCGACCGACCCCAACCTGCAGAACATCCCAGTCCGCACCGACGAGGGCCGGGCGATCCGCCGCGGCTTCGTCGTCGGCGAGGGCTTCGAGTCCCTCATGACGGCCGACTACAGCCAGATCGAACTGCGCGTGATGGCCCACCTCTCCGAGGACGAGGGCCTGATCGAGGCGTTCACCTCGGGCGAGGACCTCCACACCACGGCGGCCTCCCAGGTCTTCGGCGTCGAGCAGTCTGCGGTGGACGCGGAGATGCGCCGCAAGATCAAGGCGATGTCGTACGGGCTCGCGTACGGGCTGTCGGCGTTCGGGCTGTCCCAGCAGCTCAACATCGAGGCGGCGGAGGCCCGCGCCCTGATGGACGCCTACTTCGAGCGCTTCGGCGGGGTGCGGGACTATCTGCGCCGGGCGGTCGACGAGGCGCGGGCCACCGGCTACACGGCGACCCTCTTCGGCCGCCGCCGCTACCTCCCCGACCTCAACAGCGACAACCGCCAGCGACGCGAGGCGGCCGAGCGGATGGCGCTCAACGCCCCCATCCAGGGCACCGCCGCGGACATCGTCAAGATCGCCATGCTGAAGGTGGACGGCGCGCTGCGTCAGGCCGGCCTGACGTCCCGGATGCTGCTCCAGGTCCACGACGAAATCGTCCTGGAGATCGCACCCGGCGAGCGCGCGGCGGTGGAGGAACTGGTCCGCCGCGAGATGTCCACGGCGGTCCGCCTCCGGGCCCCCTTGGACGTCTCGGTGGGATCGGGCCACGACTGGGAGTCGGCAGCCCACTGACCACCGGTACGCGGTGCTCGTTGCGGGGTGGGGGGTTCCACCCCGCGCCCGCGGACGGCACGGTGGACGCAGGGGGCGACGGAGGACGCCGCCCCCTGCGTCCTCCGTCGCCGCCGGCAGGCCGGTGTGCTCCCGAGGAGCCTCACCCGGCCGGCCCCCGTCAGAACGCCCCCGGGACGCCGGGCCGTCAGGATGCCGCCATGGGTATACGCATGCTTCACCGCCGGACGGCCCCCGCACGCGTGCACGCCATGGCCGCCGCGAAGCCGCAGGTCGGCCCCGGGGCGAGGCCCTGGGGGCGACGACCGCTCCCCGGCCTCGCGCCCGGCGCGGTCCGTCCCCGTGTCCCCGTCGCCCTGGCCGCCGAGGTGGCCTCCGCGGCCGTACGACTGGGCCGCCGGGGGCTCGGCCTCCTGGCCCGGGTCAGCCCACGGCGACGGCTACGGGGCGACGTGATGCGCGGATACCTCGCTCTCGTCCTCGGCGCCCTGAGCGCCCTGCGCGGACGCCTCAGGCCCCGCACGGCCCGCCGCCTCACGATCTTCATCGTGGACCTGCCCTCGAGCCCCACCCCTCTCGGCCACAGCTGACCGGTTGTGCCCCCCGCAATCCGGTGCCGTGCCGTGCCGGGGCGGCGGCGACTGCCGTGCCTGGGCCGCGTGCCGGTCGGCCGCGCCCGCCGGGCGTCGTCGTGATGACCTCCCGCGCAGTGGTCCGGCACCGGGCAGCCGCGTCTCGGTGGTCGGGCGTCCGCCTCGCGGGCCCCGCCCCCGCGTTTCGGCCCGTGCCGGGCGGCGGCGACTGCCGCGCCCGGGCCTCGTGCCGGTCGGCCGCGCCCGCCGGGCGTCGTCGTGATGACCTCCCGCGCAGTGGTCCGGCACCGGGCAGCCGCGTCTCCGTTGCCGGGCATCCGCCGCAGCCGCGTCTCCCTTGCCTGGCCACCGCCTGGCCACCCCGGGCCCTCGCCCCCATCCCGGGCGGGCGTCCCTCCGGCCCGCGCACCCGGTCCCCGCGCCCCGGCCCGAGCCGAGCGCTCAGCGGACGCCGACTCCCTCGCGGTGCTGTGTCGGTTCCAGAGGTGCTGGGCGGCGTAGGCGGACCGCCGTGGCGTAGGCGAGGACGCCCAGGAACAGGCCCGCGCCCGTGCCGAAGCAGACGGTCGGGATGATCTCGTACGGTTCGGCCCGGGGTCCCCAGTAATCCCACCAGCGCGTCGCCCGCCGGACCGCCGCGACGACCGCGCAGCCGCCGATCAGGGCCGCCGCCCACCAGCGGTCCCGCTTGGACAGCACGGGTACGCCGAGCGGCTCGGCGGGCGGTGTCCGGCGCAGGGCGGACGTCAGGAACGCGGCGATCGCCACCGCGGCGATCGCCGAACCGCCGTACTGCAGATACCAGTACAGCGGCGAGCCCGCCACCGTCTCGCCCAGCACCGGGAACAGCCGCATGCCCCACCGGTCGAGATGGGTGAACGCGTCCCACACCACGTGCGTCAGCGAACCGAGCACCGCCGACGCGTACCACCGCAGCAGGACGGACGGTGCGACCCGCGCGCGGGGCGCGCCGCAGCGCGTCAGGGCGGCGGTGCGGCCCTGACGGGCCCGGGGCAGCAGTGCCACGAGGGGCTCGCGCACCAGCAGCCACAGCGCCACCAGCGCCCAGGCCACGACCACGTCGACGGTGAACACGCCGGCGAAGGAGTGGGTGACGTCCCCGAACTCCATCGCGCCGTCCAGGACGCTCGCCGCGTAGTAGGTCATGTCGGGAGCGAAGGAGCCCGCCACGAGGACGGCCGGCACCAGCGGACCGCGCCCGCTCCCGTCGGTGCGCATGACGGGCAGCACGGCGGCCGCATGACTCAACGTGAACGGCAACCCGGCTCCCGGTGAAGGTCGTTGCCGGACCGCCCGGCCAGAAGTGCGACGCTGCGACCAGTATGCGGGAAGCCTCCGACAACCCACGCGGGCGTGAGCACTCGGTGAATGGAGGGTTCGAACGGGTGCCGGTGCAAAAGAAGTTGTCGTAGGGTCACCTGGTCGCCTCGCCTGAAGCGCGGTCGAACAGCTGAAGTGATCAGAGCAGGGCGAAACGGTGAATACCGCCCGCGAGGGCAACCGTTTCGGACAGTTGATCGTCCCAACAGGGCGAGCGGAACAAGGCCGTCCCACCAGGGCGGGCGAAACAGACGAACACGGGCGCTCGAGTGTCCACGGGAGGGGCTCACTTCATGTCGGCGCATTTCGGCAGCAGGCTGCGCAAGGGAGCGGTCAACACCACCGTGGCCGCGTTGGCGGTCGCGGCTCTGGCGGCGTCCCAGGCGCCGGACGTCACGGCCGACACGCCGGGCGGACGCACCGCCGCCGACGCCCCGTCAGGAGATGCCGCCACCGAAGGCAACGCCACCGAGGGCAGCGCCACCGGCAACTCGCCGTACTACACGGACCTGCCACCCCTGAACAGCCCGGTCCCCTCGCCCACCCAGAGCACCGGCACCACGCCGACCGGCGCCGCCGGCAGCGAGACCGGCATCCCCGCGACCGTCCTGGACGCCTACAAGAAGGCCGCGGACGCCCTCAAGGCGTCCAAGCCGGGGTGCAACATGCCCTGGCAACTCCTCGCCGCCATCGGCAAGGTGGAGTCCGGGCAGGCCGGCGGCGGCCGTGTCAGCGCCGACGGCACCACCCTCTCGCCCATCCTGGGCCCGGTCCTCAACGGCGTCGGCTTCGCCAACATCAGCGACACCGACCACGGCGCCTACGACAACGACGCCGTCTACGACCGCGCCGTCGGCCCCATGCAGTTCATCCCGTCCACCTGGGCGTGGGCCGGCCGCGACGGCAACGGCGACGGCAAGAAGGACCCCAACAACATCTACGACGCCGCGCTCGCCGCCGGGCACTACCTGTGCCGCTACGACTGGGACATGGCCACCACCTCCGGCCTGCGCAAGGCGATCCTCAGCTACAACAAGTCGACGGAGTACTACAACACCGTCCTGTCGTGGCTGGAGTACTACCGCAAGGGCACGCACGAGATCCCCGACGGCACCGGCGCACTCCCGGGCAACCGCAGCGACGGCGGCGCCGGCAGGGGTACGACGACCCCCTCCCCGTGGTCCCCGTCGCCCACCCGGCCGTCGACCACCACCCCGCCGGCGACGACGCCCCCGGCGACCACCAAGCCCGGCGGCGGCACCACGACGCCGCCCGCCACCCCGCCCCGGAAGCCGACCCCGCCCGCGCCCACGACGCCGACCGACACCGTCGACCACCTGGAGGCGGCGGGCGCCACCAAGCTCACCGCCACGGCGGGCGCCGCGTTCGGCGAGAAGATCAGCGCGCGGGCCGAGACCAAGGCCGGCAAGGGCGTCGGCAAGGTCAGGATCCGCTTCACCGTCACCGGCGGCGACGCCACGTTCACCGGCGGCGAGAGCGTCGCCACGGTCCAGACAGACAGCGCCGGTGTCGCCGTCGCCCCGGCGTTGCGGGCGGGCGAGAAGACCGGGACGTTCACCGTGCGCGCCACGGTCGTGGGCCGCACGGTCCCCGCCGTCCAGTACACGGCCACCGTCGCCGCCCGCGCCGCCGACGCCCTGGCCCGCACCAGCAGCACCGCGCTGACCTGCGTCGCGGGCGGCGAGTTCGCCGACCAGGTCGAGGTGAAGGCCACCTACAAGGGCGCCGCGGCGGGCAAGGTCGCCGCCACCGCCACCCTCGTCGCGGCGGCGGGCGGCACGACCGCGAACGACAAGGGCCCCTACTTCAAGGACGCCGCCGGCAACCGCGTCCGCAGTCTGACGGACCTGCGGACCGACGCAGACGGCCTGCTGAAGCTGCCGAAGCTGTACGCCGACGACAACGCCGGCACGTACCTGCTGAGCGTGACCACCACCGGCGGCGCCACCCTCACCGTCGAACTCACGGTGACGGCGCCCGCGCCGACGACCCCCGACCCGTCCCAAGGCACCCCCGAGCCCTCCGAGGGCACCTCGGACCCGTCCGGCGGCAGCTCGGACCCGTCCGGTGGCACCTCGACCAGCCCGTCCGGCGGCACCTCGAAGACGCCCTCCGGGAGCACCTCGGCGAGCCCCTCCGGATCGGCGTCGACCGGCTCCTGACGCCAACCGCCCCGACACGACGACGGCGTCCCCTCCTCGCGAGCGGGGCGCCGTCGTCGTGTCGGGGCGTGTTCGACGTGTTCTCATCTCGGCCGCCCGTTGCTACGGTGCCCGACCTGACGAACCATCAGGTCCGCTGCCCTCGCCCCGACACCGGCGCGAGGCGGCACACCGCGCCGCGCCGCACACCTTGGGAGGACCGCATGCGCGCTCTGATCGCCGCCGCGTCCGGCCTCGTCCTCGCGCTCGCCCTGGTCCTCGCCGTCACCGCCCTGGGCGCTCCGGCGGGACGGACCTCCCCGGAACCGCTGCTGACGACGGTGCCACCACACCCCTGACCGCCCGGGAGGGAGGCCGAGATGCGACGCAAGGCCGGCCTGGTCCTGCTCGCCCTCGCCGTGTTCTTCGCGGCGCTGTCCCCGCTGCTGCGCTGGTACGCCTTCCCGCGCCTGGCCAAGATCCCGGCCGGGGAGTACCAGACCATGGTCCTCGAGGCGCACGACGCCACCCTCCTCGACTACGGCACCATGACCGCCCGCACCGTCCCCAAGGTCACCATCGTGCAGACCCTCAAGGGCGACGTGGAGGCCTCCGAACGGATCGAGAAGACCGTCGGCCGGGACGTCGTCGTCTGGGACGGCCTGTCCTACGTCCTGGGACCCGACGGCAGGATGGTCTCCAAGGTCCCCGAGCGCTACATCTTCGACGCCCACACCCAGGAACCCGTGCACGCCCCCGGCGAGGCGGTCGACGGCGACCCCGTCCGACGCGAGGGACTGGAGTTCAAGTGGCCGTTCCTGACGGAGAAACGGGACTATGAGTACTTCGACGCGCAGGCCAGGATCACCGCCCCCATCCACTACAAGGGCACCCAGGACTTCCGCGGCGTCGAGGTCTACTACTTCGAGCAGACCGTCCCGTGGACCAAGGTCCCCATGCCCAAGACCATGCCGGTCGCCGGAATCACCCCCGAGACCGTCGCCGCGACCGGCACCACCCGCTGGTACACCACCGTCCGCAGGTTCTGGGTCGAACCCCTCACCGGCGCGCCCGTCTACGGCGAGGAGATCCACAAGGAGGAACTGCGCGGCGGCACCCTGCTCGGCGACCGCGACCGGGTGACGGCGTTCGCCGGGCACGTGAAGATGCGCGAGGACTACATCGAGCACACCGTCGACCTCGTCAAGGCCAACCGCACCGTCGTCCTGCTGATGACCTCCTACCTGCCCCGGGGCTTCCTGTTCCTCGGCGCCGTCCTGCTCGCGCTCGCCCTCTGGCTGGAGGCCCGCGGCCGCCGCCCCGGCGAGCCCGCGCCCGAGGAGCCCGCCGAACCCGAACCGGTCACCGCCTGAGCCGCGCGTTGGTGTGCCGGGTCGGCTCGGCGCCGGCCGGGTCCTGCGGCCACGGATGCTTCGGATACCGGCCGCGCAGTTCCGCCCGTACGCCGTGGTAGCCGTCCTTCCAGAACGACGCGAGGTCCGCCGTGACGGCCGCCGGTCGTCCCGCGGGCGAGAGCAGGTGCACCAGCAGGGGCACCCCCGCGAGCCGCGGCGACTCCTGGAGGCCGAACATCTCCTGGAGCTTGACGGCGAGCACGGGCCGCTCGGGATCGCCGTAGTCGATCCGGATCCTGGACCCGCTGGGCACGGTGATCCGCTCCGGCGCCAGCTCCTCCAGCCGCGCCGCCTCGCCCGACGCCCACGGCAGCAGCCTGGCCAGCGCCTGCCCGGCGTCGATCCGCGTGAGATCGGCGCGCCGCCGGGCCCGGCTCAGCTCCGGCTCCAGCCATTCGCCCACACGCGCGTGCAGCGACGCGTCGGCCACGTCGGGCCACGGTTCGCCCAGGTGCAGCCGCAGGAACGCCAGCCGCTGCCGCAGGCCCTCCGCCTCCGGCGACCAGCGCAGCAACCGGAACCCCTCCTGCCGAAGCCCTTCGAGGAGCGCCTCGCGCACGAGGGCCCCGTCGGCGTCCTTGAGCGGACGGGCCGCGAGCTCCACGGCGCCGAGCCGCTCCACGCGCCGCGCGACGACGTCCCCCTCGGCCCAGTGGACCTCCTCCCGCGCGTCGAGCAGCGCGCCGGCCGCGAACCGCGCCACATCCTCGTCGACCGCCGCCGCGAGCTGGACGCGTGCGTGCCCCTTGCCGAGGGGTCGGTCGGCGACGGCCACGGCGAGCCAGGCGACGCCCCGCAGCGGGGACCCGTCGGGCACCTCGCAGCGGGTGCCGGACACCATCAGGTACGACCCGCCGTCCAGCCTGGCGATCCGCTCCGGGAACGCGAGGGCGGCCACGAGCCCGGCCACCTGATCGTCCCGGGCGTCCTCACCCGACGTCCTGACACCGGCCGGTGAGGGACCGTCGGCGGGCCCCGGGGAGTCCTCCGCGGCGGCGACGGACCGCAGCCGCCGCACCTCCGCACGCCACCTCCCCGCGTAGGCGTCGCCTCCGCGCCGGGCGCGACGCAGGGCGGCCGCGAGATCGTCGCCGTACTCCCGCGGAGCCTCCTCGCTCAGCAGGGCGACCGCCTCCGCCGCCCGCTCGGCCCCCACCAGCGCGGCGCCGTCCAGCAGGGCGCGGCCCAGCCGCGGGTGCAGCCCCAGACGGGACAGCCGCATCCCGCGGTCCGTGGCCCGGCCGCCGCCGTCCACAGCCCCCACCGCCGTCAGCAGACGCCGCGCCGCCGTCATCGCCCCGCCCGGCGGCGGATCCAGCAGCGCGAGCCCCGAGGCGTCGGGATCCCCCCAGCAGGCCGCCTGAAGGGCGAACGCCGTCAGGTCGGCCACCTTGATCTCGGGGGAGGGGAAACGCGGCAGACGCGTGTCCTCCGCCTCCGTCCAGCAGCGGTACACCGTCCCCGGCGCCTCACGTCCCGCGCGTCCGGCCCGCTGCCGCCCGGCCGCCTGCGAGGCCCGCACGGTCGCCAGCGCGCTCAGCCCGCGCGCGTGGTCCACCCGCGGTTCCCGCGCGAGCCCCGAGTCGACGACCACCCGCACCCCGGGGACCGTCAGCGAGGACTCCGCCACCGAGGTGGCCAGCACCACCCGCCGTCGCACGCCCGGCGTCAGCACCGCGTCCTGCACGGCCGCCGGCGCCCGCCCGTGCACCTGGAGCACGTCGACCCCGTCCAGGCCACCGAGCAGCCCCGCCACCCGGGCGATCTCCCCGACGCCGGGTAGGAAGCACAGCACGTCCCCGGACCGCTCGGCCAGCGCCCGCCGCACCACCGACGCGACATGCGCCGGCAGCGCCGGATCGACGCGCATCCCGTGCGGCGGGCGCAGCGGGCGGGCCGGGGGAGCCCAGACCACCTCGACGTCGTACGACGCCCCGTGCGCTTCCACCACCGGCGCACCGCCCAGCAGCCGCGCCCAGCCCGCCGTGTCCGTCGTCGCCGACGCCGCCACCAGCCGCAGATCGGGCCGCAGGGCCGCCCGCACGTCGCACAGGAACGCGGCCGCCGTGTCCGCGTCCAGATGCCGCTCGTGGCACTCGTCGAGCATGACGACGTCGACACCGGTCAGCTCCTGGTCGCGCTGGAGGCGCTGCACCAGCACGCCGGTGGTGACGACCTCCACGCGTGTGTGCCGCCCGACGACCCGCTCGCCGCGCACGGTGTACCCGACGCTTTCGCCGGGCCGCTCGCCCAGCAGCCACGCCATCCGCCGGGCCGCGGCCCGCGCCGCGATCCGCCGGGGTTCGGCCACCACGACCCGCCGGGCCGTGGCTCCGCCCAGCAGGCCCGCCAGCGCGAGCGGCACCAGCGTCGTCTTGCCGGTGCCCGGCGGCGCGGCCAGTACGGCGACGCCGGGCCCGTCCAGGGCGTCGGTCAGGGCGGGCAGGGCGGCCCGCACGGGCAGCGCGTCCAGGGCGTCGTCACGGATCACGCCCCCAGTGTCGTACGCCCGGGGAAGCTCCCGCGTACGCCCGCACGCGCGCGTGCGGAGGGTCTAGAGGGTCTACAGGAGGGCCGCTTCAGTCCCGTTCGCAGACGAAGACGGCCGTGCCCGGGATCAGGTTTCCGCGCAGCGGGGACCAGCCGCCCCACTCCGAGGTGTTCCAGGACGGCCACTCCGGCTCGACCAGGTCGACCAGGCGGAAGCCGGACGCCACGATGTCGCGGACGCGGTCGCCGAGCGTCCTGTGGTGCTCCACGTACACCGCCTGGCCGTCCTCGCCCTGCTCGACGTAGGGCGTGCGGTCGAAGTAGGAGGCGGAGACCGACAACCCCTCGGGGCCGGGCTCGTCGGGGAAGGCCCAGCGGACCGGATGCGTGACGGAGAAGACGAAGCGGCCGCCCGGGCGCAGCACCCGGCGCAGCTCGCCCAGCACCAGCCGGGGGTCCGCCACGAACGGCAGCGCGCCGTACGCCGAGCACGCCAGGTCGAAGGAGGCGTCCGCGAAGGGCAGCGCGCCCGCGTCCGCGCACACCAGCGGGAACGACCCGCCGATGCGCAGCGCGTGCTGGAGCTGGCGGTGGGAGAGGTCCAGGGCGACCGGCCGGGCCCCCTGGGCGGCCAGCCAGCGCGAGCACTGGGCGGCGCCGGCGCCGATCTCCAGCACCTCCTTGCCCTTCAGCTCCTCGGCCGGGCCCAGCAGCTCGGCCTCCACCTCGTCGAGGCCCTCGGGGCACCACACGAAGCGGTCGTCGCCCAGGAACGTGCCGTGCTCGGTCTGGTAGTCGTCGGCGTTGCGGTCCCACCAGCCGCGATTGGCCCGGGAACTCTCCGTGACGTCGGCGTCGCGCCGGGTGGCTTCCGGTTCGAACGCATCGGGCTCTTGGATGATCTGCTCCCTCGTCGTACTCTTCCGTTCATCCCGTCAGGGACGTGTCGCGGAAGAGGTCTTTCCGGCCTGTCCGGCCTCGCAGGACGTTTCTTGTGCCGGGATTGCGGCGTTGTGCCCCGGGTGTGCGCCTTCGCGCATTGACCCTGCCCGGCTGCCCCCGTATGCTACAAGTTGCGCTGCGGGCCTGCGCACCTCAGACGTAGCAGGCTGCGCTCGCATCTGTCGTATGTCCCCTCGGTTGTCGAGGCGTCATCACCGGTTCACCGGTGGGGCGCTTCCTAGGCTGTCCGGCTTCTTCAGAGCGATACGGGCTCCCGGCGTAGCAGTACCTACGACTTCAATGTCCGTACCGGAGCCCTTTCCCACATGACGAGCAGCACCGAGACCACCGCCACCACCCCGCAGGTTGCGGTCAACGACATCGGTAACGAGGAAGCCTTCCTCGCCGCGATCGACGAGACGATCAAGTACTTCAACGACGGCGACATCGTCGACGGCGTCATCGTGAAGGTCGACCGGGACGAGGTCCTGCTCGACATCGGTTACAAGACCGAAGGTGTCATCCCGAGCCGCGAGCTCTCGATCAAGCACGACGTCGACCCCAACGAGGTCGTCGCCGTCGGTGACGAGATCGAGGCCCTGGTCCTCCAGAAGGAGGACAAGGAAGGCCGCCTGATCCTCTCGAAGAAGCGCGCCCAGTACGAGCGTGCCTGGGGCACCATCGAGAAGATCAAGGAAGAAGACGGCATCGTCACCGGTACCGTCATCGAGGTCGTCAAGGGTGGCCTCATCCTCGACATCGGCCTGCGCGGCTTCCTCCCGGCCTCCCTGGTCGAGATGCGCCGTGTCCGCGACCTCCAGCCCTACGTGGGCAAGGAGCTCGAGGCGAAGATCATCGAGCTGGACAAGAACCGCAACAACGTGGTCCTGTCCCGCCGTGCCTGGCTGGAGCAGACCCAGTCCGAGGTCCGCCAGACGTTCCTCACGACCCTCCAGAAGGGTCAGGTCCGTTCCGGTGTGGTCTCCTCGATCGTCAACTTCGGTGCCTTCGTGGACCTGGGTGGCGTCGACGGTCTGGTCCACGTCTCCGAGCTGTCCTGGAAGCACATCGACCACCCCTCCGAGGTCGTCGAGGTCGGCCAGGAGGTCACGGTCGAGGTCCTCGACGTCGACATGGACCGCGAGCGTGTCTCCCTGTCGCTGAAGGCGACTCAGGAAGACCCGTGGCAGCAGTTCGCCCGCACCCACCAGATCGGCCAGGTCGTGCCCGGCAAGGTCACGAAGCTGGTTCCGTTCGGTGCGTTCGTCCGCGTGGACGAGGGCATCGAGGGTCTGGTCCACATCTCCGAGCTGGCCGAGCGCCACGTGGAGATCCCGGAGCAGGTCGTCCAGGTCAACGACGAGATCTTCGTCAAGGTCATCGACATCGAC
This sequence comes from Streptomyces sp. BK239, assembly GCF_004217285.1. Classification (GTDB taxonomy): domain Bacteria; phylum Actinomycetota; class Actinomycetes; order Streptomycetales; family Streptomycetaceae; genus Streptomyces. Next base: position 1,106,249 of record NZ_SHKS01000001.1, read on the forward strand.
CTCGAGCGTCGCCGCATCAGCCTCTCGCTGAAGCAGGCCAACGAGGCCTTCGGCGCCGACCCGTCCACGGTCGAGTTCGACCCGACCCTGTACGGCATGGCCGCGTCCTACGACGACCAGGGCAACTACATCTACCCCGAGGGCTTCGACCCCGAGACCAACGACTGGCTCGAGGGCTACGAGACCCAGCGCGAGGCGTGGGAGCACCAGTACGCCGAGGCGCAGACCCGCTTCGAGCAGCACCAGCAGCAGGTCATCAAGTCCCGCGAGGCGGACGAGAAGGCCGCTGCCGAGGGCGGCGAAGCCGCGGGTGCGGCCCCGGCCGCGGGCGGTGGCTCGTACTCCTCCGAGGGTGCGGACACCTCCGGTGCGCTCGCCTCGGACGAGGCGCTCGCCGCTCTGCGCGAGAAGCTCGCCGGCGGTCAGAGCTGACGCCCGACTGAGCACCAGCTCCTGACTGAGGGGCCGTACCTTCCGGGGTACGGCCCCTCAGCCGTTGCCGAAGGGAGACGTGCCGGCCGGGACAGATCCACGTGATCATGGCCCGGAGTGGGAATGCCCCTGTCCTCACGCGTGTTGACGAAGAGGGAACACGAGGAGGAGCGGTCCAAGTGCTTGATCCGCAGGGTTTGTACGCATGGGAGCCGAAGGGGCTGGCCGTCGTCGACATGGCGCTCGCCCAGGAGTCGGCCGGACTGGTCATGCTCTACCACTTCGACGGATACATCGACGCGGGGGAGACCGGCGACCAGATCGTCGACGGGATCCTCGACGCGCTGCCCCACCAGGTCGTCGCCCGCTTCGACCACGACCGGCTGGTGGACTACCGGGCCCGCCGCCCGCTGCTGACCTTCAAGCGCGACCGGTGGACCGACTACGAGGACCCCGCCATCGAGGTGCGGCTCGTCCAGGACACCACCGGCGCCCCGTTCCTGCTGCTGTCCGGCCCCGAGCCGGACGTGGAGTGGGAGCGCTTCGCCGTCGCCGTCCGGCAGATCGTCGAGCGGCTCGGCGTCCGCCTGTCCGTGAACTTCCACGGCATCCCCATGGGCGTCCCGCACACCCGCCCCGTCGGCCTCACCCCGCACGGCAACCGCACGGACCTCGTCCCGGGCCACCGCAGCCCCTTCGACGAGGCGCAGGTCCCCGGCAGCGCCGAGGCGCTCGTCGAGTACCGCCTGATGGAAGCCGGCCACGACGTCCTCGGCATCGCCGCGCACGTCCCGCACTACATCGCCCGCTCCCCCTACCCGGACGCCGCCCTCACCGTCCTGGAGGCTCTCACCGCCGCCACCGGACTGGTCCTGCCGGGCATCGCGCACTCCCTGCGCAACGACGCCCACCGCACCCAGACCGAGATCGACCGGCAGATCCAGGAGGGCGACGAGGAGCTCACCGCCCTCGTCCAGGGCCTGGAGCACCAGTACGACGCCGCCGCGGGCGCCGAGACCCGGGGCAACATGCTCGCCGAGCCCGTGGACATCCCCTCGGCCGACGAGATCGGGCGGGAGTTCGAGAAGTTCCTCGCGGAGCGGGAGGGCGAGGGCTGAGCCCCGCCCGGCACCGGAGTGCGGCGCCGGGCCCGGAGGTGGATACCGGGAGCGCCGGGTGCGCTGTCGGTGGCAGGCCGTAAGCTGCACGACATGCTGAAAGTGGGCCTGACCGGGGGCATCGGCGCCGGCAAGAGCGAGGTGTCACGGCTGCTGGTGGAGTGCGGCGCCGTGCTGATCGACGCGGACCGCATCGCGCGCGAGGTCGTCGCGCCCGGCACCCCGGGCCTCGCCGCGATCGTCGAGACCTTCGGGGAGGGCGTGCTCGCGGCGGACGGCAGCCTCGACCGCCCCCGGCTCGGCTCCCTCGTCTTCGCCGACCCGGACAAGCTCGCCGCGCTCAACGCCGTCGTGCACCCCCTGGTCGGAGCCCGCTCCGCCGAACTGGAGGCCGCCGCGCCCGTGGACGCCGTCGTCGTCCACGATGTCCCGCTCCTCACCGAGAACGGCCTCGCACCCCTCTACGACGTCGTGGTGGTCGTCGACGCCGCCCCCGAGACCCAGCTCGACCGCCTGGTCCGCCTGCGCGGCATGACCGAGGACGACGCACGCGCACGCATGGCGGCCCAGGCGACGCGGGAGCAGCGCCGGGAGATCGCCGACGTCGTCATCGACAACGACGTCCCGCTGGCCGAGCTGAGAGCGCGCGTGAAGGACGTGTGGGCCGGCCTGGAGCGCCGGGCACGCACCGCCTGAGGCCTCTCCACGGCTCCGTTGCCCCGGAATAGCGGGAGTCGCCCGACGCGTTGAACGCGTGCAGCGAGGGAAGGAATTTTCCGTGCCCGAAACCAGCGGTTCGACCGGACGAACTCCGGAGACGCATGTCATCGACTTCCGTGCCGCCGAGCAACTGCTCGCCGCACGGGACCCGCGGGGCGCGGTGAAGCTGCTCGACGGCGTCATCGCCGCCTACCCCGAGAACACGGCGGCCCGGCTGCTGCGCGCGCGTGCCTTCTTCGCCGCCGCACAGCTGCGGCCGGCCGAACTCGAGTTCACGATCGTCCTGGAGCGCGAGCCGGACAACGCGTTCGCCCACTTCGCGCTCGCCCGCACCTACGAGCGGCAAGGGCGGGGCGACCAGGCCAAACGCCACTTCCGGCTGGCCGCCGCGCTCGACCCCAACCCTCAGTACCTGAAAGCGGCGCGCTTCGACTCCTGAGGGCCCGCACGGCCCCCCGCCGCGCCGCCCGCCGGACGGTGTCACGGGTGCCGGTGTTCCGGCGGCGGATACGGCGGGATGTCGCGGCCCGGCTGGTAGTGGGGCCCCTGGCGCAGATGCCGCACGATCATCGTCAGGTCGACGGTGACCACCAGCCACAGCACCCCGCAGGCGGCGGCCCACCCCGGCCGCCCGGCGAGCGCGAACGCGACCGTGCCGAAGGCCGCCCACAGCAGCCCCCACACGGTCAGCCACAACCGCATCCTCAGCGGACTGCGGGCTGTCGCCGGCTCACTGCCTGTACGCATCGCATCATCACTCCTCCTGTGAAACGTACTCTTCGCTTCCGGCGTTCTCCAGGAGAGCGGTGATCGCGAAGAGGGGGGTCAGATCCGTGCTGTTCCCGGATACCGACGAGCTGGCCGAGGTGCTCCTCGACCTCGGAGTACCGCACCAGGACATCGACGAGCCGGTCCGGCTGAGCCGGCGGGTGACCGGCGACGCCGGGATCCGGGCCTTCCTGGAGAAGGCGGTGGCGGAACTCGTGGAGGGCATGGGGGAGGTCCGCGGCGGAGCCGACGTGCCCGGCCTCCCCGGCGCGTCCGGAGCCCTCGCCCGGTTCTTCCCGCTGTACGTGCTCGTCGGCGCGCTGCCCCACGCCCGCGCCCACCACCGGAAGCTGGGCGTCCCGGAGGAGGTCTCCCGGCGCACGCTCGCCGACGTCGGCCGCGCGGTCGCGCTGCACCGCAGGTGGCACGGCACGGGCGGCATCCTGTCGGCCCGCTGGCTGTCCCTGCACCTGCGGGGCGAGCTGTACCAGCTGGGACGGCTCCAGTTCCAGCGGTCGCGGATCGACCGGCGCACGAGCGACTCGATCGCGGCGGCGGGCCTCGCCGCCGGGCTCGACGACCCCGCTCTGAGCGTCCATGTGCCCGACTTCATGGGCCCGTTGTCGCCGCGTGCCTGCGACCGCTCCCTGGATCTCGCCCGGGACTTCTTCGCCCGGCACCACCCCGAACAGCCCTACTCGGTGGCGACCTGCTCCTCCTGGCTGCTCGATCCCCAGCTGAAGCGGTACCTGCCCGGCGACTCCAACATCGTCCGGTTCCAGGAACGGTTCCGGCTGCGCGAGGAGCCGGCCGAACCGGAGGACATGACGCCCGTCCGCTTCGTCTTCGGCACCACCGACGTGCCGCTGGAGCGGCTCCCGCGCCGGACCGTCCTGCACCGGGCGGTCCTCGACCATCTGCGGGACGGGGGGCACTGGTACGTCAGAACGGGATGGCTGTCCCTCTGACGAGTGATCGGCGCGCGAACGGGAACGGCGCGGCGGGGGCGGGGCGTTGGGCGGGTATGACACTCGGAACGCGTGAGGGGCACGAAGGGACGGGCCCCGGGGCCATCACTCCGGACGGCTGTGCGGTGGAGTTCTACAGCCGGCTGCCCGTGCGGGACGAACCCGACATCATCGCCGCGGCGGTGCCGGCGGGGGCGCACATCCTGGAGCTGGGCAGCGGCGTGGGGCGCGTGACCCACGCGCTGCTGGAGCGCGGGTTCACGGTCACGGCGGTGGACGAGTCCCCCGAGATGCTCGACCGGGTGAGAGGAGCGCGCACGATATGCGGCCCCATCGAGGAGCTCGACCTCGGGGAGACGTTCGACGTGGTGATGCTCGCTTCGTTCCTCGTGCACAGCGGGGACGTCGAGGTGCGGCGCGGGTTGCTGCGCACCTGTGTGCGGCATGTCGCGGCCGGCGGGTGCGTGCTGATCCAGCGGGAGGGCGAGGACTACCACACCGACCTGCCCCGTGAACGCGTCGATCCGACCGGGTTCACCGTGCGCATCGTCTCCGCCGAGCCCGTCGGCGACGGGGTCAACGCGGTGCGCGCGGAGTACGTGTTCCCGGACGCGGTCTGGACGCAGACGTTCCGCTCCCGGCCGCTGACCCGGGAACAGTTCGAGGACGCGCTGGGGGAGGCGGGACTGAGAGTGGACCGGTATCTGACGGAGGATCGGATATGGGTGCGGGCGGTGCCGGAGGCGCGGCCGGTGCGGCGGAGTGAGAAGGCGCGGTGAAAGGCGGAGCGAAAAGAGTCGCCCGACGGCGATGAGTCCGGGGCCCGGGGCCGGTCTGCCTCTCTGACAACACAGACGGACCGCTTCCCTTCAGGAGAACCCCATGTCCGAGACCACCGCTTCCGCCGCCTCCCCCGCCTCCTCCGCTTCCCCCGGTTCCGTCGTCTCCCAGGGCACCGGTCGGCGGCGGGCCGCCCGGATCGCGCTGCGCGGACTTCAGGTGCTGCTCGCCCTCTTCTACGGGCTCGCGAGCGCGCTGCCGAAGCTGATCGCGCATCCGACGGCGTCCGAGGCGTTCGACGAGATGGGCTGGGGCAGCGCGGGCATGTACGCGATCGGCGTCCTCGAACTGGCCGGAGCGGTGGCTTTGTTGGTGCCGGTTCTGCAGTCGGTGGCGGCGGTGGCGCTGGGCGCGCTGATGGTCGGCGCGTTCGTCGTGCAGGTCGCCGTGTTCGACGGACAGAACGCGGCGACCCCGCTGATCCTGCTCGTCCCTCTGGCCCTGATCGCCTGGACGCGGCGCGGCTCCAACGCCGATCTGCTGCGGCTCGTGCGACGCGGGGCGTGAACGGCCCCGTGCGGTGGGGTCGTACGGTGGGGGCATGGACGCCCTCGCCGAACTGGACCGGCGCATCGCGGACTGCCGGGCCTGCCCCCGGCTGGTGGACTGGCGCGAGGAGGTGGCCCGCACCAAGCGGGCCGCCTTCGCGGACTGGACGTACTGGGGTCGCCCCGTGCCCGGCTTCGGTCCGCCCGACGCCCGTCTGCTGATCGTCGGGCTCGCCCCGGCCGCGCACGGAGGCAACCGCACCGGCCGCATGTTCACCGGTGACCGCTCCGGGGACGTGCTCTACCGGGCGCTGTACGACGTGGGGCTGGCCTCGCAGCCGACGTCGGTGTCCGCCGGGGACGGGCTGGCCCTGCACGGCGTGCGTGTGACGTCGCCGGTGCACTGCGCGCCGCCGGCCAACAAGCCCACCCCGGGGGAACGGGACACCTGCCGGCCCTGGCTGGTCCAGGAACTGCGGCTGCTGCGGCCGACGCTGCGGGCGGTCGTCGTGCTGGGCGCGTTCGGGTGGCAGGCGGCGCTGCCGGCGTTCACCGAGGCCGGCTGGTCCGTGCCCCGCCCGCGACCGGCGTTCGCCCACGGGAAGCGGGTGGAGCTGGGCGGCCTCGACCTCTTCGGCTGCTTCCATGTGAGCCAGCGCAACACCTTCACCGGGCGGCTCACCCCCGAGATGCTGAGGGACGTCCTGCGGACGGCGGCGACAGCCGCGGGACTGCCGTAGGAGCCCAGGAGCTCTCACCCGGGCCCCTCCCCGCCGCTGACGCGTCCGCAGGATCCGCGGCGACAGGGTGACGGTCAGACGACGCGGGCTGCGGCGAGCGGCCGCTGCGACACCGGGTAGGCGTTGTCCTTGTGGGTGTTGACGCTCCACCGGTACCGGGAGAACTCCCCCGTGGCCTGCGAGGCGTAGAACATCATGTGACCGATGCCCACCCCTTCGTGGTTCTCCTCCTTCACGAGGCTGACCATGCGGGTGTCGGGATACTTCGGGTAGTTGGTCAGCGCGTACACGCCGTGCGGCTCAGCCGTGCAGTCGACGACCTCGACGGCGTACTGCGTCTCACCGGCGAAGTCCGCGACCCCGGTGAAGACGCCCTTGACCTCGCGGACCATGACGATGTGCCCGGTGTTGCCCTCGACCTCGCCCCGGTAGTCCACCGCGACGAGGTCGCCCGGCTGGAGGTCGGTGACCTTGCGGATCAGCTGGAAGCGGGGGCCCGCGGTGCCGGCCGCGAAGGCCTGCCGGTAGTCGGCGGCCTCGGGGATCCGGTCCTGGAAGTACTGGGTGAAGTAGGCGTCGGACGCCCACCCGTAGGTGTGCCGGAGCACCCAGGTGACGAAGGACGAGCAGCGGGCCTTGGCGATCCAGCTGGTCAGGTCGTCGGGGGTGCCCCAGGTGACCGTCGAGGGGGAGCCGATCAGGTAGCGGTTGTTCTCGGCCGCCTGCCGGCCGCTGACGAGGAAGACCTCGGCCGCGCTCAGCGCGCGGCCGTAGGCGCGGACGTCGTCCACGGCGCCCTTGAAGTGGTTCACGTACGCGCCGTTCCACCGGGCGCGGCCCACGTTGAAACCCTCGGACGCGGCCCAGGAGAGGGTCGCGTCCGTGCTGCCCTCCAGGGTGCCGTTCACGTACAGGTGGACGCGGGAGCCGTCCCAGACGCCGGTCAGATGGGTCCACCGGCCCGGCTCGGGGGCGGTGGTGGACAGGGCGGAGATCTTGGCGCTCTGGTCCTCGCCGCGGACCTTGAACGCCCACTTGCCGGCGCTGTCGTCGTACTGGAGCAGGAAGCGGCTGCAGGCGGCCCCGTCCTGGCTGACCGCGGTGTACATGGACGTCAGGGCGGCGTCGTTCGCGAGGCGGACCCAGGCCGAGACGGTGAAGGGGGCCGTGGTGTCCAGCACGGACGCGGTGGCCGCGTGGCCGCCGTCGAGGCTGAGTTCGCCGCCGGCCCGCAGGGCCGACCAGCTCGCGCCCGCACCGAGGGTGAGTGGCCGGCCCAGCCCGGAGCGGTCCGCGCCGGAGCCGTCCAGCGGCCAGTGGCCGGCCAGGCCGCCCGGCAGATAGCCGGCCGCGAGCAGCCGCTGGTACTGCACCATCCGCTCCGCCTCGGCGAGGTGCGGCACGCCGACCGGCGTGAACGGGGTGCCGAGCGGGGCGTCGGCCACGGCGGCCCCCGCCCCGCCCAGCACGCCGGTCATCGCGCCCGCCCCCACGAGCGCGGCACCGCTCAACAGCCCACGTCTGCCGACCATGCAGGTTCTCCCCATCCCGTCCACCGAGTCATCCCCCTCGAACCCGTGCCCGAAGGGCCGAGTGAGTCTAGACGTCCGAAGGGACGCGGGGCGCGCGCATTTCGGGGGCGCCCGCGCGGGAGTTGCGTTCATAAAGAACGCGGGATTCGGGGCGGGTGTCACCTCGTCGCAACGTGAGCGGCCCTGGATTCCCGCAGTCCGGGCCGTACCGTGGATACACAGCTCAGCCCCCCGCCCCGGTCGCCGTCGCCCGAAGGCACGCCCCGCCCTCGACCGACAGGAGCTCCGTGTCCCCGCGCCCGCCCCTTCCCGTTCGCGTACGCGCCGCTCTGCCGCCCTGGCTCGCTCACGCCCTGCGCGCGCAGGGCGGACCCGTGCCGTGGAGCGCCGTCGTGCGCGGGGCGCTCGCCGCGGGGCCGCTGCTGCTGGTCGCGGTGCTCGCCGACCGGGTCTCCCTCGGGGTGGTCGCCGCCGTCGCCGCCATGCTCGCCGGCATCAACGACCGGCCCGGCAGCCGGCGCGCCTCGGTGCGGCGGCTCGGAGCGCCCGCGCTGGCGGGAGCGGCCGGGCTGCTCGTCGGGACGTACGCCGGCGAGCACGTCGGGGCGGTCGCGCTGACGTTCGTGTTCACCGCGCTGGGGCTGCTCGCCGGCGGGATCAGCGCCATCGGGCCGGTCGCCTCGGGGGCCGGCACCCAGCTTCTCGTCGCCGCGGCGATCGGGGCGGGGATGCCGCTGCCCGACAGCGGCTGGGTGCGCGCCCTCGCCTTCCTCGCCGGCGCCGGCTGGCTGCTCGTGCTGCGGCTCGTCCTGCCCACGCCCGGCGCGCTGGCCGGCGACTTCCGCCGCGTGCCGCGAGGGGAGGGAGACTCCCGCCCCGGAAGGCGCGGCGCCTTCCGCCCCGGATCCCGCCTCGACTTCCGTTTCGACGGGGAGCGGGCCGCCGTCGCCGACGTGTACGACGCCGTCGCCGAGCTGCTGGACGCGACCGGCACCGAGGACGCCCTGGCCCGTCGCGCGGCCCTGACCGCCGCCCTCGACCACGCGCAGGACTCCCTGGCCGGGCCCAGGTTGCGGCGGTACGCCAGCTCCGCCGCCGAACGGCGCCTGCACGCGCAGTACGCAGCCGCGCTGCCCCTCGCGGAGGCGGCGACCGCCCTCGCCTGGGCCGGCGAACCCCTCACCGAGCGGGCCTCCGAGGGCCCCCGCCGTCTGGCCGCCGCCGTACGCGGCAACGCGTCCACCGGGCCGCTCCCCGCGCCCTCCCGGTCGGCGCCCGGGCTGCGGGCCCTGGACGACGCCCTGCTGCGGGCCGCCGACGCCTTCGACCAGGGCGGCGGGGGCGATCTGCACACGCGGCGGCGTGGCGTGCGGGACCTGCTGCGGACCGTCTTCGGGGTCGGCGGACGGGAGTACGGGATGCGGGTCGCCCTCTGCTTCGGGGCGAGCGCGGCCATCGCCCAGGGCCTGTACCACTCGCACTGGTACGGGCAGCACACGCACTGGTACTGGCTTCCCGCCACCGCCGTCTTCCTGGTCAAGCCCGACCTCGGGCCGCTGGTGTCCCGCGTGCTGTGCCGGGCCGCCGGAACCGTCCTCGGCGCGCTGCTCTTCGCCGGGTTCGCCGCCGTGCTGCCCCGCCCGGAGGGACTCGTGGCGCTGGTCGCTCTCTGCGGGGCGCTCATACCGGTCTCCACCCGGCATTTCGCCGCGCAGACCTCCGTCGTCACCGTCCTCGTCCTGGCCCTCGTCATGGTCGGCGGAGAACCCCAGGCCTCCGTCAGCCGTATCGCGGAGACCCTGCTCGCGTGCGCGATCGTGCTGATCGTGGGGCACCTGCCGATGCCGGGGGAGCGCGGCGGGCAGGTGCAGGCCCGGCTCACCGCCGCCGCGACCGCCGCGCACGCCTACCTCGTCCACGTGCTCGACGGCCCCGACACCCGCGACGGCGTCAACACTCCCTACGGAACTGACCACTCCGGTGACGCCCACACCCTCCCGAACGCCGCCGGCACCGGCAGTGCGCTTCAGGCCCCCGACCGCTCCGACGTCCGCGCCGTCCGCTGGACCCTGCGCCGCGAGGCCTACCGCACGCTCGCCGAGGCCCGGACCGCCATCGCCCTCTCCGCCGCCGAACTGCCCGCCCTCGCCCGGCACACGGAGGGCGCCGACGCGATCGCCGCGCTCCTCGAACGGCTCGTCGACACGACCACCGCCTGCGCGGTCCACCTCGACGAGACCGGAAGCCTCAGCAGCCGACAAAGCGGACAACTCGCCGAACTGCTCCAGGAACTGTCGGAGCACCGGGACCGCCTCGGGCTGCCGGCGGGGGACCCGCCGGGGCCGACTGTCGCCGTGTGAGGCGGACCGGAGACGGATCGCGAAGGGTGATCTTTCCGGTGCGCAATGTGCTCGTCATGTTCGCGAAGTGACCGGATCCTCACGGTCCGCACCGAGCGCGTGTCGAGTACGTCTCAGTACCGTCACCGCGCGAGGCGTTTCCGCTCCGGACAGCGTTAACTCCTACAAGTACAACGCTTCCTGGAGGTGCGAGATGGTGAACGGGCGAACCGTGCTCGAACGCTTTCCCGCGGGAGGGCCGCGGGGATCGTGGCCGGCCGAGGAGTTCGCGCACGCGCGGCGCATGGAGGGGCTGGCCGCCGAGGTCGTCATGGACCTCGCGACGGACACGTTCCTGGTGGTCGTCCGGGGCGGCGACGTCACGGAGTGACGGCGTCCCGCACGGACGCGCCGCGGCCCCGGCCCGCCTGCCGGGCGGGCGGGTGCGCCGCGGCCGGGGGGTTCGCGAACTGCTCCGCCTGGAGCGCGTACAGCTCCGCGTAGACACCGCCGCCGGCCAGCAGCTCCTCGGGGGTGCCCGACTCCACGAGCCGGCCCTGCTCCAGGACGTGCACCAGGTCCGCGTGGCGCACCGACGCCAGCCGGTGCGTGATCAGCACGACCGTCTGGCCGCTGTCCGCCAGGGCGCGGATCTTCTCGAACACCTCCAGCTCCGCCCGCGCGTCCAGGGCAGCCGTCGGCTCGTCCACGATCAGGATGCGCCCGCGCCGGTACGCGGCCCGCGCGATGCCCAGCCGCTGCCACTGGCCCCCGGACAGCTCGTGCCCGCCGCTGAAGTGCCGGGCGAGCAGGGTGTCCAGGCCGCGCGGCAGGTCGGCGACCACGTCCTCGGCGCCCGCCTCCCCGATCGCGGCCGTCAGCCGGTCCTCGGTCAGCGGCGCGGAGGACCGGCCCACCGCGACATTGACCCGGGCCGTGAACGGCCACCGCTTGAAGTCCTGGGCCACCATCGCGATCCGCTCGGCCAGCAACCGCCGGTCCGCGCCGGCCGCGTCGACGCCGTCCCACAGGATCCGCCCCCGGTCCGGCTGGTACAGGCCCGCCAGCAGCTTCACCAGGGTCGTCTTGCCCGAACCGTTCTCGCCGACGAGGGCGACGATCCGGCCCAGGGGCAGGGTGAGGCTGACGTCGTCGAGGGCGGGGCGCGCCGACTCCCCCGGATAGCCGAAGGTGACGTTCTCGAAGCGGATCTCGCGGGGGTCCTCGGGCAGGGCGGCCCCGCCCCGCGGGATCGCCCGTTCTGCGGCCTCCCCGTACAGGCGTTGCAGATCGCCCACGAACAGGGCCTCCTCGTGGAGCTGATTGATCTCCAGGACGAGCGTGTTCAGGCTGGTGGAACCGCTGCGGATGGCGATCACGGCCGTGCCCGCCACCGCCAGCGCCATCGTCCCCGTGAGCAGCAGCCCGCCGAGCGTGGCGTACGTCGCGACCGTCGCGAGGCCGGTCCAGGCCGCCGCGAACAGCCCGGTGCGGGCCGCGAGGCGGGCGAGGCGCGCCTGTTCCGCCTCCGCGGTCTCCGACATCGCGCGGAAGTGCCGCAGCAGGAAGGGGCCGACTCCGTGCACACGGATCTCCGGGGCGGCCTCCGGCTCGGTGAGCAGACTCGCGATGAGATGCCCCGCGCGCGCGTGCTGCACCCACGTGTGGAAGGACTCGTACCGGCGCCGGGCGTTGACCAGGGCGCTCCAGGCGCTGGGCAGCGTCATCGTGACGAGCAGCGGCAGCAGCAGCGGATGCAGCACGGTCAGCACGCCGGCCGCCGCGACCAGCGAGATCATCGCGTTCACCACACGCGTCCCGTGGCTGATCATGTAGCGGCTGGACCGGGCGCCGTACTGCGCGGTGTCCAGCAGTTTGTGGAAGGCGTGGTCCTCGATCGCGGACAGCTCCACCGCCGCCGCGCGTTCCAGGTACAGCTCGGTCGCCACCCGCTCCACCTTGGGCTCCAGACGACCGGTGGCGTACGTCGACGCGGCCCGCAGCACCGCCCCGACCAGCAGCACGGCGGCCATGACGGTCAGCGCGGGGACGGCGCCGCGCAGCCGGTCCTCGATCGCGCCGGCGCCCACCAGCCGGCCCAGGATCGTGTTCACCGCGAGCAGGCCCACGGCCTCGGCCACACCCCGGCCCACCTCGGCGCCCACGACGATCCCGGCGGCCCGCGGGTCGGCCTGCCGGGCCAGCCGGAGGCTGACGCCCAGGAGTGCGGGCAGCCGGCTGACCATGGCCCGGAAGTCCAGCTCCAGGAACGCCTCCTGGTGCTGGTTCCAGCCGGTGTCGTAGCGGAGCGGGCCGCCGAACAGCAGCTCCTCCGACTCGGAGACATCGCGCCCGTCCGCACCGCGCGCCTTCGGTTTCCCCGGCGGCTTCGCCTTCCGCACCGTCGACCTCCCCCGATCGTGGGCAAGTGGCCACTATCGCGGCACGGGCCGCCCGAGGGCAGGGCGCGAGGCGGGGGAGGAGGCGCGCGCGGGTGTGCGCCCGGGGCGCCGCCCGGGTACGAGGACGCCTCGACGCGCGCTGCACCCCGGGAGACGTCAGCAGGTCGCGGCGTCCCCGGTCACGCGGTGACCGGGCGGGACCAGGCCGGCGCGGTGCCCGTGAGGCGGCACAGCGTCAGATAGAGGGGTATCGGCGGGGTGTACGGGAGTATCCCGTCGGGCCGGTGGACGAGCGCGGGGGACCGCGGGGCGTCCCCGAGGAGCGCGCCCGTGGCGTAGTGCGCGGGCGCGGGCCACTCCAGGGCGTGGTCGGAGTCGGCCGGGACCAGCCACCACCAGTGCGTCTCGTCGGCGTACACGCAGCCCACAAGCGGCAGCCGGGGCATGACCAGCGGGCCCAGGCGGGCCGGGGCGGCGACGGCGTCGCAGCCCAGCGGAGCCGTCATGCCGTCGGGCACGGCGAGCCGGCCGGGCTTCCGCGCGGGCTCGCCCCGGGCGCGCCGGAGCCGCACGAGCGTGGCGAGGCCGATGGCGGGAGCCCCACGGCGCAGGGCGCTCACGCGGGATCCCGGTCGGGGTCCCGCTCGCGGCCGAACGAACCCGCCAGAGGCTGCGCCGCCCCCGCCGCCGGCTGAAGCCGGGCGGTCGCGCCGTCCCCGCCGGGAGCGCGCTCGCTCATCCCCGCCGGGATCTCCGTCTCCGGTGTACGGCGGCGCTGCTGGGCGACGACGGGGAGGGGGCGTGTCTGCGGGGAGGGGTGCGGCCACCGGGCGCGCACGGTCTTCCAGCCGGGCGCCTCGAAACTCTGCGAGCCGTGCTGCGCCTGGCGGCCCGGGTGGCCCTGCCGGCCCGCGGGGGACTGCTCGCCGTGCTCGGCGGCGTCCTCGTCGTCCCGTGGACCGCCCGCCGACCCGGGCTTCGGGCGGGTGCCCCAGCCGAGGTCGTCGCGCGGCGCGTCGTGGCCGGCGTCGGGATCGTCGGTGCGGGCGAAGCCCGTGTCGGCGACGTCGAGGGTGAGATCCGCGGCCACCGCGAGCGTGGGGCAGAGCTCGCCGGAGGTGTCGTCGTCCGCGTCCTCGGGGTGGCGCGGCAGGTCGGCCCAGACGAGCAGACCGGGGCCGCAGTCCTCGACCCCCCACGCGCGACACAGGGCGTCGACGAGGAACAGTCCTCTGCCGTGCTCCTCGTGCGGGCGTTGCGGGGACGGGAGCGGCTCGCCGGGAGCGCAGCCCTCGTCGCGCACGGCGATGCGCACGAGGTCGTCGCCGTCCTGCAGCTCGCAGACGACGACGCCGCTCGCGGTGTGCACGACGGCGTTGGTGACCAGCTCGGATATGACCAGGGCGGCCGTGTCGCAGGTGTCCTCGCACACCGACCAGCCGGTGAGCCGTTCCCGCGCCAGGCGTCTGGCCCGGGCCGGAGAGCCCGGATGGGCGGCCAGCTCGAATCGGAACCGGCGCTCGGCGGCGGCCTGGTCAGGGCCTGCCCCCTCGGCGGCACCGAGACCCTGGGGGCGGCCTGCGGCGTCTGTTCCTAAAGGCGCGGACGGAATCACGCCTGCCACTATCGCCCCGCCATGAACACTTGGCAAGTGTCACTCTGAAAAATGCAGAGTGCTGTGTGAGGCGGTGAGACGCCGTGGCACACTGCTCGCAACAGCACATGGAACGGCGCCAGTCGCGATCACCGGAGATCCGTACGCACGCGTACGCAGCCTCGCATCGGTCTTCGCACGGCGCCGTAAGGCTGTCAGGGATCTCTTCCGTGACCGGCCGGTCGGGCCGAGCGTGGCTCAAGTGACCGCCCGGCCCGTGCTCTTCGTGGAGGTGGAGCGTGAGCGAACCGCGGTCCGCGCCGACGGTGGGGCAGGTCGTCCTGGGCCGGCGCCTGCTGGACCTGCGGGAGCGCGCGGGCCTCCGACGCGAGGAAGCCGCCCGCATCCTCCGCGTCGCCCCCGCCACGGTCCGCCGCATGGAGACGGCCGAGGTCGGGCTCAAGATCCCCTACCTGCAACTGCTGCTCAAGGCGTACGGGGTGAGCGACGACGAGGCCGAGGGCTTCGTCCGGCTGGCCGAGGAGGCCAACCGGCCGGGCTGGTGGCAGCGGTTCCACGACGTGCTGCCCGGCTGGTTCTCCATGCACGTCAGCCTGGAGGGCGCGGCCTCCCTCATCCGCCAGTACGAGCCGCACTTCATCCCCGGACTGCTCCAGACCGAGGACTACGCGCGCGGCGTCCTGACCTCGGGGGCCGTCGGCCAGGCCCGGCCGGAGGACATCGAGCGCCTCGTCGACCTGCGGATGCGCCGCCAGGACCTGCTCACACGCCCGGACGCGCCCCGCCTGTGGGTCGTCATGGACGAGACCGTGCTGCGCCGCCCCGTCGGCTGCCCGGAGGTGATGCGCGCGCAGATCGGCACACTGATCGACGCCACTAGGCTCCCGAACGTGACCCTCCAGGTCGCCCCGTTCGCGAACGGGCCGCACCCCGGCACCTACGGGCCCTTCGTGCTCTTCCGATTCGCCGTGCCGGAACTCCCGGACATGGTCTACAGCGAGTACCTGACCGGCGCCGTCTACCTGGACGCGCGCACCGAGGTGGCCACCCACCTCGAGGTCATGGACCGCATGGCGGCGCAGGCCGCCACCGCACATCGCACGAAGGAGATCCTCGAGGATCTCCGCAAGGAGCTGTGAATGGATCGCATCAAGCCGCGCGAACGGGTCTACAACGGCATGCCCGCGCGGGACTTGGGCAGCGAGGGCTGGCACAAGCCGTGGAGCGGCGGCAACGGCGGGAACTGCCTGGAGGCGATGAAGCTCGCCGACGGCCGGATCGCCGTCCGCCAGTCCACCGACCCCGACGGTCCGGCGCTGATCTACACCACCGACGAGATGACGGCCTTCATCGAGGGCGCCAAGGCGGGGAAGGCGGACTTCCTGCTGTCCTGACCCGATCTCGCCCTTGCCTGCCCTTCGACTGTCCTTCTGATTCTCAACTTCCCTGTTTCTGGTGCTTACTTGATCACCCACTGCGTCTTACGGAGTGCCTCATGACCGGGCCGGACCCCACCGCCGCCGTCCACATCGACACCAGCAAGCCCCATCCGGCGCGCATGTACGACTGGTATCTCGGCGGCAAGGACAACTACCCCGTCGACGAGGCGATGGGCCGGCAGATGCTCGCCCTCGACCCGCGCGTGCCGGTCATGGCACGCGTCAACCGCGCCTTCATGCACCGGGCCACCCGCTGGCTCGCCCACCACGGCGTACGGCAGTTCCTGGACATCGGCACGGGCATCCCGACCGAGCCGAACCTCCACCAGGTCGCCCAGGAGGCCGCGCCCGACGCGCGCGTGGTCTACTGCGACAACGACCCGATCGTGCTGGCCCACGCGGCCGCCCTGCTGCGCAGCACTCCCGACGGCGTCACGGAGTACCTCCAGGCGGACGTCCGCGACCCCGCCGCCATCGTCGAGGGGGCCAGGAAGATCCTGGACTTCGACCGGCCGGTGGCCCTGTCGCTGGTCGCCCTGCTGCACTTCGTCTCCGACGAGGACGGCGCGCACGAACTGGTCGGCCGGCTTCTCGCCGAACTGCCGTCCGGCAGCTACCTGATGATGACCCACGCCACCGCCGACTTCAGCCCCGAGGAGTCCGCGGCGGCCACGGCGAAGCTCAAGGCGGCCGGCGTCACCCTGGCGCTGCGCTCCCGCGAGGAGTTCGCCCGCTTCTTCGACGGCCTCGACCTGGTCGAGCCCGGCGTCGCCGTGGTGCCCGACTGGCACCCCGAACTCGGCGAGCCCGTGCCCGGCCAGGACGACGGGGTCATCCCGGGGTACGGGGCGGTGGGCCGCAAACCCTGACGGCGGGACAGCACGCCTACGGCGGCGGCAGGACGGCGCACAGGGCGTCCAGCGCCGCCCCGTACGCGTGCTCGGCGGGTGTCGCGTAGCCGACGACCAGTCCGTCCGGAACCGCCGGGTCCGCGTCGTGCGCCGAGCCCGCCCGCGGGTGCCGGAACTCCGCGAGCCCGTCCAGTGCGACGCCCTGCCAGGCGGCGGCCTTCTAGGTGGAGCGCTCGGTGCCCGGCGGCAGCCGCAGCACCGCGTGCAGCCCGGCGGCGACCCCCGTCACCTCGACGTGCGGCGCGTGTTCCGCCAGCGCCTCGACCAGCCGGTCCCGGCGCCGGCGGTACCGCTGCCGCATACGCCGCACATGACGGTCGTACGCCCCGGAGGCGATGAAGTCGGCCAGGCTCAACTGGTCCAGGACGCTCGCCCAGGCCTCCCGCTCCCCCTTGGCCGCGAGGACGCCGTCCACGTACCGCTCCGGCAGCACCATCCAGCCCAGCCGCAGCGCGGGGGACAGGCTCTTGCTGACCGAGCCGATGTGGACGACCCGTTCGGGATCGAGGCCCTGCACGGCGCCGACCGGCTTGCGGTCGTAGCGGAACTCGCCGTCGTAGTCGTCCTCCAGCACCACCGCGTCCCGCGCGCGTGCCCAGTCGACGACGGCGGCGCGCCGGGTCGCATGGAGCGGGCCGCCGGTCGGGAACTGGTGCGCCGGGGTGAGCAGGACGCCCCGCTCGCGCCCCAGCAGTCCGACGCGGGCCCCGTCCTCGTCGAGGGGGAGCGGGACCGTCCGTACGCCCGCCGCCGTCAGCAGCCGCCGGTGGAAGCCGAGCCCGTACGCCTCCACCGCCAGCGGGCCGCGCAGCACCGCGCCCCCCGGCCCGCCGCTGCCCTCGCCCCTCGCGAGCGCAGGCTCGAACAGCAGCCGCAGGGCGTGCGCGAAACCGGAGCAGATCACGATGCGCCCCGGATCGGCGCGCACGCCGCGCGCGCGTGCCAGATACTCGGCCAGCGCCTCCCGCAACTCCCGGCGGCCGGCCGGGTCGCCCGGCCCGAACACCTCGCTGGGCGCCCCCTGCACAGCCCGCCGGTAGGACGCCAGCCAGGCCGCGCGCGGGAACGACGACGCGTCCGGACTGCCCTGCCGCAGATCGTGCCGCGGCCCACGCGCGCGGGGCGGCGTCTTCCGGGGCGCCCGTGCCGCGCCCCGCGCCGGCTCCACGCGGTCGGCGACCCGGGTGCCGGACCCCTGGCGAGCCGTCAGCCAGCCCTCCGCCACCAGCTCCGCGTAGGCGTCGGCCACCGTGTTGCGGGCGACGCCGAGGTCGGCGGCGAGTGATCGGTACGGGGGAAGCCGGGTCCCCGGCGCGAGCCGGCCGCCGCGCACGGCCTCCCGCAGCGCCCCGGTCAGCGCGGCCCGCCGCCCGCCCGGAGCGGACAGCTCCAAGTGCAGGTCGACGCCGATGCGCTCCCAGTGATTGACCCACGATTCCCCCATGGAAATGCACCCTACAAGGGGTCTTTGCGGCCCGTAGGTTGAGGGACATGACGAACACGACGACGCACACGACCGGCACGACGACCACCGCGACCGCGATCGCGACGACGGCGCACACGGACGGCCCCGGCATCGCCGCCGCCGAGGCCGCGCGCACCCGCCTCGACTTCGGGAAGTCCGCCCGCAAGGCCTTCCGCGCCCTCGTCGGTTTCGACGCGGCGGCCCGCGACGGCGTCGACCCGGCCCTCGTCGAACTCATCCAGATCCGCGCCTCCCACCTCAACCACTGCGCGTACTGCCTGCACATGCACACCAACGACGCCCGCAAGGCCGGCGAGAGCGAGGACCGGCTGCACATGGTCCCCGTCTGGCGCGAGGCCCGGCACTTCTTCACCGAGCGGGAACAGGCCGCGCTGGCGCTGACGGAGGCGATCACGCGCGTGGCCGACGGCGGCGTCCCCGACGACGTCTACGCCGAGGCCGCGGCCCGCTTCGACGACGAGGAACTCGCCCAGGTGATCGCCGTGATCTGCACGATCAACACCTGGAACCGGGTCGCCCTGGCGACGGGCAAGGTGGCGGGCACCGACGAACGCCCCTGACCGCCTCCCTCGGGGGCCTACGCGGGCGCACGCCGTCGCCCGGCCGTTCAGACGCTCATCGGCCGGTCGTACGGCCCGATCGGCGCCGGCAGGCGCGAACTCCCCGTCAGATGGCGGTCGACGGCCGCGGCCACCGCCCGGCCCTCCGCGATCGCCCAGACGATCAGCGACTGCCCGCGCGCCGCGTCCCCGGCCGCGAACACCCCGGGCACGTTCGTCGCGAAACCGGCGTCCCGTGTGATCGTGCCGCGCGGCTCCAGGGCCAGCCCCAGCTGCTCCACGAGCCCGTCCTCCCGGTCGGGCCCGGAGAAGCCCAGGGCGAGCAGCACGAGGTCGACGGGGAGCGTCCGCTCGCTGCCCCGCACCGGCCTGCGGCGCGCGTCCACCTCCACCAGGTGCAGCGAGCGGACGTGCCCGCTCTCGTCGCCGCTGAAGCGGAGCGTGGACGCGGCGAACAGGCGCGCGTCCGCGTCCGCCGCCGGAGCGGTCCGAAGATCGCGCGCCTCCTCGTGCGCCGCCGAGAGCCGGTAGATCTTCGGATACGTGGGCCAGGGATCGGTGTCCTCGTCGCGCTCCTCGCCCGGCTGCGCGTAGATGTCCAGCTGGGTCACCGACGCGGCGCCCTCCCGCACGGCCGTCCCCAGGCAGTCCGCCCCGGTGTCACCGCCGCCGACGATCACCACGTGCCGTCCGGCGGCCGACATCGGGGACGCCTCCAGATCGCCCTCGCGCACCCGGTTGGCCAGCGGCAGATACTCCATGGCCTGGTGGATGCCGGTCAACTCCCGCCCCGGCACACGCAGTTCGCGCCAGGCGGTGGCCCCGGTGGCGATCACCACCGCGTCGTAGCGGGACCGCAGATCGGCGGCCATGACATCGCGCCCGACCTGCGTCGACGTACGGAACTTGGTCCCCTCGGCGCGCATCTGCCCGATGCGCCGCTCCAGATGGTGCTTCTCCATCTTGAACTCGGGGATGCCGTACCGCATCAGCCCGCCGAGCCGGTCGTCCTTCTCGTACACCGCGACCGTGTGCCCGGCCCGGGTGAGCTGCTGGGCCGCGGCAAGCCCGGTGGGACCCGAGCCGATCACCGCCACCGTCCGTCCGGACAGCCGGTCCGGGGGCCGCGGCGGCGTGAACCCTTCCGCCCAGGCCCGGTCGGCGATGGCCGCCTCGACGTTCTTGATGGTCACCGCGGGCTGGTTGATGGCGAGCACACACCCCGCCTCGCAGGGCGCCGGGCACAACCGGCCGGTGAACTCGGGGAAGTTGTTGGTCGCGTGCAGCCGGTCGCTCGCCGCGAGCCAGTCCTCGCGCGACACCAGGTCGTTCCACTCGGGGATCAGGTTCCCGAGCGGACAGGCGTCGTGGCAGAAGGGGACCCCGCAGTCCATGCAACGGTCGGCCTGCTCACTGATGATGGGGAGCAGCGCTCCGGGGACGTACACCTCGTCCCAGTCCCGGACCCGCTCCTCGACGGGCCGGCGGGGCCAGTCCTGGCGGGGCGTGGTCATGAATCCCTTGGGATCGGCCATGGCCGTGTTCCTTGCGTACGCGTGCGGCGAGCCGTGCGTCTCCGGGCGGCGCCGCGTCCTCGGGCGGCGCTCCTGCGGCCACGATACGTCGTGGCCCTGGAGAGCGCAGGCCCCTGACAGCGCTTTCTCACCCAGCGGGAGACAGCGCCGGCTCTCAGGTGAGCGCCAGCACGTACGCGAGGGCGGCGCCGGCCGAGGCGACCGTGCGGACGTGGTTCCACACCGTCCACTCCCGCACGTACGCCGGCCAGTACGCGACCGCCTCCGCGGTGCCCGGCTCCAGCCCGGCCAGGGTCTCGTTGCGGGGCACGTTCGCCACCACGGTCACCCCGAACGAGCCGAACAGATACAGCGCGCTGCCCACCAGCAGCAGTACGGCCCCGTCGTCCGGCCACAGCACGAACGTCACCACCGCGATCATGGCGCACAGCACCGCCGTACCGAGGAAGACGACCATGAACGCCGGTGTCGTCGCGGCCGCGTTGACCGCGTTCATCGCGGCGACCCCCTGCGCGGGAGGCAGCGCGGCCAGTCCCCTCATGACGAAGGTGGAGAAAGCGCAGAACACGCCCGCCATCAGCCCGGCCCCCAGCACCCCGAGCACCGTCAGCACGAAGTACGGCTCATCGATCATGTCGACCCCACCTCCACGTCCTGGCTGCCCGATACCCCGCACGCCCCGTCCGTCACCCTGAACCCGCGCGCTGCGCCCCGGAGCCGCGACCGCGTACGCCTGCGTCCGCCGCGCGAGGAGACTTGAGTCCGCGCGCGCTCAGGACCCGGAGGAGCCGAACCGCCCCTCCCAACCCCAGGTCCGCAGCACCGCCACCACCTCCGCCGCGATCCGCAGCCGCGCCTCCCGCCGGGGCACGCCGTCCATCAGCAGCCGGTCGTACGGCGTGTCCAGATGCCGTACGGAGGCCACGACCGCCGACACCACCGCGCCCTCGGCCAGCGCCCGCCCGGCCGCGGTGCGCCCGACCCGCCCACTGCCCCGCACCGAGGCGTGCGCGGCGACGCTCCACGCCCGCTCGGCCGGACAGCGGGGGAACAGCCGCCGCACCTCCGCCGCGAACGCCTCCACGAACCGTTCGTCCCGCGCCGCCCGCAGCCGCGCGTCGCGCACCCGGCGCCGCCGCCGCGCCTCCGCGTCCGCCAGGCACCGCACCTCGGCCCGCGCCAGCCCCGCCTCCTCGACGAGGACGCCCTGCCGCTCGTAGCGCCCCTTGCGCCGGTTGAACCGGACGACGACCGCCGAGAGCGTGCTCTCCTCCCGCGACCTGCGCGTCAGCGCCGTGTCACCGCGCGGCAGGAACACCAGGTGCCCCAGATCGGCGCAGCCGAGACAGCGCGGCGCGCCGTCCTCCAGGACGAGCATCGGCAGCGGCCCGCGACGGCAGCCCGCGCAATGGCGGCGGCGCAGAGGCTGGAGGACGAGCAGCCCGCCGCGGGACGGGTGAGGTGCGAGAGCCGGCATACCGGCTTCTTTCCCTGCGGCGAGGCCGGCTGCGCACCGACCGGTTCTTTCACGCTGCGGTGAGCCCGGCTGTGCGCACCGGGACTTCAGGGCAGGCGATCCGGGTCGCGCGGCCGGGTCCCGTCTCCCGCCCCGGCCGTCGGCTGCGACGCCCGCCTGACGCATCATGGCCGTGTGCGACTCGAAGCGATCACCTGGGAACGGCTCGGCGACCACCTCGCCGACCGGCTGCTCGACCTGGAGCCGGGCGACGGCAGCCCCTGGCAGCGGGTCGCCTTCGACGGCGCCCCGGCGGCCCGCCCGGGGGACCTCGCCGAACGGGTCGCCGAAGCCCTGCGCGTACGCGGCCGGCCGTCCCGGGTCGTCGACACGCACGGCTTCCTGCGCCCCGCCTCCCTCCGCCTGGAGTACGGCCACCAGGACGTGGAGGCCTACTACGACGGCTGGTTCGACACCGGCGCGCTGTGGCGCGAGGTGTTCGGCCCGCTCGAAGCCGGCGGGGACGGCCGGATCCTGCCCGACCTCCGTGACCCCGTCTCCGACCGCGCCACCCGCAGCGACTACGTCCGACTCCCGCCCGGCGGCGTGCTGTTGCTGCACGGGCCCCTGCTTCTGCGGCACTGGTTCCCCTTCGACCTGACCGTCCACCTCCTCCTCTCCCCGGGCGCCCTGCGCCGCCGCACCCCCGAGGCCGACCACTGGACGCTCCCCGCCTTCGAGCGCTACGAGCAGGAGACGGATCCGGCCGCCAGGGCCGACGTTCTGGTGCGGACGGACGATCCACGCCATCCCGCGTGGAACGGGTGAGGCAGTCCGGCCGCCCGCTCCCGGCCGCCCCCACCGAGCGAAGGTGCGCACCTCCACCCGGCCGGTGAGAATCGAAGGACGCCGCGAAACGACACCCCAGGGCGCCGGGAGCGGCGCGATCCGCGTCGCGTCGGCCGCCCGCACCGGGAGGCACACCATGACCACCGCCGGACAGATCATGCATCGGGGCGCCCAGTGGATCCCCGCCCACGAGACCCTCGAACGCGCCGCCCAGCTGATGCGCGAGCTGAACGTCGGCGCCCTGCCCATCAGCGACGAGAACGAGCGGCTCTGCGGCATCCTCACCGACCGGGACATCGTCGTGGGCTGCGTGGCCAAGGGCCACGACCCCGCCAAGGTCACCGCCGGGCAGATGGCCCACGGCACCCCGCGCTGGATCGACGCCGACGCCGAAGTCGAGGAAGTGCTCCGGGAGATGCGGGACCACCAGATCCGCAGGCTGCCCGTCATCGCGGACAAGCGCCTCGTGGGCATGATCAGCGAGGCCGACCTCGCCCAGCACCTCACCGACGACCAGATGGCGTCCTGGGTCGAGAGCGTCTACGCCAGGACCGGAACTGGCCCTGAATGACCTGCCGTGCGCACGGCGTCGGACCTCGGTGACCCGCCGTCGCCTCACCGCCGGCCGGCCCCCCGGCCCTGGGCGACCCGGCCGCGTCGACCCCCGCGGACGGCCCGGTCGGCTGCGATGATCGCCGCATGACGCGAACCGACGGGTATCTCCTCGACAACCGACGTGACGAGGCGGGGGAACGCTTCGAGGCCTTCGCCACGCTCTTCGACCCCACGACGTTCCGGCACCTCGAAGGGCTCGGCGTCGGACCGGGCTGGCGCTGCTGGGAGGTCGGCGCGGGCGGTGTGTCCGTGGTGTCCTGGCTGGCCAAGAAGGTCGGCCCGACCGGCAAGGTCGTCGCCACCGACATCGACATCTCCCGGCTGGCCCCCGCCGCCCGTCCGCCGGTGGAGGCGCGCGTGCACGACGTCGGCGCCGAGGAGCCGCCGGGCGAGGGCTTCGACCTGGTGCACGCCCGGCTCGTGCTCGTCCACGTGCCCGAGCGGGAGCGGGCGTTGCGCTCGATGGTCAAGGCGCTGCGTCCCGGCGGACGGCTCCTCCTGGAGGACGCCGACCCCGCCCTGCAGCCCCTGCTGTCCCCCGACGAGCACGGCCCCGAGCAGCAGCTCGCCAACCGGCTGCGGCACGGTTTCCGCTCGCTGCTTCAGCGCAGGGGCGCCGACCTGTCCTACGGCCGCAAGCTGCCCCGCCTCCTGCGCGAGGCCGGGCTGCGACAGGTCGAGGCCGACGCCTACTTCCCGCTCACCTCGCCCGCCTGCGCGGCCCTGGAGTCGGCGACGGTCCGGCAGATCCGCGCCGACCTCGTCAGCGCGGGCATCGCCACCGACCAGGAGATCGACCGCCACCTCGCCAACGTCGCCGCCGGCGGTATGGACCTGGCCACGGCGCCGATGATCTCCGCGTGGGGGCGGAAGGGGTAGCCCGCCCGGGCCGGGAGGCGGCGGCCGGTGAGCCGGCGGGCCGAGGGCGCTTCAGCCGATGCCCGCCCTGTCCGCCCTCGATGCCGCCCCGGCCGCCCTCGGTGTCGCATGGTCGCCGGGTGCGGGCGGTCTGCCGCCCACACGTTCCACCGCGTGAGCTCCCGCCTCGCACCCCTCGGCAGCCGCGTCGCCGGGTGCGGCCCCGGCGAGCAGCGCGGCGAGGAACGCGCCCGTGAAGGCGTCGCCGGCACCCGTGGTGTCGCACGGGGTGGCCGGGACGGCGGGAACGCGGGCGATCACGGCGCCGCCCCGGGCCACCACCGCACCGTCCGCGCCGTGCTTCGCCACCACCAGCGGGAACTGACGGCTCAGCGCGGCCGTCGCCTCCGCCCCGTCGGACAGGCCCGTCAGCAGACAGGCCTCGTCATGGCTCGGCAGCAGCACGTCCACCCCCTGCACGAGCGTCAGGAAACGCTCCACGCCGAGCTTCACCAGGAACCCCGCCGACGCCGGGTCCAGACTCACCGGCACGCCACGCGCGTGTGCCGACGCCAGCGCCGTGCGCACCACCGCCCGCCCGGACGCGGAGAACAGCAGGTATCCCGACAGATGCAACCGGCCGACCCCGTCCAGCAGCGCGTCCGACCAGTCGTCCGGCTCCAGCCGCAGGGACGCGCCGCTGTCGGTGAGGAAGGTCCGCTCGCCCCCCGCCCCCGTGTCGACGAGGCAGATCACCGTCCCCGTCGTCGCCTCGGGATCGACGACGAGCCGGGGCCGCACCCCGCAGGCGATCAGCTCCCGCTCGTGCCAGGCCGCCCCGTCCGCCCCCACCCGGCCGAGCAGCCGTACGTCCGCGCACCCCCGGTGAGCCGCCCAGCACGCCACGTTGGCGCCCGCCCCGCCCGGCAGGGTCCGGATCACGGAGGCCGTGTCGGTGCCCGAGGCCAGCGGCCCGCGGTGCCGTGCGACGACGTCCGTCACGACGTCCCCGACGACCAGCAGCGCCCCGCCCTCACGGCGTCCGCCCCGGCCGGTGGCGTCGGGCGCCGCCCCGCCGGGCCCCACGCTCACACCCCGGCCCACGCCGACGCGATCCGCCCGGCCAGCCGCACGTTTCCGCGCACCGCCGCGAGGTTGGCGTTCAGGGATGCGCCGTCGGTGTGCCGGACCAGGTAGTCGAGCAGGAACGGGGTGACGCCCTGACCGGTGACGCCCTCCGCCTCGCACGCGTGCAGCGCGTCGGCCAGCACACGCGCGTGCAGACCGGGATCGAGCTGCTCCGCCTCGGGCACGGGATTCGCCACGATCAGCGCCGACTCGGGGCCGCCGACCTCGTCCTGCGCGCGCATCACGTCCGCCACCTGCGCAGGGCTCTCCAGCCTCCAGTCCACGGGATGACCCGAGTCGGACAGGTAGAAGCCGGGGAAGCGGTCCGTGCCGTACCCGGCCACGGCGACTCCCAGCGTCTCCAGGCGCTGCAGGGTCGCCGGCACGTCCAGGATCGACTTCACGCCCGCGCACACCACCGTGATCCGTGTGCGCGCCAGCAGGCCGAGGTCGGCCGACTCGTCCTGGGTCGCGGTCCACTCCCGGTGCACCCCGCCGAGCCCGCCCGTGGCGAACACCCGGACGCCCGCCAGGGCGGCCAGCAGGGCCGTCGCGGAGACGGTGGTCGCCCCGCTCGCCCCGGAGGCGACCGCGAGCGGCAGGTCGCGGTGGCCCAGCTTGCGGATGCCGTCCTCGTTGGCGACCCTCTCCAACTGCTCCTTGTCCAGGCCGACATGGGGGTGCCCGTCCAGCACGGCGATCGTCGCCGGCACGGCGCCCTCCGCGCGCACCACCGCCTCCAGCTCCCGCGCCACCTGCAGGTTGCGCGGTCGCGGCAGCCCATGGGCGATGATCGTGGACTCCAGGGCCACCACGGGGCGACGCGCGTCGAGCGCCTCCCGCACCTCTTCCGACACCACCAGCACCACGAGCCGGCCTCCCGTCGATCGGTCCTGCCTCGTCCTGCCTCGTCTTTGGATCTCTGGCGGGCGGGGAGCCCGATCAAACCCCCGAGGCCTGCAGGCGACGCCACCGGCCCGGGATGCCTGACCGACGCCACCGGCTTGGAACGCATGACCGGCGGGACCCGCTGGGGACGCATCACACCGGCGCGACCGGCCCGGGTGGATGCGACGGCGCCGGCCCGCGCCTGTGACCGGCGGGACTGGCCCCGGCGCATGATCGACGCCGCCGCGCCGGAACGCATGACCGCGGCACCCGCCGGGGACGCAGATGACCGGCGTGCGACCGCGCCCGGTGCATGACTGACGGCAGCGGGCCGCGGCGCATGATCGACGCCGCCGCGCCGGAACGCATGACCGCGGCACCCGCCGGAGACGCAGATGACCGGCGTGCGACCGGCCCCGCGCATGACCGGCGCGACCGGCCCGGCGCATGAGCGACGCCGTCGGCCCGAGGCGTATGACCGGCCGCGCGTGGCCCGGTGCTACGGCCGCCGGGCCGTGCCCCGCGTGAACAGCGCAAGCGCGGCCAGCGGGAGGAGGAGGCACGCTGCCGCGAGGTTCAGCCATCCGTAGCTCGCCCGGGCGACCACCAGGCCGGCGACCGCTCCGCCGACGCCCGCCGAGGCGTTCATGACGAGGTCGGACAAGCCCTGTGCGGCGGCCCGCGCGGGCTGCGGCACGGCGTCGGTGAGCAGCGCCGATCCGGACACCAGCCCGGCCGACCAGCCCAGGCCGAGCACGAAGAGCCCCGCGGCGGTCTGCCCCTGGCTGCCGCCCGCCGTGCCGGACAGGAACAGCGCGCAGGCCAGCAGCCCGGCCGCGAGCCCCGTGACGGACAGCCGCCCCACCCGGTCAGCCAGCCGCCCCATCAGCGGGGAGAACGCGTACATGCCCGCGATGTGCACGCTGATGACCAGCCCGATCAGATCGATGCCGGCACCGTGGTGGGCGAGGGCGACCGGAGTCATCGACATGACCGACACCATCGCCGTGTGGGACACGGCGACCGTCACCAGCGCGAGCCGCGCGAGGGGCGAGGCGGCCACCGCGGACAGCCCCGCGCGCAGGGAACGGGCCTCGGCCGACCGCTCCTCCTCGGGCGCTAGCGCGCGTGCCGTCAGCAGGGGGTCCGGGCGCAGCAGGACGCCGATCACCACCGCCGAGACCAGGAAGATCCCGGCCGCCCACAGGAACGGTCCCGCCGCCGCGGGTATCCCCAGGGCGGAGACGCTGCGGCCGGCGGGCGCGGCGATGTTCGGGCCCAGGACCGCGCCGACGGTGGTCGCCCACACGACGAGCGAGATGGCCCGGGCCCGCCGGTCCGGCTCCGCCAGGTCGGCGGCCGCGTACCGGGCCTGGAGGTTCGCCGCCGACGCCGCACCGAAGGCGGCCATCCCGCACAGCAGCAGCGGGAAGCTCCCGATCCGGGCCGCCAGGACGACGAGACCGCCGCCCAGCGCGCCCACCAGATAGGCCAGCACCAGCCCCGGCCTGCGGCCCCTCGCGGTCATCAGCGCGGCCAGCGGCACCGACAGCACGGCCGTGCCGGCGACGGTCGAGGTGGCCGCGAGCCCGGACAGCGCGTCGGTGCCGCTCACCTCCTGGGCCAGCACGGCGGACAGCGCGATGCCGGTGGCGACGCCCAGCCCGCCGAGGATCTGACCGGCGACCAGCACCGCGGTCGTGCGGCGCCGCAGCGCGGGCAGCAGCTCCGCGCTGACGGCCGGGACGGTCCCCTCCACAGCGGTCACGACGTCCACCCGGCCCGGCGGAGGCGGTCGCTGGACGGCGCCGGCCCCTGGCCGGGCGGATACGCGTGCGTGTCATGAATGGTCACTGGCGCAGTGTCCCCCTTGCCTTCCTTCCCGCCCATCCCGCGGCCTCAGAACAGCGGCTCGGGCAGCACCCCCTCCAGCGCGAGCAGCTTGCGCTTGGCCTCCAGTCCGCCCCCGAACCCGCCGATCCCGCCGTCGCTCTCCACGACCCGGTGACAGGGCACCACCACGGGAAGGGGGTTGGCGCCCATCGCCAGCCCCACCGCCTGCGCGGCCCCCGGCTGCCCCACCCGTCTCGCCAGCTCGCCGTATCCCACCACAGCTCCGTACGGCACGCCGGCGGCCAGCTCGCGCAGCACCTGCCGGTGGAAGCCGGAGATCAACGACCAGTCCAGCGGCAGCTCGAAGTCCTTGCGCGCCCCCGCGAAGTAGGCCTCCACCTGAGATGCCGCCTCCGCCAGCAGGGGGGAGGAGGGCGCCTCGACGGGCTTCGCGCCCAGCCGGTCCGCGAGACGGCCGAGCGCCCGGTCCCGCACCGCGTCGGCGGCGTGGAAGATGACGTTGACCAGCCCCTCGTCGGTCGCGGCCAGCAGCAGCGGGCCGATGCGGGTGCCGACGACGGTCCACACGACGCGCTGCTCGATCTGCTCCTGGCTGTCCATGCGCCCACCGTACGACCCGCCACTGACAACGCACCCCGGGCGATCGGCCCCGGGGGTGGGCCTCAGGGAGAGGCCAGCGCCTGCCGCACCACGTCGGGCTTGTCGGTGATGAGGCCGTCGACGCCGTAGCCGGCCACGCTGCGGGCGAGGGCGGCGTCGTCGACGGTCCAGACGAAGATCCTCAACGGCCTGCCGTGCGGTCCGGCCGTCGCGTGCACGGCGGCGACGTAATCCGGCGAGAGGGAGACGTGCGAGGGGTTGACCAGGTCGGCGAAGCGCGCGCAGTCCGGCAGGTCCTTCACGGCCGGTCGGCCGAGCAGCCCGGTCGTCACCGCCGGGTCGAGGTCGTGGACGGCACGGAGACTGTCCGCGCTGAAGCTCTGCACGATCAGCCGGCCGCGCAGGTGCCGCCGGTCGAGCCAGCCCTCGTCGCCGAGCACCTTGAGGGTCTGCTGTTCGATCCCCGGATACAGCTCCGGGTTCTTGATCTCCAGGAGCAGCTTCTGGTGGTGGCGCTCCACGCGGCGGACGTACTGCGTCAGAGTCGGCACGCGCGTGCCCGCGTACGAGGGCGCGAACCAGCCGCCCGCGTCGAGCCGCGCGATCTCGGCCGCCGTGAAGTCCTTCACCTTCCAGGGGGAGCGCCCGGGAAAGACCTCCTCGACGTCGGTGGTCCGGCTCAGGCTCTCGTCGTGGACGACGACGAGCTCACCGTCCTTGGTGCGCTGCACGTCGTTCTCCACCCACGCCACGCCCAGCCCGGCCGCCGCGTCGACGGCGGCGAGGGTGTTCTCCGGGGCCCGGGCGGACGCCCCCCGGTGGGCGATCAGGGCGGGCCGGACGCCGGCGGCCGCGGGGGCGTCGACGACGGGGAGCAGGAGGGCGACGGCGCCCAGGAGCGCGGTGGCCGGGGCGACTGCGCGCGCGTGCATTGCGGACTCCTCGCATCAAGCTGTCACGTTCAGCACCACTGTGGCAGCGGAGAGTCATCGGCGGCGGCGGTTCAGGATGCCCGCAGAAGGGAAAACGGCGTCCTGGCCCGCTCACCAGGGCCGCACAAGTGGGGCGAGGACGTGATTCTTTGCCGGAAAATCGTTCGACCATTGCGGTGGGGGTCATACTTTCTGCGTCATCCCCGGCCGCTCGCGCGGATCTGGGAAGAGGCGCGCTTCAGGAAGTCCAGCAACAGGGCGGAAGGGCAACCGCGCATGCACGGCACGGTCGACGGATTCAGCTACGGACTCGTCACACCGCTGGTGGCCTACCTCATGGCCTGCCTCGGCGGTGCGCTCGGCCTGCGCTGCACGACCAGAGCCCTGCTCGTGACCCAGTCCTGGCGCCCCGGGTGGCTCGCCCTGGGTGCGGCGGCGATCGGCTCCGGCATCTGGACCATGCACTTCATCGCCATGATGGGCTTCTCGGTGGCGGGCGCCCCCATCCACTACGACAAGCCGATGACCTACGCCAGCCTGGGCGTCGCGATCATCATGGTGGGCGTCGGGATCTTCATCGTCGGCTACCGGGGCGCGACCGGGACCGCGCTGTTCACCGGCGGCACCATCACCGGACTGGGCATCGCCTCCATGCACTACCTGGGCATGGCGGGGATGCGCTTCAACGGCCGGTTCGAGTACAACACGCTGACCGTGGCGCTCTCCGTCGCCATAGCCATGGCCGCCGCCACCGCCGCCCTGTGGGCCGCCGGACAGGTCAGGGGCTTCCTGTGGAGCGTCGGCGCGAGCCTCGTCATGGGACTGGCCGTGACCGGCATGCACTACACCGGCATGGCCGCCCTCAGCGTCCACCTGCACACCGCCGGCGCGCCCGCTCAGGGCGACTCACCGGCCGGCCTGCTCGCGCCGATGCTGATCGGCCCCCTCGCCTTCCTCTGCCTCGCGGGAGTCGTCGTGATGTTCGACCCGCTGATGGTCATGGGCAGGCCCGACCGGGCGCCGGAGCGGACCGGGCGCGGCGCCCCCGTCCGCCCCGCGCACCCGGTGCACACCGCCCAGCGGCCCCCGCAGCGCCCCCGCCGCAAGGTGGCCGCCCACGAGTCCCGGACCCCGCAGAACCGCTGATCGGGCCCCGTTGTCAGTGCCGGGTCGTACGGTGGATGGCATGCGGCCCGTTTCCCACATCGAACGCACGGTGGCGCCTTTCGAGGTCGTCAGTCCCTACCAGCCCAGCGGCGACCAGCCCGCTGCCATCGCCGAGCTCGCCAAGCGCGTCGAGTCCGGCGAGAAGGACGTCGTCCTGCTCGGCGCGACCGGCACCGGCAAGTCCGCCACCACCGCGTGGATGATCGAGAAGCTCCAGCGCCCCACGCTCGTCATGGCGCCGAACAAGACGCTGGCCGCCCAGCTGGCGAACGAGTTCCGCGAGCTGCTGCCGAACAACGCCGTCGAATACTTCGTCTCGTACTACGACTACTACCAGCCCGAGGCGTACGTCCCGCAGTCGGACACCTACATCGAGAAGGACTCCTCGATCAACGAGGAGGTCGAGCGGCTGCGGCACTCCGCGACCAACTCGCTGCTCACCCGCCGCGACGTCGTCGTGGTCGCCTCGGTCTCCTGCATCTACGGCCTGGGCACGCCGCAGGAGTACGTGGACCGCATGGTCCGGCTGAAGGTCGGCGAGGAGATCGACCGGGACGAACTGCTGCGCCGCTTCGTGGACATCCAGTACACGCGCAACGACCTGGCGTTCACCCGCGGCACCTTCCGGGTGCGCGGCGACACCATCGAGATCTTCCCGGTCTACGAGGAACTCGCCGTGCGCATCGAGATGTTCGGCGACGAGATCGAGGCGCTGTCCACGCTGCACCCGCTCACCGGCGAGATCATCAGCGACGACGACCAGCTGTACGTCTTCCCGGCCTCCCACTACGTCGCCGGCCCCGAGCGCCTGGAGCGGGCCGTCAACGACATCGAGAAGGAACTCGGCGAACGCCTCGCCGAGCTGGAGAAGCAAGGCAAGCTCCTGGAGGCCCAGCGCCTGCGCATGCGCACCACCTACGACATCGAGATGCTCCGCCAGATCGGCAGCTGCTCCGGCGTGGAGAACTACTCGATGCACTTCGACGGCCGCTCGCCCGGCTCCCCGCCCAACACCCTGCTCGACTACTTCCCGGAGGACTTCCTCCTCGTCATCGACGAGTCCCATGTCACCGTGCCGCAGATCGGCGCCATGTACGAGGGTGACGCCTCCCGCAAGCGCACCCTCGTCGACCACGGCTTCCGGCTGCCCTCCGCGCTCGACAACCGCCCGCTGAAATGGGAGGAGTTCCAGGAGCGCATCGGACAGACCGTCTACCTCTCGGCGACGCCCGGCAAGTACGAGCTCTCCCGCGGGGACGGCGTCGTCGAGCAGATCATCCGCCCCACCGGCCTCGTCGACCCGGAGGTCGTCGTCAAGCCCACCGAGGGCCAGATCGACGACCTGGTGCACGAGATCCGCACGCGCGTGGAGAAGGACGAACGCGTCCTGGTCACCACGCTGACCAAGAAGATGGCCGAGGACCTCACCGACTACTTCCTCGAACTCGGCATCCAGGTCCGCTATCTGCACAGCGACGTCGACACGCTCCGCCGGATCGAGCTGCTGCGCGAGCTGCGGGCCGGCGAGTTCGACGTCCTCGTCGGCATCAACCTGCTGCGCGAGGGCCTCGACCTGCCCGAGGTGTCCCTGGTGGCGATCCTCGACGCCGACAAGGAGGGCTTCCTGCGCTCCGGCACCTCCCTGATCCAGACCATCGGCCGCGCCGCGCGCAACGTCTCCGGTCAGGTGCACATGTACGCCGACAAGATCACCCCCGGCATGGAGCGGGCGATCGAGGAGACCAACCGCCGCCGGGAGAAGCAGATCGCCTACAACAAGGCGAACGGCATCGACCCGCAGCCGCTCCGCAAGAAGATCAACGACATCGTGGCGCAGATCGCCCGCGAGGAGGTCGACACCGAGCAGTTGCTCGGCACGGGATACCGCGCGAAGAAGGACGGCCGGGGCGCCACGGCGCCGGTGCCCGCCCTCGGCGACAAGGCCTCCAAGGCGGCGAAGCCCGCCCGGTCCGCGAAGGGGAAGGCCAAGGAGACGGTCCCGACCGACCGCCCCGCGGCCGAACTCGCCGAGCAGATCGAGCAGATGACCGAGCGGATGCGGGCCGCCGCCGCGGACCTCCACTTCGAGGTCGCGGCCCGACTGCGCGACGAGGTCGCCGAGATGAAGAAGGAACTGCGCCAGATGAAGGAGGCCGGCCTGGCCTGAGCGGCCGAAGAGGCCGAAGAGGTCTGGGCGGCCGCGCCACGGCACGCGCTGTGTTGCAAGAACGACACAAAGTCCGGGCGTGGGTACGGGACTGTCAGTGCCCTTGCGTAGGGTTTTCGTCAACCGCGGGGTCCGCGGCAACAGGGGACAGCCGAGAGGGGAATCAGCGCGTGACCGTCAACATGACCAAGGGTCAGGCCATCAGTCTTCAGAAGAACGACGGGGGCAGCCTGACCGCGGTGCGCATGGGTCTCGGATGGCAGGCCGCCCCTCGGCGCGGCCTGTTCGGCTCCCGCACCCGGGAGATCGACCTCGACGCCTCCGCCGTCCTCTTCGCGGACAAGCAGCCGGTCGACGTCGTCTTCTTCCGCCACCTGGTGAGCGACGACGGCTCCGTCCGGCACACCGGCGACAACCTCGTCGGCGGAGTGGGCCAGGGCGGCGACGACGAGGCGATCCTCGTCGACCTGTCCCGCGTGCCGGTCCACATCGACCAGATCGTCTTCACGGTGAACTCCTTCACCGGCCAGACGTTCCAGGAGGTGCAGAACGCGTTCTGCCGTCTGGTCGACGAGACCAACGGCCAGGAGCTGGCCCGCTACACGCTCGCGGGCGGCGGCGCCTACACGGCCCAGATCATGGCGAAGGTGCACCGGGTGGGCTCGGGCTGGAACATGACGGCCCTCGGCACGCCGGCCAACGGCCGTACCTTCCAGGACCTGATGCCCGCGATCCTCCCGGCGCTGTAGGGCACGGGCCTGGCGGCACACGACAACACCACACACGACCGACGCGATCGACGCGACGCAGGGGGACGACAGGCGATGACGGCCGAGCTGGTGCGGGGACAGAACCACCCGCTTGTCGAGGTCCGCCTCGAGATCAGGGTCTCGGCCGGCACGCCGATCGTGGCGGGGGCCACGCTCGGCGACGAGAACGGCACGGTGCACGGAGTGGAATGGGTGGCCCACCCGGGCTCGCCCCTCCTGCCCGGCGTCGAGGTCTCCCGCCAGGCCGCCGCCGAGCACCGCCTCGCCGTCGACCTGGACGCCGTCGCCGAGGCCGTGCACCGCGTCGGAGTGCTGCTCGCCCTGCCCACCGGCATCGCGGGGCCCACGAGCTTCGGCTCCGTCCCGGCCCCCTTCGTCGCGGTCACCGGCCTCGACGGAACAGAGGTCGCCAGCTACACCATCACCGGCCTGACCGCGGAGTCCGCCGTCGTCGCCCTGGAGCTCTACCGGCGCCAGGGCGCCTGGAAGGTGCGGGCCATCGGCCAGGGTTACGCGGGCGGTCTCGCCGAACTCCTCGCCGACCAGGGCCTGCCGCAGGCCCGGCAGCTCGCGGCCGGCATCTTCAAGGCGGTGGAGCAGGGCATGGCCCGCTCGGTGCCCGCCCCGCCCCCGCTCCCGTCCGACGGCGGCCGTTCCCGGCAGCCGGCCGGCCCCGCGCCCGGACCCGACCAGAGCGACGCTTCCCACAACGGGCAGCACCCCCAGGGCAACCCCGGCCCCTACGGCGGGCCGCCCCCGAGCGGTCCGCACGGCACGCAGCCCGCGCAGACCCCCGCCGAACCACCGGCCGACTACGTCACGGCCCCCGCACCCACGAACACGCCGCCGCAGACGCCTGCCGGCGGCCCGATCAACTACAGCCACCCGCGCCGGCAGAACACCGCCCCGCCGCCACCGCCCACCGCGCCCCCGGCCCAGCCCGGGCAGCCCGCCCAGCCCGTCGCGGGCGACGCCACCGGCTGGTCGATGGAGGAGAGGCTCTACAACCAGGTGTGGGGCATGTTCGAGGACCTGGCCCGCACCACGGCCGCCTATCGCAGCGCCGTCGACTTCGCCGACACGCGTATGGAGAAGGAGCTCGACGAGGTCCTGTCCGACCCGCGCAGCAGGATCGGCGGACAGGGCGACGCCGCCCGGGAGACGGCACGCGCCAAGCACAGCCAACTCGTCGACCAGGCGCGTCAGGTGCTGGACCGCGACCTCGCCCAGCTCGCCGCCGAGGCGGACGTGGTGGAACCGGCGCTGCCGCCGGCCTACGCGCGCTGGGACAACCCGGTCTGGCACGCCTACCGCGTCCCCATGGAGATGCCCATGGCCCTGCGCCTGGGCGACCTCCACCTGCCCGAGAGCGACGGGCTGCGCATACCGATGCTGATCCGCCTGCCGCTGGAACGGGGCCTGTGGATCGACAGCGGGCGGACGGGGTCGGTCGACGGCACGTTCTTCGACTCCCACGAACTGCGCCGCCTCGCCCTGGATTCGGCCGTCGCGCACACGGCACGGCTGCTGGCGGTGCACCCTGCGGACGAGTTCACCGTGCACGTCATCGATCCGGCCGGGTCGGGCGCGCAGAGCCTGGCGCCGCTGGTGCGGGCCGGTGTGCTCGCCGGTCCGCCCGCGGTCGGCGCGGCCGGTGTGACGGACGTGCTCGCCCGTCTCACCCAGCGTGTCGACTTGGTGCAGATGGCGGTGCGCGGTGGTGCGGCCGACTCGCTTCCGCCCGGCTTCGACACCTCCCAGCAGCTCCTGGTGGTCAACGACTTCCCGCACGGCTTCGACGACCGGGCCGTCAACCAGCTGCGCTATCTCGCGGACGAGGGACCGGCCGTCGGCGTCCACCTGATGATGGTCGCCGACCGGGAGGACGCCGCCGGTTACGGACCGTTGCTGGACCCGCTGTGGCGCGGGCTGATGCGTCTGACGCCGGTGCCCGACGACCACCTCGCCGACCCCTGGGTCGGGCATGCCTGGACCTACGAGCCGACGCTGACGCCGCCCGGCAGCCGGGTGCTCGACACGGTGCTGGCACAGGTCGCCCAGGCCCGCGGGCAACGGGATCTGTAAAGCCTGGTAAAGACGCTCTGACCAGCGGATTTGGCCTTTCTTTTGCCAAGCCCTTTACCAATCCTTGGTGATTGGGGTACTGTCTTTCTCAACGGAGGGGAGTACTCCCTGTCTGCTGCGGCGTTCCCGTCAATACGGATCAGGTCAGATCCCGGGGCGTCGGCCCGTGTGGTCCCACGCGCTCCTGCGCGCCGGGGCCCGGGGTGGAAGAGACCTCCGGCAGCGCGACGACGCTGTTCACCTGCCGTTACGTACTGCCGGAGGCGCAGTGGATGTTTCAGTGGGCCTGTGGGTCCTCACCATCGTGGGCTTGGCCGCCCTCATCGCGGTCGACTTCTTCATCGGCCGCAAACCGCACGACGTGTCGCTCAAGGAAGCCGGCATCTGGACGATCGTCTGGATCGTCCTCGCCGGACTCTTCGGGCTCGGACTGTTCCTGTTCGGCGGCGGTCAGCCCGCCGGCGAGTTCTTCGCCGGCTTCATCACCGAGAAGTCGCTGAGCGTCGACAACCTCTTCGTCTTCGTCCTGATCATGGCGAAGTTCGCGGTCCCGTCGCAGTACCAGCAGCGGGTTCTGCTCATCGGCGTCCTCATAGCCCTGGTGCTGCGCGCGATCTTCATCGCCGCCGGCGCCGCCATCCTCGCCAGCTTCTCCTGGGTGTTCTACCTCTTCGGCGCCTTCCTGATCTGGACTGCCTGGAAGCTCATCCAGGAAGCCCGGGCCGACGAGGAGGACGAGGAGTTCGAGGAGAACAAGCTGCTCAAGGCCGTCGAGCGCAAGTTCGGCGTCGCCGACCGCTACCACGGCACCAAGCTGTGGATCGAGCAGAACGGCAAGCGGGTCATGACCCCCATGCTGGTCGTGATGCTGGCGATCGGCTCCACGGACGTCCTGTTCGCGCTGGACTCCATCCCCGCGATCTTCGGCCTGACGCAGGACCCGTACATCGTGTTCACCGCCAACGCGTTCGCGCTGATGGGTCTGCGCCAGCTGTACTTCCTCATCGGCGGCCTGCTGAAGAAGCTGGTCCACCTCAGCTACGGCCTGTCGATCATCCTTGGCTTCATCGGCGTGAAGCTGGTGCTGCACGCGCTGCACGAGTCCGGGGTGCACGTCCCCGAGATCAGCATCCCGGTCTCGCTGGGCGTCATCTGCTCCGTCCTGGTCGTCACCACGATCACCAGCCTGCGGGCGTCGAAGAAGCAGGCGGCGGCCGAGGAGGCTCAGCAGGCGGGCGAAGGCGCCCCGAAGGACAGCGCGGATGTCTGAGGCGGCCCTCGGGGGCGGCGCCCGGCATCTCGCCGGGCGCCGCCCCCGGCGCCCCACGCTCCGGCCGGCCGTCCCGGCGGCCGGAGTGCGCTGCCCGTACCGCTCTGGGAGCATCGCACCATGATGGCTCGGCTCAGGTCGGTCACGGCCCGGTGGACGTCCCTCGTGCCGGTGCTCGCGGTCGTCCTGCTGGCCCTGACCTGGGGCCGGGACCTGCCCGGCGTGATCGTCGCCGTCGTGACCGCGGTCCTCGCCGGATCCGTCCTGGCCGCCGTCCATCACGCGGAGGTCGTCGCCCACCGGGTCGGCGAGCCCTTCGGCTCGCTGGTGCTCGCCGTCGCCGTGACGATCATCGAGGTCGCCCTCATCGTCACGCTGATGGTGGACGGCGGTGACAAGAGCTCCACGCTCGCCCGCGACACCGTCTTCGCCGCCGTGATGATCACCTGCAACGGCATCGTCGGCCTGTGCCTGCTCGTCGGCTCGCTCCGGCACGGCACGGCGGTCTTCAATCCCGAGGGCACCGGCGCGGCCCTGGCCACCGTGGCCACGCTGGCGACGCTCAGCCTGGTCCTGCCGACCTTCACCACCAGCAAGCCGGGACCGGAGTTCTCCGGCGTCCAGCTCACCTTCGCCGCACTGTCGTCACTCGTCCTGTACGGCCTGTTCGTGGCCACGCAGACCGTGCGGCACCGCGACTACTTCCTGCCCGTCACCCGGCACGGCGACGTGATCACCGCGGACGACCACGCCGGCGCCCCGTCCTCCCGGACCGCGCTGATCAGCCTCGGGCTGCTCGGTCTGGCCCTGGTCGGTGTGGTCGGCCTCGCCAAGGGCGTCTCGCCGACCATCGAGCGCGGAGTCGAGGCGGCCGGACTGCCCCCCGCCGTCGTGGGCGTGGTCATCGCCCTGCTCGTCCTGCTCCCCGAGACCATCGCCGCCCTGCGCTCCGCCCGCCGCGACCGTGTGCAGACCAGCCTCAACCTCGCGCTCGGCTCCGCGATGGCCAGCATCGGCCTCACCATCCCCGCGGTCGCCCTCGCCTCGGTCTGGCTCTCCGGGCCGCTCGTCCTCGGCCTCGGCGCCACCCACATGGTGCTGCTCGCGCTGACCGTCGTCGTCGCCTCGCTCACCGTGGTGCCCGGCCGGGCCACCCCGCTCCAGGGCGGGGTGCACTTGGTGATCTTCGCGGCGTACCTGGAGCTGGCGCTCAATCCATAGCCGCCCGCGCCACCGTCGCGGGCGCCGGCCGCGTCTCCGGCAGCAGGGCGAAGCAGCCGAGGCTGAGCAGTGCGACGCCCGTCAGATACGCCCCCACGCCCCAGGGGACCCGCCCGCCGTGCTCGGCGAGAGCCGTCGCCGCGAGCGGGGTGAGCGCGCCGCCGAGGACACCGCCGAGGTTGTACCCGACCGCCGCGCCCGTGCAGCGCACGCGCGGTTCGTACAGCTCCGGCAGATAGGCCGCGATCACGGCGAACATCGTGACGAAGGCGATCAGCGCCCCCGCGATGCCCAGGAACATGGGCAGCGGTTCACCGGTCGCCAGCAGCGCGACCATCGGGAACATCCACGTGGCGGCCGCGGCGCACCCGACGAGGCACAGCGGCCGCCGCCCGTGGCGGTCGCCGAGCAGCGCCATCAGCGGCGTCAGAGCCCCCTTGACCACCACGGCGGCCATCACGCAGACCAGCATGACGTTGCGGCTCACCCCCAGCCGCTCGGTGGCGTAGGCCAGGGACCACGTCGTCACGGTGTAGAAGATCGCGTACCCCACGGCGAGCGCGCCGGCGGTCAGCAGGACGAGCCTCCAGTGGGAGCGCAGCACCTCAAGGAGAGGCACCCGCGCGTGGTCGTCGAGCTCCAGGAACCGAGGGCTCTCCGGGAGGGAGGAGCGCAGCCACAGCCCGACCGCGGCGAGCGCTCCCGCCGCCCAGAACGGCACCCGCCATCCCCACTGCGCGAACTGCGCCTCGCTCAGCGTCACCGACAGCGCGAGGACCACGCCGTTGGCGAGCACGAAGCCCACCGCCGGCCCGATCTGGGGGAAGCTCGACCACAGGGCCCGCCGCCCGGCGGGCGCGTGCTCGGCGGTCAGCAGGACGGCGCCGCCCCACTCCCCGCCGAGCCCCAGCCCCTGCAGGAACCGCAGCCCGAGCAGCAGCAGGGGAGCGGCGACACCGATCGTGTCGTACGTCGGCACGCACCCGACCGCGACCGTCGCGCCGCCGGTCAGCAGCAGAGAGA
Organism: Streptomyces sp. BK239; assembly: GCF_004217285.1. Taxonomy (GTDB): domain Bacteria; phylum Actinomycetota; class Actinomycetes; order Streptomycetales; family Streptomycetaceae; genus Streptomyces. The sequence continues at coordinate 1,145,025 of NZ_SHKS01000001.1, forward strand.
CGACGAGGACCGGCCGGCGTCCGTGCCGGTCCCCGACGTGCCCGAAGAGCACCGCCCCCAGCGGCCGGGCCACGAAGCCCACGCCGAACGTGCCGAAGGCGGCCAGCGTCCCCGCCGCGGGGGAGAACGTCGGGAAGAACAGCGGCCCCAGGATCAGTGCGGCCGCGGTCCCGTAGACGAAGAAGTCGTAGAACTCGATGGCCGTCCCGGCGAGCGAGGCGGCCGCGAGCCGCGGCATGGAGGGCGTCCTCACGGTGCGTACGTCGTGCATGCCGCGTCAACTACCCTCGGTGACCGCTGGTTACGGGGGCGTGCGGAGGCGCGCCGTCCTCCTCAGTACGTGACGGTGATGCGCCGGGCGGGTCCGTCGACGCGCACGAGGCCCCCGTAGGGGATCACGAACTGCGGGTCGGTGTGGCCGAAGTCCACATCGAAGACGATCATGGTGTTGGGGGCGTACACACGCATCGCGCGAAGGACGGCGTCGCGCTGCTCGGCCGCGTAACGGTCGGCCTCCTCGGGGCTGTTGGGTCTTTCGAAGGACCAGGTCTTCGCCCGGCCCATCAGCAGCGCGGAGAAACGCTGGAGCAGCCCGCGCTCGCCCATGTTCCGCAGGACCCGGAAGACCTCCTCGCCGCTCGGCATCTCCTCCGACGTCTCCAGCAGCAGCACCCCCGAGTCGTACTCGGAGAGGTCGTGCGCGATCTCCCGGTCGGCCATGAGCAGCCAGCCGACGATCTCCAGACAGCCGCCCCAACTGCGCCCCTCCACCACGCGGTCGGCGTTCCGCCAGATCCATCCACCGCCGGGCCGGGTCTCCGGTTCCGCCTCGAAGGTGGCCGGTTCGGCCCAGTCGCGGTTGACGTCGTTCCAGCGTTCGGCGGGCCGGAGTTCGTACTCGCCCGAGGTGAAGAGCGCGGCGCGCAGCGAGTCCGCGGTGAGCGGGTCCATGCGCACGGGCCGGCCCAGCGCGGTCATCACGGTCGCGCCGTGGTAACCGACGATCCCCGTGTTGCGCAGATACATCAGCAGGTTCGTGTTGTCGCTCATCCCGAAGAACGGCTTGGGGTTGGCCCGGATCAACTCCCGGTCCAGGAACGGCAGCACGGTGATCTGGTCGTCGCCGCCGATCGACGCGATGACCGCCTTGACGTCCGGGTCGGCGAACGCGGCGTGCAGGTCGTCGGCGCGCTGCTGCGGCGTCGCGCCCATCGTGCGGGTGGCCGGGTACTCGACCGGTACGAGCCCGTAGTCCTCACGCAGCCGCTCCAGGCCCAGTTCGAACGGGCGCGGGAAGAGTCCGGGAAGACCGGCGCCGGGCGAGACGACGGCTATGCGGTCGCCGGGGGAGGGCTTGGGAGGGTACGAGAGCATGGTCATGCCGGGAGGGTACGAGCCGGTGCCGTGGCGGCGCATCGTGATAAACGGAGGAGGAGCAGCCCGCCTTCCCCGAACCGGAGGACCCCGTGCCCCGCACCCTGGCCAACGCCCCGATCATGATCCTCAACGGCCCGAACCTGAACCTCCTAGGGCAACGCCAGCCGGAGATCTACGGCTCGGACACGCTCGCCGACGTCGAGGCGCTGTGCGCGAAGGCGGCGGCCGCGCACGGCGGCACGGTCGACTTCCGGCAGTCCAACCACGAGGGCGAGCTGGTGGACTGGATCCACGAGGCGCGTCTGAACCACTGCGGGATCGTCATCAACCCCGGCGCCTACTCGCACACCTCGGTGGCGATCCTGGACGCGCTCAACGCCTGCGACGGCCTGCCGGTGCTGGAGGTCCACATCTCCAACATCCACCGGCGCGAGTCGTTCCGGCACCACTCCTACGTCTCCCTGCGCGCCGACGGCGTCATCGCGGGCTGCGGCGTGCAGGGGTACGTCTTCGGAGTGGAGCGGGTGGCGGCGCTGGCGGGGGCGGCGCAGGCCGATGCGTAAGCACCGGCCTCCCGGTGCACGCCCCTTACAGAGCCCCTGCTCCGGTGCGCCGCAGGAAACGCCGTGTGCGTTCCTGCCGCGGGTCGCCGAAGACCTGCTCGGCGGTGCCGCGCTCCAGCACCACGCCCCCGTCCAGGAAGCAGACCTGGTCGGCGACCTCACGCGCGAAGGCCATCTCGTGCGTGGCCAGCACCATGGTCATGCCGTCGCCTTTCAGATCGCGGACGACGTTCAGGACCTCGCCCACCAGCTCGGGATCGAGGGCCGCCGTGATCTCGTCGAGCAGCAGCAGCCGGGGACGTACGGCGAGGGCGCGCACGATCGCGACACGCTGCTGCTGACCGCCGCTGAGCCGGTCCGGGTAAGCATCTGCCTTCCCGCCCAGCCCGAGCCGCTCCAGCAGCTCCCGTGCACGCTCCTCGGCCTGCGCGCGCGGTACGCCGTGCACGCGGCGCGGGGCGAGCGTGATGTTCTCCAGCACCGTCATGTGCGGGAACAGGTTGTAGGCCTGGAAGACCACGCCGATCCGGCGCCGCACCGCGTCCTGGTCCGCGCGCGGGTCGGTGATCTCCTCGCCGTCCAGCCAGATCGCCCCGTCGTCGATGTCCTCCAGCAGGTTGGCGCAGCGCAGCAGCGTGGACTTGCCGGAGCCGGAGGCGCCGATGAGCGCGGTCACCGTGTGCGGGGCGACCGCCAGGTCGACGTCGCGCAGCACCACGGAGCCGGCGAAGGTCTTGCGGACGGACTCCATCCGCAGCACGGGCGAGTCGTCCTGGGCTGTCGCGCTCACAGTGGTCCTCCTTGGGCCCGCTGACGGTCCATCCGGGCCGTCACCCAGTCGGTGAAGCGGGTCATCGGGATGGTCAGCGCCACGAAGACCAGTCCCGCGACGATGTACGGCGTGTAGTTGAGACTGCGGCCCACGATGATGTCGGCGGCCCGCACCGCGTCGACCGCCCCGCCGATGGACACCAGACCGGTGTCCTTCTGGAGCGAGACCAGGTCGTTCAGCAGCGGCGGCACCTGACGGCGCACGGCCTGCGGGAGCACCACGTGCCGCAGCGCCTGCCGGTTGGTCAGCCCCAGCGAGCGGGCCGCGGCACGCTGCGAGGGGTGCACGGACTCGATGCCGGCGCGGAACACCTCGGCGACGTACGCGGAGTACGTCAGGGTGAGCGCCGTGCCGCCGAGCAGGACCGGGTCGACGGTGACGCCCTGCAGGCGCAGCGCCGGGACGCCCAGCACCACGATCATCAGGTTGATGATGAGCGGCAGTCCGCGGAAGAAGTCCGTGTACGCGGCCGCCAGCGCCCGCAGCGGGAAGAACACCGGGCCGCGCAGCGTGCGGGCCACGGCGATGAGCATGCCGAGCACCAGCACGGCGGCCCCGCAGACGAGCAGCAGGCGTACGTTCAGCCACAGTCCGTCCAGGACCTTCGGCAGCGCCTCGCGCGCGTACCGCCCGTCGAAGAACGTCTCCTTGGTGCGCGGCCAGCCGGGCGCGCTGACCACGACCAGGTAGAGGACGACGGCGGTGACCAGCGTCGACACGGCGGCGAGCGCCGTGGCGCGGCGGGCACGCGTGCGCTTGTAGCGCTCCCGCTCGAGCCGTCGGCGCGAGGGCGTGTACCCGTCGTCCCGGGCGCCCTCGCCGCTGCCGGGGGCCCGCTCACCGCTCTCGTCCGGTCCGCCGGCGTCCTCCGGGCCGGACTGCTCCTCGACGACGGTCACTTGAGGACCGGGGCGTCGACGGCGTCGGAGAGCCACTGCTGCTCGATCTTCGCCAGGGTGCCGTCCGCGCGGAGGGCGTCCACGGCGGACGAGACGCACGGGGTGAGCGCGCTGCCCTTGTCGAGCACCAGCCCGAACTGCTCGGGCGTACCGCCGTGGTTCTCGAACTGGCCGACGACCGTGGCGTCGGTGACCTCGGCCCCGGTGATGTAGAAGGCGGTCGGCAGGTCGGTGACGACGGCGTCGACCTGGCCGTTCTTCAGCGCGGACTTGGCCTGGTCGTTCTTGGCGTAGACGGCGGCGGCCCCCGTCGGCTTCACCACGTCGTCGATGTAGTCGAGGCTGGTCGTGCCGACCTGGGCGCCCAGCTTGAGGCCCTTGAGGTCGGCGATGCTCTTCGCGCCCGCGGCCTTGGAGCCCTTCAGTGCGATGACCGCCTGGCGCACGTCGTAGTAGCCGGAGGAGAAGTCCACGGCCTGCTTGCGCTCGGAGCTGATCGACACCTGGTTGACGTCGAAGTCGAAAGTCTTCTCGCCGGGCGCGAAGGCCTTGTTGAACGGCACGCTCTGCCACACGACGGCGTCCTTGCCGTAGCCGAGCCGCTTCGCCACGGCGTACGCGACCGCCGACTCGAAGCCCTCGCCGTTCGCGGGCTTGTCGTCCTTGAACCACGGCTCGTACGCGGGCGTGTCGGTGGCGACCGTCAGCTTGCCGGAGGTCTTGGTGGGCAGCGCGCCCTTGGCGCAGGCGTTCTCGGCCGCACCGGACGGCGCGGCGGCGGCCTTCTCCTCCGGTTGCGGTGCGCAGCCGACGGCGGTGGCGAGGAGGGCTACGGTGACGCCGGCGACGGCGCGGCGCAGGGTGCGCGGGGCGGGATGCATGGCGGGAGAGTGGCAGCGAAATCCGCGTCTGTCGAGGTCAACCGGCCTTTTGTCCGCATGCTGGGAACGGGTGTTGCAGCCGCGTGAACAGCGGCGCGAGCAAGGGCCTGGGCCGCCGGCCGAGGGCGGGGAACGTAGGCCGGCGGCCCGTCCGAGCGGGAGCCGTCATCCCGCGCGGGGCTGTAACCAGTTGACCGCGCAACGAGGTGGGGCGGGGAGTGTGCGTACGGCCCCGGCGCGTGCACGTCGTTCACACGGGGCGCGCGAGTAGCAGTGCGCGCCCCTTGCTCACCATCCGCGCGCGTGCCACTCCGGAAGGTGCGGACGCTCGGTCCGTGGCGCCTGTGGCGGCGCCGTGTTGAGCGCGCGCAGGCGATCGGGGACTTGCGGCACGCGGGGTGCTGGGTGGCGTTCGAGTCGGGCGGCCTGTTCAACATGGCGAAGGCTTCGGACCGGTCGCAGCTCGCCAACCTCGGCGAGTCCGACACCGCCGAGTCCGAGGTGAAGAGTGAGAGGGTGGCTTGTGAGGTGCCACCCGATGGCCTTTGCACATTCCGTTCCGCTTAGGCTTTCCGCTGGCCCGCGCCGCGCTAGGTGGCTGCGGGAGGTCTAGGGGGTGGAAGGCCGATGCCCGAGCAGGCTTCGGCATCCGAGGAGGGCGCTACTGACAAGCGCCTGCATCTGGTGCCCGACGAGGTCGTCGAGGTCGGCCGGATGGAGGCGGTGCGCCGCTACGACATCCTCGACACCCCGCCGGACGGCGCGTTCGACCGGGTGGCTGCGCTGGCAGCCCGCCTGTTCGACGTCCCCGTGGCGACGGTGACGATCGTGGACGAGGACCGGATCTGGTTCAAGGCCGCGCACGGCCTGGACGGGGTCAGCGAGATCGGCCGGGACCCGGGCCTGTGCGGCTCCGCGGTCCTGCGGGACGATGCGCTGGTCATTCCCGACACTCTGCTCGACGACGTCGCTTGCGGCAACCCGCTGGTCACCGGGCCGCTCGGCGTGCGGTTCTACGCCGCCGCGCCGATCACCACGACGGACGGGCACAAGCTGGGCACGGTCAACGTCCTGGACACCAAGCCCCGCTCCATCACCTCCGAACAGACCGCCACCCTGACCGATCTGGCGGCGATCGTGATGGACGAGATGGAGCTGCGCCTGTCCGCGCTGCGCACCGTGCGCCAGGAGCAGCGGGCCGCCGAGGCTGAGCGGGCGGCCAGGGAGCAGGCGGAGAGGGACAAGGCGGCGATCGCCTCCTTCGCCTCCACCTTGCAGCGCACTCTGCTGCCGCCGGCGCTGCCGACGGTGCCCGGCTTGGAGCTGGCCTGTCACTACCACACCGCGTCCGTGCACGACGTGGGCGGCGACTTCTACGACGTCTTCCCCCTGCCCGCCGGGAAGTGGGGATTGTTCCTGGGGGACGTGTGCGGCAAGGGCGCCGAGGCGGCCACTATCACCTCCCTGGCCCGCTACACCCTGCGGGCCTCCGCCCAGCACACGGACGATCCTGTCGCGGTACTCGAGGCCTTGAACAGCGCCCTGCTAGCCGATGTGTGGGCGGGCAGCCGGTTCTGCACAGCTTTCTTCGCCACCCTCACCCCTGATGCGGCCGGGGGCTTCACCGTGGATCTGGCCACCGGTGGGCACCCCCCGGCCTACCACCTCAGCCCCACCTCGCCCCAGGCCAGGCCCGCCACGCACACCCGGGTGGAAGCGGTCAGTCCCAAGGGCGGCATGCTCATCGGGGCCTTCCGCGGCGCCCGCTTCGCCTCCACCACCCTCCACCTCGCCCCAGGCCAGGCCCTGCTCCTCTACACCGACGGCCTGACCGAGGCACGCACCAGCACCGACACCATGCTCGGTGACGAGGGCCTGACGGCCTTCCTCACCGCTCGTCCCGCCTCGTGCGGGGCGGCGCAGTTGGTCCAGGACACCGTCGGTCTGCTGGACGCCCTGCCCGAGGGCGCGAGTGACGACGTCGCCCTGCTGGCTCTGTCGGTTCCCGCTCCCGACCAGGCCGCCGCCGCGACGGGGGCCGGATGCACTGCCCACACCACCGCCGCGCCCGCCGGCGAGGAGGACTGACCGCCATGACCGACGACATCGAGCTGACCCTGACCGCCACTCCCGGTCCCGCGGCGGTCGCCACCGTCACCGGCGAGATCGACCTGCATACCGCACCCGGCTTGCGTACCCGCGCACTGGAGCTGATCGACCAGGGCCACCACCACTTGATCCTGGACCTGTCGGGTGTGGGCTTCTGTGACTCCGCCGGCCTCAGCGCACTGATCGGCATCTGGCACGGCGCCCAGGCAGCGGGCGGCTCCCTGGCCCTGGCAGCCGTCCCCGACCGGCTGATGCGCATGCTCACCCTCACCGGAGTGGACAGCCTCCTGCCCCATTACCCGAGCACCGCCGACGCGCTCAGCGCCCACCAGGGCGCCCCCGACGCCGCCTGAACCGTTCCTTCGCCAGCTCGCGCGTCGCTCCCCGGGCGGCAAAGCCCGGCCTGCGCGGTGGTACAACGAACGGCCAGGCGGCCTCGGGTGCGGTTCAGTCCCCGAGGCCGTCGTCGCGGTTGGCAGCGGCGGACGCCAGGGAGTGGTTGCGGTTGATCTGGTTCCCGTTGATCTAGTTCCGGGACGACGCTCCACCGCAACTCGCGGCGGCGGCTGGACGACGCCCGGGTGCCAGCGCCTGCCCAGGGCTGTACGTGAACCAGTTGAGGTACAGCGGCCGCCGCCACGGCGGCCGGGCTCGCGCGGGCGGAACCGGGCCCAGTTCGCACCATCTCGCTGTGCTGATGGGGATTCTTGAACACGGCTGGGGCTGCTTCTCGCCCCACTCAGTCCTCCTCATCAACGGAGTGGGCAAGTTCGGCGAGCGGCAGGCCGCCGATGAACCGGGCCGCCCCTCTGTTCCGTCTCTTCTGGCGCCCGACCGAATGTCAGTGGTGGCTGTTGTTGAGACTTGAGCAGGACGCCGACTCCTCTGCCTCAGCCGGTACTCGTGGACAGCAGGAGGCGGGCAATCCGGCTGGGATCGTCGGACATGGGTGAGTGCCCGCAGCCGAGCAGTCGCACATGGCGGGCTGCGGGCAGGAGTTGGGCTGCGCGGTGGGCCTGGTGCCGGGGTGTCAGAAGGTCTCGGGTGCCCCAGGCGACCGTGACCGGGACGCTGGGGGTGAAGCCGGTGAGCCGGTAGGTGCGGGCTGCCCGGCGTGTTGCTTCGAAGCCGGGTGAGCGGACCAGGTTGCGCAGGGCGCCGTCGGCTGCCTCTGCCGTCATCTGCCAGGGACGTGCGGCGAGTTGCCAGAAGGCGAGTGTTCGACCCAGCGGGCTTCTGGTCAGCCGTGCTGTGCGGGGGCCGAGGGTCTGCACCATGGTGCGCGCGAAGCGGAGCGAGCCGAGGGCGTAGGCGGCCCCGGGGCCGGTCCACAAGCCGATGGGGGACAGGGCGACGGTGCTGGCGACGTGGCCGGCCCGGGCGAGCTCGAGTGCGACGGCTCCGCCGAGCGAGTTGCCCACGACGGGCGGGCGAGTGAGGCCGACCGTGGAGAACCACAGGGCGACCTCGTTGGCCAGTGCCTGGACGGTGGGCACTGTGCCCGGTAGCGGTGGGCTGTCGCCGAACCCCGGAAGGTCGACGGCCACGACCTCGCGTTCGTGGGCCAGCAGATCGATAACGGGCGCCCAGCCCTCCCTGTCCAGCTGCCGGATCACAACCAGAGGCGACCCTGTGCCACGGCGGCTGTTGGCGAGCTGAATCTCCAGCATATTCCCATGATACGGGCATCTCATAGTCAAGGTGATGATTCGGGCGCTCATCGGGGAACGGGTTCGGACACCGCCCGAAGGAGCCTCCGGTCACCGCCTGACAACTGGCCCGTCACCCGGGAGCTGGCTCGGCTCCTTGCTGCGGCTCCTGATCATCCCGAGCACTCCTGGCCGGCTGCCGCCGCTGACCGCAGTGCGCACACCTGGTCACCGGGGCAGACTGGAACAAACGGCCAGCTCCGCTCGATCGCGGTGCCGGGAGGAGGCGGCAATGCTCCGGACGCGGCTGTGCGACGTGCTCGGTATCGAGGTGCCCCTCATCGGCGCACCGTACGGGCCATTCGACCAGGTCGAGCTGGCCGCCGCCATCTGCGAGTCGGGCGGCCTGGGCAGCCTGGGCACCGCGGTGCGCCCGGTCGCTGATCTGCGGCGCCAGTGGGCCCGGATGCGGGAGCTGACCGATCGCCCCTTCGCCATCAACCACACCCTGCGCCCCCTGAACGAGGAGGCGTTCCAGGCGACGCTGGACGAGCGTCCGGCCGCGATCTCCTTCCACCTCGGTGTCCCCGACGACCTGGTCGAGCGCGCCCATGACGCGGGCATCCTGTGGATTCAACAGGTCATGGACGTCCAGCAGGCCGAGCAGGCGGTGCGCGCGGGCACGGACGTCATCGTCGCCCAGGGCGGCGAGGCGGGCGGCCAGGGCGGCGAGGTGTCGACCGTGGTGCTGGTGCCGCAGGTCGTGGACATCGCGGCAGGCACTCCGGTCGTTGCCGCGGGCGGGATCGCCGATGGACGGGGGTTAGCGGCGGCACTTGTCCTGGGAGCGCAGGGCGTGGCCATCGGCACACGGCTGCTCGCGTCGGTGGAGATGAACATCGCCGCGGAGTGGAAGAGCCGGATCGTCGCCGCCGAGGCACGCGACACGATCAAGCTGGCACACAGCGACAGGTTCATGCCGCCCTTCTCACGGCCTGATGCCTACGGCTTTCCCCGGTCGCTGCGTACTGCCTTTCTCGAGGATGTGGAAGCGCATCCCGAGCGAGTACAGCCGGCAGAAGCCGGTCCCCGCATTGTGGAGGCCATGCTCGCCGGACGAGGACATGAGTTCCTCCCGTTCACCGGACCGTCCGCAGCCCTCGTCCACGACATCCTTCCGGCAGCCGAGATCGTGCGGCGGATCGTCGACGACGCCGAGACGATCCTGCACCGGACCGCCGAGTCGTGCACGCGGGCCGCTCCGCACTGATCGTCGCCTTTCACCCGACCCTTCGACTGCGAACCTCCAGCACCCGAAGCAGACCTCGACCACCCGAACCGCCGATGTCGGCGTACGGATGTTCGCCGGGAATCCCCGCACCTCTACGCGGGATGCTTTCCGGCGTCGGCTGCGTGCGCCGGCTTCTTTCCGATCTGCCCCAACCTCTGGGTCTGCCTGGGGAATCAAGCCGAGCAACGCTGGCCAGCCGCGTGCGCGCCACTCCGGCGAGGTGGGGCCGCTCAGTGCCGAGGGTGGTGTCATTGCCGTGGCCGGGGTAGACCCAGGTCTCATCGGGCAGGGCGTCGAACACCTTGGTCTCCAGGCCGTCCCTCAAGGAGTTGAACTCCTCAGGCCGTGTTGTCCGGCCAGGACCGCCCGGGAGCCTGAGGGGCTGCCACGAGATCGTCCGCCGCGACACCACCCTCACCAGGTCACTGATCGCCTGCGGCCACTGAGCCACATCGGAACTACTCGTCCGGGGTGGCGTCAGGACAGCGCGTCATGTGAGCCCCGCGCGCTCCCGATTTCCGCTGCTCTCACCCCTCCGAGGCTCGGGTCGGCGGCGTGCCGCCAGGGCTCGCAACAGCGCTGACCGGCCGCGGTCGGGGACTGTCCATACTTCCTCACCGCGCACCCCCCACCGCTCCAGCAGGGCGTTGGCGGCGAGGAAGCCCGAGGTTGCAGCGCGTTCCATCAGGGCCACGGGCAGGTCGGTGCGGACCAGGTCACCGGCGACGACGACGGCCGGGTCAGGGGTGCGCACCGTAGGACGGTGGACGTACCCGCCGACGGGGAAGAGGGGACAGTCCGCCCGCCACTCGTGCCGCGCGGCGAGGACACGGGCGTGGCGCGTCTCCGGGTACACCCGGTGGAGTTGCTCGACGAGATTTCGTTCGGCGGTGTCGCGGTCGGTGGCCGACGGCACGGCGTAGGCGTGGAGTTCGACGACCGAGCCCCCGGTGCGCGCGGCCCAGCGTCGCGCCTCGCCCTCCCACCGGGCGAGAACACTGACGTTGTCCAGCGCTCCGTAGCCGCTGGTGCCGAGGAAGCCGGGGCGGGTGGGGTTCAGGGGGCGGTCCAGCCACAGCCGGGACACAAGGAAGGGCGCGGCCGTGCGCAGCCGCGCGATCCGGTCGCGCCACGCGCTGTCGCCGAGCCGCGGGGAGCGGCCCACCACCGCTTTCAGACCACCAGTGTCCATGGCCAGCACCACGGCGTCGAAGAGCCGGGTGCCGGAAGCGTCGACCACGAGGTGCCCACCGTCCGGGACGGGATGGACGGTCTCGACGGATGTGGCGGTGCGCAAGATAGCTCCACACTGTGCCAGATGCCCCGCCAACGGCTCCCAGAGAGCCGTGGGGAAGGGCTCTCGGGGCACGTCGAACAGCAGACCCTCGCTCGAGCCGAGGAAGTAGATGTGGAACATCAGCGCCATCTCGGCCGCCGAAAGCTCCCGGGGATCGGCGAAGAAGCTCCGGGAGAACACCTCGAAGGCCAGATGCCGCGCGGCCTCAGGGAAGCGCACGGCGTCCAGGAAGGCGTCGGCGCTGACGTGGTCGAGGTCCTCGTGCACTCGGAGGGTACGGACGTCCAGCAGGGGCAGCGCGGCGGCCGGGCGCAGGGACAGCAGGTCCCCGAGCCGAAACGTGGGGCTGAGCGCCGCGAAGCCGAGCACGCTCCACGGCGGGGTGCGCGGCACGCGGCGGAAGCTGTCGCACAGGCCGCCGCTGTGCCGAAGGGGATAGTCGGGCAGGCCGGTCAGCATGCCCAGCCCTGGATCCACCCGGCGCAGCAGGGCCCGCAGGTTGTAGTACTGCCGGAAGAAGGCGTGGAAGCCCCGGCTCATCGTGGCGCGGCTGCCGTCGGGCAGGGTGACCGGCCACCCCGCCACCCGGCCGCCGAGGAAGGGCTCCCGCTCGTACAGCACCACCCGCACGCCCCGCTCCGCCAGCACCGTGGCCGCGGCCAGACCGGCGATGCCGCCGCCGATCACCGCGGTGACCGGCGGATCGGCCGGGACGTGGTCCGTTCCTGGCCGGACGGCCACCCTCTGCGCCCGCCGGTCCCGGCCGGGCGGCCGGCCGCTGGTTCGGCCGTTCACCGTGCACCGCCGGGACGCTCCGGTGGCCGCCGGGCGAGGAAGGTGTGCGTGATGCCCGTCTGCCAGCCCGGCAGCGGCAGCACACGGACCCGGTCGAATCCGGCCCGGCGCATCCGGCCGGCGAACGCCGGCGCGGTGTCGAACTCCCCGACGCTGCGCCGCAGATGGCGGTAGAGCCCGCCGTTGCCGGTGGCCGCGCCGAGCGGCAGGATGACGCCCGCGCAGACCGTGGACCACACCGCGCGGTCCACGCGCCGTCCGCTGAGCGCGTACTCGTGCACCGCGAGCCGGCCACCCGGCGCAAGCAGTTCCAGCACCGTACCCAGCACAGCGTCGCAGTCGGCCAGGTTGCGGAACAGATAGGCGGCGAAGACCGCGTCGAACGGGCCGTGCACACCGGCCGCGGCGAGGTCCTCCGCCGGGGCGTGGACGAAGCACACCCGGGTCGGCCACTCCTTGGCGGCGGCCCGGCGCAGCATGCCCGCCGACGCGTCCACCCCGACGATCCGCGCACGCGGCAGGGCGGCGGCCAGGGCCGCGGTCGAGGCGCCCGTGCCACAGCCGAGGTCGAGTACCCGGTTCCCGGCCGTGCCGGCCGCCTGGGCGAGGCGCCGGGCGGAGCGGCGCAACTGCGCGTGATAGCCCGGGTTCAGCGTCACCAGACGGTCGTAGCTGCCGGCGCCGCGGTCGAACGCTTCGGCCAGCGCCGCATCGTGCAGCAAGGTCATCAGCAACTCCTGTGCGGAGGCCGCCTGTCTGGGCAGGCCGGTCAGGGGGCGGGGAAGGGGCGGCGGGGCAGCCACCGCAGTTCCGCGGCCGTGCGCAGCATCGGTGCCACCGGGGCGTGCGCGCCGACCGCGAGGTCCTCGTACAGCCGGGTCCGCCCGTCCAGGAACCGCAGCAGCCGCGTCACGGGCACGCGGTCGAACAGCCGGCAGAAGAAGTCCGGGCCGTCGACGCGGCCGGTGTCCAGAGCGCGCAGGAGGACGGCGTCCATCATCCGCGCGCGCCTCGGGTGGGGCGGCGGTGGAGCGGGACGGCGGCCCGCGCGGACGGCCCGGGCGACGGCCTCTGTCTGCCGCTGGATGGCGGCGAAGGTGTAGCCGGTGGAGGGACGTGTGCAGCCGCCGGCGACTCCGATGCGGAACACCGTGGGTGCGGCGCGGGCGGTGAGGACGGCGTCGGTCATGGGGATCACCCCTTGTTCCGTGGCCAGTACCTGCACCGGGCCGATGCCGAGCACGTGGTGCATATAGTGCTCCAGCGCGGTGTCATAGGCGTCGGCGGTCAGCGGCGCCGGGCCGAACTCGGTGTACTCGACCAGGGCGGTGTGGCGGCTGGTGGGAAGGACGTACCCGAAGGACAGTCCGCGCGCCGGCTGAGGTGTGCGGAAGTCCATCAGTTCGGCCACGGCCGGGTCGAACACCGGCCGCCTGGTGCGGACGAACCAACCGCGGAAGTGCTGAAGCAGGTGGGTGCGGGCGGCGGGCAGGCGGTGCAGGGGCCGGGAGTCGAACACCCAGCGGGCCGCCAGATCGACCCGGGCACCTGAGGCGTCCGTGGCTCGCACGTGCGTCGGGCCGCCGGCACGGAACGCCAGGTCGTGAACGGTGGCCTCGATCCGTCGGATCCACGGCCGCTGCGCCAGGTCGTCCGCCACCAGCGCCTCGAAGTCGTCGGAGCGGATCATCTTGTAGCGCAGGGGTGCGATGGGGCGCAGCACGGGCGTCCCTCGCCGGCTGTGGATGCGCAGCCATTCCCAGGAGGCCGTCACCGCGGAGTGGTAACGGCCTCGGTCGGCTTCCCAGAAGCACCAGGTCCGCGGCGGTGCCCGCAATGGACCGGCCGGCGCGTCGACCAGGACGGCGGACACCGCCTGCCGCCGGACCGTGTTCCTCGGCAAGCGGTGCGCCAGGGACAGTCCCGCGGCCCCGCCACCGACGATGACGATGTCCGACTCGACCACTCCTCCTCCGTTCCCGCGCCCGCTCTCCACCGGCCCGCGCCGGTGCCGTCCGCCGCGTCGGCCGGTCCGCACCGACGCCCTCCGCCGCGTCGTCCACCGGGGTCAGCCGGCTGCGCTGGAGTATTCCGGCCCGGCTCCGCCCCCGGATGCGTGCCACGCTGGCCCGCTTTCCGACGGGTGCCCGCCGAACGGGTGGTGGCGGAGGCCATTCGGTGCCCCGCCGCGGCAGACCGGCCGCGACGGGGAAGGCATCGGGGCGTCCGGGTTCCAGGCGTGGGCGGCCGGGACGCGGGCATGCCCGCGTCCCGGCCGCGCGGTGCGGGAGACACCTTCTCCCGCTGCACCGGCACCAGGAAGCGCGCTGCCGGGCGACCGGCTTGCGGTGTACCGCGCGCCCCGCGCTTCCCCGTGCCACGGCGGCGCATCCGAAGCGCTGTGTGCGGCCGAACCACCCCACGACGTCCCCCTGCCTACGAGAGGAAACGGGATGCTCTCCAGCGGAGCCAACGACGTCTCCGACGGGACCCGGCAGCCGCCGCTCACCCCCGCCGGCGCCCGCCCGGGGCCGTTCGCGTCGCACCCGGCGGCCGTGGACGCCGACGTGTCCGCCGCCGTCCGGCGCTGCCTGGAGCAGATCATCGGCGAGCGCCTCGCCCACTGCCGGACGCTCGACACCGTCTTCGGCGACGACCTGGCCGCCCGGCTCGCCGTCTTCACCCTGCACGGTGGCAAGCGGGTCCGCCCCCAGCTGTTGTGGTGGTCCTTCCGCGCCGGCGGGGGAGAGGCCCGGCACACCGCGGCTGTGCTGCGGATCGCGGCGGCCCTCGAACTTCTGCAGACGTGCGCACTGGTGCAGGACGACGCGATGGACGGCTCCCCCCTGCGCCGCGGCCGCGCCGCGCTGCACACCGACGTCGCTCACCAGTACCCCGAGGCCGGCCCGGACTTCGCGAAGGCCGCGGCGGTCCTCGTCGGCGACCTGGCCCTGGCGTGGGCGGACGACGTCGTCGCCGGTACGCCCCTGCCGGCGCCGATGGCCGACGCCGTACGGGAGATCTGGCGGGTCATGCGCACCGAGATGGTCGCCGGGCAGTACCTCGACCTGCACGGCCAGGTGACCGGGATGCCCTCCGCGGCCCGCACCGTACGGATCGCCTGTCTGAAGAGCGGGATGTACTCGGTCGAACGGCCGATGGTCCTCGGTGCCGCGCTCGCCGGGGCCGATGCGCGGACCACGGAGATCCTGTCGGCGGCCGGACGCTGCGCAGGCATCGCCTTCCAGCTCCGTGACGACCTGCAGGGAGTGTTCGGAGCACCCCGCGCCACCGGCAAGCCCTCGGGCGACGACATCCGGCAGGGCAAGCCGACCCACCTGGTCGCCGTGGCCCGGGCCAGGGCCTGGACCGACGGCGACACCGAGGCGCTGGCCGTGCTGGACGACTGTGTGGGGGCCCGTCGGCTGACCGAGGACCGGCTCGCCGAGGTGCGGCAGGTGCTGGAACGCACCGGAGCCCGCGAGGCGGTGGAACGCCGGGCGGAGCGGCTCGGCTTCCGCGGCCTGCGGCGGCTGGCGGAAGCCGCCCTGCCGGAGCCTGCCGCCGGGCGGCTGCGGGAGCTGCTGCGCGCGGCGGCCGGCTGCGGGCCCGGCCCCCGCACCAGAGCGGTGGACGACGGGGGCGCACCGCTGGGCGCCGGAAAGAGGCGACGATGAGGACGGTGCGCGGCCGGACGGACCACGTCGTGGTGGTGGGAGCGGGCCTTTCGGGCCTGTCGGCGGCCCTGCACCTGCTGGGTTCCGGCCGCCGGGTGACCGTCGTCGAACGCGACGCCCTCCCCGGTGGCCGAGCCGGACGACGCGACCTCGGCGGCTACCGCATCGACACCGGACCGACCGTCCTGACGATGCCGCAGCTGGCCGACGAGGCGTTCGCGGCGGTCGGCGAGCGCCTCGCCGACCGCGTCGACCTCGTCCCCCTCCACCCCGCCTACCGGGCCTGCTTCGCCGACGGAAGCACCCTCGACGTCCACACCGACGCCGCCGCGATGGAGGCGGAGGTCGAGCGGTTCGCCGGAGCCCGGGAAGCGGCCGGCTACCGGCGGCTGCGCCGCTGGCTCCACCAGCTGTACGCGGTCCAGATGCGCAGGTTCATCGACGCCAACTTCGACTCCCCGCTGGGCCTGCTGACGCCCGACCTGGCGCGGCTCGCCGCGCTGGGCGGTTTCGACCGGCTGGACACACGCATCGCCCGGTTCCTGACCGACGAGCGCCTCCAGCGGGTGTTCTCCTTCCAGTCCCTGTACGCCGGCGTCGCACCGTCGCGCGCACTGGCCGCGTACGCCGTCATCGCTTACATGGACACGGTGGCCGGCGTGTACTTCCCGCGCGGCGGCATGCACGCCCTGCCCCGTGCCCTGGCCGCCGCCGC
This sequence comes from Streptomyces sp. BK239, assembly GCF_004217285.1. GTDB lineage: Bacteria > Actinomycetota > Actinomycetes > Streptomycetales > Streptomycetaceae > Streptomyces. The sequence goes on from NZ_SHKS01000001.1 coordinate 1,161,110, forward strand.
TGCCGACGCCGGTGCCGAACTGCGCTTCGGCCAGGAGGTCACGCGCCTGGAGCGGCGGGGCGACCGGATCACGGCGGTGTGCACCGAGCAGGAGCGCATCCCGTGCGACGCGGTCGTCCTCACTCCCGACCTCCCCGTCGCCCACCGGCTGCTGGGCCGTGGCCCGCGTCGCCCGGTCCGCCTGCGCTACGCGCCGTCGGCCGTCGTCCTGCACGTCGGCACCACCCGCACCTGGTCACACCTCGCCCACCACACGCTGTCCTTCGGCTCCGCGTGGCGGCGCACCTTCGAGGAACTGACCAGGACGGGCAGCCTGATGACCGACCCGTCCCTGCTGATCACCCGCCCCACCGCCGACGACTCCGGCCTGGCGCCCCCGGGACGGCACCTGCACTACGTTCTGGCCCCCTGCCCCAACACCGAGGTCGGGATGCCGGCCGCGGCCTGGGACGGGCTCGCCCCCCGCTACCGGGACAGCCTCCTGGCCACCCTGGAGCGCCGGGGAATGACCGGTATCGCCTCAACCGTCGAAGAGGAGTGCCTGGTGACACCCGCCGACTGGACTGCGCAGGGCCACGCCGCCGGCACGCCCTTCTCAGCCGCCCACACCTTCGCCCAGACCGGCCCGTTCCGCCCTCGCAACCTCGTGCGCGGCGTCGACAACGTCGTCCTGGCGGGCTGCGGCACCACCCCCGGCGTCGGCGTACCGACCGTGCTGATCTCCGGCAGGCTAGCCGCGGCACGGATCACCGGATCCACGTCCCCGAGCCGCCCGCCGCAGCGCCCCGCGCCCCCGCGGGGGGCGGAGCGATGAGCCGGCGCGAACTGGACGCCGCCGGCATCACCGACCCGGCCCTGCGCGCCGCCTACGAGCGGTGCCGACGACTCAACGCCCGCCACGGCCGCACCTACTTCCTGGCCACCCGGTTGCTGCCCGCGGCGCGCAGACCCGCCGTGCACGCGCTGTACGGCTTCGCCCGGTGGGCCGACGACATCGTCGACGACGTGGGCGGACCTGCCGCACCCGCGCAGCGCGCGGCAGCCTTGGACCGGCTGGAGGCACGGCTGCGGCAAGCGCTCGACGGGGCCCCGCCGGCCGGTGAACCGGTCGTCCTCGCCGTCGCCGACACCGCCTCCCGCCACGCCATCGCCCCGGCCCACTTCACCGACTTCATGGCGTCGATGCGCAGCGACCTGACCGTCGGCGCGTACGCCACCTACGACGACCTGTACGCGTACATGCACGGTTCCGCCGCGGTCATCGGACTGCAGATGCTGCCCGTGCTCGGCACCGTCGTGCCCCGGGACGAGGCGGCGCCGCACGCGGCCGCGCTGGGGGTTGCGTTCCAGCTCACCAACTTCTTGCGCGACATCGGTGAGGATCTGGACCGCGGCCGGGTCTACCTGCCCGAGGACCTGCTCGCCGCGCACGGCGTCGACCGGGACCTGCTGCGCTGGAGCAGAAGCACCGGCCGCCGGGACCGGCGCATCACAGCCGCTGTGCGGGCCGGGGAGGACATGACCCGGGCCGTCTACCGGAAGGCCGCGCCGGGCCTCGCCATGCTGGACCCGGTGGCGCGGCCCTGCATCAGGACCGCCTACGTGCTCTACGGGAGCATCCTCGACGCCATCGCCGACGACGGGTACGCGGCGCTGCACCGGCGCGCGGTGGTCTCCCGGCACCGGCGCGCGGTGGTCGCCGCCGACGGACTCACCCGGGTCGCCGCCGCCCGGCTCGCCGCTCGCCGCAAGAGCGGGCAGTCCCCCGTCACCGTGACCAGGTCGTGCCCCATCCCCGTCGAGGAGAGCGGATGACCCCCGCCCCGAACCCGCGCAGGGCTCGTCATCCGCTGAGTCTGCGCCGCCGCGCGGTGCGCTGGGAGCACCAGTCGCCCACGTGGCGGCACGCCCGGCCCGCCGTCATCGCGGGAGCGCTCAAGCGCGCCCTGGCCCGCCCGTCGGGCAACTGGTTCGTGGTGGGCGCGACCGCGGACGTCCCGCTCACCCGCCCGCTGGCGGTCAGCGTCGCGGGCACGGAGGTCGTCGTCTGGCGCGACGCGCGCGGGCGCCTGGTGGCCGGCCCCGGCCGGTGTCCCCACCTGGGCGCCCCGCTGGCGGACAGCCCGGTGCGCTGTGGCACCCTGGTCTGCCACTGGCACGGTCTGTCCCTCAACGGATCGGAGTACGCCGGCTGGGAGCCGCTGCCCGTCCACGACGACGGCGTGCTGGTGTGGGTGAGGCTGGACGCGGTCGGCCGTGAGGAGCCGACGCCCGCTCCGGTGGTGCCGGTCAGGCCCGCGCTCCCGCAGTCCCTCTACGCGGTCTGGACGGGCGTCGGGACCTGTGAGCCGAGGGACGTCGTCGCCAACCGCCTCGACCCCTGGCACGGCGCGTGGTTCCACCCTTACTCGTTCGTCGACCTCACCGTCGTCCGGGCCCCCGGCAACGGGACGCAAGACGACACCTTCGTCGTGGACGTCTCCTTCCGCCTCGCCCGGCGGATCGTGGTGCCGGTGCGCGCGGAGTTCACCGCTCCCGAGCCGCGCACGGTGCTCATGCGCATCACCGACGGTGAGGGAGCCGGGTCCGTCGTGGAGACCCATGCCACCCCCCTCGGCCCGGACGAACTGGGTCGGCCCCGCACCGCCGTCGTGGAAGCCGTCTTGGCCACCTCCGAGCGGCCCGGCTTCGCCCTCGCCCGCGTCCTGGCCCCGGCCCTGCGCCCCCTGCTGCGCACGGTGGCGGGCCGCCTCTGGCGCGACGATCTCGCCTACGCCGAGCGGCTTCGCGACCTGCGGGAAAGCGATCGGTGACCCGGCTGACCCTGGGCGTGCCGATACTCCCCGAACGCCACACCACCAGTGCGTCCTCGCAGGCGAACCAGCGCGCGAAGCGGCAAGGCGGTCAGGGCCATCGTCCGGCACCGGCACATGTGTCACCGCTCCCGGTGACGCGGTGGCACACGGTGCGGCGAGGAGCACACCGGTCGATCTCGGCGCGGTCGGCCGACAGCGAGCACGGGTGGTCTCCAGGCCGTCCATCAGTGAGTTGAACTCTTCCGGACGTGTTGTCCGACCAGGACCCCCCGGGAACACCACAGCACGCGCCGATACACGAGGTCACGGCGGCGCGTAAACCTGCGGGCCGTGCCCTCTTCAGTGGTGGCGCGGGCGAGGCAGCAAGGCGAACGCGCTCTCCGCTATCGAGGTTAGGCGGTCGGGGCTGTGGCCGTACGCGCCGACGACATCGCTGCCGCGGATGATGGTCAGCAGAAGGTATGCGAGGTCTTCGGGATCCGCGTCGGGGTCGATGTCGCCGTTGCGCTGTGCCGCTCGCACACAGTCGGCCACCGCCGCCCGGACCACGGAGAAGCATTCGCTGGCCAGGCGTTTCACTTCGGGGTCGGAGGCGCCGATCTCCAGGGCCATCTTGGCGGCGAAGCAGGCCGACCCCGCCCGGTCGGAGGCGGGGGGTACGTCGGCGGCGAGTGGTACCCCGTGGACGGCGCGGAGCAAGTACTGGTGCAGTCGTTCCAGGGCGCCCTCGTCCGGTCCGTCGAGCATTTTGCGCGGACCCTGCGCCAGCCGGGCGAAGTAGCCGGTCATAGCCTCCAGCAGCACGCCGTGCTTGCCGTCGAACGCGCCGTAGAGGCTGCCGCGGCCCAGGCCGGTGGCGGCACTGATGTCGTCGACGCTCGTGCCGTTGTAGCCCGCGGTGCGGAACTGCCGCTCGGCGGCATGGAGGACGTGGTCGCGGTCGAAGCTTCGTGGTCTCGCCATGCACAGAAGGTAAAGCCGACCGACCCTTCTTGACAACTCAGTACAGAACTGCCTGGCTTCCGGCCGAGCCCGTGATCACCCAGAAGCCCAAACTCGACATTCCACACGTCGTCGCGGTGAGCGAGGGGCGACCCGTCGTACTTGACAACTCAGTACAGAACCGCCTAGGTTTCTGACTGTTCAGTCCATAACGGTCCTGAGTTCACCGGACAGGCCGTCTGGACGCCTGGCGCGACCGAGGGCAACCCATGCCGTCGAACTTCGCGCCGTCCGGCATGGCGATGCCTTGCAGGCGTCCCGAGCAAACCGGGGCCGGACTCTCCACCACAGCCCACGACGGTCGTCGACCACTTCCCGGGCTTCCTGAACAGCTGACCCCTGCAATCACCCAGAACTCGAAGGACTGATCGAACCATGACTGACAAGGACAAGCAGGAGGCCACGGCTGTGACCACTCCTCCGTACGCGAGCGACGCACTGGCCGAGGGGACCGTCGACGCGGTGGTGATCGGCGGGGGCGCCGCGGGCTTGAACGGTGCACTGATCCTCGCCCGCTCCCGCCGCTCGGTCGTCGTGATCGACAGCGGCTCCCCGCGCAACGCGCCCGCGGAGGCCGTGCACGGCTTCATCGTCTTCGACGGCACCCCGCCGTCCGAGATCCTTCGACGGGGCCGGGAGCAGGTGCGCCAGTACGGCGGACGCGTCATCCACGGCGAGGTGGTCTCGGCCGAGTCCGCCGCCCCGTCGGCGGACGGGGACCTGCGGTTCACCGTCACCCTGGCCGACGGCCGCAACATCACCGCCCGCCGCATCCTGGTCGCCACCGGCGTGAAGGATGTGCTGCCACAGGTGCCCGGGCTCGCCGAGCACTGGGGGCACAGTGTGGTGAACTGCCCGTACTGCCACGGCTGGGAGGTGCGCGACGAGCCCATCGGCATCCTCGCCACCGGCCCCGCCTCCATCGGCCACGCGTATCTGTTCCGTCAGCTGACCGAGGACCTGACCTACTTCACCCGCGAAACCGACCTGGACGAGGACAGCCGCGCCCGCTTCGCCGCCCGCGGCATCCGCGTCATCGACACCCCGGTCACCGAGGTCGTCAACGACGAGGACGGCGCCCTCGCCGGGGTGCGCCTGGCCGACGGCCAGGTCGTGGCCCGCCGCGTCCTCGCGGTCGTCACGCAGATGCAGGCCCGCACCCAGGGCCTGGAAGGTCTGGGCCTGCCGATGCAGGACCTGCCGACGGGCCGCGGCTTCGCCTCCGGCCTGGCCGGCGCCACCGAGGTGCCGGGCGTGTGGGTGGCCGGCAACGCCACCGATCCGGTCGCCCAGGTCGGGGCCTCCGCAGCGGCCGGCGCACTGGCCGGCGACTACATCAACAGGATGCTGGCCACCGCTGACACCGACGCGGCCCTCCAAGGGATCGCCGAGGCAAGCCCCCACGGGGCCACAGGATGATCTCGAAGCCCTGAGATCTCAGTCCGTCGCCCGCTCCCCTCACGGGCAATTAAGTGATTCCGCTCGTCCGCCCCGTCCCTCTCAGGAGCTACTGATGCCCTTCCTTGCACATACCCCCGTGGAGAAGATGACCGGGCCTTACGCGCGGCGCTGGTGGGCGCTGCTCGTGCTGTGCCTGAGCCTGCTGATCACGGTGATGGCGAACACGTCGCTGATCGTCGCCGCCCCCGACATGACTACCGACCTGGGCCTGAGCAGCAGTGATCTGCAGTGGGTCGTCGACTCCTACACCGTTCCGTACGCGGCGCTGATGCTGGTGCTGGGCGCGATCGGCGACAAGTACAGCCGGCGCGGCGCGCTGGTGCTGGGTCTGCTGATCTTCGCCGGCGGTTCGGTGATGGGGAGCATGGTCGACGAGACCTCGCTGGTCATCGTGGCCCGCGCGATCATGGGTGTCGGTGCCGCGGTCGTGATGCCGGCCACGCTGTCCCTGGTGGTCGCGACCTTCCCCCGGAGCGAGCGGGCCAAGGCCATCACCGCCTGGGCCGCGACCTCCGGGGTGGCGGTAGCCGTCGGCCCGCTGGTCTCCGGCTGGCTGCTCGAGGACCACGCCTGGGGCTCGACCTTCCTGATCAACGTGCCGATCGCCGTCCTCGCCGTGTTCGGCGCGCTCGCCCTGGTACCGCCGTCCAAGGCGGAGGGCATGGGCCGGATCGACTACGTCGGTGGTCTGCTGTCGATCGTCACCGTCGGCTCCCTGATCTACGCCGCCATCGAGGGCCCGCACTTCGGCTGGGGCGCCGGCCCCGGCACCGCCGCCGTGGTCGCCGGTGCCGGTCTGGCCGCCTTCGTCGCCTGGGAGCTGCGGCACCCGCACCCGATGCTGGACGTCCGAAAGTTCGCGCTGCGGCCCTTCAGCGGCTCGATGCTCGCGGTGATGTTCTTCTTCTTCGGCATGTTCGCCGTGCTCTACTACTCGACGCAGTTCCTGCAGTTCGTCCTCGGCTACGGCGCCCTGGACACGGGCCTACGGCTGCTGCCGCTGGGGGGTGCGGTGTTCCTCGGGTCCGCGCTGACCGGGATGCTCACCCCGAAGCTGGGGGTGAAGGTGATGGCCGTGACCGGCCTGGCCATCGGCACGACGGGCATGTTCCTGCTCACCCAGATCGACAAGGGGTCGACGTACGGGGACTTCCTGGTGCCGCTGATGATGCTGGGCCTCGCGCTCGGACTGGCCATCTCCCCGGCGACCGACACGATCATGGGCTCCTTCCCCGAGTCCGAGCTGGGGGTCGGCGGCGGTGTCAACGACACCGCGCTCGAGCTGGGCGGGGCGCTGGGCATCGCGGTGCTGGGCTCGCTGCTGGGCACGGCCTACCGGGACGAGCTGACCGACCTGGTGGGCAACCGGCTCCCGGCTGAGGCGATGGAGACCGCCAAGGACTCGGTCGGCGCCGGCCTGGCCGTCGCGGAGCGGGTTGGGCAGGATCCCTCCGCCGGGCCCCAGCAGGCCCAGGCCGCCGTGGACGCCGTCCACCAGGCCTTCGCCCACGGAGTCGCCCAGACCAGCCTGATCGGCGGGATCATCATGGCCGCCGGAACCCTGATCGTCCTCGCGGTTCTGCCGGGCCGGCGCGGCTTCGCGAAGCAGAGCGCCGAGCCGGGGACCGGGACGACGGCGAGCGACGCGGCCACTGTGCGGGAGCACAGCGGGTCCACTCGCTAGATCGCCGACGGGGCGTCCACCGGATCGCCCCAGCGACGGGCACCGCCTCCGCCGGGTCGCCCGCCAGGCGGGGCAGGCAGGAGCCCGGCGGCGCGAGACGCGCACGGGGCGGGCGTGGTCACGGTCCACGGCCACGCATCCTCTGTCGGCACACCTCAACGTCCTTGGCCTCCGCGCCGCCCCGGGGCTCTCCTGCGGGGCGGCCCGGAGGCCAAGAGTCTGAGGTGACAGCGGCGGTCGCAGCCCGCTCGAGCGCGGCCTCCAGCTGCGTGCGGGTGTTTCGGGCCCGCAGTACGGCTGGGAGCCGAAGGGATGGATTGCGGAGAAGTAGAGGTTCCGCCGCCTGCCAGGTGAACCCGGCCCGGCAGACCGCAGCCCGTGCAACAGTCCCCCTGATCATGGCGGTCACCGCTGCCACCGTCCGTGGGGCATGACCCTCCCGAGCGCGGAACGGGCCTGAATGCGCGACCGCCCCGCTTCGGTTTCGAAGCAGGGGCGGTCGTCGTCGGACGGTCACCAGCCTCGTGCGCGCCACTCCGCGAGATGGGGCCGCTCGGTGCCGATGGTGGTGTCGTTGCCGTGGCCGGGATAAATCCAGGTCTCGTCCGGAAGGACGTCGAACAGCTTGGTCTCCAGGCCGTTCATCAGGGAGTTGAACTCCGCGGCCTGTGTTGTCCGGCCAGGCCCCCCGGGGAAGAGGCAGTCGCCCGTGAAGACGTGGGGGTGCCCGTGCGGGTCGTCGTAGACGAGGGCGATCGAACCCGGGGTGTGCCCGACGAGATGGCGCGCGGTCAGTTCGACGCGTCCCACCCGGATGACGTCGCCGTCGTCGACCGGCACGTCCGTCGGCACGGGGATGCCCCCGGCGTCCTCGCGGCCGGCGTACGTGCGCGCGCCCGTGGCCGCGACCACGTCGGCCAGCGCCTGCCAGTGGTCGCCGTGCTGATGGGTGGTGACGACGGACGCGATGCCGTCGTCACCGATCATGCCGAGCAGGGTCCGCGCCTCGTTCGCCGCGTCGATCAGCAGTTGCTCGTCCGTGGCCCGGCACCGCAGCAGATAGGCGTTGTTGCTCATCGGACCGACCGCGATCTTGGTGATCATCAGGTCCTTCAGCTCGTGCACGTCCGCCGGGCCGCCGACCCGCACCTCTCCGCTGTACGTCATGTCGGCAGCCTATAGCGGGGGAAGCGCCGGAAGACTTCCGCCGGACACGGTCAGCGCGGCTCCGTCGCGGCGGCCGGCGAGCCAGCCCAGGAGGTCGGCCGGGGCGCCCGTGACGGCCGTCTCCGGGGCGTCGCCCGGCCGGCCGGTGCGCCACGCGCGCGTGCCGTCCGTCAGGCGCGTCGGCGGCACGTCGGGGTGGCCGGCGAACCGGTCCGCGAGGAAGCCGGTCTCCCGCTCCGTGAACTCCTCCGGCAGGTCCTCCAACTCGTACCCGATCCCGAGGTCCACGTGGTGCAGCTCGACCTCCACCCACCGCCGGAAGGGCAGCCGGGACGCGGAGTCGGTGACGCCGTTGCGCAGCTCCACCGTGCGCGACCAGTCGCCGGGCACGCCGGCCGCCTCCTGGAAGCGGGCCGCGCTCTCCCGCAGGTCGGTGAGGTGCGCCTCCAGCGGGCGCGGGGCGTCCCGCTCGATGTCGGCGTCGCGGGCGGCGGCGTCGACGTACATGGGGCGGCCCGCCAGGACGTTCACCAGGGCGTCCGCGTTGCGGGAGAGGTGGGCGAGGACATGGCCCCGGCTCCAGCCGGGCAGACGGGACGAAGTCGCCACGGACGCGTCGTCCAGCTTGGCGACCGCGGTCAGCAGCCGCTCCGTCGCGTCCTGTACACACAGCAGGTCATGAGCGTGATCAATCATGCTGCTGACCCTAGTCCCGCCACCCTTCCGGGTGAAGGAGGCGGAGAGCGCCCGTAAATCGAATGTGCGTGCTATATGGTCGGAGGCGACGTCGGGCATGCTGGAGAGCCGGGGATTGTTGTGAACCCATGCATCCCGACCGGCGTTGTCAGTGGCTCCCCCTAGTCTGAGAAGGACGGGGGCCCCGCCCCTGTCACTTCTCTCAAGAAAGGTGCGGACCGGCGTGGCCGACCGTCTCATCGTCCGTGGAGCGCGCGAGCACAACCTCAAGAACGTCTCGCTCGACCTCCCGCGCGACTCGCTCATCGTCTTCACGGGCCTGTCGGGGTCGGGCAAGTCCTCGCTGGCCTTCGACACGATCTTCGCCGAGGGCCAGCGGCGCTACGTGGAGTCGCTCTCCTCGTACGCCCGCCAGTTCCTCGGCCAGATGGACAAGCCCGACGTCGACTTCATCGAGGGCCTCTCCCCGGCCGTCTCCATCGACCAGAAGTCGACCTCGCGCAACCCCCGCTCCACGGTCGGCACCATCACCGAGGTGTACGACTACCTGCGCCTGCTCTTCGCGCGCATCGGCAAGCCGCACTGCCCCGAGTGCGGCCGCCCGATCACGCGCCAGTCGCCGCAGGCCATCGTCGACCGGGTCCTGGAGCTGCCCGAGGGCAGCCGCTTCCAGGTGCTCTCGCCGCTCGTGCGCGAGCGCAAGGGCGAGTTCGTCGACCTGTTCGCCGACCTGCAGACCAAGGGCTACTCCCGCGCGCGCGTGGACGGCGAGACCGTCCAGCTGTCCAGCCCGCCCACGCTGAAGAAGCAGGAGAAGCACACCATCGAGGTGGTCGTCGACCGTCTCACCGTGAAGGACAGCGCCAAGCGCCGGCTCACCGACTCCGTGGAGACCGCCCTCGGCCTGTCCGGCGGCATGGTCGTGCTCGACTTCGTCGACCTCCCCGAGGACGACCCCGAGCGCGAGCGCATGTACTCCGAGCACCTGTACTGCCCCTACGACGACCTGTCCTTCGAGGAGCTGGAGCCGCGCTCCTTCTCCTTCAACTCGCCCTTCGGCGCCTGCCCCGAGTGCAGCGGCATCGGCACGCGCATGGAGGTCGACGCCGAGCTGATCGTCCCCGACGAGGACAAGTCCCTCGACGAGGGCGCCATCCACCCCTGGTCGCACGGCCACACCAAGGACTACTTCGGCCGGCTGGTCGGCGCCCTCGCCGACGCGCTGGGATTCCGGACGGACATCCCCTTCGCCGGCCTGCCGCAGCGCGCCAAGAAGGCGCTCCTGCACGGCCACAAGACCCAGATCGAGGTCCGCTACCGCAACCGCTACGGCCGCGAGCGCGTGTACACGACGCCCTTCGAAGGCGCCGTGCCCTTCGTCAAGCGCCGCCACAGCGAGGCCGAGAGCGACGCCAGCCGGGAGCGCTTCGAGGGCTACATGCGCGAGGTGCCCTGCCCCACCTGTGAGGGCACCCGGCTGAAGCCGATCGTCCTCGCGGTCACGATCATGGACAAGTCCATCGCCGAGGTCTCCGCGATGTCCATCAGCGACTGCGCGGACTTCCTGGGCGAACTCAAGCTCGACGCCCGCGACAAGAAGATCGCCGAGCGGGTCCTCAAGGAGGTCAACGAGCGGCTGAAGTTCCTCGTCGACGTCGGCCTCGACTACCTCTCCCTCAACCGCGCCGCCGGCACGCTCTCCGGCGGCGAGGCCCAGCGCATCCGGCTGGCCACCCAGATCGGATCCGGCCTCGTCGGCGTCCTCTACGTCCTCGACGAGCCGTCCATCGGCCTGCACCAGCGTGACAACCACCGGCTGATCGAGACCCTCGTCCGGCTGCGGGACATGGGCAACACGCTCATCGTCGTCGAGCACGACGAGGACACCATCAAGGTCGCCGACTGGATCGTCGACATCGGCCCCGGCGCCGGCGAGCACGGCGGCGAGGTCGTGCACAGCGGCTCCCTGAAGGAACTGCTCGCCAACAGCGCGTCGCAGACCGGGCAGTACCTGTCCGGCAAGAAGGCGATCCCGCTGCCCGAGATCCGGCGCCCCCGGGACCTGTCCCGGCAGCTCACCGTGCACGGCGCCCGCGAGAACAACCTGCGGGACATCGACGTCTCCTTCCCGCTGGGCGTGTTCACCGCGGTCACCGGCGTGTCCGGCTCCGGAAAGTCGACCCTGGTCAACGACATCCTGTACACGCACCTCGCCCGCGAGCTGAACGGCGCGAGGAACGTGCCGGGGCGGCACACCCGCGTGGACGGCGACGACCTCGTCGACAAGGTCGTCCACGTCGACCAGTCGCCCATCGGCCGCACCCCCCGGTCCAACCCGGCCACCTACACCGGCGTCTTCGACCACGTCCGCAAGCTGTTCGCCGAGACCACCGAGGCGAAGGTCCGCGGCTACCTGCCCGGCCGCTTCTCCTTCAACGTCAAGGGCGGTCGCTGCGAGAACTGCGCCGGCGACGGCACCATCAAGATCGAGATGAACTTCCTCCCGGACGTCTACGTCCCGTGCGAGGTCTGCCACGGGGCCCGCTACAACCGGGAGACCCTGGAGGTCCACTACAAGGGCAAGTCCATCGCCGACGTGCTGAACATGCCGATCGAGGAGGCCACGGAGTTCTTCGAGGCCGTCCCGGCGATCGCCCGCCACCTCAACACCCTCAAGGACGTCGGCCTCGGCTACGTCCGGCTCGGCCAGTCCGCGACCACCCTGTCCGGCGGTGAGGCCCAGCGCGTCAAGCTCGCCAGTGAGCTTCAGCGCCGCTCCACCGGCCGTACGGTCTACGTCCTGGACGAGCCGACCACCGGTCTGCACTTCGAGGACATCAGCAAGCTCCTCAAGGTCCTCTCCGGTCTGGTCGACAAGGGCAACACGGTCATCGTCATCGAGCACAACCTCGACGTGATCAAGACCGCCGACTGGGTCGTCGACATGGGACCCGAGGGCGGCGCGGGCGGCGGCGTGGTCGTCGCCGAGGGCACGCCCGAGCAGGTCGCCGGCGTCCCGGCCAGCCACACCGGCAAGTTCCTGCGCGAGATCCTCGCGCCGGAGAAGATCAGCGACGCCACGCCCTCCGCGAAGGCGCCGGCCAAGAAGACGACGGCCCGCAAGAAGGCGGCGGCCAAGCGATAAGGAGCCCGCGATCCGAGGCGGCCCGTGGGAACTCTTCGCGGGCCGCCGTCCGTTGTCGGCACACCGCCGCGCCCTCAGGGCGTCCGCCGGCCGACACCCCCTACAGTCCGCCCAGTTCGGACGCGTAGGGCGGTTCGGCGCCCGCCCGGGAACAGGTGACCGCCGCAGCGCGGGCCGCGAACCGCAGCAGCCGCTCCCAGCCGTCGCGGCCCAGTGCCGCCACCGCGGCCGGGGACAGCGCGTCGCGCATCGCGAGCCCGTGCAGCAGGGCCGCGTTCACGGTGTCGCCGGCCCCGATCGTGTCCACGACCTCGACCTTCTCGCCCGGCACCGTGTACTCGGCGTACTCGCCGCCGTAGCCGGTATGGGCGGTGAGCCCGTCGCCGCCGTGCGTGACCACGACGGCCGCCGGACCGGCGGACAGCCACTCGCGCGGGGTGCCGCCCAGCCACCGGGCGTCGTCCTCCGACAGCTTGAGCAGGGACACCGAGGGCAGCCAGCTCTTGAAGCGGGCCCGGTAGGCGTCGGCGTCCGGGATCAGACCGGGCCGGATGTTGGGGTCGAGCGCGGTGAACAGCCCCCGCGCCGCCGACGCTCGCATCAGCTCCTCGTACGCGCTCGCGCCCGGCTCCAGGACGAGCGAGCAGGTGCCGAACGACACCGCGCGCGTCCCGGCGGGCAGCCCGGCCGGCGCGGCGAACAGCCGGTCGGCGGTGCCGTCGACGTAGAAGGAGTAGGCGGCCGAGCCCTCGCCGTCGAGGGTGGCGACGGCGAGGGACGTCGGTTCCGGGCCGCGCCGCACCGGCGAGACGTCCACGCCCGACTTGCGCAGCCGGCCGAGCAGCGCCTCGCCGAAGGCGTCCCGGGAGACGCGCGAGCAGAAGGCGGTCGGCGAGCCGAGCCGGCCGAGGGCCACGGCCGTGTTGAACGGGCCGCCGCCCGGCGCCGGTTGCAGCGCCGCGAGGGCGCCCGTGCCCTGCGGCACCAGATCGATCAGGGCCTCACCGGCGACGACGATCACAGGGTGGTCTCCTTCCACTAAGGGCTCGGTGGCGTCAGCGGCTCAGGGACCGGCGGGGCGAGGGCTCGCTCACTCCCAGTCCCAGCCGATGCCCAGCATGCCCGACCGTACCCGCGGCTCGACGAGGTGGACCGAGCGGTGCCGGTGACTGAACGGCAGCTCCTGACGGCCGCTGCGCGGGGCGGCGGGGGAGTGCCGGGAGAAGCGGTGGCAGCGGACCGGCAGCGCGTCCTCGGCGAAACGGACCTGGAGGGCGTACTGACCGCCCGGCGCGTCGAAACCGCGGACGTACTCGCGGCACGCCCCGGCGGTGCCGTCCTGCACGCCGTAGCGGAAGAGGAAGGTCTCGCCGGCCCGCAGCCGGGTGTCGAAGAGGAGCTCGGCCACCAGGACGCCGGTGTCGTGGTGGCGGCGGATCCGGCCGGTGCGGCAGTTCTCCAGGGCCTGCACCGCCATCCGGTCCGGGACGCAGCCGGGGTCCCCGTGGTGGACGGCGACGAAGCGGTCCACGCCGTCGCGGTGGGCCCGCACGATGTGCTGCGACTCGCGCCCGAGCAGCTCGCGGCGTCCGCCGATCCGGACCCGCTCGTGGTGGCCGAGCGTGTGGAGACCGTCGTCGAGAGGGCACTGGAGTTCGACGAACAGCTTCTCCAGGACGTCCGAGGCCGCCATGAGCGCCCGGTAGGAGCGTCCCGCGGGCTGCCCGGCGGCCAGATCCGCGCCGGTTTCCGTGAGCAGCCGGATCAGCGACTCCTCCGGCAGCCGCAGGATCTCCTCCAGCGCGCGCACGGCCCGCAGGGACTCCGGGCGCTGCGGTCGGCGAGCGCCCTGCTGCCAGTAACTCAAACTGGTGACGCCGACCTTGACCCCGTGCCGCGACAGATGGTGCTGCACACGCTGCAGGGGCAGCCCCCGGGCCGCGATCGCGGCCCGCAGGGCGACGTGGAAGGGGCCGCCCCGCAGGGCCGCTTCCAGATCCGCCACGGCGTCCGCGGCGGTGGACTCGGCGTCGGCGTCCACGTGCTGAGGGGCATGCGGCATGCAGGGGCCTTTCTGTGAATGCGCACGACGGCTGGTCAGACCGTTCGCGTGGGTGGCCGGGCACCCCAGGAGGGCGCGGGACGCCTTCACATCCGTAGGGCGTGCTTCACCACCCGAGTTCCCCCGCATTGAAGCGTGTTGACCAAGCCCCGACAACACCTGAGCGAAGGAACGTGACGCACCCGCCGCGGTTGTCCACAGCCCGGCCGGACTGTCACCGCGCGCCAGTAGGGTGTGAGACATGGCCGACCCCTCCAGCTACCGCCCCAAGCCGGGACAGATCCCGGACTCCCCCGGGGTGTACCGGTTCCGCGACGAGCACCGCCGGGTGATCTACGTCGGAAAGGCGAAAAGCCTGCGCCAGCGCCTGGCGAACTACTTCCAGGACCTCGCGGGCCTGCACCCGCGCACCCGCTCCATGGTCACCACGGCGGCGTCCGTGGAGTGGACGGTGGTGTCCACGGAGGTGGAGGCGCTCCAGCTGGAGTACTCGTGGATCAAGGAGTACGACCCCCGCTTCAACGTCAAGTACCGCGACGACAAGAGCTATCCCTACCTCGCGGTGACGATGAACGAGGACTTCCCGCGCGTGCAGGTGATGCGCGGCCACAAGAAGAAGGGCGTCCGGTACTTCGGCCCGTACGCGCACGCGTGGGCGATCCGCGACACCGTCGACCTCCTCCTGCGCGTCTTCCCCGTCCGCACGTGCTCCGCGGGCGTCTTCAAGAACGCGTCCCGGACCGGCCGCCCCTGTCTGCTCGGCTACATCGGCAAGTGCTCAGCGCCCTGCGTCGAGAGGATCTCCGCCGACGACCACCGGGACCTGGCCGAGGAGTTCTGCGACTTCATGGCCGGCCGCACCGGCGCCTACCTGCGGCGGCTGGAACAGCAGATGGCACAGGCGGCCGACGAGATGGAGTACGAGCGGGCCGCCCGCCTGCGCGACGACATAGAGGCCCTGCGCAAGGCCATGGAGAAGAACGCGGTCGTGCTCGCCGACGCCACCGACGCCGACCTGATCGCGGTCGCCGAGGACGAGCTGGAGGCGGCCGTCCAGATCTTCCACGTCCGCGGCGGACGGGTGCGCGGCCAGCGCGGCTGGGTCACCGACAAGGTCGAGGAGATCACCACCGGCGCCCTCGTCGAGCACGCCCTCCAGCAGCTCTACGGCGAGGAGTCCGGGGACGCGGTACCCAAGGAGGTCCTGGTCCCCGCGCTGCCCGACCCGGTGGAGCCGGTGCAGGAGTGGCTGACCGGGCGGCGCGGCTCCGCCGTCTCGCTGCGCGTTCCGCAGCGCGGCGACAAGCGGGCCCTGATGGAGACCGTGGAGCGCAACGCCCAGCAGGCCCTGGTCCTGCACAAGACCAAGCGCGCCTCGGACCTGACCACACGCTCGCGCGCCCTGGAGGAGATCGCCGAGGCCCTCGACCTGGACAGCGCCCCGCTGCGGATCGAGTGCTTCGACATCTCCCACTTGCAGGGGGACGACGTGGTGGCCTCCATGGTCGTCTTCGAGGACGGACTCGCCCGCAAGAGCGAGTACCGGCGCTTCCAGATCAAGAGCTTCGAGGGACAGGACGACGTCCGGTCCATGCACGAGGTGATCTCCCGCCGCTTCCGGCGCTACCTCGCCGAGAAGGAGCGCACCGGCGAGTGGGCCGACGGCGACCCCGCCCTCCCCGACGGCGCCCTCACCGAGGAGGACGGCCGCCCCAAGCGGTTCGCCTACCCGCCCCAGCTCATCGTCGTCGACGGCGGGCAGCCGCAGGTCGCGGCCGCCCGCCGGGCCCTCGACGAACTCGGCATCGACGACATCGCCGTCTGCGGCCTCGCCAAGCGACTGGAGGAGGTCTGGCTGCCCGGCGACGACGACCCGGTCGTCCTGCCCCGCACCAGCGAGGGCCTCTACCTCCTCCAGCGCGTCCGCGACGAGGCCCACCGCTTCGCCATCACCTACCAGCGCTCCAAGCGCGCCAAGCGGTTCCGCGCCGGCCCCCTGGACGATGTGCCGGGCCTCGGCGAGACCCGCAAGCAGGCCCTGGTCAAACACTTCGGCTCGGTGAAGAAGCTGCGCGCCGCGACGATCGAGCAGATCTGTGAGGTGCCCGGCATAGGCCGCAAGACGGCCGAGACGATCGCCGCCGCCCTCGCCGGGGCGGCACCGCCCGCGCCCGCCGTGAACACGGCCACGGGAGAGATCATGGAAGAAGGGGAACCCGGTGACACGACGGGTCCCCCCGGGGAGCCCGTCGCCGCGGGCGTCCCGGAAGAACGACGGGGGCAGGAGACATGACCGAGCACGACGCACACCCCACCAGCGGACAGGAACAACCCCCCACGCCGGCGCCGCCGGCCCCCGGACAGCCGCCGCGGGCCCCCCAGCAGGACCCCAGCGCGTCCGGCGCGCGACCCGACCCGCACAATGCAGGTCACGACGACGCCGAACAGCAGGCGCGTCAGGAAGACGGAGCACAGGTGAGCACGGACGTCACACCACCCGGGATCCCCGACGCGGCCATCCCCGAGCTGGTGATCATCTCCGGCATGTCCGGGGCCGGCCGCTCGACGGCGGCCAAGTGTCTGGAGGACCTCGGCTGGTTCGTCGTCGACAACCTCCCGCCCGCCCTGATCCCCACCATGGTGGAGCTCGGCGCCCGCTCCCAGGGCAACGTGGCGCGGATCGCCGTCGTCGTCGACGTCCGCGGCCGGCGCTTCTTCGACAACCTCCGCGAGTCCCTCGCCGACCTGGAGTCCAAGAGCGTCACCCGGCGGATCGTCTTCCTGGAGTCCTCCGACGACGCCCTGGTGCGCCGCTTCGAGTCCGTGCGCCGCCCGCACCCCCTCCAGGGCGACGGCCGCATCGTCGACGGCATCGCCGCCGAACGCGAGCTGCTGCGCGAGCTGCGCGGCGACGCCGACCTGGTCATCGACACCTCCAGCCTCAACGTGCACGAACTGCGCGCCAAGATGGACGCCCAGTTCGCCGGCGAGGAGGAGCCCGAGCTGCGGGCCACCGTGATGTCCTTCGGCTTCAAGTACGGCCTCCCCGTCGACGCCGACCTGGTCGTCGACATGCGCTTCCTGCCCAACCCGCACTGGGTCCCCGAGCTGCGCCCCTTCACCGGCCTGAACGAGGAGGTGTCGGCGTACGTCCTCAACCAGCCCGGCGCCAAGGAGTTCCTCGACCGGTACGCCGAGCTGCTCCAGCTCGTCGCCGCGGGCTACCGCCGGGAGGGCAAGCGCTACGTGACCATCGCGGTGGGCTGCACGGGCGGCAAGCACCGCTCGGTCGCCATGTCGGAGAAGCTCGCCGCGCGCCTCGCGGCCGAGGGCGTGGAGACGGTGGTCGTGCACCGGGACATGGGACGGGAATGACGGGACGCACTCCGCGGCTCGGCCGGCTGCGCAGGACGGCGTCCGAGGGGCGGGTGAGCCGACCGGCCGAGGCCCGGGGCGGCAGACCCCGCCGCCGCGGCGCCCAGCCCAAGGTCGTCGCGCTCGGCGGCGGGATGGGCCTGTCGTCCTCCCTCGCCGCGCTGCGCCGGATCACCGGCGACCTCACCGCCGTCGTCACCGTGGCCGACGACGGCGGCTCCAGCGGGCGTCTGCGCGACGAACTGGGCGTCCTGCCGCCCGGCGATCTGCGCAAGGCGCTGGCCGCGCTGTGCGGCGACGACGACTGGGGCCAGACCTGGTCCCGGGTCATCCAGCACCGCTTCCAGTCGCAGGGCGAGATCAACGGCCACGCGGTCGGCAACCTGCTGATCGTGGCCCTGTGGGAGCAGCTCGGCGACCATGTGCAGGCGCTGGACCTGGTCGGCCGGCTGCTGGGCGCGCACGGGCGTGTGCTGCCCATGTCGGCCGTCCCGCTGGAACTCCAGGCGCTGGTCAAGGGGCACGACCCCGAGCGCCCCGACGACGTGGACACCGTGCGCGGACAGGCGACCGTGGCGCTGACGCCCGGCGAGGTGCAGTCGGTGCACCTCGTGCCGCACGACCCGCCGGCCGTCCCTGAGGCGGTGGAGGCCGTCCTCGACGCGGACTGGGTCGTCCTCGGGCCCGGCTCCTGGTTCTCCTCGGTCATCCCGCACCTGCTGGTGCCGGAGCTGCTGGACGCGCTCACGCAGACCAAGGCGCGCCGGGTACTCTCGCTGAACCTCGCACCGCAGCCGGGAGAAACCGACGGCTTCTCCCCGCAGCGTCATTTGGAGGTTTTGGGACGACACGCCCCTAAACTCGCCCTGGACGTGGTGCTGGCCGACGAGGCCGCCGTGCCCGACCGCGACTCTCTCACCGACGCCGCCAAACGGTTCGGGGCCGCGGTGGAGCTGGCGCCGGTGGCCCGGCCCGACGGAACTCCGCGGCATGATCCGGAGCTGCTGGCCGCCGCGTACGACCGTATTTTTCGGATGCATGGAAGGATCGGCCCATGGCGATGACGGCAGCGGTGAAGGACGAGATCTCCCGGCTCCCCGTCACCCGTACCTGCTGCAGAAAGGCGGAGGTCTCCGCCATCCTGCGGTTCGCCGGCGGCCTCCACCTGGTGAGCGGTCGGATCGTGATCGAGGCGGAGCTGGACACCGCGATGGCGGCCCGCCGGCTCAAGCGGGACATCCTGGAGATCTTCGGCCACAGCTCCGAGCTGATCGTGATGGCGCCCGGCGGTCTGCGCCGCGGCTCCCGGTACGTCGTACGGGTGGTCGCGGGCGGCGACCAGCTGGCCCGGCAGACCGGCCTGGTCGACGGGCGGGGCCGCCCGATCCGCGGTCTGCCGCCGCAGGTGGTCTCGGGGGCGACCTGCGACGCGGAGGCGGCCTGGCGCGGGGCGTTCCTCGCGCACGGCTCGCTCACCGAGCCCGGCCGGTCCTCCTCCCTGGAGGTCACCTGCCCCGGGCCGGAGGCCGCGCTCGCGCTCGTCGGCGCGGCCCGCAGGCTGTCCATCGCGGCGAAGGCCCGTGAGGTGCGCGGCGTCGACCGGGTGGTCGTCCGCGACGGTGACGCGATCGGCGCGCTGCTGACCCGCCTCGGCGCGCACGAGTCGGTGCTGGCCTGGGAGGAGCGCCGGATGCGCCGCGAGGTGCGCGCCACGGCGAACCGGCTCGCCAACTTCGACGACGCCAACCTGCGCCGGTCCGCCCGCGCGGCGGTGGCCGCCGGGGCCCGGGTGCAGCGCGCGCTGGAGATCCTCGGCGAAGAGGTCCCCGAGCACCTCGCGGCGGCCGGCCGCCTGCGCATGGAGCACAAGCAGGCCTCACTGGAGGAGCTGGGCGCGCTCGCCGACCCGCCGCTGACCAAGGACGCCGTCGCCGGCCGCATCCGCAGGCTGCTCGCCATGGCCGACAAGCGCGCGTCCGACCTGGGCATCCCGAGCACGGAGGCCAACCTCAGCGAGGAACTGGCCGACAACCTGGTGGGCTGACCACCCTTCGGCCGCCCGCCGCCCGCCGCCCGCCGCCCGCCGCCCGCCGCCCGCCGCCCGCCCTGGCACCACGCCCCGTTACGCCGCCGCAGGCCCCCAGGGGCGGTGGGCCCCACGAGCGGAGGCCGTACGGGCGGCGTCCCCACCAGCGGAGGGCCTGACGGGCGGTGGCACACCGGCGAAGGGATTGCCCGGTGCGGACGGCTCCACCTGCGGAGGGCTTACCGGCGGAGGGCCTCACGGGCGGTGGGCCCTCTGGCGGAGGGCCTCACGGGCGGTGGCCCAACCGGCGGTGGCCTTACCCGGCGGGGAAGCCCCCACGAGTGGTCGGCCCCACGAGCGGAAGGCCGGCCCTACGGGCGGTGGCCCCACCAGCGGAACGCCTCACGGGCGGTGACCCAATCGGCGGCGGGCAGACCGGCGGCGGGCAGACCGGCGGAGGGCCCCACGGTCGGTGGCCTTACCCGGCGGAGGCCTCACGGTCGGTGGGCTCACCTGGCCAAGGCCTCACGGTCGGTGGCCCGACCTCGGTGGCCCAGCCGGCGGTGCGCATACCGGTGGGGCCCCACGGGCGGTGGGCCCCACCGGCGGAGGGCCGCCCGGCACTGCCCGGCACAGTGCATGCCGTCACTGTCGTCCCATCGGTGCCGTGCCTGCCGAAGCGGCCAGGCCTGATCGACCGGTCCCCGGTTCCAGCGCCGCTGTCCCGGCGGCAACGGGCCTCCCGCATCGGCCAGGTCACCACCCGGCGCGACCCGACTGCCCGTAAACGGGCAGGTCCGCCGGCCCGTCAGATCTGTCGGCCGGTCAGGTATGTCGGCCCGTCAGGTGTGCTGGCCCGTGAGATATGTCTGTCGTCAGATCTGCTACCTGGAAAACCTGTTGGCCCGTCCGGCCCGCTGGCACGGCGCACGCCGGCATCGTCCCCCCACCGTCCCCCGCTGCCCCCAACCGGTCCTTGTCCGCCGGGCCCGGCCGGGCCCGACCACCCCGTTCCACGACCGCTGGACCGGCCGAACCTGGCCACCCCGTTCCACGGCCGCTGGACCAGCCAAACCTGACCGACCCGTTCCACGGCCGCTGTCCCCGGGGGACTACGGCCGCCGAGACACCGGGCCGCCTGCCCACGCGCGGTAGCGCCCGGCGAACAAGCCCCACCCCCCACCTCTCCAACCTCCCCCCACCCGCATCCATCCCAGCCCGACCTCACCAACCCCCAACCCTCACCCCCACCCCAACACACCTCACGCCCAACCCACTTGGGCTGGTAACCGGTGTGTTCACTCACCCTTGAGGCACCCTTGACTCGATCAAGAACTGACATGAGCCTGGCATCTGTTCGCTGTTGCGGCGAACCCACACCAGGGGGGTTCATGAGACGTAGAGCGAGATCGATCCTCGCTGTCGGCGCGCTCCTGATCGGCGGAGCGAGCCTCGCGCCCATCGCCCAGGCACAACCCGGGAGTCCGGCGAAGGACACCGACGCGGACGAGGTCAAGGTGTTCCGCGCCGAGGTCACCAAGAAGCAGATCCCGCTGCTGCTGGCGGCCGGTCAGGACGGTCACGAACTCAGTGAGCGGGCGCCCGCGCGGGGCACCGCGACCGTCGAGGTCTACCTCACCGACAAGCAGGCCGAGAAGCTGGAGCAGCAGGGCGTCCCGCTCACCGAGCACACCCTGTCCGCCAAGGCGGAGGCCCGCGTGCAGGCCGCCGCCGACGGGGTGTTCCGGCCCTACAGCGGCAAGGGCGGCCTGAAGGAGGAGATCCTCCGCACCGCCCAGGAGAACCCCGGCCTCACCAAGGTCGTCTCCATCGGCAAGACCGTCGGCGGACAGGACATCCTCGCCCTCAAGCTCACCAAGGACGCACAGCGGAGCAAGGACGGCTCCAAGCCGGCCACGCTGTACATGTCCAACCAGCACGCGCGCGAGTGGATCACGCCGGAGATGACCCGCCGGCTGCTCCACCACTACCTGGACAGCTACTCGACGGACCAGCGCGTCAAGAAGATCGTCGACACCACCGAGCTGTGGTTCCTGCTGTCCGCCAACCCGGACGGCTACGACTACACCTTCCAGAGCGCCGACAACCGCCTGTGGCGCAAGAACCTGCGGGACGTCAACGCCGACGGCGTCATCGGCACCGGCGACGGCGTCGACCTCAACCGCAACTTCGCCTACAAGTGGGGCTACGACGACGAGGGTTCGTCCCCCACCCCCACCAGCCAGACCTACCGCGGCCCGGGCCCGAACTCCGAGCCCGAGACCAAGGCGCTGGACGCCTTCGAGAAGCGCATCGGCTTCGCATACGGCGTCAACTACCACTCCGCCGCCGAACTCCTCCTCTACGGCGTCGGCTGGCAGGTCGCCACCGACACCCCGGACGACGTCGCCTACAAGGCGCTCGCCGGCACCCCGGCGAACTCCGCGATCCCCGGCTACCACCCGCAGGTCTCCTCGGAGCTGTACACCACCAACGGCGAGGCCGACGGCCACGCGGCCAACGTCAACGGCACGGCGATGTTCACCCCCGAGATGTCGACCTGTCAGACGGCCTCGGACCTCGTCCCGGACGACCAGTGGAAAGCGGCCGACTGCCAGTCCGTCTTCAACTTCCCGGACGACGAGAAGCTGATCCAGCAGGAGTTCGCGAAGAACATCCCCTTCGCCCTCTCCGTCGCCGAGAGCGCCGCGCGCCCGGACCGGCCGAAGTCCTCGGTCGGCCTGACCGCGGCCGACTTCACCCTCGCGCCGTTCAGCACGTCGTACTCGCGCGGGCACAAGCAGGAGGTCTCGGTCGTCGCACGCAAGGCGATCCGCGACAAGGAGCTCAAGTACCGCGTCGACGGCGGCCCCGTGCATGACCAGAGGCTCAAGTCCTGGGGCGGCGGCGAGACCTACGGCGGCGCGGACGACCTCTACTTCGACGAGTACCGCGCCAAGGTCAAGCACGGCGAACCGGGTGACAAGGTCGAGGTGTGGTTCACCGGTGAGGACGAGGGCGGCGCGCAGGTCTCCAGCGCGCACTTCACGTACACGGTCGCCGAACTGCCCAAGGCGGACACGCTGGTCGTCGCCGAGGAGGGCGCGGCCGCCACGCAGGCGCAGACCTACGTCGACGCGCTGAAGGCCAACGGCCACAAGGCGGTCGTCTGGGACGTCGCACGGCAGGGCGTGCCGGACGCGCTCGGCGTTCTCGGCCACTTCGACACCGTCGTCCACTACACGGGCGCGAGCGCCCCGGGCAACCCGACCCAGTTGGAACTGCGCGCCTACCTCAACGAGGGCGGCAAACTGATCGAGGCGGGCGAACTCGCGGGCGGCAACGTCGACCTGGGCGACGGCACCCCGTCCAACGACTTCAGCCAGTACTACCTGGGCGCCTACACCCGCACCTCCCTGCCCGGCGCGACCGCCTTCGAGGGCACGGGCGCGCTGGCCGGCTCCGGCGGACCGCTGGGCGCGGCGCCCGGCAATCCGCTGAACCAGGCGGGCTCGTTCAGTGTCACCTCCGAGACCCTGCCCGTGTCCCGCTTCCCGCAGTTCGCCAGCGCGGGAGCGGGCCGCTACCCCGGCACGGTCAACCCGTTCGGGCCCTATGAGGGCGCCTCCATGGCCGCCGTCACCCACAGCGACTACGCCTGGAACCGCCTCACCCGCACCATCGACCTCACCGGTGTGAGCGCTTCCCAGAAGCCGGCGCTGCGGACCCGGCTGCTGTGGGACACCGAACCGGGCTACGACCACGCCGTCCTGGAGGCGCACACCGCGGGAGCCGACGACTGGACCACGCTGCCGGAGGCCGGCGGCGCCACCGGCACCGCCGTCCCCGCCGAATGCGAGGCCGGGTACCTCCTCCAGTCGCACCCCGCGCTCAAGCGGTACCTGACGCTCAGCGGCGGCGCCTGCGCCCCGACAGGTACCAGCGGCTCCTGGAACAGCTTCACGGGCGCCTCGGCCGGCTGGCGGGACGTGTCCTTCGACCTGTCCGCCTACGCCGGGAAGTCCGTGGAGGTGTCGCTCTCCTACATCACCGACCCCGGCACCGGAGGCCGTGGCGTCCTCGCCGACAACGCCTCCGTCGTCGTGGGCGGGAACGCGGTGCAGACCGAGGGCTTCGAGACGTCGCTCGGCGCCTGGAGCGTGCCCGGCCCGCCCGCCGGCAGCCCCGCCGTCGTCAAGGACTGGGAGCGCAGCGGAGCCCTGTTCCAGACGTACGCCGCGGTCGCCACCGACGACACCGTGCTGCTGGGCTTCGGACTGGAGCACCTCACCGCCGCCGCCGACCGCAAGGCGCTCATCGGAAAGGCCCTCGCATCACTTGATCGGTGACGCACCGGTCAACTCCCTTTGACGGTGCGTGGCGAAAACGGGCCCGAAGGGCCTCTGGCCAGGGCGGTCCGTACCCCTACTGGCGGGTACGGACCGCCATGCCGTGTATGGGCCGACTCAATGTCACTCCCCGGGGTCCGGAGAGGTAGGGTCGGGGGTGGTCGGGGACATCCCAAACACAGCTCGCCGGCACCGCATGGCCGGCGTACCAACGAGGAGATCGGTTCGTGACGATCCGCGTAGGCATCAACGGCTTCGGCCGTATCGGGCGTAACTACTTCCGCGCGCTCCTGGAGCAGGGTGCTGACATCGAGATCGTGGCTGTCAACGACCTGGGTGACACCGCGACCACCGCTCACCTGCTCAAGTACGACACCATCCTGGGCCGTCTGAAGGCCGAGGTCTCGCACACCGCCGACACGATCACCGTCGACGGCAAGACCATCAAGGTGCTCGCCGAGCGCAACCCCGCGGACATCCCGTGGGGCGAGCTGGGCGTCGACATCGTCATCGAGTCCACCGGCATCTTCACCAAGAAGGAAGACGCCGCGAAGCACCTCGCCGGCGGCGCCAAGAAGGTCCTCATCTCGGCTCCGGCCAAGGACGAGGACGTCACCATCGTGATGGGCGTCAACCAGGACACGTACGACCCGGCGAACCACCACGTCATCTCCAACGCCTCCTGCACCACCAACTGTGTGGCGCCGATGGCGAAGGTCCTCGACGAGAACTTCGGCATCGTCAAGGGCCTGATGACGACGGTGCACGCGTACACCAACGACCAGCGCATCCTGGACTTCCCGCACAAGGACCTGCGCCGCGCCCGCGCCGCCGCCGAGAACATCATCCCGACCACGACGGGCGCCGCCAAGGCCACCGCCCTGGTCCTGCCCCAGCTCAAGGGCAAGCTCGACGGCATCGCGATGCGCGTCCCGGTCCCCACCGGCTCCGTCACCGACCTGGTGCTGGAGCTGGGTCGCGAGGTCACCAAGGAAGAGGTCAACGCCGCCTTCCAGAAGGCCGCCGAGGGCGAGCTCAAGGGCATCCTGGAGTACACGGAGGACCCGATCGTCTCCTCCGACATCGTCAACGCCCCCGCGTCCTGCACCTTCGACTCGTCCCTGACCATGGTCCAGGACGGCAAGAACGTGAAGGTCATCGGCTGGTACGACAACGAGTGGGGCTACTCCAACCGCCTCGTCGACCTGACGGTCTTCGTCGGCGGCCAGCTCTGACCGACAGAGCGGGCGGCTCGGTGTGAGAGCAGGGCCCGGGCAGCGCGAGGACGCGCGGCCCGGGCCCTGACTCACGTCACGACAGGCCTTCTCTACGATCACGGAGTACCACCAGCCCTCCCGGGAGCCCCTTTCATGAAGACGATCGACGAACTTCTCTCCGAAGGCGTGGCAGGCAAGCGCGTCTTCGTCCGTGCCGACCTCAACGTGCCGCTGGACGGCGGCGCCATCACCGACGACGGCCGCATCCGTGCCGTGCTGCCGACCGTCAAGGCCCTCGCGGACGCGGGCGCCAAGGTGGTCGTCGCCTCGCACCTGGGCCGCCCCAAGGGCGCCCCGGACCCGGCCTTCTCCCTCGCCCCGGCCGCCGCCCGCCTCGGTGAACTCCTCGGCGGCGACGTGGCGTTCGCGACCGACACGGTCGGCGAGTCCGCCCGCTCCGTCGTCGCCGGCCTCACCGACGGCCAGGTCGCCGTCATCGAGAACCTGCGCTTCAACGCGGGCGAGACGTCCAAGGACGACGCCGAGCGCGGCGAGTTCGCCGACCGGCTCGCCGAACTCGCCGACCTCTACGTCGGCGACGGCTTCGGCGCGGTGCACCGCAAGCAGGCGTCCGTCTACGACCTCCCGGCCCGGCTGCCGCACGCGGCCGGCTACCTCATCGCCACCGAGGTCGGCGTCCTGAAGAAGCTCACCGAGGACGTCAAGCGGCCCTACGTCGTCGCCCTCGGCGGCGCCAAGGTCTCCGACAAGCTCGCCGTCATCGACGAGCTGCTCGGCAAGGCCGACCGCCTCCTCAT
Organism: Streptomyces sp. BK239; assembly: GCF_004217285.1. Classification (GTDB taxonomy): domain Bacteria; phylum Actinomycetota; class Actinomycetes; order Streptomycetales; family Streptomycetaceae; genus Streptomyces. The sequence continues at coordinate 1,186,928 of NZ_SHKS01000001.1, forward strand.
CGGCGGCGGCATGGCGTACACCTTCCTCAAGGCCCAGGGCCACGAGGTCGGCATCTCCCTCCTCCAGGAGGACCAGATCCCGACCGTCACCGAGTACATCGCGCGCGCCGAGAAGACCGGCGTCGAACTGGTCCTGCCGGTCGACGTGCTGGTCTCGCCCGAGTTCCCGGACCTGAAGGCGAAAACGCCCACCCACCCCACGACCGTCGCCGCGGACTCGATCCCCGCCGACCAGGAGGGTCTGGACATCGGTCCCGAGACCCGCAAGCTGTACGCCTCGAAGCTCGCCGACGCGGCCACCGTCTTCTGGAACGGCCCGATGGGCGTCTTCGAGCACCCCGACTACGCCGAGGGCACCAAGGCGGTCGCCCAGGCCCTCCTCGACTCCCCGGGCTTCACGGTCGTCGGCGGCGGCGACTCCGCCGCGGCCGTCCGCCTCCTGGGCTTCGACGAGAACGCATTCGGCCACATCTCGACCGGCGGCGGCGCCTCCCTCGAATACCTCGAGGGCAAGACGCTCCCCGGCCTCGCCGCACTGGAGGACTGACCCACATGACCGCGCGCACGCCGCTGATGGCGGGCAACTGGAAGATGAACCTCAACCACCTCGAGGCCATCGCCCACACCCAGAAGCTCGCCTTCGCCCTCGCGGACAAGGACTACGAGGCCGTCGAGGTCGCCGTCCTGCCGCCCTTCACCGACCTGCGCTCCGTGCAGACCCTGGTCGACGGCGACAAGCTCAGGATCAAGTACGGCGCCCAGGACATCTCGGCGCACGACGGGGGCGCCTACACCGGCGAGATCTCCGGCGCCATGCTGGCCAAGCTGAAGTGCACGTACGTGGCCGTCGGCCACTCCGAGCGCCGCCAGTACCACGCCGAGACCGACGAGCTGGTCAACGCCAAGGTCAAGGCCGCCTACAAGCACGGCCTCACCCCGATCCTTTGTGTGGGCGAGGAGCTGGAGGTCCGCGAGGCGGGCAACCACGTCTCCCACACCCTCGCCCAGGTCGAGGGCGGCCTGAAGGACCTCCCGGCCGAGCAGGCCGAGACCGTCGTCATCGCCTACGAGCCCGTGTGGGCCATCGGCACCGGCAAGGTCTGCGGCGCCGAGGACGCCCAGGAGGTCTGCGCGGCGATCCGCGGCAAGATCGCCGAGCTGTACTCCCAGGAGCTGGCCGACAAGGTCCGCATCCAGTACGGCGGCTCCGTGAAGTCGGGCAACGTCGCGGAGATCATGGCCCAGGCCGACATCGACGGCGCGCTGGTCGGCGGCGCCTCGCTGGACGCCGACGAGTTCGTCAAGATCGTGCGCTTCCGCGACCAGTGAGTATGCGGTAGCGGCGATCCGTCGTACCCTTGCGGGGGCGCAGCGACGTCGCTGCGCCCCCGTCGTCATCCGAATCCGAGGAAGTTGGTCCAGCCGTGGTTTTGGGGTTCTCGATCGCCCTGATCGTCTTCAGCCTGCTGCTGATGCTGCTGGTGCTGATGCACAAGGGAAAGGGCGGCGGCCTCTCCGACATGTTCGGTGGCGGTATGCAGTCCTCCGTCGGCGGCTCCTCGGTCGCCGAGCGCAACCTCGACCGCATCACCGTGGTGATCGGTCTGCTGTGGTTCGCGTGCATCGTCGTCCTCGGCATCCTCATGAAGACGAACAGCTGAGCGGACGACCGGCCGCTGAGCGGTCGCCCTGCTGAGAGCGCACACAAACGCACATTCCTCACGTAACGCCCCATGTTCGGTACGCGCGGCTGACCGCGGCCTATCATGGACGCTTGCAGCGCGGGTCCTGTAACTCCGGTCACTGGACGCGCGTTGGGCCTTACGTAGACTGAGGCGCTCGCGGCGAAGCGAAACCCGACTCGCTTCGCGGCACCATCACGCAGGGAGTTACGACCGTGGCAAGTGGCAACGCGATCCGGGGAAGCCGGGTCGGGGCGGGGCCGATGGGCGAGGCCGAGCGCGGTGAGTCAGCGCCGCGTCTGCGCATCTCCTTCTGGTGCTCCAACGGGCATGAGACGCAGCCCAGCTTCGCCAGCGACGCGCAGGTGCCCGAGACCTGGGACTGCCCGCGCTGCGGCTTCCCGGCCGGTCAGGACCGGGACAACCCCCCGGCCCCGCCGCGCACCGAGCCCTACAAGACGCACCTCGCCTATGTGCGGGAGCGGCGCAGCGACGCGGACGGCGAGGCGATCCTCGCCGAGGCGCTCGCCAAACTGCGGGGCGAGATCTAGAAGTTGAGACCGGCCGGGTGCCTTCGGGTACCTGGCCGGTCGCTTTCCGCCCCGCGCGCCGGCCGGCCCGTCCCGCCCGCTCGCGTGGAGCGTGAGGCGAACCGCCCCTTTCGGCCGTATCTGTTGTCGCACCCCCGCACGGGCACGCGTCAGCTCATCCCCTGGGCTGATCAATTAGGTTGATACCCGAGCGGGACAAGACGCGCAGCACGGACAGGCGAGGAAGAGGGCTGGCTCGACATGAACGCAGACGGCACCAGGCTCAATCAGATGCCCGAGTGGACCGCTCTGGCCAAGCACCGTGAACAGCTCGGCGGGGTGGGGCTGCGCGAGCTGTTCGCCGACGACCCGGGGCGCGGCGAGACGTACACCCTGCAGGTCGGCGACCTGCACATCGACTACTCCAAGCACCTCGTCACCGACGAGACGCTGCGGCTGCTGCGCGAGCTGGCCGCCGCCACCGACGTCTTCGGCCTGCGGGACGCCATGTTCCGCGGCGAGAGGATCAACACCACCGAGGACCGCGCCGTCCTGCACACCGCGCTGCGAGCCCCGCGCGACGCGGTGATCGAGGTCGACGGGCAGAACGTGGTCCCCGCGGTGCACGCCGTCCTCGACAGGATGGCCGACTTCGCGGGCCGGGTCCGCTCCGGCGAGTGGACCGGCCACACCGGCCGCCGTATCCGCAACGTCGTCAACATCGGCATCGGCGGCTCCGACCTGGGCCCGGCCATGGCGTACGAGGTGCTGCGGGCCTTCACCGACCGCGACCTCACGGTCCGTTTCGTCTCCAACGTCGACGGCGCCGACCTGCACGAGGCGACACGGGACCTCGACCCGGCCGAGACGCTGTTCATCGTCGCGTCCAAGACGTTCACCACCATCGAGACGATCACCAACGCCGGTTCGGCCCGCCAGTGGGTGCTGGACGCACTCGATGGGGGCACCTCCCGCTCGAGCGAAGCCGAGAGTGGGGGAGACGCCGCCGTGGCGAAGCACTTCGTCGCGCTGTCCACCAACGCCGAGAAGGTCGCCGACTTCGGCATCGACACGGCCAACATGTTCGAGTTCTGGGACTGGGTCGGCGGGCGGTACTCCTTCGACTCGGCGATCGGGCTCTCCCTGATGATCGCCATCGGCGCGGACCGCTTCCGCGAGATGCTCGACGGCTTCCGGCTCGTCGACGAGCACTTCCGCACCGCACCCGCCGAGGCCAACGCCCCTTTGCTGCTCGGGCTGCTGGGCGTCTGGTACGGCAACTTCCACGACGCGCAGTCGCACGCCGTGCTGCCGTACAGCCACTACCTGTCCAAGTTCGCCGCGTATCTCCAGCAGTTGGACATGGAGTCCAACGGCAAGTACGTCGGCCGCGACGGCCGGGAGGTGGACTGGCAGACGGGCCCGGTGGTGTGGGGCACGCCGGGCACCAACGGCCAGCACGCGTACTACCAGTTGATCCACCAGGGGACGAAGCTGATCCCGGCGGACTTCATCGGCTTCGCCGAGCCGGTCGCCGAGCTCAGCGACCGGCTCAAGGCGCAGCACGACCTGCTGATGGCCAACTTCTTCGCCCAGACGCAGGCGCTGGCCTTCGGCAAGACGCCGGACGAGGTGCGCGAGGAGGGCGTGCCCGAGGAACTGGTCGCCCACAAGACGTTCAAGGGCGACCACCCGACGACGACGATCCTCGCGGGCGAGCTGACGCCGTCGGTCCTCGGCCAGCTCATCGCCCTCTACGAGCACAAGGTGTTCGTGCAGGGCGCGATCTGGAACATCGACTCCTTCGACCAGTGGGGCGTGGAGCTGGGCAAGGTCCTCGCCAAGCGCGTCGAACCGGCCCTGACCGACGGCGCGGACGTGCCGGGCCTGGACGCCTCCACACGGGCGCTGGTCGCCAGGTACCGCACACTGCGCGGCCGCTGAGCACGCCGCTCAGGTCACGGCGCTGAGCGTGTCCGCGAGTCTGCGGCGGGAGGCGCGGGCGGCCGGAAGCGCCGCCAGGGCGGTCGCGCCCAGCACGGCCGCCGCGCCGAGCAGCAGCAGGAGCGGCAGGGGCGGGGACTGCGCGATCCCCGCCCCGATGCCGCTGGACCGGCCCTGGGCGTCGATCAGCCAGTGCGCGAGAGGCGTGCCCAGGGCCGTGCCCACCACGGCCGCCGTCAGCGTCGTGCAGGCGGTGGCCGTCACCGTGATCGCGGTGATCTGGCGGGGGGACAGTCCGACGGCCTTGAGGGCGAGCAGATCGCGTTCGCTTTCACGGACCGTGCCCCCGATCACCGTCAGCAGCTCGATCAGCCCGATCAGGGCCAGGACGGCGATCACCGCCACCACCACCCCGCGCAGCGGGGAGAGCCCGTCGGCCGGGTTGACGGCGGTGTGGACGTCCAGACGGCCCTGACCGGCCGAGGTGAGGCGGGCGGCGACCGCGGCCGGGTCGGCGCCGGGGGTCAGCCGGAGCTGGTAGAGGGTCGGGCCGCCCAGCTCGGGCGCGTTCTCGTGGAGCGTGTCGAGCGAGGTGGAGATGACCCGGCCCGCGTTCTCCGGTTCGATGCTGCGCCCCACGATGTGCAGGATCTGCGGCTGGTCGCCCACCGTCATCCGCACCCAGTCGCCGACGCCCACGTCCAGCAGGTCGAGCAGACCCTGCCCGGCCACCGCCTCGTCCGGGCCGTGCGCCGGACGGCCCTCGGCCAGGGTGTACGGGTAGGGGTCCTGGCGGGTGCCGTAGCCGCGCAGGGCGATGGTGGCCGTCTGGCCGGGGACCAGGGCCGCCACCTCCACACCGGGGTAGGCGGCGGCGACCTGCGGATCGCGGGTGAGGAGCGCGCGCGTGGAGGCGTCGGCGAGCGCGGCGTCCGGGTGGACCGTGAGCGCGGTGGGAAGGCCCGTCCGCTCGGGTGCGCTGTGGAAGCGGTCGATCGTGGTCCAGGCGCTCAACGCGACCACGATCAGCAGCAGCGGCAGCGCGAGCCGGGCCACCGTCGCCAGGGACCTCAGCCGGCGGGTGAGGAAGGCCTTGTGCCAGCCGAGGACCAGTGCGGGCGGCAACCGCAGCCCGAGAGCCCTCAGCGCCGCCCCGGACAGCCGTCCGCCCGACGGCGAGACCGGACGCGGCACCGGCACCGGCGGCACACGCCCCGCCCGCCACGCGGCGAGACCGGTGATCGCGGCGATGAACAGCACCGCCCCGGCCGGCACCGCGAACAACGCCACCGTGTGCCCCGGCAGCCCCTGCCAGACGCCGACCGCGTCCCCGAGCCGGCCGGGGACGAGGCTGCCCAGCGCCTGGGTGAGGGCCGCCGCGGCCGTCGCGCCCAGCAGCGCGTAGGCGATGTGCTGGAGCAGGAAGATCCGCACGACCTGGCCGGGGGTGAAGCCGATCGCCTTCAGGATCGAGATGTCCCGCAGATGACCGCGGATCCGGGTGGCGATCGCACCGTGCACCGCGAACCCGGCGGCGACGAGGGCGCCCAGCCCGAACAGGCCCAGCACCTGACCCAGCAGCCGGTTGTCGCCCTGGGCCTCGGCACGCGCCTGCTGCCAGGTGGAGACCTCGCTGACCGCGCCGGCGCCCAGCACCGTGACCGCGCGCTGGACGGCGTAGTCCGTGTCGTCGGGATCGGCCAGGCGCAGCCCGACCACCTGGCCGGACGGATCCGGCACGGCGGACGGCAGCGCCCAGACCACGCCGGGCCGGTCGCCCGGGCTGTAGCGGGGCTCGGCGCTGTCGGCGATGCCGAGCACGGTCAGTTCGTGCGCGGCGCCGGGCACGGCGAGGGTGTCGCCGGGCTCGGCGACCAGAGTGCGGGCGAGGCGGCTCTCCAGGACCACGCCGTCGGGTGTCGTGGGATCCAGCCAGCGGCCGGAGAGCAGCAGCGGGCGGCCCACGGCCGGCTGCTCGGACGTCCCGCGCAGCTCGACCGAGGCGCGGGCGCCGCGCGAGGTCACGGTGGTGGAGGCGGTCGGCCAGGGCCCGGCGACGGAGTCGACGCCGTCCAGCGAGCGCAGCCCGTCCGTCGCGGCGGACGGGCCGGTGTGGATCCACACGTGCGCGCCGCGCGCCTGGGTGAACACCCGCTGCCAGGGGTTGGTGGCGTACCCGAACAGCGCCGCCGCCAGCAGCAGCGAGGCGACGACGCCCGCCGTGGCCAGCACCAGGAACAGCGCCTCGCCGCGGTGCGTGCGCAGATCGGAGTGCGCCCAGCGCAAGGTGGCCCGCACCGTCTCAGCCCTTCCGGGATTCGTCGTACGCCCGCACGTCAGTCCCTCAGCTCCAGCACACCCGAGATGCCGGCGCCGCGCGCGGGAGTGCCGTCGAGGGTCGCGTCGTCGGCGATCCGCCCGTCGAAGAAGCTGATCACCCGGTCCGCGGCGCTCGCCAGCCGGGCGTCATGGGTGACGAGCACGATGCTCTGCCCACGCCGGTGGAAGCGGGACAGCAGCCGCATCACCTCACGGGTGCCCTTGCTGTCGAGGCTGCCCGCGGGCTCGTCGGCCAGCAGCAGCGGCGGACGGTTGACGAGGGCGCGGGCCAGCGCCACCCGCTGCTGCTCGCCGCCGGACAGCTCGCCCGGCATGCTCCGCTCCTTGCCCGCGAGCCCCAGCTCGGCCAGCAGCCCCTCCCGCTCGGCACGCGCCTGCCGGGGGGAGACGCCGGCGAGCAGCGCGGGCAGTTCCACGTTGTCGGCGACGGACAGGTTCGACACCAGGTTGAAGAACTGGAAGACGATCCCGATGCGCTTCCTGCGCTCGATGGCCCAGCGCGCCTCGCTGTAGGCGTCCGTGCACTCGCCGTCCAGCCAGAGGCTGCCGCCGTCCGGCCGTTGCAGCCCGCCGAGCAGATGCAGCAGCGTCGACTTCCCGGCGCCGGACGGACCCGTGATCGCCACGAACTCGCCGCGCTCCACGCACAGGTCCACCCCGCGCACAGCACGGGCCGGTGCGCCCTCGCCGTGATGCGTCTTGACCAGGCCCTCGGCGCGCAGCACCGGAGCGGGGCGCTCGCTCACTCCAGCTCCTCCAGCTCGCTCAGCTCGTTCAGCTCTTCCAGTTCTTCCTGACACCGCTCCAGCCAGTCCAGGTCGGCCTGCAGGTGCAGCATCGCGCCCTCGATCAGCAGATGGGCGATGCGGTTGTTCCGGTCCTCGGCGGCCGCCAGCTTCGACAGGGAACGCATGGTGTTCAGGTACTGGCGACGCTGCTGGTTGATGAGGGCGACCTGGTCGGCGAGGCCGGTACGCGGGGCGAGGGCCAGTTTCATGAAGAACTCGTCCCGCACCCGCGGCTCGTCCTCGGGCTCCGAGAACCAGGTGCGCAGCGCCGCCCGCCCGTCGTCGGTGAGGTGGTAGACCTTCTTGTTGGGCCGGCTGGACTGCTCGACGGCCTCGCCCTCGATCAGCCCCTGCTTCTCCAGGCGGCCGAGGGTCACGTAGACCTGGCCGACGTTCGGCTGAGGGTACGCGGAGCCCAGCAGTTGCTCAAGGTCCTGCTTCAGCTCGTACCCGTGGGCCGGTCCGCGCGCGAGAAGTGCCAGGAGGGGCAGGCGCACTCGTGCTGTCCTCCTGTCCTCGCCCTGGGGTTTATTGTGCTCCAGGCCCTAGTATCGCCCATACCTAACAGGTATACATGGCCTCTGACTCCGGGTGAAGGCGCCCGGGGCCGGGTGCGCTGGGAGGAACCTATGCGGTGGATACGTGCCGCCGGTAGGGGACTCCTCGTTCTGATCGTGGTCATGACCGGATACGTCGCCTCGGGAGCCCGCGCCGACGAGGGGGGCGGCGACGGCCGGGGGCCGCTGACGCTCGCCACCGCCGGAGACCTCACCGGCTACCTGGGCCCCCTGCTCCAGGGCTGGAACCGCACCCACCCCGGCGAGCGGGTCACCCTCGTCGAGCTTCCGGACTCCGCCGACGAGACCCACGCGCAGATGGCCACCGACCTGCGCGACGGCGACCGCAGCCGCTTCGACGTCCTCAACATCGACGTCAGCTGGACCTCCGAGTTCGCCGCCGCGGGCTGGATACGCCCGCTGCCCGCCGACCGTTTCCCCCTGCGGGACTTCCTCGCGCCGGTCGTGGACACGGCCACCTACGACGGGCGGCTGTACGCCGTCCCGTACGTCACCAACGCCGGCCTCCTCCTCTACCGCGCGGACGTGCTCGCCGAGGAGGGCGTCCCGCCGCCGCGCACCTGGGCCGAACTGGAACGGTACGCCCGGACCATCGCCCCGAAGCACGGGCTCGACGGTTACGCCGGACAGTTCCTGCCCTACGAGGGGCTCACCGTGAACGCCGCAGAGGCCGTCTACTCGGCGGGCGGCAGCGTCCTCGGCGACGAGGGGGCGCGGGTCACCGTGGACTCGGCCGCCGCCCGCGAGGGCATCGGCTTCCTCGCCCGGGGCGTGCGCGAGGGCTGGATACCGAAACGGGCCCTCACCTACAAGGAGGAGGAGTCCAAGCAGGCCTTCCAGGACGGCCGGCTGCTCTTCCTGCGCAACTGGCCCTACGCCTACGTCGCCGCCTCCGCCCCCTCCTCGAAGGTCGCCGGACAGGTCGGCGCCGTGCCGCTGCCCGGACCGGACGGTCCCGGAACCAGCGTCCTGGGCGGCTCCAACCTCGCGGTGAACACGCACGCACGGCACCCCGACTCCGCCGCGCGGCTGATCGCCTACCTCACCAGCGAGCCCGTCCAGCGCCAGGTCCTCACCCGCGGCGCGCTGCCGCCGGTGCGCGCCGCGCTCTACGAGGACCCCGGACTGATCCGGGCGTTCCCGTATCTGCCGACCCTGCGCGAGAGCGTGCTCGCGGCCGCGCCGCGCCCCAAGAGCCCGCGCTACGACCAGGTCAGCCTGGTCGTGCAGTCGGTCGTGCACGACGCCATGGCCGGGCACGAGACGCCCGAGGCGGCGGTGCGCCGGCTGGCGCGGGAACTCGCCGCGATCTCCCGCTGACGAGAGCCGGCCGCGCGCTTCACTCCCTTCACGCCTCCCCTCCCTAGTTACTTGTTAGGTAACGCGTAGGTCTCATCTCGCCCTGGTGCGGGTTCTTTTCGTTGACATCTTCCAGACATGCTTACCTAACATGCATACATGTTGAGTAAGTACTGCTGGTGGCGGGACGCGGTGATCTACCAGGTCTACGTCCGCAGCTTTCTGGACAGCACCGGCGACGGCGTCGGCGACCTCGCCGGGGTCAGGGCCGGACTGCCCTATCTGAAGAAGCTCGGTGTGGACGGCATCTGGCTGAGCCCGTTCTACCCGTCCCCGCAAGCCGACCACGGCTACGACGTCGCCGACTACTGCGACGTCGACCCGCTCTTCGGCGACCTCGCCGAGTTCGACCTGCTGGTGGCGGCGGCCCGCCGGCTCGGCGTCAAGGTGCTCCTGGACATCGTCCCCAACCACTGCTCCAGCGAGCACCCCTGGTTCCGTGAGGCGCTCGCCTCCGCGCCCGGCAGTGCGGCCCGCGCCCGCTTCCACTTCGCCGACGGCCGCGGCCCCGACGGCGCCGAACCGCCCAACAACTGGCACGCCATGTTCGGCGGCCCCGCCTGGACCCGGATCACCGAACCCGACGGCCGGCCCGGTCAGTGGTACCTGCACATGTTCACCCCCGAGCAGCCGGACTGGAACTGGCGCACCCCCGAGGTCGCCGCCGAGTTCGACCGGGTCCTGCGCTTCTGGCTGGACCGGGGCGTCGACGGCTTCCGGATCGACGTCGCCGCCGGCCTCTACAAGCACCCCTCACTGCCCGACTCCGACGACCCCGAGGCCGACGCCCGCACCCGCGACTCGGTCAACCCGCTCGCCTGGAACCAGCCAGAGGTGCACGACGTGTGGCGGCACTGGCGGGCGGTCTGCGAGGAGTACACGGCACGCGACGGCCGCGAACGGCTCCTGGTCGGCGAGGTCTCCGTCCCCACCGCCCGCGAACACGCGAAGTACGTCCGCCCGGACGAACTCCACCAGGCCTTCTTCTTCGACCTGCTGAGCGCCCCCTGGAACGCCGACGCCTTCCGCAAGGTCATCTCCGAGGCCATGGCCGACATCGCCGGCACCGGCTCCACGGTCACCTGGGTCCTCAACAACCACGACCAGGTCCGCACCGTCACCCGCTACGGCGAACCGGCCCCCGCAGGCAGCGGACTGGGCACCGCCCGCGCCCGCGCCGCGGCCCTGCTGATGCTCGCGCTGCCCGGCGCCGCCTACATCTACCAGGGTGAGGAACTCGGCCTGCCCGAGGTCGTCGACCTGCCCGACGACGTGCTCACCGACCCCATCTTCCGGCGCACCGGAAGCCGCTCCCGCATCCGCGACGGCTGCCGCGTCCCGCTGCCGTGGTCGGGACAGGCCTCGCCGTTCGGCTTCACCTCCGGCGCGGAGGGGGCCAAACCCTGGCTGCCGCAGCCCGACTACTTCGCCGAGCACGCCACCGACCGGGCCCTCGCCGACACCCGCTCCTTCTGGCACCTGTACCGCGACGGACTCCAACTGCGTTCCGCCCTGCCCCAGTTGGGCGAGGGAGCCATGCGCTGGCTGGACACCCCGCCCGGCGTCCTCGCCTTCGAACGCGGCGACGGCCTGGTCTGCGCCGTCAACTTCGGTACGGCGCCCACCCCCGCGCCGGTCACCGGCGTCCCGCTGCTGTCCAGCGACCCCTGCCCGGCCGGCGTCCTGCCCGGCTCGACCTCGGCCTGGTGGCTCAGCGACCTCTGAACCCGTCAACTCCCCACCTCTCGAAGGGACATCAACGATGATGCGACGACGTACGACCCTGCTCTCCGGCTGCACTGCCCTCGCCCTCGCGCTCGGCGCCACCGCCTGCGGCGGCTCGGGACCGGTCGCGGCGGGCGGCGGCGACAAGGCGCTGAACGGCCAGACCGTCACCGTGGCCGGCGTCTGGTCCGGCAGCGAGCAGAAGAACTTCCAGAAGGTCCTGGACGCGTTCACCGAGAAGACCGGCGCGAAGACCCAGTTCACGTCCACCGGGGACAACGTCTCCACCGTCGTCGGCAGCAAGATCGAGGGCGGCAACGCCCCCGACGTCGTGATGGTCCCGCAGGTCGGGGTGCTCCAGCAGTTCGCCGCCAAGGGCTGGCTCACACCGCTCTCCGACACCACCCGCAAGTCCGTCGAGGCCAACTACGCCCCGGTGTGGAAGACCTACGGCAGCGTCGGCGGCGCCCTCTACGGCCTGTACTTCAAGGCCGCCCACAAGTCGACCGTCTGGTACAGCCCCGACGCCCTCACCCAGGCCGGCGTCAAGCCCCCGGCCACCTACGCCGACCTGCTGAAGGCCGGACGCACCGTCTCCGACTCCGGCCTCGCCGCGTTCTCCGTCGCCGGGCAGGACGGCTGGACCCTCACCGACTGGTTCGAGAACGTCTACCTCTCCCAGGCCGGACCCGAGAAGTACGACGCCCTCGCCGCCCACAAGCTGAAGTGGACCGACGCCTCCGTCGTCAAGGCGCTCACCACGCTCGGCGAACTCTTCAAGGACAAGCAGCTCATCGCCGGCGGCCAGAAGGGCGCGCTGAACACCGACTTCCCCGGCTCGGTGGAGAAGGTGTTCGGGCCGAAGCCCGAGGCGGGCATGGTCTACGAGGGCGACTTCGTCGCCGGTGTCGCCAAGGACCAGTTCGGCCGGAAGATCGGCCAGGACGCGAACTTCTTCCCCTTCCCGGCGGTCGACGGCGGCGACGCCCCCGTCGTCAGCGGCGGCGACGCGGCCGTCGTCCTCAAGGACGGCAAGAACGCCAAGGCGGGCATGGCCCTCCTGGAGTACCTCGCGACCCCCGAGGCCGCCGCAGTCTGGGCCGAGGCGGGCGGCTTCCTGTCCCCGAACAAGAAGCTCGACCTCGCCTCCTACGGCGACGACGTCACCCGCGCCACCGCGAAGTCCCTCGTCGACGCCGGTGACTCGGTCCGCTTCGACATGTCCGACCAGGCGCCCGCCGCGTTCGGCGGCACCAAGGGCGCGGGGGAGTGGAAGCTGCTCCAGGACTTCCTGCGCGACCCGTCCGACCCCAAGGCGACCGCGGCCCAGCTGGAAGCCGCCGCGGCCAAGGCCTACAAGGGCTGACCGGACATGACCGCCACCCTCGCCAAAGAGGCGGCCACACCGCCCGCCGCCCCGGCCGGCCACGCCCGGCGCCCGGGGCGGCGGGGGCGGGCCGTCGCCCTTCTCTTCGCCCTGCCCGCACTGCTCCTGCTCGGCGCCCTCGTCGTCTACCCGGTGCTCTTCTCCGTCGGCCGCAGCCTGTTCGACGCCTCCGGCACCCGCTTCGTCGGCGGCGACAACTACGCCGAGATGTTCCGTGACCCCGCCACCCTCAAGGCCGTCCGCAACACGGCGATCTGGGTGGTCGTGGCCCCGGCGCTGCTGACCGGGCTGGGCCTGATACTCGCCGTGCTGGTGGAGAAGATCCGCTGGGCGACGGCCTTCAAGCTGCTGCTGTTCATGCCGATGGCGGTGTCCTTCCTCGCCGCCGGCATCATCTTCCGCCTCGCCTACGACGAGGACCCGGACAAGGGCGTGCTCAACGCCGCCGCCGTCTCCCTCCACGACGCCTTCCAGGACACCTCGGCCTACCCGACGGCCCGCGCCCGCGACGGGCAGGGGCTCACCGCCGACCCGGACGGCTCCTACCGCACCGGCGCGGCCGTGTCCCCGGGCGACACGGTGAACCTCCCCCTCGTCGGCGTGGCGCCCAAGGACCTCCCCGCCGGCGCCGGGCCCGCGTACACCGCCGCCTCCCGCCCCGCCGCGCGGGACGGACTGAGCGGGGTGGTCTACCTCGACTTCACCCCCGGAGGGGGCGGGACGCCGGGCAAGGTCGACCGCAGCGAGAGCGGGCTGCCCGGGATGCGCGTCGAGGCGCTACGCGACGGCAGGACCGCCGCGACCGCCACCACCGCCCCGGACGGCTCCTTCGACTTCCCCCGGCTGGACGCCGGCTCCTACACACTGCGGCTGCCCGCCTCGAACTTCGCGCAGCCCTACGACGGCGTCTCCTGGCTCGGCCCCGCCCTGGTCACACCGGCGATCATCGGGGCTTACCTGTGGATCTGGACCGGCTTCGCGATGGTGCTGATCGGCGCGGGGCTCTCCACCCTGCCCCGGGACGCGCTGGAGGCCGCGCGGATGGACGGGGCGAACGAGTGGCAGATCTTCCGGCGGATCACCGTCCCGCTGCTCGCGCCCGTCCTCACCGTGGTCTTCGTGACCCTCGTCATCAACGTGATGAAGGTCTTCGACCTCGTCTACATCATCGCGCCCGGACCGGTGCAGGAGGACGCGACCGTGCTCGCCACCCAGATGTGGCTGGTGTCCTTCGGCGGCGGCAACGACCAGGGCCTCGGCAGCGCGCTCGGCGTACTGCTCCTGCTGCTGGTGGTCCCGGCGATGGTCTTCAACGTCCGCCGATTCAAGAGGAGTCAGCGATGAACGCCCTCAGGCGTCACCTCGGCAGCGGGATCGTGCAGGCCTTCCTGGTGCTGGTCGGGCTGGTGTGGATGACGCCCCTGGCGGGACTGTTCCTGTCCTCGCTCAGGTCGGCGGAGGACACCGCCGAGGGCGGCTGGTGGACGGTGTTCGCCAGTCCCGGGCAGCTGTCCTTCGACAACTACGCGTCGCTGCTGGGGAATGCCGGCATCACCCAGGCGTTCTGGAACACCGTGCTGATCTCGGTGCCCACGACCGTCCTCGTCGTCGTGCTGGCGGCGCTCGCCGGATACGCCTTCGCCTGGCTGGACTTCCCCGGCCGGGACGCCGTCTTCCTGGTCGTGGTCGCCCTGTTGGTGGTGCCGGTGCAGATCGGCCTGCTGCCGGTCGCCAAACTCTTCGGCCAGCTGGGCCTGTTCGGGACCATCCCCGGAGTGGTGCTGTTCCACGTGGCCTACGGGCTGCCGTTCGCGGTGTTCCTGCTGCGCAACTACTTCGTGGAGATCCCGAAGGAGATGCTGGAGGCGGCACGCATGGACGGCGGAAGCGAGTGGCGCATCTTCACCCGGCTGGTCGTCCCCGTGGGGCGGCCCGCCCTCGCCAGCCTGGCCATCTTCCAGTTCCTGTGGGTGTGGAACGACATGCTGGTGGCGCTGCTCTTCGCCGACAGCTCCTCACAGCCGCTGACGGTCGCCCTCCAGTCCCAGATACGGCAGTTCGGCAGCAACATCGACGTGCTCGCGCCGGGCGCGTTCCTGTCGCTGGTGGTGCCGGTGGCGGTGTTCTTCGCCTTCCAGAAGCACTTCGTGCAGGGGGTGATGGCGGGCTCGGTGAAGTGAGCCCGCGCGCACGCGAAGACGGGTGAGGGCGGCGGACCGTGTCGGTCCGCCGCCCTCACCCGTCGACCCGTGCTCAGGCCCCGGACCTCACGGCGAGGCCGGCGGGTACAGCGCCCTGGGCAGCTCGGAGGCGGCCGCCGAGTCCAGCAGCCACAGCGTGCGCGCACGGCCGCGCGCGCCGGCCGCCGGGGCCTGGATCTCGCCCGCGCCCGACAGGGCGATCGCCGCCGCCCGCGCCTTGTCCTCGCCGGCCGCCAGCAGCCACACCTCACGGGCCGCCCGGATCGCCGGGAGCGTGAGGGTGACGCGGGTCGGCGGCGGCTTGGGCGCTCCGTGCACGCCGACCACCGTGCGCTCGGTCTCCCGCACGGCCGGCAGCTCCGGGAAGAGCGAGGCCACATGGGTGTCCGGGCCGACGCCCAGCATCAGGACGTCGAAGGTGGGCACGGCACCGTGGTTCTCAGGGCCGGCCGCGCGGGCCAGCTCCTCGGCGTAGGCCTCGGCGGCGGCCTCCACGTCGGCGCCGTGGGGACCGTCCGACGCGGGCATGGCGTGCACGCGCTTCGGGTCCACGGGCACGGAGTCCAGCAGGGCCTCACGGGCCTGCGTGACGTTGCGCTCCGGGTCGCCCTCGGGCAGGAAGCGCTCGTCGCCCCACCACAGGTCGATCCGGGACCAGTCGACGGCGTCCCGGGCGGGCGCGGTCGCCAGCGCGGCCAGCAGGCCGTTGCCGTTGCGCCCGCCGGTGAGGACCACGGAGGCGTGGCCCCGGGAGGCCTGCGCGTCCACGATCTTCGTGATCAGGCGGGCGGCGGCGGCCTGCGCCATCAGTTCCTTGTCGTGGTGCACGACGAGCTGCGGGGCGCTCACTTCGCCGCCGCCTTCCTCGCCGGGGCCTTGCGGGCGGTCTTCTTGGCCGCCTGCTGGGCGGGCGCCTTCGCGGCCTCCTCCACAGGAGTGTCGACGGCGGCCGGCTCACCTTCGGCCGAACCGCCGGCAGCCGGCTCACCAGAAGCCGCGTCACCTGAAGCAGGCTCACCCGAGCCCGAGTCAGCCTCCGCGCGCTCCGCCCGGGCCGCCGGCGTGACCTGCCCCGCCGCCAGCCGCTCCACGCCGAACCGCAGCGCCGAGGCGTACGTGTCGTCCGGGTCCAGCCGCCGCAGCTCCTCCGCGATCAGCTCGGCGGTGTCCCGGCGCTTGAGCGCCACCGCGCGATCGGGCTGGCCCTCTATGGAGAGCGTCGCCAGCGAGCCGTCTGCCCTGTCCAGCGCGATCGGGCCGCAGTCGGTCGACATGCGCACCGCCGTGAGTCCCGGCCCGGCGGACAGCGAGCGCTTGACGGGGACGTCAAGACGGTCACCCAGCCACATCGCCAGCAGCTCGCAGCTCGGGTTGAACTCCTCGCCCTCCACCTCGACCGACTCCACCTTGCAGGTGACCTGGTCCAGGGCCGCCGCCAGCATCGAACGCCAGGGCGTGATCCGGGTCCACGACAGGTCGGTGTCGCCGGGGGTGTAGGCCTCGGAGCGGGCCGCCAGGTCCCGTACGGGCTGCTCGGCGGCGTAGGTGTCGGTGACCCGGCGCTGGGCCAGCGCGCCCAGCGGGTCCTGGGCCGGGTCGAGCGGCGCGTTGACCGGCCACCACACGACGACGGGCGCGTCCGGCAGCAGCAGGGGCAGCACCACCGACTGAGCGTGGTCGGCCACCTCCCCGTACAGCCGCAGCACGACCGTCTCGCCGGTGCCCGCGTCCGCGCCGACCCGCACCTCCGCGTCCAGCCGGGACTGGGTGCGGTCGCGGGGGGAGCGGGAGACGCGCCTGATCACCACGAGCGTGCGCGAGGGGTGCTCGTGCGAGGCGTCGCCGGCCGCCTTGAGCGCGTCGTACGCGTTCTCCTCGTCGGTGACGATGACCAGTGTGAGCACCATGCCCACGGCCGGTGTGCCGATCGCCCGGCGGCCCTGGACCAGCGCCTTGTTGATCTTGCTGGCCGTGGTGTCCGTGAGGTCTGTCTTCATGGCCGGCGCCAGCTCCGTCCGTCTCGTTCGAGCATCTCGTCCGCCTCGACGGGTCCCCAGGTGCCGGCCTGGTACTGGGCGGGCTTGCCGTTCTTGTCCCAGTACTCCTCGATCGGGTCGAGGATCTTCCAGGACAGCTCGACCTCCTCGGTGCGCGGGAAGAGGTTGGAGTCGCCGAGGAGGACGTCCAGGATGAGGCGCTCGTACGCCTCGGGGCTGGACTCCGTGAAGGACTCGCCGTAGGCGAAGTCCATGGACACGTCCCGGATCTCCATCGAGGTGCCCGGCACCTTGGAGCCGAAGCGGACCGTCACGCCCTCGTCGGGCTGGACGCGGATGACGATCGCGTTCTTGCCCAGCTCCTCCGTCGCCGTGTGGTCGAAGGGGGAGTGCGGGGCCCGCTGGAAGACCACCGCGATCTCGGTGACCCGGCGGCCGAGTCGCTTGCCGGTGCGCAGGTAGAAGGGGACGCCCGCCCAGCGGCGGTTGTCGACCTCGAGCTTGATGGCCGCGTAGGTGTCGGTCTTCGACTTGGGGTCGATGCCGTCCTCTTCCAGATAGCCGACGGCCTTCTCGCCGCCCTGCCACCCGGCCGCGTACTGGCCGTGCACGGTGTCGCGACCGAGGTCCTTCGGCAGCCGGACCGCGCCGAGCACCTTGGTCTTCTCCGCGGCGAGCGCGTCCGCGTCGAAGGAGGCCGGCTCCTCCATGGCCGTGAGGGCCATCAGCTGGAGCAGGTGGTTCTGGATGACGTCCCGCGCCGCGCCGATGCCGTCGTAGTAGCCGGCCCGGCCGCCGATGCCGATGTCCTCGGCCATCGTGATCTGCACATGGTCCACGAAGGACCGGTTCCAGATCGGCTCGAACATCGTGTTGGCGAAGCGCAGCGCCAGGATGTTCTGGACGGTCTCCTTGCCCAGGTAGTGGTCGATGCGGAAGACCTGGTCCGGGGCGAAGACCTCGTGGACGATCCCGTTGAGCTCCTCGGCCGACTTCAGGTCGTGGCCGAACGGCTTCTCGATGACCGCGCGCCGCCAGTGGCCGCCCTTCTGGTCCGCCAGCCCGTGCTTCTTCAGCTGCTGGATGACCACCGGGAAGGCGCCCGGGGGCACCGACAGGTAGAAGGCGAAGTTGCCGCCGGTGCCCTGCGCCTTGTCCAGTTCCTCGATCGTCGCACGAAGCCGCTCGAAGGCGTCGTCGTCGTCGAAGGTGCCCTGCACGAAGCGCATCCCCTGGATGAGCTGCTGCCAGACCTCCTCGCGGAAGGGGGTGCGGGCATGTTCCTTGACCGCGTCGTGGACCTCTTGCGCGAAGTCCTCGTTGGCCCATTCGCGGCGGGCGAACCCGACCAGCGAGAAGCCCGGCGGCAGCAGACCCCGGTTCGCGAGGTCGTACACCGCTGGCATCAGCTTCTTGCGCGACAGATCGCCCGTGACGCCGAAGATGACCAGGCCCGACGGCCCCGCGATACGCGGGAGCCGTCGGTCTGCGGGGTCACGAAGCGGATTGGCTCCGGAACCGGGGATGGATGACAAGTCCTCAGTCCTCCGAAGGGGCGAGGCGCTGGAGCTCCGCCTCGGTCGACTTGAGCAGGTCGTTCCAGGACGCCTCGAACTTCTCGACGCCCTCGTCCTCCAGCAGCTGCACGACCTCGTCGTAGGAGATCCCGAGCTTCTCGACGGCGTCGAGGTCGGCGCGCGCCTGCTCGTACGTGCCGGCGATGGTGTTGCCGGTGATCTCGCCGTGGTCGTCGGCGGCGAACAGGGTCGCCTCCGGCATGGTGTTCACCGTGTTCGGCGCCACCAGGTCGTCCACGTACAGCGTGTCCTTGTACGCCGGGTCCTTCACACCGGTGGAGGCCCACAGCGGACGCTGCTTGTTGGCGCCCGCCTTCTCCAGCGCCAGCCAGCGCTCCGAGGAGAAGACCTCCTCGTACGCCTGGTAGGCGAGCCGGGCGTTGGCGACGCCGGCCTTGCCGCGGGCGGCCTTGGCCTCGTCGGTGCCGAGCGCGTCGAGCCGCTTGTCGATCTCGGTGTCCACACGGGACACGAAGAAGGACGCCACGGAGTGGATCTTCGACAGGTCCAGGCCGCGCTCCTTGGCCTTCTCCAGGCCGCTCAGGTAGGCGTCCATCACCTGGCGGTAGCGCTCCAGGGAGAAGATCAGCGTGACGTTGACGCTGATGCCGTGGCCGATGACCTCGCCGATCGCGGGCAGACCGCCCATGGTGGCCGGGATCTTGATCAGCGTGTTGGGCCGGTCGACCAGCCACGCCAGCTGCTTGGCCTCGGCGACCGTCGGCTTGGTGTGGTGGGCGAGCCGCGGGTCGACCTCGATGGAGACCCGGCCGTCCTGGCCGCCCGTGGCGTCGAAGACCGGGCGCAGGATGTCGGCCGCGTCACGGACGTCCGCCGTCGTGATCATGCGGATGGCCTCTTCGACCGTGACCTTGCGGGAGGCGAGGTCCGACAGCTGCTGGTCGTAGCCGTCGCCCTGCGAGATCGCCTTCTGGAAGATCGACGGGTTGGTGGTGACGCCCACGACGTGCTGCTGGTCGATCAGCTCGGCGAGGTTGCCGGACGTGATCCGCTTGCGCGACAGGTCGTCCAGCCAGATCGCGACGCCTTCCTCGGAGAGGCGCTTGAGTGCGTCTGTCATGGAATTACATCTCCTACGTGTCGTGTATGGGCGTCAGCGCTGGGCCGCGGCCAGGGATTCCCTCGCCTGCGCGGCGACGTTCTCGGCAGTGAAGCCGTACTCGCGGAAGAGGACCTTGCCGTCGGCCGAAGCACCGAAGTGCTCCAGGGAAACGATGCGACCGGCGTCCCCGACGTACTTGTGCCAGGTCAGTCCGATGCCCGCCTCGACCGCGACCCGGGCCCTCACCGACGGCGGCAGCACGCTGTCCCGGTACCCCTGGTCCTGCTCCTCGAACCACTCCACGGACGGCATCGACACCACACGCGTCGGGACACCGTCGGCCTGAAGCCGCTCACGCGCCTCGACGGCCACGTGCACCTCGGAACCGGTGGCGATCAGGACGACCTGGGCGTCGCCGCCCTCGGCCTCCAGCAGGACGTAACCGCCGCGCGCCGCGCCCTCGTTGGGCTCGTACGTCGGCACGCCCTGACGGGTCAGCACCAGACCGTGCGGGGCGCCCTTGCCGAACTCCTTCGTCCAGCGCTTGAGGATCTCGCGCCAGGCGATCGCGGTCTCGTTGGCGTCCGCCGGGCGCACGACGTTGAGGCCCGGGATGGCGCGCAGCGAGGCGAGGTGCTCGACCGGCTGGTGGGTGGGGCCGTCCTCGCCGAGGCCGATGGAGTCGTGCGTCCACACGTACGTCACCGGCAGGTGCATCAGGGCCGACAGGCGCACCGCGTTGCGCATGTAGTCGGAGAACACGAGGAACGTGCCGCCGTAGATGCGCGTGTTGCCGTGCAGCGCGATGCCGTTCATCTCCGCGGCCATGGAGTGCTCGCGGATGCCGAAGTGGATCGTGCGACCGTACGGGCTCGCCTCGGGCAGCGGGTTGCCGGCGGGCAGGAACGACGACGTCTTGTCGATGGTGGTGTTGTTGGAGCCGGCCAGGTCGGCGGAGCCGCCCCACAGCTCGGGGATCACACCGCCGAGCGCCTGGAGCACCTTGCCGGACGCGGCGCGCGTGGCGACGCCCTTGCCGGGCTCGAACACCGGGAGCTTCTCCTCCCAGCCGGCCGGCAGCTCGCCCGCGGCGATCCGGTCGAACTCGGCGGCCCGCTCGGGGTTGTTGTCGCGCCACTGCTGGAACGACTTCTCCCACTCGGCCTTCGCCTCGGCGCCGCGCTTCAGCGCCTCGCGGGTGTGGCCGATGACCTCGTCGGAGACCTCGAAGGTCTGCTCCGGGTCGAAGCCGAGGACCCGCTTGGTGGCCGCGACCTCGTCGTCGCCGAGCGCCGAGCCGTGCGCGGCCTCGGTGTTCTGCGCGTTCGGGGCGGGCCAGGCGATGATCGAGCGCATCGCGATGAAGGACGGCCTGTCCGTCACCTTCTTCGCTTCCTCGATCGCGTCGTAGAGGGCGTGCGGGTCGAGGTCGCCGTCCGGCTTCGGGGCGACGCGCTGCACGTGCCAGCCGTACGCCTCGTACCGCTTGACGGTGTCCTCGGAGACGGCGGTCTCGGTGTCGCCCTCGATCGAGATGTGGTTGTCGTCCCACAGCAGCACCAGGTTGCCGAGCTTCTGGTGACCGGCCAGCGAGGACGCCTCGGCGGAGATGCCCTCCTGGAGGCAGCCGTCACCGGCGATGCAGTAGACGAAGTGGTCGAAGGGGGACTCGCCCTCGGCGGCCTCAGGGTCGAACAGGCCGCGCTCGTAGCGGGCGGCCATCGCCATGCCGACGGCGTTGGCGACGCCCTGGCCCAGCGGACCGGTCGTCGTCTCCACGCCCACGGTGTGGCCGTACTCCGGGTGGCCGGGGGTCTTCGAACCCCACGTCCTGAACGCCTTCAGGTCGTCCAGCTCCAGGCCGAAACCGGCCAGGTAGAGCTGGGTGTAGAGGGTCAGGGACGAGTGGCCCGCGGACAGCACGAAGCGGTCGCGGCCGACCCAGTCCGGGTCGGCGGGGTCATGCCGCATCACCTTCTGGAAGAGGGTGTAGGCGGCGGGCGCCAGGCTCATCGCCGTACCGGGATGGCCGTTGCCGACCTTCTGTACGGCGTCTGCGGCAAGGACGCGGGCGGTGTCCACGGCCCGCTGGTCCCACTCGGTCCACTCGAGGTCTGTGGTGGTCGGCTTGGTGCTCACCCTGAGTCAGGGCTCCTCTCCACATGTCGAATACCGGCTGTTGCGGGCGCGCGCCCACCGGCTGCCGATGCGCTGTGCGCGCACCGGCCGCTGTCGAGCCTACCCCTGTGAGGAGGCGCCTTTTTCGCGTCATTCCAGACTGCCGGGCCGCGTCGGCATCCGCCTCCCGACCGGGCCGTTTCCCCTGTCGACACATGAATACGGACCCGCTCATCCGACTGCTCAATCGAGCCACGCGGGCACTGATGAGCGACCCCCTCGAACGCCCCCCGGCGCCCCCTCGGGCCCGCCCCCGTCAACACGACCGACCCCCGCGAAGGACGAGGTATGGGCAACGTCTACAGTGGCGTGGTACGCGCGAGCCTTTACCGGGACTTCACACCGGCAGGCTCGCTGGGAGTCTCTGTCAGGGGTGTGCGTGACGGCCGTTGAATCCCGTCCAGTAGGGATGATCGGGACGAGCCAGAGCCCGAGCCACCGGCCGTTCGGGGCCCGTGTCAAGGCGTTCGTGGCGCTGACCAAGCCGCGGATCATCGAACTGCTGCTGATCACCACCGTGCCGGTGATGTTCCTGGCGCAGCAGGGTGTCCCGGACCTGGGGCTGGTCCTGCTCACCTCCGTCGGCGGCTATCTGTCCGCGGGCGGCGCCAACGCGCTGAACATGTACATCGACCGCGACATCGACGCGCTGATGGACCGCACCTCGCAGCGCCCGCTGGTCACCGGCATGGTCAGTCCCCGGGAGTGCCTCGCCTTCGGCGTCACGCTGGCCGTCGTCTCGACCCTGCTGTTCGGCCTCACCGTCAACTGGCTGTCCGCCTGGCTCTCCCTCGGGGCACTCCTCTTCTACGTCGTCGTCTACACGATGATCCTCAAGCGGCGCACGTCGCAGAACATCGTGTGGGGCGGCATCGCGGGCTGCATGCCGGTGCTGATCGGCTGGTCGGCCGTGACGAACTCGCTGTCCTGGGCGCCGGTGATCCTCTTCGCCGTCATCTTCTTCTGGACGCCGCCGCACTACTGGCCGCTGTCCATGAAGGTGAAGGACGACTACGCGCGCGTGGGCGTGCCGATGCTCCCGGTGATCGCCTCCAACAAGACCGTCGCCAAGCAGATCGTGATCTACAGCTGGGTGATGGTCGCCGTCTCGCTGCTGCTGACGCCGCTCGGCTACACCGGCTGGTTCTACACCGCGGTCGCGCTGGCCGCCGGCGGCTGGTGGCTGTGGGAGGCGCACGCCCTGCAGAACCGGGCGAAGGCCGAGGTGACGGGCGGGAAGCTGAAGGAGATGCGGCTGTTCCACTGGTCGATCACCTATGTCTCCCTGCTGTTCGTGGCGGTCGCGGTGGACCCCTTCCTGCGCTGAGCGCCCGTCCGGCGGATCATGACGGCCGGGGTGCGTGGTCAAGGCCACGCACCCCGGCCGTCGCCGTTCCGCCTACCCGTCGGTAGCATCCTGACCATGGCAGACAGCAAGCAGGTTGAGGCGAAGGCCGAGCGCACGGCGGCCCGGCTGGCCAAGCGGATCGGCGCCTTCTCCAAGGAGCACGGCGGGGCCGAGGGCCAGGTCGCGTACCTCGGCGAGCGGGGCGCCCGGATCGTCCTCGTCGGCGAGGACGGCGGCTGGGGCGACCTGGTGGCCCCCTCGGTCGAGATCGCCCGGAAGGCCGTCGAGAAGTCGGGCATCACCGCCCACGAGTCCTTCGACGGCGAGTTCGCGGCCAAGGTCAGGACCGGGCCGTACGAATGGACCCGGATGGCGGGGATCCAGGTGGGCGGCCCGTCCAACGGCTGACCCCCGGGGCGGGAGCGTCCGCCGCCCACTCCCGCGGCCGCCCGCGACCTGAACCGCGGTTCGCCCGTTAGCCGGGGGAACGACGTGGTCGACCCGCGGGAGAGCCCGATGATCGAAACGCCGTCCCTGGTGGACCAGTACTGCCACGGCGTGCTGAGAACGGAGCTGGGCCTCGGCACCTTCGAGGCCCGGCTGTCCCGCACCGAGGGCCCGCCCGCCCCCGGCACCACCCTCTTCGACACCCAGACCGGCTTCGCCGTACGCCGCTGGTGCCCGCCGCTGCTCGGCCTGGAGCCGCACTGCCCGCCGGCCGGCTATCTCGCCCGCCGCCGTGAACTGGGCGTGCTGGAGGCGGGCCGTCGGCTGCTGCGGGGGAGCGGCGTCACCACCTACCTCGTTGACACCGGCCTGCCCGGCGATCTCACCGGGCCCGAGGAGATCGCCTCGGCGGGAGCGGCCGAGGCCCGCGAGATCGTGCGGCTGGAGCCGCTCGCCGAGCAGGTCGCCGACACCTCCGGGACCGTCGAGTCCTTCCTCGCCAACCTCGCCGAGGCGCTGCACGGAGCGGCCGGGCACGCCGTCGCCTTCACCTCGGTGGCCGGCCTCCGGCACGGCCTCGCGCTCGCGCCCGAGCCGCCCGGACCGGGACAGGTGCGGGGCGCGGCGGGCCGCTGGCTGGCCGTCCGCCGGGCCGGCGGGGAGATGGGCGACCCGGTGCTGCTGCGCCACCTGCTGTGGAGCGCGCTCGCCACCGGACTGCCGCTGCAACTGCACGCCGGACCCGTGGAGCCCGCGCCGCGCGCCGGCCGCGCCAGCCACCCCGCCCTCCTGACGGAGTTCGCCCGCGCTACGGCGGGCCTCGGCGCCGCTGTGGTCCTGCTGCCCGGCCACCCCCACCACCGGCACGCCGCCCGCCTCGCCGGCGTCTTCCCGCACGTCTACGCCGACTCCGGCACCGCGCTCGTCCACAGCGGCGGCCGTGCGGCGGCGATCCTGGCGGAGACCCTGGAACTGGCCCCCTTCGGCAAGATCCTCTTCTCCAGCGGCGCGCAGGCGCTCCCCGAACTGCACGTGGTGGGCGCCCGGCTGTTCCGTGAGGCCCTGGGCCGGGTCCTGGGCGCCTGGGTCGCGGAGGGCGCCTGGTCCCTCACGGACGCGCAGCGGGTGGCGTCGATGATCGCGTCGGAGAACGCGCGGAGGGTGTACGGACTGGGCTGAGCCGGTCAAGACTGACCGTATGAACCGGACCGACGCGTTACTCGACCGCTTCCTGGCAGCCCTCTCCTCCTCGCCCCGCTTTGGTCCCACGAGCCGGCGGCCGCTCGCCGTCTGGGCGCACGGCTCGCTCGCGGGAGGCGACTACCAGGAGGGGCGCAGCGACCTGGACCTGATCGCCGTACTTCCGGAACCGATCACCGCGCGGACCGTCTGGGAGGTGGCCGTGGCCCACGCCCGGCTGCGGACCGAGCCGCTCGCGGGCCTGCTGCACTGCACCTATCTGACGCCCGCGACGCTCTCGGGCTCGGACCGGCGGCACCTCACCTGGGCCCACGGACGGCTGTTCCGGCGGACGGTCACCCCGGTCACCCGGCGTGAGCTGCACACCTTCGGCCGGGTCCTGCACGGGGGCGCCCCGGCCGAGCTGCTGCCGCCGGTGACGGACCTCGAACTGGAGGCGTTCGTCGTGCGCGACCAGCGGGACTTCTGGCGGCCGGCCGTGGACGAGGCGCGGCTGTGGACCCGGGACGTCTGGGTGGACCTGGGCCTGACGACCTTCGCCCGTGCCGCCGTCACCCTGCGGGAGGGACGGCTGGTCTCCAAGCGGGAGGCGCTGGGGGAGCTGCCCGGGCTCGGGGCGCCCGCCGACGTCGTCGAGGACGTCCGGCGGCGACGGTACGGGATGCGGCCGCTGTTCGCCGGGGAGGAGTGGCTCGCCCGCAGGAGCGGGCTGACGCGGGACTACCTGGGGCCGGCGATCGACGGGCTGGTGGACAAGTACTCCTGAGCCGGCGGCACGGCG
Organism: Streptomyces sp. BK239; assembly: GCF_004217285.1. GTDB lineage: Bacteria > Actinomycetota > Actinomycetes > Streptomycetales > Streptomycetaceae > Streptomyces. The sequence goes on from NZ_SHKS01000001.1 coordinate 1,212,053, forward strand.
TCGGCCTCGCCGGCGGCGGGCCGCTCGCGCAGGGACAGGACCACGCGCAGGACCCAGATCCACATCAGCGCGGAGCCCAGCATGTGCAGGCCGACCAGGATCTCCGGGAGATCCGTGAAGTACTGGACGTAGCCCACCACGCCCTGGCACAGCAGGACGACGAACAGCTCCCGCGTCCGGTGCAGCGGGGCCTTCGGCGCGTCGACCGCCTTCAGCACGAACCACAGCGCGAACGTCAGGGACACCACGATCCAGGCGAGGACGGCGTGGGCCTTGCTGACCGTCTCCCAGTCGAGCGGCATGCGCTCCACCTCGCTGGAGTCGCCGGCGTGCGGGCCCGCGCCGGTCACGACCGTGCCGACGAGGATCAGCAGGACCGACGCGCCGACCAGGCACCACACCAGCTGCCGCACCGCGCCGCCGACCAGCGGCTCGGGCGCCGCGTCCCCCTCCCGGGTGCGCTGCCACATCACCGTGGCGACCGCGATCAGCGCCGACGTGGCCACGAAGTGGGCGGCGACGGTGTACGGGTTGAGGCCGACGAGGACGACGATGCCGCCGAGCACGGCGTTGCTCATGACCACCCAGAACTGGGCCCAGCCCAGCCGGGTGAGGCCGCGCCGGCAGGGCTTCTGCGAGCGGGCGGCGATGATCGCCCAGCCGACCGCGGCGCACAGCACGTACGTCAGCATGCGGTTGCCGAACTCGATGACGCCGTGGAAGCCCATCTCGCTGGTCGCGGTGAGGGAGTCCTCGGTGCACTTGGGCCAGGTCGGGCAGCCGAGGCCGGACCCGGTGAGCCGTACCGCGCCGCCGGTGACCACGATGAGCACCGACATCACGAGTGCGGACAGGGCTGCCCGCTGAACCGTCCGGGGGGCGGGGGTCCAGCGGTCGGCGATGAAGGCGAGCGGGTTGCGCACGGCCGCCAGGGCGTCGGCGCGGGTCACGTTTGGCACGCCTTCCATCGTAGGGGGCCGCTTGTGCACGCTTTCACGAGGGTGCCCCGTGGCTTCGCCGCCGTCACTCCCACCGGAAGAACCTCCCCGCCGCCGCCAGGCCGGCCACGGCCCACACCGCCAGGATCGCGAGCTCGCCCCACGGCATGCCCGCCCCGTTCTGGAGCACGTCCCGCAGGCCGCCGGACAGGGCCGAGATCGGCAGCAGTGCGAGGACGTCCTGCGCCGCCGGCGGGAACTTGTCCAGCGGGACGATCACACCGCCGCCCACCAGCAGCAGCAGGAACACCAGGTTCGCCGCGGCGAGCGTCGCCTCGGCCTTCAGGGTGCCCGCCATCAGCAGCCCGAGCCCTGAGAACGCGGCCGTGCCGAGTACCAGCAGGAGCAGCACGGCGAACGGGTTCCCGTGCGGCGACCAGCCCAGCGCGAAGGCGATCACCGTCAGCAGGACGACCTGGAGGACCTCGGTGACCAGCACGGACAGCGTCTTCGCGGTCATCAGGCCCCAGCGGGGCAGCGGTGAGACGGCCAGCCGCTTCAGCACGCCGTAGCGGCGCTCGAAGCCGGTGGCGATGGCCTGTCCGGTGAACGCCGTCGACATCACGGCGAGCGCCAGGACGCCCGGGGCGAGGAAGTCCACCGCCTTGCCGGCGCCGGTGTCCACGATGTCCACGGTGCTGAACAACACCAGCAGCAGGGTGGGGATCACCACGGTGAGCAGCAGTTGCTCGCCGTTGCGCAGGAGCATCCGGGTCTCCAGCGCCGCCTGGGCGCCGATCATCCGGGGCAGCGGCGCGGCGCCCGGCGCCGGGGTGTGGATGCCGGTGGCGGTCATGAGCGCAGTTCCTTTCCCGTCAGCTCCAGGAAGACGTCCTCCAGGGTGTGCCGTTCGACCGAGATCCGGTCGGGCATCACCCCGTGCTGCGCGCACCAGGAGGTGACGGTCGCCAGGAGCTGGGGGTCGATCTTCCCGGTGACCCGGTACGAGCCCGGCGTCAGCTCCTCCGCGGTGCTGTCCGCGGGCAGCGCCTTGAGCAGCGAGGTCACGTCCAGTCCGGGGCGGCCGGTGAAGCGGAGCGTGTTCTCGGCGCCGCCGCGGCACAGCTCCTCCGGGGAGCCCTGGGCGATGACCCGGCCCGCGTCGATGATCGCGACGTCGTCGCTGAGCTGCTCGGCCTCGTCCATGTAGTGGGTGGTGAGGATCACGCTGACGCCGTCGGCGCGCAGGTCGCGGACGAGGTCCCAGGTGGCGCGGCGGGCCTGCGGGTCGAGGCCGGCGGTCGGCTCGTCCAGGAACACCAGTTCAGGGCGTCCGACGACGGCCATCGCCAGCGCGAGCCGCTGCTGCTGCCCGCCGGAGAGGCGGCGGTAGGTGGTTCTGCCGCAGCCGCCGAGCCCGAGCCGCTCCACGAGGGCGTCCACGTCCAGCGGGTTCGCGTGCAGCTTCGCGACATGGCGGAGCATCTCGTCCGCCCGCGCGCCCGAGTAGACGCCGCCGGACTGGAGCATCACGCCGATCCGGGGGCGCAGTTCGCGGGCCTGTCTCACCGGGTCGAGGCCGAGGACGCGCACGGTGCCGGAGTCCGGCTTGCGGTAGCCCTCGCAGGTCTCGATGGTCGTCGTCTTGCCGGCGCCGTTGGGGCCGAGGACGGCGGTGACGCCTGCCCGGGCCTCCAGATCGAGGCCGTTCACCGCGGTCTTCGTCCCGTACCGCTGCACCAGGGCCTGGACCTGGACGACAGGCTCAGTTCGCATGGACGCAAAGTCTAGGTTCGCGCTCGTGCGCCCGGACGCGCGGGGCCGTCCAGGGGGCGCCGGGAGGTCCCCGGGAGAGCTCGGGGCGGCCCCGGCAGGGCCCGGCTCCCTGATCGATCAAAGATCGTTTCCCCAGGTCAGGTTAGCTTTACCTAAGTGATGCAGTGCACCACCCGGTCGGCCGGGCGCCGCTTGCCTGCCTCCGGCGAATTACGCAACAATGGCGTTGTGAAAAACGTCGGACAGGCTCGGGAGACCCCCGCGGGGGCCCCTCAGGAGGAGCTGGCGACCGGTGAGCGCTCGACGCGCAACCGGGTCGCGCGCTCCATCCTGGACCACGGGCCGTCGACCGTCACCGAGCTGGCCGGACGCCTCGGGCTCACCCCGGCGGCCGTACGCAGGCACCTCGACGCGCTGGTCGCCGACGACGTCGTGGAGGCCCGCGAGCAGCGCGTGTACGGCACGCGGACGCGCGGACGCCCCGCCAAGGTCTTCGCCCTCACCGACTGCGGCCGCGACGCCTTCGACCAGTCCTACGACAAGCTCGCCGCCGACGCCCTGCGCTGGATCCAGGAGCGCTTCGGCGGGGACGAGGCCGTCGTCGCCTTCGCGCGCGCGAGGATCGCCGAACAGGCCGCCGCCTACCGCGAGGCCGTCGAGGCCGCCGCCCCCGAGCACCGCACCGAAGCACTGGCCAAGGCCCTGAGCGCGGACGGGTACGCTGCTACGGCGCGCAGCGCACCCCTCCCTCAAAAAGGCGAGCAGCTCTGTCAGCACCACTGCCCGGTGGCCCACGTCGCGGAGAAGTTCCCGCAGTTGTGCGAGGCCGAGACGGAGATCTTCTCCCAGCTGCTCGGAACGCACGTCCAGCGACTGGCGACCATCGCGCACGGAGACGGCGTCTGCACGACGTTCATCCCCAAGATTTCCCACACTGATCACCGCAGCCACAACGCATCTGCAAGCACGGCCGGGAGGAACCCCGCATGACTCTCCCCACGGAGACTGCTCACCCCGAACTCGAGGGCCTGGGCAAGTACGAATACGGCTGGGCCGACTCCGACACGGCCGGCGCGTCCGCGCGTCGCGGCATCAACGAGGACGTCGTCAATGACATCTCCTCGAAGAAGTCCGAGCCGGAGTGGATGACCAAGCTCCGCCTCAAGGGCCTGAAGCTCTTCCAGAAGAAGCCCATGCCGAACTGGGGCTCGGACCTGTCGGGCATCGACTTCGACAACATCAAGTACTTCGTGCGCTCCACGGAGAAGCAGGCGGCGTCCTGGGAGGACCTGCCCGAGGACATCAAGAACACCTACGACAAGCTGGGCATCCCCGAGGCGGAGAAGCAGCGCCTCGTCGCCGGTGTCGCCGCCCAGTACGAGTCGGAGGTCGTCTACCACCAGATCCGCGAGGACCTGGAGGAGCAGGGCGTCATCTTCCTCGACACCGACACCGCGCTGAAGGAGCACCCGGAGCTCTTCAAGGAGTACTTCGGCACCGTCATCCCCGCCGGCGACAACAAGTTCGCCGCGCTGAACACCGCGGTGTGGTCCGGCGGCTCCTTCATCTACGTGCCGAAGGGCGTGCACGTCGAGATCCCGCTCCAGGCCTACTTCCGTATCAACACGGAGAACATGGGCCAGTTCGAGCGGACCCTGATCATCGTCGACGAGGGCGCCTACGTGCACTACGTCGAGGGTTGTACGGCCCCGATCTACAAGTCCGACTCCCTGCACAGCGCCGTCGTCGAGATCATCGTCAAGAAGAACGCCCGCTGCCGCTACACGACCATCCAGAACTGGTCGAACAACGTCTACAACCTGGTCACCAAGCGCGCTGTCGCCTACGAGGGCGCGACCATGGAGTGGATCGACGGCAACATCGGCTCCAAGGTGACGATGAAGTACCCGGCCGTCTACCTGATGGGCGAGCACGCCAAGGGCGAGACCCTCTCCATCGCCTTCGCCGGCGAGGGCCAGCACCAGGACGCCGGCGCCAAGATGGTCCACATGGCGCCGAACACCTCCTCCAACATCGTCTCCAAGTCGGTGGCGCGAGGCGGCGGCCGCACCTCCTACCGCGGTCTCATCGAGATCGGCGAGGGCGCCCCCGGCTCCAAGTCCAACGTCCTGTGCGACGCGCTGCTCGTCGACACCATCTCCCGCTCCGACACGTACCCCTACGTCGACGTGCGTGAGGACGACGTGTCCATGGGCCACGAGGCGACCGTCTCCAAGGTCTCCGAGGACCAGCTCTTCTACCTGATGAGCCGTGGTCTCTCCGAGGACGAGGCGATGGCCATGATCGTGCGCGGCTTCGTCGAGCCCATCGCCAAGGAGCTCCCGATGGAGTACGCGCTGGAGCTCAACCGGCTGATCGAGCTGCAGATGGAAGGCGCCGTCGGCTGACCCCCGGCCCGTCCGTCACGCCCCTTACGTCAACGAAAGCGAGCACTACGACAGCCATGGCTGAGGCTCAGAATCTTCCTGTGGGGTCCACCACCACAGGCTCCATCGCGGTGGCCGCCGAGTCGACCGTCGCCACGCGCATGAGCGCGCCGCCGTCCTTCGACGTCGCGGACTTCCCGGTCCCGCACGGCCGCGAGGAGGAGTGGCGGTTCACCCCGCTGGAGCGCCTGCGCGGCCTGCACGACGGCACCGCCGTCGCGGGCGGCAACGGCGTCAAGGTCACGGTGGAGGCCCCCGAAGGCGTCGTCGTCGAGGCCGTCGGCCGCGACGACGCGCGGCTCGGCAGGGCCGGCACGCCCGTGGACCGCGTCGCCGCCCAGGCGTACTCCGCCTTCGAGCAGGCCGGCGTCGTCTCCGTCCCCAAGGAGACGGTCCTCACCGAGCCGATCCGGATCTCCGTGCACGGCGAGGGCGGCGTCTCCTACGGCCACCAGATCATCGAGCTGGGAGCCTTCGCCGAGGCCGTCGTCGTCATCGACCACACCGGTGACGCCGTGGTCGCCGCCAACGTCGAGTACGTCCTCGGCGACGGCGCCAAGCTGACCGTCGTCTCCGTCCAGGACTGGGACGACAAGGCTGTCCACGTCGCCCAGCACAACGCCCTCGTCGGCCGCGACGCCACCTTCAAGTCGGTGGTCGTCACCTTCGGCGGCGACGTCGTCCGCCTGCACCCGCGCGTGAGCTACGCGGGCACCGGCGGCGAGGCCGAGCTGTACGGCCTGTACTTCACGGACGCCGGCCAGCACCAGGAGCACCGCCTGCTGGTCGACCACAACACCCCGCACTGCAAGTCGAACGTCGCCTACAAGGGCGCGCTCCAGGGCGAGGACGCGCACGCCGTGTGGATCGGCGACGTCCTCATCGAGGCCAAGGCCGAGGGCACCGACACCTACGAGATGAACCGCAACCTCGTCCTCACGGACGGCGCGCGCGTCGACTCGGTGCCGAACCTGGAGATCGAGACCGGCGAGATCGTCGGCGCCGGCCACGCCTCCGCCACCGGCCGCTTCGACGACGAGCAGCTCTTCTACCTGATGGCCCGCGGCATCCCCGAGCACGAGGCCCGCCGCCTCGTCGTCCGCGGCTTCTTCGCCGAGCTGGTCCAGCACATCGGTGTCGACGACATCGAGGAGCGTCTGCTCGCGAAGATCGAAGAGGAGCTGGAGGCCTCGGTCGCATGACGACCTACGTACGCGCCTGCGGACTGGGCGAGCTGGAGGAGGACACTCCGAAGCGGGTGGAACTCGACGGCACGCCGGTCTCCGTGGTGCGGACCGAGGGGGAGGTGTTCGCGATCCACGACATCTGCTCGCACGCGAACGTCTCGCTCTCCGAGGGCGAGGTGGAGGACTGCCAGATCGAGTGCTGGCTGCACGGCTCCGCCTTCGACCTGCGCACCGGCAAGCCGTCCGGCCTTCCCGCGACGCGCCCCGTCCCCGTATACCCCGTAAAGATCGAAGGGGGCAGCGTCTTCGTCGACGTACGCGCCCCCCTCACCCAGGAGTCCTGAGGCATCCATGGCAACGCTTGAAATCCGAGACCTGCACGTCACCGTCGAGGCCGACAACGCCACGAAGGAGATCCTCAAGGGCGTCGACCTCACCGTGAAGCAGGGCGAGACGCACGCCATCATGGGCCCCAACGGCTCCGGCAAGTCGACGCTCGCCTACTCCCTCGCGGGTCACCCGAAGTACACGATCACCGGCGGCACCGTCACCCTCGACGGCGAGGACGTCCTGGAGATGTCCGTCGACGAGCGCGCCCGCGCCGGCCTGTTCCTCGCCATGCAGTACCCGGTCGAGGTCCCCGGTGTGTCCGTGTCGAACTTCCTGCGCACCTCCGCCACCGCCGTCCGCGGCGAGGCCCCCAAGCTGCGCACCTGGGTGAAGGAGGTCAAGGAGGCCATGCAGCGCCTCAACATGGACCCCTCCTTCGCCGAGCGCAACGTCAACGAGGGCTTCTCCGGCGGTGAGAAGAAGCGCCACGAGATCCTCCAGCTCGAACTGCTCAAGCCGAAGGTCGCGATCCTCGACGAGACCGACTCCGGTCTGGACGTCGACGCGCTCCGCATCGTCTCCGAGGGCGTCAACCGCGTCCGCGAGACCGGCGAGGTCGGCACCCTGCTGATCACGCACTACACGCGCATCCTGCGCTACATCAAGCCCGACTTCGTCCACGTCTTCTCCGGCGGCCGCATCGTCGAGTCCGGCGGCGCCGAGCTCGCCGACAAGCTGGAGAACGAAGGGTACGAGGCATACACGAAGGGTGGCGTATCCGCGTGACACAGCTGCCGGGCCTCCTCGACACAGAGGCGATCCGCAAGGACTTCCCGATCCTGGACCGTCTGGTCCACGACGACCGGAAGCTCGTCTACCTGGACAACGCGGCGACCTCGCAGAAGCCGCGCCAGGTGCTGGACGCCCTGAGCGAGTACTACGAGCGCTACAACGCCAACGTCCACCGCGGTGTGCATGTGCTCGCCGAGGAGGCCACGGCGCTGTACGAGGGAGCGCGTGACAAGGTCGCGTCCTTCATCAACGCGCCCTCGCGCGACGAGGTGATCTTCACCAAGAACGCCTCGGAGTCGCTCAACCTCGTGGCGAACATGCTGGGCTGGGCCGACGAGCCCTACCGCGTGGACTCCGAGACCGAGATCGTCATCACGGAGATGGAGCACCATTCCAACATCGTGCCGTGGCAGCTGCTCTCGCAGCGCACGGGCGCGAAGCTGAAGTGGTTCGGCCTCACCGACGACGGCCGCCTCGACCTGTCGAACATCGACGAGATCATCACGGAGAAGACGAAGATCGTCTCCTTCGTGCTGGTGTCGAACATCCTCGGCACGGTCAACCCGGTCGAGGCGATAGTCCGCCGGGCGCAGGAGGTCGGTGCGCTGGTCTGCATCGACGCCTCGCAGGCCGCTCCCCACATGCCGCTGGACGTGCAGGCCCTCCAGGCCGACTTCGTGGCCTTCACCGGCCACAAGATGTGCGGCCCGACCGGCATCGGCGTGCTGTGGGGCCGCCAGGAGCTGCTGGAGGACCTGCCTCCGTTCCTCGGCGGCGGCGAGATGATCGAGACGGTGTCCATGCACTCCTCGACCTACGCCCCCGCCCCGCACAAGTTCGAGGCGGGCACGCCCCCGGTCGCCCAGGCGGTCGGTCTCGGCGCGGCCATCGACTACCTGTCCTCGATCGGCATGGACAAGATCCTCGCCCACGAGCACGCGCTCACCGAGTACGCGGTGAAGCGGCTCGCCGAGGTCCCCGACCTGCGGATCATCGGCCCGACCACGGCCGAGGACCGCGGCGCGGCGATCTCCTTCACGCTCGGCGACATCCACCCGCACGACGTGGGCCAGGTCCTCGACGAGCAGGGCATCGCGGTCCGCGTCGGCCACCACTGCGCGCGACCCGTCTGCCTGCGCTACGGAATTCCCGCGACGACGCGAGCGTCGTTCTATCTGTACTCCACGCCCGCCGAGATCGACGCTCTGGTGGACGGCCTGGAGCACGTACGGAACTTCTTCGGCTGAGGGGTTGGCGAGCGAGCGCATGAAGCTGGACTCCATGTACCAGGAAGTCATCCTGGACCACTACAAGCACCCGCACGGGCGTGGTCTGCGCGACGGCGACGCCGAGGTGCACCACGTGAACCCGACCTGCGGCGACGAGATCACCCTGCGGGTGAAGTACGCCGGCACGAAGATCGAGGACGTCTCGTACGAGGGCCAGGGCTGCTCCATCAGCCAGGCGAGCGCGTCCGTGCTGAACGAACTGCTCGTCGGCAAGGAGCTGTCCGAGGCGCACCGGATCCAGGAGACCTTCCTGGAGCTGATGCAGTCCAAGGGCAGGATCGAGCCGGACGACGCGATGGAGGAGGTGCTGGAGGACGCGGTCGCGTTCGCCGGCGTCTCCAAGTACCCGGCCCGGGTCAAGTGCGCCCTCCTCAGCTGGATGGCGTGGAAGGACGCGACGGCCCAGGCGCTGGGCGCCGACGCCGAAAGGAAGACGGCATGAGCGAGACCCTGGAGATGAAGCCGGCCTCGGAGGAGGAGGTCCGCGAGGCGCTGTACGACGTCGTCGACCCCGAGTTGGGCATCGACGTCGTCAACCTCGGCCTGATCTACGGCATTCACATCGACGACGCGAACATCGCGACGATCGACATGACCCTGACCTCCGCGGCCTGTCCGCTGACGGACGTCATCGAGGACCAGGCGAAGTCCGCCACGGACGGCCTCGTCAACGAGCTGCGCATCAACTGGGTCTGGATGCCGCCGTGGGGCCCGGACAAGATCACCGACGACGGCCGTGAGCAGCTTCGGGCGCTCGGCTTCAACGTCTGAGGACTGTGGTGACACGTGTGGCCCCCGGCGAGTCTCGCCGGGGGCCACACGTGTGTGCGGGTGGCGGTCCGCTCAGGCGAGACCGCCGACGAGGCGGAACGCGAAGTCCTCGCCGCCCCGGGTGTTGTAGCCGTACTGGTCCAGACGCATCTCCATGTTCTGGTGCCGCAGCGCGCGGTCGGGGTAGTTCACCGAACGCAGCGTCATGGAGCCCGAGTAGGGCGACCAGTTGGGGCAGAAGGTGGCGTCCTGGGAGAACAGGTTCGAGCCGTCGTTGCGTTCCGCGCGCAGCACGAAGTTGCGATGGCGCAGATACGTGCCGTCGGCCGTCCTGAACGAGTAACAGGAGCTCTTGGCCAGGCCCGCCACGACGTCGAAGGAGGCGTCCTCGCGGAACTCCGAGCCGCCGCTCCGTTCGAGCCGCACCAGGCCGCCGCTCGCGCGCCAGTAGCGGTCGGGGTAGTTGACCGACTGCACCGACTTGCGGTTGCTCACCGGCCGCGGCGCGGGCACGTCCTTGACCGGCGGCGCCTGCGGGGCGGGGGCGGTGGACGGGCGGGGCGACGAACTCCCCTGCGGCCGGGGCGAAGCCGAGGCGGACGGCGAGGCCGACGCCGAAGCGGACGCGGACGGCGAGGGGCTCCCGGCCGACGCGGACGCCGAAGGGGATCCGCTCGCCGAGGGTGTGGCGAAAGAGATCAGCCCCGAGGTCGTCTCCTTGTCGGACGTCGTCCGGCCCTGACGGGCGGCTGACTGCTTGTCATTGGCCTTTTCGGTCACGGATATCGCCGTCACGCAGGCCACCACGGTGGCCACGGCGAGAGCGCCGGCCAGCCACAGCCGTCGCGTTCCGGGAGCCCGGGAGGTTTCCGGGGCCCAACCGTTCCCCCAGGGTTGCTCCGGGGAAGGCCGGGACTTGTTGTCTGGCATGCGCTGTTCCTCCAGCGGCGCTCGTGTCGGCGGCCGCGGCTGCGAAGGCCCGGTATGTGAACGGTGAAACAGTAGTGGAACGTGTGGCTGGTGAGCAGCCGTTTCAGCGAGCGGTTTCCATAACGGTTTCTCATACAGGGGCACTTGTGGGCGGGCCGGCCCGCCCGGCGGCGGACGGACGCGCACGGCGTCGCCGAAGCGGACCCGCGCCCGCCCCGACCGCCACCTGAGACGCCGGGCGGCAGGTTGGCCTCGGGTGGGGCTCGCCGGTTAGGTTGCGCTCATGACCGAAACGACTGCTCCTCGCACCACCGGCGCCGCGGCCGCCGGGCTCGCCACGCTCGCCGCCGACGGCACCGTTCTCGACACCTGGTTCCCCACGCCCGAGCTCACCGCCGAGCCCGGTCCGGCCGGCACCGAGCGCCTCTCTCCCGAGAAGGCCGTGGAGCTGCTCGGCGAGGGCGCGGCCAAGGCCGTCGGCCCGGACGCCCGCCGGGGCGTCGAGGTCGTCGCGGTCCGCACGGTCATCGCCTCCCTCGACGACAAGCCGCTCGACGCGCACGACGTCTACCTGCGGCTCCACCTGCTCTCGCACCGCCTGGTCAAGCCGCACGGCCAGAGCCTGGACGGCATGTTCGGCCACCTGGCCAACGTCGCGTGGACGTCCCTCGGCCCGGTCGCCGTGGACGACGTCGAGAAGGTCCGTCTGAACGCGCGCGCCGAGGGCCTGCACCTCCAGGTGACCTCGATCGACAAGTTCCCGCGCATGACGGACTACGTGGCACCCAAGGGCGTCCGCATCGCCGACGCGGACCGCGTCCGCCTGGGCGCGCACCTCGCCGAGGGCACCACGGTCATGCACGAGGGCTTCGTGAACTTCAACGCCGGCACGCTCGGCACGTCCATGGTCGAGGGCCGCATCTCCGCGGGCGTGGTCGTGGGCGACGGCTCCGACATCGGCGGCGGCGCGTCCACGATGGGCACGCTGTCCGGCGGCGGCAACGTGATCATCTCCATCGGCGAGCGCTGCCTGGTCGGCGCGGAGGCGGGCGTCGGCATCGCGCTGGGCGACGAGTGCGTCGTCGAGGCGGGCCTCTACGTCACGGCGGGCACCCGGGTGACCATGCCCGACGGCCAGATCGTCAAGGCCCGCGACCTCTCCGGCGCCTCGAACATCCTCTTCCGCCGCAACTCGGTCACCGGCGCGGTCGAGGCCCGCCCGAACAACGCGGTCTGGGGCGGCCTGAACGAGATCCTGCACAGCCACAACTGATCACCGGCGGCCGTGACCTGCGGCCGCCTAATCGATCACCGCTCTGACCTGCTGCCGAGCTGTCGGCCACCTGTCGACGTTGGTCACCATTGAGCGCCCTTCCACGGCCCGAGGACGGCCCGGGAGGGCGCTCGTGCGTGAGCCTCGCACTACAAGTTCGTTCTCCACCCGGTCCGGCGGGAGCCCGCCTCAGGCACTGGTGCCGCACGCGGCTGCCCGTTGTCGCCGGCGTCCGCTGCCGCGGCCGTATCGGGTACGACGAGCAGCTTGCCGGTGGTGCGTCGAGCCTCCAGATCGCTGTGGGCCTGGGCGGCCTCGGACAATGCGTAGCGGCCCGTTACGGTGACTTCAAGCGCCTTGGAGCGCACCCACTCGAACACATCGGCGGCCCGTCGGAGCAGTTCGGACCGGTCGGCGATGAAGTCCCCGAGGCTGGGCCGGATCAGGGTCAGCGAACCGCCGTGGGCGAGCCGAATCGGATCAAACGGAGGCACGGCACCACTTGCCGCGCCGAAGAGCACGAGATGGCCGCGGGTTCGCAGGCTGGCGAGGCTCGCATCGAAGGTGTGCGCGCCGACGCCGTCGAAGACAACCGGCAGTCCCTGACCGCCGTTGAGCCGCCTCACCTCGGCTGCGAGATCGTCGACTGCGGAGGAAAGGATCACCTCAGCGGCCCCGGCACGCTTCGCAAGCTCGGCCTTCGCCGTGGTCGACGTCGTGCCGACTACTCCGGGCTCGTCATGAGGTGGTCGTAGGCCGCTCGGAGGGCGCCGGTCGTTTCCGGGGTGGCGGGGAGCAGCGGGGGGCGGAGCGGGCCGGAGGGGAGGGCGAGGGAAGTCAGGAGGGCCTTGGCGGTGACCGTGCCGGGCAGGTCCGTGGCCATCATCGCCTCGATGAGGTCCAGCGCGCGCAGCTGGAGCCGGGCGGCCTCGCGGGTGTCGCCCCGGTCGAACGCGTCCAGGATCGAGCGGAGCCGGCGCGGGGCGACGCCTGCGACCGTGCTGACGTAGCCGGCCGCGCCCACCGCGTACAGGGCGAGGATCTGCTCGTCGCAGCCCGCGTAGTACGCCAGTCGGGTGCGGGCCAGGATCTTCTGGACGCCCAGGAGGTCGTTGGAGCAGTCCTTCACCGCCACGATCCCCGGGTGCTCCGCGAGCCGGATCATCGTCTCCGGCGTGATGCGCACGCCGGTGCGGCCGGGCACGTCGTACAGCATCACCGGCAGCTCGCAGGCGTCCGCGACCTCGCGGAAATGGGCCTCCAGGGCGTCCTGCGGGGGTCTGCTGTAGTAGGGGGCGGCGACGAGGACGCCGTCCGCGCCGGCCTTCCCTGCGGACAGGGCGAGATCGACGGTGTGCCGGGTGTCGGCGGTGGTCACGCCCGCCAGCAGCGGCACCCCGTCGCCGACGGCCTCGCGTACCGCCCGGACCAGCTCCGCCTTCTCCGTGTCCGACGTGGTCGGGGACTCGCCCGTCGTCCCCGACAGCACGAGCCCGTCGCAGCCGTGCGTGACCAGCCGGTCGGCGAGCCGCTGCGCGCCGTCGAGATCGAGCGCCCCCGACTCCGTGAAAGGCGTGATCATCGCGCAGAGGGCGCGGCCGAAGGGAGGGGCGGGGGTGTGCGGGAGTCCGGTTGTCATACGGGTAGCTTCGGCCAGGCCGGGGGTGAAGCTCCACTTAAATCTGCTACGGGATAAACATCAGCGGTGCTGCATGATGAGTCGCATCGGTGGGCAGGGGTAGCGCCCGGCGGGTGCGGGTACCCGGGTGGTCCGGAACCGAGAGGAGGCGGAACACCGTGACCGGGACCACGGACACCCGGCCCGTCCACGACGGGCACCACACGGTCGGCGAACTCGTGAACCAGGCCGGCGAACAGCTCTCCCAGCTCGTGCGGCAGGAACTGGCCCTCGCCAAGGAGGAGCTGACCGAGAAGGGCCGTCGTGCGGGGCGCGGCGGCGGAATGCTCGGCGGGGCGGGCGCGTTCGCCTACGCGGGTCTGCTCGGGCTCGCCGGGACGGGCGTCGCCGCACTCTCGCTGGTGCTGCCTCTCTGGGCGGCGGCGCTCATCGTCACGGCGGTGCTGTTCGCGATCGCCGCCGTGCTGGCCGTGACCGGCCGCAGCCAGCTGCGCCGGGCCACGCCCCCCACCCCCGAGGTGACCATCGGCAGTGTCAAGGCCGACGTCGAGGAGATCAGGGAAAGGGCGCATCGATGACGGACAGGACCACGGCGGCGGAGCTGCGCCGGCAGATCGCCGAGACGCGCAGCCAACTCGGCCACACGGTCGAGGAGCTGGCGGCGAAGACGGACCTTCGCGGACGGGCCCGCGCGCGGGCGGCGGACCTTCGGGACCGCGCGGGCGCGATGACGGTCCAGCTCCGCAGCACGGCGGCCCAGGCGGGTCACACCGTGCAGGAGAAGGCCGGCCGCGCGACCCACACCGTGCAGAGCAGGGCCGGGCGTGCGACGCACGCGGTGCAGGACGGCGCAGGGCGGGCCGGTCACACGGTCCAGGAGAAGGCGGGGCTGGCGGGCCACGCCGTCCAGAGCAAGGCCAGGGAAGCGGCCCTCACCGCCCAGGACAAGGCCGTGCACGCACGGCACGGCCTGCAGGAGACGACGTCCCGCGCGGGCCGCGGCATGCCCGAGGTGATGCGCGCCCCGGCGCGGTTCGCCCGGCAGCACCCGCGTCCGATGATCGTCGCAGCGGCGGCGGGCGCGGTGCTCCTCGCGGCGGGTGTCATGGGGCGGCGCAGGGCGGCGGCCCGCCGCTGACGGCGGCCTGTGACGGCGGCAGGACGCAAGGGCCCGGCACCCCCGTGTGGGTGCCGGGCCCTTCCGTGTGTGCCGGGCTGGTCGCGCGTCCCGCGCCCTCAGGCCGACGGCGCCGAGGGCGGCGGGGCCGAGCGGCCGCGCCGGGCCGCCGCCCACGTCGTGCGCAGCCATGCCGGCCACTTCCGGGTGTCCCGCGGCTCCACGTACGGCTCGGTGTACGGGGCCTCGGTCTCCTCCCGTTCCCGCCCGTCGCACACGATCGCCCGCTCCCGCGCCAGCTCCGCGTCGAACTCCAGCCCCAGCAGGATCGCCAGGTTGCTCAGCCACAGCCACACCAGGAAGACGACGGCCCCCGCGAGAGTGCCGTAGGTCCGGTTGTAGAGCGAGAAGTTGGCCGCGTAGAGCGCGAACCCGCCCGAGGCGACGAGCCAGATGAGGGTGGCGACGAAACTGCCGGGGGAGACCCAACGGAAGCCGCGGCCACGGACGTTGGGGGCGGCCCAGTACAGCAGGGCGATCATCAGCACGACGAGGAGCAGCAGCACCGGCCACTTGGCCACGCCCCACACCGCGATCGCCGCGTCGCCGGCCCCCACCAGCCTGCCCGCCCGCTCGGCCAGCGGCCCGGTGAAGACGACGATCAGCGCGCTCGCCGCCAGCATCAGCATCAGCGTCACGGTCAGCGCGAGGCGCAGCGGCGTCAGCTTCCACACCGGCCGGCCCTCCGGGAGGTCGTACACCGCGTTCGACGCCCGGATGAACGCGGCCACGTAGCCGGACGCCGACCACAGCGCGGCGAACAGACCGGCGATCGCCAGCACCCCGCTCGCGCCGCCGCTGTCGCCGAGCTGGACCACCGAGTCGCGCAGGATGTCCCGGGCCGGGCCGGGGGTCAGTTCCCCTATGTTGTCGAGGATGGCGTCGGTGGCGCGCCGGCCGACCACGCCCAGCGTGGACACCATCACCAGCAGCGCCGGGAACAGTGACAGCACGCCGTAGTACGTCAACGCGGCCGCCCGGTCGGAGAGTTCGTCGTCGAGCAGTTCTTTCGCCGTGCGCCGTGTCACCGCCCACCACGAACGGGCGGGCAACCGGCCGGGAGCACGCCCCGCCTCCTGCGAATCCTCGTCCATGACCTGCGTGTCTCCCGAAACGGGGCCGCGAACCGCGCGCAGGCCGGGTTCGCCCGGCCGGGAACCCGGGGCCGGCCGAACCGTGTGTCCGGCCGGCCCCGCCGGCCTGTGCCGGTCGCCGCCTACGGCTGGAAGCGCAGCACCTGCGGGTCGTGGTCGCTGATCTGGTCGTGGAACTCCGAGTTCACGTGCACGCTGTCGTACTCGAAGACCCCGCGCCGGATCGCCGGGCTGACCAGGATCTGGTCGAGGACCTGGCTGTTGCCCTGGTAGACGTAGGAGTAACGCTCCTCCCTCGGCAGCGACTTGATCGCGGACCACAGCTCGCCGTCGCCTTCGAGGACGTCCGCGGTGCCGGAGAACTCGAAGTCGTTGATGTCGCCGAGCGCGATGACGTTCGCCTTGCGCTCGGTGTCCAGGATGTCCTTCACGAACCCGTTGACCAGGGCCGCCTGCTGGTGGCGCTGCACCTCCGAGCTGCGCGCCGCCGGCTGGTACTGCGAGGTCAGACCCTGGTCGCCGCCCTTGGAGTTGAAGTGGTTGGCGATCACGAAGACCGTGCGGCCCTGGAAGACGAACTCGCCGACCAGCGGCTTGCGGCTGGAGTTGAAGGCGGTGTTCGCCGGGTCGATGCGGCCGGGGGAGACCGTCAGGGCCGCCTTGCCGCGGACCCCGGTGACGCCGGCCGCGGTCGTGGCGTCGCCGCCCGCGCGGTCGGTGAAGGAGACCCGCTCCGTGTTGAACAGGAACACCTGGCGGATGTTGCCGCCCGGCTCGCCGCCGTCGGCGTTGTTCACCGGGTCGACGGAGCGCCAGTCGTAGCGCGGACCGCCCGCGGCGACGATCGCGTCGATCAGCTTGCGCACCGTCTGCCCTGCGGTCACCGTACCGTCGTTCTTCGCGCCGTTGTCGTCCTGGATCTCCTCCAGGGACACGATGTCGGGCGACTGCAGGTGCTGCACGATCGCGGCGGCGTGCGCGGCGAAGGTCGTGTCGCCCGGGTCGAGGTTCTCGACGTTGTACGTCGCCACGGCCAGCTCGCGCTCGCCCTGCTTGCGCGTGGTCTCACGCTCCAGGCCGGCGCTCTCCAGGGTGCCGATCCGGTTGCCGACCAGGGTGTACCCGCCGAACTGGTTGTAGTCCAGGGGGCCTTCGGTCACGCCCGCGAGCACGTCGCCGACGTTCGCCTTCGGGAAGGCGGCCACCGCGCCGAGCGACTGGATCTGGAGCCGGCCCGTGTTCTGCTGCTTGTACGAGCCGTAGACCGTGCCGCCGCTGGGGTTGGCGTTCTCCTGCGGCTTCACCGTGACCCACAGCTCGGTGTACGGGTCGGTCGCGCCGACCACGCGGGTGTCCTTGACCCGGATGTTCTGGCCCTCGAGGGACTCGTAGTAGTCCAGGGCGTACTTCCGCGGCTTCAGCGTCAGGCCGTTGACCGAGCCGTTCGCGGCCGGGTCGCCCTCCGGGGCGTACTTGTTCGGGACCGACCCGGCGTCCACGACCACGGCGGCCGGGACCGGGTTGCCGCTGGAGACGACGGTGACCGTGGGCCGCACGATCTCGGTCACCGACTGGTTGCCGGTCGAGGCGCCGCCGGGGACGAACTCCGAGACCGTGCCGTTCACGGTGACGGCGTCGCCCACGGCGACCTTGGGCGCGGAGCTGGTGAAGACGAAGACGCCCTCGCTGGTGGCGGGGTCGGCGTCCGGTGACGGGTCCTGGATCCAGAAGCCCCTGGAGGAGCCGTAGGAGCGCACCCCGGTGACGATTCCGGTGACGTCGGTGACCTGCTGACCGGCGTACGGGGATATCCGGGTGGTTCCCTGGATGTCGTGGATGCGCACGGCGTCGGCGTGCGCGGGCGAGGCGATGACGACGGCGGACGCCGCGGAGCAGACGGCGGCGACGGTGAGCGCGGCGAGACGCGCGGAAGACCTGCTAGGCAACGGGTTCCCTCCGGGGGACGTGCATGAGCGCCGGGACGAGGGTGAGGCGTGGGCGCGGACGGACGCGCGGAGAAAGGTCAGTGAACACCTGTCCCCCCAACTTCTACGCGCGTCAATCTCCTGCCTGCTCCGGCCAGTTGTCAAGGTTTCGGCCATGTACGGATGCCGTCCGGCAGATGAACCGGGCGGCATGGGTGGATATCCGTCTAGGCTGAGCCGCTGAGTGGCACCACGCGTTTCGAGGAGAACCAGCCGATGTCAGACAGCTCGCCCCTGCCGCCCGTACGGCTGATCTCCGAAGCGGAGCTGGCACGCGACGCGCTGTCGACCCCGTTGCTCGCCCGGGCCGCCCGCCTCGCCCGCTGGGCCGGGCCCGACACCCTCGTCGACGCCGGGGGCGGACTCGTCGACGAACAGCTGCCGGCCGCCGCCGAACTCCTCGGCCTCACCGGCGACGACGCCGCCGCCTGCGCGAGCGAGGCGTGGCGGGTCGCGGTGGACACCGGTCTTGTCGAGATCACCGACGAGGAGAACGGCGCAGTCGCCCCCGGCGAGGAACTCGCCCTGCTGACCGGCGGTTCCCCGCACGAGGTGCTCGCCGTCTGGCTCGCCGCGCTGGAGACGGTCCTCGCCGACGCGAGCGTGCCCGACCTCGACGACCTGATCGACGCCATGGACGCCGACGGCGGTCATGTCGACTTCTCCCAGCTGGACTTCGACCCCGAGCGGGAGGCCGCCTTCCTCGACGGCGTGCTCGGCAACCTCTACCTGCTGACCGTCGGCGAGGACGGCCCCGGCGACGCGGCCGTCCCGCTGCCCGCACTCGCCGCCTCCATGATCGTCCCCGGTGACGCGGCCGAGCCCAGCAACGACATGCTGGAGCAGATCTCCGACGCGATGATGCGCCTCGACGACCAGTTCCGCCTGCTGGAGCCGATCGGCCTCGTCTCCTACCGGCCCGTCGACGAGGCCCTCATGCGGGACGCCGACGAGAGCGGCGGGACCGCGGGGGCTGAGGTTTCCGGCGGGGCCGGTGGCTCGGGGGAGGGGGCCGCCGCCTCGGCCGACGACACCGAGGTCGCCCGCTACGGCATGGTCCGCCTCACCCCGCTCGGCCTGTACGGGCTGCGGGCGCGGCTGCTGGAGGCCGGCTTCACCGCGCCCGCCGTCGGCGACCTCGCCGACAAGGGCGCCGACGCCCTCCTCGACGGCAGCGCCGGGTACGGTCCGCAGGCCGCCCGTGCCGAGACCGAGCACTGGCTCGCCCGCCGCGAACCCGTCGCCGCCGCGCGCGAGTTGCTCGCCGCGGCCCGGGGCTCCGACGCGGGCGCGCCGCTGCGCCGGCTGCGCTGCCAGCAGGCCCTGTCCCTGGTCGGGGACCAGGCCGAACCGGCCGTGCGGGAGGTCCTGGACGACGCCGAACTCGGCGGTCTGGCCCGGGTCTGGCTGACCGAGCTGGGCGCGACCGACGTTCCGCCGCCGTCGGAGGCGATGATCTTCTGGCTCACCATCGACACCCTGGCCGCCCAGCTCGCCGCCGAGGGCAACTCCGAGGAACTCCAGGCGCTGGTCGAGGGGCTGGCCCAGCAGCACAGCGGGTTCTTCGCCGCGGCCTGGCGGGTCGAGCACCCGGCCACTGCGGACGTGCTGGAGGCGATGGGCCGCCTCCACCCCGACAAGCGCGTCGCCAAGGAGGCCCGCAAGGCCGCTTTCAAGGCCCGCTCCCAGCAGGGCGGCTGACGCCGGTCCTGAGGAGGAGGCGCGGTATGACGCCGGCCAGACCCATGCGCGCGGACGCCCGCCGCAACTACGAGCGGTTGCTGGAGGCGGCCGCCCAGGCCTTCGCCGAACACGGGGAGGGCGCGTCGCTCGACGACATCGCCAAGCGGGCGGGCGTCGGCTCGGGCACGCTGTACCGGCACTTCCCGACGCGTCAGGCGCTGCTGGAGGCTGCCTACGTCGATCGGATCGAGGCGTTCGCGGTCCGCGCGGACGAACTCGGCGCGCGGCTCCCGCCGGGGGAGGCGCTGGTGGCGTGGCTGACCGACCTGTGCGCCGGCACGCTCCAGGTCCGCGGCTTGAAGGCGCTGCTGGGCTCGGCCGTCATGGACGGCGGCGGCCGTGCGGTCCCGGCGTGCGCGACGAGCGTGACGGAGGCGGCGTCCCGGCTGGTGGAAGCGGCGCAGCGGGAGGGGGCCCTGCGGACCGACGTCACCCCGATGGAACTGCTGCGGCTGGCGCACGGCCTGGCGACGGCGGCGGAACTGACCGACGGCGGCGGTGACAGCATCCGGCGGTACGTCACGCTGCTGACCGAGGGACTGCGGCCGGGGCGCTGAGGCGGGCGGCGGGCGCGCCTTCGGGGAGCGCGCCCGCGGCTGCCGTGCGGGGTGTGATCGGACGGGGTCCGCGGTCAGAGTGCCTGGGCGGCCGGCTTCACCATGTTCCGTACCGTCCGGGCCTTCACGAACTCGCCCATCGCGGTCATCTCCCACTCACCGGAGAACTGGCGGATCAGCTTCGCCATCATCACGCCCGTCTGCGGCTCCGCGCCGGTGAGGTCGAAGCGGACCAGCTCCTCGCCGGTCGTGGCGTCCAGCAGACGGCAGTAGGCCTTGGCCACCTCGGTGAACTTCTGCCCGGAGAACGAGTTGACGGTGAAGACCAGACCCGTCACCTCCTGCGGGAGCCGGCCCAGGTCGACGGCGATCACCTCGTCGTCCCCGCCGCCCTCGCCGGTGAGGTTGTCGCCGGAGTGCTTGATCGCGCCGTTGACGATGCTCAGCTTGCCGAAGTAGCAGCTGTCGATGTGGTTGCGCTGCGGGCCGTAGGCGATGACCGAGGCGTCCAGGTCGATGTCCCGGCCCCGGTACGCCGGCTCCCAGCCGAGGCCCATCCTGACCTGCGACAGCAGGGGCAGGCCGCCCTTCATGAGGGAGACGGTCTGGTTCTTCTGGAGGCTGACGCGGCCCTTGTCGAGGTTGATCTTGCCGGTGCCGGCGGCCGGCGCGGGGGGTACGGGAGGCGGCGCCTGCGGCATCGGCGGCGCGGTGACGGCGGGGGCTGCGGGCGCTGCGGGGACGGTGGGCGCCGCCGGCTGGGGCGGCGTGGCCGGCTCCTCCACCGTGACGCCGAAGTCGGTGGCGATGCCGGCCAGACCGTCGGCGTACCCCTGGCCCACCGCGCGGGCCTTCCACGCGCCGTTGCGCAGGTAGATCTCCACGACCAGCAGCGCCGTCTCGTCGCCCAGGTGCGGCGGCGTGAACGTCGCCAGGACGCTGTGGTCGTCGGCGTTGCGGATGGTGGCCGTCGGTTCGATGCCCCGGAACGTCTGTCCGGCGGCGTCGGGGCTCGCCGTGACGACGATCTTCTCGATGCCCGGCGGGATCGCGGAGGTGTCGACCGTGATGGCGTCGGGGGCCGCGCCGCCGCCGGAACGGTAGCTCACGCCGGGGCCGCTCGGCTGGTTGTAGAAGATGAAGTCGTCGTCGGAGCGCACCTTGCCGTCGGCGGTGAGCAGCAGGCCCGAGACGTCGAGGCGCACGGGTGCGGTGACGTCGACCGCCACGCGGGGGGCGGTGAGGGGGATGTTCGAGCCGGGGGTCATAGCTGTCATGCCAGGAGAACGAGCGAGGCCGTTTTACCGTTCCCTTACTGTCCCCGTTCAGCGGGGAGGCCGTCGTCGAGGGGGTCGGTCGCGACGGCGGGCCAGGTGTACTCGAACTCGGGGAGCGCGAAACCCTGGTCGAACCGGCAGACGCGGGACGCGGTGCGGCGGCCTCCGTGGCGTTCATAGAAGGCGACGGCGCGGGTGTTGTCCTGGAGGACTTCCAGGTAGACGTCCCGGCCGGGGTGCGCGGTGGCGGCCCAGGCCAGGGCACGCCCGAGCAGCAGCCGACCCAGTCCGCGACCGGTGTCGCCGGGCCGGACGTGCAGGTTGTCCAGCAGGATCCGGCCGTCCGGCTTCGGTTCCAGATAGACGAAGCCGAGCAGCCGGCCGGCCTCCACGGCCAGGAACAGTGCGGCGCCCGGGACGGGATCGTCCAGCCGGGCCCGCCACACCTCTCGGCGTTCGGCGAGCAGCGGACCGTTCAGGTACTGCGCGGGGAACAGGCTCGCGTAGGCCCTTCGCCAGCTGGTCGTGTGCAGCTCGGCTATGGCGCCGGCATCGTCCGCCCCGCCCGTGATGATCTCCATGGCCGCATCCTCCCCGTGGCCGGATCCGCTGTCAGTACGGCCAGATCGGGGGGTCGGTCACGAAGGGGCCGCCCAGGTGGTTGTGGGCGGGGTCGGACGGGTCAAGTTCGCCCTGTTCGGCGATCAGCTTCTCGGCGTACGGCTCGGAGTCGTCCTGCGGCTCGTAGCCGAGGGCCCGCGCGCTGGTGAGGTCCCACCACAGGCGCGTGTTGGCGGAGGAGCCGTAGACCACCGTGTGGCCCACGCCCTGGGCGGTGAGCGCGGCGTGGAAGAGGCGGGCGCCGTCGGCCGGGCTCATCCACACCGACAGCATGCGCACGCTGGTCGGCTCGGCGAAGCAGGAGCCGATCCGCACCGACACCGTCTCCAGCCCGTGCTTGTCCCAGTAGAACTGGGCGAGGTCCTCGCCGAAGGACTTGGACAGGCCGTAGAAGGTGTCCGGGCGGCGCGGGGTGTGGACCGGGATCAGCGACTCCGGCGGGAGGGGGGCGTCGCCCTCGGGCCGGGGGGTGAAGCCGACCGCGTGGTTGGAGGAGGCGAACACCACGCGCCCGACGCCCTCCTGGCGGGCGGCCTCG
The DNA here is from genome assembly GCF_004217285.1 of Streptomyces sp. BK239. Taxonomy (GTDB): domain Bacteria; phylum Actinomycetota; class Actinomycetes; order Streptomycetales; family Streptomycetaceae; genus Streptomyces. The sequence goes on from NZ_SHKS01000001.1 coordinate 1,234,417, forward strand.
TACAGGTGGTACGTCCCCTCGATGTTCGCCTTGAGGATCTTCTCGAAGGGGGCTTCCAGGGAGATGCCCGCGAGGTGGATGATCGCGTCGACGCCCCGCACCGCCTCTCGCAGCGCGTCCAGGTCGGCGAGGTCCGCGGTGATCGCGTCCGGCGCGCCCTCGACGGGCCGCACGTCGAGAAGGCGCAGCTCGTAGCCGTAGGCGGGGAGCAGCTCCCGCATGAGGGTGCCGAGGCCACCGGCGGCGCCGGTGAGCAGGACGGTGCGCGCAGCGGGCATCCTCGGGTCTCCTTGGATCTCACGGCCGAGTCTGTGGACGTCATTCACATGCGTGGACACGCTAGGGATCTCGCCCACCCTCCGTCAAGGGGCGCACTGAGTCGATAAATCGCCTCCCGCGTCGCCGTCTGTGCGCTTGACCGGGCCTGATCGGCTCCCTAGGGTGAACTGCGTTCAGAAATGTGGATGCCGGTCATAACAATGCACGCGTCGCCTCAGGGAGAGTCCGTGACGTCAGCGTCAGCTCCGCTCGCCGCACGCCTTCGCGTCCCCAGCGGACCGCTGTTCTTCCCCGTCACCGCCTTCGGCCCCGACGGCTCCGTCGCCCTCGACGCCTACCGGAAGCACGTGCGCCGCGGCGTGGAGGCCGGCGCGGCGGCCGTCTTCGCCTGTTGCGGCACCGGTGAGTTCCACGCGCTCACCCCCGAGGAGTTCCAGACGTGCGTCAGGGCCGCCGTGGAGGAGACGGGCGGGCGGGTGCCCGTCGTCGCGGGCGCCGGGTACGGGACGGCGCTCGCCGTCCGCTACGCACGGCTCGCGCGGGACGCCGGCGCCGACGGACTGCTCGCGATGCCGCCCTACCTCGTCGTCGCCGCGCAGGAAGGGCTGCTGCGCCACTACCGCGAACTCGCCGCCGCCACCGAACTCCCCGTCATCGTCTACCAGCGCGACAACGCCGTCCTCACTCCCGGGACCGCCGTCGAACTCGCCCGCACCGAGGGGATCATCGGCCTCAAGGACGGCGTCGGCGACCTCGACCTCATGCAGCGCGTCGTCAGCGCCGTCCGCAGCGAGGTCCCCGGCGACTTCCTCTACTTCAACGGCCTGCCCACCGCGGAACAGACGCAGCTCGCCTACCACGGCATCGGCGTCACCCTCTACTCCTCGGCCGTGTTCTGCTTCGCCCCCGAGATCGCCCTCGCCTTCCACCGGGCGCTCACCGCGGGCGACCTGGCCGTCGTCCACCGCCTGCTGGACGGCTTCTACCGCCCCCTCGTCGAGCTGCGCGCCCTCGGCCGCGGCTACGCCGTCTCCCTGGTCAAGGCGGGTGTGCGGTTGCGCGGCCTCGACGTCGGCGAGGTGCGCCCGCCGCTGCACGAACCGAACGAGGACCATGTGAAACAGCTCGCCGCAGTGATCGAGCGCGGACACGCGCTGCTGGAGGAGGACCGGTGAAGGCGTCGACTTTCGTCTACCCCTGGGACGTCAACGGGGACCCGGAGGCGCCCGAGCGGATCGCCGCGCTCGGCGTACGGCAGGCGACGCTCGCCGCCGCCTACCACTCCACCCGCGCCCTCACCCCGCGCCACCCCCGCCACCGCATCGTCACCGCCGAGCACGCCGCCGTGCTGTACCCGACGGACCCGGCGGGCCCGCGCTGGGCGAACAGCGCCCTGCGGCCCCACCCGGCCGGCGACTGGGCCCCGGGCGACGCCTACGGCGAGGCCGCCGCCGCGCTGGAGCGGGCCGGCCTGGAGGTGCACACCTGGGTGGTCCTCGCGCACAACTCCCGCCTCGGCGCCGAGCACCCCGGCACCTCGGTCGTCAACGCCTACGGCGACCGCTACCCGTGGGCCCCGTGCATCGCGCAGCCCGCCACACGCGCGTACCTCGTCGACCTGGCCGCCGAGGCCGCCGTACGGCCCGGCGCGGCGGGCACCGAGCTGGAGTCCCTCGGCTGGTACGGCCTCCAGCACCTGCACGCCCACGACAAGACGTCCGGCGTCGCCCTCGGGGACGCCGGCATGTACCTGATGGCGCTCTGCTTCTGCCCGTCCTGCCGGGAGGGCTACGCCGGCCGGGGCCTGGACCCCGACTTGCTGGCGGACTCCGTGCGCACCGCGCTGGAGCCGCTGTGGCAGGGTGCGCCCGACGACGCCGGCTGGGCGGGCGTCGAGAAGCTCCTCGGGCAGGAGACGGCGAGGGCCACGCGCGCGTGGCGCGACGAGACCGCCCGCACGCTCCAGGAGGCGGCGGTGGCCGCCGTCCGCGCCGAGGCCCCAGAGGGCTTCCAGGTGCTGCTGCACGCCGACCCGGTGACGTACCACGTCGGCGCCAACCCGGGCGTGGACCCCGCGCACATCCTGGCCGTCGCGGACGGCGTGGTCGTCCCCTGCGCGGACGGGCCCGGCCTGATCGCGCCCTTCGCCGAGCAGGGCCGCGACGGGGCGGTGCTCGCCGCCAACTTCCCGATCGTCTCCGGCATGGGCGGCGACCCCGGCGGCCTCGCGGCCGGCGCGGCCCGCGCGCGCGATCTCGGAGCCACCGAGCTCCGCCTCTACCACGCGGGCCTGGCGTCCGACGCCGACCTGGAGGCGACCCGGAAGGCCCTCGGCGCGCTCTGAAGCCCCCCCCGCACGACTGGGGGCACGGACGTCCGCGCGGAGCGATGAGTTTCCCCCCTCCGCGCGGTCCACCCCATATGACCGACATCGCCACCACACTCGACCTCGCACCTCAGGCCCGCATCGTCGCGCGGCTCGCCGCGGACGTCCGGGACGAGCAGCTCGACGGGCCCACGCCCTGCCCGCGGTACGCCGTGCGGAACCTGCTCGGCCATCTCGGGCACCTCGCCGTCGCCTTCCGGGACGCCGCGCGCAAGGACCTGGGCGCCACGACCGACACGGACCCCGGTACGACCCTGCCGGACCTCCCGCCCGGCTGGCGTGAGGAGCTGCCGGCGGCGCTCGACGCGCTCGCCGAGGCCTGGCGGGACCCCGCCGCCTGGACCGGCATGACCCGCGCGGGCGGCGTCGACCTGCCCGGCGAGGTCGCCGGCGCCGTCGCCGCCGACGAACTCGTCGTCCACGGCTGGGACCTCGCCCGGGCCACCGGACAGCGCTACGCGCCCGACCCCGCGGCGCTGCGCGCCTCCCACGCGTTCCTGCGGGCCGCGGCCGAGGAGGCCGGCGAGGGCGGCAGCGGGATCTTCGGCCCCGTCGTCCCCGTCCCGCCGGACGCCCCGCTGCTCGCCCGTGCCGTCGGCCTGAGCGGCCGCGACCCGGGCTGGACGCCATGAGCGTTCCGGCTGCGTACGCGTAGACGCATCGCGTAGACGCACCCATGAGCACGGCGTAGACGGAGGTGATCGCGGCGCTTCGCGCCGTGGTGAAACGTACGCTCCCCACCATGCCCCTCAGCCTCACCGTCCTCGGCACCGCCTCTCCGCATCCGGGACCGGGCCACCCCTGCTCCGGCTATCTCCTGCGCGGCGGGGGCGCCGAGGTGTGGGTGGACGCGGGCACGGGAACGTTCGCCGAGTTGCAGCGGCACACGGACCCGCGGCGGCTCACCGCGATCTGGATCTCCCATCTGCACGCCGACCACTGCGCCGACCTCCTCCCGGCCGTCTACGCGTTCGCGTTCGGCGGCCTCACCCCGCCGGCGCCGGTCCCGGTGTACGCGCCGAGGGACTGCGCGCGGCGGCTGGCCGCCTTCTTCGGGCAGCCGGACGCCCGGTTCCTGACCGGCATCCTCGACTTCAGGGCCCTGCACGACGGCCACTCGGTACGGCACTGGAACCTCAAGCTCACCTCCCGGGCGGTGGCCCACGACACCGAGGCGTACGGGCTGCGCGCCGAGTGCCAGGGGAGCGTCCTCGCGTACTCGGGGGACAGCGGGCCGTGCCCCGCGCTCTTCGAACTCGCCTCCGGCGCCGACCTGTTCCTGTGCGAGGCGGACATCGACCGGCATCGCGAGGGCGAACAGGTCCATCTGACCCCGGAGGACGCGGGGGACACCGCCCGGCAGGCCGGTGTGCGCGAACTCGTCGTGACCCACGTCGGGCCCACGCTGACCCGTGAGAAAGCGGCCGCGCGGGCCGCCGCCGCGTTCGGCGGCCCCACCCGCTCCGCGCACGAGGGCGACACCGTCCCCCTCTGACCCCACCCGGCGCGGGAGCCCCTTCAGCAACTTCCTTTGCCGGAGGCATTGACGAAACCCCGGCCCGCTCCTACCTTCAACGCGTCGTACTTCGTACGTCATATATGAGACGCGATACACGAGATCCGACGCGGCGTGTCAGCCGGACCGCACGTCAGCCACGCAGCACGTCAGACAGCTCGTCAGACACCGAGAGGCGCGCATGACCTCTGTGCCCACGCCGATCCCCTCCCGCACGCAGTACGTGCTGGAGGAGATCAAACGCCGCATCCTCACCGGGCAGTTGACGCCTGGTCAGGCGCTGGTCGAGACCGAGCTCGCCGCTCAGTTCGGGGTCTCCAAGACCCCGGTGCGGGAGGCGCTCAAGACGCTCGCCGGCACCGGACTGGTCGTCATGAGCCAGTACAAGGGCGTCACGGTGCGCATGGTGGACGCGGACATGGCGCGCGAGGTCTACGACGTACGGCTCCTCCTCGAACCCGAGGCGCTGAAGCGGTCCGTGCGGCGCGGGGCGTCCCTGGACGCCGCCCGCTCGGCGCTGACCCGTGCCGACGAGGCCGCCGACACCGCCGAACGCTCCCTGGCCAACCGGGAGTTCCACCGCGCCCTGTACCTGCCCTGCGGCAACCCGCTGCTCGGCCGGATGCTCGACGAGGTCCGCGACCAGGCCGCCCTGGTCTCCGCCGTCGCCTGGGCCGCCTCCCCCTCCTGGGAACGGGAGGCCGGCGAGCACCGCGAGATCCTGCGGCTCGCGCTGGCGGGCGACGCCGACGGCGCGGCGAGCGCTCTGCACGCGCACATCGCGTCGTTCGTACGGCGGGCGTTCCCCGAGGCCGGGGAAGCCCAGGGACAGGAAGGTCAGCGATGAGCAGCGTGGCGTTCGAGACCCAGCGGGCGGCCCTGGCCGACGTGGTGGCGATCCCGGTGACACCCTTCGCCGAGGACGGCTCCGTCGACCGGGACACCCACCGGGCCCTGCTGCGCAGGCTGCTCGACGGCGGGATCACCACCCTCACCCCCAACGGCAACACCGGCGAGTTCTACGCCCTCACCCCCGAGGAGCGCCGCCTGGTCACCGAGCTGACCGTCGAGGAGGCCGGCGACCGGGCCGTCGTCCTGGCCGGCGTCGGCCATGACGTGCCCACCGCCGTCGCCTCCGCCCGCCACGCCCGCGAGCTGGGCGCGCGCATGGTGATGGTCCACCAGCCCGTCCACCCCTATGTGTCGCAGAGCGGCTGGGTCGACTACCACCGCGCCATCGCCGAGGCGGTGCCCGAGCTGGGCGTCGTGCCGTACATCCGCAACGCGCAGCTCGCGGGCCTTCGGCTCGCCGAACTCGCCGACGCCTGCCCGAACGTGATCGGCGTGAAGTACGCCGTGCCGGACGCCGCCCGCTTCGCCGCCTTCGCGCGGGACGCCGGTCTTGAGCGGTTCGTATGGGTCGCCGGCCTGGCCGAGCCCTACGCCCCCTCCTACTTCTCCGCAGGCGCCACCGGTTTCACCTCGGGCCTGGTGAACGTGGCCCCGGCCGTCTCGCTCAACATGATCGAGGCGCTGCGCTCCGGCGACTACCCGGCCGCCATGAAGGTCTGGGAGCAGATCCGCCGTTTCGAGGAGCTGCGCGCCGCCGACGGCTCCGCCAACAACGTCACCGTCGTCAAGGAGGCCCTCGCCTCCCTCGGGCTGTGCCGCCGCGAGGTCCGCCCACCGAGCCGGCCGCTGCCCGAGGGCGAGCGCGCCGAGGTCGCCGCCATCGCCGCCGGGTGGTCCATATGAGCGACGACGTCAGGAAGCGCCCCGAGGAGCTGCGCAGCCACCAGTGGTACGGCACCGACGGACTGCGTTCCTTCAGCCACCGCGCCCGCACCCGCCAGCTCGGCTACCTCCCCGAGGAGCACCTCGGCAAGCCGGTCATCGCGATCCTCAACACCTGGTCGGACATCAACCCCTGTCATGTGCACCTCCGTGACCGGGCGCAGGCGGTCAAGCGGGGCGTGTGGCAGGCGGGCGGGTTCCCGCTGGAGTTCCCTGTCTCGACCCTGTCCGAGACCTTCCAGAAGCCGACCCCCATGCTCTACCGCAACCTCCTCGCCATGGAGACCGAGGAGCTGCTGCGCTCCTACCCGGTCGACGGGGCGGTGCTGATGGGCGGCTGCGACAAGACGACCCCGGCCCTGCTGATGGGGGCGGCGAGCGTCGACCTGCCGACCGTGTTCGTGCCCGCCGGGCCGATGCTGCCGGGCCACTGGCGCAGCGAGGTCCTCGGCTCCGGGACCGACATGTGGAAGTACTGGGACGACAAACGGGCCGGCCTCATCGGCGACTGCGAGATGGCCGAGCTGGAGAACGGCCTCGCCCGCTCGCCCGGCCACTGCATGACGATGGGCACGGCGTCCACGCTGACCGCCGCCGCCGAGGTGCTCGGGGTGACGGTCCCGGGCGCGTCGAGCATCCCCGCCGTGGACTCCGGACACGACCGGATGGCCGCCGCGGCGGGCCTGCGCATCGTCGAACTGGTCCACAAGGGCCGGACGTTGAACGACATCCTCACCCAGGACGCCTTCACCGACGCCGTCACCACCGTCCTCGGTCTCGGCGGCTCCACCAACGCGGTGATCCACCTCATCGCCATGGCGGGCCGGGCCGGCGTCGCGCTCACCCTCGACGACTTCGACCGCATCGCCCGCACGGTGCCCGTCCTCGCCGACGTGCGCCCCGGCGGCCGGAAGTACCTGATGGAGGACTTCCACTTCGCGGGCGGCCTGCCCGGCTTCCTCTCCCGGATCCCGGACCTGCTCCACCTGGACCGTCCGACCGTCGCCCACGACACCCTGCGCGAGCAGATCGCCGGCGCCCTGGTGCACGACGACGACGTGATCCGCACCCGGGACAACCCGGTCGCGAGCGAGGGCGGGGTCGCCGTCCTGCGCGGCAACCTCTGCCCGGACGGCGCCGTCATCAAGCACATCGCCGCCGAGCCGCACCTGCTCAAGCACACCGGCCCCGCGGTCGTCTTCGACGACTACCGGACGATGCAGCGCACCATCAACGACCCCGCGCTGGAGATCACCGCCGACAGCGTGCTCGTCCTGCGCAACGCCGGCCCCAAGGGCGGCCCGGGCATGCCCGAGTACGGCATGCTCCCCATCCCCGACCACCTGCTCAAGCAGGGCGTGCGGGACATGGTCCGCATCTCCGACGCCCGTATGAGCGGCACCAGTTACGGCGCCTGCGTCCTGCACGTGGCGCCCGAGTCGTACGTCGGCGGGCCCCTCGCCCTCGTGCGCACCGGGGACTCGATCACCCTGGACGTCGAGGCGCGCTCACTGCGACTCGACGTCGACGACGAGGAACTGGAGCGCCGCCGGGCGCGGTGGACGCCGCCGCCCGTGCGCTACGAGCGCGGTTACGGCGCGCTCTACAACGAGCAGATCACCCAGGCCGACACCGGCTGCGACTTCGAGTTCCTGGCCCGCCCGGGCAAGGTGCAGGACCCGTACGCGGGCTGAACCGCCGCACCGCACGCACGACTCGGCACACCCATGTGCAGGAAGAAAGCGCTTCCCGCGTCACGCGTGACCCACGCACCACACGCGGACGCACCGCGCACGCGCACGCACCACGTACCAGAACGGAGAACAGTCATGGCCCAAGCCGCAGCCGTGGCGAAGCCGCCCGCGCCACCGAGGCGGCGCCGGGCCTCCGCCACGCCCCGCAGACTGCCGTACCTGCTGATCGCACCGGCGGCCCTGCTCATGCTGGGCTTCATCGCCTACCCGGTCATCAGCGTCTTCTACTACAGCCTGCAGAACTACAACCCCACCAAACCGTGGCGCAACGGCTACGCGGGCTTCGACAACTTCGTCCACGCCTTCACCGAGGACCCCGTCTTCTGGGACACGCTGACCTTCAGCGCCAAGTGGGTCGTCGTCGAGGTCGGACTCCAGCTGATGTTCGGCCTCGCCCTGGCCCTCATCGTCAACCAGACCTTCGTGGGCCGCGCCCTGGGCCGCGCACTGGTGTTCTCCCCCTGGGCCGTCTCCGGCGTGCTGACCTCCGCGATCTGGGTGCTGCTCTACAACTCCCAGACGGGCATCACCCGTTACCTCGCCGACGTCGGCATCGGCTCCTACGGGACCAGCTGGCTGTCGGACACCTCCACCGTCTTCCCGGCGGCGATCGTCGCCGACCTGTGGCGCGGCGTGCCCTTCTTCGCGATCCTCATCCTCGCCGACCTCCAGTCCGTCTCCAAGGACCTGTACGAGGCCGCCGAGGTCGACGGGGCGTCCCGGCTCCAGCAGTTCTGGCACATCACGCTGCCCCACCTGAAGGACGCCATCGTCCTGTCCACGCTGCTGCGCGCGGTGTGGGAGTTCAACAACGTCGACCTGCTCTACACCCTGACCGGCGGCGGCCCCGCGGGCGAGACCACCACCCTCCCGCTCTACATCGCCGACACCAGCGTCGACGCCCACAACTTCGGTTACGCGTCCGCGCTGACGACGGTCGCGTTCGTCATCCTGCTCTTCTGCTCCATGGTCTACCTGCGGCTGAGCAAGTTCGGAAGGGAGGCCAAGTGATCACCAAGGAGGCCACCGTGCCGGCGCCCACGCCCGTGAGCGCGCCCGCCGCGCCCGAGCAGCGGCCGCGCGGCAGCAACCGCTCATGGGACGAGGTCCCGCGCTGGCAGATCTACCTGCCCCTGTCGGTCTACCTCGTCTTCACCCTGATCCCCTTCTACTGGATCCTGCTCTTCGCGCTCCGCCCGGCCGGCTCGACCTCGCTCGTGCCCTGGCCGATGACGTTCGACCACTTCGACAAGGTCTGGACGGAGCGCAGCTTCGGCACCTACTTCCAGAACAGCCTGCTCGTCGGCGTCGCCACCCTGGTGATGACGACGGTGGTCGCGCTGGCCGGCGGCTACGCCCTCGCCCGCTTCGACTTCAAGATCAAGCAGGGCTTCATGCTGGCCCTGCTCTGCTCCCAGTTCGTGCCGGGCGCGCTGCTGCTGGTCCCGCTGTTCGAGATCTTCGCCGAACTGAAGATGATCAACTCGCTGGGCAGCGTCATCCTCGCCGAGACCGTCTTCCAGCTGCCGCTGTCGATCATCCTGATCAGCAACTTCATCAAGAACGTGCCGTACTCGCTGGAGGAGGCGGCCTGGGTCGACGGCTGCAACCGTCTGACGGCGTTCCGGATCGTCGTGCTGCCGCTGCTGCGGCCCGGTCTGATCGCCGTCGGCTCCTTCGCCTTCGTGCACTCCTGGAACCACTTCCTGTTCGCCCTGATGTTCCTCAACAACCAGGACAAGCAGACCATCCCGGTCGGCCTCAACACCTTGATGAGCGCGGACAGCGTCGACCTGGGCGCGCTCGCCGCCGGCGGCATCATCGCCGCCGTCCCCGTGGTGATCGTCTTCGCCTTCATCCAGAAGTGGCTGATCACGGGCTTCAGCGCGGGGGCGGTCAAGGGATGAGCGCTTCCACGGCACACCCCGGCCGGACGCCTACCCTGCACCGAAAGATCGACGGCGCCGCGGCGGCCGCCCGTGAGGCGGCGCCCGGCGCGGGCGCAGGGAGGATCCCATGAACACCGCAGTCCCCATCGTCCTCGCGGGCGCGCGCGGCCACGGCCGCTGGCACCTGGACAACATCCGCCGGCTCCAGGACAAGGGCGTCGTCCGCCTCGCGGGTGTGTGCGAGCTGACCCCGCTCACCCCCGACGAGATCCCCGAAGGCCTCGGCACGCCCGAGCAGTCCGCCGACTTCGGCGCGCTGCTCGACTCCACCGGCGCGCGGATCGCCGTGATCTGCACCCCGATCCCCACCCACACCGACCTGGCCCTGACCGCGGCGGCCAAGGGCGTGCACCTGCTGCTGGAGAAGCCCCCGGCCCCGTCGTACGCCGAGTTCCGCCGGATGGCGGACGGGGTCGCCGCGGCGGGCGTCGCCTGCCAGATCGGCTTCCAGTCGCTCGGCTCGCACGCCGTGCCCGCGATCCGGCGGCTCCTCGGCGAGGGGGCGATCGGCGAGGTCGTCGGGGTCGGCGGGGCCGGCGCCTGGGCCCGCGCGGAGGCCTACTTCCGGCGCGCGCCCTGGGCCGGCAAGCGGCGGCTGAACGGCGTCGACGTCATCGACGGCGCCCTCACCAACCCGCTCGCGCACGCCGTCGCCACCGCCCTCGCCCTGGCCGGCGCCACCCGTGCCGAGGACGTCGCCCGCATCGAGACCGAGCTGGCGCACGCCAACGCCATCGAGTCCGACGACACCTCCTGCGTCCGGGTCACCACCGCCGGCGACCTGCCCCTCGTCGTCGCGGCCACCCTGTGCGCCGAGGACCCCGACGACCCGTACGTCCTCGTCCACGGCACCCGCGGCCGGATCACCTACTGGTACAAGCAGGACCGCGTCCTGGTCCAGCGCGCCGGCCACGGCCCCGAGGAGATCGAGTACGGCCGCACCGACCTGCTGGAGAACCTCGTCGACCACCTCACCGACGGCACAGAGCTGCTCGTCCCGCCGGCCGCGACCGAGGCGTTCATGCGGGTCGTCGAGGCGATCCGCGTCGCCCCCGACCCGGTGCGGCTGCCCGACGACGCCTGGCGTCCGGTGCCCGGCGAGGGCCGCCGCGCCGTCCCCGGCGTCGACGGGCTGGTCGCGGCCGCCGCCGACACCATCGCGCTGTTCTCCGAGCTCGGCGCCCCCTGGGCGCGCACCACCACGTACCCGCCCGCGCATCCCGAAGAGGTGAGCACCTGATGACGGCACCCGACGCACCGGTCGTCCTGCGCGTCGCGGGCCGCCCCGTCGGCCGGTACGTCACCCGGCCGGAGCTGCCCGCACGGCTCTCCCCGCGCCCCTATCTGCATCCCGTCACCACCCTGGCCGGCACGGCGGTCACCGAGCTGAGCCCCGCCGACCACACCCACCACCTCGGCGTCGGTGTCGCCGTTCCCGACGTCGAGGGGTTCAACTTCTGGGGCGGACGCACCTACGTCCGCGACCAGGGCCCCACCGAGCTCGACAACCACGGCTCCCAGCGGCACATCGCGTTCCAGCTGTGCGACCCCGACGGGCTGGTGGAGGAGCTGCGCTGGGTCGCCGCCGGGGCCGAGCTGCTCCGCGAGCGCCGCACGGTCGCCGCCGGGGAACTCACCGACTCCGCCTGGGCGCTGGACTTCACCTTCTCCCTCACCAACGTCACCTCCGGCCCGGTCACCATCGGCAGCCCCGCCACCAACGGACGCCCGGGCGCCGCCTACGGCGGCTTCTTCTGGCGCGCCCGCAAGGAGGCCACGGCGCCGGAGGTGTTCACCGCGGCGGCCGAAGGCGAGACGGCCGTCCACGGTGAGCGCGCCGACTGGCTGGCCCTGGCCGGCGCGGACTGGACCCTCGTCTTCGCGGGCGCCACCGACGCCACCCGGCGCGACCCCTGGTTCGTGCGCACCGCCGAGTACCCGGGCGTCGGCTCCTCCCTGGCCCGCGAGCGGCGGCTCGCGATCGCGCCCGGCGAGACGGCCGTCCGGCGGATCGTCACCGTCGTCGCCGACGGCCGGCTGGACCGCGACGAGGCGGCCACGCTCGTGCGGAAGGCGGTCAGCCAGTGAGCGGCGGGACGTACGCCAACCCGGTGCTGAACGCCGACTGGTCCGACCCGGACGTCGTGCGCGTCGGCGACGACTACTACCTCACCGCCTCCAGCTTCGGCCGCGCCCCCGGCCTGCCCCTGCTGCACTCGCGCGACCTGGTCAACTGGACGCTGGTCGGCCACGCCCTCGAACGCCTGGAACCGGCCCGCGAGTTCGCCTCGCCACGGCACGACTGCGGCGTCTGGGCGCCCTCCCTGCGGTACCACGACGAACGCTTCTGGATCTTCTGGGGCGACCCGGACCAGGGCGTCTTCCAGATCAACGCGCCCGAGATCAGAGGCCCTTGGACCCGGCCGCACCTGGTGAAGGAGGGAAAGGGACTGATCGACCCCTGCCCTCTGTGGGACGAGGAGAGCGGCGAGGCCTACCTCGTGCACGCCTGGGCCAGGTCCCGCTCCGGCGTGAAGAACCGCCTCACCGGCCACCGGATGCACCCGGACGGGACGTCGTTGCTCGACGAGGGCAAGGTCATCGTCGACGGGGACCGCATCCCCGGCTGGTTCACCCTCGAAGGCCCCAAGCTCTACCGGCGCGACGGCTGGTACTGGATCCTCGCGCCCGCCGGGGGAGTGGAGACCGGCTGGCAGGGAGCCTTACGCTCCCGGGACTTCTTCGGCCCCTACGAGCACCGGATCGTCCTGGAGCAGAAGGACACCGGTGTCAACGGCCCCCACCAGGGCGGCTGGGTGCGCACCCAGACCGGCGAGGACTGGTTCCTGCACTTCCAGCAGCGGGGCGCGTACGGCAGGGTCGTCCACCTCCAGCCGATGCGCTGGGGCCCCGGCGGCAACTGGCCGGTCATCGGCGACGAGGGCGCGCCCGTCGCCGTCCACCGGCGGCCCGACCTGCCCCCGCAGCCGCCCGCCGCGCCGGCCGCCGACGACGACTTCCCCGGCGGACGCTTCGGCCGCCAGTGGAGCTGGACGGCCAACCCCCGCGACGGCTGGGCCACCCACCACTCGGGGGACGGGCTGCGGCTGACCTGTGTGAGCGCGCCCACCCTGCACGACCTGCGCACCCTGCCGCACGTCCTCACCCAGCGGCTGCCCGGCGACCCCTGCGCCGTGGAGGTCGAACTCACCCTGCACGCCGAGGAGTCCGGCGCACGGGCCGGACTCGCGGTCCTCGGCGACGCCTTCTCGTGGATCGGACTGCAACGCGGGACCGACGGGACGGTCCACCTCGTGCACCGGTTCGCCGAGGCCGTCGCCGACCGGGAGCGGGACGCCGGCCATCCGCGGCTCGCGCCCGGTGGACGGGCCCGGCTGCGCGTCGAGATCGGCGAGAGCGCGCGCTGCCGCTTCTTCTCCGACGTCGGCGACGGCATGCGCCCCTCCGGGCCCGTCTTCGCCGCCACCCCCTGGCGTTGGGTCGGAGCGCTGCTCGGGCTGTTCGCCGCCGCCCCGGACCGGCCGGGGCACGCAGGGGCCGCCGTCTTCTCGCGCTTCCGGATCAGCCCCCTCTGACGCACCGCCGCCCCCCACGCTCGGCCCCCCACACCTTCAAGAAACCCTCGTTGGATCCCAAAGAAGAGAGCCGACCAATGAAGATCAGCGTTCACAGAAGCAGGCGTGCCGCCGTGGCCGTCGCGCTCGGATCCGTCCTCGCCCTGACCGCCACCGCCTGCGGTGACGACGGCAGCGGCAGCGGCGGCGACAAGGGATCCGACGGCAGCGGCAAGGGCAAGATCGTCTTCTGGGACAACAACGGCGGTGTCCGCACCGACATCTGGAAGGAGGTCATCGCCGACTTCGAGAAGCAGAACCCGGACATCAAGGTCGAGTACGTCGGCATCGCCGCCACCGAGTACCAGTCCAAGGTCGACACCGCCATCCAGGGCGGCGGCCTGCCGGACGTCGGCGGCGTCGGCGCCGCGATGCTCGCCGGGTTCGCCGCGCAGAACGTGCTGGAGCCGCTGGACGACCGGGTCGGCAAGTCCTCCCTCAACGGCAAGCTCAACGAGGACATGGTCAAGGTCCTCAAGGCGTCCGGCGGCGGCGACGGCACCCTGTACTCGGTGCCGACCTCCGCCAACAACGGCGTCCTGTACTACCGCACCGACCTGTTCAAGGCGGCCGGCCTGGAGGCGCCGACGACCTGGGACAAGTTCTTCGCCGCGGCGGAGAAGCTCACCGACGCGGGCAAGAACAAGTTCGGGTACACCATCCGCGGCGGCAAGGGCTCCATCGCCCAGGCGCTGGACGCGATGTACGGCCAGAGCGGGATCACCTCGTTCTGGAACGGTGACAAGACCACCGTCAACGACCCGAAGAACGTCGCGGCGCTGGAGAAGTACGCGGCGCTCTACAAGAAGGTCACCCCCGCGGCCGACCTGAACAACGACTTCACCAAGATGGTCGCCCAGTGGGACTCCGGCACCATCGGCATGCTGAACCACAACCTGGGCTCGTACCAGGACCACGTGAAGGCGCTCGGCGTCGAGAAGTTCCGGGGCATCCCGCAGCCGGCGGGCGCCGACGGCAAGCGGGTCCAGGTGTCCAACCCGGTCGACGGGCTCGGGCTGTTCAAGAGCTCGAAGAACAAGGACGCGGCGTGGAAGTTCATCGAGTTCGCCACCTCCAAGGCGGAGAACTCGAAGTTCAACGAGTCGGCGGGGCAGGTGCCCGCCAACAACGACGCGGCCAAGGACGCGTGGATCTCCAAGGCCGAGCCGACGAAGCTGGCCGCGCAGGCGCTGACGGACGGCTCGACGACGATCGTGCAGCTGCCGTACTACCTGCCGGACTGGAACACCATCTCCAAGTCGGACAACGAGCCGAACTTCCAGAAGGTGCTGCTCGGCAAGACCAGCGCGAAGGACTTCCTGGACACGCTGGCCGAGCAGCTGAACAAGGCTCAGGCCGAGTGGAAGAAGCAGCAGAAGAGCTGACGTCGCACGGGGCGGCCCGTGGTCCCGCGGGCCGCGGGCCGTCCCCGGCCTTCGCGCCCACGCGGCGGAGCCGCGCATCGGTACGGCCCCGCGCCCCTGAGGAAACTGCACCCCCTCTGTTGAAAGGTGCACCATCGTGTCTCTTACGCGCAGACAGGTTGCCGCTGCGGCCCTCTCCGTCCCCCTCGCCTTCGCGGGCGCCGGCGCCGCGCACGCCGGGCCCCGCCGGGAGAGGACCCTCTACATCGCCGGCGACTCCACCGCCGCCCAGAAGTACGCCGACGCCGCGCCCGAGACGGGGTGGGGGACGGCGCTGCCCTTCTTCCTCCGCGAGTCGGTGGCCGTCGCCAACCACGCCGTGAACGGCCGGAGTTCGAAGAGCTTCGTCGACGAGGGGCGGCTCGACGCGATCCTTGCCGTGATCCGGCCCGGCGACGTGCTGCTCGTGCAGTTCGCGCACAACGACGAGAAGACGACCGACCCCACCCGGTACACCGAGCCCTGGACGACCTACCGGGAGTTCTTACGGAGGTACGTCGACGGGGCCCGGGCGCGCGGGGCGCGGCCGGTGCTGCTGACGCCCGTGGAACGGCGGCGGTTCGACGCGGCGGGCGACGCCGTGCCGAGCCACGGCGAGTATCCGGCGGCGATGCGCGCGCTGGCGCGGGAGGAGGGCGTCCCCCTGCTCGACCTCCAGGCGCAGTCGCTCGCGCTGTGGCAGGAGCTCGGGGTGGAGGGGACGAAGACCTACTTCAACTGGACCGGGTCCGAGCAGGACAACACGCACTTCAATCCGCCCGGCGCGATCGCCCTGGCCCGGCTCGTCGCCGCGGGTCTGGCGTGCGACCGGGTGCTCGCGCGCCGGGACGTACGCCGGCTGGACGCGCAGATCCCGGTCTCATGGATCACCTGGCCGCCGCCCGCTTCCTGAGAGTCATCCCTTCGACGCCGAAAGAGAGCCGCACCGTGAACGCACAGAGATGGCATGGGCATGCTGTAAGCATGGCCGTGGTCGGCTGCACCGCCCTCGCGCTGACCGTCACCGCCCCCACCGCCCAGGCCCAGCCCTTCCACGACCCCGCCCGGCAGACCCTCCCGGCGGGCGACGGATGGGCGTCCTACGGCACCGGGACCACCGGCGGAGCCGCCGCCGACGCCCAGCACGTGTACACCGTCACCACCTGGGCCGAGTTCAAGGCCGCCCTCGCCGCCGGCGGCAGCGCACCCAAGATCATCAAGGTGAAGGGCACGATCGACGCCGTGTCGCAGGGGTGCGAATCGCTCGCCGCCCCCGGCTACGACTTCGACGCCTACCTCGCGAAGTACGCGCCGGAGAAGTGGGGCCTGGACACCGACCTGAGCGCCGAGCCCGACGACAGCCCCGAAGGGCTGCGCCGCGTCTCCGCCGCCAACCAGGACCAGCTGATCAAGGCGAGCGTCCCCGCCAACACCACCATCATCGGAGTCGGCCGCAACGCCGGGTTCAAGGGCGCAAGCCTGCAGATCAGGGCCGTCGACAACGTCATCGTCCGCAACCTCGCCTTCGAGAGCCCCGTCGACTGCTTCCCCCAGTGGGACCCCACCGACGGCTCCAAGGGCAACTGGAACTCCGAGTACGACACCGCCGTCGTCTACGGCTCCACCCACGTCTGGCTGGACCACAACACCTTCACCGACGGCTCCCACCCCGACAGCGCCGCGCCCACGTACTTCGGGATGCTCTACCAGCAGCACGACGGCGAACTGGACATCGTCCGCGGCTCCGACCACGTCACCGCGTCCTGGAACGTCTTCACCGACCACGACAAGACGATCCTGATCGGCAACAGCGACAGCGAGTCCACCGCCGCGGGCGACCGGGGCAAGCTCAAGGTCACCTTTCACCACAACCTGTTCTCCCACCTGGTCGAGCGGGCGCCCCGGGTGCGGTTCGGGCAGGTCGACTCCTACAACAACCACTTCGTCGCCGACTCCTCCTACTCCTACAGCTTCGGCATCGGCAAGGAGTCCCAACTCGTCGCCCAGCACAACGCGTTCACCCTGCCCAGCGGGGTCAGCGCGGCCAAGGCGCTGAAGCGGTGGAACGACTCGCCGGTCACCGCCGACGACAACCACGTCAACGGCAAGCCCGTCGACCTGATCGCCGTGCACAACGCCGAGATCCCCGGCGAGACGCTCCGCTCCGGCGCGGGCTGGACGCCGACCCTGCGCACCAGGGTCGACCCGCCCCGGGCCGTCCCCGGGATCGTCCGCGCCGGAGCCGGCGCCGGGAAGATCTGCTGACCCGACGCCGTCACGACGGGCCGGGACCCCACGGTCCCGGCCCGCTCTCCTCCACCCGAGCCGCACGCGAAGGAGCACCCGCATGCCCTCGCCCCACCCCCGGCCGCTCCTGTCCCGCAGGGGCTTCCTGACCGTCGCCGCCGGCGCGCCCGCCGCCCTCGGACTGTCGGCCGCGCACTCCGCCCACGCCGCCGCCGAACCCCGGACCCGCCCGGACCGCCCGTTCGGCCGCTTCGGCTCCCCGGCCGCCCGCCTCACCCCGTCCGCCCTGTACGTCGACCCGTTGGGCCGCGGCGACCACACCTCGGTCCGCGACGCCGTGGCCGCCGCCACGGGCAGCGGCCGGACCCTCGTCATCGCCCCCGGCGTCTACCGCGAGACCGTCGCCGTCGACGCCACCCGCACCGAGGCGACCTGGATCGGCGCCTCGGAGGACCCGCACGACGTGGTGATCGTGTACGACAACGCGGCCGGCACCCCCAGGCCCGGCGGCGGCACCCACGGCACCACCGGGTCGGCCACCACCACCGTGCAGGCCGACGGCTTCACCGCCCGCTGGATCACCTTCGCCAACGACTGGCTGCGCGCCGACCACCCCGGCGTCACCGGCACCCAGGCCGTCGCCCTCAAGGTCCAGGGCGACCGCTCCGCCTTCCACCACTGCCGCTTCCTCGGTCACCAGGACACCCTGTACGCCGACACCACGGCCCTCGGCGTCTTCGCCCGCCAGTACTACTCCCACTGCTACGCCGAGGGGGACGTCGACTTCGTCTTCGGCCGGGCCACCGCGGTCTTCGAGCACTGCCGCCTGCGCACCCTGACCCGCGCCGACCTGGCCGGCGCCCCCTACGGGTTCGTCTTCGCCCCCTCCACCGCCGCCGCCAACCCGCGCGGCTACCTGGTCACCAGGAGCCGCGTCACCAGCGAAGCCCCGGACGCGTACTACAAGCTGGCCCGCCCCTGGGTGCCCAGCTCCGACACCACCGCCCGCCCCATGCTCACCGTCCGCGACAGCCGCCTCGGGCCCGGCATCGACGCGGCCGCGCCCTACACCGACATGTCGAGTTCCTTCCCGTGGCAGTCGATGCGGTTCGCCGAGTACCGCAACTCCGGACCGGGCGCCGAGATCACCGTGCCCGGGAACAGGCCCCAACTCACCCGCGAGCAGGCCGAGTCGGCGACCCGGGAGGCGTGGCTCGGCGACTGGACCCCGTGGAAGGAGCCTGTGATCACCGCACCTGGTCCCTGACCGGCCCGACGCCTTCCCGCGTGCCCCGTCCGCGCGGCCCGGGCTGCCTCAGTCGTCGTCCTGGGCCGCGAAACCGCCGCCCACGAAACGGTCGGCGGAGCCCGCCCTCGCGGTGGCGGCGTAGCTGTCGTCCTTGGCGTCCCGGCCGCCGCGCTCGTGGCTGTACTGCCCCGCGAACACCCACTCGCCCTTGGGGACCGTACGGCCTTCCTTGAGCACCCAGGTGTAGACGAGGTAGCCGTCCCGTTCGGCGACCGTGAACGTGAAGTCGGCTTCCGCCAGGGAGCGCCAGGCCCCGGCCGGTGACACGCCGCCGGTCTGCGCCACCTTCAACGTCACGGTGAGCGAGGTCAGTTGCTCGGCGGCCTTGAGGGTGACATTGCTCTGCCCCCAGAAGTCGTTGCTGTGCGGGTCGACCGAGCCGTCCGACCACAGCGGGCCGTCCTCGGCGCCGCGGGAGGGCGGCGGAGCCGTGGTGACGGGGGGCGGGGCCGGGGTCGAGGGGGTGGACCGGGCGCTGTGCGACGGGGAGGCGCTCGGCTCGACCGGCTCCCGCCTCTCCTGACCGGAACTCGGCGCCGGCTTCGGGGAGGCGGGCGGACGGCTGGTGGCCTCGGGGGAGGGGACCGGCGGCGAGGACACCGCCACCGTCTGCTGCTGCGGCGGGGTGTCGCCCCGTACGGCGGACGCCACCGCGTAGCCGCCGACCGCGAGCATGCCCGCGACGGCCGCCGTGGCCCCCACGATCCGCGTCCAGCTCCACAGGGGCGGCCGGGCGTCCCGGCGTGCGGCCCGCTCCTCGCCGGCCATGCCGCGCTCGATCCGGGCGAGGATCCGCTCGCGGTTCGGCTCGTGCGCCCCGGCCGCCCCGCGCAGCCGGGCGCGCAGCTCGTCGTGCACGTCCCGCCGCATCGTCATCGGTTCCTTCCTCCGGCCTGGCCGGTGCGGACCGTGAGCACGGCGTGCTGCACCTTGCGCGGAGCGCCTTGTGGGCCGAGCAGCTTCTGCAACTCGGCCATTCCCTTGGAGGTCTGGCTCTTCACCGTACCCACCGAGACCCCGAGCGCGAGCGCGGTGTCCTTCTCCGAGAGGTCGAAGGCGTGCCGCAGCACCACACAGGCCCGCTTGCGGAACGGGAGTCTACGCAGCGCCGACTGGACGTCCACCACGCCCGCCACGTCGGGGTTCTCCGTCGTCTCCTCGCGCTGCGACCAGAACAGGGTGATCCTGCGGCGCTCGCGCACGGCGCTGCGGATCCGGGTGCGGGCGAGGTTGGCGACGACACCGCGCGCGTACGCCACCGGGTGGTCGGCCGAGCGGACCCGGTCCCAGCGGTGCCACAGCGCCAGCAGCGCGTCCGCCGCCAGATCGTCGGCGGCGTCCGCCTCTCCGGTCAACAGATGGGCGAGTCTGGACAGTTCGGCGTAGTGGCGTTCGAAGAAGTCGTGGAACTCCACCGAGGCGGCGTCGTCGACGACTGTGCCCACGGGTGACCTCTTCTCGCTGCGGACTGCCGGCGTCCCGGCCGGGGATGCATGCATGTCATGTGAATGACATGGGGATGTCCCGGGGAGGACGTCGGGACGAGATCCGGAAGCGTAGCAGTGATCATCGGCTCGGCCCGGCACAGGGGTTCGAGTTGGCTCGAACGGTGCGACTAGTTCCCAGGCGTCCCGGCGCCTGAGCGCCCGACGGCCCCTCAGCCCTTCAGGGCCGCCTTCATCGCGGCCCTGGCGACCGGGGCGGCCAGGCCGTTGCCGCTGACCTCCGAGCGCTGCGCGTTCGACTGCTCCACCACGACCGCCACGGCGACCGCCTTGCCGCCGGCCTTCCCGTACGAGGTGAACCAGGCGTACGGCGTCTGGCTGTTGTTCTCGCCGTGCTGGGCGGTGCCCGTCTTCCCGCCGACGGCGACCCCGTCGATCCGGGCGTTGGTACCGGTGCCCTGTTCCACGACCGTCCGCATCGCCGACTGAAGCTGCTCGGCCGTGCCGGCGCTGACGACCCGCGTCGTCGACGGCTTGTCGTACTCCTCCAGCGCGTTGCCGCCGCCGTCGGTGATCTCCGAGACCATGTGGGGCGAGACGAGCACCCCGTCGTTGGCTATGGCGGCCGACACCATGGCCATCTGGAGCGGGGTCGCGGTCACGTCGTACTGGCCGATGCCGCTGAGGGCGGTCGACGACGCGTTCATGCCGGACGGGTACACGCTCGGGTAGGCCCGCACGGGCACGTCCTGCGACGTGTCGTCGAAGCCGAACTTCTCCGCCATGGCCCGCACCTTGTCCTGCCCCAGCTGGACGGCCATGTGGCCGAAGACGGTGTTGCACGAGTACTGGAGCGCCACCCGGATCGAGGCGTTCGCGCACGGGGCGGAGGCGCTCTCGTTGCGCAGGACCGTCCTCGTGCCCGGCAGCGGATAGGGGTCCGGGCTGTCCGTCGGCTGGTCCACCGACGTGTACAGGCCGCTCTCCAGCGCCGCCGCCGCGACGACCAGCTTGAACGTGGAGCCCGGCGGCAGCGGCTGCCGCAGCGCCCGGTTGGTGAGCGGCTTGTCCGGGTCGGCGGTGAGCTTCTTCCACGCGGCCCCGGCGGTGTCGGCGGCGGTCAGCGAGGACGGGTCGTACGACGGCGTCGACACGACCGCCAGCAGCTTCCCGGTGGCCGGGTCGATGGCGACGGCCGCGCCCTTCTTGTCGCCGAGCGCGTCGTAGGCGGCCTTCTGCACGGCCGGGTCGATCGTGGTGACCACGTCACCCGGAGCGGCCCGGGTGTCGGTGACCGCGTCCATCACGGTCCGCAGCCTCGGGTCGGTGCCGTTGAGCAGATCGGCGTAGACGCCTTCCAGTTGTGTGGGGGCGTAGCTCTGGGAGGCGTAGCCCGTCACCGCCGCGTACAGCTCGCCGTCCGTGTACGTGCGCCGGTACTTGAGGTCGCTGCCCGTCGTGGCCGCCGAGCCGGTGATCGCCTTGCCGGCCACGACGATGTTGCCCAGCGGCGCCGAGTACGTCTCGATCGCGTTCCGCCGGTTGTCCTGGTCGTCCGCCAGCGCCCGGCCCTCGTAGAACTGCACCCAGGTCGCCCGGAGCAACAGGGCGAGGGTCAGCAGCAGCGTGAAGAGCGAGGCGCGCCTGATCGTCTTGTTCATCGCACCCGGAAAGACGAACCGGCGGAAGGGGATCGTTCCCTTCCGCCGGTTTTCTCATCAAGCGCTCATGTTTCTCACCTGTTCAGGCTTTTTCTCACCTGAGGCCTCCGCTCGCCCGGTTCACGCTTCCAGCCTCAGGACGACCTCCGGGGTCTCCTCGCCGCGCGCGTTGGCGAAGCCCGAGGCGTGGGCGGTGACACGGAAGCCGCACTTCTCCAGCACCCTCAGGGAACCGGCGTTGTCGGCCGCCGCCCGGGCGTACAGAGGACGCTCGGGGACCTCGGCGAGGAGTGCCCGCAGCGCGGCTGTCGCGATGCCCCGGCCCCAGTGGGAGCGGTCCACCCAGTACGTCACCTCGCGCTCGCCCGGCTCCCCGTACACCGCCACATTGCCGACGACGTCCCCGTCGGTCAGCACGGTGCGCACCAGGGCGCCGGACCTCACCCGTTTCCAGTGGTCCTCGAACTGGGACCGGTCGGCCGGGTCGGGCGGGGTGAACGCGGCCATCCGCACGGCTTCGGGGTCGGTCATCTGCCGGTAGAAGACCGGCAGATCGCTGTCATGGACGGGACGCAGGTCGATCCGCATGCCCCCGAGGCTACCGCCGCGGGTTCACAGCCGGCGGGTCGCCAGCGTCAGCCGGTCCCGCGCGTCGAACAGCGCGTCCTTGACCAGTTGCTCGTGTGCGGGCGTGAGCCTCGCCACCGGCACGGAGCAGCTGATCGCGTCCCGCGCGGGCGTGCGGTAGGGGATGGCGACGCCGAAGCAGCGCAGGCCGAGCGTGTTCTCCTCCCGGTCCACGGCGAAGCCCTGCTCGCGGATCTGGCGCAGCTCCTCGATGAGCTTCTCGCGGTCCGTGATGGTGTGTTCGGTCAGCGCGGGCAGCGCCTCGGGGAGCATCTTGCGGACCTGCTCGTCGCTGTAGGTGCTCAGCAGCGCCTTGCCCAGGGAGGTCGAGTGGGCGGGCAGACGGCGGCCCACGCGCGTGAAGGGGCGCAGATAGTGCTGGGACTGGCGGGTCGCGAGGTAGACCACGTTGGTGCCGTCGAGGCGGGCCAGGTGGATGGTCTCGGTGGTGTCGTCCGAGAGCCGGTCCAGCGTCGGCCGGGCCGCCGCCACGACCTCGTCGCCGTCGATGTAGGAGGTGCCGACCAGCAGCGCCCGCACGCCGATGCCGTAGCGCGTGCCGGTGGCGTCGGTCTCGACCCAGCCCAGCTCCACCAGGGTGCGCAGCAGCATGTAGAGGCTCGACTTGGGATACCCGACGGCCTCCTGGACCGATGCGAGGGAGTGCATACCGGGGCGGCCGGCGAAGTACTCCAGCAGTTCGACCGTCCGCACCGCGGACTTGACCTGCGCTCCGCCCCCCGTCTCGCCAGCCGACATCGCCCTTGACCCCTTCGTTCGACGGGAAATAATCTCCACCATATTCACCATCAGAGACAACGTTCAGTATATCGAACGCCCTCGAGGCAGAGCACGTGGAGGACCCGCGGTGGCAGCAGCACCAGTCTGGAGTGTCGACCCCCGAACCGGGAAGCAGCGTGAACAGGTTGCGGTGGAGGCCACGGCCCAGGAGGTGGACGCCGTAGTCCGCGCCGCGCACGCCACTCGCGACGCCCTCGCCGACCGCGGCGTCCGCGCGGCCTTCCTGCGCACCGCCGCCGACCGCCTGGAGGGGGCCAGGGACCACCTCGTCGAGGTCGCCGACGCCGAGACCGCGCTCGGCCCGGTCCGGCTGACCGGCGAACTCGCCCGCACCTGCTACCAGCTGCGCGCGTTCGCCGACATCGTCGACGAGGGCGCCTTCCTCGACGTCGTCGTCAACCACCCCGACGACACCGCCACCCCGCCCGTGCCGGACCTGCGCCGCTACAAGGTGCCGCTGGGCGTCGTCGCCGTCTACTCGGCGTCCAACTTCCCCTTCGCCTTCTCCGTCGCCGGCGGCGACACCGCGAGCGCGCTCGCCGCGGGCTGCCCGGTCGTCGTCAAGTCCCACCCCGACCACCCGGCCCTGTCCGAGCTGGTCGCCAGCCTGCTGCGGACGGCCGCCGCCGAACACGGCGTCGACAAGGGCGTCGTGGGCCTGGTCCACGGCTTCGAGGCGGGCGTCGAGCTGATCAAGCACCCGCTGGTCGCCGCGGCCGGCTTCACCGGCTCCGTGCGCGGCGGCCGCGCCCTGTTCGACGCGGCGGCGGCACGGCCCACACCGATCCCCTTCCACGGCGAGCTGGGCTCGCTGAACCCGGTCGTGGTGACGGAGGCGGCGGCCGCCGAACGCGCCGAGACCATCGGCACCGGGCTCGCCGGCTCCATGACCCTGGGCGTCGGCCAGTTCTGCGTGAAGCCCGGACTCGTGCTGGTGCCGTCCGGATCGGCCGGTGACGGCCTGCTGAAGTCGCTCACGGACGCGGTCAGCGACACCGACGCCGGCGTGCTCCTCGACCACCGGATGCGGGACAACTTCATCGCCGGGGTCGCCGAGCGGACCGCGCTGCCCGAGGTGGAGTCCCCGGTGACACCGGGAGCGGGCGGCGAGCACACCGTCAGCGCCGGGTTCCTGACCGTGCCGGCCGCGCGCCTGGCGGCCCGGGGCGAGCACGACCTGCTGCTCGAGGAGTGCTTCGGGCCGGTCACCGTCGTGGCCCGCTACGACTCCGAGGACGAGGTGAAGGCCGTCCTGACCCGGCTGCCCGGCAACCTTACGGCGACGGTCCAGCTGTCCTCCGAGGAGGCGGCCGGCCAGGGGCGCGGCGCGGAGATCCTCGCCGAGCTGACGCCGCTCGCCGGGCGGGTGCTGGTCAACGGCTGGCCGACCGGCGTCGCCGTCGCACCGGCCCAGCACCACGGCGGGCCCTACCCCGCGACCACGTCCACGTCCACGTCGGTGGGCGGGACCGCGATCGAGCGGTGGCTGCGGCCGGTCGCCTACCAGGGCGCGCCCGAGGCGCTGCTGCCGCCGGAACTCCGCGACGACAACCCGCTCGGCCTGCCGCGGCGGTTCAACGGACGGCTGGAACGGTAGTCCCCCGGCAGGCGACGTTCGCCCCGTCGGGCAGACGTCGCCTGCCGCGGCGCTGGAGCCTCACGGTGAATGATGGAGCCATGGACATCGAACTTCCCCAACTCCCCTTCCCCTTGCGGACCTACGGGCCCGACGGGAACTGGTCCCACGAGGACGGTGTGCTCACCGGGTGGGCCGGTCCCCGGCAGGACCGGTTCGTGCCGCCCACGGGCGAGGCGCTCGACCCCGCCTCCGACGCGCCCCGGCTGCTCGGCGCGCCCGAGGGGGACTTCCAGCTCATCGCCCGCGTCACGGTCGGGTTCAACGGGGCCTTCGACGCGGGGGTGTTGTACGTCCACGTCGGAGAGCGGGCCTGGGCCAAGCTCTGCCTGGAGTACTCCCCGGACGTGCCCACCGTCTGCACGGTGGTCACCCGGGGACACTCCGACGACGCCAACTCCTTCACCGTGGAAGGAAGTTCGGTCTGGCTGCGGGTGAGCCGGACCGGACGGGCCTTCGCCTTCCACGCCTCCCGGGACGGCGCACACTGGACCTTCGTCCGGCTGTTCACGCTCGGCGGCGAGAAGGAGACCGGCGCGGCCCTGGTCGGTTTCCTGGCGCAGGCGCCGATGGGGGAGGGCTGCGTGGTCACCTACGACCACATCGAGTTCCGCCCCGGCTGGCCGGACGACCTGCGTGACGGAAGCTGAGGCCCCCGGATGATCCACTGATCCGCGAGGCCGTACCCGCCGACGTGGAGGCCGTGACCGCGCTGCCCGCGCGGGCACGCGCCACGTACTACCCGGACGGAATCCCCGCAGGACGACAGCGACTGGCTCGCCAACTGGCGCTCGGCGATCGAGCGGCCCCGACGGAAAGGTGCTGTCTACGCCCGCCGGGGCTGGGTGCCGGACCCCGAGAACCCGCCCGCCGAGGACGACCACCACCTCTGCCTGCGCTTCTTCGTGAAAGGCGGGATGACGGAGGCGGGAATGCGCCGCGGCGCTTGAACGTTCACGTATCGGCCGGAGAGCGTCTCCGCAGCCGACACGACGACCTGGAGAGAGCCGAGACATGCGCGTCGAGATCTGGAGCGACATCGCCTGCCCCTGGTGCTACGTGGGCAAGGCCCGCTTCGGGAAGGCGCTCGCGGCCTTCCCGCACCGCGACCAGGTCGAGGTCGTCCACCGCTCCTTCGAGCTGGACCCCGGCCGCGCCAAGGGCGACGTCCAGCCCGTGCTGACGATGCTGACCAGGAAGTACGGCATGAGCGAGGCGCAGGCCCAGGCCGGTGAGGACAACCTCGGCGCGCAGGCCGCCGCCGAGGGCCTCGACTACCGCACCCGCGACCGCGACCACGGCAACACCTTCGACCTGCACCGCCTGCTGCACCTCGCCAAGGAGCGGGGCCGGCAGGACGAGCTGATCCAGATCCTGTACCGGGCGAACTTCGCCGAGGAGCGCTCCCTGTTCAGCGAGGGCGACGAGCGGCTCGTGGAGCTGGCCGTGGAGGCCGGTCTCGACGCCGGCGCCGTCCGCGAGGTGCTCGCCGACCCGGCCGCCTACGCCGACGAGGTCCGCGCCGACGAACGCGAGGCGGCCGAACTCGGCGCGACCGGCGTGCCGTTCTTCGTCCTCGACCGCGCCTACGGCGTCTCCGGGGCCCAGCCCGCCGAGGTCTTCGCCGAGGCGCTGACCCGGGCGTGGGGCGACCGCTCCCCGCTCACGCTGATCGACGAGGGCGGAGCCGAGGCCTGCGGCCCCGACGGATGCGCGGTCCCGCAGAACTGAGACGGCCGGCGGCGGTGGCGGCCCGGCGCGATCTATAAGCGTTGCTTGGCA
Source organism: Streptomyces sp. BK239 (assembly GCF_004217285.1). Classification (GTDB taxonomy): domain Bacteria; phylum Actinomycetota; class Actinomycetes; order Streptomycetales; family Streptomycetaceae; genus Streptomyces. The sequence continues at coordinate 1,260,641 of NZ_SHKS01000001.1, forward strand.
CAACCGCTTAGAGACGCGCGATGGACGTGGACTTGCCCTGGCCCCACAGTGGAGGCATGGAGACCACGGAGACCTTCCAAGCCCTCGTCCGCTCCGAGTTCGCCCCGAAGGGCGTCTACCTCAACACCGCGAGCAACAGCCTGCTCCCGGCCCGTACGGTCGCCGCCCTGCACGAGGCGGCGCTGCTGCGGGCCGAGGGCCGGCCCACGACCCCGCTGTACGAGGACGTGGAGGCCTGCCGGGCCGCCTACGCCCGGCTCGCCGGCGTCCCCGTCACCCGGGTGGCGGTCGGCGCGACGGTCACCGCGCACACCGGGGTGGTCGCCGCCTCGCTGCCGGCGGGGGCCGAGGTGCTCACCGCCGAGGGCGACTTCACCTCCGTGCTGAACCCGTTCCATGTGCGGGGCGACCTCAAGGTCCGCTCGGTGCCGCTGGAGCGGATCGCCGAGTCCGTCCGTCCGGACACCGCGCTCGTCGCGGTCAGCGCGGTCCAGTCGGCGGACGGGCGGATCGCCGACCTGCCCGCCCTGCGCGAGGCAGCGCGCGCCCACGACGCCCGCACCTACGTCGACTTCTCCCAGTCGGCCGGCTGGCTGGCGATGGACGCCGGCGCTTACGACTTCACCGCCGCCGTCTCCTACAAGTGGCTCCTCGGCCCGCACGGGGCCGCCTTCTTCACCGTCCCGGAGGACTTCGGAGCTCTGACGCCGCTGCTCGCGGGATGGGTCGCCGCCGAGCGGCCCTGGGACAGCTGCTACGGCCCCGTGGCCGAACTGGCCCACTCGGCGAGGCGGTTCGACCTGAGCCCCGCGCTGTTCGCGCTCGCGGGACTGCGGCCCTCGCTCGACCTGATCGAGGAACTCGGCGTGGCCGCCGTGCACGCCCACGACATCGGGCTCGCCGACCGGTTCCGGGACGGTCTCACGGCGCTCGGTCACGAGCCGGTGCCCGCCCCCGGCTCGGCGATCGTCTCGGTGCCCGGACTGGGCGTGCGGCAGCCGGAGCTGAGCCGCGCGGGCGTCGAGGTCTCCGACCGGGCCGGCAACCTGCGCGCGAGCTTCCACCTTCACAACACCCCCGCCGACGTGGACCGTCTGCTCGACGTCCTGTCCGGCTGAGCGCACAGGACCGGGCCGGGTCCCCCGTCCCACACGAGGGGGCCCGGCCCGGTGTCCCTGAGGGTGGCGCCTACCTCACCGGGGTGAAGTCGCGGGCGCCGATGAACTCGGGCCGCCTCACGGGCGCCGAGAACGGCTCGACGGCCTCGTTCTCCACGCTGTTGAACACGATGAAGACGTTGCTGCGCGGGAACGGCGTGATGTTGTCGCCGGAGCCGTGCATGGCGTTGCAGTCGAACCAGGTCGCCGAACCGGCGCGGCCCGTGAACAGCTTGATGCCGTACTCGGAGGCCATCGCGGTCAGCGCCTCGTCGGACGGGGTGCCCGCGTCCTGCATCTGAAGCGACTTCTTGTAGTTGTCCTTGGGCGTGGCGCCGGCACAGCCCAGGAACGTCTTGTGCGAGCCCGGCATGATCATCAGGCCGCCGTTGGTGTCGTGGTTCTCGGTCAGCGCGACCGAGACGGACACCGTCCGCATCCGGGGCAGACCGTCCTCGGCGTGCCAGGTCTCGAAGTCGGAGTGCCAGTAGAAGCCGGAGGCGCCGAAGCCCGGCTTGACGTTGATCCGCGACTGGTGGACGTACACGTCGGAGCCGAGGATCTGGCGGGCCCGGCCGACGATCCGCTCGTCGCGCACGAGACGGGCGAAGACCTCGCTGATCCGGTGCACCTCGAACACGGACCGGATCTCCTGGGACTGCGGCTCGACGATGGACCGCTCGTCGGCCCGGATCGTCGGGTCGGTCACCAGCCGGTCCAGCTCCTGCCGGTAGACGCCGACCTCGTCGTCGGTGAGCAGCTGGTCGACCGCGACGAAACCGTCACGTTCGAACGACTGCAGGTCCAGCGGCTCGAACGGGCCGGGCGCGTCCGGTGCGCCCCAGACGACCGGGTCCTGGCGCGGCGTGCTCACCTCGGTGGCGCCGCGGCTCGGGTAGAGGTCGGGGACGGTGGCGGCCGGGGCGTGGGCCGGGCTGGTCAGGTGAGTGGTCATGGGGTCTCACACCTCCTCGGGCTCGGTGAGCAGCGGGTAGACGCCGTTCTCGTCGTGGTCCTCCCGTCCCGTGACGGGCGGGTTGAACACGCAGAGGCAGCGGAAGTCCTCCTTGACGCGCAGCGTGTGCCGCTCGTGGCCGTCGAGGAGGTACATGGTCCCGGGCGTGATCGAGTACGTCCGGCCGGTCTCGTGGTCGGTCAGCTCGGCCTCGCCCTCGACGCAGACGACGGCCTCGATGTGGTTCGCGTACCACATCGACGTCTCGGTGCCGGCGTACAGGACCGTCTCGTGGAGGGAGAAGCCGACCTTTTCCTTGGCCAGCACGATGCGTTTGCTCTCCCACGTCCCCGACGCCGCCTTGACGTGCCGGTCGGTGCCTTCGATGTCCTTGAACGAACGGACGATCACGGTGGTGCGATGCCTCCTAGGTGGATGGTGTCTCTGACGGAGCGGGCCGCTCGGGCGGCCGGCCGGCCGGCGGGGGAGCCGGGCGGCCGAGCTGCCGGGAAGCCGGGGTGTCAGACGGTCTCCCGGACGGCGCGGGCGAGGATGCGCAGGCCCTCGTCCAGCTCCTCCGGGGTGATGGTGAGGGCGGGCAGCAGCTTGACGACCTCGCTCTCGGGACCGGACGTCTCGATGAGCAGCCCGAGCTCGAAGGCGCGCTTCGCGACCCGGCCCGCGCGCTCCTTGTCGTGGAACTCCAGGCCCCAGACCAGGCCGCGGCCGCGGTACTCGCGGACGTCGGCGAGGTTCTCCTCGGTGATCGAGATCAGCGCCTGCTCGACCTGCTCGCCGCGCTTGCGGGTCTGCTTCTCCATGGCCGAACCGTCGGCCCAGTACGTCTCCAGCGCGGCGGTGGCGGTGACGAAGGCCGGGTTGTTGCCGCGGAAGGTGCCGTTGTGCTCGCCCGGCTCCCACACGTCCAGCTCGGGCTTGAACAGGCACAGCGACATCGGCAGGCCGTAGCCGCTGATGGACTTGGACACGGTGACGATGTCCGGCGTGACGCCCGCCTCCTCGAAGGAGAAGAACGCGCCGGTGCGGCCGCAGCCCATCTGGATGTCGTCGACGATCAGGAGCATGTCCTGGCGCCGGCACAGCTCGCTGAGGGCGCGCAGCCACTCCGGACGGGCGACGTTGATGCCGCCCTCGCCCTGCACGGTCTCGACGATCACGGCGGCGGGCTTGTTGAGGCCCGAGCCCTGGTCCTCCAGGAGCCGCTCGAACCACAGGAAGTCCTGGACCGTGCCGTCGAAGTAGTTGTCGAACGGCATCGGCGTGCCGTGCACCAGCGGGATGCCGGCGCCGGCCCGCTTGAAGGCGTTGCCCGTCACCGCGAGCGAGCCCAGCGACATGCCGTGGAAGGCGTTGGTGAAGGACACGATCGCCTCGCGCCCCTTCACCTTGCGGGCCAGCTTCAGCGCGGACTCGACGGCGTTGGTGCCCGTCGGGCCCGGGAACATGACCTTGTACGGCAGGTCGCGCGGCCGCAGCACCAGGTCCTGGAAGGTCTGGAGGAAGGACCGCTTGGCGACGGTGGACATGTCGAGGCCGTGGGTGACGCCGTCACGCGACAGGTAGTCGATCAGCGCCCGTTTCAGCACCGGGTTGTTGTGGCCGTAGTTGAGTGAGCCGGCGCCGGCGAAGAAGTCGAGGTACTGGTGGCCGTCCTCGTCGAACATGCGGCTGCCCTGCGCCCGGTCGAAGACGACGGGCCAGCCACGGCAGTAGCTGCGTACCTCGGATTCGACGGTCTCGAAGACGCTGAGGTCGGGCTGAGTGATGGTCACGGCGAAACGCTCCTCGTTGCGGGGTGTGGGGGATGTGCCCGGGGCGGGGCGGAAGCTCGGGGCGGACCGGCTGTCAGGGCCGGGCGGGGAGGGGGCCGATCCGGTACAGGACCTCCGGGTCGTGCGGGCCGTCGGGGAACTGGTCCGCGCCGAACAGCACCTCGCGGGTGAGATCGGCCCCGTGCCGGGCGGCGAAGGACGTGAACAGCCGCTCGGAGGCGGTGTTGCCGGGGGAGATCGTCGTCTCCACGGCGGTGACGGGGCGTTCGGCGGTGACCCGGGCGATCAGCCCGTCGAGCAGGGCCGCGGCCAGTCCGCGGCCGCGGTACGCGGCGTCGACCGCCACCTGCCAGACCAGAAGGGTGTGCGGGTCCTCGGGGCGTGCGTATCCGGTGATGAACCCGACGGGGGCGCCGTCCTCGGCACGCGCCACCGCCGAGGTGCCGGCGAAGTCACGGCACCACAGCAGGTAGCTGTAGGACGAGTTCAGGTCGAGGGTTCCGGAATCCTTGGCGATACGCCAGAGCGCGGCCCCGTCCGCCACCGTGGGGCGGTCGATCTGCAGGTCTGCTTGCGTGGCAGTCATGCGGATTGAATTTACCGAGCGAAATCAAAAAATGCGTGGAGAGGCGGCGTCGGTTTGGTGATGCACTCGTGGCAGGAGGTTGGTGTGTCCCGATTTGCACCGGTCAAATCGGGACAAAGGTAAACCTCTGTGCAATGCGTCACCCGACGGTAATCGGCTCGAAATTTGCCTGTGTTTAGAGCCGGGAAACCGGGGCAGAAGAACTTGGGAAAGCTATCTGCACAAGGAATCAAGGAATTCCTGAATCATCTGGAATTCAGACTCCCGTCATCTCTCCCTCGCGATCGCGGGAAACGGGCGTCAGATCCAGGTCTCGTCCGCCGACCGGAGGGCCGACGCCAGGTCCGTCTCGCGGCCGTGCGCGGCGAGGGCGGAGGCCAGGGCCGTCAGGGCGCCACGCACCGTGCCCGGGGTCGCCGCCGGGCCGTAGTGGTTCACGCGGATCATCTCCCCCGCCAGCGCGCCGCCGCCCGCCGCCAGCGGCAGCGTCGGGTCGCTCGCCAGGGCCCGGGCCACCAGCTCCGAGGCCACCGTGCCCGCCGGTGCGCGCAGGGTCGTGGCGACCGGCGCAGCCTCCCGGGCCTCGTGCACGTACGGCTCCAGACCGCCGCCCAGCGCCGCCGCGCCCGCACGGGTCGCCGCGGCGGCCGACGCGTGGCGGGCCATCACCGTCTCCAGGCCCTCCGCCTCGATCCGCTCCACGCACGCTTCCAGCGCCAGCATCTCCAGCTGCGCCGGCGCGTGCAGCAACGCCTTGCGGCCGGCGTCCACCCAGCGCTCCTTCCAGTCGAGCAGCGACAGGTACGAACGGCGCGGCGCCCTCGGGTTCGCCGCCATCAGCGCCCACGCCCGCTCGCTCACCGACACCGCCGACACGCCCGCCGGGCCCCCCATCGCCTTCTGCGCCCCGATCACGCACAGGTCCACGCCCCACACGTCCGGCAGCACCGGCTCCGCCGCCACCGAGGCGACCGCGTCCAGGTAGAACAGCGCGCCGTGCTCGCGCACCACCGCGCCGATCTCCGCGACCGGGTTGGTGTTGCCGGTGGCGGCCTCGGCGTGCACCAGGGAGACGAAGTCGATCTCCGGGTGCTCGGCGAACGCCGCCCGGACCTGCTCGGCGGTGACCGCCGTGTGGAAGGGCACCGCCAGGTCGATCACCGTGGCGCCGCAGTCCCTCAGCCAGTCCCCGAACGTCTGCCCGTACGGCCCGGTGACGATGTTCAGCGCGGTGGTGCCGGGCCCCGCCGTGCCGCGGATCGCGCCCTCCAGCGGAAGCAGCGCCTCGCCCTGCATGATCACGACGTCCTGCCGGGTGTTCAGCAGCCGCGCCACCCGGTCCTCGATCGACGCGAAGCGGGCGGCACTCAGCGGGGCAAGGTCCAGGAACGGGTGTGTCACAGCGGTGCTCTTTCGGCTCACGGGGGTAGAGGTGACGAGAGTAACCGGCAGCCGGCCCACCCCCACGAAACGCCCATCGGCCCACTCCGGGGGCCGACTTCGCAGGTCGCGCGGCCCTGTAACCATCGGTTTGGTTTGAGTACCTCAAACCCATCCTTATAATCTGAACAACGATCGCGTACACCCCACCACCCCTGCACAGGAAGGCCCGCCGTGACCACGCTCCCCGGGCGCCGGACCCCCCGCATCCTGGCCGCCGCCACCGTGACGGCCGGCCTGCTGTCCATGACCGCCTGCACGAAGACCGACGACTCGGGCGGCGCCAAGACCGCCGGCGGCGTCCAGCTCGTCAAGGCCGGACAGCTCACCACCTGCACCCACCTGCCGTACCCGCCGTTCCAGTCGGAGATCGACGGCAAGGTGCAGGGCTTCGACGTCTCCCTCATCGACCTGGTCGCCAAGAACCTGGGTGTGAAGCAGGCGATCCTCGACACCCCGTTCGAGAACTTCAAGACCGGCGCGTTCCTCAACTCCGGCGAGTGCGACCTCGCCGCCGCCGGCATGACCATCACCGAGGAGCGCAAGAAGAACGTCGACTTCTCCGACCCCTACTTCGACGCCACCCAGGCCGTCCTCGTCGACAAGAGTGCCGGCGTCGGCTCCCTCGCCGACATCAAGGCCAAGAAGGTCAAGCTCGGCGCCCAGGCGCAGACCACCGGCGAGGACTACGTCAAGAAGCAGGGCTTCGACCCGGTCTCCTTCGAGTCCTCCGACGCCGTCCTCAACGGCCTGCGCACCGGCCAGGTCAAGGCCGTCGTCATCGACTACCCCGTCGTCCAGGGCTGGTTGAAGGACAAGGCCAACGCGGACGCCTTCAAGGTCGTCGGCAACCTCAACACCGGCGAGCAGTACGGCTTCACGGTGAAGAAGGGCAACGCCAAGCTGGTCGCGGCCATCAACAAGGCGATCGCCGACGCCAAGGCCGACGGCACGTACAAGAAGCTCTACGAGCAGTGGATCGGCCCGTACGACCCGGCGGTGGCCGCCCCGTCCGCCCCCGCCGCCTCATGAGCGACACCGAACCCGCGGCGGCCGCCGAACCCGACGCGACACCCCGCCGCAAGGGCCTGACCCGGCGGCAGAAGCGCGGCGTCTCCCGCGGCGTCCAGTACGCGGTCTTCGTCGCCGCCGTGATCGCCTTCGCGCTCTCGGCGGACTGGGGCCGGCTCCAGAACCAGTTCGCCCAGGCCGACATCGCCGAGCAGATGTTCCCCGAGGTCATCACGCTGGCGCTGAAGAACACCGTGCTCTACACGGTGTCCGGGTTCCTGGTCGGGCTGGCCCTCGGCATGGTCATCGCCCTGATGCGGCTGTCGTCCGTCGGCCCCTACCGCTGGCTCGCCGGGATCTACATCGAGATCTTCCGCGGTCTGCCCGCCCTGCTGATCTTCATCTTCATCGGCGTGGCCGTGCCGCTGGCCTTCCCCGGCACGGAGATCATCGGCGGCACCTACGGCAAGGTCGCCCTCGCCCTCGGCCTGGTCGCCGCCGCCTACATGGCGGAGACGATCCGCGCCGGCATCCAGGCCGTCCCCAAGGGACAGATGGAGGCGGCCCGTTCGCTCGGCTTCTCCCCGGCCCGCGCGATGGTCTCGATCATCATCCCGCAGGCCTTCCGCGTCATCCTCCCCCCGCTCACCAACGAACTGGTCCTCCTCTTCAAGGACTCCTCGCTGGTGCTGTTCCTCGGCGTCACGCTGGAGGAACGCGAACTGTCCAAGTACGGCCGCGACCTGGCCAGTACGACCGCCAACTCCACGCCCATCCTCGTCGCCGGCCTGTGCTACCTGCTGGTCACGATCCCCCTCGGCTTCGTCGTGCGTCGTATGGAGGCCAAGGCCCAGGAGGCCGTGAAATGAGCCGACCGGAGATCGAAGTACGCGGCCTGCGCAAGTCGTTCGGCGACAACGAGGTCCTGCGCGGCATCGACCTGGAGATCCGGCGCGGCGAGGTCGTCTGCGTCATCGGCCCGTCCGGCTCGGGCAAGTCGACGCTGCTGCGCTGCGTGAACCTGCTGGAGGAGCCGACCGGGGGCCAGGTGTTCGTCGGCGGCGCCGAACTCACCGACCCGGACGTCGACATCGACGCCGCCCGCCGCCGGATCGGCATGGTCTTCCAGCAGTTCAACCTCTTCCCGCACCTGACGGTGACCGAGAACCTCACCCTGCCGCAGCGCCGGGTGCTGCGGCGCGACAAGGCGGCGGCCGCGAAGGTGGCCGCGGCCAACCTGGAACGGGTGGGCCTCGCCGACAAGGCGGACGCCTACCCCTCCTCCCTCTCCGGCGGCCAGCAGCAGCGGGTGGCGATCGCCCGCGCCCTCGCCATGGGCCCCGAGGTGATGCTGTTCGACGAGCCGACCTCGGCCCTGGACCCCGAACTCGTCGGCGACGTCCTCGCGGTGATGCGCGGGCTCGCGCGGGAGGGCATGACGATGATGGTCGTCACGCACGAGATGACCTTCGCCCGGGAGGTCGCCGACCGGGTCGTCTTCATGGACGGCGGAGTGATCGTCGAGGACGGCGCCCCCGACCGGGTCATCGGCGCCCCCGCCCACGAACGCACCCGCCACTTCCTCTCCCGCATCCTCGACCCGGCGATGGCCGAGGTCGAGGAGGGGACACCGAACGAGGCGAAGAAGACCCGGTAGCCAGTGCCCCCGGCAGGCGACGTCCGCCCCGTCGCTAGGGTGCCGTACATGAGCGATCGCGCGGTGCTGCACGTGAAGGGCAGGGTCCTCGCCGGACCCGGTGACGACCAGGTCCACGACGAGGTGTGGGTCGTCGACGGGCGGATCTCCTACGACCGCCCCGCCGGCGCCCGTGACGTGCGCACGGTGACCGGCTGGGCCCTGCCCGGCCTCGTCGACGCCCACTGCCACGTGGGCCTGGGCGCGCACGGCCCGGTCGACCGCGACACGGCGGAACGGCAGGCCCTCACCGACCGGGACGCCGGAACCCTCCTGATCCGCGACGCCGGCTCCCCCTCCGACACCCGCTGGACCGACGACCGCCCCGACCTCCCGAAGATCGTCCGGGCGGGCCGGCACATCGCCCGCACCCGCCGCTACCTCCGCGGCTACGCCCACGAGATCGAACCGGACGACCTCGTCGCCTACGTCGCCCAGGAGGCCCGGCGCGGCGACGGCTGGGTGAAGCTGGTCGGCGACTGGATCGACCGCGAACTCGGCGACCTGTCCGCCTGCTGGCCCCGGGAGGCCGCCGAGGCGGCGATCAAGGAGGCCCACCGGCTGGGCGCGCGGGTCACGGCCCACTGCTTCGCCGAGGACTCGCTGAAGGACCTCGTGGAGTCCGGCATCGACTGCGTCGAACACGCCACGGGCCTCACCGACGAGCTGATCCCCCTGTTCGCCTCGCGCGGCGTCGCCATCGTCCCCACCCTGGTGAACATCGCGACCTTCCCCGACCTCGCCGCCGGCGGCGAGGCCAAGTTCCCCGCCTGGTCCGCCCATATGCGCCGCCTCCACGCCCGCCGCTACGACACCGTCCGCAACGCCTACGACGCCGGCATCCCGGTCTACGTCGGCACCGACGCCGGCGGCAGCCTGCCCCACGGGCTGGTCGCCGGGGAGGTCGAGGAACTCGTCACGGCCGGCATCCCCCCGGTGCGGGCCCTGGCGGCGACCACCTGGGCGGCGCGCGCGTGGCTGGGCCGGCCGGGCCTGGACGAGGGCGCCCCGGCCGACCTGGTGGTCTACGAACAGGACCCGCGCACCGACGTACGCGTGCTGGCCGCCCCGCGACGGGTCGTGCTGAACGGACGCGTGGTGGGCTGACCCCGCGGCGGCGGCCAGGGGGCTCCGCCGGCTTCCCGGACCGCCGGCGCCCCCGGCGGGCACTGGCTCAGCCGGTGGCCAGCGCCCGCCCGAAAGCCTCCAGGAACCCGTCCACCGTCCTGCGGTCCCGCACCGCCACCCGCACCCATTCCTCCCCGAGCCCGGGAAACGTGTCCCCCCGCCGCACCGCGTAGCCCAGCTCCCGCAACCGCCCGCGCACCACCCCCGCATCAGGCACCCGCACCAGCACGAACGGCCCCTGCGCCGGTCCCGCCACCCGCACTCCGTGCCCCGAGAACCGCTCGAGCCCCGCCACGAGATACCCCCGGTCCGCAGCGCCCCGCCGCGCCGCGTGCGCCGCCTCCGCGACCGCCCGCCCCGACACACACGCCCGCGCCGCCGCCAACGCGGGCGTCGACACCGGCCACAGCGGCTGCGCCCGCTCCAGCTCCCGTATCGTCTCCGGCGCGCCGAGCACATAGCCGATGCGCAACCCGGCCAGCCCCCACGTCTTCGTCAGACTGCGCAGCACGACCAGTCCGGGCACGTCAGTCCGCCCGGCCAGCGACTCCCGCTCGCCCGGCACCGCGTCCATGAACGCCTCGTCGACGACGAGCGTCCGCCCGGTCCGGGCCAGGCACGTGACGTCCCGCGCGGGATGCAGCACCGACGTCGGGTTCGTGGGGTTGCCGATCACCACCAGGTCGGCGTCCTCGGGAACGGCCGCCGGATCGAGGCGGAAGCCGTCCTCCTCCCGCAGCAGCACCCGGTCCACGCTGTGCCCGGCGTCCCGCAGCGCCGCCTCCGGCTCCGTGAACTGCGGGTGCACCACCACCGGCCGGCGCACCTTCGAAGCGCGGGCGAGCAGCACGAACGCCTCCGCCGCGCCCGCCGTCAGCAGCACCCGCTCCGGCGGCAGCCCGTGCCGCTCCGCCACCGCGGCCCGCGCCCGCCGCCCGTCGGGGTAGGCGGCGAGACCGGTCAGGGAGGCCGCGATGTGCTCGCGCAGCCAGTCCGGCGGCGTGTGCGCGCGGACGTTCACCGCGAGATCGACCAGCGCGGCGCCGTCGTCCCGCACCTCGGAGTCCCCGTGGTGGCGCAGGTCGTGTCCGTCAGTGTGCATGGCAGTCCACATGCCCTTCGTGCTGATGCTGCCCGGAACCGTCGCGTCGGACCACCGCACAGGTCGCCCTGCCCGGCCGCCCGTCCCTCAGCGCCGACTTCCTTTTCGGTACGAGGAGTTCGCCCCCGCCCGCGAGCGCCGCCGCCTCCGCGACGGACGGCGTGCCCAGCGCGGCGGCCGGCGCGTCCGACGGGTTCGGCACCGGCACGGCGGCCAACTCCACGGCGGAGTACGTCACCAGGGGCACCCCGAGCCGCAAGGCCGCTCCGATGACGCCGGGTTCGCCGCGCCTGGCGTCCACGGTGGCGAGCTCGGCCACACCGCGCGCGGACAGCCCCGCCTCCCGCAGCGCGTCCTCGATCACGCCGAGCACCTCCTCCACCGGCACGCCCCGGGACGCGCCGACGCCCACCACGAGGCTCACCGGCCTTCCTCCCCGCTGCCCGGGGCACGGAGGTGCGCGGACGGGCCCTGATCGGATACGAAGGGGGCATGGCGGTGTTCGTCGCGCTCGGCGCGTTCCTGATGACGTTGGCCGGCGGCTGGACGGCACAACGCGTGACCGACCGCCGCCACCTGGTGCTGGGGCTGGCCGGCGGCCTGATGCTGGGCGTGGTCGGCCTGGATCTGCTGCCGGAGGCCCTGGAGGCGGCCGGCACGGCGGTGTTCGGCGTCCCGGCCGCGCTGCTGCTGTTCGTGGCCGGCTTCCTGCTGGCCCATCTGGTGGAACGGCTGCTGGCCCTGCGCCGGGCGGCCCACGGCGCGGGGGAGCACGGCGGCCGCACACCCGAGGTCGGCCTGACGGCGGCCGCTGCGATGGTCGGCCACAGCGCCATGGACGGCGTGGCGATCGGCGCGGCCTTCCAGGTCGGCGGCGGCATGGGCACGGCGGTCGCGCTGGCGGTCGTCGCCCACGACTTCGCCGACGGCTTCAACACGTACACGATCACGAGCCTGTACGGGAACGCCCGCCGCAAGGCCCTGATCATGCTGTTCGCCGACGCGGCGGCACCGGTCCTCGGCGCGGCCTCGACCACGTTCGTCACCATCCCCGAGCACCTGCTCGGCGGCTACCTCGCTCTCTTCGCCGGCGCGCTGCTCTACCTGGCGGCGGCCGAGATCCTGCCCGAGGCCCACCACGATCACCCCGCCCGCTCCACCGTGCTCTGCACGATCGCGGGCGCGGCCTTCATCTGGCTGGTGGTGGGCCTGTCGGGCTGAGCCACCGCCGTTCACGGCGTACGGCACCTCTCCACGAAGCGCCGGGCCACGCCCGGCTCGGCCGCCCAGTGCGTGTGCAGGTAGCTCGCGTGCACGCCGCCCTGGACGAAGCCCTCGACCCGCCGCTGCGGACTCCGCAGCCCCCACGCCGGGGCCGTCCCCGCCCCCGGTTCGACGACGGTCCGGTGGAACTCGTGGCCCCGCATCCGCGTCCCGGCCGAGGCCAGCGCGCTGTCGCTCACGGCCACCGCGTCCCGGTAGCCGAGGGTGAGCTTCCCGGACATCCGCGCCGAGGCGTCGAGCACCCCGCACATGGGCTGTCCGTCCAACTCCCGGCACAGATACAGCAGTCCGGCGCACTCCGCGGCGATCGGGGCGCCGCTGAGCGCCAGTTCGGCGACGGCCTTGCGCAACGGCTCGTTGGCGGACAGCTCGGCGGCGTACATCTCGGGGAACCCGCCCCCGACGACCAGCCCGGCGCTCCCTTCGGGCAGCCCCTCGTCCCGCAGCGGATCGAAGGTCACGACCTCGGCCCCGGCGGCGGCGAGCAGCTCGGCGTGCTCGGCGTAGGAGAAGGTGAACGCGGGCCCCCCGGCGAGAGCGACGACCGGCCTGTCACCCCGGCCCATCGCGCCCGGCCCGGACGGCTCGCCGAGAGCGCCGGCCGCGTCCCACGCCGCACAGGACAGCACCCCGGCACCGCGCGCCAGCGACATCACCGCGTCCAGGTCGCACCCGTCGGCGACCTGCGCCCCCATCGCCGCCACGGCGTCCAGCGCCGCGGCCCTCCGCTCCGCCACCGGCACCAGCCCCAGATGCCGCGACGGGGTGTCCACCTGCGCCGTCCGCCGCAGCACCCCCAGCACCGGCACCCCCGCCGACTCCATCGCCTCCCGCAGCAACGCCTCGTGCCGGTCGGAGGCCACCTTGTTCAGGATCACGCCCCCGACCCGCACCTCCGGGTCCCACGACACGAACCCGTGCACCAGCGCCGCCACCGACCGCGACTGCGACGAGGCGTCCACCACCAGGACCACCGGCGCCCGCAGCAGCTTCGCCACATGCGCCGTGGACGCCAACTCCCCTTCCCCGGCGGCCCCGTCGAACATTCCCATCACGCCCTCGACGACCGCCAGATCGCAGCCGCGCGCCCCGTGCGCGAACAGCGGCCCGACCGACGCAGGCCCGCACATGTACGCGTCGAGGTTGCGTCCCACCCGCCCGGTCGCGAGTGCGTGGTACCCGGGGTCGATGTAGTCCGGGCCCACCTTGTGCGGGGACACGGCGAGCCCCCGCGCGGCGAACGCGGCCATCAGGCCCGTCGCGACGGTGGTCTTGCCGCTGCCGGAGGACGGCGCGGCGACGACCAGCCGGGGCACCGACACCGAGGAGGACACCAGCGAGGACAACGAGGCGGACGTCACCACTCGATACCCCGCTGCCCCTTCTGCCCCGCGTCCATCGGGTGCTTGACCTTGGACATGTCGGTGACGAGGTCGGCGAAGTCGACCAGCTCCTGCGGCGCGTTGCGCCCGGTGACGATCACGTGCTGGGTCCCGGGCCGGTCCCGCAGCACGGAGATCACCTCGGCGGTGTCGATCCACCCCCAGTGCAGCGGGTAGGCGAACTCGTCCAGCACGTACAGCTTGTAGCGCTCGGCGGCCAGGTCGCGCTTGACCTGCTCCCAGCCCTCCCGGGCCTTCTCCTCGTTGCTGGCGTTGTCGCCGTCGGGGTCGCGCTGGATCCACGACCAGCCCTCGCCCATCTTGTGCCAGTCGACCGAGCCGCCCTCGCCGCTGGCGCCCAGCACCCGCAGCGCGTTCTCCTCGCCGACCTTCCACTTCGCCGACTTGACGAACTGGAACACCCCGATCGGCCAGCCCTGGTTCCAGGCCCGCAACGCCAGCCCGAAGGCGGCGGTCGACTTGCCCTTCCCGACACCGGTGTGCACCATCACGAGCGCCCGGTTCCTGCGCTGACGTGTCGTCAGTCCGTCGTCGGGTACGACGCTCGGCTGTCCCTGCGGCATCTACGCGGCCCTCCTGTCGCCTTGAACTTCCCTGACCAGCCCGGCGATCGAGTCCGCCCGCAGTTCGTCGAGCGTCACCGCCGTACCTCCCAGCTCACCCGCGAGCCGCCCGGCGAGCCCCAGCCGCACCGGTCCCCTCTCGCAGTCCACGACCACCGACGCGGTGCCCTCGGCGGCGAACAGCCGGGCCGCCCGCCCGGCGAACGCCACCGGCTCGGTCCCACCCGTCGCCCGCCCGTCGGTGACCACCACGACCAGCGGCCGCCGCGCGGGATCCCGCAACCGCTCCACCCGCAGCACGTCGTGCGCCTTCAGCAGCCCGGCGCCGAGCGGGGTGCGCCCGCCGGTCGGCAGCGCCTCCAGCCGGGCCGCCGCCGCGTCCACCGACGAGGTGGGCGGCAGCGCCACGTCGGCGCCCGAGCCCCGGAACGTCACCAGCCCCACCTTGTCCCGCCGCTGGTAGGCGTCCAGCAGCAGCGACAGCACGGCGCCCTTCACGGCGCTCATCCGCTGCCGCGCCGCCATCGACCCGGACGCGTCGACCACGAACAGCACGAGGTTCCCCTCACGCCCCTCACGGGTCGCCTGCCGCAGATCGTCCCGCCGCACCACCAGTCCCGGCCCCGATCGTGCCCGCGCGTGCTGGTGGGGCGCGGCGGCCTGCACGGTCGCCGCCAGATGCAGCTTGGTGAGCGCCCCGCGCGGACGCCGGGCCCCGGTGGTACGCCCGTGCTCGGTCCGGGCCCGCGAGCGCCGCCCCGCGGCGCCCTCCCCGAGGCCGGGCACGCTCAGCACCTTCGTACGGAAGGGCTCGGCGGCCCGCACGGCGGACTGCTCCCCGGCGCCGGCCGGCCGGCCGCCCTCGCCCTCCGCTTTGCTCTCGGCGGGGTCCGCCGGCGCGGGCGCCTCACCGGACGGCGGCTCGCCGCTCTCGGGCCCGTCCTGCGGCGGCAGCCCGCCGCCCCCGCCGGGACCGCCCGGTCCGTCGGGGTCGGGGTCCTCGTCGCCGTCGCCGTCGTCGGTCCGGTCGTTCCGGCCGCCCCGCTCGTCGAGGTCGTCGTCGGGGAACCGGTCCAGCGTCTCGTCGAGCTTGTCCTCGTCCAGGCCCGGCGCGTCGAAGGGGTTGCGGCGACGGCGGTGCGGCAGCGCGAGCAGCGCCGCCTGCCGTACGTCCTCCGCGAGCACGTCGGTCCGTCCGGCCCACGCCGCCAGCGCCGTCGCCGTCCGCGCCATCACGATGTCGGCCCGCATGCCGTCCACCTCGAACGCGGCGCAGGTCGCCGCGATCCGCAGCAACGCACCGTCGCCGAGCCGCACATGCGGCAGCAGCTCCCGCGCCGCCACGACCCGCGCCCGTACCTCGGCCTCCTCCCGCGCCCAGCCCGCGGCGAACCCCGCCGGGTCGTCGTCGTAGGCGAGCCGCCGCCGCACGACCTCCACCCGCTGTTCGGGCTCGCGCGACGCGGCCACCTCGACGGTCAGCCCGAACCGGTCCAGCAACTGCGGCCGCAGCTCGCCCTCTTCGGGGTTCATCGTCCCGACGAGCAGGAAGCGGGCGGCGTGCCGCACCGACACGCCCTCACGCTCGACGTACGAGGCGCCCATCGCCGCCGCGTCCAGCAGCAGGTCGACGAGGTGGTCGTGCAGGAGGTTGACCTCGTCGACGTAGAGGATGCCGCGGTGCGCGTCCGCGAGGAGACCCGGCTCGAACGCCTTGACGCCCTCCGCGAGAGCCCGTTCGATGTCCAGCGCGCCCACGAGCCGGTCCTCCGACGCGCCGACGGGCAGCTCCACCATGCGCGCGGGGCGCGTCGCGCCCGCCGCCGCCTCGTGCGGCCCGTCCGGACAGCCGGGGTCCGGCGCCGCCGGGTCGCAGGAGAAACGGCACCCGGGCACCACCGCCACCTCCGGCAGCAGCGCCGAAAGCGCCCGCACCGCCGTCGACTTGGCGGTGCCCTTCTCACCGCGCACCAGGACCCCGCCGACCGCCGGACTCACCGCGTTCAGGAGCAGCGCCAGCCGGAGGTCGTCCTGTCCGACGACGGCCGTGAACGGAAAGGGGGTGGTCACGTGACGATCACTCCTTCGGACGCCGGGTCGGCGCAGGCGGTCGGCGAGGACGGGGACAGGGGTGGAAGGCTCATACGGGCGCCCCCGGCGGGACGAACGGCAGTCCCGGCGGCGCGCCCGACTCGATGAGCCGCCACAGCGCGTCGGTGTCCGCGTGCTCCTCGATCAGGTCGCCGAGCCGGTCGAGCTGCTCCTCGCGCAGCGCGGCGAACGAGGTGTCGGGGGCCGGCACGAACCGGCGGCCAGCGGCGGCGGCCACCTCGCGCAGGAAGGCCCGCCGGAAGCCGTCCGACTCCAGCGAGCCGTGCCAGTGGGTGCCCCAGGTCTGCCCGACGCGACAGCCGTCCAGGAAGGGCTCGCCGCCCTCGACGGTGGCCACGCCGTGATGGATCTCGTACCCCTCGACCCGCTCGCCGAGCGCCTCGCCCACCGGCCGGGTGAGGGTCTTCTCGCGGGCGAACCGCACCCGCACCGGCAGCAGGCCGAGCCCCTCCACCTGTCCGCGCCGGCTCTCCACCTCGTCGTCGATGTGCTCGCCGAGCACCTGGAACCCGCCGCAGACGCCGAGCACCGGCCGCCCCTCGGCGGCCCTGCGCCGCACGGCGTCCGCGAGCCCGCGCTCACGCAGCCACTCCAGCGCCCGCACGGTCCCCCTGGTCCCCGGGATCACCACGAGGTCGGCGTCGGCCAGTTCCTCCGGCCGGTCCACGAACCGCACCACGACCCCGGGCTCGGCGGCCAGCGCGTCCACGTCGGTGAAGTTGGACATCAGCGGCACGGCGCACACGGCGACCCGCAGCACGTCCTCGCCGACGGGCGGGGCGACGTTCGACTCGCGCACGGTGCCCCGCAGCGAGACCCTCAGCCCGTCCTCCTCGTCGATGCCGAGACCGTGCCGGAACGGCAGCACCCCGTACGTGTGCCGCCCGGTGAGCCCGTGCAGCATGTCCAGGCCCGGCTCCAGCAGCGAGACGTCACCGCGGAACTTGTTCACGAGGAACCCGGCGACGAGTTCCTGGTCCTCGGGGGAGAGCAGGGCGACGGTCCCGAAGAAGGAGGCGAAGACGCCCCCGCGGTCGATGTCGCCCACCACCAGCACCGGCAGCCGCGCGTTGCGCGCGAGCCCCATGTTCACGATGTCGGTCCGCCGCAGGTTGATCTCGGCGGGACTGCCCGCCCCCTCGCAGATCACGGCGTCATACGTGTCCCGCAGCTCGGCCAGGCAGTCCAGCACCGTCTCCAGCAGCCGCTGCCGGCGCCCGCCGTGGTAGCCGCGGGCGCTCATCTCGCCGACGGGCTTGCCGAGCAGCACGACCTGGCTGCTCTGCTCGCCGCCCGGCTTGAGCAGCACCGGGTTCATCAGCGCGGTCGGCTCGACCCGGCAGGCCTGGGCCTGCATCGCCTGGGCCCGCCCGATCTCGGCGCCCTCACGCGTCACGAACGAGTTCAGCGACATGTTCTGCGCCTTGAACGGCGCCACCTTCACGCCCTGCCGCACCAGCCACCGGCAGATCCCGGCGGTCACGACGCTCTTGCCGGCGTCGGAGGTGGTGCCGGCGACGAGGAGCCCCCCGCTCATGACGCACGCCCTTTCGATCCCGCTGTGGCTGTGGCTCTGGCTGTGCTGCTTGTGACTGTGACTGTGCTTGTGGCCTTCGCTTTCGCCGCGACGGCGCGTGCGGCCACCGTGACGCCGAGCGCGAGCAGGCCGACGCGGCGGGAGAGCCGCGCGGCACGTTCGATGTCCCCGGGCACGACGGCCCGCCCGGCCGCCCCGTTGAGCACGGGCCGGTGCTCGACCCGGCCGCCGTAGGAGAGCGTCCCGCCCAGCCGCACCCCGAGGGCGCCCGCGAAGGAGGCCTCCACCGGCCCGGCGTTGGGGCTCGGGTGCTTGCCGGCGTCGGCGCGCCAGGCCCGCACCGCGCCCCGCCGGTCGTCCCCGGCGAGGGCCGCCAGGACGGCGGTCAGCCGCGCCCCCGGCCAGCCGGCGACGTCGTCGAGGCGGGCCGAGGCCCACCCGAAGCGCCGGTAGCGGGGCGACCGGTGCCCGACCATGGCGTCCAGCGTGTTGACGGCCCGGAAGCCGAGCAGCCCCGGCACTCCGCCGACTGCTCCCCACACCAGCGCCCCGACGACGGCGTCGGAGGTGTTCTCGGCGACCGACTCCACCACCGCTCGCGCGATCCCGTCGGCGTCCAGCGACTGCGGGTCCCGCCCGCACAGATGGGGAAGCCGCTCCCGCGCGGCCTCGACGTCGCCCGCCTCCAGGGCCCGCCCGATGGCCCGCGCCTCGCGTACGAGGGACGTCCCCCCGACGACGGCCCAGGTGGCCGCCCCGGTCAGCGCGACGGAGACGGCGGGGGAGGAGCGTACGGTCCGGGAGGCGAGCGCTCCGAGCGCCACGGCGCCCCCGGCGCACACGGCGGTGTGCAATGCGCCCCAGCCGCGGTGGTCCCGGTACAGCGCACGCTCCACACCGGCGGCGGCCCGGCCGAACACGGCCACCGGATGCCCGCGGCGCGGATCGCCGAGGAGCAGGTCCCCCAGGAGGCCGGCGGCGGCGCCGTACGCGTGGACGCGATCGGCACCCATGGGCTCAGCCGGCCGCGGGGGCGGGGAGTGGCCTGGTGCTGGTCCTCGAACGGCGGCCGGGCATGGCGTTATGTCCTCACTCAGGGTGTCCGCGCCCTGGTTCGACGAGACCGGCGGCGAGAGTTCCTGGCTCCCGGGGATCGTGACCGCCCCCGGTGACAGTGGCGGGACCGCGCCGGATTCGCACCGGCTTCCTCTCCTGCCGCCGTACATGGCGTGGGCAGTCCACCACGGGCGCGGAAGGGCCGTCAACTTGCTGTTGACCTGCGACGGGGGTGTGTGCAGAAGCCCACACGCCCCCTCGCGCCCGGGTGCGCGCCCACGCGCGACCCTGTACGCACGTGCGGGGCGCGGGGCGGACGCGTGTGGGGCGCGGGACGGTGAACCGTCCCGCGCCCCGGATGCGCGTCCCTCGGGGGGTGCTAGGCGACGATCAGCGAGATGCCGTACGCCACCGCCGCCGCGCACGCCGCGAAGCACGCGTACGCGCCGGTGACCGCGAGGGCGGCCGAGTCGCCCTGGGCCACGGCCCGCTCGCGGCGGGAGAGGCCCATGATGCCGAGGGTGAACAGGCCGACGAGGGCCACGGTGACCACCAGGCTGACGCCGAAGACGGAGCCGAGAGCCGCCCAGTCGATCTTCATACGATTTCTTCCTTCGTACCGGGGTGGGCGGGGCTCAGACGGTGGTGGTCGCGGCCGGCGGGGCCGACTCGGCGGCGGGCGCCGGGATGGTGGCCGTCAGACCGTCGGCGACCGTGCCCGCCGGGGGCGGGGTCACCGCGGCGATCGCCTGGGTGACGACGCCGGCCGGCTCCTCGGACTCGTTGACGTTGGTGTGGTCGACGACCTCGCGGCGGGAGATCTTCCAGATGGCGGCGCTGGAGCCGATCAGGAAGATCGCGACGACCGCGGTGCCCCAGTCGCCGAGGCCCGTGACGTACTCGGCGAGCGCGCCGACCAGGGCCGCTGCCGGGAGCGTCAGGCCCCAGGCGACGAACATGCGGGTGGCGGTCGACCAGCGGACGACGCCGCCCTTGCGGCCCAGGCCCGCGCCCATCACCGCGCCGGAGACCGAGTGGGTGGTGGAGAGGGAGAAGCCGAGGTGGGAGGAGGCCAGGATGACCGTGGCCGCGCTGGTCTGGGCGGCGAAGCCCTGCTGCGGCTGGAGGTCGGTCAGGCCCTTGCCCATGGTGCGGATGATGCGCCAGCCGCCGAGGTAGGTGCCGAGCGCGATCGCGATGCCGGCGGAGAGGATGACCCACAGGGGCGGGTCGGAGTCGGGAGCGACGGTGCCGCCGGCGACCAGGGCGAGGGTGATGATGCCCATCGTCTTCTGGGCGTCGTTGGTGCCGTGGGCGAGGGAGACCAGGCCCGCGGAGGCGATCTGTCCGGCCCGGTAGCCCTTCTCGGCGGCCTTGCCGTCGGCCTTCTTGCCCATCGTGTACGACAGGCGGGTGGCGAGCATCGCGGCGATGCCGGCGACGATCGGGGCCGCGACCGCGGGGAGGAGCACCTTGGTGACGAGCACGTCACCGTGGACGGCGCCGACGCCCGCGGAGGCGATGGTGGCGCCGATCAGGCCGCCCATGAGGGCGTGCGAGGAGCTGGAGGGCAGTCCGACCAGCCAGGTCAGCAGGTTCCAGAGGATCGCGCCGACCAGGGCCGCGAAGATGACCTCGGGACGGATACCGGTCTCGTCGACGAGCCCCTTGGAGATCGTGTTGGCGACCTCCACGGAGAGGAAAGCACCCACAAGGTTGAGCACGGCGGACATGGCCACCGCGACCTTGGGCTTGAGCGCACCGGTCGAGATGGTGGTGGCCATCGCGTTGGCGGTGTCGTGGAAACCGTTCGTGAAATCGAACGCGAGTGCGGTTACGACCACAATCGCGAGGATCAGCGAGAAGCTTTCCATTTACCCAGGCAATCGTTCGAGCGTCATTGGCTCGAAGAACGTAAGTAACCAGGGTGAACGGAAGGTGAACTGGGGCGGGCGTCGTGGTGTCAGCACACGGCGGAACGCATTCCGCTTGTGCGTCCGCAGGCCCGGAGGACGCGGCCGCTGGGAGGATCACGGCATGGATCACGGTAGGGACCACGAACGGGTGACCGAGGAGCACGCCGCCCCCGGCGCCGGTCATGACGCGGCTCGGGTGGCGGCCGCCTGGGAGGAGCTGGTGGCGACGGCCCGCCGCACGGTGGCCGACGGACTGGTCGTCGGCACCTCCGGCAACGTCTCCGTCCGCGTCGGCGACACCGTCCTGGTCACCCCCTCGGGCGTGCCCTACGACCGGCTGACGCCGCACGACGTCACCGGCGTCGACCTCGACGGACGGCAGGTGCTGGGCAGCCTCGTCCCGACGAGCGAACTGCCCATGCACCTGGCCGTGTACGGCGCCACCGACGCCCGCGCCGTCGTCCACACCCACGCCGTGCACGCCACGGCCGTCTCGACCCTCGTGACCGAGCTCCCGACCGTCCACTACATGGCCGCCGCCCTCGGCGGCCCCGTACGGGTCGCCCCCTACGCCGCCTACGGCACCGACGAGCTGGCCGCGAACGCGCTGCGCGCCCTCGCCGACCGCACCGGCTGCCTCCTGCGCAACCACGGCGCCCTCACCTACGGCGCCACCCTCGACCAGGCCTACGACCGCACGGCCCAGCTGGAGTGGATGTGCCGCCTGTGGCTGACCGCGTCCAGCGTCCCCGGCCTCACCCCGAGCCTCCTGACCGCCGAGCAGATGACCGAGGCGGGGGAGCGGCTGCGGGGGTACGGCCAGCGGGGGAGGGGAGACGGCTCGGGTGAGGCGGGCGCCGGGGGCGCGTGAACCGGTGTCCGTGAGCCGGGGGCACCGGTGTGCGTCTCAGCACTGGCCGGTACGGGAATCCGCCGGGACACTGGACGGGTGCGCACTGTCACCGCGACGGCCGCCGCCGTCACCGCAGCCCTGGCCGCCGGCGCCGTCAGTGTCGCCGCCGGCAGACTCGCCAGCGACGCCGCGCTCAAGGCGCCGCCCGGCCGGCCCCTGCCCACGGAACCCCGGCTCACCGTGCACGGCACGGCCCCCGGCCGGATCACCCTCACCCGCGACCTCGCCAGTCTGCGCCCCGGAACCTACGGCCTCGCCGGCGACGGCTCCCACGCGGTCGTCGGGCCCGTCCTGACCGACGCCCCGCACTCCGCCGACAGCGTCGTACGCCGCCTCGAACGCGTCACCCACGGCAGCCTGAGCGCCGGCGACGCCGTCTGGCTCACGCCCAACCTGTACGTCGGCAACCCCGGCAGCGCGCTCGGCCTCGACCACGCCGACGTCGACGTGCCCGGCGAACTCGGCGCGCTGCCCGCCTGGTTCGTCCCCGGGGCGCGCCGCACCTGGGTCATCGCCGTGCACGGCCTGGGCGCCACCCGGGAGCACGCCCTCAACCTCACCGGCTTCCTGCACAGCCGCCGCTTCCCGGTCCTCGCCCTCGCCTACCGAGGCGACCTAGGAGCGCCCCGTTCGCCGGACGGGCTGAACCACCTCGGCGAGACCGAGTGGCGCGACGTGGACGCGGCGATGCGGTACGCCGTCCGCTATGGCGCCGAACGCCTCGTGCTGCTCGGCTGGTCCACCGGCGCGACCATGGCCCTGCGCGCCGCCACCCGCTCGGGCCTGCGGCATCTGATCTCCGGGGTGGTGCTCGACTCCCCGGTCCTCGACTGGCAGGCGACCCTGCGCGCCCTCGCCGCCGCCCGCCACACCCCCGGCCCGCTGCTGCCGCTGGCGGTCCGCGCCGCCCAGGGCCGCACCGGCCTGCACGCCGACCCCGCCTCGGATCCCTCCCTCCTCGCCGCCCCCACCCTGATCTTCCACGGCCCCGACGACCGGGTCGCCCCGTGGGGCCCGTCCCGCGCCCTGGCCGCCCGACGCCCCGATCTGGTCACCCTCCACCCGATCCCCGACGCTCCCCACGCAGCCATGTGGAACACAACCCCCACCCCCTACGAAGAATCCCTCCGCCGCTTCCTCACCCCCCTGATGTAACCCCCACCCACCCAGCCTGCGTCCCGCCGCACGGGCAGCCCCGGCTCATCCGACCGTCACCTACGCAGCTCCCGGCCCGCCGCACGAGCAGCCCCGGCCCTCACCCACGCCCCCCAGCCTGCGTCCCACCGCGCCGCCGCCCCCGCTCTCACGCCCCCGCCCCACCCAGCCTGCGGGCAGTCGTGCCGCTGGGGCGATGGGGGTCCCCGCTCGAGCGAGCCGAGAGTGGGGAGGGTGGGCGCGGGCGGCACCCGGCAACGCAGGCCACTCACCCCACCCCGCCCCGGCACGGACCCCGGTTCACGCACCCCCGACGCCCACTTCACCCGGCTCGCCCCGCAGGACCACCCCACGTTCCGTTAAACGCCGTACCACTGGCCAGATCGCATCTCCACACCCCCTCCCACCCCCACCCGTTGACCGACCCCATAGCCCCTCGTGGCATTCCGTTTGGGTTTTCGGACCGTCAACCGGAAGACTGCACCCGTGACGTCCCGTATCCCGCGCGACTCCAGGCTTCGACTCGTCCGCCCGCGACCCCTGGCCGCCGCCCCCTCAGCTGTGAACCAGCGGCGCACGCGCCGCCCCGCGCCCCGCCCGCCGGAGGGCACCCCCGCCCCGGCGGAGCTGGCCAGAATGGCGCGCTCGGGTCTGGCCGCCGCCGCCCGCGTCGCCCGCTGGGCCGACAACGCCCTCGGCCCCGGCAGGGACGCGGCGACCGACGGCAAGGCCACCCTCTCCGACACCACGGCCGAACGGGCGGCCAGTGACCTCGGCCTGAGCCTCTCTCAGGTCCGCGCCGACTGGGACACCGCCCGCCTCGCCGGCCTCGTCGAGGTCCACGGCGACAGCGCCCGCCCCGGCTGGCGCCTGCGCGCCTGGGACCGCGACGACAGCGCCGTCCTGCGCGGCTGGGTCGCCCTCTTCGACGCCTGGTCCCTCGCCCTGCCCGAACCCCGGGACCAGGAGTCCGCCGCCGTGGCCGAGGTCGTCTCGGCGATGCCCCAGGTGCTCTCCTTCCTCCAGCTGTCCGCCGGCCCCGTCCCCGTGGACCAGCTCCTCGACCTCCTCTGCCAGCGCGTCACCGAACTGCGCACCGAACGCTGCGAGGTCTCCTACGGCCCCGAAGCCGTCACCGCGCGCCCCAAGGTCCCGCGCCCCGCCGCCGTCGCCGGCCAGGCGGAGCCCGCCCAGGACGCCGAGCTCGCCCCCCTCCTCGACTGGGCCCTGCGCGCCCTCGCCTCGGTGGGCGCCCTCACCTGCGGCGACGGACACGCCACCCTCACCCCGCTCGGCAACTGGGCGGTCTGGGTCAAGCTGGAGCAGATCTGCGTCGCCGCGCAGAGCCCCGCCGGCCACATCGAGCAGTCCGCCGAGGACATGCTCCGCGGCTGCGCCCAGCTCCGCCCCAACGCCGCCCGCGCCGAGTACCGCGCCTGGCTCGCCGCCCGCCCCGTCGGCAGCGCCGTCACCGAGCTGCTGAACGCCGCCCGTGGCGAGGACGCCCTGCTGCGCGGCCTCGCCTTCGAGGCGCTCCGCGTGGTCGGCGCCCCGGCCGAGCACGACGTCCGCGCCGTGGTGGACGAGCCCGCCCTCAGGCCGTACGCCCTGCTCTGGCTCGCCGAGCACGACGGAGTGGACCCCGAGGACGCGCACGAGGTGCTCACCCGCGAGGAGGCCACCTGGCTGTGGGTCGACACCGCCGCGGCCGTCGCCGACCACGGTGAGGCCCCGATGCTCGTCAGACACCTGGAGTCCGCGCTTCAGCCGACGGTCCCCGCGCTCCTCGCCGAGGTCCGCGCCGTCGGGCATCCGCGCACCGTGCAGGTGCTGGTGGCGCTCGCCGCCGCGCACCCCGACCCCGCCCTCGCCAAGGCCGTCCGCCGCGCCGCCTTCCAGGTGCACACCGGAGGCAGCTGAACCACGGGCGGAGGCTCGACCACGGGGCGGCCCCGCCGGCCGCCCCGCACGGCAGGCCCTCAGCCCGGCACCGACGGCTGGTACGTCCCGAAGCTCCAGACGTTGCCCTCGACGTCTTGGGCCATGTAGTCGCGTGAGCCGTAGTCCTGGTCCGTCGGCGGCATCAGGATCTCCGCGCCGTGCTCCACGGCCCTCCTGTGGTGGGCGTCCACGTCGTCCACCACGACGTACACCCCGACCGGGCCCGCGTCCTTCATCGCCGTGTCGAAGGCGCTGCCGGTGCCCTTCGAACCGAGCATCACCACCCCGCCGGACTGCGTCAGCTCGGCGTGCGCCACCGACCCGTCCTGGCCCTCGTACACAGCCAGC
Organism: Streptomyces sp. BK239; assembly: GCF_004217285.1. GTDB lineage: Bacteria > Actinomycetota > Actinomycetes > Streptomycetales > Streptomycetaceae > Streptomyces. Next base: position 1,285,737 of record NZ_SHKS01000001.1, read on the forward strand.
TCGGTGAAGCCGAAGGCCTCCGTGAGCTGACGGATCGCCGCCTTCGCGTCCTTGTAGAGCACCGTCGGGCTGATGCCCGGACGCCCGCCGCCCGTCCCCGTCATGCCGATCACTCCCTCGTGGTCCCGCCGGTCGTGTCACTCGCTCAGCCGTGGGCGCCCTTGTCGGGAATATCACCCGTCGCCCAGTCTGGCACCCGCCACTGACAACGCCCCGGCAAGCCGCTGACCTCGACTCGGACGGGCGCACCGCCGGCCGGACGCCGAAGCCCGGAAAACTGGTTGCACGGCCCCGTTAGAATGGCTCCATGGCCATTCTCCTCGCGCATTAGACGGCGGGAACGCCCTCAGCCGTCCATCCCGCCTCCCACCCGCCCTGGAGTCTGTCCGTGATCTCCGCCTCCGGCATCGAGCTGCGCGCCGGCGCCCGCATCCTCATCGAGAACGCCTCCTTCCGCGTCGCCAAGGGCGACCGCATCGGCCTCGTCGGCCGCAACGGCGCAGGCAAGACCACCCTCACCAAGGTCCTCGCCGGCGAGGGCATGCCCGCCGGCGGCACCGTCACCCGTTCCGGCGAGGTCGGCTACCTCCCGCAGGACCCCCGCACCGGCGACCTCGACGTCCTCGCCCGTGACCGCATCCTCTCCGCGCGCGGCCTGGACGTCCTGATCCGCAAGATGCGCGAGAACGAGCAGCGCATCGCGGGCGGCCAGGGCGCCACCCGCGAGAAGGCCCTGCGGCAGTACGAGCGCCAGGAGACGGAGTTCCTCACCAAGGGCGGGTACGCCGCCGAGGCCGAGGCCGCCACCATCGCCGCCGCGCTCAACCTGCCCGACCGGGTGCTCGGCCAGCCTCTGCACACGCTGTCCGGCGGTCAGCGCCGCCGGGTCGAGCTGGCCCGCATCCTGTTCTCCGACGCGGACACCCTGCTCCTCGACGAGCCGACCAACCACCTCGACGCCGACTCCATCGTCTGGCTGCGGGACTACCTCAAGACCTACCGCGGCGGCTTCATCGTCATCAGCCACGACGTCGACCTGGTCGAGACGGTCGTCAACAAGGTGTTCTACCTGGACGCCAACCGCTCCCAGATCGACGTCTACAACATGGGCTGGAAGCTCTACCAGCAGCAGCGCGAGGCCGACGAGAAGCGCCGCAAGCGCGAGCGCGCCAACGCCGAGAAGAAGGCGGCGGCCCTGCACTCGCAGGCCGACAAGATGCGCGCCAAGGCCACCAAGACGGTCGCGGCGCAGAACATGGCCCGCCGTGCCGACAAGCTGCTCTCCGGCCTGGACGCCGTCCGCGTCTCCGACAAGGTCGCCAAGCTCCGCTTCCCGGAGCCCGCGCCCTGCGGCAAGACCCCGCTGATGGCGGAGGGCCTGTCGAAGTCGTACGGCTCGCTGGAGATCTTCACCGACGTCGACCTGGCCATCGACAAGGGCTCCCGGGTCGTCATCCTCGGCCTGAACGGCGCCGGCAAGACCACCCTGCTGCGGCTGCTCGGCGGGGCGGAGCAGCCCGACACCGGCCAGGTCGTCGCGGGCCACGGCCTCAAGCTCGGCTACTACGCGCAGGAGCACGAGACCCTCGACCCGGAGCGCACGGTCCTGGAGAACATGCGGTCCGCCGCCCCCGACCTGGATCTGGTCGAGGTCCGCAAGGTCCTCGGCTCGTTCCTGTTCTCCGGCGACGACGTCGACAAGCCCGCCGGGGTCCTCTCCGGCGGCGAGAAGACCCGTCTCGCCCTCGCCACCCTGGTGGTCTCCTCGGCGAACGTGCTGCTGCTCGACGAGCCGACCAACAACCTCGACCCCGCCAGCCGCGAGGAGATCCTCGGCGCGCTGCGCACCTACAAGGGCGCCGTCGTGCTGGTCACCCACGACGAGGGCGCCGTGGAGGCGCTCCAGCCCGAGCGGATCATCCTGCTCCCCGACGGCGTCGAGGACCTGTGGGGCGCCGACTACGCGGACCTCGTCGCCCTGGCGTGACCTCAGGGGTGTTTCACGGCATGCTCATGACGTGATCCACGGAGTATGGATCATTCGGCTTACCGGTGATCCATCATCTGAGTGATATCCCCTCGTATCGAGGTGTGTCCTACACCGATTTCACGGCCGATCCCCCAAGTGACGGGGGATCGGCCGTCTCGCGTCTCTGACCTGCGGATTCACGAAACAACCCGTTCGGCCGTACGAACATCACCGTCCGGAACATGAGCTTCCGTTCGTGGGTACGCGCTCCTGTCGTCAAAACCATGTCGCACGGACCTTGCCGAATGGGTGGCCATCCAGGCCCGGAGGGGTGATCATGAGGGGACCAGAGCGCACTTCCCATGAGGAGGCACGGGTGGCCGAGACTCTGAAGAAGGGCAGCCGGGTGACCGGCGCCGCGCGCGACAAGCTCGCGGCAGACCTGAAGAAGAAGTACGACTCCGGTGCGAGCATCCGGGCGCTGGCCGAAGAGACCGGCCGCTCGTATGGCTTCGTGCACCGGATGCTCAGCGAGTCGGGCGTCACGCTCCGTGGGCGTGGCGGGGCGACGCGGGGCAAGAAGGCCGCCTCGTCCTGAACCGGGCGCGGTCCCACCGCCTTCGACGGTGACCACACGGCCGGTCGCTCCCCGGCCCCGCGAGGGGCCCGGGGCGACTGATGGCCGGCCGGGTGGTTACTGTGCAGTCACTTAGCACCGCTCACAGCATGCTCTGCTGACCGCACCCCTCGGAGGCGCCCCATGGCTTCGCCCGACCAGGAACTCGTTCCCCTGCTCGACAAGGACGGCGTACGGCTCACCGTCGACGACGCGCTCGCGACGGTGACGCTGACCAACCCGGCCAAGCGCAACGCGCAGAGCCCCGCGATGTGGCGCGCGCTCGCCGAGGCCGGGCGGCAGCTGCCGGGCTCCGTCCGCGTGGTCGTGCTGCGCGGCGAGGGCAAGTCCTTCTCCGCCGGACTCGACCGGCAGATGTTCACGCCCGAGGGGATCGAGGGCGAACCGTCCTTCGTCGACCTCGCGCGCAGTGGCGACGCCGAACTCGACGGCGCCATCGCGCAGTTCCAGGAGGGCTTCACCTGGTGGCGGCGCAACGACCTCGTGTCCGTCGCCGCCGTGCAGGGCCATGCCATCGGTGCGGGATTCCAGCTCGCGCTCGCCTGCGACCTGCGCGTCGTCGCCGACGACGTGCAGTTCGCCATGCGCGAGACCAGCCTCGGCCTGGTCCCCGACCTCACCGGCACCCACCCGCTCGTCTCGCTGGTCGGTTACGGCCGCGCCGTCGAGATCTGCCTCACCGGCCGCTTCGTGCACGCCGAGGAGGCGGTGAGCTCCGGCCTCGCCAACATCGCCGTGCCCGCGGCTGACCTCGACGCGACCGTCGGCGAACTGGCGGCGGCGCTCCTGGCCGCGCCGCGCGAGGCCGTCATCGAGACCAAGGCGCTGCTGCGGGGCGCGGGCGAGCGGACGTACGACGAGCAGCGCGCCGCCGAGCGAGCCGCCCAGGCCCGCCGGCTCCGCGACCTGGCCGGCCTCGGCGACTGAGGGGTCATCGCACGGCGGTGACCAGCACCGTCACCGTGGGGTGATCCGGCAGTGCCGTCGTCACCGCCTCGCGGACCCGCCGGGCCACGTCCAGCGCCCGGTGGGCCGCGCTCACCGCGAGCTCCACGCGCACATGGCGGCGGGGGAGTGCGGCGCCGGTGAGCTGCCGCTCCTCGATGTGGACGCTCCGCCCGAGCGTCGCCGTCAGCTCCGCCACCCCCGGCACGGCGAGCGCCGAGACGCTCACCCGCAGCTCATCGCCTTCCCGGGCGGGCTGATCCGGCGCGGTCGCCGACGCCGGCGGCCCCAGGACCGGCTCCCGCTCCCCGTCGGCCCCTTCCTCCCCTGCCTCCAGCAGTGCCGTCACCCGCAGATCCACCTCCGAGACCGCTAGCCCCACCCCCTCCGCCGCCGCGGCCAGCGCCTCGCGCAGACGGGACGCCGCGGCCGGCAGCGGCTCGGACGCCGTCGCCGCGAAGTCGGCCGTCACCCGCAGCGGCCCCGGCGGGAGCCCGCTCGGCGGTGGCGGCACGGCCGGCTCGTACACCCCGGACGGATCCGCGAGCGCGATCCGCAGTCCCCCCAGGCGTACGCCCCGCACCTCCCGCACCGCACGCCTCAGCGCCGTGTCCGCCGCGCCCTCCGCGATCCACACGCCGTCCCGCGGCCCGCCCAGCGGCAGCAGTCTGCCCAGCCCCAGCTGCTCCCGCACCGCACGCGTCCACCGTTCAGCCGTCATTCCTCCAGCCTGCCCCATTCCCGGAGCGAGTTCAGGAAACGGCGCTTAACGTGGCAATAAGGACGACAATTGACGTAGAGGGTAAATCGCATAAGAAGGACGTGCGGCGATGAGCGAGACGACGGAGCAGAACCGGACGCAGACACCGGACGGCGGCACCGACCCGACGCAGACCCGCAGGGCCACCCGGAAGGGCGGCGGGGACCCGGGCAGCCGCGGGCGGACCACCATCGCCGACGGAGTCGTGGAGAAGATCGCCGGGCTGGCGGCGCGCGACGTCTTCGGCGTCCACGCCATGGGCAGCGGAGTCAGCCGCACCTTCGGCGCGGTACGGGACCGCGTGCCCGGCGGGGGCAAGTCGGCGACCCGGGGCGTCAAGGCGGAGGTCGGCGAGGTGCAGACCGCGCTCGACCTGGAGATCGTCGTCGACTACGGCGTGTCCATCTCGGACGTCGCCCGGGACGTGCGGGAGAACGTCGTCGCCGGGGTGGAGCGGATGACCGGCCTGGAGGTCGTCGAGGTCAACATCGCGGTGAGCGACGTGAAGCTGCCCGAGGAAGAGGACGAGGAGCCGGAGCCCCGGCTCCAGTGACGCGTCGGCGGCCGGGTGACCGGACCGCTGAAGGGAGTGCATCTTGAACATGGCCTTGGTCGGCATGATCGCCGGCATGGCACTGGGCTTCGCCGGATACTTCGGCGGGTTCGGGGCCTTCGTGCTGGTGGCGGCGCTGGGCGCCGTCGGCTTCGTCGTGGGCCGGTTCCTCGAGGGGGACCTGGACCGCGGCGACTTCTTCCGCACCCGTGAGCACCGGCGCAGGTGACCGCCGTGAACGAGGGGACCGGCGCCCCCGGCGGGCGCCCAGCGGCGGCGGGCGTCCCGCCCGGAGAACGCGGCGCGACCCGGATCGCCGACCGGGTCGTCGCCAAGGTGGCCTCGCAGGCCGCCCGCGAGGCCGTCGGACCGCTGCCGCCCGAGGCCGCCCGCCCGCACGCCACCGTCATCGTGCAGCACCACGAGGCGGCCCGCGTCCGCGTCCACCTCGAACTCGGCTACCCGACGGACATCGGCCCCCGCTGCCACGCGGTGCGTCGTCATGTTACTGAGCGGGTAGGCGCGTTGGTGGGCATGGAGGTGCCGGAAGTCGCCGTGCAGGTCGAACGGCTGTACCTGACGGCGGCACACGGCCCGGCGCACGGGAGGACTCGATGAGCGAGCCCCGGAGTTCCGAGGGCACCACACGACGGCTGCCGGTCCTGGACAAGTCCCCCCAGGACCCGCAGGACCCCTACGACTCCCACGACCCGCACGACCCGCACGACCCGCACGAGCCGCAGGGTCCGCCGGACGCCGGCCCGGGCCCCGCCCCGACCACGCGCGGCGGCCGCTTCTGGTCCGCGCGGCGCGTCCCGGCGGCGCTCGTCGCGCTCCCGCTCCTGGTCCTGGCGGGCGCCCTCCTCTACGACGTCGCCGCCGTCCGCGCCCACCGGCCCGCCCTGCGCGCCCGGCGCGAACTCGCCCGGCAACTCGCCCAACGGCCCCTGGACGACACCTGGGTGCTCGTCGGCGCGGGCGTCGCCGCCGCCCTCGGCCTGTGGCTGGTCCTCCTCGCCGTCACGCCCGGCATGCGCCGCGTCCTGCCCATGCGGCGCACTCACCCCGACGTGCGCGCCGGGCTCCACCGGGGCGCCGCCGCACTGGTGCTGCGCGACCGGGCCATGGAGGTCGCCGGCGTGCAGTCGGTCCGGGTGCACGCCGGGCGCCGCAAGGCCGACGTGCGCGCGGTCTCCCACTTCCGAGATCTGGACGACGTACGGACCGACCTCGACGCCGTGCTCGGCGACGCGATCCGCGGACTGGGCCTGGCCCGGCCGCCCGCGCTGTCGGTGCGCGTGCGCCGGCTCGGCAGGAAGGGATGACGCGATGCTCAGGACCGTCAACCGCGTCGCGATCGGACTCGTGGGACTCGTCCTGCTGGCCCTCGGCGCAGCCGTGCTCGCGGTGGGTCTCGGCGCCCCGCCGCCCTCCTGGTGGATCCACGACGGCAAGCGGGACGTGCTGCTCAGCACCGCCGAACGCACCCACTGGCGGGACGAGACCTGGTGGTGGCCGGCCGTCATCGCCGCGCTGGCGCTGGTCGTGCTGCTCGCCCTGTGGTGGCTGATCGCCGACCTGCGCCGCCGCAGGCTGGGCGAGGTCCTCGTCGACACCGGGGACGGCGCGGGCGCCCTGCTGCGCGGCCGGGCCCTGGAGGACGTGCTGAACGGAGACGCCGCCCGCCTGGACGGCGTCGCCCACGCCCGGACCCACCTCATCGGCCGCAGGGACGCCCCCGAGGCCCGCGTACGCCTCACCCTGGAGCCCCACGTCGACCCGGCGGACGCCCTGGACCACCTCACACACCGGTCCCTCGCCCACGCGCGGGACTCCGCCGCCCTCCCGGCGCTCCCCGCCGAGGTGCGCCTCAAGACCGCCAAGCACCCGGCGGAGAGGGTGAGTTGATCGCTGACTGCACGTGGCTCACGGCTCAGAAGCCGTGCCGCATCCCGCCGTCCACCGGGAGCATGATCCCGGTCAGATAGGAGGCGCCCGGCGAGAGCAGGAAGGCGGCCACCCGGCCGAACTCCTCGGGGCTGCCGTAACGGCGCAGGGGGATACGGGACTCGTTGGCGGCCCGGGTCGCCTCCGGGTCGGCGGACAGCCCGTCCAGCTCGCGGACGCGGTCCGTGTCGATGCGTGAGGGGAGCAGCCCCACCACCCGGATGCCCCGAGGCCCCAGCTCGTCGGCGAGGGACTTCGCGAAGCCGGCGAGCCCGGGGCGCAGCCCGTTGGAGATCGTCAGCCCCGGGATCGGCTCGTGCACCGACCCGGACAGCACGAACCCGATGACGCCCCCGCCCTCCAGCTCGGCCGCCGCCGCCCGCGCCAGCCGCACCGCGCCCAGGAACACCGACTCGAACGCCGTCTGCCACTGCTCGTCCGAGTTGTCGGCGACGAACCCGGGCGGCGGCCCGCCCACGCTCACCAGAATCCCGTCGAAGCGGCCGAAGGCCTCCCGCGCGGCGGCGATCAGCCGTTCGGCCGCCTCCGGGTCGGCGTTGTCGACGGCGACGCCGAACGCGTTCGGCCCGAGCCCGGCCGCCGCGTCGGCGACCCTCTGCTCGTCCCGCCCGGTGACGACGACCTTCGCGCCGTCCGCGACCAGCTCGCGCGCGGCGGCGTTGCCGAGCCCGCGCGTGGCTCCCGTGACGATGTACACCCGGTCCCTCAGTCCAAGATCCATGGCCCCTATCCTGCCTTCTCGCCGTCGAACAGGGTGAGGGCGGTGTTCACCAGGCCGATGTGACTGAAGGCCTGCGGATAGTTCCCCAGGTGGCGGCCCGCCACCGGGTCGTACTCCTCCGCCAGCAGCCCCACGTCGTTGGTGAGGCCCACCAGCCGTTCGAACAGCTCCCGCGCCTCGTCGGCGCGGCCCGTCAGATGCAGGGCCTGCGCGAGCCAGAACGAGCAGGCCAGGAACGCGCCCTCGTCGCCCGGCAGGCCGTCCACGGTGGCCCGCTCGGTGCTGTAGCGGCGCACCAGCCCGTCGTGGCCGAGCTCCGCCCGGACCGCGTCCACCGTGCCGATCACACGCGGATCGTCCGGGGGCAGGAAACCGACGCGCGGGATGAGCAGCAGGGACGCGTCCAGTTCACGTGAGCCGTAGTACTGCGTGAAGGTGTTCCGCTCGGGGTCGTAGCCCTTCTCGCACACCTCGCGGTGCACCTCGTCGCGCAGTTCCCGCCACCGCTCCGGCTCCCCGTCCAGCGCCGGATAGCGCTCCAGCGTGCGCACCGCGCGGTCGGCGGCCACCCACACCATCACCTTGGAGTGCGTGAACTGCCGCCGGCCGCCGCGCACCTCCCACAGCCCCTCGTCCGGCTGCCGCCAGTGCTCGCACAGCCATTTCATCAGCGCGCACTGAAGCGCCCACATGTGCGGCCGCGGCGTCATCCCCGCGACCCGGGCCAGCGACAGCGAGTCCATGACCTCGCCGTACACGTCCAGCTGGAGCTGGTCCACGGCCCCGTTGCCGATGCGTACGGGCGCGGAGCCGGCGTAGCCCGACAGCCACGGCAGCTCGCACTCCGGGAGCCGGCGCTCACCCGCCAGCCCGTACATGATCTGCAGGTCGGCCGGGTCGCCCGCGACGGCGCGCAGCAGCCAGTTCCGCCAGGCCTCGGCCTCCTCCTCGTAGCCGACGGCGAGCAGGGCGCCGAGGGTGAGGGTGGAGTCGCGCAGCCAGCAGTAGCGGTAGTCCCAGTTGCGCACCCCGCCCAGCTCCTCGGGCAGGGAGGTGGTGAGCGCGGCGACGATCCCGCCGGTGGGCACGTAGGTGAGCGCCTTCAGGGTGATCAGGGAGCGCACGACGACGTCCCGGTGCGGCCCGTCGTAGCGGCAGCGCGCCGACCAGGCCTGCCAGTCGGCGACGCTGACGCGCAGCGCCTCCCGCGGGTCGACCAGCGGCGGACGCGGATGGTGCGAGGGGTGCCAGGTCAGGACGAACGCGACGGACTCGCCCTCCTCGACGGTGAACTCGGAGAACGTGCAGAAGTCCTCGCCCCAGGTGAGCACCTCCGGTTCGCTGCGCAGCCACACCGCGTCCGGCCCGGCGACCGCCACCCGGTGCCCGTCGGACCGCCGCATCCACGGCACGACCGAGCCGTAGTCGAAGCGCAGCCGCAGCGTGCTGCGCACGGTGACCCGGCCGCGCAGACCCTCCACGACGCGTACGACGTCGGGGGCCCGGTCGCGCTGCGGCATCAGGTCGGTGACCCGGATGGCCCCGTCGGCCGTCTCCCACTCGGTGTCCAGCACCAGGGTGTCGGGGCGGTAGGCGCGGCGGGTGCAGGGGCCCTCGGGGCCGGAGGGCGCGATCCGCCAGTGGCCGTTGTCCTCGTCGCCGAGGAGGCGGGCGAAGCACGCGCCGGAGTCGAAGCGGGGCAGGCACAGCCAGTCGATCGAGCCGTCCCTGCCGACCAGGGCCGCGGTCTGTTCGTCGCCGATGACGGCGTAGTCCTCGATGCGGGGATGCACGGGGTGCGGGTTCCCGGCGGGCCCCGGGGGCAATCAGGGGTGCGGCCGGGGGAGTGAAGCGTGGCTCATTGCGCCGTCCGCGCCGGAGAAGATCACGCCGGTGTGCGCGGGGGCCTGGTTCAGCACCCACAGCCCGATCAGCGTGGCCAGCGCGAAGACGACGGCCACGAGCACGGTCAGTACGAGTCGCCGGCGGCGTTCACGGCGCAGCCATTCGCCGCGCGCCGTGCGGTAGGCGTCCGGGGCGGGCCGCACGCCGCCGGCCAGCGCCTCCAGCGCCTCGCGCAGCTCCCGCTCGGTGCGGTCCTGGCCGGTGCCGGGCGACCCGGTCGCGTCTCGGTGCGTCATCGCCGGGCCTCCATCGCCTGGGTGAGCGCGGCCAGGCCGCGGGAGGTGTGGGTCTTCACGGAGCCGCAGGAGATGCCCATCGCGGCGGCGATCTCGCCCTCCCTCAGCCCGAGCCAGTGTCGCAGCACGAGCGCCTCGCGCTGCCGGGCCGGCAACTGCTGGAGCGCGTCGATCAGCACGCGCTGGTCGTCGCGCAGCAGCGCCGTACTCTCGGCGGAGGCGACGGCCTCGTCGGGCAGCTCCGGGGGGGCCTCGACATGCCGGCGGGCGACCTGGAGGTGGCGTATCCGCATCCGGGTCAGATTGCAGACCGTGGAGCGCAGATAGGCCTCCGCCGCCTCGGTGTCCCGCAGCCGCCGCCACTTGCGGTAGATCTGGTAGTAGGCCTCGGCGACCACGTTCTCCGGATCGTCGGCGCCGAGCAGCACGGCGAGCCGCAGCATCGAGGAATAGTGCAACTCGAAGAGCCGTGCGACGCCGGCCTCCCGCTCCTCGGCGAGCGGCTCCGCCGGTGCACCGGCCACGGCGGCGAGCGGCTCCGCCGGGTCACCGGCTACCACACCCGCGAGCGGCTCGGCGGGCCCGCCTGCGCCGGCGGCTGCTGGGCGCTCAGGGTGCCTGCCCGCGACGGGGTGCCGCATCGGATCGGTGGCTCCGCTCGGGCCGGCGGGTGTCGTGAGGCCGGCGGGAGTGCCCGGGCCGGTGGGGCTCGTCAGGTCGGCAGGCCCGCCTGTGCCGGCGGGTGCTGGGCGGCCAGGGGGCGCGCCCGTGCGCGGGGGTGGTACGAGGTCGGGCGGCTCGCCGGTGTCGGGGCGGTGCAGTGGCGTCGGAGGTCTGCGTCTCACGGGTTGTTCGCTCCCGTCTCGGGGCGTCGCCTGAGGGACAGGCGGGACGGCAGGTCGGTCGAGTCGGCGCCGCGCGGCACGCCGAGGCGCGTGAGGACGGTGCTGCCCGCCACCGCGACGGTCAGGTTCACCAGCAGGGCCGCGAGCCCGGCGTAGATCTCCAGCGGTCCGAAGCCCAGGCGCACGATGGGAGAGAACCCCTCGCGCACCACCAGGCAGGTGCCGCTCACCATGCCCGCTGCCCACCCGGCGAGCAGCGCCCGCGGGCGCAGCCGTCCCGTGAACAGCCCGATGGCGACCGCAGGGAAGACCTGGAGGATCCACACCCCGCCCAGCAGCTGGAGGTTGACGGCGTCCTGGTCGCGCAGCCCGAGCACGAACGCCACCGCCCCCGCCTTCGCGGTCAGCGACACCGCCTTGGCGACGCGCACCTGCCGCTTGGGCGTGGCCGTCGGATGGACGTACTCGACGTAGACGTTGCGTACGAAGCTCGTGGCGGCGGCGATCGACATCACCGCCGCCGGGACCAGCGCGCCCACGGTGATCGCCGCGAACACCAGCCCGGCCGGCGGCCCGGGCAGCAGCCGGTCGACCAGCATCGGGACGGCCGACTCGGCGGCGCCCTCCGGAGCGCGCACCCCGGCGGCTAGCGCCGCGACGCCGAGGAGGCCGAAGAGGGCGAGCAGCCCGGTCCAGGCCGGCAGCGCCACCGTCACCTTGCGCAGGGTGCGCGGGCCGTCGGCGGCGAACGCCGCGGTGAGCACGTGCGGGTACATCAGCAGGGCCAGCGCGGAGCCGAGCGCGAGGGTGGCGTACGCCGGCTGCTGTCCGGGGGAGAGGATCAGGGGCGAGTGGGCGACGTCCGGGCCGCCCATCCGCCGCGCCGCCCCCTCGAACACCGCCCCCGGCCCGCCGAGCCGTCGCAGCACCAGCCAGCAGACCGCCGTCACCGACACGAAGACCGCGACCGCCTTCAGCGCCGAGATGAGCGTCGGCGCGCGCAGCCCGTGCCGGTAGGTGGCCACCGCGAGCCCCGCGAACAGGCCTACCATCAGCAGGTCCCCGGCCGGCCCGCGCGGGGAGACGCCGCCGGCCGTCAGCACCGCCCGGATCCCGAGCAGTTGCAGCGCCAGGTACGGCATCGTCGCGAGGATCCCGGTCAGCGCCACCGCAAGGGCCAGCGACGGCGACCCGTACCGGCCGCGCACGAAGTCGGCGGCGGTCACATAGCCGTGCCGGCGGGCCACGCTCCACAGCCGGCTCAGCAGGACGAAGGCGAGCGGGAAGACGATCACCGTGTACGGCACGGCGAAGAACGCGGGCGCGCCGTTGCCGTACGCCAGTCCCGGCACGGCCGTGAAGGTGTACGCCGTGAACATCGTTCCGCCGAGCAGCAGCCAGGTCCACACCGGGCCGAGGGAGCGGTCGGCCAGCGCCCAGCCCTCCAGGGAGGGCAGCCGGTCGTTCGGGCGCAGCCGGCGCGCGGTCACGGCGAGCAGCGACGCCCCGCCGATCACGGCGAGGAACGTCGCGGTCATGGCTCCGTCGGCCATGGGTCACCGTCCTTGGTGTGCCTGTGCCCTTACGCGTTGGTTGCGCGAAAGGCCCGTTCGGTTGACGGAGAGCCGCGGGAAAGATTCCGGACTTTCGCTGTCAACCGGTTCCGGAGGGCGGGCAACTCTTGCACAGACCGACGACGGGACGGGACCCCCACGGCCCACGTCGTCGCCGCTCCGCCCGCTCGCCCGAGCGGCCGGACGCTTTCACCCCGCAGTAGGAGCGAGGAGCCGCCATGCCTGCGTCCACCCTGCCCGAAACCGGCCGACCGGTGCCGGAAAAGTCGCGTATGTCACTGCGTGCGGTCCTGTCATGGACGGCCGTCGCCCTGCTCGGCGCCCTCGCCTGGGGTGTGGTCGCGCTGGCCCGGGGCGAGGAGATCTCCGCGGTCTGGCTGGTGACGGCCGCGCTCGGCTCGTACGCCATCGCCTACCGCTTCTACTCGCGGTTCATCGCCCGCCGGGTGCTGCGGCCGGACGATCGCCGTGCCACCCCCGCCGAGCGGTTGGAGGACGGCGTCGACTTCCACCCCACCGACCGCCGGGTCCTGCTCGGCCACCACTTCGCCGCCATCGCCGGCGCCGGACCGCTGGTCGGCCCGGTCCTCGCGGCCCAGATGGGATACCTGCCCGGCACCCTGTGGATCGTCGCCGGCGTGATCTTCGCCGGGGCCGTGCAGGACATGGTCGTGCTGTTCCTGTCGATGCGCCGGGACGGCACGTCGCTCGGCCAGATGGCCCGGGACGAGATCGGCCGGGTGGGCGGCGCCGCGGCCCTGGTCGCCGTCTTCGCCATCATGATCATCCTGCTGGGGGTGCTCGCGCTGGTCGTCGTCAACGCGCTCGCTCACTCCCCGTGGGGCACGTTCTCCGTAGCGATGACGATCCCCATTGCCCTCTTCATGGGCCTGTGGCTGCACCGCGTCCGCCCCGGCCGGGTCGTGGAGACCAGCTTCATCGGCGTCGCCCTGCTGCTCCTCGCGATCGTCGGCGGCGGCTGGGTGCAGAACTCCTCCCTGGCCGGGGCCTTCACCCTCAGTCCCACCACTCTCGTCCTGTGCCTGATCGGCTACGGCTTCGTCGCCTCCGTCCTGCCCGTGTGGATGCTGCTCGCGCCGCGCGACTACCTCTCCACGTTCATGAAGGTCGGCACCATCGCGCTGCTCGCGGTCGGTGTGGTCGTGGCCGCGCCCGTGCTCAGGGCGGACGCGGTGACCGACTTCGCCTCCTCGGGCGCCGGCCCGGTCTTCGCGGGCTCGCTGTTCCCGTTCCTCTTCATCACCGTCGCCTGTGGCGCGCTCTCCGGCTTCCACGCCCTGGTCGCCTCCGGGACCACCCCGAAGCTGATCCAGAAGGAGTCCCAGATCCGGATGATCGGCTACGGCGCCATGCTGATGGAGTCGTTCGTCGCGATCATGGCGCTGATCGCCGCGGCGACCCTGGAGCCGGGCCTCTACTACGCGATGAACGCACCGGCGGGTCTGCTGGGCGGCACGGTCGAGTCCGCGTCCCACGCGGTGGCCGGCCTCGGCTTCACCATCACGCCCGACCAGCTCACCCAGGCCGCCGAGGCCGTCGAGGAGCAGACCCTGATCGCCCGCTCCGGAGGCGCCCCCACTCTGGCCGTCGGTATGTCGGAGATCTTCTCCGGCGTCTTCGGCGGCACCGCGATGAAGGCCTTCTGGTACCACTTCGCCATCATGTTCGAGGCGCTGTTCATCCTGACCACGGTGGACGCGGGCACCCGGGTCGGCCGCTTCATGCTCCAGGACATGCTCGGCAATGTGTGGAAGCCCGTCGGCCGGGTCAACTGGAAGCCGGGGATCTGGCTGTGCAGCGCCCTCGTCGTGGCCGCCTGGGGCTACTTCCTCCACGCCGGCGCCACCGACCCGCTCGGCGGGATCAACCAGCTCTTCCCGCTGTTCGGCATCGCCAACCAGCTGCTGGCCGCCATCGCCCTGACCGTCTGCACGACGGTCCTCGTCAAGTCCGGCCGACTGCGCTGGGCCTGGGTCACGGGCGTCCCGCTGGCCTGGGTCGTCGCGATCACCTTCACCGCCGGCTGGCAGAAGATCTTCTCCGACGACCCCAGGATCGGCTTCTTCGCCCAGCGCGCCAAGTACGCCGACGCCGTCGACGCGGGGCAGCTCCTGCCGCCGGCCAAGTCCCCCGACGACATGCACACGGTGATCACCAACTCCACGGTCGACGGCGTCCTGATCGCCCTCTTCCTGCTCCTGGTCGCGGTGGTCATCGTGAACGCGGCGGTGGTGTGCGTCCGTGCCGTACGCGCCCCGGGGGCCCTCCCGACGACGGAGGCCCCCTACGTCGAGTCCCGCATCGGCGTCCCGGCCCAGGCCCCGTCGAAGCCGCTGGCGCAGGCCCGCCGGTGAGGACGGCGCTCCGGGCGCTCGCGGCGTCGGCGGTGCGCGTGCTGCGGGCGGTGCGCTGGTATCTGCGGGAGCTGACCGGCGAGGCGGAGTACGACCGTCACTGCGAACGGCGTCGCCGCGACCACCCGCACGCCCCCGTCCCCACCCGCCGTGAGTACCAGGCGCTGCGCACGCGACACCGCGAGGACCACCCGCAGAGCCGCTGCTGCTGACGCGCTGAGCCGCGCATTCGCCGAGCGGCTGCCGCTGACGTCGAAGCGCTCGGGCGCAGCCCCCGCAGGGCCCTCGCAGAGTCGCCGCCGCAGCAGCTCAGGAAGCGCCCGGACGGAACCGCCGGCTACACCGCCGCCGGTTCCGTCCGCTCCGTCTGCTCCTGCGCGCTCTCCCGCCGGTCGCGCAGCTCGCGGCGGACCAGCACGACCCAGCCGACCGGCACCGCGGCGGAGAACAGCCACCACTGGATGGCGTACGCGTAGTTCAGCGCGGCGTCCTCGTCACCGGGGCGGCCGATGAGCTGCGGGGTGTCACCCCGGGGCGCGGGCGAGGTCAGCGCGATGTAGCCGCCGAGCACCGGCGCGCCGAGGCGGCGCGCCTCCTGCTCGCTGTTGATCAGCATGACCTGCCGGTCGGGGAGGCCCTTGAGGTCCTTGATGCCGCTCGCCTCGGTCGTCTCGTCGGGCATGAGCCGCCCGGTGACGGTGATCTGTCCGGCGGGCGGCGCGGGCACCCGGGGGAACGCGGTCTGCGTGGGGGCGTCGGCGGGGACCCAGCCCCGGTTGACCAGCAGCACCTTGCCGTCCGTCAGCACGAACGGGGTGAGTACGTGGAAGCCGACCGCCTCGTCGGCGTTGACGCGCCGCCGGACGACGACTTCCCGCGAGGTGTCGAACCGGCCCGTGGCGCTGACGTTGCGGTACCGCTCGTCCCTGGTCACCACGTGCCCCGGTGACGTCATGCGCTCCACCGGGACCGGCGCGGAGGAGAGCGCGTCCGAGACCAGCTGGTTGCGGGCGGTGCGCTCCTCGTAGCGGTGCATCTGCCAGATGCCCAGCCTGATCATCGTGGGGATGAGCAGCAGGGCGACCAGCGTGAGGATCACCCACTGCCGGGACAACAGGAAGCGGTACACCCCACGACCGTACAACTCGGCCCTGGGGCGCACGCGGGTGGGGGCGGTCTCAGACCCGGTCGACGATCCCCACCTTCCCCTCCGCGCGAGCGCAGTGGGCGCCGCAGTACCAGTGGCCCTCGACATCGACGCCCTGCCCGATGATCTGCACACGACAGTGCTCGCAGATCGGTGCCATGCGGTGGATCGCGCAGGAGAAGCAGTCGAAGACGTGCACCGCGCCCTGCGCGTGCACCTCGAAGGTCATGCCGTAGTTGTTGCCGCAGACTTCACATGTCGCCATGCGCCACAGGGTGAGCCGTCGGAGCGGCGCGGGCGAGTCGGCTCCAGGCGAGTCGCCCGTCAATCACCCGTCCGTACGGTCATCCCCGCGAGGCCGGCTCCACGTCGCCCAGCAACTGCCCGAACGCCGCCTCGTCGACCACCGGCGTGCCGTACTGCCGGGCCTTGACCACCTTCGAGGTGCCCGAGTCGGGATCGTTGGTGACCAGCAGACTGGTCAGCCGCGAGAGGGACGTGGCCACGTGCAGGCCCGCCTCGGTCGCGCGGTCCTCCAGCAGTTCGCGCTCGACGGAGGTGTCCCCGGAGAACGCGACCCGCATGCCCTGCTTGAGTCGTTCGCCCGGTTCGTACCGTCCGGGGTTGGGGTAGGGGCACGCGGGCCGCTTGCGGGACGGCCGCCAGCTGCCCGGCCGGTATCCGCCGGCCCCGTGGTCGCCGGGCCCGCTCGCCTGCCGGCCGATGCGCGGCACGGGCCGGTCCTGCCACTCCGTCAGCGGACGGCACTCGTGCAGCGGCAGCCGCACCCCGCCCGCCGCCGCGGCCCGCAGACTCGGCCGGAACGCCTCCGCGAGCACGCGCGCGTCGTCCAGCGCGTGGTGCGCCCGCTGCTGGACGACGCCGAAGTGGGCGGCCAGCGACTCCAGCTTGTGGTTGGGCAGCGGCAGCCTCAGCTCCTTGGACAGCGCGATGGTGCACAGCCGCTGACGCACCGGCGCCTCGCGCTCCGCGCGCGCGTACTCCCGCGCGATCATCTGCCAGTCGAAGACCGCGTTGTGCGCGACGAGCACCCGGCCCGCGAGCCGCTCGGCGAACTCCCCGGCCACGTCCCGGAACAGGGGCGCCCCTTCGAGCGCCTCGCTCGTCAGACCGTGTATCCACACCGGCCCCGGATCGCGCTCGGGGTTGACCAGCGTGTACCAGTGGTCCTCGACCTCGCCGCGCCCGTCCAGCCGGTAGACGGCGGCGGAGACGATCCGGTCGTCGCGGGCCAGTCCGGTGGTCTCCACGTCGACGACCGCGTACCCCTGGGGATAGGCGGCCGGCCACTCCATGGGGGAGGGCGCTGTGGTCGTACGGTCTTCGAGCATGGTCACTGAGGATACGGTCCCCCACCGACAGCCCCGGCACACCGCCCGCCGCACGGGCACATGTCAGCGGCGCCGACGTGCAGTTGACCGGGCCACCGGCCCGCCGCACGCGGCCCCCCGACACACCCGTCGCGCTCGACCGGGCCGAACTGCCCCGCCTCCCCGGGCAGGAGACGTTGGCGGAGATCGCCAAGAAGCAAGCGCGTACCCCCCTTGATACTTGTGGGTAACAACGACTAGCCGCAGGCCACCGGCGGAAATACCGTGCCACCATGCCGAACCTGCCCGATGTCGTGCTGTGGTCGATACCCGCCTTCGTGCTGCTCTCCGTGGTCGAGATGATCAGCGTCCGCCTCCATCCCGACGAGGACGCGGCCGGATACGAGGTGAAGGACGCGGCCACGAGCGTCGGGATGGGGCTCGGGAGCCTCGTCTTCGACTTCCTGTGGAAGATCCCCATCGTCGCCGTCTACACGGCGGTGTACGAACTGACGCCGCTTCGCGTCCCCGTCCTGTGGTGGACGGTCCCCCTGATGCTGCTCGCGCAGGACTTCTTCTACTACTGGTCCCACCGCGGCCACCACGTCATCCGCATCCTGTGGGCCTGTCACGTCGTCCACCACTCCAGCGAGAAGTTCAACCTCACCACCGCCCTGCGCCAGCCCTGGACCTCGCTGACCGTCTGGCCGTTCTACGTCCCGCTCGTCGCCGCCGGCGTCCACCCGGCCGCCCTCGCGTTCTGCTCCTCGGCGAACCTCGTCTACCAGTTCTGGATCCACACCGAGCGCATCGACAAGATGCCCCGGTGGTTCGAGTTCGTCTTCAACACGCCCTCGCACCACCGTGTCCACCACGCCTCCCAAGGCGGCTACCTGGACCGCAACTTCGGCGGCATCCTCATCGTCTGGGATCGGCTCTTCGGGTCGTTCGTGCCGGAAGTGGAGCGGCCCGTCTACGGGTTGACGAAGAACATCCACACCTACAACCCCCTGAAGGTCGCCACCCACGAGTACGTCGCCATCGCCAAGGACCTGCGGGCGGCGCGCAGTTGGCGGGAGCGGGCCGGGCGGGTGTTCGGCGGCCCCGGCTGGCAGCCGGCGCCCGCGACGGCCCCGTCCCCGACGGCTGCCCGGGCGACGCCCGTCGAGCCGGCCGAGAAGAGTCCGGCCGCGTGACCGGCCCCCGTGGCCCCCTCGCCTCCGGCCGTCTCCCCGGGATCCTCCTCGCCGCCTTCGCCCTCACCGCCGCCGTCGATCTCCTCAGCCTCGCGGCCGGGTTCACCCCCGGCCACCAGGCGGCCAAGCCCCTCCTCATGCCCCTGCTGGCCGCCTGGGCGGCGCTCCGCGGCGCGCCCCGGCTCCTCCTGGCGGCCCTCCTCTGCGGCTGGGGCGGTGACGTCCTGCTGCTCTCCGGCGCCGAACCGGCCTTCCTCGCCGGCATGGCCTCCTTCGCCGCCGGCCACGTCTGCTACCTGGCCCTCTTCCACCGGCACGCGCCCGGCCCGCCCCGCGCGCGTGCAGCGCTCCTGGCCCCCTGCTACGCCGTCACTCTCGTCGTCGCCGTCGCCCTGCTGTGGCCCGACCTCCCGGCGGACCTCCGCGTCCCCGTCGCCGGCTACAGCACGCTCCTCACAGTGACGGCCTTCACCGCGGCGGCCCGGCTCGGGCTCGTCGCCGGGCTCGGCGGCGCGCTGTTCCTGCTGTCCGACAGCTTCATCGCGACCGGTGTCGCCGACTGGCCCCAACTCCCGCGCCCCGACCTCTGGATCATGCTCACGTACATCGCGGCCCAGTCGCTGCTGACCCACGGCGCCCTCGGCACACGGCCCGCGCCCACCCGGCCGCGACGGACGCCACGCGTCCCCGCGTGAGTCCGGTCAAGGCTGAGGGCCGGGCGGCGAACCGCCCGGCCCTCGACTTCTCCTACGAGCAGTCCGCTTCGGCTACTTCACCGCACGCAGCGCGTTCACGATGCCGGAGCCGTAGAAGCCGTTGACCTCGTCGTCGCCCACGCACGTCGCGTCGACGACGCCGTCACCGTTGCCGTCGTACGGCTCGGTCGGGCAACCCGGGTTGTCCGCCTGCTTCTTGAGCAGCTTCTGCAGGGCCCCCGGCGACGCCCACGGGTGCGTGGACTTCAGCAGCGCGGCCACACCGGCCACGTGCGGGGACGCCATCGAGGTGCCCTGGAGGAAGCCGTACGCGTTGTTCGGCATCGTCGACAGGATGCGGCCGTTGGCCGACGGGGTGTCCGGGATCTGGTAGCGGTCGCCGCCCGGCGCCGCCACGTCGACCGCGTTCAGGCCGTACGTGGAGTAGTACGACTTGGCGCCCTTGAAGCCCGTCGCGCTCACCGTGACGACGCCCTCCAACTGGGTCGGCACGTCGAAGCACTTGTGCGGGTCGATCGTCCGGGTCACCGGGGTGGTGGAGTCGTCCGGGCTGCTGGAGTCGACGATCGCGTCGGAGTCCAGGTCGTGGTTGGAGTTGCCCGCCGAGGCGACGTTGAGCGTGCCGCTGCGCTGGGCGTACACCTGCGCCCGGTTGACCGCGTCGACGATGGCCTTCTGATCCGGGTCGTCCATGCAGTTGTACAGCCACGGGTCGACGTAGTAGCTGTTGTTGGTGATCTCGACGCTGTGCTCGGCGGCGAACACGAACGCGCAGACCACGTTCTCCGGGTAGAACAGGCCGTCCTTGGGGTCGCTGACCTTGATACCGGCGACCTTCACCCCGGGCGCGACGCCGGCGACGCCGATGCCGTTGCGGGCGGCGGCGATCTCACCGGCGACGTGCGTGCCGTGGTAGTCCTGCTCGGTGTACGGGCGCCAGGCGCCCTCGGAGGTGTCCGCGACGCCGCCGACGCAGTTCGCCGACTGCGACGGCGAGAAGTTCGGGGCGAGGTCCGGGTGGGTGTCGTCGACGCCGGTGTCGATGACGGCGACGGTCACGTCCTTGCTGCCCGGGTTGATGTCGGCGGCCTTGTCGGCGCCGATCGCGCGCAGGTCCCACTGGTCGGCTTCCAGGGGCTCGCCCGCGCCCGCCTTCGCCGACGCGCTCGCGGTCTTCGCGGCCTCGGCCGCCGTCAGCAGCTTCGCCGCGCCCTCGTCGGTGGTCCCCGCGGCGCTGAGCGGCACGGTACGGGTCGCGCCCGCCGACTGCACCCCGCGCACCGCGCGTATCTGCGGACCGAAGTCGGGGTTCGCCGAGCGGACGACGATCACGCCGATCTTCTCGTACGTCGTCACGACGGTGCCGCCGGAGGCGGCGATCGCCTTCTCCACCGACTTGATCGTGCGGGGATCCACCTTCGTGTTGACGACGTACGTCAAGGTGCCGGCGGCGGCCGTCTGCGCGGCGGGAGCCGTGACCGGGGCCGCGGAGGCGGCCGTCGGCAGGAAGCCGAGGGAGGCGGTCAGCGACAGCACGACGGGCACCGCGAGAGCGATACGGCGTCTGGAAGGCAGATGAGCCATGGGGTCTCCACATCATCCGGAAACGGGACCTGTCCGGGCAACTGTCGTGCCTGGACAGGTACATGACGGGTGGTACCACCCGAAGCTATCTTCCTGACTCACCAGCCAGCAATGACCTTTGACGACTACTTCCGGAACCACCCGGTCCGCGACGGACGAAACGCCCCCGGGACGACGACTTCCGAAAGAACCCGATCGAGTTGAACCGCCCCCGGCGCACCGCCGTGCCCTTGGGCAGGGAGCCTACGATCGAGCCCCCGCTCCACCCGTCGTCCGCAACGCGAGGAGACTCCGTGGCCACCGAGACACCGCCCCCCTCGAAGACCCAAGCCCGACTCCCCTCCACCGAGGAGTTCGTCGCGGTGCAGGAGAGCGCGGAGTTCGGTGAACTGCGCCGCGCCCACCGGGGTTTCGCGTTCCCCCTGACCGTCGCCTTCATAGCCTGGTACCTGCTGTACGTCCTGCTGTCCAACTACGCCGGCGATTTCATGGGCACCAAGCTCTTCGGCAACGTGAACATCGCCTTCGCCCTCGGCATCGCCCAGTTCGCCACCACGTTCCTCATCGCCTGGTGGTACTCGCGGCACGCCGCCGCGAAGCTCGACCCCAAGGCGGACGCCATCAAGTCCCGGATGGAGGGCGGCGCATGAGCCCCGCGATCACACTGGCAGCCGGCGAGGCGAGCGAGCACCGGCCCCTGATCATCACCCTGTTCGGCCTGTTCGTCGTCGCCACCCTCGTCATCACCGTCTGGGCAGGCCGCCAGACCAAGGACGCCGCCGACTTCTACGCGGGCGGACGCCAGTTCAGCGCCTTCCAGAACGGTCTCGCGGTCTCCGGCGACTACATGTCGGCCGCGTCGTTCCTCGGCATCGCAGGCGCCATCGCCCTCTTCGGCTACGACGGCTTCCTCTACTCCATCGGCTTCCTCGTCGCCTGGCTGGTCGCCCTGCTCCTGGTCGCCGAACCGCTGCGCAACTCCGGCCGCTACACCATGGGCGACGTCCTCGCGTACCGCATGCGCCAGCGCCCCGTCCGCACCGCCGCCGGCACCTCAACCATCGTCGTGTCGATCTTCTACCTGCTGGCCCAGATGGCGGGCGCCGGCGTCCTGGTCTCCCTGCTGCTCGGCATCACCTCCGACGCCGGCAAGGTCCTCATCGTCGCCCTGGTCGGCGTCCTGATGATCGTCTACGTCTCCATCGGCGGCATGAAGGGCACCACCTGGGTCCAGATGGTCAAGGCCGTGCTTCTCATCGGCGGCACCCTGCTGATCACCTTCCTGGTCCTGCTGAAGTTCGACTTCAACATCTCCGACCTGCTCGGCAAGGCCGCCGAGAACAGCGGCAAAGGCGCCGCCTTCCTGGAGCCCGGCCTCCAGTACGGCGCGACCGGCACCTCCAAGCTGGACTTCATGTCCCTGGGCATCGCCCTGGTCCTCGGCACCGCCGGCCTGCCGCACATCCTGATCCGCTTCTACACCGTCCCCAACGCCAAGGCGGCCCGGAAGTCGGTCAACTGGGCGATCGGCATCATCGGCGGCTTCTACCTGATGACCATCGCGCTCGGCTTCGGCGCGGCCGCCCTGATCTCCCAGAAGGAGATCATCGCCTCCAACCCGTCCGGCAACACGGCCGCCCCCCTGCTCGCCCTGCACCTCGGCGGCGTCGACTCGACCTGGGGCGCGATCCTGCTCGCCACCATCTCCGCGGTCGCCTTCGCGACGATCCTCGCCGTGGTCGCCGGCCTCACCCTCGCCTCCTCCTCGTCCTTCGCGCACGACATCTACGCCAACGTCATCCGCAAGGGGAAGGCCACGGAGAAGGAGGAGATGAAGGCGGCCCGCTGGGCGACCGTCTTCATCGGCGTCGTCTCCATCGCCCTGGGCGCCCTCGCCCGCGACCTCAACGTGGCCGGCCTGGTCGCCCTCGCCTTCGCCGTCGCCGCCTCCGCCAACCTCCCGACCATCCTCTACAGCCTGTTCTGGAAGCGGTTCACCACCCAGGGCGCCCTGTGGTCGATCTACGGCGGCCTGGTCGTCGCCGTCGGACTGGTGCTGTTCTCGCCGGTCGTCTCCGGCGACCCCAAGGCGATGTTCCCCGACGCCGACTTCGCCTGGTTCCCGCTGAAGAACCCCGGCATCATCTCCATCCCCTTCGGCTTCCTCATGGGCTTCCTCGGCACGATCCTGTCCAAGGAGAGCCCGGACACCGGCAAGTACGCCGAGCTGGAGGTCCGCTCCCTCACGGGCACCGGCGCCCACTGACCCCCGTACCCGCACGCGGGGCCGTCGCGCACCACCGCGACGGCCCCGCGCCGCGTTCCGGTGATCGCACTTCCCCCGATGTCGTAGCCGTCGCGTAGGCTCGCAGGTGACGGAAGAAGAGGACTGATCCGCGACGAGGGAGGGGGCCCCGTGCTCATCGACACCTTCGGCCGAGTGGCCACCGACCTGAGGGTCTCGCTGACCGACCGCTGCAACCTGCGCTGCACGTACTGCATGCCCGAGGAGGGCCTGCAGTGGCTGGCCAAGCCCGACCTCCTCACGGACGACGAGATCGTCCGCCTGATCGACATAGCGGTCACCTCCCTCGGTATCGAGGAGGTCCGCTTCACCGGCGGCGAACCGCTGCTGCGCCCCGGCCTCGTCGGCATCGTGGAGCGCGTCGCCGCACTGACCCCGCGCCCCCAGACCTCGCTGACGACCAACGGCATCGGCCTCAAGCGCACGGCGACGGCCCTGAAGGCCGCCGGCCTCGACCGCGTCAACGTCTCACTCGACACGCTGCGCCCCGACGTCTTCAAGGCCCTCACCCGCCGCGACCGCCACAAGGACGTCCTCGACGGCCTCCGGGCCGCCCGCGACGCCGGTCTCGACCCGGTCAAGGTCAACACCGTCCTGATGCCCGGCCTCAACGAGGACGAGGCCCCCGACCTGCTGGCCTGGGCCGTCGAGCACGATTACGAGCTGCGCTTCATCGAACAGATGCCGCTGGACGCCCAGCACGGCTGGAAGCGCGACGGCATGGTCACGGCCGGGGACATCCTCGCCTCCCTGCGCACCCGCTTCGACCTCACCGCGGAGAGCGTCGAGGAGCGCGGCTCCGCCCCCGCGGAACGCTGGATCGTCGACGGCGGCCCGCACCGCGTGGGCGTGATCGCCTCGGTCACCCGCCCGTTCTGCGCGGCCTGCGACCGCACCCGCCTCACCGCCGACGGCCAGGTCCGCACCTGCCTCTTCGCCCGCGAGGAGACCGACCTCAGGGCGGCCCTGCGCTCCGGCGCCCCCGACGAGGAGATAGCGGGCCTCTGGCGTGAGGCGATGTGGGGCAAGAAGGCCGGCGCGGGCCTGGACGACCCCTCGTTTGTCCAGCCGGACCGACCGATGTCCGCCATCGGCGGCTGAGGCCACCCAGAGTCTGCAGACGTTGCTTGCCGCGGCCCTAGGAACCCGCGGGCGCCTGCCAGTCCTCGAAGCGCACCACGTCCTTCAGGAAGCCCCGGACGCCGAGGAACTGCGACAGATGCTCGCGGTGCTCCTCGCAGGCCAGCCACGTCTTGCGCCGCTCCGGCGTGTGGATCTTCGGGTTGTTCCACGCCAGCACCCACACCGCGTCGACGCGGCAGCCCTTGGCGGAGCAGATGGGGGTCTCGTCACTCACGGACGTCACTCACAGATTCGTCTCGCCTGTATGCACACAAAAGGCGACGCCGAGCAGCCACGGGGGGAGCTGCCCGGCGTCGGTCTGTCGCTCCGACGGGGGATGCGGAGCGTCGTACGAAGTATGTCACGGCCAACTGGCCCCGGGGCACCGGAACAACATGATTGATCTGAGCTTTTCTTGAGCTTGGCTCACAGTCGACCCACCGCCGCCTCACGGCCGCGGCTCGGCCGGACCGCCCTGCGGTTCCTCGTGGAGGGACTGCGCGCCCCGCCCTCCGGATTCCGCGGAACGCTCCTCTTGGGACCCCGGCCCGTCCGCCTCGGGCGGCTGGATCATCGGTCGCGTCGGCATCGTCACGAACGTCGTCGGCAGCCCCGGCGCGTTCTCCCGCCCGGCGTTGGCGATCACCACCGCGATGTACGGCAGCACCAGGCCGAGGACCAGCGCCACGATCGCCACATGCCGTTCCACGTTCCACAGCACCGCGGCCAGGACCACCGACACCGTACGGACGGACATCGAGATCACATACCGCCGCTGACGGGCCCGGACATCGTCCTGAAGCCCCTGCCGGGCCCCGGTGATCCGGAACACCTGGACGTTCCCGCCGCCACTCTGCTTCCGCATCGCGTTCCACCATCCGCCCGCGTCGAACACTCCCCGGCCTCCACGGTACGCCGCGCCCCGGCCGCCCTCGAGACCGGGGCCGCCCCTGCGCGCGGGAACCCGCTACGCCGTCCCGTGTACGACATCACCCGACATGCGCCGTACGGCGGACGGGCTGAAACTGGGGGCAATGCTCACGTCGAGCCGTAAAAGGAGGCAGCCATGGGCTGGTTGTGGGCGATCATCGTGGGATTCGTACTGGGCCTGATCGCCAAGGCGATCATCCCGGGCAAACAGCACAGCCCGCTCTGGCTGGTCACCATCTTCGGCATCCTCGGCGCGGTCGTCGGCAACGCCGTCGCCCGGGGGTTCGGCGTCGACGAGACCCCCGGCATCGACTGGAGCCGGCACATCTTCCAGCTGATCGCCGCGATCATCATCGTCGCCTTCGGCGACATGCTGTACACGCGGACACTGGGCAAGAGGAAGCAACGGGTCTGACAGGGGCGCCGCAAAGGGGGCGCGGGGCAGTGTTGACCTGCGGCTCCGCCGCGGGGCGCGACCAGCCACGACACACGCGCGGCCCGCAACAAACCCGCACCCCCCACGGCGCACCCCGCGGAGCGCGACGCACCCCTTACGGCGCTACCCGCGGAGCGAATCGCCGGTGACGACCTCCACCGCCGCCAGGTTCTTCTTGCCGCGCCGCAGCACCAGCCACCGCCCGTGCAGCAGGTCCTCCCGCGCCGGGACTTGATCCTCGGCGGTCACCTTCACGTTGTTCACGTAGGCCCCGCCCTCCTTGACCGTCCGCCGCGCGGCCGACTTGCTCGCCACCAGCCCGACCTCGGCGAACAGGTCGACGACCGGAGCGAGCTCGGTGACCTTGACGTGCGGCACCTCCGACAGCGCCGCCGCCAGCGTCCGGTCGTCCAGGCCGGCCAGCTCACCCTGCCCGAACAGGGCACGGCTCGCGGCGATCACGGCGGCCGTCTGCTCGGCGCCGTGCACCAGCGTGGTCAGCTCCTCGGCCAGCGCACGCTGCGCGGCCCGCGCCTGCGGCCGCTCCTCGGTCTGCCGCTCCAGCTCCTCCAGCTCCTCCCTCGAGCGGAAGGACAGGATGCGCATGTACCGGGAGACGTCCCGGTCGTCCACGTTCAGCCAGAACTGGTAGAACGCGTACGGCGTCGTCATCTCCGGGTCGAGCCAGACGGCGCCGCCCTCGGTCTTGCCGAACTTGGTGCCGTCGGCCTTCGTCATCAGCGGCGTGGCGATCGCGTGCACCGACGCCGTCGGCTCCAGCCGGTGGATCAGGTCCAGGCCGGCCGTGAGGTTGCCCCACTGGTCGCTGCCGCCCTGCTGGAGCGTGCAGCCGTAGCGCCGGTAGAGCTGGAGGAAGTCCATGCCCTGCAGGATCTGGTAGCTGAACTCGGTGTAGCTGATGCCCTGGTCGGACTCCAGCCGGCGGGCCACCGAGTCCTTGGTCAGCATCTTGTTGACGCGGAAGTGCTTGCCGATGTCCCGCAGGAACTCGATCGCGGACAGACCGGCCGTCCAGTCGAGGTTGTTGACCATCACGGCCGCGTTCTCGCCCTCGAAGGACAGGAACGGCTCGATCTGGCCGCGCAGCTTGTCCACCCAGCCCGCCACCGTCTCCGGCGCGTTCAGCGTGCGCTCGGCGGTCGGGCGGGGGTCGCCGATCAGACCCGTGGCGCCGCCGACCAGCGCCAGCGGCCGGTGCCCGGCCTGCTGGAGCCGGCGCACGGTGAGCACCTGCACCAGATGGCCGACGTGCAGGGACGGCGCGGTCGGGTCGAAGCCGCAATAGAACGTGACGGGACCGTCCGCGAGCGCCTTGCGCAAAGCGTCCTCGTCGGTGGACAGGGAGAACAGCCCCCGCCACTTCAGCTCGTCGACGATGTCCGTCACGGTTCTCGTGTCTCCTCGGTGATCTTCTTGACGCCTCGGCCGGTCGAGTGACCGCCGGCTACGAGGTTATACGCCCTGACTGACAGAGCTCATATTGAAATCCGGCACCCGCAGCGCGGGCATGGCGGCCCGGGTGAACCAGTCGCTCCACTCCCTGGGCAGCGTCTTCTCCGTGCGCCCCGCCTCGGTCGCCCGGCCCAGCACGTCGACCGGCGACTCGTTGAAGCGGAAGTTGTTGACCTCGCCCACCACCTCGCCGTTCTCCACCAGGTACACGCCGTCCCGGGTCAGACCGGTCAGCAGCAGCGTCGCCGGATCGACCTCACGGATGTACCACAGGCAGGTCAGCAGCAGCCCGCGCGTGGTGTTCGCCACCATGTCCTCCAGGGAGCGGTCGTCGCCGCCGTCCAGGATCAGGCTGTCGCTGCCGGGGGCGACCGGGAGGCCGGTCAGGGCGGCGCTGTGCCGGCTGGTGCTGAGGCGCTCCAGCTCGCCCCCGCGGATCCACTCCGTGGAGGCGATCGGCAGCCCGTTGTCGAAGACCGACCGGTCGCCGCCGGAGGAGTGCGCGATCACGAACGGCGCCGACTCCAGACCCGGCTCGTACGGGTCGCTGCGCAACGACAGCGGCAGCGCGGCCAGCCGCTCGCCCACCCGCGTGCCACCGCCCGGCTTGGAGAACACCGTCCGGCCCTCGACCGCGTCCCGCCCCGACGCCGACCACAGCTGGTAGATCATCAGGTCCGCCACCGCGGTCGGTGGGAGCAGCGTCTCGTACCGTCCCGCGGGCAGCTCGACCCGCCGTTGCGCCCAGCCCAGCCGTACGGCCAGCTCCGCGTCGAGCGCCGCCGGGTCGACGTCCTTGAAGTCCCGCGTCGACCGGCCCGCCCACGCCGAACGCGTACGGTCCGGCGACTTGGCGTTGAGCTCCAGCGTCCCGTTCGGCTGGTCGTGCCGCAGCCGCAGCCCCGTGGAGGTGCCCAGGTACGTCGACACCAGCTCGTGGCTGGCGAAGCCGTACAGCTCCCGGTCGCCCGCACGCGCGCGTGCGAACGCCTCGCCCAGCGCCGGCGCGAAGTCGGCGAACACCGCGGACGAGGTCTCCGCGGGTGCCTCCGTGAACTCCGGGGACGGCGCGACGCCCGTCACCAGCGGCTGCGCGTCCTCCGCGGGACCGGCACCGCGCGCGGCGGCCTCGGCGGCCCGCACCAGCGGCTCCAGCTCGTCCGGGGTGACCGCCGCCCGGGAGACGACCCCGGAGGCCGTGCCCTGGGCGCCGTCCACCGTCGCGATCACGGTGAGCGTGCGGGAACGCGTCACGCCGTTGGTGGTGAGCGCGTTGCCCGCCCAGCGCAGGTTGGCGCTCGACTGCTCGTCCGCGATGACGACACAGCCGTCGGCCCGCGACAGCTCCAGCGCCCGCTCCACGACCTCGTGCGGCTTCTCGACGCGGGCGCTCATCGGCCTGCCTCCTGGGCGGTGTTGAGACTGTGCTTGCCCGGGGGGCGCCCCCCGGACCCCCGGCCTGACTCGGTGCGGGCGCTCATCGGCCGGCCTCCTGCGTCGTGTTGAGGATGTTGACGCCCTTGAACAGGGCGGAGGGACAGCCGTGCGACACCGCGGCCACCTGGCCCGGCTGGGCCTTGCCGCAGTTGAACGCGCCGCCGAGGACGTACGTCTGCGGCCCGCCCACCGCCGCCATGGAACCCCAGAAGTCGGTCGTCGTCGCCTGGTAGGCCACGTCCCGCAACTGCCCGGTGATCCGCCCGTTCTCGATCCGGAAGAAGCGCTGCCCGGTGAACTGGAAGTTGTACCGCTGCATGTCGATCGACCAGGACCGGTCACCGACGACGTAGATGCCCCGGTCGACGCTCCCGACCAGATCCTCCGTCGACATGCCCGCCGGGTCGGGCCGGAGCGACACGTTGGCCATGCGCTGCACGGGCACGTGCCCGGGGGAGTCGGCGAAGGCGCACCCGTTGGAACGCCCCAGCCCGGTGAGCTTCGCGATCCGACGGTCCAGCTGGTAGCCGACGAGCGTCCCGTCCTTCACCAGGTCCCAGGACTGGCCCTCGACGCCCTCGTCGTCGTACCCGATCGTCGCCAGGCCGTGCTCGGCGGTGCGGTCGCCGGTGACGTTCATCAGCTCCGAGCCGTAGCGCAGCTTGCCGAGCCGGTCGAACGTGGCGAAGGAGGTGCCGGCGTAGGCGGCCTCGTAGCCGAGCGCGCGGTCCAGCTCGGTGGCGTGGCCGATGGACTCGTGGATCGTCAGCCACAGGTTGGAGGGGTCGACGACCAGGTCGTACAGCCCCGGCTCCACGCTGGGCGCCCGCATCTTCTCGGCGAGCAGCCCGGGGATCCGTTCCAGTTCGTCGTCCCAGTCCCAGCCGGTCCCGGTCAGGTACTCCCAGCCCCGCCCGACCGGCGGCGCGATGGTCCGCATCGAGTCGAACTCGCCGCTGGACTCGTCCACCGACACCGCCGTCAGCGACGGGTGCAGCCGCACGCGCTGCTGCGTGGTCACCGTCCCGGCCGTGTCGGCGTAGAACTTGTTCTCGTGGACGGTGAGCAGTGAGGCGTCCACGTGATCGACCCCGTCGGCGGCCAGCAGCCGGTGGCTCCAGTCGCCGAGCAGCGCCGCCTTCTCCTCGTCGGGCACCGTGAACGGGTCGATCTCGTACGACGACACCCACGTCTTCTCGGCGTGCACCGGCTCCTCGGCCAGTTCCACGCGTTCGTCCGACCCGGCCGCCCTGGTCACCTGCGCCGACAGCTTGGCCATCGCCACGGCCTGCGAGGCCACCTTGGCGGCCCCGTCCATCGTCAGGTCCACGCCGGACGCGAACCCCCAGGTCCCGCCGTGCACCACCCGCACCGCGTACCCGAGGTCGGTCGTGTCCGACGACCCGGCCGGCTTGGCGTCCCTCAGCCGCCAGGACGCGCTGCGCACCCGCTCGAACCGGAAGTCGGCGTGCTCGGCCCCGAGTGCCCGCGCGCGAGCGAGCGCCGCGTCGGCGAGGGCACGCAGGGGTAGCGCCGTGAAACTCTCGTCGATCGTATGAGGCACCTGCGTAGCTCCCTGTGGTCGTCGCGGTGGTCGTCGCGCTTGTATGCCCCGATCATGTCGCGCCGAACGACTCCCGACCACAACTTTCCGAGCGCGTTGCGGCTGATGACGGCGGGGCGGGCCGGGTGGTGACTGTGGGGACCCGACAGTTCCCGCCGCGACGCCCTGTCGCCCCCGGCTTCGGCGGCAGGTGCGTCGGAAGGATAGTTTCGACGAGTACCAGACTGCCGATCGAAAGGGTGATCCGTTGAGCCGCTCGGTTCTCGTCACCGGAGGAAACCGGGGCATCGGCCTCGCCATCGCCCGCGCGTTCGCCGACGCCGGCGACAA
Organism: Streptomyces sp. BK239; assembly: GCF_004217285.1. GTDB lineage: Bacteria > Actinomycetota > Actinomycetes > Streptomycetales > Streptomycetaceae > Streptomyces. The sequence continues at coordinate 1,315,796 of NZ_SHKS01000001.1, forward strand.
GGTCGCGATCACGTACCGCTCGGGGGAGCCGCCGGCCGGCTTCCTGGCCGTCAAGTGCGACATCACCGACCCCGAGCAGGTGGAGCAGGCCTACAAGGAGGTCGAGGAAGCCCACGGCAACGTCGAGGTCCTCGTCGCCAACGCCGGCGTCACCAAGGACCAGCTGCTGATGCGCATGTCCGAGGAGGACTTCGCGTCCGTCATCGACACCAACCTCACCGGCACCTTCCGTGTGGTCAAGCGCGCCAACCGCGGCATGCTGCGCGCCAAGAAGGGCCGCGTCGTGCTGATCTCCTCGGTCGTGGGGCTGCTCGGCTCCGCGGGCCAGGCCAACTACGCCGCGTCCAAGGCCGCTCTGGTCGGCTTCGCGCGTTCCCTGGCCCGTGAGCTGGGCTCGCGCAACATCACCTTCAACGTCGTCGCGCCCGGATTCGTCGACACCGACATGACCAAGGCGCTCACCGACGAGCAGCGCGAGGGCATCGTCTCCCAGGTGCCGCTCGGCCGGTACGCGCAGCCGGATGAGATCGCCGCGACGGTGCGGTTCCTCGCCTCGGACGACGCCTCGTACATCACTGGAGCCGTCATCCCCGTTGACGGCGGACTGGGAATGGGTCACTGATCACCATGAGCGGAATTCTCGAGGGCAAGCGCGTCCTGATCACCGGTGTGCTGATGGAGTCCTCCATCGCCTTCCACGCCGCCAAGCTGGCCCAGGAGCAGGGCGCCGAGATCATCCTCACCGCGTTCCCGCGGCCCACGCTGACCGAGCGCATCGCCAGGAAGCTGCCGAAGCCGACCAAGGTCATCGAGCTCGACGTCACCAACGACGAGCACCTCGGGCGCCTCGCCGACATCGTGGGCGAGGAGCTCGGCGGCCTCGACGGCGTCGTCCACTCCATCGGCTTCGCGCCCCAGGACGCGCTCGGCGGCAACTTCCTCAACACGCCGTTCGAGTCGGTCGCCACGGCCATGCACGTCTCGGCGTACTCCCTGAAGTCGCTCACCATGGCCTGCCTGCCGCTGATGCAGAACGGCGGCTCCGTCGTCGGTCTGACCTTCGACGCGCAGTTCGCCTGGCCGCAGTACGACTGGATGGGCCCCGCCAAGGCCGCCCTGGAGGCCACCAGCCGCTACATGGCCCGCGACCTCGGCAAGCAGAACATCCGCTGCAACCTCGTCTCGGCGGGCCCCATCGGCTCCATGGCCGCCAAGTCCATCCCGGGCTTCGGCGAGCTGGCCTCCGTGTGGGACACCCGCTCCCCGCTGGAGTGGGACCTCAAGGACCCCGAGCCGGCCGGCCGCGGCATCGTCGCGCTGCTGAGCGACTGGTTCCCGAAGACCACCGGCGAGATCATCCACGTCGACGGCGGTCTGCACGCCATCGGCGCCTGACGCCCGACAGTGCGCAGCACGGGTGAGGGCCCGCGTCCCGGAGGGGCGCGGGCCCTCACCCGTTCGGCCTAGCTGATCGGGCGCGGGGCGGGCCCGGCACGCCACTCTGAGGTGCGGGTTCGTCACCGCGGTCCCCTCCCCAGCACGGTCGAGGAGGTTCCCTTGTGCGCCTGTCTCGCAGCCTCGCCCCACTGACCGTCGCCGTCTGCCTCGTTCTCGCGCTGCCGTACGACGCGATGTCGCACACACGCGTGGAGGCACCGGAACCCACCGCCACGCCGGAGTCGCTCGGCGCGGAGTGCCGGATCGACGTCCGCGGCTCCCATGTGGTCGCCCACTGCCACAATCCCGACGCCGGTGTGGACCGCGTGCGCCTGCACATCGAGTGCGCGCGCTGGTGGGATCTCGACACCGACACCGCCCCCGCCGACGCCGGGCCCGCCATGACCGTTCGGCTGGCCGGCCGCTGCTGGATGGAGGTCCGCGCGGCCTGGGTCAGCCATCAGTGGCGGTGAACCCTCATGCGGGGGCGGTGAAGCGTCCGGTCCTGCACTGGAACGGGTAGCCCGCCGCCTCCGCGCCGGCCGCCGCCGCGTCGCGGGCCCGGATCGCGTCCACCAGGGGCGCGTGGTCCATGTACGTCTCAGGCGTCAGCTCCTCGCCGACGTCGGCGCGCAGCCAGTCCCGCAGCACCTCGCCCAGGTCCGCGTACATCGCCGTCATCGCGTCGTTGTGGGACGCGGCCACCACCGCCAGGTGGAACGTCGCGTCCGCCGTGACGAACGCCTCCGCGTCGCCCGACCGCCACGCCTCCTCGCGCCGCAGCAGCAGCGCGTCGAGCTGCTTGAGATCCCTCTCGGTACGCCGCTCGGCGGCCAGCTTCGCCGCGCCCGACTCCAGCGTGGAGCGCAGCTCGGCGATGTGCCGGGGGTCGGCGCCGGCGAAACGGCGGTGCATCACGCCGGCCAGCTCGCTCGTGGCGACGACGTAGGTGCCCGAACCCTGCCGGATGTCCAGCAGGCCGTTGTGCGCCAGCGCGCGGACCGCCTCCCGGACGGTGTTCCGGGCGACGCCGAGCTGCTCGACCAGCTCCGGTTCCGTGGGGATGCGTGAGCCCACCGGCCACTCGCCCGAGGTGATCTGGGTGCGCAGCGCGGCGATGACCTGCTCGGAGAGAGCCGAGCGGCGGGGATGGCTCAGGGGCATGGCACACCTTCGTCCGGACGGAATGGACAGTCAATCATCCTATGATTCTATGATGGACGGCATGGTGAGCGAGGAGACCAAGGAGACACGGACGTCGACGTCCACGACCCTGCCCGGGGCGCGGGCGGCCACGGGCGATCCGATGCGGACGACGGACACGTCCCTGTCCGCGAGCCGGCCGCCCGGTGTGCCCACGCGCGCGTGGCGGACGCGACTGGTCGTGGTGGGCATCGTGCTGGCCGCCCTGAACCTCCGCCCCGCCATCACCAGCCTCGGCGCCCTCCTCGAAGAGGTCCGCGACGACCTCGGCATGAGCGGCAGCGTCGCCGGCCTGCTCACCTCCGTGCCACCGCTCTGCTTCGCCGTCTTCGGTCTGGCCGCACCCCGGCTCGCCCGCCGCTTCGGTCCGGGCGCGGTCGTCTGCGCGGGCATGGCCGCCATCGGCGCGGGCCTGCTCGTACGGCCCTGGGCCGGCGGCACGGCCGGCTTCCTGGCCGCCAGCGCCCTCGCCCTCATGGGCATCGCCGTCAGCAACGTCCTGATGCCCGCCATCGTCAAGCGCTGGTTCCCCGACCGGGTCGGCTCCATGACCGGGCTGTACTCCATGGCCCTCGCCCTCGGCACCGCGACCGCCGCCGCGGCCACCGTGCCCGTGACCGAGGCGCTCGGCGGCGACTGGCGGTCCGGGCTCGCCGTCTGGGCCGCCCTCGCCGCGGCGGCCGTCCTCCCGTGGCTGTCGCTCACACGCGAGCGTGGCGAGGCGACCGCGGCACGTACCGAGGCGGCCACCGGCGGGGCTGCCGGCGGGCTGCGGATGACCCGGAGCCGCACCGCCTGGGCGCTCGCCGTGTTCTTCGGGCTCCAGGCCACCGCCGCCTACATCACCATGGGCTGGATGGCGCAGATCTTCCGCGACGCGGGAGTCGCCGCCGGCACGGCCGGCCTCCTGCTCGCCGTCACCATGGCGATGGGCGTGCCGCTGGCGTTCGTCATCCCGCGCGTGGCCACCCGGCTGCCGCACCAGGGGCCGATCGTCATCGCGCTGGGCCTGTGCGGACTCGCCGGATACGCCGGCCTCTACGTCGCGCCCGCCGGCGGCGCCTGGGCGTGGGCGCTGCTGCTCGGCGTCTCCAACTGCGCGTTTCCGCTGGCGCTCACGATGGTCGGGATGCGCGCCAGGACGGGCGCGGGCGTGGCCCAGCTCTCGGCCTTCGCGCAGAGCACCGGCTACCTGATCTCCATCCCGGGCCCGCTGCTGGTCGGGGTGCTCTACCAGCACAGCGGCGGCTGGGGACTGCCGCTCGCGCTGATGGCGGCGCTCATGGTCCCGCAGATGGCGGTAGGAGTCCTGGCAGGCCGCGACCGCACGGTGGAGGACGAGGCAGCCCGCTGACACGAACGACGGCTCCCGCTCGACACAGGGCGGCCGCTCCCCGGCTGTCACCGGGAGCCGCTCCCCACTGACCCCGGGGATCGCCCCGGTGACACCGGTCGACCGCTCCTCACTGATCCTGAGGATCGCCCCGGTGACACCGGTCGACCGCTCCTCACTGATCCTGGGGATCGCCCCGGTGACACCGGTCGACCGCTCCCCGCTGACCCGGAGGGCGGCTGCCTCCGTGGCCCCGGCGAGCGTCCCCCGCTGGTCGAGGCGGTGGCTCCGCTTGTTCCGACGAGGTGCCGCCCCCGCTGGCCCCCGCGAACGTCCCGCTGATCGAGGCGGCGGCTCCAGTCGTCCCGGCGGGCCGCCGCGTCTGGTCTGCCCGGCGGTGGTCCCTGCCGACCGACGGCCGGCCTCGCGGACCCGGACCGCCCCTGCTGGCCGACGGCCCCCCTCAGGCCTCCCGAACGGTCGCCCCCGCTGACCCGCCTCCGTCGCAGCCCCGGGGACCGTGGTCCCGCCGACAAGAGCCCGACCCCGGCGGATCCTCGGCGTACCCCCGGACGATGCACCGGTGCGCCGGGTGCGAGACTTGGTCCATGCCAGTGCTCGATCCGAACCCCGGGAACGGCCAGAAGAAGATGCTGCTCGTCTTCGGCTCGTTCTTCCTCATCTTCGTGGTCATCGCCGTCATCGCGACGATCGCCTCGCCCTGACGCACCCGCCGCCCGCGCCCGGATCCTCCGCACGACGGTGGGGTTAACCCCCCATCCCCTAGGGGGTCAGGGTCAGGGTCATGTGGGTGGATCACCGGATGGGCCGAGGGCCTCCGCGTCCGTATCTTCGAGATGTGGCCGCAGGGGGCGGTCCACGGACCACTCGAAGACAGCGGAGGCACCCATGTCGGCGCACACGCAGACCCGGCCTCACCCGGCCGCCCAGCGCGGCGGCGTCGGCGCCCTGCTGCCCTGGTGGGCGCTCGCCCTGCCCGTCCTCGCCTTCGTCGGCCTGCTCCTGCTGATAATCAATCCCTCCGACGCCCACGCCGCCACGGACGACCCGGTGATCGCACAGCTCGCCGGCCACGTGAGGCAACTGCTCGTGCGGTAGGAAAGTCGATCACGCCCCGGGCACACGCCTCACACACCCCGGGTCACCGGTGAAGACCCATGTCAACTCCCTGCGCCACATGGCGTTTTTCATGCGAAGCTGGGAGCCATGAGCGTCGCAGAACCCCGCAGGATCGTCCTCTTCCGGCACGCGAAAGCCGACTGGCCACAGGTGACCGACCACGAGCGGCCGCTCGCGGAGCGGGGCCGCCAGGACGCCGCCGTCGCCGGGCGCAAGCTGACCGACACCGGCATCTCCATCGACCTCGCCCTGTGCTCCACCGCGACCCGGACCAGGGAGACGTGGAAGCTCGCCGTCCATGAGTTCCCGCACCGGCCGAAGACCGTCTACGAGGAGCGGATCTACGAGGCCTCCCCGGGCGAGCTGATCGCCCTGCTCAACGAGACCCCGGACGACGTCCGCAACCTCATCCTGGTCGGCCACAACCCCGGCGTCCATGGCCTCGCCGACATCCTCTCCGGCACGTCGGAGGGGGACGCTCGCGAGCGGATGAACGGCCGCGGCTTCCCCGCCGCCGCCTTCGCCGTCGTCTCCTTCGACGGCCCCTGGAAGTCCCTGGAGCCCGGCGCGGCCACGCTGCTCGACTACTGGGCGCCCTCGGAGTGAAGATCCCGTGACGGTGAGGCGGGGCCCGGCATCCCACCGGGCCCCGGCGACCGGGACTACTCGACGTGCGTGTCCGCCGCCTCGACCTCTTCGCGGGTGACGCCCAGCAGGTACAGGACGGTGTCCAGGAACGGCACGTTCACCGCCGTGTGCGCGGCCTGGCGTACGACGGGCTTCGCGTTGAAGGCGACTCCGAGACCGGCCGCGTTCAGCATGTCCAGGTCGTTCGCGCCGTCACCGATCGCCACCGTCTGGGAGAGCGGCACGCCCGCCTCCGCGGCGAACCGGCGCAGCAGTCGCGCCTTGCCCGCGCGGTCCACGATCTCGCCGGTGACCCGGCCGGTCAGCTTGCCGTCGACGATCTCCAGCGTGTTGGCCTGGGCGAAGTCCAGCCCGAGCCGCCCCTTCAGATCGTCGGTGACCTGGGTGAAGCCGCCGGAGACGACGCCCACCTGGTAGCCGAGCCGCTTGAGGGTGCGGATCAGGGTGCGCGCGCCCGGCGTCAGCCGCACCTCGGCGCGCACCTTCTCCACGACGGAGGCGTCCAGTCCCTCCAGCAGCGCCACACGCGCGTGCAGCGACTGCTCGAAGTCGAGCTCGCCGCGCATCGCCGCCGCGGTCACCTCGGCGACCTCGTCCTCACAGCCGGCGTGCGCGGCGAAGAGCTCGATCACCTCGTCCTGGATCAGGGTGGAGTCCACGTCCATCACGATGAGCCGCTGGGCACGCCGGTGAAGGCCCGCCGCCACCACGGCCACGTCGACGCCGAGCGCCGCCGCCTCGGTGACCAGGGCCGTGCGCAGGGGTTCCGTCTCCACGCCGGACACGGCGAACTCGACTGCGGTGACGGGATACTTGGCGAGCCGGAAGATACGGTCGATGTTGCCGCCGACCTTGGTGATCCGGGCGGTGACGGCGGCCGTCGCCTCCGCCGTCAGCGGATGCCCGAGCACGGTGACGAGGGAGCGGCCGAGGCCACGGGGCCGGTTGTCGCCGATGCCGGAGATGATCTCCGCCTGCATCTTCATCGACTCCGCCCAGCTGTGGACGGTCTTGCGCAGCTCCCCCTCCATCCCCTGCGGCGGCTCGGTCACGAGCGCGCACAGCACCATCCGTCCCCGCGTGACGACCTGCTCGATGTCGACCACGTCGACGGAGTAGGCGGCGAGGGTGTCGAAGAGACCTGCCGTGATGCCCGGCCTGTCCTTGCCGAAGATCTTGACGAGGAGAGTCGGGACGTCGGAGGACGTGATCTGTGAAGCGTTCATGGTGGTATCCACCGTATCCGGGACGCCGTGCCCACCGCCGCCGAGGTCCGCCTGACGGACAGCGAACTCCGGGCGTCGTGCGGGTGACATCGAGTGAGCCCCGACCGGTCACCGAGGGGCAGCTCCGACCGGTCACCGGTCGGGCGGGGGAGGGGGCCGGGGCGGGGGAGGCGGCGGTGGCAGCCGGCAGTCGCCCGGCGAACGCTCCTCGGAGTCGTCCCTCCGCCCCGGCGAACGCGGCGGAGGACCGACGGGCCCGATCATGGTCGGAGCATTGTGGAGACCGCCCCCCGGCCGAGCGTCCCCCGGCTCCCGCACGGGCTCCGGTTCCCGCACGGGCTCCGGTTCCCGCAGGGCCTCCGGCATCCGCAGATACGGATTCGTCGCCGGGTTGGGCGGCCGGTAAGGCGTCCCCGGGGCGTACGGCCCGCCCGAGCCGCCCGCCGCCGAGTCGCCCCCGCCGGCCCCCGGGCCACGCCCACCCCGGGAGGGAGAAGCCGCGGTCGCCACGACCTCGCCCCGGGCCGATGCCGACGCCCGTCCGCCCGCCGCTCCGGTCGCCCACGCCAGAAGCGCGCCGACGGCTCCCGCCGCCACGCCCCACACCGCGCCGAGGAGCAACGCCATGCCGAGGCGGCCGTGCAGGTCGAGACCGGCCCCGAAGGCGTCGAAGCCGAGCACCGACAGGGAGGCGTCCACGGACACACCCGTCAGCCAGGCGAGCAGCGGCGACGCCACCGCCGTAGCGGCCCCCAGGGGCAGCGCGCACCCCGCGACGAAGCCGGCCAGCCCCGGCTCACGACCGACCGCGTCCCGCCGCACCGGAGTCCGTACCGCCGTCAACACCCCCGCCAGCAGCATCACCGCGGCCACAGCGACCCCCAACAGCCAGACACGGGAGTCCAGTTCAGTCAGGCGTACGAGCGTCACCGGCTGGTCGGTGCGCACGGCGAGCAAGTCGTCCACCGGGTCCGGCAGTACGTGCGTCAGCGCGCCCGTCGCGCGGCCGTCGAAGGGGACGAACAGGCCCAGTCCGACGCCCAGCCACACCCCGTTCGGCGCGCCGAGCAGCGCCGCTCCGGCGATCCGCTTCGGATGGTCGTCGCCGGCCGCCGCGTACGCCGTCGCCGCGAACCCGGCCGCCACGGCGACCAGCAGCACCGTCACGACGGCGGACACCGCGGGCCGCACCACCCGGTGCACCGCCTCCCACCCGCGAGGAAGCGGTGTGCGGCGCGAGGCCAGCAGGGCGATCAGCAGCACCCCCGCCGACCAGCCCAGCGCACCCAGCAGCGTCGGCACGGTGTCGACGGTGAAGCCCACCGCCGCCCGCGCGTCGACGAGATCGCCGAGCCGGTCCGGCAACAGCCCGCCGACACCGCCCAGATCACCGAGACCGCCCAGTCCGGGGACCGTGACGCCGCCCCCGCCGCCCGAGCCCCCACCCCCGCCGGACAGGTCGTCCAGGCCCAGGGACGAGCCGTCGAACGTGATGACGTCGTGCCCCGCCCAGGCAAGCCCGCCCATCGTCGCCACGAACAGCGCGACCACCGACCCCGCCCGCGCCACGAGTTCGGCCGGCGCGATCACGGCTCCCGCCGTGCGCAGCGACCGCAGGAAGAACCACGACAGCAGCAGCGCCCCGACCAGGCTCACGCCCAGTGGCGTGATCTCGATGGCCGTCGTCGCCTGCGCCCCCGTCAGCCCGAACGCGGACACATCGCCCGACGGCTTCACCGAACCGCCCGCGCCGAGCGCCACCACCGCGGCCGTCATCGGACCCAGCGAGCCCGCCGCGTCCGCCCCCAGCAGACGCAGCCCGAGCGCCGCCGTGCCCGCCATCGCGATCAACGCCCAACTCACCCCGGCGACCGCGCACACCAGCACATCCGCCCAGGGCACGCCCGCCCCGCCCCGGCCGCGCCCCCCGTTCCGGCCGTACCCCTCGCCCCGGCGTTTCCCCCCGCCCCGCCCGTTCCCCCCGCTCCGGACCCCGTCGCTCCCGACTCCGCTGTGGGCACTCATGCAGAACCCCCCGATCCGCGGCGAACCGCGGTGCGGCGGCGAAGATCGCCGCTTCCGTCCCCCCTCGCGTGCGTTTACCACTCTCCGGCCCGGTTTCAACCCCGTCAACGGCACCGGCCGTTGCCCGTCCGTGCGGTCTTCACAAGGCCCGACTTTCGGACAGGGGGCAGCGCCTGAAATAGTTCCCGACGATGTTCGACATCCCTAGACTCCCTGCGACGGGGGTAACTCGGGGGACTACTCAGTGGGGCATGGAGTGCCGGAACTCGTACTGGAATTGAACGGACGCACCTGGACGCTCGATCCGTCCAGGAACTACACCCTCGGACGTGATCCGCAGGGCGACATCGTCCTCGACGACGCCAGGGTCTCCTGGCGGCACGCCACGGTCAGCTACAACGGCCGCGGTTGGGTCCTGGAGGACCACGGCAGCACCAACGGCACGTACGTGCAGGGCCGGCGGGTCCAGCAGGTGGACATCGGCCCCGGCTCGGCGGTGCACCTGGGCAACGCCACCGACGGGCCGCGCCTGAACCTCTCCGGAGCGGCGGACCCCGTCGCCCAGCCTCAACAGCAGCCGTACGCCGCGCAGTCGGCGAACGCCGGCTGGTCCCAGCCGGCCCCGCCCCAGCCGCAGGCCGACTGGCAGCAGCCGCAACAGCCCGCGCCGCACGTCCCGCAGCAGCCGGGACCCGGCGAGTCGTACGTGTCCAGGGAGGCCGGCGACGGCGCGGGGGCGCCGCCGGTGTACGGCGACCGCAGCCCGACCACGTTCCACCAGTTCTCCTTCGGCCGTGTCATGCGCATCGGCCGTGCCCTGGAGAACGACCTCGTCGTCTCCGACCTCCAGGTCTCCCGCAACCACGCCGAGTTCCACTCGACGCCCGACGGCCGCATGGAGATCCGCGACCTCGGCTCCCACAACGGCACGTACGTCAACGGCCAGCCGATCGCCAAGGGCGCATCACAACTGCTCGGCCCGACCGACGTCGTGGGCGTCGGCCACTCGACGTTCCGGATCGTGGGCGACCGGCTCGAGGAGTTCGTCGACACCGGCGCCGTGTCCTTCTCCGCCCGCCATCTGACCGTCACGGTCGACGGCGGCAAGCAGATCCTGAAGGACGTCTCCTTCGGCGTCCCGGAGAAGTCCCTGGTGGCGGTCATCGGCCCGTCCGGATCCGGCAAGTCCACGCTGCTCAAGGCGCTGACCGGCTACCGGCCCGCCAACGAGGGCGACGTCCTCTACGACAACCGCAACCTGTACAAGCAGTTCGCGGAGCTGCGCCAGCGCATCGGTCTGGTCCCGCAGGACGACATCCTGCACAAGGAGCTGAGCGTCAAGAAGGCCCTCAAGTACGCGGCCAAGCTGCGCTTCCCGGCCGACACCACGGCCGCCGAGCGCGAGGCCCGCATCGACGAGGTGCTGCGCGAGCTGAAGCTCGACATCCACAAGGAGAAGAAGGTCACCTCCCTCTCCGGCGGCCAGCGCAAGCGTGTCTCGGTGGCCCTGGAACTGCTCACCAAGCCGTCGCTGATCTTCCTGGACGAGCCGACCTCCGGCCTCGACCCGGGCATGGACCGCGATGTCATGAAGCTGCTGCGCGACCTCGCCGACGACGGCCGCACGGTCCTCGTCGTCACCCACTCCGTGGCCGAACTCGCCCTGTGCGACAAGCTGCTGGTGATGGCCCCGGGCGGCGCGGTCGCCTACTTCGGACCGCCCGAGGAGGCGCTGAACTTCTTCGGCTACGACACCTGGGCCGACGTCTTCTCCGCCTTCGAGAACTACCGCGACTACGACTGGGCGGGCCGCTGGAAGGGCTCGCAGCACTACCAGATGTACGCCGCGGACATCGACGCCATCGCGCCGCAGTCCGTACAGGTCCCGCCGATGCAGGCGATGAAGCCGCCGAAGCCGCAGGGCTGGATGTCGCAGTTCGTCACACTGGTGCGCCGCTACACTTCGGTGATCGTCTCCGACAAGGGCTTCCTGGCGCTGATGGTGATCCTTCCGGCGGTTCTCGGCGCGGTGAGCCTGCTGATCGACCCGGACCGGGGGCTGCTGCCCAACCCGGTCAACCCGCGCAGCGGCCGGATCATCCCCAACGGCACGGCCACCACCGTCCTGCTGATCCTCGCGGTCGGGGCGTGCTTCGCCGGCGCGGCCAACTCCGTGCGTGAACTGATCAAGGAGCGGGTGATCTACGAGCGGGAGCGTGCGACCGGCCTGTCCCGCTCGGCGTACCTGATGTCCAAGGTGTTCGTGCTGGGCATGATCACCGTGCTGCAGGGCCTGCTGGTCGGCGTCATCGGCCTGTCCAGCCGGGAGATCCCGCAGGAGGGCCTGGTCCTCGGCAAGCTCACGCTGCTGGAGCTGTCCCTGCCGATCATGGCCCTGGGCTTCACGTCGATGATGTTCGGCCTGATCATCTCGGCGCTGGTGAAGACCGCTGAGAAGACCATGCCGCTGCTGGTGATGTTCGCGATCATCCAGGTCGTCTTCACGGGCTGCCTGTTCGCCCTGCACGGCTCGATCGGCGCCAACGAGTTCTCGTACCTGATGCCGTCGCGCTGGGCGGTCGGCGCCGCGGGCGCCACGCTGGACTTCAACCGGATCAGCCCGCCGGAGACGCCCGGCGACAACGACCCGCTGTGGGAGCACACCGTCGGCGCCTGGAGCCTGGACATGGCCGCCCTGATCGCCCTCGGCGTGATCTGCGGGTTCTTCGTGTCCCGCTTCCTGCGCCGGCACGAGCCCGAGGTCATGCGCAAGTAGCGTCGCAGCGGGCCGCGCCCGTACGACGCCCGAGGGCGGCTCCCCGGTCCGGGGTGCCGCCCTTCCGCGTGTCCGTGGGGAGGATCAGTACGCGCTGTCGACGTTGTCCATCGAGCCGTACTTGTCGGCCGCGTAGTTGCACGCGGCGGTGATGTTGGCGACCGGGTCGTAGATGTTCCAGGAGGTGCCCGGGACGTGGTAGGCCGCGAAGGTCGGCGGGATCACCTGCAGCAGACCCTTCGACGGGATGCCGTTGATGGCGTTGATGTCCCAGTTGTTGATCGCCATCGGGTTACCGGAGGACTCGCGCATCACGTTGCGGTGGATGCCGCTGTAGGAGCCGGGGATGCCGTGCTTCTTCATGATGTCGAGCGACTCGCGGATCCAGCCGTCGAGGTTGTTCGAGTAGCTCTTGGCGGCGACCTGCTTGACCGCGACCTGCTGGACGGCGACGCGCTTCGAGGACCGGTTCGCGGCGCGCTCCTCCGCCCGCTCGGCCGCGCGCTCGGCCGCCCGCTCGGCGGCGGCCTTCTTCTTGGCGGCGGCAGCGGCGGCCGCCTCCTTCTTCGCCACGGCGGCAGCGGCGGCGGCCTTCTTCGCGGCCGCCGCGTCCGCGGCCGCCTTCTTCTTCGCCTCGATGGCCTGGACCTTCAGGCTGGCGCCTGCCAGCTGGTCGGTCACACCGGCCTTGACGTCCCGTACCGGCTCGGAGCGGTAGGCGACGTGGGACAGGGGAGCGGCGTCCGTCGTGGTCGTGTGCGCGTCGGCCGGGACCACCGAGAAGGCGATGGCAGCGGCGCCGAGCGTGGCGACACCGGCGATCGCGATCTTGTGAGTGTTCTTGGGCATGCGGAAGGACCTCTTCGAATAGACGGGAGGTCGCTCTTTCGTCCGACGGCGGACACGGGTGCTTTTCCGGCACGAACGCCGCGGTCCGAAACCCGCGGCGCTGAGCGACGAGAGCAATTCTTAGCGGCCGCAAAATCCGGTGGCAAAGGTGTGACGTACGAACCCCGATAGTGGATCAGGGAAGGGCAAAACGGGACAGACCAACACGTCTGTCCCGTTCGGAAGGGGGTAGTTTGTGTCCTATTGACTTTCGTACGTGATGTGCGCCCTATGTGCGGGCTCACATGCCCCCTCGATCCTTCTCACCGGCAGTTGCGCAAGCAATGCTCTGCGTGAGTGTGTGCGACTGCCTCACGCCCCCTGCACGACGCCCGTCCCCGGCAGGAGGAGGTGCACATCGCCGAACTCGTGCCACAGATAGCGCCCCCGCACCGCCTGCGCGTACCCACGCTCCAGCGCGGCCCGCCCCGCCACGGCCTCCAGCATCAGCAGATGCGAGGCCTCCGGCTCGTGCAGCCCGGTCAGCAGAGCGTCCACCGCCCGCACCCCCCGCTCCGGAGTGACGACGAGATCCGTCCACCCCTCACGCGCGCGTACGACCCCGTCCGCCCCGACCGCCGACTCCACGGCCCGCACGGCCGTCGTGCCCACCGCGACCACCCGGCAGCCGGCGGCCCGCGCGGCGCCGATCGCCCGCGCCGACGCCGCGGACACCGCGAACCGCTCCGGATACGGAGGCTCGTGCGCCTCCGCCGAGGCCACCCCCGTGTGGAGCGTCACCGGCGCGAACCCCACACCACGGCTCACCAGCTCCGCCACCAGCCGCGCCGTGAACGGCCGCGCCGCGCTCGGCATCTCCGCACTGCCCGCCCCGTCCGCGGACGGCAGCGCGAACACCGTCTGGTACGCCGACAACGGCTGGTCCCGCTCCGTGTACGCGTACCGGATCGGACGCCCGTGCGCCCGCAGCAGCCCCGGCACCGCCCCATACGACACCCGAGCCCACCACAACCGCCCGCTGCCCCCGCGCAGCGGCTCCTCCAGCACCAGCCCCGCACCGCCCGGCAGCCCCACCCGCGCGCCCGCCGGCCCGCCCGCACGCGCACGCGTGGTCCCCTTCCCGTCCGGATCCCGCAGCTCGACCGCCCACCGGCCGTCGTCACCCCGGGTGGAGAAGTGCACCACCACGGGCGCGGACCCGATCCGCCCGTCCACCGCCGCCGCCAGCGTCGGCGAGGTGTTCACCACCAGCAGATCCCCGGCCCGCAGCACCGACGGCAGCTCACGGAACGCGTGATGCGTCACCTCGGTGCCCCGCGACACCAGCAGCCTTACGTCGTCCCGCTCCCGCCCCGGCCCGCGCCGCTCGGCCGGCACCCGCGCCGACCTCCCCGCCGAAAGCCCGCCCGGCGCCCGCACGGCCGACGACATCACCGCACCTCCAGCAGCGCCGGCGCCGCGTACCGGCCGCTCGCCGGCCGTTCCTCGACCAGCCGCAGGAAGGCCGGCGCCACATCGCCCGGCTCCGGCCGCGCGTCCCCGTCCCCCGGCACCGCCGCCGCGTACAGGTCGGTCGCCATGTCCCCCGGATCCACCGCCCACACCCGCAGCCCCGGCTCCTCCGCCGCGAGCACCGCCGCGAGCTGGTCCAGGGCCGCCTTCGACGCCCCGTAACCGCCCCACGTCGCATACGCCTCGGCCGCCGCGTCCGAACTGACCGCGATCACCGCCCCGGCCGGCGCCGCCCGCAGCAGCGGCAGCGCCTCCTGCACCAGCCCCAGCGCCGCCACCACGTTCACCTCCAGCGCCCGCCGCAACCCGTCCAGGGCCAGCTCCTCCAGCCGCACCAGCGGCTCGACGCCCAGCGCGCTCGCGTTGCTCACCAGCAGATCGCAGCCGCCCAGCTCCCGGGCCGCGGCCACCAGCGCCGAACGGTGCCCCGCGTCCACGACGTCCCCGGCGAGCGCCTCCACCCTCGTCCCGTGCACCGCGACCGCCGCCGCCGTCTCCTTCAGCACCTCCGCGGTCCTGGCGTCCAGGACCAGGTCCCACCCCCGCGCGGCCAGCGCCTCGGCCAGCGCCCGCCCCAGCCCCTTCGACGCCCCCGTGATGATCGCTACCGGCATGACGAACCGTCCCCTCGTCCGAACCGCCGCACGGCGGTCCCCTCACGCTAGGAACGCCCCCGCCCCCACCGCCTCGGCCGTCGGACCGGCGCCACCGGGACCCTTCGTCGTACACCCCGGCGCCCGGGCTCCGCGAGCCACGTCCACGAGAGGGGGACCCCGGACCTAGGTCCGCGGCCCTACCCCGGTGCGTCACGGGTCCGATCCGCGGTGTCGCACCCCGCCGGTACCGTGAGGACATGAGTCAAGGCCCCCGGTCCGGCCTCGCCGCGGTGAGCTCCGCGCTGCTGGCCATGAGCAGGCACCTGGAGGTGCGCGACGTCCTCAAGACGATCGTCGCCTCCGCCCGCGAACTGCTCGACGCGCAGTACGCCGCGCTCGGCGTCCCGGACGACCACGGAGGCTTCGCCCAGTTCGTCGTCGACGGCGTCAGCGAGGAGCAGTGGAAGGCCATCGGCCCCCTGCCCCGCCAGCACGGCATCCTCGCCGCCATGCTCCACCAGGCCCGCCCCGAGCGCCTCGCCGACGTCCGCGAGGACCCCCGCTTCGAGGGCTGGCCCGCCGCCCACCCCGACATGTCCGACTTCCTGGGCCTGCCCATCCGCGACGGCGACGAGATCATCGGCGCCCTCTTCCTGGCCAACAAACTGCGCCCGGAGAACGCGGACACCCCGGACCGGAAGGGCGAGAGCGGCTGCGGCTTCACCGAGGACGACGAGGAACTCCTCTCCATCCTCGCGCAGCACGCCGCGATCGCCCTCACCAACGCCCGCCTCTACGAGCGCAGCCGCGAACTCACCATCGCCGAGGAACGCTCCCGGCTCGCCCACGAGTTGCACGACGCGGTCAGCCAGAAGTTGTTCTCCCTGCGCCTCACGGCCCAGGCCGCCGCCGCCCTCGTCGACCGCGACCCCTCCCGCGCCAAGGGCGAACTCCAGCAGGTCACCACGCTCGCCGCCGAAGCCGCCGACGAACTGCGCGCGGCCGTCGTGGAGTTGCGCCCCGCCGCACTCGACGAGGACGGCCTCGTCGCCACCCTGCGCACCCACGCCCAGGTCCTCGACCGCGCCCACACCGCGCGCGTCACCTTCGCCAGCCGAGGCGTCCGCGCCCTCCCCGCCGCACAGGAGGAGGCCCTGCTGCGCGTCGCCCAGGAGGCGCTGCACAACGCCCTTCGCCACTCCGGGGCCGACCACGTCGACGTCACCCTCCACAAACGCGGCCCCGACACGGTGCTGCGCGTCACCGACGACGGCAAGGGCTTCGACCCCACCACGGTCCGCCGCGCCGGTCGCCACCTCGGCCTGGTCTCGATGCGGGACCGGGCCGGCGGGATCGGCGGCAGCCTGACGGTGGAATCGGCGCCCGGGAAGGGCACCACGATCGAGATGGAGGCCCCCGGTGGCTGACCCAATCAAGGTGCTGCTCGTCGACGACCACCAGGTCGTCCGCCGGGGACTGCGCACGTTCCTCGAGGTGCAGGACGACATCGAAGTCGTCGGCGAGGCCTCCGACGGAGCCGAAGGCGTCGCCCGCGCCGAGGAGTTGAAGCCCGACGTCGTGCTGATGGACGTCAAGATGCCCGGCATGGACGGCGTGGAGGCGCTGCGCACCCTCCGTGAACTCGCCAACCCCGCACGCGTGTTGATCGTCACCAGCTTCACCGAACAGCGCACGGTGGTCCCCGCCCTGCGCGCCGGCGCCGCCGGATACGTCTACAAGGACGTGGACCCCGACGCGCTGGCCGGCGCGATCCGCTCCGTCCACGCCGGGCACATCCTGCTCCAGCCGGAGGTCGCGGGCGCGCTCCTGTCCCAGGAGGAAGCCAACTCGGGCCAGGGCAGGGGAGGTTCGCTCACGGAGCGGGAGCGGGAGGTGCTGGGTCTGATAGCGGACGGCCGCTCCAACCGCGAGATCGCCCGCGCCCTGGTGCTCTCGGAGAAGACGGTCAAGACCCACGTCTCCAACATCCTGATGAAACTCGACCTCGCCGACCGCACCCAGGCCGCCCTGTGGGCCGTACGCCACGGAGCGGCCGGCTGACAGCCGCCGGGTGACGGGGGAGGGGGACGCAGCCGGCACCCCGCCGGGCTCAGGACCGTGCCGCGTTCAGCATCCCGCCGGGTGACGGGGGGAGGGGGACGCAGCCGGCACCCCGCCGGGCTCAGCACCCCGCCGGGCCCGGCTCCCGGCGGGCGCACCCTCACCTCACCCCCACGTCTCCCCGACGGAGTTGTACGCGGCGACCTGCGCCCGCCGGGCCGTCCGCTCCACCGGCCGCAACGCCTCCCCGCGCGCCGCCATCTCGGAAGCGCTCACCGCGCCCCCCTCCCCCCGCTCCTGAGCCAGGGACACCAGCAACGACACCCGCTGCGCCAACTCCAGCACCCGCACCGCCCGAGGCGGATACCCCGGCGCCAGCACCTCCCGCCCCCGCTCCGCCCGCGCCCGGTACGCCTCGATCGCCGCCTCCGCCACCGGCCCCGCCCCCGCCACGTCCAGCCGCGACAGCACGGCCGTCGCCTCCCGCAACGCCTCCGCCAGCTCCCGCTCAGCCTCGCCCAGTGACGGCACATCCGCGGGCGGCGCCTCCCGTACCGCGAGGCAGTGCCACACCACCTCCACGTGCACATCGCCCGAGGGCCCGGCCTCGGACACCTCGGGCACCAGCCCGAACGCCGCCCCGTGACACACCACCGCCTCCCGCGCGTCCAGCGCCCGCGCGTTGAACTCCGGCGGCCCGCTCAACCCCAGCGGATGCCCCGGCGCGGGCAGCGCCAGCCGCAGCCCGCGCACCCCCAGCGCCCGAAGCCGCCCCAGCGCCAGCGTGAGCCCGACGGGAGCCGTCTCGCCGGGCAGCCCCTCCACCCGGTGCACCGCGTCCTCCCCGACGATGGCGAGCACGGCGTCGTCCGGCGAGACAAGTCCGGCCAAAAGGGCGTTTCCCCAAGCAGCAAGGCGACCAGAGCGCGGTTCCGAAAGCATCCCCCCACCCTAGGGCGTGCCTCGAAAGCCCCTGCCCCACTGCCTTAAGGGCGTGAGAGGCACCCCCGTCGACGCCGCGAGCCCCGCCCTCCGGGCGGCCGACGCGGCTTTCGAGGCACGTCCCAGGCTCACTGATCGAAACCCGTCCCGCCGTCGCCCGGAACCGTCGGAAGGGCCCAAGGACCGGACCGAGGGGACGGGTCCCCCGACCGGTGGCGTAGATTTTCCCGGAGGGCCGCGCCCACCCGCGCGCGGCGGTCCGAGCCACAGGCGTACGCGACGACCGAGTCCGGCCACACTGCAAGGGGAGACAACGCGCTCATGAGCGATGTTCTGGAGCTTCAGGACGTATCCGTGGTCCGTGAGGGCCGGGCTCTCGTGGACCAGGTCTCCTGGTCGGTCAAGGAGGGCGAGCGCTGGGTCATCCTCGGCCCCAACGGAGCCGGCAAGACGACCCTGCTGAACGTCGCCTCCAGCTACCTCTACCCGAGCAAGGGCACCGCCACCATCCTCGGCGAGACCCTCGGGACCCCCGGCACCGACGTCTTCGAGCTGCGCCCCCGCATCGGCATGGCCGGCATCGCCATGGCCGACAAGCTGCCCAAGAGCCAGACGGTCCTGCAGACCGTCCTCACCGCCGCCTACGGCATGACGGCCGGCTGGCAGGAGGAGTACGAGGCCGTCGACGAGCAGCGCGCCCGCGCCTTCCTCGACCGCCTCGGCATGAGCGACTACCTGGAGCGCAGGTTCGGCACCCTCTCCGAGGGCGAGCGCAAGCGCGCCCTCATCGCCCGCGCCCTGATGACCGACCCCGAGCTGCTCCTCCTCGACGAGCCCGCCGCCGGCCTCGACCTCGGCGGCCGCGAGGACCTCGTACGCCGCCTCGGCCGCCTCGCCCGCGACCCCATCGCCCCGTCGATGATCATGGTCACGCACCACGTCGAGGAGATCGCCCCCGGCTTCACCCACGTCCTCATGATCCGCCAGGGCAAGGTCCTCGCCGCCGGCCCGGTCGAGCTGGAGCTCACCTCCCGCAACCTCTCCCACTGCTTCGGCCTGCCCCTCGTCGTGGAACAGGTCGGCGACCGCTGGACCGCCCAGGGCCTCCCGATGTCCTGACCCGCCCCCGCGGACGGCACATCCCGGCGACCGCCCCCTTTCGCGCCCTGTCGACAGGGGGACCCTCGGTCCTACGATGAACGCGTGGACGACATCGACGCGTGGGTGTGGTGGCTCGTCGGCGCGGCAGCACTGGGCATTCCGCTCGTGGTGACCGCCATGCCGGAGTTCGGCATGTTCGCGGCCGGCGCCGTCGCGGCCGCGGTCGCCGCGGGACTCGGCTTCGGCGCCGTCACCCAAGTCCTCGTGTTCGTCGCGGTGTCCGTCGCCCTCATCGCCGTAGTCCGCCCCATCGCGAACCGGCATCGCACCCAGCGCCCCCAATTCGCCACCGGAGTGGACGCGTTGCGCGGAAAGCAGGCCGTCGTCCTGGAACGCGTCGACGGCTCGGGCGGACGCGTCAAGCTCGCCGGGGAGGTCTGGTCGGCCCGAGCGCTCGACACGGACCGCGCCTACGAGGTCGGACAGGAGGTCGACGTCGTGGAGATCGAGGGGGCCACGGCGATCGTCATCTGACCCCGCGCATCCGGCCCCGCACAGCTGACCTTGCACAACTCCCGCACGACGTAAGTGAACCGAACGGCCCACGAGCCACACGACGGTCTGTCAGACTCGACCAGCAAGATCTTCGACAAGCATAAGATCTTCCAGAAGCGCCGAGGCGGAGAAGGGTACGGGGAACGCGATGGAACCGGTCATCATCGTCCTGATCATCCTGGTGGTGTTGGTCTTCATCGCCCTGATCAAGACGATCCAGGTCATCCCGCAGGCGAGCGCCGCCATCGTCGAGCGCTTCGGCCGCTACACGCGGACGCTCAACGCGGGCCTCAACATCGTCGTCCCGTTCATCGACACCATCCGCAACCGCATCGACCTGCGCGAACAGGTCGTGCCCTTCCCGCCCCAGCCGGTGATCACCCAGGACAACCTGGTCGTCAACATCGACACGGTCATCTACTACCAGGTCACCGACGCCCGGGCCGCCACCTACGAAGTCGCCAGCTACATCCAGGCGATCGAGCAGCTCACCGTCACCACCCTGCGCAACATCATCGGCGGCATGGACCTCGAACGCACCCTGACCTCCCGCGAGGAGATCAACGCGGCCCTGCGCGGCGTCCTCGACGAAGCGACCGGCAAGTGGGGCATCCGCGTCAACCGCGTCGAGCTCAAGGCCATCGAACCGCCCACCTCCATCCAGGACTCGATGGAGAAGCAGATGCGCGCCGACCGCGACAAGCGCGCCGCGATCCTCACCGCCGAAGGCACCCGCCAGGCGGCCATCCTCACCGCCGAGGGCGAGAAGCAGTCCCAGATCCTGCGCGCGGAGGGCGAGGCCAAGGCCGCCGCCCTGCGCGCCGAAGGCGAAGCCCAGGCCGTGCGCACGGTCTTCGAGGCCATCCACGCCGGCGACCCGGACCAGAAGCTGCTCTCCTACCAGTACCTCCAGATGCTCCCGAAGATCGCCGAGGGCGACGCCAACAAGCTCTGGATCGTCCCCAGCGAGATCGGCGACGCCCTCAAGGGTCTCTCCGGCGCCATGGGCAACTTCGGCAACTTCGGCGGCGGTTCGAGCAGCGGCACCAACGGCGGCAGCACCGAGAAGCGCATCCCGGAACGCCGCGAGAAGCCGTCGATCGACTGACGGCACCTCAGGGCCCCCAGGGACACACGGCTAGGCCGCGTCCACGGACAGCCACTCCGGCAACGCGGCCAGGTCCTCCTGACCGAGCGCCAGCAACATCGCGTCCTGAGGCGAGGGTTCGAACGGCTCCCGCAGCAACGGCATCCCCGCCTGCTCCGGAGTCCGGTCCGCCTTACGGTGGTTGTCCTCCGCGCACGAGGCGACCGTGTTCAGCCACGAGTCCCGCCCGCCCTGCGCCCGCGGCACCACGTGGTCCACGGTCGTCGCCCGCCGTCCGCAGTACGCGCACCGGTGCCGGTCCCTGACCAGCACCCCTCGCCTCGACCACGGTGCTTGTCTTCGGAACGGCACCCGCACGAACCTGCACAGCCGGATCACCCGGGGCGCCGGTATGTCGACCGCGGCTCCCCGCATCCGCAGTTCGGGGTGGGCCTGCTCGACGACAGCCTTGTCCTGAAGCACGAGAACGACGGCTCGGTTCAACGTCACCGTCGACAGCGGCTCGAAGCTCGCGTTCAGTACCAGCGTGTCCCGCATACCAGCCCACCTCCTGTGTGCACCGGCCCACCCCCTGGCGGGCTGGGATCAACTCTGGCCGGGCACGCCGAGATGGACAACGCAATATCTGCTGCTCCGAAGCGGGGTGGCCCCCGCGACCCCGGCAACAAAAATGCCCGCCTCTGATCAATTCCAAGACCAGAGGCGGGCAAACGTTGAATGAACGATGACGAGGTCAGTTCCCGGCGGAAACCTCGTACTCACCGATCAGCTGTGCGCGCGCGAGCGTGTGGAAGCGCAGGTTGAAACCGACCGCGGCCGGCGACGCGTCGGAGTCCGGCCCCAGCTTCTCCTGGTCCACCGCGTACACCGTGAACACGTACCGGTGCGGACCGTCCCCGGGCGGCGGAGCGGCACCCACGAACTCCTTGGTCCCGGCGTCGTTGCGCGCGTGCACGGCGCCCTCCGGCAGCCCCTCGAACTTGCCGCTGCCCGCACCGACCGGCAGCTCCGTCACCGAGGCCGGAAGGTCGAAGACGACCCAGTGCCAGAACCCGCTCCCCGTCGGAGCGTCGGGGTCGTAGCAGGTCACGGCGAAGCTCTTGGTCTCCGGCGGAAAGCCCTCCCACCGCAGGTGCGGCGAGGTGTTCCCCGCCGCCTGGACCTGAGCACTCCTGAGCGTCGCCCCTTCCACGACGTCCTCGCTCGTCACCGTGAACGACGGCACGGGCGGATGGAAGTCGTGGGGCAGCGGCCGCCGCTTGAGCTCGGTCACCTCGGTACCTCCTGAATCGGTTCTGGAGTCAGTAGTTCCGTTCCGTGCCGAGCCTAGAACAGGCTAGAACCAGTTGCGCTTGCTGCCGACCTCGGA
Organism: Streptomyces sp. BK239; assembly: GCF_004217285.1. Classification (GTDB taxonomy): domain Bacteria; phylum Actinomycetota; class Actinomycetes; order Streptomycetales; family Streptomycetaceae; genus Streptomyces. The sequence goes on from NZ_SHKS01000001.1 coordinate 1,337,677, forward strand.
GAGCCACTGGTTGAGGTACGCCGCCCAGTCGGTCCCCTGGTAGTCGTGCAGCCCCACCTGGAAGGAACGGAATGTGTCGCTGCCCTCGCTGAACAGCCCGGGCTTCTTGTCCATCTCCAGCACGACGTCCATGGCGTGCGCGTCGGCCACGAAGCTCAGCTCGACCTGGTTCAGCCCGCGGTACTGCGCCGGCGGGTAGAACTCGATCTCCTGGTAGAAGGGCAGCTTCTGCCGGGTACCCCGGATGACGCCGCGCTCGAGGTCCGCGCTCTTGAAACGGAAGCCCAGCTGGATGAAGGCGTCCAGGATCGCCTTCTGCGCCGGAAGCGGGTGCACGTTGATCGGGTCCAGGTCGCCGGAGTCCACGGCCCGGGCGATCTCCAGCTCGGTCGTCACCCCGATGTTCATCCCGCGCAGCGCCTGACCGTCGATCATCGTGACCGGCGTCTCCCACGGGATCTCCAGCCCGAACGGCACCGCGTGCACCGCGCCGGCCTGCAGCTCGAACGCCCCGCCCAGCCGCTGCTTGGTGAACTCGATGTCCTGCTTGTACTCCTGGTCGCCGCTCTCCACCTCGACCTTGGCCTGCAGACCGACCGACAGCCCCTCGATCTGCTGGTTGACGGAGCCGCCCTGGATGCGCACCTCGCCCTGGACGACGCCGCCCGGGACGACGTTGGCCTCGGTCAGCACCGTCTCCACCGAAGCACCGCCGGCCCCGAGACTCGCGAGCAGCTTCTTGAACGCCATGACTCTCCCTCTACGACCTACGACCTCTGTGACGGGATCCCTGATCCCTACAAACGCGATCCGGCCGCGGCCGGTTCCGCGATCCCACCCTGGCAAGCCGAGTGCCCGCTGACCACCCCCGACGCACCCACCCGGCTGCACTACGCTCGGCGGGCATGATCGCGACCCCCGACCGTACGCCCCTGCCCCGGTCCTTCTTCGACCGCCCCGTCCTGGAAGTCGCCCCCGACCTCCTCGGCCGCCTCCTCGTCCGCACGACCCCGGACGGTCCGATCACCCTGCGCCTCACGGAGGTCGAGGCCTACGACGGCCCGAACGACCCCGGCTCACACGCCTATCGCGGCCGCACGGCCCGCAACGACACGATGTTCGGCCCACCCGGACACGTGTACGTCTACTTCACCTACGGCATGTGGCACTGCATGAACCTCGTGTGCGGTCCCGAGGGGCGGGCGAGCGCGGTCCTGCTTCGTGCCGGCGAGATCGTCGAGGGGGCCGAGCCGGCGCGCAAACGTCGGCTCTCGGCCCGCAACGACAATGAACTCGCCAAAGGTCCCGCCCGCCTGGCGACCGCTCTGGACGTCGACCGATCCCTCGACGGAACGGACGCCTGCACCGCCGGGGCCACCCCCCTGCGCGTCCTGGCGGGTACGCCCCTTGCGTCCGACCTGGTGCGCAACGGCCCCCGCACCGGAGTCTCCGGAGAAGGGGCCGTGCACCCCTGGCGTTACTGGGCAGCTGACGACCCGACGGTGAGCCCGTACCGGGCCCATGTACCGAGGCGCCGGCGAAGTTGACTCGCCCTGGGCCGGGGCGTAATGTAGCCCGAGCCGCTTGACCCGGTTACGGCGTTCGCCAGTAGCTGGAAGCGGCCAACCCACTACCTACGACGCCCCTCAGCGGGGTCGAATTCGTCATGTCCGCATGCCTGAATTCGAATCTCGATCGACTCGATTATGAGTTGGCGAAGGGATCGGCTAACGTAGTGAATGTCGAAAGGCCGACAGGCGAAAGCCGGAAGCCCGAAGACAAACCCGCCGACTGGGAATCGGACGCCGAAAGGGTCTGATAGAGTCGGAAACGCAAGACCGAAGGGAAGCGCCCGGAGGAAAGCCTGAGAGAGTCTCTCGGGTGAGTACAAAGGAAGCGTCCGTTCCTTGAGAACTCAACAGCGTGCCAAAAATCAACGCCAGATATGTTGATACCCCGTC
>NZ_SHKS01000002.1 GCF_004217285.1 Streptomyces sp. BK239
CCACCAGATACGACAAGACCGCCACCTCATACGAAGCAGCGGTCAGTCTCGCGTCATTCCTGCTCTGGGCAAGATCCGTTTGAAGACGGACCCTAACCGCCTCTGACAGCTCGGCGCGAGAATGCCCGGGCCTTTCGTTCACCCGGTGCTCGCGCGACGCCCCCTGCGGTCCGGTCCGCCGCGTGTGCTGGACGCCGGCCCGCCGGGTGAGCCAAGGGGGCGCGAGGCCGTCACCGGGACGGGCTGTGGCCGTTCACCGCTCACCCGCGAGGTCGAGATCACCGCTGTCAGTCTCGGCCGCGTCGTCGGCGCGTCGGGGGCGGCGCCATGGGCGGGCGATCGGGCCGGACACCGTCTGCCACCAGGCCTCCGCGGGTACCTTGCCCGCCGGTTCGAACGGCTCGCCCGGGCGGGGGAGCGCCACCGCCTGGCCGGCCTCCTCGGCCGCGTCCTTCGTCCACTCCCCCGGCTCCGCCCAGGCGTGCATCGCCAGGTTGAACGTGGCCCAGTGGATCGGCAGGAGTACGCCCGTCGGCTCGCCGCCCTGGAGGTCGAGGTGGGCGCGGAGGCCCTCCTCGGGCGTCATGTGGATGTCGGGCCAGAACTCGGAGTACGCGCCGATCTGGATCATCGTGGCGTCGAACGGGCCGTGCTCCGCGCCGATCTCGCGGAAGCCGTCGAAGTAGCCCGTGTCGCCGCTGTGGTAGATGCGGTGCTCCTCGCCCGTGACGACCCAGGAGGCCCACAGGGTGTGCTGCGTGTTGCGCAGGCCCCGGCCGCAGAAGTGGCGGGCCGGGGTGGCGGTGAGGGTGAGTCCGCCGACCTTCGTCGACTCGTGCCAGTCCAGCTCGCGCACCCGGTCCGCCGAGACGCCCCAGTGTTCGAGGTGGGCGCCCACTCCGAGCGGCGCGGCGAACAGGGTGTCGGTGCCGGCCAGGGCCTTGATCGTGGGCAGGTCCAGGTGGTCGTAGTGGTCGTGCGAGATGACGACGACGTCGACCGGGCCCAGGGCCGCGAGCGGCAGCGGGGCGGGGTGCAGCCGCTTCGGGCCCGCGAAGGGGAAGGGGGAGCAGCGCTCGCCCCACACCGGGTCGAAGAGCACCCGGTGTCCGTCGATCTCCGCCAGCACGCTGGAGTGGCCGAGCCAGGTCAGCCGCAGGCCCGTCGCGGCCGGCTTGGCCAGGTCGGCGACGGTGGTGGCGTGCACGGGGAGCGTGCCGGCCGGGGCGCGGCGGGTGCGGGTCTCCTTGTCGAGGAACGCCTTGGCCAGGTCGAGTGTGGAGCCCGAGGGGCGGGTGCGCGCGGGGCCGCCGGGGTTCTGGAAGACGCCGTCGGTGAAGTGGGGCGATCTGCGGATGCGCGCCAGGCGCTCACCGCTCGGATCCGCGCCGAAGGCCTCGGGCCGGAGCGCGCGAAGCCCTGAGCGCGGGGAACGGGAACCGGCCACGGTACCTCCAGGGTGGAATCGCTGAGGGTTCCATTATGGGCGGCCCCTGTGACGACGCCGGGGCCGACCCCGTGCGCCCCGTCGGCCGACATGCCGGGGAAGCAGACGCGCAAGCAGACCGTGACCCGGCGCGGGCGCCGCCCCCGCATCGACCATGGACGTCCGGCACCGCGCCGGCACGAACGTCCGGCGCACGCCCCCGCCGCGTCACCACCGGCGCCCCGCCCCGCGTTGACACGGCGGTCCGCCACTCCCGATACTGACCTGCCGTTCAGTAATGGCCCCAGGTCGAGGAGCCCGTATGACCGCCCCCCTGCTGTCCCTCACCTGGACCGACGACGTCACCGGCCGGCAGGGCTTCCTGGTCGTCGACCGGCTGGTGCGCGGCGTGTGCAGCGGGGGCCTGCGGATGCGGGCGGGGTGCACCCTGGAGGAGGTGACCGGCCTCGCCCGCGGCATGAGCTTCAAGGAGGCGCTGCACTACGACCCCGAGGCCCGTTACGTCCCCCTCGGCGGCGCCAAGGGCGGCATCGACTGCGATCCGCGGGACCCTGAGGCGTACGGGCTGCTGGTGCGGTATCTGCGGGCGGTGCGGCCGTACGTCGAGAGCTGCTGGACCACGGGTGAGGACCTGGGGCTCACGCAGGACGTCGTCGACCGGGCCGCCGCCGAGGCGGGTCTGGTGTCGTCGGTGCAGGCCGTCTATCCGCTGCTCGACGACGAGGAGGCGGCCCGGCGGCGGCTCGCCGACGCCTTCGCCGTCGAGGTGGACGGCATCGGCCTGGACGAGCTGGCCGGCGGCTGCGGGGTCGCCGAGTCGGTGCTCACGGCGCTGGACCGGGCGGGAATGCCGTACGCCGGGACGCGCGTCGCCCTCCAGGGGCTGGGCACCATGGGCGGGGCCACCGCCCGCTTCCTCACCCGCGCGGGGCTGACGGTGGTGGCCGTCGCCGACGTCAAGGGGACGATCGCCAACCCCGAGGGCCTGGACGTGGAGGCGCTGCTGGCCGCGCGGGACGCGTACGGCACCGTCGACCGCGCCGCCCTGCGCCCCGGCGACCGTGAACTGCCGGGCGACGCCTGGCTCTCGGCGGACGTGGAGGTGCTGGTGCCGGCGGCGGTGTCGTACGCGATCGGGGTCGAGGAGCAGGGCCGGATCACCGCCCGGTGGATCGCCGAGGCCGCCAACATGCCCGTCCTCCCGGCGGCGGAGGAGCTGCTCCTCGCGCGCGGGGTGTGCGTGCTGCCGGACGTCGTGGTCAACTCCGCTACCAACGCCTGGTGGTGGTGGACGCTCTTCGGCGACATCGGCGCGGACGCGGACGAGGCGTTCGCGCACATCCGCCGCTCGATGCGGGCGCTGGTCGACGGCGTCCTCGCGCGCGCGGAGAGCGACGGCACGACCCCCTCGCGCCGCCGCCCACGCCCTCGCCGCCCGGCGGCTGCCGGCGATCACTCGACGGTTCGGCAGCCACCGCTGAGGCGGGGCGCACCGGGTGACGGCGCGGGCCTGTGCGGAGGCGGCTGTGAGCACGTCGGTGCAGGTCGCGGGGGGGTGTGTAGGGTTGCCGCGTGGCGAGAGTCCGGTTGAGCGTGGCCGAGCGGCGTGAGGAGCTGCTGCGGGCGGCCATCGAGCAGATCGAGGCGCGGGGCGTCGCGGCGGTCAGGATCGCCGACGTGGCCGCGTCGCTCGGGGTGAGCAACGCGCTGGTGCTCTACCACTTCGAGACCAAGGAGAAGCTGGTCGCCGCCGCCTTCGCGCACGCCGCCCAGGACGATCTGGCCCGGCTGCGCAAGCTGCTGGGCCGCCGGACCAAGGCCCTGGTCCGGCTGCGGTCGGCCGTGCGCTGGTACGCGCCCACGGGCCAGGCCAAGGGCTGGCGGCTGTGGATCGAGGGCTGGGCGGTGTCGCTGCGCGAGCCCGCGCTGCGGGAGGTCGCGCGTGATCTCGACCGGCAGTGGAAGGCGGCACTGGCCGAGGTGATCGCCGAGGGCGTGGCCGCGGGCGAGTTCCGCTGCCCCGACCCGGCCGGCACCGCCCTGCGCCTGACGGCCCTGCTCGACGGTCTCGCCGTACAGCTGACGTCCTACCGGGGCGGGGTGTCCCGGGCGAAGGCCCACGACTGGGTCGAGGAGACGCTCACCCGGGAACTCGGTCTGCCGACGGGGAGTTGATCAGCAGGCAGCGTCCGGGTGGACGCGCCCGCGCACGGCCGGCGACGCGGAGGGGCCGCTCGCGCCGACGCGGTCCCTCCGGCGGACGGCCTCTCACGCCACCGACTGGATCCACATCTTGATGTCGTCCGGCGACAACGCGCCCTTGGCCGTGACGTGGTCCCCGGAGGACTCCCCGCGCAGCCTGCGGCCGATCCACGGCACGAGGTACTCGCGCGCCCATTGCACGTCGTCGCGGCGGACGTCGAGGGCGCCGCGCGGCGGCAGCGGCGGCCAGGGCTGCTCCGGGTCGGCCGGGATCTCCAGGCCGAGCACCTGGCCGGCGCGCAGCGCCACGCGTGTGTGCCCCTCCGGGGAGAGGTGGAGCCGGTCGTGGTCCCAGGCCCGCCGGTCCTGCACGGACTTCAGCGACCACAGGTCCAGCACCGGACAGCCGTAGCGGTCGGCGACGGCGCGGACGTGCCCGTTGTAGGTGGCGATCTTGCCGCGCAGGTGCTTGAGGACGGGGACGCCCCGGGTGTCGAACCCGGTCGTCACCATGACCGTGCCGCACACCGCGGTGAGTCGGGCGATCGCCTGCTCGAACCGCTCGGCGACCTCGTCGGGGTCGGTGCCGGGACGGAGGATGTCGTTGCCGCCCGCGCAGAAGGAGACGAGGTCGGGCGCGAGTTCGACGGCCCTCGGCAACTGGTCGGCCATGATCTGGTCGAGCAGCTTGCCGCGCACCGCGAGGTTCGCGTACCGGAAGTCGCCCTCCGGGCGCCGGTCCGCGAGCAGTACCGCGAACCGGTCGGCCCAGCCGACGAACGCCCCGTCGGGCCCGGGGTCGCCGACGCCCTCGGTGAAGCTGTCCCCCACCGCCACGTACGACCCGATCACTGATCTGCTGTCACTCTTCGAATCGTCTGCCACAACAGTGCATGATTCACCTTCGAATGTGACCTACGCGACCGTAAGCAAGGGTTGACTGACGGTGAGAAAGGACACCCTTAAAGAATTTGCCAATCAAGGAATAAGGGACCACACGCGGAAGTCGTCGATGCGGAAGTGGCTCCACGTGGTGCGGAACGCGAAGTGCCCGCCGGTGTAGGGCTCGGGGTCGGTGTGGTCGAACACGAGCCGCCCGTTGTTCCACCACTGGACCGTGGAGCCGTCGGACACGATGCGGACATGGTTCGGCTCGCCCGCGACGAGCAGCGGCTCGGTGTAGTCGTGGAGCAGCGGCCGCTCCCCCGGCCGACCGACGTAACGGCGCATCCGGGTCGTGGTGTTGGAGTTGGCGCCGTAGCCGACGTAGTACGTCGTGAGGTGGTCGTACTCCGCGAGGGCGCCGCCCCTGGGCGTGGCGAAGAGGTCGTCCGGGGAACGGACGTCGACGGCGTTCCAGAAGTTGTTGAGGTCGGAGACGCGGTCGTTGGCCCCGCCGGCGGAGACAGGGGTCGCGGTGTACTGGAGGACGTACGGTCCTTCGAGCCGCTCCCGGTACCAGATCGTCGCGCCGGCGGGCACGTCCACCTCGAGGGTGCCCCGGGAGGCGGTGACCGTGCCGCCGTTCTCCAGTTCCACGGCCCACCGGCACAGGCCGTGCCGGAAGTCGTCGTGGGCGACGAGCCGACGGCGCCGGGGCGCGCCGCCTGCGGGGGCGGCGTTCGCGGTGGCCGCGGGGGCGATCGCGGCGAGGGCGGCGCCGGCGGCCAGGGCGCCGAACGCTCTGCGCGAGGTCGTCATGGGGGAACGGCTCCTTCGGGACGCGCGGAGTACGGCGGACAGCGCGGAAAGCGCTTGCCCGCCGAGGGGCGGAGCTCACTGTGCCCTCGCCCCGCCACCGCTGTCGACACCCCGGGAGCCGTGCCACGAGACCGCAACACGACGGTCACGAACTCGTGGCGGCCACGGGGGGCCCGTCAGCCGACGGAGACGCCGCGCGCGCGGAGGTAGGCGACCGGGTCGACGTCGGAGCCGTAGTCCGGCGTGGTGCGGATCTCGAAGTGCAGGTGCGGTCCGGTCACGTTGCCGGTCGAGCCGGAGAGGCCGACCTGCTGGCCGGGGAAGACGCTCTGGCCGGCCGAGACGGAGAGCGCGGAGAGGTGGGCGTACTGGGCGTAGTGGCCGTCGGCGAGCCGGATGACGACCTGGTTGCCGTACGCGCCGCCCCAGCCCGCGGAGACGACCGTGCCCGCGCCGACGGCCTTGAGGGAGGTGCCGGTCGGGACGACGAAGTCGACGCCGGTGTGGTAGCCGCTGGACCACATGCTGCCGGACATCCGGTACGGGGTGCCGACGGACGCGTCGGACACGGGGAGGCGGAAACCGGAGACGTTGCCGCCGCCGCGGGTGGACTGCCCGGCCGACGCCTTCGTGGCGGACCGCGAAGAGTGCGAGGACTTCGAGGAGCGCGAGGAGTGCGAGGACTCCGAGGAGTGGGAGGACTTCGGGGCGGACGACTTGGAGGAGTGCGCGGAGCGCGATCCCTTCGACGCCGTGTCACCGGAATGGGCGGTGCCCGCGGAACCGGCCGCCGCCCGCTTGCCGATCGACAGCTTCAGTCCGGGGTGGATGAGCGAGGGGTCCTCGCCGACGGCCTCGCGGTTGTCGGCGTACAGCTTCTGCCAGCCGCCGCGCACGTGCTGCTCGTCCGCGATCCTGGAGAGGTAGTCGCCGGAACGGACCGTGTAGGTCGTGGTGTTCGCCGCGGCCGGGGCCTCGGCGGCGGCGGTGCGCTGCGCGACCGGGACGGTCTGCACGGGCTTGTCCGAGACGGAGGAGACGGACTGGGCCGCCGACTGGGCGGGAGCCGCGTGGGCGCCGGCGGCGCCGATCAGCGGGAGGGCGAGAGCCGCGCCGCCGGTGCCGGCGGCGGCGATGGAACGACTGAAGCGCGGGGCCTTGGGACGGCGGTGCTTACCCTTCGCGGGCATGGCGGGTTCCTCTCCGGCGCCTGCGAGGTGAGCTGTCGGGTGCGGGCTGGAGATGCCCGGCCGCGCCGGAGCGCGGCTTTACCCCAAGCCTGTTCCGGAGACCGGAACAGGCGGTCTTGCCTGTGGGTCCCCCGCTCCTGCCGTGGACGGGTGAGTGTCTGCGGGTTCCGGTCGGCGGCAGGATTCGGCGTCCGTCCGGATTGGCGTGAAACCTAAGCGACCCGGACACGCGGCGACAAGCGACACGTGCCCCGGTGACGTCCGCGTCGTGATCCGCTGCGCCGCGCTCCCGTCACACTCCGTGCACCTGGTGACGGATTCTGCTGGAAACGCCCATGAAAACTCCACGAATTACGTGAACATGGCTAATGACGCACGGTCACGAATATGACGCTGCTCACGCCGCACCGTTCCAGCGGCCCTTATTCCAGACCGAGTTGAACGAAGAACTCCAATTCGGGCAGAGCGCTCAGATGCGACGCAGACGGACAACCGTCGCATCCAGGTCACCGCGCAGTCCCGTACGCAACCCGTGATGCAACAGCACCGCCCCTCGGTGCACTTCGCCCGTTTCGAGGCATTCGTACGACGCCTTCGGGTCCAGGCCGCGCAACCGCACCGCCGGCGCCGGCTCACCGTAGCGCTGCGCCTGGAGCCAGGCGAGGACGACGCTCTCGTCCCCGCGCACGTACTGCACCGCGCTCAGGCCGCCCTCGGGGGCGCGCAGCCGGTGGAGGTCGCCGTGCTGGACGAGGGGCCGGATCTCCTTGTAGAGATCCACCCAGCGCCGGGCCTCGGCGAGTTCCTCCTCGGTCCACTCGGACAGGTCGCCGCCGACGCCGAGCACTCCCGCCATCGCGCTGACGAACCGGAACCGCAGCGAGCTGACGCGGCCGTTGAGCTGGGTGTTGGGGCTGTCGGTGACCCAGGCGGCCATCACCCGCGCGGGGTGGACCTGACTGAAGCCGTGCTGGATGGCGAGCCGGTCCAGCGGGTCGGTGTTGTCGGAGGTCCACACCTGGTCGGTACGGCTCATGATCCCGAGGTCGATCCGCCCGCCGCCGCCCGAGCAGGACTCGAAGGCGACACCGGGGTGCGCCTCCCGCAACCGGTCCAACAGGGCGTACAAGCCGCGCACATGGTCCACCCAGAGCCGCTGCGGATACGGGTCGTCCGGCCAGCCGGCGTCGGTGAAGCAGCGGTTGAAGTCCCACTTGACGTAGTCGACGGGCGCACTGGACAGCAGGGTGTGGAGCCGCTGCCAGAGGTACTCCTGAACGTCCTCGCGGGCGAGGTTGAGGACCAGTTGGTTGCGCAGTTCCGTCCGCTTGCGTCCCGGCTGGAACTGCACCCAGTCGGGGTGCGCCCGGTACAGGTCGCTGTCCGGGTTGACCATCTCGGGCTCGACCCAGATGCCGAACTGCATGCCGAGCGCGTGCACGTACTCGGCGAGCGGCTTCAGGCCCTTGGGGAAGCGGTCGGGGTTGGGCGTCCAGTCGCCGAGCCCCGCGTGGTCACCGGTGCGCGCGCCGAACCAGCCGTCGTCGACCACGAACAGCTCGACGCCGACGGCCGCGGCGCGGCGGGCGAGGGTGGCCTGCTGCTCCTCGGAGATGTCGAAGTAGGTGGCCTCCCAGGAGTTGAACAGCACCGGCCGGTCGCGCTCGGCGTCGGGGATCACGTGGGCGCGCTGGTAGGCGTGCCAGGCGCGGCTGGCGCCCCCGAAGCCCTCGTCGGTCCACAGGCCGGCGAAGACGGGCGTGGTGAAGTCCTCGCCGGGCGCGAGCAGCAGCAGGCCCGAGTCGTCGTGGCCGGCGCCGCCGGTGATCTGCACGCGCGCGTCGGGCAGTTGGGCGACGGAGATCCGCCACGACCCGGACCAGCCCAGGGCACAGCCGTAGACCTCGCCGCGCTCCTCGGTGGCGTCGGCGTCCAGGGCGACCCAGGGCAGGTGCTGGTGGCCGGTGTGGCCGCGGCGGCTGCCGATGACCTTCTCGCCGTAGGTGAGGGGCGCGCGGGTGAGCCGGGACTCCGCGGCCCAGCGGCCGTGCAGCTGGGACAGCCGCCAGCCGTCGCGGTCGGGGAGCGTCCAGACGGCGGAGTCGGCGCGCAGCAGCTCCAGCGGCTCGTCGCCCTGCCCACCCTCGTGACGAAGGGTCGCCCAGCGCTCCACGACGTCGCCGCGCATCCGGTAGTGCAGGGTGACGGCCAGTGGGCCGTCGCGGAAGCGCAGCCTCAGCTCGTCGCCCTCCTCGCCGCCGTCCGTCTCATGGCCGACGAACGTCCACTCGGTGCCGCGCCGTCCGGTGGTGCGTACCGACAGGGCGGGCCGCACGAAGCGGGCCCCGCCCTCCACGGGGTACTCCTCGCGGCCGTCGAGGGGGGATTCGAAGGCCCAGTAGTCCGGCAGCGGGCGCACGGCGAGCGCCTGCGCGTCGGCGAGCTCGATCCGGGGGCCCCAGTGCAGGTGCACGAGCTCGTCGGACTCGGTGACATGGACGGCGTAGCTGCTGGCGGGGCCGGAGAGGAGCCAGGTACGGCCGTCGGCGTCGGACTCGGGCATCAAACCCCCACTGATTCGAACAGGTGCGATCAATCGCCGACATCATCCGACGTGGACGTTCGCTGAGCAAACGTCAGGGGGTGCGCTTCACCCGTGGACGCCGGGACAGCAGCGGCAGCACTCCGTGGACGGTGCGGATTCGTCGCCGGGTGCGGGGTCGTCGTGGCTCGTCGCGCGGTTCCCCGCGCCCCCGAGGCCCGCGGCGCGTGAGCCGAGCCTCGTGGGTGGCTGTTCGGGCCTTGGAGGGTAGGGGGTGCGGGTCGTGGGAAGCGGTGGGCTTCGGCCTGTGGTGGTGGGGGGTGGACGGCTGCCGGGGGTGTGAATCGATGTCGTATCGTCAAGGAAGTTCCGTCGGTCACCGAGCCGCGCCGGCGGGGACCGACCGGGAGGGAGCCCCCGTGACGCAGCAGATCCCGTCGACCGAGCCCGAGCTGGCCGGGGTGCGCAACTTCCGCGACGTGGGCGGTCTGCCGACCACCGACGGCCGCAAGGTGCGGCACGGCGTGCTGTTCCGCAGCGGCCACCTCGCGCACGCGACCGGCGAGGACGCCGCGTTCCTGGCCACCCTCGGCCTGCACACCGTCTTCGACTTCCGCAACGCGGCGGACCTCAGGCTGGAGGGCCCGGACGTCGAGCTGCCGGGCGTACGCAACGTGAACCTGCCGCTGTCCGACCCGGCGGACGGCGCGGAGTTCTGGAAGATGGTCCGGGACGGCGACATCGAGCAGCTGCGCCAGATCCTCGCCGACGGCAAGGCCGCCGGCCGGATGATCGCCTCCTACCGCTCGATCATCACGCAGCGCACGGCCGAGCACTCCCGGGTGCTGCACGCGCTGGCCGAGGACAGCGTCCCCGTGCTGATGCACTGCGCGGCGGGCAAGGACCGCGCCGGACTGTCCGTCGCGGTGACGCTGCTCGCGGTGGGTGTGGAGCGCGACGCGATCCTCGCCGACTACCTGGAGTCCAACGCCAAGCACCGCCGCTACAAGGTGCGCCGCAGCGGCACCTCCGCGGACGCCTACTCCCCGGAGGTCATGGAGCTGCTCGGCCCCCTGTTCGACGCCCGCGCGGAGTACCTCTCGGCGGCGCTGGAGACCATCGAGACGACCTGGGGCGGCGTCGACCCCTACCTGGAGCAGGGGCTCGGGCTCTCGGAGCAGACCCGGGAGCGGCTCCGGGAGCGGCTCCTCGACTGAGGGGCCCTCGCGCCGCCCTCCGGGCGGCCCCGCTACTTCGCGCCGACCTCGAACAGCAGCCAGATGAACGCGGCGAGGACGTGTCCCACGGCGATGTAGATGATCAGACGGATCCAGATCCCGCGCGGGAACCTCTCCTCGATGTCACTCATGACGTCTCTCCAGGGGTGGGGCCGAGGCACAGGGCGGCCGTCGGGCTCTGCAGCAGGGTGTGGACGAAGAGCAGGTCGACCCCGTCGGGGTCGCGGGCCGCGATGCGGTGCGGGGTCAGCGAGTCGAAGTGGGCGCTGTCACCCGGCCCGAGGCGGTGGGTGGCGTCACCGAGCCGGAGCACCAGCCGGCCGCGCAGGACGTGCAGCCACTCCTCGCCGGGGTGGACGCGCACGATGTCGCCCTGGGAGCCGTGGGGGACGTGGACGCGCAGGGCCTGCATGCCCCGCCCGGACGCGCCGGCCTGCCAGTACGTCCAGCCGCCCGCGCGGGTCGGTTCCATGTCGTCGGCGCGCACCACGGCGTCCCGGTCGGCGGCCGTCTCGCCGAGCAGGTCGGAAACCGTCGTACCGTAGACGCGGGCGAGTGCCAGCAGCATGGGCAGCGAGGGTTGTCGCCGCCCGGTCTCCAGGCGGGAGAGATGGGCGGGCGAGAGCCCGGCGGCGCGGGCCGCGGCCTCCAGGGTGAGACCGGCCAGGCGGCGCAGGGAGCGCAGCCGCGGCGCGACGACCGGCAGGACGTCGCCATCGCCCCCGCCCTCGCCGGGTTCGGCGTCGGAGGGTGTCATGCCTCCATTCAGCCCGAGTTTTGCCTCTGCGGCAAACTTCTTGCCTCAGAGGCAAAGCCTCACCGCTCGGTGACCGCCTGCTTGACGAGGGTCTTGCCGAAGTCCCACATCAGCCCGCCCCCGTTGTGCGCGTCGTCCATCACCTCGGTGAAGGCGGCGACGAACCGGTCGACCTCCCGCTCCCCGATGACGAGCGGCGGGATCAGCTTGATCACCTCCAGGTGGTCGCCGGAGACCTGGGTGAGGATCCGGTGCCGCTGGAGCAGCGGTACGACCACCATCTGGGCGAACAGCCCCTTGCGGGCGGCCTGGAGCATCGCCCACCGGCTCCGCAGCTTCAGCGACTTCGGCCGGCCGAACTCGATGCCGATCATCAGCCCCCGGCCGCGGACGTCGGCGAGCAGCTCGTACTCGCCGGTGAGCGCCGCCAGCCGCGACTTCAGCAGCTCGCCGGTGGCGCGGGCGTTGGCGACGATCTGCTCGTTCTCCATGACCGACAGCACGGCGAGGCCGGCGGCCATGGCCTGGGCGTTGGACCCGAAGCTCGCCGAGTGGACCAGCACCCGGTCCATGGAGGAGTAGACCTTCCTGAAGATCCAGTCCTTGCCGAGGGTGGCTCCGACCGGCACATAGCCGCCGGAGAGGGCCTTCGCCACGCACACCAGGTCGGGTTCGACGCCGTCCTCGTGCTGGTGGGCGTAGAAGTCGCCGGTGCGGCCCAGGCCCGTCTGCACCTCGTCGGCGACGAGCAGCGCCTTGTGCCGGTGCAGGAGTTCCTGGGCGGCGCGCAGATAGCCGGGCGGGGCCTCGTGCACGCCCTTGCCCTGGATCGGCTCGACGATCAGTGCGGCGACGTCGCCCTTGGCCAACTCGCGGGCGAGGGCGTCGAGATCACCGAGGGGCACGGCCGTGTCGGGCAGCAGCGGGGCGAAGCCGTCGCGGAAGCCGGACTCGCCGTTGACGGACAGGGAGCCCGTGGTCAGTCCGTGGAAGGCGTGGTCGCAGTAGAGGACGCGGGGTCTGCCGGTCGCGTAGCGGGCGAACTTCAGCGCGGTCTCGACGGCCTCCGTGCCGCTGTTGCCGAAGAACACGCGGTCCAGGTGCGGGCTGTGGGCGAGGAGTCTCTCCGCGAGCAGTCCCGGCAGCGGCTGGCAGTCGAAGCGGGTGAGGTCGGCGAGCTGCGCGTCGAGCACGTCGTGCAGCGCCCGGCGGACGACGGGATGGTGCCGGCCCAGCCCCATCACGCCGAACCCGGCGAGCATGTCGAGGTAGTCGTGCCCGTCGGCGTCCCAGAAGTAGGCGCCCTCGGCTCGCTCGTAGACCTTGTCGAAGCCGATGGTGTGCAGCATGCGCGGCAGCTGGTGGTTGAGGTACCTGTCGTGCAGTGCGTAGCGTTCGGCTCCGCGCTCGGCCAGGAGCGCGCCGAGGTCGAACTCCTTGCTCATCGGCTCTCCTTGACCGGACCGGCGAGGTCCCTGACGGCGGCGCTCGCACCGATCCGTCCGGCGATCTCGACGGGCGTGAGGCCGATGTCGGCCAGCACTTCCGAGCGTTTGGCGTGGGCGAGGAACTGCTCGGGGATGCCGAACCGCCTTACCGGCACGTCGACTTCGGCGTCGCTCAACGCCAGGGCCACGGCCGAACCGACGCCCGCGGCACGGCTGTTGTCCTCGACGACGGCGACGAGCCGGTGCGCGGCGGCGAGTTCGGGCAGCGCCGGGTCGACGGGCTTGACCCACCGCGGGTCGACCACCGTGCAGTGGACACCGCGTGCCGCGAGCAGTTCGGCGGCCCGCAGGCACACCGGCGCCATGACGCCGACCGCGACCAGCAGCACGTCAGGGCGTTCGCCCCGGCGCAGCACGTCCATGCCGCCCACCCGGTCGACGGCGGGGACGGACGGGCCGACGGACTCCTTAGGGAAGCGCACCAGGGTGGGCGCGTCGTCGACGGCGACGGCCTCCCGCAGCTGGGCGCGGAGCTGGTCGGCGTCGCGGGGCGCGGAGATCCTCAGGCCGGGGACGACCTGGAGGACGGACATGTCCCACATGCCGTTGTGGGAGGCCCCGTCGACGCCGGTCACCCCAGCCCGGTCGAGGACGAACGTGACCCCGCAGCGGTGCAGGGCCACGTCCATCAGCAACTGGTCGAAGGCGCGGTTGAGGAAGGTGGCGTAGACGGCGACGACGGGGTGCAGTCCGCCGGTGGCGAGGCCGGCGGCGCTCACGGCGGCGTGCTGTTCGGCGATGCCGACGTCCCAGACCCGGTCCGGGAAGCGCTCGGCGAACGGGCCGAGGCCCACCGGGTGCAGCATGGCCGCGGTGATCGCCACGACGTCGTCGCGTTCCTCGCCGATGCGTACGATCTCCTCGCCGAACACGGACGTCCAGGAGGGGCCGCCGGCCGGTACGAGCGGCGCGCAGGTCAGGGGGTCCATCACGCCGACGGTGTGGAAGCGGTCCTCCTCGTGGGCGAGGGCGGGTTCGCAGCCGCGGCCCTTCTCGGTGAGGCAGTGCACCAGCACCGGGCCGTGGAAGCGCTTGGCGCGCCGCAGCGCGGACTCGACGGCCCCGATGTCGTGCCCGTCGATCGGGCCGACGTACTTCAGGCCGAGGTCCTCGAACATGCCCTGCGGGGCGAACGCGTCCTTGAAGCCCTTCTTCGCGCCGTGCAGGGACTCGTAGAGCGTGGGGCCGACGACAGGGGTCCGCTGCAGGACGTCCTTGCCCCAGGCGAGCACCTTCTCGTAGCCGTCGGTGGTGCGCAGGGCGGCCAGGTGGTTGGCCAGGCCGCCGATGGTCGGCGCGTAGGAGCGTTCGTTGTCGTTGACGACGATGATCAGCGGCCGGTCCCTGGCGGCGGCGATGTTGTTGAGCGCCTCCCAGGCCATGCCGCCGGTGAGCGCGCCGTCGCCGACGACCGCCACGACGTGCCCCGTCTCACCCAGCACCTGGCGGGCCTTGGCCAGTCCGTCGGCCCAGCCGAGTGCGGTGGAGGCGTGGCTGTTCTCGATGACGTCGTGCTCGGACTCCTCGCGGGAGGGGTAGCCGGACAGGCCGCCCTTGCCGCGCAGCTTGGAGAAGTCCTGACGGCCGGTCAGGAGCTTGTGGACATAACTTTGGTGGCCGGTGTCCCACAGGATGCGGTCGGCCGGAGAGTCGAAGACGCGGTGGAGCGCGACGGTCAGCTCCACCACGCCCAGGTTGGGGCCGAGGTGCCCGCCGGTGCGGGCCACCGCGTGCACCAGGAACTCCCTGATTTCGTCGGACAGTTCACCGAGTTCCGCCTCGGACAGCGCCTTCAGGTCACGCGGTTGCCGGATGTTCTCCAGGATGGTCACGCTCGGGCCCCCTCTCGTTGCGTACGGCTGCTCTCACGGCGCCGGCCGGCCCGCCCTCACTCCCGGTTGCCGGAGACGGTCTCGCGCATCGCGCGCAGCGACTCCTTCAGCGAGCCCATGGTGGCGAGGACGGCGGTGGGCTCGTAGCCGCAGTGGGCCATGCAGTTGGCGCAGCGCGGGTCCTTGCCGCGGCCGTAGCGGTCCCAGTCGGTGTCCTCGACGAGCTCGCGGTACGTGGGCACGTATCCGTCGCTCATCAGGTAGCAGGGCCTCTGCCAGCCGAACAGGGAGTAGTTGGGGATCGCCCAGGCGGTGCAGGGGAAGTCGACCCTGCCTTCGAGGAAGTCCAGGAAGAGCGGGGAGTGGTTGAGCCGCCAGCGGCGCCGGTTGCCG
This sequence comes from Streptomyces sp. BK239, assembly GCF_004217285.1. Taxonomy (GTDB): domain Bacteria; phylum Actinomycetota; class Actinomycetes; order Streptomycetales; family Streptomycetaceae; genus Streptomyces. The sequence goes on from NZ_SHKS01000002.1 coordinate 14,811, forward strand.
CCCGCGAAGGCCTTCCTGAACAGCTCGCGGGTCTGTTCCACGCCGAGGAAGTGCTCCTGGTCGGGGGCCTTCTCGTAGGCGTACGCGGGCGAGATCATCATCTCGTCCACCTTGAGGTCGTCGTTGAGGAAGTTGAGCACCTCGACGATGGTCTGCGGGGTGTCGGTGTTGAAGAACGTGGAGTTGGTGGTGACCCGGAAGCCGCGCCGCTTGGCCTCCTTGATCGCCGCCACGGCCTCGTCGAAGACGCCCTCCTTGGCCACCGACTCGTCGTGGCGTTCGCGCAGTCCGTCGATGTGCACGGCGAAGGCGAAGTAGGGGGACGGGCTGAACCGGTCCATCTTCTTGCGCAGCAGCATCGCGTTGGTGCAGAGGAAGACGTACTTCCGTCTCGCCACCAACTGCCGCACGATCTCGTCGATGTGAGGGTGCATCAGCGGTTCGCCGCCGGCGATGGAGACCATCGGGGCGCCGGATTCGAGCACCGCTCCCACGGCCTGGGCGACCGGCATGCGCTGCTTGAGCACGCCCGCCGGATGCTGGATCTTCCCGCAGCCCTCACACTTGAGGTTGCAGGCGAAGAGGGGCTCCAGCTCGACGATGAGCGGGAACTTGTCGCGTTTGCGGAGCTTTTGTTCAGCCAAGTATGTAGCGACCTTGATGGACTGGCGCAGCGGCATGGCCATCTGGCTCACCTCCGGGGGAGCAGCACGTTTCGGTGCCATTCGAAGAATGCAGGCAGGACGGAGCGAAGGACGCGGAAAGCCGATATTCCACCGCGCACCGTGCCGATCCGGACGAGTTCATGTTCAGGAGCGTCCACGACCACCCGGACGGCCGCAACCGGGCGCATCGAAGCGCGGAGGGCGCTCAGGAGCGTGGCCGCGGACTCCATGTCGGCGGCGATCGCGCCGGTGCCGAGCAGGTCGGAGCGCTCCGGGCCGCGCACCACGTGGTCGGAGCCGGTCAGCGGGCCGGTGTGGACGGTGCGGCCGGGCAGGATGCGGGTGAGTTCCTTGACGAGCAGTTCGGTCCCCACGCACGCCACGGTGCCGCGCGGGTCGCGGGTCTCCTCGGCGACGACCAGGTCGCCGGGGTGCATTCCGGGGGCGAGTCCGGCGCAGAAGCCGGTGGCGATGACCGCCGCCCCGCCGAGCGGCGCGCCCGACAGGGCATGGGTGACGGAGCGTTCGGCCGCCTTCGGTCCCATCCCGGTGCGCAGGACGGTGACCGGCCCGCCGGCCCCGCCGCGGTCGCCCATGCGCAGGGCGAGGTGCTCGATGCCGAGGGCGCAGGCGATCAGCAGCGGGGCGGAGGCGGGCCGTGCGTTCATCAGCGTCCCTCGGCCTTCGCGGCCACCGTGCCGGCCGTGTCCTCGGCAGCCGCCCGGACCGTCTTCTCGGCGAACGGCTCTCCGTGGACGTAGCGGCCGAGCGCGGTCAGCGGGAACACCTGCCGGTAGAGGTGGTAGTTGATGGAGAAGTCCCAGGGGAAGCCGGTCCCGGTGAACTGCGGCTCGTCCCAGGAGCCGTCCTCCCGCTGGGTCGCGGCGAGCCAGTCCACGCCCCGCCGGACGGCCTCGGACTCGCGCTCCCCCGCCGCGAGCAGCGCCATCAGCGCCCAGGCGGTCTGGGAGGCGGTGGAGACGCCCCGGCCGCTCCAGCGGGCCGGGTCCTCGTAGGAGCGCAGGTCCTCGCCCCAGCCGCCGTCGTCGTTCTGCACCCGCTCCAGCCAGGCCACCGCCCGCCGGATCGCCGGGTGCTGGGCGGGCATCCCGGCGGCGGTCAGCGCGGGCACCACCGAGCCGGTGCCGTAGATGTAGTTGACGCCCCAGCGCCCGAACCACGAGCCGTCCGGCTCCTGTTCGGCGAGCAGCCAGTCGATGCCGCGCCGGGTGCGCGGGTCGCCGGCGAGTCCCTCGACGGCCAGCATCTCCACGACGTGCGCGGTGACGTCGGCCGAGGGCGGGTCGATGACCTCACCGAAGTCGCAGAACGGCAGCCGGTTGGGGAAGGGGCTGGTGTTGTCGACGTCGAAGGCGCCCCAACCGCCGTCGCGCGACTGCATCCCGAGGTTCCAGCGCACTCCGCGCTCGACGGCCTTGTCCAGCCGCTGCGGGTCGTGGTGGCGGACCCGGCGCAGTGCGAGGACCACCTCGGCGGTGTCGTCCATGTCGGGGTAGTTGTCGTTGTGGAACTCGAACGCCCACCCTCCGGGCGGGAGTTCGGGCCTGCGCACGGACCAGTCGCCGGGCCGTACGACCTGCTCGCCGAGCATCCAGTCGGCCGCCTTGACCAGTTGAGGGTGGTCGGCGGGCACCCCCGCATCGGCCAGCGCGATCGTGGCGAGGCAGGTGTCCCACACGGGCGACTGGCAGGCCTCGATCATCCGGGCCCCGTCCTCGCGCCGGACCGCGTACCGGTCGAGGGACTCGAGGCCCGCCCGCATCACCGGGTGCTGGAGGTCGTAGCCGAGCAGGTGCAGAGCGATCACGGAGTACACGGCGGGCGGCTGGATGCCGCCCCAGCAGCCGTCGTTCTCCTGCCGTTCGATGATCCAGCGTGCGGCGGAGTTCAGGGCGGCGCGGCGCAGCCGGCGCACCGCGACCGTGCGGTAGGCGCGCACCACCTTGTCGAGGCGCTGGAAGAGGCCGTCCCAGGTGTGCAGCGGCGCCGGCGGCCTGGGCGGGTTGGGCCGTGCGGGGTCGGTGTGCAGCTCGTCGAGCGGGAAGGGCGCCGGGCGCACCGGGCGCTTGGCCGAGACGACGGTGAGCGGGACGATCGTCTGCCGTGCCCAGCAGCCGAAGTTGTAGATGCTGAGCGGGAACCACTTGGGGAAGTAGAGGAGTTCCGGCGGGAGTTCGGGCAGGTCCTCCCACTTCCACCAGCCGAACAGGGCGAGCCAGATCCGGGTGAAGACGCGGGCGGCGGCGATGCCGCCGTGCGCGCGGACCCAGGCGGAGGCTCTCGCCATGTGGGGCGCGTCGGGCGGGTCCCCGGCCAGGCGCAGGGCGACGTAGGCCTCGACGGTGGCGGAGAGTTCGCCGGGGCCGCCATGGAAGGTGGCCCACGTCCCGTCCTCGCGTTGCTCGCCGCGGATGAAGAGGGCGGCGGCCCGGGTCGTCGACTCGTCGCGGATGCCCAGGAACTGACGGAGCAGCAGGTCCTCGGCGTCCATGCTGACGTTGGTCTCGAGGTCGCCCTTCCACCAGCCTTCGGCGTCCTGCCGGGCGAGCAGGAAGTCTCTGGCGCGCCGCATGGCGCGCTCGGCGGTCTGCTGTGCCCCGGCCGCCTCGGGGATGTCGCTGTCGGTGTCGCTGGCCGCCGCGGCCCGGGGCGGCAGGGCCCCGGGGGTCGGGTCGGTCGTCGCTGTCATGGCTTCCCCTTCGTGCAGTGTGCATGGCGTTGCGTCTGCTGTGGGTCCGCCGTCGGCCGGTGCGTCTCTTCCCTCGACACCGGCCGGCGACTACGCGAGGGCTATTCGACCGATGGGGATCATCTCTTGCGCACGACGACGAAGTCGGCGAGCGCCGTGAACCGGTCCCGCACCTGCTCGGGCATGTCGACGGCGTTCAGCGCGTCGAGGGCGATCGTGTGCTGACGGCGTGCCTCCTCGGCGGTCCACGCCCGTCCGCCGGCCTCCTCGATGAGGGCGGCGCGGGCCGCGAACTCCTCCTCGGAGAAGTTCTCGATGTCGCTGCTCTTGGCGTCGGCGGCGAGCATCTCGCCGAGCCGCTCGGAGGCGGGTCCGCCCGCGGCGAGCGCCGCCACGACCGGCAGGGACTTCTTGCGCTGGCGCAGGTCGCTCCAGGTCTGCTTGCCGGTGGAGACCGGGTCGCCCCAGATGCCGAGGAGGTCGTCGATGGCCTGGAAGGCGAGGCCGAGGTGGTAGCCGTAGCGCTCCAGGGCGTCGGCGGTGGGGTCGTCGGCGCCGCCGAGCACGGCGCCGACGGAGCTGGCGCAGGCCAGCAGCGCGCCGGTCTTGTTGCCCTCCATCTCCAGGCACTCCTCGACGCTGACCCGGTCGCGGTGCTCGTAGGAGATGTCCTGCGCCTGACCGTCGATCAGGGCGCGGGTGGCGGTGGTCAGCCGCCGGGTGGCCCGTGCGGCCTCGGCCGTGCCGAGCTCCAGCAGGACCTCGCCGGCGAGGGCGAACAGGGCGTCGCCGACCAGGATGGCCTGGGCGGGGCCGTGCACCTTCCAGACGGTGTCGCGGTGCCGGCGCTGCTCGTCGCCGTCCATCAGGTCGTCGTGCAGGAGCGAGAAGTTGTGGACCAGCTCCACGGCGACGGCGCCGGGCACGCCCACCTCGGGGCGGGCGCCGGCGACCTCAGCGGAGAGCACCGCGAGCGCGGGACGCACGGCCTTGCCGCCGTCGCCTTCGGTCGGGTTGCCCTGGGCGTCGATCCAGCCGAAGTGGTAGGCGGCGACGGTGTCCATGGGGGGCGCCAGCCGGTCGACGGCCGCCCGAAGCACCGGTGTCGCCAGGGTCCGGCCGCGCTCGAGGAGCGCGGCGACGTCCACCGCGGTCTTACGAGCGGCCGTCGTGGCCGTGGGCACAGGGGGCACGGTTTCTCCTCTTGTCGCGGTGCCGGAGGGGGTGCGGGAATGTGCCGAGCCGTGCTGATCTCGTTCGAGCGTCATGCGGCCTCCTCGATGGCGAAGAGGTGGCGGGGGCGGGACCGGCCGAGGGCGCCGAGCGCGGCGTCCGCCGCGCCGACGCCGCTGCGGACCGCACTCTCCATGGTCGCGGGCCACCCTGTGGCGGTCCACGCTCCGGCCAGGTACAGGCCGGACGCCTTGGTGCGGGCGCCGGGCCGCAGACGCCCGACGCCGGGGGCGGGGGCGAACGTGGCCGTGCGCTCCCGGGTCACGAAGAAGTCGTTCACGCGTGCGCCGCGGGCACGGGGCAGCAGCCGCTCCAGCTCGGGCAGATAGCGCTCGCGCAAGGCTGCGACGGGCTCGTCGATCTCGTTCCGCGCGGCCGACTGCGACAGCGCGAGGTACTGCCCCTCGCGCAGCCCGGAGGCTTCGGTGCGGTCGAAGACCCACTGCACGGGCGTGCCGAGCGCGGCGAGGAACGGCGCGGCGAGGACCTGGCGGTCGTAGACGACGTGCACGTTGAGGATCGGGGCGACACCGATGTCCAGGAGCCGCTCGGGGGCGTCGAGCGCCCCGTCCGGCAGCAGGTCGTAGGTCTCGCGCTGGGGTACGGCGAGGACGACGGCGTCGGCGCTCAGCGTGCCGTCGGCCGTCCGCACGGTCCAGCCGCCCTGTCCGGCCGGGGAGACGGAGGTGACGCGGGCGCGGACCTCGGTGCGCACGCCGGCCGCGGCGAGCGCCTCGCGGGCCAGCCCGTCGTGAAGGTCGCCCAGCGGGACGCGCGCCCAGCCGATGTCGGCGGCGCCCGGTTCGGACAGCAGGCCGGTCTTGAAGACCATCGCGGCGAGCTGGAGGGAGGCGTCGCGGGCGACGGCGTTGAGGGTGGCGACGCCGACCAGGTCCCACAGGGCCTCGACGGCGCGCGGGGACTGGCCGTGCGCGGCGAGCCAGCCGCCGAAGTCCTGGTCGTCCAGGGCGGGATCGGCGAGGTCGAGCCGCTTGAGGGCGAGCGCGGCCCGGCCGACGCGGGCGCGTTCGGCGAGCGAGAGGTGCGGGTAGGCGGCGAGGCCGCGGCCCAGGTGGAGGGGGACGGGCAGGGCGTCGCGGCGCAGCCTGCCGAGCCGTCGCCCCTCGGGCCGCGCCAGGTCGACAACGGGCACGTCGAGACGTTCCTGCAGGGGCGCGAGCCCCGTCGCGCCGATGCGGTCGAGGAACCAGCGGTAGGCGGTGCAGCAGCGCAGGTAGACGTGCTGGCCGTTGTCGACGGTGAGTTCGCCGCGCCGGAAGGAGAAGGCGAGGCCGCCCAGCCGGGGCCGGCCTTCGAGCAGAGTGACACGGACGCCGGCGTCGGCGAGCGCGAGCGCGGCGGTCACCCCGGCGAGCCCGCCGCCGACCACCACCGCCTCGTGCGGCGCGTCCGGGCGGGGACGGCGCAGCGGATCGTCGCTCATCACGCACCCTCCCCCGCACGTCCGCCGTGACGTGTCCGCCTGCGGCGGGCCGTCGCAGTCAGGGACGCCGCGGCGCGCCGGAGGGTTGCGTGCCGCCGCGTCCCGGTCGCCTCGCCGCGGTCCGGCCGGGACGCCGCGGCGCGCCGGAGGGTTGCGTGCCGCCGCGTCCCGGTCGCCTCGCCGCGGTCCGGCGCGCCGCCCGTCACAGCGGCCTCCTGACGGTCAGCCGGGACACGTGGCGGGCGTCCAGGCCGGACAGTCCGCGCACGGCGACGTACGCCTTCTCGCGCCCCGGCAGCGAGACCCGGCCGCGCAGCACCGCCTCGGGGTCGCGTTCGATGCGGTCCAGCAGGCGGCGGTAGATGCCGGCCATCGCCGCGACGCACGCGCCGCTGCGCCGGTCGAGCAGGGGCAGCAGGCGGTAGCCCTCGGCGAAGAGGGCGCGGGCGCGCCGTACTTCGAAGTGCACGAGGCCGGCGAAGTCGGAGCCCTCCGGCGGCGTCGGCCCGTCGAACCCGGCCGAGCAGCCGAACTTGGCGAGGTCGTCGGAGGGCAGGTAGGTCCGGCCGCCCGCGGCGTCCTCGCGTACGTCCCTGAGGATGTTGGTGAGCTGGAGGGCGAGCCCGAGGGTGTCGGCGTACTCCGGCGCGCGTTCGGCGCCGCGTGCCCCCGGTTCGGTGCCGAACACGCCGAGCGAGAGGCGTCCGATGGCGCCCGCGACGCACCGGCAGTACGCCTTGAGGTCGTCCCAGGTCTCGTAGGTCTCGCCGCGGACGTCCATCAGGACGCCGTCGATCAGCTCGTCCAGGCCGCCGAGCGGGATCGGGAAGACCCGCGCGGCGTGCGCCAGGGCGACCGCCACGGGGTCGGTGTCGTCCTCCTCCACCTCGCCCTCGCGGACGCGGGTGAGCAGCGCGCGGGTGTCCTCCAGCCGGGCGGCCTTGACGTCGTCGTCGAGCGGGCCGTCGCCGATGTCGTCGACCCGGCGGGAGAACGCGTACAGCGCCGACATCGCGCGCCGCTTCGGCGTGGGCAGCAGCCGGATGCCGTAGGCGAAGTTGCGGGCCTGCTGCCCGGTGACGGCCTCGCAGTAGCCGTAGGCGGCGAGTACCGGTGCCGACGCGTGTGGCGCGGAGTCCACTGCCTGGCTCACCCCTCTCCTCGCAGGGTCGCGCCCGTCTCGCGCAGCAGCCGCAGTCGGCCGGGGCGGGGCGGGCCGGGAAGGACGTCGTACTGGGCGGCGGCGATCGCGTGGAGCGCCGCCCTCCCTCCGGCCACGAACCCGGCGAGCAGCAGCCTGAGCCTGCCGTGGACGCTGTGCACCAGCGGGGCGCCGTCGGCGAGGAGGTCGTGGGCGCGCTGGGCCTCGAAGGCGATCAGGGCGCGCACCGAGGCGCCGGCGGTGGGCGCGGCGAGGTCGGTCTCCTGGACGTGGAAGCGCTTCATGTCGGCGGCGGGCAGGTAGACGCGGTCGCGGTCGAGGTCCTCGGCCACGTCCTGGAGGTGCTCGACGATCTGGAGCGCGGTGCAGATCGAGTCGGAGCGGCGGATCCGCTCGGGGGTCGCGGTGCCGGTGACGGCGAGGACGAGCCGGCCCACGGGGTTGGCGGACAGCTCGCAGTAGGCGAGGAGGTCGTCGTAGGTCTCGTGGCGCGTGACGAGCTGGTCGCGGCGGTTGGCGGCGATCAGGCCGAGGAAGGGCTCGGGGGTGAGCCGCCGGCGGCGGACGACGGGCTGGAGGCGGCGCAGCAGCGGGTGGTGCGGGGCGCCGTCGAAGACGCGGCGCAGGTCGGCCTCGAAGGCGTCCAGCAGGACCAGCCGGTCGTCGGCGTCCGCGTCGTCGACGCCGAGCAGGCGGGCGTCGGCGCCGCCCGGGGTCAGGTCGCCGTCGCCGATGTCGTCGACGAGACGGGCGAAGCCGTAGACGGCCATGAGGTCGTAGCGCCAGGCGCGCGGAAGGAAGAAGGGGGCCACGGGGAAGTTCTCGTCCGCGGCCTTGGCGAGGGTGTCGCGCTCCGGGTGCCCGGTGCGCGACGCGGTCGGCGCCGTCACCGTCGGCTGCCCCGGACGGGAACGGCACGTGCTGCGCTGAGCTGGGGAGTTTCCGTAGCCATTGCCGTCACATCTCCCGTTCTACACCGACAACCCGATACCCACTATTTCGGACACGCCGCCCAGCCGCCGCACGGCGGCCCGCGTGAGGATGTCGCGCCGCAGGGGTCCTTGCACTACGCCCGTCCGGGTCGCGTGGCCTGGCACCGCAACTCGCCACCAGACCACGCGCCCTCATCGGACGCTCATAGTACAAGGACCCCTTATCGCCACACTTGCACGTGTTTCGGGACCGGTACAGCTTACGTTGTACAACGGCGTACGGTTCGCGGGGGTGTCCCGCAGATCACAAGAACACACCGATGGGCGTCAAGCATCCTGCGCCGCACCGGAGTTGACGCTTCCTTTGCAGACGCCGGGCCCCGCCGGGCAGGTTCCGGCGGGGCCCTGACGGACCGGCGGCTACTTGGCCGTGAACTTCTCGTACTCCTTGAGCACCTCTTCGGTCGGACCGTCCAGGCGCAGTTCGCCGCGCTCCAGCCAGAGCACGCGGTCGCAGGTGTCCCGGATCGACTTGTTGCTGTGGCTGACGAGGAACACCGTGCCGGCCTCCTTGCGCAGCTCCCGGATGCGTTCCTCGGAGCGCAGCTGGAACTTGCGGTCGCCGGTGGCCAGCGCCTCGTCGATCATGAGGACGTCGTGGTCCTTCGCGGCGGCGATGGAGAACCGCAGCCGGGCCTGCATGCCGGAGGAGTAGGTGCGCATCGGCAGCGTGATGAAGTCGCCCTTCTCGTTGATGCCGGAGAAGTCGACGATGCCCTGGTAGCGCTCCTTGATCTGCTCCCGGGACATGCCCATGGCCAGACCGCCGAGGATGACGTTGCGCTCGCCGGTGAGGTCGTTCATCAGGGCCGCGTTGACGCCGAGCAGCGAGGGCTGGCCGTCGGTGTAGACCTTGCCCCGCTCGGGCGGCAGCAGTCCGGCGATGGCCCGCAGCAGCGTGGACTTGCCGGAGCCGTTGGAGCCGATGAGGCCGATGGCCTCGCCCCGGTGCGCGACGAAGGAGACGCCCCGCACCGCGTGCACCTTGCGCACACCGCGTTCCTCGCCTCGCCTGAGGATGCGGCTCAGCGCCGCGGTGGCGCTGCCCTTGCCGGTCTTCGCGCCGTTGACGCGGTAGACGATGTGGACGTCGTCGGCGATGACGGTGGGGACCCGCTCGCCCGGAGCCCGCTCAGCCACGGCCATACCTCTCCTCCGCCTTCCAGAAGTACACGAAGCCGCCGACGGCGAACAGCACCGCCCAGCCGCACGCGATCGCCCACACGTGGTCCGGCAGGTACCGGGCGCCGTACTCGTCGATGAGCGCGAAGCGCATCAGGTCCATGTAGACGGCGGCCGGGTTCCACTGCAGCAGGGTCGACAGCCACTGCGGACGGTCGGCGAGGAAGACCGGGATGGAGAACATCACGCCGGACGCGTACATCCACGTCCGCATCACGAACGGCATGAGCTGCGCGAGGTCGGGGGTCTTCGCGCCGGCCCGGGCGAAGATCAGCGCCAGGCCGGTGTTGAAGCAGAACTGCAGCAGCAGCGTCGGCACGATCAGCGCCCAGGACGCGGACGGGTAGCTGCCGAAGGCGATCGCCACCAGGAACAGCACGACCATCGAGTACAGCAGCTGCTGGAGCTGCTGGAGGGCGAAGGAGACGGGCAGGGAGGCGCGCGGGAAGTGCAGGGCGCGCACCAGGCCGAGGTTGCCGGAGATCGCGCGCACGCCGCTCATGACCGAGCTCTGCGTGAAGGTGAAGACGAAGACGCCCGTGACCAGGAACGGGATGTAGACGTCGCGGGGCATGCCCCTGCCGGCGTCGAGGATCACGCCGAAGATGAAGAAGTAGACGCCCGCGTTGAGCAACGGGGTGGCGACCTGCCACAGCTGCCCCAGCTTGGCCTGGCTGTACTGGGCGGTCAGCTTCGCCTGGGAGAAGGCCAGGATGAAGTGCCGGCGCCCCCACAGCTGCCGGACGTACTCCCGCAGCCGGGGCCGCGCACCGCTCACGGCCAGCCCGTACTTGGCGGCCAGTTGCGCCGCCGTGAGGCCCTCGTCGGGCGACGGGGGCGCGCTCACCGCGACTCCGCCGTCATGCGTTGTCTCACTCACAGGTCGGAAACTTTCGTCTTCGGGGCGCCCGGCCGGAAGGGGGCCGGGCAACAGCCGGGGGGCCGCGGCAGGCTCCGGGGCCCTCGGATGGAGCTTGTCAGATGACCGGGAGGACGGCCCAGCCGGCCTGGTCGGACGACGGGAGGACGGCTCGGCCGGCCCGGTCGGACGACGGGGGCCTGGCCGCCCGGCCAGGTCAGATGACGGGGGGCCGGCCCAGCCGGGTCAGCCGCCACACCGTACGCCACTTCATCGGCCGGCGCGGTCCGCACGGGGTGGCCCAGCCTTCGCGGAAGCCGCCGAACCAGGCCTTGAGCGCGGGCCCCGAGGGGCGGCGCAGCAGGGTCAGGAGCAGCCACACCCCGAGGTACACCGGGACGAGCGGCGCGGGCAGGTTGCGGCGGGCCAGCCAGACGCGGTTGCGGGCGACCATGCGGTGGTAGACCGCGTGCCGCGAGGGCGCGGTCGTCGGGTGGTACAGCACCATGTCGGACCGGTAGTCGATCATCCAGCCCGCGTCGAGGGCCCGCCATGCCAGGTCGGTTTCCTCGTGCGCGTAGAAGAACTCGTCCGGGAGCACGCCTGCTTCGGCGAAGACCCGGGTGCGTACGGCGTTGGCGCCGCCGAGGAAGGTGGTGACCCGGGAGGAGCGCATCGGGTCCGAGGCGCGCAGCCGGGGCACGTGGCGGCGCTGGGTGACGCCGGTCTCCGGGTCGGCGATGCGGAAGCTGACGATGCCGAGCTTGGGGTCGGCGGCGAAGGCCTGCCGGCACAGCTCGGCGGTGTCGCGCCGGGCCAGCAGTCCGTCGTCGTCCAGGAAGAGGAGGATGTCGACGTCGCGGCCGCTGGGCCCGAAGGCCTCGATGCCGACGTTGCGCCCGCCGGGGATGCCGAGGTTCTCCGGCAGCTCGACGGTGCGCACGCCCTCGGGTACCTCCGGGACGGGCGAGCCGTTGCCGACCACGACCACCTCGACCCGGTCGCCGTCCTGCCCGGCGACCGAGTCGATCAGCGCGCGCAGCTCCTCGGGGCGGTTGCCCATCGTGATGACGACCGCGCCGACCTTCAGTGGCGCGCTCACTTCAGCCTGCTCGACGCGAGGATGGACACCAGGTGCAGCACCGTCTGGAGCAGCGCGATGCCGGCCAGCACGGCGACACCGAGCCGCGAGAAGAACAGGTCGCCGCGGACCTGGTCCACGATCGCGAGGACCACGATCAGCAGGGACGCCTCGATGCCCAGGATCAGCCGGTGGAACTTGAGCGCGGCGGCGGCCTTGCGGGCCAGCGCCATGCCGGAGGAGCGCGGTTCGGACGCCGCCTCCTTGACCGGCGGCAGCCCGCCCTGGTGCCGGGCGACGCCGACCAGGTCCGTCTCGGCCTTGATCAGGATCGCGCCGAGCGCGGCCAGGGTGCCGAGGAACGCCCACAGCCAGTCGATACGGCCGCTGCCCCACAGGTCGGCGGCGCGCAGACCGAAGCCGACGAGGACGGCGGCGTCGGTGAGGTAGGCCCCGACCCGGTCCAGGTAGACGCCGGCGAGCGAGTACTGCTTCTTCCAGCGCGCGATCTCGCCGTCGACGCAGTCCAGCAGCAGGTACATCTGGACGCACACCACGCCGAGCACGGCGCCCCAGACCCCCGGCACCAGCAGTGCCGGGGCGGCGAGGACGCCGAAGACGGTCATCAGGTACGTGAGCTGGTTGGGCGTGACCCTGGTGTTGACCAGGTAGCGGTCGACCCGCAGGGACACCTCGCGCATGTAGAGGCGTCCCATCCAGTGCTCACCGCTGCGCCGGTCCTTCACCCCCGGAGGGTGGACGACCGGTCTGAGTTCAGCTACCGATGGCCTTGACATAGTCGGCGTAGGTGTCCTTGATCTGTTCGGGGGTCAGGGCGAGGTGTTCGAGGATGGTGTAGCGGCCGGGGCGGGTCTCCGGGGCGTACTCGACCGCGCGGACGAACTCCTCCACGGTGAAGCCGATCTCCTGTGCGAGCACCGGCAGCCCGTGCCGGCGCAGCACCCGCGCCATGTGGGCGGACTCCTCGTGCGCGCCGCGCAGGTACATCGCGAAGGCCGCGCCCAGTCCGCACTGCTCGCCGTGGGCCGCGGCCCGGGTGGGGAAGAGCAGGTCGAAGGCGTGGTTGATCTCGTGGCAGGCGCCCGAGGAGGGCCGCGAGTCACCCGAGACGGACATCGCGATGCCGCTGAGGACCAGCGCCTCGGCGAGCACCTGGAGGAAACCGGTGTCGCCGATCCCGCCCGGGTGCCGCAGCACCGCCTCGCCGGCCTGGCGGGCGATCGCCGCGGCCAGACCGTCGATCTTCTCGCCCTTGACCCGGTTGGCCAGCTCCCAGTCGGCGATCGCGGAGATGTTGGAGACCGCGTCGCCGATCCCGGCCCGCACGAACTTGGCCGGCGCCTGGGCGATCACGTCCAGGTCGATCACGACCGCGATCGGGTTGGGCACGCCGTACGAACCGCGGCCGGCGTCGTTGTCCAGCGTCGCCACCGGCGAGCACAGTCCGTCGTGCGCGAGGTTGGTCGGCACCGCCACCAGGGGCAGCCCGACGCGCGCGGCGGCGAACTTCGCACAGTCGATGATCTTGCCGCCGCCCAGTCCGACGACCGCCTCGAACCGGCCGGCCCGCATCTCGGCGGCCAGCCGCACCGCGTCGTCCAGCGTGCCGCCGCCGACCTCGAACCATGTGGCGCCCGGCATCGAGCCGGCCAGCCGCTCCCGCAGCCGCGCGCCCGAACCGCCGCTGACCGCCACGGCCAGCCGGCCCGAGCGGGAGATCCGCTCGTCGGCCAGCACGCCCGCCAGGTCGTCCAGCGCGCCCGCGCGGATGTCGACGACGACGGGCGAGGGAATCAACCGCGTCAGTACCGGCACGCGATCTCCCTGCCCCGTGCGAGGTCGTCGTGGTTGTCGATCTCGACCCACGACACGTCGCCGATCGGGGCCACGTCGATGCGGAAGCCCCGGTCCACCAGCTCCTGGTAGCCGTGCTCGTAGAACTGCTGCGGGTCGGCGTTCCACACGGTGTGCAGCGCGTCCGCCAGCTCGGCCGCCGCGTCGCCCTCGATCAGGGTCACGCCGATGTACTCGCCGCTCGCCTCCGCGGGGTCCATCAGCTTCGTGATCTTCGTCATCCCCCGCTCGGGGTCGACGACGACCTTCATCTCCTCGTCCGCGAGCTTCTTCACGGTGTCGACGGCGAGGATGATCTTCTTGCCGTCGCCGCGGGCGGCCAGCAGCGTCTTCTCCACCGACACCGGGTGCACGGTGTCACCGTTGGCGAGGATCACACCGTCGCGCAGCGCGTCCCGGCCGCACCACAGCGAGTAGGCGTTGTTCCACTCCTCCGCCTTGTCGTTGTCGATCAGCGTGATCTTCAGCCCGTACTTGGCCTCCAGCGCGGCACGCCGCTCGTACACCGCCTCCTTGCGGTACCCCACGATGACGGCGACCTCGGTCAGGCCGATCTCCGCGAAGTTGCCCAGCGTCAGGTCCAGCACCGTGGGCCCGTCGGCTTCGCCCTCGGGTCCCACCGGCACCAGCGCCTTGGGCAGGGTGTCGGTATAGGGACGCAGACGCCGTCCGGCGCCGGCGGCCAGCACGAGGCCGATCATGCGGGTTCTCCTTCGTCGTGTACGGCGGGCGCGCCACCCAGATGAGCGGCCACCCAGAAGCGGATGCTCTCGGTGAGCACCAGCAGGGCCACGGCCACGGCGAGGGCCGTGAGCGCGACCGTGAACTGCGCGGCGGTGAGCAGCGCGGCCAGGACGGTGACGAGCAGCGTCCGTCCTTCGTGTCCCCCTGCGGCGCGCACCAGCCAGGCCGGTGGCGGCGCTCCGGTGTCTCCCCAGTTGCGGTACACCGTGTCGTAGTGATGGTAGGCGACGGCGGCCACCAGCCCGAAAGCCGCAGGCAGCGCTCCGTCCACGTCCGACCTGGCGGCCAGGAGGAGGACGGCGCCGTACTCGGCCGCGCGGAAGACCGGGACGACCAGCCAGTCCAGGGAGCCCGTGAGGGGGCGGGCGACGGCGACGGCGGAGCACAGGACGTACACGCCGGCCGCGGCGACGACCCACCAGCCGGGTCCCTGGAGCCAGGCGACGGTGAGAAGGACCACGGCTCCGGCGAGGGCGCCGAGCGGCGCGAGGCGGGGGACGGCGGGGACGCGTCCGCGCAGGCCGCGGGCGAGGAGTTCGGCGAGCGGTCCGCTGTCGGCGAGGGCGGCGAGCGAGCGCGCCTCCCGCTCGGTCGACGCCGTACGACGGCGGAGCGAGCGCAGCACCCGCCCGGCCGTGGTGTACAGGGCGGCGAAGGCGGAGCCGGCCAGCAGCGCGTAGAACGTGACGCGCGGGGTGGTCACGGCGGTGAGGACGGCGATCATCGCCCAGCGTTCGCCGATGGGCAGCACGATGATCCGGCGCGCCCAGACGGTCCAGCCGACGCGGGCCGGCCGGTCGGTGGTGGCGGGGGCGTCGGCGCCGGCGCCGGTCGTGCCGGCGGTCTTCGCGGCGGCGGTCGCGGCTGCGCGGGCGGCGTCGCGTTCGGCTTCGTGGAAGGCGAAGTCGACGACGTGCCGGCAGGTCTGGAGCACCATGGCGGCCAGCGCGAGGGCCCATACGTCGTCGCCGTCGCGGGCCGCGCCGAGAGCGAGGCCCGCGTAGAACGCGTACTCCTTGGCCCGGTCGAACGTGGCGTCGAGCCAGGCGCCGAGGGTGGAGTACCGCAGCGAGTAGCGGGCGAGCTGGCCGTCCGTGCAGTCGAGGACGAAGGACAGGATCAGCAGCACGCCGGCCGCCACGAACCCGCCCCGGGTGCCGGTGGCCGCGCTGCCGGCCGCGATCAGCGCGGTGATCAGCGAGGCGGTGGTGACCTGGTTCGGGGTGAGGCCCCGGCGGGCGCACCAGCGGGCGATGTAGCGCGAGTAGGGGCTGACGAAGTAGGTGGTGAAGAAGCCGTCGCCGGCCTTCACGGCCGACTTCAGGCGTACGGCCTCGTCGTCGACGGCGCTGACGGCCTGCCGTGCCTCGTCGCGGGCCCGCGGGTCGGCGGGGACGGCGGCGACCAGGCTGCCCAGCTCGGGGCGGTGGACGGCGGCGCCGTCGGCGTCCAGCGCGGTGACGACACGGTCGGCCACGCCCGCGAGGCTGCCGACGGCGAGGGCGGCCCCGCCGGCGGCGGAGTGCTCCCGGGCCATCGCGCGGGTCAGGGCCTGGCGGCCGTCGGGCTGCGCGGTGAGGGCGCCCGGGATCGCCGCGAGCGGGTAGCGGGGGTCGGTCAGGCCGAGGCGCAACGCGTGCGTGTGGCCGACGAAGCGGCTGTCGACGAGGGCGACGCGCTGGTCACCGGGCACCTCGGCGAGGAGTGTCTCCGCCTCGGCGGCGTCGGCGGCGGTCCGGACGTCGAAGCCGAGGGACCGCAGGTCGCCCTCGATCGACGATCCCGGAACCGGCTGACCGGTGAGGATGGCGGTCGGCAACCGAACTCACTCCCTGGTTCCCGGCGCGCCCGCGCCGGTCGTGTGCATGGTGGGGGACGCCCCTTGGCTGCACCAGGCGGGCGGCATGTCGGCAGAGGCTATCGGATGCCCGGAAAGCGGTGCTCACCGGCCGTTCAGCCGCACTGGACACACCGAGATCATCTCGGATCATCTTGGGGGATCGACCCCCCGCCCGACAAACCGCGCCCGGCTCCCGGCCGTTCGGCGCCCGAGGGCCGGTTCCGTGCGGGCGGGACGACGAGAGCCGTGCGGCGCTGGACGGCGGGCCCGTGCGGCCCAGGGCGGCGGGCCCGTGCCGCGATCGACGGCAGGCCCGTGCGGCCCAGGGCGGCGGGCCCGTGCCGCGTTCGACGGCGGGCCGTGCGGGGCATGGCGGCGGGCCCGTGCCGCGTTCGACGACGGGCCCGAGCGGCCATGGCGGCGGGCGGGCGCGGCGCTCGGCGGCGGACCCGGGCGGCCCACGGCGGCGGGCCCGGGCGGCGCTCGACGGCGGGCCGTGCGGGGCATGGCGGCGGGTTCGAGCCGCGCTCGGCGGCAGGCCCGTGCGGCCCGTGCGGGCGCCCCCATAGAGTGGACCGCCATGACCTGGCTGATCACCGGCGGAGCCGGATACATAGGCGCCCACGTGGCACACACCATGACCGCCGCCGGCGAACCCGTCGCCGTCCTCGACGACCTCTCCTCGGGAGACCCCGCCCGCCTCCCGTCCCGCGTCCCCCTCGTCACCGGCGACACCGCCGACCCGGCCCTGCTCAAGCGCGTCCTCGCCGACCACCAGGTCACCGGTGTGATCCACCTGGCGGCCCGCAAACAGGTCCCGGAGTCCGTGGCCCACCCCACCCGCTACTACCGGGAGAACGTGGGCGCGCTGGCCACCCTCCTGGAGGCGGCGGCCGAGGCCGGAGTGCGGCGCTTCCTCTTCTCCTCCTCCGCGGCCGTCTACGGAACCCCCGACGTGGCCCTCGTCACGGAGGACACCCCGTGCGCCCCGGTGAACCCGTACGGCGAGACCAAGCTCGCCGGGGAGTGGCTGGTGCGGGCCGCCGGCCGGGCGCACGGCATGGCGACGACCTGCCTGCGCTACTTCAACGTGGCCGGCGCGGCCGCCCCCGAACTGGCCGACACCGGGGTCTTCAACATCGTCCCGATGGTCTTCGACCGGCTGACGCGCGGCGAGGCCCCGCGGATCTTCGGCGACGACTACCCAACCCCGGACGGCACCTGTGTGCGCGACTACATCCACGTGGCCGACCTGGCGGAGGCGCACCTCGCGGCGGCCCGGCGGCTGGCCGCGCCGGACACGGCCGGGGACCTGACGGTGAACATCGGCCGGGGCGAGGGCGTCTCGGTGCGGGAGCTGGTCACGCTGATCGGCGAGGTCACCGGGGACCGGCGGCCGGCCGTGGTCGAGGGGCGCCGGCCGGGGGACGCCCCGCGTGCGGTGGCCTCGGCCGCGCTGGCCGGGCGGGAGCTGGGCTGGACGGCGTCGCGCGGGGTGCGCGAGATGGTCGGTTCGGCCTGGCGGGGCTGGCTGCTGCACCAGGGCGCGGCCCGCTGAGGCTGCCCTGACCTGCGGTTCGTTTGCGCAGGTCAGGGCACATGACAACGGTGTTCAGTGCCGCGTTGCCGGATACCCCCCACCCGTAGTTGACTGTGCTTTCGGACCCGCTCCGACGGGCCCCCGACCGGCGTCGGCAGGCACCGTCGGACACGGACGGACGGCAGGAAGGCTTTCCCCATGGGGGCTGGGCACGACCACGGCCACGCGCACGGGCCGGTCACCGGCACCGCCGCGGCGGCGTACCGGGGGAGGCTGCGCGTCGCACTGTCGATCACGCTGACCGTGATGGTGGTCCAGATCGTCGGCGGGCTCCTCGCGGACTCCCTCGCCCTGATCGTGGACGCGGCGCACATGGCGACGGACGCGCTGGGTCTCGGCATGGCGCTGCTCGCCATCCACTTCGCCAACCGGCCCCCGAGCGAGAGCCGTACCTTCGGCCTCGCCCGCGCCGAGATCCTGGCCGCCCTCGCCAACTGCCTGCTGCTGCTCGGGGTGGGCGGCTACGTGCTGTACGAGGCGGTCGAGCGGTTCCTCACGCCGGCCTCCACCGAGGGCGGGCTGATGCTCGTGTTCGGCGCGATCGGCCTGGTCGCCAACTCGGTCTCGCTGACGCTGCTGATGCGCGGCCAGGCGGAGAGCGTGAACGTGCGCGGGGCGTTCCTGGAGGTGGCGGCGGACACGCTGGGCTCGGTCGCGGTGATGGTCTCGGCGGCGGTGATCCTCACCACCGGCTGGCAGGCCGCCGACCCGATCGCCTCGCTCGTCATCGGCGTGATGATCGTGCCGCGGACCGTGAAGCTGCTGCGGGAGACGCTGGACGTGCTGCTGGAGGCGGCGCCGAAGGACGTGGACATGGCGCAGGTGCGGGCGCACATCCTGGAACTGGAGGGGGTCGAGGACGTGCACGACCTGCACGCCTGGACGATCACTTCGGGGATGCCGGTGCTGTCGGCGCACGTCGTGGTCCGCTCGGACTGGTTGAACGCGAGCGGCCACGAGAAGATGCTGCACGAGCTCCAGGGCTGCCTCGGCGACCACTTCGACGTGGAGCACTGCACCTTCCAGCTGGAGCCGGGCGGGCACGCGGAGCACGAGGCGCGATTGTGCCACTGACACCGCCCTCCCGCTGACCTGGACCTCTCGCCGACGGGGCCTCACCGGGAGGGCGTCCGCACATCCGTTCAGGGCGGTTCCGTGCCCGCGCCGCAGGGCAAGATCACCTCTGCGCGGGACATGCGGGCGTTCGCGCGAAGTGCCGGAGGCGCCGGACGCGTACGGCAGACTGGGGCGCGAGGACCGATGCTAAGGATGGGTATGCCGATCACTTCTGCCACCACGACGAACGGTTCGTCGAACGGCGCCGCGGACGCGATTTTGCTGGAACTGGTCGACGCCGACGGCCTGACCATCGGCACCGCGGAGAAGCTCGCCGCCCACCAGCCCCCCGGGCAGCTGCACCGGGCGTTCTCGGTCTTCCTCTTCGACGAGCGGGGCCGGCTGCTGCTCCAGCGGCGGGCGCTGGGCAAGTACCACTCCCCCGGCGTGTGGTCCAACACGTGCTGCGGGCACCCCTACCCCGGTGAGGCGCCGTTCGCGGCGGCGGCGCGGCGTACGTTCGAGGAGCTCGGGGTGTCGCCGTCGCTGATGGCGGAGGCGGGCACCGTGCGCTACAACCACCCGGACCCGGCGTCCGGGCTGGTGGAGCAGGAGTACAACCACCTCTACGTGGGACTGGTGCAGTCGCGGCTGCGGCCGGACCCGGAGGAGGTCGGCGACACGGCGTACGTGACGCCCGCCGAGCTGGCCGAGCGGCACGCGAAGGACACGTTCTCGGCCTGGTTCATGACGGTGCTGGACGCGGCCCGGCCGGCGGTCAGGGAGCTGACCGGCCCGTCGGCGGGCTGGTGACGCACGCCGCGGCGGCGTTGGAGCTCACATGAAACGGGCGTCCTGGAGCGGCAGGGAGGCCCAGATCACCTTCCCGCCGCTCGCCGTGTGCTGGACGTCGCACATCCCGCCGGCCTCCCTCGCGATCTCGCGGACGAGGAGGAGCCCCCGGCCGCCGGTGCGGCCGTGGTCGGTCTCCAGGGCGGTCGGGCGGTAGGGGTGCTCGTCCTCCACGGCGACCCGCACCCACCCGGCCCCGACCGCGACCTCCACCCCGAGCGTCGGGGACAGCACCGCCGCGTGCCGTACGGCGTTGGTCACCAGCTCGGAGACGATCAGCAGGAGTCCCTGCACCAGGTCGTCGCGGAGGGGCACCCCCTGGCGGAACAGCAGGTCCCGTACGGCGTGGCGGGCCTGCGGGACGGAGGCGTCCACGGCGGGCGCGGTGAACCGCCAGACCCCTTCGTACGGCAGTGGCCGGGGACCGTCCTCGTCGGCGGGGTCGTCCTGCGCGCCCGTGTCTCCGTCGGGGCGTGGGCCGGGTCCCCGCCCGTCGTCGTCCATCGTCCGGTCGCCGCCCTCGCGCTCGATTGTCGCCACACGTCGAGGTTGGCACCGAGGTGCGCACCCCCCGATGGCTGAACACAAGTCAGCGGATATCGAGCGTCCCCGACCGTCTCGGCTCGGGACGGCCGACGACACGACCGCTTCTGTCCGCCTCGCGCCGCCTTCACGCATTGTTCGGGTTGTACGGCTTCGGCGGGGCGCCGGCCTGCCCGCCGGCGCCGCGGCAGGCGACGTTCGCCCGTGAAGGAGCGTCGCGACGGAGCGGACGTCGCCTGCCGGGGCGCTAGCATCCGGCGCATGGAGCCCGAACTGTTGCACGGTGTCATCGATGAGGTGGCCACCGTCGTCCTGCACCACCCGGCCAAGCGCAACGCCATGACGGCCGCGATGTGGCGCGCGCTGCCGCCGCTGCTCGACGAACTGGCCGCACGCAAGGACGTGCGGGCCCTGGTGCTGACCGGGGCGGGGGGCACGTTCTGCGCGGGGGCCGACATCTCCACGCTGCGGGGCTCGCCGGCCGAGGCGCAGGAACTGGCCGTACGGGCCGAGGAGGCCCTCGCCGCGTTCCCCAAACCGACGCTCGCGGTGGTGCGGGGTCACTGCGTGGGCGGCGGGGCACAGCTCGCGGCCGCCTGCGACCTGCGCTTCGCCGAGGAGGGCGCCCTGTTCGGGGTGACTCCGGCGAAGCTCGGCATCGTCTACCCGTCCTCCGCGACCCGGCGCCTGGTCTCCCTGGTCGGCCCGGCGACCGCCAAGTACCTCCTCTTCTCCGGCGAGTTGATCGACACCGAACGGGCCCTGCGCACCGGCCTGATCGACGAGGTGCTCCCCGGCGCCGAACTCGACGCCCGCGTCGAGGAGTTCACCCGGACTCTGGCCTCCCGCTCCCAACTGACCCAGGCCGCCGCGAAGGAGTTCGCAGGCGGCCGCACGGACCGGGACGCCCACTGGACCGCCCAGTCCCGAACCGCCCCCGACCCCACCGAGGGAGTAACCGCCTTCCTGGACCGCAGGGAGCCCCGCTTCACCTGGACTACTTCAGGATGAATCTGCTCCGGGAGCGAAGCCGCTCGACGAGATGCGCGGGCGCCTTCTCGGGCGACCCGGCGTCGTAGGGCGGCTGCGGGTCGTACTCCGCGGCCAGTTGAACCGTCTGGGCGTGCTCGTCGCCTGCGATCGTGCCCAGCAGGGTGAGCGCCATGTCGATGCCGGCGGAGACGCCGGCCGCCGTGACGTACTTGCCGTCGGCCACCACCCGCTCCCCCGTCGGCACGGCGCCGAACGGCTTCAGATGGTCGAGGGCGAGCCAGTGCGAGGTCGCCCGACGCCCGTCGAGGAGCCCGGCGGCGGCCAGGAGCAGGGAGCCGGTGCACACCGAGGTCGTCCAGGTGCTGGCGGCGTCGGCGGTGCGCAGCCAGTCCAGCAGGACGCCGTTCCCCATCTGCGCGTTCTGGCCGGGTCCGCCGGGCACCACCACGATGTCCGGGCTGGTGACCTCGGCAAGCGTCCGGTCGGCGGTGAGGGCGAGGTTGCCCGTGTCGGCACGTACGGGCCCGGTCCGCTCGGCCACGAAGACGGTACGGGCGTCGGGGAGCCGTCCCAGGAACTCGTAGGGGCCGACGGCGTCCAGGGCGGTGAAGCGGTCGAAGAGGACGATGGCGATCTGCATGCGTTTCCTTCGGCTCGGTGGACCGGTCGGGAGACCGGCGTTCAGTGGACTTGCGTGGTGTCCGGTGCGGGGCGGAAGCGACGGCGGTATTCGGCGGGCGGGACGCCGAGGGTCTTGAGGAAGGCGCGTCGCATGGCCTCGGGCGTGCCGTAGCCGCTCGCCCGGGAGATCCGTTCGACGCCGTCCGCTGTGTCCTCGAGCAGACGGCGTGCGTGTTCGAGGCGGACGTGCTCCACGTGGCGACCGGGGGTCGTTCCGGTCTCGGCGCGGAAGGCACGGGCGAAGTGACGGGGCGACAGTCCGGCGCGCGCGGCGAGGGACTCGATGCTCAGATCGTCGGCGGGATGCTCGGTGATCCACTGCTGGACCTCCCGCAACGGTTCGCGCGTCGCCGTCTGGGCGGCGAGCTGGGCGCTGAACTGGGCCTGGTTGCCGGGGCGGCGCAGGAAGACGACAAGATGCCGGGCGATGGTCAGCGCGACGTCCCGGCCCAGGTCCTCCTCGACCAGCGCGAGGGCCAGGTCGATGCCGGAGGTGACGCCCGCCGAGGTGTAGACGTCGCCGTCCCGGATGTAGATCGGCTCAGGGTCCACCTCGACGGCCGGATGACGGCGTGCCAGCCGGTCCGAGTGGGCCCAGTGGGTCGTCGCCCGCCGCCCGTCCAGCAGCCCGGCCGCGGCCAGCAGGGCGGCGCCGGTGCAGACCGACACCAGTCGCCCCGCGCGCGGACCGTGCGCCCGCAGCCAGTCGACCAGCGGCGGATCCGGCCTTCGCGTACCCTCACCGCCGGGCACCACCAGGGTGTGCGGATCGGGCGCCTCGGCCAGGATCCCGTCCGGTACGAGGGTCAGGCTGCTGGTGCGCACGGGAGCGCCGTCGAGTGAGGCTGTGCGGATGCGGTAGGAGCCCGGGGTGTGTTTCTCCGCCCCGGCGAACACCTCCACGGGACCGCTCACGTCGAGGCTCTGGACGCCGTCGAAGAGGACGACGAGAACGGTTCGTTGCGCCATGCGGACGATTCTTCGCGGGCCGGGCGATGTCCACAACGACGAGTTCCCCACCCTTTCTGCCATGCCTCGCCCGAAGGCGAAGCGAAAGGCGGGGCATGGTCCGGCGTCGAGGAGGTACACGAGGGGTTCCGGTCATTGGGGCCGGGGGACGAAAGGAGTTGGTCGTGTTCCGTGCTATCGGTGATGTTCTGCGGCAGATCGGTGGGGCGATCGCCACTGTGGTGACGCTTCCCTTCCGGGCGCTGGCGCGGTTGTTCGGGGGCGCCTCCTCCTCGGCTCGGGGCAGCAGGGCCTGAGGACGCCTCGCAGGGCGTGCCCTGATCCGCCGGTGCCGGTGTCGCCTGCCACAATTGCCGCGCAACCTTAAGCGGAGAAGGCGGTACGGGATCGTGACGACACCCGGGTCCAGCGAGGCCATGGCAGCAGTGTCCATCGAAGGCAGGATCGCCGAGGAGCTCGGCGTACGGGAGCGGCAGGTGAAGGCCGCCGTCGAGCTGCTGGACGGCGGCTCGACGGTGCCCTTCATCGCCCGCTACCGCAAGGAAGCGACCGAGATGCTCGACGACGCGCAGCTGCGCACGCTCGAGGAGCGGCTGCGCTACCTGCGGGAGCTGGAGGAGCGCCGGGCGGCGATCCTTGAGTCGGTGCGTGAGCAGGGCAAGCTCACCGACGAGCTGGAGGCGCGGATCCGGGGCGCCGAGACCAAGGCGCGCCTGGAGGACGTCTATCTGCCGTACAAGCCGAAGCGGCGGACGAAGGCGCAGATCGCCCGGGAGGCTGGTCTTGAGCCGCTGGCCGAGGGGCTGCTCGGGGACCCGGGCGTCGAGCCGCTCGCCGCGGCGGCCGCGTTCGTCGACGCCGGCAAGGGCGTCGCCGATCCGCAGGCCGCGCTGGACGGCGCGCGGGCGATCCTCACCGAGCGGTTCTCGGAGGACGCCGACCTGATCGGCGAGCTGCGCGAGCGCATGTGGGTGCGGGGGCGGCTGGCGGCGAAGGTGCGCGAGGGCAAGGAGGAGGCCGGCGCGAAGTTCGCCGACTACTTCGACTTCGCCGAGCCGTTCACCGACCTGCCCTCGCACCGGATCCTGGCGATGCTGCGCGGCGAGAAGGAGGAGGTCCTCGACCTCGTCCTGGAGCCGGAGGAGCCCACGGAGGGCCCCTCCTCGTACGAGGGGATCGTGGCCGCCAGGTTCGGCATCGCCGACCGGGGCCGGCCGGCCGACAAGTGGCTGACGGACACGGTCCGCTGGGCCTGGCGCACCCGCATCCTCGTCCACCTGGGCATCGACCTGCGGCTGAGGCTGCGCACCGCCGCCGAGGACGAGGCGGTCGACGTGTTCGCGGCGAACCTGCGCGACCTGCTGCTGGCCGCCCCGGCCGGCACCCGCGCCACCCTCGGTCTGGACCCCGGCTTCCGCACGGGCGTGAAGGTGGCCGTGGTCGACGCGACCGGCAAGGTCGTCGCCACGGACGTGATCCATCCGCACGTCCCGGCCAACAAGTGGGACGAGGCGATCGCCAGGCTCGCCCGGCTGGCCAGGGAGCACGCGGTCGAGCTGGTCGCGATCGGCAACGGCACCGCCTCCCGCGAGACCGACAAACTCGCCGGTGAACTCATCGCCAAGCACCCCGAGTTGAAGCTCACCAAGGTGATGGTGTCGGAGGCCGGCGCCTCGGTGTACTCGGCGTCCGCGTTCGCCTCGCAGGAGCTGCCCGGCATGGACGTGTCGCTGCGCGGCGCGGTGTCCATCGCGCGCCGCCTCCAGGACCCGCTGGCCGAGCTGGTGAAGATCGACCCGAAGTCGATCGGCGTCGGCCAGTACCAGCACGACCTGTCCGAGGTGAAGCTGTCGCGTTCGCTGGACGCGGTGGTGGAGGACTGTGTGAACGGCGTCGGCGTCGACGTGAACACCGCGTCCGCCCCGCTGCTCGCCCGTGTCTCCGGCATCACCTCCGGGCTCGCGGAGAACATCGTGGCGCACCGCGACGCCAACGGGCCGTTCACCTCGCGCTCCGCGTTGAAGAAGGTGCCCAGGCTCGGCCCCAAGGCGTACGAGCAGTGCGCGGGATTCCTGCGGATCCGGGGCGGCGACGACCCGCTGGACGCCTCCAGCGTGCATCCCGAGGCGTATCCGGTGGTCCGGCGGATGGTGAAGACCTCCGGGCAGGAGGTGGCCGCCCTCGTCGGCAACACCTCCGTCCTGCGCTCGCTGCGTCCCGCGGACTTCGTGGACGAGACGTTCGGTCTGCCGACCGTCACCGACATCCTGAAGGAACTGGAGAAGCCCGGGCGCGACCCGCGGCCCGCGTTCAAGACGGCCACCTTCAAGGAGGGGGTGGAGAAGATCTCCGACCTGGCGCCCGGGATGGTGCTGGAGGGGGTCGTGACGAACGTGGCCGCCTTCGGGGCGTTCATCGACGTCGGCGTCCATCAGGACGGTCTGGCGCATGTGTCCGCCTTGTCGCGGACGTTCGTCAAGGACCCGCGGGACGTGGTCAAGCCGGGTGACATCGTCAAGGTGAAGGTCCTGGACGTCGACATCCCGCGCAAGCGGATCTCGCTCACGCTCCGCCTCGACGACGAGGCGGCCCCGGGCGACGCGGGCGAGGGCGGCCGGTCGCAGCGCGGGGGCGGACGTCCCCCGCAGCAGCGGCAGGGCGGCCGGCGCGGCGCGGGCGGTGGCGGCAACGGCGGCCAGCGGGGCTCGGGCGGAGGTCAGCGCGGCGGCGCCGGCGGCGGGCGGCAGGCCCCGCCGCCGGCGAACAGTGCGATGGCCGACGCGTTGCGCAAGGCGGGGCTGCTGGATCGCGGCAAGCGCTGAGGGTTGCGGGGAGCTGCGGGCCGGTTGTGGCTGGTCGCGCAGCTCCCCGCGCCCCTCTCGGCGCGCACCTCGTTTCCTAGCGCTCGGTCACCTTGCCGTCCGCCACCTCCAGCCGGCGGGTGACGTGGACCGCGTCCAGCATGCGGCGGTCGTGGGTGACCAGCAGCAGGGTGCCCTCGTAGGCGTCGAGGGCGGACTCCAGCTGCTCGATGGCCGGGAGGTCGAGGTGGTTGGTCGGCTCGTCGAGGACGAGGAGGTTGACTCCCCGGCCCTGGAGGAGGGCGAGGGCGGCCCTCGTCCGCTCCCCCGGTGACAGCGTGGCCGCCGGGCGCAGCACATGGTCCGACTTCAGACCGAACTTGGCCAGCAGGGTGCGCACCTCGACCGGCTCGGTGTCCGGGACGGCCGCGCGGAACGCGTCGAGCAGCGCCTCGGACCCGTGGAACAGCTTCCGCGCCTGGTCGACCTCCCCGACCAGGACGCCCGAGCCGAGAGCGGCGTGACCGGCGTCCAGCGGGATCCGGCCGAGGAGCGCGCCGAGCAGCGTCGACTTCCCGGCGCCGTTCGCGCCGGTGACCGCGACCCGGTCAGCCCAGTCGATCTGCAGGGTGACCGGGCCGAAGGCGAAGCCGCCGCGCCGCACCTCGGCGTCCCGCAGGGCGGCGACGACCGCGCCGGAGCGTGGTGCGGCCGCGATCTCCATGCGCAGCTCCCACTCCTTGCGCGGCTCCTCCACGACGTCCAGGCGTTCGATCATGCGCTGGGTCTGACGGGCCTTCGCGGCCTGCTTCTCGCTGGCCTCGCTGCGGAACTTGCGGCCGATCTTGTCGTTGTCGTTGCCCGCCTTGCGGCGCGCGTTCTTCACGCCCTTGTCCATCCAGGAGCGCTGGGTCTGGGCGCGCTCCTGGAGGGCGGCCTTCTTGTCGGCGTACTCCTCGTAGTCGTCGCGGGCGTGCCGGCGAGCGATCTCGCGCTCCTCCAGATAGGCGTCGTAGCCGCCGCCGTAGAGGTTGATCCGGCCCTGCGCGAGGTCGAGTTCGAGGACCTTGGTGACCGTGCGGGTGAGGAACTCGCGGTCGTGGCTGACGACGACGGCGCCGGCGCGCAGGCCGGCGACGAAGCGTTCGAGGCGCTCCAGGCCGTCGAGGTCGAGGTCGTTGGTGGGCTCGTCGAGGAGGAAGACGTCGTAGCGGGACAGCAGGAGGGAGGCGAGGCCGGCGCGGGCGGCCTGGCCGCCGGACAGGGACGTCATCGGCTGGTCGAGGTCCACGCCGAGGCCCAGGGAGTCGGCGACCTCCTCCGCGCGTTCGTCGAGGTCGGCTCCGCCGAGGCCGAGCCAGCGCTCCAGGCTGACGGCGTAGGCGTCGTCGGCGCCCGGGGCCCCGTCGACCAGGGCCTGGGTGGCCTCGTCCATGGCGTGCTGCGCTTCGGCGACCCCGGTGCGGCGGGCGAGGAACGCGCGCACGCTCTCGCCGGGGCGGCGCTCCGGTTCCTGGGGCAGGTGCCCGACGGTCGCGGTAGGCGGGGAGAGCCGCAGCTCGCCGGCCTCCGGCGCGGTGAGGCCGGCGAGGAGCCTGAGCAGGGTGGACTTCCCCGCGCCGTTGGCTCCGACCAGCCCGATCACGTCGCCGGGGGCGACGACGAGGTCGAGCCCGGAGAAGAGGGAGCGGTCGCCGTGCCCGGCGGCGAGGTTCTTGGCGACGAGGGTGGCGGTCACAGACGCCAGATCCTAGTCGGCCCGGAGCGCCCCCTCTTCTCCGGCCTGTCACGGGATGCGCGGTGCGGGACGCGGGGCGCGGACGCCGTCCGCCGGCGCGGAGCGGGAGGCGTCGGGCGCCGTCGTCGCGGCGCCGGAGGCGGTGCCGGTGGAGGTGGCGGTGGAGGTGGCGGTGGAGGTGGCGGCGGTGGAGGTGGCGGCGGCGAACGCCCTGGCGCCGCCGACGAGCGGGACCCGGGCCGACGTGCGGGACAGGTCCAGGGTGAGGGTCGGGGTGTCGGCGGGCGGGTCGATGAGGTCCTTGTCGGTGCCCGCGACGATCAGCGCCAGCCGGTGGCCCGCGGGCACCACGTGGTCGGTGGCCGCCAGGTCGAGGGTGATCGAGTACGCGCGGCCCGGGGTGAGCGGGACGCCCCGGCCGGCGTCGGCGTAGGTGCCCAGGTCGGCCCAGCCGCGGCTGACGACGGTGTGGCCGACGTCGGCCGTGCGCGGCGCGGTCTCCTTGAAGCAGGCGCTGTCGCCGGCGCTGCTGACGCCCCAGCAGGTGCGGTCGGCGAGGGTGGTGATGCCCTCGCCGCTCGCCGCGTAGTCACGGATGGTGTCGGGGCCGAGGTCGACGAGGACGGCGGTCAGATGGGCCGTGGGGGTGGTGGGCGTGGCGGTGACGGTGACCTCGGAGGAGCCGGACAGGCGCAGGTCCCGGGTGAGGGGCGCGGTGACGAAGCCGGCCTTGTCGGGGGTCGCGGTGTCGATCCGCGCCGCCCAGTCGGTCTCGCCGAGCCGCGGGTCGTCGGTGAAGGCCGCGGCGCCGTGTCCCTTGCGCAGACCCAGGGCGCCGACGCCGGGGTGGACGCCCTGGTCGGGGCGCAGGGTGGTGGTCCGTGTGCCGCGCGGCGGCCAGGACCGCGAGGTGACCCACTGGTCGGGGTGGCGTTCGACGTCGGCCATCGGCTCGCGGTCGATGCCGTTGTCGTAGCCGAGGAGTTCGTGGTCGAACCAGCGGTGCAGGGTCTTCACCCAGTCGGCGCGGCGGAAGTCGAAGGGGTCGACGTGTCCGGTCTGGGAGAGCCAGATCTTGCGTTCGACGCCATACTTGGCGAGCGCGTCCCACCACTGGCCTACGTGCTTCATACGGACGTTGAGGTCCTGGAGGCCGTGGACGAGGAAGACGCTGGCCTCGACCCTGCTGGCGTGCCTGACGTAGTCGCGTTCTTTCCACAGCCCGGTCCGGTCGCCCGTGCGGGGCGCCTGCTCGACGAGTCTGCGCTGCACGGCGGCGCACTTGGCGCGGGCGTCGGGGCTGTCGACGTAGTCCGAGAGCCAGTCGGGGCCGGAGTCGTAGAGCGGGGCGCCCTGCTGGAAGTAGTAGTCGTACCAGGAGGAGATGGCGCTGATCGGGACGATGGTCTTCAGGCCCTTCACACCGGTGGCGGCGACGCCGTTGGCGATCGTGCCGTCCCAGCTCTTGCCGATCATGCCGGTCGTGCCGTCGGTCCAGCCCGCCTTGACGGCGGTGGCGCCGGTGCGGGTGGTGTACGCGGTGCCGCGTCCGCCCAGCCAGTCGATCACGGCCTTCGCGGAGAGGACGTCGGAGCGGCCGCCGACGTCGACACAGCCGTCGGAGCGGTTGGTTCCGGCCAGGTCGACGGCGACGAAGGCGTAGCCGCGGGGCACGAAGTAGTTGTCGTAGAACAGCGGGGTCTGGACGACGGCGCCGTTCGCGTCGTACGTCTTGCGCTGGCTCTCGTTGCCGCGTCCGCAGCACGAGTAGTAGGGGCTGGCGTCCATGATGACGGGCACCTTGCGGCCGCGGGCGGCGGGTTCGCGCGGGCGGACGATGTCGACGGCGACCCGGTCGGTCCTTCCGTCGCCGTCGCCGTCGAGCCGGGTGTCCACCCAGACGGCCTGACGGACGGCGTCGTCGTAGGAGTACACCGGCAGGCTCTCGCGCGGGGCGGCACGGGCGGTCGGGGTGAGGAAGGCGGCCGTCAGGAGGGTGACGGCCGCGGCCGCGAGCGGTCTCCAGATCGTGAAGCGCGTGCGTATCGGCATGCGCCTGGACGGTACAGCGGGCAACTCCCGTGCAGAAGGGGGCGATTGTGCGCAGTATGTGGCTGGAACGGGTCCCTGGGCATGGTCGGTCATGACGGCCGAATGGCGATCGTGTGACAGCGGCGGCTGTGGGCAGGTCCCGGGCACAGGGAGTCCATAGGCTCTCAACAGATCTCACGTCCCCACGACTTGGAGTTCTTCGTGCACCGCAGAATCATCGCGCCGGGCGCACTGGCCGCCGCGTCCGTGCTGCTGGCGATCCCGGCGTCGGCCGCGGGCGGCTCCCCCGGCGCGCCGGGCATCGGCGACCCCTACTACCCGGCCTACGGCAACGGCGGATACGACGTCTCCCACTACGACCTGAGGCTGAAGTACCAGCCCGTGACGGACCGTCTGGAGGGCACGGCGACGCTCCTCGCGAAGACGACGCAGGACCTGTCGCGCTTCGATCTGGACTTCCTCCTCGACGTGAGCGAGGTGCGTGTCAACGGCGTGCCGGCCGCGTTCACCGCCTCGGGGGAACACGAGCTGCAGATCACGCCGAGGACGCCCCTGGCGAAGGGCGCGGCGGTGACGGTGGTGGTCCGCTACGGCGGCGTCCCCTCCTCGAAGCAGGCGTACGGCTTCACCAGTTGGCACCGCACGCCGGACGGCGGTGTCGGCGCCAACGAGCCCGAGGCGGCCTGGTGGTGGTTCCCGAGCAACGACCACCCGCTCGACAAGGCGACCTACGACGTGTCGGTGCAGGTGCCCGACGGCACCCAGGCCATCTCCAACGGCACGCTCCAGTCGACCGTTTCACGGGCCGGCTGGACCCGGTACAGCTGGCGGTCGGGCAAGCCGCAGGCGACGTATCTGGCCACGCTCGCGGTCGGGAAGTTCGACGTCACGACCGGCCGGACCGAGAGCGGTGTCCCGGTCGTGAACGCCTACAGCAAGGACCTGGGGGCCGACGCGGGCGCGGCGCGGGCGAGCGTCGAGCGGACCGGGGAGATCGCCGACTGGCTGGCCGAGTACTTCGGGCCGTACCCGTTCGACGCGCTCGGCGGATACGTGCCGAACGTGACCACGGGGTACGCGCTGGAGACGCAGACCCGGCCCTTCTACAGCCCGCGGCAGTTCGCGAACGGCTCGAACACCTCCGTGGTGGTCCACGAACTGGCCCACCAGTGGTATGGCGACCTGGTGTCCGTCGCCGGCTGGAAGGACATCTGGATCAACGAGGGCTTCGCCCGGTACGCGCAGTGGCTGTGGTCGGAGCACGAGGGTGAGGGCTCGGCCCAGGAGATCGCGGACTACGTGTACGCCTCCCGTGCCGCCGACGATCCGTTCTGGACCGTGCGGCCGGGCGACCCGGGCCCGGAGAACCAGTTCCACGCGGCGGTGTACGACCGGGGCGCGCTCGCCCTTCAGGCGCTGCGGAACGAGATCGGCGACGAGGCGTTCTTCGCGCTCCTGAAGGGCTGGCCGCAGCGCCACGCCTACGGCAACGCCACCGTCGCCGACTTCAGGCGGTACGCGGAGGAGGTGTCGGGCCGGCCGCTGGCCGCGCTCTTCGACACCTGGCTGTTCCAGCCGTCGAAGCCGGCGGCGCCGGCGGCCGCCGCGGCTTCCCTCTCGTCCCGGCCGCTCGGGACGCGGGGCGCGCCCGTGCGGCCGAAGTCGTGGCAGAAGATCGCCGCGACGAACGGTGTGCACGAGCACCGGCACTGAGTGACGTCCGGGCGGCTCAGGGGCAGAGATCGCTGTGGCTCACCGAGCCGCCCGGACGAGGAGTTCCTCCCGGTCGATGGCGTTCGTCGCCGTCGCCGGCACGGTGCAGGCGTGCGCGCCCGCCACCGCGCCGTACAGGGCGCAGCGCTGCGGCGGCTCGCCGGTGAGGCGGCCGTAGAGGAAGGCCGCCGCGAAGGCGTCGCCGGCGCCGTTGGAGTCCACCACCGGGCCGGGCGGCGGCACCGCCGGTATCCGGGTCAGCTCGCCGTCGGCCAGCAGGTACGCGCCCTCGGCGCCGGCCGTGGCGACGACCGTGTCGGCCCGGCCCCGCTCGGCGACCCGGCGCATGGTCGCCTCGGGGTCGGTGAGGTTGGACGCGGACAGGAACACGACGTCGGCCGCGTGGGCGAACGGCTCGTGGTACGGGTTCTCGCCGTCCCAGTCGTGCAGGTCGGTGGAGATGCTCACGCCGGCCTCGCGCAGCGCGGGCAGGGCGTGCGCGCAGGGCTGGGTGATCGAGACGTGCGCGTGGCGACTCGCCCCGGCCAGGGCTCGGAGCGTGGACGGCGGGAACCGGTCGTCGGGGCCGGTGCGGCTCGTGTCGTACAGGGAGAGCCTCCGGCCGTCGGGGCCGACCAGGTTGACGGCGCGCTTGGTGCCGGCGGGCTGCGGGACGGCGGTCAGCCCGATGCCGCGGTCGCGGTGCAGGGCGCGGACCAGCGCGCCCTCGGGGTCGTCGCCGAGGAAGTCGAGATGGTGGGTGCGCAGGCCCAGGGCGGCCAGGCCGACGGCGACGAAGTCCCCCGTCTGTCCGGCGCGGGTGCGGATCCCGCTGCCGATCATGTAGCTGTCTGCGTACGGGAGCGGCAGCTCGGGGACGTACACGATGGTGTCCACGCCCGCGCCGCCCAGGACGAGGACGTCGGTGTCCCGGCCGGACGGGGCCGACCGAGCGGGCCCGGTGGACCGGCTCACCTCAGGCCTCCCCGTGGTCGTACACCGTCACCGCGATGCCGCGCTTCACCAGGCGTTCGGTGATCAGCGGCTCCACCCGGGACCACTTGCCGCCGGCCAGGCCGCAGCCGATGCGGGGCATGTGGACGGAGGCGTCGAGTTCGGCGGCCTTGTCGGCCAGGGCCTGAAGTGCCGTGTCGATGGCCTCGTAGCGCACGGGGACGCCCTTGCTGCCCGTGCCCATACCCCGCTGACCGACCAGGTTGGCGACCCAGACGTACGGCTCGACCTGGACGAACTGGGCGGCGCCCAGCCCGAAGTCGTTCGCCGCGCGCTCCCGGTGCCAGGCGCGGTAGGCCGCCTCGGGCTGCGGCCAGCGGCGGGAGAGCGCCACGACGAAGCCCTTCCCCCATCCCCCGATGTCGTTGCAGACATGGGCGATCACCTTGACGCCCTTCACCGACGGCACGGTGGCGTCACCCCGGATGTAAGTGATCTCCGACATGACGCCACCGTAGGCGATGCCACTGACAGTGGCCTGCGAGTCACCGCGTGGGCCGGCCCGCTACTTCGTGGGGCCGGTCAGCTCCTGGTCGGCGGTCCGCGCCACCCTGTTGCGGATCCCGAACCAGCCGGCGACGAGTGCGGCGGCGATGAGCGGGACGAGCAGGACGGTCTTGCGGCCGACCTCGGGGTCGTTCCACATCAGGCCGAGCACGGCGATCAGGAAGGCGATCGTGACGATCTCCGTGCCCGGGCTGCCGGGGAGGCGGAAGGACGGCCGGTGGAGCAGGCCCGCCCTGGCGCGGCGGACGAAGACCAGGTGGCAGACCATGATGATCACCCAGGTGCTGATGACGCCGAGGGAGGCGACGTTCAGCACGATCTCGAAGGCCTGCTCCGGCACGAGGTAGTTCAGGCCGACGCCGAGGACGCAGACCCCGCAGGTGAGCAGGATGCCGCCGTAGGGGACCTGGCTGCGGTTCATGCGGGCGGTGAACTTCGGGGCGGAGCCCGCCATCGCCATCGAGCGCAGGATGCGGCCGGTGGAGTACAGGCCCGAGTTGAGCGAGGACATGGCGGCGGTGAGCACGACGAGGTTCATCACGTCGCCGGCGCCGGAGACGCCGATCTTCGACAGGACGGTGACGAACGGGCTCTGGTCGGCGGAGTAGGCCGAGCCGGGCAGCAGCAGGGCGAGCAGGACGACCGAGCCGACGTAGAACAGGCCGACCCGCCACATGATCGAGTTCACCGCGCGCGGGACGACCTTCTCCGGCTCGGCGGTCTCGCCCGCGGCGACGCCGACCAGCTCCAGTGCGGCGTACGCGAAGATCACGCCCTGCATGACGATGACGACGGGCATCAGGCCGTGCGGGAGGAGGCCGCCGTTGTCGGTGATCACGCCGAGGCCGGGCGCCCGGCCGTCGACCTCGTGCCGGGTGGCGAGCAGGAAGATGCCGATGCACATGAACGCGACGAGGGTGGCGACCTTGACGACGGAGAACCAGAACTCCATCTCGCCGAAGATCTTCACCGAGATCAGGTTGACGGCCAGCACCACGGCCAGTGCGGCCAGCGCCAGCACCCACTGGGGGATGCTGGTGAACAGACTCCAGTAGTGCGTGTAGAGGGCGATCGCCGTGATGTCGGCGATGCCGGTGGTCGACCAGTTCAGGAAGTACATCCAGCCGGCGACGTAGGCGCCCTTCTCGCCGAGGAACTCGCGCGCGTACGACACGAACGAGCCGGAGGACGGCCGGTAGAGGACCAGCTCGCCCAGGGCGCGGACGACGAAGAAGGCGAAGACGCCGCAGACGAGGTAGGCCGCGGCGAGCGCCGGGCCCGCGGTGTGGAGGCGTCCTCCGGCGCCCAGGAAGAGGCCGGTGCCGATGGCGCCGCCGATGGCGATCATGTTGACGTGGCGGTGCTTCAGGTCCTTGCTGTAGCCGGCGTCGCCCGCGTCCGCGGGTGTCGCGGTCGCCCCGGTGGGGGCGGCGACCTCGGCCGTGTGCACGGTGTCCTTGCTCACGGGAGTTCCACTCTCTGGTGCGCCCGGGCGTCGTGCGCCCGGGTTTCCTTACGGTCATGGCCCGCGGCTCCCGGGTCGGGGCACAGACCAAGGGGGCAGCTTCCCAGCGTGTGACCGCCCATGCGGTGGCTCATGTCACAGAGGGTGACTTCTCACAGGGTCCTCACTCCCGCCCCTCGGCTTTCACAGCGGTGGTGTGACAGCGATACTGCTGCGCATGACGATCGAGACCGAGGAGCCGTCCCTCACGGTCGACGAGCTGGCCGCCCGGGCCGGTGTCACGGTGCGCACGGTCCGCTTCTACGGCACCAGGGGCCTGCTGCCGCCGCCGGTCATCGGTCCGCGCCGGGTGGGCCGCTACGGCGCGGGGCATCTCGCGCGGCTGGCGTTGATCGAGGAGCTGAGGCGGCAGGGCATGACACTGGCCGCGATCGAGCGCTACCTGGACCGGCTGCCCGCCGGTCTCGACGCGCACGACCTCGCCGTCCACCGCGCGGTGGTGGCGTCCTGGGCGCCGGACGCGCGGGAGACGGTGACGCGGGAGGAGCTGTGCCGGCGGGCGGGGCGGGCGCTGGAGCCCGGGGACGTGGAACGGCTCACGGCGATGGGCGTGCTGACCGGGGGCCCCGGCGAGGACTCCTACCGGGTGGATCCGGGGCTGCTGAGGCTGGGCGTGCGGCTCCTGGACGTGCCGCTGTCGCCGGAGTCGATCCTCGCGGCGCGCACCGTGCTCGTGGAGCACGCGCGGGCCGCCGCGCACGAGATGTCGCGGCTGCTGCGCGAGGAGGTGGCCCAGGACGACGCGCGCGCGGTGCGGTCGCTGTCGGCGCACATGCAGCCGCTGGTGGTGCAGGCGCTGCTCACGGCGTTCCAGCGGTCGCTGACCGAGGAGGTGCGGGAGTGGCTCGGGGAGCCGCCGCCGAGGGACGGCTCCCCTGGAGGAAGCGGCTCGCCCGGGGAAAGCCGCTCCCCTTGAGGTCGCTCAGCGGAGGTCGGTGAAGGTCTCCCCCTTCTCCGCCTTCTCGACGAGCAGCGCGGGCGGGGTGAAGCGGTCGCCGTAGCGCTCGGCGAGTTCGCGTGCGCGTGCCACGAAGCCGGTGAGGCCGCCCTCGTAGCCGTTGACGTACTGGAGCACGCCACCGGTCCAGCCCGGGAAGCCGATGCCGAGGAGGGAGCCGATGTTGGCGTCGGCGACGGAGGTCAGCACGCCCTCCTCCAGCAGCCGGACCGTGTCGAGGGCCTCGGCGAAGAGCATGCGCTCCTGCATGTCCCGGAACGGGATCTCCGAGCCCTCGCGGGTGAAGTGCTCGCGCAGGCCCGGCCACAGGCCCTCGCGCTTGCCGTCGGCCCCGTACTCGTAGAAGCCGGCGCCGCCGCTGCGGCCGGTGCGGCCGAACTCGTCGACCATGCGGTCGACGACGGCCTCGGCGGGGTGCGCGGTCCACACGCCGCCCGCGTCCTCCACGGCCCGCCGGGTCTCGTGGCGGATCCTGCGGGGCAGGGTGAGGGTCAGGTCGTCCATCAGGGACAGCACCTTGGCCGGGTAGCCCGCCTGGGCGGCCGCCTGTTCGACGGAGGCGGGCTCGATGCCCTCGCCGACCATGGCGACGCCCTCGTTGATGAAGTGGCCGATCACCCGGGAGGTGAAGAAGCCGCGCGAGTCGTTGACGACGATCGGCGTCTTCTTGATCTGCCGGACCAGGTCGAAGGCGCGCGCGAGCGCCTCGTCGCCGGTCCGCTCGCCCTTGATGATCTCGACGAGGGGCATCTTGTCGACGGGCGAGAAGAAGTGCAGCCCGATGAAGTCGGCCTGGCGCTCCACGCCCTCGGCGAGGACGGTGATGGGCAGGGTGGAGGTGTTGGAGCACAGCAGGGCGTCGGGCGCGAGCAGGTGCTGTACCTCCTGGAACACCTTGTGCTTGAGGGAGGTGTCCTCGAACACGGCCTCGATGACGGCGTCACAGCCGGCCACGTCCTGCGGGTCGGCGGTGGGCGTGATCCGGGCGAGCAGGGCGTCCGCCTTCTCCTGGCTCGTACGGCCCCGGGAGACGGCCTTGGCGCACAGCTTCTCGGAGTACGCCTTGCCCTTGACGGCCGCCTCCAGGGAGACGTCCTTCAGGACGACGTCGATGCCCGCGCGGGCGCACGCGTAGGCGATGCCGGCGCCCATCATCCCGGCGCCGAGGACGGCGGCCTTGCGGACCTGGCACCGCGGGACGTCCTGCGGACGGCTGGCGCCGGAGTTGACGGCCTGGAGGTCGAAGAAGAACGCCTGGATCATGTTCTTGGAGATCTGCCCGGCGGCCAGCTCCACGAAGTAGCGGGCCTCGATGACCTGCGCGGTCTCGAAGTCGACCTGGGCGCCCTCGACGGCGGCGGCGAGGATGTTGCGCGGGGCCGGGTAGGGGGCGCCGTTCGTCTCCTTGCGCAGACTGGCCGGGAAGGCGGGCAGGTTGGCCGCGAACTTGGGGTTGGCGGGCGTGCCGCCGGGGATGCGGTAGCCGGGCAGGTCCCAGGGCTGGCGCGACTCGGGGTGGGCGTCGATGAAGGCGCGGGCCCTGGCGAGCATGTCCTCGGGCGTGTCGGCCACCTCGTGGACCAGGCCGTTCTCCAGGGCGCGCCGCGGGCTGTACTGGGTGCCCTTGAGGAGGACCTTGAGGAGGGCGTCGGCGATGCCGAGCAGGCGCACGGTGCGCACCACGCCGCCGCCTCCGGGGAGCAGTCCGAGGGTGACCTCGGGGCAGCCGATCCGGGAGCCGGGGGCGTCGAGGGCGACGCGGTGGTGGCAGGCGAGGGCGATCTCGTAACCGCCGCCCAGGGCCGCTCCGTTGAGGGCGGCGACGACGGGCTTGCCGAGGGTCTCGATGCGGCGCAGGTTGCGCTTGATCTCCAGGCCGCCGTCGAGGAGCTGCCCGGCGGTGTCGGGGGTGACGCGGATCAGGTCGCGCAGGTCGCCGCCGGCGAAGAAGGTCTTCTTCGCGGAGGTGATGATCACGCCCCGGACGGTGTCCTTCTCGGCCTCCAGGCGGTCGGCGATCACCGCGAGGGAGTCGCGGAACGCCTGGTTCATGGTGTTCGCCGACTGTTCGGGATCGTCGAGGACGAGGGTGACGAGGCCGGTGCGGTCCTGTTCCCAGCGGATGGCAGTGCTCTGTGTCATGACAGGGTCTCCAGTGAAGTCTGTTGTTCCGCCGGGCAGTTCAGAGGCGTTCGACGACGGTCGCGATGCCCATGCCGCCGCCCACGCACAGCGTGGCGAGGCCGTAGCGCTTGTCCTGGCGCTCCAGTTCGTCGACGAGCGTGCCGAGGATCATCGCGCCGGTGGCGCCGAGGGGGTGGCCGAGGGCGATGGCGCCGCCGTTGACGTTGACCTTGTCCAGGGACAGGCCCATGTCCTTGACGAAGCGCAGGACGACGGCGGCGAAGGCCTCGTTGATCTCGACGAGGTCGATGTCGTCGACGGTCAGGCCCGCCTTGGCGAGGGCCTTGCGGGTGGCGGGGGCCGGGCCGGTGAGCATGATGGTGGGCTCGGAGCCGGACACGGCGGCGGAGACGATCCGCGCGCGCGGGGTGAGCCCGTACCGTTCGCCGACCTCCTTGGAGCCGATGGCGACGAGCGAGGCGCCGTCGACGATGCCGGAGGAGTTGCCCGCGTGGTGGACGTGGTCGATCTTCTCCACCCAGTGGTACTTCTGCAGGGCGACCGCGTCGAAGCCGCCGAGTTCGCCGATGTCGGCGAAGGACGGCTTGAGGCCGGCGAGGGAGTCGGCGGTGGTGCCGGGGCGCGGGTGCTCGTCGTGGTCGAGGACGACCAGGCCGTTGCGGTCCCTGACCGGCACGACGGAGCGGTCGAAGCGGCCGTCCTTCCAGGCGGCGGCCGCCCGCTCCTGGGAGAGGGCCGCGTACTCGTCGACGTCGCGCCGGGTGAAGCCCTCGATGGTGGCGATGAGGTCGGCGCCGATGCCCTGGGGCACGAAGTTCACGGCGAGGTTGGTCATCGGGTCGTTGAACCAGGCGCCGCCGTCGGAGGCCATCGGCACCCGGGACATCGACTCCACACCGCCCGCGAGGACGAGGTCCTCCCATCCTGAACGGACCTTCGCGGCAGCCAGGTTGACGGCTTCCAGGCCCGAGGCGCAGAAGCGGTTCTCCTGGACGCCGGCGACGGTGTCGGGCAGTCCGGCGGCGATCGCGGCGATGCGCGCGATGTCGGATCCCTGGTCGCCGACGGGGCTGACGACGCCAAGCACGATGTCGTCGACGGCGGCCGGGTCGAGTCCGGGGAAACGGTCGCGCAGCTCGTGGATGAGGCCGACGACGAGGTCGACGGGCTTGGTTCCGTGCAGGGCGCCGTTCGCCTTGCCGCGCCCGCGCGGGGTGCGGATCGCGTCGTACACGTACGCTTCGGTGCTCACTGGGAGGCCTTTCGGGGAGGGTGGGCCGAGGAGGATCGGTCGCCCTGGCGGGGAGGGTCCGTGACGAGCAGGGGGACGTCCCAGTCGCGCGCCACCTCGGCGGTGTCGGCGCCGGGCCGGGCGGGGCCGCCGCGCACGGCGGCCGGGGTCAGGGAGAAGCGGGGCGCGGGGGCGGGCTGGGTGATGCCCCCGTGGTCGGTGAAGGTGCCGCGGGCGGCGAGGTGCGGGTGGCGGGGGGCCTCGGTCAGCGACAGCACGGGCGCCACGCACGCGTCGGTGCCGGCGAAGAGGGCCGTCCACTCGTCCCGGGTGCGGGACTTGAAGCGGGCGGCGACGGCCTCGCGCAGGTCGTCCCAGCGGGATGGGTCCTTGCGGGCGTCGGTGAAGTCGTCGAGCTCCAGCAGGCGTACGAAGGTGTCGTAGAACTGCGGTTCCAGGGCGCCGACGGCCATGTGGCCGCCGTCGGCGGTCTCGTAGGTGCCGTAGTAGGGGCAGCCGCCGTCGAGGAGGTTGGCGGCACGGCGGTCCTGCCAGCGGCCGGCGGCGAGCATGCCGTGGAGCATGGCGGACAGGTGCGCCGTGCCGTCGACGATGGCGGCGTCGACGACCTGGCCCTCGCCGGTCGCGCGCGCGTGGTGCAGAGCGGCCAGGACGCCGACGACGAGGTAGAGGGAGCCGCCGGCGTAGTCCCCGAGGAGGTTGGCGGGGGCGGGCGGAGGTGTGTCCGGGGGGCCGATCAGGCCGAGGGCGCCGGTGAGGGCGATGTAGGCGATGTCGTGGCCGGCGCGGGGGGCGAGGGGGCCGTCCTGGCCCCAGCCGGTCATCCGGCCGTAGACCAGCCGCGGGTTGCGGGCGTGGCAGGCGTCGGGGCCGACGCCGAGGCGTTCGGCGACGCCGGGGCGGTTGCCCTCCAGCAGCACGTCGGCGCGGGCGGCGAGGTCGAGGACGCGCGCGGGACCGTCGGGGGACTTCAGGTCGACGATCACCGAGCGCTTGTTGCGGTTGGTGACGTCGTGCGCGGGGTCGACGGCGAGGGCGGAGCCGCCGGGGCGGTCCACGCGGACGACGTCGGCGCCGAGGTCGGCGAGGAGCATCGCGGCGAAGGGGCCGGGGCCGATGCCGGCGAGTTCGACCACGCGCACGCCGGTGAGCGGGCCGTGCCGGGGCGTGGGTGCCGCGTCCGCGGTGTCTGCCGTTGTCATCGAGCCCCCTTGCTGTGACACAACCGATGTAACACCAGTGATGCTAGGAACGTGTTCCCATGGGCACAAGAGGCGAGCGAGCAAGCGCTTAGCCAGTTTAGTGCGCGGAGCGGGGTTTCTCCCGACGGGCGATCGGAAGGGAGCGGACGCGGGCGGGAACCGTGCCTTCTCCCGCTTTTTCCGGGCGTTCCCGGTCGCGGCCGGCCGCTGCTCGCGGCCTCGTGGACGGACTCGGCTCCGCTCGCGCTAACCTCGCCACCCACAGCTGCGCGGGCTGCACGACAAAGGGGTGTCATGAGCAGGCTGAACAGGTCGGACCGTCCGTACGACATCGTGCTCTTCGGGGCCACCGGCTTCGTCGGGGCGCTCACCGCGGAGTACCTGGCCGCCCACGCGCCCGAGGGCCTGCGCTGGGCGATCGCCGGGCGCGACGAGGTCAAGCTGCGCCGGCTGCGCGACCGGCTTCCGGGCGGCGCGGAGCCGGGGGTGCTGCGGGCCGACGTGTCCGACACGGCCTCGCTGCGCGCGCTCGCCGGGCAGGCACGCGTGGTGGCGACGACGGTCGGCCCCTATGTGACCTACGGCGAGGACCTGGTGGCCGCCTGCGCGGACGCCGGCGCCGACTACCTCGACCTCACCGGGGAGCCGGAGTTCGTCGACCTGACGTACGTCCGGCACGACGCACGTGCGCGGGAGACCGGCGCGCGCCTGGTGCACGCGTGCGGCTTCGACTCCGTGCCGCACGACCTGGGCGTGTACTTCACCGTCCGTCAGCTGCCCGAGGGCGTGCCGCTGACGGTGGACGGCTTCGTGACCGCCGACGCCGCCTTCTCGGGCGGGACGTTCGCCTCGGCGCTGGGGCAGTTCGCGCGCGGGCGGCGGATGGTGGCCGCGGCCCGGGAGCGGCGCCGGCACGAGCCCCGGCTGATGGGCCGCCGGGCGGGTGCGCCCACCGGGTCGCCCCGGTTCGCGCCGGAGGTCGGCGCCTGGGCGCTGCCGCTGCCGACCATCGACCCGCAGATCGTGCGCCGCTCCGCGAAGGCGCTGGAGCGCTACGGGCCCGACTTCCGCTACCGGCACTACGCGGCCGTACGGCGCCTGCCGGTCGCCGTGGGCGGTGTCGCGGGTGTGGGGGCGCTCTTCGCCGCCGCCCAGGTGCCGCCCGTGCGGCGCTGGCTGTCGGAGCGGCTGAAGCCCGGCGACGGGCCGAGCGCCGAGCGGCGGGCGCGCAGCTGGTTCTCGGTGCGGTTCGTGGGCGAGGGCGGCGGCCGGCGGGTCTTCACCGAGGTGTCGGGCGGCGACCCCGGCTACGACGAGACGGCGAAGATGTTCGCCGAGGCGGCGCTGGCCCTGGCCCTCGACGACCTGCCGGAGACGGCCGGCCAGGTCACGACGGCGGTCGCGATGGGCGACGCGCTGATCGACCGGCTCGGCGCCGCGGGCATCCGCTTCCGGGTGGCGGCGCGCCGCTGAGGCCTTGATCCGGCGGTTCAGAGGTTCCAGCTTGCCAGGGTGTAGATCATTCCGACTGTCCAGCCCAGTCCGGCCACCACGGAGAGGACCAGGGCCGCGTTCATGGCGCGCCGCACGGGCAGGGCGGGGCCGGCCGGAGGCTCGGGGAAACGGTGCGTCGTCATGGCGGCCACACTGCCGGGCGGCGGCCGGGCGTCGCATCCGTACGGGTACTCAGACGGCGTACTCAGGCGGCGGGTCCCGCTCAGCGGCTCGCCGTCGCCTCCCGGAGAGCCCGCCGGCACAGCGCGTCGGCCCGGCGGGTCGACTCCGGGAGCCGGTACCGCGGGGTGAGCGCGAGCGTGTGGGCGCAGGCGTTGTCCAGGCTCACCCGGTGCCCGACGGACACGAAGACCGGCTTGACGCCCTCGCGGGTGCGCAGGGCGCGGCCCACCTCGTCGGCGCCCGCGA
Organism: Streptomyces sp. BK239; assembly: GCF_004217285.1. Classification (GTDB taxonomy): domain Bacteria; phylum Actinomycetota; class Actinomycetes; order Streptomycetales; family Streptomycetaceae; genus Streptomyces. Next base: position 56,122 of record NZ_SHKS01000002.1, read on the forward strand.
GGAGCGGGGACGCCGATCCGCGGGGGACGCCGGGCTCGTCGTACGTGAAGGCGAAGGGGTTCTTGGCGACGCCGATCGTGGGCAGGCCGGTGAGGACGCCGAGGTGGCTGGCGAGTCCGAAGCGGCGCGGGTGGGCGAGGCCGTAGCCGTCGCACACGACGAGGCCCGGCGGGCAGGGCAGCGCGTCGAGCGCGGCCAGCACCGTGGGGATCTCGCGGAAGGCGAGCAGACCGGGCACGTACGGGAAGGAGATCCGTCCCACGGCGGTCGCCTCGGCGACGACGTCGAGGGTCGCCGCGTCCAGCACGACGGCCGCGGCGGCGACGACGTCCCGCTCGTCGTCGTAGGCGACGTCCACCCCCGTCACCCGGCCGGCGCCGGGCGGCGGGCCGGGCTCGTCGAGCACCAGTCGGGCCCGCAGCGCGTCCTGGACGGCGTGGGCCTCTGCCTCGGTCGCGGGCCGGCCCGCGGGAATGGGTACGGTCGTCATGGTGGTGACGAGCGTACGGCCCCCGCGGGCCGGTCCGCGATCGTGTTCCCCGGCGGCCGGGTCAGCCCTTGTCGTCCAGGGCGCGCTGCAGCTGGCTCTTGTTCATGTCCGAACGGCCGTGGACGCCGCGGCGCTTGGCCTCCTCGTACAACTGGTCGTACGTGGGCCCCTGTGCGCCCTTGTGGGACCGCCGGCCGCCGCGCTCGCCGGACGACATGTCCTGTGTGGAGGTGCGGCTGGCGGTCTTGGACTCGCCGGCCCGGGCGCGTTCCTTGTTGACGGTCCTGGCGGCGATCTCCTCCGCCCGGCCGGTGCTCTCACCCCGGTCCTGCGCGCTCTTCTTGATGTGCTCGTACTGGCGCTCCCGCTTGGGGCTGGAACCGCGTGGCATGTGCGCTCACTCCTTTCGCGGCTGTCGCGTTCGCACCTGCCGGGTACCCCGCAAACCGCTCACCTCTCCAGCCGTGCCACCCGCCCCTGTTCGCCGGCCGCCCAGCAGGCCCCGTCCGGGACGCAGTCGACGGTGTCGTACGAACCGGTGTCGACCGTGCGCCAGGTGCGGCCGGCGTCGGTGGTCAGGTCGGTGCCGGTGGGGCCGACGGCGAGGGCGGCGGTGCGGCTGTGCGGCAGCCAGGCGACGCCGGAGCGGTAGGCGGGCGGGGGTGCGGCGGCGGTCCGCCAGGTCCGGCCGGCGTCGCCGGTCGTGGCGGCCGGCCGGGGGGAGGCCTGGTCGGGCCGGTAGTCCCCGCCGACGGCGAGGCCGTGGGCGCGGTCGCGGAAGGCGAGGGCGAAGACCCCGCGCGCGGGGTCGCCCGCGGGGATCGGGGCGTCGGCGGCCTTCCAGGTCCGTCCGCGGTCGGAGGAGTGCAGCACCCGCGCGCGTGCCCCGCCGCCGGTGGCGAGCCAGACGTCGCGTGACCCGGCGGAGACCAGGCACTGGCCACTGGCCGCGAAGCCCGCCTCGCCCTCCAGGGCGGGCGGCATGCCGCCGTCGGGCAGCACCTTCCAGGAGCGGCCGCCGTCGCTCGTGGACAGGATGCGGAACCTGCCGTCCACCGGGTCGCTCATCGCGAGGCCGTGGCGGCGGTCGAAGAAGGTCATGCAGTCGTAGAAGGCGCGGGCGTCGGTGTTGCGGAAGGACTCCTTCCAGGTGGCTCCGCCGTCGTCCGTGCGGTAGACGCGGGAGGCCTCGCCCTCGCCGATGGCCAGTGCCACGGCGCGGCGCGCGTCGAACGCCTCGATGTCGCGGAACTGCAGCTCGGCGGCGCCGGGCGGGGAGACGTCCCGCCAGGTCCGCCCGCCGTCGGCGGTGCGCAGGACGGTGCCGAGGCTGCCGGCCGCCCAGGCGGTGTTCCGGTCGACGGCGGCCAGGCCGCGGAAGCGGACGGTGGACTTCCCGGTGTCCTTCAGGACCCACGCGGGCGCGTGACCGCCCGGCACGGCCGGGGCGCGGCCCGCCTCCCGCGCGGGCGCCCCGTCCGCCGCCCGGGCCGGGACGGCCGTCATGGCCAGGACGGCCGTGCAGGCCGCCGCCACCGCCGTCGTGGCGCGCGCGGCGCGCTTGGTCACGAAGAGGGGAGATGTCGGGGTTGTGCGGGTCGCGGGAGCCGTCCCCGCCGTCGGAACCGTTCGTACCGTGCGTCGCGTCTTCCCCAGGGGTGTCATGGCGCGGGAAGCTAGCCCACGGCCCTGACGGCGTCCAGAGGACCACGGTCGCCCCAATCGCCTTACCGGGCACAGGAAGAGAGGTGAGTCACTCGTGTGCATGAAACTCGGTGACCGAGGTCACTCGCATTGCATGTGCACGCACCGGCAGGTTCCGACGTCTCTTCCAGTGTCCGGCTGCACTCACCCCCGGTAGTCCGTCCCGCTGTCACAAGGGAGCAAGGCGTTGTCCATCGTCATCGATCAGCCCGTTGAGGCCCGCCTGGTCGCCGCCGCACCTCGGATGTCGAGCATCCCCGCCACGTTGCACTACGACCGTCGCGACCCCTTCGCCGTCCGCATGACCTTCCCCGCCCCGGCCACTCTCGAGGGCGTCGAGGTCTGCTGGACCTTCGCCCGCGATCTGCTCACGGCGGGGCTGCACGAGGCGGAGGGCCACGGTGACGTCCGCGTCCGCCCCTACGGCTACGACAGGACGGTGCTGGAGTTCCACGCGCCTGAGGGCACCGCGATCGTGCACGTGCACTCGTCGGAGATCCGGCGGTTCCTCCAGGCCACGAGCGAGCTGGTGCCGGCCGGGCGCGAGCACCTGCAGCTCGACCTCGACAACGGTCTGGCGGAGCTGATGCGGGACGCCTGACCCGGCCGAAGGCCTGAAGGCGGGCGGGACGTCCGAAACCGGTGGGCGCCCGGCCCTTAATTGCGTTGACCGGCCCTCGCGGTCCCCTTACGGTGAGAACGCTTCTGTCGCCGCCGAAGGGAGAAGGACGTTGTACGTCTGAGGTCAGAGACACCGCGCCACGCCTGTCAGGCGTGCGTGCAGCGTGCGACCTCGGCGTCGAGCCGTCCTTGCGAGCGGGCCCCCTTGCACGGGTCCCCGTGACCGCATCCCTGCCGCTCCCCGCGGTGGTCGCCGTCTCCCGGTGTCTCGATACGCGTTGCCCTGACCGCACACGCGACCGCGAGGCCCACTTGTCATCATCAGTCACCTGCTCCGCCCTGTCCTTCGCCTGGCCCGACGGCACCCCCGTCTTCGAACGGCTCGACACCGCCTTCGGCCCCGGCCGGACCGGACTCGTCGGCGCCAACGGCTCCGGCAAGTCCACCCTGTTGAAACTGCTCACCGGTGAACTCGCCCCGGCCGAAGGGTCCGTGCACATCACGGGCGAGGTCGGCCATCTCCCGCAGAACGTCGTCCTGGACACCTCCCTCCGCGTCGACGAGGTGCTGGGCATCGCCGCCCGGCGGGCCGCACTGCACGCCATCGAGGCCGGCGACGTGTCCGAGAGGCACTTCGAGACCGTCGGCGACGACTGGGACGTCGAGGAACGCGCCCTCGCCGCTCTCGGCGAACTCGGGCTCGGCCACATCGGGCTGGACCGCACCGTCGGCGAGATCTCCGGCGGCGAGTCGGTCCTGCTGCGCCTGGCCGCGCTGCTGCTGCGCCGCCCGGACGTCCTGCTGCTGGACGAGCCCACCAACAACCTCGACCTGCACGCCCGGCAGCGGCTGTACGCGGCCGTCGCGTCCTGGCCCGGCGTCATGGTCGTCGTCAGCCACGACCGCGAACTCCTCGACCTGGTCGACCAGATCGCCGATCTGCACGCAGGTGAGATCACCTGGTACGGCGGCAACTTCTCCGCGTACGAGGAGGCGCTCGCCGTGGAACAGGAGGCCGCCGAGCGGATGTTGAAGGTCGCCGAGGCCGACCTGCGCAAGCAGCGACGCGAACTGGCCGACGCCCAGGTCAAGCTGGCCCGCCGCAAACGGTACGGGCAGAAGATGCAGGAGCAGAAACGCGAGCCGAAGATCGTGATGGGGGCGCGCAAGCGGTCCGCGCAGGAGTCCGCGGGCAAGCACCGCATCCTGCACGAGGAGCGGCTCGCCGAGGCCAGGGAGCGGCTCGACGAGGCCGCGGAGGCGGTGCGCGACGAGGACGAGATCCGCGTCGACCTGCCGTACACGGCGGTGCCGCCGGGCCGTGACGTGCTCACCCTGCGGGACCTGCGTCTCGCGTACGGCGCGCGCGTGGCGGGCGGTCTCGATCTGCGCGGGCCCGAGCGGGTGGCGCTGGTCGGGCGCAACGGCGCGGGCAAGACGACGCTGTTGCGCACCGTCGCCGGTGAGCTGGAACCGGTGTCGGGCGAGGTGCACGCGCATGTGCCGCTGCGTTTCCTGCCCCAGCGGCTGGACGTGCTCGACGGCGAGCTGACCGTCGCCGAGAACGTGGCACGTCAGGCACCCGGCGCCACCGCGAACCGGATCCGCGCCCGGCTCGCCCGCTTCCTGTTCCGCGGCGCCCGCGCCGACCGCAGGGCGGACACGCTCTCGGGCGGGGAGCGGTTCCGGGCGGCGCTGGCGGCGCTGATGCTGGCCGAGCCGACGCCGCAGCTGCTGATGCTGGACGAGCCGACCAACAACCTCGACATGGCCAGTGTGCGCCAGCTCACCACGGCCCTGGAGTCCTACGAGGGCGCCCTGATCGTCGCCAGCCACGACCTGCCGTTCCTGAGGTCGCTCGGCATCACCCGCTGGCTGCTGCTGGACGGGGAGTTGCGGGAGACGACCGAGGACGAGGTGAGCACACCGGTGTGAGCCGCGGCGCGCGGGGCGGCGCCGGGGGGTTTGTGCTGGGCGGGCGGGGGTTGCATGATGGCGGATCGGTGCCGGACAGGGGCGCCGGTCGGGGTCTGCCGGGCAGGCCCCTGGCGCCGCGGCAGACAGCGTTTGCCCGACGGGGCGGACGTCGCCTGCCGGGGCGCCGGCCACCGTCGATCCGAAAGGCCTGGACGTGCCCAGCAAGAAGGCCCTCATCCGCCGCCCCAGCCCGCGCCTCGCCGAAGGCCTGGTGACGCACCTCGAGCGGGAGGCGGTCGACGTGGGCCTCGCCCTGAAGCAGTGGGAGGGGTACGTCGAGGCCCTGCGGACGCACGGCTGGGAGACCGTCGAGGTCGATCCGGCCGACAACTGCCCCGACTCGGTGTTCGTCGAGGACGCCGTCGTGATGTACCGCAACGTCGCCCTGATCACGCGGCCCGGCGCCGAGTCCCGGCGGGAGGAGACCGCCGGCGTCGAGGAGACCGTCGCCCGCATGGGCTGCTCGGTCAACTGGATCTGGGAACCGGGCACGCTGGACGGCGGCGACGTGCTCAAGGTCGGCGACACGGTCTACGTGGGCCGGGGCGGCCGTACGAACGCGGCCGGCGTGCAGCAGGTGCGCGAGGCCTTCGAACCGCTGGGCGCGCGGGTCGTGGCGGTGCCGGTGAGCAAGGTGCTGCATCTGAAGTCGGCGGTCACCGCGCTGCCGGACGGCACGGTGATCGGCCACATCCCGAAGGTGGACCGTCCCGCGCTGTTCCCGCGGTTCCTCTCGGTGCCCGAGGAGGCCGGCGCGCACGTGGTGCTGCTGGGCGGCCCCAAGCTGCTCATGGCGGCGAGCGCGCCGAGGACGCGCGAGCTGCTCGAAAGCCTCGGGTACGAACCGGTCGTGGTCGACATCAGCGAGTTCGAGAAGCTGGAAGGCTGTGTGACATGCCTCTCGGTGCGGATGCGGGAGCTCTACGCCTGACCGGGTGACATGTGCGCCGTCTCAGCCCCTGGACCCTTGCGTCCCGGGGCTGTTGCGCGTACCCCGGAAAGGTCGGCTCGACGGCTCGGCGAGTCACCGGGCCCGGTCGACCGGCGGCTGATCAGCACTCTTTACGCCGACCTTAACCTACGGGTTCGTAACCTACGGGTTCGTAGCCTACGATCCCGTAAGTTCCGGTTCAGCACCGGATGTCTTTCCGCTCCGCCTCCCGTCCCCTGGAGTACCCGTGACGATCGCCTCCCCGCACCTCGGCAGCCCCTCCGTCTGGACCGACGCCAAGCTGCTGTACGCCCTGGAGGAAGTGGTCGAGAAGGAGCTCGACCGGCATCTGAAGGTCACCAAGGACTGGATGCCGCACGAGTACGTGCCCTGGAGCGACGGCCGCAACTTCCCCGGCTTCTTCGAGGACGGCGAGGCCTGGGAGAAGGAGCAGTCGAAGGTCACCGAGATCGGCCGTATCGCCCTGGTCGTGAACCTCCTGACCGAGGACAACCTGCCCAGCTACCACCACGAGATCGCCTCCCTGTTCGGCCGGGACGGCGCCTGGGGCACCTGGGTGCACCGCTGGACGGCGGAGGAGGGCCGGCACGGCATCGTGATGCGCGACTACCTGCTGGCCTCGCGTGCGGTGGACCCGGACAAGCTGGAGGAGTTCCGGATGTCCCACATGAGTGAGGGCTTCGAGTCCGACAACCGGCACTCGATGCTCCACTCGATCGCCTACGTCTCCTTCCAGGAGCTCGCGACCCGCATCTCCCACCGCAACACAGGTCACCAGTCCGGCGACCCGGTCTGCGACCGCATGCTGGCCCGCATCGCGACCGACGAGAACCTCCACATGGTCTTCTACCGCAACCTCCTGAAGGCCGCCTTCGAACTCGCCCCCGACCTCACCATGCAGGCCGTGCGGGACGTCGTCGTCGACTTCCGCATGCCCGGCCACGGCATCCCCGGCTTCGAGCGGGCCGCGGCGCAGATGGCGATCGGTGAGGTCTACAACCTGCGCATCCACCACGACGACGTGCTCCAGCCGGTGCTGCGCTTCCTGAAGGTGATGGAGATCGACGGCCTGGGCCCCGAGGGCCTGAAGGCGCAGGAGGAACTGGGCCTGTACATGAACGGCCTGGACGCCGAGGCCCTGAAGTTCGACGAGAAGCTGGCGGCGCGCAAGGCGCGGATGGCGGCACGCGCCGGAGCCTGACACCCGCCGGCCCCGGCAACGGAGGCAGTTCCGACCGACGGCCCGCACAGGGAAGCGAATTCCCGGTGCGGGCCGTCGGCGTCCTGCGACATCATGCCGCCAGGCCTGCGCCGGGCCTCTGACAAGCGTGACCGCCCAAAAAGGGCTGCCCCTGCTCTACAGGACCGTTCCTGGAGACTGAGCGGGAGTGAGCCCTGTTGCCAGGGCCCGTGCTCAGTCGAACGCCCCGGACGGTGTTGGGCGTTCTGGTCGCCCGCGTTCGCTCCGCGTCCGGCGCGCAGGGATCGTGTCCGTGGTCCGGGGATGCGGGGGCGGGTTTCCTCACGCCCGGGGACGCCTGGTCGGGCCTGGACGGTCCGATGCCCCGCACGATCACTCCGGTCGTGTGGGGGCGGTGCCGTCCGTCGCCGGATCGGGTGTCCCAGGGCGCGCCTTCCGATCGCCACGGCCGCTGCGTCGTGGCGAGTGGGTTTGCGGGTGGTGCTGGTGAGGGGCCTTTGCCAGTGCTGGGCGCCCCAGCGGCTGGTGTAGGCCGGGTCGACGGCGATCACCGCGATGCCCGTGGCGTCGGCCATCGACGCCAGCCGGGCACGGAGCCTGCCGGTGGGCATGCCGGAGATCAGCCGGCGGAAGCGCTTGTTGCGGCCGTGTTTCTCTCGGGTCTTCTCGGCGGTGAAGTCCAGGTCCTCCACGGCGATCGCCTTCACACCGCAGGTGCGGACCCAGTGCAGGAGGCGGGTGAGAGCGTGGCGGACTTGGGCGTCGCGGTGCTCGGCGGTGCCGGTCAGGTCGTAGGAGAAGCGGCGCGGGGCGCCGATCGGATTGCCGTGGACGTCCAGACGCCAGGCGGCCAGGTGGTCGGCGTTCATGTCGATGCCGATCACCCCGGATGCGAGCGCGGCCTCGACGGGAATGGCAGGGGCGGGCGGGATCTGCCAGGCGGCGGTCACATACCAGCGGGTGCGGCCGGTGTCGTAGTGGATGCGGTAGGCGACCGCCCTGTCTGCAGTGACACGGTCCGCCCACTCCTCACCCCGGTGCGTGAACGTGATCCGGCAGGCCAGGACGTACCGGCCGTGCGGGGCGTTCGCCAGATGCGCGAGCGGTGCGGGGAGCTTGAGGCTCACCTCGCCGTCGGGGCTCACGCGGATGGTTTCGTTTCCGTGGCGTTTGCCGGACTCGCCGTCCGCCTGGCAGAACCAGCGCTCCGCCTCCCACCGCCCGCGCCAGACGGGCTCCGTCAGCTGGGCCGTCTCCAGGTGATGCCGGGTGCGGGCCAGCCGTTTGCCGCCGCGCACGACGTGGACGAGGCCGGCCTCGCGGTCGGCCCGCGCGGCCGCCAGCCGGTCCTGCAGCACCCCCAGCCGCCTCGACTTCGCGTGCCACTCCCGCTTCGACTGGTACCCCCCGGGCGTCTTCTTCGTGCCCTTCTGCCCGATGGGCTGGGACAGACGGTGTGTGAGGGTGCGGATGCCGGCTTCCAAGTTCTGGATGTGCGCGAGCTGGCAGCGGCGGGCCAGCGCCCACTGATCGTGCGTGGCCTTGGTGATGCTGCCCGCCCACCGCGACGACGACACAGCCGTCAGTTCCCGCTTACGCACCGCCCATGTCCGGGCGGAGTGCTCCAGCCCGTCCCGACAGCGCGCCTTGAGGTCCCTCGACGCCAGCGACCCCAGATGCGCACCCACCAGACGCAGCACCTCCTCATCAGCGGGCGTCAGCTGCTTCAGGCGGGTCCGGACAGCCACACCACCCGGGCCGGACGCGACGAACGGCTCCGCCACATACCTCAGCACACCCACCCCACCACCCCCTCCCCCCGCTGCCGATGAACCCTGCCAGTACCAACGACCGCCACCCGGGAAGGTCACGCATTCGACACGCAAACGCCAGTTCCCCACGGAAAAGCGACCCCAGGACCGCAGCACAGACCACATGGTCACCCGGCCACCGCAAGGCACTTGGACACACTCCAGCGCCAGCAGCTCCCCAGCCCGCGCCCGGCCTGTCGTGCCGTGTGTGACGGGTTCAGGACGAGGTGCGGCGCAGTTCGAGGCGTTCCTTCTCGGAGAGGCCGCCCCACACGCCGAAGCGTTCGTCGTGGTTCAGGGCGTAGTCGAGGCAAGCGGGGCGCATCTCGCACAGGCCGCAGATGCGCTTGGCCTCGCGGACCGAGCTGCCGGGCTCGGGGAAGAAGAAGTCCGCCCCGGTCTGCGCGCACAGCGCCTCCCGCTGCCAGGCGAGCTCGGGTGTGCGGATCGTGTCGGTGTACATGGCGAGGATCGTGCCGCGCGGCGAAAAACGTTCGCTCAACGCCGGATATACACGGCCGGGCGGCGAGTGTCAGTGGGCGGTGCCAGACTCGGCAGTGCACAGAACGGGACTGCGAGGAGGAGGGCACGATGCTCACCACCCGTTTCGTCAACGGCGCTCCGAACTGGGTCGACGTCGGCACGTCGGACATCGGGCGCGCTTCGGCCTTCTACGGCGCCCTCTTCGGCTGGCGGTTCCGGTCGGCGGGGCCGGACGCCGGCGGCTACGGCTTCTTCCAGCTCGACGGGAGGACGGCGGCGGGCGGCATGCAGACCACGCCCGAGCAGGGTCCGCCGTCGTGGACGGTGTACTTCCAGTCGGCGGACGCGGAGGACACCTGCAAGGCGGTCGAGCTGGCGCACGGCAGGGTGCTCTTCCCGCCCATGGACGTCATGAGCCAGGGCACGATGGCGATCCTCGCCGACTCGGCGGGCGCGCCGTTCGGCGTGTGGCAGCCGGGACAGATCAAGGGCGTGGACATGGCGGGCGACCCGGGCTCGCTGCGCTGGGTCGAGCTGCACACGCCGGACGAGGCGGCGGCCGCCGCCTTCTACGGGGCGGCCCTGGGCCTGGAGACGTCGGCCGTGCCGTTCCCGGGCGGCACGTACACGTGCGTCAACCCGGCCGGCGCCGGACAGGAGAGCATGTTCGGCGGGATCGTCCCGCCGGACGACGATCCCGAGGAGGCGGGGGCGGCGTCGGGCGCGTACTGGCTGCCGTACTTCGAGGTCGACGACGTGGACACGGCCGTCGCCCGCGCCGTGGAGATGGGCGGGTCGGTGCGGCGGGCGGCCGTCGACCTGCCGGGCGTCGGCCGCATCGCCTCACTCGCCGACCCGGACGGCGCACGCTTCGCGGTGATGAGGAGCGCACCCCGTCAGGCCTGAGGAGTCCCGTCGGAGGCGGAGATCTCCAGAACGGGTTGCATCACCATCACATGGGGATGATGCCGGACCCACTGCTGCACCGCCCGATGATCCGGGCAACGACTGGGACGCCGTCGTCAACGGCCTCCCCCGGCCCTGGAGCTCCGGCGCACTCGAAGGCCAGGTCACCCGCATCAAGCTCATCAAAGGCCGGTCCTGCGGACGAGCGTCCTTCGTCCTCGTGGCTGTCAGTCAGGCGATGACGAAGGCCAGCAAACGCTCGCTCTCCCGTACATCACGGGGAAGGGAAAGACCGAACCGGGTCTCTATCATCGCCAGTGTGCGCCGGTCCCGGTCCTGGTAGGACTCGTCTTCCGTAAGTGCGTACTCGCCGTCGGAGTGCAGCACGCCGGCCGCGACCAGCTCAGGCAGCAGGAGGTCCGGCTGGACGCCCCACCGCCAGCACTCCTCCCCGATCCCAAAGCCACAGACGTCCACGCCGTCTCTTGCATAGGAGAACAGCGCCGGCGGATGGTCCACGGAAGGGTGGAGGTGAACCACCTCCACCCCGTTCCGAGAAATGTCGACGAGTCGTTGCGCACCGTCCCCCAGCCCGTATTCAACGGCGAAGGACCACCCACCGTGCGCACCGACGCGCACGACATCATCGTCGGCCGTCGACAGGTCGAGAACCATGTCCCACGCCTCAGCGTCCGTGATCGGCGAAACGACGGAACCACGTACGCCGCCCATACGCAGGCCCAGCTCCTCGGGCGTGACGCCCCGTGCGAAAACCACGCTGTGTTGCCAGTCGTCTTGCTCCACAAGCCACTGAATGCCGCCACGCACGACGCTCATCCTCCCCCGGCACAGTGCCCTCGTATGTTCGAGCGATTGATCACCTTAGCCAGAGGGTGTGACAGGCCCCACCGCCACAAGATCTGATCTAGTGATCAGCCTCCACCGTCACGAATATCCGCCACAGCCAACTTCCAGGAATCCTCGTCACCTGAGTAGGAAGGTCCATCAGCCCCCTCATACGTGCCGTTGGGCCGTGCGAATTCGCTGGTGGTGGAGCGGCCGGTACGGGATGCTGCACGCGTGATCGAGCGAGAAGCCGCCGTTCGGGCTGTCGAAGAGCAGCTGGAGCGCGAATATCAGCAGTGGCGGGCTGTGAGCGTGGAGGCGGCGCGGATGGCTGTGGTCGACGTCGAGGAGCACGAGCTGGTGTGGATCGTCTCCTGGCAGTCCGAGGACTTCGTACGCACCCGGAACTCGAAGTACATGCTGGTCGGTAACGGGTCGTATCTGGTCGACCGTGTCGACGGGGGACTGCACCAGATCGGCGTCGTCTCCGCGGTAACCGGGGAGTGGGAAGCCGACTACAGGGCTCGGATACGCGGGCTGCCGGTGCGCACTGCAGTGGACGATCTACACGATGCGCTCCGCGGAGTCGCCGCTACGCGCGGACGGATGCATGCTGTGCGGACCCTGCGCCAGCGGCTGCCCATGCTCTCGCCCGCGGAGGCCATCGAATATGTGAGTGCGTTGCTGGATGGTGATGTGCCTGCGCGCCTCGTGGCCGTCGCCACGAAAGAACTCGTGGAGCCTCTCAACCCGGTACTTGCGGTGAAGACGATTCTGAGCGGGGCGGAGATCCGAGCCGGTCAGAGACCGGATGGGTGACGGGAAAGCCAGTCGGCATGCCGATCGCGCACCCGGCCCCGGGTACGGGGGCGGGTGCGGACCAGGCAGACACCTCACGTCGCTAGGCGGAGGCGCGGCGGATCAGGGTGGTGGGCAGGACCGTGCCGGGTCCGGAGGCGGCGGGGTCGTGTCCGCCGTGGAGCAGGAGGCGGGCCATGATCCGGCCCATCTCCTCGATGTCCTGACGGACGGTCGTCAGCGGTGGATCGGTCTGTTCGGCCACGGGCAGCATGTCGTCGAAGCCGACCACCGCCACGTCCTCGGGCACGCGCCGCCCGTGTGCGCGCAGGACGCGCAGGGCGCCCGCGGCGCTGAGGTCGTTTGCGGCGAACACGGCGTCGAGGTCGGGGCTGCGGTCCAGGAGTTCCCGCATCGCGCGCTCGCCGCCGCCGGGGGTGAAGTCGCCCTCCGCCACGAGCCGCCGGCCGGTGTCGCCCATGACGTCGAGGAAGCCCTGGAGACGGTCCGCGGCGGAGGTCTGGTCCAGGGGTCCGGTGATGTGCGCGACCCGGCGGCGGCCCAGGTCGACGAGGTGGCGGACGGCCTCGCGGGCGCCGCCGCGGTTGTCGCTGTCGACGTGGACGACGTCCCGGGTGCCGTCGCTCCAGCCGGGGCGCCCGCCGAACACGGTGGGCACGCCGGCGCCCTGGATCAGACCGGGCAGCGGGTCGTCGAGGTGGAGGGAGAAGACGAGGGCGCCGTCGACATGGCCGCCGGCGAGATAGCGGGCCACCCGGGCATGGTCGTCGCGTCCCTCGGTGAGGAGCAGGACCAGCTGGTTGTCATGGGCCGTCAACTCCTTGCTGATTCCTCGGAGTTGGAGCGCGAAGAAGGGGTCGGCGAAGACCCTGGTCTCGGGTTCGGCGATGACGACGGCGACGGCGTCGTGCCGCCTGGTCACCAGACTGCGGGCGGCCTGGTTGGGGACGTACCCGAGTTCCTCCACGGCCCGCCGGACCCGCTCGACGAGCGGCTCCCTGACGCCGTCGCCGCCGTTGACTACCCGCGAGACGGTGGCCCTGGAGACCCCGGCCCGCGCGGCCACGGCCTCCAGGGTGGGGCGCGGGGCTGTCTCGGTCACTGCGGGGCTCCTCCTCGGTGGGTGTGGGCCAGGATAGCCCCGGCGGGCGACCTGACCGGAGAGCGCTCTCCTACCCGTCCGCGACCGTCAGGAGGGGCTCTTGCGGGCTCGGCTCGGCTGGACCCGTCTGGGCTCCCCCGGCATCTTCGGGTACTCCGGCGGATACGGCAGGTCGCCGAGGCCGTGGTCGTGTTCGTCGCGCCGGGCGAGGTCGAGGAGGGCGTCCAGTGAGTAGGCGTGGTCGTCCATGTCGGCGTGCACGTCGCCGAGTTCGGCGTAGCGGGCCGGCATCGTCGCGATGTCGAAGTCGCGCGGGTGGGCCACGCCGACCTCCTCCCAGCGCAGGGGCGCCGACACGGGGGCGTGCGGGCGGGGCCGTACGGAGTAGGCGGAGGCGATGGTGCGGTCGCGGGCGGTCTGGTTGTAGTCGATGAAGATGCGCTCGCCGCGCTCCTCCTTCCACCACTTGATGGTGACCCGCTCGGGCATCCGGCGTTCCATCTCGCGGCCGACGGCGATGGCGGCGCGCCGGACCTGGGTGAAGGTCCAGCGCGGCTCGATCGGCACGAACACGTGCAGACCGCGGCCGCCGGAGGTCTTGGGCCAGCCGCGCAGCCCGAACTCCTTCAGTACGGAGCGCAGTTCGTGGGCGGCGTGGACGGCGTCGTCGTAGTCGGTGCCGGGCTGCGGGTCGAGGTCGATGCGCAGCTCGTCGGGGCGGTCGACGTCGGTGCGGCGGACCGGCCAGGGGTGGAAGGTGAGCGTGCCGTACTGGGCGGCCCACAGGACGGCGGCCTCCTCGGTGGGGCACATCTCGTCGGCGGAGCGGCCGCTGGGGAAGGTGATGTGGGCGGTCGGGATCCAGTCGGGCATGTTCTTCGGGGCCCGCTTCTGGAAGAAGGACTCGCCGGTGACGCCGTCCGGGTAGCGCTCCAGGGTGGTGGGCCTCTCGCGCAGGGCGCGCAGGATGCCGGGGGCGACCGCCTGGTAGTAGCGGGCGAGGTCCAGCTTGGTGAAGCCGCGCTCCGGGAAGAAGACCTTGTCGGGGCTGGACAGCCGTACGGTCCGGCCGCCCGCCTGAAGTTCCACCGCATCGCCCATGCGAGCCACGGTAGGCGTACCGCCCATGGCTCGCACACCGGGCGGTCGCCGCCGTACCGGAGCAGAATCGGACCATGGATCTGCCGGTCATGCCGCCCGTGAAGCCGATGCTCGCCAAGTCGGTGGCGGTGATCCCGCCGGGCATGCAGTACGAGGCGAAGTGGGACGGGTTCCGGGCGATCGTGTTCCGCGACGGGCCCGACGTCGAGCTGGGCAGCCGTACCGGGAAGCCGCTGACCAGGTACTTCCCCGAGCTGGTGGCGGCGCTGCGGGAGCGGCTGCCCGCGCGGTGCGTGCTGGACGGGGAGATCGTGATCGCGCGGGAGGGGCGGCTGGACTTCGACGCGCTGACCGAGCGCATCCATCCGGCGGACTCCCGGGTGCGCACGCTCGCCGAGCGGACCCCGGCGTCGTTCGTCGCGTTCGATCTGCTGGCGCTGGCCGACGAGTCGCTGCTCACCGTGGGGATGACGGACCGGCGGGCGCTGCTCGCCCGGGCGCTGGCCGGGGTGACGCCGCCCGTGCATCTCGCCCCGGCGACGACCGACGTCGAGGTGGCGCGGCGGTGGTTCGAGGAGTACGAGGGGGCGGGGCTCGACGGGGTGATCGCCAAGCCGCTGACGCTGCCCTACCGGCAGGACGAGCGGGTCATGTTCAAGGTCAAGCACGAGCGCACGGCGGACGTGGTGGTGGCCGGCTACCGGCTGCACAAGAGCGGCCCCGTGGTCGGCTCGCTGCTGCTCGGCCTGTACGACGACCGGGGCGTCCTCCAGCACGTCGGCGTGTCCGCCGCGTTCTCGATGAAGCGGCGGGCCGAGCTGGTCGAGGAGCTGGAGCCGCTGCGCATGGACGACGTGGCGGGCCACCCCTGGGCCGCCTGGTCCGAGGAGGCCGCCCATGAGACGGCCAGGCTGCCGGGCGCGCCGAGCCGCTGGTCGGGCAAGAAGGACCTGTCCTGGGTGCCGTTGCGGCCGGAGCGGGTGGTGGAGGTGGCGTACGACCACATGGAGAACGGCGCCCGGTTCCGCCACACGGCCCGCTTCCGCCGCTGGCGCCCCGACCGCACCCCGGAGAGCTGCACGTACGCCCAGCTGGAGGAGCCGGTGCGCTACGACCTCGCGGAGATCCTGGGCGCGCCGCCCAGGACGCCGCCCGGACCGTGAGACCCGGGCGGCGCTGCGCCTGACGGCGCCGGCTACGGCGTCATGAGGAACTTGACCGCGCCGTCCCGCTTCTGCTGGAACGTCTCGTAGGCCTTGGGCGCCTCCGACAGCGGCACGCGGTGGGTGGCGAAGTCGTCGACGCCGAGCGGGTCCTCGTCGGTGAGGTAGGGGAGGATCTCGTCGACCCAGCGGCGCACGTTGGCCTGGCCCATCCGGATATGGATCTGCTTGTCGAACATGGTGAGCATGGGCATCGGGTCGGCCATGCCGCCGTAGACGCCGGTCAGGGAGAGGGTGCCGCCGCGGCGCACCAGTTCGATGGCGGTGTGCAGGGCGGCGAGCCGGTCGACGCTGAAGCGTTCGGCGAGGAGGCCGCCGATCTTGCGGGGCAGCAGGGCGGAGGCGTTCTGGACGAGGCGCGCCGCGGCGCTGCCGTGGGCCTCGGTGCCGACGGCGTCGATCACGGCGTCGGGCCCGCGCCCGTCGGTCTGGTCGCGGATCGCGGCGACCAGTTCCTTCTCGCTGTCGAAGCTGCGCAGGTCGAACGTCTCGACGCCCCGCGCGCGGGCCCGCCGGAGCCGGTCCCCGACCAGGTCCACGCCGAACACGCGTCCGGCGCCGCGCAGTTGCGCGACCCGGCAGGCCATGTCGCCGATGGGGCCGAGACCGAGCACCGCGACGCTGCCGCCCTCGGGGACGTCGGCGTAGGCGACCGCCTGCCAGGCGGTGGGCAGCACGTCGGAGAGGTAGACGAAGCGGTCGTCGGCCGGGCCCTCGGGGACCTTGATCGGGCCGTACTGCGCCTGCGGGACGCGCAGGTACTCGGCCTGACCGCCGGGCACCGCGCCGTACAGGCGGGTGTAGCCGAACAGGGCGGCGCCCATGCCCTCGCCGGTGACCTGTGTGGTCTCGCACTGCGTGGGCAGGGAGTTCAGGCACATCCAGCAGTTGCCGCAGGCGATCTGGAACGGGACGACGACCCGGTCGCCGGCCTTGAGGTCGGGCACGCCCGGGCCGACCTCCTCGACGATGCCCATGGGTTCGTGGCCGAGGATGTCGCCGGGGGTCATGAAGGGCGTGAGCACTTCGTAGAGGTGCAGGTCGGACCCGCACAGCCCGGTGGACGTGACGCGGATGACGGCGTCCGTCGGTTCCTGGATCGTCGGGTCGGGCACGGTCTCCACCCGTACGTCGCGCTTCCCCTGCCAGGTCACTGCCTTCATCGTGCCGCGCTCCCTCCACCGACTTCGGGGGCCCGCCCCGTCCGGGGCCGGGCCCTGGGTTCGCCCCGGGTACCCGAGGGCCCGGGTGGCGAACCGCGCCGCGGACGTTCCCCTGGGCCGAACGGCCCAGTCAGCGCGAACGATCGGTATCGATCGGGTAGGGCCACCGATGAACGGATAAGCGCACAATCAGGTCATGGAACGGGGTGCGAGGGTGGGCGTGACGACGGAGGACGGCGGGACGGGCCCCGGGCGCAAGGCGCACCGGGGGCGGCCCGTGAAGAGATCGGTGGCCGCCGTGGCCACGGTGGTCGCGGCCGCCCTGGCGGCGGGCTGCTCGGCGCCGGGCGCTCCCGTCGACGACGCCCGCGGCGCGGGCCACGGACCCGCCGGCACCCGGCCGGACGGCGCGGGCCCCGCCCCGGCCGCCCCCTCGCCAGGCAAACCGGAACGCACCCCGGGCGGCGCCGACCGCGACCCCGGCGTGCGAACGACGCCGCCCGCCGGCCCGCTGCTGGCCGTGAAGATCGACAACGTCGGGGCGGCCCGTCCGCAGACCGGCCTGGACGCCGCGGACATCGTGTACGTCGAACCGGTCGAGGGCGGCCTGAGCCGGCTGATGGCGGTGTACGCGACGAAGCTGCCGAAGGCGGTCGGGCCGGTGCGCAGCGCCCGCGAGTCCGACCTCGAACTGCTGCGCCAGTTCGACCGGCCGGTCCTGGCCTTCTCGGGAGCGCAGCGCAAGCTGCTGCCGCTGATCGGCGACGCTCCGCTGAGGGCCGTCACCCCCGACGCGGCTCCGGGCGCCTATTACCGCGGCGCGGACGGCCAGGCGCCGCACAACCTGTACGTACGGCCCGGACGGCTGCTGCCCTCGGCGCCCGGCGCGGCCGCTCTTACCACCGGCTTCCGCTTCGGCGCCGCCCCTGACGGCGGAACGCCGCGGACCTCGCGCACGGTGCGGTACCCGGCCGCCCGCTTCACCTTCGAGTGGTCGCCGGACCGGCGGCGCTGGCTGGTCTCCACCGACGGCCGCGCGACCACGACCGCCGACGGGCGGCGGGCGGCGCCGGCGACGGTGGTCGTGCAGTACATGAAGGTGCGCGCGTCGGCCTACCACGACTCGCTCGGCAACCACACCCCGTACCCGGAGACGGTGGGCGCGGGGAAGGCGGAGGTGCTGCGCGACGGCCGCTCCTACGCGGTGCGCTGGAAGCGGCCGACGGCGGAGGAGGGCACCCGGTTCACGACGAACGACGGCAGACCGGTCGCCTTCGCCCCTGGCCAGGTGTGGGTGGTGTTCGCGAAGGCCCCGTAGCGGGACCGGGCCCTCGATCAGCTCTCCGGGCCGGCCGGCCCCTCGCCGCTCTCCGGGTTGCGCAGCCCCTCCGCCGCGTCCGCGACCCGGCGGAGCAGGTCGAAGAACACCGTCCGCTCCTCGGCGGACAGCGGCGCGAGGAAGACCTGGCTCATCCGGGCGGCGCGCACGGCGAGCCGGCGGTGCGTGCGCGCCCCGTCGTCCGTCAGGCGCAGCAGGGAGCGGCGGCCGTCGCGCGGGTCGCGGACCTTGTCGAGCAGCCCGCGCCGGGTCAGCCGGCTGACGACCTCGGCGACGGTGGAGCGGTCCAGGTTCACCCGCTCCCCCACCGTGCGCTGGTCGAGGCCCGGCTCGGCGACGAGGGCGTTGAGGACGGCGAACTGGGGCGAGGTGGTCTCCTCGGACACCATGGCGTTCCACAGCAGGTGGTGCCCCTGCTGGAGCCGCCGGGCCAGGTGCCCGGGATGGGTGTTCAGGTCCACCGCCGCCATGCGCGCTCCCGAGATCGGATCGTACGTGCACTGAACGATACCCGGGGCCGACCCGGCCGTCTCCCCTCCGGACACCGGTGCTCGTTGACCCCTCCAGCAGGGGTTGACGGTCAGGTCCGGCGGTGGCAGCGTGAAGTGCACCTCGTCGAATCGTCAGTGCCCTGATCGATAGGCCACGGATCAGGCACGCGCGGATCGAGGGTTCGAAGGCCTTGCGGCGCGTCGGCGCGTCCACGAGAGATGGGGCTTGACGGATGGACAAGGTGGTCGCCACGGCCCTGGAGGCGGTGGCCGACGTGCCGGACGGCGCGTCGCTGGCGGTGGGCGGGTTCGGGCTGAGCGGCGTGCCGAACGTCCTCGTGCAGGCGCTGTACGAGCGGGGGGTCACCGGCCTGTCGGTCGTCTCCAACAACTGCGGGGCGATGGAGTCGGGCCTCGCGGTCCTCCTGGCCGCCGGGCGGATCGCCCGGGTCACCGGTTCCTACATAGGGGCCAACAAGGAGTTCGCCCGCCAGTACCTGGCCGGGGAGCTGGAGGTGGAGATGATCCCGCAGGGCACGCTCGCGGAGCGGCTGCGGGCCGGCGGCGCCGGCATCCCCGCCTTCTACACGCCAGCAGGCGTGGACACGCAGGTCGCGGACGGCGGTCTGCCCTGGCGCTACGACGGCGAGGGCGGCGTCGCGCTGGCCTCGCCGGCGAAGGAGGTCCGCGAGTTCGACGGCGCGCGCTACGTCCTGGAGCGCGGTATCCGCACCGACTTCGCGCTGGTCAGGGCGGCGAAGGGGGACCGGTACGGCAACCTCGTCTTCAACCGGTCCGCCCGCAACTTCAACCCGCTCGCGGCGATGGCGGGGCGGGTGACCGTCGCCGAGGTCGAGGAACTCCTCGAACCCGGCGAGATCGACCCGGACGCGGTGCATCTGCCGGGCGTCTTCGTGCAGCGGGTGGTCGCGCTGACCCCGGAGCAGGCGGCCGACAAGAAGATCGAGCGGCGGACGGTCTCGGCGTCCCGCGCGGAGGAGGCGGTGAGCGGCTGATGGCCTGGACACGTGAGGAGATGGCCGCCCGCGCCGCGCGCGAACTCCGCGACGGCCAGTACGTCAACCTCGGCATCGGACTGCCGACCCTGATCCCCAACCACCTGCCGCCGGGCGTCGAGGTGATCCTCGAGTCCGAGAACGGCATCCTCGGGACCGGCCCCTACCCCACCGAGGACGAGGTCGACCCGGATCTGATCAACGCCGGGAAGGAGACCGTGACGGTCCTGCCGGGCGCGTCGTTCTTCGACTCGGCGCTGTCGTTCTCGATGATCCGCGGCGGGCACATCGACGTGGCCGTACTGGGCGCGATGCAGGTGTCCGCGAGGGGCGACCTCGCCAACTGGGCGATCCCGGGGAAGATGATCACCGGGATCGGCGGGGCGATGGACCTGGTGCACGGCGCCCGCACGGTCATCGTCGTCATGAGCCACACCGCGAAGGACGGCAGCCCCAAGATCCTCGACGAGTGCGCTCTGCCGCTCACCGGCAAGGGGTGCGTGGACCGGATCATCACCGACCTCGGCGTCCTGGACGTCACCGGGGACGGGCTGGTGCTGGCCGAGACCGCGCCCGGCGTGAGCGTCGAGGAGGTCGCCGCGCGCACCGCCGCCGAACTGACCGTCGCGGACGCCCTGCGATGAGGGACGTCCACATCGCCGACGCGGTCCGCGCGCCGGCCGGCCGCCGCGACGGGGCGCTCACAGCCGTCCGCCCGGGCGATCCGGGCGTACGCCCGTCCGGCCTGCGGCACCGCGTCCCCCGCCCCCTTCGACCGCTCCCTTCGACGTGACCGCCAGGAAACCGGGACACCCCATGACTCTCACCCAGCACGACATCGACCTGGAGATCGCGGCCGAGCGCGCCGCCTACGAGAAGCGGATCGCCGGCGGGGCACCCGTCGAACACCAGCCGCGCCGCGACTACGCCCCCTACCGTTCCTCCGTGCTGCGCCACCCGAAGCAGCCGCCGGTCACGATCGACGTGGGCACGGACCCGGAGCTGGTCGAGCTGGCCTCCCCCGCCTTCGGCGAACGCGACGTCACCGAGACCGACAACGACCTGACCCGGCAGCACACCGGCGAGCCGATCGGTGAGCGCATCACCGTCTCCGGCCGGCTCCTCGACCGCGCCGGGCGGCCGGTCCGCGGCCAGCTGATCGAGATCTGGCAGGCCAACTCGGCGGGCCGCTACGCCCACCGGCGCGAGCAGCACGACGCCCCGCTGGACCCGAACTTCACCGGCGTCGGCCGCACCCTCACCGACGACACCGGCTCCTACCGTTTCACCACGATCCAGCCGGGCCCGTACCCGTGGCGGCAGCACCTCAACGCCTGGCGGCCGGCGCACATCCACTTCTCGCTCTTCGGCACGGCGTTCACACAACGGCTGGTGACGCAGATGTACTTCCCGGGCGACCCGCTGTTCCCCCACGACCCGATCATCCAGTCGGTGACGGACGACGCGGCCCGGCAGCGGCTGGTCGCCACCTACGACCACGCCCTGTCGGTGCCGGAGTTCTCGATGGGCTACCACTGGGACATCGTGCTCGACGGCCCGCACGCCACCTGGATCGAAGAGGGACGCTGACATGACGAAGATCGACACGGCTCGCCCGGAGACGGTCCTGCCCACCCCGTCGCACACGGTCGGTCCCTTCTACGGCCACGCCCTGCCGTTCCCCGGGGGCGGCGACATCGCCCCGCTCGGCCACCCCGAAACCGTCACCCTTCACGGCTATGTGTACGACGGTGAGGGCCGGCCACTGCCGGACGCCTTCCTGGAACTGTGGGGCGCGGACCCCGAGGGCCGGCTGTCCCGGGTCGACGGCTCGATGCGGCGCGACCCGGCCGGCGGCGGCTACCTGGGCCGTAACGGCGTGGAGTTCACCGGCTGGGGGCGGGTGCAGACCGACGCCGACGGCCACTGGTCCGCCCGCACACTGCGCCCCGGGGCGCGCGGACGCAGCGCCCCCTACCTGAGCGTCTGCGTGTTCGCGCGCGGGCTGCTGGTCCACCTGTTCACCCGGATCTACTTCCCCGAGGACACGGCCGCGCACGCCGCCGACCCGCTGCTGTCCCGGCTCGACGAGGCACGCCGGGCGACGCTGGTCGCCAGGGGCGGCGGGGGCGGCGGGGGCGGCGGCAAGGACGCCTACCGCTTCGACGTCCGCCTCCAGGGCGAGGGCGAGACCGTCTTCCTGGAGTTCCGGTGACCCTTCCGACGTCCGGGCCGGAGGGGACTCCGGCCGTGCCCGACGACGCCGGCCTGCTCGCCCCCGGCCGGGCCGGCTCCCCCGCCGCCTCCGCGACCGGCGACCGCGCCTATCTGCGGGCGCTGCTCGACGCGGAAGCCGCGCTCACCCGGGCCCAGGCCGCGCTGGGGCTGGCCCCCGGGGAGGCCGCGCGTGCGGTGACCGAGGCGGCCGCTTCCGGGGCCTTCGACGTACGGTCCCTCGCGGACCGCGCCCGCGCCGGCGGCAACCCGGTGATCCCGCTGGTCGGGGACCTCACCGAGGCGGTCGGCGCGGAGCACGGTCCGTACGTCCACCGGGGCGCGACCAGCCAGGACATCATGGACACCGCGACCATGCTGGTGGCCCGGCGCACCCTGGACCTGCTCCTGCCCGACCTGGAGCGCACCCAGCGGGCGCTCGCCGGGCTCGCGGCCGGGCACCGGGACACGCCGATGCCGGGGCGCACGCTCACCCAGCACGCGGTGCCCACCACCTTCGGGCTGAAGGCGGCCGGATGGCGGTCGCTGGTCCTGGACGCACGGGACCGGGCGACGGCCGTACGCGACGCCCTGCCCGCCCAACTCGGCGGCGCTGCCGGGACACTGGCCGCGTTCACCGCCTACGGCGCCGAGGACGCGACGGCGCTGCCCGCCGCCTACGCTCGCGAACTCGGGCTCGCGGCACCGCTGTTGCCGTGGCACACCCTGCGGACGCCGATCGCGGATCTCGCCGGGTGCCTCGCCTTCACCGCGGGCGCGCTGGGGAAGGTCGCCGTCGACGTGCTCACGCTCGCCCGCACCGAGATCGCCGAGGTGTCGGAGGGCAGCGGGGGCGGCTCCTCGGCCATGCCGCACAAGGCGAACCCGGTGCGCGCCACGCTGATCGCGGCGGCCGCGCGGCGCGCGCCGCAGCTCGCGGCCGTGCTGTACGGGTCGCTGGTCGCGGAGGACGAACGGCCGGCCGGGTCCTGGCACGCCGAGTGGGAGCCGCTCCGGGAACTGCTGCGGCTGGCCGGCGGCGCCGCCCGGGACGCGGCCGAGCTGACGGAGGGGCTGCGCGTGCACCCCGGCACGATGCGCTCCCATCTCGCTCTCACACACGGGCTGATCGTCTCCGAGCGGCTCTCCGCCGAACTGTCCCGGATCCTCGGGCGGTCCCGCGCGAAGGAGCTGCTCACCGAACTCGCGGCCCGCGCCTACGCCGAAGGCCGCCCCCTCGCGGAACTGCTGCGTGAGCAAGTCGAGTTGAAGGACGTCGACCTGGGTGATCTCACCGACCCCGCCCGCTACACCGGCTCCGCCGGAGCCCTCACCGACCGTGCGCTGGAGCGACGTTGACCAAGGCACTGCTCAACCACCGCGCCGAGGGGCCCGTTTCCGCGCCCGCGCTGCTGCTCGGCCCCTCGCTGGGGACCTCGTACGCCCTGTGGGACAAGGTCGCGCCCGAACTGTCCGCCGCCCACCGGGTGATCCGCTGGGATCTGCCCGGACACGGCGGCTCGGCGGCCGAGTTGATCGGGCCGGGCGCCACCGTCGGGGATCTCGCCGCCCTGGTGCTGGCGCTCGCCGACGCGCTGGGCGTGGAGCGCTTCGCGTACGCCGGGGTGTCGTTGGGCGGCGCTGTCGGCCTGCACCTCGCGGCGCACCACCCCGAGCGGGTGTCCTCGCTGGCGGTGGTCTGCTCCTCGGCCCACTTCAACGGGGCGCAGCCGTGGCGGGAGCGGGCCGCGCTGGTGCGTCGCGAGGGGCTCGCGGAGTTGGCCGCCGGGGCGGACGCCCGCTGGTTCACGCCCGGGTTCACCGTCCCGGAGCTGGTCGCCGACCACCGGGACGCCGACCCCGGGGCGTACGCCGCCTGCTGTGACGCGCTGGCCGCGTTCGACCTGCGGAAGCTGCTGCCGCAGATCTCGGCGCCCACGCTGGCGGTCGCCGGGCGCGAGGACCCGGCGACGCCGCCCGCGCATCTGCGGGAGATCGCGGACGCGGTGCCGGGCGCCGCGCTGGTCGAGATCCCCGGGGCCTCGCACCTGGCGCCTGCGGAGCGGCCGGAGGCGGTGCTGACGGCGCTGCGCGCCCACTTCGACGGGGACGCCCGGCGCGGGACGGAGGTCCGCCGCCAGGTGCTGGGCGACGCGCATGTGGACCGGGCGCAGGCCCGGCAGAGCGCGTTCACGGCCCGCTTCCAGGACTTCATCTCGCGGTACGCCTGGGGGGAGATCTGGACCGACCCGACCCTCAGCCGCCGGGAACGCAGCATGATCACCCTGACCGCACTGGTGGCCCACGGCCACCTCGACGAACTGGCCATGCATGTGCGCGCGGCCCGGCGTAACGGTCTCACCCCGGAGGAGATCGCCGCGGTCCTGCTGCAGACGGCCGTCTACTGCGGCGTCCCGGCGGCGAACGCCGCCTTCGCCACGGCTCAGCGGGTGCTGGC
This sequence comes from Streptomyces sp. BK239, assembly GCF_004217285.1. Taxonomy (GTDB): domain Bacteria; phylum Actinomycetota; class Actinomycetes; order Streptomycetales; family Streptomycetaceae; genus Streptomyces. The sequence continues at coordinate 80,039 of NZ_SHKS01000002.1, forward strand.
CGAGGAGGGCCCCGCCGACGGCGGCGTCTGAACCGGGAGTGGAGTCAGCGGCGGGTCTGGCCGGGGACCAGCCCCACCTGGGGTGCGCCGAGACCGTCCAGTGCCTGCTGGGCCTTGACGACCAGGCCGTCCGCGCCGCAGGAGCGGGCCAGGGTGAGACCGCGGTGCAGTTCGGACACCGAGCGGGCGGCGATGCCGTGTTCGACGCGGGCCGCCGCGTGCTCGTACTGGCAGGGTGAGGCCTCCAGGTAGGCGACGGCCTGGGCGGTCAGCCGGACCGCGCGCTGGCCGGTCTCCAGGGCGGCGGCGCAGCGCAGGGCCTCGCCGATCGCGGTGTCGGTGCCGAAGCGTTCGGCCTGGCGGCGGGCGTCGGAGGCGAGGCGGGCCGCACGCGCCGGGTCCTCGGTGGCGAGGGCGCGGGCGAGGTCGACGGCCCAAGGGACCATGACGGGGTTGAGGTGGCCGCGGACGGCCGCCGCCTTCTCGGCCTCCTCCAGTTCGTTGACGGCGTCCTTGGTGCGGCCTACGGCGAGCAGCAGCCGGCCCCGCACGGACCGCGGGTCGGGCAGCACGATCGTGGACGGGTAGGGCGGGGCGAATCCGTGCTGTTCGGCCATCTGCCACGCCTCGTCGACATGGCCGCGGGCGAGCAGCGTGTCGACGAGGTTGCAGGTGGCCGACCAGTACAGGGGCAGGCCGCGGCCGACGCGCTCGGCGAGCCGCAGCGACTCCCGCAGGGACTTCTCCGCGTCCTTCAGACGGCCCCGGCGGCGGTGGCCGAGCCCGAGGTAGGCGTGGGCGAGGGCGAGGTGGCCGCCGCTCCAGCCGGCCGTCTCGTAGGCGCGCAGGGCCTCGTTGAAGAGGGCCTCGGCGCGGTCGAGGCGGTCGGTGTAGGCGTAGGAGCTGGCCAGCATCATCAGCAGTTCGAGGCCCCATTCGGGGTCGGTCCAGCCGAGTCCGGGCGCGAGGCGGCCGTTGACGAGGGCCCGGTCGCAGTACTCGACGACCTCCTCGGCGTTCTCGCCGTGGGTCATGGCGTCGAAGCCGCGCAGGATGAGCAGGGCGCGTTCGGCGTTGTCGCGGCCGGCGCAGGTCGCTGCGAGCGAGGCGAGTCTCTGCGAGCGGGCCGGGGAGGCGGTCTCGCCGGCGTGCACGCCCTCCCACATGAACTGCACGGCCTGCAGCCGCATCCGCGCCGGTCCCGGCGGCTGCCGGGCGACCTCGGCCTCGACCGTGCGCACGGCCTCCGCCATCTGGTCGTTGTGCAGGAGGGCCTGGGAGAGGCGGAAGATGGCGTCGACGCGTTCGCCGCCGTCGAGGCCCGGCATGGCGAGCGCCGCCCGCAGGTGCTCGATGGTCTTCGCGGGTGCGGTGAGGTGGGTGGCGCTGCCCAACTCGTGCAGTACACGGGCGTGGACGTCGGGCGGGGGCGGTTCCTGCAGGGCGCGTTCCAGGCAGAGGCGGGCCGCGTCGGGGGCGCCGACGGCGAGGTGTTCGCGGGCCGCGCCGCGCAGTTGCTCGACGAGTTCCTCGTCGCCCTCGGGGTGGACCTGGACCAGGTGGCGGGAGGCGGCTGCGAGACCCTTGCCGGCGTCGGTGACGACCGCGGCGGCGATGCCGTGCATCGCGGTGCGCAGGCTCGGCGGGATGGACTCGTAGATCGCGGAGGCGATCAGGGGGTGGAGGAACTCCAGGTCGCCGTCGGCGGAGGGCATGGCCGCCGGGTCGGGCGCGGTCAGGATGCGGGCGCTGCGCAGCAGTTCGGCGCAGCGGGCCGCGTCCTCGCGGCTCATGACGGCGAGCCGGGCGGCCTCGTCGACGGAGATGTCGGTGCCGAGGATGGCGGCCGCCATCGCGAACCGGTGGGCGTCGACGCCGAGTTCCTCCAGGCGGGCGACGAGTCCGCCGCCTCGGGCGGAGCGGTTGAGGGGGCGCAGTTCGGTGGCGGAGGGCTCGCTCGGGTCGAGTTCGCTCTCCTGCACTTTGGCGAGGAGTTCGACGGTCTCGTAGGGGTTGCCGCCGGTGACGGCCCACACCTCGCGGCAGAACGGGTCGTCGGCGTGCGCGCCGAGGGTGTCGCGGGTCAGGCCCGCCACGGCGTCCGGGGTGAGGGCGCTCAGGCTGGTCACGGAGTGCGCGGCGGCGCCGGAGATCGCGTCGAGGTGTCCGGCGGCGTCGCCCCTGACGTCGGGCCTGCGGGCGATGACGAGCAGGACGGACAGGTGGTCGAGGCGTTCGGTGAAGGCGGCGAGCCAGCGCAGGGTCTCCTGGTCGGCCCAGTGCGCGTCGTCGACGAGCAGCACCAGCGGGTAGTAGCGGGCGGCCAGCCGGCTCACGGCGGCGACCAGGCCGTCGCACACGCCCTGCGGGTCGGCGTGGCCCGCGACGGGTTCGGCGATGCCGAGGGCGGGGCCGGCGATGTCGTACCAGTCGCCGAGGTACTCGCGGGCCTCCTCCGGCAGCAGCGACAGCAGCGCGGGCTGCAGCAGTTGGCGTACGACGTTGAAGGGGACGGACCGCAGGGTCTCGCCGCCTCGCGCCGACCACACGGTGCAGCCGCGGGCCTCCGCGATGCGGCGGGTCTCGGCCAGCAGCGTCGTCTTGCCCAGGCCCGCCTCGCCCCGCAGCACGTGCACATGGCCCGAGGAGGAGCGGTCGGCGCGGAGCGCCTCCACCGCCCGCTCGATGGCGGCGACTTCCGCGTCGCGCTCCCACAGGGAAGCCGAGGCGGCCGCCGCCGGCCGTACCTCCGTCATCCCGCTACCTCCCCAAGTCGCCCGAACGACGTACAGACCTTGAGCGTAGCCCTCCGGCGGCCCGCGCGGGGGCGGTCGGGCCAGCTGTTGCCTCCACGGGTGACGGCGAGCGGGCCGAGCCGCCCCGACGGGCCTGCGCAGGAGACTCCGGAGCGTCAACGCCGTTCGGCGCGCGTCGAATTGACGTCGCGTTTCGGCCAGGGCGCCTCGCCGGGCTCCGGGCGGCCGGCCCGCACGGGAGGGAGGGCGCCGCCGGTGTCCGGAGGGCGCGCCCGCGCAGGGGGGACGGCGTGCGACGGCGTCGGGGGGCTCGCGCGGCGGGGGCGCGCCGGTCACCATGGGGAGGCACGGGACGGCATCCCTCTCATCCGACTTTCACCGACGCCTCATACGGTGGGGACATGACGCAGGTGACTCCCCCCGGGTGGTACCCCGACCCCGGGCAGACAAGTGACGGTCCCGCCACCGAGCGCTGGTGGGACGGCGGTGCGTGGACGGACCGGACCCGCCCCGCGGGCTCGGCCGCCGCGTGGGGTCCGCCGGCGCAGGGGCCGGCCGCCGCGCCCTACCCGGCGCACTCCGCCTATCCGCAGTACCCGGCGGCGCCGCCCGGCAAGGGCGGACGGCGCGGGCTGCGGACCGGCATAGCCGTCGCGGCGGCCGTGGCGGTGCTGACCAGCATCGGGATCGGCGTGTACGCGCTGACCAAGAACGACGGCGGCTCGGGCGACCCCGGCACGGCGCAGGGGCCCGGCGGCCGGGGCGGTCCCGGCGGGCAGGACGGCGGCGGGGGCGGCCCGTTCGGCGACTCGGAGGGCTCCGACGGCTCTCCCGGGTCGCCCCGCGGGTCCGCGCCCCCGGAGATCAAGAGCGGTGCGGTGACGGACCCGCTCAACGGGATCAGCATCCCCATCCCGGCCGGCTGGACGGGGCAGCAGATGACCGGGGGCGCTCAGGTGACCTCCGACTCCGCCTACAAGTGCCCCGGCGACACCACCAAGACGTGCACCAAGGGCGGTGTGTACTCGGCCCCCGCCGAGGTGCTGGGCGCCAAGGGTTCCACGGCGGAGGCGATCGCCAAGGCGGACATCGAGGCGAACGCGAAGGAGTCCTACGGCGGCACCACCTACGGCGCGATCACCTCGCACCAGGTGCTCGCCTCGCAGGCGGTGACGGTGGCCGGGCAGAAGGGCTACCTGGTCCGCTGGAAGGCGATCACCAGCAAAGGCGCGGACGGCTTCGTCGAGTCCCTGGCGTTCCCGGCACCGGCCGACGCCAAGCGGTTCGTCGTCCTGCGCTTCGGAGTGGACGCCGACCAGAGCCCGTCGGTGATCGACACCATCACCAAGGGAATCAAGCCGGCGAAGGGCGGGGGAAACGGCCAGGACGTGTGAGGCGCCTTGACGGGCGCCCCGGCCGGGGCGCCTGAGGACGGACGGCCGGGCCCCGCCCTGGACTACCGCAGCAGGAATCCTGCAGCCGCACAGCCGGCGGCGCACCGCGGACTGCCGGGGCCGGGACGCCTGAGCCGAGCGGCCGGCGGCGCACCGCGGGCGACCGGACGGCCACGGCCCCCGCCCTGCGCTACCGGCCCGGGCGGGCCATGCGGGCGCGGGCCGACTCACCGGGCGGCCGGGGGCGCACCGCAGGCTGCAGGGCCGGGACGCCTGAGCCGAGCGGCCGGCGGCGCACCGCGGGCGGCCGGACGGCCATGGCCCCCGCCCTGCGCTACCGGCCCGGGCGGGCCGCGCGGGCGAGTGTCGGATCACCGAGCGGCCCGAGGGCGGACCGTGCAGGACAGCAGGAGGTCGAAGGCGAAGCAGCCCTGCCCGTCGATGTCGTCGCCGCTTGCTGCGGCAAGCCCCTCCACCGCGTCGGGATGGCTGGTGCGGCACTCGCCTTCCGGTTGCGCCGCCAGGCGGGGTTCAGCCGGATCTCGATCTCGTCGGACCCTGCCTCCGGCGCCGGCTCGGCAGGATCCGGTTCGTCACCCGGAGTCCGGCCGGCCCCGCGCGGGGTCGAACAGCGCGGGCGTCGGCGCTGCCGGGCTCGCGGACCGGGCTCACGCCTGTGCGAGCAGGGGATCGTAGGGGGTGGTGCGTCGGCGGCCGGTCATGAAGGACAGGAAGTCCTTGACGAATGCGCTGTGCGTGTACGCCGTCCCGGCGCCGGTCGTGTCGCGGTGGAAGGCGGTGCGGAACAGGGCGCGGTATTCATCGGCGTCGATGGTCTGGTTTCCGTCTTTGTCGGTGACGTCGAAGAGGACTTCCGCGACCCGGATCAGTGCGGGTCCGGCCATGGAGGGGGCGGCCACGGCATATTCGTGCGCGCTGATGCGGCCGTCGCCGTCGGCGTCGACGGCGGCCTGCAGTTCCCGCCACCAGTCGGCGAAGGCGTTGTACAGCCGGGTCTCCTCGGGTTCGTCCAGGTCGAGACGGCTGGACAGCTCGCGGGCCATGGCGGCGAGGTCGGGCCAGTCCAGGTAACCGTTGCCGGTCTGGTCCAGCACCTGTGTGAAGAACTCCTCGGCGCTGCGCAGCGTTTCGCCTTCCGGGGCGGGTTCCGGCTCGGCGGGGAGAGGGGTGACGAGCCGGACGAGGGCCGCGGCCCGGTTCATCTTGTCGCGCAGGGCGGTGATCGTGCGGGCTCGCGGGTCGTCGCTGTCGGGTGAGAGGAACAGCAGGTCGGTGATGGCGCCGGCGTTGATCCAGCCGCCCGGCAGGAGGCGGGCCAGGCCGGCGGCCAGGTAGGCGCCTTGCATCAGGGTCTGCGCGCCGGGCACTTCCGGCAGCCCCGCCCGCCGGCGGAACGGCTCGGGCAGGGACGCCACGGTGATCGCCCCGATGACAGGGCCGGCCACCACGCGTCCGGCCCCCCACAGGGTGGGCAGTCCGGTCAGCAGTGGCGGGGCGGGGAGGTGGTCGAAGAGCTTGTACAGGATGATGTGCATCGCCTCCGTGTTCTCCAGTTCCTCCTCCACCACCCGGTCGTAGTACTGCCAGAACTGCTGCAAGGTGGGCGGCAGATGGCCGGCCTCATCTCCCATGGCGGCGAGGAACGCCTGGAACTCCGTGTACAGCCGCTCCATGGCGTGCTGCTCGAGGGGCTGGCCGCCGAGTCGGCACATGGTGACGGCGCTCTCGAACAGTGTCGCCACCACCCAAGCCCGTACGTCGGGGGACATCGCGTCGTAGGAGCGGCCTTGCGGGTCGGTGCCGTTCAGCCGTGCGTGCAGGCGGTTGAGCCGGGCCGCCTCCCTTTGCCGGACGTGATCGTCGGCACCGAACATGCGCTGCATGCTCAGGAAGGTGTTGCGCAGCCGCCGCCAGGGATGGGCGACGAACGTGGAGTTGTCGATCAGGGCGGCGCCGATCTGCGGGTGGGCCGCCTCCAGGACGGTCGCCCGGACCATGGCCAGTGCCCAGCGCGGGTCGTTGAAGAACTCGTCGAACTGCGAGCCGGGCCCGAACAACGGCTCCGTCGCCTCCTCCCCGGTGAGGGGATGTGATGCGCCGCCGGAACGTGTGGCGTAGGCTCCGTTGCTCCCTCGGGAACCACTGTCTGCGTGGGTCACGGCCGATGTTCTCCGTTCTGATGCGGCAGCACGTCACCGAAGCGGCGCTCCCGCTGCCGGTAGGTGTGCAGGCACTCGAGGAAGTGCGATGCGCGGAAGTCGGGCCACAGCACCGGCGGGAACACCCATTCGGCATAGGCGACCTGCCAGAGCATGAAGTTGGAGATCCTCTGCTCCCCGGAGGTCCGGATGACCAGGTCGACGTCGGGGGTGTCCGGGAAGCGCAGGTGGGCGGCGAAGCTCTCCTCGGACACCGCTTCGGCCGGCACTCCGCTGCGGATCATGGAGCGTGCGGCCTCCACGATGTCCCTGCGCCCGCCGTGGTCGAAGGCGATGGTCAGCGTCATGCCGCGGTTGCCGCCCGTCAGGGTCGTCAGGTCGGCGAAGTCCCGGGTGAGCGCCGCGGGCACCCGCGGATCGGTCACGCCGAGGAAGCGGCAGCGGATGCCGCGCGCGTGCAGCAGCGGGGCGTGTTTGCGCACCACGCGGCGCACCAGGTGCATGAGGAAGTCGACCTCGGTGCTCGGGCGGCGCCAGTTCTCCGTGGAGAACGCGTAAAGGCTCAACCATCCGACACCGGCCGAACGGGCCGCCTCGATGACGTCGATCACCGCCGTCTCCGCGGCACGGTGCCCCGACGTCCGCGGCAGCGACCGTTGTGCCGCCCACCGCCCGTTGCCGTCCATCACGCAAGCGACGTGACGGGGCAACCCGCGCGACAACTCGCCGCCCGGTCCAGTGCGCCCCGCGAGAGCATGCCGTGGTGTCACATCCGCCCCCAGAATCGTGACGTCTGCCCCGGGCGGGAGAAGGACCGGCCAGGCCCTTCACCACCTCCAAGGCGACTGCCCACCCACCGCACGTCGCTTCATGCGTCAGCAAGAAGCGACTCGATACGCTGACTGCTCCTCAGGCTGCCAGCCCACGGCTTCGCGGGGAGTGCCGGTTCTGCCTCTTTCACTCTTCGCACTCCAGTCCCGAGCCGACCCCGTGCCCTTCGCTGTGCGGCCGTGCCGCCGCTGCCGGCCTCGGATCGCGGCGCCGCGTGTTGTGCAGTGGGGACGCCGATCTCGTAGAGGAGCGCGGACAGGTGATCGGGGTGGGCCGCAGAGCGCTTGACCTTACCCTCAGGGGCAAGATTTAGCGTTCTTCGAGGTGAGAGGCATGCGGATAGGTGAGCTGGCCCGGCGAGCGGGTGTACGGCGCCATGGTCAGCCTTGAGGCGCTGGGCGCAGGTCGCACGGTGCTCTACATCTATCCGCTGACGGGCCGCCCCGGCACCGATCTGCCCGAGGGCTGGGACACCATCCCCGGCGCCCGTGGCTGCACCGCCGAGGCATGCGGCTTCCGCGACCACCACCAGGACCTGCTCGCGGCCGGCGCGACCCAGGTGTACGGCCTCTCCAGCCAGGACAGCGACTACCAACGTGAGGTCACCGAGCGGCTCCGTCTGCCGTTCCGGATGCTGTCCGACCCCGCACGGCGTCTGGGCCGGGCACTTGACCTTCCCACCTTCACCGCAGGCGGGCTGACGCTGTACAAGCGGCTCACGCTGATCATCAAGAACAACATGATCGAGCACGTCTTCCACCCGGTCTTCCCGCCGGACAAGCACGCCGACCAGGTCCTGACCTGGCTCAGCGACAACGCCCACCGGCCTTGACACGTCGGCACAGCTGCCGGCGGCGATCACGGTTCGGTGGGGATGAAGGCGCTGACCCGGTTGATCGGCGGGGGCGAGGAGCCGGCGATGGGCTGCCCGGGTGGCGCTGACGCGCAGGGTGTAGCCCTGGCCGCGCCGGACGGCCGCGAGCTGCCATGCCGGGCGGGCGCGGGCCGAGTCGCGGGGCGGCCGAGTGCGGGCTGCTTGGGGCGGGACGCGTGACCCGGGCGGCCGTGGGCTCCGGCCCGGGCAGGCGCGGGTCGGATTCACGGGCGCGTGCGGGCAGGGGCCCCGGGCGGCCGGGTGGGGCGCCTGCCGCTCATGGGGCGGCCCACCCGGCCGGGGGTGCGCCGCCCCCGTCCCCACGGTGCGGCGCGTGCAGGTCGCCGTCCGGTCATCCCGCGGGCGGCGGCCTGGGTCTTCAGGTCAGGCCGAGCGCCGGCAGCACGGCGGCCTCCACGAAGCGGAGCAGGTACTCCTCGTCGGCGTACGTGCCGTCCACCACGGGGCGGGCGCGGACCACGCCGAACATCTGGGCCGGGATGTACTCCAGCGCCGGGTGATCTGCCGGGATCTCGCCGCGCTCGACCCCGCGCCGCAGGATGTCCCGCAGCGCCGCGATCTCCGGGTCGACGAGCGCCTCGCGCAGCGCCCGCGCGAGTTCCTGGTCCTGGGTGACGGCGTGGCCGAGGGCCTGGAGGAGCTTGGTGTCGGTCATGGACCACCGGGCGGCGGCGCGCGCGGCCTCGCGCAGGTCGCCGGCGAGGGTGCCGGTGTCGATGCCGTCCAGGCGTGAGCGCCGGCGGGAGCGCAGGGCGGCCACCACGAACTGCGGCTTCGTACGCCACTGCCGGTACAGCGTGGACTTGCTGCACCGCGTGGTCGCGGCGACCCCCTCCATCGTCACGGCGTCGTACCCGCACTCGCGGATCTGTTCGAGGACGGCGTCGAAGAACTCCTGCTCACGCTCGGGCGTGAGTTTGGAGCGGCGCGAGGCGGTGACCGACTCCGGTCCGTCCGCGGCCTGCGACGTCATCGGCGCTTCTCCTCTTGTCTCCGTCGTGTCCCTACAGGTCTCTCCCCGCGGGGGCCTGCTTCAAGTGTGTCGTACGCAATCGATACGCCAGTGTACCGGTACCCGCGCGTATCGGTACACTGGCGTATCGGTACGGCACCGTATCGATGATGTTGCCGTCATCACACGCACCACGAGTCACACGCACCACCACCGTCAGCGAAGGGGCCGGGGGATGAATGCCCGCACCGAGCCTGTACAAGCGGAGCCGGACATACCGGCACGGCCGCCGATAGTCCGTGAGCTCCTGCTCGTCGCGGGGCTCTTCCTCGTCTACAAGCTCGGCCGTCAACTGGCCGCCGGCCACACCGGCGAGGCCTTCCGCGACGCGCACCGCGTGTGGGACGTGGAACGGTGGCTGCGGCTGCCCGGCGAGGGCGCGGTGCAGTCCCTGCTGCTGCACGGCGACACGGTGGTCCGCGTCGCGAACGCCTACTACGCGACCGTCCACTTCCCGGCCACCGCCGCCTTCCTGATCTGGCTCTACCTGCGCCGCCCGGCGCACTACGTCTGGGCGCGCCGAGTGCTGGCCGCCGTCACGGCCGCCGCCCTGGCGCTGCACCTGGCGTTCCCGCTGGCCCCGCCCCGCATGCTCGTCGCGACGGGACTCCTCGACACCGCGCGCGTGTACGGGCCGTCGGTGTACGGGCCGCCGCAGACCGATCACCTGTCGAACCAGTTCGCCGCGATGCCCTCGCTGCACTTCGGCTGGGCGCTGATGGTCGCAATCGGCCTCGTCGTGGCGACCCGGTCGCGCCTGCGCTGGCTGTGGCTGCTGCATCCGCTGGTCACCCTGCTGGTGATCGTCGGGACGGCGAACCACTACTGGCTCGACGCGCTGGTCGCCGCGGCCCTGCTGGGCCTCGCGCTCGCCCTGGTCCGCGTGCCACGCCGCGGCACGGTCGGCACGCCGGCCGGACGCGGTGCGCCACGGCTCGCGCCGGCCGGCGAACGCCAGCTCGCGGGGGCGGGACGATGAGCGCCGGGTACGCCACCCTCGTCGCCGTCGGCCTGTCGCTGCTGTCGGCCGTCGCCTACGCGGCCGCCGCCGTCGCCCAGGAGCGGCTGGCCTCCCGCGCCCCGGGCTCGGGCGTGGCGCGGATGCTGCGCCGGGGCGCCTGGTGGGCGTCGGTGGGGCTGAACGCGGGCGCCGCGCTGCTGCACGTCGTGGCGCTCAAGTACGGTCCGCTGACCGTGGTGCAGCCGCTGGGCGCGCTCACCCTGGTCGCGGCGGTGCCCATGGGCGCGCGGGTCGCGGGCCGGCGGGTGAGCGCGGCCGAGTGGCGGGGCACCGCCTGCACCCTGGCCGGCCTGGCCGCGATCCTGGTCACCGCGTCGGGGACGTCGCCCGAGGAGGTGCTGAGCGCGCCGGAGGCGCTGGCGGTGGCCGGGGCGACGGCGACGGTGATCGGTCTGCTGGCGCGGCCCGGCGCCCGGCCCGGCCTGCGGCACGCGGGCGCGTCCGGCTTCGCTTCGGGCGTGGCGTCCGCCCTCACCCAGACGGTGACGGTCGCCGCGACGGACCGGTCCGGCCCGGTGCTGAGCGTGCAGGTGATCGGTGTGGCGCTGCTGGTGGCCGCGTTCTCGACGGCTGGGCTGCTGCTGTCGCAGACGGCCTACCGGGGCGGCCTCGGGGCTCCGCTGGCGGTGGTGACGCTGGCCAATCCGCTGGCGGCCGCGGTCATCGGCCTGTCGCTCCTCGGCGAACGGCTCGAAGGGGGACCGGCCGGCGTGCTGCTCGCCGCGGCGGGTGCGGGACTCGCCGGCTGGGGCGTGGTGCTGCTGTCCCGGGCGACGCCGGGAACCGGTTTTGAGGAGGAACACCCGGTGGCGGCCGTCCTCGCCCTGGAACCCGGGACGGCCTCCCCCGAACCGGCCCTGCTCCCCCGCGCGACGAGGGCGTCCCGCCGCCGGCACGCCGCACGGGGCACGGAGCACCTGACGCGGCTGTGACGCTGTCAGGCTGCCCCGGCCCCGCGGCGACTCCAGCAATGGCGCTGCGCCCTCACCAGCCTTTCACCCTCCAGGGGCGGTCACACGGTCACGATGGCCGGATCGCTCACCCCGGGCCGGCCGTTCTCCACGTGCCCGGCGAACCTCCGCCGGAAGGACGGGTCCTGGACCGAGGTCACGGTGAGGTCGTACCAGCGTCGGCTCGCCGACAGAGCGACGGTCCGCCTGAGGACGGCTCGGGCCCGCACCCGTACCGTCGTCGTCCGGCCGCCGTAGCCGTCCGCCACCTTCAACTCGGCGGTCCCGATACCCCGGTTGGTGAACGTCAGTTCCAGCCGGTCGCCCACGTGCCGTACGACGACCTCGGGGCCCGCGGCGTCTCCCCGGCCCCGGAAGACGCGCAGGAAGCCGTTGGGGCCGTGCACGGTCAGGTCGTACGTGCCGTCGGAGCGGGCGTGGTCCCAGGTGCCGGAGACCTTCTTGCCGGCCTCGGTGGTGTAGTTCCACGGCCCGTCGGCCCGGTTGCCGGAGGTGACCAGGAAGGCGGCGCCCGCCGTGGCGCCCGAGGCGAAGGTGAGGGTGAGCGTGCCCGCGGCCGGGTCGAGCGAACCGTCCACGCTGGGCGCGTACTTGAGCGGCCGGGTGGGCCGGGTGCCGCGCTCCTGCCGGGGCAGGACGCCCTGGGCGGGCGGGGTGGGCCGGTAGTCGGGGTGGCGCACGCGGTCCGGGGGCTCGTAGGCGTCGGTGTCGGGGAGCGCGACCGGCTCGGCGTCCTTGCGGGAGAAGTCGAAGGCCGAGGTGAGGTCACCGCAGACGGTGCGCCGCCAGGGCGAGATGTTCGGCTCCCGCACACCGAACCGACGTTCCATGAAGCGGATGACCGAGGTGTGGTCGAACGTCTCGGAGCAGACGTAACCGCCCTTGCTCCAGGGCGAGATGACCAGCATGGGCACGCGCGGCCCGAGACCGTAGGGCCCCGCGACATGGGTGGCGCCGCCCGGGTAGAGGTCCAGGGAGACGTCGACGGTGGAGCGGCCCCGGTCGGGTGAGACGGGCGGGAGCGGCGGCACCACGTGGTCGAAGAAGCCGTCGTTCTCGTCATAGGTGATGAACAGGGCCGTCTTCGCCCACACCGACGGGTTGGAGGTGAGCGCGTCGAGGACCTGCGCGATGTACCACGCGCCGTAGTTGGCGGGCCAGTTGGAGTGCTCGGAGAACGCCTCCGGGGCGGCGATCCAGGAGATCTGCGGCAGCTTGCCCGCCTTGACGTCGGCGCGCAGGACGTCGAACCAGCCGTCGCCGTTCTTGACGTCGGTGCCGGTGCGGGCCTTGTCGTGGAGCGGGTCGCCCGGCCGGGCGTCGCGGTACTTGTGGAAGTAGAGCAGGGAGTTGTCGCCGTAGTTGCCGCGGTAGGCGTCCTGGATCCACCCCCAGGAGCCCTTGGCGTCGAGGCCGTCCCCGATGTCCTGGTAGATCTTCCAGGAGATCCCGGCCTTCTCCAGCCGCTCGGGGTAGGTCGTCCAGTCGTATCCGGCTTCGTCGTTGCCCAGGACCGGCCCGCCGCCGCGGCCGTCGTTGCCGGTGTGGCCGGTCCACAGGTAGTAGCGGTTGGGGTCTGTGGAGCCGATGAAGGAGCAGTGGTACGCGTCGCAGACGGTGAACCTGTCGGCGAGGGCGTAGTGGAAGGGGATGTCCTCGCGGGTCAGGTAGGCCATGGTGGTGGTGCCCTTGGCGGGGACCCAGCGGTCGTAGCGGCCGCCGTGGTAGGCCGCCTGGCCGTCGGGCCAGCTGTGCGGCAGGCCCTCCAGGAACTGCATGCCGAGGTCGTCGGCGGTGGGGTGGAAGGGCAGCACGTCCTTGGCGCCGTCCGACTGGTGCCACACGGACCTGCCGCCGGCGAGGGTGACCGGATGCGGGTCGCCGAAGCCGCGTACTCCCCTGAGCGTGCCGAAGTAGTGGTCGAAGGAACGGTTCTCCTGCATCAGGACGACGATGTGCTCGACGTCCTCGATCGTGCCCGTGCGGTGGTGCGCGGGGAGGGCGGCGGCGCGCTCGATGCTGCCCGACAGGGCACTGAAGGCCGTGGTGGCGCCCGCGATCTGGAGGAATCTGCGCCGGTTGACTTCGGACATGGCTGGAGGACCTCTCGTGCGGTTCTTGCCGGGGGCCCGCCGGTTCGACGGTCGGCCGGTTCGACGGTCGGCCGGCGAGTCGGCCGGCGGACGACGGAGTGCGCGCGCGAGAAGTCTTCCAAGGCCGCCCGGAACGAAGGGGAAGTACCGGGTGGCGTCAGCGTGAAGCTCGACGGTACGTAGGGGTGTGCGGGGAGGGATGACGGCGGGTCAGCGCTCAGCGCGCCGTCGCACGACCGGCGTTCACAGCACCTCGTTGCCGTACATCTCCCCCAGCGGGTCGGCGATGAGCTCGATGCGGGCGCCGTCGGGGTCGCGGAAGTAGACGGAGACCTCGCTGTGCACGACGTGGTCGACGCCGGCCTCGGCGAGCTTGTCGACGAGGCGGCGCCAGCGCTCCGGTTCGACCGAGATCGCCACATGGTGCAGCCCGCCCAGGACCTCGGCGTAGGGGCCGACGTCGAGGCCGGGGAAGTCGAAGAAGGCGAGGAGGTTGCCGTTGCCGATGTCGAAGAAGAAGTGGGAGGAGCCGGGGTAGTCGCGGTTCTCGATCAGCTCGGTCAGCGGGAACTCCAGCACGTCCTGGTAGAAGCGGACGGTCCGTTCGACGTCGCTGCTGATCAGGGCGGTGTGGTGCAGGCCGCGGGCGGACGACGCGGGGCGCGACCCGCTCGGCCGCAGGTGCCGTTCCCGGATCCGCTGCCGCTGGGCCTCGAAGGCCGAACGGTCCGGCTGTGCTTCTTCGTTGGGCGTGCTGGTCATCTCTTCTCTCCTCGGGCGGCGAAGCGGACGGGTCCCTTCGTGATCAGCATCGCAGAGTCCGTCCGCCCCGGCCGAGCACGGCGTCCCGGCCGTCGCCGGGTCGCCTCAGGCGCGGGTCCGCCTCTGCTGGGCCTGCTCGCGGCAGGCCCACAGGACCAGCGCGGTCCCGACAGGCCCACCGCGACCGAGCCGTCGGCGAGCGGTTCGGCGCAGACCTCGGTGCCGCCGTCGTCCCGGACCCGGCGGCCGCCCGCGCCCGGCGGGAACGGCGTGCTCACGGCAGCACGCGTGGAAGTCCTTCCGCCTGACAGAAACCGTCTTGCGGGGCGGTCGCGGCCCTCAGGAACCTGAGTGCCATCACGGCCGCGGGGCGACGGCGCCCCGCACTCAGGGACGGGAACGCCATGCCTCACACGACCGCCTTCGCCAGGAACCAGTGGTACGTCGCCGCCCACAGCCATGAGGTCGGGCGGGACCTGCTCGGCCGGACGATCCTCGGTGAGCCCCTCGTCCTGTACCGCACCGGGGGCGAGGGCACGCCGGTCGTCCTGCACGACCGCTGCGTGCACCGCCGTTACCCGCTGTCGCGCAGCGGTCTCGACGGCGACCGGATCGTGTGCGGCTACCACGGGTTCACGTACGACACGACGGGCGCCTGCGTGTACGTGCCCGGGCAGAAACGCGTTCCGCGCACCGCGCGGGTCGCCTCCTACCCGGTGGTGGAGCAGGACTCCCTGATCTGGGTGTGGATCGGTGATCCCGCGCTCGCCGATCAGCGGGGCATCCCGCGCGCCCCTCACCTCGACTCCCCCGGCTGGACCACCGTGCGCGGGATGGAGCCCATCGACGCCGACTACGGGCTGCTCGTCGACAACCTCCTCGACCTGTCCCACGAGACGTATCTGCACGGCGGCTACATCGGCACCCCCGAGGTCGCCGAGACTCCGATCACCACCGAGGTCGACGAGGGCGCGGGCGTCGTGCGGGTGAGCCGGCACATGGACGACGCCGAGTGCCCGCCGTTCTACGCCCGTTCGACGGGCATCGAGGGCCGCATCACGCGCTGGCAGGACATCGAGTACCACGCGCCCTGCCTGTACCTGCTGCACAGCCGGGTCGCCCCGGTCGGTGTGCTGCCCGAGGCGGACGGCAGCGACCCGGGCGGGTTCCACACCGAGGTCACGTACGCGATCACCCCGTCGGACGACGGCAAGGTGTACGACTTCTGGATGGTCTCCCGGGACTGGGCGGTCGACGACGAGGAGGTCACCGGGTTCCTGCGGACCAGCAACCACACGGTGGTCATGCAGGACGTCGACGCGCTCAACCTGCTGCAGCGGACCCTGGGCACCGAGCGCTCCGGCTACCAGGAACTGAGCATCAACATCGACACCGGCGGGCTGGCCGCGCGCCGTATCCTCGCCCGGCTGGTCGAGGAGGGCGACAAGCCGGCGGAGCCCGCGCTGTGAGCGGCCCCACGGGCGAGATCTACCGCATCGACTGGCTGCCGGGCACCGACATCCTGCACGGCACCTGCCACTGCGGCGCCGAGCACACCGCCCAGGACCCGATCGCGATGTGGGAGTGGATGCTCGGCCACCCCGAAGGCCACCGCCCGGCGACCGCGGCTGCGCGTCCCCCGGCGGACCGGCCGGTTTCCGGACCGCGAGGGAGCGGCTCATGACCGCCGGGACGGCCGTGCCCGAGGCCGAACTCGTCGTCGCCGAGGCGGAGTCGGCGGCGGACGGCGTGCTCGCGCTCACGCTGCGCCATCCCCTGGGCGAGCCGCTGCCCGTGTGGGAGCCGGGCGCCCACGTCGATCTCGTCCTCGCGCCGGGCCTGGAGCGCCAGTACTCGCTGTGCGGCGACCCGGCGGACCGTTCGGCATGGCGGGTCGCGGTGCTGCGCGAGCCGGCCGGGCGGGGCGGATCGGCCTATGTGCACGAGGAGTTGGCACCGGGTCACCGCGTGCGGGTGCGCGGGCCGCGCAACCGCTTCGCGCTGCGGCCCGCGCCCCGCTACCGCTTCATCGCGGGCGGCATCGGCATCACCCCGATCCTCCCGATGCTCGCGGCGGCCGAGACCGCCGGCGCCGAGTGGACCCTCCTCTACGGCGGCCGCTCCCGCAAGTCCATGGCGTTCACGAGTGAGTTGGCGCGCTACGGCGACCGGGTCACGCTCGTCCCGCAGGAGGAGTCCGGGCTGCTGGACCTCGCACCCGTGCTGGACGGGCTGCCCGAGGGGGCGTTGGTGTACTGCTGCGGCCCGGGCCCGCTGCTCGACGCCGTCGAGAAGAGGTGCCCGCCCGGGGTACTGCACGTCGAACGGTTCCAGCCCGAGGAGCAACCGCCGGGTGAGCGCGCCGAGTTCGAGGTGGAGCTGGCCCGGAGCGGCCGGACGGTGACCGTCGCGGCGGACGTCTCCGTGCTGGACGCCGTCCGCGCGGCCGGCGTCGAGGTGCTGTTCTCCTGCACCGAGGGGACGTGCGGCACCTGCGAGACCGACGTGCTGGAGGGCGCCGTGGACCACCGGGACTCGGTGCTCACCGCGCAGGAGCGCGAGGCCGGGGAGACGATGATGATCTGCGTGTCGCGGTGCCGGGGGAAGCGGCTGGTCCTGGATCTGTGACCGCTCGGCGGTGAGGCGGGCGCCGGTCCGCCCGGGCGCCGTCGGCGACCTGAACGCCGGCGGTGCCCGGTCAGACCTCGGGGGCGGGAACCACGCTGAGGTGTCCCGCGGTGCGGCGGGGCCTCGGGGCCCTGCGGGGCGCGGGCGCGGGGGCCTCGCGCAGCACCATCGTCAGCCGGGCGAACCCCCACTCGCTCAGGGTCCTCGGCGTCTCGTCGACGATACGGCACTGCGTGGCGCCCCAGCGAGGGTCGGGGTGGAAGAGGGGCCTGACCGCCCCGTCGTGCTCGACGGCGTCCTCGCCCACCGCGCGGATCCAGTGCGGCAGTCCCTGCCGGTAGGCGGCCTCCATGATCGGGTCCTGGGCGATCTCCCGCCGGACCGCCTGGAGAGCGGGGTCGTGGCCGTGCCGTTCGAGGGCCTCGGCGAAGCGGGCCAGCATCGGCAGGCACCAGCTCGCCTCGTGGTCGCCGAGGACCGCGGCCGCGTCGGGATGGAAGAGGACGAACCGGAGGAAGTTGTCGTCGGGCCGGGCCGTCGGGTGCGGGCCCACGTCCCGGAAAAGTGTCCGGAAAGCGGTGTTGGCCAGGACGACGTCCCACCGGTGGTCCAGCACGACGGACGGGAAGGAGACGGCCTCCAGGTAGGCGGCGTAGTCCTCGAGGTAGGCCTGGGCCCGAGGACTGTCGGGGACGGGCCGCGGCGCCGACCGCTGCCCGCCTGCCTGATATGCCATCGGGAGGTCACCCCTCTTGCCTCTGCCGCCTTCAAGCGGCGCCCCGATCCTGGTGCCCCGACGCAAGGCGTGTCAACTATCGTGGCATTAGGCCCTCGTTGACGGCTGAAATAGGCCACAGTTGTGGCGATGTCTGGATGTGAGTTCGAAGGACCCGCTACTCTCCGGTCAGTTCACGGCGATCGCCTGTGCCTGTGAGAGGGTCGTGAGAGACGTAGGAGACCTGTCGGTGACGGATGGCTTCGAGGTTCCGGGCGCCACGGCGACGGTTCTGCTGTCGGCCGTCGTCGCCCGTGTCGCCGCACTCGCGGACCGGCTGGGCGTGCCGCACACGGAGGTCTTCGACACCGGTCGGCTGTCCGTGGCCTCCGGCGTCCCGGAGGCCGTCGTCAAGGCCCTGCTGAGCGGGCGGCCCGCGGGCGAGCCGGACGTCCAGGCCCGCTTCCTGCAACGGCTGGACCTGCTGCGCCGCACCCGGCTCAAGCCCAACGGGCGCAAGTACACCCAGCAGGAGATCGCCGACGGCGCCGGCATGTCCCGGCAGCAGGCGGGCGCCCTCATCAACGGCGACCGCCGGCCCACGATGGAGCACTGCGACGCCATCCAGCGCTTCTTCCACGTGAACGCCGGTTTCCTGACCGCCGAGGACCCCGAGGCGCTCGCCGGCGCCCTCCAGCGCACCGAGCAGGACCTGCTGCAGAGGCTCGCCGCGCGGGAGGCGGCCGCGGCCGCCGAGGATCCGCTGGAGCGGCTGCTCCAGGACCACGGGGTGCGCGGCATCGCCTGGCGCGCCGCGCAGTTGCCCACCGACCAGCACCGCGACAAGGTCGCCGAGTGGCTGGACATGCTCTTGGAGAGCGTGAAGCGGCCCGAGTCGTGATCCGGGAGAGAACTGTGGGCATCAGCAAGGACATGCGCCGTCTGTGCGACGAGCTGGTCGCGGAGCTGGCCCTCCTCCCGGCCCCCGCCGCGCCGGCCGACCTCTACGCGGCCCTGTGCGAGGGCATGAGCAGACGCCGCGGCCGCCCCGTCCACTTCCGTACGGCTCCCTTCCCGCCCGGCACGGCCAGCGGGCTGTGGCTCGACATGGCGGACCAGGACCTCGTCGTCGTCGAGGAACGCACCGCGCCGGACCACCAGTTGGTGATCCTCGGACACGAGCTGTGGCACATGGAGGCGGGGCACTGCAGCCACCACGTGGAGGGCGCCGCCGTCGCGGCTCGTTTACTCAGCGACGGCGCCGACCTCCGGGCGACGGTCAGGACGGTGGCCGCGCGCACCCGCTTCGACCAGGCCGACGAACGGGACGCCGAACGCTTCGGCCTGCTGCTGGCCAGCAAGTGCCGTGCCTGGCTGGCGGGTTCTCCGGGTCGGGGCCGCGGCCGGCGCGACCACCTGGCCGGCCGGATCGAGGCGGCTCTCGGCTACCTGGGCCCGAAGGACCGCGGCGCGAGCTGAGGGGCTCCCCCTCCCCCGCGCCCCCGGCGGTCGCCGCGCGGTTCCGCTCCGGCGCGGGAGCCGTTTCCGCCGGGGCCAGGGTGACGGCGTGTCTGGGCTGAGCGGGCGAACCGGTGACGGGCGGAGCCGGATTGTCAGTGGTGGGCGGCAAGCTGGGGAGTGCGCCGCCGCACGGTGGCGTACGCGCCGTCAGGCGCGGCGGAGACGACGCCGACCCGGGGAGAGCCGACCGATGCCCACTGCCGTACTGACCGACCGCGAGCGCACCGCCGTCCAGGCCTACCTGCGGCTGCTGCACACCGTGCGGGCCGCCTTCGGCGAGGAGACCACCGGCGCGCCGTACGCCCGCCGCCCGCCGGTGGTGCCGCCCGCCGTCCTGGCCGAGGCGGAACAGGCTCTGGCCGAGGCCGGGCTGGCGGGCAACGAGGAGGAGTTCTTCCGGCTGCTCCACCACTGGTGTTCCGGGCCGTGAGCCGGTTGCGCACGCCTGACGCGCGCGGCTACCGGATCGCGGCGGGCGGCACCGCGACCGCCGTCGCCGTCAGCCCCCGCTCCACCGTCCAGCGGCCGTCGAAGTGCGTGAGCCGCCGTCCGCCGACGAGCGGGCCCGGGACGAGGAGCCGGGCGCGGAAGGTCCCCTGAGCGGCCGTCACCGTGGCCGCGCCGGCCGCGGTGCCGGGGTGGACGTCGATGTCGGCCTCGCTGAAGTCCAGCCACTTCCGGGTGAGGGGGAACCACGCCTTGTAGACGGACTCCTTGGCGCTGAACAGCAGCCGGTCCCAGCAGATCTCGGGGTGCTCCGCGGCCAGCCGGCGAAGCCGCTCGGTCTCCGCCGGCAGGGCGACGGCGGGCAGCACGTCCTCGGGCAGCGGCTCGTGCGGTTCGGCGTCGATGCCGAGCGAGGCCAGCTCCGCCGTCCTGGCCAGGGCCGCCGCGCCGTAGCCCTCGCAGTGGGTCATGCTGCCGGTCAGCCCGTCCGGCCACCGGGGCGCACCGCGCTCGCCGGGCAGCACCGGCTGCGCGGGGACGCCGAGCTTCTCCATGGCGCGCCGGGCGCAGGAACGTACGAGGGCGAACTCGCGGCGGCGTTTGAGGACGGCGCGCGCCACGAAGACCTCCTCCTCGGGGTGCAGCGGCGCGTCACCGAGCTCGCGGGCGTCCTCCTCGTCGTACGCCTCCACCACGACGGCCTCGGGGAGCAGCTTGTCGATCACGCGGTGTCGTCCTCTCGCGGCAGGATGCGGCGCAGCCGGCCGGGGGGCGTCGGGCGCTCGCGCCACTCGCGGGGGTAGCCCACGGACACCTCCTCGAAGCGGACGCCGTCGTGCCAGGTGGTACGGGGGATGTGCAGATGGCCGTAGACCATGGTCTCGACGCGGAACCGGCGGTGCCAGTCGGCTGTCAGCCGGGTGCCGCACCACATGGCGAACTCGGGGTACCACAGGACGTCGGTGGGGTGCCGGTCCAGCGGGTAGTGGTTGACGAGGACGGTGGGCAGGTCGGGCGGGAGGCCGGCGAGGCGGCGTTCGGTCTCGGCGACGCGGGCCCGGCACCAGGCCTCGCGGGTCGGGTACGGGTCGGGGTGCAGCAGGTACTCGTCGTTGCAGACGACGCCGGTGCCGTGCGCGTACGCCAGGCCCTCCTCCTTGGTGGCGCAGCCGGCCGGCAGGAACGAGTAGTCGTACAGGAGGAACAGCGGGGCGACCGCGACCGGGCCGCCGGGGCCCTCCCATACCGGGTAGGGGTCCTCGGGGGTCGTCACGCCGAGCTCACGGCAGATCTCGACCAGGTGCTCGTAGCGGGCGACGCCCCGCAGGGTGACGGCGTCCTTGGGGTGGGTCCACAGCTCGTGGTTGCCGGGCGCCCAGAGGACCCTGCGGAAACGGCCCGCGAGTGTTTCCAGCGCCCAGCGGACATCCGCCACGCTCTCCGAGACGTCGCCGGCGACGAGCAGCCAGTCCTCGTCGGTGTCCGGGGCCATGCGCTCGACGAGGGCGCGGTTCTCGGGATAGCCGATGTGCAGATCGCTGACGGCCAGCAGCCGTCCGGCTCCCGGGACGCCACCCGCTTCCCCGGCTCTCGACGTCACCTCGCGCCCCCGCTCCGCTCGCCCTGTGCGCCGCACCCGCGGCAGACCGCACGGTGTGAAGGCCACGCGATGCGAACACGGCACGGCGTGAACAACACACGGTGTGGTGACCGCACGATGCGAAGACCGCACGACGTGATGAACGCACGGCGTCCCATCCTTACCCGCTCCCGCACCCGCCATGAACAAGATCGGAAAATCCGTAACATGCGCGTTGCACGCGGCACCCGCCGGAAGCCGTATGATCCCCCCAACACCACCGCCTCGAACCCGCCTCAGAGCAGGGCGGTTTGGTGTCCCTCCATTCCCCCTGCCCGGGCACGGGCCTGCTTCGCCCTGCCCGCGAACCCTGAAAGGCGGCCTGCATGGTCTCTCGCGTACGCGTATGGCTCAACCGCACGTACGCGGAGAACGTGTTCTTCATGGATCAGCTGCGGCGAAATCCGAAGGACCGCGCCGTCGAGATCCACGCCACGCACGCCGACGCCGACTCTCCCGTCCTGGCGGCGGCCGACACCGCCGACCTGGAGCCGGAGGGCCTGTCCCCGGCCGGATACGTCGAGTTCGCGCTCGACCAGTGCGCGCGGCGGGGCATCGACGTGTTCGTCCCCCGGCTGCACCAGGCCGAGATCGTCGCCCACCGCGCCGACTTCGAGGCGGTCGGCACGGCGCTGCTGGCTCCGACGCCCGAGGGCGTCGCCGTCTTCCACGACAAGGTGGTCGCCTACGAGGCGGTCCAGGCGGTCGGCGTGCCGGTGCCGCCTTGGTGGCGGGTCCGGACGGCGGACGAACTCGTCGCCGCTGTCGAGGAGTTGGAGGACGGCGGGCACCGGGCGTGCTTCAAGCCGGCGTCCGGCGCCGGCGGTGTGGGCTTCCGCGTGATCACCCGGTCGGCCTTCTCCCTGGAGCAGCTGAACGGGTTCCCCAGCTCCTACGTCCAGCTCGACACGGTCGTGGCGGCGCTGGAGGAGGCCGAGGAGCGGGTCGACTGGCTGGTGATGCCGCGCCTGGAGCAGCCCGAGGTGTCGGTGGACTGCCTCACCGGTCCGGACAACCTGGTCCGGATGGCCATCGGCCGCACAAAGAACGGCCGTCGTCGCGGATTCACCCTTCAGGACCAGTGGCTGGAGCCGGCCCGGCTGATCGCCGAGGGCTTCGGGCTGCACTACCTGTCCAACATCCAGTTCCGGATGCTGGGCGAGCAGCCGGTTCTCATGGACGTCAACACGCGTCCCGCCGGTGGACTCCATCAGCTGTCGCTGTGTGGGGTGAACGCGCCCTGGGCGGCCGTGCAGCTGGCGCTCGGCGAGGACCCCGGGGAGATCGTCCCGCCGTTCCTCGGCCAGGACTACACGGTGGTCTCGGGGCCGCGTCCGCTGCGCGCGGTGTCGCTTCCGCACCAGCGCGCGGAGGAGACGGAGACCTTGCTCCCGGCGGTCCCGGCCCCCGCACCCCAGCCCGACCTCACCGCCGTGGCCGCCCCGGCGACGGCGTAGAACGAAGAGGCCGCCGACCGGCGACACAGGGCACGGGCTGCCGGTGGCACCGCGCGGCACGGGATGCGGTGACGCCGCCGGTCACGGGACTGCCGGTGACACCGCGCGGCACGGGATGCGGTGACGCCGCCGGTCACGGGACTGCCGGTGACACCGCCGGGCACGGCAGCGGTGTGAGGCGCACGGCGGGACGGCGGTGGCGCACGACGGCGACCTCACGCCCTGCGTCGGCCGGCGCGCCGGGTGCGCACGCCGACGGCGCGGCGCCCCCGGCCACATCCGGGAACCACGTCCGCGCCCACGCCCAACGTCGAACGTCCACGTCACGCCGGCACAGCCGTTTCGCCCGCGTGGGCCGTTTCCTGTCCGTCTGCCGGAACTGTCCCGCGCGGCCGACCCCGAGGTCTACGCTGGTGCGTCCGATGGGGTCCGGCGGTGGGGCGGGCCGAGGAACGGGGGCGGCATGGAACCGGTGTCCATGATCCTCGCGGCGCTGGCCGCGGGGGCGGCCGGGGGCGCGGTCGACGGGGTGCGGGAGTCCGCGAGCACGGCGGCGCGGGGCGCGTACGACCGGCTGCGCACGGCGCTCGGGGGCCGTTTCGGCGGCGACCGGGAGGCCGAAGCCGCCCTGGCCCGCTACGAGGCCGACCCCCTGGACCCCGCCGTGCGCGACGCTCTGGACGCCCAGTTGACGAGGACGGGCGCGGCCGGGGATCCCGAGGTCCTCGACGCGGCCGCCGCCCTAGTCCGGGCCGGCGCCGTGACCCGCGTGGTGCAGAAGTACGGCCTCCAGGTCGTCGGCGACGTACACGGCCTGGCCCAGGGCGACCGGCAGCAGGTCACCATGCACTTCGGCACCCCGCCGCGCGGGGAATGACGGCGCCGGGCCCGGCCCGGACCGCGGTCACCGCCGGCGACGTACGGGGGCTGGTCGTCGGGGACGGGAACGTCGTCCACCAGCACTTCCTGGGCGGCATCACCCGGCTGCCCACGGACTACGCGCAGCGCGTCGGCAACTTCCTCGTGGAGTACCTGGGGACCCCGGGGCGGCCGGTGCCGTTCGGCGGCAGGCAGCGGGAGACGGGACTGCTCGACGCGTGGCTGGCCGACCCCGGCGCCCCGCCCTGCCTACTGCTGTGCGCTGCGGCGGGGCAGGGCAAGTCGGCGCTGCTGGTGCGCTGGTCGCGGGCCCTGCTGGACCGGGGCGAGGCGGTGGCGTTCGTCCCCGCGAGCATCCGCTACCGGACCAACCTCGCCGGTGTGTTCTTCCCCGCGCTGGCCGCGCGCCTCGCCGGACTCCACGGTGACGAGGCCCCCTTGGACTCCCACGCCCCGGCCGAGGTGTGGCGCGGGGTGGTCGCCGACTACCTGGCGCGTCCCCTGCCGGACGGACGCCGGCTGCTGGTCGTCCTGGACGGCCTGGACGAGGCCGCCGACTGGGAGGCGGGGGCGGATCTGCTCCCCGCGGCCCCGCCGCCGGGGCTGCGGGTGGTCGTCTCGGCCCGCACGACCGCCGCCGCGCCGACCGGCGGGGACTGGCTGCGCACGCTGGGCCTGGACGGCCCGGGCCGCGCGGCCTCGCTGCCGCTGGCGGGACTGACCGAGGACGACGTCCTGCGTCTCGTGGGTGCCGAGGCACCCGGTCCGGCAGGCCAGTTGCACCGGCTGAGCGGCGGCGACCCGCTGCTGCTGTCGCTCTATCTGCGCGACGGCCGGCCCGAGGACCTCACCGGGCTCGCGGCCACCCCGCCGGGGCTCGCCGGCTACTTCGACCGGTGGTGGGCGGAGCAACGGCACCAGTGGCGGGACTGGTACGGCGCCTTCGAGGCCCTGGAGGTGGAGCGCCGGGTGGGCGCGCTGATGGCGCTGTTCTCCCGCGCCGCCGGGCCGCTCGACCGCGACGACCTGACCGGCCTCGACCCGCAGTCGCCGCCGCACGCGGTCGCGTCCGCGCTGGTCCCGCTCACCCGTTTCCTCCTCGGCGACGGCCGGACGTACGCCCTCGCGCACTCCCGGCTCGGCGAGTACTGGGCCGAACGGCACCTCGGCGCGGCCGAGTCCCGGCGACTGGACCGGCGGTTCGCCGCCTACGGTCTGGCGCTCGCCCGTGAACTGGGCGAGGGAGGTCTGGCACCGGCCGAGGTCTCGCCGTACGTCGTGCAGTACCTGTCCGCCCATCTGGACCGGATCGCCGCGGGCCCCGAGGACCGGCTCCCGCTGGTGCACGAGCGGTGGCGGCAAGCCTGGCAGCACGTCGAGGGGACCGACAGCGGTTTCCTCGCGGACGTACGGGCGTGCCGGCGGACGCTCGGCGAGGCGAACGGGCGTGCGGTCGCCGAGGGGCGGGCGGCGCCGTATCTCGCGGAGGAAGTCCGGTGCGTCCTGACGGAGAACAGCGTCGTGGACCAGTCCCGCAATCTCTCGCCCGCGCTGCTGTCCGCGCTGGTGGAGCGGGGCCTGTGGAGCGCGGCGCAGGCGCTGGCGCACGCCCGGCGGCTGCCCGACCCCGACGCCCGGTCGCGAGCACTGCTCTCAGTCGCCGAACGGCTGCCCGAGGGGCAGCGGCGCGAGGTGTGCGGGGAGGCGATCGCGGCGGCGGTGGGAGAAAAGGCCTTCGGCCGGGAGGCGCTGCTCGGGGACGTGCTGCCGTGGGCGGCACGGCTGGGGGCCGCCCCCGAGGCGTGGGAGGTCGCGCGCCGCCACCGGCACGGCCCTGTTCTCCGGACGGTCCTCCCTCGGCTCGCTCCCCACGTGGACGACGCGTTGCGCCGGGAAGTGCGCCGATGGCTGGAGGAACACATCGAGATCCTCGCCGACTTCGAGAACACCCTCGATGTCACGGGCCGCCATAGCGGTGACACCCTCCTGCTGGCGGGCTGCGCCCCCTATCTGACCGAGGACCGCCGGCGTGCGCTGGAGCGCCGGCTGTCCGACGGCGAGGGGTTCCCGTTCGGCTTCCGCTTCCGGACGCGGTTGCCGGAGGCCGGCGAGACGGCGTCCCGAGCGGCCGTCGAGGAGGCGTCGCAAGCCTTCGCCCGCGCCATCGCGTTCGACACCGGCGGGACGGACGGACCTGTGCGGTCTGCCGATCGGGCCGACGCGCTGGTCGCCCTCGGCCCCTGGCTCCCCGACCGTCTGCACGGCCGTCTCGTCGACGCGGTGACGGCACTGCCCCGCCCCTGGCCTCGCACGGACGCCGTAGCGGGCGTCCTCCCGCATGTGCGGGGCGAACCGCGCGAGCGGCTGCTGGCCGCCGTCGAGCTGCTGCCGTTCCACCTCATGCGGTGCAAGGCGTTCCTCGCCGCGGCGGACAGCGAGCAGCACTCCGGCCATCGCGCCCGGTACGCCCTGCGCGCTCTCGACGAGGCCCGCGCCTCAGGCAGCGAAGCGCACTGGCTCGCCGTCCTGGTGCAGGAGGGGGACGCGCTGCCCGACTCCGTCCTGCCCGGCCTGGTCGCGACGGCGGCCGCCTCGGAAGACTCCACCACCGCGCTGGGCTCGCTCACCGCCGTCCATCTGCGCCGCGGACGGGTGCGGGACGCCTTGGCCGTGGCCGCCCGGGTGGCGGAGCCGGCGGAGCGGCCCTGGCTGCTGCTGCCTCACTGCGGGCTGTTGCCCGCGTCGTGCCTGCGGGATCTGGCGCGGCACGTGGAGCGGCTCGCCGGGGGCGCGGAGCTGTGGTGGCTGGTCTCGCGTGTCCGGCGGCTGACGGCCGATCTGCCCTCCGAGGTCGTCGACCCGGCGTGCGCGGCGCTGCTCGCCCGGGACGGCCCGGCGCTCGGGGGCACGGCGTTCGCGCTGCTCCTGGCGCGTCGCACCCCGGGTACGCCGCTGCCGTCCGGGCTGCTCGCCAAGGCCCGGAGCGTCGGGGCGGGCTCGTCGGCCGACGAGGAGCAGCAGGAGGGGGCCCTGGTCGGGCTGGTCCGGGCCGGCCACATGAAGACGGCCCTGACCATGGTTACCGACCACACTCGGAGCGTGAAGATCCAGCTCCGGTTCGTCGAGGCCGTCGTCGCGCACGGCTCCGACGCGGACGTCGAAGCCGTGCTGGACCGGTACTTGTCGCCCGGCGACGCACTGCCGGAAGCGCTGGCCGCGCTGGTGGGCAGAGCGCCGGCCGGGACGCTCCCGCGCGTGCGGGCCGCTGTCGGGCGCATCCCCTCCGGTCTCTCCGCGTCCCTGGTCACCCACGCCCTGGCCCGCCGCCTGCTGGACACCGGTCAGCCCGAGGAGTCCCTCGAAGTCCTGATGAGGGCAGCGCTCGGCACATTCGTCGGACCCACCGCCGAAGCGGCGGCAGAAGTGCTGCCCCACGTGCGGGGCGAGGCTCTCACCGGGGCCCTGGACTGGCTCGGCCTTCTGGCGCGGCGGATTCACGACGCTGAGCTCGCCGAGCGGCTGGCCCAGGCTCTGCCGGCGGACCTGGCCGAGGATTTGTTCGACCGCCTCCGCGACGGGGACGCCCCTCAAACCCGTCAACACGACCGGGGGCGCGCCGCCGCCTGGATCGTCGCCGCTTTGCCGACGCCCCGCAGACAGGAGGCGGCCCAGGAGTTGTGGGCGGAACTGGAGGCCGAGCCCCGGACGACCGACGATCATGCATCCGCCATCCTGAGCCTGCTGCGCCTGCTGCCCGACGCGCAGCAGGACGCGGCTGTCGCCCGCCTGCTGCACCGCGCGGACGAGACCCCGAGCGGGCTCTTCGTGGACGGGGGGCGGGTGGATTCTCTGCTGCCGTTCCTCCCCGACGACGACCTGGACGAGGCGGTGGAGCACGTCGTGCGGACGTGGTCCACCCATGAGTGGACCGTCGCCGCTCTGGACGCCCGGCTCGCGGAGTCCGGCCGGGCCGGGCTGCTGCACGACCGCCTCCTCCGGCTGCCCTGGAGGCTCAGGACGGCCTTCCTGTTGGGGCTGTCACAGCGCGCCGAGCACGAGGCGGCTCGCGAGATGCTGCGCGAGGCACTGAGGCAGGTCCAGCACATCGGGGACGAGGAAACGGTGCTCACCTCGATGGCGGAGACGGCTCGGCAGGCGACCGCGACGCGCAGACCTCGACTGCTCGCACGCTGCCTGAGCGCCTGCCTGCGCGCGCCGACGGCGGCGCTGGAGAGCGAGGACGTACTGGAAGCGCTGGCACCGCAGTTGGGCTCCGCGGACCGTGAGGACCTGCTCGTGCGAGCGGTCGCCCACTGGGAGGCGCGACGCCCCTCCGACGGCCGTGTGCTGCGCACCGCGTTCCGGCTGATGGCCGGCCACGGACACGCCCGACTCGCGTTGGATCACCTCGCGACGCCTTCGCTGGGGCACGGCTGGGCCGCCGCGTTCTGCGGGGCCGTGCCGTCGTTGCCCGAGGCGCTGATCCCCGAGGCACACGCGCTCGTCGGGCGGCGACCGGCAGACGACACGCCGTCGGCGTACCTCGATGTGCTGCTGACGCTGACCGGACGGGTGCCGGCGGCCGAACGCGGTCCGCTGGTGGACGAGTTGCTGGAAGCACTCCCCTCTCTTCAGCCCGCCGAGTTCGCCGCCGCCCTGCTCGCCGAACTCACCGACGTGTCGCCCGAGCAGCGGACCGCCATCGCCCGACATGTCATGGCGGAGGAACGGCTGTGGCGCGAGAGCCGTGCGCTTGTGCATCTCGACGCCGGTGAACTCCTGGCCCTGATACCACGTGCGCTCCGCCTGCCGTCGGACCAGGCCGAACTCGCCCTGGGCGCTGTGGCGATGCGCCTGCACATCCTGGGCGAGACGTCGAGCGCGGTCGGCTTCCTCCGGGCGCACCTGCCGGACGCGGCGTTCTGCCGGACGGCGGCCTTCCTGCCGCCGACGGCCGACGGCGCGCACCTCACGGGCGTCGTCCGGGCCGTCCTCGACTGCGCGCCGCACCCGGACCGCGACCGGGCTCTTCGCGTACTGGCTCCCCATGCCGACACCGCGAGCTGGGAGCGCCTGCGAGGCGAACTCCCGTCACTCGACGGGGAGAACCGCGCCTTCCTCCTCGCCGAGGCCGCCCGCCGCAGCGCGCGAGCCGAGGCCGAGCGGTGGGCCGTGGCCGGCCTGGACCAGGCTGAGGCGCTCGTGCCCGATTCACCCCACGGCCGTCACGTCTGCGTTCCGCTGCTCGACCGGCTCAAGGACGTGCTGCCGCCCGGCGCGGTCGTCGACAAGGCGCTCCCGCTGCTGACCACCCATCCGGCCCCGGACGACGCGTCGCGGCACCGGGAGACGTTTCGCACGCTGGTCACACCGCTGCCACCGCAGTTGCAACTGGTCGCCGCGCAAGACCTGTTGACCGCGTGCCAAGTCAAGCCCCGCGCCGAGACGCTCGCCTGGATCGGCGCCCTCCTCCCCGTCCTGACAACCCTGGGCGGACCGGACACGCCGGAGCGGCTGTTCGACGTCGTCGAGCGGGTCGCCACCGCCTGGCCCTGACCGCGGAAACTTTTTCTCCGAGTTTCGCCGCGGGGGTGTATCAGGGCGCGGGATGCGCGCTCTAAACGGTGTGACGCCGAAGGTCCGCGGAGGAGATCGGGGGACAACGGGGGCCTCCGCGAGGCCTTTGGCGGAGCGCGCGGGGCCGGTCGACGGGGGGACACCGGGGGAAGGCGCCGCGCACGGGGGGAAGCACCGCGCAGTACAGGAACCGACGGGGGGACGGGGATCGACGGGGGATCCCCGGGCACGGGGGATCGGGCCGGCCGGCCGCTGTCACGGGGAGCGACCGGCCGGCCCGAAGCGTGTGCGACCGCGCGTCCGGCGGGGCGGTCAGAAGCGGCCCGATCCCCTGTACAGCTCCAGTTCGCCGTCCAGTTCCACGGCGAGCACCGTGGCGTACGGGTCGAGATCGGAGGCCGTCGGCGGGTCGATCCACAGCACGCCCACCGCCTCGTGCAGTCCGCCGACGACCCGGTGGGGCAGCTCCGTCCCGCTGCCGAGCACGGTGACCCTGCGGACGGGCGTGACGATCCCGCGGACGCCGATCTCGGCGCGCGGGGCGTCGAACAGGGTGAGGTAGAGCGTGCGGCGGTCGGCTGAGAGGGTGCTCGGTCCGTAGTGGTGCCCGGCGGGCAGTCCGCGCACCGTGCCGTACACGGCGTCGGCGTGCTTCGCGATCCACTCCCCCAGGCCTTCAAGCCGCTCGACCTGCGGCTGCGGGATGGTGCCGTCCTCCTTCGGGCCGACGTCGAGCAGCAGGTTGCCGCCCCCGCCGATGGTCTCGGTGAAGTAGCGGACGAGCTGGGCGAGCGACTTGTGGTTGTGGTCGTGGTGCTGGTAGCCCCACGAGTCGTTGATCGTCAGGCACAGTTCCCAGGGGCCCTCCGGCGGCACGACGGGGGCGCCCTGCTCAGGGGTCGCGTAGTCGCCCTCGCTGAGCATGCGGGCGTTGAGGACGACGTCAGGGTTGTACGAGCGGATGAGCGCGGCGAGTCGGGGTATGCGCCACTGCTCCTCGCTGCGGTCCCACTCGCCGTCGAACCACATCAGGTCGGGCCGGTGACGGGAGGCGAGTTCGCGGACCTGGCCGTCGCGGTAGGCGATGAACCGCTCCCAGGCGTCGAGGTCCTCTTCCTCGGCCGGGCATTCGGAGTAGCGGTTGTCCTCCATCTCCGGCGGGCGGCCCGGCTTGCGGGTGGTGGCGTAGTCGGGGTGGTTCCAGTCGGAGTGCGAGTAGTAGAAGCCGACCTTGAGGTTCTTCTCGCGCAGGGCTTCGACGTACCCGGAGACGTAGTCGCGGCCGAGGCCGAGATCGCCGAAAGCGGTGTCCCACAGGGCCACGCCGTCGTGGTGGCGGGTGGTGAGCACGGCGTAGCGGGCTCCCGCGCGGGCGAACAGGTCGGCCCAGGCGCGCGGGTCGTAGCGGGCGCCGGTGAACCGGTCGAGCTGGGACATGTACCTGTCGTGCGGCACGATGTCGTCGTAGAACGACCAGGACTCCTGGACGCCGTCGACGGCGTAGATCCCCCAGTGGACGAAGATCCCCAACTTGGCGTCGGTGAACCAGGGTTGCATAGGCATGGTGGAACTCCTCGGCGGACTGGGGCACTTCGGACGGGGGGCGGGCGCGCGGCGGAACACGGTCGCGCGCCCGCCCCCGGGTCGGCCTTCCCTATCGGCCTTCCGTGGCGCGCTCCAGACGGAGCGTCAGGACCTGGAAGGGGCGCAGTGTCACGCTTACAGCGCCCTGTTCATCGGTGTCGGCCGGCTCCAGGGGGCGTTCCAGCAGGTCGGTGACCTGGGCGCCGGCCAGCGGGAAGCCCGTGCGCAGGGCGCCGGTCGCGCGGCCGCCCCGGGACTCGTACAGGCGCACCACCACGTCGCCGGAGCCGTCGTCGGCGAGCTTGACCGCCTCCACGGTCACGCCCTCGCCGCTGACGGAGACGACCGGCTCGGGGGCGCCGGCCGCGTCCGCCACGCGCAGCGGGAGGTTGAGGGCGTAGCCCTCGGCGACGGCGTCGCCGATGCTCGCGCCGGGCAGCAGGGAGTAGGTGAAGCGGTGGCGGCCCTGGTCGGCCTCGGGGTCGGGGATGCGCGGGGCGCGGACCAGGCTCAGTCCCACGGTGGTCGTCGTGCCGCCGTCCTCGCGGACCGTGCGGGAGACGTCGTGGCCGTACGTGGAGTCGTTGATGACGGCGACGCCGTAGCCGGGTTCGCCGATGTGCACCCAGCGGTGGCCGGGCACCTCGAAGCGGGCCGCTTCCCAGGTGGTGTTGGTGTGGGTGGGGCGCTGGACGTGGCCGAACTGGATCTCGGCGGAGGAGTGCGCCGCGCGGACGTCGACGGGGAAGCCAGCCTTGAGGATCTTCTCGACCTCGTGCCAGTCGATGTCGGTCTCGAAGTCGATGCGGGCGCTGCCGGCGCGCAGGCTGATCGTCTGCGTGATCGTGGAGCCCTTGCCGAAGGAGCGCGTGACGCGGATCGCGCCGGCCAGCGGGTCGTCCTCGACGACGGTCACCGCGTCGGCGTCCAGGAGGTCGGTGTAGCGGTTCTTGTAGTGCTTGTCGATGTCCCAGGCGTCCCAGCAGTTCGGGAGGTCGGTGTGCAGGCGGAGCAGGTTGCCCGGGCCGGCGAGGACTTCGCGGTTCGCCCGCAGGTCGGTCACGGAGGACAGGGTGCCGTCGGCCGCCACCTCCACCCGGACCAGGCCGTTGTCGAGGACGTGGCCGGTGACCTCGACCGGGTGCGGCGGCTCGGCGTCGTCGGTGAGCGGGGCGCTGGCGCCGGCCGGGACCTCGACGTAGGCGCGGGCGCCGTCGGCGGTGCGGACCACCTCGGCGCGGTCGAAGGGGCTCGTGTTGAACACGCGGGAGCCGCCGGCGCCGAGCGCGGCGACCGCCTGCGCGGTCAGTTCCTCCACCTCGCCCGCCACGCGGGCGTACTCGGCCTCGGCCTCGCGGTGCACCCAGGCGATGGAGGAGCCGGGCAGGATGTCGTGGAACTGGTGCAGCAGGACCGTCTTCCACAGCCGGTCGAGCTCTTCGTGGGGGTAGGTGTAGCCCGGCGCGTGCAGTGCGGCGGTCGTGGCCCACAACTCGGCCTCGCGCAGGCGGTGTTCGCTGCGGCGGTTGCCCTGCTTGGTGCGGGCCTGGGAGGTGTAGGTGGCGCGGTGCAGCTCCAGGTAGAGCTCGCCGACCCAGACGGGGGCGTCCGGGTACTCCTCGCGGGCCTTGGCGAAGAACGCGTCGGGGTGCTCGATGACGACCTTGGCCGAGCCTTCCAGGTCGGCGAGCCTGCGCGCCCGCTCCATGATCTCGCGGGTGGGGCCGCCGCCGCCGTCGCCCCAGCCGAAGGGCGCCAGGGAGCGGGTGCCGGCGCCCTTCTCGGCGTAGTTGCGGACGGCGCGGTCCATCTCCACGCCGTCGAAGCGGGCGTTGTAGGTGTCGATGGGCGGGAAGTGGGTGAAGATGCGGGTGCCGTCGATGCCCTCCCACCAGAAGGTGTGGTGGGGGAACTTGTTGGTCTGGTTCCAGGAGATCTTCTGGGTGAGGAACCAGTCGTTGCCGGCGAGCTTGGCGAGCTGCGGGTAGGCGGCGGTGTAGCCGAAGGAGTCCGGCAGCCAGACGCCCTTGGTCTCGATGCCGAAGTGCTCGATGAAGAACCGCTTGCCGTGGACGAGCTGGCGGACGATGGCCTCGCCGCCGGGCAGGTTGCCGTCGGCCTCGACCCACATGCCGCCGACCGGGGCCCACTGGCCCTTCTTCACGGACTCCTGGATGCGGGCCCACACGTGGGGGTAGTTGTCGCGGACCCACTCGTACTGCTGGGCCTGGGAGCAGGCGAAGATGAAGTCGTCGTACTCGTCGGCCAGGGACGTCACGTTGGAGAAGGTGCGGGACGTCTTGCGCTTGGTCTCGCGGATGGGCCACAGCCAGGCGGAGTCGATGTGGGCGTGGCCGACGCCGGAGACGGTGTGCGCGCTGGCGTGGGCGGGCTTGGCGAGGACGGGCGCGAGGACGGCGCGGACGTCGGCGGCGCTGCCGGCGACGTCGTCCAGGTCGAGGGCGTCCATGGCGCGGTCGAGGGCGTGCAGGATCTCGTGGCGGCGGGGCTCGTGCTCGCCGAGGTGGACCATGAGCTGGCGCAGCACCTGGAGGTCGAGGTCGAGGTGCCAGACCTCCTCGTCGAGGACGGCGAGGACGGCGCGGCGGAAGGTGTACAGCGGCTTGTCGCCTGCGGTGAGGACGTCGCCGAGCGGGGTGGGGCGTGCGAAGTCGTCGGCCAGGATGTCGGGGTTGGAGGCGGCCTCGACCAGGTAGTCGACGCGTTCGCCGCCCTCGGCGGGGTTGGCGACCGGCACGTACTGGTTGAGCGGGTTGACCGCCTTGAGGGGCCGGCCGTCGGGCAGGTGGACCAGGGCCTCGGCCTGGTTGCCGGGCCAGTCGCCGGTGAAGCCGAGGTCGATGACGGCCTCGACCCGCCGGCCCGCCCACTCGGCGGGAACCTCTCCGGCCATGCGGAACCAGGTAGTGCCCCAGGGCGGCCCCCACGGGGTGTCCATCGTGAAGGGCTCGTACGAGGCGGCCGCCGCCTCCTCGAAGGGGACGGGCTCCCCCGGCGCCTGCCAGGCCTCCACGGTGAGGGGGACGGTGGCCGCGTAGATCGCGGGCTGGATGCGCTGGGTGTGGAGACGCTCGGCGCGCTCCTCGATCCGGTTGCGTTCGTCGTGCATGAGAGGTTCTCCAGACAGGGAGCGGAGAGTGCGGGGAAAGGCCGGGAGAAAGCGCTTTCCGGTCGCGGAGCTTACTTGAGGTACCCGAGTCCGGGGTGCACCCGGGTGTAGCCCTCGACCAGCCTGCGGGCCACGTTGACGGAGTCGACGAGCGGGTGCAGCGCGAAGGCCTTCACCGCGGTCGCCCGGGCGCCGGACTCGGCGGCGCTCAGCACTTCGCGTTCGACCGCCTTGACCGCGCAGACCAGGCCGGTGGCGTGGTCGGGCAGCGGGTCCGCGGCGACGGGGTGCGCGCCGTTGGCGTCGACCAGGCAGGGGACCTCGACGACGGCCTCGGAGTCGAGCGCGGAGAGGGTGCCGCCGTTGCGGACGTTGAGGATCAGCGTGGTGCGCTCGTCGCGGGCGATGGCCCGCATCAGCGCGAGGGCGACCTTCTCGTAGCCGCCGGACAGGTCGTCGGCGTCGCGTTCGCCCGCGCCGGCCGTCTCCCGGTTCTCTGCCATGTAGGTGGCCTCGCGCTCGGCGCGGGTGCGGTCCCAGGCGGTGAGGGCGGAGACGCCGGGCTTGCGTGTCTCCTCGTAGAACCGGGCCTGCTGGTCGCGCAGGAAGGCCCCGCGGGTCTGAGCAGCGGCCTTGTAGGCGTCGACGGCTTCCCTGTTGAAGTAGTAGTAGTGCAGGTACTCGTTGGGGATCGCGCCGAGCGACCGCAGCCAGTCGGCGCCGAAGAGCTTGCCCTCCTCGAAGGAGCCGAGCAGGTCGGGGTCGGCGAGCAGGCGCGGCAGTTCGTCGCGGCCGGCCACGCGCAGGCCGCGCACCCAGCCGAGGTGGTTGAGGCCGACGTAGTCGATCCACGCCTCGCGCGGGTCGGCGCCGAGCACCCGGGCGATGCGGCGGCCGAGGCCGACCGGCGAGTCGCAGATGCCGATCACACGGTGGCCGAGGTGGCGGGACATGGCCTCGGTGACCAGTCCGGCCGGGTTGGTGAAGTTGATGACCCAGGCGTCGGGGGCCAGCCGGGCCACCCGGCGGGCGATGTCGACGGCGACCGGGACCGTGCGCAGGCCGTAGGCGATGCCGCCCGCGCCGACGGTCTCCTGACCGAGGACGCCCTCGTCCAGCGCGACCCGCTCGTCGTTCGCACGGCCCTCAAGACCGCCGACGCGGATCGCGGAGAACACGAAGTCGGCGCCGCGCAGGGCCTCGTCGAGGTCGGTGGTGGCGGTCACCGCGGGGGCGTCGGGCACGCCGCCCGCCTGTTCGGCCAGCACACGGGCGACCGCGTCCAGCCGGCCGGCGTCGAGGTCGTGCAGGACGACCTCGCTCACCCGGCCCGCGCCGCGGTCCGTGAGCAGTGCTCCGTACACCAGCGGCACCCGGAATCCTCCGCCGCCCAGAATCGTCAGTCTCACCCGTGCACCTCTCCTGCCACGATCACCTCGACGCCCGCCTCCTCCAGGGAGGACCGGGTCGCCGGGGCGACCGGCGCGTTCGTGACCACTGCGTCCAGGTCCTCGGGACCGCAGACCTTCGCCATCCCGGTACCCGGGAACTTCGCCGCGTCGGCGAGCAGCACGGCTCTGTCGCTCGCCTTGATCATGGCTCTCTTCACCGGCACCTCGACCACCGTCGTGTCCATCACCTGCCCGCCGGGGCGCACGCCGCTGGTGCCGAGGAAGAGCCAGTCGGCGTGCAGCTGGCGCAGGTTGTCCTCGGTGAGGAAGCCGACCAGGGAGCGGTACTCGCGGCGGACCATGCCGCCGAGCAGCACCAGCTCGATGCCCTCGTCGTCGGCGAGTTCCTCGTAGACCACCAGGTTGCTGGTGATCACGGTGAGCCGGCGGCCGTGCAGTTGCCGGGCCAGCCGGTAGGCGGTGGTGCCGATGTCGAGCAGCACCGACTGCCCGTCCTGGACCATCGCCGCGGCGTGCGCGGCTATGGCGTCCTTCTCGGGCACCCGCACCTCGGCGACCTCGGCGAAGGGCTGGTCGCCCTCGTCGGCGACGGCGCCGCCGTGCACCCGCGTCAGCAGCCCGTCCTCCTCCAGTTTGACCAGGTCGCGCCTGATCGTGGCGGGGCTCACACCGAGCTGCCCGGAGAGATCGGTCACGGCCGCGGGACCGCCGGAGCGCAGGGCCCGCAGGATGAGTTGGTGTCGTCGTTCTGCCAGCACGCCATGGACACTACTCGTCATCTTCAATCATTTCCATGCTCAGTTCTGTTCGGGTATTGACCAATCCCCCGGAGCGGCGCACGATTCCGGTCACGAAATGAAGAAGTTTGACGAACCCTCCGCGTTCCCCCTGACGAGAGGACGTTTCCGTGGACGACGACCGGCCCGACGTGCTGCTGACCGGGCTGCTCTTCTACGACCTCGTCCTCACGGGGCTGGCGAAGCCCCCCGCTCCGGGTGAGGAGGTCTGGACGGCCGGCATGGGCTGCGGCCCCGGCGGCATCGCCAACCTCGCGGTGGCCGCCTCCCGGTTCGGCCTGCGGACCTCGCTGGCCACCGTCTTCGGCGACGACTTCTACGGCGGCCACTGCCGGGAGGTGCTCGCCGGGCAGGAGGGCGTCGACCTCTCGCTCTCCCGCACGGCCGACGGCTGGCCCACCCCCGTCACCGTGGCCCTGGCCCAGGGCCACGACCGGGCGCTGGTCACCCACGGCCAGGAGCCGCCGTACTCTCAGGACGCCCTGATGGCCGACCCGCCCGAGGCGCGCACGGCCCTCGTGCACATCGAGGCCGAACCGCGCGCGTGGCTCGGCAAGGCCGCCGCCAACGGCACGCTGATCTACGCCGACGTCGGCTGGGACCCGACCCGTCAGTGGTCCCGCGACCTCCTGGACCAGCTCGCCCTGTGCCACGCCTTCCTCCCCAACGAGGCCGAGGCGATGGCCTACACCCGCACCGACAGCGCCGTCGCCGCCCTCGGCACACTGTGCGAACTGGTCCCGGTGGCCGTGGTGACGCGGGGCGGGGACGGCGCGATCGCCGTCGACCAGACGACCGGCGAGTACGCGGAGGTCCCGGCCCTCGACGTCGACGTGCTGGACGCCACGGGCGCGGGGGACGTCTTCGGCGCGAGCTTCGTCGCCGCCTCGCTGGGCGGCTGGCCGCTGGTGGAGCGGCTGCGGTTCGCGGTGCTGGCCGCCGGGCTGTCCGTCCGGCACCACGGCGGCGCGCTCGCGGCGCCCGGCTGGTACGGGGTGGACCAGTGGTGGCGCTCGCTGACCGACCCCGCGCTGAAGCGGACGTACGGCTTCCTCGCGGACCGGCTGCCGGCCGACCCCGGCCCGCCCGTCCGGCACGCCCCCGTGACCCCGCCGGACCCACGGCGCTGAGCCATGAGCCGGCGCGAGGAACGGAGTGCCGTGAACGGGCGCGGGACACCGGCCGACGGCGGCCCCGCGGGAGCACCGCTCCCCCGACGGCACACCACCGCACGGTTCCCACCACCGGGACCGGGTGAGAGCACCCCTCCCCCGACGACTCGTGACCGCACGGACACACCCGGACCGGGCGAGAGCACCGGTCACCCGGGCGCGCGAAGGAGCCGGACGTCTCCGGCGCACGCGAACGCCGATCCCCGGCGAGAGCACTGATCCCCCAGTAGGCATGCGAAGAAGCGAAGAGATCCGAAAGGCGGTGGGAGCTGTGCGGCTCTCACGAAGAGGCCTGCTCCGCGCGGGCGCGGCCGGCGCGGCCGCGACGGCGTTCGGCGGCCTGGCGTCCGGCTGCGCCGTCCCGGCCGGCTCCACCGGGCGCGACATGGTCCTGTGGTACTGGAGCGGCGGTCTGAGCGACACCGTCGTGAAGGACGCGAAGACCCGCTACGGCGGCGAGGTGAGCCTGAAGGCCGTCCAGATCGGCGGCTACTACCGCTCCAAGCTGATCACCACGATGGCCGGCCGCGCCCACATCCCCGACATCGCGGGGCTGAAGGGCGAGGACATGGCGTCCTACCTGCCCAACGCCGGCCAGTTCGTGGACCTGCGCACGCTGGGCGCGGACCGGTACCGCGGCGGGTACCTGCCGTGGAAGTGGGACCAGGGTGTCGCCGACGACGGCACGATGGTCGGCTTCCCCATCGACTGCGGCCCGGTCGCGCACTACTACCAGTACGCCGTCTTCCGCAGGGCGGGGCTGCCCCACGAGCCGGCCGACGTCTCCGCGGAGCTGAACACGTGGGAGAAGTTCTTCGGCGCGGGCGAGCAGCTGAAGAAGCGGATACCGGGGACCTGTCTGCTCACCGACGTCAACAGCGTCTTCGAGAACGCGGTGCAGCAGGGCGGCAAACGGTACGTCGACGAGGACCGCCGCTTCATCGGCGACCAGGAGCATGTGCGCCGGGCCTGGGACCTGGCCGTGGAGGCCAAGCGGCGCGGCATCGTCTCCGACATCGTCAACGGCACCCCGGACCAGTTGTCGGCGATCGAGTCCGGCAAGCTGCCCAGCCAGCTCGGCGCCTCCTGGGCCACCGGCGACCTCAAGAACGGCGTGCCGAAGACGGCCGGCCGGTGGCGGGTGGCGGACATGCCGGTGCGGCCGTCCAACAACGGCGGCTCCTTCCTGTCGATCACCAAGGCGTGCCGCGACCCCGAGCAGGCCTTCCGGATCATCACCTGGCTGCTGGACCCGGCCAACCAGGCGCGGGGCTTCGTCGACGCGGGCCTGTTCCCCTCCACCCCGGCCTCGTACGGCATGGCGGAACTGCGCGAGCCCGACCCCTTCTTCGGCGGCCAGGTGACGATGGACGTCTTCGGGCCCGCCGCGCAGAAGATCACGGTCGCCTACAACAGCCCGTACGACGTGGCGCTCGGGCAGCCGGTCAAGGACGAGATCAAGAACGTCGGCGTCCTCGGCAAGGACCCGAAGAAAGCCTGGAGTGACGCCATGGGCAAATGCCGGCGCATCGCCGAACACCTGGGGGTGAGCTACTGATGGCCACCGTCCCCGCACTGGAGAAGCCCCCGGTCGCCGTGGTGGAGGCGCCCGTCGCACGGCCGCGGTCGGCGCTGCGCAAGCACTGGCACCTGTACGCCGCGATCTCGCCGTTCTATCTGCTGTTCCTCGCCTTCGGCCTGGTGCCGGTCGGGTTCTCGCTCTACCTCTCCCTGCACCGCTGGGACGGCCTCGGCTCGATGGAGTGGGCCGGCCTGTCGCAGTACCGGTACCTGATCGGGGACTCGGAGTTCTGGAGCTCGATCGGGAACACCCTCGTCATCTGGGCGCTCGCCACCTTCCCGATGATCTTCCTGGCGATGGTGACGGCCGTGATGCTCAACTCGGCGGTCCGGTTCAAGAACGTCTACCGGTTCGCCTACTTCCTTCCCAACGTCACCTCGGTGGTGGCGGTCGCCATCGTCTTCGGCTCGGTCTTCTCCACCAACTTCGGCCTGGTCAACGCCCTGTTGCAGGCGGTCGGGCTGGACCAGGTGGCGTGGCTGAACACCCCCTGGGGCATCAAGGTCGCCATCGCCACGCTGATGACCTGGCAGTGGACCGGCTACAACGCGATCATCTTCCTCGCCGGTCTGCAGACGGTCCCGGGCGAGCTGTACGAGGCGGCGCGCATCGACGGCGCCGGTCCGGTGCAGACGTTCTTCCGGGTCACGCTGCCGATGATGCGGCCGGTGCTGTTGTTCGTGCTGGTGGTCTCGACGGTGACCGGCCTGCAGAGCTTCTCCGAACCGCAGGTGCTGCTGCAGACCACCGCCAACGACTCGACGTTCTCCGGCGGCCCGGACCACGCGGGGCGCACGATGGTCCTCTACTTCTTCCAGCAGACCTTCGACAACAACGACTTCGGCTACGGCGCCGCCGTCGCGTGGGGCATCTTCCTCGTCGTCGTCCTCTTCTCGATCATCAACTGGCGTCTGGTGCAGCGCCGGGGCGAAGACTAGGAGGGTCTGACGCCATGGCTTCCATCCACGACACGAAGCGGCCCGGGACGATCCACGGCTCCCGGCGCCGGGGCCTCGCACTGCACACCGTGCTGGTCCTCGGACTGCTGCTCTCGGCCTTCCCGTTCTACTGGGCCGTGATCATGTCGACGCACACCTCGTCGGAGATCTTCTCCTACCCGCCGAAGCTGCTGCCGGGCTCACACTTCGGGGAGAACGTCCGCAGCCTGTTCCGCACGGTCGACTTCTTCGGCTCGATGGCCAACTCCCTGCTGGTGGCGGGGTCGGTGACGTTCCTGGTGCTGCTCTTCGACTCGCTGGCGGCGTTCGTCTTCGCCAAGTTCGACTTCCCCGGCAAGCGGACGCTGTTCGTGCTGCTGATGTTCATCTTCATGGTCCCGGCGCAGCTCGCGGCGATCCCGCAGTTCGTCATCATGGCGAGGATCGGCTGGATCGGCTCGATGACCGCGCTGATCGTGCCGGCCGCCGCGAACGCCTTCGGCATCTTCTGGATGCGCCAGTACATGAAGGGCGCGATCCACGACGAACTCCTCGACGCCTCCCGCATCGACGGCGCGAGCTTCCTGCGCCAGTACTGGCACGTGGCGCTGCCGGTCGTCCGGCCGGGCCTGGCCTTCCTCGGCATCTTCACCTTCATGGGCCAGTGGAACGACTACGCCTGGCCGCTGATCGCCCTGACGAACCCGGACAACGTCACCCTCCAGGTCGCGCTGTCCCAGCTGAACGGGACCCACGGCACGACGGACTACGGGATGGTCATGACGGGCGCGCTGCTCGCCCTGATCCCGCTGCTCGTCGTGTTCGCGATCGGCGCCCGCCAGATCATCGCGGACCTCGGCAAGGGAGCCGTCAAGTGACCGATCCCCTGTCCCCCGCGGCCGATCCGCTGATCGCGCTGCGCCCCTGGGAGTCGCCCGAGACGACCTCCTGGCGGCGGCTGCCCATGAACGCCGTAGACCGGCGCGCCGGCGCTCACCTCCTGGACGGCGAGTGGCGCTTCCAGCTGCTGTCCGCTCCGGACGCGCCGGCCGGCGACACGTGGTCGACGGCGGCCGTCCCCGGCGTGTGGACGCTCCAGGGCACCGCGGACCTGCCTCAGTACCTGAACATCCGGATGCCGTTCGCGCAGTTCCCGCCGGCGTCGCCCGAGCGCAATCCGACGGGCGTGTACGAGCGGGAGGTCGACGTGCCCGCCGACTGGGCCGGACGACGGATCGTGCTCCAGGTCGGGGCCGCGGAGAGCGTGCTGCTGGTGCACGTGGACGGGCGGCCCGTCGGCCTGTCCAAGGACTCCCACCTGGCCGCCGAGTTCGACCTGACGGACGTGGTGCGCGCCGGGGAGCGGGCCGTCGTACGGCTGACCGTCGTCAAGTGGTCGGACGCCTCGCACATCGAGGACCAGGACCAGTGGTGGCACGGCGGGATCACCCGCTCGGTCCTGCTGTACGCGACCGACCCGCTGCATCTGGCCGACGTGGCGGTGCGGGCGTCGCTCGGCGGTGAGCTGCGGGTGGACTGCCGGGTGCGGGACGCGCGCGGGGCGCTGCCCGTGGGCTGGCACGTCAGCGCGGAGCTGGACGGGCTGCCGCTCGCGCCGGACACCGCTTTCGACCTGGCCAACGCCGAGGACGGGCGCGTCTCCGACTTTCTCGGCGAGGCCCGGCTGCTCGCGCGGGTGCCCGACGTACGCCCGTGGACCGCCGAGACGCCCGAGCTGTACGGCCTGACCGTCCGGCTGCACCGCGCGGACGGCACGGTCGCGGACGTGTCCCGGCACCGGGTGGGCTTCCGCGACGTGGAGATCGCCGGACGGGATCTGCTGATCAACGGGGAGCGCGTCTTCATCCGGGGCGTCAACCGGCACGACTTCCATCCGCTGACCGGGCGCACGGTGTCGTACGACGACATGCGGGCCGATCTGGTGCTGCTCAAGCGGTTCGGCTTCAACGCGATCCGCACCGCGCACTACCCGAACGACCCGGCGCTGTACGACCTCGCCGACGAACTCGGCTTCTACCTCGTCGACGAGGCGGACATCGAGTCCCACGACCACGCCCACGAGATCGCCGAGGACCCCCGCTATCTGAACGCGTTCGTGGACCGGGTCTCGCGCATGGTGCTGCGGGACAAGAACCACCCGTCGATCGTCGTCTGGTCGCTGGGCAACGAGTCCGACTACGGCGCGGGCCACGACGCGGCGGCCGGCTGGGCGCGCCGCCACGACCCGACGCGGCCGGTGCAGTACGAGGGGGCCGCCAAGCGCGGCTGGGCGGACCCGGACGTGGCCTCCGACATCGCCTGCCCGATGTACGCGCCGCTGGAGGACTGTCTGGCGCACGCCCTGTCGGGGCAGCAGACCAAGCCGCTCATCCAGTGCGAGTACTCCCACGCGATGGGCAA
Source organism: Streptomyces sp. BK239 (assembly GCF_004217285.1). Taxonomy (GTDB): domain Bacteria; phylum Actinomycetota; class Actinomycetes; order Streptomycetales; family Streptomycetaceae; genus Streptomyces. Next base: position 121,853 of record NZ_SHKS01000002.1, read on the forward strand.
CAGCAACGGCACGCTCGCCGACCACTGGGCCGCCATCGAGGCCACCCCGGGTCTTCAGGGCGGGTTCATCTGGGAGTTCTGGGACCACGGAATCCTCCAGCGTGTGAACGACGCGGGACCGGCCGGCCGTGAGGGCGCCGGACACTATGACAACGGTGTCGCCGCGCCCGGCTACCGCTGGGCCTACGGCGGCGACTTCGGCGAGCGGGAGCACGACGGGGCGTTCATCGCGGACGGCGTGGTCTTCCCCGACCGCACGCCCAAGCCCGTGATGTACGAGCACCGCGAGCTCGCGGCGCCGGTGCGGCTGACGGGCTCGCGACACGAGGGCCTGGTCCTCTCCAACCACCAGCACTTCCGCGGTCTGGAGTGGCTCGCGGCCGAGTGGGAGCTGTCCCTCGAGCACGGCGGCACCCTGACCGCGCCGGCCGAACTGCCGCCGCTGCGGCCGGGCGGTACGGCGGTGGTGCCGCAGCCGTTCGAGCTGCCGGAGGACGGCGGCGAGGCGTGGCTGACGCTGCGGGTGCGCACCGCGCACGACCTGCCGTGGGCGCCGTGCGGCACCGAGGTGTGCGCGCCGCAGCTGCGGCTGCGCGCGGCCGAGCCGGTCGAGGAGCGGTCGGTGGCGGCGCGCGTGGAGGTCGACGACGAGGGGCTGCTGGTGCATCCGCTGCTGAGCGCGGCGCCCACGCTGTCGCTGTGGCGGGCCCCGACCGACAACGACGAACTGGGCGGTGCGGCGCGACGCTGGCGGGAGTGGGGACTTGACGCGCTCGTGCGCGAGCCGGTCTCGGTGAGCCGGCACGGTCTGTCGGTGACGGTGGTCGCCGAGTACGCGGGCCCGGCGGGCGTGGTGCGGCACCGGCAGGTGCTCACGCCGGTCGAGGGCGGGGTGCGCGTCGAGGAGGAGGCCGAACTGCCGGAGGAGTTCGACGACGTGGCGCGGGTGGGTTCGGTGTTCGAGACGGTCGCGGGACCGGACCTGCTGGAGTGGTTCGGTCAGGGCCCCTGGGAGTCGTACCCGGACCGCTGCGCGGGAGCCGCGGTGGGCCATCACTCGGTCCCCGTGGACGCGCTGTTCACGCCCTATCTGCGGCCGCAGGAGAGCGGCGGCCGGCACGGGGTGCGGCGCTTCACGCTGTCCGCGCCGGACGCCACGGGTGTCGCGGTGACCCTGGACGAGCCGCGTCAGGTGTCCGTCACCCGGTACCGCGCCGAGGAGCTGGCGGCGGCCGCCCATCACGACGAACTGACGCCGCGCGCGGGCTGCGTGGTGCACATCGACGCGGCGCACCGGGGTCTGGGCACGGCGTCCTGCGGCCCCGACACCTTCCCCTCCTACCTCGTCGCACCGGGCGTCCACCGCTGGAGCTGGACCCTGCGCGTCCTGTAGCCGCCGCCTCCGACTCCCCCTCTGCACGACTCCCTTCCCCCGGCTTTCCCATGGAGCACCTGTGTGTACTTCGCATGCCCAGAACCCGGGCGAGGCCCCGCAGGCCCGCGCCGGACGGCGTGGGTTCCTCAGAGCCACCGCGCTGCTCGGCGCGGCCGCGACGGCTTCGGTGGCGCTGCCCGCGACCGCCGACGCCGCCGGTACGGGCCGCTCGCGTCCCGATCCCGACAGCCGCCGGTTCACGCTCGCGGTGATGCCGGACACGCAGTACCTCTTCGACGGGCCGAGCATCGACAAGGCCCCGGTGGAGGCCTCGCTCAGGTATCTGCTGGCGCACGGGGAGGACGAGAACATCGTCTTCCTGTCCCACCTCGGGGACCTCACGCAGAACGGGACGAAGGACGAAGTAGCCGCCGTCAGCGAGGCGTTCGCCCTGCTCGACCGGCGGGGGGCCGGGTACAGCGTCCTGGCCGGCAACCACGACGTGCCGTCGTCCACGACCGACCAGCGTGGCGCGACGCCCTACCTGGACGCCTTCGGCCCGCGACGCTTCACGGGCAGGCCGACGTTCGGCGGCGCCTCCCCCGACGGTTACAACGCCTACCACGTCTTCCGGGCCGGCGGGCGGGAGTGGATGGTGCTGGCACTGGACTGGCGGCTGTCGGACCAGGGGTACGCGTGGGCGGCCGGCGTCCTGGCGCGGAATCCGCACACCCCCGTCGTCCTCACCACGCATGAACTGGTCGTCGCGGACGACACGTTGTCGCCGTACGGGCAGCAGCTGTGGGACCGGCTGATCGCCGACCACGACCAGGTCTTCCTCACCCTCAACGGCCACTACTGGCCCGCCGGGCGGGCGGTCCGCCGCAACAAGGCCGGGCATGACGTCCACCTGCATCTGACGAACTATCAGAATCGTTACTTCGGCGGTGCGGCGATGATCCGCCTCTACCGCTTCGACCTCGACCGGAACGTCATCGACGTGGAGACGGTCTCGCCGTGGATCCTGGGCCGGGCGGCGAAGGGTCTCAACGAGCTGGAGCGGCAGGAGATCGAACTGAGCGGCGACGCCGACCGGTTCACCGTCGGCATCGACTTCGCCGAGCGGTTCTCCGGTTTCGCCCCCGCTCCGGCCCGTCCCGCGCGCCCGGCGTCGCGGATGCTGGTGAGCGGCACGGTCGCCTACTGGCGTTTCGACTCGGCGGTCTCCGGCGCCGTGCGGGACCTTTCCGGGCACGGCAACGACCTCGCCGTGGTGGCGGTGGGGGGTGCTTCGCTCGGCTGGTCCCCGGACCACCACCCGGACCAACCCGGCCACGGCAGCCTCGAGTTCCAGGGTCACAAGTCCCCGCTGAAGGGGGCGTATCTGCGCACGGTCGACGGGGCGCCCATCAACTCGGCCACCTTCAAGACCGGTTACACCATCGAGGCGTTCTACCGCCTCCCCGCCGACTGGGACCCCGCGCACCACGCCTGGCCGGGACTGGTCGGCCGCACCGGCACGGGAGGGGCCGCCGGGAAGACGGCCGACGACCCCGACGAGCCGCTCGCCACGCTCTCCCTGTCGAACGACCGTGAGCCGCAATGGGCGATGCGCCCGCTGAACCAGCAGGGCATCGCGACCAACTGGGGCCAGGAGACGCCTCTTGAGACCTGGTGGCATGTCGCCGTCGTCAACGACGGCAGGCACACCACGCTCTACGTCGAAGGGTGCCCGGTGGTCCGCAACCCGAGGGCGTCCGCCGTCGGGATCGCCTCCGTCGGCCTGCCCTGGCTGCTCGGCGGCTACGAGTACGGCGGGCGCATCGACCAGATCCTGCACGGGCGGCTCGGCGACGTCCGGATCGTCGAACGGGCGCTGCCCGTGACGTCGTTCATGAACCACTGACACCGCAGAGGACCACGATGACCGAGCAGCAGCTTCCCGTCTGGGCCGATCCGTCCGTCTCCCCCGCCGATCTCGACGCCCAGGGCGTCTCCCGACGCCGGTTCCTGCGCCGGGCAGGCCTGTTCGGGGCTGCCTTCGCCCTCGAGTCGACGGCCGCCCCGGCGTTCGCCGCCACCCGCCCCGGCCTCGGCGGAGAGGACCCGCAGCTGGCCTACCTCGTCGGCGACCACCATGTGCACTCCGTCTACAGCCACGACGCCAAGTACACCTTCTCCCAGCAGGCGCGGGCCGCCGCGAAGTACGGCCTCGACTGGATGGTGTTCAACGAGCACTCCAACTTCGGGCACGCCCGTTACGGCGCCGCCATGGAGCACAAGGAGATCCTCAAGGCCCGGGCCGAGAACCCCCGTCAGCTGATCTTCCAGGGCCTGGAGTGGTACATCCCGGCCGCCGAACACTGCACGGTGTTCGCCGCGCCCGGCCCCAACGAGGTCGATCTGCTGACGAAGTTCGAGCTCGCCTACGACGGCAAGCTCCTCGGCTACACCGAGGGCTCCGCCGGCGCGGCCGACACCGCACGCAACGAGGCACACGCGGTCAAGGCCGTCCGGTGGCTGGCCGAGCAGCGCCGTACCGGTTACGTCGACGACGTCCTCGTCCTCGCCAACCACCCGATGCGCCTCGGCGTCGACTCCCCGCACGAGATGCGCGCCTGGCGGGACGCCGCCCCCGAGATCATGATCGGCATGGAGGGCGCGCCCGGCGCTCAGGGCGCGGCGATCCCCGGCCTGCGCGGTACGACGTCGATCCGCGGCGAGTACGAGAACAAGCCCTCGGCGCAGTCCTGGGCCGGTTACCCGGCCGACGCCTACCTCACCTACGGCGGCTTCGACTGGGCGACCGCGACGGTCGGCGGTCTGTGGGACTCGATGCTGGCCGAGGGCCGGCTGTTCTCGATCACCACCAACTCCGACAACCACCGCACCGTCTTCGACACCTGGAAGAACGGCGACTGGCCGGCCGGACAGAACTTCGACGACACCGGCAGGCTGCCCGACCCGGTGAACACGGACACCCCGCAGCCGGGCAGCGACTTCTGGCCGGGCGAGTTCAGCCGCACCCACGTCGGAGTCACCCGATACGGCTACCGCTCGGTGATGGCGGGACTGCGCGCGGGCCGGGTGTGGCTGGACCACGGCCATCTCCTCGACGGGCTGGAGGTGCGGCTGACCCGCGAGGGCGACCGCGGCCGGGGCGTCACGCTCGGCGGCCGGTTGCGGGTCCGCAGGGGTGAGAAGCTCACCCTGCACATCACCGTGACCACCGCCTCCCGCCCCAACCCCCATGGAATCCTGCCCCGGTTGGCGCATGTGGACATGATCCGCGGCGCGGTGCGCGGCCCGGTGGCCGATCGCGACGACTGGCGCGCGCCCGACAGCAGGGTCGCCTGGTCCGGGGACGTGAGCGGCCGCAAGGGGGCGTACACGCTGCGTGTCCCGCTGACCGCGGGCGAGGAGTCCTTCTACGTCCGGCTGCGCGGCAGCGACGGCAAGCGCAACGGAACCGGTTACCTGGGCGCGTCCGTCGACCCGCACGGCCCGATCCCGCACCCGCCGGGCGACGGCGACCCCTGGCAGGACACCTGGTTCTACTCCAACCCGGTCTTCGTGGACGTGGTGCGCTGAGGCGGCCTGTCCGGGGGAACGGCCCTCACGCGTAGAACCGGGACAGGCTCCGCAGCACCGCCGCCGGTTTCGCCCCGCCCTCTATCTCGATCGTCCCGTCCACGGTGATCTGCACGCCGCCCGGGACCTCCTCGACCTCCGCCAGTTTCCCGGCCAGCCGAATCCGGGAGCCGACCTTCACCGGCGCGGGGAACCGCACCTTGTTCAGGCCGTAGTTGACCTTGGTGGTGACGCCCTGGACGTCCAGCAGTTCGGTGAAGAGCGGGATGAACAGGGAGAGCGTCAGGTATCCGTGGGCTATGGGCGCGCCGAAGGGCCCGTCCTTCGCGCGTTCGGGGTCGACGTGGATCCACTGGTGGTCCCCGGTCGCGTCGGCGAACGTGTCGACGCGCTCCTGCGTGACCTCGATCCACTCGCTCGTGCCGAGGTCGCTGCCGGCGAGCTTCTTGAGTTCGTCGAGGCCGTTGACGGTGATGCTCACGCGAGGGTCCTTCCGTCGGTCAGGAGTCGGTGCCGAAGCGTCGGCGCACCCGGGCTTTGAGGAGCTTTCCGGAGGCGGTGCGCGGGAGTTCGTCCGCGATCACCACCGACTTGGGGATCTTGTACTTGGCGAGCCGGCCGTCGAGGGAGGCGAGCACCTCGTCGGGATCCAGCGAAGCGCCCTCGCGGGGTACGACGACCGCGCGGGGCACCTCGCCCCACGTGTCGTCGTGCACGCCGATGACCGCGCACTCGACGATGTCGGGGTGGGTCAGGAGCCGGTCCTCGATCTCGGCGGGGTAGACGTTCTCCCCACCCGAGATGATCATGTCCTTGATGCGGTCGACGATGTGGACGTACCCGTCCTCGTCGACCTGCGCCGCGTCCCCGCTGCGGAACCAGCCGTCGGCGAAGGACGCGGCCGTCTCCTCGGGGAGCCCCCAGTAGCCGGGCATGACGTGCGGGCCGCGCACGATGACCTCACCGGTCTCGCCGGCGTCGACGGGTGTCAGGTCGGGTCGCACGACGCGGACGTCGCTGAAGAAGTGCGGGACGCCGGCCGAGCCCGCCTTGCTGACGGCGTGTTCCGCGTCCAGGAAGAGGGTGCCGGGCGCGGCCTCGGTCATGCCGTAGCCCTGGAGGAAGGTGAGACCGCGTTCCTGGTAGGCCGCGATGAGCGGGGTCGGGACGGGTGAGCCGCCGCAGGTGAGGATGCGCAGCGAGGACAGGTCGGCGTCCGGCCAGCGCGGGTGGCGGGCGAGCTGGTCGAACATGGTCGGCACGCCGAACATGAAGGTGATCCGGTGCCGTTCGACCAGGTCGAAGGTGGTCTGCGGGTCGAACGCCTCGACCAGGACGCAGGCGCCGCCCTTGAGCAGCACCGGCAGCGTCAGCATGTTCAGCCCGGCCGTGTGGAACAGCGGCGCGGTCACCAGGGCGCGTTCGTCGGCGATCAGGTCGGTGTCGACGAGGACGTTGACCGCGTTCCAGGTGAGGTTGCCGTGCGTGAGCATGGCGCCCTTGGGGCGGCCGGTGGTGCCCGAGGTGTACATGATGACGCAGGTGTCGTCGGGGCCGACGGGCTCGTCGAAGGGCTCGTCGTCGGCCGCGGCGAGCGCCTCCTCGTACTCGGCGCCGACCTCGACGTACGCGCGTACGTCGGTGCTGCCGGGCAGTCCGGCGACGAGGCCCGCGGACGCGGGGCCGTGGACGAGGGCCTTGGCGCCGGAGTCGGCGAGCTGGTAGGCGATCTCGGGGCCGGCCAGGCGGGTGTTGAGCGGGACGAAGACCGCGCCGAGGGCGCCGGTCGCGAACAGGGTCTCCAGGTAGGAGGGGTGGTTGGGGCCGAGGTAGGCGACGCGGTCGCCGCGGCGCACGCCCCGGGCGCGCAGGGCGTCGGCCAGGCGTGTGGTGCGGGTGTGCAGGGTGGCGTAGTCGGTCGGCCGCTCGCCGTGGATCAGGGCGGTGCGGTGCGGGGTCTTGCGGGCCCGGCGTGCGGGCCATGACCCCAGTCCCTCGTTGCGCATCTCCACGCCCCTCTACGGTGTGGTCAGCCCGAGCAGACGGGCGGCGTTCTCCTTGAGGATCCTCGGCTTCACGTCGTCCTTGATCGTCAGCTTGTCGAAGTCGGCGAGCCAGCGGTCGGGGGTGAGGACGGGGAAGTCGGAGCCGAAGAGGACCTTGTCCTTGAGCAGGGTGTTGGCGTACTGCACGAGTTGCGGCGGGAAGTACTTCGGCGACCAGCCGGACAGGTCGATGTGGACGCCCGGCTTGTGGGTGGCGACGGCGAGGGCCTCGTCCTGCCAGGGGAAGGACGGATGCGCCAGGATGATCTTGAGGTGGGGGAAGTCGGCGGCCACGTCGTCGACGTGGAGGGGGTTGGAGTACTTCAGCCGGATGCCTCCGCCGCCCGGGACGCCGGCTCCGATGCCGGTCTGCCCGGTGTGGAAGAGGGCGATGGAACCGGTCTCCTCGATCACCTCGTAGAGGCCGTACGCCACCGCGCGGTCGTCGGGGAAGAAGCCCTGGACGCTGGGATGGAACTTGAAGCCCTTCACGCCGTACTCCTCGACCAGGCGGCGGGCCTGCCTCACGCCGGCCTTGCCCCGGAAGGGGTCGATGGAGGCGAAGGGGATGAGCACGTCGGCGTTGGCGGCGGCGGCCTCGGCGACCTCCTCGTTGGGCACCGGCGGGGTGCCGGTGGCGGACTCGGCGTCCACCGTGAAGATCACGGCGGCCATCTTCCGCTCACGGTAGTAGCGGGCCGTCTCCTCGATGGTCGGCTTCCGCTCGCCCTCGACCTTGAAGTAGGCGGCGGACGCGTCGTGCAGGTCGTCGTCGAGCGAGGAGTGCCCGCTGGAGGACACCTCGGCGTGGGTGTGGACGTCGATCGCGACGAGTTCCTCGACGTCGATGCTCGCCATGACTCACGCCTCCGGGAACGCGGGCGCCGGGATGCCGACGGTCTGGAGCTCGGCGCCGACCGAGGTGGGGAAGGCGTCGGCCAGGGTCGCCGGGGTCCAGCCGCCGTCGGCGTAGGCCGCGCGGATCTCCTGCGGATGGGACCAGAGTGCCACCTTGTCGCCGCCGATGCCGATGGCCTGGCCGGTGACACCCCGGGCGGCCTCGGAGGCGAGGAAGGGCACGAGCGCGGCGCAGTCCTCGGGGGTGCCGAAGCCCTCGCCCTTGCGCAGGAAGTCGGGTAGCGCCTCGCCGTTCCTCATGGCCTCGACGTAGGGGGCGAAGGCGGGGACGGTCTCGGTCATCGCGGTCGCGGCGACCGGCACGATCGCGTTGACGGTGATGTTCGCGCGGCCCAGTTCCATGGCCCAGGTGCGGGCGAAGGCGGCGATGCCGGCCTTGGCGGCGGCGTAGTTCGTCTGCCCGAAGTTGCCGCGCTGTCCGGCCGGGGAGCCCACGAGGATCAGGCTGCCGCCCTCGCCCTGCTCGCGCATCCGTACGGCGGCGGCGCGGGCGCAGGTGAAGGTGCCCCGGAGGTGGGTGGCGATCACCGCGTCGAAGTCGTCGTCGGTCATCTTCCACAGCACCTTGTCGCGCAGGATGCCGGCGTTGGTGACCATGACGTCGAGCCGCCCGAACTCCGTGACCGCGCGGTTGACGAGCCGGTCCGCGGCCTCGGCCGTGCCGACCGGCACCACCTCGGCGACGGCGGCGCCGCCGGCCTCGGCGACGGATTTCGCGGCCTGCTCGGCGGCCGCCTCGTCGACGTCGTTGACGACCACGCAGGCGCCGTGGGCGGCCAGGGCGCGCGCATAGGCGAGACCGAGGCCCCGGCCGCTGCCGGTGACGACGGCGACCTTGCCGGTGAGATCGATGGGGGGCACGGGTGGGTCCCTTCACGCGGTGACAGGGGCGGTGCGGCTGCGGTCGGGCACCGGGGTGGGCCGCGAGGTCGAAGGTAGGAGCAATAATTGTCGTCGTCAATAGTTGTTGTCGCCCGACGCGTAGGTCATGCTGAAATCTGAAGCTCGCGGCACACACGACCGCATGTGACGCCCGACCGCACGCACACCGCCCCGCCGGGGCCGACACCAGGGAGCCCGCCATCGCCCGCCAGCACGACACCGTGAACGCCGCCCCGATCGACTCGGAGGAGCCGTGGATGCGCGGGCTGCACGCGGACGCGGGCTACCTGCTCTACCGGCTCGGCCTGCGCTCGGGCCAGTTGTTCAACACGTTCCTCCAGGAGTCGGGGCTGCGCCTGCGCCACTACGCGGTGCTGCGTTTCCTCGCCACGACGGAGGGCGCGCTCCAGCGCGAGCTGAGCGCACGGCTCGGGTACGACCCGAGCGCGATCGTCGGTCTCGTCGACGACCTGGAGAAGCTGGGCTTCGCCGAGCGCCGCCCGGCCCCCGACGACCGGCGCAGCCGGATCGTCGTCCTCACGGAGGCGGGCGGGGAGTTCCTGCGCGGCACGGACGAGGCCGGCCTGCGGGTGACGAACGAGCTGCTGTCCCCGCTCGACCCGGCCGAGCGGAAGACGCTGCACGCCCTGCTGCTGCGCGTCGCCGGGGACGGGCTCGGCGGATGAGAGGGCCGGGCGGACGATTGACGCCGGCCCGGCGGTCTGCCTAACTTCGCGACGGTGCGGGGCGACCCCTGTCCCGCCGCAGCACGGGGAGGAGGAACCCGTTGCCCACCACGTCGAGGACACCGCCGCTGACGGGCACGGCCGCCACGCCCGTGCCGGCGGTCGCGCCCACCCGTTCCGCCCCGGACCGGCTGCTGTCCGTGCTCGCCGCCTTCGACCACGCGCATCCGGCGCTGTCCCTGACCGACATCAGCCGGCGGGCGGGCCTGAGTCTGACCACCGCACACCGGCTCGTGGCGGCGCTGGCCGAGTGGGGCGCCCTGGAGCGGGACCCGGCGGGCACGTACCACGTGGGGCTGCGGCTGTGGGAGATCGCTGCGCTGGCCCCCCGGGGTCTGGCCCTCCGCCAGGCCGCGCTGCCCTACCTGGAGGACCTGTACGAGGCCACGCACGAGAACGTGCAACTGGCGGTACGGGACGGCGCCGAGGTCGTCTACACCGAGTGGCTCTCGGGACACTCGGCGGTCGGCGTGCGCATCCGCGTCGGCGCGCGCTGGCCGCTGCACGTGACCGGCGTCGGACTCGTCCTGCTGGCCCACGGCGGAGCGGAGCTCCAGGAGACGTACTGCGCCGCCCCGCTGGCCTCGTACACGGCCCACACGATCACCGACCCCGCGCTGCTGCGCCGCACACTCGCCGAAGTCCGGCGCACGGGAGTCGCGGTGAGCGACCGTCAGGTGACGGACGACGCCCTGTCGGTGGCCGCCCCGGTACGCGGCCCGGACGGCGAGGTGGTGGCGGCGGTGTCGGTGGTCGTCCCGGCGGCGAACGCCCAAGTCCCTTCCCTGGCACCGGCGATACGACTGGCGGCAAGAGGCATCTCCCGCTCCCTGGGCTGGCACCCGACGTGAGGCACTCACACGCTTGACGGACCGTCATCGGCGGGCCGCCGGCCGCGCTCACCCGTCCACGGCGGCTGCCGCGATCCTCCTTCACGGACTGAACCCACCTGCACCGCAACGACTTTCACGGTTTCACCTCTTGACGGCCGAGGGCAGTGGGAGCACATTGGGCGCACTTTGAGAGCGCTCTCACAGCGCACCTCCCGGACCCGTGCTCCCCCACCCCGTACCCGAGAGGCACACATGAGTGACACCTCCGGCACCCCCCTCGGACCGCGGCGCCCCCTGCGGCGGGCGTTCGTCGCCGTGTTCAGCACCCTCGGTCTCGCGGCGCTCGCCGCCACGGCCGCCACCCTGCCCGCGACGGCCTCCGCGCCCACTCCCCCGGCCGGCTGGACGCAGGTCTTCCTCGACGACTTCGACGGCGCCGCGGGAACCGGCGTCAGCACCGCCGACTGGCAGTACTCGACGGGGACTTCGTATCCCGGCGGCCCCGCGAACTGGGGCACCGGCGAGGTCGAGACGATGACGAACAGCACGAGCAACGTCTCGCTCGACGGCACCGGAAACCTGCGCATCACCCCGCTGCGCGACTCCGCGGGCCGTTGGACCTCGGGCCGGATAGAGACCAGGCGCACCGACTTCCAGCCCCCGTCCGGCGGCAAGCTGCGCGTCGAGTCCCGGTTGCAGATGCCCGCCGTCACCGGGACCGCGGCCGAGGGCTACTGGCCGGCGTTCTGGATGCTGGGCGCGCCGTACCGGGGCAACTACCAGAACTGGCCCTCGGTGGGCGAGATGGACATCATGGAGAACGTGCAGGGCCTGAACCGCGTGTGGGCGACGCTGCACTGCGGCAGCAGTCCGGGCGGCCCCTGCAACGAGACCACCGGCATCGGCGGTTCCACCGTGTGCCCCGGCGCCGCCTGCCAGTCCGGCTTCCACACCTACGCGTTGGAGTGGGACCGCTCGGTGACCCCGGAGACGCTGCGCTTCTCCGTCGACGGGACCGTCTACCACACCGTCACCGCGAACCAGGTGGACGCCACGACCTGGAACAACGCCACCCGCCACGGCTACTTCATCATCCTGAACGTGGCGATGGGCGGCGGCTTCCCCGACGCCTTCGGCGGCGGGCTGGACGCCGACACCCACTCGGGCGTGCCGATGGTCGTCGACTACGTGCGGGTCCTCCAGGCCACGAGCGGCACCGGCGGGACCACGCCTCCCCCGAGCGGGAACCGTGACGCCTACACCGCCGTCCAGGCCGAGTCCCACGACGAGCAGTCCGGCACGACGACGGAGACGACCACCGACACCGGCGGCGGGCAGAACATCGGCTCCCTCGCGAACGGCGACTGGGCGCTGTACCGGGGCGTCGACTTCGGCTCCACCGCGGCGACCCAGTTCCTCGGGCGGGTCGCGAGCGGCGCGGGCGGCGGCGTCAGCGGTCTGGTCGAGGTCCGCCTCGACAGCCGCGGCAGCGCTCCTGTCGGGAGCTTCGCGGTGGCCGGCACCGGGGGCTGGCAATCCTGGCGGACGGTCCCCGCGAACATCGCCCCGGTCACCGGCACCCACGACGTCTATCTGACCTTCACCAGCGGCCAGCCGTCCGACTTCGTCAACGTGAACTGGTTCCGCTTCGGGCACTGAGGCGACAGCCCCGGGCCGGAGTTCACCCGGCGGCGTTCAGCGCATCTCCGCGCGGAACGCCGCCGGCGTCGTGTCCGTGTGCTGGTGGAAGAACTTGGAGAAGTTCGCCGGGTCGGGGAAGCCCACCGCGACGCCGACGCGGCCGATGGGCAGATCGGTGTGCGCCAGCAGGCGCTTGGCCTCCAGGACCACCCGCTTGTCGATGAACCCCTTGGGCGTCTCGCCGGTCGCCGCGCGGACCGCGCGCACCAGGGTGCGGCGGGAGTAGCCGAGCGCGTCGGCGTAGGCGCTGACGCTGTGGACGGTGGCGAAGTCCCGTTCCACCGCCTCCCGGAAGAGGGTGAACGTGGTGTCGGCCTGACGGCGGGCCGCCTCGGCGGAGCTGGTCGCGAGGTGCGCGAGGCGCAGCAGGAACGCGGTCAGACAGTGGCGCAGCACGGAGGTGTGCAGGTTCGGGGGCAGGGTCGCGCTGTCCTCGTACTCGCGTCGCAGGTGGGCAAGGGCCGCGCGCAGAGCGGCCGCCTGGGGTGCGTCGGGGCGCAGGAGCGGCGGGAGGTCGTAGCGGTACAGGCCGGTCGCCTCGACGGTGTCGCGGGGCAGGAAGCCGGGCTGCATGGTGAGGGCGGTTCCCCGGTACTCGCCGGCCCGGGTGAAGCGGTGGACCTGGCCCGGGCGGATCCACAGGACGTCGCCGGCGGTCGCCTCGTACTCGTCGAAGTCGACCATGTGGCGGACGGGGCCGTCGGTGAAGAGCAGCACGACGTGGAAGTCGATGCGGTGGACGCGGTCCAGCGGCGCGTCGGCGTGCCAGGTGCGCCCGGCGCCCATGGGGCCGATCTGCATGCCGACTCCGCCGACGCTGAGTTCGACGGGGAAGGGGAAGGTTCTGATCCCGTCATCGGCGGCTTCCTGGGTACTTGTTTCCACCATGTCCTTCTTGCGCTGTTCGGCTGTCGCGTCCGTGTCCCACTTTCACCACAGGCTGACACAGGCAGACCTTCCCCCGAAAAAGTCAGACTTTTAAGTTCGAACACGCAAGACCTGATCACCGGCTCCTATCGAGGACTTCTTGAAGATGAGCACGCAGAACCAGAACAGCTTCGAGTGGACCGACCTGGACCGGCGTGCCGTCGACACGGCGCGTGTCCTGGCCGCGGACGCGGTGCAGAAGGTCGGCAACGGTCATCCCGGCACGGCGATGGCGCTGGCCCCTGCCGCGTACACGCTCTTTCAGAAGGTGATGCGGCACGATCCCGCGGATCCGGAGTGGACGGGGCGTGACCGCTTCGTCCTGTCCCCCGGGCACACCTCGCTGACGCTCTACACCCAGCTGTTCCTGTCCGGCTACGAGATCGGCCTGGACGACCTCAAGGCGTTCCGCACCCATGGCTCCCGGACGCCGGGGCACCCCGAGTACGGGCACACGGCCGGTGTGGAGACCACCACCGGTCCGCTCGGCCAGGGTGTCGCCAACGCCGTGGGGATGGCGATGGCCGCCCGGTACGAGCGCGGCCTGTTCGACCCCGAGGCCCCCGAGGGCGAGTCGCCGTTCGACCACACGATCTGGACGATCGTCTCCGACGGCGACCTCCAGGAGGGCGTGTCCGCCGAGGCGTCCTCCCTCGCCGGGCACCAGAAGCTCGGCAACCTGGTCTTCCTCTACGACGACAACCACATCTCCATCGAGGGCGACACGGCGACGGCCTTCTCCGAGGACGTGCTCAAGCGCTACGAGGCCTACGGCTGGCACACGCAGCGCATCGAGCCGCGGGAGGGCGGCGACGTCGACGTGCACGCGCTGCACGAGGCGCTGACGGCGGCGCGGGAGGAGACCGGGCGCCCCTCGATCATCGCGATGCGCACGATCATCGCCTGGCCCGCCCCGAACGCGCGCGACACCGAGGCGTCCCACGGCTCCGCGCTCGGCGAGGACGAGGTGGCCGCCACCAAGCGGATCCTCGGCTTCGACCCGGAGCAGACCTTCGAGGTCTCCGACGACGTCCTCACCCACACCCGGGCCGCCCTGGACCGGGGCGCCGAGGCCCACGCCGCCTGGGACAAGCGGCTCGCCGTCTGGCGCGGCGCCGACCCCGAGCGGGCGGAGCTGTTCGACCGGGTCGTCGCCGGTCAGCTCCCCGAGGGCTGGGAGGAGTCGCTGCCGGTCTTCGAGGAGGGCCCGTCCGTCGCCACGCGCGCCGCGTCCGGCAAGGTGCTCCAGGCGCTCGGCGGTGTGATCCCCGAGCTGTGGGGCGGCTCCGCCGACCTTGCCGGCTCCAACAACACCACCATCGACAAGACGTCGTCGTTCCTGCCCGCCGGCAACCCGCTGCCCGAGGCCGACCCGTACGGGCGTACCGTCCACTTCGGCATCCGCGAGTTCTCGATGGCGGCCGAGATGAACGGCATCGCCCTGCACGGCAACACCCGTGTGTACGGCGGCACCTTCCTGGTGTTCTCCGACTACATGCGCAACGCGGTGCGGATGTCGGCCCTGATGCAGCTTCCGGTGACGTACGTGTGGACGCACGACTCCATCGGCCTCGGCGAGGACGGCCCCACCCACCAGCCGGTCGAGCACCTCGCCTCGCTGCGCGCCGTCCCGGGCCTGAACGTGGTCCGTCCGGCGGACGCCAACGAGACGGCGATCGCCTGGGCCGAGATCCTGAAGCGGCACGCCACGCGTCCGGCCCCGCACGGTCTGGCGCTCACCCGGCAGGGCGTGCCGACGTACGCGCCGAACCCGGACGCGGCGAAGGGCGGTTACGTGCTGGCGGAGTCATCGACCCGGACCCCGGACGTCGTCCTGATCGCCACCGGCTCCGAGGTGCACCTGGCCGTGGCCGCCCGGGAGCTGCTGGAGGCCGAGGGGACCGGGACGCGGGTGGTGTCGATGCCGTCCGTGGAGTGGTTCGAGGAGCAGCCGCGGGAGTACCGCGACAGTGTGCTCCCGCCGTCGGTCAGGGCGCGTGTCGCGGTCGAGGCGGGCATCGGCCTGACCTGGCACCAGTTCGTGGGCGACGCGGGACGCATCGTCTCCCTGGAGCACTTCGGCGCGTCCGCCGACGCGAAGACCCTGTTCGCCGAGTACGGCTTCACCGCCGAGAACGTGGCCGCCGCGGCGCGGGCCGTCCTCGACGCGACCACCGGACCGGCCGCCGGGCGCGGCTGATCCGATCGCCAGAAAGAAGATGATCACAGTGACCGAAGCAGTCGCCACCGGGGGAGCGCTCGCGCGTCTTGCCGACGAGGGCGTCTCGATCTGGCTGGACGACCTGTCGCGCAGGCGCATCACGTCCGGCAACCTCGCCGAGCTCGTCGCCACCCGGCACGTCGTCGGCGTCACCACCAACCCGTCCATCTTCCAGGCGGCCATCGGCTCCGGATGGGGGTCCCCCCGCTCGAGCGAAGCCGAGAGTGGGGGAGGGTACGAGGAGCAGCTCGCCGAGCTCGCCGCGCGCGGCGTCACGGTCGAGGAGGCCGTGCGGATGATGACGACGGCGGACGTGCGCGCCGCCGCCGACGTCCTGGGCCCGGTGCACTCGGCCACCGGCGGCCGTGACGGCTGGGTCTCCATCGAGGTCGACCCCCGTCTCGCCCACGACACCAGGGCCACGGTCGCCGAGGCGAAGCAGCTGGCCTGGCTGGTGGACCGCCCCAACGTGATGATCAAGATCCCGGCGACGAAGGCGGGCCTGCCGGCGATCACCGAGGTGACCGGTCTGGGCATCAGCGTCAACGTCACGCTGATCTTCTCGCTGGAGCGCTACCGCGAGGTCATGGACGCCTACCTGGCCGGTCTGGAGAAGGCCGCCGCGCAGGGCCTGGACCTGTCCGCGATCCACTCCGTGGCCTCCTTCTTCGTCTCCCGCGTCGACTCCGAGACCGACAAGCTGCTGACGGTCCTCGGCACGGACGAAGCCCTCGCCCTGAAGGGCCGGGCGGCGCTCGCCAACGCCCGGCTGGCCTACCAGGCGTACGAGGAGGTGTTCGGCTCGGCCGGGCGTCCGACGCCGGCGGGGTCGCGCTGGACCGCCCTGGGCGGGGCGCGGGCGAACAAGCAGCGCCCGCTGTGGGCGTCGACCGGGGTGAAGGATCCCGCGTACAAGGACACCCTGTACGTGGACGAGCTGGTCGCCCCCGGCACCGTCAACACCATGCCGGAGGCCACCCTCGCCGCCACCGCCGACCACGGCCGGATCACCGGCGACACCGTCACCGGCGGGTACGCGCAGGCCCGCGCCGACCTCGCCGCCGTCGAGGCGCTGGGCATCTCCTACGACGAGGTGGTCACCCGTCTGGAGGAGGAAGGCGTCGCGAAGTTCGAGACGGCGTGGCAGGACCTTCTGGACGCGGTCGCCAAGTCGCTGAACAGCAAGGGAGTTGACGCGGAATGAACGCACGGGTGTACAGCAACCCGCTCCGGGACCCCCAGGACCGGCGGCTGCCGCGGATCGCCGGTCCCTCCGGGCTGGTCATCTTCGGCGTGACCGGCGACCTGTCCCGCAAGAAGCTGATGCCGGCCGTGTACGACCTGGCCAACCGCGGTCTGCTGCCGCCGGGCTTCTCGCTCGTGGGCTTCGCCCGCCGTGACTGGGAGGACCAGGATTTCGCGCAGGTCGTCCATGACGCGGTCCGCGAGCACGCGCGCACGCCGTTCCGCGAGGAGGTCTGGCAGCAGCTCGCCGAGGGCATGCGGTTCATACCGGGCGACTTCGACGACGACACCGCGTTCAAGCAGCTGCGGGACGCCGTCGAGGAGCTGAACGCCTCCCGGGGCACGGGCGGCAACTTCGCCTTCTATCTGTCGGTGCCGCCGAAGTTCTTCCCCAAGGTGACCGAGCAGCTCAAGAAGCACGGGCTGGCCAAGGCGCCGGAGGGGTCCTGGCGGCGGGCCGTCATCGAGAAGCCGTTCGGGCACGACCTGGCCAGCGCGCGGGAGCTGAACGCGATCGTGCACGATGTGTTCGAGCCGGACCAGGTCTTCCGCATCGACCACTACCTGGGCAAGGAGACCGTCCAGAACATCCTGGCGCTGCGCTTCGCCAACCAGTTGTTCGAGCCGATCTGGAACCGCTCGTACGTCGACCACGTGCAGATCACGATGGCCGAGGACATCGGCATCGGCGGCCGGGCCGGCTACTACGACGGCATCGGCTCGGCGCGTGACGTCATTCAGAACCACCTGCTCCAGCTGATGGCGCTGACCGCGATGGAGGAGCCCGCCTCCTTCGACGCGGCCTCCCTGCTCACCGAGAAGCTGAAGGTCCTGCGGGCCGTGAAGCTGCCGGCGGAGCTGGGCGAGCACACGGTGCGCGGCCAGTACGCCGCCGGGTGGCAGGGCGGCGAGAAGGTGCGCGGCTATCTGGAGGAGGACGGCATCCCCGCGTCCTCGACGACGGACACGTACGCCGCCGTCCGGCTGAACGTCGACAACCGCCGCTGGGCGGGCGTCCCCTTCTACCTGCGCACCGGCAAGCGCCTCGGCCGCCGGGTCACCGAGATCGCGGTGGTCTTCCAGCGGGCCCCGCACTCCCCCTTCGACTCCACCGCGACGGAGGAGCTCGGCGAGAACGCCATCGTCATCCGGGTGCAGCCCGACGAAGGGGTGACGGTCCGCTTCGGCTCGAAGGTGCCGGGCACGTCGATGGAGATCCGGGACGTGTCCATGGACTTCGCCTACGGCGAGTCCTTCACGGAGTCCAGCCCCGAGGCGTACGAGCGCCTCATCCTGGACGTCCTCCTCGGCGACGCCAACCTGTTCCCGCGTCACCAGGAAGTGGAAGAGTCCTGGAAGATCCTCGACCCGATCGAGGAGTACTGGGCCACGCACGACAGGCCGGCCCCGTACCCGTCGGGCAGCTGGGGACCCGAGGAAGCCGACGAGATGCTCGCACGAGACGGACGGAGCTGGCGCAGGCCATGAAGATCGACCTGACCGACACCACGGCAAGCAAGATCAACAAGGCGCTGGTGCAGGGCCGCCGCGCCATCGGCACACCCGCCGTGGGCATGGTCCTGACGATGGTCATCGTCACGGACGAGGAGAACGCCTACGACTCGATCCGGGCGGCGGAGGAGGCCTCGCACGAGCACCCCTCGCGCACCCTGGTCGTCATCAAGCGGCACGCCCGCAACCCGCGCGACCGCACCAACTCCCGCCTGGACGCCGAGGTGCGCGTGGGCGCCGACGCCGGCACCGGCGAGACGGTGGTACTGCGCACCTACGGCGAGGTCTCCGACCACGCGGACTCCGTGGTCCTGCCGCTGCTGCTGCCGGACGCCCCGGTCGTCGTGTGGTGGCCGGTGAACGCGCCCGACAACCCCGCGAAGGACCCGCTGGGCGCGCTCGCCCAGCGGCGCATCACCGACATGTACGCCGTCGAGCAGCCCCTCAAGGCGCTGGAGCTGCGGGTGAAGTCCTACGCCCCCGGCGACACCGACCTCGCGTGGACGCGGCTGACGCCGTGGCGTTCGATGCTGGCGGCGGCCCTGGACCAGGCGCGGGTGCCGATCACCTCGGCGGCGGTGGAGAGCGAGGCGGAGAACCCCAGCGCCGAACTGCTCGCCCGCTGGCTGGAGGCCCGGCTGAACGTGCCCGTCGAGCGGGTCGTCACCGCCGGTCCGGTCGTCACGGCCGTGCGGCTCGGCACCGACGCCGGCGAGATCCTCATCGACCGCCCCGAGGGCCCGCTCGCCACGCTGACCCTGCCGGGCCAGCCCCCGCGCACCCTCGCGCTGAAGGTGCGCGCCACCTCCGAACTGATCGCCGAGGAGCTGCGGCGCCTCGACGCCGACGAGATGTACGCCGTCGCCCTGCGCGGCGAGGGCGCCGAGGAGGCCTTCTCCCATGCCTGACACCCCCCTGCTCAGCCAGCGGCCCGAGTGGACCGCCCTGGCGGACCACCGCGCCGGATGGCAGGCGCACCTGCGCGAGCTGTTCGCCGAGGACCCCGGGCGCGCCGAACGGTACGTGGTGCGCGTGGGCGATCTGCGGATCGACTACTCCAAGAACCTGGTCACCGACGAGACCCTCGCCCTGCTGCGGGAACTCGCCGCCGCCACCGATGTGTTCGGGCTGCGCGACGCGATGTTCCGCGGGGAGAGGATCAACGTCACCGAGGACCGGGCCGTGCTCCACACGGCGCTGCGCGCCCCGGCCGACGCGGTGGTCGAGGTGGACGGCGAGAACGTCGTCCCCCGGGTGCACGCCGTGCTGGACAAGATGAGCGACTTCGCGCGCCGGGTGCGTTCGGGCGAGTGGACCGGCCACACCGGCCGCCCGATCCGCAACGTCGTCAACATCGGCATCGGCGGCTCCGACCTGGGCCCTGCGATGGCGTACGAGGCGCTGCGGGCCTACACCGCACGGGAGTTGACGTTCCGGTTCGTCTCCAACGTGGACGGCGCCGACCTGCACGAGGCCGTGCGGGACCTGGACCCGGCCGAGACCCTGTTCATCGTGGCGTCGAAGACGTTCACGACGATCGAGACGATCACCAACGCCACCTCTGCCCGCTCCTGGCTCCTCGACGGGCTGGGCGGCGAGGAGAAGGCGGTCGCCCGGCACTTCGTGGCGCTGTCGACGAACGCGGAGAAGGTCAGGGGCTTCGGCATCGACCCGGAGAACATGTTCGAGTTCTGGGACTGGGTCGGCGGCCGTTACTCCTTCGACTCGGCGATCGGCCTGTCGTTGATGATCGCCATCGGCCCGGAGCGGTTCCGGGAGATGCTCGACGGGTTCAGGATCGTCGACGACCACTTCCGCAACGCCGAAGCCGAGTCCAACGCCCCTTTGATCCTCGGCCTGCTGGGCGTCTGGTACGGCGAGTTCCTGGACGCCCAGTCGCACGCGGTGCTGCCCTACTCGCACTACCTGTCCAAGTTCACCGCTTATCTCCAGCAGCTCGACATGGAGTCCAACGGCAAATCGGTGGACCGCGAGGGCAGGCCCGTGCAGTGGCAGACCGGCCCGGTGGTGTGGGGCACGCCCGGCACCAACGGGCAGCACGCCTACTACCAGTTGCTCCACCAGGGCACCAAGCTGATCCCGGCCGATCTGATCGGCTTCGTCCGCCCCGTCGCCGAACTGGGCGACGAGCTCAAGGCGCAGCACGACCTGCTGATGGCCAACCTGTTCGCGCAGGGGCAGGCGCTCGCCTTCGGCCGCACCGCGGAGGAGGTCCGCGCGGACGGGGTGCCCGAGGATCAGGTGCCGCACCGCACCTTCGCCGGCAACCACCCCACCACGACCGTGCTCGCCACCGAGCTGACCCCGTCGGTCCTCGGTCAGCTCATCGCCCTCTACGAGCACAAGGTGTTCGTGCAGGGCGCGATCTGGAACATCGACTCCTTCGACCAGTGGGGCGTGGAGCTGGGCAAGGTCCTCGCCAAGCGCGTCGAACCCGCTCTGACCGAGGGCGCTTCCGTCCCCGGTCTCGACCCGTCCACCGCCGCCCTCGTGGCCGCCTACCGCGAACTCAAGGAAGTGCACTGACATGGCATCGATGCAGTTGGGCCTGATCGGTCTCGGCAAGATGGGCGGCAACATGCGCCAGCGCATCCGCAACGCCGGCCACACCGTCATCGGCTACGACCGCAACCCCGAGCTGTCCGACGTGGCCGGCCTGCC
Organism: Streptomyces sp. BK239; assembly: GCF_004217285.1. Classification (GTDB taxonomy): domain Bacteria; phylum Actinomycetota; class Actinomycetes; order Streptomycetales; family Streptomycetaceae; genus Streptomyces. The sequence continues at coordinate 142,531 of NZ_SHKS01000002.1, forward strand.
CGAGCTGGTCGCGCGGCTCGAAGCGCCGCGCACCGTCTGGGTGATGGTCCCGGCGGGCCCCGCCACCCAGTCCGTCATCGACGAGCTCGCCGACCTCCTGGAGCCCGGCGACACCGTCGTCGACGGCGGCAACTCACGCTGGACGGACGACGAGAAGCACGCCGCCGAACTCGGCGCCAAGGGCATCGGCTTCGTCGACGCCGGCGTCTCCGGCGGCGTCTGGGGCCTGGAGAACGGCTACGCCCTGATGGTCGGCGGCGACAAGGAGCACGTCGACCGCCTCCAGCCCCTCTTCGACGCGCTCAAGCCGGAGGGCCCGTACGGCTACGTCCACGCGGGCAAGGTGGGCGCGGGCCACTTCTCGAAGATGGTCCACAACGGCATCGAGTACGCGATGATGCAGGCCTACGCCGAGGGCTGGGAGCTGCTGGAGAAGGTCGACTCGGTCACCGACGTGCGCGAGGTCTTCCGTTCCTGGCAGGAGGGCACGGTCATCCGTTCCTGGCTGCTGGACCTGGCGGTCAACGCCCTCGACGAGGACGAGCACCTGGACAAGCTGCGCGGCTACGCGCAGGACTCCGGCGAGGGCCGCTGGACCGTGGAGGCCGCCATCGACAACGCGGTGCCGCTCCCGGCCATCACCGCGTCCCTGTTCGCGCGGTTCGCCTCCCGCCAGGACGACTCCCCGCAGATGAAGATGATCGCCGCGCTGCGCAACCAGTTCGGCGGCCACGCGGTCGAGTCCGCGAAGGAGTGAACCCGGCTGCGGGGGCGTGTGGTTGACACCCCCCGGTGGGCCCGCCAGAGTCGCGGCTGATGGAGATCGACGATCTGACACCGGCCGAACAGCGCGTCTGGCGGGCCTTCGCCACGGGGACCACCGTGGACCTGCGCGGCCTGGGCGAGGAGGACGGCCCCGAACGCACGGTCCGCGCGGTCGTGTTGCGGGCCCTGCTGCTCAACGGCCCCCGCGAGGCGGGTGAGGTGGCCGCGCTGAAGGTGCTGGGGGCGCGTGTCACCGGCGTGCTCGACCTGAGCTACGCGGTCGTCGACAGCGTGACCCGACTCGGGTTCTGCCGCTTCGAGGAGGCCCCCCGCCTCGCCGGCGCCCAGCTCGGCTACCTCAATCTGCGCGACTCGGTCCTGCCCGGGCTCAAAGCGGCCAGAACCAGGATCGACGGCAGCCTCCGGCTGACGAGCTGCCGCATCGACGGGCCGGTGTACCTCGGGGGCGCGCAGATCTCCGGCGGGCTGTTCCTCGACGACGCGGAGATCGGCGGCGCGGACCCCGCCGAGCCGGTGCTCCAGCTCAACCAGGTCACCGTGGACGACGACCTCTGCGCCCGCGGGCTGCGCGCCCGGGGGCGCATCCGGCTCGACGGCGCCACCGTCGCCGGTTCGCTCGACCTCCAGGACGCCGAGCTGAGCAACCCCGGCGGGCACGTCCTCGACGCCGAGTCCCTGGACGTGGGCGCCAACCTGCTGGGCCGCCGGCTGCGCGCGCAGGGCCGGATCGATCTGCGCGGCGCCCGGATACCCGGCCGGGTGGACCTGTTGCGGGCGGCCCTCTCGAACCCCGGCGACACCGCCCTGCGGGTCAGCAGCTGCGTGATCGGCGAACTGTGGCTGCGCGACGGCCCGCCCGTCGTGGGCCGGCTCAACCTACGGCGCGCCGAGATCAACCAGCTCCATCTCGCGCCCGAGGTGCTGCCCGACCAGGTCCGTCTGCTCGACCTCACCTACACCTTCCTCACCCCGCACGAGCCCGCCGAGCGGCGCCTGCCGATGCTGGAGCGGGACGACGACGCCTTCGACCCGCACGCCTACGAGCAGCTGACCGCCGCGTACCGGCGCGTCGGCGACGACCGGGCGGCCCGCCTCGTCCAGCTCGCCAAGCAGCGCCGGCACCGCGGCACGCTGCCCTGGTACGGCAGGCTGTGGGGCCACCTCCAGGACGCCACCGTCGGCTACGGCTTCCGCCCGCTGCGCGCCGCCGTCTGGCTGCTGTCGCTGCTCGCCGTCGGCTCGGCCGCCTTCGCGCACCAGCATCCGCGGGCTCTGAAGGCGTCCGAGGCCCCCGAGTTCGACCCGGTCTTCTACACCCTCGACCTGCTGCTGCCGGTGATCTCCTTCGGGCAGGAGTCCGCGTTCGCCCCGTCAGGCGGCTACCGGACGCTGTCGTACGTCCTCATCGTCACCGGCTGGATCCTGGCCACGACCGTCGTCGCGGGCGTCACCCGCAGCGTCAGCCGCCAGTGAGTCGCCGGGCACGAAATCTTGGAACCCGCGGGACGGCGTGGCACGATCGCCCGGGTGACGAGCAGACCCGACCCGGCGCGGCGGCTGAGTGATCTGGCGCTGCTGCGCCGGGTGCGTGACCGGATCGACCGGGAGTACGCCCAGCCGCTGGACGTGGAGGCCCTCGCGCGGGGCGTGCACATGTCGGCGGGACACCTCAGCCGAGCGTTCCGGCGCGCCTACGGCGAGTCGCCGTACTCGTACCTCATGACGCGCCGCATCGAGCGCGCGATGGCGCTGCTGCGGCGCGGCGACCTCAGCGTGACCGAGGTCTGCTTCGCCGTCGGCTGCTCGTCGCTGGGCACCTTCAGCACGCGTTTCACGGAGCTGGTGGGCGTGCCGCCCAGCGTGTACCGGCAGGATCCGGCGCGTGCGACCGCGGGCATCCCGTCCTGCGTCGCGAAACAGGTCACGCGACCGGTCAGAAATCGAGAAGCGCCGCCCCCCGAGCCCCCATAGCGTGTGGCTCATGGACATCAGCACCCACGCGGGCCCGGACGACGACATGAGCACGAGCACCGGCACGGACGAAGGCACGGGCTCCCCGGCGCACACGGCCGACAGCCACGAGCTGATCCGCGTGCACGGGGCGCGCGAGAACAACCTGAAGGACGTCAGCGTCGAGATCCCGAAGCGCCGGCTGACGGTGTTCACCGGCGTGTCCGGCTCGGGCAAGAGCTCGCTGGTGTTCGACACGATCGCGGCCGAGTCGCAGCGTCTGATCAACGAGACCTACAGCACCTTCGTGCAGGGCTTCATGCCGACGCTGGACCGGCCCGAGGTCGACGTCCTCGACGGACTCACCACCGCGATCATCGTCGACCAGCAGCGGATGGGCGCCGACCCCCGCTCCACCGTCGGCACCGCCACCGACGCCAACGCGATGCTGCGCATCCTCTTCAGCCGGCTCGGCCGGCCGCACATCGGCCCGCCGAGCGCGTACTCCTTCAACACCGCCTCCGTGCGCGGCAGCGGGGCGATCGCCGTCGGCGGCAAGAAGGCGGTCAAGGCGACGTACTCCCGCACCGGCGGCATGTGCGCCCGCTGCGAGGGCCGGGGCACGGTCTCCGACATCGACCTCACCCAGCTCTACGACGACTCCAAGTCGATCGCGGAGGGCGCGTTCACCATCCCCGGCTGGAAGTCGGACAACGTGTGGACGGTGGGGATCTACGCCGAGTCCGGCTTCCTCGACCCGAACAAGCCGATCCGGGAGTACACCGAGCGGGAGATGCGCGACTTCCTGCACGGTGAGCCGACCAAGGTGAAGGTCAACGGCGTCAACCTGACGTACGAGGGGCTGATCCCGAAGATCCAGAAGTCGTTCCTGTCCAAGGACAAGGAGGCGATGCAGCCGCACATCCGGGCGTTCGTGGAGCGTGCGGTCACCTTCACCACCTGTCCCGAGTGCGACGGAAGCCGGCTCAGCGAGGGCGCCCGCTCGTCGAAGATCGGCGAGGTCAGCATCGCCGACGCCTGCGCGATGGAGATCCGGGACCTGGCGGAATGGATCCGCGGTCTGCGCGAGCCCACGGTCGCGCCGCTGCTCACCGCGCTGCAGCACACCCTGGAGGCGTTCACGGAGATCGGCCTCGGCTATCTCTCGCTCGACCGGCCGGCGGGCACGCTGTCGGGCGGCGAGGCGCAGCGCGTCAAGATGATCCGCCACCTCGGCTCCTCCCTCACCGACGTGACCTACGTCTTCGACGAGCCGACGGTCGGTCTGCACCCCCATGACATCCAGCGGATGAACAACCTGCTGCTGCGGCTGCGGGACAAGGGGAACACCGTGCTCGTCGTGGAGCACAAGCCGGAGACGATCGCGATCGCCGACCATGTCGTCGACCTCGGCCCGGGCGCCGGCACGGCGGGCGGCACGGTCTGCTTCGAGGGCACCGTCGAGGGGCTGCGCGGCAGTGACACCGTCACCGGGCGGCATCTGGACGACCGGGCGGCGCTGAAGGAGTCGGTGCGCAAGCCGGCCGGCACGCTGGAGATCCGCGGCGCGAGCGCGCACAACCTGAAGGGCGTGGACGTCGACGTCCCGCTCGGCGTGCTGTGCGTGGTGACGGGCGTCGCCGGTTCCGGCAAGAGCTCGCTGATCCACGGCTCGATCCCGGCCGGCGAGGGCGTGGTCTCGGTCGACCAGACGCCGATCCGCGGCTCGCGCCGCAGCAACCCGGCGACGTACACCGGTCTGCTGGAGCCGATCCGCAAGGCGTTCGCCAAGGCCAACGGCGTGAAGCCGGCCCTGTTCAGCGCCAACTCCGAGGGCGCCTGCCCCACGTGCAACGGCGCGGGCGTCCTGTACACCGACCTGGCGATGATGGCCGGCGTCAGCACGACCTGCGAGGAGTGCGAGGGCAAGCGGTTCCAGGCCTCGGTGCTGGAGTACCGGTTCGGCGGCCGGGACATCAGCGAGGTGCTGGCGATGTCGGTGACGGAGGCGGAGGAGTTCTTCGGCGCCGGCGAGGCGCGCACGCCGGCCGCGCACGCCGTGCTGACCCGGCTCTCCGACGTGGGTCTCGGCTACCTCACCCTCGGCCAGCCCCTCACCACTCTCTCGGGCGGCGAGCGGCAGCGGCTCAAGCTGGCCACGCACATGGCCGACAAGGGCGGCGTGTACGTCCTCGACGAGCCGACGACCGGGCTCCACCTCGCCGACGTCGAGCAGCTGCTCGCCCTGCTGGACCGGCTCGTGGACTCCGGGAAGTCCGTCATCGTGATCGAGCACCACCAGGCGGTCATGGCGCACGCCGACTGGATCATCGACCTCGGGCCGGGCGCCGGCCACGACGGCGGCCGGATCGTCTTCGAGGGCACCCCGGCCGACCTGGTCGCGGCCCGCTCCACGCTCACCGGGGAGCATCTGGCGGCGTACGTCGGGCAGTTGTGAGGGGCTTCCACTGAGCGGCTGACGCCTGCCTGGATGCCCGGGCAGGCGTAGACAGCGTCTACCGAGGCATGGTAGACACTGTCTACAGCCGAGCCTTCCGGGAGGGAGCCCCAGTGACACCGCCGCAGGAGAACGAGCCCGATCTGCGCACGCGACTCGTCGACGCCGGCGTGGAACTGCTGGCCGAGCAGGGCGTCGACGCGTTGACGCTGCGGGAGATCGCCCGCCGGGCGGGCGTGTCGCACGGGGCTCCGCGCCGTCACTTCCCCACTCACCTGGAGCTGTTGTCGGCCATCGCCCACCGGGGCTTCACCGGACTGGCCGGCCGGGTCACCTCGGCCCTGGGCGACGGCGGCGCTCCCCCGCGCGCACAGCTCTCCGAACTCAGCCGCCTTTACCTCGAGTTCGCCTTCGAGCAGCCCGGCATGTACGAGCTGATGTTCCGTCACGACCTGCTGGAGAGCGGGCATCTGCGGCTGAGGGACACCAGCCTGCCCCTGTTCGGCGTACTGGTGGAACTCGTGGCCGGCGTGCGGCCCGAGGCCGACGCGCGGGCGGTCGCCGGCGCGCTGTGGGCCAACCTGCACGGCCTGGCCCAGCTGTGGCGCTGGGGCAGTCTCCAACTGGCCACCGGGAGCGGTGACTTCGCCCCGCTCCTGGGGACCGTGCTCGACGCCCACCTGGGACCGGAGGCCGTGCGGTGAAGCGCTCCCTCGCACTGGCGAGCAGTGTGGCGGGCGCCGCGGTCGTCGCCCTGGACGGCACCGTGCTGACCGTCGCCCAGCCCACCCTGCGGCACGACCTGCACGCGTCGTTCGCACAGGTGCAGTGGACCAGCACCGGGTATCTGGTGGCGGTGGCGAGCCTGTTGGTCTTCGCCGGCCGGCTCGGCGACCGCTACGGTCACCGCCGTGCCTTCGCCGTCGGCATGCTCGGCTTCGGCGCCGCCTCCGCGGGCATCGCACTGGCCCCCGACATCGGCTGGGTGATCGGACTCCGCGTGTTACAAGGCGTGTTCGGGGCGCTGTCGCAGCCCGCGACGCTCGGCATGCTGCGCGTCGCCTACCCACCCGAGCGGCTGCGGCGGCCCATCGCCGTGCGAACGGCCGCGATCGGACTGGCGGCGGCCGCCGGGCCGGTGATCGGCGGGGCGCTGGCCACCTCGTACGGCTGGCGGGCGGTGTTCCTCGTCAACATCGTGCCCGCGCTGGTCTTCGGCGTGCTCGCCCTCGCGGCCCCCGACGGGGGCGAGGAGCGCGTGCGCTCCGGCGCGGCGGGCCGCCCGGCGTTGGACGTCCCCGGTGCGCTGCTGCTCGCGGTCGCGCTGGCGGGACTGGTGCACACCCTGGCCAGCCCTCTCGCCTCCCCCGGCACGGGCGGCCCGAACACCGTCGTCACCGTGCTCGTCGCGCTCGCCGCGGGCGTGGCGGGCGTCGCCTTCGTCCGGCACGAGCGCCGCACGCCGGCTCCGCTGCTGCCGCCGGACGTGATCGGCTCCCCGATGGTGGGCGCGGCGCTCGCCCTGCTGGTCACCGCCTCCGCCACGCTCAACGGCGCGCTGTTCGCCTGCGTCCACCTCCTCCAGGACGACTTGGGCCTCACGCCGCTGCGCACCGCGCTGCTCAGTCTCCCGCTGGCCGTGCTGCTGGTGGCCGCGGCGCCCACGTCCGCCGTCCTGCTGCGGCGGGCCGGCGCACGGGCGGCCCTCGCCGCGGCGACGGCCGTCCTCACCGCGGGTCTGCTCGTCCTCGCGGGGGCCTCGGGAGCCGCGGCCTTCTGCGTCGGGTTCGGCCTGCTGGGCGCGGGTTTCGGCACGGTGATGGTCGCGGGGACCCATGTCGTCGTACGGCGGGCTCCCGTGGAGTCGGCCGGGGTGGCGGGCGGTCTGCAGCAGACGGCGATGAACGTCGGGCCGGCGCTCGGGGTGGCGGCCGCGGCGCTGCTGATGGACCTCGGCGGCTCCCGCCTCCCCCTCGCCGTCCTGGCCGCGGCGGCCGCGGCGGCGATCTGGGTGTGCCGCCGGCTGCCGGGCCGCGGCCCGGACACCCCGCGCCTGCCGCCCGCTCCGGCGGAGGAGGTCTCACTCCTGGCCGGCCGGCGCGACACAGAGCACACAGGTCACGGCGTGGAAAGGGGCTATTCGGCGCCGTCCCTGGGCGACGATGAGTGCTGAGGGCGTTCCGCGAGGAGTGCCGGAGCGCGCCTCGTACGAGCGCAACGGAGGCAAGCGATGGCACAACTGCGGCAAGAGGTCGACCCGCGCGAGGTCGGGCTCGACGCGAAGGCGCTGGACCGTCTGGACCGGCATGTCGCCCACCACGTCGACGAGGGCCGTCTGCCCGGCTTCCTCCTGGCCGTCGCCCGTGGCGGCCGGGTCGCCCACCTCACCACGCACGGCCGGCGTGACATCGCCGCGGGTCTCCCCGTCGAGGCCGACACCCTCTACCGGATCTACTCCATGACCAAGCCGGTCACCTCGGTCGCCGCGCTGACGCTGGTGGAGGACGGCTCCCTCTCCCTCGACGATCCGGTCGCCGACCACCTGCCCGCCTTCGCCGACCAGCGGGTGTACGTGTCCGGCTCCGGCGCGGACCTGACCACCCGGCCGGCCCGGCAGCCGCTCCTGGTGCGGCACCTGATGACCCACACCGCCGGTCTGACCTTCGCCTTCTACCACTGTCATCCGGTCGACGCCCTCTACCGGGAGGCCGGACTCGACTCGGCCGTGCTGCCGGGCTCGGACCTGGCCGGCACCGTCGAGGCGTACGCACGCCTCCCCCTGCAGTTCGAACCGGGCACGCAGTGGAACTACTCGGTGGCCACCAACGTCCTCGGCAGGATCATCGAGGTCGTCTCCGGCCGGCCCCTGGACGAGTTCCTCGCCGAGCGCGTCTTCCGGCCGCTCGGCATGCCCGACGCCGGATTCCAGGTGACGTACGAACAGGCCGCGCGGCTGGCCGAGTTGTACGGGGACACCGACAGCGGCGCCATACAGCCGATCGCCGGGCTGCCGCTGTCCGGGCGGCCCCGGTTCCTGTCGGGCAGCGGCGGCATGGTGGCGAGCGCCTACGACATCCACCGCTTCATGGAGATGCTCCGCCGGCACGGCGAGCTCGACGGCGTGCGGGTGCTGCGGCCGGAGACGGTCGACCTGATGACCCGCAACCACCTGCCCGGCGGCGCCGACCTGCGCACCGTCGGCAGCCGCCCCGCCCACGACGAGCCCGGCAACGACGGCGTTGGCTTCGGCCTGGGCGTCTCCGTCGTGATCGACCCGGCCCGCACCCAGGCCCCCACGGGGATGGGCACGTTCGGCTGGAGCGGGGTGGCCACGACCACGTTCTGGGTCGACCCGAGCCGGGATCTGACCGTGCAGTTCCTGACCCAGCTGCGGCCGAGGAAGTCCCTGAAGCTCTACCCCGACCTCAAGCGCCTGGTGCACGAGGCGGTCATCGGCTGAACCGGGGCGCGGCCGTTCACGCGGGCGGCCTCGGCCCGAGTCGCCGAGGCCGAGGCCGTCGTGCCCCGGGGCCGCGCGTTCGGGACGACGCTCGCGCGACCGGGAGCGGGGGTCAGGACCAGTGGGCGACCGCGTCCAGGTGCGGCAGGTGGTGGTCCAGCCGCTCACGCTTGGTGCGCAGGTAGGTGATGTTGTTCTCGCACGGCGGGATCAGCAGCGGCACCTCTTCGGCGACCTGGATGCCGTTGTCCACCAGCGCCTCGCGCTTGCGCGGGTTGTTCGACATCAGGCGGACCGAGCGCACGCCCAGGTCCTTGAGCATCTCGGCGGCCACGCGGTAGTCGCGGGCGTCCACCGGCAGGCCGAGGGCGAGGTTCGCCTCGACGGTGTCCAGGCCCTCCGCCTGCAACGCCATGGCCCGCAGCTTGGCGAGCAGACCGATGCCGCGGCCCTCGTGACCGCGCAGGTAGACGACGATGCCGCGGCCCTCGGCGACGACGGCGCGCAGCGCGGCGTCGAGCTGGTCGCCGCACTCGCAGTGCTGGGAACCGAAGGCGTCACCGGTCAGGCACTCCGAGTGCAGCCGGATCAGCACGTCCTCCTCGCCGATCTCGCCGTAGACGAGGGCCACTTGCTCGTCGCCGCGGTCGTGGTCGAGGTATCCGACCGCCTGGAACTTCCCGTAGACGGTGGGCAGCGGCGCATTCACCACGCGTTCCACACCGGTGCGCTGCGAGGTCTTCTTGCCGAGCACGCCAATTTTTTCTGTCATGATCTGGTTCCTAAGCAGAGACGAAAGGCCGGGAAAAGATGAGTGGTTCGGACAAACGGTCGGCGGCGCACGGACTGTTGCCGGCGGACACCACGGAAGACGTACGAGGGCGGCTGTCGGGCGTCCCGGTCAAGGTGGCGGTCCTTCCGGTCGGAAGCTTCGAACAACACGGTCCGTACCTGCCGTTGGCCACCGACACGCTCGTCGCGTGCGCCATAGCCGCGGAGGTCGCCGCAGCGTACCCGGTGCAGCTCCTCCCTCCGGTGACCATCGCCTGCTCGCACGAGCACGCTGCCTGGCCGGGAACCGTCAGCATCTCCTCGGTGACCCTTCACGCGGTGGTACGGGACATCGCGGCGTCACTGCGCCGCTCGGGCGTCGAGGCCCTGGTAGTGGTCAACGGACACGGGGGGAACTACGTCCTGGGCAACGTCGTCCAGGAGGCTTCCGCCCGCGGTGAGCGGATGGCGCTCTTCCCCGCCCCGGAGGACTGGGAGGAGGCGCTGGAGCGGTCCGGGGTGTCGACCTCTCTCCTCACCGACATGCACGCCGGGGAGATCGAGACCTCGATCCTGCTGCACACCCACCCCGAAGTCGTCCGGCCCGGTCACGAGTCGGCCGATTTCACGGCGGACGACCGTCGCCATCTGCTCACGCTGGGAATGTCCGCCTATACCGATTCGGGCGTCATCGGCCGTCCTTCCCTGGGGTCGGCGGAAAAGGGCAAGGAACTCCTGGCGAGCCTGACGGATTCCTTCGCCGCGTATTTCTCGCTGCTGACGGACCCGTCCGCGGATTCCCCGCGGACGCCTTCCTGGAGTTCGGCGAAAACGCCCGCGGAGGACGATCGCTGACCGCCCGCCCCGTGCGCGGCCGCCGGCGCCGGGTCCGCGGTCCCGGCCGTCGCAGCGGTCGTCGCGGGCGCCTCCCGGCGGGCGCGCAGGGCGCTGTACCAGCGGGCCAGCAGGACCACCGCGCCCGGCAGGGCCGCCGCGAAGGTGAGCACGCCGTAGACGACGGCCACGGACAGGCCGGTGCCCGCGCCGAGGCCGGCCGCGCCGAACGCCCAGGCGGTGACGCCCTCCCGGGGCCCCCAGCCGCCGACGTTCAGCGGCAGTCCCATCGCGAGCAGGGCGAGGACGGCCAGCGGCAGCAGCGCCAGGACGGAGGCGCCGGACCCGGCGACCCGGGCGGCCACGACGAACGTGGCGATGTGCCCGACGAGGACGACCAGCGACGACAGGGCCACGCCGGGCCCGTTGCGCCGGGACAGCAGTCCCTCGCGCGCCTCGGCCAGCGCCGCCCGGATCCGGCCGCCCCTGCGCCGCGCCGGGGAGTTCATGCGCACGGCGAGGAGGACGGCGAGCGCGCCCACGACGCCGAGGGCGACGAGCGGGACGACGTGCCGTACGTCAGCGCGCACCGGCGACGGCAGCGTCAGCAGCACCCCCGCCCCGGCGACGACCAGCGCGAGCTGTCCCGCCGTACGCTCCATGACGACGGCCCGCACGCCGCGTCCGACGTCGCCGGCGCTCTGCCCGTGCCGCACGGCGCGGTGCACGTCGCCGAGGATGCCGCCGGGCAGGGCGGCGTTGAGGAAGAGGGAGCGGTAGTAGTCGGCGACCGCCGGGCCGAGCGGCAGCCGGATCCGCAGGCCGCGCGCCACCAGCGCCCAACGCCAGGCGCTGAACACCGTGGTGACCACGCCGATGCCGACCGCCGCCAGCAGTGCCGGCGCGTCGATCCGCCGCAGCCCGTCCAGGAAGACGCCGGTCCCCATCCGCCACAGCAGGACGGCGAGGATGACGACTCCGGCGAACGTGCCGATGTGGGTGCGGAGAGCGGGGGACCTGAGACGGGCGAGGAAGGGCCGCGCCGGCCCGTCCGCCGTCACCGCGGCGGAGGGTCCGGACAGCCGCACGACCGCGGTCGTGTCCTCGCGCCGTCTCGCGCGCGCGGTGGGGGGCACCTGCGCGTCCGCCGTCTCCGCACCCATCAGGCGCCGCCCGTCGGCCGGGCGAGGGCCAGCAGGTCGCTGTGGTGGACGTCGACCCGCAGCTCGCCGGCCGAGCAGGCGGCCAGCCGGCGGGTCAGGTACTCGTCGGCGCGGGCGGCCAGTTCGGGGCGCTGCTCGACGGCGGCGCCGACCCAGCCGCGCAGCCACTGCGCGGTGAGGGCCGCCTGGTCCGGGCCGAGCCGCCAGGCGCTGGGGTTGACCTTCACCGTCGCGCCGCGGTCGGCGAACGCCTCGCAGGCCGCGGTCACCGCGTCGGGACCGAGGAGGCCGCCGCGCCGCTGGTGGTCGTTGAACGCGGAGGCGATCTCCTCGTCCATCGGGTCGGCCTCGCCGAAGTCGACGCGCCCCGCGACCGACAGCGTGAGCAGCGCCGGGCAGCCCGCCCCGGTGCAGGCGGCGGCGAGAGCGTCGATCTCCTCGCGGGTGAGGACGTCGAGCAGCGCCGACGCGGTGACCAGCGAGGCGCCGACCAGGGCGTCGGGGGTGAGCCGGGCGACGTCCCCCCGCCGCGTCTCCACGGTGACCCGGCTGCCGTCGGCGGCGGCGCGCGGGGAGGCGACGGCCGCGAAGTGCAGGAGGTAGGGGTCGCGGTCGTGCAGGATCCAGTGCTGTGGGCCGTCGAGGCGGGGGGCCAGCCAGCGGCCCATCGAGCCGGTGCCGCAGCCCAGGTCGTGCACGACCAGCCCGCCGGGGCGGCCCGGCAGGTTGGCGAGCCGGATCCGCAGCGGGTCGAGCAGGTCCAGCGCGCGGGCCGCCGCGTCGGCGGGCTCGCGCAGCTGGAGCCACTCGGGGGCGTAGCGGGGCGGCTCCTCCGGTCCGGCGTCGTCGCGCAGCCGCACGGTGGGCCGCTCGCCGGGGCGGGTCACGGGGCCGGCGCCGGCGATGACGGCGGAGTCGTCGCCCGCCGGCTGCCCCGCCGGGAGGTCCCGGTTGTCGACGCTGGTGCTGATGTCGGTGTCCAAGGACGCCTCCCGAGGCCCCGGCTGGGACGGAACGGCCGATATGGCGGATGTGGCGGGCGTGCCCGCGGCGGGCCGCTCCGCGGGGGTGACCGTCGTCTTGCTCATGCGGCCCTCCGGGGTTCGCTGGGGAGCCGGCCGAGGACGCCGGCCAGGCTCTGGGCGGTGGACGCCCAGCCGTTCAGGGCGGCGCGGCGGCCGCGGGCGGCGGCCTTGAGCCGGCGGCGCACGTCGGCCTCGCCGAACCAGCCGCGCAGTTCGGCGGCGAGGGCGGCCGGGTCCTCCGGCGGGACGAGGATGCCGGGTACGCCGCCGTCGGGGGCGCGGCCGACGGCCTCGGGCAGTCCGCCGACGTCCGTGGCGAGGACGGGGATGCCGCGGGCGAGGGCCTCCGTGACCGCCATGCCGTAGGTCTCGGCGTAGGAGGTGAGGACCATCAGGTCGGCGCGGGCGTAGGCGGCGTCGAGCTCGGCGCCGGCCTTCGGGCCCGCGAGCTCCAGGCGGTCCTCGAGCCCGTACTTGGCGATGAGGCGGCGCAGGTGGTCGACGTACTCGGGGTCCTGGCCGAGGCCGCCCACGCAGGAGCAGGTCCACGGCAGGTCGGTGACCGCGGCGAGCGCCTCGATCAGCCGGTGCTGGCCCTTGCGCGGGGTCACGGCGGCCACGCACAGCAGGCGGGAGACGCCGTCGGTGCCGGAGGCGAGCGGCGCGATGTCGGCGCCGGGGGCGGCGACGTGCACCTTCTCGGGGGCGAGGCCGTGGTGGGAGACGAGGCGGCGGACGGCCCACTCGCTGGTGGCGACCACCGCGGGGACGGCGCGCAGCACCTCGCGCTCCTTGGCGTCGAGCTGGGCCGCCACCTCGGGGGCGATGCCCCGCTCGTCGCCGAGCGGCAGGTGCACGAGGATGACGAGCCGCAGCCGCTCCGCCTCCGGGACGACGATCTCGGGGACGCCGCAGGCGACCAGCCCGTCCATGAGGACGATGGTCCCGTCGGGCAGTTCGCGCAGGGTGCGGGCCAGTTCATGGCCGGCGGCGGCGCCGGGGCGGGGCCACTCGCCGGACACGAGGTGCTTGTGGACCTGCCAGCCGAAGCCGGGCAGGTCGAGGCAGAGCCGCCGGTCGTAGGCGTTTCCGCCACTGGGGTTCGCCGGGTCGTCGACGCCGCCCGGCATGACGAAGTGCACGGTGCGCAGGGACATGGGGATGATCCCGCCGATCTTGGGAGCGTCCGTTCTCGTGGGCCCGGTCTGCGCCGGCACGCTCTGCGCGGGCGCCGACTGCACGGGCACGTACGCGAGGGGGGCCTGGGGGACGGTCTTCTCCAGGGTCACGTCGGTCACAGCGCACGCTCGTAACTCGCCCAGGCGATGTGCGACTCGTGCAGGGTGACGGAGATGCCGGCGACACCGCGGGCGCCCTCGCCGAGCGCGCCCTTGTGGATCCGCTCGGCGAGCCGGTCGGCGATCACCTTGGCGAGGAACTCGGTGGAGGTGTTGACCCCGGCGAAGTCGGGCTCGTTGTCCAGGTTGCGGTAGTTGAGCTCGCTGACCACGGCTCCGAGCTCCTGGGTCGCCAGGCCGATGTCGACGACGATGTTGTCGTCGTCCAGCTGCTCGCGGCGGAACGTGGCGTCCACGAGGAACGTGGCCCCGTGGAGGCGCTGCGCGGGTCCGAAGACCTCGCCGCGGAAGCTGTGGGCGATCATGATGTGATCGCGGACGGTGACACTGAACAACGGACGACCCTCCAGGTGCGGCGCGTCTGGTCCTCCGGCCGTCGGGCGCCGGGGGATGCCGAGTAGTACGGCTCTTCGCTTCCCCGTGTTCAGCCGCCTCTCACTCTTTTCTCAGGTCAGGCGCTTTCGCCGTGGTCGCGGGCGGGATCGGCGTCGTACCTGACGCGGTGGCAGAGCGCGGGGATCTCCCCCGTGGCGAGCCTCGGCATGACCTCCGGCAGCTCCTCGAAGCCGCTTTCTCCGGTGACGAGGGCGTCCAGCGCGGGGTCGGCCAGCAGATCGAGGGCGAGGGCGAGCCGGTCGGCGTAGGTACGGCCGGCGCGGCGCGGGGAGACGGTGCCGACCTGGCTGCTGCGGATGACGAGCCGGCGGGAGTGGAAGGCCTCGCCGAGCGGAAGGGTGACCCGCCGGTCGCCGTACCAGCTCAGTTCGATGACCGTGCCCTCGGGGCTGAGCAGTTCCAGGCAGCGGGCCAGGCCCTGCTCGGTGGCGCTGGCGTGCACGACGAGGTCACAGCCGTCGAGGGCGTCCTCGGGGCGCGCGAAGCCGACGCCGAGCGCCTCGGCGATACCGGCGCGGGCCGGGTCGGCGTCCACCAGCTGGACGCGGACGCCGGGGAAGCGGGCGAGGAGCGCGGCCACCGAGCAGCCGACCATGCCGCCGCCGACGACCGCGATCCGGTCCCCGACGAGCGGCGCGGCGTCCCACAGCGCGTTGACGGCCGTCTCCACGGTGCCGGCGAGGACGGCCCGCGCGGCGGGCACGGAGTCCGGGACGACCGTGACCGCGCTCGCCGGGACGACGAAGCGGGTCTGGTGCGGGTAGAGGGAGAAGACGGTACGGCCCTTCAGCTCGGCCGGGCCCTCCTCGACCAGGCCCACGTTGAGGTAGCCGTACTTCACCGGCGCGGGGAAGTCGCCTTCCTGGAACGGCGCCCGCATCGCGGTGTGCTGGCTCTCGGGCACGCCGCCGCGGAAGACGAGGGTCTCCGTGCCACGGCTGACACCCGAGTACAGGGACCGTACGACGACCTCGTCGTGCGCGGGGTCCGGCAGGGTGAGGTCACGGATCTCGCCATGACCGGGCGAACCGATCCAGAACGCACGTGCGGTGCGGTTCATCGGCGTCCTCCTGAACGATCGGGAACTTGTTCACGTACCGAGGTGTGGCACAGGTCGCGCACAGTACGCGGCCTTGATCGACTCTGTCACCTGGCCGGAGGATGTGCGGTGGCCCTGAACAACACTTACGACGCGAGGCTGGTCCAGCAGGAGACCGCTGTGGGAGCGGGCGTGCAGGTCCTGTTGCTGGCCTTCCTCGGCACGGCGATCGGCATGGGGCCGGCGGGCTGGGTGACCGGGCTCGTCTTCGCCGTCGCCACCTGGGCGGTGCTCTCCCGGGCGCTGCACCGTTCGCAGTTGCGCTCCTTCGGCCCGGCCAACCGGGTCACTCTCGGCCGAGCCACCCTGGTCGGCGGAGTCACCGCGCTGGTGGCGGACTCCTTCGTCAGCGCGCCGCCGGTGTCGCTGCTGGTCGGGCTGACCGCGGTGGCCCTGATCCTGGACGGCGTGGACGGCAAGGTCGCCCGCCGCACCGGCACGTCGACAGCGCTGGGAGCGCGGTTCGACATGGAGGTCGACGCGTTCCTGATCCTGGTGCTCAGCGTGTACGTGTCGATGGAGCTCGGCCCGTGGGTGCTGCTGATGGGCGGCATGCGCTACGCCTTCGTCGCCGCGGCCCGCGTCGCCCCGTGGCTGAACGCCCCGCTCCCGCCGAGCATGGCCCGCAAGACGGTCGCCGCGATGCAGGGCGTCTGCCTGCTGGTCGCGGGCGCGGACCTCCTTCCCCACGTCGCCAACTTCGGTGTCGCCCTGCTCGCGCTGACCCTGCTGGTGTGGTCCTTCGGCCGGGACGTCCTGTGGCTGTGGCGTACCTCCCGGGTCCTGCCCGCCGCCACCGCGGAGCCCCGCCTGGAGCTCGCCACGCGCTGAACCCACAACCCCTGCCAGGGGGCCAGGACTTGACGGCGAAGGGCCCGAACCGGTCTCACGGTTCGGGCCCTTCGCCGTCGGCCGTACCGCTCGTGCGCCCCGGCGTCGGTGTCGGCGGGGTGCGGCTACTCCGCCGCCACGATGCGTTCGACCGCCGCCGCCACCAGTTCGTCGCGTTCGGCCTCGGTGAACACGTCCGGAAGGGTGAGCTGTTCGACGATCAGCCAGTTCAGCGTCAAGATCAGCAGCTTCACGGCCATGGCGTCGCCGGGGAGGCCGGAGGCCTCGTGGTAGGCGACGTTGGCGTCGACGTCGGCGCGCACCCGTTCGGTGAGGACCGTGCGCAGTTCGGGACGGCGGGTGGCCTCCAGGCGCAGTTCGAGCAGCGCCAGGTATCCGGTGCGGAACGCGGCGACACGGCCGACGAGTTCACGCATCAGCTCCACGTACGTCTCCCGGTCGCGGCCCGCCGTCCGCTGCCGGGCGATCGTGGCCTCGTCGGGCTGGAGCCGTTCGTAGACCCGGGCGCCGGCCTGGGTGAGCAGATCGTCGCGGCTGGCGAAGTAGTTGGACGCGGTGCCGACGGGCACGGCGGCCTCGGCGTCCACCGCCCGGAACGTCAGCCCACGCGCGCCCTGCCCGGCCAGCACCTCGATCGCGGCGTCGACGAGCGCCGCCCGTCGTTGCTCGTTCCGCCTCACCATTGACACCACTCCATATGTAGTACTACGTTCATGGCACTACAGAGAGAGTACTACGTATGGAGTTATCTCGGATGCGAAAGCTCGTGTACTACATCGCCGTCTCCCTCGACGGCCGGATCGCCGGCCCCGGCGGCGAGTTCGACTTCTACCCGGCCGGTGACGAGCGGCAGGCCGCCGCCTACGCCGCCTGGACCAACGCCCTGTACCCCGAGACGGTCCCGACCGCCTTCCGCGCCGCCGCCGGCCTCGCCGACGCGCCGAACCGGCACTTCGACACCGTCGTCATGGGCCTGGGCGGCTACCGCCCCGCCCTCGACGCGGGCGTCACCAGCCCGTACGCCCACCTGCGGCAGTACGTCGTCTCCAGCACGCTCGACCCCGACGTCGACCCGGCCGTCACCGTCGTCCCCGGTGACCCGCTCGCGCTCGTCCGCGAGCTCAAGCGGGAGGAGGGCACGGGGCTGGACGTCTGGCTCTGCGGTGGCGGCAAGCTCGCGGGCGCCGTCCTGCCCGAGATCGACGAACTGGTGATCAAGAGCTACCCGGTGGTGGCCGGCGCCGGCATCCCGGCCTTCGACGGCGCCTTCGACCCCACGGTGTTCGACGTCGCCGAGCGCACCGCGTTCCCCAGCGGCGTCACCCTCACCCACCTCACCCGCCGGTGAGTGAAGCGGCGGGGCGGTGCGGGCGCGCGGGCGGGGCGCGTCAACCGGGCTGGTCCGTGGAGGTCGGCGGGGCGGACGGGCGGCACGGCAGCAGCGTCAGCGCCACCGCCGGGACGGCCGCCAGGACGAGCCACGGCACGGCCGGCGGCAGGCCGGCGTCCAGCAGGGCGCCCGTCGCCGCGCTCCCGGCCAGCACGATCAGGCCCGACACCGAGGACAGCGCTCCGGTGTAGAGACCCAGGCGGCCCTCCCCCGCCAGGTCGGGCACCCAGGCCCGGGCAGCGGGGGCGACGAGCATCTGGCCGAGAGTGAGCAGGACGACGAAGCCCGTCGCGGGCAGCAGTCCGCTCACCCCGGTCGCCCCGGCGGGTGCCGCCGCGGCGACGACCGCGAAGCCGCCCGCGATGAGCGCCAGCCCGGCCGCCATGGAACGGCGCAAGGTGAGCCGGCCCCCGACCCACCGGGTGACCGGCAGCTGCGCCGTCACCACCAGCAGCGAGGACAGGGCGAACAGCCACGCCAGCGGCCCTTGCGACCCGGCCGCGCGCTCCACCTCCGCCGGGAGCGCGAGATACAGCTGGTTGTAGGCCAGGAGGTACGCGCCGTAGGCGCAGCACAGGGCGAGGAAGCGCCGGTTGCGCAGCAACGGGCCGATCCCGCCCCGCAGTCGGACCCGCTCCCGGCCGGGGACGCGCTGCGGCAGCAGCAGGACGTGCCCGGCCAGCACGAGGACGAAGATCCCCGCGCCGGCCAGACAGACGGCACGGAAGTCCACCGACAGCAGCAGCGCGCCCAGCAGCGGGCCGAGGAACGCCCCGGCCTGTCCGGCGACCGTGAACAGCGCCAGCACCCGGGTGCGCGGACCGGCCCCCGACTCCTCCCACACGACGGCCTGCCGGGCCACCTCGGACTCGACGGCGGGCGAGAACAGCGCGGCGGCGAAACCGATGAGCAACACCGCCGCGATCACCGACCAGGGCTCGCCGGCGTACCCCAGCCAGCCGAAACCGGCGACGCGCAGCGCGCATCCGGCGAGGACGACGGGCCGGATGCCGTACCGGTCGGCCAGCGCGCCGCCCACCAGGAACAGCCCCTGCTGACTGAAGGTGCGCAGCCCCAGCACGAACCCGACCGCCCAGCCCGCCATGCCGACGGCCCCGCCCAGATGCTCCGCCAGGAAGGGCAGCACGGCGAAGAAGCCGATGTTGAAGGCGAGCTGAGTGCCGATCAGCAGCTTCAGGAGAGGCGGCAGTTGAGTTCGCTGTGGTTTTGCACGTGGGACGGCGAGGGTCATCGCGTCGCCGCCGACTCCGGTTGCTTGGTGAGGCGTTCGGCCACAAGTTCAGCCGTGCGTCGCTGTCGTCGCAGCCGCGGCAGTCGCACGCCGCCCGCCGCCGTCACGGCGAGCGCTCCGAGCAGGGCGAGGACGGCGGCCGGAGCCAGGACGGCCCAGGGGGCTCGTTCGGCGTACGGCTGGTTCTCAGCGAGCAGCAACCCCCATTCGGGGGACGGGGGTTGGGCGCCGAGGCCCAGGAATCCGAGGGAGGCCAGTGCGAGGGCGACGCCGGGCAGACGCAGCAGTGCGTGGCGGGCTACGGACGGGAGGACGGCCGGCAGGAGTTCGCCGCGCAGCAGGTGCCAGGGTCCGGCGCCGAGTGCCCGGGTCGCGGTGAGGTGGACGGTGGCGCGTTCCTGGCTCAGCAGCGCCGAGGTGTGCGCGGCGAGCGGGGCCCAGGCGACGACGGCGACCGCGAGGACGGGCGTGGACGCGCCGCTGCCGGAGACCGCGGTGACGAAGAGCGCGGCGAGGACGGGCGGCACGGCGTTGACGGTGTCGACGAGCGGTCCGGACAGCGCCGGCAGCAGGCCGAGCAGCACGCCGGCGATCAGCGCGAGGGCGGTGACGGCGAGGGCGAGGAGCAGGGTGTCGAGGGCGCCGTGGGCGACCCGGGCGAGGATGTCCCGGCCGAGGGAGTCGGTGCCGAACGGGTGGGCGGGTGAAGGCGGCTTCAGGCGGGCGCCGGTGTCGAGGGCGAGCGGGTCGCGGGGCAGGCCGAGGGCGATGACGCCGAGCAGGAGGGCGCCGTAGGCGAGGGGCAGCACCGTGCGGGCCGGTGGGGCCGGCCGGTGCAGGCTGTGCAGGGCGCCGTCGCGCAGCGCGGGGCCGATGAGGCGGCGGGCGGCGAGGTGGGCGAGGGCGGTGGTGAGGGCGGCGAGGGCGACCAGGGCGAGG
This sequence comes from Streptomyces sp. BK239, assembly GCF_004217285.1. Classification (GTDB taxonomy): domain Bacteria; phylum Actinomycetota; class Actinomycetes; order Streptomycetales; family Streptomycetaceae; genus Streptomyces. The sequence continues at coordinate 162,264 of NZ_SHKS01000002.1, forward strand.
GCGCCGGCCTGGAGGACGGGCAGGTCCTGGGCGATCGCGGCCTGGAGGGTGGTGCGGCCGAGGCCGGGGATGTCGAAGATCTTCTCCACGGCGACGGATCCGCCGGTCAGGCCCACGACGAACAGGCCGAGGTTGGGCAGCAGTCCGGGAACGCACCGGCGCAGGGCCTGGCGGGCGATGCGGTGGCCGGGCAGCCCTCGGGCCGCCGCGGCCAGCGCCCACGACTCGCCGAAGGCGCCGGGGAGTTGGTCGTCGAGGAGTCGTCCGAGGACCGCCCCGGCGGGCAGGCCGAGGGCGAGCGCCGGCAGCACCGTCCACTGCGGGCCGTACCAGCCGAGGGCGGGCAGCCAGCCCCACTGGACGCCGACGACGGTCGCGAGAACGGACGCGGTGAGGAACTCGGGGAGCGCCGCGAGCACCGCGGAGCCCGAGCCGCCGGCCCGCCGCCCGTCGAGGCGTCGCGCCGCGCCGAGGCGCAGGGTGCGTGCGCAGACGGCCGCGGCGGTGACGAGGGCGACGAGGAGGGCCACCGTCACCAGCAGCAGGGAGACGCCGAGCGCCTGGAGCAGGCCGGGCACGACCTCGGCGCCGGAGATCCACGACCGTCCGGCGTCCCCGCGCGGCAGTCCGGCGATCCATTGGCCGAGCACGTGCACCGGGCCTTCGTCCAGGCCGAGTTGGGCCCGGATGTGGGCGAGCGTCTCGGGGGTGGGGTCGCGGTCGGCGGACCGCGCCTTGAGGACTGTCAGCGCCGGGTCGGTGCGCGAGAGCCAGGGCAGCAGCCCGATCCCGCACACCAGCAGCGCGGCCAGTGCGGCGCGCCACAGCAGCGCGCCCAGCCTGCTCCCCATGGCTCAGCGCCGGGTGCCGGTGCCGACGAGGGTGCGCTCGTAGGGATCCAGGATCACACCGCTCGCCTTGCCGCCGACGCCCGTGATGACGCGCTGGTGGACCAGCGGCACGACGGCGTCGGTGCCGAGGACGGCGGCCTCGGCGGCCATGGCCGCGTCCTGTCGCTTCGCCGTGTCGGCGACGCCCTGCGCCTTCGCCACGGCCCGGTCGGCCTTCTTGTCGCAGAGCTGGGCGAGGTTGTAGCTCCCGGCACAGGTGTAGTCGCTGCTGAGGACCGCGACGGGGTCGCCGGTGTCGAGGAGGCTGTTGCGGGCCCCGACGAAGGCGTCGAACTTCCCGGCGAGGGCGTCGCTCTCCAGGCGTGAGTACTCGCGCACCTCCAGCTTGACCCTGAAGCCGGCCTTCTCCAGCTGCTGCTTCAGAACCTGTGCCGCTTCGGGGAGTTCGGGCCGGTTGTCGTAGGTGGCGAGGGTGACGGGGGCGCCGGCGGGCTTGCCGGCCGGGGCCCGGCCGATCGGCGGGACGCGCTTGCCCTGGGCCCAGGTCAGGGCGGGTCCGTAGATGCCGACGCCGGCGTCGGCGTGGCCTTCGAAGACGCCCTTGGCGAGGACGGAGGTGTCGACGGCTTCGCGGGCGGCGGCGCGCAGCGAAGGGTCCTTGAAAACGCCGGACTTCGTGTTGAGCTGCAGGCTGGTGGTGCGGGTGGTGGCGGTCTCACGGCGGGTGTCCGCGTCGAGGGTGGCCGCCTGGGACACGGGGATCGCCTCGGCGACGTCGACCTGTCCGGTGCGCAGGGCGTTGGCTCGGGCGGTGCCGTCGGCGATGAAGCGGGCGTCGATGCCGGACGCCTGGGCGCGGCCGCCCCAGTAGTCGTCGAAGCGGTCGAGGTCGGCGCTGGTGTTGCCGTTGACCTTGGTCAGCCGGAAGGGGCCGGTGGCGGTGCCGACCGGGTCGGCGGCGCCCTTCGCGTCGTAGGCCTTGGGGGCGAGGACGGCGAGGCTCGGGCTGGACAGGCGCAGCGGCAGCGCGGGGTCCGGGGCGGCGGTGGTGACGCGGACGCCGGTGGCGCCGTCGGCCTGGGCGGTGAGGGCGACGCCGGAGAGGGCGGCGGGGGCGGGCCGGGCCCGGGTGGCGTGGGTGAGGGAGGCGGCGACGGCGGCCGGGGTGAGCGAGGTGCCGTCCTGGAAGTCGGCCTCGCGCAGGGTGAACAGCCAGGTGCGGTCGTCCTCCCGGCGCCAGGAGGAGGCGAGCGCGGGGGCGGCCGCGCCGTTGGCGTCGAGGGCGGTCAGGCCCTCGGTGACGCCGAGCCGGCTGAGGAGGGTGGCGTCGGCGCCGTACGGGGAGAGGTTCTCGGCGGGCGGGAAGGCGAGGGCGACGCGCAGCCGGGAGCCGTCCTTCGCGTCGGTCGCCTCACCGCTGCCGCCGCCGGAGGCGAAGCAGCCGGACAGGAGCGGGGCGAGCGTCGGGGCGAGCACGAGGGCGGCGGCGAGCCGCCGTCGGCGGGGGAAGCGCATGGGATTTACCGGCCTATGACGTGGTGGGGTGCGGGTGCGTCGGGGAGGTGGGCGTCGAGGGGGACGTCGAAGTGCACGACCGCGTGGGCGGCGGCGGGGTCCTCGCGCTCGTCGTGCACGACGGTCCCGATCGAGCGCCAGAAACCCTCGGCGCCTTCGACGGACGGGTCCGTGTGCAGGTAGACGGAGCGGTAGCCGCCGTCCGCCGCCGCGAAGGCGAGCAGGCCGGCGACCAGCCGCCGGGCGAGTCCGCGCCGGCGGTGTTCGCGGCGGACGTACACGCGACGCAACTGCGCGGTGGCGCCGGACGGATAGCGCTCGGCGATGTGCCGTGGGTTCGGCGGATGCAGCGGACCGCGCGAGTCCAGCGCGCCCGTGGCGACGATCTCGCCGTCCGCGTCCAGCGCGACCAGCAGCGTGTGCCGGTCGGGGCTCAGGTACGCGGCGGCGGGATCGATGATGTCGCCGTGCCAGCGCGGCACGTACCCGGTGCCGAAGTCGCGGTAGACGGTGTCGAGCATGAGGGCCCGGGCCCCGTCGAGGTCGCCGGGACGGGCGGTGTGAATGCGGTAGTCAGGCACTTGCACATCATAGGCAATAAGTGGAACCCGGTTGATCACTTGCCCTCCTCCCCGCCGACCGACACCCCTCAACCTACCCACATGATATTCATTTTCAAAACCAGGCCGGAGTGTGACGCGCGCGACCATACGACAACGCGGGGCCCGGACGAACCGGACCCCGCGCCCCGGGGTGCTCGCGGCGGCGTGCGTCGTGCTTACGGCTGGTCGAGCACCGTCCCCGTCAGCACCGGCCTGTCGGGCAGCGGCTCGGCGTGGCGGTCGGTCAGCGCCAGACGCGTCGACTCGGCCGGCTCGGCCACCTGATCTCGCACGGTCGGCACGGCGAAGTCCACGCCGGTGCTCCCGGGCGGGAGGTTGAGCCACACCCACAGGTGCGCGTCGGAGAGCGGCCGCTCGGGGTCGGGCACGTCACCGGAGAAGTCCTTGAGCCACCGCGGGTCCACGTCCTCGGTGGACAACTCGGCTCCCTGGGTGACCGCAAGCACCCGCACCGGCTCCCAGAGGTCCACCGCCGAGGGCGCGTCCACGGACAGCCGCCAGGTCAGCGTCCCGCCCTCGCTCACCCGGTCCGCGACCGGCGACAGGGTGACCACCGGCTCGGGGTCGTCGTTCATCACGGTGATCCCGCCCCGGTACTTGCCGACGACGGCGCCCCGGACCGCCTTGACGGCGATGTCGTGCTCCACGTCGTCGCCGTAGGCCGTGTCACCCTTCACCTCGACCGGCACGTCGACCGTGTCGCCGCCGGGCCGTACGGTCACGAGGCGGTTCTCGGCCCGGCCGCTGTCGGGGTCGATGACGTACACGCGGACCTGCCCGCTGCCGTGCCCGGAGACCTCGACGGGGATGCGGTAGGTGCGCGTGCCCGAGTCGCCCTCCTCGACGATGGTGCGGCCCACGTCGACACGCGCCAGTGCGGTGGCCTTCACCGCCGAAGTGCCGGGCGCCCAGCCCCAGGCGTCCATCAGCCAGGCCTGCCCGGACTGTGAACGGGGCGTCAGTTCGAGGGATTCGACGTGCCCGAGGTCGAGCCCGGCGCGGGTCGCAGCCGACAGCGGGACGCGCAGCTCCTGAGCCCAGTGGGAGGCGGTGTCCGCGGAACCCGGGAGCCCGTCCACCCGGACCGAGCCCAGTGTCACCCGACGGTCCGAGGAGTCGGTGACGGACACGTCGAACGTCGTGCCGGTCGTGTTCGGCGGCACGAAGACCCGGAGCGCGAGCTTCTGGGAGCCGCGGAGGGAGAGCGGCGCGGCCGGGGTGACACGCGCGGCCGCGCCCGGAACGGACCACTTCAGGTGCACCGCGCTGCGACCGGTCTCCTGTCGCGTCTCCCACGACGCGAAGTGTGGTGACGATCCGGCGGCATCCGGGTCCAGACAGGCCACGGCCGGGTCGGGGTCGACCGCCGAACACAGCCGGGCGCCGGTCACCTTCGCCCCGCCGTCCGGCAGGAAGCCACCGCTGCGGCGGCCGCCGACCGCGTGGGTCAGCACCCGGGCCGGGTCGGCGGACGGGGCCCGCCGGCCGGAACCGTCGAGCAGGGGGAGCACCCGATCGTCGCCGGCGAGGAAGAGCCGGGCCGCGGCGGCGATGTACGTGGCGCCCGCCTTGTGCTGCTGGGCGGCGGTCAGCCGGGTCGCGGCGCCCGGCGCGCACACCGGGTCCGGCTGCTCCGGGTCGTTCCCGAAGTCGTCCCTGGCCGGTGCGACGGCCTCGCCCGGGGTCCACTCGCTGTTGAAGTAGTTGTGGTTGGCGCCGATCATGTAGACCGCGCTGTGCAGAGCCGCGCCCCGGCCGACCCCGCGCGTCCCGTCGACGAAGCCCTCGCCCTGAAGGTCCGCCACATCGCCGTCGCAGCCCGGCAGCAGCGTCACGGACGGCACGTCGGCGACCGGGTTCTGGCCGAAGATCGTCGGGCCGATGAGCACGGTCCCGCGCACCTTCCAGCGCACCGGGCCCCGGTAGCCGTCCTCGACGGCCGGCGGCGGGTAGAGGCTGTCCATCGCGGCCCGGTTGACGCCCTCGCCACCGCGCGAGTGGCCGACGAGCAGGACTCGGGAGAGGTCCGCCTTCACCGCCTCGCGTACGACGAACGGGGCGGTGGAGCGATGGGCGCCCCAGTCGGCCCAGTGGGCGAGGTGCTGCCGTACCAGCGAGGAACGCGCCTGCGCGCCGGCGTCCTCCGTCTCCAGGTCCTGGGCGTTGACGCCGTTCGCCGAGATCGACACCGTCACATAGCCCTGGGAAGCCAGCAGCCGCTGGTCGCGCAGATGACCCAGGTAGCTCGGTATCGGCTGGTAGCCGTCCGCGCAGGGCCAGTCACCGGTCATGTCGTCCTCGGAGCCCGGCTTGTAGCAGGTGTCGTGGCGGCCGTGCAGGAACAGCGCCAGCGGCCGGCTGCCGGCGGCGTGCTTCGGCGCCACCACCTGCGCGCGCATCTCCACCGGGGTGGCGTATCCGGGCAGGCGCACCGGGGCGAGGTCGTACTCGCCGGTGACCGTGCGGTACGCGCCGGGTTCGCCAGGGTCGACGCCGTTCGCCGGCGCCTGCGCGGGCATCCGCGCCACGCGCGAGCCGGAGCCGCGGGTGTCGTCGGCCGACGCGTCCAGCCGACGCCCCGCGGCGGTGACTTGCAGATCCGTCAACTGCTCGGGCCGTATCTCATTCTCTTCGAGGTCGAGCCGGAAGGTCCGCCCGTCCCTCGCCGGCTTCGGCACCCCCAACGGGCGGTCCCCGGTCCGGAACTCGACTCTCGCATCACCCATGGGCACGGCCTTCGGCGCACGCCAGACCAGCTCACGCGTTCCGGCCTCCCCGTCGATCCGCCACCCCGGCGGGAGCGGGTTGCCCTTCGCTGCTTCCAACAGCGCCAGGTCGTGCGGCTGTTGAGCCTGTGCCGGTCCGGACGAGGCCATCAGGGCCGCCAGCACCGCCACGACGGCCGCACCTGTTCGCCGGGCGTGGATCAATGACCCTCTCCTCAAACCCCTTGCGCAGACGCCCCGTCGGTCCCGGAGCGTCTTTCGCGTCACCTAGGACGGGGAAGGGTGGGGGTGGGTTGTCTGCACGGAGGCCGACGATGCCGGGCGAGCGCCGTCCCGCACGGCGTGCCCGACCCCAGGAGTCCCGCTAGCGGCCGATCTTGTCCAACTCGGCGAGGTCCTCGTCGGAGAGTGACAGGTATGCGCCGGCGGCGTTCTCGCGCAGGTGCGCCACCGACGAGGTGCCGGTGATGAGCAGGATGTTCGGCGACCGCCGCAACAGCCAGGCCAGGGCGACCGACATCGGCGTCGACCCCAGCCGGACGGCCACGGCGGAAAGCGCCTCGTCTTCCCCGAGTCCGCCCGCGCCTGGCTGTGGGCCGAGCACACCGCCGTCCCGCTGACCGACGCGCCCCTTGTCGTCACCCACATCGCCTGGCCCGCGCACGGCCGCTCCCTGGCCCTGGCGGGACTTGTCCGCACGGCCACCCGGCTGTAGGAGCCCCTGCCCGCCGGCGGAGGAAGCGGCGCCGGTCACCGGTGCGCGGCCAGGAACGGCAGGACGACCTCGGCCATCTCGTCGGGCACTTCCTCCGCGAGGTCGTGGCCCGCGTCGAAGACGTGCCCGATGACGTCATGGGCCACCAACCGCGCCTGGGAATCGTTGCGTTCGCCGATGAAGGCGGAACCACCGAGGGCGAGGACGGGGATGTCCCGCCCGCTGCCCGTCACACCGTCACTGGGAACATTCGCGCGAGAGATCACCATGGCGTGCACTGTCCGGCTCCGCCGGAACGACGCCGCGACGCTCCGCGTCGCCACCACGAGATGCGCTTCACCTCCGGCACGGGCACCGACCAGGCCGCCAGGCCCACGTCGCCCCGCGTCACGAACTTCGCCGACGCGCGCAGCGCTCCGGTGTTCCCGGACACTTCCTCCGCCCGCTCGACGTACGCCTCGTCGGCCATGCGCCGCCCCAACTCCACCGACTCCACGGTGTGCTTGGAGAAGCGGACGAGCTCCGCGAACTCCGCCCGGCTGTACCCCGCGTGCTCGCGGAGCGCCCGGCTGACGGCGCCCCAGGTGCGCAGACTGTCCGACGGGTCGGGCTCACGGGCCGGCTCGCAGTCGCCGGAACCGTCCTCGCCCTCCTCCTCGTCCTCCCTGTGGAGGAAGCCGCCGTCGTCTCCCTCGAAACCGTCGTCGATCGCTCCCCTTTCGGAGCCACCGTCGCCGGCCGTACCCTCCTCGAAGCCTTCACCCTCGTCGTCCATGCTCATGCCGCTGAAGGTCATGCGCGGCCACCTCCCGTTCGCGTACGCGCTGTTCCTGGCCCCCACGCCTCGTCAGCACCAAGACTGGCGTCCAGATCCGCGTACCGTCCACAGAAAGTGCCCGTACGCTGACTCAGCGTACGGACCCGCCCGCGGGCTCGGCCTCCGTCGCGGGGGCGGTGCCGAACCGTTCACGGCTCGGCACCGCCCCCTCACCGGCTACGGCGTCGCCGCCACCGTCGGCGCCGGGGCGTAGCCGGTGGGGCGGGCCGTGAAGGTGCCGCGGCCCTGGGTGCGGCTGCGCAGGCGCGTCGCGTAGCCGAACAGTTCGGCCAGCGGCACGGTCGCGGTCACCACGGCCGCTCCCCCGCGCACCTGCGAGCCGGTGACCCGGCCGCGGCGGGCCGCGAGGTCGCCGAGGACCCCGCCGACCGCGTCCTCCGGCACGGTCACCGTGACCTCGACGACCGGTTCCAGCAACCGCATCACGCAGCCGCGCAGGGCTTCCCGCAGAGCGAGCCGGCCCGCCGTGCGGAAGGCCATCTCCGAGGAGTCCTTCACATGGGTCGCGCCGTCGGTCAGGGTGACGCGCAGCCCGGTCACCGTGTGCCCGCCGAGGGGACCCTCGGCGAGCGCGTCACGGCAGCCGGCCTCGACCGCGCGGACGTACTCCTGCGGCACCCGCCCGCCCACGACGGCGGACCGGAAGTCGAACCCGTCCTCCAGCGGCTCCACATCGAGCACGACATGGGCGAACTGGCCCGCGCCGCCGTCCTGTTTGACGTGCCGGAAGACCAGGCCGGACACTCCGCGCGCCACCGTCTCGCGGTAAGTGACGCGTGGGCGGCCGACGTTGATCTCCAGGCCAAGGGCGCGACGGATCTTCTCCACCGCGACCTCCAGGTGCAGTTCACCCATGCCGGACAGCACCGTCTGGCCGGTGTCGGCGTCGGTGCGGACCGTCAGCGACGGGTCCTCCTCGGCCAGCCGGGCGAGGGCCGTGACCAGTCGTTCGGTGTCCGTGCTCCGGCGCGGCTCGACCGCCACCGAGACCACCGGGTCGGCGACGCCGGGCGGCTCCAGGACGAGCGGGGCGTCCGGCGCGCACAGGGTGGAGCCGGCCCGCGCCGACTTCAGGCCCACCACGGCCACGATGTCCCCGGCGACCGCCCGCTCCAACTGCGCGTGCCGGTCGGCCTGGACGCGCAGGATGCGGCCGATGCGTTCGGTGCGCCCAGCGGTCGCGTCCCACACGGTGTCTCCCTTCTCGATCGTGCCGGAGTACACCCGCACATAGGTGAGCCGGCCGGTGCTCGTGGCGCTGACCTTGAACGCGAGGGCCGCGAACGGCGCCCCCGGGTCCGCGGGCCGCCGCTCGTCGGCCCCTTCGTGCACACCGTGTACGGCCGGCACGTCCAGGGGTGAGGGCAGGTAGTCGACGACGGCGTCGAGCAGCGGCTCGACGCCCCGGTTGCGGTAGGCCGAGCCGCACAGCACGACCACGCCGTCACCGGTGCGCGTCAGGTCGCGCAGGGCCGAGGACAGCGTGCTCGCCGAGAGCGTCTCCCGGTCGCAGAACTCCTCCAGCGCGGCCGGATGCCGTTCCGCCACCGCTTCCTCCAGCAGCCGCCGCCGGCGTAGCGCCTCCTCCCGCAGTGCCTCGGGGACGGCCCCCTCGGTCATCGTCTCCGCGCCGTCCTCCCAGGTCAGGGCACGCATGCGGAGCAGGTCGACGACACCGGTGAAGGCGTCCTCCGCGCCGATCGGCAGCTGGACCACCAGCGGTACGGGGTGCAGGCTCTCGCGGATCGACGCCACGGCGGCGTCGAGGTCGGCGCCCGCGCGGTCCAGCTTGTTGACGAACGCGATCCTCGGCACGCCGTGCCGGTCGGCCTGCCGCCACACCGACTCGCTCTGCGGCTCCACGCCCGCGACGGCGTCGAACACCGCGACCGCCCCGTCGAGCACCCGCAGCGAACGCTCCACCTCGTCGGCGAAGTCGACGTGCCCCGGGGTGTCGATCAGGTTGACGCGATGGTCCCGCCAGGCGCAGCTGACGGCCGCCGCGAAGATGGTGATGCCACGGTCGCGTTCCTGGGGGTCGAAGTCGGTGACGGTGGTGCCGTCGTGGACCTCGCCGCGCTTGTGCGTGGTCCCGGTGGCGTACAGGATCCGCTCGGTGACGGTGGTCTTGCCGGCGTCGACGTGGGCGAGGATGCCCAGGTTGCGCACGGCGGCGAGGTGACGGTCGAGGTTGTTGCGCACGGCCCTTGGCCTTTCAAGGTGTTCCGGGAAGAACGGGCGGCGCGATTCGCCTGCGGGACGTGGTGCTGACGCACCGACAGAAGTGGTGCGGTGCGGAGTGTTCGGAGCGACGGTCCCGTCAGGCCGTCCGGTGCCGGCCGCGCAGCGGGCACCGGACGGACGGGGACACGAGGATCACCTCGAAGCGGGAGGGGGGAACGACGGCAGCGGTGCGCTCACGCATGGCCGGCTCCCCTCGCTTGTTCGTCTTCGTCCTGGTGACGCGCTCGCCCTGTACGGGGCGGGCGCGCGGTGTGTGGCGAGTGTAGGGAGGGAGGGGCGGGCCCCGCACGGGGTTTTCCGCGCCCGCCCTCCGCTCTCTCAGCCCGCGTAGAAGTGCCGCCGCACGCGGCGCAGCCAGGCGTCGGCCGCCCTGTCGTCGGGGTGTTCGGGCAGGGCGCTGCGCGTCTGCGTGAACGCCTCCTCGTAGCGGCGCAGCAGCGGCAGCGCCGCCTCGGGGTCGGCGGCCACCTGCTCGCCGAAGCGGTGGAAGCCGTCCGGGTCGTCGACGCGTATGGTCAACTCGCCTGTCGCGTAGAGCTGGTAGCCCTGCTCGCACAGTCGCTTGAGGTGCCGGGCGTGCTTGGCGGTGCGTCTGGCGGTGGCGGTGCTGTCCGCGCCGGGGCCCGCCGCGCCGTTGCGGTTCTGCAGCTTGCGGAACTGCTGGGTGGCGTAACCGAGATAGGCGTCGCGGATACGGCGGGCGCTGAGGAACGTCCCGCGGATGGCGACGAGTTCGTCGCCGAGCGGGGTGCGTGTCTCGTACAGGTCGTCGGGCAGCCAGACGAGTTCCATGACGGTGGGGTTGCCGCCGAGGGCGAGCCGGCACCACTTGGCGGCCTCGTGCAGGGTGCGGTCGGGCGCGGTGCTGACGTGGGACTCCTTCGGGCCGTGCAGGCCGAGCAGTGCCTCGGTGGGGGCCGCGAACATGCCGAGCCGGTCCACGTCGGATCCCGCGTGCGCGAGTCCGTAGGCGGTCGAGCCGACGACGCCGGACAACAGGATGTTCGGGACGGTCACGTCGTGGACGGTCCCGCTCTGGACGGTCATGGGAGCCCCCGGGTGGTGATCGGCCGCCCCGGCCCGGACGTGGACGGCGGGCGGGAGCGGCAGGCGACGGAACCGACATGATGCCCTGGCGACGGGCCCGTCCACCTGGCATTTACGGGCCGGGACGGCGGCCGCCCCGGCGAACGTCCACGCCGAAGCGCCCGGGCCCGCCCCGGGCGCCTTCCGTCACCCGGATGACCCAGTGCGCTGGTGACGCGGCCGGGCCGGTGGTGCGGTGGGAGGGCAGGGGGGCAGCCGCCACGCCGCCCGGCGCGCGCGGACGCGTCCGGCACCCGTTCCGTCTCCAGGAGGCACCTGTGACCACCTCTCGCCCGTCCCGCCCGTCACACCGGTCGCACCGGAGCACGGTCCGAGCGGCCCGTCCCGCCCGTCTTCTGACCGGCGCCCTCGCCGCCGGGGCGCTGCTGGTCACGGCGGCCTGCTCCGGTGGCGGCGACGACACGACGGCCGAGTCGGACACCGCGGCCTCCGCCGTGGCGGAGCGGCCCGTCGCCGAGCAGCCGATCGCCCGCCAGACGAGCCCGACCGCCACGGGCACGCCGTCGGGCAAGCAGTCCGGGAGCCCGTCGCCCGCCGCGAGCCTCACCGAGTCCGGCGCGGAGACCGCGCTGATCACCGAGGCCGATCTGGAGGGCGACTGGAACCAGGTGGACGACGCGCAGGACTGGCGCGACTCCCTCCTCATCGGCCAGGTGGACGTGAACGACTTCATCTCGGGCAAGGCGGACGCCTCCCAGTGCCAGCGCCTCATCGACACGCTCTACGACGAGGACCTGCTGGGCGACCCGTCCGGCGCGTCGGCGCTCAGAGGATTCCAGCAGGGGCAGTCCCGGCTGCTGTACCAGGTGGCCGCCTACGACCAGGCCGACCTGGAGAAGTCGATGGACTGGCTGGCTTCGCTGCCCGACAACTGCGACCAGTTCACCGTGACGGGCGGAAACGGCGGCAGCCGTACCGTGCAGGTCGTCGAGGCCTCGGTGCCCAAGGTGGGCGACGACGTCAAGGCGCTGACGATGACCATGAAGGGGACGACGGACGGCGACCCCGTCACGCTCACTCTGGACGTCGCCGTGGTGCGGATCGGCGCCGACGCCATCACGGTCACCAACGGCGGGCTCGCCGGCGTCGATCACGCCGCCACGGTGGCCGCGGTCCAGCAGGGCACGCCGCGACTTCAGGACGTGCTGGCCGGCCGCAGCCCGCAGTCCACTCCGAGCGGGATCAACTGACTTCCCGCTTCGGGTTCCTGAGGCATTCCGGCGCGCTGGACCATGTGACATATTACTGGCGTGACCAACCATCCCAGGGGTGACGTCGTGGTCGTGGGCGCCGGCATGGTGGGCGCCGCCTGCGCGTTCTACGCGGCGCGCGCCGGCCTGGACGTCGTCGTGGTGGACCGGGGTCCGGTGGCCGGCGGTACGACGGGAGCCGGCGAGGGGAACCTCCTCGTCTCCGACAAGGAGCCCGGCCCGGAACTCGAACTGGCGTTGTTTTCCCTGAGGTTGTGGGGTGAGCTGGCCGAAGAGCTGGGCGCGGCGGTGGAGTACGAGCCGAAGGGCGGCCTCGTCGTCGCCTCCACGCCCGAGGCGCTGACGGCCCTCGCGGAACTGGCGGCCGGGCAGCGTGCGGCGGGGGTGCGGGCGACCGAGGTCGATGCCGGTGAACTCGCCGACCTGGAACCTTGTCTGGCGGCGGGCCTTGCGGGCGGCGTCTTGTATCCGCAGGACGCGCAGGTCATGCCGACCCTGGCGGCAGCCCATCTGCTGCGGGCGTCGGAGGCCCGGCTGGAGACCGGCCGGACGGTGACGCGGGTGCTGCGCGGCCCTGACGGTCGCGTACGCGGCGTAGGGACGGACCGGGGCGATCTCCTCGCGCCGATCGTGGTGAACGCGGCCGGCGCCTGGGGCGGCGAGGTCGCCGCGCTCGCGGGCGCCGGACTGCCCGTGCTCCCCCGCCGCGGCTTCGTCCTGGTCACCGAGCCGCTGCCGCGCCGCATCCGGCACAAGGTGTACGCCGCCGACTACGTGGCCGACGTCGCCAGCGACTCCGCCGCGCTCCAGACCTCGCCGGTCGTCGAAGGCACCGCGGCAGGGCCCGTGCTGATCGGCGCGAGTCGTGAACGGGTCGGGTTCGACCGGTCCTTCTCCCTCCCGGTGGTGAGGGCGCTGGCGGCGGGCGCGACCCGTCTCTTCCCGTTCCTCGCCGACGTCAGGGCGATGCGCACCTATCTGGGCTTCCGCCCCTACATGCCGGACCACCTGCCCGCCGTCGGACCGGACCCGCGCGTTCCCGGCCTCTTCCACGCCTGCGGTCATGAGGGCGCGGGGATCGGACTCGCCCCCGCCACCGGGCGGTTGATCACCCAGGTCATGACCGGGGAGGCGCCCGCCCTGGACCTGGCGCCGTTCCGCCCCGACCGCTTCGCCGAGGAGGCCGCCTCGTGAACCCGCTGGATCTGGTCCGGGCCCGGCCCGGCGCCCCGTTCACCGTGACCTTCGACGGCCGGGTCGTGGAGGCGCTGCCGGGACAGACGATCGCGGCGGCCCTGTGGTCGGCGGGCGTCACCTCGTGGCGCACGACCCGCCGTGAGGGGCGGCCCCGTGGTGTGTTCTGCGGGATCGGCGTGTGCTTCGACTGCCTGGTGGCGGTGGACGGCCGCCCGGGTCAACGGGCGTGTGTGACACCGGCCTTGCCGGGCGCGGACATCCGCACGCAGGAGGGGACGGGTCACGATGGCTGAACGCGCCGCGGTGCTCGCGGTGATCGGGGCCGGACCGGCCGGGCTCGCCGCCGCGCTCGCGGCCGCCGCCCGGGGCGTCCAGGTCGTGCTGGTCGACTCCGCGGCCGAGGCGGGCGGGCAGTACTACCGGCAGCCCGCCCGAGCGCTCGGCGCCCGCCGCCCGCAGGCGCTGCACCACCAGTGGCGCACCTGGGAGCGCCTGCGCGAAGGGCTCGCCGCCCACATCGCCGCCGGACGCGTCACGCACCTGAGTGACCATCATGTGTGGTGCGTGGAGCGCCGGTCGGCCGGCTTCGAGGTGCACGCGCTGGTCGGCGCACGGCAGGACGAGTCGGTCGCCGTCCACGCGGACGGGGTGCTGCTGGCGACGGGCGCCTACGAGAAGGTCCTGCCGTTCCCGGGGTGGACCCTGCCCGGCGTGGTCACCGCGGGCGGCGCCCAGGCCATGCTGAAGGGCGGGCTCGTGCTGCCCGGCCGTGCGGTGGTCGTGGCCGGGACCGGCCCCCTGTTGCTGCCCGTCGCCACCGGCCTCGCGACGGCCGGCGCCCGGGTCGTGGGCCTGGTCGAGTCGGCCGACCCGAGGGACTTCGCCCGCCGGGCCCGCGCGCTGGGCGGCCAGGCCGCAAAGCTCGTCGAGGCGGCCGGTCACGCGGTCCGGCTCGCGTCGCGGCGCGTGCCGGTGATGACGCGGCACGCCGTGCTGGAGGCGCACGGCCGAGATCGCCTGGAGGCCGTCACCGTCGCCCGGCTCGACTCGGCAGGACGGGCCTTGCCCGGCTCCGGGCGGCGGCTGCCCTGCGACACCCTCGCCGTCGGCCACGGACTGCTCCCCCACACCGACCTCGCCGAAGGGCTGGGCTGCCGTCTCGAGGGGCCGAACGTCCATGTCGACGACGAGCAGCGCACCGACGTCCCCGGTGTCTGGGCCGCCGGGGAGGCCACGGGCGTCGGCGGCGCGGCCCTGTCCCTCGCCGAGGGCCACCTCGCCGGACGGTCCGCCGCCGCCCGGCTCCGAGGCGCCGCCCCCGACCTCCGGGGACGGGCCGCGCCCGCCCGGGTACGCGCTCGGCAGCGGTCCTTCGCGGCGGAGTTGGAGGGCGCGTACGCGGCGCCCGTGCGGTGGGAGGAGTCCGTGACCGACGCGACGGTCGTGTGCCGGTGCGAGGAGGTGACCGCCGGCGCGGTCCGCGAGGCCGTCGGCTCGCTCGGCGCGGGCGACCTGCGCACCGTGAAGCTGCTGACGAGGGCGGGCATGGGCTGGTGCCAGGGCAGGATGTGCGAGCCCGGAGTCGCGGGCGTCGCCGGCTGCGGACTCACGCCCGCACGACGCTCGTTGGCCCGCCCGGTGCCCCTCGGAATCCTCGCCGCGCCGCCACCCGGGACGGCCCCGCCGGACGGTACGGCGCCACCGCCCGGATGACCCTTCACCGCCGCCCGATCGACGAGCCAGTGCAGTCCCGACCGAGAAGAGAGGCCTTCGTATGACCGCCCCGACCGCCCGCCCCTGGCGCGGCGTCCTCGTCGCCACCGCGCTTCCCCTCGACGACGACCTCCGCGTCGACCACGACCGCTACGCCGAGCACTGCGCCTGGCTCGTCGCCAACGGGTGCGACGGCGTCGTGCCGAACGGCTCGCTCGGCGAGTACCAGGTGCTCACCCCCGAGGAGCGCGCCGAGGTGGTGAAGACCGCGGTCGCCGCCGTCGGCGGGGAGCGGGTGATGCCCGGCGTCGCCGCGTACGGCTCGGCGGAGGCGCGCCGCTGGGCCGAACAGGCGCGGGAGGCGGGCTGCGCAGCGGTGATGCTGCTGCCGCCCAACGCCTACCGCGCCGACGAGCGGTCGGTGGTGGCGCACTACGCCGAGGTGGCGAAGACGGGCCTGCCGGTGGTGGCGTACAACAACCCGATCGACACCAAGGTCGACCTCGTGCCCGAACTCCTCGCCCGGCTGCACGGGGAGGGACTGATCCACGGGGTGAAGGAGTTCTCGGGCGATGTGCGCCGCGCCTACCGCATCGCCGAACTCGCACCGGAACTCGACTTGTTGATCGGCGCGGACGATGTGCTGCTGGAGCTGGCGGTGGCCGGGGCGAAGGGCTGGGTGGCCGGGTACCCCAACGCGCTCCCCCGCGCCTCGGTCGAGCTGTACCGGTCCGCCGTGGCGGGGGACCTCACCGCGGCGCTGCCCTTGTACCGGCAGCTGCACCCGCTGCTGCGCTGGGACTCACGGGTGGAGTTCGTGCAGGCCATCAAGATGTCGATGGACGTCGTCGGCCGGTACGGCGGCCCCTGCCGGCCGCCGCGGGTCCCGTTGCCGCCGGAGCAGGAGGCGGCCGTCCGGGCGGCCACCGAGAAGGCCGTCGCCGCCGGGCTCGCGTGACCGCCGTTCCCAGAAGGGAGTTCCCATGCGCAGCAGACTCGTCCTGCACGCCGTCGACTCGCACACCGAGGGCATGCCCACCCGGGTGATCACCGGCGGGATCGGCACGATCCCCGGGGCCACGATGAACGAGCGCCGGTTGTACTTCCGTGAACACCGGGACGAAATCAAGCAGTTGCTGATGAACGAGCCGCGCGGCCACTCGGCGATGAGCGGTGCGGTCCTCCAGCCGCCCACCCGGGCGGACTGCGACTGGGGCGTGGTCTACATCGAGGTCTCCGGCTATCTGCCGATGTGCGGTCACGGCACGATCGGGGTGGCGACCGTGCTCGTCGAGACGGGCATGGTGGAGGTCGTCGAACCGGTGACCACCATCCGTCTGGACACCCCGGCGGGGCCGGTCGTCGCCGAGGTTGCGGTCGAGGACGGGGCGGCCCGTGCGGTGACGTTGCGCAACGTGCCCTCCTTCGCCGTCGGCCTGGACAGGAAGGCGACGCTGGCCGACGGCCGTACGGTGACCTACGACCTCGCGTACGGCGGGAACTTCTACGCGATCCTTCCGCTGGAGGAGTTCGGGCTGCCCTTCGACCGTGCCCGCAAGGACGACATCCTGAGGGCCGGGCTGGCGTTGATGGAGGCGATCAACTCCGAGGCGGAGCCGGTGCATCCGGAGGACCCGTCGATCCGGGGCTGCCACCACGTGCACCTCTACGCGCCCGGTGCGACCGCCCGTCACTCTCGGCACGCGATGGCCATCCACCCGGGCTGGTTCGACCGCTCGCCCTGCGGCACGGGGACCAGCGCGCGCATGGCGCAACTGCACGCGCGCGGTGAACTTCCCCTGCACACCGAGTTCGTGAACGAGTCGTTCATCGGCACGCGCTTCACCGGGCGGCTGCTCGGGACGACGGAGGTGGCCGGGCGTCCGGCGGTGCTGCCCAGTTTCACGGGCCGCGCCTGGATCACCGGCACGGCCCAGTACCTGCTGGACCCGACCGACCCGTTCCCCGCCGGGTTCGTGCTGTGACCGGCGGAGCCTCCGGCGCCGTACGGCCCGCCGCACCGCGGCTGCCCGTGCTCGGGGGGCGTCGCAGCAGTTACCGCGAGCGGGTCGCCGAGGCGCTGCGGGCGGCGCTGATCGCCGGTGAACTGCGTCCCGGTCAGGTGCACTCGGCGCCGGCGCTGGCCGCCCGGTTCGGCGTGTCGGCGACGCCCGTGCGGGAGGCGCTGCTCGACCTCGCCAAGGAGGGCCTGGTCGACGCGGTCCCCAACAAGGGGTTCCGGGTCACCGACGTCTCCGAGCGGCAGCTCGACGAGTACACGCACGTCCGGGCGCTCATCGAGATCCCCACGGTGGCCGCGCTGGCGACCGGCGCCGACCCGGTGGAGCTGGAGGCGCTGCGTCCGGCCGCCCGGGAGATCGTCGCAGCGGCCGCGGCGGGTGACCTCATCGCCTACGTCGAGGCCGACACCCGCTTCCATCTGGGCCTGCTCGCCCTCGCCGGCAACGCCCACCTGGTCGAGGTGGTCCGCGACCTGCGCGGCCGGGCCCGGCTGTACGGCCTGACCGCGCTCTCCGCGTCGGGCCGTCTGCCGGCCTCGGCGGAGGAACACCTGGAGCTGCTGGACGCGTTGATCGCCCGAGACGAGCGGGCCGTGCGCGAGGTCATGACACGGCACCTGGGACACGTCCGGGGCATGTGGGCGTCCGCAGAGTCCTGACGGCGCGCATCGCCCAGCTCCCCGGCCGCCACCCCCAACTCCTGTGATCTTTCTCGCGGGTTGCTGTAGACAGGGGATGGGCAGGCACTGCGCGTGTCCGGTGAAGGCGGTGTCGTTCCAGTGGGGGAAGTCGTGCGTGTGTGTCTCATCGGTGCGGGTCTGTCGGGACTGGCGACGGCACACGCGCTCAAGTCCGCGGGCATCGGGTTCGTCTGCCTGGAGCAGGCGCCCGACGTCGGCGGCATCTGGCGGCGGCCGCAGGCCGGGGAGCGCGGCCCGGGCTATCTGTCGCTGCACCTCAACACCGCCAAGGACCTGACCGGTTACGCCGGTTTCCCGATGCCGGCCTCCTACCCCACCTACCCCCGGCACAGCGACGTCGCCGCGTACCTGCGCTCCTTCGCCGAGTGGTCCGGCGTCCTGGACCACGTCGAGACGGGGACGACCGTGGAGTCCGTACGGCAGGAGGCGGACGGGACGTGGACCGTCGGCAGCCTCGACGCCGGCGGCGCGCGCGCCTCGCGGAGCTTCACCCACGTGGTCGTCGCGTCGGGGCACAACTCCGAGCCGTCCCTGCCCGCTCCGCCGCCCGGCTCCGAGACGTTCACCGGCCGGATCCTGCACGCCCTCGACTACCACGACGGCGCCGAGTTCGCGGGCCAGGACGTCGTCGTCGTGGGGCTCGGCGCGTCGGCGGTGGACATCGCCGCAGACCTCTCCCGGCACGCCGCGCGGACCCTGCTCTCGGTGCGCCGCGGGCTGCACGTCCTGCCCAAGCAGCTGTTCGGTATGCCGCTGGACGAGATCGCCCGCGCGCCCTGGTGGTCCGCCATGTCCCTGGCGGAGCAACGGCGTTTCGTCGAGCAGGCGCTGCTCGTCATACGCGGCCGGCTCGCCGACTACGGGCTGCCCGAGCCCGACCACCCGCTCTTCGCCTCGGCCGTCACCATCTCGGACGAGCTCCTCAGTCGCATCCGCCACGGCGCGATCACGCCCAGGCCCGCGATCGAGCGTTTCGACGGCGACCGGGTGGTCTTCGCCGACGGCACCTCGGAGCGGGCCGACGCCGTTGTCCACTGCACCGGCTACCGCATGTCCTTCCCGTTCCTGCCGGCCGGCTGCCCCGTCGGCACGCAGGGGTCGGTCGAGCTGTACAAGCGGGTCGTGGCCGCCGACCGGCCCGGGCTCTACTTCGTGGGCCTGGTAAGGCCGTTGGGCTCCATCACCCGGCTCGTGGAGGCCCAGTCGCGGTGGATCGCACGCCTCGTCACGGGCGAAGCCGTCCTCCCGGAACCGGAGGTCATGCACAAGGAGATCGCCACCCACCTCGCGGGCATCGCCGGTCAGTACGGCCAGACGGAGGGCGCGTCGATCCAGGTCAACGTGGAGCCCTACCTGCGGGAGCTGGGCGAGGTGTGAGCGGGTGAGGCGGTGAGGGGAGCGGTGCGGCGGTGTACGGCTCCCCTCCGGGCCCTGCGCTGCGCGCGTCAGCCGGTCGCCGTGGCTGCGGTGACGGGGCGGGGGGTGGCGGGCGGGCGGACGTCGTACGCCTCCGAGGAGATGTATGTGGTCACGCGCGGGGGGCGGCCCCGCTGGTGGGCCAGCGCCAGGTAGGCGACGAGTCCCACCCCGTCCTCCAGGGGGCGCGAGGTGACGGCGGCCAGGGCCCTGGGCAGCGGAGCGGGGTCCATGCCGTAGGCGCGCAGGACGTCGGTGGCCCGGGAGAGGGACTCGCCGTCATGCGCCGCGTAGCCCCGGACCGGGACGTGCAGGGTGAAGCCGGTGGGACGTCCGACGCTCGTTTTGGTGAAGGCATGACATGTCAGGACGGGACGGCCGGTGAGCCGTTCCTCTCCGTCGGGGCCGGTCTCGACGGCGCCTAAGAGGTCGTCGCCGAAGACGCTCTCCCCGAGCCCCGAAGCCGTGCGCAGGAACCGCTCGATCTCCGCCGGGCCGGGGCCGGCGTCCATCCGGGACAGGCCGGCCGCCTCGGCGACGGAGAGGCGGTCGTGACGCAGGTAGACCTTGACCCGCGGGCTCTCCCAGTCGCCCAGGTCCAGGGCGAGGAAGGGGTAGCCGTCGGCCGGGGGCAGAGAGGCGAACGCCTGCCCGTGACCGAGCCGGTCCAGGGCCTCGCGCACCGTCTCGGCGCAGTGCTCGGCCCCGTTGGCGGCCGGGTTCAGGTACACCTTCAGCATGGGAATGCCGCCGGGGCGCAGCTCCAGGGCGCACCACAGGGCGAGGGCTCCCTGCGGCGCGGGCGGCAGGAAGAGGTCCTCCAGCTCGTCGAGCCGGTCGGTGGAGAAGCCCCAGCGGTAGGCCATGTCGCGGATGACGTCGAGTCCGACACGGCCGTTTCGCGCCAGGTCGGGGGCCGCGCAGCCGGGTTCGACGAGGACGCGCAGGGCGCAGGCGCCGTCCGGGAGGAAGGAGAGCGAGTACTCGACCGGCGTGTGGTCGTCGGAGAGGCAGGTCCGCGACGGCGGCGGAAGGTGCAGCGGCCGTTCGGCGACCGGTCCCAGCGCCTCGGCGAGCAAGGCGGCGTAGGTCTTCGCGTCGACGGCGCTCAGCCCGGCGACCCCGCACAGGCGGGCCAGTTGGGCGGAGGTGAGGGAGCCGAGCGTCGAAGTGTCCGTGCCACGAGACTCGTCGAGCGTGGGGGCGGTCACCTTGCCTCCCCGTGAGCGGGGGGGCGGGCATGAAGATACCCGCCGGTCGGGGCGGGTATCTCGCTGTCCTGCGTGTGGAGTTGAGCCCGTCGGGTGGGGGCGGCGACGCGCCCCCAGGTTATGTGGGGCGCGGGCTGGGGCCGTCCGGAGTCGGGTCTGACGGCTTCGGCGTCGAGGCACATGAGGTCCACGACACCTCCTTCTTCTCGTGAGCAACACGGGTTCCGCGTTGCTCACTACCCCCGCCGTTGAAACTTCATGCAGTTGTCGGGAAGGCTGTGGATGTCGTCTGAATCACTTCGTCAGCCAGTTGAGGAACTGGCTCCACATTCCTCCTCGTTCACCCCTGCGGCCGGTGCCCGCCGTGGGCGCCGAGGGCGCCTCGGTGCGGGTCTGCGCGACCGGCCGGCGTACCGGCTGGACCGGGGTGAACCGCGCGGGCAGAGTGGTCAGACCGCGACTGAACGCCCCCGGACGCCACGTCAGACTGTCCTCGGGAACGGAGAGTTCGACGTCCGGCAGCTGGTTGAGCAGGTTCTCGATGGCGGCGACGGCGATGTGCCGGGCGGGGTCCTTGGAGGGGCAGGCGTGCGGGCCCGCGCTCCACGCCAGGTGCGCCCGGTTGCTGCCCGCCTGCCGGGCCGCCGTCAGCGCCGGGCCGGTGTTGGCGGCGGCGAAGCTCACCAGCACCAGGTCGCCCGCCGAGAGCTTCTGGCCGGCGAACTCCATGTCGGCCACCGGGTAGTGGGCCGCGTAGTTCGTCATCGGCGGGTTCTCCCACAGCGTGTCGTCCAGCGCCTCCTCGATCAGTCCGCCCTTGTAGGCGTACCGGTCGTCGGTGAGCAGCCGGTGCAGGGTGTTGCCGATGAGGTTGACCAGCGCCTCGGCCCCCGCCCCGAGCAGCAGGGCCAGCTGGTGGACCATCTCCTCGTCGGTGAGCGCGGACTGATGCTGCATCAGCCACGAGGTGACGTCGTCACCGGGCTTGGCCCGCTTGAGCGCGATGAGCTCGCCGACCGCCTCGAACAGCACTGCGATCGCCTTCTCGGCGTTGACCCCGTCGAACATGCCGGAGATGCCGAAGAACACGCGGTCGCCGATGTCGGCGGTGCAGCCGAACAGTTCGTTGAACACGAACAGCGGCAGCTGCCGGGCGTAGCCGCCGACCAGGTCGGCCGAACCGCGTGAGCTGAACTGGGAGATGAGGAAGTCGGAGATCCGCTCGGTGGACTGGCTCAGCCGGCGCGAGTCGATGCGCGCCATGCTGTCCGTGATTGCCTGACGCAGCCTCAGGTGTTCGGCGCCGTCGCTGAACATGCAGTTCGGCCGGTACGACAGGAGAGGCACCACGGGGCTGTCCGGGGCGATCTTGCCGTCGTTGAAGTCACGCCAGCGGCGGGAGTCCTTGCGGAACGAGGCCGAGTCCTGCAGGAGGTGCAGCGCGGTGGCATAGTCGGTGACGAGGGTGGCCTCGACGCCGGGGGCGAGCTCGACGGGCGCGGTGGGCCCGAAGTGCCGCAGGTAGGCGTAGTAGGCCTGCGGGTCGGCGGCGAACTCCGGCCCGTGCAGCGGCACTGCGCCGCCGCTGTTGTGCGCCGGGCACCCGGGCGGGGGCGCCGGAGCGGTGGGTCGGTCCATGTGTTGCTCCTAGTGGGCACGGTCCTGCAGATGGCGGACGAGAGTGATCAGCGCTTCGGCCGACGACTGCTCGTCCCGCGCGTCGCAGGTGACGACGGGGGTGTCGTCGAGCAGGTCCAGCGCCTCGCGCAGGGCGTTCTCGTCCCGCAGGGGGCTGCCGTCGAAGTGGTTGACGGCGATGGCGTAGTCGAGGCCGTACTGCTCGATGAGGTCGATCACGGCGAAGGAGTCCGCGAGCCGCTCGGGGTCGACCAGCACCAGCGCGCCGAGCGCGCCCCGGGCCATGTCCTCCCACATCTGCACGAAGCGCTGCTGGCCCGGCGTTCCGAACAGGTAGAGCACGACCCGGTCGCTGATGGTGAGGCGGCCGAAGTCCATGGCGACCGTGGTGGTGGTCTTGCCCTGGACGCCCTTGAGGTCGTCGACGGACTCGGCGGCCCGTGTCATCGTCTCCTCGGTGGACAGCGGCTCGATCTCGGAGATCGCGCCGATGAACGTGGTCTTGCCCACCGCGAAGTGGCCGACGACGAGGATCTTCACGGCGGTCTGCGTCGCGCCGCCGCGGACGTACGCCTGCTCATCCAAACTTGGCCCTGAGACCATTCAGCACCTCCTCCAGGATCTCCCGGTCGGCGAGGGGCGCCCGCTGCACGGGCGGGCGGGTGACGAGGTAGCCGCCCTCGGTGAGGGCGGCGAGCAGGATCTTCACCACGCCGAGGGGCAGTTGGGTGTGCCCCGCGATCTCGGCGACCGAGAGGTAGCCGGCGGAGCACAGGTCGAGCAGCTTCTGCTCCTCCGGGGAGAGCCGCGTGGGCCGCTGCCGGTGGTCGGCGGTCGCCGTGACCAGGGTGATGAGGGAGAGCTTCTCCTCGTCGGGCAGTCCGCGTCCTTTGGTGATGACGTACGGACGCACTAACTCCGGCGTCTGCGGCTCGAGTTCACCGAAACCCGTCATGAGCGGGCGCCGAGGTTCTCGCGCGGCGGTGTCGTCAGGGCCTTGCCGAGCTGGCCGACGAGCTGCTGCATCCGGAAGGTGATGTCCGCCATGTCGACGTCCGGGGAGGCCGAGACGCCGAGGTAGGCGCCCTCGCCGGCGGAGATGAGGAAGACCCAGCCCCCGTCGAACTCGACCAGGGTCTGCCGCCACCTCTGGGTGGTGTCCTCGCAGAAGAAGGCGAGGGAGCGGCTGAGCGACTGCACGCCGCTCATCGCGGCGGCGACCCGGTCCGCGTCGTCCTTGCCGAAGTCCTGCGTCCGGGCCATCAGCAGCCCGTCGGCGGAGATCAGGACGGCGTGCAGGGCCCCGGGAATCTCCAGGGCGCTGTCAAGCATCCATGACAGATCGTCGTTCACGAGAACTCATGCCCTTCGTTTCTCGTACCGCGTGTGCTGCTCGTCTGTTCCGCGTTGTCCGCAGGGGTGGCCCGTCGGCCCGACTGGGTGCCGCGCTGGAACGCGCCCATGATCGCCGCCGTCTCCGCGCCCGAGCGGGCGGAGGAGGGGGTGTTCGACGCGCTGCCGGGGACGATGGCCATCGGCCTCTTGCGGCGCCGCTTGGGCAGTCCGTCGGCGGTGGTGCCGGTCGCGGTGGGTACGGGTTCCGGCCCGCCGCGGGTGGGGGCGGGGGCGGGGGCCGCGGTGACGGCCGGGGCCGGCTCCTTCTGCTCGGGCGCGCTGGTGAGCAGGTCGTGCGGCAGGAGGAGGACCGCACGTACGCCGCCGTAGGGCGAGGAGGAGTCGACCGACACTTCGAAGCCGAAGCGTTCGGCGAGGACTCCGATCACCGCGAATCCGAACTGGGGCGGGTTTCCGAGCCCCGAGACGCCGGAGACGCGTTCGCTCGACAGGAGTTTCTCCGCGCGAGCCCGCTCCTCGTCGTTCATTCCGACACCCGCGTCGTCCACGACGATGCAGATCCCCTTGGGGACGGTGCGGATGTTGATTTCGACGACGGTGTCCGGGCTGGAATAGCTGGTGGCGTTGTCGAGCATTTCGGCGAGGGCCAGCGCCACCGGTTCGACGGCGCGGCTCGTGATGCCGAAATCGACCTGCGAGAGGATTTCCACCCGCCGGTAGTGGCGGATCCTGCCCTGTGCGCTGCGGACCACGTCGTACACGGAGGCCACGTCGCGCTGGCGGCCGAGCCAACCGTCGCAGAGCACCGCGATGGACTGGGCCCGGCGGCCGAACTGGGAGTTGGTGTGGTCGATCTCCAGGAGGTCCTGGAGGATGACCGACTCGCCGTATTTGTTCTGCAACCGGGAAACGATCAACTGCTGTTCCGCGGCGAGGCCCTGAAGGGTCCGCATCGCGGACTTCAGGACGGTTTTCGTTGCCTCTTCGGCTCTGTCCTGGGCTGCCTCGACGGATTTCGCGTACCCGTTCTCCAGCTCGGTGTGCTGAGCCCTGAGATCTGCGAACTCCTGCCTTAACGCGCGCGTGGCCCTCCGCTGGCGAACAAGGAGGGCGACTGCGACGATCACGGCGACGAGGAGAGCCCAGAATACCGGGTTCTGTATGTAATCAGTCATAAGACTCTCTTCAGGCGACTGACGGCCAGTGCTGAATTCCCGTCAACGCGGGTGGACCGGCGGACCGCCCGCAGCGGGGTCAACGCCCGGACCGTCCCCGTAGTCGAGGATGTCGTCTTCCACCCATCCGCCCGCTCTACAAGCGCCGTGATCGTATCACCACAAGATGCGATCAACGACCGCCAACATACGCGCCCTTGACGCTCATTGACGGCCCGTCAGACAGCGCGCCGACAGCTTCGCGACAGGCCGCGCCGCCCGGAAGCGATAAACGGGGTTCCGCGGCATAACAACGCTCTGCGGCGTAACGGTGTTCTGCGACGTAACAGCGCTCTGCGGCATAACGGTGTTCCGCGGCATTCGAGGAGATCGGCGGGCGGCGGGCGCACACACGACAAAACCCGCACCGGGTGCACCCCGATGCGGGTTTGTGATGAGTGTCCGAGGGGGGACTTGAACCCCCACGCCCGATAAAGGGCACTAGCACCTCAAGCTAGCGCGTCTGCCATTCCGCCACCCGGACAAGGTGTCTGCCGCCCGTGCGGGTGGTCCCCGCGGCGACGAGGACAACCATACCAAGCTTTGGGAGTGCGTTTCACCTGCGTATTCACCGGCCCGGGGCCCCGCCCCGCCGGGGGCCGATCACGGGCAGCGGACGACCTGTCCCGCGTACGACAGGTTCCCGCCGAAGCCGAACAGCAGGACCGGGTCGCCGGTGGAGAGCACGCCCTGCTCGACCAGCTTGGAGAAGGCGAGCGGGATGCTCGCGGCGGAGGTGTTCCCGGAATCGGTCACATCGCGCGCGACCACCGCGTTGACGGCGCCGATCTTCTGCGCGAGGGGTTCGATGATCCGCAGGTTCGCCTGGTGCAGGACGACGGCGGCGAGGTCCTCGGGGGTGAGCCCCGCCCGCTCGCACGCCTCCCGGGCGAGCGGTGGCAGCCGGGTCGTCGCCCAGCGGTAGACGCTCTGCCCCTCCTGTGCGAACCGGGCGGGCTGCCCCTCGATGCGCACCGCGTTCCCCATCTCGGGCACCGAGCCCCACAGCACCGGCGCGATGCCCGGCTGCTCGGACGCCTCGACCACGGCGGCCCCCGCCCCGTCGCCGACGAGGACGCAGGTGGTGCGGTCGTTCCAGTCGGTCACCTCGGACATCTTGTCGGCCCCGATCACCAGGGCGCGGCGCGCGGCCCCGGCCCGGACGGTGTGGTCGGCGGTGGCCAACGCGTGGGTGAAGCCGGCGCACACCACGTTGACGTCGATCACCGCCGGACCCGGGATGCCGAGGCGGGCGGCGACCCGGGCGGCCATGTTGGGCGAGCGGTCGACGGCCGTGGAGGTGGCCACCAGCACGAGGTCGATGTCGGCGGGGGTGAGCCCGGCCGTCGCGAGGGCCTTGGCGGCGGCGTGCGCGGCCAGTTCGTCTACGGGCTCGTCGGGGCCCGCGATGTGCCGCGTGCGGATGCCCACCCGGCTCGTGATCCACTCGTCACTGGTGTCGACCATGCCCGCCAGTTCCTCGTTGGTGAGCACCTTGGCGGGCTGGTAGTGGCCGATGGCGGTGATGCGCGAGCCGTTCATGAGCGGGTCCCCCTCGTTGCCTTGGGTAGCGGGATCCACCAGTCTGGTGAGTGACTCGCGGGTACGGGGACGCGACAAGCGACAGGAAACACGAGCCGGGCTTGTCGGTTTCCCGCTAGGGGCTGTCCGGCGGATCAAGTCGCAGGAAAGCAACGGGACCGTTCGGCCCAGGTGGGCGTGCCAGCCCCCGCGTCTGCGGCATGATCCGCCGGACAGCCCCTGACCTCCGGGCCGCGACCCGCGCTCGGCGTGCAGGACAATGAGATCGTCAGGGTCACGTACAGAACCGGGGCTGATCACGCCATGGGACGAGTCACCGAACGACGCAAGGTGCTCCGCATACGGGACGGGGCGCTCTCCACCCGGCCGGACACGCTCGTCGCGGAGGAGCCGCTGGAGATCCGGCTCGACGGCCGGCCGCTCGCCATCACCATGCGCACGCCCGGCGACGACTTCGCGCTGGCCGCCGGCTTCCTGGTCAGCGAGGGCGTCCTGGCCGAGGCGTCCGATCTGCTGAACATCGTGTACTGCGCCGGGGCGACGGCGGACGGGACGAACACGTACAACGTGGTGGACGTGAGGACGGCGCCGCACGTCGTCGTCCCCGACATCACCCTGGAGCGCAACGTCTACACCACCTCCTCCTGCGGTCTGTGCGGCAAGGCGAGCCTGGACGCGGTCCGTACGACGGCCCGCTGGCCCATCGCCGACACGCCGCCGCTGCGGGTGGAGCCGGAGCTGCTGTCGGCCCTTCCGGACCGGCTGCGCGCGGCCCAGCGGGTCTTCGACCGGACCGGGGGGCTGCACGCGGCGGCGCTGTTCTCGGAGGACGGGGAGCTGCTGGACGTGCGGGAGGACGTCGGGCGTCACAACGCGGTCGACAAGCTGGTGGGCCGTGCCCTGCGGGACGGCGCGCTGCCGCTGTCCCGCACCATCCTGCTGGTGTCGGGCCGGGCCTCGTTCGAGCTGGCCCAGAAGGCCGTGATGGCGGGCATCCCGGTGCTCGCGGCGGTCTCGGCGCCGTCCTCGCTGGCGGTGGACCTCGCGGCGGAGACCGGGCTGACGCTGGTGGGCTTCCTGCGGGGCTCCTCCATGAACGTGTACGCGGGTGAGGACCGCATCGCCCTGCGGAGCACGGCCGACCGGGGCTGAGCGGCCCCGGAGGGTCCTCGCGCCGTCGTCATCCCGTCCCGAACGTCACCTGCCCCGCGGAGGCCACCGTGCCCAGACGGGGGAAGTCGAGCCGTACCGACGCCTCGTGCTCCGGTTCGGTGAGGGCGGACATGGCGTCCTCGACGAAGACGAGGTCGTAGCCGAGGTCGCTCGCGGCGCGGGCCGTGGACTCCACGCCGAGGTTGGTGGCGATGCCGCCGAACACCAGCGTGGCGACACCGCGCCGGCGCAGCCGCTCCTCCAGGCCCGTGGCGTGGAACCCGCCCAGGGTCTGCTTGACGACCTCGATGTCGCCGTCGCGCGGCAGCCCTTGGGCCAGCGAACTGCCGGGCGGCTGCTCGGCGACGCCGGGCCGTTCGACGCGGACGAGGACGACGGGAGCCCCGGCCGCACGGAACCTGCCCGCCAACTCCTCGGCGGTGGCGAGCACTTCGGCGCCCTTGCGGGGCGCCAGGGGCAGCGCGAGGATCCGGTCCATCAGGTCGACGAGGACGAGGGCGGTGCGCGCGGGGTCGAGCACGAGGGGTGCGGTCATGACGGAACGTTATCCGTCGTCAGCCGTCCGCACCGGAAATCCCGGTCAACGGCTGTGTGAACTGGTCGCGTTCGGGTTCCGGCAGCGGGTCGCGGGCCCGGCGCTTGGCGATCACCGCGCAGACCATGAGCTGCATCTGGTGGAAGAGCATCAGCGGCAGCACCGCCAGTGAGGCGTGCGCCCCGAACAGCACGCTCGCCATGGGAAGCCCCGAGGCGAGGGACTTCTTGGAGCCGGCGAACTGGATCGCGATCCGGTCCGCGCGGCCGAACCGCAGCGCCTTCGCGCCGTACCAGGTCAGCGCGAGCATCACGGCGAGCAGCACGGCCTCGACGACCACCAGAGCGCCCAGCCGGCCCACGCCGACCCGGGTCCAGACGCCCTGGACCATGCCCTCGCTGAACGCGGTGTAGACGACGAGCAGGATGGAGCCCCGGTCGACGTATCCGAGGACCTTCTTGTGCCGGGCGACGAAACCACCGATCCAGCGCCGCAGCACCTGCCCCGCGACGAACGGCACGAGCAGTTGCAGCACGATCTCGACGAGCGAGTCCGCCGAGAAGCCGCCGCCGGTGCCGCCGAGCACCGCGGCGGCCAGCAGCGGGGTGACGACGATCCCGGCGAGCGAGGAGAAGGACCCGGCGCAGATCGCCGCGGGGACGTTGCCGCGGGCGATGGAGGTGAAGGCGATCGACGACTGGACCGTCGACGGGACGAGGGTGAGGAAGAGCAGACCCTGGTAGAGCGGGTCGGTCAGGACCACCGGGACCAGTCCGCGGGCGGCCAGGCCGAGCACCGGGAACACGACGAACGTGCAGGCCAGGACGGTGACGTGCAGTCGCCAGTGCTTCAGGCCGTCCAGCGCCTCACGGGTGGACAGCCGGGCGCCGTACAGGAAGAAGAGGAAGGCGATCGCGGCCGTGGAGGCGCCGGAGGCCACGTCGGCGGCCGTCCCGCGCGCCGGGAGGAGCGCGGCGAGGCCCACGGTCCCCAGCAGCAGGAGGATGTACGGATCGATCGGCAGACGGCTCGGCAGTCGGCTCGGCCGGCGCAGGCGTTTCACGGTGCTCCACATGCTCTTCTTGCTCTGCTTGCTCTTGACTCTTCTCGCCCTGACCATCGTGCCCTCCGTCGCCGTGATCGGGAATCCGGCACACCCCTCTGACTGCCATCGCGGTTCGTGATGACCGCTGCCTGCCGGGGGTACCGTGATCGGTATGTACGACCCCTCTCACCTGCGCACCTTCCTCGCGGTGGCCCAGACGCTGAGTTTCACGCAGGCCGCTCGCCGGCTGGGGCTGCGCCAGTCCACGGTGAGCCAGCACGTGCGCCGGCTGGAGGAGGCGGCCGGGCGGACGCTGTTCTCCCGGGACACGCACTCCGTGGAGCTGACCGAGGACGGTGAGGCGATGCTCGGCTTCGCCCGCCGGATCCTGGAGGTGCACGAGCAGGCGACGGCGTTCTTCACCGGCACCCGGCTGCGCGGCCGGCTCCGCTTCGGCGCCTCCGAGGACTTCGTGCTGACGCGGCTGCCGGAGATCCTGGAGGGCTTCCGGCACGACCACCCGGAGGTGGACCTGGAGCTCACCGTGGAGCTGTCCGGCACCCTTCACGAGCAGCTGGCCGCCGGGAAGCTGGACCTGGTGCTGGCCAAGCGGCGCCCCGAGGACGGCCGGGGCGAGCTGGTCCACCACGACGAGCTGGTGTGGATCGGCGCGGAGCGGCTGCGCCTGGACCCCGACCGCCCGGTCCCGCTCATCGTCTACCCGCCGCCCGGCATCACCCGGGCGCTCGCCCTGGAGGCGCTGGAGCGACAGGGCCGGGCGTGGCGGATCGCGTGCACGAGCGGCAGCCTCAACGGGCTGATCGCAGCGGCCCTGGCCGGGCTGGGCGTGATGGCGCACTCACGGGGCCTGATCCCGCCCGGGCTGGTCCGCGTGCCGGAGCGGTCGGGGCTGCCGGAGCTGGGCCGGGTGGACTTCGTCCTGGTGCACGGCCGCCGCCGCCCGTCCGCACAGGGCGCGGCGGACGCCCTGGCGACGGCGATCCTCGCGGCCGGCGACCGGCTGCGGCGCCGCACCTGAGACGGGAGCCTCAGGCGCCGTACGGCAGCCGTGCAGGGCCGCACGAGAGCCGCTCGGGGAGTCGGACGGCGTGACCGGAACGGGAAGATTCGGTGGAGGTTACGGCACCGAAACTTACTCGGACGTCAGCTTCCTGTCCGACCCTTCCCCATGTGGGCCCTTTTTCCGGCACTGACCGGCGCAGACGAGAGCATCGCTCGCTTTTCCACCCCCTCCCGCACCCGTCGGGGGTGGGGTAGCTTTCACGGCGCTGTGGGGCATTGAGAAGCGGGGTGCGGGATTTGCGCGAGTTCTCCAACCCTCCCTTGGCGCTGGCGCCGCCGGTGGGCGGACTGGCCGACGTCGTCTTCGAGCACGCCCAGGAGGACCCGCAGCACATCGCGCTCGGCCGCAAGGACGAACGGGGCGAGTGGCGGGACGTCACCTCCGCCGAGTTCCGCGACGAGGTCCTCGCGCTCGCCAAGGGCCTGCTCTCGCAGGGCGTCCGCTTCGGCGACCGCGTCGCGATCATGTCGCGCACCCGGTACGAGTGGACCCTCTTCGACTTCGCCCTGTGGACCGTCGGCGCCCAGGTGGTGCCGGTCTATCCGACGTCCTCCGCCGAGCAGTGTTTCTGGATGCTGCACGACGCGGAGGTCACGGCCGCCGTCGTGGAGCACGAGGACCACGCGATGACGATCGCCACCGTCATCGACCGCCTCCCCGCGCTGCGCAGACTCTGGCAGCTCGACTCCGGCTGTGTGCAGGAGCTCTACGAGGCGGGCGCCGGGCTGGACGACGACGTGGTGCACCGGCACCGGGAGGCGGTCACGCCCGACTCGGTCGCCACGATCATCTACACCTCCGGCACCACCGGCCGCCCCAAGGGCTGCGTCATCTCGCACGGCAACTTCATGTTCGAGGCGGACACGGTCATCGAGCGCTGGGAGCCGGTGTTCCACTCCCGCCGGGGCGACGAAGCGGCCACCCTGCTCTTCCTGCCGCTCGCGCACGTCTTCGGGCGGATGGTGGAGGTCGCCGCGATCCGCGGCCGGGTCCGCTTCGGCCACCAGCCGCAACTGCACGCCGCCGCCCTGCTGCCCGATCTCGCCGCCTTCAAGCCGACCTTCTTCCTGGCCGTGCCGTACATCTTCGAGAAGGTCTTCAACGCGGCCCGCCGCAAGGCGGAGCGGGAGGGGAAGGCCGGGCCGTTCGAGAAGGCGGTCGGGGTGGCCGTGCAGTACGCGGAGGCCGTGGAGGCGAAGGCGTGGGGCACGGGGCCCGGTCCGTCGGCGGGTCTGCGCGTGCAGCACCAGCTGTTCGACAAGCTCGTCTACTCCAAGGTGCGCGCCGCGATGGGCGGCCGGGTCCGGCACGCCATGTCCGGCGGCTCGGCGATGGACCGCACGCTGGGGCTGTTCTTCGCCGGCGCGGGCGTGCAGATCTACGAGGGCTACGGCCTGACCGAGTCGACCGCGGCCGCGACCGCCAACCCGCCCGGGCGCACCCGGTACGGCACCGTCGGCCAGGCCATCCCCGGCATGACCGTGCACCTCGCGGACGACGGGGAGATCTGGCTGCGCGGGGGGAACGTCTTCCAGGGGTACCTGAACAATCCCAAGGCCACCGACGAGACGCTGCACGACGGCTGGCTGGCCACCGGCGACCTGGGCTCCCTCGACGAGGACGGCTACCTCACCATCACCGGCCGCAAGAAGGAGATCCTCGTCACTTCCGGCGGCAAGAGCGTTTCCCCCGGGCTGCTGGAGGAACGTGTTCGGGACCATCCGCTGGTGAACCAGTGCATCGTCGTCGGCAACGACCGGCCGTTCGTCGCCGCTCTGGTCACCCTCGATCAGGAGGCCGTCGAACACTGGCTGCAGATGCGGGCCAAGCCGCAGCTGGCTCCGGCCGATCTGGTGCGCGACGCGGACCTGGAGGCGGAGGTGCGCCGGGCCGTCGTCGCCGCGAACACGCTGGTGTCGCAGGCGGAGTCCATCCGCACCTTCCGCATCCTCGCCCAGCCGTTCACCGAGGAGCACGGCCTGCTGACACCGTCGCTGAAGCTGAAGCGCAAAGCCATCGAAAACGCGTACGCCGACGAGGTCGAAGCGCTGTACCGCACCTGAGGCTCCCCGCAGACCCGCCGAAGCGGATTCCGGAGTCAGGAATGCATCACGCCTCGTGATCGTTGACGATGGGAGACACTTTTGACGGACAACCGAAGGATCAAGGGCTCGTGAGCAGCAAGGTATCCCCGATCACCCTGAACAACGGCGTCGAGATGCCCCAGCTGGGCTTCGGCGTCTGGCAGGTGCCGGACGACGAGGCCGCCCAGGCGGTCAGCACCGCGCTGGAGGCCGGGTACCGCAGCATCGACACAGCGGCGATCTACGGCAACGAAGAGGGCACCGGCAAGGCGATCGCCGACTCCGGCCTGCCCCGCGAGGACATCTTCGTCACCACCAAGCTCTGGAACAGCGACCAGGGGTACGACGCGACGCTCCGCGCGTTCGACGCCTCCCTCGACAAGCTGGGTCTGGACTACGTCGACCTGTACCTGATCCACTGGCCGCTGCCGGCCAAGGACACCTACGTCGACACGTACAAGGCGTTCGAGAAGCTGCTCGCGGACGGCCGCGCGAGGGCGATCGGCGTCTCCAACTTCCTGCCGGAGCACCTGGAGCGGCTGATCGAGCAGACGTCGGTCGTCCCGGCGGTCAACCAGATCGAGCTGCACCCGCACCTGCAGCAGCAGGCCTCGCGCGACTTCCACGCGAAGCGGGGCATCGCCACCGAGGCCTGGTCGCCGCTCGGCCAGGGCAAGGGCCTGCTGGAGGTCCCGGCGATCGTCGCCATCGCGCAGAAGCACGAGCGCACCCCGGCCCAGGTCGTGCTGCGCTGGCACCTCCAGCTCGGCAACGTCGTGATCCCGAAGTCCGTGACGCCGTCGCGGATCAAGGAGAACATCGAGGTCTTCGACTTCAGCCTGGACGACGAGGACCTGGCCGCGATCAGCGCCCTCAACGAGGACCGGCGCATCGGCCCGGACCCGGCCACGTTCGACGTGGTCTGAGACCGGCCGCCGGCGCCAGGCCGCCGGCGCGGCGAGCACCACCGTGGCCGGCCCGGAAGCATCCGGGCCGGCCACGGGTGCGTCCGGCGACACTGTTTTCGAAATCCGCCTACCCAGGCTTGACCGCCGTGTGGACGGTGTGGGCCGCCAGGAGGAACACGTCCGGCCGCTGGTGCAGGCTCGCCGGGTCGCGCGGGTCGAGGAGCCGGTCCAGCGCGGCCCGGTCCTCGGGGGCGAGAGCCTCTTCGGAGGCGTCGCGCCAGCGCTCGAACTGCGCGACGGCGTAGGCGCGGGCCGGTTCGGAGGCGGGGGCGGGCAGGTCGAGGAGGAAGCTGCGGCTGCGGGCGTGCTTCAGGCCCGCCCCGCCGAGCAGTGCCGGCCAGTCCTCGACCTCGCCGACGGCGCCGGACAGGTCGGCCCGCATCCGGGCGAACCACTCCTCCTGCACGGCGTCGAGCCGCGCCTCCAGACCGGGGCGGCCGAAGCCGAGGTCGCGGGGCAGGAACCGGGACGGCAGCCCGCCCTCCATGATCGCCAGCATGCCGCCGGGCGCCAGCCGCTGAGCGAACGCGGTGAGGGCGGCCCGCTGGTCGCCCAGGTGGTGCAGACTGCGGCCGGCCCAGATCAGATCGGCCGGGTAGTCCAACTCGTCGAGTGCTCCCGGGAGTTCACCGGCCAGGGTGTCGAACCGGTCGCCGTGTCCGAGGCGTTCGGCGCGTGCCCTGGCCCGCTGGAGGAGCGGCTCGGAACCGTCGACGGCCAGGACCCGCGCGCCGGGGAAGGTCTCGGCGAACAGGCAGGAGACCACCCCGGGACCGCTGCCCACGTCGACGATCAGCCCCGGCTCGGTCACCTCCGTGCCCAGCCAGGACAGCGCCCGCTCGTACAGGGGCGTGAACAGCTCGGCCTGGGCCTCCAGATGGGGGGCCATCTCCGCCCAGTCGATCTCGGTGCCGCTCCCCGGCCCGGCGGGCCCGTGCCGGTGCCCCGGAAGGCCGTGGTGGTCGTGCTGGTGGTGCCGCTGCTGGTGCGCCATGGTGGTCAGCCTCTCGTCCGCTGTGCCGACAGCGTGCGCCGACGCACCGGGAGAAGGCCACCCGTGTTGCCGTTACGGCAAAACGGGGGTCCGTAGCGCACCGGCACGCCCGGCCGTTCCCGGAGAGGGGAACGGCCGGGCGCGGACTGCGCTCAGACGGCTACGGCAGCGGCGGGTACGCGTTCTGCATCAGCTGCTGGAACTGCGCCGAGAACCACTTGCCGGACAGCGGCGCGTCCGGAAGGGCGCCCGACATGTTGTTGTTGTTGCGCGGGTTGCCCTTGTACGTCGGGTCGCACATCCGGTCGAAGCCCTTGCCCTCGTCGTTCGGGATGAGCGAGCTCGACCCGTCGGACTCACCCGGCGGCTTCATCCACACGTAGGCGTCGATCCCGGCGGCCGGGGCCGCCTTCGGGCGCTCACCGAGGCCGGCGCCGGCCTGGTTGCACCAGTTGCCGGTGTTGAAACGGCGGTCGTAGCGGCCGCCGTCGACGTAGGCGTCGACGGTTGTCGTCGGCCCCGGTCCGGCGGGCCGGGCGGAACCGCCCCAGCCGTTGCGGGAGGTGTCGATCAGCATGCCGATGCCGGAGTTGAAGCCCGCCGTCACCAGCTGGTTGCGGAACGCCTGGGCGAAGGACAGCTCGTCGACGTAACGGTTCCAGTCGACCCACTTGGACTCGCGGACCGACTTGCCGCCCGCGTTGTCGTTGACGGTGAAGTTGTTCTCCTTCAGCGCGCTGTAGTTGGCCGTGTTGGTGATGAAGCCGTGGACGTCGTTGACCGTGGCGCCCTCCGTCGTCGCGGCCTCCTTCATCAGGGCCGCGCTCGGTGCGAAGTTGTCGTCCCAGCCGATCCAGCCGTGGTGGCCGGCGTCGATGTAGTTGTAGACGTTGGGCACGTCGCCGAGCTTGTTCAGGGCGTAGCCGACGCCCTTCTGGTAGTTGCCGTTGGCCTTCATCACGTCGCACTGCGGGGTGGCCGTGACCCGGCTCCCGGTGTTGGTGACGAGGTTGGGCAGCGAGTCGATCTCGATGGTGGTGACGATCCGCAGCGAGGCGTACTTGGGGTCGGCGAGGATCGTCTTGATCGGGTCGATGTACTGCGTCTTGTACTTGTCGATCTCCGTCGGGCCGAGCTCGCCGTTGGAGGCGAGGGCCGCGCAGTCGCGTCCGGGCAGGTTGTAGATGACCAGCTGGACGACGAGCTGACCGCTGCCCTTCTGGCGCAGCGCCTCGTCGAGGTGGGCACGCAGGCCCATCTTGCCGCCTGCGCCGTTGATCGCGGCGATGCGGTCGAGCCAGACGCCGGTGGGCTGGTTGGAGATGCGGCTGCCGCCCGGCTCGGCGGCGGCGTTGGCGGCCCATTCGGGGTTCACGTACACCTTGGCGCCGGTGTAGGGGTTGTCGACCCTGCCGGGGGTGCCGGGGTCGGTGGGGCCCGGGTCGGTCGGGCCCGGGTCGGTGGGGCCGCCGCCGTCGACGTTGCAGGTGACGCCGTCCAGGGTGAACGTGGCCGGGACGGCGTTGCCGCCGCTGTAAGCGCCCTGGAAACCGAAGCTGACCGAAGCGCCGGTCCCCAGCGAGCCGTTGTAGGTCTCGTTGGCCGCGGTGACCGCCGCGCCGGACTGGGTGACCTTCGCGTTCCAGGCGTTGGTGACCCTCTGGTTCCCGGCGTACGACCACTTCACCGCCCAACTCGACTTGGCGGCCGAGTTGTTGGTGACGGTGACGTTGGCAGTGAAGCCGCTTCCCCAGTCGTTCTGCACCTTGTAGTCGACGGTGCAGGGCGCGGCGGCGAGGCCCGAGGCGCCGGGGACGACCGCGAGCGCCGTCCCGGAGGCGCCGGCGACCAGTGCCAGCGCGGCGAGTATCGCTGTTCTGCTACGGCTCATGAGTGCGGGTTTCCTTCTCTCGTTCCGGGGGGTGTGGGGTGGTGGTGCGGGTCATCCGTTCAGGACGCGCAGGTGATCGCGCAGCCCGACGCCGAAGGCGGTGGGCGTCCCGTTGCAGTCGCTGATCAGAGCGGGTCCCGTGGAGCAGTTCCGGATGTTCCAGGTCCAGCCGAGGCAGGACAGCCGGTGTTCGTCGAACCACCGCATGACCTGGTCGACGAACCCGTGCGAGCAGGTGTTCTCGCCGATCTCACCGGCGACGAGCGGCACCCGGTCGGCGACGGGGGCCGGCGTGGAGTCCCCGCAGGCCTCGGTCGCAGGCCGCGGCATCTTCGACGGCCCCGTCGACGACGCCGCGATCAAGCACATGAACTCGCCGCCGCTGCGGTTGACGCCGAGCAGCCGGCGGGTGGCTCCGCTCGCGTCCACGAACCGGCTGCCGAGGACGCGCAGTGCGGGCGGCCGCCCGCCGTCGCCCGGTGGGGTGGTCGGGGACGATGTCGGGGTGGGGGTGGGCGTCGGCTGGGTGTCGACGTAGCAGGTCGCGCCGTTCAGCCGGAAGGTCACGGGTACGGCGTTGGCTCCCGCCCGGGAGGCGACGAACCCGGTGGTGACGCTCGCGCCGGCGCCGAGCGAGCCGTTGCAGCTCTCGTTCGCCGCGGTGACGGTGGCGCCGGACCGGGGCCACTTGGCGTTCCAGCCCTGGGTGACCTTCTGTCCGTTCGCGAGGTCGAAGCTCAGGCTCCGACCGTTCACCGCCGCCGCGTTGTCGGTGACTTTCACGGACGCCTGGAAGCCGGCGTCCCACCGTCCGGTGACCGAGTACTCCACCGTGCGGGCGGGCGCGGCTCCCTGTGCCGTCACGACCGGCAGCAGGGCGCCCGCGACGAGGGCGACCGTGCCGGAGACGGCTAAAAGTACTGAACGCGGGGGGTGTCGCATGAGCGACTCCTCACAGTTCGGGCGCGTCGTGACGGACGCGTCGACTGATGGAATCGCTCCCACTGGTGTCACCGAAGCTAGCGCCAAGCGTCGGCAAAGAACAGGGCAGTCGCTGACTTTCCCTCAACTTTTCGGGTCGAATCTTTTCGACTCTTCAAGCACCTTGACCGCACTCCAGGGTCTACGCACTATGGGAGCGCTCCCACTGGTTCAAGGCTTGTTGCTCCTCCCCCCACCTTCCTCGAGCCGCAAGGAGGAACCAGCACCATGGATCCCGCACGCGGACGCCGTGGGACGCGGCGCCTGTGGACCGCCCTGGCGGCGGCTTTCGCACTCCCCCTGGCCATGCTCAGCACCGGTACGACGCCCGCCCGGGCGGCGGCTCTCCAGTGCAGCGTGGACTACAAGGCCAACGACTGGGGCTCCGGTTTCACCGCGGAGCTCACCCTCACCAACCGGGGCACGGACCCCATCAACGGCTGGTCCCTGGCGTACTCCTACACGGGCAACCAGAAGCTGACGAACGGTTGGAACGGCACCTGGTCGCAGTCGGGCCAGACGGTCACCGTGGTCAACGCCCCCTACAACGCGACGGTCGCGGCCGGAGCGGCCGTCAGCGCCGGCGCGCAGTTCACCTACAGCGGCGCCAACGCCGCCCCCACCTCGTTCTCGGTCAACGGCACGCCGTGCACCGGCGCCCACCAGCCCCCCGTCACCGTGCTGACCAGCCCGGCGCCGGGCGCGGTCTACACGCAGGGGGCCGCGGTGCCGCTCGCGGCGACCGCCGCGGCCGCCGACAACGCCACGATCACCAAGATGGAGTTCTACGACGACACCACCCTGCTCGGCACCGACACCAGCGCCCCGTACACGCTGTCGGCCTCCGGGCTGACCGTGGGCAGTCACTCCCTGGTGGCGAAGGCCTACGACAGCCTGGGCGCGTCCGGGACGTCCACCCCGGTGGGCATCACGGTCGCCTCGGGACCGGCCGTGGTGGCCTCCGCCGGCCAGCTCACCGTGCAGCAGGGCGGAACGGGGTCGTACGACCTCAAGCTGTCGACGCAACCGTCCGCCAACGTGACCGTCACGACCGCCCGGACGAGCGGGAACACCGGTCTCACCGTCACGGGCGGCGCGAGCCTCACCTTCACCCCGTCGAACTGGAACACCGCGCAGCGGGTGACCATCGCCGGCAACGCCACCGGCACCGGTTCGGCGACCTTCGAGTCGACGGCGACCGGACACGCCAAGGCGTCCGTGACGGTCACGCAGATCGCCGGCTCCAAGGTGTACGACGCCCGCTTCCTGGAGCTCTACGGCAAGATCACCAACCCGGCGAACGGCTACTTCTCCCCCGAGGGCATCCCGTACCACTCGGTGGAGACGCTGATCGTCGAGGCGCCGGACCACGGTCACGAGACCACGTCGGAGGCCTACAGCTACCTGCTGTGGCTGCAGGCGATGTACGGCAAGGTGACGGGCGACTGGACCAAGTTCAACGGCGCCTGGGACATCATGGAGAAGTACATGATCCCCACCCACGCCGACCAGCCGACCAACTCCTTCTACAACGCCTCCAAGCCGGCGACCTACGCGCCCGAGCTGGACACCCCGAACGAGTACCCGGCGAAGCTGGACTCCGGCGTCTCCGTGGGCTCGGACCCGATCGCCGGTGAGCTGAAGAGCGCCTACGGCACGGACGACGTCTACGGCATGCACTGGCTCCAGGACGTCGACAACGTCTACGGCTACGGCAACTCGCCCGGCAAGTGCGAGGCGGGTCCGTCGGACACCGGCCCTTCGTACATCAACACCTTCCAGCGGGGTGCCGAGGAATCCGTGTGGGAGACGATCCCGCAGCCGACCTGTGACGCCTTCAAGTACGGCGGCAGGAACGGCTACCTGGACCTGTTCACCGGTGACTCCTCCTACGCCAAGCAGTGGAAGTTCACCAACGCCCCGGACGCGGACGCGCGTGCCGTGCAGGCCGCGTACTGGGCGGACGTCTGGGCCAAGGAGCAGAATAAGGGATCCGAGGTCTCGGCGACCGTGGGCAAGGCCGCGAAGATGGGCGACTACCTGCGCTACGCCATGTACGACAAGTACTTCAAGAAGGTCGGCAACTGCGTCGGCCCGGCCGCCTGCCCGGCCGGCACCGGCAAGGACGCCTCGTTCTACCTGCTGTCCTGGTACTACGCCTGGGGCGGCGCGACCGACACCAACGCGGGCTGGGCCTGGCGCATCGGCTCCAGCCACGCCCACGGCGGCTACCAGAACCCCCTGGCGGCCTACGCGCTCAGCAGCTACGCCCCGCTGAAGCCCAAGTCGGCGACCGGACAGGCGGACTGGACCAAGTCCCTCCAGCGGCAGCTGGAGTTCTACCGCTGGCTGCAGTCGAACGAGGGCGCGATCGCGGGCGGCGCGACCAACAGCTGGGCGGGCCGGTACGCGACACCGCCGGCCGGCAAGTCGACCTTCTACGGCATGTACTACGACCAGCAGCCCGTCTACCACGACCCGCCGTCCAACCAGTGGTTCGGCTTCCAGGCGTGGTCGATGGAGCGGGTCGCCGAGTACTACCAGCAGACGGGGAACGCGGCCGCCAAGGCGGTCCTCGACAAGTGGGTCGACTGGGCGCTGTCCAAGACCACGATCAACCCGGACGGCACCTACCGGATACCCTCGACGCTCCAGTGGTCGGGCCAGCCCGACACCTGGAACGCCTCGAGCCCCGGCGCCAACAGCGGACTCCACGTCACCGTCGCCGACTACACCGACGACGTCGGGGTGGCCGCCTCGTACGCCAAGACCCTGACGTACTACGCCGACCGCTCCGGTGACACGGAGGCGAAGACGACGGCGAAGGCGCTGCTGGACGGCATGTGGACCAAGCACCAGGACGCGCTCGGGATCGCCGTCCCGGAGACCCGCACCGACTACAACCGCTTCGACGACGGCGTGTACGTCCCGAGCGGCTGGAGCGGCAAGATGCCGAACGGCGACACGATCAACTCCTCCTCGACCTTCACCTCGCTCAGGTCCTTCTACAAGAACGACCCCAACTGGTCGAAGATCGAGAGCTATCTCGCGGGCGGCGCCGCGCCCTCGTTCACGTACCACCGGTTCTGGGCGCAGGCCGACATCGCACTGGCCATGGGCTCGTACGCGGAGCTCCTCGAATAGTCCCCGCCGAGCGCTCCGCGGGAGGAGCGGTGTTTCACACTGCCGGCCGGCTGTGGCTGGTCGCGCAGTTCCCCGCGCCCCTTTCGGGGCGCGGTCCTCACCGCGTCTTTCCCGGAACCGCTTGAGAGTTCCGCGTGCGCGGTCTCGTCACCGGACGACGAGGCCACCTCGCCGGGCGGCCCCCACCCGCACAGGGGGCCGCCCGGTCGTCGCACGTTCCCCTCCCCCACGAAGGCACCCAGGAAGGACCCCCACCGTGCGAAGAACCCGCGTCCTCACGGCCGTCCTCGCCCTCGCCGCCGGACTGCTCGCCGGCACCCCGCCCGCACTGGCCTCGGGCGCCGAGAAGACGACGGTCGCCGCCGAGTCGTACACCTGGAAGAACGCCCGGATCGACGGCGGCGGCTTCGTGCCCGGCATCGTCTTCAACCGCAAGGAGAAGAACCTCGCCTACGCGCGCACCGACATCGGCGGGGCGTACCGCTGGCAGCAGAGCAGCAAGACGTGGACGCCGCTGCTGGACTCGGTCGGCTGGGCGAACTGGGGGCACACGGGCGTGGTCAGCCTGGCCTCCGACCCGGTCGACCCGAACCGCGTCTACGTCGCCGCCGGGACGTACACCAACAGCTGGGACCCGGGAAACGGGGCCGTGCTGCGCTCCGCCGACCGGGGTGCGAGCTGGCAGCGCGCGGACCTGCCGTTCAAGCTGGGCGGCAACATGCCCGGCCGGGGCATGGGCGAGCGGCTCGCGGTCGACCCGCACCGCAACAGCGTGCTCTATCTGGGCGCGCCGAGCGGGAAGGGGCTGTGGCGGTCGACGGACTCGGGCGTCACCTGGTCGCAGGTGGCGAACTTCCCCAACGTCGGCAACTACGTGCAGGATCCGGGCGACACCAGCGGCTACGCCTCCGACAACCAGGGCATCGTCTGGGTCACCTTCGACGAGTCCACCGGCACGGCGGGCAGCGCGACGCGGACGATCTACGTCGGCGTGGCGGACAAGGACAACGCGGTGTACCGGTCGACCGATGCGGGCGCGACCTGGTCGCGGCTGGCGGGGCAGCCGACGGGACAGCTCGCGCACAAGGGCGTGCTGGACACCGTCAACGGCCAGCTGTACGTGGCCTACAGCGACAAGGGCGGCCCGTACGACGGCGGCAAGGGCCGGCTGTGGCGGTACACGACGGCGACCGGTGTGTGGACGGACATCAGCCCGGTGGCGGAGGCCGACACCTTCTACGGCTTCAGCGGGCTGACGGTCGACCGGCAGCGGCCGGGCACGGTGATGGCGACCGCGTACAGCTCCTGGTGGCCGGACACGCAGATCTTCCGCTCGACGGACAGCGGGGCCACCTGGACCAAGGCGTGGGACTACACCTCGTATCCCGAGCGGGCGAACCGCTACACCATAGACGTCTCGTCCTCGCCGTGGCTGACCTGGGGCGCGAACCCGTCGCCGCCCGAACAGAGCCCGAAACTGGGATGGATGACGGAGGCGCTGGAGATCGACCCGTTCGACTCGAACCGGATGATGTACGGGACGGGCGCGACGATCTACGGCACGGAGAACCTGCGGAACTGGGACACCGGCGGGAAGTTCGCGGTCAGGCCGATGGTGCAGGGGCTGGAGGAGACGGCGGTCAACGACCTCGCCTCTCCCCCGTCCGGGGCGCCGCTGCTCAGCGCGCTCGGTGACGTCGGGGGATTCCGGCACACGGACCTGACGAAGGTCCCCTCGATGATGTACACCTCGCCGAACTTCACCACGACGACGAGCCTGGACTACGCCGAGTCCAGCCCGAACACGGTGGTGCGCGTCGGCAACCTCGACTCCGGTCCGCATGTGGCGTTCTCGACGGACAACGGGGCCAACTGGTTCGCGGGGAGCGATCCTTCGGGGGTGAGCGGCGGCGGGACGGTGGCCGCGGCCGCCGACGGCAGCCGCTTCGTGTGGAGTCCGGAGGGCGCGGGCGTGCAGCACACGACCGGCTTCGGCTCGTCCTGGACGGCGTCGGCCGGCATCCCGGCGGGCGCGGTCGTCGAGTCCGACCGGGTGGACCCGAAGGTCTTCTACGGTTTCAAGTCCGGTCGGTTCTACGTCAGTTCCGACGGCGGCGCCACGTTCACCGCCTCGGCGGCCACGGGGCTGCCGAGCGGCGACAGCGTGCGCTTCAAGGCGCTGCCGGGCACGAAGGGCGACGTGTGGCTGGCGGGCGGGGCGAGCGACGGCGCGTACGGCCTGTGGCACTCCACGGACGGCGGCGCGAGCTTCGCCAAGCTGGCGAACGTCCAGGAGGCCGACACGGTCGGCTTCGGCAAGGCGGCCGCGGGCGCCTCCTACCAGACCCTCTACACCAGCGCGAAGATCGCCGGGGTGCGGGGCGTCTTCCGCTCCACGGACAAGGGCGCGACCTGGACCAGGATCAACGACGACGCCCACCAGTTCGGCTGGACGGGAGCCGCGATCACCGGCGACCCGCGGGTCTACGGCCGGGTCTACCTCGCCACCAACGGCCGGGGCGTGATCTACGGCGACACCTCGGACGCCGGCGGCGGGGGCGGCGGCACGGACCCGCCGCCGACCCCGGCCGGCGCCTGCGCGGTGACCTACACGATCACCAACCAGTGGTCGGGCGGCTTTCAGGCGGAGGTGAAGCTGACCAACACGGGTGCGAGCGCCTGGTCCGGCTGGAGCCTCGACTGGACGTTCCCCGACGGCCAGAAGGTCAACCAGCTGTGGAACGCCCAGTACACGCAGTCGGGTTCGTCGGTGACGGCGAGGAACACCACCTGGAACGGCGTCGTGGCGGCCGGTTCGTCGGTGGGCTTCGGCTTCACCGGCGACTGGTCGGGCAGGAACGGCGCACCGACGGCGTTCCGGGTGGGCGGCCAGGCCTGCACGGTGAGTTGAGCCGCTCGCGGTCCTGAACCGTCGGTCAGCCGCCTGACGAGGAGGGCGCGGCCGGCTTCCGGAACGCCCTGAGCGTGAACTCGGGGTCGGGGCGGGGGCGGTCCTGGTCGGGCAGCCGCGCCAGCCTCCCGGCGAAGACCTCGGCGAGGGGTTCGCCGGGGGGCAGGGTCAGGAACCAGCCGCGCCGCAGGTCGGCGATCGTGCGGCGCGGACTGCGGCCCTGCCCCCGGCCCGGGAAGCGCGCCCGCCCGGCCGGGACGAGGCCGCAGGCGAGGGCGTACGACGCGACGCGGGCCTCGTCGTCCCTGGCGTCGTGGGGCGGCCGGGAGACGAGGACGGCGTCGATGTCGCTGCCGACGTTGTGCGCTGCGGCCTTGTCGACCGTGGTGACGTAGACGCCGCCGGGCCGCAGCACCCGCGCGCACTCGGCGACTATCGCCCGCGCGTCGGCGTCGCTCGGCGCGAGGTGCAGCAGCCACACACTGCTGACGGCGTCGAACTCGCCGTCGCGGAAGGGAAGTCGGCGGCTGTCGGCCCGCACGATCGCGCCGGGCAGCCGTGCCGCGGCCTGCCGGACCATCGCGGCCGCGAGGTCCACGCCGGTCACCCGCGGAGCGTCGCGTCCGGCGCCGAGCCTGCGGGTGACGATGCCGGTGCCGCAGGCGACGTCGAGCAGACTGGCCGTCCCGTCCGGCAGCAGGCCGAGGACGGCTCGGGCGGCGGCCGCCGCCCGGGGCTCGCCGCCCCGCGCGGCGTCGTAGCGTTCGGCTTCCTCGTCGTAGTCCAGCACGCGCGCCCCCCGTATCCCCTTGTCCCCGGTGCCCGCCCCGTCCGCCGTCGTGCGTCAGCGCACCCCGTGGCCCGGGGCGAGATCCTCGACCCTGCGGGCGAGCTCGAAGTCGAGCTCGGTCAGGGCGCCGCCCGCGCTGTGGGTGTTCACCGCGAGCGTCACCGAGTCGTAGCCGAGGGTGAGGTCGGAGTGGTGGTTCAGCTCCTCCTGCACCTGCGCGACATGGATGACCAGGGCGGTCGCGGCGAAGTGCGAGGCCAGCCGGTAGGAGCGGGTGAGGCGGCCCGCCTCGACGGACCAGCCCGGCAGCTCCGAGAGGCGGTCCTCGATCTCCTTCAGCGACAACGGTTCGACGGCCATGGCCCGGCTCCCTTCCTGGATGTCGTGCGATGTCGCGGTGTCGCGTACCCGTCCAGCCTCCCACAGCGCCGCCGTGACGGCCCCCGCCCGAAGCCGCACCGGGCCGGCGGGCTCGTGGCGCGACGCTCCGTCGGCTACGGTCGGCGGCATGACCGTTGTCGCCTCCGACCCCGCCCAGGCCGTCGGCCCCCTGCTGCGGGCCTGGCGGGAGCGGCGGCGGGTGAGCCAGCTGGAGCTGGCGCTGCGCGCGGACTCCTCGGCGCGGCACATCAGCTTCATCGAGACGGGCCGCTCCCGGCCCAGCGAGGAGATGGTGCTGCGACTGGCGGAACACCTCGACGTGCCCGTGCGGGAGCGCAACTCGCTCCTTCTCGCGGCGGGTTACGCCCCCCGGTACCGGGAGACCCCGTTGGACGACCCGGCGCTGGACGCCCTGCGCACCGGCATGGAGCGCCTGATCCGCGGCTACGAGCCCTACCCGGCGCTGGTCGTGGACGCGATGTACAACGTGCTGG
This sequence comes from Streptomyces sp. BK239, assembly GCF_004217285.1. Classification (GTDB taxonomy): domain Bacteria; phylum Actinomycetota; class Actinomycetes; order Streptomycetales; family Streptomycetaceae; genus Streptomyces. The sequence continues at coordinate 206,578 of NZ_SHKS01000002.1, forward strand.
CGGCGAACCGCGGGATCACCCTGCTGCTGGACGGCCTCCCCGAGTCGCTGCTCACGCCCCCGCTGAACGCGATGCGCCTGACCCTGCACCCGGAGGGCCTCGCGCCGCGCATCCGGAACCTGCCCGAGTGGCGCGGCCATCTGCTCGCCCAGATGGAGCGCGACATCGCCCTGCACCGGTCGGCGCCGCTGCGGGCGCTGTACGAGGAGGTGGCCGCCTATCCGGCGCCGAAGACCGGGCCCGGGGCGGGGGGCTGCTCGGGGGGCGAAGGCGACGATCCGGTGCCGTACTTCGCGCTGCCGCTGCTGATCGAGCACGAGGGCCGGACGCTGTCGTTCATCTCGTCGATCTCCACGTTCAACACGCCCATGGACGTGACCGTCGCCGAACTGGCCATCGAGACGTTGCTCCCGGCCGACCCGGCGACGGTCAAGTACCTCCACCTGCTCGGAAACTGACTGTCAGTCAGTTGTCGCGCGCCTTCAGCGCCGTCTGCTGGAGTGCCGCGAAGCCGGCCACGACGAGGGCCTGCGCCACGGTCCACACCTCACCCACGAGGGTCGGTGAGAGCCACAGCGCGAGGGCGACGCAGCTGAGCACGGCCCAGCCGGCGTTGGCCTCGATCACCGCCCGCACGGGCAGCGCCGCGGGGCGGGCGCGGGTGGCGAGCAGGCCCACGCCGGCCGCGTACACCGTGAGGAACGCGCCGAGCCCGAGCAGTGTCGCGGAACCGACGCCGAGGAGCCGGCCGAGGGGCCCGGAGGCGGCGAGGTAGGCGAGGCCGTTGACGCCGGTCACCACCGCGTCCAGCGCGAGGAAGCGGCGCAGCGCGGTGTGCGGGTCGGCGGTGCGGGCGAGTGCGAGGAGCGCGGTGCGCCGGGCGGGGCGGACGGGCGCGGTGGTCTGGGTGGCGGACATGGCGGATCACCCTCCGTCGAGGTCGGGATGCGGCTGGGGCGGCGGGTCCGGACCGGAGTGCGCCGGCCCGGACCCGCTGCCCTTACGATCCCGTGCGGGGGAAGCGGGGTCGATTACTCCCGGGGTAATGCCGTCCGGGCGATCGCGGCGCATCCCGCCGGACGATCTTCCTGCCGTTCCCCCTGCGGACGGGAACCGGAACATGACAGACTGTCCGCGTGTCTCGACGCACAGGGGAGACGTGGCGTGAGTGAGCGGCGGCCCGCGCCCACGGTGGGCCAGGTGGTACTGGGCAGGCGGCTCCAGGAGCTGCGCGAGGCGGCCGGGCTGAGCCGCGAGGAGGCGGCCCGCGCTCTGCGGGTGGCCCCGGCGACCGTGCGGCGCATGGAGACCGCCGAGGTCTCGCTGAAGATCCCGTACGTGCAGGTGCTGCTGGACGCCTACGGCGTGCCGGCGCAGGAGGCCGACGCGTTCGTGGCGCTCGCCGAGGAGGCGAACCGGCCGGGCTGGTGGCAGCGGTTCCACGACGTGCTGCCCGAGTGGTTCAGCCTGTACGTGAGCCTGGAGGGCGCGGCCCGGCTGATCCGCTCCTACGAACCGCACTTCGCGCCGGGCCTGTTGCAGACCGAGGCGTACGCGCGTGCCGTGCTGGAGTCGGGGACGGTCGGGCGCAGGAGCCCGGAGGCGATCGAGCGGCACGTGTCGCTGCGGATGGCCCGGCAGCGGCTGCTGGAAGGCCCCGACGCACCCCATCTGTGGGCGGTGATGGACGAGACGGTGCTGCGCCGGCCGGTGGGCGCCGACCCGGCCGTCATGCGCGGACAGCTCGACAAACTGCTGGAGTTCGCGGAACGGGACCGGATCACCTTGCAGGTGGCGGAGTTCGCGGACGGCCCGCACCCGGGGACGTCCGCGCCGTTCTCCCTCTTCCGGTTCGCCGAACCGGAGTTGCCCGACATGGTGGTCACCGAGTACGTCTCCGGCGCGCTGTACCTCGACTCCCGCAACGAGGTGTCGGCGCATCTGGAGGTCCTCGACCACATCACGACGCACGCGGCGTCGGCAGAGCGCACGAAGGAGCTTCTGCGGGACGCCCGCGGAAGCCTCTGATCCGCAAGAGCCGCCCAGGGCCCGGCACGGGTCCCGCGGGCTTCGCACGGCCCTGACCATCCGTACCGCACGCCCGAGGAGACGACCCCGTATGACCGGATCCGAGTCCGAGACCCCCTTGCGCATCGACACCAGCCGGCCGCACCCAGCCCGGGTGTACGACTGGTGGCTGGGCGGCAAGGACAACTATCCCGTGGACGAGGAGCTGGCGCGCAGGATCCTCGCCGTGGACGGCACGGTGCTGCGCGGGGCGCGCGCCAACCGCCGGTTCATGCAGCGGGCCGTGCGTGCCGTCGCCGAGGCCGGGATACGCCAGTTCCTCGACATAGGCACGGGCATCCCCACCGAGCCGAACCTGCACCAGGTCGCGCAGGGCGTCGCCCCGGAGGCGAAGGTCGTGTACGCGGACAACGACCCGGTCGTGCTGCGGCACGCCGAGGCGCTGCTGCACGGCTCCCCCGAGGGCTCCACCCAGTACGTGCACGCCGACGTCCGCGACCTGGACGCCGTGCTGCACCGGGCCGCCGAGTCGCTGGACCTCGGGCGGCCGGTCGCGCTGTCGCTGGTGGCACTCACCCACTACCTGGGCGAGGACCCCTCGGGTGACGACGTGTACGGGCTGCTGAAACGGTACGTCGCCGCGCTCGCGCCGGGGAGTCACCTGATCCTCTCCCAGGTCACGCCTGATCTGAACCCGGAGGCCATCGAGCAGGCGGCGAACCACTTCCGGCGCAGCGGCACCCCCTTCCATCCCCGTTCGCTCGCGGAGTTCTCCCGCTTCTTCGAGGGTCTGGAGCTGCTCGGTCCGGGAGTGATCCCGGTGTCGGGCTGGCGGCCCGAGCCGGAGGACGTGACGCTCCAGGCGGAGGGCATCGTGCCGGTGTACGCCGGGGTGGCCCGCAAGCCCTGACGCCCTGGCGCCCTCCCGCGTGCCGGACGCGAGCCGGCCGGCCGTGCGGGGTGCGCGACGGCCGGCCGGGGCGGTCCGGGGCTCAGGCGAGCTTGGCGGACAGGGTGATCGTGGTGCCCGCGAGAGCCTGGCTGACCGGGCAGTTCTTCTTGGCGTCCTCGGCGGCGGCCACGAAGGCGTCCTCGTCGAGGCCGGGGACCGTGCCCTCGACGGTCAGGTGGATGCCGGTGATGCCCTCACCCGGCTGGAAGGTGACGTCGGCGGACGTGACGAGCCTGGTGGGCGGGGTGCCCGCGCCGGCCAGGCCGTGCGACAGGGCCATGGAGAAGCAGGAGGAGTGGGCGGCGGCGATCAGCTCCTCGGGGCTGGTCTTGCCGTTCGCCTGCTCGGCGCGCGACGGCCACGACACCGGCTGCCGGCCGATGCCGGAGGAGTCGAAGGTGACGACGCCGTTGCCCTCGAGCAGGTTGCCTTCCCATTCGGTGTGTGCGGTGCGCGTGGTGGCCACGGTTGTTCCTTTCGCGTGGGGGTCCCGTCGGACGGGTTCACGGGTGACGGGTTTCCGTGTTCCCATCCGATCACACTCGCCGTCGTCGCACCCGGAAGACCGGCCCACGGGCCGTGAACGGCGGCCGGCGTCCCCGGCGAGATTCACTGTATGACTCTGGTTCCGGGCACCGGTGTCCTGCCGGCAGTCACCTCAGTCTTCTCCTTCGTCGGGGCGGCCTTCACCGGCCGGGTCCGGTTGCGTGCTTTGCTGCGCGTCGTCGTCCTGCCGTGTGGCGAGCGTGCCGGAGATCCAGTCCGTGATGTACGCGCTCATGCCGTCGCTGTGCCGGACCCACCGGAAGTGGTCCAACCGGTGGTTGCCGGCAAGGGTCTCGGAGTAGTGCCACCGGCTCACCGGGGCAGCCGGGATCTTCTGCAGCAGATGGTCCGTCGCGCCGGACGGCGCCAGGCTGTCGTTGTCCACGCCGACCGCGAGGACGGGAAGCGTCAGCCGCGCGAGCGCCGCCTCGTAGTCGGTGTCGCTCCCTCGCAGCGTGTAGCGGCCGGTGCGGCCCTGTCGCGCCCAGTCCCGCATCACTGCCGTGGTTTGGGTGCCACCGAAGCCGAGCCGTTCCCCGGGCCAGTAGCCGAGCGCCGTGGCGAGCACTGCGAACAGCTGGCTGCCGACCAGGTTGCGGAGCCCACGTACCGAGCCGAACCCCCGCCACCAGACCGACCCGGCCGCCGTCAGCACGACGGCGTGCACCCCGGTGAGCCCGGTCGCGCTGCTGAGCAGCGCGAGCTGGCCGCCGAGGCTGTGCCCGATGAGTACCACCGGCGAACGCGGGAACGCGGCGGAGACCGCACGGGCGACCGCGGGAAGGTCGTCATCGACCATCTCCCGGTACCCGTACGCCACTCCGCGGCGCGCTACCGGGGTGCTCTCGCCCTGGCCACGGAGGTCCGTGACCGCTACGTGCAGGCCACCCTGGTGCAGCCCGCGGGCGAAGGGAGCGTAGAACCGCGCCCGCGCTCCCATCGCCGGTACCACGAGCGCCACCGGGGCGTCTGGCCGCTCCGCACGCAGTAGCCGGACCACGAACTCCGCGCCTCCCGACGACCGCACCCGTACGGACTCCTCGGCAGAACCGTCCTGCTCCCGCCCCGCCGACGGTCCCGCATCGTCCGTCTGCGCCTTCTCCGAGATCACCCTGTCCGGCGCCGTGGGTCGATCCTGATACGTCATCTTGGTGCTCGTCCTCTCATCGATGCCGACTTCAGGCCCAGGTGAATCCAGGGCCTAGGGCGGCCCGGTGGGGAAGGGGCGGCCCGCAAGGGCAAGCACGGTGGCCGGCCGCCGGTCGTCACCGACGACATTTCGCCGCCCTCCAGGTCGGTGAGGTCCCCGGACCCGCCCCGCTGTCCCTGACCGCGCGCCTTGTTGATCACAGAGAGCTGCTTGTCACTTCGCAGTAGCTTCGAAGAGAACAGGGCCGGGTCAGCCCTGCTCCTTCGCCCTCGCCGCGTACACGGGCACGTACTCCTGGCCGGAGACCTCTGCTATGGCCTGCACGATCAGGTCGGAGACAGCCCTTCGGGCACCGGCGTCAGCGGCGGAGCCCTCGTACAGGGAGAGATCGACGGGCTTGCCGAAGGTGACCTTGACCTTGGCCGGACGCGGAAGCACGCGTCCGGGCGGCAGGACGCGGTCGGTGCCACTCATGGCCACCGGCACCACAGGCGCTCCGGACTTGAGAGCCAGCCATGCCACGCCCGTCTTGGCCCGGTAGAGCCGGCCGTCCGGGGAGCGTGTGCCCTCGGGGTAGATACAGAAGAGGCCGCCGTCCTTCACCACCCGAAGACACGCGTCAAGCGAGGCTACCGCCGCCCGTTGGTTCTCGCGGTCGACTGGAACCTGCCCACTGCCTCGCATGAAGGACGAGACGATCCGCGTCGGCCACGAACCTCCCTGAAAGTACTCCGCCTTCGCCATGAAGGTCACCTGTCGGTCCAGCACCAGTGGCAGGAAGGTGGAGTCCACGATGGACAGGTGGTTGGACGCGAGAATGACGCCGTCCGACTGCGGCACATTCTCCAGGCCCACGGCTTCGAGCCGCGCCGCGGTACGCAGTACTGGCCCGGTCAGCCGCTTTAAGCGCTCATACATCAATTCGTTCCTCTACTGGATATGTGCCGGGCTCGCGGCGAGCGAACGCTGCAGCTGGGCTGCGCCACCAGCACAACGGTGCCGTCCAGTGCGACGATCACCGTCCCGGCCACGCTGACGAGAAGGGGGACCGAGCGTCGCAGTCGCCCGGTCATGAGGCCATCGGCCCGAGATGGGCGTCCAGCGCAGCTTCGATCAACCGGTCATGACTGTCGGAACCCCCGTTGCCGAGGGCGAGTTGCAGGCTGCCCCAGGACAACAGTTGGGCGATGCCGTGCAGGTTCGCCCACAGAGCAGCCGCGGTGACTGCCGCCGAAGACTCCAGCGCCTGTCCCCGGCACCGAGCGACGAGCTCGGTGAGGCGCTGGAACATCGGGAGCGTCGCCTCCCTCAGCCGAGGCCCGTCCGGAGTTGCCCTCTGCTTGCCGCTGTCGAGCAGGTCGTGACGGAACATCAACTCGAACATGCCGCGCCGTTCCAGTGCGTAGGTGACGTACACCCGCGCCAGCGCCGCCAACTCGTCACGCGGCACGGCAGTCCCTGCCGTGGCTGCGGCGGACCGCGCGCCGAGCTCCTCGAAGCCTTTGCGCGCGATGGCCGACAACAGCGCCTGGTGTGTCGGAAAGTAGCGCCGCGGCGCACCGTGCGACACACCTGCCCGGCGGGCGATCTCCCGAAGACCGACCGAAGCGGTGCCCTCAGACAGCACCAGCTCTACGCCGGCATCGACCAGTCTTTCCCGCAGGGGCACTTCACCATCCATAGACAGTGTCTACCAGGTATCCATAGACAGCGTCTACCGGCAACTCGTCTGCGCGGACCGAGGGCGGCCTGCGATGGCTCTCCGATCGGCGGCGGGCCGGCAGTTCTGCCCGTACCTGCTCCGGCCGCCGCTCCTTGCCCACGGCGTGCTCGACGAGCCAGCCGGTCAGCTCGTCCGCATCCGCAACACTGCACTCCCGAGCTTGCCGGGCACGAGCCCCTGCTCGTCTTTCAACAGCGTCCAATGCGCGGCCGTCGTTTGCGGCTGGTGACAGCGTTCTTACCGGCACCCCGGGTGGGACCCGCAAGGCCCCTCAGGCGGCCCGTTCGGGGGCCGGCTCCAGGGGCGTCTCGGGGGCGTTCCGCTCGCTCAGCCAGCGGCGCAGGACGCGGTGGACCTGTTCGGCGCCCACGAGTTCCTCGCCGTCCCCGACCGGGGCGGACAGGTCGAGCGGGGACAGCAGGAACGGTCTGGCCTGGGGGCCGCCGAGGCCGCCGTGCGAGCCGATCTGCTCCTCGAAGGCGAGCACCTCCCCGTCGGCGGGGTCGTGGAAGGAGTTGACCATGATGTCGGCGGTGTGCGGGAAGGCGTGCGTGCGGCGCACCGCGTCGGCGGCGCGCGGCCCGAACCCGGCGAGCGGTCCGGGTTCCTCGTCGAGCCGGTCGAGGGGTATCTCCGCGCCGAACGCGCCGAGCACGACCCCGCCGTGCCGCTCGCTGCGCACGAGGAGGAAGCCGATGCCGGGGTGGTTGGCGAGCGTGGACAGCAGGGCGGGGTGACGGGCGTCGATCTCCTCCTTGCTCATCCGGTGCGGCACGTCGGGGAAGGAGACCAGGCCCAGGTTGCCCGAGGCGAGGACGAGGGGCTCCGGGCCGGGGGCCGGGCGGTGTCCGCCGTCGGTCTCCTCCTCCGGTCTGCGCAGCGCCGCCCGGACGGCCGCGCGCGCCTCGGCCCCGCTGTGGGTGTGCCGCGCCCGGCGCGGGACGGGCAGACCGCAGCCGGCCCGCACCAGGTCGCCGAGGGTGAGGCCGTAGCGGGCTCGGAAGGTCTCCCCGGGGCTCTGCCCGTGGTCGGACAGGACGACGATCCGGTAGGGGCGGGGCGCGTGCTCAGCGACGTTCGCGATGAGCGCAAGGGACCGGTCGAGGCGGGCGAGGACCTTCCGCGCGTCGCGGCTGCGCGGGCCGGAGTGGTGCGCGACCTCGTCGTAGGCGACGAGGTCGGCGTAGACGGCGCCGCGGCCGGCGAGCATGTCGCCCATGACGGCGGCCACGACGACGTCGCGTTCGACGACGGTCGCGAAGGCGCGGACGAAGGGGTAGAGGCCGCCGCGCCCCACGCGCGGGCGCTGTCTTCGCAGCCGGGCGCGGGTGGACTCGACGATCTCGCGGACGACCTCGGCGACGAACGACAGCGCGGTGCGCACCGCGTTGGCCGGGTCGGAGAAGTAGGCGAAGTAGCCGGCCCGGGAGCGGGTGGCCGCGTCGCGGCGGCCGACGGCTATGGACAGGACGAGTGCCTGCTCTTCTGCGCCGCCGCCGAAGAGGTTGCCGCGGCTCGCGCCGTCGCCGGCGAGCAGTCCGGCGTCACCGGTGCGCTCGACCGCGCGGCGCTGGAGTTCGGCGGCGCTGGTGGGCCGGTTGCAGACCATGACCTCGCCGCTGTCCTTCTCGTACCAGCGGAAGGCGGGCACGTCGTGGTTGCTGCCGTGCAGGATGCCCAGCTGGCTCGCACCGGTCTGGCTCGACCAGTCGGTGTGCCAGAGCGTGAGGCGGTGGGTGGCGGCGTGGCCGGGGGTGTGTCCCAGCCAGCGGGCCGTCGTGGGCATCACCCCGGTCGCGGCCGCCGCGAGCAGGACGTCGTGGCCCACGCCGTCGAGCTGGAGGAAGACGGTGCCGGGGGTGGTCTCGCAGGCCGGGCCGCCCCGGCGGCGGCGCACGGACAGCCGGTGGAGGCGGTGCCGGTAGGCGTCGTCGTCGCGTACGGCGAGCGCGCCGCCGGTGGCGGAGGCGACGGCGGACATCACGGCGGCGACGATCACCGCCGTCTCCGGGGCCACCTCGCTCTGCCCGGAGGGGTTGAGCCGCAGCGCGAGCAGGAGCAGCGAGCCGTTGAGGAAGAACACCAGCAGGCCGAGGACGAGCGCCGGCACGAGCAGCAGCAGGCGCACCAGGACGGGCCAGACCAGCGCCGACAGCAGGCCGAAGACGCCGGCGCCGACGGCGGCCGTGACGGCGATCGTGGGAGAGTCGTCGCCGTCCGGCGACTGCAGCCGGAAGTCCGGCAGGACGCCCGCGAGCGCGAGCATGGTGACCGTGGACACCGCCCACACCGCGACGCTCCGACCGGCCTGACTGACGGCCCGCCGCCAACGCACTCCCCGCACGCCCAGCCACCTCACGTTCCGGCCCCGCCGCCCGGGGGACCGCCACCCACCTTGTCATACCGCGCGGAGGACGGTCCGGGGCCGGTTCCGGCGGCCGGGGGCGCAGCGTCAGCGACCGTCGTAGCCCGCCGTCGGCATGGACAGCCGGCGGTGGACGCGGGCCTTCATCTGGGCGTCGTAGGCGGGTTCCGCGAGGCCGACCGTCTCCACGCGGACCCCGCGCCGCTCGCACTCCTCGGTGAACTCCTCGACGGAGGACAGGGCGCTCTCCAGCACCCGGCGGCTGGGCGCGACGAACACGTCGACGCCGGGCCGGACGCCGTCCCACAGCACGCAGTGATCGGGGCGCAGCGCGCGCACCAGCAACTCCCGGCGGACGACGTACCCGTGTTCCTCGGCCCACCGCGCGCACATCGCGTGCTGGCCGCGGGAGTCCACCAGGAAGGGATCGGCGTCCAGTTCCTCGAGCGGCGTCAGACTCGCGATCGCCGTGACCCGCACCGGCCCCATGGCGTCCCCTCTCACCTCCGGGTTTCGCCGCCGACCCTACTCCTGCCCGTAGGCTTCGGGGGAGTCGCACGAAGGAGGCAAAGAGGTGCCGGTGGAGATCACCTGGTGGGGTCACGCCACCTGCACGGTCGAGGACTCGGACGTCCGTGTGCTCACCGATCCCCTGTTCGCCCGCCGGCTCGCCCACCTGCGCCGTCGCCGCGGCGCCGTGCCCCCGCCGGAGGCGTGGCGCGCGGACGTGGCGGTCGTGTCGCACCTGCACGCCGATCATCTGCACGTGCCCTCCCTGGCGCGCCTCGCGCCGGGCACGCGCCTGCTCGTGCCCCGGGGCGCGCCGCGCGCCGTGCCGGGGCTGCGCCGACTGACGCATCTGCGGGTGACCGAGATGGCGCCGGGCGACGAGACGGACGCCGGGCCGGTGCGGATACGCGCCGTGCCCGCGGAGCACGACGGCCGGCGGCTGCCGGTCGGACCGCACCGCTCCCCCGCGCTCGGATACGTCGTGGAGGGCGAGGCCAGCACGTACTTCGCCGGGGACACGGGCCTGTTCGAGGGGATGGCCGAGGAGGTCGGGCCGGTCGACGTGGCGCTGCTGCCGGTGGGCGGCTGGGGCCCGTATCTCGGCGAGGGGCATCTCGACGCGGGGCGCGCGGCTCAGGCGCTCGCGCGGCTCGCGCCCCGCAGCGCCGTGCCGGTGCACTACGGCACGTACTGGCCGATCGGGATGGACGCCGTGCGCCCCCATGAATTCCATGCGCCGGGCGAGGAGTTCGTGCGCCGGGCCGCGCAACGCGCGCCGGCGGTCGCGGTGCACCGGCTCGCGCACGGGGAGAGCGTGCGCCCGGTGGTCACGCCGTGACGCCGCCCGCCGCGTGGACGGCGCCGGCCGCGTGGATGTCGGCCGCGCTCAGACCCGAGGACGATCCGACGCCGCTGGCCGTCGTCGCGCTCCTGCCGACGGAGTCCACGCAGCAGGCGATCGGCTATCCGACGCTGTTCCTGCTGGTGCTGGCCGGCGCGCTGGTGCCGGTGGTGCCGACGGGCGCGCTGGTGAGCGGGGCGGCCGTGGTCGCCTTCCACCAGACGGCGCCCTTCTCGCTGCTCCTGGTGTTCGTGACGGCGTCCCTGGCCGCGTTCCTCGGGGACGCGGCGCTGTATTGGCTGGGCCGGCGCGGACTGGGCTCGAAGAACGGCTCGCGCTGGCTTGAGGCGATCCGCAACCGTGCGCCGGAGGAGCGGCTCGCGCAGGCGCAGGCCAAGCTCGCCGACCACGACGTGGCCGTCCTGGTGCTGTCCCGGCTGGTGCCGGCGGGCCGCATCCCGGTGATGCTCGCCTGCCTGCTGGCGAAGTGGCCGCTGCGCCGCTTCGCCCGGGGCAACCTGCCGGCCTGTCTGGCCTGGGCGCTCACCTACCAGCTGATCGGCATCCTCGGCGGCTCGCTGTTCCCGGAACCCTGGCAGGGCGTGCTGGCCGCGATCGCGCTGACCGTCGTGATCGGCGCGGCCCCCAGCGTGTGGCGCCGCCTGCGGCACACGGACCCGGCGTAGACCTCCGGTCCGCAGCGGCGGCTCAGGGCGACAGCTCCCCAGCCCCCGGGTCGTCCGTCCCCCTCATCCGGCCCGCACGTGCTGACGGCCCTCTCACCCTGTCTGGGGTGGGAGGACCGTCAGGGCGCGGACGACTTCTCGCTCAGGTCGCGGCGGGCCCTGGGCGGTCGAGCACCCGGGAGCCTCCCACCGGGAGGTCCCACAGGTCGGCGCGGGGGCGGCCCGCCTGCTGCCAGGCGGCGCGGACCCGGGTGAGGGGTTCGAGGACCGGTTCGGCGGAGAGGACGAACGTGCCCCAGTGCATGGGGGCCATCCGGCGCGCCCCCAGGTCCTGGACGGCCCGCACCGCCTCCTCCGGGTCGCAGTGGACGTCGCTCAGCCACCAGCGGGGATCGTAGGCGCCGATGGGCAGGAGGGCGAGGTCGATGCCCGGGTAGCGCTGCCCGATGCGGGAGAACCAGTGGCCGTAACCGGTGTCGCCGGCGAAGTAGAGGCGCTGCCCGTCGCGGTCGGTGAGCACCCAGCCGCCCCACAGGGAACGGCAGGTGTCGGTGAGGCTGCGCTTGGACCAGTGGTGGGCCGGGACGAAGTCGAAGCGGACGCCGGACAGTTCGGCCGCCTCCCACCAGTCCAGCTCGGTGACGCGGGTGAACCGGCGGCGCAGGAACCAGCGGCCGAGCCCGGCCGGGACGAACACCGGTGTGTCGCGCGGGAGTCGGCGCAGGGTGGGCGCGTCCAGATGGTCGTAGTGGTTGTGGCTGACGACGACCGCGTCGACGGGCGGCAGCGCCTCCCACGGGACGCCGACGGGTGTGACGCGGGCCGGGGTGCCGAGGATGCGACGGGACCACACCGGGTCGGTCAGCACGGTCAGCCCGCCGATCCGCACCACCCAACTGGCGTGCCCCGCCCAGGAGACGGCGACGGTGCGGGCGTCCACGGCGGGCAACGGGCCGGGCTCGAACGGCAGTCGGGGGATGTCGGCGAGGCCCTCCCGGCCGGGGCGTACGGAGCCTTCGCGGGCGAAGCGGGCCATGGCCTTGAGGTCGGGCAGCGGGGCGGTGAGCCGGTCGTGGAAGGAGCGCGGCCACACCCGCCGCTCCCCCAGCGGCCGGGGCTCGGCGAGCGGCGGCGCGGAGGGCGCCGGGGGCACGGGCGCCGCCGTCGGCGAGGGCTCCGCGGGGGCGGGGGGCGCCGAGGACGCCTGCGGGACGGCGGGCGGGGCGGGCAGGGGGCTCGCGGGGGACGCAGGGGCCGGGGGGTCGGCCTTCCGGGCGCCGCCGGGGGCGGTGGTGACGGTCGTGCCGGTGAAGGCGGTCGCACGGGTGGTGGTCGACTCGGACTGCTGCGTCATCGAGGAGGCTCCCATCGCTGAGCGTCGCCGCCGAGATCGTCGAAGACCGACCTCAGGTGGGTCAACGCGCGGTGCACGTGTGGCAGTTCCAACGGGGTGGGTGAGGTGAGGCTTTCGGTGCGCTGGGCGTCCGTGCCGCCCAGCAGCGCGCCGGTGGAGAGGCGGACGCGCAGTGCGGCGAGGTCGTCGCCGAAGCGGTGGCCGCCCGGCGCGGGCATGCCGAGCCGGGCGGTGAGGAGGTCCTCCAGATCCTGTGCGTCGTCGACGTCCCGCGCGGCGAGCGCGTCACGCAACGGGCCGAGGTCGACGTAGAGATGACGGCCGGCCTGCGGCGGCGGGGCGAGCGCACCGGCGGACACGACGGCGTCGTGCGCGGCGGCGGCCAGGCGTGCGTGCAGCCGTACGGCGTCACGCACGCGCGTGCGCACCGGCTCGGGCTCGGTCAGGGCATGGGCGGCGGCCGCGGCGACCGGGGCGGCGACACGGGCGTCGAGAGCGGTGAGGACGTCGAGCACGCGCGCGTGCAGGTCGTCCCCCGCCGCCCCGGGTGGCAGCCGGGCCACGGCGGCGGGCCAGCCCGTCGGCAGCAGCGCGCCGGCGAGGTCGCTGACGACGGTGACCCGGTCCGGCAGCATCTCGGCGGGGCTGACCAGCACGGTGGCGTGCGGGTCGTGCAGCGTGTCGCGCCAGGTCTCGTCGCTGACGAGGTGCAGCCCCTCGTCGGCGGCGGCCTCCACGGCCTCGTGCAGCACCTCGGGCGGGGCGACGGTGGCGGTGGGGTCGTCGGCGACGGACAGCACCAGCAGCCGGGGGTCGCCGCCCTCGGCGCGCACCCGCCGCACGGTCTCCAGGAGCGCGAACGGGTCCGGGACGCCGCCGCACTCGGCGGGCGTCGCCACGTGGAAGACGGGTCTGCCCAGCAGTCGCGCGTACGGCGCCCACCAGGCCGCGCAGGGCCTCGGCACGAGGACGTCCCCGCCGACCGCGGCGGTCAGCGCGAGCAGCAGCGCCGGGGCGCCGGGGCCGGCCACGATCCGCTCGGGGCCCGCGGGGGTGCCGCGCCGCTCCCAGTAGCCGCGGGCCGCGTCCAGGAGGGCGGGGCCGCCGCCGACGGGTTCGCCGTCGCCGTGGGAGGCGGCGGATGCGAGGGCCTCGGCGAGGCCGGGAGGTACGGGCAGACCGTCCCCGGGGAGCGGGGGGCCGTAGCGGACGGGCCCGTGGCCTTCCGGTTCCGTCCGCCGCATGAGGTCCTCCGCGCAGTCCGTCCCTGGTGCCGAGTGCCGTCGCCGGCCGGTCGCCACGCGTCCGCCGGCCGGGGCCGCTGTCCGCCCGTGCGCCGGATGGTGCGTGACATCTCGTACGGGGCCGGGTGTGCCCTCGCGCACCGAGTACCCCGTGTGCCGCCTTCCCATGGCCGCCTCGCCGGTGTTGCGCCGGTCACGGCGCGGGGGCGGCGTCAGAGGCGTCCCGCGGCGTCACGGCGGCGCAACCGGTGGACGGCGGCGCCGAACGCGCCGGCGATGAGGAGGGTGCCGGCGGCCAGTGCCGGCACGGAGTCGGTGAAGGCGCCACCCGCCCCGGCCCGCACCCCGTGCTGGACGGCCGCGCCGGCGCAGGCGTCGTCGCGCGGGCCTGCTCCGCGGGTGTGGTCGGGGCAGGGTGCGGGCCGGGGGGTCCCGCAGGGCCGGCCGCGCTCGGCGTCGGCTTCCTCGCCCTGGCCGGCGGCGCAGGGTTCGTGGCCGGCGCAGGGTTCGTCGGAATCGAGGGAGGTATCGGGGGCCTCGGGATCCTTGGCGTCCTGCGGGCCTTCCGCGCACGTCCCGCGCGAGCCGCAGGCGTCGAGGTGGTCCTCCTCGCAGGGCGCGGACGGCGGCGTGCAGGCTTTGCCCTCGCAGGGCGCCGACGGCGGCGTGCAGGCCTTGCCCTCGCAGGGCGCCGACGGCGGCGTGCAGGCCTTGCCCTCGGGACAGGCGGGCGCCCCGGCGTCGCTCCCGCCCTCGGTGATGTCGAAGCCGGCGCTCCACGGCGTGCCGCGTCCGCCCGGCGGGGCGGGGCAGACTCCGTCGACTTTCCAGGCGGAGCCCGCAGACGGCGACGCGGTGCCGTCGGGCGCGTCGGCAGGCGGATCGCCGGCCCCGTCCGCGTCCACCGGCACGGTCAGGGCCGTGGCGGGGGCGATGCGGGCGGTGCCCTTGTAGGCGGGGCCGGTCAGCTCGTCGCCGCCCGGCACGAGGGTGAGCGTGACGGTCCCGTCGGCGAAGGCCCGGGAGGTGGCGTCCACGGTTTCGGGCGCGGGACCGCCGAGGGGGTCGCAGGTCACCGAGACGGTGACGCTGCCACCCGGGGGGACGGCGGCCGGACCGATCTCCGCCGCCGGCTCCGCGGACGCGGCCGGGACGGCGCCGGACAGCACGGCGGCGCCCAGGGCGGCGACGGACAGGACACGGGCGGTGCGGCGCATGGGACGGCTCCTTCGGCCGGCGACTGCGGGGCACGACGTCCATGCCCCACAGCCATCACAGCCCGCCGACGGCCCCACCCGCGCGCGACCACCCGCCATTAGCGGGACCCACTCCCACCAACCGGGTGACTCCCCGGCGAGCCACCCGGCCCCCGAGCCCGGCGACAGCGCCGCCCCGCGAGGGGGGACGCGGCGCCCCGGTCTCGGCTCCCTTATGCCGCTTCCTTCAGGGCCTGTTCGCGGAGGCGTTCGCAGCAGCGGTTGATCAGACGGGAGACGTGCATCTGGGAGATGCCGAGCTGCTCGGCGATCCGGCTTTGCGTCATGTCCTGGAAGAAGCGCATGTAGAGGATCGTCCGCTCGCGTTCGGGCAGTGCGGCCAGCCCGGCCTTCACCGACTCCCGGTCGACGACCGTGTCCAGCGCGGGGTCGGGCGAGCCCAGGGCGTCGCCGAGGGAGTAGCCGTTCTCGCTGCCCGCCGTCTGCGCGTCGAGCGACAGCGCGCTGAAGCTGTCCAGCGCCAGCAGCCCCTCGCGCACCTCCTCCTCGCTCAGCCGGGTGTGCCGGGCGATGTCGGCGACGGCGGGGTGGTGGGCGGAGCCGGCCTGGGACAGCTCCCGGCAGGCGACCCGCACCCGGTTGCGCAGCTCCTGCACCCGACGCGGCACGTGCAGGGTCCACATGTGGTCGCGGAAGTGCCGCTTGATCTCGCCGGTGATGGTGGGCACGGCGTAGCTCTCGAACGCCTTGCCGAGCTCGGGGTCGTAACGGTCGACGGCCTTGACCAGGCCGAGGGCGGCCACCTGGCGGAGGTCGTCGGTGTTCTCGCCGCGGTCGCGGAAGCGGCCGGCGAGGCGGTCGGCCATGGGCAGCCAGGCCTCGACGATCCGGGCGCGGAGCGCGTCGCGCCGGGGGCCGGGCGGCAGGGCGGCGAGCCTGCGGAAGTCGTCGGCGGTGTCGGGGGCGTCATGGTGCGGGTGGCGCTTCGCGCTCCCCCGGTCGTGCACGAGGTCGGGCACGGGGTTGGGCACGGATGTACGCATGAACGTGGCAACTCCCTTGGAGTGCTTGGGTTGGCCGGTCACCGTGGAGATGCGACGCGGCACGACCGGAGGGGCCCGCCGGGGTCGCGAACTGCGGTGTCCCACGGACGTGCCTCCGGTCCGAAGCACTGATTCCGCGCCTGCCCCGGCCCCGGCCTCTCAAACACCCCGCCCGATCCGGCGCACATCGGCTCCAAGTGCCCCGTGTCGGCGTCCGCGCCTCGGGTACGCGGTGGGCCGACCCCGAAGATCTGGAGGGAGACATGCAGCGAGGCAGCGACCGGCTGAGTGTCCACCGGGACGACGAGATGAAGCACGAACTGCAGGGTCTGCTGAGGTCCGGGCACCCCACCCGGTCCGAGGAGTGGCACGACCCCGAGCCGTCCGCCGACGACGACCCCGAGGTGTGGGGCGGTCCGGTGGTGCCGGGCACGTCCCGGGCGTCGCTGGCGACCGTACGGCTGGAGCTGGCCCGCATCCTGGGCCGGGGCTCCTTCCCCGCGGGGCCGGAGGACCTGACGCGTGCCCTGCGCCGCAAGAACGCCCCGGACGGCCTCGTGGAGGCGGTGGGGCGGCTGCCGCGCGGTGAGCGTTACGCCACGGTGCAGGAACTGGCCGAAACCCTGGTCGGAAGCGAGCGGTGAGCGGGGCGGGGCCTCGCCGATGTGCCCGCAGTGGTGAATGGAACGAGCAGCGGCGGGCCGGGGCCCACGAGGCCGGCCGGCCCGCCGCGGAAGGACGGTGAACGAACATGCGTATCGCGTTTCTGACGGCTCCAGAGGGCGTCGAGCAGGTGGAGCTGACCGATCCGTGGCAGGCGGCGGTGGAGGCGGGTCACGAGCCCGTGCTGGTGTCGACCGACTCCGGTGAGGTCCAGGGCTTCAACCACCTCGACAAGGCGGACACGTTCCGTGTGGACGAGGTCGTCGGGGAGACGTCAGCGGACTCCTTCGGCGGGCTGGTGCTGCCGGGCGGGGTCGCCAACCCCGACTTCCTGCGCACCGACGACAAGGCGGTGGCGTTCGTCAAGGACTTCTTCGAGCAGGGCCGTCCGGTGGCCGCGATCTGCCACGCCCCGTGGACGCTGGTGGAGGCGGACGTCGTACGGGGCCGGACGCTGACCTCGTGGCCGAGCCTCAGGACGGACATCCGCAACGCGGGCGGCACCTGGGTCGACGAGCAGGTGAAGATCTGCGACCACGGGCCGAACAAGCTGGTCACCAGCCGCAAGCCGGACGACCTGAAGGCGTTCTGCGAGGCGTTCCTGGACGTCTTCGCCAAGGAGACCGAGGCGGCCTGAGACGCCCCGACGGCGGCCGGGTCGGGCTGGTCCGGTCGCCTCTCGACCACCCCGGGCGATGCTCCGCCGCCCTCGTGGCCCCGGTGGGTTCACTCCCCGCCGGGGCCCTCCTTCGTCCCGCGGCCCGGCCTGCCCGTACCGCCGGCCGAGCCCGGGCCCCACTTGCCGACCGGGGTGTCCGCGCGGCCTCCTCTGCCGCCGCTCTCCGTCGCCGTGTCACGTTCGCGGGCGCCGTCCCGGGTGCGGCTGGGGGCGACGAAGCGGTCCGGGTTGCGGCGCAGGTACTCGCCCTCCAGCTTCGCCATGCGGTCGTTGTGGGCGCGCAGCGCGTCGTTCGAGCCGTGCAGGAGGGTGTCGTGGCGCGTGCGGTGGATCGTCTCCAGCTCTTTCATCAGCTGCTGGTCGTCCAGCCGGTCCGGGTCGACTCCGGTCATCGTGGTGCCCCGCTCGTTGTGTTCGTCCATGTCGTCCGGGTACCCGCCCGGTGCGAAACGACCCCCGAGCGGCATCCGGGAGGGAGCCATGGATCTCGCCTTTCTGCATCCACTGTACGAACATTCCGGCCCCTGGGCCTCCGTCTACGTCGACACCTCACGGCACACCGAGAGCACCCCGCACGAGCGGCGTCTGACGGCCGCCGCGATGGCGCGGCAGCTGGCGGAGCAGGGCGCGGACGAAGCCACCTGCCGGGCGGTGGAGACTGCGATCGACGAGTTGCGCCGCTCCGGCGAACCGCACGGGCGGGCCCTGTTCGCCCGCGCCGGCGAGGTCGTCCTCGATCCGCCGCTGGCGCGTCCCCCGCAGGGCGACCACGCCGAGTGGGCGCCGCTGCCGCGGGTGACGCCGCTGCTGGAGCTGGCCGGCCAGGACCCCGTGTGCCTGGTGGCCTACGTGGACCGCCGGGGCGCGGACCTCGAGCTGCGCAGCGGACTGGGCCGGCGGGAGGCCGGCACGGTCACCGGCCGGCAGTACCCGATCCACCGCACGTCGTCCGCCGACTGGTCGGAGCGGCACTTCCAGCTGAAGGTGGAGAACACCTGGGAGCACAACGCCGGGGAGATCGCCGGCCACGTCTCCGCCTGCCAGGAGGAGACCGGCGCCGACCTGATCGTCCTGGTCGGGGACGACCGGGAGCGGCGGGCCGTGCACGAGCGGCTGCCGCAGCGGTTGCGGGACCGGGTCGTCGAGGCTTCGCACGGCGCGGGCAGCCGGCTGCTCGACGAGGACGTGGAGTCGGCCCGCGCCGAGCACACGCGCCGGCGGGCCGAGGCCGAGCGGGAGCGGTTCCTGGCCGCTCGTGCCCCCGACGGCGAGGGCCGGGCCGGGGCCGTGGAGGATGTGCCGGCGCTGGTCGAGGCGGCCCGTGAGCACCGGATCGACGAGCTGCTGATCCGCGCGGACGGGCCGGACACCCACCGTGAGGTGTGGATCGGCGAGGACGCCGACCAACTGGCGGTCCGGCGCACCGAGTTGAAGACACTGGGTGAGCAGAACTCATGGGCGGCCCGAGCGGACGACGCCCTGATCCGCTCGGCCGTCACCACGGACGCCCCGGTCCTGGTGCTCCCGCCGGAGTCCGAGGAGACCCCGGTGGGCGGCCTGGGCGCCCTGCTCCGCTGGAAGTGACCCCGCGCGGAACAGAGCCTGGTCACGGCACTAGCGCACTCGCTCCACGCGGCGTTCGTCCCAGACCGGGGTCGGGGTCTCGCGGACCCGGCCGTCCGTGCCGAAGACCAGGTAGCGGTCGAAGGAGCGGGCGAACCAGCGGTCGTGGGTGACCGCCAGGACCGTGCCGTCGAAGGCCTCCAGACCTTCCTGGAGGGCTTCGGCGGACTCCAGGTCGAGGTTGTCGGTCGGCTCGTCGAGCAACAGGGCGGTGACGCCCTGCAGTTCCAGGAGCAGGATCTGGAAGCGGGCCTGCTGCCCGCCGGAGAGCCGGTCGAAGCTCTGCTCGGCCTGGCCGGTCAGCTCGTAGCGGCGCAGCCTCGACATGGCGGCGCCCCGGTCCTGGGAGTGCTCGCTCCACAGGATGTCGAGCAGGGTGCGCCCCTGGAGTTCGGGGTGGGCGTGGGTCTGGGCGAAGTGCCCGGGAACGACCCGCGCGCCGAGCCTGAACTCCCCCGTGTGCGCCACGTCCTCGCCGGCGAGCAGGCGCAGGAAGTGGGACTTGCCGGAGCCGTTGGAGCCGAGGACGGCGACACGCTCGCCGTAGAAGACCTCCAGGTCGAACGGCTTCATCAGACCGGTCAGCTCAAGTCCCTTGCAGGTGACCGCCCTTACGCCGGTGCGGCCACCCTTGAGGCGCATGGTGATCTCCTGCTCGCGCGGCGGCTCGGGCGGCGGACCCGCCTCCTCGAACTTGCGCAGCCGGGTCTGGGCGGCGTGGTAGCGGGAAGCCATCTCATGGCTGACGGAGGCGGCCTGACGCAGGTTCAGCACCAGCTTCTTCAGCTGCGCGTGCTTCTCGTCCCAGCGGCGGCGCAACTCCTCGAAGCGGGCGAAGCGTTCACGCCGGGCCTCGTGGTAGGTGGCGAAGCCGCCGCCGTGCACCCAGGCGTCGGCGCCGGCCGGGCCGGGCTCCACGGAGACGATCTTCTCGGCGGCGCGCGAGAGGAGTTCGCGGTCGTGGGAGACGAACAGGACGGTCTTGCGGGTCTCCTTCAGCCGCTCCTCCAGCCACCGCTTGCCCGGCACGTCGAGATAGTTGTCGGGCTCGTCGAGGAGCAGCACCTCGTCGGCGCCGCGCAGCAGCGCCTCCAGCACGAGCCGTTTCTGCTCGCCGCCGGAGAGGGTGCGCACCTCGCGGAACTGCGCCTTGTCGTACGGCACGCCCAGCGCGGCCGTGGTGCACATGTCCCACAGCGTCTCGGCCTCGTAGCCGCGCACCTCGGCCCAGTCGGCGAGGGCCTGCGCGTACTGGAGCTGGGCGGCCTCGTCGTCGACGGTCATGATGGCGTGCTCGGCCCGGTCGACGGCCCGCGCGGCCTCCCGGATGCGGGGCTGGGCCACGGACACGAGGAGGTCGCGCACGGTCGTCTCGTCCCGTACGGAGCCCACGAACTGGCGCATCACGCCGAGTCCGCCGCTGACGGTGACCGTGCCGCCGTGCGGTTTCAGCTCACCGGAGATCAGCCGCAGGAGGGTGGTCTTGCCGGCGCCGTTGGGTCCCACGAGGGCCACGACGGCCCCTTCGCCCACCCGGAAGGACACGTCGCCGAGCAACGCCCTCCCGTCGGGGAGGTAGTACTCGAGGTGCGCGGCTTCCAGATGTCCCATGGGGACGCATTCTGCGGGCCGCACACGGCGGGCGGCAAACCGATATCCCCCGGACCCGGCAGCCCGCCCCGCTCTCGCGTGGGGGCGGCACGCCGCACGGGGCGGCCCGGGTGAGGCAGGAAACGGCCACCTCAGGGTACCCGCGGCCCTATGAGCCCAGACGTCGACCTGACCGCCTCCGAGCCCGGCCGCAGCGTGCTGCGCGACCGGCTGATCGCCCTCGACTGCCGTCTGTTCGAGTTCGCCGCCGAGCGGGACTGGCCGGGCGCGCAGCGGATCCTGCCCCGGCTGAGCCGCGGCGCGAACCACGGGGTGCTGTGGTTCGCCACCGCCGCCGTGATCGCGGCGAGCCGCACGCCCCGGGCCCGCCGGGCCGCCGTGCGCGGCATCGCCTCGCTGAGCCTGGCTTCGCTGGCGATCAACACCGTCGGCAAGCGCTCGGTACGCCGCCCGCGGCCGGTGCTGGACCCGGTGCCGCTGGTGCGCCGGCTGAAGCGGCAGCCGATCACCACGTCCTTCCCGTCCGGTCACTCGGCATCGGCGGCGGCCTTCGCCACCGGTGTGGCCCTGGAGTCGCCGGCGTGGGGCGCGGTGGTGGCGCCGGTCGCGTTCTCGGTGGCGGCGTCCCGCGTGTACACGGGCGCCCACTTCCCCGTCGACGTCGTCGCGGGCGCGACCCTCGGCGCGGGCGCCGCCTTCGTCGTACGCCGTCTGCTGTCGGCGCGCGAGGAGACGCCGGATGTCGGCGGGGAGGGGTCGGAAGGGGCGTCGGCCGCACCACGGTTGTCCGCATGACGGAATGAACTGTCTCAGCATGCGGCTGGCACCCTACAGTGAGGCCATTCCGGCGAGAGAGGGGAACGGCCATGCCGCGAGCACGGGAGACCGCCGTCTACACCCACGGGCACCATGAGTCGGTGCTGCGGTCGCACACCTGGCGGACGGCCGCCAACTCGGCCGCCTATCTGCTCGGCTCGCTCACGCCCGGGATGCGGATCCTGGACGTCGGCTGCGGGCCCGGCACCATCACCGCCGACCTGGCCGCCCTGGTCCCCGACGGGCACGTCACCGCCGTCGACCACGCGCCCGGCGTCCTGGACCGGGCCCGGGCGACCGCCGCCGAACGCGGCCTGACCAACGTCGACTTCGCGGTCGCCGACGTGCACGCCCTGGACCACCCCGACGACACGTTCTGCGTGGTCCACGCGCACCAGGTGCTCCAGCACGTCGGTGACCCGGTGGGCGCGCTGCGCGAGATGCGCCGGGTGACCCGGCCCGGCGGGCTGGTGGCCGTGCGCGACTCGGACTACGCGACGATGACCTGGTACCCCGCGTCGGCGGGACTGGACGACTGGCTGGAGCTGTACCGCAGGGTGGCCCGCGCCAACGGCGGGGAGCCCGACGCGGGGCGCCGACTGAAGTCCTGGGCACTCGCCGCCGGCTTCACCGACGTCACCGCCACGTCGGCGACCTGGACGTTCAGCACCGAGCAGGAGCGCGCCTGGTGGAGCGGCCTGTGGGCCGACCGCACGGTGGCCTCCGCCTACGCCGCGCGCGCCGTCGGCGGCGGACACGCCACCGAGGCGGAACTGCGCGCCGTGGCCCGGGCCTGGCGGGAATGGGGGCAGCGGGAGGACGGATGGTTCAGCGTCCTGCACGGAGAGATCCTGTGCCGGAAGGACGCGCAGGAGGGCACGGGCGACGCGAAGGGCGCCTGACACGCGCGGCGCCCCGGACCGCGGGGTACGGGGGCCGCTGACGCAGGCGCCGAGCGGCCCCCTGAGTCACTCCCGGGGCAGGAGCGGGCCGAGCGGCCCGAGGTCCAGATTCAGGTCCTCGGGGCGCAGGCCGTAGCGCTCGCGCAGTTCGGTCATGCGGTCGTCGAGCAGCATCAGGGTGAGCCCGATGCGCTCCTCCTGTTCCTCGTTCAGGTCGCCCTGGTCGAAGCGGCGCAGCGCCTGACGCTCCATCAACTGGCGCAGCAGTTCCACCACGGTGAGGACGAGCTTGACCAAGTCGCGCTCGACGGTGTCGGGTTCGAGATCGAGGCGTTTGCGCGAAGTCGTCACATCAGATCCCCCCAAGGCGACGAGACGTTCTCGTTGACGGAGCTGATGAGGGCGTTGAGGTCGATCCGGACGAGGTCGACGTCGGCGATCCGCAGGGTGATGTCGCCCGTGATCACGACCCCGCCGGCGAGCAGCCGGTCGAGCAGGTCGACGAGGGCGACCTCACGGCGCTCCACGACGGTCATGAGCCGGCCTCCTGGGAATCCCTCTCCGCCCCCTGGGTTTCCATGTCCACGAAGGAATAGGCGGCCCACGGCCCGGTGAGCTCCACGCGCATCCCGGGCTCCTGGTCCTTGGTGTGGTCGACGATCTCCACGAACTCCTCGGACCCCGCGCGCGGCACGAGATAGGCCGCGTTCAGGACGTTCTGGCCGGACGCCTTGGAGAGGGCGGGGTTCTGCGGCGCGTGGAGACGGGCCGCGTCGGCGTGCTCGGAGAGCAGGGAGTGCAGTCGGCCGGCGAAACGCTCGGCCCGCTGCCAGGTGTCGTCCTGCGCCCTGGCCTGCATCCGGCGCCGCAGCAGATAGTCCCGGCCCGAAGCGGGCTTCGCGCCCGCCTCGGAGCCGGCGCCGCTCGCGGGAGGCTCCGCCTGGGGCTCGACATAGACCTTCACGCCCCACTCCACCCGGCCCTGAAGCCGGTCGAGAGTGCGCCGGAAGTCGTCCTCGCGCTCCTCCATCATCACGCGGACGCCGCTGTCGTCTCGGAAGACGGTGGCGAGCCGCAGCGGCAGCGGTGTGGTGACCGCGGTGAGCGCGTCGATCACCTGCTGGTGGCCGCGGGCGGTCGCACTCAGCCAGTCCAGGTCCTCCAGATGGGAGCGCAGCGGCTCCTCGGCGAAGTCCTTCACCGGCACGTCACTGACGACGGCGACGAGGCCGTGGTGGTGCAGCAGCTTGGCCGGTGCGCCCGCCACCCCCGTCAGCTGGACCTGGAGCGGCGCGTCGAAGGGCCGGCAGACGGCGTACACATAGCGCAGTCCGGTCATGTGGACTCCTCCTCCCGGGACCGGGCACGACCCAGTTCCAGCTCCTCCAGCCGCGCCAACCGCTCTCGCAACTCGGCGTTCTCACGCGTGAGTTGGTCGCGGCGGGCGCGGGTGGAGAGCTCCGGGTCGTCCTCCCACCAGTCGATGCCCATCTCCTTGGCCTTGTCGACCGAGGCGACGATGAGACGGAGCTTGATGGTCAGCAGTTCGATGTCGAGCAGGTTGATCCGGATGTCGCCGGCGATGACGATGCCCTTGTCGAGGACGCGTTCGAGAATGTCCGCGAGATTGGCTCCGCCGCTCTGACCGTACGGCTCCGGCATCCGGCTCGGCATGGTCATCGACGACTCCCGCCCTCGGCGTACTCGGCGTCCTCGTCTTCGGCCTCGTCCTCGTACTCGCCGTCCTCGTCGGCGTCCGCGGAGCCTTCGGCGTCCTCGGCGTCCTCGTCCTCGTACTCCGCCTCGGGCTCGTCCTCGTCGTACTCCTCCTCCTCGGGCTCGCCCTCCTCGTCGTACTCGTCCTCGTACTCCTCGCCGTCCTCCGGCTCGCCTTCCTCGCTGCCGTTCTCGCCGTTCTCGCCGTTCTCGTCGTTCTCCTCGGCCTGCTGCTCCTCCTCCAGCGCGTCCTCGTGGGACTGGACGACCTCGCCGTCGCGGATCTCACCGCGCCAGCCGTCCTCGGCCTCTCCCTTGAGGGTGATGAAGCGGGCGTAGTTCTTCAGATCGAGCCGGGCGCGGCGGCCCTGGGCGCGCCAGATGTTGCCCGTCTTCTCGAAGAGCCCTGAGGGGTAGTACTCGATGACCAGCAGCACGCGGGTGAGGTTGTCCGCGAGGCGGTGGAAGGAGACGACGCCCTTCGTGGTGCCCTTGGCGCCCTCCGAACTCCAGGCGATCCGGTCGTCGGGGACCTGCTCGGTCGTCTTCGCCTTCCAGCTGCGGTTGGACCACCAGACCTTCGCTTGCCAGTCGCTGGTGGTGTCGTCGGCGCGGCTCGCGCTCTTGACGCCCTTGGCGAAGGTGCTGAAGTCCTGGTACTTGGTCCACTGGTCGTAAGCGGTGCGCAGCGGCACGCCGACGTCGATCTGCTCGATGATGACGGTCGGCTTGTTGCCCGAGCCGCTCTTGCCCTTCTTGCCCTTGCCGCCGAGGCTCTTGAAGGCCCCGGTCACCTTGTCCTTGACGCTGGAGGCGCCGACTTCCAGCGCGCTGCGCAGCGGGCCCTTGCCCTCGGCCAGCTTGCGGCCGCCGTCCAGGGCCATTTTGGCGAAGCCGGGGCTGTTGCCCTCGGCGATGTCGTTCAGCTTGCCCGTCGTCTCGCCGAGCTTGCGGCCTACGCCGGTCAGCACGCGCTGGGCCTGGGCGGAGAGGTATTCCTGCACCTCCGCCTTCAGCCGGTCGGCGGCCTCGCTCTGGGCGAGGTCGGAGAGCGGGTTCCCGCCGTCGCCCTTGGCCGCCTTGCCCGCGGCGGAGGTCGCGGATCCGAGGGTCTCGGTCATCACTCACCGCCTCCCTTCGACCCCCGGCTACGGGAGGCCGTCTTGCTCGCCGTCTTGCCGGCCGTCGCGGTCTTCTTCGCGGCGGTCTTCCTGGCGGGGGCCCGCTTGGCGGCGGCGGCCTTCTTGGCCGGGGCCTTCTTCGCGGGCGCCTTCTTCGCGGGCGCCTTCTTCGCGGGCGCCTTCTTGGCGGGCGCCTTCTTGGCCGCCTTCTTCGCGGGGCGCTCGTCCTCGCCCTCGTCCTCGTCCTCGCCCTCGTCGGCGTCGTCCTCGCCGCGGGCCTCCTCGGGCTCCTCCTCGTCCTCCTCCTCGTCCTCGCCGCGGGCCTCCTCGGGCTCCTCCTCGTCCTCCTCCTCGTCCTCGCCGCGGGCCTCCTCGGGCTCCTCCTCGTCGTCGGAGTCGTCGCCCTCGTCCTCGCCGCGGGCCTCCTCAGGCTCCTCCTCGTCGTCCTCGGCGGCCTCGGGCTCCTCCTCGTACGCGTCCTCGGGCTCCTCCTCGTCGTCCGAGCGGGAGCCGGACGCGTCGGGCACGACGCCGTTCAGCTGGTCACGCACGTCGGAGGTCCGGCTGTGCAGCCGGTCGGCGAGCGCGCTCATCTGGCGTTCGACCATGGCGCCGGAGGCGGCCTTGCCGACTCCCCGCAGGTCCTGGCGGAGCTGGTCGCCGATCTCCTTGAACTGCGGGTTGTCCTTCAGCTGCTGGGAGACCATGTCGGCCAGGCCCCGCGGGGTCAGGTTCATCCGCTTGCCGGCCACCAGGGACCCCACCGCGAACGCCAGCTTCATCTTCTTCGTACGCCCGAGGAGATATCCGGCCCCTACCGCGAGGCCCAGTCCCATTCGGTTCATTGTGTCGTCCCGTCCGTTCCCGCGCTTCTGCGCGACGCGATCTCCAGCCGGTCCAGGAGTTCGTCCTCCATCCGGTCGAACTCGTCCTCGGTGATCTCGCCCGCCTCCAACTGCTCTTCGAGCCGGGAGAGTTCGGCCCGGACCGCAGCGGGGTCGTAATAGATCCGCTCGGCCTCCTTGACGACCTGTCCGATCACCCAGCCGCTGCCTCGCACCGGGGCGAACGGCAGCAGCAGCACTTCCGAGATCAGGCCCATTCCTCTGCTCCCTCGCTCGCGCGCCCGGCGTTCGCCGGCCGCTACACCGCGTGCTCGGCCGACGGCACCGCGGGCTTCGCGGGACCGGGTTCGACGAAGCTGTACGGCGGCAGCGGCCCGTTGACGCGGACCTCCAGGTAAGGGCGGCTCTCGCGCAGCGATTCCGCCGCCTCCAGGAACCGTGCCGCGGAGTCGCGGTCCACCAGGAAGGACACGTTGGCCAGCCAGCCGGTGGACTCGGGGCCCGCCTCGACGTCGGCGGCCAGCGGCTCCAGCGCCTGCCGCACCTCCGCCGCGTCCGTGGCCTCACGGGCCTTGACCGCGGCCGCCACCATCTCGCCGAGCTGGAGCTTCTGCTCGTAGGTGCCGCCGCCGGCCTGGCGGTTGGCCTCGGCCATCCCGCGCAGTTCGGGGCTCTCGGCCATCACCTGGTGCAGGACCGCCTCCTCGACGTGGGAGGCCTTCACGTTGTACTCGACCTTGTTGTCGAGGGCCGCCAGCCGCTCCCTGTAGTGCTCCATGCGCTCGGCGAGCACGCCGGTGACGGCGCTGTCGTCGGGGGCGACGCTCCCGAAGCGCATGGGCAGCACGCACCCCTCGGCGCCCGCCTCGGCGAGGACGTTCTGGTGGGCGAGCAGGTCCTTGCGCTTGGGGCGCAGATTCTCCGGGGCGTCGCTGACGATCGCCGCGAGTTCGCCCTCCGTGAGCACCCGGATCTGCATCGGCGGGTCGCCCACACCGCCCAGGCCCTCCGGGAGGGCCGGGTGGGAAGCGGCGGTGATGCCGTAGACGTACGTGCTCACTCCTGCTCCTCCTTACGGCTGCGCGAGGCGGTGGACTTGCGGGCACGCGGCCGCGACTCGGTCTCGCTCTCCTCGCGGGCCTGCTTGAAGGCCCCCGAGATGGTCTCGGCGGCGCCGGACAGGGCGCCCTTGGACTTGCCGCGCGCGCCGGACTCGGTGACCTCGCCGACGATCTCCGGCAGCCCCGGGCTCTTGCGCGGGCCGGCCTCCAGGTCGAGGCGGTTGCACGCCTCGGCGAAGCGCAGATAGGTGTCGACGCTCGCGACGACGACACGTATGTCGATCTTGAGGATCTCGATGCCGACCAGGGATACCCGCACGAACGCGTCGATGACGAGTCCCCTGTCGAGAACGAGCTCCAGGACGTCGTAGAGGCCGCTGGAGCCGCCTCCGCCACCGGACTGCTGTGCCGGGACAACGGTCATGCCGACCGCACCTCCTTGTCTCGCGGATGATGTTCGGGATGTGCCGGGGCCGGGCGGTCTAGCGACCGCCCCGCCGATGTGCGTCGGCCCGTCCGCGCTCGTAGCGGCGAACGCGCCGGTAGCCGGTGAGCTGGCCCTGCGGGTCGAGCTCCACCTCGTAGCTGGCCATGAGGCTCATGGTGTCGGGCACCCGCTCCAGTTCGAGGACCTCGACCTCGAGCGACCAGCCGTCCTCCGTCTGCGTGAAGGACGAGACGCTCTCGGCGGTCATGCCCGTCAGCTCGGCGAGCTGGGCGCGCGCCTGACGCAGCACCTCCATCGGGCTCGGCCGGTCCGCCACGGTGTCGTCCTCGTCTCTGCGGGTGTCTCGGGTGCTCCGCTCGCTGCGCTCCGGAGCACTGTCGTCTTCCTGTGAAGACCGTGAAGTCTTCGTCTCCGATGTGTTCTTCGTGTTCGCCATGACCACCTCTCCTTCCGGGTGGCCTGAAGGTTGTTGGCCAAACCTTCACGAGGGCACGGGTCTGGGCCGCCGCGCGGACACCACTGCGTACCGGCGGTACGTGTATCAGCCACACGAGTCGGCGGGGCCGCGCCGGGCGAGGCGCCGCCGACGCGGGCCGCCCGTCACGGCACGACCGCCGTCTCCACCAGCAGTCGCGCCGAGGCGGCGATCGACTCGGCGTCGATGCCGGCGGCGTGCAGCTGCTCGTCCGGGCTCGCCGAGCCCGGCATCGTCCGCACTCCCAGCCGCACCAGGCGGGGCACCGGCCGGCCGTCGGCGAAGGCTTCCGCGACCGCGTCGCCGAGGCCGCCCTCCTCGTGGTGGTCCTCCACCGTCAGCAGACAGCCGGTCTCCTCGGCCGCGCGCCGCAGCGTCTCCCGGTCCACCGGCTTGACCGAGTACAGGTCGACGACCCTGACGTCGACGCCCTCACCGGCGAGCGCGTCGGCGGCCTTGAGCGCCTCGTGCACGGTGACGCCCGCCGCCACCACGGTGAGCCGGTCCCGGCCGGAGGAGCGCAGCACCTTGCTGCCGCCCACCGGGAACTCCTCGTCGGGCCCGTAGATCACCGGGCTCGCGCCGCGCGAGGTGCGCAGATAGCGGACGCCGTCCAGCTGGGCCATGGTCGCGACCAGGCGGGCGGTCTGGTTGGCGTCGCACGGGTACAGCACGGTGGAACCGTGCACGGCCCGGAACATCGCCAGGTCCTCCAGGCCCATCTGGGAGGGCCCGTCCTGCCCGATGGCCACACCCGCGTGCGAGCCGACCAGGTTGATCCCGGCCCCGCTGATCGACGCCATCCGCACGAAGTCGTACGCCCTGGTCAGGAACGCCGCGAAGGTGGAGGCGTACGGCACCCGGCCGCGCGCCGCCAGGCCCACCGCGGCGGCGACGAGCTGCTGCTCGGCGATGTAGCACTCGAAGAACCGCTCGGGGTGCTCCTTGGCGAAGAACTCGGCCCGGGTGGAGTCGCTCACCTCGCCGTCGAGGGCGACGACATCCTCGCGGGCGGTGCCGAGGGCGGCGAGCGCCTGCCCGTAGGCGTCACGGGTGGCGACGCCCTTGTCGGGGTCGCCCTTCTCCCAGCGCGGCAGGTCGAGACGCCCGTCGGCGACGGCGTGCAGCAGCCGGGCGCTGGGCGGCGGCTGCACCCGCACGCGCAGGTCGCGGACCCCGCCGAGCTCCTCGATCGCCTCGTCGGCGTCCGGGAGCGGCTTGCCGTGCAGCCCCTCGCGGTCCTGGACGGCTTCGACGCCCTTGCCCTTGAGGGTGCGGGCGAGGATCGCGGTGGGCTGGCCCTTGGTGGAACAGGCCTCGCCGTAGGCGCGGTCGACGGCGTCCACGTCATGGCCGTCGACCTCGACCGTGTGCCAGCCGAAGGCCTGGAAGCGGCGCGCGTAGGCGTCGAGGTGGTGCCCGTGGCGGGTCGGGCCGCGCTGGCCGAGCCGGTTGACGTCGACGATGGCCACCAGGTTGTCCAGCTGCTCGTGTCCCGCGTGCTCGGCGGCCTCCCACACCGATCCCTCGGCCATCTCGCTGTCGCCGCACAGCACCCACACCCGCGCCTCGGAGCGGTCCAGCCGCTTCACGGCGAGCGCGATGCCGACGCCGACCGGCAGTCCCTGCCCGAGCGAGCCGGTGGCGGTCTCCACCCAGGGCAGCCGGCGCGGGGTTGGGTGCCCTTCGAGCCGGCTGCCCAGCTCCCGGAAGGTGAGCAGCTCGTCGTCGTCGACGACCCCGGCCGCCTTGTAGGCGGAGTAGAGCAGCGGGGAGGCGTGGCCTTTGGAGAGGACGAAGCGGTCGTTGCCGGGGTGGTCGGGGCGGTCGAAGTCGTAGCGGAGGTGGTGGGCCAGCAGGACGGCCATGAGGTCCGCGGCGGACATCGAGGACGTCGGGTGCCCGGACTTCGCGGCAGCGGCGGCACGGACGCTGTCGACGCGCAACTGCTGTCCGAGTTCGGTGAGTTCGGCGGTGTCCATCGGGTCGCTGATCTCCTTCCACGGGTCGGGGGTGCGAGGGCTGTCGTTGGCTCCTGATATCTGTCGGGCCGCGGCCCCGCCGGGCTCGCGCTCCCCGGCGGCTCACCACGGATCCCTCACGAGCGGACCCATCACGGGCCCACTGAGCGGGCCGGTCACCCGGGCTGACTCACCACCGGGCTGGTCCTGCGCGGTCTCACGGCCCGGCAGGTTCCTGACGGGCTCACCGCCCGGCTGGTTCCTGACGGCGTCGCCACCCGGCTGGTTCCCGGTGGGCTCACCGCCGAGCTGGTCCTGCGCGGTCTCACCGCCTGCGGCTGCGTCATGGCGGGCTCACCCTCCGGCTGGTTCCTGGCGGCATCTCGCGAGCCGGCTGACTCTTCACGGGCTCTCCGCCGGGCCGGTTCCCGGCGGGCCCACCGTCGGGCCGGTTCACGGCGGGTTCACCGCGGGTTCCGCTGGGTGGGGCGGCCGCCGGGCTGGTTCTTGGCGGGTTCGCCGCCCGGCTGGTTCTTGGCGGGTTCGCCGCCCGGCTGGTTCTTCGCGGGTTCACCGCCCGGCTGGGGCTTCGTGGGTGTGGGTTCGTCGGCGGCTTCGTCCTTCGGCGGCCGGCCGTCCGTCCCCGTGGGGCCGTCGTCGTGTCGCCGCTTCGCGGGTTCGTTCTTCACCGGCTCGGGTGTGGGCGAGGTGATCGTCCGGGTGGTGTCCTCGCCGCCGCCCCCGCCCACGGCGCTCTCGACGGCGGTTCCGTCGGCCTGGGCCGGCTCGGGCTGCACCCGGCGCCGCGCGGGCTCGGTGCGCACCGGCTCGGGCGTGGGCGAGGTGATCGTCCGGGACGTGTCCTCGCCCCCGCCGCCACCCCTGGCCCGCGATCCGTCGCCGTGCGCGCTGTCACCGTGCGGCCCGCTCCCGGCCGGGGCCCGGACCAGCTCCGGCGAGGCGGTGTCCAGCGGCACCGCCCAGGAGCGGACCAGGCCCAACTGGACGCCCTGGCGCGGCAGTACGGCGTCCAGGAGCCAGTCGGCGGCGACCCGGACGCGGTTGCCGGGCATCGCGGCGAGATGGTACCCACGGGTCACCACGCCCGCAGGCAGCCCGGAGAGGTGGACGCCCAGCGGGTTGGCAGCGGCCTTGACCCCGCCGAGGTCGACGACGAAGCCCATGTCCTTGTGCCGGTAGGGCCGCAGCTCGCGGCCGGTCAGCGAGGCGGCGATGTTGTGCGCGGCCACCTTGCCCTGTCGCCAGGCGTGCTGCGCCGTCATCGGCGTGTACTGCCCGGGCTTCTCCAGATCGGGCACCGCGGCGGCGTCACCACAGGCGAACACCTCGGGCCGGCCCGGGACCTGCAGCGTCGGTTCGACCAGGAGCCGGCCGCGCTCCAGGGGCAGTCCGAGGGACTCGGCGAGCGGGTCGGGCCGTACGCCCACGCACCACACCAGGGTGTGGGTGTCGACGGACTCGCCGTCGGTCAGCAGGACCCCGTCACGGGTGGCCTCCTTCACGGACGTGCCCATCCGGACGTCGACGCCCCGTCCGCGCAGCACGGAGTCGGCGGTGCGCGAGAGCCGCTCGTCCAGTTCGGGCAGGACGCGGTCGGCGATGTCGAGGAGCATCCAGCGCGGCCGTACGTCCTCGCGCAGCGGGCGGGAGCGCACCAGCGCGTCGGTGAACAGCTGTCCCTGCGCGGCGACTTCGGTGCCGGTGTAGCCGGCGCCGACCACCACGAACGTGCAGCGCGCCATGCGCTCGTCGGGGTCGTCGGCGGTGGCCGCCAGCTCCACCTGCCGGGTGACGTGGTCACGCAGGTAGAGCGCCTCGGGCAGGCCGCGGAAGCCGTGCGCGTGCTCGGCGACGCCGGGGATGGGCAGCAGCTTGTTGACGCTGCCGGCCGCGAGCACCAGCCGGTCGTACTCCAGCGTGTCCTGGCGGCCCTCCGGGTCGGTGTAGTGGACGGTGCGCCCGTCGAGGTCGACGCGGCCCGCCTCGCCGAGCACCAGCCGCACGTCGGGCAGGGTGCCGGAGAGGGAGACGGTGACCCGGCGCGGTTCGAGGATGCCGGCGGACACCTGGGGCAGCAGGGGAAGGTACAGGAAGTAGTCGGTCGGGTTGAGCAGGGTGATGTCGGCCCGGCCCCGGGCCGCCCGCGCCAGGCTGCGGGCCGTCCGGTACCCGGCGAATCCGGCTCCGACGATCACGATGCGGGGTCGACTCACGATTCGCCTCCGGTTGGGGAGTCGTACGGTCGTACAAGGGCTTCCGCGTCCCCCTGGGCAGGGGGGCCAAACGTCGCCGGTGCGCGCGGTCGCGGTTTCCCGGCCGGGCGCCGGGTACCCGGGCAGGCGACCCCCACCCACCCGCGGCACACCAGCGGAGGTTCCCCCATGCCCGAGTACGGCTACTTCCTGTCCACCGAGGAACACGGCCCCGCCGACCTGATCGAGCAGGCACGCATGGCCGAGCAGGCCGGATTCCAGGCGCTGTGGATCTCCGACCACTACCACCCGTGGAACGACGCGCAGGGCCAGAGCCCGTTCGTGTGGTCGGTGATCGGCGCGCTGTCGGAGGCGGTGTCGCTGCCGATCGAGACGGCGGTGACCTGTCCGACGGTGCGGATGCACCCGGCGGTGGTGGCGCAGGCCGCCGCCACCGCGGCGGTGATGACCGACGGCCGGTTCCGGCTGGGCGTCGGCTCGGGCGAGGCCCTCAACGAGCACATCCTCGGCGACGCGTGGCCGCCCGCGCAGGTGCGTCTGGAGATGCTGGAGGAGGCGATCCAGATCATGCGCCGGCTGTTCACCGGCGAGGAGGTCAGCCACCACGGCACCCACTACACGGTGGAGAACGCGCGCCTGTACACCGTCCCCGACCAGCCGGTGCCGATCGACATCTCCGGCTTCGGCCCGAAGGCGACGGCGCTGGCCTCCCGCGTCGCCGACGGCTACATCACGATGATGCCGGAGGAGTCGATGGTGGAGCAGTTCCGCAAGGGCGGGGGCGGCGGGAAGCCGGTCAGCGGCGGCACCAAGGTCTGCTACGGCACGGACCGCGAGGAGGCTCTGCGCACGGCGCACCGGCTGTGGGCGAACGAGCTGCTGCCCGGCGAGCTGGGCCAGGTCCTGCCCACGCCGCGCCACTTCGAGCAGGCGCAGTCGCTGGTCACCGAGGACATGGTGCGCGAGAACCGGGTGTGCGGCGACGACGTCGACGAGCACGTCTCGGCGCTCACGGCGTTCGCCGACGCCGGCTTCGACCGGGTCTACGTCAACCAGATCGGCCCGGACCAGCGGGGCTTCTTCGACTTCTACCGTACGAAGGTGCTGCCGCAGCTGTCGTGAGGCGCCCCCGACGCCGCAGGCCGGGACCCACGACGACGGCGGGGTCCCGGCCTGCGGTGTGACGGCGGTGGTTCAGACGGCGCGTGCCTTCCGGCGCAGTCCCGCCGTCACCGCCGCGCCGACGCCCGCGGCGAGCAGCCCGGCGCCGACCCGCCCCCGGTTGCGGGAGGCCCACTCCTGCGGGCTGTGACCGATCGCCTCGTCGTCGAAGCGGCCGTGGGCGCCGTGGTCGTGCCCGTGGGGGCCGTCGGCGGGTTCCCACAGGTTGCCGGGGCCGTGGGAACCACGGGTCCCGCCCTCCTGCTGCCCGTCGAAGGCGGTGCGGGCCAGGTAGCGGTCGAGGAGGCCGGGGATGACGGCGTTGGCGACGAGGGTGGCGGCGGTGGAGCCGCCCACCCAGTACTCGCGCCGCCGCGCGTGTCCGGCGGCGTGCACGATCGCCCGGGCGGCGACCTCGGGCTGGTACACGGGCGCCACCGGGCGGGCACGGCCCGGCATCCGGTTCAGAACCCAGTCGAACTGCGGGGTGTTGAGGCCGGGCAGCTGCACCATCGTGGTCCGCACCCGGCTGCGGGAGTGCAGCAGCTCGCAGCGCAGGGACTCGTTGAACCCCTGGATGGCGTGCTTGGCTCCGCAGTACGCCGCCTGGAGGGGAACCCCTCGGTAGGCGAGCGCGGAACCGACCTGGACGATCGTGCCGCGGTCGCGGGGCAGCATGTGCCGCAGGGCGGCGCGGGTGCCGAACACGAAGCCCAGGTACGTCACTTCCGTCACCCGGCGGAACTCGTCGGGGGTGATCTCGGTGAACGGGGCGAAGACGCCGGTGAACGCGTCGTTGACCCATACGTCGATGTGGCCATAGGCGTCGACGACCTGCTGTGCCGCGTCCTCGACCGCTTTGGCGTCGGCCATGTCGACGCTCACGGTCAGCGCCTCGCCGCCCGCCCGCTGCACTTCGTCGGCTGCCGCGGCGAGGCCCTCACGGCCCCGGGCGAGGAGGGCGACACGGTCGCCCCGGGCGGCGAAGGCGCGGGCGGTGGCCCGCCCCACTCCCCCGCTGGCACCGGTCACCACGACGACCCTGCGTCCGTCGTCCACCGCCGTCCTCCACGGTGCGCGCATCCGGCATCACGCCCCGTGGTGCGGGCCGTCGGGGCCGCCCTGCCGGGGCACCTCGGGCGGGGTGGACGGCATCGGCGGGACGGACATGCCGAGACCGCCGGCGGGCGTGCCCACGGGCGGGGCGGCGAGGCCCGCTCCGGCGTCGGGGTGGCCGCTCGTGCGGCGGTGCGGGCGGGCGGCGCCGCGCAGCACGTACGCCAGCACACCGAGGATCGCCGCGGTGATCAGCGCGGCGGCCCAGTCGGGCAGCACGAGGGCGAACGCCAGGCCCACGGCGAGGGAGACGGCGGCGCCCGCGTACAGGGCGAGGGCGCCGGACGAGGCGTACAGCACGGCCGTACGGCGCTGCTTGCGGGTCTGCTCGCGCACCTCCTCCCGGATGGTCTCGCGTGCCACCTGCGCCAGCTCGTCGACCAGGTGCTTGTCCAGATGCTCCAGGTGATCCATGCGCTCCATCGGGCTCGGGTACCCGGGGTGTGCGGAGGATAACGCCGCGGAACGCCATGGGGATCGGGTGAAGGCGCCCCGCCTGCGCCGCCGCCCCAACTACGCTCTCACGCATGGAGATTCTCGGAACGACGCTGCGGGTCTGCGTCGACGACCTGGAGGCCGCCGTCCCCTTCTACGAACGGCTCGCGAACGCGCCGGCGCTGCGTTTCGAGCGCGCCGGGGTGCACGTCGCGGCGGTCGGCTGCTTCCTGCTGATGAGCGGGCCCGCCGCCGAGCTGGAGGTGCTGCGCAAGGTGGCGGCGACGATCGCCGTCACGGACGTGGACGAGGCCTACAAGACCCTCACCGACCTGGGCGCGAACATCCTGGCGGGCCCGGTGTCGACCCCGGCGGGCCGAAACCTGGTGGCCCGCCACCCCGACGGCACCCTCTACGAATACGTCGACCGCCGCCGGGGCTGACTGGGCGCGCGCCCGTTCATGCCCGCCCGAGGGCCGCGACGACGAGGTCCGCGAGCAGCGCCCCCGCCGTGCCCTCGGGGTCCAGATCGGGGTCGTAGATGGTCACGTTGAGGCCGGCGCAGCGCGGAGAGGCGAGCAAGGGGCTCAGCAGGCCGACGAGTTCGTCCGGAAGCAGGCCGTCGGGGTCGGGGCTGTCGACGGCGGGCATGACACTCGGGTCGAGCACGTCGGCGTCCAGGTGCACCCAGAACCCGTCCAGTCGGGGGGTGTCGAAGGCCTGGGCGGTGGTCCGGCCGACGGCCTCCGGCCCCTGTGCGCGCAGGTCGCCCACCGTGAACACCGGCATCTTCAGCTCGACGAGTTCGGCGCGGTCGTCGGCGAACTCGTCGCGGATGCCGAAGAACCGCACGTCCTCGTCGCGCAGATAGGGCCCGAGGCCCTCCAGGTCGGTCAGGTCCTGCTGGCCCCGCCCGGTGGCGAGGGCGACCTCCTCGCCGCCCGCGGCGCCCACGCGGTCGGAGTTTCCGGGGTGCCGGAAATCCGGCGAAGCGTCCACCGCGACCAGACCGTAACGGCCGATGCGGCGCAGCGCGAGGGACGAGCCGAGCCCGATCGAGCAGTCCCCGCCGAGCACCACGGGGAAGTCCCCGGCGCGCACATGGCGCTCGATCCGGTCGGCGAGCCTCGCAGTGTAGGAGGCGAGGGCTCGCGCGTTGAAGACGCCGTCCCCCTCCCGCCAGTCGCCCCGGTCGTAACGCGGCGGGACGACCACCCCGCCCTCCAGGGCGCCCAGCCTCTGGACGATCCGCTGTTCGCGCAGCGCACCGGCGAGCTTGTGGCAGCCGGGGACGGTGCCGGGAGCGGGCGGGCGCAGGCCCAGGTTGGAGGGCGCGTCGAGCACGACGAGATTCCGCATGCGGGCATCCTCGCGGACGCCGGGTCGCGCCTTCAACGGCGTTCTCGGGCGGGCGTGGATCTCATCTCCGCCGTCAGGGCCCAGCGTTGGTGGTCTCGCCAGGCGCCGGCTATGTGGATCAGGCCCGGGGAGAAGCCCTCCAGGCGGAAGCCGCAGCTCCGGGCGAGGGCGATCGAGGCGGCGTTGCCGGGCTGGACGTTGATCTCCAGGCGGTGCAGCCGCATCGGGCCGAAGGCGTGGGCGACGACCAGGTCGAGTGCCTCGCGCATCAGTCCCCGCCCGGCGGCGTGCGCGAACGCGCCGTAGCCCAGCGCCCCGTTCTGGAAGGCGCCCTGGACGATGTTGTTGATGTTGACGAATCCGGCGATGGCCCCGTCGTCCTTGGTGCACACCAGGAAGCCGGCCTTGGAGGGGTCCTGGATCAGCCGGTCCGCGTATGCGGTGTACGCGCCGGGGGTGTCCGGCGGGAACAGCCACGGGCGGTGCAGGTCGTGGCTCTCGCGGGCGCGGGCGGTGAACTCGGCGCCGTCCGCGTGGGTGAAGTGGCGTATGCCCACGCGGGGGCCCTCGGCGAGGTAGCGCGATGCGGTGTGCGGCATCCGGCCAGCCTAGTCAGCCGCGCCGCCGCACGGCGTGGGCGCCGCACAGCGCGCCGACGGTCCTCCCGCCGCTCAGATCAGCGCGGGCGCGTCCAGGGTCAGTGTCCCGGCGTCGGCGTCCAGCTCGGCGCTCACGCCGAACGGCACGGTCAGCGCCCCCTCGCAGTGCCCGAAGCCCAGCTCCTCCACGACGGGCACCCCGAGTCCGCCCAGCCGGTCGGCGAGGACGGGGCGCAGCCCCTCGTAGGGGCCGCAGCCCTCCCAGGAGCCGAGGGCGACGCCGGCGACGCCGTCGAGCCAGCCGGTGCGCAGCAGTTGGGTGAGGGCGCGGTCGAGACGGTACGGCGGCTCCCCCACGTCCTCCAGCAGGAGCAGTCCGCCGCGCGCGCCGGCACGGGTGTGCGGGGTGCCGTAGCCGGTGGCGAGGAGGGTGAGGCAGCCGCCCAGGGTGACGCCCCGGGCCCGGCCGGGGGCGAGGGCGGTGCCGGTGGAGGCGAGGACGCGGACGGTCTCCGGGGCGAACAGGGTGGCCCTCAGGTGGTCCTGGGCGCGGGCGTTCTTGATGAAGTCGACGCCGGCGGCGACGGGGCCGTACAGGGTGACCAGGCCGAGGCGGACGGCGAACGCCTCCTGAAGGGCGGTGCTGTCGCTGAAGCCGATGAACACCTTGGGCCCGGCCGCCCGCATGGCGTCCCAGTCGAGCAGGTCGACGACGCGCTGCGCGCCGTAGCCGCCCCGTGCGCACATCACGGCGTCGACGGACGGGTCGCACCAGGCGCGCTGGAGGTCGGCGGCCCGGTCGGCGTCCTCGCCCGCGAGGTGGCCGAGGGTGCGGTGCCGGTCGAGGGCGTGGGGCGCGGCCACCGGGTCGAGGTCCCAGCCGCGCAGGACGTCGAGACCGGCCTGGAGCCGCTCCTCGGCCACGGGTCCGCTGGGGGCGACGACCGCCACCCGGGCGCCGGGGGCCAGCCGGGAAGGGCGTACGAGGTCGTTCACCGTGTGAACTCCAGGGTCGGGATGCCGGGCGGACGCAGCCCGAACACCTGAGCGTACAGCGAGAGCTCGGCCTCCAGGGCGCGCACCATGGTCTCCGCCCGCCGGAACCCGTGCCCCTCCCCCTCGAAAGCGAGGTAGGCGTGCGGGACGCCGCGGCCTGCGATGCGGGCCAGGAGGCGCTCGGCCTGGGCGGGCGGGCAGATCACGTCGTCGAGGCCCTGGAGCAGCAGGAACGGCACGCGGATCCGGTCGGCGTGCTCGACGGGCGAGCGTTCGGCGTACCGGGCGGGCACCTCGTCGAGCGGCCCGACGAGGGTGTCGAGGTAGCGGGACTCGAAGTCGTGGGTGCCGCCGGTCGCCCAGGCCGCGAGGTCCAGGACGGGGTAGACAATGGTGCCGCAGGCGTACACCCCGGCGCCCGTGAGCGAGACGGCGGCGGTCCAGCCGCCCGCGCTGCCGCCGCGGATCGCCAGCCGGTCCCGGTCGGCGGTGCCCTCCTCGGCGAGGGCGAGGGCGACGGCCGCGCAGTCCTCGACGTCGACCACGCCCCACTGTTCGCGCAGCCGGTCGCGGTACTCCCGTCCGTAGCCGCTCGACCCGCCGTAGTCGACCTCGGCGACGCCGATGCCCCGGGAGGTGAAGTAGGCGGTCTCCAGGTCCAGTACGAGCGGGGAGCGGTCGGTGGGCCCGCCGTGCGCCCGGATGACGTACGGCGGCAGCTCGGCGCCCGGGGCGACGCACCCGGGGTTGTGCGGCGGGTACACGTGCGCGTGGACGTCGCGGCCGTCGGGTCCGGTGAAGGTGCGCAGCTGCGGCTCGGGGTAGTAGGCGGGGTCCACGGTGTCGTCGTGCGGCGCGCCGATCACCCGGGCCCGGCCGGTGCGGGTGTCGAGCTCCACCACCTCGTAGGCGCTGCGCGGACTGGCGCCCACGCCGACGACGCGCTCGCCGTGCACGGCGAGGGTGGAGGCGAACTCGGTCCACGGCCCGGCCACGTCGACGACCTCGCCGCTCTCCGGGTCGAGGACGCCGAGCGCGGCGGCCCCCCGGCCGTGCACGACGGCGAGCAGACCGCCGGGAAGGGGCACGAACCAGCGGTGGCCGAGCTTCCACAGCGGCCCGCCGAACTCCTCCTCGCGCGGGCAGACGGGCTCGTGGTCGCGGTAGACGTTCCACCAGCCGGAGCGGTCGCTGGTGTAGAGCAGGCGGCCGTCCGCGGACCAGTCGACCTGGGCGACGGACTCCTCGGGCCCGCCGGCCACCACCCGGGCGTCGTCGAGCGCGCCGTCCGTCCCGATGCCGGCGACGACGACGTCCGTGCCGTCCCAGGGCATCCGTGGATGGTCCCAGGCCAGCCACGCGGCCCGCCGGCCGTCCGGCGAGATGCGCGCCCCGGTGACGAACCGCCGCCGGTCGTCGGTGAGTTCGCGTACGGCGGTCCGGTCCCCGGCGGCCGATCCGTCCAGCGGCACGGCGGCCAGGACCCGGCGCACGTCGGTGGGCCCGTCCCCGGTGAACTCCTCCAGTACGCACCACACTTCGCCCCGGTCGAGCAGCAACTGCGGTTCGGCCCAGCGCAGTCCGCCGCCCACCGGCGACAGCGGGGTCAGCGGCCGGGGCTCGCCGCCCGGCCGCCAGACGTACAGCCGCTGGTCGGCGAAGTGCGCGAACACCACCAGCGGTCGCCCCTCGTGGAGCGCGCCGGCCCAGGGCTGCCCGCCGTACTCGAGCACCCGGCTGCGCACGTTCCACGGAGCCGGCAGCACCGACTCCTCGGCGCCGTCGGCGCGCCGTCGCACCAGGGTGCGTCGGCCGCCCTCGGCGGGGCGGGGCGCCGTCCACCACACCTCGTCGCCGACGAAGCCGACGTACTCGGGCCGCCCGTCGTGCGCCGCGGCGAGCCGCGCGTCGAGCGGCGAGGGCCAGGAACCGTACGGCAGGATCTGCACGTCTCCCCCGCCCTCTCAGGCCGTGCGCAGGAAGCGGTCGAGGACGTCGACGCCGAAGTGGAGCGCCTCGACGGGCACCCGCTCGTCGACGCCGTGGAAGAGCGCCTGGTAGTCCAGCCCCTCCGGCAGTCTGAGCGGCGCGAACCCGTAGCCGGTGATGCCGAGCCGCGAGAACTGCTTGGCGTCGGTGCCGCCGGACATGCAGTAGGGCACCACGTGCCCTCCCGGCGCGAACTCCTCCACGGCGGCGCGCATCCGCGCGTACGTCGGCGAGTCCAGCGGCGCCTGGAGGGCGACCGTGTGGTGCTGGAACTCCCAGTCCACGTCGGGGCCGGTCAGTTCGTCGAGGGTGGCGCGGAACTCGTCCTCGCCGCCCGGCAGATACCGCCCGTCGACATAGGCGACGGCCTCGCCCGGAATGACGTTGATCTTGTAACCGGCTTCCAGCATGGTCGGGTTGGCGCTGTTGCGGACGGTCGCCTCCACCAGCCTGGCGGCCGGCCCCAGCTTGTCCAGCAGGGCGTCCACGTCGTCGAGGCGGGCCTCGAGGCCGTACAGGGCGGCCAGTTCGGTGAGCGCGGCCCGCACGGTCGGGGTCAGCCTGAGCGGCCACTCGTGCTCGCCGATCCGCGTGATCGCGGCGGACAGGCGGGTCACCGCGTTCTCCCGGTTGACCTTGGAGCCGTGCCCGGCGCGGCCGCGGGCGGTGAGCTTCAGCCAGCCGGTGCCGCGCTCCCCCGCCGCGATCGGGTAGATCTCCCGGCCGCCGCCGTCGTGGAAGGTGAACGCGCCGGACTCCCCGACGCCCTCGGTGCAGCCCTCGAAGAGGTGGGGGTGCTCGTCGGCGAGGAAGCCCGAGCCGTCCTCGGCGCTGGCCTCCTCGTCGGCGGTGAAGGCGACCACGACGTCACGCCGGGGCCGTACGCCCTCGCGGGCCCAGGCGCGTACGACGGCGAGGATCATCGCGTCCATGTTCTTCATGTCGACCGCGCCGCGCCCCCACACCACGCCGTCGCGGATCTCCCCGGAGAAGGGGTGCACGCTCCAGTCCGCTGCCTCGGCGGGCACCACGTCGAGGTGGCCGTGGACCAGCAGGGCCTCCGCGGACGGGTCGGAGCCCTCGATGCGGGCGACGACGTTGGTCCGGCCCGGCGTACGCTCCAGCAGCGTCGGCTCGAGTCCCGTCTCGGCGAGCAGCGCGGCCGCGTACTCGGCGGCGGGCCGCTCCCGGCAGTCCCCGCCGCCCCGGTTGGTGGTGTCGATGCGGATGAGGTCGGACGTGAACCGCACGACCTCGTCCCTCGCCTGCGCGTCAGCCATGCTGCTCCTCAGCCGTGTTGTTGCTCAGCCGTATTGTTCCTCGACCGCCGCCGAGGCGACCGTCGTGACCGCCTTGAACGTGCGGATGCCCTCGTACATGGTGCCGCTGGTGTACGCCACCTTGCGCTCCCCGATCCGCGCCACACCCGGCACCACCGTCGCGGCCATCGCCAGGTGTTCGGCGTCGAACTCCACCGCCACGGTGAACGGTCCTTCCTGCGACGGTTCCTGACGGACCGCCAGACGTGCGGCCTCCTTGGCCGCGGCCCGGATGTCGGCGGCGGTGCGGGCCGGCGTCCGGCACACGGCCGCGTACCGCGACACATGGTCCTTGACCGCCACCTTCAGCGCCTCGGGCGCGTACCCGAGGGCGTCCTCGCAGGCCACGTCGTCGCCCGTGACCAGCACCACGGGTACCCCGAACTCGGCGGCCACGCGCGCGTTGAGCAGCCCCTCACTGGCCCGTACGTCGTTCAGCCACACCCCGGTGATGGAGTTGGCGAGGTAGGTGTGCGCGAGGACGCCCTCCGCGCCGGCCCCGGCGTGGTAGCCGACGAAGGCGACGCCGTCCACGTCGCCGTGCTGGACGCCCTCCACCATGGACAGCGACTTGTGCCGCCCGGTGAGCATCTGGGCCCGCTCGTCGAGCTGTTCAAGGAGAAGGTTGCGCATGGTCCAGTGGGCCTCGTTGATCAGGACCTCGTCGGCGCCGCCGTCGAAGAAGCCGAGGACGGCCGCGTTGACGTCCGAGGTGAACAGCGCCCGGCACCGCTCCCACTGCGGGGTGCCCGGCAGCACGTCGGCCGGCCAGGTGACACCGGTGGCGCCCTCCATGTCGGCGCTGATCAGGATCTTCATACCGGCATCCGCCCTTTCCGGGAAACGCCCCGAGCTTAACGGGTCCGTTTCTGCTCTGATCTACCTCGCACGCCGCTCACCGCTCACCTTCGACGAACGGGGAACCAGCCATGACCGGGCGCATACTCTCGCCGGAACGCTTCGAGGCGGACCGGCCGCGACTGCGGGCCGTCGCCCACCGCATGCTCGGCTCGCTCGCCGAGGCCGACGACGCCGTCCAGGAGACCTGGCTGCGGGCGTCCTCGGCCGACCTCGGCGAGGTGAAGAACGTCACCGCGTGGCTGACCACC
Organism: Streptomyces sp. BK239; assembly: GCF_004217285.1. Lineage (GTDB taxonomy): Bacteria > Actinomycetota > Actinomycetes > Streptomycetales > Streptomycetaceae > Streptomyces. The sequence continues at coordinate 248,475 of NZ_SHKS01000002.1, forward strand.
GTGGTGGGCCGGGTGAGCCTGAACATGCTGCGCTCGCGCAGGACGCGGCGCGAGGAGCCGCTGGAGGCCGCAGAGGCCGGCCTCGGGGCCGGCGGCGATCCCGAGGAGGAGGCGCTGCTCGCCGACTCCGTGGGGGTGGCGCTGCTCGTCGTCCTGGACTCGCTGGGGCCGGACGAGCGGCTGGCGTTCGTCCTGCACGACCTGTTCGCGGTGCCGTTCGACGCGATCGCCCCGCTGATCGACCGCACCCCGGCGACGACCCGGCAACTCGCCAGCCGTGCCCGCCGGCGGGTCGGGGGCGCGACGCCGGCGCCGGCCGGCTCACGGGCCGTGCCCGCCGCCGACGCGCCCCGGCAACGGCAGGCGGTGGAGGCGTTCCTCGCCGCCACCCGCGGCGGTGACTTCGAGGCCCTGCTCGCGCTGCTGCATCCGGACGTGGTCCTCACCGCCGACCGGTTCGTCGTGCCGACGCCGGAGCCGGTCGCGGTCGTCGGCGCCCGCACGGTCGCGCGGGGCGCGATGGCGGCGGCCGGCCGGGCCCGGTTCACCGGCCCCGCGCTGCTCGACGGCCGCGTCGGCCTGGTGATGGCGCCGCACGGGCGGCTGCGCCTGGCCCTGCTGCTCACGGTCACTGACGAGGGGATCTCCCGCATCGAGATCATCGCGGACCGCGAGCGACTGGCCGGGATCGAGGTGGCGGTGCTCGACGACTGAAACCGGACGGACGGACGCGGCGGCCGGGGGATCCCGGCCACCGCGCCCCGGGTCCGGCCCCGGTCGTGGCCGCTCAGACGTAGAGCGCGGGGACCCCGGCCGCCGCACCCCGGGATCCGGCTCCCGTCGGAGCCGCCCAGAACCAGAGCCCGGGGCCCCCTGGCCACCGCACCCCGGGTCCGGCCCCGGTCGTAGCCGCTCAGACTCAGAGCGCGGGGACCCCGGCCACCGCACCCCGGGTCCGGCCCCGGTCGTGGCCGCTCAGACTCAGAGCGCGGGGACCCCCGGCCATCACACCCCGGGATCCGGCTCCCGACGAGAGCCGCTCAGAACCAGAGCATCAGTGACGCGGCGGCCGGCGCCCCGTAGATCAGCGGGAACGGCAGGTGCGAGAACCAGCGGGCGCGCGCCACCGTGGCGGCGGCCCCGAGGAAGTACAGGACCAGGCCCGCCGCGGCCAGCACGCCGATCACGGGCACGAGGAGCCCGGCCAGCAGACCCGCCGCGCCGGCGGCCTTCGCGACGCCCAGCCATGTCCACCAGGCGCGCGGGACGCCGTAGTCGGCGAGCGGCTTCACGGTCCACTCGGCGCCGAGCAGCAAGGACGCGGCCGAGAACCCGGCCAGGACGGCTCCCAGGACGGTGACGACGACATAGGCAGTGGACATGTCAGTGGCTCCTCATCGGGGTGTCGTGCTCGCTTCACCCTCCTGACACGCCGCGCCCCGGAGGTGTGACAGCACCGGGGCGGAATGCCGCCATGACCCAGCTCACATCGTGCGTCCCGCCAGCAGCCACCTCGACGGCAGCTCGATCCGGGTGCCGTCCGGGGTGAACTCGGTCGTGGTGAGCGGGAGTTCACCGGAAGCGAGGACCGTGAGGCCGGCGGCGGCCAGATAGACGGGCACGGCCTCGTCGGCGACCTCGCCAGGGGCGATGCCGTGACTCAGGACGGGGGCGAACTTCGGGGGCGGTCCGGCGGGCCCGCCGGCCAGGTCCTCGAGGAGTGGCCGGGCCGTCTCCGACAGCTCGACGAGGAAGGCCCGGCCGGTGCCGCCGAGGAGGGCGGCGACACCGTCCACGAGCGGCTGGCGGTCGTCGGGCTCGCACTGGTGCAGTACGCCCCTCATATAGACGTTGGCGTCGCCGAGCTCGGCATGCAGCGTCTCGGCCTCACCCTGGGCGGCCGCGTCCAGCCGCCGGTACGCCGCGCGTCCTGCGGGGTCGGCGCGCCGGGCGTGGTCGAGGGCGGCGTCGGCCAGGTCGACGCCGATCACCCGCGGGAAGCGGTCGGCCAGGAAACGCGTCTGGGTGCCGTTGCCGCAGCCGAGGTCGACCAACGGCAGGGCGGCGTCGAGGAGTCGGGGCTCGAAGAAGGCGAGATGGTGGGCGGAGGTCACCGCGGGGTCCGCGTCCCAGAACACCCCGCCCGGCGTCGTCGGGGCCGCCCGCCAGAACCCCTCCCAGGAGTCCCGGTACCGACTCGTCACGCTCATGCCCAACTTCCCTTCGCGCGACGCCGTTTCGGCGTCACCCTCGTTCAGCGCCCCGGCGGCGTCGGCGCGCACCGGACGAACTTCCCGGCGGCCGTGCGGCTGGAGCCGCACCCCCGGGCCGGCGCGCTCACCACGCGGGGCCTCCGGCCCGTGCCCCGCGCCGCTGCACACCCCAGTCGGGGGTGACGGGCACTCGGTCGTTCCGACTGAACTCCAGTACGGGGTAGCCGAGTTCGAGGACCTGGGCGACGATGCGGGCGCTGTCGCCGACGCTGATGCCGGGCAGGATCCCGGGCAGCCGGCGGGCGAGTTCCCCGGCGCCGGGGACGTCGGTGTGCAGGGCGAAAGCGGGGGCGACGCATTCGACGGTCCGCCGGTCCGGCTCCTGCCGCCGGTCCAGGCTCTCGGCGTCGGCGGCCAGCACCAGCAGCCGCTCGGACCCCGGGCCGACGAGGGGGTACGCCCACCACAGGACGTCGACCCTGCCCTTGGCCCCCGTCCCGCCCCGCTCGGGCACGGTCAGCCGGGCCCGCCCGGCGGCCGGATGGCTCAGCGCGCCGTCGAGGGAGGCGTCATCGGCGTGGGAGGCCGGGCCCTCGCAGGGAAGGTCCTCGTCCACCTCGGGGAGCGCCCCGGAGACGGGGAGCAGGTCGATGGCGGGCCGGCCGACCGCCTCGTCCGCGGCGACGCCGAAGAGCCCGCGGGCGGAGCTGCTCCAGTGGGTGACGAAGCCGCCCCGGTCGACGACGACCACGGCGAGCGGGATGCGCGCGACGCCCGAGGGACCGCCCTCCGAAGGCCCGTCAGGTGGACCGGCGTCGGCGCCACGGCTGGGAGGTGCGTGCCTCTCGGTGCCGCGGTCCATGGCCCAGGCCCTCCCGGAGCTGCGCAAGATCTGTTCCGAAGGCACCACCGTACGGCGCGCGCGGCTCGCGATGTGCGTCATTTCTGTAATTGGTTTCACCGCCGGGCCGCCGGGGAACTCCCCCGCCCGGCGCACCGCCGGAGCCCGCGCCACCGCAGGTCAAGCCCCGAATCCAGGGCCCCGGAACGACACGACGGCCAAGGGCCGCCGGGCCCTTGGCCGCCATGGTGACAGCGTGTCCTACTTCTCGACCTCGGTGGCGAGGTTGGCGAGAATCGCGTCGTAGATCCGGCCGAGACCCTTGGGCGCGAAGGTCCTCTCGAAGAAGCCGCCGATGCCGCCGGCGCCGGTCCAGGTGGTCGTCACGACGACCCGGGACCTGCCCTCGCCGGCCGGGGTGACGCGCCAGACGGTGACCATGGAGGAGTTGCGGTCCTTCTCGACCAGCTCGCCGTCGGTGGGCTCGGTGACCTCCAGGAGGCAGTCTCGGACGCGCTTGCTGGTGGCCTGGAGCTTCCAGTGCACGAGGGTGCCCTCGCCGTCGCCGCCCTCGCGCACCTCGTACTCGCTGAACTGCTCGGGCAGCAGCTTCCCGCGCGTGCCGCTGTAGTCGGCGATCGTGTCGAACACCGTCTCCGGGTCCGCCGCGACGACCCGCTCCGTGGTGGCTTCGACCTGCGCCATGGGTTCCTCCAGGTCCTTGTTGCTCAGGGCTGAACAGGGGTTTCCTCAGCTTCGGGGCAAGCCAACCACCCCGCTGTCCGGCCGCCAAATCGGGGCCCCGAAAGCGGTCGCCGGCCGGTCGGAAAGCACCTTCGCACGATCATGGGAACACATGTTCTATTGTGGGCCCAGTGCTACCGAGGAGGCGTCATGCGCTGGGAGAACCTCACCGTGGAGTCCCGCCACGACCGCGCGGCGGACGCCGCCCTGTTCGGCGCGGACGCGGTCACCACCAGGACGTTCGACACGCCCGAGTTCCGCGGGATCACCTTCCACGAGATCCGCGCCCGTTCGATTCTCAACCGGGTGCCGGGCGCCTCCCGCATGCCGTTCGAGTGGACGGTGAACCCCTACCGGGGCTGCACGCACGCGTGCGTCTACTGCTTCGCCCGCAAGACGCACAGCTATCTGGACCTGGACACCGGCATCGGCTTCGACACCCAGATCGTCGTCAAGGTGAACGCGCCCGAACTGCTGCGCCGGCAGCTGGCCTCGCCCCGCTGGCAGGGCGAGCACGTGGCGATGGGCACCAACGTCGACTGCTACCAGCGCGCCGAGGGCCGCTACCGGCTGATGCCGGGCATCCTCTCCGCGCTGCGCGAGCGGGCCAACCCCTTCTCGATCCTGACCAAGGGCACGCTGATCCTGCGCGACCTCGACCTGCTGCGGCAGGCGGCCGAGGTGACCGACGTGGGCGTCTCCGTGTCGGTCGGTTTCGTCGACACCGAGCTGTGGCGCACCGTCGAGCCGGGCACCCCCGCGCCGGAACGGCGGCTGGACGTCGTCCGCACCCTCAGCGAGCACGGCATCGGCTGCGGGGTGCTGATGGCGCCGGTGATCCCCTTCCTCGGCGACGAGCCGGCCCAACTGCGGTCCACGGTAAGGGCGATCGCGGAGGCCGGCGCGACCTCCGTCACCCCGCTGGCCCTGCATCTGCGCCCCGGTGCCCGCGAGTGGTTCATGGCCTGGCTCGGGCAGCACCACCCGCACCTGGTGCGCCGCTACGAGCGGCTGTACGCGGAAGGGGCCTACGCGCCGAGGTGGTACCAGCGCCGGATCACCCGTCAGGTCCACGACCTGGCCGAGGAGTACGGGATCGGCCCCACGCGCGCGGGGATGCCGCGCCGGATCCGGCCGCCCGAGCCGGTCGAGGAGCCGGAGCCCTCGGGCCCCACCCAACTCACCCTGATCTGAGCCTCTTCGGACCGATCCCGAACGGATCGGAACCGATCACGTCGAACTGAGTACGTTCGAGGGCATCCGGCGACCCGATCGGGTCAACAATCGCCGGAACGGGCTCCAGTGATCCCTCTTTCCGGGACGATGCGCCGAGGGCCGTGACCCACGCGGTCCCTCGACCTCCGTCCTGGGAGAACCCATGAGAAAACGCGCAGCCGTGCTGTGCGGAGCCGCCGCCGTCGTGGCCGGGACGATCACCGCCGCGCCCGCCGACGCGAGCCCCACGCACCCCGCGCGCACCGCCCCGGCGACCCGGCTCGCCTGGAAGGCCTGCGGCACCACCGACTCCCCGACGCTGCAGTGCGCTTCCCTGAAAGTGCCGCTCGACCACGCGAGGCCGCACGGCGAGAAGATCACGATCGCCCTGTCCCGCGTCCCGCACACCGCGAAGAAGTACCAGGGGCCGCTGCTGGTCAACCCCGGCGGCCCCGGCGGCAGCGGGCTGGCCCTCGCCGGGTTCGTCGCGTCGTCGCTGCCGAAGGCGGTGGCCGCCCAGTACGACGTCATCGGCTTCGACCCGCGCGGGGTGGGCAAGAGCACGCCCGCGCTGAACTGCGCGCCGGGCCACTCCAAGCCGGTCCGCCCGGACTCGCTGCCGGCGACCGCCGCGGTGGAGCGGGCGAATCTGCGGCGCGCCGAGGGCTTCGCCGCGGCCTGCGGGAAGAAGTACGCCCGCCTGCTGCCGTACATCGACACCCTCAGCGCCGTACGGGACATGGACGCCGTCCGTGACGCCCTCGGCGCGCCGAAGCTGAACTACTTCGGCTACTCGTACGGCACTTACCTGGGCGCGGTCTACGCCAAGCTCTACCCCCAGCGGGTGCGGCGGCTGGTCCTCGACTCGATCGTCGACCCCACCGGCGTGTGGTACGAGGCCAACCTGGCGCAGGACCACGCCTTCAACGACCGCCACCGCGCCCTGATGGCCTGGATCGCGAAGCACGACGCCACGTACAAGCTGGGCACGGACCCCGCGAGGATCGAGGCGAAATGGTACGGGATGCGGGCGGCGCTGGCGAAGCGGGCGGCCGGCGGCAAGGTGGGCGCCGCGGAGCTGGAGGACACGTTCCTGCCCGGCGGCTACTACAACGGCTACTGGCCCCGCCTCGCCGAGGCGTTCGCCGCGTACGTCAACGGCAAGGACACCGGCCCGCTGGTCAAGGCGTACGAGACCTTGGCCGCGGTGGACGCCTCGGGCGACAACGGCTACAGCGTCTACACCGCGGTGCAGTGCCGTGACGCCAACTGGCCGCGCTCCTGGAGCCGGTGGCGCGCGGACAACTGGGCGGCGTACCGGAAGTCGCCGTTCATGACCTGGAACAACGCCTGGTACAACGCGCCGTGCGCGTTCTGGCCGACCCGCTCCCTGGGGCCGGTGAACATCATGAACGGCAAGCTGCCGCCGGTCCTGCTGTTCCAGGCGACGGACGACGCGGCCACGCCGTACGAAGGCGGCGCGACGGTCCACGCGCTGCTGCGCGGGTCCAGCCTCGTCGTCGAGCGGGGCGGCGGCAACCACGGCATCACGCTGAGCGGGAACGCCTGCCTGGACAAGCACCTCGCGGCCTATCTCACCGACGGCACCGTGCCGCGCGACGTCGGCGGGGTGGACGCGGTGTGCGCGGCGCGGCCCGACCCCACACCGCTGACCGCGAAGGCCGCTTCGGGCACGGCCCGCGGTTCCACCCTGCACGGCCTGCTCGGCTTCCGCGGCTGACCACCCGCCCACCCCGTCGGGGGCGCTGTCAGGCCCGTGGTCCAGGATGACGCCATGAGCGATCTGACACGGATTCACGCCCCCGACGGGGTCGCCGCGGCCGCGCAGTACTCGCATGTGGTGTTGGGAGCGGGCCGGTTCGTGGCCGTCTCCGGCCAGCTCCCCCTCGACGAGGACGGCCGCCTGGTCGGCGAGGACGACCCGGCAGCCCAGGCGCGCCAGGTCTTCGAGAACCTGCGGCGCTGCCTGGCCGCCGCCGGCGCGGACTTCGCCGACGTCGTCAAACTCACCTACTTCGTCACGGACATGGCGCACCTGCCGGCGATCCGCGCGGCCCGCGCCGCGCACATACCCGACGACCGGCTCCCGGCCTCGTCGGCCGTGCAGGTCGCCGCGCTGGTGCGCCCCGAGTTCCTGATGGAGATCGAGGCCTACGCGGTGGTGTCCGAGTGACCTCTACGGTGGTTCGCCCGATGGCGCTCGACGACTGTGAGCGGGTCTCCGGGATCCGGATCCGGGGCTGGCAGAGCGCCTACCGGGGACTGATGCCGCAGTCCCACCTCGACGCGCTCGACGTGGGCGAGGACGCCGAGCGGCGGCGCACCTGGTTCGCGCAGGCGGACGGCAGTGTGCGCAACCTGGTCGCGGAGCGGGACGGGCGCGTCGTCGGCTGGGCCGCCCACGGGGCGTACCGGGACGGCGAAGTGCGCACGGACGACGGCGAGTTGTACGCGATCTACGTCGACCCCGAGCACCACGGCGAGGGTCTGGGCCGGGCGCTGCTTGAGGCGTCCCTGCGGGGGTGTGCCGCCGACGGGCGCCGGCTGGTGCGGCTGTGGGTCCTCAAGGGGAACTCCCCCGCCCGCCGCTTCTACGAACGGGCGGGCTTCCACGCGGACGGCGCCGAGGAGCCCTTCGAGGTGGACGGCGTCGAGGTCCCGGAAGTCCGGTACACCAAGCCCCTGACGTGATGACCGTGCCCTGGTCGGACGCTCACGGTGCGACGGCCCCTCAGCGTTGCCGGGGGATGCGGGCCAGCGCGCCGGCCGCCGCCGCCGCGAGGGCCGGGTGGGCCAGCGCGTCGTTGAGGACGGGGCGGGCTCGTGTGTCGCCGAGGACGCCCAGTCCCTCCACGCACGCGAGGGCGACCCGGCGGTAGGGGTCGTGCGGGCGCAGCCGGCGTTCCAGGGTGGTGATCAGCGCGGGCACGGACTCGGGGGCGCGCAACTCCACCAGCAACCTGACCGGTTGCAGCGCGTAGGCGATCCGTAACTCGTTGGTGGCGAGGGTGGCCGCCGCGCGGGCGGTGCGGGGGTCGCCGAGGCGGGCGAGCGCGTGCGCGGCGCCGGCGCAGCGCGGCGGATCGCGGTGGTTGAGCAGCAGGACGAGCGCCTCGAAGGCCCGCCGGTCGCCCGCGATCCCCAGCCGGAACGCGGCCAGTTCCCTCGCCCACAGCGGCTGCCCGGCGGCGGTGAGCACCGCGGCGAGCTCGTCGTGGTCACCGGTGCGCACGAGCCGCTCGAAGGCGGCATCGCCTCCCGACTCCTGCCGTAAGCGTTCCGTGAGCGATCGCAACTCCCCGTCCATGGAGGCGAGCTTAGGACCATCGGGCGGGCGCGTCGGGAGGTATGTCACAAAGTCGAGGTCTGGCGCGCTCGTTACCCGGCGGTTAAGCTCAGACGAGCGAGTTACCCACTCGCACAACCCGCTCGCGGTGGCCTGGTGACGCAGCCGCCGAGAGAGCAGTCGGTTCGGTACACAGGTACCTCAGGCGTGACCCGGCCCCGGGACAGGGCCGGCCGGTCATCACCGTTCCCTCGGGCGTGTGCGCGCCCCGAGCGACGGCCCCGGGCGTGTGCGCAGTGCCCTGACAGGCGCTGACAGCCCGGCAACACCCGCATCCAGCACCTCTGTTCACGCACCGGTGCGCCACGGCCCGGCTCTCGGCAGGGCCTCCCCGGCGCACCCGGTCGCGCTTTTCAGTCGTCACCCTCTTCTCTGGAGTCCCGCGATGGCCACTCCCCTGTCCCACACCTCTCAGCCCTCCCTCCGCACGATCGCCGTGGTCGGTCTCGGCACCATGGGCGCCGGCATCACCGAAGTCCTCGCCAAGGCGGGCCGCGAGGTGATCGGCATCGACGTCGACGAGTCCCAGACGGCGCGCTGTGTCGCCGCCCTGGAGTCCGCCACCGCCCGCGCCGTGGAACGCGGCCGGCTGACCGAGCGGGAGCGTGCCGACGCCCTGGCCCGCCTCCGCACCTCCACCGATCTGCGCGACGCGGCCGACGCCGACCTGGTCATCGAGGTGGCGCCGGAGTCGTACGAGGTCAAGCAGCAGATCTTCCGGGAGCTGGACGGGATCGTGCGGCCCGAGACGATCCTCGCCACCGGCACCAACGCGCTGTCCGTGACCCGCCTCGCCGCCGACTCCGCCCGCCCCGAGCGCGTCCTCGGCCTGCACTTCTTCAACCCCGCCCCGGCGATGAAGCTCGTCGAGGTCGTCTCCTCCGTGCTGACCGCGCCGGCCGCCGTCACCGCCGTCACCGACCTCGCCCTGGACCTGGGCAAGGAGCCCGTCGCGGTCGGCGACCGCCCCGGCTTCGTCGCCGACGGGCTGCTGTTCGGCTACCTCAACCAGGCCGCCGCGATGTACGAGGCGCGGTACGCCTCCCGTGAGGACATCGACGCCGCGATGCGGCTGGGCTGCGGTCTGCCGATGGGCCCGCTCGCCCTGCTGGACCTGATCGGCGTCGACACCGCGCGCACGGTCCTGGAGGCCATGTACGCCGCCTCGCACGACCGGCTGCACGCCCCCGCGCCCATCCTCAAGCAGCTCAGCGAGGCCGGTCTCACCGGCCGCAAGGCGGGCCGCGGCTTCTACACCTACGAGGCCCCGGGCGGCGCGACCGTCGTCGCCGACGCCCTCACGCCGGTGACCGGCGGCACCGGGACCCCCGGCCGTGCGGTGCGCTCCGTCGGCGTCGCCGGGTCCGGCACGATGGCCTCCGGCATCGCCGAGGTGTTCGCCAAGGCGGGCTTCGACGTCGTCCTAGCCGCCCGAAGCGAGGAGAAGGCGCAGGTCGCCAAGGCGCGGATCGGCAAGTCGCTGTCCCGTTCCGTCGACAAGGGCAGGATGACGGCCGAGGCCGCCGCGCAGACCCTGGAGCGCGTCACCCCGGCCGGTTCCTACGACGCCTTCGCCGACGTCGACCTGGCGGTCGAGGCGGTCGCCGAGGACCTGGAGATCAAGCGGCAGCTGTTCGCGACGCTGGACAAGGTGTGCAGGCCGGGCGCCGTCCTCGCGACGACGACGTCGTCGCTGCCGGTGGTCGCGCTGGCGCGTGCCACCTCGCGGCCGCAGGACGTGATCGGCATGCACTTCTTCAACCCGGCGCCGGCGATGAAGCTGGTCGAGGTGGTCCGCACGGTGCTGACCGGCGAGGACGTCCACGCCACGGTGCACGAGGTGTGCGGCCGGATCAGGAAGCACGCCGTGGACTGCGGCGACCGGGCCGGGTTCATCGTGAACGCCCTGCTGTTCCCGTACCTCAACAACGCGATCAAGATGGTCGAGGAGCACTACGCGACCCTGGACGACATCGACGCCGCGATGAAGCTGGGCGGCGGCTACCCGATGGGCCCGTTCGAACTGCTCGACGTGGTCGGTCTGGACGTCTCCCTGGCCATCGAGAAGGTGCTGCACCGCGAGTTCCGCGACCCGGGGCTGGCCCCGGCGCCGCTGCTGGAGCACCTGGTGGCCGCGGGCTGCCTCGGCCGCAAGACCGGCCGCGGCTTCCGCGAACATGCCCGCCGCTGACGGCGCCGGGGACCGGCCGCGGGCCGGAGAGGACTGGGGCGGGCTGCTGGACCCGGCGGCCCCCCTCCCGCCCGCCCCGGCCTGGGCGGGGGGAGCCCGCCGGCCTCGCGGACCGGCGCACCGAGCTGCGCGCATGCAGTACGTTCAGGGCATGCCCCAGCCCGCCAAGTCCTCACGTACCTCAGCTCCGACCGAAGCCCCGGACAGCCCCGCGGGCAGCCGCGCGGCGGCCCAGCGGCTCAAGATGCGCCGGGAACTCGCGGCCGCGGCCATGGAGTTGTTCGCGACGAAGGGGTACGAGGCGACCACCGTCGACGAGATCGCGGCCCGGGCCGGCGTCGCCCGCCGCACGTTCTTCCGCCACTTCCGCTCCAAGGAAGAGGCGATCTTCCCGGACCACGACGACACCCTGATCCGCGCCGAGGCGGTGCTGAACGCGGCGCCCGCGCACGAGCATCCGCTGGACACGGTGTGCCGGGGCATCAAGGAGGTCATGAAGATGTACGCGGCGCGGCCGGAGATCTCGGTCGCCCGCTACAAGCTCACCCGCGAGGTGCCCACCCTGCGCGAGGCGGAGATCGCCTCGGTGGCCCGCTACGAGCGCCTCTTCACCCGTTACCTCCTCGGGCACTTCGACGAGCACGCGCACGACGACGACGCCAACGACGACCCGCTGCTGGCGGAGGTGGCCGCGTCGGCCGTGGTCACCGCGCACAACCACGTGCTGCGGCGCTGGCTGAGAGCCGGCGGCCAGGGCGAGGTGGAGGCGCAGCTCGACCACGCCTTCGCGATCGTCCGCAAGACGTTCGGCACGGGCATCGGGGCCGGGCGCGTGGGCGCCGCGGCCGGCGCCTCGACCCCGGCGTCGGCGGCGGTGTCCGCGCACGGTGAGGTGCTGGTGACGGTGGCGCGGACGGACGCGCCGCTGGACGAGGTGATGCGGACCATCGAGCAGGCGCTCAAGGAGCGCTGAACAGCCCTCACGAGCCCTGCGGCACTGTGATGACGGCCACCCGACCGGGTGGCCGTTTTGGCATGTCAGAGGCCGTTTTCGCGCGGATTCACGAGCCCGTTCGATCGATCATCGCTCATTTGTGACGTAAAGATTTCAGCTGAGTGGAAGTTCTGGCACTCAGTGCCTTGCGAGGTGACACGCGGTGTCATACGTTGAAGGAGTCCGGGCGGCCGGCGTGCAGAGACCTTTCGTACGTCGGCTGTCCCCGCAAGCCCACGGCTTGCGCGCCCGGACGCCTGCGTCACAGGCACCCTCCCGCGCCACAAAGCGCTGCCGAACAGCACCACCGAGCCGAACCGACGGCACACACCCATCCCTCAGCAGCACCGACGTAACCATCGGCGCCCCTCCCTCAGGGCGCTCACCGCCGGAGGCAACACCGTGACCGTGAAGGACATCCTGGCCGCGATCCAGTCGCCCGACTCCACGTCGGCGGACTTCGCCGCCCTCCAGCTCCCCGAGTCGTACCGCGCGATCACCGTGCACAAGGACGAGACCGAGATGTTCGCGGGCCTCGAGACCCGCGACAAGGACCCGCGCAAGTCGATCCACCTCGACGAGGTGCCGCTGCCGGAGCTCGGCCCCGGCGAGGCCCTGGTGGCCGTCATGGCCTCCTCGGTCAACTACAACTCCGTGTGGACGTCGATCTTCGAACCGCTGTCGACGTTCGGCTTCCTGGAGCGCTACGGCCGCACCAACGAGCTGGCCAAGCGCCACGACCTGCCGTACCACATCATCGGCTCCGACCTCGCGGGCGTCGTCCTGCGCACCGGCCCCGGCGTCAACGCCTGGAAGCCCGGCGACGAGGTCGTCGCGCACTGCCTCTCCGTGGAGCTGGAGTCCTCGGACGGCCACAACGACACGATGCTCGACCCGGAGCAGCGCATCTGGGGCTTCGAGACCAACTTCGGCGGCCTCGCGGAGATCGCGCTCGTCAAGTCCAACCAGCTGATGCCCAAGCCGGACCACCTCAGCTGGGAGGAGGCCGCCGCCCCGGGCCTGGTCAACTCCACCGCCTACCGCCAGCTGGTCTCCCGCAACGGCGCCGGCATGAAGCAGGGCGACAACGTCCTGATCTGGGGCGCGAGCGGCGGCCTCGGCAGCTACGCCACCCAGTTCGCGCTGGCCGGCGGCGCCAACCCGATCTGCGTCGTCTCCAGCGAGCAGAAGGCCGACATCTGCCGGTCCATGGGCGCCGACGCGATCATCGACCGCAACGCCGAGGGCTACAAGTTCTGGAAGGACGAGCAGACCCAGGACCCCAAGGAGTGGAAGCGCTTCGGCAAGCGCATCCGCGAGCTCACCGGCGGCGAGGACATCGACATCGTCTTCGAGCACCCCGGCCGCGAGACCTTCGGCGCGAGCGTCTTCGTCACCCGCAAGGGCGGCACCATCACCACCTGCGCCTCGACCTCGGGCTACATGCACGAGTACGACAACCGCTACCTGTGGATGTCCCTGAAGCGCATCATCGGCTCGCACTTCGCCAACTACCGCGAGGCCTGGGAGGCCAACCGGCTGATCGCCAAGGGCAAGATCCACCCGACGCTGTCGAAGGTGTACTCCCTCGAGGACACCGGCCAGGCGGCCTACGACGTGCACCGCAACCTCCACCAGGGCAAGGTCGGCGTGCTCGCGCTGGCCCCCGAGGAGGGCCTGGGCGTGCGCGACCACGAGAAGCGCGCCAAGCACATCGACGCCATCAACCGCTTCCGGAACATCTGAGGTCGTCCATGAGTGAGCGTCAGAAGGACCGGCCGTGGCTCATGCGCACGTACGCCGGTCACTCCACGGCCGAGGCGTCCAACGAGCTGTACCGGCGCAACCTCGCCAAGGGTCAGACGGGTCTGTCGGTCGCCTTCGACCTGCCGACCCAGACCGGCTACGACTCCGACCACATCCTCGCCCGCGGCGAGGTCGGCCGGGTCGGCGTGCCGGTCGCGCACCTCGGTGACATGCGGCGGCTGTTCCAGGACATCCCCCTGGAGCAGATGAACACCTCGATGACGATCAACGCCACGGCCATGTGGCTGCTGGCGCTCTACCAGGTCGTCGCCGAGGAGCAGGGTGCGGACGTCACCCGGCTCCAGGGCACGACCCAGAACGACATCGTCAAGGAGTACCTGTCCCGGGGGACCCACGTGTTCCCCCCGGGGCCGAGCCTCCGGCTGACGACGGACATGATCGCGTACACGGTCTCCCACATGCCGAAGTGGAACCCGATCAACATCTGCAGTTACCACCTGCAGGAGGCCGGGGCCACGCCGGTCCAGGAGATCGCGTACGCGATGTCCACCGCCGTCGCCGTCCTGGACGCCGTGCGCGACAGCGGCCAGGTGCCGCAGGAGCGCATGGGCGACGTCGTCGGGCGGATCTCGTTCTTCGTCAACGCGGGCGTCCGCTTCGTCGAGGAGATGTGCAAGATGCGCGCCTTCGGCCGCATCTGGGACAAGATCACGCTGGAGCGGTACGGCATCCAGGACCCCAAGCACCGCCGCTTCCGCTACGGCGTCCAGGTCAACTCCCTCGGTCTGACCGAGGCGCAGCCGGAGAACAACGTCCAGCGGATCGTGCTGGAGATGCTGGCGGTGACGCTGTCCAAGGACGCCCGCGCGCGTGCCGTGCAGCTGCCCGCCTGGAACGAGGCGCTGGGGCTGCCCCGGCCCTGGGACCAGCAGTGGTCGCTGCGCATCCAGCAGGTTCTGGCGCACGAGAGCGACCTGCTGGAGTACGAGGACATCTTCGAGGGCTCGCACGTCGTCGAGGCGAAGGTGGCGAAGCTGGTCGAGGAGTCCCTCGCGGAGATCGAGCGGATCCAGGAGATGGGCGGCGCGATGGCCGCCGTCGAGTCGGGCTACCTCAAGTCGCAGCTCGTCTCCTCGCACGCCGAGCGCCGGGCCCGGATCGAGTCGGGCCAGGAGAAGATCGTCGGCGTCAACATCTTCGAGACGACCGAGCCGAACCCGCTGACCGCCGACCTGGACACCGCGATCCAGACGGTCGACCCCGCGGTCGAGGCCCAGGTCATCGCCTCACTGCGGAACTGGCGCGACACCCGCTACCAGCCCCCCTTCAACCACCCGCGCCCGTGCAAGGCGCTGGAGAAGCTGAAGGAGGCCGCCAAGGGCACCGCCAACCTCATGGAGGCCACCCTGGAGTGCGCCCGCGCCGGCGTCACCACCGGTGAGTGGGCCGGGGCCCTGCGCGAGGTGTTCGGGGAGTTCCGGGCGCCGACCGGGGTCTCCTCGGCGCCGGTCGCCGTCCCCGCCGAGGAGGGCTCGGCCATGTCCGAGGTGCGCCGCAAGGTCGACCTCACGGCCAAGGACCTCGGCGTGGGCAAGCTGCGCTTCCTGGTCGGCAAGCCGGGTCTGGACGGCCACTCCAACGGCGCCGAGCAGATCGCCGTGCGCGCCCGCGACGCCGGCTTCGAGGTCGTCTACCAGGGCATCCGGCTCACCCCGGAGCAGATCGTGGACGCGGCCCTCGCCGAGGACGTGCACGCGGTCGGCCTGTCGATCCTGTCCGGCTCGCACGCCCAGCTGGTCCCGGACGTACTCGAACGGCTGCGTGTGGCCGGTGCCACAGACATCCCCGTGATCGCCGGTGGCATCATCCCGAACGGGGACGCCGAGCAGCTCCGGGCAGCCGGAGTGGCCGCGGTGTTCACCCCGAAGGACTTCGACATCACCGGAATCATCGGCCGCATCGTCGACGAGATCCGCAAAGCGAACAAGCTCGACCCACTGGAGGTCCCCGCATGACGACCGTCAACCGCCTTCGCCCCCGGCGTTCGTGTCTGGCCGTACCGGGCTCGAACCCCCGCTTCCTGGAGAAGGCGCAGGGCCTCCCGGCGGACCAGGTCTTCCTCGACCTGGAGGACGCGTGCGCGCCGCTCGCCAAGCCCGAGGCGCGGCACACCATCGTCAAGTTCCTCAACGAGGGCGACTGGACGGGCAAGACGAGGGTCGTGCGGGTCAACGACTGGACGACCGAGTGGACGTACCGTGACGTCGTCACCGTCGTCGAGGGCGCCGGCCAGAACCTCGACTGCATCATGCTGCCGAAGGTGCAGTCGGCCCAGCAGATCGTCGCCCTGGACCTGCTGCTGACGCAGATCGAGAAGACGATGGGCTTCGAGGTCGGCAAGATCGGCATCGAGGCGCAGATCGAGAACGCGCAGGGCCTGAACAACGTCAACGAGATCGCGACCGCGTCCCAGCGCGTCGAGACGATCATCTTCGGCCCGGCCGACTTCATGGCCTCCATCAACATGAAGTCGCTGGTCGTGGGCGAGCAGCCGCCCGGCTACCCGGCGGACGCCTACCACTACATCCTGATGAAGATCCTGATGGCCGCCCGTGCCAACAACCTCCAGGCGATCGACGGCCCCTACCTGCAGATCCGCAACGTCGACGGCTACCGCGAGGTCGCCCAGCGCGCCGCCGCGCTCGGCTTCGACGGCAAGTGGGTGCTGCACCCGGGCCAGGTCGAGGCGTCCAACGAGATCTTCTCGCCGTCGCAGGAGGACTACGACCACGCCGAGCTGATCCTGGACGCGTACGACTACTACACGTCCGAGGCGGGCGGCAAGAAGGGCTCGGCGATGCTCGGCGACGAGATGATCGACGAGGCCAGCCGCAAGATGGCGCTCGTCATCTCCGGCAAGGGCCGCGCGGCCGGCATGCAGCGCACCAGCAAGTTCGAGATCCCCACCGACTAGAAGGGCGCTGAGCGCGATGCAGTTCGGACGCACCTACGAGGAGTTCGAGGTCGGGGCGACGTACAAGCACTGGCCGGGCAAGACGGTCACGGAGTACGACGACCACCTGTTCTGTCTCCTCACCATGAACCACCACCCGCTCCACATGGACGTCAACTACGCCGAGAACACGACGGACTTCGGCAAGAACGTGGTGGTCGGCAACTACATCTACTCGCTGCTGCTCGGCATGTCCGTCCCGGACATCTCCGGCAAGGCGATCGCCAACCTGGAGATCGAGTCGCTCAAGCACGTGGCGCCGACCTTCCACGGCGACACGATCTACGGTCAGACGACCGTGCTCGACAAGTGGCCCTCCAAGTCGAAGAACGACCGCGGGATCGTGCACGTCGAGACCAAGGGCTACAAGCAGGACGGCACGCTCGTGTGCGTGTTCCGCCGCAAGGTGATGGTGCCGACCGAGACGTACATCAAGGAGCGCGGCGGCGAGCAGCCGGGCCGCCCGGAACTTCAGGAAGGCTGACCGATGGCCCGCCTCGCCCAGACCGCCGGTCTGACCGACGTCCAGCAGGAGATCCTCTCCACCGTCCGCGACTTCGTGGACAAGGAGATCATCCCCGTCGCCACCGGGCTGGAGCACCGTGACGAGTACCCGCAGCAGATCGTCGACGGACTGAAGGACCTGGGCCTGTTCGGCCTGATGATCCCCGAGGAGTACGGCGGTCTGGGCGAGTCGCTCCTGACGTACGCGCTGTGCGTCGAGGAGATCGCCCGCGGGTGGATGTCGGTCTCCGGCATCATCAACACCCACTTCATCGTGGCGTACATGCTCAAGCAGCACGGCACGCAGGAGCAGAAGGAGCACTTCCTGCCGAGGATGGCGGCCGGCGACATCCGGGGCGCCTTCTCGATGTCGGAGCCGGGTCTCGGCTCGGACGTGTCGGCGATCACGTCGAAGGCGGTGAAGGACGGCGACGAGTACGTCCTGAACGGCCAGAAGATGTGGCTGACCAACGGCGGGACCTCCTCGCTCGTGGCCGTTCTGGTCCGAAGTGACGAAGGACACCCCGAGGGCACCGCGCCGCACAAGTCCATGACCACCTTCCTCGTCGAGAAGGAGCCCGGCTTCGGGGAGGTCCGCCCCGGCCTCACCATCCCGGGCAAGATCGACAAGATGGGCTACAAGGGTGTCGACACCACCGAGCTCATCATGGACGGCCTGCGGATTCCCGCGGACCGGGTGCTCGGCGGCGTCACCGGACGAGGCTTCTACCACATGATGGACGGCGTGGAGGTCGGGCGGGTCAACGTCGCCGCCCGTGGCTGCGGCGTCGCACAGCGTGCGTTCGAACTCGGCGTCGGGTACGCCCAGCAGCGGCACACCTTCGGCAAGCCGATCGCCCAGCACCAGGCCATTCAGTTCAAGCTGGCCGAGATGGCTACCAAGGTCGAGGCCGCGCATGCCATGATGGTGAACGCGGCACGCAAAAAGGACTCCGGAGAACGAAACGACCTCGAGGCCGGGATGGCGAAGTACCTCGCCTCCGAGTACTGCAAGGAGGTCGTGGAGGACGCCTTCCGGATCCACGGCGGCTACGGCTTCTCCAAGGAGTACGAGATCGAGCGCCTCTACCGTGAGGCTCCGATGCTGCTGATCGGTGAAGGTACCGCCGAGATCCAGAAAATGATCATCGGCCGCAGGCTGCTCGAGGAGTACCGGTTCCAGGGCTAGATGTCAGGGTTGGGGGTGTTTTCTTCGAGAAGAAGATCACACCCCGTCAACCCGCTCCGGCCGCCGACTCGGCTTCTTGACTTACCCAGTTGCGGCCTCGAACCGCTACCATCGCGGTAAGCCGCCGTCCCCCTGTCGAAGCGCGGCGTCATCCGCTACGAAGGTCATCCATGCCCCACAGCCAAACCTCTGCACCTCGCGACAGCCTGGTCGGCGTACGCCTTGCGCGTGGAGCATCGCCGTGGCTTCTCCCGACCGTCGCCACCGCAGCCGTCAGCCTGCTCCGCGCCCGCCGCTCCGGCGCCGCGAAGGCCGTCGCCGTTCCCGCCACCGCTCTGGCGGCGGGCATGCTGTGGTTCTTCCGCGACCCCGAGCGCGAGATCGCTCAGGGCCGGGTCATCTCCCCCGCCGACGGTGTGGTGCAGAGCATCATGCCGTGGAAGGACGGGCGTACCCGGGTCGCGATCTTCATGAGCCCGCTCAACGTCCACGTCAACCGCGCCCCGCTGTCGGGCACGGTGACGTCGGTCGAGCACATCCCGGGCGGGTTCGTGCCGGCGTTCAACAAGGAGAGCGAGAACAACGAGCGCGTTGTCTGGCACTTCGACACCGAGCTCGGTGACATCGAGATGATCCAGATCGCCGGCGCCGTCGCCCGCCGCATCGTCCCCTACATCCCTGAGGGCACGAAGGTCGAGCAGGGCGAGCGCATCGGTCTGATCCGCTTCGGCTCGCGCGTCGACATCTACCTGCCCGAGGGCGTGGAGGTCGCGGTCGAGGTGGGGCAGAAGACCGTGGCGGGGGTGACTCGCATTGACCGTGATTGACCCACAGACCCAGTCGGGCTGGGTGCCCGAGGCCGACGAGGCGGACGACGAGGAGGAGATGCCCCTCTCTCTGCGGCTGTCGATAGCGGACACCCTCACCCTCGGCAACGCCACGTGCGGCTTCATGGCGGTGTACTTCACCACCACCGGCATCCTGATCCCGCACCTCACCGGCAGCCAGGAGACCGGCATGGCCCGCCACAGCGCGGCCACCGCGGTCATCCTGATGCTCTGCGCGGCGGTGTTCGACCTCTTCGACGGACTGGTCGCCCGCAAGCTGCGCTCCTCGCCCATGGGCGCGGAGCTGGACAACCTCTCCGACCTGATCAGCTTCGGCCTCGCGCCGGCGTACTTCGTCCTCGTCTACGGCATGGTCGCCAACGACGCTCACCAGCGGGTGGCGGCGGTCGGCGCGATCATGGTGCTGCTGGCGGTGGTGCTCAGGCTCGCCCGGTTCTCCTGCGTGACGGTGAAGGACGGCACCTTCCAGGGCATGCCCTCGCCGTTCGGCGCGCTGACGGTCGTCTCCATCGTGCTGCTGGAGCTGCCCTTCGAGGCCACGCTCCTCGCCATCCTGGGCACCGCCTGGCTGATGGTGAGCCGGGTGGAGTACCCGAAGCCGCGGGGTCGCCTCGCCGGCGCGATGCTCTCCTGGATCGTGCTGTCGATGGGCCTCCTCGCCGCCTGGGCCTTCGACGCCCCCGGCGGCCAGCTGCTCCTCCAGGCCGGCTGCGCGCTGCAGCTGGTGATGGGCGCGGTGATCCCCCTGTTCGCCACGGCACGCCGGGTGAACAACTTCCGCGGCAACCGCCGCGAGGCTCGCGCGGCGCAGCTGCCGTAACGCTCCGCTGAGGGCCCCGGACCCGGCTCGGGTCCGGGGCCCTTCGCGTTCCCCACACCCGGCACCGGCGTGACCGCTTGCTGGGGGCTCCGCCCCCGGACCCCCGACCTATGCCCACCCACCACTCGACTCGCTGGGGAGAAGGGTGAGCGCACCCAGCCCGTCTGGGGGTCCCCCCTCTGGGGGAGTTTGAGGACGAGGCCCGTTCAGGGCCGAAGCGGGGGGCTGGGGGCGGCAGCCCCCAGGACGGGAGGAGACCCCCGCTCAGGACAGGAAGTCGTGTCCGATCCGCTCCGCGGTGCGCTCCAGGATCGGACCGGCCTCGGCGATGCACCGGGCCACGTCCGGCTCGACCTCGGTCAGCGCGTACACCCGCCGGATCCCCGCCCGCCCCAACGCCTCGGGCGGCAACGTCACCCGCCCGCACACCGCGACCACGTCCTTCCCCGCCGCCCGCGCCGCCGCCGCGACCCCGGCCGGCGCCTTCCCGTGCAAGGTCTGCTCGTCCAGCGACCCCTCCCCCGTGACGACCAGCTGCGCCCACTCCAGCGCCGGCGCGAAGCCCAGCACCTCCAGCATCACCTCGATCCCGGCCCGGAACCGCGCACCGAGCAGCAGCGCCCCGTACCCGATGCCGCCCGCGGCCCCGGCGCCCGGCGCGACCGCGTACTCCGCCGCCTTCGGCCCGGCCGCCGCCTCCAGCACCTTCGCGTACCGCGCGAGCGCCGCGTCCAGCGCGGCCACATCGTCCGGGGAGGCGCCCTTCTGCGGCCCGTACACGGCCGCTGCGCCCTTCGGCCCGGTCAGCGGGTTGTCGACGTCGCTGGCGAGGATCAGCTCGACCGAGCCCAGCCGGGGGTCGAGGCCCGAGAGGTCGGCGCGCGCCATGTCCGCGAGGCCGCCGCCGCCCGGGGCGACCGGCTCGCCGTGCGCGTCGAGGAGACGCGCGCCGAGCGCGGACAGCATGCCCGCGCCGCCGTCCGTGGTGGCGCTGCCGCCGACCCCGAACACGATCGTCCGCACGCCCGCGTCCAGCGCGGCGCGCAGCAGCTCCCCGGAGCCGTACGTGGACGCGGTGAGCGGGGCGAACACACCGGCCGGGAGGCGCTGGAGTCCGCTCGCCTCGGCCATCTCCACCACCGCGGTCTCCCCGCGCACCGCGAAGGCGGCGGTGACCTCGTCGCCGAGCGGGCCGGCGACCCGTGCCTCCCGGCGTTCGAACCCGGCCGCGACCGCCGCGGCGACGGTGCCGTCACCGCCGTCGGCGACCGGCAGGGCCTCGACCTCGACACCGGTCACGGCCCGGCGCAGCCCGGCCGTGACCCGCTCGGCGACCTCCACGGCCGTCAGCGAGCCCTTGAACTTGTCCGCGGCCACGAGCACCCGCCGGATGCCCTGCCGTGCAGCGTCCGCCACCTTCCCAACCCCTCGCTCCCCGGGCCCCGAACCCGTCGGGGCCAGTCACGCCGCAGCGACCCTATCCGCCCCGCGCCCCCGCCGTCATGCCCCGCCCGCCCCCTGGACCGGTGCCGTCCCACAAGCGGTTCCACAGGTGCGGGGCGCCGATGACGGTCCGCCGGGCCGGAACACCGCGCTAACGGGTACACCACAACCATGACGACCCTCGTGGGCACCGAGACAGAGCTGGCCGGGCGTGTGCTCGGAGGCTGGCTGGGCCGGGTCGCGGGCAACATGCTCGGGAAACCGGTCGAACAGGGCGAGCTGTGGACGCGTGAGCGCATCGACCGCTACCTGCGCCGGGCCGACGCCCTCCCGCTCACCGACTACCTGCCCGAACCGGCCGCCGGGGACGACGGCCCGCCGCTGCGCCCCGAGTGGCGGGACTGCGTGCGTGGCCGGATCCACGGCAGCTGCCGCGACGACGACGTCGACTACGCCATCCTCGGTCTGCACCTGCTGGAGACCCACGGCTTCGGCTTCAGCACGGAGCAGGTGGGCGACCTGTGGCTGCTGCGGCTGCCGTACCGGCAGACGTTCACGGCGGAGCGGGCGGCCTACCGCAACCTCGCCAACGGGCTGAAGCCGCCGCTGACGGCGACGTACGACAACCCGTACCAGGAGTGGATCGGCGCGCTGATCCGCGCCGACGTGTTCGGCTGGACCCGCCCGGGCGATCCGCGCCGCGCCGCCGCGCTGGCCCGGCGCGACGCGGTGCTGTCCCACACCGGCAACGGGGTGTACGGCGCGATGTGGGCGGCGGCGCTGGTCTCCGCGGCGTTCACCGCGCCGACGGTGCGGCACGCGGTGGAGGAGGCGCTTGCAGTGATCCCGGCGAGCAGCCGCCTGTCCCGCGCCGTGCGCCGGGTCGCCTCCCTGCACGAGGCCGGCCTCGGCTGGGAGGACACGCTGACCACGATGGCCGAGGAGACGGCGGGCCTGGGCTGGATCCACACGGTGCCGAACGCGGCCGTCCTCACCGCCGGGCTGCTGTACGGCGACGGCGACTTCACCCGGACCATCGCGCTCACCGTGCGCGGCGGCCTGGACACCGACTCCAACGGGGCGACGGCCGGTTCCGTGGCCGGCGTGCTCACCGGGGCCGACGCCATCCCCGCCCAGTGGACGGAGCCGCTGGAGGACACCGTGCGCAGCGCCGTGTTCGGTTTCGACGGGGTGCGGATCAGCGAGCTGGCGGAGCGCACGCTGCGGCTGGTCGGAGCGGACGGGTGACCGTGCGTGACGGGGACCCGCGTCCCGCCGGCGCTGGCTAGGCTGCCTCCATGACCGCTGCTGACTACGCCACGTACATCGCCTCCCTGCCCCGTGTCCTGGCCGGTGCGGCCGCCGTCTTCCGCGACGCGGAGGGACGGGTGCTGCTGGTCGAGCCGAACTACCGGGAGGGGTGGGCGCTGCCCGGCGGCACGATCGAGTCCGACGACGGCGAGACCCCGCGGCAGGGCGCGAACCGGGAGACGCTGGAGGAGATCGGCCTCGACCGCCCTCTCGGGCGGCTCCTCGCGGTGGACTGGGTGCGCGGCGAGCACCGGCCGCCGCTGGTGGCCTACGTGTACGACGGCGGGGTCCTCGAAGAGGAGGACCTCAAGGCGATCCGCCTCCAGGAGGAGGAGCTGCTGTCCTGGCGCATGGTCCCGCGCGAGGAGCTCCACGAGTACCTGCTCGGCGGCCTGGCCCTGCGCGTGGCGGCCGCCCTCGAGGCGGTGGACGCGGGCGCGGGCACGGCGGAGCTGGAGAACGGCGTCCGCGTGGGCTGAGCGGCTGACAGGGCTGAGCCGACGGCGGCTGCGGGAGCCGCCGTCAACTCCCCGGGGTCAGCCCTCGGTCTGCCGCGGCCGGTCGTCGATCTCGCGGAGCGCCTCGTCGCGGGCGGCCGCCCGCGCCTCCGTGCGGTGCCCGCGCTCGATGTAGTCGCGCACGACGAGTTCCACGGCGTCCTGCGGGTTGCCTACCCCCGCGAGCACCATGGCCTCGACGACGAGTTCGGCGTCCAGAGAGACAGTCACCTTCGCCATGGCGGCAAGGTAGCACCCGCCCGCCCCGCAAACCGTTCGCGGGTCGCGGATGCCTCGTCCTACCCTCGGTGACATGACCAAGCCACTCGTCGCCGTGCTCAGTGGAGCGGGCATCTCCACGGATTCCGGGATCCCCGACTACCGCGGGCCGCAGGGGCTGTGGCGGCGGGATCCCGAGGCCGAGAAGCTCGTCACCTACGAGTACTACATGGGCGATCCGGAGATCCGGCGGCGGTCCTGGCAGATGCGGCGCAAGAACCGCACCCTGTCGGCCGAGCCGAACGCGGCGCACCGCGCGATCGTCGACCTGGAACGGTCCGGCGTACCCGTACGGGTCATCACCCAAAACGTCGACGGACTCCACCAGATGGCCGGCCTGCCCGCCCGCAAGGTCCTCGAACTGCATGGCTCGGCACGGAGTTTCGTGTGCACCGGGTGCCATGCCCGCGGCCCCATGGAAGAGGCCCTCGCCCGCCTCGACGCCGGCGAGGACGATCCGCCCTGCCGGGAGTGCGGCGCCATCCTGAAGTCGGCCACCGTCATGTTCGGCCAGCGCCTCGACCCGGTCGTCCTCGGCGAGGCCCTTGCCATCGCCAAGGCCTGCCAGGTGTTCATCGCCGTCGGCACCAGCCTCCGGGTCCAGCCCGCCGCCGGCCTGGCAGGCGTCGCCGCCGATCACGGGGCCCGCCTCGTCATCGTCAACGCCGAGCCGACGCCCTACGACGAGGTCGCCGACGAGGTCGTACGGGAACCGATCGGGACGGCGTTGCCGCGGCTGCTGCGGGAGTTGGCCGCGGCGGATCGCCGGCCCCGGTCAGAAGAGGGCTGAGCCGCTTTCGAAGGACAGCAGGCGCCGCTTGCGGTCCAGGCCGCCGCCGTAGCCGGTGAGGCTGCCGTCGGCGCCGACGACGCGGTGGCACGGGACGATGATGCCGACCGGGTTCCTGCCGTTGGCGAGGCCCACCGCACGGGAGGCCGTGGGCGCGCCGAGGGCGTGGGCGAGGTCGCCGTAGGTGCGGGTCTCGCCGTAGGGGATCTTCCGGAGTTCGGCCCAGACGCCGCGCTGGAACGGCGTGCCGTCCAGGCGCAGCGGGAGGGTGAACTCCTTCAACTCGCCCGCGAAGTAGGCCCGCAGCTGGTCTTCGGCCTCGGCGAAGAGGCGGTCGCCGCGGGCGCCGAAGGAGTCCTGCGCGGGCCGGTGCCGCTGGTCGGTCATGTAGAGGCCGCACAGGACGCCGTCGTCGGCGACGAGCGTGAGGGGGCCGTAGGGGCTGTCGATGACGGTGTGCTGCTTCATGGCGCGTCCGTTCGTCGGGCTGCGTCGGTCCGAACGTGCTCAGACCGGAAGGAAGTTGATCGGGTGACTGTCCGTCGCCCACAGGTACTGGACCGCGTAGGCCCGCCAGGGCCGCCAGGCCGCCGCCCGCGCGGTGAGCGCCGCCGGGGTGGAGGGCAGACCCAACTCCCGTGCCGCACGCCGGACTCCGAGGTCGGTGGGGAGGAACGCGTCGGGGTCGCCGAGGGCGCGCATGCCGATGACGTCCACGGTCCAGGGGCCGAAGCCGGGGAGGGCGAGGAGCCGGGCGCGGGCCTGAGCCCAGTCGCTGTCGACGTCCAAGTGCAGTGTGCCGTCCGCAAGTCGGCTGACGAGGTGGGTGAAGGTGGCGCGGCGGGTGCGGGGCATCGCCAGGGACTCGGGGTCGAGGGCGGCGAGCGCCTGAGGGGTGGGGAAGAGGTGGGTGAGTCCGCCCTCCGGGTCCTCGACCGGGTCGCCGTGTGCGGTGACCAGGCGGGCCGCGTGGGTGCGGGCGGCGGCGGTGGACACCTGCTGGCCGAGCACCGCGCGCACGGCGAACTCCGCCTCGTCGACCGTGCGCGGGACGCGGCGGCCCGGAGCCTTGTCCACCAGCGGCGCGAGCAGCGGATCGGCGCGCAGTTGGCCGTCCACGGCGACGGGGTCGGCGTCCAGGTCGAGCAGGCGCCGGCAGCGGCTGATCGCGACGGTGAGGTCGCGCGGGTCGCTGAGGACGAGACGGCAGCCGATGTGGTCGGGGTGCGGGGTGAGCGCCACGATGCCGTGCCCGTGGGGCAGCCGGAGCGTGCGGCGGTACGCCCCCTCGCGCCACTCCTCGACGCCGGGCACGCCGGTCGCCGCGAGGTGACCGAAGACGTTGTCCGGGTTGAACGGGGCGCGGAACGGCAGCCGCAGCTGGAGGGCGCCGGGGGTGGCCGGGCGCGTCCCGGTCCTCTCGGGCCGGCGGCGGGTGCGCAGTTCACTCGGGGAGAGGGCGAAGACCTCGCGCACGGTGTCGTTGAAGGTGCGGACGGAGGCGAAGCCGGCGGCGAACGCGACGTCCACCATCGGCAGTTCGGTGGTCTCGATGAGGAGCCGTGCGGTCTGGGCGCGCTGGGCGCGGGCCAACGCGAGCGGTCCGGCGCCGAGTTCGGCGAGGAGCTGGCGTTCGACCTGGCGGGCGCTGTAGCCGAGGCGGGCGGCGAGACCGGGCACTCCGTCGCGGTCGACGACGCCGTCGGCGACCAGGCGCATGGCGCGGGCGACGAGGTCGGCGCGCTGGTTCCACTCGGGGGAGCCCGGGCTGGTGTCGGGGCGGCAGCGCTTGCAGGCGCGGAACCCGGCCTGCTGGCAGGCGGCGGCGCTGGGGTGGAAGGTCATGTTCTCCGGCTTGGGCGCCACCACGGGGCAGCTGGGCCGGCAGTAGATGCCGGTGGTCAGGACCGCTGTGAAGAACCAGCCGTCGAACCGCGCGTCCTTGGACCGCACGGCTCGCACACAGCGTTCCCGGTCGGTGTGCATCGCGTTGCGCATGCGTTCAGCATCGGCCACCGGGCTCGCGGGCGCTGGCGAGAATCCGACATCGACCTCGCCCGGCCGGGACCGTCGCCGATCGCCTCACCGTCGCAGCCCGCGCCTCAGGGCGGTGGGGGCGGAGCCGGTGACGCGGGCGGCGGGGAGGCGGGGGGCTTGCTCAGCGAGCCGGGGGCGTTCGGCGGGCCGGGGGCGTTCGGCGAGACGGGTGTGTTCGTCGGGCCCGGCGCGCTGGGCGCCAGGAAGTCGACGACGCTCAGCGCGAAGAGCAGGGCGAGGGCGAGACCGATGACGACCCAGCCGGTCGGGTACGGCCACAGCACGTAGGCCAGCACGGCCGCGCCGGTGAGGATCCAGGTGATCCAGGTGCGGTAGCGGGCGACGAACGGGCCGACGGGTCCGGTGCGCATCCCCGCGTGGTCGGCCGTCGTGCGGACGGCCCCGATGCCGGAGTGCCACAGCCCGCGCACCAGGCCGGCCCGGCGGCCGGGCCCGGTCAGCCAGGCGGCGAGGGCGACCACCACGCCGAGGGCGACCACCACGCGCACCCCGGTGCGCAGGAAGCGGGTCAGGGTGTCGTAGACGGTCCCGGCGGCGGCCTGGGACACGTCGGCGGGAAGGGCGTCGAGGTAGACGACGCGGAAGACGGTCAGCGCGATGCCCAGCAGCAGGGTGGCGAGGGCGAAGCACAGGGCGGCGGCGACCAGGGCGCGGCGGCGGCGCGTGGCGAGCAGGACGCCGGCGGCGACCAGCAGGACGGCGACGACGGGCAGCCACACGCCTGCCAGTTGCAGCAGCCGGAAGTAGGTCTTCGCCTCGCCGATCTTCTCGGATCTGAGGACGGTGAAGCTGGTGTGGACCTGGGGGATCTTCTCGGCGACCGTGAGGCCGTCGTCGACCAGGCGCTGCTTGACCTCCTCGACCACGGGGGCGAGGTCGATCGTCACGGTGTCGTTCTCCAGCTTGACGGCTCCGCCGCCGCTGCCGGTGAGGGCCTTGTCCAGGGCGGCGTGGACGCGGCGGTTGGCGTCGGTCCAGATCCGCTGGAAGGCGTCGGAGGCGACGACGGCCTGGGTCTTGTCCTGGACGAAGCTGCGGACCGCGTCCTCCAGGGAGTCGCCCAGTTTCCCCAGAGCCTTCTGCAGGAGCGGCCCTTGGTCCTTCGGGGCCACGTCCTGCAGCAGGGCGGGCAGGTCGAGGTGGCTCATGACGGCGTCGGTGACCCGGCCGGCGACGGCCTTCTGGATGTCCTCGTCGGCGGCGAGCGGCTGGACGGTCTGCACATAGCGGTCGGTGTCGCCGACGATGTCGGCGCTCCAGGCGGCGACCACGCCCAGCGGGGCCAGGAGGCAGCCGAGGACGATGAGGATCACCGCGAGGACGGAGCGCACCCGGTGCCGGGAGGGCCGGCGGGCGGCCCCTTCCGTCTCGCGCGTGCGGTGTCCGCTCTCCAGGGCCGCGATCCGGGCCCGCAGCTCCCGGAGCTCCGCCTGTGCGGCGTCCCCGCCGTCCGAGGGGGCGCCGCCGACGGGCATGTCCGGTGTGTCCGGCATGGCTGAGGCTCCCTCGTCCGGATCGGTGCTGGAGATCCAGCACATCGCGGACGACCCCGACCGGCGACCGAGCCGCACCCGTACGGGTGAGCGGCCCCGCCGTGCCTCGGTGAGGCGCCGGCCTCACATGTTGATCATGTGGCCGGCGAGCCCGTGCACCGCTTCCTTGACCGCCTCCCCGAGCGTCGGGTGGGCGTGGACGTTGCGGGCGACCTCGTGGACGGTGAGGTCCCACTGCTGGGCCAGGGTGAGCTCGGGGAGCAGCTCGGTGACGTCGGGGCCGATGAGGTGGCCGCCGAGGAGTTCGCCGTACCTGGCGTCGCTGATCAGTTTCACGAAGCCGGTGGTGTCGCCGAGGCCGTGGGACTTGCCGTTGGCGGTGAAGGGGAACTTCGCGACCTTCACGTCGTGCCCGAGTTCGCGGGCCTGCGCCTCGGTGTAGCCGAAGCTGGCGATCTGCGGCTGGCAGTAGGTGGCGCGCGGGATCATCGCGTAGTCGAGTTCCATGGTCTCCGCGCCGGCGAGGGTCTCGGCGGCGATGACGCCCATCGCCTCGGCGGTGTGCGCCAGCATCAGCTTGGCGGTGACGTCGCCGATGGCGTAGATGTGCGGGACGGAGGTGCGGCAGCGGCCGTCGACGTCGATCGCGCCGCGCTCGGTGACCGTCACGCCGGTGTTCTCCAGGCCGTACCCGGTGACGTTCGGGGCGAAGCCGATGGCCTGGAGGACCTTGTCGGCCTCCAGGACCTGCCGGGCGCCGTCCTTGCCGGTGACGGTGACGCGGACCTGGGGCCCGGACTCGTCGATGGACTCGACGCGGGTCGAGGTGAGGACGCCGATGCCCAGCTTGCGGTACTGCTTGGCGAGTTCGGCGGAGACCTCGGCGTCCTCCAGCGGGGCGACCCGGTCCAGGAACTCGACGACGGTGACCTCGACGCCGTAGTTGTGCAGGACGTAGGCGAACTCGACGCCGATGGCGCCGGCGCCCGCGATGACGACCGACCGCGGGAGGTCCTCGGCGAGGATCTGCTCCTCGTACGTCACCACGCGGGCGCTGCGCTTGGTGCCGGGCAGGAGTTTGGGGGTGGCGCCGGTGGCGATGACGCAGTGTTCGAAGCCGAGGGTGCGGGTGGTGCCCTCGTAGTCGGTGACCTGGAGGGTGTGGGGGTCGAGGAAGACGCCGCGGCCGTCGAACTCGGTGATCTTGTTCTTCTTCATCAGGTAGTGGACGCCCTTGACCCGGCCGTCGGCGACCTTGCGGCTGCGGCGGAAGGCCTCCCCGTAGTCGAAGGAGACCTCACCCTCGACCTTGATGCCGAAGGTCTTCGCCTCACGCGTGAAGATGTGCGCGAGTTCGGCGTTGCGCAGCAGCGCCTTGGTGGGGATGCAGCCCACGTTCAGGCAGACGCCGCCCCAGTACTTCGCCTCGACGACGGCGACCCGCTTGCCCAGCTGGGCGGCCCGCACCGCCGCGACGTAGCCGCCGGGACCGGCGCCGAGGACCACGACGTCGAAGCGTTCGTCCAGCTCGACCATGGGAGGTTTCCTTTTCCGTGAAGTGTGTGACGGCTGATGCGTCGTTGCG
The DNA here is from genome assembly GCF_004217285.1 of Streptomyces sp. BK239. GTDB lineage: Bacteria > Actinomycetota > Actinomycetes > Streptomycetales > Streptomycetaceae > Streptomyces. The sequence continues at coordinate 277,637 of NZ_SHKS01000002.1, forward strand.
GTCCGATTCTTCCTCGTCCCCGGCCGGGGCGCGTGAGTGATCGGACACTGTTCCCGACATCACGGCGGGCACGGCCACCGGACGGTGGCCGTGCCCGTGGGGGTGGGCCGGCGGCGGCTACTCGGTGGTCGCCGTCGGCCTGCGGGAGGCCTGCGTCGCCTCACCGGTGTTCTTCAGGGGGCGCAGCCGGTAGGTGTACGAGTAGTCGCGGTCGGCGAAGAGCTTGTACTCGTCGTGGGTGTGGGCGCCCCAGCTGTTGTCGCCGCCGACTCCCATCTGGCGGTGGTTCAGTCGCAGGACGACCTCCTTGCGCGGGGTGAGCTGGAAGTCGTGGCGGGCGCCCACCGAGAGGTCCTCGGGGGTGAAGTGGGAGGCGTTGACCTCCAGGAGCGGTTCGCCGGAGACGAGCAGGCCGGCGCCGTCACGGTCGGTGAGGGCGATCCAGCGGACGTCGGTCTTGTTGCCGTTCTCCTGCGGGCGCAGGTAGGGCGTCCACTGTCCGGTGACGGTGCCCGAGTACAGGCCGACGTCGGTGGCGTCGTTGCGGTCCCAGTGGTTCTCCTCGGGGCCGCGGCCGTAGTAGTGGATCCGCTCCAGGCGGTCCGGGAGGAACAGCAGGGTGCCGACTTCGGGGATGTACGGCAGGGAGGCCGCCCCCGGGTGCAGGGTGTTGTCGACCTTGATCTCGCCGTTGCCGAACACGGTGTAGGTGGTGGTGTACGTCGATCGCGTCGTCGTCGGCAGGGTGCCGGCGACCTTGATCTCGACGGCCCGGTCGCGCAGCGCCCGCACGCTGACGCCGGTCACCTCGCGCCGCGCGCCGGCGTCGCGCCAGGTCTGGTTGCGGGTGTGCTGGCCGTTGCCCCGGTCGTTGTCGGTGGGGGCGCGCCAGAAGTTGGGGACCGGCCCGGAGGTGATGAGCTTCTCGCCGCCGGCCCGGTACCTCGTGATGACGCCGGCCTTCTTGTCGACGGTGACCGAGAAGTCCTCGCCGGTGACGGTGACCGACGTCTCGTCGTCCCGGAAGCGGAGCGCCGGGACGCTGTCCAGCGGCACGGGCGTGACGGCGGGGCTGCCGGCGTCGACGGCGAGCTGCTGCCGGGCCACCTCGAAGCCGGCCTTCGCCCACTTCGTGTCCTCCCGGGTGGTGAAGGACAGGTTCAGGAAGTACTCGGCGCCCGGCGCGGGGTCGGCCGGCAGGGCGAAGGGCACGGTGACGTGCTTGCTCGACAGCGGCGGGACGTCCAGCTGGTCGCGGCTCAGCTTCCCGTGCTGGACCGTCTTGCCGTCACAGACGAGTTCCCAACTCCCGTCGAACTCGCGGAGGTCGGTGAAGAGGTACTCGTTGGTGAGGGTGACCGGCGCTCCCTGGGCGAGCCGCCCGGCGGCGGCCGGCGCCACGCCGACCGCCTGGTAGATCCGCTTGACCTCGGCGGACTTGCCGGTGAGTCCGCGGTCGGCGGTGACGATGCCGTCGCCGGAGAAGGCCCCGTCGTTGGGGTTGTCGCCCCAGTCGCCGCCGTAGGCGTAGAACGTCTTGTCGCGGGACCGCTTCTCGGTGAGCCCGACGGTGGCGGCGTCGAACCAGAAGCGCACTCCGTCGTCGCCGGGGCCGCGGCTCTCGGAGGCCAGCTCGGCGGCGCTGAGCGGGCGGGCGTAGACGCGGGCCCGCCGGACGGTGCCGCTGAACTCGCGGGTGGGGTTGTCGACGTCGGTGGCCAGGGAGAGCGAGGCGGTGTTGTTGTCGGGCCTGCGGGTGGTGCTCCGGGTGGCCCGGGCCACGCCGTCGACGTGGAGGGTGACGGTGCCCGCGGTCGCGTCGAAGACGCCCGCGACGTGGTGTTCGCGGCCGGTCCAGTCGTCGGGGAGCGCCCAGCTCGCGGTGACCCACTGGCCCCCGCCGTGGATGAAGAACTCCAGGGTCCGGTTGGTCTGCTTCAGCGCGTACTGGGTGTCGCCCTTGGCGATGATCGGCTGGTGGTAGCCGGTCACGTGCGGGGTGATCCAGGCTTCCAGGGTGAGGGACCCGGTGAGGTCGAGGCCGGCGTCACGGGCGAAGACGGTGCCGCCGGAAACGCCCTTGTCCCGGCTGAAGGAGCCGCTGGGCGCGATGACCTCGCCGCGCAGCGCGGCGGGGCCGGACTCGGTGAGCAGCTTGCGGTGCGGGGCGGGCCAGCTGAGGGCCTGGTCGACGAAGTCCCAGATCCAGCCGCCCTGGAGCACGGGGTAGCGGCGGACGAGGTCCCAGTACTTCTTGAAGTTGCCGCTGGAGTTACCCATGGCGTGGGAGTACTCGATCATGACGTAGGGCCGGGTGTCCGAGGTGTCCTTGGCCCGTGCCTCGACGCGGGAGGGGCTGTCGTACATCTCGGAGCGGATGTCGCTGATCCCGGGCCGGTCGTCGCCCTCGTACTGGATGACGCGGGTGGTGTCGTAGGAGCTGATCCAGTCGTGCATGGCGTTGAAGGTGGTGCCGCCGCCCGCCTCGTTGCCGAGCGACCAGATGACGACCGAGGCGTGGTTCTTGTCGCGGTGGACCATGTTCTGGGCGCGGGCCACGCAGGCGGTGGTCCACTCGGGGTGGTTGCCGGGGTATTCGCCGCGGATGCCGTGGGTCTCGAGGTTGGTCTCGTCCACGAGGTACAGGCCGTACTCGTCGGCGAGTTCGAGCCAGACGGGGTTGTTGGGGTAGTGCGAGGTGCGCACGGAGTTGATGTTCAGCCGCTTGATGATCTCGATGTCCTGGACCATGTCGGCGCGGGTGAGGGCCGAGCCGCGGACCGGGTGCATCTCGTGCCGGTTGGTGCCCCGGAGGGAGACGGGTTTGCCGTTGATGCGCATCAGCCCGTCCCGCAGCGCGAACTCCCGCAGACCGACCCGGTGGGACAGGGTCTCGATCACCTGGCCCGCCGGGTCGCGCAGTTGGAGCACCGCGGTGTACAGCTCGGGGTGTTCGGCGGACCACAGGCGGGGCGCGGGCACGGCCTTCGCGGCCTGTACGGTGCTCTCCCCGCCGGCGCCGAGCGTGACGCTCTGCTGCAACGGCCGGGGCCACACCGGGTGTCCGCCCGCGTCGTACAGCTGGGTCTCCACCGAGTAGCGGCCGGCGCTCCGGCCTCCGTAGTCCCGCACGCTCGCGGTGACCGACAGTTCGGCGGCGCGGTAGTCGTCGCTGAGCGGGGTGTCCAGCCGGAAGTCCCGCAGGTGCACGGCGGGTGTGGAGTAGAGGTAGACCGAGCGGAAGATGCCGCTCAGCCGGATCATGTCCTGGTCCTCCAGCCAGTCGCCGTCGGAGTAGCGGTAGACCTCGACCGCGATCTGGTTGGACCCCGGCTTGAGGTGCTCGGTGATGTCGTACTCGGCGGGGTCGTAGGAGTCCTCGTGGTAGCCGACCAACTCCCCGTTGATCCACACGTAGTGGGCTGACTTGACGCCTTCGAAGTGGAGGAAGGTGCGTCGTCCCGTCGTCCAGTCGCGGGGGACGTTGAACGTGCGGCGGTACTGGCCGACGGGGTTGTAGAGGGTCGGCGCGGCCGGCGGCTGCGCCTCCTCGCCCAGGCCGTTGGGGCCCCACCACGGATAGGTGATGTTGATGTAGATCGGGCGGTCGTAGCCGTGCAGTTGCCAGGCGGAGGGGACGGGGATGGAGTCCCAGTCCCGGTCGTCGAGGTCGGTGCGGAAGAAGTCGGCGTCCCGGTCGTCGGGGCTGTCGGAGTAGGCGAACCGCCACTTGCCGTCGAGGCTGATCCGGTGGGGGGAGTCGGTGCGGTCGGCGGCCAGCGCCTGGGGGACGGTGGCGTACGGCATGAGCGTGGTGTGCGGGGGCTCGGCGCCGAGGCGGAAGACGTCGATGTGCCCGTTCCACTCGGGGGTCGCGGCGGCGCCGGGGGCGGGCTCGGCGGCCGCGGCCGGGTGGCCGACGGCCGGCCCGGACAGGGCGAACGCGCCGAGGACGGCGGCGGACCCTTCGAGAAGACGACGGCGGCTGACGACGGCCCGCTGGGGGCGGTTCTGCCGGTCCATGGACGACACGTGCGGCTGCGACATGACCATGACCTTCCACGGGACGAACCGTGCGGCTGCACGGGACGAGGGTGCGTCAGATCTTGTCCGTTCGTGTTGAGAAAACGAACAGGGCCACGCCGTGTTGGCTGATTATCAACTTAGTTCGGCGCAACATCTCTTGACACCCGCCACGGCAGGTCCGTCTTGCCCCTCCCGCCCCCGGTGCACGCTTCCTCAGTAGACGTCCCGCACATACCGTTTGTCGGACGCGAGCCGCTTGACGTACGCCGCCGCCTCGTCCTCGGCCAGACCGCCGTGCACCACGGCGATGTCGTGCAGGGCCCGGTCGACGTCCTTGGCCATGCGGGAGGCGTCGCCGCAGACGTAGAAGTGGGCGCCGTCCCGCAGCCAGGACCACAGCTGCGAGCCGTGCTCGCGCATCCGGTCCTGCACATAGACCTTGGCGCGCTGGTCACGGGAGAAGGCGGTGTCCAGACGGCTGAGGACGCCGTCGGCGTGCAGGGCGGTCAGCTCCTCCTCGTAGTAGAAGTCCGTCGCCCGGTGCTGCTCGCCGAAGAACAGCCAGTTGGGGGCGTGGTGGCCGCGGGCCCGGCGCTCTTCCAGGAAGCCCACGAAGGGCGCGACACCGGTGCCGGGCCCCACCATCACCATGGGCGTGGCCGGGTCGGCGGGCGGACGGAAGGACGGGGCGCGCTGCACGTGCACCGGCACTCGCGCGCCAGGCTCGGCGTCGGCGAGGAACGGCGAGCAGACGCCCTGGCGGGGGCGGCCGGCCAGGTTCTCGTAGCGCACCACGGAGACCGTGAGGGAGACCAGGTGCGGGTCGGCCGCCGGGCTGGAGGAGATGGAGTACAGGCGCGGCTGGAGGCGTCCCAGCGTCCCCGCCCACTCCTGCGGCCCGGCCCGGACGCCGAACTCCGCGGCCACGTCGACCGCCTGCCGGCCCCAGGACCACTTCGCCAACTCCCCCTTGTTGTCCGGGCGCAGCAGCTTGCGCAGCTCGCGCGGATCCCGGGTGCGCTCGGCGGTGAAGCGCAGCAGGGCGGGAGTGATGCGGGTGATGTCGAGATGGCGCAGCAGCGCTTCACCGAGGGGGACCTCGCCGGCCCCGCTCACCTCGACGGCGGCGTCGGCGTCGAGACCGGTCACGGCCAGCCACTCCGCCACCAGGTCCGGGGAGTTGAGGGGGTGCACGCCGAGGGCGTCGCCGGCCTCGTAGCCGAGCGGGGTGTCGTTGTCGCGGGTGTCGAAGGTGAAGCGGCGCACCTCCTTGCCGGAGCCCGGCAGGCTCAGCAGCCGGTTCCCGACGAGGCGGGCGGTGACGGGGGCGGGGCGCTTGGAGCGTGCCGGGGCGGCCGCCGCGGGCGGGGCCACGGTGGGGGCGGGCGCGGCGGCGGCACGGATGCCCGACGGGTGGTGTGAAGGCGTCGGCGGTGCCGGTGCGGGCGCCGGTTCCGCGTTCTCCTTCAGCGCGGTGAGCACATGGTCGAGCCAGGCCTCCGCCTCGCTCTCGTAGTCGGGTTCGCAGTCGGTGCGGGGGGCGAGCCGGACGGCGCCCAGTTCGCCCAGCCGGTCGTCGAGGCGTCGGCCGTGCCCGCAGAAGTCGTCGTAGGAGGAGTCGCCGAAGGCGAGGACGGCGTAGCGCCGCCCCTCCAGGCGTCCCGCGTCGGGCGCGGCCAGGCCGTCCCAGAACCCGGCCCCGTTGTCGGGGGCGTCGCCGTCGCCGAACGTGCTGGTGATCAGCAGCAGGTCGGCGTCGCCGGGGAGCGCGGCGGGGTCGGCCTCGTCCATGGCGACCAGGGAGGCCGCGTGGCCGCCGTCGGTGAGCCGCCGGGCGGTGGCGGCGGCGAAGTCCTCGGCGTTGCCGGTCTGGGAGGCCCACAGGATCACGACGCTGCGGCCGGGAGCCGGCCGGGGCTCGGGGCTGCTGCGGGAGTACAGCCCGGCGAGGGTGCCGTTGACCCACAGGGCGTGCTCGGGGCTGAAGGGGGCGTCCGGGGGCAGGACGGGGACTCCGGGGGCGCCGGCCGGGATGCCGGCCAGGAAGCCCACGAGGTACTGCCGTTCGCGTGCCGTGAGGACCGGGGGCGGACTCGGCTCCAGGCCGAAGACGGCGGCCGCCGAGGGCTGCACGGCGGCCGGCACGGCGAGCGCGCCGCCCGCGTCGGGAGGCTGCGGTCCCGCCGGCGCCTTTCCGTTCGCCGGGGGCCCCACGCCGCTCGCCCCGAGGGCACCCCCCGGTGTCTGCACGCTCACCGGCGTCGACACCTTCGTCAGCGCCACCGCGCACACCTTCAGCTCGGGCTGGAAGGACAGCGGGTCGACGGCGTCGCTGGTCACGGCGTTGACGCTGAGGTACTCGCCGAACAGGTCGTTCCAGTGGAACGGCGCGAAGCAGGAGCCGGGCAGCACCCGGTCGGTGACCACGGCGGGCAGCACGGCGCGCCCGCGCCGTGAGGCGACCTCGACGGAGTCGCCGTCGGCGACGCCGAGCCCGGCCGCGTCCTGCGGGTGCACCTCGACGAACGGGCCGGGGTCGAGCTTGTTGAGCTTGGCCACCTTGGCGGTCTTGGTCAGGGTGTGCCACTGGTGCTGGAGGCGGCCGGTGTTCAGCACGAACGGGTAGTCCTCGTCCGGCATCTCGGCCGGCGGGACGTGCGGACGGGCGTGGAAGACGGCACGGCCGCTCGGGGTGGCGAAGGTGAGGGAGCCGTCGGCGTCGACGTAGCGGATCGGGTTGCGGTCGGGGCCGTCGGGGTCGGCGGCGGGCCACTGCACCGGGGCGGCGCGCAGCCGGTCGTAGGAGACTCCGCGCAGGTCGTAGCCGGTCTGCGGGTTGTGGAAACTCTTGATCTCCTCGAAGACCTCCTCCGCGCTGTCATGGCGGAAGCCGTCCTCGTACCCCATCGCCCTCGCGACCTCGGCGATGAGACGCCAGTCGGCGCGGGCCTCGCCGGGCGGGTCGGCGGCGGGGCGGGCGAGGGTGAGGTTGCGCTCGCTGTTGACGAGGACGCCCTCGGTCTCGGTCCACAGCGCGCCCGGCAGGACCACGTCGGCGTAGGCGTTGGTCTCGGTGTCGGCGAAGACGTCCTGGGTGACGACGAACTCGGCGGCCTCCAGGCCCTCGATGACCGTCTTGCGGTGGGCGACGGAGGCGACCGGGTTGGTGCAGATGATCCAGCAGGCCTTGATCTCGCCGTCGGCCATCTTCCGGAACATCTCCACCGTGCCCTTGCCGACGCCGTCGGCGCGGATCGTGCCCGGCGGCAGCCCCCACCGTTCCTCGACGAAGGCGCGGTCGGCGTCGACGAGCACGGACCGCTGGCCGGGGAGTCCGGGGCCCATGTAGCCCATCTCCCGCCCGCCCATCGCGTTGGGCTGGCCGGTGAGGGAGAAGGGGCCGCTGCCCGGGCGGCAGATCTTGCCGGTGGCTAGATGCAGGTTGACCAGGGCGTTGGTGTTCCAGGTGCCGTGGGTGGACTGGTTGAGGCCCATCGTCCAGCAGCTGGTCCACTCCCCCGCCTCGCCGATCAGCCGGGCCGCCTCACGCAGGGCTTCCTCCGGGACACCGGTGATGCGGGCGACGGCGGCGGGCGGGTAGTCGGCGAGGAACTCCGGCATCGCCTCCCAGCCCTCGGTGTGGGCGGCGACGAATTCGGGGTCGGTGTGGCCGTTCTCGTGCAGCAGGTGCAGCAGGCCGTTGAGCAGGGCGAGGTCCGTACCCGGGTTGACCTGGAGGAACAGGTCCGCCTTCTCGGCGGTCGCGGTGCGGCGCGGGTCGACGACGATCAGCTTGGCGCCCGCCTTCACCCGGTCCGTCAGCCGCAGGAAGAGGATCGGGTGGCAGTCGGCCATGTTGGAGCCGATGACGAGGAAGACGTCCGCCTTGTCGAGGTCCTCGTACGAGCCGGGCGGCCCGTCGGCGCCGAGCGAGAGCTTGTAGCCGGTGCCGGCGCTCGCCATGCACAGCCGGGAGTTCGACTCGATCTGGTTGCTGCCCAGATAGCCCTTGACCAGCTTGTTCGCCAGATACTGCGCTTCGAGGCTCATCTGCCCGGAGACGTAGAGGGCGACCGCGTCGGGGCCGTGCTCGTCGACGATCGCCCGCAACCGCCGGGCCGTCTCGGCGACGGCCGCGTCCACGGGCGCGGGCTCAGGTTCCTCCCCGCGGTCGGCGCGGACCAGGGCGGTGGTGAGCCGGCCCGGCGCGGCGAGCATGTCGGCGGTGGTCGCGCCCTTGGTGCAGAGCCGGCCGCGGTTGGCGGGGTGCTCCTTGTCGCCCGTCGCCTTCAGGACCGTGCGGCGTCCGTCCGGTCCGCGGCCGACGTCGAGGACCATGCCGCAGCCGACGCCGCAGTACGAGCAGACCGTGCGCACCTTCGTCGCGCTGTCGGTCCGCGGGTCCGGCACGGCCACGGGCGCCCCCTTCTGTCTGACGGTCGGCCTGGTGAGAGCCTCTGCGAGCCTTCGGCGACCGTACGAACCGCGCATTACGCAGGTGTCTCCCGGACCGGCGGCCAGGGGTTAAGCCCGACGCACAGCGGGGGGCGGGCGGGTGTGAGTACGCGGTCCCGCCCAGGGGGTGACCGGCCTCGCTCAGTCGAGCCGTGCGGTGAACGCGGCGTACGCCCGCTCGTCGAAGAGGACGAACCTCGCTTCCTCGACCGCCGTGTCCGTGGCTCGCACCGTGTCCACGGCGATCCGCGCGGCGTCGTCCACCGGCCAGCCGTAGACGCCGGCGGAAACGGCGGGGAACGCGACCGTGCGGGCGCCGAGTTCGTCGGCGACCCGCAGCGACTCCCGGTAGCAGGAGGCCAGCAGCTCCGAGCGGTCCTCGGTGGGGCTGTACACCGGGCCGACGGTGTGGATCACCCAGCGTGCGTCGAGCGCGCCGGCGGTGGTGGCCACGGCGCGGCCGGTGGCCAGTCCCTTTCCGTAGTGGGACGCGCGCAGGGCGCGGCACGCCTCGAGGATGGCGGGGCCGCCGCGCCGGTGGATGGCGCCGTCCACTCCCCCACCGCCGAGCAGCGAGGAGTTGGCCGCGTTGACCACGGCGTCAACGGACTGCCGGGTGATGTCGCCCTGCACGAAGGTGATGGCGGTCATGGCTCACGCTTCCTTTTCCTCAGCGGGTGGCCCGGGAGCGGCGGCGCGGGGCCTTCGGCCGGGCCGGCGGATCACGGCTCCTGCCGCAGCCTGCGCCAGACCGCCTTCGCCGCGTTGTGCCCGGACATGCCGTGGACGCCCGGCCCGGGCGGGGTGGCCGAGGAGCAGATGAAGACGGCCGGGTGCGGGGTGGAGTACGGGGACAGGGACAGCCGGGGGCGCAGCAGGAGCTGCAGTCCCGAGGCCGCGCCCGAACCGATGTCGCCGCCGACGTAGTTGGCGTTGCGGGCGGCGATCTCGGCGGGGCCCGCGACGGCCCTGGCCAGGACGCGGTCGCGGAAGTCCGGTGCGAAGCGCTCCAGTTGGCGTTCCATCACCTCGGTGAGGTCGCCGGTCCAGCCGTTGGGCACATGGGCGTACGCCCAGAAGACCTGCTTGCCGGCCGGGGCGCGGGTGGGGTCGACGACGCCGGGCTGCACGGTGATCATGAAGGGGCGCGTGGGCGGGCGGCCCTCCCGGGAGGCGGCGCGCAGGGCGGCGCCGATCTCCGCGCTGTCCGCGCCGATCTGGACCGTGGTGGCGGCCCTGGCCTCCGGGGCGGTCCAGGGGACCGGACCGTCCAGCGCGTAGTCGATCTTGAAGACGCCGGGGCCGTACTTGTAGCGCTCGTAGAAGCGGCCGAGGCCGGCGATGCGGGCGAGGGCGGTGGGCGAGGTGTCGAAGACGTAGGCGCGGGCCGGGGGCAGGTCGTCGAGGCGCTTGACCTCGTAGTCGGTGTGGATGGCGCCGCCCAGGTCGGTGAGGTAGCCGGCGAGGGCGTCGGAGAGGGCCTGGGAGCCGCCGCGGGCCACCGGCCAGCCGCGGGCGTGCGCGGCGAGGGCGAAGACCAGGCCGACCGCGCTGGTGGCGAAACCGCCGAGCGGGGCCATGACGTGGGCGACCAGACCGGCGAAGAGGGTCTTGGCGGGCTCGTCCCGGAAGCGCCGGGTGAGCCAGGTGGAGGGGGGCAGGCCGGCCAGTCCGAAGCGGGCCAGGGTCACCGGGTCGCGGGGCAGGGCGGTCAGCGGCAGGGACATGAAGTCCCGGACGAGGGTGTCCCATCGGGGCAGGAACGGTTCGACCAGCCTGCGGTACGCGCCCGCGTCGCGCGGCCCGAAGGAGGCCGCGGTCTCGGAGACCGAGCGGGACAGCACGGCGGCGCTGCCGTCGGGGAAGGGATGCGCCATGGCCAGTTCGGAGTGCAGCCAGCGCAGGCCGTAGCGCTCCAGGGGCAGGGCGCGGAAGGCGGGCGAGTTGACGGCGAGGGGGTGCGCGGCGGAGCAGGGGTCGTGACGGAATCCGGGGAGGGTGAGCTCCTCGGTGCGGGCGCCGCCGCCCACCGTGTCCCTGGCTTCGAAGAGGGCCACGGAGAAGCCGCGCCTCGCCAGCTCCACGGCGGCGGTCAGACCGTTCGGTCCCGCCCCCACCACGACCACGTCAAGCATCGGCACTTCGGACCCCTTCGTCAGCCGGTGGCCTCCGCGTTCAGGATATGCCGGGGGCCTGACACGGCCGACGCGGCGGTGTCCTGCGGCGCCCCGGCACCGGCGGCTTCCGGCCTCTTGTTACGCGGGAAGGCCGCCCGGCGACTCAGCGCCGCCCCCGGTGAGCAGCTCCCGCACGCGTCGCGCGGTCGCCGCGTCGCGGGCCGCCGTGAACGGCAGGCTGTTGCCGCCGGTGATGCGGAACGGCTCGCCACCGAGCGTGAGATGGGCGCCGCCGGCCTCCTCGACCAGCAGCAGTCCCGCCGCGTGGTCCCAGGCCGCCTCCCAGGAGAAGGCGGTGGCGTCCAGCTCGCCCCGGGCGATGGCGAGGTACTCCAGGCCGGCCGAGCCGCAGGGGCGCGGGGCGACGCCGTCCGTCCACAGCCCGAGCAGGGAGCGCTTCTGCTCGTCGGTGGTGTAGTCGGGGTGGGAGGTGGCCACCTCCAGGTCACGGCCGGGCGTGGGCGGGCCGGCGAAGAGCCGCTGCCCGTCGAGGAAGGCCCCGCCGCCGCGTACGGCGGTGGCGAGCCGGTCGAGGGCGGGCGCGTACGTCCAGGAGGCGAGCACGACGCCGTGGCGGGCGAGGGCGACCAGGGTGCAGAAGCCGTCGTCGCCGTGGACGAACTGCCGTGTGCCGTCGACCGGGTCGACGATCCAGACGAAGGCGTCGCCGCGTATCGCCTCGTACGTCGCCGGGTTGGCGTGGACCGCCTCCTCGCCGACGACGACCGAGCCGGGCAGCAGGCCGCCGAGGGCGTCGGTGAGGTACAGCTCGGCGTTGCGGTCGGCGTCGGTGACGAGGTCGTGCGGGCCGTTCTTCTGGTCGATCTCGTGCGCGGCGAGCTGCCGGAAGCGGGGCATGATCTCGGCCGCGGCGGCCTTGCGGACGGCTTCCTCCACGTCGGCCGAACGGCGGGCGAGAAACTCGTCGATGGTTTCCATGTCTTCGATCATGCCTCCATGAGAGCACGCCCCACTGACAATCCCCGCCGGGGCGGTGCACACCGGGTGGAATCCGGATGAAGAAGGGGTTCGCCCCGGCACCCTTCGACAGCCCCTTCGAAGGCTGACTTCAACGGCCCACTTCAACGGCCCACGGCGTAGCCCTGCATGCCGCGCGGGTTCGCCGCCGCCGACAGGATCCCCGTCCGCGGGTCGCGGGCGACCGCGCAGAGGCGGCCCTCCGACCATGCGGCGCCGACGGCCACGTCGTGGCCGCGCCGGCGCAGCTCCTCGACGACCTCCGCGGGCATGCGGGACTCGACGGTGAGGCTGCCGGGGCGCATGCCGCGCGGGTAGAACGAGCCCGGGAAGGAGTCGTTGTGCCAGTTCGGGGCGTCGATCGCGCCCTGGAGGTCGAGGCCTCCGCGCACGCGCGCGCGGAGGGCGACGGCGAGGAGGAAGTGCAGCTGCCACTGGTCCTGCTGGTCGCCGCCGGGCGTGCCGAAGGCCAGCGCCGGGACGCCGTCGCGCAGGGCGATGGTGGGGGTGAGGGTGGTGCGGGGACGGCGGCCCGGTGTGAGGGTGTTCGGCAGGCCCTCGGTCAGCCATGTCATCTGCAGCCGGGTGCCCAGCGGGAAGCCCAGTTCGGGCACGACCGGGTTGGACTGGAGCCAGCCCCCGCTGGGGGTGGCGGCGACCATGTTGCCCCAGCGGTCGACGACGTCGAGGTGGCAGGTGTCGCCGCGGGTCAGCCCCTTGGCGTCGACCTCGGGTTCGCCCGGCACGGGCGAGGTCGGCGTCTTGGCGACGGTCGGCTCGCCCACGCCCATCGGGCTGAAGCCGGGCTCGTCGGACAGGACCACGCGCGCGTGCTCGCTCAGTCGGGGGACGCGCCCGCCGGGTGCGCCGGGCCGCAGCTCGTACGACGCCTTGTCGGCGACGAGGGCGCGCCGCCCGGCGTTGTAGGAGTCCGAGAGCAGCTCGGCGAGCGGGACGTCGGCCGCGTCGCCGTACCAGGCCTCGCGGTCGGCCATGGCCAGTTTGCAGCCCTCGACGAGCAGGTGGACGTAGTCGGCGGAGCCGTAGGGGGGCAGTTCGGGCGGGAGCAGGGCGAGTTGCTGGAGGAGGGCGGGTCCCTGGCTCCAGGGGCCGGCCTTGCACACGGTCCAGCCGTTCCAGTCGTACGTCGCCGGCGCCTCGTACGTCGCGGACCAGGCGGCGAGGTCGTCGGCGGTGAGGACGCCGGTGTGGTGGGCGCCGCTGGTGTCCAGGGTGGGGCGGCGCGCCTGGCGGACCATCGCGTCGGCCACGAACCCGGTGCGCCACACCTGCCGCGCGGCCTCGATCCGGGCCTCCCGGTCGCCGGCGCCCTCGGTCTCGGCGAGCAGCCGCCGCCAGGTGGCCGCCAGGGCGGGGTTGCGGAACAGCCGGCCGGGTCGGGGCGCTTGTCCGCCGGGGAGGTACACCTCGGCGGAGGAGGTCCATTCCGTCTCGAACAGCTCGCGTACCGTCTCGACGGTCGCGCCGAGGTTCTCCACGGGCGGGTGGCCGTCCTCGGCGTACCCGACGGCGTACTTCAGCACGTCGGCGAGGGACTTGGTGCCGTGGTCGCGCAGCAGGAGCATCCAGGCGTCGAACGCGCCGGGGACGGCGGCGGCGAGCGGTCCGGTGCCGGGGACGAGGTCGAGGCCGAGCGCCTTGTAGTGCGCGGCCGTCGCCCCGGCGGGCGCGACGCCCTGCCCGCACAGCACCCGCACCTCACCGCCGGCCGGCGCCAGCAGGACCGGCACTTCGCCGGCGGGCCCGTTGAGGTGCGGCTCGACGACATGCAGCACGAACGCCCCGGCCACGGCGGCGTCGTAGGCGTTGCCCCCGTCCTCCAGAACGGCCATGGCCGACTGCGAGGCCAGCCAGTGCGTGGACGAGACCATGCCGAAGGTGCCCTGGAGGGTGGGGCGGGTGGTGAACAAGGAGGCTCCTCACTGCACGGCGGTCCGTCACGCGATCGTACGGTCCCGGGGGAATCGGAGCGGGGCCGGTGTGAGGGTTGGGTCACTGTGGCCGTGCGCTGAGCGTTCGCTCTTTCGCCGGGCGGGGAGTCATGTGACACTGGCGTACCCGTCCGTATCGCGGGCCGCGTCCGCCTCGTCCTGACGAAAGAGCGCCGTGCGTTCTCTGCCCTTGCCGCTCGCGCTCACCGCGCGCATCTCCCCCGTGGCCGTGCTCGCCTGCGCGGGCTGGGCGTTGACCTCCGGTCCGCTCACCTCGGCGCAGAGCACCGACGCCGCCACGACGCAGAAGCCCCCCTCGCCGTCGCAGAGCGCGCCGTCCTCCACGGCGGTGTCGAAGACGTACGCCTCCGCGCCCGCGCCCTGTGCGGGGGTGGCCGCGAAGACCGTCGCCTCGCTGGTGCCGGGGGCGAAGGCGGCGGGCAAGGAGATCCCCTCCACCGACACCACGCTGCGCCGCACCTGCTCCTGGAACGCCCTCAAGGGCTACGACTACCGCTGGCTCGACGTCTCGTTCGAGCTGATGGACTCGGACGAGGCGGCGCGGTCCTCGTACAAGGAGCGGGTCGGGGACAAGAGCGGCGGCGGGGCGGTGCCGGGGCTCGGCGACGAGGGGTATTCGGTGGTCAACCTGGCCACCGAGGACAAGCAGCAGACCCGTGAGGGCACGGTGTTCGCGCGGGTGGCCAACGCGCTGGTGGTCGTGACGTACAACGGCAGCGACTTCGAGACACAGAAGGCGCCCGGCACGGACGAGATCAACAAGGGTGCGATCAAGGCGGCGAAGGAAGCGGTGGCCGCGTTGCGGGCCGGCCCGAAGAGCTGAACTCCTCGGGCCGGCCCGCTCGTTCGCTGTCCGCACCGGTCAGACGGTGGCTTCCTCGCGGCGTCCGCGCAGCAGCATCAGGGCGACGTACAGCACCATCGAGGTGCCCAGGCCCACCGCCCAGCCGTAGTCGGCGAGCGGCTCCAGTGCGGGGACGGGCCGGCCGTCGATCAGCGGTTCGAAGCTGGCGCCGCCGACGGCGAGGACACCGCCGACGACGAAGGCGACGACCGCCCGCCAGTTCCAGCCGCCGTCGTACCAGTACCGTCCGCCCGCGCGGTACAGGTCGCTCAGGTCGAGCCGGCCGCGGCGCAGGATCCAGTAGTCGGCGATGAGGATGCCGGCGACCGTGCCGAGCAGTCCGCCGACCAGGCCGAGCCAGGTGAAGATGTAGCCCTGCGGGTCGGAGTACAGCTTCCACGGGAAGATCAGCACGCCGAGGACGCAGGTGGCGAGGGCGCCGGTCCGGAAACTGATCTTCCGGGGTGCGATGTTGGAGAAGTCGAACGCCGGTGAGACGAGGTTCGCGGCGATGTTGACCGACAGGGTCGCCACCAGCACCGTGACCAGCGCGAAGAGCAGGCCGACGGCGTTGTCCGTCTTGGCGGCGAGCTGGACCGGGTCCCAGATCGTCTCGCCGTAGACCGCCTGCGAGCCGGAGGTGACCATCACCGACAGCAGCGCGAACAACGTCATGGTGGTGGGCAGACCCAGCGCCTGTCCCCAGGTCTGCGCCTTCTGGGACTTGCCGTAGCGGGTGAAGTCGGGGATGTTCAGCGACAGCGTGGACCAGAAGCCGATCATGCCCATGAGCGACGGCCAGAACAGCTTCCAGAAGTCGCCGCCCCAGCCGAGCTTGGAGGGCTGGTCGAGCAGCGGGCCGAAGCCGCCGGCCTTGTCGCTCATCCAGACCAGCATCACGAGCGCGCCGACGAGGACGAAGGGCGCGGCCCAGTTCTCGAAGCGGCGGATCGTCTCCA
Source organism: Streptomyces sp. BK239 (assembly GCF_004217285.1). Taxonomy (GTDB): domain Bacteria; phylum Actinomycetota; class Actinomycetes; order Streptomycetales; family Streptomycetaceae; genus Streptomyces. The sequence goes on from NZ_SHKS01000002.1 coordinate 293,049, forward strand.
TGCCCCGGTAGATGACCGCGACCTGGATCGCCCAGAAGATCGCGAACGACAGCCACATCGTCCAGGCGTAGCCGCCGACCTTCCCGGCGTCCGTCCAGCCGTTCCCGATGAGTTTGCCGGCGAGGAAGTAGATCGCCTCGCCGCCGATCCAGGTCTGGATGCCGAACCAGCCGCACGCCACCAACGCCCGCACGACGGCGGGGAGGTTGGCGCCGCGGATGCCGAAGGAGGCGCGGGCGAAGACCGGGAAGGGGATGCCGTACTTGGGTCCCGCGTGCCCGGTGAGCAGCATCGGGACCAGCACGATCACGTTGGCCAGCGCGATGGTGAACACCGCCTGCTTCCAGTCCATGCCGACGGCGATCAGACCGGAGGCGAGCGTCCACGACGCCGTGTTGTGGGCCATGCCCACCCAGAGCGCGGAGAAGTTGTACGTGGTCCAGGTGCGCTTGTCGACGGGGACCGGCAGCAGGTCCTCGTTGGCGTAGGGGCCGCTGGGCTGCGGCGAACCGGGGGCGATCTCCACCCGGCCGTCGGCGAGGGTGACTTGGGCGGTCGGGGGTATGGCCGTGGGAGCGGTGTCGGTCATGGGCAGGCCAATCAAACGAGAGGTGGATCCGGAAAGGCCGTGCGGGTCTTTCGGCCCCCTCCCCGCCTTGCGCGGCGGGGAGGGGAGAACTGGGGTGGGGGGTCGGGAAGCCCGGCCTCGGGATCGGGGAGCCCGACTCCGGGGCCGCCAAGCCCGACTCGGGCTGCGGGTCAGGCGTTGATCGCGGGGATGACCGTGGCGCCGTAGGCGTCGATGACCTTCTCCTGCGCGTCGTGCATGTCGTAGAGGGCGAACTGGTCCACGCCCAGCTCGCGCAGTGCCCGGAGCTTCTCGATGTGCCGCTCGGCGGTGCCGATCAGGCAGAACCGGTCGACGATCTCGTCGGGGACGAACTCGGTGTCGGGGTTGCCGCTGCGGCCGTGGTGGGAGTAGTCGTACCCCTGGCGGGCCTTGATGTAGTCGGTGAGTTCCTCCGGGACCTGGGCGGAGTGCTCGCCGTACTTGGACACCAGGTCGGCGACGTGGTTGCCGACCATGCCGCCGAACCAGCGGCACTGGTCGCGGGCGTGGGCGAGGGCCTCGGGCGAGTCGTCGTCGGTGACGTAGGCCGGGGCGGCGACGCAGATCGTCACCTCGGACGGGTCGCGGCCGGCGGCGACGGCGGCGTCCTTGACGGCTTTCACCATGTACTCGGTGAGGTAGAGGTCGGCGAGCTGGAGGATGAAGCCGTCGGCCTCCTCGCCGGTCATCTTCAGCGCCTTGGGGCCGTAGGCGGCCATCCAGACGGGGAGTTCGGCGCCTTCCCCGATCCAGGGGAACCTGACGACGGTCCCCCCGAGGTCGGCCTCCTGGCCCGAGCCGAGAGCCCTGATGACCTTCATCGCGGAGCTGATCCGGGCGAGGGTGTTGGGGGTGCGTCCGGCGACGCGCATCGCGGAGTCACCCCGGCCGATGCCGCACACCGTGCGGTTGCCGAACATGTCGTTGAGGGTGGCGAAGGTGGAGGCGGTGACCTCCCAGGTGCGGGTGCCCGGGTTGGTGACCATCGGGCCGACCGTCAACCTGCTGGTGTTTGCGAGGATCTGACTGTAGATCACGAACGGCTCCTGCCAGAGCACGGCGGAGTCGAAGGTCCAGCCGTGGGTGAAGCCGTTGTTCTCGGCCCGCCGCATCAGGTCGATGACCTTCGAGGCCGGCGGATCCGTCTGCAGGACGAGTCCGAAGTCCATGGCGCCGCTCCCTAGTTGAGGTACTGACAGGTCGAGCGCGGGGTGTAGACGCCGTGACCGGCGCGTCCGGTGAACTCCCGCTCGGTGATGACGGGTTCGCCCCGGGATAGGACCGTCTCGACGCGGCCGGTGATCCGCCTGCCCTCGTACGCCGAGTAGTCGACGTTCATGTGGTGGGTCTCGGCGGAGACGGTCTGCTCGGCGTGCGGGTCGTAGACGACGATGTCGGCGTCCGCGCCCGGGGCGATGGTGCCCTTCTTCGGGTACATGCCGAACATGCGGGCCGGCGTGGCGCAGGCGATCTCGATCCAGCGGCGGCGGGAGATGCGCCCGTCGACGACGGCCTGGTGGAGCAGGTCCATCCGGTTCTCCACGCCCGGCAGGCCGTTGGGGATCTTGGAGAAGTCGCCCCGGCCCAGCTCCTTCTGGCCCACGAAGCAGAAGGGGCAGTGGTCGGTGGAGACCACCTGGAGGTCGTTGGTGCGCAGGCCCTGCCACAGCTTGGCCTGGTGCTCCCGGGGGCGCAGCGGGGTGGAGCAGACGTACTTGGCGCCCTCGAAGCCGGGTTCGGCGAGGTTGTCCGTGGACAGGAACAGGTACTGCGGGCAGGTCTCGCCGAAGACGTTCAGGCCCTCGTCGCGCGCCCGCGCCAGTTCGGCGACCGCCTCCATCGCCGAGACGTGCACGACGTACAGGGGCGCGCCCGCGACCTGGGCGAGCCTGATGGCCCGGTGGGTGGCCTCGGCCTCCAGCAGGGCTTTGCGGACCTCGCCGTGGTAGCGGGGGTCGGTCTCGCCGCGGGCGAGCGCCTGCTCCACCAGGACGTCGATCGCGATGCCGTTCTCGGCGTGCATCATGATCAGGCCGCCGTTGTCGGCGGAACGCTGCATGGCGCGCAGGATCTGCCCGTCGTCGCTGTAGAAGACGCCGGGGTACGCCATGAACTGCTTGAAGGAGGTGACGCCCTCCTCCACCAGCAGGTCCATCTCCTTGAGTGTCTCCTCGTTCACGTCGGAGACGATCATGTGGAAGCCGTAGTCGATCGCGCAGTTGCCCTCGGCCTTGGCGTGCCAGGCGTCCAGGCCCTCGCGCAGGGTGTGGCCGACGCTCTGCACGGCGAAGTCGACGATGGTGGTCGTGCCGCCCCAGGCGGCGGCCCGGGTGCCGGTCTCGAAGGTGTCGGAGGCGAAGGTGCCGCCGAACGGCAGCTCCATGTGGGTGTGGACGTCGACCCCGCCCGGGATGACGTACTTCCCGGTGGCGTCGATGCTCCGCTCGGCGGTCCAGGCCTCGGCGGCCGGGGTGCCGGAGGCGGCGAGGGCGGCGATCCGGCCGTCCTCGATCAGGACGTCGGCGTGGATCTCGTCGGACGCGGTGACGACGAGACCGTTCCGGATGACGGTACGGCTGCTCATGGGTTGACTCCGCTGGGTTGTGGTCGTGTGCGGGTCGTCGTGGACCGGTGGCGCTCACGCGGCGGAAGCCGCATGTCAGGCGGGGCCCCGCGCCCCTGAAGGGCTGTGCCTTTCACGAAGCGCGGGTCACCGCCTTCGTCACGGAGCCGTCAGCGGCTCGTACGCGTCGGGGCGGCGGTCGCGGTAGAACTGCCAGCGGTCGCGCACCTCGCGCAGCTTGGCCATGTCCAGGTCGCGGACGACGAGTTCGGGTTCCTTGTCGCTCGCCACCTCGCCCACGAACTGGGCCTCGGGGTCGACGAAGTAGGAGGTGCCGTAGAAGTCGTTGTCGCCGAGCTCCTCCACGCCGACCCGGTTGATCGCGCCGACGAAGTACTCGTTGGCGACGGCCGCCGCCGGCTGCTCCAACTGCCAGAGGTAGGCGGACAGGCCCCGTGAGGTCGCCGACGGGTTGAAGACGATCTCTGCGCCCGCCAGGCCCAGGGCGCGCCAGCCCTCCGGGAAGTGGCGGTCGTAGCAGATGTAGACGCCGATCCTGCCGACGGCGGTGTCGAAGACGGGCCAGCCGGCGTTGCCGGGCTTGAAGTAGAACTTCTCCCAGAAGCCCTTGACCTGCGGGATGTGGTGCTTGCGGTACTTGCCGAGGTAGGAGCCGTCGGCGTCGATCACGGCCGCCGTGTTGTAGAGGACGCCGGGCTGCTCCTCCTCGTACATCGGCAGCACCAGGACGATGCCGTGTTCGCGGGCGAGCTCCTGGAAGCGGCGCACGATCGGGCCGTCCGGGACGCGTTCGGCGTACTCGTAGAACGCGGGGTCCTGGACCTGGCAGAAGTACGGTCCGTAGAACAGTTCCTGGAAGCACAAAACCTTCGCGCCCTGGGCGGCCGCGTCGCGCACCGCCTGCTCGTGCACCTGGATCATCGATTCCTTGTCGCCGGTCCACGCGGTCTGGAAGACGGCGGCACGGATCACTCGGCTCATCGGGACCTCCGGTCGCTCGGTGTGCTGGGGCGGACGCCGGCTCCGACGTCCGCCCCAGGAGCGTAGGAAGCGCGCATCCGGGCTTTGAGTTGCACCGTGTCACGTCTGCGGGTGTGCGGCGTGCCACCGTGTCACGTGTTCCTCGGTCCATGTTTCACAACCGTTTTCCCAGGTCGTCAGGGGTTTCAGGCTTGTTGCGCGTCATGCGCGAGGAGCGCGATGTGCACGGACGCCGCCTGTTCGAAGTCGTCGAGGTCCACACCGAGCCGGCTCTGTATCGCCTCCAGCCGGCGGTACAGCGCGGGCCGGGAGACATGGTGGAGCTGGGCGGTGCGGGACTTGTTGCGGCCGGTGGCCAGGTAGGTGCGCAGGACGGCGAGCAGGTCCTCGCCGGCCGCGCACAGCAGCCCGTCCAGCTCGCGTTCGGCGAAGGACTGCACATGCGGGTCGTCGCGCAACAGGCGTATGAGGCCCCGCAGATGGACGTCCCTCAGCCGGACGACGGCCGGGAGGTCGAGGGCGGCCGAGGAGCCGGCGACGGCGTCCGCGACGTGCCGGGCCTCGCGCAGGCCCGCGGGCACGTCGTCCCAGGCGGTCCGCGGGGCGGCCGCGGCGACGACGGTGCGGGGCTCCCCCGTCTCGGTGCGCAGCCGGGCGGCGAAGTGGGCGGCGAGCGCCTCGGCGTCCTGGTCGCGGGCGAGGCTGAGCAGGACGGCGGTGGCGTCGTCGGCGAGCTCGGCGACCAGGCCGGACAGACCGAGCAGGCGCAACAGCCTTTCGAGCCGGCCCGCGCCCGCGTCGCGGACGACGAGCGGGACGAAGGTGCGCCGGTTGACCGGCAGTCCGGCCGCGCGGGCGCGGGGCAGCAGTTGGCGGGCGGGTACGACGCCGGAGACCAGGTCGGTGAGGAGGCCCTGCGCGGACTGCTCCTCCCAGGTGTGGGCGGTGGCGCCGCCGAGCATGCGGTGCAGGACGAGGGCCTCGGCGGCCCGGTCGGCGAGCAGCCGTCCGCCGGCGGTGTCGCCGCGGTAGCCGCACAGCATGATCTGCCCCCAGCGTTCGCCGCGCCCGCCGAGTTCGGCGCGGATCCAGCCGTCGCCCTCGGTGCCTCCGGCCTGGCGGGCGATGCGCTCCCAGTCGCGCAGCACGTCGTCGACCGCGGCCCGCTCTCCGGCGGTGGCGAGGACTCGGTGGGCGAGGTTGGTGACGACGACGGGGCAGCCGGTGTGGTGGGCGATCTCGTCGAGGAGGCTCTGCAGCGGGGCGCCGGCGGTGATGAGGCCGGTGAGGGCGGTGCGCACCGCCTCGGACAGGCTCACGGCGGCGAACTTGCTCCGCACGAGCCGGGACTGGACCTCTTCGGTGAGTTCGGCGAAGGGGAAGGGCCGGTGCAGGACGATCATCGGCAGCCCGCACCGTTCGGCGGCGCGGCGCATCGCGTCCGGGGTGGCCGGGAAGGCCCGTCCGAGGCCGAGGACGACGGCGGCGGCCTCGGCGCGGTGCAGGGAGCGGACGTAGTCGGCCTGGGCGTCCTCGTCGCCGGCGAGCAGCACGCCGGTGGTGAGCACCATCTCGCCGCCGCTGAGCATCACTCCGACGTCGGCCGCCTCGGCGACGTGCACCCAGCGCACGGGGCGGTCGAGCTGGGCGGAGCCGGCCACCACCTCGGGCTCACCTGCCGACACCCGCTCCAGCGACAACACCTGACGGACCGTGAGCGCCGGCCGCAGGGGCTCGGGGGACTTCGGCGGCTCGAAGGGCTCCATGGGCCCCCGGTAGTCGAAGACGGTGGTCATGACGGTGTTCCCTTGCTCGTCCGCTCACTCACGTCGCCGTCACCGGGTGCTCCGGAGCGCGTCGTCGAGGATCGCGGCGCCCTCCTCGGCCTCGGTGACGGCCAGGGACAGCGGCGGGGCGACGCGCAGGGCGCTGGTGTCGTGTCCGCCGCCCTTGCCGACGAGCAGGCCGCCCGCGCGGGCCGCCGCCAGCACGGCCGCCGCCCGGTCCGGGTCGGCCCGGTCGGTGCCGGGCCTGGTCAGCTCGACGCCGATCATCAGCCCGCGCCCGCGCACCTCCCGTACTCCGGGGTCCTGGGCGGTGACCGCCCGCAGCCGTTCGATGAGCAGCCCGCCGACCCGCCGGGCGTTGCCCTGGAGGTCGTGCTCCAGCAGGTAGGAGAGGTTGGCGAGGCCGGCCGCCATGGTGACCTGGGTGCCGCCGAAGGTGGAGATGCTGTTGGCGTCCAGGCAGTTCATGATCTCGGCGCGGGCGACGACGCCGCCGATCGACATGCCGTTGCCGATGCCCTTGGCGAAGGTCACGATGTCCGGCGGGCCGTTGCTGCCGTGCGCCTGCCAGCCCCAGAAGTGCTCGCCGGTGCGGCCCCAGCCCGTCTGCACCTCGTCGGCGATCCACAGGATCCCGTGGGCGTCCAGCACTTCGCGGAACGCCGCGTAGAGCCCGTCCGGAGGCGAGGTGAAGCCGCCGACTCCCTGGATCGGCTCGGCGATCAGCGCCGCGGGCGCGCGGGTGTGCCCGAGCAGGTCCCGCAAATCCTCGACGCAGGCCGCGATGAAGTCGGCGTCGCCCAGGTCGGCGTACGGGCCGCGGGTGCGCACACCGCCGTGGACGTACAGCGTCTGGAGCGGGGACAGGGAGGTCGGGGACCAGCCGCGGTTGCCGGTGATGCCGACCGCGCTGAAGGAGCGGCCGTGGTAGCTGTTGCGCATCGCCAGGACGGTGTTGCTGCGCCGGTACGTCGTCGCCAGCAGCAGGGCGGTGTCGTTGGCCTCGGTGCCGGAGGTGGTGAAGAAGACGCGGGCGTCCGGGATGCCGCTCAACCGGGCTACCCGCTCGGCCAGTTCGACCATGGGGCGGTTGAGGTAGAGCGTGGAGGAGTGGATGATCCGTCCCGCCTGCTCGCTCACCGCCTTGGTCACCTCGGGCAGGGCGTGCGCGGTCATCGTCGTGAGGATGCCGCCGAAGAAGTCGAGGTACCGCCTCCCCTCGGCGTCCCAGACGTGACGGCCCTCGCCGTGCGTGATCTCCAGCGGGTCGTCGTAGTACAGGGCGAGCCAGTCCGGCATGACCCTGCGGTGGCGGTCGTACAGTTCGCCGCTCATGGCCGCACCAGCCCTTCGTAGGCGTCGGGGCGGCGGTCGCGGTAGAAGGCCCACGTCTGCCGCACCTGCTCGACGAGGTCGAAGTCGAGGTCCCGGACGAGGAGTTCCTCGTCCCGGTCGCTGCCGACCTCGCCGACGAACTGGCCGCGCGGGTCGACGAAGTAGGACGTCCCGTAGAAGTCGTTGTCGCCGTACTCCTCCACGCCGACCCGGTTGATCGCGGCGACGAAGTACTCGTTGGCGACGGCCGCGGCGGGCTGCTCCAGCTGCCAGAGGTGGGAGGACAGGCCGCGGTGGGTGGCCGACGGGTTGTAGACCAGCTGGGCGCCGTTCAGGCCGAGCTGCCGCCAGCCCTCCGGGAAGTGGCGGTCGTAGCAGATGTAGACGCCGACCCTGCCGACGGCGGTGTCGAAGACGGGCCAGCCGGCGTTGCCGGGTTTGAAGTAGTACTTCTCCCAGAAGCCCTTGACCTGCGGGATGTGGTGCTTGCGGTACTTGCCGAGGTAGGAGCCGTCGGCGTCGATCACGGCCGCCGTGTTGTAGTAGAACCCGGACTGCTCGATCTCGAAGACCGGGACGACGATCACCATGCCCGTCTCGCGGGCCAGCTCCCGCATACGGCTCACGGTCGGGCCGTCGGGGACCGGCTCGGCCCAGCGGTAGTGCTCCGGTTCCTGGACCTGGCAGAAGTAGGGGGCGTTGAAGACCTCCTGGAACCCGATGATCTTCGCGCCCCGCCGGGCCGCCTCGCGGGCGTGCTCCTCGTGTTTCGCCACCATGGACTCGGTGTCGCCGGTCCAGGTGGCCTGGACCAGAGCGGCACGTACGACGTTGGCCATGAGCTGCTCCTTCGACGGGAACGTCAGAGCCTCTACACCCGTAGACGATGGCCGTAGAGGGACGAACGTAAGCCTCCGGGACAGGCTTGCCAAGACCATCGCCGTCAACCCGCGGTGTCGATCGCGTTTCACCCCTGTGGGCGAGCGGCGGGGCGTACGGCGTACAGGCCGGCAGGCGGGGCGCTGTCGGACGGGGCGCTGTCGCGAGCGCGGGGGCGGGCGGGGCCGGGGCCCGGTCCGGTTCGGCGCCCGCGTGGCCCGGCTTCTCTCGGCTTTCGCTCGGCTCACGGGGTGAAGCCGGCCGCCTTGAGGGCGTTCTTGAGGTCGCGGCGGCGGTCCTTCGAGACGGCCCGGGCGGCCTCCATCAGCAGCGGGACGAGGAGGTGCGGCTCCGGTTCCGCGCCGCGGGCGACGTCCTCGGGGGTGCGGACCCGGACGAACGCGTCGAGCAGCGCCTGCGCCTCGCGGCGGCGCGACTGCGCCGTCAGCACGCTGACCGCCTTGCCGACCTCCTCGGCCGGCCGTACGACGCCCTGCCGCAGGACCTGCTCCCCGTCGGCCGCGCGCCCCGCCTCGGTCAGGGCGTCCGCCACGGCCACCAGCCGTTCGGCGGGCAGCGAGGCCGCCTCCCACAGCAGGGTCGCCCAGTCGGCGTTCAGCCCGGCACGCTGGAAGCCGGCCGCGAGCAGCGGAATGCGGGCCGCGGGGCCGTACGCCAGCTCCACGAGGAGCGCGTGCGCCTCACCGCTGCGGCCCTCGCCGCGCAGCCGCACGAGCCGCTCCACGACTTCGGCGTGCTCGGTGTTCTGCGGCCCCGTGCGGTCCGGCGCCTGCCCCTCCGGTCGCGCGTCGCCTGTGGTGGGCCTCGCCGACGGCTCGGTCCGAGGGGGCTGGAGGGGCTCCTGCACCGCGTGCGCCTCGGCTGCGGCACCGGCGAAGCGGGCGCCCCGCGGGGTGCGGGGCGAGGGGATCCCGGTTCCCGGGCCGGTCTCGGGTACGGGCGTGGGCGCGGGGATCAGCGGCTCGGCCGTGGGCGGCACCACGACGGGAGCGGTGTCCTCTCCCTCGGTCATCCCGGCGAACCGAGCACTGCCCCGCCGACGTCTGCGCTGCATGGGGGCGGGGTCGGCGGCCTCGTCGGGGGCGGGGGCGGAGTGGGCGTCGGCCGTCGGCGTCTCTGCGGCCCGGACCGTCCCGGCGGGGCCGGGCCAGGCGCCGTGGCCCGCTTCGGGCGCGTGGCCCTGCCGGCCGGTGCCGCCGGTCTCCGCGGGGGCGGTGTGGTGGTACCCGGCGGTGTGGTCGTACCCGGCGGGCTCCGTCGGCCGTGCGGAGGCGCTCGCGGGTCTCCCGCTCGCACGCGGGCGGATCAGGCGGGACGACCCCGGGTCCTGCGGGGCAGCCGTGCGGCGGTCCAGTTCGGCGAGGCGGTGGCTGAGTTCGGCGCAGCGGGCGGTGGCTCGTTCGTGGTCGTCCTGGGCCCAGGCCAGGTCGAGACGGAGGCCGTCGACCTCCTCCTCGGTGCCGGCGGAGGCCAGTCGGCGGCTGATCTCGGCCTGCCGCTCGGCGGTGTGGCGCTGCTCGCGGAGCATGGCGTCGAGCCGGTCGCCGAGGGCGTCCCGGCCGCCGGGGCGGGCGTCGTGGGCGGCGACGGCGGCGGCGTGCAGCGGCCGCGCCTGTTCCGCGTCCCGGGCGGCCACGTCGGTGCCGTACTCCGCGGCGAGGTCCTGGAGCAGGGCCTCGACGACGTCCCAGGGCGGAACCTCGGCGCCTGCGAGGCAGGCCCGCATACCGTGCGGGTCGCGCTGCCAGAAGACGGCGCACCAGCCGGAGCCCTGGTCGAGGCGCGTCAGCAGACCGTCCAGGTACTGCGCGAACTCCCGCATCTGCGACGGGAGCTGATCCCAAGCCATCGCTCGACTCCCGCCCGACCGGAGAACTCCGATCCGTAGAGAACACCAGTTGTGTTACAGCGGGGCTACGGTGACCTTTCGAGACGGACGCGGCGGGCTTATTGCCCGATCTTGACCGAATGGCACACCCTCGACGGCCAGAATCACATCACTGACGCGACCGCGGACGCCCGATCGCTCACCCCAGCGGCCCGGCGCCCGCGAGTGCGCAGCGGTCGGCCAGCTCGTCCATCGACAGGCCGAGGGCCCGGGCGAGGGCGGAGATCGTGAAGAAGGCCGGGGTCGGGGCCCGGCCGGTCTCGATCTTGCGGAGGGTCTCGGCGGAGACGCCGGCGTTCGCGGCGACCTCGGCCATGCTCCGGTCGCCACGGGCTTCACGGAGCAGTCTGCCGAGGCGCTCGCCGCGCTCGCGCTCTTCGGGGGTCAACGGGGTGCGCACCATGACACCATTCTAATACCGGTATAGTAATTGGCATGGTGGAACTGAAGACGGACGCATCCATCGATGCCATGTACGAGACCGGCCAGGTCGTCGCCCGTGCTCTGACGGCCGTACGGGAGGCCGCGGCGGTCGGCGTCTCCCTGCTGGAGCTGGACGAGCTGGCGCACGGCGTGCTGCGCGAGGCGGGCGCGACCTCGCCCTTCCTCGGCTACCGGCCCTCCTTCGCCCCGACGCCCTTCCCGGCGGTGCTCTGCGTGTCCGTGAACGACGCGATCGTGCACGGCATCCCCACCGCCTACCGGCTGCGCGACGGCGACCTGGTCTCGATCGACTTCGGCGCCGAGCTGAACGGATGGGCCGGCGACTCGGCGCTCAGCTTCACGGTGGGCACGGCGCGGCCGGCCGATCTGCGGCTGATCGAGACCGCCGAGCGCGCCCTCGCCGCCGGCATCGAGGCGGCCGTCGTCGGCAACCGCATCGGCGACATCGCGCACGCGATCGGCAGCGTGTGCCGGGTGGCCGGGTACGGGGTCCCGGCCGGCTTCGGCGGCCACGGGATCGGCCGCCGTATGCACGAGGATCCGCCCGTCCCCAACGAGGGCCGGCCCGGGCGGGGGCTGCGTCTGCGGCGGGGCATGGTCCTGGCGATCGAGCCCATGCTCATCGGGGGCGGGACCGACGGGTACCACGAGGCGCCCGACGGCTGGACCCTCAAGACGAACGACGGGTCGCGGGCGGCGCATGCGGAACACACGGTGGCTGTCACGGATGCGGGGCCTCGGGTTCTCACGGAGCGGGTGGCTGCGCCGGCTGTGCAGTGACGTGAGGTGACCGTGGGTCGGCCGGGGCGGTGCGGTTGTGGCCGTGTCGGTGGTTTGCTGCGGCGCCGTTGTGGCTGGTCGCGCAGTTCCCCGCGCCCCTTGAGGGTCCTGCCGGGCCGTTCCTGAGACGGCACCGGTTGTCGGTGTGCGGTGGTCGGCTGTCCCGCCGTCGGGGCCGGTCGCGCAGTTCCCCGCGCCCCTGGGGGTGCTGCCGGGCTGTTCCTGAGACGGCACCGGTTGTCGGTGTGCGGTGGTCGGCTGTCCCGCCGTTGTGGCTGGTCGCGCAGTTCCCCGCGCCCCTTGGGGGGCTTCCGGGGCGTTCCTGAGACGGTCGACGTCACGACGTGCCGGGGGTTCTCGGGCGTGACAAGGTGGAGTCGGTGGTCTCAGCGGCTCCTCGGGTGTAGCGCCGCACGGCATGGGCACCCGTCCGCACCGGCAACCGCACGTCGATCGAACGGAACGCCATGACCAGCGGCTTCACCAGCCCGGAGGGCTACGGCGACCCCTTCGGTGAGTTCCTGGCCCGCTTCTTCGGCGGGTCCCGCCCCGGCCCTCGCCAGATCAACATCGGTCAGCTCCTGAGCCAGCCGGCCAGGGAGCTGGTCCGCGGCGCGGCGCAGTACGCCGCCGAACACGGCAGCCGTGACCTGGACACCGAGCACCTCCTGCGCGCGGCTCTCTCCGCGGAGCCGACCCGTACGCTGCTCAGCCGGGCCGGCGCGGACCCCGACTCGCTCGCGACGGAGATAGACGAGCGCTCGGGCCCCGCCCAGCACCCGCCGGGCGAGGTGCCGCCGCCGACCTCGCTGTCGCTCACCCCGGCCGCCAAGCGCGCCCTGCTGGACGCCCATGACCTGGCCCGCTCGCGTGGCGCCGGGTACATCGGCCCGGAGCACGTGCTCAGCGCCCTCGCGGCGAACCCGGACTCCGCGGCCGGGCACATCCTGAACGCGGCCCGCTTCGCGCCGGCGGCGGGCGGCCCCCGGCCCGAACCGCCGGACGCCGCGCAGCCGCGCCCGGAGCGGCCGTGGCCCACCGAGACGCCCACCCTCGACAAGTACGGCCGCGATCTCACCGAGCTGGCCCGCGAGGGCCGCGTCGACCCGGTGATCGGGCGGGAAGAGGAGATCGAGCAGACCATCGAGGTGCTCTCCCGGCGCGGCAAGAACAACCCGGTACTCATCGGGGACGCCGGCGTCGGCAAGACGGCCGTCGTGGAGGGCCTCGCGCAGCGCATCGCCGACGGCGACGTGCCGGACGTGCTCAGCGGCCGCCGCGTCGTCGCCCTGGACCTGCCCGGCGTGGTCGCCGGCACCCGCTACCGCGGCGACTTCGAGGAACGCCTCAACAACATCGTCGGCGAGATCCGCGCCCACTCCGACCAGTTGATCGTCTTCATCGACGAACTGCACACGGTCGTCGGCGCCGGCGGGGGCGGCGAGGGCGGCTCGATGGACGCCGGGAACATCCTCAAGCCGGCCCTGGCCCGCGGCGAGCTGCACATCGTCGGCGCGACGACGCTGGAGGAGTACCGGCGGATCGAGAAGGACGCGGCGCTGGCCCGGCGGTTCCAGCCGATCCTGGTGCCCGAACCGTCGGTCGCAGACGCGATCGAGATCCTGCGCGGCCTGCGCGACCGCTACGAGGCCCACCACCAGGTCCGCTACACCGACGAGGCGCTGACGGCGGCGGTGGAGCTGTCCGACCGGTACCTGACCGACCGGCGGCTGCCCGACAAGGCCATCGACCTGATCGACCAGGCCGGAGCGCGGGTGCGGCTGGGGGCGCGCACCAAGGGCACCGACGTGCGCGCGATGGAGCGCGAGGTGGAGCAGCTGGCCCGGGACAAGGACCAGGCGGTCGCCGACGAGCAGTACGAGCAGGCGACGCAACTGCGGGACCGTATCGTCGAGTTGAAACAGCGGATCCTGGACGCCGCGCACAGCGACGAGGTCGACGAGGGTCAGCACCTGGAGGTCACCGCCGAGGCGATCGCCGAGGTGGTGTCGCGGCAGACGGGGATCCCCGTGGCCAGCCTCACCCAGGAGGAGAAGGACCGGCTGCTGGGCCTGGAGGAGCATCTGCACGAGCGGGTCGTCGGCCAGGACGAGGCCGTAAGGGTCGTCGCGGACGCGGTGCTGCGCTCGCGTGCGGGGCTGTCGAGCCCGGACCGGCCGATCGGCAGCTTCCTCTTCCTCGGCCCGACCGGCGTCGGCAAGACGGAACTGGCGCGCGCGCTCGCGGAGCAGTTGTTCGGCAGCGAGGAGCGGATGGTCCGCCTGGACATGAGCGAGTACCAGGAGCGGCACACCGTGAGCCGGCTGGTGGGCGCCCCGCCCGGCTACGTCGGCCACGAGGAGGCCGGGCAGCTCACCGAGGCGGTGCGCAGGCACCCGTACTCGCTGCTGCTGCTCGACGAGGTGGAGAAGGCGCATCCCGACGTCTTCAACATCCTGCTCCAGGTCCTCGACGACGGCCGGCTCACCGACTCCCAGGGCCGCACGGTCGACTTCACCAACACGGTCATCGTGATGACGAGCAACCTGGGCTCGGAGGCGATCACCCGCGGCGGGGGCATCGGCTTCGGGCCGGGCGGCGCGGACGCCGACGAGGAGGCGCGGCAGGAGCGGATCCTGCGGCCGCTGCGTGAGCACTTCCGGCCCGAGTTCCTCAACCGCATCGACGAGATCGTCGTCTTCCGTCAGCTGACCGGTGAGCAACTGCGCCGGATCACCGACCTGTTGCTGGACGGGACCCGTCGGCTGCTCACCGCCCAGGACATCGCGGTCGAGTTCAGCGACGCGGCCGTCGACTGGCTGGCCGAGCGTGGGTACCAGCCGGAGTACGGCGCCCGGCCGCTGCGCCGCACCATCCAGCGCGAGGTCGACAACCGGCTGTCGCGGCTGCTGCTCGACGGGCAGGTCGAGGAGGGCGACCGGCTGACGGTGGAGGTCGAGGACGGACGGCTCGCGTTCCGCACCGCGCCGCCCGTCCCCGCCGCGGAGCTATGACGCCGGGCGCACCACCTGCGCCGATCCGCCGCCCCGCCGTGTCTTCTCGGCGGCTGCCAGCCACTTGCCATCGGGCAGCCGCTGGACGCCGGTGGCGGCGCCGATCTCGGGGTTGAGCCGGAAGGAGTGGCCGAGGGCCTCCAACTGCCTGGCCACGTCGCTTCCGTACAGGCCGGGTTCGAGTTCGGTCTGGGCGGCGTTGCGCTGGCTGGCGCGGGGCGCGGCGATGGCGTCCACGAGCGGCAGCTTCCGGTCGAGGAAGCCGGTGAGGGTCTGCAGCACGGTGGTGATGATGGTCGCGCCGCCGGGCGAGCCGAGCGCCACGACGGGCTTGCCGTGCCGGTCGAGGACGATCGTCGGCGAGATCGAGGAGCGCGGCCGCTTGCCCGGCCCCGGCAGGTTCGGGTCGTGCACGGCCGGGTTGGCCGGGGCGAAGGAGAAGTCGGTCAGCTCGTTGTTGAGGAGGAAGCCGCGGCCGGGGACGGTGATGCCGCTGCCGCCGGTCTGCTCGATGGTGAGCGTGTAGGCGACGACGTTGCCCCACTTGTCGGCCACCGTCAGGTGCGTGGTGTTCTCGCCCTCGTACGTGGTCGGCGCGGCCGTGCCGCCGGCACCGCAGGGCACGGGGTGACGGGGGTTGCCGGGAGCGAGAGGGCTGGTGAGGACGGCGTCGTCCTTGATGAGGCAGCCGCGTGAGTCCGCGTACTTCTGCGAGAGCAGTTCCTTCGTCGGCACGTCCTCGAAGGCGGGGTCGCCGACCCAGCGTCCGCGGTCGGCGAAGGCGATGCGGCTGGCCTCGATGTAGCGGTGCAGGTACTGGGCCTGGGTCGCCTTGGACAAGGCGGTGCGCTCCAGGATGTTCAGCGCCTCGCCCACGGTGGTGCCGCCGGAGGAGGAGGGCGCGATGGAGTAGACGCCCAGACCGCGGTAGGACGTCCTGGTCGGCGCCTGGAGCCGGGTGCGGTAGCCGGCGAGGTCCTTCGCCGACAGCTTGCCCGGGCGGGCGTTCCAGCCCGAGGCCGGGTCGACGGGCGGGTGGTTGACGGTGTCGACGATGTCGTCGGCGATGTCGCCCCGGTAGAGCGCGCGGACCCCCTTCTTGCCCAACTCCTTGTAGGTGCGGGCGAGGTCGGGGTTCTTGAAGGTCGAGCCGACGGCGGGGAGCCGTCCGCCGGGCAGGAACAGCCGGGCGGTGTCCGGGAAGTAGCGGAAGCGGGTCTCGTTGGCCGCGGTCTGGCTGCGGAAGGTGTCGTCGACGGTGAAGCCGTCGCGCGCCAGCCGTTCGGCGGGCTTCAGCAGCGTGCCGAGCTTTCTGCTGCCCCACTTGTCGAGGGCGCTCGCCCAGGTGGCGGGCGTTCCCGGGGTGCCGACCGCGAGGCCGCTGCTGACGGCGTCGGTGAAGGCGATCGGTTTGCCGTTCTCCTGGAAGAGGTTCGCGTCGGCGGTCCGCGGGGCGGTCTCGCGTCCGTCGATGGTGCGCACGGTACGGGACTTGGCGTCGTAGTAGACGAAGTAGCCGCCCCCGCCGATGCCGGCGGAGTAGGGCTCGGTGACGCCGAGGGCGGCGGCGGTGGCGACGGCCGCGTCGACGGCGTTGCCGCCGCTCCTCAGCACCTCGATGCCGGCCGCGGAGGCGTCGGCGTCGACGCTGGCCACCGCGCCGCCGTAGCCGACCGCGACCGGGGTCTTGGCAACGGCCGTTCTCGCGGCGGCGGGTGGGGCCGTGGCTCCCACCGAGACGACGGCGGCCGAAACCGCCAGGACCGACAGTTTCCGCGCGACAGGGCGACGCATCCGTACCTCCAGTCCGGGAACGTCCGCGCAGCGTAACCACATTCGAGCGGCCCCGACAGCCCGCCTCGGCGCACTGTCATACGGCTGCCACACCTCGAACACGGGTACGCCACAGGAACGTTCGCCCGCTAGCATGCGCGCCCATGAACGACGACGTGCGCAACATCGTCCTGGGCGTGGTCGCGGCCGGCATCAGTGCCGCGCTCGGCTGGGTGGCCCGCACCTACCTGTGGAAGCGCCGGCTCCGGCGCAAGCAGGCGTTCTTCGGGCTGCCGGACAACTCGGAGTCGCTGCTCGTGGTGAACCGGGGCGCGGCCGGCCCCGAGCTCGCGGTGATGCGCTACGACGTGTTCGCGCTGCTCGAACTGGCCGCGCTGATCAAGGACTGTGGCGCCCAGGCGCAGGTCGTCGCGCACGATGTGGCACGGCAGGGTTTCGGTGAACGCACCGAGTTCTGCGTCGGCGGGCCGGCGTCGAATCGGCGGATGACGGCTCACCTCGCCTCGTTGCTGCCGGGCGTGCGGATGAACGTCGACGCCGAACCCACGCCCGACCGGGGGGCGTTGCAGATCGGCGCCGAACGGTACCGGCTGGAGGCGGGTATCACGGAGTACGTGCTCCTCGCGCGGCTCACCGTCGAGGCGAGCCCGCACAACCGGCCCGTCTTCCTCTTCTGCGGCCAGACGGCCATCACCAACCAGGCCGCGACCCGCTATCTCGCCCGCCATCACGAGCGCCTGCGGCGCAAGCACGGCAACAGCTCCTTCGTGCTGCTGCTGAAGGTCGTCAACTCACACGCCTACGGTCCTGACGTGGTGGAGGAGGTGGCGGACGTGACGCGGGCGGCGCGGGCGCCGCTGCCCGCTCAGGCGACCGCGGCCCGCCCCTCCCACCGCGCGTCCTGACGCCCGCCCGGTCCGGCCTGACCCGTCGTCGGCACGATCAGCCCGCTGCCCGGCGAGCACAACCCGTCCGGCGCACGGCTGACCTTCTCCTCACCGGCGGGCGACCCGTGGAACGGGCCGGTTCCGCCGCGCGAGCAGTGATCGCCGACCGTGGCCGGGCGGGTGGAGCTCTCTGGCTGGACTGCTGCCTCTGGGTCCTCGCGGACCGGATGAACGACACATCGTAGTCGAGACGACGGAGTCGGCGGGCACGCTCGGAGCCGATCGGTGGCCCGCGACGCCGAATCACCGCCCGTGGTCACAGGGCGAGTTCACCTGCCGACTCGCGGTGAGCGGCGGGGCCGCGGAGGCGCTCGCGGGAGGGGCCCGGCTGCTGAGGCCGTCAGGCCTCCGCCACCTCGCCGTAGAGCTGGGACAGTTCGGGGACGCCGTTCGCCGCCCATTCGTGGCCGGCCGCCACGACGTCGAACTCACGGCCGGACGCCAGCCGTACGAGGGGGCGGCCGCCCGGCCAGACCTGCCACTGCGCGCCGGGG
Organism: Streptomyces sp. BK239; assembly: GCF_004217285.1. Lineage (GTDB taxonomy): Bacteria > Actinomycetota > Actinomycetes > Streptomycetales > Streptomycetaceae > Streptomyces. The sequence continues at coordinate 310,607 of NZ_SHKS01000002.1, forward strand.
ACGGTCCGCACGGTCACCGTGCCGAGGTAGAGCCCTGCGTCGTTGCCGAGCCACGGGAGGATCTCCTCGTCGTCGCGCCAGCGCGGCACCAACTGGTCAAGGGCCTCCAGGGAGCGCGCGGAGTCGTCGAGGAGGACGCCTTCCCGGGCGGCCAGGGAGCGCAGCAGGTCGCATTCGGAGAGCAGTTCGGCGATCCCCTCGGGGTCGGCCGCCGGCGTCGTCTCACCCTGCTTCTTGCGCCTGATGCCCAGGAACGGGATGTTCATGGCCTCAGAGTGACATTCACACCGATGTGCGCACCATAGGGGCGCGCGGGCGACCGGGCCGGGCCGGCCCCCCGTCGCCGCGCGCCGCCGCTCCGCTCACACCTCCAGGTCGACGACGACCGGCGCGTGGTCCGAGGCGCCCTTGCCCTTGCGCTCCTCGCGGTCGACGTAGGCGTCCTTCACGGCCTTGGCGAACGGCTCGTTGCCGTAGACCAGGTCGATGCGCATGCCCCGGTTCTTGGGGAAGCAGAGCTGGCGGTAGTCCCAGTACGTGAACGGGTGCTCGTACTTCAGGGGGCGCGGGACGACGTCGGACAGGCCGGACTCGCGCAGCGCGGCGAGGGCGGCGCGCTCGGCGGGCGTGACGTGCGTGGAGCCCTCGAAGGCAGCCGGGTCGAAGACGTCGTCGTCGGTCGGCGCCACGTTGTAGTCGCCCAGCACGGCGAAGGGGCGGCCGCCGCCCGCGTCCCCGGCGGTCGCGGCCTTGAGTGCCTCGAACCACTGGAGCTTGTAGGCGTAGTGCGGGTGGTCAACCTCGCGGCCGTTGGGCACGTACACCGACCAGACGCGGACCGGGCCGCAGGTCGCGGAGATCGCGCGGGGCTCGAAAGCGCCCTCGTAGCCCGGGTCGCCGGGCAGGCCCTTGACGACGTCCTCCAGGCCGGCCCGGGAGATCACCGCCACGCCGTTCCACCGGCCGGTGGCGTGCACCGCCGCCTCGTAGCCCAGCTCGCGCAGCTGGTCGAACGGGAACTGCTCCTCGGCGACCTTGGCCTCCTGGAGGCACAGCACGTCCGTGCCGCTGCTCTCCAGCCAGGCCAGGAGCCTCGGAAGGCGGGCGGTGATCGAGTTGACGTTCCAGGTCGCGATGCGCATGCCTCACAACCTACCGGGCGGCACTGACACTCACAGAGACGTGCTCTCCCCCGGCGCCAGCCGCCGGTGCTCCGCGCCGCCGAGGGCCCCGATCTGGTTGTCGTAGATGGGACGGGCGAGGTCGGTGAGGAGCGCGTCGTGGATGTCGTAGGCGCGCTGCGGCTTCACCTCGCGGACGTAGTCGATGACTTCGGAGATCTTGCTCCAGGGGGCCATGACGGGGAGCATCAGCGTCTCCACGGCGGTGCCGGGGACGGTGAGCGCGTCGCCGGGGTGGAAGACGCGGCCGCCGTCGATCAGATAGCCGACGTTGGTGATGCGCGGCAGGTCGGGGTGGATGACGGCGTGCAGTTCGCCGTGGACCTGGACGTCGAACCCCGCGGCGGTGAAGGCGTCGCCGTGGCCGACGGTGTGGACGCGGCCCGGGTAGGCGGCGGAGAGCCGCTCCGCGACCGAGCGCAGCGTCCACAGTTCGGTGCCCGGGTCGGCGTCCAGCGCGGCCCGCAGCCGCCCCTCGTCGAAGTGGTCGGGGTGCTCGTGCGTGACCAGGATCGCGTCGGCGCCCTCGGCCGCGTCGGGCTCGCTGAACCCGCCCGGGTCCAGGACGAGCGTGCGCCCCTCCTTCTCCAGACGGACGCAGGCGTGCGACTTCTTCGTGAGCTTCGTGGTCGTCATGTCCTCCATCCTGCCTTCCGGGGCGCGGGGAACGACGCTCACTCGGTGGGCGTGGTCTCCTCCTGGATGACCTGCTGGGCCACCCGGAAGGCGCTGTTCGCCGCCGGTACGCCGCAGTACACGGCGGCCTGGAGCAGAACTTCCTTGATCTCGTCGGGGGTGAGGCCGTTGCGCAGGGCGGCACGGGTGTGGAACGCGAGCTCCTCCAGGTGGCCGCCGGCGACGAGCGCGGTGAGGGTGACGCAGGAGCGGGAGCGCCGGTCGAGGCCGGGCCGGTCCCAGATCTCACCCCAGGCGTAGCGGGTGACGAAGTCCTGGAAGTCGCCGGAGAAGTCGTCGGCCTGCGACAGCGCCCGGTCGACGTGGGCGTCGCCGAGCACCTCCCGGCGCACCTTCAGTCCCGCGTCGTAGGGGTCGGGGCGGCTCATGACCTGCGGCGGCTCGACGAGGCCGGCGGGCGCGATCTCGGCGACGGGGGCGGTCGCCGGCGGGGGCGTGGCGCCGGCCGGCTTGAGGGAGACGCCGGGGACGGCGGTCTGGCCGGTGCTGTGGTCGTGGGTGGGCTGCCAGGCGGTGGAGAAGTGCCGCACCAGCAGGTCGGTGACGGCCGCCGGCTGCTCCACCGGCACCAGGTGCGAGGCGCCGGGTACGACGGCGAGGCGGGCGTCCGGGATGCCGGCGACCAGGGTGCGCGCCTCGGCGGGGCCGGTGACCTGGTCGTCGGAGCCGACGAGGACCAGCGTCGGCACGCCGACGAGCCCGAGTTCGGCGCGCACGTCGAACGCGGCGAGCGCCTCGCAGGCGCCGATGTAGCAGCCGGGGTCGGTGGTGCGCACCATCTGCACCGCCCAGTCGGTGATGGCGGGCTGCGCGGCGGCGAAGCCGCTGGTGAACCAGCGGTCGGGTGAGCTGCGGGCGATGGGGTCGAGGCCGTTGGTCCGCACGATCACGCCGCGCTGCCGGAACTCGTCCGCCGTGCCGAACCGCGGGGAGGCGGCGATCAGGGCGAGCGAGGCGACGCGTTCGGGGTGGCGCAGCGCCAGCTCGACGCCGACCGCGCCGCCGAGCGCGCAGCCGGCGTAGCCGAAGCGCTGCACGCCGAGCGCGTCGAGCGTGGCGAGCAGCCGCGCGGCGAGGTCGGCGACGGAGCCCGCGGGGTAAGCGGGGGCGCCGCCGTGTCCGGGCAGGTCGTAACGGAAGATCCGCCACTGCCGCGCCAGCTCGGGGACCTGCCGGTCCCACATGTGCCATGTGGTGCCCAGTGAGGGACCCAGGATCAGGACCGGAGCGTCTTCTGGCCCGTCAAAGCGGTATTGCAGGGTGTTCGGGGGTGTCTCACTCACGCCCCAGACCTTCTCACGTCTCACGGACGCCCCTATAACGCAGGGGCGTGGACAACCGGTCTGACCAAGTTGAAGACCTCGCGGGCGGCATATCGCTTGAGGCATCGGATGATCTCACGTGGGGCCTTGCCCTCCTGGGTGCGGCGTTCGTGGTACGCCTGGGTGCGCGGGTCTTGGCGCAGGCGGGTGAAGACGATGCGGTGCTGGGCGGCGTTGGCCTGGCGGTCGCCGCCGTGGTTGAGCCGGCGCGTGCTCCGCCGGCCCGGGGGGTACTCGATGGGGCTGACTCCGCAAAGGGCAGCAAAGGACGCCTCGGTGTTCAGTCGCTCGGGGTTGTCTCCGATGGTGATCAGGAGAGTGACGGCGCTGTCCGGGCCGATGCCCACCTGTTCGAGTAGCTGTGGGGCGTGGCGTTCGACGAGCCGGGTCACGCGCTGGTTCAGCTCATCGATCTGCCCGGTGAGCTGCTCGATGCGCTCGGCGAGCATGCGCAACGTCAAGTGGGTGGCCTGGGCCACCGCGTCCTCGTCTCCCCCACCGTCGGGTGGGCCGAGGCGCGCGCAGGTGCGGAACAGCTCGCGGTTGCCCAAGCTGGACAGCTGTTCACGCAGGACGGGCTCGGCTCCACTGTCTCGAGCACAACCGCATAACCCGACCGCTACGGAAGACTTCGTCCGAACCGGTAGTGAACCTGCTCTGTACGGGTAACGACGCGTTGACTCCTCGTCCACCCGTGACCGGCATTGACGGACAGCCGAGCGGGGGCGCCACACCGGCTGTCCCGTTCGCGCCGCTCTGCACATCGGCCTCTGTGTCTGCAAGACTCGGCGCGACCGTCACGCCGCTATTCGCGTTGCAGAGCTTCCGGTCCGGCACCACCTCATGTTCCGACCAGGACTACAGCGAGCTGTGTCTCGATCTACGCCGACTTCGCTGCGCGGACGGCCGTGACGCCCGCGCTGCCATACTCCATGTTCGCGCTCGGCTCCGGTGCGCACTGCCATCTGGAGGCGATCGGCTATGCCCTCGGAGCCCTCAAGTACGATCGCCTAGCCATCGAACTGATCACTGAGAGCAGCGTTCCTCGTCCACTTCAGCACTGACCACCCGGTCGCGGGCTGGGGACAAGGTTCGCCATCCGCAACCCCGAGTGCCAGGGCGCGCACGAGAATGGGCTGCGGCTCTGGCCGTCCCCCGGTGCCTTGGGGCTCCAGGAGTCTGCCATGACAACACGGGCCCCGAACGACACCGGGGGCATTGTGCCAACGATGTGGTGGGACGACGGTAACGGCACCGCGATCTTGCCCCATGTGACACATGCGTTCGCATGTCTGGCAGGGCCGTTCGGGCATGATGGGGAGGGTGCTGGGAGGCACCTTTCTGGAGGGAGCAGGAATGGCGGAGAGTCCGGCGCAGGGGCGGAAGGGCGGTCCGGCGGCGCCCCAGTTGCGGCTGGACGAGCTGCTGGAGGGCCTGCAAGCACAGGTCGAACAGGTCCGCGCGACCCGGGACCGGGTGCACACGCTGCTGGACGCGGTCCTCTCCATCGGCACCGATCTGGATCTCGACGTGGTGCTGCGCCGGATCACCGAGTCCGCCGTAACCCTGGTGGACGCCCAGTACGGGGCCCTGGGAGTGCTCGGCGAAGAGGGGAAGATCCGGCAGTTCATCACGGTCGGCATGGACGAGAGCACCATCGAGGAGATCGGGCACTATCCCGAGGGCAAGGGCATCCTCGGGCTGCTGATCCGCGAACCGGAGCCGCTGCGCCTGGCCGACCTGGGCCGCCATCACGACTCCGTCGGCTTCCCCGCCGGGCATCCGCCGATGACCACGTTCCTGGGGGCGCCGGTGCGCGTGCGCGACCAGGTCTTCGGCAACCTGTACCTGACCGACAAGCGCGGCGGGGCGGAGTTCGACGACGATGACGAGGCGGTACTGCGCACGCTGGCGGCCGCGGCCGGCGTCGCGATCGACAACGCCCGCCTGTACGAGGACTCCCGCCGCCGGGAGCAGTGGCTGGCGGCGAGCAGCGACCTGACCCGCAGCCTGCTGTCGGGCACCGACCCGGACCAGGTGCTGTACAAGGTCGCCTCGACCGTCAGGGCTCTGTCCGGAGCGGACCTGGTGACGCTGGCGGTGCCGTTCGACGGCGGCGACGAGCTGGTGATCGACGCCGCCGACGGTGAAGGTGCCGAGCAGGTCCAAGGGCTGGTACTGCCGGCCACCACGCTGGCCGCGAAGGTCTACCAATCCAACGAGCGGATCACCAGCAGTGCGCTGTCCGACGAACCGCAGGCCGGGGGCGGCTCCGCGGCCAAGATCGGCCTGGGGCCCGGATTCCTGCTTCCCCTGGGCGGCGGCGAGCACGTGCGCGGGGTTTTGCAGGTCGCCAACCTGCATGGCGGCAGAGAGTTCTCCGAGGCCACCATGGCCATGATCAGCAGTTTCGCCGACCAGGCCGCACTGGCCCTGGAGATCGCCGAACACCGGCGCGAGGCCGACCACCTGCTGGTCCTGACCGACCGCGACCGCATCGCCCGCGACCTGCACGACCTGGCCATCCAGCGCCTGTTCGCCTCCGGGCTCACTCTGAACTCGGTGCTCGGCCGCATCTCCGACCGGCCCCAGGTGGCCGAGCGGGTCCAGCGAGTGGTGGACGACCTCGACGACACCATCAAGACCGTGCGAGGCACGATCTACGCACTGCGCGAGCGCGACCGTGCCGACAGCCGCGGCGGTCTGCGCGGGAGGCTGCTGGCCGAGACGGACCAGGCCGCCGCCGTACTCGGGTTCACCCCCGCCCTGCGCATGACCGGTCTGCTGGACACCGTCGTGCCCGCCGACCATGCCGAGCACCTGCTGGCGGTGCTGCGCGAGACGCTTTCGAACACCGCCCGGCACGCACACGCCACCGCCGTCGAGGTCACGGCCGAGACGGACGGCACTCGGCTCCACCTGCGCGTCGCCGACAACGGCACGGGCGTCGACCCGGCCGTCGCCCGCCGCAGCGGCCTGGACAACCTCCGCCGGCGCGCCACCGACCTCGGGGGCAGCTTCACTCTCGAGCCGAACGAGCCCACCGGCACCATCGTGGAATGGACGGTGCCCCTCTCCGTACAGCCGGAAGCCTGATCCCTGTGAATCGCCGTCTCTTGAGGAGCCTTCGGGCCGTTGGGCCCAGCAGTTGAGGCCGAACGCCCGATCCCTGCAGCGCTCCCGTCTCCGCTCGTGGAGGGGACTCGCCCCGCCTTCGCCTCAGCGCGTCGGAGCGGGGTCGAGCCCTGCACAGGGTGTGGGAGACGAAATTCTTCAACACGGTGGAAGCCCGCGCCGACGGAACGTCGCAGGGCGGTGGAAGTACGCGGCCGCAGCAAGGGCCGTCACGGTCGGGGCGCCACGACGTCTGGGCGGCGATGAAGTGGATCACTCCGGTGGCGGTCGGCCTGATCGTGTACGCGCTGCCGCAACCGGACGGGATCAAGTCCGGCGGCTGGGCGGTCCTGGCCATTTTCACCGGCACCGTGCTCGGCCTGATCGTGCAGCCGCTGCCGCTGCCGCTCGGCGGTCGCATTGGTCGGCCTCACGGTCACCATGATCACCGGCACGTTGAAACCGGACTTTGCGCTCGGCGGTGGGTGGAGCGCACCACCTTGTCATGCGACCAGCGGTCACGGTAAAACTCGTCCGCCTGGCGCCCGCCCTTTCGGTGCAGCGTGCGCAGATCCTCAGAGACCTCAGCCCGGGTGAAGAACCGGCGGCTGCGCACCAGCGCCTCCGCCAGCTCGCCGTCCATGCCCGCCCGTGCCTGGCTGGTTTCCGTGCCCACCGTGCCACTCCGTCCCGGGCGTGCTGGCCCGTTCGAGTCGTGATCGAGTCTGGCCGCACACGACTCTACGACCGCATTCCCCCGAAAGGTCAACAGCCGCACCACACCTACGCAAAACAGGGCACGTGGAGATCGTCTGCGTACGAAGCGGTCACCCGGGCTCCGCAGCACTATGCCGGGAGATGCGAACCAACGGGCAGCCCGGCCGTGCCGATAGTGCGGTGCACAGGCGGCCCACCGCCGGATCTGTCTGGCGGTGGGCCGCGAGTGAGCGGTCAGGCAGCCGGCCGGGACAAAGCCCTGCCTGCCTCTGCGCGAACCTTCTCGACTGCTTCCCACTGCTCGGTGTCGAGGTTGGCGAGCGCGGCCGGGAAGACGCCGTCCTGTTCCTTGAGTATGTGCTCGCGCAGCAGAGCGAGGGTCTCGATGAGCCGGTCCGGCCAGGTGGGGTCGGTCAGGAACGGTCCGTCCGCCTCAGCCAGCACCGCTTCGATCCGGCGGTGCTCGTCCTCCAGCGCGGCGATCTGTTCGGGGAACTCCCCGGCCAGGGCCGGGAACAGTCCGTGCTCCTCCACGCGGGTGTGTGGGCCGAGCACGGAGGTGATCTCGCGGGCGAGTTCGGCCATCCGGGCGATCGCGCCGTCACGCCGGGCGTCGCGTATGTGGCTGATGAGGGTCACGACCCTGTCGTGTTCCTGGGTCAGCTCGTCGATGGTCTCCAGCGCCTGGCAGCCGCAGTATTCGCACACCGCTGCCTCTCCCTTCCTGTTCGGTCTGTGGTTCTCGGCTGCTGGTGTCACACGGTGGTCTGTGCGGCGCGGTGCCGGCGTCCGTGGCCGGCACGCGGAGCCCGGTCGTCGCCTTGGACGGCAGAGCGGACACCGGTGAGGGTGAAGGCCAGCGCTGCGGCGGCCACGATCGCGAGCAGGGCGAGACCGGCCGCGTAGGTTCCGTACTCGCCGTAGAGCGAGCCCATCACCAGCGGCGGGAGGAAGCCGCCCAGGCCGCCCGCGGCGCCGACGACGCCGGTGACCGAGCCGACCTGGTTGGCTGGGGTCCGCAGGGCCACCAGGGCGAAGGTCGCCCCGCTGCCGGCGCCGAGTGCGGCGGCCATCGACAGGAAGGCGATGGTGCCCACCGGGGTCAGCGGCAGGGTAAACGACTGCACCACGGCCCCGGCCACGACCACGGCCAGCGATCCGGCCAGCACCCGGACCGGGCCCATGCGGTCCGACAGCCAGCCGCCGACCGGGCGCATCGCCACCGCCAGCAGCACGAATCCGGCCATGCGGTTTGCGGCGTCGGCCTGGGTCAGGCCGTAGCCGGTCTTGAGGTAGGTGGGCAGGTAGACGGAGAAGGCCACGTAGCCGCCGAAGGCCACCGCGTACAGCGCGGATGCCTGCCAGGTGATGCCGAGGCGCGCGGTGGCGGCCAGACGGCGGGCCAGGGGCTCGGTGGGCACGGTGCGGCCGGGCGCGTCGCGCAGCAGCAGTGCGGCGGTCACGGCGTAGACGGCGAGCATCGCGGCGGTGATCAGGAACGGGGTCGCCATGCTGTTGGCGTCGACGAGCTTCACGGTGGTCAGGGCGCTGATGGCGGTGCCGCCCATGCCGGCGCCGAAGACGCCGATCGCGAGGCCGCGCCGCTCGGGCGGGAACCAGGCGTTGACGAGGGGCACGCCGACGGCGAAGGCTGTGCCGCCGATACCGAGGAAGAATCCGCCGACCAGCAGGGCGGCAAGGGAGGAGTGCCCGCCCAGACCGAGGTAGAGCACCGGCACGATGGTGACGGCCGACACGATCGGGAACATCACGCGTCCGCCGAACCGGTCGGTCAGGGCGCCCACCGGGATGCGGCCCAGGGAGCCGACCACCACCGGCACCGCCACCAGCAGCGACTGCTCGAACGACGACAGGTCGAGGCTGTCCTTGAACCGCGGGCCGAGCGGGCTCAGCAGCGCCCACGCCCAGAAGTTCACGGCGAAACCGACAGTGGCCAGGGCCAGCATCAGCCACGCCTGGCGGGATACCGGAGCACCTGACGGTGAGCTGTCGCCCTTCGACTTCAACGGCTGGACCATGTTGTCCGTCCCTTTCCTCTGGATGGTGGTGCGGCACCACCGGGATCGCAAGCGCGTGGGCAGGCCCCTTGCCTGCCCAACGGCGTCCCGTGACCACTGTCCGCATCCGGGCTCACGAGCGGCATGGGCCATCAGTCCCTGCGGGGGGCCAGACAGGCCCCTGGTTCGGACCCGACCGTCCATCGGTCCCGTGTACCCGAGACCGCCGCGTGCGGCCGCTGGTTCACGGTGGGGTAGGGCCGGTCGGCCCTACCCCACCGATCGCCGACGGGGGACGATGGACTGATGTTCCAGACAGACGGCTTTCGCGCACTCGACCGGCCGGAGTGCCTGCGCCTGCTGGCCAAGGTGCCGGTCGGCCGCGTGGTCTACACCCGGCAGGCACTGCCCGCGGTCCTACCCATCAACTTCTCCCTGGACACGGACTCCTCCGTCCTGCTGTGCACCTCACCGGCCTCGGATCTCGTCCAGGCCATCGACGGTGTCGTGGTCGCCTTCGAAGCGGACGAGTTCGACGCGGCGACCCGGTCCGGCTGGAGCGTGGTCGTCACCGGACGGGCCACCGTGGTGACCGATCCCGCCGAGCACGAGCGCCTTACGCAGACAGGCCCGAGCTCCTGGATGCCCTTGCGGGAGTCGATGTTCGTACGGATCGAGTCCGAGATGGTCACCGGACGCGAACTCAGGGGAACGCCCAGCCCACAGTGAGACACAGCGAGTAGCCACTGCGGGGTCTTGCCACCTCCAACGCGGGCAGGCGTCCAGCAGCGCGGGCAGCGGCCCGGGCCGACGGCGGGAGGTCAATCCGCCAGCCCGCTGCCCCTGTGGTGGCCCCCCGACTCCAGCGCATCAGGTACGACGTTCGCGGACGCGCGGGGCGTACGCGCGCCGTCCGGGCCGTACCCGAAACGGATCAGCAGCTGTGGGCTGCGGCGCTGCCTCGATCCAGCCATCGCCTCGCGCAGGTCCGGCCACTCCATCGCCTGGTGCAGCATCGAGGTTCGCACCCCGTGCACGGTCGCCGTCAGCAGCACGCGCTCCAGGGCCTGACCCGCCCGCAGCCAGTCGTCCCGTCCGTCGTGGGACGTCCACAGCAGGGCCGCTTGGGCATGGCGTTCGAAGCGCAGGGCGGGCAGCTGCGGCACGGGCAGCGCAGCGGTGAAGTCCCGCACCGGTATCCGCCCGGACGCGTCCCGCGGGCCCAGGGCTGTGAAGGGAATGCCGTAGGCGGCGTCCGCTCCCGGGGCGGTGATCCAGGTACGCGCCTCGGCCGCGCGGGCCGGGTGGCCGGCGTTGCGGGCCTCGGCCGCCGCCGTCAGGCGCAGCAGGCGCCGCGTCCCCGTGATGTCGGGAACCTCCAGGTGCGCGCCCTCAGCCCGGGCCGAGCTGATCATCTCGTTCACGATCGGGTCAGGCACGGGGCGGCCGGTGAAGGGCATCCGGCTCGTGTGGCGCCGCTCGACCGCCCCATACAGCTCGCTCAAGGACGGCTGCCCGCGCTCAACGGACTCGGTCAACTGCACCGTGGCCAGCAGATCCGGATCGTCCGGTGCAGGACGCAGCCGGACGACAGGCTCCCAGCCCAGGGACTCCGCAGCCACCCGGATGTTGAAGACAGCAGCGCCCACCGACAGGTACTGGGCACGCAGATGGGGATCGGCTATCGGTAGTCGTCGTCCTCGGTCGACATGAACAAGGATCGACCTGGTGTCCGGGTCCAGGCCGAACCGCCAGGGCTGCGTGTTGTGGATCGACGGCGCCGCCACCGCCGCGGCCAGCAGGGCCTGAACGGCCGGCGCGTCGACTTTCCGGGTCTGCATCACGGCTCCTTCGCCGAACTCTGCTCTGTTCCGTCAACCTTGTGCCGTCGGCCCGTCGGGGACGAGGGTTGACCAGCGTGCGCCTCGGGGCCGGTTTCCACCCGGCGGCCGGCGTGGGTGGCGAGTTCGGCGGGCAGCCCGCGTTCGGGGAAGGTGATCTTCTGGGCGGCCAGCTCGGTACGGATCTCCTTCCTGCCGCTGCGGCCACGCCACAGCATGACCGGTCCAGCAACGATCAGGGCCATACCGACCGTCCCAAGCAGGGTGCCGGCCCGGCGGTGCGATCCGTCCATGACGTGTTGTCCTTCTTTCCTTGCTTGCGGGTGCGGCGCGGTGCGTGGACATCGGCTGAAGCGAGGGTCACGCACCGCCGCGGGGTGATTGACGTCGGGTCAGCGGTGGCTGAGCCGCAGCCGCCAGGCTTCGGGTCCGCGTTCGAGGTATTCGACCGAGAACGCCCCCGGGTTGCGCTGCTCGATCTGCGCGAGAAGCGGAAGCGGGTCGTGGTGGGCGATCAGCACCATCGCAGTGCCCGCCGGAACGGCGTCGAGCGCGCCGAAGACCGTGGCGTGACGAACGGCATGCGGAACGTCCCTGACGTCCAGTTCGGGTTCGTTCGCCTTCTCCCCGCCGCCGCAGCCGCACACGCCGCCGCAGTCTCCGGTCTCCTCGATCCGCGCTTCGTACATGTCGTGCCCTTCCTCGTTGTGCTGATCTTCTGGGGAGTTCTTGTCGGACGAGTCGTTCGCGAGCCGGTGGTGCATGTCCGCCAGTAGGTCCGCCAGGGAGATCCCGGGCGTCATGGCGAGCAGCGGCAGGACGAGGCCGTTCTCCTTGGCCAGGTGCTCCTCGAAGAGCACCTGCAGGGCCCGGGCGTCGGCCGCCGCGCCCGCCGGGGTGGGAGCGGCGCGCAGGGCGTCGACGAGCGCGGTGAGGCAGCGGTGTTCGCCGATCAGGCTCTCGATGAGCAGGCGGGCCTCGGGCATGTGGTGGGCGGCGGGGTAGAGCGCGGCTTCCTCGGCTGCGGCGTGCGGCAGGAGCGAGCGGTCGCAGAAGGCGACGAGACCGGTGTGGATCTTCTCGGCGGCGGTCGGGTCCCGGTCTACGGCGGTGAGCAGCATCTTCACTCGTCCGGCGAGCTCCCCGGCCAGTCGTGCGTGATGCGCCTCGGCGCTTTCCAGGGCCGTGGCGTCTCGGGGGTGCGAGGCGAGGGTGAGCACGCTCATGAGGGTCTCTCCAGCGGGTCGGGCCGACTCGGCCGGCCGATGCGGGCGGGGGTGGCATTTCCGGCTACCGACTCCGGAGGGGACGCCGCGTCCGGCCGCACAGGGGCGGCCGGACGCACGACCGAGCCGGGCGCCACGCGCCGTACGCGCTCTGCCTGCGGCGGCCGGGACGGGGGATGGGCCGCCTGACAGACGGGATGCGGTCGTACAGACAGACGGGCATCTGCGGTTCGATCACAGCCAGCATGCAACGCCCCGCTCACCCGCCTCCCCGGCCGACCGGACCCGGCACTGGGACCATTGGTCCCTATTGCCACCAGCAACATGGGGCCGGTAGGCCATCTGCCAAGGACCGCCAGCCCCAGGTGTCGGATGCCGTGCGCCGCTTAGCGTCCTGGCCATGGAGAACGATCAGAACGCACGGCGTGAGGCGCTGCGCGCCGGTGAGAGCTGGCCGCTGGCGGCCCGCAGGCTGCTCACGCGCCGCGAGGTGTCGGCCGACGGGCGTGCCGTGTTCGGCACGGGCGACGCGAAGTGGGAGGGCTTCTACCGGGACCGCTGGTCGCACGACAAGGTGGTGCGCTCCACGCACGGGGTGAACTGCACCGGTTCCTGCTCGTGGATGGTGTACGTCAAGGACGGCATCATCACCTGGGAGCACCAGGCCACCGACTACCCGTCGATCGGCGCCGACTGCCCCGAGTACGAGCCGCGCGGCTGCCCCCGTGGAGCCTCGTTCTCCTGGTACACCTACTCCCCCAGCCGGGTGCGCTACCCGTACGTGCGCGGCGCGTTGCTGAAGCTGTGGCGCGAGGCCCGCAAGCGGCTGGGCGATCCGGTGGCGGCCTGGGCCGAGATCACCGGTGACCCGGCCAGGGCGCGCGCCTACAAGCGGGCGCGCGGCAAGGGCGGCCTGGTGCGTGCCGACTGGGACGAGGTGAGCGAGCTGGTCGCCGCCGCCCAGGTGCACACCGTCAAGGCGTACGGCCCCGACCGTGTCGCGGGCTTCTCGCCCATCCCGGCGATGTCGATGGCGTCCTTCGCGGCCGGCGCGCGGTTCCACTCGCTGATCGGCGGCACACTGCTGTCGTTCTACGACTGGTACGCAGACCTGCCGATCGCCTCCCCGCAGGTCTTCGGCGACCAGACGGACGTGCCGGAGGCGGCGGACTGGTGGAACGCGGGTTATCTGATCATGTGGGGTTCCAACATCCCCGTGACCCGCACGCCCGACGCGCACTTCCTCACCGAGACCCGCTACAACGGCACGAAGGTGGTCGCGGTCAGCCCCGACTACGCCGACAACGTCAAGCACGCCGACGAATGGCTCGCCCCGCACCCCGGCACGGACGGCGCGCTGGCGATGGCCATGGGGCATGTGATCCTGCGCGAGTTCCTCGTCGACCGCCAGGTGCCGTACTTCCAGGACTACCTGCGCAAGTTCACCGACGCCCCGTTCCTGGTGTCCCTGCGCGAGCACGACCACGGACTGGTCCCCGACGGGTTCCTGACCGCCGCCGACCTCGGGCACGACACGGAGAACGCCGAGTCCAAAACAGTTCTCCTGGACGGGGCCACGGGCGATCCGGTGGTCCCCGGCGGCTCGCTCGGCTTCCGGTGGGGGGAAGCCGAGCGAGGCCGCTGGAACCTGAACCTGGGCGACGTCGTGCCCGAGTTGAGCCTGCTGGAGCGGGCCGAGGACACCGCCGAGATCGCGCTGCCCCGGTTCGACGAGGGCAGCACGGAGGGCGGCTCCGTCCTGGTGCGCGGGGTGCCGGTGCGCCGGATCGGCGGGCGTCTGGTCACCACGGTCTTCGACCTCATGCTCGCCCAGTACGGGGTGCGGCGTCCCGGGCTTCCGGGCAGCTGGCCGTCGTCGTACGAGGACGCCTCGCAGCCGTACACCCCCGCCTGGCAGGAGATGATCACCTCGGTCCCGGCCGAGCAGGCCGCGCGCATCGCGCGGGAGTTCGCCCGCAACGCCGAGCGGACCCAGGGCCGTTCGATGATCGCGTTGGGTGCGGGCACCAACCACTGGTTCCACTCCGACACCATCTACCGCGCCTTCCTGGCGCTGACGACCATGACCGGCTGCCAGGGCGTCAACGGCGGCGGCTGGGCGCACTACGTCGGCCAGGAGAAGGTCCGCCCGGTCACCGGGCAGCAGCACCTTTCGTTCGCCTTCGACTGGCAGCGGCCCACCCGGCACATGGCCGGCACCTCCTACTGGTACCTGAACTCCGACCAGTGGCGCTACGAGGCCTTCGGGCCCGAGGAGTTGGCTTCCCCGCTCGGGCAAGGGCGGTTCAGGGGCAAGGGCTTCGCCGACTGTCTGGCGCAGGCCGTGCGGCTGGGCTGGACACCCGGTCACCCCGGCTTCAACCGCAACCCCCTCGACCTGACGGACGAAGCCGCGGCGGCGGGCCGGCCGGTCGCCGAGCACATCGTCGACGAACTGAAGTCCGGCGCACTGCGGTTCGCCGTCGAGGATCCGGACGACCCGGCCAACTTCCCGCGTGTGCTGACCGTGTGGCGTGCCAACCTGCTGGGCTCCTCGGGCAAGGGCAACGAGTACTTCCTGCGCCACCTGCTCGGCACCGACGCGGCGGTCCGCTCCGAGGAGACTCCGCCCGAGCACCGGCCGAAGGACGTGGTGTGGCGGGAGGAGGCTCCCGAGGGCAAGCTCGATCTGCTGGTCTGCATGGACTTCCGGATGACCTCCACCGGCCTGCTCGCCGACGTCGTCCTGCCGGCGGCGACCTGGTACGAGAAGGACGACCTGTCCAGCACGGACATGCACCCCTTCGTCCATGCCTTCACCCCGGCCATCGCCCCGCCCTGGCAGGCGCGCACCGACTACGACACGTTCCTGACCATCGCCGACCGGTTCAGCGAACTGGCCGCCGACCACCTGGGCAAGCGCACCGACGTCCTCGCGGTGCCACTGTTGCACGACACACCGGACGAACTCGCCCAGCCCGGCGGGGTGGTGCGGGACTGGAAGGCCGGCGAGTGCGAGCCGGTTCCCGGGAAGACCATGCCGAAGCTGGTCACGATCGAGCGGGACTACGCCGCGATCGCGCAGAAGATGCGTGCCGTGGGTCCGCTGCTCGACACCCTGGGCACCACCACCAAGGGCGTCACCGTCCACCCGAACCAGGAGATCGACGACCTCCGGCGCCGTAACGGCACCGTCAGGGACGGAGTCGCCGCCGGACGGCCCTCGCTGGCCACCGCGAGCGACATGTGTGAGGCGATCCTCGCCCTGTCCGGCACCACCAACGGCCGCCTGGCCACCGAGGGCTTCCGCGAACTGGAGCGGCAGACCGGCAGCGAGGGCCTGGTGGAGCTCGCCGCCGAGCGCGAGGCCGAGCGGATCACCTTCGCCGACACCCGCACCCAGCCCCGCTCGGTGATGACGTCGTACGAGTGGTCGGGCTCGGAGACCGGTGGGCGCCGCTACTCACCGTTCGTGATCAACACCGAGCACAAGAAGCCCTGGCACACGCTCACCGGACGGCAGCACTTCTTCGTCCAGCACGACTGGATCGCCGAACTGGGCGAGCAACTCCCGGTCTACCGGCCGCCGTTGAACACGCCCAAGCACTACGGCGACGAGGAACTGCGGGAGGACGGCCGGGCGGAGGTCACGGTCCGCTATCTGACCCCGCACTCGAAGTGGTCCATCCACTCGAACTACCAGGACAACAAGTACATGCTCGACCTGTCCCGAGGCGGACCCACGATCTGGATGTCCCTGGAGGACGCCGAGAAGATCGGCGTGAAGGACAACGAGTGGATCGAGGCGTACAACCGCAACGGCGTCGTCGCCGCCCGCTCCGTGGTCACCCACCGGATGCCCGAGGGCACCGTGTACATGTACCACGCCCAGGACCGCAACGTGAACGTGCCGAAGACCGAGGTCAGCGGCAAGCGCGGCGGTATCCACAACTCGCTCACCCGCCTGCTGCTCAAGCCCACCCATCTCGCGGGCGGCTACGCGCAGTTCACCTACGCCTTCAACTACTACGGCCCCACCGGCAACCAGCGCGACGAGGTCACCGTCATCCGCCGCCGCTCGCAGGATGTGGAGTACTGACATGCGCGTCATGGCACAGATCGCGATGGTGATGAACCTCGACAAGTGCATCGGCTGCCACACCTGCTCCGTCACCTGCAAGCAGACGTGGACCAACCGCACCGGCGTCGAATACGCCTGGTTCAACAACGTCGAGACCAAACCCGGCGTCGGCTACCCCCGCCGCTACGAGGACCAGCAGCAGTGGAAGGGCGGCTGGATGCTCGACAAGCGCGGACGGCTCGTCCTGCGCTCCGGCGGACGCCTCAAGCGGCTCCTGTCGATCTTCTCCAACCCCGACCTGCCCTCCATCGAGGACTACTACGAGCCGGTCACCTACGACTACGACAACCTCGTCAACGCCCCCGCCCAGAAGGACATCCCCGTCGCCCGCCCGCGCTCGGTCCTCACCGGCAAGCCCACCGCCATCACCTGGGGCGCCAACTGGGAGGACGGCCTCGGCGGAGCACCCGAGAACGCCGGCGGCGACCCCAACCTCACCGGGGAATGGGCGCAGAAGGTGAAGTTCGAGTTCGAGCAGACCTTCCTCTTCCACCTGCCCCGCCTGTGCGAACACTGCCTCAACCCGGCCTGCGTCTCCGCCTGCCCCTCGGGCGCGATGTACAAGCGGGTCGAGGACGGCATCGTCCTGGTCGACCAGGACCGTTGCCGGGGCTGGCGGATGTGCGTGACGGCGTGCCCGTACAAGAAGGTGTACGTCAACCATGCCACCGGCAAGGCCGAGAAGTGCACTTTCTGCTTCCCGCGCATCGAAGCCGGGCAGCCCACCGTCTGCTCCGAGACCTGCGTCGGCCGACTGCGCTACCTGGGACTGCTCCTCTACGACGCGGACAAGGTCGGCGAGGCCGCGGCCACCCCGGACGAGAAGGAGCTCCTCGACGCCCAGCGCGGGGTCTTCCTCGACCCGCACGACCCCGAAGTCCGCGCGGCAGCCCGCGAGTCGGGTATCCCCGAGGACTGGCTGGAGGCGGCCCGCCGCTCCCCCGTGTACGACCTGGTCATGCGCTACAAGGTGGCGCTGCCGCTGCACCCGGAGTACCGCACCCTGCCCATGGTCTGGTACGTGCCCCCGCTCTCCCCCGTCCTCGACGCCGTCGACGCGGCGGGCGGCGACCAGGACGACCCCGACCACGTCTTCGCCGCCGTCACCCGGCTGCGCATCCCGCTGGAGTACCTGGCGGAACTGTTCACCGCCGGAGACGCCGACGTGGTCGCCGGGGTGCTGATGAAGCTCACCGCGCTGCGCTCGTACATGCGTGAGCGCACCCTCGGCGAGGACGGCGACGAAGTCGTGCTCAAGGCCGTCGGGCTCACCGGCCGGGAGGCGGAGGATCTGCACCGGCTGCTCGCCGTCGCCAAGTACCAGGACCGGTACGTCGTCCCCGCCGCCCACAAGGAGGACGCCGCCGCGCTGACCGCCATGGAGAACCGCTGCCCGGTCGAGACGTCCGGCGACCCCGAGCCCCGCAAGATCATGCTCGGCATCCCCACCCTGCGCCGCCGTACACCCGAAGCCCCCGCCGGAGGCCGTCCGTGAGCCCGCTGCCCGCAACGATTCCCGCCCTCGTCCGCACCCGCGTCCGGGCGGCCGTACGCCGCCCGGCCCGGCTCACACCTGAGGAGACGGCGGGCCGAGCCCTGATACTGCGGCTCGTGTCGCTGCTCCTGCAGTACCCCGACTCCGAACTGACCGCAGCGCGCACGGAGTTGACAACCGTGGTGGAAGCTCTTCCGGCCACGCCCGCGGCGGAACACCTGGCCCGGTTCACCGACTGGTTCGCCGGGCAGGAGCCCGAGGCGCTGGAGCGGCACTACGTCGAGATGTTCGACCTGCGCCGCAAGAGCAGCCTCTACCTCACCTACTATCTGCACGGTGACACCCGTCGGCGGGGCATGGCCCTGCTCACCCTGAACCAGCGCTACAGGGCCACGGGCTGGGACACCGACGGGGGCGAACTGCCCGACCACCTCCCGGTGGTGCTGGAGTTCGCCGCCCTTGTAGGCCCAGGTGGCGGCGAGGCACCGCTGCGCCAGCACCGGCGCGGACTGGAACTGATCCACCGTGCCCTGGCCGACGCCGACTCCCCCTACCGGCACGTCCTGGCCGCGCTGCTCACCCTGCTTCCGCCGCCCACCGAGGCGGACCGCGCGGCGGTGGCCCAGCTCGTCGCCGAGGGCCCGCCCAACGAGGAGGTCGGCCTCGACCCCTACGGAACCTACGGCGACGGCGAGTTCGCACCTCCGGGCACCTTCGTGCCGCCCGTGCCCGCCCCGCCGACCTGTGTTCCACCTGCTCCGACCAGCCGTACGGAAGGCCCCCGATGAACGCCGTACCCACCCCTCTGGCCGCCGCGTCCACGAGCGGCGCCGACCTCCTGTTGTGGGTCGCCGTTCCCTACATCTGTCTCGCCGTGTTCGTGGTGGGGCACATCTGGCGCTACCGCCAGGACCAGTTCGGCTGGACTTCCCGCACCACCCAGCTCCTCGAACACCGCTGGCTGCGCTTCGGCAGCCCGCTCTTCCACCTCGGCGCCTTCATGGTGATCGCCGGGCACGTGGTGGGTCTCGCCATTCCCGACTCGTGGACCGAGGCGGTCGGCATCACCGAGCACGCGTACCACACCACGGCCGTGTGGGCGGGCTCGGTGGCGGGCGTCGCCATGGTCGCCGGGCTGGGCATGCTCTGCGCCCGCCGGCTGCTGACCCGCCAGATCCGGCTCGGCACCGACCGCAGCGACAAGCTCCTCTTCCCCCTGCTGTCCGCCACCGTCGTGCTGGGCATCACCGCCACCGCCGCCCACAACGTGTTCGGCGCCGGCTACGACTACCGCTCGACCGTCTCCGTCTGGTTCCGCGGCCTGTTCGTCCTCCAGCCGCAGCCCGAGGCCATCACCGGGGCCCCGCTGCTGTTCCAGCTGCACGCCCTGAGCGCCTTCCTGCTCTTCGCGGCCTGGCCGTTCACCCGGCTGGTGCATGTGTGGAGCGCGCCGATCGGCTACCTGGCCCGCCCGTACCTGGTATACCGGCGACGCTCCGCCCCGACCGCGGCCCCGACGACCGCGGGCCGGACCCGGTCGGCCTCCGGCTCCGGGCGAGCCGCATGAGCCACGAACCCGTGCTGGCGCCGGACGCGACGCCCGTCCGGCGCCAGCACCGACCACAGCACTGCGCACCACCCGCTCACGAACCCAAGAAGGATGATCATGGACGATGTACTGGGAATGGACGGCCGCGGTGAAGGCCGACCTGGGTATCGACCTCGAAGTCGACCTGGCTCTGCTTCTCGCCGTCGCGGGCGACGCCGCTCACGGTGTCGCCCGGCCCGCCGCGCCGCTGACGACCTTCATGGTCGGGTATGCGGCGGGGCAGGCAGGCGGCGGGCCCGAAGCGGTGGCCGACGCAGCCCGGCGCGCCGGAGAACTCGCCGCACGCTGGGCAGGCGCTCTCGCTCCGCGGCCCGCTCGGTCAGTTGCGAGGGAGCGTGCCGGCGACGTGCTCGGTGAGGTCGAGCAGCCGGTTGGTGTAGCCCCACTCGTTGTCGTACCAGCCGAAGACCTTCACAAGGTCGCCGTGCGCCTGGGTCAGCGGGGCGTCCAGGACGCAGGAGGCCGCGTCGCCGACGACGTCGCGGGAGACGATCGGGGCTTCGGACACGCGCAGGATGCCCTTGAGCGGCCCGTCGGCGGCCTCTCGGAAGGCGGCGTTGACCTCGTCGGCGGTCACCGGCCGGTCCAGGACCACGCTCAGGTCGGTGAGTGAGCCGTCCTCGACGGGGACGCGTACGGCGATGCCGTCCAGGGTGCCGGACAGCTCCGGAAGGACCAGGCCGACGGCGCGGGCGGCTCCGGTGCTGGTGGGAATGATGTTGACGGCGGCGCTGCGGCCGCGGCGGAGGTCCTTGTGCGGGCCGTCGAGGACGACCTGGTCATTGGTGTAGCCGTGGATGGTGGTCATCAGCCCCTTGACGAGGCCGAAGCGGTCGTCGAGGACCTTCACCATGGGCGCCACGCAGTTGGTGGTGCAAGACGCGTTGGAGACGACGTGGTCCCGCTGCGGGTCGTAGGTGTCCTCGTTGATGCCCATGACGACGGTGGCGTCGACGCCCTTGCCCGGCACGGACAGCAGCACCTTGCGGGCGCCGCCCTTCAGGTGCAGACCGACCTGCTCCCGGGTGCGGAAGCGGCCGGTGGACTCGATGACGATGTCCACGCCGAGGCCGGCCCAGTCCAGGGCGGCCGGGTCGCGTTCGGCGGTCACGGCGATGCGGTGCCCGTCGACGGTGATCGAGGTGTCGTCGTGCTCGACGGTGCGGCCGATGCGGCCATACGTCGAGTCGAACTCCAACAGGTGCGCCAGCGCGGCCGGCGAAGTGAGGTCATTGACCGCCACGACCTCGACGGCTGGGCCGGCCTCGGTCTCCGCGCGCTGCAGCACCAAGCGCAGGTAGTTGCGTCCGATGCGGCCGAAGCCGTTGATTCCCACGCGCACGCTCATGTCCGTCGTCCTCCCGATCGATCCGCGTCTGTCTGCGCTGCCAGCCTGCTGGCCGGGGATGCGATCGGACATGTGCCGTACGGGGGCGAGCCGCGGGACGTTCGGCCCCACAGCTCGCCCGGGGGAGTCAGCGGCCTTCTTGCTTCAGCCGGTCCTGAGCCTGGGTGGCGATGACGGCGGCCTGGATGCGCCGCTCCACACCGAGCTTGGCCAGCAGCCGGGAGATGTGGTTCTTCACCGTCTTCTCGGCCAGGTAGAGCCGCTGCCCGATCTGGCGGTTGGTCAGGCCCTCCCCGATCAGGGCCAGGATCTCCCGCTCACGGTCGGTCAGGCCCGGCAGGGCGTCGGGCTCGGGCTCCGGTTCCTGGCCCTGGCGCAGGCGGGCCATCAGCTTGGCGGTGGCGCTGGGGTCGAGCAGGGACTGTCCGCGGGCCACGGTGCGCACGGCCGAGACCAGGTCGGAGCCCTGGATCTGCTTCAGCACGTACCCGGACGCCCCCGCCATGATCGAGTCCAGCAGCGCCTCCTCGTCGTCGAACGAGGTCAGCATCAGACACGCCAGCTCCGGCATGCGTGAACGCAGCTCCCGGCACACGCTCACCCCGTCGCCGTCCGGCAGGCGCACATCCAGCACCGCGACCTGGGGGCGCAGGGCGGGCACGCGGGTCAGGGCCTGTTCGGCATTGGCGGCCTCGCCGACCACGGTGATGTCCGGCTCGTCGTCCAGCAGGTCGTGCACCCCGCGCCGTACCACCTCGTGGTCGTCCAGCAGGAAGACCCGGATCGGGTTGTCGGGGCCGGGCTGCTCGCCGTCCGCCATCGAATACTCCTTGATCTGCTTCTTCTGCGCCGTCTGAATCCCGCACCGGACTTCGCCCATGGCTGCGACCGGTCCTTGTCTATCGCAGATCTTGCGCGATCCCGGGCCCAAGGGCCAGGGCCGGTCGGCCCTACTGGCACTGGCGCGCCGTCTGCCCACTGGGTACCCCATCGGACCTGATCGCCTCGCCCGTAACCACCGCTGCCGAACAGTGACCACTTGAGCGCGTCGGCCAGATCCCCGGCCGGGTGGTCGGCCGCGCCGTGGCCGTCCCGCGCATCACAGCACCCCGCGGCTGGACTCGCGGCGGATCAGTCCGGCGGCCTGCGGGTCGCCTGACGGGCCGGATCGGCACGAGGGCGCGGGCTGCCGGCCGCGCTGCATCAAGCCCACCAAACGCCGTGGCTCATCCCACGGCAGTGAATTCCGCCGGACAGAGGGGTCGGGTGCCGATCGCGGTTCAGGGCCGACCGGCCCCACTCGTGAGGACGTCCAGCACCTGCCGCAACACCAGTCCGCAGTCGACCCTGGAACCGCACCGCACCGACAGAGTCTGAGGAGCATTCCATGAAGGCAGCAGTCGTCCGGTCCTTCGGTGAACCGCTGGTGATCGAGGAACGGCCGGATCCGGAGCCAGGTCCCGGCCAGGTCCGCATCCGGCTCGAGGCGTCCGGGCTGTGCCACACCGACATCCACGCCGCGCACGGCGACTGGCCCGTCAAGCCGACCCCGCCGTTCGTCCCCGGCCACGAAGGCGTCGGCATCGTCGAGGCGCTCGGCGACGGCGTGACCCACCTGACCGTCGGCCAGCGGGTTGCGGTGCCGTGGCTGGGCTGGGCGTGCGGACGCTGCGAGCACTGCCTGTCCGGCTGGGAGACCCTGTGCGAGCAGCAGCAGAACACCGGCTACAGCGTGGACGGCGGGTACGCCGAGAAGATGCTCGCCCCGGCCGACTTCGCCGCCGTGGTCCCCGAGGGCATCGACCCGCGCGACGCCGCCCCGCTGACATGCGCCGGCGTGACCACGTACAAGGCGCTGAAGGTCGCCGGCGTCTGCCCGACCCAGCTCGTGGCGATCTCCGGCATCGGCGGCCTCGGCCACCTCGCCGTGCAGTACGCGAAGATCGCCGGAGCCACGGTCGCCGCGATCGACGTCACCGACGACAAGCTCGACCTCGCCCGTGAGCTCGGCGCGGACATCCTGATCGACGCCCGCAAGGAGGACCCGGCCGAGGTGCTCAGGCAGCACGGGGGCGCGCACGCGGCGATCGCGCTGGCCGTCGACGAGCAGGCGTTCGCCTCCGTCTACGGCGGTCTGCGGCGCGGCGGCAAGCTGGTCATGGTCGCCCTGCCCGCCGGCGGCACCATCCAGGTACCGATCTTCGACACCGTCCTGAACGGCACCTCCGTCATCGGCTCCATCGTCGGCACCCGCCAGGACCTGGACGAGGTCTTCCAGCTGCACGCCGCCGGACGCACCAAGGTGATCTACGAGACCCGGCCGCTGGAGACCGTCAACGACTCCATCGCGGAAGTTTTGAACGGTCAGATCAAGGCGCGCATCGTCTTCGAGATGTGACCCTCCGGCATGGCCGCTGTGCCTCCTGCACTGATCGGAGTGCAGCTCGGCCAGTTGCCAGGCCCGCACCTGCCCCTTGCGAAGCAGGAAGGAACAGCACTGTCATGGTCCGTTACGTGTACGCGTTCACCGAGGGCGGCCGTGACATGGCCGACCTGCTCGGCGGCAAAGGCGCCAACCTGGCCGAGATGACCCGGATGGGTCTGCCGGTGCCGCCGGGATTCACGATCACCACCCAAGCCTGCCGGGCCTTCCTCGCCACCGGATCCGAACCGAAGGGCCTGATCCGCGAGATCTCCGATCACCTGACCGTCCTGGAGCAGGCCGCCGGACGGCGGCTGGGGCAGCCAGACGACCCGCTGCTGCTGTCCGTTCGCTCCGGAGCCCGCTTCTCCATGCCCGGCATGATGGAGACGATCCTCGACATCGGCCTCACCGACGAATCGGTCCTGGGCCTGGCAAAGTCCTCCGGGAACGAACGCTTCGCCTGGGACTCCTACCGCCGGCTCGTGCAGATGTTCGGCAGCACGGTCATGGGTGTCGACAGTGCCCTTTTCGAGAACGTCATGGCCAGCCTCAAGGAAGCCCACGGCGCGGTCGACGACCTGGGCCTGGAGGCAGGTGATCTGTCCGAGCTCGTCGAGGCGTACAAGGAGCTGATCCGCCAGGAGACCGGAGAGTACTTCCCGCAGTCCCCCGCCGAGCAGCTTCGCCGGGCGGTCCTGGCCGTCTTCGAGTCCTGGAACGGCGAGCGCGCCCGCCTCTACCGCCGCCGCGAACACATCCCCGACGACCTCGGCACCGCGGTCAACGTGCAGCGGATGGTCTTCGGCAATCTCGGCCCCGACTCCGGCAGCGGTGTCTCCTTCACCCGCGACCCGGCCACCGGGCACCGCGGTCTGTACGGCGACTACCTGTCCAACGCCCAGGGCGAGGACGTCGTCGCGGGCATCCGCAACACTGTCGGGCTCGACGAGCTCAAGCACCTGAACCCGGAAGCGTACGTCCAACTGCGCGACCACATGGGGACGTTGGAGACCCATTACCGCGACCTGTGCGACATCGAGTTCACGATCGAGCACGGCCGGCTGTGGATGCTGCAGACGCGGGTGGGCAAGCGCACCGCGGAGGCAGCGTTCGCCATCGCCGCCGAGCTGGTGGACGAGGAACTCATCACCCCGGACGAGGCTCTGGCCCGGGTGAGCGGGGACGGCCTGGCCCGGCTGATGTTCCCGCGCTTCGACACCGACGCGGTCGGCTCGGCGCTCGCGCACGGCATCCCCGCCTCGCCGGGTGCCGCCGTCGGGGCCGCGGTGTTCGACTCGGCCGAGGCGGTGCGTCGCGCCGCAGCGGGCGAGAAGGTGGTCCTCGTACGGCAGGAGACCACTCCCGACGACCTGCCCGGCATGGTCGCCGCCCAGGCCGTGCTGACCAGCCGTGGCGGAAAGACCAGCCACGCGGCCGTGGTCGCCCGCGGCATGGGCAAGGTGTGCGTCTGCGGCGCCGAGGAACTCGCCGTGGACACGCAGGCGCGGACGTTCACGACCAACGGCACCACCGTAGCCGAAGGCACCGTCCTCTCGGTCGACGGCTCTGAAGGCGCCGTATACCTCGGCGCCGCACCGTTGGTCGACTCCTCGGTGATGCGCTACTTCGAGACCGGCGAACGGACAGCGGGCCTGGTCAACGCCGTGGCCCGGGCCATGGAGCAGGCAGACGGGGTGCGGAAGTTGGGCGTGCGGGCCAACGCCGACACGCCCGAGGATGCCGCGCGCGCCCGCCGGTTCGGCGCTAAGGGCATCGGTCTGTGCCGCACCGAGCACATGTTCCTCGGTGACCGCCGGCAGCTGGTCGAGGCGATGATCCTGGCCCGTACCGACGGCGAGCGCGAACGGGCGCTGGACGCGCTGCTGCCGCTGCAGCGGCAGGACTTCGTCGGCATCCTGGAAGCGATGGACGGGCTGCCGGTCACGATCCGGCTCCTCGACCCTCCGCTGCACGAGTTCCTCCCGGACCGCACCGAACTCGCGGTGCGTCTCGCGGCTGCTGAGGCACACGGCACCTCGCCCAGTGCGCACGACGCCGAACTGCTGGACGCCGTGAACCGTATGCACGAGGAGAACCCGATGCTCGGCCTGCGCGGGGTGCGCCTGGGGCTTGTGGCACCGGGCCTGGTGGCCATGCAGGTGCGGGCGATCGCCGAGGCGGTCGTGGAGCGCAAGCAGGCCGGCGGCGACCCGCGAGCCGAGATCATGGTGCCGCTGATCGACACAGTCGAGGAACTGCGGCTCGTCCGCGAGGAAGTCGAGCAGGTACTGGCCGAGGTCTCCAAGGCGTCGGGCGTCCCGGTCGAGTGCCCGGTCGGCACGATGATCGAGCTGCCCCGGGCCGCCCTGACTGCGGGCCGCATCGCCGAGGAGGCGGAGTTCTTCTCCTTCGGCACCAACGACCTGACCCAGACCACGTGGGGCTTCTCCCGGGACGACGTGGAGGCGGCGTTCTTCTCCGCCTACCTCGACAAGGGCATCTTCAAGGTGTCCCCGTTCGAGACGATCGACCGCGATGGCGTGGGGCGCCTGGTCGAGATCGCGGTCGCCGAGGGCCGCGCCGCACGACCTGGCCTGAAGATCGGCGTGTGCGGCGAGCACGGCGGAGACCCGGAGTCGGTGCACTTCTTCCACGCTGCCGGGCTCGACTACGTCTCCTGCTCACCCTTCCGCGTACCCGTCGCACGCCTGGAGGCCGGACGTGCCGCCCTGCCCGAGACAGAGGACAGCGACAGCAGGTGACGGGTGGCCCGGCTCCCTCAACAGGGAGCTGGGCTGCTTCTCCACTGCCGCGGTGGGAGCGACCGGCGCTCACTGCGGCCGTGGAGAAGCACACGTCCGTACGGGCATGGCGATCCGGGGCATTCGGTTCACCGGCCTCGAGACACTCGGCCACCGCTTCATCGGCTGCGCCGGACCTGCTGCGGGTCTTCCTGCGGACGGACGAGGAGATCCGCCAGTCCAGAAACTCGAGACCGGCCGGCCATCCGAGTGCCCGCAGGTGTGCGGTGATCCTCGTGGCGACTCACCGGCGGTGGGCCACCCGGCCCCGCCAAGCAGGGCCGGTCAGACGCCCACCCGGGACCCGGGGGACCTGCGCAGCGAAGCGATGCCGGAGAGAGGCTGCTGGTGGAGCCACGCCCATCCATTCGGCGCCGCTCCTGTACGGGCCGCAGACCGTGCGGCTTCACCTCTCGACCACGGAGGCACCCACATGACCCGCCACGACGACCGAACCGCGAACGCTGCCCCCGCCGAGGCGCCGTCGGACATCGCCGTCGCCGTCGACCGGCTGGTCACGAACGGGCTCAAGGCACTGGCCGACTACGAGGAACTCGACCAGGAGCAGGTCGACCACATCGTCAACAAGGCATCGGTCGCCGCTCTGGACCAGCACACCGCGCTTGCACGGCTCGCGGTGGAGGAGACCGGACGCGGCGTCTTCGAGGACAAGGCCGCCAAGAACATGTTCGCCTGCGAGCACGTCACGCACAGCATGGGCCACATGAAGACCGTCGGCGTGATCGCCCGCGACGACATCGAGGACATGACCGAGATCGCGGAACCGGTCGGCGTGGTGTGCGCGATCACGCCCGTGACCAACCCGACCTCCACGACGATCTTCAAGGCGCTGATGGCGCTGAAGACCCGCAACCCGGTGGTGTTCGCCTTCCACCCCTCCGCCCAGCGGTGCAGCGCTCAGGCGGCCCGCATCGTGCGCGACGCCGCAGTCGCCGCGGGCGCGCCCGAGCACTGCATCCAGTGGGTCGAGACCCCGTCCGTCGAGGCGACCAGGACACTCATGCACCACCCGGGCGTCTCCCTCATCCTCGCCACCGGCGGCAACGCCATGGTCAAGGCGGCCTACTCGGCCGGAAAGCCCGCCCTCGGCGTGGGCGCCGGCAACGTCCCCGCCTACGTGCACAAGAGCGCGAAGCTGCGCCGGGCCGTCAACGACCTGGTGCTGTCCAAGTCGTTCGACAACGGCATGATCTGCGCCTCCGAACAGGCCGTCATCCTCGACGAAAAGATCTACGACGCCGCCCTTGCCGAGTTCCGCACCCTGCACGCCCACCTGGCCACCGCCGAGGAGAAGGCGAAGCTGGAGCGGTTCCTTTTCCCCGCCGCCGCCTCGAACAAGGGCTGCGAGCCCAAGGTGAACGCGGCGGCCGTCGGCCAGAGCCCCCAGTGGATCGCCGAACAGGCCGGCTTCACCGTATCCGCGGACACCTCGCTGATCCTGGTCGAGGCGGAGCGGGTCGGCCCGGACGAGCCGCTGACCCGCGAGAAGCTGTGCCCGGTGCTCGCCGTGCTGCGGGCCGGCTCCGACCGGCAGGGCTTCGACCTCGCCGCCGACATGGTCGCCTTCCACGGACAGGGCCACAGCTCCGTCATCCACACCGAGGACCGCGAACTCGCCGAAGCGTACGGCCGGCGCATGAAGACCGTACGGGTCATCGTCAACTCGCCCTCGTCGCAGGGCGCCATCGGCGGTATCTACAACAACCTGCTGCCCTCCCTGACCCTGGGCTGCGGCTCCTGGGGCAGCACCTCGGTGTCCAACAACGTCTCCGCTCCCCAACTCCTGAATGTCAAACGGGTTTCCACCCGCCGCAACAACCTTCAGTGGTTCAAGGTGCCGCCGAAGATCTACTTCGAGCCGCAGGCCATCCGCTACCTCGCCGACATGCCGGACATCCACCGCGTCACGATCGTCACCGACGCGACCATGACCCGCCTCGGCTTCGTCGACCGCGTCACGCACGTCCTTCAGCGCCGCCGCGAGCCGGTGACCGTCCAGATCATCGACAACGTCGAGCCCGAGCCGAGCATCGACTCCGTGCGCCGCGGCGCCCGCCTCATGGGCGACTTCTGCCCGGACACGATCATCGCGCTCGGCGGCGGCTCGCCGATGGACGCGGCCAAGGTGATGTGGCTGCTGTACGAGCAGCAGGCCGACGGCAAGGACGTCGACTTCGCCGACATGCGGCACAAGTTCTCCGACATCCGCAAGCGCGCCTTCCGCTTCCCCGTCCTGGGCAAGCTGGCCCGCCTGGTGTGCGTACCCACCACCTCCGGCACCGGCGCCGAGGTCACCCCCTTCGCCGTCATCTCCGACCCGGCGACCGGCAAGAAGTACCCGCTGGCCGACTACGCCCTCACCCCCAGCGTGGCCATCGTCGACCCGCTGCTCACCGCTGAACTGCCCCCGGCGCTTGCGGCCGACAGCGGCTTCGACGCCCTCACCCACGCCATCGAGGCGTACGTGTCCGTCTACGCCAACGACTTCACCGACGGCCTGGCCCTGCACGCGATCCGCCTGATCTTCGACAACATCGAAGCGGCGGTGAACGACCGTGCGGCCCGCCCGGACGCCCAGGAGAAGATGCACAACGCCGGCACCATCGCGGGCATGGCCTTCGGCAACGCCTTCCTCGGCATCGTCCACGCCATGTCCCACACCCTCGGCGCCACCTTCCACATCGCGCACGGCCGCACCAACGCCGTTCTGCTCCCCCACGTCATCCGCTACAACGGCACGGTCCCGAACAAGCTCACGGGCTGGCCCAAGTACGAGCACTACCGCGCCCCCGAACGCTTCCAGGACATCGCCCGCACGCTCGGGCTGCCCGCCACCACCGCGGCCGAGGGCATGGAGTCCCTCGCCACCGCCGTCGAGCGGCTGCGAGACACGGTCGGTATCGAACCGTCCTTCCAGGCCCTGGACGTCGACGAGCGGAGGTTCCTCGAGGCTCTGCCCCAGCAGGCCCTCAACGCCTACGAGGACCAGTGCGCACCCGCCAACCCGCGGATGCCCATGCTCGACGACATGGAGGAGATCATGCGAGCGGCCTACTACGGCCCCGCCAACGTGCGTGGCGAATAGGCTCCCGTCCGACATGCCCGAGGAACTGGGCACCCCGCTCGCGTATGCGGTTGATGATCTCAGACCGTTGTACGCGGGGCGGTGGCGGGGTTTGTCGGGGGCGCCGAGGACGGGGGCGAGGACCTCGGAGTTCGGCTCTTCGGTCTGCAGATCGGCAGGACCGGGAACCTGTACGGCCGGGTGCCATTACCGCCTGGCGTCGACTGTCGGGGAGACCTGCACGCTCGTGCTGCAAGCGAGCTGATCGGCGCGGATGGGCGTGCCGGACCCCGCGTCTGCCGCATGATCCGTCAGTTTGGGATCTGAGCTCCGAGGAGGGCTCCTCCGATCCAGCCGACAGGGCCATGGGAGACGTACATGAAGTGGTTGGTCTCGTTGCTCGGTGCCGGGCTCGTGATGATCACGCTGCGGGACCTGTTCCACACTCTCTGGCACCCCACCCACCACGGCGGCCTGAGTCGCCTCGTCATGACAGCCTTGTGGCGGCTGGCCCGGCGCTTCCGCGCCCGCAGGCGGGTGGTCGGGCTCGTCGGACCGCTCGCCATGGTTACGGTCGTGGGCATGTGGGCCGGCACCGTCGTCCTCGGCTGGGCCGTCATCTACTGGCCCCACATGCCCGGGGCGTTCACCTTCTCCCCCGGTTCCAAGGCGGCGCAGGAGCCAGCGTTGCTCGACTCCATGTACCTCTCGCTCGTCACGGTGGCCACCCTGGGCCTGGGAGACATCGCACCCGGCGAGGGCTGGCTCCGCCTGGCCTCTCCGCTTGAAGCCCTTGTCGGCTTCGCCCTGCTGACGGCCACGGTCTCCTGGGTGCTGGAGATCTACCCAGCGCTGACCCGCAGAAGGGTCCTCGCCATCCGGCTGGCGCTGCTGCGCGACTCCGACCCGACGACGCTGCAGATCGACTGCACCGCAGGGGCGCTGCTGCTGGACAGCCTGGCCACGGAGGTCGTACGGGTCCGCATCGACTTCACCCAGTACGCCGAGGCGTACTACTTCCATGACGGAGAGGACCACTCGTCGCTGGCGGCCATGGTCGGCTACGCCGCCGCCCTTGCCCAGTGCGGACAGGCAGCGCGGCGGCCGGAGGTGCGACTGGCCGGCGACGTGCTCGCCGGCGCGCTGAAAGACCTCGCCACCATCCTCGACCAGCGCTTCCTCCATACGGGCGGAACGCCGGCGCTGGTCTTCGCCGCGTACGCCGCCGACCACGGCCGCAGCCGCGCGCACCATTGAGCAGGGTGTAATCAGTTCACAGCGCCCGCAGGCCGTGCTCCCGGAACTGCTCGCGGACCCGCTCGGTCAGTTCCGGACCTGGTGCGGGTGTGTGGCGCAGCGGGAAGGGGATGCCCAGCGCCTCGTACTTGTGGGCGCCGAGCTTGTGGAACGGCAGGACGTCCACGCGGTCGACGTTGCCCAGCCCGGCGAGGAACGCGCCGAGCCCGTCGACGGCCGCCGGGTCGTCGGTCCAGCCCGGCACGAGGACGTAGCGGATCCACACCGGGACATTGAGCCGGTCCAGGCGGGTGGCGAAGTTCAGAGTCGGGGAGAGGTCTCCCCCGGTCAGCTTCCGGTAGGTGCGGACGTCGAAGGACTTGACGTCCAGCAGGACCAGGTCGGTGTCGGCGAGCAGTTCGCCGGTCGCGCGGGCACCGAGGAAGCCGGAGGTGTCGAGGGCGGTGTGCAGGCCGAGTTCCTTGCAGCGGCGGAAGACCGCGGCCGTGAACGCGGGCTGCAGCAGGGCCTCGCCGCCGGTGAGCGTCACTCCCCCGCCCGCGGTGGTGATGAAGGGCCGGTACTTCTCGATCTCGCCCAGCACCTCGTCGACGGTGGTCGGCGTGCCGTCGCGCATGTGCCAGGTGTCGGGGTTCGCGCAGTACAGGCAGCGCAGGGGGCAGCCGCTGAGGAACAGGACGAACCGGGTCCCGGGCCCGTCCACTCCCGTGGACAGGTCCCAGGAGTGGACGCGGCCGGTCACCGGCTCGACGGTGGTGTTCACAGCGCTCCGTGGAAGGTGCGGCTGATCACGTCGAGCTGCTGCTCGCGGGTCAGGCGGACGAAGTTGACGGCGTATCCGGAGACCCGGACGGTCAGCTCCGGGTACTTCTCGGGGTGTTCCATGGCGTCCTCGAGGGTCTTCCGGTCCAGGACGTTGACGTTCATGTGGAAGCCGCCGGAGGCCGTGTAGGCGTCGAGGATGCCGACCAGGTGGCCCGCGCGCTCGGCCGGGTCGTGGCCCAGCCCCTCGGGTGTGATCGTCGTGGTCAGCGAGATGCCGTCGCGGGCCTGCTCGTAGGGGAGTTTGGCCACCGACAGGGCGGAGGCGGCGACACCGTGCCGGTCCCGGCCGTTCATCGGGTTGGCCCCCGGTGCGAACGGGGCGCCGGCGCTGCGGCCGTCGGGTGTGTTGCCGGTGTGCTTGCCGTAGACGACGTTCGAGGTGATGGTCAGCACCGACTGTGTGTGCTCGGCGTCCCGGTACGTGGGGTGCTCGCGCACCTTCGCCATGAAGGACTCCACCAGGCCGACGGCGATGCTGTCGGCGCGGTCGTCGTTGTTGCCGTACGCCGGGAAGTCCCCTTCGGTCCGGAAGTCGACGGCCAGCCCGGACGCGTCCCGGAAGACCTTGACGCGAGCGTGCTTGACGGCGGACAGACTGTCCACGGCGACCGACAGACCGGCGATGCCGCACGCCATGAACCGGTGGACCGGGTAGTCGTGCAGCGCCATCTCGATGCGCTCGTAGGCGTACTTGTCGTGCATGTAGTGGATGACGTTCAGCGCATCGACGTACGTCCGGGCCAGCCAGTCCAGCATCCGGTCGTACGCCGCCGAAAGCTCCTCGTAGTCGAGGTACTCGCCGGTCAGGGCGGGCGTCGCGGGCGCGATCTGCTCGCCGGTCATCTCGTCCCGGCCGCCGTTGACCGCGTACAGCAGTGCCTTGGCCAGGTTGACCCGCGCCCCGAAGAACTGCATCTGCCGGCCCACAGCCATCGCCGAGACACAGCAGGCGATCGCCGTGTCGTCACCGGTGCGCGGGCGCATCAGGTCGTCGGACTCGTACTGGATGGCGCTGGTGTCGATGGAGACCTGCGCGCAGAACTCCTTGAAGCCCCCGGGCAGCCGCGACGACCACAGGACGGTCAGGTTCGGCTCGGGGGCGGGGCCGAGGTTGTAGAGGGTCTGCAGGAAGCGGAAGGAGGTGCGGGTGACCAGCGGGCGACCGTCGGTGCCGATGCCGCCGATGGACTCCGTCACCCAGGTGGGGTCACCGGAGAACAGCGCGTCGTACTCGGGCGTGCGCAGGAACCGCACGATCCGCAGCTTGATCACGAAGTCGTCGATCAGCTCCTGGGCACGTGTCTCGTCGATGCGGCCCTCGTCGAGGTCGCGCTGGAGGTAGACGTCGAGGAAGGTGGAGGTGCGGCCCAGTGACATCGCGGCGCCGTTCTGCTCCTTCACCGCCGCCAGGAAGCCGAGGTAGAGCCACTGCACGGCCTCGTGCGCGGTCGTGGCCGGCTGGGTGACGTCGCAGCCGTACGTGGCCGCCATCTCCGCCAGTTCGCCCAGTGCCTTGATCTGCTCGGCGAGCTCTTCCCGGTCGCGAATGACGTCCGGGCTGGAGGGCTGAGCGTCCAGCCCGGCCCGCTCGGCGCGCTTGGCCTCGATCAGCCGGGTCGTGCCGTACAGGGCGACCCGACGGTAGTCGCCGATGATCCGGCCGCGCCCGTAGGCGTCCGGCAGGCCGGTGATGATCCCGGCCTTGCGGGCGGCGCGCATCTCGGGGGTGTAGGCGTCGAAGACACCGTCGTTGTGGGTCTTGCGGTAGCTGCCGAAGACCGTTGAGACGAAGGGGTCAGTCTCATAGCCGTATGCCTTCAGGCCGTTCTCCACCATCCGCAGGCCGCCGTTGGGCATGATCGCGCGCTTCAGCGGGGCGTCGGTCTGGAGGCCGACGATCAGCTCTCGGTCCGGGTCGATGTAGCCGGGGGCGTGGGAGGTGATCGTCGATGGGGTGGCGGCGTCCACGTCGAGGATGCCGCGCCGTCGCTCCTCAGGGAACAATGCGCTGACCTTGCCCCAGACCAAGCGGGTGCGCTCGGTCGGCCCGGTCAGGAAGGCGGCGTCGCCTTCGTACGGCGTGTAGTTGGCCTGGATGAAGTCGCGCACATCGACCTGGTCCCGCCAGTGCGTACCGGAGAAGCCCCGCCATGCCTCGGTTGTCGCCCGGGGTCCAGCTGTCACCGTTGCCGTCATCGCCGGTCTCTCCCTCGTTGTGCACGTGAATGTCTGCACTGTCGATGCTCGTCGCCCGCGATGCCTGCGGGGAGGGCCTGTCGGCGTAGCCGGGGCACGCCATCCGTCCCTCGCGTGTCGGGCCGTTGGGCCCGGCCAGGGGACGAACTCGCCCCAGCAAGTCGGCGGTGACGAGCGACCGGGGCACCCCGCGATGAGCGGGGTGCCCCGGTCTGATGAGCATGCGTCCCTCAGAGCAGCCAGCGGTTGCGGCTTACGAAGGGCAGCCGTGCCCAGGCCCTGCCCAGACCCCAGGTGGCACCGGCGCCCGCAGCCGCGAGGGCGATCAGGACGACAGCGTAGACGAGGTGGTAGTCGGCGAACGGGTTGGTCGACATGCTCGGTGAGCCGTCGGACAGGTGCTTGGCCGGCGGCCACTCCGCGATCCACATCAGTGCCATCATGGCGGTGCCGGCGACCGCGGCGAGCCGCAGGCCGATGCCCGCGATCAGCGCGAGGCCGACGCCGAGCAGCCCGAGCATGAACAGCCAGTTGGCCCAGGTGGCCCCGGCCCAGTCGTGGAAGGTGGACTCCATCGGGCCGACCGCCACGCCGCTGAGGAAGCCCTTGGTCGGTGACCCGCCGTCGATCCAGCCCTTGCCGGACGGCGTGGCGTAGCCGAAGCCGAAGGTCTTGTCGAGGAACGCCCACAGGAAGACGAAGCCGGTCAGCAGGCGGAGCCCGGCGAACACGTACGCACGGGTCGCCGTCGCGGCGGCGGTCGTCTCGGCGGCGGAGGCGGGAGCCGTCCCCGCACTGCGCAGGGACGGGAAGCGGAGTCCTGGTTGCCGGTGCGGGTGGTCGTGCACTGCCATGATGCTCATCCCTTTCGAGGGGTGCGACGCGCAGAATGTGGACGACTCTCGTTGCGTCTTCAATGTCCCGCGTCGTCAACGCCCCGGCGGAGGGGCTGCAGGGCCCGGCAGGCGGGCCGAACGGCCCTCTCTCCGGGCCCTGTTGGCATCGGTCAGCCGTCCCAGGCCCAGTCGGCGATCTCTGGCAGGTCGGTGCCGTGGGCGCGGATCCAGTCGTGGTGGCGCAGCCGGGCGTCCTCCATCCGCCGGCGTACGGCGGCGGCGCGCACCGCGAGGCCGGGGACGCGGTCGATGACGTCCATGACCAGGCGGTAGCGGTCCACGTCATTGCGGACCACCATGTCGAACGGGGTGGTCGTGGTGCCGATCTCCTTGTAGCCGCGCACGTGCAGGTTCTTGTGGCCGGTGCGGCGGTAGGCGAGTCGGTGGATCAGCCATGGGTAGCCGTGGTAGGCGAAGATCCCCGGCTTCTCCGGCGTGAAGAGCCCGTCGTACTCGAAGTCGGTCATGCCGTGCGGGTGTTCTTCGCTCGGCATGGGCCGGGCGATGTCGACGACGTTGACGACGCGTACGGCGAGCTCGGGCAGGTGCCGGCGCGGCAACTGGGCGGCGGCCAGTACCTCCTGGGTGGGCACGTCGCCGGCGCAGGCCAGCACCACGTCAGGCTCACGGCCGTTCTCGGCGCCCGCCCAGTCCCAGATCCCGGCGCCGCGCGCAGTGGGCGCGGGCTGTTCCAGCGTCAGTCAGTCGAGGCAGGGCTACTTGCCGGCCACGATCACGTTGACGCAGCCGCGCGTCCCTTCCGGATCGGGGTCGGTCGAAGGTGCATGCGGGTCCGTACCTCCCCACCCTCCCCCGGTCCGCCGGGTACCCGACAGGGCCGACCGGGCCATCCCGGGACGGCTATGTCCGTCATCCGGTCGCCGGCACGAGCACGACAGGGCAGTGGGAGTGCTGCAACAGGACATGCGCGACCGGGCCGACCGGCGGACCGACCCGCCCCGCACGCCGACGCGCGCCGATGACCACGACGCCGGCCTCACGAGTACCCGCCAGCAGGGCGTGGGCCGGGCCGGTACGGACCGTGCGGCTGTCGACCTCGACCTGGGGATACGCCTCTCGCAGCCGGGCGATGCTGAACCTCGGGACGGCTTCTTCCGCCCGGTCGTTCCGGGCCTGGCGGGCCTGGCCGGGGCTCGTCGCGGCTACCAGCAAGGGCAGTTCGGGCGTGGTGTGCCGGTGCGTGGCAGAGTGCACAACACGCAGCCGGACCCCGCGCCGCGCCGCTTCCTGGAAGGCATAGGCGGCCGCGGCCTCGTCGGCGTCACTCTCCAGACCGAGCAGCACCTCACGCCCCTCGTCGCAGGGATGGTCCCCGCGGGCAACCAGCAGCGGACTGTGCACGTGGGCGGCCAGGCGCCAGCTCACCGATCCGGCCAGCAGGCCCGAAACACTACCGAACCCCCGTGTACCCACGACGGTGAGGGCCGCATGCTCGCTCTCCAGTGCCAGCGCCCGCACGGCGCCTTCCTCCACGGCCCTGGTCTCCACCCACAGACCCGGGTGGCGCTCGTGGACCCGTGCGGCGGCCGACGCCAGAACCGGCCCGGCCTCCTCGCGGTCGGCCACGGCGTAGACGATGTGCAACGCGGTGCCGCGGCGTACCGCTTCCTCGGCGGCCCAATCCAGGGCCCGTACGGCGACCAGTGAACCGTCCACTCCGACGGCCACATGACGATCAGTCATTGTCCTGTTCCCTTCTCTGCCGTGCGCGGGGCGTTCACCCTCGGGGGCGGGACGCCGAGGGAGGTGGCGAACTCGCGCCGTCGACTGGGCGTCGATCCCACGGAGGGTCTACGAAGGATGCTCATCGTCCGTGGGCGCCAGGGGCAGGGGCCGATGGAACCCCTCGGCACGCCTTACGGCCCGTCCCCTCCGGCCGTACGGCCCGGGCAGGCCCCGGCCGGCGGGGCGAGAACCCCGGGGAGGAGGAATGAGACGTTCAAGCGGTGAGGGCCACGCCATACAAGGTGCGTCCGCCGATGAGCTCACGCCCAGTGACCAGTTCCGGCTCGATGCGAACGAAGACCTGCTGCGGCGCGGGCACCCAGGAGACCGGGCCGGTGCGGGCCAGTCGTTCGTGCTCGGCGGGGTCGATCACCACTGCGGCCGATCCTGTGACGACAACGCTCCAGCCGGAGTGCCGGGATGCGTCGACGTCGTCGGCTTCGAAGGCAACCACTGCGCCGTCGATCGCGCGGACCAGCTCCGAAGCCGCGGAGGTGCGCAGCAGGACCGCGCCGTCGTCGTCGAGGCTGAAGTTGACCGGCAGCACGGCGGGCAGGGCCCGGCGCGTATAGACGATGCGACCGACGGGCACCTTGGCCATCAGCCGCAGGCATTCCTGCCGCCCGAGTTCGCGGAAACCGTCGTTGGGATACATCTGCCAACCTGTCTTTCGCCTGGTACAGGGGTACTGCGTCTTGTCCAGCCTGAACCGTGTGAGGCTCGCAATGAGGGGGCCATCGGTCCCGGCCATGGCGGAGAACGACCCGTGTCACGCTGCGATCGATCCCCCAGTGGGCCCGGCCTTGCGGGGGGTGCTGGTCCTGCTTGGGCCGGTGGGCTGCTTCACGCCCGCGCGGCGGGCACGGCAGCTCCACCCGAACCGGGCAGTAGGGCCGACCGGCCCTACCGTCACTTCGCTTTGCCCTGTTGTCTCAGGCCATGTCCGGAATTGACCCCAGGTCCACGCCTCACCACAGGGAACACACCGTCGGTGAAACCACCGTCGTGGAGCTGCGTGGCGAGATCGACATCTTTACTGCGCCGCCCCTCGCGGCCCGCCTGGACGCCCTGACCGCCGACCCGCGCCCCGATCTGGTGCTGGACCTGCGCTCCACGGCCTTCATCGACTGCACCGGCCTGGGAGTCCTGTGTCGGGCACGGAACCGAGCCGAGGCACGGTACGGCCGGTTGCGGCTGGTCACCGACAGCGCCGGCTTGCGGCGGATCCTTCGCGCCGTGGGCCTGGCGGGTGTCTTCGAGCTGCACTCCAGCATGAACGAAGCCCTGGCCCGTACGTCCGCGGTCGTCGCCACGGGCTGATGACCGGCCCGGGGCCTACCGGCTCGGCAGCGCCTCATCGAGCACCTCGCCCGGGGCGCACCGCGGGCTCGCAGCGCCTTCGGGGCCGTATCCGAGGCGGATGAGCATCTGCGCATGCCCGGTCCGCCCGGGCGTCGGGCTCAGGGAACGGCGCAGGTCCGGCCACTCCAGTGCCTGGTGCAGCAGGGAGGCGCGCAGACCGTGAGCGGTGGCGAGGAGCCACACGTGCTGGAGTGCCTGTCCGGCTCGCAGCCAGTCGGCGCGGCGGTCGTGCTCGGTGATCAGCGCGGCAAGGACGGGTGCCGCCTCAAAGGGTCGGGCGAGCAGCCGCTCGGTGTGCCGCTGCGCGGTGAAGTCCCGCAGGGGAAGGTGTTCGCGGGCGTCCTGGGGACCGAGCACCGCCTGCGGCAGTCCCACATCGGCAGTCGGCTGCAGGTCGCGGTGCACCCAGCGGTTGCTCTCCGCGGCGCGGTCGGAGTCGATGCGGTTGCGGCGCTCGGCCTCCGCGGTCAGGCGGAGCAGGCGCGCCGTCTCGACGAGGTCGGGGAACCATAGCCGTGCGCCCTCCACACGGGCGGCTTCACCGAGTTCGCTGCGCAGATACGGTGCCAGCGGCCGGCCCGAGAACGGCAGACGGCTGCTGTGCCTGCGCCAGATCGCCTCATAAAGGTCGGCGCGGTGCCCTGTGGGGCGGGCAGCGGGCCCGGCCAAGCGCACGATGGCGAGCAGGCTGGGGTCCTCTGGAGAGGGCAACAGGCGGCTGACCGGCGACCATCCGGCGTGCGCGATCGCGACCCGGAGGTTCAACAGGCATGCCCCCACCGAAAGATGCAGGGCGCGGCCTGCCGGGTCCGTGTGCCGCAGGCAGCGTTCAGGGGCGGCGCGCACCTGGAACGTGGCCGACCCGGCGTCCAGGCGGAAGCGCCAGGGCTGGGTGTTGTGGATCGAGGGCGCGGCGACCGCGGCCGTCACGCAGGTCTCCGGAATCACGGCGTCCAGGGTTGTGCTGTGCATGATGCCCTCCTCACGCGTCGGCGTGGGACAGGGGGGGCTGGTCCTACGAGCGTGGGTGCCCGGCCACGGCCCTGTGAGAGGCCGATGGTCCCGCCGCCAGGCCCGGTCGGGCCACACCTCACCGAGTGAGCGGCATACGGGAACACCCTCGCGATTTCCCGCCTTCGGCTCCCGTCCGGGCCTGGGCTGAACGTCCCTCTACCGGCTGCGAGTTGGCCACTGCCGGCGCGCAGCCGCCACCAGGCGGAGGTGGCGGACCACGGGTCGAGCACGCCCGCCCGTGCTGCCTGGTCAGCCCATGTCCATGCCCGTTGGCGGCACCTCAGCCGACGATCAGGTCAGGACGCACAAGCGTCCCCGACCTCCCGTGAACGATCTCGTACGCCGCGTCGAGGGCGCCGATGGCCGCCAGTCCTCCGGTACGTTCGACGAACTGGGCGGCGGCCTCCGTCTTGGGGCCCATGGAGCCGGCGGGGTAGCCTCCGCGGCGCAGGTCGTCGGGGGTTGCGTCGAGGACGGGCTGCGCGTCATGGGTGCCGTAGTCGGCGTAGACGCACGGGACGTCGGTGAGGATGAGAAGGAAGTCGGCCTTGAGGTCCTCGGCGAGCAGAGCCGCCGTGAGATCCTTGTCGACGACCGCCTCCACTCCGTGCAGCGCGCCGGTGTCGTTGTCTGCGGTGACGGGGACGCCTCCCCCGCCGGCGCACAGGACCAGTGCGCGGCTGCCCAGTAGTTCGTGGATCGTCTCGATCTCCAGGATCCGTTCGGGCGACGGTGAGGGGACCACGCGGCGCCAGCCCCTGCCGTCCTTGGCGATGTGCCAGCCGTGCCTGCGGGCGAGGGACTCGGCGATCTTGCGGGAGTACACCTGGCCCACGAACTTCGTGGGCCGGCCGAAGGCGGGATCGTCGGCCCGTACCAGGGTGTGCGTGACCAGCGCGGCGATCCGGTGCCCCGGCAGCGCGTCGTGCAGTGCGCGGACCAGCAGCGAGCCGATCATCCCCTGTGTCTGGGCGCCGAGCAGGTCCAGCGGATAGGGAGCCTTCAGCGCCGGATCGGCGGCGCTCTCCTCGGCGAGCAGACCGATCTGTGGACCGTTGCCATGGGTGACGACGATCTCGTGTTCCAGGGCGAGGGCGGCGATCGCCGTGGTCACCCGGTCGATGTTCGCCTCTTGAATATCGGCGTCGGGGCGTTCGCCACGGTGCAACAGTGCGTTGCCGCCGAGGGCGATGACGATACGCATGGCTTTGGTCCTCCAGGGTGGCCACGAATACAGCGCCGATGGTGTGCAGGCGGTTCTCCGCCTGGTCGAAGGGCGATAGCTTCCCGGCTCACTGAAGGACCGGGATCCGATCAGGTCGGCGGGGCGCCTCGGCCGCCTCCACGCCGGCCGGTCGATAGCCGGCACGACGCCGCTGCGTCCGCAGTGCCAGTGCGTCGAGTACCGCACTGAGCACGAAGGTGACTGCCGTGGAGACCGCCAGAAGATCCGCGAACAGCTTCCAGAACTCGGAGGTCAGTGACGTAGCCACTCTGCACACCCCCTTCCACCGAGTCGTCTCTCGTCTTCATCGAACATCCAGAGCTGTTCCGGCGCAGGGTGCCGATGGACCCGGACGCGGGGCCGGGCGGCCCGGCCATGGGGCCGGGTGGCCCATCGCCGGGCGCAGGGCACGGGCGCACGCTGCAACTGGCAGGCTCGTACGCCCTGGTTGGAGGCCCGTCATGAACGCTCCCGCCACGGCCGCATGTTGCAGGCGCTCCCCGCCGAACACCGGCAGCGGCTGATGCGCTTTGCACGGGAGGTGTCGTTCCCCCAGGGCACCCGTCTCTTCGAGGAGGGCGGCCGCGCCGACCGGTTCTGGATAATCCGTACCGGCAGCGTCGACCTCGACATGCGTGTACCCGGTCGCCGGGCCGCCGTCATCGAGACCCTCAGGCACGACGAACTCATCGGCTGGTCCTGGCTGTTCGCCCCGCACACCTGGCACGTGCGCCGAGGCGACCAGCCCGGTTCGCGCCTACGAGTTCGACGCCACCGCGATCCGCTCGATGTGCAAGGACGACTCCGCTCTCGGCGCGAGCGTCACCCAGTGGGTGGCAGCGTTCTCGCCCACCGCCTGCGCTCGACCCGCATCCGGCTGCTCGACCTGTACGCCCCGTACGGCAGCGGCAGCCTCCTGTGACCACACCGACGACTCGAAGCGACAGCGCCCCCGGAGGCATGATGCACGGCAGCCCGCACATCGTCAGCGACGTGATGACGCACACCGTTGCCGCCATCTGCCGTGGCGCCTCCTTTAAGGAGATCGTGCGGATCATGCACGACTGGAAGGTCAGTGCCCTCCCCGTCCTGGAGGGCGAGGGCCGCGTCGTCGGGATCGTGTCCGAGGCGGACCTGCTGCCCAAGGAGGAGTTCCGCGACAGCGACCCTGACCGGCACACCCAGCTGAGGCGCCTGTCCGACCTGGCCAAGGCCGGCGCGGTGACCGCCGGGGAGCTGATGACCTCGCCGGCCCTCACCGTCCACGCGGACGCGACCCTCGCGCAGGCCGCGCGGACCATGGCGCACGCGAAGGTGAAACGGCTCCCCGTAGTCGACGAGTTGGGCATGCTGCAGGGCATCGTGAGCCGCGCCGACCTGCTGAAGGTGTTCCTGCGCGATGACGAGGGCATCGCGCAGGAGGTCCGCCGGGAGGTGGTCTCGTACCTCTTCCCCGCGCCGACGTCCGCCGCACGTGTGGCCGTGCTGGACGGGGTCGTGACGCTGAGCGGCCGCATCCGGGACACGTCGCTGGTCCCCGTGGCCGCACGTCTGATCCGGGCCGTTGAAGGAGTCGTGGACGTGGAGTTCGACGTCTCCGGGCACGGCCGTTCCCCGGAGCCGGCCCCTGCTCCGTCGAGCCACACCGAGGACGCCTCAACCTCGTGAGTTACCCGAGCGAACAATGAAGGTTCGCAGCCACAAAGCCGGCCGCCTGCGCAGCCGCGGCGGCCATCGCTCGGCCGAAGCGCTGCTGCCACAGCAGAAAGTGCAACTCCTTCCAGAGCAGAGCGAGTTCGATCTACGTCGGGATCAGGCCAGACCACGCCGCACTCCTCCCGCACGCGGTGACTCTGCCGAGGCCGCCGCCGTCGCCGCTCTCGCCGCCGCGTTCCGGACGCCTCCGGCTCGCCGTGCTCCCCCGGCGCCGAGTCATCGCGGTGCGGCGGCGAGGCCCGATCGCACCGGCCGAGCCGACGGCCGCCCGACAATCGTCGCCGCCACGTCGCCCACCCCTTGCGGTCGTCAGGTCACGGCAGTGGAGGACGGCACAGCGGCGCTGCGGGCGGCGCGCGCAGACAAAAACCCGCGGGCCACGTCTCTGGCCTGCCCCGCCATCCGGAGACTGCCGTCGTCGTCGAGGGGCCCGCGGATCCGTTTGGGGGATGCGCCGTCACGGTCTCCGCGGCTCGGTCCTTGAGATTCCTTCCGTCTTCCCCGACAGACGGATCATCCATGAAGCACGAAGCCGTCACTCATTCGGGGGCGTTCGCGGAACGGTCACACAGCAGGTGCCGAGGCGGCCGCAGCATCGCGGGGCCGCCTCCGCAGCCGCTGAGCAGGGAGAGCTTCGAATTGCTGTACATCAGCGAACCCAAAGTCAGCGTCTTCTCCACCTCGTGGCTGTCACGATCCCCGACAGCGTCACGCATTCATGTGCGTCAGCTCGTCGGCGACGTGTGCCGCCCATGTCTCGATCGCGGTGAAGTCGCGGAAGTCCCCACCCTTGCCGTTGCGGAGGATCATCCGTGCGACCCATCCCTTCGCGCCCTCCTCCAGGCAACCGCCGAAGGTGACGTGTTCCCTGGCGTCGAGCTCGGCCATGGCCTTCTTCACGCCGGGCACGGGTGGGATGTCCCGTTCCGAGGCCGAGGCGTCGAGCGGGCCGCTGCTGAACAGCCACAGGGGGCGTTCGGCCAGGGCGCTGCGGTGCCGCCGGAGGAAGCGGCGGGCGTGCTTGTGCCAGCGTCCGGCGTACAGTCCGCCACCGGCCACCACGGCGTCGTACGACGCCACACTCGCGACGGACTGGGCTGGAAGGGCCTCCACCGTCAGCCCTTCCTTGCGCAGGACGTCGGCAATGGTTTCGGCGATCTGCGCCGTCGATCCGTTCGTGGTTCCGTAGGTGACCAACACGGTGCCGGTCATGGGGATACGCCTCCTCTCACAATCGGCGCAGCCAGTCGTCGGCCACGCCGTGCAGCGCCTGTTCCGGCGTGGGCAGGTGCGCGTCGTCCAGTCGGTAGGTGAGCTTGTCGACCACGCCGACCACGCCATCGATCCGGCGGGTCATCGACAGGGCGATCTCCGTCTCGCTCTTGCGTTCCATGTGACCGGTGAGCGTGACAACGCCCTGCACCACGGACACGTCGATGCCGCGGGGCGCCAGCCACAGGGTGCTCACCAGCACGTCCTCGATCACCTCCTCGCGGATCTCCTGGTCGGGGCGCAGGAAGACCTGGAGCAGGTCGCGGCGGGTGACGATGCCGACCAGCCGGTCCTCCTCGTCGAGCACCGGCAGCCGCTCCACCTGGTGCTGGGCCATGGTGCGGGCGGCCTCGACGACGGTGTCGTCGGCGTGGGCGGTGACCGGCGGCTCGGTCATGAGCCGGCCGGCGGTGCGGGCGTTCGCCTTCGCCGCCTGCCGTCGGGCCCCGCGCGTCAGACCGGGGAACGTGAAGCGGCGCCGCGGTTCGTACGGTTCTGGGGTGGCCGCCTGGCGTGCGATCAGGTCCGTTTCGGAGATGACGCCGATGACCTTGTCGTCCTCGTCGACCACCGGCAGTCCGCTGATCCGGTGGGCCGCGAGCAGCCTCGCGACCTCCTTGAACGGGGTGCCGTACTCGGCGCGGACGACATCCGTGGTCATCACGGAGCCGACCTTGTTGTGCTTCATGTCTGTTTTCTCCTCTGTGGACTCAGCGGAGCCGGCGCAGATAGGGGTCCTGGGGCCTGCACGGCACGAGGCGGATCCGCGCATCGAGCACGGTGACGCCGGCCGGTGTCGCGAGGACCGGGTTGAAGTCGGCTTCGGCGAGCTGTGGCAGGTCCGCCGCCATGCGGGACAGCCGCAGCAGCAGTTGCTCCAGCCCCTCGAGGTCGACGGGTCCGTTGCCGTGCGCGCCGAACAGGAGCGGGGCACATCTCGGGGCGGTGATCAGGTCGTGCACGTCGTGGTCGGTGAGTGGGGCGAGCCGGGCCGCGTGGTCGGCGAGGACCTCCGTGGCCGTACCGCCGAGGCCGAACAGGACGAGCGGGCCGAAGACCTGGTCCTGGACGACGCCGGCGAACAGCTCGGTGCCTCGGGCGGCGAGCGGCTGCAGCACGACGCCGGTCATCAGCCCGGCGAAGCGGGTCTCCAGGTCACGGAAGGCGGCCCGGATCTCGGAATCGCCGCGCAGGTCGAGATGGACGGCGTGCTGCTGACTCTTGTGCACCAGCCCGGGCCAGTGGGCCTTCATGACCACGCGGCCGTCGACGCCGCGCAGCCGGTCGGCGGCCAGGACGGCCTCGTCCTCGGTCTCGGCCCACGCCCACGGGATCTGCGGGATGCCGTAGCAGGCCAGCAGGTCGGCGCAGGTGCCTGGTTCGAGCCAGCCGCCGTCAGGGTGTGCGGCGAGGTAGTCCGCGACGACCGCGCGGGCACGCTCCCTCTCGACGCCGTCGAGGTCGGGTACGGTCCCGGCGGGCCGCGCGAGCCAGGCCGCGCGGTGGGCGGCGTGGGCCAACGCCCGTGCCGCCGCCTGGGGTTCGGCGTACGCCGGGACGGTGCCGCTGTCAGCGGCGGGCAGCAGCTCGACGGGCAGGCCCTGTTCGAGCCGTACCGCGACGAGCGGCTTCGGCCGTCGGCCAGAGGCTCGGGTGAGGGCCCGGACGAGGTCGTCGCCGGTCGCCGCGGCGACTGCGGTGGGCACGAGGGCCACGAGGACGGCATCGACGCCGCCGTAGCGCATGAACCGCTCCACACACTGCGTGAGCTGTTCCTCCGTGACGGCGGCGGTGGCGTCGACCGGGTTGCCCACCGCGGCCCCGTC
Source organism: Streptomyces sp. BK239 (assembly GCF_004217285.1). Lineage (GTDB taxonomy): Bacteria > Actinomycetota > Actinomycetes > Streptomycetales > Streptomycetaceae > Streptomyces. Next base: position 354,961 of record NZ_SHKS01000002.1, read on the forward strand.
CGGCAGGACGGCGAGCAGGTCGTCGATCAGCTCGGGGGTGGGCGCAGGCAGCGACAGCCCGGCCTCGGCGCAGGCGTCGGCCGCGAGGACGCCGGCCCCGCCCGCATTGGTGACGATCACCACCCGGCTGCCCGCGGGCAGCGGCTGCGAGTGCAACAGCGCGGCGGTCTCGAGAAGTTCGCCGACCGAGCGGGTGGCAGTGATGCCGGCCTGAGTGAACAGCGCGCCGCGCGTCATGGTGCGGGTGGCGGCGGCCGCGGTGTGCGAGGCGGCGGCGCGGCGGCCCGCGTCGGTACGTCCGGCGTCGACGGTCAGCACCGGCATGCGGCGGGTGACGCGCCGGGCGGTGCGGGAGAACGCGCGCGGGCTGCCGAACGATTCCAGGTGCATCAGGGCGAGGTCGGTGCGGCCGTCGCTCTCCCACCACTGGAGCATGTCGTTGCCGCTGACGTCGTACTTGTCGCCGAGGGAGGCGAAGGAGGACACCCCGATGTTGAGCCGGGACAGCCCGTCGAGCAGCGCGATGCCGATACCGCCGGACTGAACAGCGACTCCGGCGGTGCCGGGGCGCGGGTGGCCGGCGGCGAAGGTGGCGTCGAGGCAGAGTTCGGGGGCGGGGTTGGAGATGCCGAGGCAGTTGGGTCCGACGAGGCGCATGCCGTACGAGCGGCAGGCCGCGAGCAGGGCGTGCGCCTGGTCGGCGTCCAGTCCCGCGGTGACGACGAGGAGGGCACGTACGCCTGCTTTGCCGCACTCCTCGGCGGTCACCGGGACCGCGGCGGCGGGTACGGCGACGACGGCGAGGTCGGGTGTTTTGGGCAGGGCGCTGACGGACGGGTAGGTCGGCACGCCGAGGATCGAGTGCGCGGCGGGGTTCACCGCGAACAGCCGCCCTGTGAAGCCGCCCGCGTGCAGCTGGTGCAGGACCGCCCGGCCCACCGAGCCCGGCTTGCGGCCGGCGCCGACGACGGCCACCACGTCCGGCTGCAGCAGCGGCCGAAGGCTTGCGACGTCGGCGGCCCGGCCGCGTTCCTCGACGGCCGTCAGGTAGGTGTCGCTCTGGTCGAGGGCGATGGCGCAGCGCACCTCCGGGCCCTCGAAGCGGCGGGCGGTACGCAGGCCGAGGTCGGCGAAGAGCCTCAGCACCTCGTGGTTCTCGCTGAGCGCGTCGGCGGTGAGGGTTGTGATGCCCTCCGCGCGGGCGGCCGAGACGAGGTGCTCCACGAGGAGAGTGCCGACGCCCCGGTGGTGCAGTCCGTCGGCGACGGCGATGGAGATCTCCGCCGTGTCCTTCTCGTCCCCGGTGTCGTACTCGGCGAGGCCGATCACCCGGCCCTGCGTCTCGGCCAGCAGCGCCCGGTAGCCGGGGTGCGCCCGGGCGCAGGCCCGGTCGGCGGCCAGACGGGCCGACCGGTGGCTCGCGGCGAAGAACCGCAGGCGCAGGTTCTCCGGGGACATCTCCTCGTAGAACCCCTCCAGCTGATCGTGGTCGCCGGGCATCGCGGGACGGATGCACACAGTGGTGCCGTCCGCGAGCAAGGCGTGGACGGGTGGTCGGTCGGTCACGTCGTGCGTCATGGCGGGACTCCTCCAAACCTCTTGACACTTCGAGCATCCGGCGGATCGGGCGGGTGGCCCATGGGCTGTCCGGGGGCGATGTGAGGACCGGTCGGCCCCAACATTTCGCCGGTCGGCTCGGCAGGCTCGACCCGAGACCCACCAAACCGCCGCTCGGCTGCCGTACACGGATAGGGGTGCGCCACTTCCTGCCGGTCGCTACGGTGCTGTCCCGGTCTTCGACGACCTCAACCCTCGCGTCGCCCGGATCGCGGCACAGCCCAAGCCGACCTTGCGCGAGCGCACCCAGTGGTACTTCCACCGCTACGTCGAACATCTGCCGGCCGCCGGAGAGATCGTGCTGTTCGGCCGCTCCTGGTACAACCAGACCGGCGTGGAGCACGAGATGGGCTTCTGCACGAAGGAGGAGAACCAGCTGTTCCTGCGCCAGTGCCCGATCTTCGAGCGGATGCTGGTGGAGGACGGGATCCTGCTGCGCAAGTACTGGTTCTCGGTGAGCGACATCGAGCAGCAGGAGCGGTTCCGGCGGCGGCTGCAGGATCCGGTGCGGCGCTGGAAGCTGTCGACGATGGACCTGGAGTCGATCGCCCGCTGGGAGGCGTACTCCCGGGCGAAGGACGAGATGATGGTGCACACCGACTTGCCGAGGCACCGTGGTACGTGGTCGAGAGCGATGACAAGCGGCGGGCCCGGCCGAGCATGATCGCACATCTGCTCGATTCTGTGCCGTATCGCGAGGCGCAGCCGCCGGTGTTGGAGCTGCCGGAACGGCCGCCGTCGACGGGCTATGAGCGCCCGCCGCGTGATCGCAGACCTCTGTCCCCGATCACGCGGCGAGCCTCTGGGGCGCCCGTCAGGCGTCGTGCGCCTGGTGCGGAACGACGGCGACCGGGCAGGCGGAGTGGTGCAGCACGGCGTGGGCGATCCGCCCGAGCTGGAGCCCCAAGTGCCCTTCGTGGCGCGTGGCGCCGACGACCAGGAGGTCGGCACGGTGCGAGGCGTCCACCAGCACCCGGCGGGCGTGGCCTTCGACGGTGCGCCGGTGCACCTCGACGTTCTCCGGGACGTCCTGCAGCGCCGCTTCCAGCTCCTCCGCGGCCCCCTCCTCGTGCAGCCGGGCGGGGTCCCCTGCGAGCAGGGGATGGCCGGTGGTCTCATGCGCGGGACACCGCCAGGCCCGGACGGCCTCCAGCGGCACCCCGCGTCGCCGGGCCTCCTCGGCGGCGAAGCGCACCGCCGCCGACTCCTTCGCGTCCTCGCCGACGCCCACGACGACCCGTCCGTGGACGGGCGGCGTCGCCTGGTTGTCGTGGCTGCCGCGCAGCACGATCACCGGGCAGTCTGCGTGGGCGGCGACGGCCAGACTGACGGAGCCGAGCAGCATCTCGGCGATGCCGCTGCGACCGCGGGTGCCCACGACCAGCGCGGAGGCGTGCCGGGCCTCGCGGACCAGGGCGTACTCCGGCTCCTCGAACACCACGTCGGCGCTCACCTGCAGGTCGGGGTGCCGGTCGCGGGCCCGCTGAGCGGCGGCGCCAACGACGTCCTGGGCCAAGGGCAGCGCGGTCGGTTTGCCGATGTCCCGGGCGAGGGCGGCCCCCTCGTACCGCTCCCACAGGCAGGCGTACACCACCCGCAGCGGCACTGCGCGCAGCGCGGCCTCGTCGGCCGCCCAGTCGACGGCGCGCAGGCTCGGCTCGGAGCCGTCCACGCCCACGACCAGGGGCCCAGCAAGGGCTTGTTCGGCCGGTGCGTTCATGATCTGCACTCCCTCAGTTGGTAGTTCAGTCGTGCGCGACGACGGCGACAGGGGCGGTGGCGTGGTGCAGTACGGCGTGGGTGACGGGTCCGATGTGGGCGCCGATCGGGCTGCGGCGGATACGGCGGCCGACGACGACCAGCGATGCCTCGCGGGAGGCGTCGATGACGTGGTTGGCGGGGCTGCCGAGGCGGGACTCCTCAAGGACCTCGACGGCCGGGTACTTCTGCCGCCAGGGGCTCAGGACCTTGGTCAGGGCGGCGGCGTCCTGCCGGCCTAGTTCCGCGCCTATCTCGGGGGCGGCGGGCAGGCTGGAGACGTAGTAGGGCGGCAGGATCCAGCTGTGCACGACCCGCAGGGACGTCTGCCGTCGGGCGGCCTCATCGAACGCGAAGGCGATCACCGTGTCGTCGGGGTGGTCGGTGTCGAGGCCGAGCACCACGGGGCGGTACGCGGTGGCGGCGGACGGGATGCCCACAGGGTCCTTCTCATGCTCGTCGGCGGCCTGCTCGCCGGATCGCACGAGGACGACGGGAGTCTCGGTGCGAGCGATCACGGCCGCTCCAACAGACCCGACGAGGAATCCCCCGATCCCGCTCAGCCCGCGGGAGCCGAGGACCAGCAACTCAGCATCCTTCGCAGCCTCCGCCAGAGCGTCCGTCGGCCTGCCGGAAATCTGCTCCATGACCACGTCCACACCCGGGTGACGCAGGCGGAGTCCCTCAGCCGCCTCACGCGGAATCCGCTCGCTCCAGTGCTGCTGCGTCTCAGCACCCAGGAGCGGGGCCTGCGCGATGGGCTCCGGGACGGGCTCCCAGACGTGCACGAGCTTCACCGGCAGGCCGCGCAGCTTCGCTTCACGGGCCGCCCACTCGGCAGCAGCACGACTCTCGAGCGAGCCGTCGAGGCCCACGGTGACGGTGCGGGACATTGATGTCCACCTCCTGAATCGGGGTTCCGATCCCAGGGTGGTGGTGGGGGAACGGCACGGTGCAGAGACCGCAGGTCCCCTTTCGGGGGCCGATAGGCCCCATGAGCCGACCGCTGTTCTCAATATCGCAGCGTCCGGCGACGCCGACCGACGACACAGCGGTGCGTGCGAGCGGTGGCGTCCAGGCGCACCCAGCCTCGGTCAGAGTGCTCGTCGCGATCTGTTCCCCAAGGAAGTGTTGGCGGCCCCTGCCCGCCATGTCGACCAGCAGCGCTGTGCTGGCAGAAGATGCCTCGCGGCCGTTCGGCACCTCGCGGCCGGCCAGGAGTCCGGAGGATCCTGAGTCCTTCGCCCCAAGGAGGATCATGTTCCAGAGCTCGGTCGACCGTGCTTCACAATGGCGACGTCTGGTGCCCGGACTCGGCACGCTGCTCGGCTATCGGCGCTCGTGGCTGAGAGGCGACGTCCTGGCCGGAGTGACAGTGGCCGCGTATCTCGTGCCCCAGGTGATGGCGTACGCGGGCGTGGCCGGCCTGCCGCCGGTCGCCGGGCTGTGGGCGATCCTGCCCGCGCTCGCCCTGTACGCCCTGCTCGGCTCCTCCCGCCTGCTCTCGGTCGGCCCGGAGTCGACGACCGCGCTGATGACGGCGACGGTGGTCGGGCCGCTCGCCGCCGGAGATCCGGCCCGTTACGCGACGCTGGCGGCGACCCTCGCGATCGCGGTCGGTCTGCTGTGCGTGCTGGCATGGGCGGCGCGGCTCGGCTTCGTCGCGGATCTGCTGTCCCGGCCGGTGCTGATCGGGTATCTGGCGGGCGTCGCGCTGATCATGATCGTGGACCAGCTTCCCAAACTCATCGGTGTCCCGACGACGGGCTCGGCCTTCTTCGCAACCCTGTGGTCCTGCGTACGGAACCTGTCACACGTCCACGTGGCCACGGCCCTGTTCGCCATGGTGGCGCTCGGCGTCCTCTTCACGGTGGCCCGCTTCCACCGCGCCGTTCCCGGCCCCCTCCTCGTCGTGGTCCTCGCCACGGCGGCCGTATCCCTGTTCGACCTCGACGACCACTTCGGCATCAAGGTGATCGGCGACGTCCCGTCGGGCCTGCCCGCCGTGGCCCTGCCGGACCTGACCGAACTGCCGCACCTGATCCTGGCCGCCCTGGGCCTCCTCCTGGTGGGCTACACCGACTTCATCCTCACCGCACGGGCCTTCACCACGCGCGACGACAAGGGTTCCGGGCTCGACGCCAACCAGGAGTTCCTCGCTATGGGCGCGGCCAACCTCGGCGCGGGCACACTGCACGGATTCCCGGTCAGCAGCAGCGCCAGCCGAACCGCGCTCGCCTCATCAGCAGGCGGGCACAGCCAGGCGTACGCACTGGTCGCCGGCGCGGCCGTCCTCGCGGTCCTGCTCTTCCTGAGCCCGCTGCTCTCCCGCACCCCCACGGCGATCCTCGGGGCGCTCGTCGTCTACGCGGCCGTCCGCATGATCGACCTGACAGGGTTCCGGCGGCTGGCATCCTTTCGCCGTCGGGAACTCCTGCTGGCGCTCGGCTGCCTGGCCGGGGTTCTCGCCCTGGACATCCTGTACGGCGTGCTGGTCGCCGTCGGCCTGTCCGTGGCCGAACTGCTCACCCGGGTGGCCCGCCCGCACGACGCCGTCCAGGGCATCGTCCCCGGTGTGGCCGGCATGCACGACATCGACGACTACCCCCAGGCCCGCACCATCCCCGGCCTGCTCGTCTACCGCTACGACTCCCCGCTGTTCTTCGCCAACGCCGAGAACTTCCGCCGCCGGGCCCTGGCCGCTGTGGACGAACAGACCGAACCGGTCCGCTGGTTCGTTCTCAACACCGAGGCGAATGTGGAGGTCGACATCACCGCCCTGGACTCGGTCGACGCACTCCGCCGCGAACTTGCGCACCGCGGCATCGTCTTCGCCCTCGCCCGCGTCAAGCAGGACCTGCTGGACGACCTGACGGCGTACGGCTTGGCGGAGTCCGTCGGCCGCGAACGGATCTTTCCCACTCTGCCGACGGCGGTGGCCGCATACCGGCAGTGGCACCGCGAACAGTAGACCGCCCGGAGGTCCATCTCCCTCAACGTGCGGCTTGCGCAGCGCCTGGCGATCGCCGCCGGCGCTCACCCGGAACGGCTGCCACAGACAGAGCCGACAGTCGGTCATCCCGGTGCCGTGCGGCCCTGCGACGGTGCGGGTCGTGGGACCGATGTGCCTGAATCCATGGGGCCGTTCGGCCCCTGTTCGCCCAGCGCCGCTCGACAGCGCCGAAACCCGGTCACGTGCCTGCTACACAGGAGATGCCGCCGGATGCGATGCGGCGTCCTTCCACCCCACCCCCCTGTCTGGGAGGCTTCATGCTGTCCGCAGAATCCGCCGCCGTCATCCGTGCCACCTTGCCCGCCGTGGCCGGCGCGCTCGACGAGATCACCACCCGCTTCTACGGCGCGATGTTCCGCGACCGGCCGGAACTGCTCGACGGGATGTTCAACCGCGGCAACCAGGCCAGCGGAGCCCAGCGACGCGCGCTGGCAGGCTCGATCGCCGGGTTCGCGACCGCGCTGCTCGACGCCCCGGACACGCGCCCGGACGTCCTGCTGGACCGGATCGCGCACAAGCACGCCGCTGTCGGCGTCACCGAAGACCAGTACACGATCGTGCACAAGTACCTGTTCGGGGCGATAGCCGAGGTGCTCGGCGACGCGGTGACCCCGGAGGTGGCGGCCGCCTGGGACGAGGTCTACTGGCTGATGGCCGGTGCCCTGATCGGCCGGGAGGCCCGCCTGTACCAGGACGCGGGCGTGGAGCCCGGCCAGATCTGGCGGCGGTGGACGGTCGTCGAGCGCCGCACCGAGACCCCAGAAGTGGTCTCCTTCCTGCTCCAACCGGCCGACGGCCGGCCGGCCCCGCGTGCGCGGGCGGGCCAGTACGTCAGCGTGCGGGTCCTGATGGCCGACGGCGTCCACCAGCTGCGCCAGTACAGCCTCTCCTCCGACCCGGGCGGGGGCCTGCGGCGCATCACCGTCAAGCGAGTCGCCGGCACGGCCGACACGCCGGACGGCGAGGTCTCCAACCTGCTGCACGACCAGATCCACGAGGGCGACGAACTGACGCTGTCCCCGCCCTTCGGCGACGTCTTCCTCGACGCAGCCGACGCCAGCACGCCGGTCGTCCTGGTCTCCGCAGGCATCGGCGGCACCCCCATGACCAGCATCCTGGCCCAGCTCACCGCCCTCGGCTCGACCCGCCCGGTGCTGGTCCTGCACGCCGACCGCTCCCCCTCCGACCACGCCCTGCGCACCGAGACAACCGAGCTGGTCGGGCAACTGCCGGGCGCCCGCGCCATCTTCTGGTACGAGCACCCGAGCCCGGAGGAACCCGACGCCCGCGAGGGCCTGATGAACCTCGACGGCATCGAACTGTCCGAGAACGCCACCGTGTTCCTGTGCGGCCCGCTGCCGTTCATGCGCGACATCCGCGCACAGCTGCTGAGCGCCGGAGTTCCCCCGCAGCGCATCCGCTACGAGGTTTTCGGCCCCGACCTGTGGCTGCCCGGCCCGACGGCCTGAACGCCGGACGTCCCACCGAACTCCAGGAGAGGAAATTGGCATGACCAGCAATGACACCCAGGCCGCCGCCCCCACCGTGCTGCTGCGTTCGGAAGGCGAGGTGGACGAGGAGACCCTCTCGTACGCCCGCACGAAGATCGACGCTGTCGTGGGTCGGCCGGGACTGCCCGCCGCCTCCGGCAAGGTGCGGATCACGCGAGCAGCCGCTCACCACGCGGACCGTCCTTGGACGGCGACAGCCGCCCTGCACGTCGGAAGGCGAGAAGTCGTCGTGCTCGCCGAAGAGGCCACCGGCCGGGAAGTCGTCGACCAGCTCCAGGACCGTCTGCGCCGCCAGATCGACAAGGCGGCCCGCGCCGGACACGACGACCACCGGACGGCGGCCCCGCCATGGCGCGGCGGCCCCGGTATCCCGCGTCCTGCCGAAGGAAGCGGTCCGACGGCGGACTCTCACCCGGCGTGAGTACGCGATGAATGCGGGCCCGGTCGGCGGCGGTCCACCGACCGGGCCTCTGCGATTCCCGCTGGCCCGCGGCGTCGGTGAGCGTGAAGCGCCCCGCACGGGGAGCCCACGGTCGGTGAGCGTGAAGCGCCCTCGCACGGGGAGCCCACCTGCCGGGCCATGCGGCACCCTCGGGTGACCAACGGCCCACTGACGGCGCTCACTGCCACCGGAAACGCTGATGGTGTGCGGTTCCCGATCAACAGGCAGAACGAGGAGTTTTGTGATGGCGAAGGCTTATCTGGTGGGCAGCGGTATCGCGGCGCTCGCCGCCGCCACGTTCCTGATCCGCGACGGCGGATTCGACGGCGGCGACATCCACCTCTTCGAACAGCAGGAACGCACAGGCGGCAGCCTGGACGCCGGCGGAACGCCCGAGGCCGGCTACACCATGCGCGGCGGGCGGATGTTCGAAGCCGAATTCCGCTGCACCTACGACCTGCTGTCCACCATCCCCACCCTCGATGATCCGTCGGTGTCGGTGACCGAGGACCTCCTCGCCGCATACGAGGAGTTCGGCTGGGACGACGCCGCACGCCTCGTCGACGCGGACGGGAAGATCACCGACGTCCGGTCCATGGGGTTCTCCGAGCGCGACCGGCTGGAGCTGGTGAAGTGCCTGGCGACCCCGGAGGGAATGCTGGACGGCAAGAAGATCAACGACTGCTTCGGCGAACACTTCTTCACCACGAACTTCTGGTACATGTGGTGCACCACGTTCGCCTTCCAGCCCTGGCACAGCGCGATCGAGTTCCGCCGCTACCTCAAGCGGTTCATCCACCTCTTCCCGTCGTTCGCCTCGATGACGGGCATCCAACGCACCCGCTACAACCAGTACGACTCGATCGTCCGCCCATTGCAGGCGTGGCTGGCCGAGCAGGGCGTCACCATCCACACCGGCTGCTCGGTGACGGACCTGGACCTCGCACCGGGCCCCGGAACCCGGGTCGAAGTCATCCGGCTGGACCGCAGCGGCCGCCATGAGCGCATCCACGTGGCGCCCCAGGACCTCGTCCTGATCACCAACGGCTCCATGACCGACTCCTCCAGCCTCGGCTCGCACACCACCGCTCCCCCACCGCACCCGCGGCGATCGGACGCCTGGTTGCTGTGGCACCGGCTGGCAAGGGCGCACCACGGCTTCGGCAACCCGGACACCTTCGACAAGAACATCCCCGCCTCCCGATGGGAGTCGTTCACCGTCACCGCCACCGACCCCTCCTTCCTCGACGCCCTGGAGAAGTTCAGCGGCCGGGAGACGGGCAAGGGCGGCCTGATGACCTTCACCGCCTCCAACTGGCTGCTCACCATCGTCGCCAACCACCAGCCCGTCTACCGCGACCAGCCCGACGGCGTGACGGTCTGGTGGGGCTACGGCCTGTCCCCCGACCGGCCAGGCAATCGCACCGGCAAGGCGATGACCGCATGCACCGGCCGGGAGATCCTCCAGGAGGTCCTGCACCACCTGCACTTCGACCAGGACCTCACCGACCGCGTCCTTGCGACTTCCACCGTCGTGCCCTGCCTGATGCCGTACATCACCAGCCAGTTCCTGGCCCGCCGGCGCGACGACCGACCGCACGTGGTGCCCGAGGGCTCGGTGAACCTCGCCTTCATCGGCCAGTTCGCCGAAGTACCCGACGACGTCGTCTTCACCGTCGAGTACTCCGTGCGCACCGCCTGGACCGCCGTCGCCGAACTCCTCGGCCTCGACCGGCGCCCGCCCGAGGTCTACAAGGGACACCACGACCCGCACGTCCTGGTGGAGGCGCTGGAGACCATGCACCGGCGGTGACCGCCCGGCCGGGGTACGGCGTGCTCCGGCTCCTCAACGCACATAGTGCGGGCCCGCATTTCCCCCAGAGCGCCCAGCTGCGAAGAGCAGGCGCGCTCCGGGTCCCTGGACGCGGCTGCGGTGAACCACCCAGAGCGTGCCTCAGGCCGGAGCCGACCGCGAGGGCATCGCGCTAGGCGCCCGGCTCGGACCAAGGGGCCGGTCAAGGCCGCTCGACAGCCGAACCCCGCAACACAACCCCGAAGTTGACCATGGTGCGCCGGCGGGCCGTGGCCGTCTCTGCCGACGGCTGACGGTATCGCTGGTGGTCCTCAGTCGCGGAGACTGTCGCTCATGGACAGCGGGAGGAGGCGTTGCCGGAACATAACCGAACCGCACTTTCGGGCAGGCCCGGGAGTCGTTGGCGGCCGAGCAGGACGAGTGGGGGGCCATCGCGGAGGCCGAGGAGCGGGACCCGACCCCGGCGGCGAGCCCAGCGGGAAGGCAACGGATCGTAACCGTCCGAATCGGCGCCGACTACCGACCTCGATGAATGGGAGAAGCCGATGACCTCCCGGCGCTGATGCTGGTTCAGACGTGGGGCACAACGGCGACGGGGCAGCCGACGTGGTGCAGCACCGCGTGAGTGACCGGACCGGTGTGGGTACCGAGACGGCTGTCCCGTATCCGGCGCCCCACCACCACCAGGGCCGCCCCGGCAGCGGCACGGACCAGTTCGGTGGCCGCCCGGCCCTCGGCGACCGTCTCGGTGACGGCGACCTCGGGGAACTTCTCGCACCACGGGCGCAGCGCCGCGACCACGGCATGTTCGTGCTCCGCGAGCAACTCCGGGCCGGGCGGCGGGACGACCCGGTCGGCGGTGGCGTATCCCGGCGGGACGGTGAAGGTGTGGACCACGCGCAGCCCGGTGCTGCGGCGCAGGGCCGCCGCGAAGGCGAACTCGACGAGGTCGTCGCAGGGTTGGCCGGTGTCGAGGCCGAGGACGATGTCGCGGTACGGGAGCTCGGGGATCTCCTCCGGGGAGACACCGTCGGGGGCCGGGAGGTGTTCGGCGGCGGAGCTCTCACCTGCCCGGACCAGGACGACGGGGCGCGAAGACCTGGCGAGGACCCGCTGGGAGACCGAGCCGAGCAGGAAGCCCGTGACACCGCCGAGACCGCGGGAGCCGAGCACCAGGAGGTCGGCGCGTTCGGCCGCTTCGAGCAGGACGGCCACCGGTGCTTCCTTCACCTGCCGGTCGACGATGCTCAGCGCGGGGTGCGCGGCACGGACACTGTTCGACGCCTCTGCCAGGATCTGCTTGGCCCAGCCGCGCTCGGTCATGCCCATGGGCACATAGGCCGGAGGACGCGCGTGCACCTGCCAGGCGTGCACCATCTGCAGCTCCGCGCCGCGGCGCAGCGCCTCCCGGGCCGCCCAGTGCGCGGCGGCGAGGCTCTCGGCAGAACCGTCGATCCCTACGGCAACGTGTCGGTCCATGACCTGTGCCTCCTCGGCGTCCGCGTGTCCGCGTGTCCGCTCTGAAGCCTGCTACGAACACCGAGCCGTGCGCAGGGACCAGAGGTCCCTTTCCTCGGGCTTCACGGCCCCCGTGCTTCTCGCCGTGAGTGGCAGGGAGGTTATCCCGCAGTGCCGGACAGGACTGCCTCCGTCACCGCCCCTCGCGCGCCACGGTGGGGCGGCCTCCTGCTCTTCGATCCCTCGAAACGGCGTGACCCGTCGGTCCTTCCGCGGCCGGCTGAGAAGGGGACGGGTCGGCCCGGGCGGTCCGGGACGACCGGCCCTGCCCCTTCAAGTCGTTGCACGGGAGGCTGAAGTGGCATCACAGGGCCGGTCACCCGGGACAGTCCAACGGGACAACAATGGCCGGACCGGCCGCTCGAACCCGCGAGTTCCGGCCCTTGATGCACATCGCGGGGCCACGACCCGCGGTGTCCGTCAGGCCCGTACGCGCCGTACGCGCCACAGACCACGTCACGCTGCATGGCGCCGTGAAGGAGGGAGGACAGCCATGAAGACCTGCACGGTCGGCGAGGTCATGACCAGGGAGGTCGTCGGCGCCCGCCAGGAGACGCCGTTCAAGGAGGTGGCGCGCCTGCTGGGCCGGCACCGGATCAGTGGCCTGCCGGTGCTGGACGCCGACGACAAGGTCGTGGGCGTGATATCCGAGACCGACCTGATCCTCCGGCAGGCGGCGCAAGCCGAACGGGACCGGGGACGCGGCTTCCGGCTCCCGGCACTGCGCCGCAGGACGCGGCGCACGACCGCCAAGGCGCGTGCCACCACCGCCGGGCAGTTGATGTCGACGCCTGCGATCACAGTGCACCCGGAACAAGGTGTCGCGGACGCGGCCCGGGTTATGGAGCGTCATCACGTCGAACGGCTGCCCGTGGTCGACGAGGAGGACCGCCTCATCGGCATCGCCACCCGCCGTGACCTGCTACGGGTCTTCCTGCGGACCGACGAGGAGATCCGCCAGGAGATCATTGACGAGGTCCTGACCCGCACCATGTCCCTGCCGCCCCACACGGTCGTCGTCTCCGTCCACGACGGCGTGGCCATGCTGGAAGGTTGCCTGGAACAGCGCAGCGACATCCCGCTGGTGCTCCGGCTGACCTGGAAGGTGGACGGCGTCGTGGGCGTGATGAACAGCCTCACCTTCCGCTTCGACGACACCCACCCACCCGAGAAGCACCCCTCACGCAGGATCGACCACTACTGGCTTCCGCAGCGGTGACCCCGACGCCGCTTCGGCGGCGTGCCGCCGGGCCATCCACGGCCCTCCCCGCCCCCGCGCCCGGCGATGCCCGCACCACCGCCGACTCCCCGACCGCTCCGCACCACCCCGCTCGACTCACCGGGCACTGCGGACGTCCTCGTCGATCGCGTACCGGCTCCAGCCCTGGGACGTGGTCCGCGGCCGCCCCGGCTGGTTCCGTCACGCTGATTGTCCGTACGACGGCGGGAAAAGATCAGGCAGAGTCGCGGGTGGGCGTCGAGCAGGCCGGCCGCGCGGCTCAGGGCGCCCGGCGCCCACCAGGAGTCGTCGTCGCTGAACGCCACGTACGTCGGTGGAGGCGAGACGCCGGAGGGTGCGGGCGAGGGTGGGCGCGCGGTCGTGGGTGGCGATGACGACGCCGACGGAGGCTTGTCTCATGACGCCTCGGGGAGTCGGTCGAGGGCGTCCAGGAGGTCCTCGGGGCGGATGCGGAGGAGGACCGGGTCGGTGCGGCGCCCGTGCGGGTCGCCGGCCGGCCCCCGGCGCCACAGGACCTGGTGGCGCGGATGTGCGGGCGGGCCCCAGCGGCTGGGCGGCACGGGGCCGAACATGGTGACGGAAGGGGTGGCGTGGGCGACGGCGAGGTGGGCGATGCCGGTGTCGCCGCTGACGACGGCGCGGGCGTCGGCCACGAGGGCGGAGAGCCGCCCGAAGGGGAGGCCGCCGCCGAACACGTCGGTGTCGGGCAGACGGGCCTCCTTGGCCAGCCGCGCCACGAGGTCCTCCTCGTCCGGTCCTCCGGTGACCACGACCCGGTGGCCGCGCTCGCCGAGGGCGGTGGCCACGGTGGCGTACCGGTCGACGGGCCAGCAGCGTGAGGGCGCTCCGGCGCCTGGGTGCAGGACGATCGCGCCGGGGGCGGGGGACGGTTCCGTCGGGCGCGGCAGCCGCAGGTCGCTCGCGTCGGCGCGGATGCCGTACGCCTCCAGGAAACGGCACCAGCGGTCCCGTTCGTGTTCCTCGGCGTACCAGGGCGGTCCGTCGATCTCGGGTGTGCCGGGGTGCGCGAAGGCGAGGAGTCGGCGCGGGTGCAGGGACTGCAGGAGCCGGTGGCTGGGCGGGCCGTTGCCGTGCAGGTCGACGGCGACGTCGGGCGGCGGGCCGGTCCAGTCCAGGCGGCGCGGTACGGCCCGGCCGGGAGCGGAGGCGGTCAGCAGCCGGTCGACCGCTCCCGTGGCCGCGGCCACCGGGGCGAGCTCCTCCGGGGCGGCCAGCACCAGTTCGTGGTCCGGGAAACCCCGGCGCAGCGCGCGCAGGGCCGGTACACCGGCCAGGAAGTCGCCCAGGCCCAGGGCGCGCAGGACCAGCAGACGCGGACGTGTCGTCATCGGGCTCCTTCCCTCACCCGTGCCATGCCGTGCTCCCGGCGGCTCGAGCGCTCCTCTTCGGCCGCCGCGACCGTGCGGCCGTCGGCGACGAGGGCGGCGGCCGGGTCGTGGAACAGGGCATTGACGCCAAGGATGCGCATGGAAGGTAGCTCCGTCCCACAGGCTGCTGTCGTTCCTGCCCGGCTCTGCGAGTGCCTGTACCGCGGTTGTCTCAAACGCTTGGAGACAGCTCAGCCCATCCGTCGGCCCCTGTCATCCGGAGCACCAGCTCGGGCATGCGTACGCCGCCCCACGCCGGTGATGAGCCGGCGGATCGTTTGTCAGCCCCGGATACACCGAACGGCCCACCACGGGGCCGTTCGGCAGGTGTCGTATGGCACTCAGGGGTGATCGGGCTGCTGGGCCGGAGGCACTCCGCCGCCCTCTCCGCCGCCCTTGTCGCCCTTGTCCGTGCCATGCGCGTGACCGCTCGCCCCGCCGCCTGCCTGGTCTGCCTTCAGCCGGCGGCTGTCTTCGGGGGTGGCGGCACCCTTGTCGTCGCGCCGTATTTCAGGCTGCTGCGGGTTGGGCATGCGCCGTGCCTCCTCCTGCTGGTGGTTCTTGCTCCGGGCGTCCCCCGGGTTCCCAGGCGAACCCGGGTGATGCACGGCGGCCGCGGACGGGCAGCGGCGGGACGGGCGTCGGCGGGCCACCTCCAGAGCCGTTCGACTTTGCGGAAGCGAAGGCTGTGACCTTTGGGCGCCAGGAGCCCCGCGTCGCATCCTGTCTCGCTCACCCGTCAGACCCTCTTGTCTCTCGCGGGCGCCCCTCCGACGAGACAGAAGATCGCCCGGGCGGGATCGCCCTGTCCCGCTCTGCGGGTACCGTCAGGGCATGAGTCATCCGCACCCCGCGCTGAAAGCCGCCCCGCCGCTTCCCGAAGGAGGCCTGCGGGTCATCGCCCTGGGCGGCCTGGGCGAGATCGGCCGCAACATGACCGTCTTCGAGCACGCCGGCAAGCTGCTCATCGTCGACTGCGGAGTGCTGTTCCCCGAGGAGACCCAACCCGGCGTGGACGTGATCCTGCCGGACTTCACCTCGATCCGGGACCGGCTGGACGACATCGTGGCCGTGGTGCTCACCCACGGCCACGAGGACCACATCGGCGGTGTCCCCTACCTGCTGCGCGAGCGGTCCGACATTCCCGTCGTCGGCTCCAAGCTGACGCTGGCCTTCCTTGAGGCCAAGCTCAAGGAGCACGGCATTCGGCCTCGCACGGTGCGGGTGCGGGAGGGCGACCGGCGTGGCTTCGGGCCCTTCGACTGCGAGTTCGTGGCGGTGAACCACTCCATCCCCGACAGCCTCGCGGTCGCGATCCGCACCCGGGCCGGGATGGTGCTGCACACCGGCGACTTCAAGATGGACCAGTTCCCTCTCGACGACCGCATCACCGATCTGCGCGCCTTCGCCCGCCTCGGCGAGGAGGGCGTGGACCTGTTCCTCACCGACTCCACCAACGCCGAAGTACCCGGATTCACCACCTCCGAGCTGGAGCTGAACCCGGCCATCGAGCAGGTGATGCGCACCGCGCCGCGCCGGGTCATCGTCTCCAGCTTCGCCAGCCACGTGCACCGTATCCAGCAGGTCCTGGACGCCGCCCACCAGCACGGCCGCAAGGTCGCATTCGTCGGCCGGTCGATGGTGCGCAACATGGGCATCGCCCGTGACCTGGGCTACCTGAAGGTGCCCTCCGGTCTGGTGGTGAGCACCAAGGAGCTGGAGAAGCTCCCGGACCACAAGATCACTCTGGTGTGCACCGGCTCCCAGGGCGAACCGATGGCCGCGCTGTCCCGGATGGCCAACCGGGACCACGTGATCCGCATCGGCAAGGGGGACACCGTCCTGCTCGCCAGCTCCCTCATCCCCGGCAACGAGAACGCCATCTACCGGGTGATCAACGGACTCACGCGGTGGGGCGCGCACGTGGTCCACAAGGGCAACGCCAAGGTGCACGTCTCCGGGCATGCCAGCGCCGGCGAACTCGTCTACTGCTACAACATCGTCAAACCCCGCAACGTCATGCCCGTGCACGGGGAATGGCGCCATCTGCGGGCCAACGCCGACCTCGCCATCCGTACCGGTGTCGACCCCGAACGGGTCGTGATCGCCGAGGACGGCGTCGTCGTCGACCTCGTCGACGGGCGCGCGTCCATCACCGGCAAGGTCCCCGCCGGCAACGTCTATGTGGACGGCATGGAAGTCGGCGGCGCCACCGAAGCGTCCCTCAAGGACCGCCTCACCCTCGCGGCCGAAGGCGTGGTCACGGTGGTGGCGATCGTCGACGCGGACACCGGCGCGCTCGCCGAGGCCCCCGACTTCCTGGCTCGGGGCTTCGTCCACGACGACACCACCTTCGAGGCGGTCATCCCCGTCATCGAGAAGACCTTGGCGACCGCGGCCGAGGAAGGCGTCGGGGACGCGCACCAACTCGAACAACTCATCGCCCGCGCCGTGGCGAACTGGGCGTTCCGCACCCACCGCCGCAAGCCCCTCATCATCCCCGTCATCATCGACGCCTGAGCCGCGGTCGCGTCGGCCTCGGCGCCGCAACGGCAGGGCCGCGCAGCGATGGCTGCGCGGCCCTTGGTCCTTCGCCGGCCCGGCACGAGAGCGAGCGGCGGCCGCCGGACGCGGCGTGCGCGATCCCTCGTGCAGTCCGCGAGGTCAGGCCAGGTTGATGTTCTCGGCCTGCGGACCCTTCTGGCCCTGGGTGACGTCGAACGTCACGGCCTGGCCCTCCTGGAGCTCACGAAAACCGGTGGAGTTGATCGCGGAGTAGTGCGCGAAGACATCCGGACCGCCGCCGTCCTGGGCGATGAAGCCGAAGCCCTTCTCCGCGTTGAACCACTTCACTGTTCCCGTTGCCATGTCCTTGGCCTTCCAGTCGATGAACGCCTCCCCCTCCATGGAGGGAGACGGAGGTGATCGTCCTGGTCCCTGCGGCACAGCACAGCAAAACGCCCACACCGAAGGCGTGGGCAAGGGGAACTCCGAACCACGACAGCTGACGCAGACGCTACACGCCCGCACACCGCGTCACCACAGGAAAGGATCACACTGCACACCGAATCGTGCGCGCGATGCCCGCCGACGCTGACGGGCACTGCTCATCTCACCCTGCTGCCGTGGGGTTCGCTGCTTCGGCGGCGCGGCGGTATTCGGCGTTGATGCGCTGGGCTTCCTCGAGCTGGTCTTCGAGGATGACGATCCGGCAGGCGGCCTCGATGGGGGTGCCCCGATCGACGAGTTCCCGGGCGCGGGCGGCGATCCGCAGTTGGTAGCGGGAGTAGCGGCGGTGGCCGCCTTCGGAGCGCAGGGGGGTGATCAGGCGGGCTTCGCCGAGGGCGCGGAGGAAGGCAGGGGTGGTGCCGAGCATCTCGGCGGCCCGGCCCATGGTGTAGGCGGGGTAATCGTCGTCGTCGAGACGGCCGAACGTGTCGTCTGCTGTCATTGCACCTCTTTGTGGGACGCGTTGAGGGGCCCTGGCGCCGTCCCGGCACCAGGGCCCCGAAGGAACTACTACACCATCTGCCGGCCCTGACACTGCACCGGCCCTCTGTTTCCGCAGACCTTCCCGACACACTGTCGGGGGCGCGGGGATCGCGGTTGCTTGACCGGAGACCACCTCACTATCGATGTCCTACGGTACCCGGGCCCAATGCGTCCGCCCGGGCGATCCTGATGGCGTTCGGCTCCTCCGTTCTTCCCTCTTGGTCAACTACTCACCGGCGGAAACTGCGAACTGTCGGCGGCCCCTGATCACCGCGGGCCACCCGGTGCGGCCGTCAGTCCCGTCGCCGTCCTGCAACCGCCTTGGCTTCGGAACTCCACCGCCGCACCGTCCTGCGAACTTCGTTACTGCTGCCCGGCAGTTCACCTCTGCCGGGCTTGTCTCGATCTCGGCTACGAGAGAAACCATAACCACACCACGACCCAATGTCTACTCTTGCCGGGACAGATTTTCGCGTGCTCGAAGCCGAGGTAATCCGCCTCGACCGGTCCACAGGTGGTCTCGGCCGTCCCGACCACCGAGCGACGGCGACGTCGGGAACCCGCTGCACGCGTTGTGGGCCCGACCGGCGTACCGGTCGGGCCCACAACGCTTGTCAGATGTCGGTTCGTGCCTGTTCGCCCGGTCAGACCGTCACGGGGGTGCCGAGCATCGCGGAGGCGTACTGCACCGAGCCGGGGGCGCCCGAAGGCGCGGCTTCGGGGAGGGCGCGGCAGGTGAAGCCGAGCCGGGTCATGGCCCGGAGGACTTCGGTGGCGCTGAAGTCACGGCGGTCCTGGCGGGTGACGACTTGGCCGACTTGCTTGACGGGGTACTGGCGGCGGCCGATGATCACCGATTCTCCGGTGACCGGTTCGGGCTTGACGCCCTTCATCGATTCCAGCACTCCGTCCTTGGTGAGCTCGAAGGGGAAGCGGGCGATGACGCAGCGCATGTGGCCTCACAGGGAGAGGGAAGAACGGTCCGACCAGGGCAGGCGATTCAGCGGGTGGCGAGGATGTCGCACAGGCGGACGCGGTCCGTGCGAGCGCCGCTGTCGCGGACGGCGGTGAGCGCGGTTCGGGTCACCAGGCCGATCCGCTGCTCGTCCTGGTCGCAGACGACCAGCCGGCCCGTGCGTGCGGCGGCCATGAGGGCCAGCGCCACCTCAACGCTCATGTCGTCACAGACCTGCGGTCCGGCCGCGTCCATGACCTCCACCGCCGACCTGTGCACGGGGCAGGCGTCCGCCGAGCGGGGCTGCGTCTGAATCAACGTCAAAGAGTGCCTCCTGCTGGGATGGGTCGACTTCGCCGACCACGAAGGTTCAGGCCACCGTGTCGAGGACGGGCCGGCCTACGGGGGCGCGCCGGGTCGCCGAGGAAGGGCGGCGCCGGCCCCGGGCGGAGGCGCCGCGCTTGGGGCGTTCGGCCACCGGTGCGGTGATGACGACCGGGATGCCGGACGGGGCCTGGGCGCCCGTGATCCGGCTCAGGGCCTCGTCTCCCGAGCGGATCTGGGTGGTCTGCGGCCGGATTCCGGCGTCCGACATGAGGCGGACCATGCCGCGGCGCTGGTTCGGTGTGACGAGCGTGACGACACTGCCGGACTCGCCGGCGCGGGCGGTACGGCCGCTGCGGTGGAGGTAGTCCTTGTGGTCGGTCGGCGGATCGACGTTGACGACCAGGTCGAGGTTGTCGACGTGGATGCCGCGCGCCGCGACATTGGTCGCCACCAGCACGGTGACGTGCCCCGTCTTGAACTGCGCCAGCGTGCGGGTGCGTTGCGGCTGCGACTTGCCGCCGTGCAGCGCGGCGGCGCGTACCCCGCTGTCGAGCAGGTCCTGGGTCAGCCGGTCGACGGCGTGCTTGGTGTCCAGGAACATGATCACGCGGCCGTCGCGGGCGGCGATCTCGGTCGTGGCGGCGTGCTTGTCGGCGCCATGGACGTGCAGGACGTGGTGCTCCATCGTCGTGACCGTGCCGGCCGACGGGTCGACCGAGTGCACGACGGGGTCGGTCAGGTAGCGGCGAACCAGCAGGTCGACGTTGCGGTCCAAGGTGGCGGAGAACAGCATCCGCTGCCCCTCCGGACGCACCTGGTCGAGCAGCGCGGTGACCTGCGGCATGAAACCCATGTCGGCCATCTGGTCGGCCTCGTCCAGCACCGTGATGCCCACGTGGTTCAAGCTGCAGTCGCCACGGTCGATGAGGTCCTTGAGCCGTCCGGGCGTCGCGACGACGACCTCGGCCCCGCCGCGCAGCGCGCCGGCCTGCCGGCCGATCGACATCCCGCCCACCACGGTGGCCAGCCGCAGCCTGACGGAACGGGCGTACGGCGTGAGCGCGTCGGCCACCTGCTGCGCCAGCTCACGCGTCGGTACGAGGATCAGCCCGAGCGGTCGGCGGGGTTCAGCACGCTGTCCGGCGGTACGGGCGAGCAGGGCGAGGCCGAAGGCGAGGGTCTTGCCGGAACCGGTGCGCCCGCGGCCCAGTACGTCACGGCCCGCCAGGGAGTTCGGCAGCGTCGCTCCCTGGATGGGGAAAGGCACGGTCATACCTTGCCTGCCGAGTTCGGTGAGCAGGGGCTCGGGCATGTCGAGTTCGGCGAAGCCCTCGACGGGGGGCAGCGCGGGGGTGATCGTCCTGGGCGGCGCGAACTCACCTTGCACTGTGGCCGGCCGGCGGCGGTGACCGCCGGAACGGCGCGACGCCTGCGAGCCGTAGCCGCTGCCGCCCCTTCCGGCGTCGGCACGGCGGTCACGGGTGCGGGCGGGGCGGTCGTTCGTGTACGTGCGGTTCATGCGGAACCTTCCTCGATGTGGCGCATATCAAGGAATTCCCGCAGCAATGAACAGCAGGGAGAATCACGAGTATGGACCGTTGACAAAAACAGAAAGGGGATGTGCGCAGCTGGGGCCCGCACCCCGAAGGATGCGGGCCCCAGCTGCAGAATGTGGGTCAGCGTCAGGCCGGAACGATGTTCTCGGCCGTCGGGCCCTTCTGGCCCTGCGCGATGTCGAAGTTCACCTTCTGGCCTTCCAGGAGCTCACGGAAGCCCTGCGCGGCGATGTTCGAGTAGTGGGCGAACACGTCAGCGCCGCCGCCCTCCTGCTCGATGAAGCCGAAGCCCTTTTCCGCGTTGAACCACTTGACGGTACCAGTAGCCATGTCATATCTCCTTCGGGGCAGTACATAGGGCTCCACACTGCGCGGACACCCTGTCGCCGCAATGATCACCCCGCCCGGAAATGACCGGAAATACAAAAGCGCCCCCAACGGACAGAACCGGGTGGGGCACTCGAAGTTTCGGGAACCACGACTGCAACCGAGATCGACGGTAGCACGCTGGAACGGCCTGTGCGCAGTACACAATTCCACTCCGCCCGGCGCGGCAAAAACTCTCACCGCGCGATCCGCCAAAGCCTCACTTCGCAAGCACAGATTTTGATTCACCCGGAGTGCCACGTTCACGAGGAGTTGCCGGTGCCCTGCGAACCGGCACACCGCGTCATTACGGAGGAACGCGGAACTCGAATTCGGGACGGTCCCACGGCACGGCGGGCGGGTTCGCGAGCGCGGTCCCGATCCGCACCGCACCGGCGCGGTGGTAGAAGCCCGCGGCGGGAGGATGCGACACGACCCTGACACTGTCGAGCCCGGCGGCACGGGCCTCGGACCGCATGTGCGCGACGAGGAGCCGACCGACACCCCGTCCTTGCGCTTCGTCAGCGACGAACAGCAGGTCGAGCTCCGGCGGGGAGAGGACCAGCGAGTAGAACCCGAGGGCCCGGCCTCCCTGCTCGTCGGCGCCGACGGCCACGAAGGCGCGGTGGGCCTCGATGTAATCAGGACCGACCCGGTAGCCCGCGACCGCGGCCGCGTACTTGCCCTCGTAGGCGCTTGAACCACGCACGAGCCGCGTGAGCCGTTTGGCATCCCGCGCCACGGCCCTCCGTATCGTGATCGATGGGCCGATCGGGGAAGTGCGTGAACTCATCCGGGAGAGTATCCCGCACCGGGGGGTGCCCTCGTGCGGCAGGTCGGCTGCTCGGGCAGCCCCCTGCACCACTTCCGACAGCCGAGGCGCTCGCGGCGGCCGGCCCGGCAGTGCGCGCCTGACCGCTACCGCGAAGCCGCCGCCGGCTTCGTGATCGCATCCGCTATCCGCAGCGCCATCTGCACCTGGCCGGCGTCGCGGTGCGTCGGCGTCCACGAGTACACCGCGCTGCGCCGAAGGTCCCGCGTCGCCATCATGGCCGAGTTGTAGCCGTACCGTTCCCCTGTCTTACCCCACAGGGGCACGCCGTTGTCCGTTACCGTCTGAAGGCCCACGCTGTAGCGGGCCGTCGTAGCGGTGCTCGAGGATCTGCTCCGGGGTGTCGGTGCGCTGGGAGTCCGGGATGTGCTCGTCCGGCAACCCGCTGGTGTGGTCGAGGAGTTGGGAGACCTTGATCGGGGCGTAGCCTTCAGGAAGCAGGCCGGGCAGGTAGTCCTGAACCGGCTTGTCCAGGTCCAACCGGCCCTCCGCCGAAAGCTGAAGCACGGCCGTCGCCACGAAGACCTTCGTGATGCTGCCCGCCCGGAACGTGTCGTCCCTTCGGACCGGTGCGTGCGTCCTTCTGTCCGCTACGCCTGCCGTGCCGTACCAATGTCCCGCCTTGCCGCTGACCAGCAGCCGAGCGGCCGTCGCCTGCGGGTGGTCCAGATCGGAGATCGCGGCGCGGAGTGCCGCCGTGTCGAGCGGCGGGAGCGTGGTGGACGCCGGCGAAGCCGCAGGCGACGGTGTGGCAGCCGTCGCGGCAGGGGTCGCGGCAGCCGTGAGGAGGGTGGCGGTCAGAGCCGCGCCCACGAGGGCTCGACGGGACAGGAAAGTCGAAGTCATGACGATCATGATTTCGTCACACCCTCGCCGTGCCATCCGGGAATACCCCCACACCTCCCCTCAAGCGTCCCTGACGACTGATCAGGGTGGGCATCTGCGCCTCCGCCCCGGCGCGGGCAGGTGCGGCGAACCGCCGTCGGCCCGGCCGTCAGCTCGGGCCGTTGCGCAATCGTGACAAGTGACGGGTCCGCGTCCCTCACCTGCGAGGGCGCACCCATCGCCATGAACTACACACCGTGTGTATACATGCCGCGTATACACGATGCGTATAGTGGACCCATGTCCATCGGTCACACCCTTCTGGGGCTCCTGGAGTCCGGTCCGCGGCACGGTTACGAGCTGAAACGGGCCTTCGACGAGACGTTCGGTCACGATCGGCCGCTGCACTACGGCCAGGTCTACTCGACGATGTCCCGGCTGCTGAGGAACGGTCTCGTCGAGGTCGACGGGATCGAGGCCGGCGGCGGCCCGGAGCGCAAACGTTACGCGATCACCCACGCCGGCGTCACCGATGTGGAGCAGTGGCTCGGGACCCCGCAGAAGCCGGAGGAGTACCTCCAGTCGGCTCTCTACACCAAGGTCGTCCTCGCGCTGCTCACCCACAGGAACGCCGCCGACGTCCTGGACACCCAGCGCTCCGAGCATCTGCGCAGCATGCGCATCCTGACCGACCGCAAGCGCAAGGGCGACCTCGCGGACCAGCTGATCTGCGACCACGCCCTGTACCACCTGGAGGCGGACCTGCGCTGGCTGGAGCTGACCGCCGCCCGACTCGACAAACTCCGTGAGGTCATAGCCCGATGACGACTCCTCCCCCCGGTTCCCTGCTCACCGCGCGGGACCTGCGCAAGACGTACGGGCAGACCCACGCCCTCGACGGCGCCGAGTTCTCCATCCACCCCGGCGAGGTCGTCGCCATCATGGGCCCCTCCGGGTCCGGCAAGTCGACGCTGCTGCACTGCCTCGCGGGCATCCTGCCGCCCGACTCCGGATCGATCACCTACAACGGGCGTGAGGTGACGACGATGAGCGACGGCCGACGCAGCGCCCTCAGACGCTCGGAGTTCGGGTTCGTGTTCCAGTTCGGGCAGCTGGTGCCGGAGCTGACCTGCGTGGAGAACGTCGCCCTGCCGCTCAGGCTCAACGGCTCCTCCCGCAAGGAAGCCGAGCGGGCGGCGCTCGGCTGGATGGAACGCCTGGAGGTCGACGACCTGAGCGGCAAACGGCCCGGCGAGGTGTCCGGCGGCCAGGGCCAGCGCGTCGCCGTGGCCCGCGCGCTGGTCACGAACCCCCGGGTGGTGTTCGCCGACGAACCGACCGGCGCGCTCGACTCCTACAACGGCGAGCGCGTGATGGAACTGCTCACCCAGGCGGCCCGCTCCACCAACGCCGCCGTCGTCCTCGTCACCCACGAGGCACGGGTGGCCGCGTTCTCCGACCGCGAGGTCGTCGTACGCGACGGCAAGTCCCGGGACATGGAGCGCGCCGTATGAGTGCGCGGCAGTGGGCCGTGGACCTGGCCATGGGAGCCCGGTTCGCCGTCACCGGCGGCCGGGAGGGCTGGGTCCGCACTTCGCTGACGGCGGTCGGCGTCGGTCTCGGTGTGGCCCTGCTCCTGCTGTGCAGCGCGGTGCCCAACGTCCTCGCCGCCCGCGGCGAGGTGAACGACGCCCGCTACGTCAACATCTTCGCCCCGAAGATCCCGCCCAAGGGCGACGACACCCTCCTGGTCGCGACCGCCGACACCACCTGGCGCGACGACGACATCCTGGGCCGGCTGATCGAACCCGAGGGCGGGCGGGCGCCGCTGCCCCCGGGCGTCGACCGCTTTCCGGGCAAGGCCGAGATGCTGGTCTCCCCCGCGCTCAAGGACCTGCTGGAGTCGGACGACGCGAAACTGCTGCGGGAGCGGCTGCCCTACAAGATCACCGGCACCATCGGCGAGAGCGGGCTGGTCGGCTCGCACGAGCTGGTCTACTACGCGGGCGGCTCGGGGCTGAAGCTCACGGATTCCACCCAGGTGACGCGGCTCAACCGGTTCGGCAAGCCGGAGGATCTGACAGCCCCCGAGAAGACCGACCCGGTGCTGCTGCTCATGGTCCTCGTCGTGTTCGTGGCGCTGCTGACGCCGGTCGCCGTGTTCATCGCCGCCGCCGTCCGCTTCGGCGGCGAACGCCGCGACCGCCGGCTCGCCGCGCTGCGCCTGGTCGGCTCCGACCGGGGGATGACCCGGCGGATCGCGGCGGGCGAAGCGCTCGCCGGGGCGCTGCTCGGCCTGGTCGTGGGCACCGGCTTCTTCCTGCTCAGCCGTCAGAAGCTCGGTACCGGCGAGCTGCTGGGCATGAGCGTCTGGCCCGGCTACCTCGACCCCGCTCCCGCGCTCGCCGCGCTGGTCGCGGTGGCGGTGCCGGTCGCCGCCGTACTCGTCACGCTGCTCGCGATGCGCGGCGTGGTCGTCGAACCCCTCGGTGTCGTGCGCGCGGCCAAACAGCGCCGTCGCCGGCTGTGGTGGCGGCTGCTGCCACCGCTGGCCGGCCTCGGGATGCTCTACCCGATGATCGGCCAGGGCCACGAGAACGGGGAGTTCAACCAGTACCTCGTCATCGGCGGCGTCCTGATGCTGCTCATCGGCATCACCGCCCTGCTGCCCTGGGTGGTGGAGGCGGTCGTCGTCCGGCTCGGGAAGGGCTCACTGTCCTGGCAACTGGCCGTACGCCGCCTCCAGTTGAGCAGCGGCAGCGCCGCCCGCATGGTCAACGGCATCGCCGTGGCGGTGGCCGGGGCGATCGCGCTGCAGATGCTCTTCACGGGGACGCAGAGCCAGTACACCAAGAGCACCGGCCAGGACCCGAGCCGGGTCCAGATGCAGGTCGAGTTCAGCGGCCCCATACAACTGTCCGGCGTCGACAGCGAGTTCGCCGGTGCCAAGGGCGTACGGGCCGCGGTGGCCCTGGCCCGCGCCGAGTACGGGGAAGCCCGTCGCGACCCCGAGTACGGCAACAGCATGACCGTGGCCACCTGTGCCGGACTGCGCGAGCTCGCCACCCTGCCCTCCTGCGAGGACGGCGACGTGTTCGTCACGCGAACGCGCAGCGGCTACGAGAACCCCGACAACTCCTCCGAACTCGCCCTGCTGAAGCCCGGCCGGCAGCTCTGGATCGACCCGTCGTACGACGGCGGCGACCACGGCGCCGAGGTGCCCTGGACCGTTCCGGCGAACCTTCGGGCGGTGGACGCTCGCAAGGACTCACTTCAGGACTACAACAGCGTGCTGGTCACCCCTGGCGCCCTGCCCCGCGCGGCCGCGCCCGCGGTGATCTCGGACGGCGTCTACCTGCGGCTGGACCCCTCGGTGCCGGACGCACGCGAGTACGTGCGTAACGTCGCCGCCCGCCTCGACCCGCTGGCGCAGACCTACGGCTGGTCGGCGTCCCAGCAGGACGCCAAGTACACCTCCATCCGCACCGGCCTGTTCGTGGGCTCCGCCTTCGTGCTGGCGCTGATCGGGGCGAGCCTGCTGGTCTCCCAGCTGGAACAGCTGCGTGAACGCAAGAAGCTGCTCTCCGCGCTGGTCGCCTTCGGCACCCGGCGCCGCACGCTGAGCCTGTCGGTGCTGTGGCAGACGGCCCTGCCGGTCGGACTCGGCCTCGCCCTGGCCACCTCCGTGGGCGTCACCCTCGGCTCGTTGCTGCTGAAGATGACCGACACGCCGGTGACCATGGACTGGGCGAGCGTGCTCACCATGACCGGCGTGGGCGCGGCCGTGGTCGGCGTGGTCACGCTGCTCAGCCTGCCGCCGTTGCTCCGCATGATGCGCCCGACGGGCCTGCGCACGGAGTAGCTCCGCGCGCTTCCCGAAGTGGGCTCCTCCGGCCAGGGGGAGCCCACTTCTCTGCCCGGACGTGCCGTTTCTTCTCAGAAGTCGTCGGCGCCGTCCAGGCCGGTCAGGGCGCCGACCGGGTCGGGGTCGGGGGTGCCGCGCGGCCACCAGTCGTCGTGGCCCGGCTCGGATTCGTAGGCGTACCACAGGCCTTCGCGGCCGAAGCGGAGCTGGACATGACCGCGGGGGTGGGTGAGGTGGTTGCGCCAGGGACGGAAGGCGGGGAGGTCCGCGGCGAGGAGGAGGGGGCGGGCCCGGTCGAAGCGGCCGGCCGGCGGGTCCCAGGGCTCCTCCAGGACGGCGAGTCCGTCGATGCCGCCCTGGCGCCAGGCGGCGACCGCGCGGGCCAGTTCGGCCGGGGTGCGGCCGGCGGCGGTGGCCAGGGCGGAGTACAGGGAGCGGGTGGCGGCGGTGAGGCCGGAGCCGGGGCGGGCGGCGGCGAGCCGTACGGCGTCCTGCCAGAGCGTCAGTTCACCGACCTCGTCGCGGCCGGTGGCGAGCAGGGCGTGCGCGCGGGTGGCGGCGTCGGTGGCGAGCTGGTCCAGCGCGAAGGAGTCGGGGCCGCCGTCGGGGAGGGAAGGGTAGGCCGGGGGCTGCCCGGGGTGCGGCGGGACGGGCAACGGGGGCGGGATCGGCGTTAGTTGGCGTGCGGCCAGGGCGTCCGTGGCCCGGATGCCGGGCAGGGATTCCGGTTCGCGCTCCTGGGCGGCGCGGGCCGCGCGGGTGGCGTTGCGGCGGGACAGCGCGTCGAGCAGCTCGCGTTCTCCCCGGCCGCGCAGGAGGAGCAGGACGAAGGGGTCGGCGTCCAGCAGGCGTGCCGTCTGGTAGCAGAGGGCGGCGGCGTGCTTGCAGGGGTGGCCGTGGTCGGGGCAACTGCACTGCGGGGCGAGGTCGCCGGGCTCGGGCAGCAACGGCACGCCGCAGTCGGCGAGGGACTCGGGCATCTCCTTGTCCAGCAGCGCCGCGATGTGCGCGGGGCTCTCCACGGCGGCGTCCAGGAACCGCTCCCAGTCCTCGTCGCCGAGGGTGCGCAGTCTGACCTGCACGCGGTAGGGGCGGGGGCGGCTGCCCTGCACGTAGGCGAGGACGAGGCCGGGGGTGACCGTGATGGCGTCCACATGCCCCTGCTCGGCGTAACCCCGCCCGCGCGCCAGCCGGTTGACGTCCAGCGCACCTTCTTCGAGCGCGCTCACCCAGGCGTTCCCCCACCAGCTCGCGGCGAACTCGTCGGCTGCGGCGGCGGGTTCGCCGCGATCGAGCCTCGGCGGGAAGGCGGGAAAGGTACGGCGGTGCTCACTGTCCCGGTTCGGGGCGGCCATGGAGCGGGGCGGGGAGGGGGGCGCTGACGGGGTCCGGGGATGGCCGGGGGTCGTGTGCGGGGCGGGGGCAGCCCGGTCGGCGCGGAGTTCCCGCACGGCGGGACGGGCGGCTCGGGGATCGGGCGCGTCACCGGCAGCGGCCTCGCCGTCGGGATTCCGCGCGGCGGGGTCACCGACTCCGGGAGCGGTCCCGGTGCCGGCTCCCCCCGTGCCGGGACGACCGGCTCCGGAAGCGGGCGCGTCACCGGCAGCGGCCTCGCCGCCGGGATTCCGCGCGGCGGGGTCACCGACTCCGGGAGCGGTCCCGGTGCCGGCTCCCCCCGTGCCGGGACGACCGGCTCCGGAAGCGGGCGCGTCGCCGGGTTCCCACACGTCGAGGTGGCTTCCGGCTGCGGCCCCCGGCTCACCGGCGGCTTCCCCGCCGTCTGCGCGAGCGGTCCGGCGGAGGGAGGCATCGGCGAAGGGGGCGATGTCCTCGTGAACACCCCGGGGAGCGGGCTCGTCGCCCGGCGTCCCGGCGGCGGTACGGAGCCTGCCGACGGGGTCGTCACCCGGTCCCCCGGCGTCCGGACGCACGCCCCTGGGACCCGGCTCACCAGCCGTTTCCTCGACGTCGGCTCGGGCGCCCCGGCGCGGAGAGGCACCGGCGAAGGGTTCGGCACCCTCGCGAGGACCCCGTGGAGCGGCCTCGCGGCTCGGTGACCCGGTGGCGGAAGGCGGGAGCCGTCGGGCGGGCGCGCCGGTTTCATCAGCCGCGTCGGCCGCCTCCTGCCGCGACTTCGCCCGTGCCGCCCGGAGGGCCTCACGCGCGATGTCCCCGGGCCGTGCGCCGACCGCGCCGTGCGCCTCACGGCGTGCCTCGGCTGTAGGTGCCGCCGGAGAGGGTGCCGTCGGGGCACCCGCCTCCGTCGGGGCCTGCCCTGCACGGGGCGAGTCGGCCGGGGCGGCGCCGGCCGAACCCGGTGGCTGAGCGGCCCCGGGGCGGCGCAGCGCCGCGCGGGCGGCGTCGGCTGGACGCTCGCCGGACGACGTGCCCTGAGTCCTTCGCGGCCCCTCGGCCGTCGCGGGCCGTGCCGCGTCGCCCTCGACCGGCGTCGTCCGTGCCCGGGCGGCGCGCAGGGCGCGGCGGGCCTCGTCGGCGGGACGGGGCTCGGTCTGATCACGCGGGGGCGTCGGCTCCACCGCTGTCCGGGCGGCGGTGTCCGGCGGCTCGGGAGCCTCGCTCTCCGCCGCCCCGGGCGGGGCGTCGTCCGGCGAAGGGGCGGGCTCAGGGAGCGGGTGGTGTCGCATCACGCCTCCCTTCGGAGGCTGACCAGGTCGGCGAGTTCGGTATTGGTCAGTTCGGTGAGGGACGATTCGCCGGAGCCCAGGATGGCTTCGGCGAGGGCTCGTTTGCTCTGGAGCATCTCGGCGATGCGGTCCTCGACCGTGCCCTCCGTGATGAGGCGGTGGACCTGCACCGGCTGGGTCTGGCCGATGCGGTAGGCGCGGTCGGTGGCCTGCTCCTCGACGGCCGGGTTCCACCAGCGGTCGAAGTGGACGACGTGGCCCGCGCGCGTGAGGTTCAGGCCGGTGCCGGCGGCCTTGAGGGAGAGGACGAGGACAGGCGTCGCCCCGCTCTGGAAGCGGTCGACCATGCGCTCGCGCTCGGGCACCGGGGTCCCGCCGTGCAGGAGGTCGACGGGGACCGCGCGGTCGGCGAGGTGGGCGGTGATCAGGCGGGCCATGCCGACGTACTGGGTGAAGACGAGGGCGGAGCCGTCCTCGGCGAGCAGGGTGTCGAGCAGTTCGTCCAGGAGGGCGAGTTTGCCGGAGCGGGAGGCGAGGCCGTCACCGGCGCCGGGGGCCGCCTCCTTGAGGTAGAGCGCCGGGTGGTCGCAGATCTGCTTGAGCGCGCCCAGGAGCTTGAGGACCAGCCCGCGCCGTGCGATGCCCTGCGAGGTCTCGATGGCGAGCATCGACTCGCGCACCACCGCCTCGTACAGGGCGGCCTGTTCACGGGTGAGGGGCACTGGGTGGTCGGTCTCGGTCTTGGGCGGCAGTTCGGGCACGATGCCGGGGTCGGACTTCTTGCGGCGCAGGAGGAACGGGCGGACCAGGCGGGCCAGCCGCTCCACCGCCTCCTCGTCCTCGCCGTTCTCCACCGCGCGCGCGTGCCGGGCGCGGAAGGCCTTCAGCGGGCCGAGGAGGCCGGGGGTGGTCCAGTCGAGCAGGGCCCACAGCTCGGAGAGGTTGTTCTCGACGGGTGTGCCGGTGAGGGCCACGCGCGCGGGGGTGGGGATGGTGCGCAAGGCCTTCGCGGTGGCCGAGAAGGGATTCTTGACGTGCTGGGCCTCGTCCGCGACGACCATGCCCCAGGTCTGCCGGGCCAGGTCGGCGGCGGCCGAGCGCATCGTGCCGTACGTGGTGAGGACGAAGCCGTCGGCCAGGTCGTCCAGGGTGCGGTCGGGGCCGTGGAAGCGGCGGACGGGGACGCCGGGGGCGAAGCGGGTGATCTCGCGCTGCCAGTTGCCCAGGAGGGAGGCCGGGCAGACCACCAGGGTGGGTTTGCCGCAGGCCCGCTTCAGGTGCAGGGCGATGAGGGTGATCGTCTTGCCGAGGCCCATGTCGTCGGCGAGGCAGCCGCCGAGGCCGAGCGAGGTCATGAGGTCGAGCCAGGCCAGGCCGCGCAGCTGGTAGTCCCGGAGGGTGGCGCGCAGGCCGGGGGGCGGATCGGCGGGCCGTACGCCCGCGGTGAGACGGTCGCGCAGGGCGGCCAGGGCGCCGACGGGGACGGCTTCGACGGTCTCGCCGTCGACGTCCGCGGTGCCGGTGAGGGCGACGGACAGGGCGTCCACCGGGTCCAGGAGACCCAGTTCGCGTTTGCGGGCCTTGCGGACGAGGGCGGGGTCGACGAGCACCCACTGGTCGCGCAGGCGGACGACGGGCCGGTGCGCCTCGGCCAGCGTGTCCATCTCGGCCTCACTGAGCGGGTCGCCGCCGAGTGCCAACTGCCAGCGGAAGCTGAGCAGTTGCTCGCTCTCGAAGAAGCCGGTGCCGTCGGTCGCGGAGCCCGGCGCGGGCCGGACGACGGCGGTGGCGCTGAGGTCCAGGGCGAGGTCGCGGGGCCAGTGGACGGCGACGCCGGCCGCGGCGAGGCGGGTCGCGGCCACGCCGAGCAGGTCGTTCACCTCGTCCTCGGACAGGGCCAGGACGTCGGGCGTCTCCTGCTCGGCGAGCCGGGCGAGCGGCGGCCAGACACGGGCCGCGCGGCGTACGGCGAGGGCCGCGTCCACGCGGGCGCGTGCGCCGAAGGCGGTGTCCGCCTCGCCCGCCCACAGGACCGCCGCGTCCGTCACCAGGGTCGGGTCGGCGAGGCTGTGCACCTGCACGACGGCGGCGCCCGCGCGGCGCGCGTCCCCGCCGTCGTCGAACAGGTCGGACGCCGACAGGTCGAGCCGGAGCGAGATCCGCACGCCCGCGTCCATGCCGGCGGCGACCTCGGCGGCCCAGTCGTGGGCGTCGGGAAGCCGCTGCGGCCGGCGGTCGGCGAAGGGCTTCCCGGAGGCGTGGGGCGCGGCGGGCGTGCGGGGCAGGGTGTCCGCGACGGCGTCCAGGAAGGACCGCATCAGGGCCTCGGGGCGGGGCAACCGGATCGGGCCGGAGCCGGGGAGCGGGACCGCGTGGCCCTCGTACGGCAGCGCGGCGGCGACGGCGCGCAGGTGGGCGATGTCCTCCGGGTCGAGCGGCCCGGCACGCCAGGCGTCGTGGCCGTCGGGGGTGAGGCCGGGCAGCAGGCGGCCGCGGGCGGTGAGCCGCAGCGCGTGCAGCGCGGCCGCGCCCCAGCAGGCCGTGGCGAGGTGGGCGGCGGGGTCGCGGCGGGCGCGCACCAGGAGCGGGAGCGCGGTGTCCAGGGGCAGCGTCAGCGCGGGGACCTGCCGTCGGCGGACGGAGGACCCGTGCCGGCGTACGACGGTCAGGTCGGTGAGGTCGGCTTGCGGCGGGGCGGGCAGCGGGCCGTCGTCCGGGTCCCAGAAGGCGACGCGGCCATCGCGCGGGAGGGGCGCGGGCAGGAAGACGGCGGCGAGGTTCGGGCCGAGCGGCTCCGGGGACCGCCCGGCGGGCACCGCCGAGGTCACGTGTCCCGCTCGCCCCGCGGCAGCCCCGGCCGACGGCTCCCCCGCCGTCCGCCTCGCGAAAGCCCCCGTCGAGGTCGCCCGCGCCGCGGCCCTTGTCACTGAGGTCGCCCCCGTCGTGGCCATGTCGTTCATCCCGCTTGTTCACCTCCCGCCCGTGTGCGGACCCGGTCGTCGATCAGTCGCCTTCGACTCTACGGGCGGGGTCTGACAATCGGCTCCGGCAGCCGTCGGGACGGCCCGGGAGCAGGGCGGGACAGTGCGGGCGCGGTCGCTAGGGGACCGTGCGGGAGACGACGTACACCAGAGGGTAGCCGGGGTTCCCGGTGTTGACCACGACGTCCAGGGTGGGCCGCGGGTTCTTCTGCTCGTGGACGAAGCCGAAGTAGTTCCCGGGGCGGGAGCCCGGGCCGGAGAACTTCCAGCCGCTGACGCCCTGGTCCCGCTCGCTGATCGTGATGTCGCCCTTCGCCAGGACGGACCGGTTCACGCCCAGGTCCTTCAGGAAGGTGTCCAGACCTGCCTGAGTGGTCTGGAACTGCACGTAGAGGCGGCTGGTCTTCCAGTTGTTCGTCTCGTAGTACGCGACGTTGTTCGAGGGGTCCGGCACCGGCACCTGGTAGAGGCGGAGCTGGATGCCGGACGGCCAGCCCTTGGTCAGACCGGTGGCCGAGTACTTGGCCTCCTTGTCCTTGCCGCTGTCGCGGCTCTGGTTCGCGGAGATCACCAGGTAGCCGGCCGGGACGCCGATGAGGAGCACGATGATCAGCAGGGTGAGCGCCCTGCGCCGGATCATGCGCCCCCTGGGCTCCGGCGGGCGGGAGGGCGGGGCGGGCTCGTCGGCCGGCGGGGCCTGGTGGGGCAGGGAGGCCGTCATGCGGTGTCCCGGGCCGCCCTGCGGGCCGCCTCAGCGAACCGCTCGATGCGCTCGTACCGCTCCACCCGGCGGCGCTTGGCGCGCCGGAAGCGGCGGGCGACCAGCCGG
Organism: Streptomyces sp. BK239; assembly: GCF_004217285.1. GTDB lineage: Bacteria > Actinomycetota > Actinomycetes > Streptomycetales > Streptomycetaceae > Streptomyces. The sequence goes on from NZ_SHKS01000002.1 coordinate 387,934, forward strand.
GCGAGGTCGGCCGCGCCGACCATGCCGGCCTCGGGGCCGAGCTGGGCGCGCACGATCCGGGCCTCGGGGCGGTAGCCGCGGCCGGTGAGGTGCCGTTTGAAGGCGTCGCGCGCGGGGCCGATCAGGAGGTCGTCGGCGGCCGAGACGCCGCCGCCGATCACGAAGCAGGACGGGTCGAGGGCGGCGGCGAGGTTGGCGATGCCGACGCCGAGCCACTGGCCGATGTCCTGGAGCAGCTCGATGCACATCGCGTCACCCTCGCGGGCCAGCTCGGTGATCATCGGGCCGGTGATGTCGCCGATGCTGCCCTTGACGTGCTCGATGATCCCGTACGCCACCGGGGAGTCCGCCGCGGCCAGCTCGCGGGCCTCCCTGACCAGCGCGTTGCCCGAGCTGTACTGCTCCCAGCAGCCGCGGTTGCCGCACGGGCAGCGGTGGCCGCCGGGGACGACCTGCATATGGCCGAACTCGCCGGCGACGCCGTACTTGCCGCGCTTGACCTGGCCGTCCTCCAGGATCGCGCCGCCGATGCCGGTGCCCAGCGTGATCATGACGAGGTGGTCCTCGCCGCGCCCCGCGCCGAAGCGCCACTCGGCCCAGGCGGCGGTGTTGGCGTCGTTGTCGACGAGGACGGGGACCGACAGCCGGCCGGAGAGGCGGTCGCGCAGCGGCTCGTTGCGCCAGGACAGGTGGGGGGCGAACAGGACGCGGTTGCGGTCGGCGTCGACCCAGCCGGCCGCGCCGATGCCGACGGCGTGCACGTCGTGCCGGTCGGACAGGTCCAGGACCAACTCGGCGATCGTGTCCTCGACGACCTTCGGGCTCTTGGACTTGTCCGGGGTCTCCGTGCGGACCTTCTCCAGGATGTTGCCGTCGGCGTCCACGACGCCCGCCATGACCTTGGTGCCGCCGATGTCGATGCCCACGGTGGGCACACGGGGCGCGGTCAGGTGTGAGCGGCGCTCGCGGGTGCCCACGGTGCGCAGGGCGGGGGCGCGACGGGAGCCGATGGGGGCGGTGAAGGTGCCGTAGGTGCTCATCGTCGCCGATTCTGCCTCACCCACGGGGCGGGTGCCGTGCTGGGGACCGAAGGGGCGCGCGGAGTGCGCCGGGCGCACGGGCGTCGTGCCTCGTCGCGCCCCCTCACGCGGCCGAGGGCCGGCTTTCGCACCGTGACGCGAATCGCACCCGAATTTGTCCGGACAATATCACCGGGCGGCATCGGTGAACGGGTGCCCGCACCGGGCGTCGGCAGCCCGGCGGCATCGCCGCGCGGCCCACGGCGCCCGGGCGCTCAGGGCCGTACGAGCAGCTGGAACTCGAAGGCGTAGCGGCTCGGCCGGTAGATGTGGTCGCCGAACTCGACCGCGCGGCCGGTGTCGTCGAAGGTCGTGCGCTGCATGGTGAGCAGCGGGGCGCCCTCCGCCTCGGCGAGCCGTTCGGCCTCGGCGCAGGTGGCGGCGCGGGCGCCGATGGACTGGCGGGCGCTGTGCAGGGTGATCCCGGCGGCCCGCATCAGCCGGTACAGGCCCGTGGCCTCCAGTTGCCGCGTGTCCGGGTCGAGCAGGCCGGCGGGCAGGTGGTTGCACAGGTACGCCATCGGCTCCCCGTGCGCCAGCCGCAGCCGCTCCACCCGCTGGACGTCGCCGCCCTCCGGGACGCCGAGCGCGGCCGCGACCTCGGCGGACGCGGGGACGACGGTGTTGACGAGGACCGTGGTCGCGGGGCGCTGCCCGGCCGCCTCCAGGTCGTCGTAGAGGCTGCTCAGCTCCAGCGGGCGTTTGACCTGGCTGTGCACGACCTGGGTGCCGACGCCCCGCCGGCGCACCAGCAGGCCCTTGTCCACGAGGGACTGGATGGCCTGCCGCACGGTGGGCCGGGACAGACCGAGCCGGGCGGCGAGCTCGATCTCGTTGCCGAGCAGGCTGCCGGGGGTGAGCAATCCGTGCTCGATGGCGGCTTCGAGCTGCTGCGACAGCTGGAAGTACAGGGGCACCGGAGAGCTGCGGTCCACTCGGAGTTCGAGCTGCACGGTCGGGTCCACTTCTGGTTTCGGCACGGGCCGAGCGTAGCTCCGCGGCCGGTTGACGGGAAGTAGTGTAGTTCGGTTGTCCGGACATACGCATTGACAGGGCGCCGACTCCGACGTCACCTTGAACACATGCGCATCGGGGTCATCGGGACGGGCCGCATCGGCACCATTCATGCGAGGACGCTCAGCCGTCACCGGGAGGTCGGATCCCTCATCCTGACGGACGCGGAGCCCGCGCGGGCCCAGGAGCTGGCGTACCGGCTGGGCGAGACGGCCGCGCCGGGCGTGGACGAGATCTTCCGGTGGGGCGTGGACGCCGTGGTCATCACGACGGCGACCTCCGCGCACGCCGAGCTGATCGGCCGGGCCGCCCGTTCGGGGCTGCCGGTCTTCTGCGAGAAGCCCATCGCCCTGGACGTGGCGGGCACCGCGGCGGCGATCGCCGAGGTGGAGGCCGCCGGGACCGTCCTGCAGATGGGCTTCCAGCGCCGCTTCGACGCGGGGTACACGGGAGCGCGTGACGCCGTGCGCTCGGGACGGCTCGGGCGGCTGCACACCGTGCGCGCGGTGACGTCGGACCAGTCCCCGCCCGCGCCCGCCTGGCTGCCGCTGTCCGGCGGGCTGTTCCGGGACGCGCTGATCCACGACTTCGACGTGCTGCGCTGGGTGACCGGGCGGGAGGTGACCGAGGTGTACGCCACCGGGTCCGACGCCGGCCCCGCGATGTTCCGCGCCGCCGGTGACGTGGACACGGCCGCCGTGATCCTCACCCTGGACGACGGCACCCTCGCCACGGCGACGGCGACCCGCATGAACGGGGCGGGCTACGACGTGCGCATGGAGCTGGCCGGCGAGCTCGACCAGATCGTCGTGGGTCTGGACGACCGCACCCCGATCGCCTCCACCGAGCCGACCGGCCCTCCGGCGGCGGACAAGCCGTGGACCGGCTTCCTGGAGCGCTTCGGCCCCGCCTACGAGGCCGAGCTGACGGCGTTCGTGGACGTCCTGCGGGGTGCGCGCCCCAACCCCTGCGACGGCCGGGAGGCGCTCCAGGCACTCCGTGTCGCCGAGGCGTGCGAGGTGTCCCGCCGCGAGCGAAGAGCGGTGTCGCTCACCGAGATCCCGGGGGCCGGCCCGGCACAGGGCGGTCCCGCCGCCTCCGGGGAGCCGGAGGCGTACCCCCCGCACGCCCCCGGCGAAGGCACGGGATTACGGGCGCAGGCCGCTCCCGGAGCGGATGAGGTTCCTGGCCTGCACGACGCCTACGCGGCCCCCTGGGCGTCCGAGACGCCCGGCGTGACCGGGGCCTGGCACGGCGGCCCGGAGGCGTACGGCGGCCCGCCGGCTCACACCTACGGATGACCCCCGCGGGGAGACCCCGGGGAATGCGGCCTCAGTCGTCCAGCAGTCCCGCGTCGTGCGCGAGCAGGGCGATCTGCACCCGGTTGTTGAGGTCGAGTTTGGCGAGGATGCGGGAGACGTGCGTCTTGACGGTGGCGACGCTCATGAACAGGCCGGCGGCGATCTCGGCGTTCGACTGACCGCGGCCGACGGCTACGGCCACCTCGCGTTCACGTTCCCCCAGGGTCGCGACGCGCTCACGCGCGCGGGAGCGCCGGGCGTCGGCGGCGGCGTCGGCCGCGTGGTCCATCAACTGGCGGGTGACCGTGGGCGACAGCACGGGGTCGCCGGACGCGACCCGGCGTACGGCGTCGAGGATCTCGGCGGGCGGGGTGTCCTTGAGGACGAACCCGGCGGCGCCCGCGCGCAGGGCGCGCAGGACCTGCTCGTCGGCGTGGAAGGTGGTCAGGACGACGACCTGAGGGGCGTCTTCGCGGGAGCGCAGCCGTTCGGTGGCTGTCAGACCGTCCACGGACGGCATGCGGATGTCCATGAGGACCACGTGCGGACGGGTGCGGTCGACGAGCGCCTCGACCTCGCCCCCGTCGCCGGCCTCCCCGACGATCTCTATGTCGTCGGCCCCGCCCATCATGAAGGACAGCCCGGCGCGCACCAGGGGGTCGTCGTCTACGAGGAGGACTTTGATCGCAGTCATGGTGCGTACGTAATCATGCCTGCGGCAGGCGAGTTGACCCTCCGGAGGGCGCACCCACGCGCGCGTGGGCGGGCTGCTGCGCCGTCGCCGGCCAGGGCAGCCACGCGCGCACCTCGAAGCCGCCGTCGCCACGCCGTCCGTGTTCCAGGCGGCCGCCGGTGAGGGTGGCTCGTTCGGCGAGACCGATCAGCCCCTGGCCGGAGCCGGGGACGGGGGGCACCTCGCCGTCGGGGGCGGGGTTGCGGACGGTGACGGCGAGGCCCTCGCCGGGGGCGCCCGCGACGGTGACCTCGGCCTCCGTGCCGGGGGCGTGCTTGCGGGCGTTGGTGAGGCACTCCTGGGCGATCCGGTACGCGGTGCGGCCGACGGAGGCGGGGACCGCGCCGGGGTCGGTGACGCGTTGTTCCAGGGTGACCTTCATGCCCGCCTCGCGGGACTCCGTGACCAGCGCGTCCAGGGCCGCCAGCGTCGGCTGGGGGCGGCCGCTGTCGTCGGGCGCGCCGGCCCGCAGCACGCCGATGATCTCCCGCAGGTCCTGGAGGGCTTCGTGCGCGCTCTCACGGATCACGCCGGCGGCTCTGACGATCTCCTCGCGGGGCGCGTCCGGCCGGAACTCCAACGCGCCCGCGTGCACGCTGAGCAGGGTCAGCCGGTGGGCGAGCACGTCGTGCATCTCGCGGGCGATGGCCTCGCGGGCCAGCCGCTGCGCCTGCTCGGCGCGGAGCCGCGCCTCCGTCTCGGCGCGCCGGGCCCGGTCGCGCAGGCTCAGCATGAGCTGTCGCTTGGAGCGCACGAACATGCCCCAGACGATGATCGTGACGCTGAACAGCAGTGTCCACACCACGGCCGGGCCGTAGGACAGATCCGGGTCCGGGCGGGCCCACAACACCACCGGGATCAGGGCGAGATGGCCGCCGCCGATCCAGGCCACGTACCGGAAGGGCCGGTGGACGGCGAGGGTGAAGAGGGCGATCGCGCCGGCGCCGCCCGAGGTGGTCGACAGGAAGCCGACCGGGATCGCCCCGAGCGCGAGAGCGACGGGCCAGCGGCGGCGCAGCCAGGTCGCGGCACAGGCGAGTGCTCCCAGGAGCTGGTCGGCGACGAGGACGGAGCGCGGAAGGCCCGTTTCGCCGGGGAGCGTGTCCGCCACGAGCAGGCCGACGCCGACCGCGACGAGGAAGCAGGTGAAGTCGACCACCCAGTCGCGCACGGTACGGCGCGGCCGGGCCCCGGACCGGCCGTCTCGACCGGACCACCCGGTTTGCTCAGCCGGCTCGCCGCCCGCGCCCCTCTTGTCCCAGTTCTCCGTCTCCAGCTCGGCGGCCACCGCGGACGGCAGCAGCCATCGGCGGCCCGGGAAGGCGGGCGCGGTCGGCGCGGACTGGTCGTCACCCCTCATGGTCGTCGAATCTACGCAGCCGGCGGCACCACCACCGCCCGTCCGGCGGGATCGGCGACCGAAGCGAGCCGATGCGCGACGGAGGGCGGCGGACACTCCGACCGAAGGATGACAGGGCGCATGCTTTCGGCGTGGGGGCCTGCCGGCCCGCGGCGACTTCCGTCGGAGGCGCACCGCCCACCGGCCGACGCGCCCGCGGGATGGGCGGGGCCAGGCTGGGGGTATGAGACAGCTCCTGGAGGTAATCGGATTCGTCGCCCTGGTGCAGGGCATAGCCGGCCTGGTGCACGAGTTCACCGACCTGCACTGGGGGCTGGTGCAGCGGCTGGGCTTCCTCGACGGCTACGAGGTCTACGCGAGCGTCGCGCTGCTGGTGTTCTCCTTCGCGCTGTTCGCCATGGCGGAGGCGCAGAAGCCGCGGTGACACCCGTCGACGGGCGTGCACCGCGAGCGCCGGGCCGCGACCACGGCGGCCGCGCTCACGGCCGGGCCCCGCGCGTCGCCCGCCCCGGCGCCCTGGGGAGCGGGCGCCGCCGCGGTTCAGCCGCCCAGCTCCTGGCAGCGGGCCGCCAGCCTCGCCGCGCCCTCGGTGGTCAGGGAGCCGAACAGGCGCAGTCGGGAGATGCCGCCGTCGGGATAGACGTCCACGCGCGCGTGCGTTCCGACCGCCGGGGCCGGCAGGACGAAGCGGTGGTTGGTGTCGGGCTGGAGGCGGGTGCGCGGGAGGATCTCCCGCCAGTCGCCGTCCTCACCGTCCCTGACGGAGACCGCCGCCCAGCCGGCGCTGTTGCCCTTCAGGTACGCCGTGTCGATCTCCAGGGCGCGGATGTGGGCCTGGGCGGCCAGCCGGTAGCGGATCCAGTCGTGGCCGTGGTCACGGCGGCGGCGGGTCTCCCAGCCGTCGTCCATCTTGCGGGAGCGGCCCGGCCTGATGGTGTTGCCGGCCGGTGAGTAGAAGCGGTCGGAGGCGTCCTCGACCTGGCCGCCGTTCTCCAGCGCGACCACGTCGAACGCGCCGAGGGCGGTGAGCCAGGCGGCGTCGGGGACGACCTCTCCGTACACGCGCAGGCGGGCGATGCCGCCGTCGGGATGCTGGTTGACCCGGAGATGGGTGAAGCACTGCTCCGCGGCCACCTCGAACCCGTTCGCCGCGTGGCCGCCCACGGGGGTGCGGGGGACGAGCGTCGTCCACTTCACGTCGTCCGCGAGCAGTTCCCGCGGGGACGGGGAACCGGGCATCGACGTGCCCTCCACCGACACCGCCTGCGGATGGTTGCCACGGAAGTGGGCCGTGTCGACGACGACGCCCCGGACGACGCCGGGCGCACCGAGCCGGACCAGCGCCCAGTCGTGGTCGTCCGCCGTGGGCCACGGATGCTCGGCCGAGGCCCCGCGCCGGCGGCGGGTCTCCCAGCCGTCCATGATCTTGCCCTTGTGGCCGAAGCGTTCCGGTTCGAACACGGCGGGCCCGGGCAGCAGCAGGTTCTCCCGGTCGGCGAAGAACTCGTCGTTGGCGGCGATGACCGAGCCGCCGAGCTCCCGGGCGGCGAGGTCGGCGTACCGGGTGAAGGGGAAGTCGGCGGTGCGGTAGTCCGCGTACGGGTCGCCGCCGCCGTAGGGGTTCGCGTCGCCGGTGAAGCTCGGTATCGCCGTCACGGGGTGCCTTTCGACTGTCGGCCGTGGGATGCGGGAGGCCGTGCGGGTGCGGGGACGGGCCCGGGTCAGTGGGCCCGCGTGAGGAGCCGGCCCTTCGGCGCGGTGAACTCGCCGTCGGCGAGGATGCGTTCGCCGCGCAGCCAGGTGGACTTCACGACGCCGTGCAGGGTCCTGCCGGCGTACGCCGTGACGCGGTTGCGGTGCTGGAGGGCCGCCGGGTCGACGGTGAAGGTCTCGTCGGGGGTGAAGACGGCGAAGTCGGCGTCGCGGCCCGCCTCGATGGCGCCCTTGCGGTCCAGGCCGACGAGCGCCGCGGTGCGCGTGGACATCCAGCGGACGACGTCTTCCAGGCCGTGGCCGCGCCGTCGCGCCTCGGTCCACACCGCCGGCAGGCTCAGCTGGAGTCCGGAGATGCCGCCCCACGCGGTGGCGAAGTCGCCGGTCTTCAGGTCGGCAGTGGACGGGGAGTGGTCGGTGACCACGCAGTCGACGGTGCCGTCCGCCAGCGCCTGCCACAGCAGATCCTGGTTGGCGGCCTCGCGGATGGGCGGGCAGCACTTGAACTCGCTCGCGCCGTCGGGGATTTCCTCGGCGGTGAGCGTCAGGTAGTGCGGGCAGGTCTCCACGGTGAGGCGGACGCCGTCGGCCTTCGCGGCGGCGATCAGGGGCAGGGCGTCGCTCGACGAAAGGTGCAGGACGTGCACGCGCGCGCGAAGGCGTTCCGCCTCGGCGACGAGCCCGGCGATCGCACTGTCCTCGGCCTGGCGTGGCCGGGAGGCGAGGAAGTCGGCGTACCGGGGGCCGCCGCGCTGCGGGGCGGCGTCGAGGCGGTGCGGGTCCTCGGCGTGCACGATGAGCAGGCCGCCGAAGCCGGCGATCTCCGCCATCGACCGGGCCAGCGCGTCCCGGCCGAGGTGGGGGAACTCCTCGACGCCCGAGGGCGAGAGGAAGGCCTTGAAGCCGAAGACGCCGGCGTCGTACAGCGGGCGCAGGTCCTCGACGTTGCCGGGCAGGGCGCCGCCCCAGAAGCCGACGTCGACGTGCGTCTTGTCCGCGGCGGTCCGCTGTTTCGTGCGGAGGTGGTCGACCGTCGTGGTGGGCGGGAGGGAGTTGAGGGGCATGTCGACGAGGGTGGTGATGCCGCCGGCCGCCGCCGCGCGCGTGGCGGTCCAGAAGCCCTCCCATTCGGTGCGGCCCGGGTCGTTGACGTGCACGTGGGTGTCGACGAGGCCGGGCAGCAGGACGTCGTCGCCGAGGTCCTCCAGGCGGGCGCCAGCGGGCGGCCTCGCGTCGTGAGGCAGGACGGCCGTGATGACGCCGGCGGCCACCGCGACGGAGGCGGCGCGCATGCCCTGCGGGAGGACGACCCGCGTCGAGCGCAGCACCAGATCCACGCCGGCGAGCGCCGGTCCGGCGTCGGAGGGCGCCGGTTCGGCATCGGACGGCATCAGCTCGGCGTCGGACACTCGGGCCCCTCTCTGCCGCTGTCGCACCACCGGTTTCAACGTTCTGTTGAAGGAGGAGTGTTCACTTCCGGCCGGGCACCGTCAAGGGCACACCCCTGGGCTCTCCTCTCCCTCGCTCTCCACCATGCCCCACCGTCGCCACCCTGGACGTTTCCGTGAAGTGAAATCAGAATTCCGGGTGACAGTCGGCGACCGCGAGCGAGCCAGGGCGCGACCGGCCGCCGGGTACGCTTCAGATCTTCCCGCCAGCCCCGAAAGGAACGCGCCCGTGCCGACGTCCAGCGCCAGCGCCACCGACTCCACCAAGTCCGCCGGCGGAGGAGTCCAGTCCCTCGAGCGCGCCTTCGACCTGCTGGAGCGGATGGCGGACGCGGGCGGCGAGGTCGGGCTCAGCGAGCTGTCGGCGAGCAGCGGGCTGCCGCTGCCCACCATCCACCGTCTGATGCGCACCCTGGTGGCCTGCGGATACGTCCGCCAGCAGGCCAACCGCCGGTACGCCCTCGGACCGCGCCTGATCCGCCTCGGGGAGTCCGCGTCCCGGCTGCTCGGCACCTGGGCCCGCCCCTACCTCGCCCGTCTTGTCGACGAGACCGGGGAGACGGCGAACATGGCGCTGCTCGACGGGGACGAGGTCGTGTACGTGGCCCAGGTGCCGTCGAAGCACTCGATGCGGATGTTCACCGAGGTCGGCCGCCGGGTCCTGCCGCACTCCACGGGCGTCGGCAAGGCGCTCCTCGCGGACTTCGGGGACGACCAGGTGCGCGCCCTGTTGGCCCGCACGGGCATGCCCGCCGCGACGGAGAAGACCATCACCACCCCGGACGGCTTCCTGGCGGCGCTGGCGGAGGTCCGGCGGTCCGGTTACGCGATCGACGACAACGAGCAGGAGATCGGCGTCCGCTGCCTCGCCGTGCCGGTGCCGGACTCCCCCACCCCGGCGGCCATCTCCATCTCGGGCCCGGCGGGCCGGGTCACGGAGACGGCCACGGAGCGGATCGTGCCGGTGCTGCAGCAGGTCGCCGGAGCGCTGTCAGAGGCGCTCGCCACGCGGAACGACGCGTAGCCGGCCCGCCGCGTCCCACCGGGCGCGCTGTCGCCGCCCCCACGGCGTCCCCGGCTGCGCTGTCCCCGCCCCCACGGCGTCCCCCGGCTGCGCTAACCCCGCCCCCGCGGCGGCTCGCCGAACAGGTCCACCGCCCGGCGCACCTCCGACAGCGCGCCGGACAGCGCGCTCATCGAGCCGAGCGCTCCGGCGATCAGCAGCAACGACCGGCGCATGCGCGGCACTTCGGGCACGCCGTGGACGGTCATCGCGGCGAGGGCGGCGAGTTCGTCCTCGGCGATGGCACGGTCCGGGAACTCGGCCGGATGGGCGGCGAGTTGGCGGCGCAGCCGGGACACGGCGGTCCGCAGTCCCGCCACCCTGGGATCCTCGTCACTGCCGGTCACCGGCCTCTGCCCCAAGCTCCGCAACACAGCGTTCCCCCTCGTGCGCGCCTCCGTCTTGCCCCGCGAGCGTCCCTTGGCGGTGGCCGGACGCCGGGGGACGTCAGTAAACGCCACCCGGCACCGGCCGCGCCACCGTGAGGACCGAAATTCAGCCCGCCGAAACCGTGTGGACGCCTGCGCGTCAGGTATGCAGAAGGCATGCCGCACACCCACGACCAGGTCGCCGGACTGCTGCTCGCCGCGGGCGGGGGGCGTCGCCTCGGCGGGCGGCCCAAGGCGCTGCTGACGCACCGGGGGCGCCCGCTCGTCGAGCACGCGGTCCGGGCGCTGCGCACGGCGGGCTGCGAGCGCGTCCACGTGGTCCTCGGGGCCGCCGCCGGCGCCGTACGGGAGAAGGCGCTGCTCGACGGGTGCGTGCTGGTCGACAACCCGGGGTGGGAGCAGGGAATGGGCGGCTCGTTGCGCCTCGGCCTGGAGTCGCTGGCGGGGACCGGCGCCCGGGCCGCCCTGGTGTGCCTGGTCGACCAGCCCGGGATCGGCGCGAAGGCGATGGCCCGGATGCTCGCCGCGCACCCGTCGGGGGACTCGCTCGCGGCCGCCTCCTACGACGGCCGGCGCGGCCACCCGGTGCTGCTCGGGGCCCGGCACTGGGCGGGCGTCGCCGCCTGCGCGACCGGCGACCGGGGCGCCCGCGCCTACCTGAACGCGCACGGCGACGAGCTGACGCTGGTGGAGTGCGGGGACGTGGCGCAGCCGTACGACATCGACACCGAGACCGACCTGTGGCGGCTGGAGTGACTCGGCGGGGCCGGCGCGCGCGCGACACAGCGCGCCATTGAACTTCCACGATGAGGAAACTACTATCCACTGACGCGATCAAGTCGTGTGCGCCGACCCGCCCCGCCGAAGGAAGTGACCGCTCATGGCAGCCCCCGCGCCGTCCACGCCGGCCGTAGTCGACGCCGAGCCCCTGCCGCGGCAGGAGGATGTCCTCACCGAGGCGGCCCTCGCCTTCGTGGCCGAACTGCACCGCCGCTTCACCCCGCGCCGGAACGAGCTCCTCGCCCGCCGGGCCGAGCGCCGCGCCGAGATCGCCCGCACCGGCACGCTCGACTTCCTCCCGGAGACCGCCGCGATCCGCGCCGACGACTCCTGGAAGGTGGCCCCCTGCCCCGTCGCTCTGGAGGACCGCCGGGTCGAGATCACGGGCCCCGCCGACCGCAGGATGACGGTCAACGCCCTCAACTCCGGTGCCCGGGTGTGGCTCGCGGACTTCGAGGACGCCTCCGCGCCGACCTGGGAGAACGTGGTCCTCGGCCAGCTCAACCTCATCGACGCCTACACCCGGAACATCGACTTCACCGACCCCGTCTCCGGCAAGGTGTACGCCCTGCGCCCCGACGACGAGCTCGCCACCGTCGTCATGCGCCCGCGCGGCTGGCATCTGGACGAGAGGCACCTCGTCGACGCCGAGGGGGTGCGGGTGCCCGGCGCGCTCGTCGACTTCGGCCTGTACTTCGTCCACAACGCCCGGCGCCTGCTCGACCTCGGCAAGGGACCGTACTTCTACCTGCCCAAGACCGAGTCGCACCTCGAAGCGCGGCTGTGGAACGACGTGTTCGTCTTCGCGCAGGACCACCTCGGCATCCCCCGGGGCACGGTGCGCGCCACGGTCCTCATCGAGACGATCACGGCCGCGTACGAGATGGAGGAGATCCTCTACGAACTCCGCGACCACGCCTCCGGGCTGAACGCGGGCCGCTGGGACTACCTGTTCTCCGTCATCAAGAACTTCCGTGACGCCGGGCCCGAGTTCGTCCTGCCGGACCGCAACGCCGTGACGATGACCGCCCCGTTCATGCGGGCGTACACCGAACTCCTCGTCCGCACCTGCCACAAGCGGGGCGCGCACGCCATCGGCGGCATGGCGGCGTTCATCCCGTCCCGCCGGGACGCCGAGGTGAACAGGGTCGCCTTCGAGAAGGTCCGCGCCGACAAGGACCGTGAGGCCGGCGACGGGTTCGACGGGTCCTGGGTCGCCCACCCCGACCTCGTCCCGATCGCCATGGAGTCCTTCGACAAGGTCCTCGGCGACCGGCCGCACCAGAAGGACCGGCTGCGCGAGGACGTCGACGTCCGGGCCGCCGACCTGATCGCGATCGGCTCGCTGGACGCGAGGCCCACGTACGAAGGTCTCGTCAACGCGGTGCAGGTCGGCATCCGTTACATCGAGGCGTGGCTGCGCGGACTCGGTGCGGTGGCCATCTTCAACCTGATGGAGGACGCGGCCACCGCGGAGATCTCCCGCTCGCAGATCTGGCAGTGGATCAACGCGGGCGTGGAGTTCACGCACGAGGGGCGGACCGTGCGGGCCACCCCCGAGCTGGCCCGCCGGGTCGCCGCCGAGGAACTGGCGGCCGTCCGCGAGGAGATCGGCGAGGAGGCGTTCGCGTCGGGGCACTGGCAGCGGGCCCACGACCTGCTGCTCCAGGTCGCCCTGGACGAGGACTACGCGGACTTCCTGACCCTGCCCGCGTACGAGCGCCTCGAAGGCTGAGCGTCACGCGCCTCAGGGCGCGGGCTGGTCCGAGTGGCCCAGGGGCTTGCCCGGGGCCACCCGGTCGCGTACGAGGCGCTTGACCGCCGTGGGCTCCGGGAAGCCCTGCTCACGGCGGTCCCACACCACTTCGTCGTTCACCCGGACGACGAAGACGCCGCCGGTGCCGGGCCGCAGGGCCAGCTCGGTGAGCTCCGTCTCGAAGGTCGTCAGCAGCTCCTGCGCGAGCCAGGCGGCGCGGGGCAGCCAGCGGCACCGGGTGCAGTACTCGATCTCCACGCGCTGGACGTCGCTCATCCCAGGTGCACCGACCAATCCTGTTCCGCGGCCGGCTTGCCGTGCAGGTCGGGGACCCGCTTGAGCCAGTCCGGCCGTCCCTGCCGCGTCTTCGCCGCGCGCAGGACCTCCTCGGCGGCGAGTTCCTCCCGGGTGGGGAAGTCCGTGGGCAGCCAGGCCGCCGAGGCCTTCACGCGCGCGTGGAGGTGGTCCACGTACGCCGTGCGGGCGTCGTCGGCCGTGGCGAACGCCGGGTCGTCCGCGAGCCAGGCGTCGGGGACCTCGGCGAGGATCTCCCGGAGCAGTTCCCCCGTCACCCGGGGCGCGAGCTCCGCGTCGGCGGCGCGCACGTCGGGCGCGTACCGGCCGAGGGCGTGGTGGCGGAAGTCGTAGGCCTTCGCGGGGTCGGCGCCGTCCCACCGGTGGTGGAAGACGAGGGCGGCTCCGTGGTCGATCAGCCACAGTCTCGGCGGCACGGTCCCGGACGTGGGCCACACCATCAGGTTGGAACTGTGGACGGTGCGGTCGACGTTGACGGTGAGGGCGTCGAGCCAGACGATCCGGCCCGCCTCCAGCGGGTCCACGGGGAAGGCCTTCGCCACCTCGGGCGTGAAGTCGCGCGCGCCGGGCAGGCAGTCCATGCCGAGGTTGAGTCCGGCGCTGGCGGCGTGCAGGTCCCGCACTTCCTGGTGCGGCTCGCTGTCCGCGATCGCCGGGTCGAAGCCCACCATGACCAGCTCGGGGAAGCGCAGCCCCAGGGCGCGCGCCAGTTCGCCCACGACGATCTCGGCGACCAGCGCCTTGCGGCCCTGCGCCGAACCGGTGAACTTCACGACGTAGGCGCCGAGGTCGTCGGCCTCGACGACGGCGGGGACGGAACCGCCGGACCTCAGCGGTTTCACATATCGAACGGCAGTCACGTGGCGCAGCACACCGGTCAGCCTAGTTCAGGTCGTACGGGGCCGGATCACGCGTCGGCCAGGGGGTTGGGCAGGGGCAGGTAGCGGGCGTCGGCGCCGTCCGCGCCGGTCCAGCGCAGCAGCAGGTTCGTCTTGCCGGGCAGGGTGGGCGCGGCGAGCAGGGCGCGGACCTCGGGGAGGTCGTGGCGGGCGAGTTCGCGGCGGGCGGCGGGCCAGGGGTCCAGTCCGGGCCGGTGCTCGGCGAGGGCGGCGGCGACCTCGGTGAGGTGGTTGACGACCAGGCAGTACACGAGCCGTTCCCAGCCGGCGGCGCGCGCGACGTCCGGCAGCAGCTTCACGCCCTCCGCGTCGCGGAACAGGGCCTGCACCGGCGTCCCGCCGGCGTCGACGGCGACCAGGGTGTTCTGAAGATGCGCCTCCAGGACGACGCCGTGGTCGGCGAAGGCGCCGAGCACCGGCGGGACGACGGCGGCCAGGTACGCCTCCCACCAGGCCGCCGTGTCGGCCGCGCGGTGCGGGGGGCTGCCCGCGAAGCCCTCGACGAGGCCGGCGGCGAGCAGCGGGGTCGCGCCGGGCAGCAGGTGGCCGCGCAGGCCGTCGCGGACCAGCACGGCGAGTTCCTCGAAGGCGAAGTCGGCGGTGCGGTAGCCCCGGTCGCTCAGCCAGGCCGCCGGGCCGCCGGCCGCCGTGAACGCGCGCGTGACGGCCGCGTCGGTCCGGCGGAGCCGGAGCAGGTCGTGGCGCCAGAGCCGGCGGATGTCGTTGGTGATGCGCACGTCGAGGCTGAACTTGAGGAACAGGTCGGGTCCGGGCGTGTACAGGGTGCGGATCGCGGCGGTGGGCCAGGCGTCGAAGGCGGTGACGCCGAGGCGGACCAGCCGGCCGTCGGCGAACGCGGGGGCGAGGGCGCGGCGCGCCAGGTCGAGCTGCCAGGGGTGGGCGGGCAGCAGCCGGTAACCGGGCGGGGCCTCGCCGAGGGCGTCGAGCGCGGCGGTGTCGCCCTCCTCGACGACCGTGTCCTCGCGCAGCCCGAGCAGGACCAACGGGAAGCGGGCGTGGGCCTCGGGGGCGTACGGCAGCCAGGCGCTCGCGGGGCCGCCGCCGCGCGCCTTGGGGGCGGGATGGTGGGGGTGGCCGGTGAGGAGGGACTGCTCGGAGCGCAGGTAGGGGTCGTCGGGCGGGACGGCGCCCGCGCGTGCGGTGAGCAGGGCGGCCACCGCCTGCCGGCTGTCGAGCATCTCGGCGGGCAGCTCGTGGTTGGCGAGCCCGGTGTGCCGGCGCAGTTCCTCGCCGGCCAGGGAGACGAGAGCGCCGTGGTCGAGGCGGTGCCAGGCGCCGGCGGTGTACACCTCCGGTTCGGTGGGGCGCCGGGCGCCGCGCACGCGCAGCTCCCGGCCGGACGGCAGCCGGTGCACACGGCGTCCGTCGCGTTCGGACAGCGGTTCCCCGACCTCCCGCAGCAGACAGTTCAGCAGGGGCGCGCCCGCGACGGCTTCGGCGCGGGCGGCGAGGCCGTCCCGTCCGGCCCGGTCGGCGGACGCCGGGGCCTTGGCGGTCGGGGGGATGAGGTCCACGGGTTGTACTCGTTCCCTACGGTTCTTCTCGGGCGGGGACGATCAGTATCGCGGTCGTCACGAGCCGTCCGTGACGCCGTACCCGTACCCGAGGAGTCCGCCCGTGCACCGTCCCCCCACCGCCGAGGCCGAGGTGGCCGCCGAGCTCGCCGGGGTGCGCCCCGCGCTCGGGCCCCGGTTCGCCGCCGAGCTGCCGGGGGCCCGCGCGGCCGTGCTGACGCGGCTGTGGCGGGCGCTGGCCCATGAGCCGCTGCCCTGGATCGAGCACCGCGAGGCGGGCCGGGAGGGTCTGGCGCTGCGCCTTGCGGACGGCCGCCGTCTGGACGGCCCGCCCGCGGATCCGTACGCGACGACCGGCAGCGTGACGGAGGTGCGGCTCGACGGGGTGGCGTACGACGATCCCGCACGGCTGACGACACAGCTCGCCGTGCCGCACGGCGACGGTTTCGCGGCCGAACTCGGCGACAGCGTCGCGTCGTTGGCTCTCTCGCGGGCGGGGGCGGCGAGCGGCGGAGCAGGTCCGGGCGGATGGCCCGCGCACGACTGGGAGTGGGAGCAGCGTGTCGTCGACGGACATCCGTACCACCCCAACTGCCGCTCCCGGCCCGGTTTCTCGGTGGCGGAGCAGCTAGCGTACGGCCCCGAGCACCGCCCCCCGCCGGTACGGCTGACGTTGCTGCCGGCGCCGGTCGCGGAGTGCCTGGTCACGGGTGACTGGCCGGAGGAACTGCGGGACGGGCGGGACGTGCTGATCCCGGTGCATCCGTGGCAGGCGGCGCACGTCCTCAAGCGGTCGGGCCTGCCGGGTCCTGCCGCGCACCCGTTGATGTCGTTGCGCACGCTCGCGGTGCCGGGCGGCCCGCATGTGAAGACGGCGCTCAGCGCCCGGCTGACGTCGTCGGTGCGGGACATCTCGGTCGGCTCGGTCGCCTCCGCCGCGGTGCTGTCGGCGTTCGCGGAGACGCTGGCGGCGCGCACGGACGGTCTGCTGCACATGACGCGGACGTGGGGCGCGGTCACCGCCGACTCCCCCGATCTGGCGGCCCTGTTGCGCGAGTCACCGGCGGCGTACGCGGGGCCGGGCGAGCAGGTGACGCCGGTCGCGGCGCTCGCCACCACCGGACTTCCCTCACGTCCGGGCTGGTTGGTGGAGTTCGCGCGGCTGTGTCTGGGCGTCGGGCTGCGGCTGCTGGAGCTGGGCGTGGCGCTGGAGGCGCACGGGCAGAATCTGCTGGTGGTGCTGTCGGCGTCGGGCGCCCCGCTGCGGCTGGTCTACCGCGACCTCGCCGACATCCGGGTCAGCCCGGTCCGGCTGGCCCGGCACGGTGTGCCGCTGCCCGAGCTGCCGGAGCGGATCCGCACGGACGACGTACGGGCGCTGCGCCGCAAGCTGTTCGGCTCGCTCGTCGGGGGCGCGCTGGCGGGGACGGCGGGCGACGGGGAGACGCTGCGGGCGGCGCTGGCGGCGGCCGTCCGAGAGCTGCCGCGCACGCCCGATCTCGACGCACTGTGCGAACAGCCGCTGCCGGTCAAGGCGTTGACCCTGATGCGGCTGTCCCCCGAGGTCGCGGGCGATCAGTGGACCGTACTGCCCAACCCGCTGCGGTCGCACGGCATCTGAGGCCGTTTTTGTGGCGGAGCGCCTCCGATCAATAGGATCCGCCGATGATCAGAACACAACGGCTGGCGGCGGGCGTGGCGGCACTGCTCGCCACGCTCGCGGTCGGGATCGCGTTCCCGTCCGGGGCGGTCGCCGACGAGACCACAGCCAACGCTCCGAAGGTCGACCTGGTCCTCGACGTCAGCGGCTCCATGCGGGCCAAGGACATCGACGGCGGGACCCGGATGGCCGCGGCCAAGCAGGCGTTCAACGAGGTGCTCGACGCCACCCCGGAGGGCGTGCGGCTCGGCATCCGCACCCTCGGCGCCAACTACCCCGGCGACGACCGGCAGACGGGCTGCAAGGACACCGCGCAGCTCTACCCGGTCGGCCCGCTGGACCGGACCGAGGCGAAGA
Organism: Streptomyces sp. BK239; assembly: GCF_004217285.1. Lineage (GTDB taxonomy): Bacteria > Actinomycetota > Actinomycetes > Streptomycetales > Streptomycetaceae > Streptomyces. The sequence continues at coordinate 405,336 of NZ_SHKS01000002.1, forward strand.
CGGCGGTGGCGACGCTCACGCCCACCGGCTGGACCCCGATCGGCCCGGCGCTGCTGAAGGCGGCCGGGGACCTCGACGGCGGCACCGGCTCCAAGCGGATCGTGCTGATCAGTGACGGCGAGGACACCTGCGCGCCGCTCGACCCGTGCGTGGTGGCCCGGGAGATCGCCGCCAAGGGCATCGGACTGACCATCGACACCCTCGGCCTGGTCCCCAACGTCAAGATGCGCCAGCAGCTCAGCTGCATCGCCGAGGCCACCGGCGGCACCTACACCTCGGTGGAGCACACCGAGGAACTCGCCGACAAGGTCAACCAGTTGGTGGACCGGGCGGCCGATCCCGTGGTGACGCCGGTCGCCGTCGGCGGCGCGGAGTCCTGCACCGCCGCGCCGGCGCTGAAGTCGGGCCTGTTCACCGACCGCGAGGAGTTCGGCCGGCAGCGCTGGTACCGGGTCGACGTCGAGCCGGGCAAGGAGCTGCGCGCCTCGGTCAGCGTGGCGGCCGACCGGGCCGTGAACCCCTCCTACGGGGTGCTGCTGCGGGCGGTCACCGTGCACGGCCGGGAGATCGTACGGGGTGAGGCCGCGGGAAACGGCCGCACCGACGTCGTCTCGGCCGGTCTGCGCTACCCGAAGGCGGAGAGCGACGAGGAGGACGCGCCGGCCGAGACGGTGTGCCTCCAGGTGACCAACTCCTTCTCCCCGGCGGCCGGGGTGAAGACCACGCCCGGCATGCCGCTGGAGCTGACGGTGGACGTGGTGGACGGCCCGTCCCCGGCGAGCGACGTGGCCTCGTTCGGTCTGGGCCGCGGCTGGTGGCTGCTCGGCGCGCTGGTGCTGGCCGGCTTCGTCGCGGGCGTGCTGTGGGGCTGGCTGTCACGCTGGCGTGTCGCGATCTGGAGGACCAACTGATGCGGATCACACGCGTGGTGAGCGCGACCTTGCTGGCGCTCGGTCTGGCGGCGGCGCCCGCCGCGGCCGACTCGACGCCCTCGGCGAGCCCCTCCCAGGACAGCGCGGCGCCCACCCGGGCGGGCACGTCGTTCCGCACCGCCACGGAGGTCGACCAGGGCCAGAAGGCGACCGCGAGCGCGTCCACGGGCGACTACCTGTACTGGTCGTTCCCGGCTGACGCCGGCCAACGGCCCACCGTGAAGGCGACGGTGAAGCTCCCCGAGGGTCACACCGGCCAGACCTGGCAGATCGACGTGTACGACGGTCTGCGCCGCCGCCAGGCCTGCCAGTACGGCGCCCAGACGCGCACCGCCGCCGCGGGCGCGGCCTCGGCCGAACTGGCCTGCGTCCTGCGCACTGTGCGCGCCTGGTCGGAGCCGTGGGCGAACGACCCGCTGCCGGGCACGTACTACGTCCGTCTGACCGCCGTCGGGCTGAAGACGGCCGACCTCGGCCTGCCGGTCTCCACCGAACTGCGGGTGGACTCCAAGGACATGGGCGGTGCGGCGGCGGTGGACGGCAGCCTCGCCGAGCCGCTGGTGCCGGGCGTCGCGGTCAAGTCCGACACCGGGAAGGACGATTCGTCCTCGGCGGTGCTGTCGAGCATCGAGCCGGACGACGGCTGGTCGTCGGGCTGGTGGTCGGACCGCTGGGTGTGGACGGCGATCGGCGGCATGCTGGCCGCGCTGGCCGGCATCGGCGGTTACGCGCTGACCCGGGGCACGGGACGCCCGCCGGGGGTACCGCCGCAGGCGTAGCCGACGGGCGCGAGCGCCTGAACGACCCTCAGAAGGCCTGTCACACACGCGTGGCAGGCCTTCTCTCCTGCCTCACGCCTCCCGCAGCGCCTTGGCCAGCGGGCCCTCACCGCTCACGCCGACGCGCCCGGCCCGCACCGCGTCGGGCAGGGTCAACTGCCCGCGCGCGAGGGCCTCCGCGGTTCCGGCGTCCAGGGTGAGACGCGCGTCGGGCTCGCCGGGCGCGGGGCCTTCGCCGTATACGGGCGCGTCCCGAGCACCCACCAGAAGATGGAACTCGCCTTCTTCCAACACCACTTCGACGGCTCCGTCGCCCTCGCCCTCCAGCGCGCGCAGCAACGGCAGCGCGAACCAGTGGGCGCGTACGGCGTCGGTGGGCTGCCGCTCCCCCAGTTCCCCCTGCCCCCACGCCCCGAGCGCCTGCAGGACCGGCAGCAAACCGCTCCCGCGCGCGGTGAGTTCGTACACGTAGGCCGCTCCGGGCGGGGGCAGCCTGCGGCGGGTGGCGAGGCCGTCCCGCTCCATGTCCCGCAGCCGGGAGGCAAGGACGTCCGTGCTGACGCCGGGCAGGTCGGCGTGCAGGTCGGTGTAGCGGCGCGGGCCGGCGAGCAGCTCCCGGACGATCAGCAGGGTCCAGCGGTCGCCGACGACGTCGAGCGCGCGGGCGGCGGAACAGTACTGGTCGTAGCTTCGGCGACGAGACATGCGAGGCAGTCTAGACATGTCGTTGGACTTTCCAAGCGGTGACTTGGTAAAACCAAGCAACCCCAGATACCGGAGGGACCCATGGAGTTCCGGCAGTCGAACAAGCTCAGCGAGGTCTGTTACGAGATCCGCGGCCCGGTGATCGAGCACGCCAACGCGCTGGAGGAGGCGGGCCACAGCGTGCTGCGCCTGAACACGGGCAACCCCGCGCTGTTCGGCTTCGAGGCGCCGGAGGAGATCATCCAGGACATGATCCGGATGCTTCCCCAGGCCCACGGGTACACGGACTCGCGCGGCGTCCTGTCCGCCCGCCGGGCGGTGGCCCAGCGCTACCAGAGCCGGGGCCTGGAGGTCGACGTCGACGACGTCTTCCTGGGCAACGGCGTCTCCGAGCTGGTCTCCATGGCCGTGCAGGCGCTGGTGGAGGACGGCGACGAGATCCTCATCCCGGCCCCCGACTTCCCGCTGTGGACGGCGGTGACGACCCTCGCCGGCGGCAAGGCGGTCCACTACCTCTGCGACGAGCAGTCGGAGTGGTACCCGGACCTGGACGACATGGCGTCGAAGATCACCGACCGCACCAAGGCCGTCGTGATCATCAACCCGAACAACCCCACCGGGGCGGTCTACCCCAAGGAGATCATCGAGGGCATCCTCGACCTGGCCCGCCGCCACGGCCTGATGGTGTTCGCCGACGAGATCTACGACCAGATCCTCTACGACGACGCCGTCCACCACTCGGCCGCCGCGCTCGCCCCCGACCTGGTCGTCCTGACCTTCTGCGGACTGTCCAAGACGTACCGGGTCGCGGGCTTCCGCTCGGGCTGGCTGGTGGTCACCGGCCCCCGGCAGCACGCCAGGGACTACCTGGAGGGCCTGACCATGCTGGCCTCCATGCGCCTGTGCGCCAACGCGCCCGCCCAGTACGCCATTCAGGCCGCGCTGGGCGGCCGGCAGTCCATCAGCGAGCTGACCGCGCCCGGCGGCCGGCTGCGCGAACAGCGGGACGTGGTCTTCGAAAAGCTCAACGAGATCCCGGGCGTCTCCTGCGTCAAGCCCAAGGGCGCGCTGTACGCCTTCCCGCGCCTGGACCCGGCGGTGCACCGGATCCACGACGACGAGAAGTTCGTCCTGGACCTCCTCCTGCGCGAGAAGATCCAGGTGGTCCAGGGAACCGGCTTCAACTGGCCCTCCCCGGACCACTTCCGCATCCTGACGCTGCCCCACGCGGAGGACCTGGAGGCGGCGATCGGGAGGATCGGGCGGTTCCTCGGGGGATACCGGCAGTAGGACCCCCGGGCGTCGAGTCTTCAGCCGAGCGCGACCTCGCACCACACCGTCTTGCTGAAGCCGTCGCCCCACGTCGCCCCCCAGTGGCTCGACAGCGCCTCGACCAGGAGCAGACCCCGGCCGGACTCGGCGTCCGCGGCGGGCGGCCGGAGGGTGCCGGGCGTGGGTGGGCGGCGGCCCGGACGGGGGTCGGTCACCTCGATGCGAAGGGTGGCGTCCTGCGGGTAGAGCGTCAGGCGGAGCCTGAAGTCACGGCCCCGCTCCCTGCCGTGCCGTACGGCGTTCGCCGCGAGTTCGGCGACGAGGAGCGCGGCGGTGCCGTTCGCGTCCGTCGCGTAGGGCCAGCCCCAGGTGTCGAGTTGTTCGGCCGTCAGGCGCCGGGCGAGGCGGGCGCCCCTGGGGGTGGCGGAGAGCCGGACCGTGGACTGACGCGTGGTGGGGGCCGACTGGGCGATCTCCGAGTTCATGTCACTCAGCGTGGTCGATCGACTCTACTCTGAACAGGAACGTCAGCGGTACGCAGCGTCACTGTCCGGTCGCCGTCCGGGTCTGTCCGGGCGGCGACGCGTGACGCGTGGGGCCGGTGGGGAGTTGGGATCGAACGGCACGAGGAGGTGTCCGGGGTGGGCGCGACGGGACAGGGGCACGTCGAGGAACCGCACGTCGACGACGAGGAGTCGACGGCGGTGCTGCGGACCGTCGGCAAGGTCATCAAGATGTTCCGGGAGCGAAAGGGCTGGACCCAGGCCGAGTTGGGGGCGGCGGTCGGGTACAGCGAGGAGCAGGTGTCCTCGGTGGAGCGCGGACGACGGGCGCCGAAGCCGCAGTTCCTGGAGGCGGCGGACGAGGCGCTGTCGGCGGGTGGGCTGATCGCCGGGCTGCGCAAGGACGTGGAGGAGGCCCGGTACCCGAAGAAGGTGCGGGATCTGAAGAAGCTGGAGGGGGAAGCGGTCGAGATCTGCGCCTACGACAACTCCGTGGTCAACGGGTTGTTGCAGACGGAGGAGTATCTGCGGGCGGTGTTCGGGACGCGACGACCGGCGTTCTCCGAGGAGGAGATCGAGCGGCTCGTCGCCGCTCGGCTCGCGCGCCAAAAGATCATCGACGGCTCACAGACGATCCCGGCCTTCAGCTTCGTCCACGACGAGGCGAGCCTGCGTCGGCGGGTCGGGGGCAGAATGGTGTGGCGTCAGCAGCTCGAACGGCTGCTGGAGGTCGGGCAGATGCGCAACGTGGAGATCCAGGTGCTGCCTCTGGACAGTGAGGACAACCCGGGACTCGACGGCCCGTTCCACCTGCTGCGACTCAGGGAGGACAACACGGTGGCACACAGCGACATTCAGCTGGTCAGCCGACTGATCTCGGACCGTAAAGAAATCCAGATCCTTGAGCTGCGCTATGGCATGATCCGCGCGCAGGCTCTCACTCCGCGGGAGTCGCTGGCCTTCATCGAGAAACTCCTTGGAGAGACATGAGCGTGCAGCCTCCAGTTGATGACGGCTCCGAGCCGAAGTGGTTCAAGAGCAGCCACAGCAATCCCGACGGTGCGGCTTGCGTCGAAATCGCGGTCACCCCCGGCGACATCCGCATTCGGGACTCGAAGATCGCAACAGGCCCCCAACTCGCCTTCGGCCCCACGCAGTGGGCCGCCTTCGTCACGTACGCCGCCGACCGCTGACGGGGCACGCGGCGTCGGCGTCGCCGGGCGCGCTGTGCGAGCCTGTGTCGCATGGGTGATCTTTTTCTCGTCCGGCACGGAGAGACCTCGTGGTCGCGTTCCGGCCGGCACACCGGATCGACGGACGTCCCGCTCACCGAGCACGGCCGGGACGAGGCGCGGCGGCTGGCGCCGCTGATCCGGTCGCACCGGATCGGCGCCGCGTTCGTCAGCCCCGCGCAGCGCGCGCGGGAGACCGCCGAGCTGATCGGGCTCGGCCCGCACGAGCCGCAGGTCGACGCGGATCTGCGGGAGTGGGACTACGGCGGCTACGAGGGCATCACCACCGTGGAGATCCATCGTGAGCGGCCCGACTGGTTCCTGTTCACGGACGGGGTCGCGCCGGGACCGCCCGAGCATCCCGGGGAGAGCCCGGAGCAGGTCGGGGAACGGGCCGACCGGATGCTGGCCAAGGTGGACGCGGCGTTCGCGAACACCGAGGGGTGCGTGGTGCTGGTGGCGCACGGCCACTTCCTGCGGGTCCTCACGGCGCGCCGGCTCGGGCTGCCGCCGTCCTCGGGCGCGCTGTTCCAGCTGGCCACGGGCACGCTGTGCCGCCTGGGGACGGAGCACGGGCGGCCGGTGATCGCGGGGTGGAACATCCGCCCGGGCGGCTGACGGACCCGGGGGGAGGATGTCAGACCCTCGTCTTGACATGCTCCTCGTCCTGAAGGGATGAGGATTCTGGCCTTCTCGATCGGTTGCCGTGCCGCTACGCGGCGCGGTTTCCGGTCGGGAATCCGTGGCTTCCTGTTTCTTCGCGCTGTGCCGGGATCGCTCCCGGTCTTACCGGCGCTCCGCAGGCCGATACCGCCAGTCCGGCGGCCGTCTCGATGTTGATCGCGGCGTTGTGGTCACGGTCGTGGACGGTGCCGCACGCGGGGCAGGTCCATTCCCGCACATTCAGGGGTTTGGGCCCGTCCACGGTGCCGCAGGCGTGGCAGGTCTGGGAGGTCGGTTCGAACCGGCCGATCTTGACCAGGGTGCGCCCGTACCGTTCTGCCTTGTACGCGAGCATGCTGATGAATGATGACCAGCCGGCGTCGTGCACGGACTTGGCCAGTCTGGTGCGGGCCAGTCCCGTCACCGACAGGTCCTCCACGGCGATCCCTTGGTTCTCGGCGATCAGCTGGGTGGAGAGCTGGTGGTGGAACTCGCGGCGCGCGTCACTGACCTTGGCGTGGGCGCGGGCGACTTTCAGGCGGGCCCTGGCCCGGTTCTTCGATCCCTTCTGCTTGCGGGACAGCTCCCGCTGGGCCTTCTTCAGTTTCTTCTCCGCGCGCCGCAAAAAGCGCGGGGAGTCGATCTTCGTGCCGTCGGAGAGGACCGCGAAGTGGGTCAGGCCGAGGTCGATGCCGACGGTGCGGTCGGTCTGCGGCATGCGGGCGGCGTCGGCGGCGGTGTCGGTGTCGATGACGAACGAGGCGAAGTACCGTCCGGCCGCGTCCTTGATCACCGTGACGGAGGTCGGAGCGGCGGGCAGCGGACGGGACCATTTCACCTTCACCGCGCCGATCTTCGGCAGGTGCAGGCGGTGGCTGTCGGTGATGGTCCAGCGGGCGTTGGCGGTGAACCGGATCGACTGCCGAGCGTCCTTGCGGGACTTGAAGCGTGGTGCCCGAAGTTTCGGTCCTTTGCGGGAGCCGTTGAGGGAGGCGAAGAAGTTCTTGTACGCGGCCTCGGCGTCCCGCAGGGACTGCTGGAGCACCACCGCGGAAACCTCCCCCAGCCAGGACCGCTCGGCTGTCCGCTTCGCCTCGGTGATCAGCTTCCGCGACAGTTCACCGGCCGTCGGAAACGGCTGCCCGGCCCCGCGGGCGTCCTCGCGGGCACGCACGGCGTCGTTGAACACGACCCGCGCACACCCGAACGCCCTCGCCAACGCGGCCTGCTGGACGGTGTCGGGGTACAACCGATAGGCGTACCGAAGCTGCATGACGATCACCTTAGAAGCCCGAACACCCACTGTCGCCGGGAACATGCGCGCGAGAGGTCACCGTGGCGTGCACTGCCCGGCTCCGCCGGAACGACACCGCGACGCTCCACGTCGCCACCACGAGATTCCCTTCACCCCCGGCCCGAAGGCCGGAGCACTGCGAATGAATCCCGGTAGCCTCGGAGGCGGTGGGTGAACGGCAGGGGCGGGCCCGTCGTCCCCGTGGCCCGGAGGGGGTACGCCTTGACACGACCGCCGACCGCGGCGCAGCGGCGGGTGATCGACGCCGCCGATCCCGTCACCGGGCGGCTGCGGGGTACGGAGGCGCAGCTCGCGGCGCTGGTGGGGCGGGGGCTCGCCTTCCGGCATCCGCGCCCGCCGCACGACTGCTTCCTGACGCCCGCCGGGCAACGGATACGCGAGGCCGCGCCCGAACCGCCCCGTGCGGCCGAAGCGGCTCAGGAGGCGGCGGGCGCGGGCGGGGTGTTCGCCGCGCGGGTCGGCGGCGAGGAGGAGCCCGCGGTGGGGCCCTCCCGTGCCCGGGAGGTGCACAGCGCCTGGAAGGGGCTGCTGGAGCTGCGCCGGATGACCAATCCGGACGGTGCCGCGGACCGGCCGTGCGGGTGGGAGCGTACACATCTCGTGCGGGCCGCCGCGCTCGCCCTGGAGGCCGCCGGGCACCGCCCCGCAGGGCCGGACGGCGACGGCTACCGGGTCCGCGCGACGCCGCAGCCGGACGCCGTCGCGGTGCGCGGGCCGGACGCCGGGACGCTGCGGGCGTGCGCGGCGACGCTGGAAGGGGCGGGCTGGCAGGTCGGGGAGCACACCGACTCCCGCACGAGAGACCGCTACCTGCTGGCGTCCCCGCGCCGGGTGTGAGGGGCGCGGCCGAGATGTGCCGATGCCGTCGGTCAGTGCAGGTCCCACAGAGCCGTCGAGGACGCGAGCCGAGATGAGAAGGCGTCGCTGAGGTGGCTCAGCCGCTCGGCAGTGAGTTCGAGGGCTCCAGTCGGTGCGGCGCTTCTCAGGGTCCGCAGTGCCGTCCTGTCGAGGGCCGACAGAGGCTGGGAGTCGGGGTCCGGGAGGGTATGAGGAACTGCTCGGGCATCTCGGTGCCGGGGTGGAGCGAGGGGGCGTCCCACCCCGGCCGGGTCTCATCGGATGTGCTTCGCCAGCTTGGTGGCGGCGTTGAGGAGGTGTTCCAGGGGGCCTCGGCGGAAGAAGCGGGACCAGATCGCGGCGAACACGGTCGCCCCGAGGACGAACATGATGAGCGGCACCCATGACTGCTGGGTGCCGGTCCCGGCGGGCACGGACAGCGCGGACTGGGCGAGGAAGTGGCCGACGTAGGCGGTCAGGGACATGGTGCCCACGGCGATGACCGGCTTGGCCAGGCGGCGCAGTCGCGGCAGGCGGTCCATCGCCACCGTCGCGCCCACGATCACGAGGATCGCGACGCCTACGCTGCCGATGATGTCGAACGTGGTCCCGCTGTGCGGCCCGCCCTTCAGCAGGAACGACGCGGACATCTCGGGGAACGATCCCCCGTCCGGGGGCATCGAACCGCCGGCAGGGGGCATCGAACCGGAGCCGCCGGACGAGGACCCGTCTTCCGCCATGCTCCTCAACGCGCCCGATCCGGCGAGCAGCAGGGACATGCCGTAGGCGGCCGCGGTGAGGGAGGCGCCGAGCGCGGCGAGGCGCTTCTGAACGGTGCCGGAGGACAGGTCGAGGCGGCCCAGTGCCATGCCCGCGATCACGAACGACATCCACGTGAGCGCCGGGTAGAAGCCGGTGAGCAGCAGGTCGAGCACTCCCACCTCGCTGAGGCGGCGGAGCGGGTCGTGGGCGTTGATGCTCTCCTGGACCGACGAAGTCAGCAGCGAGGTCAGGACATACGCCAACTGCGGTGCGACGAGGGCGAACGCGGCCGCGACGATCGCGAGTGTCCTGGCACGCAGTCGCACCAGGGGAAGGGCCAGCAGGAAGTAGACCCCGTAGAAGCCGAGGATGATCACTCCCCCGTACTCCATCGCCAGCACGGTGCCCAGCACCAGAAGGACCGCGGCGCGGATCGCGATGCGGGCCTTCGCCTGCCGGCCCGCCAGGCCCGTCTTCGGCTCGCGGCGGCCGGCGATCAGCATCAGAGAGAACCCGGCGAGAGTGGCGAACAGGACCGACGAGTGGCCGTCCGCCATGTAGCGGATCCAGCTCGCCACGCCGGTCGTGGCGGACAGCGGGGGGCCGATGTGCACGACGTACATGCCGAACACCGCCAGCGCGCGGGCCAGGTCCACCCCGACGAGGCGTCCCGTCGAAGGACCGGCCGAGGCCGGCACGGCGGACTCGGGGGAGGTTAGGGGCGGCGGAGGTGGGTTCTCCGGGAGAGCTGACGTCTCCTGCGGCGGCTGCGTCTGTGTCATACGGCGAACCTCGCGCGGAGTTCAGGGTGCGGGCCATCCGGCAGGCTTCAGTGACGCCCCCGCCGACCGGCGGGTACCGCCCTGCCGACCGGCGGAACCTCGTCCCCGGCCCGGTCCGGTGCGACCGGGCGGTGATCTTGTCCAGCCACTCGGCGGGGGTGGACCCGACGGTTGCCGGGTGGGTGCGGGACGGCCGGGCTTCCAGGGTCGAGGCATGACACACCGTGCGCGACACAAGGAGCTCAACACCTCCCGCGCCTCACCACCTGACGAACCGGGGCATGACGTGGTCCCTCTCAGAGGCGACTTCCTGGAGTTCCTCGGCCTGGTGCTGGCTGTGGGCGCCCTCGTCCTGGTCGTCGTACGCCCTGAGCTCCCCGAAGCGTTCGTGCGCGCCCTTTCATCGAGCACGGCCGGACTCGTCCGTTGAGCCGGCACACCATCACGCCCGGTCCGCGCGGCACCGTCTGCGCGGTGCCGGGCGGACCGCAGAAGGAAGGAACGTTGTGAACACCGCATCCGCCCCGGCGAAGGACGAGTCGTCCCTGTCTGCCCGGGAGACCGTCAGGGCGCTGTACGGGTATGTCCGGCCGCACCGTTGGGCCGTCGCCCTTGGTCTGTTGTGCGCCCTGGTGGGGGCCGCCGGGGCGCTGCTGCAGCCGTTGGCCACGAAAGCGCTGGTGGACCGGATGGCTTCCGGTGGGACCATCGCCGGGATCCTGATCGGGCTCACCGTGCTGGTGGTGGTGGGCACGGCGGTCGAGGCGTTCGGCGCGTACGTGCTGGAGCGGACGGCGGAGTCGGTGGTCCTGGCCGCTCGACGCACCGTGGTGGGGCGGCTGTTGCGGCTGCGGATCGCGGAATGGGAGCGGATCCCGCCGGGTGATCTGATGTCCCGCGTCACCTCGGACACCACGCTGCTGCGGGCGGTCAGCACGCAGGCGGTCGTCTCCGCGGCCACGGGTGCGGTCGCGTTCGTCGCGGCGATCGTGATGATGGCTCTGCTCGATGTCGTGCTGCTGGGTGTCACGCTCGGCGTGGTCGTGCTGGTCGGCGGGGCCGTCGCGCTGGTCATGCCGAAGATCGCCCGGGCCACCGAGCGATCGCAGCAGGCGGTCGGGGAGATCTCCGTCGCGTTGGAGCGGGCCTTCGGGGCGTTCCGCACGGTGAAGGCGTCCGGTGCCGAGGGCCGGGAGACCGCCCGGGTGGAGGCGGCTGCGCGGCGGGCGTGGCGGCACGGCGTGAAGAGCGCGAAGTGGGAGGCCGCGGCGGGCTCGGCCGACGAACTCGCCGTCCAGCTGGCCTTCCTCGCGGTGCTCGCGGTCGGCGGGGCGCGCGTGGCGTCCGGGGAGATCCCCGTGTCCACCCTCATCGCCTTCCTGCTGTATCTCTTCTACCTGATCGAGCCGGTGTCCAGACTGGTCGACGCCGTCTCCCAGTATCAGGAGGGGGCGGCGGCGCTCTCCCGGATCGCGCAGGTGGAACAGCTGGCGACCGAGCCGACCGACGGCCGGCACAACGGCCCGCCCAGGCAGGGGGCATCGGTGTCGGAGCCGGCGTCGGTCCGCTTCGAGGACGTGTCCTTCCGCTACGGGCCCGGTTCGCCGTACATCCATCAGCAGGTGAGTTTCGAGGTTCCGGGAACCGGTACGACGGCCTTCGTCGGTCCCTCGGGCGCGGGCAAGTCGACGGTCTTCGCGCTCATCGAGCGGTTCCACGAAGTCACCGGCGGCCGGGTCCTGGTCGACGGCAAGGACGTGCGGGACTGGTCCCTGTCCGAGCTGCGGTCTGCCATCGGGTACGTGGAACAGGACGCGCCCGTCTTGGCCGGCACCCTGCGGGAGAACCTCGTCTTCGCGGCGCCCGGCGCGAGCGACGACGACATCCGCGACGTCCTCGCCCGCACGAAGCTCGACACCCTCGTCGAGCGCCTGCCCCACGGCCTGGACACCCCGGTCGGACACCGCGGTTCGAAACTGTCGGGCGGCGAACGGCAGCGCATCGCCATCGCCCGCGCACTGCTGCGCAAGCCCCGACTGCTGCTCCTGGACGAGGCGACCTCACAGCTCGACGCCGTCAACGAGCTCGTGCTGCGGGACGTCATCACGGAGGTGGCCCGCGACACCACCGTGCTGGTGGTGGCCCACCGCCTGTCCACGGTGACCGGAGCCGACCGCATCGTCGTCCTGGACGCCGGCCAGGTCCGAGCCGTCGGCACTCACGAGGAACTGGTGACCGAGGACCCGCTGTACGCACGACTGGCAGCCGCCCAGCTCCTTCCCGCTCAGTCCGCGCTGAGCGGGATCCGCAGCCGCACCCGGTAGCCGCCTTCCGTGGTCGGGCCCGCATCCAGGGTGCCGTGCAGGACGTCGGCACGTTCCCGCAGTCCGACGAGGCCTTGCCGGGAGCCGGGGAGGGACAGGGAAGGACGCGTGGGCGGGGTGTTGGTGACGGTCACTCCGATGTCGTCGCCGTCCTGCCACAGTTCGACGCCGGCAGTGGCGCCAGGTGCGTGTTTGCGGACGTTGGTCAGCGCTTCCTGCACCGTACGGTAGAGAGCGCGTTGGGTGGGTGTGCTCACAGTGGGTGGCAGTTCGCCCGTCAGCTGTACGTGAGTGCCGCTTGATTCCACGAGTTTGCGCAGGTCGGCAAGGGTGGGCTGAGGCGTCAGCTCGGTGGCGTCGCCGCCGGAGGCCCGCAGCAGGGTGACCATGGTGCGCAGTTCGTCGAGCGTGGTGACGCTCAGCGAACGGATCGTGCGGGCGGCCTCCTTGGCGTCCGCGTCCTTGGTGCCGACCTGCAATGCTCCGGCCCGGACGGCGATCAGGCTGACCTGGTGGGAGACCACGTCGTGCATCTCGCGTGCCAGTTGGGCGCGTTCGCGGGCGAGGACGGCCTGGGCGTGCAGGGTCCGCTCGTGTTCCCTTGCCTCCTCGATCTCGGCCAGTCGCTTCGCGAGGTCCCGCTGTGCCTGGAGCAGCTGGCCGAAGAGGACCGGCGCCGCGGCCGTGGCCAGGCCGTACACGAAGAAGACCACTGTCATGGTCCGGTCTACCTCGGCCAGGGGCCACGGGGTGCTGCTCGCGACGGCGGCCAGGGCGACGCACACGGCGAGGAGACGGCGGTTGCGGGAGCGTTCGGCCAGGGTGAACAACGCCGCGAGCACAGCGACGGCGACGTCCTGCATCAGCGCGACGGGCAGGGTGAGCAGGAACACGCCGAGCGGGAACCTGCGCCGGAAGGCCAGCGCGGTGCACCCGACAGCCGCCAGCGCGAGCCCGAGGCGCGTGGGCTCCCAGTTGTTCAGCCGCACGTCCACGGCCGCCGCGACCACCAGGGCGAGGTCGATGACCGGCGCGGGAAGCCGCTGCCACAGGACGCGTGCACGGCTCATCCGCCGGCCTCCGACCGCAGGCGCTCGTCGAGCAGCCCGGCCCGCTGCGCCAGCAGCGCGGCCTGTACCCGGCCCGCCACCCGCAGCTTCGTCAGGATCGCGCTGACGTGGTCCTTGACCGTGCCCGCCCCCAGGTGGATGCGCGCCCCGATGTCCGCGTTCGACAAGCCCTCCGCCACCAGGACGAGGACGTCACGCTCCCGCGCGGTGAGCAGCCGGACCCGCGCCGCGTCCTCGTCGACAACCGTCTCGGTGCCGGGGTGGCTGTGCAGCAGGGTCCGCGACGCCTTGGGGGACAGCACGACGCCGCCCGCGGCCAGGGTGCGCACCAGATGAGGGAGTTGCTCCGGTTCGGTGTCCTTGAGCAGGAAGCCGGCAGCGCCGCCGTTCAGCGCGGTCAGGATGTACTCGTCGGCGTCGAACGTGGTCAGCATCGCCACCACCGGCGGGTCCGGCATCGTGCGCAGCTCGCGAAGGACGGTGAGCCCGTCGACGTCCGGCATCCGGATGTCCAGCAGCACCACGCCGGGCCGCTCCCGGCGGACGGTGTCCACCGCGTCTGCGCCGCTCGCGGTCGCGACGACCTCTATGTCCTCGGACGCGCCCAGAATCAGCTGGAAGCCCGAGCGGACCAGAGCCTCGTCGTCGACCACCACTACCCGTATCACGCGCCCCGCCTCACCTTGTTCATGCCGTTCGGCCCATGCCGACTCGACCCTAAAGCCATGCGGAGCCCTTGCGGCCCGCGAGCGGCGGCACCCGCCACACGGCGGGGCAGCACCCACCGCTCGGCAGGGCCACAACAGCCTTCTGCCGACAGGCCGTACGGATTCCCCGGGGCGCCCGCCCGGCTCAGCGGACGCGGTTCGCCAGTTCGGTGGCTCTGTTGAGGAGGTACTCCAACGGGCCGCGGCGGAAGAAGCGGGACCAGATCCCAGCGAACAGGGTGGCCCCGGCCACGAAGCAGAGCAGCAGCTCGAAGGAGGCGGACTGCGGTGGGGTGACCCCTTCGCCGGGCAGGGCGAGGATCACCAGGATGTGGCTCACGTAGAGGGTCAGGGACATGGTGCCGACGGCGATGACCGGCGCCGCCAGCCGGCGCAGCACCGGCAGCCGGTCCACGGCCACCGTCAGGCACAGGATCACGGTGATCGCGACTCCCACGCAGCCGATGAGGTCGAACGTGGAACCGCTGTGCGGCTCCGCCGCCAGCAGCCCCCAGGCGTCGGGGCCCCACAGTCCATTGCCGACCGGCAGGTCGAAGGACCCCTCTGCCATGCCGGGATCCTTCATGGCGGTGCCTTCCTTCAGGACGTCGAAGTCCTTCATGCCAGGCATCCCGGCCATGATCTCCCTGGCGCCGCCGGTCAACCGGAGCGCCAGCCACGAGACGCCGTATCCGAAAGCGGTCAGCGCGGGACCGACCACGGCCAGCCGCCGCCGCACCGCACCGGAGGACAGATCCAGTCGGCCCAGGGCCATGCCGGTGACCACGAACGTCATCCAGGTGATCGCCGGGTAGAAGCCGGTGAGCAGGAAGTCGAGCACACCCACGCCGGAGAGGCGCGCGATCGGGTCGTAGGAGTCGATCGTGTGCACGGTCGACTCGCTGAGCAGCGCCCGCAGGGCGTACGCCACCTGCGGCATGACGAGCGCGAGCGCGACCGCGACGGTCGCGAGAGTCCTGGCGCGCAACCGCAGCAGAGGCAGGGCCAACAGGAAGTACACCGCGTAGAAGTTGATGATGACGCCGCCGCCGAAGTCGGTCATCGCCAGCGCGGTCCCCACCACCAGAAGGATCACGGCCCGGATCACGATCCTGGCCTTCGCCTGCCGGCCGGCCAGTCCGGTCTTCGGCTCCGGACGGCCGGCGATCAGCACCAGCGAGAACCCGGCGAGGGTGGCGAACAGCGCCGAGGCCCGGCCGCTCGCCAGCCAGACGGCCCAGGTGCCCATGCCGTCACCGGAGACGGGGAAGGGATTGAAGGGGCCTACGTGCACGGCGAACATTCCGAACACGGCCACGGCACGGGCGAGGTCCACCCCGACCAGGCGCGCCGTCGACGAAGGGCGTTCCGTCGCCGTGACAGGCTCGGGTACGTCCAGGGGCTGGGCAGGCGCCTTGTCGGCGCTTTCGATCTCGGTCACCGGGACAACCTCGCCGAGACGTGGGCGGTCGACCATCCGCCGGGCTTCAGGAGGTGTCCCGCCGGTCGGCCCACCGCCCCCCTCCGGTCGGCGGGGGGGGCGGGAGCCGTGCGAGGAGGAAGTGGACGCCGCAGTGGGCGAGGATGATGATGTCCCCGGACGAACACAGCAGGAGGAGCCACCAGTGAGCGAGCCGTTTTCCGTCCGGATCACCGTCCGCGGATACGAGACCGACACGCAGGGCCATGTGAACCAGAGTGTGTACGTCAACTACGCGGAACACGCCCGCTGGTCGCTGCTCCAGGCCGCCGGGATCACCCAGGCCGCCCTGATCGCGAGGGGCGTCGGGCCCGTCGCCCTGGAGACGACCATCCGCTACAAGCGTGAGCTTCTCGCCGGCGACGAGGTCGACGTGACGTGCGTCTTCGAGTGGAGCGGCGGCAAGACGTTCCGCATCGAGCAGGTCATGCGCAAGGCCGACGGCACGGTGGCGGCCGAACTCACCGCGGTCGGCGGCCTGCTGGACCTGAAGTCACGGCGGATGGTGCCCGACCCGCAGAACCACTTCAAGGAACTGGCGTCCGACCCGGCCCTGTTCGGCCTCTGACGGACGGCGTCACCCGAAGGCCGCTCGACACTCGCGCGCCCACTCGCGGTAGGTCCGCGCCGGACGCCCCAGCAGCTCCGGCACGTCCTCGGTGACCACGGCGTTGCCGCCGTCGCGTACGAAGGCGTTGCCGGCCAGGACGCCCTCCGCCTGGGCCTCACCGAGACCCCATGCGAGCAGACGCTCACGCGCCTGGCGCGGTGTGAGGTCCCGGGTGGTGATCGGCCGGCCGAGGACCTCGGCGAGCACGGCGGCCTGCTCCGGGACGCTGATCGTCTCCGGTCCGGTCAGCGTGTACGTCCGTCCGGCGAGCCGGCCGTCGAGAAGGACCCGCGCCGCGGCCTCGGCCACGTCACGCGGGTCGATCACGCCCTGCGCCCCGTCGCCGCTCATGTTCGGCACCGGCTCGCCCGCTTTGATCGGGGCCGCCCAGCTCAGTGTGTTCGAGGCGAACGACGAGGGCCGCAGGACGGCCCACTCGGCCCCGCTCTCGCGCACGGCCCGCTCGCCGGGCAGATGCCACGTTCCGAAAGCGCCCAGACCGGGGTCTCCGGTCGCGATCGCGGACAGCTTCACCAGCCGGCCGACCCGCGCCGACCGGGCCGCCGCCACCAGCGCCTGGTCGTGGTGGGTGTCCGGACCCGGGACGCCCACCAGGAACGCGGCCCGCGCTCCGGCCGCCGCGGCCTCCAGGGAGCCGGGGTCGAGGTAGTCCCCACGTGCCACCTCCACCCCTGAGGGCAACGCGGCGGCCTTCGCCGGGTCGCGGAGCAGTGCGCGCACCTTCTCGCCGCGTGCCGTCAACTGTCGTACGAGTTCACTGCCGATGGTGCCCGTGGCACCGGTCACGAGGATCATGGCTCTCACGGTGCCGGGCGTCGCCGCCGCATCTCTAGGAGATTCCGGCA
Organism: Streptomyces sp. BK239; assembly: GCF_004217285.1. Lineage (GTDB taxonomy): Bacteria > Actinomycetota > Actinomycetes > Streptomycetales > Streptomycetaceae > Streptomyces. The sequence goes on from NZ_SHKS01000002.1 coordinate 422,175, forward strand.
CGCTTCGGCGACCCTCCGGGACCTGTCCGGCGCTTACGGTGGAGCGGTGACCGACGTCCTCGCCGAACAGCCCCTCACCGTCCACGACCGGGCGCGCCCCTGGATCTCCGGCGTCGCGGCGGTGCGGGCCACGGGTCCCGTCGAGAACGCCCTCGCACACCCGCCGGACACCGCGACCCAGGTGGTCGTGCGCCTGCGGGGCGACGGGTGGCGCGACACACTGGTCGTCGGACCGCGCACCCTGGCCACGTACCACGCGGACGCGCACCAGCGGGTGGTGTCCTGTGTGCGCCTGCGTCTGGAGCCGGGTGCGGTGCGACCGCTGCTGGGTGTGCCGGCCGTGGACCTCGTCGGCCGGGTGATGCCGCTGGGCGCCCTGCCCTCCGACACGGCCCGTGCGCTGGCGCGCGAACTGGCTCACCAGGAGCCGGGTGAGGTCACGTCGGGACTCGCGGATCTGCTCCCCCCGCCCTCCGACCGTTCCCGCGACCGCGACCGGCTGCTGCGCGCCGCCGTCGCCGCCCTGTCGACCCGCCGGGACCGCGCGCCGGCCGCCGTGCGGGACGTCGCCCGCCAACTGGCCGTCAGTGAACGCCAGTTGCGCAACCTCTTCGCGGAGGGCATCGGCCTCTCCCCCAAGCACTTCGCCCGCATCGACCGCGTGCGGCACGTGCTGGACCACGCCCTGACCACCCCGTGGGCCGAACTCGCCGCCGTCACCGGTTACTACGACCAGTCGCACATGACGGCCGACTTCCGCACCCTGATGGGTGTGCCGCCCCGGGCGTTCTTCTCAGGGCGGCTGCCGCGGGCCACACCCTGCCAAGCGCCCTCATGAGGCCAGGGTGAAGCGGAATTCGGGTGCACCGCGCCCCGGGCACCTGCGATGCTCCCGTCCCATGCCCCCGCGACGCGTCAGACCCAGCCTGTACATCTCCGTGGACATCGAGGCCGACGGGCCCATTCCCGGCCCGTATTCGATGCTCAGCCTCGGCGCCGCGGTCGCCGGTGTGCAGGACGCGGACGGTTTCACCGCAGCCGATCCCGCCGCGCGGACCTTCTACCGCGAACTGCGGCCCATCAGCGAGGAGTTCGTGCCCGAGGCGCTGGCCGTGAGCGGGCTCGACCGGGAGCGGCTGCGCGAGCAGGGGATCGAACCCTCCCTGGCACTGGCCCAGTTCGCCCACTGGGTGCGTGAGGTGAGCGACGGCGCGCAGCCGGTGATGTGCGGCTACCCGGCGCCGTACGACTGGACCTTCCTGTACTGGTATCTGATCCGGTTCACCGGGTCGAGTCCGTTCGGGCACTCCGGCTGCCTCGACATGAAGACGCTGTACGCCACGAAGGCGGGACTGCCGCTGCGGGCGGTGGCGAAGCGCGCCATGCCGCCCGAGCTGCTGTCGACGCGCCGCCACACCCACCACGCCCTCGACGACGCGATCGAACAGGCCGAGCTGTTCGCCAACCTCATGGCCTGGGCGGGCCCCCCGGAGTCCTGAGGCCGCCCCTTCCGGCTCAGGAACCGGCGGCGATCCGGGCCAGCCGCCTCGCCTCCTCGCGGGTGGATCGGGCGATCGCGTCCTCGTCGGCGGTCAGCAGCCGGCCGTTCTCGACGATCTGGCGGCCGTTCACGAAGGAGGCGGTGACCGGGGCGGCCGCGCCGAAGACCAGCGCGGTCACCGGGTCGGCGATGGAGGCGTGGGCGAGGGTGTCCATCCGCCACAGCACCAGGTCGGCCAGCTTTCCCGGTTCCAGTGAGCCGATCTCCCTTTCGCGGCCCAGGACTCGGGCTCCGCCGTAGGTGCCGAGGCGCAGCGCCTGACGGGCGTTCAGGGCGGCCTCGCGGTGGGGGCCGAGTCGGTTGACGAGGAGGGCGTTGCGCAGCTCGGTGTGCAGTTCGCCGGACTCGTTGGACGCGGTGCCGTCGACGCCGAGGCCGACCGGGACGCCGGCCGCGAGGAGGTCGGGGACGCGTGCGATCCCCGCCGCCAGGCGGGCGTTGGAGGAGGGACAGTGGGCGACGCCGGTCCTCGTACGGGCGAAGGCTTCGATGTCGGAGTCGTTCATGTGGACGCAGTGCGCCATCCACACGTCCTCGCCCAGCCAGCCGGTGGACTCGAAGTAGTCGGTCGGGCCCATGCCGAACAGCTCGTGACAGAACTTCTCCTCCTCGACCGTCTCCGAGCCGTGGGTGTGCAGCCGCACGCCGAGCCGGCGCGCCAACTCCGCTCCCTGCCGCATCAGTTCGGTGGAGACGGAGAAGGGTGAGCAGGGGGCGACGGCCACCTGGGTCATCGCGCCGAAGGAGGAGTCGTGGTGGCGCCGTACGGTCTTCTCGGTGGCGGCGAGGGCGTCCTCAAGGCTCTCGACGGCGAAGTCGGGCGGCAGGCCGCCGTCCTTCTCGCCGCGGTCCATGGAGCCGCGCGCCAGGGTGAAGCGGACGCCCATGTCGCGGGCGACGCCGATGATCGTGCCGGCCAGGTCCCCGCAGCCGCGGGGGAAGACGTAGTGGTGGTCCATGGCGGTGGTGACGCCGCCACGGGCCATCATCGCGAGCGAGCCCTGCGCGGCCGCGCGCACCATCGGCTCGTCGATGCGCGCCCACGTCGGGTACAGCGCGACGAGCCAGTCGAAGAGGTTGTGGTCGGTGGCGAGGCCCCGGGTGATCCACTGGTAGAAGTGGTGGTGGGTGTTGACCAGGCCGGGGGTCACGAGGTGGCCGGTGGCGTCGACGCACCGTACGACGTTCTCCAGGCCTTCGGGGGCGCGGCCGGGGCCGATCGACTCGATCCGGTCGTCCGCCAGGACCACGTGCCCCGAGGCGTGCTCGGTGTCGTGCGCGTCCACGGTCGCGATGGCCGCGTTCTCGATGACGGTGCGCTGGGTCATCCGGTCCGTCCTCACAGGTTGGTCAGGTCCTCCGGGATCCGCGCCTCGCAGCCGTCCCGCAGGACGGTGGCCTCGATCAGGCCGTAGGGGCGGTCCGCGGCGAAGTACACCTCGTTGTCGTTCTCCAAACCGAACGGCGTGAGATCCACCAGGAAGTGGTGCTTGTTGGGCAGCGAGAAGCGGACCTCGTCGATCTCCGGGCGGTGTTCGACGATCCGGGAGCCCATCGCGTACAGGGTCTGCTGGAGGGACAGCGAGTACGTCTCGGCGAAGGCCGAGAGCAGGTGCTCCCGGGTTCGCGCGTAGGACTCGTTCCAGTCGGGCGCGGGCTGCGCGTCGTCGGTCCAGTTCAGGCGCCAGCGCCCGGAGACCTCGGTGGCCAGGACCCGGTCGTGGGCCTCGGGGAGCGTCGTGTACCTGTCCTTGACGTAGCCCCAGAACTCGGAGTCGGTGGTGTTCAGCACGGTCAGGTCCTTGAGCCCGGCGACGACCTCCCAGCGCTCTCCGTCGTAGGCGATCTGGGCGAGCCGGGTCTCCTGGCCCTTGCGGACGAAGGAGTGCGCGCCCTCGCCCGAGGTCTCGACGCGCTCCCAGGCGTACTCCTCGACGCGGATCCGGGCCCGGTGGATCGACTGCTGCGAGGTGACGAAGTGGCGGGCGAGGTGGATGCCGAACTGCTCGGGGGAGTCGACGCCGTGCTCCTTGGCGAACGCGTACACCGTGTTCTTGGTGGTGTCCGTCGGCAGGACGCCGGCGTTCGAGCCCGAGCAGTGGACCTCCTCCATGTCGCCGCTGAGCGACACGGAGACGTTGAGGTCCTTGATGTGGTGGGTGGCGCCGTCGCGCGTGACCTTGACGACCCGGGTCTCGGCCTTGCCGTACCGGTTCGGCCCGAGCACCGGGCGGCCGGGGCGGGGGTTGTCTGCCATGGAGCTAGCTCCCTCGGTATACGGAGTAGCCGAACGGGGTGAGCAGCAGCGGTACGTGGTAGTGCTCGCCGGGCGCGACGGCGAACGTGACCGTCACCTCCGGGAAGAACACGCCCGGACCGCCGTCCCGGTGCGCGGGGGCGTCCTGCCGTGCCTCGGCCCGCTCGTTCTCGAAGTACGGCTCGACCGCGAAGTCGAGCCGTACATGGGTGGTCCCTTCCGGCAGGTCCGGGAGGTCCTTGCACCGGCCGTCCGCGTCGGTCGCGGAGCCGCCGAGCGGCTGCCAGCCGGCGTCGCGGCCCGCGCGGGCGGCGATCCGGACGGCGACGTCGCGGGCGGGGCGGCCGACGGAGGTGTCCAGGATGTGGGTGGACACCGAGGCGGTCGTGCTGGTGCTCATGCTGCTCCTCGGTCCTCTTCTGCTTCGACGACGCGGGCGAGCCGGATGCGGTTGATCTTCCCCAGTTCGGTGCGGACGATCTCCCGCTCCCGCTCCGGCGTGTTGCCGATCCGTTCCCGCACGGCGTCGCGCATCTGCTCGCCGGTGCGGCCGGTGGCGCAGATCAGGAAGACGTGCCCGAACTTCTCCTGGTAGGCCAGGTTGAGTTCGAGCATCTCCGCTCTCAGCTCCTCGGACGCGCCGGCCATGCCGCGCTGTTCGCGGGCGGAGGCCGGGTCGCCGGGCCGGGGCCGGCCGATCGGCGGATGCCCGGCCATGGCCTCGTCGAGGTCCCGCGCGCTCAGGCCGGCCGTCGCGGCGTCGCCGGCGGCGTAGAGGTCGTCGGGGGTGGCGTAGGGACGGCCGGCGAGCAGCCGCCGCACCCATGCCGTCGAGGCGCACACCTCGTGCAGCGCGGCGGCTGCCGCCCGCTCCTCCAGGGCGTTGAACCGGCTCAGACCGGCGGGCTGGGGAGTCGACGTCACGGGAGCCTCCGTGGCCGTGGCGGCCTGCGTGCTGAGGGGACTGCGTACTGACCGGGCTGGGGCCAGCTAACGCCCCACCGGTCCCCGGCGTCAACACTTTGTTGAAAAATCCGGGTCACGGCTCCCCGCCGACGGGTCACGCCCCCCCCCGCAGCGGGTGACGACCTCGCCGCCGCTCAGCCGCCCTTCTCGCGGTTGAGGTAGTTGTAGACGGTGAACCGGCTCACCCCGAGTGCGCCGGCCACGGTCTCCACGCCGTGCCGCACGGAGAACGCGCCGCGCGCCTCGAGTATCCGTACGACCTCCTGCTTGGCCTTGCGGTCGAGGTCGGCGAGCGGCCTGCCCCGCTCGCGCTCCATGGCGGCCAGGATGTGGTCCAGGGAGTCGGCGAGCTGCGGCAGCCGTACGGCGACGGCCCGCGTCCCCTCCCAGGTAAGCACGACGTCGTCGGGACCGGCCTCGTCCGGCGGGAGCAGCTCTCCGCCCATCGCGTCGACCAACGGCTTGACGGCCGCGACGAAGGCCTCGTCCCCGGCGCGGGTCACTTCCCGTCCTCCCCGACCACGTTGAGCTGGAGGGAGATCCGGGTGGCGCCCGACCCGAGGGTCCGGCGCAGCACGGCGTCCACGGCGGCGAGCACGGCGTCGGCGTCGCCTTCGGCGGTGTTGCCGAACGGGCCGACGTCCACGGCGTCCAGATCGGCCGACTCGATCACCTCGCGGGCGACCAGCGCGTGCGCGGGCGCCTCGTCGAGATCGAAGGGCTCGGTGGTGAACTCCAGTCTCAATCGCACGCGCTCAACCTAACGCGCGAGGCGGTCTCCCGCCGGGCGTCCTCCCCGGAAGGGGGGCGCCTCCGTCCGGCGCGGCCGGGAGCCCGCGTCAACCTCAAATGAACCTCTGAACATGGCCCGTGGGCTTCAACCGCGCCTGGCGCAGGGCACATTGTGGTCCCGCGGGGTCCGCCGGCACGGGGGCGGCGGACCCCGCGCATCGTGCAGCGGGCGTTCGATCTTCGAGCACGCGCCGGGCCTTCGGGCCCGCTTTCTCCGGTCTCTGCCCGACCTTCGCCAACGGACGGACAAGCGGGGGGCGATGGAGGACCATGGGGGCCATGTTCGAGAGCGTGCCGGTGAGTTGCCCGGCCTGCCGACGCGAGCGTCTCTACTCCGCGCCGACCTACCCGTGCGCGTGCGGCGCCCCGGTCACCCCGCGCCTCGACCGCCGCGCGAAGGTGACGGCCGTCGCCCACCGCGCGTGGGAGGAGGAGTGGGTCACCGTGCGGTGCGCGGCCTGCGGCCGCCATGACCAGTGGCCGCGACCGGAGCTGGGGTGCGTCTGCGGCACGGTGCTGCGCATCCCGGTGAGCGCGGGGACGGACGACGGTGAGGGGGCGGCGACTTCGCCGCCCCGGCAAAAGACGGCGGGCCCGCGGCCGGGCGCGGACCCGGCGGCGGACCTCGCGGCCGCCGCGCCGCCCGCGCCCATATCCACCTCCCCGCCCCGCCCCCGCCCCTTCCGCCCCGTCGCCATCCGCACGGCCCGGGACGCGGTCACCGCGACCGCCCTGTACCTGGACTGGCTGGGCTACCCGGAGGTCCGCCGGGCCGACCAGCGCCCGACCTCGGGCATAGGCCTCGCCACCCGGGGGCTGCTGGCGCAGGTCGACCCCAAGGCGGGCCCGGCCTCCCTGCGGGACGTCGAATGCCTGTGGCTGACGGCCATGACGGAGTCCTCGGAGTGCGTGTACTTCTCCCTCTCCGGTTACACCCCCGACGCCCACGCCCGCGCCGACTCCCTCGCCGTGCCCCTGTTCGTCATGGACCTCACGGGCAGACCCCGGCCGGTCAACGCGGTCGCCGGCGCGCTCGACGCACAGGGCGGCGGCTGAGCCGGCACCACCGCGCCGGCCCGGCTCCGCCGCCGGCTCACGCGCTAGGGCGTGTTTCGAAAGTAGCGTCGTCCGCCCGGAGGGCGGGGCTCGCGGCGTCTGGTGCGGTGCATCGCAAGGCGGAGGGTCGTCCGCGTACTGGTTGTACGCGGACGACCCGACAACGCGGCGGTGGGGGCCCCTCCCGCGCGAGCGAAGCCGAGCGTGGGGGAGCCGTGCCAGGCGTCGCGGGCCAGACGCTACGTTCGAAACACGCCCTAGGACTCACCGGAAGTCCTCCTCCCGGTACTCCCCCGCCGACCCCGCCGCCGTGGCCTCGCGGAGCTCGACGCGGCGGATCTTGCCCGAGACGGTCTTGGGCAGCGGCGCGAACTCCAGCCGGCGCAGGCGCTTGTAGGGGGCGAGGACCTCGCGGGAGTGCTCGAACAGCACCTTCGCGGTGTCGGGGCCGGGTTCCCAGCCCTCCGCCAGGACGACGTACGCCTTGGGCACGGCCAGCCGCAGCTCGTCCGGCGCGGGGACCACGGCCGCCTCGGCGACGGCCTCGTGCTCCAGCAGGGCGCTCTCCAGCTCGAAGGGGCTGATCTTGTAGTCGGAGGCCTTGAAGACGTCGTCGCTCCTGCCGACATAGGTGATGTATCCGGATTCGTCGCGTTCGCCGATGTCGCCGGTGCGGTAGTAGCCGCCCGCCATCGCCTCCGCCGTACGGTCGTCGTCGCCGTGGTAGCCGGTCATCAGGCCGACCGGCCGCGCCGACAGGTCGAGGGCGATCTCGCCCTCCCGGGCGCCGGGCGCGCCGGTCACCGGGTCCAGCAGTTCCACCCGGTAGCCGGGGCTGGGGCGTCCCATGGAGCCGGTCTTCAGGGGCTGTCCGGGGCTGTTGGCGATCTGCACGGCCGTCTCCGTCTGGCCGAAGCCGTCCCGGACGGTGACGCCCCAGGCCCGCCGGACCTGCTCGATCACCTCGGGGTTGAGCGGTTCCCCGGCGGCCACGATCTCGCGGGGCGGGGTGCGCAGCGCGGTCAGGTCGGCCTGGATGAGCATGCGCCACACGGTCGGCGGGGCGCAGAACGTCGTCACGCCCGCGCGGTCCATCTCGGACATCAGCCGGGCCGGGTCGAAGCGGGTGTAGTTGTGGATGAAGACGGTCGCCTCGGCGTTCCACGGGGCGAACAGGTTGGACCAGGCGTGCTTGGCCCAGCCGGGTGAGGAGATGTTGAGGTGGACGTCGCCGGGCCGCAGACCGATCCAGTACATGGTGGCGAGGTGCCCGACCGGGTACGACACGTGCGTGTGCTCGACGAGCTTGGGGCGGGCGGTCGTCCCCGAGGTGAAGTACAGCATCAGGGTGTCGTCGGCCAGGGTCGGGCCGTCGGGCAGGAACTCGGCGGAGGCGGCGTGGGCGTCCTCGTACGGCTGCCAGCCCTCGGGCACTGCGCCCACGGCGGTGCGCGTGTAGTCGCCGGGGACCTCGTCGAACTTGCCGGCGTCCTCGGCGCGGACGACGACGTGCCGGACCCGGCCGCGCTCGACGCGGTCGCGCAGGTCGGCGGGGCCGAGCAGCGGTGTCGCGGGGATGACGACGGCGCGCAGCTTCATCGCCGCGAGGGCGGTCTCCCACAGTTCGGCCTGGTTGCCGAGCATCACGAGGATGCGTTCGCCGGCCGCGACGCCGCGCTCCCGCAGCAGGTTGGCGAGCCGGTCGGAGCGTTCGGACAGCTCGGCGAAGGTGAGCCGGACCTCGGCGCCGTCCTCCTCGACGATGTGCAGCGCGATGCGGTCGTTGCCGTCCGCGATGGCGTCGAACCAGTCGAGTGCCCAGTTGAAGTGCTCGAACCGGGGCCACTCGAAGCCCGCGTAGGCCGTGGCGTAGTCCTCGCGGTGTCGCAGCAGGAAGTCCCGCGCCGTACGGAACCGCTCCGTCGCCGTCGTCATGCGTCCTCCGTCTCGCTCTGTCTGCCGCGCGGCCCCGTCGGGCCCCGGGCGGCGGCCGCGCGCCCGGTGAAGTGCGCGGGCCGGCGCCGGACCATTGCCGGGCGGCTCTCTGTCATCGTGTAATCCGTGATGCGGGTGCACCACCCCCGCACGGGGATCGCCTCGGAAAGGAGGGCCGCCGGCACAGGAGGCGGGGAGGTCCGCGCGGAAGGCGGGACAGCCCCGGGAAGGGCCGGACGGACGAAAGACCGGCGGTTCGACGGAGGGGTCCGTTCCGGCCAGGGACGGCTCCGGGCGACGAGTGGCCATTCAACGGCCGGTTCGTTGAATTTCCCCATGCTTCCCGCTGTTATATCCCTCACCAAGGAGTCCGCCGGGATTTCAACGGGATGTTGCCTAGAATTTGGCCCGAACACGACCACGGAGGGGAGCGGTGACCGTGCGACGGGACTTCCAGGAGCCTGCCAGATGCCGCCCCGACCTGGTCATCGGACGGGAGGAACTGGTCACGGCCGCCCGCGACCAGCTGACCGGCGGCGGCAGTGTGCTGCTGCACGGCCCGGCCGGAATAGGCAAGTCGACCGTGCTGCGGGCACTGGCCGCTGATTACGGCGACTCCGCCCGCACCGTCCTGCGCTGCTCGGCGACCGAGTCCGAATCGCACCTTCCCTTCCTCGCGCTGGCCGACCTCTTCGGACTGGTCCTCGGCGAGGTGTCCGACAAGCTGCCCGCCGCCCAGCTCACGGCCCTGGAGGCGGCGCTCACCGGCCGCGGCGAGTCGACCCTGCAACGCGACGGCCTCGCCCTGCGCCTGGCCGTACTGTCGGCGCTGCGCGCCCTCGCCGCCGCCGGGCCCGTGCTGCTCGTCGCCGACGACCTCCAGTGGCTGGACTCCGCCAGCGCCGAACTCCTCGGCTTCGCCGCCCGCCGCCTCGGCGACACCCCCGTGCAGCTGCTCTGCGCGGTGCGGACCGAGGGGCAGGAGTACGACCGCCATCTACGCGCGTCCCCGCCCGACACCCTCGCCGTCCGGCTGAACCCGCTCTCCCGCGCCCAGGTGTCCGCCCTGCTCGACCACCGCGGCTACACCGACCTGCCGCGCTCCACGATGCGGGAGATCCACCGCACCAGCGGCGGCAACCCGCTGTTCGCGCTGGAGCTCGGCCGCGCCCTCGGCGAGAACCCGACCCCGCCGCGCCCCGGCGAGCCGCTGCCGGTGCCGACCTCGCTGCGCGACCTGGTGCTCAGCCGGCTCGACATGCTCTCAGGCGAGGCCCGCCGCACCCTGCTCGTCGCCAGCGCGGGCGCCCGCCCCACGCTCGCCCTGCTCCAGGCGGCCGGCCGGGAGAACGCCGAGGCGGAGACCGCCCAGGCCGCCGCGCTCGGCCTGCTGGCGACGGAACCCGACGGGCCGGCCGTACGGTTCGCGCATCCGCTGATCTCGGCCGCGCTGTACGCCGAGGCGCCCGCGCAGGAACGCCGGGCCGCGCACGCCGCGCTGTCCACGGCGGCCTCCGACCCGATCGAGCGGGCCCGGCACCTCGCGCTGTCCACGACCGGCACCGACCCGGGCGTGGCCGCGCGGCTCGCGGGGGCCGCCTCGATGGCCCGGGACCGCGGCGCGCCCTCGGTCGCCGCCTCGCTCGGGCTGCTCGCGGCCCGGCACACCCCGCCGGGCGGCGCGCCTGCCCCGGACGACCGCCGACTGCAGGCCGCGGAGGACGCGATCACCGCCGGGGAGGTCGACCTCGCCCGGGACATCGCCCACGAGGTGCTGACCCGCGCCTCGGCGCCCGCCGAGCGGGTCCGCGCCTGGATGGTGGTGATCGAGGCCGCCGGGCAGGCGCTGGGCGACGTCGACACCGTCTACCCGCAGGCGCTCTCCGACGCCGGCGACGACCCGGTGCTGCTCGCCCAGGTGCACTACCAGCTCGCCTGGCGCGGTCTGGTCGTCCAGGGGGACTTCGCCGAGGCCCGCCGGCAGGCGGCGCACGCCGCGGAGCTGGCCGCGCGCGGCGAGGACCGGCGCAACGAGCTGATGGCGCTTGCCCTCCAGGCGTCGACGGAGATCCTCATGGGGCATCCGAACGCGCCCGTCACCATCAAACGGGCCCTGAAAGAGCCTCAGGACCCGTACGTGACGTGCCATCACAACGGCGTCGGCATGGCCAGGTACCGCTGGCTGCTGATGAGCGACCAGCTGCCCGAGGCCCGGGCGACCATCAGCGCGCTGCTGCGCGAGGTGCGCCGGCGGGGCATGGTCGAGAGCGAGGTGCACTTCCAGCGGTTCCTGGCCGACATCGAGCTGCGCTCCGGGCACTGCGGGCGCGCCCTGGACCTGGCCCGGGAGAGTCTGCGGCTGGCCCGGGACTCCGGTATCGGCCTGGGCGCCTCCGCCATGCTCGCCTCCCTCGCGGAGGCGTCCGGCGGGGACGTCGGCCAGGCGCTGGCGCTGGCCCGGGAGGCGGTGGACCGGGCCGAGGAGGACGGCGACCAGATGTATCTGTCGCGGGCTCTGGCCGCCCTGGGCTACGCCCAGTTGGTCGCCGGGGACGCGGCGGGCGCGGTGGGCAGTCTGCGCCGGGTGCGGGAGCTGGAGCAGGGGCTCGGCATCACCGACCCGGCGCGCGGCCGCTGGCAGGGCGACCTGGCCGAGGCCCTGGTCCGCGTCGGTGAGCCGGGCGAGGCGCAGGACGTCATCGACGTCGCCCGGGAGCACGCGCTGCGGCTGGGCCGGGAGAGCGTCCTCGCGGTGCTGGACCGGGCGGAGGCGCTGGTGCGGGCGGCGCGGGGCGACCAGGAGGGGGCGCTGGCCCGGCTGACGTCCGTTCAGGACCGGCTGGCGAAGCTGGGGTACGGACTGGAGGAGGCGCGGGCGGCGTTCGAGCTGGCTCGGCTGCGCACCCGGCGGCCGGGGCCGACGTCGTACGAGGAGGCGGCGCGGCTGTTCCGGCGGTGCCGGGCGCTGCCGTGGCTGCGGCAGGTGGAGGCCGCCGCCGCGGAGGGGGCGGCCGAGGCGGCCGCCGCGCCCGTGCCGGCGCCCGCGGCCGACGCGATGGAGGGGCTGGCCTCGATGGAGCGTCAGGTGGCGGCGCTGGTCATGGAGGGCGCCACCAACCGGGAGATCGCCGCGCGGCTGTTCATCAGCGTCAAGACGGTGGAGGCGACGCTGACCCGGGTCTACCGCAAGCTGGGGATCCGCTCGCGGGTGGACATCGTCCGGCTGGCGGCGGGGCACCACGCCAAGTGAGGGATCCGCGGGTTTTACTGCCTGCTGTCGAAAGACCGGTACCGGCCCCCGTGGTCCTCCGTGTGCGGTCCGCCGAGGCGACCGAGGGTTTTCCCTGCCCCAACTCCCTTAGGGGGTTCCCTCATTGGGGAGGGTGAACCCCGAGCCCTAGCGTAAGGGACGTGCCGCTCGCCCGGGCACACGGGGTCGGTCCCGCCCCGTGCAACCCCCACACCCGCGCGTCCCCCACCGGCCACCTCCCCACGCAAGGAGATCCATGTTCGGGCTCACCCGTGCCAAGAAGACCGCGGCTGTCGTCGCGGCGACCGCGGCGGCTGCCGCGACCGCGTTGATCAGCGCCCCCACCGCTGTCGCCGCGCCGCAGCCCATCGTCGGCGGCACGACCACCACCACGACGGCCTACCCGTTCATGATGCAGATCACGGACGCCTCGCAGAACCAGTTCTGCGGCGGCACGCTCGTCTCCCCGACCAAGGTGGTCACCGCGGCCCACTGCATGGTCGGCGAGACCACGAGCAGCGTGCGGGTGGTCGGCGGCCGGACGTACCTCAACGGGACCAACGGCACGGTCAGCCGGGTCAGCAAGATCTGGATCAACCCGAGCTACACGGACGCCACCGACGGCGACGACGTGGCCGTGCTGACCCTCGCGACGTCGATGCCGTACACCACGGCGTCGTACGTCTCCTCCACCCAGACCGGTGTGTACGCGGCGGGCACCACCGCGCGCATCCTCGGCTGGGGCACCACCTCTTCGAACGGCAGCTCCTCCAACCAGCTGCGGACCGCGACCGTCCCGATCGTGTCCGACGCCAGCTGCGGCAGTTCGTACGGCTCCGACTTCGTCGCGAGCGACATGGTGTGCGCCGGATACACCTCCGGCGGCGTAGACACCTGCCAGGGCGACAGCGGCGGTCCCCTGCTCATCGGGGGCGTCCTGGCAGGGATCACTTCTTGGGGCGAGGGCTGTGCCCAGGCGGGTTACCCGGGTGTCTACACCCGGCTGACCACCTTCTCCAGCCTGGTGACCGCACAGGTCAACTCCTAGCCCCGAGCGCTCCCCGAGCCTGGCTCGGGGACAAGACCGGGGGGGGGGGGGGGGGGGGGGGGGGGGGGGGGCCCCCCCCCCCCCCCCCCCCCCCCCCCCCCCTCTCCATGCCCGACGGGCGCCGGGGGCGCCCTGTGAGGGTCAGCGCCGTGCGACGGTCGTGAACCGGATGTCGTACGGCGTTTGCGCGTACAGGCACGCGAGCATGTGCTCCGCTTCCGCCGTCACCTCCTCGCGCCGGGCCCTGTCCAGGTCGGCGAACGGCTCGATGACGAGGGCGTCCGGTTCGAGTCGCCACACTCCGGCCACGAAGCCGTCGACGAGGAACGTGCGGTGGGCCTGGTTGCCCTGCCAGGTGCGGCCCCGGTACGGGCCCGGGACGACGCGGGTGCGGTCGGCGTGGGACAGGAGCAGGTTGTCGAACTCGGGGAGGAAGCGGGGCGGGGCGGGGGTGTCCGGGTCGGGGCGGGGGGCGTCGGGGAGGTCGAAGAGTTCGACGCCGTGCTCGTCGCGGAAGGCGAGGAGCCGCGGGCGGAGGCGCTCGAAGGCCGCGCGCAGCCGGGTGAGGCCGGCCCAGGTCTGCATGTCCTTGACGGAGGCCGGGCCGAAGGCGGCGAGGTAGCGCAGGACGACGTCGTCGACCGGCGGCGCGGGTTCGGCGGGGCGGCCCAGCCAGTGCTCGGCGGTGGTGAGGGCGACCTGGCCGGACTGTCCCCACAGCCCGCGCGGGGTGACCTGCACCAGGGGAAGCAGGCAGCGGGCGGCGACCGCCAGGGACTGCGGGTCGGCGTCCGGCCACCGCGCGCCGAGTTCCTCGCGCAGTTGCCCCATGGTGCGCGGCTCGGCCTCGACGAGGTCGCGGGCGAGTGCGGCGAGCCGCCCGAGGTCGACACCGGCGAGGCCGGCGCGGAATGCGGTCAGCTCCCGCTCCCGGGCGGGCTGCACCAAGGGGCGCAGGGTGAGGCAGTCGTCGGCAGTGTGGGTGTGCAGGGTCGAGCGCAGGGTGACCATCCGGGCGACCCGACGGTCCGCCATGAGCGTCGAGAGGGCCTCGGGCGCGAAGCCGTCGAGGCGGGCGGCGAGGGCGTGGTACGGCGGCCTGACGTTCTGCGCCTGAAGTCCGACGAGGTGGGCGACGGCCGCCTCGGGCGTGAGCCGGGAGCGGCTCAGCAGGAGCTGCCGGTCGAGGGTCGCGCGGTTGAGCGCGCGCACGCCGAGCACGGGGGCGGGGGCCGTCGTCTTCGTCATGCGGGCACGGTAGCGGGCGCGGTGGGGATGTGACTGCGGGACCGAGCATCGGCGTGACGTCCGGTCAGCCCGCCGGGCAGTGGTTCCACGCCGGCCAATGTTGTGCACTTCGTTGACTGCGGTCACATCTACGCCTACTTTCGCGATGTCCTTCCCCCGGTCAAGGGAGACCGCGATGCCTTCGTCCCCCGTCGCATCCGCATCACCGTCCAGGACCCCCGAACAGGCCCGGCAGCTGCGCCGGGTCGCCCTCTCCGGCCTGCTCGGCACGGCCGTCGAGTTCTACGACTTCCTCGTCTACGGCACCGTCGCCGCGCTCGTCTTCGGTGAACTGTTCTTCCCCGGCGCCGATCCCGCCGTCGGCACGGTCGCCGCGTTCGGCACCTTCGCCGCCGGCTATGTCGCCCGGCCGCTCGGCGGCGTCCTCTTCGGCCACTTCGGCGACCGGCTGGGCCGCAAGTCGATGCTGCTGCTCACCATGGGCCTGATGGGCGGCGCCAGCTTCCTCATCGGCCTGCTCCCCACCTACGACACGATCGGCGTCTGGGCGCCGGTCCTGCTGATCGCCCTGCGCGTGGTCCAGGGCATCGCCATCGGCGGCGAGTGGGGCGGGGCCACGCTGATGGTCGTCGAGCACGCCGGGGAACGGCGACGCGGACTGTGGTCGAGTTTCACGCAGATGGGAGCCCCGCTCGGCTCCCTGCTGTCGACCGCCGTCGTCACCCTCGTGGTCGCCCTGCCCCGGGAGGAGTTCGCGGCGTGGGGCTGGCGGGTGCCGTTCCTGCTGAGCGTGGTGCTGCTCGGCGTCGGGCTGTTCGTGCGGCTGCGGGTGGTGGAGAGCCCGCTGTTCGCCGACGTGCGGAAGGACCGCGCCGAGGCGCGGCTGCCGGTCCTCGACGTGCTGCGCCGGCCGCGCCCGCTGCTGCTGGCCTGCTGCGTCGGCATCGGCGCGTTCACCGCACAGTCGCTGCTGACCAGCTACATGATCGCCTACGCCACCGGCATCGGCTACGCCCGCCCGCAGGTGCTCACCGCTCTCACGGTGTCCGCCTGCGTCGCGCTCGTCGTCCTGCCCTGCGCCTCCGCGCTGTCCGACCGGGTCGGCCGCCGCCCGGTCGTCCTGGCCGGGGCCGTGGCCTCGGCCGCGCTCGCCTTCCCCGTGCTGGCGCTGGTCGACTCCGGGTCGCCCGGGCTGCTGATCCTCGCCGTCGCCCTCGGTCACGGCGTCGCCCAGTCGACGATGTACGGGCCGCTGGGCGCCCTGCTCACCGAGATGTTCGGCACCCGGGTCCGCTACACCGGCGCCTCCCTCGGCTACCAGGGCGCCACCCTGGTCGGCGCCGGCTTCTCCCCCATGATCGCCGGCAGCCTGGTGGCCGCGAGCGGCGACAGCACGCCCGTCGCCCTGCTGCTCTGCGGCGGCGCCGCGATCACCGCGCTGACCGTGGTGTTCGTCCGCGAGACCAACAAGGACTCCCTCACCGAGGCCGCCGAACGGCCCGCCACAGCCCCCACGGAAGAGGTCACGGCATGACGACGGACGCCGCCGAGAACCCCCGGGGCACTCGCATCCCCCTTCAGAGAACTCCCCGTGAGGGCGTCCGCCCGCACAGGGCCGCCCTCGGGCGCCACCGCCGGGCCGCCGGCCCCGGCGCGCTCCGCCGGTCCGTGCGCCGCGCCGCCTGCGCCGCCGCGTCCGTACTGGCGGTCGCCGCTGTGCCCGCGCCGGGCGCGACGGCCGCCACCGGCGCCGCCGGGGCGGGCACCAGTCACGTCGAGGGCCGGCTGCCCTCGGGGGCCACGTACGTCATGGACGTGCCCGCGACCTGGAACGGCACCGTGCTGCTCTACAGCCACGGCTACACCCCCTCCGGCGTGCCCAACCCGGCCCGCAACGGACCCGACGCGGCCACGGACTCCCTCCTGCTGGGCAAGGGTTACGCGCTCATCGGTTCCTCCTACGCCACCACCGGATGGACGGTGACCGACGCGGTCCCCGACCAGATCGCCACTCTTTCCGCGTTCGCCGACCGCTTCGGCGCGGCCCGGCGCACGATCGCCTGGGGCACGTCGTACGGCGGTCTGGTCACCACCGCCCTCGCCGAGCGGCACGGCGACCGGATCGACGGCTCGCTGTCCCTGTGCGGTCTGGTCCACGGCGGGGTGGCCAACTGGAACAACACCCTCGACCCGGTGTTCGCCCTCAGGACGCTCCTCGCGCCCGGCTCCGGGATCCCCCTGACCGGCCTGCCCGATCAGAGCACCGCCACCGCCGCGGCCGACGCCCTGGCCGCCGCGGTCGACTCGGCGCAGTCCACGACCGCGGGGCGGGCCCGGATCGCGCTGGCCGCCGCCCTGCACAACATCCCGGTGTGGAACCAGCCCGGCCAGCCCCGGCCGGCCCCCGCCGACCTGGACGCACAGCAGGCCAACCAGTACGAGGCCGTCAAGGGCCTGGTGAAGGTCGCCGCCTTCAACTGGCGGCAGGAGGCCGAGGCCAGGGCCGGCGGCAACATGTCGTGGAACACCGGCGTCGACTACGCGCGGCTCCTCGGCCGGTCCTCCGTCCGCGACGAGGTCACCGCGCTGTACCGGAAGGCCGGGCTGTCGCTGAAGGCCGACCTCGCCACGCTCGACCGCGCCCCGCGGATCGGCGCGAACCGGGCCGCTCTCGCCTGGATGAGCCGCACCAGCTCCTTCACCGGCCGGCTGACCAAGCCGCAGCTGTCCGTGCACACCGTGGGCGACGCCCTCGTCCCCGTCCAGACGGAGAGCGCCCTGCTCCGCGCGGTCACCGCCGCCGGTACGACCCCGCTCCTGCGGCAGGCGTACACCGGCGCCCCCGGCCACTGCACCTTCAGCCCCGCCGAACAGCTCGCCGCCCTGCACGCGCTGGAGGACCGCATCGCCACCGGCGCATGGCGGGGCGCCGGCCCCGACGCCCTCAACTCCCGTGCGGCGTCGGCCGATCCGACGACTCCCTCGCGCTACGTCCCGTACCGCCCCACCCCGTACCCGCGGCCGTACGACCTTGCCCATCCCGCCGACCGCCCCTGACCCCGCGCGGCCGTCCGCCGGACCGTCGGCGGACGGCCGTACCCTTTCCCCCGTGGAGGACGACGACATCCTGGACACCACGCACGACGACAGCACGGACGGCGGCAGCGGCGGCGCGGGCGGTGACGCCCCGGACGCCCCCGCGCCGCGCCCCCAGTCGCTCATGCTGACCTTCTTCGGCAACCACGTGCTGGACGAGGGGCAGTTGTGCGTCTACTCGGGGAGCATCATCGACGTCCTCGGCCGGGTCGGGGTGGGCGAGCAGGCCGTGCGCTCCACGCTGACGCGCATGGTCAACCGGGGCCTGCTGTGCCGGCAGCGCGAGGGCCGCAGGATGTACTTCGGGCTCACCCCGCAGGCGGTACGCGTCCTGGAGGACGGCCGTGTGCGCATCTGGCAGCAGGGCGCGGTCAACGACGACTGGGACGGTTCCTGGACCCTGCTCGGCTTCTCGCTGCCCGACTCCTGGAAGAGGCAGCGCCACGACCTGCGCTCCCGGCTCGCCTGGTCCGGGTTCGGCGCGCTGTACAGCGGGCTGTGGATCGCGCCGGGGGACGTCGACGTGTCCGCCGTCGTCGCGGAGCTGGGGCTGACCGAACGCGTCAAGATCTTCCACGCCCGGGCCGACACGGCCACCGACATCGAGCTGATGGTCCGTGACACCTGGGACCTGGAGAGCATCGCCGCCCGTTACGTCGCCTTCGACAAACGCTGGACCGCCCACCTGGGAGCCGGCTCGGGGCACGATCCCATCGCGACGAGGCTGCGGCTGGTCAGCGAATGGCTGGGGACGATCCGCACGGACCCCCGGCTGCCCGCCGCGCACCTTCCCCGCGCCTGGCCCGCCGGCCCGGCCCAGGAGACCTTCCGCCGCGTCGCCGACCAGACCGCGTCGCCGGCCCGACGGACGGCCCGCGCTCTGCTGGAGACGACGCCGATGCGGTAGGCGGGCGGACGAGTGAACCCGGCGGTACGGCCTTCCTCGGTCAACGCCCGTCAGAGGGTGCCCCCATGTGCCGCATTTCTTGCACTCCCCGTATACCTCCGCAATCCACCCACCCGGTGTCCGGCACGCCCCCTAAAGTCGCAGGCGGTCGACCGACCCACCCGCCGACCCGGGAGGTATCCACCGTGATCCGCCTCAGCCCGCCCGACCCTCGCCCGCTCGCCCGCGCCGTCGGCCCCGAGGACGCCGACGACGCGCTGCTACCCAATCTCTGACGGGTCGTCAGTTAAATTCACCAGGTCCGCAGCGACCGCACCGCTCGGTCCGCCCGCAGCCGGCTCGCGTGGTCCGCCAGGTGCGAGGGGCGCAACTCGCCGAAGAGGGAGGGGCGTCCACGGTTGGCGATCTCGTCGAGCCATTCAAGGATCCGCCACGCGCACCGGACCTGATGGTCCACCAGATGGGCGGGGAGCCGTGGGTCCGCCGCCGGGAGGGCGCGCGGCGGGTCGGGCAGCGTCAGCAGGAGGTCGCCGCCCACGGGCAGGCCGCGACTGTCGCGCCGGGCGTGCAGGACGCCCTCGACGCGCTCCAGGGCGCGGTCGATGCCGGCCCGCCACACGTCCCCCGGCGTGCCCCGGACCGAGGTGAGGTCCCGGCGGGCGGCCCACCAGTCGAGGTGCCGGTGCGAAGGGCGGACGTACACCACCCGCGCGCCGGTCTCCCGTAGCAGGTCCGCCATGACGTGCCCGTAGTGGCCCTCCTCGGCGAACACGTACGGCTTGACCAGGACGACCGCGGGCCAGTTCTCCTGGAGCCGGACCCGCTCGGCGATGTGACGTGCCGTCACCGCCCAGCCGCGCAGCCGGCCCGACCGGCGGTCCAGGGGGTCGCCCTGCACGACCCGGCCCCCGTCCACCTCGGTGGCGGAGCTGACCGGCACGTACTCCCAACCGAGGGCGTCGGCGACCAGGGCGGCGGTGAGCGCGGCCGACCAGACGGCGCCGACCACCACCAACGGCCGCTGGTCGACGCCCCGCCACGGGTAGGCGGCCTGCCGGTGCAGGTCGACCAGGCAGTTCTGCACGAGGAGATGCCCCGGCCACTCGGCGGCCGCCGGCGCCCACAGGGAGGTGCCGGGCTCGCCCTGCCAGCTGAACTCCCCCGCCGCCCGCAGGGACTCGGAGACCACGATCCCCAACTCCGCCCTGATCCGCGCGTGTTCGCCGTCACCGTCGTCCACGGCGGTGCCGTCCGGCAGCCGGGCGGCCGAAGGGCCCGCGCGGAGCGCGCGTTCGGCCAGCTCCCGCCAGGGCAGCGCCTCGGCCCCGGCGGTGAGCCGGAACTCGCCCACCAGCGCCGTGGACACGGGGTACTCCCGGCCCGAGACGAGGTGCGACAGGCCGACCCGGAAGCGCGCCGCGGCCCGCCGGTCGCCGCACAGCGCGGCCGCGGCCCGCAGCGGCGCGGGCAGCCTGGCCTGCGTGAACCCCCGTACGTACGCCTCGATGCCGCTGATCGCGGACAGCGCCGCCACCAGTTCGGGCGGCGGTTCGTAGGCGGCCGGGGACGGCGCCTCGCCACGGGGCAGCCAGCCGATGTCCGCGAACACCCGCGCAGGACTCACCCCGGCGAGCTCCGCCAGCGCCCGCACGAAGCGGGGCGGCGGCATGCGCTCGCCCAGCATGTACTTGCGCACCGTCTCCGCCTTGTACCCGAGGGCGTTGGCGAGCGCGCTGTCGCCGCCGGGCCGTCCCTGCGCCACCGAGGCGGCCCGGCATCCCTCCAACGCCGTTCTCACCCGCTCCCGTTCTTCCCGGCTGTAGGTCATCGGCCCCCCTCGGCCCCTCCGTCCCGCTACGCCCCGTACGGAAATGGTGACACGAACGTACGGATCGGGCGGGCCGAACGTCGGGACGCTGCGCGAATCTGACCCCGGGACATCCGTTCCCACCGGCGCCGGCCGGATCACGACCCGCGTCTGGGGACGGAGGAGGGAGTGCAAGATGACGCCGGAGAAGCCCCCGGGGGGATCCATGCCGACCAGTGCGAAGCCGCCGGACGACGTCCCGACGGTGACCAAGTGGCCGCCGTTCCACCCGGGAAGCGTCCTGGGCGGGTACCGCCGCCTGGCCCGCTACGTGAGCGTCCCGGCGCTCACCGGTCTCGACCTCGTGGAGCACGAGGCGCACAAGTGGCGCGGTGATCCACAGGAGTTGCTGAAGCGGCTCTACGAGCGCCTCCGGCACAAGCGGATCCCGTACAACCAGGCCTGGAGCGCCGGAACCCACCAGCGGGTCCGCGACCCGCACCTGATCGACCGCAGCTCGGGCACCTGCCTCGACCTGGTCCTGATGTTCGCCGCGATGTGCGAGGCGGCCGGCCTGAGGCCCTACGTGACCGTCCTCGGCGACCACGCCCTCGTGCTGGTGCACTCCGACCCCGACGCCACGCCGGGACAGCTGTCCGAGCCCCCGGTGACCTCCTGGCACGACCACGACCGGGGCGTCTTCCTCGCCTACGGCGAAGGGCTGCGGCTCAGGGCCGGCACGGCGATCGACGTGGTCGGCGCCTGCCGGGGCGAGGACCGGACCTTCGCCGAGGCGTGCGCGAGCGGGGCGCGCCGGCTGGAGTCCGGGCAGGACGACGTCCGCATGGTCGACGTCGTCGCCCTGCACGCGGAGGGCGGCGACGACGTGGCCGAACTCCCGCTGGTGCGCGACGAGTCGAGGCCGGCGATCTACCGGCGGCTGCCGGCCCGGCCGCAGTTCGTCGACTTCCCCGGGCGGGACAAGTTCATGGCGGAGCTGCGGGACCTCGCGGCGCGCGGCGGCACGGTGGTGCTGCACGGCCCGCAGGGCATCGGCAAGAGCATGGTCGCCCACCGGCTCGCGGCCGGCGCGGACGAGGGATGCGGATGGTTCCTCGACGCCTCCGACCAGCGGACGCTGACCGCCTCCCTCGGCGACGCGGAGATCGAGGAGCGGGGGCTCGGCGGCGAGGCACGGGACGACTCCGACCGCACCGTGTTCGCCGCGCTGGCCATGGAGCGGCTCGCCGACGCCAGCGGCCCCTGGGTGGTCGTCCTGGACAACGTCGACGTAGACCCCACCGAGCTGCGCCTGCCCAGGCCCGGCCGGCCCGGGCAACTCGTGGTCGTCACCACGACCAACGCCGAGTGGGCCGACCCGGAGAGGAATCCCGCCTTACGGAACGCCTGCGCCAAGGAAGTGCCCGAGCTGGACGCCGACGACCTCCCGCACGTCCTGGACGTGGCGGACGCGCCCACGGAACTCCTCGCCGGGCGCCCCCTGCTGCTCGAAGCCAGCGCCCGGCTGCTCCAGGCGACCGGCCGGGCGTGGTGGAGGCACCTCGCCACCCGCCCCGCCGACCCCGGTCAGGTGCCGGCGGCCATCTGGTCGACGGTGGTGCGGGCGGCCGACGCGGGAACTCCGGCCGGCCCGCTGCACGATCCCGCCCTCGTCGAGCGCCGGCTGGCCACGGTCATGGCCTGGCTGCCGCCCTCCGGCCTCTCCCCCGAACTGCTCACCCTGGCGGTACGCGACGAGGCGGGCGGGGCCGGGGCACGGCCCGAAGAGGTGCACGCCGCTCTGGAGCGGCTGCGCGCACTGGGACTGATCGAGTTCACCGGCGGCCTGGCGACCATGCACCGGCTCTTCCAGCACGCCGTCCGCGAGCACGGCCTGCGGTGGAACGCGGCCTGCACCGCCGCGCTGGTCGGCGGTGTCCACCGGAACTTCTTCACCGCGACCAGCGCCAGGCAGCCCGCCGGCGCCCGGCGGGCCGGTCTGTCCACGCCCTTCGACCTGGTCCTGGACCCCCGCCAAGTCGGCTCGATCGCCGACCTGCTGACGCATCAGCCGGCGGACCTGGACGCCTTCCGCAGCCTGCACGCGCTCGGCGTGCTCGTTGAACGCCAGGATCCGGCGGCGGCGACCGAGTGCTTCCAGAAGGCCCTCGAACGGATCGCGCACCACGAGGCGGGCGGCGACGCGGAGTTGCGGATCATGCGCTCCGACTGTCTGCGCGGCAAGGCACGGGTCGTGCACCGCACCCCGGGCCGATCGCCGTGGGGCACCGTCGACGACGCCATCGGCTGGGCGATCGAGGCGCGGGAGCTGTGCGCCGTCCCGGGCGCCGGCCGCGACGAGCAACTGGCCGCGTCCCGCGCCGAGGCCATGCACGGCCTGCTGATCCGCAGGAAGGCGAACACGGACGGCCTCACCGCGGGGCAGCGGCTGGCCCTGCTGCGCGAGGCCGAGGTCCTCCTGCGCCACAGTGCCGCCGAGCGGGAGCTGCTCACCGGCGAGGACTCGCCCGACGCGGACCGCAGTCGCTTCAACCTCGCCGGTCTGGAGGTCTCCCTGGCCCAGGTCGACCCCGACCTTCCGCCGCAGCGTCACCTCGACGCGGCGGACGAGCACTACCAGGCGGTGCTGACCCTGCGTGAACGCCGGTACGGCACACGGCATCTGGAGGAAGTGATCACCTGTGTCAACGGGCTGGCACTGGTGAACTTCTACCGGGCCGTCCTCCAGGACGTCGGACCGGCCCAGCGCGTCACCTTCCTCACCCACGCCCTGCGCTTCGCGCACGAGGCGCTGGAGGTGCGCCAGAGCCTCGCGATCCCCATCGAGCTCAACGTGATGAAGAGCCTCGACATCCTCGCCAAGACCGCTCTCGCCCGCCTCGACGCCCGTCAACCGGCCGCGCACGCCTGGGAGACGGCCGGCGCGGCCTCCGAGAAGCTGTACGCGACCTACCGACGCGAGTCCGCCGACGGCCGGTTCACCGTCCGTCCCGCGCCCGAACCCCACTCCCTGCCCGGCATCCCCGCCCAGCAGTCCGCCCAGGAAAAGGAACCCTCATGAGCACGCGCTTCCCCCGGCCCACGCTGCCCGGCAGCGGCAAGGACCTGATCTCCGACATCGACGCCTACCTGGCCTCCGACGCCATGCGGGCGCTGGTCGCCGCCTTCCACGGCGACCCGGACGGGCTGTCCGGCCCCGCGGCCACCCTGACGGAACGCATCGACCGGCTCTACGAGTTCACCGCCACCGTCAGCACGCGCCTGGAGGACAAGGAGCGCAACACGGCCGACGAACTGCCGATGACCCCCGACCAGGCCGACACCACCCTGGCCGCCGTCACCGCGCTCGGCCTGCGCGACGAACTCCCGCCCCGGCACCGTGAGTACGACCATGTGCTGATGCTGGGCGGTCTCGTCCGCGCCTGCTTCAACCGTCCGGCCTACGCCGCCCGGCTCGTCGACGACGGTGTGGTGACCGCCGCCGCCGTCACCGCCCTCGGCGGACACCGCGCGTTCAAGGTGTCCGACGAGAGCGTGAAGGACCCGAACGAGCGGGAGTCCGCGATCTCCGAGCGGCTCGGGCACCCCGAACTCACCGACGAGTACGCGGCGCTCGACCTCGGCACCCGGCTGGCGTTCGGGCTCGGCGAACCCGAAGGCGTCGAGGGCGAGGAGTCCCCCGACCCGGCGAAGCTGCCCGGTCTGACCTGGGGCGTCCGTCACTACCGCAGGGGCGACGGGCTGTCCGTGCGGGTGGCCGCGGCGCCGTCCGGGGACCCGAAGCGGCGGGCTCACACCGGCGAGACGTACGCCTTCTTCGCCGAACGGATGACCTCGCTGAGGCCGGGCGCGCGGCTGCTGCTGGTGACCACGCCCATCTACGCGCCCATGCAGCACTTCACGGCCGTCCGGATGCTCGCCCTGCCGTACGACGTGGAGGTGGAGACCATCGGCGGCGACGTGCCGGACCGGGCGCCCGCCCTGCGCCAGCCGTTCACCCCGACGAAGTACCTCAACGATCTGCGCACCACCGTACGGGCCCTGCGGGCCCTCGCGGAGGACGCGCTCGCACGCGACGAACTGGGCTGAGGGAGAGGACGGGGAGGACATGCCGGAAACGATGACCGAGGCGCTGACCCGGGGCTGGCTGCGCCTGCCGCAGGAGGCGCGGCAGGGGATCCATCCGCTGAGCGCGCTCACACGCGACCTTCTGGTCAACTCACGTCTGGCGCGCGCCTACTTGACGCCCCGGGTGCGTGCGAAGCACCCCGAGCTGGGGCCGGTCCTGCGCGCGAGGGTGTGGGAGCAGCGGGAGTCGGACCAGGTGGCCGGGGCGGTGGCCGGGCTGCTGCCCGAGGTGCTGGCGGACGGGCCGGTCGCGACCGGGCTGCGGGAGGCGTTCGCCCGGGCCGGGGTGCCGACCGCGGAGCACGAGGACAAGCTGTACGGGTGGGTCGTCCGGTGGACCGGGAACCGTCCGCCGTCACGCGAGGAGTGCGACCGGGTGGTCGAGGAGCACTTCGGCCGGGGCCCCGACTCCCGGCCGCCGGCCTACGCGGCGCTGGACGCCCTGCTCGGGGACGCGGCCGCGGTCGCGGAACTGGGCGAGGTCGTCTCCCGGAACTGGACGCCCCGGCCGGCCCGCCCCCACCGTCCGATGGACGCGGCGCAACGCCGCGCGCTGGACGACCTGTTGGACTCCGACGTCACCTGCGACCTGAACGGGCTCTGGGAGGCGTACGTCAAGACCCGCCCCTGGGAAGGCCTGTCGGACGATCCGGCCCGGTCGGGGATGTCGGTGGCCTCCGTGCCCGCGAAGCCCACCGTGGACGGGCGGCGGCGGGGCCGGGGCGAGCCCCTGCCGCTCCCGCTGGACAGGTCGCTGCGCCAGCGGCTGGGCTCCGCGGTGTTCCGGCAGCCCGAGAAGGCGAGCGAGGAGTTCCGCGGGAGTTCCACCCGGGACCTCGCCCGCCGGGAGGCGGAACGGATGTGCCTGCCGCTGGGGCTGGGGTCGGACGACCGGCGGGCGGCCTTCGCGCTCGGCGTCCACCTGGCGTACGCGGTCAACACCTCCACCATCGACGAGCGGCGGTCGCGCGCCGGCGACGGCCGCCGCCTCTCGCGCCGGATGGAGAAGCTGATCGCGCAGGTCCTCGACAAGGACCTCTTCGCCTACAGCGAGCGCCGGCCCGGCGGCCGGCAGTCCGCGGCCCGACTGCGGTTGCAGGACCCGCAGGCCCATGTGGTCACCCGGTTGTGGCCCCGGCTGCACACCCCCGACGTGCGCGGGGAGTCGTTCACCCCGGAGAGGTACTTCGGGTTGCTCAACAGCGCGATCCGGTCCTTCGTCCGCGAGACCGGCAAGCGGGACGCTCACCCGGACGAACCCCGGATCGTCCCCCTTGCCGAAGGCGGTCCGTCGGACCGTGCGACGGAGGGACCGGAGGATGACGCCGTCTCCTTCCTGGACGTCGGCGCCGTCGTGGTCTCCGTGTTCAACGACCGCATCGCCCACCGCGACCTCGCGGGGCACGCGGACGCCTTCGGGTTGACGCGCTGGTTCCTCACCGCCTCCGACCAGGAGGCCGTCCGCGACTGGTGGTCGCGGTCCCTGGACGCCTGCACGGCGTCCCTCCCGGACGGAGCCGAGCTGCCCGTCCGCCCCACCGCCGCCGAGGCCCGGGACGTGATCCGGCGCCTCCACTCCCCCGACGACCGCCCTGACGACGACTCAGGAGAAGGACAATGACCCTGACCGTACGCATCGACACGGTCGGCACCGTCCGGCTCGGCCCCCGGCCGTCGGCGCGGCCCTTCCACGCGCCTCTGGCCCTGGCCGGCGGGACGCTGTGCGTCGACCCGTTCGCGCCGGACGCGCCCCCCTACGCCGAGGTGGACGACCTCGACGAGGCGGCGGGCTGGCTGGAGGGCGTCTACGGCGCGCACGCCCTGGACGCGGCCCGCGAGGCGCTCGCCGGGGCGCGCGAGGGGTCGGTGTCCCGTCACGACCCGGTGGACGCCACCGTCCGCTCGGCCGTCGTCGCATGGGCGCCCGGGCCGCGCCACACGTCCGTGGCCCGGCTGGCCACCACGCGCTGGCTGGGCGCCTGGTCGCCGGAGCGCCTCGACCCGGCGCTCCTCGACCTGGAGACCGGCGGCCTGCTGTGGGACCTGGACGGGCTGGTGCCGGACGCGCCGGGGCAGGCGAGGGCCTGCCTGGCCGGCTCGGCCGGACGGCTGTCGGCGCTGGCCGGACGGCTGCGGCGCCGGTCGCCCGAGCAGGTGTCGGACGGGCTGGTGGCGGAGGCCGTCATGGACTCGGTGCTGGCCGCCGCAAGTCTGCTCGACGGCCATGAGCTCCACGCCCGGCTGCTGGAGCTCGCCCGGGAGGAGGCGGCCCTGCGGGAGTCGGGGCAGCGGATGGCGGCCTCCGAGGAAACGGTTCTGGCCGCCTTCCGCACGGAGTCCGCCGGGCGCGGCGGCGAGCGGCTGGGCAGCGTCGACTGGGAGCAGGTGCCCGCGCACGTGCTGAACGCGGCGGAGAACACGGTGCGCTGGGCCACCGCGCCGGGCCCGGACGGCTCCCGGGTGCTCCAGGTGGAGGTGGAGGCCGCGTCGCGGACCGTCCGCGCGGACGGGCTGGGCTTTCGCGCCTACCACCCGGAACTGCCGCTGCCCGTGGCGCTCGGCCGGCTGGCCGGGCCGCCGGAGCCGGGCGGGACGACGCTGCACGGTGAGGCGGTGCTGAGCCCGGCGGCGGACGGCCTCGACGCGGCGGACATCGTGGTCGACGTGTTCGACGCGTCGATGGTGTCCCGCCCGCGCCTCGGCCGGGCCGCCGTGCGGGCCGCGCACGAGCGGCGGGCGGTGCGCCGGCTCACCGCCCTGCGCCGGCACTGGGCCGCCCGCGACGGCGACGCACTGCGGGAGTGGGCGCAGGCCGCCGCGCGGACCGCGCAGAGCCTCGACGAGGACGCCGCGGGCGCCGGCCCGGACCCGCTGGGGACCCGGATGTGGACGCTCGTCCTGGCGGCCGCCGACACCGCGGTCTCCCTGGGCGCGCCGCCCGCCCGGCTCCCGGAGCGCGCCGCCGCCGTCCGCGAGGCGGCCCGCGCCGGCAACCGGGAGGGCGACGCGGGCGACCTGTACGTGCCGCGGCTGCGGGACGCCACCTGGCGGCCCACCGTGGCCGAATGGCTGACCGTCCGGCCGGACTTCGGTCTGACGTCGACCTGAGCCCGGCCGGGCCGCGAGCAGGGGGTCAGCGGCGGCGCAGCGCCCGGTCCGCCAGGTCGTACGCCATGCCGGCGATCACCAGGACGACCACGGCCCACAGGCCGGCCGTGTTGTCCGCGAACCAGCCCTCGGCGATGGCCAGGACGAGGCCGCCGGTGCCCGTCACCGACACCGTCCGCGCCGCCCGCGGCAGCGCCAACTGCAGGACGGCGCCCGAGCCGGCGGGGCCCGCGCCGAAGGCGGCGTCCGTGTCGTCGCGCCCGCTGGAGCCGCGTCCCCGGGGCGTGTCATCGTGGGTCATGGTGCTCCTCCTGGGGAGTTCCCTCCGCCCGCCGCTTCCTGCGACCGCCAGATCCGGGGCGGCGGGCGGACATCCGATGCGTCCCGCCGGAGCCCCGAGGGCGTCCGCGGCACGCGCTGTCATCCCCTTTCTCCGCTCCCAGCACCGCCCCGGCCGCCCCACACGCGCCCACCGCGCCACGACCCGCCGCTCACCCCGCACGGTTGTCCGGCCGCACGAAACCCGCCGCCCCGGTGAACGGGCCGGGTTATGCGGGTGAAGCCCGGTCCGCCCCACTTCGGGCGGGGCATGCATGGTGGTCCCGGCCGCACCCCGGCCGGCTCGGCGGACACGACGCGCTGGAGGCGAGTGATGAACACGAGAGCCGAGCACCCCGATCCCACGGTCGAGCCCCCTGATCCCCAGGTCCACGAGGTCCCCGTCCTCATCGTCGGCGGCTCCCTGGTCGGGCTGTCGACCTCCCTGTTCCTGGGCCGGCTGGGGGTGCCGCACACCCTGGTGGAGCGTCACGCCGGCACCTCCATCCACCCGCGCGGGCGCGGCAACAACGTACGGACGATGGAACTGTTCCGGGTGGCCGGCGTCGAGGCCGACATCCACACCGCCGCCGCGACCCTGGCCCACAACCACGGCATCCTTCAGACGCCCACGCTGGTGGGCGACGCCGGGGAGTGGCTGTTCAGGAACATCGACCCGGGCGGCGGTCTGGCCCGCTTCAGCCCGGCCTCGTGGTGCCTGTGCAGCCAGAACGACCTGGAGCCGGTCCTGCTGGAGCACGCCCGCGCCCTCGGCGGCGACCTGCGCTACCACACGGAGCTGATGTCCTTCGAGGCCGACGCCGACGGCGTGACCGCGGTGGTCAAGAGCCGTCGCACCGGCGAGCACTCCACCGTCCGCGCGCAGTACCTGGTCGCCGCCGACGGCCCGCGCAGCCCCGTCCGGGAGCGGCTCGGCATCGGGCAGAGCGGCCCCGGCGACCTCTTCCACAACATCAGCATGACCTTCCGCTCGCGCCGCCTCGCCGACGTCGTGGGCGACCGGCGTTTCATCGTCTGCTACCTGACCTCGCCGGACGCCGACGGCGCCCTGCTGCCCGTCGACAACCGCGAGAACTGGGTGTTCCACGCTCCGTGGCACCCGGAGACGGGGGAGACACTGGAGGACTTCACCGACGAGCGCTGCATCGCGCATATCCGCCGCGCGGTCGGCGATCCGGACCTCGACGTGGAGATCACCGGCCGGGCGCCCTGGCACGCGGCGCAGCGCGTCGCCCGCGGCTACCGCTCGGGGCGCGTCTTCCTGGCGGGCGACTCGGCGCACGAGATGTCCCCGACGGGGGCGTTCGGCTCCAACACCGGCATCCAGGACGCGCACAACCTCGCCTGGAAGCTGGCGGCGGTGCTCGGCGGCTGGGCGGGCGAGGGGCTGCTGGACACCTACGACCTCGAACGCCGTCCGGTGGCGGAGGCGACCAGCGCCCGCGCCGCCGCCCGTTCGGTCGAGCACAGCCACCCGGGCTTCGCCCCGCCGCCGGGCGCGGGCAGCGGGCCGCAGCGCGGCATCCTCAACGTGGCGCTGGGCTACCGCTATCCGCTGGGGGCGGTCGTCGGCACCGACCCGGAGTCCCCGGTCGTCCCCGACGAACTCGCCCTGGCCGGGGCGCCCGGCACCCGGGCGCCCCACCTGTGGGTGCGGCACGAGGGCCGGCGGATCTCCACCCTCGACCTCTACGAGCGGTCGCTGGTGCTGTTGAGCGACGCGGGTGACCTCAACGAGTGGCACGAGGCGGCCGCGCGGCTCGCGGACCAGCTGCGGGTGCCGCTCGTGTCGTACCGGGTGGGCGAGGGGCCGGACGCCGAGCTGGCGCCGGAGGACGGCGCCGACTGGCGGACGCACCACGGCACCAAGCCGGGCGGCGCCGTGCTGGTGCGGCCGGACGGATTCGTCGCCTGGCGGGAGACCGGTCCCGCGCCGGACGCCGAGAAGGTGCTGCGTCAGGCCCTCACCAAGGTGATGTCGCTGGCCTGACGGGCTCTCACCCCGCGCCGCGCGCGCTCACGACGGCCGGGCCGCCACCCCTCCCGGGGGTGACGGCCCGGCCGTTTCCGCGCCCGTCCGGCCGCACCCGCGTCCGGTGTCTCCCGCGAACGCCGGTCACCCGCGCGCTCCACACGAGTCGCGCGCCGATGGGGACCGGCTCAAGATCGAGGCACGCTCACCTCGACGCTCAGCGGCCGAGGTACGCCTTCCCCTCTCCCGAAGGAGATGTGCACACCGATGACCACGACGTCCGCGCCTGCCTCGCCACCGCTGACACGACAGGTGTCACAACATGTCTCCCAGTCCGTGTTCGACGGCTCCCGGCTCCGGGTCGTCCTGCTGGTGGACGTCTACGACGGAGCCCAGCAGCAGTTCCTGGAGGCGTACGAGCAGCTCTGCAACCAGGTCGCGTCGGTTCCCGGGCACGTCAGCGACCAGCTGTGCCAGTCGATCGAGAACCCCTCGCAGTGGCTCATCACCAGCGAGTGGGAGAGCGCCCCGCCGTTCCTCACCTGGGTGAACAGCGAGGAGCACGTGGAGATGGTGCGGCCGCTGCACAACTGCGTGAGCGACACCCGCTCGCTGCGGTTCCACGTGGTGCGCGAGACCGGCGGCGAGGCGGCGGGCGCCGAGTCCGGCCGGCGTCGGCTGCAGTCCTCGCCCCGCATCGGCGACGGCGTCATCCGGCACGCGCTCACCTTCACCGTCAAGCCCGGCAACGAGAAGGCCGTCGCCAAGCTCCTCGCCGACTACGCGCCGCCCAACCCGCGCGTCGACGACACCACGCGGCTGGTGCGGACCTCCCTGTTCATGCACGGCAACCGGGTGGTGCGGGCCATCGAGGTGCGCGGCGACCTGCTCGCCGCGCTGCGTCACGTGGCCCGGCAGCCCGAGGTGCGGGCCGTGGAGGAGGCCATCAACCCCTATCTGGAGCAGGACCGGGACCTCGACGACCCCGAGTCGGCCCGCGTCTTCTTCACCCGGGCCGCGCTGCCCGCCGTCCACCATGTGACGACGGACCAGGAGCCCGCGGGCGCCGTCCGGCACGCGCTGTACTACCCGGCCCGGGAGGGCGCCGGGATGCGGCTGGCGGAGCTGCTCGCGCAGCGGGACGAGGCCGCCGCTGACGACCCGCGCAGCCCGGTGCTGCGCAGCACGATCTTCCAGCGCGACGACGTCGTGGTGCGGCTGGTCGACGTGCAGGAGGGCCTCGACGCCGACGCCGGCACGGTCCTCGGGCTCACCGACCCGGCCCGGACGGCCGAGCTGACGGACCTGCTGGACGTCGCCGCCCTCGGCGCGGACGCCTCCGCGCTGCGGGCCGGGTCCGCGGACCGTCTCCTCGCCCTCGCCCGCATGGAACTCGTCACCGACCGCCGCTCCCCCGACGCCTGAGCCGTCGCCACCCCGGGGCCACGGCGCCCAAGTCGACACAGCACACGAACGGAGCAACGTCGTGATCACTTCCCGTCCCAGAATCGTGGACCTCAGCGAGGTCGAGCCGAACACCCGGCGCGGCGGCGACCTGCGCGCCATGCTCACGCCCGCCACGGTGGGCGCGACCAGCGGCTTCATGGGCGTGGCCATCGTGCAGCCCGGCGACCGCATCGGCGAGCACTACCACCCGTACTCCGAGGAGTTCGTGTACGTCGTCTGCGGACAGCTGGAGGTCGACCTGGACGGCGACCCCCACCCGCTGCGGCCCGAGCAGGGGCTGATGATCCCCATCGGGATGCGGCACCGGTTCCGCAACGTCGGCAAGGTGGAGGCGCGTGTCGTCTTCCACCTCGGTCCGCTGGCCCCGACCCCGCCGCTGGGCCATGTCGACACCGAGGCCACCGACGGGGTCCCCGTCGCGGCGGAGGGCGCGGGCGGACCGGCCGCCGGCCGCGGGGCCCGGTCATGACGCGGCGGGTCGCGGTCACCGGGATAGGCGTGGTCGCGCCGGGCGGCATCGGCATACCGAACTTCTGGGACCTGCTCTCCAACGGCCGCACCGCGACGCGGGGCATCACCTTCTTCGACCCGAGCGGACTGCGGTCGCGGATCGCCGCCGAGTGCGACTTCGACCCGGCGGCCCACGGGCTGGACGCGGAGCAGGTCGCCCGGTGCGACCGCTACATCCAGTTCGCCCTGGTCGCCGGCGAGGAGGCGATCCGCGACGCGGGTCTCGACCTCGGCCGGGAGAACCCGTGGCGGGTCGGGGTCTCGCTGGGCACCGCGGTCGGCGGCACCACCCGTCTGGAGCACGACTACGTGCTGGTCAGCCAGGGCGGACAGCGCTGGGACGTGGACCACCGGGAGGCGGAGCCGCATCTGCACCGGGCGTTCGCGCCCAGCACCCTCGCCTCCACGGTCGCCGAGCGGTTCGGGGCCCGGGGTCCGGTGCAGACCGTGTCCACGGGCTGCACCTCCGGGCTCGACGCCGTCGGGTACGCCTTCCACACGATCGAGGAGGGCCGGGCCGACGTGTGCGTCGCGGGCGCGTCGGACTCCCCCATCTCCCCGATCACGATGGCCTGCTTCGACGCGATCAAGGCCACCTCGCCGCACAACGACGACCCCGCCCACGCCTCGCGTCCCTTCGACGCCGACCGGGACGGGTTCGTGATGGGCGAGGGGGGCGCGGTCCTGGTCCTGGAGGAGCTGGAGCACGCCCGGGCCCGCGGGGCCCACGTGTACTGCGAGCTCGGCGGCTACGCGACGTACGGCAACGCCTACCACATGACCGGGCTGACGAAGGAGGGCGTGGAGATGGCCCGGGCCATCGAGGACGCCCTCGAACACGCGCGGCTCGACCCGACGGCGATCGACTACGTCAACGCGCACGGGTCGGGCACCAAGCAGAACGACCGGCACGAGACGGCTGCGGTGAAGCGCTCCCTGGGCGCGCACGCCTACGACACGCCGATGAGCTCCATCAAGTCGATGGTGGGTCACTCGCTGGGCGCGATCGGGGCGATCGAGGTCGTCGCGTGTGTGCTGGCGCTGGCCCGCCAGGTGGTGCCGCCGACCGCCAACTACGAGACGCCGGACCCCGAGTGCGACCTGGACTACGTCCCGAAGGTCGCGCGTGAGCGGAAGCTGAACAGCGTGCTCTCCGTGGGCAGCGGGTTCGGCGGCTTCCAGTCCGCGGTGATCCTGACCCGGCCGAGGGAGAGGACACGATGAGCGAACCCCGTCCACGGCGCGCCGTCGTCACCGGAATCGGTGTGGTGGCGCCCAACGGAACCAGCACCGAGTCCTTCTGGAAGTCCACCCAGGAGGGCATCAGCGTCCTCGACCGGGTCACCCGCGAGGGCTGCGAGCATCTGCCGCTGCGGGTGGCCGGCGAGATCCGCGCGTTCGAGCCGTCCACGGCGGTGGAGGAGCGCTTCCTCGTCCAGACCGACCGGTTCACGCACTTCGCGCTGGCCGCGGCGGACCTGGCGCTGGAGGACGCCCGCCTCGGCCACGCCGACACCGACGCCGAACCGTTCTCCGTGGGCGTGGTCACCGCGGCCGGCTCCGGCGGCGGCGAGTTCGGCCAGCGGGAGCTGCAGCAACTGTGGGGAAAGGGAAGCCGGTTCGTCGGCCCGTACCAGTCCATCGCCTGGTTCTACGCCGCCAGCACCGGCCAGATCTCCATCCGCCGGGGCTTCAAGGGGCCCTGTTCGGTGGTCGCCGCCGACGAGGCGGGCGGTCTGGACGCGCTGGCGCACGCGGCGCGGGCGGTGCGGCGCGGCACCGACGTGATCGTGGCCGGCGCCACCGAGGCGCCGCTCGCCCCGTACTCGGTGGTGTGCCAGCTCGGCTACGACGAGTTGAGCACCGCCGACGACCCGGCCCGCGCCTACCGCCCGTTCACGGAGTCGGCGTGCGGGTTCGTGCCCGCCGAGGGCGGCGCGATGTTCGTGGTGGAGGAGGAGGACTGGGCCGTGGAGCGGGGGGCGCGGGTGCGGGCCGTGCTCGCCGGGCACACGGCGACCTTCACCGGGCCGTCCCGCTGGGCCGAGTCCCGGGAGGGGCTCGCGCAGGCGATCCGGGGCGCCCTGGACGAGGCCGGCTGCGCCCCGGAGGAGGTCGACGTGGTCTTCGCGGACGCCCTGGGCGTGCCGGAGGCTGACCGGGCCGAGGCGCTGGCGATCACCGACGCGCTCGGCGCGCACGGCCGGCGGGTGCCCGTCACCGCGCCGAAGACCGGCATCGGCCGTGGCTACTGCGCGGCGCCGGTGCTGGACGCGGCGGCGGCGGTGCTCGCGATGGAGCACGGCGTGGTCCCGCCCACCCCGAACGTCTTCGACGTCTGCCACGACCTCGACCTCGTGTCCGGCCGGGCCCGCGCCGCCGAGCTGCGCACGGCACTGGTCCTCAGCCGGGGCCTCATGGGATCGAACTCGGCGCTGGTGCTGCGGCACGGCGCCGCCGACGCCTCGCAGCGGGGCGCCGGACAGCAAAGGAGAGGAACCGCATGAGCGACCGCATCACCGTGGAAGAGCTGGCCGAGCTGATGAAGAAGTGCGCCGGGGTCACCGTCCCGGCCGCGGAGCTCGCCCAGCAGCCCGACATCGGATTCGACAGCATCGGCGTCGACTCGCTCGGTCTGCTCGGGATCGTCGGCGAGCTGGAGAATCGTTACGGCACACAGATGCCCCCGGACGCGGAACGCTGCAAGACGCCGCAGGCGTTCCTCGACCTCGTCAACAGCGCCCTGCTGGCTGGAGCCTGACATGCCCGGACACACGCAGAACGAGATCACCATCGCCGCCCCGCTGGACCTGGTCTGGGACATCACCAACGACGTGGCGAACTGGCCGCGGTTGTTCAGCGAGTACGCCTCCGCCGAGATCCTCTCCACGGAGGGCAAGAAGACGACGTTCCGGCTGACCATGCACCCCGACGAGAACGGCACCGTGTGGAGCTGGGTCTCGGAGCGGGAGGCGGACCGCGACACGCTCAGCGTGAAGGCCCGCCGGGTCGAGACGGGCCCCTTCGCGTACATGAACATCCTCTGGCGGTACGAGGAGGTCGCCGGCGGCGTGCGGATGGTGTGGACGCAGGACTTCGCGATGAAGCCCGAGGCGCCGGTCGACGACGACTGGATGACCGACAACATCAACCGCAACTCCAAGGTCCAGCTGGCCCTGATCCGGGACCGCATCGAGAAGGCCGCCGCGGAGCGCGGGTCCGTGCCGCCCCTGTCCGACTGAGCGGAAGACGCGCGGAAACCGAGCACTACGGAGGAAGGCCCATGCACCAGGCCCTGATCGTCGCCAAGATGGCTCCCGGTTCGGCCCCCGACATCGCCAAGCTGTTCGAGGAGTCCGACCGGGGGGAGCTGCCGCACCTCGTGGGCGTCGCCCGGCGCAGTCTCTTCGAGTTCGGCGACGTGTACCTGCACCTGATCGAGTCCGAGCAGGACCCCGGACCGGCGATCGCCAAGGTCGCCGGTCACCCCGAGTTCCGGGGCATCAGCGATCGGCTCCAGGCGTACGTCAGCGCGTACGACCCGGCGACCTGGCGTTCGCCGAAGGACGCGATGGCCCGCTGCTTCTACCGCTGGGAGCGGGACGGGCGCGCCTGAACCCCGCCGCGTCACCGGTCGCCGGGCCCGCGAGTTCCGCGGGCCCGGCGACCGTTTCGCGGAGGATCGTCAGGCGGGGACGGTGCAGTCGAAGGCGTGCAGGTAGGGGTTGACCGGGCGGATGTCCTCGACGACGAGGCCGCCCGCGGTCAGCCGGCGGACCATGCTGTCGGTGGTGTGCTTCGCGCCGCCGACGTTGAGGAGCAGCAGCAGGTCCATGGCGGTGCTGAACCGCATGGAGGGGGTGTCGTCGACGAGGTTCTCGATGACGACGACCCGGGTCCCGGGGCCGCCCGCCTCGCGCACGTTGCGCAGGGTGCGGGCGGTGCTGTCGTC
Organism: Streptomyces sp. BK239; assembly: GCF_004217285.1. Taxonomy (GTDB): domain Bacteria; phylum Actinomycetota; class Actinomycetes; order Streptomycetales; family Streptomycetaceae; genus Streptomyces. Next base: position 457,595 of record NZ_SHKS01000002.1, read on the forward strand.
GTCCCACTCCAGGATGTTCTTGATGATGTAGACGTCCGCCCGGACCGGGACGGCGACCCGGCAGTCGCCGGGGACGACGTTCACCCGCTCGGCGAGCGCGCCGCCGGGGCGCAGCCGGGGGTCGGCGTTCTCCACCACGCGCGGCAGGTCGAGCAGGGTGCCGTGCAGGGCCGGGTACTTCTCCAGCAGGCTGGCCACCACGTGGCCCTGGCCGCCGCCGATGTCGGCGACGGAGGAACTCCCCGAGAGATCCAGGAAGTCGGCGACGTCCTGGGCGGACTGGGCGCTGGAGGTGGTCATGGCGCGGTTGAAGACGAGGGCCGACTCGGGGGCGTCCTCGTTGAGGTACTGGAAGAACTCCTTGCCGTACAGGTCCTCGACGACGTTGCGGCCGGTGCGCACCGCCTCGTCGAGCCGGGGCCACGCGTCCCACGTCCACGGCTCGGTGCACCACAGGGTGATGTAGCGCAGGCTGTGCGGGTCGTCCTCGCGCAGCAGCCGGGACATGTCGGTGTGCGCGAAGGCTCCGTCCGGCTGCTCGGCGAAGACGCCGTAGCAGGACAGGGCCCGCAACAGCCGCCGCAGCGGCTGGGGTTCGGTCTTCACCGCGGTGGCGAGGTCCTCCACGGACACCGGGGAGTCGCCCACGGCGTCGGCGACTCCCAGCCGGGCGGCGGTGCGCAGGGCGGCGGCACAGGCCGCCCCGAACACCAGCTCCCTCAGCCGCATGGACGGCGGTGGAGCAGTCTCTGCGGTCGTCATGTGCCGCCTTCCTTCTCTCTGTGAACCCTGCGGACTCCCGGTGCTCAGCACAGGCCGGCGGGCCGGGAGGAGCGGCAGGAGTTGTTCTCGAACCTGTTCCCGACGCCGGCGGTGTCGGTGTTGACGAGGTCGGCCGGGGAGTTGTCGCTCAGCGTGTTGCCGGTGACGCGGTTACGGTCGCTGGTGGCGCCCACGAAGCTCTTGAACACCACGATGCCGCCGGACAGCGGGGAGGCGCCGGCGTGGCCGGTGATCCGGTTCCGGGTCACCTCGGTGTCCTCGGCGCCGGTGAGCACGATGCCGGAGCCCTGGAGGGCGTCGAGGCGCGCGGTCTTCGGGCAGGACTTGTTGTTGTGCTCGACGCGGTTCTCGCGGACGCTCAGCGCGCCGGTCTTCGGCTTGTTCTCGTCGCCGACGACGAAGACGCCGGCGCAGTTGTCGATGACGAGGTTGCGCGCGACGGTGAGGTTGCGCAGGCGCCGGACCGTGACGCCGATCCGGTTGTCCTCCAGCCGGTTGCGCTCGACGAGGGTCCCTCCGGTGTCCGAGGCGCCCTTCTCGGCGGTGATGGTGTTCGCGAGGAACAGGCCGGCGTCGCCGTTGCCCCGGGCGGTGTTGCGCCGGTAGACGCTGCGGACGGAGCCCTCCTCGGCGATGCCCCACACGCCGTTCTTCTCGGCGGTCACGTTCCGCACGGTCAGCCCGTCGGTGGCCGCGGCCGACACGCCGGACTTGGCGAAGCCGCTCACCTTGAGGGAGGCGACGGTGACGCCCTTGAGCGGCTTCTTCGAAGTCCCCTCCACGCAGATGCCGTTGCCGGCCGCGGCGCAGGTGGCGACGGCCTTCGGCGCGACCGGCTTGGCGGGCTTGGCCGGCTTGGCCGGCTTGGCGGGAGCGGGCTTGGGGGGCTTGGCGGGGGTCTGCTTGGCCGGAGCGGGCTTGGCGGGAGCGGGCTTGGCCGGCTTGGCAGGGGCCGGCTTCACCGGGGCCGGCTTGATCACCGTGTCGCGTCCGACGCCGCGCAGGGTGATGCCGGGGGTGGTGATCCTGACGCTCTCCCTGAAGGTGCCGCGGGTGAGCTGGACGGTGTCGCCGGGCCGGGCGGCGTCCACCGCCTTCTGGATCGACTGCCCGGGACGGACCACGTGGGTCGTGTGGCCCGCGGCGGGCGAGGCGGCGCCGAGTCCGGTGCCGACGATCGCCGCGGTGCACGCCAGATACAGAACATGGCATTTCGTCATATGTGGGACGATATGCCCGCCCTTCTCGGGGCAGGCCGGGATGGGCCATCCGATGGCGTGTCACACGAGTGCCGCCCACCCCCGGAGCGCCGCCCCGCCGGTGACCGGCACCACCGTTAGTTCGGCGTGAGGCCGGGCACCTGGAAGTGGTCAGTGTCGGCCCGGGTGATGGAGGAACAGTGGCGACTGGCCGGCTTTCCGATGACGAGCGACGCATCCTGGCGGAGATGGAGCGGGCCCTGCGCCGCGACCGCCGCCTCGACAGGCGACTGAGCACCCTGCACTGGCGTCCCGGGCTCTCCCGGATGGCGTCCTACACCCCCCATCCCCTCACGGTCGCGCTGCTGCTCGCCGTGTCCATAGGCCTGATGGTCACCGGCGTCACCACCGCGCAGCCGCCGGTGATCTGGGCGTTCGCGGCGCTGTGGCCGCTCACGCTGTACGCGCTGTTCCGCCTGGCGTACCGGCGCGCGCAGACCTGATCCCGGTCCTACGGGCGGCCGCACCCGCCCGCGACCGCTCCCCCACCCCCCCGCTCCCGCACACCTCAACCGGCCTCCTCCGCCGGCCGGTAGGCCGCCACGATCGCCCGCTCGTCCACCAGGACGTGCTGGCGCGGCGGCCCGGACAGCAGCCCGCGCACAGCCGTGAGCAGGTCGGGCGCGACATGCCCCGCACCGGCGGTCTCCTCGGGCCGCACACCCGGCCCGGGGACGAGGACGCCCTGGGCGCCCGCCCGGCGCGCGGCCTCGACGCAGTCCCCGCTCGCGCCGACGACGGCGATCCGCTCGGGCGGCGTGCACGACCTGCCCGCCGCCCACAGCACCGGCCCGGACTCTCCACGGTCGCCGTCGCGTTCGGAGGCGTGCGGGCGGACCGCCCGGACGTCGAACGGGCCGAGGAGTTCGTCGATCCGCTCGTCCACGCGACGCCGGTCCGCCTCGGCCGGCCCGCCCCGACGGCGCGTCAGCACGCCGGTGCGGACACCGCGGGAGCGCAGCAGGTCGAGCGCCTCGCGGGCGCCCGGCACGGGCCGGATCCGGTCGGGGTCACCGCCGTCGCCGCCCTCGACCAGGATGCCGTCCTGGTCGACGAGGACGAGGCGAACGCTGCTCAAGGCGTTGTGAGTGGTCACCCCACCCGGGTGCCAACTGATCCACACCCCAAACACGCAGCCCTCATCACCGCAGGTCAGGGATTATACGCGCTGTGTATAGTCCCGCCATGCCAACTCAGATCAAGACTCAGATCAAGAAGACGCGGAAAACGGCGCTCCAGTTCCGCGCGGCCAGGATCGGGGCGCTCGCCGCCTGCCTCTCCCTCGCCCTGACCGGCTGCGCCGGCCTCGACACCACCGCGCCCAGCGCCGTCCGCGCGCACGGCGCGCCCACCGCCCAGGCGGCCCGCCTCGGGCCGGTCGACTGCGGCGAGGTGAAGTGCATAGCGCTCACCTTCGACGCGGGCCCGAGCGAGAACTCCGCACGGCTGCTGGACATCCTGAAGGACAGACAGGTGCCGGCGACGTTCTTCCTGCTCGGCGAACGGCACATCACCGCATACCCGCAGCTCGTCAGGCGCATGGCCGACGAGGGGCACGAGGTCGCCAGCCACACCTGGGACCACCGGATCCTCACGGAGCTCACGCCCGAGGAGATACGCGCCGAACTGGAGCGCCCGAACGCGGAGATACAGCGCCTCACCGGACGGCGGCCCACGCTGATGCGTCCGCCGCAGGGCCGCACGAACGACACCGTGCACGAGATATGCCGTGAGCTGGGCATCGCGGAGGTGCTGTGGACGGTGACCGCGAAGGACTACACGACGGAGGACCCCGAGCTGATCCAGCGGCGCGTCCTCGACCAGGCCGAGCGGGACGGGATCATCCTGCTGCACGACATCTACGCGGGGACCGTGCCGGCGGTGCCGGGGATCATCGACGCGCTGAAGGACCGGGGGTACGTGTTCGTGACGGTGCCGCAGCTGCTCGCGCCCGGGAAGGCGGAGCCGGGGAAGGTCTACCGGTGACCCGGGCGGCGCACGCTCCCGAAGGCCCGGTCGCGCGCACACCCGTGCGCAGAATCGTTTCGCGTGCGCCGGCGCGGAAAGCCGGGACGAGGCCGAGCGTGTGACCCGGCGGGGATGTCTGCGCGCGGCGGCTCGCACTGCCTACGATCACCGTGTGGTCACCTTCCAGTTGGAACGCACGGCGCCCCTCAGCCCCGACGAGGCGTGGCGCCGCCTCACCGCGTGGCCCCGGCACGGTGACGTGGTCCCGTTGACGCGCGTCACCGTGGTCACCCCCGGGCCGACCCGCGAGGGCACGGTGTTCGTCGCCCGGTCCGGGGTGCGGCCGCTCGTCTTCGACGACCGTATGGAGGTCACCGTCTGGCGTCCGCCGACCACCGACGCGGGCGGGGACGGCCCGGGGCTGTGCAGGCTGGAGAAACGCGGCCGGATCGTGCTGGGGTGGGCGGAGATCGAGGTGCGGCCGGGGCCGGGCGGGCGCGCCCGGGTCGTCTGGCGCGAGGAACTGCGGGTGCGCTTCCTGCCGTCCCTGTTCGACCCGCTGCTGCGGGTCTCGGCCCGCACCCTGTTCGGCCGCGCCGCCAACCAGCTCCTGCGCCGCCCCTGACCGATGACCTGACCTGCCAACGACCCCCTGGGCAGCGGCCGTTGCCCATGACACGCTGAGCACATGAAGGCGGCGGACGAAGAGGCGGCACCCACGGCGGACAGGGCCGGCGGGCTCGGCGAGGTCGAGGCACTGGCCGCGGACGGGCTGCGCTGGCTGCTCGGGGCGGCCCGGGAGACGGAGGGCGGCGGGCTGGGCTGGCCCGCCCGGCCCTCGGACGCGGCGCTCGAAGCGGAGCTGTACGGCGGGACGGCCGGGATCGTGCCCACCCTGCTGGAGGCGCGGCGGCACTTCGGGGACGACTCCTACGGCGACGCGGCCCTGCGCGCGGCGCGCCATCTCGCGGTCGCCGCCGAGGAGGCCGAGGACGATTCCCTGTACTTCGGCCGCACCGGCATGGCGCTCGCCCTGCGGGCCGTCCAGCGCGAGCTGGGCGACGACGCGGCCGGCGCCGCCGCCGACCGGGCGCTGGAGCGGGTGCGCTCCCGCTTCGACGGGACGCGCTGGGGCGAGCTGTTCGAGCTCATGGGCGGCAACGCGGGCATCGGCCTGGGCGCGCTCGCCACGGGGGACGAGGGACTGGCCGTCCTCGCGCTGGAGCCGTACACGCGCACGGCGGAGGAGACGGAGGCGGGCGTCACCTGGGCGCACGCGCACCGCCCGGGCTTGGTGCCCCGGCTGCACCACATCTCGCACGGCTCGCTCGGCATCGTGTACGCGCTCGCCGCCGTCGGCGGGGCGGCCGGCCGCGCGGACTTCCTGGCGCTGGCGCGGGCCGGGGCCGCGAACGTGACGGCCCGGGACGAGGCCGGCCCGGACGGCTTCCTGGTCGCCCACTCCGATCCGCAGTACCGGCCCGACCTGGTGGAGCGGCACAGCTACGGCTGGTGCCACGGCCCGACGGGCGACGCGCAGGTCTTCCGGCTGCTGCGGGACGTGCTGGCCGAGCCCGGCTGGCAGGATCTCGCCGACCGCTGCTGGCACACGGTGACGCACTCAGGTCTCCCCCGGCGGCTGAGGCCGGGCTTCTGGGACAACAACGCCCGCTGCTGCGGCACGGCGGGCGTGCTGGCGCTGGCCTGCGACCGGATGGCCGAGCAGGGCGACGCCCCGGACTTCGCGGGCGTGCTGGTGGCCGACCTCGTCGCCCGCGCCACCCGCGACGCGGACGGGGCCCGCTGGTCGAACGTCGAGCACCGGGCCACGCCGAGCGTGCTGGAACCGGCCACCGGCTGGGCCGCCGGCGCCGCGGGCATCGTGCGCGAGCTGCTGCGCTTCGTCCGGGTGAGCGGGAAGGGCGACCCCGACTACGCGTTCGCCTGGCCTGATCAGCCGGCGGTGCGTCCGCCCGGGGTCGTTCAGGCGACGGAGCCGATCCTCCCGGCGGGCCCGGGCGCGCCGTCGTGATGGATGGGGGTGTGCGCGCCGGCCAGGGGGACGCCACTGCCGCCCCGCCGTTCGGCGACGATCTCCGCGGCGATGGACAGCGCGGTCTCCTCGGGAGTGCGGGCGCCCAGGTCGAGGCCGATGGGTGAGCGCAGCCGCGCCAGCTCCAGTTCGGTGACGCCCACGTCGCGCAGCCGGGCGGCGCGGTCGAGGTGGGTGCGGCGGGAGCCCATGGCGCCGATGTAGGCGACGGGCAGCCGCAGCGCCAGCCGGAGCAGCGGGACGTCGAACTTGGCGTCGTGGGTGAGGACGCACAGCACGGTGCGGCCGTCCACGCGGGTGCGCTCGAGATAGCGGTGCGGCCATTCGACGGCGATCTCGTCGGCCTCGGGGAACCGCTCCCGGGTCGCGAAGACCGCGCGGGCGTCGCACACGGTGACGTGGTAGCCGAGGAACTTCCCGACGCGCACCAGCGCCGCCGCGAAGTCGATCGCGCCGAAGACGATCATGCGGGGCGGCGGAGCCGAGGACTCGACGAGGACGGTGAGGGGGGCCCCGCAGCGGGAGCCCTGCGCACCGATCTCCAGGGCGCCGGTGCGGCCCGCGTCGAGGAAGGCGCCGGCCTCGGCGGCGACCGTGCGGTCCAGTTCGGGGTGGCCGCCGAAGCCGCCCTCGTGGGAGCCGTCGGGCCGGACGAGCAGGGCGCGTCCGACGAGGTCCGCGGGGCCGGACACGATCCGGGCGAGCGCCGCCGTCGCGCCGCTCGCGGCGGCGGCGAGCGCGGCCGCGACCACCGGGCGGCCGGGGTCGGCGGCCCGTACCGGGGTGACGAGGACGTCGATGACTCCGCCGCAGGTCAGACCGATGGCGAAGGCGTCGTCGTCGCTGTGGCTGAACCGTTCGAGGACGGGTTCGCCGTCCTGGAGGGCCTGCCGGCACAGGTCGTACACGGCGCTCTCCACGCAGCCGCCGGAGACCGAGCCGACCGCCGTGCCGTCGGCGTCCACCGCGAGGGCCGCGCCGGGCCGGCGGGGCGCGCTTCCGTCGACGGCGACCACGGTGGCGACGGCGAAGTCACGGCCCTGCCCGACCCACCGGTCGAGTTCCTCGGCGATGTCCAGCATGTCTGGCGTCTCCTTGCTGTGCGCTCCTGGGACGGGTTCCCGCACGGACGGCCCGTGCACGCCCGGCCGGCCACCGATCGTGCGCGGGCGCGGTGACCCGCGCGAGCGCACGCTCAGCGGGGGTGCTGTTCCCGTGCCGTGCCCGTGAGGTGTTCCGGGCGGACGGGTGTCCGGTTCAGTTCCAGGCCCGTGGCGTCGCGGACGGCCGCGAGGACCGCCGGGGTCGAGGACAGGGTGGGGGCCTCGCCGATGCCGCGCAGGCCGTACGGGGCGTGGGTGTCGGCGAGTTCGAGGACGTCGACGGGGATGGTCGGGGTGTCGAGGATGGTGGGGATCAGGTAGTCCGTGAAGGAGGGGTTGCGCACCTTCGCGGTCTTCGGGTCGACGACGATCTCCTCCATGACGGCGATGCCGAGACCCTGGGTGGTGCCGCCCTGGATCTGGCCCAGCACGGACAGCGGGTTGAGGGCCTTGCCGACGTCCTGGGCGCAGGCCAGCTCGACGACCTTCACCATGCCCAGCTCGGTGTCGACCTCGACGACGGCGCGGTGCGCGGCGAAGGAGTACTGGACGTGCCCGTTGCCCTGGCCGGTGCGCGGGTCGAACGGCTCGGTGGGCCGGTGCCGCCACTCCCGCTCGACCTCGACGGCCTCCTCGCCGAGCACGTCCACCAGGTCGGCGAGGGCCTCGCCGCCGTCGGTGACGACCTTGCCGCCCTCCAGGAGGAGTTCGGCGGTGGCCCAGGCCGGGTGCTGGGCGCCGAACTTGCGGCGCCCGATCTCGAGCACTTTCTCGCGCACCAGCTCGCAGGCGTTCTTCACGGCCCCGCCGGTGACGTACGTCTGCCGTGAGGCGGAGGTGGAGCCGGCGCTGCCGACCCGGGTGTCGGCCGGGTCGATCGTCACCCGGGCGACGCCCAGCTCGGTGCGGGCGATCTGGGCGTGGACGGTGACTCCGCCCTGGCCGACCTCGGCCATGGCCGTGTGCACGGTGGCGACCGCCTCGCCGGCGACCACCTCCATGCGCACCCGGGCCGTCGAGTAGTCGTCGAAGCCCTCGGAGAAGCCGACGTTCTTGATCCCGACCGCGTAGCCGACCCCGCGGACGACGCCCTCGCCGTGTGTGGTGTTGGACAGGCCGCCGGGCAGCTGCCGTACGTCGGCGCCCTCGCTGCTCTCCCACTGGCGCTCGGGCGGCATCGGCATCGCCTTGACGCGGCGCAGGAGTTCGGCGACGGGGGCGGGAGAGTCCACCGGCTGGCCCGTCGGCATGATCGAGCCCTGTTCCATCGCGTTCAGCTGTCGGAACTCCACCGGATCCAGGCCGAGTTCCTTGGCCAGCTTGTCCATCTGCGCCTCGTAGGCGAAGCAGGCCTGGACCGCGCCGAAGCCGCGCATCGCCCCGCAGGGCGGGTTGTTGGTGTAGAGGGCGATCGCCTCGATGTCGACGTCGTCGACGACGTACGGGCCGACGCCGAGCGAGGAGGCGTTCCCGACGACGGCCGGGCTGGCGGAGGCGTACGCGCCGCCGTCGAGGACGATGCGGCACTTGACGTGGGTGAGTTTGCCGTCGCGGGTGGCGCCGTGCTCGTAGGACAGCTTGGCGGGGTGGCGGTGGACGTGCCCGAAGAACGACTCGAACCGGTTGTAGACGATCTTGACGGGTTTGCCGGTGCGCAGGGCGAGCAGGCAGGCGTGGATCTGCATCGACAGGTCCTCGCGCCCGCCGAACGCGCCTCCGACGCCGGCCAGCGTCATCCGCACCTTCTCCGGCGGGAGGCCCAGCACGGGGGCCATCTGCCTGAGGTCGCTGTGCAGCCACTGGGTGGCGATGTAGAGGTGGACGCCGCCGTCCTCCTCGGGCACGGCGAGCCCGGACTCGGGGCCGAGGAAGGCCTGGTCCTGCATGCCGAAGGTGTACTCGCCGCGGACGACGACGTCGGCCCCGCGCGCGGCGGCCGCCGCGTCGCCGCGGACGATCGGCTGCCGGTGGACGATGTTGGGGTGCGGGACGTGGCCCAGGTGGTGGTCGGTGCGGTTCTCATGGACCAGGACGGCGTCGGGGGCGGTCGCGGAGGCCTCGTCGGTGACGACGGGCAGCTCGCGGTACTCGACCTTGATCTTCGCGGCGGCGCGGCGGGCGGTCTCCGGGTGGTCGGCGGCGACGATGGCGACCGGCTCGCCGTGGTGGCGGACCTTGCCGTGGGCGAGGACCGGGGTGTCCTGGATCTCCAGGCCGTAGTGGCGCACCTCGGTGGGCAGGTCGTCGTACGTCATCACGGCGTACACGCCCGGGGTGGCGAGTGCTTCGGCGGTGTCGAGGGAGACGATCTCGGCGTGGGCGACGGTGGAGCGCAGGATCTGGCCCCACAGCATGTCCTCGTGCCACAGGTCGGAGGAGTAGGCGAACTCTCCGGTGACCTTGAGGACGCCGTCGGGGCGCAGGGTGGACTCGCCGACGCCGCCCTTGGCCTGCGTGCCCTGGGTGATCCTCGCGGGGGCTCCGTTCGTAGGCATGGTCAGCCCGCCTCCTGCTGCCGGGCGGCCGCGAGCCGGACCGCGTCCATGATCTTCTCGTAGCCGGTGCAGCGGCACAGGTTGCCCGAGAGCGCCTCGCGGATGTCCGCGTCGGAGGGGTCGGGGTCGCGTTCCAGCATCTCGTCGGCGGCGATCAGCAGGCCTGGCGTGCAGAAGCCGCACTGGACGGCGCCGGCGTCGATGAACGCCTGCTGCACGGGCGAGAGTTCGGTCTCGTCGCCGGGGTGGGCGGTGGTGCCGTCGACGTCCGCGCCGTGCGCGCGCTGCCGGGCGTACCGCGCGAGCCCTTCGACGGTGACGATCTCGCGTCCCTCGGCCTGGCCGGCGGCGACGAGGCACGCGCAGACCGGGACGCCGTCGAGGCGGACCGTGCACGAGCCGCACTCGCCCTGCTCGCAGGCGTTCTTGGAGCCGGGCAGCCCGAGCCGCTCGCGCAGCACGTACAGCAGGGACTCGCCCTCCCATACGTCGTCGGCCTCCTGCGGACGGCCGTTGACGGTGAAGTGGACGCGCATCAGGCGGCTCCCTCGCTCGGGCGGCGACCGCCGCGGTAGGACTCCCAGGTCCAGGTCAGCGTGCGGCGGGCCATGACGCCGACGGCGTGGCGGCGGTAGCTCGCGGTGCCCCGTACGTCGTCGATGGGGTTGCAGGCGGCGGCGCACAGGTCGGCGAACCGCTTGGCGACGACAGGGGGGACGATCTTCCCGTTGTCCCAGAAGCCGCCCTCTTCGAGCGCAGCGTTCAGGAACTCCTCGGCGGTCCCGGCCCGGACGGGGGTCGGCGCGGCGGAGCCGATGCCGGTGCGCACGGTGCGCGAGGACGGGTGCAGGGCGAGGCCGAACGCGCAGACCGCGATGACCATGGCGTTGCGGGTGCCGACCTTGGAGAACTGCTGCGGCCCGTCGGCCTTGCGGACGTGCACGGCGCGGATCAGCTCGTCGGGGGCGAGCGCGTTGCGCTTCACGCCGGTGTAGAAGGCGTCGATCGGGATCATGCGGGTGCCGCGCACCGAGACGGCCTCGACCTCGGCGCCGGCCGCGAGGAGGGCGGGGTGGGCGTCGCCTGCCGGGGAGGCGGTGCCGAGGTTGCCGCCGACCCCACCGCGGTTGCGGATCTGCGGGGAGGCGACCGTGTGGGAGGCGAGGGCCAGCCCGGGGAGCTCGGAGCGCAGGTTCTCCATGATCCGGGTGTACGGGACGGAGGCGCCGAGCCGCACGCTGTCCTCGCCGACCTCCCATTCGTACAGGTCCGGAACGCGGCTTAGGTCGAGGAGGTGCTCGGGACGCCGGTGGTCGAAGTTGAGCTCGACCATCACGTCGGTGCCCCCGGCGATCGGCACGGCGGCGGGGTGCTCGGCCTTCGCGGCGAGCGCCTCCTCCCAGCCGGCGGGGCGAAGGAAGTCCATGACCGGCTCTCTTCCACGTCTCGTGATCGGACGGAGTCTCGGGATGGGTCGGATCAAGCCACTGCGCGCTCGGGCGGGGCCCGGCTCGCACAGGTGCTGTTCACGCCGGGTGGGCTCAGTACACAGCGCCGTACGCCGAGCGGGTCAGTCACCGAAACCATGAAGGAGTTGGCTGGCCAGGGAGGTCATCTTGTAGATTCGTATGAAAGGAGGCCCTCCGTAACCTCGGGGCTTTCCGATGGAAACGCACGACACACACCGTGTGACCTGGGACACAGGCTCTCGCCGATGATCCTCTCGGATTCGGCGCGATCCATCTGCCTTCATCGTGTTTTCCATTGTGTTTTCCATCGTGGTTTTCGAGACAAGGAACGGCGGCGACGAGAATGCGGCTGCGCGCACTGCTGGACACCGACGCCCTGGGCCTCAGGCTGCTCGGCGGCGAGGCCGAGCTGGACCGCACGGTGCGCGGTGTGATGACCACCGACCTGCGCGACCCCAGCCGCTACCTCTCGGGCGGTGAGCTGGTGCTGTCCGGTCTGGCCTGGCGCCGGGACGCCGCCGACTCCGATCCTTTCGTACGGATCCTGACGCAGGCGGGCGTGGCCGCGCTGGCGGCGGGCACGGCGGAACTGGGCGACGTCCCCGAGGACCTGGTGGTGGCCTGCGCCCGGCACCGCCTGCCGCTGTTCGCGGTGCACGAGTCGGTGGCGTTCGCGACGATCACCGAGCACGTGGTGCGGCAGGTGTCCGGGGAGCGGGCCGGGGACCTCGCGGCCGTCGTCGACCGGCACCGCCGGATGATGACCTCCGGTCCGGCGGGCGGCGGCCCGGACGTGGTCCTGGACCTGCTCGGCACCGACCTGGACCTGCGCGCCTGGGTGCTGTCGCCCACGGGTCGGCTCATCGCGGGGGCGAAGGGCGGGGGCGGTGCGGCGGTCCGGAACGGCGGCTCGGCGGTGGGGGCCGGTTCTGGGGCCGTGAGCGGTTCCGGGGCCGTGAGCGGTTCCGGGGCCGTGAGCGGGGGTTCCGCGGGCGTGGCCGGTTCCGCGTCCTCGTCCGCTCCTGCTGCCGTGAGCGGTTCCGCGGCGGGTGACCGGGGGGCGTCGTCGGGGTCCGGGACGGGGCCCGTGCCGTCGGCCGAGGTGTGCGCGCGGCTCGCCGGCGAGCATCTGGCGGCCGTCCGCACGGGCCGTCGCGGCCCGCACCGGGTCATCGTCGGCCAGACGACGTACTCGCTCTTCCCGATCCGCAGCGCCGGCCGCCCACCGCAGTCCGGGCACAGCGCGCAGCCGCAGAGTGACGTGCGCGAGACCGTGCTGTCGGACTGGCTGCTGGCCGTCGAGGCGGACGCCGGGGACTGGGCGGAGGAGCGCCTCGACCTGCTCCAGGGCGTGACCCAGCTGATCGCAGTCGAGCGCGACCGCCGGGACGCGGCGCGCACGGTGCGCCGCCGGCTCGCGCAGGAGGTGCTGGAGCTGGTGCAGACGGGTGCCGCGCCCGCCGAGATCGCGGCGCGACTGCGGGTGGCGGCCCCGGTGCTGCTCCCGGGGCTGGGCGCGGCCCCGCACTGGCAGGTGGTGGTGGCCCAGGTCGAGTGGAGCGGCGCGGGCGTCCCGGCCGGCGGCGCCGACGGGACGTACTCGGGCGGTGTGGCGGCGGCCGGCGCGGGTGGGTCGGGCCGGGCCGCGGCTTCGACGGCCGCTCCCGCCGGCGGCCGTCGCCCGGGCGGCGCGAGCGCCTCGCAGACGTCGGGCGCGACCAGCGCCGCAGGCTCCGCCCCGGGTGGGGACTTCGCGGGCGGTCCGGTGGCGCAGGCGCTGCTGGAGGAGATCCTCGTCGACCCGCACGCCACCGGCCCCGAGCCGTCCGACCGTATCGCCGTCGCGCACACCGGCGGCGAGGCCGTCGCCCTCGTCCCGCTCCCGGCGGTCGCCGCGGAGCACGACGGCACGGAGACCGGCGTCATCGCCGACGCGCTCCTCGCCGCCGTGCGGGAGCCGCTGTCGGCGGGGCTGGGCGACGACGGCCGGATCACGCTGGGCGTCAGCGCGGCGGTGCATTCGGCGGAGGGGCTGCGGGGCGCGCTGGAGGAGGCGCGGCACGCACGCCGGGTGGCGGCGGCCCGTCCCGGCCGGGTGTGCGCGGCGGGACACCAGGAGCTGGCCTCGCACGTGCTGCTGCTGCCGTTCGTCCCGGACGACGTACGCCGCGCGTTCACCGCCCGTCTGCTGGACCCCCTGCGCGACTACGACCGCCGGCACCGCGCCGAGCTGATCCCGACGCTGGAGACGTTCCTGGACTGCGACGGCTCGTGGACCCGGTGCGCGTCCCGACTGCACCTGCACGTCAACACGCTGCGCTACCGCGTCGGCCGGATCGAGCAGTTGACGGGTCGTGACCTGTCGCGGCTGGAGGACAAGCTGGACTTCTTCCTGGCGCTGCGGATGAGCTGACGAATCGGCGTGCGCGGGCCGAAACCCCGACGGCCCGGGGATCCCACGACTTTGTGAAATCCTTCACCCGCCCCCTTGGCCCGGCCCCGCGATCCGTGCTGAGATGCCGCCACCACTCATAGCTCGATGGCGTGCTCGGGGAGGGCAACGTGGCGCACTCCGCCATGTCTGGCAACGGAACGACCGCCGGCGACGATCCGCTCCAGACCGCGGTATGGCGGCTGCGCTCACGCGCCTGCTGGGCCGACGCCGCGGCCCTCCTCCCGGCCGGGACCGCGGCGGGGTCGGCGCAGAGGGCCGCGCTGCTGGTCGAACGGTGTCTCTACACCGAGCAGGGCTGGCAGGAGGCGGAGGACGCGCTGCGTACGGCGGAGGCTCTCGCCCACAGCGACGAGGAGCGCGGGGCGGCGGCTTGTGAACGGGGGCACTTGGCGTACGCGGCGACGGTGCACCGGGTGCGCGACCGGGTCGACGAGGCGCGCGCCGCGCTCGGCCGGGCCGCCGCGCTGATCCCGCCGGGGGCGCCGGGCCGGGCGCTGCTGGACTTCCGGCGGGGGCTGCTCGCGGAGAACCTGACCCGTGCCCCGCAGGCGGCTCGGGCCGCGTACCGGCGGGCCCACGCGGCCGCGGCGGAGCACTCGGACACGCTGCTGCTGTCGTTCACCTGGCGGCACCTCGCGGGTCTGGCGCTGCGGGACGGGGAAGTGGCGGAGGCTCGCAGGGGGTTCGCCGAATCGCTGCGGATCAGGGAGGAGCTGGGCTACCTCGTGGGCACGGCGCCGGCGCTGGCGTCCCTGGCGGACGCGGAGACGGAACCCGAGGCGTCCCGCCTCCGGGAGGAGGCCCGCCGTCTGCACCGCCTCCTCGGAGGAGTCCCGACCTGGCTGACACGCCACCTGACCCCACCGGCGGCGACGGCATGACGCCGCCCACCTACAGCCCGTCCGGCGCTTGAGGACGAGGCCGTCCAGGCCGAAACGGGGGGTCCGGGGGCGGAGCCCCCGAGGCTGTATCCGGCGCTACCCCCGGAGGGAGGCCGCGCCGGCGAAGTGCTCGCGCACCAGCACCTGCACCACGTCCAAGTCCCCCGCCCCCAACGCCTCCAGCAGAGCCATGTGCTCCGCCGCGTCCGCGAGGAGGTCGGCCCGTCCCCGCGCCGCCGGCCCGCCGCCGCCCACCAGCGGCCACTGCGACCGCCGATGCAGTTCCTCCGCGACGCCGACCAGCTGCTCGTTGCCGCACAGTCCCAGCACCGCCCGGTGGAACGCGCGGTCGGTCTCCGCGTACGTCGCACGGCAGCCGGAGCCGGCCGCGCGGACGGTCGCCTCGGCGAGGGGGCGCAGTTGCGCCCAGCGTTCGGCGGGGACCGTACGGGCGAGCCGCAGCATGACCGGGACCTCGATCAGCGCGCGCACCTCGGCCAGTTCGGCCAGCTCCCGCGCGCCCCGGACGACGACCCGGAACCCCCGGTTCGGCACGACCTCCACCGCGCCTTCCAGCGCGAGCTGCTGCATCGCCTCGCGGACCGGGGTCGCGGAGACCCCGAAGCGCTCGCCGAGGACGGGCGCCGAGTACACCTCGCCCGGTGTGAGCTCCCCGCCGACGAGCGCGGCACGCAGGGCGTCGAGGATCTGCCCGCGCACGGAGGCCCGCTGCACGGCCGGCCGGGGCCGGGGCGGCATCGCCTCACCATGGGTGTGCTCGCCGCGCACGGCGCCGGCGCCCCCGCCGCTCCCGGGCCCGAGGCCCGCCGCACCCCGGACCGGCCCGCCGGAGGTCCGCCCCCCGCCACCGCCGGCGCTCCCGCCGGGCACCCGCTCGGCCCGCGTCTGCGCCGGCACCCGCGCACCGCCGTCGAGCCCCCCGGGAACCCCCGTCCCGGCAAAGCCCTGGGTGCTTCGCTCCACGGGGTCCTCCTGACGGACGTGTCGGTACTCGGGGTCATTACGGCGGCTTGTTACTCGTCCGTCAAGAACCATAGGCGTACCGACCGCCAGTTCAAATCCCCGCCCAGTTGGGTAAGGTAAGGCTTACCTCTCACCCCCTCGCGATTCGGTGGTCCCGGAATGCCCGTACCCCCGTCGGCCATGTCCGCCGTGACGGACGCGTACGCCCGCCTCACCGAGGTCTTCCCCGGCCTCACCGTCACCGAGGTCCCGCAGGGCGACCCGGCCCCGAGCGGCGGCGGCTGGGTCGCCGCGGCCGAGCTCGCGCAGGGCGGGGCGGCCCTGGACGCGTTCCTGGCCTGGGACGACGAGCAGGTCACGCGTGACTACGGCCACAGCGCCCGCCCGGACGTCGTCGCGAGCTTCGGACTGCACCGCTACTCCTGGCCCGCCTGCCTGCTGATCACCGTCCCGTGGTTCCTGCACCGCCGCGTGCCCCGCTTCCCCGTGACGCACGTCTCCTACGACCGCACCGGCGCCGGCATGCGGATGGCGGTCCGCGCCCCCGTCTCGTTCGCCTGTCTGCCCGGCGATCCGGCGGCCGCGCTGCCCGGCGCCCGGGTGGTCGCGGACGAGGAGGCGCTGCGCGCGGAGGTCCGGGAGGCGGTGGCCGAGCACCACGAGCCGGTCCTCGCCGCGTTCGGACCGCGGGCGCGCCGCCGCGGGCGGGCCCTGTGGGGGATGGTGACGGACGAGATCGTCGAGGGCCTGTGGTGGGTCGCCGAACTGCTCGGCGAGGGCGAGAAGGAGCGGGCGCGGCACGAGCTGGGTCTGCTGCTGCCGGGCACGACCCGGCCGTACGTCGGTTCGGCGGCGTTCCGTGAACTGCCCGGCCCCGACGGGCAGTCGCTGCCCACCCGGGACCGGGCGAGCTGCTGCATGTTCTACACGGTGCGCCCCGAGGACACCTGCGCCACCTGCCCGCGCACCTGCGACGCGGACCGGGTTGCCAAACTCACGGCGGCGGGCGTGAGTTGACGCCCGCTCCGCGGCATGATGCACGACTTCCCCACCCGGCTCGGGAACTATCCGTGGAACCACGCGTACGGGTAGTGTTATTCGAACTCAACTCCTGTCGGCCACGCGGCAGTTCGAGCGGATCGTCGCCCTGGGCATCCCCTTGCACCTCCTTGGCGGCCTCTTGCCCCGAAATCCCCTGAGCGCGGACGGGAGTGGGCCACTATGGCGGGCGTCACGCCCTATCCCAATGCAAGGGACCCCAGATGAGACTGACCGACATATCGCTGAACTGGCTGCTTCCGGGCGCCGTGCTGCTCCTGGGCATGCTGGCGGCGGTGGCGGTGCTCGCGCGCGGGAAGCGCACCTCGGGGGAGAACGCGAGCGCGGACGATTCGTGGGAACGCAGTGAGGAGCGCCGCAGGCGCAAGGAGGCCCTGTACGGGACCGCTTCCTATGTACTGCTGTTCTGCTGCGCGGCGGTGGCCGCCGCGCTCTCCTTCCACGGACTGGTCGGCTTCGGCCGGCAGAACCTCAACCTGTCCGGCGGCTGGGAGTACCTGGTGCCGTTCGGCCTGGACGGGGCGGCGATGTTCTGCTCCGTGCTCGCCGTGCGCGAGGCCAGCCACGGCGACGCGGCCCTCGGCTCCCGGATACTCGTGTGGACGTTCGCCGGCGCCGCCGCCTGGTTCAACTGGGTGCACGCGCCGAGGGGTCTGGGACACGACGGCGCGCCGCACTTCTTCGCGGGCATGTCGCTGTCGGCGGCGGTCCTCTTCGACCGGGCGCTGAAGCAGACCCGCCGGGCCGCGCTGCGCGAGCAGGGCCTGGTGCCGCGCCCGCTGCCGCAGATCCGCGTCGTGCGCTGGATGCGTGCCCCGCGTGAGACCTACAGGGCCTGGTCGCTGATGCTGCTGGAGGGCGTGCGCACGCTGGACGAGGCGGTCGACGAGGTGCGTGAGGACAAGCGCCAGAAGGACCAGACCCGCCTGCGCCGCCGCGAGCAACAGCGCGTGGAGCGAGCCCAGTTGAAGGCGATCAGCCGGGGACACCGGGGCTTCCCGGGCCGTGGCGGACGTCAGGGGGAGACACAGGCGACCCTGGAGCGGGCCACCGCCGAGCGGGTCTCCGCGGAGCCTGCCATAGCGAACGCGCCGGAGCAGCTGCCCGTGCGTACGCGGCCCTCCCTGCAGCCCGTCCGCCAGAGTTCTGATCCGATCACCGTCGACCTCACCGCCGAGGACGACACCATGGCGCTGCCGCGTCTGGACTCCCTGGAGCGCAAGCTCAAGGACCTGGAGCAGCAGTTCGGCTGACGCCACGCGGTACCGGGAAGGGGGCGCGACCACAGCGGTCGCGCCCCCTTCCGGTCGTCCGCCGGCCGCCTTCTCACGGCCGTGACGTCGCCGGTCGCGGTCAGGCCGCTCCCGCCGCCAGTTCGAACCAGACCACCTTGCCGACGCCGTGCGCGCGCACTCCCCACGCGTCCGCGAGGGACTGCACGAGGAGCAGGCCCCGCCCGTGGGTGCCGTCGCCGGACGCGGCGGACGGCGGGCGCGGTTGCGGGCGGCGGGCCACGAAGTCCCGTACCTCGACCCGCAGTCCGTCCGGTCCGACGGTGGCCGTCAGGACCGCGTCGTGATCGGTGTGGACGAGCGCGTTGGTCACGAGCTCGCTGGTGAGCAGTTCCGCTATGTCGGAGCGTCCGGGCTTGCCCCAGTGCCGCAGCAGCTCGCGCAGCGCGCGGCGGGTCTCGGGCACGGCCCGTAAGTCGGCCCGCCCGAGTCTGCGCCGCAACTGGGGCGCCCCCGCTCCCCCGTCGCCGCCGTCCGCCTCGTCCTCCCCCGTCCGTGTCGCCGTCGAGGATCCCGCGATCGTCGAACCGCTGCCTCGTGCCTGCCTCTTCATGACCCCCGCCCGCGTGCCGATGTCGGTTTCCCTCCTGCTCGAACACGTTCACGGGGATGCTTGCCCCGCCGACACGGCGGCAGTCATGTCCAAGGGTCAACGACCATGTGTTCGGCCAGAGTTGAGCGGGCAACCGGATCAGTTACCGCCGGGCGCGCCGGTCCGTGCCGGTGGACGCCCGACGCCGCGGCGTCACCGTCAGGCCCCCGGAGGGACATCCGGCGAACCGCCGGGCGCTCCGAGGGGTCTGAGACGGCGGCGCGAACACGGCGCGGGGCCGGGCGGGACGTGCGCCCGGCGCGTCACAGGGCGCGGGCGCATCCGGTCCCGCCCGGGGAAAGCGCTGTAGTGCGCGCGGTGAAGTTGGCCTGAATCAGGCGGTCGTCCGGGGTCGCGCCCAGGACATGGTCCTGAGCGCGGCATGTCACGGCCGGGGCACGTTGCGCAGGTTGGACCGTGCCATCTGGAGCATGCGGCCGACGCCGCCGTCCAGGACGATCTTCGACGCGGACAGCGCGAAGCCGGTCACCATCTCGGCGCTGATCTTCGGCGGGATGGACAGGGCGTTGGGGTCGGTGACGATGTCGACGAGGGCCGGCCCCTTGTGCTTGAAGGCCGACTTCAGGGCCCCGGCGAGATCCTTGGGCTTCTCCACGCGCACCCCGTAGGCGCCGCAGGCGCGGGCGACGGCGGCGAAGTCGGGGTTGCTGTTGGCGGTGCCGTACGAGGGCAGACCGGCGACCAGCATCTCCAACTCCACCATGCCCAGCGAGGAGTTGTTGAAGAGGACGACCTTCACGGGCAGGTCGTACTGGACGAGGGTGAGGAAGTCGCCCATCAGCATGGAGAACCCGCCGTCGCCGGACATCGACACCACCTGCCGTGACCGGTCGGTGAGTTGGGCGCCGATCGCCATGGGCAGCGCGTTCGCCATGGAGCCGTGGGAGAAGGAACCGATGATCCGGCGGCGGCCGTTGGGCGAGATGTAGCGGGCGGCCCAGACGTTGCACATGCCGGTGTCGACGGTGAAGACGGCGTCGTCGTCGGCCATGTCGTCGAGCACGGAGGCCACGTACTCCGGGTGGATCGGGACGTGCTTGTCCACCTTCCTGGTGTACGCCTTGACGACGCCTTCGAGGGCGTCGGCGTGCTTCTTCAGCATCTTGTCGAGGAAGCGCCGATTGGTCTTCTCGCGCACCCTCGGGATGAGACAGCGCAGCGTCTCCCGTACGTCGCCCCACACGGCGAGGTCCAGCTTCGAGCGCCGGCCCAGGTGTTCGGGGCGCACGTCGACCTGCGCAATCTGCACGTCGTCGGGAAGGAAGGCGTTGTAGGGGAAGTCCGTGCCGAGGAGGATCAGCAGGTCGCACTCGTGGGTGGCCTCGTAGGCGGCGCCGTAACCGAGGAGCC
Source organism: Streptomyces sp. BK239 (assembly GCF_004217285.1). Taxonomy (GTDB): domain Bacteria; phylum Actinomycetota; class Actinomycetes; order Streptomycetales; family Streptomycetaceae; genus Streptomyces. The sequence continues at coordinate 477,359 of NZ_SHKS01000002.1, forward strand.
CGCTCATCCCGACGTCGTAGGGGTTGTCGTACTGGATCCACTCCTTGCCGCGCAGGGCGTGTCCCACCGGGGACTTGACCTTCTCGGCGAACTCCATGACCTCGGCGTGCGCGCCGGCGGTGCCGCTGCCGCAGAACAGGGTGACCTTGTCGGCCGCGTCGATCATGCGGACCAGCCGGTCGATCTCCTCGTCGCCGGGGCGGACGGTGGGCCGGGAGGTCACGAGCGCGGTCTCGGCGGCCTTCTCCGGGGCGGGCTCGGAGGCGATGTCGCCGGGCAGCGAGACGACGCTGACGCCGCTGCGCCCGACGGCGTTCTGGATGGCCGTCTGCAGCAGTCTGGGCATCTGCTTCGGGCTGGAGATCAGCTCGCTGTAGTGGCTGCACTCCTGGAAGAGACGGTCGGGGTGGGTCTCCTGGAAGAAGCCCAGGCCGATCTCGCTGGAGGGGATGTGGGAGGCGAGGGCGAGCACGGGCGCCATGGAGCGGTGGGCGTCGTAGAGGCCGTTGATGAGGTGCAGGTTTCCGGGACCGCAGGAGCCGGCGCACGCCGTGAGCTTTCCGGTGATCTGGGCTTCCGCGCCGGCGGCGAAGGCGGCGGTCTCCTCGTGCCGGACGTGCACCCAGTCGATGGCGGCGTTGCGGCGGACCGCGTCCACCACCGGGTTCAGGCTGTCGCCGACGACGCCGTACAGGCGTTTGACTCCGGCGCGGACGAGGATGTCGACGAACTGCTCGGCAACGTTCTGTTTGGCCATGACGCTCTCATGCCCCTTCGGTCCCCGTACATCGGTTTCGGACCCCCGCGGCTTCCATGAATTCACAGCGGACGACGTCATGCCTCCCAAACGGCGGCGGCCGTACGGTCGTCCGCATGACCCTTGACCCGGATCTGGGTGTCGGCGAGGAAAGCGGCGAGCCCGGGCGGGGCGGGCTCGGACCAGCGTTCGACCAGGTGTGCGGGGAGAGCGGGCTCGTCGCGGAGCGGTTCCGCCAGACCGGCGGTGCACATGAGCAGCGTGTCACCCGGGCGGGCGACGGAGGCCCGGAAGCGGAAGGGCTCATAGGGGGGCGGCGGACCGTCGGCGGTCTCGGGGGCTGCCGGGACTCCGGGCACGCCGGGAGCCCCGGTAGGCCCGGGGGTTCCTGGGGCCGGCGGCGTCGCGGCTCGCGGGGAGCCGAAGCCGACGACCGCTTCGCCGGCGACCGCGCCGACCGCCGGTTCGATGTCCTGCCACCGGCCGTCCCGCAGCCGGAACAGCCCGCCGGGCCCGACACCGAAGAAGATGCGGGTACGGCACTCCGGGTCGGCCGGCAGCAGGAGGCAGCGCAGCCCGGCCGCGTACTCCTCCGCGCGCAGCCCCCGTTCGGCGGCGGCGGCGCGGAGCCGGCCGAGGCTGCGGTCGGTGAGGCGGTGCAGTCCCGACTTCAGGTCGCCGCGGCGGGCGGCCCTCAAGTCCTGCGCGAGCCGGACGTGACTGCGGCCGACCGCCTGCCCTATCCACCGGCACGCCTCGGCGGCCGCCCGGTGCGCCCCCGGCGTGGTCCGCGCCCCGGTCGCCATCGCGACCAGGACGAGGGCCTGGTCGCCGGCGCCGAAGCGGGCGGTGAGCATCGCGTCGCGGCGCGGCTCGCCCCGGTACCGCGCGGAATCCCCCCGCACCGACGCCGCCCGCAGCGTGCACGTCCCGTACCGGGCCCCGTCCAGAACGGTGTCCGCGACCAGGTCGTCCAGCCCGTCGGGATCGGCGGCGGGCAGCGCGGTGGGCTCGGCGTCGTAGGTGGGCGGCCCGGAGCCGACGCGGGGCGGGGGCGCGGGCCGGGGCGCCACCGCCGGTTCCGCCGAGGGCGGAGGATCCGCGGACGGCGAGGGCTCCTGCGGCCCCGTCGCCCACCACTCCTCCGGCCGCGGCCCCGGCGACGGACGCTCGCCCTCCCCCGGGCCCGCGGAGTTCACCGTCTCCGCCGCCGAGGCGAAGCGGTCCTCCAGCGAGTCGGCGGAGGGCGCGGGGCCGGCGTCGCCGGTGGAGTCGTCGTACAACTGCCCCCACCAGTCGTCGTCGTGACCGGTGGGCCTTCCCCCCTGCTGGCTCATGCCTCTGATTGTCACCGCAGGGGCCGCGCGGAAACGGGACATCGGGAAAACGCGCCCCGGACGGGGCTCGCCCCCGGCCGCGCCGGCCTGCGCGTCCGGTGGGCGTCCGGCAATCTGGCCAGATGGAGGCGTGGGAACTCCTGCTGGTCGGGCTGGTCATCCTGTTCGGCCTGTGCGGGGTGCTGCTGCCGGGCGTGCCGGGCTCGTGGCTGGTGTGGGCCGGGGTCCTGTGGTGGGCGCTGAAGGACCCCGAGCCGGTCGCCTGGGCGGTGCTGGTGGGTTCGACCGCCGTGCTCTTCCTGTCGCAGGTGGTGCGCTGGGCGCTGCCGCCCCGCCGGCTGCGGGTCAGCGAGGCCACCCGTCACATGGCGCTGTACGCGGGCACGGGCGCTTTCCTCGGCTTCTTCCTCGTCCCCGTGGTCGGCGCGATCGGGGGCTTCGTCGGCGGCGTCTACCTCGCCGAACGCCTGCGCCTCGGCAGCCCCGACGCCGCCCGGGCGTCGCTGCGGACGGTGATGCGCGCGGGCGGCACCAGCGTCCTCACCGAGCTGTTCACCTGCCTGCTGATCATGGGTGCGTGGATGGGCGCGGTGGTGTGGGGATGACACCGGGCGCGGGAAGCGCCCGCTCGGGGACGGGAAGCGCCCGCTCGGGGGCCTCCGGCGCCCCCTGCGCAACCGGCAGCGCCCCCTCCAGCGTCAGCAGCCGCACCTTGCGGTCCAGGCCGCCCGCGTAGCCGGTCAGCGCGCCGTTCGCGCCGATGACGCGGTGGCAGGGGCGGACGATGAGCAGGGGGTTGGCCCCGATGGCCCCGCCGACGGCGCGGACGGCGGCCCGGGGCGCTCCGACGCGGGCCGCGATCTCGCCGTACGTCGTCGTGGAGCCGTAGGGCACGGAGTCGAGCGCGGCCCACACCCGCGTCCGGAACGCGGTGCCCTCGGCCCGGACCGTCAGCCGGAACTCCTTCAGGTCGGCCGCGAAGTAGGCGTCCAGCTGCTCCACGGCCGCACGGAACGGTCCCCGATCGCGCCGCCACCCCTCCTGGACGCTCCGCCCGCCCTTCTGGCCGGGCACGGACACCGACGTCAGCACGCCGTCGGGATCGGCGGTGAGCAGCAGCGGCCCGAGCGGGCTGTCGACGTCAGTCCAGAACACGGTGTGTCTCCGTTTCCCCCGCGATACGCAGGTGGTGCAGGGCGTACGTCCGCCAGGGACGCCAGCTGTCGGGGACGCCGGCGCCGGGCGGCGCGACGTCGGGGTCGCCAAGGGCGCGAGCCCGGATCCGCGCCACGACAGCGGCGTCCAGGCCGGGCAGGGCGAGCAGCGCCGCCTGCGCGTCGTCGCGGTCGGCGCCCGCGTCCAGGCGTACGGCGCCGTCGGCGAGCGCGGTGGCGAGGGCTCCGAGCGGGCCGGGGCGCCCCGCCAGTGCCGCCGGTTCGGGGAAGAGGTGGGTGAGGGCGCCGCTGGGCGCGTCCAGGGTCTTGCCGTGCGCGCGGACCAGGCGTTCCGCCTCCGCGCGGCCCGTCAGCGCCCGCAGCGCGTACTCCTCCGGGTCGGCCGCGCCCGGCGCGCGTAGCCCGGGGCGGGCGGCGACGAGCGGGGCGAGCCGGGGGTCCGCGCCGAGCCGCCCGTCGACGGCGTACGGGTCGGCGTCGAGGTCGAACAGCCGGCGCAGCCGCTGCACGGCGGTGGTCAGGTCGCGTGGGTCGGTCAGCCGCAGCCGCGCGTCGAGCCAGCCGCCGGGGCGGACGGCACCGCCGGGCGCGGAGCCGGTGCGCTCCTCGACGGCGGCGATCCCGGTGCCGTACGGCAGGCGCAGCGTCCGGCGGTACGTGCGCCCGCCCGCCGGGCCGCTCACCTCCTCGACGCCGGCGACGGCCTCCCGGGCCAGCAGGTCGAACACGGCACGCGCGTGATAGGGGCCCCGGTGGGCGAGCCGCAGCTCGATCCCGGCGCCCGGGGCGGCCGTACGGCCCGTGCGGGGCGCGGCGGCCCGCAGCTCGGTGGGGTTCGCCGCGTACACGGCGCGGACGGTGTCGTTGAACTGGCGCACGCTCGCGAAGCCGGACGCGAAGGCGATCTCGGTGACCGGCATCGCGGTCGTCTGGAGCAGCACGCGCGCGGTGTGCGCGCGCTGCGCCCGGGCGAGCGCGACGGGACCGGCGCCGAGTTCGGCGGTGAGCTGCCGCTGCACCTGCCGGGCGCTGTAGCCGAGGCGGGCGGCGAGCCCGGCGACGCCCTCCCGGTCGACGACCCCGTCGCCGATCAGCCGCATGGCGCGGCCCACGACGTCGGCGCGCACGTTCCAGTCGGGCGAGCCGGGGCCGGCGTCGGGCCGGCACCGCCGGCAGGCCCGGAAGCCCGAGCCCTGCGCGGCGGCGGCCGTCGCGAAGAAGCGCACGTTGCGCCGCTTCGGCGTCACGGCGGGGCAGCTGGGCCGGCAGTAGACCCCGGTCGTCGCGACGGCGAAGAAGAAGGCGCCGTCGAAACGGGCGTCCCGGCTGCGGACGGCCTCGTACCGGGTGTCCTGGTCGGGGGTGTCCTCATGCGTCACGGGTCCCAGTCTTGGCCCGTGACGCACGTGCCCGCCAGCGGGAATCGGACATGGCGTTCAGTGATCCCCGTGACTCACCACTCCCCGCGCTTGGCGCGCGCGGCCGCGCGCCCCGTCGCCTGCCTGCGCTTCCACTCCTTGCGCTGGCCGGCCCGGGAGCGGGCGTCGGACTTGGCGACGATCCACTGGTTCTCCCGGACCAGCTTGCGGTAGCTGTCCAGCCGTCGGACGGACAGTTCGCCGCTGTCGACGGCGGCGAGCACCGCGCACCCGGGCTCGGCCTGGTGCGCGCAGTCCTGGAACCGGCAGCGCGGGGCGAGCTCCTCGATCTCGGAGAAGACCTGCCCCACCCCGTGCCCGGCGTCCCACAGCCCGACGCCGCGCAGTCCCGGCGTGTCGATCAGGACCCCGCCGCCGGGCAGGGGCAGCAGGTTGCGGGTCGTGGTGGTGTGCCGGCCCTTGCCGTCCATATCGCGCGTGGCCTGCACGTCCATGACGTCCTCGCCGGTGAGCGCGTTGGCGAGCGTCGACTTGCCCGCGCCGGAGGCGCCGAGCAGCACGGAGGTGCCCCGGCCGAGGAGAGCGGCCAGCGCGTCGACGCCCTCCCCCTCACGCGCGCTGACGGTGAGCACGGGCACCCCGGGGGCGCTGCGGACGACGTCCTCGACGAGGTGCGCGAGGACGTCCGCGTCCGGCACGAGGTCGGCCTTGGTGAGCACGACGACGGGCTGTGCGCCGGACTCCCAGGCCAGCGCCAGGAACCGTTCGACCCGGCCGAGGTCCAGTTCGACCGCCAGTGACAGGGCGACGACGGCGTGGTCGACGTTGGCGGCGAGGATCTGCCCCTCGGACCGCTTGGAGGAGGTGGACCGCACGAAGGCGGTGCGGCGCGGCAGGTACGCGCGCGCGTAGCGGGGGTTTCCGCCGGGATCGACGGCGACCCAGTCGCCGGTGCAGACCACCCGCAGGGGGTCGTGCGGGGTGACGAAGGCGGTGTCCGCTCGGAGGACGCCGGCGCCGGTGACGACGTCGCACTGCCCGCGGTCGACCCGTACGACCCGGCCGGGCACGAGGCCCTGCTCGGCGTACGGGACGAACTGCGCCTGCCAGTCCTCGTCCCAGCCGTACGGAAGGAGAGGGTGCGACGAAGCGGAAGAAGCCGAAGAAGAAGAGGAACTCAAGGGGAACCCTTCACAGGGCGGCCCCGGCACTGCGCACGCGTGCGCCGTGAGAAAGGTCAGCCGGAGGCCACGGAGGTGGAGTGAACGGACTTCTGATCGCGGGCAACGCCCGTCGTGAAGACAGTCATCGGTCAACACCTCCCGTTTCTCACCTGCCGAACGACGGCGGCCGCCGGCCACCGCCTGAAGCGGAACTCAGCCTAGACACGGCCGCATTCCGGCACCACCGGTTTTCTCCCGCCGGCCGCATACCTGAAGAAGGCCCGTGCGTGCCCCGGCGAGAGCCTCGCCTGTGACGATCCGACCCGGCGTTCGGGCGTGCTGCCGTACTGGGCCGGACCAACGGGGGCAGGGCCCCTCGGCGGGCGGACGGTTTGGTCGTCCGGGGTGGCGAGGGGCCCTGCTGTCGTGCGTGTGCGTCGGCTGCGACGGGTCAGAAGGCGTCGGCCGTCTTCGGGTCGGGGCCGTACTCGTTGGGGCCGCGCTTGCCCTCGCTGGCGAGGAACACGATCAGGACGATCGCGCCGATCAGCGGGACGAGGGCGATGAACAGCCACCAGCCGGACCTGTCGGTGTCGTGCAGCCGGCGGATCGCGACGCCCAGGGAGGGCAGCAGGACGGCGAGGGAGTAGATGATGCCGAGGATGCTCGACCCGATCACCGCGTCGATGATCGCCAGCACGATGCTGACGATCACGCTGAACAGGGTGAACATCCAGTATTCCTGCCGACGCGCACGTCCGCCGAACACCGCGTACTTCTTCAGTACGTCCACGTACCAGTGCATTGCTCGTCCCCCCAGGAGAAGTCCTCTGTGTGATCTCCAGCAGATCAGGCCAGTTGGCCGGAATCCAGAGTTCTTGGCGTGTGCTGGTCAACCTGTTATACGGCCGCAGCGCTACGGTTACCAGGCGTGAGGACGTGATCGACTGCTCCACGGCGCCGATCCCGCCGTAAGATCTCTCGGCAGCACACCCGTGGGCCGTGGGCGGCCCGATCGAGAGGCCTTGGGGGTACGCGTGGCAGACGCCCATGGAGCGGACGTTCCGCAGAGGCTGTCCGTGTCCCGCAGCACCGTGGACGGCGTCGACGTCGTCAGCCCGCGCGGTGAGATCGACCATGACACCGGCCGTCTTTTCCGCGCGGCCCTGGAGGCCACCGACGGCTGGGGCGGCGGCCGGATGGTCGTCGATCTGAGCGAGGTGACCTTCATGGACTCCACCGGGGTGAACGTCCTGGTCACCGCCCATCACGCGGCCCTGGCGGGCGGCGGGCGGCTGCGGCTCGCCGTGCCCCGGGGGCCGGTGCTGCGGGTGCTGGAGCTCGTCGGCCTGGACGGCGTCATCGCCATCTGCCCGACGGTCGAAGAGGCGCTGGCCGACTGAGCCGGAGCGGACGGCGGGCGGGTGCGGACCGGGGGCGGTTCCCGGCGGGGGAAGCTCTCGAACGGGCGGCCGGGCGCGGTAGGCTGCCTGGCCGGAAAGGCCATCACTCGTCCGTGCCGCGTTCGACCGGGCCGGGCGGTCGCGGCGAGACGCCGAGGGAGCCTGAGAGGAACGAGTGTGGATGCGGCACACGAGATGGGGGAACCCGCACTGGTGCAAAGCGGGACCGTGCTGGAGGTGAGTCCGTTGTCCGGTCGTCCCGGGATATGTGTCAGTGGCGAGATCAGTGTCGCGACCCGTCCCTCCTGGGAAGGCGCCCTGGCCGAGTTGGCCCGGCGCCACACTGACGTGTCCTACGTGGAGCTGTCGGGTGTGGGTTTCGTCGACGTCGCCGGGGTCTCCGCGCTCGCCCGCACGGCCATGAACCTGCCTGCCGGCCGGGTCGTGGTCGAGAGCCCGCCGCCGCAGGTGCCGCGGGTGCTGAACCTGTTCTGGCCGAGTCTCGGCGGGATCGAGGTGACGCCGCGATGAGCTCTGTGGCCGTGGAGGAGGTGTTCGCGCACCCCGCGCTGTTCTACAGCAGCGAGCACGAGTACGTGCGGGAGACGGTGTCCTTCGTACGGGAGGGCCTGGCCGCCGGCGAGCCGGTCGCCGTGGCGGTGCCCGGACCCAACCTGGAGCTGATCCGGGCCGGACTGGGCACGGACGCCGGGGACGTGCGGCTCCTGGACATGACGGAGGCCGGCCGCAATCCCGGACGGATCATCCCGCGCGTCCTCAGGGGCTTCGCCGACGCCCACCCCGAGCGGCGGGTACGCATCATCGGGGAGCCCATCTGGGCCGGGCGCAGCGCGGTGGAGTACCCGGCGTGCGCGCAGCACGAGGCGTTGATCAACGCGGCCTTCACGGGGCGCGCGGTGACGATCCTCTGCCCGTACGACGAGGCCGGGCTGGACGCCGACGTGCTGGCCGACGCGCGTGTCACCCACCCGACGGTCATCGCCGGGGGCAGTGAGGACGTCAGCGAGTCCTACGACTGGCGGTCCGTCGTCGAACGCTACAACGAGGCGCTGGTCCCGGCGCCGGACGCCGCCGCCTTCGCCTACGGCGCTCAGGAGCTGCCGGACGTGCGCCACTTCGCGGCCGGCGAGGCGGCGCGGCTGGGTCTCGCCGGGCAACGGCTGCAGGACGCGGAGCTGGCGGTCGCGGAGCTGACCACCAACAGCGTCGTCCACGGCGGCGGAGCGGGGACGCTGCGGATCTGGGCCGAGGCGGGACAGGTCGTGTGCGAGGTCCGCGACGGGGGCCGGCTGATCGACCCGCTGGCTGGTCGCAGGCCCCCGGAGCGTGGGCAGATCGGCGGCCGGGGCCTGATGCTGGTGCACTACGTCGCGGATCTGGTCCGCGTGCACACCTCCGACGAGGGCATGACGATCCGCTTCTACCTCGGCATGTGAGACGACGAGCCGCGCGCCCCGGCGGCGGGTCCGGACGCCGGCCCGGGGCGGCGAGGACGTGACCGCGAGGGGGGCGGCACGGCCCCGAGACCGGGGCGGTGCCTCCCCGGCTGCGCGACAGTCGCGCCGAACCCGCGGCCGGGCGTCCCCATCGGCGCGCCCCGGCCGAGAGCCCCCCGCCGCTGCCGGCCTCCGGCGCGCGAACCCGCGGTGAGCCCACCCGAAGCAGCACGCCGCCGGCGGCGGCCGCAGCCTCACGTCCCGGGCAGCAAGGAAGCGGCTGCGCCCCGCCGGTGGCACGCCCCCGGCCGAGAGCCCCCGCCGCTACCGGCCTTAGGCGCGCGAACCCGCGATGTGCGCACCCCAAGCAGCGCCCCCGGCGGCAGCCGCAACCCACGCAGCCCACCCCCGGTGGCGGCCGCAAGCGAACATCCCCGGCCGCAAGGACGCGCTGCGCGTCCCCCGCGGCATGCCGCCGCCCTCAGCGCCGTAACGGCGCGTCCCCGCCAGTGCGCCCTCCCGTGCGCCGTGCGCGGCGTGTGGCGTAAGCGGCCTGGCGTGGCGCGCAACTGACGGTCAGTCACACCTGCCCGGTATACGCGCTTCGTGTGCTTAGCATCGTCGTGCCTGCCGTCCCGCAGGCTCCGGCCCGCGGTGGCCGCAGACGTCCCTGAACACACCGGGAGCCGAGCCCCCATGCGTCCGACAGGCCGTCACCGACCCCTGCCCGAGCGCCGCTTCCCCGACCACGATCCAGTACTCCGCTCGGCCGCACGGCACTTCGCCGGGCGTCGTCGCTTCCTCACCCTCGGCGCCGCCGCTGCGGCGCTGGCGTTCGCCGTCCCCGCGCCCGCCGCGGGCGCGGCCACGGCACGGGCGCTCGACGCGGCGCGGATCACCGAGAACCCCTTCACCCTCGGCGTCGCCTCCGGGGACCCGCTCCCCGGCTCCGTCGTCCTGTGGACGCGCCTGGCCCCCGACCCGTACGAGCCCGGCGGGGGGCTGGCCGGGCAGTCCGTGACCGTCGGCTGGGAGGTGGCCCGGGACGAGCGGTTCGCCGCGGTGGTGCGTCGCGGTACCGCGACGGCGGTGCCCGAGTACAACCACACCCTGCACCTCGACGTCGACGGCCTCCAGCCGGGCCGGGTGTACTACTACCGGTTCAAGGCGGGCCCCTGGATCAGCGAGACGGGCCGGACCAGGACCGCGCCCGCCCCCGGCGCCGCCGTCACCGGCCTGTCCCTGGCCGCGGTGTCCTGCCAGGCGTACCACGACGGGTACTACACGGCGTACCGCCATCTCGCCGGGGAGGACGTCGACGTCGTCTTCCACCTCGGCGACTACCTGTACGAGTACGCGGTGGACGCGGCCGGCGGGGCCCGCAAGTACACCGACCGGGTGCTGCCCGAGGCGTTCAACCGGGAGACCGTCACGCTGGAGGAGTACCGGCTGCGGTACGCCCTCTACAAGAGCGACCCCGACCTCAGGGCCGCCCACGCCGCGCACCCCTTCGTGGTCGCGTGGGACGACCACGAGACCGAGAACGACTACGCCGGCGGGATCGACGAGAACGGCGGCCCGCCGGAGGAGTTCCTGCTGCGCCGCGCCGCCGCCTATCGCGCGTACTGGGAGCACCAGCCGCTGCGCGCGGCCCAGTTGCCCGCCGGGCCGGACATGCGGATGTACCGGCGGCTGCACTGGGGCGACCTCGCCCAGTTCGACGTGCTCGACACCCGGCAGTACCGCTCCGACCAGGCCCACGGCGACGGCAGGCAGGTGCCGGGACCCGAGTCGGACGATCCGTCGCGCACCATGACCGGCGCGGCCCAGGAGCGGTGGCTGCTGGACGGCTGGCAGGCCTCGCGGGCGCTGTGGAACGTGATGCCTCAGCAGGTGTGCTTCTCCCAGCGCAAGCTGGACCTGAACGAGCGGGCGCTGATGTCGATGGACGCCTGGGACGGCTACCGCGCCTCCCGGCGGCGCGTGCTGGACGGGGCCAAGGCCGCCGGTGTGGACAATCTCGTCGTCCTGACGGGTGACGTCCACGTCGGCCACGCCTTCGACATCAAGGACGACTTCGACGATCCGGGGTCGCGGAACCTGGGCGCCGAGTTCGTCGTCACGTCCATCGCGAGCGGCCGGAACGGCGCCGAGCGCCCTTCCACCTGGCAGACCTATCTCACGGCCAACCCGCACATGAGGCTCTACGACGGTCGGCGCGGCTATGTGCGGGTGGGGCTGGACCGGGAGGCGGCGCGCGCCGACTTCAGGACCGTCTCGGCGGTCACCACGCCCGGCGCGCCGCTCTCCACGGCGGCGTCGTTCGTGACCGAGGCGGGCAATCCGGGGCTCGTGCCCGTGTGACGGGCGCGAGCCCCGCGAGAGCGTGCTGCGCCGGGCGTCACGCCCCGGTGCAGGGCGCGCCGTTGAGGGTGAAGTCGTACGGGGCCGAGTTCCCGCCCTGCCAGGAGGCGAGGAAGCCGAAGGAGAGGCTGCCGCCGGCCGGGACCTTCTTGTTGTAGTCGGCGGACGTGGCGATGACGCGCGAGCCGTCCTGAGAGAAGCCCGCGTCCCACATCTGGTCGACCCGCTGCCCGTTGCGGAAGGCCCAGGCGACGCTCCAGGAGTCGACAGGGGCGGTGCTGGTCACGGTGACGGTGGCCTGGAAGCCGGCGGGCCACTGGTTGACGAGTTCGTAGCGGACCTCGCACGCCGACGCGTCAGGGCTCTCGTCGGCGCCGGGGCCCGTGGTGGCGGAGGAGGTGCCCTGGGGTTCGGGGTCGGGCTTCTCCTTCGCCGTGGGCGTCGCGCCGCCGGAGGGCTTCGCCGAGCCGGAGCCGGACGCGGAGGCGGGGGCGGGCCCCCGGGAGGTGGCCGAGGTGGTGGGCAGCGTGGAGGGCAGGGCGGGGACGCCGGGGCCGGCCACCGGGGTGCTGTCGGCCGGCGAGCCGCTGAGCGCGCTGTCGTCGGCCTTGCCGCCGAACGGCGTCAGCGATGCCGCGAGGGCCAGCCCGGAGACGAGGACGGCGGCCACGAGGAGGCTGTTGCGCACCGTGCGTGCCCTGCGCGCCGCGGCGTCGACGGGCACGCCGTCGGCGCCGGGCGCGGTGGGGCGGCCGGCGCCCATCCGCACCTCGGCGGCGCGGCGGCGGCGCTCCAGGTAGGCGAGTCCGCCCCAGCCGATGACCCCGCCGGCGAGGGCGGCGGGCAGTCCGCCGCCGTGCAGGCGCAGGCAGGCCGCGGCCTCCGCGCACTCCACGCAGGTGGCGAGGTGCCGGGAGAGGTCGTCGGGCGTGTCGGCGACGGGCGAGCGGGTGACGGCGTCCAGGAGGCGGACGTAGCCGCGGCAGTCCGAGTTGATCGGCGTGTCGAGGTGGTTGCGGTGGCAGCGGTCCCGGAACAGGCCGCGGACCTGGTTGAGTTCCTCCATGGCGGCCATCGGGTCAAGGCCCTGACGGCGGGCCACCGCGTGCAGCGGCAGCGCCTCGACCTCCGCCAGCCACAGCAGGGCCGCGTCCGCCTCCTGCATGTCGCGCAGACCGCGCAGGGCGAGGGGGCGCTGCAGGGGCGGCCCGGTGTAGCGAGCGGCCTTCTCCGAGTTCAGCCACAGCCGCAGGTCCGGGTCGAGCTTGTGGCCCTGCCCCTCGAACTCCCAGGCGGCCGCCGTGGTGCGTACGGCGGTCAGCAGCAGCGGGATCCGGGGCAGCCGGGAGGAGCGCCGGCCGGCGGAGTGCCGGGGGTCGTCGTCGGCGGCGCGTGCCTCGCGGATGCCGAGCGCGAACGCCTCGCGGGCCAGTTGGTTGGCCGCGGCCGATCCTGACGTGCACAGGTCGGCGTAGGACAGGACGGCGTCCCAGCACTCCGAGAAGAGCGCGGCCTCGGCGGCGTCCTTCGGGGTCGGCAGGTCGGGCATGAGTCTCCTGCATTGAAAAGCGAGGTCAACTCAGCATGACGGCAATGGAGTTGGGGGGAACCTCGCGGCAGGGGCGAAGTTTTTCACGCCGCCTGCACAAATGACAAGCGCCCTGTTCAGATGTCAGCACAGGGCGGCCTCGCCGCGGTTCCGGTCTCCCGTACCGCTTCTTACGGACGGCGGCCGCCCTGTGTTCAACGTCGCGGCGACTTCATCCGCCGACGTGTCCGGGCTCCTCGGCGACCGGGGCGCCCCGCTCCGGCAGGCTGTCCATGAAGGAGCTGACGGAGAACACCGCGCGGCCGGGGCCGGGCGGGCCGTAACCGGGGGGCGAGGAGAGCCCGAACTCGTCCATGGTGGCCCGGTAGGCCTCCAGCAGCCGGATGTGGTACTCCAGCGGCGCGCCCTGCGGGTTGGCCTTGCCGAGCGGGGTCGTCGGCTCCGGGCACCAGGTGGTGAACCGGGGCGTGATCCCGTGCGACATGAAGAAGCGCAGGCCCTCGGTGGTCGAGGCGATCGCCTCGTCGACGGTGGTGAAGCCGAACGGCTCGGCCATCTCCACGCCCGCCACGAAGTTGGGGATGACGTTGCGCGCCCCGAAGACCTCGGCCGAGTCGAGGATCCGCTTGTGCCACTCGTCGCGGCCGACGTACCGCTCCTTGCCCGGGCAGTACATCTTGAACAGGTACTCGTCCCACACCTCGTAGTTGGGGTGGTAGATCTGCACGCCGTAGTCCTTGAAGCGCTGCACGTCGTCGCGGGGCAGCGCCTGGGCGACGACCTTGCCGATCCAGCGGCCGGGGAAGCGCTCCTCGATGGCCTTGGCGTAGTGGCCGTAGAAGTCGGCCTCGTCGCGGCCCGAGACCGTCTTGGTGATGGCGCCGCCGGTGAGGGTGTAGGCGGTGGAGGCCTTGGCGGTGTCGTAGCGGTCGATGATCTCCAGCGCTTCCAGGACCTCCTCCACGTCCTTGACGCCGGTGTACGGCCGGCCGGCCGCCTTGTGCTGGCGCCAGTTGTGGTTGATGTCGCAGTACTGGCACTCCTCCTTGGCGCCGAAGTACTGGCAGACCCGGAAGACGGTCAGGTAGATCAGATAGCCCCACTGGATGGTGGGGGCGACCTCCATGACGGACTTCCCGTTGGAGAGGGTGTGCCGGTAGTACTCCGGCATGGGCGGCACACCGACGTCGGAGATCCGCTTCCCGTCGAGGTACAGCCCGAGCATGCCGTCCTGGTCGGCGGCCACACGGTAGGGCGAGGACGGGTTGACCCGCACGGAGACGACGGTGCGCCGCAGGTCGTAGGGGCCGCCGGTGAGGATGATCTCCTCCGGCGGGCGCCTGAGCGCCGCCTCGCCCAGCTCGGGCAGGGTGCCGTGGTCGAAGGAGAAGATGAAGTACGACTTCGGCTTCACCTCGCCCGACTCGTTGTCGCTGAGGGCGGAGGGGTCGAAGGCCACTCCCCCGCGCAGCAGGTCCTCCTTGAAGACGGCCTCCCGCGGAACATGCGGAAACCGCTCCATCAGATCCTCGACCAGCGCGGTACGGCTGCCCATCCGACTCTCCTCCCGGCTCAGGCGTACGACTCCTCACGGTATGCCCCGGCGCGGACGAGGGTGGGGGCGGGGGGCCCGGTGTCGCCGGCGAGGTAGGTTTCACCTGGGAACTCGGGGTTCCCACCGGCTCGGGAGGGGCGACCGCATGACGGAGAGCGTGAGGAACTGGGCGGGCAACGTCACCTTCGCGGCGAGCGGCACGCACCGTCCGCGCACCCTCGACGCGCTGCGCTCGCTCGTCGCGTCCGCCGCCCGGGTGCGGGTGCTGGGCAGCGGGCACTCCTTCAACCGGATCGCCGACCCGGGTGCGGACGGGATGCTGCTGTCGCTGGACGCGCTGCCCGCCGAGACCGACGTGGACACGGCCGCCCGCACGGTGCGGGTGGGCGGCGGCGTGCGGTACGCGGAGCTGGCGCGCCGGGTGCACGCGCGAGGGCTCGCGCTGCCCAACATGGCCTCGCTGCCGCACATCTCCGTGGCCGGTTCGGTGGCGACCGGGACGCACGGCTCGGGCGTGCGCAACGGCTCGCTCGCCGCCGCCGTGCGGGAGGTGGAGATCGTCACCGGGGACGGCTCGGTCCTCACCGTCGGGCGCGGGGACGAGCGGTTCGGCGGGGCCGTCACCTCGCTGGGCGCGCTCGGGGCCGTCACCGCGCTCACCCTCGACCTGGAGCCGGCCTTCGAGGTCGAGCAGCACGTGTACACCGACTTGCCCCTGGAGGGGCTGGACTTCGAGGCGGTGGCGGGGGCCGCCTACAGCGTGAGCCTGTTCACCGACTGGCGGGAGCCGGGCTTCAGGCAGGTGTGGCTGAAGCGGCGTACGGACCAGCAGGCGGCGGTGTTCCCGTGGGCTGCGCCGGCGACGCGGGCGCTGCACCCGGTGCCGGGGATGCCGGCGGTCAACTGCACCGAGCAGTTCGGGGTGGCCGGGCCCTGGCACGAGCGGCTGCCGCACTTCCGGGCGGAGTTCACCCCGAGCAGCGGCGACGAACTGCAGAGCGAGTACCTGTTGCCGCGTGCGGACGCGCTGGGCGCGCTGCGCGCGCTCGACGGCGTCCGGGAGCAGGTCGCCCCCGTGCTCCAGGTCTGCGAGGTGCGCACCGTCGCCGCCGACGAGCAGTGGCTGAGCCCCGCGTACGGCCGTGATTCCGTCGCCGTCCACTTCACCTGGGTCGCCGACGCCGAGACGGTGCTGCCCGCGGTCCGCGCGGTGGAGGCGGCGCTGACGCCGTTCTCACCGCGGCCGCACTGGGGGAAGGTCTTCGCGATGCCGGCCGCCGAGGTGCGCGGCCGTTTCCCGCGGCTGGGCGACTTCGCGAAGCTGGTGCGGGAGACGGACCCGGCCGGGAAGTTCACGAACGCGTTCGTCCGGGACGTCCTTTCCGGCTGACGCCGCCACACCCGCCCCACGACTTTGTACACCCCCTTTCCTAACCCCTTGTAGAACCTCGTGCCGCGTCATAGCCTGGCGCGGCGCCGGTGCCGTCGCGACGCCGGTCCGGCAACGGAAGGGATGGAGGCCCAGCCGGTGAAGCGCACGTCACGTGACATCCGGACCGCGAACCGCTACGAGGTGCTGCGCCAGATCATCGCCAGTTCGCCCACCTCCCGGCAGGAACTGGCCGCCGCCACCGGTCTGAGCCTCGCCACCGTCGCCACCCTGGTCGGCGAACTGCTCGACCTGCGCATGATCACCGAGGTCGGGTTCGAGGACTCCGCGGGCGGCCGCCCCCGGGGCCTCGTCGCCGTCAACGCGTCGGGGGGCGCGTTGATCGGTGTGGACATCGCCGAGACGTACGTCCACGTCGAGCTGTTCGACCTGGCGCTGAACGTGCTGGCCCGGGCCGAGGAGGACATGCGTCCCGGCGAGAGCAGGCCCGAGCAGGTGGTCGGCCATGTCGCCGCGGCGGCCGGCTCGGTGGTCGCCCAGGCCGGGGTGGAGACGGCGCGCGTCCTCGGCGTCGGGGTGAGCGTGCCGGGGCAGGTCGACCGGGACACCGGCATCTGCGAGTACGCCCCCAACTGGGACTGGCACGACGTGCCCTTGCTCGACCTGCTCTCCGAGCACATCGCCTACCCGCTCTACCTGGACAATCCGCTGCGCGCCTGCGCGGTGGCGGAGCTGTGGTTCGGGGCGGCGCGCGGACACGCGGACGCCGTCGTCGTCAACCTCGGCACCGGGGTGGGCGCCGGGCTCGTCCTCGGCGGGGGGCTGCACCGCGGGGTCAGCAACAGCGCCGGGGAGTGGGGGCACACCACGCTCGTGCTCGACGGCCGGCTGTGCCACTGCGGCGACCACGGCTGCGTGGAGACCTACGTCGGCGCGCCCGGCATCATGCAGAACCTGCGGGAACTCAGCCCCGACAGCGCCCTGCTGCACCCCGAGGACCAGACGGCGACCATCGACGCCCTGGCCCGCGGGGTCGCCGCCCACGACCCGGTGGCCGTCAAGGTGGTGCGCGACACCGCCCGCTACCTGGCGGCGGGCATCGCCGACCTGGTCAACCTGCTCAACCCCGAGGTCGTCGTGCTGAGCAGCTGGGTCGCCGTACGGCTCGGGGAGCCGCTGCTGCGCGAGGTCCGCGAGGCCGTGTCCCGGCACGCGCTGCGCCGGCCGCTGGACTCGACCGAGATCGTCCTGTCCCCGGTCCCCTCCGACCCCGTCTGCCTGGGCGCGGCGACCTTCGCGCTCGAAGGGGCGCTGCAGGCCGTCGGGCAGCGCAGACGGCACCCCTCCAGACCCGACCCCGCCGTCGGTTAGCACCCCCCTCGTCCGGTATCCCGAACGTCGCACAACGCTTCGTACAGACTTCGTCCAACCCCTTGCCGAAGGCTTAGCCGAAGGTTAACGTCCCGCACCGCAACGCCATTCAAGCCATCTGGCGCTGAAGCCGTGTGAGCCGCAGCCGTACTCGAGACAAGGACGTCAGCATGTCGGCAATGAGCAACAGCAACTTCTCCCGCCGTTCACTCTTCAGGGCCGCGGCGGGCATGGCCGCCGCCGGCTCCCTGGCCGCCTGCGGCGGGAACAACGGGCGGGGCGGCGGGGCAGGTTCGGGAGTCAACCTGACGCAGTTCTTCCACGCCTACGGCGAGGCGGGCACCGAGCAGGCCATCAGGAAGTACGCGAAGGCCTACGACAAGGCCCATGTGACCACGCAGTGGATCACCAGCGCCGACTTCGAGAGCAAGCTGTTCGCGACGCTGCTCACCAAGAACGCACCCGACATGTTCGAGTTCCACCCGCAGATCCAGATGGTCAAGAGCGGCCAGGTGGCGGACCTGACCGACATCATCTCCCCGGTCAAGGACGACTTCAACCCGGCCGACATCAAGTCGCACACGGTCGACGGCAAGATATACGGCGTCCGGATGATCGACGACCCGCAGTTCTTCTTCTACCGCAAGTCGATGCTGGAGAAGGCGAAGGTCGACGTCCCGACCACGTTCGACGAGCTGATCGAGGCCGCCGCCAAGCTCACCACCGGCAAGGTCAAGGGCCTGTACATGGGCAACGACCTGCACGGCGTCATCAACCCGATGATCTGGTCGGCCGGCGCGGACACCCTCGACGAGAAGAACCAGATCGCCTACCACACCCCCGGCGTCATCGAGGGCATCAAGAAGATGCGCAAGCTGTTCACCAGCGGCGACCTCCTCCTCGGCGCTCCGACCGACTCCTGGGACCCGTCCTCGTTCAACCAGGGCCTGTGTGCCATCCAGTGGTGCGGCATGTGGGCGATGCCCGCGATCCAGAAGGCGCTCGGCGACGACTGGGGCGTCTTCCCCTTCCCGAAGACCGTCGACTCGGGCAAGCCGTCGGTCTACAACGGCGGCTGGTCGATGTTCGTCAACGCCAAGGGCAAGAACGTCGACGCGGCCAAGGAGTACGTCAAGTGGCTGTGGATCGACCAGAAGGAGTACCAGGAGGAGTGGGCCACCTCCTTCGGCTTCCACATCCCCCCGCGCACCTCGCTCGCCCAGAGCGCCACCAAGCTCAAGTCCGGCAACGCCGCCGAGGGGGTCAAGCTCTTCAACGAGTTCGGGCACTTCGACAACATCGGCTGGACGCAGGCCATGATCACCTCCCTCGAGGACGTCTTCGCCAACAGCGTCCGCAAGGACATGGACCCGGAGGCGGCACTCGACAAGGCCGACGCGGCCGTCAACCGCGAGCTCAAGAAGCTGTTCGGATAGACCGCGGGACGGACCACGACATGTCGACGACCAAGACGCGTGTCCTCGCGCCCCCCGCCCCGGTGCAGGCCTCATCGGCCAAGCCGCGGCGGGGTCTGCGGGGCAGCCCCACCTTCAACTTCTGGCTCTTCTGCGGGCCGTTCCTCATCGGCCTGGCGATCTTCGTCTACGCGCCGATCGTCTGGAGCCTCTACCTCAGCTTCTTCGAGGCCCGCTTCACCGTCACACCCGACAAGTTCGTCGGCTTCGAGAACTACGTCTACATGCTGACGAACGACGACTTCGTCGGCTCGCTCGGCACCTTCACCGCCTTCGCCGCCTTCATCGTGCCCACCACCTGGGCCCTCTCGCTGGGTCTGGCCCTGTTGGTGAACCGGCTGCGCTTCATGCGGGCGTTCTTCCGGTCGGTCTTCTTCCTGCCGACCGCGTGCAGTTACGTGGCCGCCTCGCTCATCTGGAAGATGTCCATCTTCAGCGGGGTCCGCTTCGGCCTCATGAACACGGTCCTCGGCTGGTTCGGGATCGAGAACATCGCCTGGCTCGCCGACCCCAACCCGCCCTGGTACTGGCTGGTCATCGTCACCGCACGACTGTGGCTGCAGGCCGGCTTCTACATGATCCTCTTCATCGCGGCGCTGCAGAACATCCCGGACGAGCTGTACGAGGCCGCCTCCATCGACGGCGCCAAGCCCGGCTGGCAGACCTTCCGTCACATCACCCTGCCCCAGCTGCGCGCCACGTCCACCGCGGTGATCCTGCTGCTGCTGATCGCCGCTTACCAGGCCTTCGACGAGTTCTTCAACCTCCTGTCGAAGACCACGTGGGGCCGTCCGCCCCTCGTCGAGCTGTACTACAAGGCCCTGGGCGAGAGCCAGGACTACGGTTCCGGCAGCGCGGGCGCGGTCATCCTGACCGTGCTGATCTGCGCCGTGACCCTGCTCCAGGGCAAGCTCATGGGCTTCGGAAGGGGGGACGAGTCCAAGTGACCACCACGATGCCCGAGGCCGAGAAGGCCGCCCCGGAGTCAGGCAGGCCCCGCCGCGGCGGGCGCGGCGGCGGCGTGATGAGCTCGACCGGGCTCTACATCGCCACCGGGATCTCCGCCTTCTTCTTCCTGGTCCCGTTCTACCTGCTGGTGCGCAACGCGCTCTCGACCGACGCCGAGATCACCGGAGAGAACTGGAAGTTCTTCCCCACCGACATCCAGTGGGGCAACATCAGCGAGCTGTTCACCGACGAGACGGTCCCCTTCGCCCAGTCCCTGTGGAACTCGGCGGTGGTCGCCACCCTGCACACCGCCGGCGTGCTGCTGGTGTGCTCCCTCGCGGGGTACGCCCTCGCCCGCATCCCGTACAAGCACGCCAACAAGGTCTTCTACGCCGTGCTGGGGACCCTCATGGTCCCGACCGCCGTCACCTTCGTCCCGAGCTTCGTGCTGGTCTCGTCACTGGGCTGGGTGGACACCTACCGGGGCCTCATCATCCCGGGCCTGTTCAGCGGCTTCACCTGCTTCCTGTTCCGGCAGTACTTCCTGGGCTTCCCCAAGGAGCTGGAGGAGGCGGCGCGCGTGGACGGACTGGGCTACTGGGGTGCGTACTGGCGCATAGTGGTACCCAACTCCCTGAACTTCTTCGCCGCGATGGCGACGATCACCTTCATCGCGGGATGGAACGCCTTCCTGTGGCCCCTGGTCATCGGCCAGGACCCCGGATCGTGGACCGTCCAGGTCGCCCTCTCCAACTACATGACCAACCAGACCGTCGTCTTCCACATGATCTTCATGGCCACCGCCTTCTCCATCCTGCCCCTGATCTTCGTGTTCCTCTTCCTCCAGCGCTGGCTGGTGCAGGGGATCGCGCAGACCGGCATCAAGGGCTGATGCCGGCCACCCCGACCGCCCACGATCGAGCACCTGGAGACCGATGTCCTTCCCCATCACCACGGCCGTCGACTACGTCGAGGACGTCTCACCCGGCAGCGGCGCCCTCGCGCCCCGCGCCTGGTACGCGTCCTCCGACGCCGACTCCCTCTCACTGAACGGCAGCTGGCGCTTCCGGCTGTCGCCGACCGCCGACGCCCAGGACGACTCGTTCGCCGCCGAGGGGTACGACGCCGGGGACTGGGCCGAGGTCACGGTCCCCGGACACTGGGTCCTCCAGGGCCACGGCTCCCCGATCTACACCAACCACCTCTACCCGTTCCCGGTCGACCCGCCGCGCGTCCCGACCGAGAACCCGACCGGTGACCACCTGCGCGTCTTCGACCTGCCCGAGGACTGGCCCGCCCTCTCGGAAGGCGGCGCCGTGCTGCGCTTCGACGGCGTGGAGTCCTGCGCCCGGGTCTGGCTGAACGGCACGGAGATCGGCGAGTTCAAGGGCTCGCGGCTGCCGCACGAGTTCGCCGTCGGCCCGCTGCTGAAGACCTCCGGCAACGTGCTGGCGGTCCGCGTCCACCAGTGGTCGGCGGGCTCCTACCTGGAGGACCAGGACCAGTGGTGGCTGCCCGGCATCTTCCGTGACGTGACGCTGCTGCACCGCCCGGCGGGCAGCGCGGGCGACTTCTTCGTGCACGCCTCCTACGACCACCGCACGGGCGAGGGCACCCTGCGCGTCGACTCCGACGTCGCGGGCCGGGTGATCGTCCCCGCGCTGGACATCGATGTCGCGACGGGCGAGCCGGCCACCGCACGGGTGGAGCCGTGGACGGCCGAGACGCCCCGCCTCTACGACGGTGAGTTGGTCACCGCCGGCGAGCGCGTCCCCCTGCGCGTCGGATTCCGCACGGTCGTCCTGGAGGACGGCCTGATCAAGGTCAACGGCCGGCCCGTGCTGTTCAAGGGCGTCAACCGGCACGAGTGGCACCCGGAGAAGGGCCGCTCGCTCGACCTGGAGACGATGCGCGAGGACGTGCTGCTGATGAAGCGGCACAACATCAACGCCGTCCGCACCTCGCACTACCCGCCGCACCCGGCCTTCCTCGACCTGTGCGACGAGTACGGCCTGTGGGTGATCGACGAATGCGACCTGGAGACCCACGGCTTCGTCGAGCAGGACTGGCGGGACAACCCCGTCGACGACGACCGCTGGACCCCGGCCCTGCTGGACCGCGCCGCCCGCATGGTCGAACGCGACAAGAACCACCCGTCGGTGGTGATCTGGTCCCTGGGCAACGAGGCCGGCACCGGGCGCGGCCTGACCGCGATGGCCGAGTGGATCCACGGCCGTGACGCCTCTCGCCTCGTGCACTACGAGGGCGACCTCAACTGCCGTGACACGGACGTCTACTCGCGTATGTACGCCTCCCACGAGGAGGTCGAGCGCATCGGCCGCGACCTCGACGGCGGCACCCACAGGCGACGTGAACTCCCCTTCATCCTCTGCGAGTACGGCCACGCCATGGGCAACGGCCCCGGCGGCATCGCCGACTACCAGCGGCTGTTCGAGGCGCACGAGCGGCTCCAGGGCGGCTTCATCTGGGAGTGGATCGACCACGGCGTCAAGGACGACCGCTACGGATACGCCTACGGCGGCGACTTCGGCGAAGAGCTGCACGACGGCAACTTCGTCTGCGACGGACTGCTCTTCCCGGACCGCGAACCTTCCCCGGGACTCGTGGAGTTCGCGAAGGTCGTCGAACCCGTCGCGATCACCGGTGACGGCGCGGACGGCACCGTGCGCGTCACCAACAAGCAGGACTTCGCCGACCTGTCGGCGCTCGCCTTCGAGTGGGACTTCCAGGCCGACGGCGAGACGGTCGAGTCGGGCAGCCTGCCGGTGCCCGCGCTGGCGGCCGGCGAGTCGGCCGAGGTGAAGCTGCCGCACCCGGCGCACGGCGTCCCCGGCGGCACGGAGACGCGGTGGACGGTACGGGCCGTACTGGCCGAGGACACCGCCTGGGCGCCCCGGGGCCATGTCGTGGCCTGGGGTCAGGTGCTGCTCGCGGAAAGGTCGCTGCCGACGGTCGCGGCGACACGCGGCCCGGAGGCCGGCGACGGCGTCGTCACGCTCGGCCCCGGCGTCTTCGACGCCCGCACCGGCGCGCTGAAGACGATCGGCGGGGTCTCCGTCGAGGGACTGCGCCTGGACGTGTGGCGGGCGACCACCGACAACGACGACGGCGCCTCCTGGCAGACCGACGTCCGGCACGCCGAGGTGTGGCGCAAGCTGGGCCTGCACCGCATGCGGCACCGCCTGGACGCGGTGGAGACCGGCGAGAACGCGCTGACGGTCCGCACCCGGGTGGCGCCGGCCGCCTGGGAGGTGGGCCTGGCGACGGAGTACCGGTGGACGTCCGACGGCGACCGGCTGCGGCTGACCGTCTCGGTGACCCCCGAGGGCGACTGGACGGTGCCGCTGCCCCGCCTCGGCGTCCGCTTCGGGCTCTCCGAAGCCGACCGGGTGACCTGGTTCGGCGGCGGCCCCGGCGAGGCATACCCCGACACCAGGGCGGCGTCGATGGTCGGCCGCTGGGAGTCGACCGTGGACGCGCTGCAGACGCCGTACGTCCGGCCCCAGGAGAACGGCGCCCGCGCCGACGTCCGCTGGGCACGGCTCGGCGGTCTGCGCATCGAGGGCGACCCGGAGTTCTTCCTCACCGCCCGGCGCTGGACCACCGAGCAGCTCGACGCCGCGCGGCACCGCACGGACCTGACGCCGGGCGACACGGTGTGGGTCAACCTCGACCACGGCCAGCACGGCATCGGCTCGCAGTCCTGCGGACCGGGCCCGCTGCCGCAGTACTTCCTGAACGCCGATCCCGCCGAGTTCTCCTTCGTGTTCTCGGCGTCCGACTGAACCCGCCACGACGCACGGCATCGTCCGGCATCGATAAATCGATTGACCGACTGATCGACAATCCGACACGGTGTTGACGACTCCCGCGGCCGGCCGGCTCCCCAGCCGGCCGGCCGCGCTCCTCCGGAGGTTGAACGAGTGAGCGGCACCATCGAGGTGCGCGGCCTGTCCCGCACCTTCCACACCACTGTCCGCCGTCCCGGCTTCACCGGCGCGCTGCGCTCCCTGGTCGACCCGCAGCGGGTCGCCAAACACGCCGTCAGCGACGTCACCTTCGACGTGGCCGCGGGCGAACTCCTCGCGCTGCTCGGCCCGAACGGCGCCGGCAAGTCCACCACCATCAAGATGCTCACCGGCATCCTCACGCCCACCTCCGGTGAGGCGCGCGTCGCGGGCGTGGTGCCGTACCGGGAACGCGAACGCAACGCCCGTAACATCGGGGCGGTGTTCGGGCAGCGCACCCAGCTGTGGTGGGACCTCCCGGTGCGCGAGTCGTTCGCGATCCTCAAGGACATCTACGGGGTGCCGAGTGCCGAACACGCGGTCCGGCTGAAGGAGTTCGACAAGCTGCTCGACCTGTCGTCGTTCTGGGACACCCGGGTGCGCCATCTGTCCCTCGGCCAGCGGGTCCGCTGCGACCTGGCCGCCGCGCTGCTGCACGACCCGCCCGTGGTCTTCCTCGACGAGCCGACCATCGGTATGGACGTGGTGGTCAAGGAGCAGGTCCGCGAGTTCCTGCGGCACCAGGTCGAGGAACGCGGCCGGACCGTCCTGCTCACCACCCACGACATGACGGAGGTGGAACGGCTCGCCGAACGGGTGGTGCTGATCAACCACGGCCGGCTCGTCCTGGACGGCTCACTGGACGAGATACGCCGGGAGTTCGGCTCCACCTGGCAGGTGCGGGCCACCCTCGCCGACCCGTACGCCGAGGTCGTGCCGCTGCCGGGCATGGCGGTGCTGCGACGGGAGGGGGCGCGGGTCGTCTTCGGCCCCGACGGCGACGGCGCCCCGGCCGTCCACCAGGCGCTGAAGGCCGTCATCGAACGGTACGAGGTGAACGACATCGCGCTCGACGAGGCCGACCTGGAGGACGTCATGCGGGCGGCATACGCGCAGGCCGGGGAGGCGTGATGGCCGTCCTCCACGGCTGGCGCGCCGCGCGCGTCACCCCGCTCGGCGAGCTGAACACGCCGCCCCGGATGACGGCCGCGCTGCTGCGGCTGACCGTGCAGGTGGTGCTGGTGGCGTCCCTGTGGCGCGGCCTGTACGAGCAGACCGGCACCACCGCGGGACTCGACCGCGACCAGGCCGTCACCTACGCCGTGATGGCCGTACTGGCCTCCCGACTAAGGGAGTTGGATCAGTTCGCCGGCCGGGACACCGTGATCCAGCACATGCACTTCGGCACCATCGTCTACTGGTACCTGCGCCCGCTGCCCCCACAGCGCTACTACGCGCTGCGCGCCCTGGGCGAGCAGGTGTACGGGTTCGCGTGGGCCCTCGGCGGATACGCCGTCTGCCTCACGGCCGGCGTGGTGCGGCCGCCCCAGTCCGCGGCGGCGGCGGGGGTGTTCGCGGTGAGTCTGCTGCTCGGGCAGTGGGTGCTGTACTACGTGATGCTCGCCCTGGACCAGTTGTGCTTCTGGACCCTGCGCAACAACGCGGCGATGCTGATCCTCATCTTCGCGCAGAACCTGCTGTCCGGGGTGTACGCGCCGCTGTGGTTCTTCCCCGACTGGTTCATCACGCTGAGCGCGTTCCTTCCGTTCCAGGCCACGCTGAGCGTGCCGCTTTCGCTGTACGTGGGCCGGATCGAACTGGACGACGCGCCACTGCAGTTGGGCATCCAGGCGGCCTGGGTCGTGCTGCTCGCCCTGTTCACCCGGCTCCTGTGGCACCGGGCCGCCCGCCGAGTGATCTCCCAAGGAGGCTGAGGCCCGTGAACGGCGTCCGGATCATGTGGCGGGTCACGCTGCTCAACTTCCGCGCCCAGCTGGAGTACCGCACCGAGTTCCTGATGATGATCGCGATCGGCGCGGTCTGGCAGGTGTCGGTGATCGTGTTCGCGACGGTGCTGCTGTCACGGTTCACCGGGATGGGTGGCTGGGACAGCTCCGACGTCCTGCTGATACCCGCGACGCGGATGCTCGCGCACGGGCTGTTCGTGCTGTTCCTCGGCCGGGTCCACGGTCTGGGCCGGCACATCCAGGAAGGGGTGATCGACACCTGCCTGGTGCGCCCGATGCCGGTGCACCGGCAGATCCAACTGGCGTACTTCCCGACCAACGCGATCGGCGACCTGACGGTGGCGGCCGGTCTGATGGCGGGCGCGCTCAGCCGCAGCGACCTGGACTGGACGGCGGGCCGGATCGCGTACCTGATCGCCGCCGTGCTCGGCGGGATGCTCCTGGAGGCCGCCCTGTTCACGGCGCTGGCCTGCGCCTCCCTCCGCTTCCCGGCGGCCGACTACTGGGGCCGCTGGCTGGAGGAACTCCTCGGCACCTTCGGCAGCTACCCGCTCAACGTGCTCCCGAGGGCCGTGGGAGGCTTCCTGACCTACGGCCTCCCCCTCGCGTTCGTCGCCTACTTCCCCGCCGCCGTGCTCACCGGCCACACCACCGCCGTCCCCCACTGGCTGGCAGCGGCCTCACCCCTGCTCGGCGCACTGGCCTACCTGGCCTCCCGCCTCCTGTGGCGCTGGAGCCTGCGGCACTACACCGGGGTGAACGGCTGAGACCGCCCGCCACCGCCGCCCGTTGCTGCTGCGGCCCTGGCAGTGACCGTCCGGCTCGGGAAGGCGGTCGGGCGTCGTCGGGAGCTTTACACTCCTCCGTGTCGATCCCGACTTTCCCGCCACCGGCCCGAGTGACGAGCGAGGCCCCATGCCCCGAGCCGGCCTCACCGCGGACCGCCTGGTCGCGGCCGCCGCCGACCTCGCCGACGAGGTGGGCTTCGACGGCGTCACCGTCTCCGCGCTGGCCCGCCGCTTCGGCGTGAAGGACGCGAGCCTGTACTCGCACGTCCGCGGCCTGAAGGACCTGCGGACCCGCGTCGCGCTCCTCGCCGGCGGTGAGATGATCGACCGGATCGCCGCGGCCGTCGCCGGGCGGGCCGGCAAGGACGCGCTCGCCGCGTTCGCCGACGCCTACCGCGAGTACGCGCTGACCCATCCGGGCCGGTACGCGGCCACCCAGATCCCCGTCGACCAGGACCTCGTCGCCGACGCTCCCGCCCTCCGCCGCACCGCCGAGATCACCTACGGCATGCTCCGCGCCTACGGCCTGGAGGAACCCGACCTCACCGACGCCGTCCGCCTGCTGCGCAGCACCTTCCACGGGTACTGCGCCCTGGAGGCCGGCGGCGGTTTCGGCGCGCCCCGGGACGTACGGCGCTCCTGGGACAAGGCGATCGACGCGCTGCACATCGCCCTCACCCATTGGCCCCGTGAGCCCTGAGCGAGCGCGCGTCAGCCGGCGGCCGCCCGCTCCGCCGCGCTGCGCTCCACGCAGAACTCGTTGCCCTCCGGGTCGGCGAGCAGCGCCCAGCCCGTGCCGTCAGGCTTGCGGTGGTCGGCGACGAGGGTGGCGCCGAGGGCGAGCAGCCGGTCGACCTCCTCGTCGCGGGTGCGGTCCTGCGGCTGGAGGTCGAGGTGGACGCGGTTCTTGACCGTCTTCTTCTCCGGGACCGTGACGAACAGCAGCCCCGCGCCCTCGATCAACGCCTCCGGGTCACCCGGGTTGTCGTCGTCGTGCAGGGGCTCGCCGAGGGCCTCGGCCCAGAAGCTTCCGAGGGCGTAGGCGTCGGAGCAGTCGATCGTCACGTGCCGGATCTTCGATGTCATGCCGAGGATTGTTGTGCACACGGCGACATGCGGGCAACGGGTATTCGGCCGGTCAGCAGGGCGCGACCGACCACGAGGGGGATGCCGGCCCCGCGTCCGGGGAGCCGGGCGGGCCGGCGTCCGTGGACGCTTCCGGAGCGCCGAACCGGAACCGGGCCGACTTGCCCGAAGCCCAGCGGACGGTCAGCTCCCGGGCGTCCCGCCCCTCCCCGGACACCCCGACGGACACCAGGTCCGTCAGCGGCGCCGGATCGGGGTCGGCGGTGAGGCGGGCCAGCGCGACGAAGAGGGTCGCGGGGGTGTCTTCCGTCGTCCCGGTCAGCATGGTCGTGCCCGACAGGGCGTGCACGGGCAGCAGTTCGGCCCGCTGCCCTTCCTCCGCCGCCCAGCCCGTGACCCGCACCTCGGTGCCGGGGTCCGCGCCCGCCACCAGATGGGCGCGGACCTCCGCCGCGCCGTCGGCCACCACCAGGCTGGTGATCTCGGCCCCGGAGCCGACCGCGTGCCGGGACGCCGCCCAGCCCTCCCCCACACCCAGCGGGACGATGCCCTCGCGGTGCGGATCGCCGCCGACGAGGACGGAGTTGTCCGGGGGCGTGCCGCCCGAGGGGCGGGTCGCGGTCGAGTAGGCGAACCGCGTGTAGTGCGGGTCGTAGCGCACGTCCTCGCTCCCGTGGTTGTGCAGCCGCACCAGGCCGTCCGAACGTGTGCTCTGCAAGAGCCAGTTGGGAGGGACCAGGGAGGTGACGGCGTCGCAGCGTTCCACCGGTCCCGGCTCCTCCACCGCCGTCCACACCTCGTGCTCGGGGGGCAGGAGGAGGCCGATGAACCCCTTGCTCGCCCAGTACGGGGACGCCGGTCCCGAATAGCCTTGCAGCACGGTGGAGTCGGGGCCGTGCCAGCCGAGGGTGAGCAGCCCGCGGGAGTCGACCGCGCCGCGTTCCAGAAAGTACTTCAGCGCGCCCGACGCCAGCCGGCGGGTCTCGCCGGGCGCCAGCGGGGTGTGGCCGGCCAGCGCGCCCAGCCAGAGGGGGGCGGTCGTCGCGAAGCGGTAGGTGAGGGAGCGGCCTTGATGCAGGGGCGCGCCGTCACCGCCGAACAGGCGGGCGTAGTCGCTGAGATGGCGTGACAGACGGCCGCCGTACAGGTCGAGGAGCCGGGTGTCGTCGGCGAGCCAGGCGTGCAGCACCGTATAGAGGTGCATGGCCCAGCCGTTGTAGTAGTCGAAGGCGCGGATCGGGCCGTCGGTGTACCAGCCGTCGCCGACGTACCACTGCTCGATCCGTTCCAGGCCCCGGTCGACGGCCTTGCGGGAGGCGTCCGCCTCGAAGCCGACGGACTGGAGAAAGCCGCCCACCGTGACGGGGAACAACTCCCAGTTGCAGGGCCACGGTTCGGCGGTCAGCGCCTCGCTCAGCCAGGCGGCGGCCCGCTGTCGCACACCGTCGTCGAGGCGGTCCCAGAGCTCCCGCCTGGTGAGCCGCAGCGCGAGGGCGATGGACGCCGCCTCGACGAGCGGCTGGGTCCGGTCCTCGATCCGGGGCCAGACGCCGGACACGCCGGCCGCGAGTCCGTCGGCGTAGCGTTGGAGGGCCGTCTCGTCGCGGCGGAAGGCGGCGAGAAGGAGGGTGCGGGCGTAGCCTTCCAGGCCGTCGGACAGGCGGCCCGTCCAGCTCTGCCGGTCGCCGGGCAGGTGGTAGAGGGCGCGGTCGTCGGTCGCGTACGGCTCCACGGCGGCGAGCAGGCCGTCGGCGGCCGCCTCCCAGTGGGCGCGGGTGTAGCCGGTACGGGGACTGAGGGCGCGGTCGGGCGGGGGGAGGTGCATGGGCGGTCGCTTCCGGTAGAACAAGCGGCGGGACAAGGGGAGAGGGGCGGGAAGAGGCGGGAGAGGCGGGCGCGGGAAACCGGGTCGGAGTGGAGGGCCGGGCTGGGACCTGGGGGCGCCCCGGTTCCGGTCGGGGCGCCCCCAGGAGCTCATCCCACCCGCACCATGCCCTTCGGCACCAGATGCCGGGCGAGGAGTTCGTCGCGGACCAGACCCGCGTAGACCGTGGCGCCGTGCACGGACGTGTGAGTGTTGTCCCGCTTCTCGTTGTAGAGGTACAGCGCCTTGGAGCCCTCCACGCCCAGCGACTCCACCAGCGTCTTGGTCTTCGCCGTGAGGTCGACGACCGGGACGCCCCGCGCGGCGGCGACCGCGCGGACGACGGCCGGGTGGTCGACGCCGAGGCCGTTGACGAGCAGGGCGGTGCCGTTGTTCAGGGTGCCGTCGGCGTTGAACCAGCGGCGCACGATCGGTGTGACGAGGACCGGCTTGCCGCCCTTGTCCCGGACACCCGCCACCAGCGTCTCCAGGTTCGCCCGGTACGTCGCCTCGTCGGTGGTCTTGTCGTTGTGGGCGAGCTGGATCAGCACCAGGTCACCGCGGCCGATCTGCGGCTGGACGGTGGCCCACAGCTGCGGGTTCCCCAGATAGGTGACCGTACTCTCGCCGGAATCGGCGTAGTTGGCGACGGAGACGCCCTTGTGGAAGTACTGCGGGAGCCGCTGGCCCCAGCCGGCGTAGGGGTCGCCGGGCTGGTCGCAGACCGTGGAGTCGCCGACCAGGAAGATCTGCTGGGTGTGCCGGGCCGGCGTGACCCTGATCCGGTCGAGGGCGGGAGCGGCGCCGCCGAGGGCGAGGTCCAGGCCGTCGGTTCCGGCGGCGCCGGTCGGCTCGCCCTCGGGGGTGCGGACGTTCACCGTGAAGCTGAGGGCGAGGCGCTCACCGGCGGGGACGGCGGTCTCGGGGAGCAGAGCGCGCCGTGTCTCGCCGAGGATCGCGGTGCTGGACGCCTCGTCGCCACCGAGGACGACTCTCACGTCGTAGGTGCCCGCCGGGACGTCGAAGTGGCACGCGGTGGGAGTGCAGCCCTCGGTGCGGGAGCCCGGCGGCTGTGCGGCCTCGGCGGCGGGTACGGCCGTCAGCGCGGCGGTCAGGGTCAGCGCGGCCAGCAGGGCTGGGGTGAAACGTCTCACTGCGGTTCCTCCGTCAGGGCTACCGGTCCTGGCGGCTGGACCGTACCGCCTCCCGCAAGCGCTTTCTAGACCTCGGGCTCAATTCACGGCATTGTCAACCTCCTCTCGGTGAAAGCCCTTTCGGAAAATCGATTCAACTGCGACGCTGCCCAGCACACCCGCTCCCCCACACCTCCCGAAGGAGGCACCCCCATGTCCGGATCCACGCCACGACGGCCGGTCCGACGCCGCACCTTCGTGCTCGGCGCCGTCGCGGCCGGCTCGGCCGCCCTCGCCGGCCCGCTCGCCGCCCCCGCGGCCGCCGCGGGTTTCGGCTGGAGCGACGACGGCTCGCACTACGTCGTCGACACGGGCGCCCAACTGGTGTTCAAAGTCAGCAAGTCCAACGGCGACCTGACCTCCCTGGTCCACCGGGGCGTCGAGTACCAGGGCTACGGCGGCATGAACTCGCATGTCGAGTCCGGCCTCGGCGCCTCCACGGTCACGATCAGGCAGTCCGGAGCGACGATCCTGATCTCCGTCGCGCACGGCACGCTGAGGCACTACTACGCGGCCCGCAGCGGCGAGAACAACGTCTATCTCTGGACCGACAAGGCTGACGCCTCCGTCTCGGCGACCCGGTACATCGTCCGGGTGCGGAAGGGCCTGTTCCGCAACGACGAACCGGACTCCTACACCTACACCGACAGGACCGTCGAGGCGTCGGACGTCTTCGCGAAGTCCGACGGCCAGACCCGCAGCAAGCACTACTCGAAACTCCGCGTCATCGACTACACCCATACCGGCTGGTCGACGGGCTCCGTCGGCCTGTGGGTGGTGCGCAGCAACCACGAGAAGGCCTCCGGCGGCCCCTTCTACCGCTCGCTCCTGCGCCATCAGAGCGCCGACGGCGGCGGCCTGTACGAGATCCTGTACTACGGCCAGAACCAGACCGAGGCCCAGCGTTTCGGCCTCCAGGGGCCCTACGTCATCGCCTTCACCGACGGCGGCGCCCCCTCCTCGTCCCTGTTCCCCGGCACGCTGACCACCCCGTGGGCCGACTCGCTCGGCATCCCCGGGTACGTCGGCGCCGGCGGCCGGGGCCGGGTGGCCGGCGTCGGCATCACCGGGCGGAACACGGCCTACCCGTACACGGTCGGCCTCGCGAACGCGGCCGCGCAGTACTGGGGCCCGGCGCGGGCCTCGGACGGCCACTTCTCGATCGGCGGGGTGCTGCCGGGGACGTACACCCTCACCGTCCACAAGGGCGAACTGGCCGTCCACAGCACGCAGGTGACCGTGTCCGCGGGGGCGACGACCACGCTCAACACCCTCGCGATCCCGTCCTCGAACGACCCGTCCAACGCGAGCGCGATCTGGCGGATCAACGACTGGACGGGCACGCCGAGCGGTTTCAAGAACGCCGACCTGATGACGTACGCGCACCCCTCGGACGTCCGGGCCGCCGCCTGGACCGGCAACGTCGTGATCGGCGACGGCGGCGAGGCGGCCGCGTTCCCCTGCTACCTCTGGAAGGACGTCAACAGCGGCCTGCTCGTGTACTTCAGGCTCACCGCGGCCCAGGCCGCCGCCGCGCACACGCTGCGCATCGGCGTGACGACGGCCTACGCCAACGGGCGCCCGCAGGTCGTCGTCAACGACACCTGGACGTCGGCGATCCCCTCCCCGCCCACCCAGCCGAACACGCGGTCGCTGACCAACGGGTCCTACCGGGGCAACAACCACACGTTCACGTACAGCGTCCCGGCGAGCGCCTGGCTCACGGACACCGGCCGGTACAACGTGTTGAGGATCAACGTGGTGAGCGGGTCGGGGACCACGGGCTTCCTCAGCGCGGGGACCTCGATCGACGCGATCGACCTCCTGGCCTGACCGGCTGATTGGCCGTCATGTTCCGCGTGTCCACTGCTGGTTGGTCCCTCCGTTGCACGTGTACGTGATGACGGCGGCGGAGTCGGCGGTGGACGCGCCGTTCACGTCGAGGCACTTGCCCGTCGCGCGGGACTTGACGGTGACGTATCCGCCGGCCGCGGTGAGGGACCACTGCTGGCCGGCGGCCGCGGCGTCGCAGTTCTCCTGGGTCACCGTGCCCGCGTTCTCCCGCACGCACAACGAGCTGTTCCGTGCCACGAGTTGGTGGTAGCCGCCGCCGACCGGTTTCGACCAGTACCTCTGGTTGGCGCCGCCGTTGCAGGTCCACTGCTTGATCTGCGCGCCCGGCCAGAGGGACTGGCTCGTGACGTCCGCGCACTTGCCGCTGTGCCGGGCGGCCAGCGTGCCGTACGCGGCGCTCGTGCCGGTGACAGTCCCGGCGGCCGTGTCGACGGTGACCTCCGGCGACCACGACATGGACAGCGTGGCCGAGGTCGGGAAGGCCAACGGCAGCCAGACGTAACGGGAGTCGTTGACGGTCCCGCCGAAGGAGTTGCCCCAGCGGTCCCCCAGGTACAGATAGGAGGTGCCCGAGGAGCCCTGCACCGGCAGCACGTAGGCGGTCTGCGACCCGTAGGCCGTCGGGTCACCGACGTTCGCCATGGCGGTCCACGGCCCGGCGATGCTGGTGGCGGTGGCGTACTGCTGCTGGTTGGGGTTCCAGCCGGTCGCGCCGGAGGTCAGCATGAAGTAGACGCCGCCGCGTCTGAACAGCGCCGGCGCCTCGCGGTGCCCGCCGTGCCAGGGGTCGGCCACCAGGCTCGCGACGCCGGTGTAGTCGGCGGTGAGCCGGTAGATGTGGAGGTCGTAGTTCTCGCGGGCGGCGGAGATCATGTATCCGGCCCCGTCGGTGTCGACGAAGACGGTGAGGTCGCGGGACATGTGCCCGCCGAGCGGGCGGAAGCTGCCCCGCCAGGCGTAGTTCCCGTCGACGGTGTCGGACACGGCGACGGCCGCGCGGGCCTCGCTGTAGTCGACGCCGTTCTCCTTGTGCATCCAGAGCACGAACTTGCCGGTGGCCGCGTTGTACATGACCTTGGGCCGCTCGATGTTGGCGGTGGCCAGCTCGGGGGCGCTCGCCCGGGTCAGGACGTGGTTGCGGAACTCCCAGGTCTTCAGGTCGGTGGAACGGTAGGCGTCCACGTACCGGAAGGTGTTGTCGGCGTTGCGGTTCTCGCCGAACCAGTAGTAGTAGCCGCCGACTTTGAGGATCCCGCCGCCGTGGGCGTGCACGGGGTTGCCCGAAGTGTCCGAGAACTGCGTGCCGTTGGCGATCGTACGAGGGGCGGCCTGGGCCGGTCCGGCGGTGGCGAGGGCGGCGGTGAGCGCCAGGCAGAGGGCGAGCAGGACCGCGTGGACGCGTCTCATCTCACGAGGCCCCCTTCGCGGAGTCGGCGACGGGGACGCCGAAGTCGGGGGTGCCGTCCGGCTTCCAGCCCAGGCGCTGGACGCGGGTGTGCCGGTTGGGGTCGTTCAGCGGGTCGCCGACGATCTCCTTGTACTGGCGGGCGTGGTAGACGAGGACGTCGGTGCGGCCGTCCTCGGCGACCGTGAAGCTGTTGTGCCCGGGCCCGTACTGCCGGGTGGTGTCGTTGCTGGTGAAGACCGGCGTCGGGGACTTCGACCAGTTCGCGGGGTTCATGAGATCTGCGTCCGCGTCGACGGTGAGCAGGCCCATGCAGTAGTTGAAGTCGGTCGCGCTCGCCGAGTACGACATGAACAGCCGCCCGTTGCGCTTGATCACCGACGGCCCTTCGTTGACCTTGTAGCCGATGCACTCCCAGTCGAACTCCGGGGTGCTCAAGCGGACCTGAGGTCCCTTCAGGGTCACCGGATCGGCCATCTCCGACAGCCAGATCGCGGTGTTGTTGCCCATGTCCGGCTCGTGCTGCGCCCAGGCGAGGTAGCGGGTGCCGCGGTGGGTGAAGGTGGTGGCGTCGAGCGAGAACGTCTCCCAGGCGGTCTTCAGCTGTCCGCGCTCCACCCAGACGCCCTTGAAGGGGTCGCGGTGGCTGTTCTCCAGCACCCAGATGCGGATCGCCCAGATGTCCTCGGCGGGCGCGGAGGCGAAGTAGATGTACCACTTGCCGTCGATGTGGTGGATCTCCGGCGCCCAGATGTGGGCTCCCATGGCGCCGCTCGCGTGCTTGCGCCAGACGACGGCTTCGGCGGCCGAGCCGAGGCCCCGCAGGGTGCGGGACCTGCGCAGGATGATGCGGTCGTACTCGGGCGCGGTGGCGGTGAAGTAGTAGGAGCCGTCGGTGTGGCGGTGGATGTGCGGGTCGGCGCGGTTGCGGACGAGCGGGTTGGCGTAGGGGACGGTCGCGCCCGGGCAGGCCGGCGAACCGGCCGCGCGGGCGGCGGTGGCGGACAGCCCCGTGAGGGCGCCCGCGGCCAGGGCGCCCTTCAACAGCAGTCGTCGGCTGGGGGGTTCGGTCGCGGAGGGATGCCGGGGCGCGGGGCCGGGCAGGGCGGGGTCGGGCAGGGCGTCTTCGCGGCTCATGCGGACTGCCTTTCTGCGGGTTCTGCCGGTGGGGGGAACAAAAAGACACAGAAACGTTCGGCATTTCGCACAAGATCTGCCATCCCGAACGCCGAAAAGGTAAGGGCGGGTCACGGCGCGGTCAACGGGTTGCGCGTGACGGACCTCCGCCGGGCGTGCTCCCAGGGGCCGTCGGCGGGGCGGGGCTTCCGCATGCCGGACCGCCCGTTCACGGAGTGGACGATTCCGGCCCTCTGCGGTGGCGTCGACTAGCGTCGGGGCATGACCAGCGACACCTCCTCCCCGTCCGCCCCGCCGCTCGCCGGGGCGCTCGCCGCCGGCGCCGTCGTCCTCGACGGCGGCATGTCCAACCAGCTGGAGTCCGCCGGGCACGATCTGAGCGACGAGCTGTGGTCGGCTCGGCTGCTCGCCGAGCGGCCGGAGGCGATCACCGACGCGCACCTCGCCTACTTCGAGGCGGGCGCGAACGTGGCGATCACCTCCAGCTACCAGGCCACCTTCGAGGGCTTCGCGAAGCGCGGCATCGACCGCGCGGAAGGAGCCCGGCTGCTCGCGCTGAGCGTGGAACTGGCCCGGGACGCGGCCCGCCGGGCCCGGGACAAGGGGGTCACGCATCCGCTGTGGGTGGCGGCGTCGGTCGGCCCCTACGGCGCGATGCTCGCGGACGGCTCGGAGTACCGCGGCCGCTACGGGCTCACGGTCGAGGAGCTGGAACGCTTCCACCGGCCCCGCGTCGAGGTGCTGGCGGGCGCCGCGCCCGACGTGCTGGCGCTGGAGACGGTGCCCGACGCCGAGGAGGCGGAGGCGCTGCTGCGGGCGGTGCGCGGACTGGGGGTGCCGGCCTGGCTGTCGTACAGCGTCGCCGGCGACCGCACGCGGGCCGGCCAGCCGCTGGAGGAGGCGTTCGCCCTGGCCGCCGACGCCGACGAGGTGATCGCGGTCGGCGTGAACTGCTGCGCCCCCGAGGACGTCGAGTCCGCCGTGGCGACCGCGGCGCGGGTCACGGGGAAGCCGGTCGTCGTCTACCCCAACAGCGGTGAGTCCTGGGACGCCGACGCCCGCGCCTGGAACGGCAGCTCCACCTTCGCCCCCGAACAGGTGCGGAACTGGCGGGAGTCGGGCGCCCGCCTGATCGGCGGCTGCTGCCGCGTCGGCCCGGAAGCGATCACGTCGATCGCCGGCGCCCTGCGGGAGGGCGCGCGCTGACACTGACGCAGACCGGGCGGCGGAGGCCGGCAGGTGCACTCGCGGGACGATGAGCACGCGCCGCCTCCGGACGTGCGGTGGGGGGGCACTCCTGCGGATGCAGGGCGTGTGCCGGTGAAGGCGGAGGCTGGCTGCCGATGACGGCGGATGCGTGCCCGTGACAGCGGGGTGTGCGCCCGCCACACCGGAGGGCGCCCGCGGGCGGCAGGGGAACGCGCGCCCACAGCGGCGTCCTGTGCCCTTCGGCGGCGGCGGTCTCAGTGGTGGCGTGAGCGTCCCGTGCGGCGTAGGCGGCGGACCGCCGAGCGGAGTTCGGCCGCGCGCGGGGGGCGGGCGGTCGGCGCGTCCGGCGAGGCGTCCCGGCGGGGCACTTCGGGGGCCGTGGCCTCGTCGAAGACCGGGATGCCGTCAGCACCGCCGAGCAGTCCCTCCTCCCCGGGCGCGGTGATGTCGCCGGGAAGGAATCCCTCGGTGGCGGTTCCAGTGCCGCTCCCCCACAGTGCGAGGTCGCCGTCGCGCGGACCGTGCGCGGTGTACGCGCCCGCCCCGCCCCCGTCGCCGAACACGCGCACCGGGTGCGTGGGCCCCCACGCCTCCCAGCCGGGGTCGCCGGCCGAAGCGAACCGCACCCACGCCCCGTGCATGGCGTCGGCCAGCTCACGCGGCGCGCCCTCGCCGGCGAGCTTGACGGCCTCGGGCACGTCCCCGGTCTCGAAGACGAAGCCCAGCTCCAGGGCGTGGCAGGCGCCGAGCCGCGGTCGCCCCGACGGCCAGGCGAACTCGTACACGTACGCGGAGCCGGGCCGGGCGTCGGCCAGGCGCTGGAGCGGCCGGCGCAGCAGGTGGTCGGTGATCATCTGGCCGACGATCTCGGCGGTGCCGGCCTCCGGGTGCAGCGCCCGGTAGCCGCGCGGCACCTCGGGACCGCAGTGGCAGCGGGCCATGGCGCCGGCCAGCCCGACAGCGCCCAGCCGGTCGATGCGGTCCAGCAGGCCGCCGGGGACCAGCCAGAGCCGGTACTCGTCGCTCGTCCAGCCCATGAGCAGGTCGGCGTCGCGGGCGGCGTCGCCGTCGACGAGGGCCTGGAGGGGATCGCGCGGGACGAGCTCGCCGTCGACGACGATGCCGAAGGCGGGTCCGCCGAGAACGGGGCTGCTCAGCCTGCCGGTCTCGGCCTGGGCGCCCAGCAGCACCTCGCGATCGACGGCGGCGAACGCCTCGGCCGTGGCCGGGACGCGCATCCGGTTCGCCATCCGGCGGACCATGCGCCGCACCTTGTCGCGCGGGAGGGCTTCCGGCGGCCCGCTCTGCAGAACGGCGCGCCGGAACAGCCCCTGGGCCTGCGGGGCGGCGATCAGGGCGCCGACGCTGATCGCCCCGGCCGACTGCCCGGCCAGCGTGACCCGCATCGGGTCGCCGCCGAAGGCCTCGATCGACTCGTGGACCCAGCGCAGGGCGGCGAGCTGGTCGCGCAGGCCCGGGTTGGCCGGCGCGTCGGGGAACAGGCCGTAACCCTCCACGCCCAGGCGGTAGTTGACCGAGACGAAGACGGTTCCGTCCCGGGCGAAGTGCCGTCCGTCGTAGACCGGCGCGGCCGAGGCGCCTCTGGTGAGCCCGCCGCCGTGCAGCCACACGAGCACCGGCAGCCGCCCGGCAGCGCCCGGCGCGGGGGTCCAGACGTTGAGGTTGAGGCATCCGTCGCCGGGCACGACCGGGTCGGACAGGTACCGGGCGAACGCCTCGGAGTACGGCGGTTTGGGCGCCGTCGGCCCGAAGTCGCCCGCGTCCCGCACGCCGTCCCAGGGCTCGGGCGGCACGGGCGGCCGGAACCGGCGGGGCCCGACGGGGGGTGCGGCGTAGGGGATGCCCCTGAACACGCAGACCCCTGATTCGCGGCGTCCGCGGACGGCCCCGTAGGGGGTGCGGACCACGGGACCGGGCCGGTCCTCGGCCACGGTGTTCTTCCGGCCTGCCATCATCTGCCCACCAGCCCTCCAGGCCCCCGCGGCCTTGCGCCGCGCGCGTGCACCGGCGGCAGCGCCCGGGTGACCGACGCGCGGCGGCCGGTGACCGCCGCGCGATGCCGGGTGACCGACGCCGCCGGTACCACCAGAGCACCACAGCCGCGCCCGGTGTTCCGGCGCACGGGCCTTCCACAGGACTGTTCGGCGTACGCGGGGGCGCTCAAACCCTGCGACCCGCCGTCGCGCACGCCCGCTCGGGCCGATTGACCTCACTCCGGGCCGCACCTACCGTAGAGCGCGCTTTCAGAAAGCGCTTCCCAGGCACCTCAGGAGAGTCATGCCCAGCGCCCAGCTGCCCAGGGCCGTGTTCGCCATGGATCCGGTGCACCTCCCCCTGCTGTTCCCGGCACAGCTCCTCGCCCGGCTGCGGCGGACCGCCGACATCGACCCGGGGTTCGTGGTGCGGGACCTGCGGGACCTCACCGACCCCGCCGCAACCTCGGCACTGGCGGACGCGGAGGTCCTGATCACCGGCTGGGGCTGCCCACGCCTGGACGCGGAGGCGCTCACAGCGGTGCCGGGCCTGCGGACCGTGCTGCACGCCGCCGGCTCCGTGCGGCCCCTGGTAGGGGACGCGCTGTGGAGTCAGGGCGTGACCGTCTCCAGCGCGGTCACCGCCAACGCCGTACCCGTGGCCGAGTACACGCTGGCGATGATCCTTCTGGCCGGGAAGGACGCCTTCGCGCACCGGGAGCGTTTCCGGATCACCCGGACCCACCCCGGGCCCGCCGAGACGGCCGCTACCGGCAACCTCGGCCGGCGCGTCGGCCTGATCGGGGCGTCCCGCGTGGGCCGCCGCCTGCTCGAACTCCTGCGGCCGTACGACTTCGAGGTCCTGCTGTACGACCCCTACGTCGACGCCGCCGAGGCCGCCGCACTGGGCGCGCGGCCGCTCCCGCTGGAGGACCTGCTGCGGCACAGCGACATCGTCAGTCTGCACGCGCCCGACATCCCGGAGACCCGTCACATGCTCGACCGGGAGCGGCTCGCCCTCATCCGTGACGGCGGCATGCTGATCAACACCTCGCGCGGGGGTCTGGTCGACCACACGGCGCTGACCGAGGAGTTGGTCTCCGGCCGGCTGCACGCGATCCTCGACGTCACCGAACCCGAGCCGCTGCCCGCCGACTCCCCCCTCTACCGGCTGCCCAACGTCTTCCTCACCCCGCACATCGCGGGCTCCCTCGGCAACGAGCTGGAGCGGCTCGGCCTCGTCGTCGTCGAGGAGATGGAGCGGGTCGCGGCGGGCCGGCCCCTGGCCCACCAGGTCCGGCACACCGACCTGGCCCGCGTGGCGTGACCCGGTCACGAGGCCGGTACGGTCACTGAGACACGGCTGCCCGAGCGGCGGAGGGCAGTCATGCCGGACGGGAATCCTCCGCCGGAGCCGCGGCGGGGACGCCTCCGCCGGAGCCGCGGGCGGGAACAGCTCCGCCAGAGCCGCGGCGGGAACACCCCGCCAGAGCCGGAACCGGAACACCCCCGCCAGGGCCGGGGGCCGGAACACCCCCGCCAGAGCTGCGGCAGGAACACCCCCGCCGGAGCCGGGGCCGGATCACCCCGGCCCGCGGCTCTCAGCGCCCGCCTCCCGGGGCCTGCCTCAGCACCAGCCGGCGCAGCCGCCGGCGAACTGCTTGAACGCGGCCTGGGTTCCCGAGCCGGCGATCCCGTCGATCGCGCCGGTGTAACCCCAGTTCCGCAGCAGGCGCTGGAGCGCGCTCACCGTGCCGCCGCCGACTTCGCCGTCGATGGCGCCGGTGTAGCCCCAGTGGGTCCTGAGGTTGCGCTGGAACGCCTTCCAGCTGTTGGTGCCCAACTCGCCGTCTATGCGCCCGGTGTAGCCCCAGTTCGCCTTGAGCCAGCACTGGACGTATCCCGCCTGGGTGGCGTTCAGGCCGAGGTTGACCGTCGCGAGCGGAACCGCGGTCCGGGAGGTCGCCGCGGGGTGCGCGGCCGGCGCGGTGGCCGCGAACCCGGCGCTCGCCCCGGTGAGGCTCCCGGCCGCGAGGCCCGCGGCGGCGGTGAGAGTGACGATGGTCCTGGTCAGAAGTCGCATGCGTTTCCCTCTTCGATTCGTAGGGTGGCGCTTGACGTTGGCTGACGCGCTCGTCGTGACCGGTGTCGTGGTGGGCTCCCGCGGTCGCCGTCGCCCTGCGGAACGCTTCGAGAACTGCGCCTCG
Source organism: Streptomyces sp. BK239 (assembly GCF_004217285.1). Classification (GTDB taxonomy): domain Bacteria; phylum Actinomycetota; class Actinomycetes; order Streptomycetales; family Streptomycetaceae; genus Streptomyces. Next base: position 517,195 of record NZ_SHKS01000002.1, read on the forward strand.
ACGGACGGCACTTCGTGACCGGCGCGCGATGCTCGACGCACAACGCCCTGTGTACGGCGGGCAGTCGCCTGCGCGCGACTCCGCGACCGTGGTGGCGCCGTGCCCCCGGGCGGGACCGCCCGCGCCGGACCGGTACGCGGCCGAAGCTACCGTCTCCCCCGCGCCGGGCGCGTCATCAGAATCGGCCATTGGAGAGAGGGCCGTCGGCCGTGGTGTGCGACGGAGAGGACCGGCGTCTTCCCGCCGAGCCGAGGCACACCTAGGATAGCAAGCGCTTTCTGCGAGCCGTGGGGTTGGCTCCGAAAGGACGGTGGTCGAACTTTCGCTGGCCCTCGGGCGGGGCCGGAGAGGTGGTTCACGATGGTTCGCACGGGCAGTGCGAGCGTGACGGCCGGGCCGACCCTGGCGGTCGTGGCCCGGGAGGCGGGGGTGTCCGTGCCGACGGCCTCCAAGGTGGTCAACGGCCGTGAGGACGTGGCCCCCGAGACCCGCCGCCGGGTCACGGAGGCGCTGGACCGGCTGGGCTACGTGCGCAGACCGCGTTTCGACGCGACGAAACCGCCCCGGCTGGTCGATCTCGTCGTGCACTCGCTGGAAAGCTCCTCCTCGGGCGCGGTGCTGCACGGGGTGGAGGAGGCGGCCCATGACGCGGGCCTGGACGTGGTCGTCTCGGCGGCACTGTCCCGCACGAGGGCGGGCCGCCCGCAGCGCGGCTGGCTGGACAAGCTCACCGCCCGGGGGTCGGCCGGAGTCCTGTTCAACCTGGCCGAGTTGACGCAGTCGCAGTACGCCTGGCTGGAGCAGCACCGGATCCCGTTCGTGATGATCGACCCGGTGGTGGAGCCGCCGTCGGACGTGGTGTCGGTGGGCGCGGCCAACTGGCAGGGCGGCGTGACGGCGACCGAACACCTCCTTGCCCTCGGGCACGAGCGGATCGCGGTGATCGCCGGGCCGCGCCGCAGGATGAGCAGCGACGCCCGGATCGCCGGATACCGCTCCGCGCTGGCGGCGGCGGGGGTCGGCCACCGCCCCGAGTACGTTCGTCACGGCGGCTTCGACGAGACGGTCGCCCGCCGCCACATGCGCGACCTCCTCGATCTGCCCGCGCCGCCGACGGCCGTCTTCACCTGTTCCGACCGGCAGGCCCTCGGCGTCTACGAGGTGCTGTCCGAAAGGCGGTTGAAGGTGCCGGACGACATCAGCGTGGTCGGTTTCGACGACCTGCCCGAGTCCCGCTGGACCACCCCGGCGCTGACGACCGTCCGTCAGCCCCTCGCGGAGATGGCGGCGACGGCGTTACGGCTCCTGGTGCGGATGATGGACGGGGACCGCCCGGAGGGAACGCGGACGGAGCTGTCGACACGGCTGGTGGAACGGTCGAGCACGGCCGCGCCCCGCGTGCGGACGGGGTGATCCGTATCGGACGCGGCACTCCGCACGGCGCTTGGAGGGGCGTTTGCACCGGCCCCCGTCAGGGTGCGCCGAGGCAGCGCACCGGGCACGGACGTCGGCCGAGCGGTTCAGTGCACCCGGATCGCTTCCGCGGGCGCCGTTCGCAAGGCCTGGCGCGTGGGAAGTTCGATGGTCAGGTAGGCCGTGGCGGTGACCGTGAGGGCGAGGGCGGGCAGTAGCCAGGTGGGGCCGGCGGGCCAGGGGCGCCCGAGGAAGCCCTGGCCCAGGAGGGCCAGGGGGATCGCGGAGAACAGCACGGCCGTGGTGAGCGCGGTGGCGGCGGTCACCGCGGCCTCGCGGCGCATCATCGCGCGGATCTGGCGGGGTGTGGTCCCGTTGAGGCGGAGGGCGCCCAGTTCGGCCCTGCGCTGGGCGGTGGCCGCGACCAGTTTGTTGGCGATGCTCAGCAGGAGGTAGCCGAGCAGGACGACGATGGCGGCGAGATTGATCCATGTCTCGGGCGGAACGTCCTTCAGGCCACCGGCGGAAGGGGGGTCGGCAGGCGTGAGGGCAAGGCCGGGGCGGGACGCGGCGAGCGTCGTCAGGCTCTGCCGGGCCTTCGCCGTGCCGTCGGTCCGGATCAGGAGGGACTCGTCGAGTGCCGTGGTGGTGTGTCCGGCGGCCAGGTCGTGGGACAGCACGACCGTGCCGAAACCGAGGCCCCGGCCGTACACGGCGACCACCTCGGCGTCGACCCGTGTGCCGTCACCGAGGAGCAGGCTCACCCGGCGGCCCACCGTCGCGGAGCGCGAGCGGGCGACATCGCTGCTGACGGCGACGGTCGCGCCGGTCAGGCGGTCCAGGCCGCCGTCCTGCACGTCGAGGTCGAGGACGCCTGCCGCCTCCGGGCTGAGGACGGCCGCGGAACCGGACTCGGCCTCCTTGTCACCGAACTGCGTGTACTCCCACACCACGGCCGTCGTGCCGACGGGGGCGGCGGCCCGCACCCCTGCCGTCTTCCGGACGGCGGCGGGCACGTCAGACGGAACACCGCCCAACCCCGGAGCGCTCAGACGAAGTTGGGCCAGGGTGCCGGTACGGATGTCGTGGCCGGTGGCGGCCAGCACGGTGGTCTGGGTGAAGGTGTACGTCAGCACGAACACGACCGCCATGGTCAGGGTGGAGACGATCCCGGCGTTGCGCAGGGCGTAGGCGCGGAAGTTGGCCATGGCGAGCCAGGTCGGCGCGGAGCCGCTGCAGCGCGTCGCCCGGGCCGCAGCGCCGCCGACGCCCCGCACCAGTGCCGGACCTGCGACGGCCAGGCCGATCGCCCCGACGATGCCGGCGATCGGGGTGGCCGTGGCGCCGATGACCGTGCGCAGGAAGAGCGGCGGGACGGACATGATCACGGCGACGAGGACGACGAGCACGCCGATACGCGTCCGGGTCCGCGACGGGTCGCGCGGTTCGCTGCGTGATGCGGCGACCGCCTCGGTGGCCGGCATCCGCGAGGTGCTCCAGGACGAGCAGCGGGCCGCCGCCTGGACAGCCACGAGCAGCAGGAGGAACGCCGCGAAGGCGGGCAACGGGCTGAACGTGAGCGGGAGTTCGGGCGGTATGACGCCACGGTCCGCGAGCAGGCCGCGGAACAGTCCGGCGAGCAGATAGCCGAGGCCCGCGCCGGGCGCCACGGCCACGGCCGCGACCGCGGTGGACTGCGCGGCGGCCAGCCGACGGATCTGTCTCGGGGTGGCGCCGACCGCCCGCATCAGCGCCAGGTCGCGGCGCTGCCCGGCGATCGACACGGTCAGCGCGCTCGCCGTCACGAAACCGGTGATCAGCACGATGATCCCGGACAGCGAACCGGCGAGCAGCACCAGCAGCGAGCGGGAGGCGCCGGCGCCGGGCGCGGCCGCCTCACCCCGCTCCGCGCCGGTGACCACGCGCAGCCCGGTGCCCTTCACCTTCGTACGGATCTCGGCGGCCACCCGCTCCTCGACGCCGGGCGCGGTGCGCAGGCCCACCAGATCGACGCGGTCCGAGCGACCGGAGAGTCTCAGGGCGGTCGCATCCGCGAAGTAGACGCCCGCGCCGGGGGCGTCGACCACCGCCGAGACGTGGTAGTCCGTGGCCGGGCGTGCGTTGACGACGACCTGGACCTCGTCGCCCGGCTCGATGCCCGCCGCGGCGGCGGTGGCGCGGTCCACGGCGATCTCGTCGGAGGCGTTCGGCTCGCTGCCGGTGACGCGGGGGTCCGCCAGCAGCTTCGTCGAGGACCAGCCGTGCCCCGCCACCCGGGGGTCATCGGACGGTACGACCTGCCCGTGGGCGTCGACGAGGGCGGCGGGGAAGCCGATGTCGCCGACTGCCGTGGTCACACCGGGCAACCGGCCGAGCTCGCCGGCCAGTCGGGCCGGGATCCGACGGCGTTCCGAAAGGGCGAGCGGCAGGTCACCGGCCGGGTGGAACTCCTGGTCGGCCGCGACCACGACGGACGCGCCGGCCAGCCGGCCGGCGGGCAGACGGGAGTGGAGACCGGACTCCGCCAGGACGCCGGTGGCGGTGATCAGAGCCGCACCGCCGAGGACCGCACAGGCCACGGCGATCAGCGCGGTGACGCGGTGTCCGGCCATCTGTATCGCGAGACGGAACATGGGTCAGCTCTCTCCCAACGCGACCAGGCGGCTCGCCAGTTCAGGAGCGGTCGGCGACTTGACGGCCTCGACCACGCGGCCGTCCGCCATCACCAGCACCTGGTGCGCGCGGGCGGCGGCGGCCGGATCATGGGTGACCATCACCACCGTCTGGTGCAGGTCGGCGACGAGGTCGCGCAGCAGGTCGAGGACCTCGTGCGCGCTGCGCAGGTCGAGCGCGCCGGTCGGTTCGTCGGCGAACACGACGGCGGGCTTCGCGGCCAACGCCCGCACCAGAGCGGCCCGTTGCTGCTGGCCGCCGGACAGCTCCGCCGGGCGGTGGCTCAGCCGGTCGGCCAGTCCCACCCGCTCCACCAGGGTCCGCAGCCAGTCACGGTCCGCCGTACGGCCCGCCAGCCTCAGCGGCAGCGTGATGTTGTCCTCGATGGACAGCGAGGGGATCAGGTTGTACGCCTGGAACACGAACCCGACGCGTTCCCGACGCAGTCGGGTACGACGGGACTCCTTCAGCCCGGCGATCTCGTGACCGTCGATGCGGACGCTGCCCGAGGTCGGGGAGTCGAGGCCGGCGGCACAGTGCATCAGCGTGCTCTTGCCGGAGCCGGAGGGGCCCATGACGGCGAGGAAGGTGCCGCGTTCCACGGTCAACGACACGTCGTCGAGGGCGCGTACACCGCCCGGGTACGCCTTGCTGACGCCCTCCAGGGCGATGGCGGGGGCGCCTGCGGCGTTCATCGCCGGCCTCGCAGGTTCCGTACGACGAGCGTGCCCGCGCAGAGGACGGTGATCGCACCGCACACCAGGTGCACCCAGGTGTCGGCGCCGCCGAAGGAGGCCGCCACGTTGGCGAGCGAGCCTGCCACCACCGCCGTCCAGAGCAGGGTGCGGACGATGTCCTCGGAGTCGGGCCGGTCGGCGGGATCAGGGGCCGTCGTGTGCTGCATGGGGGTTGCTCCCGGAGTTCTGTGGTGTGCTCCTGCGGTGGCCGCGTGCCGTTCCCGCTGTCGTCACCGACGCTATGGATCAGCACCCCTGGCAGCCGATCCCGCAGCCCGCCCGGTTCGAGGTACAGCAGGCTGTACTGCCCCGCCGCCCGGGTGACGACGAACTCGGCGGCGGCATAGGCTCGTTCGCATGACAGCGGGCACGAGTGGAGCGGCAGACCGACGCGAGGGCCGCGAGAGCCTCAAGGTCGTCGCCCTCCGGAGCCTGAGTTCTGCCGGTGAGGCGATCGCCCAGTTGGCGTCCGGGCTGAACACGGCGCTGCTCGCCCTGTTGTTGCTGCTGTGGCTGGCTCTCACCGCCGCGATGAGCGTCCTCGGCGTCGGACTGCTCATGGCACCCGCACTGCTGCGCACCCTGCACGCCCTGGCCGGCCGGGAACGCGGACGGCTGGCACGCTGGGGCCACGAGGTGGTCGTCCCGCCGCCCCCGCCCACTCGACTGCGGGCCGCACTCGTCGACCGCACCACGGGCCGGGAACTGGCCTGGCTGGTCCGGCACTCCACGGTGGGCGGGCTGCTCGGACTGCTCGGCGTCCTGCTGCCGGCCCTCGCGGTGCGGGACACCGCCTTCTTGCTGTACTGGACGTTCATGCCCGAGGGCGCGACCGCCACCTCCGTGGGCATCGGAAACGCACGCACCTGGCCGGACGCCGTCGCCGTGACGCTGCTGGGCGTGGGCTGGATCGCCATCATCCTGGGGCTGACACCTGGTATGGCGCGGCTCCAGGCGGGCCTCGGGCGACGGCTCCTGTCGGCCGGCCCCGGTGCCGATCTCTCCCTGCGGGTCGCGGAGTTGACCGCCACGCGAGCCGCCGCCCTGGACGCCCACGCCATCGAACTACGCCGCATCGAACGCTCGTTGCACGACGGCGCGCAGAACCGGCTCGTCTCCGTCGCCGTGCTGATCGGGGCGTCCCGCCGCATGGTGGCCCGTGATCCGGCGGGCGCCGACGAGCTCCTGGAACGCGCCCAGTCCGCCGCCGAGGAGGCGCTGGCCGAGCTGCGTGCCGTCGCCCGCGGCATCCTGCCGCCGGTGCTGGCCGACCGGGGCCTCGCGGGCGCGCTCTCCGGTCTCGCCGCGAACTCCGCGGTGCCCTGCCGGATCGACGTGGACATACCCGAACGCTGCCCCGCCTCCGTCGAGGCGACCGCCTACTTCGTGGTCGCCGAGGCCCTGACCAACATCGCCAAGCACAGCGGCGCCCGGCACGCCGTCGTCACGGCACGCGGCGGCGGGGGCCGACTGGTGCTGTCCGTCGAGGACGACGGCAAGGGCGGCGCGGGGGGCGACTCCCGGGCTTCCGACGCCGAGGTGGAGAGCGGCGGCTCCGGGCTCACCGGCATCCGTCGCCGCGTCGCGGCGCTCGACGGCGACCTCACCCTGACCAGCCCGCCCGGTGGCCCGACCCTCCTGACAGTGGACCTTCCCTGTGGATCGTGACGACCGGAGCCCGACCCGTGGGGCTTCGCCCCCCTTGAACCGGACCCTTTGGAGCCTTGCATGCGGATTGTGATAGCCGAGGACGATCCCCTGCTGCGTGAGGGGCTCGCCCTGCTGCTGCGCGCCGAAGGGCTCGACGTGGTGGCCACCGCGGGCACCCCCGACGAGGCGCTGGGCGCCATCGACGTGCACGGACCCGATGTCGCCATCTTCGACGTGCGGATGCCGCCGACCCACACCGACGAGGGGATCGTCGCCGCGGTCGAGGCCCGGCGTCGCCGGCCCGACCTCGCCGTGCTCGTGCTGTCCGCGTACGTCGAGCAGAGTTTCGCCACCGAGTTGCTCGGCGGAGGTGTGAACGGTCTCGGCTATCTGCTCAAGGAACGGGTCGGCAGGGTCGAGGAGTTCCTGGACGCGCTACGGCGTGTGGCCGACGGCGGCACCGCCGTCGATCCGGAGGTCGTCGCCCAGCTGTTCACCCGCTCCCGTCAGGACACCCGCCTGGAACGGCTCAGCCCCCGCGAACGGGACGTGCTCGCCCTGATGGCCGAGGGGTTGGGCAACTCCGCCATCGCCGGGAGACTCGTCGTCACCGACGGCGCCGTCCACAAGCACATCCGCAGCATCTTCGCGAAGCTCGATCTGTCTCCGACGGACCAGGTGGACCGCCGGGTCGCCGCCGTCCTGCGGTATCTGGAGGATCTGCGGCGGCCGGCTTGAGGTGGCGCCGTACGAGGGTGCGGCGTCGTCGGTGTCGACGACTGCCGCCGACCGGGCCCCTCGCAGCGCGTCACTCCACCGTCCCGCCCCTCCCCGCCGATGTCCGTTTCCTACAAGACCGGGGCGCGCTCGGCCGCCTACGGTGAGCGCATGACTCCACGATTCGATGCCGTCGGCCTGGTCGTCTCCGACATGGCCGCCTCCCTCGCCTTCTACCGCAGGCTCGGCTTCGCCTTCCCGGAGGGGGCCGAGCATGAGCCGCACGTCGAGGCCCGACTGCCCGGCGGGCTGCGGCTGATGCTCGACACCGAGGCCGTCGTCCGGTCCTTCCGGCCGGACTGGCGGGCCCCCGTCGGCGAGGGCCGGCACTCGCTGGCGCTACGGTGCGACGGGCCGGCCGAGGTGGACTCCGTGTACGAGGAGCTGGTCGGCGCGGGGTACACGGGCGGGGTCAAGCCCTGGGACGCGGTCTGGGGCCAGCGGTACGCCGTCGTGCACGACCCCGACGGAAACGGTGTCGACCTGTTCGCCCCGCTGGCGCAGGAGTAGGTCGGTCAGCGTCATACCGCTCAACTCCCTTACGTCACGCGCGAGGTGGGCCTGGTCGGCGTACCCGGCGCGGGACGCGGTGTCCGCGTACGGCACTCCCCGCCGGGCCAGGGCGAGAGCGCGCTGGAGGCGCAGGATCCGGGCCAGGGTCTTCGGCCCGTACCCGAAGGCGGTCAGCGAGCGGCGGTGCAGCTGCCGTGCGCTCAGGCCGAGTTCGCCGGCGGTGGCGGCGACCGGACGGCCCTCGGCGAGGGCGGTCACGAGACGGCGCAGCGCCCGGTCGGGCGGGGCGGCCCGCTGCAGCGCGAGTTCCTCCAGCGCCGTCGCCGGGTGGGGCGCGGCTTCGACCCGGGCGCACAGGCGTCGCACCTCGGCCGCCGGCCACAGCTCGGCCAAGTCCACCCGCTGGTCGCGCAGTTCGTGCGCAGGAACGCCGAGCAGGGCGGGCGCGGCACCCGGGAAGAAACGCAGACCGGACCAGGAGGCGGGCGGTCCGTCATGAAGGTGGGCCCGCGTGTCGGGGCCGGCCACCAGCAGTCGACCCTCGTTCCACAGCAGGTCGATGCAGCCGTCGGGCAGCACCGGCTGAGTCCCGGCGCCCGCCGGGCTGTTGGTCCACACCACCGCGCCGGCCAGCCGGGAGGGCCGTTCCTGGTACACAGGCCCAGGCTACGCGCGGGGCGGATGAGACGCGTGGCGGGCCGCCGCCCTCACCGGGTGCTCCTGCGGGCTCCGCCCTCGGACGCGAACAAACACCCCCCGCCCGAGCCGCAGGACTTCTCGGGGTTCTGTCAGTGCGGGGGCGTGTGGAGGATGCCGTTGATCAGGACGTCGAGGGCCCAGGCGTCGCGGTCGCCCGGGGAGAACAGCGCCTGCCTCATGGAGGTGAGCATCGGGTAGCGGTCGGCGGGCAGGGCGGCGTAGTGGCGGTCCGCCGCGCTGACGGTGGTCTCTTCGTCGGACCCCTTGGTGTCGTGGTTGTTCTGCTCGACGGCGGCCGCGGCGATGTGGAGCCACAGGAGATCGACGGCCCAGGCGGCGGCGGTGTCGTCGAGGCCGCCCTGCTTGAGCAGGGCGAGCATGCGGTCCAGGACGAGCAGGGAGTTCCGTCCGGTGGGGATGGCTCCGAGGGCGACGCCGGCCAGGCCCTCGTGCCGGCTCATCGCCGCGATGGCGGCGGTGGCCAGGGCGCGCAGCCGTTCACGCCAGGTGCCCTCCTCGGTCGCCGCGACGGAGGCGAGGGCTTCGTCGAGCATGGCGGCCATGAGGTCGTCGCGGTTGGCGACGTAGACGTACAGCGAGGCCGGGCCGGTGTCGAGCGCCTTGGCGACGCTGCGCATGGTCAGGGCGTCCAGGCCGTCGCGGTCGAGGATCTCCAGGCCGGTGCGCACGACGGCGTCGCGGCTGAGGGGGGCCTTGGTGGGCCGCGCGCGGCGGCTGATCGGCTGCGTCCTCATGGAGGCAAGCCTAGCCGGGCGACGAACACCGTTTGACACGAACACCGTTCGCTCCCTAAGGTCCGACGAACAGTGTTCGTGACGAACATCGTTCGTCCCACCTCCGGAAAGTACACCATGACCAGCACCCTCGCCCCGCCCAGCCAGGCCGGGGCCCTCTCACCCGCGCGGCGCTGGGCCGTCCTCGCCGTGATCCTGGCAGCCGAGGTCCTGGACCTGATCGACGCCACGATCACCAACCTCGCGGCGCCGAGCATCACCGCCTCACTGAAGGGCGGACCGTCCCTCGTCCAGTGGCTGGGCGCCTCCTACGCACTCGCCCTCGGCGTGCTCCTGGTCGTCGGCGGCCGGCTCGGCGACAAGTACGGAAGGCGGCGCGTCTTCCTGACGGGCCTGGCCGGGTTCACCGCGGCCTCGGTGGCCTGCGGACTGGCCGTCGGTCCGCAGACGCTGATCGCCGCCCGCCTCGTCCAGGGAGCCTTCGGCGCCCTGCTGATCCCGCAGGGTTTCGGCATCCTCGGCGCCGTCTTCCCCCGCGACCAGACAGGCAAGGCGTTCAGCGCCTTCGGTCCCGTCCTCGGCCTGTCGGCGGTGGGCGGCCCGATCCTGGCCGCCACCCTCATCGACACCGACCCCTTGGGGCTCGGCTGGCGCTCCGTGTTCCTGATCAACATCGTGCTCGGCGGCGCCGCCCTGCTCGCCGCCCACCGCCTGCTGCCCCGGGACACCGGCGAACGCGGCACGGTGATCGACGCCCCGGGCGCCTTGCTGCTGGCCGGGGCGATGGCCACCCTGCTGTACGGGCTGATCGACGGACCCGCCCACGACTGGCGCGCCGTCTCATGGGCCGCACTCGGCGCCGCGGCGGTCTTCTTCGCCCTCCTGGCCCGCCGCCAGGCCACCGCCCCCCATCCGCTGATCCAGCCCTCGCTCTTCCGCAACCGGGGCTTCGTCTGCGGCCTCGTCCTGGGCGTCGCCTTCTTCGCGGCCGTCGCCGGGCTGCTCTACGTCGTCTCCCTGTTCCTCCAGGGGGGCCTGGGCTACTCGCCCCTGCGGACCGCCCTCACGGGCAGCACCCCCATGGCCGCCGGAATCGTCATCGCCTCGATCGCCTGCTACCGGCTCATCGGCCGCCTCGGCCGCACCCTCGTCCTGATCGGCCTGCTCACGACGCTGGCCGGCACCGCGGGGCTGTGGGCCGCCGTCCACACATCCGGCACCGCGACCGGCCCGGCCGCGATCATCGCCGCCACCCTGGTGACCGGGCTCGGCATGGGCACCTGCTTCGGCACCGTCTACGACATCACCCTCGGGGACGTCACCCCGGCCGAAGCGGGATCCGGCGCGGGGTCCCTGACCGCGGTGCAGCAGCTCGCCAACGCTCTCGGCGCCGCCGCCGTCACCACCGTCTACCTCCACACCCCCGGCCCCGCCCACGCGATGACCCGCAGCCTCCTGGTCGTGGCCGGCATCACCCTCGGCTGCTGCTGCCTGGTCCGCCTGCTCCCCCGCACCGCGCAGCCCCAGCACCACTGACCCGCACCACACCCGGAACAGACACGGAAAGAGCCCACTCATGATTCTCGTCACCGGAGGCCGCGGCGCGGTCGCCACCCGTCTGACCTCGCTGCTCCACCGCGACGGCCTGGCCGTCCGGGTCGGCTCCGCCGCCCCCGAGACGCTTTCCCCGCCCGACGGTGTGGAGGCGGTCCGTCTCGACCTCACCGCCCCGGACACCTTCCCCGCCGCCCTGGCGGGCGTCACCACCGTGTTCCTCTACGCCAGCCCGGAGCGCGTCACCGACTTCATCGACCACGCCCGAGGAGCCGGAGTCACCCACATAGTGCTGCTGTCCTCCTCAGCCGTGCTCAGCCCCGACCCCGAGAGCGACCCGCTCGCCAAGTCACACCTCGACGTGGAGCGCGCGCTGCTCGCCTCGCCGATCACCACCACGATCCTGCGGCCGGGTTCCTTCGCCTCCAACGCCGGCGGCTGGGCCTGGGCCGTCAAGGCCGGACGGCCCCTCAGCCTGCCCTTCCCCGACGCCCACACCGATCCCATCCACGAGACGGACGTCGCCGAAGCCGCCCACGCCGTCATCACCGACCCCCGCCACCACGGCGGCCGGTTCACCCTCACCGGTCCCGAATCGCTGACCTTCGCCGAGCAGGTCGGGCAGCTCGCCGCCGTCACCGGCCGGCCCGTCCCGATCGACCACGTCACCCCCGAGGCATGGAAGCGGGAGTCGGCCGAGTACATCCCCGCCGCCTTCGCCGACGCACTGCTGAAGTGGTGGGCATCCAACGACAAGCCCCTTCCCCTCACCCGCACGGTCGAAGAGCTCACCGGCCGCCCGCCCCGCACCTTCACCACCTGGGCCGAGGACCACGCCGCCGACTTCACCGACCACTGACACCCCGCCCGCACCCGCCCGTCAGCCGGTACGGCGGGTGCGGGAGCGGGCCAGTGCGCCGAGGACGACGGCGGTCAGGCCGAGGAGCATGGCGACGAAGGCGCCGCCCAGCCCGTTCCCGGTGCCGAGGCCGCCGTCGGCGGTGGCCGCGACCGTCCCGCCGACGGCCACGGCGACCGGACCCGCCACGAGAGCCGCGACGGCGCCGTTGCGCCGGGCCCAGGCACCGATGTGCCCCTTGCTGTCGGGGCGGGACAGAGCCAGACCGCCGCCCATCGCGCCCAGGAGGCCGACCAGCGCCGACAAAGAAGCCCCGACCCGGCCGACGCTCAGGGTGGTGACGCCGGCGGCGACCTGCTGCGACGGGTCCGCGGCAGCCGGTCCGGCGCACGCGAGCACGCCGATCAGGGCGACGGTCGCAAGGGTGAGAACGGATCGAACGGACATGAGACGTCCTGCTTTCCTCGAAGTGGTCTGAATGGGTCGTTCGTGAGACAGCCGTCCGCAGCGCGCCTCAGGCGGCGGGGCGCTGTGGCAGGCCCTGGGACAGCGCGTGGGCCAGGGCGAGGGTGCTGAGGGCGAACATCACCACGCCCAGGGGGACATGGAGCGAGGGCACATGGGCGACGCCCAGCGCGACCTGTGCGGAGGCGAGGAGGAGGAAGCCGGTGGCGTACAGGACGGGGCGCGGTGATCCACCGCCCCGTCGCCAGGCCAGGACCGTGGCGAGCACGTACAGCATGGCGGCCGCGTACATCACCTTCGACCCGAAGTCGTGCAGCCAGTAGCCGCGGGACGAGGTCAGCAGCAGGCCCGCGGTGACCGCCTGGAACAGGAGGGTCAGGGTCTGAAGGACGGTCGCGGTTCTGAGGAAGGTGAGGCCGCGGGGCGTGGCGGCCGTCGTCTGCGTGGTCATGGCGGGATCCCTCGTGACGGGTGCGGAGACGGACGGGTGCTTCGGAGCCGTCGGCGTCAGCGCAGGGTGAGCGGGGTCTCGGAGGTGACGCGGGTCAGCTTCCGGGGGTTGCGGACGAAGTAGAGGCCGGTGATGCGGCCGTCCTCGAGCCGGACGGCCATGACGCCGTCGAGCTCGCCCTCGCGGTGCACGGCGAGGGCCGGGCTGCCGTTGACCACGGTGGGCTCCCAGGTGATCGTGGCCTGGAACCGGGCCGCCGAGGCAGCGCCGCCGAGATAGAAGCGGACGATGTTCTCCGCGCCGACGACGGGCCTGAGCGCGGCGCGCTTCACGCCGCCGCCGTCGCTGAGCAGGACGACGTCGGGGGCGAGCACGTCGAGGAGGTCCTGCGGGTTGCCGGTCTGCAGGGCGCGCTGGAAGGACTCCAGGGCGGCCCGGGTCTCGCGCGCGGAGGCCGTCCGGCGGGGCCTGCGGGCGTCGACGTGCGCGCGGGCGCGGTGCGCGATCTGCCGTACGGCCGCCGGGGTCTTGCCGACGGCCCCGGCGATGTCGTCGTAGCCGACCTCGAAGACCTCGCGCAGCACGAACACCGCCCGCTCGGTCGGGGAGAGGCTCTCCAGGACGAGCATCATCGCCATCGACAGGCTCTCGGCGAGTTCCAGGTCCTCGGCCGCGTCCGGCGCGGTGACCAGCGGCTCGGGCAGCCACTGGCCGACGTACGCCTCACGGCGGCGCTTCATCGTCCGCAGCCGGTTGAGGGCCTGCCGGGTGGTGGTCCGCACCAGGTAGGCCCGCTGGTCGTCCACCCGGTCCGGATCGACCTTGCTCCACCGTAACCAGGTCTCCTGGAGGACGTCCTCGGCGTCGGCCGCCGATCCGAGCATCTCGTAGGCGACGGTGAACAGCAGACTGCGGTGGGCGACGAACGCTTCGGTCGCCGGGTCGGTGGTGCGGTCGGTCATCTCCGGGCCCCTCTCCCTCGGACACGCCTGGTCAGGCTGTCCTCAAGACACCACCGGCCCGCCCACCGTGACACCTTGTGAGGCAGATCACTTCTCGGGGGGCGGGGATTCCTCCTCGCCTGGGGCGGTGTTCTTGTGGGAGGTCTTCGCGTGGGCCCGCAGGCGGCCCGTGACGTCCTCCGGGGGGAGGAAGCGGGACCAGCGTTCGGGGAACTCGGAGGGCATGTCGGGGTCGTCCGGGTCGTCGTACTGGTGGGCCGCGGTCAGGCGGGCGACGTACTCGGCGGCCTCCTCCTCGCGCTGCCGCTCGGCGGCGGCCCGCGCGGCGGCGGTCGCGGCGGCCGGCCAGACCCGGTCGATCGCGGCGTTCACGGCCGCCCCGACGAGGACGGCGAAGGCGGACACGCCGATCCACAGCAGGACGGCGACGGCGGCGGCGAGGGAGCCGTAGATGGTGGCGCCCTCGATGGTGCTCTGCAGATAGATGCGGAGCAGGAAACTGCCGAGCACCCACATCGCCAGGGCGACCAGCGCGCCGGGGACGTCCTCGATCCACGGGGAGCGCACCGGCACGGAGACGTGGTAGAGCGTGGTGAGGAAGGCGATCGACAGGACGATCACGACGGGCCAGTACAGCACCTGGACGACCGTCGTAGACCAGGGCACGATCCGTACGACGGCGTCGGGACCGGCCACCATCAGCGGCAGCGCGACGGAGCCGATCAGCAGGGCGGCGATGAACAGCAGGAACGCCACCAGCCGGGTCTTGACGATGCCGCGCACCCCGTCGAGGCCGTACATGACGGTGATGGTGTCGATGAAGACGTTCACCGCGCGCGACCCGGACCACAGGGCGAACAGGAACCCTATCGAGATGACGTCGGGCCGGCCCCCCTTCATCACGTCGTCGAGGATGGGCTGCGCGATCTCGGCGACGCCCTTGTCGGACAGGACGGTGCGGGAGGCGTCGAGGAGGTTGGCCTCCAGGCTGCTGATGGTGTCGGTGCCGGTCCAGTCGTCGACGTAGCCGAGGAGGCCGATGAGGCTGAGCAGCAGCGGCGGCACGGACAGCAGGGTGAAGAAGGCGGCCTCGGCGGCCAGACCGAGGATGCGGTACTCGATGCAGGAGTTGACGGTGTCCTTCAGAAGCAGCCAGGCGGTCCTGCGCTTGGAGACGTTCCGGTAGAGGGCGCGGGCTCGGTGGAGACGCCCGGCGAGGGCCGCGTGGTCGTCGGGGCGCTCGGGGTGCTCGGGGGGCTGACTGGCTGGCTGCACGCCCTAAAGGTATCCGCCGTACGAGGCTCCACTCATCTCCGGTGGGCCCGCTCACGCCGTGCGTGTTGGGCGGTCATGACCTGCGGGGCGGCGGGTACGTTTCGCGGTATGGCAGGCAGCACGCACACCGTGACGAACCAGCCCCCGCCCCTGTTGGGCCATGACGTCTACGCCACCGATCAGGCCCTGGTCGCGGCCGTGGAACGCCATCTCGACCCGGAGCTGCTCGACGAGGCTCGCGGCGAGCTGTCCTCGCTGGGCCGGGCGGCCGGGTCGGCGCAGCTGCACGAGTGGGCGGCCCAGGCCGACGGCAACCCGCCGGTGCTGCGCACCCACGACCGCTACGGCCACCGGATCGACGAGGTCGACTTCCATCCGGCCTGGCACCGGCTGCTCGGCAAGGGCGTCGGCGCGCATCTGACGTCGGCGTGGGCGCGGCCGGGCGGGCATGTGCGGCGGGCCGCCGCCTTCGTGGTGTGGACGCAGGTGGAGGCGGGCAACTGCTGCCCGCTGTCGATGACCCATGCGGCCGTGCCCGCCCTGCGCGCCGATCCCGGCCTGGCCGCCGAGTGGGAGCCGCTGCTCACGTCGACGATCTACGAGCGTGAGCTGCGGCCGGCGCGTTCGAAGGCGGGCGCGCTGGTCGGGATGGGGATGACGGAGAAGCAGGGCGGCAGCGACGTCCGGGCGAACACGACGTCCGCGCGGCCGCTCGCCGAGGACGGGGCGTACCGGCTGACGGGGCACAAGTGGTTCTGCTCGGCCCCGATGTCGGACGGTTTCCTGGTGCTGGCGCGGGCGTCCGGTGCGCCGGAAGCCGGGGACGGCGGGCTGACCTGCTTCCTCGTGCCGAGGGTGCTGGAGGACGGCAGCCGTAACGTGTTCCGCATCCAGCGTCTGAAGGACAAGCTCGGCAACCGGTCGAACGCCTCCGCCGAGGTCGAGTTCGACGGAACGTGGGCGCGCCGGGTGGGCGAGGAGGGCCGGGGTGTGCGGACCATCATCGGGATGGTGGCCGCGACCCGGCTGGACTGCGTGCTGGGCTCGGCGGGGCTGATGCGGGCGGCCGTGGCGCAGGCGGCGCACCACTGCGCCCACCGGGAGGCGTTCGGCGGCGCGTTGCTCGACAAACCGCTGATGCGCAACGTCCTGGCCGATCTGGCGCTGGAGTCGGAGGCGGCGACGACGCTCGGGCTGCGGCTCGCGGCGGCGTACGACGACGGCGGCGAGCAGGAGCGGGCGCTGCTGCGGATCGCGGTGCCGGCGGCGAAGTACTGGGTGGCCAAGCGGTGTGCGCCGGTGGTGGTGGAGGCCGCGGAGTGCCTGGGCGGCAACGGGTACGTGGAGGAGTCAGGGATGCCGCGGCTGGTGCGGGAGTCGCCGCTGAACTCGATCTGGGAGGGCGCGGGCAATGTCCAGGCGCTGGACGTGCTGCGGGCGCTGAGGCGGGAGCCGGAGGCGCTGAACGCGTATCTGCGGGAGGTGGGGCTGGCGCGGGGCGCCGACCACCGGCTGGACGCGGCGATCAAGGCCCTGTTGACGGACCTGGCCGATCTGGACGGCGCCGAGGCGCGGGCGCGGCGGCTGACCGAGCGGTTCGCGCTGGTGTTGCAGGGGTCGCTGCTGGTGCGGTTCGCGCCGCCCGAGGTGGCGGACGCGTTCTGCGCCTCACGGCTGGGCGGCGACGCGGGCGGGGCCTTCGGGACGCTGCCGCACACCCTGGACCTGGGGGCGATCGTGGAGCGGGCCCGGCCTGTGGCCTGAGTCCGCGCCCCGTTTCGGTAGGCCGGGCATGGCGTCCGCCGCGGGCGGGGGTGGTGCCGCGCCGACACGGCACCACCCCCGCGGCGATGGCCCTGCGAGGCCAGGAGCGCCGCTCGGGACGGCGTGGCACAAGTTTCGGGGCACCCGGTGGTGGTCGGCCAGGGTTGCAGGGGGTTGCAACGCATTCGTCCCAGTGGGCGGAGTGTGCCCCTCCGTCACCGGTGGAGGGGCAGTATGGGAGGTCCGGCAGGACGGACGGGGAAGACGTTCGGCGCCCGTGTGCTCTCGGGGAGGCCCAGTGGCGATGTCGCCGATGAACGTGCCGCGGCTCGCGGCGGTCGACGCCGCGCGGGCGGCGCGGGTGCTCAGCGAGGTGCGCGACGCCCGGCTCGCCGGCCGGCGGTCGCCGGTCGCGCCCCGGCCCGTGATCGAGCAGTCCTGGCAGCGGGTGCTGCGCAGCGGAGTCGATCCGGACGCCGGTTCGGGAGCAGGGCTGTTGAGCGCGGAGGAGGTGCGCCGGCGGCGTGAGGCCTCGCCGTTGCGGGAGGTGCTTCCGGTGCTGCGGGAGGGCTTGCTGTCGGCGGCGGACGTGGCCCGGCACATCATGGTCGTGTCGGACGGCGAGGGGCGGGTGCTGTGGCGGGAGGGCTGCTCCCCGGTGCTGCGCAAGGCCGACCGCGTGGGTCTCGAGGTGGGTGCGGACTGGCGGGAGGACGTCGTCGGCACCAACGGCGTGGGCACGCCGGCGGTGGTCCGGCGGCCCGTGCAGGTGTTCGCGGGTGAGCACTTCGTGCGGTCGCACGCGGCGTGGACGTGCGCGGGCGCCCCGATCACCGATCCGCGGGACGGCCGGCTGCTCGGAGTGGTCGACGTCAGCGGGCCGTTGGAGACGATGCATCCGGCGACGCTCGCCTGGGTGGGCGCGGTGGCGAAGCTGGCGGAGGCCTCGCTGCGGGAGTCGCATCTGCGGTCGCTGGAGCGGCTGCGCGCGATGGCTGCGCCGGTGCTGGCCCGGTCGGGCGGGCGGGCCGCGGTGGTCGACGGGGACGGCTGGACGGCGGCCGTGACGGGGATGCCGTACGTGAGCCGGATCGTGTTGCCCAAGTCGCCCTCGCCGGGGCGGCGGTGGCTGCCGGTGCTCGGGTGGTGCTCGGTGGAGCCGCTGGCGGGGGGCTGGTTGGTGCGGTCGGCGGACGGGGCGGCCGAGCCGCCGCCGCGGGCCGCCACCCGGATCGTGCTGGACGTGTCGCGGGCGGGCCGCTGGTCGGTGACGGTGAGCGGCCCGGAGGGCGTGTGGTCCCGGGAACTGACGCCGCGGCACGCCGAGTTGCTGTATCTGCTGGCGGTGCACCGGGGCGGGCGCAGCGCCGCGGACCTGGCCGAGGACGTGTTCGGGGACCGGGGGCGCACGGTGACGGTGCGGGCCGAGATGTCGCGGGTGCGGCGCTATCTGGGCGCTCTGCTGGAACACCGGCCCTACCGCTACGGCGACGAGGTGGAGCTCGACGTGCTGCTGCCGGAGGACCCGGGGAGGCTGCTGCCGCATTCGACGGCGCCCGCGGTGGCCGGGGCCCGGACGGCTTCCGTGCCGTGAGCGTCACCGGCCGTGGTGTGAGCGGTGGTTCGGCGGAGTGTCGAAGTGGAACCCCCGTGCGACCAGCGGTTCGGCCCGGGTCCGAGGTCGACCGTTCCGTGCCCTGAATCGACTTGTGTCGCTGCGTCTTTCCCGCATTGTGAAGTCTTCCTGCCGGGCGGGGGCGCTCTGCCGTAGGCTCCCCCACGGGTCACCCCACCTGTTCCTCGGTCAACGTACGGACCGTTTGGAACAGTTGGCCCGCCTCGGGAGGACGAATGAAGCAACGCGGCCGACATCGCCGGCGCAGGCGGGGAAGAGCCGCGCGGGCGTTCCTGGCGGGAACCGCTCTCGCGCTCACCGCCGCAGCCACCATGATCAGCGCCTCCCAGGCCACGGTCACCGGCAGTCCCGGGGCGTTGAAGCCGCTCACGGCGGCCGCCGACACCGACGCGCTGCGGCTGACGGAGGAGCCGGTGCCGCAAGCCGCGCTCGACCGGCTCTCTGCCGAACTGGGCCCGCCGGTCGGGGTCGGCACCGTGCTGGGCGGCGCCGAGGGCGTGCTGCGCGACTCGGTCGACTGCACTCCCGACGAGCGGGCGGAGCTGCCCGTCTCCCCCGCGGCGGGGCGCGCCTACTGCTGGGGCACCGACGACACCCGGGGCTGGCAGCCGGGCGCGGTCACCACGTCCGGGGACGCCGACGACGACGGCCTGTGGGGTGCGCACCGGGTGGTGCTGTCCGGCTGGTCGCGCAGTACCGGCCCGACGGCCGAGCGGGGGCTGGCCCGGATCGCGCTGGTCGACGCGGGCGACCTGGACCGCATGCGGTACACGTGGGCGCTGCTGGCCGTCCCGGTCGACGGGGGGCGGGACTTCCGCGGGCTCGTCTCGCATGTCTCCGGCATGGTCTGGTACCAGAACAAGCTGCTGGTCACCACCGACGAAGGGGACGGCGCGGCGCTCTACGTCTACGACATGAACCGCATCCACCGCGCCACCGTCGCCGGTGAGGCGGTCGGGCGGGTGCCCGGCGGCTGGTCGGCGCACGGCGCCCGGTACGTCCTTCCGGCCGTAGCCGTGTACCGGACGGCCGGCGGCGCGGGCGCCCCGCATCCCGCCACCGTGTCCCTCGACCGGAGCACCACGCCGGACACGCTGGTGGCGGGCGAGTGGACGCTGGACGGCTCGGACACGGGCGCCCGGCTGTGGCGCTACGCCCTCGACCGGGGTCCCGGCCGCGCGGGCCTCCTCCACGGGGACGGGGCCGGGCAGGTCCGGGCGACGCAGGCGTACCGGTCGAAGCTGACCGGGGTGCGCGGGGTGCTGGCGTACCACGGCGCGTGGTATCTGACGCGCGCCGCGGGCGAGGACGGCGGGCGCGGGACGCTGTGGCGGCAGGACGCCGAGGGCGCGCGGGCCGCGCGCTGCGGGGCCGACGACTCGCGTGCCTGCTGGAGCCCGCTGACCGAGTCGCTCTCCTACGGGGCGGAGTCCGGCGAGGTGTGGGCGCAGTCGGGCCGCACGCTGTTCTCACTGCCGCTGGCCTCCATCGACAGATCAGCGGAGTAGATGATTCCCTGACGGGCATGAGCCTCATCCCCGTGACCACCTGGTCCCTGGAGCAGACCTCGCCGAGTGATCTCCTGCCGGCCGCCGCGCCCGACGGCGACGTGCGGATCGTCCGCTCCGAGGTGCCCTCGCCCGAGTTCAGCCGTTTCCTGTACGCGTCGGTCGGCGGCGACATCCGCTGGACGGACCGGCTCGGCTGGAGCCACGCGCGGTGGCAGGAGCACCTGGACCGGCCGGGCGTGGAGACGTGGGTGGCCTACGAGCGGGGCACGCCGGCCGGGTACGTGGAGTTCGAGCCGCAGGACGAGGGCGCGGTCGAGATCGTCTACTTCGGCCTGATCCCGGCCTTCCGGGGCCGGCGGATCGGCGGGCACCTGCTGTCCTACGGCGCCGCCCGCGCCTGGGACCTCGCAGAGCGCCGGCCGGGGCTGCCGCCGACGAAGCGGGTGTGGCTGCACACGTGCAGCAAGGACGGCCCGCACGCGATGGACAACTACCTGCGGCGCGGGTTCAGGCTGTTCGACACCAAGGTGGAGGAGGAGCGGGAGGTGGCGGCTCCGGGTCCGTGGCCCGGCGCGTTCCCCGTCTGACGCCGGCCCTCATAGCCCGGCCCGCGGTCGCGGACAAGCCGTCGTGCGCCGCATGTGACCGACACCACCCTGGTCTCACACTTCGGGACCACGGTGTCCACATGACGGACGAAGCTGGACTGTGTCCAGATCGCCGTGACACGCTTCCGTCATGTCCGGAACTGGAATTGCCTTGGTGAGTCGGCGGCACGTCGACCTCGGCCGCATGTCCAGCGCCATCTGTCGCGTGAGCTGAGCCCGCGACTCCCCCGGCATCCCCCCGTCTCCAGTTCTCCGCTCCGCGCAACGACGCGCACTTCTCCATGCGCCCGTCAGCGCAGCTCAGAGCCGCTTCCGTCTGTCCCGAAGGACTCATCACCATGGCCGCCACCCCGCAGAACCCTGCCGCCTCAGCGCCCCGCCGCAAGGTGAGCCGTCACCGCGGCGAGGGTCAGTGGGCCGTGGGTCATCACACCCCGCTCAACGGCAACGAACAGTTCAAGAAGGACGACGACGGTCTCAACGTACGGACACGCATTGAGACGATCTACTCCAAGCGCGGCTTCGACTCCATCGACCCCAACGACCTGCGCGGACGCATGCGCTGGTGGGGCCTGTACACCCAGCGCAAGCCCGGCATCGACGGCGGCAAGACGGCCGTCCTGGAGCCGGAGGAGCTGGACGACGAGTACTTCATGCTGCGCGTCCGCATCGACGGCGGGGCGCTGACCACACGTCAGCTGCGCGTCATCGGCGAGGTCTCGCAGGAGTTCGCGCGCGGCACCGCCGACATCACCGACCGGCAGAACGTCCAGTACCACTGGATCCGGATCGAGGACGTACCCGCGATCTGGGAGCGCCTCGAGGGCGTCGGCCTGTCCACGGTCACGGCCTGCGGCGACACCCCGCGCGTGATGATCGGCTCGCCGGTCGCCGGCATCGCGGAGGACGAGATCATCGACGCCACGCCCGCGCTGGAGGAGATGAAGCGCCGGGTCCTGAACAACAAGGCGTACTCGAACCTGCCCCGCAAGTTCAAGACGGCCATCTCGGGCTCGCCGCTGCTCGACGTGGTGCACGAGATCAACGACGTCGCGTTCGTCGGCGTCGAGCACCCCGAGCACGGCCCGGGCTTCGACGTGTGGGTCGGCGGCGGTCTGTCCACCAACCCCAAGCTGGGCGTACGGCTGGGCACCTGGGTGTCGATCGACGACGTCCCGGACGTCTACGAGGGCGTCATCTCGATCTTCCGTGACTACGGCTACCGCCGGCTGCGCACCCGCGCCCGGCTGAAGTTCCTGGTCGCCGACTGGGGCGCGGAGAAGTTCCGGCAGGTGCTGGAGGACGAGTACCTCGGCCGCAAGCTGTCCGACGGCCCTGCCCCCGAGCAGCCGTCCCAGCAGTGGCGTGACCACATCGGCGTGCACCGGCAGAAGGACGGCCGGTTCTACGTCGGTTTCGCCCCGCGGGTCGGTCGCGTCGACGGCGCCACCCTCACCAAGATCGCCGACCTGGCGGAGGCGCACGGCTCGGGCCGGGTGCGCACCACGGTCGAGCAGAAGATGATCGTCCTCGACGTCGAGGAGGGCCAGGTCGACTCGCTCGTCGAGGGCCTGGAGGCGCTGGACCTCACCGCCCGGCCGTCGTCGTTCCGGCGCGGCACCATGGCCTGCACCGGCATCGAGTTCTGCAAGCTCGCCATCGTCGAGACCAAGCAGCGCGGCTCCCAGCTGATCGACGAACTGGAGCGCCGTCTGCCGGAGTTCGACGAGCCCCTCACCATCAACCTCAACGGCTGCCCCAACGCCTGCGCCCGCATCCAGGTCGCGGACATCGGCCTCAAGGGACAGCTGGTCCTCGACGAGAGCGGCGAGCAGGTCGAGGGCTACCAGGTGCACCTGGGCGGCGCGCTCGGCCTGGACGCCGGCTTCGGCCGCAAGGTGCGCGGCCTGAAGGTGACCGCGGACGAACTGCCCGACTACATCGAGCGCGTCCTCAAGCGGTTCCTCGCCGAACGCGAGGACGGCGAGCGGTTCGCCGCCTGGACGGCCCGCGCCGGCGAGGAGTCGCTGACATGAGCGAGCGCGCCGCCCCGTTCTACTGCCCCTACTGCGGTGACGAGGACCTGCGTCCGAGTGAGGCCCTGGAAGGCGGTCACGGCGCGTGGGAATGCGCGGCGTGCAACCGGGCCTTTCAGTTGAAGTTCCTCGGGCTGCTGGCCCAGGGACTGAAGCGATCCGACTCCGGAGGGGCACAGACATGACGACCACTCAGGAAGAGCTCGACACCGAGGAGTTGAAGGCGCTCGCCGAGCAGGCGGGCCGCGACCTGGAGGACGCCTCCGCGCTGGAGATCCTCCAGTGGGCGGCCGGGACGTTCGGCAAGCGCTTCTGTGTGACCTCCTCGATGGAGGACGCGGTGGTGGCCCACCTCGCCTCCCGTGCGATGCCCGGCGTCGACGTCGTCTTCCTCGACACCGGCTACCACTTCGAGGAGACCATCGGCACCCGGGACGCGGTCGACGCCGTGATGGACGTCAACGTCATCACCCTGACCCCGCGCCAGACGGTCGCCGAGCAGGACGCGCAGTACGGCCCGAAGCTGCACGACCGCGACCCCGACCTGTGCTGCAAGCTGCGCAAGGTCCAGCCGCTGGAAGAGGGCCTGAAGGGCTACCGGGCCTGGGCGACCGGGCTGCGCCGCGACGAGTCCCCGACCCGGGCGAACACCCCGGTGGTCGGCTGGGACGAGAAGCGGCAGAAGGTCAAGATCTCCCCGATCGCCCGCTGGACCCAGGACGACGTGGACGCGTACGTCGCCGAGCACGGCGTCCTGACCAACCCCCTGCTGACGGACGGCTACGCCTCCGTCGGCTGCGCCCCCTGCACCCGCCGGGTGCTCGAGGGCGAGGACGCGCGCGCCGGCCGCTGGGCGGGCCGCGGCAAGACCGAGTGCGGGCTGCACGGATGACGACGACGATTCAGGAGAGTGACGTGAGGACCGGAGCCACCGTCTGGCTCACGGGTCTGCCGAGCGCCGGCAAGACCACGATCGCCTACGAACTGGCCGGCCGCCTCCGTGAGGAGGGCCACCGGGTCGAGGTGCTCGACGGCGACGAGATCCGCGAGTTCATCTCGGCGGGCCTCGGCTTCAGTCGCGAGGACCGGCACACCAACGTGCAGCGCATCGGCTTCGTCGCCGAACTGCTCGCCCGCAACGGGGTGCTGGCCCTCGTCCCGGTCATCGCGCCGTACCAGGACAGCCGCGAGGCGGTGCGCAAGCGCCACCAGGCGAACGGCACCGCCTACGTCGAGGTGCACGTGGCCACGCCCGTCGAGGTGTGCAGCGAGCGGGACGTGAAGGGGCTGTACGCCAAGCAGGCCGCGGGTGAGCTCACCGGGCTCACCGGGGTCGACGACCCGTACGAGGCGCCCGAATCGCCCGATCTGCGCGTCGAGTCGCAGAACCAGACCGTGCAGGAGTCCGCGGCGTCGGTGCACGCCCTGCTCAGCGAAAGGGGACTGGCATGACGACCGCTGCCACCGTGTCCGAGGAGACCGGCAGCCCGTACGCGCTGTCGCACCTCGACGCCCTCGAGTCCGAGGCGGTGCACATCTTCCGCGAGGTGGCGGGCGAGTTCGAGCGGCCGGTGATCCTCTTCTCCGGCGGCAAGGACTCCATCGTCATGCTGCACCTGGCGCTGAAGGCGTTCCGGCCGGCGTCGGTGCCGTTCTCGCTGCTGCACGTGGACACCGGGCACAACTTCCCCGAGGTCCTCGACTACCGCGACCGCACGGTCGACAAGCACGGGCTGCGGCTGCACGTCGCCTCCGTGCAGGACTACATCGACCGCGGTGTCCTCAAGGAGCGTCCGGACGGCACCCGCAACCCTCTGCAGACGCTGCCGCTGACCGAGAAGATCCAGTCGGAGAGGTTCGACGCCGTCTTCGGCGGCGGCCGCCGCGACGAGGAGAAGGCCCGGGCCAAGGAGCGGGTGTTCTCCCTGCGCGACGAGTTCTCCCAGTGGGACCCGCGCCGGCAGCGCCCGGAGCTGTGGAACCTGTACAACGGCCGGCACGCGCCCGGCGAGCACGTGCGCGTCTTCCCGCTGTCCAACTGGACCGAGCTCGACGTGTGGCAGTACATCGCCCGCGAGGGCATCGAACTGCCGGAGATCTACTACGCGCACGAGCGCGAGGTGTTCTCCCGCAGCGGCATGTGGCTGACCGCCGGCGAGTGGGGCGGGCCGAAGGACGGCGAGAGTGTCGAGAAGCGGCTCGTGCGCTACCGGACCGTGGGTGACATGTCCTGCACCGGCGCGGTGGACTCCGAGGCCGACACCATCGAGAAGGTGATCGTGGAGATCGCCGCCTCCCGGCTCACCGAGCGCGGCGCCACCCGCGCCGACGACAAGATGTCCGAGGCTGCGATGGAAGACCGCAAGCGCGAGGGGTACTTCTAGAGATGAGCACGATCACCACCGAGGAACTCGCGGAAACGACGCTTCTGCGGTTCGCCACCGCCGGCTCCGTCGACGACGGCAAGTCCACCCTGGTCGGCCGGCTGCTGCACGACTCCAAGTCGGTGCTCACCGACCAGCTGGAGGCCGTGGAGCGCGTCTCCGCGAGCCGGGGCCAGGAGGCGCCGGACCTCGCGCTGCTCACCGACGGACTGCGTGCCGAGCGGGAACAGGGCATCACCATCGACGTGGCCTACCGCTACTTCGCCACGCCCCGCCGCCGGTTCATCCTCGCCGACACCCCCGGGCATGTGCAGTACACCCGCAACATGGTCACCGGCGCCTCCACCGCCGAGCTGACGGTGATCCTCGTCGACGCCCGCAACGGCGTCGTCGAGCAGACCCGCCGGCACGCCGCCATCGCCGCGCTGCTGCGCGTCCCGCACGTGGTGCTCGCCGTGAACAAGATGGACCTGGTCGACTACCGGGAGCCGGTCTTCGCCGCGATAGCCGAGGAGTTCACGGCGTACGCGACCGAGCTGGGCGTCCCCGACGTCACCGCGATCCCGATCTCGGCGCTCGCCGGGGACAACGTCGTGGAGCCGTCCGCGACGATGGACTGGTACGGCGGCCCGACGGTGCTGGAGCACCTGGAGACCGTGCCGGTCAGCCACGACCTGAGCCACTGCCACGCCCGGCTGCCCGTGCAGTACGTGATCCGCCCCCAGGGCCCGGAGCACCCGGACTACCGGGGTTACGCCGGTCAGATCGCGGCGGGTTCCTTCCACGTCGGCGAGTCCGTCACGGTGCTGCCGTCGGGCCGCGCCTCGAAGATCTCCGGCATCGACCTGCTGGGAGAGCCGGTCGACGTGGCGTGGACGACGCAGTCGGTGACCCTCCTGCTGGAGGACGACATCGACATCTCGCGCGGCGACCTGATCGTTCCGAGCAAGGACGCGCCCGCGACCACGCAGGACATCGAGGCGACGGTCTGCCATGTCGCCGACGCCCCGCTGACGGTGGGCCACCGGGTGCTCCTCAAGCACGGCACCCGCACGGTCAAGGCGATCGTGAAGGACATCCCCTCCCGTCTCACGCTGGACGACCTGTCCCTGCACCCGCACCCGGGACAGCTCGCCGCCAACGACATCGGCCGGGTGAAGATCCGCACCGCGGAGCCCCTTCCGGTGGACTCCTACTCCGACTCGCGCCGTACGGGCTCGTTCATCCTGATCGACCCGAACGACGGCACCACGCTCACCGCGGGCATGGTCGGCGAGTCGTTCGCCGCCCCGGAGCCGGTCAAGGACCCCTCCGAGGACGACGGGTGGGACTTCTGACGATGAACTCCCTCGATGTCTTCTCCACGTTCGCGAAGGAGGGCGGCCGCGTCGGCAGCGGCGCCCTCGGCAGCGGGCAGGGTGGAGTGGCGCGATGTGCGCGCTGACGTACGCGCACCGCTTGCGCGCCCCGTCCCCCCACCCTCCCCCACATGCTCGGCTTCGCTCGCAGGCGGGGGGACCCCCACCCCGGAAGCGACGAAGACCTTCTGCCGATCTCCCGGCCACGACCTGAGAGACCGTGACCGCCGGGCCAACGAGAGGAAAGCCTCCCGTGCCTGCCAACCTGCCCCAGTCCGGGCTTCGCTCCACCGGGGGCGTCCGCGCCGCCCGTCCGGGCGCGTTCCGCCGCGGCGTGACCGTCCTGGCCGCCCTTCCCCTGCTCGCCCTCGCCGCCTGCGGTTACGGCTCCAAGTCCGACGACACCCCCTCCGCCCAGAAGGTCGCCGCCGGCGCGCAGAAGATCGACGGTCTCGACTCCGTCAAGATCGGCTACTTCGGCAACCTGACCCACGGAACGGCCCTGGTCGGCGTGAACAAGGGCTACTTCCAGAAGGCGCTCGGCGCGACCGAGGCCAAGTACCAGATCTTCAACGCCGGCCCCTCCGAGATCGAGGCGCTCAACTCCGGCGCCATCGACATCGGCTGGATCGGCCCCTCCCCCGCGATCAACGGCTACACCAAGTCCAAGGGCAAGAACCTGCGCATCGTCGGCGGTTCGGCGTCCGGCGGCGTGAAGCTCGTGGTCAACCCGGAGAAGATCAAGTCCCTCAAGGACGTCAAGGGCAAGAAGATCGCGACCCCGCAGCTCGGCAACACCCAGGACGTGGCGTTCCTCAACTGGATCGCGGAGCAGGGCTGGAAGGTCGACGCGGAGAGCGGCAAGGGCGACGTGTCGGTGGTGCGCACCGACAACAAGGTGACCCCGGACGCCTACAAGTCGGGTTCCGTGGACGGCGCGTGGGTGCCCGAGCCGACGGCGTCGAAGCTGGTCGCCGAGGGCGCGAAGGTGCTGCTGGACGAGTCCGACCTGTGGCCGGACAAGAAGTTCGTGATCACGAACATCATCGTGTCGCAGAAGTTCCTCAAGGAGCACCCGAAGGCCGTCGAGGCGGTGCTGAAGGCGTCGGTCGAAGCCAACAAGTACATCACCGCCGACCCGGAGGGGGCGAAGGCGGCGGCGAACGCGCAGCTGAAGGAGGACTCCGGCAAGGCGCTCCCGGCGAAGGTCCTGGACCCGGCGTGGAAGTCGATCCAGTTCACCAACGACCCGCTGGCCGCCACCCTCAACACCGAGGCGCAGCACGCGGTGAAGGCCGGTCTGCTGAAGGACCCGCTGCTGGACGGCATCTACGACCTGGCGCCGCTGAACAAGGTGCTGTCGGCCGCCGGTGAGAGC
Source organism: Streptomyces sp. BK239 (assembly GCF_004217285.1). GTDB lineage: Bacteria > Actinomycetota > Actinomycetes > Streptomycetales > Streptomycetaceae > Streptomyces. Next base: position 544,653 of record NZ_SHKS01000002.1, read on the forward strand.
ACCGTCGACGACGCCGGTCTCGGCGCGAAGTAACCCCGAAGTCGGATGAGTTCCCAGGAGGTGACGACCATGGCCACCACCCTCGCCAAGGCCGAGAGCGCCGAGTCGGTGGAGTACGCCGCGCGCATCGAGCACGTCTCGAAGTCCTTCGCCGGGCCCGCCGGGCAGCAGCTCGTCCTGGACGACATCACGGTCGATGTCGCGCCGGGAGAGTTCGTCACCCTCCTGGGGGCCTCCGGCTGCGGCAAGTCCACGCTGCTGAACCTGGTGGCGGGGCTGGACAAGCCGAGCTCCGGCCGCATCACGACGGACGGGCGTCCGGCGCTGATGTTCCAGGAGCACGCGCTGTTCCCGTGGCTGACCGCGGGCAAGAACATCGAACTCGCCCTGAAGCTGGGCGGAGTGGCGAAGAGCGAGCGGCGCGGCCGCGCCGAGGAGCTGCTCGAACTGGTGCGGCTGAAGGGCTCGTACGGCAAGCGGGTGCACGAGCTGTCCGGCGGTATGCGCCAGCGGGTGGCGCTGGCGCGGGCCCTCGCCCAGGAGAGCCGGCTGCTGCTGATGGACGAGCCGTTCGCGGCGCTCGACGCGATCACGCGGGACGTGCTGCACGACGAGCTGACCCGGATCTGGAAGGAGACGGGGGTGTCCGTCCTGTTCGTCACGCACAACGTGCGGGAGGCGGTGCGCCTCGCTCAGCGGGTGATCCTGCTGTCGTCCCGCCCGGGCCGCGTGGCGCGTGAGTGGACGGTCGGCATTCCGCAGCCGCGCCGCATCGAGGACGCGCCCGTGGCCGAACTGTCCCTGGAGATCACCGAAGTCCTGCGTGGGGAGATCCGCCGTCATGGCCAGCACTGAGACCACCGACCCGAAGGCCTCCGCCGAGGACGGCGCCGGGCTGCAGGGTCTGGAGGCGGGCCTCGACGCCCTGGAGAGCTCCTCGGCGGCCCGTACGCCGTTCCGCCAGACCCTCGTCAACAAGATCCTGCCGCCCGTCCTCGCGATCGCGGTGGTGCTGGTGGTCTGGCAGGCGCTGGTCTCCTTCAGGATCGTCGACGATCCGAGCAAGCTGCCCTCACCGGCCGACGTGGGCGGCGAGTTCGAGGACGCCTGGATGGAGGGCAAGCTCCTCGGGTACATCTGGACCAGCGTCTCGCGCGGTCTGCTGGGCTTCCTGCTCGCGCTGGCCATCGGTACCCCGCTGGGTCTGCTGGTGGCCCGGGTGCGGTTCGTGCGCGCGGCCATCGGCCCGGTCCTGTCCGGACTGCAGTCGCTGCCGTCGGTGGCGTGGGTGCCGCCGGCGGTGATCTGGCTGGGCCTGGACAACGAGATGATGTACGCGGTGATCCTGCTGGGCGCCGTGCCCTCCATCGCCAACGGTCTCGTCTCCGGCATCGACCAGGTGCCGCCGCTGTTCCTGCGGGCGGGCCGGACGATGGGGGCGACAGGGCTGAAGGGGGCCCGCTACATCGTCATGCCGGCCGCGCTGCCGGGCTACCTGAGCGGTCTGAAGCAGGGCTGGGCGTTCTCGTGGCGGTCGCTGATGGCGGCGGAGATCATCGCCTCCTCCCCCGACCTGGGCATCGGTCTGGGCGCGCTGCTGGAGAACGGCCGCAACGCCAGCTCCATGTCCATGGTGTTCGAGGCGATCATCCTGATCCTGTTCGTCGGCATCGCGATCGACCTGCTGATCTTCAGTCCGCTGGAGCGGCGGGTGCTGCGCGGCCGCGGGCTGCTGGTGAAGGGCTGAAAGGCTGACTGCCATGTTCCACAAGCCGGTTCGTCCCGTCCTCGTCGTCATCGCGCACGGCAGCCGCGACCCTCGGCACGCGGCGACCGTCCACGCCCTGGTGCGGCGGGTGCGGTCACTGCGGCCGGGCCTGCGGGTGGAGACCGGCTTCCTGGACTTCAACGTCCCCTCGGTGCAGGGGGTGTTGGAGTCCCTGGCGGCGGAGGGCGTGCGGGACGTGGTGGCGCTGCCGCTGCTGCTGACCCGCGCCTTCCACGCGAAGGCGGACATCCCGGCGGTCCTGCGGGAGGCGCCGGCGCGGCTGCGGATCCGCCAGGCGGACGTGCTGGGGCCGTCGCCGCTGCTGCTGTCCGCGCTGGAACGGCGGCTGTACGAGGCGGGGTTGACGCCCGCCGACAAGTCCTCGACCGGGGTCGTGCTGGCCTCGGCGGGGTCCTCCGACCCGGAGGCGATCGCGGTGATCGCCGACATCGCGCGGGAGTGGTGGCACACCGGTTGGTGCGCCGTGCGACCCGCGTTCGCCTCCGCATCCCTGCCCCGCACCGAGGACGCGGTGCGGGAGCTGCGCGCGCTGGGCTGCTCCACGGTGGCGGTCGCCCCGTACGTCCTGGCCCCCGGCTTCCTCCCGGACCGCATCGCCCGCGGCGCGGCCGGAGCCGACGTGCTGGCGGACGTCCTCGGCCCGGCCCCCGAGGTCGCCCGTCTCCTCCTCGACCGCTACGACACGGCCCGCACGCACCTGCCGGCGGCCGTGAGCGCCTGAGCCGCTCGACCCTTCCGCCGGCGGGGCCGGGTCACCGGCACAGGTCGTCGCCGAGCCGCGTGCGCGCGTACCGCACGGTCCTGCCGCTGCGGGTGCGGGTGAGGAGCCCGGCGTCGTGGAGGATCGCGAGGTGCTGGCTGACGGCGCCCGGGGTGACCTCCAGCCGGTGCGCGAGTTCCGTCGTGGAGGCCGGTTCGGCGAGCAGCAGGAGCAGACGGGCCCGGGGGCGGCCGAGGAGGCGCACGAGGGCCTGGCCTACGACCGGGGGCGGCTGTTCGGCGAGGGTGGCCCTGCCGCGCGCGGGATAGATCAGCAGCGGCGGGCGGGTCGGATCGATCAGGGGCTGGGCGCCGCGCGCGAACAGGGTCGGCAGCAGCACCATGCCCCGGCCCGCGATGCTCATGCCGGCCCATGGCGCGGGCACCAGGAAGTCCCTGGTGTCCAGCCGGAGATGGCTGTCCGCCCAGGTGAGTCGCGCGTCGAGGCCCGGCAGCATCTCGGCCGCGCCCCGCTCCGCGAGCACCCGTCCCCGGTGTGCGAGATCGGCTTCCAGGACGCTCTGTGCGCGGGGCCACCACTCGGCGGCCAGACAGGTGTGCCAGTAGGCGTCGAGCGCGTCCGCGAGCCGGGTGAGGAAGCGGTCGGGGCGGGTAAGCCCCCGGGCGACGACCGGGGGCAGCGCGTCCTCGCTCCGGTAGGCGGCCCGCAAGTCGGCGGCGACGACGTCGGGTTCGGTGAGGCGGACCCGGTCCAGTTCGTCGGCGAAGGCGGGCCGGGCGCGGTCGGGGCGTGGGGTGAGGAAGTCGGGGATCCACATCCAGGGGGCGACCAGCGAGGTGAGCAGCTCACCGTCGAGACCTTCGAGCCGCGGCCGGATCCGGCGCAGCCACGGCCGGTGATGCGGGAAGCGGGCGGGGTCGTTGAAGCAGCGCAGGGAGAACACCGCCTCCTGCAGCGGGGAGTAGGCGAACGAGGTGGTGGCGAGGTCGTCGACGGTGAACCGGAACTCGATCATTGAGCGCCACGCTAAATCAATGCCGCCGCCCGGGGTGCGCCGGGTTGGCTGTCGGCCATGACCATCACCCCGGCCAACTCGGCTCCTGACAGGAGCAGTTCCTCCGAACCCGTGACAAAGGGGCCCGTCTCGCGGGCCGCCGGACTGCTGCCCGCCGATCCCGTGCTGCGCCGTGCCGCGCTGCTGACCCTCGTCAACTCCCTCGGCAACGGCCTCTACTTCCCTCTCGGCGTCCTGTACTTCACCCGGATCGTCGGCCTCGACGCCACATCCGTCGGGCTCGGGATGACGTGCGCGGGACTCGTCGGGGTGGCGGCGGGGGTGCCGGCGGGACGGGCGGCGGACCGGTGGGGCGCCCGGCGCGTGGCCGCGCTGCTGTGGGCGGGCACAGGGGTGGCCACGGCCGCGTACGTGCTCGTGCACACCTACGTAGGTTTCCTCGTCGCGGTGGTCTGCGCGACCGGGTTGCAGATGGCGTCTCGCGGTGTGCAGGGGGCTCTGTACGCGGAGGTGCTGCCGGTGGCCACCCGGGTGGAGTCGCGGGCGTACCTGCGGACGGTCACCAACGTGGCCATGGGGCTGGGCGGCCTGTTCGGGGCGGTCGCGTTGCAGGTCGACACCCGTGAGGCGTACACGACGGTCATCGCGCTGAACGCGGTGTCCTTCGCCGGGCCGGCGCTGCTGATCCCCGGTCTGCCCCTGGCCGCGCACGCCCTGGGCCGTCCGGCCCTCGGCGACGACGCCCCGGCCGGGGACCGCTGGCGGGCGGTGCGCGATCTGCCCTATCTGACGGTGACCGTGCTGAACGCGGTGCTGGTCGTGCAGTACACGCTCGCCGAGGTGGGGCTGCCGCTGTGGATCGTCGAGCGGACGGACGCGCCGCGCTGGACGGCCGCCCTGCTGATGATCGTGAACTGCGCGCTGGTGGCCCTGCTCCAGGTGCCGGTCGCCCGCCGCTTCTCCCAAGTGCCCGGGGCGGTGCGGGCCATGGGCTGGTCCGGGCTGCTCCTCGCCGTGGCCTGCGCGGTGTACGCCCTGTCGGCGGGGCTCTCCCCCGTCTGGGCCGTCGTCGCCCTCACCGCCGGCGCCGTCGTCCACGTCCTCGCCGAGGTGCTGTCGGCGGCGGGCGGCTGGACCCTCGGCTACGCCCTCGCCGACGCCCGCGTCCACGGCGTGTACCAGGGGGTCTTCGGCGCGGGCATGTCGGCGGGGATGATGGCGGGCCCGGCCCTGGTCACGATCACCGCGATCGGTCACGGCTCGGCTGGCTGGGCGGCCCTGGGCCTGCTGTTCGCCGCGGCGGGCCTGGCCGTGGGACCGGCGGTGCGGTGGGCGGGCCGGGACGACTGGCGGGGTGAGGGCGGGTGAGGCTCTCTCACACCTGCGGGCGGGGGTCGCGGCCGCTCGCCGCCAGCGCGCGCTCGAACGGCGGGGCGTCCGGCGGGCAGGGGACGGGGGCGGCGAAGCCGTCGTACCGGCGGTAGAGGTCGCCGTGGCGTTCGACCACGTCGAGGACGAGCCGGGCCGCGCCGTCGGAGACGTGGAACGCCTGCCCGGTGCTGACGGCGACGTCCCAGCCGTGGACGGCCGTCTCCTTGACGATCATTGCGGCGAGGTCCGCCGCGGGCAGCGTGCCGCCGCCGAGATCGACCTCGCCCTCCCAGACCGCCGGGTCGGCCCACGCGTCGACCGCGCGGTCGAGCCGGGCCGCGTACGCCTGCGCCCACAGCGGGTCGGCGGTGAAGTCACGGGTGAGGAGCTCTTCGGGGAGCTGCTTGCGCAGGGCGCGGTGCTCCAGGCCGTGGGAGGTGTAGAGGACCCAGTGGTTGACCATGGCTCTGAGGTCCCAGTCCGCGCAGTGCGTGGGCTTGTCCAGGTCCGCCGCCGGGACGCCGCGGGCGACGCGGGCCGCCTCGGCGGCGCACTCGGACATGTACCGGTGTGTCTCGTCGTGCTTCATGCGTCTCACGCTAGGGGCGGACGCGGCCCGGCTCTTGAACGAACGCGACGGCGTCGTCCGCCAGGCGGGTCAGTTCGCGCACCGGCAGCGAGCCGGGCTCCCTGCGGTCGCGCGCGTGCTCGTTGGCGAGCCGTTGCAGCAGTTCGTTCAGCGGGGTCGGGACGCCGTGCAGCCGGCCCAGGAGGACGATCTCGCCGTTGAGGTGGTCGGCCTCGATGGTCCCCGCGCCCCGGCTGAGGGACTGCCAGGAGGAGCCGCCGACGCGCGGGGCGCCGTCCAGCGGGACCAGGGTGACCTTGTCGCCGCGGACCGCCCGCTGTTCCTCGGCGCTCGCGTACGCGATGCCGGCTGCCCGCAGCACGGCCTCCCCCTCGGCCCGGACCCTCCCGAGCAGCGCCGCCGCCTCCTCGCCGTCGACCGGGCCGCTCAGCGCCTCCAGGGCATTGCCCAGGTTGGACAGCAGCTTGGCGTACTGCCAGCGGGTCACGTCCGGCACGACCGGCGCCTCGAAGTGCGCCTTCTCCAGGTCCGCGGCGATCCGGCGGGCGGTGTCGTCGGCGCCGTGCGGGTAGCGGCCGAGGTGCAGGATGCCGGTGAGGGGGGCGCCGGCGGCGCTGACCGCGCCGGGTTCGAGGTGGGTGCAGGGCAGCCAGACGCAGACGCCGTAGACGTGCCGGAAGCGGCGCAGGGCCAGGCGCTGGCTCTCGACGCCGTTCTGCGCGCAGACCAGGGGCAGCCGCTCGGCGGCCGTGCCCCCGCCCTCGACGGGCGCCGCGCCCCACGCGCGCAGGGCCGCCTCGCTGTCCTGGGTCTTCACGGCGAGGACGAGGACGTCGTCGGCGCGCAGCGTGCCGAGCGCCTCGGGTCCGTCGACGACGGGCAGCCGGTACGTCAACTCCCCCTCGGGCACCCGCAGTCGCAGCCCGCCCTCACTCAGCGCCGCCCGGTGCGCGCCCCGCGCGACCAGTACGACGTCGTGCCCGGCTCCCGCGAGCCGCCCGCCGACGGTTCCGCCGACCGCCCCTGCCCCGATGATGACGTAGCGCATGCGACGAGCCTCGCACACGCGTGTGCACGCCCGGTCAGCCGCCCGTCAACTTCACGAGTTCGACGACGGTGTTCCAGTTGCGGGTCGTCGCGACGAGCCCCTTGGTGAGCCGGGGCCGGGACAGCTGCTGGGAGAGCTTGGAGCGGCCGAGCCCTTCGGGCGCGTAGAGGTACAGGGCGCGGTCGCCGAGGCGGAACCGCTCCGGCAGGAACGCCTCCTGGTCGATCCCGGCGAAGCGTTCCGGGGCGACGGGCGCGGAGAAGTAGGTGACGTGGAGCTGCCTGGCCTCCAGTGCGGCGGCCGGGAACGGGCAGGCCTCGGCGACCGCCTTCAGATAGGCGTGGTCGCGGACGATCACGTCGACCGCGAAGCCGAACCGCTCCTCGACGGCCCGCGCGAGCTGTGCGGCGAGGCCGTCCTCGTCGCCGTGGGCGTTGGAGAACACGGCCTGGCCGCTCTGGAGGTAGGTGCGCACGTCGTCATGGCCGAGGTCCTCCATGAGGGCGCGCAGGTCCGCCATCGGGACCTTCCGGGCGCCGCCCACGTTGATGCCGCGCAGGAGGGCGGCGTAGGTCGTCGTCATGCGCACACCGTAGGCCTTCGCCAGGGCCCGCCCCTGATGATCGGCCCCGAGACGGTGGAACTAGATGTAAGGGCCTTCCTCCTCCCCAGCGGTGAGACGACGCGCTCCGAGGGGAGGACCCGGGCGGAGCGGAGGTCACCGGGCAGCACGACGATTTGGCTTTATCCGAGCCCTACCTTCGTGGTGAAAGGTGGTGGCAGGGGGCCGCCGCCGCGCCTCGAGGGGGAAAGCCCGTCATGGGGAAGAGCGGAGATTCGCGGGTGCGGGGCATCGCCGCGCGGGCCGGCGGCTGGAGCGCCCGGCACCGGTGGGCCGCCGTCGGGATCTGGGTGCTGTTCGTCGCCCTGTCCATGGGACTCGGGTCGGCGGCGGGCCGGGTCGACGTCAAGGAGAGCGACCAGCTGAAGGGCGAGACGCACACCGCCGCCAAGATCATCGAGGAGGCGGGGATCGAGGAGCCGGCGAGCGAGTCGGTTCTCGTGCAGGCCAGGGACGGCCGCCTGAAGGCCACGGACGCCGAGTTCCGGCAGGCCGTCGAGGCGGTCGTGAAGGCCGTCGAGGGCACCGGACAGGTCACCGACGTCACCTCTCCCTACGACACGCAGACCATCTCCAGGGACGGCCACAGCGCGCTGGTGCAGTTCGACATGCGCGGTGACTCCGACACCGCCGGCGAGCGGGTGGAGCCGGTCCTCAAGGCCGTCGACGGCGTGCAGAAGGAGCACCGGTCGCTGCGGATCGAGGAGATCGGCGGCGCGAGCATGATGAAGACGTTCAGCGACGCGTTCGGGGACGACTTCCAGAAGGCCGAGTACTCCGCGGTGCCGGTGGCCTTCGGCATTCTGCTGATCGCCTTCGGCGCGCTCGTCGCGGCGCTGCTGCCGGTGCTGCTGGCCATCACCGCGATCATGGCGACGATGGGTCTGATGGGCCTGGCCAGCCATGTGGTGCCGATGAGCGACACCGCCAACTCCGTGATGCTGCTGGTGGGTCTGGCCGTCGGCGTCGACTACTGCCTGTTCTACCTGCGCCGGGAGCGTGAGGAGCGGGCGGCCGGCCGGGACGCGCAGACCGCGCTGCGGATCGCCGCGGCGACCAGCGGCCGGGCGATCGTCGTCTCCGGTGTCACGGTGTGCGTGGCGATGGCGGGCATGCTGTTCACCGGGCTCGCCGAGTTCGAGGCGATGGGCCTGGCCTCGCTGATGGTGGTGGCCGTGGCCATGGTCGGTTCGGTGACCGTGCTGCCGGCGCTGCTGTCGCTGCTGGGCGAGCGGGTCGAGAAGGGCAAGATCCCCTACCTGCACCCGGAGAGCCGGCTGCGCCGCAACCGGGGGCGGGGCAACGGCGAGAGCCGGTTCTGGACGGCCGTGCTCAAGGGCGTGCTCGCTCGGCCGGTGATCTCGGTCGTCGTCGCGGCCGGCGCGCTGCTCGCCATCTCCGTGCCCGCGCTCGGCATGAAGACGCAACAGCTCACGCTGGACCAGGAGTTCGGCGACTCGCTGCCCATCGTGCAGACCTACAACCGGCTCAACGAGGCCTTCCCCGGCGGCTCCCAGCCGGCCGAGGTGGTCGTCCGGGCGAAGGACATCAACGCACCCGAGGTGAAGTCGGCGCTCGCCGAGTTCCGTACGCAAGCGGTCAGTTCGGGCGCCTCGCGCGGCCCGGTCGAGATCAAGCTGCACGACCAGCAGAACGTCGCCTTCGTGTACGTCCCGCTGGTCGGCGGCTCCGACCTGGACAAGGCGGGCGCGAGCCTGGACAAGCTGCGCGACGAGGTGCGGCCGGCCACGCTCGGCAAGGTGGACGGCCTCGACGCGCCGATCACCGGACAGGTCGCCGGGTCCGAGGACTTCAACGACCAGTTGGGCGGGGCCGTCGTCCCGGTCTTCGCGTTCGTCGTGGTCTTCGCCTTCGCTCTGATGCTGCTGTCGTTCCGCTCGCTGACGATCGCGATCACGTCGATCGTGCTGAACCTGCTGTCGGTGGGCGCCGCGTACGGCATCCTCGTGGGCGTCTTCCAGCACGGCTGGGGCGCGTCGCTGGTGGGCGCGGAGGGCGTGGGCGCCATCATCACCTGGCTGCCGCTGTTCCTGTTCGTGATCCTGTTCGGCCTGTCGATGGACTACCACGTGTTCGTGGTCTCCCGGATCCGTGAGGCGCGGCTGCGGGGACGGACGACGAAGGACGCGATCATGCACGGCGTTGTCACCACGGCGGGCGTCGTGACCAGCGCCGCCGTCATCATGGTCGCCGTCTTCGCGATCTTCGGAACGCTGTCCATGCAGTCCATGAAGCAGATGGGGGTGGGCCTCGCGGCCGCGGTGCTGATCGACGCGACGATCATCCGGGGCGTGCTGCTCCCGGCGGTCATGGCGCTGCTCGGCGAGCGCAACTGGTACCTGCCGAAGTGGCTGCACCGGCTGCCCGACCTCACGCACGACGAGTCGCCGGAGGCGATCGCGCCGGTGACTCGGGACGACGAGGGCGAGCCCGTCAAGGTCTGAGCGGGGTAGCTGATCGACGGCCCGCCAGGGCTCCCACGCTGCGAGGGCCCGCCGGTCTCCAGGGAGGCCGGCGGGCCCTCGGTCATGCCGGGTTCGAGCGCGGCTCGGCTCGTCTCACGGCCGGTCGAGCCGGCTCAGGACCGGTTCCGGGGCAGCTCGGCCTCGATCAGGTCGGCGGCGCGGAGTGTGCCGCCCTCGGCCGCCGTCTCCGCCTGGAGTTCCTTCAGCCGGCGGGCGACCTCGGGGTCGTCGACCAGGGCCAGGGCGGCGTCACGCAGACTCTCGGCGGTGGCCTCCTCCGTCGGGACGTGCCGGGCCACGCCGAGCGCCTGGAGCATGTCCGCGTTCCCGAACTGGTCCACGGCCTGCGGTACGGCGATCATCGGGGTCGCCGTGGCCAGCCCCTCCTGGCTGCCGCCCGCGCCGGCGTGGGTGACGAACAGGTCGGCCTGCTTCAGGATCGCCAACTGCGGTACCCAGGAGTGGAGTTCGACGCTGTCCGGCAGCTCCCCGAGTTCGGCGGGGTCGACGTGCCGGCCGATCTGGAGCACGAGGTGCCAGCCGGGCAGCGCGGCGAACGCCTCGACGCAGGCGCGGTAGAAGTCCGGCTGTTTGGTGAAGGCGGAGCCGAGCGAGACGAGCACGACCTTCCGCGCGTCGGCGGGCCGCGTCCAGGCGCCCTCGGCGGCACGGTCGCCCTGGCAGGCGCCGACGAACGTGTGCACGCTCTCGTCGACCCGGTCGGCGTTCGGCTGGAGCGCCTTCGGGATGACCACCAGGGAACGGGCGGGCCGTCCGACGAAGGCGTCGGGGTGCCGGGTGATCCCGTTCTCCTCCAGCCACGCCGCGAACCGGGCGTAGTAGGTCTGCCCCCTCTCGGTCTTCCTCGGTTCCGCCCACATCGGCTCGGCGACCTCCTGCTCGTAGCCGTCCCAGGCGACGAGGTTGGGCGAGAGGGAGATCGCGGGGACGCCCCATCGGTGGGCCAGGACGCGGGCCGGGTAGGAGGTGATGTCGTGCAGGACGAGGTCGGGTTCGTCCCCGTCGTAAGCCTCGGCCAACTGGGGCAGCGCCTGGATCGCGTCGTCGAGGAAGCGCTCCACGTGGTCGAGGAGGGTGGCGCCCCAGGCCGACGGGTCGGCGTCGGGGCCGGGCAGCGTGGAGTGCCAGGGCACGACCTCGGCGCCGGTCCCGGCGACCTTGTCGGCGAGGGCGGGCGGGATGGCGTAGGTGACCCGGTGACCGCGCGCGACGAGTTCACGGATCACCTCGAGGCTGGGGTTCACATGCCCGTGGGCGGCGACGGAGAACATGGCGATGTGCGCGGGAGTGGTCATGCCGGGACCGTAGACGAGACGAGACGTCTCGTGCAAGCGAGTTCATGGACGCGCACTCCTTGCTAGCATCGCTAGACAATCGAGCGGCATTAGGTCTAGCATTGCCTCACCGGCTAGCAACGCTAGATTGATTCCAGGAGGGGTCTTCATGCTCAACGCACTCGAGGTCTTCACCACCGTGATCGTCGGCGTGATGGTGGGGGTGGAGTTCTCCGTCGCCTTCTTCGTCAACCCCATCCTGGGCGGCCTCCCCGGCGACAACGGCCTGCGCGGCCGGATTCACGGGGCCCGGCTGCTCGGCGCCGTGATGCCGTTCTGGTACATCGGCTCGCTCGTCCTCAGCGCGGTCTGGGCCGTCGCCGGACGGCGCCACGACGGCGCGGGCCTCGTCGTCAGCGCCGCCGCGCTGCTGATCATCAGCGTGGTCATGTCGATCCTGCTGCTCGTCCCGATCAACAACCGCGTCAAGACGTGGACCGCGGACGGCCTGCCCGCCGACTGGGAGCAGCAGATGAACCACTGGGACCGCTTCCACTACGTCCGCGTCGCCGTCATCGTCGCCGCCTTCGCCCTGCTGGTCACCGCCCTCGCCTGAACCGAGGGCCGGCACGAGGCGCCCTACGGGCGGGGCGGCAGCACCTCGATCGAGCCGTCGCGGCCGACCTTGCGCCACGGGTACTCGCACACCAGCCGCTTGGCGGTGGGCGGTTCGACGACGGGGCGGTTCGGGAAGTCCTGGCACTCGTGCCGGTCGGCGTACGCGGGGCAGGCGCCGTCGGGCTTGCGGAACTGGTGGGCCTGCCAGGCCATCACGCCCACCTGCCGCTCAGCGGGCGCGGTGGGAAGGTACTGGTTGGCGAAGAACGAGCCGATCATGCCGCCCGCCAGGGCCAACGCGAGCAGCGCTCCGACGGCGGAGAACTGCCGTGAGGGCGAGGTCCCGGCCCGGCGGACGAGCGGCGCCAGCTTTCCGGCCGCGAGGACGCACGCCAGGACGGCGAGGGCTGTGAGCGTCACCTGGATCTGCAGCGTCGTCCGGGGGAAGAGCTGGACCTGCTGGTCCGCCTCCATGTGCCCGGCCAGCCAGAACCGGATGAACCAGGCGCTCGCGAAGCAGGCGAGCGGGGCGACGACCACCGCCTTGCGCAGCCCGAGCGCGACGGCGACGCCGAGCCCGATCAGGACGATCACGGCGTAGGTGTGCAGTCCGGCGAACTCCCCGAAGCCCGGGTACTCCCCCGGCTCGTCCCAGGCCCGGCTGCTGAGCGGGGTGGTGCCGATGTACGCGGGCTCGGTCAGCGCGAACCCGGAGCACCACTGGTCGCGGGTGCCGGTGGCACCGAGCAGCACCCGCAGATACGGGCCCGCGACGAGCAGGAACCCGGCCAGCGAACTGCCGAGGAAGAGCAGTCCTCGCAGCCGTCCGGTCTGCCAGGGGTAGAAGAAGAGGACGGCGACGAGCACGCCGGGCAGGGACCACACGTGCCAGCCGGAGTACACGAGGAAGAGCAGCCCGAAGACGACCCCGAGGAACGCGCCGCGCCCCGCCGTCCCGCGGGTGGTGAAGCGGGGCGAGGCGCGCAGCCACAGCAGCAGCTTCGCGATGAGCGGCACGAGGGCGACGAGGACGAACGGGCTGTACGGCTTGTGCGGCAGCGTCTGCTGGAGCGCGGGCAGCAGGCCGACGGCGAGCGCCGGCAGCGGCCGCAGGCACGACCGCCAGGCGAGGTAGGCGACCGGCCCGGTCAGCGCGACGAACGCGATGAACAGCCACTTCAGGCCGAAGGCCGGCTGCCCGTCGAAGAGGCCGGCCTTGGCCGCGTAACCGAGTATGTAGGGCACGGCGGGCGGGTAGAACGCGTCCATCGAGCCGGTGTGCAGGATCTCCTCGGCCCAGCCGAGGATGCGGTTGTTGTCGCCGTAGGGTCCGTTGAGGGGCCAGGGGGTCCCGCGCAGGGCGAACACCTGGCCCGCGCCGATGAACCCGGTGCTCAGCCCGGCGACGGCCGCCGCGGCCAGCCGGACCGTCACCGCCCGCACCCGCTCGCTCCCGCGCACGGTCGCCCAGCCCACCACGGCGAGAACCACCAACACGAGCAGGGCGAGCCGGAACTGAAGGTTCGACAGCCCGCTCACCTGACCCACCCGCGTGACCGGGTTGTCGTCGACCGTCACACCCCAGGCGGTGAAGCCGAGCGCCGTCGCCACGGCGACCACGCACTCGGCGGCGGCCGGCCACCGACGACGGGTCAGGGTGCGGGCGAACCCTTCACGCGCGGACCGGGCGGGTACGCCCGGGCCGCCGTTCGGGGTCGGCGCGAGGGTCTCCAGGGCCGAAGCGGTGGTCAACTGAGTCTCCAGGAGGCGCGGCGCACGGGGCGGAGTCGCCGCCGTGAACGAGCGGCGAGCGGGACGGTGCCCGTGTGACTTTCGTGGACCCCGGTGACGTGCGCGTGGCCGACGACTGCACAACGGGTGTCCATCAACCCGCCTGACAGCTCCGGCCGGTTCCGCCTACGTCGTGGCCGGCCGCGTCCCGGACGGTCGCCGACGCCGGGGCGGCGCCCTGGTCGGCGACGCCCTGTGCCGCGAGAACCGTGCAGATCAGCTGGGCGGCCGCGAGCTCGCCCAACAGATCCACCCTTCGCGTCAGTTCGATCGTCACCTGGACGCCCTTCGTGCGTACCCGCACGAGGTCCGGGCCGGTCGTGCGGGTCGTCGTGCGCCCCGGCGGCAGCAGTGTGGTGAGGCGCTGGGCGCGTTCCTCCGGCGTCGGGCCCTGGAGCAGGGCGTCGACGGCGGACTCGACGCCGACCGGCGCGGTGGTCCTGCGGGGCACGTCGACGAGGGTCTCGCCCACCACGAAGTAGACGTGTGCCCGAGGCATGACACCACCTGCGGGGCGGCCCGCCTCGATCACGCCGGTCGTGGGGATGCCGCAGGAGGCGAGAGCGGCCAGCGCCGGAAGGCACAGCAGGGCGGCTCGGTGCACGGATCTCACGGTCGGCCCTCCTCGGACCAGGGCCCGTCCGGGCGGAGCGGGATCTCGACGGTGAACACGGCGCCGCCCTCGGGCCGGTTGGCGGCGCGGACGGCGCCGCCGTGCACCCGGACGTTCTCGGCGGCGATCGCGAGGCCCAGACCGCTGCCCTCTGTGCGGGTGCGGGCGGCGTCGGACTTGTAGAAGCGCTCGAAGACATGGGGCAGGACCGTCGCGGGGATGCCGGTCCCGCTGTCCAGCACCTCGATGACGGCGATCCTCCCCTCGCGCCTCCCGCTCGCGTCCTGCCGCTCCCGCAGGCGCAGTCGGACGGGGCGGGCGCCGTGCCGCAGCGCGTTGCCGACCAGGTTGGCGACGACGACGTCCAGGCGGCGCGGGTCGACGCGTCCGCGCAGGACGTCGGGCGGCGGCAGATCGGTCTCCACACGATCGGTCCAGGCGCGGGCCGCGAGGGTGCGGCGCAGTGACTCGGCGAGGTCGATCTCGTCGAGGTGCGCCACCGCCGCGCCCGCGTCGAAGCGGGAGATCTCCATCAAGTCGTCCACCAGCCGGGCCAGTTTCACAGTCTCCTGGCTGATCAGCCGGACGGCGGTGGCGGTGTCCGGGTCGAGGCGGTCGGCGTCCTCGTCGAGGACGTCGGTGACCGCCGCCATGGCGGCCAGCGGGGTGCGCAGTTCATGGGAGACGTCGGCGGCGAACCTGCGGGCCCGGGCCTCCATGCCCCGCAGCTCGGCCACGGACTCCTCCAGCGCGGCGGCCGTCTCGTTGAACGTGCGGGACAGATCGGCGAGTTCGTCGGATCCGTGGACGGCGAGCCGGGTGTCGAGTTTCCCTTCGGCGATGCTGCGGGTGGCGTGGCGCAGGGCGCGCACCGGGCGCAGCACCCCGCGTGCCGCGAGCAACGCGAGCAGCACGGCCAGCGCCAAGGCGGGCACGGTGGCCCGTTCGGCCGCGTCGACCAGGGCGTCGACGTACGCCGCTTCGGTGGTTTGCGGCACCGTCATGTAGACCTGCACGCCGCTTGCGAACGCGCTCGCCCCGTCGGCCTTGTCATAGATGACGGGCATGCCGACGACGAGCGCGGTGTGGTCGCCGCTGCGCACCCGCTGGAAGACGGTGGCCGTACGGGAGCTCACCGCCTCGCGCAGGGCGGGGGTCAGTTCGGGGAACGGGTCGTTCGGGGTGGAGGTGGCGCGCAGCTCACCGTAGGCGACCAGCACGCGCCAGCTCCTGGTCGGGTCGGCGGAGGCCACCTCGTCCGCGAAGTCCTTCAGGTCCTCCTGCTCGGCCGGGAGACTGATGACGACGCTCAGTCCGTCGACCTTGTCGCGCAGCAGTTTGATCACGGTGTCCTGGCTCTGCTGGAGCACTCCGGTGCGCGCCTCGCGGAAGGTCAGGGAGCCGGTGGCGGCGGCGGTGAGGGCGGCGACGAGCGTGAAGGCCACCACCAGCCTGGTTCGCAGACCGAGCAGATGGCGGAGGCGGAGCCGGGCGGCCGGCAGCGCTCGCCTCACCGGGACGCGAACCGGTAGCCGAAGCCGCGCACGGTCTGGATGTAGCGGGGCTCGCGCGGGGGCTCGCCCATCTTGGCGCGCAGTCGTTTGACGCAGGCGTCCACCAGCCGGGCGTCCCCGTGGTAGCTGTGCTCCCAGACCGCTTCGAGGAGTTGCTGCCGGCTGAACACCTGGCCGGGTGCGGCGGAGAGGGTGAGCAGCAGGCGAAGTTCGGAGGGGGCGAGCGCGACGCGCGCGCCCCGCCAGGTCACGGAGAGTCCGGCGCGATCGACGGCCAGGTCGCCGTAGGTGTCGATCCTGGGTATGCCGCGGTCGGCGGGCACCGCTGCGGCCCGGCGCAGCACGGCCCGGATGCGGGCCTCCAGCACCCGTGCCTGCACGGGTTTGACGACGTAGTCGTCCGCCCCGGACTCCAGCCCCACGACGATGTCCTCGTCGTCGCCGCGCGCGGTCGCCATGACGATGGGCAGGGTCTGGTCGAGGGCGCGCAGTGCGCGGCACACGTCCAGGCCGGGCATGCCGGGCAGCATCAGGTCCAGCACCACGACGTCCGGCCGGAAGGACCGGAGCCGTTCGAGCCCCTCCTCGCCGGTCACGGCGACGGCGACCTCATGGCTGCGGCGGCGCAGGGCAAGGGCGATCCCCTCCCGTACGGCACGGTCGTCTTCGATCAGCAGAACGCGTGACATGCGCTCAGTATCCGTACACCGAGCGGCCGTTCGGATTTCTGTTACCGGATGATCATATGGACCCGCGGAGCATGGGCCGTTATTGCTTCGTTATCATTCGAGCCAGATTCGATCACATCACGATCACAACCTGGACGACCATGAGCACGCACCGATCACATTCCGCCCGTCGCCGTCACCGTCGGGGCGGCTCCACTCCCGCCTCCGGGCGGCGGCGCGCCGGCGTGCTGTGGGCGGGACTGGCCGCGCTCACCGTCCTCGGAGCCAGCGGTTTCGCGGTCGCCGGATGGGCGGACGACGGCGAGAAGGCGGCCGGGAGCCGTGGCTCCTCCCCCGCACCGGTCCGGCCCACCGACCGGTTACCGTCGGCCCCCTCCCCGTCCGGCCCACCCGCCGCTCCGTCCGCCGGCCCGTCCGGCCCGGTCGCCGCCGGCTCACCGGCTCCACCCGCGGCATCCCCCTCCGCGCCCGTCATCCCGGCCACCGGCCCCGGCACCTTCGTCGTTGCTCCCGGTGGCAGCGCGCAGGCGGGGAAGGGGAAGGTGCTGCGCTACCGGGTCGAGGTGGAGAAGGGACTCGCGCTGTCCGCCGCGGACGTCGCACGGCAGGTGGAGGGCGTCCTCGCCGACCGTCGCGGCTGGACCGCCGACGGCCGCTCGGCGTTCCGGCGGGTGTCGGGCGGCGCCGCCGACTTCGTCGTACGGGTCGCGACGCCGGGGACCGTGGACGAGATCTGCGGTCGGTTCGGGCTGGACACCGGCGGCGAGGTCAACTGCAACGTGGCCGACAGGGTCATGGTGAACCTCAAACGCTGGCTTCTGGCGACGCCCGTCTACGCCAAGGACGTGACCGCGTACCGTGCCCTGATCATCAACCACGAGATCGGCCACTTCCTCGGCCACGGCCACGTCGACTGCCCCGGACCGGGCCGCCCGGCCCCCGCGATGATGCAGCAGATCAAGGGCATGCGGGGCTGCGTGCCCAACGTCTGGCCCTACGACGCGAAGGGACGACTCGTGACCGGCCCCACGCTCACCTGAAACCCGGCCCCACCTGTGCGAATGCGAGACTGGCCGTCGGATGCCCCGAGGCCTGCGCGACGGCCGGGGCGGGGCACGGAAGCGACACGGAGGCGGACCATGGACGAGGCACGCGCGCGGGACGTACTGGCCGCGGCGGGGGTGCTGCCCGGCCCGGCCGGGGACGCGCGGCTCCTCGCCCTGGGCGAGAACGCGGTGTTCGCCGCCGGCCCCCTGGTGGTGAAGGTGGGCCGCGACGCCGAACTCCTCGACCGGGCCCGCCGCGAACTGGACGTCGCCGCGTGGCTGGAGGAGGCCGGCGTCCCCGCCGTGCGCGCCGCCGAACCGCGCGCCCTGCTGGTCGAGGGCCACCCGGTGACGGTGTGGCGCAGGCTGCCGGACCCGGTACGGCCCGCCGAACCGCGCGACCTGGCCGCCCTCCTGCGCAGGGTGCACGCCCTGCCCGCTCCCTCTTTCGCCCTGCCGCCGCGCGATCTGCTGGCCGGCGTGGAGCGCTGGCTGCGGCTCGCGGGCGACGCGATCGACCCGGCCGACGCCGCCTTCCTGCGCGAGCGCCGGGACGGTTTCGCGACGGCTGCCGCCGCGCTCACCCCGCACCTGCCGCCCGGCCCCGTCCACGGCGACGCCCTGCCCCGCAATGTGCACATCGGCCCGGACGGCCCCGTCCTGGTGGACCTGGAGACCTTCGCCGCCGACCTGCGCGAGCACGACCTGGTCGTCATGGCCCTCTCCCGCGACCGCTACGGCCTTCCCGCCGACGCCTACGACTCCTTCACCGCCGCCTACGGCTGGGACGTGCGGGAGTGGGCGGGCTGCGGTGTGCTGCGCGGCGCTCGCGAGACGGCGAGCTGCGCCTGGGTCGCCCAGCACGCGCCGAGCAATCCCGCGGCCCTGGCCGAGTTCGAGCGCCGGGTCGCGTCACTGCGGGACGGGGACGAGGCGGTGCGCTGGTACCCGTTCTGACGGTCGCCCCGGTCGGGGACGCGGCCGCTCAGACCGGTTCGTCGGCGGGTTCCTTGACCGGCCAGGTCCCGTCGACCACCGCCTCGGTGTCGCCCTTGCGCCGCAGGAAGGCCTGGAAGTCGGCGGCCCATTCGGCGTACCAGTCGATCTGCCTCAGGTGCAACTCCGCGGGGCCGAGGCCGGCGACCTTGGGGTGGCGCTCGGCTATCGCGCGGGCCAGGCGGGCCGCGGCGAGCGCGTCGGCGCAGGCGTCGTGCGCCGCGTCGAGGACGACGCCGTACTCGGCGCAGACCGCTTCGAGGTTGCGTTTGCCCCGGCGGTAGCGGTCGGCCCAGCGGTCGATGGTGTAGGGATCGATGACCGGGGCCGGGGCCCGGCCGCCCAGCCGCTCGCGCAGCGACGGCAGGGAGTGCCGCCTGAGTTCGGCGGACAGCAGCGAGAGGTCGAAGGCCGCGTTGTAGGCGACGACCGGCACGCCCGTCTTCCAGTACGTCACCAGGACGTCCGCGATGGCGTTCGCGACCTGGTCGGCCGGGTGGCCCTCGGTCGCCGCCCGCTCGTTGCTGATGCCGTGCACGGCGACGGCGTCGGCCGGGATCTCCACGCCCGGATCGGCCAGCCACTCCCGACGGCCCAGGACCTGCCCGCCCTTGACCTCGATCACGGCCGCTGTGACGATGCGCGCCTCGCGCGGATCCGTGCCGGTCGTCTCCAGGTCGAAGCCGATGAGCAGCTCTCGGTGCCAGGCCATGGTGGCCCCCCTTCTCGGTGGTGCTTTCCCCCAGTGGTCCCCACCTTCGCACGCGCCACTGACAATCAGAGGGCCGCGTTCCGGTTGCCCGGCCCATCGACGCTCCGGCCGCCCGGCCGACCGGCGCTCCGAAGCCCGGTCCTCCGGCGTCCCGGCCGCCCGGCCGTCCGGCGTCCCGCTCGCGCGGCCGACTCGGCGGAGGAACCGGGAGGTTCAGGACACCGGACGCGAATCCACCCAGGCGAGCTCGAACTCCTCGCGGTACGCCCCGAAAAGCCCGCCTTCGTCCGTATCGCCCGACCTGACCACCCGGCTGCCGTTGCGCAGGACCAGCACCGGCGCCTCCATCCCGCGCATGCGCCGCAGATACGACTGCACGACCGCGACGCCGTCGGTGCCGTCGCCGTCGACCAGGTAGGCGGTGAAGCGGGGCGTCTCGTCGTACACCTGGATCTGGAAGGCGCCCGGGTCGCGCAGCCGGGAGCGGACCCGGCGCATGTGCAGGATGTTCATCTCCACCGAACGACTCAACTCACCCCGCTTCATGCCGAGTTCGCGCTCCCGGCGCTTGACCGCGCTGGAGGCGGGGTTGAGGAACAGCAGCCGGACCCGGGCGCCGGCCTCGGCGAGCCGGATCAGCCGGCGGCCGGAGAAGTTCTGCACGAGCAGGTTGAGGCCGATGCCGATCGCGTCGAGACGGCGGGCGCCGTCGAAGATGTCCTCTGCGGGGAACTGCCGCATCAGCCGCACCCGGTCGGGGTGCACGGCGACCACGTCCGCGTACCGGTCGCCGACGAGGTCCTCGACCGCGTCGACGGGCAGTCGGCGCGCGGAGGGCACGTCACCGCCCGTTCCGAGCGTCTCCAGCAGCCGCGCGGAGGCGCGTTCGGCCTGGCCGAGGACCGCCTCGGACAGGGCCCGGTTGCGGGAGACGACGTTGCGGGTGACCTCCAGCTCGTCCAGGGCGAGTTCGACGTCGCGGCGGTCGTCGAGGTACGGCTCGAAGCAGGGCCAGTGCTGCACCATCAGCTCGCGCAGCTGCGGCAGCGTCAGGAAGGAGATGACGTTGTCGTCGGCCGGGTCGAGCAAGTAGCCCTTCCGTCGGCTGACTTCGCGCACGGCGACCGCGCGGTGCACCCACTCCTGTCCGGCGGGCCCGGCCGCGGCGACCACCCAGTCGTCGCCGTGGACGGGTTCGTAGATGGGCCGCAGGACGGCGGACACGACCGCGCGCAGCCGCTGTTCGACGAGGTTCAGCCAGATGTAGGCCCGGCCGGCCCGCTGGGCGCGGGTGCGGACCTCACGCCAGGCGTCGGCGTCCCAGTCCAGCTCCGGTCCGATGGCGCCCTCCATCGGACGGGCCAGGGACACCGTGCCGGAAGGGACGTCTGTGGAGGAGCCTCCCTCGTGACCCTCGTCACCAGGGGGCAGCTCCAGCCCTCCCGAGCCCACCCGCGTACCGCCTTCCGCTCCCCCGGGCACCCTGGTCCCAGCGTCGTTCCCGGCGCCGAGGCGCCCGCGTTCTTCCTACGATCTGCCAACGATCAAGGAAGGGTACTCCGCGAGCGGTCGGCGGTGCAGCCGGATGCACAGGTCGTTTCCCAACTACTCGGGCCCGCAAGCGCGTTCCGTCCGGCAGGGGCGCTCCCAGTGATCGGATTCATGGTGCTCACGGCGCGCTGGGCGAGCCGCGGGCTCTGTCCGCGGACCGGCACGGGCCGTGGGACCGCACCGCGCGCGACACGGCGGGATCCGGGGTTCACCCAGGTCACGGGGCGGGTGGGGGCCTTCCGCCCGCTCGCCCGCCGGCGTGTCCGCCGCGCCGGGAGCCGGCGGAGGGACGGTTTCGCCGCCGGCCCGCGGCCCGTACTTGTCGTACCGGGGTGAAGCGGACGACGCGCAGGGTGAAGAGGACGCGCCGGTGTTTACCTTCGGCACTTTCCGGGAGACTCGATGGCAAGGGACCCCCAGCGGGACGGCACACCTGAAAGAGTCGTATCCATGCAGGTCTGGCCTGGAGAGGCATACCCCCTCGGCGCCACGTACGACGGCGCCGGAACGAACTTCGCGGTCTTCACGGAGGCCGCGGACCGAGTAGAGCTGTGTCTGCTGCACGACGACGGCTCGGAGACGGCGGTGGAACTGCGGGAGAGCGACGCCTTCGTGCGGCACGCGTACCTGCCGGGCGTCATGCCGGGGCAGCGGTACGGCTTCCGTGTGCACGGCCCGTACGCACCCGAGCGCGGCCTGCGCTGCAACTCGGCGAAGCTGCTGCTCGACCCGTACGCGAAGGCGGTCAGCGGCTCGGTCCGCTGGGGCGAGGAGGTGTACGGCTACCACTTCGGCTCCCCCGAACGGCGCAACGACCTGGACTCGGCGCCCCACACGATGACGTCCGTCGTGGTCAACCCCTATTTCGACTGGGGCGACGACCGCAGCCCCCGTACGGAGTACCACCACACGGTGATCTACGAGGCGCACGTGAAGGGCCTCACGATGCGCCATCCGGGGCTGCCGGAGGAACTGCGCGGCACCTACGCGGCCCTCGCGCACCCGGCGATCCTCGAACACCTCACCGAGCTGGGCGTCACAGCGCTGGAGCTGATGCCCGTACACCAGTTCGTCAACGACCACCGGCTCGTCGACATGGGCCTGAACAACTACTGGGGCTACAACACGATCGGCTTCTTCGCCCCGCACAACGCGTACGCCTCCTGGGGCGACCGCGGGCAGCAGGTGCTGGAGTTCAAGTCGGCGGTGCGGGCGCTGCACGAGGCGGGCATCGAGGTCATCCTCGACGTGGTCTACAACCACACCGCCGAGGGCAACCACCTGGGCCCGACGCTGTCCTTCCGGGGTCTGGACAACCCGCAGTACTACCGGCTGGCCGACGACCCGCGCTACTACATGGACACCACCGGGACCGGGAACTCGCTGCTCATGCGGTCCCCGCACGTGCTCCAGCTGATCATGGACTCGCTGCGGTACTGGGTGACGGACATGCACGTCGACGGGTTCCGCTTCGATCTGGCGGCGACGCTGGCCCGGCAGTTCCACGAGGTGGACCGGCTGTCGTCGTTCTTCGACCTGGTGCAGCAGGACCCGATCGTCTCCCAGGTGAAGCTGATCGCCGAGCCGTGGGACGTGGGCGAGGGCGGCTACCAGGTGGG
Organism: Streptomyces sp. BK239; assembly: GCF_004217285.1. GTDB lineage: Bacteria > Actinomycetota > Actinomycetes > Streptomycetales > Streptomycetaceae > Streptomyces. The sequence continues at coordinate 566,738 of NZ_SHKS01000002.1, forward strand.
GAACTTCCCGCCGCTGTGGACCGAGTGGAACGGCAAGTACCGGGACACCGTGCGGGACCTGTGGCGGGGTGAGCCGCGCACGCTCGCGGAGTTCGCCTCCCGGCTGACCGGGTCCTCCGACCTCTACCAGGACGACGGTCGCCGACCGCTGGCCTCGATCAACTTCGTGACCTGCCACGACGGGTTCACCCTGCACGACCTGGTGTCGTACAACGAAAAGCACAACGAGGCCAACGGGGAGGACAACCGCGACGGCGAGAGCCACAACCGGTCGTGGAACTGCGGCGTGGAGGGCGAAAGCGACGACCCCGAGGTGCTGGAGCTGCGCGCGCGGCAGATGCGCAACTTCCTGGCCACCCTGATGCTGTCCCAGGGCGTGCCGATGATCAGCCACGGGGACGAGGTGGCGCGCACCCAGCGCGGCAACAACAACGCCTACTGCCAGGACAGCGAGCTGGCCTGGGTGGAGTGGCCCGAGCCCGGCGGGGAGGGCGGCGAGCTGCTCGACTTCACGCGCGCGGTGGTGCGGCTGCGCAAGGAGCACCCCGTGTTCCGGCGGCGGCGCTTCTTCCACGGGCGGCCGGTGGAGGGGACCCACGACGACCTGTCGGACATCGCCTGGTTCACTCCGGAGGGCAAGGAGATGGCCCAGCGGGACTGGACGTCGGCACAGGCGTCGGCGCTGACGGTGTTCCTCAACGGCAACGCGATCTCGGAGCCCGGGGCGCGCGGGGAGCGGATCAGCGACGACTCGTTCCTGCTGATGTTCAACGCCTCGCCGCGCCCGCTGGAGTTCGTGGTCCCGGTCGACCACGGCCCACGGTGGCAGGTCGTCGTGGACACGGCGAACCCGGGCGCGGTGGCGGGGGACGAGGCCGTCGAGGTCGCCGCCGGTGACCGCCTCACCCTGACGGACCGCAGCATGACCGTCCTCCAGCGGCCGGCCTGACGGGCCGGGGCGGGCGGGATCGCCTCGGCGTCCCGGGGTGGGCGGGGCCCCGGGCTCGCGCCCGGCCCGCCTGTTCGGGCGGTTCCGAGTGTCAGGAAAGGGGCGGGAGAGGGTACGTAGGGTTCCATGACCTCTGAGCGTGTCGGACCCGTCGTGCCCACGGCCACCTATCGCCTTCAGCTCCAGCCCCGGTTCCCGTTCGGCGCCGCCGCCGCGGCCGTGCCGTACCTGGCCTCGCTCGGGGTGTCGCATCTGCACCTGTCGCCCGTGCTGGAGGCGGTGCCCGGCTCGCTGCACGGGTACGACGTGGTGGACCACGCGCGCGTGCGCGAGGAGTTGGGCGGCGAGGAGGGGCTGCGGGACCTCGCGCGCACCGCGCGGGAGCACGGGCTCGGGCTGGTCGTGGACATCGTCCCCAACCACATGGCCATGGCCCCCGCCCACAATCGCGCCCTGTGGGAGGTGCTGCGGGAGGGCCCCAAGTCGCCGTACGCGCGCTGGTTCGACGTCGACTGGCAGGCGCAGGGCGGCCAGCTGCTGCTGCCGGTGCTCGGCGGGCCGCTGGGCGACGTGCTGGACGACCTGCGCGTCGACGGGGACCTGCTGCGCTACCACGACCATGTCCTCCCGCTGCGCGAGGGCACCGGGGACCTGCCCCTGCCGCAGCTGCTGGACGCGCAGTGGTACCGGCCGGTGTGGTGGCGGCTGGCCCGGACCGAGCTGAACTACCGGCGGTTCTTCAGCATCTCCGAGCTGATCGGGGTGCGGGTGGAGGACCCCGGGGTCTTCGAGGCCACACACGCCAAGATCCTCCAGCTGCTGCACGAGGGCGTGGTGGACGGGCTGCGCGTCGACCACCCCGACGGGCTCGCCGACCCCGGCGGCTACCTGGAGCGGCTGGACGAGGCGAGCGGCGGCCGCTGGACGGTCGTCGAGAAGATCCTCGCGGACGGCGAGCGCCTCCCGGACACCTGGCCGGTCGCGGGCACCACCGGCTACGACGCCCTGCGCCACGTCGACGGCCTGTTCACGGACGCCCAGGGCGCCGGGGAGCTCCAGGACCTGTACCGGCGTCACGCGGCCCCCCGGCCGGATGCGGGCGGCGACTGGCCGGCGACCGCGCGGCGGGCGGCGTACGCGGTGCTCCGGCACGAACTGGCCACCGAACTGGACCGGCTGACCCGGACGGCGGTGCGTGTGTGCGCCGCCTCCTGCGACCCCGCGCTGCGCGACCGCGCGCCCTGGGCGCTGCGCACGGCGCTGGTGGAACTGCTGGTGCGCATGGAGGTCTACCGGCCCTACGGCCCGGGCGACGCGGCCGCCGTCGTCACGGAGGAGGCCGCCGAGGAGGCGCGGCGCGCCTTCGCCGTGCCCGAGGAGGCGGGCGCGGTGGACGTGGTGCGCGCTCTGGTGCTGGGGCGCGGCGAGGGCCCCGCGGCGGCGGAGTTCCGGGCCCGGTTCGCGCAGACGTCGTCCGCGCTGCGGGCCAAGGCGCTGGAGGACACGGCGTTCTACCGGTACGTGCCGCTGCTGTCGGCGAACGAGGTGGGCGGCGATCCGGGCCGGCAGGGGGTGTCCCCGGCCGTCTTCCACGCGTACTGCGCGCGCGTGCAGCGTGACTGGCCGGCCGGCGGGACGGTCGTGTCGACGCACGACACCAAGCGCAGCGCCGACGTACGGGCCGCGCTGGCCGTGCTGACGGAGTGCCCGGGGCGCTGGGCGCGGGTGCTGGAGCAGGTCACGGGCGCGGACGAGGGTGCGCCGGACGGGCAGACGGCGTGGGCGGCCTGGCAGACGGTGTTCGGGCTCGGCCCGGCCGACGCGGAGCGGGTCCGTCAGGCGCTGCTGAAGCACGTGCGCGAGGCGGGGCTGCGCACGAGCTGGACGGAGCAGGAGCCGTCGTACGAGGAGGCGGTGGCGGCGTTCGTCGAGGCGGGGCCGTGCGGGCCGCCGGGCGAGCGGGTGGCCGCGCTGCGCGGCGCGCTGGAGCCGCACGTCCGGGCGAACGTGCTGGGCACGGCGCTGGTGCATCTGACGATGCCGGGCGTGCCGGACGTCTACCAGGGCACGGAGGACGAGTACCTGGCGCTGGTGGACCCCGACAACCGGCGTCCGGTCCGTTTCCCGCCGGCGGATCCGGGCGTCAAGGCGGAGGTGAGCGCGGCGGCGCTGCGGCTGCGCCGGCGGTGGCCGGACGCCTTCGGCACGTCGGCGACGTACGAGGCGCTGCCGGCCGAGGGCCCGGCCGCGGAGCACTGCCTGGCTTTCGCCCGTTCCGGGCGGGCGGTGACGGCGGTGACCCGCCTGTCGATGCGGCTGGCGGAGGCGGGCGGCTGGGGTGACACGCGGCTGACGCTGCCGCCGGGGCGGTGGGCCGACCTCCTGTCGCCGGGGCGGGAGTTCACCGGGCACACGCGGGTGGAGGAGCTGTTCGAGCGGCTGCCGGCGGCCCTGCTGGAACGGGTGGACTGACCGGTTCCGGCGGTCCCCTCGCGGCTCCACGGAGGCGTCCTTGACAGGGCCCGGAGTCCGTGGGGTACTGCGGATGCGAAGGCCGGGCGGACAAGACGGGGGTGAGTCTCCTGCCGGAGCTGCGCTACCCCACGGTGACCGAACTGACGTCCCGGGCAGGGGCGTTGGCTGCGTCACGCCCCGGGCTGTGCACGCTGCGACAGGTGGGGACCTCACGCGCAGGACGCCCTCTGCGCCTGCTGTCCGTGGGGCACGCCCGGCGGGCGGTGCTGGTCGTCGCCGGGGCGCACGCGAACGAGCCGACCGGTGGCCCCACGCTTCTCGCCGTCGCCGAACGGGTGGTGCGTGAGCCGGAGTTGCGGGACGGCACGTCCTGGCACTTCCTGCTGTGCGCGGATCCCGACGGGGCCAGTCTGCATGTGACGCCGGCGCCGAGCAGCCTGCTGGAGTACCACCGGGGCTTCTTCCGGCCGGCGGGACCGGAACAGCCCGAGTGGTCGCCCGCCGTGCTCCCGCCCGACCGGCTGCCGCCCGAGACGCGGGCGCTGACCCGTGTCATCGACGAGCTGCGCCCCTACCTCCAGGTGACGCTGCACGGCACCGATCTGGGCGGCAGCTGGGTGCAGTTGACGAGGGACATACCCGGGCTGGCGGAACCGTTCGCCAAATCCGCGGCGCAGTGGCACATCCCGGTGGAGACGGGCGCCTCGGACGCGGCGGGCTGGCCGGCGTCCGGTCCCGGCGTGCACGTGATGCCGGGGCCTGGGGCGCGTGCGGCGTACCCGAGCCTGCCGGACGACGCCCGGCACAGCACCTGGTACCACGCGCACCGCTACGGCGGTCTGACGGCGGTCGTGGAGGTGCCGATGTGGGCGAGCGACCTGGTGGACGACCCCGCGCCGCATCCGGCCCCGGCGGCGGCGATCCGGCGTCTGGCGGAGCGGCTGCGGCGGGACGCGGCGGAGGTCGAGCTGCTGCTGGCGGACGCGCTGCCGCGCCTGGAGGGCGTCGACGGGCCGCTGCTGAGGGCGGCCCGCTGGACGCTGGAACTGACGCCCGGTCTGGCCTCGGACTGGGTCCACACCCCGCCCGCGGGCACCTCCATGGCGTACGTGGGCAGCGTGGACGCCTTCGCCCGCCGGCTGCCGCTGCGGGCCGCGGCCATGCTGTGGCGGGTCCTGCGGGAGCAGGACGACCGCGCCGCCCCGCGTCTCGGGCGCCTCGTCGAGACCTGGAGCGGCACCTTCGCGGAACGCTTCCGCGCGCGCTGGGTGCCGCTGGAGCACCAGGTCGAACACCAGTCCCGGACGGTCGTCGCCGCGGCCCTGCACGCCCGCGAGGGCGCGGCACGGTGAGCGCCGGCCCGCGGTGCCGCCGACGGAGGCGGCACCGGCGGGGCGCACGGTCGTCAGCGGATGGGCGCGGGTCGTCCAGGTCAGGGCGGCGCGTGCCTTGTCTACGGCAGGCCGGGCCCGGCCGTCTTCGGGACGTTCTCGTAGGTCTTCTTGCACTCGCCCTCGCTGGCGGGCCGTCGGAGCCGGTCGCCGGGGATGCCGGCCTCGGCGGGGGTGACGGCGCCGATGGAGAGCAGCAGGGCGGCCGCGCCGGGGAGGGCGGCCAGCAGGTGCGGCGTGGGAAGGGGGTTCATGCCCGGTGCATCGGCACGACGGGCCCGGTTCCCCAGTCCCGCTCACCCGATCGTGCGGCGGTGGTCCGGCGGGTTGCCGGAGTCAGGTCGTCGACAGGCGGAAGGCCATGCGGCCGAAGGCGACCATGTCGCCCTCCCGGACCACGGCCGCGCCGATGACGCGGCGGCCGTTGACCGTCGTGCCGTTGGTGGAGCCCAGGTCGCGCAGGACCCATATGCCGCCTTGGCGTCTGAGTTCGGCGTGCGCGCGCGAGACGCTCTCGTGGTGCAGCCGGAGCCCGTTCCCCGGGTCCCGGCCGATGCGCAGGGCGTACGCGGTGTCGGGGTGCGGCAGCAGCAGCTTGGGCAGCCGCTCGGCCTGCCAGGCGCGGCGCAGCCGGACGCCGAAGCCGGAGACCGCCTCGACGGCGCCGAAGACGACGCGGGAGAAGCGGTTCTCCTTGGGAAGGTCGGCGGTGAGGGCGACGAGCTCGTCGGAACGGCGGGCGGCGAGCGCCAGCTCCATGCGGCGGATGAAGGTGTCGTGCGACAGCCTGCCCAGGGCGACGCCGTCGCGGAGCTCCTTCAGCGCCCGGTCGCGCTCCGCGTCCGAGAGCCGCGCGGGGGAGGTGTTGAACTCGAAGGACGACGTCACGCTCGTGATTGTCGGTCAGCGGACCCCGGGTGTCCAGAAAACGGGAGAACGACGGCCACGCGTGCCCGTTCCGGCGCCCGCGTCGCGACACCTCAGGGCAAGCGGAGCGTTCCGAAAGCGGATTGATCCCGTTTGGAGCACGATGGGACCGGCTACATCCCGGTGAGCAGACGAAGGGGAACCGTCCGTGCAGTTCGAGGTGTGGGCACCGCAGGCCGAACGTGTGACGCTCCAGTGCGACGGCGTCACGCGCGCGTTGGAACGCGATCCGGACCGGGCGGGCTGGTGGACCGGTGAGGCGGAGGCCGCCGACGGCAGCCGGTACGGCTTCGCGGTGGACGACGGGCCCGTGCTGCCCGATCCGCGCTCCCGCCGTCAGCCGGACGGCCCCGACGGGCTGAGCGCGGTCGTCGACCACGGCCGCCACACGTGGCGTGCGCGGTGGGCGGGCCGTCCGCTGGCGGGCGCGGTCCTCTACGAGCTGCACGTGGGCACGTACACGCCCGAGGGCACCCTGGACGCGGCCGCGGACCGGCTCGGTCATCTCGTCGAACTCGGCGTGACACACGTCGAGTTGATGCCGCTGTGCCCCTTCCCCGGACGGCACGGCTGGGGCTACGAGGGCGTGTCGCTGTGGGCGGTGCACGAGCCGTACGGCGGGCCGCAGGCGCTGAAGCGGTTCGTGGACCGGGCGCACGAGCTCGGCCTCGGCGTCGTCCTGGACGTCGTGCACAACCATCTGGGGCCGTCCGGGAACTACCTGCCCGCCTTCGGCCCGTACTTCACGGACACCCACCACACGCCGTGGGGCTCCGCCGTCAACCTGGACGCCCCCGGCTCGGACGAGGTCCGCGCGTTTCTGCTGGGCAGTGCGCTGGCGTGGCTGCGCGACTACCGGCTGGACGGGCTGCGCCTGGACGCGGTGCACGCGCTGGCCGACACGCGCGCGTACCCGTTCCTGGAGGAGCTGGCGGAGTCGGTGGACGCGCTCGCCGCGGAGACGGGCCGGCCGCTGTTCCTGATCGCCGAGTCCGACCTGAACGACCCCCGGCTGATCACGCCCCGCCGGGAGGGCGGCCTGGGCCTGCACGCGCAGTGGAACGACGACTTCCACCACGCCCTGCACACCGCCCTGACCGGCGAGTCCCAGGGCTACTACGCCGACTTCGCGCGCGACCCGTTCGGGGCGCTCGCCAAGACCCTGACCGGCGGCTGGTTCCACGACGGCACGTACTCCAGCTTCCGGGGCCGCCGCCACGGGCGGCCGCTGGACCGGACCCGGCTGCCCGGGCACCGGCTCCTCGGGTACGGCCAGACCCACGACCAGGTGGGCAACCGCGCCCAGGGCGACCGGTTGTCGGCCTCGCTCTCCCCCGGCCTGCTGGCCTGCGCGGCCGCGCTGATCCTGACCTCCCCGTTCACGCCGATGCTGTTCATGGGCGAGGAGTGGGCGGCCGGCACACCTTGGCAGTTCTTCACCGACCACACCGACCCCGAGCTCGCGGAGGCCGTACGCCAGGGCAGGCGCAGGGAGTTCGCGGCGCACGGCTGGGCCGAGGAGGACGTGCCCGACCCGCAGGACCCGGCGACGCGCGAGCGTTCCTGCCTGGACTGGTCGGAGCCTGAGCGCGAGCCCCACGCGCGCGTGCTGGAGTGGTACCGCAGGCTGATCGCGCTGCGGCACGAGCTGGCGGACCTGACCGACCCCGACCTGGCCGACATCAAGGTCGCCCATGACGCGCGGGCCCGCTGGCTGGCCTTCCGCCGGGGCGACGTCCGGGTGGTGGTCAACCTCGGCAAGGACCCGGCGGCCGTTCCCCTGGGCACCCGCCCCGCCCGGGTGCTGGCGGCCTGGGAGCCGGTCGAGGCCCCGGGGCCGGACGGGCTGCTGCAGGTGCCCGGGGAGGCGTGCGTGGTGCTGGAGCAGGACTGAGGGGCGCCGCACCCCTGAGGCGGGGCGCCGGGCGCCGGTCACAGTTCCGGGTCCGCTCCGTCCTCGTCCTCTCTCAGCTCGGTCACGCGTTCCAGCAGGATCGCCTCCCATGCCCTGCGGAGCCGGGTGCGCAGCAGGGGCAGGGAGGCGGTGGAGCGGCCGTCGAGCCGGTCGGCGAGGCGCAGAACGGTGTCGCAGCGGGCCAGCCACAGACCGCGCAGGCAGGGGCGGGCGCCGTAACCGGTGAGGGTGGCGGCGCGGACGGCGGCGCCGGAGCCGACGGCGAGGGCGAGCGTGGCGATGTCCTCGGCGGGGTCCCCGAGGACCGTCCGGGACCAGTCGAGGACGCCGCGCACCCTGCCGTCGGGGCTGACCACGAGGTGCTCGCCGGTCAGCGCGTGGTGGACGAGGACGGTGGTGGCGGGCTGGGCGGCGAGCTGGGCCGCGCCCAGCGGGGTGAGCTGGCTCAGCCGGGCCGGGTCGAACTCGTCGGCATGGGCGAGGCGTTCGGCGGCGGCGACGGCCATGCGGCGAAGCGCCTCCAGTGAGCGCGGGGCGGTGCGGGGCACGCCGAGGGCCTCGGCCTGCCGGGCCGGGACCTCACGCAGACCGCCCAGCAGCCCGGCGAGGTCGGCCTCGCCGACGGCCGACACGTCGTGCTCCTCGCCGGTGCCGCCCGCCAGCCGGACGTCCAGGGTGTAGGGCAGGCCCGGGGACCAGTCGCCGTGCGCGACGCTGACCGGCACGGCGACCGGCAGGTGCGGGCGGACGAGGTCGCGCAGGCGCAGCTCGCGCCGCCTGCGGTCGGCGGCCTCACGGTCGGCGGCGAGCCGCAGGACGTGGCGGGAGCCGACCCACCAGGTCCGTGCCCCGCCGTCGGCGGCGGGCCGCACGGGCCGCACCTCGGGCCCTGCGCCGCCCCCGGTTCCGCCGCTCTCCTCGCCCTCCTCGAGGAGCGCGCGGACCAGTCGGCGGACGGTGTCCGCGGTGGGGATGGGTGCCTGGGTCATGGTCGCGCCGTCGCCGTTCGGGGTGGATGCCGGGGATGCCACGGGAGCCTTCAGTCCACTGTGACCAGTTCGCGGGTGGTGTCGTTGAGCCGGCGGCCGCCGTCCTCCGTCACCGTGACGATGTCCTCGATGCGCACCCCGAACCGGCCGGGCAGGTAGACGCCGGGCTCCACGGAGAAGCACATGCCGGGCACGAGGGGCTGCTCCTCGCCCTCGATCATGTACGGCGGCTCGTGCGTCGTGACGCCGATGCCGTGGCCGGTGCGGTGGATGAAGTACTCGCCGTACCCGGCGTCGGCGATGACCGCGCGGGCGGCCCGGTCGACCTCCTGGCAGGCGACCTCGGGCCGCACCGCCCGGAAGCCCGTCTCCTGGGCCTCGCGCACCAGGTCGTGGACCCTGCGTTCCTCGTCGGTGGGTTCGCCGACGTGGACGGTGCGCGAGGTGTCGGAGCCGTAGCCGTCCTTCAGTCCGCCGAAGTCGAGGACGACCATGTCCCCGCGCTCGATGACGCGCTCACCGACCTCGTGATGCGGATTCGCGCCGTTCGGGCCGGAGGCGACGATGGTGAAGTCGACCTGGGAGTGCCCGAACCGCCGCAGCAGGTCCGCGAGGTCGGCGCCCACCTCGGACTCGCGCCGGCCGGCGAAGGGAACCTTCCGGATCTCTTCGAACGTCGCGTCCGCGGCCGCTCCCGCGGCCGCCATCAGCCGCAGCTCCGCCGGGTCCTTGACGGCCCGCAGCATGGGCAGGGCCTCGGTGAGGGCGGCGTAGGAGGTGTCCGGCAGGGCCTTCTGCAGGCCGAGCAGGTGCATCGCCCAGGCGTTGTCGCTGACGCCGAACCGGCCGCGCGCGTCGAGCAGCGCGGCGGTGACGGCATAGGGGTCCTTGCCGTCGGTCCAGTCCCGCAGGGTGAGCGCGGGCGCGCCGACCGCCTTCGCGGCGTCGGGGGCCTCCAGGGTGGGCACGACGAGGACGGGGTCGCGGCCGGGGGCCAGGACGAGCAGGGTGAGCCGCTCGGTGGCGGCGGGTGGCGCGTAGCCGGTGAGCCAGACGAGATCGGGGCCCGGCGCGACGAGGAGTGCGGCCAGCCCGGCGTCGTCTGCCGCGCGGGCGGCCCGCTCCATGCGGGTCCGGTAGTCGTCGGCGGTGAAGGGCGCGGGCGTACGGCCGGTCATCCGGGCCTCCCTGGGGAGCTGGCGAAGGACGTGTGGCTACGGGCAGCATCCTGCCCGCACAGCGGGGGCCGCGCGAGCCGATTCACACCGGTTTCCGCACGCCACACCTCTCACTCGGCGCCCATCGGACCCTGCGGTCCGGCGGGCTAACGGTTTGGGATTGCGCAGCCATTAGCGCTAATGGTTAGATCCGTTCACAGCATTAACAGCCCGCCGGCCTGTCCGCCGCGGTGCTCCCCTTCTCCCTGGAGGCCGACCGCCGTGCTCGTACTCGCCCACATCAGCGACCTGCACCTGGACGGGAGCGCGCGGGCCACCGAACGCGCCGAGCGGGTGCGGGACCGGCTCTGGAGCCTGCCGGGCCGTTTGGACGCCCTGCTGGTCACCGGCGACATCGCCGACCACGGGGCGGAGGACGAGTACGAGGAGGCGGCCCGCATCCTCGGGCTGCGCGACGGCGGCGCGCCCTTCCCGGTGCTCACCTGCCCGGGCAACCACGACAGCCGCGCCCCCTACCGCAAGGCCCTCCTCGGCCGGCCCGCAGGCGACGGCCCTCTCGACAGCGTCCACGTCTTCGACGACGCCGCCGTGCTGATGTGCGACTCCAGCATCCCGGGCGAGGACGACGGCGCGCTGGCGGACGAGACGTACGACTGGATCGAGGAGACCCTCGACGAACTGGGCGGGGACCTGCCGGCGCTCCTCGCCTTCCACCACCCGCCCGTGGCCGTGCACCACCCCCTCCCCGACTCGTTCCGGCTGGGCGACCCCGGCCGGCTCGCGGCCCTGCTGGAACGCCGGCCGGAGATCGCCGGGATCATCACCGGCCACGCCCACACCCCGGCCGCGACCGTCTTCGCCGGGCGTCCGCTGATCGTGGGGCCCGGAGTGACGTGGACGCTGCGGCTGCCCTGGGAAGGCGAGCCGGTCGCCGACCGGGACGCGCCGGTCGGCCTCGCCTTCCACGTCCTGGACGACGACCGCAGGCTCACCAGCCACTTCCGTACGGTCGCCTGACGCCCCCCTCCCGGCTCAGACCACCACACCGAGGACCAGCGACAACCGCCGCTGCCCGCCGTTGCTCTGACATACCGTCATGTCGATCCTCCGTCCCGGCCCGGCCCGTTCGACCGCCCGGGCGAGATCCGTCGCCGAGTCGATCCGGGTCCGGCCCAACGTCAGCAGCACGTCCCCGCGCACCAGGCCGGCCGTGTAACCGGGGCCCGGGACGTGCACGGCGACGACCCGTGCGCCCCGCTTCCCCCCGTCCACGACTTCGAGACCCAGGCTGGCGCGCGCGCCGTCCCGGGCGGTGACCGAAGCCCCGGACCCGCCGGGCGACCTGGAGCCGACCGGCGCGGACAGGACGCCCGGTCTCCCGTCCCCGGCCGGTTCGCCCGGCGTCCGTGACGCCTCCCGCGCGATCTGGTCCCGCAGTTCCCCCAGCTCCCTCATCGCGACCACGCTCGTCCCGAGCGCGCCGAGGGCCACTCCGGACAGGACCAGGACAACCCCGGCGAAGAGGCCGCACAGCAGGGAGGCGGGCCCCCGGCCCGGGTGCCCCCCGGTGTGGGGCCGGTGGTCGACGCGGCCCTCCGCACCCGCCCCGGCGTCCCCACCGACCCCGCCGGCTCCGCCGCCGTCGTCGGGCTCCTGACCGGGAAGTGGCCTGGGACGCAACACGATCTGTTCCATTTCTCCTCCGGCCGGCGCGCTCAGCCGACCGGCACGGCGGGGAGGGCCGGCACGTGGTCCGGGAGGAAGCCGTGGGAACGCCTGCTCAGATAACCGGACTTGTAGCGGTCGACCGCGCGGTGCCAGTTCAGGATCCCCGCCAGCCAGTTCTCCAGGTCGGCCACATAACCGTCCATGGCGGCCCGGCCCTCCGCCGAGAGCTCGAAGTCGTCGTACAGCACGGGCAGTTCATGTGACACGACATGCTCGAACTGGCGCATGCGCTGGGTCATCAGATCGTGGACGACGCCGAGGGCCGTCGGGTAGTCGCAGCCGAAGAAGTTCTGCACGACGAGGATCGCGTTGTGGATCTCCCCCTCGTACTCGATCTCCTTCTGGTACGAGAAGACGTCGTTGACGAGGCAGGCGTAGTCGATCGCCGCGTTCTCCAGCGAGCGGACGGGACCGCTGCGGTAGATCTCCGGCGGCACGGCGGGACCGTGGCCCATTCGGCACAGGCTGAGGGTGAGGTCGGAGCCGAAGGTGGCGCGGCGCATCTCCAGGTAGTCGACCGGGTCGGGGACACGGTTCTGGAACTGGTTGGACAGCTCCCACACCCAGCTCTCCGTCATCGCGTCGACCGCCGTCCTCAGGGTGCGCCGCTGCTCGGTGTTCATCTCCGCCGTGGTGCGCCCCCACAGGTCGATCAGCGCGCGCTCCATGGCATTGACGGGGACGACGGCCGGCGCGTCGCCCTCGACGGGCATGCACGCCGAGAGGCGGGCCGTGGTCAGCCGGGCAGCGGCCAGGTCGCGGCGGCGGCCGTAGACGAGCGGGTAGTAGTCGTCGCCGTACGTGCCGAACGCGAGCCACGCGGCGCTGAGGTCGAGGGCCTCGGGCGTGGCGTCGGGGTCCAGTCCCGCCGAGCAGAGCGCGAGGTCGCAGGAGGCGAGCTTGTCCTCGTCCCAGACCCCTTCGGACAGCACGCCCATGCGACGCGTCCACTCCACGAGACGATGCCGGGCATCGTCGAGGTGCGGGCTCAGCTCCACCTGGAACGGCATGTGGAAATCGGGCAGCCGGGACGGCCCGACCTTCTCGTACGGCAGGTGCCCGTGCGCGCGCAGCCGTTGCCGGGCGGCCGAGGCGAGCAGCGCGCCGACGTCGGCGGCGGAGGTGCCGGGGCCGGTGAGCCGCTGCCAGGGCGGGGCGGAGGCGGCCGCGCCCTGGTTCATGTAGCGGCTGGAGCGCAGGTGCCACTCGTGTCCGCCGGACTGCCAGTCCTGAAGTCCCTTGGTGTAGGCGGCGATCGCGGCGACCTCGTCGGGCCTGAGTCCCGAGTCCAGGGCCAGCGCGGGCACTTCGGTGAGCGCGGTGTGCTCGAACTGGTGAAGGCGGGAGGTGAGGATGTCGTTGACGGTGTCGGCGGCCTGCTGGGTGGTGCAGCCGAAGAACGTCTCCAGGACGAGCACGCCGTTGCTGTTCTCGCCCTCGTCCTCGACCTCGCGCTGGTAGGAGAACAGGTCGTTGCGCAGGTGGACGCCGTCGGAGAAGGTCTCCATCAGCACGCGCAGGGGCCTGGACCCGGCCACGGCGGCGGGGACTTCGGCGGTGGCGTACTCGACGAGACCGGCCGACCAGGGGGCGCCGCCCACCTTGCGGCGCATCTCGATGTACTCGACGGGGTTGGCGATCCGCCCTTCGTTGATGTTGGACAGCTCCCACATCGACTCGTTGAGCAGGTGCTCCGTGGCGACGGCGAAGCGGCGGCGCCAGTCGGCGGACATCGCCGGGACGGTCCGCTGCCACAGGTCGGCCAGTCCGGCCTCGACCGGGTTGCGCGGCTCGGGCACGGATGCGGCGAGGTCGAGCGGCATGAACAGCGGCAACCGGTCCAGGTGGGCCTTGCCGGCGGCCCGGTCCGGGGTGCGTTTGAACATGTCGAGGAAGTGGTCGTCGAAGAAGAACACCCACACGTACCAGTCGGTGATCAGCGACAGTGCGGGGCCGTCGCAGTCGGGGTGGGTGTAGGCGCAGAGCAGGCCGTAGTCGTGCGCCTCCAGGTCGGCCTGCTCCCAGATCCCGGAGCCCTCCAGCATGCCCATCTCGCGCGCCCATCGCGTCGAGTGGGCGCGTGCCTCGTCGACGTGCGGGTTGAGCCGCGCGGGATACGGCATGTAGAAGTCCGGGAGTTCGAACGGCTGCGTCATGGCCGGGCCCTACCCGCAAGCTCCGGGGGCCATCCGCGGGGCGGCGCACGGTCACACCATCGCGTGAACCGGGCGGGAATGCTTACCTTTCGTGGCCCACGTGAGGTGCGACGGCGGGGCCGGTCAGGTCCTGGCCTGGATCAGGGCGCGGGTTCCGGCGGTGCGCCAGCGCTGACCCTCCGAGGCGTCCAGGGCCTCCTCGGTGGCGGCCGAAAGACCCGTGATCACATCCGACTTGAGCGTGCGCAGGGCGACGACCGGGCCGGGGAAGTGGGCGGTGACGTCCGCGAAGGGGGTCGTGGGCGGCCAGAGCCGGTCGCCCACCAGACGGCGGTAGTTGAGGTCGCCCTTCATGATCGTGAGGGTGGCGGCGGCGAACTCCGCCCGCAGGTCGCCGGGCATCTCGGCGTAGGGCAGCGGCGCGGCGGCGAAGGGGTGGGCGCGCAGTGCGAGGGTGCCGTCGGCCATCGCGGCCCACAGCCGGCGCCCGTACGCGGCGGCCTCGCCCGGGGCGGCGGTCAGCGCGCGCAGCGCGTCGACGACGTCCGCGGTGGTGGCGTCGGAGACGTAGTAGGGGTACGGCTTGACGTACAGGACGACCCGCCCGGTCCGCCCGTGGGCGAGGAGGTGGGCGGCGAGAAGGAGGTCGGGGACGAGTTCGCGGCCCGCGTTGTCGGCGACCAGACACAGGGTGCCGGAGGCGCCCGAGGTGGCGGGCAGCAGCGACCAGAGGGCCTCGCTGTCGTCGGCGACCAGTCCGGGCGCCGCGGCCCGGTGCCGGGCGTCCGCGTCGGAGAGGCGGAAGCCGAGGTCCGCGCGGTTCCCCCAGAGCGAACCGTGCAGCAGGGCCCGCGCCCGCTCGTCGGCCGGGCGGGTGGCCAGTCCGTCGAGCGCGGCCAGCTCCTGACCGGTCTCGGGCGCTTCCAGCTCGGCCAGCTTGAACGGACGGAACGGGTCGACGCCTTGCCAGGGTCCGTCGCCGAAGTAGCCGACGGCTTGGAGGAGTCGCCGGTAGAAGTAACTCTCCGCCCACAGCCACGGGATGTCGTGCCAGGAGCGCCCGACGTGGGCGTCGAGCCCCCAGCTCCGCCAGCGCTCCCGGTCGTGGGCGTCCTCGGGCAGCGGCGGGACGACGCCGTCGGCGCAGCTCTCCAGCAGCGCGTCCAACGCCCCGCGCACCGCGGGATCGTAGGGGAACGCCTCGCGGACCTGCCGGATGATCGCGGGGTGCCGCTCGGCGAGCACGCCGTGCGGGAAGGAGCCGGGCGTGTCTCCGAGGATCACGGGCGGGACGTCGTCGTCGGACATACGGATCACGGTATCGCGGCCGCCGGCTCACACCACGGCCATGACCTCGTGCTCCAGGCGGGCCGCCAGGGTCAGGTAGCGGGGGCGGCGAGGGACCGGGACCAGGCCCCGGATCAGCACGTGCCACATCTCCGCCGTGCGGCGCGGGAGGCGGGCGGCCGGTTCCCGGGAGCGGCCGACGACGCGGGTGCCGACGAAGAAGCAGACCAGTGAGTGGGCGACGGCGTCGACGTCGACGTCAGGGTGGATGTCGGCCTCTCTGACCGCGCCGGCGAGCCGCCGGTCGACCAGGTCCCGCCACTCCGCGAAGGGGTGCGGCAGGGGCGGCCGGATCGCGACGCCTCCGGTGGCGAGCCGCAGGCCGGCGCGGGTGATCGGCCCCTCGACGGACAGCCGCGCCATGCCGAAGGTGAGACGCATCAGCGCTTCCAGGGAGGAGCAGCCCCGCTCGTCGATCTCACCGGCGACCCGGCGGGAGGCCTCGGACTGCAGCTCGAGGATGGCGTGGGCGAGGTCCTCCTTGGCCGCGAAGTGGAAGTAGAGCGCGCCCTTGGTGACACGGGCGTGCTCGACGATGTCACTGAGGCTGGTGGACTCGTAGCCGTGCCGGTCGAACAGCTCGGCCGCGGCCCTGATGATCGTCGCGCGGGTCTGTTCGGCGCGTAACTGCCTCGCCATCGCCTGGCACTCCTGGCTGTAAAGAACGGGTCATGCCGTTTGTTTCCTGCCTCCTGTACACCATAACTCACCGCGCCGCGGTGGCCACCAGGCATTCGAAGACCGTCGACTCCCCCTGTACGCCGACCACTTGCACCCCGTCCCGGGGTCCGTCCCGCGCCTCTATCCAGACGGGTTCGTCCAGCTCGGCGTACTGGTGGAAGCGCGCCCGGTAGGCCACCGGGGGGTGTTCGGCGCCGGTGCGCAGACGGGCCGCCTGGCGGGCCGCCTCCAGCAGGAGCATGCCCGGCACATGGTCGAGCGGATGGTCGAAGAAAACGGGGTGTGCGGTATCGACCCTGAGCTGCCAGCGGTCCCGGCTCCCCGCTCCGGCCAGGACGACGTCCGCGGCCAGAGCCCGGCCGACGCCGGCGGCGGCCACCGCCTCGGGCACGGGAACGGTGGTCACGCCGCCCGGGGTGCGGCCGCCGCGCAGCCTGCGGTAGACGCGGGCGCTGACGGAACTGAAGGCGACGTCGGCGGTGGCCACGGGGTCGCCGTCGCGCAGGACGCGCGCGCTGTAGCGCACCGCGGCGGGGCGCCGGCCCCGGTACCGGACGTCGGTGAAGGCGAGTTCGACCTCCGGTTCGGCGGGCAGCGGTCCGACGCCCAACTTCCCTGCTACCGTGGCGATCCGGAACTCCTGGAGCACGAAATGGTGGTCCAGCGGCACGTCGTACTCGGTGTGCGCGACCAGGGTGCCGCTCTGCCGGACGGTTTCGACGACGAGCAGCGGATCGTAGGCCGACCGGTCGCAGGACACGTGCACGGGGTGGACGCGGGGCCACTGGGCCGAGACCGAGAAGCGGTCGGTTCCGGTGCGCCGCCAACCGGTGAGGAACGTCTCGGCGACGGCGGCGCGGTGCACGAGTTGCCGGGCGACGGTCGCCGTGAGGGACGGGGCGTCGGCTGGCTGCCGCGGTCGAGTCATCTCTCTTCCCCCGGGTCGGCCATGGCAGACGGAGATCCGTCCGCTTCGTCGAGCGTTAGAGTACGAGGCGACCGGTTTGTTTTTCAATGAGATCAGTCGACGGCATCCCATGAACGGGCCGCGCCCGCGCACGATCGCGGGTGAGGTCAACTCGCCGCCGTGAAGGGGCTGTTATGGCAAGACAGGAGCGCGCGATCAGGACGCGGAGAGCGATCCTGGAAGCGGCCGGCGCGGTCTTCGACGAGTACGGCTACGCCTCCACCACCATCGCGATGGTCCTGGAGCGCGCCGACGTCACCAAAGGCGCCTTGTACTTCCACTTCCCGTCGAAGGAGGCGCTCGCGCGGGCGGTGCTGAGCGAGCAGGTTCCCTTCGGGGCGGTCCCGCCGCAGCCGTGCAGGCTCCAGGAGATCGTCGACATGACGTTCGTCGTGGGCCAGCGGCTGCGCGACAACGCCTTGTTGAGGGGCAGCATGCGGCTCGCGGTGGACCAGGAGACGCCTTCGGGCGTGGACCACGCCGAGCCGTTCCTGCAGTGGGCGCGCCGGTTGACCGAGCTGCTCGAACAGGCCGGGGAGAAAGGCGAGTTGCTGCCCACGGTACGGGCGGCGGCGACGGTCGAGCTGCTGGTGGGCTCCTTCACCGGCATCCAGTTGATGTCGCGGGCGCTCACGGACCGGGCGGACCTCGGGGAGCGGCTGGCGGTGATGTGGTCCCACATCCTGCCGAGCATCGCCGTGCCGGGGCTGCTGCCCGGCCTCGACACCCGGGCCGACCGGGGGGTCCGGGTGCTGGCCTCGTTGGAGCGCGCGGCTTCCTGAGGGGGCCTCGCACGGCGCCGGTCCGGGGCGCACGGCCCGCGAGCGGACGTGCGGCGGGCCGGCCGGTGTCCATCCACACCGGCCGGCCCGCCCGTTCACCGGCAGCTCACGCTGCCCGGGCTGCTCAGAAGGTCAGCTGCCAGCTGTTGAGCCGGCCCGTGTCCTGCGCCGCCACGTCCTGGACGCGCAGCTTCCAGGTGCCGTTGGCGACCTCGCTGGAGGCGTTCACCGAGTAGGTGGTGACCACGTCGTCCGCCGAGTCCGAGCCCGAGGACTTCAGGCGGTACGCCGTGCCGTCCGGGGCGACGAGGTCGATGACCAGGTCGCCGCGGTAGGTGTGGGTGATGTTCACGCCGACCTGGAGGGCGGCGGGCGCGTTCCCGGTGCGGCCGGTGACCGCGATGGCGGACTCGATCGCCGCGCCGTTGTCCGGGACGGCCACGGCGGTGGTGCTGGAGAAGGTGGCTCCCGGGGTGGAGCCGGTGCCGGTGACGGCCGCGACCGTTTTGGCCGCGTCCGCGAGACCCGCGCCGCAGCCGCCCGAGCAGGCGCCGGGCAGCGCGCGGGCGTTGGCCTTGATGGCCGACTCGATCTGGGCCGGGGTCAGCGACGACTTCGCCGACTTCAGCAGCGCCGCGAGGCCCGCGATGTGCGGGGTGGCCATGCTGGTGCCCTGGTAGTAGGCGTAGTTCTCGCCCGACGGCGTCTTCGTGCCGGAGTTCAGCGTGGACAGGATGCCGTTGGCGGTGCCGGTGCTGGTCTGCCCGCCGGGCGCGGAGATGTCCACCAGGGAGCCGAAGTTGGAGTAGGACGCCCTGGCGCCGGTGCGGCTGGTCGCGGCGACCGAGATGACGTTGTTGCAGTTGCCCGGGGAGTGGTTGGCGACGTTGTCGTTCTCGTTGCCCGCGGCCACGACGACGGTGGTGCCCCGGTTCACGGCGTTGTTGATCGCGGTCTGGGTCGCCGAGGTGCAGGCGCCGTCGCCGCCGAGGCTCATGTTGATGACCTTGGCGACGTTGGAGTTGGCGGGCACGCCGGAGACGGTGCCACCGGACGCCCAGGTGATGGCGTCGATGATGTCGGAGTCGTAGCCGCCGCACTTGCCGAGCACCCGGAGCGGGGAGATCTTCGCGCCGTGGGCGATGCCCGCGATGCCCTTGCCGTTGCCGGTGACGGCGGCGATGGTGCCGGCCACGTGGGTGCCGTGCCAGGAGGAGGTGGAGGCGGGCACGCCGGAGCCGCAGTCGCCCGCGTTGTACCAGTCGCCCGGGTCGGCCGGGTTGCTGTCGCGGCCGTCGCCGTCCACCGAGACGGCGGTGTCGGCGATGAAGTCGTAGCCGCCGACGATGTTGGCGGCGAGGTCGGAGTGGGCGACGTAGCCGGTGTCGATGACGGCGACCGTGACGCCGGCGCCGGTGGCGGTGTTCCAGGCGGCGGGGACGTTCATGCCGGCGGTGGGCTCGAACAGGTCCCACTGCTTGGCGTACTCGGTGTCGTTCGGGTCGGCCTTCGGGGTGTTCAGGCGGTCCGGGACGACGTAGGCGACCTGCGGGTCGGCCCGGTACTCGGCGACGACGTCGGCGACGTCGGCGCTGCTGAGGTTCTCGCCCAGGTCGACCAGGGCGGCGCCGGTGCCGAGGCGGCGCTGGAAGTCGACGTCCTCGCCGGTCTCCTTGCCCTTGGCCGCGGCGTCGGCCTCGGCGGCCGGGTTCGACTTCGCCTCGGCGGCGTCCGACTTGTAGCCGACGATGAGGCGCTCGGCGGGGGCGCCGGGCGCGGCCTCGGTCTGGGCGGCGGGGACGGCGGCGGCCTGCGGGTCTCCGTCGGGGGTGGCGGAGACCGAGGCGGTGGAGGCGGCGGTGAGGAGGGCCGCGGAGAGGGCGGCGACGGATATCAGCTTGCGTCTCAGGGCAGGGGAGGTGCGCAACGGCGTGCCTTTCGTGGCCTGCTCCGGACAGGGCGGAGCGGCAGTCGATTCGCTTCGGCGTCGAAGCGGCGGGGGTGAATCGAAGAGCGACGCATGGGCCGGCCAGGCGGAGGAACCGCTCCTTGTAGGGGTCACCTGTGGGGCGGTTGTGGGGGAACGATAGGCAAAGGAATCGGCAAGCGGATACCGGGGAAACCCTCGATCGGGCCGGAACATCACCCTCGACGCCGTCAACTGGCCCGCGAATGGGCGGGTTTGCTCGGGTGAGACCCGGTGCGTGGGCGTGGTGAACGCGTCACACCGGTTCCCCGTACTGCACGGCAGACCGTATCCGCGCCGGCCGAGGAGACGTCCCCGATGCCCCGCACGACCGCACACCGCACCGCCGCCCTGGCCGTCACCTCGCTCGGCCCGCTGCTTCTGGGCCTGTGGGCCGCGGGCCCCGCACAGGCGCACGGAGCGCCCACGGACCCGGCGAGCCGGGTGTACGCCTGCTCCCCCGACGGCGGCTCGGCGTCGCGTTCGGCCGCGTGCCGGGCCGCCGTGCGGGCGAACGGCGGGCAGCTGGGCGCCTGGGACAACCTGCGGGTCGCGAACGTGAACGGCCGGGACCGGCAGACGATCCCCGACGGCGAGCTGTGCAGCGGGGGTCTGTCCGCCTACAAGGGGCTGGACCTCGCGCGCGCCGACTGGCCGTCGACGCGGGTCGCGCCGGGCGGGACGCTGCGGATGACGTACGTCTCGACGATCCCGCACAAGGGCACGTTCAAGCTGTATCTGACGAAGCAGGGCTACGATCCCGCCAAGCCGCTGACCTGGTCAGATCTCCCGCAGCGTCCGTTCGCCGAGGTCAGGGACCCGGCGCTGACCGGTGGCGCCTACCGCTTCTCGGCGAAGCTGCCCGCCGACCGGACGGGGCGTCAGGTGCTGTACACCGTCTGGCAGAACAGCAGCACGCCGGACACGTACTACTCGTGCTCGGACGTGGTGTTCCCGGGGGCCGCGGCCTCCTCGCCGACCGCGCCCACGTCCACCGCCCCGTCCGCCGCGCCCACGCCGGCCGCGTCGGCCCCCGCGGCGGGCGGGGCCTCCGGGCGGCCGTCGGCGAGCCCCTCGGCGAGCGGCGGCCCCTCGACGGCGGCCGCGCCGGCGCGCGGGGGCGTCGGCGCGGGGAATCCCGCGGCCCCTGCCGCGGACACGGCGAGCACCCCGGTGGCGGATGCCACCGGGGCCGGTTCGGGGCCGTCCACGCCGCTCGTCGCGGGCGGCGCCGCGGCGGCACTGCTGCTCACCGGCGGCGTCGCCCTGGTACTGCGACTGCGACGGCGCTGACGCGGACGGACCCGGTGAACTCGTCGCTGCTTTCTACTAGTTGACGATGACCGGGCCGCCGGCGGCGGTCACCGGGGCGTACTTGGCACTGAAGAAGGCGTTGGCGAAACACAGCGACGAGCCGGACACCTTGGCGAACGGCTGGTTGACGAATGCGATGCTGCTGTCGGCGTTGTCCGCCGTGCCGACCAGGCTGGCGCCCTCGTAGACGCAGCTGACGCTGCCCAGCAGGGTGCGCAGGCTGACGGTCGTGCGGATGTGGGCGCCGGGCGCCGCGGTGACGTTGACGCCGCCGCCGGAGGTGACCGCCGCGGTGTACGGGAGGTTGTTGACGGTGATGCTGTTGACGCCGAGCACGCCCAGGACGTTCGAGGTGCAGCCGGTGAAGTTCTGCTGCGTGAGCGACTCGGAGGCGGTGCCGGGGGCGGCCGGGTTGCCGGTGACGGTGGCGGAGAAGCTGGAGGTCGTGCAGGAGATGCCGCTGGTGCCGGTGGCGCTGGAGTAGAACGTGGCGTTGGTGCCGGCGGCCAGGGACGCGGTGAGGACCTCACCGGCGGCGATGTCGCCGCCCGCGGTGGAAAGGACCGCGGGGTCGGCCGCCGACGCGGGGCTGACGGCCGTCAGCGAGAGGGCGGCGACGGAACCGGCGGCGGCGAGGAGGGTACGGACGCGCATGCGGGTGCCTCATTTCTGAAGTGGGGGGTCGTTCGGGGAAGTCGGCCGAACGAAGGGGATCGGGTGGGGGGTTGGGCGAACACGCTGGTCGTGGGAACAGAGGGGACGCGAGTCCGCGTCGGCCGGAACCGGCCCGTCACGCCTTCTCCGTACGTGACGGACCGGCAGCGGTGAGAGGCGTCGGACCCCACGGACAGGGGGGTGGTGGCCGTGGGCGGCGCCGGTGGACGAATGGGACTCGGGGCGCGGAAAGCCCGTGCTGGATGCCCGGGCGGGAATGCCGTTACTGACAGGAGGTCCGGCCGCCGGCTGACGGCGGCCGGACCCGTGTCCGGGAGCGCGGCCGATGTCACCACGCTGCGGATCCGGCGCCACGGATCCGGTCTGAGCCACGAGAGTTGTAGACCTGAGGGTCAGTCAACGTCAAGCATTTGAAGCCAAGTTGATGATCCATTCGACATAAACGCGCACCTGGGTGACAGTGTGGATCACAGGCGATACACAATGGACACCGTTTTTCCACATCTCCCTTGACCCCTGGGTGTAACCATCGGTAACTTCCGAAGAGGCTACTGACGCGTAACGGGTAAGCCCTTGCGACAACATCCGGGAGTTGTGAGGAGCGGTGCGCGACAGTCCGCTGTCCGCGCCAGGACAACGACGCCACTGAAGCCCAACCCGCATGACTATGCCCATGGGAGCAGACATGGCCTCGTCCCCGGACGTCACGTCGTCCGCCGACAACACCCCCGAGAACCCCGAGAGCGGTCCGGCCGTAAGACGCGGCCGGGTCCGGCTTCGCCGGGCCGCCGTGATGGCGGTGCCCGCGACCTTCGTCGCGGCCGGCCTCGCGGTCCTGACCGCCCAGGGAGCGCTGGGTGTGCAGTTCGCTATTTCCGGTATGCCGTTCGTGGTCACCGCCGACAAGCTCGAGGGCGACGGCTTCGCCCAGTTCGGCGCGCTGGACCACATGATCGAGAACAGCCCCAACGAGGGCGACACCGGCGGCCAGGTGCTGGTCGTCACCTCGGTCGTGAAGAAGGGCAAGCTGACCAACCTGTGTCAGAGCGTCGACCTCGGCGGCATCCAGCTCGTCCTCACCGCGGGCGACAAGGGCACCAAGGTCGACGTGGAGAACCTGGCCATCGACTCCGACGACATCACCGGTGACGCCGCCTTCAACAACATCGAGATCGGCCGCGACTCCAGCACCTTCGACAAGGTCGGCAAGCAGGGCCCGGCCGGCGTCTACGGCCAGCAGGCCGACAAGGTCGTCATCACCGACCTCTACCAGCACAACTACGCCGCCACCGCGGCCGTGTTCAAGCTCCCCGACCTCCACATGAGGTTCGGGGGCAAGGGCTGCCCGCAGTGAACCGCTTCCAGGACTGGAAGAGGCACCGGCCCTTCGCCGGCGGAGTGCTGCTCGTCCTGGGCGGCGCGGAGATCCTGCTGACCATGAAGGCTCCGCTGCCGGTCCTGTTGCGCATCGGCATGCAGGGACTGGCGGGCTACCTCCTGCCGTCCGTGATGCTGCTGTGCGGGTTGCTGATCCTGTTCAACCCCTCGCAGCGCCTCTTCTACTCGATCATCGGCGTCCTGTGCTCGCTGGGCTCGTGGGTCACGTCGAACATCGGGGGCTTCGTCATCGGCCTGCTCCTCGGCGTCACGGGGAGCTGCATGGCCTTCGGGTGGGTGCCCGACCAGGAACCCCGGCGCAGCCGCCGTCAGCGGCGCAAGGACGCCCTGGCGGACAAGGCCATGACCTTCCCCCACCGCGGGGAACCGGCCTGACCCCGTACGGCACGGTCAGCGTTGTCGTCCTCTGTGCCGGCGCCGGCGACGGCGTCGGCACGGGCATGCGCCCGTCCGGGGGCTCCGAGACAGGCACGCGCCGTCCGCTCCGGGCCGCCGTGCGCCTTCCACTTTGATTGACAGTCAGTCAATCCACCTGCGGTGACCTCTCCGCGCGGGCCCGTGGGCTCCGTTCCACATCACGATGCGGCAGCAGCACCTCACCACGAGTGGTCGTTCACTTGACTACCGGCGGTCACACGCGGTTGGCTCCGAGCCAGCGAAACCTTTCGCCGGTACGCGCCCCTTCGTTCCGGCAGCGCTCGCACGTCCTCCTGCTCTGCCGCACAGCGAGGTACAGCCCCCCATGAACACTCCCCTCCCCGCTCGCTCGCC
The DNA here is from genome assembly GCF_004217285.1 of Streptomyces sp. BK239. GTDB lineage: Bacteria > Actinomycetota > Actinomycetes > Streptomycetales > Streptomycetaceae > Streptomyces. Next base: position 590,347 of record NZ_SHKS01000002.1, read on the forward strand.
CTCCGCTTCCCCGGGAGCCGCGCGGGCGGCCGCCTCCGCCGCCCTCTGTCTCCTCCTCGTCGCCGGCTGTTCCGACGCGACGGCCTCCGGCCCGGACCCGGACCCGGCAGGACGCCCCGGCGACCGGATCAGGGTCGCCCTGGTCACCCACGGCGCGCAGGGCGACGCCTTCTGGGAGTCGGTGCGCAGGGGCGCGGAGACGGCCGCCGCCAAGGACGGCGTCGAACTGACCTACGCGAGCGACGCCGACGCCGCGGGACAGGCCGCGCTGGTGCGGGACGCGGTCCGCGACAGGGTCGACGGCATCGCCGTGACCCTGGCCAAGCCCCGGGCGATGAAAGGCCCGGTGACGCAGGCCAGGGCGGCGGGCATCGCCGTGGTCGGCCTCAACTCCGGGATCGACGCCTGGCGTTCCGCCGGGCTGCTGGCGTACTTCGGGCAGGACGAGAGCGTCGCCGGCCGTGCCGTCGGCGACAGGCTCGACGCACTCGGCAGGAAGCACGCGCTGTGCGTCATCCACGAGCGGGGCAACGTCGCCCTGGAGGCCCGCTGCGCCGGGGTGAAGAAGGCCTTCGCCGGCGAGACCGAGATGCTCTACGTCGACGGCACCGACCGGGACGCGATGACCGCCGCGGTGGCGGCCCGCCTCGGGCGGGACCCGTCGGTGGACCAGGTCGTCGCCAACGGTGCGCAGGTCGCGCTGGCCTCGGTGAAGGCGGTGAGGGACGCCGGCAGCGGTGCCGAGGTCGCCACCTTCGACCTCGACAAGGACCTGGTCGCCGCCGTCCGCGACGGCAGGGTCCGGTTCGCGGTGGACCAGCAGCCGTGGCTCCAGGGCTATCTCGCCGTGGACGCGCTCTGGCTCCACGAGACGAACGGCGGCGTCAGCGGCGGCGGCACGGCCCCGGTCCTGACCGGCCCCGCCTTCGTCACGAAGGCCGATGTGGCCGACGGGGCCCGGTACGCCACCGCCGGAACCGGCTGACCGGCCGCTGCCCGGCCGCTGAACGACCGCTGACCGGTCCGCACGCCCCGCCCCGCTCCCCGACTCCCCCGCCGCTCGCCCAAGGACGACCATGTCACCACGGACAGGTGCCCGGCGCCGCCGTCTCGGCTCCATACGTCTCTCCCTGATCCTCCTGGCGCTGGTGCCCGGCGTCACCCTCGCCGCCATGTGGAGCGTGACGACGATCCAGATGTTCTCCGAGGGCATGCGGCTGCGCGCGCAGACCGAACTGAGCCGCTCCACCGGCGCCATGGGCACCGAGGCCACGCTCGCGCTGCAACAGGAACGCAGCCTGTCGGCCGTGTGGCTGGCCTCGCCCCAGGGTTCCCCCGCGGCGCTTCAGGCGCAGCGCGCGAAGACGGACGCGGTGGTCGCGAAGCTGGTCGCCCGCGCGAACGACATCCAGCGGGCGCCCGCCCGCGTCCGCGAGCGGATGTTCTCGGTGATCGCCTCCGTGGGCAGCCTGGAGTACTACCGGGGTCAGGTGGACGACCCCACCGACATCACCGCCGCTCAGGCGCTGGACCAGTACACGTCGATCATCGACGACCAGATCCACGCCTTCCAGGAGCTGTCCCAGGTCGACGACGGCGACCTCACCTCGCAGGCCGGCCCGCTCGTCGCCCTGGAGCACGCCGCCGAGCTGGTCTCCGAGGAGGACCTGTACCTCACGCTCGCCGGCCCGAAGGGACGCATGGACGAGAAGGAGTGGGCCGCGTTCGCGCAGACGGTGAACGCCCGCCGCTGGCTGGTCCAGGACCAGATCGTGCCCTCCCTCACCGGCTCGACGAAGACGCAGGCCGAGAAGATCCTGCGCAGCCCGCAGTGGCGCACCCTGGAGTCCGTCGAGGACAGGGTCCTCGCCGCCCGGTCCGACCAGCGCGAGAACGGCGACGTCCCCCTGCCCGACGTGCGGGGCCAGTGGCGCGCCGCCCTCATCGAGGTCTCCGACCAGTACTCGGCGCTGATCCGGCAGCGGACCGGGGCGCTGCTCGAAAGCAGCGCGGTGGAAGCGCGCGATCTGCTGGTCAAGGCCGCAGCACTGAGCGCCGCCGGGCTCGTGGCGCTGCTGCTGTGCGTCGGGATGTCCTGGCGGATCACCCGTTCGCTGTTCCGGCGGCTGCGCGGACTGCGGAGGGCCACGCTGGGTCTGGCCCGGGAGACGCTCCCCGAGGTGGTGGCCCGGCTCGACCGGGGAGAGACTGTCGACGTGGACTCGGCGGCCCCGCCCCTCGACTACGGCGGCGACGAACTCGGCCAGGTGGCCGAGGCGTTCAACACCGCGCAGCGCACGGCCGTGCACACCGCCGTCGAACTCGCCGACACCCGGCGCGGTTTCCAGAAGATCATCCTGGGCATCGCACGGCAGAGCCAGAACCTGGTCAACCTCCAGCTGAGCAAGCTGGACGCGCTGGAACGCGCCCACCAGGACCCGGACGTCCTCAAGGGACTGTACGAACTGGACTCCGCGGCCTCCCAGTTGCGCCGCTACGAGGAGAACCTCGTCATCATCAGCGGCGGACGGCCCGGGCGCAGCTGGTCGGAGCCGGTCGCGCTGGTCGACATCCTGCGCAGCGCCGTCGGCGAGGTCGCCGAGTACGCGCGGGTGGAGGTGCACACCGAGGAGGAGGTGTGCGTCGCCCCTCCGGCCGTGGCGGACGTGATCCACCTGCTGGCCGAGCTCATCGACAACGCGACGTCCTACTCCCCGGCGCCGAGCCCGGTCGCGGTGCGGGCGACGTCGGTGGCCAAGGGCCTGGCGGTCGAGGTGGAGGACCGCGGTCTCGGGCTGTCCGAGGAGGACTACGCCTCGTTCAACGCCCAGTTGGCGGTGGAGCCGCAGTTCGACGTGGTGGCGCTCGCCGACGACCTGCGGCTGGGCATGTTCGTGATCGCCCGGCTGGCCACCCGGCACGGCATCGCCGTGACCCTGCGCCCCTCGCCGTACGGTGGCACCACGGCGATCGTGCTGCTGCCGAAGGACGTCGTGGTGCGTGAGACGGCGGACGGCGAGCGCGCTGAGCCGGACGACTCTGGGCCGACCGGGCCGACCGGGCCGACCGGGCCGACCGGGCCGACCGGGCCGACCGGGCCGACCGGGCCGACCGGGCCGACTGTCGAGCCGGACATCCCGCACTCCGCTGTGTCATCGCCCGCGCCGGGCGTGCTGGAAGCGGTGCGCGAGGCGCTCACCGCACCGTCCGCCACGACCGCGCGGGACGCCGGCGGCCCGGCGGACGACGAGGCGCACGCGTCGCAGCCGCCGGACGCGTCAGCCACGCCGGACGAGTCTCAGGCGCCGAGCGCGCCCGACGGCCCGCCGCCCTCCCCGCCGGCTTCCGACACCGGCCTGCCCGTCAGGACGCCCGGCGCCGCGGGGGTGCGGACGCGCAAGGAGACGCCCGCCGGGACGGCCGCGAGCCCGCCCGCGCCCGGTGCGGCGGGCTCCGGCCGCTCACCCGGCGCCCCGCCGCTGCCCCGCCGGGTCCCACAGACCAGCCTCGTCGCCGAGTTGCGCGAGGAGCCGGCACGCGACGGGACAGGCGGCCGCACCGACGACGGCGACGCGTTCGAGGAGTTCACCGCCGAGCGCGCCGCCTCCTCCCTCGCCGGTTTCCAGCGCGGCACCCTGCGCGCACGCGACGACGCCGACAGGCCACCCTCCCGCCCCGAGGAGACGGCCGCAGCCGCCCCGACCCCGACACCGCCCGCCGACCGCTCATGAAGGACACCGCGATGACATACTCCACGCCCGCCACCGACACCAAGCTCGACCAACTGCTCACCGGACTGGTGGAGAAGGTCGCCGATGTGAACCAGGCCGTCGTGCTCTCCGAGGACGGGCTGGTGGTCAGCAAGTCCCTGGGCTTCACGCGCGAGGACGCCGAGCGGCTGGCGGCGACCGCGTCCGGCCTGATGAGCCTCAGCAAGGGCGTCAGCATGGACTTCCGCGGCGGCCCGGTGCGCCAGGCGCTCATAGAGATGGCGAACAGCTACCTGATCCTCACCTCGGCCGGGCCGGGGGCCCACCTGGTCGTGCTGGCCGGCTCGCACGCGGACGTCGGCGTGGTGGCGTACCAGATGAACATGCTGGTGAAGAAGATCGGCGAGCACCTCAGCGCGGCGCCGCGGACCGGTGTCGGTCCCGCCTCGCGCCGTCTCGGCGGGTGAGGTGAGCGGAGGCGACGAAGCGGGCCGGCTGGTGCGGCCGTTCGCCCTCACCGGCGGGCGGACCCGGCCCAGCCGTGCCGACTTCACGCTCATCACTACGGTGACCGCGGTGGACCCACCGCCGGAGCGGGCGACCCGGCCGCAGCCCGAGCATGCGCGGATCGTGCGGATCTGCGCCCGGCCGGTCGCCGTTGCGGAGCTCGCGGCGCTGCTGGACCTGCCGGTGAGCGTGGTCGTCATCATGCTCTGCGATCTGCTGGAGGCGGGGCTGATCACGGCCCGGCCGCCCCGTCCCGTGACCGGTGACGGCGGCCGGGACCTGGAGCTGCTGCAGAAAGTGAGGGACGGCCTTGACCGCATCTGACCCCACCGCCGCCGGGGCCCCTGCGGCCCCCGACGCGGTGAAGATCCTCGTCGCCGGCGGTTTCGGCGTCGGCAAGACCACGATGGTCGGCTCGGTCAGCGAGATCGCGCCCCTGCGCACGGAGGAGCCGCTGACCGTCGCGGGCCTGGACGTGGACGACCTGAAGGGCATCGAGGAGAAGCGGTCCACCACCGTGGCGCTCGACTTCGGGCGGATCACCATCGGCGACGACCTGGTGCTGTACCTGTTCGGCACGCCGGGTCAGCAGCGGTTCTGGTTCATGTGGAACGACCTGGCCGTCGGCGCGCTGGGAGCGGTGGTGCTGATCGACGTGCGCCGGCCGGACGCCGGTTTCGCGGCGATCGACTTCTTCGAGCGGCGCAAGATCCCGTTCGTCGTCGGGGTCAACGGCTTCCACGGGCTGCACCCGTATCCGGCGGACGAGATCCGTCAGGCGCTGGCGCTGCCGGCGGGCGTTCCGGTGCTGCTGTGCGACGCCCGGGAACGGGAGTCGTGCCGGGACGTGCTGATCGCGCTGCTCGATCTGCTGATCGCCGACGCGGGCCGGTAGATCCCCTGTTGACGTCTCGTCAGATTGTGGCTCCGGCCGCGCGCAGTACGGCGATCGTCTCCGGGTACGGCCCCGTGGCCGCCCACTCCAGCGGGGTGCGGCCGGTGCCGTGGTCCTCGCGGCGGGCGGGGTCGGCGCCGTGGGCCAGGAGGACGCGGACGGTGTCGGTGTGCCCCCAACATGCGGCCGCGCACAGAGGTGTTCCCTCGGAGCCGAGGCCGCCGCTCTCCACGTCGGGCGGGGCTCCGGCGGCGAGAAGGAGCCGGGCGGTCTCCGCCGCCCCGTGCACGGAGGCCGCGTAGAGGGGGGTACGACCGTCGGTGTCGGCCACCGCCGGATCGGCGCCGGCGCGCAACAGCGCGGCCACGCCCTGCCGGTCGCCGGACCCGGCCGCGCCGACCAGGCGTGCCGTCAGCTTCTTTTGCCGTCTTCTGTTCACGGCCGACGAGGGTAGCGGGGGCCGCTGGCGGTCGCCTCCCGTTTTCCGGCGGACCGGGAGCAGGTCACGACCCGGCCCGCCCCGGCAGCCGCGGACCTCAGGACAGGCCGGCCGACTTCAGCCACGCCTTGGCGACGTCCAGCGGGTCCTTGCGCTGGAGCTGCACCTGATCGTCCAGGTCGAGCAGCGTCTTGGTGTCGAGCTTGGCCGAGACCGCGTTGAGCGCGTCGACGCCCTCCTTCGAGAGCCCGCTCTTGTAGACCAGCGGGGTCACGTTGGCGAAGCCGAAGAGGTTCTTCGGGTCCTTGAGGACGACGAACTTGTCCCTGTTGATGGTCGGGTCGGTGGTGAAGATGTCCGCGGCCTGCACGGTGTCCTTCTTCAGCGCGGCCTGGGTCAGCGGGCCGCCGGCGTCGAGCGCCTTGAAGGACTTGAACTTCAGGCCGTACACCGCTTCCAGGCCGACCATGCCCTGCTGCCGGGTCTGGAACTCGGGCGAGCCGCCGAGGACCAGCTGCGGGGCGATGTCCTTGATGTCGTCGAGGGTGGACTCCGCGGTGAGGTTGTGCTTCTTCGCGGTCTCCTGGTTGAGCGCGACGGAGTCCTTGTCCTCGGCCGCGGAGGACTCCAGCAGCGTCAGCTTGGGGTCGAGCTTGGCCTTCACGGCGGCGTTGACCGCCTCCGTCGACTTCTGCTCGGCCTTCGCGTCGAAGTAGGCGAGCAGGGAGCCGTTGTACTCGGGCAGAACGGTGATGGAACCGTTCTTGAGCAGGCCGTACGTGGTCTCGCGGCTGCCGATGTTGGGCTTGTAGGACACCTTGATGCCCTTGGCCTTGAGGGCCTCGCCGTAGATGTCCGCGAGCAGGATGCTCTCGGCGAAGTTGTTGGAGCCGACGACGACGGTGCTGCCGTCCGCCTTCCCCTCGGCGAGCGGGTCGGTGGTGTCGTCGGAGGAGGAACATCCCGCCAGCAGGACCGTCGTCGCGACGAGGGCGACGGCTGCCGCGCCGGGGTGGTGCCGGAGGGACCTGCTGCTGTGGGCGTTGGAAGTCACGGTTGCCGTTCCGGGCTCGGGGGTCGGTGAGAGGGAACTGAAGCACGCTGCAACTGATCCAATCCATCCGCTTCTCCATCAGTCAAGTGCCTCCGGGTTACCGATCGGCTTCGATTCGTGACCGATCGTGTCCGCGAAAGGGGCGCTTCGTAATGGATTCTTGACTTAGGGCGACAACCCGACCGCACAAAGGCGCGATAGTGTCACGGCAGTTGACGTCGGTCACAACGGCGTGCGCCTGCGAGACCCTGAAGGAGGCCTGGTGTCCACGAAACCGGTGGACGCGCCCGCCCGGCCGCCCGGGGCGGCCTCACCGGTCCGCCGGGGCCGGCGGGGCTTCGCCGACAGATGGCCTTTCCAGCGCAAGCTCAACGTCCTCGTCGGCGTACCGATGACGGTGATCGCACTGCTGCTGACGTACCTCGTCGTGAACCTGGTCGAGGAGTCCGACCGCGCCGAGTCGGCGGCCCGGCTGGTCCGGGACAGCGCCGAGGTGGCCCGACTCGTCACCGACCTACAGGCGGAGCACCAGCAGGCCATCCTGCTCTCGGTGCGGCACGAGGCGTCGTTCGACGGCGGCACCCCCTCCACCAGCGCCTACCGGGTCGCCCAACTCGCCGTAGACTCACAGGTGCAGAAGGTGCGCGACACGTTCGGCGGGCGGCTGCCGGCCGGCGAGGCACAGGCGCTCAGGGAGATCGAGGGCCTGGCCGGCCTGCGCGACACCATCGAGCAGGGCTTCCTCCCCGCCGACAACATCGACCCCGCGTACACGGGCGCCGCCGACGGCCTCATCGACGGACTCGGCCTGGACCGCAGCTCCGACCTCGCGACGACCTTCACCGGCAACCTGCTCGACTCGCTGTTGCGCGCCGACGCCGCGCACGGCGCCTTCGAGACCGGTGTCTTCTCCGCCCGTACCGGCGACAGCAACGCCCTCATCGAGTTCATGAACGCGGTGGGCTCCGCCGAGTCGTACGCCTACCAGTCCGGGCGGTTCGCCCGGTTCGCCACCGAGGCGCAGACCGACGAGCTCGGCGGCGTCGAGCACAACTCCTCGATGGCCGCGATCGGCCGGCACTACGCCGAACTGGCCGTCGACCCCAGCGTGTTGCAGGCCGGCTCCAAGGACGAGCTGCGCGCGGCGTTCCGGGAGGCGCTCGACTCCTACCACCTCTACAACCAGCAGGCCTCGACGCGGGTCGAGATCACCGGCTCGCTCATCGGCCAGATCGCCGACCGGGCCGACGACGCGTCGACCAGCGCCCAGTGGCGTGCCGGTCTGCTGCTCAGCCTGGCGCTGCTCGGCTTCGCCCTGTGGATCGCCCTCGCGGTCCTGGTGCGCCGTAGCGTGATCCGCCCGGTGCTGGCCCTGACGGGGGCCGCTCAGGAGGTCGCCGACGTCGCCGGGCGCGAGCTCGCGCGGGTGGCGGACGACGACGCCGAGGAAAGCGGGCCGCCCCGTCTGCGCGAGCTGCCGGTCACCGCGGACGACGAGATCGGCGAACTCGCCGAGGCCTTCAACAACGTTCAGACCACGGCGGCCGCGCTACTTGAGCGCCAGGTGCTCAGCCGGCGCAACGTGGCGGAGATGTTCGGCAACGTGGGCCGCCGCGTCAGTAACCTGACGACGCGTCAACTCGCGCTGATCGACGCGGTGGAGCGTGGCGAGACCGACCCCGCGCTGCTCGAACGGCTCTACTCCATCGACCACATCGCCGTCCGGTTGCGCCGCAACGCCGACAGTCTGATGCTGCTGGCCGGCATCCGCGAGGCCGTCCTGGACTCCGGCCCCAGCGCGCTGACCAACGTGGTGCGTGCGGCGCTCGGCCAGATCGAGGGCTTCCAGCGGGTACGGCTGCACGCCGGGACCGAGGTCATGGTGGAGCCCGACGTCATCGGCGACCTGACGCTGATGGTCGCCGAACTCCTGGAGAACGCCGTGTCGTTCTCGCCTGAGGGCAGCCCCGTCGAGGTGGCCGTCGACTCCGTCGACGGCGGTGCGACGATCACCGTGGCCGACCACGGTCTGGGCATGAGCGCGGAGCGCCTGGCCGAGGAGAACGCCCGTCTGGTGCGCCGCGAGCGCCTCGACGTGGTGCCGACGAAGGTGCTCGGCCTGTTCGTGGTGGGCGCGCTGGCGCGCCGCTGGGACATCGCCGTCACCCTCTCCCGCACGCCCGGCGGTGGTGTGACGGCGGAAGCGGTGATCCCCTCCGCCCTGCTGCTGACTCCGAGCGGCACGAGCGACGCCGGGACCGCGCGAGCGCTCACGGGGGCGGACCCGGACGCGGAGGCGTACGGTTCGCTTCCCGCGCCCTCGGCGCCCGCGTCCGGCCCCTCCCGTGCCCTCTCCGTCCCGGCCTGGGCCGCCGACGACGGTGAGCCGGCCCCGCTCCCCCGCCGCGTCCCCCGGCGCGACCCGGCGTCGGCCGACGAGACGCGGCCCCCGCACCCGGCCCACGCGAGGACGTCCGACCCGGATCTCCCCGACGGCACCGGAACGCACGGCGAGGAACAGGTCCCGGCCCCCACCGAAGCCCACGAAGGCGCGCCCGCCCCCGCCCACACCGGCACCGCGACCCACCAGGCCGCCCCGGCCCCCCGCACCGAGGCTCCCCGGACCGCCCGCCCCCAGGCCGACCACACCGCCCCGGCCGCCGCCACCGCCTCCACCGAGGCCCGCGACCCCGCCCCGGTCCCCCACCCCCGTACCGAGGGCGGCACCTCCGGCCGTCCCGTCCGGGCCGACCGCCCGGCGGAACCCCAGCCCGACGGCCCCCGCCCGCTGCGCCGCAGGGTCCGCGGCGCCACGCTGCGCACGACCGCCGACGCCGCCCAGCAGGCCGCGCGCGGCCCCGCACGGCCCGCGGACGCGGACGCCGTCCGCAGCGCGCTGGAGGAGTTCGAGGCGGCCGTGGAACGCGCCCACCGCGACACCGGCGAGCACCCCCGCCCCGCGGTCCCCGCCGCCATCCCCGTCACCGAAGACACGCAAGACACCCAGGACACCGACCACCGGAACCCCGCGCACCGCCAGAACCACCTTCCGGAAGGAGCCGAGCAGTGAGCACGTCGACAGGTGAGACTCCCCCGGGAGACGCCACGCCGACCGATCTGCGGGCCGCCGCAGCCGACTTCACCTGGCTGCTCAACCGATTCGCCACCGAGACCGCCGGGGTGGTGGACGCCATCGCGGTGTCCTCCGACGGCCTGCTGATCGCCGTGTCGGAACTGCGCGAGCACGCCGACTCCGAGCGGCTGGCCGCGATCGTCTCGGGCATCACCAGCCTGGCCGCGGGCGCCTCCGGCAACTACGGCCTGGGCGGTCTGAACAAGGTCATCATCGACCTCGAAGGCGGCCACGTCCTGGTCTCCGCGATCGGCAGCGGCGCCGTCCTCGGCGTGGTCACCGACAAGGAGGCCAAGCTGGGCAACATCGCCTACGAGATGACGGTGTTCGCCAACCGGGCGGGCGCCGCGCTGAGTCCGCAGCTCGTTCTGGAGCTGAAGAACAGCGTCGGCGCCGTCAGGTCGCGCTGACCGGCCGTCGGCGCCCGGCCCGCCGGTCCAGAGAGGAAGCGAAGCAGCGATGGCGGACGGCCGCACCGCGCGCGACGCCGGCGAGGACGGCGCCGCACCGGTCGGTCCCGCGTCCGCCGTCCGGCCCTTCCTGGTCACCGCCGGGCGGGTCGCGGGCGCGGGCGCGGCGTCGTCCGGGCGGACGATGCCCGTCGAGACCCAGTTGGTGGCCACCGCCGACGGGCTCGGCGCCCTCGACCGGCTCTGTTTCGAACAGCACGACATCGTCGCCGCCTGCCGGGTGCCGCAGTCGATCGCGGAGATCGCGGCCCGGCTGCGGCTGCACCTGAACGTCGTGCGGGTCCTCGCCGAGGACCTGCGCGCGGCGGGGCAGCTGTCGGTGCACGTGCCGGACGCCGGCGTCGCCCACGACGCGTCCGTCCTGCGCAGGCTCATCGATGGCCTCCGTGCCATCCCCGACTCCCGGGGGGTACTCCGTGACTCCGACTGAACCACTCGTACGGCACACCGCCGACCAGGCCGCCGTACGGCCCCCGCTGCCGGTGAAGCTGGTGATCGCGGGCGGCTTCGGCGTGGGCAAGACCACCGCCGTCGGCGCGATCTCCGAGATCGAGCCGCTGACCACCGAGGCGGCCATCACCGAGGTCGCCGCGGGCGTGGACGACCTCAGCCACACCCCGCGCAAGACGACGACCACCGTCGCCATGGACTTCGGCTGCATCACCATCGACCCCACCCTGAAGCTGTACCTGTTCGGCACGCCCGGGCAGGAGCGGTTCGGGTTCATGTGGGACGACATCGTGGAGGGCGCGGTCGGCGGGCTCGTCATCGTCGACACGCGCCGCCTGGACGACTGCTACGCCGCTGTGGACTACTTCGAGCACCGGCGGATCCCGTTCGCCGTGGCCGTGAACGCCTTCGACGGCCAGGTCGCGCACACGCTGGAGGAGGTCCGCTGGGCGCTCGACGTGTCCGAGGGCGTGCCGGTGCTGGTCTTCGACGCCCGCGAGCGGGGCTCGGTCCGCGACGCGCTGCTGGTGGTGCTGGAACAGGCGCTGGCGCGGACCCAGGGGTGAGCGCGCCTCCCCTCGCGGGGCGGTGGCGCGCCTCCCCTCGCGGGCGTCAGGCCTTGGGGTCGCCCCGGCGCACTCCCGGCGACACCGCCACCCGGGCCACCGCCCAGAACACGGCGAGGGTCGCCAGGGCCATCACGGCGGTCAGACTGGCGCCGCCCACGACCTTCTCGTAGTCGCGCTGGTAGAGGCCGTCGACGATGTAGCGCCCTAGGCCGCCGAGGCTGACGTACGCGGCGATGGTGGCGGTGGAGACGATCTGGATGGCGGCGGAGCGCAGGCCGCCGAGGATCAGCGGGAGCGCGACCGGCAGCTCCACCCGGAAGAGGATCCCGCTCTCCCGCATGCCCATGCCCCGGGCGGCGTCGACCGGGGAGGGGTCGACGGAGCGCACGGCCTCGTACGTCGTGACCAGGATGGGCGGGACGGCGAGGACGACCAGCGGGATCATCACCGGCAGCATCCCGAAGCCGAGCAGCAGGGTCATCAGCACCAGCAGGCCGAAGGTGGGCAGTGCCCGCCCCGCGGTGGCGACCATGGACAGCGCGTTGCCGCCGCGGCCGTAGTGCCCGGTGAGCAGGCCGACCGGCAGTCCGACGGCGGCGGCGAGGGCGAGCGCTTCGAGGGTGTAACCGGCGTGCTCCCCCAGGCGGGTGGGGATGCCGTCGTAGCCCTGCCAGTGGGCGCCGTCGCTGAAGAAGGCGTGGATGAAGTTGAGGACGTTCACCGGGTCGCGACCGCCTTCCGCGGCGTACGGGCGCCGCTCGGCATCCACGGCGTGAGCAGGACGCGCAGGAGCACCAGCAGGCCGTCGGCGAGGATCGCGAGGACGGCCATGGTGAGCACGGCGTTCCAGGCGAGTTCCGGCCGGTTGTAGATGGTGGCGTCGTGCAGGAGGTTGCCGAGGGCGCCCTGGTTGCCGATGAGGGCGCCGACGCTGACGAGGCTGATGCTCGACACGGTCGCCACCCGCAGCCCGGCGATGATCGCGGGCACGGCGATCGGCAACTGCACCTGGAGGTAGCGGCGTACGGGGCCGAAGCCCATGGCGGTGGCGGCGGCGAGCGTCTCCCGCGGCACCGAGCGCACCCCGTCGACGATCGCGGGGACGAGGACGACCAGCGTGTAGACGGTCAGCGGGATCATCACGGTGAGCTCGGTCTGGCCGGTGTAGTCGATGAGGACGACGAAGAAGGCCAGCGAGGGGATGGCGTACAGCACGGTCGTCACCCACAGCACCGGCGGGTACAGCCAGCGCAGCCGCACGCAGAGTTGGGCGAGCGGCAGGGCGAGCAGCAGACCGGCCAGGACGGGCAGCAGGGCCTCGCGCAGATGCAGCCCGATGAGACCGGCCCAACTGTGCTGGAGGTCGCTCGGGATGTCGAAGAACCCGTTCACCGGACGGCCTTCACCGCGGTCTCGGCCGCCTCGTCGCGGCCTTCGGCGTGGGCGCCGCGGATCGCCTCGCCGATGCTCTGCTGGGAGACGACGCCGGCCGCCCGGCCCTCCTCGTCGACGGCGACGGCCCAGCCGGTGGGCGAGAGCACGGCGCAGTCCAGCGCGGCCCGCAGCGAGTCGGTGCCGGCGGTGAACGGCCTGCCGCAGGAGAGCAGCCGGGCGGGGTCGATCCGCCCGGCCGTCAACTCGTCCGGCTCGCCCCAGCCCAGCGGCTTGCCCTCGACGTCGGTGACGAGGAGGTAGGGGGCGCCGGCGCGGGCGGCGATCTGCTCGGCGCTCGCGTCGACGGCGACGATCGGCGTGGTGAGCAGGTCGAGTCCGGCGCAGGTGAAGAAGGACAGGCGCCGCACGCCGCGGTCGGCGCCGAGGAAGTCCTCGACGAACTCGTCGGCCGGATGGCTCAACAGCTCGGCGGGCGGCGCGAACTGGGCGAGCCGGCCGCCGGTGCGCAGCACCGCCACCATGGTGCCGATCTTCACCGCCTCGTCGATGTCGTGCGTGACGAAGACGATCGTCTTGCCCAACTCGTCCTGCAAGCGCAGGAGTTCGTCCTGGAGTCCCTTGCGGACGACGGGGTCGACGGCGGAGAACGGCTCGTCCATCAGCAGGACCGGCGGATCGGCGGCGAGCGCCCGTGCGACGCCCACGCGTTGCTGCTGGCCGCCGGAGAGCTGGTAGGGGTACCGCTTGGCGAGCGAGGCGTCGAGACCGACCCGCTCCATCAACTCCCGCGCCCGCGAGCGGGACTTGTCCTTGCTCCAGCCGAGCAGGCGGGGCACGGTGGCGATGTTGTCGACGATCGTGCGGTGCTGGAAGAGACCGGCGTTCTGGATGACGTATCCCATGGACCGGCGCAGGGTTTCGACGGGTTGCCGCTGGATGTCCTCGCCGTCGAGGAGGATGGCGCCCTCGGTGGGCTCGACCATCCGGTTGATCATGCGCAGGGTCGTCGTCTTGCCGCATCCGGAGGGGCCGACAAGGACGGTGATGGAGCGGTCCGGTATGTCGAGGGAGAGCCGGTCGACCGCCACGGTGCCGTCCGGGTATCGCTTCGTGACTGAATCTATCCGTATCAAAACGCCGAATGCCCTTCGGGTCTGACAGTCTCCGCCCGCTCTCGACCTTTTGAGGTCGGGCCGTTGCGGAGAGAGTCTAGACCTGTCGTTTTTCGGCAGGGCGCGGGGCCGCGGCCGTCAGGAGGTCCGCGCGTCGATGGCGGCCTGGAGGGACTTCTTGTAGCCCTCGCTGGTCACCGTCGCCCCTGACACCGTGTCGATGTCCGCGCTCTGCGCCTGAAGCGTCCCCGCGATCAGCCTCGGCACCGCGGCCGTCGTCTGCGGGTGGTCGGGCTGCTTCAGCATCCTGACGGCCGTGATCCGGCCGCCCTCGTAGGTCACCTCGACCTGCACGTCCCCCTTGTCGGTGCTCACGACCGTGCCCTTGACGACGACGGACGAGCCGGACGCGGAGCCGGACGCGGGCCCGGCGGCGGAACCGGCCGGCGAAGTCGTCTGCGCCGGCGCCGCGACCGCGCCGGACGACGGCACCCCCGAGGACGGCTCGTAACGCCACACCGGGATGAGCCCGGCGATGCTCAGGACCAGGACAGGCAGTGCTCGCTTCACGGTCTTCCTCTCATCCCGCCAGGCTGAAACGCTCGAAGTGGACCTGCGTCCGGGGCACGTCCAGCGCGCGCAGGCTGCCCAGCACGGCGTTCATCATCGGCGGCGGTCCGCACAGGAACACGTCCCGCTCGGCGATGTCCGGCACCAGCCGGACCAGCTCGCCCGGGGCCAGCCTGTCGGGGACGGGCGGGCCGGTCACGAGGTGCAGCTCGGCGCCCTTGGCGTGGGCGAGGTCGCGCAGCTCGTCGTGGAGGACGGCGTCCCGGTCGGCACCCACGCGGTAGATCACGACGGCGTGGCCGTGCAGTTCCTCCAGCAGCGCCCGGATGGGCGTGACCCCGACGCCGCCGGCGATGAGGACGGCCTCCGGCCGGGTGCGGTGCATCGCGGTGAAGGCGCCGTAGGGGCCCTCGGCGAAGACGCGGGTGCCGGGCTGGAGGTGACGCAGCCCGGCGGAGCCGTCGCCGGCGGCCTTGACGGTCAGGCGCAGGGTGCGCCCGTCGGGCGCCGCCGACAGCGAGAACGGGTTGGCCTGCCACCAGCGGTCCTTGGTGAGGAACCGCCACAGGAAGAACTGCCCCGCGCGGGCCGGCAGCCGGTCCAGGTCACGTCCGGTGACGTAGACGGAGACGACGTCGTCCGACTCGGGGACGACCGCCTCGACGCGCAGCCGGTGACGCCGGTTGCGCCACAGCGGCAGGACGATCCGGCCGGCGAACACCGAGCCGAGGGCGACGCCCCACACGCCGTACCAGTACGCCGTCGCGGCGGACGAGGCGGTGAAGGTGGTGCCGGCGGCGACCTGGTGGGTGAAGGCGAGCACCACGGCGACATAGGCGTACAGGTGGACGAAGTGCCAGGTCTCGTAGGCCAGTCGGCGGCGGGCCCAGCGGGCGGAGGCCCCGCCGACGACCAGCAGGAGGCCCGTCGCCACGACCGCGCGGAAGACGCCCTCGACGGTCTCGGCGAGGTCGACCACCTGGCTGACCGGGTCCAGGGAGGACGACTCGGCGTAGCCGAAGGCGATGAACACGACATGCCCGACGAGCGTCCACAGCAGGCCGAAGCCCGTCCAGCGGTGCCAGTTCGTCAGCCGGTCCATGCCGATGCGGCGGTCCAGCCAGGGGAGCCGGGCGACCAGCAGCAACTGGAACGCCATCAGCAGCGCGGCGTACAGACCTGCGAACCGGCCCACCACGACGAGGGCGTTGGAGGCGAAGCCCGCCTGGACGGCGAAGAGGGTCACGACGGCCGCGTTGGCGGCCAGCACGGCGTACAGACCGGTGCGGGCCACGGCCCGGGGCCGTATCGTCGCGGTGCGCGCGGGAGGCGACTGGACGGTCGTCACGGACGGGAACTCCTCGGCCTCAGGGGCCCTGGGGGGCCTCAGGACACCGAGCCTGGCCGCCGGAGCTGTCGATCTCCTGTCGTACAACTTTCAAGTGTGTATCGATCTGCGCACGGGTGCGGAACCGGGCTCCGGTCCGGCCGGTTCGGTGACGCAGTATGACCCCGTGGACAAAGTGCGACTCCTCGTGGTGGACGACGACCCTCCGATCGCCGATCTCGTGGCGACGGTCGCCCGTTACGAGGGCTGGGAAGCGGTCACCGCGAACACGGGCGAGGAGGCGCTGCGCCGCGCCGCCGAGTTCCGCCCCGACATCGTGGTGCTCGACCTGATGCTGCCGGACGTCGACGGCTTCGGCGTCCTGGACCGTCTGCGGCGGTCCGGGACCATGGTGCCGGTGGTGTTCCTGACCGCCCGCGACGGCGTCGCCGACCGGGTCGCGGGGCTGACCCGCGGCGGGGACGACTACCTGGTCAAGCCGTTCGCGGTGGAGGAGCTGATGGCCCGGCTGCGCACCGTGCTGCGGCGCAGCGCGGGACCCGCCTTCCAGCGGTCGGTGCTGCGGGTGAGCGATCTGACGATGGACGAGGACACCCGTGAGGTGCGGCGCGGCGAGCGCCTGCTGACGCTGACGCCGACGGAGTACGAGGTGCTGCGCTACCTGATGCGCAAGTCGCCCACTGTGCTGACCAAGGCGCAGATCCTGGACCATGTGTGGGAGTACGGCTTCGGGGGCCGCTCCAACGTCGTGGAGCTGGTGGTGAGCCGGCTGCGGCGCAAGCTCGACGCGACGGGCGCGCCGCTGATCCACACCGTGCGCGGCTTCGGGTACGTGGTCCGGCAGGCGGCCCGGTGATCCGCAGGATCCGGCGGGCGTACCGCAGGCTCCGGCTCGGCACCCGGCTGGCGCTGGGCCTGGGCGCGCTGGCGCTGGTGGTGTTCGCCATCGTCGGCACGGCCCTGACGACCTATATGCGCGACTATCTGTCCGCGCAGCTCAACGAGCAGCTGAAGCTCGCCCAGGTCGCGCAGTCCAAGAGCATCGCCGACTCCGGCACGCTGACCGGCAAGAAGTACTACCGCTGGTACTACGCCGTGTACGACGTGTCGGCCGACGGCACGCCGGTGCTGCGCAGGCCCGAGGACGCCGGCGACCTGCCCGGCGACCCGGCCGGCGTCGCCGACTTCACCGCCCTGGCGAGGACGCAGACGTCCACGGGCGCGGAGGTCCTGCGCACCGAGCACCTCAGGGGCGAGGGCGTGTACCGGCTGCGGGCCTGTTCGGCGGGGCCCGGCGTGGTCCTGGTCAGCGGCGCGCCGATGGACGCCATCGAGGGCACCGTACGGCGGCTGGTCACCGTCCAGGTCGTCACCTTCGGCCTCGCGCTGCTGGCGCTCGTGGTGTGCGGCCGGGCGATGCTGCGGCGCGGGCTGAAACCGCTGAGCGACATGGCGCACACCGCGCACGGCATCGCCTCGCACGACCTGACGGAGTCGGCGTCCCGGCTGCATTTGCGCGCGCACGCGCCGGGCGGCGGCCCGGAGGTGGAGGAACTGCGCACCGCGTTCAACACGATGCTGGAGCACATCGACGACTCCCTCGCGGTCCGCGCCCGGGCCGAGCAGCGGCTGCGCAGCTTCGTCGCGGACGCCTCGCACGAGCTGCGCACCCCGCTGATGTCGGTGCGCGGCTACGCGGACCTCTTCCAGTACGCGGCGGCCAACGCCCCCGAGGAGCGTGACCGGCATCTGGCCCGGCTGCGCGCCGAGGCCGCGCGGATGGGCGTCCTCCTCGACGACCTGCTGCTGCTCGCCCGGCTGGACGCGGCGGAGGTGGAGACCCCGCTGCGCATGGCGGACGCCGACCTGGTCTCGCTGGTCGAGCAGGCCGCCGACGCGTTCCGTGCGAGCCATCCCGGCCATCCGCTGACCGTGCGTCCCGGGCCGGAGTCGGTACGGCTGCGGCTGGACGCGCACCGTGTCCGCCAGGTGCTGGACAACCTCCTCACCAACGCGGCCGTGCACACTCCGCCCGGCACCCCGGTGTCCGTCGCGGTGTCGGTGACGGGGGACTCCGCGCTGGTGCGGATCTCCGACGAGGGGCCAGGCGTCCCGCCCGGCGACCGGGAGCGGGTCTTCGACCGCTTCTACCGCGTCGACAAGGCCCGAAGCCGCGACCGGGGCGGCAGCGGACTCGGACTGTCGGTGGCCCGTTCGCTGGCCGACGCCCACGGCGGCTCCCTCACCCTGGCCGGCGCGGCGGGCCCGACGGTCTTCGCCCTCGCCCTGCCGGCGACGTCGTCCGGATGACGCCGTCGGGGCACCTTTGAGCTGTGCGGGGCGCGGGCAGAACTCTCCCAGCCCCCGCCCGCGGACATGACGCGAAAGGACGCCGTGCGCCGTGCCCCCGCTGCCGCTCGACGGTCCCGCCTCCCCGCTCCCCCGCGCGGACGACCGCCCCCCGCCGACCGTCACGTCCGCCCGCCCCTCGGCGGCCCGCGCCTCCGGCTCGTCCGTCGTACGCCGGGTCCTCGCCCTGCTGCCGCTGCTGATGCTCGCCGGGTGGGCCGCCCTCGACCGGCGCTCCCTGAGCGAGGGCGCCGCCCGTCTCGCCGCCGCCGACCCCTGGTGGCTGCTGGCCGGGTGCCTGTTCACCGGCGCGGGTTGGATCGCCGCCGCCTGCTCCCGCCAGGGCGCGGTCGCCGACCGGCTGCCCAAGGGCCTGCTGCTGGTGTCCCAGATCGCCGCGGGCGCCGCGAACAACCTGCTGCCCGCGGGCATCGGCGCCCACGCGGTCACGGTCCGCTTCCTTCAGCGCCGGGGCGTCCCGCTGCCCCGCGCCACCGCCTCCGTCGCCCTGTACTCCCTGGTCAGGGCAGTGGCGAAGATGCTGGTGCTCCTGGTACTGCTGCTGGCCGCGCCGACCGCGGCGCCCCCGGTCGAGCTTCTTCCCGAAGGGCGGACGCTGCTGACGGCCGCCGCGGGGGCGGTCCTGATCCTCACCGCGGGCGCGGCTCTCCTGGTTCTCGTACGCCCCCTGCGCCGGCCCGCCGTGGACTTCGTCCGCACGGCGCTCACCGACGCCCGCCGGCTGCACCGCCGCCCGGCCCGCTTCCTCCCCCTGTGGGGCGGAGCGACGGCGGCCCCGCTGCTCCAGGCCTGCGTCCTCGCCTCGGTCGGCACGGCACTGGACGTGCCGCTGACCTGGCCGCAGCTGCTGTTCGCGTTCCTCGCCGCGAGCACCGCCGCCGGCGCCGTCCCGGCCCCGGGCGGCATCGGGCCCGTCGACGCGGCCCTGGTCCTCACCCTGGCCGGCTACGGCGCCCCGCTCCCCCTGGCCACCGCCACCGTGATCGGCTACCGCGTGCTGACCGTCTGGCTGCCCATGCCGCCGGGCATGCTGGCGCTCTCGGCCCTGGTGCAGCGCGAGGCGCTGTGAGCGCCCGGCCCCTCGGACCGGACGCTCACCCCTGCTCCCGTGCCGACGTCAGCTCTCGGCCGGCGTCAGCCGCAGCGACACGCTGTTGATGCAGTACCGCTGGTCGGTCGGGGTGGGGTAGCCCTCGCCCTCGAAGACATGGCCGAGGTGCGAGCCGCAGCGCGCGCAGCGCACCTCGGTGCGCACCATGCCGTGCGAGCGGTCCTCGATCAGCTCGACGGCGTCGCTGTCCTTCGGGTCGAAGAACGACGGCCAGCCGCAGTGGGACTCGAACTTGGTGTCGGAGGTGAACAGTTCAGCGCCGCAGGCCCGGCAGGAGTACACGCCCCGCGTCTTGGTGTCGGTGTACTCACCGGTGAAGGCGGGCTCGGTGCCCGCCTGGCGCAGCACGGCGTACTCGGCCGGGGTGAGCTCCGCCCGCCACTGCTCGTCGGGCTTTTCGACGTCGTACGACATGAAGGCCAACCCCTCTGTTTCTCTCTACCGCTGTGCGAGACGGTCCAGGATCCTCGGGCCCAGGTCGGTCACGTCTCCCGCGCCCATGGTGAGAACGAGATCGCCGGGCTTGGCCATTCCCG
This sequence comes from Streptomyces sp. BK239, assembly GCF_004217285.1. GTDB lineage: Bacteria > Actinomycetota > Actinomycetes > Streptomycetales > Streptomycetaceae > Streptomyces. The sequence continues at coordinate 610,016 of NZ_SHKS01000002.1, forward strand.
CGACGAGGGCCGGCGTCTCCTCCTTGTCGTGGACCAGGGTCACGTCCGCGCCCGCCGCCCGGCCGGCGGCGATGATCAGCTCGCTGGTCACACCGGGGATCGGGTCCTCGCGGGCCGGGTAGATGTCGAGGACGAGGGAGGTGTCGGCCAGGGCCAGCGCCTCGCCCATCTCCTTGCCCAGCTCCTGCGTGCGCGAGAACAGGTGGGGCTGGTAGACGACGAGGATGCGGCCGTCTCCGGCGGCCCCGCGCATCGCCTCCAGGTCGGCGGTCATCTCGGTGGGGTGGTGCGCGTAGGAGTCGATGACCTGGACGCCCGCGGCCTCGCCCTTGAGCTGGAGGCGGCGCTTGACGCCGGTGTACGCGCCGAGCGCCGTCGCCAGCGCGGTGGCGGGGACGCCGAGGGCGACGCCGGCGGCGAGCGCGGCGACCGCGTTGTGCGCGTAGTGGCGGCCGGGCACGGAGACCGTGAAGGTGATCTCCTGGCCGTCCAGGGCGACGGTCACGCTGCTCTTCAGCCCCTGGGCCGTCACGGACAGGATCCGCACGTCGGCGTCGGCGGACTCGCCGTACGTCACCACGCGCAGGCCGCCCTCGATCCGCCGCGTCAGCTCGCGCGCGCCCTCGTGGTCGGCGGAGATCACCAGCGTGCCGCCGGGGACGACCTTGCGGACGAAGGTCTCGAAGGACTCGTAGATCTCGTCCATGGAGGCGTAGTTGGCGTGGTGGTCCAGCTCCACGTTGAGGACGATGGCGACCTCGGGCGCGTAGGTGTGGAAGCTGCGGTCGGACTCGTCCGCCTCGGCGACGAAGATCTCGCCCTCGCCGTGCTCCGCGTTGGAGCCGGGGACGTCCAGGTCGCCGCCGATCGCGTACGAGGGGTGCAGGGCCAGCTCGGTCAGCGCGACCGCCAGCATGGACGTGGTGGTGGTCTTCCCGTGGGTGCCGGCGACCGCGATCGGGCGTAGACCGTCCATCAGCCGGGCGAGAGCGTCCGAACGGTGGACGACCGGAATGCCCAGCTCCCCCGCGCGGGTGAGCTCCGGGTTGTCCGCGCGGATCGCCGACGACACCACGACACAGGTCGCGTCGTCGGCCAGGTGCCCGGCCGCGTGCCCGATGTGCACGGTGACGCCGAGCGCGCGGAGCGCCTCGGCGGTCGCGGTCTCCTTGGCGTCGCTGCCCGCCACCCGGGCCCCGCGCCGAGCGAGGATCTTGGCGATGCCCGACATCCCGGCGCCGCCGATGCCGATGAAGTGCGGTCGGTCCATGGCGGTAGGAAGGCCAGGTGCCATGCGTGTTCTCCCAAGTTCCGTACGACACTGAAGGCGCCCCCGTGCCGGAGCGCGCCCCCAGACTATTGCGTACAGAACCGACGCGTCCCGGTAGGGCGTGTTTCGAAAGTAGCGTCGTCGGCCCGCAGGGCGGGGCTCGCGGCGTCCGGTGCGGTGCATCGCACGGCGCGCGGCGAGGCGCCGTGCCAGGCGTCGCGAGTCGGACGGTGGTTTCGAAACACGCCCTGGGTGCCCGGAGTGCGCCCGCGTGCCGGGTCAGGTCTTGCTGTGTGAGAACAGTTTGAGCACGGGCACGCCGACCTTGTGGCGGGCGCGGGAGGCCCAGTCGCGGTGGAAGAACTCCTCCACGTAGTGCGGATCGGTAAGGACGATCACCTCGTCCGCGTTCACCTCGTCGACGAGGGACTTCAGCGCGTCCAGCGGGTGGTCCTCCACCAGCCGCCCCACCGCCCCGCTCCCGGCGGCGTGCAGCGCCTGCAGCGAGACCTCCAGGGCGCGCTCGCCGAACCCCTTCGCCTCGTCGCCCTCCGGCGTCTCCCCCTCGCGCGCGGCCTCGTCGATCTCGCCGAGCGCCACGTCGTCGATGGCCCGCAGCAGGCGGTCCGCCTGGTCGCCGCGCGGCTGGAGCAGCACGTGGAAGGCGACCTGCTCGTCGCCGTGCAAGGTGGTGACGAACTCCACGTCGGCGGACGTCAGGGCCTTCTCGATCATCAACACGCTTGTGAACACCAGCGCCCCATTCTCCTTCGAGGACCCCCGTGGCCCTCAGTCCTCCGTGAGCCGTGCCCGGCCCTGCCGAAACCATCCTTCCCCGTACTCGCACGGGAAGCGCGCGGCGTGGTCCACCCGCGCGCCGTGCCCGCCTGCCCCGGATCCGGCCCGCCACACCCGGGTGCGTCCAGCCGGCGCCGGCACGTCAGTCGCCTCGCTCCCGGCGGTAGCTGCCGTAGAGGAAGCCGTCCTCCTCCAGGAGGGAGGCCAGCGCGTACCGCTGCGGCACGGCGATGGCGGGGCCGCCCGCGATCCGCTGCGCGTCACCCGCCGTGAGCAGCGGCGAGAGGGTCACGCACAGTTCGTCCAGCACGCCGGCGGCGACGAGCTGCCCCAGCAGCCGGGGGCCGCCCTCGGTCAGCAGCCGGGTGTGCCCGAGGCCGGCGAGGGCCGGCACGACCCGGTGCGGCTCGACGCCCGTGCCGTCGCCGGCGACGACCACCCGGGCGCCGGCCTTCTCGGCGGCCGCGACCCGGTCGGGGGCGGCCGCCGCGCCCGTCAGGACGAGGGTGGGGACCAGCGGCGAGGTGAACAGCGGGAGGGAGAAGTCGAGGTCCAGGCTCGCGGAGACGACGGCGATGGCCGGCGCGGGCCCCTGCCCGGCGGCCTCCCTCCGCCGGGCGAACTCCGCACGCGCGCGTGCCGGGCGGTACCCCTCCTGGCGTACCGTCTCCGCGCCGACGAGCACCACGTCAGCGAGGGCCCGCAGGGTCCCGAAGATCCGCATGTCCGTGGCGTTGGAGATGGGCTGGGAGCGCCCGTCGTGCTGGGCGGCGCCGTCGAGCGTGGACACCATGTTGGCCCGCAGCCAGGGCGCGGGCCCGCCCGGCCCCGGCCGGGGATAGGCGTAGGCCTCGGCGATGTCGTCGAGCCCCCACTCCCGGGGCTCGGTCGCTGTCTTGTCGGTCACAGGGAACAGCCGTCGCATGCCAGGCAGTCTGGCACGCCCCGCACGGCCCCGGCGGGCGGCGTTCGCCGCGGCAGTACGATGGGGAACCGTGTCGTCCTCCACTCCCGCCTCCGCCCAGACGTCCCCTCACGGGCCGATAGCCGACGCCGCGCCGGTGTCCCTGTGCGCTCGTGAGCCGCGGGTCCCCGCGGACCGGCTGGTCGCCGAGATGGTTCCGCCGCCGCGGTTCGACTCGGTCCGGTTCAGCACGTACATCCCGGACCCGAACCAGCCCAGCCAGACCGAGGCGGTCGGCGTGCTGGAGGGTTTCGCGGCGGGGCTCGGCGCGCGGGCGGCCGGTTCCGCCAAGCGGGGGTTCTTCGGCTTCGGCAGGGCGAAGGCGCCGAGGGCCGCGCCCGGCCCGCGCGGCGTCTACCTCGACGGCGGCTACGGCGTGGGCAAGACGCACCTGCTGGCCTCGCTGTGGCACGCCACCGAGGCCGAGCCCGAGCTCAAGGCGTTCGGCACGTTCGTGGAGCTGACCAACCTGGTCGGCGCGCTCGGCTTCCAGCAGACCGTGCGGACGCTCTCCGGTCACCGGCTGCTGTGCATCGACGAGTTCGAGCTGGACGATCCCGGCGACACCGTCCTCGTCTCCACCCTGCTGGGCAAGCTGGTCGACGCGGGCGTCGCGCTCGCCGCCACCTCCAACACCCTGCCGGGCAAGCTCGGCGAGGGCCGCTTCGCGGCGGCCGACTTCCTGCGCGAGATCCAGGGCCTGTCGGCCCACTTCCGCGCCCTGCGCATCGACGGCGAGGACTACCGCCACCGCGGCCTGCCCGAGGCGCCGGCGCCGTACTCCGACGAGCAGGTGAAGAAGGCCGCGTACGACGTCGAGGGCGCCTCGCTCGACGACTTCCCCCGGCTGCTGGAGCACCTCGCCAAGGTCCACCCCAGCCGCTACGGCGCGCTGACCGACGGCCTGAAGGCGGTCTGCCTCACCGACGTGCGGCCGGTTCCCGACCAGTCGACGGCGCTGCGTCTGGTCGTCCTCGCCGACCGGCTCTACGACCGCGAGGTGCCGGTGCTGGCCTCCGGGCTGCCCTTCGACCGGCTGTTCAGCGAGGAGATGCTGAACGGCGGTTACCGCAAGAAGTACTTCCGGGCGATCTCGCGGCTCACCGCGCTCGCCCGTGACGCGGGCCGCCTCGTCGAAGGCGGCTGACACACCCGGCCGACAGGCTCATTACCCCGAGAGACCGAAGCGGATCAAGAGGCTTTTCCAGCCGTCCACCCCGCACGCTTCAGCCTGTCTTCAGCTCGAAACGTTAAGTTAACCCTGCAAACGACTTTGCAGGGTTAATGTGTTTCTTGACCATCCGTTGACCAACCGTTGGTCCGGACTAGAGGCGTGAACGGCCGGGAGGGGGGCGTGTGTTCCGGGGTACGACCGTCAAAGCCCTGGTGGCGCTCCTCGCTGCCGCCCTGCTCGCCCTCCCGCTCCTCACGCCCGCCGAGTGCTTCGCAACCGCGCACAAGGCCCGCCATGCCGAGGCCAAGACCCAGTCCGGAACCAAGCTCTCCGGCAAGGCGCTCCGCGACACGAGCACGTCGCCCCGACCCTGCGACCCCTCCGGGGACCCGACCGGTCCCCTGCGCGCCCGCGACCGGCACCGCGCCGCCGACCTCCCCCCACAGGGAATCGAACGGCCCCTGCCGGCCCAGGACCGGACGGACCCACCCCCACCCTCCGCCCGCGCCGCGCTCACCCTGCCGAGACCGTCGGCAGCTCACTCCCCGGCCGCACTCCAGGTCTTCCGCTGCTGACCGCACAGAGCAGTTCCCCCCACCTCTGTCACGCAAGCCCGACGCGCCGTTCGGCGCGCCAGGAGGAGTCAACACGCCATGCAGCCCCTCATCGACAACGCCCGCACGCACGGACAGCGCCCTGAGGAGTTCGCCCCGCTGGCCCAAGGCCAGTCACCGCAGGTCCTGTTCATCACCTGCTCCGACTCCAGGGTCGTCCCGGCCCTGATCACGGGCGCCCGGCCCGGCGAGCTCTTCGAGCTGCGCACCGCGGGCAACATCGTCCCGCCGTACGCCTCCGAGCACCCCACCAGCGAGGCGGCCACCATCGAGTACGCCGTGGAGGTCCTCGGCGTCAGCGACATCGTGGTCTGCGGACACTCCCACTGCGGCGCCGTCGGCGCCCTGGTCCGCGGCGACGACCTCACCGCCGTGCCGGCCGTGCGGGAGTGGCTCACGCGGACCGAGCCCCGCCCCACCGGAGCGGTCGAGGACCCGTGCGTGGCCGAGGGCGTGCAGAACCACATCCTGGCCCAGGTGCTGCGGCTGCGCTCGTACCCGTTCATCGACAAGAAGCTGTCGGCCGGTGAACTCACCGTGCACGCCTGGTACTACGAGGTCCACACCGGTTCGGTGCTGAGCCACGACACCGCCTCCGACGCCTTCCGCGCGCTGTGAGGGGCCCCGTGAACATAGCCAGGACATCCAGGTTCCCCCATCTCAAGGCGGACTTCGCCGCCTCCCTCGTGGTCTTCCTGGTCGCGCTCCCGCTGTGCGTGGGCGTGGCCGTGGCCTCCGGCGTGCCGGCCGAGCTCGGGCTCGTCACCGGCATCGTCGGCGGCATCGTCACCGGTCTGATGCGGGGCAGCAGCCTCCAGGTGTCCGGTCCGGCGGCCGGTCTGACCGTGCTGGTCTTCGAGGCGGTGCAGGAGTTCGGGCTGCCCGCGCTCGGCGTCATCGTGCTCGTCTCCGGGCTGCTGCAGATCGCCATGGGCGCGCTGAAGCTCGGGCGGTACTTCCGGGCCATCTCGGTCTCCGTCGTCGAGGGCATGCTGGCCGGGATCGGCCTGGTGCTGATCGCCGGGCAGCTCTACTCGATGGCCGGCACCAAGGCGCCGGAGTCCGGGCTCGCGAAGATCGCCGGGCTGCCGGAGGCCCTCGTCACGTCCCTCGGCGACACCGGCGCGCTGGCCTCGCTGGGGCTCGGCGCCGGCACCATCGCCGTGCTGGTGCTCTGGAAGCGGATGCCGGCCAAGGTGCGCACGGTGCCCGGGCCGCTGGCCGCGGTCGGTCTCGCGACGCTGGCCGTGCTGGTGTTCTCGATGCCGGTGGCCACCGTCGAGGTGCAGGGGCTGCTCGGTTCGATCCAGCCGCCGCCGCTGGGCGAGTTCGGCGAGCTCGCGAGCGTCGGTCTGCTCGGCACCGTCATCGCCTTCACGCTGATCGCGTCCGCGGAGTCGCTGTTCAGCGCGGCGGCGGTGGACCGGCTGCACGACGGGCCGCGCACCGAGTACGACAAGGAACTGGTGGCGCAGGGCGCCGGCAACGCGGTGTGCGGTGTGCTCGGCGCGCTGCCGATGACCGCGGTGATCGTGCGCAGCTCGGCCAACGTCGCGGCGGGCGCCCGCACCAAGGCCTCCCGGGTGATGCACGGCGTCTGGCTGCTGCTGTTCGCGGCGCTGCTGCCGAGCGTGCTGGCCTACATCCCGCTGCCGGCCCTCGCGGGCATCCTCGTGCACGCCGGCGCCAAGCTGGTGCCGCTGCGCGCGATCGCCACGCTGTGGCGCGAGCACCGGGGCGAGGCGCTGATCCTCGTCGTCACGGCCGTGTCGATCGTCGCGGTCAGCATGTTCGAGGGCGTCCTGATCGGCCTCGCGCTCGCCGTCGTGAAGACGGCCTGGGAGGCCTCGCACATCAGGGTCCAGGTGATCGACAAGGGCGCGGGCCCGGTCCGGGTGTACCTGTCGGGCAACGCGACCTTCCTGCGACTGCCCAAGATCCTCGACGATCTGGAGGCCCTCCCCCAGGACCGCCCCGTCGAACTGGACCTCACCGGCCTCCACCACCTCGACCACGCCTGCCGAACCGCCCTGGAAACCTGGGCGGAACGCCACAGCGCGGTAGGCCCGGAACCGGTGAAGGTACGAGAACCCCAGCCGGAGCCGGCCACAGCAGCGTGACGCCCTGCCGGGCGGCCGGTCTGGTACGGGGCTGGCTCGGTTGGCCGGTTCAGCCGGACCGGCTCGCCCGGCCGGACCGGCTCGCCCGGCCGGACCGGCTGGTACGGGGCCGGCCCGGCGGAGGCTGATTCCGCTGGGGCTGGCCCGGCTCGTCCAGCCGGTTCGGCCGGTTCGGCTCGTTCGGCCGGCGGGACCATGATGGTTCGGCCGAGGCGGTCGCTGCGGCAGCGCGGCCCGTTTGGGAGTGCCGCGGGGTGCTGCCGGTCTCGTTGGCGCAGCCGACGCTCCGGTCGTTTGTCCGTCCCCGACGGAACCAGCCGCCCACCTGTTCCGACCCGGCGGCTCCGCCAGGCTCCGCCGGTTCGGCGCGGGACCATGGTGGTTCGGCCGAGGCGGTCGCTGTGGCAGCGCTGCTGTGGGGTGCTGCCGGTCTCGTTGGTGCGGCCGACGCCCGGTCCCCGTGTCCGTACCCGACGGACCCAGCCGCCCACCTGTCCTGGCCTGGCTGCTCCGCCAGGCTCAGCCCGCTGGTGTGCCGGCCCCACATCCCCGCGGTTCTCCTGCCGTCCGGCTGGCTTCCGGACGGCGGTCCCTTTCGATACAGCCGCCCTCGCCGGACCACCCGACCGACCTGCCGGCCATCCCCTCCAAATGCCGGCCCCGCCGGACCACCCGGCCTGCCGGAGCCGCGCCCGTCGGGGTGCATGGCTCGGGTGACATCCAGGGGCATATCGTTGCATAGCAGGCTTTTGGGCGGGGGGTGGGGTGAGGAGGTCGTCATGCTGGAGGATCTGCTGGCGGCGGGTGCGGCGGTCGGGATCGCCGGGCTGGCGTATCTCATCGCGGGTGCGCGGGTGGTCAAGCAGTACGAGCGCGGGGTGGTCTTCCGGCTGGGCCGGGTCATCGGCGACATCCGCAAGCCCGGCTTCACTCTGGTGATCCCCGCCGTCGACAAACTGCGCAAGGTCAACCTGCAGATCGTGACGATGCCCGTGCCCGCCCAGGAGGGCATCACCCGGGACAACGTGACCGTGCGGGTCGACGCCGTCGTGTACTTCAAGGTCGTGGACCCCGAGGCGGCGATCGTCAACGTCGAGGACTACCGCTTCGCCGTCTCGCAGATGGCCCAGACCTCCCTGCGGTCGATCATCGGCAAGAGCGAACTGGACGACCTGCTGTCCGACCGGGAGAAGCTCAACCAGGGCCTGGAGCTGATGATCGACAGCCCGGCGGTGGGCTGGGGCGTGCAGATCGACCGGGTCGAGATCAAGGACGTCTCCCTGCCGGACACGATGAAGCGGTCGATGGCCCGCCAGGCCGAGGCGGACCGGGAGCGGCGGGCCCGGATCATCAACGCGGACGCCGAACTCCAGGCGTCGAAGAAGCTCGCCGAGGCGGCACAGCAGATGGAGGACACGCCCTCCGCGCTCCAACTGCGGCTGCTCCAGACGGTGGTGGCCGTGGCCGCCGAGAAGAACTCGACGCTGGTGCTGCCCTTCCCGGTGGAACTGCTGCGGTTCCTGGAGAAGGCCCAGCAGCCGGCGCCGGCGACGCTCCCTCCGTCGAAGAGCCCGCAGAACAGCCCGCCTCATCCTGAACGCGCCACGCCGTGACACGTGCTACGCGCGTGGTTCCCGGGGCGCGCGGCGAGTGATAGACACGGGCGGGTCAGTGTGTTCCTGTCCGCCAGCAGGAAGGTGACTGCCCGTGCCGCAAACCCCTCGCCCCACGCCCCCCGCCGCCCCCGCGCCGGAGGCCTCCTCCGCCACCCGCCGCCAACTCCTCGCGCGTACCAGCGCGTTGGGCGCGGGTATCGTCTTCTCCGGAGCCCTCTCCGAGCTGTTCCCGGCCACCGCCGCCGCCGAGGACCTCGGCCACAGCGGCTACGGCCCCCTCGTCCCCGACCCCGACGGCCTGCTCGACCTGCCGAAGAGCTTCCGCTACCGGGTCCTCTCCCGCGAGGGCGATCCGCTGCGCTCCGGCGAGGGCCCGGTGCCCTCCAACCACGACGGCATGACGGCCCTCCCCGCCCGCGGCGGCCGCGTCCACCTCGTCCGCAACCACGAGAACCGCCCCACGGCGAAGATCGGCGTCCCCACCGTCGAGGGCCTGACCTACGATCCCGCCGGCAAGGGCGGCTGCACGGCCCTGACCCTCGGCCCCGGTGACAGGGTGCTCTCGGAGCGGGTCGCGATCGCCGGCACGGCCGTCAACTGCGCCGGCGGACCCACCCCTTGGCGCACCTGGATGACGTGTGAGGAGACCGAGGACAAGGCCGGCGTGAACGGCTACACGAAGGATCACGGCTTCATCTTCGAGGTGGACCCGGCGGACCCGCACCGCACCGGCGCCGTCCCGCTGACCGCGATGGGCCGCTTCCAGCACGAGGCGATCGCCGTCGACCCGGTGCGCGGCATCGTCTACGAGACGGAGGACGCGTTCCAGAAGCCCTTCGGCCTGTTCTACCGGTTCCTGCCGAGGAAACCGCTCGGCGGCGTCGGCTCGCTGCGCGCGGGCGGCCGGCTCCAGGCGATGCGGGTGCCCGGCGTGCCCGACCTGTCGGCGGTGCAGGACACCGGCGCGTCCTTCGACGGCGTCGAGTGGGTCGACGTACCGGACCCGCTGGCCGTCGGGACGCCCGTCCGGCTCCAGGACTTCGGGCCGGGGGGCATCACGCACGCGCAGAAGCTGGAGGGGTGCTACTGGGGCGGCCGCTGCGTGTACTTCGTGTCCTCGTTCGCGCGCGGCGCGGACGGTTCGGCGGCCGACCACTTCGGCCAGATCTGGCGCTACGACCCGGACCGCCGCCGGCTGACCCTGGTGATCGTCTTCGGTCCCGACACGGACGTGCAGCTGCCCGGCGAGTCCCCCGACAACATCTGCCTCGCGCCCAGCGGCGGCCTGATGGTCTGCGAGGACGGCAACGGCGCCCAGCACGTCTTCGGGGTGACCCGCGGCGGCGAGGTGTACGCGATGGCCCGCGGACGCCAGAACATCGGCACCCCCGAGGAGCCCGAGTGGGGCGAGTTCGCCGGCGTCACCTTCTCCCCCGACGGCCGCACGATGTACGTCAACTGCTACACCCCTGGGACGACGTTCGCGGTGACGGGCCCCTGGCGGCGTTAGCTCCGCCGACCCGGTGATCCGGGCGGGTGACAGAACCGAAGACGCGAGCATATTTACACACGAGTGATCGCTCGTTTCTCGTACTTTCATCGGGTGATCACTCCTGTACGTCGTCTCGCCGTGGTCTGTGCCCTGGGCGCCGCTCTGGCCGCCTGCGGCCAGGCCCCGGCGCCCCCGGCCGCCCGCCCGGCCCCCGACCGTCCCAGCCCGTCCGGCTCCCCCACGGCTTTGCCGTCCGGCGCACCCACCGCCACGGCGCCGCCATCCCGCACGAGCCCTTCCCCCGCGCCCACGCTGGCCCCGGGGCCGGCCGGCCTGACCCCCGTCTTCGAGCACGGTTCCCGCACCGGCGGCAAGACCGTCGCCCTCACCTTCGACGCCGACATGACCGCCGATCAGGGGCCGCGGGCGGCGGGCGGGGAGCGTTTCGACCACCCGCAACTGATCGCCGCGCTGCGCGAGCTGAAGGTGCCGTCCACCGTGTTCATGACGGGCCGGTGGGCCGAGGAGTACCCGGACCAGGCGCGTTCCGTCGGACGCGACCCGCTGTTCGAGGTCGCCAACCACTCCTACAGCCACTACGCCTTCACCGACGACTGCTACGGCCTGCCCACGGTGCCGAAGGAGCGGATGCGCGCCGACGTGGAGCGGGCGTACGCCGCCTTCCGGGCGGCCGGGGTGCCGAACGCGATGCCCTACTTCCGCTTCCCCGGCGGCTGTCACGACCGGCGGGCGCTGCGCGAGGTGAGCGGCGCGGGCGTCACCGCCGTGCAGTGGGACGTGGTGAGCGGCGACGCGTTCGCGACGGACGCGGACGCCGTGGCCCGGCAGGTGCTGGACGGGGTGAGACCCGGGTCGGTGGTCGTCATGCACTGCACCCGCAGCGCAGCCCCCACGACCGAGCGCGCGGTCCGCGCGATCGTCCCCGAACTGCGCCGCCGGGGCTACCGTTTCGTCAAGGTCTCCGAGCTGATCCGGGTGGCCGGCGAGCGGCGCTGAGACACACCCGCGCGCGGGCGGCGCGTTCGTACCCTGGAAGGTATGAGCGACGAGAGCGGCAACGCCTACTGCCTGATCGACGACGCCCGGCCGCCCCGGGCCGACGGGCCGCCGTACGCGGCCTGCGTGCTCTGCCAGGAGCCGACGGAGTACCCCGACTCGTACAAGGGCATCACCCTGTGCCCCGTCTGCGAATGGCAGGAGGCCCAGCGCACGGCCTGCTCGGGCTGAACGTACGTCTGCCCGTCGGCGGCTTCAGGCCGACCGCCGGGACGTCAGCGCGCACGCCACCGCGGTGGCCGCGGCGGAGATCAGCGCCGCCGCGGCCAGCGGCAGCAGCGGCGGATGCACCGTCGCCGACCGCGACCCGCTGACCAGGCCCTCGACCGCCGCCTGAGCCGGAGAGCCGGTCGCCACCAGCGCGAGCAGCGCCGCGAGCAGCAGCGAGGGCACCGCACGGCCGGGCGTGCGCAGGACGGGCCAGGCGGTGAGCGCGCCCACGGCCGTGCCGAGCAGCGCACAGGTCAGAGCCGCGAGCAGCCCCGCCGCGGCGGCCTCGGGCAGGGGGATCCGCTGCTGGTGGTCGGCGCTCACCGGGTCGCTGATCAGCGTCAGGACCGCCGTCGCCGCCGTCCCGAGCACGGCGGCGGCCGTCAGCGCCGCCAGCACGGCGGCCAGGTGCGCCCGCGCGGGTCCGGCCGCCGCCGCGACGACGGTACGGGCCGCCGGGGGCTCGTCGGTCACACAGATCCGCACCAGCCAGGCGGCGACGGGCAGCAGGGCCGCGGCCGCGTAGCCGAGCGAGTCCAGCACGGGCTGGCCGCTCTGCACGCCGACGCCCAGGAACACGGCGTACAGCAGGAACGGCGGCAGCCAGCGCTGGGAGCGCACGAGCAGGGCGGCCCGGTACCGCAGGAGGGCTTTCACGAGGCGCCTTCACGGTCGGGCCCGGTCGCCGCTGCCGGGCCGACGCCGATCACGTGCCACGGCGGGCGGGCGGTGAGCAGGGCGCGGAGCAGCACGTCGGAGCGGGAGGCGGGGACGGTGAGGCGGTGGACTCCGGGGGCTGTCTCCTCGGCGGTGACGGCCAGGCGCAGCGCCTGGACCGGCAGCGGCCCGGGCGGCCCCTGCACCTCGACGGCCACGTGCGGTCCCGGGTCGGCGGGGGGCGGTTCCGTACGGGGGTGCAGGCCGCCGTCCCGGACCGTGTACTCGGCGTCGGTGGTCCCGGCGAGGCGGCGCGGGTCGTGGTCGACGAAGACGACGGCCGCGCCGGACGCCGTCCTCTCGGCGACCGCCCGCTCCAGTTCGGCCCGCGCGCCGGCGTCCAGTCCGGTCCACGCCTCGTCCAGGACGAGCAGTTCCGGCTCGGCGAGGAGCGCCTGCGCCACGGCGACCTTCTGGCTGGTCCCCTTGGACAGCCGGGCCATCGGCACGCGCGCGTGGGCGACGACGCCGAAGCGGTCCAGCCACTCCTCTGCGGCCCGCCCGGCGGCGGGGCGGGCCAGGCCGTGCACGGTCCCGAGGTGGGTGAGGTAGCCGACGGCGGTGAAGGGCAGGGCGGCGGGGAAGCGTTCGGGGACGTACGCGGTGCGGGGGCGGCCGGTGAGCCGTCCCTCCGTCGGGGCGTCGACGCGCGCCAGGAGGCGGAGCAGGGTGGACTTGCCGGTGCCGTTGGCCCCCTGGACGCGGGTGAGAGCGCCGGGCGTCAGCTCCAGGCTCGCGTCGCGGAACACCCAGGGACCACGCACGCCGTAGCGGCGGCCCACCCTGTCCAGACGTAACACGTAGGTCATCGCCACATCCTCCCGTACGCCCGCCCGCGGACGAGGAGGGCGGCCCCTCTCCAGGAGGACTGTCCGGGGCCCCTTAGGGTTGGCCGGTGTGAGTTCTGATCGTGCGTCCGCAGGTGACAGTCCCTTCCGCTCCGAGGTGAGCGCGCGCGACGCCGCGCCGCAGTTCGTGCTGCCCCTCGTCCTCCACCTGGAGAAGGCGGCTCCTCCTGCCCGTACCGACGCGCTGGAGACGGCCGCCCGGGCGGTGCTCGTGCTGCTCGGCGACGAGCGGGCCGTCGGGGACGGCGAGTGGGCGCAGGCCGTGCGGGACTGGCAGGACGCCCGGATCCGGAAGGTCGTACGGCGGGCCCGGGGCGCCGAGTGGCGGCGGGCCGAGGCGCTGCCGGGGATCACCGTCACGGGGAAGGCGGCCGAGGTGCGGGTGTTCCCGCCGGTGCCGCTGGACGGGTGGCCCAAGGAGCTCGCGAAACTCCAGGTGTCCGGCACCGAGCTGGATGACCCCGAGATCCCGGCGAAGCCGGATCCGGACGCTCCGGTGCTGTGGATGAGCCCGGAGGTGGAGATGTCCGCGGGCAAGGCGATGGCGCAGGCCGGGCACGGGGCGCAGCTCGCCTGGTGGGAGCTGACGGACGACGAGCGGTCGGCGTGGCGGGAGTCGGGGTTCGCGCTCTCGGTGCGGACCCCGGAGCCCGCACGGTGGCGTGAACTGACCGCGAGCGGGCTGCCGTTGGTGCGGGACGCCGGTTTCACCGAGATCGCTCCCGGCAGCTGCACGGTGGTCGCGGACCATCCGGCCCTGCGGGCGCGGTCGACGCGGTGAGGGCGCCCCGTCCGGCTCCCCTGCGTTGACGTGCACGCGGTCGATTCCTCTCCTCTCCTTTGAACCCGCTGTGCCCGGCGCGCGTACCAGACGGGGACGGGGACCGGCGGGCGCTGCCCGCACGCTCCGGGCCGAACCTCAAATGTTGCTCTGAAGGACGGGGGCGGGCGGTTCGGGGGGCGGTGCCCGGGTCATATCCCCGTCACCGCGGTGGGGGCCGGACGGAGGAGGGGACCATGACGCGACTCGGGACGGGAATCGGCTGGCGGCCGGAGATCGCGGACGCCGTCGAGCGGATGCCGGGCATCGACTGGGTCGAGGCGGTGGCGGAGAACGTCTGCCCCGGCCACCTCCCCGACTCCCTGCTGCGGCTGCGCGAGCGCGGCGTCACCGTCGTACCGCACGGCGTCTCGCTCGGGCTCGGCGGCGCGGACCGGCCCGACGAGGGGCGGCTCACGGCGCTGGCCGAGCGGGCCGAGGCGCTGGGCTCGCCGCTGGTGACCGAGCACATCGCGTTCGTCCGCGCGGGCGGTCCGCTGACGGCCTCCCCGCGCCTGGAGGCCGGGCACCTGCTGCCCGTGCCCCGCACCCGCGACGCCCTCGACGTGCTGTGCGAGAACGTGCGCATCGCGCAGGAAGCGCTGCCCGTGCCGCTCGCCGTGGAGAACATCGCCGCGCTCATCTCCTGGCCCGGCGATGAGATGACCGAGGGCCAGTTCCTCTACGACCTCGCCGACCGCACCGGCGTGCGGCTGCTGATCGACGTCGCCAACCTGCACACCAACCACGTCAACCGTGGTGAGGACCCGGCCGAGGCGCTCGCCGAACTGCCCCTGGAGGCCATCGCGTACGTCCATGTCGCGGGCGGCTTCGAGCGGGACGGCGTCTGGCACGACAGCCACGCCCACCCGGTGCCGCGCCCCGTCCTCGACATCCTGACCGACCTCGCCTCCCGTGTCTCCCCGCCCGGGGTGCTTCTGGAGCGCGACGAGAACTTTCCCGAACCGGCAGAGCTGGAAGGGGAGTTGAGCGCGATCCGGGATGCGGTGGAGCGGGGCGCGCGCACCCGCCCCCAGGCGGAGGGCCGCCCGGAGCAGCGGGCCCAGGACCACGCCGCTCCGGTGCCTCCCGGCGGCGAAGCGGCCCGGCAGCGTCTCGCCCTGGCCCAGGCCGCGCTGCTGTCCGCGCTGGTCGCCGGGACTCCCGTCCCGGAGGGGTTCGACCGGGTGCGGCTCGGGGTGCAGTCGCGGGCGCTGGCGGCCAAACGGGCGGACGTGGTGGCGAAGGTCGCCCCGGAGCTGCCGTCGATCCTCGGCACGGAGTACCGGGCCGCCTTCGTCGGTTACGCCCAGCGCCACCCGATGCGCGGCGGTTACCGCCAGGACGCCCTGGACTTCGCGGAGTCGCTGCTGCTGGGCGAGAAGCTGACGGAGGGCCGCGCCCGGCGGGAGCTGCGCCGGTGGTGGCTGGACCGGTCGGGGCCCGCCCCGCGGCCGCTGTCGCGACTGGCCCGGGTGGGGCAGGTCGGCCGGTCGTTGATCGGACGCTGAGGCGGCGCCGGGACCGGCCCTGGCCCACGGCCCGACGCCTGGTCCGGCGACCGACCCGACACCTGCCCGCGGCCCGGCCCGACACCCGGTCCGATGGCCGGCCCAGCGCCCGGCCCGACACCCGGTCCGGTGGCCGACCCGACGCCTGGTCCGATGGCCAGCCCGACAGCCGGTCCGGTGGCCGACCCGGCGCCTGACCCGGTGGCCGGCCCAGCGCCCGGTCCGATGGCCGAGCCGACACCCAGTCCGGCGGCCGACCCGACGCCTGACCCGGTGGCCGGCCCGACACCTGCCCGCGGCCCGGCCCGACACCCGGTCCGGCGGCCGGCCCAGCGCCCGGCCCGACACCCGGCCCGGCGGCCGACCCGACGCCTGCCCCGGCGGCCGGCCCAGCGCCCGGTCCGATGGCCGAGCCGACACCCAGTCCGGTGGCCGGCCCAGCGCCCGGTCCGACACCCGGTCCGGTGGCCGACCCGGCGCCTGGCCCGGTGGCGGCCCGGCGCCCGGTCCGGGGCAGTAATATGCCTTTCCCGCACGCACCCGAAGCGCACTGGCGTGCGGTGCGTGTGCAGGAGGCTCCATGCGACCGCGACCCCCGATCAGGGGCAGAGGCATGTTCACCGGCACCGGGCTCATCATCACGGGCCTGGTGGCGACGCTGGCGGCGTTGATCCTCCCGCTCTGGTCCTACGAGGGCCGGCCCTCTCCGGGGACGAGCGTCGACACGCTGAACGCCGACACCGTGCCGACCCTGTACGGGCCGCTGACCGCTCTCGACCGGGACTTCCTCGTCAAGGTCCGGCTGGCCGGGCTCTGGGAGCTGCCGGCGGGGCGGCAGGCACAGCAGAAGGGCGTCGGCGAGGCCGTACGGACGGCGGGGCGGCATCTCGTCGAGGGGCACACCCTCCTCGACGAGCGGGTGCGCACCGTCGCGGCACAGCTGAACATCGCGCTGCCCGACCAGCCGAACGACCAGCAGAAGGCCTGGCTGTCCCAGCTGGACTCGGCTCAAGGCACGGACTACGACCGTGAGTTCGCCAACATCCTGCGGCTGGCGCACGGCCGGGTCTTCCCGCTCGTCGCCCAGGTGCGGGCGAGCACCCAGAACGCGCTGGTGCGCGGCCTCGCCGACGACGCCAACACCACCGTCCTCGACCACATCACGGTCCTGGAGGCGACCGGTTACGTCGACTTCGCGGCTCTGGCCCGCGAGTTGGCGGCCACCGGCGCATCGCCGACCGCCCCCGCCACGACGCCCGGCGCCCCCTCCGCACCCGCCGACCCCACCATCCCCGTCGATCCCGCCGCCCCCGCCGTGTCCGCCCCTGCCGCCCGGTCCGTGCCGGTGGATCCCGGCACCGGGCCCGGGCAGGTCGTCCCGGTCGCGCCGTGACGCCGTGACGCCGTGACGCCGACATAAACGGAACATCACGTGCCAGCAACGCTCTGGGTCCGAACAGTGAACGAGGCATGGTGTTCCCGTGTGCGTCCGGCATAGAAACACGGCATGTTCTGGCTTCTTCTCCTGCTCCTGGCCTGGGCCGGCGCCGGTGTGGCGTGCACCCGGCTGTGCCTGGCCGCCGTCCGGGCGGCGGCTGTCGACCCGGACGCCGGAGGAAAACATGAGCTGACCCTGTACGAGGCCGCGTTCCTGTCCGGCGGACCCACCCGGGTCGCCGACCTCACGCTGGTGGCCATGGCCCGGCAGCGGCGGCTCCTGCTCGCCCACACCGGCTGGGCGACCGTCGTCGACCCGGATGGGCGGGACGAGATGGAGCGGTCGGTCATCGGAGCCATCGGACCGGCCGGGCAGTCCCGCACAGCCCCGGTGCGCGCCGCCGCGGCCGCCGCCGACGCCGTGCGCGGACTGGCGGACCGGCTGGTCGACGCGGGCCTGGCCGTACCCGACGGCGCCCGGACGACGGTCGCCGCCGGAGTGCGGCAGGTGCGGGCGGCCGCCGTGGCCGTCGTCGCGCTGGGCGCCGTCGCGCTGCTGCTGCCGGTCGCCCCGGACGTGCCGCGCGCCCATGTGGCCCTGTGGTTCGCGCTGCCCCTGGCGCTCACCCTGAGCTGCCTTGCGATCGCCCGGTTCGAGGCGCACCCGTACACCCGCTGGGCTTCCCCGGCCGGTATGCGCCTGGTGAACGCACTGACCGTGCCCTCGGCCGGCGAGGGCGGCGAGGGCGGCGAGGGCGGCGAGGGCGGCGAGGGCGCCTACCTGGCCTCGATCGCCGTCCACGGCGTCCACGCCGTCGGCGAGCCCGGGCTGCGCGCCGCGCTGGCCCACCGTCACCACTGAGCGGAGCGCTCTGATCCCTCGGGGGCGCGCCGACATCGAAGGGGGCGCACCGGGGGCATCGGGTGCGACACCCGGGCGCGGTGCTTGCCTTCGCCCCACGGCCGAACCAACCATCCCTTCTGTCGCCGCCGTGCACCGAAGGGACACCGATGAGAGCCGCCGCCCTCTACCCGGCCGCCGGAGCCCTGCTCCTGTCGACCCTGACCGCCGCGCCGGCCGGCGGCGCCCCGCACACCGCAGGCGTCTCCGGCGTCGCGCTCGCCGCCGCCCGGGCCGCCGCCACGGGCGTCGCGTTCGGCAAGTGCTCCGACGCGCAGGACCTGCCGGGCGACCTGCAGTGCGGCAAGGTCTCCGTCCCGCTGGACTACGCCCGGCCTGACGGCAGGCAGATCGAGCTGACGGTCAGCCGGGTGCGGGCCACCCATCGCGACCCGCACAACAGCAAGCGCCGGGTGCCCCGGCAGGGCGCGCTCGTCTTCAACCCGGGCGGGCCCGGCGCCTCCGGGCTGTACTTCCCGCTGGTCGGGCTGATGCCCGAGTGGAAGCGCATCGGGGCCGCCTACGACCTCGTCGGCTACGACCCGCGCGGCGTCGGCCGCTCCGCGCCGCTGTCCTGCCAGAAGCCCGAGGACTTCTTCAAGGGCCCCTCGCCCGCCCCGGCCCACCCCTCGGAGGCGTACAAGCGGGAACGCGTCGCGCGGGCCAAGAAGCTGGCGCGCGGCTGCGCCGAGCGGACGGGCAGTGCCCTGCGGCACTACAACTCGCTCAACAACGCCCGCGACCTGGACGTGCTGCGCGCCGCGCTCGGCGAGGAGCGGCTGACGTTCATGGGGGCGTCGTACGGCACCTACTTCGGCGCGCTGTACGCGACGATGTTCCCCTCGCACGTGCGGCGGATGGTGTTCGACGCGGCCGTGAACCCCGACCCGGCGAAGGTCTGGTACCGCAACAATCTCGACCAGTCGGTGGCGTTCGAGAGCCGCTGGACCGACCTGCGCGAGTGGATCGCCGCCAACGACGAGGTGTACGGGCTGGGCGGGACCGCCGAGGCGGTGCGGCTGAGCTACGAGCGGGCGCTGGCCCGGCTGGCCGAGAAGCCGGCCGGCGGCGCCGTGGGCCCCGGCCAGTTGCAGGGCGCGTTCCTCCAGGCCGGCTACTACGACGACCTCTGGCCGTCGCGGGCCGAGGCGCTGTCGGCGTATCTGAAGGGCGATCCGGAGCCGCTGGTCGCGCTGGCCTCGCCGGTCCGGGAGGCCGCCGCCGAGGCGGAGAACGCGAGCGCCGTCTACACGGCCGTGGAGTGCAACGACGCGCCCTGGCCGACCGACTTCCGGGTGTGGGACCGCGACAACACGCGGCTCGCGCGGGTGGCGCCGTTCGAGACCTGGGACAACGTGTGGGCGAACCTGCCGTGCGCGTACTGGACCGCGCCCCGGCAGCGGCCGCTGGATGTGCGGACGGGGCCGGGCGAGCTGCCGCCGACGCTGATCCTGGCCGCCGAGCGGGACGCCGCCGCGCCGTACGACGGGGCGCTGGAGTTGCACCGGCGGCTGTCGGACTCGGTGCTGGTGACCGAGCGGGACGCCGGCACGCACGGCATCGCGGGCGGGCCCAACCGGTGCGTCAACGGCCACCTCGACGCCTACCTGCTGGAGGGCCGGCTGCCCTCGCGGCGGGCCGCCTGCGTGGGACACGCGGCGCCTGCGGCCACGGCCCCGGGGGCGAAAGCGGCGGCGAAGTGAGAGCGTGAGC
Organism: Streptomyces sp. BK239; assembly: GCF_004217285.1. Lineage (GTDB taxonomy): Bacteria > Actinomycetota > Actinomycetes > Streptomycetales > Streptomycetaceae > Streptomyces. Next base: position 629,298 of record NZ_SHKS01000002.1, read on the forward strand.
GGCCTCCGGCGCGCTCACGCGCGCGGAGCCGCACCGTGATGCGGCTCCGCGCGTGCGGGGCGTTCTAGGCGAGGCCCGCGATCAGGTCGGCGACCGACTTGCGGCGGCCCGTGTAGAACGGGACCTCCTCGCGGACGTGCATACGGGCCTCGGAGGCGCGCAGGTGGCGCATGAGGTCGACGATGCGGTACAGCTCGTCGGCCTCGAAGGCCAGGATCCACTCGTAGTCGCCCAGCGAGAACGAGGCGACCGTGTTGGCGCGCACGTCCGGGTAGCCGCGGGCCATCTTGCCGTGGTCGGCGAGCATGCGGCGGCGGTCCTCGTCGGGCAGCAGGTACCAGTCGTAGGAGCGCACGAAGGGGTAGACGCTGACGTAGTCGCGGGGCGTCTCGTCGGCGAGGAACGCCGGGATGTGCGAGCGGTTGAACTCGGCGGGGCGGTGCAGCGCCATGTTCGACCACACCGGCTCCAGCGCGCGGCCGAGCTTCGTGCGGCGGAAGAGGTTGTACGCCTCCTGGAGCTGGTCGGCGGTCTCGGCGTGCCACCAGATCATGACGTCGGCGTCGGCGCGCAGCCCGGAGACGTCGTACGTGCCGCGGATCGTGACGTCCTTGGCGGCGAGCTGGTCGAACAGCTCCTGGACCTCGTCGGCGTAGCCGGTGCGGTCCTCGGGCAGCACGTCCTTCAGCCGGAAGACGGACCACAGGGTGTAGCGGATGACCTCGTTGAGGTCCTTGGCCAGCTTGCCCTTGTTGGGGATCCTGCCGGGCTCGGTGGTGGAGGCGTCGTCACTCATGCTCCTCATTCTCCCGCTCCGCCGTGCAGGCTCTGCACCGGGTGGGCGGTGAGCTCCTGCACAGCGCGCAGGTCTCCGTGGATCTGGTCGACCGCCGCATGGGCGCTCGCGACGCAGGCGGGGATGCCGACGCCGTCGTACTGCGCGCCGCACACGGCGAGGCCGGGCAGCTTGGCGACGTGGTCGCGGACGCGGGCCACGCGCGCGCGGTGGCCGACCGGGTACTGGGGAAGGCCGTCCGTCCAGCGGGTGACGCGGGTCTCCACCGGGGCGGCGGCGAGACCGGTGGCGGCCTCCAGGTCGCCGCGGGAGACGGCCACCAGGTCGGCGTCGGAGCGGTCCAGGACCGCCGTCTCGCCGTGGCGCCCCACGGAGGTGCGCAGCACGACGACGTCCGGGTCCTGGTCGGCGATCCAGCCCCACTTCTGCGAGGCGAACGTCGACGCCTTGATGGTGCGTCCGTCGACGGGCGGCACGAGGAAGCCGCTGCCGTCGGGCAGCGCGGCGGCCTCGGAGCGGCGGTAGGCGAGGGTGATCAGGGCCATCGAGGCGTACTCGACGGCGCGCAGTTCGGCGGCGGCCCCGGGCGACTCGGCGGCCAGCAGCGCGGCGGCGGCGGGCGCGGGGACGGCGACGATCACGGCGTCGGCGTGCAGCACCCGGTCGCCGGCGACGACCCGCCAGCGCGCCGCGCACGCGTCGCCGTCCGCGCCCCCGATCGGCGCGGACGTCCTGCGCAGCTCGGTGACCGGCGCGCCGGTGACGATCTCGCCGCCCCGCGCGCGGACCGACTCGGCGACCGCGAGCGGCAAGGAGCCGACACCGCCCTCGATGCCCATGAACACGGGCCCGGTCTGCCGAGCGGCGGCGGCCTTGGCCTGGATCTCGCGGACGGCCTCGGTGAGCGAGGTGTGCGTGCGCGCCGCCTCGAACAGCTGGGGGACGGCCGAGCGCATCGAGAGGCGGTAGGCGTCACCGGCGTAGACGCCGCCCAGCAGCGGCTCCACGAGACGGTCGACGACCTCACGGCCGAGGCGGGCCGCCACGTACTCCCCGACCGCCACGTCCTCGCCGACCTCCGTGCGGGGCAGGTCGGCGTCGCACTCGACACGCGCGAGGCCCTCGTCGGAGAGGACGCCGGCGAGGGCGGAGGCGGTGCCGGGGACGCCCATGACGTGCCCCTTGGGCATGGGGCGCAGCGCGCCGCGGGTCCACAGGGACGCGGTGGCGGTGGCCGGCGGCCGGAGCCGGTCGGCGAGGCCCGCCTCGCGCGCGAGGGCGACCGCCTCGGGCCGGCGCGCCAACATCGACTCCGCGCCGAGGTCGACGCGGACGCCCGCGATCTCGCCGGGCAGCAGCTTGCCGCCGACCCGGTCCGACGCCTCCAGCACGGTCACGCGCGCGCCGCGCTCCAGCAGCCGGTGGGCCGCGGCCAGGCCCGCGACACCGGCTCCCACGACGACGACATGCCCGCTGCTCGTGCCCGTTGCGCTCATGCCCCCACTCTCTCAGAACCCACTGACACTCCCGCCGCGCCCGGTGTCCCGGCCGCGTCCCGACCGTGACCTGTTCGGAACCGTCGGCCGCCAACGTTCCGGTCCGCCCCGGCGTCGAAGGATCGTCAGCCGTTCCACGACTCCCGGGGGTACGCCCGCATGCGCACACGACGATCCGTACGAACCGTACGACCGGCCCGGGCCCTGGCCGGACTCCTGCTCGCCGCCGCCGTCGCGCTCACCGGCTGCGGCGCCGGGGGCGACTCGGGCGACGCGCCTTCCCAGATGAAGGACGCGGCCGCCGCGCCGGGCGAGGCCGACGGCGCGACAGCGGACGCCAAGGAGGGCGCGGGCCCGGCGGCGAGCGGGGCGCGGCCCGGCGCAGCGTCGAGCGCCGGGCCGAAGCTCCCGGTGGACCACGTCATCCGCACCGCCACCCTGACCGTGCAGGTCAAGGAGGTCTCCAAGGCCCTCGGCACGGCCCGCACGGCCACCGAGAACGCCGGCGGCTACATCGGCGACGAGACCACCACCCGCGATGTGGACAGCGCCGAGCAGACGCGGGTCGTGCTGCGGGTGCCGGTCGAGAAGTACGACGACGTCCTCACCGCCCTTCAGGGCACGGGCACGCTCCTGGAGCGCACGGCGAAGGCCCAGGACGTCGGCGACCAGGTCGTCGACGTGGACAGCCGCGTCGCCTCGCAGCGGGCCAGTGTCGCCCGGGTCCGGGCGCTGATGGACCGGGCCGCCAAGCTGACCGACGTGGTCGCCCTGGAGGGCGAGCTGAGCCGCCGCGAGGCGGACCTGGAGGCGCTGCTCGCCCGGCAGGCGTCCCTGAAGGACCGCACGAGCATGGCCACCGTGACGCTGACGCTGACGGAGACGCCGGTGAAGGAGGCCGCCGAGGACGAGGACCCCGGTTTCCTGGACGCACTGGCCGGCGGCTGGCACGCACTGCTGACGACACTGCGCTGGATCGCCGTCGCGGTCGGCGCGGTCCTGCCGTTCGCCGTCCCGGCCCTGGCGATCCTCCTGGCATGGCGGCGCCTGCGCCGAGCCCGGCGCGAGACCCGGCCGGGTGAGCCCGCCGAGGACTGACCCACCCCCACCCCTCGGGCCGGCGCCACCCCCGGCGGAGCCGGCCCGAACGCGGGCCCGGGCGGGAGTGGAACCGCGGGCGGCCGTAGCGTGTCGGCATGAGCTTGAGTGAGAGCGTGCGGGGTGGGGGCAGCGGGCGGGAGCGTCTGGTCGTGGTCGGTGGGGACGCCGCGGGGATGTCCGCGGCGTCCCGGGCCCGTCGGCTGAAGGGGCCCGGGGAGCTGGAGATCGTGGCCTTCGAGCGCGGGCACTTCACGTCCTACTCGGCGTGCGGCATCCCGTACTGGGTGGGCGGTGACGTGCCCGACCGGGATGACCTCGTCGCCCGCACGCCCGAGGAGCACCGCGCCCGCGGGATCGACCTGCGGCTGCGCACGGAGGTCACCGAGATCGACGTGCCCGGACAGCGGGTACGCGCGCGTGACGTCGACTCCGGCGCCGAGTCCTGGACGTCGTACGACAAGCTCGTCATCGCGACCGGGGCCCGCCCGATCCGGCCGGACATGCCGGGCGCGGACGCCGACGGGGTGCACGGCGTGCAGACCCTGGACGACGGCCAGGAGCTGATCGACACGCTCACGCGTGCGCGTGGCCGGCGCGCGGTGGTGGTCGGCGCGGGCTACATCGGCGTGGAGATGGCCGAGGCGCTCATCAACCGCGGGTATGAGGTGACGGTCGTCAACCGGGGCAGCGAGCCGATGTCCACGCTGGACGCGGACATGGGCCGGCTGGTGCACGAGGCCATGGAGGGCCTCGGCATCACCATGGTGAACGACGCCGAGGTCACCAAGCTGCTCACCGGCGACGACGGCCGGGTGCGGGCCGTCGTCACGGACGACGCCGAGTACCCGGCGGACGTGGTGGTCCTCGGTCTCGGCGTCCGTCCGGAGACGAGCCTGGCGGAGGCCGCCGGCCTGCCCCTGGGCGCCCACCGCGGTCTGCTCACCGACCTGGCGATGCGGGTGCGCGGCCACGAGAACATCTGGGCCGGCGGCGACTGCGTGGAGGTCCTGGACCTGGTGTCGGGCCGGGAGCGCCACATCGCCCTGGGCACGCACGCCAACAAGCACGGCCAGGTCATCGGCACCAACGTCGGCGGCGGTTACGCCACCTTCCCCGGCGTCGTCGGCACCGCCGTCAGCAAGGTGTGCGACCTGGAGATCGCCCGCACGGGCCTGCGGGAGAAGGACGCGCGCCGGGCCGGACTCCGGTTCGAGACGGTCACCGTGGAGTCCACCAGCCGCGCCGGCTACTACCCCGGCGCCTCCCCCATGACGGTCAAGATGCTCGCCGAGCGGCGGACGGGCCGCCTGCTCGGCGTGCAGATCGTCGGCAGGGAGGGCGCGGCCAAGCGCGTCGACATCGCCGCGGTGGCCCTGACGGCCGGTATGACGGTGGAGCAGATGACCGCCCTGGACCTGGGCTACGCCCCGCCGTTCAGCCCGGTGTGGGACCCCGTGCTGGTGGCGGCCCGCAAGGCGGCGGCGAAGGTACGGGGCGACTAGGTGTGCTGTCCCGGCACGCCTAGGGCGTGTTTCGAAAGTAGCGTCGTCCGCCCGAAGGGCGTGCCCGGCGGCGTATGGTGCGTGCGATCGCAAGGCGGAGGGTCACCCCGATACTGGATGTATCAGGGTGATCCCGACAACGCGGCGAGCGTGCGTGCCAGACGCCGCCGGGCAGGCGGGACTTTCGAAACGCGCCCTAGGCCGTCCCGGACAGCCTCGGCAGCGTGGAGACCGGTGAGCCGGACGTGGGCGGCTGCTCCGCCGGCTTGGCGTGCGCGGCGGCCGCGGGCCGGGAGCGCAGCCGGTGGCTCACCGCCTCGTCCAGCGTGACCGGCCGCTGCGACTGGGAGGCGAGTCGCGCCGCCTCCTGGCCGAGCCTGGCCACGTCCTCCCAGGGGAGTCTGATCACGAGCGCGATCTCCGCCTCGCCGTCGGGCAGGGCGTGCATCGGGGGAGTAACCCGGTCGTTCATCGCCTGTTCCTCACGTCGTCCCCGCGGCCCGCATCCCCGTGCCGCGGACGGTTGACGCTTCATACGCGGTCACGGGAGGGCGCGTTCACCGATTCACCGAACGGATCGGGGGCAGTACTTCCTTGTGGTCATCCCCGTCCATGACGTGAACCCCGTGCGCCGTACTCCGGTGGTGACGTACGCGCTGATCGGCGTGAACGTCTTCGTGTTCTTCTTCATGCCCGGCCTGTCGGGCTCCGTGGCCGGCGACAGCACCCTGGTGCAGACGTGCAACCTGCACGCGTTCCTGGAGCAGTACGCGGCCGTGCCGACCGAGTTGATCCACCATCAGCTGCCGCAGCTCGTCCCCACGGGCGACGCGCGCGACGGCGGCTGCGTGCTGGGCCCGCCCGGCTACGACAAGTCCCCGGCGCTGAGCGTCCTCACCGCGATGTTCCTGCACGGCGGATGGCTGCATCTGCTGGGCAACATGCTGTTCCTGCTGATCTTCGGCAACAACATCGAGGACCGCATGGGCCACCTGCGCTTCGCGCTGTTCTACGTGGCCTGCGGTTACGCGGCGTCGTACGGCTTCGCGCTGCTGAACGCCGACTCCACCGATCCGCTGATCGGCGCGTCGGGGGCGATCGCGGGAGTGCTGGGCGCCTATCTGGTGCTGTATCCGAAGGCCAGGGTGTGGGTGCTGGTGCCCTTCCTGATCTTCCTGCCGCTGCGGCTGCCGGCCTGGCTGGTGCTCGGCTTCTGGTTCGTGCTGCAGGCGGTGTACTCCTCCGGCGAGGGCGTCTCCGAGGCGGGCACCGTGGCGTACGCGGCGCACATCGTCGGCTTCCTCGCCGGCATGCTGCTCGCCTGGCCCCTCAAGCCGGGCACGCCCCCGCCGCCGGAGCCGGGCGGCCTGCTCTTCGGCAGGCGGGCCCGGCCCCGGCCGACGTGGTGAGCGACTCGCCCGCCGGCTAGCCGGCGGTCCGGGTGTGAACGTAGTCCACGAGGCGGGTGAGGGCGTCCGGGTCGGTGGACGGCATGACGCCGTGGCCGAGGTTGAAGATGTGACCCTCCAGACCGGCGGCCGCGTCGAGGACCTCGCGGGTCTTGGTCTCGACGGCCTCACGGGTGGCGAAGAGGACGGTCGGGTCCAGGTTGCCCTGGAGCGCCTTGCCCGGGCCGACGCGCCGGGCGGCCTCGTCCAGCGGGACACGCCAGTCGACGCCGACGACGTCCGCGCCGGCCTCGCCCATGAGCGTCAGCAGCTCGCCGGTGCCGACGCCGAAGTGGATGCGCGGGACGCCGTACCCGGCGACGGCGTCGAAGACCTTCGCGGAGGCCGGCAGCACCGACCGGCGGTAGTCGGACGGGGCGAGGGCGCCGGCCCAGGAGTCGAACAGCTGGACGGCGGAGGCGCCCGCCTCGATCTGCACCTTCAGGAACGTGGCCGTGATGCCGGCGAGGCGGTCGAGCAGGTCGGCCCAGAGCTCGGGGTCGCCGTACATCATCGCCTTGGCGTTCTCGTAGGTGCGCGAGGGGCCTCCCTCGACGAGGTAGCTCGCGAGGGTGAAGGGCGCGCCGGCGAAGCCGATGAGGGGGGTGGCGCCGAGCTCCCGGGTGAGCAGGCCGATCGCCTCGGTGACGTAGGAGACGTCCTCGGGGGTGAGTTCGCGCAGCCGGGCGAGGTCGGCGCGGGTGCGGACCGGCTGTTCGACGACCGGGCCGACGCCGGGCTTGATGTCGAGGTCGATGCCGATGGCCTTGAGCGGGACGACGATGTCGCTGAAGTAGATCGCCGCGTCCACGTTGTGCCGGCGGACCGGCTGGAGGGTGATCTCGGTGACCAGTTCGGGCCGCATGCAGGACTCGAGCATCGGGATGCCCTCGCGGACCTTGCGGTACTCCGGCAGGGAACGCCCGGCCTGCCGCATGAACCACACGGGCGTGTGCGGCACGGGTTCACGCCTGCACGCCTTCAGGAAGGGGCTGTCGTACGTCGCTGTCGGCTGCCGGCCCGCGGGGCCCTCGTTCACGCTCACGACGGCAAGTCTCGCACGGCGCCGGAACCGGTGCGGCCGCCCTCTTCCGGGCCCCTCCCCCGCGCTCCCCGGGGCCCATCGCCCGCGCGCGTGTTCGCCCAGCGCGCATCCGCCCGCGGCCCGCGCGCGGGTGTCTTGCCCTGCGCGAAGGCCCCGTTCCCTTTAATCTTCCCCGCATGGCTGCGGCTCAGGGACGACTGTCGGACGGCACGGACGGAATGGACGACGGGAACGAGGAGGACCGGAATGGGACCAGTTCGGCTCCGCCGCCCTTCCGGGCCGCCGTCGACGCGCTGCGGGCCGCCCGGCTGCGGCCACAGATCGAGGTCGAGCCGACGCCCGCCCCGCAGCGGCTCGCGCCGCACGCGTACGCGTTGGAGGCGACCGTCGTGGACGGCGACCTGGACCTGGCCGACGGCCGGCTGGTGCTGCTGCACGACCCCGCCGGGCATGAAGCGTGGCGCGGCACGTTCCGGCTGGTGACGCTGATCCGGGCCGAGCTGGAGCAGGAGATGGCCGTCGATCCGCTGCTGCCGGAGGTGTGCTGGTCCTGGCTGACGGGCGCGCTCCAGGCCCGCGGGCTGACCTACGGCGAGCCGAGCGGGACCGTGACGCGCGCGAGTTCGCATTACTTCGGCGGGCTGTCGGAGCGTCCGGCGGCATCGCAGATCGAGATCCGGGCCTCGTGGACGCCCCGGGAGGGGCTCGGCGGAGTGCCGGACACGGGGGCGCATCTTGCGTCCTGGTGCGATCTGCTGGCCCAGGTGGCGGGGCTGCCGCCGGCCGGGCCCGGGGACGCCTCGGTGGTGACGCTCCCCCAGCGGCGGGACCCCCAGGCCCGCTGACCCCCGGCGGGACCCCCGGGGGCGCCCCCCGACGAGACCTCAGGCGCGCTGCCTCGCGGCAGCGCGCCTTCGTCGTTCCGTACCCCAGTCCGGGGAACCCCTGTGCTGCCGGAAACCTCGTGCCGCCCTCATTGACCCTCTCTTTGTCGATACGACCACTTTCGATCTCGTACGACACGCACTCAAACCGACTCGATCTTCGGATGATCGATCGCGTGTCCGAATTGCACAGATTGTTACTCACTAGATCGTGATCATCCCCTAAAGGACACCGGGCCCGGTGCCGAAGACGACTGTGACCTTGAAAGCACGGTTCGCCCCGGCTCCACTCCCCACGAGCCGGCCCGTCCCGCAACCCAGGAGGCCTGGTGTCCGTTCTCCTCGAGCAGCCCGCAAGCCTGGTCGCCTACCGCCCGAACAAGCCCACCGCCATGGTGGTCGTGGCCGACCCGCGCGTCCGCTCCACCGTCACCCGCCATCTGTGGGCGCTCGGTGTGCGCGATGTCATCGAGGCCTCGTCCGTCGCGGAGGCTCGTCCCCGCATCGGCAACCCCCGCGACATCTGCGTCGCCGACGTCCACCTTCCCGACGGCTCCGGCCTGACCCTGCTGTCGGAGACCCGTGCCGCCGGCTGGCCCAACGGGCTCGCCCTGTCCGCCGCCGACGACATCGGAGCCGTGCGCAACGCCCTCGCGGGCGGCGTCAAGGGCTACGTCGTCACCGGCACCCGTACCAACGTCGGGCTCCCCACCCGGCCCGGCGCCGCCCCCATCGGCGCGGCCGCCGCCCGCCTCCACCGCCGCCCCCCGGGCGCCCCGAGCCACCCGGGCGGCTACCGCGAGCTGTCAGGCCGTGAGGTGGAGGTGCTCAGACTGGTCGCCGAAGGCCAGTCCAACAAGGCCATCGGCGTCTCCATGGGCCTGTCCGCGCTGACCGTCAAGAGCCACCTCGCCCGCATCGCCCGCAAGCTCGGCACGGGCGACCGCGCCGGCATGGTCGCGGTCGCCCTGCGGACCGGCATCATCCACTGACCCCCACCCCCCACCCTGACCTCACCCCTCACCCCTCGCCTCTCACCGACCGCTCGGCCTTGCGACCATTGCCCTGAACCGACCGACCGCCGTCCCGACCCTTACGGGACCGCCCGATCGATCACCGATCTGACCGGTTTACGACCCCGCGAAGCCCGCCGACGGAACGTTCCGTCGGCGGGCGACGCCCCCACACGGATACCCTTGACAGGTGACCGACGCCCAAGAAACCGCAGCAGCCAGCTCACTGCGAACCACCGGAGGCGCCCCTCCGGACGACGGCGGATCGACTGCTTCCGGGGCGCCGACACCTCTCCTCGAACCGCGCGAGGGCATCCCCGAGGTGATCGCCGACGAGGCCTCGCTCGCCGAGGTGATCGCCGCGTTCGCCGCCGGCTCCGGCCCCGTCGCCGTCGACGCCGAGCGCGCCTCCGGCTACCGCTACGGACAGCGCGCCTATCTGGTGCAGCTGCGCCGCCAGGGCGCCGGCACCGCGCTGATCGACCCCGTCGCCTGCCCCGACCTCTCCGCGCTGGGCGAGGCGCTCTCCGGCGTCGAGTGGGTGCTGCACGCCGCCACCCAGGACCTGCCCTGCCTGCGCGAGATAGGCATGGTGCCGACGCGGCTGTTCGACACCGAGCTGGCCGGACGGCTGGCCGGGTTCCCGCGGGTCGGCCTCGGCGCGATGGTCGAGGGTGTCCTCGGCTTCGTACTGGAGAAGGGGCATTCCGCCGTCGACTGGTCGACCCGCCCGTTGCCCGAGCCGTGGCTGCGCTACGCCGCTCTGGACGTCGAGCTGCTCGTCGACCTGCGCGACGCGCTGGAGAAGGAGCTCGACCGGCAGGGCAAGCTGGAATGGGCCCGCCAGGAGTTCGACGCGATCGCCTCCGCGCCCCCGCCCGAGCCCCGCAAGGACCCATGGCGCCGTACGTCCGGCATGCACAAGGTGCGCCGCCGCCGGCAGCTCGGCGTGGTGCGGGAGCTGTGGCAGACCCGCGACCGGATCGCGCAGCGGCGCGACGTCTCGCCGGGCAAGGTGCTGTCGGACGCGGCCATCGTGGAGGCGGCGCTCGCCCTTCCCACCACCGTGCAGGCGCTCGCGGCGCTGAACGGCTTCGGGCACCGGATGGGGCGGCGCCAGCTGGAGCAGTGGCAGGCCGCCGTCGACCGGGTGAGGTCGCTGACGGAGGCGCAGCTGCCCCTGCCGGGGCAGTCGGTCGCCGGGCCGCCCCCGCCCCGGGCGTGGGCCGACAAGGATCCGGCGGCCGCCGCGCGGCTGTCCGCCGCGCGGGCCGCGGTGTCGGCGCTCGCCGAGGAGCTGAACATGCCCCAGGAGAACCTGATCGCGCCGGACAGTGTGCGCCGGGTCTGCTGGGAGCCGCCCGCACAGGCCGACGAGAGCGCGGTCGCGGCCGCCCTCGCGGGCCTCGGCGCGCGTCCATGGCAGGTGGAGCAGGTGACACCCGCCCTGACCGCCGCCCTGACCGCCAAGCCGGCCTAGTGCCGTGAGCGAACGGGCGGCGGGCGGTAGCGGAACAGGGACGGCGAGATCACGCCAAGATCTGCGGCGGTCGCACCAGCCGGTGTGACCTTCGCCGCTCGCCACGCGAGGACTGGGCAGCTACGTTACTCAGAAGTAGCATGGTCTGAGCAAGCGCTCAGCGTCCCGCACCTGGAGGAGAGCCATCGTGCCTCGTACCGTCAGGGACGTCGTCTTCGTCGACGGCGTCCGTACCCCGTTCGGCAAGGCGGGCCCGAAGGGCATCTACCACGAGACCCGCGCCGACGACCTCGTCGTGAAGGCGATCCGGGAGCTGCTGCGCCGCAACCCCGGGCTCGACCCCGCGAAGATCGACGAGGTCGCCATCGCCGCGACCACGCAGATCGGCGACCAGGGCCTCACCATCGGCCGCACCGCCGGGATCCTGGCCGGTCTCCCCCAGTCGGTCCCCGGCTACTCCATCGACCGCATGTGCGCCGGCGCCCTGACCGCCGTCACCTCGGTCGCCGGCTCCGTCGCCTTCGGCGCGTACGACATCGCCGTCGCCGGCGGTGTCGAGCACATGGGCCGCCACCCGATGGGTGAGGGCGTCGACCCCAACCCGCGCTTCGTCAGCGAGAAGCTGGTCGACGAGTCCGCGCTGTTCATGGGCATGACCGCGGAGAACCTGCACGACCGCTACCCGCAGATCACCAAGCAGCGCGCCGACGAGTACGCCGTGCGCTCCCAGGAGAAGGCCGCCAAGGCGTACGCCAACGGCAAGATCCAGGCCGACCTGGTACCGATCTCGGTGCGCCGCACCAACCCGGAGGCCGGTGAGACGGGCTGGGGCCTGGTCACCGCCGACGAGCCGATGCGCCCGGGCACGACTCTGGAGAACCTCCAGGGCCTGAAGACCCCGTTCCGCGTCCACGGCCGGGTCACCGCCGGCAACGCGGCCGGCCTGAACGACGGCGCCACCGCGTCGCTCATCGCGTCCGAGGACTTCGCCCGCGCCAACGACCTGCCGGTCAAGATGCGCCTGGTGTCCTACTCCTTCGCCGGCGTCGAGCCCGAGGTCATGGGCTACGGCCCGATCCCGGCCACGGAGAAGGCGCTGGCCCAGGCGGGCCTGTCCATCTCCGACATCGGCCTGTTCGAGATCAACGAGGCCTTCGCCGTCCAGGTCCTGGCCTTCCTGGACCACTACGGCATCGCCGACGACGACGAGCGCGTCAACCAGTACGGCGGCGCCATCGCCTTCGGCCACCCGCTCGCCTCCTCCGGCGTCCGTCTGATGACGCAGCTGGCCCGCCAGTTCGAGGAGCAGCCGCAGGTCCGTTACGGCCTGACCACCATGTGCGTCGGCTTCGGCATGGGCGCGACGGTCATCTGGGAGAACCCGCACTTCGAGGGGGACAAGTGAGCACCACCGCTGAGCTGTTGAAGGGTGCGGCCGAGCTGTTCCCGGACGAGGTCGTCACCCAGGCGCACGTACGCCACCTGGACCTGCCGTTCGGCGCCGGGCGCTTCGCCCTGATCACGCTGGACAACGGTTTCGACCACACCAAGCCGACCACCTTCGGCCCCGCGTCGCTGGCGAACCTGAACCTCGCCATCGACCAGGTCGAGAAGGAGGCCGCGGCCGGCGACATCGTCGGTGTCGGCATCACGGGCAAGCCGTTCATCTTCGCCGTCGGCGCGGACCTCAAGGGCGTCGAGCTCCTGAAGGAGCACAAGGACGCGCTCGCCATCGGCAAGGGCGGCCACGAGGTCTTCAAGCGCCTCGCGGGCCTCGGCGTGCCGACCTTCGCGTACTACAACGGCGCGGCCATGGGCGGCGGCGTCGAGGTCGGCCTGCACTGCACCTACCGCACGGTGTCCGCGGCGCTGCCCGCGTTCTCGCTCCCCGAGGTCTTCCTCGGCCTGGTCCCCGGCTGGGGCGGCTGCACGCTGCTGCCGAACCTGATCGGCGCCGACAAGGCCGTCTCGGTGATCATCGAGAACTCGCTCAACCAGAACAAGCAGCTCAAGGGCGCCCAGGTCTACGAACTGGGCATCGCCGACGCGCTGTTCGAGGGCGCGGACTTCCTGGAGCAGTCGCTGCTGTGGACGGCGTCCGTCCTCAAGGGCGAGATCGTCGTCGACCGCCCGGTGATCGACCGCGGCGAGGCCTGGGACCAGGCCGTCGCCAAGGGCCGCTTCATCGCGGACTCCAAGGTGCACGGCGCGGCCCCGGCCGCCTACCGCGCCCTCGACATCATCGCCGCCGCCAAGAACGGTGACCTGCAGCAGGGCTACGACGCCGAGGACAAGGCGCTCGCCGACCTGATCATGGGCGGTGAACTGCGCGCCGGCATCTACGCGTTCAACCTGGTGCAGAAGCGCGGCAAGCGTCCCGCGGGCGCCCCGGACAAGAACCTCGCCCGTCCGGTCACCAAGGTCGGCGTCGTGGGCGCGGGCCTCATGGCCTCCCAGCTCGCGCTGCTGTTCCTGCGCCGCCTCGAGGTGCCGGTCGTGCTGACCGACATCGACCAGGAGCGCGTCGACAAGGGTGTGGGCTACGTCCACGCCGAGATCGAGAAGCTGCTCGGCAAGGGCCGTATCAACCAGGACAAGGCCAACCGCCTCAAGGCGCTGGTGTCCGGCGTCCTGGACAAGGCCGAGGGCTTCTCCGACGCGGACTTCGTGATCGAGGCCGTGTTCGAGGAGATCGGCGTCAAGCAGCAGGTGTTCGCGGAGGTCGAGGCGGTCGCCCCGGCGCACGCGATCTTCGCCACCAACACCTCCTCGCTGTCGGTCTCCGAGATGGCGTCGAAGCTGAAGCACCCCGAGCGGGTCGTCGGCTTCCACTTCTTCAACCCGGTCGCCGTCCTGCCGCTGCTCGAGATCGTCCGCGGCGAGCAGACCGACGACGCCTCGCTGGCCACGGCGTTCGCCGTCGCCAAGAAGCTGAAGAAGACCGCGGTGCTGACGAAGGACGCCCCGGCGTTCGTCGTGAACCGCATCCTGACCCGCTTCATGGGCGAGATCCAGAACGTCATCGACGAGGGCACGCCGGTCGAGGTCGCCGAGAAGGCGGTCGAGCCGCTGGGCCTGCCGATGTCGCCGCTGGTGCTGCTGGAGCTCGTCGGCCCGGCCATCGGTCTGCACGTCTCGGAGACCCTCAACCGCGCCTTCCCGGAGCGTTTCACGGTGTCCCCGAACCTGGCCGCCGTCGTCAAGGCGGGCAAGCGCGGCTTCTACGTCTACGACTCCGGCAAGCCGGAGCTGGACCCCGAGGTCGCCGCGCTCCTCAAGCAGGGCGATGTCGTCCTCACCGAGGAGCAGGTCCGTGACCGCGTTCTGGACGCCGTCGCCCAGGAGATCGGGCTCATGCTCGACGAGGGCGTCGTCGCCGAGGCCCAGGACATCGACCTGTGCCTGATCACCGGCGCGGGCTGGCCCTTCCACCTGGGCGGCATCACGCCGTACCTGGACCGTGAGGGCGTGTCGGAGCGGGTGAACGGCAAGCGTTTCCTGGCTCCGGGCGTGGCGTCCGTCCCGGCGTAAGCGCCGTACGGCACACGGGAGTACGACCGTGAAGAGGGCCTCCGCCGGTTCGGCGGGGGCCCTCCGCCGTACTCGTCCGCCCCCTCAGACCTCCTGCCAGGCCGCCGACGCGGGGGCCGACTCGCCGGCGTGGAGACGGGCGACGAGGAGGCGGCCGGTCGACGGGGACAGGGCCGCCGCGACCACCCGGCCCTCGTCGTCCTTCGCGAGGGCCACCTCGGTGTCGTCGGGCAGTGCCGGCCCGGACTCGGTCCAGCCGTCGGCCGCTTCGCCCCCGGCGCGGTACGAGGTGAAGGCGACGCGGCCCTCCGTCGAGCGCTGGGCGAGCAACGTGACGTCCCGGCCGTCGAGTTCGCACCGCGCGGCGGCCACCGGGCCCGGGCCCGCCACCGGCGCCACCGTGACCGGCTCGCTGCCCGGACGCCAGGCGCGCAGGTCGCCGGAGTCGTCGGCGTAGAAGAGCGTCGTCTCCTCGGAGGAGGTGGCGAGGGCCCGGAGGGTGCCGGGCCGGACCGGCGTGCGAAGGAACTCGGCCGCCGCCACCCGCTTGGCCGGCGCGTCCTGCCGTCGGCGCAGGATCCCACCGCCGACCACGGTGTACACCTCCACGCACCCCGACTCCCCGACCATGGCGGCCGGCGGCCCCTGTGTCTGGGCCCCCTCCGTCTCCGGCAGGTCCTCCAGCACGCGCCAGGGCCCCCAGCCGCCCTTCTCCTTCTGGGCGATCATGCGCAGCCCGCCGTCGCCGCAGCGCACGAAGACGTGCGCCCGTCCCTGGTGGTCCACGGCCACCGCGGGCGGGCCCGTGCGGTCGCCCTTGGTGTCCGGGTGGCCGAGAGGGGTCCAGTCCATCGGGGAGAGCAGCGGACGGAAGTGGGTCGAGTGCACCACGCCCGCCTCGCCCTTCCCCAGGGGCCGCCAGGAGACCAGGTGCGCGTAGCCGTCGACGCCTCGGCCGACGGCGAGGACCGGGTGCACCTTCTGGTCGCCGCCGACTTTGCGGGGTGCCTGCCACGAGCCGCCCGGGGCCTGCTCGGCCCGGCACAGGACGCCGTCGTCCGACGTGAGGTAGACACAGAGCCGCCCGTCACGGCCACGTATGAGCCAATCGCCGTTCATCGGCTCACTCTAAGCCGCGGGCATCCGTCGCCGTGCGCCGCCCGTGCGACCCTGGGCGCATGGACGACGACAATGACCCTGCGCTGGTGATCGTGGACGCCGCGAACGTGGTCGGGTCGGTGCCCGACGGCTGGTGGCGGGACCGGCGCGGCGCGGCCGAACGGCTGCGGGACCGGCTGGCGGCGGACGGGCTGCCGGGCCACCCTGGGCCCGTGGAGATCGTCCTCGTCGTGGAGGGCGCGGCCCGCGGGGTCTCGACCGTGCCCGGCGTACGGGTGGAATCCGCCCCAGGCAGCGGCGACGACCACATCGTCGCCCTGGTGTCCGATGCGACCGACCGCCGACGCCTGGTGGTGACGGCCGACCGCGAACTGCGCCGCCGCGTGACGGAACTGGGCGCAGAGGTGACGGGCCCACGCACGGTACGCGGCTGAACCCCCGCACGGGAGCCCACCGGCCCCGCATCCGCCCCGGAGGGCGCAGCCCACTCGACGAGCCTCCGGGTGCCCCTGGGGCGCGGAGCCGTCAGTGGGCTTGCGGGTTCGCCGGGGGCGTCCCCTGGGTCGTTGTGGTCTCGCCGCGGCCCAGGCGGCTGTGGGAGCGGCCGTACAGGAAGTAGACGGCGATGCCGATGACCATCCAGAAGGCGAAGCGGAGCCAGGTCTCGGCGGGCAGGTTGAGCATGAGCCACAGGGAGGCGGCCACCGACAGGATCGGGATGACCGGCACCCACGGGGTGCGGAAGGCCCGGTGCAGGTCGGGGCGGGTCCGGCGGAGGATGATCACGCCGATGGCGACGACGACGAAGGCGAACAGGGTGCCGATGTTGACCAGTTCGGCCAGCTCGCTCAGCGGCGTGAAGCCGGCCAGGACCGCGATGAGCACACCGAGCAGGATGGTCGGCCGGTGCGGGGTCTTGAAGCGCGGGTGGACCTGGGAGAAGAAGCGGGGCAGCAGTCCGTCGCGGCTCATCGCGAAGAAGACCCGGGTCTGTCCGAGCAGCAGGATCATGCAGACCGTGGTGAGGCCGACGGCGGCGCCGAAGCTGATGAACCCGGCGAACCAGGGGTGCCCGGTGGCCTTGAAGGCGTCGGCGAGCGGCGCGGTGATGGACAGCCGGCTGTAGTGCTGCATGCCGGTCACGACGATCGACACCAGCACGTACAGCGTGGTGCAGATGACGAGCGAGCCGAGGATGCCGCGGGGCATGTCCCGCTGCGGGTTCCTCGTCTCCTCGGCGGCCGTGGCGACGACGTCGAAGCCGATGAAGGCGAAGAAGACGACCGAGGCGGCCGTGAAAATGCCCAGCACGCCGAAGTTGGAGGGCGCCCAGCCGAACATCAGCTGGATCAGCGGGGACTGGAGGCTGTCGCCCGGCGGCACCGGCTGCGACTTCGGGATGAACGGCTTGTAGTTGTCACCGTTGATCAGGAAGGCCCCCGCGACGATCACGGTGAGCACGACGGTCACCTTGATGGCGACGACGACGGAGGTCACGCGCGCGGAGAGCTTGGTGCCGACCACCAGGATGGCGGTGAGCACCAGCACCAGCAACGCGGCGAGGAGGTCGAAGCCGAAGCCCGTGGCGCCGTCCCGCACGCCGAGCGCGGCCGGCAGGTGCACGCCCACGTTGTCCAGCAGCGAGTGGATGTACCCGGACCAGCCGACGGCGACCACCGCCGTGCCGAGCGCGAACTCCAGGACGAGGTCCCAGCCGATGATCCAGGCGGGCAGTTCCCCCAGGGAGGCGTACGAGAACGTGTACGCGGAGCCCGCCACCGGGACGGTGGAGGCGAACTCGGCGTAGCAGAGCGCGGCGAGCGCGCAGACGACGCCGGACACCACGAAGGCCAGGGCGACGGCGGGACCGGCGTTGTTCTTGGCCACGGTGCCGGTGAGGACGAAGATGCCGGTGCCGATGATGACGCCGACGCCGAAGACGGTCAGGTCCAGCGCGGACAAAGACTTCTTGAGCGCGTGCTCTGGCTCCTCGGTATCGAGGATGGACTGCTCGACCTTCTTCGTCCGGAAGAGGGTGCTGCTCACGGGGTACCTCCCACGCTGTGTCGTCCTCGACATGATCGAGAGGGGGCGTATTGCGTATGCCCCGGCGCGGGCGCGTTAACGCGAATGGGCCGGTGCGACCACTCCTTACAGTGGTCGCACCGGCCCATCCGGGCGTGTCGGGTGGCGTCAGTCGCGCGCGGACTCCACCGCGTCGGCAGCCGCCGTCGTCCCGCCGTACCGGCCGTCGAGCCGGGAGACCAGGCCGGTGACCTGGCGGGCGATGTCGGGGGCGGTCAGGCCGATCTCGGCCATGACCTCGGCGCGGGAGGCGTGGTCGAGGAAGCGCGGCGGGATGCCGAAGTCGCGCAGCGGGACGTCGACGCCGGCGTCGCGCAGGGCCTGGGAGATCGCGGAGCCGACGCCGCCGACGCGGGAGTTGTCCTCGACGGTGACGACGACGCGGTGGCGGTCGGCGAGCGGGGCCATCGCCTCGTCGACGGGCTTGACCCAGCGGGGGTCCACGACGGTGGTGGTGATGCCCTGCCGGTCGAGCAGCGCGGCGATCTCCAGGCACATCGGGGCGAGGGCGCCCACGGAGACGAGCAGCACGTCGGGCCGGTCGGTGCCGGGCTCGCGCAGCACGTCCATGCCGCCCACGCGGCCCACGGCGGGCACGGCGGGGCCGACGGCGCCCTTGGAGAAGCGGACGACGGTCGGGGCGTCGTCGACGGCGACGGCCTCGCGCAGCTGGGCGCGCACCTGGTCGGCGTCACGCGGCGCGGCCAGCCGCAGGCCGGGGACGACCTGGAGGATCGACATGTCCCACATGCCGTTGTGGGAGGCGCCGTCGGTGCCGGTGACGCCGGCCCGGTCCAGGACGAAGGTGACGCCGCACTTGTGCAGGGCGACGTCCATCAGCACCTGGTCGAAGGCGCGGTTGAGGAAGGTGGCGTAGACGGCGAAGACGGGGTGCACGCCCGCGTGCGCGAGGCCCGCGGCGGAGACGGCGCCGTGCTGCTCGGCGATGCCGACGTCGTAGACGCGCTCGGGGAAGGCCTTGGCGAACTTGTCGAGGCCGACGGGCTGGAGCATCGCGGCGGTGATGGCGACGATGTCGTCGCGCTCCTTGCCGAGCTCGACCATCTCGTCGCCGAAGACGGAGGTCCAGTCGGCGCCGGAGGTGGAGATCGGCAGGCCGGTGTCCGGGTGGATCTTGCCGACGGCGTGGAAGCGGTCGGCCTCGTCCTGGAGGGCGGGCTGGTAGCCGCGGCCCTTCTCGGTGAGGCAGTGCACGATGACGGGGCCGCCGAACCGCTTGGCGCGGGCCAGCGCCGACTCCAGGGCCTCGAGGTCGTGGCCGTCGATGGGGCCGACGTACTTCAGGCCGAGGTCCTCGAACATGCCCTGGGGGGCGACCAGGTCCTTCAGGCCCTTCTTGGCGCCGTGCAGGGTCTCGTAAAGGGGCCGTCCGACGACCGGCGTGCGGTCGAGGATCTCCTTGGTGCGGGTGAGGAAGCGCTCGTAGCCGTCGGTCGTGCGCAGCGTGGCGAGGTGGTTGGCGAGGCCGCCGATGGTGGGCGCGTAGGAGCGCTCGTTGTCGTTGACGACGATGACGAGCGGGCGGTCCTTGGCCTCGGCGATGTTGTTGAGCGCCTCCCAGGCCATGCCGCCGGTCAGGGCGCCGTCGCCGATGACGGCCACGACGTGGCTGTCCCGTTCCAGCAGCTGGTTGGCCTTGGCGATGCCGTCGGCCCAGCCGAGCACCGTGGAGGCGTGGCTGTTCTCGATGACGTCGTGCTCGGACTCGGCCTGCGAGGGGTAGCCGGACAGGCCGCCCTTCATCTTCAGCCGGGAGAAGTCCTGCCGCCCGGTGAGCAGCTTGTGCACGTAGGACTGGTGGCCGGTGTCCCAGAGCACCTTGTCCTTGGGGGACTCGAAGACGCGGTGCAGGGCGATGGTGAGCTCGACCACGCCGAGGTTGGGGCCGAGGTGGCCGCCGGTCTTGGAGACGGCGTCGACGAGGAAGCTCCGGATCTCCCCGGCCAGCAGGGTCAGCTCCTCCGGGCTGAGCCGGTCCAGATCGCGCGGTCCCCTGATGCGGGTCAGCAGCGGCACCCGTGCCTCCTTGCAGTAGAGCTGATCGAGCTGTTTCCGGGCGCATCGAGTCTAATGTTCCGCCCGGGCGGACGACGCCCACCCCGTGCGTAGTACGTCACGCCGGGTCAGTACCCGTGACGGCGGGGCCCGTCACACGGGTCGTGCCCGGGCCGCCCGCACACGACCGTGCCCGGCACCGAGGACGGTGCCGGGCAGGGGTGCGGGGCTTCGTCGTGCCTCGTGAACCGCTATCCGCGGCCCGCGGCCTTCTGGCTGCGGCGGGAGACGGAGTCGATGACGACCGCGCCGAGCAGGACACCACCGGTGATCATGTACTGGATCGAGGTGTTCATGTTCAGCAGGTTCAGGCCGGTCGTGATCGACTGGATGACGAGCATGCCCAGCAGCGCGGACCACACGGAGCCACGGCCGCCGAAGAGGCTCGTGCCGCCGATGACCGCCGCGGCGATGGCCAGCATCAGGGTGTTGCCGCCGCCCGCGTTCAGCGTCGCGGACGCGGTCTGGCCGGCGAAGAACATGCCGCCGATCGCGGCGAAGCCGCCGGAGATGGCGAACACCGTGATGCGGATCATCGGCACGTTGATGCCGGCGCGGCGTGCGGCCTCGATGCCGCCGCCGACCGCGAACACCTTGCGGCCGTACGTGGTGCGGCGCAGCACGAAGTCCACGATCACCAGCGCCGCGAGGAAGACCACCAGCGCGTTGGAGACACCCTGGGCGTTGTTCAGCACGGCGGCGGCGACGAAGGAGGCGACGGCCAGCAGGCCGACCCGGACGAGGATCTCGCCGGTGGGCCGGAAGGGCACGCCGGCGGCCTTGCGGCGGCGCTGCTCGCCGAAGTTGCCGACGAGGGAGAGCACGACGCCGAGGCCCGCCAGCAGGTAGGCGCCGACGATGGCCTGGTCCATGAAGAAGGAGCTCTGGCCGAGGATGTGGACGGGGCCGTCGTCGGAGGGGATGTTGATGGTGCCGGTCGAGCCGAGCAGCCACAGCATCAGGCCGTTCCAGCCGAGGAAGCCGGCGAGGGTCACCACGAACGCCGGTACGCCGATCTTGGCGAAGAACCAGCCGTGCAGCGCGCCGATGCCGAGGCCCGTGACGATGGCGAGGATCAGCGCCAGCCAGCCGTTCATGCCGTGCTCCACGACGAACACGGCGAAGAGCGTGGAGGCCAGACCGCTGACGGAGCCGACGGACAGGTCGATCTCGCCGAGCAGCAGGACGAACACCAGGCCGATGGCGAGCATGCCGGTGGCCGACATGAAGTAGCTGACGTCGGAGAGGTTGTCGGCGCTCAGGAAGCGGTCGTTCTTCGACTGGAAGATGACCCAGATGATGATCAGGCCGAGGACGACCGGGAGCGAGCCGAGCTCGCCGCCCTTGATCTTGCGCTTGAACTCGGTGACGTATCCCTTGAGGCCCTCTTCGCGGACCAGCAGGCGCGGGTCGACGACGGCGACCGGGGCGGCCGTCGGGTCGTCGGCGGGCGCGACCGTGGTCTGGTCCTCCACGACGCCGTCGGTCTTGACGTCCCCGGCGGCGCTCTTGACGGTCTTGGACGTGTCGCTCACTTGGCCGCCTCCGTGGTGCGACGTCCGGCACGACGGGTGACGGCGTTGTCCGTGGCACCCGTGATGGCGGCGATGATCTCTTCGTGGCTGGTGTCCTTCACGGGGAAGGAACCGTTGTTCTTGCCCAGGCGCAGGACGGCGACGGTGTCCGCGACCGCCTTCACGTCGGCCATGTTGTGGCTGATGAGGATGACGCCGAGGTCGCGCTCGCGCAGCCGCTCGACCAGGTCGAGGACCTGCGCGGTCTGCTCGACGCCGAGGGCGGCGGTGGGCTCGTCCAGGATGACGACCTTGGGGTCGCCGATCAGGGCGCGGGCGATGGCGACGACCTGGCGCTGGCCTCCGGAGAGGCTGGCGATCGGGATGCGCACGCTCGGGATGCGGATGGAGAGCGTGGACAGCAGCTCGCGGGCGTTCTTCTCCATCATCACCTCGTCGATGACGCCGCGGTGCAGCAGCTCGCGCCCGAGGTAGAGGTTGCCGACCACGTCGAGGTTGTCGCACAGGGCGAGGTCCTGGTAGACCGTCGCGACGCCGAGTCCCTGGGCGTCGTGCGGCTTGTTGATGCTGACCGGCTTGCCCTCCCACTCGATGACGCCCTCATCGATGGGGTGGACACCCGCGATCGTCTTGACCAGGGTGGACTTTCCTGCGCCGTTGTCGCCGACGAGCGCGACGACCTCTCCGGCGTGGACCTCCAGTTCGACGTCGGTGAGGGCCTGGACCGCACCGAATCGCTTGGAGACTCCGCGCAACGCCAGCACGGGCGTAGCGGACACGTGAACCATCTCCTTCGCCGCCTGACCGGCGGGGATGCCGCGCTGTAGGACAGGCGCGGAGGGATGTGCGGGGCGGTCGCGGGTGGGCGGCGCCGGCGCACGAGGTTTACAGAGTGAACATGCGCGAGACCGTCTGCGTTGGCAACGGTTCCGTTCGGTCGTCGTCGGCGACGGTTTTCGCGTCGTCGTCGGCGGCGGTTCCGTCCGACGCCCGCCCCGCAGCGGGGTGTTGGGCGGGGCGAGCGCCGGCGGGGTCTCGCGGGGCCGTGCGGCGTGAGGCCGTCGGCGTGGGCCGTGCGGCGTGGGGCCGCGCGGCGGCCGGGGGCCCGGGTCCCCGCTGAGGGGCCCGGGCCGCCGGCACGGTGCGGGCGCCTACTGCAGGCCGGCGGCCTTGCAGGCGGCGGCGTACTCGGCGGTGCAGATCTCGCCGACGGTGTACACCTTGTCCTTGAGGACGGTGTCCTTGATGTTGGCCTTGGTGACCGACACCGGGGTCAGCAGCTGGGAGGGCACCTTGTCGCCGGAGCCGCTGGTCAGCTCCTGCGAGGCGAGGGACTTGATGTCCTTGCCCTGGAGCAGGTTGACGGCCATCTGCGCGGCGGCGTCGGCCTCCGGCTTGAAGGCCTTGTAGACCGTGGCGGACTGGGTACCGGCCACGATCCGCTGGATGGCGGCGAGTTCGGCGTCCTGACCGGTCAGCGGGATGGTGCCGATGCCGGCGCCCTTGAGGGTGTTGGCGATACCACCGGCCATGCCGTCGTTGGCGGCGTAGACGCCGGCTATGTTCTTCGCGCCGATCTGGGTGATCGCGGCGGACATCTTCTCGGCGGCGACCGTGTCCTTCCACAGACCGGACTGCTCGTAGGCGATGGCCACCTTGCCGTCGAGGGCCTTGTGGGCGCCTTCCTTGAACTGCGCGGCGTTCGGGTCCTGGTCGTCACCGTTGATCATGACGACCTTGGCGGCCGGGGTGGCCTTGGCGCCCAGGGCGTCGAGCAGGGCCTGGCCCTGGAGCTCGCCGACCTTGACGTTGTCGAAGGAGACGTAGGCGGAGACGGGGCCCTGCGCGAGGCGGTCGTACGCGACGACCTTGACGCCCTTGGCCACCGCGGCCTTGATGGAGGACTTGATCGCGGCGGAGTCCTGGGCGGAGATCACGATGACCTTGACGCCCTTGGTCACCATGCTGCTGACCTGCTGGGCCTGCTTGGCGGTGTCGGCGGCGGCGTTGGCGTACTCGACGTCGCAGTCGGAGCAGAGTTCCTTGACCTTGGCCGTGAACAGCGGCTTGTCGAACTTCTCGTAGCGCGCGGTGACGCTGTCGGGGAGCAGCAGGCCGATCGACTTGCTGTCGGAGTTGCTGCTGCCGGAGTCCTTGTCGTCGCCCGCCTTGCCACACGCGGCAATCGACAGGGCCATGGAGACGGCGGTGGCGCCGATCACGACTCTACGCATCGTTGCGTTCATTTGGGGTGTGCCTCCCTGACAGGGCCGCAACGCTGCGGCCGAGGTGGCTCGAAGTCAACTCGGCCGCAAGTTCGACGTCAAGAAGTAAATACTTAACGAGATGGCAACGGCGTCATGCGTTCTCTAAGTGAAGGCGGGTGCCGCGACGGCGAGGGTGCCGTCCAAAAGGGTCGAATCACCCATCTCACTGAGGGCCAGCGCGAGCGCCCCGAGCACCTCCGCACGGCCCCCAAGTGCCCCGGGGAGCACGGAGAGCTGCCGCGCCGCACTGGGGATCGCGTAGCGGCCCACGGACTCCCTTATCGGCCCGAGCACCAGCTCGCCGGCCTCGGCGAGATCGCCGCCGAGGACGACCCGACTCGGGTTCAACAGGTTGCAGAGGTTGGCGACTCCGCTGCCGACATGACGGCCGACGTCGGCGATCACCCGGCGGCAGCCCGGGTCCCCGTCCCTGGCCAGCCGCACGACGCCCTCCATGGTGAGGTCGGTGCCGTGGCTCCCCTGGAGCAGTGGCAGGACGTACCGCGCGGCCGCGAAGGTCTCCAGGCAGCCGCGGTTGCCGCAGCGGCAGACGGGGCCGGACTCGTCGAGGGTGATGTGCCCGATCTCGCCGGCGGTTCCGCCGGGACCGCGGTAGATCTTGCCGTCTATGACCAGACCCGCGCCGACGCCGCTGGCGACCTTGATGTAGGCAAGATCACGTACGCCCCGGCCGCTGCCCCAGACCATCTCGCCGAGCGCGCCGAGGTTGGCGTCGTTGTCCACGTGCACGGGCACGCCGAGGCGGCCTCTCAGTTCCTCGGCGGGACGGGTTCCGATCCAGCCGGGCAGGATGGCGGAGGAGCCGAGCGTGCCGGACTCCAGCTCGATCGGGCCGGGGACGCCGAGGCCCACTCCGGCGATCTTCGACCGGTCCACGCCGGTGGCCTCGATCAAGCGGCTGACCAGCTGTTCCGCCCGGTCGAAGCCCTGTTGTGCGGAGGCGTCCACGTCCAGCGGCTCGGACTCCTCGGCAAGGACCTGGTGGGCCAGGTTGCCCACCGCGACCCGCAGATGGGTGTGACCGAAATCGACTCCGATGACGATGCCGGCGTCCCCGCTCAGCGACACGCTGCGAGCCCTTCGGCCGCCCGCGGAGGTGGGCGTGACCTCGACGGTTCCGCCGTCCTTCAGCTCCCGCACGATGTTGGACACGGTCGCCGCCGACAGCCCGGTCGTCCGGGCGATCTCCGCCTGGGTGAGTGACCCGGCCAGACGCACGGCCCGTACGACTCGCTCCAGGTTTGCTCGGTGCAGCGACGACTGCGACCCCGGAGTCTCCACGACGACCTCCTGCGCGCGGGGCCGCTTCGATGAGACCCCGTCCATGTCCAACTAGTGAACTCTAAGCTGAGCTGTTCGGGTCGCCTCCCGTCAAGAGGTTGAACGGTTTCCGCGTGGTCGAACACTTGGGCGCGGAGCGACCCGATCGGTGGTCGCGGGGTGTACGGGGGCAGGTGCGCGGTGTCGCCGGAAGGACCCTGCGCGGGGAGTTCATACCGGGACGGATACGGGCACAGGCGGACGATATGCGGCGCGTGCGCGACCCTGGGAGCGAGGGGTGCGCGTACGCCGCCTGAAGGCACGGGGTGCGTTTCCGCGCTCCCGCCGTCGACCTCCACGAAAGAGCCGGGGAAAGCGCGCCGGAAAAGCACAAGCCAGTGGCGTGAGAGGCGTTCTTGACACCCTCCGTCGCCGGGCCGCTACTGAAGTCTGCGTGTCCTGCGGGACAACGTTGTCCGGCACCGTGAGCGTGCGCGGTTTCCCGAAGGGGAGTTGTCGTCTTGAGTCGACCGGATGCGGCGGGCGTCGACCCCGCCTGGCTGCCGCCCGAGGCGTTTCGCGCCCTGGGGTTGCGGCGGACTCTGATCCGTGGGGCGGGGCCGCTGGTGGACACCGTGCGCGGCGAGGTGGCGAACGCGTGCGGACGGTTCGGCGGGCGGCTGGTCGAGGACGGCGGTTCGCCCGACCTGCTGCTCGAAGTGGCCGACTCGCAACGCGGGACGGGATCCGAGGGCTTCGTGTTCGCACGGGACGGCGGCACGACGACGGTCACGGCCTCCGACGCACGCGGGCTGCTGTACGGCCTCTTCCACGTCGTACGGCTCGGCGAGGCGGCGTTCGACGGCGAGTCCCCGCGCGAGACGCACCGGCCTGCGACGGCGCTGCGGATGCTGGACCACTGGGACAACGTCGACGTGCACCCCGTCATGGGCCAGGTCGAACGCGGCTACGCGGGCGGCTCCCTGTTCTGGCGGGACGGACGGGCGCGGGGCGAGCGGGAGCGGATACGGGCGTACGCGCGGCTCCTCGCGGCCTGCGGGATCAACGCCGTCTGCGTCAACAACGTCAACGTGCACGACGCGGAGGCGCGTCTGCTGACCGACCGGATCGGCGAAGTCGCCGAGATCGCCGAGGAGTTGCGGTCGTACGGGATCCGGACGCATCTGTCGGTCACCTTCGCCGCGCCGATCGTGCTCGGCGGGCTGCCCACGGCCGACCCCGTGGACGCGGCCGTGCGCGCCTGGTGGGAGCGGGCCGTGCGCGAGGTGTACGCGGCGATCGGGGACTTCGGCGGTTTCGTGGTGAAGGCGGACTCGGAGGGCCGCCCCGGGCCGTTCGCCTACGGCCGCTCACACGCGGACGGCGCGAACATGCTCGCCGCCGCGCTCGCCCCGTACGGGGGCACCGTGCACTGGCGGGCGTTCGTCTACGACCACCGCCAGGACTGGCGGGACCGCACCACGGACCGGGCGAGGGCGGCGTACGACCACTTCGCACCGCTGGACGGGGAGTTCGCCGGCAACGCGGTGCTCCAGGTGAAGCACGGGCCGATGGACTTCCAGGTGCGCGAGCCCGTCTCACCGGTGCTGGGCGCGATGCCGCGGACCAGGCTGGCGCTGGAGGTGCAGGCCACGCAGGAGTACACCGGCCAGCAGCGGCACGTGTGCTGGCTGGGCCCGATGTGGAGCGAGGTGCTGCGGTTCCGGCTTCAGGAGGAGGCCTGTGTCGGGGAGACGGTCCGGGGCGGGATCGTGGCGGTGTCCAACGTGGGCGACGACCCGTTCTGGACCGGGCATCCGCTGGCGCAGGCGAACCTCTACACCTTCGGGCGGCTCGCCTGGCGGCCGGACGCGGACCCGCTCCGGATCCTGGACGAGTGGATCGCGCTGACCTTCCCGGCCGCCCCCGAACGCCTGGCGGCCGGCCTGCACCGGGTGCTGGGCGGCTCCTGGGCGACGTACGAGAAGTACACGGCGCCGCTGGGCGTCGGCTTCATGGTGCAGCCGGGGCACCACTACGGGCCGAGCGTCGACGGCTACGAGTACAGCCCCTGGGGCACCTACCACTTCGCCGACCGCGACGGCGTGGGCGTGGACCGCAGCGCCGCCACCGGGACCGGTTTCGCCGCCCAGTACGCCAAGCCGTGGTCCGAGATCTACGAGACGCCCGGCACGTGCCCGGACGAGCTGCTGCTGTTCTTCCACCACGTCCCCTACGGGCATGTGCTGCACAGCGGGAAGACGGTGATCCAGCACATCTACGACACCCACTTCGAGGGCGTCGAGGAGGTCGCGGAGGCCCTGTGGGTGTGGGAGGGCCTCGCGGACCTGGTGGCGCCGGCCCGGCACGCGCGCGTGGCCGAGCGGTTCGAGGAGCAGTTGCGCTGTGCGCGGGAGTGGCGGGACCAGGTGAACAGCTACTTCCTGCGCAAGTCGGGGATCGGGGACGAGCGGGGCCGGGCCGTCTACTGAGGTCTGAGGGAACCGTCTACCGAGGTCTGAGGACCGCCACGCCCAGCGGGTCGAGGGCGAGGGGTTCGCCGCGCGCGTACCGCTTGCCGGTGAGCAGGTCGGTGGCGGCGGTGCGGGCGGTCAGGTGCGCCGGTGCGGGGGCGTGGTTGAGGAGGAAGAGGAGGTGCTCACCGGCGGGGGTGACACGGCCGGCGGTCTCGACGGCGGGCAGGTGGGCGTAGGGGCCGACGAGGCCGTGGCGGTCCAGGACGCGCCGGACGACGTCGTCGACGCCGCTCGGGTCCAGGGCGGTGGCCACGTACCAGGCCTCACCGTCGCCGAACCGGTTGCGGGTCACGGCGGGCGTGCCGGCGTAGAAGTCCGCACCGTACGTGGCGACCGGTTCGGCGCCGCGCGGTTGCACGATCTCGAAGACGAGACGGGCGTCGTGGCGCGCCTCCCCCATGCGCACGGGCTGTACGACGTCCTGCGGGCGGGCGTCCCACTCGTCCACGCGAATGCCCAGGAGGCCGGCGAGCGGGCCGGGCACGTCGGTGGGGAACGCCCGGTCGTGCTCGTCACAGCGCGCGGTGAGGAAGGTCGCGAGGAAGGTGCCGCCGCGCCGGGTCAGCTCCTCCAGGCGGGTGGGCAGGTCGCCCCGCATCAGATGCAGGACGGGGGCGAGGACCACGTCGTAGCGGGTCAGGTCGGCGGTCACGGGGACGACGTCCACGTCGGCGCCGGCTTCCCGGGCGGCCCGGTAGTAGGTGTGGACGACGTCCGGGTAGCGGACCAGTCGGGAGGGGCCGTCGGAGATCTCCAGGGCCCACCAGCTGTCCCAGTCGAAGAGGAGCGCGGTGCGGGCCGGGGTGCGGGCCCCCAGGGTGAGGTCCCCGAGCTGTGCCAGCTCCTCGCCGAGGGCGGCGACCTCGCGGAACACCCGGGTGTCGGCGCGGCCGGCGTGTCCGATGACCGCGCCGTGGTACTTCTCGCAGGCGCCGAGCGAGGCCCGCAGCTGGAAGTAGAGGGCGGCGTCGGCGCCGTGGGCGACGGCCTGCCAGGTGGCGAGGCGGAGTTCGCCGGGACGTCTGAGGGGGTTCACGTCGCGGCAGGCTGTCGTGGACGGGGTCTGCTCCATCAGCCAGAAGGGCGCGCCGTCCTTCAGGCCGCGGATCAGGTCGTGGGCGAGGGCCGGCCGGGTGGGCGGCGCGTCGAGGGGCGGGTAGTTGTCCCAGGAGGCGAAGTCCAGGTGGGGCGCCCAGCGGTGGTAGTCGAGCGGACGGTAGGCGCCCATGAGGTTGGTGGTGACGGGGGTGTCCCGGTCGTGGACGCGGATCGCCTCCTTCTCGGCCGTGAAGCAGCCGAGCAGGGCGTCGGTCATGAAACGCTGGTAGTCGAGGGTGGCGCCCTGGAAGGCGGTGTGGTCGGGGCCGCGCCAGTGCTCGGTGAGCGCGCTCGGGGGCTCGATCTGGTCCCAGTCGGTGTAGCGGTGCGACCAGAAGGCGGTCCACCAGGCGTCGTTGAGCGCGTCGAGCGTGCCGTACCGCTCGCGCAGCCAGCCGCGGAAGGCCTCGGCGCACAGGTCGCAGTGACAGGCGCCGCCGTACTCGTTGTTGATGTGCCAGGCGAGCAACGCCTCGTGTCCGGCGTAGCGTTCGGCGAGCCGGCCGGCCATCGCGGTGGCGAGCCGGCGGTAGGCCGGCGCGGTGGGGCAGAAGTTGTGGCGCTGGCCGTAGCGGTGCCGGCGGCCCTCGAAGTCGGTGCGGTTGACCTCGGGGTACCGCTTGGCGAGCCAGGGCGGGACGGCGGCGGTGCCGGTGGCCAGGACGATGTGCCGGCCGGCCCGCGCGACGCGGGCGAGGACGCGGTCCAGGAGGCCGAAGTCGTAGGAGTCTTCAGCGGGTTGGGTGAGAGACCAGGAGAAGACGCCGACGGTGAGGGTGTCGACGCCGGCCCGGGAGAACAGGCGGTGGTCGTCGTCCCAGACGCGCTCCGGCCACTGTTCGGGGTTGTAGTCGCCGCCGTAGGGGATCTTTCCGGTGCGCGGGAGGCGGCCGTCGTTTCCGGTGCCGGGGGCGGTCATACGGTGAAGTCCTCCTGGGTCTCGGCGATCACCGTGCGGCTCGTGTGCAGCAGGGAGAGCAGCAGCGGCGCGGCGAGCAGGGCGGGCAGGGCCTCGGTGAGCAGGGCGGTGAGCGCGCCGGTCAGCACGAGCAGGGAGGCGGCGGCGAGCGTGGCGCGGCCGTGCCGGAGCAGGAAGTACGCGGCGAGGCGGGCGGTGTCTCGGGCGCGGAACGCGAACAGCGAGGTGAGGACGAGGGCGTGGGCGCCCCACAGCAGCAGCGTCACGCCGGTCGCGCCGAGAAGCGCCGCCCACCAGCCGGGCAGTCCGGTGGCGGCGAATTGGGTGAGGGTGAAGGCGATCACGGTCAGCCAGGCCAGCAGGGGCGTGAAGAGCTTCAGCGCGGGCAGGGCGTTGAGGCGCAGGCCGCGCAGGTAGGCGCGGGCCGGGTGGAGGTCGGTGAGGTCGCGGCCGCGGTGGTGCAGGGCGTAGACGGCGGCGGACAGGGCGGGGCCGAGGGGCAGCAGGCAGAGCGCGGCGAGCGGCATACCGCCCGGGTCGGTGCCGAGGGACAGCAGGGCGGCGAAGCCGGGTGCGGCGGTCAGGAGCAGCAGCGCCTCGACGGTGAGCAGGGTGTGGACGAGGGCGGCGGCGCGGGAGAGGGGGCCGGCGCCGAAGGCGATCGGCGGGGTGCTCATCGCGGGTCCCTTCCGAGCAGCCGGCGCTCGTCCGACCATGGCGGCGCTTCCTCCTCGACGGGGCTGATCTCGACGAGGGTGATCTCGTGGCGGGTGAGCGTGAGGTCGAGGGCGGTCCGGCCGTCCTCGACGGGCAGCCGGAGATGGCCGCGTGCGGGCTCGGCCGCCTCGTGCAGGACGTCGAGCTGGTGCGGGCGGGGTGAGCGTGGGCTGCCCATCCGCTGCCATGCGGTACGGGCGTTGCCGTGCTCCTCGTCCACGGTGGACCGGCGGACGAACGCCTCCGGCCCGCGCAGGGGGACGGACAGCCGCAGGGTGTGCCGCTCCGGGCCGGGTGTCGTGCCGCTCGGGTCGACGGGTGCCCAGGCCAGGACGGTGACCCGGCCGTCCGGGTGCCGTGTCACCAGGTGGTCCGGGCCACGCGTCAGCAGTTCCTCGCCCATCCGCGCCATGAACGCGTACAGGTGGTACGTCGGCTTCCTCACCTGCCGGTGGGTGAGGAGCCCGAAGCCGCCGTGGAAGAGCGCGGTGGGGACGCCGGCCTCCTCGAACATGTCGCTGAACGTCCAGTAGGAGAAGGAGTCGGCGTGCTCATGGCCTTCCGCGAGGACGGGGGCCAGGTACGCGGCGTTGAAAGCGGTGTCGTGGACGGGGTTGTCGGGGCAGTACGAGGAGTTGAACTCGGTTATGTGGACCGGGAGTTCCGCCAGGCGGGAGCCCTTGAGCAGCTCACGGGGCGTGGCGAACTGGTCCAGGAGGCTCCGCGCGGGCGCCAGCGTCTGGTACGAACCGAACGGAACGTGCTGTGCCGGCCCCGAGGTGTAGGCGTGCTTGGACACGAAGTCCACGGGCACGTCCCGGCGTTCGGCGAACTCGGCGAAGCGGAGCAGCCAGTCGTCGGCGCCCGGCGAGATCGCGGGACCGCCGACCTGGAGGCTCGCGTCCACCTCCTTCACGGCGTGCGCGGTCACCTCGTAGAGCCGGTGGTAGGCGGCCTCGTCGGCGCCCTGCCAGAAGTCGGACAGGTTGGGCTCGTTCCACACCTCGATCGGCCAGGTGCGGACCTCGTCCAGGCCGTAACGGTCGACGAGATGGGCGAGGGTGGCGCGGACGAGGGCGGCCCACTCACGGTCGGAGCGGGGTGGGGTGACGTTGCCCTTCCACCAGAAGACCGTCTGCTCGCCGGAGGCCAGCCCCGTCGGCATGAAGCCGAGTTCGAGGAAGGGCCGGATGCCGAGGCCGAGGTAGGCGTCGACGACCTGGTCGACATAGG
Organism: Streptomyces sp. BK239; assembly: GCF_004217285.1. GTDB lineage: Bacteria > Actinomycetota > Actinomycetes > Streptomycetales > Streptomycetaceae > Streptomyces. The sequence goes on from NZ_SHKS01000002.1 coordinate 660,461, forward strand.
TGAAGGAGTGGTGGACGTGCCGGGCGCCCTCGTGGTCGTAGGGGCGGTGTACGCCCATGCCGTCACTGAGCAGGCCGTGGCCGCGGATGTACCGGAACCCGATGTCACGCTGGAGCAGGGCGAGGGAGTCCTGGTAGTCGCGGCGCAGGGCGAGTTCGATCCGGCCGGTGCCGACGCAGGTCCGCCAGGCCTCGGGGAGCCGGCCGGCCGCCTCGACGGGGACGCGGATCACTTGCTCTCCTTGGTGAAGCGCTCATGGGCCTTGTTGTGCAGGTCGACGAGTCGGTCCATGTTCTTGGCCTTCAACTCCCGCACGTAGGCGTCCCATTCGGACAGGGGGCGCTTGCCGAGGACGAACTTCAGCGTGTTCTGGGTGACGTGGTCCCTGAGCGGCGTGTCCCACAGGGTGGCCTGTTCCTGCTCGACGGACTGCAGCGGGTGCGCGGGCGCGATCGGCAGTTGCCGCCGCCCGGACATGACGTCCTGGAACTTCTTCTCGTCCGGGCTGAAGGAGGAGGAGACGAGGGCCCAGCTGCCGCCGTAGGTGAAGACGCCGTTGAAGAAGCCGTAGTCCTTCTGGAGGTCCTTCGGGGCGTCGGCGTCGGAGCCCATGAGGGAGATGCCGTCCTTGAGCCGGTACCGGCCGCCGGCGTCGGTGTAGGTGAGGCCCTCCACCCCCCACTTGGCGAACCGCTGCCCCTCGTCGGAGTACCAGAGCCAGTCGACGAACTGCATCATGGCGACGAAGGTGTCGCTCTCGAGGGCCCTGCTGGAGATCATGACGCCGTTCTCCAGCCGGGCGCCGCCCAGCACGACGGGCCCGGCGGGTCCGAGCGGTACCGGGATCATCTCGATCCGCGCGCCCTTGACCTGCCTCTCCAGGTTGTAGCGGTACTTCTGCACCAGCTCCTGGGGGTTGGCGCTGATCACGAAGGACTTCTCGGACAGCAGCTTCGTCACCGCGTCGTCGTCGGTCTGGGTGAAGCTCTCCGGGTCCATGAGCTTCTCGGCGACCAGTCTGCGCACGTAGTCGATCATCTGGCGGAAGGCGTCGGTGGCGCCGGTGAAGACGAACTTCTCGGTGCCGTCGTCCCAGCTGATGTTGTCGTAGGTCCAGCCCGCCCGAACCCCGTACGCCTGGCCGAGGTAGCTGAAGAAGGCGCCCGCGGGGAAGGGGGTGTTGGTGCTCCAGCGGTCGGTGAAGGGGTAGCGGTCGGGATACCGGTCCTTGATCGCCTTGAGGACGGTGTACACCTGGTCCCAGGTCGTGGGCGCGGTCAGGCCGAGCCGGTCGAGGACGTCCGTGCGCAGCGACAGCGAGTAGCCGGACTTGACCTTCTCGTGCAGGCCGGGCAGCAGGTAGTACTTGCCGTCGGACTGGCGGATGGAGTCCAGTTCCGGTTCCAGCCGCCACTTCCTCACCTTGTCCTGGAAGTTGGGCATCAGATGGACGTACTCGCTGACCGGGAGGATCGCGCCCGACGACACGAACGCGACCTCGGAGGGGTGGTACGTCTTGGGGATCAGGAACGGGGCGTCGCCGGCGCCGATGAGGAGGCTGCGTTTCTTCTCGTAGTCGCTCAGCGGGACCGACACCGGTTTCAGGGTGATCCCGGTGCGTTTGGTGAGCTCCTGCCAGAACGGCCAGCCGCTCTTCATCGGGTAGGCCGGGTTGTCGTTGTGCAGCACCGAGAAGGACAGCGGCCGGGCCGCCTTGAACTGCTGGCCGACGCGGTACTCCTTCATCGCGCCGTTCTGCTTCTTCGACAGGTCCTTGCCGTCGCCGTCTCCGCCGCTGCCGCAGCCGGTGAGGGCGGCGAGGCCGCCGAAGCCGGCGGCCGCGAGGATCTGACGCCGCGACAGGTTTCCTTGGTTCTTCACGGACGCTCCTTTGTTCGTCGAGCCGTTGCGAGCCTTCGGTGGCGCTCAGCCCTTCACCGCGCCGAGCATCACGCCCGAGACGAAGTAGCGCTGGACGAAGGGGTACACGCTGAGGATGGGCAGGGAGGTCAGCACGATGGTGACCGCCTGGATGTTCGCCGCGACCTGGCTGCCCTGTTCGGTGGTGGCGCCGGCGTTGGTGGCGCCGGTGGCGCCCGCGATGAGGTTGCGCAGATAGACGGTGACCGGCATCAGGTCGGTGCGGTCCATGTAGAGGAAGGCCGAGAACCAGGAGTTCCAGAAGGACACGGAGTAGAACAGCACCATCGTCGCGATGACCGCCTTGGACAGCGGCAGCACGATCCTGAGCAGGATGCCGTAGGTGCTCAGCCCGTCGATCTCTGCGGCCTCCTCCAGCTCGGCCGGCAGGCTCTCGAAGAAGGCCTTCATCACCAGCAGGTTGAAGACGCTGATCGCGTTCGGCAGCGCGATCGCCCACACGGAGTTCTTCAGGCCGAGGCTGGTGATCAGCACGTAGTTCGGGATGAGACCGCCGGAGAAGAACATGGTGAACACCGCGACCCCGACGAGGAATCCGCGCCCTCGCAGCTGCTTCTTCGACAGCACGTAGGCGTAACAGGTCGTCAGGACCATGGCCACCACGGTGGAAAGCACCGTGTACAGCACGGTGTTGCCGTAGTTGCGCCAGAACACCCCGTCCCGGATGACGATCTCGTACGTAGTGAGGTTGAACCCCTTGGGCCACAGGGTCACTTCACCGGCCCGGATCTGGCGTTCGCCGCTGAGGGAGCGGGCCACGATGTTGACGAACGGGTAGAGGGTCACCACCACGACCAGGGTGAGGATGACGCCGTTCACACCCTGGAAGGCGCGCTGGCCGCGCGTCGGCCGGCCGGCGCTCACCACAGGCTCGTTCCCACCGTGCGGCGCGACAGCTGGTTCGCCGAGGTGATCAGCACCAGCCCGATGACCGCCTCGAACAGGCCGATCGCGGCGGCGTAGCTGAAGCTGTTGGACTCGACGCCGGCGCGGTACAGGTAGGTGGAGACCACGTCCGCCGTCGGGTAGGTCAGCGGGTTGTAGAGCAGCAGGATCTTCTCGAACCCGACCGCCATGAACGTGCCGATGTTGAGGATCAGCAGCGTGATCATGGTGGGCCGGATGCCGGGCAGGGTGACGTGCCAGATCTGCCGCAGGCGGCCGGCTCCGTCGATACGGGCGGCTTCGTAGAGGTCGTCGTCGATCGTGGTGAGCGCGGCGAGGTAGAGGATGGTGCCCCAGCCGGCGGTCTGCCAGATCTCGGAGCCGACGTAGATCGTGCGGAACCACTCCGGTTCCTGCACGAAGCGGATCGGGTCGTGCCCGAACCAGCCGAGCGCGTGGTTGACCGGACCGTCCGTGGCCAGCATCTGCATGGTGATGCCGGCGACGATCACGATCGACAGGAAGTGCGGCAGGTACGACACCGTCTGCACGAACCGTTTGAGCGCCGTGCGGCGCACCTCGTTGAGCAGCAGCGCCAGCACGACCGGGACCGGGAAGCAGAAGACCAGGGTGAGCGTGCCGAGCCACAGGGTGTTGCGGAACACCTGCCAGAAGGTCGGGTCGGTCAGGAACATCTCCACATAGCGCAGCCCGACCCAGCGCTCCCCCAGGATGGAACCGCCCGGCTCGAAGCGGCGGAAGGCGATCACGTTGCCGATCATCGGCAGGTAGCGGAAGACCAGGAAGAACAGCAGCGGCAGCACGGCCAGCGAGTACAACTGCCAGTCCCGGCGCAGGGAACGCCGCCAGCCGCGCCGGGCGTTCGGGGCCGCCGGTCCGTGCCGGGTCTTCGCCGGCTGCGGCCGGGTGCCCGGCGGTGGGGCCGATGTGGTGGAGGTGCTCATGCTCGGGCCTCCCGGGGCGTCATCAGAAACGCTCGATCTCCGGACGCCCCGACATGGCGCGCCTCGAAACTTTCGTGCCCTTACCGGTAACTGTGCGGAAACGTAAGGGCACCCGGAAAGCCCTGTCAATGGGTGCTGCACGGCGGGCGGTTGAGGCGGAGCGGGCGTTGGAAACCCCGCCGGGCGGGGTAGGACCGGTGAGTCGAGTGGTACTGTCCTGGCGCAAATTTCTGGACGACGCACGCAACGATCGATCGCTCACGACCTGCGAGGTGCCGCCCGTGCCCGCGTTCGACCTGCCCCTGCCCGATCTTGAGCGCCACCGTCCCGACATCGACGAGCCCGCCGACTTCGACGCGTTCTGGCACGACACGCTGAAGGACGCCGGGCGGCACGAACCGCTGCTCTCGGTCCGGCCCGTGGAGACCGGCCTGCGACTGACCCGGACCTGGGACGTGACGTTCCGGGGCTTCGCGGGCGACCCGGTGCGCGCCTGGTACAGCCGGCCCGCGCGGCCTCGTGACGAGGAGCCGGCCGAGCCCCTGCCGGCGGTCGTCGAGTACGTCGGCTACGGCCGCGGCCGGGGTCTGCCCCATGAGCGGCTGACCTGGGTCAACGCGGGCTGTGCGCACCTTCTGATGGACAACCGCGGCCAGGGCGACCAGTACGGCAACGGCGGCGGCACCCCTGATCCGCACGCCACCGCCCCGGGCGGCCCCGGCCCGGCCGTGCGCGGGATCCTCTCCCCGCACGACTACCACTACCGCCGTCTGATCACGGACGCCGTGCGCGCAGTGACGGCGGTGCGGGCGCTGCCGGGGGTGGACGGGACACGGGTCGTCGCCGCCGGCAACAGCCAGGGCGGCGGCCTCGCCCTGGCCGTGGCGGGCCTGGTGCCCGACCTGGCCGCGACCCTGGTCACCGCGCCGCTGCTGTGCTGCGTGCGCCGCGCGCTGGATCTCACCGACGCCGGACCCTACGGCGAGATCGCCGCGTACCTGGGCGTTCACCGGGGGGCCGAGCGGGCCGCGTACCGCACCCTCTCCTACGTCGAGGGGGTCTCCTTCGCCCGCCGCGCCCATGCCCCGGCGCACTTCGGCACGGGGCTGCGGGACACGGTGTGCCCGCCGAGCGGGGCGTACGGGGCGTTCAACCGGTACGGGGAGCTGACGGGCGGTGCCGTCCGCAAGGAGATGCACGCGTACCCGTACAACGGGCACGAGGGAGGCGAGGCCGAGCAGATGCGGCGTCAACTGCTCTGGCTGAGCGAGGTCTTGGAGAAGTGACCGTCCTCACCGGTCGCCGGTGACGGCGGCCCGCCGGCAGGCCTCGGGCTCAACGTGCGGATCCGGTGGGCGGTCAGTCACGTCCGCCCACCGGATCCGTGTTCCGTCGTCCGCCGGGGCGGACCGAGCGGAACGGCTCAACCCACGCGGCAGGGGAGACCGGTGGCGCCGTCGCCGCCGGTTCCGGAGACCACGTATCCGAACGTCGCGCTCTGACCCGGACTCAACGAGCCGTTCCAGCCCGCGTTGTGGACCATCACCGCCTGGCCGTTGTAGGTGGCGGCGCCGTTCCACAGGCTGTCGACCTTCTGGCCGGAGGGCAGGGTCCAGTCGACCATCCAGCCGAGCATCGGCACGTCACCGGAGTCGGTGACGGTCACCTCGGACTGGTAGCCGCCGCTCCAGGTGCCGGTCGTCCTGCGGGTGGCGGTGCAGGCGCCGGGGACGGGCTCGGTCGGGTTGCCGGGCTCGTGGATGCCGGTGACCTCGCCGTTGCCGCCGTCGAAGACGACGTCGGAGCAGGAGTAGAAGGTCTCCTGGCTGTCGGAGCGCTGCCAGACCATGTAAATGATGTGGCGTCCCGACTTTCCGGCCGGAAGCCGGCCGTTCCAGCTGTAGTTGGCCTCGACCGTGCCGGGACTGCCCTTGAGCGGCGGGTGGTCGACGGAGAGGAAGGGGCGGTCCTCGATGTCGTTCCAGGTGAGGGTCCTGGTCGGGTCGAAGCCGTCCTTGGTGACGTAGACGTAGAACCAACCCGGGTGGGCGGCCCAGGCGTTGTAGGAGAAGTCGACGGACGCGCCGGCGGTCAGGTGGGTCAGCGGCCAGTCGCTGCGTGCGGCGTTGAAGCCGGTGAAGTTGGTGTTGCCGCCGCTGCACAGCTGCCCGTCGGGCACGAAGCCGCGGGTGCGGCCGGCACCGTCGGAGCGCAGCACCGAGAACCAGTTGTAGAACGGCGTGGTGCCGCTGACCTGTTGGGCGTTCTTGCAGGCCGGGTTGACGGGCTTGATCTCGCCGGTGTCGGTCAGTCCGTCCTGCCAGCACAGGAAGGTGCGGCTGCCGGGTTTCATGGGGGTGCCGTGGGCCTCGGCCCTGCCGCCGGTGCTGAGGATCAGGCCGATGGCGGGGACGGCGGCGAGGAGGGAGACGAGGACGAGGAGGAGGGCTCTGGCGCGTAAGCCCGGTCCCCTTTTTGCCATGATCATGACGCTTCGCATGACGGAGTCCGTCCTTCCGTGTACGGACCGTGCGGGTGGGGGGCGGTGCGGTGGAACGACGCGGCCCGAGGGCCGACGCGGGGGTGCGTGTGGGGGTGCGGAAGAGAGGTGAAGCGGGAGCGAACCCGGGCGGGTTCCGGTCCACCGGATGGGAGCGCTCCCACCTCACCTGAGCCGGAAGATAACCGCAGAGCGCCCGTTTGTAAACGCCTGCCGCGGCCCTGTCGACGGCATCGGAGGGGGCTACTCGTTGTGCAGCACCTCGGCGATGGTCAGCCGCGCCGCTGACCGCGCCGGTACCAGCGCGCCCAGTACGGCGATGGTGACGCCCGACAGGATCAGCGCGGCCAGCTGCGGCATGTGCCAGACCTGCTTCATGGACTCCGGGAAGGAGACCACTCCCACGTGGTCCACCACCAGCCGGTGCGCGACGATCCCCACGGGGATCCCCAGGAGAGCGCCGACCACTCCCAGAGCCGCGACCGACGACACCGTCATCACCACGACCTGGCGCGGGGTCATCCCGATCGACTTGAGCATGCCCAGGTCGCGGCGCCGCTCACGGATGTTGAGCAGGACGGTGTTGAACACCCCGAGCGCAGCCACGGAGGTCAGCAGCACGGTGAACACCGACGAGAAGCCGACAACGGTCGTGGTGGCGGCGTTGTCCGAGCGCAGCACCGTGGGGCGCAGGGCCGGATCGGCCGCCCCGATCGCTTCGACGCAGCGCTGGGGGTCGGCGCCGGGAGCGAGCCGGATCGTGTACTCGGCAGCCCGTGGCGTCGGGTCCAGCCCCGCCAGGGTCCGCCAGTCGAAGTCCAGTGCCTGGGCGTTGCCTTCCATGAGCTCGCCCACGATGGTGACGGGTGCCTGCCTGCCGTTCAGCCGGACGGTGACCCGGTCGCCCACCGACAAGCCGTGCTGGCGGAGGAACGCCGGACCGGCTGCGGCCTCCCCGGCACCGGCCGGCCAGTGTCCCTCGACGATCGCGGAGGCGAGATCCTGCGTGTCCCCGCGGTAGAAGTTGGCGAACACGGTCTGGGCGGCCCCGGAGAGACTCACCTTGGTGAGCGCGCGGGCGGTCACGCGCTCGGCCCCGGGCAGGGAGCGCAGTCGTTGTTCGGTCTGCCGGTCGCTCGCTTCCGGAGCGGTCCCACCGCGGGCGGGCCTATCGGCCTGCACGTGAATCCGGGCGGCCCCGTCGCTCTTGCCGGCCTTCTCGTAGGCGACCATGGTGCTGGTCAGACCGGTCGTCAGGGTCACGGTGGCGACCCCCAGGACAATGGCCGCCATGGTCAGCAGGGACCGGCCCGGCCGGGCGAACGGCTGGCCCAACCCCAGGCTCACGGCCCTCGGCAGCCGGGTTCCGCCGAGTCGGCGCTGGACCCGCAGTCCCCGTCCGGTCCGCGGTGCGGTGCCTGCCGTGATCGCCTGGGCCGCGGACAGGCGGTGAGCGCGTACGGCGGGGATCAGGGCGGCGACGACGACGAGGGCGGGCATGCTCAGCAGGCAGACGGCTGACGGCCACCAGCTGACGCCGATCGAGGCGCTGCCCGTCTCGATGCCGGAGAAGGCCGCCCGCAGGACGGGGCCGGCCACCGCGTTCCCGACCGCGACGCCGAGCGCACAGCCGACGATCGCCGGGACGCAGACCATCGTCAGGTAGACCGCCACCACTTGTCCCGGGGTGAAGCCCAGCGACTTGAGCACGCCGATGTGCCGGTGCCCGGAGACGACCGCTCCGCTGACGACGTTCCCGACGATCAGTGCGGAGAGCACAAGGCCGAGGACGCCGAAGAGAGTCATGAACGGCAGGTACGCGTCGGCCTGTGCGGCGAAGGCGCGCTTGAGGGCGAGGTACGACTGCGCGGTGGTCAGCGAATCGGCGGGGACTTCGGCGGTGGCTGCGGTGAGGCCGGCACGCAGCTGCTGCTCGGTCGCGGCGTCGGTGAAGCGGTAGAGCATCTGGGCGGTGGTGGGGCGCAGTCGGTCCATCTGCTCGGGTGAGACCCAGGCGCCGGCCGACTTGCTCATGCTGGTGGCGAACCCGACGACGGTGAGTGTCGGGGCGCCGCGAGCCTTCAACTCGGTGCCGAGCAGGCCGGGGCCGGGTGTCCCGCCGACGGGCCAGTTGACGACGATCTCACCGGGAGCGCCGACCCAGCGGCCTTCGAGGAGACGGATGCGGTCCACCGGGCCGTCCGGATCGGCCCGGCCCACGACCGACAGAGAACCGGGCGCCATCCACAGCCAGTTGTCGGGCATGTCCAGGACGGCTTGCCCGAAGGGTCCGGCGGCGGCCTCGACGCCGGGGCGGCGGGCCGTCCGCGCGAGCTGCGCACGCGATGCGTCTCCCAGGTCGAACACCGCGACCGTGTGGGCCCCGCGCTGCTGGTCGAAGGCTTTGTCGAAGGGAGCTGAAGCCGCGGTGAGCAGCCCCAGCCCGAGCAGGACGGTCGTGGTCGCGCACAGGACCACCAACCCGATGACGAACGTCTGGAGCCTGCGGTGTCTCACCGCCGCCCTCGAGGCCCTCCACACGGCGTTCACCTGGTCGGCTCCAGCGTGCTCTCGCGGGCCACCCGGCCGTCGGCGACCTCGACGAGGCGGCTGGCGCAGCGGTCGGCCAGGCGCGGGTCGTGCGTGACGATCAACAGGGTCTGCCCGATCTGGTTGAGGTCGATCAGCAGGTCCATGACCTGCTCTCCCGAGCGGCTGTCGAGCGCGCCCGTCGGCTCGTCGGCCAAGAGCAGGGCCGGGCGGTTCATCAGGGCCCGGGCCACGGCCACTCGTTGACGCTCGCCTCCGCTCAACGCGGCGGGGTAGGCGTCCTTGCGGTCGGCGATGTCCAGTTCGTCGAGCAGTTCCAGTGCACGGCGGCGTGCCTGCCGGGCGGACGTGCCGGTCAGCTGGGCGGCCAGCGCTACGTTGTCGAGGGCGGGGAGATCGTCGATCAGGTTGAAGAACTGGAAGATCATGCCGATGTGCCGCCGCCGGAACAGCGCCAGCCCCGTCTCGTTCAGCGTCCCCAGATCCTGACCGTGGACCTGCACCGTTCCCGACGTGGGACGGTCCAGACCGGCGACCATGTTGAGCAAGGTGGACTTGCCGCACCCGGAGGGCCCCATCACCGCTACCGCCTCCCCGGCACGGATGTCCAGGCAGACGCCGTTCAGGGCCTTCGCGTCGCCGTACTCCTTGTGGACGTCGTCCAACCGGACGACGGTCTGTCCGGAGCTGTCAGGATCAGTTGTCATGGGATGAACCTAGAAGTGCCCGGACCGGTGCGGCGTCCTCCACCGGATGTAACCGGCCCCGCAGCTCATCCTGGGGATGTACGGAACTGGGTCCGGAGCATGACGCGGACGGGTGTGCCGGGCTGCGATGCTCGCTGCGATGGGGAGTTCAGGGTTGGTCTGGCTGGTCATGGCACTGGCGGCGGCGTGCACCGCCGTGGTCGTCCTGGGAGTGGCACTCGCCCGGGCACGTCGGCGGCACCGGGCAGCTGTCGAAGAGCGGGGGTGGCTGCTGGAGCGGGAGCGGGAGGCAGCGGCACGGACCGCGGTCGACGCCGAGCGGGCCAGGATCGCAGCCGAACTCCACGACATCGTCAGTCACAACGTGAGCCTCATGGTGGTCCAGGCCGGGGCAGCCCGCGAGGTGCTGAGCACGTTGCCCGACGAGGCGGAGGCCGCGCTGAGCGCCGTGGAGAACGCGGGACGGACCGCGATGACCGAGCTGCGGCACCTGCTCGGCCTGCTCGCCCCCGCGCAGAGCGGCGAGGACGAACCTTACGGCCAGGACCTGGCGCCGCAGCCCAGCCTGAGCCGGCTCAGCTCGCTGGTCGACCGGATCGCCTTCGCCGGCCTGCCCGTGGAGGTACGTGTCTCCGGAGAGCCCCGCCCGCTGCCGAGCGGGATCGATGTCACCGCCTACCGGATCATCCAGGAGGCGCTGACGAACGCCCTCAAGCACAGCGACGGAACCCAAGCCGAGGTGACGGTGCGGTACGCGGAGCACTGCCTGCGCGTCGAAGTCCTGAACAGCGGACCGAGCGTCCTGGCCGGCGACGCCGTCCGGGCCGGCAGCCGCCCGGGCCGGGCGGACGGCGCGGGACGGGGACTGGTCGGTCTCCGGGAGCGGATCGCCGTCTACGGCGGCGACCTGGACGCCCGGCGTCGCCTGGGCGGCGGCTACCGGGTCCGCGCCCGGATCCCGCTGGACCGGCCGTGACCCCGCCCGCCGATCCTGGCCCCCGCGTCGTGATAGCCGACGACCAGGAGCTGGTCCGTACCGGCTTCCGCCTGATCCTGACCGCACGCGGCATCGACGTGGTCGGCGAGGCCGCGGACGGAGCCGAGGCCGTCAGAGCCGTCCGCCGCCTGCGCCCCGACGTCGTGCTCCTGGACATCCGCATGCCGGCCATGGACGGTCTGGAAGCCGCCCGCCGGATCCTCGCCCAGGCGCCGGACTGCCGGGTGATCATGCTGACCACCTTCGACCTCGACTCCTACGTCTACGCGGCCCTCGCCGCCGGCGCCAGCGGCTTCCTGCTCAAGGACGTCACACCCGCACACCTCGCAGCCGCCGTGCGCCTGGTCGACACCGGCGACGCGCTGCTCGCCCCCTCGATCACCCGCCGTCTGGTGGAACGCCACGCCTCCGGCGCCGCACGGACCGCTCCCGGCTCGGCTTCCCTCGCCGTCCACCGCGACCTCGCCGCGCTGACACCGCGCGAGCGGGAGGTGCTGACGCTCATGGGCAGGGGCTTGTCCAACGCCGAACTCGCCCGGGTGCTGACACTGAGCGAAGCGACGGTGAAAACCCATGTGGCCCGGATCTTCGCCAAGCTGACGCTGCGGGACCGGGCCCAGGCCGTCGTCCTTGCCTACGAGACGGGACTGGTCTCACCGGGCGGATCCGCGCACTGCGCCGACCCGGACCGCTGGAGCACGTCCGAGCCGCATCACCGTGGCCGTCCGGGAACGGCGCAGGGCCGCACCCCTTGAGCGGGGTGCGGCCCTGTGGCGGCTCGGGGCCGCCGTGGCGGGTGTCGCCGCTTACTTGCGGATCAGGCTGCGCAGCACGTACTGCATGATGCCGCCGTTGCGGTAGTAGTCGGCCTCGCCGGGGGTGTCGATGCGGACGACCGCGTCGAACTCGACGCCCGTGTCGGTGGTGACCTTCACCGTGCGCGGGGTGGTGCCGTTGTTGAGCTCCTCGACGCCGGTGAAGGAGAAGGTCTCCTCGCCGGTCAGGCCGAGGGTCTCGGCGGACTGGCCCTCCGGGAACTGGAGCGGCAGCACGCCCATGCCGATCAGGTTCGAGCGGTGGATGCGCTCGTAGGACTCGGCGATGACGGCCTTCACGCCGAGCAGCGCGGTGCCCTTGGCGGCCCAGTCGCGGGACGAGCCGGAGCCGTACTCCTTGCCGGCCAGGATGACCAGCGGGATGCCCTGCTCGATGTAGTTGCGCGAGGCGTCGTAGATGAACGCCACCGGCGCGTCGGCCTGGGTGAAGTCGCGGGTGTAGCCGCCCTCGGTGCCCGGCGCGATCTGGTTGCGCAGGCGGATGTTGGCGAACGTGCCGCGGATCATGACCTCGTGGTTGCCTCGGCGGGAGCCGTAGGAGTTGAAGTCACGACGCTCCACACCGTGCTCGGTGAGGTACTTGCCGGCCGGGGTGTCGGCCTTGATGGCGCCGGCCGGGGAGATGTGGTCGGTGGTGACCGAGTCGCCCAGCTTGGCGAGCACGCGCGCGCCGGTGATGTCGGTGACCGGGGACGGCTCGTGCGCCATGCCCTCGAAGTACGGGGGCTTGCGGACGTAGGTCGACTCGGCGTCCCACTCGAAGGTGTTGCCGGTCGGGATCGGCAGCGCCTGCCACTGGGCGTCGCCCGCGAAGACGTCCTGGTAGGACTTGGCGAACATGTCCTCGCCGATGGCGTTGGCGACGACGTCGTTGACCTCGGCCTCGGAGGGCCAGATGTCCTTGAGGAAGACCGGGTTGCCGTCCTGGTCGGCGCCCAGGGCGTCGCGCGTGATGTCGACCTTCATGGAGCCGGCGAGGGCGTAGGCGACGACCAGCGGCGGGGACGCCAGGTAGTTCATCTTGACGTCGGGGTTGATACGGCCCTCGAAGTTCCGGTTGCCGGAGAGGACCGAGGTGACCGCGAGGTCGTGGTCGTTGACGGCCTTGGAGACCTCCTCCGGCAGCGGGCCGGAGTTGCCGATGCAGGTGGTGCAGCCGTAGCCGACGAGGTTGAAGCCGACCTTGTCGAGGTACGGGGTGAGGCCCGCCTTGTCGAAGTAGTCGGTGACGACCTTCGAGCCGGGCGCGAGGGTGGTCTTGACCCACGGCTTGCGGGTCAGGCCCTTCTCCACGGCCTTCTTCGCGACGAGCGCGGCGGCGACCATGACGTACGGGTTCGAGGTGTTGGTGCAGGAGGTGATCGCCGCGACCGTCACAGCACCGTGGTCGATCTCGTAGGTCGAGCCGTCGGGGGCGGTCACGGTGACCGGGTTGGACGGTACGGCGGCACCGGTGCCGTCGGCGTGCTGCGGCGCGCCGGCGCCGTTCTCCTGGCTGCCGTAGGCGGGGGCGTCGGAGGCCGGGAAGGACTCGGCGCTGGCCTCGTCGACCGGGGAGGCCGCGGCGGCGGGCGTCTGCGCGACGGGCGCCTCGACGTAGTTGAGGACGTCCTTGGCGAACTGCTCGGCGGCGTCGGCGAGGACGATGCGGTCCTGCGGGCGCTTCGGGCCGGCGATGGAGGGGACGACCGTCGACAGGTCCAGCTCGAGCTTCTCGGAGAAGTCCGGCTCGGCCTTCGGGTCCAGCCAGAGGCCCTGCTCCTTGGCGTACGCCTCGACGAGCGCGACCTGCTGCTGGGAACGGCCGGTCAGCTTCAGGTAGTTCAGGGTCTCGTCGTCGATCGGGAAGATCGCGGCGGTGGAGCCGAACTCCGGGGACATGTTGCCGATGGTGGCGCGGTTCGCCAGGGAGGTGGCGGAGACGCCCTCGCCGTAGAACTCGACGAACTTGCCGACGACGCCGTGCTTGCGCAGCATCTCGGTGATGGTGAGCACGAGGTCGGTGGCGGTGGTGCCGGGCTGGAGCTCACCGGTCAGCTTGAAGCCGACTACGCGCGGGATGAGCATGGAGACCGGCTGGCCGAGCATCGCGGCCTCGGCCTCGATGCCGCCGACGCCCCAGCCGAGGACGCCGAGACCGTTGACCATGGTGGTGTGCGAGTCGGTGCCGACGAGGGTGTCGGGGTACGCCTGGCCGTTCCGGACCATGACCGTGCGCGCCAGGTGCTCGATGTTCACCTGGTGAACGATGCCGGTGCCGGGCGGGACGACCTTGAACTCGTCGAAGGCGGTCTGGCCCCAGCGCAGGAACTGGTAGCGCTCCTTGTTGCGGCCGTACTCCAGCTCCACGTTCTGCGCGAAGGCGTCGTGGCTGCCGAACTTGTCGGCGATGACGGAGTGGTCGATGACCAGCTCGGCCGGGGCCAGCGGGTTGATCTTCGCCGGGTCGCCGCCGAGCTCCTTGACGGCCTCACGCATGGTGGCGAGGTCGACGACACAAGGGACGCCGGTGAAGTCCTGCATGATCACGCGGGCCGGCGTGAACTGGATCTCCTGGGAGGGCTGGGCCTGCGAGTCCCAGTTGCCGAGGGCGCGGATGTGGTCGGCGGTGATGTTCGCGCCGTCCTCCGTGCGGAGCAGGTTCTCCAGCAGGACCTTGAGGCTGTACGGCAGGCGGGCCGAGCCCTCCACCTTGTCCAGCCGGAAGATCTCGTACGACTCGTCGCCCACCTGCAGCGTGCTGCGGGCGTCGAAGCTGTTCGCCGACACGACAGTCTCCTTCATTGATGTGCGCGTACCACCGCATCCTGCCGCCACGCGAGCTTGTCCGATCCGCTGAGGTCAGGCTAAGTTAGGCAACCCTTACTGCCAGACCGGGATGCGTGCGACTGCGGTGCGCCTCGGCAGATATCTCGATGTCGAGATAACTCTAGTACATGAGGGCTGATTGGTCATGCCCGGGCCCGGCGTCCTGCCCCGGTGCCCCCGGGGAGCCCCGGCCTTTTCCAAAGGGATTGCGCACCGGGGAAGGGGTCGGATAGACGTTGCGACCGAGCCTCTGCCGCAAGGGCGGCGGGCAACGGCTGTGAGAGGAGGGACAAGCCGATGAACCGCATGATCACCGCGCTTGCGTCCTTCCGGGGCGCGGATCGCGTCTGACCCCGGAGCGGACGGGCGCCTTCACCGGAGTGTGCCTGAACGTGGAACACGACAGCGTCACCATGCGTCCCATCAAGGGACGCGAAGAACTCGACCTCTTCTCCCGGCTGCCCTACGTCCTCAACGAGGAACTGGCGGATGACCTGGCCGCCGGCCGCCGACGCCCGGAATGGATGTGGGTGGCCCTGCGCGGCGACCGACTGCTGGCCAGAGCCGCCTGGTGGGGCCGGGCGGGCAGCGACACACCCCTCATCCTGGACGTCCTCGACATCGACGACCACGGCGCGCGTTCCGATCACGCGGACATCGCGGTGCGACTCCTGCACACCGCGATGACCGCCGTCCGTACGAACGGATCGCGTCCCCCGGAATACAGCCGCTTCGTCCCGCCGGACTGGCGCGAGAACACGGCGACCAGACAGGCCGTCGAGCACCGCATGGCGGTACTGGAGAGGGCCGGCGCCCGGCTCTTCGTCGAACGGCTGCGGTTGGAGTGGCGTCCGGAATCGCCGGTGCCCATACCCACCGAGCGCCTCGCGTTCCGGCCGATCCCTGACACCGGGGAGCTCGTCGCCTTGATGACCTCGGCCCTGGACGGCACCCTCGACGCACACGGCTGTGCCGATCTGACCCGGATGTCCGCCCAGGACGCGGCCCTCAAGCACTACGAGGACGAACTCGCGCGCTACACCAGTCCGCGAGACTGGTGGCGGATCGCAACGCTGCCCGACGGAGAGCCAGTGGGGTTCGTCCTCCCCGCCCACAACGGTTACCACGCGATCATCGCCTACATCGCGGTTCTTCCCGCGCACCGCGGCAACGGCTACGTCGACGACCTTCTCGCCGAGGGCACCCGCATCCTCGCCGAGCAGGACGTCCCTCGCGTCCGCGCGTCCACCGACCTCGGCAACATCCCGATGGCGAACGCCTTCCGACGCGCCGGATACGTCGCCTTCGGGGGTGAGATCAATATGACCTGGCGCCGACCGGGCACCGGGCGGGCGCCTCGAACGCCCGCGCCTGAGGCCGCGTGGCCATGACAGCGCGGAGCGGGGGTAGACGACGGCGGAGAACGCTTTCCGCTGCACGACCCGTCGAAGGAGGCCCGATGCCCCTCACGTTCCGCAAGAGTTTCCGGATCCTGCCCGGTGTGCGCCTGAACATCAACCGGCACTCCTGGTCCATCACCACCGGCGGCGGCTCGCACGGCCCCCGGCACACCCACAGCAGCACCGGCCGCCGTACGACCTCCATGGACCTGCCCGGCCCCTTCGGCTGGCGTCGCACCCGTAGCGCCAAGCGACGCTGACGGGTCCTCACCCGAACGGCCCCCTCCGTGAGGCGCAATCTCATATCTGAGATAACCTCAGCCTCATGGCAGACGACTACCTCGTACGCATCGGCAAGCTCATCCGTGACGCCCGTCAGCACCGGGGCTGGACACAGGCACAGCTGGCCGATGCGCTGGGAACCAGCCAGAGCGCCGTGAACCGTATCGAGCGCGGAAACCAGAACATCAGCCTTGAGATGATCGCTCGAATCGGCGAGGCGCTGGACAGCGAAATCGTCTCTCTGGGCTATGCGGGACCGATGCATCTGCGCGTCGTCGGGCGCCGGCGGCTGTCCGGCGCCATCGACGTGAAGACCAGCAAGAACGCCTGCGTCGCCCTGCTCTGCGCCTCCCTGCTCAACCGGGGACGCACGGTGCTGCGGCGGGTGGCCCGCATCGAGGAGGTCTACCGCCTCTTGGAGGTGCTCAACTCCATCGGCGTGCGCACGCGGTGGATCAACGACGGCGTGGACCTGGAGATCGTCCCGCCGGCCCGGCTGGACATGGACGCGATCGACGCCGAGGCCGCCGTGCGCACCCGGTCGATCATCATGTTCTTCGGCCCGCTGCTGCACCGTATGGACCACTTCAAGCTGCCGTACGCCGGCGGCTGCGACCTCGGGACGCGGACCATCGAGCCGCACATGATCGCGCTGCGCCGGTTCGGGCTGGACATCGCCGCGACGGAGGGGCAGTACCACGCCCAGGTCGACCGGACGGCCCGCCCGGACCGGCCGATCGTGCTGACCGAGCGCGGCGACACCGTGACGGAGAACGCGCTGCTGGCCGCCGCCCGGCACGACGGCGTGACCGTCATCCGCAACGCCTCCTCCAACTACATGGTCCAGGACCTGTGCTTCTTCCTGGAGGCGCTCGGCGTCAAGGTCGAGGGCATCGGCACGACCACGCTCACCGTGCACGGCGTTCCGGACATCGACGTCGACGTCGACTACTCCCCCTCCGAGGACCCGGTCGAGGCGATGAGCCTGCTGGCCGCCGCCGTCGTCACCGAGTCGGAGCTGACGGTGCGCCGGGTGCCGATCGAGTTCCTGGAGATCGAGCTGGCCGTCCTGGAGGAGATGGGGCTCGACCACGACCGCACCCCGGAGTACCCGGCCGACAACGGCCGCACCCGCCTGGTGGACCTCACCGTGCGGCCCTCCAAGCTGGAGGCGCCGATCGACAAGATCCACCCGATGCCGTTCCCCGGCCTGAACATCGACAACGTCCCCTTCTTCGCGGCCATCGCGGCCGTCGCCCAGGGCAAGACCCTCATCCACGACTGGGTCTACGACAACCGCGCGATCTACCTCACCGACCTCAACCGCCTGGGCGGACGGCTCCAGTTGCTGGACCCGCACCGCGTCCTGGTCGAGGGCCCCACCCGCTGGCGCGCCGCCGAGATGATGTGCCCGCCCGCGCTGCGCCCCGCGGTGGTCGTCCTGCTGGCGATGATGGCGGCCGAGGGCACGTCCGTCCTGCGCAACGTGTACGTCATCAACCGCGGCTACGAGGACCTGGCGGAGCGGCTGAACACGATCGGCGCACAGATCGAGACGTTCCGGGACATCTGAGAGCCTTCAGAAACAACGCCCCGCTAACCCCTCCTGACCTGCGTGTATGTAGGCCAGGAGGGGTTCTGCTTCGCCTGTGGGACCTCTCCGGGACGCCCGCAGCGCCCCGCACCCGCGCCGAGCGGCCTCTTGGACGCGACCGCCGAACTGACCGCCAACGCCGTGCAGCACAACCCCGTCCCCGCGCGAGGGTGCGCCGGGCAAGACGGTCTGGGCGGAACCCGACCCTCGCGTGAGACACGCGGAACTCGGCCATCGGCCACCGGGTTCACGCCAACGGCCTGGCGGACCGGGCTCATTGGACCGTCACTGTCAGTGGCGGCCGCTAGTGTCGTTCGCCCGGCGAAGAGCCGGTGAGCCCAGGGGGAGCACGAACCGCCATGCCCGAGAACCACACCGGATACCGGATCTCCGTAGTCGACGAGGACCCGCTGCGCGCCCGCAAGGACGCGCGCGAACTGCTCGCCGCGCTCGCCGAGGCGGACTCCACCGCCAGGCTGGACATGCCCGAACCCGGCAGCCTGACGGGATCCTTCGACAAGGGCGGCCCGTCCGTCGAGACCGTCGGGCTGCTGCTGAGTGCCGGTTCGTTCGTCGCCGCCCTCGTGCAGGTGTGGCTGGCGCGGATCCCGCAGCGCACCATCATGGTCAAGCGGCCCGACGGGGCGGTCCTGCACGTCACCGGCAAGGAGGCCCGCGAGGACGAGACCCTGATCGAGCGGTTCCTCGCGGAGGACGGCGGCAACGGCACGGCGACGGGCTGAGCGGCGATGACCGACAACGACCGCCACGCGTTACTCGTCGGTGTCTCCACGTACGACAGCGCGACGTACCAGAACCTCCCGGCTGTACTGGCCGACCTGCATTACATGCGGGCGGTGCTGGAGAACACCGAGATCGGGATGTACAACGAGTGCGCGGTGGCCGCCGAGCCGACGCGCGCTGAGATGCTGCACGCCGTCGCGACGTTCCTGGAGGCCCGGCAGGCCAGCGAGACCGCACTGCTCTACTTCAGCGGGCACGGCGAGTACTGCGAGCAGGACGGCCAGTTGTACTTCCTGACCCGGGACACCGACCCCGCCGACCTGCCGGGCACGGCCGTACCGGCGCAGTTTCTGGAGCGGATGCTTCAATCCTGCCGGGCCGCCTCCAAACTGGTCCTGCTGGACTGCTGCTCCAGCGGTTCCGTCGTCCAGGGCTGGACCGCCAAGGGACCGGCTGGACAGCCGGACCGGCCCACGCCGAGCACCCTGTTGAAGCCGACCGGTGTGTACTTCATCACCGCGTCCGACGCCCTCCAGGCGGCCTCCGCGATGGCGCCGCAGGGGTCGGACCTCGGCACCTCCCGGTTCACCGGGGAGATCGTCGAGGGCCTGCGCAACGGGCGGATCAAGGACGGCGGCTGGATCACCCCGGACGACCTCTTCGACTACCTGACCGCCCAGATGACCCGCGAGGGTGTGCCCCAGGAGCAGCGGCCCACCAAGTCCACCATCAGGGCCACCCGGAGCCTGCCCTTCGCCCGGTCGGTGGCAAGGCCGGTGCGGCTTCCCGTGCTGCCTCACGATGCCACCGGGGCCGCCCAGCGCTCCCCTGCTCTGCTGAAGGCGCGGGAGGCGGCCGAGGCGGACGAACGGGACGGTGTCGACGCGCAACGGTTGCTGCGGTACTACGCGGACTGCCTCACCGCGCAGGCGGCGGCTGGGATGCGACCGGACCGGGACGCCGGCCGGAACACCAAGTACTTCCTGCTGGCCCAAGGCGAGGAGACCATCCAGTCGGGCCGGGGACCGCACATCGTCGCGCCCGGCTCGCTGCCCCGGCCTCAGGACGGGCGGACCGGATCGGGCGGCGAGTCAGGGTCACGGCAGGAGTACTGGTACGGCTACCCGGCGATCACCCTGCCCGCGCGGGACGGTGGTCGGGGGCGGCGCGCGACAGTGGAGCTGGCGCCGCTGCTCGTCCAGCAGATGGAACTGGCGCCGGACAAGGACGGCCGGGACGTGCTCCGGCCCAGCGGCGTGCCGTCCCTGCACAGCGGCGTCGTCGCGGACCTCCTCGACGCGGGCGACGCCGCCGACCTGGTCGCCCGCTGGCAGCCGGCCTGGCAGGAGGGCAACGACGCCCAGATGCTGCGCGCCGTGCGGGAGCTACTGGAGGAGTTGGGCCTGCCGGAACTTGAACCGCTGGACCCATCTGCGCTCAGCGACCGCACGGTCATGCAGGCGCTGCGGCCCGGCGCGCACAACGCGGCCGTGCTGCTGGTGCCCTCGGGCGCGGAGGCCATGGCCACCCAGGCTCTGGTGGACAATCTGCTGGAGATCTCCACACGGACCGCTCAGATCCCGGGCACTGCCCTTGGCGCGCTGCTGGATGGCGGGGCCCGGGAGGCGCGGGACACGACCTCGGCACCGGCCGACGCGGTGACACCCGTTGCCCCGGGACCGTGCAACGAGAGCCAGGAGCAGGTGATCTCCTCGGCGATGACCCAGCCGCTGACGGTGGCGACCGGGCCGCCCGGTACGGGCAAGAGCGAGGTCGTCACGGCGGTCGTCACCACCTGCGTCGCCGCGGGGCAGTCGGTGCTGGTCGCCTCCACGAACAACGAGGCCGTGAACGTCGTCGCCCAGCGCTGCGACGACATCGCGCCCGGTCTGCTGATGCGGACAGGCAACGCGGAGGCGCTGGAACGGGAGGCGGCCAAACTGGAACGGCTGCTCGCCGCACCGGCCGGAGCGCAACGACGCGGATCGGCCACCGTGAGCGGCGCACTGCGCAACACCCGGGGAGCGGCCGACCGGCTGCGAGTGGAAGCGGCTCGGCGCGTCGGTGAGGAGACGCGGCTGCTGCAACTGCTCCGCGACCGGGAGGAGCGCACCGCCGCCCTGGAGCTGCCCCTGTCCCTCCTCGAAGGGGCCTGGGCGACGGACCCGGACGACTCCACCCCGCTGGACCGATGGGTGGGCCGGGCGCGGAAGACGGCCGCGGCCCGTTGGTGGCAGCTCGGGGCGTGGCGGCGCGGGCGGACGCTCGCCGCGCTGGTCACCGCAGGAGCCGGGCAGTCCGAGGGGTCAGGCCCGGCATGGCCGGCCTGGGCCACGGAACGACCGGTGCCGCCCGGACTGCTGGAGTCTCTGGCCGAGGTCGTGTCCGTGGAGCGGGAGGTGCGGAAACTCGTCCGCGAGCACTGGGATTGGGACGAGGACGGGCTCAAGACGTCCCGGCTGGCGACGGCTCAGGCGCTGACTGGCCTGTCGGCGGAACTCTCCCGCGCCCTGTCCGCCGAGGCCCTCGGCCGGGCGACCGGACTCATGAACCAGCGGCTCCAGGCACTGCGCCGCCGGTCCGGCTACCAGCGCAGCCAGAAGAACCTGATGACGCATGTCAAGGGGTGGGCCGTCAGCACCCACTCAGTGCGGCAACTGGAGCTCACGCCGGAGCTGTTCGACCTCGTCGTCATCGACGAGGCCAGCCAGTGCTCCATTCCATCGGTGCTGCCGCTGCTCTTTCGGGCCCGCCGGGCACTGGTCATCGGTGACCCCATGCAGCTCGGGCACATCCCCGGCGTGTCCCCACAGCAGGAGCGGCAGGCACGGACACGGGCTGGGCTGAGTGCTGCCCAACTGGAGCACCACCGCCTCACCTACCACGTGCACTCCTCGTACCACGCGGCCGAACAGCACGGCGAGGGCGCGCTGCTCCTCGACGAGCACTACCGCTGCCACCCGCAGATCGCGGACGTCGTCAACGGCCACTGCTACGGCGGCCGGCTGCGGGTACTGACCGACGTGCGGCGGCAGGTACCGGCGCACGACCCGGTGGGAGCGGCCGACCCGGCACCGGTGCTCGGCTGGGTCGACGTACCGTCCGGGAGCTCGGCACGCGGCGGCGACGGGCGGTCCTGGCGCAACGCGGCGGAGGCGGAGGCCGTGCGGCATGTGGTCGACGGACTGCTGGCGAGACTCGAACCAGAGGCGACGGTGGGAGTGGTCACGCCGTTCCGCGCGCAGAAGGAGGCACTGGCCCGGATGTGGCGGGACGACGATCGGGTCCGGGTCGGCACCGTCCACACCTTCCAGGGCGGACAGCGCGACGTAATGGTGCTAAGCCCGGTGGCGGCGTCCAACACCCCGCCCCGGACCACGCATTGGGTCGCCAGCCAGGTCAACCTGTGGAACGTGGCGGTCACCCGTGCCAAGTCGCAGCTGGTCACCGTCGGCGGTCTCGCGTTCTGGCAGGAGCAGAGCGGCCTGCCGGCCCTCCTCGCCGCGCGCTCGACGCCGCTGGGAGCGAGCGACGACGGCGCTCCGGCCGACGCCGGCGGGCCCGGCCCGGCGGCCGAGGTCGCCGAGGACCTCGCCGACCGCCTGCAGCGGTACCTGACCGGACGGGGGATCACCGATCTGGAGCGGGCCGTGCTGGTGGGCGGACACCCGGTGGACCTACTGTTCACCGACGCCGGCGAGAACACGGCGGTGCTCATTGACCCCGGGCCGACGGAGCCCGGCGCTGATCCCGCGCGGCACCTCCGGCTCGTCCACGCGCGAGGCGACCTGCTCACCGGCCTGCCCTCCGGGGGCCACGGCGCCAAACCCTGCCCGGTGAGCCGGACGGTTCGGGTCCCGGCCTGGCGGATCCTGTCGGGCGATCCCGCGTTGGCACCGCTCTTCGACTGAGCCACGCACAGGATGGCCGGGTTCCTCGGAGCCTGTCCCGGGGCCCGCTCAGCCGCCGGACAGGCTTCGTACGACGTACGTCATGTGTTGGAGGTCTCCCACCCGCAGCCACTCCGTGGGCCCGCCCACGCCCTCACTGGTCGTGAGTGGGCCGTGCGCGCAGTCGCTCAGCCACTTCTCGCCCTGTCCGGCTTCCCCTCCCCGGAACTCGGGCAGTTCGGTGATCCGGCGGGCCGCGGCACGGTTGACGGCGATCCGGTCGGGGCCTCGTGTCAGCGTCTTGACGAGGAGGTACGAGCTGTCGGTCGTGTAGCGGAGCGCACCCCAGGGCGGGCCGCCTTTCCTCCCGGGCGCCGGGGCCTGCGCGAGGGCACTGGGGGGCTGCACCCCATAGTCGCCGTAGCCGAGGAGCGGGGTGTAGGCCCTGCCCGTCGCGCGCACCTCGTGCCACATGCTCCACTCCGCCCGTGATGCCTCGCACGGCCCCTCCTCCAGCATGTCGGCGGTGACCCGCGGAAAACCGCCTCCGAGCAGGGCGGCGCTCCGCCAGACCGCCAAGGGCACCAGCGCGTCGAGGGCGCGCAGCGCCTCCTTGCCCGCGTCGGGCCGGTCGTCGAGGACCGCGCCCATGTCGAGCAGCAGATCCAGGGGCACTTCCGGACCGGTGCGGTCCAGCAGGTCCCGGACATCCCCACCGAGACGACCGTCCCACTCCGCGGTGACGCGCACCCGCACGCCCAAGCCGCGCAGGCAACGGCGGGCCGTCTCCACGGCCGCCGCCTGCTGCTCCACGGTCCTCTCCGGCCCAGTGACCGGCCTCAGCCGTCCCAACTCGCAGTACACCGCCAGCGCTTCGGAGAGGGCGGCGGTCTGGGCGTTCTCACCGAAGGGAGCGTCGATCCATCCGCCGTAACGGCTCACGGC
Organism: Streptomyces sp. BK239; assembly: GCF_004217285.1. Lineage (GTDB taxonomy): Bacteria > Actinomycetota > Actinomycetes > Streptomycetales > Streptomycetaceae > Streptomyces. The sequence continues at coordinate 683,505 of NZ_SHKS01000002.1, forward strand.
GCTCACCGGATCGACGTACGTGCCGACCATCGTGCCCAACGACTCCGGGGCCACCCCGGGCAACGGCGGCAGGTTCCACAGCGGTCTGATCGAGGCCCGGACATCCGGCCACAGCAGCCGGAAGGCCCCGGCCGCGTGCGGCTTCGTCGGCAGAACGGGAACATAGAGCGGTCCGGACATCGTGGCTCCCCCTCGGCACCGTCCGTGCGCATCCCTTCCCGCCAGGGTCCGTTCGTCTCGGAGCAGTTGAAAAGAGGGCGATTTCGGCCCACGTGGCCGATGTGGGCAGTATCTGGTCGTTATCGAGCTTGAAGGGTCGTCGGCCATGACCAGCGGGGGTACCGGGACTTCCGCCCGCATCAACAGGTACGAGCGTGAAGCAACCGAAAGCCCATTCGCGCGGATCAGCGTCCCATCACCGGCCATCGCCGCAGGTCATGGCGCTGGCCGGTCCCTCCCGGGTCATCTGAACCGCGCCCCAGACTCCCTTGTCATATACGGCCGTCCTGCGGGCCGTCCTTCCTGTGCCGGTTGCCGCGCCCGTCGGTGGGCGTGGCGGGCGGTCGTGTGGTGCACCGGTCACTCGGAAGGGAGAACGATGAGAGTGCGCAGCGTGATCAGGGGGCTGGCGGTCGTGGGGGCGGTGGGGGCCGCTGTGGTCGCCGGGCCCGGGGCCGGGGTGTCCGCCGCTCAGGGCGGCGGGCAGGGGGCAGTTGCTCGGGCGGCCGCCTTCGCGGAGGTCCGGGTGTGGGCTTCGGGCGTCAACGTCCGTAACGGGGAGTCGGGTTCGGCGCAGTTCCGGATCTGCCAGAACCTCCCGTCCCGCGCGAACTGCCCGGTCGTGGCGACGGTGTCCGAGACCACCGTGCCCGCCTACTGCCAGAAGCAGGGTGAGGAGATCGTCGACTCCGGCTACCGCAGCCGGTGGTGGACGTACGTGGAGTCGCCCAGCGGTCCCTGGGGCTGGGTCAACAACGTGTACCTGGTGGGCGACGAGCATCTGGCCCACGTCAGCGACTGCACGTTCTGAGCAGCGGGACGAACGCGACCGTGAGCCACCGCGCGCGGCGGTGGCTCACGGTCGTCGCGTCCGGCTCACCAGGAGCAGTCGGGCACGCCGGCGATCTTCTCGCCGCCCTGGATGTAGATGTTGTTGACCCAGCCGACCCTGCCGTCGGCCAGTTCGACCAGGGTCCACCAGCGGTTGCTGTAGCCGCTGTCGCGGATGGTCTCGCCCTCGCGCTGGCAGTGGGCCTGTGCCGTGGTGCGCGAGACGGTGGCGACGACGGTCGGGCAGGTCCCCCGCGACGGGTAGAAGACGCAGTCCGCGTCGGCCCCGTCATGGCGGACGTTGACGCCGGTGGCCCAGATGTAGACGGAGGTCAGGGCCGCTCGGGCGGGGGCGGTTCGCGGCGCCGCGGGGGCCGCGGAGGCCGCGGTCGGCGACGCGATCAGGACGGTGGCGGCCAGGGCGGCGGCCGTGGCCGCCACCCTGGTCAGGCTTCTCGTGTTCATGGGCCTCCGTGGTCCGGGGTGCGCGACGGGTGTGGGGAGCGTGGTCTGCCGGAACGGCTAGATGTACTCGCAGTCGATGGTGGGGTCGGAGGGGCTGTCGACCGGGGCGCCGGGCACCGGGGAGTTGTTGGAGCCGCCGCTGACGTAGACCGCCGAGATCCAGCCCAGCGTCCGGCCCGGCGTGATGACCTGCACCCAGTAGGTGTTGGTGTACGGGCCGTCCGTCACGCGGCCGGCCGTGCCGTTGTCGATCTGGCAGTACGCCTGGACCCTGACCCTGGTGAGCACCTCGTCGGTCGCGAGGGAGCAGGAGGTGCTCTGGCACGAGCGCACCCGTACGTCGCTGGCCCACACGTACACGGACCCGGTGGGCGGGTGCGCGGCGGCCGGCTGCGCGCCGACGACGAGGAGCGACGCGACGACCGCCAGCAGGCCGGCGAGCGTCCGAAGCGCCCTGCCGGCGAGGCCTCCCCTGCGGCGGTCGCGTGCCCGGCCGCCGTCCTCCGCGCGGCCCTCGTGTCCGCGTCGTGCGTGCTCGCTCGTCGCCGGTGACGTGTGCGTCATCGTCATCGTGGGTTCCTTCCCCGAAGTGGCAGCGGCGGCGGGCGCCGCCCTGTCCGTGTGAGGACGGGCGGTGGGCGGAGCCCGTATGACTGCCGCCGCGCGCCGCCGGCGGGGGCTCAACCGGCCGGGGCGTCCTCGGTCGCCTCGCGGCTGCCGAGTTCGAGGAAGACGCGCCGGGCTTCCTCCCTCAGTTCCTGTGCCGGCCCGGTGTCTCCCCGGCCTCGCGCGGCGGAGGCGAGGTCGCGCAGGGTGCGGGCGCGCCACAGGGGGAGGTCCAGCTTCTCCCAGAGCCCGAGGGCCCGGCGCAGGTCATCGGTCGCGGACGACCAGTCGGACGCCGCGAGGTGCCATTCGCCGAGCGTCCGCAGGACGAGGGCCTCACCGAACATGTCCTGGCGCTCACGGGTGAGGTCCAGGCACCGGTCCAGGCGTTCGCGGGACTCGGCCATCCGGCCCTGCCGGAACTCGACCTTGGCGAGGGACTGGCTCGCGTACATCACCCCGTAGGCGTCGCCCGTCTCCTCGAAGAGGGCGAGCGACCTGCGCAGCAGTTGCTCCGCCGCGCGCAGCTCGCCCCGCGCCCGGTGCCACAGGCCCTGTGCGCGCAGGGTGAGTGCTTCCCCGTGCCGGTCGCGGGCCGCCGTGTACAGCTGGTGGGAGCGGGACAGGGCGTCCCACGACTCCTCGTAGCGCCCCTGGTCGCGGTGCACGCAGCCCATGCCGTACAGCACATGGGCCGTGAAGGCGTCGTCCTCCGGTTCCCGGTTCTGTGCGAGGGCCGCCGTCAGCAGGGTCAACGCCTCGTCGAAACGGGCCTGTTCGCGGCGGGCCGCGCCCATGCCGGCCAGTGTCTGCGCGCGCCCGCGGGGTACGTCCCTGTCCTCGAAGAGCCGCAGCGCCGCGGCGAACAGGGCGTACGCGTCGTCGAAGCGGTCCTGTTCCAGGCGGAGTTGCCCGAGGCCCTGCAACAGCCAGGCCTCGCCCTCGACGTCGCCGCCGCGGCGTGCCGCGACCAGGGCGACGTCGTGGGAGCGGGACCAGGCGTCGAAGCCGTTGTAGAGCGCGGCGGAGGCCGCCATGAGGGCGGTGGCCAGTTCCCGCGCCGCGTCGAGCATGCCGTGCTCCGCGCAGTGCGTCACCGCCGCGAGCAGACATCGTTGTTCGGCGGCGAACCAGGCGGTGGGCTCGGCGGCCGGGTGGGAGCCCTGGTCCTGCCGGCCGGGTGCGAAGGGTGACGCCGAGCGGGAGGCCAGGTTCAGCGTCTCGTACAGCGCGTCGTGTGCGGCTCCGGTCGCGAGCGGGAAGAGGCGCGACGCCCCGCCGGGGCCGCGGGCCGCCGCGCTGCGGGCCATGTCCAGCCAGCGGTCCACGAGCCGGCGGACCGCCGCCTCCCGCTCGCCGCGGTCCTCGTCGGCCAGGCAGCGTTCCCGGGCGTGCTCGCGCGCGAGGTCGTGGATGCGGTAGCGGGTCCTGCCGGTCTCGTCGGTGCGGACTACCTCCACGAAGTAGCAGTCGACGAGCCGCTCCACCGCTTCCTCCGCCTCGTCGGCGGTGACGTCGAGGAGCGGGCCCGCGACCCAGGCCGCGAAGTCCGGCAGATCCATCAAGGCCAGCCTGCGCAGGGCGCGTTGCTCCTGCGCGCCGAGGTCCGCGTAGCCGAGTCCGAGGCTCGCGCGCACCTCCAGATCGCCGGCCTGGAGTTCGTCCAGCCGGCGGCGCTCGTCGCGCAGCCGTGCGGCGAGCCGGTCCGGCGTCCAGTGCGGGCGGGCGGCGAGGCGGGCGCCGGCGACGCGGACGGCGAGCGGGAGCCGTCCGCACAGGGCGACGATCTCGGCGGCCCGCGCGGGCTCCACGCCGGCCCGCGCCGGTCCCGCCACGCGGGCCAGCAGGTCGAGGGCCTCCGCTTCGGAGGGCACGTCGAGATCGAGGTGGGCGGCGCCCTCGATCGCGACCAGCCGGCGCCGGCTGGTGACCAGCACGGCTGAGCCGCCGCCCGGGGGCAGCAGAGGGCGCAGCAGCGCCTCGTTGACAGCGTTATCGAGGATCAGCAGCACCCGGCGTCGTGCGATGTGGGTGCGGTAGAGCCCGAGGAGGTCCTCCTCGTCCCGGGCGGGGGTGTCGGGGTCGACGCCGAGGGCGCGCAGCAGCCGGGCGAGGGCGTCGGCGGTCCGTACCGGCTCCAGGTCGGAGGCGCGCAGGTCCACGAAGAGCCGGCCGTCGGGGAAGAGCGCGGCGGTGCGGTGGCCCACATGCACGGCGAGCGCGGTCTTGCCGGTGCCCGAGCGGCCGGAGACGACGCCGATGGGCGGCGCGGTGCGCTCGGGGTCCCGGACCCGTTCCAGTACAGCGGTCGCCCAGGCGATCTGCTCGGAGCGTCCCGCGAAGTCGGCCACGTCCGGGGGGAGTTGGGAGGGCGCGGGGCGTCGGTCCGTGGTGTCGCGGGGTGGTTCGGCGTCCTCGTGGGGCGGTTCGGCGCCGTCGCGCGGGTGCGGGAACGGAGGGGCGTCGCCTGGGGCGTGCGGCGGGCCGACGCTCTGGGCCCGCACGGGGGCCGTGCGGGTGGCGGGCGTGGCGGGCCGTCGGGCCGGGGCGCCGAGCACGTCGGTGTCGGCACGGAGCAACGCCTGATGCAGGGCGCGCAGTTCCTGCCCCGGATCGATGCCGAGTTCGGTGCGCAGGAGGCGGCGGCCCTCGTCGTAGGAGCGCAGCGCGTCGGCCACCCGGCCGGCGCGGAACAGCGCGGTCATCAACTGGCCGCGGGGCCGCTCACGCAGGGGGTTGGCCGCGACATGGGCGACGAGTTCGGCGACGAGGTCGGTGCGGCGGTTCAGGTCCAGTTCGGCGGCGAAGCGGAACTCCTGTGCCTCCAGCCGCAGTTCACGCAGGCGCATGGCCTCGACGCGGGCGAAGGACTGGTTCAGGCCTTCGAGGGCGTCCTGGCCGCGCCACAGCCGCAGGCCCTCCTCCAGGGTGTCGACGGCGTCCTCGGGCCGGCCGTCGAGCGCCGCCCGGCGTCCGGCGGCGCAGGCCTGTTCGAAGCGCCGGGCGTCGACGGCGGCGGGCGGCAGGTCGGCGACGTATCCCGGCGACCGGGTGCCGATCACGCCGTCGCCCTCGGTGCCGGCGAGGGCGCGGCGCAGGCCTGAGACATGGGTGGCGACGAGCGCCCGTGCGGTGGCGGGCGGCTCCTCCTCCCACACCAGGTCCACCAGGCGCCCGGCGGAGAGAACTTCACCCGGATGAATGACGAGAGCGGCCAGTATGGCCGTCGGTTTACCGCCGTTGAGCGGAATCCGCTTTCCTTCGCTCCATACCTCGACAGGGCCCAGAAGGCGAACGTCCACCGTGATCCCCCGATTTCGCGTTCCCGCACTCGGGGACAAGATACCGGCGGCCGACGGCGGGCATGCCTCATGCCGGACCGCCCTTTTTCACACGGCGGACCGGCGTGAACGTCACTTGGCCGGAATTCGACGGGCGCCCGGTGGGATTACCTCCTCATCCGAAGTGGCGACTGTCCGATGTCGAACGGGAGACGCTGCCGGCGGGGCGCCCGTATGAGGGACCGGCCGCATTACGCGCATACCGTCACGGCGGATTCCCAAGCCGTCCGCAGGGGTTCTACAGGATTTCTGCAGGGATTCTGAAGACGGCGTACAGGTGCGCTGCAGGTGTTCTGCAGGGGCCCTTCAGACGCTGTGTGCGTGACAGAACTCATCCTGCTCTCGGACCGGCGCGTGGCCGAGACCCCCGTCGTCGAGAACGGCGAACGACTGGTCGACGCCCGCGACTCGGCCGTACTGCGCGTCGACGCCCGCAAGGCCGACGCCGACGGTTCGTACGCGCACGTCCGGGCCGACGTCCTGCGCCGGCTGCTGCTCGCCCAGGGCGCCCTGCCCGCGGGCGTGCGCCTGCTGCTGGTCGAGGGGTTCCGCCCGCCGGCGTTGCAGCGCAGCTACTTCGACGCCTACTCGGACACACTGCGCCGCGCCCGCCCCGACGCCTCGCCGGTCCGCATCCGTGAGCTGGCCAGCGCCTACATCTCGCCCCCGGAGGTCGCGCCGCACGTCAGCGGCGGCGCGGTGGATCTGACCCTGTGCACCGAGGACGGCGAGGAACTCCCCCTCGGCACCGAGGTCAACGCCACCCCTGAGGAGAGCGAGGGCGGCTGCCGCACCGCCGCGACCAACATCGACGCCGAGGCACGGGCCAACCGGCTGCTGCTGCACCGGGCGATGACGACGGCGGGCTTCGTCAACTACCCGACCGAGTGGTGGCACTGGTCGTACGGCGACCGGTACTGGGCGCTGCTGACCGCCGCGCCCGCCGCCGAGTACGGGCCCGCCGACCGGTAGCGAACGTCACGCACACGACCGCAACGCCTCACCGCAGCTCGCACCACCGCACCGCATCGTGAGACAGACCCGGGGGAACACCGTGCAGACCATCTCCGTCCCGCCGCCGACGACGACCACGACCGACACGCTCACCGCCAGAGCCGCGGCCGCCTCACCTCCCGCGGTGGAGGCGGGCCGCGCCGACCACATGACCGCGGCCGAGTTCGACGAGGCGTTCACGGCGGTGATGCCGAGACTGCGGCGCCGGCTGCTGGCGCTGACGGGCGACCCGCACGACGCCGACGACCTGCTCCAGGAGACGTACGTCCGGCTCTCCCACCGGGCCCGCGCCCGCACCCTGGCGCGTCAGCAGCAGCCGTACGCCTACACCTGTGCGGCGGCGCTGAACCTGCTGCGCGACTCCTGGCGGCATCCCGCACGCCGTGAACACTGCACCGACCGGCTGCCCGAACGGGGCTGGGACGGCGGCTTCGCGACGAGGGAGGCGGAGTCGGCGGCCGCGTCCCTGCTGAGCGGGCTGTCCCCCAAGGAGGCGGCCGCGGTGATCCTCGTCGACATCGAGGGGCTGACCCACGACATGGCGGGCGAGCGGCTCGGCGCGCACCGCGGCACCGTCCAGCGCAACCGCATGCGCGGGCTCGCCAAAATGCGCGCCGCGCTCGACGCATACGAAACCGGCGCCACAACCGTCCCCATGACGAAAGCCATGAAAGCCACGAAGCCCATGAAAGCTCCGAGAGGCGCGAAAGCCACGTCGGCGGCATGCGCCTGAGGCGGACCGACCAGCCGTCTCACCCGTCCGCGGGCCTCACCATCCACCCACCTCGTCCGTTGACCCGGTGATCCGGTCGTCTTGCCGATCACCCGCCACAGCGCCACCTGAACCAGGGGGAACCCCACCATGCGCCGTGCACACCGCGCTCAGCGAACCCACCGAACCCACCGCGTCCACCGCACCGTCGCCTCCGCCGGCGGGCTGCTCCTCGCCACCGCACTGGCCTGCACCGGCACGGCGTACGCCGCCCCGGCCGGCGTGCCCGCGGCGTCCACCGCCTCCGCGGCCGCCGCCGACTGCCGTGCGCTGACCGGCGCGCCGGCCCAGGCGCAGGCGATCGTCAACGCCGCGTGCTCCCAGATCGGGGTGCCGTACTCCTGGGGCGGCGGCTCCATCCACGGGCCGACGTACGGCCAGGACTACCCGGGCGGCGGCCCCGGCGCCCACGACAGCCAGGTGAGGGGCTTCGACTGCTCGCACCTCGTGCAGTACGCCGCATGGCAGGGCGCCGGGATCAGCCTGCCCGAGGGGTCCTGGAACCAGGCCCAGTGGAGCGGCGCCACGGCACGGTTCTCGCGGGCCGACGGCCTCGCCCCGCTGCAGCCGGGCGACCTGCTGCTGTGGGGAACGAACCCGGCGAACCTCAACAGCGTGCACCACATCGCCGTCTACCTCGGCAACGGCAAGATGGTCGAGGCACGGGAGTCCGGCACGCTGGTGATGGTCAGCGACGTGCGGATGAACGCCCAGTACGCGGGCGCCCTGCGCATCGTGGGGGCCGGCGAGCAACCGCCGGCGAACACGAAGCGGTTCATGACCTGGGGCACCGACGTGAGCCTGCGCCCGGACCCCGGCACCGCCAGGCCCCCGGTCGGCACGCTGCCCCGGCCCACCGCGGTCGACGTCCTGTGCCAGACGCACGGGGAGCTGGTCAGGGCCGAGGGATACGTCAACGACGCCTGGTCCTACCTGCCGAAGTACAACGCCTGGATCTCGAACATCTACATCGACGACCCCGCGGCCTGGCTGCCCGGCGTCCCGAACTGCTGAACCCGGCCCGCCCGGTGGCCCGTCGCCGGCCGATCACCCACGTCCCGATCACCCACGTACGGAGAAGAACCGCCATGCGCGTACTCACTCGCACCAACCGCACCAAGGCCGTAGGCCTGTTCGCCGCCGCGCTCGCCGCGGCCGGGCTGGTCCCGCTCACGGCGGGCGCGGCCGACGCCGCCCCGCCCGCCAGGCCCGCCGAGGCCGGCTCCTGTCCGGCCGCCGGCACCGTGACCCAGTGGTGGCACTCCGGCCACGACGGCGTCGACATCGCCAACAACCGCGGCACGCCCATCCATTCGACCGGTTCCGGCACGGTCATCGCCTCCGGTCCCGCGAGCGGCTACGGCCAGTGGATCCGCATTCGGCACGACGACGGCACCGTCACCGAGTACGGCCACATGTACGAGCGCCTGGTCTCCGTGAACCAGCGTGTGAGCAGCGGTCAGTTGATCGCCCGGATGGGATCCGAGGGCGACTCCTCCGGCAACCACCTGCACTTCGAGGCGCACGCGTCCACGTCCAGCACCCGCGGCATGGACCCGGTGCCGTACCTGGCGGCGCGGGGTGTGAACCTGCCGTGCACCCCGGGTGGCGGCGGGGGTCAGCCGGGGACCAACTTCACCACCTGGGGCACCTCCGTGCGGGTGCGGCAGGACGCGCGGCTGAACGCGGCGGTCGTGCGCACCCTGACCGGGCCGACGCCGGTGTACGTGGAGTGCCAGAAGCACGGCGACCTGGTCAACGCCGAGGGGTACAGCAACGACGCCTGGTCCTACATCCCGGCGCTCGGCGGCTACATCACCAACATCTACATCGACGACCCGGCCGCCTGGCTGCCCGGTGTGAGGGAGTGCTGACCGCACCCCCCGGGCACCGCACCGCGTGCCCGTGAACTGCGCGGGGGGCGTCGCGACGGTCCGTCGGGCCGGCGCGGCGCCCCCGCGCGTGGTCGCTCGTTCAGCGCTGGACCAGCGTGACGTCCTGCTGCTGGGTCGCGTGGAACTCGGGCAGGGGCAGCAGGCCCTGGGGGCGCAGTTCCAGGACCGTCGCCTCGACCCGGGCGGTGCCGGCCTTGAGGGAGCCCGGCATGGGCTTGCCGGTGTTCACCCAGCGGTGCTCGAGGCCGTCGCACACGGCGCGGCTGCCGCCGATGCCGTAGCGCACGGTCGAGGAGTCCTGGCCGATGGAGGAGGCGACGAACACCGGGCCGGTGCTGTTCACGCAGCGGTAGGTGCCGGAGAGGGTGACGGTGCCGTCCGCCGCGATGCCGCCGGCCGGGTCGACGGTGACGGCCTCCGCGGCCGGGGCCGGGGCCGGGTCGGCGGCGGACGCGGCCGGGACGGCCAGCAGGAGCAGGGCGGCGCCGACGGCCGCGGTGAGGGCGGGACGCAACGACATGGATGACCTCCGGGGGTGGGGAACCTCAGACGGTTTCCACTGGTACCGGGCGGCCGCCCTCCCGCCGGTGACCGTCACCCCTTCGGTGGCGAGTCCGCACCGGGCGTCGGCATACGGTCGTGGAGTCGTCCCGGTGCTGTCACATTCGGCGGCGGCGTCTGGCGGCGGCCGTCCGGCAGGCGCATCGTCGGAGCACGGGGCCCGCCGAACGGCCGGTCCCCCGACGTGGAGGTGCGCCATGTGTTCCCACCAGTCTCCGAGCGTCCCGGCCGGCGTCCGCCCCGCGCACGTCGTCGCCGCCCACCCCGAGCAGGGCTGGAGCCTGCTGTGCGACGGCACGATCGTCTTCGACGACTCCGGTGAACTGCTCCCCGACGGCCGCATCGTGGCCCCGCACCGCGCGACGGCCGACCGACTGACCGTCGCCGCCTGATTCAGGGCCGTTCGTCGAGGACCGCGAACCCGTCGATTTCGACGAGGGCGTCCTCGTCCCACAGCCGCACGATCCCGACGACCGCCATCGCCGGGTAGTGCCGACCCGCCAACCTCCGCCAGACTCGGCCGAGTTCGGCGGCCCGGGAGCGGTAGTCGGCCACGTCGGTGACGTGGACCGTGACCCGCGCCAGGTCCGAGGGGGCGCCGCCCGCCGCGGCGAGCGCGGCCAGCAGATTGGCGAGGGCCCGCTCGAACTGCTCCGTCAGCGTCCCGCCGACCACCTTCCCGGCCTGGTCCAGCGCGGTCTGGCCGGCCAGGAACACCACGCGGGAGCCGGTGGCGACGACGGCGTGGGAGAAGCCCGCGGGCGGGGACAGCTCGGGCGGGTTGACGCGCTCGACGCTCACCGGCTCTCCCCCGCCCGGACGATCGCGCCCTCGCCCGAGCCCGCCCCGGCGCCCCGGCCTTCACGCAGCTCCCTGTACAACTCCCGCGCGATGATGCCTCGTTGCACTTCGCTCGCCCCCTCGTAGATGCGTGGCGCCCGTACCTCGCGGTACAGGTGCTCCAGCAGGTGCCCTCGGCGCAGCGCCCGCGCTCCGTGCAACTGGACGGCTGTGTCGACGACGTACTGCGCCGTCTCGGTGGCGAGCAGCTTGGCCATGGCGGCGCGACGCGGGACGTCCGGGGCGCCGGCGTCGTACGCGGCCGCCGCCGCGTGGACCATGAGGCGGGCGGCCTCGGTGCGCAGGGCCATCTCGGCGACCTGGTGGGACACGGTCTGAAGGTCACTCAGTGTGCCGCCGAAAGCGGTGCGTCGGGCGGTGTGCGCGAGGGTGGCGTCCAGGGCGGCCTGTGCCATGCCCACGGCGAAGGCGCCGACGCTGGGGCGGAAGAGGTCGAGGGTGGACATGGCCACGCGGAAGCCGTGCCCGGGTTCGCCGAGCACGTCGGCCGCCGTGACCGGGACGGCGTCGAAGCGCAGCGTGCCGATCGGGTGCGGGGAGAGCATGTCGAGGGCGGAGCCGGTCAGGCCGGGGCGGTCGGCGGGGAGCAGGAACGCGGTGACGCCGCGCGCGCCCGCGGCCTCAGCGGTGCGGGCGAAGACGGTGTAGACGTCGGCCTCGGGGGCGTTGGAGATCCAGCACTTCTCGCCGGTCAGGCGCCAGCCGTCCGGGCCGTCGGGCTCGGCCGCCAGGGCGAGGGCCGCCGCGTCGGAACCGGCGCCGGGCTCGCTCAGCGCGAAGGCGGCGACCGCGCTGCCGTCGGCGACGCGGGGCAGCCAGCGCTCCCGTTGGGCGGCGGCGCCATGGGCGTGCACGGGGTGTGCGCCGAGGCCCTGGAGGGCGAGGGCGGTCTCCGCCTCGGTGCAGGCGTGCGCGAGGGACTCGCGCATCAGGCAGAGGTCGACGGCTCCGGAGGTGAACAGACGGGAGAGCAGGCCCAGTCGGCCGAGTTCGGCGAGAAGCGGGCGGTTGACGCGGCCCGGCTCGCCCTTGTCCGCGAGCGGGCGCAGTCGGTCGGCGGCCAGTGCGCGCAGTTCGGCGCACCAGGCGGTCTGTTCCGGTTCGAGTGAGAATGCGGACATCGTCGGCCCTTCTCTGCGACGGCTCCCTCGGACTCTCCGCGCGCCTGCCCCGCGCGCCCGCCCCGGCCCCTTTCCTTCGCGCGCCTCAACGGTATCGCGAACCGTTGACTGTCGTCACGGACACGATACGCTCGGTGGGCGAGCCCACCACGACGCCCACCACGGCGCTCCAGGCGCCCATCACGGCGCTTCCCGGCGCCCACCACGGCGCTCCCGGGCGCCCACCCAAGGCAAGGGGGCGACCCGCCATGAACGTCCCGCGACCCGCCGGGCATCGCTCGGCCCACGTCGACACCTTCGCGCGCGACCACCTCCCGCCGCCCGAGCAGTGGCCCGACCTGCGCTTCGACCTGCCGGAGCTGCGCTACCCCGAACGGCTGAACTGCGCCGCCGAGCTCCTCGCCGGCCCCGACGCCGGCCGTCCCGCGTTCCGCACCCCCGCCGGGCCGGTGTGGACGTACGGCGAGCTGCGCGCCCGCGTAGACCGGCTGGCGCATGTCCTCACCGGCGCCCTCGGGGTCGTCCCCGGCAACCGGGTGCTGCTGCGCGGGCCCACCACGCCGTGGCTGGCGGCGTGCTGGCTGGCGGTGCTGAAGGCGGGCGCGATCGCGGTCACCGTGCTGGCCCGGCAGCGCCCGCACGAGCTGCGCACGATGTGCGAGATGGCCCGGGTGCGGCACGCCCTGTGCGACGTCCGGGCGGTCGAGGACCTCGCCAAGGCGGAGATCCCCCGGCTGCGGATCACCACGTACGGCGGTGACGCCCCCGACGACCTGCTGCGCCGGCCGGCGCCGGACGTGCCGTACGGGGCCGTGGACACCGCAGCCGACGACGTGGCGCTGATCGCCTTCACCTCCGGCACCACCGGTCGCCCGAAGGGCTGTATGCACCTCCACCGGGATGTGCTCGCGGCAGCCGACACCTTTTCCAGGCATGTGCTCAGACCCCAGGCCGACGATGTGTTCGCCGGCAGCCCTCCGCTCGGTTTCACCTTCGGCCTCGGCGGGCTGCTCGTCTTCCCGCTGCGGGCCGGCGCGAGCACCCTGCTGCTCGAACAGGCGGGCCCGAAGCAGCTGTTGGGGGCGATCGCAGCCCACCGGGTGTCCGTCCTGTTCACCGCGCCGACCGCGTACCGCGCGATGCTGGCGGAACTCGACGGAGGCGACGCACCCGCCGTGCGGGGCGCCTCCCCTGCGCACGACCTGTCCTCGCTGCGGCGCTGCGTCTCGGCCGGGGAGAACCTGCCCGCCGCCACCTGGCGGGCCTGGCACGAGCGGACCGGGCTGCGGCTGATCAACGGCATCGGCGCCACCGAGCTGCTGCACATCTTCACTCCGCCGCCGACGAGCACATCCGGCCCGGCACCACGGGCGTGCCCGTCCCCGGCTGGCAGGCGCGCGTGCAGGACGAGCGGGGCGTCCCCGTCCCCGACGGGCGGCCCGGGCTCCTCGCCGTGCGCGGCCCGGTCGGCTGCCGCTATCTGGCCGACGCCCGGCAGCGGGAGTACGTGCGGGACGGGTGGAACGTCACCGGCGACACCTACGTCCGGGAGAGCGACGGCTACTTCCGTTACGTCGCCCGTGCGGACGACATGATCGTCTCCGCCGGGTACAACATCGCGGGCCCGGAGGTCGAGGAGGCGCTGATGCGGCACCCGGACGTCGTCGAGGCGGCCGTGATCGGGCGGCCGGACGAGGCGAGGGGGCACGTCGTCGTGGCGTTCGCGGTCCTGCGGGCCGGCGCGCGGTCGGACACCGAGGCGCTGCGGGCCTTCGTCAAGACGGAGCTGGCGCCGTACAAGTGCCCCCGCGAGATCGTTCTGCTGGACTCGCTGCCGCGCACCGCGACCGGCAAGCTCCAGCGGTTCCTCCTGCGCACAGGCTCGGAGACCGGCACCGACGCCACCGCGGACACCCACGATGACCAGCGGTGATACCGACGACCTAAGATGATCAACGTGTCCGACCAGCCTGCCCCCCGGTCTCTCATCGTCACGCTCTACGGCGCGTACGGCCGCTTCGCGGCGGGTCCCGTGCCCGTCGCCGAGCTGATCCGGCTGCTCGCCGCGGTCGGCGTGGACTCGCCCTCCGTGCGCTCGTCGGTGTCCAGACTGAAGCGCCGCGGGCTGCTGGTGCCGGCCCGTACGGCGCGGGGCGCGGCCGGGTACGAACTGTCCCCGGAAGCCCGGCAGATGCTCGACGACGGCGACCGGCGGATCTACGCCGCCGCGCCGCCCGAGGACGAGGGCTGGGTGCTGGCGGTGTTCTCCGTGCCGGAGTCGGAACGGCAGAAGCGGCACGTCCTGCGCTCCCGGCTGGCGGGGCTGGGCTTCGGCACGGCCGCGCCCGGCGTGTGGATCGCCCCCGCCCGGCTCTACGAGGAGACCCGGCACACGCTGGAGCGGCTGCGCCTGGAGGTCTACGTCGACTTCTTCCGCGGCGAGCACCTGGGTTTCACGCCGACCGTCGACGCCGTCGCCCGCTGGTGGGACCTGACCGCCCTCGCCGAGCGGCACGAGGCGTTCCTCGACCGGCACGCCGGTGTGCTGCGCGCCTGGGAGCAGCGTGCGGACACCCCGCCGGAGGAGGCCTACCACGACTATCTCCTCGCCCTGGACTCCTGGCGCCATCTCCCCTACGCCGACCCCGGCCTGCCCGCCCACCTGCTCCCCTCGAACTGGCCGGGCACGCGTTCGGCGGCGGTCTTCCGGGGCCTGCACGAGCGACTGCGGGACGCGGGGGCGGAGTTCGCCGCGGCGGGGCCGCCCGGGTGACGGGCGGGCGGCCCCTCGCGTGCTTCAACTCCGCAGTGTGAGGCGGGGCTTCGGCGCGTCGGTACGGCCGGTGCGCGGCGGGCGACTGCCCGCGCGGTACGGCGCCGGCCACAGGACGCCGGGGCCGTCGTAGCCCTGCTCGGCGGCGGCGTGCAGCGTCCAGTGCGGGTCGTAGAGGTGGGGGCGGCCCAGGGCGCAGAGGTCGGCTCGGCCCGCGAGGATCAGCGAGTTGACGTCGTCCCAGGAGGAGATCGCGCCGACCGCGATCACCGGCAGGCCCACCGTGCTGCGGATACGCTCCGCGAAGGGCGTCTGGTACGACCGGCCGAACTCCGGTTCCTCCTCGGCGACGACCTGGCCGGTCGACACGTCGATCGCGTCGGCGCCGTGCGCGGCGAAGGCACGGGCGATCTCGACGGCGTCCTCCGCCGTGGTGCCGCCCTCGGCCCAGTCGGTGGCGGAGATCCGGACCGTCATCGGCTTCTCCTGCGGCCATACGGCCCGTACGGCGTCGAAGACCTCCAACGGGAAGCGGAGCCGCCGGGCGAGCGAGCCGCCGTAGGCGTCGGTGCGGCGGTTGGTGAGCGGGGAGAGGAAGCCGGACAGCAAGTAGCCGTGCGCGCAGTGCAGTTCGAGCAGGTCGAAGCCGGCGCGGGCGGCCCGTCCGGCCGCCGAGGTGAACTGCTCGCGCAGATCGGTGAGTTGCGCTCGGCTCAGCTCGCGGGGCAGTTGGCTTCCCGGCTTGTACGGCAGCGCGGAGGCGGCCACCAGCGGCCAGTTGCCGTCGGGCAGCGGCTCGTCCATGCCCTCCCACATCAGCCGGGTCGAGCCCTTGCGGCCACAGTGGCCCAGCTGGACGCCGATCGCGGCGCCCGGCGCCCGGGTGTGGACGAAGTCGGTGATCCGCCGCCACGCCTCCGTCTGCCTGCCGGTGTAGAGGCCGGTGCAGCCGGGGGTGATCCGGCCCTGCTCGCTGACGCACACCATCTCCGTCATCACCAGCGCGGCCCCGCCGAGGGCGCGGGCGCCGAGGTGGACGAGGTGGAAGTCGCCGGGGAGGCCGTCGGCCGCCGAGTACATGTCCATCGGGGAGACGACGACCCGGTTGCGCAAGGTCAGGCCGCGCAGCCGGAACGGGGTGAACATCGGGGGCGTGCCGGGCGGGCAGCCGAACTCCCGCTCGACGCCGTCGGTGAAGCGGGGGTCACGCAGGCGGAGGTTTTCGTGGGTGACGCGGCGGCTGCGGGTGAGCAGGTTGAAGGCGAACCGGCGGGGCGGCTGGTCGACATGACGGGCGAGGTCCTCGAACCAGTCCAGGCTGGCGCGGGCGGCGCGCTGGGTGGAGGCGACGACGGGGCGGCGCTCGGTCTCGTAGGCCGCCAACGCCTCCGGCAGGGAGGGCTGTTCCTCCAGACACGCCGCGAGTGCGAGGGCGTCCTCCACGGCGAGCTTGGTGCCGGAGCCGATGGAGAAGTGGGCGGTGTGGGCGGCGTCGCCCAGCAGGACCGTATTGCCGTGCGACCAGCGCTCGTTGACGACCGTGCGGAAGGTCGACCACGTCGAGTGGTTGGACCTGAGCGGCCGGCCGCCCAGTGCGTCCGCGAAGATCTTCGCGCAGCGTGCCACGGACTCCTCCTCCGCCAGCTCCCCGAAGCCGGCCGACCGCCACACCTCCTCGCGCATCTCGACGATCACGGTGGAGGCGTCGGACGCGTAGGGGTAGCCGTGCAGTTGCATCACGCCGTGCTCGGTCTCGGCGATCTCGAAGCGGAAGGCGTCGAAGGCGAAGTCCGCGGCGAGCCAGATGTAGCGGCAGCGGTGGTTCACGATGGTCGGGCGGAAGAGGTGGGCGTGGGTGTCGCGGGTGGTGCTGTGGACTCCGTCGGCGGCGATGACGAGGTCGTGCGTCTCGGCGAGGCGCTCCGCCGGTGGGGCGGGGGTGTTGAAGCGGAGGTCCACTCCGAGGGTGTGGCAGCGGGCGTGCAGGATCTGGAGGAGCTTTTTTCGGCCGAGGGCCGCGAAGCCGTGGCCTCCGGCGGTTTGGCGGGTGCCCCGGTGGACGATGTGGATGTCGTCCCAGCGGGTGAACTCCCGTTCCAGGGCTGCGTGGACGACCGGGTCCGCGTTCTCTATGCCGCCGAGGGTCTCGTCGGAGAGGACGACGCCGAAGCCGAAGGTGTCGTCGGGGGCGTTGCGCTCCCAGAGGGTCACCTCGCGGTGGGCGTTCAGGTTCTTCAGCAGGGCTGCGGCGTAGAGGCCGGCGGGGCCGCCTCCGATGACTGCTATGCGGTGGGGGTGGGTGGGGGTGGGGTTGTGGGGTGGGTGCGGGTGCGTCCACGTGGGCGGGTGCGGGTGCGTCGGGGCTTGTCGCGCAGTTCGCCGCGCCCCTGAGGTGGGGGTCCTCACGTCGGGATTCTGAGGTACCGGCTGGGCACCTGAGGTCGGCGGGTGCGGGTTTGTCGGGGCTTGTCGCGCAGTTTCCCGCGCCCCTGAGGTGGGTTGCCTCGCGTCGGGATTCGCTCGCATCAGCGGCCCTGCCATTTCGGGGGGCGTTTGGCTGTGAAGGCCGCGTGGAATTCCGCGTAGTCCTCGCCGTTCATCAGGAGCGCCTGGGTGGCGGCGTCCAGTTCGATCGCTGCCGCCAGCGGCATGTCGAGTTCGGCGGTCAGGAGGGCCTTCGTCTGGGCGTATGCCAGGGCGGGGCCGCCGGCCAGGCGGTGGGCGAGGCGCTGGGCGGCCTGGTCGGCGCCGCCGTCCTCGGCGAGTTCGCTGATCAGGCCGATCCGCTCGGCCTCGGGCGCCCGCACGGGTTCGCCGAGCATGAGCAGCCGGGTGGCGTGACCGAGGCCGACGACCCGGGGCAGCAGATAGGCGGCGCCCATGTCGCCGCCGGAGAGCCCGACGCGGGTGAAGAGGAACGCGAAGCGGGCGGTGGGGTCGGCGACCCGGAAGTCCGCGGCGAGGGCGAGGACCGCGCCGGCGCCCGCGGCCACCCCGTGCACCGCCGCGATCACCGGGAACGGACACTCCCGTACGGCCCGTACGACCTGCCCGGTCATCCGATTGAAATCGAGCAGCTGGGCGGTGTCCAGGGCGAGGGTCGCGCCGATGATCTCGTCGACGTCCCCGCCGGAACAGAAGCCCCGCCCCTCGCCCGCCAGGACCAACGCGCGCACGGCCCGCTCCCGGGACAGTTCGGCGAGCAGGTCGCGCAGGTCGGCGTAGGCGCCGAAGGTGAGGGCGTTGAGCTTCTCGGGGCGGGCGAGGGTGACGGTGGCGATGCCGTCGGCCCGGGTGACCCGGAGGTGGCGCCAGTCGGAGGTGCGGGCGGCGGAGCCGGTGAAGGGACTCATGAGGGCGGCCTCCTCGACGAGTGGTCTCCTCGAAATTATCACCCTTGTGTGACTGCCGTCAGGAGTGCGCGATAACGGGAGGGGGTATGCCACGGACGTGTCACTGCGTGACCGGGCCACGTCACATGCGTCACCGCTCGTCAATAGGGCGGTAACAAGGGGAGCAGGGGTGCGAGGGAAGGCGTTGTGCCGGGTAGGCCGCCGACGACGGGGTCGACGGCCCCGGGCGGCGACCCTCGTGCGACTGAGCCGGAGGCCGCCGTACCATTCCTGGAAGTTGAGAGCAGGACTGCCTGATGTCGAGCACGGGAACCTGCGCCATGAACGGAATCGCCTTGCACGAACGTCCTGCTTCGCCCGCCTCGTGGCGCATCGCGCTGCCGCACTCCGCCGCGGCCGTGCCGGTGGCCCGCGCTCTGATCCGCACGGCGCTGGCCGAGCTGGCGCACGGGGCGGACAGCGACACGGCGGAACTGCTGACCGCCGAGCTGGTGGCGAACGCCGTGGAGCACACCTCCGGGGACGCCCCGATAGAGCTGGTCGTGGAGTTGCAGCCGACCGGCTGCCAGGTGGAGGTGCACGACCCCGACCCCACCCCGCCGGGCGACCTGACCCGCCCGCCGGTCGTCGAGCCCGACCCGTGGCAGGAGCACGGGCGCGGGCTGCTGCTGATCCGCGCCCTCAGCTCGTCCTGCGGGCACCGGCCGACGGAGACCGGCAAGGCGGTGTGGTTCAGGCTGGCTGCCGTTCCCCGGCAGTGGCGTCCTCACCCCTCGTGACAGCCTCGGCCTCGTCGGCGGCCGCCAGCCGGGAGTTGCGGCGGCCGTACACCCCGTACAGCACGAGTCCGGCGGCGAGGAACACGGCGAACTGGAGCCAGGTCGCCCACCCGGTCTCGTACATCAGGTAGAGGCAGAAGGCGACGCCGAGCAGCGGAACGGCGGGGTAGAGCGGGACGCGGAAGGTGCGGGCCAGTGACGGCTCGCGGCGGCGCAGGGCGATCACCGCGATGTTGACGACGGCCATGATCGCGAGGGTGCCGATGGTGCACAGGTTCATCACGGCGTCCAGGGAGGCGAAGGCCGCCGGGAGGGCGAAGACGACCGCCACGATCAGGGTGCCCGCGACGGGCGTGGCGGTGCGGGGCGAGACCTTCTCGAAGACGCGCGGGACGAGTCCGTCGCGGGCCATCGACATCAGGATGCGGGTCTGCCCGTACATCACCGCGAGGACGACCGACGCGATCGCGACGACCGCGCCGAAGGCGACGATCCCACCGCCGACCGAGGAGCCGGTGACCTGGTTGACGACGTGGGACAGGGCGGCGGGGCGGCCCGCGACCTCGTCGCCGCCGACGGCGCCGATCGCGGCGAGCGCGACCGCGCAGTACAGCAGGGTGACCAGGCCCATGCAGACGAGGATCGCGACGGGCACGTCCCGGCGCGGGTTGCGGGCCTCCTCGCCGGCCGTGGTGATCGCGTCGAAGCCGATGTAGGAGAAGAAGGCGGCGGTGGTTCCGGCGCCGATGCCGCCGAGGCCGGCCGGGGTGAACGGGGTGAGGTTGCCGTCCTTGAAGGCGCTGAAGCCGATCGCGCAGAACGCGACGAGGATGGCGAGCTTGAGGACGGCCATGGCGGCGGTGGCCCGGGCGCTCTCGCGGATGCCGCGGACCAGCAGCACGGCGGCCATGGCGATGACGAGCACGGCCGGGAGGTTGACCACCCCGCCCTCGCCGGGCCCCGCGGACAACGCGGCGGGCAGGTGCAGACCGGTGAGGCTGTCGAGGAGTTCGTTGACGTACTGGCTCCAGCCGACGGCGACGGCGCTCACCGACACGCCGTACTCCAGGAGCAGGCACCAGCCGACGAGGAAGGCGGTGCGCTCGCCGAGGCTCGCGTAGGCGAAGGAGTAGGAGGAGCCGGAGACGGGGATCGCCCCGGCCAGCTCGGCGAACGCGAACGCGGTGAACACGCAGGTGATCGCGGCGAGGACGAAGGAGACGACGACGGCCGGGCCGGCCTGGGCGACCGAGTCGGAGAGTCCGACGAAGATGCCGGTGCCGACGATCGCGCCGAGGCCGAAGCAGACCAGCTGGAAGAGGCCCATGGTGCGGCGCAGGCCGTGGCCCTCGCGGTCGGCGCCTGACTCGGCCACCAGGCTGGCGGGGGACTTGATGCGGTGAGCGGGCATGCGGGTGGTGCTCGTTTCTGGTGGTGCGGGGCGACGGGGTGTCGTCGCGGGACGGTCACGGAAGGGGTGGTTCCGGACCGCCCGACAGCATAAGCGCAGGTCGGTCAGGCGAGTGTGGCGACGAGCACAGCCTTGATGGTGTGCAGCCGGTTCTCCGCCTCGTCGAAGACGACGGAGTGGGCCGACTCGAACACCTCGTCGGTCACTTCGAGGGAGTCCAGGCCGTACGTCTCGTGGATCTCGCGGCCCACCTTGGTCCCGAGGTCGTGGAAGGCCGGCAGGCAGTGCAGGAACTTCACGTCCGGGTCGCCGGTGGCGCGCAGGACGTCCATGGTCACGGCGTACGGGGCGAGGGCGGCGATGCGCTCCTCCCAGACCTCCTTGGGCTCGCCCATGGAGACCCACACGTCGGTGGCGACGAAGCCGGCGCCGCGCACGCCGTCGGCCACGGACTCGGTGAGGGTGATACGCGCCCCGCTGGTCTCGGCGAGCTCGCGGGCCCGGTCGACGACCTCCTGGGCGGGCCAGTAGCTCTTGGGGGCGACGATGCGCACGTCCATGCCGAGCAGGGCGCCGGTGACCAGGTAGGAGTTGCCCATGTTGAAGCGGGCGTCGCCGAGGTAGGCGAAGGCGATCTCGTGCAGCGGCCGGTCGGAGTGCTCCGTCATGGTGAGCACGTCGGCGAGCATCTGGGTGGGGTGCCAGTCGTCGGTGAGTCCGTTGTAGACGGGCACGCCGGCGTACGCGGCGAGCTCCTCCACCTTCTGCTGGCTGTCGCCGCGGTACTCGATCGCGTCGTACATCCGGCCCAGCACGCGCGCGGTGTCCTTGACGGACTCCTTGTGCCCGATCTGGGAGCCGGAGGGGTCGAGGTACGTGGTGGAGGCGCCCTGGTCGGCGGCGGCGACCTCGAACGCGCAGCGGGTGCGGGTGGAGGTCTTCTCGAAGATCAGCGCGATGTTCCTGCCCTGGAGCCGCCTGTCCTCGGTCCCGGCCTTCTTCGCCGCCTTCAGCTCGGCGGCCAGCTCGATCAGGCCGCGGAACTCCTCGGCCGTGAAGTCGAGCTCCTTGAGGAAGTGGCGGCCGGCGAGGGCGCTCAGGGACGTCGCCATGGGGGCGCTCCATAGGTACGAGAACAGGACTCTGGAACTCTATACGATGAATGGAATTTCTATACAGCCCCCGGGTCCCGTTCCGTTCGACCCCGCACCCTCTTCTACACAGCCCCGCGTTCGACCGGGCAGCTCATGCAGCGCGGCCCGCCCCTCCCCCGGCCCAGCTCGCTGCCCGGGATCTCTATCACCTCGATGCCCTGCTTGCGCAGGTGCGTGTTGGTGGTGGCGTTGCGCTCGTAGGCGATGACGACACCGGGCTCGACGGCGAGGACGTTGCAGCCGTCGTCCCACTGCTCCCGCTCGGCGGCGTGCACGTCCTGGGTCGCGGTGAGCACCCGGATCTCGCTCAGCCCGAGGGCGGCGGCGATCGCACGGTGCATGTGCTCCGGCGGATGGTCGGTGACCTTGAGCTCCTTCTCGCCGACGCCCGGCTCGATGGTGTACGAGCGGAGCATGCCGAGGCCCGCGTACTGGGTGAAGGTGTCGCCGTCGACCATGGTCATCACGGTGTCGAGGTGCATGAGGGCGCGGCGCTTGGGCAGGTCGAGGGCCACGATGGTCTGCGCCGAGCCGGCGTCGAAGAGTTTGTGGGCGAGCATCTCGACGGCCTGGGGTGTGGTGCGTTCGCTCATGCCGATCAGGACCGCGCCGTTGCCGATGACGAGGACGTCCCCGCCCTCGATGGTGGAGGGATAGTCGGCCTGCCCCTCCGACCAGAGGTGGAAGGTCTCGGCGCGGAAGAGCGGGTGGTGCCGGTAGATCGCCTCGAAGTGCACGGTCTCTCGCTGCCGGGCCGGCCAGCGCATCGCGTTGATGGAGACGCCGTCGTAGATCCAGGCGGAGGTGTCGCGGGTGAAGAGGTGGTTGGGCAGGGGGCGCAGGAGGAAGTCGTCGAGTTCCATGACGTGGAAGCGCACGGACGTCGGCTCCGCGTGCTCCTCCAGGAACTCCCGTTTGGTCATGCCGCCGACGAGGGCCTCGGCGAGTTCGGGGGCGGGCAGGGTCTCGAAGGCGGCGCGGAGGTGGTCGGTGGCGAGCACTCCGTACTCCTTCTCGTCGAAGACCCGGTCCAGGACGAGCCTTCTGGCCGCCGGGATGTCCAGGGCCTCGGTGAGCAGGTCGCCGAAGAGGTGGACGGCGACGCCTCTGTCCCGCAGGACGTCCGCGAAGCCGTCGTGCTCGGCGCGCGCCCGGCGCACCCACAGCACGTCGTCGAAGAGGAGGGCGTCCTTGTTGCTGGGGGTGAGCCTTTTGAGCTCGAGATCCGGCCGGTGCAGGATGACGCGGCGCAGTGGCCCGGCTTCGGAGTCGACATGGAATCCCATGCCTCCATCCTGGCCGCCGGGGACCGCCTTCACCCGCTTGTGGACCGATTCCGGCCGAGCTTGTTCTCGTCTGCTTGACGACAAGCGGACCGACCGGTTATCGTCGCACTGACGAAAAATCGGGTCGCGTGAGTTCGAACGAGGGGGACTTCCATGGCCGACATCACCCGGCGCCTGGGCTGGCGCCATCTGCGGGGCGCGCCCACGGCGCACATCCGTCACCACCGCTCCGGCAAGCTGGCGCACGACGGGCCCGGACTCAGCTTCTGGTTCCGCCCGCTGAGCGCCGCGCTCTCCGAAGTGCCGGTCGACGACCGCGAGTTGGCCATGACCTTCCGGGCCCGTACGGCCGACTTCCAGGACGTGGCGGTGCAGGCGACGGTCACCTACCGCGTCAGCGACCCGGCCGTGGCGGCCGCCCGTCTCGACTTCTCCATCGACCCGGACACGGGCGTCTGGCGGGGCGCGCCCCTGGAGCAGCTCGGCACACTGCTCACCGAGACGGCGCAGCAGCACGCGCTGGACGTCCTGGCGCGTACGCCGCTGTCGGCGGCGCTGGTGGACGGGGTGAGCTCGGTGCGCGAGCGGGTCGCGGCCGGGCTGGCGGCGGAGCCGCGGCTGCCCGCCACCGGCATCGAGATCGTGGCCGTGCGTGTCGTCGCGCTGCGCCCGGAGCCGGAGGTGGAGCGGGCGCTGCGCACGCCGGCCCGGGAACAGATCCAGCAGGAGGCCGACCGGGCGACGTACGAGCGGCGGGCGGTCGCGGTCGAGCGGGAGCGCACGATCGCCGAGAACGAACTCGCCAGCAAAATCGAACTGGCGCGTCGCGAGGAGCAGTTGGTGGAGCAGCGCGGCACCAACGCCCGACGGGAGGCGGAGGAGAGCGCGGCAGCGGACAAGGTGCGGGCCGAGGCGGAGGCGACGCGCACGGTGCGGCTCGCGGAGGCGGAGGCGGCGCGGGCGGTGAAACTGTCCGAGGCGGAGGCGACGCGGTCGGTCAAGCTCGCCGAGGCGGAGGCCGAGCGGGCGGTGAAGCTGTCGGAGGCGGAGGCGGCCAAGCAGCTCCGGCTCGCCGACGCCGAGGCGCAGAGCACGCAGCGCCTGTCCCAGGCGGAAGCGGCCCGCACGGTTGCCCTCGCCGACGCGGAGGCGGCCCGTTCCGTACGGCTCGCCCGCGCGGAGGCGGAGGCGGCGCGCGAGGTGGGCGAGGCGCGGGCGCAGGCCCAGGCGGCCTGGCTGCGGGTGCACGCGGACGCCGGGATCGACGGCGTGGACACCCTGCACGCCCACGCGGCCACACGTCTCGCGGAGAACCTGCCGCAGATCGACAGCGTGACCATCTCGCCGGACGTGCTGACCGGCCTGCTGGCCAGGCTCGGCGGCGGGGACCGGGCGTGAGCCTCGCCCCGCGTGCCGTCCTGGTCCACCGGAGAACGGAGTACGAGGAGCTGGTGGCCCGGCACGGCACCCACGGCCAGGCCGCCTTCTTCCTCGCCTCGCGGGGCCGGGACATCGAGGAGGTCGCCGAACGCCACCGGCGCACCCGCCGGGCGCTGGCCGAGGTGACGGCGGCGGTTCCCCTGACCTGGCGTCAGATGCTGCTGGAGCGGGCCGATCTGGACCGTTTCCTCTTCGCGCCCGAGGACGTGGTCGTGGTCGTCGGCCAGGACGGTCTGGTGGCGAACGTCGCCAAGTACCTCGCTGGGCAGCCGGTGTTGGGCATCGACACCGACCCCGGACGCAACCCGGGCGTCCTGGTCCGGCACCGCCCGCAGGACGCCGGCACCCTACTGGCGTCGGTTCACGCGGCCGGCACGGGGGTGTCGGAGCTGACCATGGTCGAGGCGGTCGCCGACGACACCCAGCGGCTGGTGGCCCTCAACGAGATCTATCTCGGCGCGGCCGGTCACCAGACCGCCCGCTACCGCCTGGGCCTCGACGACGACGGGGGTGTCGTCGAGGCCCAGGCCTCCTCCGGGGTGCTGGTCGGCACCGGCACCGGGGCGACCGGCTGGATCCGCTCGGTCTGGCAGGAACGGGGCGGCGACGGCCCGGCCCTGCCGCAGCCCTCGGAGCAGCGCCTGCTGTGGTTCGTCCGCGAGGCCTGGCCCTCCCCGGCGACGGGAACGTCCCTGGTCGCGGGCGAGTTGTCGGCCGAGCGGCGACTGACCCTCACCGTCGAGTCGGAACGGCTGATCGCCTTCGGCGACGGCATGGAGACCGACGCGCTGGAACTGACCTGGGGACAGCGCGTACGGGTGGGGGTGTGCGAGGAGAGGCTGCGCCTGGTGGGGTGACGCCGCCCGGGGGTGCCCTGTGGGGGCGTCTCCGCCGCGGGGCGGAGCGTGGGACGCCCCGGAGGTGCCTCGGGACGGCGATTCCGCATCGGTGGCGGAGCCGGGAACGCCCGGGAGAGGTGCCTCCGGGTGGCGTCTCTGCTTCGGATCAGATCCCGGAACGCCCGGGAGACGCACCTCCGGGCGGCGTCTCCCCCGGAGGGTGTCCCCGGGCGGCAATCCCGCCTCGGCTCGAAGTCGGGAACGCCCCGGAGAAGCGCCTCCGGGCACCGTCCCCGCGTCGGGACGGAGGCCAGTAGCTCCCGGGAGGTGCCCCCGGCTCGGCTCGGAGCCGGGGACGCCTTGGCGGGTGCGGTGCCGATGGGGGGCACCGCCGCCCTCGGGTCGAAGCCGTGAACCCCCGGGAGGTGCCCCCGGCGGCACCCCCGCCCAGGGGCCGAAACCGTGAACCCCCGAAGGGGGTCCCAGGGTGACGCCTCCGCCTCGTGTCAGAGTCGGGGGTCGACCGGTTCCGACTCCAGGGCCAGGACTCCGAAGACCGCCTCGTGGACGCGCCACAGGGGTTCGCCCTCCCCCAGTCGGTCCAGCGCCTCCAGGCCGAGGGCGTACTCCCGGATCGCGAGGGAGCGCTTGTGGTTGAGGAAGCGCCGGCGCAGCCGGTCGAGGTTGTCGGGCCGGGTGTACTCCGGGCCGTAGATGATCCGCAGGTACTCCCGGCCCCGGCACTTGACGCCCGGCTGGACGAGACGCCCCTCTCCGTCGCGGACCACCGCGCCGACCGGCTTGACGACCATGCCCTCGCCGCCCCGGCCGGTCATCTCCAGCCACCAGTCGACGCCGGCCCGCACCGACTCGGGGTCGGCCGTGTCGACGTACAGACGTCGGGTGGTCTGGAGCAGTCCCGTCGCGTCGTGCTCCACCAGCCGGTCCAGCAGGGCCAGTTGCTGGTCGTGGGGTATGCCGGCGAGGCTGCGTCCCTGGACCGCGAGGATCTGGAACGGCGCCAGACGGACGCCGTCCAGGCCGTCCGTGGTCCAGCAGTAACGCCGGTAGGCCTGGGTGAACGCGGCGGCGTCAGCGGCGCGTTCACGCTGCCGGGCCAGCAGGTCCGACACGTCGACGCCGCGCGCTGCGGCGCCCTCCAGGGCGTTCAGTGCGGCCGGGAGGACCGCTCCGGACGCGGCGCCGACCGCCGCGTACTGCGAGCGCAGCAGACCGGACGCCTTCAGCGACCACGGCATCAACTCGGCGTCCAGCAGCAGCCAGTCCGTGTCCAGCTCGGTCCACAGGCCCGCCTCCCCGACGGCCGCGCGCAGCCGACCGAGGATCTCCTCGGTCATCGACGCGTCGTCGAAGAACGGACGGCCGGTGCGCGTGTAGAGGGAGCCCGTCACGCCGTCCACACCGAACCGCCGGCGCGCCGCCTCCGCGTCCCTGCACACCAGGGCGACGGCTCGCGAGCCCATGTGCTTCTCCTCGCACACGACCCGCGCGACGCCGTCCCGCGCGTACTGCGCGAAGGCCTCCGCCGGGTGCTCGAGGTAGCCGTCCACGTCGCTGGTCGGCGTGGGCGCCATGGTCGGCGGGAGGTACGGCAGCAGCCGGGGGTCGACGGCGAACCGGCTCATGACCTCGAGCGCGGCGGCCGCGTTCTCCTCCCGGATCGAGATCCGGCCCTGGTGGCGGGTCTCGACGACCCGCCGGCCGTGCACGTCCGCGAGGTCCAGCGGCCGCCCGTCCCGTCCGCCGGGCGCCTCTGCCCGCAGCGGCTTCACCGGCTCGTACCAGACCCGCTCCGCCGGTACGTCGACCAGCTCCCGCTCGGGCCAGCGCAGCGCCGTCAGCTTGCCGCCGAACACGGCGCCCGTGTCCAGGCAGATGGTGTTGTTGAGCCAGGTCGCCTCCGGGACGGGCGTGTGACCGTAGACGACGGCCGCCCGGCCCCGGTAGTCCTCCGCCCACGGGTAGCGCACCGGCAGCCCGAACTCGTCGGTCTCACCGGTGGTTTCGCCGTACAGCGCGTGCGAGCGGACCCGGCCGGAGGTGCGGCCGTGGTACTTCTCCGGCAGACCGGCGTGGCAGACGACCAGCCTGCCGCCGTCCAGCACGTAGTGGCTGACCAGTCCGTCGAGGAACTCCCGCACCTCGGCGATGAACTCCTCGCTCTCGCCCTCCATCTGCGCGATCGTCTCGGCGAGCCCGTGTGTGTGCTGCACCTTGCGCCCGCGCAGGTGACGGCCGTACTTGTTCTCGTGGTTGCCGGGCACGCACAGCGCGTTGCCCGACTTCACCATCGACATCACGCGGCGCAGCACCCCCGGGCTGTCCGGGCCGCGGTCGACGAGGTCACCGACGAAGACGGCGGTGCGCCCCTCGGGATGGACGCCGTCGACGTAGCCCAACTTGCCCAGCAGCGAATCCAGTTCGGCTGCGCAGCCGTGGATGTCGCCGACGATGTCGAAGGGACCGGTGAGGTGCGTCAGGTCGTTGAAGCGCTTCTCGGTGACGACGGTGGCGTGCTCGACCTCCTCGACGCCGCGCAGCACGTGCACCTTGCGGAAGCCCTCGCGCTCCAAGTGCCTAAGAGAGCGCCGCAGTTCACGGGTGTGCCGCTGGACGACCCGCCGGGGCAGGTCGGCGCGGTCGGCACGGCCCGCGTTGCGCTCCGCGCACACCGACTCCGGCACGTCCAGGACGATCGCGATGGGCAGGACGTCGTACTGCTTGGCCAGCTCGATCAGCTGCCGTCGGGACTCCTGCTGCACGCTGGTCGCGTCGACGACCGTGCGCCGGCCCGCCGCGAGCCGCTTGCCGGCGATGTAGTGCAGGACGTCGAAGGCGTCCCGCGTGGCGCTCTGGTCGTTCTCGTCGTCGGAGACCAGCCCGCGGCAGAAGTCGGACGAGATGACCTCGGTCGGCTTGAAGTGCCGCCGCGCGAAGGTGGACTTTCCCGAGCCGGACGCGCCGACCAGCACGACGAGGGAGAGGTCGGTGACGGGCAGGACACGGCCCTGCTTCACGGGAACCGCGACGTCGGTGTCGGTCATGCCGCCTTCGCCTCCTTCTCGCTGCCGGCGCTCAGGGTGAACACGGCCATCTGGGTTGGGGGTCCGACCTCGGGGTCGTCGGGTCCGACCGGCACGAACTCGGTCTCGTAGCCGTGCCGTTCGGCCACGGAGCGCGCCCAGGCGCGGAACTCCTCGCGGGTCCACTCGAAACGGTGGTCGCCGTGCCGGACGTGCCCTGCCGGGAGGGACTCCCAGCGGACGTTGTACTCGACGTTCGGGGTGGTCACCAGGACCGTGCGCGGGCGGGCCGCGCCGAACACCGCGTACTCCAGGGCGGGCAGCCTGGGCAGGTCGAGGTGCTCGATCACCTCGCTGAGCACGGCCGCGTCGTAGCCCTTGAGCCGGTTGTCGGTGTAGGCCAGGGAGCCCTGCATCAGCTTGACGCGGGATGCCTGCCGCTCGCCCATGCGGTCCAGCTTCAGCCGGCGCGAGGCGATGGTCAGCGCGCGCATCGACACGTCGACGCCGACGATCTCGGTGAACTTCGGGTCCTTGAGCAGTGCCTGCACCAACTGCCCCTGCCCGCAGCCGAGGTCGAGCACCCGGGCGGCGCCGGACGCGCCGAGCGCGGCGAGGATCGCCTCCCGGCGCTGCACGGCGAGCGGCGTCGGCTTCTCCTCCGCCTCGGTCTCCGCCGCGACCGCGTTGTCGATGTCCTCGACCTCGCTGTCGTCGGCCTCGGCGAGCCGCACCAGCTCAAGCCGCTCCATCGCCTGGCGGGTCAGCGACCAACGGCGCGAGAGGTAGCGGCTGGTGATCAGCTTCTGCTCGGGGTGCTCGGGAAGCCAGCCCTCACCTGCCCGCAGCAGCTTGTCGACCTCGTCGGAGGCGACCCAGTAGTGCTTGGCGTCGTCGAGGACCGGCAGCAGCACGTACAGGTGCCGCAGGGATTCGGCGAGGGTCAGCGTCTGCGACTCCAGGACGAGGCGGACGTACCGCGAGTCGCCCCACTCGGGGAACTCGACGTCCAGGGCGACCGGTTCGACGTCCACCGCCCAGCCGAGCGGCTCGAACAGGCGCCGTACGAGCACGGGGCCGCCGCGCGCGGGCAGCACCGGCACCTCGATCCGCAAGGGTCTCGGCTGCGAGGGCAGTTCGGGCTTGGCGTTGCACACGCCCCGCATGGCGCTGGAGAACACCGCGCTCAGCGCGACCGCGAGCAGTGAAGAGGCCGCGTACGGACGGTCGTTGACGTACTGCGCGAGCGCGGCGTCGGGGGCGCCACCGCGTCCCTTGCCCTTGCCGCGCCTGACCAGCGCCACGGCGTCCACCTCCAGCAACAGCGCCGCCGTGCAGCGCCGGTCGTCCGCCTCGGGGTAGAGGACGGACGCCCGGCCGTAGGAGGTGGAGAACGCCTGCGAGTTGTCGGGATGCTTGTGCAGCAGGAAGCCGAGATCGGTGGCGGGGCGTTCGGGGGTGCCGGTGGTGCTGATCGTCAGGAACACGTGAGTCGCCTCGAAAGGGTTCGGAAAGGAGCGAAAGCGCTGGTAGTGCGCTTGTGCGCGGCACCAACGTATCGAGAAAGGGCACGACGGCACCCCGTATTTTCCGGGGCCGCTAGCCGGGCCGCTGCCAGGGCGTGACGCCGAGCTTGCCGGTCGTCCCGAGGTCGAGGCGGGGCGTCACCGTCACGGGTGTGCCGCCGGCCTTGGCGCGGACCCGGACGTACGGGACGTTCACGGGGGTGCCGAGCCCGGTGGTGTTGCGCCACACCAGGCGAGCGAACGCTGTCTCGCCGGACTTCAGGGTGACCGGCCGGGGCGCCTCGTCGTCTCCGAGGCCCGTGGTGATCTCCTTGCTGCCCTTGAGGATCTTCACGCCGTCCACCGGTTCGCGGTCGTCGTCCAGCAGCTCCAGCAGCGGGTAGCCCTCGACGGTGTACTCGCCCTTCCCGCAGTACTCCACATGCAGTCCGACGACACGCAGGCCCATGGCGGCGTCGCCCTCGTCGGCCCACAGGCGGGTCCCGGAGGCGGGACAGTCGCCGGTCCCGCCGGGCGCCTCGGCCGCGGGGACCTTGGTGACACCGGTGACCTTCACCCGGGTCACGAGGGACGCCCCGGGCGCGAGGTCGCCGAGCTCCACCTGCGAGCGCACGGTCTTGCCGGGGGCGACCGCGCTCACGGTCTCCCGCCTGGTCTCCACCACCTCGCCCGTGCTGGTCGTGAAGGCGAAGGCGATGGTGTACGTGAGCGCCTCGGGGCCCTCGTTGGTGACCGTGTAGACGGCGTAGCCGCGGGAGTCTGTGGGGCGGTCGAGCCGGTCGGGCGTGACCCGGAAGTCGCTCGGGTCGGAGGGCGAAGGGGATGGCGGAGCGGGTTCCGCGGGAGAAGAGGAGTGCGACGGGAGCGACAGCGCGACGATCCGCACACCGTCGACGGCGGGCTCGGTGACCTGGGTCAGGGACGGCTGTGAGGCCGCGCGGGGGCCGCTGTTCCGGTCGCCGGCGCGTTCCGATCCGCACGCCGGGAGCAACAGGACGGCGGCGAGGGCCGGGACGAGGAGGGGGGCGGGTCTGCGCATCCGGCCACCTCATCAGGGCGGCGCGTCGGCGACTGTGGTGGAAGCCATAGTTCCGGTCACAGGAGTGTCACAGGCGGGGGGTGGGGTGGGGGTGCGCGGCGTTCGGGGTGCCGGAGGGAGGGGTTCCGGACGGAGGGGGTTCCCCGTGTTCCGGACGGAGGGGGTTCCCCGTGTTCCGGACGGCGTTTCGACACCCCGAACGCGGGGCCTGCGGGCGATGCCCGGAGGCGTTACGGCAGCTGCGCCTGCACCTCGGCGGAGATCAGCTCCAGGTGGTCCAGATCGTGCACGTCGAGGATCTGGAGGTACATCCGCCGCGAGCCGGTTTCCATGTAGCGGCCGATCTTGTCGACGACCTCGGCCGGGCTGCCGGCCAGACCGTTGGCCTTCAGCTCGTCCACCTCGCGACCGATCGCGGCAGCGCGGCGGGCGACCTCCGCGTCGTCCTTGCCGACGCAGGCCACGAGGACGTTGGAGTAGGTGATCGCGTCCGCCGGGCGGCCCGCGGCCTCGGCGGCGGCCCGGACGCGGCCGAACTGCCGCTCGGTGTCCTCGACCGAGCCGAACGGCATGTTGAACTCGTCGGCGTACTCGGCGGCCAGTCGCGGCGTACGGCTCGCGCCGTGGCCGCCGACCAGCACGGGGATCTTCGACTGGGCGGGCTTGGGCAACGCGGGCGAGTCCTTGAGCTGGTAGTACTCGCCCTGGAAGTCGAAGGTCCGGCCGGCCTCCGTGCCCCACAGGCCGGTGACGATCGCCAGCTGCTCCTCCAGGCGGGCGAACTTCTCCTTGGGGAACGGGATGCCGTACGCCGCATGCTCCTCCTCGAACCAGCCGGCGCCCAGGCCCAGTTCGACCCGGCCGCCGGACATCTGGTCCACCTGTGCGACCTGGATGGCGAGGACGCCGGGGAGACGGAAGGTGGCGGCGGTCATCAGCGTGCCGAGGCGGATGCGGCTGGTCTCCCGGGCGAGGCCGGCGAGGGTGATCCAGGCGTCGGTGGGGCCGGGGAGGCCGTCCACGTCGCCCATTTTCAGATAGTGGTCGCTGCGGAAGAAAGCGTCGAAGCCGAGATCCTCGGTGGCCTTCGCCGCGGCGAGGAGGGTGTCGTAGGTAGCGCCCTGCTGGGGCTCGGTGAAGATACGCAGATCCATGGTCTCCATCCTGCACCCGACGCCTCCGGAGCCACGGGGCGACCCGTCGGCCCCACCACGCTCGGCGCCCCCGGCGGGCCCGCGGGCAGCGGAGGTGCGGGGCGGCAAGGCGCGCGGGCCGGGCCGAGGGCCCCGCGCCCATCGTCCTGCGGGCCCCGCTCCACCGCCGGCTGGCCCCGCTGCCACCGCTCCACCGGGCCCCGACCCCACCGCCCCTCCGGGCCACGGCCCCGCCGCCCCTCCGAACCCCGTGGCCACAGCCACCGGGCCACAGCCCCGCCGCCCTCTTGGCCCCGCAGCCACGCCCCTTCGAACCCCCACCCGCCGCCACTCGGAGCCGCAGCCGCCGTTCCCCTCTCCCCGCCCGCCGCTCCACCGGGCCCCGACCCCGCGCCCCTCCGAACCCCGTGACTGCCGCTCCACCGGGCCACGGCCCCGCGCCCTCACCGCTCCCGCAGCGCCCCTTCACGTGCCGCCAGTTTGCGGAGCATCTCCCGGACCCGGTCCCGGGACTCGTCCGCCGCGTCGATGGCCTCCATGCACTGCCAGTACGTGCCCTCGTCGGCCGCCGCGCTGGCCAGACCGACGAGAGCGATGCCGACGTCGGTCAGCAGCACGCCCAGGCAGAGCAGCGCCTCGCGGGCGTCGTCCAGTTCCGTGAGCTGGGCGGCCCGCAGGTCGCCGGGATCGAGGTCCGGGGCGTCCAGCACTCCGCAGCCCCGGCCCGCCAGCTCGGTCAACCCCAGTGCCTCTCCGCGCAGTTCGGGCGGTCCCGAGACCGCGAGCCGACTGCCGATCGCCTGGGCCAGCGCCTGCGCCTGCCATACCTCCTCGAGTGTCCGAGACCCGTCGTCGCCGCCTGAGAGAGCACGTCTGCTCATCAGGATGAGCCGCACCGCGTCCATGGGCCGCCCCCGTCTGTCCGGACGCGCCTCTCGCACGTCCGCCCGAACTCCGTCGTCCACTACCCAGAGTGAAGGCGTGTGGGGCGAAAAGCCAGAGGAAGGCGGAAATCTGCGGACAACAAATCGGTTTCGACTCGTCGAACAACTCCGGAGAGTGACACCGGGGTGTCTCGTCACCCGGCGACACGGTGAACCGGCGCTCGATCAGAACGCGTTGACCCGCCACCGGCTCACGGCGCAGGAAACCGCCGCTCGTTGCGGTCGATCTTCGCGTCGAGCGCCGCAAGCGGGTCGATGCCGAGCACCTCGCACAGTTGCAGCAGATACGCGAGCACATCGGCGACCTCGTCGGTCACCCGGTGCGCGGTGTCCGGCTCCTCCATCACGCGGGCCGACTCCTCCGGGGTCAACCACTGGAAGATCTCGACCAGTTCGGACGCCTCGACGCTCAGCGCGGAGACGAGGTTCTTGGGGGTGTGGTACGGCTGCCAGTTCCGCGCGGCCGCGAACTCGGCCAGCCTGCGCTGCAGCGTCGCCACGTCGAGGTGTTCTGTCACGACTCCAGGTCTACCACCGTGACGACGAGGGACGGGCAGACCCCTGCCCGCCCTCCCGGCCGCCCCCCGGGGGGCGCGGGGCGGCACGCTCACACGCCCGGAACCCCGGCCTCACCCATGAGCCCGCTCACCTCCGTGCCCGGCGGGGTCAGCAGGAACACGTTCCGGTCGACCCGGTGCATCCCGCTGGCCAGGCCGAAGACGACGCCGGTGGAGAAGTCCAGGACGCGCTTGGCGACCTCCGTCTCGGCACCGGTGAGGTCGAGCAGCACCGGGATGCCCGCCATCAGCGTCTCAGCGACGTCCCGGGCGTCCGCGAAGACGTTGACCCGCAGCACGACGAACCGCCGCCGGGTCTCCGTCGCCGCCTCGGGCAGCGAGCGGTGGTTCACCGCCGACGGCCAGGCGTCCCGGCCGCGCAACGGAACGACCTGAGCGAGCCCCTCCCACTGTTCATCGGTGACGTCGTACCGGTTCACCGGGACCCCCAGAACTGACTCGCACTCATTGCCTGCACCAGCCAATTCTTACGCCAAGTCACCCGTCCGGCCCAACAGCGACACGGACCGCGACCGCGCGGCCCTGTTCAGGCGGGTTGTAAGTCCCGTACGCCGGGGCGCTCCTGGCGTCGGCCGGCGGGGTTTCAGGACGCGGTGTAGCCGAGCTGACGTCGCATGTACGGGGTCATGAGGGTCTTCGCCTTGGCCAGGACGGACGTACGGCCGCCGAGGACAGCGGTCTCGCCGCCCGGCACCGGCAGCATCGTCAGCCCGTCGGCCGGCCCGAACGGCACGATCACCGGGGTGCGGTGGACGGGCCGGTAGAGGCGGGGCTCCCTGCGATGGCGGCCGGCGCTGTTCAGGTAGGTGCGGATGTTCCAGGCGGCGAGGTCGGCCTGGGCGAGCGCGGCCGGGGTGATCTTGAGCTCGGTCGCGTCGTTGACGTCGCCGACGGCGAACACGTCGAGCCGCCCCTCGACCCGCAGCGACCGGTCGACCTTGATGTGCCCGGAGGGGTTGAGCCAGTCACCGTGTCCGGCCAGCCGAAGCCACAGGGTGTTGGGGGTGGTGCCGGTGGCCCAGAACGACAGGTCGGCCTCGATGACACCGCCGCGGGCGTCCCGGTAGGCGCCGAATTCGTGGCCCGGGGACATGAAGGAGTCGAGCCGCACCTCCACACCGTGGTCCTCCAACCAGGCCTGCGTCTTGCGCGAGGCCTTCTCGCACCCGGCGTTGCCGAGCAGCGCCGGCCCGGAGTGGGCGAGCGTGACACGCGCGTCGGGCCGGGCGAGACGGATCTCCGCGCTGAGCTCGACGCCGGAGGGGCCACCGCCGACGACGAGGACGTGCTCGGCGGCGGCGATGCTCTGCTGGTGCGCGGCGAACGCCTTGACCGCCTCCTCCGTTGTGGTGCCGAGGAAGCGGGCCGGCTCCGGGTAGTCGGCCCCGGTGGCGATCACCACCACGTCGTAAGGGAGCCGCTCGCCGGTGGCCAGCACCACCTGCCGTTCGACGGTGTCGACACGGACCGCCTTGCCGAGCACCACACGGCCGTTGCGCAGCAGCCGGTCGTACGGGATGAACGGCGTCACCGTCCACTCGGGGCGCACGCCGGCACGCAGGGAGGCGATGCGGTGGAAGAAGATCTCCTTGCGGTCCACCAGGGTGACCCGCGCCGTCGCGTCCAGCCGCTTCGCCAACCGAACGCCCGCGTAACCGCCGCCGATCACCACTACGTCGCCGTCGCGCACATGACTCTCCTGTGCCTCGTGGGGGGATGCGAGTGCCGGGAGGCGTGGGTTTCCCCCGGCACTCGACCGCGACGAGCATAGCGCTTGAAGTTTAAAGTTCGGGGGTCGGTGCGTGTGCGTTCTGTGAAGTGATGGCCGGAAACAGCGGCCCGGACCGCACACCTGCCGGCCCTCCGGCCACACACGCACCCACCACCGGCCGCCCCGACTCCGGACGCGTGCCCCCCACCGTACGCGTACCGACGTGCCGTCCGGCTCCCACGGCTGAGGTGTGCCGGCGTCCAGACCAGGTCGGCTGCATGGTCGGCACGATCATCCACTCGACGGACCGGGAGACACGCGAGAAGCTACGCTCGCTCGTCCGCCCCGGGACAGGGGTGCGGGAGGCCGCGCTCACGTAGAGCCGGCGTCCTCGCCCGTTCGTCGTCCTCCCCCACCGGGACCGTGCAGCCCGCCCGCCCACCACCCCAGGGAGACCGGACCCATGCCACCCAGGACGCTCACCCTGCTCCTGGCCACCGCCCTGCTCACCGCGGGCCTGACCGGTTGCTCCGCCCTCTCCCCGTTCAACACCTGCGAGGACACCGCGTCACGGTTGCGGGACCTGCGCTCCCAACCCGTCCTCGACTTCACCCCCGACGGCGCGACCGCCCCGAAGGGGCTCGACCAGGTCGACGCGCGCTGCGTCGACGACACCGGCGACGCCTGGCTGTACGCCGCGCGCGTCTACGCGTTCCCCGGCCCCCGGCAGAAGGTCGTCGACTTCTACCGCACCACCGCCGAGGCGGACGGCTGGCACCTGCCGTCCGCCCCTGCGGACCTGGGCGCCCCGGAAACGGTGGCGGGACTGTGCTTCACCAAGGGCGGCGACGGCGACGCCCTCATGCTGACCCTGCGGTTCACCACGGCCGAGCATCTGAAGATCGAGTACGACTACGACGCCGGCCCGGAGTTCGACTCGGGCTCAGGGTTCGAGATAGAGGTCGGCTCCGAGACGGACGGGGCGAAGACCGGCTGCTGGGACTGACGCCCCGGCGGCTGTCGGAACCGGCGGACCGGCGGGAGCGTGGGCCACACTGGATGGCGTGGTGGAAACGGATCGGCAGCTCGCCAGGCGGCTGGAGCAGGTCATCATGGACCTGCTGGAGCGACGTGCGGCCACTGCTTCGATCTGTCCGTCCGACGCCGCACGCGAGGCCTACGAAGGCGACGACGAAGGCTGGCGAGCCCTGATGGAACCGACCCGCCGAGCGGCCTGGCGCCTGGTGGCGGCCGGCAAGGCCGAGATCACCCGGTCCGGCCGCCCCGTCACGGAATCAGAGGCCCACGGCCCTCTCCGCATCCGCCGCACACGGTGACACGAACGAGGGCCGACCGGGTCAGGGGCAGGCATCTGTGTCAGCCCCTTCCCGGCGAATCTCGTCGGCGCTGACGCTCGCGCGGTGGTGCACGCAGGAGCACGCGCACCACCGCCAGCCGCGTCACGAGCGCGCCCTTTACGCGTTCGGGTCCCAGTCCGCGAGCTGGTCCATCGGCTCGGTGTCGCCGGTGGTCTCCAGGCGGTCCAGCGGGACGCGCGCGTAGAAGTAGAGGACCATGTCGCTCGCCGCGCCTCGCATCGCCATGTCGCCCGGCTCCGCGTCGGAGGCGAGGTCGTCGCAGCGGACGCCGTCGGCGTCGAGGGTCAGGCGCCAGGAGCGGCCCTCGGCCGTGTGCAGGTCGATGGTCGCCGGCTTGAACGGCCAGGGGACGGTCGTCGCCGAGACGGTCGTCAGGAACTCGTCGACGCCCTCGACCGCGACGTCCGTCGGCAGCGGCTGTGCGGCGCCCTGGGTGAGCTGGACGTCGTGGGTGTGGACCGCGATCTCCTGGACCTGGTGCCGGGCCACGGCTCCGCTGGTCTCCGGGGCCTGCGAGCGGCCCCACCAGGTCCAGCAGCCGCGGTCCGGGCCGGCCTCGCGCAGCGCGTCGAGCATGAGCCGGGTCGACTCGGCGAGCCAGGCGTCCAGGGCTTCGCGGTCACGGGGCGCGGTCGGGGCGCCCTTCGGGTCCGTCCTCGCCGGGGGCTCAGCGCCCGGGCCCGCCGCGACGATGGCGGCCTGGCGGCGGCGGCCGTCCCCGAGGTGCTGCGCCAGTTCGCGCAGCGTCCAGTCCGGGCAGGCCGGGACCTGGACGTCGAGGTCGGGGGCGGATGCGATCGCGGCCCGGAACGCGTCCGAGCGGTCCTCGATCAGCCGCAGGACCTCGGGAAACTCCAAAATGTTGGGCACGTCGGGTTGTGTATCACGGCCCCCCGGCCGCCGGACAGCGAATTCGTCGAACGAACGCATCAACGGCCGGGCGCAGCACCGACGCTGAAACGTGAGCACAAGACGGACGGCCGACGAGAAGCGTGACATAGCCTGGCGCACCCGGACCGCGCCATGGGGTACGTGACGAAAGGGTGTTTCAACTTGAGGTCCCACGACTTCATCGCCATTGCGCGAATGATCCTGCAAACCGAAGCGCACGCACGAGAACGCGGGGCCGACGAAGCGTCCGATCACGTGGGTGCATATACGTCCGCTCAGGCCTCGGCTCTGGCGACACTGCTGGCGGCAACTGCCGCCGCCGAGAAGGAGAATGCCGCCTTGGAGGCGGAATTGCACGCCATCACAGAACTCACATCCACCGGCTGTGTCGACCTCGACCACCTTTCACCTCTGCATGAGATCGTCCTCAGCGACCTCCCTTCCCAACTCCGCGACCATGTCAGTGATCTGCGGGAAAGATGAAGGCGAGAGACGGACGGACAGCGCTGCGAGATCCCCGGCGTCTGTCACTCCGACATCCACCACGTCCGTGGGGACTGGGGCCCGGTGCACTATCCGGTAGCCCCCGGGCACGAGATCACCGGAGTCGTCACCCAGGTGGGCTCCGGGGTCGGCAAGCACGCCGTGGGGGACCGCGTCGGCGTCGGCTGCATGGTCGGCTCGTGCCGGACCTGTGACCCGTGCCGCAACGGTGAGGAGCAGTACTGCCTCAACGGCACCACGCTCACCTACGGTTCCCTGGACCGGGACGGGACCTGGACTCAGGGCGGATACACCACCCACATCGTCGTCGACGAGCACTTCGTCGTCCGCGTACCCGAAGGCGTCGCCCTGGACCAGGCCGCCCCGCTGCTGTGCGCGGGCATCACGACACCTACTCGCCGCTGCACCGCTGGGGCGTCGGCCCCGGCAAGAAGGTGGCCATCGTCGGTCTGGGCGGGCCCGGGCACATGGGCGTCAAGTTCGCCCGTGCGATGGGCGCGGAAGTCACCGTCCTGTCGCAGTCGTTGAAGAAGATCGACGACGGTCTGCGCCTGGGCGCAGACCACTACCACGCCATCGGCGACCCCGCCACCTTCGAGGAACTGGCGGGCGCCTTCGACCTCATCGTCAACACGGTCAGCGCCCGACTCGACGTCGACGCCTACCTTTCCCTGCTGGGTGTGGGCGGCACCATGGTCAACGTAGGCCCGCCGGAGCCCCTGTCCCTGAACGTGTTCTCGCTGCTCGCACGCGGACGGTCGTACGCCGGCTCGTCGATCGGCGGAATCCGGGAAACGCAGGAGATGCTGGACTTCTGCGGTGAGCACGGCATCGGCGCGGGGATCGAGACCATCGGGGTGGAGCAGATCAACGAGGCGTACGAGCGCGTCCTGGCCTCAGACGTGCGCTACCGCTTCGTGATCGACGTCGCGACCCTGGCCTGACCCGCACCGCATTCGCGGCACGGCCGCGGGAACGGAAATCTACGGCGGGCCGCAGTCTCCCGACATGGAGAGGGGGTACGGCCTCTCGGAAGAGATCATCGGCCGGTGGCTGGCCCAGGCGGTGGCCGACGCGACCGGATCGTGCTGGCGACCAAGCTCTACCAGCCGATGGGAACCGGCCCGAACGACAAGTACCTGTCGGCCAGGGCTGCCGAGGACAGTCTCCGACGGCTGCGGACCGATCACCTCGACCTGTACCAGATGCACCACGTCGACCGTTCGACGCCGTGGGACGAGATCTGGCAGGCCATGGAGCAACTCGTCCGCGAGGGCAAGGTCACCTACGTCGGCAGCCGCGACTTCGCCGGCTCTGCGAGCGCGGCGACAGGACGACCGCCCGCCCGGGTACCCCGTCGCTGCAACCGACGTCCGACGCTGCGGCGGCTGCCTCTGCTGCACCCCGCCATCGCACCGCCCGCCTCGTGCAGGGGCTCGCGGGCGCGGTGGGAATCGTCATCGCGCAGGCCGCCGGCCGAGGCGTCTGTGAAGGCTGTGCCCTGATCCCTTACAACGGGCGCGCCAGTTCGTTCATTTTGCGGATCTGCTTGTCGAATACCCCGGCGGGAGCGAGACGGCGCAGTATGCGTGCGCGTCCGGCCAGGGGGCCGGCGGTGTAGCGCGGCTTCGGCTTCTGGGCGGTCGCTGCCGTGACGATCGCCTGGGCGACGACGGCGGGGGCGTCGCCGTTCCTGACGGCCCGCGCCATGACGCGGTCGACGGTCTGCCGCTGCTGCGCGTACGCGTCCAGTGGGGTGTCGGGCTTCGCGCTGTTGGTCTCGAACCCGGTCCTGGTGTAGGCGGGTTGGACGATGAGCGCCCGGACGCCATGGTCGCGGATCTCGTGGTCCAGGGACTCGGTGTAGCCCTCGATCGCGTGCTTGGAGGCGGCGTAGGCGGCCATGTAGGGCTGGGGCAGGAACCCGAGCACGGACGAGATGTTGACGATGCGTCCGCGTCGCTGAGCGCGCATGTGCGGCAGGACCTCGTTCACCATGCGCATGACCCCGAACACGTTGGTGTCGAAGACGGACTGGGCCTGCTCGACGGAAGTCTCCTCCGCCGCCCCCATCGAGCCGACGCCGGCGTTGTTGACCAGGACGTCGATCCGCCCGAACCGCTCGCTCACCTCCTGGACCGCTGCGGCGACCGAGGCGTCGTGGGCGACGTCGAGCCCGACGAACGTCACGCCGTCGAGCGGGGTGACGCGCGAGGTGTCACGGCTGGTGCCGACCACCTCGAATCCGGCTGCGACCAGGGCGAGCGCGGCTTCCTTCCCGATGCCGGAGGACGCACCCGTCACGAGTGCCACCGGCCGATCCGTCGTCGTCATGGACTCCCTCACTCCCTTGAAACCGATCGGTTTCCATTACGGTAAACCGATCGGTTTCAGCGCGCAAGCTCGATCAGGGCGTCACGCAGCCCGCACCTCTTCCGGCCCTTCGAGAGGGCGGCCGCCGGAGTGAGGAGGGGCGAGCGGGCTCGGCAGGCGAAGGCGGACGCCTATGTGCAGCCGATCTCGACGCGCCCCGAAACGCTCCTGATGCGGATGCGGGGATACGCCGCCGAGGCGCGGGGCGACGACCGGATCGGCAAGGCCGTCCGGGCCGGCTGGATGAGGGTCTGGGAAGCCGTGCACCCGTCACTGGGCGCCGACGCTGACGAGACCGCAGACTTATTGCTTCGAACGGGGACGCGTCAGCGCACGCCTGCCGCGTCGAGCAGGGTGGTCACCGTGGGGGCGACGAGCCCGGCCAGGCTGTCGGCCTGGATTCCCGCGCGGGCGTTGGCGCCGTCGAAGACCAGGCTGAGCTGCCGGGCCAGCAGATCGGGATCGCTCGCCCCGCCCAGTTCTGCCTCGGCGCGGAAGAAGGCGGTCAGGTCCGCCTTGACCTGACGGGCGACCCGGCTCGCGGGGTGACTCTGGTCCTTGAGTTCGATCTGCACGGCCAGGTACGGGCAGCCGTGGAACTCGGGCGCGCTCGCCTGCGATTCCACCCGCCCGAAGACGTGCAGGATCCGCTCGCGGGGTGAACGGCCATCGTCCGCCGTCGGCAGGAGCGTCGCCACGTAGGCGGAAGTACGCTGCTCAAGGCTCGCCGCCAGCAGCTCGTCCTTGCTCTCGAACAGCTGGTACATGGAGCGCTTCGACACCCCCGCCGCCTTGCACAACGCCTCGACGCCGATGCTGACGCCGTCCCGGTAGGTGAGCGTGGCCGCCGCCCCCAGCAACCGCTCCCTGGGGCTCAGCTTCACTTCGGTGGTCATACCGCGAGGTTAACCCGAAGCGGACGAGATGAAGACCGATCGGTTTTCAGGACTCCGGACAGAGGCTCGGCGAGGGCCTGGCAGAAGGGCGGTCGCCGAGCCATGACGGTGTGCACGCCCGTCGTCCCCGGCAGGGCGACACTCGCCGGGGACACTCCGAGTGATGGCCCCGTCCTGGGTGACCTGCCACTACGCCGGGACCGCGGTCTTGCCGGGCGTCGTCTCCACCGGGATGCGGTGCAGCCCCTTGCGGTCGTACCACCCCAGGACGCCGAAGCCGAACAGCACGGCCGCCACGAGTCCGGCCGTCATCATCACCCAGCCCCGCGTCAGACCCGCGTCGCCCTGGGCGTCGTAGTAGAGGATCGACCTGATGCCGCCGGTGATCTGCCGCAGCGGCTCGAACTCCGCGAGGAAGCGGTAGAAGCCGGGCAGTGCCTCGACGGGGGTGGTGGCACCGGCCGTGGGCACCGCCATCCCGATGAAGACCAGCGTGACCACCAGCATGCCGGGCGTGCCGAAGACGGCGAGGAGAGTGAGGGCGCCGATCCCGGTGACGGCGACGGCGCACACCGAGTACAGCCACAGCAGGGGCAGGTGGGAGGCGTCCATGCCCATGATGCCGACCGCGCCGGCCATGACCAGGGTGCCCGTCAGCAGGGACAGGGCCGCCATGAGGGTGCCGCCGATGGCGAGGGTCTGGACCCGGGTCGCCCGGATCAGCGGGCGGTGCAAGCGCCGCGGACCCATGTCGTTGTGGGTGTAGCCGAGGGCATGGTCGACCTGGCCGCTGA
This sequence comes from Streptomyces sp. BK239, assembly GCF_004217285.1. GTDB lineage: Bacteria > Actinomycetota > Actinomycetes > Streptomycetales > Streptomycetaceae > Streptomyces. Next base: position 725,059 of record NZ_SHKS01000002.1, read on the forward strand.
TGACGTTGGCGGAGAGCATGCCGACGACCACGAGGGTGAGTGCGTAGTAGAACGCCGTCAGGCCCAGGCCGCTGTGGGAGTCGAGGGGGTGACCGTCCTCGACCGTGACGGAGGCCGGATCGGCGAGCAGGACGCGTGCCGCTGAGGGCAGCCGCGCCTGCGCGGTCCCGATCCGGGCGGTCAGCTCCTTGCCCAGCTGGAGCGAGGCGTTCTCGGCTGCCCGGGTGGTCGCCGCCCGGGCCAGGCCGGAGCCGATGCTGCCGGCGGACTGGTTGGTCAGCACCGTCAGCGTCGGGCGGGCCGGGGTTGCGGTGGACGCGGTGGCGGTGAGTGCGGTGACGGAGGCGGTGAAGTCGGCGGGCACGACGAGCGCGCCGAACAGCTTGCCCTTGCCCAGCTCCTCCTTCATCCCCTTCTCGTCCATCACCTTCCAGTCGATCTTGCCGTCACTCGCGGTCGACTTCTTGATCGACTCGGTGATCTGCGCCCCGAGATCGACCTGCCTGCCGGCGACAGCGGCTCCCTCGTCGGCGTCGACCAGACCGACGGGCAGCTTCGTCAGGTGGTCGGCCGGATCGACGTTGGCGCCGACGTAGAACACGGCGAACAGCAGCGCGAGTACCGCCGTGATGAGGCCGTTCGCGATCCACAGAGGCTTGGCGCGCAGGACGCGGAAGGGGGGAATGCCCGTCATGACGTACGTGTCTCCCGGTCGGAGGACGTGGAGCGTTTCGCCGGGGGCTGCCAGCCGCCGGTGACTTCCTTGGCGGGTTTGTGAGGGAAGCGGCGCAGGGCGTACTCCTGTGCGTGGGAGCCCGGCAGGACGTACAGGGTTTCCTTCTTGTCCTGGAGCGGTCGCAGCACGGTGTCCATGAAGTTCTTGCGGTCGTCCAGGTACGGGCCCAGGACGTCCTCGCCGGCGGGACAGACGGCAAGGCAGTAGCCGGACTTGTAGCCGGGCGGCGAGGACAGGCTCTGCCACATGGAGGCGCTCTCGGAGTCGGTGACCCGGGAGCGGTAGTCGGCCGCGTCCCCGCTGTCGGCCACGGTCTGCGCCCAGTCGGTGAACCCGCTCATGAACTCGCGGTAGTTGTGCGTGGTGCAGGCCAGTGCGTCGAAGGCGCCGTCCTTGGCGATGGCGCCGACAGGGCAGGCGGCGACGCACAACTTGCAGTCGATGCAGGGGTTGTAGTCCAGCGCCTGTCCGTACGCGCTGACCTCCGCGTCCACCAGGACGGTGACCAGCAGGACGAAGCTGCCGAACTTCGGGTGGATGACGTTGCGGTGCAGGCCCATCACACCGAGCCCGGCGGCCACCGCGACCGTCTTGTGCGCCACCACCCAGATCCGCTCACTGGGGAAGCGGTCCATTTCCTGGGGGAAGCCGACGGACGGATTGAGCGCGCGGTAGCCGGCGTCCTGGAGGGCCTGAGTGACCGTGCGGGCGGCGTGGTTGGCCTGCTCGTCGGTCTGATGGAACTCCTGGTTGGCCACGCTGCGGGCCGGAGAGCGGCAGTTGTCGCGGTTCATCCGGACCGCCATCGCAATCATGGTGCGGGTACCGGGCAGCGCGGACTGTGCGTACTCGCGCTCGCCAACGAGGTCCGGGTGGTCCAGACTGACCGCGGCCGCGTCGTCCGCGCCGGCCGCCAGACACAACTCGCGCAGCCAGTCCGCGTCGATCACCGCCGGCGGGTTCACCGCGTCACCTGCTCTGCGCCGGGCGAGCACGGCCTGTACCGAGGGGTGGGCGGCCAGCTTCGCCGGAAGCCTGGGGGCCGGGGTCGCGTGTTGCCCCTCGGCGTCGCGCGCGGCAGTCATCCGTACTCCTGGGGATTCGGGCTCGTGGCTCGCCTTCACGGCGGGAAACCGAACAGTTTCACCACCGTAAACCGATCGGTTTCCCGACGCAAGCGCAAGCAGCGAGGCCCCCTTCAGCCTGTCGATCACGTTTCCTCGCGGATGTTGACGTCGATCGCCAGGCGAAAAGAGCCCCGCCTCGCGAGTCCGTCCGGGCCGGCCGGCTGCCCTGTTGGGCCTCGGCACGGAAGAAGGCGGTCAAGTACCCCCGCTGGAGACAGCCGCAGGCAAGAGGGCCTTTCCCGGGCACCGGTACGACCTGCCCGAGCCGGAGCGTCATATGAGCGTCACGGCCGTGCCCCTCTGACGCCGTCATTCATCCGGCCTCGGCCACTTCGGCCGCCCTTCGCGATCGAAGTCCTCCCGAGCCGACCCCCGAGGCGGACGGTCTGCCTACCGCCCTCGATCAACCGGCTTCGGTCAACGCTGCGTGCGCTGCGGCGAGGATCTCCCCGGAGAGCGGGGAGCCCCTGGTGGCCCGGGACAGGACCAGCGCACCGAACAGCGTGCAGAGCCGGACGATGCCGTCCTGGTCGTCACCGGCCAGGAACTCGGCGAAGTCGGCCACTCCCTCGGCGTAGACGCGACGGGCCTCGCGCCCCCCGCCGTCGCGCGCGATGTCGGTGGCCAGCGCGGCGACCGGACAGCCGTCCGCCGCGTCATCACGGTGCTCGACAGAGAGGTAGGCGTCGATCAGCGCCTGCTGGGCGGCGGCGCGCTGCCCGTCGTACCGCTCGAGCCCGGCGCTGTAGCGCTGGGCGAGCTCGGCGAAGGCGTGGGCGGTGGCCTCGTCGACGAGCGCCTCCTTGGAGGCGAACTGCTTGTAGAAGGCGCCGTGAGTCAGACCGGCCGCCTTCATCAGGTCGGCGACGCTGACCTGCGTGCCCTGCTCCCGGAACAGCCGGGAAGCGGTGTCCACCACCCGCCTGCGATTTTCCTCCGCCTGCGCCTGCGATACGCGGCCCATGACCACCTCCCATTTGGATGTCGACTGGCATCTATCATAGTCCCGTGCTTAGATTATATCCGTAATCTAAACAGGCGGGTCGACGGCACCCGCGGGTACCTGGAGCGAGCATGGAACTGAAGAACGCAGTCGCGGTCGTCACCGGCGCCAACCGGGGGCTCGGGCGGCACCTGACCGCCCAGCTCGTAGAGCGCGGCGCGAAGGTGTACGGCGCGGCCCGACGCCCCGGGACGGTCGACGTGCCGGGCGTCATACCGCTGCGGCTGGACGTCACGGACGAGGCGTCGATACGGGAGGCCGCGCGCGTGGCGTCCGACGCGACACTGCTGATCAACAACGCGGGCGTCTCCACCGGCGCGTCGCTGATCGGCGGCGACGTGACCGAGGTGCGCCGGGAGATGGAGACCAACTTCTTCGGCCCGCTCACCACGACCCGATCCTTCGCCCCCGTCATCGAGGGCAACGGCGGCGGCGCCGTACTCAACGTCCTGTCCGCCCTGTCCTGGTTCCACCCGGCCGGCCTCGGCTCCTACGCCGCGTCCAAGGCCGCCGCTTGGGCACTGAGCGACGCGACCCGTGAGGAGCTGGCGCCCCGCGGCATCGCCGTCTCGGCGCTGCACGTCGGCTACATGGACACCGACATGGCCGCCGGCGTACCCGCCGATCAGAAGGTCGCCGCCGCCGACGTCGCGGCCCAGGCCCTGCAGGGCATCGAGGCGGGCCTGCCCGAGATCCTCGCCGACGAGGCCAGCCGGTACGTCAAGCAGAGCCTGTCCGCGACACCCCAGCCGAACGCGGGCTGACGCTCACCCCTCCACCCCGACGCGACCACTTCCACCTCCCTTTCGTCCAAGGACATCTCATGAGGTACACGACCTTCGGCCACCGGACCGGACTGCGCGTCTCCGAGTACGCGCTCGGCACCGCGAACTTCGGCACCGGCTGGGGCGCGGGCGCCGAGCCGGACGAGGCCCGCCGGATCTTCGATGCGTTCGCCGAGGCCGGCGGCACCTTTCTCGACAGCGCGGACGCCTACCAGTTCGGCGAGTCGGAGGAACTGACCGGGAAGCTGATCTCCGCCGACCGCGACCATTTCGTCCTGGCCACGAAGTTCGCCCTCGGCGCCGCCGCGCAGCCGGACATCTCCAAGACCGGCAACAGCCGCAAGAACATGGTCGCCTCGGTCGAGGCCAGTCTGAAGCGCCTGAACACCGACTACATCGACCTGCTGTGGGTGCACTTCCCCGACGAGCTCACGCCGATGGAGGAGCTCCTGCGCGGGCTCGACGACCTGGTGAGCGCCGGCAAGATCCACCACGCCGCGCTGTCCAACTTCCCCGCCTGGCGCGTGTCGCGCGCGGTAACCCTCGCGGACCTGAGGAACTGGGCCCCGATCGTGGGCATCCAGCACGAGTACAGCCTCGTCGAGCGCACCGCCGACCGTGAGCTCCTGCCCATGGCCGAGAGCCTGGGCCTGGGAGCCGCCCTGTGGTCCCCGCTCGGCGGCGGACTGCTCACCGGCAAATACCGCCGCTCCCCCGAGGGTCGCCTGAGCGACCTGGGGATGGTCATCCACACCGAGAGCACCGGTCAGAAGACCGCCGTCGTCGACACCGTCCTGGCGATCGCCGAGGAGAGCGGCGTGACGCCCGCCCAGGTGGCGGTGGGCTGGGTGCGCGAGCGCGCCGCGCGGTCCGTGGCCACGCTCGTCCCGATCATCGGCCCGCGCAGCCTCTCCCAGCTCGACAGCTACCTCGGCGCACTCGACGTCCAGCTGACCGACGAGCAGTACACCCGCCTCGCCGAGGTCAGCGCGGTGCCGCTCGGCGCACCCCACGAGGGAACCGCCGCCTCACTGGACCGCCTCCAGGGAGGCGCCGCCGACCGCGTCACGGCCCCGGTCGTGCCGTTCGCCTGACGGGTGAACGCGGCCGAGGACCCAGCACGCCCGAGCCGCGACCAGAGAAACGACCCGAACCATCTCGTACCGGTCGACGGCCGGACGAGCGGAGACCCCGCCCTCTCGGGGACGGAACACAGAACGGAGACGACGATGAGGGCCTTCACGGTCGAGAAGTACGGCGATCAAGCCGGGATGCGCGCCGCCGAGCTCGCAGACCCGCAGGTGGGCGCCGACGACGTGCTGGTCAAGATCCACGCGGCGGGCGTCAACCCGCTGGACCTCAGGATCCGCAACGGAGACTTCAAGGCGTTCATGCCCTACCGTCTCCCGCTCGTTCTGGGCAACGACCTCGCCGGGACGGTGGTCCGCGTCGGCCCGTCCGTCACCCGGTTCGCGGTGGGCGACGAGGTCTACGCCCGGCCCGACAAGGACCGCATCGGTACCTTCGCCGAGCTCATCGCCGTCCACCAGGACGACCTGGCGCCCAAGCCGGCCACCCTCACCATGGCCGAGGCCGCCTCCCTCCCCCTGGTCGCCCTGACCGCATGGCAGGCACTGGTCGAGCGGGCACGCGTGCAGCCGGGCCAGAAGGTCCTCGTCCATGCGGGCGCCGGCGGCCTCGGTTCCATCGCCGTGCAGCTGGCCAAGGCGCTGGGCGCGCACGTGGCCACCACCGTGAGCACCGCCAAGGTCGACTCGGCCAAGGACCTCGGCGCGGACGTCGTCGTCGACTACCGCACCCAGGACTTCGAGGACGTCCTCGACGGCTACGACGTCGTCCTCGACAGCCTCGGCGGCGAGAACCTCGCCAAGTCCCTGCGCGTTCTCAAGCCCGGCGGCATGGCCATCAGCGTCACGGGCCCGCCCGACCCTGCCTTCGCCCGCGAACTGGGCGCGAACCCGATCCTCCGCCTGGCCATGACCGCGCTGAGCTTCAGGACCCGGCGCGGCGCCGAGCGCCACGGCGTGACGTACACGTTCCTGTTCATGAAGGCCAGTGGCGACCAACTGCGCGAACTGACCGCGCTCATCGACACCGGGAAGATCCGCCCCGTCGTCGACCGTGTCTTCCCGTTCGAAGAAACCCTCCAGGCCATGGAGTACGTCGAAAAGGGACGGCCGAAGGCGGGCAAAGTCGTCGTCACGATGACGTGAGAGCCGGCACGAGCCCAGCACCAGCAGCACCACCAGCAGCCTCCGACGACGAGAAGGCCCCGCGAACCCCTTCCGCACACCACCCCAGGACCCCGGCCATGAGCAACCCGTTCGGTTCCCCCGCCCCGATGTCGTACAAGAACAGGAGCGCACGAGCGACCGGGACAAAGCCATCTCGCTCTCGTCGTTCCGCGCGCAGTTGAAGGCGATCCATCGCTGGGGCCTCCAGGCGCCGGCCGATCTGTCCCTCATCCGTCAACCGGTCCTGGTGGCCAACGGCGAGAGCGACCGGATGGTCCCGAGTGTCAACACGATCGACCTGGCGGCCCGACTGCCCCGGGGTGAACTGGAACCCCTCTCCCCCGACGCCGGACACGGTGGGATCTTCCAGTACCACGACAGATTCGTCTCGCGGGCGCTCGATTTCCTGGAACCGTAGCCGGCCGCCGGGCAGGTCGATGCCCCTGTCCCGCGCTCAGCAAGACCGACACCGGGTGATCCGTCCTCGCGCATCCCGTTCACTGCTCGGCCCGTGCCCTCGAACGTCAGGAAACGGGGAACCAGGTCGCGAGGCGCTTGGCGATCGCCGGTACATCCACGTTGTCCTGCGCGACCTCCTCGACGAACGGGCCGGCCACGGAAACGGGCGGCGGGACGGTACTCGCGCTGACGCCGTTGAACCGCAGGAAGACACGCATGGCGAGCCAGGCGGTGCGCTTGTTGCCGTCGATCAGCGCATGGTTGCGGGCGACGGAGTGCAGCAGCGCCGCAGCCTTCTCGTGCAGCGTGGGATACAACTCCGCTCCGAACACGTGCGTCCGGGGTCGCTCGATCGCCGACACCAGAAGGCCCATGTCACGCACGCTGTGCTCGGTACCGTTGACCGTGCGGGCGATGGCCAGCATCTCGTCGATCTGGACGTAGCGAACGTCCATCACTTCAGGTAGTCCAGGATCTCCGCATCACTGTCCATGAGCTCGGCCAGGACGTCATCGACCTTCAGCTCGGCCCGGTCCTGGGCGTCACGAATGGCCTCAATGGCAAGTTCCTGCTTGCTGCGGCCCTCCCGACGAGCCCGCTCGGTGAGCTTCGCGTCAAGGTCGTCGGGGAGCCGAAGTGTCATCGCCATACAGAGATGATACCAGCCAGGTATCAAGCCAGCGTGCCGTCCTGAACCGTCAGCTCGACGTCGATGCGGGTGCCGACTGCCTCGGCGGCTTCGCCGCACCACGTCAGGGTCTCGTCCAGCGTGCCGAGATGGGCGGGAAGCGGGCGGAAGACGTCCCGAAATATGTCATCGCGGAGGAGCGCGGGATGGTGGCGCTGCCCGGGCGCGAGGCGGAGGTGCGTTCCGGGGTCGACCGGGCGCTGGAGTACGCGGCGGCGCTGGGCTGCCCGCGGGTACACCTGATGGCCGGGCCGGTCCGGCCGGACGCGCCACCGGTCGAGCGGGCCAAGCACCGTGACACCTTTCTGGCCAACCTCGCCTGGGCCGCGGAGCGGGCCGCCGCGGCCGGCGTCGACATCCTGATCGAGCCGATCAACGGCCGCGACATGCCCGGGTACTTCCTGGGCAACCAGGCCGAGGCGCACGCCGTGGTGCAGCAGGTGGGAGCCTCGCATCTGAAAGTGCAGTTCGACCTCTACCACTGCCAGATCGTCGAGGGTGACCTCACCGCGACCCTGCGCCGCGACCTGCCCACCGGCCGGGTCGGTCATCTGCAGATCGCGGGCGTGCCCGACCGGGAAGAGCCCGACCAGGGTGAGCTCAACGTCCGCCACCTGCTCGACGTGGTCGACGAGTTGGGCTTCGACGGGTGGATCGGCTGCGAGTACCGCCCCCGCGCCGGCACGAGCGAAGGCCTCCGCTGGCTCCACGACCACCGGAGCCGGCGAGGGGAAAACGCATGAGCACCTCATCACGGGTGGCTCGGGGTTCCTGGGCGGACAGGTCGCCGCTGCACTGATGAAGACGCGGTTCGTTCGCGTGGTGCCACGAGGGACGGGCCGATGCTCGCAGACCCGTCCGTGCCACCGGATGCGCCCGTGGCGACCGATCCGGCCGGTGACTCCTACCGGCCGGGGCGCGTGCTGCTCGCCTTCACGCTGGGCGCGTGTCGTCGACCACGTATCCGCGCCCCTTGTCCACCACGTTGCGCAGCGGTCGGCCTTCGAGGTGGCGGGCGAAGTTGTCGAGGAACACCTCGATGAGCGCCTCCCGCTCGCTGGTGGTCTCGCCCGCCGTGTGCGGGGAGATGATCACGCCGGGCATGTCCCACAGTGGTGATTCGGCAGGCAGCGGTTCCTGAGCGAACACGTCCAGGGCCGCGCCGGCGAGCCGTCCGGCGGCGAGGTGGTCGACCAGCGCCTCCTCGTCGACGAGTCCGCCCCGGCCTACGTTGATCAGCCGCGCCCCCGGTTTCATGGCGGCGAGCACGGGGGCGTCGACCATGCCCCGGGTGCCCTGGGTGAGGGGGGCGGCCAGGACGACGTAGTCCGCTTCTGTCAGGGCGGAGCGCAGGGTCGTCGCACCGTGAACAGTGCCGAAGTCGGGATCGTCCGTGCGGGACTTGCGGCCCGCACCGCTCACCCGCATCCCGACGGCGCGCAACAGCCGGGCGATGGCCCGGCCGATCGGCCCCGTCCCCCAGATCAGCACAGTGCGTCCGGTGATGCCGTCACTGGGGCGCGGACGCCACTCGCGGCGCCGCTGGTGCTCCCACGTGCCGGGGAAGTCCTTGGCGAGGGCGAGGATCAGGCCCAGGACGTACTCGGCGGTCGGCTGTTCGTACACCCCGCGGGCGTTGGTCAGGACAACGTGCGGATCGTCCACCAGGGCGGGGAACAGGAAGGAGTCCACGCCCGCGGAGGACGCGTGGACCCAGCGGGGCGCCTTCTGCGGATCATCGGGCCACGCCTCCCGGATGGCCGGGGTGATGGTCACCCAGGCCAGGAGGGCGTCGGCGCCGGGGAGGAGGTAGGGCAGTTCCTCCTCCGTGGCGTAGACGGTGTCCGCGAGGCTTTCGATGCGTGCGGTGGCGGGGGGCCGGTTGCCGCGGTAGAGGACGACGAGTCGCTCGCGCATGTCAGGCTCCGACGGGGACGGCCATGTACTTGTACTCCAGGAACTCGTCGATGCCGACGCGTCCGCCTTCGCGGCCCAGGCCGGACTGCTTGACGCCGCCGAAGGGCGCGGCGGGGTTGGAGACCAGTCCGGTGTTGATGCCGATCATGCCGCTTTCGAGACGTTCCGCGACACGCAGGGCGCGGTCGAGGTTCTGGGTGAACAGGTAGGCCGCCAGGCCGAATTCGGTGTCGTTGGCGGCGGCGACGGCCTCGTCCTCGGTCTCGAAGGCGCGGATCGCGGCGACGGGGCCGAAGATCTCGTTGTCGATGATCGCGGAGTCGGGTGCGATGCCGGTGAGGACGGTGGGCGGGTAGAAGCAGCCCGGTCCTTCGGGGAGTTCACCGCCGGTCAGAACGGTGGCACCGCGCTTGACGGCGTCCTGCACCAGATCGTGCGCCTTGCTGCGGCCGGCGACGTCGATGAGGGGGCCGACGTCGGCGCCGGGTTCGGTGCCGGGCCCGACGGTGAGGGCGGCCATGCGGGCTGCGAGGCGCGAGGCGAACTCCTCGGCGACGGAGGTGTGGACGAGGATGCGGTTGGCCGCACAGCAGGACTCGCCCATGTTGCGCATCTTGGCGACCATGGTGCCCTCGACGGCGGTGTCGAGGTCGGCGTCGTCGAAGACGATGAGGGGGGCGTTGCCACCCAGTTCCATGGAGGTGCGGATGACGGTGTCGGCGCACTGGGCCAGCAGGATCCGCCCGACCTGGGTGGAGCCGGTGAAGGAGAGCTTGCGGATCCTCCCGCCGCGAAGGAGGGGTTCGACGACGCCGGCGGCGTCGGAGGTGGTGACGATGTTCAGCACCCCGGCCGGCAGGCCCGCTTCGGTGAGGATCTCCGCCAGTGCGAGGCTGGTCAGGGGGGTCTGGGGGGCGGGTTTGAGGACGATGGTGCAGCCGGCGGCGACGGCGGGGCCGATCTTGCGGGTGCCCATCGCCAGGGGGAAGTTCCAGGGGGTGATGAGGAGGCAGGGGCCGACGGGCTGACGGGTGACCAGCAGACGGTTCCTGCCGTCGGGTGCGGTCATCATGCCGCCGTCGACACGGACGGCTTCTTCGGAGAACCAGCGGAAGAACTCCGCGCCGTACGCCACTTCGGCACGCGCCTCGGCCAGGGGCTTGCCCATCTCCAGGGTCATCAGCAGCGCGAGGTCCTCGGTGCGCGCGATGATGATGTCGTAGGCGCGGCGCAGGATCTCACTGCGCACGCGCGGCGGGGTGGCGGCCCAGGCGGCCTGCGCGGCGACCGCCGCATCGGCGGCACGGCGGCCGTCGGCGGGTGAGGCGTCGGCGACCTGGCACAGTTCCTCGCCGGTGGCCGGGTTGTCGACGGACAGGGTCCGGCCGGACTCCGCGTCCTGCCAATCGCCGCCGATGAACAGCTGCTTGGGAACATCACGGACGACAGTCATCGTGGGTATCTCCTTGTAGGTGTAGAGAGGCTGCCGACCGGTCAGCGGATGCGGTCAAGCGTCTTGTAGTAGGCGCCCGCGAAGGGCAGGAACCAGGCAGTGCCGTTGTAGAGGGGGATGCGCGGTGGGGCGATGCCGCGGACGGGGCTGACCTCGGGGTGGCCGTCCATCACCTCGGCCATGACCTGCCCCATGTGGGTGGCCATCTGCACGCCGTGGCCGGCGTATCCCATGGAGTAGTGGACGCCGTCCTCGGTCTGCCCGGCGTGCACGATGCGGTCCATGGCGAAGCCGACGGAGCCGCCCCACACGTACTCGATCCTGGTGCGGGAAAGCTGGGGGAAGATCCCGCACATCTCACGGAACAGAACGGCCCCGCTCTTCTTGTCCGAGGTGGGGTCGGACGGGGCGAAACGGGCGCGGCCGCCGAACAGCAGCCGGTTGTCCGGGGTGAGCCGGAAGTAGTGGCAGACCTTGTTGGAGTCGACGATGAGGCGGGCCTTGGGGATGATGTCCCGGGCGAGCCCCTCGCCGAGCGGCTCGGTGACGATGATGAAGCTGCCCACGCAGACCTGCTGTCGGCGCAGCCACGGGAAGTTCCTGTCGGTGTAGGCGTCGGTGGCCATCATGACCTGCCCGGCACGGATGACGCCGCGCTCGGTGCTGACCTCGAACCGGCCGGCGGCGGTACGCCGCACGCCGATGGCCGCGTTGCGCTCGTGGATCTCGACACCGGTGCGCTCGCACGCCTCGGCCATACCGCGCACGAAGCGGCCGACGTGCAGGGCCGCGCTGAACGGGTCGAGCAGGCCGCCGTGGTAGGCGTCGGATCCGATCTCGGAACGCAGCTCGGCCTTGCCGATCAGAGTGGTCTCGTGGCCGAAGTGCTTGGCCAGGAGGCGCTGTTGTGTCTTCTTGCTCTCGAAGTGGGCGGGGCGGGAGGCGACACCCAGGCGTCCGACGCGGCGGAACTGGCAGTCGATGGACTCCTCGTTCACGAGCCGCTCGACGGTGTCCACGGCCTCGCCGTAGGAGTTGTAGATCTCGCGGGCCCGTTCGAGTCCGTAGCGGCGGATGGCCTGGCCCACGCCGATGGTGAAGCCCAGGTTGGCCATGCCGCCGTTGCGGGCGGAGGCACCGGAGCCGATCTGGCCCTTTTCCACGAGGGTGACGCGGGCGCCCTTGCGGGCCGAGTGCAGGGCGGTGGACAGACCCGTCAGGCCGGCGCCGACGACCACCAGGTCGGTGTCCTCGGTCAGTGGCTTGCCGGATCGGTCGGGAAACGCCCCGGCGGTTTCTATCCAGTAGGGAATCGTCTTCATGTCGGGTCCTTAGCGGGGAGTTTCGAAGGGGGCGCGGCCGGGCGGCACCAGGGCCCGGTCGACGGCGATGTCAATCGCGAGGGCGAGTACGCCAGGGCGATGAGGACCGCGCTGTCGGCTGTGACGGTCGGGGTGACGTCAAGACGGCGAGCGTTGGAGACCAGGACCGGCAGGGCTCGGGTGTCGCGTTCACCGCAGTCGGTCAGCGTCTCCTCCAGCCTTGCTGCCGGAGCCGCTGCCACCTGTCGGTGCCGCCGGCTACAGCACCCTTTCGAGGAAGGCCTGGGTTCGTTTCTCACGGGGGTTGGCCAGCACTTCGCGGGCGTCGCCGCGCTCGACTGCGATGCCCTCGTCCATGAAGAGCACCTCGTCGGCGACCTCGCGGGCGAAGCCCATCTCGTGGGTGACGAGGAGCATGGTCATTCCGTTGCCGGCGAGGTCGCGCATGACGGCGAGTACTTCACCCACGCGCTCGGGGTCCAGCGCGCTGGTGGGTTCGTCGAACAGCATGATGGTGGGCTCCATCGCCAGCGCGCGGGCGATGGCCACGCGCTGCTGCTGACCGCCGGAGAGTTGAGCGGGGTACTTGTGGCCACATCCCTTGAGGCCGACCTTGGCCAGCAGCTCCTGTGCCTGCTCCCGGCAGGTGGCGCGGTCCTTCTTCTGCACCAGCACCGGTCCGGACATGACATTGCTTTCGGCGGTCATGTTCGGGAACAGGTTGAACTGCTGGAACACCATGCCTATACGGGCCCGCTGCTCGGCCAGCCGCTGCGGGCGGACGGCGTGGTACGCGTCGTCCTTCTCGACGTAGCCGAAGTCCTCTCCATTGACTCGCAGGACCCCGCGGTCGACGGTCTCCAGGCCGTTGACACACCGCAGCAGTGTCGATTTGCCCGATCCGCTCGGTCCGATGATGCAGGAGATCTCCCCGGCCGCGACGGTCAGGTCGATGTCACGCAGGACCTGGTGACGTCCGAAGCTCTTGCACAGCTTGCGTGCGACGATCGTTCCGTCGGCGTTCACAGCAGGGACTCCCTCGTGGTGGGAACTGGCTGGCCCGCCCCCGGCTCGGCCGACGTGGCGGCCGGGGTCAGCCGCGCCCGGGTCGAGCGGGAGAAACGGCGCTCGATCATGGACTGCGGCACGCTCAGCACCAGCGTCATGATCAGATACCAGAGGCTGGCCACGATCAGCAGCGGAATCGTCTGGTAGTTGCGTGCGTAGATCGACTGTGCGCTGTTCAGCAGGTCGGCGACGCCGAGCACGCTCACGAGCGAGGTCTCCTTGAGCATGCCGATCACCTGGTTGCCGGTGGCCGGGATGACCGCCGGCATGGTCTGCGGGATGATCACATGCCGGAGCTTGGTGAACCCCGACATGCCCAAGGACTCCGCCGCCTCGTGCTGTCCGCGACTGACCGAGGCGAACCCGCCGCGGATGATCTCGGACATGTAGGCGGCCTGGTTGAGCGTCAGCCCCACGACGGCCGCGGTCATCGGCGTCATGATCGCGTTCACGTTCACCGGCGTGGAGATGTCGGTGAACGGGATACCGATCGAGAGGTGCGGGTACAGCGCCGCGATGTTGAACCAGAAGACCAGCTGCACGAGCACCGGGGTGCCACGGAAGAAGGTGATGTAGAGCTGCGCCAGCCCGGAGACGGGCCGCTGGTGCGACATGCGCATCACCGCCAGCACCAGCCCGAGCAGCGTGCCCAGAGCCATGCTCGCCGCGGTCAGGAGGAGCGTGATCAGCAGGCCGTCGAGGATGGTCTGGGTGGTGAAGTAGCTGAACACCACCGGCCAGCGATAGTTCTCGTTCGTCACCGCGGTCCACACCAGACCGGCGACGATCGCGATCGCGACGGCCCAGGCGACGTAGTCGCGCGGCCGTTTCGGCGTGATCCGCTTCTTTTCTTCGGCCAGCAGTGGTGACACCGGTCGGCTCCTGGTCTTCGTACCGATCAGATCCGTGGACATGTCAGTCCTGCGGGACGGCCATGGCCGCTGTCTTGATCCCGAGGTCTTTGAGACCCCAGCGGCCCAGCGCCTCGGTGTACTTGGGGTCGTCGATGATCGACTGAATGGCAGCCTGCACCGCGGGGGTCAGCGGCGAATCCTTCTTCAGCGCGACGGTCGCGGGCTTGGTGGCCACCAGAGGCTTGAGGACGTCGAACGTCTCGGGCTGCTGCGCGGCCGCCCACTCGAGCGAGATGAAGTCGTACATCACCGCGTCGATCCGCTTGGAGACCAGCTGGGTCAGAGCGTCGTTCACACTGGGCAGGCTCACCGACTTGATGGCCGGCTTGCTCTTGCTCGTACAGTCCTGCTTGGACAACTGGGGCAGCCACTGGAGCTCCGCGGTGCTGCCGGAGGGGACGGCGACGCGGTGCCCGCACAGCGTGTGGGTGCTCAGCTTCTGCGGGTTGCCGTAAGGGACGGACACCCCGGTCCCGGAGTTGACGTAGTCGACCATGTCGAGCACCTTCAGCCGGTCGCTGGTGGCGCCCATGGTGGAGGCGGTGAAGTCGTACCGATCGGCCTGCAGTCCGGTGATGATGGTGTCGAACTTGACGTTGTTGATCCGGAGTTTCAGGCCGAGCTTGGCGGCGATCAGCCGGGCCATGTCCGGGTTGAACCCGATCGGGGTCTTGTTGTCCGATGCCATGAACGTGGTGGGCGGGTACGACAGGTCCATGGCCACGGAGAGCGTGTCCTTGGCCTTCACCGCCGCGGGCAGCAGCTTCACCGCGTTCCGGTCCGGCTTCACGCCCACCGAGATGTCGTCGGTGTGCTCGGCCGACGAGCCGGCTCCCCCGCCCTGCGCCGTGCCCTTCGCCCCCGCGTTCTGCGCGGTGCCGGTCGCCCCGCACGCGGCGAGCGTGAGGGCCAGGGCGGTGGTCACGATCGGGATGCTCAGGTGTCTGTTGACCTGCATCGCGGCGCCAACGGCGCCTGCGGTGCGGAGTACGTTTCTGCGGCCTGTCCGGTTGGTTTCCATGGCGGTGCCTCCTGGGGATACGGGGAATCCGTGATGCGGGGACGACGTGCTGATCGGAGGGGGGCGGGTGCGCGCCGCGCGTCAGATGCCCAGCATCTGGTTGAGCTCGTCCAGGGACTTGACGGTCACGTAGTCGTAGCCGTGGGTGACCGGGTCGCAGCCGCGGTCCAGCAGGACGAGGTTGCGGAAGCCCATGTCGTGCATCGGCATCAGGTCGTAGCGGGTGTGCGAGGAGACGTGGACGAAGTCCTCGGGGGACGCGTCGAGCTGGTCGAGCATGTACTCGAACGCGGCGTAGCGGGGCTTGTAGTAGCCGGCCTGCTCCGCGGTGAAGACCGCGTGGAAGTCCGCCCCGAGCCGGGGCACGCTCTCGGCGAGGAAGGAGTCGTCGGCGTTGGAGAGGATCACCAGCTTGTGGTTCTCGCCCATCTTCTTCAGGGGTTCCGGCACGTCGGCGTGCGGGCCCCAGCTGCGCACGCCGTCGGCGAGCCGCTTGCCCGCGTCCGGGGCCGCCTTGATGCCCCACTTGCGGCAGACCCGCTCGAAGGCGGCCTGCAGCGTCTGCTCATAGGGGTAGTACTTGTCGAGGACCGAGTCGTAGCGGTAGCCGCGGAACTCCTTGACGAACTGGTCCCAGTGCTCGGCCGGGATCTGGTCGCCGACGAGTTCACGCGTGATGGGGGTCATCGGCCACTCGATCAACGTGCCGTAGCAGTCGAACGAGACGTACTTCGGGCGGAACTGGAACGAGGGAATGGGCATGGAGGTGCTCACTTTCTTGCGTCGGGGGCCGGTCAGGGCCGGCGCGGACTCTCTTGGACATGCCCATGACAGAGCTGTCGGGAGTGGGGAGCAGGGGGCGATGACGTCGACCATCGCCGGGGATCAGGCGGCGCCGACTCCTGCCGCAGCAAGGAAGTCGACAGGGTGCTCCGTGGTGCCGTCGAGCGCCAGGTCGGCGGCGATCTCTCCCATCGCGGGCGAGAACTTGAAACCGCTGCCGGAGAACCCGGCCATGACGACGATGTCGTCCTCGCCGGGGAGATGGCCGACGATCGGGTTTCCGGACTCCGTGTAGCCCTCCATGTAGGCCGACGTCCTGATGGGGTCGGGGTTCAGGTCGGGCATGAGTTCACCGATGAGCTCGCGGAAGACACCGAGCTCTTCGGGGCGGACGGTACGGTCGAGCCGATCGGGCTCGGGCACCGGCGCATGGTATTTGAAGGAGAGACCGAGCTTGACGGAGATGCCGTCGGGCGACGGGATCCCGAAGCAGTCGTGGGGTGCGGCGCGCACGAAGGGAGGGGCACCGCCCGCGAACCAGTCGTGGCGGGTGGGCAGGTGCCAGGAGCAGACCACCCGGCGGACGTCGACGGTCCGGGGGAGGTACGGGAGCAGGGTGTTGATCCAGGGGCCCACGGTCACCACGGCGGCGTCCACGTGGTCCGTGCCCAGGTCGGTGACGACCCGTACCCCGCCGCCCGCCGCGGGGACGACCTCGCGCACCGTGGTGTAGCGGTGCAGCCGGGCGCCCAGGTGCTCGGCACGGGCGGCGGCGGCCTGGATCGACGCCTCCGGCCTGATGACGGCGCCCAACCGGTCGAGGACGGCGGTGTGTCCGTCCGGGAGCCGGTACTGCGGATAGCGGCGGGCAAGTTCCTCCCGGTCCAGGACCTCGTGATCCAGCCCGTGCGCGGCGCTGGTGGACAGGAGGAGGCGCATGGACGGTGAGGAGGCCTCCCCCATCACCAGGCTGCCGCTGCGACGTCGCAGCGACCGGCCGGTCTCCGCCTGGAGCTGCTCCCACATCCGGTCCGCCAGCCGCAGCAGCGGAATGTACGCGGGCTCACCAAGGTGGGCGGCTCGATAGATGCGGCTCTCGCCCCCGGCCGCGCCTCGGTCGTGACCCGGTGCGTAGCGGTCGTAGCCGATGACCTCGGCTCCGCGGGCGGCCAGTCGCCACATGGCCTGGCTGCCCATGCTGCCGGCACCGATCACGGCGACGCGCTTCGGAATGCGCATGAGATCGCTCCACTCGATGGTGTGGTCTGGGTGGAAGTGGCCCCAGCACGCTGCGGATACCGCGCGGACCTTCGCAGTCGGGATCCTGCTGGGGATGGCGTTCACTTTCCGCCCCGCGGAACCAGCAGGTCAACCCACACTGTGTTCCGCTTCGGGGCCTTCTCGAGACGGTCTGTCACTGCGGACGACCGGACTGCCGAAATGACGGCCCGCCTCTTGTCACGATGAGTGGCCGGTGCGAAGGTGAGCCCGATTGCCTCGGACGAAAGACCCACTATGCCGCCCAGACACCATGCAACCGGGCACTTCCCCACCCTTGGGGAGGTATTGGGCCTCCCCGTGCTCGCCGAAGGAATGCCGCGCGTGCTGGCCGGCGAGTCGCAACTGGACAGCCCGGTGCGCTGGGTGCATGTCACCGAGCTGCTCAACCCCGCAGACTTCCTGGAGGGCGGCGAGCTGATCCTGACGACCGGCGTGCCGCATCCAGAGGACGCCTCCGAGCTGCGCGGATACGTCGACCAGCTCGCGGACGTCGGCGCGGCCGGCCTGATCGTGGAGCTCGGTTACCGGTACCAGAAGGTGCCCCCGGAGCTGGTGGCGGCGTGCCGCGCTCGTGACGTGCCGCTGGTCGAGCTGGCCCGGGGCGTCCGGTTCGTCGACGTCACGCAGACGGTGCACGCGCTCATCCTGGACGCCCAGGGGGCCCTCCTGCGCCGCGGACGGGACATCCAGGACATCTTCACCGCTCTGACGCTGCGGGGCGCGGACCCCGAGGAACTGGTGCACACCACCGCGGAGCTCACCGGAGCCCCCGTGGTGCTTGAGGATCTCACCCACCGGGTCCTGATGTGCGAGCTGCTCGGCCGGCCGTACGAGCCGGTGGTGTCGGCTTGGTCGCGGCGTTCCCGGGCCGCCCCGACGCCGCAGAGGATCACGCCGAGCGGCCCGGAGGGGTGGCTGATCGCGCCGGTGCAGGACCACCACGGCCCGTGGGGGCGGCTGGTCCTGCTGGAGGACCGGCTGAGCGCCGAGCCTGACCCGGAGCACGTCCTGGTGCTGGAGCGCGCGGCGGTCGCGCTGACCATGGCGCGTCTGGCGGGGCAGGCCTGGTGGGAGCGCCGGGCCCACCGCTCCGTGCTGCGGGACCTGTCCGAACGGCGTTTCCGCTCCCCCGCGGACGCCCGCGCCCGCGCCGAGGCACTGGGACTGCCCACCCTCGGGCACCGCCTCTTCGCCGTGGTCATCCGCCACCCGTACACCGGCGCCGAGGGGGAGCACCTCGACGAACGGATCGCGAAGGCGCTGACGCACACCGGTGTCCGCGCCCTGGTCGGCGAGACGGCCCCGGGCCGCATCGGTGTCCTCATGGCTCTGGCACAGGCGAGCGCCTGGCAGCCGGTCGCCGAGCGGATCGGCCGCCTGACCCGGGAAGAGCTCGGACCGCGGGCAGTCGTCGCCGTCGGCCCCGGGGTGACCGACCTCGGCGGGATCGCCCGCTCGTGGCAGGAGGCGGAGCAGACGGCCGAGGCCATCACACCGGCCTCCCCGGAGCGGTGGTTCTACGTCCCCGCCGACGTCCGGCTGCCGGAGTTGCTGGGCGTCCTGCGGGAGGACACCCGTCTTCAGCGGTACGCGGAACGGCAACTGACCCGCCTCATCGAGCACGACGACCGCAACGGCGGCGATCTGCTCCCGGCACTGCGCGCCTATCTGGCGGCGGCCGGGAACAAGTCGGTCGCGGCGAAACGCGCCGGCATGTCCCGGCAGGCGTACTACCAGCGCCTGCACACCATCGAGCGGATCCTCGGCTGCGACCTGGAATCAGGTCTGGAGCGCACGTCCCTGCACGTCGCGGTGCTGGTTCTGGACGCGGGAGAAGCAGTTGTTCCCGGCGTGTGAGAAGAACGCAGACCGCAACCCGCGTCGCCCTGCGGCGACCGGTGTCCGGGGAGACGGTCGTGCACCGGGGCGGCTCAGCAAGGGCGGAGGGCGCGCGGTAGTCGACCGGTGGGCGGCGCGTCGTCCCTGCCGCCCACCGGGGAAGAACACGGCTCAGAGGAGCTCGATCAGCCTGTCGGTGAACTCGGCGGTGGTCGCGGATCCGCCCAGGTCGCGGGTGCGGGTGTCGGTCTTGGCCAGCACCGAGGCGATCGCGTCCGTGATGTCCCTGGCCGCGGCTGCATGGCCGAGGTGGTCGAGCATCATGGCCGCGGACCAGATCGCACCCAGCGGGTTGGCGATGCCCTGGCCCGCGATGTCGGGCGCGGAGCCGTGTACCGGCTCGAACATCGAGGGGAACTCACCCTCGGGGTTGAGATTGGCCGCCGGGGCGACGCCGATCGATCCGGCGACCGCGGCCGCGAGGTCGCTGAGAATGTCGCCGAAGAGGTTGGAGGCGACGACGACGTCGAAGCGGGCGGGGTCCAGGACGAACTTGGCCGCCAGCGCATCGATGTGCTCCTGGTCCCAGGTGACGCCGGGGTGTTCGGCGGCCCGCTCGGCGATCAGCTCGTCCCAGAACGGCATGGTGTGAATGATGCCGTTGGACTTGGTGGCGGAGGTGAGCTTCCCTCGGCGGCGGGCGGCGAGCGAGAACGCGTAGTCGGCGACACGGGTGACCCCGGCCCGGGTGAACACCGATTCCTGGACGGCCAGCTCCTCGGCCGTGCCCTGGTTCAGCCGTCCGCCGATCTCGCTGTACTCGCCCTCGACGTTCTCCCGCACGACGACGAGATCGACCTCGCCCGGCTGCGCGCCGCGCACCGGACTGTCGATGCCCGCGAAGACACGGACGGGCCGGAGGTTGACGTACTGGCGGAAGCTGCGCCGTATCGGGATCAGCAACCCCCACAGCGAGACATGGTCCGGGACCCCCGGGTAGCCGACGGCGCCCAGCAGGATCGCGTCCTTGTCGCGCAGCTGGTCGATCCCGTCGGCGGGCATCATCGCGCCCTCCCGCAGGTACCGCTCGCACGACCAGTCGTACGACGTGTAGGACAGGCTGAAACCGTGGCGGCGGCCGAGAACATCGAGCACCCGCTGTGCTGGGGGCAGTACCTCGGCGCCGATGCCGTCGCCGGGGATCAGGGCAATGCGGTGGTTCGTCGTCATGCCGTCAATTGCAGCAAGGCGGTCCGCGGGGCGTCCAAGACGCAAAGCGGATATCCCTTATAAGCGGCGCCTATCAGCTGTCGGCGGCCGTGAGGAACGCGGCGGCTGCCGGCGACAGGCTGCCGCGTCGGCTGACGAGAGCGATGTCCAAGGTGGTCTCCGGCTCGATGTCCAGGACGCGGGCGCCCAGCCGCCGGGCGAGGTCCCGCCAGGAATCCATGACCACGGCGAGGCCGACACCGGCCAGTACCAGGGGCATGAGCGACACCCGGTGCTCGGTCTCGGCGGCGACGGTGAACTCGATGCCCTGGTCCCGCAGCGCGTCGACGTAGGCGCGCATCCCGGTACCCGGCTGCCCGACGATCAGCCGCCGTCCTGCGAGTTCCTGGCACTCCACCGCCGTCCGACCAGCGAACGGGCCGTCGGCCGGCACCATCAGAACGAAGCGCTGCCGCCCCAGCGCATGGGAGACGACCTCCTTGTCGGAGAGCGGCCCGGCGGACGCCAACAGGCCCAGTTCCACGGCACCCGTGCGCACCATGTCGATCACATCACGCGCGGTGAACGCCGCTTTGATGGCCACGGAGACGCCCGGATACCGGTGGCTGAAGGCGCTCACCAGACTCGTCAGCGGCTCCACCGCCTGCGACGGCACGGATGCCACGTCCAGGCGCCCCTCTCGAAGCTCGTGCACCGCCGCGACACTCGCCCGCGCCGTCTCCAGACTCCGCACGGCCTCCCGGGCAGGCTCGATCAGAGCCCTTCCGGCCTCCGTCAGCACTGCCCTACGCCCGATGCGATGGAACAACTCGGAACCGAGATCACGCTCCAGTGCCCGCACGGCCTGCGAAAGCGACGGCTGCGACACGTACAGAGCCGAGGCCGCACGGTTGAACCCCCCACGATCAACGATCGCAAGGAAGTACTCCAGCTGCCGAATGTCCATGACGCACCCTCTGCCCTCAACAAAGCAGCCGACGACTCGATGGTCCCGACCATGGTTGCGTGAAGGACAGCCTCGACGAAGCACGGACCCCCGATGCAGTGACCGTTTCTGTCCCGGGCCGCGACGGGTCCGCATGGGGGACGACGAGCACCTCAATCAGCTGTGACCGTGCTTCGGCGGCAGGCCGGTGCGGCTGGAAAGGACGGCGCCCCGGCCCGACCACGTCATCGCCGCGCCGCTCCCGACGTGCCGGCCTCCACCGCGGCCGCCCATGCCTGGAGTCCCTGGTCCACCGCCGTCTCGTCGATCACCAGGGCCGGGATCATCCGCACAACCTGGTTCCAGGCGCCGCACAGAAGCAGGAGCAGGCCCTGGTCGACAGCGGCACGCTGCACGCGGGCGGCAGTCTCGGGGTCCGGACCGCCGTCCTCGGTGACGAACTCGGTGGCGAGCATGAGCCCGAGGCCGCGTACGTCGCCGATGCCCGCGGTCCGGTCGGCCACCGCCTCCAGGCCCTGGCGAAGGCGCTTGCCCATCGCCTCGGCGTTCTCGACGAGCTTCTCGTCGCGGACGATGTCGAGGGTGGCGCAGGCCGCGGCGCAGGCGACGGCGTTGGCGCCGTAGGTACCGCCCTGCGATCCCGGCCACGCCTTGGCCATCAGCGCCTCGGAGGCGGCGATACCCGCCAGCGGGAAGCCGCTGGCCAGGCCCTTCGCGGTGACGAGGATGTCGGGTGTGACGCCGAAGTGCTCGTGTCCCCAGAACCGGCCGGTGCGGCCCACTCCGGTCTGCACCTCGTCGAGGACCAGCAGGAAGCCGTGCCGGTCGGCTCGTTCCCGCAGCCCCTCCAGGAAGGCGCGGGTCGCGGGCACGTACCCGCCCTCGCCGAGCACCGGCTCGACGATGACGGCGGCCGTGTCAGCAGGCGAGGAGATCGTCTGGAGTGTGTAGTCCAGCTCCTGCAGGGCGAATCGTGTCGCGGTCTCCT
The DNA here is from genome assembly GCF_004217285.1 of Streptomyces sp. BK239. Classification (GTDB taxonomy): domain Bacteria; phylum Actinomycetota; class Actinomycetes; order Streptomycetales; family Streptomycetaceae; genus Streptomyces. Next base: position 746,874 of record NZ_SHKS01000002.1, read on the forward strand.
CGTCCCAGCCGTAGCGGAAGGCCGAAGGGAAGGGAGTGACGACGACACCGCTCATCAACGGGGAGAAGCCGGACCGGAAGCGGGTGCCGGAGGTCGTCATCGAGGCGGCGGCCACCGTACGGCCGTGGAAGCCACCGTGACAGACCAGGATGTTCGGCCGACCGGTGGCCTGCCGGGCCAGCCGCAGCGCCGCCTCCACCGCCTCGCTGCCGGAGTTGGTGAAGAACAGGCTGTCGAGTCCCTCGGGCAGGACCTCGCCCAGCTTGCCGACAAGGCGCTGCAGGGGCTGGTGCATGACTGTCGTGTACTGGCCGTGGACGAGGGTGCCCACCTGTTCCCGGGCTGCCGCCACGACCTCGGGGTGGCAGTGCCCGGTGCTGGTCACGCCGATACCGGCGGTGAAGTCGAGGTAGCGGCGGCCGTCATCACCGTAGAGGTGGACGCCCTCTCCCCGTACCGCCACCACGGGCGTGGCCTGGCGAAGGTGCGGCGACAGTGCAGTCATGTTCGTCTCCCGGCGGGTCGTCGGTCTGGCTCCGGTCCGGTCGAGCATCTCCACGTTCCTCGACGACGCCAACGCCCGATCTGTCCGACCGCGCCGCGGCATCTGGACGTTGTGTCAGCCGCACCGGGCACCATGCCCCGCTCATCCTGCTCACAGCGGCCCTTTCAGAGCTCTTGCGCAGGTCAGTGAGGCTTGTCAAGGTGACGGAGCACCAAGGGAGAGCCCCATGCGCGAGAAGCACCACACGGCCCATAGGCCCGTCACCGACGGTCTTGACACCTCCCTGGCAGGCCCGGACACGGCCACCGCCGGCCATCCGCTCACCGTGGCCGACGTTCTGACCCTTCCCGTCCTGTCCGCCGGGCAGCCGCAGGTCGTCACCGGAGCAGACCTGCTCGACCGCCCCGTCCGATGGGTTCACATGACCGAGCTGACCGATCCTGCCTCTTTCCTCAAGGGCGGCGAGCTCGTACTGACCACCGGTATGCCCCTGCCCGAGGAGCCGGCCGGTGTACGCCGCTATGTGAACGAACTCGCCGACGTCGGGGCGGCGGCCTTGGTCATCGAACTGGTCCGCCGTTACCACCGCCCGCCGGACGCCCTGGTTCATGCCTGCCAGGCCCGCGGGCTCCCCCTCGTGACCCTGGCCAAGGACGTCAACTTCCTTGAGGTCACACAGGTCGTCCACGCTCTCATCCTCGGCAACCAGGCCGAGGAGATGCGCCGGACCCAGCGCATTCACGAGGCGTTCACCGCCCTCACCCTGCGCGGCGCCGCGCCCGAGGAGGTCGTACGTGCCGCCGCCGAGATGAGCGGCCACACCGTCGTACTGGAGAACCTGGCCCACCAGGCACTGATCTGCGCGCCCTCCGCAGGCACGGTCGAGGCAGCGCTCAGCGACTGGGAAAAGCGCTCACGAGCGACACCTCCCGCCGGTCACGCATCCGTGTCCGGACCGGACGGCTGGCTCGTGACAACCGTGGAGTACCAGGGCGAAAGCTGGGGCCGGGTGGTCATGCTGCCCGCCCCGTCACGCGTGGTCATGCCGCCCGCCCCCTCACGCCCACCCACCTCGACATTCGACCCCACGGCTGTGACGGTCCTGGAGAGAGCTGCGATGGCCCTCACCATCGCCCGCGTCATCCAGCCCGTGCCCTGGGAACGCACCGCACACCGCAATCTCCTGCGCGACCTCGTCGGACGACGTCACCACTCTCCTACGGACGCCGATGCCCGGGTCGCCGCACTGGGTCTGTCCACCAAGGACTGCAGCTTCGCGGCCGTGCTCGCGGACCTCCCTCAGGAGACCGACGCGACGAAATGCGAGGCACTCCTCTGCGAAGAGCTGAGGAAGCAGGGGACACAGGCCCTCGTCGGCGCCCTCGGCCCCACGCGCCTCGGCATCCTGCTGCCCCTGCGCCCCGGCCGGCCCTGCCCACCCGTGGTCGAGCACCTGAGCCGCACCGTACTCGAGTTGGCGCCGGGGGCCACCGTCAGCGCAGGCAGCGAGGCGACGAACCTCTTCGATGTCGCCCGATCCTTCCGCGAGGCGACCCGCGTCACCGAGGCCACCGAGCCCGGCCAGCCGCTCCCGCCGGGACGCTCCTACCACAAGCCGTCCGACATCGGCCTGCGCCGCCTGCTCTTCGCGCTCCGGGAGGACACCCGGATCCAGGACTTCACCGAGCGCCGGCTCAGCCGGCTCCTCGACCATGACGCCCGCCACGGGACGGACTTGCTGACGACCTTGCGCCACTACCTTGACGCGGCAGGCAACAAGACCCTGGCAGCCCGCTCCGGCTGTCTGTCCCGCGAGACCGTCTACCAACGTCTGCGCAGCATCGAGCGGATACTCGACTGCGATCTCGAGTCCGGCGAACACCGCACCGAACTGCACGTGGCACTCACAGCGCTCGACGTCCTACGGGCCAGGTGAGCCGGAAGGCGAAGCGGTCCCCGCACATGACGCGTGGACCGCGGTCTCTTCGGTCGGCCTCAAGCGCCCTCGACAGGGTCGAGCGGACCGGTCCGCGACATCGCGCGCAAGGACATCGTTGCTGGTCCCGGGTCGGGCTGCCGTGGTGGCGACCCCGCGATCATGTCGGCACGACCCGCCCGCACCTTGGGAAATCAGAAGAGCAGCAAGTCAGGCACCCTTGCCCGCGGGCTCCAGGATCGCCACGCACTCCACGTGATGCGTCATCGCCAAGATGTCGGCTTGAACGGGTCTCGGAAAAGGCCAGGTCAGAGCACTTTTATCCGCTCGCTGTGCCGCCTGCGGGAGCCCAGAGCGGCAAGCGAGCGTCACGAGGTACAGCACGTCCCTCCTCTCCGGGACGGAACAGGCCGCCACGACCGACTGCCCCGGCACGACCCGTCGGCACGGCAGGCATGCCTCCGGTGAAGCCGTAACCCCTGCGCTCCGTCGAGAACGCCTGGGCCTCGGTTCTTCCAGGCCGACGGCTGCTTGCAGAGGGACGGTGAGCCCTTGTCGGTTCGTGAGGCCGGCCTACCGGTGGTCCGCAGACTCCGACGGCCGGTGGATCGGGCCGGTGATCTGGGTCAGTGGCCGACCCGTGCCGTGGTTGGACTGGGCGATGATCTCCGCGGTGATGGAGACGGCCGTCTCCTCGGGTGTGGAGGCTCCAAGATCGAGGCCGATGGGGGAACGCAGCCGGGTCAACTGGTCCTCCGTGACGCCCTGCTCGCGCAGGAGGCGCAGGCGCTCGTCGTGACTGCGTCGGGAGCCCATGGCCCCGACGTAGGCGACGGGCAGGTCGAGGGCCAGGCGAAGCAGCGGGATGTCGAACTTGGCGTCGTGGGTGAGGACGCATACGGCGGTGCGCTCGTCCACGCCGGTGCGTTCCAGGTAGCGGTGGGGCCAGTCGACGACCACTTCGTCCGCGTGCGGGAAGCGGGCGGGAGTGGCGAAGACGGGGCGGGCGTCGCAGACGGTGACGTGGTAGCCGAGGAAGCGGCCGGCCCGGCTGAGGGCTGCGGCGAAGTCGACGGCACCGAAGACCAGCAGGCGCGGCCGGGACGCATGGACGTGGACCAGGACGGACAGCCGTTCGGGGCATTCGTCTGCCTGCCCGCCGGTGTCGATGCGGACGGTGCGGCCCGCCCGCAGCAGGGCCCTGGCCCGGTCGGCCACAGCCCGGTCCGCCGGACCGCCGTCGACGCGCCCGTATGCGGCATGGCCGCCGCCGAGCACGCTCAGCGTGGAGCCGAGGAGGCGCTCCGGGCCGTCCACGACCTGTGCCACGGCGACCGGTCGCCCTTGAGCGATCTCGGAGAGGGCCGTGGACACGTGCGGCTGGGCTGCGGGATCGATGCGCTGGAGGAAGACGTCGAGTTCGCCGCCACAGGTCAGACCGACGGCGAAGGCGTCGTCGTCGGAGTAGCCGAACCGGGCCCGCTGCGGAGTGCCCCGGTCACGGAGCACCTGCCGACACAGCTCGTAGACCGCTCCCTCGACGCAGCCACCGGAGACGCTGCCCACGGCGTTGCCGTCCTCGTCCACCGCTACCGACGTACCGACCGGCAGAGGGGCGCTGCCGTGCACGCCGACGACGGTGGCCAGGGCGAAGGGGCGCGCCTCGCGGCACCAGCGGTGCAGTGTGTCCGCGATGTTCAGCATGGCAGTTCTCCATGGCGGGACCAGGATCGGAAGGTGAACGGGCCGCCGCCGCGACGCGGGGAAACGTCAGGCGGCGGCCCTGGGAAGTCCGGCAGCCGGACGGGGCAGGCTGCCGGACGAGCGGTGTGCAGCCCGCCGCAAGGCATGGATCAGAGCAATGCCTCGGCGGTGATGGGCAGTTCGCGGACGCGGCGACCGGTGGCGTTGAAGACCGCGTTGGCGATGGCGGGCGCCACGCCGATCATCACGAGCTCTCCGAGGCCCTTGACGCCGAGCGGGTCGGCCTCGCGATCCTCTCCGTCCAGGTAGATCGCCTTGAGGTCGGGGATGTCGGCGTTGACGGGGACGAGGTAGTCGGCGAGGTTGGCGTTGACGATCCGGCCGTCGCGGTGGTCGGTGACCGTGTGCTCCAGCAGGGCCGTTCCGATGCCGCCGACCATGCCGCCGAGGGCTTGGCTGTCGGCGAGCTTGGGGCTGATGATGCGGCCCGCGTCGTACACGCCGAGCACCCGCCGTACCCGCACCAGGCCCAGGGTGGCGTCGACGGCCACTTCGGCGAACGTCGCGTTGTAGCCGTAGAAGGAGTGCCGCTCCGGGCCCGACGGCGGGGCGAAGGAGCCGTCCGCTTCCAGGTGGGTGCGGTCGTTGCGGGCGAGCAGCCGCCGGTACGTCTCCCCGCGCGTGGGATCGTTCTTCACGTGCAGTCGGCCGTTGTGTACGACGACATCGTCCGCCCGTGTCCCGTACAGCGGTGATTCGCGGTCCTCGACGGCCAGTTCGATCGCCTGGCGACGGACCTTGTCGCAGGCGTCGAGGGTGGCGGAGCCGACGCTGGCCATGGTCATCGAGCCGCCGTGCGGTGGGGTCGGCGGGTAGAGGGAGTCCCCGAGCCGGAAGGTGACCGTGCGCACGGTCAGCCCGAGGGCGTCGGCGGCGACCTGGGTCTGGGAGGTGTACGTGCCCGGTCCCATGTCAGTCGCGGCGGCATCCACCACGGCGGTGCCGTCGGCGTCCAAGCGGGCTCGCGCCTGGGCGGGCATGCGCGCGGTGTCGTAGACGCCGGCGGCCATGCCCCTGCCGATCAGCCAGTCCCCCTCACGCGTCGAGCGGGGCCTGGGGTTGCGGCGGTGCCAGCCGAACTCCCGGGCACCGACGGTGTAGCACTCCCGCAGCCGGCGGGTGGAGAACGGCAACCCACTCGACTCGTCCTCGTTCGGCTCGTTGCGCCGACGCAACTCGATCGGATCGACGCCGAGTTTGTGGGCGAGCTCGTCCATGGCCGACTCGATGACGAAGGAGGCCGTCTGGAAGCCGGGCCCGCGCATGTACAGCGGCGTGGGCAGGTCCAGCGGCACCGTCCGGTACCTCTGGGTCACGTTGGGCATGCTGTAGAGCATCTGCCCGGCCGCCAGGATGGACTCGGTGAACGTCTCGTACGACGACGTCTCGGCGTCCAGCTCGTGCGCCGCGGCGGCCAGACGGCCACGCCGGTCGCTGCCCAGGCGCAGGCGGTACTCGTACGAGGGCCGGAAACCGGTCCCGAGGTACATCTGCTTGCGGCTGAGGACCAGCTTGACCGGGCGCTTCGTCACACGGGCGGCCAGCGCGGCGACAACCACGTGCGGCCAGCAGCGCAGCGCTGAGCCGAAACCGCCGCCGACGAACGGCGAGATGACGCGCACCGCGTCCATGTCCAGGCCGAACACCGCAGCAAGTTCGGTCTGCGTTCCCACCACCCACTGGGTCTTGTCCCACACGGTGAGTCTGTCGCCGTTCCAGCGGGCGATGGTGGCGTGCGGCTCCATCGGGTTGTGGTGGTTGCGGGCCGTGCGGTATGTCAGGTCCAGCCGTACGGCCGCCGAGCGCAGGGCCGCTTCGGCGTCGCCGCGCGCGTAGTCGGTCGGCTCGTCCGGTTCGGCCTCGGTCAGGTCGGTCGAGGATTGTTCGGCGTCGTAGCCGACCTTGACGAGGCTCGCGCCGTGCTGGGCGGCCTCCAGCGTGGTGGCGACCACGACGGCGACCGGCTGGCCGTGGAAGAGCACCCGGTCGTCCTGGAAGACCCGCAGCCTGCGTCCTGGCGGGTTGTTGGAGCCGGAGTTGTCGCGGTACGGCAGCTTCGGCGCGTTGCGGTGGTGGATCACCTTCAGTACGCCCGGAAGGGCTTCGGCGGCGCCGCTGTTGATCGACATGATGCGGCCGAGGCCGATGGCCGCGTCGACGATGACGGCGTGAACGGCCCCGTCGACATTGTGCTCGGCGGCGTACAGCGCCTGTCCGGTGACCTTGAGCCGACCGTCCACCCGGGACAGCGGCGCACCCACGGCTGCCTGCGGCTGGGGGCTCATTTGGTACCTCCTACGACACGCAGCTGACGTTCTACAGTGCGCTTGAGCAGCTCGACCTTGAACCGGTTGTGCTGAAGGGGACGGGCGCCGTCCGCCGCCTTGGCGGCAGCGGCCGACCAGAGGGCCCCCGAGGGGCGTTCACCGACGAGGTGCTGCTCGACGGCGGGCAGTTTCCAGGGCACGGTGCCCACTCCCCCGGCGGCGGCCTTGGCCCCGCGGATCACCCCACCGCGTACGTGCAGCGCGACGGCCGCCGACGTCAGGGCGAACTCGTAGGACTGCCGGTCACGCACCTTGAGGTAGCCGGACCTGAGCGGGCACGGAAGTGCGGGGATCTCGACAGCAGTGATCAACTCACCTTTACGCAGGGCCTGTTCGCGTTGAGGAGTGCTGCCTGGCCTCAGATGGAAGTCGGCGAAGGGGACTTGGCGTGCTCCGTCCGGGCCCAGCAGGTGCACTCGGGCCTCCAGGGCGGCGAAGGCCACGGCCGCGTCGGACGGGTGCGTGGCCACGCAGGCGTCGGAGGTCCCGAGGATCGCATGGGTGCGGTTGAAGCCGTGCAGTGCGGCGCAGCCCGAGCCGGGCTCACGCTTGTTGCAGGCGGCGGTCACGTCCCGGAAGTACGTGCAGCGGGTGCGCTGCATGATGTTGCCGCCGATGGTGGCCATGTTCCGCAGCTGGGCCGACGCGCTCAGCTCCAGCGCCTCGGAGATGACGGGGTACAGGGTGCGCACCTTGGGGTGGGCGGCGGCCTCGGACATAGTCACCAGAGCGCCGATACGCAGGCCCCCGCGCTCGGTGACGGTGACCTCACGCAGCGGCAGGCCGGTGATGTCGACCAGGGTCTCGGGGCGTTCGACGGTCTCACGCATGAGGTCGACGAGCGTGGTGCCGCCGGCGATGTAACGGCCGCCACGTCGGCCGGCGTTGAGCGCCTCACGGGTGTCGGACGCCTTGGCGAAGGCAAAGGGATACATCACGCCCTCACTTCCGGTCGGCGGTCTGCCCGACCGCGCGCACGATTTTGACGTAGCAGCCGCAGCGGCAGATGTTGCCGCTCATCCACTCGCGGATCTCCTCCGGCGAACCGGTATGACCTTCCTGGATGCAGCCGACGCCGGACACGATCTGTCCGGGGGTGCAGTAGCCGCACTGGAAGGCGTCCTGGTCGATGAACGCCTGCTGCAGTGGGTGGAGTTGATCGCCCTCGGCCAGGCCCTCGATCGTCGTGACCTCAGCGCCTTCCAGACGCACCGCGAGCGTCAGGCAGGCGTTGTGCCGCTGCCCGTCGACCAGGACGGTGCACGCCCCGCAGGCCCCGGCGTTGCAGCCCTTCTTCGAGCCTGTGAGGCCGAGGTGCTCACGGAGCAGGTCCAGCAGCGAGGTGCGGTTGTCGACCGTCACGGTCCGGCGGGTGCCGTTGACCGTCAGGGAGACGCGACTGGAGGGCGGCGCCTCGGCAGCGCTCACCTCCTGCGCGTCGGCGAAGATCGTCCCGCCGATCACACCGCCCGCGACCACGGCACCGCCGACCGCGGTGCCGGTGGCGATGAACGTGCGCCGACTGGGCGCCGGGGAGGACTCGTCGGCTCCGGTGGGGGGAGGAACGTCGAATTCAGGGAGTTCAGCAGACATACGCACGCCTTCGCATCACGGACGGATCCGTCGTGCACGACAGAGGGACAGCAGGCGGGATCGTCGCCACCACGGGCATCGGTGACCGCTCTCCTCGACAGGGGGCTGGTCTCGCGGGAAGTCTTGCACCACCGGCAACCCTCGTGGCAGGGAGACTTTCCTCCCCCTTTACGCTCCGTCAGGAGCGAGTGGCCCACGTCATCGCGGGCACTTGGGCGCGGGGCGAGGCGGACAGAACCGCGTCGCCTCCCCGCTTATGGGTGCGTCCGCGTCGCTCACCACGTCGTCGCGTGTGACGGGCTGATCGTCTGCTCCGAGCAGGTCGCCGACACGGCCCCTCCCCCAGGACACCGGACATCCGGTGTCGGCCCGGGGTGAGTGATCGAGGGGCGGGGTTACTGGTTGCGGGTGCGGAGGCCGTTGTACTGCTGGTCGGTGACCGGCTCGGCCCAAGCGGTCTCGGGGGTGTCGTCGCCCGTGCCCTCCCACAGGGCGATGTGCTCCATGAACCGGTCGGGGGCGGCGCCGTGCCAGTGTTCCTCCTTCGGCGGGCAGGCGACGGTCTCGCCGGGGTGGGCCTCGAAGACCGTGCCGTCCCGGGTGCCGATCAGGGCGATGCCGGAGACCACGTGCAGAGTCTGGCCCAAGGCATGGGAGTGCCAGTTCGTGCGGGCGCCCGGCGAGAAGCGGACCAGGTTGGCGCGCATCCGAGACGGGGCCTGGCCGGCCACGATGACGTCCCACCACACGTCGCCGGTGAACCAGTCCGCCGGGGCCTTGCTGCTGGGCTGCTGCTTGATGAATTCCATGGTGTCTCTCCGCTCTCTTTTCGCCGGTGGGCTTTCCCTAGCGGGCGACGTAGCCGCCGTCCACAGGAAGGGCGACGCCGACGACGAAGCCGGCTCCGGGGCTGCACAGCCACAGGACCGCCTGGGCGATCTCCTCGGCGGTGCCGAGCCGGTTGATGGGCTGGTTGGCCTCGGCCTCGGCACGGTCGAGTTCCCCCTTGGCGATCATGTCGCTGACCATGGGGGTGTCGATGGTGCCGGGGCAGATGGCGTTGATGCGGATGCCGCGCGGGGCGTATTCGATTGCCGCGCTGCTCGTCAGACCGATCACGCCGTGCTTGGAGGCGTGGTACGAGGCTCGGCCGGGGAGGCCGACCAAGCCGCCGAGGGAGGAGCAGTTGACGATGGCTCCGCTGCCCTGGGCGCGCATGTGCCGAAGTTCGTGCTTCATGCAGGCCCAGATGCCACGGAGGTTGATTCCGTTGACGCGGTCGAAGCGTTCGGCGGGTTCGTCGGCCGCGTCGCTCGGCGGGATCTGGATGCCCGCGTTGTTGTAGGCCATGTCGAGGCGCCCGAAGGTCTCGACGGTGCGGTCGACCGCGGCGGCGACCTGGTCCTCGTCGCTGACGTCGCAGGTGCGGGCGAGGACTTGGTGCCCGGCGTCGGCGAATTCCTTCGCGGCCGCGTTCAGGGCCGCTTCGTCGACGTCGGTGAGGGCGACGGCGGCCCCGGACTCGGCGAACGCGCGGGCGGTCGCCAGGCCCATGCCGGCGCCTGCCCCGGTGACGAGGGCGACCCGGCCGGTGAAGTCGTAGGTGGGATTCACGTCGTGGTCTCCGTTCAGCGCAGAGGTACGGGTGGCGCGAGTGACGTCGGGCTGCCCGGATGCGCTGCGGCAGCACGACGCCTGGCCATGAACCCCCGTCAGACGGTCTGGCCGCCGTCGACGACCAGGGCGTGGCCTGTGGTGAAGGAGGCGGCGTCCGAGCAGAGCCAGAGCACGGCGGCCGCGATCTCGTCCGGTGTGCCGAGGCGCCCGATGGGCTCATCCGCGATCAGGGCCTCCCGTCCTCCGGGTGTGCTTTCAGCGAAGCGCTGGATCATCTCGGTGTCGATGATGCCGGGGCAGACGGCGTTGACCCGGACGTTGGACGACGCGTAGTCGAGGGCGGTCGAACGGGTCAGGCCGATGACGCCGTGCTTGGCCGCGGCGTAGGCCGCCTGTCCCTTGAAACCCTTGACGCCGGCGCCCGACGAGGCGTTGACGATCGCGCCACCTCCCTGCTGGAGCAGCAGCGGGATCTGATGCTTCATGCACAGGAAGATCCCGGTCAGGCTGACGCCGATGACGCGGTCCCACTCGTCCTTCGCGATGTCCACGGCCGGCTTGACCGGCTGCTCGACGCCGGCGTTGTTGAAGGCGACGTCCAGGCGTCCGAACGCCTGAACGGTGTCGTCCAGCGCGGACCGCACGTCGTCTTCGCTGGTGACGTCACAGGTGAGGGCCAGAGCCTGCCCGCCCGCCTCCTCGATGAGCCGTGCGGTCTCCCGCAGGCCGTCCTCGGACCGGTCGGCGAGGGCGACGCAGGCACTCGCGCGGGCGAAGGCGACGGCGGTGGTTCGGCCGATGCCGGCGCCGGCTCCGGTCACGAAGGCCACCTTGCCGGTGAAGTTCGCGGTGTTCGCAGTCATGTGCAGATTCCTCTCGCATGCCGGTACGTCGTCGGGTTCGGATCGGCAGGACGCGGATCCGGGCTTGAGTCAGTGCTGCGACGACACCTGCGCGGGTTCGTCGTGTCGCGTCTGAGTGGGAGCGCTGCTCCGGGCCACGATGCGGCCCTTGCGAGAACTGCCGTGGACGGCGAGGGCGCTCAGGGGCAGCAGTGTGAGGGCGGCCATGACGGTGCCGACCAGGGACGGCCCGGTCAGGCCGAGGGAGGAGTCCAGGGCCGTACCGGCAATCGCCGAGCCCGCGGCGATACCGGTGTTGAAGGCGGAGGTGGTCAGCGCCGAGGTGAGGGTGGGGGCGTCGCCGGCGAAGCGCATGGCAAGCGCGGTGACGACCGGGTTGACCGTGAAGCCGGTCAGACCCATGAGGAAGACGAGCAGGGTGGCCGTCACCGGGTTGCCGGACAGCGGGATCATCAGGAGCAGGACCAGGGCGGTGGCCGCGGCGGCCGTGATGGTGGTGACCGTCGGACGTCGGTCGCCCAGGCGGCCTCCCGTGGTGGTGCCGCCCAGCGCGCCGACACCGAAGGCGATCAGGACGAGCGGTACGGCGCCTTCGGGGATACCCGCGCGGTCGGTCAGCAGCGGCGTGACATAGGTGTACGTCGCCAGCACACCGCCCATGATCAGCATCGCGGCGCCCAGCGCCAGCCACAGCCTGCCGTGCCGCAGAGCCTCGACCTCGGCCCGCATGGACACCTCGGCGCGCTCCTCCTGGGCCGGGATGAAGCGCCCGATGAACACGGCGGCGAGCCCGGACAGGACGGCCAGGGCCCAGAAGGGGCCGCGCCAGCCGGTGAACTGTCCGGCGAAGGAGCCGACCGGCACGCCGACGACGTTGGCCAAGGTCAGGCCGCCGATCATGACGCCCGTGGCCCGGATGGCGCTGCGCGGGCCCGCGGCGCTGGTGGCGACGACGAACCCGACTGACCAGAACGCACCGGTGGCAAGGGCCGTGACGACACGGGCCACGAGAACGATCGTGAAGGACGCGCTGAGGGCGGCGACCAGATGTCCGAGGCAGAACACGGACAGGGCCAGGACCAGCGTCCGGCGCTGAGGCAGGCGCAGGGTCGCCATGGCCATGGTGGGTGCGCCGATGATCATGCCGACGGCGAAGGCGGTGATCAGCAGGCCGGCGTGGGAGACGCTGACTCCGAGGTCACCGGCCAGCTCCGGCAGCAGTCCGGCGACGACGAACTCGGTGGTCCCCATCAGGAACGTGCCGGCGGCGAGCACCCAGACGACGAAGGGAAGCTTGCCGGGGGTGGTCCCGGATGCGGAAGGCATACGTGTGGTCTCTCCTTTCGTGGATTTCGCCGGATCGCGGGGCGGCTGAAGTCGTCACGGCGGATGGACGGACGGCGCAGCCAGGTTTTCGACGGTTCCATGGAACGGAACGGGCGAAAAGGGGAGGATCTTCTCTCTCTTTCTTTCGGCTGCTCTCCGTGACGGCGAGAGGTGGGGTGGGTCAGGGCGCCGCTTCGATGGTGATCTCGTCGGCGGTGGCGAGCTGCTCGGTGCCGCCGTCGGCCATGTGCCCGAGGGGGATCAGGCCGGCCGCGTAGGGGGCGCCGCGGTAGTAGGCGGCGAGCTGGTTCCAGGGCGCGTAATACGCCAGGTCACCGACCTCGGGGTCGGCGCCTTCCGGGGCGCCGGAGGTGGACAGCTTTCGCGGCAGGTCGGCGATCTTCTCGGCCTGGTTGAAGTCGCGCAGGGACAGGGTGAGGGGGAGCTGGGCGGCGAAGTCGCGGGCGGTGGGGCTGTCGTTCCAGGTGGCGGCGACGTGCTGGCCGTTGAGCGTGAGCCGGATGTTCATGGCGGTTGTCCTGCCGGGTGAGGTGGTGGCGGCCGCAGCTGTCGAAGCCTGCGGCGACGCGGGCTCGGAAGGAGAGGAGAAGGAAGAGGAGGATGAGGAGGATGAGGAGGAATCGTTGGTGCAGGCGGTCACGACCAGCAGCAGGGCGGCGGCCGGGACCACGCGCGCGAGAGCGCGAGGGGGCGCGGGGTTCACGAGGTCGTCCTGTGGCTAGTCGGGCAGGGGTTCGGAGTAGTGGCGGAAGCCGTCCCGCTGCTGGTGGATGTCGTACAGGCACCGGGCCAAGGCGTCGGGGCTGCTGTGCTCGGCGTCGGGCCGGATGGCTCCGGGGATGATCAGCTGGGCGGCGTGGATGTTCTCCGCGGCCAGCGTGTCGTGGAGCATGCGGGCGTAGGCGCTCTCGGCGGCGAAGGCGATCGAGGTGCCGGCGACCGTCGGGTTGGGGCGTACGGCGCTGGAGCCGTTGACGAACAGCAGGGTGCCGCGGCCGAGTTCGCGCATGCCGGGCAGAACGGCGTTCACGGCGGCGACGGGGCCGTTGAGGGAGAAGGCGAGCGGCGCGTCCAGGTCGTCGGCGCCGGTGTCGAGGACCGGCTTCATGAAGTCGGCGCGCGGCACCGGGCTGTACTGGAGGATCTCGATGGGGCCAAGGTCCTTGGAGGCCGCGTACAGGGCCGCGTCCAGTGACTCGATGTCGAGGACGTCGGCGGGGAAACCTCGCGCCTGAAAACCGTCACGGGCCAGCTCGGTGGTCATCTCCTCCAGACGCTCGGCGTTGCGGGCGATGAGGGCGACGGCGTGGCCGGCGCTTCCGAAGCGGCGAGCGGTGGCCAGCCCGAGTCCCGGGCCGGCGCCGATGAGAGCGAAGGTCGTCATGGGGTTCGTCGTTCCTTGTGTGAGGCGGTGGCTCCCGCCCGCATTCGCGCTACCGTGATGCGGGCCCGACGGTGTGGATGCTGGGCGGGAGGGAACCGAGGCAGGGACGATGTGCGCCCGGCGCCGTCCGGTGCGGCCGTACGCGAGGGCGGCGTGCGATCAGGCGAGGTTCTTGCTGAAGAACTCCTCCAGCTTGTCGAACGGGATCAGGTCCGTCCTGTCGTACAGATCGACGTGGCCGGCGTTCGGGACGGCGTAGAACTCCTTGGGCTCGGACGCGAGTTCGTAGGCGTCCTCGCTGAAGTACCGCGAGTGGGCGTTCTCGCCGACGACGAACAGGATGGGTCGCGGCGAAATCCACTCGATCTTCGACAGCAGCGGAAAGTTCATCAGCGACATGCTGCTCGTCAGCGTGAACTGGGTGATGGAGTTCGGGTGGTAGCCCCGGGGAGTGGAGTAGAACTCGCCGAACTCACGGCCGACCGGGTTGGTGTTCTCGTCGAATCCGATGGGCGCGCCGCGCGGGGTCAGGGCGGGGGCGTTGGCCTCGAAGTCCGCGTACCGCTGCTCGGCGATCGCGTCGAGCATTCCGCCTCGCTCCTCCGCGGTGAGAGAACCCTGCCAGCCCTCCGAGGCGATCCGGGCGATGTCGTACATGACGACCGTGGCGACCGCCTTGATGCGCCGGTCGACCTGGGCCGCGCCGAGCGCGAAGCCGCCGCTGCCGCACATGCCGACGACGCCGATACGGTCCCGGTCCACGAAGTCACGGGTGCCCAGGTAGTCGACGGCCGCATGGAAGTCCTCGGTGAAGACGTCGGCGGAGGAGACGTGTCGCGGGTCGCCGCCGCTGTAGCCGTTGTAGGAGGGGTCGAAGGCGAGGGCCACGAATCCGCGCCGGGCCAGGTTCTGGGCGTAGATGCCCGGGCCCTGCTCCTTCACGCCGCCGTACGGCGCGCCGACGATGATCGCGGGGTGTTCCTGCGAGGCGTCGAAGTCCTTCGGCTGGTAGAGGTCCGCGGAGATGGTGATCCCGTACCTGTTCTCGTACGACACCGGCTTGCGGGTGACGTTCTCGTCCAAGTCGAAGATGTAGTTGTCTACTGCAGGCATTCTTGTCTCACTTCTGTGGCGCTTGACAGGGGGCAGCCGGTCACGAGGGGGGCAGGGCTTGAGGAGCGCCTTGATGGCGCGGCGCTCGTCCATGGCCTTGTAGCCCTCGGCGACCTGGTCCAGGGGCAGGGTGAGGTCGAAGACCTTGCCCAGGTTGATCCGGCCGGACAGGACGCGGTCGATCAGGTCGGGCAGAGGTCCTTGACGCGGGCGATGCCTTCGTCGCCGCGTTCGCTGACGATGTCGGTGGCGCCGAACTCCAGGGCGAGCCGCTGGCGGGACTCGTGCCGGCTCATGGCGATGATCCGCTCGGCGCCGAGTTCCGTGGCGGCGATGACGCCGCACAGGCCGACCGCTCCGTCCCCGACGACCACGGCCATCGGGCCGGGCTTCACCTCGGCGGCGAGGGCGGCGTACCAGCCGGTGCCCAGCACGTCGAACACGGCGAGCAGGCTCGGCACGAACTCGGCGTCCGGGTGCTCGTCGGTGGCGACGAGGGTGCCGTGAGCGTTGGGGATGCGCACGTAGTCGGCCTGGCAGGTGCTCGTGAACTCGCGGTGCAGACAAGACGACTGCCAGCCGTTACGGCAGTTCACGCAGGTGTTGTCCGAGGTGGCGAAGGAGCCGACCACGAACTGGCCCGGCTTGACGTTGGCGAGCTCGCTGCCGACCTCCTCGACGATGCCCACGCACTCGGGTGCGGGTCGCCGATGGGTTCCGCGCCGCGCTAGGGCCGCAGGTCCGAGCCGCACACACAGGTGGCGGCCGTGCGAATGATCGCGTCTGCCGGGTTGAGGATCTTCGGGTCGTCGAGTTCTCGAAGCGGGCGTCGCCGGGGGCATAGATGACTGCTCCGCGCATGGGGGGCTTCCTTCGGTGCGAGGATCGGTGAGCGCACAGCCGGTGATCGCGATCGGCTGCTCGACATCGAGCCTCACACGCGAGGGCAAGCACGAAAAGCGGAGAAATTCATCCTGGGATGAGAACATCCTGGGAGTAAATTCTCCCCCCTTTCCCGGGTGGAATCGGTGTCATGCTGGGAAGCATGACCGCCAACGTCCCCCTCAATGAGCTGGGAGAATTCCTCAAGAAGCGCCGCTCCGAGCTGGGCCCCCGCGCGGTCGGACTGCCCGAAACCGGCAAGCCCCGCCGGGTTGCCGGGCTGCGCCGCGAGGAGGTCGCCCAGCTCGCCAGCATCAGCACCGACTACTACACCAGACTCGAACAGGGCCGCATGCAGGCATCGGCGCCCGTGCTGGATGTCCTCGCCCGGGTGCTCCATCTGGATGACGACGAGCGCGGCTACCTCTTCCAGCTCGCGGGCAAGACCACCACCCGCGCCCGGCGCCGAGGCCGGCAGAAGGTACAGCCGCAGCTCCAGCGTGTCCTGGACGACCTCACCGCCACCCCGGCCATCGTGCAGGGCCGGCGCGGCGACATCCTGGCCTGGAACGCGCTGGCCGCCGCGCTGGTCACCGACTTCTCCCGCGTCCCGGAAAAGCACCGCAACTATCCGCGGATCATCTTCACCACTCCCGCGATGCGCAACCTGTACGCCGACTGGGAGACCTCGGCGCAGATCGCCGTCGCCCAGCTGCGGATGGAAGCCGCGAAGTATCCCGAGGACCCCCGCCTGATCGAACTGGTCGGTGAACTATCCCTGCGCGACAAGGAGTTCGCCCGATGGTGGGGCGAACACCACGTCGCCGCCCGCACCGTCGGCACGAAGACCCTCAACCATCCGGTCGTCGGCGAACTCGTCCTGGACTGGGACACCCTCACCGCCAACACCGACCCCGACCAGCACCTCACCGTCTGGACCGCCGCCCCGGGCTCCCCCACCCACGAACGACTGCGCATCCTCGCCTCCTGGGCCGCCGACCAGGACCTGCCGGCCTCCTCCCCCCTCAGCTGACCGCGACCGGCCGCCGCCGTAGGAGCAGCTGGCGGATCGTGCCGCTCGCGTGGCACAGAGGGAGGCCCGTACCTGGTTGGTGCGGACGGTGCCCTCCGCAGCCGATGGACATCTCCGTCTCCTCGGTCGGCGCGCACCGAGATCACGGCCGATCGCAGAGCGCGGTATCAGCGGCAGGCGGAGAGCGTCCCGGCACCCGTAGGTGCGGCTGTCCAGACGCGGGACACGGGGAAAGAGTTCCGCTGCGATGTCTTCAGCACCTGATGCCGCTGATAGGCGTCAACAGCTGGTGGGACGGCGCGGCCAGCGACCGGCCCCGCCGAGCCGGCGGGACCGGGCAGTGGAAGCCGCTCGAGGATGCGTGGCCACTGCGGCGGTGCGGTGAAGCACGATCCGCTGACCCTCGGGCAGATGCTGGGCGGTGACCGCCAGGTCCGTCACACCGGCCACATCCAAGAACCTCACCCGGGACAGATCCACATGCAGCACATCCGTGCGACGCTCGACCAGCTGATTCCGCGCCTGCTGCCAAACGGACCGTGTGTTCATGCTGAGCTCCCCTATCGCCCCCAGCCCCGAACTGTCAGGCAACGGATCGACCTGCAGTACCGCGTCACGTGGCGGCACGGCGGGGGACCCGCTCACGCCAGGTACGACATCCACGCTCTTGCCCCCCGGTTCCCCGGGCTCGGCCGCACGACGGCTCCACCGATCACCTTGCACGATACCCGGTCAGACACCGCGGACGCCCGGTCCGGCCAAGCGAGGGAAGCGGGCCGGGCGCCTGGCCTGCACGGGTCCCGCTGTGGCGAGCTGGTGGAGCTCATGCGACCGAGTGGGTGTCCTCCGTAGTAGCCGCCCATGCTGACTCACGCCCCAGGGGGAGGGCGATCTCAGGGAGCGAGACTGAGTTCGGCCCAGACCGTTTTGCCGGGGTGGCGCGGGGTGACGCCCCAGCGGTGCGCGAGCCGTTCGAGGAGCTGCATGCCGAAGCCGCCGGGCTCGGTGTTCTTGGTGACACGCAGGCGCGGCCAGCGGTCGCTGTAGTCACTGACCGCGATACGTAGCAGCCGGCCATTCCAGGTGAGTCGGATCAGAGGCGGGCCGGCGCCGTGGCGGATGGCATTGGTGATCAGTTCCGAGACGAGTAGTTCAGCGGTCTGGATCATCCGGTGCTGGTGCAGCGGGCCGCAGAAACCTTCCACGCAGTCGCGGACCCAGTGCCGGCCGGCCGCGATGCTCGCCGTGACGGCGGGGAGACGCGACTCGCAGGATGGGATGGTCGGTTCGCTGTTCACGCGGTTCCTCCGGCCTGGGTGGCGGCCCTGGTCTGCCACCGGCTGGCGCTGCGTACAGCCGGTCACAGTCGTCTGTCGGGTTACCCCTGCCTGCCTGGTGAACCCTCTGTGTCCGTCGGGTGACGGGCTGATCCTGTGAAGGGTTGATCGCCGCTGTCGCCGGCACTGGTGGTGACGGGCGGGAGGCCGCTGGCAGAATCTTCCCGTCACACGACATGAGGTCACGCCGGCGGGATGCTGCCGGGGCCCGAGGGCGAGGGGAACCGGCATGGAACAGGTTTCGGATGTGGAGATTCCTCTGGACCGTGATGTGTTCCTGCGGACGTTGGTACGCGAGCTGGCGACGTCGCTGGAGTCGGTGGTCGGCCTGGAGGAGGCGTCCGGCTACGTCAGCCTGGTGGGGCAGGCCGTCGGCACGCAGATCGACGAGATGTACCTCAAGGCACTGGGAACCGACCGGCTCACGGGTGAGCAGGTCGCCGAGGCGCTCGTGGACCTCAAGCGCCGTATCAAGGGTGACTTCTACGTCACCGAGCACGACGAGACGAAGATCGTGCTGGGCAACCGGGTGTGCCCGTTCGCGGAGAAGGTGGTGGGCCGGGAGTCGATGTGCATGATGACGTCCAACGTCTTCGGCACCGTCGCCGCCCGCAATCTGGGCTACGCGCGGGTGGAGTTGGAGGAGACCATCGCCCGCGGCGACGCGGGCTGCCGTGTGGTGGTGCACCTGGTCCCCGACGTGGACGTCGAGACGGTGAACGGCCGTGAGTACTTCGGCGACCGGGCTGTGGCTCCATGACCCTTGGCCTCTTCCGGGCCATCACCAGACCGCTGCCCCATCCGGTGCTGCTCTGCGGGGCCGACGGCCGCGTCCTGGCCGCCAACCCCGCAGCCGTCCGCTGCGACGACCGGCTGCGCCCGGGCGCCAGCGTGTTCGACCTACGGCCGGACGACACCACGCAGTTGCGTCAGCAGTTGGCTGTGTGGCTACGGAGCGGAAGTCCCGTGCCCGGCGCGCTGGTCCTCAAGGACGCCGACGGCCGCATACGGCGGTTTCGCTGTCACGGGGCACGGGCCACCTGGTGGGACGGCCCACAGCCGGCTCTGCAACTGCATCTCGTCGAGGCCGGAGCGTCCGACGGGTTCGTCGTGCTCAGCCAGCAGGTGGAGGCGCTGAACCGGGAGGTGGCGTTCCGCCGGGCCACCGAGGTCGACCGGACGCGGCTGCTGGCCGCCGAACAGGCCGCCCGCGCCCAGTTGCAGCACCTGTACGACCTGACAGCCGCCCTGGCCGGAGCGATCACCCTCGCCCAGGTTTCCCACGCCGTCAGGGACGTGGCGCCGGCCGCCCTGGGGGCCACAGCGGCGGAGCTCTATCTGCACTCGGCGCGGCTGGTTCCGCCCCTGCAGCCGGAGGACAACGGCCTTCCGGCCGGCGCGGGCGGCTGGACCGACCTGGATCGGCCCTCTTCCTCGGACGGCCCGTTCCCCGATGAAGCCGCGGACGCGGTTCCCTTTGCCCTGTCCCTGGAGGCGGACGGCGTCCAACTGGGCATGCTGATCGTCTACGGCTCAGACGACTCGACCGCTCCCGAGCATGTGACAGCGGTGGCCCAGCAGATCGCCCAGGCTCTGCGCCGAGCCGGTCTGCACGAGCACGAGCACCGGGTCGCCGAACGCCTGCAACTCAGTTTGCTGCCCCAGTTGCCGCAGCTTCCCGGCCTGGAGACGGCCACCTGCTACGCCCCGGGCAGTGACCTGCTCTCGGTCGGCGGCGACTGGTACGACGTCTACGACGTGGACGCCGATCACATCGGCCTGAGCATCGGCGACGTCGCCGGCCACGGACTGCACGAAGCGACCGTCATGGCACAGGTCACCGCCGCCCTGCGCAACATCGTGCCCCGCTGCGGCACCAACCCTGCCGCCGTCCTGGACGAAGTCAACACCTTCCTCGGCCGCTATCACCCGCAGCGGATGGCCACCGCCTGCTACCTGGTCTTCGATCGCCGCACCCGCACCCTGACCTACGCCACCGCCGGCCACCCCCCACCGCTGCTCATCCACGCCGACGGCTCCAGCACCTACCTCGACCAGGCCACCTCCCCACCCCTCGGCCCCGTCCGGGGCATCCGCTACCGGCAGGCCGTCACCACCGTGGCCGAGAGCGACACGCTCCTGCTGTACACCGACGGGCTGATCGAGCGCCGCCGCGAAGACCTCGCCATCGGCATGCGGCGACTGACCGAGCTCGCCCACACCACCAGCAGCCTGGACATCGCCGACCTGTGCGACCGCTTCCTGCACCACCAGCCCGAGGCGGCATTCCCCGACGACCGGGCCCTGCTCGCCGTCCGCTTCCCCCCACCGTCCTGACATGCCCTGCGCGCAGCGACAGCATGAGCCCATTGGCGTCGACAGGTCGGCGCTTGGCAGAACCCGGACGCGCGCCCTCGTCGGCACAGCCCCTGGCCCCCCTGGGTCGCGACGCCGACCACTACCTGCCGGTCGCCTCCCCTCACCGGCTGACGGCGACGAGCCGCCCCCGGAGGCGGCCGGTGGATCCCGCCCGCGTCCTGTGGCAGGCGGAGCCACCCCCGACGAGGACAGGGTCGGCTGTCCCGACGCGGGACAGAGCAGTCGCAGGCGAGTAGGTCGGGCGAGCCACGACCAGCCAGACCAGCTGACCGCCCACCTGACGCTCCGTCGGAAGCAGCGTCAAATGAGCGTCGAGACGGTTTCCCGTTATGCCCTACAGAGTGTGGGGAACGCTTGCATCATCCCCCGAGACGCCCACGAAGTCGCAGGTCAAACCCACTCCCCTGAAGCAGGACACTTTCCACGTAGTGCATTCCTGAAAACAGGTCGGCCTACCCCGCACGCAACCAACAGGCACCAAAGAAGCGCAGGTCAGAAGCCTTTTTCTGTGGGTTCAAGAATTGCCAAGCACTCCACGTGCGACGTCATCGGGAACAGATCGAACGCCCGCAGCGTCCGCACCCGGTAGCCGCCCTCGCGGAAGTACGCCAGGTCTCGGGACAGGGCCGCCGGGTCGCAGGCGACGTAGGCGATCCTGCGGGCGCCGAGGGAGGCGAGGTGGGTCACCGTCGTGCGGCCCGCGCCGGCGCGGGGCGGGTCCAGGACGATGAGGTCGACGTCGGTGATGCCCGTGCGCGGGAGGACGGTCTCGACCTTGCCCTGTTCCACGCGGACGCGGGGGAAGTCGGCGAGGTTGTGGCGGGCGTCCTCGACCGCGCGCTTGCCGGACTCGATGCCGAGGACCGCGCCCGCCTCACCCAGGCGGTCGGCGAGGGCGCCGGCGAACAGGCCCACGCCGCAGTAGAGGTCGAGGGCCGTCTCGCCCTTGCGGGGCAGCAGGCCCTGCATGACCG
The DNA here is from genome assembly GCF_004217285.1 of Streptomyces sp. BK239. Lineage (GTDB taxonomy): Bacteria > Actinomycetota > Actinomycetes > Streptomycetales > Streptomycetaceae > Streptomyces. The sequence continues at coordinate 767,928 of NZ_SHKS01000002.1, forward strand.
CCGTCACCAGCGTGTCCGCCGCCTTCGGGTGCACCTGCCAGAAGCCGCCGCTGCCGACGCGGTGCGTCCGGCCGTCGGCGCGTTCGCGGACGAAGGGGCGGCCGTGGACGCGGTGGACGCCGCCGTCCTTCTCCCCGACGCGCATGACCGACACCGGCCGGTCCAGTTCGACGATCGGCAGACGTGCGCCCGGCCGGGGCGTCAGGATCACCTGGCGGTCCTGGGAACCCGTCGCCGCGATCGCCTCGACCGACTCCATGCCGGTCCACTCGCGCTTCTCGATGCCGAGCTCGTCCACGCCCGGCGCGGCGATCATGCAGTGGTCGATCCGCTCCACCTCGTGAGAGCGGTGCTTGCGCAGACCGGCGTGGCCCTCGGCGTCGACGGCGTACTGCACGCGCGTCCGCCACGCGGGCACCTCACCGGGCGGCAGCTTGTCGCCCTCGGCCGGCATCACGGTGCCGTCCCAGCCGGCCTCCTCGGGAGTGAGGCCGGCGAGCCGCTGGAGCTGCTCGGCGATGACCTCGCCCTTCATCCGGCGCTGTGCGCCCGGCTTGGCGTGCTGCCAGTCGCAGCCGCCGCAGCGGCCGGGGCCGGAGAACGGGCAGGGCGCCTCGACCCGGTCCTTGGACGCCTCCAGGATCCGCACGGCGTCCGCACGCAGGAAGCGGGCGCCCTCCTCACCCTCCGTCACCCGGGCCACGACCCGCTCACCGGGAAGGGTGTGCCGGACGAACAGCACCTGGCCCTCGTCGGTGCGGGCGATGCAGTGGCCGCCGTGGGCGACGGGGCCGATCTCGACCTCGTACTCGGTCCCCACCAGCGTCTTCTTCGGTTCTTCCTGCATGGCGGGGTGACTCCAGGGACGAGGGTGGACGAACGGCCGGACAACAGCCCACCAGTCTACGTGGGCGCCGTCCGGCCGTTGACCGGGGTGCTGTGCGCGGGGGCGGTCAGCTCTTGGTGTCGGACGACTCCTTCGCCCGCCCCGCGTCCGCCGGACCGCGCCGGACCGATCCCGGCGCGCTCCAGTCCTGCTGCCTGCGGGCCCGCTTCTTGGCCGCCTCGGAGGACTGCAGCTGGTACGGGACGGACGTGACCATGACGCCCGGCGTGAACAGCAGCCGGCCCTTGAGCCGCAGGGCGCTCTGGTTGTGCAGGAAGTGCTCGTACCAGTGGCCGACCACGTACTCGGGGATGATCACGGACACCGCGTCACGCGGCGACTCCCGGCGCAGGCTCTTGACGTACTCGATGACCGGCCGCGTGACCTCCCGGTACGGGGAGTCGAGGACCTTCAGCGGTACGTCGATGCCGCGCCGTTCCCATTCCTCGCGCAGCGCCTTCGTCTCGGCCGGGTCGACGTTGACGGTGAGCGCCTCCAGGGTGTCGGAGCGCATCAGCTTGGCGTAGGCGAGGGCGCGCAGCGTCGGACGGTGGATCTTGGAGATGAGCAGCACCGAGTGGACGCGGGAGGGGCGGACGCTGTCGTCGCTCGGGCCCTCGGGCGCGGCGAGTTCCGCGGAGACGCCGTCGTAGTGCCGGCGGATCGCGGTCATCGTGCCGTAGAAGATCACCATGCCGAGCAGGGCGACCCAGGCGCCGTGGGTGAACTTGGTGACGAGGACGACGACGAGGACCAGGCCGGTGAAGAAGGCGCCGAAGGTGTTGATCGCACGGGAGCGGATCATGTGGCGGCGCTTGTCGGGGTCGGTCTCGGTCGTCAGGTGGCGGTTCCAGTGCCGGACCATGCCGGTCTGGCTGAGGGTGAACGACACGAACACGCCGACGATGTACAGCTGGATCAGGCGGGTGGAGTCGGCGCCGTAGATGCAGATCAGCAGTACCGCCGCGCCGGCCAGCAGCACGATGCCGTTGGAGAAGGCGAGCCGGTCGCCGCGGGTGTGCAGCTGGCGGGGCAGGTAGCGGTCCTGGGCGAGGATCGAGCCGAGGACGGGGAAGCCGTTGTAGGCGGTGTTCGCCGCCAGGAACAGCACCAGGGCGGTGGCCGCCGCGAGCACGATGAAGAAGAAGCTGCCCTTGCCGAAGACCGCCTCGGCGACCTGCGTGATCACCGGGTTCTGCACGTAGTCGGCGCCGACCGCGACACCGTTCTTCAGCAGGTCGGCGGCCGGGTTCTCGGCCATGCGGACGTCGGTGACCAGGGCCAGGACGATGATGCCGCAGAACATGGTGACGGCCAGCAGGCCCATCGCCGCGAGCGTGGTCGCCGCGTTCTTCGACTTGGGCTTGCGGAACGCCGGGACGCCGTTGGAGATCGCCTCGACGCCGGTGAGTGCGGCGCAGCCGGAGGAGAAGGCGCGCAGCAGCAGGAAGACCAGCGCGAAGCCGGCGAGGCCCTGGTGTTCGGCCTTGACGGTGTACTGAGCCGTCGGCGCCCGCATCGTGTCGTCGAGGACGAGCCCGCGGAAGGCCCCCCAGGCGATCATGATGAAGACGCCGGCGACGAACACGTACGTGGGGATCGCGAAGAGCTTGCCGGACTCCTTGACGCCCCGCAGGTTCATCAGGGTCAGCAGCACGACGACGGCGACGGCGCAGATCACCTTGTGCTCGACGACGAAGGGGATCGCGGAGCCCAGGTTCTCGATGCCGGAGGAGATGGAGACGGCGACGGTCAGGACGTAGTCGACGAGCAGCGCGCTCGCGACGGTCAGGCCGGCCTTGGGGCCGAGGTTGGTGTTGGCCACCTCGTAGTCGCCGCCGCCGCTGGGGTAGGCGTGGACGTTCTGCCGGTAGGAGGCGACCACCGTGAACATCAGGACGACGACCGCGAGCGCGATCCACGGGCTGAAGTGGTAGGCCGACACGCCCGCGATGGACAGGACCAGCAGCACCTCGCCGGGGGCGTATGCCACGGAGGACAGCGGGTCGGAGGCGAAGACGGGCAGGGCGATGCGCTTCGGCAGGAGCGTTTCTCCGAGCCGATCACTGCGCAGTGCGCGCCCGATCAGGATCCGTTTGGGCACGTCGGTCAGTTTGGACACAACAGAGGATCGTAGGCCTTCGAACACGGGGCCGCCCACCCTCCCCCGGCCTCGGCCGGGTGATGCCGTGTCACGTCTGCCTCACGGGTGAAATCGGCCACGGCGCGACGGGGGATTCTGCAGGCACACCAATCGTCATGCCTATATGACAATCCACGCTCGCCGTAGCCCTTCGGAGGTTCCATGCACACGACCGCGGAGTTGATCGGTGCCGCCGGCAGCGTCGTCGGCCTCGGAATCCTCACCTTCCTCAGTGTCTGGAGCATCAGCCGTCGCTGACCGCGCGACGGTGGCCCGGGCCGTCGCCCGTCGCCCGACGGCGCGGCCCGCACTCGGAGTGCCCCGCGCGTGTGTAGCCCGGGCGGCGGTCTGAGACCCTGTGAGGGGGTCCTCGGACGCTCATCGTGCGCGGACCCTCCAAGCCACCCCAGCGATTTCTGACCTCGGAAGGACGGTCGTGCACATCGTCATCATGGGCTGCGGCAGAGTGGGTTCCGCTCTCGCCCAGACCCTGGAGCAGCAGGGGCACACGGTCGCCGTGATCGACCAGGACCCCACCGCCTTCCGACGTCTCGGCTCCTCGTTCGGCGGCCGCCGGGTCACCGGTGTCGGTTTCGACCAGGACACCCTGCGTGAGGCGGGCATCGAGGAGGCCGGCGCGTTCGCCGCCGTCTCCAGCGGCGACAACTCCAACATCATCGCCGCGCGTGTCGCCCGCGAGATGTTCGGCATCGAGAACGTCGCCGCGCGTATCTACGACCCTCGCCGCGCCGAGGTCTACCAGCGCCTGGGCATCCCGACCGTGGCCACCGTCCGCTGGACGGCCGACCAGATGCTGCGCCGGCTGCTGCCCTCGGGGTCGGAGCCGCTGTGGCGCGACCCCACCGGCGGCGTCCAGCTCGCCGAGGTGCACGCCTCCGCCGCCTGGGTCGGTCACAAGATCAGCAAGCTGCAGGAGGAGACGGGCGTGCGCGTGGCGTTCCTGACCCGCCTCGGCGAGGCCATCCTGCCCACCTCGCAGACCGTGCTGCAGGAGGGCGACCTGGTGCATGTGATGATGCGCAGCGACGAGGTCGAGAAGATCGAGGCGTCGTTCGCCGAGGGCCCGAAGGAAGGCGGTCACTGATGAGGGTCGCCATTGCCGGAGCCGGCGCCGTCGGCCGCTCGATCGCGGGCGAACTGCTGGAGAACGGCCACGAGGTCCTGCTCGTCGACAAGGCGCCGACCGCCATCTCGGTCGAGCGCGTCCCGCAGGCGGAGTGGCTGCTCGCCGACGCCTGTGAGATCACGTCCCTGGACGAGGCGGCCCTCCAGCGCTGCAACGTCGTGATCGCCGCGACGGGCGACGACAAGGTCAACCTGGTCGTCTCGCTGCTCGCCAAGACGGAGTACGGCGTCCCGCGCGTCGTCGCCCGCGTCAACAACCCCAAGAACGAGTGGCTCTTCAACGAGTCCTGGGGCGTGGACGTCGCCGTCTCCACCCCGCGTCTGATGTCGGCCCTCGTCGAGGAGGCGGTCAGCGTCGGCGACCTGGTCCGCCTGTTGCGCTTCAGCCACGGCGACGCCAACCTCGTGGAGCTGACCCTCCCCGAGGAGTCCGCCCTCGCCGGTACCCAGGTCGGCGATGTGGAGTGGCCCGAGGACACCTCGCTGGTCACCATCATCCGCGGCACCCGGGTGCTGACCCCGACCCGCGAGGACTCCCTGGAAGCGGGCGACGAGTTGCTCTTCGTCGCCGCTCAGGCCCGGGAGGAGCAGTTGGAGGACCTGCTGTCGGTCCGCCGCGAGGACACGGTGGGCTGAGCCGCGCCCGCCCACGGCGACGCCGAGTCGCCGAGCACACACGACGGGGGCGCCCGGAGATCTCCGGGCGCCCCCGTCGTGTGTGCTCGGCGACTGTGCTCGTCGTCCGGCCGGGCCGGCGACTACCCTTCGCGGCGGTGCCGCCCGCCGGCCTCGGAGGGCGCGGTCTCCGTGTCGGTCTCCGTCCGCGCGGCAGCGGCCTTCTCCTCCGCCTCCATCTCCGCGAAGACGTCGATCGGCGCCGGCGCCTTCGCCAGGAACACCCACGTCAGCCATACCGCCAGCAGGAACGGCGGGATCTTCAGCGCGACCAGCACCCAGCCCAGCTGCGTGGTGTCGGCCCACCAGTACAGCGGGAAGAGGATCGCGCACTTGCCGAGCAGGATCAGGCCCCAGGCGTAGCTGGCCTTGGCGTACGCCTTCTTGCGGCCGGGGTTGCGGGTCCGCCAGGAGAGGTTCTCCTTGAACACCGGCCCGAGGATCAGGCCGAGCAGCGGCACCCCGCACAGCGTCGTGATGATGTAGGCCAGCGCCAGGCCCAGCGTGTAGAGCATGCCGGGGAGGTAGAAGTCCTTGGCGTTGCCGGTCATCATCGCGAACACGACACCGAAGGCGACACCGAATACACCGCTGAAGGCGTGCTTCACGGTGTCCTTCTTGACGAGGCGCACCACGACCAGGACGAGCGACACCGCGAGCGCGGCGATCGCCGACATGTGCAGGTCTTTGTTGATCGTGTAGATCGTGACGAACAGCAGGCCGGGCAGCACCGTCTCGACCATGCCGCGCACCCCGCCGAACGCCTCGAACAGCGCGGCCTCGGTCACCGCCCGGGCGTCGTCCTGCTGAGTGTCTTCGGTCGGCTTGTCGAGCGACGTCACCGGCTACTCCCTACCGAGGGGTCTCAGTTCGTACTTGGGATTGAACAGCACCCGGCGGCCCCGGCTCATCGAGATCCGGCCCGATGCGATGAGTCTGCGCCCCGGCTCTATGCCGACTATCGAGCGCCGGCCCAGCCACACCACGTCCAGCGCGGCGGAACCGTCGAACAGCTCCGCCTCCAGGGCCGGGACTCCGGCGCGCGGTCGCAGGGTGACCGTGCGCAAGGTACCAGTAACCGTCACGATCTGGCGGTCCTGGCAGTCTCCGATCCGTGTGCAGCCGGCGGTCTGCGCGTCCTCCCGCAGCTCCTCGGACTCCAGGTCCTCCTGCGACGAGGAGAGCCGATCGAGCATGCGCCGGAACCGGCCCACCGGCTTCTCGGAACGAGGAAGAGCACTCATATCTGAAGCGTACCGGGGCCCGGCGCCCACCCCGCACCCGCGTGACGCGCCCGCGCCCGCGCCCACTTCCACGACCCTGGCGGCCCGCGGCTCACTTCTCGAACCGGTATCCCATCCCCGGCTCGGTGATGAAGTGCCGGGGATGCGACGGGTCCGCCTCCAGCTTTCTGCGCAGCTGGGCCATGTACACGCGCAGATAGTTGGTCTCCGTGCCGTACGACGGACCCCACACCTCCTGGAGCAGCTGTCTCTGGCTGACCAGCCGGCCGGTGTTGCGCACCAGCACCTCCAGAAGATGCCATTCGGTGGGCGTCAGCCGTACGTCCCTGCCGCCCCGGTCGACCTTCTTGGCGACGAGGTCGACGGTGAACGCGTCGGTCTCCACCAGGACGTCGTCCTCTCCGCCTCCGGCGGGTTCGGCACGGCGGACGGCGGCCCGCAGCCTGGCCAGGAGCTCGTCCACGCCGAAGGGCTTGGTGACGTAGTCGTCGGCGCCGGCGTCGAGCGCCTCGACCTTCTCGTCGGAGGAGTGCCGGGCGGACAGCACCAGGATCGGCACCCTGGTCCAGCCGCGCAGGCCCTTGATCACCTCGACGCCGTCCATGTCGGGCAGCCCCAGGTCGAGGACGACCACGTCCGGGTGGCGGGAGGCGGCGAGCTGGAGGGCGGTGGTCCCGTCGTGGGCCGCGTCCACCTCGTACTTGCGTGCTCTGAGGTTGATCACCAGGGCGCGCACGATCTGCGGCTCGTCGTCGATCACGAGCACCCGGGTCATGAGGCCCGCCTTTCCGGTCGTACGGGGACAGGTTCCGCTGGGACGCCGCCCGGGACGTCCGTGTCGATGGGTCCCGCGCGTGATCCTGCCGCACGCAGGGTGAGGACCATGGTGAGGCCGCCGCCCGGTGTGTCCTCGGCGGTCAGGGTGCCGCCCATGGCCTCGGCGAAGCCGCGCGCCACCGCCAGGCCGAGGCCCACGCCGGTGCCGCGCGGGGCGTCGCCGTAGCGCTGGAAGGGCGCGAAGATCCGCTCCTTGGCCTCGTCGGGCACTCCGCGCCCGCGGTCCACGACCCGTACCTCGACGCGCTCGGCCATGGCGCTCGCCGAGACGAGGGCCCGCTCGCCGTCCGGGCTGTACTTGACGGCGTTCTCCACCAGGTTGGCCACCGACCGCTCCAGCAGTCCGGCATCGACGGCCACCATGGGCAGCGTCTCGGGGATGTCGAGCTCCACGCTGTCCTCGGGGACCCCGCCGAGAGCCATCGGGACCACCTCGTCGAGGTCGATCTCCCTCACGATCGGCGTGACGGTGCCGGTCTGTAGGCGGGACATGTCGAGCAGGTTGCCGACCAGATGGTCCAGCCGGTCGGCGCCCTGCTCGATCGACTCCAGCAGCTCCGCTTCGTCCTCCTCGGACCACTCCACGTCGTCCGAGCGCAGCGAGGAGACCGCCGCCTTGATCCCGGCCAGCGGGGTACGCAGGTCATGGCTGACGGCGGCCAGCAGGGCGGTGCGGATCCGGTTGCCCTCGGCGAGCGTGCGGGCCCGGTCGGCCTCCTCCTGAAGCCGCCGCCGGTCCAGGACCACCACGGCCTGCGCCGCGAACGCGGCCAGCACCCGGCGGTCCTCGGCCGGCAGCACCCGCCCCGTGAGCGCCAGCGCCATGCGGTCACCGACCGGGACGTCCACGTCGGCCTCCTCCGGCCGTTCCACCGGCTTCCCGGCGCCGGCCCGGCCCGCGCACGTCCAGGGCGCGACGTCGCTCTCCCGCTCCAGCAGGGCCGCCGAGTCCATGCCGAAGGTCTCCCGGACCCGCTCGAGGAGCCCCTCCAGGCTGGTCTCGCCGCGCAGGACGTCGCCCGCGAGGAAGGAGAGGATCTCGGACTCGGCGCGCAGCCGGGCCGCCTGCTGGGTGCGTCTGGCCGCGAGGTCCACCACGGAGGCCACCGACACACCGACCCCCACGAAGATCACTATGGCGACGATGTTCTTCGGGTCGGCGATTCTCCAGTGGTGCAGGGGCGGTGTGTAGAAGTAGTTCAGCAGCAGGGAGCCCAGCGCCGCCGAGGCCAGGGCCGGCAGCAGCCCGCCGAGCAGCGCCGCCGCGACGGTCACCGTCAGGAACAGCAGCATGTCGTTGGCGAGACCGAGGTCGACGGTGGTCAGCAGCACCGTCAGCGTGACCGGGCCGGCGAGCCCGACCAGCCAGCCCCACAGGAGCCGGGCCCGCCCCAGCCGCGCTCCCCGGGCCACCGGCAGTCCCCGCCCCTTGGCGGCCTCCTCGTGCGTGACGATGTGCACGTCGAGGTCGGGACCCGACTCCCGGGCGACGGTGGCGCCGACGCCGGGGCCGAAGACGTACTGCCAGGCCTTGCGGCGGGAGGAGCCCAGGACGATCTGGGTGGCGTTCGCCCCGCGGGCGAAGTCGAGCAGCGCGGCCGGTATGTCGTCGCCGATGACGTGGTGGAAGGTGCCGCCCAGGTCCTCCACGAGCGTGCGCTGCACGGCGAGTTCCTTCGGGGAGGCTGCCGTCAGCCCGTCGCTTCGCGCTATGTAGACCGCCAGCACCTCGCCCCCGGCGCCCTTCTCCGCCAGCCGCACCGCCCGCCGGATCAGCGTCCGCCCCTCCGGGCCGCCCGTGAGCCCCACGACGATCCGCTCCCGCGATCCCCAGATCGCCGACACCCGGTGCTCGCTCCGGTACTCCTGCAGATACTCGTCGACCCGGTCGGCCACCCACAGCAACGCCAGCTCGCGCAGGGCGGTGAGGTTGCCGGGGCGGAAGTAGTTCGACAGGGCCGCGTCGACCTTGTCGGGCTTGTAGACGTTGCCGTGCGCCATCCGCCTGCGCAGGGCCTCGGGGGACATGTCGACCAGCTCGATCTGGTCGGTGCGCCGCACGAACTCGTCAGGGACCGTCTCCTGCTGCCGCACCCCCGTGATCGACTCCACGACGTCGCCCAGGGACTCCAGGTGCTGGATGTTCACCGTGGAGACGACGTCCACGCCGGCGGCGAGCAGTTCCTCGACGTCCTGCCAGCGCTTGGCGTTGCGCGAGCCGGGGACGTTGGTGTGGGCGAGTTCGTCCACCAGGGCGACCTGGGGACGCCGGGCCAGCACTGCGTCCACGTCCATCTCCGTGAAGAGGGCGTCCCGGTAGCTCAACTCCCGGCGCGGTACCTGCTCCAGGCCGTGCAGCATCACTTCGGTGCGCGGCCTGTCGTGGTGCTCGACGAACGCCACGACGCAGTCCGTGCCCCGCTCCAGACGACGGTGCGCCTCCGACAGCATGGCGTAGGTCTTGCCCACGCCCGGGGCGGCACCGAGGTAGATCCGAAGCTTGCCGCGTCCCATGGCCCCATTGTCTTCCCGTAACCACTGCCTACGCAGCGTCGACCTTACGGCCAAGGACTCGGACAATGGGGACGAGAAGCAGGCCACTGAACGCCTTTTACGCAACCCTGACGCGCTGGGCGCCCTCCTGGTCGACACGATCATGACCCGTTCCCCCTCACCGCTCCGCTCTCCGGCCTTCACCGCTTCATCGGATGAGGCCCCCCGATCGGTTCACGCCGACGGAAGCCGACCTGGATCGGGTGCGGAGGTCGGGCCACGGCGACGGCGCGCCGGCACAGACAGGCAGACCGACAAGCAGGCAAGCGGTCCGCCAGCCGGCCGGCCAGAACAGCGAAAGGGCCGCACCCCTTCCGGGATGCGGCCCCAATTGCTCTGGATCGGCTCGCGCCGCGCCCTAGCGGACCTCGGTGATCTCCGGCCCGCGCTGCAGCTGGCCCATTCCGCCGGAGAACCGGGAGCCGGCCTCTTCCTGCTGGACTCCCTCGGGCACCATCTGGGCGTCGTTCGGCAGCTTCAGGACGATCGGGTCCCGGGGGGCCATCGGACCCTCGCCGCGGACCACGACCGTGTCGCGGAAGATCTGCTCGAGCAGGCCGGCGGCCTGCGGCTGCACCGCGCCCTGTCCCGAGATGACGCCGCGCAGGAACCAGCGGGGCCCGTCGACGCCGACGAACCGCACGACGTGGAACCCGCCCGTGCCGTCGGGCAGCTGCACCGGCACCTGGGCGCGCAGCTCCCAGCCCAGCGGTCCCTCGACCTCGTCGATGATGCCGCCCTGCTGGGTGATGCCGGAGCCGATCTCCTCGCGGACCTCGCCCCAGATGCCCTCCCGCTTGGGCGCGGCGAAGGCCTGCAACTGGATGGCGCTGTCGCGCAGTACGACGGTGGCCGCGACGATCGCGTCGCCCGCGACCTCGACCCGCAGCTCCATGCCGTCGACGCCGGGCACGAAGATGCCGCCCAGATCCACGCGCCCCTCGCCGGGGTCGCGCACCTCGGAGCTGTCCCAGGGCCCGTCGGGCCGCGGTTCGGGCTCGAGCCGCACTCGCTCGCGCTCGCCCTCTACCTCGTCCGCCTCAGTGTCGACACTGTCGACGACCTGCTCGGCCTCGCCGGCCGCGTCCTCGGCGGCACCCTTCTTGTTGCGACGTCCGAACACGTCACTGTCCTTCCCGGTCGGATACGACCGAAGCGTATCGATTCCCACCCGTCGGACCGCCTGCGGCGGCCTGACCACTTGTGCCGCTTCCGCCGTCCACGGCGGCGTGACCACCGGTGGACCCGAAGCCCCCCTCGGCCCGCGCCGAGTCGGGAAGTTCCGCCACCTCGTGGAAGCGGACCCTCTCGACCTGCTGGACGACCAGTTGGGCAATCCGGTCGAAGCGCTCGAACCGCACGGACTCGCGCGGGTCGAGATTCACCACGATCACCTTGATCTCCCCACGGTACCCGGCATCAACCGTCCCCGGGGCATTCACGAGGGCGACGCCGCACCGGGCGGCGAGCCCTGAACGAGGGTGCACGAAAGCCGCGTACCCCTCGGGCAGCGCGATGGACACCCCCGTCGGCAGTACGGCCCGCTCCCCCGGCGCGAGTTCACGGGCCTCGGTGGTCCGCAGATCGGCGCCCGCGTCACCGGGGTGCGCGTACGTCGGAAGCGGTACGTCGGGGTCGACGCGCCGAAGGAGGACCTGCACGGGAGAGTGGCTCACGGGTTCACCTCGAAGGCGCGGGTGCGCCGGACCTGGTCCGGGTCGCTCATGGCGGCCTGGATCTCCTCCTCGCGGCCGTGGTCGACGAAGTGGTCGACCTTGACCTCGATGAACAGGGCGTCGGCGCGGACGGCGACGGGGCCCTCGGGGTCGCCGATCCGCCCGGTGGCGGTCGAGTAGATCTTCCGGCCGGCCACCGCCGTCACCTCGGCCTCCAGGTGCAGCGTGGCGCCGACCGGCACGGGACGGACGAAGTCGGTCTCCAGCCGTCCGGTGACCGCGATGGTGCGCAGCAGCCAGTTCAGCGAGCCGAGCGTCTCGTCGAGCGCGGAGGCCAGGACACCGCCGTGGGCCAGCCCCGGCGCCCCCTGATGGGCGGGCTGGACGGTGAACTCGGCGGTGACGGTGACGCCTTCGCCGGCCCGCGCCTCCAGGTGCAGCCCGTGGGGCTGCCCCCCGCCGCATCCGAAACACTGTTCGTAGTGGGCACCGAGAAGCTCCCCGGGCACGGGGGCATCGGGGTGCCGAACGGGTTTCACCGCGTCGGCCGGAGGTTGAAGAACCGGGGAAGTACCACTCACAGCCGCAGACCTTACCCGCGCGTCGGAGAGATGCGGACACCGTGCCAAGCTTGGCTTCATGCAGCTCTCCGCCACCCCGTACGAAGAACGCCTCACCGCCCCCCGTTCGTGGTGGTTCGTCTCGTTCCTCGTCGGAGTTTCCTTCGCACTGATCCTGCTGCCGTTCGGCACCCTGCCGCTGCTCGGCGGTCTGGTCGGCGGGACCGCGGCGGCGGCGGTCGTGGCGAGCTCGTACGGGTCCGTCCGGATCCGGATCGTGGGCGACTCGCTCGTCGCGGGCGACGCCAAGATCCCGGTGTCGGCGCTGGGCGAGGCAGAGGTCCTCGACCCCGAGGAGGCACGCGCCTGGCGCACGTACAAGGCGGACACCCGCGCCTTCCTCCTGCTGCGCGCCTACATCCCCACCGCCCTGCGTGTGGAGGTCACCGACCCGGACGATCCGACGCCCTACCTGTACCTGTCGACGCGCGAGCCGGAGCGGCTGGCGGAGGCGCTGCGGGCGGCACGGAAGACGGCGGCCTAGAGCGCGGCGACGGCCCCGGAGGCGCTGCGCCAGGGCTCGGCGATCAGTCGGCACCGGACGGTGCGGTGTCGGAGGCGGCGGTCCCCGTCCCCACGCCCAGCGCCCCCCGGCTGAGGGCGCGGGGCGGCCGCGAAGCGGCGAGCGGCTGCCCCTGACACGTGGCGCCGGGCTGCCTCAGGCCGCAGGCAGGCGGCGAGGGCAAAGGTTTCGCCCGTGCCGCGCGAAGACCTGGCGGCCTCTGCTCGGGTGCCGCTCCACCGGCCCGCCGGCCCACGGGGGCTCAGGGCTTCCCGGGCTCTTCCCCCGGCCCGCGCAGAAGCTCCCTGGGGTCGCCTGTGAGGGGCAGCGGACGCTCCGGTGTCTCCAGGGGCGGCAGTTCGGGCAGCGCGTCCCAGGGCACCTGGCGCTTGCGCAGGTCGGCGCGGATCTTGGCCGCCAGCCTCTTGGTGTCCCGCCGGTTCATCATCGCGCCCACGGCCGCGCCCACCAGGAAGGGCATCAGGTTGGGCAGGTCGCGGACCATGCGCTTCATGATCTGCTGCCGCAGCTCGCGCTTCATCTGACCGCCGAGGGCGGAGTTGAGGGAGCTGGGCTTGAGCGGGTCCACCCCGCGCTCGCCCGACCACACGCGCAGGTACGTGGTGCTGCGGTCCTTGAGGTTCCCGGGCGGTCGTACGCCGTACACCTCGTGCAGTTCGGCGATCAGCTTGAGCTCGATCGCGGCGACGCCCGTGATCTCCGCGGCGATCTCGGCCGGCATCGCGGGCGGCACGGGGAGCATCGCGGCCGCGCCCACGCCCGCGCCGACGGTGGACGTGGCCTTCGCCGCGCCCGAGACGAGTTTGTCTGCGAGCTGCTCCGGGCCGAGGCCGGGGAAGTGCCCGCGCAGTGTCCGCAGGTCCCGTACGGGAACCCGCGGCGCGATGTCGATGATCCGGTCGGCGAGATGGGCCAGGCCGGCCCGGGCACGGCTGCCGCTCTTGCGGACGCCGTCCTTGGCCAGGTCCACGGCCTTGTCCCGGATCGCCGCCGCCCGTCGTCTGGCGACGGGCGCGGCGTCCCGAGCGGCGGCCGGGAGGTCACCCCGGTCGTCCGCCGATGCGAGCGAGGCCGATCCCGCGGGAAGCACTCCCGCGCCGGATGAGCCTCGCTCGTCGTCACGCACGCCGTGAGGGCCGTCGGACGGCCCCTTGTCCGCTCCCGGGCGAAGGAAGCGGCGCTTCCGAGGAGGGGTCGAGCCAGTCACGGCCGACCCGCCCTCAGTCGCAGTCGCGGCAGATCGGCTGACCGTTCTTCTCCCGGGCCAGCTGGCTGCGGTGGTGCACCAGGAAGCAGCTCATGCAGGTGAACTCGTCCTGCTGCTTGGGCAGCACCCGGACGGCCAGCTCCTCATTGGAGAGGTCCGCGCCGGGCAGTTCCAGTCCCTCCGCGGCCTCGAATTCATCGACGTCCACGGCGGAAGCGGACTTGTCGTTCCGTCGTGCCTTCAGCTCTTCAAGGCTGTCGGAGTCGACATCGTCATCGGTCTTGCGTGGGGTGTCGTAATCGGTTGCCATTTCGCCTCTCCCCCTCTGGGTGTCTGCGGTGTCTCCAGCGCACGTAACGCGTGAGAGGCCGGACTTGTGCCCGCCTCGAGGCGGAGATTTTGCCTCACATCAAGGTCTGTTACTCAATCGACACCCAACCGGACTCCTCACGGGTGATCGGGTTGGATGGCGATCGGGACCGTACACGGTCCGAATGTCGCACCTCAAAGGCGCCTCACCGTGTACTTCCCGTGATCAGGACCCCCGAAAACCCGGAGTTTCCGGGCTTTCCGAAGGCATTCATGATCACGGAGAGTAGATGGCCAGAAAATCGCCCTTGTGATCGATCACACACGGCGGGCCCGGATCGCGACCTTGAAAATTCCGCGCAAAGCGAACATCCCCGCGTGTGTCGGCGACATGATCTCAGACGGGAAGGGTGACTCGCATCATGAGCCCTCCTCCCTCGCGTGGTTGCGCGGCGATATGACCGCCGTGCGCACGGGCCACGGACCGCACGATGGACAGTCCGAGCCCGACTCCCTTGTCGCTTCCGGTGCGTTCCGTGCGCAGCCGCCGGAAGGGCTCGAAAAGATTGTCTATCTCGTACGCGGGAACGACCGGCCCCGTGTTCGACACCACGAGGACCGCCTGGCCGTGCTGGATCTCGGTGGTCACCTCGACCCAGCCGTCCGCCGGGACGTTGTACCGCACGGCGTTCTGCACGAGGTTGAGCGCGATCCGCTCCAGCAGCACGCCGTTGCCCTGCACGACGGCCTTGTGGCGCTTGCCGCGGATCTCCACGCCCTTGGCCTCCGCCTCCGCGTGCACCTGGTCGATGGCCTGTCCTGCCACCTCGGCCAGGTCGACGGGCTTGCGCTCGACGATCTGGTTGTCGCTGCGGGCGAGCAGCAGCAGGCCCTCCACAAGCTGTTCGCTGCGCTCGTTCGTCGCCAGCAGGGTCTTGCCGAGCTGCTGGAGCTCCACGGGCGCGTGGGGGTCGGAAAGGTGCACCTCGAGCAGCGTGCGGTTGATCGCCAGCGGTGTCCTCAACTCGTGCGAGGCGTTGCCGACGAAGCGCTGCTGGGCGGTGAAGGCGCGCTGGAGCCGCTCCAGCATGTCGTCGAAGGTGTCGGCCAGCTCCTTGAGCTCGTCGTCCGGTCCGTCCAGCTCGATACGGCGGGACAGGTCGGAGCCGGCCACCGCGCGCGCGGTGCGCAGGATGCGCCCGAGCGGGGCCAGGACGCGGCCGGCCATGGCGTAGCCGAAGGCGAAGGCGATCACGGCGAGGCCGAGCAGGGCCAGCAGGGAGCGGCTGAGCAGGTCGTCCAGGGCGTGCCGACGCTGTTCGTTGACGCAGTCGTTCATCGCCTGGTTGAACACGTCGGGTGTGGCCGACCCGGGCAGGTCGCAGACCTGGCTGATGACCTTGCCCTGAGTGATCTTGAAGGGGAGTTCGCTGCCGACGTTCAGCGCCTGCGCGGCCAGCAGGTAGATGATCGACAGCAGCAGGATGCCGGCGATCAGGAACATGCCGCCGTACAGCAGGGTGAGCCTTATCCGGATGGTCGGGCGCAGCCAGGGGAAGGGCGCCTGCGGCCTTCTCGGGTCCCACGTGGGCTTCGGAGGCGCCTGGGGAGGCGCTGGTGTCGTGGCCATGGTGCGTCAGATCCGGTAGCCGGAGCCGGGCACGGTGACGATCACCGGGGGTTCGCCGAGCTTGCGGCGCAGGGTCATGACGGTCACGCGCACGACGTTGGTGAACGGGTCGGTGTTCTCGTCCCAGGCCTTCTCCAGGAGCTGCTCGGCGGAGACGACGGCGCCCTCGCTGCGCATCAGCACCTCCAGGACGGCGAACTCCTTGGGGGCGAGCTGGACCTCCTTGCCGTCGCGGAAGACCTCGCGGCGGTTGGGGTCGAGCTTGATGCCGGCGCGCTCCAGGACGGGCGGCAGCGGCACGCTGGTGCGCCGGCCGAGGGCACGCACGCGTGCGATCAGCTCGCTGAAGGCGAAGGGCTTGGGGAGGTAGTCGTCGGCGCCGATCTCCAACCCCTCGACGCGGTCGCTGACGTCGCCGGAGGCCGTGAGCATCAGCACGCGCGTGGCCATGCCGAGTTCGACGATCTTGCGGCAGACGTCGTCGCCGTGCACGAGCGGGAGGTCGCGGTCGAGGACGACCACGTCGTAGTCGTTGACGCCGATGCGCTCCAGGGCGGCCGCCCCGTCGTACACGACGTCGACGGCCATGGCCTCCCGGCGCAGACCGGTGGCCACCGCATCGGCGAGCAGTTGCTCGTCCTCGACGACGAGTACGCGCACGTCGCTTGTCCTTCCTGTGTCCACCCGCGCAGCGCTCAGTGGGCGCACGCGGGCAGGGGTCCTGGTGGGTGTGTGCTTCCATCCTGCCCTTTTGGTCCATAAGTCGGCGGTAAGGCGGGTGAGTGAGCCATGAAGGACCGGTGTGAAGCCGGGCAGTGCCGGATTTTCTCGTTCGGTTGAGGTTTCCGGCGGAGGGAGCGGGGGGAGGACGGCTTTACACCCCGCGATCACGCTCTGCATGTGCCGCAGCACCATGCGGCACTCCGCGGTCTGCTCCTCCGCAGAGCGGCGTGGGTGTCCGGCACCGTGGCCGCCCGGCAGGGCGTCGCCGGGCACTCACGGGAGACGTGATCGTCCCTTCCCATCCCCGGCACACCCCCGTGCCATCGACCCACGACCCAAGGACGAGGGGGCGCAGCATGGACGCATTCACCGCAGGACTTCTGCAGCGCATACAGGCGACCGAGTCCGATCTGACGCGGGCTCGCGACGAGGGCGACGACTTCCTCGTCGAGGTGGAGCTGGCCGAGCTCGACGACCTGCGCCGCCTCGCCGCCAACCACGGCGTGGAGGTCGCGACGAGCGTCTGAGCGGTTCGCGCGTGAGCACGACGGAGGGGCCCCGGCGAATCCAGCGCCGGGGCCCCTTCGCGTCGTCCGGCGGGAGCGGCCGACGACGGTTCAGTCGTGCCAGGCGCCGAAGTCCTCCAGGAGTCGCTGGAGCGGCTCGAAGACGGCCGGGGTGGCGGCGATCGCCAGTTCGTGCGAGGGGCGCTGTGAGGGGCGTCCAGAGGTCAGCGCGCCCGCCTCCCGGGCGATCAGGTCGCCCGCGGCGAGGTCCCAGGGGTGCAGGCCGCGCTCGTAGTAGCCGTCGAGGCGGCCGGCGGCCACGTCGCACAGGTCGATGGCGGCCGATCCGCCGCGGCGGATGTCGCGCACCAGGGGGATGAGCCGCCGGGCGACCTCGGCCTGGTGGGCGCGCACCTCGGTGACGTAGTTGAAGCCGGTGGAGACCAGGGCCTGGTCGAGGGGGGCCGCGGGACGGCAGGCGAGGACGCGCTCGCCCTCCCAGGCGCCGGTCGCCCGGGCCCCGGCGCCGCGCACCGCGTGGTACGTCTCGCCGCGCATCGGCACCGCGACGACGCCGACGACGGTCTCGCCGTCCTGTTCGGCCGCGATGGACACGGCCCAGGTGGGCAGCCCGTAGAGGTAGTTCACGGTGCCGTCGAGCGGGTCGATCACCCAGCGGACGCCGCTGCGGCCCTCGCTGGAGGAGCCCTCCTCGCCGAGGAAGCCGTCGTCGGGGCGGCGGTCGGCGATGAGGCCGGTGATCAGCTTCTCGGCCGCGATGTCCATCTCCGTGACGACGTCGATGGGGCTCGACTTGGTGGCGGCGACCGCGAGGTCGGCGGGGCGGCCGTCGCGCAGGAGTGCGCCGGCCTTGCGGGCGGCCTCCTGGGCCAGGTCGAGCAGTTCCGTGTGCAGGGGGTCGGTCACGGCGCTCCTCACGCGTAGGGGCTGTCGGCGCCCGCGGCGGCGGGCCGGGGGGCGCGGGCCGGGCAGCAGCCGACCGGGCAGAGGTCGTGGGAGGCGCCGAGCGATCCCAGGGCGCACGGGGTGGCGGCCTTGCCGTTCTCGGCCGCGGCGCGCTCCAGGACGAGCTCGCGGACGGCGGCGGCGAAGCGCGGGTCGGCGCCGACGGTGGCCGAGCGGCGGACGGGCAGGCCGAGCTCCCCGGCCTTGGCCTCGGCCTCGGTGTCGAGGTCGTAGAGGACCTCCATGTGGTCGGAGACGAAGCCGATGGGCGCCATCACGACGGCCGGGACGCCGGCGGCGTGCCGCTCCTCCAGGTGGTCGCAGATGTCGGGTTCCAGCCACGGGATGTGCGGGGCTCCGGAGCGGGACTGGTAGACGAGCTGCCAGGGGTGGTCGACGCCGGTGCGCTCGCGGACGGCGTCGGCGACGAGCCGTGCGACCTCCAGGTGCTGGGCGACGTAGGCCCCGCCGTCACCGTGGTCCTCGACGGGGCCGGAGGTGTCGGCGGCGGTGACGGGGATCGAATGGGTGGTGAACGCGAGGTGGGCGCCGTCGCGGACGTCTTCGGGGAGTTCGGCCAGGGACCGGACCACGCCGTCGATCATGGGCTCGAGGAAGCCGGGGTGGTTGAAGTAGTGCCGCAGCTTGTCGATCTTCGGCAGGGGCAGGCCCTCGGCCTTCAGAGCGGCCAGCGAGTCGGCGAGGTTCTCGCGGTACTGGCGGCAGCCGGAGTAGGAGGCGTAGGCGCTGGTGGCGAGGACCAGGATGCGGCGGCGGCCGTCGGCGACCATCTCGCGCAGGGTGTCGGTCAGGTACGGGGCCCAGTTGCGGTTGCCCCAGTAGACCGGCAGGTCGAGGCCGTGGCCGGCGAAGTCCTTGCGCAAAGCGTCCAGCAGGGCGCGGTTCTGGTCGTTGATGGGGCTGACGCCGCCGAACAGGAAGTAGTGCTGCCCCACCTCCTTGAGGCGTTCCTTGGGGATGCCGCGCCCGCGGGTCACGTTCTCCAGGAACGGGACCACGTCGTCCGGGCCTTCGGGGCCGCCGAAGGAGAGCAGGAGCAGGGCGTCGTACGGGGTGGCATCGAGCGCGTCTGGCATGTCTTCGATCCTGCCACCCGCGACTGACAGCGCGGAAACGGCGGGTGCCGGTCGGCCGCGCGGACCGCGGCCGGGGGCGGGTGCGCCCTTGCCGGAAAGCCGGTCCGGAAGCTGACCGGGAACAGACGTGCGAGGCGTGCGTTAGGGTTGCCTAACTTCGTAAGCTGTATGAGCGGAATTCGCGCCTTACGGCCCCTGTCGCGCTCTTCACCGGAGACCCCCGTGCCCAGCCCCTACCGCGCCCTGTTCGCCGCCCCCGGCTCCAAGGGCTTCTGCGCCGCGGGGTTCGTCGGCCGGATGCCCCTGTCGATGATGGGCATCGGCGTCGTCACGATGATCTCGCAGCTCACCGGGCGCTACGGTCTCGCGGGCGCGCTGTCGGCGACCATCGCGCTGTCGGCCGCCGCCCTCGGGCCGCAGATCTCGCGCCTGGTGGACCGGCACGGCCAGCGCAAGGTGCTGCGCCCGGCGACACTGCTGGCGCTCGCCGCGGCGGCCGGGCTGCTGCTGGCCGCGCACTTCGACGGGCCGGAATGGCTGCTGTTCGTGTGCTCCGCCGGGATCGGCGCCGTACCGAGTCTCGGCGCGATGATCCGGGCCCGCTGGGCGGCCCTTTACCGGGGGACTCCGCAGCTGCACACCGCGTACTCCTTCGAGTCCGTGGTGGACGAGGTGTGCTTCATCTTCGGGCCGATCGTCTCCATCGGGCTGTCCACGACCTGGTTCCCGGAGGCGGGGCCGCTGCTGGCGGCCTGCTTCCTCGCCGTCGGCGTCTTCTGGCTGACCGCGCAGCGGGCCACCGAGCCGGCGCCGCACCCGCGCGCGCGGCGCGGCGGCGGTTCGGCGCTGCGCTCGCCGGGACTGCAGATCCTGGTGGCCACCTTCGTGGCGACCGGAGCGATCTTCGGTGCGGTCGACGTGGTCACCGTCGCCTTCGCCGAGGAGGAGGGCCACAAGAGGGCCGCCAGCGTCGTCCTGGCGCTCTACGCGGCGGGTTCCTGCGTCGCCGGGCTGGTCTTCGGCCTGCTGCGGCCGCAGGGGCCGCCCGAGCGCCGCTGGCTGTTGGGCGTGTTCATGATGGCCGTGAGTATGATCCCCCTCCTACTGGTCGGAAACTTGCCGTTTCTGGCCGTGGCGCTGTTCGTAGCGGGTCTGGCCATCGCTCCCACGATGATCACCACCATGTCCCTCATCGAAGAGCACGTACCACGCGCGCAACTGACCGAGGGCATGACCTGGGTGAGCACCGGGCTCGCGGTCGGGGTCGCGCTCGGCTCCTCCATCGCCGGCTGGGTCATCGACGCGGCCGGCGCGCGGGCCGGGTACGGGGTCCCTGCGGTGTCCGGGGCCGTCGCGGTCGCGGTCGGTTTCCTGGGGTACCGCCGGCTCAGCAGGCCGGCGCCGGGTCGGGGAGGCACCGTTGAGCAGCACAGCGAGCGCGAAGAACGGAACGTGGCGTAACTGGGGCGGCAACGTCGTCGCCCGGCCCGCGCGGGAGGTCACGCCCGCCTCCGTCGACGAGCTGGCCGCCGCCGTGCGCCGCGCCGCGCAGGACGGGCTGAAGGTCAAGGCGGTCGGCACCGGCCACTCCTTCACGTCGATCGCGGCGACCGACGGCGTGCTGATCCACCCTCAGCTGCTGACCGGCATCCGCGACATCGACCGGGCGGCCATGACCGTCACGGTCGAGGCCGGCACGCCCCTCAAGAGGCTCAACATGGCCCTCGCGCGCGAGGGGCTCTCGCTCACCAACATGGGCGACATCATGGAGCAGACCGTCTCGGGCGCCACCAGCACCGGCACCCACGGCACGGGCCGCGAGTCGGCCTCGATCGCCGCGCAGATCAAGGGGCTCGAGCTGGTCACGGCGGACGGCTCGGTGCTCGTCTGCTCCGAGAAGGAGAATCCGGAGGTCTTCGCGGCGGCCCGGATCGGCCTGGGAGCCCTCGGCGTCGTCACCGCCATCACCTTCGCGGTGGAGCCGATCTTCCTGCTCACCGCGCGCGAGGAGCCGATGCCCTTCGACAGGGTGCTCGCCGAGTTCGACCAGCTGTGGGCCGAGAACGAGCACTTCGAGTTCTACTGGTTCCCGCACACCGGCAGCACCAACACCAAGCGCAACAACCGCAGCGCCGGTCCGCGTCGGCCGGTGAGCCAGGTCTCGGGGTGGATCGAGGACGAGCTCCTGTCCAACGGCGTCTTCCAGGTGGCCCAGTGGGTCGGCCGCGCGGCGCCCGCGACGATCCCGTCGATCGCCCGCATCTCCAGCAAGGCCCTGTCGGCCCGCACCTACACCGACATCCCGTACAAGGTGTTCACCTCCCCGCGCCGGGTGCGGTTCGTGGAGATGGAGTACGCCGTCCCGCGCGAGGCGGTGACCGAGACGCTGCGGGAGCTGAAGGCGATGGTCGACCGCTCGGGCCTGCGCGTCAGCTTCCCGGTGGAGGTGCGCACGGCCCCCGCCGACGACATCGCCCTGTCCACCGCCTCCGGCCGCGACAGCGCGTACATCGCCGTCCACATGGTCAAGGGCACGCCGTACCAGGGGTACTTCACCACCGCCGAACGGATCTTCACCGCGCACGAGGGCCGGCCGCACTGGGGCAAGGTGCACACGCGCGACGCGGAGTACTTCGCCTCGGTCTATCCGCGCTTCGCGGAGTTCACCGCGCTGAGGGACCGGCTCGATCCCGAACGCCGTTTCCAGAACGACTACTTGCGGAGGGTTCTGGGGGCGTAACGGCCACGGTGGGCGCCTGGTCCCGTTTCCGTCGTTCGCGTGAAACGCACCACGTTCAAGATCGCGGAAATCGGGCATCAGGGAGTCAAGTCCCGTCCGCCGTCAGAAGTTGCGCGGCGCGCCGATCCACGCAGGTGGCCCGAATGGAGTACTGTTGCGAGCCCTGGGTCCGGTCTCCCGCCAGGGCGTCCGGGGCCTCGCCGGACCGCCAGGAGGGGGGGCAGGTTGCACAGGGTGACGGAGTTGGTCACTTAGCGTGGCGAAAAGGTAACCGTGCCATAACGGCGCGTCAGGGCGCGTGCCCGACACGCCGGGCAACTCGGCAAGGTTGTGGCAGGCTGCACCCGGGCAGGCCACACTCGACTAGCGGAAGCAGCGACGCACGTGACGTCGGCAGGCACCACCCGGGAGGTCCCCATGCCCGAACTGCGTGTCGTGGCCGTCTCGAATGACGGCACACGGCTGGTGCTGAAGGCTGCGGACAGCACGGAGTACACGCTTCCCATCGACGAGCGTCTGCGCGCCGCAGTCCGCGGCGACCGTCCCCGCCTCGGCCAGATCGAGATCGAGGTGGAGAGCCATCTCCGCCCCCGTGACATCCAGGCGCGTATACGAGCCGGTGCGACCGCGGAAGAGGTCGCCCAGATGGCGGGCATCCCCGTCGACCGCGTACGCCGCTTCGAGGGGCCCGTGCTGGCCGAGCGCGCCTTCATGGCCGAGCGGGCCCGCAAGACGCCCGTGCGCCGGCCCGGCGAGAACGCCGGCCCCCAGCTCGGCGAGGCCGTGCAGGAACGGCTGCTGCTGCGCGGCGCCGACAAGGACACCGTCCAGTGGGACTCCTGGCGCCGCGACGACGGCACCTGGGAGGTCATGCTGGTCTACCGGGTCGCGGGCGAACCGCACTCGGCGAGCTGGACCTACGACCCGCCGCGGCGGCTCGTCCAGGCCGTCGACGACGAGGCGCGCTCGCTGATCGGCGAGTCCGACGACCTCGCCGCGCCGGAGCCCAGCTTTCCGTTCGTCCCGCGTATCGCGCGGCTGCCGCGCGAGCGGACGATGGACCGCGCCCTGGAGCGGCCGAGCCTGCCCGCGCCGGCCCCCGAGCCGCCCGAGGAGAGCAGCGCCGAACGGGAGCGCGACTCGCTGACCAGCCTGCTGGAGGCGGTGCCGAGCTTCCGCGGCGACCTGATCGTCCCCGACCTCCCGTCGGAGGAGCCGGACGAACCGGTCGAGGAAGAGGACGTCGAGGAGCCTCCGGCGACCGCCGCGTCCGCCGGCTCCGCCTACGCGGACGTCCTGATGCCGCGTTCGGTCAGCAGTCACCGGGACCGGCTCGTCGGCGCCACCGACCGCCAGGCCGAGGCGGACGGCGTCCGCCCTGGCCGCCGCGCGGCGGTGCCGAGCTGGGACGAGATCGTGTTCGGCACCCGGCGCAAGAAGCAGGAGTAAGGCGTCCTCATCACCGGCGCCGGGCGGCGACCCGCCCTGGGAGCGCCTGTTCGGCGGCTTGACGCGCCGTCGGCCGGCTTCGGGTCGCACCGGTCATGCCTCAGGGAGGGCCGCACCTGTTCGGTGCGACCCTCACCCATGCGCCCGTAGGGCAGGGCTCACTGAGGGTCGGGGCCCACCGCGACCGGGCGGGACGGGTCGGAGGACCACTCCGACCAGGAGCCGACGTACAGGGCCGCCGGAACGCCCGCCACGGCCAGTGCCAGGACCTCGTGCGCGCCGGAGACGCCCGAGCCGCAGTACACGCCCACGCGCGTGCCCTCGGCGGCTCCCAGCGCCTTGAAACGGTCCCTGAGGTCCCCGGCGGGCAGGAAGCGGCCGTCCGGTCCGACGTTGTCGGTGGTGGGCGCGGAGAGCGCGCCCGGGATGTGCCCGCCCACCCTGTCGATCGGCTCCACCTCGCCCCGGTACCGCTCCCCCGCGCGCGCGTCGAGCAGCACACCGGAGCGGGCCAGCGCGGCGGCCCCGTCCGCGTCGAGGAGCTCTCCGGCGACCGGCGCCGGCTCGAAGTCGCCCTCGGCCGGCACGGGCACGTCGGTCTGCAACTCGCCCTGCCAGGACGGCAGACCGCCGTCGAGGACCCTCACGTCCGGATGCCCCGTCCAGCGCAGCAGCCACCACGCGCGTGCCGCCGCCCAGCCCTGCCCGCCGTCGTACACGACGACCGGGCGGGCCGCCGACACGCCCGCCCGGCGCATGGCGGCGCCGAACTCCGCCAAGTCCGGCAGGGGATGGCGGCCGCGCGGGCCGGGTGTCCCGGCCAGCTCGCGGTCCAGGTCGACATAGACGGCGCCGGGCACATGTCCCGAGGCGTACGCGGCCCGGCCGTCGAAGGCCGGCTCGCCCGCCGCCTTCGCCAGGGTGAGCTGCCAGCGGACGTCGAGAACGACCGGAGGGGTGTCGCCCGCCAGGCCGTCGGCGAGTTCGGATGCGGAGATGATGGCGTTCATGGCCACCATCCTTGCGCACAGGGTGGTCCCTTCGTCCCCGTCCGGCTACTGTGCTCGGCCGAGCGACCCCGGTCACGGGGCGTACGGCACCGGGCACGTGGTGTAGAACCGGCCGTGGTCCGGCGGGTGCCGCGCGGGGCCGGGAAGGGGTGGCGATGACCGAGGGGCGTGCACCCGGAGGACCTGCCGCTCCGAGCGGCGTGGCGTCCGCCCGGCCGGCTCTCGGCACTCCCTGCTGGGTGAGTCTGACGGCGCACGGGCCGACCGCCGCCCAGGAGTTCTACGGCGAGCTGTTCGGCTGGGAGTTCCGGGCCGGTCCGCGGCAACTCGGCCCCTATGTGCGGGCGCTGCTGGACGGCCGAGAGGTGGCCGGCATCGGACGGCTCCCTGCGGACCGGCACCTCACCGTCGCCTGGACGCCCTACCTCGCCTCCGACCGTGTGGACGCCACGGCAGACACGGTGCGCCTGTGCGGCGGCACGGTCGGGGTCGGCCCGCTCGACGCCGGTGACGCCGGGCGCCTGGCCATCGGCTCAGACCCCTCCGGCGCGGTCTTCGGCGTCTGGCAGGCGGCGGCCCACCTCGGCACCGCCGTCACCGGCGTGCACGGCACGCCCGCGTGGCATGAACTGGTGACCTACGAGGCCGCCGGCGTCGCCACGTTCTACGAGACGGTGTTCGGCTACGGGCGGCAGGCGGCGAAGCCGGCCGACACGGATCACGTGCCCCTGCTCGTCGACGGCCGGCCGGTGGCGGGCGTGCGGGGCTTGGGCGCGTTGCCCCGGGACCGGGGGCCGCACTGGGTGACGTACTTCGAGGTGGACGACGCGGACGAGGCGCTCGCACGGATCGTCGGCCGGGGCGGGCGTGTCCTGCATCCGGTGCGCGACGTTGCGCACGGGCGTGTGGCGGACGTGGCCGACCCGGAGGGGGCCCGCTTCGCGCTGATCCAGCGCTCCTGCTGAGCCGGCTCCCCGGCCGGTCCGTCAGACCTGCTGCACCGGGAGCACGTCCGGCGACAGCGCCGCCGCCCGGGCCGTGGCCGCCGTCATACGACGCCGGTGGTGCCGGCGGCACAGGACCTCGTAGCCGATGGTGTTCGCCTGGTTGACGTCGCCGATGACGACCTGGGCGCCCTCGACGACCATCACGCCGCCGACGGTGCGGGCGTTGTGCGTGGCCCGGGCGCCGCACCAGCACAGGGCCTCGACCTGGAGCACCTCCACGCGGTCGGCGAGTTCGACGAGCCGCTGGGAACCGGGGAACAGCTTGGAGCGGAAGTCGGTGGTGATGCCGAAGGCGTAGACGTCGATGCCGAGGTCGTCGACCACACGCGCGAGCTGGTCGATCTGCTCCTCGGCGAGGAACTGCGCCTCGTCCGCGATCACGTAGTCGGCGCGGCCGCCCTGCGAGAGGTGGTCGACCAGGTAGGCGTACAGGTCGCGGCCGTCCTCGACCTCGACCGCGTCGGTGACCAGGCCGAGACGGGAGGACAGCTTGCCCTCGCCCGCGCGGTCGTCGCGGGTGAAGATCATGCCCTGGAGCCCGCGCGCGGAGCGGTTGTGCTCGATCTGGAGAGCCAGCGTCGACTTCCCGCAGTCCATGGTTCCGGAGAAGAACACCAGCTCGGGCATGGGGGGTTGCGCACCTTTCGGCGGGGTCGATGGCGTGTCGATGACGGGAGGGCCGTGGCCGTCAGGAGCGTACTTCGAGGAGCGGGACGAGTTGTTCGGCGGGGGTCATGGAGCCGTGGTTGCCGACCATCGCCGACTCCTTCGGCTCCCGCTCGGAGGCGATGATCAGGACGTCGTCCCGGGCGGCCGCGATCACGTCGCCGAGGCGGGCGTGGACGCGTTCGTCGATGTGCGGGCCGAACCAGCCCGCCGCGACGGCCTCTTCGCGCGAGGCCACCCAGAACTGCTCACCCAGGACCTCGCGCCAGCAGGTCAGGACGTCGCCCTCGGCGCCCGGTACGGCGTAGACGTGACGGGCACGGCCCTCGCCGCCCAGCAGGGCGACTCCGGCGCTCAGCTCCCAGTCCTCGTCGAAGTCGATGCGGTGCTGTTCGTCGAAGGGCACGTCGAGCATGCCGTGGTCGGCGGTCACGTAGAGCGCGCTGCGCGGCGGGAGTTGCTCGGCCAGGCGCTGGACGAGCCGGTCGACGTACATCAGCTGGCCGCGCCAGGTGTCGGAGGCGACGCCGTAGCGGTGCCCCGCGCCGTCGAGTTCGGCGTAGTACGTGTACACCAGGGAGCGGTCGCCGGCGGCGAGTTGCTCCGCCGCGAAGTCCACGCGCTCCTCGCCGGTGAGGCGGCCGTGGAACCTGCCGCCGCTGAGCGCCACCCTGGTCAGCGGGGTGGTCTCGAAGTGGGGCGAGGACACCTGCGCGGCGTGCACCCCGGCCGCGTCGGCGAGCTGGAAGACCGTGGGGTACGGCTGCCAGGTGTGCGGCGGCGTCCACGGCTGCCAGCGGAGCTGGTTCATCAGCTCGCCGGTGCCCGGGTCGCGCACGGTGTAGCCGGGCAGGCCGTGCGCTCCGGGCGGGAGGCCGGTGCCGACGGAGGCGAGGGAGGTCGCGGTGGTGGCGGGGAAGCCGGCAGTGATCGGGCGTCCGGTGCCGCCGCGCGAGCTGCCGAGGAGGGCGTGGAGGTAGGGCGCCTCGTCCGGGTGGGACCGGATCTGCTCCCAGCCGAGGCCGTCGATGAGGAAGACGCAGTTGCGGTCGGCCGGGGTGAGTTCCGTGATCGACGCGGTCATGCCGGGGACGCCCATGCCGGCGGCCAGGGTGGGCAGCAGGTCGGCGAGGGAGCCGGAGCCGTACTCGGGGACGGGCGCGGAGGAGACGGCGAGGGGCTCCGGGTCGTCCCAGGCGGCGGGCGCGGCCATCAGCGGGTGACGTCCGCGGTCGCCTCGGAGAGGGACTGCGCGAAGGCGAGCGCCTGGCGTACCGTCTCCGGGCCGTCGCCGGCCTCGCTGACACGCAGGCTGAGGTCGTCCGCCGTGGAGTTGCCGGTGTAGCCGTGGTCGGCGTCGCAGTTGGGGTCGCCGCAGGCGGCGGGTTCCAGGTCGATGCGGGAGACTGCGCCCCAGCCGATGGTCAGGACGACCTCGCGCGGGACGCTGCCCGCGGTGTACGACTCCGGGTTGGCGACCACACGGCTGACGACGACCGACGAGATCCGGCCGATCTTCACGGACTCCGTGGACGTCGTGGCGTAGGGCGTCGGGGAGGTGCTGTCGGCGGCCTGCTCGTCGGTGTGGCTGACGATGAAGCGGTTGCCGGTGAGGACCAGCACGGTCACATGCCGGCGGACCTCGTTCTGGTCGAAGGTGGTCTCCTGGTGGACCAGGTACGACCGGATGGGCTCGCCGCCCACGGCGGCCTCCACCGCCTCGGCCACGAGGGCCGGGTAGTAGCCGCTGCGCTCGATCGCCGCACGCAGCCCCTGGGTCGTCGTACTGGTCTTGGCCATGCGGTCCATCCTACGGGGACCCGCTGACTGCGCGGGAACGCTCGCGTTCAGTAGACCGGGAGGGTGCGCGGGCCGAGGTCGTCGCGGGCGGGCGGGGGCGCGAGGCGGACGGAGGCGCCGAGGACGCTGAGGCCGTGCGGGGCGACGACGACCGGTTCCAGGGTGACCGCGACGACCTCGGGATGGTCGTCGACCAGCCGGGAGACCCGCAGCAGGAGTTCCTCCAGGGCGGGGGTGTCGACGGCGGCGGATCCGCGCCAGCCGAACAGGAGCGGGGCGGTCCGGATGGAGCGGACCAGGGAGGCCGCGTCGCGGTCGGTGACGGGGACCAGGCGGTGGGCCATGTCCCCGAGCAGTTGGGAGGCGGCTCCGGCGAGACCGAAGGAGAGCACCGCGCCGGCCGCCGGGTCGATCACCGCGCGGACGACCGTGTCGACTCCGCGCGGTGCCATCGCCTGGACGACCGGGCGCAGTTCCTCGGCGCTGCCGAACAGCTCCGTCAACTCGGCGTAGGAACGCCGCAGTTGCTCCTCGTCGGCGAGGTCGAGGCGGACGCCGCCCAGGTCGGCGCGGTGACGGAGGTGGGGAGCGGTGGCCTTGAGGGCGACGGGGTAGCCGAGGGCGCCGGCGGCTCGTGCGGCCTCGTCGGGGGTGGGGGCGGGGACGGCGGGGCGCAGGTGGATCCCGTAGCGGCGGAGGAGCTCACGGGTCTCGTCGGCGCCGAGGGTGAGGCCCTGCCCGCGCGCGAGGAGCCCGTCGATCAGCTCGGCGGCTCCCCTCTCGTCGATGTCGTCGTACTCGGGCACCTTGCCGGGGTCGGCGGCCTCGCGGCGCCAGTGCGCGTACTTCACGGCTTCGGAGAGGGCGCGGACCGCGCGTTCGGCGGCGGGATAGGCGGGGATGAGGTGAGCGCCCTCGGGGGCTGCGGCCGGGGAGGTCGCGGAGCCCGGCGGCTGGGGGGCGGGGGGCACGGGCGCGTCGGGCGCGGGCGCGTCGGCTGTGTGACCTTCGGCTCGGGGCGGAGCGGGGTGGGCCTGTGGGTCCGTGGTCGCGGCGGCACGCGCGCGGGGGGCCGTGCTGGAGGCCGCCGACAGGGCCTCCGCGAGGCCGCCGAGTTCCACGTGCACGACGAGCACCGGCTTGGCGGGGCCGGCGGCCGCGGCCGTGCGCAGCGCCTCGGCCAGTTCCGCGTCCCCGGGTGACGCCTCGCCGATCGCGGGGATCGCCGTGACCACCACCGCGTCGCAGGCGTCGTCGGCCAGGGCGCGGGCCAGTGCCGCGTGGAAGTCCTCCGCCGTGGCCTGGGTGGTCAGGTCCCTCGGCCGCAGCGGGCGCAGGCCCTGCGAGAGGCACGCGTCGTACGTCAGCAGGCCGAGCGACTCGGAGTTGCCGAGGATGGCCACCCGGGGGCCGTTCGGCAGCGGCTGGCGGGCGAGCAGCAGACCGGTGTCGACGAGTTCGGTGATGGTCTCCACCCGGATCACCCCGGCCTGCCGCAGCAGCGCGGACACGGTCGCGGGCGGCAGCCGGGTGGCCCGTACCGCGTGGCCCTGCGGCGCGGATCCGGCGCCCTGCACGACCACGAGGGGCTTCGCCGCCGCCGTACGGCGTGCGAGGCGGGTGAACTTGCGGGGGTTGCCGATGGACTCCAGGTACATCAGGGCGACGTCGGTGTCGGGGTCGTCGTACCAGTACTGGAGGACGTCGTTGCCTGAGACGTCGGCGCGGTTGCCGGAGGAGACGAACGTGGACACGCCGGTGACGCCGGTGACGCCTCCGCCGCGCCGGTGCAGACGGGACAGGAGGGCGACGCCGATGGCGCCGGACTGGGCGAACAGGCCGATGCGGCCGGGCCGCGGCATCTCCGGCGCCAGTGAGGCGTTGAGCCGCACCGCCGGTGCGGTGTTGACGATCCCGAAGGCGTTGGGGCCGATGATCCGCATGCCGTACGCGCGCGCGTGGCGGACGAGTGCGCGCTGGCGCTCGCGCCCTTCGGGGCCGCTCTCGGCGTAGCCGGCGGCGAGCACGACGAGTCCCTGCACGCCGTGCTCACCGCACTCGGCGACGACCTCGGGCACGCGTTCGGCGGGGACGGCGACGACCGCCAGGTCGACGTGTCCGTCGATCTCCCCCACGGAGCGGTGGGCGGGTACCCCGTCGATCTCCTTGAGGTCCTCCGGGAACGCCTTGTTCACCGCGTACAGGGGCCCGGTGAAGCCCGCGTCCCGCAGGTTGCCGAGGACGCCGCGGCCGACGCCGCCGGGCGCGCGTCCGACGCCGACGACGGCGACCGAGCCGGGGGCCAGGAGCCGTCGCACGGAACGGGCCTCGGCGCGCTGCTCACGCGCGCGCTGCACCGCCAGGGAGCGCTCGGTGGGTTCGAGGTCGAACTCCAGACGGACGACGCCGTCCTCGAAGCTGCGCTTCTGGGTGTACCCGGCGTCCGTGAACACCTTGATCATCTTGCTGTTGGCGGGGAGCACCTCGGCGGCGAACCGGCGGATCCCGCGCTCGCGGGCGACGGCCCCGATGTGCTCCAGCAGCGCCGAGGCGACGCCCCTGCCCTGGTGGGCGTCCTGCACGAGGAAGGCGACCTCGGCCTCGTCGGCGGGTGCGGAGGCGGGCATGCCGTCGGCGCCGATGCGGTCATAGCGTACGGTGGCGATGAACTCGCCGCCGACCGTGGCCGCGAGTCCCACCCGGTCCACAAAGTCGTGGTGCGTGAAGCGGTGGACGTCCTTGGCGGACAGACGCGGGTAGGGCGCGAAGAAGCGGTAGTACTTCGACTCGTCCGAGACCTGCTCGTAGAAGCTGACCAGGCGCTCGGCGTCATCGACGGTGATGGGGCGGATGCGCGCGGTGCCGCCGTCGCGCAGCACCACGTCGGCTTCCCAGTGGGCGGGGTACTCGTGCCGGTCCGGCGCGCTCTGCATGGGGCCCAGAGTACGGCTCGCGTACGACAACGGCGCGAGGCAGTCTGTGAGGACGAAACCGTGGGGTCGAGGCCGCGATCCCACGTCCACCGGCAGAACGGGGCGACCCCGTTCCAAGGTGCTTCACGTGTGGAACACTGGTCTAGACAACCCTGAACAGCGAAGGGCAGCATCACATGGCTGAGCGCCGCGTCAACGTCGGCTGGGCCGAGGGCCTCCACGCCCGCCCCGCCTCCATCTTCGTCCGAGCCGCCACGGCCGCAGGCGTCCCGGTGACGATCGCCAAGGCGGGCGGCGACCCCGTCAACGCGGCGTCCATGCTGGCCGTCCTCGGTCTGGGCGCCCAGGGCGGCGAGGAGATCGTCCTCGCCTCCGACGCCGAGGGCGCGGACGCCGCCCTGGACCGGCTGGCCAAGCTGGTCTCCGAGGGTCTCGAGGAGCTTCCCGAGACCGTCTGAGCCATGCTCGCGGCACCCTTGAAGCCGCGTCGCCCCACCCGGGCGGCGCGGCTTCGCCGTTTGTGCCCCGTACCGGTCACTCGCCGGTCAGCCGCAATTTCGGCAATTTTCAGCGGGGGGAATCCCGTCCCTGCGATAGGTACAGAAAAGGCCGGCGGACGGGTTCGCGGACGCACGGAAAGCGCGACCGGTCAATTCCGGGCGCGCAACGTGAAAAGGCAGCGGAAATACGTCTCCGCCGAATATTGCCTCTTTGTATACGGCTCCCGTGTTAATGCCGGCGGCCTGACATGTTGACGGCGTGTTGCGAAGTCCTCACACGCTCCGCCCCGCCCCCGCCGGCGAAGCGCAGCCGGTGCGCGGCGGCGGCGCGCTCGGTGTGCAACGCCGTGATCGCCCGCGCGCGCTCCCCGTCGCCGCGAGCCACCGCGTCCACGATCGCGCCGTGCTCCGCCCAGGACTCCACCGGGTCGGCCGGCGTCTCCACCGTGTACATCCAGGCGATCTTGTGACGCAGCCGGGTCAGGGTGGAGGACAGGGCATGGCTGCCGCAGGCCTGGGCGAGCGTCTCGTGGAACCAGCCGCCCAGGGAGCGCAGATCCTCGCTGCCTCCCCGCCTGGCGCGCTCCTGGCCCAGCCGGACCAGGCCGCGCAGCACCTTCAGATGCGCCTCGGTGCGCCGCTGGGCGGCCCGGGACGCGCCGAGCGGCTCCAGCAGCAGGCGCATCTCCAGCAGGTCGGCGGCCTCCTGCTCGGTCGGTTCCGCCACGCACGCGCCCGCGTGCCGTCGCGTGACGACGAAGCCCTCCGCCTCCAGCGTGCGCAGGGCCTCGCGGACGGGGACGCGCGAGACTCCGTAGCGGCGGGCGAGGGGTTCCTCGGTGAGGCGGCTGCCGCGC
The DNA here is from genome assembly GCF_004217285.1 of Streptomyces sp. BK239. GTDB lineage: Bacteria > Actinomycetota > Actinomycetes > Streptomycetales > Streptomycetaceae > Streptomyces. Next base: position 799,631 of record NZ_SHKS01000002.1, read on the forward strand.
TCGTAGACACCTGCGACGATGTCGTCCCGGATCGCCGTGCACACCGAGTGCGCCGGAATACGCATGACCGACCTCCGCCTTTGTCCCCGCGAAACGTCGACGAGTGACGTCCGTTCCGTGACTCTATTGCAATGTGCGGGAATTTCCGACGGCGGGCCGGAATCCATGGATATTTTTTGGACAGCGGAGGCGGTGAAGCGGGGAAAACGGCAAAAGCCCGGCCCCCGGGGGACGCTGTCGGTGCGTCCCCCGGGGGCCGGGCTGTGGGTTCGGTGCGCCGTGCGCGTCAGACGTTCACGCCGTGCTTGCGGAGGTAGGCGACGGGGTCGATGTCCGAGCCGTACTCCGGGCTGGTGCGGGCCTCGAAGTGCAGGTGCGGGCCGGTGACGTTGCCGGTGGCGCCCGACAGGCCGATCTGCCGGCCCGGGGTGACCTGCTCGCCCACCGAGACGCTGATGGACGACAGGTGGCCGTACTGGGTGTACGTGCCGTCGCTCATCCGGATCACGACCTGGTTGCCGTAGGCGCCGCCCCAGCCGGCCTCGACGACGGTGCCGAGTCCGACGGCGTGCACGGTGGTGCCGCTGGAGGCGTGGAAGTCGATGCCGGTGTGGCTGCCGGAGGACCACAGGGAGCCGCCGGACTTGTAGCTCGTGGAGACGTACGAGCCGCTGATCGGCGGGACGAAGGTGTTCAGGCGCTTGCGCTCGGCGGCGCGGGCGGCACGCGCCCTGGCCGCGCGCTCCTCCCTGACCTTCATGGCTGCCATGACGGCGGCCTTCTTCACCTCGGCGGCCTCCTGGGCCGCCTGCTGCTGGGCGGCGGCCTGGTCGTCGACCTGCTGGGCGACGGAGTCGCCGACGGTGACGACCGGGACGAGGCCGGTCTGCTCGACGGAGGGCGTGGGCTCGGCGGCGACGGCGGAGCCGGAGGCGACGGTGGCGATGACGCCCGTGGTGGTGAGTGCGGCGATGCTCGCCGCGCGCGCGGAGGTGCTCCGCATCCGACCGGGACGACGGTGCTTCCCGGTGGCGCAGGTGAACGCCATGAAGTTGAGCGGTCCTTTCCTTCCCTCTCGCCTACCGGGTTAGCTGACGGGTTCGGAGCAGGAAGGTCTCCTACGGGCCCCCTCGCGACTCGCGCGGGCGTCCGATTCACCCCAGGGACTTCACAGTTGGGTCCCCGGCTCCCCTGGCTCGCGCCGTACGGGGACTCGGCGATGACTGTCCGGTGCCGCGGATGCGGCGCAATGCCTGACGGACAGCCCGGACGAACCTAGACGGGGCCGCTGTCAATTCCCAAACGGAAGCCGCTCTTTGTAGCGCATCCCACAGGGCAGACGGGCAGTCACTCCCTCAATTCGGACATCGTCCGGACAAGACGGAGTCCCGGTGACACATCCGTCACCGGGACTCCACGCGCGCGTGCGGGTAGGTCAGTCGGCCGTGACGACCTTCACCTCGCCGATGCCGAGAGCCTCGACCGGCTCCTTGATCTGCGCCGCGTCACCGACGAGCACGGTCACCAGACGGTCCACCGGGAAGGCGCTCACGGCGGCCGCCGTGGCCTCCACGGTGCCGGTGGCGGCGAGCTGCTGATAGAGCGTCGCCTGGAAGTCGTCCGGCAGGTGCTGCTCGACCTGGTCGGCGAGCGTGGCGGCGACGGCCGCGGCGGTCTCGTACTTCAACGGCGCCACGCCGACGAGGTTCTGCACGGCGACGTCGCGCTCGGCGTCGGTCAGCCCGCCCTCGGCCAGCGTGCGCAGCACCTTCCACAGGTCGTCCAGCGCGGGGCCGGTGTTGGGGGTGTCGACCGAGCCGCTGATGGCGAGCATGGCGGCGCCCGAGCCGTCCGGAGCGGACCGCAGGACCTGCCCGAAGGCGCGCACGCCGTAGGTGTAGCCCTTCTCCTCCCGCAGGACGCGGTCCAGACGGGAGGTGAGGGTGCCGCCCAGGCAGTACGTGCCGAGCACCTGCGCGGGCCACACGCGCGCGTGCCGGTCGGGTCCGATACGGCCGATCAGCAGCTGCGTCTGGACGGCGCCGGGGCGGTCCACGATGACGACCCGGCCGTTGTCGTCGGCGGTGACCGGCGGCACCGGGCGCGGCTGCGCGGCGGAACCCGTCCACGCGCCCAGGGTGTCGCCCAGGAGCGCCGCCAGGTCGACGTCGGTGAGGTCGCCGACGATCACGGCGGTGGCAGTGGCGGGGCGGACGTGCTTCTCGTAGAAGGCGCGCACGGCCGCGGAGTCGATGTTCTCGACCGTCTCCGCGGTGCCCTGACGGGGGCGCGACATGCGCGCGTCGGCCGGGAACAGCTCCCTGGAGAGCTCCTTGGCCGCACGCCGGGAAGGGTTGGCCAGCTCGTGCGGGATCTCGTCCAGGCGGTTGCGGACGAGGCGCTCGACCTCGCTGTCGGCGAACGCGGGCGCCCTGAGGGCGTCGGCGACCAGCCCGAGGGCCTTGGCCAGCCGGGAGGCGGGCACCTCCAGGCTCACGCGGACGCCGGGGTGGTCGGCGTGGGCGTCGAGGGTGGCGCCGCAGCGCTCCAGCTCGGCGGCGAACTCCTCGGCGGAGTGCTTGTCGGTGCCCTCGGAGAAGGCGCGCGCCATGATCGTGGCGACGCCGTCCAGGCCGGCCGGCTCGGCGTCCAGGGGCGCGTCGAGCAGGACCTCGACGGCGACGACCTGCTGCCCGGGGCGGTGGCAGTGCAGGACGGTCAGCCCGTTGTCGAGGGTTCCGCGCTCGGGCGCCGGGAACGCCCATGGCTTGGCGTCGCCCGCCTGCGGCTGGGGGTGGAAGTCCATCGTGGCGAGCTCGGTCACTTGGCCGCCTCCTCGTCGTGGTCGTCGGCGGTGGTCGCGGCGCCTTCGGCGCTCTCCGTGCCCTCGGTGGGCTCGGTGGGCTCGTACACCAGCACCGCGCGGTTGTCGGGGCGCAGCCGGGCCTTCGCGACCTCGCGCACCTCCTGCGCCGTCACGTCCAGCACGCGCTGGACGGCGGTCAGGGCGAGCTGCGGGTCGCCGAACAGCACGGCGAACCGGCACAGTTCGTCGGCGCGGCCGGCGACCGTGCCCAGGCGGTCCAGCCACTCGCGCTCCAACTGCGCCTGGGCGCGCTCCATCTCCTCGTCCGTGGGGCCCTCCTCGGCGAACCGGGCGAGCTCCTCGTCGATGGCGGTCTCGATGACGGGCACCTCGACGTCGCCGGAGGTCTTCACGTCCAGCCAGCCGAGGGAGGGCGCTCCCGCGAGCCGCAGCAGGCCGAAGCCGGCCGCCACCGCGGTGCGGTCGCGGCGCACCAGGCGGTTGTACAGGCGGGAGGACTCGCCGCCGCCGAGGACGGTGAGCGCCAGGTCGACGGCGTCGCACTCGCGCGTGCCGTCCTGCGGCAGACGGTAGGCGGCCATCAGGGCGCGCGCCGGGACCTCCTCCTCGACGACCTCGCGCAGCTGCTCGCCGATGACGTCCGGCAGGGAGCCGTCCCGGGGCGCGGGCTTGCCGTCGTGGCCGGGGATGGACCCGAAGTACTTCTCGATCCAGGCGAGGGTCTGCTCGGGGTCGATGTCGCCGACGACCGACAGGACGGCGTTGTTCGGCGCGTAGTACGTGCGGAAGAACGCGCGCGCGTCCTCCAGGGTCGCCGCGTCCAGGTCGGCCATGGAGCCGATCGGCGTGTGGTGGTAGGGGTGGCCCTCCGGATAGGCGAGGGCGGTGAGCTTCTCGAAGGCGGTGCCGTAGGGCACGTTGTCGTAGCGCTGACGGCGCTCGTTCTTGACGACGTCGCGCTGGTTCTCCATCGACTCGTCGTCCAGGGCGGTCAGCAGGGAGCCCATGCGGTCGGCCTCCAGCCAGAGGGCGAGCTCCAGCTGGTGCGCGGGCATGGTCTCGAAGTAGTTGGTGCGCTCGAAGCTCGTGGTGCCGTTGAGGGAGCCGCCCGCGCCCTGGACCAGCTCGAAGTGCCCGTTGCCCTTGACCTGGGCGGAGCCCTGGAACATGAGGTGCTCGAAGAGGTGGGCGAGTCCGGTGCGCCCCTTGACCTCGTGGCGCGATCCGACGTCGTACCAGAGGCACACCGCCGCGACGGGGGTCAGGTGGTCCTCTGAGAGCACCACGCGCAGGCCGTTGGCCAGGCGGTGCTCGGTCGCTGTCAGGCCCCCGGAGCCTGCCTGGGCTGTGGCCGTGTGACCCATGGGCATGTACGTCCCTTCCGATCGCGGACGCGGTCGTCGAAACCGCGGTTTTCCTGCCGGTCCTGCCACTGTATGCAAGCGCGCGGAGCGTCGGCGAAGTTCCCGGACGACGTACGCCGAGAGCGAGATCGCGTAGCCTGCGGGCAGCCGTGGAGAAGGTGCCTCCCCCACAAGGCGCCGGGCCGACGCCCGGGTCCCGGCCCGCACTGTCAGTGCCACGGTCCACAATGGTCCGCGTCAGATCCCGTCACACGCCTCAGCACGCGAGCGCCCCGCAGGCGAGCGACCAGAACACAGGAGGAGCCGGCAGCGATGGCCCGCCGCAGCACGAAGACCCCGCCTCCCGACGACTCGTACGAGGAGAAGATCCTCGACATCGACGTCGTCGACGAGATGCAGGGCTCCTTCCTCGAGTACGCGTACTCGGTCATCTATTCGCGCGCCCTGCCGGACGCCCGCGACGGCCTCAAGCCCGTGCACCGCCGCATCGTCTACCAGATGAACGAGATGGGCCTGCGCCCCGACCGAGGCTATGTGAAGTGCGCCCGTGTCGTCGGCGAGGTCATGGGCAAGCTGCACCCGCACGGTGACGCGTCGATCTACGACGCGCTGGTGCGCATGGCCCAGCCCTTCTCCATGCGCGTGCCGCTGGTCGACGGCCACGGCAACTTCGGTTCGCTGGGCAACGACGACCCGCCGGCCGCCATGCGGTACACCGAGTGCCGTCAGGCGGCGGCGACGAGCCTGATGACCGAGTCGATCGACGAGGACACCGTCGACTTCGCGCCCAACTACGACGGCCAGGAGCAGGAGCCGGTCGCCCTGCCGGCCGCCTTCCCCAACCTCCTGGTCAACGGCGCCTCCGGAATCGCGGTCGGCATGGCCACCAACATGCCGCCGCACAACCTGGCCGAGGTGATCGCGGCCGCCCGCCATCTGATCCGGCACCCGAACGCGGATCTGGACGCCCTGATGCGGCACGTCCCGGGTCCCGACCTGCCCACCGGCGGCCGCATCGTCGGCCTGTCCGGCATCCGCGACGCCTACGAGACGGGCCGCGGCACCTTCAAAATCCGCGCGACGGTGTCGGTGGAGACGGTGACGGCCCGCCGCAAGGGCCTGGTGGTGACGGAACTGCCGTTCGCCGTCGGCCCCGAGAAGGTCATCGCCAAGATCAAGGACCTGGTCGGCTCGAAGAAGATCCAGGGCATCGCCGACGTCAAGGACCTCACCGACCGCGAGCACGGACTGCGCCTGGTCATCGAGATCAAGAACGGCTTCGTGCCGGAGGCGGTCCTGGAGCAGCTCTACAAGCTGACGCCGATGGAGGAGTCCTTCGGCATCAACAACGTGGCGCTGGTGGACGGTCAGCCGCTCACGCTGGGCCTGAAGGAGCTTCTGGAGGTCTACCTCGACCACCGCTTCGAGGTCGTGCGGCGGCGCAGCGAGTTCCGTCGCGGCAAACGGCGCGACCGCCTCCACCTGGTGGAGGGCCTGCTCACGGCGCTCGTCGACATCGACGAGGTCATCCGGCTGATCCGCTCCAGCGAGAACAGCGCCGAGGCCAAGCAGCGCCTGATCGAGCGCTTCTCCCTGTCCGAGGTGCAGACGCAGTACATCCTGGACACGCCGCTGCGCCGGCTCACCAGGTACGACCGCATCGAGCTGGAGGCGGAGAAGGAGAAGCTCAACGAGGAGATCGCCGAGCTGACCCGGATCCTGGAGTCGGACGCGGAGCTGCGCAAGCTGGTCTCGGCGGAACTGGCGGCGGTGACGAAGAAGTTCGGCACCGAGCGCCGTACGGTCCTGCTGGAGTCGTCGGGCACGCCGGCGGCCGTCGTGCCGCTCCAGGTGGCCGACGACCCGTGCCGGGTGCTGCTCTCCTCGACGGGCCTGCTGGCGCGTACGGCGAACGGCGAGCCCTTCGCCGAGGACGGGGACGTCCGGCGGACCAAGCACGATGTGATCGTCTCCGCGGTGCCTGCCACCGCGCGCGGGGAGATCGGCGCGGTCACCTCGGCGGGCCGTCTGCTGCGGATCAACGTCGTGGACCTGCCGCAACTCCCGGACACCGCCTCGGCGCCGAACCTGTCGGGCGGCGCGCCGGTCGCGGAATTCGTCTCCCTGGAGGGCGACGAGACGCTGGTCTGCCTCACCACGCTCGACGAGTCCTCCCCAGGGCTGGCGATCGGCACCGCGCAGGGCGTGGTCAAGCGGGTGGTGCCGGACTATCCGTCCAACAAGGAGGAGCTGGAGGTCATCACCCTCAAGGAGGGCGACCGGATCGTCGGCGCGGTGGAGCTGCGCACGGGCGAGGAGGACCTGGTCTTCATCACGGACGACGCCCAGTTGCTGCGTTACCAGGCCGGGCAGGTCCGTCCGCAGGGCCGCGCGGCGGGCGGCATGGCCGGCATCAAGGTCGCCGAGGGCGCCAAGGTGATCTCGTTCACCGCGGTGGACCCGGCGGTGGACGCGGTGGTCTTCACCGTCGCCGGCTCGCGCGGCACGCTGGACGACTCCGTGCAGACGACCGCCAAGCTCACCCCGTTCGACCAGTACCCGCGCAAGGGCCGCGCCACCGGCGGTGTGCGCTGCCAGCGGTTCCTCAAGGGCGAGGACTGCCTGTCCCTGGCCTGGGCGGGGCCCGCCCCGGCACGTGCCGCGCAGAAGAACGGCCTGCCGGCCGAACTGCCGGAGATGGACCCCCGCCGCGACGGCTCGGGCGTCTCCCTGGCCAAGACCGTGTCGGTGGTGGCGGGGCCGGTGTAGTACCGCGTCCCTTCCCTCGGGCAAGTGGCCGGCCCCCACCGGGGGTCGGCCGCCTCGGCGGTCGGCGGCCCGCCGTCTCAGGGCTGTGCGAGGCCGGGCTCGAGGCTTTCGACGTCCTCGAACGCCTGCGGCTCGGGATCCCGTACGTAGCGCAGGACGCCCCACATGGCGTGCTCGTCGGGTTGCCGGGCGTCGCTCACGCAGGCCTCCAGTTCGCCCGTGAGGGCGGTGGCGTCGATGCCGGCGCCGATCAGGACGAGCTGGGTGAGGCGTGGCTCGGCGGGTGGCCAGGGCTCGGGGTGGAAGCGCAGGAAGCGGCCCACGGCGTGCACGGCGTAGCGGTTGTGGGGGTCGTGCGGACCGAAGTCGACGTACCCCTTGATCCGGTACAGGCCCTCGGGGCGGCTGTCCAGGAACGACATCGTCCGGCGCGGGTCCAGGGGCGCTTCGCGGGCGAAGGAGAGGCTGTCGTAGGCGGCGTGCAGATGGTCGGCGTGGCCGGCCTCGTCCGTGTGGCGATGCAGGTCGTCGAAGGACAACTGCCCGACGCGCTCCTCGCTCGGCCGGCAGTCGAAGAGGAGCTCGGGGTCGATGCGGCCGTAGGTGGCCGGGACGACGGCGGCCCCGTCGGTGAGGGACCGGACGAGGCCGAGGACCCGGTCGGCGTCGGGCGCCCGGTCCAGCTTGTTCACCACGACCAGGTCGGCGAGGGCGAGGTGCCGGTCGATCTCCGGGTGCTTGGTGCGGGTCTCGTCGAACTCGGCGGCGTCGACGACCTCCACGAGTCCGCCGTACACGATCGCCGGGTGCTCGCTGGCCAGCACCATCCGGACGAGTTCCTGGGGCTCGGCGAGACCGCTGGCCTCGATGACGATGACGTCGACGCCGGTGGCGGGCCGGGCGAGCCGCTCCAGGTAGACGTCGAGTTCGCTCGCGTCGACGGCGCAACACAGGCAGCCGTTGCCGAGGGAGACGGTGGAGTCGCCGAGCGCGCCGGCGACGGCCATGGCGTCGATCTCGATGGCGCCGAAGTCGTTGACGAGGGCGCCGATCCGGCTGCCTCCGCTGCGGTGCAGCAGGTGGTTCAACAGAGTCGTCTTGCCGGAGCCCAGGAAGCCGGCGAGAACGACGACCGGGATCTGCTGCGGGGTTCGGCTCTGCGTCAACGTGCGACCTCTCTGACACCTGGGGGCATGCCGGGCCAGGATACGAGCCGGTGAAGACACCGCGAGACGATCGCCCGTCAGCAGCGTCCGGCCGCTTTCGGAGCGGTCCGGCTCACCCCGCGCCGGGAGTCGCCGCCGGCACCTCCACCGGCGCCGCCGGGCCCACGTACCGCGCGGCCGGGCGGATGATCTTCGAGTCCTGCGCCTGTTCCAGGATGTTCGCGCTCCAGCCCACCGTCCGGCCCGCCGCGAAGGTCGGAGTGAACATCTCGCGGGGCAGACCGCACAGTTCCATGACGACGCCGGCGTAGTACTCCACGTTGGTGTGCAGTTCCCGGCCCGGCTTCAGCTCGGCGAGGATCGCCTCGACGCGTCGCTCGACGTCGACGGCGAAGTCGACACGCGGGCCTCCGAAGCTCTGGGCGATCTCCCGGAGCATCCGTGAGCGCGGGTCCTCGGTGCGGTAGACGGCGTGCCCGAAGCCCATGATCCGCTCACCTGCGAGGACGCGGTCCCGGATCCAGGAGTCGACGCGGTCGGGCGTGCCGATCGCGTCCAGGGTGTCCAGGGCGCGGCTGGGCGCGCCGCCGTGCAGCGGCCCCGAGAGGGCGCCCACGGCTCCGACGAGACAGGCGGCGACGTCCGCGCCGGTCGAGGCGATGACCCTGGCGGTGAACGTCGACGCGTTGAAGCCGTGGTCGATGGTCGATATCAGGTACTGCTCGACGGCCCTCGCCTGCTCCGGCTCCGGCTCCGCCCCCGTGAGCATGTGGAGGTAGCCGGCCGCGTACGGCAGGTCCTCGCGCGGCTGCACGGGCTCAAGCCCCTTCCCCAGCCGGTACAGGGCGGTGAGCAGCGTCGGCACGGCCGCGGCCGCCACGACGGTGTCCTCGCGGCGCTGGTCCGCGTCGATGTCGTACACCGGGCGGAAGCCGCGTGCCGCTCCGAGGAGGGAGAGCGCCGTGCGCATCCCGGCGAGGGGGTTGCCGTTCGCGGCGGCGGCGATGGCCGGCAGCGCCCGCGTCACCTCGTCGGGCAGGCGGCGAAGGGCCGCGATCTCGGCGGCGAAGGCGTCGCCGCGCGGCCCGTCGGGCAATTCGCCGTGGACGAGGAGGTGCCAGACGTCCTCGAAACGGCGGGTGCGCGCGAGTTCCACGGCCGAGTACTGCCGGTAGTGGTAGAAGCCCTCGCGGCCTCGGACGTCGCCGACCTCCGTGTCGGCGACGACGACTCCGGCGAGTCCTCGCGGTACCTCGACGGGTGTGGCTGCGGACCTGTTGACGGACATGTTTTCCTCCCTGAACTTGATTCGACTGTCCATGATTGACTCAACAGTGTCAATATTGATTGAATCAATATAACGACCTCCTGGATACGGTGATCCCATGCGCGATCAAGAACACGGCCGGACCGGCGGTCCCGGCCGCCCCGAGCGGCGGCTGAGCACGAAGGAGGCCGCCGAACTGCTCGGCGTGAAACCCGAGACCGTGTACGCCTACGTCAGCCGCGGCCAGCTCAGCAGCCGGCGAGCGGCAGGCGGCCGGGGCAGCACCTTCGACGCCGACGAGGTCGAGGCGCTCGCCCGGCGCAACCGGCGGGACAGCGGTACGGGCCAGACGCCCGGCGCCGAACTGTCCGTGCGCACCCGCCTCACCCTCATCGAGGACGACCGCTACTACTTCCGCGGCGTCGACGCCGCCGAGCTCGCCGTCCGGCACTCCTACGAGGAGGTCGCCGAGTGGCTGTGGACCGGGCGGATGCACCGCGGGGCCACCTTCACCGCGCCGCCCGCCTCCATCGACGCCGCCCACCGCGCGGCCAACGCGCTGCCCGCCCACACCGGCCCCACCGACCGGCTGCGCGTCGCCGCGGTCGCCGCCGCCGTCGCCGACCCCCTGCGCTTCGACCTGTCCGAGGACGCGGTCCTGGGCACCGCGCGCACCCTCATCCCCACCCTGGTCGCCGCCCTGCCGCCAAAGAACCCCGCCCATCAGGACGGCCGGTCCATCGCGCACCGCCTGTGGGGCCGGCTGAGCCGCCTGCCCGCCACCGAGGCCTCGCTGCACGCTCTGGACACGGCCCTCGGCCTCCTCGTCGACCACGACCTGGCCGCCTCGACGCTCGCCGTGCGCGTCGCCGCGAGCGCCCGCGCGCACGCGTACGCGGCCATCTCGGCGGGTCTGGGCGTGATCGAGGGGCCGCTGCACGGCGCGGCCAGCGGGCTCGCCCACCGGTTGCTGCGGGAGGTGCTCGACCAGGGCTCGGCGGCGCCCGTGATCGCCGAGGAGCTGCGGGCCGGCCGCCGCATCCCGGGGCTCGGACACCGGCTCTACCCGGGCGAGGACCCACGCGCGCGCGTGCTGTTCGCCCTCCTGGAGGAGATCCCCGAGGCGGCGCCCGCACTGGCCGCGGCCCGGGACGTCGTGATCACGACCGCGCGGCACACCTCGTTGCACGCCAACGTCGACCTCGCGCTCGCCGTGCTCACCGTCTCCTGCGGCATGGCGGCCTCGGCCGGCGAGGCCGTCTTCGCCGTCGCCAGAACGGCGGGCTGGATCGCCCACGCTCTGGAGGAGTACGGCGAGCAGCCCCTGCGGATGCGCCCGAGCGGCCACTACGTCGGGCCGAAACCGACCCGTGCGCTGCCGGAATGACACTCGGGGCGTCACCGGTGGGTCCGGCGAGGAGCACCGGGCAGGCGAGTGCGACACCGGCTGACCTGGGGTCATGTGCAGGCCGCCGGGGCGGTGCGGGGCACGCGTACGTGCCGCCGCGCCAGGACACTCGGCGGACCGGGAAGTCGCTCCGGGCGAAGTCAGGTTAGGCTCACCTCTGTGAGTACGTGCACGTCTGTCGCGCGGGACCTCGACGAGCCCATGTCCGGGACCGCGCCCACGGCGAGGACCTGGCTCCTGGTGGAACAGCCCGGCCCCTGGGGCGCCAAGGCGCTCGTGTCGAGCCACCTCGACCCCGTGCTGGGCCGCGCCCTGGAGGCCGCGGCGAAGGACACGGGCGTACGCGTCGTGCTCATCCGGCGTCCCGGGCCGCACGCCGACTTCCGCACACCGCGGCTGCGCCGCGTGTACGCCGCCCACACGGTCCCCGGACGGGTGTGGATCCGCAGCGCCACGACCAGCGACCCGAGCCGGCTGCTGGACCTCGACTTCGCCGCCCTCGGCCGGGGCGAGGCCCGCTCCTTCGACGCGGCGCTGGACGGCCGTCCGCACACCGGCGGTCCGCTGGCCCTCGTCTGCACCAACGGCAAGCGCGACCGCTGCTGCGCACTGCTGGGCCGTCCGCTCGCCGCCGAACTCGCCGCCTCGGACGTGGACGGCGTCTGGGAGGTGACCCACCTGGGCGGGCACCGCTTCTCCCCCACGGCGCTCGTGCTCCCGTACGGCTACGCGTACGGCCGTGCCGAGGCGCACGCCCTCAAGGAGGTCCTGTACCGGGCGCAGGAGGGGCGGATCGTCGTGGAGGGAAGCCGCGGCTGCTCGGCCTGGGAGCGGCCCGGCCAGGCGGCGGAACTCGCCGTGCGCGCGGCGGCCGGCGAGTACGCGGCGCAGGCGCTCACCGTCGTCGCCACCCAGGGCGGGGCGCCGCGCTGGGAGGTGACGGTCGCGCACGCCGACGGGCGGCACTGGCGGGTCGTCGTGGCGCAGGGCGCGTCGCTGCCGCCGCGTCCGGAGAGCTGCGGGGCGTCCGTGCTGGGCTCCCCGGCGCGGATGGACGTGGAGTCGGTGCGCGAGCTGACGCCCGCCGGGGCGCTGGCGGGCTGACGCCGCCCCGCGTGTCCCCGGGCCCACCAGACGCCTTCACAGGGCCGCTCGGGAGTCGCCGCGGCGGCCGCTCGGCAGCCGCCCGGCGGAGACCCTCGCGAGATCCCCGCCACACACCCCTACGGCTGGACCGGCACGTCCACGTACCGTCATGGGTATGAGCCCCGCTCCCCCCGTTCGACGCCTGCGCCTCGGCATGCCCCGCCGCATGGTCTCGCAGGTGCTGCTCATGCAGCTCGCGATCGCCGCGGGCGTCGTGGTGCTCGCCACCGGGCTGTTCCTCGCCCCGCTCAGCGACCAGCTGGACGACCAGGCGATGCGCCGCGCGCTCGCCATCGCCCAGACCACCGCGGCGGTGCCCCAGCTCGCCGACGACCTCCGCGACACCCCGCCCACGGTCCACGGGCCGGTGCAGCGGGAGGCCGAGCGCATCCGCGAGGCCAGCGGGGCCGAGTACGTCGTGATCATGGATCTTCACGGCACGCGCTGGTCGCACCCCGACCCCGCGCAGGTCGGCGGCCATGTCTCGACGGACCCCAGCGAGGCCCTCGCCGGCCGGGAGGTCATGGGGATCGACAGCGGCACCCTGGGCCGCTCGGCACGCGGCAAGGTGCCCCTGAGGGACAGTGACGGCAGGATCGTCGGGGCGGTCTCGGTCGGCATCGAGTACGACAGCGTGCGCGCGCGGCTGATCCACGCCATACCCGGACTCTTCGCCTACGCCGGGGGCGCCCTTGCCGTGGGCGCCCTGGCCGCCTGGCTGATCTCCCGGCGGGTCCACCGGCAGACCCGTGACCTGGCCTTCTCCGACATCTCGGCGCTGCTCTCCGAACGCGAGGCGATGCTGCACGGCATCCGGGAGGGCGTCGTCGCCCTCGACCGCGCGGGCCGCGTCCGCCTCCTGAACGACGAGGCGCAGCGGCTCCTCGGCATCGGCGAGGAACGGGCGGTCGGCCGCACGCCCGACGAGGCGCTCGGCGAGGGCCGCACCGCCGACGTCCTGGCCGGCCGGGTGACGGGCACCGACCTGATCACCGTGCGCGGGCAGCGCGTCCTGATCGCCAACCGCATGCCCACCGACGACGGCGGCGCGGTGGCCACCCTGCGCGACCGCACCGAGCTGGAGCAGCTCGGCCGTGAGCTGGACTCGACGCGCGGCCTGATCGACGCGCTGCGCGCCCAGGACCACGAGCACGCCAACCGGATGCACACCCTGCTCGGACTGCTCGAACTGGAGCGGTACGACGACGCGGTGGAGTTCGTCGGCGAGGTGGTCGGCGACCACCGGGCGACCGCGGAGCAGGTCACCGAGAAGATCGAGGACCCGCTGCTCGCCGCCCTCCTCGTCGGCAAGGCGACCGTCGCCGCCGAACGCGGGGTGGCGCTACGGGTGTCGGACCGCACGCGGCTCCCGGACCGGCTGGTGGATCCGCGCGGGCTGGTCACCGTCGTCGGCAACCTGGTGGACAACGCGCTCGACGCCGTCGCCGGGACCGCGCACGCACGCGTGGAGGTCGAACTCCGCGCCGAGGGACGCACCGCCGTCCTCAGGGTGCGCGACACAGGGCCCGGAATCCCGGTGGAGCACCGCGAGTCGGTGTTCACCGAGGGCTGGTCCACGAAGAAGCCGCCCGCGCACGGCAAGCGCGGCATCGGCCTCTCCCTGGTGCGCAGGCTCGCCGAACGGCAGGGCGGCAGGGCCTGCGTCGACGAGGCGCTCGGCGGAGGCGCCGAGTTCACCGTGGTCCTTCCCGAGGCACTGGCCGATCCCGCCCCCGAACCGGCCCTCGAACCCGCCCTGGCCGCATCCGCGAAGGGCACAGCCGAAGAGGAGTCGCGATGATCGAGGTCCTGGTCGTGGACGACGACACCAGGGTCGCCCAGGTCAACGCCGCGTATGTCGAGAAGGTGCCGGGCTTCCACGTCGCGGGCGAGGCGCACAGCGCCGCTGAGGCGCTGCGTCAACTGGAGTCGCTGCCACGGCTGGACCTGGTCCTGCTGGACCACTACCTGCCCGACGAGACGGGCCTGGACGTCGTCCAGGAGATGCGCCGGCGCGGCCACCAAGCGGACGTGATCATGGTGACGGCGGCGCGGGACGTCACGACGGTGCAGTCGGCGATGCGCCACGGCGCGCTCCAGTACCTGGTCAAGCCGTTCAACTTCGCCGGTCTGCGAGCCAAGCTGGAGGCGTACGCCGAGCTGCGCCGCACGCTCGACGGCGGCGGTGAGGCCGAACAGGCGGACGTGGACCGCATCTTCGGCGCGCTGTCCGCCCCTTCGGAGCCGGGACTGCCCAAGGGGCACTCCCCCACCACGGCCGAACTCGTGCGCCAGTCCCTGATGAGCGCCCAAGGGCCTCTGTCGGCCCAGGAGATCGCCGACCGCACCGGGGTGAGCCGCCAGACCGCCCAGCGCTATCTGAAGCTCCTGGAGCGCACCGGGAGAGCCCGGCTGACCCTCAAGTACGGCGACGCGGGCCGCCCGGAACACCGTTACGTGTGGGTGACCCGCGCCTGAGGACAACAGAAGCCGGGGGTGATGGAGCTAGGCCGCTCCCGCTCCCGTCAGTGAGCGGACCTCGGTCTCCGCGTGCTTGGCCTCGTCCGGCCGCTCGCCCGAGGTCAGGGTGCCGAGCCAGCCGGCGAGGAAGCCGAGCGGGATCGAGACCAGGCCGGGGTTCTGCAGCGGGAAAACCTGGAAGTCGGCGGCCGGGAAGAGCGATTCAGGGCTGCCCGACACCACAGGCGACAACACCACGAGCGCCACGGCGGGGATGAGCCCGCCGTAGACGGCCCACACCGCGCCGCGGGTGGTGAAGTTCCGCCAGAACAGCGAGTACAGCAGGACCGGCAGGTTCGCGGACGCGGCGACGGCGAAGGCGAGGCCCACCAGGAAGGCGACGTTGAGGTCGCGGGCGAGGAGTCCGAGGCCGATGGCGACCGCGCCGACCCCGACGGCGGCGAACCGCGCGACCGCGACCTCACCGCGGGGGTCGGTGTGCCGGCGCCGCAGCGAGGCGTACAGGTCGTGGGCCACGGACGCCGATGAGGCGAGGGTGATCCCCGCGACCACCGCGAGGATGGTGGCGAACGCGACGGCCGCCACGACCGCGAACAGCACCGTGCCGCCCGTGGAACCGGCTCCGCCGCCCAGGTCCAGGGCGAGCAGCGGCACGGCGGTGTTGCCGGCCGCGTTCGAGGCGCGGACGGCGTCGGGGCCGACGATCGCCGCCGCGCCGAAGCCGAGGACGATCGTCATCAGGTAGAAGCCGCCGATGAGCCCGATCGACCAGACCACGGAACGCCGGGCGGCCCGCGCGGTCGGCACGGTGTAGAAGCGGGACAGGATGTGCGGCAGACCGGCGGTGCCCAGCACCAGCGCGAGCCCGAGGCTCATGAAGTCGCACCGCGCCGTCCAGTCCCCGCCGTACTTCAGCCCGGGGGCGAGGAACGCGGCGCCGTGCCCGCTGCGTTCGGCCGCCGTCAGCAGCAGCCGGTCGAAGTCGCCGTGGAAGCGCAGCAGGACGAGCACGGTGAGCGCGATGGTGCCGCCGAGCAGCAGGACCGCCTTCACGATCTGGATCCAGGTGGTGGCCCGCATCCCTCCCAGCGACACGTAGATCACCATGAGCGCGCCGACGCCGATGACGGTCCAGGCCCGCGCCGCCTCGCCACTCTGGCCGAGGAGCAGCGCCACCAGGCTGCCCGCGCCCACCATCTGCGCCACCAGATACAGAACGGACACCGTGACCGAGGAAGTTCCCGCCGCGATCCGTACCGGCCGCTCGCGCATGCGTGCCGCCACGACGTCGGCGAGCGTGAACCGCCCGCAGTTGCGCACCAGTTCGGCGACGAGGAGGAGCACCACGAGCCAGGCCACGAGGAAGCCCACCGAGTACAGCAGGCCGTCGTAGCCGAAGAGGGCGATGAGTCCGGAGATGCCGAGGAAGGAGGCGGCCGACATGTAGTCGCCGGCGATGGCGAACCCGTTCTCCATCGGCGAGAACAGCCGCCCGCCGACGTAGAACTCCTCCGCCGAGCCGTGCCGGTCGCGGCTCACCCAGGTCGTGATGCCGAGGGTGACCGCGATGAAGGCGCTGAACAGGGCCAGCGCCAGCGTCTGGTGGTTGCCGGTCACGAGGCACCGCCCCGCGCCCCGCGCGTCAGTTCCTGGGTGTCCCAGCGCAGTTCGAGGGCCGCGCGGTCCCTGCGCAGCCGTGCGTGGCGGGAGTAGGCCCAGGTGAGCAGGAAGGTCGTGAGGAACTGGCCGAGGCCGGCGAGCAGCGCGACGTTCACCGCGCCGGCGACGGGCCGCGCCATGAGACCGGGCGCGGTGGTCGCGGCGACCACGTAGGCCACGTACCAGAGGAGGAATCCGGCGGTCGCGGGGACGACGAACCGCCGGTAGCGGCCCCTCACCTCCTGGAAGGCCTCGCTGCGCTGTACTTCGAGGTAGACCTGTGCGGCCGCCTCGGCGGCGTCCTCACGCGCCCGGCGCGCGGCAGGGACGCCGGTCGCGGGCGGGGGCGCGGTGGGGGCGCCCGCCTCGGCCCAGGCGGAAGCGAGCGCGTCGTACCAGGGGTCGTCGTAGCGCACGTCCGCCGGCGCTTCGTCGAACGCCAGACCGTGGCCCTGCCGATGGTCGCCCGGACTTTCGGAACCGTCCCCGCTGCCGAGGGCACGTCTGTTGCTTGACTGCATGCCCAAGGATGGACAGAACGGGAAGATCCCTGACTTCTCTTCCCCGCGCTCTTCACTCCATCAGGTGACCAGGAGCCTGAGCGCCGCCCCGGGACGACGACGAACCGGGGCGTCGCGGGCTAGGCGTCGATGCGGGAGCGGTCCAGGGTCGCCGCGGAGCTGGAGATGAACTCCTTGCGCGGCGCCACGTCGTTGCCCATCAACAGGTCGAACACCTGCTCGGATGCTTCCAGGTCGGAGAGGTTGATCCGGCGCAGGGTGCGGTGACGGGGGTCCATCGTGGTCTCGGCCAGCTGGTCGGCGTCCATCTCGCCGAGGCCCTTGTAGCGCTGGATGGAGTCCTTGTAGCGGATGCCCTTGCTCTGGAACTCCATGAGCTTGTCGCGCAGTTCGCGGTCCGAGTACGTGTAGACGTACTTGTCCTGGCCGCGCTTGGGCTGGATCAGCTCGATGCGGTGCAGCGGCGGGACCGCGGCGAACACCCGGCCGGCCTCGACCATGGGCCGCATGTAGCGCTGGAACAGGGTCAGCAGCAGGCACCGGATGTGGGAGCCGTCCACGTCGGCGTCGGTCATCATGATGATCTTGCCGTAGCGGGCCGCGTCGATGTCGAACGTGCGCCCGGAGCCGGCCCCTATGACCTGGATGATCGCGCCGCACTCGGCGTTCTTCAGCATGTCGGTCACGGACGACTTCTGGACGTTGAGGATCTTGCCGCGGATCGGCAGCAGCGCCTGGAACTCGGAGTTGCGGGCGAGCTTGGCCGTGCCGAGCGCGGAGTCGCCCTCGACGATGAACAGCTCGCTGCGGTCGACGTCGTCGCTGCGGCAGTCGGCGAGCTTGGCCGGCAGCGAGGACGACTCCAGGGCCGTCTTGCGGCGCTGAGCGTCCTTGTGCTGACGGGCCGCGATACGCGTGCGTGCGGCGGCGACGGCCTTCTCCATGACGACCCGCGCCTGGGCGGCGGCATCGCGCTTGGTGGAGGTCAGGAACGCCTTGAGCTCCCGGGCGATCACCGTGTTGACGATCCTGCGGGCGGCCGAGGTGCCGAGCACCTCCTTGGTCTGGCCCTCGAACTGCGGCTCTGCGAGCCGGACGGTGACGACGGCGGTCAGGCCCTCCAGTGCGTCGTCCTTGACGATGTCGTCCTCGGCGACGCGCAGCATCTTCTTGGTGCGTAGCACCTCGTTCATCGTCCTGGCGACGGCCTGCTCGAAGCCGGCGACGTGGGTGCCGCCCTTGGGCGTGGCGATGATGTTGACGAACGACCGCAGCGTCGTGTCGTAGCCGGTGCCCCAGCGCATCGCGACGTCTACGCCGAGCTCACGGGTGACCTCGGTCGGCGTCATCTGACCGTGGTCGTCCAGGACGGGCACGGTCTCCTTGAAGGTGCCCTGCCCGGTGAAGCGCAGCACGTCGCAGACGGGCTTGTCGGTGGCGAGGTACTCGCAGAACTCGCTGATGCCGCCGTCGAAGCGGAAGGACTCCTCGCCCTTGCTGCCGCCCTCGCCGAGGCCGTACTCGTCGCGGACGACGATCGTCAGGCCGGGCACCAGGAACGCGGTCTGGCGGGCCCGCTGGTGGAGCGTGTCCAGGGAGAGCTTGGCGTCCTTGAGGAAGATCTGCCGGTCGGCCCAGTAACGCACGCGCGTGCCGGTGCGGGTCTTGGGGATCCGCTTGGTCTTGCGCAGGCCGCCCGCGGCCTCGAACTTCGCCTCCGGTCCGCCCGTGGCGAACGCGCCGGGGACGCCGCGGCGGAAGCTGATCGCGTGCGTGCTGCCCCCACGGTCGACCTCGATGTCCAGGCGGGCGGAGAGGGCGTTCACCACGGAGGCGCCGACGCCGTGCAGACCGCCGGAGGCGGCGTAGGAGCCGCCGCCGAACTTGCCGCCGGCGTGCAGCTTGGTCATGACGACCTCGACGCCGGAGAGGCCGGTCTTGGGTTCGACGTCGACCGGGATGCCGCGGCCGTTGTCGCGTACCTCCACCGAGGCGTCGTCGTGGAGGACGACCTCGATGTGGTCGCAGTAGCCGCCCAGGGCCTCGTCGACGGAGTTGTCGATGATCTCCCACAGGCAGTGCATCAGGCCACGGCTGTCGGTCGATCCGATGTACATGCCCGGGCGCTTGCGTACGGCCTCGAGCCCCTCGAGGACGAGCAGGTGCCGCGCGGTGTAGTTGGAACCGTCCCGGTCTGCTCCTGCCAGCAGCGCAGTGGACGGCACGGACGTATCGGCGGTCACGCGGTTCGCTCCTCGCTGAATTTCACGGTGGGCCCTTGTGGGTAAGGGCGCGGCTTCGGTCGCCGCCAAGAGGGTACCGAGGCCTGGTAGAGCCGTTGTAACGCCACCCTCGTCCGAAACTCACAGTAGTCCAGACTCGCATGGATGTTCGATCCCTCGATGGGGTGAAGTACATATCACGTTCCCTTCGAGGCATGAACCATTTAGGCTCCGGGCACGTCCTCATGAGCAAACCGGCAATCCAGCCGGGAGGACCGGACCATGACCGACAGCGCGAAACCGTAAGACACATCAGACACGCAATACGGCACATTCGCCGCCAAACCGGCAGCAGACGGCCGCCTCGGAAAGAATTTTCCGAGGAGAAGCCACGAGCGGGAACGTTTTGGGGCTGGTTGGATGTTGACCCTGGTACGACAGCTCGTCGAGCTAGAGAAGAGGCGACGTGACTACTGTTCTGACCCCCGCGAGCCCGCTGACGGCCGCTGACCGCTGCGACCGCTGCGGCGCACAGGCGTACGTGCGCGTCGTCCTGCTCAGCGGCGGAGAACTGCTCTTCTGCGCCCACCACGGCCGCAAGTTCGAGCCGGAACTCAAGAAGATCGCCGCTGAGATACAGGACGAGACGGAGCGGCTGACGACCGTTCCCGCATCCGCCTCCGAAGATGAGCGCTGACAACCGACGCGTTCGACGACGAGCCAGATCCGGCTAGGCCGGCACGCGGGCGGCCGCCCCTGATCGCCAGGGGCGGCCGCCCGCACTCGTGTTCCCCGCTTCAGCGGGCCGCGCCTTACCGGCCCACGGCTGCGCCCCCGGCGGGCGTGGAGCCGGAGCCGGTGGCCAGAGCCTCCTTCCAGGCCCGTACGACGTCGGACACGCGCGTGTAGACGCCCGGGTTCCCCGCCTCCCCGCAGCCACTGCCCCAGGAGACGAGCCCGATCAGCCGGCCCTGCGCGATCAGCGGGCCGCCGCTGTCGCCCTGGCAGGAGTCGTGCCCGCCCTTCGCCTCCCCCGCGCACACCATCGTCTTCGCCATGTACTTGCCGTCGCGGCCGCCGGGGTAGGCGGACTCGCAGGAGCTGTCGGGCAGGACGTGCACACGGGCCGCTCTCAGGCTGTGCGGGTAGGAGCCGCCGCCCGTGGTGTCGCCCCAGCCGTAGACCAGGGCCTCCGTGCCGGGCTGGTAGGCCGGGTCGCCCGCAGGGGCCATGGCGACGACCGAGGCCTGCGGCAGGGATTCGGCGAGCGTGAGGACGGCGAAGTCCCCGGAGTTGCTCTCACTGTCGTAGGCCGGGTTCACCCAGACGCCTTTCACGGCGATCTCCCGGCCCGCGCCGGTGGAGAGGTCGGTGCGGCCCTCGACGACCTTCAGATCGCGCGCTCTGGGCGCTCCGAGCACCTCCTGCCCCATACAGTGGGCGGCGGTCAGCACGGCGGACGTGCCGACCACCACGCCTCCACAGAACTGCCCGGACCTCGTACCTCCGAACCGGTCACGGCTGGACAGCGCGACCGTCCACGGCGAGGTGGACACATCGACCGGGAACCCACCCACGACCACCCCGTCGGCGGCCGCCGGCACGGCTGTCACCAGGGGTATGGCCATCGCCGCGGTCGCCAGGACCAGCGGCCGGGTCAGCGCCCGGACCAAGGGACGACGCATGCGCGCTCCTCACTCTGAAGTGATCGATGAACACCCAGGGTGATCCAGCGCGCGCCGACGCGCACCCGCGCGCCGCACGGCAGGCCGAAGGCCCGGTTCCCCAGGGGAACCGGGCCTTCGGCGCCGGGCTGTGACGATCGACGCCGGCCGGGCGGCGTCGGTCGCCGTCTAGTCGAGGTAGTCGCGCAGCACCTGCGAGCGCGACGGGTGGCGCAGCTTCGACATGGTCTTCGACTCGATCTGGCGGATGCGCTCACGCGTGACGCCGTACACCTTGCCGATCTCGTCGAGGGTCTTCGGCTGACCGTCGGTGAGACCGAAGCGCATGGAGACGACGCCGGCCTCGCGCTCGGAGAGGGTGTCCAGGACGGAGTGCAGCTGCTCCTGGAGGAGTGTGAAGCTGACCGCGTCGGCCGGGACGACGGCCTCGGAGTCCTCGATGAGGTCACCGAACTCGCTGTCGCCGTCCTCGCCCAGCGGGGTGTGGAGCGAGATGGGCTCACGGCCGTACTTCTGGACCTCGATGACCTTCTCCGGGGTCATGTCGAGTTCCTTGGCCAGCTCCTCCGGGGTGGGCTCGCGGCCCAGGTCCTGGAGCATCTGGCGCTGCACGCGCGCGAGCTTGTTGATGACCTCGACCATGTGCACCGGGATGCGGATGGTGCGGGCCTGGTCGGCCATGGCGCGGGTGATCGCCTGACGGATCCACCACGTGGCGTACGTGGAGAACTTGTAGCCCTTGGTGTAGTCGAACTTCTCGACCGCGCGGATCAGACCGAGGTTGCCCTCCTGGATGAGGTCCAGGAAGAGCATGCCGCGGCCGGTGTAGCGCTTGGCCAGGGAGACCACCAGACGGAGGTTTGCCTCCAGGAGGTGGTTCTTGGCGCGGCGGCCGTCCTCGGCGATGATCTCCAGCTCGCGCTTGAGCTTCGGGGCGAGCTTGTCGGCGTTGGCGAGCTTGTCCTCGGCGAACAGGCCGGCCTCGATGCGCTTGGCGAGCTCGACCTCCTGCTCGGCGTTGAGCAGCGGGACCTTGCCGATCTGCTTGAGGTAGTCCTTGACCGGGTCGGCGGTGGCGCCGGCCGCGGCGACCTGCTGCGCGGGCGCGTCGTCCTCGTCCTCGTCGGAGAGGACGAAGCCGGCGTTCTCGGTGCCCTCGGGCTCGTCGCCGGCCTTGGGGGCGGCTTCCTCGAGGACCTCTTCCTCGATGAGCTCGACGTCGTCCTTCTTCGCGGCGGTCTTCTTGGCCGCCGTCTTCTTGGCGGGGGCGGCCTTCTTCGCGACCGTCTTCTTGGCGGTGGTCTTCTTGGCGGCCGCCTTCCTCACGGGGGCGGCTTCCTCGGCGGGGTCGTCCACAGCGGGCGCGGCCGGGACGGCCGGGGCTCCGGCGGTGGCCTTCCTGGTGGTCACCGTCTTCGCCGCGACCGTCTTGGTGGCGGTGCGCTTGGCCGGACTCTTCGCTGCGACGCTCTTTCGGGTGCGCTTGGGCTCCGCGGCACTGACCATCAGCGTCACACCCTCTTCCTCGAGGATCTGGTTGAGGCTGCGCAGTACGTTCTTCCACTGAGTGGCCGGAATCTGGTCAGCTTCGAAGGCCCGACGCACATCGTCGCCGGCGATCTGCCCCTCAGCCTTTCCCCGCTCAATGAGCGCCATGACAGAGACGGACTCGGCGATCTCCGGCGGGAGCGTACGGGATGTGCTGGCCGACACGAACAACCTCTCGGAACGTTGGAAAACGACTTCCGGCCCCGTCCACTGCGGACAGGAGCCGACCACCGGCCTCGGGGACGGGCCGACGGTGCGGGCGGGGGGCCGGGAAGATGCACAGCGCCTTGTACGGCGTCCGTATTCCCTCCGCGGCTGTCACCTCTTAGGTCATCGCGTTGTTTCCATGAGCGTTACGCCTAATCTTCGTGGCCCGAGTCACACCGCGTAAGCGCTCAAAAACGGTCAGACGCGGGCACTTAAGGTCACCCGCGACGTCTACCCACGCGACCGCCGTCCAACCGGCCTCTTCGCGCCGTCGGACCCCGCGGTCCCGGAGGCGGGCACTGCGGGGTCCGACGGACGGGGCGGGGCGCCGGCCGGGAAGAGGGGCCGGGAGACGACGGGAGACGAGACCCCGACCACACCGCCCGCGGGGCGGGTGCGGTCAGTGCTCGCGCGGCGCCGGCACGACTCGCTCGACCTCGGGGTGGACGGTGAGGAGCTGGCGCATGGCCACCTCGGCGCCGGTGCCGTCGCCCGCGGCGAGGGCGTCGACGATTCTGCCGTGGTGCGACAGGGACGCCTCGTTCGGCCGGTCACAGCCGGTGACCGGTCCGCCGGAGACCTGGAGGGCGGCCGACACGATTCCGGAAAGGTGCTCCAGCATGCGGTTGCCCGCGATCTGGATGAGCAGGGAGTGGAACTCGGCGTCGGCACGGGAGTAGGTGAGCGCGTCGCCCTGACTCATGGCATGCCCCATGATCTCGACCATGTCGGACAGCCGCCGCTGGACGTCCTCGCGGCCGTGCCCCGCGGCGAGGCGGGCGGCGAGCGGCTCGATCGTCCAGCGCAGCTCGGTCAGCTCGCGCCGCTGGTCGTCGCGCTGCGGACCGAAGGCCCGCCATTCGATGATGTCGGGGTCGAGGAGGTTCCAGTCGCTCACGGGACGCACGCGCGTGCCGACGTTCGGCCGGGCGCTGACCAGGCCCTTGGCCTCCAGGACACGGAGCGACTCACGGACGACGGTGCGGGACACCTCGAAACGCTGGCCGATCTCCTCCGGCACGAGCGGGCGGTCGGCGCCCAGGTCACCGGAGACGATCATCTGGCCGAGCTGCTGGACGAGTTGGCCGTGCAGCCCGCGGCCGCGGCTGCCCGCGGCACGCCGGCCCACACGGCCCAGCTCGGGGTCCGCGCCCTCCCAGACGGGAGCTCCGACGCGCTCGGTGACGGGCGGCTCGGCATAGGGGTAGCGGTCGAGTTCGCCCGGGCCGGCCAGACCGGAGTCGGCGGAGCGGGCGGCGGTCATCATGGTGTGCGCAAGGGTACTCACGGATCCTTTGTCGGCGCTGCCTCCAACTGCCTTGAGGGCTTTGGTGAAAAGCACACGAAAGGGTGATCGCTCACCCCGTCGGAATTGACGCCTTATCGGAAAGAAATGGGCTTTCTGTGGGGAAGTTGCGCACACGTCGGGATCGGGTGCGCACGGTCCGCGGTCATCGCGCGCGGCTCCGCACGGTCGTGAGCAGGTAGGCGCCGAGCAGGCAGGTCAGCGACAACGCCAGTGCGCCGCCGAAGGGTTGACCGATCACGCGGACCACCGCGGCGAGGTAGCGCTCGCCTCCGAAGGGCCACTGGAGCAGGAACACCTCGCGCATCCGCACCGAGAGCCCGGCCGCCGTCCGCACGGACACGCCGTGGACGACCTTGTGTACGACGGGTACGACGACCACCGGCACGGCCGCCACCGCGGCGAGCCCGGCCGTGGTGGAGCGGAAGACGCCGGCCGCCAGGACTCCGGCCCAGGCGCAGCCGACCACGAGCCCGATCCAGCTCACGCTCAACTGGGCCCAGTCCGCGGGAACCTGTGCGTGCTCCCGCCCGTAGAGGAGGTAGAGCACCTCGGCGTCGCAGCCCACGGTGAGGAAGGCCAGCGCCAGCGCGGTGAACGCGGCGACGGCCAGCTTCGCGGTGAGCATGCCCAGCCTGCGGGGGACGGTGCCGCGGTCGGCGGCCAGCGCGGGGTGGCGGAACTCGTCGCCGAAGGCGAGCGCCCCGAGCAGTCCCGCGCCGAGTGCGGCGGGGGGCAGCGGCAGTTCGACGGGCCAGGCGGCCAGCAGACGCGCCTGCGAGGTGTGCCCGGCGCGCGCCAGGAACACGGCGGTGACGGCGGAGAGGAGGAGAACGACGGCGCCGGTGACGAACCCCGTGCCGACGCCGGCGGCGCGGCGGAGTTCGTAGCGGAGGGGGCGAAGGGGGCTGGGGGCGGGGCGCACGGAGATGGGGGGCGGCAAGGTGACACCGCGGCCGCCGGGGTGGCGGCGGGCGGCGGTTCTCGGGGAGTGCTGCGCCGGGGGGCGGATGGCGCCGTGGGCGGAGTCGGGTGAGCGGCCGGTGCTGTCGGCGTCGGTCGTGGTGGAGGGGGTTGCGGCAGGCGTTTCGTCGGGCGACGCGCCGGATGGTCGGGTCGCCGCCGGGGCGTCGGCGGCCGGCACGGCGACCAGGGAACGGCCTGGGGCGCTCGTGGCGGCATCGGGGCGGGCGTCGGGGCTCTCGTCGGCCGGGGCGGCGGTCACGGCGGGGGCCGAGGCGCGTGCGGAAGGGGCGTCGGACGACGGGCGAGCCAGGGATTCGGCGGTTGCTGCGACCGGGGTGTCGGCGATCGGAGCGTCGGCCAGGACGCCTTCGACTGAGGCGTCGGCCGGGTCGGCGGCCGAAACGCCTGAGGCTGAGGCGTCGGTCCGGGCCGCGGACTGGGCGGCTGTGGCCGCGGCGCCGGTCGAATCGTCTGCAGGGCGGGTGCGGGCGGTCGACGGAGTCGCCGGGCGGGACGGTGCCGGCAGAAGTTCGGCGAGCTCCGGGTCGGCCGCTCCGGCTCCTGGGCCCATGTCGCCCACTTCATCCGCGAGTTGATGGACGAGAACGCCGTGCCGGAAGGCGGTGTCGCCGACGGCGGCGCAGGTGCTGCCGTACACCGACAGCCGGTTGCCGTCCTCCTGGACCACCTCGACGGAACGGTGTCCGGTGCGGGCCTCCTTGGTCAGGAGGGCGGCGAGACGGGCCGCGTGGGGGCTGCGTACGGCGACGCGTGGACGCAGCCGGGTACGGGCGAAGTCGCCCACCTCCTGGTCGGCGACGAGCCGGCCCTCGTCCAGCGTGACGACCCGGTCGGCGATGCGGATGGCCTCCTTGGGGTCGGTCGTGGTCGACAGGACCGTGCCGCCGTGGTCGGCGTGGGCGCGCAGCATGCCGTGCAGCCAACGGCTTTCGCGCTCGGAGAGCCCCTCGGCGGGCTCGTCGAGCACGAGGCTGTGCGGGTCGGCGAGGAGCGCGCAGGCGAGTCCGAGGCGGCGGTCCATGCCCCGGGAGAGGGTGCCGAGTCGTTCCTCCCGGAGGCTGACCAGCCCGACCGCTTCCAGGACTTCGTCGGCCCGCCGGGCGGGGACGCCGGCCGCCGCGCACAGCATGCGCAGATGACCGCGGACGGTGCGGCCGGGATGCCCGGGCACGTCGCCCAGCAGGACGCCGACCTCGCGTGCGGGGTGAGCGACGCGGTGCAGAGGCCGGCCTCTGAAGTAGGTGATGCCACAGCCCTGTTGGAGTTCGAGCATGAGTCTCAGCGCCGTGGTCTTCCCCGCGCCCGGCGTGCCGAGCAGAACGGTGACGCGCCCCGGGCGCGCCTCGAAGGACACGTCGTCGAGGGCGGGCGGGAGCTCCTTGCGCGGTTCGCTGGTCAGTCCGAAAGCCTGGATCACCCGTAGCAAGATAGCGCGTTATGTCCGTTTTCTTCGGTGCGACTCCCGTGTCACACCTCGGGCCGCAGCATCGGCGGATTGAGCAGGGTCGCACCGCCGGCGCGGAAGAGTTGGGCGGGGCGGCCACCCTGCCGCGTGGTGGTGCCGCCCGTCGGCACCAGGAAGCCCGGAGTGCCGGTCACCTTGCGGTGGAAGTTGCGCGGGTCCAGGGACACCCCCCACACCGCCTCGTAGACGCGGCGCAGTTCCCCGACCGTGAACTCGGGGGGGCAGAACGCCGTGGCCAGCGAGGAGTACTCGATCTTGGAGCGGGCGCGCTCCACTCCGTCCGCGAGGATCCGGGCGTGGTCGAAGGCGAGCGGCGCGACCGGTTCGCCGTCCCGGCCGTGACCGCCCTGCTGGAGCAGTTCATCGACGGGCGCCCAGCGGGCGTTGCTGGCGTCGCCGCCGGCTCTGGGAGCCGGCAGGTCGGGGGCGAGCGCGAGGTGGGCGACGCTGACGACACGCATCCGGGGGTCGCGGTCGGGGTCGCCGTAGGTGGCGAGCTGTTCCAGGTGGGCGCCGTGATCCTGGGCGGGGGCGGAGGGATCGTGCGCGTGCAGTCCGGTCTCCTCGACCAGTTCGCGTGCCGCCGCCTGGGAGAGGTCCTCGTCGGCCCGTACGAAGCCGCCGGGGAGAGCCCACCGGCCCTGGAACGGCGGCTCACCCCTGCGGACCGCCAGAGCGCACAGGGCATGGCGGCGCACGGTCAGTACGACCAGGTCCACGGTGACGGCGAAGGGCGGGAACGCTGACGGGTCGTAGGGCATGCGGCGATCATAGTCGTCTTCCTGACGATAAACAGGCCACGCTCCCCATTTGCAGTCCGTCGGGCGCTTCCTCGACGCGTGCGGTTCCGTCCGTCAGGGCGGGTGTGTCCCCGGGTGTGCTCCCGCGCTCACCCCGTGCCCTCCGGGCAGTTGTCGCGCCGCCGGGCGGCCTTGCCCAGGGGGCGTGTGCGCGGGTGTGCGGCGGGGCGCCCTGGGACGGGGCGATCCGCGCCCGGGCGTTGCGCGGCCGCACGCTCCGAGGAGGCGGGGCGGGGTCGGCGGCGTCGGCGGTCGGGCCGGGGGCCGCTCCGGGGGCCCTCCCCGTCCTCGGGGCCGTCGTCTTCCGGTGCGGTCCGCTGGGCGCGGTCCTGCCGTTCGGTGCGCAGGAAGCTCCGTACAGACTCGGGGTCGAGACCCTCGTTGCAGGCCTGGTGCAGGAGCCGGGCGAAGAGGTAGCCGGGGTCGGCGCCGAGAGCCATGGCGAGGGCCTCCCGGGCTTCGAGTTCGTCGCCGGCGGACCAGGCGACCCAGCCCGCGAGGGTGAGGGGCGCCGCCGCGTGCTCGCCGTAGGGGCCGACGCAGCGGCGGGCCAGGGCGCGCCAGAGACGCAGTGCGGGGGTCGCTTCGTCGCCCTCCATCCACTGGGCGGCACGGTCCCGGGTGGTGCGGTCCTGGAGGCCCAGAATCAGCGCGGCCGCCTCGTCGGCGGAGAGCAGCCGGTCATCCCGCCGGTCCGCTTCCAGGGCGTCCGCCACCGGAGGAGCCGCCGCCAGGCGGCGCATGATCAGTTCGGCCAGCTCGATCGTCTCGTCGGCCACGATCGCGCGATTGTCGTCCTCGACGATCCTGGGCACCATCGCCATGCTCGCGGTGTCGAGCGCGACCTCCTGCTCCAGCGCCGTGCCCGTCTCCAGCGGGAGCAGCCGGGCCCGCAGCTCGCGCAGGGTGCCCCGGACCTGGATGCCGGCGTAGGTGGCCGCGGCGGCCACCACGGACGTGCCCGGGAGGCCCATCGGGGCGCCCTCGGGTGGGCAGCAGCCCTTGCCGCCGCAGCAGTACGACCAGAATCGGCCGTCGGAGATGCACAGCGCCTCGATCACGGGGACGTCCAGGTCCCCGCACTCCTCGCGCAGCCGCTGGGCCAGCGGACGCAGCCGTTCCATGATCTCGCGCCCCGTCTCGCCGTCGCCCGGCTCCTGACAGAGGTAGGCGACCATCTGCGCGGGCCGGGTTCCGCGGCGTTCGCTGCCCCGTACGAGGCCCTGCGCCAACTGACGTGCCGCGGCCCGCCAGTCGTCCGGGTTGGGTGGGATGCCCAGGCGGGCCCGGCCACCGAACCTGCCCCGCCCGCCCCGGTCGTGCAGGGCGACCAGGACGATGCTGTCCTCGGGCCGGTATCCGAGCAGGTACGGGATGGCGTCGGCGAGTTCGGCCGGGGTGCGCAGGGTCACGTGGTGGGGTGCCAGGGTGTCCCCGTCGCCCATCGGGCCTCCGTGGAACGGGACATGGCTTCCGGTCGTTTCGCTGTGATTCGTCATGCCCAGACGATCTCGCGGATCGCGATCCTCCGCTTCGACCTGTGGATAACTCCGGTCAGGGTCACGTCACAGCGGTTCCCGCCCCTGCCCTGTGAGCGCGACGGCCTTCGGCCGGACGTTCAGCGGGCGGCGCTCCCGCTGTCGGCGGCGTCGGCGCGGGCCTGTTCGTCGATGCGCCGCTTGGCTTCCTTCCAGTCGATCGGCAGCCGTTCGACCGGCGTCTCCCAGAAGGTGAACGTCGACTCGCGCATCGTGGAGCGCAGCCCGGCCATGATGCTCCTGTGGGGTTCCGCCCGCGCGTACGCGTACAGGGCATCGCGGCCCTCCCACGCCGACAGCGTGAAGAACACTCCCTTGGTCAGCTGGGCCTCCAGCGACGCCCCGAGGACGCCGGGCGCCTTGCGGACCTGCCTCCAGGCCGACAGGGACTTGAGGAAGAAGCGCGGCACGTCCTTCAGGGACCGCACCTCGAACCGAGAGGCCATCACGAAGGCGGTGGTGTGGGGTCGGGCCGGGTTCGGCTTCACCCAGGGAAGAGTGGGCACGGTAGTCTCGCCTCCACATTTGGTGAGTGACACTATCCATATTAGAGAGTGCCACTTCCCAATGACAGGGGAAGGAACGGAAAACCTGTGCGCATCTCAGAGCTGAGTCGTCGCAGCGGTGTGCCCACCGCGACGATCAAGTACTACCTGCGAGAGGGCCTGCTGCCGCCCGGTCGCGCGACCGCCGCCACGCAGGCGGAGTACGACGAGCACCATGTGCGCAGACTGCGGCTGATCCGCGCCCTGATCGGTGTGCGGGGACTGTCCGTCAGCGCGGCCCGCCATGTGCTGGACGCCCTCTCCGGGTGCCCGACCGACATGCACTCGCTGCTCGGCCTCGTCTTCGGACTGTCGCCCACCGGGAAGCCCGGCGAGGAGAGCGTCGAGAAGAGCGCCGACGAGGACTCCACCGACTCGGGCGGCTCCGAAGCGGGCTCGCTGCTGGCCGAGTTGGGCTGGGACGTCACCGAGCACAACCCGGCCCGGCACGTCATCGACCAGACACTTGAGACGCTGCGCTCCCTGGGCGTGGACTACCACTGGCAGTCGCTCCTGCCCTACGCACGGCTCGCGGAGCAGACCGCCGTCCTCGATCTGGACCAGCTGCAGGAGCCGCTGGACCCGCTCGAGAAGGCCGAGCGCGCGGTGCTCCTGACGTTCCTCCTGGAACCCGCGCTGCTCGCACTGCGCCGGCTCGCCCAGGAAGCCGAGTCCCACACCAGGTACGCCAAGCCCGGACCGAGTGAGTGAAAGGCACTCGACCACACCCGTTGGCTTCCCATGTCACCGGCGCGGGCGTCGACGCTCAGGCCCCCTTGCGACACCGCCAAGGTCACTCCTGCGGCCGCTCAGCCCGCGGTGGCCAGGACCAGCGGCAGTACCGGTCCGCTGCCCGCCCGGCGCAGCAGGCGCGCGGCGACAGCGAGGGTCCAGCCCGAGTCCGTGCAGTCGTCGACGAGCAGCACGGGCCCGGGGGCGAGGGTCAGCGCACGCGACAGTTCCTCGGAGACGGTGAAGGCGTCGGTCAGCGCCCGTAGCCGCTGGGCGGAGTTGCTGCGCCGCGCCGCGTGCGCGCCGTCCGGCCCGACGTGGCTCAGGGTGCCCAGGAAGGGCAGGCGGCCGACCCTCGCGATGCCCTCGGCGAGGGAGCCGACGAGTTGCGGGCGGGACAGCGACGGCACGGCGACGACGCCGACCGGCCGGGCGGAGGAGTCCGGGCCTCCCGACGCCCATCCTCCCGGGGAGCGCGCCCAGTCGGCGAGGACCGCCACCGCGGCCCGCAGGACGTCGTCGGGGACCGGTCCGTCCGGCGAGTTCTCCGCCAGCAGCGGGCGCAGCCGGTTGCCCCAGCCGATGTCGGAGAGCCGGCCCAGGGCCCGCCCGGTGGAACACTGCTCGCCCGCCGGGATGCGCCCCTTGAGGTCGACGCCCAGGGCGGGCATGCCTGTGGGCCACATCCGCCGCGGCTCGACTTCCACTCCCGGACGGTCCAGCTCCTTCACCGCCCCCGTGAGCGCGTCGGCGGACACGGCGGCGTCGGCCCAGGCGCCCACGCAGGTGTCGCACCGCCCGCACGGGGCCGCGCCCTCGTCGTCCAACTGCCGGCGCAGGAACTCCATGCGGCACCCGGTCGTGCTCACGTAGTCCCGCATGGCCTGCCGCTCGGCAGCCCGCTGCTCGGCGACCCAGGCGTAGCGCTCCGTGTCGTAGACCCACGGCTCGCCGGTGGAGACCCACCCGCCCTTGACCCGCTTGACCGCGCCGTCCACGTCGAGGACCTTGAGCATGGTCTCCAGACGGGTGCGCCGCAGGTCGACCAGGGCCTCCAGGGCCGGCACGGACAGCGGCCGGCCCGCGTCGGCGAGGGCCGAGAGGGTCTGGCGGACCTGCGCCTCGGGCGGGAAGGCGGTGTCGGCGAAGTAGCGCCAGATGGCCTCGTCCTCCTTGCCCGGCAGCAGCAGCACGTCCGCGTGGGCCACACCGCGCCCCGCACGCCCCACCTGCTGGTAGTAGGCGATCGGCGAGGAGGGCGAGCCGAGGTGCACCACGAAGCCCAGGTCCGGCTTGTCGAAGCCCATCCCGAGCGCCGACGTCGCCACCAGCGCCTTGACGCGGTTCCCCAGCAGGTCCGCCTCCGCCTGCAGCCGGTCCGCGTTCTCCGTGCGTCCCGTGTACGACGCCACCCGGAAGCCGCGCTGCCGCAGGAACGCGGTGGCCTCCTCGGCCGCCGCCACCGTCAGCGCGTAGACGATTCCCGAGCCCGGCAGCTCGTCCAGGTGCTCGGCGAGCCAGGCCAGCCGGTGCGCCGCGTCCGGCAGGCGCACCACCCCGAGCCGCAGGCTCTCACGCTCCAGCGGGCCGCGCAGCACCAGGGCCTCGCCGGCGCCGGTTCCCAACTGCTCGGCCACGTCTGCCGTGACCCGCGCGTTGGCCGTCGCCGTCGTCGCCAGCACGGGCACCCCGGGGGCCAGCTCGGCGAGCATCGCGCGCAGCCGGCGGTAGTCCGGGCGGAAGTCGTGCCCCCAGTCGGAGATGCAGTGCGCCTCGTCGACGACCAGCAGACCGGTCGTCGCCGCGAGCTTGGGCAGCATGTGATCGCGGAAGTCCACGGAGTTCAGCCGCTCGGGACTCACGAGGAGCACGTCGGTCTCGCCCCGCTCGACCTCCTCGTGGATGGTGTCCCACTCCTCCGGATTGGCCGAGTTGATCGTCCGCGCCCGGATGCCGGCCCGCGCCGCCGACTCGACCTGGTTGCGCATCAGCGCCAGCAGGGGCGAGACGATCACGGTCGGCCCGCCACCGCGTCGGCGCAGCAGTGCTGTGGCGACGAAGTACACCGCGGACTTGCCCCAGCCGGTGCGCTGCACCACCAGGGCGCGCCGCCGCTCCCGCACCAGCGCGTCCACCGCCTGCCACTGGTCCTCCCGCAACCGCGCCTCCCCCGGGGAGGCGCCGACGAGCTCGGCGAGGATGGCATCGGCTTCGGCGCGCAGCTCCGTAACGTCCATGCCCCCATGCAACCCGACGCCACGGACAATCGGCCACTTCACCCGACTACCGTGCGCAACCGGCCGGGTGCTCTCACGGCTCTCCCGCACCACCTTCCAGCGTCCGGACCGGGGGAAACTCACCTCCCACACGGGGTTAACTGAGCGTGTACGGCGGGCACACGCGTCACGGCGCACCTCATTGGGTAGGGATATATGACTCGCACCGCCGCATAACGGTCGGTGGCCCCAATTGCTCGTTGCCGCATCCAAGTTCGACAGGAAGAATTGAGTTCCGCTCCCCGCACGGCTCGTCCGTGGTCCGGCAGGGCCTTGCTGCGGTGTGCGCTCCCCCCGAATCCGACCCGCCCCCTGTGTGGGCCGTAGCCGAAGGGAGGCTCGTGACCTTCGGATTCGCTCCGTCCTCGGCGGCATCATCGTCATCGTCCACGTCCACCGCTTCCGCCAACCGCTTGCTCGAGCCTGCTGAGTGGGCCGCGGCGGGGATTCCGCTGCTGCGCAACCCACGCGAGGTCGTCAGCGGGCTGCACGCGCGGCACCGGCCCCGGCCGGCCACCGCGGTCGTGGCCGTGCTCGATCCGGACGAACGGTTGCTGGCCAGCGCCTCGTTCACCCGCCGCCAGGCTCCCGCCGACGGCTGGATGTTCCGCAACGCGCTGCTTTCGCAGCTGCGCCGGGTCATCCCGCACGACCTGCGCCGCCGCACCCCGGTCCGCACCGCCGTGCTGCTCTACTGCCGTGACGGCGACGCCCGCTGGACGGAGGAGGACGGCGCGTGGATGTGGGGCCTGCGTGACGCCTGCACACTGCACGGTCTGCGCTGCGGCTCGTACATCACGCTGACCCGGGACGGCTGGCAGGTCCTCGGCGAGGGCCGCGGCGGCCGCCGCCCCAACGCGGACTCCTCTCCGGAGCCCTTCGCCCTGTCCGAGGCGCCGCCTCCGCTGCCCCGCACAGGCGGCGCCGCCTCGGAGGTCCTGCGCCGCGCCGCGGCCCGCTGAGCGCAGACGCCGGCGCGGTCCGGACGCGACACGGGCGCCCCGCCCTCGTACCAAGCAGCGACCCGCACCCGGAAGGCCGACCGTTGTCACGGCCACCTTCCGGGCAGAGGGAACGGCTTGTGCAGGCAGGATCGCCTTGCGGCGGGACGCAGACCCGTTGCCCACGCCCGGCGCTCACCGTCGCACGGCGCTGCTCACGGCAACCCCGCACGATCCACCGCCGACCCGGCGGACCGGACGGAGCCACCGTGATCGGCTACGCGGCTGCCCGAGTCGCCCTCGACCGGACGCCGCGCCCCGTCCACCGGCTGAGACATGATCCCCCGTCAACCGGGCGCGTCCGGTGGCGCCTTGGAGGCAGCCGCGACCGCGACGCCTCCTCCGCCCCGCTTGCGCACCCCGGTGTTCACGCCCGGCGTGGCCGCAACCGGTTCGCCTCAGACGCCCGCGCCCAGCACGGCGTTGATCTGCTGCGGGTCGCCGCAGACGATCAGCAGCGTGCCGGCCCGCTTGTGGGCGAGGGGCAGAGCGGTGGCGGCCACCGCGTCGGGTCCGCCGTTGACGGCGACCACGACGACGGGCCGTACGGCTGCGCGGTCCACGGCGGCGGCAGCGGCGTAGAAGACGTCGTCTCCCGCGTCCTGCTGCGCCCAGTAGGACGCCTCGCCGAAGCTCAGCTCGTGGGCCGCCCAGGGGTGCTGCTCGCCGGTGGTGAGCACGAGCACCTCACCCGGGGCCCGCCCCGAGTCCAGGAGCAGGTCCACGGCCTCCTCGGCGGCGTCCAGTGCACCTTCGGCCGAGGCCGGGATGAGCTGGATCTGAGGAGTCGCCGGAGCGGCCGGCGGAGCGGCGTGGGCGGCCGGGGCCGAGGGCCCGGGCTTGACGGCGTCACGCTGTGCGCGCTGCGCGGGCGGCGTGGGCCGGACGGGACCAGGACGTCCCGGACGCGACGGAGCCGCGGGACGGGGACCAGGTACGGGTCGAGGGGTCGGCGCGGTGCGGCCGCTGGCCGGAGTGGCGCGGGGACCCTGGGCACTCTCGTGAATCTGAGGCTCCTCGGGAATGAGAGGCATGGGCTGTTGTCTATCAAACGTTGGTGCGGCTCGCGCCAGCAGGTGGCACATCAGTGCGAGCGGAATCGTCAGAAGTCGAAGCCGAGCTGACCCTCGATCTCCGGAACGCTTCCGTCCGCCCAGCTGCGGGTCTTCTTGAGGTGCCGCCACTGGGGCAGCGCATCAAGATACGCCCACGACAACCGGTGGTACGGGGTGGGTCCCCGTTCCGCCAGTGCGGCCTTGTGCACGGGTGACGGATACCCGGCATTGTCCGCAAAGCCGAAGTCTGCATGGTCGATGCCCAGTTCGGCCATCATTTTGTCGCGCCGAACCTTGGCGATCACCGATGCCGCCGCGACCGCGACGCACGACCGGTCCCCCTTGATGACGGTGCGGACCTTCCACGGAGTGCCGAGGTAGTCGTGCTTCCCGTCGAGGATCACCGCGTCGGGGCGTATCGGCAGAGCGTCCAGTGCGCGCACCGCGGCGAGCCGCAGCGCGGCCGTCATCCCGAGGTCGTCTATCTCCCCCGGAGAGGCGTGACCCAGGGCGTAGGACGTGACCCACTCCTCCAAGGCCACGACGAGCTCGTTGCGGCGCTTGACGGAGAGGAGCTTGGAGTCGGTGAGGCCGACGGGCGGCCGGCGCAGTCCGGTGACCGCCGCGCAGACGGTGACGGGTCCGGCCCAGGCGCCTCGACCCACCTCGTCGACACCGGCAATGACCTTCGCTCCGGTCGTGGCGCGAAGGGAGCGCTCGACGGTGTGAGTGGGTGGTTCGTACGGCATGGCGACCTTAGGGTACGCCGCCGGGATCCCCTCGCGACACCCCGGTTTCCCCACACGCGCGTGGAAGGCGGCGGGAGCCCTCCACAAACCACCCCAACTCCCCTCCAGGGCATCACAGTTGCCCAGCCGATCACACCCCGGCCACCGCCCTCGGCCCGCCCATCGACGGGACGCCGGGGAGGCAGTCGCCCGGCCTTTCCCGCGGCGATCGCCCCGACGGCGGGGCGAGTTGGCGGACCCGCCGCCGACCGCCCGCGCTCCACGAAGATCTGACCGCTTACCCGACGCCACCGCCCCCAGTCCCCGAACAGAACGAACACCACCGCACCCCACAGCGCCCGCAACAACGACACCGACCGCATGACCATTCCCCGACGCTCCGCATCACTTCTCACCGCTTCGGACATCACCGCCGGTGCGGCACTCGCAGCGCGCGCAGCGGATACTCGAAGAACGGATACCGATCACGCAGAGTTCCCATTGAACACGGAGAGTTGTCGCCTATCCGGTCCGAGGCGTCCATCCGGGCAGTTGCTCCACCTGTTCCACCCAAGCGCCGGGAGGGGCCCCGGCCTTGTCCGACGCCAGCACACCGCCCACGATGGCGCAGGTCGTGTCCACGTCCCCGCCCACCTGGGCAGTCGTCCAGAACCCGTTCTCGTAGTCGCCGAGAGCCCGGGCGGCGGACCACAGCGCGAAGGGCACGGTGTCGTGCGCCGTCGTGCGCCGGCCGCAGCCCAGAACGGCCGCCACGGTGCTCGCGTCGCCGTAGTCGAGCATGTCGCGGGCTCGCCGCAGACCGGCGCCGACGGCGCTCTTGGGGACGAGGGCGATGACGCCGTCGAGGAGGGCCTCCGGAGCGGGCGGACCGCCCGGAGCGCCGACCAGCGCGGCCGCCGCGGCGACCGCCATGGCCCCGACCACGGCCTCCCGGTGCTGGTGCGTGGGGTAGGCGGAGATCTCCGCCTGGTGGGTGGCCTGTTCGGGATCGTCGGCGTACCAGGCGCCCAGCGGGGCGATCCGCATGGCGGCGCCGTTGCCCCAGGAACCCTGTCCGTTGAAGAGGGCGGCGGACAGCTCACGCCAGTCGCCGCCCTCCCGGACCAGCCTGAGGAGCCGGTTGACGGCGGGGCCGTAGCCGCGGTCGAAGTCGTGGTGCTCGGCGAACGAGCGGGCCAGCGCGTCTTGGTCGATGCGGTGGTGGGCGGCCAGCACGGCGACCACGGAACAGGCCATCTCCGTGTCGTCCGTCCACTGCCAGGGGCCCGGCGGCGGTTCCCGGCGCTTGAGCAGCGGATAGTTCACCGGCACGAAGAACTGCGAGCCCAGTGCGTCCCCCACCGCGAGCCCACACAGGGAAGCCAGAGCGCGCTCCAGGCGCCCCTCATAAGAGAAGTCAACGGTCATCGCTCTGCCACTCTAATTCGTCACCGCAAAATCGTCACCGAGGAATCCGGCACCACAGCGCAGCTCCACCGATCCCGGCCCTGCCCCTCAGCCCAGGTCAGCGCAGGCCGAAACGCCACCGGAAGCGCCGCTTCGCGGGGGTCCGCGACTGCGGCGACATGTCGAGCCCGAGGGCCGCCCCGTACCCGACGACGCTGTCCTCGGGACCGTTCTCGAATCGCTTCATCAAGCGTTGCACCGGCCATATGACGGCCCCTTCAGGCAGCCGAAGCCTTACGTTGATCTCGCCTTCCGGATCGCCGTCGTCCGCCTCCCAGCTTCCGCCAAGGGCGCGCCGCACAGTCTCACCCACGTAGCAGCCCAGGGCGAACAGTCGGGACCCCAGGCCGGTGGCGAGGAGCCCGCCCTCGACCGCCGTTCCCGCGTCGCTGTGGTCGATCATGAACTGTTCGACGTCGCGCAGACTGGCCGGCGAGAAGTCGGCGCGGTAGCCCGAACTCTTGAGCGCTCGCGCGACCCATCGCGCGCTCGCGTCCACATCCTCAAGCAGAGCGTTCACCGGTGCCGTCCTCGCGCCAAGCAGGGCCGTCAGAAGGGGCCGGGGTGCGGCCCATGGGAGCGACTATCCGGAGATCCCGTACGGCTCCGGGTCTCGCCAGCGGGCGAAAGGGCGGTTCAGGGTGTATTTGCCGTCGTCTCCGAGAACGAGCATCCGCATCTCGGCGTTCCCGGGGTTCGACAGTGACTCGAATTCGGCGACGGTCCAGTGGAACCAGCGCATGCAGAACAGGCGCATGGCGAGGCCATGGGTCACGATCAGGACGTTCGGCGGGTGGTCGGGGTCCTCGAAGCTGCGGAACAGGCTCTCCAGGAAGCCGCCGACCCGGTCGTACACGTCGGCCCCGCTCTCCCCCTGCGCGAACCGGTAGAAGAAGTGCCCGTAGGCGTCGCGATAAGCCTTCTGCAGACGGACGTCGTCGCGGTCCTGCCAGTTGCCCCAGTCCTGCTCCCGCAGCCGGGGCTCCTCACGCACCCGTATGCGGTCCGGGTCGAGGTGGAAGGCCTTGAGGGTCTCGTGCGTGCGTCTGTAGGGCGACACGTACACGCTGACGCGCTCGCGGCCGAACAGTTCCCGCAGGGTCTCGCCCGTCTTCTCCGCCTGCCGCACACCCCGTTCGGTCAGGGCCAGAGCGTGGTCGGGTTCACGCTCGTACACGCTGTCATCAACATTGCCCGTTGACTCCCCGTGCCGGACAAGGACGATGCGCCGTGGTCGTGCCATGCCAAAACCCTAGATCGGATGGCGGCCGATCGAGCACTTGTAAGCCCTTCATACAGCGTAGGTCACACGAAGTCTGCACCGTGTGACATCGCTGAACGCTCGCGTGGGCGGCCGGCGATCAGACCGTCCAGGCCGGTTCGAGCCGCACGATGTCGCCGGTGAGCGAGGAGATGTCCGCCTCTGTCTGGGCCCGCAGCGCGAGTCGCTCGATGCGTTCGGTCCGGTACTTGCCGTGCTCGGCCTCGGAGCGCCACATCGACAGCACCAGGAACTCGTGTCCCGGCGCCTCCGCGAACAACCCGCGGATCATGCCCGGCGAACCGGCCATCGCCGGGTTCCACACCTTCTCCTGCATCAGCGTGAAGTGCTCGGCGCGCTCCTCGCGCACCCTGCACAGAGCGACCCGGAGCAGGTCGGAGTCGGTGAAGCGGGGCTCGAAGCCCGTCTTCACGTCGAAGCGGTAGTCGAAGAGCCGCACCTGGGCGTCCTTGAAGGTGCCTGCCTGGGCCGTCGCGAGCCGGTCGTGGGAGCGCGCCATGAAGGAGTCGTAGAAGGCGCGGCTCTCCCAGAAGGCGAAGACGTGCGCGACCGAGGGCCGCGCCCTGCTCCAGCCGCCGCCCTGCCCCCGGAACCCCGGCTCGCCCAGAAGCCCCGCCCATTTCCGCTGCCCCCGTTCGAAACCGCGGCGGTCCACCACGGTGCAGCGAATCCACTTGACCAGCACCGCGCCATGGTAAGGCCCCAGGACGTGGCGTCGGTCACGTTCGGATGGGAAGCGGCCGTGCGGGCGCTCGCACGCGCGTGGCAGGATGGACAACCGGCCCTGGTGATCAGGGAGTTCAGGGCGGCACACCCGCGACGGGGAGGGAAGTGACGGTGAACGGCCTCAACAAGGCGATCGGCAAGGTCGAGACGGCGGTGAAGTGGGACCCGAGTCCGGCGGGGGAGCCACCCACCGACCTGGATCTCGTCGCCGCGACCTACCTGAGCGAGGACCCTGAGGCGGAGCCCGCCTACGTGGTGCACTTCGACAGCCGCTCCCCCGACGGCACCATCTTCCTCAACCGGGACAGCAGGGACGGCAAGGGCTTCGGCTGGGACGAGGTCATGACGCTGGAGCTGGACCGGCTCGACGCGCGGTACGTGCGCGTGGTGGTCGGCGTGGTCATCCAGCAGCGCCCCGCGCACCGCACCTTCGTCAGCGTGATCAACCCCGCCGTGCGCATCCGTGAGGGTTACACGGACCTGGCGACGGACGACTTCGGCGGCGTCCTCGGTTCGACGGCCGCGACGATCGCGGAGTTCGTACGCGTGCCCCCCGTCGGTTGGACGTTCCGCCCCGGAGTCCGGGGCTACGAGGACGACCCGACGGACTTCAGCCGCATCATGGGCCGTACGCGACGCGCCTGAGCCCGCGCCACCTCACTACCTGAACCGCGCGAGGGCGGTGGAGCCGTACATCGGCTCCACCGCCCTCCGCCAGGTCACTCACCCCTGGCCGGCGTGCCCGTGATCAGCTGCAGCCGCTGGTCGAGCCGCAGCCCTCGCAGATGTAGCAGGAACCGGCGCGCTGCATCTTCGTGCCGCAGGAGAAGCACAGCGGGGCGTCGGCCTGGATGCCCAGCTGCATCTCCACCAGCTCGGCGCTGGTGTGGGCCTGCGTCGGGGCGGGCTTGGCCGCCTCGGACTCGGCCTTGGGCGTGGCGACGGCCTTCAGGTCCGTCTGGCGCGGAGCCGACTGGGCCAGACCCTCGACGTCGACGTCCTCCTCGGCCGGCTCGTACGAACCGGTCTCCAGGTGACGCTGACGCTCCTCGGCGGAGTGGATGCCGAGCGCGGAGCGCGTCTCGAAGGGCAGGAAGTCGAGCGCCAGACGGCGGAAGATGTAGTCGACGATCGACTGGGCCATCCGCACGTCCGGGTCGTCCGTCATGCCGGCCGGCTCGAAGCGCATGTTGGTGAACTTCGAGACGTACGTCTCCAGCGGCACACCGTACTGGAGGCCGACGGACACCGCGATGGAGAAGGCGTCCATCATGCCCGCGAGAGTCGAGCCCTGCTTGGACATCTTCAGGAAGACCTCGCCGAGACCGTCGTCCGGGTAGGAGTTGGCGGTCATGTAGCCCTCGGCGCCGCCGACCGTGAAGGAGGTGGTGATGCCGGGACGGCCCTTGGGGAGGCGCTTGCGGACCGGGCGGTACTCGACCACCTTCTCGACCGCGGTGCGGATCGCGTCCTCGGCCTTCTCCGTGATCTCGGCCTTCTCCTTCTCCTTGGTCTTCGCGGAGAGGGGCTGGCCGACCTTGCAGTTGTCGCGGTAGATCGCGAGCGCCTTGACGCCGAGCTTCCAGGCCTCGAAGTAGATCTCCTCGACCTCCTCGACGGTCGCCGACTCCGGCATGTTGACCGTCTTGGAGATGGCGCCGGAGATCCAGGGCTGGATCGCGGCCATCATGCGCACGTGGCCCATCGGGGAGATGGCACGCTCGCCCATGGCGCAGTCGAACACCTCGTAGTGCTCCGGCTTGAGGCCCGGGGCGTCGATCACATTGCCGTGGTCGGCGATGTGGGCGACGATCGCCTCGATCTGCTCCTCCTGGTAGCCCAGGCGGCGCAGGGCCTGCGGGACGGTGCCGTTGACGATCTGCATCGAGCCGCCGCCGACCAGCTTCTTGAACTTGACCAGGGCGAGGTCGGGCTCGACGCCGGTGGTGTCGCAGGACATCGCCAGACCGATGGTGCCGGTCGGGGCGAGCACGGACGCCTGGGAGTTGCGGAAGCCGTTCTTCTCGCCGAGGCGCAGCACGTCCTGCCAGGCCTCGGTGGCGGCCGCCCACACCGGGCTGTCGAGGTCGTCCATGCGGGTGGCGGCGCCGTTGGCGTCGGCGTGCTGCTTCATGACGCGCTTGTGGGCGTCGGCGTTGCGGGCGTAGCCGTCGTAGGGGCCGACGACCGAGGCGAGTTCGGCGGAGCGCCGGTACGACGTGCCGGTCATCAGGGAGGTGATGGCGCCGGCGAGGGCGCGGCCGCCGTCGGAGTCGTAGGCGTGGCCGGTCGCCATCAGCAGGGCGCCGAGGTTGGCGTAGCCGATGCCCAGCTGGCGGTACGCGCGGGTGTTCTCGCCGATCTTCTGGGTGGGGAAGTCCGCGAAGCAGATGGAGATGTCCATCGCGGTGATGACGAGCTCGACGACCTTCTGGAAGCGCTCCGCCTCGAAGGACTGGTTGCCCTTGCCGTCGTCCTTGAGGAACTTCATCAGGTTCAGCGAGGCGAGGTTGCAGGACGTGTTGTCCAGGTGCATGTACTCGCTGCAGGGGTTCGAGCCGTTGATGCGGCCGGACTCCGGGCAGGTGTGCCAGTGGTTGATCGTGTCGTCGTACTGGATGCCGGGGTCGGCGCAGGCCCACGCGGCGTCGGCCATCTTGCGGAAGAGCGACTTGGCGTCGACCTCCTCGATGACCTCGCCGGTCATGCGGGACGTCAGGCCGAACTTGCCGCCCTGCTCGACGGCCTTCATGAACGTGTCGTTCACGCGGACCGAGTTGTTGGCGTTCTGGTACTGGACGGACGTGATGTCGTCCCCGCCCAG
Source organism: Streptomyces sp. BK239 (assembly GCF_004217285.1). Lineage (GTDB taxonomy): Bacteria > Actinomycetota > Actinomycetes > Streptomycetales > Streptomycetaceae > Streptomyces. The sequence continues at coordinate 840,633 of NZ_SHKS01000002.1, forward strand.
GTCCATGTCGAAGCCCGCGTCGCGCAGTGCGCGGATCTTCTCCTCTTCCTTCACCTTGGTCTGGATGAAGTCCTCGATGTCGGGGTGGTCGACGTCGAGGATGACCATCTTGGCGGCACGGCGGGTGGCGCCGCCCGACTTGATGGTGCCGGCGGAGGCGTCGGCACCGCGCATGAAGGAGACCGGGCCGGAGGCGTTGCCGCCGGAGGAGAGCAGTTCCTTGGAGGAACGGATCCGGGACAGGTTCAGGCCGGCGCCGGAGCCGCCCTTGAAGATCATGCCCTCTTCCTTGTACCAGTCGAGGATCGACTCCATGGAGTCGTCGACGGCCAGGATGAAGCAGGCGGAGACCTGCTGGGGCTGCGGGGTGCCGACGTTGAACCAGACGGGGCTGTTGAAGCTGAAGATCTGGTGCAGGAGGGCGTAGGCCAGCTCGTGTTCGAAGATCTCGGCGTCGGCGGGCGAGGCGAAGTAGCTGTAGTCCTCGCCGGCCTTCCGGTACGTCTTCACGATCCGGTCGATCAGCTGCTTGAGGCTGACCTCGCGCTGCGGGGTGCCGACGGCGCCCCGGAAGTACTTGCTGGTGACGATGTTGACCGCGTTCACCGACCAGAAGTCGGGGAACTCGACGCCACGCTGCTCGAAGTTGACCGAGCCGTCGCGCCAGTTGGTCATGACGACGTCACGACGCTCCCACGCGACCTCGTCGTACGGGTGTACGCCGGGCGTGGTGTGGATGCGCTCGATACGCAGCCCCTTGGTGGCCTTGGCGCCCTTCGCTCGGGAACCTCGTGCCGGACCGCTCGCCGTCTCTGTCATGCCGCCTCCCTGTACAGGCAAAAACGCCCTGAAATGCCACGATGTTCCCGTGGCACGGTGTTGTGTCTGTGATGTCGCGGGCGCCCTCGCCTGTCGCCCGTGACACGTCTTCGTCCGCCGCCGCCCGGCCGGCCCGGGGTGTCCGCCCGGTTCCGGCCCGTCGGTCAGTCGGCGGCGTGCGCGGGCTCGGGGACCTGGACGGTCCCTCCGGGTCCCGCGTCGTCTTCCCGGCTCCCCGTGACAGCGCCCTTGTCGTCCGCACGGTCGTCGTCGTCCGCGGCGGCGCGCCCCGTCTGCCTGAGTTCCGTGATCGCGGTCTCGAAGTCCTCGAGCGAGTCGAAGGCCCGGTAGACCGAGGCGAACCGCAGATAGGCGACGAGATCGAGTTCCTGCAGCGGACCGAGTATGGCCAGGCCCACGTCGTGGGTGGTCAGCTCGGCGCTTCCGGTGGCCCGCACCGCCTCCTCGACCCGCTGCCCGAGCTGGGCGAGCGCGTCCTCGGTGACCGGCCGTCCCTGGCATGCCTTGCGGACGCCGTTGATGACCTTGGTGCGGCTGAACGGCTCGGTGACTCCGGACCGCTTGACCACCATGAGCGAACACGTCTCCACGGTCGTGAAACGACGGGAGCAGTCCGGGCACTGGCGGCGCCTGCGGATCGACGTGCCGTCGTCGGTCGTACGACTGTCGACGACGCGGCTGTCGGGGTGCCTGCAGAAGGGGCAGTGCATGGAACTCCAACCCTCCTCACAGCAGACTCAATAGCCTCGCCGGGCCTCAGGAGCCCCGCGAAGCAGCTCCAGCATAGGCGATCCGCGACCATCCGAAGACCCGGGGGACCACAACACTTGGGCTGCTGCCGCAATCCAACCACTACATATGGGGCTTGGCCCATACGACCAGGCAGTAGCGCGTGTCGCAGGCACACGGTCTCACCGCACGCGTTCTCGCTGTCACGCGCAGCACCCGGCGACGCACAGGCACGCGCACGCGTACACGTGCACGCCCGTGTCGCGGGCGCGCTTGCGGGGATAGCGTGAGCGCCACAAGGGGGAGAGGTGGGACTCTCGGGCAGAGCCAGGCCTGATCCCCGGCCCGAGGAAGGACCGATGGCAGACTGAAGCGACACCCCCGAGGAGATGTCGTCGGCCCGGCGGTGAAGAGTACAACGGCGAGCGCGCTCAGACCTGCCGGGAAGCACGTCAGCTATACACCCAGACACATGATCAAGTCAGACAGTCCACACTTTTTCACTCGAACGTGTGTTTGGCGCAACCTTTCGAAAGCAACTACCGTTGTCCAGCAGGGAGACAACCGAGAGGGGCCGACGTGACCACCACCGCAGACAGTGCCACCATCACTGCCCAGGACCGCTCCCAGGGCCGAATCGATCCGGTGCACGCGATGAACGAAGCCACGAATCCCGAGGGGCACAAGCGCTCCCTGCCGGGCCGACCTCCAGGCATCCGGGCGGACAGCTCGGGGCTCACCGACCGGCAGCGCCGGGTGATCGAGGTCATCAGGGATTCCGTGCAGCGGCGCGGATACCCGCCGTCCATGCGGGAGATCGGCCAGGCGGTCGGACTGTCCAGCACGTCGTCGGTCGCACACCAGCTGATGGCGCTGGAGCGCAAGGGTTTCCTGCGCCGCGACCCGCACCGCCCCCGCGCGTACGAGGTGCGCGGCTCGGACCAGGCGGCCTCCGTCCAGCCCACCGACACCGCAGGCAAGCCGGCCGCTTCCTACGTCCCGCTGGTCGGACGGATCGCGGCCGGCGGCCCGATCCTCGCCGAGGAGTCCGTCGAGGACGTCTTCCCGCTGCCCCGGCAGCTCGTCGGCGACGGTGAGCTCTTCGTCCTGAAGGTCGTGGGCGACTCCATGATCGAGGCCGCGATCTGCGACGGCGACTGGGTCACCGTCCGCCGCCAGCCGGTCGCGGAGAACGGTGACATCGTGGCCGCCATGCTCGACGGCGAGGCGACCGTCAAACGCTTCAAGCGCGAGGACGGCCATGTGTGGCTGCTCCCGCACAACGCGTCCTACGAGCCCATCCCCGGCGACGACGCGACCATCCTCGGCAAGGTGGTGGCCGTACTGCGCCGCGTCTGAGACGGCGGCGGACGGACCTCCTCGATCCGCCTCCCTGACTGGGCCCCGGAATCCCTGCGCCGATTCCGGGGCCCTGTGCCGTTCGGGGACCCGTCCCCTGTCACCCCACGCCGTCAGCCGGGTCTCGCTCTGTTCGGGGCAGGTCGAACGCCGTCAGGCCTCAGCCACCTTCGCCGCCGCGTCGATGGCGGCGAGCGACTTGCGAACCTGGTTGCGGTCCGTCGTGTACCAGAAGTCGGGCATGGACGCTTTCAGATAACTGCCGTAGCGGGCCGTCGCCAGCCGCTGATCCAGCACGGCCACCACACCACGGTCCGCCGACGCGCGCACCAGCCGCCCCGCGCCCTGAGCCATGAGCAGCGCGGCATGCGTCGCCGCGACGGCCATGAAGCCATTGCCGCCCGCGTCCTCGACCGCCTTCTGGCGGGCGCTCATCAAGGGGTCGTCCGGACGCGGGAACGGGATCTTGTCCATCACCACCAGCTGACAGCTGGGACCCGGCACGTCCACTCCCTGCCAGAGGGACAGCGTCCCGAACAGACACGTCCTCGGGTCGGCCGCGAAGTTCTTGATCAGCTCACCGAGGGTCTCCTCGCCCTGGAGCAGGATCGGGAACTCGGGGATGCGCGTGCGCAGTTCCTCGGCCGCCAGTTGAGCGGCCCGCATGGAGGAGAACAGCCCCAGGGTGCGCCCGCCGGCCGCCTGGATCAGCTCCGTCAGTTCGTCCAGCATGTCCCCGCGGTCTCCGTCCCGCGCGGGGCGCGCCAGGTGCTTGGCGACGTACAGGATGCCCTGCTTGCGGTAGTCGAAGGGCGAGCCCACGTCGATGCCCTTCCACGGCGGCACGTCCTCGCCTTCCGTGCCCTCCGGCGCCAGGCCCAGGGAGGCGCCCACACCGTTGAAGTCGCCGCCGAGCTTCAGTGTCGCGGAGGCCAGGACGACGGAGCGATCCGCGAAGAGCTTCTCCCTCAAAAGGCCCGACACGGACATCGGGGCGACGCGCAGAGAGGCCCCGAAGCGGTCGTGCCGCTCGTACCAGACGACGTCGTACTCGGAGCCGTTCACGATGCGCTCCGCCACGTCATGCACGCTCTCCACGGAGGCGAGCGCCTGCTTGCGGACCGCGTCCTCGTCCTGGACGGACTTGTCACGGGTCGCGCCGATCGCGGAGATGACGGTGCGCGCGGCGTCGCGCAGCGCCATGAGCGCGTAGCCGAGATCCTCCGGGATCTCCTCCAGGCGGCCCGGCAGCGCCAGCTCCATCAACCGCTCGAAGCCCTCGGCCGCCGTCTGGAGCTGGTCGGCGGCCTTCTCGTCGGCCAGCTTCGCCGCCCGGCGCACCGCCCGGTTGACCTGGCCCGGCGTCAGCTCGCCGGTGGCCACTCCGGTGACCCGCGAGACCAGCTCGTGCGCCTCGTCGACGATCAGCACCTCGTGCTGCGGGAGGACCGGGGCGCCCTCGATGGCGTCGATCGCCAGCAGGGCGTGGTTGGTGACGACGACCTCGGACAGCTTGGCCCGCTCACGGGCCATCTCCGCGAAGCACTCGGCGCCGTAGGCGCACTTCGAGGCGCCCAGGCACTCCCGGGAGGACACCGACACCTGGCTCCAGGCGCGGTCGGAGACGCCCGGCGTCAGGTCGTCGCGGTCTCCGTCCTCCGTCTCGTCCGCCCAGTCGCGCAGCCGCAGCAGGTCCTGGCCCAGCTTGCTGGTGGGGGCGGCTGCCTCGAACTGGTCGAAGAGTCCCTCGTCCTCGTCCTGGGGCATGCCTTCGTGCAGGCGGTGCAGGCACAGATAGTTCGAGCGGCCCTTGAGCATCGCGAACTCCGGGCGGCGGCGCAGCAGCGGATGCAGCGCGTCGACCGTGCGCGGCAGGTCCCGCTCCACGAGCTGGCGCTGCAGAGCCAGAGTCGCGGTGGCCACGACGACACGCTCCCCGTGGGCGAGGGCGGGCACGAGGTACCCCAGGGACTTGCCGGTGCCGGTGCCGGCCTGCACCAGCAGGTGGGTGCCGTCGTCGATCGCCTCCGCGACGGCTTCGGCCATGGTCACCTGGCCTGGGCGCTCCGTGCCGCCGACGGCGGCGACGGCGGCATGCAGGAGTTCGGGGAGTGAGGGCTTCGTCATAGCGCGACCACCCTACGGCGCGGCACTGACAAACGTGTGGTCGCGCAGGTGGACGGAGGTGCGGACGGGGACGGAATCAAGGTCGGGCGCTTCCCGGATCGAGGGGACGGAGGAGGAAGGAGACAGAGGGGAGCGGGGGGAGGGAGAAAGGGAGGGAATGGGTCGAAGGGGCGGGCCGAGGGGAGATGGGAGGCCCGAAACGCTCGCTCGAGCCGCCCGAAAAAAAAGTTGCGGGACATCGGGCCACCGGGAACCCGGCAGCGCACCGGACCGTTCCACCTGTGACGATACAATCACTCAGCGTCACACATAGAGGAGGGCGGCCGGTCTCTGATCATGAGGGCCGCCCGTTTGTCGGGGAGGTCGATCTCGGTGGAGAAGCGGAAGCCGGCGTCGAGGAAGGCGGCGATGGAGGGGATGTTGCGGAGGTCCGGTTCGGCGATGACACGTGCGCAGGCGGGCCGCCTGTCCAGTACGAGGCCGACGACGGCCCTGAGCAGACGGCCACCGAGGCCCCGCCCGCGGTCGGCGGCGCCCCCGATGAGGAGGTGGACGCCGGTGTCGTGCGGCCGGGCGCGGTAGTGCATGGACAAGGGGTCGAGGTCTGCCCTGTAGATCTCCCAGTAGCTCATCGGTGTGCCGTCCAGTACGCCGAGACAGGGGACGCTGTGCCCGTGGCCGGCCGACTGGCGGCGCAGGTGGGCCTCGGTCACGGACTCGGGCCCGGCCAGTTCCCAGAAAGCGGCGACCGCGGGGTCGTTCATCCACGCGGAGATGAGGGCTAGGTCGCGCTCGGGGTGTACGGGTACGAGGCGGAAGTCACCGGCGGGGGTGACGGCAGGCCCCCAGTCGCCGATGCGGTCGAGCGGGTCCGACACGTCGAGGCGGGACATCGCGCGGCTCCTCTCGTCAGCGGGTGTCGGCAGGTGCGTTCGACAGGGGTGTGTTCATACGTGCAGGGGGTTGGCGATGGTGACGTACACGGACTGGGTGTCGACCGGGCCGACGAGCTCGTCGAGACCGTGCAGCCGGGTCAGCAGATTGGCCTTGCAGCGCAGGACGGGTGAGTCGAGCAGAAGGCCGGGCAACGAGCTGCGCATGCGGCCGGGGCCGCACGCCGCGCCGGTGAGGAAGTGGCGGAAGGCGGCGAGCAGCAGGCGTTCGTCGGCGAGCCGCTGGGAGCCGAACGCGCCGATGAGACCGAAGACGTTGTTGATCGCGAGGTAGTAGGCGAAGCGCTCGTCGGTGACCTCGTCGGAGACGAAGGTGTCGCTCGCCGCGCCGATGCCCGGCAGCCGGTGCTCCAGGTCCCCGTGGTGGGACGCGCGGAAGTAGTAGCCCTGATTGTCGCGGTACCGGCCGCCTCTCGGCCAGCCGTCGCGGTCGAGCAGAACCAGCGTGTTCTGCTGGTGCGCCTCCAGGGCGATGCCCGCCTCCCCGTCCAGCCAGAGCACGGGGCGGACGACGTGCTCCAGGTACCTCAGGAACCATTCGACGGCGACGGCTGGGCGCTGACGAGCGGTACTGCCGGTGAGACGTGCGATGAGTTCGGCGAGTCGGGAAGGAGGGAGGTCGCGCTCCCGGTCGGCGCCCTGTCCGACATTCGGCCGATGGGCGACGAGACCGGCGACGCATGCAACGTCGTCGCCGGGGCTGAACGGGTTGTGCCGGATCACCGCGTCGAGTCCGGTCACCGGGAGACCGTCCGACCCGTCCACGGCGATCCAGGCCGGGTCGCGGACGATGTCGAAGCCCGGGTGCGCCGTTTGCCACTGCCGACTAAGGCCGGCACGCAGGAGCCGGTGCACCTCGACACCTCGGTGGAGTTCCTTGCGGAGGTTGTGGCGAAGGGAGTTGGTGATGCGCAGCCCCAGCGACAGTTTGAGCATGGCCGGGGCGTCGGAGCTGTGGACGGTGCGCACGGAGGAGGTGGGTTGCCAGGGCGAGCCGTGGGCGCCGAGGTCACGAAGGAGTCCGGAGTCGAGCAGGGCGGCGACCTCCGGCCGGTGACGGACCTCGCGCGCCTGCCAGGGGTGCAATGGCAGGGCGGTGTGGCCGGCGGGCAGCGCGAGCCCGGCGCCGGCGAGCCGGAGGGTCAGCCGGTCGGCGCTGACGGGACGTCCGCGCTCGGTCCAGGCGGAGTCGGTGGCGAGGACGGAGGGGGCGACGGCGAACCAGTGCAGGGCGAAGGAACCGTGCGATTCGGGTGAGTACAGGAGCGCTTCGGCGTCGGAGAGGCCTTCTCGGCTCTTGGGTGTCGGGTGGAGGGGGTGTCCGAGCAGCAGCGCCTGCTCGGCGGAGAGGAACAGGTGGGGCGGGTCGGCGGGGCGTTCCCTGCGCGCGGTGACGAACGCCTCGGTGCGGCGTACGGAGTCGGCGACCCGGGAGACGAGGTCGACGGCGTCGCGGGGCGTGCCCGCCGTCGGGGCCTCGCGGGTCAGCAGGGCTGCGAGGGTGACGGCGTCGACGGGCGGGGCCGGTTCCGGAGCGGCGGCCAGGTGAGGGGGGCCGAAGCGGTGCCAGCCGGTGGGTGACCAGTAGCGAACGGGGACGAGCAGCGCGGTGCCGGAGGCGGGCAGCGGAACACGCAGCACTCCGTCGACGGGGGCGGACAGGCCCTTCTCGCGGACCCAGCAGCGCAGCAGGTTCTCGGCGGCGGCCGCCTGGGCCGCGGTGTGCGGGTCGGGATGGTCCAGGAGGTCGGCGGCGGCCTGGGGCGACGGTTCGTGCAGGGCGGCGAGTGCCTGCTGGTGCGGGACGAGTCCCTGCTGGTGGGGGGCGAGTCCCTGCTGGTGAGGGATGCGGACGGGTTCGGACGAGGGTGACGGAGCGAAGGAGGTTGACGTCTGTGTGGCGGAACTGGTGGAGGTCAGCGCCGGCGAAATGGCGTGCTGTGGGGGCGTGTGCAAGGTCGCTCCTCGTCGAGTGGGGGGTGAGGCCGATGGTTCACGCGGGTCGGTGGGGACCGCCCGGGGCGTGCCTAGGCAAGCGCGCGGGCGACCGCCTCCAGCGCGTCCGCGAGCCGGTCGAGCAGGGCGTCCACCTGCTCGTCGGTGATCGTCAGGGGCGGGAGCAGGCGGACGACGCCGGAGTTACCTGGGCAGCGGTCGACGATCAGTCCGCGTTCGAGGCACTCGTGCTGGACGGCGACGGCCAGTTCGGAGGCGGTGGCGTGAGGACGGCCGACGGAATCGGCCAGGGGCCTCGGTCTGACGGATTCCGGCAGGGCCCTCGACGCGTGCGCCGGCGGGCCGAGGTCCGGCATCGAACCGCCGATCAGCTCACTGGCCCCACCGAACCCGCTCGCATCCCCGCCGGCCCGGCCGCCCGACCGTCGTGTGCTCCGATCCCCGGGGCCCACTGGAGCTGCCATCTCGACGCCGATCACGAGCCCTCGGCCGCGCACCTCGCCCACGCAAGGGAAGCGCCGGGCGAGCGCGCGCAGTTGGTCCAGCATGCGGGCGCCCAGGACGGCCGCGCGGCCCGCGAGGCCATGGGTGCGGACGTAGGCGAGGGTGGCCGTGCCGGCGGCCATGGCGAGTTGGTTGCCACGGAAGGTGCTCAAGTGGACGCCGGGTTCGCAGACGTCGAGGTCCTCGTGGTGGACGATGACCGACAGGGGCAGGCTGCCGCCGATGGCCTGGGAAAGGACCATCACGTCGGGGACGATCCCGCTGTGTTCCACCGCCCAGAAGGCGCCGGTCCGCCCGACGCCCGTCTGGACTTCGTCGGCGAGGAGGGGGACGGACCGGTCGGCCGTGATCTGCCGTACGCGCCGCAGCCAGGCGTCCGGCGCGGGAACGACCCCGGCGTCACCCTGGACGGCTTCGATGATCACCCCGGCCGGGGGCTGCCGTCCCGGCCCGGAGTCGTCGAGGGCGGACTCGGCCCAGCGGGCGGCGAGTTCGACGCCGCGTTCGTCTCCGATGCGGAAGGGACAGCGATCGTCCTGCGGGCGGGACGACCGAGGCCCCCCTACGCCGGCGTCGGCATCGAGGGAGCCCGCGCTCAGATCGTGGCAGGTGTCCGTGAACCCCAGGATGCGGCTTCGGCCGGTGGCGGTGCGGACGAGTCCGAGGGCGGTGTCGACGGCGTCCGCGCCGGTCGGCCCGCAGAACCGCACCCGGGCGCGGTCGGCGAGGCCGGGCGGCAGGGTGTGGAGCAGTTCGGTGACGAAGGCGTCCCTGACGGGGGTGGCGAGGTCGGGCGCGTGCAGGGGCGCGCCGGAGTCGAGGACGTTGCGGATGGCCTTCAGCACGACGGGGTGGTTGTGTCCGAGCGCGAGAGTGCCGCCGGAGAGGCAGTCGAGGTAGCGGCGGCCGTCCGCGCCCTCGATGGTCAGTCCGCGGGCCCGCACCGGCACGATCGGCAGGGCGCGTGCGTAGGTGCGAGCCGCCGACTCGCGCGGGGGCTGCCGTCGAAGCACGCCCGAGCCGGCGGGACGCCCGCTCACGCCGGCGAGAGCCTCGCCGCCCACGCCGTCGTCCTCGGGAGCATCGCCCACGCCGGCGTCCTCGGGAGCATCGCCCACGCCGGTGGAGCGACCTCCGGGTGCCTGCCCCCCAGGCGCAGGCTCGGTCACGGCCACGGCCACGGCTCTCCGTCCTCCCGCCCCCCGCATCCCGTCACACCGAGGGCAGTTGGCCCCCCTTGGCTACCAACCCCGGACGGTGCGACGGGTTACGGGTTGCTTCAAGATCCGTGCCGTGACGGAACCGTTGCCGTCCCGTCGGAAGTCCCCCACGGCGAGCGCATATCGTGTGAGGCCGTTCCACAAGGCCGGGAGGCCCGCGTGAACCCTGGGTGAGATCTCGGGAGTTCTCGAGGTGGGGACGGCCACCGCTCCAAGTTCATTGACAGCAGGGGGAGTCAGACCATGCGATCCATACGCCCGTCGTCCGGGATTCGACGGGGGAGGAACGCCCGCCGCAGAACCTCCCCCATGCTGGGCGCCGTGGCCCTCGTCTCGGCGCTCGCGCTCACCGCGACCGCCTGCGACTCGGGTGAGGCCGACGCGGGAGGCCGCGCGAGCGCGTCGGCGTCCGCCTCGGCCGCAGGCGACGGGAAGATCACGATCCCGGACGACATCAAGGACCGGCTCAAGGAGCACGGGATCGATCTCGACAAGTGGCGCAACGGCGCCTGGAAGGACTGGAACAGGGACGACTGGCTGCGCGAGGCCAAGGACTACGTCAACCCGATCATCAAGGGCCTGTGGGACCCGGACCGGATGCGCAGGGCCGAGGAGCCGGACCGTGCCGTCGACGACAGCGACCTCTCGGGCGACCAGGGCGTGACCGACCCGACGCCGGCGGCGGTGGAGGCGGCGGCCGTGCCGACCACGTACCACGCGAACACGCCCGAGGCGGGCAAGCTCCTCTTCGACTCCCCCGAAGGCACGAGCGTCTGCTCGGCGACGGTCGTGGAGGACCCGGCCCACCCGGGGAAGTCCAACCTGGTGTGGACGGCGGGGCATTGTGTGCACGCCGGCAAGAAGGGCGGCTGGTACCGCAACCTCGCGTTCGTGCCCTCGTACAACGACGCGGGCATGTCGGCGAAGCAGTTGGAGACGGCCTCCAAGAAGCAGGTCGCGCCCTACGGGGTCTGGTGGGCGGACTGGGCGCAGACCTCGGACCAGTGGATCGCGCAGGGCGGGCCGACGGGCGGTGACGGCGCCTCGTACGACTTCGCGGTGATCCATGTGACGCCCGAGGAGGGCGACTCGGGCAAGTCGCTGGAGGAGACGGTCGGTTCGGCGCTGCCGGTGGACTTCGCGGCGCCGGCGGTGCCGAAGGTGCGGAGCATCACCGCCACCGGCTACCCGGCGGCCGCGCCCTACGACGGGCAGCGGCTGTACCGGTGCGAGGACAAGCCGGGGCGGCTGTCGCTCAACACCACGGATCCCACGATGTACCGCATCGGCTGCACGATGACCGGGGGCGCCTCCGGCGGCGGTTGGGTGGCGACCGGATCGGAGGGCGAGCCGGCGCTGGTGTCCAACACGTCGATCGGCCCGGTGAAGGCGGGCTGGCTCGCGGGCCCGCGGCTCGGCGGGGTGGCCAAGGGCGTGTACGACTCGGTGAGCAAGAAGTTCGCCGGTCAGTGATCGCGGCGCGGTAGCCACGACGAGGGCCCGCCCCTGCGGAGAGCAGGAGGCGGGCCCTTGTGCGAGAGGCGTCAGGCGAGCTGGGCGGGGACGTACGGCGTGAGGTCCGCCGCCAGTTCCTCGTGCACCCGTGCCTTCAGCAGGGTGCCCTCCGCCGTGTGCTCCGCGGAGATCACCTCGCCTTCGGTGTGGGCACGGGCGACCAGCTTGCCGTGGGTGTACGGCACGAGCGCCTCGACCTCGACCGACGGCCGGGGCAGCAGGTCGTCGATGAGGGTGAGCAGTTCGTCGATGCCCTTGCCGGTACGGGCCGAGACGGCGATGGAACGCTTCTCGATCCGCATCAGCCGCTGGAGCGTCAGCGGGTCGGCCGCGTCCGCCTTGTTGATCACGACGACCTCGGGCACGTCGATGGCGCCGACGTCCCGGATCACCTCGCGCACGGCGGCGAGCTGCTCCTCCGGGTTGGGGTGCGAGCCGTCCACCACGTGCAGGATCAGGTCGGACTCGCCGACCTCCTCCATGGTGGAGCGGAACGCCTCGACCAGGTGGTGCGGCAGGTGCCGGACGAAGCCGACGGTGTCGGCCAGCGTGTAGAGGCGGCCGCTCGGGGTCTCGGCCCGGCGCACGGTCGGGTCGAGGGTGGCGAACAGGGCGTTCTCGACCAGGACGCCCGCGCCGGTGAGGCGGTTGAGCAGCGAGGACTTGCCGGCGTTGGTGTAGCCGGCGATGGCGACCGACGGCACCCTGTGACGCTTGCGCTCCTGGCGCTTGATCTCGCGGCCGGTCTTCATCTCCGCGATCTCCCGGCGCATCTTGGCCATCTTCTCGCGGATCCGGCGCCGGTCCGTCTCGATCTTGGTCTCACCGGGACCACGGGTGGCGAGACCGCCGCCCTTGCCGCCGCCCATCTGACGGGACAGCGACTGACCCCAGCCTCGCAGCCTCGGCAGCATGTACTGCATCTGCGCGAGCGCCACCTGCGCCTTGCCCTCTCGGGACTTGGCGTGCTGGGCGAAGATGTCGAGGATCAGGGCCGTACGGTCGATGACCTTGACCTTGACGACGTCTTCGAGGTGGATCAGCTGGCCCGGGCTGAGCTCACCGTCGCAGATGACGGTGTCGGCGCCGGTCTCGAGCACGATGTCGCGCAGCTCGTCGGCCTTGCCGGAGCCGATGTAGGTGGCCGCGTCGGGCTTGTCGCGGCGCTGGATCACGCCGTCGAGCACGAGCGCGCCCGCGGTCTCCGCGAGGGCGGCGAGCTCCGCGAGGGAGTTGTCCGCGTCCTCCGCGGTCCCCGAGGTCCAGACGCCGACGAGCACGACCCGCTCCAGGCGGAGCTGACGATACTCGACCTCGGTGACGTCCTCGAGTTCGGTGGAGAGGCCCGCGACGCGGCGCAGCGCCGCCCGCTCGGAGCGGTCGAACTGATCGCCGTCCCGCTCTCCGTCGATCTCGTGGCTCCAGGCGACGTCCTCTTCCATCAGGGCATCGGCCCGAAGACCCTCGGGGTGGCTGTGCGCGAAGCGCTTGGTGTCCTGGGAAGGGGATGAAGAGGAGGTCATTGGGTCCTTACGTCGTTGGGGATGCCGTTGTGGCCGTCTGCACGGCGGTCACTGTTGACAACGCACGAGTACCCCGGGAGATTCCCGTGTCCCGTGCCGCGCCGACCTGACGATGTTCGCACGGTACGGCCCGTCTCGTCATCGCCTTATTCCGGGGTTCAGGCGGCGGGTGGCGCGGGCTTCCAGTCGGGGTGGCCGGGCATGGGCGGGGTCTTCTCGGCGTACAGCCAGTCCTTGAAGAAGGCGCCGAGGTCGCGTCCGGAGATCCGTTCGGCGAGACTCCGGAAGTCGGCCGTGCTCGCGGTGGCGTCGCGGTGCTCCTGCACCCAGGCCCGTTCCACCTGCTCGAACGCCTGCTCGCCGATCTCCTGGCGGAGGGCGTACAGCACGAGGGCCGCGCCGTCGTAGACGTTCGCGCGGAAGATGCCGATCTTCTTTCCGGGCTCGGGCGGCTTGGGTGCTCCGGGCGGGCCGCCTGCGGCACGCCAGCCGTCGGAGGCGCCGTAGGCCGCCTTCATACGCGCCTCAAGCGTGCGGCCGGCCTTCTCCTGCGCGTACAGCGCCTCGTACCAGGTGGCGTGGCCTTCGTTGAGCCACAGGTCGGACCAGGTGCGGGGGCTGACGCTGTTGCCGAACCACTGGTGGGCCAGCTCGTGCACCATGATCGACTCGATGTACCACTGGGGGTAGGCCGGCTCGGTGAACAGGCCTTTCTCGAAGAGGGAGAGGGTCTGCGTCTCCAGTTCGAAGCCGGTGCTGGCCTCGGCCATGAGCAGGCCGTACGTCTCGAAGGGGTAGGGGCCGACCCTGTTCTCCATCCACGTGATCTGCTCGGGGGTCTTGGCGAGCCAGGGTTCGAGGAGGTCGCGGTCCCCGGCGGGGACGACGTCGCGGAGCGGCAGCGCGTGCGGTCCCTCGCGGTGCACGACGGTGGAGCGGCCGATGGAGACCTGGGCCAGTTCGGTGGCCATGGGGTGCAGTGTGCGGTACGTCCATGTGGTCGCGCCCGCGGCCCTGTGCACGCCGGTGGGCACGCCGTTGGCGACGGCCGTGTAACCGTCGGGCGCGGTGACCCGGATGGTGAACAGCGCCTTGTCGGAGGGGTGGTCGTTGGACGGGAACACCAGGTGGGCGGCGTCGGCCTGGTTGGCCATCGCGAGGCCGTCGGAGGTGCGCAGCCAGCCGCCGTCCCGGTCCGCGCTCACCGGGTCGCTGGTGTGCCGCACGGTGACGCGCATCCAGTCGCCCCGGGGCAGCGGGTTCTGCGGGGTGATCACCAGGTCCTCGCCGGCGCTCGCGAAGGCGGCGGGTTTGCCGTCGACCTCGACGGAGGAGACCTCGCCGTGGGCGAAGTCGAGGTTGATCCTCTCCAGTGCGGCGGTGGTCCAGCCGTCGATGACGGTGACCGCCTGGAGCGGCTCGCTGTTGCTGCCGGAGTAGGTGAACGACAGGTCGTACGAGGCCACGTCATAGCCGGGGTTGCCCAGGTGGGGGAAGAGGCGGTCGCCGACGCCGAGCGGGGTTGCCGGGGCGCTCGCGGCGACGAGGCACACGGCGACCGCCGAGGCGAGGAGGGCGGGCTTGAGCCTGCGACGCCGGGAGGGGGCGGGGCGCGGGCCCGGTGACGCGGGGAGGCCGGTGTGGGCACGAGGGGTGAGCAGCATGCCCCACCGCTATCAGCGCGCGCGTGCGCCTCGGCGACGGCGCGCGACCGGCCCACCCGAACGGGTTGTCCGGGTGCGATGGAGGCCACCGGGGCGGACGCCCGCCACCTCACGCCCCAACAGCGGACGCCCGCCACCGTCCGCCCCCGGCGAAGCGTCACAGCGGACGCCCGCCACCACACACCCCTCGGCGCGTGTCCGCCTCAGGACGCCGGCGCGTGGTGCGGGGTGCGGCTCACGTCGTACACGCCGGCGACGTTGCGCATGGCGCGCATCAGGGTCGGCAGGTGCGCCGCGTCGGGCAGCTGCAGGGTGTAGGTGTGGCGTACGCGCTGCTGGCTGGGGGGTTCGACGGTCGCGGAGACGATCTCCGCGCCTTCCACGGCGATCGCCTCGGTGAGGTCGGCGAGCAGATGCGGGCGGCCGAACGACTCGGCGACCAGGGTGACACGGCACTCGGTGGTGTCCCCCCAGCGCACGTCGACCTCCGTGCGCCCCGCCTTCGCCAGCCGGGCCACGGCGGCGCACTCGGCGCGGTGCACGGTGACCACTCCCCCGCGCACGGCGAAGCCGGTCACCTCGTCGGACGGCACGGGCGTACAGCAGCCGGCGAGCCGCACGCCGGCGTCCGGGCGGTCCGCGACGGTGATCGCGGTGTCGGGCCGCGCCCCGGGCTCCCCGGAAGCCGCACGCCCGCCCGCGGGCCGTTCGGTCGCAGGACGCCCGGCGCCGCCCCCCTCGCCGTCCGTCCCGTCGGCCCCGCCGGGCACGGCCCCGTCGACGGGCTCCCCGGACCCGGTGTCCGCCCCGGGGTGCGCCGCCAGCCACCGCTGGATGGCGATGCGGGCGGCCGGGGTCTGGGCGTGCTCCAGCCACTGACTGGAGGGCCCTGAGGCCGGGTCCTGGCCCATCAGGAGCTGGACGGTGTCGCCGTCGCGCAGGACGGTGCTCAGGGTCGCCAGGCGGCCGTTGACGCGCGCCCCCATACAGGCATGGGCGTCGTCGCCGTACTGCGCGTAGGCGGCGTCCACGCAGGTGGCTCCCTCCGGCAGGCCGAGGGTGCCGCCGTCGGGACGGAACACGGTGATCTCCCGGTCCTGGGCGAGGTCCTCGCGCAGGGTGGACCAGAAGGTGTCGGGGTCGGGCGCGCCCTCCTGCCAGTCGAGGAGCCGCGAGAGCCAGCCCGGCCGGGTGGGATCGACGCGCTCGCCGTCGCCGGCCGGGCCCCCCTCTGCCCGGGAGCCCTCGGCCGCGCCCCGCTCCGTCCGTCCTGCCTCGCCGCCCGAGTCCTCGGTGGGCTGGGCGTAGGGGTTGCCGAGCGCGACCACGCCGGCCTCGGCGACCTTGTGCATCTGGTGGGTGCGGATGAGGACTTCGGCCACCTGGCCGTCCGCGCGGGCGACCGCCGTGTGCAGCGACTGGTACAGGTTGAACTTGGGGACGGCGATGAAGTCCTTGAACTCCGAGACGACCGGCGTCATGCAGGTGTGCAGTTCGCCGAGGACCGCGTAGCAGTCGGCGTCCTCGTTGACGAGGACGAGCAGCCGGCCGAAGTCGCAGCCGCGCATGCGCCCGCGCTTGCGGGAGACGCGGTGGACGGAGAGGAAGTGCCGTGGCCGGATGAGGACTTCGGCCTGGATGCCGGCGTCGCGCAGGACCGTGCGCATGGCCTCGGCGAACTCGGTGAGGGGGTCGTCCGCACGGGAGGCGTTGTCGGCGATCAGCTCCCGGGTGTGCGCGTACTCCTCGGGGTGCAGGATCGCGAAGACCAGGTCCTCCAGCTCGGTCTTGAGGGCCTGCACGCCGAGGCGTTCGGCGAGCGGGATGAGGACCTCGTGCGTGACCTTGGCGATGCGGGCCTGTTTCTCGGGGCGCATCACGCCGAGGGTGCGCATGTTGTGCAGGCGGTCGGCGAGTTTGATCGACATCACGCGGACGTCGTTGCCTGTGGCGACGAGCATCTTGCGGAAGGTCTCGGGCTCGGCGGCGGCCCCGTAGTCGACCTTCTCCAGCTTGGTGACTCCGTCGACCAGGAAGCGGACCTCCTCGCCGAACTGCTCGCCGACCTGATCGAGCGTCACATCGGTGTCCTCGACGGTGTCGTGAAGCAGCGAGGCCGTCAAGGTGGTGGTCTCCGCGCCGAGTTCGGCGAGGATCAGCGTCACGGCGAGCGGGTGCGTGATGTACGGCTCGCCGCTCTTGCGCATCTGACCGCGGTGGGAGGACTCGGCCAGGACGTAGGCGCGGCGCAGCGGTTCGAGGTCGGCGTCGGGGTGGTGGGCGCGGTGCGCCTCCACGACGTGGCTGATGGCGTCGGGGAGGCGGCCGCGGGAGGTGGGACCGAGCAGCGCGGCCCGGCCCAGGCGGCGCAGGTCGATCCGGGGGCGGCTGCGCCTGCGGGAAGCGGCAGGCGCTACCGGGCCTGGGGTCGCGGGGTTCGTGGCCTCCGCACTCATGGGCACCTCCGGCTGCGTGGACCGGCGGACGGAGTGCCCCAGGGCGGACACGGCTCAGGGGGCTGGCGTCTCCCCCGTCCGGGCCGGTGCTTGATGCTACCGAGCCCATCACGCCCAACTGGCCGCCTCTCGCCGAGCGTGAAACGGATCACCCATTCGAGCGACGATTTCGAGGTTTACCTTTTACGCCAGCCGACTTTGAGCCTGTCGTGCTTTCCAACTCGTGACAGCGTCCAGGGCGGCGGTCTCGCGCCCCGGCGGGCCCTGCCGCCTGCGATGCCAAGCCGACGGCCGGCTCAACGGGCGGCGGTTTCCAGCCATTCGGGTTCGATCTCGCCTTCGGCGACGATGACCGCGGGTCCGGTCATCTCGATCTCGCCGTCCGGCTGCTCGGTGATCACGAGGCGTCCGCCGGGGACGTCCACGGTGTAGGTGACGGGGGATCCGGTCGCGGTCGGGTCGGCGCCGTCCCGGCGCGCGGCCGCCACGGCGACGGCGCACGCGCCCGTGCCGCACGACCGGGTCTCGCCGGACCCCCGCTCGTGCACGCGCAGCGCGACGTGCCGCGGGCCGCGGTCGACGACGAACTCGACGTTCACGCCGTCCGGGTAGGCGGAAGCGGGGCTGAAGGGCGGCGGGGAGAACAGGTCGCCCGCGTGGGCGAGGTCGTCGACGAAGGCCACGGCGTGCGGGTTGCCCATGTTCACGTTGCGCGCGGGCCAGCTGCGCTCGCCGACGCTCACGGTGACGTCTCCCTCGGGCAGGCGCGCCCTGCCCATGCCGACGGTGACGTCGCCGTCCTTGGCGATGTGCACGCTCTTCACTCCCCCGCGCGTGGCGATCGCGAGGTCGCCCTCGGGGACGAGACCCGCGTGCTGGAGGTAGCGGGCGAAGACGCGGACGCCGTTGCCGCACATCTCGGCGACGGAGCCGTCGCCGTTGCGGTAGTCCATGAACCACTCCGCCTCGGCCGCCATCTCCTTCGCCTCGGGATGGGCGGCGGAACGCACGACGTGCAGCAGCCCGTCCCCGCCGATGCCCGCACGGCGGTCGCACAGGGCGGCGACGGCGGCCGGGGGGAGGTTCAGGGCGTTCTCGGGGTCCGGGACGATCACGAAGTCGTTCTCGGTGCCGTGCCCCTTGAGGAAGGCGATCCGCGTGCTCATTCCTCGATCGTACGGGGTGGGTACGACACGGCACGCGGGACGGGCCTCAGCGCAGCCTGGCGACGCGCAGGACCGCCAGGACCACCACGGCGGCCACCAGGACCACGTAGGCGAGGACGACGCGCCAGTCGGGTCGGCGGCCCGAGCCGCGCGGGGGGAGCCCGGGCCAGGTGTGGCCCACGCGGCGGGCGGCCGTCATGCCCCACCCGGCCGCGCAGAAGCAGATCAGCAGCCCCAGCATGGCGATCACGGCCCCGCTGTCACCGAAGTCGAAGGCGAGGGGGAACGCGAACATCAGGGAGCCGGTGGCGGCCAGGGCCACGATGGGGGCGAGCTGCCAGATCCGCAGGCGGCGCTGCGGGCGCAGTTCGACCTCGACCTCGGGGCCGCTCGCGAACATCTCGTCGGGCTCGGGACCGTCCTCGGTCACGCCGTCCAGAGTGTCGTCCACACCGCTCCCGGCGTCGTCCGGCCCGTCGGGGCTCAGACGCACGTCCTCCGGCTCCGGTTCCACCGGCTCGGTGGTCAGGTGCTCGGTGCCTTGTGCGGTGTCACGAGGGCCGGCCTCCATCGCCACGCGCCCTCCCAGTTCGGACTCCACTTGGTCGATCGAAGCTCGATGATGGCACGCTGCCGGGGGCCCGGATGACGGCCTGAGCGTCCCGATGCCATGACGTGATCAGGCTGTGACCGGTCGTTCGAGCAACGTCAGTGCGAGCCGCGGAAGTTCCGTGCGGTCCGCGGCGGCCCCACTCAACCAGTGCACCCGCGGGTCGCGCCTGAACCACGAATCCTGACGGCGCGCGAAGCGCTTGGTGGCTCGCACGGTCTCGGCGCGCGCCTCGTCCATCGTGCACTCGCCGGCCAGCGCCGCCAGGACCTGCTGGTAGCCGAGTGCGCGCGACGCCGTACGCCCCTGGCGCAGGCCCCGCGCCTCCAGCGCGCGCACCTCGTCCACGAGTCCCGCGTCCCACATGCGGTCGACGCGGCGGGCGATGCGCTCGTCGAGTTCGGGGCGGGCCACGTCGACGCCGATCTGGACGGTGTCGTAGACGGAGTCATGGCCCGGCAGGTTGGCCGTGAAGGGCCTGCCGGTGATCTCGATCACCTCGAGGGCGCGGACGATGCGGCGTCCGTTGCTGGGCAGGATCGCCTGCGCGGCCTCGGGGTCGGCGGCGGCGAGGCGGGCGTGCAGCGCGCCGGAGCCGCGCAGAGTGAGTTCCTCCTCCAGCCTGGCGCGGACCTCGGGGTCGGTGCCGGGGAACTCGAGGTTGTCCACGGCGCCGCGGATGTAGAGCCCGGAGCCGCCGACCAGGATCGGCCAGCGCCCCTCGGCGAGCAGCGCGTCGATCCGGGCGCGGGCCAGCCGCTGGTACTCGGCGACGGAGGCGGTGACGGTGACGTCCCAGACGTCCAGGAGGTGGTGCGGGACCCCGGCGCGTTCCTCGGGCGTCAGCTTGGCGGTGCCGATGTCCATGCCGCGGTAGAGCTGCATGGAGTCGGCGTTGACGACCTCGCCGCCGAGCCGCTGGGCCAGGAAGACGCCCAGATCGGACTTTCCGGCCGCTGTAGGGCCGACGACCGCGATGACGCGAGGGGTGGAGGATGCGCTGCTCACCGTGACAGTCTCCCAAACCTCGCACCCTGCCCCCGAACGAGTGAGGTGACGGGGCCGGTCCGGCGTCGTTCCAGCCCGCACCGGGCGACGCGGGAAGCCGCCCGCGCGAGTACCGTATGGAGTGATTGCGGGCGTTATCGCACATCTCGTTCTGCTTCTGCGGAGAAGGTGACCCATGGGTCTTCTGCACAACCTGAAGTCGAAGCTCGCCCCGGCCAAGGACAAGGTCTCGGACCTGGCGCACCGGCACGAGGGGAAGATCCATCACGGGATCGACAAGGCCGCCAGGACCGTCGACGAGAAGACGAAGGGCAAATACAGCGACAGGATCCACTCGGGCACCGGCAAGGCGAAGGGCGCCATGGACCGGCTCGCCCACAAAGACGGACCCCGCGCGCACAAGGACGGGCCGGGAGCGGGCGACACGTTCACGCCGCCGACCACACCGCCGCCGCCGAGCTCCTGAACCTCACCCGCTCGCCTCGGAAAAGCGTCAGGACCAGGCGGCGACCACGTACCCCACGCCGTACGGGGCGTCCTCGTACAGCAGCGTGCCCGTGAGACCCGCGGCCTCGGCCGCGCCCGCGAGCACCTGCCACGGGGCCCGGCCGGAGGCTTTCAACTCGCCTGCCACATGGACGTCGAGCGCCTTGAGCGCCTCGACGTCCGCCGTGCCGAGCGCCCGTGCGACGGCGGCGTCGAACGGGGCGGCGCGCTCGTCGAGGTAGCCCGGCGCCTTCACGGTCCGGCAGGCGCTGGCGTCGCCCATGACCAGAAGGGCGATCCGTCCCGACCGCGCGCCGATGTCCCTGCCGACCTCGACGCAGCGCTCGGCGGCCAGGGGCTCGCCCACGCCGAGACCCTCGACGGGGACGTCGGGCCGTCCGGCGTGCTCCAGCAGCCAGGCGCCGACGGCGAGGGACGGCGGCAGCTCCGCCGCGGGGCCCGTGTCGGCGACGGCGCGGCCCAGGCGTACGGAGAGGTCCACGCCGAAGCCGCGGAAGGAGCCGTGCGCGCCCTCGGGATGCGCTCCTCGTCCGGGCTCGTCGGCGGGGCCGACGATGACGAGGCGGTCCGGCCGGGCGGCGGCGAGCACGCCCACCGCTTGGGCGCACGCGGCGCGCGCGTCGTCCAGCTCGGACGCGGCGCCCGCGGCCACCTCGGGCACGAGCAGGGGCGGGCAGGGGCAGACTGCGGCGGCGACCAGCATGATCAGTCGCAGCCGCAACCGCTGCCGGCGGCCACCGGGAGCGGCGCGGGGGCGCCGATCCCGGGCAGGCCGAGCATGACGCCGGCGGACCGGGCGGCCTTCTCGGCGTGGCGCTTCTCCCAAGCGTCGCCCGCGCGCGTGCGGCGCACGTCCAGGACCGCGCCCTCGGCGAGGAGGTGGTGCGGGGCCGCGTAGGTGACCTCGACGGTCACGACGTCGCCGGGGCGCACCTCCTTCTCCGGCTTGGTGAAGTGGACCAGACGGTTGTCGGGGGCGCGTCCGGAGAGGCGGTGGGTGGCGCCGTCCTTGCGGCCCTCGCCCTCCGCCACCATGAGGTCGAGCTTGCGGCCGACCTGCTTCTTGTTCTCCTCCCAGGAGATCTCCTCCTGGAGGGCGACGAGACGCTCGTAGCGCGCCTGGACGACTTCCTTGGGGATCTGGTTCTCCATGGTCGCGGCGGGGGTGCCGGGGCGCTTGGAGTACTGGAAGGTGAACGCCTGCGAGAAGCGGGCCTCGCGCACGACGTGCAGGGTCTGCTCGAAGTCCTCCTCGGTCTCGCCGGGGAAGCCCACGATGATGTCGGTGGTGATCGCCGCGTGCGGGATGGCGGCGCGCACCTTCTCGATGATCCCGAGGTAGCGCTCCTGCCGGTAGGAGCGGCGCATCGCCTTCAGGACGGTGTCCGAGCCGGACTGCAGCGGCATGTGCAGCTGCGGCATCACGTTCGGGGTCTCCGCCATGGCCGCGATGACGTCGTCGGTGAAGTCGCGCGGGTGCGGGGAGGTGAAGCGGACGCGCTCCAGACCGTCGATCTTTCCGCAGGCCCGCAGCAGCTTGCTGAACGCCTCGCGGTCGCCGATGTCGGAGCCGTAGGCGTTGACGTTCTGGCCGAGCAGGGTGATCTCGCTGACGCCCTCGCCGACCAGGGCCTCGATCTCGGCGAGGATCTCGCCGGTGCGGCGGTCCTTCTCCTTGCCGCGCAGCGCGGGGACGATGCAGAAGGTGCACGTGTTGTTGCAGCCGACGGAGATGGACACCCAGGCCGCGTACGCGCTCTCCCGGCGGGTCGGCAGGGTCGAGGGGAACGCCTCCAGGGACTCGGCGATCTCGACCTGCGCCTCCTCCTGCACGCGCGCGCGTTCCAGCAGGACCGGCAGCTTGCCGATGTTGTGCGTGCCGAAGACGACGTCCACCCAGGGCGCCTTCTTGACGATGGTGTCGCGGTCCTTCTGGGCCAGGCAGCCGCCGACCGCGATCTGCATGCCGGGACGGGAGGCCTTCTTCGGCGCGAGCCGGCCGAGGTTGCCGTACAGCCGGTTGTCGGCGTTCTCGCGGACCGCGCAGGTGTTGAAGACGACGACGTCCGCGTCCCCGTCCGATCCCTCGGGGGCGCGCACGTATCCGGCGTCCTCGAGCAGCCCGGACAACCGCTCGGAGTCGTGGACGTTCATCTGGCACCCGTAGGTGCGGACTTCGTAGGTCTTCACGCCCTCTGCCCGGGTCCGGTCGCTGCTGCTGGTCATGGGACAAGGGTAGGCGCTCACGAACGGTGCCCCGGATCGCCGTTCGCCGAAGGGGCCGGCTGGGCCTCAGGGGTCGATCAGGCCGGCGCGGATCGCGTAACGGGTGAGCTCCAGGCGGTCGCGCATGCCGAGCTTCTGGAGCAGGTTGGCGCGGTGCCGTTCGACCGTCTTGGCGCTGATGAAGAGCAGCGCGCCGATCTCCTTGGAGGTGTGGCCCTCGGCGACGAGCTTGAGGATCTCCTCCTCGCGTTCGGTGATGGGCCGCGCGGGGAGGCCGTCGACGCCGTCGCCGCGGTGCAGGCGGTCCAGGTAGGAGCGGACGAGGGCCCGCTCCGCGCCGGGGTAGATGAACGGTTCGTCGCGCATGACCGCACGGCACGCCTCGACGAGGTCGCGGTCGGCTACGGACTTCAGCACGTAGCCGCCCGCGCCGGCCTTGAGCGCCTCGAAGAAGTACTGCTCGCTGTCGTACATCGTGAGGATCAGGATGCGCAGGCCGGGGAGGCGGCGGGAGAGCTCGCGGGCGGCCTGGAGGCCGGTCGTGCGGGGCATGGCCACGTCGAGGACGGCGAGGTCGATGTCGCCGGCGCGGGCCCGTTCGACCGCCTCCGTGCCGTCCCCGGCCTCGGCCACGACCGCCAGGTCGGGCTCGCCATCCAGGATGAGCCGCACCCCTCGGCGCACCAGGGTGTGGTCGTCGGCGAGGAGGACGCGGATGACGCGGCCGTCGGGCTCGGCGTCCCGCGGGGACTGCTGACGGGTCATCAGGGGGCTCCGGAGGTGGCGGCGGTGGGCGGGGCGCCGGAAGGGCGGGCACGCGCGCGTGGGTCCGCCGCGTCGCCCGCGCCGGGCGTCCGGGCCCGGAGCCGCACCCGCGTCCCCGCGTCGTCGCCCGAGCCGACGGTGAGGTCCGCTCCGATCAGCAGGGCACGTTCGCGCATGCCCCGGATGCCGGTTCCCTCCTCCGTCGTCGGGCCGAGGCCGGCGCCGTTGTCCCCGACGAGGAGTTCGACGCCGTCGGGGGCCGGGCGGAGGCTGAGTTCGGCGCGGTCGGCGCCGGAGTGGCGAGCGGTGTTGGTGAGGGCTTCCTGGGCCACGCGGTAGAGCACCAGTTCCGTTTCCGGGGTGAGCGGCGGCAGGCCGGGCCGCAGGTCCGAGCGCACCGTCAGGCCGTGGGCGGTGAACTCGGCGGCGAGCGAGCGCAAGGCGCTGGGCAGGCCGAGTTCCTCCAGGACGCCGGGGCGCAACCGACGGGCGATGCGGCGGACCTCGTCAAGGCCGGCTCGGGTGGCCTCCTGTGCCTGGCCCACCTCCTCGCGCAGGTCGTGCGGGGCGCGGTCGGCGACGCGCTTGAGCTGGAGCAGTACGGCGGTCAGGGTCTGGCCCACCTCGTCGTGCAGTTCGCGGGCGACGCGGCGGCGTTCGCGCTCCTGTGCTGAAAGGGCCCGGCCGGCGCTCGCGGCCCGCTCGGCGCGGAGCCGGTCGAGCATGGCGTTATAGGTGGCGATCAGCTCGGCCGTCTCCACCGGGCCGGAGACGACGGGCCTGGGCCCGGGGTGCAGCAGGTCCGCGTCGGCCATCGACCGGCCGAGGCGTGCGAGCGGGGCGAGACCGACGCGGAGCACGACCGCGTTGACGGCCAGCAGCGCGGCCAGGCCACCCACGACGACGAGCACCTCGGCCGGCAGGACGGGCGTGGAGACGGTGACCGGACCCAGGAGCATCGCGGCGGCCACGACCAGCCCCACTGCGTTGAGGGCGAAGATCCGCCAGAACAGCGACACGTGCGTGATTCCCCCTCTTCCCTCGGGTACCCGTAGCACCGCCCTGACCAGTCTCCGCGCGGGTCGTCGGCGTCGTCCATCCGTCATGACACCCATGTCGCCACCGTACGGCGGGATGGCAGCATGGGCGGCTCCGTGCACCCGTGACCGGCGGCTCCGCGGGCCGTCGGCCGGGACGATTCGAACGTCGACGGGCATCGAACGCCTTCGAGCCTCGCACTCGAGCATCAAGGAGTAGAGAAACGTGTCTGCCCCCCGTCTCCGGACGACGCCGCTGCCAGGGATAGGCGTCCAGTACGACCTCGTGACGCGGGAGCAGCGCCACCTGTCCGTGGTGGCGCACCGTGACGGCGCCCGGACGCTGAGCGTGTACAGCGCCGACGACCCGGACTCCTGCGCCCAGTCGCTGCGGCTGACCGTCGCCGAGGCGGGCTCGCTGATCGACGCGCTGATGCCGTCGCACCACAGCGCGAGCCTGCTCTACACCACCGACCTGGGGCTGGTCGCCGAACGGGTCGAGGTGGCCGCCACCTCGCGCTGGAACGGGCGGGTGCTGGGCGACACCCGGATGCGCACGGAGACGGGAGCGTCGATCGTGGCGGTGCTGCGGAGGGCGGAGGCGATCCCTTCGCCGGCGCCGGACTTCCGGCTGGCGGGCGGGGACACCCTCATCGTGATCGGCACCCGTGAGGGCGTCGACTCGGCCGCGGCGATACTCGGTCGGGAGTGAGAGGGTGCACTCTTCCGCAGTCCTGTTGATCGAGTTCGGTTCCATCATCCTGGGTCTCGGCCTGCTCGGCCGGTTCGCGGCCCGGTTCCGGTTCTCCCCGATCCCGCTGTATCTGCTGGCCGGTCTGGCCTTCGGCGAGGGCGGGCTGCTGCCGCTCGGCGCGAGCGAGGAGTTCGTGGCCATCGGCGCCGAGATCGGCGTCATCCTGCTGCTGCTGATGCTCGGCCTGGAGTACACGGCGAGCGATCTGGTCTCCAACCTGAAGGCGCACTATCCGTCCGGGCTGGTGGACTGCGCCCTGAACGCGGTGCCGGGCGCGTTGGCCGCCCTGCTGCTGGGCTGGGGTCCGGTGGCGGCCGTGGTGCTCGCCGGCGTCACCTGGATCTCGTCGTCCGGGGTGATCGCCAAGGTGCTGGGCGATCTGGGCCGGGTCGGCAACCGGGAGACGCCGGTGATCCTCAGCGTGCTGGTGCTGGAGGATCTGGCGATGGCGGTCTACCTGCCGATCGTCACCGCGCTGGTGGCCGGGGTGGGGCTGGCGGCGGGCAGCGTGACGCTGGCGATCGCGCTGGGCGTCGCAGGTCTCGTGCTGTTCGCGGCGGTGCGCTACGGGCGGCTCATCTCCCGTTTCGTGTCCAGCGACGACCCCGAGAAGCTGCTGCTGGTGGTGCTGGGGCTGACGATCCTGGTCGCGGGTGTGGCGCAGCAGCTCCAGGTGTCGGCGGCGGTGGGCGCGTTCCTGGTGGGCATCGCGTTGTCCGGGGAGGTCGCCGAGGGGGCGCACACTCTGCTGAGCCCGCTGCGGGACCTGTTCGCCGCGGTGTTCTTCGTGTTCTTCGGGCTGCACACCGACCCGGCCAGCATTCCGCCGGTGCTGCCGCCCGCGCTCGCGCTGGCCGTCGTCACCGCCGGCACGAAGATTGCCACCGGTTACTGGGCGGCCCGGCGGGCCGGTGTGTCGGTGAAGGGACGCTGGCGCGCGGGCGGTGCGCTGGTGGCGCGCGGGGAGTTCTCGATCGTCATCGCCGGGCTGGCCGTCACCGCCGGCATCGAGCCCTCGCTCGGCCCGCTGGCGACCGCCTATGTGCTGATCCTTGTCGTCCTCGGTCCCCTCACCGCCCGCTACACCGAACCGCTGGCCCTGTGGTGGTCGCGGCGGCGCGGCGACCCCGACCGGGGTGTGCCGGAGCGTGCGCCCGAGGTGCGGGAGGAGACACCTGTCGGCGACTGAGACGGGCCCGCGCGCGACGAGCGATCACCTCGTCGAGGCCGATGCCGTGGACCAGGGCGGTGCCGTAGGCGACGTGGACGACGTCGGCCAGTTCGTGCGCGAGCCGGTCCAACGGGCCGTCCACCGCCCACTTCGGCCGCTTCTCATGCACCCATTGTGACGACGGCCACTGACAACGCCTCCCGCCCCGACTCCGGGGCCCGCCCTCGCCCCCCTGTGACCCTCGCCCTGGTCACCGTCGCCTCCCGCCTGGCAGGATCGCGCGCATGTCCAAGGTGTTCCCCCGTGCCGGCCGGGGCCGCGTTCTGTCGGGTGCGGCCGGCGTCGTCGTGCTCGGGCTTCTGCTGTGGTGGCTGCTGCCGCTGGGCGAGGAGCCGCCGAGCGGCGCGGTCACCCTCAGCACGGGCACCACGAGCGGCGTCTACTACGAGTACGGCAGCCGCCTGCGCAACGAGCTCGCCGAGGACATGCCGGACCTGGACGTGGACCTGACCGCGAGCAACGGCTCGCAGGAGAACGTCGCGCGCGTGGCGGCGGGCCAGGCCGACTTCGCCATCGCCGCCGCCGACGCCGTGGAGACGTACGAGGCGCAGCACGCCGACGCCACCGCCCGGCTGCGCGGCGTGGCCCGGCTGTACGACGACTATGTGCAGCTGGTCGTGCCGCGCGACTCCGCCGTCCGCTCCGTCGCGGACCTCAAGGGCAGGACGGTCGCCACGGGGCTGGCCCGGTCCGGGGTGCGGCTCATCGCGGAGCGGGTGCTGCGGGCCGCGGGGCTCGATCCCGCGAAGGACATCACGGCGATGGCCGAGGGCATCGACACCGGGCCCGAGCAGCTGCGGCAGGGCAGGATCGACGCGTTCTTCTGGTCCGGCGGGGTGCCGACGGCCGGTCTGCAGGACCTCGCCAACCGGTTCACCTTCCGGTTCGTGCCGATCGGCCCCGAGCTCGTGGCCAAGATGCACGAGCAGGACGACGCCACCGGTTACTACCGGGCGACGAACATGCCCGAGTCGGCTTATCCGACCATCCAGAACGGCGCGACGGTGCCGACGATCGCGGTCTCCAACCTGCTGATCACGCGTACGGACGTGGATCCGAGGCTCACCGAGTGGCTCACCAGGACCGTGATCAAGAGCCGGGACGGCATCGGCCGGCATGTCCACTCCGCGCAGCTGGTCGATCTGCGCACCGCGATCTACACCGACCCGCTGCCCCTGCACGAGGGCGCCAAGCGCTACTACAAGTCGGTCAAGCCGTAGCACGCTCTCGCTGAACGCACCTCGTTCTCACGACGTGGGAGGCCTCAGGCCGTCGGCCGTGACCTGGGCACCGACACCGTCACCCTGAGGCCGCTGGGCTCGTGGTGCTCGTAGGTCAGGGAGCCGCCGCCGGCCGCGAGAAGGGTGCGGGAGATGGACAGGCCGAGTCCGGAGCCCTTGATGTTCTGGTGGCGGCCGCTGCGCCAGAAACGGTCACCCACGCGCGTGAGTTCCTCGTCGGTCAGCCCGGGGCCGTTGTCGGTGACGACGACGGTCGTGGCGTCCCCGTCGCAGGCGACCGCCACCTCGACGCTCTCACCCTCGGGCGTGAACTTCACCGCGTTGTCGATCACCGCGTCCAGGGCGCTGGAGAGCGTGACCGGGTCGGCCCAGGCGGTGGTGGGCGGGCAGTCCCCGACCAGGCTCACGCCCTTGGCCTCCGCGGTCGGCGCCCAGGCCGCGACGCGCTCGGCGGTGAGCGCGCCGATGTCGGTGACCCTGAGGTCGGCCTCGGTGTGCTCGGCCAGCGCCAGGTCGAGCAGGTCGTCGAGGACCTGGGCGAGGCGCTTGCCCTCGCTCTGCACGGAGGCGATCTCCTCGTTGCCCTCGGGGAGTTCGTAGGCCAGCAGTTCGATGCGCAGCAGCAGCGCCGCGAGGGGGTTGCGCAGTTGGTGCGAGGCGTCGGCGACGAAGGCGCGCTGCTGTTCCAGGACGTCCTCGACGTTGTCCGCCATCTCGTTGAACGACCGGGCCAGCCGCCGCAGTTCCGGCGGTCCGCTGGCGACGGCGACCCGGGACTTCAGGCGGCCGGTGGCGATGTCGTGGGTGGTGGCGTCCAGGACGCGGACCGGCCTGAGCACCCACCCGGTCAGCCGGAGGGCCGCGCCGATGGCGAGGAGCATCGCGGCGATCTCGCCGGCGCCGATGACGAGCCAGCCGTGCAGGATCCGTGAGCGCATCGCCCCGGTGGGCGAGTCGGTGACGACGACGGCGACGACATCGCCGTCGCGGATGACCGGTGACGCCACGACGAGCCGGTTGCGCTGCCATGGCCACACCTGTCGGGGGTCATGGCTGCGGCGGCTGAGGAGCGCCTCCTCGAAGGCGTCCCGCACCTCGCCCGACTTGGGGAGGTACCAGTCCCTCGGCGCGTGGGCCATGGGGGCGTCGGTGCCGTAGAAGACGCCGGCACGGATGCCGTAGACGTCGTAGTAGCTGGCCAGCTCGCGGACGAGCGCCTCGCGCCGTTCGTCGGGGGACGTGGGCTCGGCGGCGCTCGGCGCGGTGACGAACTGGGCGAGGGCGGCGAAGCGGGCCGTGTCGTCGATGCGGTCGACGACCACGTCCTGCTGCTCGGCGCGGGCCACGCTGACGGCGAGCGGGACGCCCAGCGCGAGCAGGACGGCCGCCATCAGGACGATGAGCAGGGGGAGCAGCCGGGTCCGCACACCGTCCCCGCTAAGCGGCCGGGGCGACGAGCCGGTACCCGACGCCGCGCACGGTCTCGATCAGGGCGGGCATGCGCAGTTTGGCGCGCAGCGAGGCGACGTGCACCTCCAGGGTGCGCCCGGTCCCCTCCCAACTGGTGCGCCAGACCTCGCTGATGATCTGTTCCCGGCGGAAGACGACGCCGGGGCGCTGGGCGAGCAGCGCGAGCAGGTCGAACTCCTTGCGGGTGAGCTGGATCACCGAGCCATCGACGGTGACGCGCCGGGTGGGCAGTTCGATGTGGACGGGGCCGAGGCGCAGTTCGTCCTCGCCGGCCTCGGCCGGGTCCTCGGGCGCGGTGCGCCGGCTGACGGCGTGGATACGGGCGAGGAGTTCGCCGGTGTCGTACGGCTTCACCACGTAGTCGTCGGCGCCGAGGTTGAGGCCGTGGATGCGGGAGCGCACGTCGGAGCGGGCGGTGACCATGATGACCGGGGTCGAGGTGCGCTTGCGGATCTTGCCGCAGACCTCGTAGCCGTCCTGGTCGGGCAGCCCCAGGTCGAGCAGGACGACACCGAAGCCGGGGCCTTCCGGGACGAGCGCCTGGAGCGCCTCCTCGCCGCTGCGCGCGTGGGTGACGTCGAACCCGTGCCGCTTGAGGACCGCTGACAGCGCGGCGGCGACGTGGTTGTCGTCCTCGACGAGCAGCAGTCTCACCCCGGCCTCCTTCGGTTCATCGGGCGTACGATCTGATTCTGTAGAAAGTCGTACGAAGTGGACGTGTGGTTTCAGCACACCACCGGCGCGGCGCACACGCGCGTGCACGGTGGAAGTCACGCTGATGGACGAGGACGCCGTCAAGTGGGTTCCGGTTGCGTGGAGCTTCCGTTATCCGCCCGATACGCGCCCAGGTCACAAGTGCTACGACACGTGTCCGATTGCTATCGGATCGTGATGCTCAGATTCCCCTCAGATGTAATGACGCTGGTCGCGAGTGGTTACTACTGTCCTCCGAAACCGAGGAGGACGGAGCCTTAGAGCGATGACCGAAGTATCGGTGGCCAAGGAAGACGCGGCCGCGCCCGGCGAACTGGTCGTCCTGAAGAGCGTCAACAAGCACTTCGGCGCGTTGCACGTTCTCCAGGACATCGATCTGACGATCGAGCGCGGTGAAGTGGTCGTCGTCATCGGACCCTCCGGGTCCGGCAAGTCCACCCTGTGCCGCACCATCAACCGCCTGGAGACGATCGACGCGGGGACGATCACGATCGACGGGAAGCCGCTGCCCCAGGAGGGCAAGGAGCTGGCCCGGCTGCGCGCCGACGTCGGCATGGTCTTCCAGTCGTTCAACCTGTTCGCGCACAAGACCGTGCTGCAGAACGTGATGCTGGGCCAGATCAAGGTCCGCAAGGCGGACAAGAAGAAGGCGGAGGAGAGGGCCCGCGAGCTCCTCGACCGGGTCGGCGTGGGCACCCAGGCCGACAAGTACCCGGCCCAGCTCTCCGGCGGTCAGCAGCAGCGCGTCGCCATCGCGCGGGCCCTGGCCATGAACCCGAAGGTCATGCTCTTCGACGAGCCGACCTCGGCCCTCGACCCGGAGATGATCAACGAGGTGCTGGAGGTCATGCAGCAGCTCGCCCGGGACGGAATGACCATGATCGTCGTCACCCACGAGATGGGCTTCGCGCGATCGGCCGCGAATCGCGTCGTCTTCATGGCGGACGGCCGGATCGTCGAACAGGCCACGCCCGACCAGTTCTTCAGCAACCCGCGCAGCGACCGCGCCAAGGACTTCCTGTCGAAGATCCTGCACCACTGACGGCGCGCCGCCCGGCACACCGCCCCGGCGCATCCCGCGCCACCCCGACGACGATCCGCGCCACAGCACGTGGAACACCGGTCCGCGTCACCCGGCCCGGACCACCGGCCCTCGTCATCCGCCTTTCGACGGCCCGCATTCCTTCGTCTCCCGAAGGCATCATCCAAAGGAAGTTCACCATGAAGCTTCGCAAGGTCACCGCCGCCTCGGCCGCCGTCCTCGCCCTCACCCTGAGCGCCACCGCGTGCGGCGGCGGCGACAAGGACTCCGGGTCCGGAGGCGACAAGGTCAAGGTCGGCATCAAGTACGACCAGCCCGGCATCGGCCTGAAGAAGCCCGACGGCTCCTTCTCCGGCTTCGACGTGGACGTGGCGACGTACGTGGCCAAGGAGCTCGGCTACGAGCCGAAGCAGATCGAGTTCGTCGAGACCAAGAGCGCCGACCGCGAGAACGCCCTCTCACGGGGCGACGTGAAGTTCATCGTGGCCTCGTACTCGATCAACGACAAGCGCAAGGCCAAGGTCGACTTCGCCGGCCCCTACCTGCTGGCGCACCAAGACCTGCTGGTCAAGGCCGACTCCAAGATCGCCAAGGGAGCGGACCTCAACGGCAAAAACCTGTGCTCGGTCACCGGATCGACCTCGGCGCAGAACATCAAGGACAAGATCGCCCCCAGCGCCAACCTGCGGCAGAACCCGGGCTACTCGGAGTGCCTCGCCGCCCTCCAGAGTGGTTCGGTCGACGCGGTCACCACCGACGACTCGATCCTCGCGGGCTACGCCGCGCAGGACAAGTTCAAGGGCAAGTTCAAGCTGGTGGGCGAGCAGCTCAGCAACGAGAACTACGGCATCGGCGTGAAGAAGGGCGACAAGGCCACCGTCGACAAGATCAACGCCGCGCTGAAGAAGATGGTCGACGACGGCTCGTGGCAGAAGGCCGTCGACAAGAACTTCGGCCCGGCCGGCTACAAGAACGAGCCCGCCCCGAAGATCGGCGTCGTCGTCAAGTAACCCGGCGCCCGCCGCCTCAGGAATCCCGCGCCCGACGTGGGGTTCCGCGGGCGGGCCGCCCGCCGTCGCGATCACGGCGGGCGGCCCGCCACGCCCTCCACGTACGCCACCCACCCGGAAGCGCGGGAGATCGTGTTCGACTTTCTTGAAGGCTACGACGTCCTCGGGGCGTTCTGGGTGACGGTCAAACTGACCGTCTTCTCCGCCGTCGGCTCCCTTATCTGGGGCACCCTGCTGGCCGCCATGCGGGTCAGCCCCGTACCGATGATGCGCGGCTTCGGCACCGCCTACGTCCACATCGTCCGGAACATCCCTCTGACCGTCATCATCGTCTTCACCTCGCTCGGCCTCGCCGACATCTTCGGTATGACGATGGGCGCGTCGAACGACTTCGAGCTCCAGGGCTTCCGGCTCGCGGTGCTCGGGCTGGTCGCCTACACCGCGGCCTTCGTGTGCGAGGCGATCCGCTCCGGCATCAACACCGTGCCCCTCGGCCAGGCGGAGGCGGCGCGCGCGATCGGTCTGGGCTTCGTCCAGACGCTCACGCTCGTCGTGCTGCCGCAGGCGTTCCGCGCCGTCATCGGCCCGCTGACCAACGTCCTGATCGCCCTCACCAAGAACACCACCGTGGCGGCCGCGATCAGCGTGCCCGAGGCGGCGTTCCTGATGAAGGGAATGATCGAGAACGAGGCCCAGACCCTGGCCATCGGCGCCGTCTTCGCGTTCGGCTTCGTGGTCCTGACCCTTCCCACCGGCCTGCTGCTCGGCTGGCTCGGCAAGCGACTGGCGGTGAAGCGATGAGTTCCGTCCTGTACGACTCCCCCGGCCCCCGCGCCAAACAGCGCAACGTCATCCTCTCCGTCCTCTTCGTCGTCCTGCTCGCGGCGGCCCTGTGGTGGGTCTGGACGAAGATGGACGACAAGAAGCAGCTCGAATGGGCGCTGTGGGAGCCGTTCACCACCTCCGAGGCGTGGACGACGTACCTGCTGCCCGGCCTCGGCGACACCCTGAAGGCCGCAGCCCTCGCCATGGTGATCGCCCTCCCGCTGGGCGCGTTCTTCGGCATCGCCAGGATGTCCGACCACCGCTGGGTGAGCGTCCCGGCCGGCGCGGTGGTCGAGTTCTTCCGTGCCATCCCGGTGCTGCTGCTGATGCTGTTCGCCAACGAGTTCTTCGTCCGCTCGACGAACGTCAGCAGCGAGGACCGGCCCCTGTACGCGGTCGTCACCGGCCTGGTGCTCTACAACGCCTCGGTCCTCGCCGAGATCGTGCGGGCCGGCATCCTGGCCCTGCCCCGGGGGCAGACGGAGGCCGCGTACGCCATCGGTCTGCGCAAGGGGCAGACGATGAGCAGCATCCTGCTGCCGCAGGCCGTCACCGCGATGCTCCCGGCCATCGTCAGCCAGCTGGTCGTCATCGTGAAGGACACCGCGCTGGGCGGCGTGATGCTCGGCTTCACCGAGCTGCTCAGCGCGCGCAGCACGCTGGCGGCCAACTACGCCAACGTGGTGCCCAGCTTCGTCGTGGTCGCGATCATCTACATCGTGCTGAACTGGCTGCTGACCTCCTTCGCCTCCTGGCTGGAGGGGCGGCTGCGGCAGAGCAAGCGCGGCACGGGCGCGGTGCTGGCTGCGGACGACGTCGAGGACAACCCTGCCGCGGTCCCGGGCACCGCGGGCACGGGCGCGGGCGGCGGAGGGATGTGACACCCGCTCACCGGATGTGACCTGTGAGGGCTCCTAGGCCCTAAGGAGGCAGTGGCGTGCGCGCCGCTGCCTCCTTCGCTTGACGCGGGAACCGGCAATAGGTTGCATACGTTCTGTGATCGTGCACCCTGCTCCTACCTCTTGTTCGCTTACGTCCCCGAGGACACCGTCGCAGGCAGGGGGCATCGCACCGTGGACCCGGTGATCATCGTCGGAGCGGGGCCGGTCGGGCTCACGCTGGCCCTGGCGCTGGCGCGTCAGGAGGTGCCGTCGATCGTCCTGGACGAGGGCCCCGGCAAGGACGAGCCGCGGCTGGCGCGCACGGTCGTGCTGCGCGAGGACACCGCCGCCCTGGTGGAGCGGCTCACCGGCGCGTCCCTGGCCGGGGCCGGCGTCCGTTGGTCCGGATGGCGGGCGATGCGGCGCAAGCAGGTGACGCGCGAGATCGTCTTCGGCGACGGGGAGCCGGCTCCCCTGCACATCGCCCAGCACGTGCTGACGGGCGTCCTGCGCACGGCCCTCGCGGACGAACCGCTGGTGCGGATCGCCGTGGACAGCCGCCTCGACACCGTCGAGCAGGAGTCCTCCGGAGTCAGCGCCCACACCCGCGGTCCTGGCGGCACCTGGTGGCGCGGCAGTTACCTGGTCGGCTGCGACGGCCCCCGCTCCACGGTCCGCAAGCTCCAGGACATCCGCTTCCCCGGGCGCACGGCGGTCGAGCGGCACGCCGTCGCCGCGCTGCGCACCGAACTGCCTTGGGAAGACGAGGCGCTGGTGCACCGGGCGCCGCCGTGGCGCATGTCGGGCCCCTCCGCCGGAGAGGTCCTCGGACGTCCGCTGCCGGACGGCGTCTGGCGGCTGGACTGGCTGCTGCCGCCCGGCAACGACCTCGTCACACCCGAACTGCTGGTGGCGCGGGTCCGCGAGACCCTGGCGGGCTGGAGCGGCGGCTCGACCCCGGCGTACGAACTGCTCGACACCGGCGTCCACACGGTCCACCACCGGCTGGCGCGCCGCTGGCGCGCGGGACGGGTCTTCCTCGCCGGGGACGCGGCGCGTCTGCTCGGAGCGCTGGGCGCCCAGGGTTTGGACGAGGGGCTGCGCGACGCCGACAACCTCGCCTGGAAGCTGGCGCTGGCCTGGCACCACGGGCCGCGCGAGGCGCTTCTCGACAGCTACCAGACGGAACGGCGGGCGGTGGTCGCCGCCCGGCTGCGCGCCGCCGACCAGGCGCTGCCGCTGCTGCGCGGCGGCAAGGGCATAAGGGCGTACGTGCCGGGCGCGGCGCGGGGTCACGACGCACTGCTCACGGAAGGCCATGTGGGGCGCGGCGCGCTGGGCGCTCCGGGCACGTACGCCGACTCCCCGCTCTCGCCCCTCCGGCTGGAGGGCGAGACGCCGGTGGACACTCCGGCGGGGTCACCGGTCGAGGACGTGCGGGTGACCGCGGAGGACGGTTCCTTCGTAAGGCTGCGGGACCGGCTCGGGCGTGGCGCCCTGCTCGTGGTGCTGGTCGCGCCGGGCACGGGCGTCTGGGAACGCAAGCACTGGGTGGGTGCGGGCGTCATGCCCCGTCTCGCCGCGGCGGTGACGGCTCTGCCGAGCCCGGCCGAACTGCTGGTGGCCGAGAGCTACCCGGGGGCGGCCGCGCACACCGTGCTGCTGGTCCGCCCCGACGGGCACCTGGTCACCGCGCTGAGCGGGGTCCGCCCCGCCGAGCTGCACGCGGCCGCGGAAGCGGCGGTGGGCGGGGCGGTCGGCCCGGAGACGAAGGGGCAGGGGGAAGCGAAGGGGCAGGGGGAAGCGGAGGCTCGGAGCGAGGCGGGAGCGGGAGCGAAGTGAGGGCGGGAGCGAAGTGAAGGCACTCACCGTCACCCTGGGGTCCACATGGTGACAGTGAGTTGACCGGTGTGCACCGGCGTGGTCTACTCCGAATCGTGACCGACACCGATGTGCGCCTGTGGCGGAGGGTCCATATGGACCTCGTCCGCTATGCGGGCTGCGTGTGTCGTCCGTCCTGCTGACTTCGCATCCCCTTCTTCACCGGCGCGCGCCGTCGAGCGCTCTCGCGCTGCCGCGCGCCGTCCGCGAACGCTTTCAGGACGGTACTCGTGTCTGCCTCTCTGTCTCCCATTGTCTCCTCCACCCCACTGTCTTCGGCCGTGTCCGCCCCCGTCCCTTCTTCCGCGTCCACCGCCGGCGCGGGAACCGGACCGACGCAGGCGGAACTCCTGGACTTCGTCCGCAAAACGGCCGCCGACGCCGAGCTGATCGCCTCACTCCCCCTCGATCCCGAGGGCCGCACCTGGGTGCGCCTGGAGGGGCCCGGCGGCAGTGAGGCCTGGCTGATCGGCTGGCCGCCCGGCACCGGCACCGGCTGGCACGACCACGCCGACTCGGTGGGCGCGTTCCTCACCGCTCGCGGCGAGCTGCGGGAACACGCGCTGGCCGTGCGGCTGCCCACGGACGGCTGGCAAAGCCTGGAGCTGTCCGAGGGCGTGGACCGCGAACGCCGGCTCGGAGCAGGCCAGGGCCGCGCTTTCGGACGCCACCACGTCCACGAGGTGCTCAACGCCTCGGCCGACGAGCACGCGGTCTCCGTCCACGCCTACTACCCGCCGCTCCCCCGCATCCGCCGCTACAGCCGCACCGGCCAGGTGCTGCACCTGGAGCAGGTGGAGCGCCCGGAGGACTGGCAGTAGGCACCCCGGGCGAACGGGCACCCGGCGTCAGCGAGTTCGAGGGCAGGGCTACCGCCCCTCGCGGGGCCCGCGTCAGAGCTCCCCGTCCTCCCCCAGGAACTCCGTGTCCTCCCCCTCCTCCTCGAGCGCCTGCCGGACCACGCGCAGGGCCATCCCCTGCGAGTAGCCCTTGCGCGCGAGCATCCCGGCCAGGCGGCGGATCCGTTTGTCGCGGTCGAGGCCGCGGGTGGACCGCAGTTTTCGGGCGACGAGTTCGCGCGCGGTCGTCTCCTCCTGCTCGGAGTCGAGCTGGGCGACGGCCTCGTCGATCAGTGCGGGGTCGACGCCCTTGGTGCGCAGCTCCTGCGCGAGCGCCCGCCGGGCCAGCCCCCGGCCGTGATGGCGGGACTCCACCCAGGCGTCCGCGAAGGCGCTGTCGTCGATCAGTCTGACCTCCTCGAACCGCGACAACACCTCCTCGGCCACGTCGTCCGGGATCTCCCGCTTGCGCAGGGCGTCGGCGAGTTGCCTGCGCGTGCGCGGGGTCCCGGTGAGCAGGCGCAGGCAGATCGCCCGCGCCCGCTCAGCCGGGTCCCCTGAAGACGCCTCCCGCTCGGCCCTCGACGAGGAGGGAGCGCCTTCGTCCTCGGCGGACGGTTCCCCGAAGCCGCGCCGACGGCGTCCGCGCCCGCCGCGCGGACGGGAACCGCCCTCGCCGTCCCCCGCTCGGCGGCCGTCGAAGGAACGGCCCTCGCCGTCCTCGCGCCCGCCCCCGTGCGGGCCGTCCCATGAACCGCCGTCCGGCCAGGTCTCACCGACCCCGGCGGGTCCGCCGGGGTGCGCGTCGCTCTCGGCCCAGTCCGTTCGTCGTGTCACGGCTCAGCTCTTGGCAGTCGCGGCCTTGTTCCTGGCGGTTTTGGCGGCGGGAGCGGTGACGGCCTTGGCGGCGTCGTCCGCCGGCGCGCCCGTGGCGGCAGGGGTGTCCGCGCCCGGCTCGGCGGCGGGATCCTGCGGGCGCACGCCGACGCCCAGCTTCTCCTTGATCTTCTTCTCGATCTCGTTGGCGAGGTCGGGGTTGTCCTTCAGGAAGTTGCGGGCGTTCTCCTTGCCCTGGCCCAGTTGGTCGCCCTCGTACGTGTACCAGGCGCCGGCCTTGCGGACGAAGCCGTGCTCCACGCCCATGTCGATCAGACCGCCCTCGCGGCTGATGCCCTGGCCGTAGAGGATGTCGAACTCGGCCTGCTTGAAGGGCGGCGCGACCTTGTTCTTGACGACCTTGCAGCGGGTGCGGTTGCCGACCGCCTCGGTGCCGTCCTTCAGGGTCTCGATGCGACGGATGTCGATGCGCACCGAGGCGTAGAACTTCAGCGCCCGGCCACCGGTCGTGGTCTCCGGGGAGCCGAACATGACGCCGATCTTCTCGCGGAGCTGGTTGATGAAGATGGCGGTGGTCTTGGACTGGTTGAGCGCGCTGGTGATCTTCCGCAGGGCCTGGCTCATCAGGCGGGCCTGCAGACCGACATGGCTGTCGCCCATCTCGCCCTCGATCTCCGCGCGCGGGACGAGCGCGGCGACGGAGTCGATGACGATGAGGTCGAGGGCGCCGGAGCGGACCAGCATGTCCACGATCTCCAGGGCCTGCTCGCCGTTGTCGGGCTGCGAGAGGATCAGGTTGTCGATGTCGACGCCGAGCTTCTTCGCGTACTCGGGGTCGAGGGCGTGCTCCGCGTCCACGAAGGCGACCTGGCCGCCGGCCTTCTGCGCGTTGGCGACGGCGTGCAGGGTCAGCGTGGTCTTACCGGAGGACTCCGGTCCGTAGATCTCCACGACGCGGCCGCGCGGCAGGCCGCCGACGCCGAGAGCCACGTCGAGGGCGGTCGAACCGGTCGAGATGACCTCGATGGGCTCCATCGACCGCTCGCCCATGCGCATGACCGCGCCCTTGCCGAATTGCCGTTCAATCTGTGCGAGAGCGGCGTCCAGGGCCTTCTCGCGGTCGGTTCCTGCCATGGGTTCCACCCGGTTTGCTTGAGTCGATCGCTTCACGTCAAAGACGCTAACGCCTGCCACTGACAATGCGCCCCGACGCTGGTCCGGCCTGTGGATAACTCGGGCACTCATCCCCTCGAACCGGGACGAAGTCCCCGTCGAGAGGCTCGCCGGAGCCTCCATAAGAATGGATGTTCGATTTTCGTGTCAAGCGCGACCCACGCCCCCGAGCGGCGCCCCTCGACTCCCGACATAACCCCCGGTGCCCGCCTGCGCCGGGAGGCTCCTCGCCCCCGTCGGCCCTCCCCCGCCGCCGCGGTCAGCCGGACCGTTCCCCCCGGCCGCCCGCGCGTTCCCTCGTCGCCGTCCACGCCTTCCGCGCCCGGTCGAGCAGCCCCGGCCCCTCGCCCCGGCGGCGGTGCCCGTGGACACGCGGGTCGTCCGTCACGTCGTACCGCTTCACATAGGCGCCCAGGAAGGCCTGGAGCGTGGCGACGGCCGGGATGGAGATCAGCGCGCCGACCGCGCCGAGAAGCGCGGTGCCGGCGATGACCGAGCCGAAGGCGACGGCGGGATGGATGTCGACGGTCTTCGACGTCAGCTTCGGCTGCAGCATGTAGTTCTCGAACTGCTGGTAGACGACGACGAACACCAGCACCCACAGCGCGTACCAGGGGTCGACCGTGAAGGCGATCAGCATGGGCAGCGCGCCCGCGAGATACGTGCCGATGGTGGGGATGAACTGCGAGACCACGCCCACCCACACCGCGAGCACGGGCGCGTACGGGATGCCCAGGGCCTCCAGGAGGATGTAGTGCGCGATGCCGGAGATCAGCGCCATCAGCCCGCGTGAGTACAGGTAGCCGCCGGTTTTGTCGACGGCGATCTCCCACGCGCGCAGCACCTCCGTCTGCCGGGCGGGCGGCAGCACCGAGCACAGGGCGCGCCGCAGCCGGGGCCCGTCGGCGGCGAAGTAGAACGAGAACAGCGCGATCGTCAGCAGCTGGAAGAGACCGCCGAGGACCTGGGTGGAGACGTCCAGGACGCCGGCGGCGCTGTTCTGGGCGTACTTCCGCAGCCAGTCGGAGTGGAGCAGG
The DNA here is from genome assembly GCF_004217285.1 of Streptomyces sp. BK239. GTDB lineage: Bacteria > Actinomycetota > Actinomycetes > Streptomycetales > Streptomycetaceae > Streptomyces. The sequence goes on from NZ_SHKS01000002.1 coordinate 879,733, forward strand.
CCCTCCTGGATGTCGACGCGCCGCAGTTCGGTGTGGAACGTGGTGTTGATCCAGCTGATCACGGAATCCAGGTAGTCCGGGAAGTCCTCGATCATCTTGATGATCTGCCCGGCGAGCATCGAGCCGAGCAGCGTGAAGAAGCCCGCGAACGCGATCAGCAGACCGAGGAAGACCAGGAAGGCCGCGAGGCCCCGGCGGACGCCGCGGGCGGCCATCCGGCTCACCGCCGGTTCCATGGCGAGGGCCAGGAAGAACGCGATGAGGATGTTGATCAGCAGGCCGATGAGCTGGTGGAAGGCCCAGGTTCCCAACTGGAACAGGGCGACCAGGGCGAGCGCGAGCACCATCGCGCGCGGCAGCCAGCGCGGCATGCGCGCGCCCGGCGCGGTGTCGGCGCCGACGCCGGGCCCAGGCCCGGCGGGCGGCGCGTTGTCCGACGGGGCCGCGGGTGGGGCGACCTGCCCGTTCTCGTCAGTGGGTGCCACGGCTCAAGTCTCGCCCACGGCACCGACAACCGGGGACCCCGGTGCGATCTTCACCTCGGATTCGGCACAACCGGCACGGCCGGCTGGGATCAGCGCTTCTCCTGCGGCACGTTCATCACCGCGCACACCACGCGCCACACGTCCTTGGCGTCCCAGCCGGCCGCCAGCGCCTCGTGCACGGTGCGCCCGCCGAGCTCCGTCATCACGTGATCGCGCGCGAAGGTGTCGGCGTACCCCGCGCCGAAGTGCTCGTCCATCCGCTGCCAGAAGACCGTCAACCGCATGGTTGCAGAGTAAAGCCCTCACCCGTTCACGTTGGAGGCACCGCCTCCCGGGGCGATCAGTCCCGTTTCGTAGGCGAAGACAACGGCCTGGACCCGGTCGCGCAGATCCAGCTTCGACAGGACGCGGCCGACGTGGCTCTTGATCGTGGTCTGGCTGAGATGGAGACGGGAGGCGAGTTCGGCGTTGCTGAGGCCCGTGGCGAGCAGACGGAGCACCTCCAGCTCACGCGGGGTCAGGGTGGACAGGTCACGGTGGGGGGCGACGGCCTGAGGTTCGTCGTGCTCGGCGAAGCGCTCGATCAGGCGGCGGGTGATCGTGGGTGCGAGGAGAGCGTCGCCGGACTGCACCAGACGCAGCGCGGCCACCAGGTGCTCCGGGGAGACGTCCTTGAGCAGGAATCCGCTGGCGCCGGACGTGAGGGCTGCGTAGACATAGTGGTCGAGGTCGTATGTCGTGAGGATGATGACCCGGGTCTCCTCCAGGCCCTCACTGCCCAGGATGCGCCGGGTGGCCTCGATACCGTCCATCTGCGGCATCCGGATGTCCATGAGAACGACGTCGGGCCGCGTGCGACGGACTGCCGCGACGGCCTCGGCACCGTCAGCCGCCTCAGCGGCCACCTGGATGCCGTCCGCGGCCAGAATCATCTTGAAGCCGGTGCGCACGAGGGCCTGGTCGTCCGCGATGACCACGCGCAACGGCGGCTTGTCCGCCGTCATCCCGCGCTCCGCGGGATACGGGCCGTGACCCGGTAGCCGCCGGTGTCTGTCGGTCCGACCGTCAGCCGGCCTTCGTAGACGGCCAGTCGCTCACGCAGGCCCAGGTGGCCACGGCCGTTGCTCTCCGTCGGTGAGCAGCCCTTCTCACCGCCCGTGTCCGTGACCTCGATCTGCAGACCGGTGTCGGTGTAACCGATGGAAAGCGTCGCCTCCGCGCCGCGTGCGTGTTTGACGGTGTTGGTCAGCGCCTCCTGCACCACGCGGTACGCCGCGAGGTCCACGCCCGGCGGCAGCGGTTCCGGCGGCAGCGACAGCACGACGCTCACGGGCGTCCCGGCAGCACGTACCCGCGCGACCAGCGCGTCGAGCTGCGCCAGCCCGGGTTGGGGCTCCAGACCGTCGGGCTCGTCCTGATCGGCGGCTGCCAACAGGCCCATGACGTGCCGGAGTTCCGCCATGGCGGCCCGGCCTCCCGCCTCGACGGCCAGCAGAGCCTCCTTGGACTGCTCCGGCATCACGTCCATCACCTTGCGTGCCGCGCCGGCCTGGATGACCATCACGCTCACATTGTGAGTGACGACGTCATGCAGCTCGGCGGCGATACGGGAACGTTCCTCCTCGACGGCCCGGCGCGTGGCCCGCTCCTGAGCCTCCTGCAGTTCGGCGACCCGGAGCCTGCCGGACGCCAGACGCAGGTGCAGGAAACGAACGAGGCTGGCCAGCATCCCGGCCACCAGCAGCACGAAACCCGGGCTGGACCATCCCGGGACCACTGGATCGGCATGCCGGAAGGCGAAACCGGACAGTACGGCCGCGATCACCAGTACGGCGATCGACAGGATCCTGTATCGGCTGTGGACGACGGCGCTGTACGCGGCGATGACACAGGCCAGGACGGTGATCCAAGAGGCCGAGCTGCCGATGGCCAGGCTTGCGCCCAGCACCGTCGTGAAGACGGCCAGCGGGTAGCGGCGCCGCAGGACGAGCGGCAGTGTCGACAAGAGGACCAGGGCCCAGGGCACAGGAGAAAGGCCTTCCTCCACAGGCGCCTGATCGGGGCCGGGCGGCGGCGGGGACGGGATTCCGGTGCCGACCTCGATCTTGGGTGGGTCGACGGACGCCGGTCCGTTGCCGGGATAGCGCACCGCGACGAACACAGCGACGGCGGTCAGGACGATGGCCAGCACCGCATCGGCGCGCGCCGCCCGTCCGGACAGCGTGACCTTCGCCTCGGGGCGTAGCGCGTCCATGAGCTGTCGCTGCCGGCCGCGCCAGTCATCCGTCTCCATCCGCACATTGTGCTGGGTTCCGCACTCGGCCCACGTCCGTCCGGCTGACCACGGCCCCCTCCTCGGGTCCTCATCCTCAAGGAGGAGTCCGCGGCCGGATCGTCCGAAGGAACGGGCGGGTATCGGTTCCGCGGCCGACGCGCACCGCCGTTGCCGCCCCCTAGGTTCACAGGGCCGGCAACAGCACGCGCCTCTCGCGACCGTAAGGACGGGCCTCCCGCATGAACCAAGTGATCGAACTGGAGGGCGTGGCCAAGCGCTACGACAGCGCCGGCGCGCCCGCCCTCGGACCGCTCACGCTGAGCGTCGCCAGGGGCGAGGCCCTTGCCGTGACAGGTCCGTCCGGCAGCGGCAAGTCCACGCTGCTGAACCTCGTCGCCGGCCTGGACAAGCCGACGGACGGCGCCGTGATCGTGGCGGGCCGACGGATCGACCAGCTGAGTGAGCACGCCCTGGCCAGGTTCCGCCGCGCGCACATCGGCATGGCCTTCCAGTTCTTCAACCTCCTCGACGACCTCACCGTCGCCGACAACATCCAGCTCCCGGCACAGCTGACCGGCACCAGCCGTCGCGAAGCCGCGTCCCGCGCAGGCGAACTCATGGAGATGCTCGGCATTCAGAGGCACGCCCGCGCCTACCCTGGCCGGCTGTCCGGAGGCGAACGCCAGCGAGTCGGTGTGGCCAGGGCGCTGATCAACCGGCCCGAGCTGCTGCTCGCCGACGAGCCGACCGGTGCGCTCGACACCGCGTCGGGCCACGACGTCCGCGACCTGCTGACGGACCTGCACCGCGGGGGCCAGACCATCGTGCTGGTGACACACGACCTGTCACTGGCGGAGGCGGTCGCGAGCCGCACCATCCACCTCGTGGACGGTCGCCTCGCCCTCGACACGTATGCGAAGGCCGTCCGATGAGCCTGTTCGGCAGCGGCGCGCTGAGCCGGGTCGTTCGCTCCGGGGTGAGCCGGCGCCGTGTGCAGTCCGTGGTGATCGCCGTCGCCACGATGATGGCGGTGGCTTCGGCCGTGGTCGCCGGGTCGCTGATGGTCGCCGCGGCCGCGCCCTTCGACCGTGCCTTCGACAAGCAGCGAGGCGCGCACATCACCGCGCAGTTCGATCCGGCCAGGGTGAGCACGGCGAAGCTGGCGGAGACCGGGAAGCTGGACGGCGTCACAGCGAGCGCGGGGCCGTACTCCGCCACGGCGTTCCGCCCGGTGGCTCAGACGGGCTTCCGGCTTCCGACTCTCACCCTTGTCGGGCGGTCCGGTACGGACGACGCCGTGGACCGGGTGGAGCTGAAGTCCGGTCAGTGGGTGCGGAGACCGGGCGAGATCGTGCTCAGCACGTCCTTCGAGGGGCCGGGCATCGAGATCGGCTCCACTCTCAGGACGTCGGACGCCGCGGGCTCCCCGGCCCTCAAGGTGGTCGGCTTCGCCCTGTCGGCCGGCAAGACCGCCGGCTCCTGGGCGACGCCGACGCAGGTGGACGCGGTGGCGTCGCAGGGGCACCCCCTCATGCGTCAGATGCTCTACCGCTTCGACTCCGCGGACACCACGGCACAACTCCTCGCCCACCGGGCGGTCCTCGCCTCCGCCACGGGCTCCGGAGCGCTGCTCGGTACGCAGTCCTGGCTGGACACCAAGCGTGCCGCCGACCAGGCCGCGGCGGCGACCGTTCCGTTCGTGACGGCTTTCGGTGTGCTCGGCATCGTGATGTCGGTGATCACCGTGAGCAGCGTGATCAGCGGTGCGGTCGGCACCGGTCTGCGCAGGATCGGCATCCTCAAGGCCATCGGCTTCACTCCGCGCGAGATCGTCCGCGCCTACGTGGCCCAGGCGATGATCCCGGCCGTCGTCGGCATCGTTCTGGGTGTCCTGCTGGGCAACCTCCTGGCCGTGCCGATGCCGGCGGACACGCAGTCGGTGTACGGCACCGTCTCGCTCGTGGTGGCCTGGTGGGTGGACGTCGCGGTGCCTGCCGCCGCCCTGCTCGTCGTGGGGCTCGCGGCTCTGATTCCCGCGCGGCGGGCCGGAAAGCTGCACACGGTCGAGGCCATCGCGGTCGGCCGGGCGCCGCGCACGGGGCGCGGACAGCGGGCGCACCGGGCGCTGGGCCGGCTGCCGCTGCCGCGACCGGTGACCTACGGTCTCGCGACCCCCTTCACGCATCCGGTCCGCGCCCTCGCGATGCTGCTCGCGGTGGCGTTCGGCACGATCGCGGTGACCTTCGCGGTGGGGCTGACCTCGTCGCTGGGCGCGATCAGCGCCTCGCAGGATCCCGAGAGCCGTGCCTCGGTCACGGTGACGACGGTCAGGATGAACACCCTTGCTCCCCCGCCGCCTCCCCCCGCAGGCGGCGCGGGGAGCCGGCCTCCCGTGGCCGGCGGCATGCCGGACCCGTCCAAGGCCAAGCCCGCTGACCCGGCGAAGGTGAGATCCGCCATCACGTCCCAGACGGGCCTGGACTCGTACTACGGCAAGCTCCAGACCGAGGTCGTCGTTGCCGGCGTCTCCGGGTCGGTTCAGGCGAGCCTCTACGAAGGCGATTCCCGCGACGGCAGCTACGAGATGCTCTCGGGGCACTGGCTCACCGGTAAGGGGCAGGTCGTGGTGCCCTCCCGCTTCCTGCAGCGGACCAGCACCAAGATCGGCGACACCGTGCGGGTGACCTACGAGCAGCAGAGCGCCGACCTGAGGATCGTGGGCGAGTCCTTCGACACTTCGGGCAACCAGCTGGAGATCCACGCGAACATGTCGGACTTCCCGGCGGCCACGCCCAGCACGTTCCTCGTCAAGCTGCCGGCCGACGTCTCGGCGGACGACTACGCCCACAAGCTCGCGTCGGTGGTGCGGCCACTGGGCGGCGACGCCACGACCATCCCCCCGGACGAGCAGAAGGGGGTCATCCTCGTCATGAAAGCGATGGCAGTGCTGCTCACCCTCATGCTGGTCGCCGTGGCGGGCCTCGGCGTGCTCAACTCCGTCATCCTCGACACCCGGGAACGCGTTCACGACCTGGGCGTCTGCAAGGCGATCGGTATGACGCCGCGGCAGACCGTCAGCCTCGTGCTCGCCTCGGTGACGGCGATCGGTGCACTCGGCGGGCTGCTGGGCGTGCCTGTGGGATACGTCCTGCACGGATTGGTCATGCCGGTGATGGCACACGCCGTGGGCACCACCATGCCGTCGTCCGTGCTCGATGTGTACGGGCCGGCTCGGCTGCTCATGCTGGGCCTCGGCGGCGTCGTGCTCGCCGTGCTGGGTGCGCTGGTCCCGGCCGGCTGGGCGGCCAGGACCCTGACGGCCACCGCGCTGCGCACCGAGTAGCACCCGCGGTCGGTCGGGCGAAGACACAGGTCTCCGCGCAGCCGGGACGGCTCTGACGAGCCGGTTTCACTCCTCTCGCCGACGCGGCCGGCACCGCGTCAGGGTCGGATCACGGCGACGACGTCCCCGACGCCGATGGCGCCGGGCGTGGTCACGGTGCCCAGGGCGTCCAGGCGCATGCCGTGCGCTTGGGCGACGGTCCTCAGCACGAGCGGGGAGTGCGGCAGGTCCTGCTGGGACTCGTTGACCATGACGCAGCGCTCGCTGGAGCGCACGAACGTGACGCACGCCGTGGTGCCGATGCGGACCTCGGCACCGAGCCACTGGTCCTCGACGAACGCGGGTGTGCCCGGGGGTGTGCGGATGAGGAGGTTGGGCCGGAAGCGGCGCTCGTCGACCGGAATGCCGGCAAGGGCGGTGCGCATCCAGTCGAGGGTGGCGGTGCTCAGCACGCTCAGCGGCAGCTGGTCGAAGTGTGAGACGGCCCCCTCACGGGCCACCTCGACGTCATGACGCTGGAGGTAGCGGCGTAGGTAGGCGGTGGCATCGGCCACCGGTACCCCTTCGGGGTCGAGCAGTTCGGGCTCGGCCAGGGTTCCCGCTGCCGGGTAGCGGGAACCCAGCCGCAGCAGGCCGGGCATCCTTCGGAACCGGCGCGTGTTCTTGCCCGAGCCGAACCTGCCCTCGGCGTCCCGCACCGCATACAGCCGGTCACCCAGCAGGCCCCGCTCGTCCACGCCGACCGACTCCAGGCGCTCTCCGCCCGTGGACTTGATCGGGTATCGCCAGATCCGCTCGATGGTTCCCAGTCTCATACGCACCCCCATCCGGCCGACGGCCGGCTCGGCACTTCGTGAACACTCAGTTGGCCCGTGGCGCCGGCACGGTGATCACTCCGTGGCATCGTCGGGCCCGGCACCGGCGCCGGCTGTGGCCAGGCGCAGGGACTCCGCCACGGCGGCGGGGATGTCGTCCACGGGGAACAGCACGTGCCGGACAGTCCCTTCCGGGCCGAGGACGAGAATGAGCCGCTTCAGCCGCAGTCGGCCCGCGCCCCGGAACGTCGGCAGCCGCAGGGCCGCCGCCAACCGTTGCCCGGCATCGGAGAGCAGAGGAAAAGGCACCGCTTCGGCGCGTGCGAAGTCCGCCTGTTCATGGGGAAGCTGGGTGCTCACCCCACGCACCTCCACCCCCGCCCGCTGGAAGTCGGGCCAGGCATCGGTGAACAGCCGGTTCTCCAGCGTGCAGCCGACGGCCCCGGGGATCGGCTCGTCCCACTCGATCCCTGTGCCGGGATACGTGAACAGGACGGTTGCCCCACGGTCGGGCGCGACGACAGGCAGGTCGCTGCCGTGCGTACTCGGCAGCACGAGCCCTTGCGGCACGCGCGTGCCGACCTGGGCGTGTACGCGAGCGTGTTCCCCTCCGTCTCGTGCCGCCGTCCCGGTGACCGTTCCGTCACCGAGCACCCACCGGTCACCCCAGTCCTGCATCGCGACCAGCAGCGGCAACAGCGCCGATCCGGCGTCGGTCAGCAGGTATTCGTAACGCTCCGGGCGACGCTGGTAGAGGCTACGGCGCAGCACACCATGATCGACCAGCCGGGCCAGGCGCTCGGCGAGAACCTTGCGCGAGAGACCGAGTTCCGCGGCGAGTGCGTCGAAACGGACATGTCCGCGAGCGATCTCACGCAGCAGCAGCACGTTCCACCAGTCGCCCATGACGACGGCGGTCTGAGCGATTCCGCAGGTCTCGTCCACCCGGCGCGTTCTCATGCCCACATACTAAGTTTCTTTTCGGAACTCTCTCTGTTCTTCGCCGAATGCTGCCGGAAGACCGTCAACCGCGTGACAGCGGTGTCCCGCGCGCGGGGGTGGCCCCGGCCGGGACCGCCTGCCGGGACCGCTTCGCGGCCTACGGTCTGATCCATGGCCGACTCCGGAGCATCCCCACTCCCCCCGACGACCCCGGCGCGTTCCCCGCTCTCCCGCGCCGAGCACTTCGTCTGGCTCACCGCGCGCGTGCTCGAACAGCGCCTCTTCGCCTACCACTTCCTGCACGGCGGCGCTGACCCCGTGGAGACCGCGCTCGACGCCTACCGCAACGAGGACGGCGGTTACGGCCACGCGCTCGAACCCGATCTGCGCGGCCCCGTCAGCCAGCCCCTGCACACCGCGCGGGCGCTGCGCGTCCTGGACCGTCTCGGGCGCTGCGACGGCCGGCGCGTGGAACACGTGTGCCGCTACCTCACCGCCGTGTCGACCCCCGACGGAGCCCTGCCCGCGGTCCACCCCAGCCAGCGCGGGTATCCCGCCGCCCCGTTCGTCCCGATCGTGGACGACCCGCCCAGCGCACTCCTGGCCACCGGCCCGGTGGTGGGCCTGCTGCACCGCAACGAGGTGTGGCACGCATGGCTCTTCAGAGCCACGGACTTCTGCTGGCACGCGGTGGACTCCCTGGAGACGTCCCATCCCTACGAGATCGAGGCGGCCGTGGCCTTCCTGGACTCCGCCCCCGACCGCCCGCGCGCGGAGGCGGCCGCCGACCGGCTGGGCCGCCTGGTCCGCGAACGCAGGCTCGCCGTGCTCGACCCGGACCGCGCGGACGCCTACCCGGTGGCGCCCGGCTACGCCCCCGGCGAGCACCACTTCCCCCACGACTACGCCCGTACACCGGGCTCCCTGGCGCGCGCGTGGTTCACGGACGACGAGATGGCCCGCTCCCTGGACTTCCTCGCCGGCGACCAGCGGGACGACGGCGGCTGGCCGATCCGCTGGCGCGCGTGGGAGCCGGGCACCGCCCTGGAGGCCCGCCCCATGGTGACGATCGACGCCCTGCACACGCTGCGGGCGCACGGCCGCACGATCGACTGACAACCGGACGATCGGCTGACATCCGGACGCACGGATCACCCCACGCGCACGATCGCCTCGCGCGGCCGCCGGCGACCCCGGCGACCGCTCAGCCGCCCAGTGCCCGCACCCCCGCGGTCACCGCCACGGCCGCCGCGACGACCAGCAGGAACGGTGCGCGCAGGACGACCGCCACGGCGGCCGCGGCGAGCCCCGCCGCCCTCGCGTCGAGCACGAGCGCGTGCCCGTCGGCGAAGGTCTGCTGGGCTGTCAGAGCGGCGAGGAGGGCGACCGGGAGCAGTGCGGCGAGCCTCCGGACCAAGGGCCGTTCCAGAGCGCCCGCCGGGACGAGCAGCCCGGCGAGCTTGACGGCGTAACAGGCGACCGCGGTCACCCCGATGGCGATCCAGACGTTCACCGCTCCCCCTCCGCGTCGCGCTCCGCGGTGGCGCGCTCCGACGTGTCACGGCCCTGCCGCGCACCGCGGCGGCCCTCGGCCCACAGGGCGACCGGCGCGGCGAGCGCGGCCACCAGGACGGGCACCCCGGCGGGCAGCAGGGGCAGCAGGCCGAGCCCCAGCACGACCGCGAGAGCAGCCGTGAAGCGCTCGGTGGCGGTCTTCAGCATCGGCGCGAGCAGCGCCAGGAAGACGGCGGGACCGGCCGCGTCGAGCCCCCACGCGTCCGTGTCGCCGATGGCCTCGGCGCCCAGGGCGCCCAGCAGCGTGGTGAGGTTCCACAGCACGTAGAGGCTGACGCCGGTGACGGCGAACCCGAGGCGCGCCCCGCGCCGGTCGCGCTGCGCCAGCGAGACGGCGGTCGTCTCGTCGATCACCCACTGTGCGGCGAACGGGCGCACCGCGCGCGGGAGGGCCAGCACCTGCGACAGCCGCAGGCCGTAGAAGGCGTTGCGCACGCCGAGGAAGAAGGCGCCCGCGGCCGCCGTGAAGGGGTTGCCGCCGGCCGCCAGCGCGCCGACGAGCGCGAACTGGGACGCTCCGGTGAACACCAGCAGGCTGAGCGCACAGGTCTGCCATGCCGTGAGCCCGCTGCCCGCCGAGGTCACCCCGAAGGCGAATCCGGAGAGTCCGACGGCGATGCCGACGCCGAGGGCGTCCCGTACGACAGCGGCGTCCGGTCTGCCTCTCCCGCCGGGTCCTGTGTTCGCGCGCGCTGTCGGTGCCACTTGTCCTGTCCGAGCTGTCTGTTCTGCCACCCGTCGGACGGTAGGAGCAGCCGGCGCCGCACGTCTTGTACGTTCTTGCGCTCGCGTACGTCCTCGGGCTCGACTACGTCCCTGTGCTGCCCGGCATCCTGGCGGCCGCGCTGGTACGCGCCAGGGGGCACGCCCACGATCCGTGTGAAGTGCCGGTTGAGGTGGGGCTGGTCGGTGAACCCGACGGCCACGGCCGCCTCCGCGGGCGGGATCCCGGTGTCCAGCAGCCGCCTCGCCCGACGGACCCGGGCGTCCGTCAGCCAGGTGTGCGGCGGCATCCCGTAGGCGTCCCGGAACGCCCTCAGCAGGGCGAAGGGGCTGGTCCCGAGATCCTGCGCGAGGTGTTCCAGGGTGGGCGGGCCGGTCATCCGCTCCTCCAGCACGGCACGCGCGCGTGCGGCGATCCGCCCTCCGGCCGTGCGCACCGCCCGCTGCGGCGCCGGTCCGCCGTTGAGCCGCAGCAGCCGGGTCACGGCCACCCGCAGCAGCGTGTCGGCGGCCAGCGCGTCACCCTCGTCGGCGGCCCGCAGCACCCGGTGCACCAGCGCCGCGGCGTACGGGTCGTCGAGCACCGGGCTCACGAACCCCGGCGCGCCCTTCAGCGTCGTCGTCTCGGCCGCGATCGCCGCCACCACCTCCGGTGACGGATACACCGCTCCGTACCGCCAGCCCTCGGGCACACCGGCCCGCCCGGTGTGCGGGGTGTCCGGGTTGACCAGCGCGAGCGCGCCGGCTCCGGCGTACTGGTCGCTTCCTCGGTGATGGAACACCTCGACCCCGTCGGCGATGGCGGCGATGACGAAGTGCTCGTGGGTGTGCCGGACGAACGTCTTGCGGACATAGCGGGCACGGAGCAGGTCCACCTCGGGCAACTCCGCGTACCGCCAGTGCCGCGCCACCTCTCCGGAACCCGCCATACCCCCATTCTGCGCGACCGCCCGCCGCCCGACGGGATCCGGGCGGCGGGACGGGCCGCAGGTCGGCGCCGTTGTCAGTGCTCGGGTGCAGGATGGACGCATGGTCAGCGACGCACACCGAGCCATGGACGGCTTCTCCCCCGCGACCCGCGGCTGGTTCACGGGCGCCTTCTCCGCGCCCACCGCGGCCCAGGCGGGCGCGTGGCAGGCCATCGGCGAGGGCTCGGATGTGCTGGTGGTGGCTCCGACCGGGTCCGGCAAGACCCTGGCCGCGTTCCTCGCGGCCCTGGACCAGCTGGCCTCGACGCCCCCGCCGGCCGACCCGAGGAAGCGCTGCCGCGTCCTGTACGTGTCACCGCTCAAGGCCCTCGCGGTCGACGTCGAACGCAATCTGCGCAGCCCGCTCACCGGCATCCGCCAGGAATCCGTGCGGCTGGGACTGCCCGAACCGGAGATCAAGGTCGGCATCCGCTCCGGGGACACGCCCGCCGCCGAGCGCCGCGCGCTGTCCACCCGCCCGCCGGACATCCTGATCACCACTCCGGAGTCGTTGTTCCTGATGCTGACGTCGGCCACGCGCGACGCGCTGACCGGCGTGGAGACGGTCATCTTGGACGAGGTCCACGCCGTGGCCGGCACCAAGCGCGGCGCCCACCTCGCCCTCTCCCTGGAGCGGCTCGACGAGCTCCTGCCGGCGCCGGCCCGCCGGATCGGCCTCTCGGCGACGGTCCGCCCGGTCGACGAGGTGGCCCGCTATCTGTCCCCGCGCCGCAAGGTGGAGATCGTCCAGCCCGAGTCGGGCAAGGAGTTCGACCTGTCCGTGGTGGTCCCGGTCGAGGACCTGGCCGAGCTGGGCGGCTCCCCGGTCGCCGACGGCTCCGAGGGCGCGGAACGCCCGTCGATCTGGCCGCACGTCGAGGAACGCATCGCCGACCTCGTCCAGGCCCACCGCTCCACGATCGTGTTCGCGAACTCCCGCCGGCTCGCCGAGCGCCTGTGCAACCGCCTCAACGAGATCGCCTACGAACGGGCCACCGGCGAACCGCTCGACGAGCACCACGCGCCGGCCGAGCTGATGGGCGGCTCGGGCGCGGCGCAGGGCGCGCCGCCCGTCCTCGCGCGCGCCCACCACGGCTCGGTGTCCAAGGAACAGCGCGCGCTCGTCGAGGAGGACCTGAAAGCCGGCCGTCTGCCCGCCGTGGTCGCCACCTCCAGCCTGGAACTGGGCATCGACATGGGCGCCGTCGACCTGGTCGTCCAGGTGGAGTCCCCGCCCTCGGTGGCGTCCGGGCTGCAGCGCGTGGGCCGCGCGGGCCACCAGGTCGGAGCCGTGTCGACCGGTGTGGTCTTCCCCAAGTACCGCGGCGACCTGGTCCAGGCCGCGGTGGTCACCGAGCGGATGCGCACGGGCGGCATCGAGTCCCTCAAGGTCCCGGCGAACCCCCTGGACGTGCTCGCCCAGCAGCTCGTCGCGATGACGTCCATGGACACCTGGCAGTTCGACGACCTGCTCACCCTGGTCCGCCGGGCCGCGCCCTTCGCCTCCCTCCCGGAGTCCGCCTTCACGGCGGTCCTCGACATGCTCGCCGGCCGCTACCCGTCCGACGCGTTCGCCGAGCTGCGCCCGCGCGTGGTGTGGGACCGGGTCGCCGGCACGATCACCGGCCGCCCCGGCGCCCAGCGCCTGGCCGTGACCTCCGGGGGCACGATCCCCGACCGGGGCCTGTTCGGCGTCTTCCTGGCCGGAGCCGACCCCAAGAAGGGCGGCGGCCGCGTCGGGGAGCTCGACGAGGAGATGGTCTACGAGTCCCGGGTGGGCGACGTCTTCACACTCGGCACGAGCTCCTGGCGCATCGAGGACATCACCCGCGACCGCGTCCTGGTCTCGCCCGCGCCCGGCGTCCCGGGCCGGCTCCCGTTCTGGAAGGGCGACCAGCTGGGCCGGCCGCTCGAACTCGGCCGCGCGGTGGGCGCGTTCCTGCGCGAGGTCGGCTCCCTGCCCGAGGAGGACGCCCGGCTCCGTCTGCTCACCGCGGGCCTGGACGCCTGGGCCGCCGACAACGTGCTGTCCTACCTGGACGAGCAACGCCAGGCCTGCGGCCATGTGCCGGACGACCGGACCATCGTCGTCGAACGCTTCCGCGACGAACTCGGCGACTGGCGCGTCGTCGTGCACTCGCCCTTCGGCGCCCAGGTGCACGCCCCCTGGGCGCTCGCTCTCGGCGCCAAGCTGTCCGAGCGGTACGGCATGGACGCCCAGGTGATGCACGCCGACGACGGCATCGTGCTGCGCCTGCCGGACGCCGACCTGATGAGCCTGGACCTCCTCGACCGGGAGCCCACAAGGGCCGGCTCCGAATACGACGCCGAGCAGGCGCCCGTCGGCGCGGCGGACGTCGTCTTCGACAAGGGCGAGGTCGACCAGATCGTCACCGACCAGGTCGGCGGCTCGGCGCTGTTCGCCGCCCGGTTCCGTGAGTGCGCCGCCCGCGCGTTGCTGCTGCCGCGCCGCAACCCGGGCAAGCGCACACCGCTGTGGCAGCAGCGTCAGCGCGCCGCCCAACTGCTTCAGGTGGCGAGCGAGTTCGGCTCGTTCCCGATCGTCCTGGAGGCGGTCCGCGAGTGCCTCCAGGACGTCTTCGACGTCCCGGGCCTCGTGGAGCTGATGGGCGACCTGGAGTCGCGCAGGGTGCGCCTGGTCGAGGTCACCACCCCCGAGCCGTCCCCCTTCGCCCGCTCCCTCCTCTTCGGCTACGTCGCCCAGTTCCTCTACGAGGGCGACTCCCCGCTCGCCGAGCGCCGCGCCGCCGCGCTCTCCCTGGACTCGCGTCTGCTGGCCGAACTGCTCGGCCAGGCCGAGCTGCGCGAACTGCTCGACGCGGAGGTCCTCACCGAGCTGGAGCGGGAGTTGCAGTGGCTCACCGAGGACCGTCGTGTGAAGGACGCCGAAGGCGTCGCGGACATCCTGCGCCTGCTCGGCCCGCTCACCGGAGCCGAACTGGCCGAACGCGGCGCCGACCCCGCGTGGGCCGAGGAACTGGCGTCCGCCCGCCGGGCGATCAGGGTCCGCATCGCCGGCGCGGACCACTGGGCGACCATCGAGGACGCGGGCCGGCTGCGCGACGCGTTGGGCACCGCCCTGCCGGTCGGCGTCCCGGAGGCCTTCACCGAGCCGGTGAAGGACCCCCTCGGCGACCTCCTCGCCCGCTACGCCCGCACCCACGGCCCGTTCACCTCGGCCACAGCCGCCGCCCGCTTCGGTCTGGGCGTGGCGGTCACCGAGGGCGCGCTCCAGCGGCTCGCGGCCGGCGGACGCGTCGTCCAGGGCGAGTTCCACCCCGCGGGCATCGGCCAGGAGTGGTGCGACGCGACCGTGCTGCGCAGGCTGCGCCGGCGCTCCCTGGCCGCCCTGCGGCACGAGCTGGAACCGGTCCCGCCCCCGGCCTTCGCCCAGTTCCTCCCCCAGTGGCAGCACATCGGCAAGGGCCACGCACTGCGCGGAGTCGACGGTCTGGTCCGCGCGGTCGAACAGCTCCAGGGCGCGTCGGTGCCCGCGTCCGCCCTGGAGAAGCTGGTGCTGCCGTCCCGGGTGACGGACTACACCCCGGCGATGCTCGACGAACTCACCGCCTCCGGCGAGGTGGTGTGGGCCGGGGCCGGGTCCCTGCCCGGCAAGGACGGCTGGGTCTCGCTGTATCTGACGGACGCGGCCCCGCTGCTCCTGCCGCCGCCCCACCCGCTGGAGCTGACGGAGTTGCACCGCCGTGTCCTGGACGCCCTCTCGGGCGGCTACGGCCTGTTCTTCCGTCAGATCGCCGACCAGGTCCGCGCGAGCGGCCACCCCGAGGTCACCGACCCCCAACTCGCCGACACTCTCTGGGATCTCGCCTGGTCCGGCCGGCTCACCAACGACACCCTGGCGCCGATGCGCGCCCTCCTGGGCTCGGGCCGCACCGCCGGCTCCACGGCGCACCGCGCCAAACGCGCCGTCCCCCGAGGACGGTACGGCTCGCTGACGGCCGCCGCGCGTGCCGCGTCCCGCAGCGGCCCCCCGACCGTCGGAGGCCGCTGGTCGCTTTTCCCGGCGCAGGAGGAGGACCCCACGGTCCGCGCCCACGCCCTCGCCCGCACACTCCTCGACCGGCACGGAGTGGTCACCCGTGGCGCGGTCGCCGCCGAGGGCGTCGAGGGCGGCTTCTCGGCGACGTACCGGGTTCTGTCCGCCTTCGAGGACAGCGGCCAGGCCCGGCGTGGATACGTCGTGGAAGGCCTGGGGGCCGCGCAGTTCGCCATGGACGGCGCCGTGGACCGCGTCCGCGCGGTGGCCAACGCCCGCGACCGCGGCGAGACCCTGCCCGGCCCCCCACTCGGGTCCGGCGCTTCCGGCGGCGTCGCCGGGACGACCGACGGCTTCGCCTTCCCCGACGCCTCCCCGTCCGACGATCCCGGGTGGGAGCTGCTCGGCCCGGACGATTCCTCCGGCCCCTGGGTCACGTCCACCTCGCCGGACGACCTCGTCTCGCCGCACGACTTCGACTCCCCCGGCGCGGGCGGCCCCAGAGGCGGCTCCGGGCCCCCGTACGGCGCGCCCTACGGATCCGGATCCCGCCACTCCGCCCAGCGGGCCTCCGGCTTCGCCGACCGCGGTCGGCGTACGCCCTCGCCCGCTTCCCGTGCGGTGGTTCTCGCGGCGGCCGACCCCGCGAACGCCTACGGCGCCGCCCTGTCCTGGCCCGAGCCGCCGACCGGCGCCGGGCACAAGCCGGGCCGCAAGGCGGGCTCCCTGGTGGTTCTCGTCGAGGGCGAGCTGACCCTCTACATGGAGCGCGGCGGCAAGACCCTGCTGGCCTGGCCGACCACCGCCGAAGGCCAGGACTCCCCGGCCGACGACCCCCGTCTGCAGGCGGCGGCGCAAGCCCTGGCCGAGGCCGCCCGCGCGGGCTCCCTCGGCACGGTCACAGTGGAGCGCGTCAACGGCGCCTCGGCGCTGACCTCCCCCCTGGGCGCCCTCCTGGAGCAAGCGGGCTTCATCGCGACCCCCCGGGGACTGCGGCTACGGGCATGACGAACAGCCCCGCAGCCCCTCTCCCCGTGCCACCCTTGACCCATGCCCGAAGGTGACACGGTCTGGCAGACCGCGCGGCGACTGCACGGGGCCCTCGCCGGCAAGACGCTGACCCGCTCCGACCTGCGGGTGCCGAAGCACGCCACCGCCGACCTCACCGGACGCACTGTTCTGGACGTCACCGCGCGCGGCAAGCACCTCCTCACCCGCGTCGAGGGCGGCCTGACGCTCCACTCGCACCTGCGCATGGACGGCTCCTGGCGGGTGTACACGAACGACCAGCGCTGGACCGGCGGCCCGGGGCACCAGATCCGCGCGATCCTCGGTACCGAGGACCGGACAGCCGTCGGCTACCGCCTCCCCGTCCTGGAACTCCTGCGTACCGCCGACGAGGAGCGGGCGGTGGGGCACCTCGGCCCGGACCTGCTGGGTCCCGACTGGGACCCCGAGCGGGCGCTCGCCAACGTTCTCGCCGACCCCGGCCGTCCCCTCGGCGAGGCCCTCCTCGACCAGCGCAACCTCGCCGGCATCGGCAATGTCTACAAGTGCGAGCTCTGCTTTCTCCTAGGCGTCAGCCCCTGGCTTCCCGCGGGCGCGCTCCCCGCCGACCGCGCCGCGAAGCTGCCCGCCCTGGCCAAGCGGCTCCTCGAGGTCAACCGCGACCGCCCCGTCCGCGCCACGACCGGCCGGCGCGGCCAGGACCTCTTCGTCTACGGCCGCGCGCACCGCCCCTGCCTGCGCTGCGGAACTCCCGTCCGCCTCGCCGACCAGGGCGACGGCTCCCGCGAGCGTCCGACGTACTGGTGCCCCACCTGCCAGCCCGGCCCCGCCCCGGCCCCGGGATCTCCGGCTGCCCGCCGTATCCGCCCTCGCACCGGTAATTGACGACCCGTCAGAAGCTCTCGTACGGTCCCCTCATGGCCGTGAAGGCGTACGACCTCACCGGACGCACCGCATTCGTCACCGGCGCCGCCAGTGGCATCGGCCGGGCCTGTGCCGTGCTGCTCGCCGAGGCCGGCGCGCTCGTCCACGGCGCGGACCGCGACGCCACGGGCCTGCACGAGACGGCGGCCCTCGTCAAGGACCGGGGCGGCATCGCCCGCACCCACCTCCTCGACGTCACCGAGCGCGCCCAGGTCCGGCAGGCGGTCGAGTCCTGCGAGCGCCTGGACGTCATGGCCGCCGTCGCCGGGATCATGCACAGCAGTCCCGTCCTGGACACCCGCGAGGAGGATCTCGACCGGGTGTTCGACGTCAACTTCAAGGGCGTGCTGTACGCCTGTCAGGAAGCCGCTCGCCTGATGATCTCGACCGGCACGAGGGGCAGCATCGTCACCATGGCCTCGGGCGCCGTGGACACCGGCGGCCCCGGGCTCCTGTGCTACGGCGCAGCCAAGGCCGCCGTGGTCCAGCTCACCAAGACCCTGGCGACCGAGGTCGGCCGACACGGCATCCGCGTCAACGCCGTCGCCCCGGGGTGGATCCGCACACCCATGACCGACCGCCATGACCCCGGCGCACAGGAGCGCACGGAGGCGCTCATGTCGCGTATGTCACCGCTGGGCCGGGTCGGCGAACCCGACGAGATCGCCCACGCCGTACTGCACCTGGCCTCGGACGCGTCGTCCTTCACGACGGGCCAGATCCTCCGCCCGAACGGCGGGGTCGCGATGCCCTGGTAGCCGCCCGCACGACGAGCCGCCCCGTACGACGGATGCCCGCAACCGGGGTAGCGAGCGAGACTCCGCGACACCGCCTCCCCTGCCCGCACCCACCTCTCCGCACCCCCCGCCAGGCATCCTTCCACCGCCCCACAGCCACCGCGCCCACCACCCGCCCCTTGGCCGCGCAGTGCACCGGCAGCAGGCTCAGCCCCCACCCGCCGGCGACGACGGCCCCTTCGGCCACTCCCGCGTCCGGGCTGACCGCGAGCCTCAGCACGGCCCACCACCACAGCGCCCCCAGCCCCAGAGCGACCCCGCGCCGGGCTATCACGCAGACTCCGCCCGGCAGGGACGGGAACACTTCACGACGTCGCTCATCGGCACCTCCGGTGGTCAGGCCCGCACAGCCACTCCCCCGTCCAGCCCCTCCACGATGACCGCCGCGCCCGACCCCGGCAAACGGACCCGTCCCCCGCACACCGAACGGTGGACCGCCCCCGGGCATGCAAAAACCCCGACCGCACTCCCCGGGTCGCCCCGGAGCACCCCGGCCGGGGCCTCCACAATGTCGTCGTCCTGTGTCTTGCTCGTCGTGCGCCCCGCCGCCCGGACAGGCAGGTCAGGCGGCGACCACGTCCACCGCTTCGGCGGGCGCCTTGATGGTCACCCGCTCCGGTGGCACACCGGTCACCGACACGGAACCCAGCATCGGGCGGACCGGCGTGGGCACGGACTCGCTGGGGGTGGCGGCGGCAGACTGGGCCAGCTCGGCGAGGGCGAGCTCGTCGCTCACTTCCCGCATGAGCTCGGACATCCGTACGTCCAGCGCGTCGCAGATGGCGGACAGCAGCTCGGAGGAAGCCTCCTTCTGCCCCCGCTCCACCTCGGAGAGATAGCCGAGTGAGACTCGGGCGGACGAGGAGACTTCGCGCAGAGTACGGCCCTGGCGCTGGCGCTGCCGACGCAGCACGTCACCCAGCAGGCGACGGAGCAGAATCATCGGTGGCTCCCTCCTCGGACCGCGTAGCCGCATCCTTCACGCCCCACCGTACCGCCTCGCGCTGCGGCCGTGCGGGGAGCGATGTCGTGTTCACTCAGGGCTGCAAACATCAAAACCCCCCGTTCTGTTCCGTATCCTGTGCCCGCTCGTTCCCGGTCTGTTCGTCCGCAAGCGCCCTCAGAAGCACTGTGAGTACGCTCCGTACACTCTCTCTACGAATTTCCGCACGGCTGCCGTTCAACCGCAGCGCCTCCACTTTTCCGCCAGAGGCAGAACCAGGTCCCGCCCCGAACGGCCCGTCCACCGCCACGAAGACCGTGCCGACGGGCCGGCCGTCCTGGGGGTCGGGGCCGGCCACGCCGGTGGTGGCGATGCCCCAGTCGGCGCCCAGGGCCTTGCGCACCCCGGCCGCCATCTGGGCCGCGACCTGCGGGTCCACGGCTCCGCGGGCGGCCAGGAGGCCGGCGTCGACGCCGAGCAGTTGCTGCTTGAGACCGGTCGCGTAGGCGGTGACCGATCCGCGGAAGGCCCGGGAGGCGCCGGGGACCTCGGTGATCTCCGCCGCGACCAGTCCACCGGTGAGCGATTCGGCCACGGCGAGCGTCTCACCCCTCACGGTGAGTAGTCGCACGACTTCGGCGGCCGGGGAACTCAACGCTGCGTCTCCTCCAGTGCCGCCTTGCGCTCGGCGATGCCCTGCCGGCGCAGCACGACGGCCTGCCGGACGTAGTCGAGGCCGGTCACCACGGTCAGCACGACAGCGGCGCCCATCACCCAGAATCTGAGGGTGGCCAGCCATCCCGTCAGCGCCAGCACGTACATCCCGACGGCCACGCCCTGGGTGAGCGTCTTGAGCTTTCCGCCCCGGCTGGCCGGGATCACGCCGTACCGGATGACGAGGAAACGCATCAGGGTGATGCCGAGTTCCCGCCCGAGGATCACGCCCGTGACCCACCAGGGCAGGTCGCCGAGGGCGGACAGGCAGATCAGGGCCGCCCCCATGATGGCCTTGTCGGCGATGGGATCGGCGATCTTCCCGAAGTCGGTGACGAGGTTGTAGGTCCGCGCCAGGTGCCCGTCGAACAAATCGGTGATCATGGCGATGGCGAAGGCGGCCCAGGCGAGAGACCGCCAGGCCGGGTCGTAGCCGCCGTCGGCGAGCATCAGGGCGACGAAGCCGGGCACCAGGAGCAGCCGGAGCATCGTCAGCATGTTGGCGATGTTCCAGACGCTCGCCTGGTTGACGGCCGCAGCGGCCAGTTTGCCCCCGCGCGCGGGCCGCAGGGTGCCTTGCTCGTCGGGGGCGGCGCCGGTCACGTCGGCGCCGACCTCCGCGGCCGGGCCGTCCGCGCCCATGGCCACGGGAGCGGAGGCGGGCCTCGCGGCCGGCCCCTTCGCCTGCGAGGGGCCTCCTGCCGCCGACGCCGGGACACCCGTCATCTGGCTGCCTCCTCACTACACCCGATCGAGCCCGCGAGCGGCTCGGCCACCAGGTCGACGCCTTCCGTGCCGACCACCTTCGCCTCGACCATACGGCCGACTGCCAGTCCCTCGCCCGACGTGAGCAGCACCTGGCCGTCGGTCTCCGGCGCCTGGTGCTCGCCCCGGCCGTGGACGCCCTCGTCGTCCATCGACTCCACGAGCACGCGCACGGTCTCCCCGACCCGCTCCTCGGCCCGCTGCGAGACGAGTTCCTCGGCGAGCCGGGACACCCGGGCGAGCCGCTCGGCGACGACGTCCTCGTCGAGCTTGTTCTCGTACGTGGCGGCCTCGGTGCCCTCCTCGTCGGAGTAGCCGAAGACGCCGATGGCGTCCAGCCGCGCGTGGTTCAGGAACCGCTCCAGCTCCGCGAGGTCGGCCTCTGACTCGCCGGGGAAGCCGACGATGAAGTTGGAGCGCACACCGGCCTGGGGCGCCTTGGCGCGGATGGTGTCGAGCAGTTCCAGGAAGCGGTCGGTGTCGCCGAAGCGGCGCATCGCGCGCAGCACGCCGGGCGCGGAGTGCTGGAAGGACAGGTCGAAGTACGGGGCGACCTTCGGGGTGGAGGTCAGCACGTCGATCAGGCCGGGCCGCATCTCGGCGGGCTGGAGGTAGCTGACCCGCACCCGCTCGATGCCGTCGACGTCGGCGAGCTCGGGCAGCAGGGACTCCAGCAGGCGGATGTCACCGAGGTCCTTGCCGTAGGAGGTGTTGTTCTCGGAGACCAGCATGATCTCCTTGACGCCCTGCTCGGCCAGCCAGCGCGTCTCGTTCAGCACGTCGCTCGGGCGGCGCGAGATGAAGGAGCCGCGGAAGGACGGGATGGCGCAGAAGGTGCAGCGCCGGTCGCAGCCGGAGGCGAGCTTGACCGAGGCGACGGGGCTGCCGTCGAGACGGCGGCGCAGGGGCGCGCGCGGCCCGGAGACCGGGGCGACGCCCTCGGGCAGGTCGGCCGGTGCGCCGTGCCCCGGCAGGGCGACATCCGGGGCGGACTGCCGCTCGGCCGGGCTGATCGGCAGCAGCTTGCGCCGATCGCGGGGGGTGTGGGCGGCGTGGACGCCGCCGCTCAGGATGGTCTGGAGGCGGTCGGAGATGTCGGCGTAGTCGTCGAATCCGAGCACGCCGTCGGCCTCGGGCAGGGCCTCGGCGAGGTCCTTGCCGTACCGCTCGGCCATGCAGCCCACGGCCACGACGGCCTGGGTTCTGCCGTGCCCCTTGAGGTCGTTGGCCTCCAGCAGGGCGTCGACGGAGTCCTTCTTGGCGGCGTCGACGAAGCCGCAGGTGTTGACGACGGCGACGTCCGCGTCCTCGGCGTCCTCCACGAGTTGCCAGCCGTCCGCCTCCAAACGGCCTGCGAGCTCCTCCGAGTCCACCTCGTTACGGGCGCAGCCAAGGGTGACGAGTGCGACGGTACGGCGTTCAGGCATGGGCTCAAGACTACTTCGTCCGGCTGACAGCCCCGGCCGACGGGGTTGGCGATGTGCGCCGACCCCGTACGCGCGCGTCTCACCGCTCAGCCGGCCTGCGGATCGCCCTTCGTGTACGTGAGCCGCTCCACCGCGCCGGGCTGGAAGTCGTCCTCGATCTTCTTGCCGTTGACGTACAGCTGGATCGCGCCGGCGTCGCCGAGGACCAGGTTGATCTTCTCGCTGTCCTGGAAGGTCTTGGACTGGCCCTTCTTGAGCAGCCCGTCGAACAGCATCCGGCCGTTGTGGTCCTTGGCGTAGATCCAGCTCTTGCCGTCGGTGGCGCTGACCTGGACGGTCACCTTGTCCTGGGGCGCGGCGGCGATGGCGCTGTCGGAGGGGGCGGGCTTGACGGGGGCGGGCTTGTCCGACTTGGTGGTGGGGGTGGCGGGGGCGCTGCTGGACGGGGCGGTGCCGTCGGCGACGTCCTTGATCCCGTCGTCGCCGCCCTTGAACGCGGTGAAGCCGACGAAGCCGATCACCGCGACGATCGCGGCGACCATGGCGGCGGTCCAGTTCGGGCCGCGCCGCTCGGGGCGGATACGTTCCGCCTCGAACAGGGGGGCGGCCGGGGTGGGCGCCGGACGGCCGCCGTACAGGGCGTCGAACTGCTCCATCAGCGGGGCGGGATCCAGGCGCACGGCGCGCGCGAGGCTGCGGATGTGCCCGCGCGCGTAGACGTCACCGCCGCAGGGGGCGAAGTCGTCCGCCTCGATGGCGCGCACGATGGCGATCCGGACCCGGGTGGCGGTGCTGACGTCGTCGACGGTCAGGCCGGCGGCGACGCGCGCCTGTCGCAGGGTTCGGCCGATGGAGGGGCGGGCTTCCTCGGAGACGTCTTCGAACGGACGCTCGTCGTCAGGGGAGTTGCCGATGGACACGGGGGCGCCTTTCGAGCGTGTAGCCGCCTGTGCTGGAGGTTCAGTGTAGGGGGGGTGCGAAAGGGAGGGGCAACCGGGCGGTAGCACTTTGTACGCCATCGGAATGGCCGGACACGCCGATGACGGGCCAGACGTGAACCCCGAGCTCGGAACCCTCGCCTGTCTCGCTCAACTTGACGTACCCCGAAGGGAAACGGTTGCGCGTCGCTCGCTAACGGCTCAGTCACGGACGGCCTCCCTCCCCGCGGGGAAACGCCTACCCTTCAGACTCCCCACGGATCACCGCGAGCACGCCGTCCAACTCGTCGGGTTTCACAAGAACGTCACGTGCTTTCGATCCTTCGCTCGGCCCGACGATGTTGCGCGACTCCATCAGGTCCATCAGCCGGCCGGCCTTGGCGAAGCCGACGCGCAGCTTGCGCTGGAGCATGGACGTCGATCCGAACTGCGTGGACACCACCAGCTCGGCGGCCTGGCACAGCAGGTCCAGGTCGTCGCCGATGTCCTCGTCGATCTCCTTCTTCTGCTTGGAGCCGACGGTGACGTCGTCCCGGAAGACCGGCGCCATCTGGTCCTTGCAGTGCTGCACGACGGCCGCGACCTCGGCCTCGGTGACGAACGCGCCCTGCATACGAGTCGGCTTGCTGGCCCCCATCGGCAGGAACAGCCCGTCGCCCTTGCCGATGAGCTTCTCCGCGCCGGGCTGGTCGAGGATGACCCGCGAGTCGGCGAGCGAGGAGGTGGCGAAGGCGAGCCGGGAGGGCACGTTCGCCTTGATCAGACCGGTGACGACGTCGACGGAGGGCCGCTGGGTGGCGAGCACCAGGTGGATGCCGGCCGCGCGCGCGAGCTGGGTGATCCGCACGATCGCGTCCTCGACGTCGCGCGGGGCGACCATCATCAGGTCCGCGAGCTCGTCGACGATCACCAGCAGGTAGGGGTACGGCTGGAGCTCGCGCTCGCTGCCCTCGGGCGGCTTGACCTTGCCCTCGCGCACCGCGCGGTTGAAGTCGTCGATGTGCCGGAAGCCGTACGCAGCCAGGTCGTCGTACCTGAGGTCCATCTCGCGTACGACCCACTGGAGCGCCTCGGCGGCCCGCTTGGGGTTGGTGATGATCGGCGTGATCAGGTGCGGGATGCCCTCGTAGGCGGTCAGTTCGACCCGCTTGGGGTCGACGAGGATCATCCGGACGTCCTCCGGGGTGGCCCGCATCATGATCGACGTGATCAGGCAGTTGATGCAGGACGACTTGCCGGACCCGGTGGCGCCGGCGACCAGCATGTGCGGCATCTTCGCCAGCGAGTGCATGACGTAGCCGCCTTCGACGTCCTTGCCGAAGGCGACCAGCATCGGGTCGTCGTCCTCCGCGGACTCCGCGAGCCGCAGCACGTCGCCGAGGTTGACCATCTCGCGGTCGGTGTTGGGGATCTCGATGCCGACGGCGGACTTGCCGGGGATCGGCGAGATGATCCGCACGTCGGGGCTGGCGACGGCGTACGCGATGTTCTTCGTCAGCGCGGTGATCCGCTCGACCTTGACGGCGGGGCCGAGCTCGACCTCGTAGCGCGTGACCGTCGGGCCGCGGGTGAAGCCGGTGACGGCCGCGTCGACCTTGAACTCGGTGAACACGGTCGTCAACGCGGCCACTATGGCGTCGTTGGCCGCGCTGCGCGCCTTGCCTGGCCCCCCGCGGGTGAGGAGGTCGAGCGCGGGAAGGGCGTAGGTGATGTCCCCGGACAGCTGGAGCTGCTCGGCGCGCGAAGGCAGGTCGCGCGGCGGTTCGGGAGCCGCCTTGGTCAGGTCGGGGACCGGCCCCGACGTTTCCTTGCCGCTCCGCCCGGTGCGCGCGACCGGCGCGGCGGGCGGGGGGACGGGCGTCGGCGTGGTGGGTTCGCGCTCGCTCGTCCGCACGCCCTGCGTGAGGTCGGCGACGGTCCGGGAGGGCGGCATGCCGTGCAGGACGGCGCCGTCGAGGTCGGCCGCCGCGGCCGCGGCGATGTCCACGGCGTCGAGCTGCCGGTCCATCGCCGGCTGCGGCACCGCCGAACGCCGGGGGCGGCCCCGCCGCCGGCCGAGCGCCTCCTCCTCGGCTGCGTCGGCGTCGTACGCCTGCGGGGCGCCCGCGCGACCGCGGGAGCGCGCGGGAAGCGCCTCGCGCCACTGGTCGTCGTAGCGCTCGTCGTCCGTGAGGTCGCCGTACTCGTCGTAGCCTGCGGGGTCGTGCAGCACGCCCAGGCGCACGCCGAGCTGCCGCAGCCGCTGCGGGATGGCGTTGACGGGCGTGGCGGTGACGACCAGCAGCCCGAAGACGGTGAGCAGCACGAGCAGCGGTACGGCGAGTACGTCGCCCATGGCGTACGTCAGCGGGGTGGCCGCACCCCAGCCGATGAGGCCGCCGGAGTCCCTTATGGCCTGCATGCCGTCGCTGCGGGCGGGCGCGCCGCACGCGATGTGGACCTGGCCGAGCACGCCGATGACCAGCGCGGACAGGCCGATGACGATGCGGCCGTTGGCCTCGGGCTGCTCCGGGTGCCGGATGAGACGGACCGCGATGACCGCGAACAGGATCGGCGCGAGCAGGTCCAGACGCCCGAAGGAGCCCGTCACCAGGATCTCGACGAGGTCGCCGACCGGGCCGCGCAGATCCGCCCAGGTGCCCGCGGCGACGATCAGCGCGACGCCGAGCAGCAGCAGGGCGACGCCGTCCTTGCGGTGGGCGGGGTCGAGGTTCCTGGCGCCGGTCCCTATCCCGCGGAACACCGCGCCCACGGCGTGCGCCAGGCCCAGCCACAGGGCGCGCACCAGCCGGTACACGCCCCCCGTGGGACTGGGCGCCGGCTTGGGCGCCGGCTTCTTCGCCACGGCCTTCCTGACGGGCGCCTTCTTCGCGGGCGCCCGCTTGGCCGGAGGCTTCTTCGCGGCGGCCTTCTTCGCCGGAGCCTTAGCGGGAGCGGCCGCCTTCCTGGCGGGCTGCTTCTTGGCTGCGGAGGGACGTGAGGCCATGGTGTGAGATTACCGGTGGAGACGGAAGGCGACACGTGTGGCCACCGCTTCACCCGTTCGTGTCGCCCCGGCGAAGGCGGGAAACTGACGCCCGCTCACGCGCAACTCCCGGCGCGGCACGCGTCAGTTCCGGTCAGCTCTGCGACGGCACCGACGCCGTGCCGCTGCCCGTGCCCGGCTCCAGCGCGTCCAGCGCCCGGCGCAGACCGGTGAGTTTGCGCTCCAGGTGCGCCGCCGTGGCCACCGCCGCCGCGTCCGCCGACTCGTCGTCGAGCTGCTTGGACAGCGCCTCGGCCTGCTCCTCGACCGCCGCGAGCCGCGCGGACAGCTCGGCGAGCAGCCCCGCCGACTCCTTGCCGCCCACGGCCGGCTTGCCACCGCCCTCCAACTGGAGCCGCAGCAGCGCCGCCTGCTCCCGCAGCTGGCAGTTCTTCATGTACAGCTCGACGAACACGGACACCTTCGCCCGCAGCACCCACGGGTCGAACGGCTTGGAGATGTAGTCCACCGCGCCCGCCGCGTACCCGCGGAAGGTGTGATGGGGACCGTGGTTGATCGCCGTGAGGAAGATGATCGGGATGTCCCGCGTCCGCTCCCGGCGTTTGATGTGCGCGGCCGTCTCGAAACCGTCCATTCCCGGCATCTGCACGTCCAGCAGAATGACCGCGAAGTCGTCCGTCAGCAGTGCTTTGAGCGCCTCTTCCCCGGACGATGCCCGCACCAGCGTCTGATCGAGCGCCGAGAGGATCGCCTCCAGCGCCAGCAGATTCTCCGGCCGGTCATCGACCAGGAGGATCTTGGCCTTCTGCACCATGGCCCGCCCTCCTCGCCCCGGCAGTGCACCGGGCGCCGCCCCTGGGGACGACTCCTTTGCGCCGCCCTTCCTTGTGCCGGTCATGGTAGCTGCACCCCGACCGTCGCCACACCCTGTCACCGTGATGTCACTCAGCACGTAGCAGGAACGCGGCACGAGACCAGAAGGTTCCCCGAATCCCGCCCCGCTACACGACTTCGGACACCCTGAGTCAGCAACTTCTCGCGCCGCCGCATGGTTCCCGTCACTCCTCCCGCATCCACTGCTCCATCACCGACAGCAGGTGATCGGGATCGACCGGCTTGGTGACGTAGTCCGAGGCGCCCGACTCGATCGCCTTCTCCCGGTCGCCCTTCATCGCCTTCGCGGTCAGCGCGACGATCGGCAGCCCGGAGAACTGCGGCATCCGCCGGATCGCCGTGGTCGTCGCGTACCCGTCCATCTCCGGCATCATGATGTCCATCAGCACGACCGCCACATCGTCGTGCTGTTCCAGCACCTCGATGCCCTCACGGCCGTTCTCCGCGTACAGCACCGACAGACCGTGCTGCTCCAGCACACTGGTCAACGCGAACACGTTGCGGATGTCGTCGTCGACGATCAGCACCTTCTCACCGCCGAACCGGATGCCCCGGTGCGTGTGCCGTGTCGCCTCCTGCCCCACGGGCGCCCACTGCTCGGGCCGTCCGACCTGCGGCTCGCCGCCCGCCACCGTCCGGCGCCGGCGCCGGAACAGCGCCGCCGCCCCGTTCTGCGTCTCCTGGTACGACTTCACCTCCGCCGGCGTCTCGACCTCAGCGTCGGACAGCTCCGCGGGCTCCGCAGGCCGGTTCTCCGACGCCACCAGGTCGCCCGCCTCCAGCGCGGGCACCACCTGCTGGTAGCCCTGCGGCGGCAACTCGCTCGGGTGCAGCGGCAGGTACAGCGTGAACGTCGACCCACGGCCGGGCTCACTCTGCGCGTAGATCTCGCCGCCGAGCAGCTGCGCGATCTCCCGCGAGATGGACAGCCCCAGACCCGTACCGCCGTACTTGCGGCTGGTCGTGCCGTCCGCCTGCTTGAACGCCTCGAAGATCACCCGCATCTTGCCGCCGGCGATCCCGATGCCGGTGTCCGTCACCGAGAACGCGATCAGCGGCGCGTCCGCGTCGGTCAGCGACCCCGCCTCCAGCAACTGCTCCCGGATCGCCACCGGAACATCCCCGCCGGCCGGCCGGATGACCAGCTCCACCGACCCGGAGTCGGTGAACTTCACCGCGTTCGACAACAGGTTGCGCAGCACCTGCAACAGCCGCTGCTCGTCCGTGTGCAGCGTCGCCGGCAGCTCCGGCGACACCCGCACCGACAGGTCCAGGCCCTTCTCCGCCGTCAGCGGACGGAAGGTCGCCTCCACGTAGTCGACGAGCTGGACCAGCGCGATCCGCGTCGGGGAGACGTCCATCTTGCCCGCCTCCACCTTCGACAGGTCGAGGATGTCGTTGATCAGCTGCAGCAGGTCCGAGCCCGCCCCGTGGATCGTCTCGGCGAACTCGACCTGCTTCGGCGTCAGGTTGGTGTCCGCGTTGTCCGCGAGCAGCTTGGCCAGGATCAGCAGCGAGTTGAGCGGCGTGCGCAGCTCGTGCGACATGTTGGCGAGGAACTCGCTCTTGTAGCGCATCGACACCGCGAGCTGCTCGGCGCGCTCCTCCAGGACCTGACGCGCCTCCTCGATCTCGGTGTTCTTCACCTCGATGTCCCGGTTCTGCCGGGCCAGCAGCTCGGCCTTCTCCTCCAGTTCGGCGTTGGACGCCTGGAGGGCCTTCTGCCGCTGCTCCAACTCCGCCGAGCGCTCACGAAGTTGCTCGGTCAGCTCCTGCGACTGCTTCAGCAGCTGCTCCGTCTTGGTGTTGACGGAGATGGTGTTGACGCTGGTCGCGATCATCTCGGCGAGCTGGTTGAGGAAGTCCTTCTGGATCTGCGTGAACGGCGTGAACGACGCCAGCTCGATCACACCGAGCACCTGGCCCTCGAACAGCACCGGAAGCACGATCACCTGCGCGGGCGGCGCCTCGCCGAGCCCGGAGGAGATCTTCAGATAGCCGCTCGGGGCGTTCTCGACGAGAATCGTCCGCTTCTCCTCGGCGGCCGTCCCCACCAGCGCCTCACCCGGCCGGAACGAACTCGGCATGGAGCCCATCGAGTACCCGTACGACCCCAGCATCCGCAGCTCGTACTGGTCGCCGCCGCCGTCGCCCGACGGCATCGCCAGGAAGAACGCGCCGTGCTGCGCGGCCACCAGCGGCGGCAGCTCACTCATGATCAGCGAAGCCACGTCCTCCAGATCGCGCCGCCCCTGCATCAGGGCCGACACGCGCGCGAGGTTGCCCTTGAGCCAGTCCTGCTCCTTGTTGGCGATCGTGGTGTCACGCAGGTTGGCGATCATCTTGTTGATGTAGTCCTGAAGCTCCTGGATCTCCCCGGACGCGTCCACGTCGATCTTCAGGTTCAGGTCACCACGGGTCACCGCGGTCGCCACGCGCGCGATGGCACGCACCTGCCGGGTCAGGTTCCCGGCCATCTCGTTCACCGACTCGGTGAGGTCGCGCCACGTCCCGTCGACGTCCCGCACGCGTGCCTGACCGCCGAGCTGCCCCTCGGTGCCCACCTCGCGGGCCACCCTCGTGACCTCCTCCGCGAAGGACGACAGCTGGTCGACCATCGTGTTGATGGTCGTCTTCAGCTCGAGGATCTCCCCGCGCGCGTCGATGTCGATCTTCTTCGTCAGGTCGCCCTTGGCGATGGCCGTCGTCACCATCGCGATGTTGCGCACCTGACCCGTCAGGTTGGACGCCATCCCGTTCACCGAGTCGGTGAGGTCCTTCCACGTGCCCGCCACACCCGGCACGTGCGCCTGACCGCCCAGGATGCCGTCCGTGCCCACCTCACGGGCCACCTTGGTGACCTGCTCGGCGAACGAACTCAGCGTCTTCACCATCGTGTTGAAGGTGTCGGCGAGCTGCTGCACCTCACCGCGCGCCTCGATCGTCACCGTCCGCGTCAGATCGCCGTTGGCGACGGCCGCCGCGACCTGGGAGATGTTGCGCACCTGCATGGTCAGGTTCTTCGCCATCAGGTTGACGTTGTCGCTCAGGTCCTTCCAGATGCCCACCACGCCGGGCACATGCGCCTGACCGCCCAGGATGCCCTCGGTGCCCACCTCACGGGCCACCCGCGTCACCTGCTCGGCGAACGACGACAGCTGGTCCACCATCGTGTTGACGGTCGTCACCAGCTCGAGGATCTCGCCCTTGGCGTCGACAGTGATCTTCTTCGACAGGTCGCCCTTGGCGACCGCCGTGGTGACCTCGGCGATGTTGCGCACCTGGATCGTCAGGTTGTTCGCCATGAAGTTCACCGACTGCGTGAGGTCCTTCCAGGTGCCGGAGACACCCTGCACCTCGGCCTGACCGCCGAGGATGCCCTCCGTGCCCACCTCACGGGCCACCCGCGTGACCTCCTCGGCGAACGACGACAGCTGGTCCACCATCGTGTTCAGCGTGTTCTTCAGCTCCAGGATCTCCCCGCGCGCGTCCACGGTGATCTTCTGGGAGAGGTCACCCCGGGCCACCGCCGTGGCCACCTGGGCGATGTTGCGCACCTGACCGGTCAGGTTGGACGCCATGCCGTTCACGGAGTCCGTCAGGTCACGCCACACCCCGGCCACACCGGGGACCTGCGCCTGACCGCCGAGGCGGCCCTCCGTGCCCACCTCGCGCGCCACCCGGGTCACCTGGTCGGCGAAGGCCGACAGCTGGTCCACCATCGTGTTGATGGTGTTCTTCAGCTCCAGGATCTCCCCGCGCGCGTCCACGTCGATCTTCTGCGACAGGTCACCGCGGGCCACCGCCGTCGTCACCTGAGCGATCTGCCGCACCTGGGAGGTGAGGTTGCCGGCCATGAAGTTGACGGAGTCCGTGAGCTCCTTCCACGTCCCCGACACCCCGTCCACGCGGGCCTGACCGCCGAGCCGCCCCTCCGTGCCCACGTCCCGGGCCATCCGCGTCACCTGGTCGGCGAACGACGACAACTGGTCCACCATCGTGTTCACGGTGTTCTTCAGCTGAGCCATCTCACCGGACACGTCCACGGTGACCTTCTGCGACAGGTCGCCGTTGGCCACCGCCGTCGTCACCTGGGCGATGTTCCTCACCTGCCCGGTGAGGTTGCGGAACGCCGTGTTGACGGAGTCCGTCAGGTCCTTCCACGTCCCCGCCGCACCCGACACCTGCGCCTGGCCGCCCAGCTCGCCCTCGACACCGATCTCCCGCGCCACGCGCGTCACCTCGGCGCCGAACGCGGACAGCTGGTCCACCATCCCGTTGACGGTGTTCTTCAGCTCCAGCATCTCGCCGGCCACGTCCACGGTGACCTTCTGCGACAGGTCGCCGTTGGCCACCGCCGTCGTCACCGCGGCGATGTCCCTCACCTGTGTGGTCAGATTCCGGAACACCGTGTTGACGGAGTCCGTCAGGTCCTTCCACGTCCCCGCAGCGCCCGGCACGTTCGCCTGCCCGCCGAGCCGCCCCTCGGCCCCCACCTCGTTGGCCACTCGCGTGACCTCGTCCGCGAACGTCCGCAGCGTCTCCGTCATCTGGTTGATCGTGTCGGCGAGCTGCGCGACCTCGCCACGCGCCGACACCGTCACCTTCTGCGACAGGTCGCCGTTCGCGACCGCCGTCGTCACCTCGGCGATCCCCCGCACCTGAGCCGTGAGGTTGCCGGCCATGGTGTTCACGGAATCCGTCAGTTCTTTCCACACACCGTCGACGCCGGACACCTGCGCCTGACCGCCCAGGATGCCCTCGGTGCCCACCTCACGGGCCACCCGCGTCACCTCGGACGAGAAAGCCGACAGCTGGTCGACCATCGTGTTGACGGTCTTCTTCAGCTCCAGCATCTCGCCTTCGACGTGCACGGTGACCTTGCGTGACAGATCGCCCTTGGCCACCGCCGTCGTCACCAGCGCGATGTCCCGCACCTGCGCCGTCAACCGCTCCGCCATCGTGTTGACGGACTCCGTGAGGTCCTTCCACGAACCGGACATACCGCGCACCTGGGCCTGACCGCCCAGCTTGCCCTCGGTGCCCACCTCGCTGGCCACACGGGTGACCTCGTCGGTGAACGTCGACAACTGGTCCACCAGGTTGTTGACGGTCCGCCCGACCTTCAGGAACTCACCCCGCAACGGATGCCCGGCGCCCTCCGAGGTGTGCGCCCGCAGCTCCATACGCGGCGACAGATCACCCTCGGCCACCGCCGACAGCACCCGCCCGACCTCCGAGACAGGCCGCACCAGGTCGTCCACCAGCGCGTTCGAGTTGTCGATGGCCGTCGCCCAGGACCCCTCGGAGGCGCCCGTCTCCAGCCGCTCCGTGAGCTTCCCCTCACGTCCCACCACGCGCCGCACCCGCGCCAGCTCACCCGTGAGGTGGAGATTGCGGTCGGCCACCTCGTTGAAGACCGCCGCGATCTCCGACATCACGCCGTCCCCGGACACCGTGAGCCGCTTGCGGAAGTTCCCGTCCCGCATGGACACCAACGCCCCCAGCAACCTGTGCAGGGCCGCCGTGTCCACCTCGGTGGTACCCGTCCGCGGTGTGCGCGGCCTGTTCAGGGACTGTCCGCCTTTCGCGCGCGCTTTCGTGCCCCGCGTCGCTGCGCCAGACTCCACTTGTCCCTCCCGCAGGGATCGACCGTCTTACTGCCCGATGTAACCAGGCAGGCCCGAGGGGGCTGCTGCCCGCCGTACACACAAGACACCCAGTCTGCCCGGACCTTCACAAGAAGCTTGCCCAGTGTTTCACCCTCACCGAACCAGGCCATAACAGTTCGGCAGCTTCGCACACGGTCCGCACACGCCGGAGGCGGAAACACCGGCGACCGGCATCCGTACGGACGGGGAAGGTAAGTAACCTTGCATGCGGCTGTCCAGCCGCACCGGTCCGTCCGGTCTGGGCGGTGGCACGAGATCGAGCGGGCATCGGAGGGGCGGCCGCACACATGACCACCGGACTGATCCCGGGGGCGCAGCCCCCGGACCCCCGGCCGACGGGCACGCTGCCGCAGCAGCGGCACGAGCCGGACACCCGGGCAGCCCTGCACGTCGACAACCGGCCGAGGAGTTCTGTGATCACCGCGCGCGCGGCCGCCAGTTTCGAGCCCGTCGGGCGATCCGTCGCCACCGCCCGCTCGTTCGTCCGCGACACGCTCCAGGGCTGGGGATTCGCCGACATCGTCGACGACGCGGTGGTCCTCACCAGCGAACTGGTGACCAACGCCGTCGTCCACGCGGGCACCCACGCCGACGTCCTGTGCCTGCGCACCGAGGACGGCATCCGCGTGGAGGTCTCCGACCGCTATCCCGAGCGCGAGATCCCCCTCCAGGGCTCCCCCGCCACCATGGGCAGCCCCGACCGCGAAGGCGGCCGAGGCCTCCAGCTGTGCGCGGCGATCGCCGGCCGCTGGGGCGTCGACTACACACCGACCCACAAGCAGGTCTGGTTCCAGCTCGATCTTCCCGACCGCCCCGTGGGCACCCGGGCCGCAGGCCCCTGCCTCCCCTCCGAACTCCTCCCCCTCACCGACAGCCGGGTCCGCGTCGCCGTCGTCCAGATCGACCGCACAGGCGCCATCTCCGCCTGGAACGAGGACGCGGAGGAACTCTTCGGCTACCCCGCCGACCAGGTCACCGGCAAACCCCTCACCGACCTCGCCGCCTGGCCCCACACCCCCGGAACCAGCACCGGCATCGTCGAGGCGCTGCAACTCTCCCGCTGGGAGGGCAGCTACGGCATCCGCGCCGCCGACGGCCGCGTCATCCCCGTCTACGCCTCGCACCTGCGCGTCCGCGACACCGAGGGCGACCCCTCCACCGTCTGCCTCCTCGTCCGCGACCACGAACGCGCGGTGCTGCAGACCCCGTTGCGCCTCCCCGCCTCCGACGCGACGTCCAACGCCGACGGGTCGAGCTCCGACCCCTTCGAGGTGTTCATCGGCTCCCCGGCCCCGGACGACCTCGACGGCCTCCTCCAGCGCACGGTCGAACGCGCCCGCGACATGCTCGACGGCGACTCCGCCTTCCTCCTGCTCGCCACCGACGACGAGACGGAGTTGGAGGTCCGCGCCTCCACCGGCCTGCCCTCCGCCCGCCAGCGCTTCGCGCGCGTGCCCGTCGAAGCGGGCCCCGGCCGCTACGGCTCCGCCCGCATGCCGGCCGTCCACGAGGACCTCCTCTCCGTCCCCGGAGCCGTGCCCCTGCTCAGCGGCACGGGCATGCGCTCGGTGGTCACGGTCCCGCTGAAGGTCGAGGGCCGCCTCACCGGCTCCCTCGGCGTCGCCGCCGAAGGCCCCGGCAGATACTCCAACGAGGAGGCCCTGCGGCTGCAGTTCGCCGCGGACCGTATCGCGCTGGCCGTCGAGTCGGCCCGCCTCGGCGAACTGGAACGCCTGCGCCGGGGCTCGCTCAGCTTCCTCGTCGAGGCCTCCGACCTCCTGGCCGGCACCCTCGACCGCGACCAGACCCTCGCCCTGATGGCCCAGATGACGGTCCCGACCCTGGCCACCTGGTGCGCCGTCTACACGATCGCCGACCAGGCCTCCGACCCCTACCTGTCCTACGTCCTGCACGAGGACGAGGAACTCATCGACGGCATCAAGTCGTTGCTCTCGAAGGTCTCCCCGCCGGATCCCGTCCCCACCCCGGGCGCCCGGGTCTGGTCCGCCCCCGGCGAGGCCGCGCACGAGGCGGCGCTGCGCAGCTCCATGCGCAGCCTCGGCCTGTCCGGCGGCCCGGCCCACCAGCAGGTCACGTCGGGCATCGGCCCCACGCTGGCCACGGCTTCTGCGGTCGGCGGCGAGACCGTCGTCCTCCCTCTCGTCGCCCGCAACCGCGTCATCGGCATGCTCACCCTCGGCAAGCCCACCGACGAGCACTTCCGCCAGGAAATCCTCGAACTGGCGGAGGACCTGAGCCGCCGCGCCGCCCTCGCCCTCGACAACGCCCGCCTCTACTCCGAGCGCACCGCCATCAGCCAGGCCCTCCAGCGCAGCCTGCTCCCCCCGGAACTCCCGGAGATCGACGGCGTCGAGGTGGAGGTCATCTACCGCGCGGCCGGCGAGGGCAACGAGGTCGGCGGCGACTTCTACGACCTCTTCCCGATCAGCGACGGCGCGTACGGCTTCGCGATCGGCGACGTCTGCGGCACCGGCCCCAACGCGGCGGCGGTGACCGGTCTGGCCCGCCACGCCCTGCGCCTGCTGGCCCGGGAGGGTCTCAGCGGCCCGGCGGTCCTGGAGCGCCTGAACTCGGCGATCCTCGACGAGGGGGCCCGCAGCCGCTTCCTCACCCTCCTCTACGGCGAGATGCGCCCGCAGGACGACGGCAGCGCCGAGCTGAAGGTGGTCTGCGCCGGCCATCCCCTCCCCCTGCGTCTGCGCCAGGACGGCACTGTCGAGCCGGCCGCCGAACCGCAGCCTCTGCTCGGCGTCATGGAGGACCTGGAGCTCTACGAGCAGACGGTGACCCTCGATCCGGGCGATGTCCTGCTCTGTGTCACGGACGGCGTCACCGAGCGCCGCGAGGGCACGCGCATGCTGGGTGACGACGGCCTCGCCGACGTTCTCACCACCTGCACGGGCCTGACCGCCGGCGCGGTCGCGGCCCGCATCATGCGCGCGGTGGAGCGCTTCGCTTCGGACGCCCCGTCCGACGACATGGCGATTCTCGCGATGCGCGTGGCCTGAGAAAAGGCACGCAGAACAAGAAGAAGGCCCCCGCCCTAAAGGGCGGAGGCCTTCTTTTGTGGAGCCCCCTAACGGAATCGAACCGTTGACCTTCTCCTTACCATGGAGACGCTCTGCCGACTGAGCTAAGGGGGCTGGTCACTTTTCGAGGTTTCCCTCGCGGCAACAGAACAGATCGTACCCCGAACTTGCCGGTGTTCCCAAACTCGTTCAGAAGGCGGGTTGAAGCAGTCCGCCGAGCGCGTTGCAGGCGGACACCACGCGTTGCATGTCCCTTCTGGTGAGCGAGGCGTCAACGGGCAGAGAGAGGGTCTCGTCGGCGGCCGACTCGGTCTGAGGCAGTGTGACGCAGCGCCGGAACTCGGGCAGTCGGTGCAGGGGAGTCTTCACCGGCACACGGCAGTCCACTCCCCGTGCCCGCAGGGCCCTGGCGAACGCGTCCCGGTCGGGCCGGCCGTTGCCCGGCACCCGCACCACGTACTGCTGGTAGGCGTGCCCGTCCGCGTGGTCCGGCGTCCGCACTCCCCGCAGCCGTGCGTCGAGGTAGGCGGCCCGCTCCCTGCGCTGCGCCACCTCGTCGTACGACGTCTCGGTCTCTCCTCTTTCGAGCACCAACAGCTCGTGTCTGCGCCCCAGTTCGTGCAACCGCACGAGTTCGGCCGGCCGACCGAAGCGGTGCACGACGACGACGGCCGTGGTCCGCGCGGTCATGACCGCTTCGACGGCGGCCGGGTCCAGGCAGTACGTCCTGGGGTCGATGTCCGCGAAGACGGGCAGCGCACCCGCCCGGGTCACCGCTTCGGCTATGTCGACGTTCCCGAAGGCCGGCACGATGACCTCGTCACCGACTCCGACGCCCGCGGCCCTGAGGAGTGCAGCAGTTCCCATGTGCTGGATGCTGGACGCGCAGCGTGAACGTCAAGTGACGGAAAACAAAAAAGGGTTGGGCCCTGAACCGAAGTTCAGGGCCCAACCCTTTGAATGATTGTTCGGCGGCGTCCTACTCTCCCACAGGGTCCCCCCTGCAGTACCATCGGCGCTGTGAGGCTTAGCTTCCGGGTTCGGAATGTAA
>NZ_SHKS01000003.1:0-159160 GCF_004217285.1 Streptomyces sp. BK239
CCTCGGTGCTTTCCGGTTCCCCGCTCTCGCGGTTTCCCTTCCGGCGTTTCCGACTCTATCAGATCCTTTCGGCCCTGATTCCCAGTCAGAGGGGGTTTGCCTTCCCGGCTGTTGGGCCGTTCCGACGAGTGAGACTTTAGCGGATTCCCCGCCGCCGAAGCGAGTCGGGGCCCGCGTCCTTTCGAACGCGGATTCCTCATTTCGCGAATACGCACGCCAATGAAACGACGACAGACCAATGGACTGCTCGTCGAGAGTCTGGTGAGGTACTTGCGGAATGGCTGTCCGGGGACCGACCGGAGTCGGCGCTCACGTCGGACAACTCGGAGAACACTACGTATCGGCCCGGGGTGTGTCAACCCGCCTCCTCGGCGGCCCCACGCGGCGTACTGTGGGGGCATGTTCATGCGTACGCGCAACCAGCAGTGGTGGGCCGCCTGAGGGCGGCCGGACTCGCGTATGCAGTCAGCGGCCGCCGCCTCGGCGGCCGTTCTCGTTTCTCCCTCCTGAGAGCCGGCCGGCGGGCGCGGCGGTCATCGACCAGGAGGTGGAGTGATGAAGAGGGTCTTCAGCGGGGTCAAGCCGACCGGGCATCTGACGCTGGGGAACTACCTGGGGGCCATGCGGCAGTGGGCCGAGGTGGACCAGCACCGGGCGGACGCCTTGTTCTGCGTCGTCGACCTGCACGCGCTGACCGTGGACCACGATCCGGCGCGGGTGCGTCGGCTCAGTAGGCAGACGGCCACCCTGTTGCTGGCGGCCGGGCTGGATCCGGCGTTGTGCACCCTGTTCGTGCAGAGCCATGTGGACGAGCACGCGCGGCTGTCGTACCTGCTGGAGTGCGTGGCCACCGACGGCGAGATGCGTCGGATGATCCAGTACAAGGAGAAGGCCGGACGGGAACGCGAGCGCGGTGGGAGCGTGCGGCTGTCGCTGCTGACGTATCCGGTGCTGATGGCCGCGGACATCCTGGCCTACGCGGCGGACGAGGTGCCCGTGGGCGACGACCAGGCACAGCACGTGCAGCTGACGCGGGATCTGGCATTGCGGTTCAACCAGCGCTACGGGCAGACGTTCGTGGTGCCGAGGGCCACGCATCCGGCGGTGGCCGCCCGGGTGATGAACCTGCAGGAGCCCGCGTCGAAGATGGGCAAGAGCGAGGACTCCGGACCGGGGATCGTCTACCTGCTGGACGAGCCGGACGTGGTGCGCAAGAAGGTCATGCGGGCCGTGACCGACAGCGGCCGGGAGGTCGTGTACGACCGGGCGGGGCGGCCGGGGGTGGCGAATCTGCTGGAGATCCTCGCCGCGTGCACGGGCGGGAACCCCGAATCCCTCAGCGACCGTTACCGGTCGTACGGCGCTTTGAAGAAGGACACGGCGGACGCTGTGGTCGAGGTCCTGAAGCCCCTGCAGGCCAGGCACAAGGAACTGTGCGCTGACCCGGCGTATGTCGAGGGGGTGCTGAGGGAGGGTGCGGAGAAGGCCCGGGCGATGGCCCGTCCGGTGGTCGACTCCGCCTATCGCGCGATCGGACTGCTGCCGCCGGTGCCGGAGCCGCTGCCGGTCGCGACACCGTGAGGTGACTGCTCCCCGGTGGGCGGGCGGCGTCAGTCCTTCGTGCCGGAGGCCAGTTGACGGCTGCGGTCGCGGGCGGCTTCGAGGGCCGCGATGAGGGCGGCGCGTACGCCGTGGTTCTCCAGTTCGCGGATGGCGTTGATGGTGGTGCCCGCCGGGGAGGTGACGTTCTCGCGGAGCTTGACGGGGTGTTCGCCGCTGTCGCGGAGCATCGTGGCCGCGCCGATGGCGGACTGGACGATGAGGTCGTGGGCCTTGTCGCGGGGCAGGCCGAGCAGGATGCCGGCGTCGGTCATCGCTTCGACCAGGTAGAAGAAGTAGGCCGGGCCGGAGCCGGAGAGGGCGGTGCAGGCGTCCTGCTGGGACTCGGGGACGCGCAGGGTCTTGCCGACCGAGCCGAAGATCTCCTCGGTGTGGGCGAGGTCGGCTTCGCCTGCGTGGCTGCCGGCGGAGATGACGGACATGGCCTCGTCGACGAGGGCGGGGGTGTTCGTCATGACGCGGACGACGGGGACGCCGGCGGTGAGGCGGTCCTCGACGAACGCGGTGGTGATGCCGGCGGCTCCGCTGATGACCAGGCGGCCGGCGGGGACGTGCGGGGCGAGTTCCTCGAGGAGGGCGCCCATGTCCTGCGGCTTGAC
This sequence comes from Streptomyces sp. BK239, assembly GCF_004217285.1. Lineage (GTDB taxonomy): Bacteria > Actinomycetota > Actinomycetes > Streptomycetales > Streptomycetaceae > Streptomyces. The sequence continues at coordinate 2,220 of NZ_SHKS01000003.1, forward strand.
CGTGAGGATGAGGGTGTCGGCGGTCTTGGCGGCTTCGGCGTTGGTGACCGGGACGACTCCGTGGCGGCTGCGGAGTTCCTCGGCCCGCTCGGCGCGGCGGGCGGTGACGAGGAGGTCGGCGGGGGGCCAGCCGCCTCGGAGCATTCCGCTGAGAAGGGCTTCGCCGATCTTGCCGGTGCCGAGGACTGCGACTTTCTGGGTCATGGCGGGGTGTCCTCCGGAAGGGTGCGTCGTCCTGAGGGCATCCTCGCATCCGGGGTGGGCCGCGTGGTGCGGTCGTCCGGCAGGCGGGACGTCGGGCGGGGCGGTGGAGCGGGGCCGGCGCGCGGTCGCGGGCGGGCTGTCATGCCGTACGCCTGCGGAGTGTCGCCGCGCCCAGGCCGAGGACCAGCAGGGCGCAGCCGGCCACGATGAGGATGTCGCGGACGAAGGTCGCCGTCATGTCGGTGTGCCTGAGGACCTCGTTCATGCCGTCGACGGCGTAGGACATGGGCAGCACGTTGGAGAGGCCTTCGAGGGCGGGGTGCATCTCGTCGCGCGGGGTGAACAGGCCGCACAGGAGGAGCTGGGGGAAGATCACCGCCGGCATGAACTGGACCGCCTGGAACTCCGAGGCGGCGAAGGCGGAGACGAACAGGCCGAGGGCCGTGCCGAGGAGCGCATCGAGCAGGGCCACCAGGAGGAGGAGCCAGGGGCTGCCCGTGACGTCGAGGTCGAGGAACCAGACGGCGAGGCCGGTGGCCAGGACGGACTGGACGATCGCGAGGGCTCCGAAGGCGAGGGCGTAGCCGGCGATCAGGTCGCCCTTGCCGAGGGGGAGGGCGAGGAGGCGTTCCAGGGTGCCGGAGGTGCGTTCGCGCAGGGTGGCGATGGAGGTCACCAGGAACATCGTGATCAGCGGGAAGATCCCGAGGAGGGAGGCTCCGATGTCGTCGAACGTGCGGGGGCTGCCGTCGAAGACGTAGCGGAGCAGGAAGAGCATCGCGCACGGGATGACGATCATCAGGGCGATGGTGCGGGGGTCATGGCGGAGCTGGCGCAGGACGCGCGCCGCGGTGGCGGTGGTGCGCGAGAGGTTGAGGGGGCCGGTGGGGGCGGGGCGGGTCGGTGTGGTCATCGGGTCGTCTCCTTTTCGCGGGCGGACCGCGTGGCCTCGTCGACGAGGTGCAGGAATGCCGCCTCGACGGTGTCGGAGCCGGTGCGGGCGCGCAGGGCGTCGGGCGTGTCGTCGGCGAGGATCTCGCCCTCGCGCATGAGGAGGAGCCGGTGGCAGCGCTCGGCCTCGTCCATGACGTGGGAGGAGACGAGGAGGGTGGCGCCGCGGGAGGCGGCGATGTCGTCGAAGAGGTTCCACAGGTCGCGGCGCAGGACGGGGTCGAGGCCGACGGTGGGTTCGTCGAGGACGAGGAGTTCGGGGGCGCCCAGGAGGGCCACGGCGAGGCTGACGCGGTTGCGCTGGCCGCCGGAGAGGTTGCCGGCGAGTGCGTCGGCGTGGCTGGTGAGGTCGACGTCGGCGATGGCCCGGGTGACGTCGTCGTGGCGGCGGTCGGCCGCCGGGCGCCCGGGGTCGAGGATCGCGGCGAAGTAGTCGAGGTTCTGGCGGACCGTGAGGTCCGCGTAGACGGAGGGGGCCTGGGTGACGTAGCCGATGCGGGTACGCAGGGCGGGGTGTCCCGCGGGACGGCCCAGGACGTCGAGGGTGCCGGTGACCTTGGCCTGGGTGCCGACGATCGCGCGCATGAGGGTCGACTTGCCGCAGCCCGAGGGGCCGAGGAGTCCGGTGATCTGGCCGCGCGGGACGGTGAAGTCGAGGGAGCGCAGCACCGTGCGGGGACCTCGGACGACGGTGAGGCCGCGGGCCTGGACGGCGGGTGTCCGGTCGGCGTCGGGCGGCGTCGGGGGCTCTCCGGAACTGTAATTCATCATGTGATGAATAGTGCGCCTCGGTCGAGGCGTCGTCAAGAGGGGGCGAGGGCGGGCGGGACGTGGTCGAGAAGGGCCGGGCCCGGAACATGCGTGTGCGGCGGCCCCGGAACCGGGAGCCGCCGCACGGGAGAGGTGTGGTCCGCGGGGTCAGGGGCGGAGGGCGACCAGGAACGCGACGTCGTAGGTCTCCTCGACCATGCCGTCCGGGAAGACGGTCAGGAGGTGCCGGCGCTCCTCTTCGAGGAAGGCGGCGGTGCTCTCCGGGCCGTGGACGAGGAAGATCGAGTGGCTGCCGATGTTGGCCAGATGGGTGTCCAGGGGGACGCGGCGGCTCCAGCGGACCTGGCCGCGGGCGAAGTCCAGGGGGTCGGTCGGGCCGGCCAGGACCGCGTGCGTGCCGTCGCCGTTCCTGCCGGCGGTCCGCTCCAGGCCGAAGTGGCGCTGGACGCGGTCGGTCTGGGCGTCGATCCAGGGCACGTCGAGTGCGGCGGCGTTCCACCACAGGACGAGGGCGCCTCCGGGGCGCAGCACGCGTACGGCCTCCGGGACGGAGCGCGCCGGGTCCGTCCAGTGCCAGGACTGGGCGTAGGTGAGGAAGTCGACGGAGGCGGTGGCGAGGGGGAGTCGGTTGCCGTCACCTCGGACGACCGGCACCTCGGGGAGGGCGCGGCGGAACTGCTCAGCCATGCCGTCGCCCGGTTCGACCGCGACGACGTCGGCGCCGCGGGCGTGCAGGAGGGCGGTCGCGATGCCGGTGCCCGCGCCGATGTCGGCGACGCGCGCCCCGGCGAGCGGATGGGCCGCCATGGCCTCGATCGCTTCGAGGAGGGCGGGCGGGTAGGAGGGGCGGTTGGCGGCGTACTGGGCTGCGGCGGAGCTGAAGGAGAGCGCTCGGTCGGTGTGTGCGGGAGCCGTCATGGGGCCATGGTGGGCCGGGGCGGGCGGCGAGGGGAACGGGGCCTGCGGGTACGCCGAGGGCGGGTCAGGTCCGGCGGCGCTTCTTGGACGGGTTGCCCGTACGGCGGCCGGAGCGGCGTTCGTACTGGACGCGGGCCGCCTCGTACTCCTCGCGGTGGAGCTTCTCGCCCGGGGCCTCGATGAGCGAGCGGAAGAAGTAGGCGAGCAGGGAGCCGACGAAGCCGATGGCCAGCAGACCCCGCAGGGAGGACTGGCGGTCGGGGTCGTGACGCTTGGTGAAGCCCTCCAGGGTGTGCCGGAAGGCCAGCGCGCTGCACACCGCGAACATGACGACGACCAGCAGGATCACGAAGCTGCCGCTGTCGGCGATCGCGAGGCCCTCGTAGGCGAGGCGCAGCACCAGGCAGGAGCCGACCGCGGCGGCGAGGGACCCGACGGACGCGGCGGCCCGGCGGGCGGCGTAGCCCTGGTCGTGGTGGACCCAGGTCGTGCCGAAGAAGCGCAGGGGCTCGGGGCGGGGGCCGGTGGTGGCGCCGCCCCGGGCGCCGTTGTCGTCGCTCACATGACGATTATGGCCGCGGGCGGGGCGGGCCCCCGGGCGGGGCCGGGGCGGGGCGGGCTTCCGTCGGGTTTGCCGTCAGGTGTCCCGTCGGGCCTTCCGTCCGGCCTTCGAACCGGTCGAGCCGGTGGGAGCCCGCCCGTGCCGTGCGGGTCAGCCGCAGCGTGAGGCCACGTAGCCGTCGCTGCCCGTGCGGACGTAGGTGTCCGAGACGTACTGGCCGCTGCCGATGTTGTCCCAGATGTTCGACGTGCCGTACGGGCCGCTGACCGTTGTGCCCGGCGTCTGGCAGTAGATCGTCACCGAGGCCCCTTCGGGCAGGACGCGGACCACGCCGTAACCGGTGCCGGGACCGCTGCGGACGTTCAGCCGGACGCCCGGGGCGACCGGATAGGAGTTCACCGCCACGGCCGCCCGCCGCATCGGCTCCCCGCCGCCCTCCACCTCTTCGACCTGCTCGACAGACATGACTGAACCTCCCCCGTGAACCCCCATGACCTCCATGGGGGGAGACGTTGATTCCCTGGAATCAGCGGCTGAAACACATGTATGCAATTCGAACACGGGGGCCTGGCAAGCCTCCTCGGTCCCGTCAGCCTCATCGACTAGGCTCCCTGCGTCGCGCGCGCCGATTCGCGGCCGAACAGCACGGGGGTGGTCCATGGCGCCACAGCGCAACACCGGATCGGATGCGGAAGCGGAACTTCCCGAATACGCCGGCCACTACCGTCTGGAATCCTGTCTGGGCTCGGGCGGGATGGGCGTGGTCCACCTGGCCCGCAGCACCTCGGGGATGAAGCTCGCGGTGAAGGTCGTGCACGCCCGGTTCGCCGAGGACCCCGAGTTCAGAGGGCGGTTCCGGCAGGAGGTCGCCGCCGCGAGACGGGTGAGCGGGGCGTTCACCGCACCCGTCGTCGACGCCGACCCGGAGGCCGGACGGCCCTGGATGGCCACGCTGTTCATCCCCGGCTCGACCCTCTCGGACCAGGTGAAGCGGAACGGGCCCATGAGCACGGGTGAGTTGCGGCGGCTGATGGCCGGACTCGCGGAGGCCTTGCGCGACATCCATCGCGTCGGCGTCGTCCACCGGGATCTGAAGCCCAGCAACGTCCTGCTCGCCGAGGACGGCCCGAAGGTCATCGACTTCGGCATCTCCCGGCCCAAGGACAGCGAACTGCGCACCGAGACAGGGAAGTTGATCGGCACCCCGCCGTTCATGGCGCCGGAGCAGTTCCGGCGGCCCAGGGAGGTCGGGCCCGCCGCCGACATCTTCGCGCTCGGGTCGGTCCTGGTGCACGCGGCGACCGGGCGGGGGCCGTTCGACTCCGACAGCCCCTACGTCGTCGCCTACCAGGTCGTGCACGACGAGCCCGACCTGACGGGCGTGCCGCAGGTGCTCGCCCCGCTGGTCCAGCGCTGCCTGGCGAAGGAGCCCGAGGAGCGGCCCACACCGGACGAGCTGATGCGGGAACTGCGTTCGGTGTCGGCCTCGTACGACACACAGGTGTTCATACCGGCGCCGCGGGACCGGGACGGGGACCGGGAGAGAGACCAGGACCAGAACCTGGACCGCGATTCCCTCCGTCTCACCGGTCAGGCGGACACCGCCGGCGAGGACGACACCGAGAGCAGTAAGGCCGTCGGGAGCCACGGGGACTCCGAAGGCGGCGGGCACGCCGAGAAGGGCGGGGCCGCCCCGCCCGCGCCCCGCACCCGGCGTCGGCTGCTCCGGCCGATGGCGGTCGCGGCGGGGGCGCTGAGCCTCGTCGCGGGCGGGGTCGCCGCCGTGCAGTGGGCCGGGGGCGCGCCCGCGCAGGGGCCCACCGGGGGGCGGACGGCGCCGGCCGGGTTCTCGGCGTGGAGGTCGGACCCGGTCTCCGACGCGCAGACCGCGCCCGAGTGCTCCTACGGCGCGGGGAAGCTCCTGTGCGCCCAGGCGGGGACGGTCCTCGCGCTCGACCCCGCCGACGGCTCCCCTGCCTGGCGGCACACCGTCGAGGCGCCCCTCGGCAGCGGGGCGCCGGTCCTCGTCGGCGGTCTGGTGCAACCCCCGGCGCACCTGGCCCCGCGGCTGGAGGCGCTCGACCCCGCCTCGGGCGAGGCGCGCTGGACGGCGGACGTGCCCGAGTACAACGCGCTGCACGCCGTCGGCGACATGCTGCTGCTCACCTCCCCCGACGGAACGGTCACCGGCGTCGACGGCGCCACGGGCAAGACAGCGTGGAGCCGTACGGTCCCCGGGCAGCCCGCGCCGTACTTCACGTCGTTCGCCGGCGATCCGCTCGCCTACGTGACGAGCACCTCCGACCCGGGGAGGACCTCGGTCACCGCCGTGGACCCGGCCACGGGCGCCGTGCGGTGGCAGGCGGGGCTGGACGGCACCCTCACGGCCGTCGGCAGCCATGACGGGGCCCTGTTACTGCTGTCGATCGAGGACGAGACCGGGTACACCGACGCCGTCGTGCGCTACGACCCCGTGTCGAAGTCGACCCGCCGGGTGAAGCTGCCGGTGACCCGCCAGGACCCGCAGGCCGGCGTGCGCGGGGACGTCGTCTACCTGCTGAGCACCGGCGGGGCGCTGGAGGCCGTCGACATGGCGGGACGCCGCGTCCTGTGGCAGCTGGAGACCGGCGTGAGCCGGGGCTCGGAGCCGGTCACCGACGGCCGGCATGTGTACCTCGTCGGCGCGGACGGACGGCTCCTCGGGGTCGACGCCCGCGCCGGCCGGCTGCTCGGGCAGACCCCGGCCCGCCTCGGCGCGCACGGCGACCGGGTGGCGGCCTCCCTGCCGGCGCCCGTCGTCGCGGACGGGCGCGTGTACGGCAGTGCGCCCGACGGCACCGTCTTCGCGGTGGACGGGGGCGACCCGGCGGGCTGGTGAACCCGCCGTGGCCCCCGCGGCACCGGGATCAGCCCAGCCTGGACACGTCCCGCACGGCGCCCTTGTCGGCGCTCGTCGCCATCGCGGCGTAGGCGCGCAGGGCGGCGGACACCTTGCGCTCACGGTTCTTCGGGGCGTACGTCCCGTTCAACGCCTGCTCACGGCGCGTGAGTTCCGCGTCGTCGACGAGCAACTCGATCGTGCGGTTCGGGATGTCGATGCGGATGCGGTCGCCGTCCTCGACGAGGGCGATCGTGCCGCCCGACGCCGCCTCGGGCGAGGCGTGGCCGATAGACAGGCCCGAAGTGCCGCCGGAGAAGCGGCCGTCGGTGATCAGGGCGCAGGCCTTACCGAGTCCGCGGCCCTTCAGGTACGACGTCGGGTAGAGCATCTCCTGCATGCCGGGGCCGCCCTTGGGGCCCTCGTAGCGGATGACGACGACGTCGCCCTCCGTGATCTGCTTCAGGAGGATCTTCTCGACGGCCTCCTCCTGCGACTCGCAGACGACCGCCGGGCCCTCGAAGGTCCAGATCGACTCGTCGACGCCGGCCGTCTTGACCACGCAGCCGTCGACGGCGAGGTTGCCCTTGAGGACCGCCAGGCCGCCGTCCTTGGAGTAGGCGTGCTCGGCGGAGCGGATGCAGCCGCCCTCGGCGTCCTCGTCCAGGGCCTCCCAGCGCTCCGACTGGGAGAACGCCTCGGCGGAGCGGACGCAGCCCGGCGCGGCGTGCCACAGCTCGATCGCCTCGGGGGACGGCGAGCCGCCGCGCACGTCCCACGTCTTCATCCAGTCCGCGAGGGACGGGCTGTGGACGGCGTGCACGTCCTCGTTGAGCAGGCCCGCGCGGTGCAGCTCGCCGAGGAGGGCGGGGATGCCGCCGGCGCGGTGCACGTCCTCCATGTAGTACGTGCGGTCCTTGGCGACGTTGGGCGCCACCTTGGCCAGGCACGGGACCCGGCGCGAGACGGCGTCGATCTCGTCGAGGCCGAACGGGACGCCCGCCTCCTGTGCGGCGGCCAGCAGGTGCAGGATCGTGTTGGTGGAGCCGCCCATCGCGATGTCCAGCGCCATCGCGTTCTCGAACGCGGCGAAGGTGGCGACGTTGCGCGGCAGGACCGTCTCGTCGTCCTGCTCGTAGTACCTGCGGGTGATGTCCATGACCGTGCGCGCGGCGTCGACGTAGAGCCGCTTGCGGGCGGTGTGGGTGGCGAGGGTCGAGCCGTTGCCCGGGAGGGACAGGCCGATGGCCTCGGTCAGGCAGTTCATCGAGTTGGCGGTGAACATGCCGGAACACGAGCCGCAGGTCGGACAGGCGTTCTCCTCGATACGGAGGATGTCCTCGTCGGAGATCTTGTCGTTGACGGCGTCCGAGATCGCGTCGACCAGGTCGAGCGTGCGGACCGTGCCGTCGACGAGGGTGGCGCGGCCGGACTCCATGGGTCCGCCGGAGACGAACACCGTGGGGATGTTCAGCCGCAGGGCCGCGTTGAGCATGCCCGGGGTGATCTTGTCGCAGTTGGAGATGCAGATCAGGGCGTCGGCGCAGTGGGCCTCGACCATGTACTCCACGCTGTCCGCGATCAGGTCGCGGGAGGGCAGGGAGTACAGCATGCCGCCGTGGCCCATCGCGATGCCGTCGTCGACGGCGATGGTGTTGAACTCGCGCGGGATGCCGCCGGCCTCGACGATCGCCTCGCTGACGATCCGGCCGACCGGCTGGAGGTGGGTGTGGCCGGGCACGAACTCCGTGAAGCTGTTGGCCACGGCGATGATCGGCTTCCGGCCGATGTCCGCACCGGGTACACCGGAGGCGCGCATAAGGGCGCGTGCGCCCGCCATGTTGCGGCCGTGGGTGACTGTGCGGGACCTCAGCTCGGGCATCGTCGCTCGCTCCTTCAGACAGATAGGGCTGCTGTCGAGCGTACGCCGGTCATCCAGGGACCGGGACGATGTGTCCGTAATGCGGGACGCATGTCTCGCCTGCGGGGCGGGGGCGGCTCCCGGTCACGGCCCTGTGAGGTGTCCCTGCACGACCGGCGCGACCCGGGCGACGATCTGTTCGACGTCCGCCGACGCCAGCGGTTCCACCTTGATCACGTACCGCAGCATCGCCATCCCCACCAGCTGGGCGGCCGCCAGTTCGGCGCGCAGCTCGGCGTCGGGGAGTTCGAGCTGCGCGGCGACGCGGCGCAGGAGCTGGGAGGCGACCAGACGGCGGAAGACGGCCGCCGCGGTCTCGTTGGTCACCGCCGAGCGGACGATGGCCAGGACGGGCGCACGGGTCGCCGGGTTCTCCCAGATGCCCAGGATGAAGCGGGTGAGGCGCTCGCCGACCTCGGCCGGCGGGCCGTCGGCGAGGGCCTCGGGCGCGTCGAGCGCGGGCGCGAACGCGACCTCGATGGCCGCCGCGAAGACCTGCTCCTTGGTGCCGAAGTAGTGGTGGACGAGCGCCGAGTCGACCCCGGCGGCCTTGGCGATGCCCCGCACGGACGTCTTCTCGTATCCGCGCTCGGAGAACTCCTCGCGGGCCGCGGTCAGGATGCGGTCGCGGGTGTCGCCTGACTCGGTGCGCGGAGGCCGCCCGCGGCGGCGCGCGCCGGTGCCGTTCACCAGCGGGGCACCTTCGGCGCCGACGCGAGGTGCAGTCGCGTGAAGGCCAGGGCCTCCGCGAGGTCGGCCTCCCGTTCGGCTCCGGACATGGCGCGCCGGGTGTTGACCTCGATGACGACATGGCCGTCGAAGCCGCTGAGCGCGAGCCGCTCCAGCAGTTCGGCGCAGGGCTGCGAGCCGCGGCCGGGGACCAGGTGCTCGTCCTTGGCCGAGCCGTTGCCGTCCGCGAGGTGGACATGCCCGAGGCGGTCGCCCATGCGGTCGAGCATCTGGATGGCGTCCGTACGGGCCGTCGAGGCGTGGCTGAGGTCGATCGTGAAGTGCCGGTAGTCGTCCTTGGTGACGTCCCAGTCCGGCGCGTAGGCGAGCATCTCGCGGTCGCGGTAACGCCAGGGGTACATGTTCTCGACGGCGAACCGCACGTCCGTCTCGTCGGCCATCCGCCAGATTCCGGTGACGAAGTCGCGCGCGTACTGGCGCTGCCAGCGGAAGGGCGGGTGGACGACGACGGTGCCGGCGCCGAGCCTCTCTGCCGCCGCGCGGGCCCGCTGCAGCTTGACCCACGGGTCGGTCGACCACACCCGCTGTGTGATCAGCAGGCACGGGGCGTGCACGGCGAGGATCGGCACCTGGTGGTAGTCGCTGAGTCTGCGGAGCGCGTCGATGTCCTGGCTGACCGGGTCGTTCCAGACCATGACCTCGACGCCGTCGTACCCGAGGCGCGCGGCGATCTCGAAGGCCGTCGCCGTCGACTCCGGATAGACCGAGGCCGTCGACAGGGCGACCTTCGCATCCGGGATGCGCACGACTGGCTCTGCCATGGGGGACAGGTTACGGGGTGCGGTCGAGTGCGAGCCGGGTCCCCGGCGGCCGTTGTGGTGTTCGCCACGACGCCCACGACGGGCTCCGGTGGATTCGCGCCGAATGCGCAGGGGCTTGCGCAAGCACACGCGTGGCCCGCCGGCTTGCGCACACTGCCCTGTCGCCTCGCGCACGCGGCGTAGGACCCGCCCGGCTCGCGCACCCGCACGCGCACGGGTGACCCTCCGGCTCGCGCACGCGCATGTGTGGACCGTCCGCAGGCTCACGCCCGCGTGCCTCGCTCTACGCCGAGCCCATGTGGTCCAGGCGGCGCAGGATGACGCCCTCTCTCAGGGCCCAGGGGCAGATCTCCAGGGTCTCCACGCCGAACAGGTCCATCGCGCCCTCGGCGACCAGTGCCCCGGCGAGGAGCTGGCCCGCGCGGCCCTCCGAGACTCCGGGCAGCTCCGCGCGCTGGGCGGCGGTCATGCCGGCCAGGCGCGGCACCCAGGCCTCCAGGGACTCCCGCTTGAGCTCACGCTGCACGTACTGGCCGTCGGTGGAGCGGGCGGCGCCGGCGAGGCGGGCGAGCTGCTTGAAGGTCTTCGACGTGGCGACGACGTGGTCCGGGGAGCCGAAGCGGCTGAACTCCCCCACCGTGCGGGCGATCTCCGTGCGGGCGTGCCGGCGCAGCGCCCGGATGTCCTCGGGGTCGGGCGGGTCGCCGGGCAGCCAACCCGCCGTGAGCCGGCCCGCGCCCAGGGGGAGGGAGACGGCCGCGTCGGGCTCCTCGTCGATGCCGTACGCGATCTCCAGCGAGCCGCCGCCGATGTCCAGGACGAGCAGCTTGCCCGAGGACCAGCCGAACCAGCGGCGGGCGGCGAGGAAGGTGAGCCGGGCCTCCTCCGCGCCGGTGAGGACCTGGAGCTCGACGCCGGTCTCGTCCCGCACGCGCGCGAGGACGTCGTCGGCGTTGCCGGCCTCGCGCACGGCGGACGTCGCGAACGGCAGCAGGTCCTCGACGCCCTTGTCCTCGGCGGCCTGCAGGGCCTCCTGGATGACCGTGATCAGCCGGTCGACGCCTTCGGCGCCTATCGCCCCGCTGTCGTCGAGCAGTTGGGCCAGGCGCAGTTCCGCCTTGTGCGAGTGCGCGGGCAGCGGGCACGCACCGGGGTGCGCGTCCACCACCAGCAGGTGCACCGTGTTCGATCCCACGTCGAGGACACCGAGTCTCATGAGGGGAAACGCTACTGCCAGGCGGGCTCCGCACGGTCCCCGGTGTGCGTCCTGAGACGGTGTCGCGCCGGCGCGCGGGCGACTTACCCTGGACGCGTGCCAAAGACGAAAAGCGCGAAGCACGACAAGAACGCCACTTCGAAGAAGTCGCGCAAGGCCGCCCCGCAGGGGTCGCCCGCCGGCCCGGCCGGGGACGAGAAGGGCCTCGACTTCGCGCGCGCGTGGGTCGAGTTCCCCGACCCCGCCGACCACGAGCAGGTCTTCCGGTGCGACCTGACGTGGCTGACCTCGCGTTGGAACTGCATCTTCGGCAGCGGCTGCCAGGGCATCCAGGCGGGCCGCGCCGACGACGGCTGCTGCTCGCTGGGGGCCCACTTCTCCGACGAGGACGACGAGAAGCGCGTCGCCGAGCACGTGGCGCGCCTCACCCCGGACATCTGGCAGCACCACGACGAGGGCACGCGGGGCGGCTGGGTCGCGGAGGACGAGGACGGCTCGCGGCAGACCCGCCCGTTCAACGGTTCGTGCATCTTCCAGAACCGTCCCGGCTTCGCGGGCGGCGCCGGCTGCTCGTTGCACATCCTGGCGCTGCGGGAAGGCCGTGAGCCGCTGGAGACCAAGCCGGACGTCTGCTGGCAGCTCCCGGTGCGCCGCACGTACGACTGGATCGAGCGGCCCGACGACACGCGCGTGCTCCAAGTGTCGATCGGTGAGTACGACCGGCGGGGCTGGGGCCCGGGCGGTCACGACCTGCACTGGTGGTGCACCTCGGCGACCTCGGCGCACGGCGCGGGCGAGCCGGTGTACGTGTCGTACCGGGCGGAGCTGACCGAGCTGATGGGCAAGGCGGGCTACGACCGGCTGGTCGAGCTGTGCGAGCAGCGGCTCGCCGCACAGCTTCCCCTGGTGGCGCCGCACCCGGCGGACCCGGCGGGCTGAGGAGGTCCTGCCGGGCGGCCCGTCAAGGCGACCCGGTGTCGCCGTCGTCGCCGCCGCCCTCCTCGCCGCCGTCGCCCGGGGGCGGTGTGGAGACGCCCGGGTCCGGTGTGGACGGATCGGGGGTGGGCTCGGGGTCGGCGGTGGCCGGCGGGGGGCTGGAGGCCGGGGGCGTGGTGGGCGGTGCCGTGGGGCTGGGCACGGGCCCCTGCGACGGGGGCGCGCCGGTGGGGCGGCCCGGTCCGGGATCGGCGGGCGCGGGCGCGACGCCGTAGCCGTCGATGGAGACGACCGCGCCGGCCGGGGCGATCGCCACGCGTGCGTGCCAGTGCCCGGCGGGTTCGCGCAGACGGTCGACGTACACCTTGACCGTCGTCGAATCGCCGGGCGCGATCACGCCACGGGAGCGGCTCAGGTGGAGCCAGGGGGCGGTGGCGGTCGCGGACCAGCGGATCGGCTCGGGCGCGTCCGGGGCCGCGGTCAGGGTGATCAGGGTGGTGGCGCCGTCGGTGCCGGCCCGCACGGAGAGGCGGCCGACGCCGTGCTCGCCGAGTCCGGCGACGCTGATGACCTCGACGGACACGTCGGTCTCGTCGCCCGCGGAAGCGCGCCCGCCGGGCCGGGTGCTGGCGTTGCCGGCGTTCTGGTAGCCGCCGGCGGCCGCCGAGTCGAGGCCGCCGGGGTCCTGTGCCTCACTGGCGGCGGGGTTGCGTCCGTCGGCGCCCTCGGTGGTCGGCGTGCTCCGGTAGGCGGCCCAGAGGGCGATCACGGGCGCGGCGACGACGGTGGCGACGACGGTCGTGGTGACGGCACGCGCGCGTAGGCGGTCGCGGCGGGCGGCGCGGTCCTTGGGGTCCATCGGGAAGCCGCGCCGGTCGAACCGGGGTGCGGCCGCGCCGCGCGCGCGGGAGAGGCGGGCGGTGGCGGCGCGCAGGGTCGCGCGGGGTGCTTCCAGCACGGGCAGCTCGGCCGGGGTGACGCCGGCGCCGGGCCAGCGGCCGGGGACCGCGCGTTCGGCGGCGCGGCGGCAGCGCGGGCAGTCGTCGACGTGCCGGACGAGTTCGCGGCGCAGGGCGGCGCTCAGCACGAGCTGGTCGTCTCCCGAGAGACGGTCCACCCCGGGGCAGCCGCCGGTCTCCACCACGGCGAGGGCGGCGCGGGTGCGCTCGACCTCGCAGGCGGCGGTGGCCAGCAGCTCGCGGGCTGCGGCGTGCTCCATCCCGAGAACGGCGGCCACCTCGTGGGCGGCGAGCTGGTGGCGTACGGCGAGCTCCAGCGCCTCACGCTGCTCGGGTGTGGTGCCGGCCGCCTCCGGCCAGGCGAGCAGGGCGAGTTCACGCCGCCGCTGCTGCTGCCTGGCCTCGTCCGCGAGGTCGGCGGGGGGCGCTTCGGCGGGCTTCGCGCCGCTCGCGCCGGGGGCGGCCTGCCGCCCCGCCGCGTGCGTGCCCTGGCGTTTGCGCCGGGCCTCGGCGAGCTCGCGCAGACACGCCCAGCGGGCCAGTGCGTACAGCCATGCCCTGCGGTCGCCCGGGGCGTCCGGGACGCGCTGACCGCGCCGCTCGGCGAGGGCGAGGACGTCCGCGAGCGCTGCGGTGGCCGCGTCGTGCTCGCACAGGACGGACAGGCAGTAGGTGAACAGCCCGTCGAGGTACGGCTCGTAGGACGGCTCGCTGCGGCCGCGCGGTCGCCGCGCCGGCGTGCGCGCCTCGGCGCGGTCGCACGCCTCCCGGTGCGCCCGGTGTGCGCCGGTCGTGCGGGTCGGGGTCTGCGGACGGCTGCTCATCACCCGTGCGACCGTAGGCGGCGCGGAACTGCGTGTTCTGCCCCCTTGAGTCCTTTTAATCCGTACGGGTGAAACGATCCCTCATACGGGTCGGGGGCGAAAGGTGCATACGGGGGTCGTCCCCCGGTGGGGGAACGCCGGGGGCGCACGGTTGTCCACAGGCCCGGACCGTTGTCGGTGGCTGCCGTTACGGTTTCCCCATGGCTGCCCGTACGAAGACCACCAAGGACCGTCCGTCCTACCGCTGCACGGAATGCGGATGGCAGACGGCCAAGTGGCTCGGCCGCTGCCCCGAATGCCAGGCGTGGGGCACGGTCGAGGAGTACGGCGCGCCCGCGGTCCGTACGACGACACCGGGGCGCGTCACCACCTCCGCCCTGCCGATCGGCCAGGTCGACGGCCGTCAGGCCACCGCCCGCCCCACCGGCGTGGCCGAGCTGGACCGTGTGCTCGGCGGGGGCCTGGTGCCGGGCGCGGTGGTGCTGCTCGCCGGGGAGCCGGGCGTGGGCAAGTCGACGCTCCTGCTCGACGTGGCCGCCAAGTCGGCCAGTGACGAGCACCGCACGCTCTATGTGACCGGCGAGGAGTCCGCGAGCCAGGTCCGGCTGCGCGCCGACCGCATCGGCGCCATCGACGACCACCTCTACCTCGCCGCCGAGACGGATCTGGCGGCCGTCCTCGGCCACTTGGACGCGGTGAAGCCCTCGCTGCTCATCCTCGACTCGGTGCAGACGGTGGCCTCCCCGGAGATCGACGGCGCGCCCGGCGGGATGGCCCAGGTCCGCGAGGTGGCCGGGGCCCTCATCCGCGCCTCCAAGGACCGCGGCATGTCCACGCTGCTCGTGGGCCATGTCACCAAGGACGGCGCGATCGCGGGGCCGCGCCTGCTGGAGCACCTGGTCGACGTCGTCCTGCACTTCGAGGGCGACCGGCACGCGCGCCTGCGTCTCGTGCGGGGCGTCAAGAACCGCTACGGGGCGACGGACGAGGTGGGCTGCTTCGAACTGCACGACGAGGGCATCACCGGCCTCGCGGACCCGAGCGGCCTCTTCCTGACCCGTCGTGACGAACCGGTCCCGGGGACCTGCCTGACGGTCACCCTGGAGGGCCGCCGTCCCCTGGTCGCCGAAGTGCAGGCGCTCACCGTCGACTCGCAGATCCCCTCCCCGCGCCGGACGACCTCCGGCCTGGAGACGTCCCGGGTGTCGATGATGCTCGCGGTCCTGGAGCAGCGGGGCAGGATCAGCGCCCTCGGCAAGCGGGACATCTACTCCGCGACGGTCGGCGGGGTGAAGCTCTCCGAGCCCGCCGCGGACCTGGCGATCGCCCTCGCGCTGGCCAGCGCCGCCAGCGACACACCCCTGCCGAAGAACCTCGTCGCGATCGGCGAGGTGGGCCTCGCGGGCGAGGTCAGACGGGTCACGGGCGTGCAGCGCAGGCTCGCCGAGGCCCACCGTCTGGGCTTCACGCACGCGCTCGTGCCGGGCGATCCCGGGAGGGTCCCCGCGGGCATGAAGGTCCTGGAAGTCGCGGACATGGGGGACGCCCTGCGGGTCCTGCCGCGGTCCCGTCGCCGAGAGGCCCCACGGGAGGGGGAGGACCGCCGGTAGACTTTGCCCAGGTCTCGCCCGTCCGTACGAACCGAGTGCGCGCAGCGGGGACGCCCCAGAACCTGCGACCGGAGGAGTGCAGTGGCAGCCAACGACCGGGCGGCAGCTCATGGAAAGTCCGGTGGCAGTTCCGGCGCCGACGGCCTGATGCGCGCCTCGCTGAGCGCGGTGGCCCCCGGCACGGCTCTGCGCGACGGTCTGGAGCGGATCCTGCGCGGCAACACCGGCGGGCTCATCCTGCTGGGCTCCGACAAGACGGTCGAGGCGATGTGCACGGGCGGTTTCGTCCTGGACGTCGAGTTCACGGCGACCCGGCTGCGCGAGCTGTGCAAGCTCGACGGCGGCATCGTGCTCTCCTCCGACCTGTCGAAGATCCTGCGGGCCGGCGTCCAGCTGGTGCCGGACCCCACGATCCCCACGGAGGAGACCGGCACGCGGCACCGCACGGCGGACCGCGTCAGCAAGCAGGTCGGCTTCCCCGTCGTCTCGGTCTCCCAGTCCATGCGGCTGATCGCGATCTACGTCGACGGCCACCGCCGCGTCCTGGAGGACTCGGCGGCGATCCTGTCCCGCGCGAACCAGGCCCTCGCCACCCTGGAGCGCTACAAGCTCCGCCTGGACGAGGTCGCGGGGACTCTGTCGGCGCTGGAGATCGAGGACCTGGTGACGGTCCGGGACGTGTCCGCCGTGGCCCAGCGCCTGGAGATGGTGCGCCGCATCGCCACCGAGATCGCCGAGTACGTGGTGGAGCTGGGCACCGACGGCCGCCTTCTCGCCCTCCAGCTCGACGAGTTGATCGCGGGCGTGGAGCCCGAGCGTGAGCTGGTGGTCCGGGACTACGTGCCCGAGCCGACGGCCAAGCGCTCCCGCACGGTCGACGAGGCGCTGTACGAGCTGGACGCGCTGAGCCACGCCGAGCTCCTCGAAATGTCCACGGTGGCGCGGGCGCTGGGCTACACCGGCTCCCCCGAGGCCCTCGACTCCGCGGTCTCCCCGCGCGGTTTCCGGCTCCTGGCCAAGGTCCCCCGCCTCCCCGGCGCCATTATCGACCGCCTGGTGGAGCACTTCGGCGGCCTCCAGAAGCTCCTCGCCGCGAGCGTCGACGACCTCCAGACGGTCGACGGAGTGGGCGAGGCCCGGGCCCGCAGCGTCCGGGAGGGCCTCTCCCGCCTGGCGGAGTCGTCGATCCTGGAACGCTACGTCTGACACGGCCCGCGGCTGCGGCATGTGAACCGCGGGCCGACCGTCCGCCCCAGGGCGCGTTTCGCCCTAGGCGTGTTTCGCCTAGTCGGCCTTCAGCACGAACGACGTCTGCGCCTTCGCGAAGCCCGGGACCTTCGCCTCGACCAGGTAGGTCCCCGGTCCGGCCACCCCCGGCGGCGGCGTCGCGCACTTGGGCGCACCGGGCTTGCGGTCCCAGGTCACGGTGTACGTGAGGCCGCTCCCGCCGGCCACGCGGTACAGCCGGCTGCCCGCACCCTTGGGGCAGTCGTCGGAGGACCAGTAGTCGTCCTCCGCCCCCGCCTGAGTGATCGTCAACACGGCCTTGGAAGGCCCGAGATCGACCTTGCAGTCACTCCCGGAGGAGTTCTTCGCCGTCAGCTGGAACGTGGGCTTCTGTCCCGGCGAGTAGGTGTTGCGGACACTGCGCAGGCTCAACGTCACCACGCTCGCAGTGCAGTTGGGCAGTGTGGTCCCGGCCGGCAGGGCCGTGGCGGACGTCCCCGCGCTGGAGACGCCGTCGCTCACCACACCCCCGGCGCCCACCGCGGCCCCGCCGTCGCCCGCACCGGCGCCGCCGGAACCGGTCCCGGCTCCGCCACCCGAACCCGACCCGCCCCCGGAACCGCCCACGGCCCCGGACCCGCCCGATCCGCCCGATCCGCCGGAACCGGAGCCCCCGTCGCCCGACTCGTCGCGGCCGCCGGGGTTTTGACTGATCGCGGGCCCTGATCCGGACGGTCCCGGGGTGATCGAAGGCGCGGGATTCTTCCCGTTGGGACCGTCCGCGCCGTTGCGTCCGCCACCCCCGCCCGAGGCCACGATCCATGTGACCAGCAGCGCCAACAGGGCGACCACGGACAGCAGTACGACCCTCCGTCGCCAGTAGATGGAGGAGGGAAGCGGCCCGACCGGATTGCGCAGAGATCCCACGGCGCAAACTGTACGAGAGATCGCGCCGTTCACCGGCCCCACCCGCCGCCCGGAGAACAACTTTTCCGGATCATCATCCCGGACACGACTGCTGCGCCTCCGACTTGTGCCCTTCACACCGCCACCAGTCGCACGGGGTGACGACGACGGCCTTCACGCTCACCATCCGTGACCGCTGCGGAAGGAGCCGCCTCCCTTCGCATTCGCGCCGCTTGCACCTCTGGCCACAGCCGCCTGACGCTCCGGCCGCGACCGGGGGGGGCGGTCCCACGGAAGATCCCCGTGGCCCGCCCCACAGAGTGGCGGTACGCGCGCTTCCCTCCCCTCATGGCAGGATCGGTAGGGCCATGACTGCGCCCACCAAGCCCCCGTACAGCAGCCCCGCCGAAGCCGACGCCGCCCCCGGTCCCCTGCTCGACGAGCAGGTCACCGGCGCCCACCTCCACTCCCCCGTCATCGACTGGTTCGACGACAACGCCCGCGACCTGCCCTGGCGGCGGCCCGAAGCCGGCGCGTGGGGCGTGATGGTCAGCGAGTTCATGCTCCAGCAGACTCCGGTCAACCGGGTCCTGCCCGTCTACGAGCAGTGGCTCGCCCGCTGGCCGCGCCCCGCCGACCTGGCCGCGGAGGCGCCCGGCGAGGCCGTACGCGCGTGGGGCAGGCTCGGCTATCCGCGCCGCGCCCTGCGGCTGCACGGCGCGGCGGTGGCCATAACGGAACGGCACGGCGGCGACGTGCCGTCGGACCACGCTCAACTCCTGGCGCTGCCCGGCATCGGCGAGTACACGGCCGCCGCGGTCGCCTCGTTCGCGTACGGGCAGCGGCACGCCGTGCTGGACACCAACGTCCGGCGGGTCTTCGCACGCGCGGTCACCGGCGTCCAGTACCCGCCGAACGCGACCACGGCCGCCGAGCGCAAACTCGCCCGGGCGCTGCTGCCCGAGGAACAGGAGACCGCCGCGCGCTGGGCGGCCGCCTCCATGGAACTCGGGGCGCTCGTCTGCACGGCCAAGAACGAGACGTGCGGCCGCTGCCCGATCGCCGCACAGTGCGCCTGGCGGCTCGCGGGCAAGCCGGAGCACACCGGCCCGCCGCGCCGGGGACAGACGTACGCCGGCACCGACCGGCAGGTGCGCGGGAAGCTGCTCGCCGTCCTGAGGGACGCTCACGCGCCCGTGCCCCAAGCCGTTCTGGACCGCGTGTGGCACGAGCCGGTGCAACGCGCGCGTGCGCTGGACGGCCTCGTCGCGGACGGTCTCGTGGAACCGCTGCCGGGCGGCCAGTACCGCCTGCCGCTGACGTGACGCACAGCCAGTTCACGGCCGTCGCACAGGCTCAGTGCTTGTGCACGGCTCCGTAACGGGCTTCCGTCACACTCGCTCACGACCCAAAGCACCCCATAGGCACACCGATCGGTCGGTCCCCTTACCCCGAACTCATTTCCGTTACACAACCGACGGACAGCCGAGCGCTGGCCGCAGGCTGCCTCGGACAGTGCCGTGACAACACCTCCGTAGCTTCTCTTCCGTGGCCGCAGCGACACGAGGGCCACAGACCACGAGCAGGACACCGGCGGACCACGGTCGGCCGGAACGGGGACACGGAGGGTGTTGAACATGGCGCAGGGAGAGGTGCTCGAGTTCGAGGAGTACGTCCGCACTCGGCAGGACGCGCTGCTGCGCAGCGCCCGCCGGCTGGTCCCGGACCCGGTCGACGCCCAGGACCTGCTCCAGACGGCGCTGGCCCGGACGTACGGCCGCTGGGAGGGCATAGCGGACAAGCGGCTGGCCGACGCCTACCTGCGCCGCGTCATGATCAACACCCGCACCGAGTGGTGGCGGGCCCGCAAGCTGGAGGAGGTGCCCACCGAGCAGCTCCCGGACGCCTGCGTGGACGACTCCACCGAGCAGCACGCGGACCGCGCCCTGCTGATGGACGCGATGAAGGTGCTCGCTCCCAAGCAGCGCAGCGTCGTCGTGCTGCGACACTGGGAGCAGATGTCCACGGACGAGACCGCCGCCGCCCTCGGCATGTCGGCGGGAACGGTCAAGAGCACGCTGCACCGGGCGCTCGCCCGGCTCCGTGAGGAGCTGGAATCCCGCGATCTGGACGCACGCGCGCTGGAGCGTGAGGAGCGGGAGCGTTGCGCGGCGGCCTGACCGAGGCCGGGCCCCCACGGGTCCGGGGGATCTTCCAGGCGGCGATCACGGCGATGACCGTGCTCGTCGCCCTCGGGCTTTTGGCCTCCGCCTGCGCCACCGGGGGGACCGGCGCGCGCGACGAGGGGCCGGCCCGGGGCGACGCCTCCCTGGGCGCCGCCTCGTCGGGCGCCACCCCCGCCGCGGCCCCGACCAGCACCTTCGGCCGTGTGGACGCGGTCCGTCTGGTCAAGGACGATCCGGCGGTGTCGGCCGAGGTCAAGCGCGGGCTGAAGCCCTGCGTCGGCGACGAGTACCCGGTCGACGTGTCGTACGGCGACCTCACCGGCGGCTCGGAGGACGACATCGTGGTGAACGTGCTGACGTGCAGTGACATCGTCGGCGTCGGTTCGTACGTGTACCGGCGGGCGGGCGACGGGTACACCAACGTGTTCAAGGCGGAGGAGCCGCCGGTCTACGCGGAGGTGGACCGGGGCGGCCTCGTCGTGAGCAGGCAGGTGTACGAGAAGGGCGACCCGGTCTCCAGTCCTTCGGGCGAGAATGTGGTCACCTACCGCTGGGTCTCGGGCCGGTTCGTCAAGGAGTACAGCTGGCACAACGACTACAGCGTCGTGGGCGACGACCCGACGCCGCCGCCGTCGGCCGGTGGCTGACCGGGCCGTCGCCCGGGGGAACGCCGTCGGGGAAAGTGGTCGGGCGAAGTCGTCCGGCGAGGCCGTCGGGCAAGGTCGTCGGAGAAAATCGGCCGTCGGGTGAACCGTTCGGGCCCTCCGGGCCGATGAACCAGTGAACGACCTGAGCGCTCCGGGCGTCCCCTCTAGGGGCACCCGGACAGCGAAGCGACAGATACGCCCGCGATCCGACCGCCCGAGCCACGACCGAGCAGCCACGACAGACCAGACACCACCGAACCGAACACGACCTACCGAGACGCAAGCGACCGGCCCACCACGAGCCGGCTCACGAGCGGCCATACGCACGAGGACTGAGAGCACCGGGATGGCAGACCAGACCCACGTCCTGTTCGTCGAGGACGACGACGTCATCCGCGAGGCCACCCAGCTCGCCCTGGAGCGGGACGGCTTCGTGGTCACCGCGATGCCCGACGGCCTGTCCGGACTGGAGGCGTTCCGGACCGACCGCCCCGACATCGCGCTGCTGGACGTGATGGTGCCCGGCCTGGACGGCGTGAGCCTGTGCAGGCGCATCCGCGACGAGTCCACCGTGCCGGTGATCATGCTCTCCGCGCGCGCCGACTCCATCGACGTCGTCCTCGGCCTGGAGGCCGGCGCGGACGACTACGTGACCAAGCCGTTCGACGGCGCCGTCCTGGTCGCCCGTATCAGAGCGGTGCTGCGCCGGTTCGGTCACGCGGGCGGCGGCGACCGGTCCGACCAGGACACGTCGGCGGTCGGGGGCGTGCTGACCTTCGGCGAGCTGGAGGTCGACACCGAGGGCATGGAGGTTCGGCGGGCGGGCCGGCCGGTGGCGCTCACGCCGACCGAGATGCGCCTGCTGCTGGAGTTCTCCTCCGCCCCGGGCACGGTGCTGTCCCGGGACAGACTGCTGGAGCGGGTGTGGGACTACGGCTGGGGCGGTGACACGCGGGTGGTCGACGTCCATGTGCAGCGGCTGCGGACCAAGATCGGTCAGGACCGCATCGAGACGGTCCGCGGCTTCGGTTACAAGCTGAAGGCCTGAGCGGGCGGAGTATCGGGGGATGTTGCGACACCTGGTTCCGGTCCGCGTGGAGCGCGCGGGCATCCGCACCGGCCTGCGGTGGAAGCTGAGCGCGGCCATCGCGCTGGTCGGCGCGCTGGTGGCGGTCGCGCTCAGTCTCGTCGTGCACAACGCGGCCCGCGTGTCCATGCTGGACAACGCGCGCGATCTCGCGGACGAGCGCATCAAGATCGCCCAGCGCAACTACCAGTTGTCCAGGCATCCGAACTTCCCCAACATCAAGATCGACGACCCGCGGCTGCCGGCGGAGCTGAGGGAGATGGTCGAGGAGGGCCGCAGGGCGACGTTCGTGTCGGACCGCGGGGGTGGCGCGCCGGACATCTGGGCGGCGGTGCCGGTCAACAACGGCGATCATGTGCTCTCCCTGCACACCGGGTTCACCGACCGCAGCACGGACATTCTCAAGGATCTCGACCAGGCCCTGGTGATCGGCTCCATCGCGGTCGTCTTCGGCGGCAGCGCGCTCGGCGTGCTCATCGGCGGACAGCTCTCCCGGCGGCTGCGCAACGCGGCGGCCGCGGCGAACGAGGTCGCCAAGGGAGAGGCGGACGTCCGTGTGCGGGACGCCATCGGCGGTGTGGTCCGGGACGAGACGGACGATCTGGCCAGTGCGGTGGACGCCATGGCGGACGCGCTGCAGCAGCGGCTGGAGGCGGAGCGCAGGGTCACCGCCGACATCGCGCACGAGCTGCGCACCCCGGTGACGGGGCTGCTGACCGCCGCCGAACTGCTGCCGCCCGGCCGGCCCACCGAACTGGTCCTGGACCGGGCGAAGGCGATGCGCACGCTCGTCGAGGACGTGCTGGAGGTGGCCCGCCTGGACGGGGCGTCGGAGCGGGCCGAGCTGCAGGACATCCTGCTGGGCGAGTTCGTCGCCCGCCGGGTCGCGGCCAAGGATCCCGAGGTCGAGGTGCGCGTGATCCACGAGTCGATGGTGACCACGGATCCGCGGCGGCTGGAGCGGGTGCTGTTCAACCTGCTCACCAACGCGGCCCGGCACGGCAAGGCGCCGATCCAGGTGTCCGTGGAGGGGAGGGTGATCCGGGTGCGCGACCACGGTCCCGGCTTCCCGGAGAGCCTGCTCGCCGAGGGCCCGAGCCGCTTCCGCACCGGCAGCAGCGACCGCGCCGGCCGTGGCCACGGGCTGGGTCTTACCATCGCCGCCGGTCAGGCCCGGGTCATGGGCGCCCGGCTGACCTTCCGCAATGTGCAGCCGGTGGGCGCACCCGAGCACATACCCGCCGAGGGTGCGGTCGCCGTGCTGTGGCTGCCCGAACACGCGCCGACGAACACCGGCAGCTATCCGATGCTGCCCTGAGCGGAAGGCGCCGGCGCTCGGGCCGCGTCACGGACAGAGGCGGGCGGCGCCGCGCTGTGCACGCGACGCCGCCTCGCTTTCGGCTCGGGTCAGACGGACTCCACGACCACCGGGGCCTTGGCGGGGGCCGTCCCGTCCGTGGCGCCGTCCGGGCCGTCCGGCTTGGGCAGCGCGCCCCGCAGCGGGACCTCCTTGACGAACACCGCGGCGACCAGGGCGATCACGGCCACCACGGCTCCGAGGAGGAACGCCGCGTGCGTGCCGTCGGAGACCGCGTACTGGTACGCCTCCCGCGCCGCCACGGGCAGCTTGGCGAGGCTGGCGGCGTCCAGCTGGGCGGACTGCTCGGTGACCTTCGAGCCGAGGGCGCCGGCCCGTTCGGTCATGACGTCCTGGACCCGGCTGTTGAACAGGGCGCCCATGATCGCGACGCCGAAGGAGGAGCCGAGGGTGCGGAAGAGGGTGGTGGAGGAGGACGCGACGCCCATGTCCTTCATCTCCACGCTGTTCTGCGCGACCAGCATGGTGATCTGCATCAGGCAGCCCATGCCGAGGCCGGTGACGGCCATGAACACTCCGGACATGAACCGCGAGGTCCCGGTGTCCATCGTGGACAGCAGATACAGACCGGCGACCAGCAGGACGCTGCCGGCGACCGGGAAGATCTTGTAGCGGCCGCTGCTGGTGGTGATCCGGCCCGCGATCATCGAGGTGACGAGCATCGCGCCGAGCATCGGCAGGAGCAGCAGTCCGGAGTTGGTGGCGGACGCGCCCTGCACGGACTGCTGGTACAGCGGCAGGAAGAGCGTCGCGCCGAACATCACGAAGCCGGCGATGAAGCCGATGATCGACATCAGGGTGAAGTTGCGGCTGCGGAAGATGTGCAGCGGCACGATCGGCTCGGCGGCCTTGGTCTGCCAGAACACGAACCCGACGAGTGCGGCGACGCCGATGGCGGTCAGCTCCATGATCCGGGCGGAGCTCCAGGCGTACTCCGTGCCGCCCCAGGTGGTGACGAGGACGATGGCGGTGATGCCGACGGTCAGCAGCGCGGCGCCCAGGTAGTCGACGCGCGCGTCGGACCGCTTCTTCGGCAGGTGCAGGATGACGCTGATCAGGACGAGGGACACGACGCCGAGCGGCAGGTTGATGTAGAAGGCCCAGCGCCAGCCCCAGTGGTCGGTGATGGAGCCGCCGACGAGGGGTCCGCCGATCATCGCGATCGCCATGACGCCGGCCATCATGCCCTGGTAGCGGCCGCGCTCCCGCGGCGGGACCAGGTCGCCGATGATCGCCATGACGCCGACCATCAGACCGCCGGCGCCCAGGCCCTGCACCGCGCGGAAGGCGATGAGCTGGCCCATGTCCTGAGCCATGCCGCTGAGCGCGGACCCGGCCAGGAAGATCACGATCGACGTCATGAAGGCGCCCTTGCGCCCGTACATGTCGCCGAGCTTGCCCCAGATCGGGGTGGAGGCGGCGGTCGCGAGGGTGTATGCCGTCACCACCCAGGACAGGTGCTCCAGGCCACCGAGTTCGCCCACGATCGTCGGCATCGCGGTGCCGATGATCATGTTGTCGAGCATGGCGAGCATCATCGTGATCATGAGCGCGAGGATCACGGCCCGCACGCTCTTCGCCTGTTTCTCCTGTGCACCGGCATCCGGTGTGTCCGGTGTGCCGGTCTCCCGCTCGACGCTCTTGCTGTCCGCCATCGCTTCCACTCCCCCACGGCGACCCACTTACTTGCCGCCCGGCTAGTTCTCACTACACTGGTGAAAGTAGACGTGGAACTAGCCGGGCGTCAAGTAAGTTCTAGCCGGTCGGCAAGTAAGTGTTTCTTACCTCCGGCGGCCGGATTTCCGTGGGACCGTGAGGACTACGAGGATGGACGCCACTATGGACGGCACCAAGCAGCAGCGCCGCGGCAACACCCGCCAGCGCATCCAGGACGTGGCGCTCGAACTCTTCGCCGAGCAGGGCTACGAGAAGACCTCGCTCCGCGAGATCGCCGAGCGCCTGGACGTCACCAAGGCGGCCCTGTACTACCACTTCAAGACCAAGGAAGAGATCATCGTCAGCATCTTCACGGATCTGACGAAGCCGATCGAGGACCTGATCGACTGGGGCCGGGAGCAGCCGCACACCCTGGAGACCAAGCAGGAGCTGGTGCGCCGCTACAGCAAGGCCCTCGCCGAGGCGGCCCCGCTCTTCCGCTTCATGCAGGAGAACCAGGCGACGGTGCGGGAGTTGCAGATCGGCGACTCCTTCAAGGACCGCCTGAAGAGCCTGCGTGACATCATCCTCGATCCGGACGCCCCCCTCACCGACCAGGTCCGCTGCGTCAGCGCCATCTTCACGCTGCACGCCGGCATGTTCTTCCTCCACGACCTCGAAGGCGACCCCGAGGACAAGCGGGAAGCCGTCCTTGAGGTCGCCGTCGATCTGGTCACCCAGGCCCATCAGGGCGCCCGGCCGTCCTCTGCGCCCTCCCCCTCGGAGGACTAGGAGAGCCGGCCGGCCCTGGCCTTCGTCAGACGGTCACACCCTTGGCGCGCAGGAACTTCACCGGGTCGATCGCCGAACCGTAGTTCGGGGTCGTGCGGATCTCGAAGTGCAGGTGCGGGCCGCTGGAGTTGCCCGTGTTGCCGGAGAGGGCTATGCGCTGCCCGGTCTTGACGACCTGGCCGACGTTGACGTTGATGCGCGAGAGGTGCGCGTACTGCGAGTAGACGCCGTTCGCGTGCTTGATCACGATGGCGTTGCCGTAGGCCGGACCGTCGCCGGCGCCGTTGCCGCCGGCCTTGACGACGATGCCGCCGTGAGCGGCCATGACCTTGGTGCCGGTCGGCACGGCGAAGTCCTGGCCGCTGTGCTTGTGCGCCCACATGCCGCCGGCCTGGGCGAAGCTCGCGGACAGCCGGTACTTCGCCACCGGGTCGATCCAGGAGGCGCTCTTCTTGGCGGCCGCGGCGGCGGGCTTGGCGACGGCAGCGGGCTTGGCGGCCGCGGGCTGCGCGGCGGACGCCACTCCGGACCCCAGCACGATCGAGGCGCCGAGAGCGGCGGCCCCGACGGCCGCCCGGGTGCGGAGCTGAGACGTACGGGAGGAACGGGACGTGACGCGCTGGAACATGGAAAACCTCATGGGTCCGGGGTCAGAGATAACCACCCGACGTGACGTCCGCCGGATGGCCATCCCTTGGTAACCCCCGGGTCCATGTCGCCTCAAATGTGTGACCTACGGCGGTAGCTAGTACTAAACCCCGAATACGATGACTTCTTGACAGTTGGCCTTTTAGTCCGTTTCTTCGCCAACTCCCACCCCCGGTGGGCAGTTCACCTCACCCTTTGGGCAACTTGTCCGTTTTGCCGGAATTAGTGTTTTCACTATTCCATCTAGTAACGGACATTTCGCCTGTGCGGCATGTCACCAATGCCTCGCCATGGGGGACTTCTCCATGTGACGGGCGCTACTCCCTTACGGGCGCACGGAGTTGTGACCCGCGTCACCTTCGACTGCACGCCTCTGTGAGCGGCGTCTCAGCAACCGCTACCGTCCGGTAACCCGCTGGTTCCCCTCGAGCCATCCCCATCGATGAGCATGCCCACGACACCCGCAGCCCATGGACGTGAGAGGACCCCCACATCATGAACAGAGGTACCTGGATGCGCCGTATCGCCATGACGGCCGTGACCACGGCCGCCGTCACCGCGATGGCCGTCCCGGCCGGCGCCCAGGCCGCGACGGCCACCGGCAGCTCCACCGTCGCCACGACGGCGGCCGCCGCGGACGTCGACTACGCCACCTGGCAGGCCGACTGCCAGGTCGTGATGAACCAGGCCCTGCCTTACCTCAAGCAGCGCATCACCGCCGCCAAGCCGGGCGAGAAACAGGCGCTCGTCCTCGACATCGACAACACCGCGCTGGAGACCGACTTCGGCTTCAGCTACCCGCAGCCGGCCAACAAGCCGGTCCTCGACGTCGCCAAGTACGCCCAGGAGCACGGCGTCTCGCTGTTCTTCGTCACCGCGCGCCCGGGCATCATCGCCGGCTTCACCGACTACAACCTCAAGCAGGTCGGCTACAAGGTCTCCGGCCTCCGTGTGCGGGGGTTGTTCGACCTCTTCAAGGACGTCGCCGCCTACAAGACCGCCCAGCGCGCAGACATCGAGAACAAGGGCTTCACGATCATCGCGAACATCGGGAACAGCGCCACCGACCTGTCCGGCGGCCACGCCGAGAAGACCTACAAGCTGCCGGACTACGACGGGCAGTTGTCGTAACCACGGCGAGCGGACGCAGACATGCGAGAGGGGCCGGTGCCCGAAAGCACCGGCCCCTCTCTCGCGCTCAGTCCCCGAAGGGTCAGGCGTCCTTGCTCAGGTTCGGCCCGGCACCGCCGGCCGCCTGCTCGATCGGCGGCACGTCGGGCAGCGCCGACTTCTCCTCACCCCGGAAGGTGAAGGTCTTCGTGTCGCCCTCGCCCTCGGTGTCCACGACCACGATGTGGCCGGGGCGCAGCTCGCCGAAGAGGATCTTCTCCGAGAGGGTGTCCTCGATCTCGCGCTGGATCGTGCGGCGCAGCGGCCGGGCGCCCAGGACGGGGTCGTAGCCCTTCTTGGAGAGGAGCTCCTTGGCGGTCTGGGAGAGCTCGATGCCCATGTCCCGGTCCTTCAGGCGCTCGTCCACCTTGCCGATCATCAGGTCGACGATCGCGAGGATGTCCTCCTGGGTCAGCTGCGGGAAGACGACGACGTCGTCGACGCGGTTGAGGAACTCGGGCCGGAAGTGCTGCTTGAGCTCGTCCGAGACCTTGTTCTTCATGCGCTCGTAGTTGGTCTTCGAGTCGCCCGCGGCCGCGAAGCCGAGGTTGAAGCCCTTGGAGATGTCCCGGGTGCCGAGGTTGGTCGTCATGATGATGACCGTGTTCTTGAAGTCCACGACCCGGCCCTGGGAGTCGGTCAGCCGACCGTCCTCCAGGATCTGCAGCAGCGAGTTGAAGATGTCCGGGTGGGCCTTCTCGACCTCGTCGAAGAGGACGACGGAGAACGGCTTGCGGCGGACCTTCTCGGTCAGCTGGCCGCCCTCTTCGTAACCCACGTATCCGGGCGGGGAACCGAAGAGACGCGACACCGTGTGCTTCTCGCTGAACTCCGACATGTCGAGGGAGATCAGCGCGTCCTCGTCGCCGAAGAGGAACTCGGCGAGCGCCTTGGACAGCTCGGTCTTACCGACGCCGGACGGGCCGGCGAAGATGAACGAACCACCGGGACGCTTCGGGTCCTTCAGACCGGCACGCGTACGGCGGATCGCCTTCGACAGCGCCTTGACGGCGTCGACCTGCCCGATGACCCGCTTGTGGAGCTCGTCCTCCATGCGCAGCAGACGCGAGGACTCCTCCTCGGTCAGCTTGAAGACCGGGATGCCGGTGGCCGTGGCGAGGACCTCGGCGATCAGCTCGCCGTCGACCTCGGCGACGACGTCCATGTCGCCGGCCTTCCACTCCTTCTCCCGCTTGGCCTTGGCGGCCAGGAGCTGCTTCTCCTTGTCGCGCAGGGAGGCGGCCTTCTCGAAGTCCTGCGAGTCGATCGCGGACTCCTTGTCCCGGCGGACGCCGGCGATCTTCTCGTCGAACTCGCGCAGGTCCGGCGGCGCGGTCATCCGGCGGATGCGCATCCGGGAGCCGGCCTCGTCGATCAGGTCGATCGCCTTGTCCGGGAGGAAGCGGTCCGAGATGTACCGGTCGGCCAGCGTGGCGGCCTGGACGAGGGCCTCGTCGGTGATGGAGACGCGGTGGTGGGCCTCGTACCGGTCACGGAGACCCTTGAGGATCTCGATCGTGTGCGGCAGGGACGGCTCGGCGACCTGGATGGGCTGGAAGCGGCGCTCGAGGGCCGCGTCCTTCTCCAGGTGCTTGCGGTACTCGTCCAGCGTGGTGGCGCCGATGGTCTGGAGCTCGCCGCGGGCCAGCATCGGCTTGAGGATGCTCGCCGCGTCGATCGCGCCCTCGGCGGCGCCCGCACCGACCAGCGTGTGGAGCTCGTCGATGAACAGGATGATGTCGCCGCGGGTGCGGATCTCCTTGAGGACCTTCTTCAGGCGCTCCTCGAAGTCACCGCGGTAGCGGGAGCCGGCGACCAGGGCGCCGAGGTCCAGGGTGTAGAGGTGCTTGTCCTTGAGGGTCTCGGGCACCTCGCCCTTGACGATCGCCTGGGCCAGGCCCTCGACGACCGCGGTCTTGCCGACGCCGGGCTCACCGATCAGGACCGGGTTGTTCTTGGTGCGGCGCGACAGCACCTGCATGACCCGCTCGATCTCCTTCTCGCGCCCGATGACCGGGTCGAGCTTGGACTCGCGAGCGGCCTGCGTGAGGTTGCGGCCGAACTGATCCAGGACCAGGGACGTCGAGGGCGTGCCCTCGGCGGGACCGCCGGCGGCGGCGGTCTCCTTGCCCTGCTGGTAACCCGACAGCAGCTGGATCACCTGCTGCCGCACCCGGTTCAGATCCGCACCCAGCTTGACGAGGACCTGGGCGGCGACGCCCTCGCCCTCACGGATCAGGCCGAGCAGGATGTGCTCCGTGCCGATGTAGTTGTGGCCCAGCTGAAGGGCCTCGCGGAGCGACAGCTCCAGGACCTTCTTGGCACGGGGGGTGAAGGGGATGTGCCCGGACGGGGCCTGCTGGCCCTGGCCGATGATCTCCTCCACCTGCTGGCGGACCGCCTCGAGCGAAATCCCGAGGCTCTCAAGGGCCTTGGCGGCGACACCCTCACCCTCATGGATCAGGCCCAGGAGGATGTGCTCGGTGCCGATGTAGTTGTGGTTGAGCATCCGGGCTTCTTCCTGAGCCAGGACGACAACCCGCCGCGCGCGGTCGGTGAACCTCTCGAACATCGTTAATCGCTCCTCAGAGCGGTCAGGCAGTGGGGGGAACTTCCCCTCCCTGTCCTTCCGCAGCTTAGTCCCGCAAGCGGGGACCGCTCATTCCAACTGCCGACACCGTCGATGGCCTCCTGACCCCGAACGCCGACATCTGCTCCAACCCGATGGTGCGAGACGATGTTCCCGCAGGCCAGACAGTTACCCCCATCGCCAGTACGCCGATGGCGAACGTGAGACGTCCTGTCCTGCGTGTCGCCCCCTCCCACTAGGCATGTCTTACCCGTCGGGACTGACACTCCATGCCGCGCGCCCCGGTTCGCTCCGCTATGGGCGAACAACCTTGCGCCCCCGGACGCCCCCGCGCGCCCCGAATCCGGGCACTTTGCGCGATCGGGGAAACACCCAGCGTGACTCGCGGCGCTTTTCGGGGTTGCACTTGGCATGGTCGGCACAGCCTCCTCCCTCGTCCCGTCTCCGCGTCGGCCGCTCGATCCCGGCCCGGCCGTCCCGGCCGACCGGGTCCGCGGCTGGTACGAGAACGAACTGGGGTGGGCGACGGTGCCCGGGGAGCCGGTACGACTTTCCGTGGGCGTGCGCTTCGACGTCCTGGACGTGCCGGCCGTCGCGGGGCACGCGGCGCTGCGGCGTCTGCCGCCGGGCGCTCCGGTGGCCGTGCGGGGGGAGCGGATGCAGTTCCTGGTGGCCGCGGGCAGCGCGGAGGAACTGCCGGGGGTCCTGCGCTGGCTGGAATGGGAGCCGCTTCCCCTGGACCTGAGGGCCATCGGCCCCGGGGGCGCCGTGGAAGCGCCTCGGCCCACCGCCCTCGCCGAGCGGCAGGCGCCTCAGGATCACGACGAGCCGGGCTCGCCTTCCCGACGCCCCAAGACGCCCCCCGCTCCCTGTGAGCGGTCCGCGGAAACGGTGCAGGGGGCCGCCGTCTGGCTGCGGCCCCCTGTGGCGGGGTGCGAGGTGGAGGCCTCGCTGCCGACGGTGTCGGCGTTGGGGGGCGGTGGAGGCGCCCCCGATCTCGTGCGGCTGGTCAACACACTGGCGACGCACTGTCACCGTGTCCGGTTGCTGCGCGCGTGCGCTCAGCCGTTGGCCTTCTCGTAAGCCTCGCGAATGGTCGCGGGAACACGCCCGCGGTCATTCACCTCGTAGCCGTTCTCCTTCGCCCAGGCACGGATCTGCGCCGTGTCCTGGCTGCCGCCGGAAGCGGCGCGCGTCTTTCCGCGCCCACCCGAAGCACGGCCTCCGGTACGGCGGCCGCCCTTCACATACGGGTCGAGAAGGCCGCGCAGCTTGTCCGCATTGGCAGTCGTGAGATCGATCTCGTACGTCTTGCCGTCCAGAGCGAACGTCACGGTCTCGTCCGCCTCGCCGCCGTCGAGGTCGTCGACAAGAAGGACCTGAACCTTCTGTGCCACCGCTTTTCCTTTCATCGATAACGTGAGGGCCGGGGGTCTCCGGCGTCCGCCGTTTCGCCGCCCCCTGTTATATGCAGTACTGCAGTACGTCGGAAAGCAAACCGCTTTTCCCGGGAAAACACAAACCCCCGGTTGAGGCTCACGTCCGGTCCCGCGCCCGGAAACGTGCGCGTTTCGGACATAGGGCACCCGGGCAAGGCGGGCGGTGCGGAATGGACTCGGCGATCACAGATGCAGAAGCATCCGGCTGTTGCCCAAGGTGTTCGGTTTCACTCGTTCGAGACCGAGGAACTCCGCGACGCCCTCGTCATAGGAACGCAACAGCTCCGCGTAGACATCGGTGTCGACCGGCGTCTCACCGATCTCCACGAAGCCGTGCTTGCCGAAGAAGTCCACTTCGAAGGTCAGGCAGAAAACGCGCCGAACACCTAGCCAGCGGGCGGTGTGGAGCAACTTCTCCAACAACTGGTGGCCGACGCCGGCGCCCTTCAGGCCGTCCTTCACGGCGAGAGTGCGGACTTCCGCGAGGTCTTCCCACATCACGTGCAGTGCCCCGCAGCCGACCACCTCGGCGTTGTCGTCGCGTTCGGCGACCCAGAACTCCTGGATGTCCTCGTAAAGCGTCACCGTCGCTTTGTCGAGCAGGATGCCGCCGCGGACGTACGCGTCAAGGAGACGGCGTACGGCGGGGACATCGCTGGTCCGGGCCCGGCGGACGGTGATGGCTTTAGCGCTGACTTCAGGGCTCTGAGCTGACATGTGCGGACGCTATCGCCCACCGGTCCCCGTTGCCGAGCCGGGGTTCTCGCCCGTACTGCCCGCTTCCGCGGGCGGAGGCGGTGGTGTTTGCGGACCTTGGACGATGCGCACCGCGTCGCTGAGTGCCCTTCGCTGTTCCTCGCTCATCATGCCGAAGAAGGCCACGAGAGCCGCGGCGGGGTTGTCGCTCTGCGCCCAGGCGTCGTTCATCAGCGCGGCCGCGTAGGCGGCCCGGGTGGAGACCGCCTCATATCGATAGGCGCGGCCTTCCGCCTCACGGCGGACCCAGCCCTTCTGATGGAGATTGTCCAAAACGGTCATGACCGTCGTGTACGCGATCGACCGTTCCCGCTGGAGGTCTTCCAGGACTTCCCGAACGGTCACCGGGCGGTTCCACTTCCACACCCGCGTCATGACCGCGTCTTCGAGTTCTCCCAATGGGCGAGGCACAGCTCAGACAATAGTGGGAGATCCCGCCCATCGCGTGCCGGACGTGCTCTTTCGTCGGCAAGCCGAGCAAAAAGGGCGCACGAGTCCGAGCTGGTCGGAGTCGTGCGCCCAGGTGGGCGGCGGGGTCAGGGTCAGGCGTCGGCCGGCCCGGAGGCCGGGCGGGGGCCCTCCGCGCGCGTGAGGGCGGCGTCGACGGCCGCGTCCTCCTTGGCCTTGTTGGCCCCGCCCTGTGTCTTCACGATCACCCTGATCACGCCGATGAAGAACACGGCCATGACGACGGGGGGCACGAGCGCGGAGACGTAGTCCATGGATCCAGAGTAGCCAGGGCGGGAGGGGATCCCGGGGCGGGGTGGCCGTGCGGCACCCGCCCACCCCCGGGTGGAGCAGCCCCGTCGGTGCGGGGCCGTGTCCGCCCTCCGGTCAGCCGGCCGCCAGCGTCCGCCGCCCGGCGCCCGCGGGCGGTGCGGCCGGCTTGCGGCGGGGGAAGACCTCGCCCGGCGTCGGGATGGGCCGGCGCGACGGCTCGGGGGCGGAGGGGTTCACCGGGACGGGCCCGGGGCCCGGGGCGGGGGCCGTCGGCTTCTCCGCGGGCTTCTTCTTCGGCTCGTCTGCCGCAGCGACGGCCCCTGCGGCGCGGAGAACTTCGCCGTCCTCCTGCGTCCGGCACTCCGCGGAACGGCCTCCGGGCAGCGCCAGAAGGCGCGTGCGGGACGCCGGGACGACCGGGGCGACCCGGGCGGACTGCTGGGCCGCACGACCCGCCAGACGGGCCCGTACGTCCTGCTCGGCGAGCGTCTGGCAGCGTTCGAGGAGCGCCGCGGCCGCCGGAGAGCCCCGCAGCGCCCGCAGTGCGGCGAGGTCGTCGGGGACGGGCCGGTAGCCGGCGCCCAGCACCTCTTCCAGGAGCCGGAGGTAGCCGGCCGCCGTGCCGGGCAGGGCGGCTCGGTACCGGCCCAGGTCGGCCACCAGGAAGGCCCGCAGCCGGGCGGCCTCCCGCGCCGCCTCGTCGAGGGACTCGGCGAGGCGATGGCAGTCCTGGACGTCCTCGGCCGAGGCGGGGCCGGGGTGGAGGGCGAGGGCGAGAGCACGGCGGAGCACACGCAGCTCCTCCGGGCCGAACGCCATGCCGCCGCGGGATCCGTATGGCGTGGGCATGCGGCGACGATACGCGCTAATCAGACAAGTTCGACATAACGGGCAGGCGTGGCGCATGCGGATTCCACCGACCGGCCCGCACCCGCGGGCCGGTCGGTGCGCCCCGCTCACATGCGGGACACGTTGCGTTCGTAGACCAGGCGCAGACCGATCAGGGTCAGCCAGGGCTCGTGCTCGTCGATCACCGAGGACTCGCCGAGCACCATCGGCGCCAGACCGCCCGTCGCGATCACCGTCACGTCGTCCGGGTCGTCCGCCAGCTCGCGCGCCATCCGGCCGACCACGCCGTCGACCTGGCCGGCGAAGCCGTAGACGACGCCCGACTGCATCGCCTCGACCGTGTTCTTGCCGATCACGCTGCGGGGGCGGGCCACCTCGATCTTGCGCAGCTGCGCGGCCTTGATGCCCAGGGCCTCCACGGAGATCTCGATGCCGGGCGCGATGACGCCCCCGACGTACTCCCCGCGCGCGCTGATCGCGTCGAACGTCGTCGCCGTGCCGAAGTCGACGACGATCGCGGGGCCGCCGTAGAGCTCGTTGGCGGCGACCGCGTTGATGATGCGGTCGGCGCCGACCTCCTTGGGGTTGTCGAACAGAATCGGCACGCCCGTCTTCACCCCGGGCTCGACGAGCACCGCCGGCACGTCGCCGTAGTGCCGGCGGGTGACCTCGCGCAGTTCGTGCAGAACCGAGGGGACCGTCGCGCAGATGGCGATGCCGTCGATGCCGTCGCCCAGTTCCACCCCGAGCAGGGGGTGCATGCCCATCAGCCCCTGGAGCAGGACCGCGAGCTCGTCGGCCGTGCGGCGGGGGTCGGTGGAGATCCGCCAGTGTTCGACGATGTCCTCCCCGTCGAACAGGCCGAGCACGGTGTGCGTGTTCCCCACGTCGATCGTCAGCAGCATGGCCGGTTCCCGCTCCTACTCCGCGGCTCGAAGGTCGAGGCCGATGTCCAGGATCGGCGAGGAGTGGGTCAGGGCGCCCACGGCCAGGAAGTCGACGCCGGTGGCGGCGTACGCCTCGGCGTTGTCCAGGGTGAGCCGGCCGGACGCCTCCAGCAGCGCGCGTCCGCCGACGATGCCGACGGCCTCCTCGCACTCGCCGGGGGTGAAGTTGTCCAGGAGGATCAGGTCCGCGCCGGCGTCCACGACCTCGCGCAGCTGGTGCAGGGTGTCGACCTCGACCTCGATCGGCACGTCGGGAAAGGCCTTGCGGACGGCCTCGAAGGCCTGGGCGACGCCGCCGGCGGCGACCACGTGGTTGTCCTTGACCAGGGCCGCGTCGGACAGCGACATCCGGTGGTTGACGCCGCCGCCGCAGCGGACGGCGAACTTCTCCAGCGCCCGCAGCCCCGGCGTCGTCTTGCGCGTGTCCCGCACGCGCGCCTTGGTGCCCTCGAGGACGTCGGCCCACGCGCGCGTGGCGGTCGCGATGCCCGACAGGCGGCACATCAGGTTGAGCGCGCTGCGCTCGGCGGTCAGCAGGTCACGCGTGCGCGTGGTGACCGACAGCAGCTTCTGCCCGGGCTCCACGCGGTCGCCGTCCTCGACGTGCCGCTCGACCTCGAACTCGTCCGTGCAGACGACCGAGATCACCGCTTCGGCGACCCTGAGGCCCGCCACCACGCCGGCCTCGCGCGCGGTGAAGTCGGCGGTGGCCACGGCCTCCTCGGGGATGGTCGCGACGGTCGTCACGTCCACGCCGAGGGCAAGGTCCTCCTGGATGGCGACGTTGGCGATGTCCTCGACCTCCAGGGGGTCGAGTCCGGCGTCGGCCAGGAGCTGGGCGAGAGCGGGGTCCAGCCCGCACTCCATGTACTCGTCGTCGCCGGTGCCGTCGCCGCAGGCGCAGCCGTCGCCGCAGCCGCCGTTCTCGACGAGGGAAAGGTCCTCGGGGGTGCTCACTTCTGTCACTGCTCCTGCTGGTGCTGCCGGGTAGGGGGGAAGTCTGCGGTATCGGTGGTGCGTACGGCGAGCGTCCGGTCCGGATTCAGCCGTACGACGATGTGACGGCGCCAGTTCGCGTCGTCGCGCCCTGCGCGGTCCTCGCGCCAGTGGCAGCCGCGGGTCTCCTCGCGCAGCAGGGCGGCGGCGACCAGGACGCGGGCCACGCACAGGAGGTTGGTGGCCTCCCAGGTGTCGACGCCGGGCTCGGCGGTCTTGCCGTTCTCGTCGAGGGCGTCGCGGGCCTCGGTGTGCAGCCGCTGGAGCCGGTCGGCGGCCTTCTCCAGCGACTCCTTCGAGCGCAGGACCCCCGCGCCCTCCGTCATGGTGCGCTGGATCGCGAACCGGGCCTCGGGGGCCAGCAGCGGGTGCGCGGGCGTCGCCGGGTGCTCGACCGGGGCGGGCACGCGCTCGTGCGGGCCGTCGGCCGCCCGGTCGCCGGCGATGTCGGCGGCGATGCGCTCGGCGTAGACGAGGCCTTCGAGGAGGGAGTTGGAGGCGAGCCGGTTGGCGCCGTGCACACCGGTGCAGGCGACCTCCCCGCACGCGTACAGGCCCGGGACGGTGGTGCGGCCGTGGGAGTCGGTGCGCACACCCCCGGAGGCGTAGTGGGCGGCCGGTGCGACCGGGACGGGCTCGGTGACCGGGTCGATGCCGTGGGCGCGGCAGGCCGCCAGGATCGTCGGGAAGCGGTTCTCCCACATGGCGGCGCCGAAGTGGCGGGCGTCGAGGAACATGTGCTCGGCGTCCTGCTCCTGCATGCGGCGCGTGATGCCCTTGGCGACGATGTCGCGGGGCGCGAGCTCGGCCAGCTCGTGCTGCCCCAGCATGAACCGCACGCCGTCGCCGTCGACCAGGTGCGCGCCCTCGCCGCGCACGGCCTCGGAGACCAGCGGCTGCTGGCCCTCCGCGTCCGCGCCGAGGAACAGCACGGTGGGATGGAACTGCACGAACTCCAGGTCGCTGACCTCGGCGCCCGCGCGCAGGGCGAGCGCCACGCCGTCGCCGGTGGAGACGGACGGGTTGGTCGTCGCGGAGTAGACCTGGCCCATGCCGCCGGTCGCGAGGACGACCGCGGGAGCGTGCACGGCGCCCACGCCGTCGTGCTGGCCCTCGCCCATGACGTGCAGGGTCACGCCCGCGGTGCGGCCCTCGGCGTCGGTGAGCAGGTCCAGGACGAGCGCGTTCTCGATCGTGCGCAGGCCACGCGCGCGAACGGCCTCCACGAGCGCGCGGGAGATCTCCGCGCCGGTGGCGTCGCCGCCGGCGTGGGCGATGCGGCGGCGGTGGTGGCCGCCCTCGCGGGTGAGCTGGATGCCGCCCTCGTCGTCGGTGTCGAAGTGGGCGCCGGTGGAGATCAGCCGGCGTACGGCGTCGGGTCCCTCGGTGACCAGGAGCCGTACCGCGTCCTCGTCGCACAGGCCCGCACCCGCCACCAGCGTGTCGTCCAGGTGCTGTTGGGGGGTGTCGCCCTCGCCGAGGGCCGCGGCGATGCCGCCCTGCGCCCAGCGTGTGGAGCCGTCGTCGAGGCGGGCCTTGGTGACCACGACCGTCGTCAGGCCTGCGGCCTCGCAGCGCAGGGCGGCGGTCAGGCCGGCCACTCCGGAGCCGACGACCACGACGTCCGCCGAGATGGACCACCCGGGCGCGGGCGCGTGCAGTCGTATGCCTGTGCTGGTCACGAGGCGGCTCCGAACGTGAGGGGGAGGTTGTCGATCAGCCGGGTCGTCCCGACCCGGGCGGCGACGGCCAGGACGGCCTCGCCGGTGAAGTCGTCCCCGATCTCGGTGAAGTCGACCGGGTCGACCAGCGCGAGGTAGTCCAGCCGCAGCGGCGGGTCCATGCGGGCGGCTTCGTCGAGGACCAGGCGGGCGGCCGCGCGGACGGCCGCCGCGGCGCCGGGGACGGCCTTGGCGACGGCGTGCGCGTCGGCGGCGGCACGGGACTCGCCCAGGGCGCTGAGCGCCTCGGCGCGCGCGTGAGTGGCCGGCACCTCACGCGCGCGTGCCCGCAGCGCCTCCTGGGCGGCGTGCCGGTCGCGGCCGGCGAACAGCGCCTGGGACAGCGCGAGCGCGGTGCGTCGCCCGGTCGCGGACAGATAGCGGTTTCTGCTGGACAGGGCCAGGCCGTCGTCCTCGCGGACGGTCGGCACGGCGACGATCTCCACGCCGAAGTTCAGATCGCGCACCATGCGGCGGATCAGGGCGAGCTGCTGGGCGTCCTTCTGCCCGAACAGGGCCACGTCGGGCCGGGTGAGGTGCAGCAGCTTGGCGACGACGGTCAGCATCCCGTCGAAGTGGCCGGGGCGCGAGCCGCCCTCCAGACGCTCGCCCATGGGCCCGGCGGTGATGCGCACCTGGGGCTCGCCGCCCGGGTAGACCTCGTCCACGGACGGCGCGAAGACGACGTCGGCGCCGGCCTGTTCGGCGAGCTTGACGTCGGCGTCCAGGGTGCGCGGATAACGGTCGAGGTCCTCGCCCGCGCCGAACTGCAGCGGGTTGACGAAGACGGTGACGACCACCTCGCCGTCCGGCCCGGCGATCTCGCGGGCGGTGCGGACGAGCGTGGCGTGCCCCTCGTGCAGGGCGCCCATCGTCATCACGACCGCCCTGCGCCCGGCACGCGCGCGTGCGTGCAGGTCGTCGGCGGTGCTCAGCAGGCTCGTGGTCATCCGGCTTCTCCCTCGGCGCCGTCGGTCCCGTTGGCGAGTACCCCGAGGAGGTCCTCGGCGAGTTCCGGCTTCAGCAGACCGTGGGCCAGCGCGCGGTCGGCGGTGGCGCGGGCCATCGCGAGGTAGCCGCCGACGGCCTGCGGGGCGTGCCTGCGCAGTTCGGCCACGTGCGCGGCGACCGTGCCGGCGTCCCCGCGCGCGACGGGGCCGGTGAGCGCCGCGTCGCCGGAGCGCAGCGCGTTGTCGAGGGCGGCGCCGAGCAGCGGGCCGAGCATCCGGTCGGGGGCCGACACCCCGGAGGCGCGCAGCAGCTCCATGGACTGGGCGACGAGCGTCACCAGGTGGTTGGCGCCCAGGGCGAGGGCCGCGTGGTAGAGCGGCCGGCTCTCCTCGGCGATCCACTCCGGTTCGCCGCCCATCTCGATGACCAGTGCCTCGGCGGCCAGCCGCAGCTCGTCGGGCGCGGTCACGCCGAAGGAGCAGCCGGCCAGTCGCTGGACGTCCACGGGGGTGCCGGTGAAGGTCATCGCCGGGTGCAGGGCCAGGGGCAGGGCGCCCGCGCGCAGGGCGGGGTCGAGGACGTTCACGCCGTACCGCCCGGAGGTGTGCACGATCAGCTGGCCGGGGCGTACGGCGCCGGTGTCGGCGAGGCCTTCGACGAGGCCGGGCAGGGCGTCGTCGGGGACGGTCAGCAGGACCAGTTCGGCGCGCTGGAGGACCTCGGCGGGCGGCACCAGCGGCACGTCCGGCAGCAGTGCCGCGGCCCGGCGGCGGGAGGCGTCGGAGACCCCCGACACGGCGACCGGGCGGTGTCCGGCGAGCTGGAGCGACGCGGCGAGCGCGGGGCCCACACGGCCGGCGCCGACGACGCCGACGGTGAGCCGTGCGGGACGGTCCCTGGGGTCTGGCTGTTGGCTTGTGTTCACGCGGCGACGGCCTTCCCGTTCCAGTCCGCTTCGGGTACCGGACGATTTCTCGTCATGTTAACGCGATCGGTCGCCGGGGCGTCCGGTCGTCCACAGGCTGTGGGTTTCCTCTCGGCGGCCGCACGACCCGCGCGCGGGCCGCCGGTGGTGCGGAAACCCCGGTGCGCGGGCGGTCCGGCGCCGGGCATGATCCGAGCATGACGAACACGGCGGAACGGGACGGGGAAGAGCCGGGCGAGGAGCGGCGGGAGGACCTGGGGAAGCGACGGACGGCCGCCTTCCGGGCGGCGGAGCGGACGCTGTCGCGTCCGGGCTTCCGCGGCAGCCTGCGCGACCGGCTCGCCCTGCTGCACGAAGCGGCACCCGAGGTGTACGACCTGGACGAGCCCCCGGACGTGTACGGCGGCGGTGTCGTGGCCGCCCTGGAGGACCGGGTCGCGGGCCTGCTGGGCACGGAGGCCGCCGCGTTCTTCCCCACCGGCACGATGGCCCAGCAGGTCGCCCTGCGCTGCTGGGCCGGGCGTACCGGCAACCCCACGGTCGCCCTGCACGCGCTGGCCCACCCGGAGGTCCACGAGCGGGGCGCCCTGAGCGCGGTGGCCGGGCTGCGGCCGGTACGCGTCACCGGTGAGCCCCGGCTGCCGACGGCCGACGAGGTCCGCGCCTTCGAGGAGCCCTTCGGGACGCTGATGCTGGAACTGCCTCTCAGGGACGCCGGTTTCGTGCTGCCCTCGTGGGAGGAGCTCACCGAGGTCGTGGACGCGGCACGCGAGCGCGACGCGGTGGTGCACTTCGACGGCGCCCGCCTGTGGGAGTCCACCGTCCACTTCGGCCGCTCCCTGGGGGAGATCGCGGGCCTGGCGGACAGCGTCTACGTGTCGTTCTACAAGTCCCTGGACGGCTTCGGCGGCGCGGCGCTCGCGGGCCCGCGGGCGCTGGTGGAGGAGGCGGGTGCCTGGCGCCACCGGTACGGGGGCACCGCCTTCCAGCAGTTCCCCACGGCGCTGTCCGCGCTCGTCGGGCTGGAGCGGGAGCTGCCCCGGCTGCCGGAGTACGTCGCCCACGCGCGCGTGGTGGCCGAGGCGCTGCGTGAGGGCTTCGCCGAGGCCGGGGTCCCCTGGGCGCGCGTGCATCCGCGGACGCCGCACACGCACGAGTTCCAGCTCTGGCTGCCCTACGACGCCGGCGACCTCACCGAGGCGGCGGTGCGGCAGGCCGAGGAGACGAAGACGGTGCTCTTCGCGTCGGGTTGGAGCCGCGGCGGGCCGCCCGGACTGTCGTTCACGGAGGTCACCGTGCGCGCCGACGGCCTGGAGTGGACGCCGCAGGACGTGCGGGCGGCCGTCGGGGACTTCATGGCGCGGCTGAGGGGGACCGCCGGGCAGCCGTTCACGGCCTGACCGGCCTCAGACGGTGCAGCAGCCGGCCGAGGGCGTTCCGGGCGCGCCCGCGGGCGGCGCGGCGGCCGGCGAGGACCGCCTCGAACTCACGGCGGTCGCGCAGTTCGCGGACGAGCTGCCAGTCGTGGGCGCCGGGCGCGGGCGGGAGGGGCTCGCCGTGCTGACGGGCGCGGTGGACGTCGAGGGCGTACTGCTCGGTGATGCTCATGGCCGTCGCCTTTTCGGGAATCGGAGAGGGGAAGGGCCCGGGTGCGCCGCGGTCGCCCCGGTGACTCCAGGCTGCGGCGGGCCCGGGCGGTGCGTCCCGTCGATTGACGAGGGCCGTCAATCGTCGGCCGCCTTGTCAGTGCCGGGGTGCACCATGAGGGCATGAGCGTGCGCATCGACATCACGGGGCTGCGGCCGGAGCGGATCACGGTCGCGCCGTCGCCCCTGGCCGAACTCGGCATGGCGCTGCACGCGCTGTCCGAACCGGGCCACCACCCCGGGCTGCAGGGCTGGGTCACCAGCGTGACGGCGTCCCTCGACCCGCATCTGGCCGACCGGATGTGCGAGGCGGACTTCCTGTGGCGGACGACGTTCTCCGACGTCTTCCTGCCGTACGCGGGCATCCCGGGCGGCACCCGGCCGGGCGCCACACTCGCCGAAGAGCTCGACCTGCTGGACAAACTGAGCGACGAACAGTTCACCGACTCCGCGCTGGAGTTCACGTGCGCGCCGGGCTACGAGCTGCCGAGCTCCGGCGTCCTGTCCGACCCGGCCCTGCACGAGCGCGCCCTCGACCTGGCCGCCTCCCGAGGGCCGCGCCAGGTGCGCTTCACCCGGCGGCTGCTCGCCGACCCGCCCCTCGTGCGGGCGTGGCTGCGGCAGTTCCTCAAGGACTGCGAGGAGGCCTTCTTCGCGGACGTCTGGGCCCGGGTCCGCCACGCGCTCGCCGCGGACGCCCGCCACAAGACGGAGCTGCTGCACCGCAAGGGTCTCGCGGAGGCCCTCGCCTCGGTGTCCTCCGCCGTGACACTGGACGAGAACACCGCGCACATCACCGTCGACAAGCTGATCGAGGGCCGCACCGCCGTCACCGACGGGTCCCTGCTGCTGGTGCCGACGAGCCTCGGCTGGCCGCATCTGATGGTCTTGCACCGGTACGGCTGGCAGCCGGTGCTGCACTACCCGGTCGCCTCGCCGGAACTGGCCTCGCCGCCGTCGGTGGAGCAGTTGACGCTGCGGATGACGGCGCTGTCCCACCCCGTGCGCATGCGGATCTGCCGTCTGCTGGCCCGCAGCGCGTACACGACCACCGAGCTGGCTCAGGCGCACGGCATGACGGCGCCCGAGATATCCCGGCACCTCGCCGTCCTGAAGAAGGCGGGCCTGGTCTCCACCCGCCGCCGCGGCCGGTACGTGCTGCACCAGCTGGACGTGACGATGGTGGCGCGGCTCGGCAGCGACTTCCTGGAGGGGATACTCCGCTAGGGCGCGCGCCGCGGCAGGAGCGGTTCGCGCGGGTCGGCCGCTCAGTCGAAGCGGATGTGCCTCAGCCCCACGCGCGCCTGCCGCAGCCTGGTCCGCAGTGCGCCCTCGTTGTTGGGCCGGAGCGTCAGACCGGCCAGGACGGCGATGCGGTCGGCCGTCCTGGGCACGGAGGTGCGGTCCGTCCACAGCTGCTCGGCGAAGCAGGGTTCGCGCAGCCGCTCCAGACAGTGGTCGAGCTGACGGACGGCCCAACTCTGGTGCCTCAGAGCGGCGTTCTTGCCGGCGAGGAACCGGAGCAGGCGTCCGAAGCGGCGTTCCCGCAGCCGCCGCAGCACGGTCTCCCGTTCGGCGAGGAGGGTGAAATGCCGTACGTCGTGCCCCAGTTCGCGCAACCGGCCCACGGTCTGCGCGAAGTGGTCCGGATCCGTGAGGGTCATGGGCACGATCACCACGCCGTCGTGCTTGCGCAGCGCCAGGTCGAGCACCTCGACGACGCCCTGCCGCCAGGACGCGAGGTCCCGGAAGTCCTCGCGCAGCCCGGGCGGCAGCATGCGGTGCAGGCCGAAGCCCACGTGCTCGGGGTCGCACACGACGCTGCCCGGCAGCCGGCGGCGGATCTCGTGTGCCGTCTGTGTCTTGCCACCCCCGAAAGGGCCGTTTATCCACAGGAGCATGCGCAGACCCTAGTGGCCGCCACGGGGGCCGGGGAGCGCTTTCCTCTCAGTGCCCGCCGGCGCGGACCAGTCCCGTCTCGTAGGCCAGGACGACCACCTGGACCCGGTCGCGCAGGCCCAGCTTGGTGAGGATGCGGCCGACGTGGGTCTTCACCGTCGCTTCGGACAGCACCAGCCGGGCGGCGATCTCGCCGTTGGACAGCCCCTGGGCGACGAGGATCATGACCTCGCGCTCGCGCTCGGTGAGCCGCTCCAGCTCCTTGCGCTGCGGCTCCTTGCCGGCGCTGGGCAGCATCGGCGCGAACCGGTCGAGCAGACGGCGGGTGGTGGAGGGGGCGACGACCGCGTCGCCGCTGTGCACGGAGCGGATGGCGGCGAGCAGTTCGCCGGGCGGCACGTCCTTGAGCATGAATCCGGAGGCGCCCGCCTTCAGCCCGGAGAAGGCGTACTCGTCGAGGTCGAAGGTGGTCAGGATCAGCACCTTCGGCGGGTTCTCCTCCGCGCAGATCCGCCGGGTCGCCTCCACTCCGTCCAGCTTCGGCATGCGCACGTCCATCAGCACCACGTCCACCGCTGTGGACCGCACCGCCTGGAGGGCCTCGACGCCGTCGCCCGCCTCGGCCACGACCTCCATGTCCGGCTGGGCGGCGAGCACCATCCCGAACCCGGTGCGCAGCAGCACCTGGTCGTCGACGAGCATCACGCGGATCGTCATCGGGTCCTCTTCCGTGTTACAGGTGTCAACAGGGGGCGTGCGGGGGCGTCAGTGCGCCGGTTTGAGCGGCAGCAGGGCGCTGATGCGGAATCCTCCGCCCGGGCGCGGGCCGGCGTCCAGCGTGCCGCCGACCATGCCGACCCGCTCACGCATGCCGATCAGCCCGTGCCCCTGGCCGTCGATGCCGCCCTCCTCGTACAGCTCGTGCGGGGCGCCCTTGCCGTCGTCCTCGACGAGCAGGCCGAGACCGTCGTCGAAGTAGACCAGACGCACGCTGGCGCCCGCGTGCGGTCCGCCGTGCTTGCGCGTGTTGGTCAGCGCCTCCTGCACGATGCGGTACGCGGTGAGCTCGACGCCGCTGGGCAGCGGGCGCGGAGTGCCCTCGACCTTGAAGTCGACGGGCAGACCGGAGCCGCTGCACTGCTCGACCAGGTCCTTGATCTGCTCGACGTCCGGCTGCGGCACGTACTCGCCGCTCTCCTGGTGCTCCCCGGTGCGCAGCACGCCCAGCAGGCGGCGCATCTCGGCGAGCGCCTGGCGGCCGGTCGAGGAGATCGTCTCCAGGGCCTTCTTCGCTTGGTCGGGGGCGGCGTCCAGGACGTAGGCCGCGCCGTCGGCCTGCACCACCATCACCGA
Source organism: Streptomyces sp. BK239 (assembly GCF_004217285.1). Classification (GTDB taxonomy): domain Bacteria; phylum Actinomycetota; class Actinomycetes; order Streptomycetales; family Streptomycetaceae; genus Streptomyces. The sequence continues at coordinate 45,970 of NZ_SHKS01000003.1, forward strand.
CACGTTGTGCGCGACGACGTCGTGCAACTCGCGCGCGATACGGGCGCGTTCGGCGGCGACAGCGACCTTCGCCTGCGCCTCGCGCTCCTTCTCCAGGCGGGAGGCCCGCTCCTCCAGTTGCGCGAAGTAGGCGCGGCGGGTCCGCATGGAGTCGCCGAGCACCCAGGCGAGGGCGAACGGCACCGTCTGGAAGACGACGATCGCGACATTGCCCAACGCGCTGGTCTGCTCGTTCGGCCAGCGCATCTGCGCCAGCGTCGCCGCGCTCAGCCCCGTGCCCAGGGCCAGCCAGGACGACCAGCGCACGCCCGTCGCGGCGACCGTGTAGACGATCACCAGCAGGGCGAAGTCGGCGGCCATCGTCGCGACGTCCAGCGCCAGCTGCGCCACGCCGATGGCGCCGGCCAGCAGGAGCATCCCCTCGGGCATGCGCCGTCGCAGCGCCACCACCAGGCAGAGCAGGAAGGCCACCGGCACGATGAGTGCCGGATCGTCGGTTCCCTGGCCGGTGTTCCTGGTGGAGGTGTCGGCCACCACAGAGATCCCGAACAGGACGAAGGCCCAGAAGCCGTCGACCCCGCTCGGGTGTCTGCGGATGAAGTCATAGAGGCGCTGCACGTAACCCAGAGTAGGGAAGCCCGATGTGTGCACGGGTCAACCGGAGGGCCGATCCGGATCCGGCGCGCATACTCCGCAAGGTGGAGGAGACGATCGCCTGTGCGCATAGTCTGAGCCGGTGGCGGCACAGGTGACGGGCTCCGGTGGATGGCGTGGCTGGCGGGCGGCGACGCAGGACGCGCTCTACGGGACGGACGGCTTCTACCGCCGCCCCGAGGGCCCGGCGGGCCACTTCCGCACGTCTGTGCACGCGTCCCCGCTCTTCGCCGGTGCGGTGGCCCGGCTGCTGTGCGAGGTGGACGAGGCGCTGGGCCGGCCCGCGTCGCTCGACTTCGTCGACATGGCCGCCGGACGCGGTGAGCTGGTCACCGCGGTGCTCGCCGCGCTCCCCGCCCACGTGGCGGCCCGCACACGCGCGTACGCCGTCGAGATCGCCGCCCGTCCGGCGGGCCTCGACCGTCGGGTCGAGTGGCTGCCCGAGCCGCCCCCGGAGGTCACCGGGCTGCTGTTCGCCAACGAGTGGCTGGACAACGTGCCCGTCGAGGTCGCCGAGGTCGACCCCGCCGGAACCGTACGCCGGGTGCTCGTCCGAGGCGACGGGGCAGAGCGGCTCGGCGAGCCGGTGTCCGGCGCGGAGGCGGAGTGGCTCGCGCGCTGGTGGCCCCTGGCCGGGGAGGAGGGGCTGCGGGCGGAGATCGGGCTGCCCCGGGACACCGCCTGGGCCTCCGCCGTCGCCCGTGTCCGGCGCGGGCTCGCCGTGGCCGTGGACTACGCGCACACGGCGGACGCCCGCCCTCCGTTCGGGACGCTCACGGGCTACCGGGAGGGCCGGGAGACGACTCCCGTGCCGGACGGCTCGTGCGACCTCACGACGCATGTCGCCCTGGACGCCTGTGCGCAGGCGGGCACACCGGCGCATTCGCCGTCCGCGCCCCGCCTGCTCTCCCAGCGGGAGGCGTTGCACGCCCTGGGTGTCACCGGCGCGCGCCCCCCGCTCGCGCTGGCCTCCACGGACCCCGCCGCGTACGTCCGCGCCCTCGCGAGCGCCGGCGAGGCGGCCGAACTCACCGCGGCGGGCGGCCTCGGCGACTTCGCCTGGCTGCTCCAGCCGGTCGGGATCGCCGACCCGCTCGCCCCGCCCCGCTGACACGCACGCCGGAGCGCTCGCCCCACCGCCACCGGCGCCGAGATGCCCCCGACTACTTGTCGATGTCCCCGACCACGAAGAACATCGACCCCAGGATCGCCACCATGTCCGCGACCAGCGTGCCCGGCAGCAGCTCGGTCAGCGCCTGGATGTTGTTGTACGAGGCCGAGCGCAGCTTCAGCCGGTACGGGGTCTTCTCGCCCTTGCTGACGAGGTAGTAGCCGTTGACCCCGAGGGGGTTCTCGGTCCACGCGTACGTGTGCCCTTCGGGCGCCTTGAGGACCTTGGGGAGCCGCTGGTTGACCGGTCCGGGCGGCAGCTCGGCGAGGCGGTCCAGACAGGCGTCCGCGAGGTCCAGCGCGACGTGCGTCTGCTCCAGGAGGCACTCGAAGCGGGCCAGGCAGTCGCCCTCCGTCCGGGTCACCGCCCTCAGCGTGTCCTGGAGCTCCCCGTACGCCAGGTAGGGCTCGTCGCGGCGCAGGTCGAAGTCGACGCCGGACGCGCGCGCGATGGGCCCGCTCACGCCGTACGCGTGCACGGCCCGCGAGGAGAGGACGCCCACGCCGCGTGTGCGTCCCCGGAAGATCTCGTTGCCCAGGACGAGGTCGTCGAAGACGTCCATGCGGGAGCGGACGGCGGCGACGGCCCCGCGCGCGCGGGAGGCCCACCCCGCCGGCAGGTCCTCCTTGAGGCCGCCGACCCGGTTGAACATGTAGTGCATGCGCCCGCCGGAGACCTCCTCCATCACGTTCTGGAGGACCTCGCGCTCGCGGAAGGCGTAGAAGACCGGCGTGATGCCGCCGAGCTCCAGCGGATAGGAGCCGAGGAACATCAGGTGGTTGAGCACCCGGTTCAGCTCCGCGAGGAGCGTGCGCGTCCACACCGCGCGCGGGGGCACCTCCATGCCGAGCATGCGCTCCACCGCGAGGACCACGCCCAGCTCGTTGGAGAACGCCGACAGCCAGTCGTGGCGGTTGGCCAGCATCACGATCTGGCGGTAGTCACGCGCCTCGAACAGCTTCTCCGCGCCCCGGTGCATGTAGCCGATCACCGGCTCCGCGTGCATGATGCGCTCGCCGTCCAGCACGAGCCGCAGCCGCAGGACGCCGTGCGTGGAGGGATGCTGCGGGCCGATGTTGAGCACCATGTCGGTGCTCTCCGCGGCGCCGCCGATCCCGACCGTGGTCTCCGTCGTAGGAGTCATGGCCCCAGTCTCCCCTACGTACGCTGGCCGCATGGAGACGGGGAGCCCGGCGGGCCCGGGGGGCGTGGAGACGGTGGGAGGCGGCGCGGCGTGGACCGGGCTGCCGCCCGGACTGCTGCGGATGCGGCGGCTTCTGCTGGTGTTGTGGCTGGGGCTCGCGACGGCCGGCGTCGGGGTGCCGCTCGGTCTGCTCGCCGGGCCCGCGTGGGCGGCGTTCGCGCTGCTGCCCCTGGCGGGCATCGGCTGGGGGTGGGTCGTGCTCGGCCGCAACTGGCGCTCCTGGCGCTACGCCGAGCGCGCCGACGACCTGCTGATCAGCCGGGGCGTGCTGTGGCGCGAGGAGACGGTCGTGCCGTACGGGCGGATGCAGCTCGTCGAGGTGACCTCCGGTCCTGTGGAGCGGTACTTCGGACTGGCCGGCGTCCAGTTGCACACGGCGGCCGCCTCGACGGACGCGAGGATCCCGGGGCTGGACCCGGCCGAGGCGGAACGGCTGCGTGACCGGCTCACCGAGCTCGGCGAGGCCCGATCGGCGGGACTGTGACGGCCCCGGGCGCCGACGGCGGCGTGGCCGACGCCACGCGGGCGCGGACCGTCGTCGAGCGCCGGCTGCACCCCGTGACGCCGTTCCGGCGCGCGTGGGCGCCCATCGCGGTGGTCGCCGGATGGGCGGTGCACGACCCGAACCAGGCCCAGCGGCAGCTGACGCGGCTCACCACGACGACCCTGCTGATCGCGCTCGCCGTCGTCATCCCCGCAGCGGCCCTGTACGGCTTCCTGAGCTGGTGGTTCACCCACTTCGCGGTGACCGACAGCGAACTGCGCATACGGACCGGCCTGGTGTTCCGGCGCACGGCGCACATCCGGCTGGAGCGCATCCAGGCCGTCGACGTCACCCGGCCGCTGTTCGCGCGGATCGCCGGCGTCGCCAAACTGCGGCTCGACGTGGTCGGCGCCGACAAGAAGGACGAACTCGCCTTCCTCGGCGAGGAGGAGGCGAGCGTGCTGCGGGCCGAACTGCTCGCGCGCGCGGCCGGCTTCGCCCCCGAGACGGCGCACGAGGTCGGCGAGGCCCCGGCGCGCGAGCTGTTGCGCGTGCCCACGCGCGAGCTGGCGATCGCGTTGGCGCTGACCGGCGCGACCTGGGGCGCGCTGATCGCCGCGCTCGTGGTGCTGCCGATGCTGTGGCTCGTCACCGAGAGCGTCTGGACGGTGCTGGCGACGGGTGTGCCGCTGCTCGGCGCGGCGGGCGCGCGCAGCGTGGGGCGGTTCGTCGCGGAGTTCGACTGGAGCGTCGGCGATTCACCGGACGGGCTGCGGATCGACCACGGTCTGCTGGACCGCGCGCACGAGACGGTGCCGCCCGGGCGGGTGCAGACGGTCCGGATCGTCGAGCCGCTGCTGTGGCGGCGCAGGGGGTGGGTGCGCGTCGAGCTGGCCGTGGCCGGCTCGACCAACTCCGTGCTCGTGCCGGTGGCCCCGCGCGAGGCCGCGGAGGCCGTCATCGCGCGCGTGCTGCCCGGCGTCGCCGTCCCCGACGCCGCCGCCCTGGCACGGCCGCCCCGCCGGGCCGGACGGTGCGTCCCGGTGTGGTGGCGGGGCTACGGGACGGCGGTCACCGACACGGTCTTCGCCTCCCGGCACGGGCTGCTGCGCCGGAGCCTGGCGCTCGTCCCGCACGCCAAGGTGCAGAGCGTGCGGCTCACGCAAGGGCCCTGGCAGCGGCTGTGGCGCGTCGCCGACGTGCGAGTGGACTCGGGGGCCGGGACGACCGTCACAGCGCGTCTGCGGGACGCGCGGGAGGCCGCGGAGCTGCTGCGCGGCCAGGCCGAACGGTCCCGGACCGGACGCCGTGACGCCCGGCCCGACCGGTGGATGGCCTAGTGCCCCGACAGGCACTAGGAGCTGTCGTGCAAGGCCTGTTCAGGAGACGGCGCTGCGCAGGCGGTGCAGGTCGATCTGCTCGGTCTCGTCGTGCACGGTCAGGTCGATCACCTGGCCGACGCGGCGCGAGTCGTCGGCCGGCTTGAACTCCGCCTCGGTCTCCGCCTTGTGCAGCGCGAGCGCCTCCTGGCCGACGACGTCGGCGAGGTCCTCGTTCTGCACGGCCTCCAGGGCGTCGGACGCCGCCGACTCCTTCGTGCCGAAGAAGTCGAACCCGCCCTCGGCCGTGGGCCGGCGTACCGGCTGCGACTCGGGAGCGACGGCCACGGCGGTGGGCACGGTGAAGTGACCGCCGGGACGCCGCGCGGGAGCGGCGGCGTGGGGCGCTTCCGGGGTGTCCGTGGCGTCCGTGCCGTCTGTTCCGTCCGTCGGGTTCGCGTCTGTGGCCTGCGTCCGCTCGGCGGCCTCTTCCGGCGCGGTTGCGGCCGTCGTCTGTGCCGGGGCCTCGTCCTCGTCGGCGTCCAGGGGTGGGGCGGCCGCGCGCGTGTGCTCGTCGACCGCCTCGGGCTTCCCCTCCGCCTCGTCCTCCCGCGCGGCCTCCTTGTCGCCGCCGGCCTTCGAGAAGGCGACCGAAGCGGGCTTGGCGTCGGCGGGTTCGGTGGAGTCGGCGGTGCCGGCGGACTTGGCCTCGGCCGGCTTGGCGGACTTGGTCCTGGCGGCCTCGGCCGGCTTGCCGGGCTTGGCCGGCCCGACGAGCTCGGTCGGCTCGGCGGGCTCGGTCGGCTCGGCGGACTTCACCGGCTCGGACACGGCGGGCCGAGCCGGCTCGGGCTGCGCGGACTCCGCGCGCTCGGGCCGGTCGGCGTCGAAGCGGGCGAGCGCGCTCAGCGCACGCAGGAACAGCTTGGAGCCGTCGGCGTTGAAGATCGCGGGAGCGTCGGCCTCGCCCTCACCGGACGCCCCGGAAGCGGATACGCCGGCGTTCAAGGCCTCAGCCGCCGAAGCCCCGTCGACCGGTCCCTCGGCGGGCGCGACGTCATCGACCGCGACGTCATCGAGCGCGGCCTCGGCCGAAGTCACCTCGGTCCCCGCGCCCTCGGCCGTCTCCGCAGCAGGCGCGGGCGGCAGGGCGTTCGACGGCGGCGCGGCTTCTATCTCCAGCAGGCGGCGGCCCTCCAGGGCGGTCGCCCGCTCGGTCTCGGCGGTGGCGTAGCGGCGCAGCAGCGCCGCGTGCTCGTTGCGCAGGCCGGCGAGTTCGGCGCGCTTGGCGCGCAGCCGCTGCTCCAGCTTCATCCGCAGCTCGCGCGACTCGTCGAGGTCGCTCTCCAACTCGGCGACGCGCTCCTCGAAGCGCCACTCGTCGCCCGCACGCGCGCGTGTGAGGTCGGCGACCTGCTTGCCGGCCTGGATGTCCCAACGGCGCATGACGATCGCGCCGATGACCGCCGTCGCCGCGGCGGCGGCGGCCAGACCTCGGAGCGCGAGGGGCTCCGTGAACACCCAGGGACCGAGGGCGCAGACGACGGAGACGCCTGCGATCGCCGACGGAGGAAGCAGCCTGTGCAAGGGCGGTGAATGGCGGTGACGTCCACGTGGCATGGCCAGAAACTTACCGCGCGTAGAGGATTGTTGGCGCCCCGCCCCGTAAAAACACAGCCGTTCCGAAGTCTTCACAGCGCATCGGCATTCAGCGCCGTCACGGAATTCGACGACAAACAAGATCGTTTCCGCTGGGCGGCCGCCACGGCCCCGGTGTCACGGGCTGCTCAGCCGTCCGCTGACCCACTCCAGGGTCGCCGGGATCTCCCTCCGCCAGGTGTTGAAGTTGTGTCCGCCGCTTTCGAGGATGATCGACGAGATCCTCGTCTTCTTCGTCGCCTTCACCATGTCGATGAACTTCATCGTGGGCTTGTAGTCGGATTCCCCGACCTTGCTGCTGGTGACGAGCAGCGAAGTGTCCGGCGCGGGCCGGTGCTTGATGAACCAGCGCAGATCGGCCTCGGCGCGGCGGGTCTTGTCGCCGTGGAAGAGGTCTCCGGTCGTCGGGTCGGACGGCGCGGTGTAGTACGGCGACAGGCCGGCGCCCGCCGCGAAGACGTCGGGGTGGTGCATCGCCAGCTTCAGAGCGCAGTAGCCGCCCGTGGAGTTGCCTATGACGCCCCATCTGCTGCCCGGCTTCTTGTTCACCCGGTAGTGCGCCGCCACCGCCTCCGGCAGGTCCTTGGCGAAGAACGACTCGGTCTGCGGCCCGCCCGGGATGTCCACGCACTCGGTGTCCCTCGGCGGCGCCACCGTCGGCCGCAGCATCACCAGGATCGTCGGCTCCATACGGCCGGCCTTGGCGAGCTCCCGCGCGGTACGCGGGTACTCCAGCTTGTCGACGAGCGCCTTGGCCGTGCCGGGGTAGCCCGTGAGGATGACGGCCGCGGGGAACGTACGCGTGCGCTGCTGCGGGTCGAAGTACTCCGGGGGCAGGTACACGAACGCGGGCGAGTTGATGCCCGTCGTCCGGCCCGCCACGGCGACCTGCTGGATCTGCCCGCTCGTGCTCGTCTGCCCCCCGCCCGCCAGGCGGCGCGTGTCGACGACGCGCAGCGGTCCCGTCGGACGGCCGTCCTCCGCGTGGTCGACGACGACGCCCTGGTCGTTCTCCTTCCCGAACAGGTCGGCCCAGCTGGCGTAGAAGCCGAACGCCTGGTTGGCGGCGAGACCCACCGCCGCGAAGAGCGCCACCTGCGTGGCGAGCAGCAGACCGACGCGCCCGGTGACGGCCCGCCAGCCGCGTCCCGCCAGCCGCGGCCACTGCCACACCGTGCCGGCGAACAGCAGTAGAGCGGCGGCGGCCGTCGTCCACAGCGTTGCGTTGCTCGTGAGACCCATGAGGTGTTCCTGCCTGCGCTCTCCGCCGGGGTTCCCGTCCGCCTCCGCTCCTGCGCGGGGGCTTTTCCCGGACTTTCCTTGGCCTTTTCGGCGGCTTTGACGAGGCGAGTGAACCTCTCTCCCCGAGACACCGTCCTAGAGGGCACAAAGTCGCCGGATGCCCGATCGGGCCCGGGTCTCCATGTCTCTCGCGGAACTACGGGATGCGATGTCTGTCAGGGAAGATGAGGAAATGTCGGGCGGGGTTCCGAGCAGGGTGCGCCGGCTGATCCGGGGCCCCCGCCCCGAGGCCGTGCCCGTCCTCGTCAGCAGGGCGTGCGCCCTCGTGGGTCTGCTGGACGTCGCCGCGGGCGTGTTCCCCCGGTTCCGGCACAGCAGGATGCACACCATCGCCGAGGTGCTGCCCGGCTCCTTCGGCCCGTTCGCGGCCGCCATGTCGCTCAGCGCGGGCGTCCTGCTGCTGCTGCTCGCGCACGGCCTCAAGCGCGGCAAGCGGCGCGCGTGGCGCGCGGCCGTCGTGCTCCTCCCCGCGGGCGCCGTCGCGCAGTTCACCTACCGGCACTCCGTCGTCGGCGCGCTGATCTCCCTGGCGCTGCTGATACCGCTGCTCGTCCACCGCGACCAGTTCGCCGCGCTGCCCGACCCGCGCAGCCGTTGGCGCGCGCTCGCCAACTTCGTCCTCATGGGCGCGGGTTCGCTCATGCTGGGCATGGTCATCGTCAGCGCCCACCCCGGCCGTCTGATCGGCGACCCCAGCCTGGCCGACCGCATCACCCACGTGTTGTACGGCCTGTTCGGCTTCGAGGGCCCCGTCGACTACCAGGGCAACACCTCCTGGACGGTCGCCTTCTCCCTGGGCGCCCTCGGCTGGATCACCGCGGTCACCACCATCTACCTCGCCTTCCGGCCCGAGCACCCGGCGGCCCGCCTCACCGAGGAGGACGAGTCCCGGCTGCGCGGCCTGCTGGCCAAGCACGGCAGCCGCGACTCCCTCGGCCACTTCGCGCTGCGCCGCGACAAGGCCGTCGTGTTCTCCCCCAGCGGCAAGGCCGCCGTGACCTACCGCGTCGTCTCCGGCGTGATGCTCGCCAGCGGCGACCCCATCGGCGACGTCGAGGCCTGGCCCGGCGCCATCGAGCGCTTCATGGACGAGGCCAAGGCCCACTCCTGGACCCCCGCCGTCATGGGCTGCTCGGAGACGGGCGGCGAGGTGTGGACCCGCGAGACCGGACTCGACGCCCTGGAGCTGGGCGACGAGGCGGTGGTGGACGTGGCGGATTTCTCGCTCGCCGGCCGCGCGATGCGCAACGTGCGCCAGATGGTCAAGCGCATCGAGCGCGCCGGTTACGAGACCCGGGTCCGTCGTGTCCGTGACCTCGGCGAAGCCGAACTGGAGCGCATCCGGCGCGCCGCCGAGGACTGGCGTGGCACCGACACCGAGCGCGGCTTCTCCATGGCCCTCGGCCGGATCGGCGACCCCGCCGACGGCGACTGCCTCATCGCCACCGCCCACAAGGCCGACGCCGAGCCGGGCGAGTACGGCGACCTGAAGGCGATCCTGCACTTCGTGCCCTGGGGCACGGACGGCGCCTCCCTAGACCTGATGCGCCGCGACCGCTCGGCCGACCCGGGCATGAACGAACTGCTGATCGTCGCCGCCCTCCAGGCCGCGCCGAAGTTCGCCATCGCGCGCGTGTCCCTCAACTTCGCCATGTTCCGCTCGGCGCTGGCACGGGGCGAGAAGATCGGCGCGGGTCCGGTGCTGCGCGCCTGGCGCGGACTGCTGGTGTTCCTCTCGCGCTGGTTCCAGATCGAGTCGCTGTACAAGTTCAACGCCAAGTTCCAGCCGCGCTGGGAGCCCCGCTTCGTGGTCTACCGGGCCTCCGCCGACCTGCCCCGCATCGGCTTCGCCGCCATGCAGGCCGAGGGCTTCGTCACCCTGGCCCTCCCCCTGCCGCGCTTCCTGCGCCGCCGCACCGCCACCCCGCGCGCGTGCGCGCACGTCGTGGCGGACCGGGTGCGCGAACGGGACATGCGGGCCGCGTAGCCGCCCTGCGCCCAGGACCCGGCCCGGCCGGACCGCCCCACCCGGGGCGTCCGACCGGGCCGCGCACCGTCCCGGCGCCCCGCTGGGCCTACGCTGAACGTATGAGCAAGCAGAGCGGACGCGGGCACGTCGACGGCCTTCCCGAGTGGGACCGCTGCGCGGTCATGGGCGTCGTCAACGTGACCCCCGACTCCTTCTCCGACGGCGGCCGCTTCTTCGACACGACGACCGCCGTCAAGCACGGCCTCCACCTGGTCGCCGAGGGCGCCGACCTCGTCGACGTGGGCGGCGAGTCCACCCGCCCCGGAGCGGCCCGTGTGGACGAGGCGGAGGAGCTGCGCCGTGTCGTGCCCGTCGTCCGCGGGCTCGCCTCCGAGGGAGTCGTCGTGTCCGTCGACACCATGCGCGCCTCCGTCGCCGCCCGGGCCCTCGCCGCCGGCGCCGCCCTGGTCAACGACGTCAGCGGCGGACTGGCCGACCCCGAGATGATCCCGGTCGTCGCCGACGCGGGCGCCCCCTTCGTCGTCATGCACTGGCGCGGCTTCCTGGAGGGCGGCAACGTCCGGGGCGTCTACGAGGACGTCGTCCGCGAAGTCGTCGACGAACTGCACGCGCGTGTGGACGCCGTCGTCGCCGGCGGCGTCTCCCCCGACCGCGTCGTCATCGACCCCGGCCTCGGCTTCTCCAAGGAGGCCGACCACGATCTGTCGCTGCTGGCCTGCCTGGACCGTCTGCACGCCTTCGGCCGCCCTGTGCTCGTCGCCGCCTCCCGCAAGCGCTTCCTCGGCCGTGTGCTGGCCGGCCCGCAGGGCGCTCCGCCCCCCGCGCGCGAACGCGACGCCGCCACCGCCGCCGTCTCCGCCCTCGCGGCGCACGCGGGCGCGTGGGCGGTCCGCGTGCACGCGGTACGCGCGACCGCCGACGCCGTGCGGGTCGCGCGCGCCGTGGAGGGAGCGCGCGCAGCGGAGGGAGCGCGCACGCACCACCGCGCGACCGGCCAGGACACCCCCCGCGCCGGCGCAGAGGGAGCCCTGTGAGCGCCCCGCACACGGACGTCGAGCAGGTCGAGGCCGCCAACACCGCCTTCTACGAGGCGCTGGAGCGCGGCGATTTCGAGTCGGTGTCCTCGTTCTGGCTCACACCCGCCGACCTCGGCGTCGACGAGGAGTACCACGACCCGGCGGACACCGGCGTGGTCTCCTGCGTGCACCCCGGCTGGCCCGTGCTCACCGGGCGCGGCGAGGTGCTCCGGTCGTACGCGCTGATCATGGCGAACACCGACTACATCCAGTTCTTCCTCACCGACGTGCACGTGTCCGTGACCGGCGACACCGCCCTGGTGACCTGCACCGAGAACATCCTCAGCGGCGGTCCCGCACCGGAGGAGGGCGAGGAGCTGGGGCCGCTCGTGGGCCAGTTGGTGGTCGCCACGAACGTCTTCCGCCGCACGTCCGACGGCTGGAAGCTGTGGTCGCACCACGCCTCCCCGGTGCTGGCCGAAGCCGACGACGACGAGGGCCCGGACAACGGCGAGAACGACGAGGACGGCGAGAGCGGCAACGGCGGCGGCGAGACCCTCGCTTGAGTCGGCGGGCGGTCCTCCACGACGCCGGTCAGGACGCCGAAGGGACCAAGAAGTGGTTGGAATCACGAACTCGCGGGTAGGGGCGGCTATCAGCCCGTGAGCCACCGGCCTCCCCAGGGGAAACGCACGGTGAACCTCTGACGTCCGGTCCGGTGCCGAGGGTCCCCGTGGCCCGGCGATGTCAGTGCTCGCGGGTAGATTCGTCCGAGGCCGGTGTGACGCCCGCACACGGACGAACCGGCCGTCACCGACGATTGCAGGAGGATTCGCGTGGATCGTGTCGCGCTGCGCGGCCTGAAGGCCCGCGGGTACCACGGCGTGTTCCCCAGGGAACGCGAAGAGGGCCAGACCTTCATCGTGGACCTCGCCCTCGGCTTGGACACCCGTCCGGCCGCGGCCGACGACGACCTGGCGAAGACCGTGCACTACGGCATCGTGGCTGAGGAAGTCGTCGCCGTCGTCGAGGGTGATCCCGTCGACCTCGTCGAGACGCTCGCCGAGCGCATCGCCCAGGCCTGCCTGAAGCACGAAGGGGTCCAGGAGGTCGAGGTCTGCGTCCACAAGCCGGACGCGCCGATCACGGTCCCCTTCGACGACGTGACCGTCACCATCACCCGGAGCCGAGCATGACCGCGTCCTTCACCGAGGGTCACAGCGACCCGACCGTACAGCCGGTACCGGCCTCCGTCGTCGAGAAGGTCGACGCCGCCGACACCACGCTCCACAACCCGAAACGGGCCGTCGTCGCCATCGGCTCCAACCTCGGCAACCGCCTGGAGACCCTCCAGGGAGCCATCGACGCCCTGGAGGACACCCCGGGCGTGCGGGTGAAGGCCGTCTCCCCGGTGTACGAGACGGAGCCGTGGGGCGTCGAGCCCGGCAGCCAGCCGCCCTACTTCAACGCCGTCGTCGTGCTGAAGACGACCCTGCCCCCGTCCTCGCTGCTGGAGCGGGCGCACGCGGTCGAGGAGGCCTTCCACCGCGTGCGCGACGAGCGCTGGGGCGCGCGCACGCTGGACGTCGACATCGTCGCGTACGCCGACGTCGTCTCCGACGACCCGCACCTGACGCTCCCGCACCCCCGCGCCCACGAACGGGCCTTCGTCCTCGCGCCGTGGCACGACGTGGACCCCGAGGCCCGCGTCCCCGGCCGGGGTGCGGTCGCCGACCTCCTCGACGCGGTCACCCGCGAGGGTGTGGAAGCACGGGCGGACCTGGAACTCAGGCTGCCCGAGTAGTCGTTAAGGTCGACGACGGCCGCGACGACCACAGCCCGTGGGATCCGGGGGAACCGAAGGGACACCGTGAGAGAGCTGCGCATCAGGACGCTGGTCGGCGTCTTCCTCGTCGCCGGCGTCCTGTCCTGGGCGGGCGCCCGCCTGTGGAACTCGCTCGGGACGCTCCCCAGCGTCCCGCTGGCGGCGCCCATCGCGCTCGCCGTGATCGCCGTGATCCTGCTGGCCACGGCGCTCTCCCTGCGCGCCCGCCTCAAGGCGCAGCGCGAGCGCCGTCCCGAGGCCAAGGGCGTCGACCCCCTGATGGCGGCGCGCGCCGTCGTCTTCGGCCACGCCAGCGCGCTGGTGGCCGCCCTCGTCGCCGGCATGTACGGCGGCACCGGCGTCTTCCTGCTGGAGTCCCTGGACATGCCCGCCCGCCGCGACCAGGCGGTCTACGCCGCCTTCTCCGTCGTGGCCGGCATCGCCGTCATAGCGGCGGCCATCTTCCTGGAGCGGGTCTGCAAGCTCCCCGAGGACGACGACGACAACACGGGAGCCGCCTCCACGGCGTGACGGCCGCCGGGACGGCCGTGGCCGTCGCTGGGCGCGTCGGCGTCAGCGCGCCATGATCAGGCTCATGGCCTCGTTACGGGTCGCAGGATCGCGCAGCTGACCGCGGACCGCCGACGTTATGGTCTTCGCCCCGGGCTTGCGCACCCCCCGCATCGACATGCACATGTGCTCGCACTCCATGACGACGATCACTCCCCGGGGTTCCAGGATCTCCATCAGGGAGTCGGCGACCTGCGTGGTGAGCCGTTCCTGCACCTGCGGACGCCGGGCGTAGACGTCCACGAGCCGGGCCAGCTTCGAGAGCCCCGTGATCTTGCCTTCGGCGGACGGGATGTAGCCGACATGGGCGAACCCGACGAAGGGGACCAGATGATGCTCGCAGCTGCTCAGGACCTCGATGTCCTTCACGAGCACCATCTCGTCGTGCCCCAGGTCGAACGTGGTCGTCAGCACGTCCTCCGGCCGCTGCCACAGCCCCGCGAAGATCTCCTTGTAAGCCCGCGCGACCCGGGCCGGCGTCTCACGCAGGCCCTCCCGGTCCGGGTCCTCGCCGACTGCGAGCAGCAGCTCTCGTACGGCGTTCTCGGCGCGCTTCGCGTCGAACGCGCCGATCGGGCCCTCGCCGGCCAGCGTCACGGGGTCGGTCATCTGCTGTCTCGTTCCTGTGCGGTTCGCGCGCGTGGGTCACGCGCCTGAGCTGCGGGCATGCGGAAACGCCGCGCCCCCCAAGGCTAGAACCTCGGGGGGCGCGGCATCCATTCCGGGCGGAGCGTCAGTTTTCGGGACGCTCCTCAGGGGCCGGCTCGGCCACCGTGGCCGGATCCGACGCGGTGGACTTGGCGGTGCTGATCGCCGGCGACGCGCCGTTCGCGCCGTTCGTCAGTGCGAGCTCCTTGGGGGAGAGCACCGGCGGACGGGTGGACGGTGTGCGCCGCGAGGAGCCCGTCCAGGCGGGCCGCGGCGGGCGCTTGACGATGGGGGCGAAGATCTCGGCGATCTCCTCCTTGCCCAGCGTCTCCCGCTCCAGCAGCTGGAGCACGAGGTTGTCGAGGACGTCGCGGTTCTCGACCAGGATCTCCCAGGCCTCGTTGTGCGCGTTCTCGATGAGCTTCTTGACTTCCTCGTCCACCAGCGCGGCGACCTCTTCCGAGTAGTCGCGCTGGTGAGCCATCTCACGGCCGAGGAAGGGCTCGGTGTTGTCGCCGCCGAACTTGATGGCGCCGAGCCGCTCGGTCATGCCGTACTGGGTGACCATCGCGCGGGCCGTGGCGGTGGCCTTCTCGATGTCGTTCGCGGCGCCCGTGGTCGGGTCGTGGAAGACCAGTTCCTCGGCCGCCCGGCCGCCCAGCATGTAGGCGAGCTGGTCGAGCATCTCGTTGCGGGTGGTCGAGTACTTGTCCTCGTCCGGGAGCACCATCGTGTAACCGAGGGCGCGGCCCCGGGACAGGATGGTGATCTTGTGGACCGGGTCGGAGTTGGGGGAAGCCGCCGCGACCAGGGCGTGTCCGCCCTCGTGGTACGCGGTGATCTTCTTCTCCTTGTCCGACATGATCCGGGTCCGCTTCTGCGGGCCCGCCACGACGCGGTCGATGGCCTCGTCCAGCATCTGGTTGTCGATCAGCTTCTTGTCGCTGCGCGCCGTGAGGAGCGCTGCTTCGTTCAGCACGTTCGACAGGTCGGCGCCCGTGAAGCCGGGCGTGCGGCGGGCGACGGCCGACAGGTCGACGTCGGGCGCGACCGGCTTGCCCTTCTGGTGGACCTTGAGGATCTCCAGACGGCCCTGCATGTCCGGGCGGTCGACCGCGATCTGGCGGTCGAAACGGCCGGGGCGCAGGAGGGCCGGGTCGAGGATGTCGGGCCGGTTCGTCGCGGCGATGAGGATCACGCCGCCCTTGACGTCGAAGCCGTCCATCTCGACGAGCAGCTGGTTCAGCGTCTGCTCGCGCTCGTCGTGACCGCCGCCGAGGCCGGCGCCGCGGTGGCGGCCGACCGCGTCGATCTCGTCGACGAAGACGATCGCCGGGGCGTTCGCCTTGGCCTGCTCGAAGAGGTCGCGCACCCGGGAGGCGCCGACGCCGACGAACATCTCGACGAAGTCGGAACCGGAGATCGAGTAGAAGGGGACGCCCGCCTCGCCGGCGACGGCGCGCGCGAGCAGGGTCTTGCCGGTGCCGGGAGGCCCGTAGAGCAGAACGCCCTTGGGGATCTTGGCGCCGACGGCCTGGAACTTCGCAGGCTCCTGCAGGAACTCCTTGATCTCGTGCAGTTCCTCGACGGCCTCGTCCGAACCGGCGACGTCGGAGAACGTCGTCTTCGGAGTGTCCTTGGTGATGAGCTTGGCCTTGGACTTGCCGAAGTTCATGACCCGGGAGCCGCCGCCCTGCATCTGATTCATCAGGAACAGGAAGACGACGACGATGAGGACGAAGGGGAGCAGCGTGAGCAGGATGCCCACGATCGGGTTCTGCTTGGACGGCGACACTGTGTAGCCGTCCGGGATCTGCTTGTCCTGGTACTTGGTCTGCAGCGTGTTGGCGATGGTCACGCCCTGGTCGCCGATGTAGCTGGCCTGGACCTTGGAGCTGCCCTCGACCTTCTCGCCGTCCTTGAGGGTGATCTTGACGATCTGATCGTCACCGGTGGTCAGCTTGGCCGACTCGACCTTGTTGTCGTTGATCGCTGCCACGACCTGGCCGGTGTCCACCGTCTTGTAGCCGCCGGACGAGCCGACGACCTGCATCAACACGACCACGGCAAGGACGGCCAGCACGATCCACATGACCGGCCCACGGAAGTATCGCTTCACGTCCATCCATACGGAGCGGAGCCGCCCCGTCCCTCCTGCCATAGTGAGTTTGATAAGACAGTTCTTCTGACGGTACCCCAGCATTGTCGCGCGAAGCCGCACTGGAAGGTCGGCGTACCCGTCTGCAAGCTCCAACGGTGCTGGACCCGCTGGGGTTCCCGGTCGTGCCGCGGGGCTTGGGCCGTCTGGTCACCGCACCCCGCCCGTACGGCTCAACCGCCGTAGACGTGGGGCGCGAGCGTACCGACGAACGGGAGGTTGCGGTACTTCTCGGCGTAGTCGAGGCCGTAGCCGACGACGAACTCGTTGGGGATGTCGAAGCCGACCCACTCGACGTCGATGGCGACCTTCGCGGCCTCGGGCTTGCGCAGCAGCGTGCACACCTTGAGGGAGGCGGGCTCGCGCGAGCCGAGGTTGGACAGCAGCCAGGACAGGGTCAGGCCGGAGTCGATGATGTCCTCGACGATGAGGACGTGCCGGCCCTTGATGTCGGTGTCGAGGTCCTTGAGGATCCGCACCACACCGGAGGACTGGGTGCCCGCGCCGTAGGAGGACACGGCCATCCAGTCCATGGTGACGGGGGTGGACAGCGCCCGGGCGAGGTCGGCCATGACCATTACCGCGCCCTTGAGGACGCCGACGATGAGCAGGTCCTTGCCCGCGTACTCCGCGTCGATCTTCGCCGCCAGCTCGGCGAGCTTGGCGTCGATCTCTTCCTTGGTGATGAGCACCTTCTTGAGGTCGGCACCCATGTCTTTCGCGTCCACCCGCATCACTTTCGGTCGTCCCACCGGCCGGCCGCCCCTCCACGCGGTGCCGGAGGGGTCCGGATTCAGCCTTGCCGAATCACCAGTCTGCCACCCTGGCGCTGGGCCACGACTTTGCCGGGGAGATTGATGGCGCCCTGCCCGCGCCAGCCGGTGATCAGCCGGTCGATCTCCTCGATGTGCCGGGCGAAGAGCGAGCCGGCCGGCGCGCCCGCGTCGATGGCTGCGCGGCGCAGGATGCGCCGTCGTACGGCGGGCGGCAGGGCGTAGAGCTTGGCGCACTCCAGCAGGCCCGTCGCGTCCCGTACGGAGGTCTCGGCCTGGCCGGCCCAGGCGTCGAGGGCGTCGGCGTCGTCGCGGGAGAGCTGGGCCGTCCGGGCGAGGGCTTCGACGACGCCCTTGCCGAGGGCCTTCTCCAGCGCGGGCAGGCCCTCGTGGCGCAGCCGGGAGCGCGTGTAGGCCGGGTCGGTGTTGTGCGGGTCGTCCCAGACCGGCAGGGACTGGGCCATGCAGGCCTTGCGGGCGGTCTGCCGGTCGAGGGCGAGGAAGGGGCGCCGGTAGCGGCCGCCGGCCCCCGAGACCGCGGCCATCCCGGACAGGGAGCGGATGCCGGAGCCGCGGGCGAGGCCGAGGAGGACGGTCTCCGCCTGGTCGTCGCGGGTGTGGCCGAGCAGGACCGCGGCGGCGCCGTGGCGTTCGGCGACGGCGTCCAGGGCGGCGTAGCGTGCGTCGCGGGCGGCCGCCTCGGGGCCGCCCTGCCGCCCGACGGTGACGGCGATGGCCTCGACGGGATCGAGGCCGAGTTCGCGAAGCCGCAGGACGACTTCGTCGGCCCGCTGGTCGGAGCCGGCCTGGAGACCGTGGTCGACGGTGACGCCGCCGGCGCGGATGCCCAGCTTGGGGGCTTCGAAGGCGAGGGCGGAGGCGAGCGCCATGGAGTCGGCGCCGCCGGAGCACGCGACGAGCACGAGCGGCGGGCGCGGGCGCTCGTGCGGTGGGGCGTCGGAGCCGCGAGGGGCCTCGGCGGGGGCCGGGGCTCCGGGGGCGCCGGTGTGGTCGTTGAGGATGTCGTGGAGGACGCGGCGGACCGCCAGGCGTATCGCCGCGACCGCAGGATGGGGACCCATGTCCGGTTCCCTTCAATGAAGTTGTCGGGGGTGAGCCCGAGTCCGGTCACGCAGAGTGTGTAGATGGTGACAGAACCGGGCCGCTCCCCGAGCATTGCACGCCTACGAGAGGCTCACGGTCCCTCGGACGGGTGATTGCGAGGGCGTTCGCCTGCCGTTCGGCGTTCTCACGTCACGCCGGGTCGGCCTTGCGGTGCACCCGGGCGACCCAGTCCGCCGGTTTGGCGATCTCGGCCTTGGTGGGGAGCGTGTTGGGGGAGGTCCACACCCGGTTGAAGCCGTCCATGCCGACCTGGTCGACGACGGCCCGCACGAAGCGTTCGCCGTCCTTGTACTGCCGGAGCTTGGCGTCCAGGCCGAGGAGCTTGCGCAGGGCCATGTCCAGGCGGGAGGCGCCCTTGGCGCGGCGCTGCTGGAACTTCTCGCGGATCTCGGCCACGGTCGGCACGACGTCCGGTCCCACGCCGTCCATGACGAAGTCGGCGTGACCCTCCAGGAGGGACATCACGGCGGTGAGGCGGGCGAGGATCTCGCGCTGGGCGGGGCTCTGGACGAGTTCGACGAGAGAGTGCCCGCCGTCGTCCTCCTCGCCCTCGGGGCGGCCGCCGGCGAGGGACTGGGCGGCCTCACGGACGCGTTCCAGGAAGGTCATGGGGTCGACGTCGGTCTCCGCCAGGAACGACTGGATCTCGCCCTCGAGGTGGTCGCGCAGCCAGGGCACCGCGGAGAACTGGGTGCGGTGGGTCTCCTCGTGCAGGCACACCCAGAGGCGGAAGTCGTGCGGGTCGACGTCGAGTTCGCGCTCGACGTGCACGATGTTCGGCGCCACGAGGAGGAGCCGGCCCGCGCCGTTGCCGCCGGGGAGTTCGCGGGCGGCGGGCGCGAAGGTCTCGTACTGGCCGAGGACGCGGGAGGCCAGGAACGAGAGCAGCATGCCCAGTTCGACGCCGGTGACCTTGCCGCCGACGGCGCTGAGGACGGTGCCGCCGGCGCCGCCGCCACGGCGTTCCTGCATCTTCTCCAGGAGGGGCTTGAGGATCTCGCGGAAGCCGGCGACGTTCGCCCGGACCCAGCCGGGGCGGTCGACGACGAGGACGGGGGTGTCGTGGGTCTCCTCGGTGCCCAGACCGGTGAAGCCCCGGACGTGCCCCTCCGAGGCCTTGGCGTGCCGGCGCAACTCGGCGACGACGGCCCGGGCCTCGTCCCGGCTCACGTCGGGCCCCGGCCGCACGAGCCGCGTCGCGGTCGCCACCGCGAGATCCCAGTCGACCATCCCGGAAGAGGCACCACCGATGCTCGTCATGTGTCAACCGTACGTGAGGCCCGCGACCACGGGCAGAGCGCGAAGCCCCCTCGGCGGTCCCGGCGTGCTGTGATCCGGGCGGCGGCCCGGCGGGTGGTCCTCGCGAGCCCGCCCGAGCCGATCGGTCCGTCTCAGGTGCAGCCGCACGTCGCCAGGGCTGTCGCCGCCCGGTCCAGGGCCGACTGGGCCGACGCGGGGTCCGTCGTCTGCGAGGTGAGGACGGCGAAGGCCAGCAGGCGGCCGTTCTTGTCGACGGCCGTGCCGGCGAGGGTGTTGACGCCGGTGAGGGTGCCGGTCTTGGCGCGGACGATGCCGGCCGCGCCGTCGGCGTAGCGGGCGCTGAGGGTGCCGGTGAACCCGGCGACGGGCAGGCCGGTCAGGGCCGGGCGGAGGTCGGGGCGGGCGGGGTCGCCGGCTTTGGCGAGGAGCGTCGTGAGGAGGTTCGCCGTGAGGCGGTCGCCGCGGTCGAGGCCGCTGCCGTCCCTGAACACCGCGCCCGACAGGGGCACTCCGAGCCCCTCGAGCTGCTTCTGGACGGCCTTTCCGGCGCCGGCGAAGTCGGGGCGGACGCCGGCCGCCACGGCGGTCTGGCGGGCGAGGGCCTCGGCGATGTCGTTGTCGCTGTTGGTCAGCATGCGTTCGACGAGGACGGACAGGGGCGGCGAGGACACCGAGGCGAGGGTCACCGCGCGCGCGGTCGCCTTGGACGGGCCGGGGGACGTGGCGCCGATGCCGCGGGCGCGCAGGGCCTCGGCGAACGTGCGGGCGGCTTCGGCCGCGGGGTCGGGGACGCGGGCCGCCGGGCCGCTCGTGGAGCCGTCGGTGCGGCCCTCGTCGACCGTGAGGGCGGTGACGCGGGCGAGGTTGTCGTTGACCCCGATGGGGTGAACTTCGGAGCCGGCGTACAGGGTGGTGTCGTAGGAGAGCGTCGCGCGGGTGATGCCACGTTTCTTCAGGGCGGCGGCGGTCGCGTCGGCGAGGGTGGTCAGGTCGGCCCAGCCCTCGGCGTTGCGGCGGCCGGCGAGGGTGGGATCGCCGCCGCCGACGAGGACCACTTCGCCGGTGCCGGGTTCGAGGGCGACGCGGGTGGTGAGGTGGTGGTCGGCGCCCATCGCGGAGAGCGCGGCGACCGCGGTGGCGATCTTCGTGGTGGAGGCCGGCGTGAACGGCCGGTCCGCGCCCGCGCCGTACAGCCGCCGCCCGGAGGCGACGTCGACGACGGCGGCCGCGCGGCTCGCGCCGAGCGCGGGGTCGGCCAGGAGCGGGTCCAGCACGCGCGCGAGGGCCGCGGAGGAGCCGGGTGCGGACCTGACGGGGGTCTGGCCGCCGCCGAGACCGGTGAGGACGGACGCGGCGCTCGGGGCGGGCCGCGGCGTGCCCGACGTTCCGGACGCATCGGATCCACCGGACGCCCGGGACGTGTCGCCCCCGTGACCGTGATCTGCGCCACCCGTCCGTTCCAGTGCGGCGGCCCGGTCCCGCTCGGCCGTACGCTGACCCGTGGAGTCCCAGGGGCCGGCGGCCGTCACCACGCCGGCGGCCAGGGCCAGCCCGGCGGTCGCCGCACCCGCGGAGTACTGCCAGGCCCGGCCGGCCTTCGGCCTCGTGATCCGCGCGAGCTGCGGTTTCGCCGCCTGTGTGAGCCGTACGACCTGCGGCTTCGCGGCAGCCGCCGCGCGCGCGAGACGCGGTCGTACGACCTCTGCGGCCTGTGCCAGACGCGGTCGTACGGCGTCCACGGCCCGCACCACGTGCGGTCTCGCGGCGCGCCACGGCCTCAGCTCGGGCACGATCACCAGCCCCTTTCGCGATCACACACCTGCGTGAGGGACACTTAACCACCAGAACTATGTGCTGATCATGGAGGAGCCACCGGTGGAGTTCGACGTCACGATCGAGATCCCGAAGGGTTCGCGGAACAAGTACGAGGTGGACCACGAGACCGGTCGGATCCGCCTGGACCGTCGACTCTTCACCTCGACCGCCTACCCGACCGACTACGGATTCGTCGAGAACACCCTCGGCGAGGACGGCGACCCGCTGGACGCGCTCGTCATCCTGGACGAGCCGACCTTCCCGGGCTGCCTCATCCGCTGCCGCGCCATCGGCATGTTCCGGATGACGGACGAGGCCGGCGGCGACGACAAGCTGCTGTGCGTCCCGGCGACCGACCCGCGCGTGGAGCACCTGCGTGACATCCACCACGTGTCGGAGTTCGACCGCCTGGAGATCCAGCACTTCTTCGAGGTCTACAAGGACCTGGAGCCGGGCAAGTCCGTCGAGGGCGCCGACTGGGTCGGCCGCACCGACGCCGAGGCCGAGATCGAGCGGTCGTACAAGCGCTTCAAGGACCAGGGCGGTCACTGACCTCCCCCCGGTCCGGACGACGCCCTGAGCGCGAGGTCCCGCCGGACGGGGCCCGGGGGCCGCACACGTGCGTGTGCGGCCCTTTCGTCTGCCCGTTTGCGACCTGCACGCATACGTGTGCGTCATCCGCGCATACTGAGGCCTACGGGATGTGTCGTTCAGGGAGCGTTGCTCAGTGTCGGAGGCGGAGGACCGCAAGCCGCAGTCGGACGAGGCGAGGAGCGCGTTCGACTCCGAGATCACTTCGGAGTTCGCGATCCCCCGGGGACTGGCCGTCTCCCGGGCGGGGGGCGAGTCGGAGACCACGTCGGAGTTCTCCGTGCCGCAGGGGCTGGACACCCCGCAGCCGGCCTCCGGCGAACCCGAGGGGTCGGCGTTCAGCACCCCGAGAACGTACAGCTCCCGGCAGGCCCCGGCAGCGTTCACGCCCGCCGAGGGCTTTCCGGTGGTCAGCCTCACCAAGGACGTGCCCTGGCAGGACCGGATGCGCACGATGCTGCGCATGCCGGTGGCCGAGCGGCCCGCGCCGGAGCGGGCGCCGAAGACGGAGGAGGACGAGGGCCCGGCCGTCCCGCGCGTCCTCGACCTGACGCTGCGTATCGGTGAGCTGCTGCTGGCGGGCGGCGAGGGCGCCGAGGACGTGGAGGCCGCGATGTTCGCGGTGTGCCGCTCCTACGGGCTCGACCGCTGCGAGCCGAACGTCACCTTCACGCTGCTGTCGATCTCCTACCAGCCCTCGCTGGTGGAGGACCCGGTGACGGCCTCACGGACCGTGCGGCGCCGCGGCACCGACTACACGCGCCTGGCGGCCGTCTTCCAGCTCGTCGACGACCTCAGCGACCCCGAGACGCAGATCTCCCTGGAGGAGGCCTACCGCCGTCTCGCGGAGATACGTCGCAACCGGCACCCCTACCCCACCTGGGTGCTGACCTCGGCGAGCGGACTGCTCGCGGGCGCGGCCTCGGTGCTGGTCGGCGGCGACCTGATCGTGTTCGTGGCGGCGGCGCTCGGCGCGATGCTCGGCGACCGGCTGGCCTGGCTGTGCGCGGGGCGCGGGCTGCCGGAGTTCTACCAGTTCCTGGTCGCCGCGATGCCGCCCGCCGCGATCGGGGCCGCGCTGACGCTGACGCACGTCGACGTGGAGGCCTCCGCGGTCATCACCGGTGGACTGTTCGCGCTGCTGCCCGGGCGGGCGCTGGTGGCGGGCGTGCAGGACGGTCTGACCGGTTTCTACATCACCGCCGCGGCACGACTGCTGGAGGTCATGTACTTCTTCGTCGGCATCGTGCTCGGCGTGCTGGTGATGCTGTACGTGGGCGTGCAGCTCGGCGCGCACCTCAACCCCGACGCCGCCCTGGGCATCAGCAAGCGTCCGCTGTGGTCGATCGCCGCGTCGATGCTGCTGTCGCTGACCTTCGCGGTGCTGCTCCAGCAGGAGCGGGCCACCGTGCTCGCCGTGACGCTGAACGGCGGCGTGGCCTGGTCGGTGTTCGGCGCGATGCACTACGCCGGCGACATCTCCCCCGTCGCGTCCACGGCGGTCGCGGCCGGGGTGGTGGGCCTGTTCGGGCAGCTGCTGGCGCGGTACCGGTTCGCTTCGGCGCTGCCGTACACGACGGCCGCGATCGGTCCGCTGCTGCCCGGTTCGGCCACCTACTTCGGGCTGCTGGCGTTCGCTCAGAACAAGGTGGACGCCGGGCTGGTGTCCCTGACGAAGGCAGCGGCGCTGGCCATGGCCATCGCCATCGGGGTGAACCTGGGGTCGGAGATCTCGCGGATGTTCCTGCGGATCGGGTCGGCGGAGAAGCGGCGGGCCGCCAAGCGGACGCGAGGCTTCTGAGCCGGGGCGCAGCCTTTCTGGAGGGCCGCGCCCCTCGTCAGTCGCGGGCTCAGTATCCGCCGTTGTAGGGGTACTGGCCGTTCTGGTTCTGCGGGTGCTGCGGGTGCTGGGTGTTCTGGGGGGCGCCGTAGGTCTGCTGCTGCGGCTGCCAGTCCTGCTGGGGGTACTGCTGCCCGCCGCCGTAGTAGTCGTCCTGCTGGTTGCCCGGCCGGCCGTAAGGCTCGTTCTGGTCGATGCGGCGGAGCTGCGTGGTCGCGTCGTCCATGACGGGGGCCGCGACCTGCTGCTGGGCGTGGGCCGGCTGCTGGGCCGCCGCGCGCTTCTTCTTGGACCGCTCCCGGAGGAACTCGATGAGGATCGGGACGACGGAGACGAGCACGATGAGGATCAGGATCGCCTCGACGTTCGTCTTGATGAACTTGATCTGGCCGAGCCAGTACCCGGCGAGGGTGACGCCCGTGCCCCAGGCGACGCCGCCGATGATGTTGTAGGCGAGGAACGTGCGGTACTTCATGCTGCCTGCGCCGGCCACGATGGGCGCGAAGGTGCGCACGATCGGCACGAAGCGGGCGAGGACGATCGCCTTCGGGCCGTACTTCTCCATGAACTCGTGCGCCTTCTCCAGGTTCTCCTGTTTGAAGAGCTTGGAGTTCGGGCGGTTGAAGAGCTTGGGCCCGAGGAACTTGCCGATCATGTAACCCACTTGGTCACCGACGACCGCCGCGAGCACGATGAGCGTGCAGACCAGCCACAGGGGCTGGGAGATGTACTGGCCCTCGGCCACGAAGAGGCCCGCCGTGAACAGCAGGGAGTCACCGGGGAGGAAGGCGAACAGGCCGGACTCGGCGAAGACGATCAGCAGGATGCCGGGCAGGCTGAAGGTCTCGATCAGATAGTCCGGGCTGAGCCACTCGGGGCCTAGCGCAAGCGTGGTCACGGGGATGTGGCTCCTGCTGTGGGGTACGGGCTGGGGGGTACGGGCCGGGCTGGCTGCCCAAACGTACAACGCAACCGGCCCCGCCCAGGTTCCAAGGCGTTCCCAGGATGCACTGTGCCTCCGCTTGGGCAAACCTGTGGACATGGGCATCGAGGACTACGGCGGCGGCCAGGGGCCCCAGCCGGACGTACTGGTCGTCACCACCAACGACGTACCCGGGCACCGGGTCGAGCAGGTCATCGGCGAGGTCTTCGGGCTGACGGTGCGCTCGCGGCACCTGGGCAGCCAGATCGGCGCCGGCCTGAAGTCGATGATCGGCGGCGAGCTGAAGGGCCTCACCAAGACGCTCGTGGAGACCCGCAACCAGGCCATGGAGCGGCTCGTCGAGCAGGCACGCGTGCGTGGCGCCAACGCGGTGCTGGCGTTCCGCTTCGACGTGACGGAGGCCGCGGACGTGGGCACCGAGGTGTGCGCCTACGGGACGGCGGTGGTCGTGGCCCGGGAGTGACCCCGGGCCACACCGGTGCGCGGCGCCTGTCGTGCGGTTCCTCGGAGGGACCCGTTACGCGCGTGTGTGCCGGGCCGCGTTGGCGTCGATCGCCTCCTTGAGGTGCTCGGCGAGCCCCGGGCGCATGGAGTCGTAGAACGCCTTGAAGCGCTCGTCCGCGACGTACATCTCGCCCAGGCCCCGGTGCATGTCGTACGGGCACTCGTAGAACCAGCCGCAGATGTGCTGCCGGTGCTCCTCGGCCATGTCCATGGCCGCCTCACCGGCCGGGGGCTCCCCGGCGGCCATCAGCGCGTCGTAGCGCTCGCCCCAGTCGGCCACCTCGGCCTGCATGCGCTTCCAGTCGTCCTTGGTGTAACGGGCGGCCCGGCGCTGCGACTCGGCGTAGGCCTCGGTGCCGCCCCAGCGCTGTTCGGCCTCCTCGGCGTACTGCTCGGGGTCCTTGTCCCCGAACACCTCGAACTTCTCCTCCGGTGTCAGGTCGATGCCCATCGTGCGTGCCTCCATGGCGTGTTGGACGGCCGCCGCCATCTTCCGCAGCTTCTCGATCCGGGCGGTCAGCAGCTCGTGCTGGCGGCGCAGGTGTGCGCGCGGGTCCGCGGCCGGGTCGTCGAGCAGGGCGGCGACCTCGTCGAGCGGGAAACCGAGCTCGCGGTAGAACAGGATCTGCTGCAGCCGGTCGAGGTCGGCGTCGCTGTAGCGCCGGTGGCCCGCATGGCTGCGCTCGCTCGGGGTGAGCAGGCCGATGCCGTCGTAGTGGTGCAGCGTGCGCACCGTGACTCCGGCGAAGCCGGCCACCTGTCCCACGGAGTAGCTCATGTCGTCCGCTCCCTGATTACGGCCCCGGCGGGCGACGTTCGCCCGGTCGCGGCGCTCGGTACGCGCCCCACGATGGGACCTCACGCGGCGTGAGGTGCAAGCCGGTTTCCCCGCCGCGTCGGCTCCTCCGTGCGCCCCGGTCGGCCGACCGACCGCCCGGCTCCGGATGTTGAGTCCGTTTTGTCCGCTTATGGTGAGCCCGTGGCTCAGGACACCGCGCGGCAGACGCCGCCCCCCGCTCCGGCGACCCCGGCTCGCGCGCTGCTGCCGTTGATCCTGCCCGCCCTGGTCGTCGGCGTGGTGGCGAGCCTGCTGTTCGTCGGCGTGAGCGGGCTGGCCGAACGCCTCCAGGACGTGCTGTGGGGCAACCTGCCGGACGCGCTGGGCATCGGCCGCTACTCCGTGCTCTGGATGATGGTCATGCTCACCGCGACCGGGATCGCGGTCGGCCTGGTGGTGTGGAAGGCGCCGGGCCACGCCGGTCCCGACCCCGCGACGACGGGCCTGAACGCGCCCGTACTGCCGCCCGTCGTGCTGCCGGGCCTGCTGGTGGCGACCGTGCTGATGCTGGCCGGCGGTCCGAGCCTCGGCCCCGAGAACCCGCTCATCGCCGTGAACGTCGGCCTCGCCTACTGGCTGGGCCGGAGGCTGGTGCCCCGCATGCCGGGCCCGGTCTGGCCCGTGCTGGCCGAGGCGGCGACGATCGGCGCACTGTTCGGCACGCCGGTGGCGGCGGCGCTGATGATCTCCGAGGCGATGGCGGGGCGGCAGACGAAGGGCCCGTTGTGGGACAGCGTCTTCGCCCCCCTGGTCGCCGCGGCGGCCGGTTCCTTCACGACCAGCCTGGTGGCCCAGCCGACCTTCGACCTCGACCTTCCCCCGATCGGCCGCCCGGACGGGGGCGACCTGCTGTCGGCGGTGGTGGTCGCGTCGGCGGGCGCGCTGCTCGCGCTGTGCGCCGTGCGCGCCTTCCCCTACGTCCACGCCGGGTTCGCGCGGCTGCGGCACCCCATGCTGGCGCTGCCCGTCGGCGGGATCGTCCTGGGCCTCCTGGCGGCCGTGGGCGGCCATCTGACGCTCTTCAAGGGACTGGAGGAGATCGGGGAGCTCGCGAGCGATCCCGAGGGCTGGACGGCCGGGCAGTTCGCCACGATGACGGTGGTGAAGCTGGCGGCGCTGCTGGTGGCCGCGTCCTGCGGCTTCCGGGGCGGTCGGATCTTCCCCGCCATCTTCATCGGCACCGCCCTCGGTCTCACCGCCCACGCGCTCGTGCCCGGCGTTCATCCCGCGGTGGGGGTGTCCGCCGGCGTCCTGGGCGTGCTGCTCGCCATCACCCGGCAGGGCTGGGTGAGCCTCTTCGTCGCCGCCGTCCTGGTGGCTTCCCCCACGATCGTCACCCTGCTGTGCGTCGCCTCCCTGCCGGCCTGGCTGTTGGTCACGGGCCGGCCGCAGATGCAGCTGCGCGAGGACGGGACATCGGTCCGTTGAGCGCCGCCGCCTTCCCCGCCTCGCCCGTTCCGCGTCCATCCGTTTCCGCGTCCCGATTCGTTCCGTCTGCCGAGGAGTGACTTCCATGCCCCTGCACAAGGGTTCCCGTCCCGACGACCGCCAGCTCTCCGTCAACCCGTTCTACGGCGTCGCGGACCCCGTCGGCGGGATGACCGAGTCGCCGCCCAAGCACCGGCTTCCGGACGCCCCGACGCCGCCCGCGACGGCGTACCAGCTGGTCCACGACGAGCTGATGCTGGACGGCAACTCCCGGCTGAACCTGGCCACCTTCGTCACCACCTGGATGGAGCCGGAGGCCGGGAGGCTGATGGCGGAGTGCCGGGACAAGAACATGATCGACAAGGACGAGTACCCGCGCACCGCCGAACTGGAGCGGCGCTGTGTGGCGATGCTCGCCGACCTGTGGAACGCGCCCGACCCCTCGGGCGCCGTGGGCTGCTCGACGACCGGGTCGAGCGAGGCGTGCATGCTCGCCGGGATGGCCCTCAAGCGGCGCTGGAGCGCGCGCGGCCAGAAGCCCGGCGCCAGGCCGAACCTGGTCATGGGCGTCAACGTCCAGGTGTGCTGGGACAAGTTCTGCACCTTCTGGGAGGTGGAGCCCCGTCAGGTCCCCATGGAGGGCGACCGCTTCCACCTCGACCCGCAGGCCGCCGCCGAGCTGTGCGACGAGAACACCATCGGGGTGGTCGGCGTCCTCGGCTCGACCTTCGACGGCTCCTACGAGCCGATCGCGGACCTGTGCGCCGCGCTCGACGCCCTCCAGGAGCGCACCGGCTTCGACGTCCCGGTGCACGTCGACGGGGCGTCCGGGGCGATGGTCGCGCCCTTCCTCGACGAGGACCTGGTGTGGGACTTCCGCCTCCCGCGCGTGGCGTCGATCAACACCTCGGGGCACAAGTACGGGCTGGTCTATCCCGGGGTCGGCTGGGCGCTGTGGCGCGACGCCGCCGCCCTGCCCGAGGAACTCGTCTTCCGCGTCAACTACCTGGGCGGTGACATGCCGACCTTCGCGCTGAACTTCTCGCGCCCGGGGGCCCAGGTCGTCGCGCAGTACTACACCTTCCTGCGGCTCGGGCGGGAGGGCTTCCGGGCCGTGCAGCACTCCGCGCGCGAGGTGGCCCGGAGCATCGCCGACCGGGTGGCGGAGCTGGGCGACTTCCGGCTGCTGACCCGGGGCGACGAGCTGCCCGTCTTCGCCTTCACCACCGCTCCGGAGGTGGAGTCGTACGACGTCTTCGACGTGTCCCGGCGGCTGCGGGAGAGCGGCTGGCTGGTGCCCGCGTACACCTTCCCGCCGAACCGGGAGGACCTCTCCGTGCTGCGCGTCGTGTGCCGCAACGGCTTCTCGACCGACCTGGCCGACCTGTTCGTGGACGACCTGTCCCGGCTGCTGCCGGAACTGCGCCGCCAGCCTCACCCGCTGACCCGGGACAAGGCGGCGGCGACGGGGTTCCATCACTAGTGCCGGGGCGGGGCGGTCAGCGGCTCATGCGAGTGAACCTGCGGACCGCCAGCGGGAAGAAGACGGCCAGCAGGGCCAGGGGCCACAGCAGGGCGGGCCAGATGTGGCCGGGAGCGCCGCCGGGGGCGCCGAGGAGGTCCCGTACCGCCGTCGCCGTGTGGGACATGGGGTTCCACTCGACGAGGGCGCCCAGCCAGGCCGGCATGGACTCGGGGGCGGCGAAGGCGTTGGAGAGGAAGCCGACCGGCCAGACCAGGATCTGCACGGCCTGGACCATCTCCGGCCTGCCCGCCACCAGCGCCAGGTGGATGCCGATCCACAGCATCGCGAACCGGAACAGGAGCAGGAGTCCCACGGCGCCCAGGAAGTCTCCGAAGCCGCCGTGCGCACGCCACCCGAGCGCGTACGCGACGGCGAGCAGCACGGCCAGGCCCACCGCCGACTGGAGCATGTCGGCCGCCGAACGGCCCACCAGGACCGCGCCGTCGGCCATGGGCATCGACCGGAAGCGGTCGACGACGCCCTTGTTCACGTCCTGGGTGACGGCGAGCATCGTGCTCTCCAGGCCGAAGGCCATGGTGAGCGCGAGCATGCCGGGGAGCAGGTAGTCGAGGTAGCCGCCGCTCACCCCGCGGCCGCCGCCGACCAGGTAGCCGAACATCAGCAGCAGCATCACCGGGAAGACGAGCCCGACGGCCACCCGGCCGGGCTGCCGCGCCCAGTGGGCGAGTTCGCGCCGGGTCATGGTCCAGGAATCGGTCAGCGCGTACGTGTTCACACGGCCTCCTTCACACGCTTGCCCACGGGGGCGCCCGAACCGTCGCGGGCTCCGGTCAGATGCAGGAACACCTCGTCGAGGGTGGGGCGGCGCAGGGCCACGTCCTCCGCCTCGATGCCGGCCTCCTCCAGCGCGCGCACGACCCCGGAGAGGGCCGCCATCCGGTCGGTGACGGGGGCGCTGAGCAGACGGCGGTCGGCGTCGACCGAGACGGTGTCCTTGGGCACGGGCAGCAGGGCGAGCGCCGCGCCGAGATGGCCCTCGTCGCGCAGGACGACGTCGATGCGGTCGCCGCCCGTCAGCGACTTCAGCTCGTCCGGGGCGCCCTCGGCGATGACGTCGCCGTGGTCGAGGACGCTGACGCGGTCCGCGAGCCGGTCCGCCTCCTCCAGGTACTGGGTGGTCAGGACGACGGTGGTGCCGCCGCCGACCAGGGAGCGGACGGCGGACCACACCTCTGCGCGCCCGCGCGGGTCCAGGCCGGTCGTCGGCTCGTCCAGGAAGAGCACCTCCGGGTCTCTGATCAGCGAGGCCGCCAGGTCCAGCCGGCGCCGCATGCCGCCGCTGTAGGCGCGCACCGGCTTGCGGCCGGTGTCGGCGAGCTCGAAGCGCTCCAGGAGTTCGCCGGCCCGCACGCGCGCGTGGCGGGCGCCGAGGTGGTGCAGCCGGCCGAACATCTCCAGGTTCTGACGGCCGTCCAGTTCCTCGTCCAGCGCCGCGTGCTGGCCCAGCAGCCCGATGCGCAGCCGGACCTCCCGTGCCTGCCGGACCACGTCGTGGCCGGCCACCTCGACGCGGCCGGAGTCGGGCCGAAGCAGGGTGGCGAGGATCCTGACCAGGGTGGTCTTGCCCGCGCCGTTCGGGCCGAGCACCCCGTGGACCGTGCCGCGGGCGACCGTGAGGCCGAGCCCGTCCAGCGCCTGGGTGTCTCCGTACCTCTTGCGCACGTCCTCGACGATGATCGCCGCGTCGGCCATGCCGCTCCCCCAATCGTCGCCTTGCCGGTCGGCAAGCTAGTCAAAGTTGACTAGAGATCCAACGTAATACCCGGACCTCCAGTCGTCAAACTTGATTAGCGGGCGTCCTCCGGATGCCGCTCCCCTGTGGCGTACGGGTTCTCCTGCCCGTCGGTGAGGACGCCGACGAACGGCTCGCCCTCACCGGCGAAGGTGTACGCGCCGCCCTCGATGCGCGCGATCAGCCCACGGGTCCACTCGGCCTCCGCGTCGGCCGTGTGGACCCAGAGGTTCATGATCTCGCCGATGTGCCCGAGCTGAGCCGGCCCCTGCTCGGGCACGTAGTGCTCGGTCACGGCGGAGCGCCACTCCTCGATGCGCCGGATCCGCTCCTGAAGCAGACCGACGGCCTCGGCGCGGGGCAGGTCGACGATGAAGCCGATGGCCGCCGACTTGACGTCCATCTTCTGGTCGTAGGCGGTCAGCGCCTCGCGGACCAGCCGGAGGTACTCCTCGACGCCGCGGTCGGTGATCTCGTACTCGGTGCGGGGCGGGCCGCCGGCGGTGGACGGCGCGACCTCGTGCTCGTGCAGCAGGCCCTGCTTCGCCATCTGCTTGAGGGCGTGGTAGATCGACCCGGGCTTGGCGGTGGACCACTCGTGCGCGCCCCAGTACTCCAGGTCGTTGCGCACCTGGTAGCCGTGGGCCCGCCCGTGCTGGCGGACGGCGCCGAGCACGAGGAGACGGATCGCTGACATGCCGTCCAGGGTAGGCGGCGCCGGACGGGCCCCGGCGCCGCACCCCGGGGTCAGAAGGGGAAGCGGCTGCGGCCGTGCTGGACCGAGATCCACTTCGTGGTGGTGAAGGCCTCCACGGTCGTCTCGCCGTTGAGGCGGCCGACGCCGGAGTTCTTCTCGCCACCGAAGGGGACGATCGGCTCGTCGGCGACCGTGGCGTCGTTGACGTGGAACATGCCGGTGACGATCCGCTTGGCGAAGGCGACGCCGCGCTCGATGTCACCGGTGTGGACGGCGCCGCTCAGGCCGTAGGGCGTGTCGTTGGCGATGCGCAGCGCCTCGTCCTCGCCGTCGAAGGTGTTGATGAAGGCGACCGGCCCGAACACCTCCTGCTGGAGCAGTGCGGAGTCGAGGGGCAGACCGGACAGGACGGACGGCTCGACGACGTTCTCCGCGGTCGTGCCGTGCAGCAGGGCGGTGGCGCCTTCGGCGAGGGCCTGCTCGACGGCTGCGGACACCGCCTCCGCCTGCTGGGAGTTGATGAGCGGGCCGATCAGGGTCTGCGGGTCGCGCGGGTCGCCGGCCTTGAGGGTGCGCACCTTGGCGACGAACTTCTCGGTGAACTCGTCGGCGATCGAACGGTCGACCAGGATGCGGTTGGCGGCCATGCACACCTGGCCCTGGTGGACGTAGCGGCTGAAGACGGCGGCGTCGACCGCGTAGTCGACGTCGGCGTCGTCGAGGACGACGAAGGCGCTGTTGCCGCCGAGTTCGATGATGGACCGCTTGAAGTGCGAGGCGGCGACCGTGGCGACATGGCGGCCGACCTTGTCGGAGCCGGTGAAGGAGATGACCCGCGGGACGGGGTGCTCCAGGAAGGCGTCGCCGATCTCGGCGATGTCGGTGACGACCACGTTCAGCAGGCCGGGCGGCAGGCCCGCGTCCTCGAACAGCTTGGCGATCACGGTGCCGCCGGCGATCGGGGTGTTCTGGTGCGGCTTGAGCACCACGCCGTTGCCGAGGGCCAGCGCGGGGGCGACGGACTTCAGCGACAGCAGGAACGGCACGTTGAAGGGGCTGATCACACCGACGACGCCGACCGGTTCGCGGTAGACGCGGTTCTCCTTGCCGTCGACCGGCGAGGGGACGATCCGGCCCTCGGGGCGCAGCGCCAGGTGGATCGACTCGCGCAGGAACTCCTTGGCGAGGTGCAGTTCGAAGGCCGCCTTGCCGAACGTGCCGCCGGCCTCGTCGACGAGGATCTCGCTGATCTCCGTCTCGCGCTCCTCGACCAGCCGCAGCACCTTCTCGAAGACCGCGCGGCGGGCGTAGGCGTTGGTGGCGGCCCACTCCTTCTGGGCGCGGGCGGCGGCCCGGTAGGCCTGATCCACCTCGTCGACGGTGGCTATGGTGATCGAGGCGAGCTTCTCGCCGTCGTAGGGGTTGAAGTCGATGATGTCCCAGGAGCCTGTGCCCGGACGCCACTCCCCGTCGATGTACTGCTGGGCCAGGTCGGTCAGATAGGACGCCATGTGATCCCTCAATCCCCTGATGTGATCGGTTCCGCTCGACTGCGTTCGGTAATCACGATCTGATCACACGTCATGGTACGTGTGAGACAAGGGAGTTGGGAGTGACGCTCAGGACAACTGCAACAGGCCGCGCAGCAGGTCCCGGCTCTCGTCGGGGCCCGGTCCTTCCTGCTGGAGCTCCTTCAGCGCCTGCTCGTACTGGGCGACGTCCTCGCGCTTGTCCAGGTACAGCGCACTGGTGAGCTGCTCCAGGTAGACCACGTCCGACAGGTCGGACTCCGGGAAGCTGAGGATCGTGAACGCCCCGCTCTCCCCCGCGTGGCCGCCGAAGCTGAACGGCATGATCTGCAGCCGTACGTTGGGCCGCTCGGAGATCTCGATCAGGTGCTGGAGCTGCCCGCGCATCACCTCGCGGTCGCCGTACGGCCGGCGCAGGGCCGCCTCGTCGAGGACGATGTGGACGTCGGGGGCGTTCTCCGCCACGAGGTACTTCTGCCGCTCCAGCCGCAGGGCCACGCGCCGGTCGACGTCGGCCGCGCTCGCCCCCTTCATACCGCGCCGCACGACCGCGTGCGCGTACGCCTCCGTCTGCAGCAGCCCGTGCACGAACTGCACCTCGTAGGCGCGGATCAGCGCTGCCGCGCCTTCCAGACCGACGTACGTGGGGAACCAGTTGGGGAGCACGTCGGAGTAACTGTGCCACCACCCGGCCACGTTGGCCTCGCGGGCGAGTCCGACCAGCGCCTGGCGTTCCGCCTCGTCCGTGATCCCGTAGAGCGTCAACAGGTCTTCCACGTCCCGCGTCTTGAAGCTCACCCGGCCCAGTTCCATACGGCTGATCTTCGACTCCGAGGCGCGGATGGAGTACCCGGCCGCCTCGCGTGTGATGCCGCGCGTCTCGCGCAGCCGCCGTAGTTGCGAACCGAGCAGCATGCGCCGCACCACCGATCCGGGCTCTCCCGCGCTCACTTTCGCCAGCCTCCCCAGCCGTTCCCAGGGCCCGCAGTCTGCCACTAAAACACTTCGAGCAGTACTCGTCCGGTTACAGAGATGAAAGAAGCCAAGGATACGCACGGAACGACGCGAGGGAAGGGTGAGGAGAAAGCAAGGGAAGTCCCTATGAACAGCGAGAGTATGGCGGAAAAAATGGCCAAGAAGCGGTACGGGCAGGTCCATTTCGGTCAGGTGCACGTGCATCTGCCCTTGCATCTGCTCTACGCATCCGAAACCATGGTCCCGCGCCACCGCTGCATCGCAACGACCGCGAATCCCGGGAGTGCCTCGCATGGGGACGAATGGATCGACCATGCTCGAGCCGTTACGGCAGGGCCTTCCGCCGCTTGATCCCGCGGCCGTGTCCGACGCGGCCTCCTGTGCACTGCCCGCCCGCCTGGAAGCGGTGCGCGAGGCAAGGCAGTTCACTCGCAGGACCCTGGGCCAGTGGGACATCGGCGACTGTTTCGACGACGTCTGCCTCGTGGTCTCGGAGCTGGTGACCAACGCGCTGCGGCACGGGCTGTCGCCCGAGGACTCCCCGCGCGTGCCCGCCCCCCGCGAGCCCGAGCAGAGCCCGCCGGTGCGGCTGCACCTGATGCGCTGGACCGGGCGGCTGGTGTGCGCCGTGCGCGACCCCAGCCGCGAGAGCCCCGTACCCGGCGAGGCCGAGGACTTCTCAGCGGAGTCCGGGCGCGGCCTGCTCCTCGTCGAGTCCTTCACCGACGGCTGGGGCTGGCACCCGCTCTCCACGAGACTGGGCGGCAAGGTGGTGTGGGCGCTGTTCCGGCTGCGCCCTCCCGCCGAGTGACGGACCGCGGCGCTTTCCGGCGTCGCGGTTCTACGCGCGTCACCGGGTGCCTGGCACACCGGGTGCAGCACTGTTCCCCCGGCCGCCGCCCGTTCGGCGTCGCGGGTGGGGGTGTCAGCCGGCGATCAGGTGGTCGAACTCGCCGTCCTTGATGCCGAGCAGCATGGCCTCGATCTCGGCGCGCGTGTAGACGAGCGCGGGGCCGTCCGGGAAGCGCGAGTTGCGCACGGCCACGTCGCCGCCCGGCAGTCGCGCGAACTCCACGCAGGAACCCTGCGAGTTGCTGTGCCGGCTCTTCTGCCAGGCAACCCCGTACAACTGTGTCGCGGTCATGCCGTTGTGCACGTCGTACCCCCCGTCAACGTCGTGGTCCACAGGTCGCTCCCTGGTGCTGCACTGGCTCGTGTGTGGCTGTGGCGCTGTGTGGCGTGTGTGGCTCTGTGACTGATGTGGCGTTTGATGCCGTAGTCAACTGTCTCGGATCATAACCCTGTTCACGTGCCAATGCATGAGCAGATGCACGTGCACGAGGGGTGCTTGGGCGGTTACAGTGCCGGCGCCGCCGACCGCTCTGTCGACCCGGCCGGGCGGGCGCCCGGGCGAAGTAGTTCGGATCGAACCACTCGCGCAGAAGAAGAGACGCGCCGGGTCGCCTTCCTGTTCCGTCGGCATGCCACCGATTCGCCGGACGGGCGGCCGTGCGGGGTCGCCGGCGCGAGCCGGGGCCTCTCCCGCCTGGGCGGACGCCCCCCGTCCGCTCTCCATGGCCGACGGGACTCCGGTGGGTCCCCTTCCGCCGCCGCGAGCTCCCGCGCCCCGGCACGAGCAGGCCGGGACGGGACACCGGCAGCCCGGGAAGCGAAAAGCGCCCACCCCGTGGACGAGGGAGAGATCCTCCACAGGGGTGAGCGCGATACCCGCTCTCCGGCCGACGCCATGCCGACGCCCGACCGCAGATGCGACCGGAATCACGGTCCGGGACGGCGGGGCGCACGGCGTACTTTCCACTCGTACGAACGACGTCGACGGCGTACGCCGCCGAAGCACCCGTCCCTACGACGGTGGCCGAACTCTTGCGGTCCACCGGGGCGGACCGGCGGCCGGTCGGGCCGTGCCGTTCTCGGCGCCGTCAGCGGCTGCCGTACGGGAGCAGGGCCATCTCACGGGCGTTCTTGATCGCTCGGGACAGTCGGCGCTGCTGCTGGGCGGTGACCCGGGTGACGCGACGGCTGCGGATCTTGCCCCGGTCGGAGAGGAACTTCCGCAGCAGATCGGTGTCCTTGTAGTCGATGTACTCGACGCCGGCCCGGTCCAGCGGGTTGGCGCGGTCCTTGGCCGGGCTGCGGCCGGTCTTGCGGTCCGGTTTGCGGCCGGTCTTGGTGTCGGGCTTGCGCGGCATGGCGTGGTCAGACCTCCAGGAAGGCGTCGAAGGCGGGCGGCAGCCGCTTCCAGGCGTCGCGGCCCGCGGCGTACTCGGCGTCGGTCAGCAGGCAGGACTCCAGCAGATGCGCGAGCCCGTCCCGGTCGAGGCCGGGGGAGGTGAAGACGAGGTGCTGGCAGCGGTCGCCGTGTTCGGACTGCCAGTCAAGCGCGGCGGCGGCCCGGCGTACCGGCGGGACCATGTCCCAGGCGGCGTCGGGCAGGGAGGCCAGCCAGGGGCCGGCCGACTCCACGCACAGCGCGCCTCCGGCGGCGTCCCAGTGGAGCAGGACGTCGGGCTTGTCCGCCAGCCAGAACCGGCCCCGGCTGCGGGCGGCGGCGCAGGTCAGGTCCTCAAGGGCCGCGTACAGCCGCTCCGGGTGGAACGGGCGGCGGCGGTGCCAGACGAGGGTGCTGACGCCGTGGGCGTCGGCCTCGGCGGGCAGCAGCGCGCAGGCCGGGTGCTGGGCGGCCGCGGCTGCCTCGACGTCGAAGCCCGCCAGAACGGCGGCGACGAGCGGGGTGCCGGGGCCGGGAGCCATGCCGGGTGCATGCGCACGTGCATGTGCCGACGGCGCGCCCGCCGGGTCTCCGGGGCGGTCGCCGGAGACGGGGACCCGGCAGGCCGTCGGGTGCAGTTGGGCCAGGAGCTCGCCGTCCTGGTCGTCGGCCTCCGGGGAGTCGACGACGGCCAGGACCGGGGCGTACTCCAGCTGCCGCGCGAAGGTGTCGGCGACGGTCCGCCGGTCGGTGGCGGCGGCCGCGAGGCCGTGCTCGGCGAGATCGTCGCCGTTGCCGAGGAAGGGCAGGAGCAGCGCCGGGTCGACCGCGGTGACGACGCCGGTGACGGTCAGCCCGCCGGCGGCGACGACCTCGGTCATCGCCTTGGGCTCGACCGAGTCCCACAGTTCGACGACGGCGAGCCGGGTCGTGCCGTCGTCGGCGAGGCGGCGCAGTTCCGGCACGAGGTCCTCGCGCAGGGCACAGCACGCGCAGTCGTCGACGAGCGGGGTCTCGCCGACGTCGAGGAGGCCGTCGGCGTCGCGGACGGTTCGGATCACCGTGCCGGCCGCGGCGGTCGAGAGGTCGTGGTGGAGGGCGACACTGCCGGGGACGTCGGCGAGCAGACGGGCGACGGTGTCCCGGCGGGCCTCGGCGTGCAGCCCGCCGACGATCACCACCGACAGGCTCACGCCCCGCCCCGCTTCCCGTAGCGGCGCTCGAAGCGCTCGACGCGGCCGGCCTGGTCCAGGACGCGGGCGGTGCCGGTGTAGAAGGGGTGGCTGACGTTCGAGATCTCGACGTCCACGACGGGGTACGTGTTGCCGTCCTCCCACTCGATCGTCCTGCCGCCGTCGGCGGCGGACAGCGTCGAGCGGGTGAGGAAGGCGTGGCCGGCGGCCCGGTCGCGGAAGACGACGGGGCCGTAGGCGGGGTGGATTGCCTTGCGCATGGCGGAGGTTCAGCGCTCCTCTCGGAAGTCGACGTGACGGCCGACGACGGGGTCGTACTTGCGCAGGGTCATGCGGTCCGGGTCGTTGCGGCGGTTCTTCCGGGTGACATAGGTGAAGCCTGTTCCCGCCGTGGAGCGGAGCTTGACCACCGGGCGCAGTTCGTTGCGTGCCATGCTGCTACCTTACTGAAAATGAATCCCATTAGCACTACGGCTTCGAGGAGAGGTACGTCACCGTGTCCGCACACTGCATGCTGACCGGGGCCCGGCCGGGCTTCGGCAACCGCGTCTCGCACTCCCATCGGCGCACCTCGCGCCGCTTCGACCCGAACGTCCAGTCCAAGCGCTACTGGCTGCCGAGCGAGAGCCGTTTCGTGCGGCTGCGGCTGAGCGTCAGGGGAATCCGCACCGTCGACACGATCGGCGTCGAGGCGGCGGTGGCCCGGATCCGGGCGCGGGGGGTGCGGGTCTGATGGCCAAGAAGAGCAAGATCGCGAAGAATGAGGAGCGGCGGAGGGTCGTCGCGCGGTACGCCGCACGGCGGGCCGAGCTGAAGGAGGTCATCCGCCGGCCTTCGTCGACGGAGGCGGAACGGCTGGCCGCCCAGCGGGAACTGAGCCGCCAGCCCCGGGACGCCAGTGCGACCCGCGTCCGCAACCGGGACCAGACCGACGGCCGCCCGCGCGGTTACCTCCGCACCTTCGGCCTGTCCCGCGTGAGCCTGCGGGGGCAGGCGCACGCGGGCCATCTGCCGGGGGTGCGAAAGGCCTCCTGGTAGGCGGTGACCGTCGAGGGCGGGGCCGCCCGAGGGGACGTCCCACCGGGAGGCCCCGTCAGGCGGTCGTCGGCGCGGCTGGTAGCTTGCGCCGACCGGCCGGCCGCTGATCCTCGGAGGAACCAGGTGACCATGGCGATCTTTTCGGGTTCCACGCCCGCTCCGTGCACCGCTGCCGCGCGTCCCGCGCGCGGGACGGTCCGTCGGCCGGTGCGCGCGGTCGCCGCGCTGGCGGTCCTGGCCGGCGCGTTCGTCCTGACCGCGTGCGGCGGAGGCGGAGGCGCGGACGACGGCCCCTCCCCCACCCCGACCCCGACCGCCACGGCGGACACGGGAGTCGGCACCGGAGGGTCGTCTTCCGCCTCCGCCGGCGGCCCGCTGGAGGGCAGCTGGCTCGCCACCACGGGCGGCCAGGCCGTCGCCCTCGTCATCACCGGCGACAAGGCGGCGCTCTTCGCGTCCGGCGGAACCATGTGCACAGGGACCGCCCGCGAGGAATCGGACATGCGCATGATCCGGCTCAAGTGCCCGGGCGGGAAGAACGACCGCACGACCGGCATGGTCGACTCCGTCGACAAGGGATCCCTCAAGGTCACCTGGGAGGGCGGAACCGGCGCGGAGACCTACACCAAAGCGGAAGACGGCCGACTGCCCTCGGGACTGCCGACGGCGGGCCTCGGGACGTAGGGGGCCGGGGAAGCGGAGGGTGGGGTTCATGCGTGATGATCCTTCGAGCACCGTCACGTCATCCGAAGGAACCCCATACATGCGCGCCGTTCCGATCACCGTCACCGCTCTCGCGACCGCCCTGCTCCTCACCGCCTGCGGCGGCGGGGACGACAGTTCCTCGGACGACGCGAAGAGCAAGGCCCCGACGAGTTCCGCCGGGGCCCCGGCCGGCTCCGCCTGCGACCTGGCCGCGCAGGTCGGCCCGGTCAACGCCGCCCCCGCCGCCGGTGACAGCGGCAACGTCACCGTGACCCTCACCAACAAGGGCTCCGACTGCGCCCTGGACGGCTTCCCCACCGTCGAGCTGGAGGCCGACGGCACCAAGGCCGCCGTCCCCGCGGACGCGGCCGCCGCGCCCCAGAAGCTGACGCTGCCCGCGCAGGGCACCACCTCCTTCACCATCACCTACGTCCGGGGCGAGGACGGCGGCGACAAGAGCCTCGCCGCCAAGACGGCGAAGTACGGCCTGCCCGGCGCCTCGGCCACGGAGAGCTTCGAGTGGTCCTACGGCGCGG
Source organism: Streptomyces sp. BK239 (assembly GCF_004217285.1). GTDB lineage: Bacteria > Actinomycetota > Actinomycetes > Streptomycetales > Streptomycetaceae > Streptomyces. The sequence goes on from NZ_SHKS01000003.1 coordinate 85,268, forward strand.
TGGCCCTGAAGGACGGCAAGACGCCGGACGCCTCGGTCAGCGGCTTCCAGCAGGCCGGGGACTGAGGAAGGCGTTCGTCAGGGCAGACGCGGACGCTCGTGCACGCGCGCGTGGTCCGCTGCCTGCGCGCCCTGCGTCCAGCCCGCCTCGTCGGTGACGCCGCGCAGACGGGTGGTGGTGGTCTCCGGGAACATCCGGTCCGCCGCCGCCGTCACCGCGACCTCGCGGGAGACCAGGACGGGCAGCAGGTCGTCGGTCACCTGCGTCTCGGCGGCGGCCGTCAGACGGGTGCCTATGCGGTGGGCGTAGGCGGCGAGGAAGGACTGCCGGAAGGTCTTCGTGCGCTTGCGGCCTGACGCGCGCTGCGCCGCCTCCGCCTTCGTCATCGTGGTCTGCGCCTGCACCAGGAGCGAGGTGTAGAGCAGTTCCACGGCGTCCAGGTCGGCTTCGAAGCCGACGACCGTGGAGAAGCAGAACGGTTCGTTCCACACCGCCCGGCAGTGGTTCGCCTCGGCCACCGCGTCCAGCAGCACCGCCTTGGCCTGCTCGTACGGCGGCTCGACGCCGACACGGCAGGCTCCGGGCGCGTCCGGCGCCGGCGCCCGGGCGTCGAGCAGCGCCTCGTCGACACTGTGCCGGGCCATCAGCTCCTGCGCCTTGGCGGTGAGCGCCTCCGCCTCCTCCGGGTAGCCCGTCGCCTCCGCCTTGGCGAGCAGCGCGCGGATGCGGGTGAGCGTGCGGGAGTGGGCGTCGGAACGGGGCTGCCGCTGCGGCGCCTGCTCGTCCAGGGGTTCCAGGGCCGGCAGGCGCAGCAGCAGACGGTAGAGCTCCAGGACAGCGGTGGCGTGCGAGAAGCGGTCCGCACGGGGCGGGGCCCCGCCCTCGATCTCCTCCAGCTGGGCCGCCCAGCGCCGCCCACGGGGCCGGTCGTCGCCGGCCTGGGCGCGGATCAGCGCCGACACCAGGCCTACGTGCACGTCGTCCAGGTCCCGCCCGACGATCCGCACGACGTCCGCCGGCTGCCAGCCCCGCCGCCAGGCCGCCGCGACGAACTCCTGGCCGCGCCGGGCGAGTTCGACGTCCGCCGCAGGGTCGGCGGCGAGGAGGGAGGCGCCGGCGTCCAGGGCGGAGTCGCCGGCTTCGTACAGGGCGGTCCGGAAGGCCCGGTCGACGGTGGTGGGCGTACTGCTGCTCATCCGGTGATGGTGCCACGCGCGCGGGAGGCCGATTCCTGGGCATTCCCTTACGACTGTCAACGCGAGGTTGACGGCAGGGCTGTGTCAACCTACGGTTGACACATGACTTCGTCACAGGACCCCACGTCGTCCATCCGCCTCGACGACCTCATCGGCGCCATCAAGAAGGTCCACCCCGAGCCCCTCGACCAGCTCCAGGACGCCGTCATCGCGGCCGAACACCTCGGCGACGTCGCCGACCACCTGATCGGCCACTTCGTGGACCAGGCCCGCCGCTCCGGGGCCTCCTGGACGGACATCGGCAAGAGCATGGGGGTGACCCGGCAGGCGGCGCAGAAGAGGTTCGTGCCGAAGGAGTCGGCGGACCTCGACCCCAGCCAGGGCTTCAGCCGCTACACCCCGCGCGCGCGGAGCGTCGTCATGGCGGCGCACAACGAGGCCAAGGCGGCCCGCAACGCCGAGGGGCTGCCCGCCCACCTGGTCCTCGGTCTGTTCGCCGAGCCAGAGGGCCTCGCGGCGAAGGCGCTGGACGAGCAGGGCGTCTCCGCCGACGCCGCACGAGAGGCGGCGACCGCCGCGCTGCCGCCGGCCGTGGAGGAGGCGCCGGAACTGGTGCCCTACGGCTCGGACGCCAAGAAGGTCCTGGAGCTCACCTTCCGCGAGGCCCTCCGCCTCGGCCACAACTACATCGGCACCGAGCACATCCTGCTGGCCCTGCTGGAGTTCGAGAACGGCCAGGGCGTCCTCAGCGGCCTGGGCGTCGAGAAGACCGCCACCGAGCGGTACGTCGCCCAGGCGCTGGAGAAGATCGCGGCGTTCCCGCGGAACGGCGACTGAGCGCCCGACGGACGCCGGCCGGGCTTCCCGAGCCGCCGCCGGGCGGCGATCGGGGGCCGCTGTCAGAGGCGCCTGTCACACTCGCGGCATGACCGACCGGTGGGCTCTCGCTCCGGCCGGGGACGGCGGCGCCGAGCTCGCCCTCCTCGGCCCGGACGGGCTGCCCGCCGGCCCGGTGCTGCGGGAGCCGGACCTCGTGGCGGCCGTACGGGCACGGCCCGAGGTCGGGCGATGGGTGTGGCGGTCAACGGCCGAGGTGTATCCGCGTCTGCTCGCCGCGGGGGTGCGAGCAGAACGGTGCTACGACGTCGAGGACGCCGAGACCCTCCTGCTGGGCCACGAGGGGCGGTCGGGCGAGCCCCGTTCGGCCGCCGCCGCGCTCGCCCGGTTGCGCGGCGGACCCGTGCCGCCGGATCCGCCGCAGCGCTCCGCCGAACGCGGGGCGCAGTCCCCGCTGTTCGAACCGGAGGGCTCCTCGCTCCCACTGGCCGACCTACTCACCGTCTACGCCGAGCAGCAGCGGCGGCACGACCGGGCGGAGCACCCGGACCGGATGCGGCTGCTGACGGCGGCCGAGTCGGCGGGGATGCTGGTCGCCGCCGAGATGAACCGGTCGGGGCTGCCGTGGAGCGCCGAGGTGCACCGCGCGGTGCTGCACGACCTGCTGGGCGAGCGGTACGCGGGCGGGGGCGAGCCCCGGCGGCTCGCCGAGCTGGCCGACGAGGTGTCCGCCGCGTTCGGCCGGCGGGTGCGGCCGGACCTGCCCGCCGACGTCGTCAAGGCCTTCGCGGGAGCCGGCATCCGGGTGACGTCCACACGGCGCTGGGAGATCGAGTCCATCGACCATCCGGCCGTGAAGCCGCTGATCGAGTACAAGAAGCTCTACCGCATCTGGGTCGCCCACGGCTGGTCCTGGCTGCACGACTGGGTCCGCGACGGCCGGTTCCGGCCCGAGTTCCTCGCGGGCGGGACCGTCACCGGCCGCTGGGTGACCAACGGCGGGGGCGCGTTGCAGATCCCGAAGGTCATCCGGCGGGCCGTCGTCGCCGACCCCGGCTGGCGGCTCGTCGTCGCGGACGCCGACCAGATGGAGCCGCGCGTGCTCGCCGCGATCTCCCGAGACCCCGGGCTGATGGAGGTGGCGGGCCGGGAGAGCGACCTGTACCAGTCGGTCTCCGACCGCGCCTTCTCCGGCGACCGCGCCCAGGCCAAGCTGGCGGTGCTCGGCGCGGTCTACGGCCAGACCTCCGGCGACGGCCTGAAGAACCTCGCCGCGCTCCGCCGCCGCTTCCCGCGCGCGGTGGCCTACGTCGACGACGCGGCGCGTGCCGGTGAGGAAGGCCGGCTCGTGCGCACCTGGCTGGGGCGGACCTGCCCGCCGGCGGCCGGAGCGGGCGACGACGCCTCGGAGGAGGCCGGCATCCCCGTGGGCGGCGAGGACGAGTCCGACGGCCGGCAGCGGACGCCGGGGCACACCTCGGGCGCCCGCGCGCGTGGCCGCTTCGCCCGCAACTTCGTCGTCCAGGGAAGCGCCGCCGACTGGGCTCTGCTGCTGCTCGCCGCGCTGCGGCGCGCCTGCGCGGACATGGCGGCCGAGCTGGTCTTCTTCCAGCACGACGAGGTGATCGTGCACTGTCCCGAGGAGGAGGCGGAGGCGGTCGTCGCCGCGATCCGCGAGGCGGCCGACCTGGCCGGACGGCTGACGTTCGGCGAGACGCCGGTGCGGTTCCCGTTCACGACGGCGGTGGTGGAGTGCTATGCCGACGCGAAGTGAGCGCGAGCGGTTTCCGCAACGCCCCGGCCGGAGGCCGGTCGACGTCGGTCGTCCCGGGCGGGACCCGGCTGGGCGATGACGGCTGGGCCGTGTCCGGTCACGGTGGCGTACCGGTGCCGCGCGGGGGCGGTCAGGCCGGCGGCGCCGCCTCCGCGAGTTCCCGGGCGAAGTCCCGTACGAGGATGTGCGGGACGTACCGGCCGTACGCCGTCTCCTCCAGCAGGGCCACGTCGACGAGCCGGTCGAGGGCGGCCTCCGCGCGCCGCTCGTCGATCCCGGCGAGACGGGCCAGCAGCGGCACACCGTACGTGGGCAGGTCGAGGCCGCCGACGCGGCGCAGGACGAGGACGGCGTCCCGGTCCGCCTCGCGGTCGGAGGCGGCGAGGGCGTCGTGGGCGACGGCGAGGGAGCGGCGGACGCTGAGGTCGTCGTACTCCAGGTGACGCAACCTGCTCCCGGGAGCGGCGAGCCGACGGGCCAGCGCGTCAGGGGTGAGGTGGCTGCGGGCGGCCAGGCGAGCGGCGACCACGCGCAGGGCGAGGGGCAGCCGTCCGGTGAGTTCGACGAGGGGGTGGGAGGCGGGCAGGTCGTGATGTCCGTGATCACGGGCGTGGACGGGAGCGGTGGGGTTCATGCGCCCGGTGTGGGTCGCGCGGCCCGAGGCCGTACGGAGCAACTCCGCGCTCTCCTCGGCCGACAGCGGGGTGAGGGGGAAACGGTGCGCCCCGTCGAGAGCGGTGAGCGGGGAACGGCTGGTGACGATGACCGCGCAGCCCGGGCCGGCGGGAAGCAGGGGGCGTACCTGAGCGGCGTGCGCGACGTCGTCCAGGACGAGAAGGGTGCGGGTCGGCGCGAGCAGGGTGCGCAGCAACGCGGCTGCCGCGTCCGGCGGTTCGGGGATGTGATGGGGATCGACGCCGAGATGGCGCAGGAGGACGACGAGGGCCTGGGCCGGGGTGAGCGGGGTCGTGCCGGGGGTCGCGCCGTGCAGGTCGAGGTAGAGCTGACCGTCGGAGAAACGTTCCTTCAGCTGGTGGGCGACCTGGAGCGCGGTGGCGCTCTTGCCCACGCCGGCCATCCCGCAGATGACGAGGGGGCCCGCCGTGGGCTCGGAGGCGACAGCCTCTCGGAGACGCTGGAGGAGGTCCGCGCGGCCGGTGAAATGGGCTGCCCGAGGTGGGAGTTGGGCGGGCCGGGGGGAGGTCGGCGCGGGCGAGCGGGCGAAGCCCGTCTCGGCGTCGGTCTCGACCGGTGAATCGGGGTCGACCTCGGCGTGCCTCACGGGGGCGACCTCGGGATGCCTCACGGCATCGGCCCCGGCGTGCCTCACCGCGTCGGCCTCGCCGTACCTCCCGGCATCGCCCCCTGTACCGCCCGCGGAGCCGCCCGCCGCGCCCTCCGCGGCACCGCTCGCCGCCCCCTCCCCCGCGTCCCGCAGCACCTCCACGTGGGCCTCGCGCACCGTCGGGCCCGGTTCGACACCGAGTTCCTCGACCAAGCGGGTGCGCAGGTCGCGGTGGACGGCGAGAGCCTCGGCCCGGCGGCCCGCGCGGTGCAGGGCGAGCATGAGCTGCCGGTGGTAGGACTCGCGCAGCGGATGCTCGGCGGCCAGCTCCGTCAGCTCCGGGACGAGACGGTCCAGTTCGCCGTCACCCAGCGCCAGTTCGGCGTCGTAGCGCCACTCCAGCATCAGCAGCCGGGCCTCCTTCAGACGCTGGACGAGTGCGTAGCCGCCGAGTTCGGCGGGAAGCCCGGCGAGGGGTGTGCCGCGCCACAGCGTGAGCGCGGCCTCGCACTCGCGGACGACCCGCTCCCAGTTCCGGGCGGCGAACGCGCCGCGCGCCGCCGCGAGGTGGCGTTCGAAGACGTGGACGTCGAGCTCGCCCTGGTCGACCCGGAGCCGGTACCCCGGCGGGGCCGCCCGCAGCCGGTCCGGGTCGTCGAGCAGCCGGCGCAGCCGGGACACGTGGTTGTGCAGCGAGGCCTGGGCGGACGGCGGCGGCGCGCCGCCCCACAGCGCCTCCTTGAGCGAGTCGACGGGGACGATCCGTCCGGCGTCGAGCAGCAGGGCGGCCAGCAGGACACGCGCCTTGGGGCTGCGGACGGTCCTCGCCGCGGGGAGGAGGACGCCGTGCGGGCCGTCATCGCCGTGGACGCTGCGGGAGAGGGCGGATCCGGCGTCGTAGAGGATCGGCGCTCCCAGCAGTCCGAACCGCAGCTCGTACCGCATCACGCCGATCTTCGCCTTTCACGCGCCGCGTACCGGCCTGTCGTGCCCCCGTGCATCAACTGCCGCTCTCTTGGCGGGATTTGGCCCCTGAGCGGGGCGTCACGCCATCCTGTCCCTGTCGGTTCCCGGCGGAATCCGGCTGCCGTCGCGGCCGGTCCCCAGCCCGTCCGGCGGCTTCAGACCGGACGACCAGCGGTGATACGCAGAACCGTTGGCGACATGTTAGCGATTCGTTGGTGTGGCCTGATGTGATCACAACATCGGCTCCGGCCCGACGGCGCGCGCGTAGAACGCGTTGCTCGGGGGAGTGTCGCCGCCGCGGCTGGAGTTGGGGGCGCGTCCGGGCCCGGTCGGCAGAGGTGAACGACCGGGGCCCGCGCCCCGTTTTCACGTGCCGCGCGCCCCGCTGCGGGCGGGCGCCGGGGTGTCAGACGACCGGCGGCCGGCCCAGCTTGGTCAGTCGCCACACCGTCCGCCACCGCATGGGCCGACGCGCACCGGCCGGTTCGCGCACGCCCTCCGCGAAGCCGCCGAACCAGGCCTTCAGCCCGCCGAGCGAGCGGGTGCGCAGCAGGGTGACGGCGATCCACACGCCCAGGTGCACCGGGATCAGCGGCAGCGGCAGGTTGCGCCGGACCAGCCAGACGCGGTTGCGGGCGGTGACGCGGTGGTAGATGGCGTGCCGGGCGGGCGAGGTCTTGGGATGCTGCAGGAGCAGCTCGGGGGCGTAGAGGATCTTCCAGCCGGCGTCGGTGGCGCGCCAGGCAAGGTCGGTCTCCTCATGGGCGAAGAAGAACTCGGCGGGCCAGTCGCCTGTCTGGTCGAGCATGGCCATGCTCAGGGCGTGGCCGCCGCCGAGGAAACCGGTGACGTAGCCGCCCACCATGGGGTCGGAGGCGCCGACGCGCGGCACGTGCCGGCGCTGCGTCTCGCCGTTCTCGTCGGCGATGCGGAAGCCGACGATGCCCAGGCGTGGGTCGGCGGCGTACAGGTCGCGGACCCTGCGCAGGACGTCCGCGTCCACGAGCAGCCCGTCGTCGTCCAGTTCGACGACGACGTCGACGTCGCCGTGCTCGCGCAGGCGGGCCAGGGCGACGTTGCGCCCGCCGGGGCAGCCCAGGTTGTCGTCGACCTCGATGACGGTCACCTCGCCGGGCAGCGAGAGGCGGCGGGCGAAGTCGGGGAGCCGGCAGCCGTTGCCGACGATCACGATGCGGGCGGGCGGGAGGTCCTGTTTGGCGACGGACTCCAGCAGGGCGTCGACCTCGGCGGGCCGGTTGCCCATCGTCACCACGGCAACGGCGATCCTCGGCTCCACCACGTCCCACTCTCCGTCCGGCTCCGCGAGAGCGACCGCGCCCGTGCGCGCGACACCCGTCGTCCACCTAGATGGTGCCCCAGCCACCGGCGTTGCCCGGACGGCGGCCCGTTTTGCCTGCCCTTTCCACCCCGCCCCCGCACGACGGCCATGATCACGAGCAGTGGCCACGCCACACGCCGCACCGACCTTCGGAGGAACCGGCTCGCCCTGAGCGACCGCACCCGCGGGCTGCTCGGACCGGCCGAACTCGCCCTCCTCAAGCCGACCGCCTACCTGGTCAACACCTCGCGCGCCGCGATCGTGGATCAGGACGCCCTGCTCGGCGCCCTGCACCGGGGCCGCATCGCCGGCGCGGCCGTCGACGTCCACGACAGCGAACCGCTCCCCGCCGACCACCCGTTCCGCACGGCGCCGCGCCTCCTGGCCACCCCGCACCTCGGATACGTCACCCGGGGCGAACTACGAGCGGTACCACGGTCAGGCGGTGGAGAACATCGAGGCGTTCCTCAAGGGCTCCCCGCTCCGGGAACCGGGCACGCAGCGGGACGGCAGCTGACAGCTTCCCGGTGAGGGGAGCCGCCGGCTCCGCGCTGACGGCTCCCCCCTCGGGTGGTTCAGGGGCGGCCCAAGGCCCGGTACTCCCAGCCGGCGGCACGCCACTTCGTGGGGTCCAGGGCGTGGCGGCCATCGACGATCCGGCGGTGGGCGACGACCGCGCCCATCGCGTCGGGCTCGATCTCCCGGAACTCGGCCCACTCGGTGAGCAGCACCACCACGTCCGCCTCGCGGGCCGCCGTGAGGACGTCCGTGCCGTAGTTCAGGTCCGGGTAGGCCCGCCGGGCGTTCTCCGTGGCCGCCGGGTCGATGACGGTCACCACGGCGCCGGCCTGGTGCAGCGTCCGGGCCACGTCCAGGGCGGGCGCGTCCCGGATGTCGTCGGAGTTGGGCTTGAAGGCCGCGCCCAGCGCGGTCACCCGCACCCCGGCCAGCTCACCGCCGGCCAGCTCACGGACCAGGTCCACCGTGCGGGCCCGGCGGCGCTGGTTGATGGCGTCGACCTCGCGCAGGAAGGACACGGCCTGCCCGACGCCCAGCTCCTCGGCGCGGTGGCTGAAGGCCCTGATGTCCTTGGGCAGGCAGCCGCCGCCGAAGCCGAGGCCCGGCTTGAGGAACCGGCCGCCGATGCGGTCGTCGTAGGCCAGCGCCTCGGCGAGCCCCGTGACGTCCGCGCCGGTCGCCTCGCACACCTCCGCCATGGCGTTGATGTACGAGATCTTGGTGGCGAGGAAGGAGTTGGCGGCGACCTTGACCAGTTCCGCCGTGGGCAGGTCGGTGACGACCACCGGCGTGCCCTGCGCGATCACCGGCGCGAACGCGGCACGCAGCCGCTCCTCGGCCCACTCCGACTCCGTGCCGAAGACGAGCCGGTCGGGCCGCAGGGTGTCGTCGACGGCGTACCCCTCACGCAGGAACTCCGGGTTCCAGGCGAGTTCGACGTCCGCCCCGGCCGGCGCCGTCCGCCGGACGACCTCCGCCAGCCGGGCGGCGGTGCCCACCGGCACCGTGGACTTGCCGACCACCAGCGCCCGCCGGTGCAGATGCCGGGCGAGCTCCTCCACCGCGCTGTCGACATAGCGCATGTCGGCCGCGTACGAGCCCTGCTGCTGCGGCGTGCCCACGCAGATGAAGTGCACGTCGCCGAACTCGCCGGCCTCGGCGAAGCTCGTGGAGAACCGCAGCCGCCCGCTGTCGAGGGCCTTGGCGAGCAGTTCCGGCAGGCCGGGCTCGAAGAAGGGCACCTCACCCGAGTTCAGCCGCTCGATCTTGGCCGGGTCGACGTCGACGCCCAGGACGTCGAAGCCGAGGACGGCCATGCAGATGGCGTGGGTGGCGCCGAGGTAGCCGGTGCCTATGACGGTGAGACGGGGTGCGTCGGTGTGCGCGTCGTCCTTCAGGGTCACGGTGGTCTCCAGGGGTGTGTCAGGGCACGTCGGCCCGCCGCACGAGCCGGTCACGGATGGCGGTCTGCGGAGCGATGGGAAGGAGGAGAAGGGGAGAGGGAAGGGTGGTCGGGACGGGAGGCGGAGGTCTGCGGGCGGTGAGGAGGTGCGGACGCGGCGGGGCCGTGGGCGTCAGGAACCGCAGTCGACGTTGGTGAGGCCCTCGTCCGCGCCGTTCGCCTTGTTGTCGCAGGCGACCTTGTTGCCCTCGGACGTGAGGTGGAAGCCGTAACCCGGCCCGTCCACGTTGGCGGTGTTGCCCCGGAAGGTGTTGCCGGTGCCCCAGCCGCTGACGATCTGGTGGGTCTGGAAGCCGTCCATCGGCGTGTGGCTGCCGGTGTTGCCCTCCAGGAGCCAGCCGTTGCCCTTCACATCGACCCAGGAGTCGTTGTTGTGCGAGCCGCTCAGCTTCGATCCGTCGAACGTGTTGTCGATGACCTTGCCGTCGCTCGTTCCTTCCTTGATGTCGATGGACTCCGCGGTGGTGTCGCTGATGTGGTTGCCCATCACCACGTTGCGGTCGCTGGTGTCCGTCTTGCAGTCGGTCACCGTGCACCAGTTGGACTCGGCCGTGCCGATGTAGATGCCCTCGCCGAACTTCTCGCGGCGCAGCCCGGTCGTACGGATCGTGTTGTCCCTGACCATGTTGTCCGAGCTGAAGTCGCGCAGATGGATGGCCTCGTCGCCGATCTGCTCGACGGTGAGGCCCTGGAGGACGCTGCCCACCACGCCGTCCGCCATCACGCCCTTCTGGGCGTTGCGCACGGTGAAGCCGACCAGCCGCCAGTAGCCGGCGTTCTTCAGGTGGAAGGCGTACCCGTCGTCGGTGTCGCCGCCGTCGATGACCGCCCCGGAGCCACCGCACAGGAAGATCGGCTTGGCCTCGGTGCCGGAGACCTCGGCGACGAAGTTGCCCGCGTACGTGCCCGCGGCGAGCGCGATGCTGTCCCCGGGCTGGGCCTGGGCGAGGGCCTGTTCGAGCGTCTCGGCGTTGCTCACCTTGACGGTGGCCGCCGGGCAGCTGACGGCCTCCGACGGCACCGAACCGCGGGTGGGCCGGGCCGTGGACGGCGCCTTCGGGGCGACCGACCGGCTGGGCAGCGCCGAGGGGGTCTCCTCGGCGGGCAGCAGCCCGGGCGGCGACACGCTGGGCCCGGCGGTGGAGGCGCCGGCCGTCACCTTCGGCTCCGCGTCGCCGTCCCGCGCCACCACGACGACGAGCGCGGTGAGTGCGAGCAGGAAGGCGCCCCCGGCCAGCCAGACGGCCGGCTGCCGGGAGGCCGACGAGCCGCCACCGCCCCCGGTAGCCGACGGCGCGTACGACGGCATGGGCGGCCCGGCGGCCTCCGCCGGTTCAGCCTGGCCGGCGGCCTCCGCCGGCTCGGGCAGCGCGGAGGGCGCCTCGCCGTCCTTCCGGGGAGCCGGAGCCCCCTCGGACGCCGGGTCCGTTTCCGTGGCCGCCGGACCGTCCGAAGAAGACGCGGGCGTCCCGGAGACGGGCGTCCCCGAGGCAGCGGAAGGCTCCCCGGAGGACGCTCCCCTCTCCTCGGAAGGCACAGCGGGCTCGGACGGCACGGAGGACTCGGGATTCACAGAATGCTCGGTCGGCTCGGTCGGCTCAGGAGAGACAGAGGACGGATCGGAAGGCATAGGCGGCAAACTCCGGCTGCTGGGCGGTCAGATCGTCATCGGGGCGCGCGGGCGGCCGACGCCGGCTGCGCGGACTGCGCGGCCGGGACGGACTGCGCGGACTGGGAGGCCCACACGCGCAGGCCGGTGGTCCGCTGGTCCTCCTCGGTGAACCACTCCCGCTTGGGCGTCACCTGACGGACCGGCACCTCGATGACGGGCGTGCCGTTCAGCGGCAGCTTGTCCTCGTACGGGTGCGCGCCCAGGCGCCGGCGGCCGTTGCGGCGTCCCCCGCGCTCACGGCCGCCCATGACCGCCGAGATCAGGATGAGCAGCAGGATGAACGTCCACAGCAGCGTCATCGGGCTGGCGTAATGCCGGAACTTGATCCAGAAGGAACTGGTGTCGTGCCAGGCGAACAGCTGGTTCGAGCGGACGGTGATGTCGCCGTGCGCGCGGGTGGTGTCGACGGCGCTCGGGCCGACGCCGGAGATGACGTTGTACGTGATCATCGAGTCGTCGACACCGCCGACCATGGAGATGCCGTGGTTGCGGCCGTCCTGGACGGTGTTGCCGCGGATCTCGGCCACGCTGTCGCGCACGTAGATGCCGGTGTCGGTGCCCTCGACGATGTTGCCGGTGATCGTGGCGGCGGTCACCCCGTCGCGCACCGAAATGCCCTGCCGCGACTGGCCCTTGAGGTGGTTGCCGGTGATGGCCACGTCGGTGGCGTCCTTGCGGGCCACGATGCCCATGTCGCCGCCCTCGACGCGGTTGTTCTGGACGCCGACGTCCGTGCCGCCGAAGATCTCGATGCCGTAGCGGCCGTTGTCCGTGGCGACGCTGTTGGACACGGAGTTGGAGCCGTAGCTGCTGATGGACTCTCCGGACGCCGACGGCCCGCTGGCCAGCGGACGGCCGCTGATGGTGAAGCCGTTGCCGCCGTTGCCCTTGGCCGTGGAGCCGCTGACGCGCACCTGCTCGGTGGCGCGGGCCATGACGAACCCGTCGCCGCCGTTGTTGCGGGAGACGGTCCGCTCGACGACCGCGTTGGTGACGAACCGGTGCAGCACGACGCCGTGTTCCAGGCTCCCCTGCACCGTGGTGTCGCTGATGCTGACCCCGGTGGCGCCGGAGATGAACAGACCGTAGGCGTTGCCGGTGACCGTCGAGTGCCCGATCTCCGCCGAGACGTACGACAGGCTGGGCACCGAGAAGCGGGTGTCCGGCGTCGTCAGCGAACCGGAGGGCTGGGCGATGACGCCGCTGCTGCCGGCCTTGGCGCCCGACCTCGCGGGGGAGTCGTCGATGTTGCCGGTGTCGGGCCGGTCGGTGCCGGTGAGGCTCAGCCCGCCCGTACGGCCGCTCCAGAAGCCCAGGTCGGTGACGCTGGCGTAGGTCATGGAGTACTGGCCGCCGATCGCGCGGATGTAGGCGCGGCCGTCCCGTACGTCGGTGTCGGGCTTGTTCTTCTTGTCGTCCCAGCTGGTGATCCGCATGGGCGCCTGCGGGGTGCCCTCCAGGGTCAGCCGGCCGCCGAAGGAGACGATGCTGACGAAGCCCTTGTTGCTGCTCGCCATCCGCAGCGTCAGCCCGCCGGGGTTGGACAGCTTCAGCTTGGCCCCGGCGTTCAGGTAGATGTTCTCGGTCAGCAGGTAGGAGCCGTCCTGCATCCGGACGAACGTCTGCGGCGCCAGTTCGAGCAGGTCGGAGATGGTGTAGGCGTTGCTGCGCTGGGTGAGCACGAGGGTGTAGCCGCTGCCGGTGTCCAGGCGGTACGGCGCCTTCCACTGGCCGCCCTTCAGGGGGGCGACGGCGGCGACCGCGCGGACCTGGTCCAGCCGGTGGTCCTCGGCGGCGACGAGCGCGGTCTCGTTCTCCGCGTCGGCGGCGTTCACCTTCGGCTTGTCGTCCGTGTCGGCGGCCGTTGCCGCGGTCGCGGACGCGGCGAGCAGACCGGCGGCGAGCGGCACGACGAGGGCGGCGCGCAGCACCGGCACCACGGCCGACAGGCGCGGCGCCCGCAGGACGGCCGGGAGGGTGCGGGCGCGCAGGGCGGACGGCAGGGCACGGGTCCGCGGGGCGGACGGAAGTCGACGCTGTGTCATGACTGCTGGGCCTCCGCCCACGAGGGTGCGGTGTGGGCGGTGGACGCGGCGGCGGCCGCCGGCGCGCGGGACGCGCCGGCACCGGTGCCCGTTCCGCCGCCGAGGGACGCCGAGTTCTGTCCCTCGCCGCCGATGCGGTTGCTGGCGCGGGTCAGCCAGCCCTGCTTGTTCATGGTGATGAAGGCGAACAGCTTGATGGGCAGCGAGATCATGATGACGACGACGGCGAGCAGGGGCAGCAGCAGGATCTCCTGCGGGTGCCTGCGCAGGTGGGAGTAGCCGCGGATGCCGCGCCCCACGAGCAGCCAGATCAGTACGAGGATCACGCCCCGGCCGGTCAACTCCAGTCGGCTGAACAGCAGATAGGCGAGCGCCATGCCCATGGTGACCGGCGTCAGCAGGATCTGGAACACGGTGATCTTGGTGACGAGGGGGACCCGCCAGAGCCAACCCTTGTAGAGGGCGGTGAGGTAGCACCGGTAGGAGTTGCGGCTCCAGCGCACCCGCTGCTTGACGAAGGCGCGGAAGGAGGAGGGGAACATCGACATCGCCCGCGCGGAACTCTGGTGCACGGTCTTGTAACCGGAGGCCAGCACCAGCCAGGTCAGCCGTCCGTCGTCGCCGGCGACGCAACGCCGGCCCAGGAAGAACTCGTTCTCCAGGTTCTCCAGCACCGGCGTGATCGCCGACCTGCGGTAGGCCGCCGTACGGCCGGAGAGGCAGGCCACGGCGCCCGCGCGCCCCATGGCCGGGACGTAGTCGTAGTAGCGCAGGTTGACCAGCCAGTCGGCGATCCGCCGCCAGACGCTGGTCCGGCGCTGGTAGACGTTCTGCTGGGTGCCGACGCCGCCGACCTCGGGGTCGACGAAGGGCATCTGCACGGCGGCGAGCAGCCCCGGCTCCCAGCGGGTGTCGGAGTCGACCAGCACGACGAGTTCGCTCTTCGCGGCGCGGATGCCGACGCCGAGCGCCGACCGCTTGCCGCGGTGTTCAAAGGCCAGCACGCGGACCCGCGGGTCCCGCACCTGCGCCAGCCGCTCCAGGACTTCCTTGTCCTCGACGTCCGGGACGATGATCACCTCGGTGGGATCCTGCGCCAGCCAGGTGTCCAGGCAGTCCACCAGAATGCTCGCGTCCTCGCGGTACGCCGGGACGACCACGGACACCGTCGTCCGGTAGTCGTTCACCACGGGCTTGGCGAACCGGGACAGCACCGCCCGGTAGAGCCACAGACCCCAGACGAACACGCCGGCGAGGCCGAGCGGCATCAGCTCACGCCATGACGTCTCGGCAGTCGCCGTGACAATCCATGACCAGAAATCGTCGAAGAAACCCGACACGAACTCAGAACCCCCCAGCCGGAGCGCAGCCCACCGCATGGGCCATATGTGCGACGTTCGCGGTCTACGCCGGGAAATCTAGGGCCGAAACGAGCTCTTCCGACACACGATCAACACAAAATTCACCTGAGGTGGGCACCAAACATTCACAGGACGAGCAATCTCTCAGCGAACGGTGAACGGTTCGAGCACCGACTTCCGGCCACCGACCACTGGTCTGACATGTCGTCACCCCGCGTCCGCAAGAAGCGACTTGAGATGAACGCGACACGCAAGCGTACATCCCTCCCGCACCTCGAACGCGCTTGCTTCACATGATTCACACAAGCAAACGGAATGTGATACACCTCACACACCCCGATTCCATCGTACGAACACCCGTGACACGCCTGTCACAGGGGCGTCACCCTTCCCGGAGGCGCGCTCCCGGAGAGGAGGCTGATGGCTCTTCAGGCAGTCGACGAGACGCTGCGCCACCGGTGACACACCTGGCCAACCGCGCTGCTCGTCAACCGACTCCCCTGCGACGAACACCAGTTGGCGCTCGCGGTCCATCCCGACGAACGCAGTCGGCTCGGTACGCACGAGCTGGCTGAGCGGCTCGCGCCGGCCCGCGACGCCGGGATGCTGCTGCCGGCTCGGGCCTCCGTCCTGGTCGCCGCCGACGCCTGGTCACCGACCACGACGCTGCGGCCGTACCGGCCGGGCCCGGCTCTCGCCGCCGCCCGGGCCGCGTTCGCACCCCCCCGGCGATGCCATGGACAGGCTGGGTACCGAGATGTACGCACGGCTCGGCCTCACGCCCCCGCCCACGAGGTCACGCCCCGGACGCTGCCCATGCCCGCGCCCGCCCCTGTGAGTCCCCGCCGCGTTCGACGTCCACGCGCGGACCACCACAGCGGGTGTACGCGCCGCCCCGGCACCCGGCCGGCGTCGACCGCCAGGCCACCACCTGGCCGTGGAACGCGGCGCCGCCGGCGAATCACCCGCCCGGGGGCGCAAGCCACCCGCTCGCTGCTGGCACACCGTCGCCCCCGGCCCTGGCCCCATTGAGACCAGAACTGAGACCGGGGATCACCGCGTCGCCCGCGCGCAGCGCCGTCGCCGCATCCGCTGAACGAGAAAGCCCAGCTCAGACACTGTCTGGGCTGGGCTTAGAAAGAGCCGCCTTCGGGATTCGAACCCGAGACCTACGCATTACGAGTGCGTTGCTCTGGCCATCTGAGCTAAGGCGGCGCGCTGTCCGCACCATGGTGCGATCAGCAACGTCGGTAAGTCTACACAGTTTCCGAGGGTGGTCCGCACCACCCCCGGAGGGGGTGGTCGCAGGGGCTATGAGCAGCGCTTTCCCTTCGGCGGGACCGTGCCGCGAAGCAGATACGCGTTGATCGTGGAGTCGACGCAGGCGCTGCCTCTCCCGTATGCCGTGTGGCCGTCGCCGTCGTAGGTGAGGAGGCGGGCCGAGGAGAGCTGGCCGGCCAGGGCGCGGGCCCAGCGGTAGGGGGTCGCCGGGTCGCGGGTGGTGCCGACGACCACGATCGGGGCCGCACCCTTCGCCTCGATGCGGCGCGGCTCGCCCGTCGGCGCGACGGGCCAGTACGCGCAGTTCAGAGAGGCCCAGGCGAGGCCCTCGCCGAAGACGGGGGACGCCTTGCGGAAGGCGGGCAGCGCCTTGCGCACCTGGTCGGGGCCGTCGAACGCGGACGGCAGGTCCAGGCAGTTCACCGCCGCGTTGGCGGCCATCAGGTTGGCGTACCGGCCGTCGCCGTCCCGCTCGTAGTAGCTGTCCGCGAGGGCGAGCAGCCCCGCGCCGTCGCCGTCGTCGATCGCCGTGGTCAGCGCGTCCCGCAGCCTTTCCCATGTGCTTTCGTCGTACATCGCGGCGATCACGCCGATGGTTGCCAGCGACTCACCGAGCCGGCGGCCGCCCGGGTCCCCCGTGGGCATGGGCCGCGCGTCGAGCTTCTTGAAGAAGGCCCCGAGGTTCGGCCCGACCTCGTCCGCCCGGGCGCCCAGCGGACAGCGCGGCCGGCGCACGCAGTCCTTCGCGAACGAGCGGAACGCCGTCTCGAAGCCGGCCGTCTGATCCAGGTTCAGCCGGCGGGCGGGCAGCGACGGGTCCATCGCCCCGTCCAGGACGAGCCGTCCGACCCGGTCCGGGAACAGCCCCGCGTACGTCGCCCCGAGGAACGTGCCGTACGACGCCCCCACATACGTCAGCTTCCGGTCCCCCAGGGCCGCGCGCAGGATGTCCATGTCGCGGGCCGTCTCCACGGTGGAGACGTGCCTGAGCAGCCGGGCCGACCGAGAGCCACACCCCTCGGCGAACTTCTTGTAGGCGCCGACGAGTCGGTCCCTCTCCCGCTGGTCGTCGGGGGTGACGTCCGTCTGCGTGTACGCGTCCATGTCGCGTCCGTCGAGGCAGCGCACCGGCTCGCTGCGGGCCACGCCCCTCGGGTCGACGGCGACCATGTCGTAGCGGGCGCGGACGCCGGCCGGGTAGGCGATCCCCGCGTACTGCTGGAGGTAGCCGACCGCCGAGCCGCCCGGTCCGCCCGGGTTCACGAGCAGTGAACCGAGCCGCTTCCCCGGGCCCGTCGCCTTCTTGCGGGCGACGGCGAGACGGATGTCGCCCTCGCCGGGACGCGCGTAGTCGAGGGGCGCTTTCAGGGTGGCGCACTGGAAGCCGGGGACGCCGCAGTCCCGCCAGGCCGGCCTCTGCCCGTAGTACGGCGCGAGCGCCGACGGCGTGGCCTGCGGCAGCGCGGCCAGTGCCGCCTGCGCCACGGCCGGGCTCGCTGAACCCGCCGCCCCTCCTGACGAGCAGGCGGGGACGAGCAGCGCGGCGAGGGAGACCAGCGCGACGCCGATACGGGACCTTCGGGGGGAGCGGGAGCGCCTGGTGTGCATCCAGCGAGAGTAACCCTGTGCGATCGAGCGACGTCATTCCGTACGGGAAGCGCCACGGACGAGTGACGGCGTCAACCGGCGCTCCGTCTCGCCGGCCTCGTGCGGCGTCCCCCCGCCGATAGGTCTCAACCCGCTCTCAGCGCCATCGTCATCGCCTCCACCGCCAGCAGCGGAGCCACATTGCGGTCGAGGGCGTCCCTGCACGCAGCGATGGCCTCGATGCGCCGGAGTGTGGACTCGGGGGCGCTGCCGCGGGCGAGCCGTTCGAGAGCGTCCTCGGCGTCCGCGTTGGCGAGGGCGATGCGCGAGCCGAGCTGGAGCGCGAGGACGTCACGGTAGAAGGAGGTGAGATCGGTCAGCGCGAGGTCGAGGCTGTCTCGCTGCGTCCGCGTTCTGCGGCGCTTCTGCTTGTCCTCCAGGTCCTTCATCACCCCCGCCGTGCCGCGCGGCATCCGGCCGCCCTGGACCGCGCCCAGCGCCGCCTTCAGCTCCTCCGTCTCCTTGGCGTCCCGCTCCTCGGCGAGTTGTCTGGCGTCCTCGGTGGCCGCGTCGACGAGTTCCTGCGCGGCCCTGAGGCAGCCGCCGACGTCCTCGACGCGCAACGGCAGCTTGAGCACGGTGGCGCGGCGTTCACGGGCGGCCGGGTCGGTGGCCAGGCGGCGGGCCCGGTCCACGTGCCCCTGTGTGGCACGGGCGGCCGACGCGGCCACGGCGGGATCGATGCCCTCTCGCCGTACGAGCATGTCGGCCACGGCGTCGACCGAGGGCGTGCGCAGGTTCAGGTGCCGGCAGCGGGAGCGGATGGTGGGCAGCACGTCCTCGAGGGAGGGGGCGCAGAGCAGCCACACCGTGCGGGACGCGGGTTCCTCGACCGCCTTGAGAACTGCGTTGGCGGACTTCTCGTTGAGCCGCTCGGCGTCCTCGACGAGGATCACCTGCCATCGGCCGTTCGCCGGCGAGGTGAACGACTTGCGGACCGTGTCGCGCATGTCCTCCGCGAGGATCTGCGAGCCCACGGCGGCGACGGTCGTGACGTCCGCGTGCGTGCCGATGAGCGCCGTATGGCACCCGTCGCAGAAGCCGCAGCCCGGCGCCCCGCCGAGCGCCCGGTCGGGGCTCACGCACTGCAGCGCCGCGGCGAACGCACGGGCCGTCTGGGTCCGGCCCGCTCCGGGCGGTCCGGTGAACAGCCAGGCGTGCGTCATCTTGGACGCCTCGGGCGGCGGCGCGCCGGTGGCGGCCGCGGTGACGAACGCGTCGGCGTCCCGGGCGGCGGCGGCGAGCTGTTCGCTCACCTTCTCCTGCCCGACGAGGTCGTCCCACACGGCCATGGCTCCCGCCGCCCTTTCGTCCAGGCCCGCATCGCCGGTACGCCGCGGGCTGCCTCACGCGCCGCGGACCACGTCCCACGTCGCGGCTTCCATTGTGCGGGGAGCCACTGACATCGGGGGCCGGACCGCCATCGGGACCACTGACATCCGGGGCCGGACTGGCAATCGGGGCCACTGACATCGGGACCACTCACATCGCGTGCCGCTGGCGACGGGGTGCTACCGCGGACGCGGCACGGGCGGTGCCCGGCCCCTGCCGCGGCAGTCCCGTACCCGAGCCGGACCGACCCGGGCCGGCCAGAGCCACCGGGCCGCCCGGCCACCCGAACCTCGGCTCCAGCCCCCGCCTCACTCCGACGTCCGCGCCCCGCAGCCCCCTACCGGCGAAGCCTCACCGTCGACGTCCGCGCCCGCGGCCACCGCCGGCGCCGTCTCCGCGCTGGTCGTCGCCTGACTCGTCGTCCTGGTGCGGGCCCAGCAGTTCGTCCGCCAGCGACGGCAGGTCGTCCAGCGGGGTCTCCTCGGCCCAGTCGGACCGCTGACGCCGGCGCGGTGCGCCCTGTTCGTCGAGCTGCGGCAGCTCGCGCGTGCGGTCCTCGGAGCCGTCCGGCCCGGCGCCCGGGCGCTCGTCGCGGAAGTACCCCGGCGGCACCCGGTCCGCGGGGCCCTCCCCGCGCACGGGCGGGAGTACGGCCGTCTCGGCGGCGTCCGCGTCCCGCACCGGAGGAAGCTTGGCCGTCTCGTCGGACGCGCCCGCGGCCCGCGACGGCTGCGGCAGCTCGGTCGTCACCTCGGCGTCGGACGTCGCCTCAGCGGTCCTCGGCGACTGCGGCGAACGCCTGGACCTTCCCGAAGACGCCCCGGACGGCTTCCGCGCGGGAGCCGCATCGGCGCCCGGCTCGGGGTCCTTGTCCATCCGCACCCGAGGCAGCACCGCCGTCTCGTCCACCGGCCCGCCCGAAGCGTTCGTCGGCGTGACCACCGGCGTCGGCACGGTCGCCGCCTCCGGGCCGACCCCGGCCGCCCCGAACGAGGAGGTGGTGGAAGGGGCGGTCGCCGGGGGCGCGGCCGGCTTCTTCGGGCCGGCCTGCGCCGCCGCGGCGGCCTGCTCGGCGGCCCGCCGGGCCTGCTCCGCCCGCAGCAGCGCGTCCTCGGCCTTGCGCTGCTTCTCCAGACGCAGTGCCTCGGCCTCGGCACGCAGTCGGGCCTCTTCCTCGGCCTCCCTGCGGCGGCGCTCCTCCTCCGCCTTGCGGCGGGCCTCCTCCTCGACGCGCGCCTTCTCCTCGGCGAGCAGCCGCACGCGCTCCTCCTCCGCGCGCCGGGCCGCCTCCTCGGCCCGCTGCCGGGCCTCCTCGGCCTGTCGCTCGGCCTCGCGCCGCTGGGCCTCTTCCAGCTCGCGGCGCTTGCGCTCCTCCTCCTCGGCACGCAGCCGGGCCAGCTGCTCCTGGCGCTCACGCTCCAGGCGCTCCTCCTCGGCCTTGCGGGCGGCCTCTTCCTCGGCCTTCCTGCGCGCCTCCTCCTCGGCCTTCTTCCGCGCCTCCTCCTGGGCCTTGATCTCGGCCTCGGACAGCGGCAGCATCCGGTCCAGCCGGGCCCTGACGACCGAGGTGACGGCGTCCGGTTCCTGACCGGCGTCGACGACGAGGTAGCGGCCGGGGTCGGCGGCGGCCAGCGTGAGGAAACCGGAGCGCACACGCGTGTGGAACTCCGCGGGCTCCGACTCCAGCCGGTCCGGGGCCTCGGTGAAACGCTCGCGGGCGGTCTCCGGCGAGACGTCCAGCAGGACCGTCAGATGCGGCACCAGCCCGTCGGTCGCCCACCGGGAGATCCGGGCGATCTCGGTCGGGGAGAGGTCGCGGCCGGCGCCCTGATAGGCGACGGACGAATCGATGTACCGGTCGGTGATCACCACAGCGCCGCGCTCCAGGGCGGGCCGTACGACGGTGTCGACGTGCTCCGCGCGGTCGGCCGCGTACAGCAGCGCCTCCGCGCGGTGGGACAGGCCCGCGCTCGACACGTCGAGCAGGATCGACCGCAGCCGCTTGCCGACGGGCGTGGCCCCCGGCTCGCGCGTGAGGACGACCTCGTGGCCCTTGCCCCTGATCCATTCGGCGAGCGCCTCGGCCTGCGTGGACTTGCCCGCGCCGTCGCCGCCCTCCAGGGCGATGAAGAAACCGTTCGCGGCCGGCGCCTGCACCGGGTCGTCGCCGCCGAGCAGCGCGTCGCGCAGGTCGTGCCGCAGGGGAACACCGGAGCGGTCGTCGATCTTGGCCAGGACGAGCGCGGCCACCGGCAGCAGCAGCGCGCCCACCAGCATCAACGTGAACGCGGCCCCGCCGTGCGCGAAGACGAACCTGCCGTTCTCCAGGCGGTGCGGCCCGATCAGCGCGGCCACCACGGGGGCGATCAGCGCGCCCAGCGCGACGACGACCCGCACGACGGCGTGCAGGTGTTCCGTCGTGCGCGTGCGCCGGTGCTCCTCGGTCTCCTGGTCGAGCAGCGCGTGCCCGATGTTGGCCGCGACGCCCGCGCCGACGCCGGCCAGGACGTCGATCAGCAGCACGCTGGTGACGTCCGGGACCAGGCCTGCCGCGAGCAGCGCCACGCCGGTGAAGGCGATCGCCAGCGCGAGCAGCCGCCGCCGCGACAGCGACGCCAGCACCTTCTGCGCCGTACGGATGCCGAGGGCGACCCCTCCGGTCAGCGCGAGGACGAACAGGCCGTAGAGCACCGGGCCGCCGCCCAGGTCCTTGGCGTGCAGGACCGCCACGGCGACGGCGGCCGCGATCGCCCCGGCCACGGCCGCGCAGGCGAGGATCAGCAGCGGGATGGAGCCGGTGCGGCCCGCGTCGGCGCCGGTGGCCGTCCGCGGACGGCGCAGCCCTTCGAGGGGCGACCGCGCGCGCGGTGTGCGCGTGCCGGGCAGCTCCAGGAAGACCACGACGGACAGGGAACCCGCGAACAGACCGCCCGCGACATACGAGGCGAGGGCCGCCTGGTGCTGGTCGAACCAGTCGATCCCGGCGCCCAGCAGGTTGTTGACCAGGGATGCCACGAGCAGGGCGATCGCGCCCAGCGGGACCGCCATGAAGGTGGTCCGCAGCGACAGCCGGCGCAGCGCGTCCATGTGGTCCGGCAACGGCCGTACCGCCGCGCCCTCCAGGGGCGGGGCGGGCAGCAGCGCGGGGGCGGCGCTCTCGCGGGCGACCGTCCAGAACCGCTCGGCGACACCGGTCAGGAACACGGTGACGAGCAGCAGCGCCAGGGCGTCGTCCGGCACCCAGTCGATCCACAGGGGCGCCACCAGGAGCAGGACGGCGCGCAGGCCGTCCGCGCCGACCATGGTCCAGCGGCGGTCGAGCGGACCGTCCGGTGAGGTCAGGGAGGTCAGCGGGCCCAGGAGGACCGCGCCGAAGAGGAGGGTGGCGAGGATGCGCACCCCGAAGACCGTCGCCACCGCGAACGCCACGCCCCGGTAGCCGCCCCCGAAGGAGCCCTCGGCGACGGCCGCCTGGAGGGCGAGGAGGACGAGGACCAGGAGGGCGAGGGCGTCACCGACGCCGCTCACCAACTGCGCGCTCCACAAGCGCTTCAACTGAGGCTGGCGCAACAGAGCGCGGACGGCGCGCTCGCGGGAATCCGCCACCAGGGCCTCGTCCTGCGCCGGGTGGGGGGCCGTTGGCTGCTCGGCTCGCGTCATGCGTTCAGCCTATCGGGAGCGACTGACAGGCCGGTGGAGCCATCCACACGTACGCACACCCCGACACCGATGTGATGCCGGGGTGTGCATCCCGTGAAGCCGGGTGTGCGTCAGGCGCTTCGGGGAAGGGCGGATCAGTCCTCCGAGGCCGCCTTGGCCGCCGTCGTCTTCTTGGCGGCCGTCGCGGTCTTCTTCGCCGTCGTCTTCTTCGCGGTGGTCGTCTTGGCCGCGGTCTTCTTGGCGGCCGTCTTCTTGGCCGGTGCGGCCTTCTTGGCGGTCGTCTTCTTCGCCGTGGCCTTCTTCGCCGTCTTCTTGGCGGGCCCCTTGGCACGCTTCTCGGCGAGCAGCTCGAAGCCGCGCTCCGGGGTGATCGTCTCGACGCTGTCGCCGGAGCGCAGGGTCGCGTTGGTCTCCCCGTCGGTGACGTACGGCCCGAAGCGACCGTCCTTGACGACGACCGGCTTCGCGCTCACCGGGTCCTCGCCGAGCTCCTTCAGCGGCGGCTTGGCGGCTGCCCGCCCCCGCTGCTTGGGCTGGGAGTAGATCTCCAGCGCCTCTTCGAGGGTGATCGTGAAGAGCTGCTCCTCGGACTGCAGCGAACGCGAGTCCGTCCCCTTCTTCAGGTAGGGGCCGTAGCGGCCGTTCTGCGCGGTGATCTCCTGGCCCTCGGCGTCGGCGCCGACGACACGCGGCAGGGACATCAGCTTGAGCGCGTCCTCCAGCGTCACCGTGTCCAGGGACATCGTCTTGAACAGGGACGCCGTGCGCGGCTTGACGGCGTTCTTCCCGGTCTTCGGGGTGCCCTCGGGGAGCACCTCGGTGACGTACGGACCGTAGCGGCCGTCCTTGGCGATGATCTGGTGGCCGGTCTGGGGGTCGGCGCCCAGCTCGAAGTCACCGCTCGGCTTGGCGAGCAGTTCCTCCGCCAGCTCGACGGACAGTTCGTCGGGTGCCAAATCCTCGGGGACGTCCGCCCGCTGGTGGTTCTCCGAGTCGCGTTCGCCGCGCTCGATGTAGGGGCCGTAGCGGCCGACCCGCAGCACGATGTCGTTGCCCACGGGGAAGGACGACACCTCGCGCGCGTCGATCGCGCCCAGGTCGGTCACCAGCTCCTTGAGGCCGCCGAGGTGGTCCCCGTCGCCGTTGCCGGCGTCGGCGGCCACGCCCTCGACGGTGCCCTCGCCGAAGTAGAACCGCTTCAGCCACGGCACGGCACGCGCCTCACCGCGCGCGATGCGGTCGAGGTCGTCCTCCATCTTGGCGGTGAAGTCGTAGTCGACGAGCCGCCCGAAGTGCTTCTCCAGGAGGTTGACCACGGCGAAGGACAGGAAGGACGGCACGAGGGCCGTGCCCTTCTTGAACACGTATCCGCGGTCGAGGATCGTGCCGATGATCGACGCGTACGTCGACGGGCGGCCGATCTCCCGCTCTTCGAGCTCCTTGACCAGACTGGCCTCGGTGTAGCGGGCCGGGGGCTTGGTGGCGTGCCCGTCGACCGTGATCTCCTCGGCGCTGAGGGCGTCGCCCTCGCCGACCTGGGGCAGCCGGCGCTCGCGGTCGTCCAGCTCCGCGTTCGGGTCGTCGGCGCCCTCGACGTACGCCTTCAGGAAGCCGTGGAACGTGATCGTCTTGCCGGAGGCGCTGAACTCGACGTCCCGGCCGTCGGCCGCCGTGCCGCCGATCTTCACGGTGACGCTGTTGCCGGTGGCGTCCTTCATCTGGGAGGCGACGGTCCGCTTCCAGATCAGCTCGTAGAGCTTGAACTGGTCGCCGGTCAGGCCCGTCTCGGCGGGGGTGCGGAAACGGTCGCCCGACGGGCGGATCGCCTCGTGCGCCTCCTGCGCGTTCTTGACCTTGCCGGCGTACGTCCGGGGCTGCGCCGGGAGGTAGTCGGCGCCGTACAGCTGCGTGACCTGGGCGCGGGCGGCCGCCACGGCGGTGTCGCTCAGCGTCGTGGAGTCCGTACGCATGTACGTGATGTAGCCGTTCTCGTACAGCTTCTGCGCGACCTGCATGGTGGCCTTCGCGCCGAAGCCGAGCTTGCGGCTCGCCTCCTGCTGCAGCGTCGTCGTACGGAAGGGGGCGTACGGCGAGCGGCGGTAGGGCTTGGACTCGACGGACCGCACGGAGAAGCTGGTGCTCTCCAGGGCGGCGGCGAGGGCGCGGGCGTTCGCCTCGTCGAGATGGAGGGTGTTGGCGCTCTTGAGTTGTCCCAGGGAGTCGAAGTCGCGGCCCTGCGCGACCCGCCTGCCGTCGACGGTCTGCAGGCGGGCGACCAGCGACGACGGGTCCGACGGATCGCCCGCGCGGCCGGTCGCGAAGGTGCCCGTCAGGTCCCAGTACTCAGCGGAACGAAAGGCGATGCGATCGCGTTCCCGCTCGACGACGAGTCGTGTGGCGACCGACTGGACCCGGCCGGCCGACAGGCGCGGCATGACCTTCTTCCACAGGACCGGCGAGACCTCGTAGCCGTAGAGGCGGTCGAGGATGCGGCGGGTCTCCTGGGCGTCGACGAGCTTCTGGTTGAGGTCGCGCGGGTTGGCGACGGCCTCGCGGATCGCGTCCTTGGTGATCTCGTGGAAGACCATCCGCTTGACGGGGATCGTCGGCTTGAGGACCTCTTGCAGGTGCCAGGCGATGGCCTCGCCCTCGCGGTCCTCATCGGTGGCGAGGAAGAGCTCGTCGGATTCCTTCAGCAGGTCCTTGAGCTTCTTGACCTGTGCTCTCTTGTCGGCGTTGATCACATAGATCGGCTGGAAGTCGTGTTCGACGTCCACACCGAGGCGGCGGACCTCGCCGGTGTACTTCTCCGGCACCTCCGCGGCGCCGTTGGGGAGGTCGCGGATGTGCCCGACGCTCGCCTCGACAACGTATCCAGGGCCGAGATAGCCCTTGATCGTCTTCGCCTTGGCAGGCGACTCGACGATGACGAGTCGGCGGCCGCCCTTCGCGGTCTCGCTGGTCGGGGACAACTTGGCTCTTCTCTCCGGTCGACGCTGGGCCTCCCCAGGCCTTGCTCCCGGGGTCGGGGCCACCCTTTCGTGGCTAGCTCGCCTCCGGACGCTACAGCCGGCGTCGAGGCGGCGACCGCGAGCGGCCCTCGGGCCCTCTCCGCGTTCGCCGTCCGGACACCGTCGCGTCTCTTCGGCTCGCTTCGCTGGTGACGCTGCGGAGTGTGACGGTACATCCCGCCCCCGTGTCAAACGGGAAAAGCCCGCAACGGCCACTCGAACGGTAACCCGACTACCGCCATTCCTGCCGCCCGGAGTGCCGACCGGCACTTTTCCGCCGGACCGGAGGGCGATCTCTCAATTGTCCGTGGAGCCGCTCCCGCGTGATGCCCGCACCGGCTTCCACAGGGCCTTCCATGGTGCGTCAAAGACGACTGAAGCACCATGCCCCGGCGGTCAGCGCGATCACCGCGACGGTGGTGGCGAGGGCGGCCGATGCGACCGGGTTCACACCCTGCGCCACGGGTTGCCGCTGCCGTACGCGGACCGCCGTCCAGGCCAGCAGACAGCCGCCGAACAGGGCGAACACCGCCCCCGTGAAGATCGCCGGTCCGCTCTCCGTCATCGTCAGCGCCCCCTCTTCTCCCACCCGCGCGTGGCCCCTTGCCGGGAGACTGACACGCGCGGGCGGCGCCGGAGCGAACCCGAGGTGAACACCGGGCCGACGGGTGGGGGCGGCGGGGCCGTCGGGGTCGCGGGGCGGGCGCGTGATCTCCGCGACGAGGGCTCCGCCGCGTGTCGGAACCGACTCGAAATTGTCGCCGCCGCCCTTGATCGGCTGTTCGGTTCCGTTCCGGCAGCCGATTTCGGGCGGGCGTCTGAACGATTCCGATCGCCTGGCGCGTGGGCGGCGTCCGGCGTTCACGGGTGGGGCGGAGACGTCAGGCGGGCTCCAGGAATCCCTGTTCCACCAGCAGCCGGATCTGCGCGGGGGTGCGGTCTCGCAGCAGCACCGGGTCCTCGCCGACGAGCTGGGCGATCGCGTCCAGGATGCGGCCCGCGCTGAGCGAGCCGTCGCACACGCCCGCGAAGCCCGCGCCGACGGTGTCCACCTTGGTGGCCCGGCGCATCCCCCGGTTCTGCCGCAGCACGACGTGCTCCGGATCCTCGGCGCCGGGCAGTCCGACCTGCTCCTGCATGACCTCCGGGGCCAGCTTGAAGTGCCCGGCGAGCAGCGAGGCGTCGTCGTGCTCGCGCAGATAGTCGACGCGGTCGAAGTGGGCCCGGACGGTGTCGCCGAGGGGCTGCTCGACCGGGTGCGGCCACTCCTCGACGGTGATGACGGGCTCGGCGGACGCCGTCCTGCGCAGGGTGATCCAGCCGAAGCCGACGGCCTTCACCTTGCGCGCCTCGAACTCGTCCAGCCAGGCGTCGTAGCGCGCCTGGTACTCCTGCGGGTCGCCCCGGTGGTCACCGGCGTCCCTGAGCCACAGCTCGGCGTACTGCGTGACGTCCTGCACCTCGCGCTGCACGATCCACGCGTCGCAGCCGCGCGGCACCCACGACCTGATCCTGTCCTGCCAGTCCTCCCCTTCCTCGTGCTGCCAGTTGGCGAGGAACTGCGCGAACCCGCCCACGTTCAGCCGTTCCCCCGCCTGCTGAACGAGCGAGCGGCACAGATCGTCCCCGCCCATCCCGCCGTCGCGGTACGTCAGCCGCGCGCCCGGCGAGATGACGAAGGGCGGGTTGGACACGATGAGGTCGAACGTCTCGTCGTCCCGGACCGGCTCGAACAGCGAGCCCTCCCGCAGGTCGGCCGCCGGCACGCCGGACAGGGCGAGGGTGAGCGCGGTGATGTGCAGCGCGCGCGGGTTGAGGTCGGTCGCCGTCACGCGTGTGGCGTGCTGGGCGGCGTGCAGTGCCTGGATGCCGGAGCCGGTGCCGAGGTCGAGGGCGGAGGCGACGGGCGTGCGGACGGTGATCCCGGCGAGGGTCGTGGACGCCCCGCCGACGCCGAGGACGACGCCCTCGTCGCGGTTGCCGATGCCGCCGGCCCCGCCGACCGCGCACCCGAGGTCGGACACGATGAACCAGTCCTCGCCGTCGGACCCGCCGTAGGGCCGTACGTCCACGGTCGCGGCGACATCGCCGTCGGCCCCGCCCGCCCGCGTCAGCCAGCCGCTCTCCACGCACGCGTGGACGGGCAGGACGTCCTCCACGCGCGCGTGGGGCACGGGCTGCTGGAGCAGGAACAGGCGGACGAGCGTTTCCAGGGGCGTGTCGCCGCGGGTGGCGCGCAGCGCGGGCACCGTCTCGCTTCGGGCCAGCGCCGCGTACGCGGGGGCGCCGAGCAGTTCGAGCAGCCCGTCGGCGGTGAAAGAGGCCGCGAGCAGGGCCTCACGCAGCCGGGCGGCGACGTCGGGGCGCTCGGCGGAGGGCAGCGGGGGCAGGGTGGCTTCACTCACGCCCCCATTGTGTCCCGCCCGCCGCCCGTAGGCGGTGCGGCCCACGCGACCCGCACCGCGTCGTCAGGCCCCCTCGGGCGGGCGAGAGGGCGGCGCGTCAGCTGGTCGTGGCGCGGGACGAGGAGGACGCCACCTTCTGGCAGCTCGGCTGCTGGGCCATGGCGCTCTTCACGTCGCCCTGCTCGAGGTTCTTCAGCGCGGCGTTCCCGCTCTGGCTGAGCTTGCCGAGCCGGGTGGCGATGTCCTGAAGGCCGTCGGCGAACTTCGCCTGGTCCTTGGTGTCGAGGCCGTCGACCTGCTTCTTGAGGCCGGCGTACGAGGTGGACAGGCCGTTGAGGGCCGTCACGGCGTCCTGCTGCTTCTTCTGACCGCCGTCGACGCCGGGCGGCGGACCCGCCTGCTGGACCGCCTGCCCGAGCGCCTTGTAGGCGTCGGACATGTCCTGGAAGGCCTTGGAGTCGGTCTTCTGGACGTTCACCGGGGCGTTGTCGTCGGTGGCGGCCTTCTTGATCGCGTCGTTGGCCGCGTCGACCTTGGCGTCCTGGGCGGGCAGCGCGTCGCAGACCTGCTTGGCCCAGGCGTCGAGCTCCTTGTTGCCGTCGTCGCCGCCGCCGCTGCACGCGGACAGCGCCAGTACCAGTACCGCACCGCCGGACAGTGCGGCCCCGAGCTTCTTGTTCACCGGTTCGGCCCCTTCCATGACTCTCGGCCCCGGAACATACACGCCAACCGGGTGCCTACCCCAGAACGAATGTCCGTTATATGGACCGATGAGTCCATTCACACCGGGCGAGAGAAGCCTCACCAGCCGTGCACAGGCACGTCGAAACGGGCAGACGGCGCGTCAACACGCGCCGTCTGCCCGCCTCTTGAGCCGGGAAACGTGACGGTTGCTAAGAAACCACCGCCGGGTCGGCCGACTTGGACGAGCGCTCGGCGTTGTCTTCGTCACCCACGGCGATACCGCGCCGCTTGGAGACGTACACGGCGCCGACGATCACGAGAAGCGCGAGGAGCGCGACCGTGATCCGCACGCCGACGTTCGCGTCGTCGCCGTAGCTGAACTTGATCACCGCGGGCGCGATGAGCAGCGCCACCAGGTTCATGACCTTCAGCAGAGGGTTGATCGCGGGGCCGGCGGTGTCCTTGAAGGGGTCGCCGACGGTGTCGCCGATCACGGTGGCCGCGTGCGCCTCGCTGCCCTTGCCGCCGTGATGCCCGTCCTCGACGAGCTTCTTGGCGTTGTCCCAGGCGCCGCCGGAGTTGGCGAGGAAGACCGCCATCAACGTGCCCGCGCCGATCGCGCCCGCCAGATACGCGCCGAGCGCGCCGACGCCGAGCGTGAACCCGATGAAGATCGGCGCCATCACGGCGAGCAGACCGGGCGTGGCGAGCTCGCGCAGGGCGTCCTTGGTGCAGATGTCGACGACCCTGCCGTACTCCGGTGTCTCGGTGTAGTCCATGATCCCGGGCTTCTCGCGGAACTGCCGCCGCACCTCGTAGACCACGGAGCCCGCCGAACGCGAGACCGCGTTGATGGCAAGTCCGGAGAAGAGGAAGACGACGGCAGCGCCCGCGATCAGGCCGACCAGGTTGTTCGGCTGCGAGATGTCCATCATCAGGCTCATCGGCGCGCCGTCCCCGCTGAGCTTCTCGCCCACGTCCTGCGCGCCGGTCGTGATCGCGTCACGGTACGACCCGAAGAGCGCGGCGGCCGCGAGGACGGCCGTGGCGATGGCGATGCCCTTGGTGATGGCTTTGGTGGTGTTGCCGACGGCGTCGAGGTTGGTGAGCACCTGCGCGCCTGCGCCCTCGACGTCGCCGGACATCTCGGCGATGCCCTGCGCGTTGTCGGAGACGGGGCCGAAGGTGTCCATCGCCACGATCACGCCGACCGTGGTGAGCAGTCCGGTCCCCGCCAGCGCCACCGCGAACAGCGCCAGCATGATCGACGTGCCGCCGAGCAGGAACGCGCCGTACACGCCGAGACCGATGAGCAGGGCGGTGTAGACGGCCGACTCCAGGCCGACGGAGATGCCGGCGAGGACGACCGTGGCGGGACCGGTCAGCGACGTCTTGCCGATGTCGCGGACCGGGCGGCGGGTGGTTTCGGTGAAGTAGCCGGTCAGCTGCTGGATGACGGCGGCCAGGAGAATGCCGATGGCCACCGCGACGAGGGCGAGGATCCGCGGGTCGCCGTCCTTGCCGAGGATCGCGGGGTCGGTGACTCCGTCGAGCTCCCCGTAGGAGCCCGGGAGGTAGACGAAGACGGCCACCGCGACCAGCGCGAGCGAGATCACCGCGGAGATGAAGAAACCGCGGTTGATCGCGGACATGCCGCTGCGGTCCGCGCGGCGCGGAGCCACGGCGAAGATGCCGATCATCGCGGTGATCACGCCGATCGCGGGCACGAGCAGCGGGAAGGCGAGGCCGGCGTCGCCGAAGGCCGCGGTACCGAGGATGAGCGCGGCGACCAGGGTCACGGCGTACGACTCGAACAGGTCGGCCGCCATGCCGGCGCAGTCGCCGACGTTGTCGCCCACGTTGTCGGCGATGGTGGCGGCGTTGCGCGGATCGTCCTCCGGGATGCCCTGTTCGACCTTGCCGACCAGGTCGGCGCCGACGTCGGCGGCTTTGGTGAAGATGCCGCCGCCGACCCTCATGAACATCGCGATGAGTGCCGCGCCGAGGCCGAAGCCCTCCAGGACCTTCGGCGCGTCGGCCGTGTACACCAGGACCACGCAGGAGGCGCCGAGCAGTCCGAGTCCGACCGTGAACATGCCGACGACGCCGCCGGTACGGAAAGCGATCTTCATCGCTTTGTGGGAGACGGCGGTGAGATCCTTTTCCGGCTCTCCCGCGGCCGGGGTCGCTTCCCGGGCCGCCGCCGCGACGCGCACATTGCTGCGAACGGCGAGCCACATGCCGATATAGCCGGTGGCCGCCGAGAACGCCGCGCCGATCAAGAAGAACACAGATCGCCCGGCGCGCTGATTCCAGTCGTCCGCGGGCAGCAGCAGGAGCAGGAAGAACACCACGACGGCGAACACACCGAGGGTGCGCAGCTGACGGGCCAGATAGGCGTTGGCGCCTTCCTGGACCGCCGCCGCGATCTTCTTCATGCTGTCGGTGCCCTCGCCGGCCGCGAGCACCTGGCGCAGCAGCACGCCCGCGACCACGAGAGCGGCCAGCGCGACGATCCCGATGACCACCACGAGCAGGCGGTTGCCATCGGTCAGCACTGCGGCTGCGAGGGTTGGGTGGTCCAACCGATGAGGGGTAGAAAGCCCCGCCATTCGTCCTCCTTGACGCTTGGGCTGAGCTCAAGATGTGGACGGATTGTAGGTACCGAGACCTGATCAAAACAGTGCGCGGCAAACGGAATTCACGCGCGAATACAGTCGTCCACGGTCGCCGATGATCGTGAATTGCTTCACGAAATTCAGGGCATGATTCATTGCGCAAGATTCACTTCCATCGAAATGAATCTTGGGTCCACTGTAAGCGCCGGTGACAGGGTGCGCACATGCCGAAGGGCCCTACGAGGTAGGGCCCTTCGATCAGGGGTGTCTCAGGTCGCTCAGGGCAACGGCGTGGCGGGCAGTGCGGCCGGCCATGTCATGCGGATCAGCCCGCCGTGCTCGCCGGCGGAGACCTCGACGTCGTCCACGAGACCGCTGATGACCGCGAGACCCATCTCGTCCTCCTCGGCCTCGGCTTCGGCCTCCGCGCCCGCCGCCTGGTCGCCGGGGACCGCGTGCCTCGCCTCGTCGCCCACCTCGATGGAGAACTGTTTCTCGTCCTCGATGAGGGACACCTTCACCGGCGCGCTGATGCCACCGCTCTGATGCAGTCCGACGGCACGGGAACAGGCCTCGCCCACGGCGAGCCTGACCTCGTCCAGAGCGGCCTCGTCCACTCCGGCCCTGCGCGCCACCGCCGCCGCCACCAGTCGGGCGGTCCTGACGTGCTCCGGCAGCGCACTGAAGCGGAGTTCAACGGTGGCCATGCATCCCCCTCGGAACTACGGGCGTGCTGTCGGGGGGCCGGGCTGCCAGGCCCGGTCCCCCGGTGTTCAACTGTGCCGACCGGGGCCGCCTGCCGGCATGCCCCGGACCGGCTGGTCAGTCGGTGGCCGCCACCGCTTCATCGACCGAGGTGTGGATCGGGAACACCTTGGTGAGACCGGTGATGCGGAAGATCTTCAGAATGCGCTCCTGGTTGCACACCAGGCGCAACGAGCCCTCATGGGCACGCACACGCTTCAGACCGCCGACCAGCACGCCGAGCCCGGTGGAGTCGAGGAAGTCCACGCCCTCCATGTCGACGACGAGGTGGAAATTCCCGTCGTTCACCAGCTCGACCAGCTGCTCGCGCAGCTTGGGCGCGGTATATACGTCGATTTCGCCACCGACCTCGACGACCGTACGATCGCCGACGGTACGGGTCGACAGGGACAGGTCCACGGATCCTCCAGCACCTTGCTATCGAGCGGTCGCCCCTCGGGACACCTCGGCAGGAGCCCCCGGGACGGTTCGCCAGCCGCGATGGCATTCAATCACTTACCGGCAGGCGTGCACGACGCCTTGGCTCCATTGTCCGTCACGCCAGTGACACACTCGGTGCCGATGGCCAAGAATCACCGATCCGATCGACCCCCGGCACAGCCCGCGCCCCGCCTGTCGCCGGGCGCGGTCCTGGACCGGCTCGCCCCGGGACCGAGCCGGGCGTCGCGCATCACTCATACGGAGCACTTGCCCCCGCGCGCGGGTCGTCATGCCGTCTGGCCTGACCGTATTCGCTCGGAAGTGATCGCGACGCTTCAGGCGTGCGGCATCGAACACCCCTGGGCCCACCAGGCCCAGGCCGCCGAACACGCCCTGGACGGCGAGTCGGTGGTCGTCGCGACGGGCACCGCTTCCGGCAAGTCCCTGGCCTACCTGGTGCCGGTCCTCTCGGCTCTCCTGGACGGCTCCGAGGCCCCCAACGGGCGCGGCGCCACCGCCCTGTACCTGGCCCCGACGAAGGCCCTCGCGGCCGATCAGTGCCGTTCGGTGAAAAAACTTTCACAACCGCTCGGCAACGCGGTTCGCCCGGCCGTGTACGACGGCGATACTCCGTTCGAGGAACGCGAATGGATCCGCCAGTACGCCAACTACGTCCTCACCAACCCGGACATGCTGCACCGCGGCATCCTCCCGTCCCACCCCCGCTGGTCCTCCTTCCTGAAGTCGCTCAAGTACGTCGTCATCGACGAGTGCCACACCTACCGCGGCGTGTTCGGCTCCCACGTCGCCCAGGTGCTGCGCCGGCTGCGCCGGCTGTGCGCGCGGTACGGCGCCTCCCCCGTCTTCCTGCTGGCCTCCGCCACGGCCGCCGAACCCGCGGTCGCCGCCGGCCGCCTGACCGGCCTCCCGGTGGTCGAGGTGGCCGACGACGCCTCACCCCGCGGTGAACTGGTGTTCGCCCTGTGGGAGCCCCCGCTCACCGAGATGCGGGGCGAGAAGGGCGCGCCCGTCCGCCGCACCGCCACCGCCGAGACCGCGGACCTCCTCACCGACCTCACCGTCCAGGGCGTCCGCACGGTCGCCTTCGTCCGCTCCCGGCGTGGCGCGGAGCTGATCTCCGTGATCGCCCAGGAGCGGCTCGCCGAGGTCGACCGCTCCCTCGCCCGGCGTGTCGCGGCCTACCGCGGCGGCTACCTCCCCGAGGAACGCCGCGCCCTGGAACAAGCCCTGCACTCCGGTGAACTCCTCGGACTGGCCGCCACCACCGCCCTGGAACTCGGCATCGACGTCTCCGGCCTGGACGCCGTCCTCATCGCCGGGTACCCGGGCACCCGCGCCTCCCTGTGGCAGCAGGCGGGCCGCGCGGGCCGGGCCGGACAGGGCGCGCTGGCCGTGCTCGTCGCCCGCGACGACCCTCTGGACACGTTCCTGGTCCACCACCCGGAGGCGCTGTTCGACCGCCCGGTGGAGTCCACCGTGCTCGATCCCGACAACCCCTATGTGCTCGCCCCCCACCTGTGCGCCGCCGCCGCGGAGATCCCCCTGACGGAGGACGACCTTGAGCTGTTCGGCCCAGCGACCGAGGCGCTGCTGCCGCAGCTGGAGGCCGCGAAACTGCTGCGCCGCCGGACGAAGGCCTGGCACTGGACCCGCCGGGAGCGGGCCGCCGACCTCACCGACATCCGCGGCGAGGGCGGCCGGCCCGTCCAGATCGTCGAGGAGGGCACGGGCCGTCTGCTCGGCACGGTCGACGAGGGCACCGCCCACTCCACCGTCCACGAGGGCGCCGTCCATCTGCACCAGGGCCGTACCTATCTGGTGCGGTCACTGGACCTGGAGGACTCGGTGGCCCTCGTCGAGGAGGCCGCCCCGCCGTATGCGACGGTCGCCCGCGACACCACGGCGATCTCCGTCCTGGAGACGGACGTCGAGATCCCCTGGGGCGACGGCCGCCTGTGCTACGGCTCCGTCGAGGTCACCAACCAAGTGGTCTCCTTCCTGCGTCGGCGTGTCATCACCGGTGAGGTGCTGGGCGAGTCGAAGCTCGACCTCCCTCCCCGTACGCTGCGCACTCGCGCGGTGTGGTGGACGGTCACCGAGGACCAGCTGGACGCCGCCCGGATCAACCCGGAGATCCTCGGCGGCGCCCTGCACGCCGCCGAGCACGCGTCCATCGGCATGCTGCCCCTCTTCGCGACCTGCGACCGCTGGGACATCGGCGGCGTGTCGATCCCGCTCCACCCCGACACCCTTCTCCCCACGGTCTTCGTCTACGACGGCCATCCCGGCGGCGCGGGCTTCGCCGAGCGCGCTTTCCACACGGCCCGCGCCTGGCTGACGGCCACCCGCCAGGCCATCGCCTCCTGCGAGTGCGAGGCCGGCTGCCCGTCCTGCATCCAGTCCCCCAAGTGCGGCAACGGCAACGACCCACTGCACAAGGCGGGCGCGGTACGCCTGCTCACGGAACTGCTGCGGGGGGCGCCGGAGGAGAAGGGGGCGGAGCAGGCAGGGGGGTAGGGGTGTCGTGCGGCTGAGGGGGAGCCCCGGGGTGGGCGGCGTGGGCGGCTGGTCCGGGGTGAGGGAGGGCTGTGCGGCCGTGGCCCGGAGAGCTCAGGCGTGTATGGCCGTGGCTCTGGAGAGCTCAGGCGAGCGGGCCTGCTCCGGGCTGTGAGCGAACCGGGCGGGTGGCGCGAGGCCCGGTCGGGGGAGCCACTGGGTGTGTCAGGGGGCCTCGGAATCCCGGGGCAGTGGTTCCGGGACCACTGTCTGCGTGCTCGGTGGGCCTGCCCGGGCTCTGACCTCTGCCGTGAACGGCCCCCGTCCGGACGCCGCCGTCACGTCGGACACCTCGCCCACGATCGCGCACCGCACCAACCGCGCGCCCTGTGCCCGAGCCACCCGCTCCGCCCGGGCGCACGCCGCCGCAGCACCGTCCATCCAGTGGTCCGCTGCGGCGAGCGCCGCCAGATCCGCCCCGCCGGCGGCACGGTGCCGGACGACGACGGCCTGCCCCAGGGCGAGCACGACCCCGAACACCACACACAACACCGTGATCGCACCGAGGCTCCACAGGGTCGCTGAGCCCCGATCACCCTCGCTGCGGCGGTGCCCGTGCCTGCCGACGCCGGGCCCTCGCCCGACCCGCACCCGACGACATCTCACGGCTCCCCCTCCCCGTCCGCTCCCGGCTCCGAATCGGTCCCTGACCTCACCCCTGGCCCCGCCTCCTGCGGCCCCGCACCCCGTCCTGACTCCGCCTTCTCCCACTCCGCACTCGGTCCCGCCGCCACCGCCTGCGTCTCCGCGCCCGACCCCGTTCCCACGTCCTCGGCCGCCGCCACCGCCTCCTCTCTCACCTCGAACGGCAGCCCCCGTAGCACCGGCGGCTCCGCCGCGACCGTCACCCGGACCCGGTCGCCCTCCCGGCTGACCGTCACCCGCGCCCCTCTCGGTGCGATCTCGCGGGCCATCGCGACGACCGCGCCCTCGGGATCCTGCCGGGCTGCCGCCCGGGCGCCGGCCCTGGCCGCGTCCACGCACTGGATCTGAGCCGCCAAGACGAGCAGCCCCCACACCAGCGCCATCGCGAACGCCACCAGAACCGGCAGCACCACCGCGGACTCCGCCGTCACGAACCCCCGGTCCGTACCGCGCGACCGCCCGCACTCACGTCTGCGCACTGAGCGCCCGCTTCACGATCGCCTGCAACTCCTCGGTGACGGTCCCGCTCGTGATCACCTGGTAGAGGATCACCGCGAACGCCACCGCCGCGACGATGCCCATCGCGTATTCGGACGTCACCATCCCTTCGTCCCGCCGCACCGCACGCGTCCTGCGCACCAGGGCACGAAACCGCGCCCGTACCGCCTTGCTCATCTCAACCCCCGTGAGGCTCGTTCCTGTTGTCCGCTTGCTGTGGCGTGCTGTTGTCGAACTGTCGTCGAGTCGTGTCGCGTGGCTCTGCTCGCCGCCCTGTGCGGGGTCCGCGACCGCCGCACCGGCGCGCTCGACGCCCTCGCCGAGGCCGGCCTCGGCCCCCGTGCAGTCGTGCCGTTGACCGTAGTCCGTCACCCGCTTGTCATGGCCCACCTCCTCCCAGTGCCTCGCCCGCCAGACCGATCACGACGGGCGCGATGCCCACGGCGATGAAGGCGGGCAGGAAGCACAGCCCCACCGGCGCCGTGACCATGACGGCCGCCCGCCGGGCCCGTGCGGTGCCGGCACGAGCCCAGTCGGCGCGGGCGTCGGCGGCGATGCGGGCGACCGGCACTGCCGCCGGGAGGCCCGACTCGTCAGCCCGCTCCAACAGCCGGGCCAGGGCGACCGCGCCCGGAGCGGACGCCAACCTCCGCCAGGCCACGTCGGGTTCGCCGCCGAGTCTCACCTCTGCCGCGCCACGTGCCAGCCCTTCCCCCACCGGGCCGCCCAGCGCCTCCCCCACCGCCTGAGCCGCGATCACAGGCCCCGCGCCGGCGGCGATGCAGGCGGCCAACAGATCCGCGGCAAGGGGAAGTTGCCTGGCGGCGACCCGCGCCTCCGCCTCACTCACGGAACCGGTCGCCTGCTGCCGACGCCGCCAACGCCACAGTCCGACCGCGCCGATCAGCCCGAGGAGCAGCCCACCGACGCCTCCGACCACCACCCACCCGGCGCACACCACCGCGGCCAAGGGGAGTCGGCGCCGCACGGCTTCCCCCACGCCACGGCGTGAGGGCGTCCGCGCCGCCGGCAGGGCGAGCAGGACGGCCAGCCTCTGCCGCGCCCTCCGCTCCCGCCGCACGGTGTCGAGCCATCGCGCCAGCCACGCCAGCACGAGCGCGAGACACGAGGCGACCCCCACCGCCATCCCCAGCCTGTGGACAACTTCCTCACCCATCGCCGTTCCTTCCTCCTCCCGTCAACCCCGTCCGGCTCACGCCAACGCCCGCCGCAACTGCCGCTCCTGTACTCACACCACCTCCGCGTCCGGCCCTCATCCCCCACCTCCCGCTCCCTGGCGAGAGCGGCCCCCGGCCCCGCCTCGCACCCTCCTCCGAGCCCGGCATCCACCCCTCGCGCTTCACACCTCCTCCGCGCCCCGCACGATCCGCATCGCCCACCACATCCCCACCCCCTCCAGCACCCCGCCGACGAGCAGGCACCCCAGCCCCGCCCCCGTGTGCAGCAGGACGCGCAACGGGTCGGCGCCCAGCGCGGTGCCCAGCAGGAGGCCCAGTACCGGCAGGCCGGCCAGCATCACCGCCGTCGAGCGGGCACCCGCCAACTGGGCTCGGAGGTCCGCCCGCTGGTCCCGCTCCGCCCGCAGCGCCGCTTCGAGCCGGTCCAGTCCGGAGGCGAGGCCCGCTCCCTGGTCCACGGCCACCCGCCAGCACGCCGCGAGCCCCAGCAAGCCGTCGGCACCCGGTTGCCGCGCCGCGACGGAGAGCGCGTCGGGCACGTCGCCGCCGAAGCGTGCCGCCGCCACCACCGCCGCCTGTGCCTCGCCCAGCCCGCCCGAGTCGCGGGCGGCCCGCTGCAACGCCTCGCCCGGCTGTCGTCCCGAGCGCACCTCCCCCGCGAGCGCCGCGCACAACGCGATCACAGCGTCCGCCCGCCCCTCCCCCGCCCGCCGCGCCTCGCGCGCCCGGCACAGCCGGCGCAGGAGGGGCACTCCCGCCGCCCCCGCGACGACCGGAAGGACCGAGCCGCCCAGCACGGCCACCACCACGGCGACGACCAACGCCCACCACTGCGGCCGCCACCGGCCGCGCACCCGGCGCAGCCCACCGGCCAGTTCACGCCAGGAGTTCGGCTCGCCGCCGACCACCCCGCCGCCGGCCAGCATCGACTGCGCCCTCCTGGCTGCCGGATACGGGCCTCCCCACAGGCAGATCGCCGCTCCCACACAAGCCAAAGCCGCGGCCACCGGCGTCTCACGCACCACGCTCACCGACCCGTCCCCCTGCCTCGCCCGGCCTTTCCCATTCGCCCCGCAACAGCTCCCGCAGCCGCTCCCAGCCCCCTTCGTATGCGAAGGCCTCCGCCCGCCAGCGCAGCGCCGGCACGGTCCGCACCAGCCCCGAGGAGTCCCGTTCCAGCACGTGCACCTCGGCGATCCGCCGCCGTCCGGCCGGATCGCGCACGAGATGCAGGACCACGGACAGCGCGGCCGCCACCTGGCTGTGCAGCGCGGCCCGGTCGAGCCCGGCCGCCGTGCCGAGCGCTTCCAGCCGGGCCGGCACATCCGCGGCGGCGTTGGCGTGAACCGTCCCGCAGCCGCCCTCGTGCCCCGTGTTGAGGGCGGCCAGCAGATCCACGACCTCCCGTCCCCGGACCTCGCCCACCACCAGCCGGTCGGGCCGCATCCGCAGGGCCTGTCGGACCAGGTCCTCGAGCGTGACGAGCCCGGCTCCCTCCTGGTTGGCGGGCCTGGTCTCGAGCCGGACGACGTGCGGGTGATCCGGTCGCAGCTCCGCCGAGTCCTCCGCGAGCACGATCCGCTCTCTGGGGCCGACCAGCCCCAGCAGGGCGCTGAGCAGGGTCGTCTTGCCGCTGCCGGTGCCCCCGCTGATGAGGAAGGACAGCCGTGCCCGCAGCATGGCCCGCAGCACCTCGTCCCCGCCCGGCGGCACCGTGCCGGCGGCCACCAGCTCGTCGAGCGTGAACGCCCGGGGCCGCACCACCCGCAGTGAGAGGCAGGTGCAGGCGACGGCGACCGGGGGCAGCACCGCGTGCAGCCGGGTCCCGTCGGGCAGCCGTGCGTCGACCCACGGCCGGGCGTCGTCCAGGCGCCGTCCGGCCACCGCTGCCAGCCGCTGCGCGAGGCGCCGTACGGCCGCCGCGTCCGGGAAGGAGACGTCGCTGAGCTCCAGGCCGCCGCCGCGGTCCACCCAGACCCGGTCCGGGGCCGACACCAGGACGTCCGTCACCGACGGATCAGTCAGCAGAGGCTCCAGCGGTCCACTGCCCACCAGCTCGGACCGCAGCCGCTCGGCCGTGCCGAGGATCTCGGCGTCTCCGAGGACCCGCCCCTGTTCCCGCAGGGCCTGCGCGACGCGCGCGGGCGTCGGTTCGGCGCCGCTCTCCGCGAGCCACTGCCGTACGCCGTCGAGCAGCGTTCCGGTGCCCTTCGGCCGTTCGAGTCCGGGAGCCGTGCTCATACGCCACCCGCTTCGGCCAGCGCCCGCTCCCAGAACTCCTTGCAGAAGCGGGCGAGGGGCCCTCGCGCGGCCGCTCCGGGCGGTGCTTTCCCGCCGTCCGGGCGCAACAGAGTCGACTCGACGGGCACCTCGCCGGCCAGCGGCAGGTTCAGCAGCCGGGCCACCTCGCGGTCGTCGAGTCCGGGGGCGTAGGGGCCGCGCACCGCCACCCTCAGGTCGCGCAGGACCATGCCGACGGCGGAGGCCACCCGGCCGGCCGCCGCGACGGCTCGCAGTTCCGCGGGGACCACGAGGAGCCCGACGTCCAGTTGGGCGAGGACCTCCGCGACGCCGTCGTCCACACGGCGCGGCAGGTCGACCACGACCGTGCCGCCCCGGCGGCGGGCCGCCGCGAGTACCGCGCGCACGGCCTGGGGCGGGATGGCGACGCAGTCGCCGCGATCCCAGCTGAGCACCCGCAGGTGGTGCAGCCTGGGGAGCGACTCCTCCAGAGCCCCGCCGCCGACGCGCCCGCGTGAGGCGGCGAACGCCGGCCAGCGCAGGCCCTCGGCGGTCTCGCCGCCGAGGAGTACGTCGATTCCGCCGCCCAGCGGATCGGCGTCCACGAGGAGGGTGCGCACTCCCTCACGCGCGGAGGTCACGGCGAGAGCGCAGGCGAGCGTGGACGCTCCGGCCCCGCCGCGGCCGCCGACGACACCGACGGTGAGGGCGGGTCGGCCGACGCCCTCGGCGACGTCGGCGATCCGGTCGACCAGCCACTGCTCACCGTCGGGCAGCACCAGGACGTGGTCGGCGCCGATCTCGACGGCCCTGCGCCACACCCCGGAGTCGTCCTGATCGCGGCCGACGAGGA
The DNA here is from genome assembly GCF_004217285.1 of Streptomyces sp. BK239. Classification (GTDB taxonomy): domain Bacteria; phylum Actinomycetota; class Actinomycetes; order Streptomycetales; family Streptomycetaceae; genus Streptomyces. Next base: position 125,560 of record NZ_SHKS01000003.1, read on the forward strand.
CCACCCCGCGCCGGCGGGCGGCACCGCTCACCCGCCGCGCGGCGTCGTCGCCGACGAGGACGAGCGGCGCGGACTCCCAGCCACCCCGTTGCCTGGGCACCGACGGGTGCACCTCGGGTGTGGCGCCGGCAGCGGCGCAGAGCCGCAGCAGGTCGTCCAGGAGCACCGCGTCCTCGGTGACGATGAGCGGCCTGCCCTGCCGTCCTCCGGCGGTCGGCGTCGATTCGTGCGTGACGGCTCCGGTCATACCGCGTCCCCCTTCACTGCGGGGCGCGCAGTCCCAGCGGCCCCTCGATTCCCCTGTGTTGGCGGAGAACCGGCATCCGGTCCCCCTATGAACGGCCGACGGAAACCGGCCTGTGCGTGCGGCAAACGGAACCGGTCGTGAACTCGGCCCGAGCGAACGCATGGGAATCACGGTGCAGCGAAGCGGGAAATCGTGTGGATCTTGGTGGAAAACTGTGGACGTGCGAGGCGTTGTGAATATCGCCGTCACTCATACCGGTGGCCAGTGCGTCAGTGCCTGTACGACTTCCACAGAGGAGTCCCATACTTACGCAGGGTGACGAAAGTCGCGCATGCGAAACGGGCGGCCGTAGCCGCCCCGGTACGGCACGTCGGCCGCGAGAAGAACGAGAAAACCCACCCGGACATGCGACGACCCCCGCCGGGGGGGAGAGCGGGGGTCGTCTCCACGGCCGACTCGGGGGGGGGAGGAGCCGGACCGGGTTAGCACGGTCGCGAACGATCCGTGACTTCCATGGTGTACCCGAGAGCCTTCTCAGGCAAACCCACACGCCCACCTTACGCCGAATGGGCTGCCCCTATGCTCTGGGGTGTGGAAAACCACTCCTTGCCCCGCACAGCGGCCTTCTTTGACCTGGACAAGACGGTCATTGCGAAGTCGAGCACGCTCACCTTCAGCAAGTCCTTCTACCAAGGCGGACTGATCAACCGCAGGGCGGCCTTGCGTACCGCATACGCCCAGTTCGTCTTCCTCGTGGGCGGTATGGACCACGACCAGATGGAACGGACGCGCGAGTACCTGTCGGCGCTCGTGCGCGGTTGGAACGTCCAGCAGGTGAAGGAGATCGTGGCCGAGACCCTCCACGATCTGATCGACCCGCTCATCTACGACGAGGCGGCTTCCCTCATCGAGGAGCACCACACCTCCGGCCACGACGTCGTGATCGTGTCCACGTCGGGCGCCGAGGTGGTCGAGCCGATCGGCGAGCTGCTCGGCGCCGACCGCGTGGTGGCCACCCGCATGGTCGTGGGCGAGGACGGCTGCTTCACCGGTGAGGTGGAGTACTACGCCTACGGCCCGACCAAGGCGGAGGCGGTCAAGGAACTGGCCGAGTCCGAGGGCTACGACCTGTCCCGCTGCCACGCCTACAGCGACTCGGCGACCGATCTGCCGATGCTGGAGGCGGTGGGCCACCCGCACGCCGTGAACCCGGACCGGGCCCTGCGCCGCGAGGCCGTCGCACGCGGGTGGCCGATCCTCGACTTCCACCGTCCGGTGCGGCTCAAGCAGCGCATTCCCTCGCTCTCGGTCCCGCCGCGCCCGGTACTGGTCGCCGCGGCGGCCATAGGGGCGGCGGCCGCCACCGCCGGCCTCGTCTGGTACGCCAGCCGGCGCCGGGCGGCCACCGTCTGAGGCATTCACACACTCGAGGACGCCGACCGGAACGAGCCGTCGGCGGACTCCGTGAAGCGCCCGTTTGCCGCCTGTTTGAGAGTAAAAGTAAAGAACTGCAGCTGGGGGTTCCGCTTACCGGGGTCCTGGAGTACAAAGGACTCAACGGCCCGCGAGACCAAGGACATCCGAAAGGATCACCTTAATAACGCATTTGGCCCCACGGACCGGAAGCATGAGCACTGGGCACCCACGCGACGTCGACCCGTCGATTACGGGCCAGCCGCACCAGGTGACGGGCAAAGTTCCCGACCTGATGGGCGACATATCGAGGACGCCTGGTAACCCGGTGAGCATGCCAGCGGCGGTACGAATCCTCGTACCGCCGCAACCCTTTTCAGGCCCCTCGCACGGGGCCCCTTTCCATTCCGCTACGCCGCCCCGCGCTGGAGCGCCTCGCACACCGCGGTCGACTCCCGGGCGCCGAGTTCGATCGCGCGCCCGCAGTGGGTGATCCAGGCCGCCATGCCTTCCGGGGTCCCCGAGACGTACCCCTCGAGGGCCGCCAGGTACGCCGCCCGACCGAGCTCAGCGTGCCCCACCTCGGCGGGGCAGACCGACTTGGGGTCGAGGCCGCTGCCGATGAGGACGACGCGTTCCGCCGCGCGCGCGACGAGACCGTTGCGGGAGACGAAGGGGCGCAGCGCCAGCAGCTCGCCGTGGACCACGGCGGCCGTCACCAGAGCGGGCGCGGAGCTCCCGGCCACGATCAACTGCGCCAGCCCGTCCAGGCGTCCGGCGACCTCGTCCGCGGTCGGCAGCTCCAGCTCGATCAACGGCTCGTCGACGGACTCGCCCGCCTGCCGCGGCCGGCCGACCTCGTCCCCCTGGTCCGCCGCGGCCACCAAGTGCAGCCGCGCGAGCACGCGCAGGGGTGACTGCCGCCAGATGGACAGCAGCTGCCCGGCCTCGGCGGTCAGCCGCAGAGCCGCTCCCACGGCGAGCGCCTGGTCGTCGGCGCCGAAGTCGCTGCGCCTGCGGACCTCCTCCAGGGCCCAGTCCGCGCCGGACAACGCCGCCGAGCCCCGGGCTCCGCGCAGAGCGGCCTCGGAGGTGACCGCGGTGCTGCGGCGGCGCATGACACGGTGCCCGTAGACCCGGTCCACGGCCTTGCGCACGGATTCCACGGACTCCGCCACCCCGGGGAGCGAACCCAGGGCCGCGAGCGGATCGGCGGTCGCGCCTGTCGTACTCATGGGTACGACCCTACGCAACCGTCCTGCGCATCCCACGATGGAGTGGTCTTCTTCACGCCTCCCTGCCACGTACAGCCACCGCGACACTACTCTTGGTGAACATGAAAATTGCTTTCGTCGGGAAGGGCGGCAGCGGCAAGACCACCCTGTCGTCCCTGTTCATCCGGTCCCTCGCAGCGACGGGCGCCCCAGTACTCGCCTTCGACGCGGACATCAACCAGCACCTCGGGACCGCTCTCGGCCTCGATGACGCGGAGGCCGCCGCGCTGCCCGCGATGGGCGACCGGCTCCCGCTGATCAAGGATCACCTGCGCGGCTCCAATCCCCGCATCGCCTCCGCCGAGACGATGATCAAGACGACGCCGCCCGGCGAGGGCTCCCGGCTGCTGCGGGTCCGCGAGAGCAATCCGGTCTACGACGCCTGCGCCAAGACGGTGGAACTCGACGGCGGCGCCGTCCGTTTGATGGTCACGGGCCGCTTCTCGGACGCCGACCTGGGAGTCGCCTGCTACCACTCCAAGACGGGAGCGGTGGAGCTGTGCCTGAACCACCTCGTGGACGGACCCGACGAGTACGTCGTGGTCGACATGACGGCCGGCTCGGACTCCTTCGCCTCCGGCCTGTTCACCCGTTTCGACATCACGTTCCTCGTCGCCGAGCCGACCCGGAGGGGGGTTTCCGTCTACCGCCAGTACAAGGACTACGCCCGTGACTTCGGCGTCGAGCTGAGAGTCGTCGGCAACAAGGTCCAGGGGCACGACGACCTCGACTTCCTCCGCGCCGAAGTCGGGGACGACCTGCTGGTGACGGTCGGGCACTCGGACTGGGTGCGCGCCATGGAGAAGGGCCGGCCGCCCCGGTTCGACCTCCTGGAGGACGCCAACCGCCACGCGCTGGACCTGATGCGGACCGTCGTCGACTCGGCGTACGAGCAGCGTGACATGGAGCGTTACATGCGCCAGATGGTGCACTTCCACGTGAAGAACGCCGAGTCGTGGGGGAACGAGCGCACCGGGGTCGACCTGGCCGCGCAGGTCGACCCCGGCTTCGTCCTCGGCGAGAGCGTCACCGCGCCCGCGTGACGACCTGACACCGCGTCGGCTCGTGGCACGGTCGCGCCCGCCACCCGCGCCCCGCCTGCCGCGGCACTAGCCTTCCCCACCCCCACCGGAGGTCTGCCGGCCGGCTGCGGGGACGCCGGGCGCGCCCTTCGGAGCCGGGACGGGCGCGCCGGAGAGGAAGGAAGCCCACCCCTGTTTCGGGGCCTCGCCGACGTCCAGGGTGCGCAGTCTGGCCAGGACCTGCGGGTCCTGGGCGTCCAGCCAGTCCGCGAGCTGCCGGAAGGACACGCAGCGCACCTCCTCCTTGGTGCAGACGCGTTCCACGACCTCCTCGACGGCGCGCATGTAGACGCCGCCGTTCCAGGACTCGAAGTGGTTGCCGATGATCAACGGCGCCCGGTTGCCGTCGTAGGCGCGCTGGAAGCCCCCGAGCAGGCCGTCCCGCATCTGGTTTCCCCAGAACTCGTGCTTGCCGGGGTCTCCCTGGGTCGTGGCGCCGGACTGGTTCACCATGAAGTTGTAGTCCATGGTGAGCTGTTCGTAGGAGTGGCCCGGGAAGGGCACGAGCTGCATGGACAGGTCCCACAGGCCCTCCTTCCTCCCTGGCCAGACCTGGTTGTTGACGCCGCTGGTGTCGTAGCGGAAGCCCAGGTCGCGGGCGGCCGCCATGAAGTTCTCCCGGCCTTCGAGACAGGGGGTGCGGGCGCCGACGAGTTCCTTGTCGTAGTCGAAGGGCAGCGGTTCCGCCTCCGTCAGCCCGGTGTTGGTCTTCCAGGACTTCACGAACTGTTTGGCCTGGGCGATCTCGGCCTTCCACTCCTTGACCGACCACTCGCCGACGCCACCGTCCTTGCCGCAGAAGTGGCCGTTGAAGTGGGTGCCGATCTCGTTGCCCTCGAGCCACGCCAGGCGCAGCTGCTCCACGGTGTCGGCGACGCCCTGCTCGTCGTTGAAGCCGATGTCGGAGCGGCCCGGGGAGTGCTGAGGCGGTTTGTAGAGGTCCCGCCGGTCCTCCGGCAGCAGGTACACGCCGCTGAGGAAGTACGTCATGGCGGCGTTGTTGTCCTTGGACACCTTGCGGAAGTGGGAGAACAGCCGCTGGCTGTCCTCACCGGCACCGTCCCAGGAGAAGACGACGAACTGCGGGGGTCTCTGCCCCGGCTTCAGGCGTTCCGGGCGAGGCTGGTGCGGCTGGTCCCCCGTGTACGCGGTCGAGCCGTCGCCGATCAGGCGGAACGCGCTCTGGGGGGCCGGCGCCGGCTTCGCCCGCTGCGGGCCCGGGGCCCCCTCGCCGGAACCGTGCGCGGCGCGGGTTCCCGTTGTGCAACCGGCGAGCGACGCGGCTGCGGCCGCGGCGGCCAAGGCGCCCGCGGCGATCCTCTGGGTGGCGGCCATTTCCGCCCACCTTCTTCCTTCTCTCGGGCAACGCCGGGGAGGGCGTTCTCGGGTGGCGTGCCGGGACGAGCCGACAGCGCCGCCAAGGTCGCACGAGGCCGAGAAGGAGTTAGTACGACAAGCCGATAAAAGGCTCGCGTCACTCTCGGGAGTGATCTGTTGACCTATTTGCCCGGAATATCCATGCTTGGCCTTTACTCTGCATTACGATCTGTTTACCGAGCGTTGATTTCATCCCGCCACTGCACGCCGTGACCCACGGCCGCGACCGCTCCCGTCGTCGACGGGGGCACACCTTGTTCCGCGACCGCGCTGCCCCGGAGGAGACGGGAACCATGTCAGCCTGCGTCCCCACCCGCACACCCGACCCGACGCACACCGAGCGCGTCCACCCACCCCACAGCCCGCCGCCCCGGCGCCGGCGCTTCCGCATCGAGGGCGCCGACGTGTCCTCCTCGATCGCCGTCTTCCTGATCGCCCTGCCGCTGTCTCTCGGCATCGCCCTCGCCACCGGTGCGCCCCTGCAGGCCGGCCTCGTCGCCGCCGCCGTCGGCGGAATCGTGGCCGGGCGGCTCGGCGGCTCCCCACTCCAGGTCAGCGGCCCCGCGGCCGGACTGACCGTGGTCACCGCCGACCTCATCCACCGCTACGGCTGGCGGACGACCTGCGCCATCACGGTTCTCGCCGGGCTGGCCCAACTCGGCCTCGGCTGCCTGCGAGTGGCACGCAGTGCGCTCGCCGTCAGCCCCGCCATCGTGCACGGCATGCTCGCCGGTATCGGCGTCACCATCGCCGTCGCCCAGCTGCACATCGTCCTCGGCGGCAACCCGCAGAGCTCCGTCCTCGACAACCTACGAGCGCTGCCGGCCCAGTTGACCGCCCTACGGCCGGCCGCCGTCGCCGTGAGCCTGCTGACCCTGGCTCTGCTGATGCTCTGGCCCCGCCTGCCCGGCAGAGCAGGGCGGGTGTTGCGAACCGTCCCCGCGGCGCTCGTCGCCGTCGCCGGCGCCACCGCGACCGCCGCGCTCGCCGGACTGACCCAGCCCAGAGTCGAGCTGCCCTCCTGGCACAGCCACGCGCTGGCCGGACTGCCCGAGGGACCTGTACTCGGGCTCGCCGCCGCCGTGCTCACCACCACGCTGGTGTGCAGTGTGCAGTCACTGCTCGGCGCGGTCGCCGTGGACAAGCTGATCGCCTCCCGCCCCGGGTTGCCGGCCCGCGTCGGCCGCTCCGACCTGGACCGGGAACTCCTCGGGCAGGGCACCGCCAACATCGTCTCCGGCTCGCTCGGCGGCCTGCCCATCGCGGGCGTGGCCGTGCGGAGTTCGGCGAATGTGCACTCCGGCGCCGTCAGCCGGAACTCCACGATGCTGCACGGCGTTCTCGTAGTAGTCGCCGCGCTGCTGATGGTCCCGCTCCTGGAGCTCATCCCGCTCGCCTCGCTCGCCGCCCTGGTGATGGCCGTCGGCATCCAGATGGTGTCCCTGCACCACATTCGCACGGTGACGCGCCACCGAGAGGTGCTCGTGTACGCCGTCACCACCCTCGGCGTGGTGGTCATGGGCGTGCTGGAGGGTGTGGCGCTCGGCATCGCCGTCGCCGTCGCCGTCTCCCTGCACCGCCTCACCCGCACCCGCATCACGCACGACGAAAAGGAAGGAGCGCATCACGTACACGTTCGCGGACAGTTGACGTTCCTGGCGGTCCCGCGGCTCAGCCGCGTCCTGCACCAGGTGCCCCATGGCACTCATGTCGTGGTCGAGTTGGACGGCTCCTTCATGGACCACGCGGCGTACGAGTCACTGCAGGACTGGCAGAAGACGCACACCGCGCAGGGCGGCACCGTCGAACTGACCGGCCGCCGCGCCGGCACCGACACCCCGCACACCGAGTCCACGTCCACCGAGCCCTCGCCCCCCACTTCGACGGGCGACCCGACCTCGTCCCCGACATCAGCCCTCACCCCTACGACCACCTCCCACCCCGGCACCGCACCCAGCGCGATCGCCGACTGCCGCTGCCGCCCCTGGACCCCTTGGCGCAACCACCAGTGCGAAAGCCCGGCAGCCGCACCGATGCCGGACAGTTCCTCAGCTCCTTCCGCCCGGCCGACTGGAACCAGCGGCACGGATGGCGCACCCACCCAGACCTCCGGGCACCCCGCGCCCGCCTCACTCTTCGAACCCTGCGGACTCTCCGAACCCTTCAAGTCACGCGAGCCCGCGGAGCCCACCAGGTCCACCGATCCCGCCGCCCCCACTCACCACACCGAGCCCATCAGCCCCACGGAGGCTCCAGAACCCGCCCTCGCCCTCTCCCTGCCCGGCCACCCCGTCGCCCCCTCCGGCTCCACGTCCCCCGGGGGCGAGCCCAGCGCGCAGCGACTGGTCCGTGGGATCAGCGCGTTCCAGCGCAACACCGCGCCACTGGTACGCGGCGAGTTGGCACGGCTGGCCAGGGAGGGACAGCGGCCGTCGCAACTGTTCCTCACCTGTGCCGACTCACGGGTGGTCACCTCGATGATCACTTCCAGTGGTCCCGGTGACCTGTTCGTGGTGCGCAACGTGGGCAATCTCGTGCCGCTGCCCGGTGAGGAGAGCGGGGACGACTCGGTGGCGGCCGCCATCGAGTACGCGGTGGACGTGCTGGAGGTGCGGTCCATCACGGTGTGCGGGCACTCGGGGTGCGGCGCGATGCAGGCGCTGTTGAACGCCGAGCCCGGCGGGGTCCGGACCCCGCTGAAGCGGTGGCTGCGGCACGGCCTGCCGAGCCTGGAGCGGCTGGCCGACGACGGCCGCCCCTGGGCGCGGCTGGCCGGGCGGGCGCCCGCCGACGCGGTCGAACAGCTCTGCCTGAACAACGTGGTGCAGCAGTTGGAGCACCTGCGCGCCCATGAGTCGGTGGCCCGGGCCCTGCGGGAGGGGGCACTGGAGTTGCACGGGATGTACTTCCACGTGGGCGAGGCCCAGGCGTATCTGCTCGCCGGGGCCGGAGAGGAGAGAGGCGGGGTGTTCGCGCACGTAGGGGTGCCGGACGTGTCGGCCTGAGCATGGCACCGGTGCGCGGCCTCAAGTCGGGCGAGGTCGCGCACCGGCGTCGTCACCGCAGGCCGGGCCAGGGGTGACGCAGTAGGTGGGGGCGGAAGCCGGCCGGGCACTGAACTCCGCCCCGCCGGCGTCCGTGGAAAGGAGTGACGCCAGGCGACGGCCGTGAGCCAGAGGGCGCACGACAGGTCTATACCAATTGGTCGGCGGCTCTTGTCACCGGGCCCCCGGGTCTGATGAGGTGTGGCCTGGGACACAACGGACACCCTTCGAAAGGGAGATGTCGTGAGCAACGAAAGCCTGGCCAACCTGCTCCGGGAAGAGCGCCGGTTCGCGCCCCCCGCCGAGCTGGCCGCGAACGCCAACGTCACGGCGGAGGCGTACGAACAGGCCAAGGCTGACAGGCTCGGCTTCTGGGCCGAGCAGGCGCGCCGGCTGACCTGGGCCAAGGAGCCGACGGAGACGCTGGACTGGTCGAACCCGCCGTTCGCGAAGTGGTTCAAGGACGGCGAACTCAACGTCGCGTACAACTGCGTCGACCGGCATGTGGAGGCCGGCCACGGCGACCGGGTCGCCATCCACTTCGAGGGTGAGCCCGGCGACAGCCGCGCCATCACCTACGCCGAGCTGAAGGACGAGGTCTCCAAGGCCGCGAACGCCCTGCTGGAGCTGGGCGTCCGCAAGGGCGACCGGGTCGCGATCTACATGCCGATGATCCCGGAGACGGCGATCGCGATGCTGGCGTCAGCCCGTATCGGCGCGGCGCACTCCGTCGTGTTCGGCGGCTTCTCAGCGGACGCGCTGGCCACCCGCATCAAGGACGCCGACGCGAAGATCGTCATCACGTCCGACGGCGGTTACCGGCGCGGCAAGCCGTCCGCGCTGAAGCCGGCCGTGGACGAGGCGGTCGCCAAGGTCGACAACGTGGAGCATGTGCTCGTCGTCCGCCGGACCGGCCAGGACGTCGCGTGGACGGACAGCCGTGACGTGTGGTGGCACGAGGTCGTGGAACGGCAGTCGGCCGACCACACGCCCGAGGCGTTCGAGGCCGAGCACCCGCTGTTCATCCTCTACACGTCCGGCACGACGGGGAAGCCGAAGGGCATCCTGCACACGTCCGGTGGCTACCTCACCCAGACCGCCTACACCCACCACGCCGTCTTCGACCTCAAGCCGGAGACCGACGTGTACTGGTGCACCGCCGACGTCGGCTGGGTCACCGGACACTCGTACATCGTCTACGGGCCGCTGGCGAACGGCGCGACGCAGGTCATGTACGAGGGCACGCCCGACACCCCGCACCAGGGCAGGTTCTGGGAGATCGTGCAGAAGTACGGGGTGACGATCCTCTACACGGCGCCGACCGCGATCCGCACGTTCATGAAGTGGGGCGACGACATCCCCGCGAAGTTCGACCTGTCCAGCCTGCGCGTTCTGGGCTCCGTCGGGGAGCCGATCAACCCCGAGGCCTGGATCTGGTACCGCAAGCACATCGGCGGGGACCGGACGCCGGTCGTCGACACCTGGTGGCAGACCGAGACCGGCGCGATGATGATCTCGCCGCTGCCGGGCGTGACGGCGACCAAGCCCGGTTCCGCGCAGACGCCGCTGCCCGGCATCTCGGCGACCGTCGTCGACGACGAGGCGAACGAGGTGCCCGACGGCGGGGGCGGCTACCTGGTGCTCACCGAGCCGTGGCCGTCGATGCTGCGCACCATCTGGGGCGACGACCAGCGCTTCCTCGACACGTACTGGTCGCGCTTCGAGAACAGGTACTTCGCCGGCGACGGCGCGAAGAAGGACGACGACGGCGACATCTGGCTGCTGGGCCGGGTCGACGACGTGATGCTCGTGTCCGGCCACAACATCTCCACCACGGAGGTCGAGTCGGCGCTCGTGTCACACCCGTCGGTCGCCGAGGCGGCCGTGGTCGGCGCCGCGGACGAGACGACCGGGCAGGCGATCGTCGCGTTCGTCATCCTGCGCGGTTCGGCCTCGGAGACGGAGGGCCTCGTCGACGAGCTGCGCAACCACGTGGGCGCCACGCTCGGCCCGATCGCCAAGCCGAAGCGGATCCTGCCTGTGGCGGAGCTGCCGAAGACGCGCTCCGGCAAGATCATGCGCCGGCTGCTGCGGGACGTCGCCGAGAACCGCCAGCTGGGCGATGTGACGACGCTGACGGACTCGACGGTCATGGATCTCATCCAGGCCAAGCTGCCGGCGGCGCCGAGCGAGGACTGACGCACCGCGGTCCCGGTACCGCAGGGGCGCCCGGAGCTGGAGCAAGCGCGCCGGGCGCACCTTTCGCGCCTAACGTGGAGATCGCCGGAATCCTCCCCGCGCACCGTGGCTAAACTGAACAACCAGGTGCGCCGGGAAGTCTGGTCGGCAAGCGTTTCGTCCTGCCCACCGACCGGAGGTCTCCCCCGTGGCCGCGCCCCGCACCACCCCCCGCAAGGTCCTCGGACGCCTGTCGCTGCCCGAGCGGACCTTCGTCGCGGACGCGTTGCGCACCGAGACCGTCGGCGGAGTCCTGCTGCTCCTCGCCACCGTCGCGGCCCTGGTCTGGGCCAACGTCCCGGCCCTGCGCGACAGCTACCAGAGCGTCAGCGACTTCCACCTGGGCCCGAAGGCCCTCGGCCTGAACCTCTCGGTCGCCCACTGGGCCGCCGACGGACTCCTCGCGGTCTTCTTCTTCGTCGCCGGGATCGAGCTCAAGCGGGAACTCGTCGCCGGCGATCTCAGGGACCCCCGGGCCGCCGCGCTGCCCGTCGTCGCGGCCCTGTGCGGCATGGCCGTCCCGGCGCTCGTCTACACGCTCACCAGCCTCACCGGCGGCGGCTCCACGGGCGGCTGGGCCGTGCCGACCGCCACCGACATCGCCTTCGCGCTCGCCGTGCTCGCCGTCATCGGCACCTCCCTGCCGAGCGCGCTGCGCGCCTTCCTCCTCACCCTCGCCGTCGTCGACGACCTGTTCGCGATCCTGATCATCGCCGTGTTCTTCACGAACGCCATCGACTTCGCCGCCCTCGGCGGCGCGGTGGCCGGTCTCGTGGTCTTCCACCTCCTGCTGCGCGCCGGCGTCCGCGGCTGGTACGTGTACGTGCCGCTCGGGGTCGTGATCTGGGCGCTGATGTACAACAGCGGCGTCCACGCCACCATCGCCGGCGTCGCCATGGGCCTCATGCTGCGCTGCACCACCCGTGAGGGCGAGGAGTGCTCACCCGGCGAGCGCGTCGAACATCTCGTGCGCCCCCTGTCCGCAGGCCTCGCCGTCCCGATGTTCGCCCTGTTCAGCGCCGGGGTCGCGGTGTCGGGCGGGGCGCTGGCGGCGGTGTTCGGCCATCCGGAGACCCTGGGCGTCGTCCTCGGGCTCGTCGTCGGCAAGACGATCGGCATCTTCGGCGGGACCTGGCTGACGGCCCGCTTCACCCGTGCCTCGCTGAGCGACGACCTCGCCTGGGCGGACGTCTTCGCCGTCGCCTCACTCGCCGGCATCGGCTTCACCGTGTCGCTGCTCATCGGCGAGCTGGCCTTCGCGGGCGACGCGGCCCTCACGGGCGAGGTCAAGGCGGCCGTCCTGACGGGCTCGGTGATCGCGGCGACCCTGGCGACCGTCCTGCTGAAGCTGCGCAACGCCAAGTACCGCAGGCTGTGGGAGGCCGAGGAGCGCGACGAGGACCTCGACGGCATCCCCGACGTCTACGCGGAGGACGACCCGGCGTACCACCTGCGCATGGCCGCCATCCACGAGGCCAAGGCCGCCGAGCACCGCCGGATCGCCGAGGAGAAGGCCGCCGAGCGCGACGGGCTTGCGGAAGTGCCGGGCGGGGCAGGCGAGCAGGGCGACCGTCCGGCATGATCTGACGGGACGGTACAAAAGACGGGACCGTACGCAGTCGGGCAGAAGCCGGTCAGGCGGAAGCCGGTCATGCTCAGGACGACGGAACCGTACAACACGAGGGAGACCGCGATGAGCGCACCCGACGGCAGCCCGGTCGGCGCCGAACGCAGCATCGGCCAGTTGTTCGCCTCGGCGACGACCGAGATGTCCGCGCTGGTGCACGACGAGATCGCGCTGGCGAAGGCGCAGCTCAAGCAGGACGTCAAGCGCGGCGCGACGAGCGGCGGCGCGTTCTCGCTGGCCGGTGCGGTCCTGCTGTTCTCGCTGCCGATGCTGAACTTCGCGCTGGCCTACGCCATCCGCACGTGGAGCGACTGGAACCTCGCGGTCTGCTTCCTGCTGTCCTTCGCGGCGAACGTGCTGGTCGCCGCGGTGCTCGCGCTGATCGGCGTGGCCTTCGCGAAGAAGGCCAAGAAGAGCAAGGGCCCGCAGAAGGTCGCCGCGTCGGTGAAGGAGACGGCGGTCGTGCTGCAGAAGGCCAAGCCGCACCCGCGGCCGGAGGTGGCGCACGGCCGTGCGCCGGAGGCCATCGAGGCTGTGGCACGCTCGTCGTCATGACGGACCCCGCCACTCCTTCGGCGCAGCCTTCCTCGGTCGTACGACCGGACACCGTGCTCGGCCGGGCGGTGACCCATCGCGAGGTCGCCGCCAACGGCGCCCGCTTCCACATCGCGGAACTGGGCGACGGGCCGCTGGTCATGCTGGTGCACGGCTTCCCCCAGTTCTGGTGGACGTGGCGGCACCAGCTGACCGCGCTGGCCGACGCGGGCTTCCGGGCCGTCGCGATGGACCTGCGGGGCGTCGGCGGCAGCGACCGCACGCCCCGCGGCTACGACCCGGCCAACCTCGCCCTCGACATCACCGGTGTGATCCGCTCCCTCGGTGAGCCGGACGCCGCGCTGGTCGGCCACGACCTGGGCGGCTATCTGGCCTGGACGGCGGCCGTGATGCGCCCCAAGCTGGTCAGGCGGCTCGCCGTGGCCTCCATGCCGCATCCCCGTCGCTGGCGCTCGGCGATGCTCGCCGACGTGCGGCAGTCCGCCGCGAGCTCGCACATCTGGGGGTTCCAGCGGCCCTGGATCCCGGAGCGGCAGCTCACGGCCCACGACGGGGAGCTGGTGGGCCGGCTGATCCGGGAGTGGTCGGGGCCGCGGCCGGCGGAGGACGAGGCGCTGGAGACGTACCGGCGCGCGATGTGCATCCCGTCCACCGCCCACTGCTCGGTCGAGCCGTACCGGTGGCTGGTGCGGTCGATGGCCAGACCCGACGGCCTCCAGTTCTACCGGCGGATGAAGCGGCCGGTACGGGTGCCGACCCTGCATCTGCACGGCTCCCTCGATCCGGTGATGCGTACGCGCAGTGCGGCCGGCTCCGGGGAGTACGTCGAAGCTCCGTACCGCTGGCGGCTGTTCGACGGACTGGGACACTTCCCGCACGAAGAGGATCCGGTCGGATTCTCCACAGAACTGGTCAATTGGCTGAAAGACCCGGAACCAGATCGGTGATGAGGCGATCGCGCCCGGTATCCGGTACGGAACAGCTGTACTGCGAACGGCCAATTGCCGCGCGCATAGGCCAATTGGCGGTCCCTCAGGCGGTTATCGACCTTGGGGCAGGGGCAGAGGTCCCGGTATGGGCTGGACGCACGACTACAGTGACGCAGCACGCACCCGCCGCTCGGCCTCCGGCCTGAGCTCCCACCGGCGAGGTGCCGCCCCGCAAGAGGGCAGCGATCTCCGGGTGGGCATTCCGCGCATCCTGCGCCGTCGGGCCCGCTGGGTCTCTGTACGTCTGCGTCATCCTCGCGGCTGACGAGACGCGCACCCCCGGCATTCTTCGGCCGCTAAGGCGCTTCCCCCAGGTCCTGGACACCGGGCGCCCCAGGCCGCGCCGTCACCTCCGCGTCACAGCGCGCAGTTGTCGCTGTCCACTTCCTGGCTGGCGGTGCGCCCCCGGGCGATGTCCTGCCGGATCTCGTGCGCGGTGAGCGCGTAACCGGTGCGGGCGTCGTCGAGGGACTTCGCGAAGACCACGCCGTACACCTCGCCCTGCGGAGTGAGCAGCGGGCCGCCGGAGTTGCCCTGGCGGACCGTCGCGTACAGCGAGTACACCTCGCGGCGGACCGTGCCTCGGTGGTAGATGTCCGGGCCGCTGGGCGTGATGCGCCCGCGTACGCGCGCGGCACGCACGTCGTACGCGCCGTTCTCGGGGAACCCGGCGACGATCGCCCCGTCACCGGTCGCCGCGTCCTCCGCGGCGAACCTCAGAACGGGCGCGTCGAGGTCGGGCACGTCGAGGACGGCGATGTCGCGCTTCCAGTCGTACAGCACGATCTTCGCGTCGTACTTGCGGCCCACACCGCCTATCTGGACGGTGGGCTCGTCCACGCCGCCCACCACGTGCGCGTTGGTCATCACCCGGCGCTCGCCGAAGACGAAGCCGGTGCCCTCCAGCACCTTGCCGCAACTCTCCGCGGTGCCCATCACCTTGACGATGGAGCGCTGGGCGCGTGTGGCCACGGCGCTGCCCGCGAGGGCCGGGTCGGGCGGCCGGACGTCGGTGATCGGCTCGTTGGCGAACGGGCTGAAGACCTGCGGGAAGCCGTTCTGCGCGAGGACCGAGGAGAAGTCCGCGAACCAGGTGTCGGCCTGGTCGGGCAGCGCCTCGGAGACCCCTTGCAGCACCGTGGAGCTGCGGACCTCCTTGCCCAGTGTGGGCAGGGTCGTCCCGGCCAGGGCGGAGCCGATCAGCCACGCCACGAGGAGCATGGCGACGACGTTGACGAGCGCGCCGCCGGTCGCGTCCAGCGCGCGGGCCGGGGACCACGTGATGTACCGGCGCAGCTTGCTGCCGAGGTGCGTGGTCACGGCCTGGCCGACGGAGGCGCAGACGATCACCACGATGACCGCGACGACGGCGGCCGCGGTGCTCACCTCGGAGTTCTCGGTCAGGGCGTCCCAGATCACGGGCAGCAGGTAGACGGCGACGAGGCCGCCGCCCAGGAAGCCGATCACCGAGAGGATGCCGACGACGAAGCCTTGGCGGTAGCCGACGACCGCGAACCAGACGGCCGCGATCAGCAGCAGGATGTCGAGCACGTTCACCGTTTCAGGCCTCGCCTCTTTCTTCCCGGCCGCGGCGGGCCGGCCGGGCTCCGGGGGCCGGCTCCTCGGGTGGACACAGCACGGGACACCCTGTCACGACCGCCAGTCGAGCGGGACCAGCTTGTCGCGGTCCCAGGGCCGCTCCCAGCCCGCGTAGTGCAGGAGGCGGTCGATGAGGCCGGCGGTGAAGCCCCACACCAGGGCCGATTCGACGAGGAACGCGGGGCCCCTGTGGCCGCTGGGGTGGTGGGTGGTGGCGCGGTGCGCGGGGTCCGTGAGATCGGCCACGGGGACCGTGAAGACGCGGGCGGTCTCGTTGGGGTCGACCACGCCGACCGGGCTGGGTTCGCGCCACCAGCCGAGGACGGGCGTGACGACGAAGCCGCTGACCGGGATGTACAGCTTGGGCAGCACGCCGAAGAGCTGGACGCCCGACGGGTCGAGTCCGGTCTCCTCCTCGGCCTCGCGCAGTGCGGCTCTGAGCGGTCCGTCGCCGTGCGGGTCGCCGTCCTCCGGATCCAGGGCGCCGCCCGGGAACGAGGGCTGCCCCGCGTGGGAGCGCAGGGAGGTGGCGCGCTCCATGAGCAGCAGCTCGGGCCCGCGCTCCCCCTCCCCGAAGAGGATCAGGACCGCCGACTGTCGTCCCGCCCCGTCCTCCGGGGGCAGGAAGCGGCTCAGCTGGAGCGGCTGGACCGTCTCCGCCGCGTGCACGACCGGGTCCAGCCAGGCGGGCAGCCCGGCCTTGCTGAGCGTCACGCTGCCGCCCTGTGTGTCGCTCACGTGTGCCATCGCCGCACCACCCCCCGTTCTGCCGAGTCCAACGCCCGAGCGGCCGTGAATCGTTCCAGGAGGCGGGCGGACCTGGCCCGCCGGGTGACTTCGGGGGCCGCTCCCAGCGCCTTGGGGGAAGCTCCCTTCGGCCCCGCCGTCACCCGGCCCCCAGCGGCGGAGCCGGCTTGCCGCCCGCGTCCAGGTAGGACTGCGGCGGGTTGAGGCGCTGGCCGGGGAAGCCGCCCTTCTCGTACTTCAGCAGCTTCCTGGCCTTCTCCGGGTCCGTCTCGCCCTCGCCGTACGCCGGGCACAGCGGGGCGATGGGGCAGGCGCCGCAGGCGGGCTTCCGGGCATGGCAGATCCGGCGGCCGTGGAAGATCACGCGGTGCGAGAGCATCGTCCAGTCGCTCTTGGGGAAGAGCGCGCCGACGGCGGCCTCGATCTTGTCCGGCTCGCTCTCCTCGGTCCACCGCCAGCGCCGCACCAGCCGCTGGAAGTGCGTGTCCACGGTGATCCCGGGGCGGCCGAACGCGTTGCCGAGCACCACGAAGGCGGTCTTTCGGCCGACGCCTGGCAGTTTGACGAGGTCCTCCAGGCGGCCCGGAACCTCCCCGTCGAACTCCTCCACCAAGGCCTTCGAGAGCCCTATGACCGACCTGGTCTTGGCGCGGAAGAAGCCGCACGGACGGAGGATCTCCTCGACCGCCTCGGGATCGGCCGCGGCCAGGTCCTCGGGGGTCGGGTACTTCGCGAACAGGCCGGGCGTCGTCTGGTTCACGCGCAGGTCGGTGGTCTGGGCGGACAGGACCGTGGCGACCAGCAGCTGGAAGGGGTTCTGGAAGTCCAGTTCGGGATGGGCGTAGGGGTAGACCTCGGCCAGTTCGCGGTTGATGCGGCGGGCCCGGCGGACGAGAGCGGTCCGGGACTCTGGTTTTCTGCCGGCGGCGGACTTCTTCACAGGCACCTTCTTCGTCGCCTTCGCGGCCTTCTCACCTCCGCCGGAGGCTTGTTCGCCCATGGCGGAATCGCGACGTACAACCACCCGTCCAGCTCCCTTGGCCTGTGCTCTCACCGGCGATTTGGACACCCGGCCAGCCTAAAGCCCGCCACCGACATCCGCCCCGGACCCTGAAGATCGGCCCCCAATTGGACCCCTGCCGCTTACCCCAGCACATGTGTGCGGCATCCTTGTGACAGATCACACTGTTTGGACCGTCCGGCAAACTGGGGAACACGGTCCCCTGGCACACGGGGGATCAAGGTCCCCTGAGCAGGTCGACAAAGGGAGAACTCGTGGACGACGTCCTCCGGCGTAACCCGCTCTTCGCGGCTCTCGACGACGAGCAGGCCGCGGAGCTCCGCGCCTCCATGAGCGAGGTGACGCTCGCCCGTGGCGACTCCCTGTTCCACGAGGGAGACCCAGGCGACCGGCTCTACGTCGTCACCGAGGGCAAGGTCAAGCTCCACCGCACGTCTCCGGACGGCCGCGAGAACATGCTCGCGGTGGTCGGTCCCGGCGAGCTGATCGGCGAACTGTCGCTGTTCGACCCGGGGCCGCGTACAGCGACCGCCACCGCGCTCACCGAGGTCAAGCTGCTCGGTCTGGGACACGGCGACCTCCAGCCCTGGCTGAACGCCCGCCCCGAGGTGGCCACCGCGCTCCTGCGCGCCGTCGCCCGGCGCCTGCGCAAGACCAACGACGCCATGTCCGACCTGGTCTTCTCGGACGTCCCCGGCCGTGTGGCCCGGGCCCTGCTGGACCTCTCCCGCCGCTTCGGCGTGCAGTCGGAGGAGGGCATCCACGTCGTCCACGACCTCACGCAGGAGGAGCTGGCCCAGCTGGTCGGCGCGTCCCGCGAGACCGTCAACAAGGCGCTGGCGGACTTCGCGCAGCGCGGCTGGCTGCGCCTTGAAGCACGGGCGGTCATCCTGCTGGACGTGGAGCGGCTCGCCAAGCGCTCCCGGTGACCGCCGCCGGGTAAGGCCCGCGGCGTACACAGATGCCGCGTCCTCGCCCGTGACGCCCAGCGAAGGTCGCGGCATCCGAAAATGCCGCGCCCGTCCGGTCGGCGCGCGGGCACAGTGACCCCATGACGGCAACGGTTCACCGAGGTCTCGACCCACAGGGGTACATCGCGCGCGAAGGGTCCCTCGCGCGCGTGCCGGACGCGTTCCGTCCCGTCGTGGCCGCGGCGCGCGACCGCCTGCCGGGCGTCTTCGGGGCGCGGCTGCACAGCGCGTACCTCTACGGGTCGATCCCGCGCGGCACCGCGCGCGTGGGGCGCAGCGACCTCGACCTGCTGGTCGCCCTGCACGAGGAGCCGGACGACGCCGACCGGGCCGCGGCCGGCGCGCTGGGCGACGCGCTCGACGCCGAGTTCCCGCAGATCGACGGCGTCGGCACGCTCCTCCACGGCCGGGCACGGCTGCTCAGCGAACTGGAGCGGCACGACATGGGCTGGTTCGTGGCCTGCCTGTGCACTCCGCTGCTCGGGGAGGACCTCGGGGCACGCATGCCCCGCTACCGTCCCGACTCCCTCCTCGCCCGGGAGACCAACGGCGACCTGGCGCTGCTGCTCCCCCGCTGGCGCGCGCGGATCGCCGGGGCGGCCGACTCCGACGAGGCCCGGCGCCCGCTCGTGCGCTTCATGTCCCGGCATCTGGTGCGCACCGCGTTCACCCTGGTCATGCCCCGCTGGGACGGCTGGACCAGCGATCTGCACGAGATGGCCGAGGCGTTCGCCGCGTACTACCCCACGCGCGCGGAGCAGCTGAGGGCGGCGGCCGTCCTCGGCTACGACCCGACGGGCGACCGGGACGTCCTGAGCCACTACACCGGCGACCTCGGGCCCTGGCTCGCGACGGAGTACACGCGCGTGCACGGCGTGAAGGCCCCGAGGCCACAGGACGGGGCCTAGGACGCAACCCGCCTCGCCCTAGATCAGCCCGTGCTCCGTCAGGTACTCCAGCTGCGCCCGCACCGACAGCTCCGCCGCCGGCCACAGGGAGCGGTCCACGTCGGCGTACACGTGCGCGACGACGTCGGCGGCGGCGCGGTGGCCGTCCTCCACGGCCGTCTCGACCTGGGCGAGGCGATGCGCGCGGTGGGCGAGGTAGAACTCGACGGCGCCCTGGGCGTCCTCCAGGACGGGCCCGTGGCCCGGGAGGACGGTGTGGACGCCGTCGTCGACGGTGAGGGACCGCAGACGGCGCAGGGAGTCCAGATAGTCGCCCAGACGCCCGTCGGGATGCGCCACGACGGTCGTGCCGCGGCCGAGGATCGTGTCCCCGGTGAGGACCGCCCGGTCGGCCGGGAGGTGGAAGCACAGCGAGTCGGCGGTGTGCCCGGGCGTCGGGACGACCCGCAGCTCCAGTCCGCCGACGGTGATCACGTCGCCGGCGGCCAGGCCCTCGTCGCCGAGCCGCAGCGCGGGGTCCAGGGCGCGCACCTTGGTGCCGGTCAGCCCGGCGAAGCGGGCGGCGCCCTCGGCGTGGTCGGGGTGGCCGTGCGTGAGCAGGGTGAGGGCGACGCGCTTGCCGGCCTCCGCGGCGGTGTCGACGACCCTGCGCAGATGGCCGTCGTCCAGCGGGCCCGGGTCGATGACGACGGCCAGGTCAGAGTCCGGCTCGGAGACGATCCAGGTGTTGGTGCCGTCCAGGGTCATCGCGGAGGGGTTGGGCGCGAGGACGTTGACCGCGCGCGCGGTGGCGGATCCGCTCAGGACACCGCCCCGGGGCTGGCCGGGAAGGGCTGCTGCGTCCGTCATGCGGTGGCTCCACCTGTGGGGATGTGCTTGGTGAACTCGTCGTGGCCGGGCCAGGACAGCACGACCGCCCCGTCCTCCAGCCGGGCCCGCGCCAGCACGGGGGTCATGTCGCGGCCGGGAGCCGCGGCGAGCGCCTCGGCGGCCGTGGCGCACCCGGTCAGCTGGCGCAGGGTCGCGATGGTGGGCGGCATCATCAGCAGCTCGCCCCGGTCGTAGGAGGCCGCCGCGTCCTCGGGGCGGATCCACACCGTGCGGTCGGCCTCCGTGGAGGCGTTGCGGGTGCGCTGGCCCTCGGGGAGCGCCGCGACGAAGAACCAGGTGTCGTAGCGGCGTGCCTCGAACTCCGGCGTGATCCAGCGCGTCCAGGCGCCCAGGAGGTCGGAGCGCAGGACCAGGCCCCGCCGGTCGAGGAACTCCGCGAAGGACGTCTCACGGGCCACGAGGGCCGCCCGGTCGGCTTCCCAGTCGTCGCCGGTGGTGTCGCCGACGACGCAGTCGGGGGCCGGTCCGGCGAGCAGGACGCCCGCCTCCTCGTACGTCTCGCGCACGGCCGCGCAGACGATCGCCTGGGCGCTCGTGACGTCGACGCCGAGCCGCTCGGCCCACCACGCGCGCGTGGGGCCCGCCCAGCGCACATGCCGGTCGTCGTCCCGTGGGTCGACGCCGCCGCCCGGATACGCGTACGCGCCTCCGGCGAAGGCCATGGAGGCGCGTCTGCGCAGCATGTGCACGTAGGGGCCGCGGTCGGTGTCCTTCAGGAGCATGACCGTGGCCGCGCGCCTGGGGGCGACGGGCGTGAGGGCGCCGTCCGCGAGCGCACGGATGCGTTCCGGCCACTCCGGGGGAAACCACTGACCGTTCGCCTGCCCACGCGCGCGCCCACTCGCCATGGCCGCGAGGCTATCCCGTGGGGAGCGAATGTTCGAGAGGTGCCCGAGGTCAGCGCGCGGACCCAGCGGTCGCGGCCGCCACGGTCACGAAGCGGTGAGCTCCACCTGGATCTCCACCTCGACCGGCGCGTCCAGCGGCAGCACCGCGACGCCCACCGCGCTGCGCGCGTGCACGCCCTTGTCACCGAGGACCTCGCCGAGCAGTTCGCTGGCGCCGTTCAGGACGCCGGGCTGGCCGGTGAAGTCCGAGGCCGAGGCGACGAAGCCGACGACCTTCACCACGCGCGCGACTCGGTCCAGGTCGCCCGCGACCGACTTGACGGCGGCCAGGGCGTTCAGGGCGCAGACGCGGGCCAGCTCCTTGGCCTCCTCGGCGGTGACCTCCGCGCCGACCTTGCCGGTGACCGGCAGCTTGCCGTCCACCATGGGCAGCTGGCCGGCCGTGTACACGTACGGCCCGGACTGCACGGCGGGCTGGTAGGCCGCGAGGGGCGGCACGACCGCCGGCAGCGTCAGACCCAGTTCGGCGAGCTTCGCCTCGACCGCGCTCACGCCTTCTCCCGCTTCAGGTAGGCGACGAGCTGCTCGGGGTTGTTCGGCCCGGGCACGACCTGGACGAGCTCCCAGCCGTCCTCGCCCCAGGTGTCCAGAATCTGCTTCGTGGCGTGGACGAGCAGCGGCACGGTTGCGTATTCCCACTTGGTCATGGGGCGACTGTATCCGCTGTCGGGGCGCGGTCCGCCGCAGGTGCCCGCTGTGCACGGCGGGGCCCGGCGGCGCATCCGGCGGGGCGTCGCGTCCCGGGCCATGTGGCCGATTGGAGCACCGTTGTCCACAGCCTCCCGGTTGGCTCGGCCGCCGACTGGTTACGCTCGAAGACGTGAGCAGGCTCCAGGTCGTCAGCGGTAAGGGCGGGACCGGAAAGACGACGGTCGCCGCCGCCCTCGCGCTGGCCCTCGCCACGGAGGGGAAGCGGACGCTTCTCGTCGAGGTGGAGGGTCGGCAGGGCATCGCCCAGCTCTTCGAGACGGAGGCGTTGCCCTATGAGGAACGGAAGATCGCCGTCGCGCCGGGCGGGGGTGAGGTGTACGCGCTCGCCATCGATCCCGAACTGGCCCTTCTGGACTACCTCCAGATGTTCTACAAGCTCGGGAGCGCGGGGCGGGCGCTGAAGAAACTCGGCGCGATCGACTTCGCCACCACCGTCGCGCCCGGCCTGAGGGACGTGCTCCTCACCGGCAAGGCGTGCGAGGCGGTGCGCAGGAAGGACCGCGGCGGCCGGTTCGTCTACGACCACGTCGTGATGGACGCCCCGCCGACCGGCCGCATCACCCGCTTCCTGAACGTCAACGACGAGGTCGCCGGCCTCGCCAAGATCGGCCCCATACACAATCAGGCGCAGGCCGTGATGCGGGTGCTGAAGTCCTCCGAGACGGAGGTGCATCTCGTGACGCTGCTGGAGGAGATGCCCGTCCAGGAGACCGCCGACGGCATCGCCGAACTGCGCGCAGCGAAGCTCCCGGTGGGGCGCGTGGTCGTCAACATGGTCCGCCCGCAGGTGCTGGACGCGCACGGGCTGGAACTCGTACGGACGGTGGCTCGTTCCTCTGTCGCACGGTCGTTGTCGGCCGCGGGGCTCGGCGGGGCGCGCCGCGGCGGCCATGCCGAGCGGCTGGTGGACCCGCTGCTGGAGCAGGCAGAGGAGTACGCCGAGCGGTACGCGCTGGAGCAGGAGCAGCGGGCCGTCCTCGGCGAGCTGGGTCTGCCGCTGCACGAACTGCCGCTGCTCGCCGAGGGGATGGACCTCGCGGGCCTGTACGAACTCGCCACGGAACTGCGGAAGCAGGGGATGTCATGAGTCCGGACCAGGCGCAGGCGCAGGAGGGCGGCGCGTCGCAGGAGGAGGGCTCGCCCCTGACACCGGCGCAGGAAGGCGGTTCGGCGCGGGTGTCGGAGGGCGGCGGCCGTCGGCTCGCGTACGCGCGTGTGCTGGACGTCGATCCCCTGCTCGACGATCCGAAGACCCGCATCGTGGTGTGCTGCGGGTCGGGCGGGGTCGGCAAGACGACGACGGCGGCGGCGCTGGGCCTCAGGGCGGCCGAGCGGGGCCGCAAGGTGGTCGTCCTCACCATCGACCCGGCGCGCCGGCTCGCGCAGTCCATGGGCATCGACTCGCTCGACAACACCCCGCGCCGCGTCAAGGGCGTCGAGGGGGACGGCGAGCTGCACGCGATGATGCTCGACATGAAGCGCACCTTCGACGAGGTCGTCGAGGCGCACGCCGACCCGGAGCGGGCGGCCTCCATCCTGGGCAACCCCTTCTACCAGTCGCTCTCGGCGGGCTTCGCGGGCACGCAGGAGTACATGGCGATGGAGAAGCTGGGGCAGCTGCGGGCGAAGGACGAGTGGGACCTGATCGTCGTCGACACCCCGCCGTCCCGCTCGGCCCTGGACTTCCTGGACGCTCCCAAGCGGCTCGGATCGTTCCTGGACGGCCGGCTGATCCGGCTGCTGACGGCGCCGGCGAAGCTGGGCGGACGCGCGGGGATGAAGTTCCTCAACGTCGGGATGTCGATGATGACCGGCACGCTCGGCAAGCTGCTGGGCGGCCAGCTCCTCAAGGACGTCCAGACCTTCGTCGCCGCGATGGACACCACGTTCGGCGGCTTCCGCACGCGCGCGGACGCGACGTACAAGCTGCTGCAGGCGCCCGGGACGGCGTTCCTCGTGGTGGCGGCGCCCGAGCGGGACGCGCTGCGGGAGGCCGCGTACTTCGTGGAGCGACTGGCCGCCGAGAAGATGCCGTTGGCCGGTCTGGTGCTCAACCGGGTCCATGGCAGCGGGGCCGCCCAGCTGTCCGCCGAGCGGGCGCTCGCCGCCGCCGAAAATCTTGAGGAGCCCCGCATTGTGGATCAGGACGGCGGGAAAGCTGAACTTCGTAACTCTCCCGACACGCACGGCAGTTCAGAAGCTTCCGCAGCATCCCCCACACCCGGCGCCCAGCCGGACGGGACCCACACGACCGACGCAGATCACAGCACGGACCAGAGCGCCGATCAGCTCACCGCGGGCCTGCTGAGACTGCACGCCGACCGTATGCATCTGCTCTCCCGCGAGCAGCGCACGCGGGACCGCTTCATCGCGCGCCACCCCGAGGTGGCGGTGGCCGAAGTGGCCGCGCTGCCCGGCGACGTCCACGACCTCGCGGGACTGCGGGACATCGGCGGCCGCCTCGCGGCCGGGCGCACGGAGCTGCCCGACGCCTGAGCGGGGGGCGTCGCCCTCAGCTCACGGCCGCGTAGTGCGCGTACACCTGGTCGTCGTCGAGCGGCACGATGCCCGCTCCGCGCTCGTACTCCGAGCGCGCCGTCTCCAGGAGCCGGCGCCAGGAGGTCACCGTCGGCCGCCGGCGCAGCAGTGCGCGGCGCTCGCGCTCCGTCATGCCTCCCCACACGCCGAACTCGACGCGGTTGTCGAGCGCGTCGGCCAGGCACTCGGTCCGCACCGGGCATCCGGTGCACACCGCCTTGGCCCTGTTCTGCGCTGCTCCCTGAACGAACAGTTCATCCGGATCGGTAGTGCGGCAGGCGGCCTGCGCACTCCAGTCGGTAACCCAGCCCATACCGGCGCCGTCCTCTCCCGAATCGAGGCTCCCCCACGGCGGCAGCGGCATATTCACCGCCGCCAGTTGAGGACGTTACGGAAGGCGGGCACAGCGCAACACCCCCTTCGGGCCCAATCTTGAATGGCCCGAACGGACTATGGGTAAGCGGCAGATCACCCGGGGGAGTGAGCCTGCGACATACAGGACTATCCCGAAGCAAACGGGACAGTTCTATCGAGTCACAACGGATGCCTGGTGACACACAAGGCGAATTCGGACACGCCCCCGTCAAAAAAACCGGGGAACTTCCGGAACGATTCGGGGTCGCCGGACGTATTGATACGTAGCCCTGCTGCTGTGACAGTTGAGAGCAGCTTAGGCCAACGCCTATACGCGTGTCCGGCGAATGAGAACGTAGGCTGCCCCCATGCCAAAAAAGCGCTCGGGTGGTGGCCTGACGGCGACGCAGCAGGCCGCCAAGTTCCTCGGTGTCAGTGTGCTCTCGGGAGCCGTGCTGGCCGGCATCGCGCTGCCGGCGTTCGGCGCGCTGGGCCTGGCCGCCAAGGGGACCGTGGAGTCCTTCGACGAGCTCCCGGCCAACCTCAAGACACCGCCGCTGAGCCAGCGCACCTCGATCCTCGACGCCCAGGGCAAGCCGATCGCCACGGTCTACTCCCGTGACCGCACGGTCGTCGACCTCGCGAACATCTCGCCGTACATGCAGAAGGCGATCGTCGCCATCGAGGACTCCCGCTTCTACGAGCACGGCGCGGTGGACCTCAAGGGCGTCCTGCGCGCGCTCAACAAGAACGCGCGCAGCGGCGAGGTGGCCCAGGGCGCGTCCACGCTCACCCAGCAGTACGTGAAGAACGTCTTCGTCGAGGAGGCCGGCGACGACCCGACGAAGGTCGCGCAGGCCATCCAGCAGACCATCGGCCGCAAGATCCGCGAGCTGAAGTACGCGATCCAGGTCGAGGAGGAGCTCGGCAAGAAGAAGATCCTCGAGAACTACCTGAACATCACGTTCTTCGGGCAGCAGGCCTACGGCGTGGAGGCCGCCTCCCAGCGGTACTTCTCCAAGCGCGCCAAGGACCTGACCCTCCCGGAGGCGGCCCTGCTGGCCGGCATCGTCCAGTCGCCGAGCCGCTACGACCCGGTCAACGACGAGGCCGAGGCCACCAAGCGCCGCAACACCGTGCTCCAGCGCATGGCCGAGGTCGGCGACGTCTCGGCGGCCGACGCGGCCAAGGCCCAGAAGGCCCCGCTGGGTCTGAAGGTCACCAAGCCGAAGAACGGCTGCATCACGGCCGTCCAGGGCGCCAGCTTCTTCTGCAAGTACGTGGAGCGGGTCTTCCTCAGCGACCCGGTCTTCGGCAAGACGAAGGAGGAGCGCTCCAAGGTCTGGAACCAGGGTGGCCTGACCATCCGCACGACGCTCGACCCGCAGACCCAGAAGTCCGTCCAGGAGTCGCTGAAGGACCACGTCTACAAGACGGACAAGGTCGCCGCGGCCGCCACCATGGTCGAGCCGGGCACCGGCAAGATCCTCGGCATGGGCCAGTCGAAGCCGTACGGCTACGGCAAGAACGAGACCGAGTACAACTACTCGGTCAACAAGGCGATGGGCGGTTCGAACTTCGGCTTCCCGACGGGTTCGACGTTCAAGCCGTTCGTGGCCGCGGCCGCGCTGGAGCAGGGCCGGCCCATCAACCAGGCCTACCCGGCGCCGTTCGAGATGCCGTACCCGGAGACGGTCCAGACGTGCAGCGGCAGGCCGTGGGTCAACGACGGCAGGCCGAAGTACAAGCTGGAGAACGAGTCGGAGTCCGAGGTGGGCCCGTACGAGCTCAAGAAGGCGATGGAGCTCTCGGTCAACACCTACTTCGTGCAGATGCTCGCCGACATCGGCATGTGCCCGGTGGTGAAGATGACCAACGCTCTCGGCGTGGTCCAGGGCAACGGAGACAAGGTGCCCGAGGTGCCGTCGTCGATGACGCTCGGTTCGACCGGCCTCTCGCCGCTGACGATGGCGAGCGCGTACGCCGCCTTCGCCGCGCGCGGCATGTACTGCACGCCGATCGCCATCGAGTCCATCACCCAGACCGTGGGCGGCCAGAAGAAGTCGCTCGAGGTCCCGAAGTCGACCTGCTCGCGCGCGATGAGCGAGAAGACCGCGGACAGCATCAACACGCTGCTGAGCGGTGTGACGGACTCCGGCACGGGCCGTCAGGCCGGTCTGTCCGGCCGCGACAACGCCGGCAAGACGGGTACGACGGACGAGCGCAAGAACGCCTGGTTCGTCGGCTACACCCCGAACCTCTCGGGCGCCGTCTGGGTCGGCAGCGCCACCCAGAAGGTCAAGATGAACCGCATCACCATCGGCGGCCGCTACCACGGCCAGGTCTTCGGCGGAGACACCCCCGGCCCCATCTGGCGGGACGCCATGACCGGCGCGCTGGAGGGCAAGGAGGCCACGCCGTTCCACATGGTCGACCTCCCGAAGCCCGCTCCCGAGCGGAAGGACGACGGGAACGGCGACGGCCGCGGCGATGACGGGAACAAGGGGAACAACGGCGGTAACGGCAACGAGGGCTTCATCGGAGGCCTCTTCAACGGCGGCGCGTCGAACGGCGGTGCCAACGGCGGCATCACCCTCCCGGACAACCTGTTCCAGGGACAGGGCAACGGCGGGAACAACGGACGCAACGGCTCCGGCGGACGCCGGTGAGGACACCGCCGCGCCCGGCCGACCGGGCGGGCGGCTCCTGAGCCGCCGACCTGCTCCCGCGTGACGAACGGCCCCTGCTTCCCGTACGGGAGGCGGGGGCCGTCGGTTCGGGCGGGGCGGGCGGGGGCGGCGGGACGTTGGGGGGGCGGGGCAGAGGGGACTGGCCCTCGTCGCCACTCAGAGAGACGCCGTCAGCCGGCGAGAAGCTTCTTGACCGCGGCGGCGACACGACCGCCCTCGGCCAGGCCGGCCACCTTCGGGTTCACGATCTTCATGACGGCGCCCATGGCCCGCGGCCCTTCGGCCCCGGCGGCCTTCGCCTCCTGGACGGCCTGGGCGACGATGCCGTCCAGCTCCTCGTCGCTGAGCTGCTTGGGCAGGTACTCGGCGAGGACCTCGCCCTCCGCCTTCTCCCGCTCGGCCGACTCGGCGCGACCACCCTGCGCGAAGGCCTCGGCGGCCTCCCGCCGCTTCTTCGCCTCGCGGGTGATCACTTTCTGCACCTCGTCGTCGGAGAGCTCGCGCTTCTCCTTGCCCGCGACCTCCTCCTTGGTGATCGCGGCGAGCGTCAGCCGGAGCGTCGAGGAGCGGAGCTCGTCGCGCTCCTTGATCGCGGCGTTGAGGTCTTCCTGCAGCTTCGACTTGAGCGTGGTCATGGGTGAGATTGTCGCAGGTGCGCACGGCGCGGCGCCCGTACATTTAAGGGGCGGCGGCTCAGGGGCACTTGGGGGGCGACCGAGGGACGTCTCAGGAGGCCGCGAGGTCGGAACCACGCCCTCCGTCTGACACGATGGACGTATGCGCGCGCGATACGGAGTACCACTGTCCCTCGCGGCGGCAGGCGCCGCCGGTCTGGTGTACGCGGCGGGTTTCGAGGCCCGCTCCTTCCGCTTGCGGAGGGTGACGGTCCCCGTCCTGCCCGCCGGGATGCGCCCCCTGCGCGTGTTGCAGGTCTCGGACATCCACATGGTGAGCGGGCAGCGCAAGAAGCAGCGCTGGCTGCGTTCGCTGGCCGGCCTGCGCCCCGACTTCGTGATCAACACGGGCGACAACCTGTCCGACCCCGAGGGCGTCCCGGAGGTCCTGGACGCGCTGGGCCCGCTGATGGAGTTCCCCGGCGCGTACGTCTTCGGCTCCAACGACTACTACGGCCCGAAGCTGCGCAACCCCGCCCGGTACCTGCTGGAGAAGGCCCAGGGCCGTCACGGCCTGAACGGCAACCCGCCCGCCGTCGACGTCGTGCACAACCCGTGGGAGGACCTGCGCGACGCCTTCGACGGCGCGGGCTGGCTGAACCTGACGAACGCGCGCGGCACGCTGAAGACCGAGGGCGCGTCGGTGGAGCTGACGGGACTGGACGACCCGCACATCAAGCGGGACCGGTACGCGCGGGTGGCCGGCGGCCCGTCGAACGGCGTGGACTTCTCGATGGGCGTGGTGCACGCTCCGTACCTGCGGACGCTGGACGCGTTCACGGCGGACGACTACCCGCTGATCCTCGCCGGCCACACCCACGGCGGCCAGCTGTGCATCCCCTTCTACGGCGCCCTCGTCACCAACTGCGACCTGGACACCGACCGCGTGAAGGGGCTGTCCACGCACACGGTGGAGGGCCGCACGTCGTACCTGCACGTCTCGGCCGGCTGCGGCACGAGCCGCTACACGCCGGTACGTTTCGCCTGCCCGCCGGAGGCGACGCTGCTGACGCTGATCGAAAAGGAGTAGCGGAGGCCCCGACCGGGACGCAGAGCGCCCCGCCCCCGGCTCGCCGGCAACGTCCCCGGCCCCCTGCGGCACCACCGCAAAACCGGATTTCGTCTCCGGCCACCAGTGGGCTAAAGTAAACGACGTCACCGCGACAGCAGTGACATCGGGGTGTAGCGCAGCTTGGCAGCGCGCTTCGTTCGGGACGAAGAGGTCGTGGGTTCAAATCCCGCCACCCCGACAGCTGAGTAGCAGGTCAGAGGGCCCTTACCGGATCGGTAAGGGCCCTCTGACGTTGCCGCGTGACTATCTGGTGCGCGCCCGCTTCCCCTCGCACGCCAGGCCCTGGAGCAGCTCACGGCGTTCGGCACACGGGCCCCGTCCGCGGTGTGCACCGCCGCCGGGGCCCGTGTGCCCTCTGCCCGCCCCGCAGTTCGCAGCCCTGGGCGAACAGACCGCAGCCCGCCTTGTTCGCCGCGGGCGGGGAGCTGTCGTGGCGCTGTGCGTGCTGTACGCGGGCGTTGCCCGGCCCTGCGCTAGAAGGTCAGGTTCCAGGCGTCGATCTTGCCTGTGTCGGAAGCGGCGTTGTCGTTGACGCGCAGCTTCCAGGTGCCGTTCGCGACCTCCGAGGAGGCGTTCACGGTGTAGGTCTGGGCGATGTTGTCGGCGCCGCCGCCGGCGCGGTTGTGCAGTGTGTAGACGGTGCCGTCCGGTGCCACCAGGTCGACCTTCAGGTCACCGATGTAGGTGTGCTTGATGTCCACACCCACCTTGAGGGTGGCCGGGGCGTTGCCGGTCACACCGGTCACGGCGATCGGGCTCTCCACGGTCGCGTTGTCGTTGACGGCGAAGTCCGCGAGGTTCTCGAAGTACTTGCCGGGCGGCGGGGTGGTCCCGACGGCCTTGAGGGCGTCCACCTGTCCTTCGCCGAAGAACGAGTTGCTGGCCGTCGTGCCCGTGCAGCGGCTGTCCGAGGAGCAGGCGATGTCGTTGGCCTGCCCGGCCAGCTTGGCGCGGATCTGCGCCGGGGTGATGCCCGGGTTGGCGCTGGCGAGGAGTGCCGCGACGCCGACCACGTGCGGGGTGGCCATCGAGGTGCCGCTCTTGCTGCCGTAGCCGCCGCCGGGGACGGTGGAGTACACGTTGCTGCCCGGCGCCGCGACGTCGATGACGCCCTGACCGTAGTTGGAGAACGAGGCCTTGGTGACGCCCGTGCCGTTGGCCGCGACCGTGACCACGCCCGGCAGCTCGGTCGGGATGTCGAGGCAGGCGTTGGTGATGGTGCGGGTGACCGGCGTCGAGTCGTTCGGGCTCGCGGAGTCGGTCGTCTTGTGGGCGAGGTCGTAGTTCTCGTTGCCCGCGGCGGCGATCTGGAGGGAGCCCTTGCCCTCGGCGTACTCCTGGGCGCGCTTGACGCCCTCGATGATGGCGGCCTGGTCGACGTTGTCCGGGCAGTTGAACTGCCACGGGTCCGTGTAATAGCTGTTGTTGGTGACCTTGAAGCCGTGGTCACCGGCCCAGACGAAGCCGCAGATGGTGTTCTCGGCGAAGAAGAAGGAGTTGCCCGGCTCGGCGACCCGGACCGCGGCGATCTTCACCCCGGGGGCCACGCCGACGACGCCCTTGCCGTTCTTGGCCGCGGCGACGGTGCCCGCCACGTGCGTGCCGTGCGTGTCGACGTCCCGCCACGCGCCGGTACGGGTGTCGGGCTTGCCGTAGGCGCAGGAGACCGAGTCGGCCGCGTCGAAGTTGGGCGCCAGGTCCTGGTGCTGGTCGTCCACACCGGTGTCCAGGATGCCGACCGTGACGGAGGCGGAGCCCGGGTTCACGGCCCAGGCCTGGTCGGCCTTGATCTGGCTCATGTCGGCCCGGACCGGTTCTCCGGCCGGGGTCGAGGACTGGGCCGGATTGGCCGGGAGCGCCGGGTTGTAGGCGTCGGCCGGGACGTCCGAGGTACGCGTGGCGCCTACCTGTTGCACGCCGGCGACGCCGCGCATGGTGCCGGCGAAGGTGCTGGACGCCGAGTGGGCGACGATCACGCCGATGGCGTCGAAGTTCGAGAAGACGGTGCCGCCGTTGGCCGTGATCGCCGAGCGGACCGCCGAACTGTCACCGGGGGCGGTGATCACGAGGTAGGCACGCGTCCCGGCCACCCAGGTCGCACTCCGGGATGCCGGCACGGCGGCAGGAGCGTGGGCCTTGGCGGCCGGCGCGGTGGAGGGGACGACGGGGAGCGTGCCCGCGAGGGCTCCCGGGGCGCCGAAGGCGAGGGCGGCACCGAGCGTGGCCGCCAGCACCAGCGTGCGTCTGGGGCGGCTGGATATGTGGGGTATCAATGCGTCCTCCGGAGACGGCCCGGCCGTGCTGAGGGCACCGGCCGGGCCGTACGAAACGAGTGGTGGATGCAAGATGTCAGGTGCATGCTCTTGCGGGGAAGTACCTTTCCGCGCAGGAGCGTCATAGAGGCATGGCTGAAAGCAGACGTAGTCCGGGCATCGGGGATCGGGATCCACCGAGAGGTCTCCCAGGGGGCTACTTCGGGGCGACGAGCATGCGTTCCTCGCCGAACGTCGCGCCCGTGTGCAGGTACATGCTCGTCTCACCGTCGGACCAGCGGACGACGAGGTCGTCCGGCCAGCCGTTGGTGTCGTAGCTGCCTGCCGTCATCGCCGCGTCGTGGGACCAGATGCTGTCGGCCGCGGCCATCCTGACCTCCTGGCCGAGGCCGCCGGGGCCGGTCTCCTGGTACTGGACGACCCTGCCGTCGGACCAGCGCACCAGGGTGTCCCAGTTGGCGCCCCCGGTGAAGTCGCCCGCGGTCACCAAAGTGGCTTTCTCCCAGTCTTCGTTCGGCTTCAGCAACTGGTGTTCGGTCCCGAACCCCTTGTCGCCGACGGCGGTGTAGTCGGTCACCTCGCCGTCGCTCCAGCGCACCAGCAGGTCGGTGACGTACTTCGCGGTCCCGAAGCCGCCCCCGACGACCTGGTCGGCGTGGCTCCAGATGGAACCGGCTTCAGCCAGCCTGATCCCGTCGCCCAGGCCCTTGGTTCCGACGTCGGGAAGTATTCTGACCTCCCCGGACTCGAACACCACCAGCAGGTCCGAGCCGTTTCCACCGGAGAAATCCCCGCCTGTGAGGGTTTTGACGCCCTTCCAGACACCGTCCGGCGCGGCCAGCCGGCGCTCGCCGACGAAACCGCCGTCGCCGCCGCCCGTGTAGAGGGTGACCTCGCCGTCGGTCCACACCACGATCAGGTCGCCCTTGCCGTCACCGGTGTACTCACCCGAGGCCAGCAACTTGGCGTGGGACCAGGTTTCACCACTCCCCATGGAGTACGGCAGCCGCGGCTGGTCGTAGGAGGCGCCGTGCGAGACGTGCTGATCGTTCTTCGCCTCGTCGTACAGGCGGAAGAACCAGTCGCCGTGCATGGGGCTGTAGGTGAGCCAGTCCGCTTGCTCGTCGTTGCCGCCGCCGTTGTAGCCGCCGACGTTCCCGATGATCTCACCGGTGCCCTTCGCCCAGTCGACCTGGGAGAACCAGGGGCCGCCGGAGACACCGCCCCACATCCCGCGGCACTTGGCCTGGATCTGGTAGAAGCCGGGCAGCGCCTCCGTCCGCGTCGGGCAGCGCACCGCGTGGTCCTCGGGGTTGTGGCTGGAGGGGTAGCCGACCATGGTCACCTTGTTCAGATAACCCGGCGTGCGCACCAGCTTGTTCGCGCCCACGACGTCCTGCGCCTGCCTGCCGCCCTTCGAGGGCTCGAGCCGGCCGAAGGCGAAGTCGAGGTCGGAGACAGGTTTCTTGCTGTTGTGCACGTACCGGTTGTCGACGAACCAGTCGGAGATCCGGTGGAAGCCGAACGGTTGCTTGTCCAGCGTGAGTTCCGCGGCGTACATCGGGACGAAGACGGCCTTCCCGCCGGAGCAGTGCGCGGCGGTCAGGATCAGATTGCGGCCCGGGCTCTCCACCACGCTGGCGGAGCACTTGTGGGCGTGCATCCGGTCGGTGTCCGGTTCCGTCGTGTAGGTGAAGATCGTTCCTACGGACTTCAGCCCGAGGACGTGCTCCGCGGTAGGCATGTCGGCCGCCGCGGAACCGGCTGCGGCGGCCCGCGGCGGCCCGGAGCCGGCGCTCGGAGCGGCCGTCTGCGGGAGCGGGGCGGGGTCGGTGGCCGAGGCCATCCGTGCGGGCGTCCAGAAGCGGAGCGCGTCCGCGTCCGACCAATCGTCCTCCCCGGCTTCCGTGCCGGGGGACCCGCTCGCGCCCGGGGCCGCAGTCGGAGCCGGTGCGGAGGACGAGGTTCCGCTCGCGCTCGGTGATGCCGACGCGGAGGCCGAGGGCCTTTCCGCGTCGCCGGAGGGCGCGGGACCGGCGGAGAGAGTCGGCTCGGTTCCGGGTGAGGGTTCACCGGACGCCACCGTCGCGAGGGAGGGGCTGGGTGCCGGCGTGGCATCCTGAGGCTGGGCTCCGGCCAGGCTCTGCCCTGCTCCCAGGGCAAGGGCGGTTCCGGCGGCGAGGGCCATGAGGCGTGAGGTTCTTCGGCGTCTGCGTAAGGAGAGCAAGGGGCCCTTTCCGGGGCGTGAGGCGACTGACTCCGGCGGCGGCCGCAGCCGGAGGGGCACGGCGTGGGGGGGGGGGGGGGGGGGGGGGGCGGGCGCCGCCGCCCCCCCCCCCCGCCCCCCCCCCCCCCCCCCCCCCCCCCGCCCCCCCCCCCCCCCCCCCCCCCCCCCCAC
>NZ_SHKS01000003.1:159168-656169 GCF_004217285.1 Streptomyces sp. BK239
GGCGTTTGGCTATTTCCCCGGGGGGGGGCCGCCGGGGGTGGGGCCGGGGGTGGTAAGAGGAGGCGTCGAGGACGCCTCCTCTTCGCACGCCGTCAAGCGGAGGCCGCCGCCCTGCGTGAACGGCGGCGCACGACGAGGACGCCTGCGGAGGCGAGGGCCGCCGCGGCGGCCGCGGCGGTGGCGACGGTCGTTCGGGAGGAGCCGTGCGGGAGGGGCTCGCCGACGACCGTGAGCTGGCGGTTTGTGGTCTGCCGGCCGTGATGGCTGAGCGCTGTCAGGGGGTAGCGGCCTTCCGGCACGTCGCCTCGCAGTCGGGCGTGGCCCGCGTACACCGTGCCGCCGTCGTCGCATTTGCAGCCCGGGTCGTCCGCGCTGCCGGTCGTGAGGGTCACCGGGGTGTCGAAGACGGGTGAGCTGACGGTCACCGAGTTCTCCCCCGGTGCGGCTCGCAGATCGGTGAGGACCAGCCGGACGTCGCTCCCCGGCCGTACCGGTGCGGAGTCCTCGCCGCCCGGGAAGGCGTCCGGGGGGCCGATGACGAAACGGCTGATCTCCGCCGAGCCCTCGGCCGCGACCTCGAGCCGCGTGGTGGCGACGGTACGGCCGTGACTGGTCGCCGTGGCCGGGTAGGCGCCCGGGCGCAGGCCCGGGCGGATGCGGTGCTCCGTTCCCGCCTTGTTCGTCTGGACCGACTCCGTCGACCCCTTCTTGAGGGGGGTCAGGGTGATCGGCTGCACCAGGGCCGGGGACGTGATCTCGACCCTGTCCCACCCCGGCGGCATTCCCTGGACGCTGAACCAGACCGTGTCGCCCGCCTCCAGGGTCCTGCCCTGAGGCACGTGGTAGTCGAGGCGGACCGCCGTGGACGGGCCGTCGGCCCTCGGCGGGTTCGCGGCTTCGGCCGACGCCCGATGCGTCGGTCCCAGTAAGGACATGAGGGCGATACCGGCGACGACCATGACTCTGGCGACGGTGTCGTGGAACACGATTCCTCCCAGGCGGAGAGGGCTGGGCCGGTGCGGCCCCCATCGATCGGTCGGCCGGGAAGAGGGCTTCGGCGCCCGCCGGGTTGCCGGTTCCCCTGTTTCCGAGCGAAGGGCGAGTGTTTCCGAGCGAAGGGCGAGCTTTTAGTTTCGGTCATATCGGATATAGGGGATGTGTCAGCGGGGTTTCTCAGGAAGCGCGGATGGGTCTCGTGGGTCTCGGTGGTTGTTGGGCGGCTGTGCGGCGCAGGGTGCTTGCGCGGGTGGCCATGGCGGTCGTGGTCGCCGGGGCCTGGGGGCTGGTCGGGGGCTGCGGGGAGGGGGGTGGGGACGGGCCTTCGGTGGGACTGCTGCTGCCCGGGGGCGGGGACTCCCGGTTCGGGCAGTTCGACCGGCCGCTGATCGAGGAGAAGCTCAAGGAGCTGTGCCCGGACTGTCCGGCGGCCCTGGTCGCCGCCACGCCCGATCCCGCCGTGCAACGGCAGCAGCTGGAGTCGATGATCACCAGGGGCGTGGATGTGCTGATCATCGCCGCCGTCGATCCCGAGCTGCTGCGTCCGTCCGTCGAGGCCGCGCACCGGGCCGGCATCCCGGTCGTCGCCTACGACCGGCTCGCGCAGGGGCCGGTCTCCGGGTACGTGACCTTCGACGGCGCGGAGGTCGGCAGGCTCCAGGCCCAGGGGCTGCTGAAGGCCATGGCGGCCAAGGGGCGGAACGAACAGATCGTGATGATGAACGGGGCCACCACCGACCCCAACGCCGAGTGGTTCAAGCAGGGGTCGCTCGCCGTCCTCAAGGGCAAGGTGAAGATCGGCGAGTCGTACGACACGGTCAACTGGCGGCCGGAGAACGCCTTCGTCAACATGCGGGGAGCCGTCGCCACACTGGGCGGGAACAGCATCGACGGTGTGCTGGCCGCGAACGACGCCCTCGCCGGCGCCGTGATCTCCGCGCTCAACGCCACCGAGGTCCGGCCGCTGCCCCCGGTCACCGGTCAGGACGCCGACCTCGTCGCCGTACGGCGCATCGTCAGAGGCGAGCAGTACATGACCGTGTACAAGCCCTTCAAGCCGGCCGCCGACGCCGCCGCCCGGATGGCCGTCGCCCTCGGTCGCGGGCAGGCGGTCGGGTCCATCGCCACCCGCACCGTCGACAGCACCACCACCGACGACATCCCCTCCGTCCTCCTCCCCTCGGTCTCCGTGACGGTCGACAACATCAAGGACACCTTGGTGAAGGACGGTATGTACACCATCGACCAGATATGCCCTCCTAGACTTCGGTCGGCGTGCGACGAGGCCGGGATCACCGGCTGAGCGCTCACGGAAGGAGGTGACCTTGTCGCCAGGCCGCGAGCCGGGCCCCGGGCCAGGGCCCGATCCAGGACCCGTCCACGGTCGGCCCCTTCTGGCGATGCGCGGCGTGTCCAAGCGGTTCGCCGCCGTCCAGGCGCTGGTGGACGTCGAGCTGGAGATCAGGGCCGGGGAGGTGGTCGCCCTGATGGGCGACAACGCCGCCGGCAAGTCCACCCTGGTCAAGGTGATCTCCGGGGCCGGTCCGGCCGACCGGGGCGTCATCGAGTGGCAGGGCGACGCCATCCAGATCAGACGCCCCCAGGACGCCCAGGCCCTGGGCATCGCGACCGTCTACCAGGACCTCGCGATGTGCGACAACCTCGACGTCGTCGGCAACCTCTTCCTCGGCCGGGAGATCCACCGCTTCGGCGTCCTCGACGAGGTGGAGATGGAGCGTCTGACCCGCGAGCTGCTGCACACGCTGTCCATCCGCATTCCCGACGTGCGCGTGCCGGTCGCCGCGCTGTCCGGCGGGCAGCGGCAGGTCGTCGCGATCACCCGCTCGCTCCTCGGCTCGCCCCGGCTGCTCCTGCTGGACGAACCCACCGCCTCCCTGGGCGTCGAGCAGACCGGTCAGCTCCTCGACCTCATCGAGGAGCTGCGCGACCGGGGCCTCGGCGTTCTCCTGATCAGCCACAACATGGGCGACATCAAGGCCGTCGCCGACCGGGTGGCCGTCCTGCGCCTCGGACGCAACAACGGCGTCTTCGACGTGAACACCGCCTCCCAGGAGCAGATCATCTCCTCCATCACCGGCGCCGCCGACAACGCTGCGGGCCACCGACCCACCCGCCCGGAGGAGGCATGGCCGTGAGGGGGAGGCAGGGAGACGGGCCGGAGGCGGCCGTCGGCGAGGCGGAGAAGGACGACGGACGGCGGACGGTCGCGCGGATCAGGGCGTACGTCGTCCACGGCGTACGGCGGCGGCTGCGCGAGCGCGATCCCGGTCCCGCCCCCGCCCTCCTCGCCCTCGCCGTGATCTGGGTGGTCTTCCAGAGCCTCAACGAGAACTTCCTCTCCCCGCGCAACCTGTCCGTGCTCAGCGTGGACATCGTCGGCACCGGCATGGTGGCCGTCGGGATCGTGTTCGTGCTGCTGATCGGCGAGATCGATCTGTCCGTGGGCTCGCTCGCCGGGCTGGCGGGCGCCGTGTTCGCCGCGCTGAACGTCAACCTGGGGATGCCGGAATGGCTCGCCGTGATCACCGCGCTGTGCTGCGGCGCCGCCGCCGGGGGGCTGCACGGGTTCTCCTTCGCCAGGATCGGCGTGCCCGCGTTCGTCGTCACCCTCGCGGGTCTGCTCGCGTGGAACGGGGTGATGCTGTACCTGCTGGGGCCGGACACGGCCGTCAACTTCAGCGAGGACGGCCTGGTCGCCCAGCTGACCAGCCGCTACTTCGCCTCCGGCTTCGTCGTCTACGGGCTGGCCGCGCTCGTCACGGCCGTGTACCTCCTCGCCGCCCACCGTGAGCGCCGGCGCCGGGCGGCCGCCGGGATGCCGTCCCGGCCGCCGGGCGTGATCTGGGCGCGTGCGGCAGTACTCGCGGCGGTCCTGTTCACCGTGGTGTCCGTCCTGGACCGGTTCGAGGGGCTGCCGCTGGCTCTACTGATCTTCCTGGCGGTCATCACCGTCTCGGACCTCTTCCTGCGCCGCACGACCTACGGCCGGCAGGTCCTCGCGCTGGGCGGCGGCGTGGAGGCGGCCCGGCGGGCCAGCGTCGATGTGACGCGCGTGCGGATCGCGGTGTTCATGGTGTCGGGGACCCTGGCGGCCGTCGGCGGGCTGTTCGTCGCGTCCCGGCTCACCTCGGCGAGCCAGGTGCCGGGCTCCGGGATGCTGCTGATCAACGCGATCGCCGCCGCCGTCGTCGGGGGCACCAGCCTGTTCGGCGGACGCGGGTCGGCCTGGTCGGCGCTGCTGGGGGTGCTCATCATCCAGTCGATCGCCTCGGGCATGTCCCTGCTGGGCGTGGCGTCCCCCGTGCAGTTCATGATCACGGGCGGGGTGCTGTACACGGCGGTGGTGGCCGACGCGTTGACCCGGCGCGCCCCGAGCCCGCTCGGGCGGCCCTGAGCCGGAGAGGCTTCGGGCCCGCCCGGGCGGGCCCGACGCGGAGGAGGCGGAGAGGGGTACCGCCGCGGCACCCCTCCCCCGTGCGTCAGGCGCCCAGGTACACCGGGGCCTTCTGGCGGGACTTGCCGTGGATGTAGTTGCTGACGGTGCCGTCGGCGGCCAGGACGACCACCGTGTTGTCGTCCTGGAGGACGACGGGGCGGGCCTTGGCGTAGGTCACGGGGAACGTGCCGTGGCCGGTGGTCAGGCGCACCCCGTAGACGCCGTTCCGCTTGACCAGCTTCACGGTCGAGCCGTCGGCGAGCTTGTAGCGGCCGAGACGGGGGTGGGCCGCGGTGGCCGCACCCGTCCAGGTGAGGGTCGCGCCGTCGGGGGTGAGCACCAGCGTGCGACCGCCGAACAGGGCGGCCCCGGAGCGGGCGTTCGCGTCGAGGAAGCGGATCAGCTTGCCGCCCTGGAAGACGCGGGCCTGGTAGTGGCCGCCGGCGTTGACCCGGAAGATCTGCGCGGTCGTCCGCGCGTCGAGGCGCACGGTGCGGACGAGCTTGCCGCGCTGAGTGCAGTCGGCGGTCAGCGCGGGGAAGGCGATGGCCTGCCACGGGGTGGAGCCGCCCTGGCTGCGCTGGTGGAAGACCGGCTTCGCGCCCAGCACCCCGGTGATCTTCAGGCCGCTGGACAGGTTGGCGGGCCTGCTCTGGTCGACGGTCGCTACGACGGCGCCCCGATGGGTCAGGAGCTTTGCGGACGCGCCGTCGTCGGCGCTGTTGACCAGCCGGACCTTCATGCCGCCGAAGGCGGAGGGGACCGTCTTGACGGCGACACAGTTCGCCTGGTTCGTCGTGGGCACGGGCGGAGCGGCGGCGGCCGCGGCGGTCGCGGAGGCGGCGGTCGTGCCGACGAGGGCGACGGCGACGAAGGCGGTGCGGAGTGCGGGGCGCATGGCGGCTCCTGGGTACCTGGCATCTGCGGTGACGGTCTCGCTGACCTGCGATGACAACGGTAGAAATCGTCCGCGGCGGAACAGTCCGATCCATGTCACAGCCGTGTGACGACACGTCACATCCGTGGTTCCGCGACTCCCCGCGCGCGCAATCGCGCGACCGGTCACGTCAGTTGTTCCACGACTCGTCGTAGGGGTCCCGGGGCTGTGTCGTGGGGGTCACCGTCGTCGCCTCGAACCAGGGGATCGGGCCGTCGTTGACCGGGTCCTTGGTCTGACGGGGTGTGTACACGCCGGTGATGCGCAGCCAGGTGTCCGGCTGGAGGACCGGCGGGATGCGGCCGGTGAGGCCGATCTTGACGGGCTGGGCGTCGGCGGCGCAGCAGTTGAGGGCCATGCGGACGAGGTACGGCGTGCCGTCGGCGTCCAGCGCGAGGAAGCCGGTGATCTCGATGCGCCGGCCGGTGAGGGTGCGTCCGTGGTCGTAGGCGGCGCGGGTCGCGTAGTCGACCACGCTCAGGCGCA
This sequence comes from Streptomyces sp. BK239, assembly GCF_004217285.1. Classification (GTDB taxonomy): domain Bacteria; phylum Actinomycetota; class Actinomycetes; order Streptomycetales; family Streptomycetaceae; genus Streptomyces. Next base: position 165,045 of record NZ_SHKS01000003.1, read on the forward strand.
GGGGGCCGGTGGGCGGGAGGGCCGCGTAGGCGGGGGGTTCCTGGAGGGCCGTGCCGGTGCGGGTGGCGCTGTAGGAGCCGAGGGCGGGCGGGGCGACCAGGATCAGGGCGAGGAGGGGCAGGAGCAGCAGCCAGGCGATCCGGGGTTCGCGGTGGGCGGCACCGGTGTGTTCCGCACCGCGCTGCCGGCCTCGTTCGTACCAGGCCGTGGCCAGGGCCGTCGCCACCAGGACCGCGCCCGAGGCGAGGAGGAGGGGTTGCAGGCCCGCCTTGACGTAGCGGAGGTAGAGGTCGGTGGCGCCGGCGTGCAGGAGGGTCGCGCCGAGGAGGAAGAGGACGGCCGACTGGGCCAGGCGGTTCACAGGATCACCGCCCCGGTCAGTGCCGCCCCCGCCACCGCGAGGACGAACGTCGCCGGGGCGAAGCGCAGGGCGAAGCCCCGGCCGAAGGTGCCCGCCTGCATCGCGAACAGCTTCAGGTCGATCATCGGGCCGACGACCAGGAAGGCGAGGCGGGCCGTCAGCGAGAACTGCGTCAGCGACGCCGCGACGAACGCGTCCGCCTCCGAGCAGATGGACAGGACCACGGCCAGTACGGCCAGCGCGAGGATCGCGACGAGGGGGTTGCCCGCGGCGGTGCGCAGCCAGCTCTCCGGGGCGACCGCCTTCAGCGTCGCCGCCGCCATCGCGCCCACGACGAGGAAGCCGCCGGCGTGCGTCACGTCGTGCCGGACCGCGTCCCAGAACGCCGCGCCCTTGGTGCGGCCCTCGTGCGGCGGGTGCGCGGGCGGGCGGAGCCAGTCCGTGCGGCCCAGCCGGTGCCAGAGCCAGCCCATCGCGCAGGCCACGGCGAGGCTCGCCACGAACCGGGCCAGCACCATCTCGGGGTCGCGCGGGAAGGCCACGGCGGTCGCCGTCAGCACGATCGGGTTGATCGCGGGGGCGGAGAGCAGGAAGGCGAGGGCCGCGGCGGGGGTGACGCCCCGGCGGACCAGGGCGCCGGCGACCGGTACGGACGCGCACTCGCAACCGGGCAGGACCGCGCCCGCTACGCCGGCCACCGGGACCGCGAGGGCGGGGCTGCGGGGCAGGGCGCGGGCGAAGAAGGACGGGGGGACGTAGACCGCGATGGCCGCCGACAGCAGGACGCCCAGGACGAGGAACGGCAGCGCCTGGATCACCACCGCCACGAAGACCGTCGTCCAGCTCTGCATCACCGGCGCGGCCAGCGCGCGGCGCAGCGGGCTCTGGAGCAGCACCGTCAGGATCAGCAGGAGGGTGAGGGCGAGGGGGGAGGTCAGCCTGGGGCGGGGTTCACGACCGGCAGCGGCGTCCGCGTCGTCGGCGGGACGCGCCGCCGCTTCCCCCTGATCGGGAGTCGTCGCTCTGGTGATGGCCACGGGTGGGGCACCTCCGGGTTCCCTCGCGCTGTCGCCCTGCCCTGCTGGTCCCCCGCCCGTCCCATACGGCCGTGCGGGTCCGCTTGTTCAGCGGCCGTCTGGAACCACCCGTCCCGGTGAGGCAGTCTTCTCCCTCGTGGGGAGCGTTCCGGATCAGGGTGCGCCGCGGGGCGGCGCCGGCGGGCACATGGTGGTGTGCGGGGACGACGGTCTCGCGCACCGGCTGGCCGCCGAGTTGCGGGGGGTCTACGAGGAGCAGGTCACCCTCGTCGTACCGCCCTCCGAGCGTACGGTACGGCCGCCGGTGGTCGGGCGGGCCCGTGCGGTGTCCGCGGCGCTGCTCGACCGGGTGGTGAGCGCGGCCGTCAACCGGGCGTCGGGCAGCGGCGGCGGAGCTGCGGCCGGGCCGGGCGGGGGTGGCGGTGGCGGTGAAGCCGGCGGTGTGCGGCAGGTGATGGAGGCCGAGGAGCCGACCGAGGCCGTGCTCGCCGAGGCCGGGGTGGAACGGGCCGCCGCGCTGGCGCTGGTGTACGACGACGACGAGACGAACATCCGCGCCGCCCTCACCGCCCGCCGGCTCAACCCCCGGCTGCGGCTCGTCCTGCGGCTTTTCAACCGGCGGTTGGGCCAGCACATAGAGGAACTCCTCGATCAGGCGGCCTCCTTGGCGGTGGGCGGCGACGGAGACAGCGGGTGCGGTGGCGTGGCGGAGGCCTCGACCACCGTGCTGTCCGACGCCGACACCGCCGCGCCCGCGCTCGCCGCGACCGCCGTCGCCGGCACCACGAAGGTCGTCCAGACGGACCGGCTCATGCTGCGGGCCGTCGAACGGCCCCCACCCCGGCCCGCGCAGTCCGCAGGTCCCGCCGGCGGTCCGGCCGGTTCCGGGCCCGCCACGCTCGCGTTGCTGTCCGCGACGAGCAACGACCCGTCCTTCGCGGACGGTTCGGAGGCCAGCGGGGAGCAGGGGCCGCTGCTGCTGCCGGACGCGGCGACGGTGGCCGCCGCGCGGGGGCGGGGCAGCGTGGTGCTGGAGCAGGTGTCGTACGCGGCCGGGGGCGGGTCGCCCGGCGGGCGGGGCGTCGCGGTGGTGGCGCCGTTCGCCTCCCTGTTCTCACGGCGATTGCGCTGGTCGCTCGCCGGGCTGGTGGCGTGCGTGGTCGCGCTCGCGGTGGCGTTGTGGGTGGTGACCGGGATCCATCCGCTGGGGGCGGTCTACCTGACGCTGCTGGACCTGTTCTCGATCAACGACCCGGCGATCGGGGCGTCCACCGAACGGCAGGTGCTCCAACTTTTGTCGGGGCTCATGGGGTTGCTGTTGCTGCCGGTGCTGCTGGCCGCGGTGCTGGAGGCGCTGGGGACGTTCCGGGGGGCGGGGGCGTTGCGGCGGCCGCCCCGGGGGATGGGCGGGCACGTCGTGCTGCTCGGGCTGGGGAAGATCGGCACGCGGGTGCTGACGCGGCTGCGGGAGCTGGACATCCCGGTGGTGTGCGTCGAGGCGGCGCCGGAGGCGCGCGGGCTCGCGGTGGCGCGGCGGCTGCGGGTGCCGGTGGTGCTGGGGGACGTCACGCAGGAGGGGGTGCTGGAGGCGGCGAGGATCGGCCGTGCGCACGCGCTGCTCGCGGTGACCAGCTCGGACACGACGAATCTTGAAGCGGCTCTGTACGCGCGGTCGTTGCGGCCGGATCTGCGGGTGGTGCTGCGGCTGTACGACGACGACTTCGCGACGGCCGTGTACCGCACGCTGCGGGCGGCGCATCCGCAGGCGTTGACGCGGAGCCGCAGTGTGTCGCACCTGTCCGCCCCGTCGTTCGCGGGGGCGATGATGGGGCGGCAGATCCTGGGGGCGATTCCGGTGGAGCGGCGGGTGTTGCTGTTCGCCGCGCTGGAGGTCGCGGGGCATGCGCAGTTGGCGGGGAAGTCGGTGGGGGAGGCGTTTCGGGCGGGGTACTGGCGGGTGTTGGCGCTGGACCGGGGGGAGGACGGGGGGCTGGTGTGGGATCTGCCCGAGTCCTACGTGCTGCGGGGGGCGGATCGGGTGGTGCTGGCGGCTACTCGGCGGGGGCTGGCGGAGCTGTTGGGGCGGCGGGGGCGGCGGTAGGTCGTGCGGCCGGGGGTGGGGGGGCCAGGGGTGGGTGTCGCTCCCCCGCGCCGGCGGGGCGCCGCTGACAGCGCCGGTGACGGCGCCCCCCGGGGGCGCGGGGAACTGCGCGACCAGCCCCCGCTCACCCGCACCCCACTCTCGCGCCGCCTACCGCAGGTGCTTCTGGGCGAACTCGAGTTCCAGGCGGACCTGTTTGATGCGTTCGTCGACCACCAGGGAGCCGTGGCCCGCGTCGTAGCGGTAGACCTCGTGGGGGGCGCCGCGGGATTCCAGGCGTTTGACGTAGTTGTCGATCTGGCGGATCGGGCAGCGGGGGTCGTTGACGCCGGCGGAGATGTAGACCGGCGCCTTGACGTCGTCGACGTACGTCAGGGGCGACGAGGCCGCGAAGCGTTCCGGGACCTCCTCCGGGGTGCCGCCGAGCAGCGTGCGGTCCATCGCCTTCAGGGCCTCCATCTCGTCGTGGTAGGCCGTGACGTAGTCGGCGACCGGGACCGCCGCGATGCCGAGCGCCCACGCGTCGGGCTGCACGCCGAGGCCGAGCAGGGTGAGGTAGCCGCCCCAGGAGCCGCCGGTGAGGATCAGGCGCGCCGGGTCGGCGAGGCCCGAGGAGACCGCCCACTCGCGGACGGCGGCGATGTCCTCCAGCTCGATCAGGCCGACCCGGTGCTTCAGCGCGTCGGTCCAGGCCCGGCCGTACCCGGTCGAGCCGCGGTAGTTGACGCGGATCACGGCGTAGCCGTGGTCCACCCAGGCCGCCGGGGCCGCCGCGAAGGAGTCGCTGTCGTGCCAGGTGGGGCCGCCGTGGATGTCGAAGACGGTCGGCAGCGGGCCGGTCGCGCCCGCCGGCTTCTGGACCAGGGCGTGGATCCGGCCGCCGGGGCCCTCCACCCACACGTCCTCCACCGGCACCGAACCCGGCGACTTCGGCCCGGGCGGGTCGAGGACCACACCGCCGCTCGTGGAGCGCACCGCGGGCGGCTGGGCGGCGCAGGACCAGAGGTACTCAACGCTGCCGTCGGGGCGGGCCGTCGCCCCGGACACGGTGCCCGGCGGGGTCGGCACCCGCTCCAGCTCGCGGCGGGCGAGGTCGTAGCGGAACAGTTCGCTGCGCGCCTCGAAGCTGTGCGCGACGAGGAGGCCCGAGCCGTCCGGATACCACTCGGCGCTGACGTCGCCGGGCAGGTCCAGGGCCAGGTCGCTCTCCTCGCCGGTCGCCACGTCCCACACCATCGGCTCCCAGCGGCCCCTGCGCTGGTGGCCGATCAGCAGCCGGGTGTCGCCGTCGACCGGGGCGAAGCCCAGCACCTCCAGGCCCAGTTCCTCGGTGCCGCCCCGGGTGTCGTCGAGCTCGGCGACCGTCGTGCCGTCCGGGCGCAGGACGCGCAGCGCGGAGTGCATGGCGTCGCCGTGCTCGGTGTGCTCGATCGCGATGAGGGAGCCGTCGTGGGAGAGGTCGCCCACGCCCGCCGACTCGCGGTGGCGGTACAGCTCGAACGGGGGCTCGCCGACGCGGGCCACGTGGATCGTGGTGCCGTCCTCGTCGGTGGAGCGGCCCACGACCGCCGTACGGCCGTCGCGGCCCAGGGCCAGGCCCGCGGGGTAGGAGGGGTCCAGGCCGGGGGTGGCCAGTTCGTCCTCGCCGCCCTCGAAGGGCTGGCGGCGCCAGACGCCGAACTCGTCGCCGTCCTTGTCGTCGAACCACCAGATCCAGGCGCCGTCCGGGGAGAGCACGCCGTCCGTGGTGCCGTTCGCCCGGTTCGTCACCTGGCGGCGCTCGCCCGTCGACCGGTCCCACGCGTACAGCTCGTACGTCCCCGTCGCGTTCGACACGAACAGGGAGCGGTCCGGCGCGTCCTCGGCCCAGTCGGGCAGCGACACACGGGGCGCCCTGAAGCGCCTCTCCCAGTCCGGCGTCTCCTCGTGCCGCTGCGGCGCGGCGGACCCCTTGCTCTCAGTCATGGCCCCATACTGCCTGCTCGGAGCGGCAAGTAATCCCCGCGGCCCCCAGCCTGTGGACAACTTTGCCCACGACCCGCCGTTCGTCCACACCCCGCGGGCCGCCGCACCGCGCTTGCCCCGTACCGTTGAGGGCGTGTACCGGTTTCTGCTGACGCCCCGCTGGTGGGGGATCAACGTCTTCGTGCTGCTGGCCGTGCCCTTCTGCGTCTTCATGGGGTCCTGGCAGCTGAGCCGGTTCGAGTCGCGCGTCGACGACCAGCGCACCGCCGAGGCGCAGGTGGCGTCCGCCCGCAAGGAGGCGCCGCGGCCGCTCGCGGAGATGCTGCCCGTGGACAAGGCGACCTCCGGCAAGCGGGTCACCGCGACCGGCCGGTACGGCGAACAGCTGCTGGTGCCCGACCGCGAGCTGGACGGCCGGCGGGGCTTCTACGTGCTGACGCTGCTGCGGACCGACGGCGGCAGGGCGCTGCCCGTGGTGCGGGGCTGGCTGCCCGGCGCCGCCGACGCGGCGAAGGCCCCGGCGCCGCCCGCCGGCCAGGTCACCGTCACCGGCGCGCTCCAGGCGTCCGAGACGCCCGGCGACAACGGCGTGAGCGCCCGCGGGGGCCTGCCGGCCGGGCAGACGGCCGCGATCAGCGCGGCCTCCCTGGTCAACCTGGTCTCCTACGACCTGTACGACGCCTGGGTGACCCTCGACACCGCCGCCCCGGGGACGAAGGCGGTGCCGGCGACCGCGCCGGCGGGCACGGGGCTGGACCTGAAGGCGTTCCAGAACCTCGGGTACACCGGCGAGTGGTTCGTGTTCGCCGGGTTCGTGGTGTTCATGTGGTTCCGGCTGGTGCGCCGCGAGGTGGAGTTCGCGCGCGACGCGGCGCTCGGGATCGTCCCGTGGGACGACCGGGCGCCGGCCGGCGCGGATTCGGCCGCTCAGGAGGACGCCAGCACGCCCGTCCGGTAGACCGTGCCCGCGCACGCGTTCGCCACCGTCGCCGACACGCTCGGGCCGCCGCCGTCGGCGGTGTACGTCACCACGACGCTGCCGTCGGCCGTGCCGTCCTCGACGAGCAGCTGCGGGGCCGTGCCCTCGCCCGCGCCGGCCGAGGCGGTGTCGCTGTTCTGCTCGCTCGGGCTGGGGTCGGGCGAGGCCGTGCCGCCGCCCGTGTCGCCTCCGGTGCCGCCGCCCGGGGTGGGGCAGGTCTCGGCCGGGACCCAGGCGAACCTCACGTCGTACGCCGCGCCCGGGGCGAGGGTCAGCCCGGAGGCGTAGCGGGAGGGGCCTGGCAGCTGGGGGGCCTGGCCGCCGGCGGCGTACTCGGTGACGCTGATCTTCGCGGGGTCGGCGGCGCCCTGGGCGGTGGGCGTCAGGGACACCGCGCCGCCGACGGTGCAGCCGTGGTCGGAGACGTTGACGATGTGGAAGCCGCCGTAGACCACGCCGGTCGCGTCGGGGGCGTCGACGCCGGCGGTGGCGGAGCCGAGCTGGGAGGCCGTGCAGGCGGGGGCGGTGGCCTCGCCTGAGGAGGAGGGGCCGGCGCCGGTGGTGGCGCCGGTCGCGCTGCCGGTCTCCTTGTCCTGTTCGTCGCCCTTGCCGGTGTCCTCGTCCTTCTGGCCGGGGCTGCCGTCGGCCGCGTGGGCCGTGCCCGAGGCGCCGCCGTCGGGGAGCTTGCTCGCACCGTCGTCGTCCTGGGTGCGGGAGGCCTGGCCGGCGATGGCGGGGTTGGCCTCGGAGTCGTCGGAGTTCGACACGTGCAGGGCGGCCGGGACGGCGGTGACGACGAAGAGTGCGGCGGCGGCGATGCCGACGGCCGCCTGCCGCTTGCGGGCCCTGCGGACGGGCACGGCCCGCCGCAGGTGGTCCAGCGCCCCGTCGCGCGGTTCCATCTCCTGGACCGCCTGGTGGAGCAAGCGGCGCAGTGCCAGCTCGTCCGAGTCGAGCCCGTCGGGGCCCTGGTCGTCGAGGTGGTGGTTCACGGTTGCGTTCCCAGCGTGCGATTGCTTCGGCTGTTGCGTGTGCGGCCGCCCGTGCGGCGGCCGGGCCGGCTCGTCCTGCCGCCCGGTCGACGCGTCCGGCTCGTGCCGCCGGTGTGGGTCCGGCTCCCCCTGGCCGCTCACGCCGGCTCCTCCATGGCGACGCGCAGGGCTGCGATGCCGCGGGAGCCGTAGGCCTTGACGGAGCCCAGCGATATCCCGAGGGTCTCGGCGACCTGCGCCTCGGTCATGTCGGCGAAATAGCGCAGCACCAGCACCTCGCGCTGGCGGCGCTGGAGGCCCTTCATCGCCTTGATGAGGGAGTCGCGCTCCAGCTGGTCGTACGCGCCCTCCTCGGCGCTGGCCATGTCCGGCATCGGCTTGGACAGCAGCTTCAGTCCGAGGATGCGGCGGCGCAGGGCGGAGCGGGAGAGGTTGACGACCGTCTGGCGCAGATAGGCCAGGGTCTTCTCCGGGTCGCGGACGCGTTTGCGCGCGGAGTGGACGCGGATGAAGGCCTCCTGGACGACGTCCTCGCAGGAGGCGGTGTCGTCGAGGAGGAGAGCGGCGAGACCGAGCAGGGAGCGGTAGTGGGCCCGGTAGGTCTCGGTGAGGTGGTCGACGGTGGTGCCCGCGGCCGAGGCGTCCACGACGGCCTCGGAGTACTCGACGCCGCCCTGGGGCCCGGGCGGGCCGGGGACGGGGGCGGGCCGCGCCGCGGGCATGGGCGCGATCACCGGCATGCCGCCGCGCCCGCCGGGCGGGCGGGGGCGCAGGACGGCGCGGGGCGGTCGCAGGACCGCGGCGCGCGCCGCCACAGGGAAGTCGAGTACCTCTGCCACGTCAGTTGGACACACTCGTGCCCTCGATGGTTGTACGCCCCGGCCACGGCATCAGGGTGTGTTCCCTCCGCCGGCGTCCCGCACCCGCGTCGCGCACCCGGCAGCACCACTGACGGCGTCTCACATGCCCTCATGCGTCCCGCTCTTCCCCTGTATCCCATATGAACGGGCGTCCCCACGCCCTGATCACGGCGTCCCCACGCCGGGACCACACACACCTACACCCCTGAGGGGTCACAGCCACGCACCCGGAAGGGGTGATCGCAAAGACGCTCCCCGCCCCCCGCTCGGTTGCGGGGGACGGGGAGGGAAATCGTCTTTTTCCATACTCAGCGGCAAAGGTGCCCGGTACAAGTGATCCTGACCGTCGGCCGGATCACATCCGCGCCGGCACATGCTATCGACCCGCCAAGCTCTGGCCAGCACTTTTCCGGCCGCACCGGTGTCTCAGGACGGTTCCGCGGCCACCAGTTCCGCGATCTGCACCGTGTTGAGGGCGGCTCCCTTGCGCAGGTTGTCCCCGCACACGAAGAGCTCCAGGGCCGTGGGGTCGTCCAGCGCCCTGCGCACCCGGCCCACCCAGGTCGGGTCGGTGCCCACCACGTCGGCGGGGGTGGGGAACTCCCCGGCGGCCGGGTTGTCGCACAGCACCACGCCGGGCGCGGTGGCGAGGATCTCGCGCGCGCGGTCGACGGTGACCTCGTCCTGGAAGCGGGCGTGCACGGTGAGGGAGTGCACCGTGACCACCGGCACCCGCACACAGGTCACCGCGACGGGCAGCTTCGGCAGGCCGAGGATCTTGCGGGACTCGTCCCGCACCTTCATCTCCTCCGAGGACCAGCCGTCCTCGCGCAGCGATCCGGCCCACGGCACCACGTTCAGCGCCACCGGCTCCGGGAACGGCCCCCTCAGATCGCCCACGGCCCGCCGTACGTCGCCGGGGCTGGTGCCCAGTTCCGTGCCGGCCACCAGGGACAGCTGCTGCCGCAGCGCCTCCACGCCGGCCCGGCCCGCCCCGCTGACCGCCTGGTACGACGACACCACCAGCTCGCGCAGCCCGAACTCGGCGTGCAGCGCGCCCAGCGCGACGATCATCGACAGGGTCGTGCAGTTGGGGTTGGACACGATCCCGCGCGGCCGGGCCCGCACCGCGTGCGGGTTGACCTCGGGGACCACCAGGGGCACCTCCGGGTCCATCCGGAAGGCCCCGGAGTTGTCGACCACGACCGCGCCCCTGGCGGCGGCGATCGGCGCCCACCGCTCGGCGACCTCGTCCGGCACGTCGAACATCGCGACGTCGACGCCGTCGAAGGCCTCCTCGGTGAGCGCCGCCACCTCGACCAGCTCACCGCGCACGGCCAGCTTGCGGCCGGCCGAGCGCGGCGAGGCGATCAGACGGATCTCGCCCCAGACGTCGGCGCGCTGGGACAGGATCTGCAGCATGACCGTGCCCACGGCGCCGGTCGCTCCCACGACCGCCAGCGTCGGGCGCGCGGTCGCGCGAAGGACCGTCATCAGCGTCCGGTGCCTCCGTAGACGACGGCCTCGTCGCTGTCGGAGTCCAGACCGAAGGCGCTGTGCACGGCGCGCACGGCCTCCGGCACGTCGTCGGCGCGGGTGACGACCGAGATGCGGATCTCGGAGGTCGAGATGAGCTCGATGTTGACGCCCGCGTCGGACAGCGCCTTGAAGAAGTCGGCCGTGACGCCCGGGTTGGTCTTCATGCCGGCGCCGACGAGGGAGATCTTGCCGATCTGGTCGTCGTAGCGCAGCGAGTCGAAGCCGATGCCGGCCTTGCTCTTCTCCAGGGCGTCGATGGCCTTGCGGCCCTCGGCCTTGGGGAGGGTGAAGGAGATGTCGGTCAGGCCCGTGGAGGCGGCCGACACGTTCTGCACGATCATGTCGATGTTGATCTCGGCGTCGGAGATCGCGCGGAAGATCGCCGCGGCCTCGCCCGGCTTGTCCGGGACGCCGACGACCGTGACCTTGGCCTCGGAGGTGTCGTGCGCGACACCGGAGATGATGGCCTGCTCCACCTGCTTTTCCCCTTGCTGCTGTGTCTTCCGGTCGACCGGCTCGCTGCTGACCCACGTGCCCGGGAGTCCGCTGAAGGACGAGCGGACGTGGATCGGGATGTTGTACCGGCGGGCGTACTCCACACAGCGGTGGAGCAGCACCTTGGAGCCGGACGCCGCCAGTTCGAGCATGTCCTCGAAGGCGATCCAGTCGATCTTCCGCGCCTTCTTGACCACGCGCGGGTCGGCGGTGAACACGCCGTCGACGTCGGTGTAGATCTCGCACACCTCGGCGTCGAGAGCGGCCGCGAGGGCCACGGCGGTGGTGTCGGAGCCACCGCGGCCGAGGGTGGTGATGTCCTTGCTGTCCTGGCTGACACCCTGGAACCCGGCGACGATGGCGATGTTGCCCGCGTCGAGCGAGTCACGGATCCGGCCCGGGGTCACGTCGATGATCCGGGCTTTGTTGTGGACCGAGTCGGTGATGACACCTGCCTGGCTGCCGGTGAACGACTGGGCGCTGTGTCCCAGGTTCTTGATCGCCATGGCCAGCAGGGCCATCGAGATCCGCTCTCCGGCGGTCAGCAGCATGTCGAGCTCGCGCCCGGCAGGGATCGGGGATACCTGCTCGGCGAGATCGATCAGCTCGTCCGTCGTGTCGCCCATCGCGGAAACCACGGCCACCACCTGGTGGCCGTTCTTCTTGGCTTCCACGATCCGCTTGGCGACGCGCTTGATGCCCTCGGCATCGGCTACGGAGGAGCCTCCGTACTTCTGCACGACAAGGCCCACGTGCGCTCCTCGCTCAGTTTGTCTCTGTCCGCACATACACCCTCGTACTGCGGGTCGGCTCAGTTTAACGAGCGTCCGTATGCGGCCCCCCTGGTATCGCATGGTGAGACACACCGCGAGGCCGGGGCCGGTCGCCCGTCAGGACCACCCCTGCCCACTGAAGACGAAGTGATAGCTGTGAATTAAGTTTCAAGCAGTTTGGGAGGCCGCCGGGAGGCTACTCAGGGCAGGTTGAGGGCGTCACGGAGGCCCAGCGGGGAGGCGGTCAGTGCAGGCCGAGGCGGTCGCCGATCTCCTCCGCCATGACCCGGCCCGCCTCGACCTCGAGGACGTCGTCGCCCATGTCCTGGTCGGTGTCCAGGCCGTTCAGCTCCTCCAGCGGCTGGTCGAGACGGACGTGGGCGAGGACCGAGTGCAGGGCGCGCAGGGTCGCCGAGGCCGTGGAGCCCCAGTTGGAGAAGTAGGAGAACTGCCACCACCACAGCGCCTCCGAGGTGCGGCCGGCGCGGTAGTGCGCCATGCCGTGGCGCAGGTCGGTGATGACGTCGGTGAGGTCGTCGGAGATCCGGGCCGGCACCGGGGCCTTGCGGGGCTCGTAGGGGTCGAAGACCTCGGAGTAGACGTCCACCGGGTCCAGGAGACGGGCCAGGTTCTCGCGCAGCTCGTCGACGTCCGGCTCCGGACCGGGATCGGGCTCGTAGCGCTCGTCGGGGACGATGTCCTCGTGGGCGCCGAGGCGGCCGCCGGCCAGCAGCAGCTGCGAGACCTCCAGCAGGAGGAAGGGCACGGCCGAGGCCGGCTCGTCGCCCTTGGCGACCTCGGTGACCGCGACCAGGAAGCTCTCGACCTGGTCCGCGATCTGGACCGCGAAGTCGTCCGGGTTCTGGCCGGTCGCGTGCAGCGTGGCGTCAGACATCTAGGAGTCGTCTCCCCTCGAAGGCGCGGCCGAGGGTCACCTCGTCCGCGTATTCCAGGTCACCGCCCACCGGGAGGCCGCTGGCCAGGCGGGTGACCTTCAGGCCCATGGGCTTGATCATGCGGGCGAGGTACGTGGCCGTCGCCTCGCCTTCGAGATTCGGGTCGGTGGCGAGGATCAGCTCGGTCACCGTGCCGTCCGCGAGGCGGGCCAGCAACTCCCGGATACGCAGGTCGTCCGGGCCGACGCCCTCGATGGGGCTGATCGCGCCGCCGAGGACGTGGTAGCGGCCCCGGAACTCCCGGGTCCGCTCGATGGCGACCACGTCCTTCGGCTCCTCCACCACGCAGATGACGGCCGGGTCGCGGCGCGGGTCACGGCAGATGCCGCACTGCTCCTCCTGCGCGACGTTCCCGCAGACGGCGCAGAAGCGGACCTTGGCCTTGACCTCCATCAGGGCCTGCGCCAGACGCCGTACGTCCGTGGGCTCCGCCTGGAGGATGTGGAAGGCGATCCGCTGCGCGCTCTTGGGACCGACGCCGGGCAACCGCCCCAGCTCGTCGATGAGGTCCTGGACCACGCCTTCGTACAACGGACTGCCGTCCTTCCTGGATTCCCTGCGGTACGTACGGTAGTTGGCCGCCGCCCTTCCTAGGAAGGAGGTGCGGCCATGACGGTCAGAAGGGCAGGCCGGGGATGCCGCTGCCGCCGCCCAGGCCCTGGGCCAGCGGGCCCAGCTTCTGCTGCTGGAGGGTCTGCGCGTTCTCGTTGGCCGCGTGGACGGCGGCGACGATCAGGTCGGCGAGCGTCTCGGTGTCCTCCGGGTCCACCGCCTTCGGGTCGATCTTCAGCGCGCGCAGTTCGCCGGCGCCGGTGACGGTGGCGTGCACCAGGCCGCCGCCCGCCTGACCGTCGACCTCCGTGGCCGCCAGCTCCTCCTGGGCCTGGGCCAGGTCCTGCTGCATCTTCTGGGCCTGCTGGAGCAGCTGCTGCATGTTGGGCTGGCCACCACCGGGAATCACGATCAGCTCCTGTGTCGTACGGCTGTCATACGGCTGTCACGGGGGTCTCCCGCTGTCCTCTGGCGGGAAATCCCGCTCGGCACGAGCCTACGTGGTCTGTGCGGGTGTCGCCCCAGCACTCTTTCGAGTGACTCATGGGTGTGGCCTCTACCTGATCAAGGCCTACTTCCGGGCGGAAAAGCGACGAAACCTTCCTCTTCGGCACCGGCCGGACGATAGGAAAGGGGCCTGGATCACGGGAACAGCAGGGATCAGTAGGGAGTGCCGGGTGGGTCAGCAGCCAGAGAGGCAGCCCGAGGGCCCGCCCCAGGACGGACGGGGCGACGGGGCGGCCGGGCTGCGGCCGGGCGATCTGACCGGGCGGGCCTTCCCGGTCGGGAACTGGGGCGAACCCGCCGAGCGGCTCGACGAGCTGTACCGATGGGTGGAGCGGGGCGCGCTGGAGACGGCGTCCTGGTACCTCGCCGACCGGGTCTGGAAGCGGCGGAGCGCGCGGGTGCTGCGGAGCGGGGCCGCGGCGGGGGCGGCGGCCGGGGCGGCGCTGCCGCTGCTGGAGGTCACCGGGGCGCTGGGCGGGGCCGCCCGCTGGGGATACCTGGCGCTGCTGCTGGCCGCGGCGTGCGCCGGGGCGGACCGGTTCTTCGGGGTGACGGCGGGGTGGATGCGGGACGTGGCGACCGCGCAGGCCGTGCAGCGACGGCTCCAGGCACTCCAGTTCGACTGGGCGTCGGAGAGCGTGCGCGAGGTGCTGGGACCCGCCGAGGGGACGGCCGCCGAGGCCGCCGAGCGGTGCCTTTCGGTGCTGCGGCGGTTCTGCGAGGACGTCACGGAGCTGGTGCGGGTGGAGACGGCGGAGTGGATGGTGGAGTTCCGGACGGGGGTGGCGCCGATGGGGATCCAGGCCTCGTCCTTGGGAGGGGCGCGCGGGGAGGCGGGGGGCGCGCACGGTCGTTCCGCGCTTCCGCCGGGGGCGGCCGCCCGGCCGAACATGCCCCGGCAGCGACCGCCCGAGCCGCGCTGAGGCGGCCGGTTCCTCAGCCGGCGCGGGTGTACGTCAGCTTCTCGCCGGTGCTCCGGTTGAGGCGTTGCAGCCGGCCGTCGGGGAGGAGGGTGACCTCGGTGGCGGCGCCGGGGGTGCAGGAGGAGAGCGGCTTTCCCGTGGTGACCGTGGACGGGCCTATGGCCAACGGGCCGTCGCCCGCGGGCTTCCGGGCGAGGTCCGCGGTGAACTCGCAGTGGTAGCCGTCGCCGTCGGCGACCAGCTTGAGGACGTCGTCGCCCGCCTGCCCCTGAGTGAGCGTGAGACGGCGGGAGTTGACGCCGCTCGTGTTGTCGATGGTGGCGGCCCAGGTCCCGAGATAGGCCTCGGGGACCGCGCCCTCCCCCGGGCCGGACGAGGCGGACGCGGAGGGCGTCGCCGTCGGCTCCCCGGACGTCTTGGGGGCTGTCGCGCCCGCCGCGGCCGGGGAGGGGGACGCGCCGGGGCGCGCGTCGGACGTCGCCCCGTCGTCGCCGTCCATCAGCGCGTACACCGAGCCCCCCGCGGCGAGCGCGACCACCGCGGCGACGGCGACGAGGAGTGCGCCGGCGCGGCGGCTGCGACGGGGCGGCTCCGAGGGGTCGTCGCCGCCGTCGGCGTCGTAGTGGTTCTTGGGGGCGACGGCGGTGGGGCCGGGACCGTCGGCGTACGGGTTGTACGGGGCCGGCTGCGGCGAGGGGTAGCCGTAGCCGGGCGCGGGGTGGGGGTGCTGGGCGGGGTGACCGTAGGCGGGGTGGGCCGGCACGCCGGCCTGACCTCCGGGAGCGGCGCCGACGACACCGGCTGCCCCGGCCCCCGGATCCCAGCCCGGCTCGCCTCCCGTCCCGGAACCGGCGCGACCCGCGGAGCCTTCGGCGGGCACGGTGGGAACGGGCCCCGGGGGCAGCGGCTCGCTGCGGGGGCCGGTGTGGGCCGGTGGCGTCTCGGGGTTCTCCGTCTCCAGGAGGCGGACCGCGTGCCGGCCCAGCTGTGCCACGAGGGCGCCCGGCAGCCACGGGTCGCGGGAGCGGCCCTCGGCGACGGTCTCGTCGGCGCGGGTGCGCCGGAGGATCCACTCCAGCGAAGGACGGGCGGCCGGGTCCTTGCGCAGACAGCCGCGGACCAGGTCGGCGATGCCCTCGGGCAGGCCGGTGAGGTCGGGTTCCTCCTCGGCGATGCGGAACATCAGCGCGTGCGCCCCGTTGTCCGCGGCGCCGAAGGGCAGCTTGCCGGTGGCCGCGTAGACGAGGACGGAGCCGAGGCAGAACACGTCGCACGCCGGGGTGATCCGCTCGCCGCGCACCTGCTCCGGGGACATGAACCCGGGCGAGCCGACCACCGCTCCGGTGCGGGTGAGGCCGTCGTCCCCGGCGACCGTCTCCAGCGCCCGCGCCACGCCGAAGTCGATGACGCGGGGCCCCTCGATGGTGACCATCACGTTGGACGGCTTGAGGTCGCGGTGGACGATCCCGGCCGCGTGGATGTTGGCCAGCGCGTGGGCGAGCCCGGCGGCGAGGATGCGCACCGAGCGCTCGGGCAGCGGGCCGTGGTCATGGCCGACGACCTGCTGGAGACTCGGCCCGGCGACGTACCCGGTGGCGACCCAGGGCACGGCGGCCTCGGTGTCGGCGTCGAGGACGGGCGCCGTCCAGAACCCGCCGACCCGCTGGGCGTTGCGCACCTCCTGGCGGAACCGCGCCCGGAACTCCTCGCGCGCCGCCAGCTCCGGCCGGACCAGCTTCACGGCGACGGTCCGTCCGCGGTCGGAGCGCGCCAGGTAGACCTGGCCCATGCCGCCGGCGCCCAGCCGCGCGAGCAGCCGGTAGCCGCCGATGCGCTGTGGATCCCCCGCGCCCAGCTTCTCCATGGCCGCCCCGCCTCTCCCCCACAGATGTGATCGAGCCGAGGATAATCCGGCCATTCGGGGAGTCGCGGGGGACGGGGCCTACGGTTCCATAACGGGCGGCGACTCCGGCGTGTCCCCGCGCTCCAGCGCGTCCGGCGCCCCCGGCCCCAGCTCGTCCGGCGCCTTCGGTTCCAGCTCGTCCAGCACCGTGGACAGCCGTTCCAGGACGCGTACGGCCTCGGCGAGCTCCGCCTCCCCGAACGCCTCCGCCAGCCGGTCGGCGAAGGCCGCGTGCTGGGGGTCGATGCGGGCCACGGCGGCCCGCCCCTGAGCCGTCGGCGCGAGCAGCTTGGCGCGCCGGTGGGCGGGGTTGGGCCGGTACTCGGCGAGGCCCCGGTCGACCAGCAGGTCGGCGACGCGCTGCACGCTCTGGCGCGTGATGCCCATCGCGCGGGCGATCCCCGACACCGGCAGCGGTTCGCCAAGCACCGCTCCGAGCACCTGCCACCAGGCCGCGGTGAGCCCGGACGGCCTGGCCAGTTCCTCGGCCACGGCGAGGAACCGGCCGTTCAGCCGGAAGACGCCGAGCGCGCTCCGGCTGAGCAGGTCCTGTCGTCCGACGCTCACCGCGCGGCCGCCTTCTCCAGCACGTCGTACGCCTGCGCGTCGGAGTCGTGGAACAGCCGGTACCAGGCGTCCAGCACCTCCCCCTCGTACACGCCGAGCAGACCGAGGATCTCGCGGGCGAAGGCGACGGGTTCGGTGGGCCCGGCGGTGATCAGCCCCCGGTCGGTGACCGCGTCCGCGTCGGTGTAGTGCTCGCCGCCGCCGTAGCCGGTCGCGGCGAGGTAGAAGGAGACGGCGCTGGTGTGGGCCCGGTCGTCGAGCAGGCCCTCGCGGGCGAGTCCGGCGGTGGCGCCGCAGATCGCGGCGACGGGCGTGCCGGCGTCCAGGAAGGCGCGGGCTGCGCGGGCGAAGGGCGCGAGGTCCTGCGAGGTGTCCCACAGGTCGGCGCCCGGCAGGATCAGCAGCGCGCTGTCCTCGGGGCGGAGGTCGGCCAGGGCCAGGTCGGGCTGGATCCGCAGGCCGCCGATGCTTCTCACCGGGTCCGCCGACGGGCCGACCGTGCGCACCGGGTGGCCGGCGCGGGCGAGGTACGCCGTCGCGTGCCCCGTCTCCCAGTCGGCGAGGGTGTCGTAGACGGCGACGTGCACGGGCTTGCGGGCGGGGGCGCTCATGATTCCTCCTGGGGGCGGCCTAACACGTTCATGACAGCATGCTGCCTACTGGGCAGCATGCTGTCAAGGATGGTTCCGGCCGTCCCGACGCCCGACAACCTGTCGCGGAAACCCTCACTCCGCAGACAGGACGCCGATACCGATTCCGCATCCCGGACATTTACGCTCACCCGCATGACCCCTCAGCCCCACCCCCAGGCCGGCGCCGCCGTGAAGGCCGCGGACCGCGCGCACGTCTTCCACTCCTGGTCCGCCCAGGAGCTCATCGACCCGCTCGCCGTGGCCGGCGCCCAGGGGTCGTACTTCTGGGACTACGACGGCAACCGCTACCTCGACCTGAGCAGCGGGCTCGTCTACACCAACATCGGCTACCAGCACCCGAAGGTCGTCGCCGCGATACAGGAGCAGGCCGCGAAGCTCACCACCTTCGCGCCCGCCTTCGCCGTCGAGGCCCGCTCCGAGGCGGCCCGGCTGATCGCCGAGCGAACCCCCGGCGACCTCGACAAGATCTTCTTCACCAACGGCGGCGCCGACGCCGTCGAGCACGCCGTCCGCATGGCCCGGCTGCACACCGGCCGCGCCAAGGTGCTCTCGGCGTACCGCTCGTACCACGGCGGCACCCAGCAGGCCGTCAACCTCACCGGCGACCCCCGCCGCTGGGCCTCCGACAGCGCCTCCGCCGGCGTCGTGCACTTCTGGGCGCCGTACCTGTACCGCTCCCGCTTCTACGCCGAGACCGAGGAGCAGGAGTGCGCCCGGGCGCTGGAGCACCTGGAGACGACGATCGCCTTCGAGGGGCCCGGCACCGTCGCCGCGATCGTCCTGGAGACCATCCCGGGCACCGCCGGCATCATGGTCCCGCCGCCCGGCTACCTGGCCGGGGTGCGTGAACTCTGCGACCGGCACGGCATCGTCTTCGTCCTCGACGAGGTCATGGCCGGGTTCGGACGCACCGGCGAGTGGTTCGCCGCCGACCTGTTCGACGTCACGCCCGACCTGATGACCTTCGCCAAGGGCGTGAACTCCGGCTATGTGCCGCTCGGCGGTGTGGCCGTCTCCGGCGCCATCGCGGAGACCTTCGGCAAGCGGCCCTACCCCGGCGGCCTGACCTACTCCGGGCACCCGCTGGCCTGCGCCGCCGCCGTCGCCACGATCCAGGTGATGGCCGAGGAGGGCGTCGTCGACAACGCCAGGCGCCTGGGCGAGAGCGTCGTGGAGCCCGGCCTGCGGCAGCTCGCCGAACGCCACCCCAGTGTGGGCGAGGTGCGCGGCGCCGGCATGTTCTGGGCGATCGAGCTGGTGCGCGACCGCGAGACCCGCGAGCCGCTGGTCCCCTACAACGCCTCCGGCGAGGCCAACGCGCCGATGCTCGCCTTCGGCGCCGCCGCGAAGAAGGCCGGCGTGTGGCCGTTCGTGAACATGAACCGCACCCACTTCGTGCCGCCCTGCAACGCGAGCGAGGCCGAGCTGAAGGAGGGCCTGGCGGCGCTGGACACGGCGCTGTCGGTGGCCGACGAACACACCGTGTAGGGACACCGCTCCCCGGCCGGGCGGCGGACGGCGAGGACCGTCCGCGCACCGGATCCCGGACGCGTCGAACGCGTAAGGTGGCGTGCTCGTATTGGAGTACGAGCGAGGCGTACGAGCACGCCACCGCACCGCGACGAGGGAGACGCCCCGACCATGCCCGGCAGCAGCGGCACCGGCGCCGTGACCCGCAGCACCCTGCGGCAGCAGATCGCCGACGCGCTTCGCGACGAGGTGCTGGCGGGCCGTCTCCAGCCGGGCCAGGAGTTCACGGTGAAGGAGATAGCCGAGCAGTACGGCGTCTCCGCCACCCCGGTCCGCGAGGCACTCGTGGACCTCTCGGCGCAGGGCCTGCTGGAGGCCGACCAGCACCGCGGTTTCCGCGTCCACGAGTACTCCGTCGAGGACTTCCGCGGCATGATCGAGGCGCGCAGCCTGATCATCGAGGGCATGTTCCTCGCCCTGGACGAGGGCCGCCAGGGCTTCAAGAACCCCGAGGACCCGCGCATAGCCGCCGCCGTCGCGGGCGTGCGCCGCCGCGGCGAGGAGGCCCAGCGCGCCGCCGCCGCCGGCGACCTCACCGTCCTCATCGGCTACGACCTGCGCTTCTGGCGCGAGCTCAGCTCATTGTTCGGCAACCCCTATCTCGCCGACTTCCTGCACCGGCTGCGGCTGCAGTCCTGGGTGTGCCTGGTGCAGCATCTGCGGCGGCTCAGCGAACTCCGCGGTCACCTGTGGGCCGGACACAGGGAACTGGTCGACGCCCTGTATCACCGCGACACCACCGCCGCCCGCTCACTCCTCGACGCCTACAACGCCCACTCGATCGCCCTGATCGAGCGGCTGGCCGCCGAATGAGGGGAACGGCCCCGGGCGGGACGAGGGAGACGTACTCCTCGCGGGCGGTCGTCGACCTCTCCGTCGTCATCCCCGCCTACAACGAGGAACGCCGGCTGGGCTCCACCCTCGACGCCGTGACGCGCTACCTCCGGGCGACCGCACACCGCCGGGGCGCCTGGGAGATCGTCATCGCCGACGACGGCTCCACCGACGCCACCCGCGAGATCGTCACCCTGCGCCGCGACCCGCGGCTGCGGCTCGTCACCAGCCCCCGCAACCGCGGCAAGGGCGCGGCGCTGCGCCTCGGCGTCGCCGCGAGCCGGGGCCGCCGCGTCCTGGTCACCGACGCCGACCTCGCCGCGCCCGTCGAGGAGCTGGAGCGACTGGACCGGGCGCTCGACGAGGGACACGCGGTCGCCGTCGGCTCCCGCGCCGTGCCGGGCGCGACGCTCGGCGACCGCCAGCACCGCTTCCGCGAGTTCCTCGGCGCCGCCGGGAACCTGCTCATCCGCGCGACCACCCTGCGCGGGATACGCGACACCCAGTGCGGGTTCAAGCTGTTCGACGGCGACAAGGCGCGCGCCGCGTTCGCCGCCTCCCGGATGGACGGCTGGGCCATCGACGTGGAAGTCCTGCGGCACTTCCGGCTCTCCGGCTGGCCGATCGCCGAGGTACCCGTGCACTGGTCGCACCAGCACGGCTCCAAGGTCCGCCCGCTGGACTACCCGCGGGTGCTGCGCGACCTCGTCCGCATCCGCGTCCGGCTGCCCGGACTCGCCGACATGTCCGCCGCGGCGCTCTTCCTGGCCATGGCCGTCGCGCTGTACTCCGGGCGCTTCTTCGACCCGGCCCGCCGCTACCTCACCGACTCGCTCCAGGACCAGAACCAGTGGGAATGGTTCTTCGCGGTGACCGCCGACAACGTGGCCCGTCTGCGCAACCCGTTCTTCAGCGATCTGCAGGGCGCCCCCGACGGCGTGAACCTGATGGCCAACACCGCCATGCCCGGCCTGTCGGTGCCGCTCACCCCGCTCACCCTGCTGCTCGGCCCGGCCGTCACCCTCAACCTGGTGATGACCCTGGGCATGGCCGCCACCGCCGGCGCCTGGTACTGGCTCATCGTGCGCCGGCTCGTCCGCCAGCGCGGGGCCGCGTTCGCCGGGGCCACCCTGGCCGCCTTCGCCCCGCCGATGGTCAGCCACGCCAACGCGCACCCCAACTTCGTCGTCCTGTTCATGATCCCGCTGATCGTCGACCGGGCGCTGCGGCTGTGCGAGACGGGCGGCCGTCGCACCCGGGACGCGGTGGTCCTCGGCCTGATGACGGCCTACCAGCTGTTCCTCGGCGAGGAGGCGCTGCTGCTGGCCGCCCTCGGCATGCTGGTCTTCGCCCTCGCCTACGCCGCCGTGCGCCCCGACGTGGCCCGCCAGGTCGCGCGGCCGCTGCTCGGCGGCCTCGCGGTCGCCGCCGCCGTCTGCCTCCCGCTCGTCGTCTACCCGCTCGCGTGGCAGTTCTCCGGACCGCAGAGCTACACGCACATCGAGCACGGGCCCGCCGCCGCCAACTCCGTGCGGGCCCTGCTCACCTTCGCCGAACGCTCCCTGATCGCCGGGGACGCCGACCGCGCCGCCGCGCTCTCCCTCAACCCCACCGAACAGAACGCGTTCTACGGCTGGCCCCTGCTCCTGTTCGCCCTCGCCGTCACGGTACGGCTGTGGCGGCAGCCGGCGGCCCGCGCGCTGGCCTGCACGGCGGCCGTCGCCGCGATCCTCTCCCTGGGCCCGCGCATCCACGTCCCGCTCAGCGGCGTGGAGATCCCCGGCCCCTGGGCCCCGCTCGCCGGCCTCCCGCTCCTCGAATCGGTCATCGTCAGCCGGGTCGCGCTGATCTGCGCGCCCGCCCTCGGCATGCTCCTCGCGCTCGCCGTCGGCCGGCTGGCCACGGCCCGCTCCCTGGGCACGCAGTACGTCGGCCTGCTGGCCGTCTGCCTCGCCCTGCTGCCCCTCGTCCCGGCCCCGCTGAAGTCCGAACCGCGCGCCGCGACGCCCGCCTTCTTCACCGACGGCTCCTGGAAGCCGTACGTCAGCCCCGGCGAGACCCTGGTCCCGGTGCCGCTGCCCGACCCGCAGGCCGCCGAGGCCCTGCACTGGCAGACCGAGGCCGGCCTCGGCTTCCGCATGCCGGGCGGCTACTTCAACGGGCCCTACGGCGACGGCGACCGCAGCGGCGTCTACGGCGTCCCGCTGAACTTCACGGCGAGCCTGCTCAAGGACGTGCGGGACACCGGCGTCGCCCAGGTGATCGACGACCGCGCCCGCGCCGAGGCCCGGCAGGACCTCGCCCACTGGAAGGCGGGGGCGCTGGTGCTCGTCCCGCAGCCGCGCGACGCGGTGCTGCGGGCCACGGTGGACAAGCTGGTGGGCCGGCCCGCGCAGTGGGTGGACGGCGTGTGGGTATGGGACCTGCACGGAGGGAGCTGACGCAGGTCGTACCGACTACCCTTCGCAGACCGGGAAGTAGACGAGACCGACGACGAACCCGTTAGGTGAGGAGCCCTCTTTGGCCTGTGACCTGTGGCTGGTACCGCTCGTCGACGTGTTGTGCCACACCCCTGACAACCCGTTCGCGGAGGAGCTCGCGCAGTACAACAAGGTGCTGGCCGAGGCGGGCCTCCCGCCCGTGCCGGTGTACCAGTACATGCCGGGCCTGTCCGGGGACGTCGCCCCGGTGGCCGGCTTCGACTACGACGCCCTGCACTTCCTGCGCCGCGCCTATCTGCTCCAGGTGTGCGGCCTGCCCGTGACCCCCGTCGACGCACTCGGCGGCGACTACGAACAGCTCCTGGAGATGTTCGAGGCCACGGCCCAGCAGTCCCACCTGGTCTGGCACTACGACCACGCGGGCGCGTACGTCCCCGTCGACTTCCCGCAGCCGCTGTCCAACGACGAACTCCTCGCCGGGGGCGGCCCGTTGGGCTCCGCCCAGTCCTTGCTGCGGGAGCTGGAGAAGGTGGCCCCGTCGATCGGCATCGACCCCGCCAACCCGCCGGCCGCGCCGCAGCCGCCCTCGGCTCCGACCGAGCTGGAGGAGCCCGCCGTGCCGGCGCCGTACGACCCGAGTCCCTTCGCCCGCGAACGGCATGTGTGGCTCGGGCTGCACGCGGCGGCGACGCGGAGCCTCGCGCAGGGGTCGATGATCGTCTTCAGCTGAGCAGGTCCTCCAGTTCCGCGGCGAAGAGCAGCGCGGGGTCGAGACCCATGCCGGAGAAGTGGCCCGCCAACTCCAGGGACAGCACGCCGTGCAGGCGGGTCCAGAAGGCCGTCGCGCGGTGGAGGGCGGCGGGCGGGGCGGGGTGGCCGGCCGCCCAGTCGCGGTGGGCGGCGAGATGCTCGTCGAAGGGCGTCGCCGGCCCGGACCGCGGCAGCGCCGCGCACGCGTCGAGCAGGACGGCCATGATCTCGGACGCGATCACGGTGATGTCGTCGGGCGCGTGATAGCCGGGGACGGGCGTGCCGTAGACGAGGAAGTACCGCTGGGGGTCGGCGAGGGCCCAGCCGCGCAGGGCGTGCGCGAGCGTCGCCAGAGCGGGCTCACCGGGCTCACCGGGCCTGCGCGGCCGAGCTGGTCCGGCGGTCTCACCGGTCGCCGCGGCACCTGCGGTCTCGGTGGTCTCGGCGGTCCTGGTGACCTCGGCGGACTCCGCCGCCGCGACGGCGGCCGCCGCGTGGAAGGTGTCGGCGAGGCTGCGGTACGCGTCCCTGATCAACTCGGTGATCAGCTCGTCGCGGCTGCCGAAGTAGCGGTACAGCGCGGGCCCGCTCATCCCCATCTTCCTGGCGATCGCGTTGAGGGAGAGCGCCGAGGCCCCCGCCGCGGCGATCTGCTCCCACGCCCGTTCCTTGACTTCCGCGCGCACCTGGGCCCGATAGCGCTCACGCGGACTCTTCGCGTTCTCCGTGTCAGCCATGAGTTAGAGGCTATCACTGAAGTTATTGACACTCCCTTTCGCGATCCGTTAGAACCTATAACGAACGCGAGGCCGACTAGCGGTCGAGCGACCAGCGCCGTGGAGGCCGTCATGAACGCCGAAGGACTCGTCGAGGTCGTCCTGCCGGGCAAGGTCGAGCCCGAGGGGCTCCAGGTCCGGCACGGGGGGGCCGTCCCCGCCCCTGGGCGCGGGCAGGTCGTGATCCGGATGGAGGCGACCGGCGTCTCCTTCGCCGAGCAGCAGATGCGCCGCGGCCGGTACTACGACCAGCCGCCGTTCCCGTTCGTCCCCGGCTACGACCTCGTCGGCGTCGTCACCGCGACCGGCGAGGGCGTCGACCCCCGCCTCGCCGGCGCCCGGGTGGCCGCGCTGGTCAAGGTCGGCGGCTGGGCCAGCCATGTGGTCGTCGACGCGGCGGACGCGGTGCCCGTGCCCGCAGGCGTCGGCGCGGCGGAGGCGGAGACCCTGGTCGTCAACGGCGTCACCGCCTGGCAGATGCTGCACCGCAAGGCGCGTGTCCGCGCCGGCCAGACGGTCGTCGTGCACGGCGCCAACGGCGGCGTCGGCTCCGTCCTGGTCCAACTCGCCCTGGCCACGGGCGTGAGGGTGATCGGCACCGCGTCCGCGCGCCACCACGACGCGCTGCGTGAGCAGGGCGTGACCCCCGTCGACTACCGCGCCGAGGACATGGCCGCGCGGATCCGCGCCCTCGCCCCGGGCGGGGTGGACGCCGTGTTCGACCATGTCGGCGGACCCGGCATCGTCGACTCCTGGCGGATGCTGGCCCCCGGGGGCACGCTCGTCTCCTACGGCAGCGCCTCCACCCGGGACGCACAGGGCTCGAAGCAGACGCCGGTGCTCAGGCTGCTGGGCCGGGTGTGGCTGTGGAACGCGCTGCCGGGCCGCCGCCGCGCGTACTTCTTCAACGTCTGGGCCGGGCGGGCCCTCTCCGAGACCCGGTTCCGGGCCCGGCTGCGCGCCGACCTCACCGAGGTCTTCGCGGCGCTCCAGCGCGGGGAGATCACCCCGCGGATCGCCGCCCGCCTCCCCCTCGCCCGCGTGGCCGAGGCCCTGCGACTGGCAGAGTCGGGCACGGTCGCCGGAAAGGTCGTGATCACCCCCTAGCGCCTGCCCCTGACATGCGTGTGCCCCTGGCCGGGGTCACCGGTCAGGGGCACACGCGTCGTGCTCGGAGGCGGACGGTCAGAGGAAGGAGTTGATCTCGATCGTCTCGTCCCGGCCGGGGCCCACGCCGATCGCGGAGATCGGGGCGCCGGACATCTCCTCCAGCGCCTTGACGTAGTTCTGCGCGTTCTTCGGCAGGTCGGAGAACGACTTCGCCTTGGTGATGTCCTCGGACCAGCCCGGGAGGGTCTCGTAGACCGGCTTCGCGTGGTGGAAGTCCGTCTGCGAGTACGGGAGCTCCTCGACGCGCTTGCCGTCGATCTCGTACGCCACGCAGACCGGGATCTGCTCCCAGCCGGTGAGGACGTCGAGCTTGGTGAGGAAGAAGTCGGTCAGGCCGTTGACGCGGGTCGCGTAGCGGGCGATGACCGCGTCGAACCAGCCGCAGCGGCGGTCGCGGCCGGTGGTGACGCCCCGCTCGCCGCCGATGCGGCGCAGCGCCTCGCCGTCCTCGTCGAACAGCTCCGTCGGGAACGGGCCGGCGCCGACGCGGGTCGTGTACGCCTTGAGGATGCCGATGACCCGGCTGATCTTCGTCGGGCCGACGCCGGCGCCGGTGCAGGCGCCGCCGGCGGTCGGGTTGCTGGAGGTGACGAAGGGGTACGTGCCGTGGTCGATGTCGAGGAGCGTGCCCTGACCGCCCTCGAACAGGACGACCTTGTCGTCCTCCAGTGCCTGGTTCAGGACCAGGACGGTGTCGGCGACGAACGGCCGGAGCTTCTCCGCGTAGCCCAGCAGCTCCTCGACGACCTGGTCGACGGCGATCGCGCGGCGGTTGTACAGCTTCGTCAGCAGCTGGTTCTTAACGTCGAGCGCCGCCTCCACCTTCTGGGTGAGGATCGACTCGTCGTACAGGTCCTGCACACGGATGCCCACGCGGTTGATCTTGTCGGCGTAGGTGGGGCCGATACCGCGGCCGGTCGTGCCGATCTTGCGCTTTCCGAGGAAGCGTTCCGTCACCTTGTCGACAGTGACGTTGTACGGGGTGATGATGTGCGCGTTGCCGCTGATCAGCAGCTTCGACGTGTCGACGCCGCGCTCGTTCAGACCGCTCAGCTCGGAGAGCAGGACCGACGGGTCGACGACGACGCCGTTTCCGATGACCGGCGTACAGCCGGGGGACAGGATTCCGGAAGGGAGAAGGTGGAGTGCGTACTTCTGGTCGCCCACGACGACCGTGTGGCCGGCGTTGTTGCCGCCCTGGTAGCGCACTACGTAGTCCACCGAGCCACCGAGCAAGTCGGTCGCCTTCCCCTTGCCTTCGTCACCCCACTGAGCACCGAGCAGCACAAGTGCGGGCACGCGCGTACACCCCTTCCGGGTGGGGCATGTCCAGGGTCAGGGGCGTACGCGGAGGCGCGTGCGACCGCGTGCACCACGACCCTCGTCGGTCGTGGTCCCGCGACCGTCACTGGCCGCCGCGCGACCGTCGTCGGCCGCACACCGTCGGACCCGGATGCCCCGGAATAGACGAAGCCCCTGGCGCAATAGCGCAAGGGGCTCTTGCACAAAGATGCTACCCGAGGAAGCGAGGCAGGACCGAGGTGGCGACTATCGCGACGCCGGACCAGTTGCTGGTGATCATCGATCCGGTCGCCCGGAGGACGGACGGAGAGTCCGTGCGGATAGCGAAAGACGTGCTCAGCGCGGGTGCGGCGAGTACGAAGGTCTGTCTGCCGGACGGGCCGGAGGAGTTCGCGCGGGTGCTGGCCCGACGGGGTTCGCGGCGGCCGGTGGTCGTCGGGGACGACCGGGCGCTGTTCCGCGCGGTGTCGTTGCTGCACCGGCGGCGGGAGCTGGCGGAGTGCGTGCTGTCGGTCGTGCCGGTGGGCGGCATGCTGGGCGTGGCACACGCCCTGGGGGTGCCCAAGGGCGCGGTGGCGGCGGCACGGGCGGCCCTGGACGGGGCGGAACGGCGGCTGGACCTGCTGGTGGACGACAGCGACGGGGTGGTGCTGGGCGCGCTGCGGATACCGCCCGTGCCGGGGAGGGACGGGCGGGGCGGGGTGCGCGGCGGGGGCGGTGCCTCCGGGGGTTTGTACGAGCTTGAGATCGGCGAGGACGGCGGGGGCGGGGTCGGCGGGGCCGGGATCCGCTTCGGCGGCGGAGGCGGTGGGGGTGGCGGCGCCGGTGAGGGTGTCCGGCCCTGGCCCTGGTTGCGCAGTTGCCAGTCCTTCGTCCGCACCCTGGTCCCCGCTCTGCCCTCCCGCCCCGGGTCGCCCCCTCCCCCGCCGGGACCGGCACGGCTGCGGGTCGAGGTGGACGGGGTGACCCTGGTCGACCTGGACCAGCCGGTGGAGGCCGTCTCGGTGACCGCGGACACCGCCGGCACGGCGATGGTGCGGGTACGGCCCCTGTCGGTCGGCGCGGAGGCGTCCCCCCTGGAGGCCCGCGGCCGCACGGTCACCGTCACCGGCGCGGACTTCCGCTACGGCACGGACGCGACGGTGGCGGGCCCGGTCCGCAGACGCACATGGGTGGTACGGGAGGGCGCGCTGGGGCTGGTCCTGCCCTCGGGGCGGTGAGGGGAGCTCTTGAAGGCAAGGGGAGTCACCCCCCGGAGGGTCGGGCAGGGACCAGGCGGCTCAGGGACCGAAGGTCCGGTCGCGGTGGGTCCGCCAGCGTTGCATCAGTGCTGCGAGTTCCCCGTCGATGAACTCGAAGAAGGCGAGGGTCTCGGCCATGCGGCGGCCGGCCGGGGTGCCGGCGCCGAGGCTGGTGACGCCTTCGCGCAAGGACGCCTCCCAGCGTTTGAGGACGGCCTCGCGGTTGGTGAGAGCCTCGTACCACTGGTCGCTGTGCACCCGGTAGCGCTCGCGACGTGAGCCCGGCTCGCGCTCGCGGGAGACCATGTGCTGTTGGGCGAGGTAGCGCACCGCGCCGGAGACCGCGGCCGGGCTGATCCGCAACTGCTCCCCCAGTCCGGCGGAGGTCATGGCGCCCTCGTCGCTGGAGAGCAGCGCGGCGAACACCCGGGCGGGCATGCGCTGCATCCCGGCCTCGACGAGCTGCGCCGCGAAGGATTCGACGAACCTGGACACGGCTTCGGCGTCACGCCCGCCCGCGCTTTCGGCCGTCTCGCCGTCCACCGCTCCGCTCGTCCCCGCCTCCGACATGCGCCCGTCCATGGGATCCATCCTAGTCGGCATTCATACGGTTCCTTATCTTCACAAAGTTCTGAACAAAGCGTACGTTCTGAAGCATGACCAAGGTGATCACCGTGGCCGGACTGAACAAGTCCTTCGGCCGCACCCGCGCACTGGACCGCCTCGACCTGGAGGTGGAGGCGGGCGAGGTGCACGGCTTCCTCGGGCCGAACGGCGCGGGCAAGTCCACCGCCATCCGGATCCTGCTCGGCCTGCTGCGCGCCGACTCCGGCACGGCCCGGGTCTTCGGCCTCGACCCGTGGGCGGACGCCGTCGAGGCGCACCGCCGCATCGCCTACGTCCCGGGAGACGTGACGCTCTGGCGGAACCTGTCCGGCGGCGAGGTCATCGACCTGCTGGGGCGGTTGCGCGGGGGTCTGAAGGCGGGGCGGCGCGCCGAACTCACCGAACGCTTCGAACTCGACCCGGCCAAGAAGGGCCGCACCTACTCCAAGGGCAACCGGCAGAAGGTGGCACTGGTCGCCGCCTTCGCCTCCGATGCCGACCTGCTGATTCTCGACGAGCCGACCTCGGGCCTCGACCCCCTGATGGAGGAGGTCTTCAAGGAGTGCGTCCGGGAGGAACGGGACCGGGGGCGCACGGTCCTGCTGTCGTCGCACATCCTGAGCGAGGTCGAGGAACTCTGCGACCGGGTCAGCATCATCCGCAAGGGCCGGACCGTGGAAAGCGGCTCGCTCGCCGACCTGCGCCATCTGACACGGACCAGCATCACGGCCGAACTCGCCTCTCCGCCCGACGGATTGGCGCACCTGCCCGGCGTCCACGACCTGGACGTCCGCAGCCGCCGGGTCCGCCTCCAGGTGGACACGGACCGACTCGACGCCGTGTTGCGGTCGTTGAGCACTTCCGGCGTCCGGTCGCTGACATCGACTCCTCCGACGCTGGAGGAACTGTTCCTGCGGCACTACCAGGACGATCCCGAAGAGTCGGCTTCCCGATGACGACGGCGACAGCGCATGCGACGGCATCGACCACGAGGGCTCGATTCACCGGGACCGGAACACTGCTGCGGTTCGCGCTCCGCCGCGACCGGGTGCTGATCCCGGTCTGGGTCGGGGTGAACGTCCTGATGGTCCTCACCATGCCGAGGACCCTCGGAAGCCTGTACGGCACCGCCTCGGAACGCACCGACCTGCTGAGGCAGGTGTCGGCCAACTCCTCCCTGCGCGCGCTCGTCGGTCCTGTCTTCGACGACTCCCTCGGCGCCCTCACCGCTTGGCGCGTGGGCGTCTACGCGGGTGTGCTCGCCGCGGTGACGAGCCTGCTGATCGTCGTCCGGCACACCCGGGACGAGGAGGAGAGCGGACGCCTGGAGCTCCTCGCCTCGGGGGCGGTGGGCCGCCGGGCCCCGCTCACGTCGGCGCTGCTGGCGGCGGGCGTCGCCAACGCGGTGCTGGCGGTGCTGGTCACGGCGGGGCTGGCGGGGCACGGGGTGGCCGGGGCGGTGGCCTTCGGACTCGGTCTCGCCGCGGTCGGCATGCTGTTCGCCACCATGGCGGCGATCGCCGCACAGCTCACCGAGAGCGCGCGGCTCGCCCGCGGCTTGACCTCGGCGGTGCTGGGCGCGGCGTTCGTGCTGCGCGCGGCGGGCGATTCCGCCACGGCCGACGGTTCGTCGGCGCTGACCTGGCTCTCCCCGCTCGGGTGGCTGGAGAACCTGCGGGCGTTCGGGAACGAGCGGTGGTGGGTGCCTGCGCTGTTCGCGGCGGCGGTCGCCACGCAGGGCGCGATCGCCTACGGCCTCGCGGGCCGCCGGGACGCCGGCCTGAGCTTCCTGCCCACCCGGCCGGGATCGCCCGCGGGACGGCTCGGCACGGCCGGGGCTCTGGCCTGGCGGCTGCAACGGGGGGCCGTTCTCGGCTGGAGCGCCGGATTCTTCCTCGCCGGAGTCGTCTACGGCTCACTTGCGGACGGTGCGGCCGAGCTGGTCGGCGACAACGCGCGGGCCCGCGAGATCCTCGAGCGGATGGGCGGCCGGTCCGGCGTGACCGACGCGTTCCTCAGCTCCATGATCGGCATGCTGGGTTTGATCGCCACGCTGTTCGTGGTCGCCTCGGTGCTGCGGCTGCACGGCGAGGAGACGTCGGGGCGGGCGGACCCCGTGCTGGCGAGCGCCGTGGGGCGGCTGCGGTGGGCTGCGGGCCATCTCGCGATCGCCTTCGCGGGCTCCGCACTGATCATGCTCCTCGCCGGCCTGGGTTTCGCCGTGGGCCACGGCCGGCAGACGGGGCCGCTCCTCGGCGCCTGTCTGGTGCAGGTGCCCGGGATCTGGACGATCGGCGGTCTCGCGGTCCTCTTGTACGGCCTCACCCCCCGCCTGGCGCCGGTCGCGTGGGGCGTGGCGGCCGCGACCCTGCTGCTCGGCTGGATCGGTCCCGCTGTGGACGCCCCGCGTCCGATCCTCGACCTCTCCCCCTTCCCCCACCTCCCCAAGCTGCCCGGCGCACAGATGCACTGGCCCCCGACCTTGGCCCTGGCCCTCATCGCGACGGCCCTGACGGCAGCAGGTCTGGCGGCACTGCGACGCCGGGATCTGACGACGTGAGAGAAGCGCGGGCGGACATGACCGAGCGGGCGGCGCGTCGGACCGCCCTGCCCAGTCGCGCGGCGGGCGGGCCTGCCCGGACGGCGTGGTCGGCGTGGTGATCAGCCCACCTCCACGCGCAGTCCCTCCAGCCCACGGATCACGAAGTTCGGTTTGCGGGACGGAGGGGCCGTCGGCCGCAGGGTCGGGGCCTTCTCCAGCAGGGCCGTCATCGAGGCCGCCAGTTCGAGGCGGGCCAGGGGCGCGCCGATGCAGTAGTGGATGCCGGCGCTGAAGGAGATGTGCGGGTTGTCCTTGCGGGTGAGGTCCAGCTTCTCGGGGGCGGCGAACACCTCCGGGTCGTGGTTGGCGGAGCCGAACAGCATCGCGATCTCCGCTCCTCTCGGCAGGACCGTGCCGTCGATCTCGATCTCGTCCAGCACCCACCGCTCGAAGAGCTGCAGCGGGGTGTCGTACCGCATCAACTCCTCCACGGCCGACGGCACCAGGGAGTGGTCCGCGCGCAGGGCGGCCAGCTGGTCCTCGTTGCTGAACAGCGCCCACCAGCCGTTGACCGTGGCGTTCACCGTCGCCTCGTGACCGGCGTTCAGCAGCAGGACGGCGGTGGAGATCATCTCCTGCTCGGTGAGCCGGTCACCCTCGTCGTGCGCCGCGATCAGCCCGGAGATCAGGTCGTCGCCGGGCTTCTCCCGGCGGGCGGCGATCAGCTCCCGCAGGTAGGCGGAGAACTCGACCGACGCCCGGACCGCCCTCGCCGCCGTCTCCTGCGACGGGTTCAGCTCGTACATCCCGCAGATGTCCGCCGACCAGGGGCGCAGCGGGGCCCGATCCGCCTCGGGGATGCCCAGCATCTCGGCGATGACGGCGACCGGCAGCGGCTCGGCGACATCGGTGAGCAGGTCACCGCCGCCCTTCTCCACGAGCGCGTCCACCAGCTCACCGGCGAGCTCGCGCACATACGGCTTCAGCCGCTCCACGGTCCGCGGCGTGAACGCCTTCGACACCAGACGCCGGATCCTCGTGTGGTCCGGCGGCTCCAGATCGAGCATCCCGTGGTCGTTGAGCGTGTGGAACGGCTCGTGCTCCGCCGGGGGCGCCGTCCGCCCGAAGTCCTCGTGCGTGAACCGGTGCTGATACGTCCGCCCCAGCCGCCGGTCCCGGAGCAGCGCGGACACATCGGCGTGGTGCGGCACGAGCCACTGGTTCGTGGCCTCGAAGTACCGCACCCGCCCCTCGGCCCGCAGCTCGGCGTAAGCGGGGTACGGGTCGGCGAGGAACGCCGGGTCCCACGGATCGAAGTCAGCCATGCGGGGACGCTAACCCGGGGCGCCAGGCTCTGACCAGGGGTCTTCTCAAGATGGTCGATCAAAGCGGTGTAGGCGGAGGTGGGACGTCGAGGGCGGCACGGGCCGGCGCTTCGCAGTCGCGGACGGCGACAGGCGAAGCCCCGTGACCGGCGTCGGCATGAGGTGATCAGCCCGGTGTCACCAGGCGGGCCTCGTAGGCGAACACCGCCGCCTGTGTGCGGTCCCGCAGGCCCAGCTTCACCAGGATCCGGCTCACATGCGTCTTGATCGTGGACTCCGCCACCACCAGCCGCTCCGCTATCTCCGCGTTCGACAGCCCCTGGGCTATGAGGACCAGCACCTCCGTCTCCCGTTCGGTCAGGTCGCCGTAGGACGCCTGGGCGGCGCGCGGCAGCCGGGGCGCCCCGGACAGCTTCGAGAACTCGGTGATCAGACGCCGGGTGACGGACGGCGCGAGCAGCGCCTCCCCCGTCGCCACCACCCTGACCCCGTCGGCGAGTTGGCGGGCCGACGCGTCCTTGAGGAGGAAGCCGGAGGCTCCCGCCCGCAGGGCCTGGTACACGTACTCGTCGAGGTCGAACGTGGTCAGGACCAGCACCTTCGCCGCGCCGTCGGCGGCCACGATCTCCCGTGTCGCCTCTATGCCGTTCAGCTCCGGCATGCGGATGTCCATCAGGACGACGTCCGGGGCCAGTTCACGCACCCGTTCCACCGCCTGCCGGCCGTTGACCGCCTCGCCCACGACCTCGATGTCCGGCATCGCGTTGAGCAGGACGGAGAAGCCCTCCCGGACCATCATCTGGTCGTCCGCGATCAGTACCCGTATGGTCATGCGCCACTCTCACCCGTCGCCTGCACCGGCAGGAACACCGCCACCTCGTAACCGCCGGCCTCTGTCGCCCCGGCCGTCATCTCACCGCCCAGCATGGACACCCGCTCCCGCATTCCCGTGATGCCGTGCCCCGCGCCGGGTGAGGGCTTCACCAGGGACGGCCGCGGCGGCGGACCGTTGACTATGCGCAGGCCCAGACCGCCGAGGACATAGGAGACCTCCACCTTGGCCTCCGCGCCCGGCGCGTGGCGCAGGGTGTTGCTCAGCGCCTCCTGGACGATGCGGTAGGCCGACAGCTCGACGCCCGGCGGGAGTTCACGTATCGCCCCGGTGACCGTCTTGTCGACGCCCAGGCCCGCCTCCCGCACATTGGAGAGAAGCCCGTCCAGGTCGGCCAGCATGGGCTGGGGGGCGTCGGGCGCCTCGTAGTCCTCGGCGCGGACGACGCCCAGCACCCGGCGCAGCTCCGTCAGGGCCGCGACCGCGTTCTCCCGGATGGTGGCGAAGGCCTTCTCCAGCTCGGGCGGCGGGTTCTCCACCCGGTAGGGCGCGGCCTCCGCCTGGATGGCGACCACCGACATGTGGTGGGCGACCACGTCGTGCAGCTCGCGGGCGATGGTGGTGCGCTCCTCCAGGAGCGTGCGCCGGGACCGCTCGTGCTCGGTCACCGTCTGCTGCGCGGTCACCTCCCGCTCGGCCTGCCGGCGTATGTGCCAGACGGAGACGGCGAGCAGGGCGAACGCGGAGAAGACCAGCATGGGCTCGACGTCCGTGGGGTGGCTGTCGGTGAACACCGTCTCGGCCAGGAAGCCGTAGGCCGCCGTCACCAGCCACATCCACGCCGCCGTGCGCGGCCGGGTGCGCACGGCCACCACCACCATCACCGTCAGGTGGGCGATGAAACTGCCCGGCAGCCACGGCCACATGCCGCCGTACACCGTGCCCATGGCGCCGACGAGCGAGCTCGACAGGAGCGACAGCCAGAACGCTCCGGCCGGGCGGACCAGCGTCAGCAGCACCGGCACCAGGACGAACGCGGCGCACAACAAGCCCGTTCCGTTGGATCTCTCGTCCACGGAGACGACCAGTGCCGCGAGCGCGCCGAGGGCCACGACGACCGCGTGCCACCGCCAGGTGGCGTACTCCCGCTTGCGGCCCTTCAGCCGGCGGATGAGGAAGCCGTCGGGTTCCCTGGGCGGCAGCGGACGGTAGGCGAAGGCGTTCTGGAAGAGGTCCTGACGCAGTCCGCGCAGGGCGTCCGCGGCCGCCCTGAACTCCGGACTGCGCGGCTGGTGGGCGCCGGGCCGGCGGTCCGGGGGCGTCGAGTGCGTCTGCGTCGTCTGGGTCACGATGAAAACGGTAGGCGGGAGCGGGGCTCCCGGTCGTCACCAGTGAGGGGGGTTCTGCGAGGTCCCTCTCAAGTACTACGGGTCGCGGGGGTCAGTATCCGGAGGGGCGGACCAGGCCCGACTCGTAGGCGAACACGGCCGCCTGCGTGCGGTCGCGCAGACCCAGTTTCACCAGGATGCGGCCCACGTGTGTCTTCACGGTCTGCTCGGCGACACACAGGTGCGCGGCGATCTCCGCGTTGGACAGGCCCTGCGCGATGAGACTGAGGACCTCCGTCTCCCGTTCGGTGAGATCACCGACGCGCTCCTTCAGCGGGGTGCGCGGCGAGCCGTTCAGGCGGGAGAACTCGGCGATCAGTTTGCGGGTCACGCCGGGCGCCAGCAGCGCGTCACCGGCCGCGACGATCCGGACGGCCTCAGCGAGCTGCTCGGCGGAGGCGTCCTTCAGCATGAACCCGGACGCGCCGGCGCGCAGCGCGTCGTACACGTACTCGTCGAGATCGAAGGTGGTGAGCACCAGCACCTTGATCTCGGGGGTCTTGACGGTGATGCGTTCGGTGGCCTCGATGCCGTTGTGCTCCGGCATGCGGATGTCCATCAGCACGACGTCCGGGGCGAGTTCCGCGACCTTCTCGACGGCGTCCTTGCCGTCGACCGCCTGGCCGACCACCTCGATGCCGGGCTGCGCGTTGAGCAGCACGGTGAAGCCCTGCCGGACCATCTGCTGGTCGTCGGCGATCAGTACGCGGATGGTCCCGCTCGTCATGTGAGGTCGTCTCCTGTCGTGGTCGGCTGCCCGGACGCGGGTCTCGCCGGCAGGGCCGGGAACTCGGCCGGTGACTCGGGCGTCGTGGGGCGCGGTTCGGGGAAGATCAGTTCGAGGTCCGCGGACGGCTCCAGGGCCTCGGCCGGCGGGGGCGCGGCGCCGTCCTTCGGGAGGAAGGCGGACACCATGAACCCGCCGTGCAGCGTCGGATGCGCGCTGACGTGACCGCCGAGCATCGCGGCCCGCTCCCGCATCCCGAGCAGGCCGTGACCGGCGCCCGGGGACGGCCGGACCGGCCCGCTCGGGCGGGAGTTGACGACCTCCAGGTGCAGACCACGCGGCTCGTGCGTGATCCGTACGCGCACGCTCGACCCGGGCGCGTGCCGCAGGACGTTGCTGAGCGCCTCCTGCACCATCCGGTACGCCGACAGCTGCACGCCCGGCGGGTACGGCGGCGTCTCGCCCTCGATCTCCGCGACGACATGCAGCCCGGCGGCCCGGGTGTTGTCCAGGAGGGCGTCGAGACGATCCAGCGTGGGCTGCGGGGTGGCCGGGGCGGAGCCGGTGCCGGCCGCGCCGAGCCCGTAGGGGTCCTCGGGGTTCTCGGAGCGCAGCACGCCGAGGACGCGGCGCAGTTCGGCGAGCGCCTCCAGGGCGTTGTTGCGGATCCCGGCGAGGTTCTCCTTCAGTTCCTCGGACGGGTTCTCCACCAGGTGGGGGGCCACCTGCGCCTGGATGGAGATCACCGACATGTGGTGGGCGACCACGTCGTGCAGTTCACGGGCGATGCGGTTGCGCTCCTCCAGCAGTGTGCGGCGGCCGCGTTCCTCGGCGGTGATCGTCTCCTGCTCGACGAGCTGGCTGCGGGCCTCACCGAGCCCCCGGAAGGCGGTGCCGACGAGGACCACCGCGGTGAAGATCCCGAGGGTGGCGATGCCCGTCGACGTGTAGGTCGCCCCGCCGATCAGGCCCTGGAGCACCCAGGTCGTCACAGCGGTGGCGAGCAGCATCGTGAAGGAGACGCGCCGGCGCACCTTCAGCGCGAGGAGGAGGAACACGATGGTGTGGGCGACGACTTCGGGCGGCGTCCAGGGCCACGGGGGCCCCGGCAGCGGATGACCCACGAGGGCCGGGCGGGCCGCCACCGCCGCCGCGACGGTGGCCGCCAGGGACAGCGCCCAGGCCGGGGCCGGCCGCCACAGGGCGGCGATGACCGCGCTCCCCTGCGCGAACGACACCGTCACCGCCAGCTCCGTGCCCAGGTTGTAGCGGCCGAACTGCTCGTTGCCGGCCAGTGCGATGCCCAGAGCGATGTAGCACACCACCACGTACCCCGGCACCCGCAGCCAGCGCGACACGCGTCGTCGCGGCGAGCCCCCGGAGCCGATCGCGCCGGTCGCTGCGCGCAGGCGGCCGAGGAGGGACCGGCGTGGCGCCGCGAGGGCGGTGCGGTCGGCTGCGCTGCTGGTCTCCTGACCGGTCATGGCCTCAACTCTAGGCATCGTGAAGCGACTTGGCTCGCGCCGTCTCCGAGCGGTACCGGACGTGGACCACCCGGGACCGGCCGCCGCGGACCCGCCTCGACCGCTTCCCGGTTCGGCTCTCGAAGCCGTGGAACGCCGCGCAGCAGACGCCGAGGACGAGGGCGAAGACCGGCAGCCACAGGAGACGGACCGCTATCCAGTGCGGGTCGTCCGGGGAGGTGTGCAGGCCTGGCAGGGGACCTGCGCGCAGGGCGGTGGCGGTGGTCGCCATCAGGGCCGTCTGGTGCCAGAGGAAGAGCGTCATCGCGGAGAGGTTCACCAGTGCCACGGCCGTCCAGGCCAGCGGCCTCTGCATCGCCCGGCGCAGACGCTCGCGCAGCAGAAGGGCCAGACCGCACTGGGCGAGGCCGAAGGTCACGGCGGCCAGCGTGGGCGGGTTGAGGTTCGACACGGCCGCACCGGGGACGCCCACCATCGACGCCGGGTAGCCCGCCCAGCCGACGAGCGCCGCGGTCGTCACCGCGCCGCCGACGAGCAAGGTCCAGCCGGCGCGCGGGCGTTCCAGCTCGCCGCGCGTCCAGGCCGCCCCCAGGGTGTACGGCACCAGCCAGCCGGCCGCCAGATTCACCCAGCCGAGCCAGGCGGGACCGCCGAGGCCGAAGCGCACGAGGTCCACATGGAGGACGACGGCCAACGGCCACAGGGGGTTCAGCCGAGCCAGCAGCGGGGTCGCCGCGGTCAGCGCCGCGAACACCAGCAGGAACCACAGCGGGGACAGCGCCAGCTTCAGCACGGTGTGCAGGGTGATGGGCGTCGCCCCGCCCAGGAGAAGGGAGACGGCGATCGCCGTCCACAGCGCCAGGAGGGCCGCGACCGGGGTGAACAGGCGGGCGAGCCGTTTGCGCAGCCAGCCGCCGTAGGTCTCGCCGCGCGCGCGTGAGGAGATGCGGCTTCTCGTCGCCACATGGCCGCCGACCATGAAGAACAGCGCCAGGGTCTGGAACGTCCACGAGACGGGGGCCAGCCAGGGCATGGACGCCAGCGGGCTCGCCGCGCGGAGGGCGCCGCCGGGAGAGGCGACCAGGGCGGTCACCAGCCAGTGACCAAGGATCACACCGAGGATCGCGACGGCCCGGAGGGCGTCCGTGGCTCGGTCCCTCGTAGGGGCGGGGGTGAGGTGGCGGAGTTCACGCATGGGTCACCTCCTCGGTCCGGCCCAGGACGATCCGGGTGATGTTGCTCAGGGATTCCGACCGCGGCCGGAAGTAGTCGCTGTGGCCTCCGGGGCCGGCGGTGAAGACGTCGGCGCCGAAGGAAGGGGACATGGGGTCGGCGCCGAAGCCGAGCTTCGTGCCGAACAGGTCGACCTCGGCGTGCGGTACCTCCGCCACCCAGTCGTCTGCGCCCCGGGCCGCCCAGACCCGCGCGCGGGTGCCCAGCTCTCCGGCCGAGTCCGCGCCCGTCCCCGGGCTGCCCAGCAGGACCAGGTCGTCCACGTCCAGGCCGTCGGCGGCGCGGCCGCACACGACCGAGCCGTACGAGTGGCACAGGAGACCGACGTGGGCGGAGGGTCCGGTCACGGCTCGCAGGTCGTGGACGAACTCCCGCAGCACCGGGGCCGCTTCCTCGGCCCGGTCCGCGGTGGCCGCCGTGGTGCTGACCGTGCGGGGAGTGGTGTAGCCGAGCCAGGCGATCACCGCGGTGCGCCGGCCGGCGGGGGAATCCTGGGCGAGGCTTCGGTGCAGGGCCGCCGCCGCCCTGTGGAAGCGTTCGTAGGTGTCGAGCGAGGTGTCCGAGCCCGGTATCAGGATCGCCACGCGTTCGGCGCCCGCGAGGTCGCCGAGGACCTCGACCGCGCGGCCCGTGCCCCGGCCGTCGAAGGCGAGGAGATCGCGGGAAGCACCGGCCAGCACGTGATCCGCCTCGGCGCGGTGACGGTCCCCGTGCTCCGCCGCCATCCGCGACGCCAGCTCGGCGTTGGCCCGGTTGGCGGCGTAGGTCTGCGTCAGGGTCCGCGCCGTCAGCGGAGCGAGGTCGGCGGGCGGCGGGGCGGGGACGTGGGGGCGGGCCGCGGCGGAAAGGGGGACCGCTATGGCGGCCGTGATCAGGACGGCGAGGAGGGCGCGCAGACAGCGCCGGGGCAGCCTCGACCCGGGCTCCCTTGACCTCGGCTCCGCTTCCGGTGCCGCGCCGTTCCGGCTGCGCTTGCGCCTCGTGTCCGCCTGCATCGCCCCGCCCCTCCCGTCCCGGCCGCCCGGGCATCGGGCGTCACAGGATGGGAAGTTACGGATCAGCGGTCGTCGTCAGCGTCCCGCCTCAGGACTCTTCTTCGGCGTAGCTCCCAGGTACTACAGGTACTACGGGTGGGGTCGGGGGCGGGGCCCTGCTGTACGGGCACAGCCTGTGTCGCCGTCCGGTCCCTCACCATGCCAGTTGTGCGATCTCCTCCGCCACCACCGCGCACGCGTCCGCCAGCGGGTCGATCAGCGGGAAGTGGCCGACGTCCTCCAGCAGCGTCAGGCCCACCATCTCGCCCGCCTTCGCCGCCGCGTCCGCGTACGACTCGGCGACCGCCTGCGGGACGACCAGGTCGGTGCGGCCCTGGACGAGGGTCGTCGCGATGCCGGTCGGGAGGAGCAGCGCGGGGTCGGCGTACGGCTGCCTCTCGGCGAAGTGCTCGTCGCCTCCGAGGAGTTGCCGGGCCGCGTTCCCGCAGACGTCCAGTTTCCCGGCGACCTCGAAGTCCGCGATGGGGGCGAGTGCGACGACGCCCCGGAGCGGGGGCGGGCCGCCGGTGCGCCACGGGGCGTCGGCGGGCAGGACGTGCCGGGCCGCCGCCCACAGGGCGAGGTGGCCGCCCGCCGAATGTCCCGTGAGCACCGTGCGGCGGGGGTCCGCCTGCGGGAGGGCTTCGCGGGCCAGGGCGGGGAGGGCGTCGAGGGCGGCGGCCACGTCGTCGAAGGTGTGGGGCCAGCGGCCGGCGATCGGGGCGTGGGCTGATTCCTGTGCCGCCCGCTGTTCCTGGCCCCGGCGGTACTCCACGTTCGCCACGGCGAAGCCTCGTTCGGCGAGGTAGGCCGCGAACGGGGTGATGTGCCGTCGGTCGTACGGCGCACGCCAGGCGCCGCCGTGCAGGACGACGATCAGGGGGACGGTGTCGGTCGGGGCGCTGCCCTCGCGCGGGGCGTAGAAGTCGATCACCTGGTCGGGGTGGTCGCCGTAGGAGGCGGTGGCGTCGGGGGCGACCGCCGGGTGCGAAAAGGCCGACTCCTCCTCGGCGGCGGCCCGGGCTGCGACGGCGTCGTCCGGCATGCTCCAACCTCTCAGCGGCGAAACGGGGTTCTACGAGTGGGGTGGCGGACCAGGTTTGGGATCGGCCGTTGGCGGGGACGGTATCAGGCCCGTGACGTGGGGGGACACGGGGATATGACGCCGGATCAGGGGTTCGGCGGTTCTGCTCGGCCGCGCTCGGGGGTGGGGGGTGGTTTTGGGGTGGCGTGGGTCGGTGGGCGTGGGGGCGGGTTCGCTTGCCGCAGCTTGTGGGGCGCCCTGTGTCGGGGTGACCGGGGGGCAGGGTTTCGCTCGCCGCGCTTGCCGGGTGCCGCTGCGCCCACCCTCCCCCACTCTCGGCTTCGCTCGAGCGGGGGGACCCCCATCGCCCCAGCGGCACCACTCCCCGCAGCTGGGCGGCTGGGGCGGGAGGCGGACAGCTCAAGGCGCGGCCGGCCGCAGCCGGGGCGAGGGGTGGGCGGCCGTAGCTGGGGTGAGTGGGCGGCCGCACCCCCGGATGCGGCCGCCTGTGGGTCAGAGAGTCAGGGTTTCCGCCAGGGTGCGGGCTGCCTTCTCCGTGTCCGTGTAGGTGACGTACAGCGGGGTGAAGCCGAAGCGGAGGATGTCCGGGGCGCGGAAGTCGCCCACCACGCCTCGGGCGATGAGGTGCTTCATGACGGTCGCGGCGTCCTCGCAGCGCAGGGCCACCTGGCTGCCGCGTTCCTCGTGACGCACCGGGGTCAGTGACTCCACGCGGCCCTCGGGGACGTACTCCGTCACGCACTCCAGGAAGAAGTCCGTCAGAGCAAGGGACTTGGTCCTGACCGTGTCGATCGAGACGCCCTCCCACACCTCAAGGGCAGCTTCGAGGGCCAGCATGGACAGGATGTCGGGGGTGCCGACGCGCCCTCGCGGCGCCCCCGCGGCCGGCTCGTAGGCGGGGCGCATGCCGAAGGGCTCGGCGTGCGAGTTCCAGCCGGGGAGCGGGGAGTCGAAACGGTCCTGGAGGTCGCGCCGGACGTAGAGGTAGGCCGGTGAACCCGGTCCGCCGTTCAGGTACTTGTAGGTGCAGCCGACCGCGAGATCCACGCCGTGCTCGTCGAGGCCCACCGGCAGGGCGCCCGCGCTGTGGCACAGGTCCCAGACGGCGACCGCGCCCGCCGCGTGCACGGCGGCGGTGAGCGACGGCAGGTCGTGCAGCCGTCCGGTGCGGTAGTCGACGTGGTTCAGCAGGACCGCCGCCGTGCGGTCCGACAGGGCCGCAGGGACGTCGGCCGGGGCGAGGGGCCGCAGCCGGCAGCCGGTCATCCGGGCCGCCGACTCGGCTATGTAGCCGTCCGTGGGGAACGTGGTCGCGTCGACGAGGATCTCGTCCCGCCCCGCTCCACCGCCCGCCGTCGCCATACGCACCGCCGCCACAAGTGCCTTGAAAACGTTGACACTTGTCGAGTCGCCCACGACGATCTGGCCGGCCGCCGCGCCCACGAGCGGGGCGATGCGGTCACCGATCCGCTCGGGCGCCGTCCACCAGCCGCTCTCCTCCCAGGAGCGGATGCGCAGTTCGCCCCACTCCCGGCGGACGACCTCCTCCAGCCGGCCGGGGACGGACGCGGGCAGCGCGCCGAGCGAGTTGCCGTCCAGGTAGACGTCCCCGTCGAGCAGGAACTCCGAACGCTTGAAGGCAAGTCGGTCGTCGGCGTCCAGTTTCGTTGCCTTGGAGGCGAGCTCAGACATAGGACCTCGCCGTCCACAGCTCCGGGAAGACGTTCT
The DNA here is from genome assembly GCF_004217285.1 of Streptomyces sp. BK239. GTDB lineage: Bacteria > Actinomycetota > Actinomycetes > Streptomycetales > Streptomycetaceae > Streptomyces. The sequence goes on from NZ_SHKS01000003.1 coordinate 206,196, forward strand.
TGCGGGCGCGCTTCTCCAGCCAGGCCACGCCGGCCGAGCCTCCCGTGCCGGTCTTCGCGCCCATCGCGCGCCGGGTGGCGACGAGGTGGTCGTTGCGCCAGCGCCACACCAGTTCGGCGACGTCGGTCAACGCCTCGCCCAGACGGGCCAGTTCGTCGCTCTCGTCGCCCGAGTACAGGGCGGTCCAGGCCGCCTCGACCTCCGGCGACGGCTCGTACCGCAGCGACACGTCCCGCGTGAGCACGGCGTCGGGGATCGCGTGTCCGCGCCGCGCGAGCAGCCGCAGCACCTCGTCGTAGAGGCTCGGCTCGTGCAGGGCCTTCTCCAGCTCGTCGTGGACGCGGGGCGCGCCGCGGTGCGGGACCAGCATGGACGCGGACTTGTCGCCGAGCAGGAACTCCATCCGCCGGTACATCGCCGACTGGAAGCCGGAGCCCTCACCGAGGGCGGAGCGGTACGCGTTGAACTGGGCCGGGGTGAGCTGCCCGAGCGGCTTCCAGGAGGCGTTCAGCGCCTCCAGCTCCCGCACGGAACGCTTCAGGGCGGCGATCGCGGTCGGCACGTCGTCGGAGCGCAGGGCGTTCGACGCCGTCTCCCACTCGTGGACGATCACCGTGAACCACAGCTCCATCACCTGGGTGGTGACCAGGAAGACCATCTCTCCGGGATCGTCGGAGAGGGTGTGCTGGAGGTGGGTGAGCACGTCCGCCTTGACGTAGTCCTCGTACGGCGTCGTGCCTGCGAAGTCGAGGTTCGGGGTCTCGGGCTCGAGAGCCTCGTGAGCCTCCTGGGACATCGCTGTCTCCTGTTGTGTACTCCGGGTAGCGGTCCGCCCCTGCCGTTTTCGACAGGGGGCCCCGGTCCCCACGGGCATCCTCCGCAATCGTCACCCGAAAGTGCAAGGTCCGCCCGGTCACACCGAGAGCGCGAGGCCCGCCCGGCCACACCGGACGGGCCCGCTGCCGTACGGCGCCCGCTAGCCCAGCGTCTGGGCCGCCGTGGCCGAGGAGTCCTTCAGGAACTGCGAGCAGCGCTCGTACTCCTCCTGCTCCCCGATCGCCCCCGCGGCCCGGGCGAGGGCGTGCAGGGCACGCAGGAAGCCGCGGTTCGGCTCGTGCTCCCAGGGCACCGGGCCGTGCCCCTTCCAGCCGTTGCGGCGCAGGCTGTCCAGGCCGCGGTGGTACCCCGTACGGGCGTACGCGTACGACTCGACGACGCTGCCCCGCTCGAAGGCGTCGTCCGCGAGCTGCGCCCAGGCCAGGGAGGACGTGGGGTACCGGGCGGCGACGTCGGCGGGGGGCGTGCCGTCGGCGAGGAGCTCGCGGGGCTCGGGGTCGTCGGGGAGGTGGGTCGGGGGCGGGCCCCCGAGGAGGTTCTCGTGAATGGACATGGCCTCCAGTCTGTCACCGACGCGGCGGCCCGCCGGAAACCGGCCGAGCCCGGCGCCCCTCAGGGGGACACCGGGCCCGACCGCGGTGCGCGGACCGTCGGCCCGCGCACCGCGCTCACGTCACGCGCCGACAGCTCAGCGAGTGAAGTTGAAGTACTTCCACGGCCCGTACACCGTGGAGTTCACGTTGTCGCCGTTGTAGCCGTCGATGTACGCGGAGCGGACGCGGAAGCGGTAGCCGGCCGCGCCGTCGCCGTCGAGGGTGACGAGCGACTTGCCGTCCCTGCCCAGCCCGAAGTACTCGGGCTCGGCGCCCGCGTACCAGGCGCCCTGGACGTAGACCTGGAACTCGAGACGGGTGTGCCGGCCCGGGTAGGGGTTGTGCCAGGTGGTGATGAGCGGGTCGGCCGTCTGGTGGTAGGTCTGGTACCAGGTGTTGCCGAACTTCGTCCACTTGTAGTGGCGCGATAGGGTCGTCGACACACCGGCGCGGGTGCGCACGCCGGACACGGCCTGGGCCCAGCCGTAGCGGGCGTCGCCGGCGAAGACCGCGGTGACCGTGGTGTCACGGCTCATCCACATCGACGCGGACAGCTTGCCCTTGGCGTTGACGGTGCCGCGCTTGAGCAGCCGCTTGGGCTCCGGGCCCCACGGGTCGGCCCAGATCTCCACGACACGGTTCTTGTAGGTCGGGCCGAGGGTGGCCGTGTACGTCACCGTGGTGGCGTAGTTGACCGTGAGGCCGTTGCGGTCCAGGGTCAGCGCGGTCTTGGCGTGGGCGACCTTGACCAGCGCGGTCCCGGAGGCGGCCGAGTGCTGGGCGTCCCCGGCGTAGGCGACCTTGTAGGTGACGTTCCCGGAGGCCGTCGGGGTGTCCGTGAACGAGAACGCCCCGCCCGCGCCGAGCTTCTTGGTGCCGAGCGCCTTGCCCTGCGGGGCCTCGACGTCGAACCGGGTCACGGTGAGCGGGGTCCCGGCGGGCAGCGGCAGCGTCGCGGCGACCGTGCCGGAGACGGTGAGCGCCTTGGCGCGCTGGGCCGTCGCCGGCGCCTTGACGGTGACCGTCGGCGCGGACTTGGTCGGCTCGTCGAGGACCTGCAGACGCGGGTTGTTGTCGGAGTTGTTGGTCACCGCGAAGAGCCGGCCCCCACCGGGCTCCCAGGCGAGACCGCCGTCCTCGAGCTCGTCCCCGTAGCCGCTGCTGCCGGTGGCCGGGAAGTCGTACGTGCGCACGGACTTCGTCTCGCCGGTCCGGTAGACGAAGACGTCGCCGCTGGTCGACGAGTCGGTGCCCGCGGCGACGGTGCCGTCGGCGGCGACGGCCACGGCCGTGCCGTGGTAGCCGCTCGAGTAGGCGCCCACCTCGGTGAGGTCCGAGGTCTGCCAGACGCGGTGTGCGGTGCCGGGGTTGGCCGTGATGAGGCGGCTGCCGTCCGGCGTGTAGGCGAGGTCGGTGGTCTTGCCGGTCAGCGCGGTGGTGTTGCGCGCGGTGCGGGTCGCTGTGCCCGTCGTCACGTCGTACGTGGCGACGGCGAAGCGGTGGTAGTAGGAGCTGGCGGCCGCGATGACGTTCGGGTTCGCCGGCGAGGCGACCAGGTGCGGGGCGCCCGAGTAGTCGGTCTCGGCGTCCTGGTCCAAGGCGACGACGGGCTCGGCGCCGGAGACGTCGAGCGAGCCGATCGCGCCGTCGTAGTCGCCGCCGTAGCCGAACCAGACCTTGCCGCCGGCGAGGGCGACGTAGCGAGGGTCGGTGCCCTCGCCGGTCGCGTACCGGGCCTGCTCGGTGACCGCCGCGGTGTCCAGGGCCACGACCGCGTCGGCGCCCGGGACGGCGGCGTACAGGCGGCCCGAGTCGGCGGAGAGCGCGAGGCCGGTGACACCGGGCAGGCCGGTGACGGAGCCCAGCACCCTGCCCTCGTAGTCGGTGGCGACGACCTTGCCGATGTACGGGTCGCTGATGAAGATTTTCTTGTGGACACCGTCGACGACGACGTCACCCGTGGACCTCAGCGGCAGGACCTTGCTGCTGTCCGCCGCCGCCGAGCCCGCGCCGCCCACGATCAGTGCGGCGGAGCTGAAGAGGACCGCGAGCGCCGTCGCGGCCGAGAGAGTGCGCTTACGCACGATGAAGAGACCCCCCATTGGTCCTTCGCGTTCCCGACGGGAACGCGGAAACCGCCGCCCCGGACCGGGGCGCGGTGATCCGCAGCGTAGAGCATGCCCCTGACATCCCGCTCCCCGGATTACGGGGGGAGCGGCTTTCCGGACACACGAGGGCCCGGCGCCGTGCGGGAACACGGGCGCCGGGCCCTCGACATGCCGGAAACCGCTTGCCGATCCACTTCCCCCCAAGGAGGTGTTCGGGCCGGTCCGGCCAGGAACTACTTGATCTTCGTGCCCGCCGAGCGCAGGTGCTGCGTCGCCTCGACGACACGCGCCGCCATGCCCGCCTCGGCCAGCTTGCCCCAGGTGCGCGGGTCGTAGGTCTTCTTCGAGCCCACCTCGCCGTCGACCTTCAGCACGCCGTCGTAGTTGCGGAACATGTGGTCGGCGACGGGACGCGTGAAGGCGTACTGCGTGTCCGTGTCGATGTTCATCTTGACCACGCCGTTCTCCAGCGCGGTCGCGATCTCCTCCGCCGAGGAGCCGGAGCCGCCGTGGAAGACGAAGTCGAACGGCTGCGAGCCGGCAGGCCGGCCGAACTTGGCGGCGACGCCCTCGTTCAGCTCCTTCAGCAGGTCCGGGCGGAGCACGACGTTGCCCGGCTTGTACACGCCGTGGACGTTGCCGAAGGACGCGGCCAGCAGGTAGCGGCCCTTCTCACCGAGGCCGAGCGCCTCGGCGGTGCGGATCGCGTCCTCGGCCGTCGTGTAGAGGGAGTCGTTGATCTCGTGGGAGACGCCGTCCTCCTCGCCGCCGGTCGGCGTGATCTCCACCTCGAGGATGATCTGCGCGGCGCGGGCCTTCTCCAGCAGCTCCTGCGCGATGGTCAGGTTGTCGGCGAGGGTCTCGGCGGAGCCGTCCCACATGTGCGACTGGAACAGCGGGCCGAGACCGGCCTCGACGCGCTTCTGCGAGATGGCGAGCAGCGGACGTACGTACCCGTCGAGCTTGTCCTTCGGGCAGTGGTCGGTGTGCAGGGCCACCGTCACCGGGTACTTCTCGGCGACGATGTGCGCGAACTCCGCGAGCGCGACGGCGCCCGTCACCATGTCCTTGCTGTACTGGCCGCCCAGGAACTCGGCGCCGCCGGTCGAGATCTGGATGATGCCGTCGCTCTCCGCCTCCGCGAAGCCGCGCAGAGCCGCGTGCAGGGTCTGGGTCGAGGTGACGTTGATGGCCGGGTAGGCGAACTTGCCTGCCTTCGCCCGGTCGAGCATCTCGTTGTAGACCTCGGGGGTTGCGATGGGCATTCGTCCGCTCCTTGGGTGTGCGGGTTGGCGATCTGCGTTGTTACGGCCCTGACCTAGACCTGGGGTGCGACGTCATCGTCGTCCCCATCTTTCCAGACATGGCCCGATGATCCAGCGGGTGTCCGCCCGCCGGTCAGTCCAGGCCCAGCTCGTCCTTGGCGTACGCGTACAGGTACGGCACGCCCGCGCCCTCCTGGATCTTCTCGGCGGCGCCGGTCGCCCGGTCCACGATGGTCGCCACGGCCACGACCTCGGCGCCCGCCTCGCGCACGGCCTCGACGGCGGTGAGCGGCGAGCCGCCGGTGGTGGAGGTGTCCTCGACGACGAGCACCCGGCGGCCCCGGATCTCCGGGCCCTCGACGCGCCGCTGCAGCCCGTGCGCCTTGGCCGCCTTGCGCACGACGAAGGCGTCCAGCGAGCGGCCGCGGGCGGCGGCGGCGTGCAGCATCGCGGCGGCGACCGGGTCCGCGCCCATGGTCAGACCGCCGACGGCGTCGAACTCGAGGTCGGCGGTCAGGTCGAGCAGCACCTGTCCGACCAGCGGGGCGGCCTGCCCGTCGAGGGTGATGCGGCGCAGGTCGATGTAGTAATCGGCCTCGAGACCCGACGACAGGGTCACCTTGCCGTGCACCACGGCCTTGTCCTTGATCTGCTGCAGCAGCGCGCCGCGTGTGTCCGTCATGCCGAACAGCTTAGAGGCGACCCCGTAGGGGGGACCCAGGGCCCGGGGCCCAGGACCCGGGCCCCAGGGTCCTGGGCTCAGGCCCGGGGGCTGGGAGCCGGGCGTCGGAGGCGGGCTCAGGGTCCGGGACCCAGGACCCGGGCGGAACCCGGCATCGGCCGTGGGGCTCAGAGTCGGGTCCAGCGCCAGGTTGTCGTGGTCTCCAGCGGTTCCAGGGGGGTGACCAGGCGCGGGCGGGAGTTCAGGCCGTCGGGCGGGCCGGTCTGCGGTTCCACGCACACGGCCGCGTCCTGCTCGTCGTAGACGACGACCCACTGCTCGGGGCTGGTCACCTTCAGCTCCAGCCGCCCCGGCCAGGTGAGGGTCACGTCCACGCCGTCGGGCATGCCGAAACAGTCGTCCCAGGGTCCGGGCTTCGGCTCGACGCGCTCGCCGGTGGGCAGGTGGTCGTCGCCGCGCTCCTCCTGCCAGGCGGGGTCGAAGGCGATCCGCACGCTCTCGCCGCCGAGGTCGCGGTTGAACCAGGGGTGCCAGCCGATCTGCGCCGGGAAGGACGAGCCGTACGTCTCCACCGCCATGGACAGCGTCAGCGCGTCCTCGGTCAGCGCCACGATCTGGGTGACCCGGCCGGGGTAAGGCCAGGGCTCCACCAGGTCGTACGTCAGGACCGCCTCGTCGGCGGAACGGCGGGCCACCCGCCAGGCGCCGTCCCGGACGGTGCCGTGGATGGCGTGCGGCGGGGAGTTCAGCGGCATCTGGTGGACGGCCCCGCCGTCGCGGAAGCGGCCGTCCCTGATGCGTCCGCACCACGGGACCATCGGGAAGCAGCCGAACCGCTCCCCCTGGCGCAGCAGCTCCACACCGCCGACGCGCAACCCCGTGACCCGTCCGCCGTTGCCGGGCCGCACGGTCGCCTCCGCGTCGCCCGCGGTCAGCGTGATGTCTTCGTCGCTCACGGGACGACCCTACCGAGGCGATCAAGAGCGCGCGGGCTCAACGGCGGCGGCGCAACGCCCTGCCGACGACGATCGCCGACGCCACGGCGAACGCGGCGGCGGGGGCGGCCCAGCGCAGGATGTCGTTGCGGGCGACGGTCTCCGGGGCGGGGACGGGTGCGTAGCGGCCGCGCGGCGGCGCGTGGTCGACCTCCTCGGCGCTGCGCCCGATCATCGTCCGGCGGGCGTGCGCGGCTTCGGCGGGGGGGCCGTCCGGGTCCTCGTCGGGCTCGATGCCGGCGGTTGCATCGATGCCGGCGGTTGCATCGGTTCCGGCGGTGGCTTCGGGTTCGGCGCCGGCGGGGAGGCCCGAGGGGGCTTCTTCGGCGGGCGTTTCCGAGGCGGGGGCCGCGTCGGCGGGGGCCGCTTCCGAGGCAGGGGCCGCTTCCGAGGGCTCCGGCGCGTCGGACCCCGGGCTTCCGCCTGAGGCCTCCGCCGGGGTCTGCTCCGCCCCCTCCCCCAGGTTCTCCGCGAACCGGTTCAGCAGCCGTGCGACCGCCGAGTCGACCGCGTCCGCGGGGAGTTCAGCGATCCGGCCCGCCGCGGACGCCGTGCCCTCGAAGAGGACGGCGGTCCCGCCCTCCGACTCCCGCAGTCGCACGGTGAGCGCGAGCTTGACCGTGCCCGTGCCGCGGGCCTCGGTCGCGTCGCCCTCCACGACGTAGCCGTCGCCCTGCACGGTGACACGCAGGGCGCCCCGGTAGGTGATGGTGTGGCCGGCGACGCGCAGCTTCAGCCGGCCCGCGACGGGCTCGGTGCCGGCGTCCTGCTGGAGCCCGGGAACGGCCCGGGCCACCTGCTCGGGGTCGGCGAGGGCCGCCCTCAGCCGCTCGGCCGGAACCGGAACGAACACCTCTTGCTCCATAGATGCGGAGCCTACCCAGGCCCACGCCACCACACCTCCCCTCCGCCACAACTCGGAGCCGACGTCTGCCGCGATGCCCGTGCCGGCCACGCGCCGCTCGTGGCGCTAGTAACGCGGGTGCAGCAGGGTGGAGGCCCGCAACCCCTCCGTCCGCTCGCGCAGCTCCCGCTCGCCGGGGTCCAGGCGGAGCCCGGGCGGACGGTCTCCCGCTGCCAGGACGAAGCCCCAGTCGCCGTCACCGTCGCCGCTCGTGCGGTAGGCGGCCGTGTGCAGCCCCGCCGCGCGCAGGGTGGTCTCGACGGTCCAGAAGGCGTGGGGGCGGGTCGCGACCGGCCCGGCGTGGACGGCGAGCCGGCCCGCGGGGCGCAGGGCGCGGCGGGCCAGGCCGTAGAACTCCTGGGAGTACAGCTTGGCGCCGGCGGTCTCGCCGGGGTCGGGCAGATCGGTGATCACCACGTCGTAGGCGTCCGGGGGGATCTTCCGCAGGCGGTCGAAGGCGTCGGCGACGGTGACGTGGACGCGCGGGTCGTCCAAGGCGTGCTCGTTGAGGCGGGAGAGCGCCGGGTCGGTGCGGGCGAGGCGGAGCAGCCCGGCGTCGGGTTCGACGACGTCGAGACGGTCGACGCCGGGGCGGGCGAGGACCTCGCGGGCGGCCAGCCCGTCGCCGCCGCCGAGGATCAGCACCCGGCCGTGCGGGCCGTGCATCGCGGGGCGGACCAGGGCCTGGTGGTAGCGGCGCGCGGCGGGGCCGCCGCCGCGGAGCCGGCCGTCGAGGTAGAGGCCGACGGGGCCGCCGTCGGCGTCGCCGGTGAGGACGACCTCCTGGACGCCGGTCCGCAGCGCCACCCGGACGTGGTCGCCGTACATCGCGTGCCGCGCGGCCCGTTCGAAGTCGTCGACGAGGACGGCGGCACAGGCGAGGACGCCGAGGACGGCGATGCCGGCGACGGCGAGGGCACAGCGGGCGCGGCGGGTGAGGTCGCGGCGGAACAGGCCGAGGACGAGGGCGCCGCCGGCGGCCACGTTGACCGCGCCGGTCAGCAGGGAGCTGGTCAGCTGGCCGAGGCGGGGCAGCAGCAGGAAGGGGAAGGCCAGGCCGCCGACGAGCGCGCCGACGTAGTCAGCGGCGAAGAGGTCGGCGACCGCGCCGCCCGCGTCCTGGCGGCGGATGCGCTGGATCAGCTCCATCAGCAGCGGCACCTCGGCCCCGATGAGCAGGCCGATGGCCAGGGAGAACGCGACGATCAGCACCCGGGGTCCGTCAGCCCACAGCCCGCCCCAGTCACCCGTCCAGGCGAACGCCGCGTACAACGCCATGGCGCTGCAGCCGCCCACCAGGGCGAGCACCACCTCGATCGCGGCGAACCCGGCGGCGGCGAGCGGGCGCAGCCGTTTGGCGGCGAGGGAGCCGATGCCCATCGCGAACACCATCACGGACAGCACGACGGAGGCCTGGGTGACCGAGTCGCCCATCAAGTACGAGGCGAGCGCGACCAGTTCGAGTTCGTACACCAGCCCGCAGGCGGCGCAGACGAAGACGCACACGAGGACCAGGAACCGCCCGGTGCCCTGCCGGACGGGCAGCCGCGCGGGGCAGCGCCAGGGGGGCGGGGCGCCGGGCGGGGCTGGTGCGTGCGACTCGATCACGACTGCGACGTTACGTCACGAGTGCGGCACGCTTCGTCACCCACACGTGTGGAACCCGGCGCCGGTCACGCGCCCCGCGTTTGGACCGCCCTCGGTCTGAAGTCGCCGTCGGCGGACGGGCCGTTCGCGAGGGCCGGCGCGCGCACGTCCACCCTCGTGCGCGTCGCCACCAGCTGCCCGTCCTGCGGGTACGCGTGCCAGGTGCGCCAATGGACCGCTCCCTCGTGCCGCTGGGCGACCAGCGCGGTGAAGGCGTGCGGGCTGCCGGGGAAGACGCCGGCCAGGCCGTGCGGGTGGCCGGAGACGAGGGCCAGCAGTTCCTGGGCCCGCACGGCGAACTGACTGGGCGTCAACTCCTCCACGTGTGCGGCGAACTCGTACTCCCAGTCGCCCACCCGCTTGGCCACGCCGAGGGGCAGCGGGGTGCTGCTGCCGGGGAGGCAGGCCACCGTCTCCGAGCAACTGCCCCGCTCCTCCTCCAGCAGCACCTGGTGCGAGGCGCCGAGCAGTCGCAACTGAACCTGGGCGCCCGACAGTTCGAGGTCGAGGGTGGCCAGGGCGGGCAGTGGTTCACGCCCCAGGGCCCAGGCGAGGTCGGCCGCGCGCGTGTCGGTGTAGGACGTGTGCAGGGTCGTGAGCATGACTCGGCTCCGCTAGAACGCAAAGAGAGGGAAGGTCCGGCACGCCCCGGCAGACACCGGGAGGTCGCCCGGTCGGCCCGTTTCCTGGGGAGGACGTCCGCGCGGGACGTCCGTAGGGGTCCGAGGGGCTGCGTTGGTGGATTAGAGGGAATCATGAACAGTGGCGCCAACACAGCGTTTTTACCCAACTTCGTGGGGTTTCCATCCCCTAGAGGGCTCCACAGCTCAACTGTTCAACCACGGCGCACGCCATGCGGCCCTCGCGCACCACGACGCGCGCCCGCGCGCGACCCCCGAAGCGGCGCGATGCCCGTGCGGCCGGACATGCCGCGACCGCGATGCCCGATGCGGCCGGACATGCCGCGACCGCGATGCCCGATGCGGCCGGACATGGTGCGACCGCGAGGGACGCCCCGGTCAAGGAGCGGACCCTCGCGGTCCGGATACGGCTCCCCCCGGGGAGCTCAGCTGCCCCGTGTCAGCTGCCTCCGCCGCATCCGCCGCCTCCGCCGCAGGACGAGCCGCCTCCGCAGGAGCTGCCCGACGACGAGCCGCAGGAGGACGAGCCGCTGCCGCAGGAGCTGCCCGACGAACCGCAGGACGTGCCGGCGCCGCCCCCGCCGGCCCACCAGCCGTTGTTGTGACCGCCCCGGCCGCCCGTGCGGCTGCGGCTGCGGCGGGCGCCCGCGCCGCTTCGGCGGGAGCCGCCGCCCGCGCGAGCGTGGACGATCAGAGACACGACGAGCACGATGACCGCCGCCGCCAGGATGAGGCCCAGGAACATGGCGTCACCCTCCTTTCGAATCCCCCGAAGCGGCCCCCCGTGGGCGCCTCGCGCGACGTGTGAGCGTCGCGTGCACGGGGGATTCCCATCCGCCGCGCGGGCCAAAGCGCACTTGAGGAAGTCCAGAGCTTCGGCGCAGGATGACCGGCATGACCTCCACCGCACGTCCCTTCCTCAACCGCCGTCTCACCGAGTTCGGGACGACGATCTTCGCCGAGATGTCCGCCCTGGCGGTGGCGACCGGGGCGATCAACCTCGGGCAGGGCTTCCCGGACACGGACGGCCCCGAGGAGGTGCGGGAGGCGGCCGTGCGGGCGCTGCGGGACGGGCGCGGCAACCAGTACCCGCCGGGGCCCGGCGTGCCCGAGCTGCGGACGGCGATCGTCGAGCACCAGCGGCGCCGCTACGGGCTGACGTTCGACCCCGACACGGAGGTGCTGGTCACCGCGGGCGCCACGGAGGCCGTCGCGGCCTCACTGCTGGCGCTGCTGGAGCCCGGGGACGAGGTCGTCGCCCTGGAGCCGTACTACGACTCCTACGCGGCCTGCATCGCCATGGCGGGCGGCACGCGCGTGCCGGTGACACTGCGGCCGGACCCGGAGCACGCCCGCTTCCGCCTGGACCTCGACGAGCTGCGCGCCGCCGTCACCGACCGCACCCGGCTGCTGCTGATCAACACCCCGCACAACCCGACCGGCACCGTCCTCACCCGTGCGGAGCTGACCGCGATCGCCGAGCTGGCGGTGGAGCGGGACCTGCTGGTCGTCACGGACGAGGTGTACGAGCACCTGGTCTTCGACGACGCCGAGCACGTACCGCTGGCGACCCTGCCGGGCATGCGCGAGCGGACGGTCACCATCTCCTCCGCCGGGAAGACCTTCTCCTTCACCGGCTGGAAGGTCGGCTGGCTGACGGCGGCGCCCGCCCTGGTCACGGCGGTCCGGTCGGCGAAGCAGTACCTGACGTACGTCGCCTCCGGCCCGTTCCAGTACGCCGTGGCGGAGGCACTGAGCCTGCCGGACACGTACTTCGACGGCTTCCGCGCGGACATGCGGGCCAAGCGGGACCTGCTGTCTGCGGGACTGGCGGCGGCGGGCTTCGCGGTCTACCGCCCGGCGGGCACGTACTTCGTCACCACGGACATCCGCCCCCTCGGCGAGACCGACGGCTTCGCCTTCTGCCGCGCCCTGCCCGAGCGCGCCGGCGTGGTGGCCATCCCGAACGCCGTCTTCTACGACCACCGCGACCAGGGCGCACCCTTCGTACGGTTCGCCTTCTGCAAGCAGACAGCCGTGCTGGAGGAGGCGGTAGCCCGTTTGAAGGCTCTGTCCGCCCAGGGCCATCAGGCCTGACGGCCACATGGTGCAAACCCCTTGGCCACAGGGCCGGGCGAAGCCGGTCGGTTCGGCTTCGCCCGCATGATCCTCGGGCGGGTGGCCCGGGGTCTCTGCCCGCTTCGTCGCTGTGGTGCGCGGTCGGGCAGGCGTGGAGCCGTCCGTCGTGCCCGTGGTGAGGGTGGGCCGGCGCCGGCGCAGCGGAGCGGGCTGCGGTTGCGCAGTTCGATGCCCACCCAGGTGAGCGCGACGGGCAGGCCGGGTGCCTGCTTCGGGCCGTGATGTTCTGCCGGGCGGGCAGAGCGGTAGCGAACAGGCCGAGCTCGGCGACGGCGAACATCGCGGCGCGCTCGACGGTGCTGCCCATGTCGGGGTGGTCGGCGGCGCAGCAGCCAGCAAGACGACCACGGGGAACGGCGCGCCGGTCGCAAGCAGGGACGAGGGTTCGAGGGGGTCACGCCGCGCGATCAGGTTGCGCGCTTCCGCGTGGCGGCACGCGCCGCGGCAACAGCCGCATATGCAACATCAAGCGCGTGATGAGCCCGGGTCGAGACGGCATGACCGAGCGGGCACCACGGAAGTCCTCTGTCAGCGGGCGTCTGCCTCAGGCTCCGGGCGCGGGAGCTCGTCGAGGTCGAGGGTGAAGGTGCGGCCGTCGGCCAGAGGGATGGGGAGCTTGCCCGTGCCGTACTTGTGCGTGTGTGCCGCGATGTAGCCGGTGCCGGTCGGCTGGGTGTGGAGGACGACTTCCTGGGCGTACGGGTCGACGACCAGGTAGATCGGGATGCCGTAGCGGCCGTACTTGGCGGTGCAGTCGTCGTAGTCCTTGCGTGCGGAGGAGGTCGAGACGACCTCGGAGATCAGCAGGACGTCCTCGAAGCTGTAGCGCTTGGCTTCCTTGCGTGCGTCCTCGCGCATGATCGCGAGGTCGGGGGCGGAGTTCTCGTCGGCGGGGAAGTCGATGTAGACGTCGGAGGTGACCTTCGCGTGACGGCCGAGAGCGACAGCGGAGTCGATCTGCATCGACCTGATGGTGCTGGAGTGCTCCTCGCTCTGCGGAGTCATGATCACCTTTCCGTCGGCCCCGAACAGGACCGTGTATCCCTTGGGGAACTGGGTGTGCACGATCGCGTCGACGCTCATGGACGGCTCCTTCCCGTGTGTGGTCAGGATACGGCGGACAGCGCCCTGTCCCGGGCCCGGCGGCACGGCTGTGAGCCGGTCCGGACAGCTAGCGGCGCGACCCGCGAATAGGTGTACGAACGAGGAGTCGGCTGGGTGACGGCGGCGCCCGCTCTGGTCACGGCGGTCCGGTCGGCGAAGCAGTAACTGACGTACGTCGCCTCCGGCCCGTTCAGTACGCCGTGGCGGAGGCACTGAGCCTGCTGTGGTGGCGGCTCCAGGACCGGAAGATTCTCAGGCGCATCCACACGCTCATCGCGGACATCGCCCGGAACGGCAACGAGGGAATCGGCAAACCGGAGTCCCTCAAGCACGGGTTCCAGGGGTACTGGTCGCGCCGGGTCGACGACGAGCACCGCCTGACCTACAAGGCCGCCGGGGACGGCGTGCTGGTCGCACAGGGCCGCTCTCACTACGAAGGCTGAGAGCCCGGCCGGGCCGCGTGGTCGCGGGGTGGGCCGGGCTCCCGTGAGGTGTGACTCGTGCGGCGCCGGGGTCAAGTGGTGCGCGCGGGAGCGGAGTTACTCGTCGCCCTCCTCGGGCTTCGCCGCGTCGTCGACCTCCTGCTCCAGACCCAGCTGCTCCACGAGCCACTTGTCGAACTCGATGGCCGCCCGCACCCAGCTCACCGTCGAGGAGACGAACAGCTCGATGTTCACACCGGCGCCGATCAGCAGCTGCGCCTCGCCGATGAGGCGGACGGTGCCGTCGTCGTGGGTGTGGGTGTAGACCTTCGGCCACAGGGTGCGACGGTTCCAGTCGTCAATCGCCTCCAGCAGCTGCGGCTTGACGTCGATCTTGTGCGGCCGGTCGAAGAACGTCCGCACCGAGTAGACCGCCTGTTCCCCTTCACCGCGGAACATGAAGTAGGTGCGGAACTCCTCCCACGGCGCCGCGAGGTCGCCCTCGTCGTCTACGACGTACTTGAGCTCCATCTGGTCGAGGAGCTGCTTCACCAGGTCCTGATCCGGAACGACGGGGCCCGCCGGTCCCTGGGGCTGCGGCTCGGGCTGACCCCCGAAGTTCGGAATCGAGGACGGGTCGATGGACATATGTGAACACTCCTGCGGTCGTCTGGTCCGTCCGGCCATCAGTGAGACCAGACGTACAACCCACCCTCTCTCTCTTGCCCCGTGACCGGCAACCTGCCCGGCCGGTGTGCCCCGACTACACCGTCTTGCCCGTCGCGGGACCCGTCTCGGCGCCCGTCGCCGGACCCGTCGCGGGGCCCACGATCAGGCCCTCGCCGAAGGCGTCCACGCGGACCGTGTCACCGTCCTTGACCTCGCCGGACAGGATCTCCTTGGCAAGACGGTCGCCGATGGCCGTCTGGACCAGTCGGCGCAGCGGGCGGGCGCCGTAGGCCGGGTCGTTGCCCTCGTGGGCGAGCCAGTCCAGGGCCGCGTCGGTGACCTCCAGGGTGAGCCTGCGTTCGGCCAGCCGCTTGGCCAGCCGGTCGATCTGGAGCCTGGCGATCCGGCTCAGCTCGTCCTTGGACAGCGCCGAGAAGACGACCAGGTCGTCGAGCCGGTTGAGGAACTCCGGCTTGAAGGAGGTGCGGACCACCTCCAGGACCTGTTCCTTCTTCTCCGCCTCGCTGGTGAGCGGGTCGACCAGGAACTGGCTGCCCAGGTTGGAGGTCAGCACCAGGATGACGTTGCGGAAGTCGACCGTGCGGCCCTGCCCGTCGGTCAGCCGGCCGTCGTCGAGCACCTGGAGCAGGATGTCGAAGACCTCCGGGTGCGCCTTCTCCACCTCGTCGAGCAGGACGACGCTGTACGGCCGGCGGCGCACCGCCTCCGTCAGCTGGCCGCCCTCCTCGTAGCCGACATAGCCGGGCGGGGCGCCGACCAGGCGGGCGACGCTGTGCTTCTCGCCGTACTCCGACATGTCGATGCGGACCATGGCCCGCTCGTCGTCGAAGAGGAAGTCGGCGAGCGCCTTGGCCAGTTCGGTCTTGCCGACGCCGGTCGGGCCGAGGAAGAGGAAGGAGCCGGTGGGCCGGTCGGGGTCGGCGATCCCGGCGCGCGAGCGGCGCACCGCGTCGCTCACCGCGCGCACGGCCTCGGTCTGGCCGATGAGGCGCTTGCCGAGCTCGTCCTCCATGCGCAGCAGCTTCTGGGTCTCGCCCTCCAGCAGCCGGCCGGCCGGGATGCCCGTCCAGGAGGCGACCACGTCGGCGATGTCGTCGCTGCCGACCTCCTCCTTGACCATGGTGTCCTTGGCGGCCTCTTCCTCGGCCTCGGAAGCGGCTTCCAAGTCGCGTTCCAGGGAAGGGATCTCGCCGTAGAGCAGCTTGCTGGCGGTGTCGAAGTCGCCGTCACGCTGGGCACGTTCGGCCTGGCCGCGCAGTTCGTCGAGCTTCTCCTTCAGCTCGCCGACCCGGTTGAGTGACTGCTTCTCCTTCTCCCAGCGGGCGTTGAGACCGCGCAACTCCTCTTCCTTGTCGGCGAGATCGCGGCGCAGCTTCTCCAGGCGCTCCCGGGAGGCCGGGTCGGTCTCCTTGTCGAGGGCCAGCTCCTCCATCTTCAACCGGTCCACGGCGCGCTGGAGTTCGTCGATCTCGACGGGGGACGAGTCGATCTCCATGCGCAGCCGGGAGGCGGCCTCGTCGACGAGGTCGATGGCCTTGTCGGGCAGGAAGCGGGAGGTGATGTACCGGTCGGAGAGGGTGGCGGCGGCGACCAGCGCGCTGTCGGCGATCTGCACCTTGTGGTGCGCCTCGTAGCGGCCCTTGAGACCGCGCAGGATGGCGATGGTGTCCTCGACGGTCGGCTCCGCGACCAGCACCTGCTGGAAGCGGCGCTCCAGCGCCGGGTCCTTCTCGATCCGCTCGCGGTACTCGTCGAGGGTGGTCGCGCCGACCATGCGCAGCTCGCCGCGGGCCAGCATGGGCTTGAGCATGTTGCCCGCGTCCATGGCGGAGTCGCCGCCCGCACCGGCGCCCACGACGGTGTGCAGCTCGTCGATGAAGGTGATGATCTGCCCGTCCGAGTCCTTGATCTCGGCCAGGACGGTCTTCAGCCGCTCCTCGAACTCGCCGCGGTACTTGGCGCCGGCCACCATCGCGCCCAGGTCGAGCGCGACGAGCCGCTTGTCCTTCAGCGACTCGGGCACGTCGCCCTTGACGATCCGCTGGGCGAGGCCCTCGACGACGGCGGTCTTGCCGACGCCCGGTTCGCCGATCAGGACGGGGTTGTTCTTGGTGCGGCGGGAGAGCACCTGCACCACGCGCCGGATCTCGGTGTCCCGCCCGATGACGGGGTCGAGCTTGCCCTCGCGCGCGGCGGCGGTGAAGTCGGTCCCGAACTTCTCCAGCGCCTTGTACTGCCCCTCGGGGTCGGCGGTGGTCACCCGGCGTCCGCCGCGGGCCTTCTGGAAGGCGTCCACCAGCTTCTTCGGGGTGGCCCCCTGCCGGGAGAGCACGTCGGCGGTCTGCCCGCCCTTGGCGGCGATGCCCATGAGCAGGTGCTCGGTCGACAGGTACTCGTCCCCGAGGTCCCTGGCGCGCGCCTGCGCGTCGGCGATCACGGCGAGCAGCTCACGGTTGGGCTGCGGAGGCGCGACGGTGGAGCCGGCCACGCTGGGCAGCGAGCCGAGCACCTTCTCCGCGCCGGCCCGCACGGCTGCCTGGTCGGCGTCGACGGCGGCGAGCAGATCGACGATGTTCTCGTTGTCCTGTCCCTCCAGGAGAGCCAGGAGCAGATGGGCGGGGGTCAGATCGGGGTGGCCCCCGGACAGGGCCCGGTTGCCGGCCGCCTGGATCGCGTCCCGGCTCCGGTTGGTCAGCTCGGCGTCCACGTTCGCTGTCTCCTCCTTGCGTCAGCCGTCAGCACCTGACTCACACAACGTACACAAACTTGAGTCTATTCCACTCAAGGTGCGGATGGGCGCCGCACGGCCGCTAAGTTCCCCACCATGGCCGCATACCCCCAGGACCCGGGCTCTCCCGACGCGCCGTACCTCGCCTTCTGGCGGGAACGGCACGTGTGCACGCTGACCACGCCCCGCCCCGACGGCTCACCGCACGTGGTGCCCGTCGGAGTGACATACGACCCCGAGGGGCGAACGGCTCGGGTGATCGCCGACCGGGCGAGCCGGAAGGTGCGCAACGTGCTGGCGGCGGGCCCCGAGGGCGCGCGCGTCGCCGTCTGCCAGGTCGACGGCCGCCGCTGGGCCACCCTGGAGGGCCGCGCCTTCGTCCACACCGACCCGGAGCGCGTCAAGGACGCGGAGACCCGCTACGAGGAGCGCTACGGCCACCCACCCCGCCCGAACCCCACACGCGCGGTGATCGAGATCAAGCTGACCCGAGCGATGGGGAAGGGCTGAGGTTCCGGAAACCCGCGGAGGCGCCGCTCGCCGTCCGGTGGGCGTGTGACCGAATCGTGGGGGTGGTTTCCGGCCACCGCCGGATCGCCGTCGCGCCCGCCCCGCACCCGCACAGGTCCGGACATGTCGCCGGAAACTGCAGCGGCGTCACCGTGTTCAGGTCACGGTGACGCCGCTGCGGGGGGAAGTACCTGAGCGATCTGTTACGACGGGGGAATCGCGTCAGGCACTGCGGGGGGTGGCTGAAACTGTTCTGGAGGCGGCCGGGCCGGCCGGCTCGGCCAGCTGGTGGTCGCGCTGATCCAGGTTCACGAAGATCATTCCGTACCGGATGGCACATCTCACGGGCTGCGGCGCCCCCCGAGGCCGCCGCAGGCACTTGTACGCCCGTACGTCGCCCTCCTCGTCCCGCGTCACCACGACCGGCTCTCCGAAGACGGCCACCATCAGCGAGTCGCCGCTGTGCGGGATCGCGGTGACCAGGTCGATGAAGTGCCAGCCGGAGCGGTAGGCCGTGGCCATCTCGCGGCGGAAGGAGCGGTCGTCGGGTGGAGTGGTCACATCAGGCTCCGGATCCGTCCGTCGCGCCGGAGGTCGGGTCCTCGGGAGCCGGACCCGCGACGGGAGCCGCCGGCCAGTGGCTGTCCGCCAGCGTGACGGTCGTGGCGGACTGCGGCCAGTGGCTGTCCGCCGTCACCTCGTCCTTCACGTCGGAACGGGCGCTCAGCACCCCGAAGGCCACCACGGCGGAGAGGGCGGCAACAAGTACCGAGCGAAGCATTTTGTGGCACATGGTCGGCCTCGTCCTCACTTGAAAGTCTCCTCTTCCCCCGTCGGTAAAGACGATGGCTCATTCGGGCACGTCATGACCACAGGATCGATGCATCATGTTCCTGCATGTTCAGGACCCTGGGGGGTGGAGATCTCGTGGCAAACCGGACCAAAACAACGCATCCCCATGCGGTGACCCAACTGTGCGAGGAAGGTGGCCGACTTTACGCCAACGCCCTGCGCACGGGGAGGGCCGCCCGTGTGGACGCGGAGTCCGCGCCTTGCCTGGTGGACCTCGCCCTGCTCGTCCCCGACCCCGACGACGCGGACTGGCTGCGTCCGGTTCCGCCCAGCGTCGCGCTCGCCCAGCGGCTGCACCCCATCGAGCAGGAGATCAACGAACGCCGCCGGCTGTCCGTCGAACTCGCGGACGTCTTCGAGCCGTTCCTCGCCCTGAGCGCCCAGTCCGCCACCACCGACCACTCCATCACCGTGCTGGAAGGCGCCGCCCGCATCAACGAGGCCCTCAACCTCGCCACCGGACAGTGCCGTTCGGAGATGCTCACCATCCAGCCCAGCGACGACCGCTTCTCCGAGCGCAGCCTCGCCCTGGGCCTCGAACGCGACCGCCCCATGATCGAGCGCGGGGTGCGCATCCGCACCCTCTACCAGCACACCGCCCGCCACAGCCCGGAGAAACTGGGGTACGTGGCCCAACTGGCCAACGGCAAGGTCGAGTACCGCACGATCGCCGAGGTGGTGGAGCGCCTCATCGTCTGCGACGAGACCGTCGCCTTCATACCCGCCCGCGACGACCAGCAGGTCGCCCTGGAGCTGCGCCACCCCGGCCTCGTCCGCTACCTGGTGAAGGTCTTCGAGTTCATGTGGGCCCGCGCGGTCCCGCTGAGCGCCGGCGCCCCCTACGAGACGGACCCCGGCGGCATCACCGACATCCAGTACTCCATCGCCAAGCTCCTCGTCGAGGGCCACGTCGACGAGGCCATCGCCCGCCGCCTCGGCATGAACGTACGGACCTGCCGCGCCCACATCGCCAAGCTCGCGGCGATCCTCGGCAGCGGCAGCCGCGCCCAACTCGGCTTCCTCATAGCCCAGTCGGGGATCCTGGAGCGCGAGGACTGATCCCCGCCGGGGGCGGCGCCGCCCCGCCGAGCGGCTTGTCCAGGCCGACCTGCGCGATGCGCACGCCCAGTTGGGTACGGCTCGCCGCGCCCAGGGTCTCCGAGAGGCGGGCGATGTGCGCCCGGCAGGTGCGGACGCTGATGCCGAGACGCTCCGCGATCACCGCGTCCTGGTGCCCCTCCGCGAGGAGCGCCGCGATGGACTGCTCCCGGTGCGAGACGCCCTCGATACGGGTGTCGGGCAGCGGCGCGGTCAGCGGGATCGCCAGCCGCCACAGCCGCTCGAACACGGTGACCAGGTAGGCGATCAGCGCCGGGTGGCGCAGCTCCAGCGCCATGGTGCGGTCGGCGTTGGCGGGGATGAAGGCGACCGTGCGGTCGAAGAGGATCAGCCGGTCGATGACCTCGTCGAGCGTGCGGGCCTCCACCGCCGGGCCCATCAACTCCAGGTAGTTCAACAGCCCTTGACCGTGCCGGGCCACATGCGTGTACAGGTCGCGCATGCGCACGCCACGGCCGCGCAGCGCGAGCGCCCGGTGCAGCCCCTCGGACAGTTCGTGCTCGCGCCGGATGCCGCCCGGCTGGACGGTCAGCACCTCCGTGGTGCACGCCCCGGTCGCCTGGTCCAGGGCCGCCTGGATGCGCGCGTCGCCGTCCAGGACGCGGATCGCCGCGCCTTCGGCGACGGCGGCGGACGGCGCCGGCCCGCCGAGGCCCGCGTACCGCTCGAACGCGGCGACCGCCGCGCCCATACGCCGCCTGCTCGCGCTCACCTCGTCGTAGAGGCCGTGCAGCAGCCGGGTCATGACCTCCTGCGGGGAGGTCGGCACCAGCCAGTCCATGTCGTCGGGGTCCGGGTGGAGCAGGGCCAGCTCCAGCAGACAGGGCACCTGCTCGGCGTCACCGCGCGGCACCCGGCCCCGGCGCACGGCCCGGGAGTACACGCGGTCCCCCGCCTCGCACAGCCGGTCGGCGCCGTGCGGATGGTCCTGCGCCCCGTGCCCGGCCATCGCCCGTCCCACCCCCGCTGCCCGCGGCCGTCGGCGCCGCAGGTGTCGGTGCCGGTGCCGCCGGCGCCTGTGCGCCTGATTTCCGCAGCGCAACTATGCGCGGCCCGGACCGGCTCCGCAACAACGGCAGGGGGCACGCGGTGTGCGTGCCCCCTGCCGTCGTCGCCGCGCCCCGGTGGGTTACTTCAGGCCGATGGAGTTGCAGGCGGACTTGTACTCCGAGGTGCAGATGTCGGACACCTTGTAGATGCCGTCCTCGATGACGGTGCTCTTGATGTTGCTCTTCGTCAGCGCGACCACGGGGACCAGGTTGGCCCGGATGCCCTTGTCGGTGGGGCTGTCGACCTTGTCGCGGGTCAGGGACTCGAACTGGAGGTCACGGCCCCGGACCTTGGCCACGGCCATCGCCGCGGCGGCGGCCGCCATCTGCGGGTAGGGCTTGTAGACGCTCATGTACTGCTCGCCGCTGACGATCCGCTGCACGGCCGAGAGTTCCGCGTCCTGGCCGGTGACCGGGGGCATGTCGTCGTCGCTGACGCCCGCCGCCTTCAGCGCGTTGATGACGGCGCCGGCCATGGCGTCGTTGGCGGAGTACACGGCGGCGATCTTGCTCGCGCCCATCTTGGAGATCGCCTTGGCCATGTTGGCCTTGGCCTCCTTCGGGTCCCAGTCCTTGGTGTCGAACTTCTCGGCGATCGTCACCCGGCCGTTCAGCTCCGACAGCGCGCCCTGCTTGAACTGGGCGGAGTTCGGGTCGGTGAGCGAGCCGTTCATCATGACGATCTGGTCGCTGAGGTCGGCCGTCCCCAGGGCCTCCACCAGGGTGCGGCCCTGGACCTCGCCGACGAGCTCGTTGTCGAAGGAGACGTACGCGTCGATCGGGCCCTGTGCCAGGCGGTCGTAGGCGATGACGGGGATGCCCGCGTCCTTGGCCTTCTTCACCGTGCTCGCGATCGCCTTGGAGTCGACGGCGTCCAGCAGGATGACGTCGACCTTGTCGTCGATCATCCGCTCCATCTGGGTGACCTGGGTGGAGTTCTTGGCGTTCGCGTTGGCGTACTGGACGCTGCCCTTGCTGCTGGTGAGCTCGGCGACCTTGGACTTGATGATGGGGTAGTCGAACTGCTCGTAGCGGGTGTTGGTCTCCTCCGGCATGAGCAGGCCCACGGTGAGGTCGTCACCCTTGGTCGGTGTCGCCTCGCCCGCTTCCTCCGTCGCGCCCAGCATGCCGCAGCCGGCGAGCGAGAGGGACAGCGTGGAGGCAACCACGGCTATGGCGATACGACGCATTCGGGGGCTCACTTCAGGTGCGTTCCGGACATCGGGTGCGACATGCTGACCCAGGTGTCTGAAAAGCCAACGCGGCGGCGGCCGTCGGCGTCAAGCCAAACTACTTAACGAAGTAACAACATCACCCTCCGCTCAGCATGTGAAGACACATGGAGACGACACGGAGGGCACGTCACGAACCGGCGAAGAACCGCTCACTCCACAGGGGCCCTCCCTCAACTCGCCCCCGGCGCGGATCTCAACGGGCCCCGGGGTCGTGCTTCTTCAGCGACGCCTGCACCTCGGCGGCGTACGCCCCCTCCCACCACGGGATCGTCTCCACCAACACCGGCTTGGTACCGGACGCCAGCACCAGGGCCCGCCCCGGAGGCATCGCACCGAGATCGGAGACCCCGAGGACGCGTTCACGACGCGTGGACTCACTGACCGTACGGTTGCCGGACCAGCCGCCGAACTCCGACTCACGGCTCGTCTGGTACTCGCGCAGGTCGAACTCGCCCGCCAGTTCGCTCAGATCGCCGAGGAACCGGGTGTCGGAGACGCCGCCGCCGTAGACGCGCACGTTCGCGGCCGACCACAGCTTCTCCATGCCGCGCTCGCCCCACACCTCGATGCCCTGCGCCCAGGACTGCAGGATCGTCATCAGGATGATGCCGCGCGAGCCGTAGTGGGAGTACAGGTCGGGCAGGGAGCGCCAGCGGCACACGTTGGCGGCCTCGTCGAGCACGCCGACCAGCGGCAGCGGGAGCCGGCCGCCGCGCTGGGTGGTGGCGTACTCCTCGGCGGCCTCGACGACGGCGACGGTGAGCGCGGTCACCAGCGGCCCCGCGGAGTCGCGCCCCTCTCGGGAGAGCGAGTACAGGGTGCCGCCGGTGCGGACGAAGGCGTGCGGGTCGAACTGCGGCGCGTGCGGGTCGGCGCTCGGGGTCACCCAGCGGTTGACCTCCGGGTTGACCAGGCAGGACGCCATCTGCTGGGCGACGCCGTAGATACCGCTGCGCTGTTTGTCGGGGGCGTTCACGACGCCGGCGAAACCGTCGGCGGACATGGTGTGCCCCGCACCGCGCAGGATCCGTTCCGGGGTGTCGTCCTTGGGGTTGGACAGCCAGGTGTAGATCTGGGTGATCGGCGCCTTCGCACAGGCCGCGGCGAGCAGCAGGTTGGCCAGCAGGTCCTGGCCGGCGGGGTCGAAGAAGGCGTCGGTGGAGGCGTTCGCGTCCCGCGACCCGCTCGCGAAGTGGTCGGCCATCTTGCGGGCCTTGGCCACGTCAGTGACGTACGTCAGCGGGTTCCAGTACCAGCTCGGCGGCTCGGCGGCGACCTGCTGCGGGTCGAACACCCAGACCGGCCCGCGGGCGCTGCGCGGGCCGCGCGTCGCGTCCACGACGTCCCGCTTGTTGGAGGTGACGAGCACCGCGCCCGGTCCGTCGAGGATCGCGGGGATCGCCCGCCGGGTGGTCTTGCCGGTCCGCGGGCCCCAGATGTCGACGTGCATGTCCTCGTACGACCCGAACAGCGGCTGCCGGCCCTTCACGGACCGCCCGATGAACACGCCGGGCGTGCCCGCCCGTACCCCGAGCCGCTCGGCGATGGCCGCCGCGCCCTTCATGGTGAGCTTGCCGAGCTCCTCGCCGCGCGCGAGGTGCCGGGCCGCTCCGTCCACGCCGGGCCTGTTCCGGATCCGCTGCCGCACCCGGTACGCGGCGAGCACCAGCACGCCGGCCAGCACGGCCTCCCCGGCTGCGACGGCGCTGGCCGCCGAACCCGGCCAGCTGTAGTCGCCCTTGACGACGGCCACGAGGAACGACAGCGGGTTCGAGGGCGGCGCGGGCGCGTCGGCGTACGACGCCCCCACCTCGGCGGCCAGCCAGGCGCCGGCGCCGCACAGGAGGACGATCGCGACGACGATGGCGATCTCAAGAGTCCAGTCGTCCTCGGCCCGAGGCTTCTTCTGCTGCTCAGCACTCACCGGCGGGGCTGGCCTTTCTGGGGGTGGGGTGGGGTGGGGTGCGGGTCTTCCGGGGTGCGGTCAGGCCTTGTCCGCGGCGAAGACGAAGACGCCCTCGCTCGTCGCCATCACGGTGTGGCCGTCGCTCGTGCGTTCCAGGACGTCGATCTCGTCGTTCAGGGGGGTGTCGGGGGCGAGATCGGTGGCCAGGATCTTCTTGGTGCGCATGTCGAGAGCGGCGAGGCCCGTGTCACCGACGAACGTGTACAGCACGTCGGCGGTGGGGAGGGCCACCGGCTCGATGTCCTGCTCGTCCTTCTCCTGCCGCCACAGTTCCTTGCCCGTCTCCGTGCTCCAGGCGACCGCACCGCCGCCGAACTGGGTGACGACGCTCTTGCCGTCCGGGGAGACGGCGACCACCGGCTCGTGCGCGTCGTTGGGGTCGAGGTAGGTCTTGGGGCCTTCCACGAGGGTGCGGCCCGTCTTGAGGTCGACCACCGTGAGCAGCGCGTCGTAGGGGTCGTCCTTCAGGCCCCAGGCAAGCAGGCCCCGGTCGCCGGTGAGCGGGAAGAGCGAGGCGGCCGCCTTGTCCCCGGCCTCGGTCTGCGCGGCGACGGCGGCGGGCAGGGCGACGCCCTCGGTGTTCCACAGGTCCTTGCCGGTGAGACGGTCGCTGACCTGAAGCCGCTGGCCGCTGACGTGGAAGTCCGCGAGGGACGTCTCCACGCGGTAGCCGAAGCCGGGACCGATCGGGGCGTGCTTCTCCCACCGGTCCTGCACCTGGACGGTGGCGCCGCCGCCGAGCGGGGCGTAGGAGCCGCTGTCGTTGTCCTCGTCCAGACGCACGTGCCCCGCCTCGACCGTGAGATCCGTGCGGTCCTCGCCGTCGTAGGCCGAGCTGCCCAGCTTCTCGCCGGAAGGGGCGTACATGGTGTACGTCGTCCTGACCGACGCCTTCTTCAGACCGCTCGCCGGGGTCTCGTCGCCGTCGACGGCCAGGAGGGCCGGTGTGCCGTCCTTCCACTGGCTGATCCGGAAGAACTCGGCGGGCACGAGGTCCCGTTCGCTCGACCAGCCGCTGCCGGGGATCTCGACCTCGACCGACGTGCGTTCCCGGCCCGTGGCCGCGTCGAACAAGCGGGCCCGGAAGCGGTACTCCTCCGGGGTTCCGCCCGTGTTGTCGGGGTACGTCGTGGTGTCCTCGGTGAGGACGACGGCGTCGCCGAGCACACAGGTCTGCGCCTTGTCCCCGATGACCCGGCTCGTGGCCCGCTGCACCGGGTCCCCCGGGCAGCCCTTCACGGCACCGGTCTTCACAGTCCATACGGGCTTGCGGGACAGGCCCGGCAGAGCGGCGCCGCCGTACACCGGGCCCGGGGCGGCGGACGCCGACGCCTTGGGCGTCGCCTTCCCGGTGGCGCCGGCCTTGGCCGTGTCATCGCCGCCGCCGCAGCCCGCGACCAGCCCGATGCAGGTGAAGGCGCTCGCGGCGTGCAGGAGGTGACGCTTCATCGGTGACTTCATGCTCCCTTTTCGTTCTGCGTGCCGTCGCCCTCGACCGCGTTCGTGCCCCGTGGGACGGGGACGCGGTAGACGCCGGTGATCTTGTCCTGGTAGTCCCACTTGCTGAACTCGACCGACTTGCCCGGACGCGGGGCGTGGAGGATCTTGTGGCCCTTGGGGTCCCAGACGAGGCCGACGTGGCCCGAGGACCCGTCGGACTCCGGCCGGAAGAAGATCACGTCGCCGGGCTGGGCCTGGGACAGCGGCACCTCGTACTTCTTGAGGTACGGCTCCTGACTGCGCGTCGTCGTCCCGATGTCGATCTTCCCGTCGCTGGCCATGTAGTAGGCCCACTGCGTGAAGCTGGAGCAGTCGAAGCTGGTCGGGTTGCGGCCCTGGAGCCGCGGCGCGCCGTACACGTAGGGGACGCCGATGCCGCGCTGGGCCCAGCCGAGGACCGCGCGGATCACCGGGTCGTCGGAGTCGGGCAGGACACCCGAGGCGCCCGCGCCGTCCGGGGCCACGGCCGCGCCGCCGGTGTCGGCGGCGCAGTCGGCGTACTCCGCGTCCTTGCCGCCCTCGTCGGAGCCGGGGACCGTGCCGTAGTCGGGGTTGGCGGTGACCTTGCCCTGCATCCACCCCTCGGGGTCGACCATGCCCGGGCCCTGGTCCCGGCCGCCCACGAAGGGGTTGTCGACACCGGGAAGCAGCACCTCCCAGTGCAAGTGGGGCCCGGTGACGTTGCCGGTCGCCCCGACCGTCCCGATCTGCTGTCCGCGTTTGACGCTCTGGCCCACGGACACCTTGATCGAGGTCTGGTGGGCGAAGAGGGTGATGACGCCGCCCGTGTGCTGGAGCTTGGTCATGTTCCCGTACGAGCCGCCGGGGCCCGCGTGGACGGCCTTGCCGTCGGCCGGAGCGTAGATCGGCGTGCCGGAGGTCGCGACGAGGTCGAGCCCGGTGTGGTAGCCGAGGCTCCACATACGGCCGCTCTTGTGGTACGGCGTGCCGACCGTGTACGTCCCCTGCTTCATGGGCCACTGCCAGTCCTTGCCCGTGGCGGGCTCGTCGGCGAACGACACGGTGGTGACGCGGCCGGTCCCGCCCGAGTACGCGGCCAGAGCCATGGCGGTGGTGGTTTCCCCGTCGCCGCCCTCGTCCAGCGCCGGTGTCGACCAGGAGCGCGGTGAGGTGGCGGCGATGCTGAGCGCGGAGCCGGGCTGGGCGTTGTTGCCGATCGGCTCGGGGATGTCCGACTGCTGCCCGAGGGTGGGGAAGCCGGGGTTCTTCTCGATGGTCTCCTTCAGATGCGCGTACCAGCGCTTGATGAGGGCCTGGTCGCCGGTCAGCGTGCCGCGGTAGCGGGCGGCCTGGGTGAGGACCACACGTGGGTAGATCGTGTTGGACGCGGTGGAGCCGGAGTAGGTCAGCAGCGCTTTCCAGGGCTCGGTCTCGGCCTTCTTGGCGTGCAGGAAGTTGGCGGCGGCCCAGGCCGCGTCGTCGATGTTGTAGAGGTCCTTCTTGCCGTCGCCGTTGCCGTCGGCGCCATAGTCCTTCCAGGCCGGCGTGCCGAACTGGAGGATGCCCATGTATCCGGCGGAGTTCCTGCCGCCCGGCGCGGCCGACTTGTCCTGGCCGAACTTGGTCTCCTGGTACATCTGCCCCGTGATGAGCGTCCAGTCGAGGCCGTCGTAGCGGGCGGCGGCACGCATCGCCGCGAGGATCATCCTGGGCGGGATCTCGTTGCGCGCGGTCTCGCTCGGCATGTACATCTTGCCGGCCGGCATGACCGGGTTGGTGGCCGCGGCGTCACCGGTGTTGCCTGCGTTCGCGTTGTCGGAGTAGTCACCGCAGTCGGCCGCCGCGGCGCCGGCGCCGACGCCGCCGACGAGGCCGCCCAGGATGGCCAGGACGAGGGTGCCGACGCCGGCGACCGGCAGGCATCCGACACCGCCGAGCAGCCACAGCCACTTGGTGTTCTTGTTGCCGTCGCCGCCCTGCCCGCCGGAGCCGCGCTGAGCCGCGGCCCTGGCCGCCTTGGCCGCCTTGGCGACCTTCGCGGCCTTGCCGGCCGCGGCCAGTACCGCCGGTGCCACCATGCCGGCTCACGCCCCCGAGTCGTCGGACGCGCCCACGTCGCCGAGGCCGAAGACGTCGAACCCGGAGACCAGCCAGTCGCCGCCGTCCTCCCTGACCGTCACCAGCCACTTGTTGGACTCCACGGTGGTCTCACCGCCCACGGTGTACCGGGCCGTCACCTCGACCAGGCTGGAGATCGAACGGCCGCTGTCGCCCACCAGGTCGGCCGAGACGACGGCGTCCCGCACCACGACGGCCGCGCCCTCGGAGGAGCACTGTCCGGCTCGGCAGGTCGCCCACTCCTTGCCGGTGGGCAACGCGGTCGCCTGCTTCATCCGCGTGTCCCGCGTGGTGAGCGCGAGCAGGGGGGCACTCCAGGCAGCGGGCCGGCTCGTGTGGTCGTACGTGGTGAGCCCGGCCATGTACCGCACCATGACGGCGTGGGCCTCGGCGGCCTGGGAGACGGACACGATCGGGGCGACCGAGGCGCCCGCCGACGCGCTGCCGGGAGTCTGTCCGGCGTCGCCGGAGGTCTGCTTGTCGTGGCCCTCGGTGACGCTGGGCACGGCCGAACCGCCCTGCGCGTCGTCGTCCCCGTCGTCCCCGTCGAAGACCGTGAACACGGTGAGCACGGCGATCAGGAGGAACCCGAGCACTCCCAGGGCCAGAAGCCCCGTGCGCTTGTTCTCCTCAGGCAAGTCCACGCTTTCGCGCCTCCCTTGTGCTGAGCCGGTACGGCGGGTGACCGGGACACGGTAGGGGGCGTCGGTGCGAGACAGTGGCGGGATTTCCCGGCGGGGAAAGTCCGGGAAAAGGAGGCGGCGGCCCGGGAGAGGCGGATCACTCCGGTCGGGGATCCACCGGCAGAGGGTCGAACGGGTAGGGCGTGTGGCCGTCCTTCGGGGAGCAGGCTGCGAAGGGGCCCAGGTCGGGGTCCATCAGCACGCGCAGGTGCGGGTCGGCGTGGTGCAGCCACCACGTCGACATCCCGAGAGCCGCGTCCTGGCGCAGGTGCTCCCATGCCAGCCAGAGCGCGGAGAGGCGGGCGCCGGCCTCGGGGTGCTCCCACCACTTCGGGCACCAGGTGGCGGAGGAGCCGTTGACGCGGCGACGGATCATTTGGGACAGATAGTCGGAGACGAAGACGAACACGTCGGGGAAGAAGAACTCCGGTTCCCCGGAGGTGGGTTCGGTACCGGTCATCGTTCGACTCCCGCTGGCTGCTGCTGGACGACGGGGGGCGGCAGGGTGAGGACCGCGGCCGGGTTCAGGACTCCATGACCCGCTGTCGGGCCCCGCGGGGGTCCGGGCCACACCGAGGCCCAGTCCGCCTCCCGCAGCGCCGCCAGCTCGGCGGCGAGGTCCTGAGCCGTACGGCCGGTCGTCTCCGTCAGCATGGCCACCCCTCTCGATCCGGCCATCACGTCAGGAAGACACCGAGCAGCAACAGCGCCACCACGATCGCGCCCATCACGATCCGCGCGGTCGGATCCTCGCGTTCCCACAGGTCGTGGACGACCGCCCAGCCCGTCAGACGCGCGGCGCGGCCGCCGTGGACGCCGGGGGCCTCCTGCGGTTCCTCCATGTCGTCCCGGCCCTCCGCAGGACTCTGCTCGGGGTCCTCGTCGAAGCCGACCGGCAGCCCTTGCTGCTCCTGCGCCACCAGCACCATCTGTTCGAGGAGTTCGGGAATCGTGTTCGGCGTGAGGGGATAGGCGAAGGTGCCGTACGGCGTCCGCACGCACAGCCGTGACTGCCAGGGGTTGCCGGGCTCGTAGCCGTCGACCCAGGCGTGGTCGGCCTGGAGGACCTGCTCGGTCTGCGGCGCCGCCGGCGTGAGGGAAGCCAGGGGCGGCTCGGGCGCCGGCGTGACCTGCGGGACCGGCTCGACCGGTTGCGGCTGCCGGGGGATGCCCGCGGCGCGGGGATCGGGCTGCTGCGGGTTCCCGCTGTGGTCGCTCAACTCTCGTCCTTCGCCGGGTCCGTGGGGGCCAGAGGATGCTGCCGGGTACGTCGGGCAGACGCGCCCAGCGCATTGTGGGCCGAGGACGGTCCGGTGCGACGGTCCCACTCTCCCGACGCGTTCCTGACACCTTTCCCGGTGGCTTTCCTCCCGGCGGCCTGGCGGGAATCCCCGCTCTCCCGGCAGGGAAAAGCGCGGCGGTCGCATGACGTGTCTTTGCCACACTGCCAGCGCACCTGGCAGGGCCAGGGGCCCGTCATGCGGTGCGGTCACGCCCGCGCAGGCGGACGGGGAACCGACTCGCTGGAGTGACCGACTCGATGACAGACCACAACAGCGCTGCCGGCGCTGTCGGCGGAGGCCGGCCTTCGGGGCAGCCCGGGTCCCTCGGTCCTTCCCAGCAGCAGCCCCAGCAGCAGTCGGCGGCGCAGCCCCAGCAGTCCGCGCAGGATCCCCAGCAGGCGTGGCAGACCCCGGCACAGACCCCACAGGCCCCCGCGCCGCAGGCCTCCCCGCCGCAGCAACTCCCCTCCGACGCGGCCCGCGCCCAGGTCGCGGCCGCCTGGGTGCGCAACGCCCCCCGGGCCGGCCAGGCCGCCGTACCGTCGCTGCCGCCGCGCGAGACACGCCCCCAGGGCGAGTCGAAGAAGGACAAGCGCGAGCGGGAGCGGGCGGAGCGCAAGGCGGCGTACGAGAGGAAGAAGGCGGAGAAGGAGCAGCGCAAGCGGGGCGGCGCGACGCCGGCGGCCTCGGCCACTGCGACCGCCGCGGCCGCGACGGCCATGCCGGCGACGCCGGCGACGGCCGTGACCCCGCAGACGCCCGCCGTCACCTCCCCAACCGCACCCGCACCCTCCCTCACCCCCACGGCCGGCTCCCCCAAGCCCGCCCCGCCCCGCAGCTTCGACGTCCCACGCCCCGGTGGCCGCATTCCCGGCGGCGGGCGTCGTACGCACGTCGCCCTGCGCGCCACCCTCCTCATCACCGTCTGCGCGCTCGCGCTCGGCTCGTGCGGCGTGATGGGCCTCGTGGTCGGCAAGTCGTCCGGCACCACCGCCGCGGGCCTGGACGCCGGCGACGCCGCCCGCTACCGGCTCACCGAGTTCCCGACCGAGCAGGCGGCAGCCTTCGCGGAGCAGTACGCCCAGCTGTGCATGACGTTCTCGCCGGAGACCTCGTCCGCCCGGCGGGCCGAACTCGCGCGGTACAACTCCGCGGGCGTCGACCCCGAGTGCGGCTGGAGCGGTGAGGGCTCCGGCAAGGCCGTGTCCACCGCCTGGGACGGCACCGCCGAGAAGCTTCCCGAGTACGGCGAGCACGGCCGCTACATCGGCGTGCAGGTCCGCTCCGAGGACGGCACGCTCACCACGCTCACAGTCCCCGTGTACGTGAAGAACCTCAAGACCGGCGAGGGCATGCGGGTCGCGGGCGACGTCGGCCAGATGCCGATGCCGGCGGCCGCGGACGTGCCCGAGGTGGACCAGCGCGGGGAGGTCGTCGACGACGCCCTGTCCACGCAGCTCCAGCAGAAGGTGCTGCCGGGCTACTTCACGGCCTGGGGCGCCTCCGACACGACCGCCATGGCCCGCTTCATCACCCCGGACGCCACGCTGACGGCGACCACCGGCCTCTCCGGCCGGCTGACCGCCCCGCAGGTCGGCGCCGTCGTCGCGCTGGCGCCGCCGAGCGTGCAGAACAGCAAGCCGTACAGCTACGACGCCGGGCAGGCCGTCCAGGTGCGCGTGTCCGTCGACTGGAGCGACGTGAAGGGCGTCGTGGTGCGCCGCGCCTACCGGATGACGGTGGTGAACACGGCCCAGGGCTGGTTCATCAAGGACGTCCGGGGCGGTGTCCTCGACGCGGAGGGCGGCCGGGCCGACGGCGACGCCGACAGCGGCCCGGCGACGGCCTCCCCGTCGGCCCCCGCCCCGTCCGGCGCCCCCGCTCCCGCCCCCTCGCCGTCGCCCTCCGCGGCCGCCCCCAAGCCGTCCGCGAAGCAGCCCGGCAAGCCCTGACGGGAGACGCCCCGGCGCATCCCGCAGCACTCACGACCACATCACCACCCGAGAGGAACCACCATGTACCTGGCCGCCGGTACGACGCTGAACGACATGTTCGGCGAGATCGAGACGATCCTGCGCAACGCGGGCACCATGGTCGCCGTCATCGCCCTGCTCATCCTCGGCATCCGGATGCTGCTGTCGATGAAGCGCGGCGACGGCATGCGCGAGGCCTTCCAGGGCTTCGGCATGATCGCGCTCGCCGCCCTGATCATCGGCGGCGCCGGCGGTCTCGCCGGTGTTCTCATCGGTCTCGGCACCCAGATCGGCGGCGGCAACTGACGCCTGGCACGGGCCGCGTCCCGACCGCCCGTCAGCAGCCGTACAGCCGTCCCTAGCAGGGGAGTTCGCAGACATGAGCCAGGAGGCGCCGGAGCCGCTGGTCGCCTACGACCACACCGACCTGGTCAACCGCCCCAAGCGGATCTGGAACTGGGGCAACATCCCGCTGCCCGGCCTGCTGCTGCCCGCGCTCGGCGCGGCCTTCGGCTTCGGACTGCTCTGGCTCGTCACGTTGTTCACGGTCTCGGCGTTCCTGCCCTTCCTGGGCATGTCGATGTGGACGTCGGTCCTCTACTTCGGGCCGCCGTTCGCCGTCTACTTCATCTGGGGCCGGCCGCTGCCGTCGGCGCTCACACTGAGCCAGCAACTGGTGGTGTGGGCCGACTGGTGGCTCCAGCCCAAGCGCCTCCAGGGCCTGGCCGCCGACCAGGAGCCGGAGGAGCTGCACTGGCAGGTCATCCTCTGGGCCCCGGGCTCGCCGCGCTGGCAGGCCCGCTACGACGCCGCCCGCCGGGCCGCCGCCGAGCGCGGCAGCGCGTTCGCCGCGGCCAGGCGCTGACCCACCGCTTCCGCCACCACTGACCGACGTCTTCTATCCGCAGGATGACTACTCCATGTTCATGCTGATCCTCCTGGGCGGGGCGGCCGCCTTCTTCGTGGTCGCCATGATCATGGCCGCCACCTCGAGCAAGAAGCAGGGCCAGGGCGGCCGGACGCAGTCGTCCTCGTCGCGGAACTCCTCGCGCGCCCGGCAGCCCGGCTCGACCTCCGCCGCGCGCCGCGAGGACCTCCGCCTGCCCTACCGCTACGCCGACGACATGATCTTCGTGCACGGCGACTCGGTGTGGACCGGTCTGGTCCTGCCCAACGCCATCGACGAGTACCTCAACGCCGGCGAGCTCCAGGCGATGGCCGAGGGCCCGGCCCGCGGTCTGCTCAACCTGGCCCGCGGCGACCGGGGCGTGGAGTGCCACTACCGCAAGGTGTACCAGCCGATCACCGCGCTGACCTGGGCGGAGGAGCTGAACGCGGTCGCCTGGGACCCGACGGAGAACTACAAGGCGTACAACCTGCGCAAGGCCGAGTACCAGGAGCGCATCGGCGCCAAGCGGGAGCGCAACGTCCTGCTGGTGAAGCTCGGTTCGCTCAAGCGCGCGAGCGGCGGCACCGGGGTCATGGCCCAGGACGACGAGCCGTACGACGAGCCCGGCCTGCTCCGGGGCGTACGCGGCGCCGCCGACCAGGCCGCCGCCACCGCGACCGGTGTCGCCGACGAGCACCTGGCCCCGCACGTCGTCGCCGAGTGGGCGCAGGTCGCAACCGAAGTGCACGAGAGCCTGGAAGGCCTCAAGGGGTCCCCGCTCAGCCGTGAGGAGCTCGTCTGGCTGATCCGCAAGCCGCTCCACGGCGACCTGCCGGTCCCGCCGGAGCCGGTGCTCGGCTCGCGCGCCTGGGGCCCCGACCAGTTCGACCTGGTCGTCGACTTCTCCGGCGAGAACCGCAAGACGCACATCGTGCTGCACCAGTACGACGAGGTGACGGGCGAGCAGCAGACCAGCTACACCACCACCCTCGTCGCCGCCAACTGGCCCGCCGAGACCCGCTTCCGCCAGTCGACGGCCTGGGCCCGTTACGCCGCCCAGCACGTCGACTTCCCCGTCGAGATCGACATGCGGTTCACGCTCATCCCGTACCTGAGGTTCAAGGACCGCGCCGACAAGATCCGCGGCAACCTCGTCGACGAGATGAACGACATGGCCAACTCCGGCCGCACCCCCGACACCAAGCTGGCCAGCCAGGTAACCCGCGCGCAGGAACTCGTCGACGACATCGACGAGCACAAGATGCCGGGCATGGAGGCGCAGATCCGCTTCACCATCTCGGCTCCGGACGTACGGGAGCTGGAGCGTCGCCGCCGGGTTCTGGAGATGCAGTTCAAGCAGGACCTGAAGGTCACCCTGCTGCGTCCGAGCCGCCAGCAGTGGCGGCTGTTGCAGTCCCAACTCCCGGGTGACGCGCCCAAGCTGCCGATCGCGCCGTATCTGCGCCTCCAGGAGGTGGAGCAGCTGGGGGCCGGACTGCCCACCGCGGGAACGGAGTTGGGCGACAATCCGGAGACCCGCTCCGGCAAGCGTCTGGGCTGGGTCGGCAACCTGGTCGGCTGGGCGGGCAAGATGCCGGTCCACTACTCGCTGCACGTGGGCCCGGCCCGCAACGACGGCGGCGGTCTCGCCATCGTCGGCGCGTCCGGCGGCGGCAAGTCCTCCCTCGCCCTGCAGAAGTTCTACGAGGAGTCGGAGTCCGGCGTCCGCTGCCTGGTCATCGACCCCAAGACCGACTTCGCCCAGCTGTGCTACTACCTCGCCTTCGGCGCCCAGGTGAACGACCCGGCCTTCGCGGCCGACGCGGAGTCGGGTGTGCTGGGCACGCCGGCCAGCCGGTTCCAGCCGGTGAACCCGGAGTTCTGGGCCGAGACGGAGGTCGTCGACCTGCTCAAGGGCCAGGCGGGCGTGCTCGACCCCTGGGTGATCGCGAGGGACGTCCCGGCGGGCCGCCTGCTCGCCGAGTCGATGCTCCGGGGCTTCCTCGGCGACGACGACTACCAGCGCGTACGCCTGCCCGTCATCGAGGCGATGGCGACCGTCATCGGCCGCTACAACTCCGCGATCCGCCAGGCCGTCGAGCAGGGCCACACCGCCCGTGACGCCGAACTCGCCGTACCGCGGCCGACGTTGTGGCAGGTCGTCGACGAGGTCGTGGCGGCGTACGACCACGCGGTCGCGTCCGGCGACCGCGAGGCGCAGAAGGACCTCAAGCTCGCCCAGATGCTCCTCACCGAGCTGCGCACGCTCCCCTACGCCCGGCTGGCCTTCGCCGAGCACCCGCAGCCGCTGTCCAGCATGCGGGGCCGCCGCACGGTCATCACCCTGCGCGGCTTCCAGTCGCCGGCGGCCTCCGACCCGCGCAACTGGAACCCGGCGGAGCGCCTCGCGGCGACGGCCCTGATGGCGGTCGTGGAGCTGGGCAGCCAGATGCTGGACGTCGGCTACGAGAAGAACCCGGTGACCGGCCAGGTCGGTCTGCGCCCCAAGGCGCTCTTCGTCGACGAGGCGTACGTCGTCACGGCCACGGAGTCGGGCCGCGACCTGATGCGCCGGGCCCTGAAGCAGGGCCGCTCCTACCTGGCCGTGACGGTCCTGATCACCCAGCAGGCCATCGACCTCGTCCAGATCGAGGACTCCGAGGCCCGCAGCGGCGGCGCGAACCAGATCCACACCGTGTTCGCGTTCAAGCAGAAGTCGGCCCAGGAGGCGTCCCTGGTGGCCCCGCTCCTCGGCCGCCCCGAGGACGACCCCAAGGTCATCGCCGCCCTCCAGGACCTGCGCACGGGCGTCTGCCTCCAGCGCGACGCCGACAAACGCGTCGGCACGGTCGCCGTCGACCTGGTCTTCAAGGAGATCCTCGCCGCCACCGACACCAACGGCACCACCCGCCCGGCCCGCCAGGGCGTCAACCCCCCGCTGAGCGTGTGGGACTGGACGTTCCTGCAGGAGGCGGAGGAGGACCCGGCGACGCCCGACACCCCGACACCGGAACCGGCCGCCCGACCGGCATGACGGACGGCCCGGCCGGCCCCGTCACGCCATCGCCCACGACGCCATCAAGCCACCACGCCAGAGAAACGGACACCATGCGAACCCAGCGAGCGCTCACGGCAGGCGCCGCCCTCATCGCGCTGACGGGCGTGGCGGGCTGTGGAGGCGGTGACGACGACGGGGGCGCGAGCACCGGCGGCGACCGGAGCTCCGCGAGCGGGCTGCCGAAGGCCGCGGACCTGACGTCCGTCGCGTCCTACCTGAACGAGTACACCTCCTGCCAGGACCTGACGGCCGGCGCCGAGTACGACGCCGGTCACCAGGGCGACGGCCGCGCCTGGGGCACGGACGAGGCCGCGGAGCCCTCCTGGGCCATCAAGGAGCGCGGCGTCTGCACCGACGGGTCAGGCCGCCCCGTCGCCCTCCTGGTCGTCTCCGACATGACGAAGTTCCAGACGGCCGTCAAGAAGGACGGTTCCGAGTTCCTCGTGGGCCAGGACTTCGCGGTCGTCCCGGTGGGCGACGAAACCGTCCGCAGCCTTCAGGGGTCCGGCCTGCGGTTCCTGACCTGCGACGCGGACTTCTCCGCCCCGAGCGGCGCCGAGAAGAAGCCGGGCCTCGTGGACGGCTGCGTCCTGACCGATCATCTTCCCGAGTAAGCGAGTGACACCATGCGCATCAAGCGAGCAATCACCGTCGGCGCCCTTCTCCTCATGTCGGCGTCCCTGACCGCCTGCGGAGGCGACGACGGCAACAGCGACGGCGACGGCACGGCGGGGAGCCCCGGGCTGCCGGAGGCTGCGGACATGGCGTCCATCGAGCAGTTCATGAACAAGTACACGTCCTGTACGGGCCTCACCCCCGGCGACGAGTACGACGACTCCGCCCTGCGTGACAAGGACCCCGCCTGGGGGGAGGGTCTGGACAAGCATTTCCCCGACTGGGGGATCAAGGAACGCGCCGTCTGCCGGGACGCGTACCACGATTCCAACACCCTGGTCCTGCTGTCGGACATGAAGAAGTTCCAGACCACGCTCAAGGCGAAGAACTACAGCGGCCTTCTGGCAGGAAAGAACTTCGTGGTGGAGCCCGGCGACGACCAGACGGTCAAGGAACTCAAGGCGTCCGGTCTCAAGTACCTCTCGTGCGATCCCGGCCTCCACCTGCCCAGCGGCTACAAGAAGGAGCCCGCGCTGGTCGAGGGGTGCGTACTGACCGACTACTTCCCCGCCGAGATCTGATCCGTCCGAAGGGCTTCTCATGCTGACCCGCATCCGGCCGCGCGTGGGCCGTCCGACGCGCCCTCGGACCAGGCGATCGCTGCGCAAGGCGCTCGTCTCCACCGGTGCCGCCGCGCGGGCCGGGCTGTTCCTGGTCCTCGCGGTGGTCGCGCTCTCGTTCTCCGCCCCGCAGCCGGCACACGCTCTCTTCGACACGTGTGACTGGACGTCGGACAGCCTCGACCAGATGGCCGACATGCCCGGCCCCGCTGCGGAGAACGTCTTCCCCTCGGTGAAGCAGTGGGACGGCAAGCGCGAACTCGTCTCCGGCGCCACCCGGATGGACGGCCCCGCGTCGAAGTACACCCTCTACGAGCTCAGCGCCATGCGAGGACTCAACTGGGCCTCGACCCAGCAGAGTCAGAGCCAGGCCCAGCAGGACGAGCGCGGCAAGCCGGCCGGCGGCAACGACTGCAGCCTCCAGAACGAGATCTACAACAGCATCGCCCAGGCCATCTTCGACATGAGCA
Source organism: Streptomyces sp. BK239 (assembly GCF_004217285.1). Classification (GTDB taxonomy): domain Bacteria; phylum Actinomycetota; class Actinomycetes; order Streptomycetales; family Streptomycetaceae; genus Streptomyces. The sequence goes on from NZ_SHKS01000003.1 coordinate 242,852, forward strand.
AGATCGTGAGCCGGGCCGCGATCAGCATCAAGGAGATCTCCTCCAACCCGAGCCCCCTGGCCGCCCTGTACGACGGCTCGGTCTCAGGTGATGACAGCGTCGTCGACCGCCTGAACAACGGCGTCTTCAAGCTGGCCGTGCCCACCATGATCCTGCTCACCGGCTTGTGGGTGTTCGGCAAGTGGCGCAAGGGCGACATGCGTGAGGTCTGGTCGGGCGTGGGCTGGGCCGCCTTCGTCGTGATCGCGGTGTCCGCGTTCCTGGTCGACGGGAACTACGTGACCGTTGTCGAGAAGGCCGACTCGGGCATCGCGCAGGTGAACGCCGCGCTGACCGAAGCCGTGCTGGACGGCTCGGTGAACGACGTCAACCCACCGTGTGACCTGCCCGCCAACGCACCCCAGCGCGGCATGCGGATATCGAGCTGCGCCATGTACGACACGCTCGCGTTCCGCCCGTGGGCCATCGGCCAGTTCGGCGACCCGGGCAAGGACCGGATGGAGTACAAGGGCGCCGGGAAATGCGAGTTCGGCACGGGCAAACGATGCACGGACCTGCGCGTCAAGCAGGTGTCCGTCCAGTCGGTGTCGAACATCGAGTACTACCAGAACCCGTCGCAGGCCGAGATCGAGCAGGACGAGAAGGACATCATCAAGGCCAAGGAGAACCAGTACGGGGAACTGCGCAACTACATAGCCAAGAACGAGAGCGCCCGGGTCTACGAGCAGTGGGCCGGCCACAAGCCGGCCAACCGCATCAGCATCGGCGTCTACGCTCTGGTGGCTTCCCTCATCGTCGGGCTGATGGTGATCGTGCTCAGCGCCCTGACGCTCCTGTGGCACGCGGTCACGCTCATCATGGTGATCCTGCTGCCCCTGGTCGCGATCATCTCGATCCACCCGACCCAGCAGAAGCTGCTTCGGGGCTGGTGGCAGACCTTCGTGCACAGCTTCGTCCTGCGCGCGGGATTCGGCGTGATCCTCACGATCCTGCTGCTGTTCTACCAGCTGATCCTGCCGCTCCAGGTCCCGCTGGGCATGCAGCTGCTGATGCTTCTCCTGGTCACCGTCGCCGTGATCACCTTGCTGAAGAACCTGCTGTCCGGCAAGTTCTCCCCGCAGGTCGCGGGCGCGGACGACGCCCTGGGCGTCGGGGAGGCGGCCGGCGCGGCCGGCGGCAACCTGACCGACAAGGCCGCGGGTCTGGTCAAGCCCAAGGACGGCACGATGGGCCGGGTCGCGGGACGCGTGGCGGGCACGGCGGCCCGCAACGTCGACCGGCGACTGCTCGGGGCCAGGTTCCAGCGCGCCGGGCTCCTCCCGGTGGGCCAGCGTGAGCAACGCCAGGCCGCCTACGAGGGCACGCGGATGACGCACAAGAACTACCGGTCGATGGTCAAGGAGAACAAGCAGGAGCGGGAGGAAGCCGAGGAGGCCAAGCGCACCCGGCGCACCGGCCGGGTGAGCGCGGCGGTGCCGAACAAGGGCGCCGACCCGTCGGCGGCACCGCAGCCGACCTCGCAGCAGCCTGCCCAGCCGCAGCCGCAGCCGAGGCCGGCGGCCACCCAGGCCCAACCGCCTGCGCAGCAACCGTCGATCCCCCGCCCGGCGGCTCAGCCTCAACCGCCCGCACCCTCCGCTCCCACCCCGCCCCCACCCCCGCGCGAGCCCCGCGGCCCCAGCGGGCGCGTCTGACCCCGACCGCCCGTCCACCTCACCCCGAGGAGCCACCCCATGCCCGCCCTGACCGCCGACCGCAGCCCCGACCGACTGGTCGCGGAACTCGAGCGGCTCATCGGCGTGGACTGGCCCACGGTATGGGCGGGAGTCCCGGAGGACGAGACGAAGCGCGACCGCTGGTGCACGGGCTTCGGCTGGCGCCCGCTGTGGTTCCAGGGCGGCCTGCGAGTCCGTACCGAACAGGGCGGCCGCCTCCTCCTCGCCTCGGCCGCACCAGGCAGCCCGGTGACCCATGTCGAGCACACGGCGTGGTCGGCCCGGGCCCGGGGCACGGACGAGAACGAGCGGGTCACCGAACTTGCGGAGGCCCGCTGGGCGTCGTACCTGGACGCGCTGCGTGGCTTCATGGGCGCGCCCCGGTGGAACGGCACGTGGAACGCCCCCGACTTCCCGGAACTGCCCGGGCGCGGCCCCTGGTACAGCCCCCAGTGGCGTCTGGAGCAGGGGGACCCGCACAGGGTCGCGGTGTGGTCGTTCCGTACGCCCGAGTCCCCCGTGATCGAGTTGCAGATGACGCTCGGGACAGGTTCCGAGGCCGAGCCGGCGGCCGCCGATGCGAGGATCGGGCTCAATTGCCACGGCCACGGCACACCGGGAGGCAACGGCCCGGTCGATCGGCACTGACGTACGAGAAACAGAGGCAGGAGCGCACATGCCGACCTTCGAGATCGACGAGTCGCCGCAGCAGTTGGGCAGGGAACTGGCCGGCCTGGAGCACGTGGACTGGCCCGCGGTCTGGGCCGGACCGCCCAACCCGGGCCAGGCTCTGGACGACTGGTGCGCGCTGTTCGGCTGGAAGCCGCTGGCCGAGGACCGTGTCCTCAGCGTGCGCACCGCCACGGACGGCCGGCTGACCCTCAACCCCGTGGTCGAGGGCGGCTGGAGCCCGGTCAGGTCGCTCGGCTGGACCACCTGGCATCTGCGGGCCGACAGCTCCGCAGAGAACGACCAGGTGCTGGAGACGGCCTCTGAGGCCTGGCCCCGGTACGAGGGGGCCGCTCGGGCCGTGCTCGGCACACCGGAGTTCTCCGGCGCCTGGGACTCGCCCGGCTTCCCCGAACCCCGGGGCCGCGGCCACTGGCTGCCCTCCCGCGAGCGCCGCCTGCGCAACCGCAACCCCTACCGGCTCGCCGTCTGGCGCGGCGCGAGCGCCGAGGAACCGACGATCGCGCTCGAAGTGTTCAGCGGAGGGGTCACGCCGTCGGGGGCAGGCCTGCGAGGCGTCACCATCAACGTGGGCTGCTATCCCCAGGAGACCGAGTGAGCGAGGCCACCCTGGTCCAGACACCTGTCCAACGTGCGCTGGCCCTTCAGACCGCCCACGGTGCAGCTCTGGAGGAGGGCGAGGGCGAGCGCATCGCCTACGAGATCATCGAGGCGGCCACTGCGGCCGGGAAGACGGTGGAGGAATACGTCGTCGAGTACGCCCAGGGACTCGACGTCGCGGCTCCTCGTGAGGGCATGAAGTCCGCCTTCTGGTCATACGGGATACCTCACCCGGACCTGCCGATGGACAAGGTGCTCAGCAGCCAGTTCCTCGCCGCCGTATGGACCGACATGGAGAACGGCAACGAGCCCGACAGCGCCCGCTATCTGGAGGGCACGCCGGGCGGGCAGGCCTTGGACGAGCTCCACCTGTGGAACCCCGACGTCTACAAGGTGCTCGGCCTCAACGAGCAGCAGGGCAACGCTCTGGCGCGCCAGGCCTGGAGCGCCGTGTCGGAGAACTACGCCAAGGCCACCGACGGTGAGGCGATCGTCTTCGGCGGAGAACTCGTCCCGTGGAGTGTCGCCTACGAGACGGAGATGCCCCGGCTGCGCAGGGGTACCGGGCCCGAGAACATCCACTTCATGTACGACCTGCCCGGAGACCTGCTGAAGGGGCTGCCGCCCGAGAGCCGACAGTTGCTGTCCTCGGGGCCCGTGCGGTCGCATGTGCACTTCAAGGCTCCCGATCCGGACAATCCGCCGACGCAGAAGTACTGGGAGGCCGGCTATCTGGACCTGGAGCACCTGCGGTCCCTCCCCACCCCCGAAGCCCAGCGTGCCGCCATCCTCGAAGCGTGCGAGCGGGTGGCCCTGGTGGACGCCCAGCAGACCGAAGCCGAGCGGCAAGCGGAAGCGGATCTGAGCACGGAGCAAGAGGTCTCCGGGCCCCCCGTCGAGGAGCAACGACGGAGCCAGATCGCAACTCCTTCCGTCAGCACTCACGGTGTCTTCCTGCCAGGTGTCACGGTCGACGTCCACGCGACGGTGTCGCAGCCGGTGACGCAGGCCGGGGCCACGCCCGCCGGCACGCACGGCGTCTTCCTGCCCGGCGTCGAGGTGGAGGCCAAGAACGTTGTGGCGCCGAGTGCGAGCAACGCCGCCACGACACCTACACATGCCCCTCCGACCCCCGAGAAGTCGAACGACCCGGGCCTGGGAATGTGACCACGCCGCGTCTGACCCCGACCACCCGTCAAACCCCGCCCCGCCTTGAGGAGCCACCCCATGCCCGCCCTGACCGCCGACCGCAGCCCCGAACGACTGGTCGCGGAACTCGAGCGGCTCATCGGCGTGGACTGGCCCACGGTATGGGCCGGAGTCCCGGAGGACGAGACGAAGCGCGACCGCTGGTGCACGGGCTTCGGCTGGCGCCCGCTGTGGTTCGACGCGGGACAGTGGGTCCTTACGGCCGAGGGCGCCCGCCTCCACCTGGCCGCGGTCGCCCCCGGACGTCCGGTCACCCGCGTCGAGCAGGTGCTGTGGTCGGTGCGGGCCGCCTCGACGGCGGAGAACGAGTCCGTGTCCTCGCTCGCCGCGACGATATGGCCCGGCTACCTGGACGCCGTCCAGGCGGTCCTGAGCGCCCCCACCTGGAACGGCGACTGGGACACGCCCGGCTTTCCGGCCTCGCCCGGCCGCGCGTACTGGGGCGACGACGAGTGGCGCCGGGAACACCGCGACCCGTACCGCCTGGCGGTCTGGTCCTTCCGTACGCCGGGGGCTCCGCTGTTCGTGCTCAAGGCGGGCCTCTCGCCCGGTACGGCGGCGGGCTGGGGGCCGGGCAGTGCGACGATCTCCCTGGCCTGCCACGGGCCGGCCGACTCCGGGGACGAGGGCCCCGGCTGGCTGTTGTGACGACGAGGAACCAGAGGAGCTGATCATGGGACTCACTTCAGGTCCGAAGGACCGAACCCCGCAGGAACTGGTCACCGAACTGCGCGGACTGACGGATGTCGACTGGCCGACGGTCTGGGCCGGCCCGCCCTACCCGGGCGAGGGCCTGGACATGTGGTGCGCCCAGTTCGGCTGGGTCCCGCTCAGCTTCGAACGTGTGCTGCAAGTACGGACCGACACCGGTGGCGAGCTGGACCTCAACGCATCCGGTGGCAGTTGGGCTCCTGTCGACAACCTCAGCCACTGGATCTGGGGGGCCGGCGCCGAGACTGTCGAGGACAACCCCGCCGTCTTGGAAGCCGCGGACAAGGCGTGGCCGGTGTACCTGACCGCCGCGTGCTCCGTTCTCGGGGAACCGGCGTGGGAGGGAACCTGGGAGGCCGACGACTTCCCCGAGTCGCTGGGCACACATCCACTGGGGTCACGGGAGTTCCGGCTCACGCGGAAGAACCCCTACCGGTTGGCCTGCTGGATGCAGCGGGGGAGCGGCGGGCCGCTCACCGTCATGGCGATCGCTCTGGCTTCGGGAACCGCGCAGGGGCGCTACGCCGGCGCCGCGAACATGGCCGTGAAGTTCTATCCCCGACCGCTTGAGACCGGAGAACTGTGAGCGCTCCCCGCATACCCGAGGAAGTCGAACGACTCGCGATCCGTCTCGCGAAGGACGAGGCGAAGCGGCAGGCGATGGCGCGAACGCCGGAAGGGGCCGAAGCGATCGCCGACGAACTTCGTGAGGAAGCCGCAGCTCAGGGCCTGCACGTCAAGCAGTACATCGAAGCGCTGACCAAGGCCCCGGAGGGCGTCCGGCCCCCGGAGGGCATCCACCCGACAAGCGCGTTCTGGTCCTTCGGTATCAACGACGAACGCGCGCCGGGCGCCTGGCTGGACAACCGGTACATCGCCGAGGCCTGGGCCGAGCTTCAGAACCAGCAGGAGCCGGGCACCGCCCAGACGCTCGAAACGTCGGCCGCGGGTCGCAGGCTGAACGGGATGCACCTATGGGAGCCGGAGGTCCTGGAGGCTCTCGGCGGAGCCGAGCAAGGCTTCACCACTGACTGGACCCGGGAGTGCTGGGGCAACATCTCCGAGACCTACGCCGCCGCGGCCAAAGGCCCCGTCGCCGTCTTCGCCCAGTACGCCGACACCCGCTCGATCCTCTACAACCGCGAGCTCCCCACCCTCCACGGCAACGGGGACGTCGGTCTGGACAACATCCACTTCGCCTACGAGGCCCCGCAAGCCTGGCCGCAGGAGACGCGCACCGAGCTCGGCACCGACGCCGCACGCGCCGTCCTGCAGTTCAACGACCCCACCCAGGCGCATTACGTCGACCCTGTCGCCTACCCGACTCAGGACCCCGCTCAGCGGCAAGCGGCCCTGCGATCGGAGGTCGCCGCGGTCACGACCGAACGTGCCGAGCGTGCGGCCCGCAGACAGGCGGAGCAGGAGACCCAGCACGACGGTGGGACGAAAGCTCAGCCGGCCGCCGAAGCACACACCCCCGCAACCCCCACCGCCGAAGCAGACGTCGTCCAGACCCCGAGCCCCCCTGCGTCGGCCAAGGTCCCTGTATGGCAATTGGGCTTCAACCCCAAGCCGACCGTCCCACCACCCGCCTCCACCACCCCGCCCGCCGAGTCGAAGGCCCCGCCCTCCCCCGACCTCGGCAGGCAAGCCACCGGCACGGGGCTGGGATGAGTGTGAAAGGAAGGTCCACGCGGCGGCCCGCCCCGCCCGTCGGGAGCCGGGCCCGTCTCGTTCGGCGTTTCCTTCGCCAGGAACCGAACGATTCCTGGGCCACCCGCCTGCTCCCGCGTCTCGTCTTCGGGCTCGCCGCCGCCTACACGCTCTTCGCCATCGCCTCCCAGAGCGGCTCCAGCTTCGTCACCGTCTGCGTCCTGCTCGTCCTCGGCGGCGTCCTGTGGCTGCTGCGTCGTCGTGGGCAGCTGCTGCTCGCCCTCGGCGCGACGATCCTCACCGCCGCCTTCACCGGCTACTTCTCCGCGGTGGGCGACTCGGCCCGGATGAGCACCAGTGCCGCCGTCGCCGGACAGGCCGCCTTCGGTTACTGGGCGCTCGCCGGCATGGCTCTCCTCGGCGCGTGGATGGTGAAGGAACACCCGGGCCGGCGCGGGGTCACCGTATGCATCGCGGATGTGATCCTCGTCATCGTCTCCGCCGTCGGCATGTTCTGGCCGCAGGCCTCGGTCCCGCTCGGCTTCCTGGGCGTCATCGGTGTGCTGGCGGCCCGCGGCAACGGCGCGAAAGCGGTTACGACCCGTGCCCACAAGGCCGTCGCCCATCTCCGTCGGCGCAACGCCACTGACTCCAAGGACAGTTGAGGCCCCTGTGAACATCTGGTCTCGTCACTGTGCCAGATCCGTACGTGCTTTGCAGATGCGTTGCACGGCATTGACGGATCGAACTAGAGTCCACCCGGATCAGGCATTACCACGGGGGACTACACACATGCGTATGGCCAGCCATACGGCGCTGCCCGCGCGTCCACCGCGCGGGCCTGCACGGGGGACTCACGCGGGTCGCACAGCCGACGCCGCCCTGCCCTGCCAGCGCCGCCCGGACGTGTTCCAGCACCCGCTGCTGGAACCGTCGACCGACCTGCCCGACAGCTCACCCGCACTGCGCCGCCGGCACCTCGTCCTGTCCCGCACGGCCCGTGACTTGTGCGCTTCCTGCCCACTGTGGGCCGAGTGCCTCCAGGACGCCGTCGTCCACGCCGAGCCCTACGGCTACGCGGCCGCGACCACGCAGGAGGACCGCCGCTGGATCCGCCGCACGCTCGGCATCGGCGACGCCGCGGGCGACCTCCCCGCCCCGCCGGCGCCCGACGACCGCGGACCCGGCCCCGCCGCAACCGGCACCGGGGACCCCTCCCGCCGACTGATGCGCCTGCGCTCGCGCACCACCGACCCGGCGGCCCTCCACCCTTCCGAACACGGCTGGCCCGAAATCGACGCCATTCTCGACGCGTTCGACATCCGGCAGGAGCAACTTGCGGCGCAAAGAAGGGCGTTGCGTCGCACCCTGTCCGCAATTCCCACCCCGTTGCACGAGCACACCGGCACGCAGCCGACGTACCGACCCACCCCACCCCCGTCACCACAACTCGAAAGCAGGACACAGGACATGGCAGCGGCCGAGTCCGGGCAACGGATCGCCTTCTCGTACGAGGATCCCGCCCAGGCCGTACGACAGACCCTGCTCGGCCCGCTGATCCGCTCCGCTCTGCCCGCCCTCACCAGCCTCGAACAGCTCGCCACGATGCTGACGAGCGTTCCCGGCGGGGACGTCACTCCCGAACTCCTCCGGGACGTCCGCGCCGTACGGCGTGCCGTGGCGGAGCTGGCCCCCTGCGACGCGGCCGGCCCCGACGCCACCACGGAGGCCGCGCCCCTGCGCACCCTCACCGGCTCGGTCTCCGTCGAACTCGCGGCCACCGACCCGGTGGCGGCGCTGCGCCGCGACTTCCTCGAGCCCCTCCTGCGCGAACTGGCCGCCTCCCTCACCAACATCGAGAAGGTCGCGACCATGCTGGCCGCCACCGAGGACGCCGACGGCCCGGGCCTGGAACCGCTTCGTACGGCCCTGCGGGGCCTGCGCGCCCACCTTCCGGCCGCCCCCGGCGTGCCGTCCGGCTCCCCCGGCCGGGTCGCGGCCACCCCACCGCACCGCCGTCCGGCCACCGCGCCCAGCATCCGCGCCGCCGTGGAGACGGCCGTGTCCACCTTCCCCGGCCCGTTCTCCGCCCGGGACGTGCTGCGCGCGCTGCCGCCCGGCGTCTACGGCGACCCTTCGAAGACGATCAGCAACGTCCTCTCCTCCATGGTCAAGTCCGGTCGCCTGCGACGCCTCGCCCGGGGCACGTACGCTCGCACCGTCGCCGTCACCGACCACGCTCTGCCCGACCCGGCCGCACGGCCCGGTCAGGACCAGGCGAAGAGCGCCTGAGCCGGAAGGAACCCGGAACCCGATGACCGAACCGACCACCCCGACGCCGCAGCCGGCCACGGCGGACGCCCAGGTGCACGTCTTCTCCCCCAACGCCGGCCTGGTCGACGGCGTACCGGTCACCGCGCCGCCCTACGGCGACATCCAGGAGGTCATTCTCTCGATCCTCCAGCAGCGCGCCCAGCAACTGGGAGCCCCCACCCCCGCCACCATCACCGACAACCGTTACGGCGGCGCCATCCGCCTCCTGATCCACCCGGACGGATCGACGGAACAACTCACCTGACGGACCCGAACGAAAGGGCCGGGAGGCTTGTCGCCTCCCGGCCCTTTTCAGTCGGTCTGTTGCTGGCGCTTGGGGCGCCATACCACCAGCGCGCTGGTCTGCTGTACCTCCTGGTACGGCACCAGGTCGCGGCGGTACGAGGCGTGTACCGCGGCCTCTCGTTGCTGCATGGCCGCCGCCGCGCCGTCCAGGGCCGACTGGAGTTCGGCGACCCGGGACTGCAGTGCGGCGACCTGGTTCTCCAGTTCGATGATCCGCTTGATGCCGGCCAGGTTGATGCCCTCGTCCTGCGACAACTGCTGGACGGTGCGCAGCAGTTCGATGTCGCGGGCCGAGTAGCGGCGGCCCCGGCCGGCGGTGCGGTCCGGGGAGACCAGGCCCAGGCGGTCGTACTGGCGCAGGGTCTGCGGGTGCAGGCCGGAGAGCTGGGCCGCCACCGAGATGACGTAGACCGGGGTCTCCTCGGTCAGTTCATACGGGTTGCGCCGACGGCCGTCCATGCCTCTCATGCTCCCTTCGCCGCCTCGAACAGCTCCGTCCGCGGATCCTCCTCCGCGGTCGCCTCGCGATACGCCTCCAGTGCGTCACGAGCCTTCCCCGACAGGTCCTTGGGAACACTCACCTCCACGGTGACCAGGAGGTCGCCGCGGGTGCCGTCCTTGCGGACCGCGCCCTTGCCCCGCGCGCGCATGGTGCGCCCGTTGGGCGTGCCGGGCGGCAGCTTCAGCGTCAGCGAAGGACCGCCCAGGGTGGGCACCTTGATGTCGCCGCCGAGCGCCGCCTCGGTGAACGTCACCGGCACCGTCACCGTCAGGTTGTCGTCCTTGCGGCCGAAGACCGGGTGGGAGCCGACGTGGACGACGACGTACAGGTCGCCCGCCGGGCCGCCGCGCTCGCCGGGGGCGCCCTTGCCGCGCAGCCGGATGCGCTGCCCGTCGGTGACGCCCGCGGGGATGCGGACCTGCATCGTGCGGGAGGACTTGGCGCGGCCGCTGCCCGAGCACTCCGTGCAGGGGTGCTCGGCGATCAGACCGCGGCCCTTGCAGTCGGGGCAGGGGTCGGTGAGGGAGAACCCGCCGCCCGAGCCGCGCGCCACCTGCCCGGTGCCCACGCAGGTCGGGCACACGCGCGGTGTGCCGTTCTTGTCGCCGGTGCCGGAGCAGGCCTTGCACGGGGACTGGGAGGTCATGCGCAACGGGACCGTCGCGCCCTCGATCGCCTCGGTGAAGCTGAGGGTGACCTCGGTGTCGATGTCCTGTCCGCGCCGGGGTTGCGTGCGCGTCCCCGCGGTGCCGCCGCGGTTGAACAGTCCCCCGAAGACGTCACCGAGCCCGCCGCCGAAGCCGCCGGCGCCTCCCCCTCCGCCCTGGGCGCCCCCGAAGAGGTCGCCCAGGTCGAAGTTGAAGCTGCCGCCGGCGGCGCCGGGACCCGGACGGAAGCCGCCGTTTCCGAAGAGGGCGCGCGCCTCGTCGTACTCCTTGCGCTTCTTGGGGTCGCCGAGGACGTCGTTCGCCTCGGAGATCTCCTTGAAGCGCTCCTCAGCCTTGACGTTTCCCTTGTTGGCGTCCGGGTGGAACTCGCGGGCGAGCTTCCGGTACGCCTTCTTGATCTCGGCCTCGGTGGCGTCCTTGGGGACGCCGAGGACCTTGTAGTAGTCCTTCTCGATGAAGTCCTTGGTGCTCATCCTCGACGCCCCTCCTTCCGTGTCGGTTCAAGCTCAGCCCTCGTCCGGGCCACCGCTCTCCTTGTCGTCGGACTTCTCGGCGTCCTCGGCCTTGACCGTCTGGGCGCCGGGCTGGGGTTCGGCCACCGCCACCCGCGCGGGGCGGATGGTGCGCTCGCCGATCCGGTACCCGGGCTGCAGAATCGCCACGCACGTCGTCTCGGTGACGTCCGGCGCGTAGCTGTGCATCAGGGCTTCGTGGATCGTCGGGTCGAAGGGCTCGCCCTCCTTGCCGAACTGCTGCAGGCCCATCTTCGCCGCGACGGTCTCCAGCGACTCGGCGACCGACTTGAAGCCGCCGACGAGTTCGCCGTGTTCCCGCGCGCGGCCGATGTCGTCGAGTACGGGCAGGAGCTCGGTCAGGAGGTTCGCGATGGCGATCTCCTTGACCGCGATCCGGTCGCGCTCGACCCGGCGGCGGTAGTTCTGGTACTCGGCCTGGAGGCGCTGGAGGTCCGCGGTGCGCTCGCCGAGCGCAGTGCGCACCTGGTCCAGCTGGGCCACCAGTCCGGCTGTCTGGTTCGCGTCCCCGGCCGGGGCCGTCCCCTCCGCATCAGCGGTGGAGTCGGCCTTCGGCTCGGCGTCGTCGGGGGTGGCGCCGGAGGGGACGTCGGGCTTCTCGTCGAAGCCCGGGGTCTCCTCCGTCACGCGGCACCGTCCTTGCGCTCGTCGTCCACGATCTCGGCGTCGACGACGTCGTCGTCGGCGGCCTTGGCGCCCTCGCCCGCGGCGGCCTCGGGGCCTCCCGCGGCCTGGGCGTCGGCGTACATGGCCTGGCCCAGCTTCTGCGAGACGGCGGCGACCTTCTCGGTGGCCGTGCGGATCTCGGCGGTGTCCTCGCCCTTGAGCTTCTCCTTCAGCTCGGCGACGGCGCTCTCGACCTCGGTCTTGATCTCGCCGGGGACCTTGTCCTCGTTGTCCTTGAGGAACTTCTCGGTCTGGTAGACCAGCTGCTCGCCCTGGTTGCGGGCCTCGGCGGCCTCACGGCGGCGGTGGTCCTCCTCCGCGTACTGCTCGGCCTCCTGGCGCATGCGGTCGACCTCGTCCTTCGGCAGCGAGGAGCCGCCGGTGACGGTCATCTTCTGCTCCTTGCCCGTGCCGAGGTCCTTCGCGGTCACGTGCATGATGCCGTTGGCGTCGATGTCGAAGGACACCTCGATCTGCGGGACGCCGCGGGGCGCCGGCGGCAGACCGGTCAGCTCGAACATGCCGAGCTTCTTGTTGTACGCCGCGATCTCGCGCTCGCCCTGGTAGACCTGGATCTGCACGGACGGCTGGTTGTCCTCGGCCGTCGTGAAGATCTCGGAGCGCTTCGTCGGGATCGTGGTGTTGCGCTCGATGAGCTTGGTCATGATGCCGCCCTTGGTCTCGATGCCGAGGGACAGCGGGGTGACGTCGAGGAGCAGGACGTCCTTGACCTCGCCCTTGAGGACACCGGCCTGGAGCGAGGCGCCGATGGCGACGACCTCGTCCGGGTTCACGCCCTTGTTGGCCTCCTTGCCGCCGGTCAGCTCCTTGACGAGCTCGGCGACGGCGGGCATACGGGTGGAACCGCCGACGAGAACGACGTGGTCGATCTCGGAGAGGTTGATCCCGGCGTCCTTGATGACGTTGTGGAACGGCGTCTTGCAGCGCTCCAGCAGGTCCGCGGTCAGCTGCTGGAACTGGGCGCGGGTGAGCTTCTCGTCCAGGTGCAGCGGGCCCTCGGCGGACGCCGTGATGTAGGGCAGGTTGATCGAGGTCTCGGTGGACGAGGACAGCTCGATCTTCGCCTTCTCGGCGGCCTCACGCAGACGCTGCAGCGCCATCTTGTCCTTGGCGAGGTCCACGCCGTGGCCGGTCTTGAACTGCTGCACCAGGTAGTCGACGACGCGCTGGTCCCAGTCGTCGCCGCCGAGGTGGTTGTCGCCGTTGGTGGCCTTCACCTCGACGACGCCGTCGCCGATCTCCAGGAGGGACACGTCGAAGGTGCCGCCACCGAGGTCGAAGACGAGGATCGTCTGGTCGTCCTTGTCGAGGCCGTACGCGAGCGCGGCCGCGGTGGGCTCGTTGACGATGCGCAGGACGTTCAGACCCGCGATCTCACCGGCCTCCTTGGTCGCCTGACGCTCGGAGTCGTTGAAGTAGGCCGGGACGGTGATGACCGCGTCGGCCACCTTCTCGCCCAGGTAGGCCTCCGCGTCCCGCTTCAGCTTCTGCAGGATGAAGGCGGAGATCTGCTGCGGGTTGAAGGGCTTCCCGTCGAGCTCGATGGACCAGTCGGTGCCCATGTGGCGCTTCACCGAGCGGATGGTCCGGTCCACGTTCGTGACCGCCTGGCGCTTGGCGACCTCGCCGACCAGCACCTCGCCGTTCTTGGCGAAGGCGACGACGGACGGCGTGGTCCTGGCACCCTCGGCGTTGGTGATGACGGTGGGCTCGCCGCCCTCCAGAACGCTGACGACGGAGTTTGTCGTGCCCAGGTCGATGCCGACCGCACGTGCCATGGTGATCTTCCTCCAGCTGACTTGAGTGCAACGGACTCAAGTGTGCACGACGGTTCCCGTGCGGTCAACAGGCATGAGTCGAGCTGACTCAACTCTTATCCGTTCCTTACACGCAAGGGGCCGCTGACCTGCGAGGAATCCAGCCGACGAGCTGCCCGGACGACCGTTTCGCCCGAGCTGCGAGGGGGACTCACAGCGGACACAGGTTGACGCCGCGGGCGCTGCCCGCCTCGCCCCGGTGCCTCACCGCGGCGCGCACCCACCTCGTCGGCCCGGCGCACGTCTGCATCCTCCGTACGGCGTACGACGCCCTGTCCCGCGCGGCGCGCGCCCGCCTCCCCCGCGCGACGTCGGCCGCCGTCGACAGGGCGGCCGACAAGCGCACGTCCGTCCACCGGGCGGCACTCCGCCGGGCGCCCCTCAGGGGCGCGCCCTTCCGCCCAACGCCCTTCGCCCGCGCGCCCGTACACCGGCACCCGCCACAACCCCAGGACGACGAGCGAGGTCACGCCCGCCACCCACAGCACGGCGTGGGCGTCCGCCCAGCCGGAATGCACCAGCACTCCCACGAGTACCCCGGCGAAGGCCGCGGCACCGATGACGATCGTCACTCCCTGGGGGGTGAGGCCGAGCCGCCGCAGCCGGTGCGCGAGATGGTCCCGGCCGCCGCGGGTCAGCGGCCGGCCCGCGACGCGCCGTGCCAGCAGGACGAGGGCGGCGTCGGCGACGGCGACCGCGGTGAGCGCGAACAGCACGGCGGCGCCGGTGGCCGCCTCCTGTCCCGCGCGCGCGGACACGGCCGCCGCGGCCAGCACGAAACCGGCGAACAGCGAGCCGCAGCCGCCGAGCGCCACGCGCGCGGGTGGCCAGTTGTGCATCAGGAAGCCGGTCAGCGCGGCGGCCAGGACGCTGAGCAGCACCGCGAGCCCGTCCATCATCTCGGCCGCGACGCAGGCGCCCACTCCGAACGCGGTGACGACCCCGACCGTCCCGGCGACCCCGTCGGCGTGGTCGAGGGCGCGGAAGGCGAGCGACACACACGCGATCCAGCACACGGCCACGGCACCCTCGGCGGCGCCGGTGTCGCCGTACGGCACCACGAAGGCCGCAGCGATCGCCGTGCCGAGGGCGAGCAGCCGTGTTTTGAGCCGCCACAGGTCGGCGGCCAGTCCCAGCGCGGCGACCCCGGCGGCCGCGGCGAGCAGCACGCCCATGCCGTCCCGCAGGGGTGCGTATCCGGTCCACTCCCCGGCGGCCACCACCAGGCAGGTGGCCAGCACGACGGCGGCGCCCCCGGACAGCGGAACGCGCCGCTGGCGGTGCCGGCGGTCGAGCAGTCCGAGCCGCAGCGCGGGCGCGCGCAGCAGCACGGCGAGGACGGCGGTGAGGAGCAGGGCGCTGGTGGCGGCGACGATCCCGTAGAGCACGGATATAAATTAGTCATGAATGTACCAATTTGGTACGAATAACACGGTCGGGATCGGGAGGGATTTCTGAGGTGACCCTCAGCGATTCAGATCACCCCATGCCCGGCTACAGTGCGGCGGGAGATCGGGGTAGTCTCAGACGGACTGCGTAAGTTACCGCTTAGTAATCTCGAACATCCCCCCTCGCAGGCCCGAGGAGCCCCCATGCAACTCGCCGCGATCATCGTGTCGCTGGTACTGACCGTGGTCGGCGTCGCGCTGCTCGCACGCGCGATCGGCCAGTTCGTCCGCTACTTCAAGCTGGGCCAGCCGGTCCCGGCGGGCACCCGGACGGACAACCCCTACCAGCGCAGCGTGACCCTGGTGAAGGAGTTCCTCGGCCACACGCGCATGAACCGCTGGGGCATCGTGGGCTTCGCCCACTGGTTCGTCGCCGTCGGCTTCCTCACCCTGCCGCCCACCCTGGCGCAGGCGTTCGGACAGCTCTTCGAGGCCGACTGGACGCTGCCCGTCATCGGCGGCTTCCTGCCCTTCGAGCTCTACATCGAGTTCATCGGCGTGATGACGATCCTCGGCATCGCCGTGCTGATCGTCATCCGCCTGCTGAACCTGCCGTCCCGCCCGGGCCGCAAGTCCCGCTTCGCCGGCTCCAAGGCGGGCCAGGCGTACTTCGTCGAGTACGTCATCCTCACCATCGGCCTCGCCATCTACGTGCTGCGCGGCCTCGAGGGCGCGATCCACCACGTGGAGCACTACGAGGCGGCGTACTTCGCCTCGTACCCGCTGGTCCTGGCCTTCAAGGGACTGAGCGTCGGCGCGCTGCAGAACCTGATCTACTTCACCGCCATGGTGAAGATCAGCACCTCCTTCATCTGGATGATCGTCGTCTCGCTGAACACCAACATGGGCGTGGCCTGGCACCGCTTCCTGGCCTTCCCGAACATCTGGTTCAAGCGCGAGGCGACCGGCGGCACCGCCCTCGGCGGACTCCAGCCGATGACCTCCGGCGGCAAGCCGATCGACTTCACCGACCCCGGTGACGACGACGTCTTCGGCGTCTCCCAGGTCGAGCAGTTCTCCTGGAAGGGCCTGCTGGACTTCTCCACCTGCACCGAGTGCGGCCGCTGCCAGTCGCAGTGCCCCGCCTGGAACACCGGCAAGCCGCTCTCCCCGAAGCTGCTCATCATGTCGCTGCGCGACCACGCGCACGCGAAGGCGCCGTACCTGCTGGCCGGTGGCGGCAAGACCATGGAGGGCGAGGAGAAGGCCTCCGAGGAGCAGCTCAAGGACGTCCCCGCGGCCGCGCTGGCCGAGGCCGAGCGCCCGCTGATCGGCACGGCCGAGGAGAACGGCGTCATCGACCCGGACGTCCTGTGGTCCTGCACCACCTGCGGCGCCTGCGTCGAGCAGTGCCCGGTGGACATCGAGCACGTCGACCACATCGTCGACATGCGCCGCTACCAGGTGATGATCGAGTCGTCGTTCCCCTCCGAGGCGGGCACGATGCTCAAGAACCTGGAGAAGAAGGGCAACCCCTGGGGCCTGGCGAAGAAGCAGCGCCTGGAGTGGCTGAAGGAAGTCGACTTCGAGGTGCCGGTCGTCGGCAAGGACATCGAGGACCTGTCCGAGGTCGAGTACCTGTACTGGGTCGGCTGCGCCGGCGCACTGGAGGACCGCGCCAAGAAGACCACGAAGGCCTTCGCGGAGCTGCTGCACATCGCGGGCGTCAAGTTCGCCATCATGGGCGGCGACGAGAAGTGCACCGGTGACTCCGCCCGCCGTCTCGGCAACGAGCCCCTGTTCCAGGAGCTCGGCATGGAGAACGTCATGGCGCTGAACATGGCGTTCGGCGAGGAGACGGACGACGAGGGCAAGGTCACGCCCGAGTCGAAGAAGCCGAAGTCGGCCAAGAAGATCGTCGCCACCTGCCCGCACTGCCTCAACACTCTCGGCAACGAGTACCCGCAGCTCGGCGGCGACTACGAGGTCATCCACCACACCCAGCTGCTCCAGCACCTGGTGGACGAGGGCAAGCTGATCCCGGTCACCCCGGTCGAGGGCATCATCACCTACCACGACCCCTGCTACCTGGGCCGGCACAACAAGATCTACACGCCGCCGCGCGAGATCATCGCGAACGTCCCGGGTCTTCGTAACGAGGAGATGCACCGCCACAAGGAGCGCGGCTTCTGCTGCGGCGCCGGCGGCGCGCGGATGTGGATGGAGGAGCGGATCGGCAAGCGCATCAACAACGAGCGCGTCGACGAGGCTCTCTCCCTGAACCCCGACATCGTCTCGACGGCCTGCCCGTTCTGTCTCGTCATGCTCACGGACTCCGTGAACGGCAAGAAGAACGACGGCAAGGCGAAGGAGTCCATCCAGGTCGTGGACGTCGCCCAGCTCCTGCTGGAGTCGGTCAAGACCCCGGCCGACGACGAGCCCCCGGCCGCCGCCGGGGAGACGGAGAACGAGCCGGAGCCTCAGCCCGTGAAGTGAGCTCTGATCAGGGCTCTTTGACGCCCCCTGTCCAGCGCGTCTCCCGCGCGACGGACGGGGGGCGTTCGTCTTGCGGGGGTAGGGCGGGAGGCGAGGTGGTACTACGGGTCGGGGTAGGGGTGAGCTGGGAGGCGGGCGCGCGCTCAGGTGCCGGTGGGGTCCGGGTGGGCGTACGGGTCTCCCTTAGGGGATGTCACAGGTCGGCCGCAAAGCCGGTACCGGACCGTAGGGCCCGGCACGTCGCTCCGCGGGACCAGGTACGTTCGAAGGCGTGGCTGGATTCAGGATCGGACGCGGCGGCCGGGACGGCCGCGCTGCGCAAGCGCGACCCCAAAACCCTCCGTACGGGCAGCAGGCGCCCCAGGGGCAGCCGCCGTACGGCTCTCCCTCGACGCCGCAGCGGCCGCAGTACCGCGGCGGCCAGCAGCCGCCCCACGGCGGCGGTGGCGGCGGGCAGTGGCCCCCGGCCAACGCCGGTGGCCGGGGCGGCGGTTACGGCGGGCACGGGCCGAGCGGCGGGCACGGCGGATACGGCGGGCCCGGCGGCGAGCCGGAGTACTTCGGCGGCGACGACCCCTACGGCGGCCCCGCGGGTGCGGGCGCCCCGCACGACCCGTACGCCGCGAACAACCCGGGCCACACACAGGCCTTCTCGATCGACGAGCAGGACCGGTACAACCAGGGTGGGACCTACCAGGCCGGCTCCGGCGCCCCCGCGGGCCCGATCGGCCCGCGCCTGCCCTGGAAGGAGCTGCTGAAGGGGATCGTCCTCTCCCCCAACCAGACGTTCCTGCGGATGCGGGACTACACGATGTGGGGCCCCGCCCTGATCGTGACCTTCCTCTACGGCCTGATCGCGGTCTTCGGCTTCGACGACACCCGCAAGGACACCATCAACGCGACGCTGTCCAACGCGATCCCGATCGTCCTGACGACGGGCGTCGCGATGGTGCTGAGCGCGTTCATCCTGGGCGTCGTCACCCACACCCTCGCCCGCCAGCTCGGCGGCGACGGCGCATGGCAGCCGACGGTCGGCCTCTCCATGCTGATCATGTGCCTCACGGACGCCCCGCGCCTGGTCGTCGCGATGTTCGTCGGCGGCGACGCGGCCTTCGTCCAGATGCTGGGCTGGGCGACCTGGGTCGCGGCCGGCGTCCTGCTCACCCTCATGGTCAGCCGCTCCCACGACCTGCTGTGGCCGAAGGCGCTGGGCGCGTCGGCGATCCAGCTGGTGGCACTGCTGTCGATCGTGAAGCTCGGCACGTTCTAGCGGCCTGCCGCACCCCTCAGGGGCTCAAGTGAGGCTCCCCGCCTGTCTGTTCGGCGGGGAGCCTTTGCGTGGCGCTACGGAGCGACAACGAGCGCGCAACGGATGAGGTCGACGCCGAAGCACGGAACGCCACTCGCCCCACCCTCCAGAAGAAGGGGCCAACAGGGCTCCGGACAGGGGGACTTGTGCGGTCGACGACCGGCCGGCATGCCGGCCGGTCGTCGGCTCCCTCGCGGCCTGCGTCGCCTTGGCCGCCACCTCCGCATGCACGGTCCCCGTCGACGCCGTCGCCGGCATCTCCGTGACCGAGAACGGCCGTCTGCTCGGCGTCATGATGGTCTGCGGACACCGAATAGACGGCGCCACGCTCTACGTGCCCGACGACGGCCCCGACACATCGGTGACCGTCGGCTCATTGGGCGAAGGGTGCCGGCGCCGGCCTTCGAGTCAGAGCGCTTCCCGGGACGGAGTGACCGGCTCCCCCGACTTGCGCACCACAGGCAGGACACTCCACGGGAAGTTGATCCAGTCGTCCGTCCGCTTCCAGACGTACTCGCACTTCACCAGGGAGTGAGACTTCTCGTAGATGACGGCGGTGCGGACCTCGGCGACGGTCTCCAGGCAGAAGTCGCGCACCAGCTTGAGCGTCTTGCCGGTGTCGGCGACGTCGTCGGTGATGAGGACCTTCTTGTCGGAGAAGTCGACGACGTCCGGGACGGGCGCGAGCATGACGGGCATGTCGAGCGTAGTGCCGAGTACACACCGGTAATCGCTCGTCGTGGCCCCTCGCAAGACATAGTCTTGATCACGAGGGGGCTACATGACGACCACCGTTGTCGCAGCTCAGAGCGAGATTCCTCGCTCTCTTGTCCTTACCGGTGATGGGGGCGAGGGTCCTCGCCCACTCGCCGGTTTGCGCGGCGGCAGGTACGCACGTAAGAGCGCGTACCGCGGCAAGAGCGCGCGCCGAGGCTTCTCGGTGCGCGAGCAGCTCGACGCCTCGCAGGGTGACGCCGACCGCCTCGGCGTGAACATCGTTGAGGACTTCATCGACGATGACCGTTCGGCTTCTCGCTTCCGCGAACGCGAGCGCGAGGAGTTCGAGCGAATGATCGAGTGGATCGAGACTGGAAAACTCGACATCGTCCTCGCGTGGGGGTCGTCCCGACTCCAGCGCGACTTGGACATCTACACCCGGCTACGCAACACCTGTGCGACGCACGGCGTTCTGTGGTGCTACGGCGGCAAGGTCTACGACCTGTCGAACAAGGACGACCGTTTCCGCACGGGCCTCGACGCTCTGCTCGGCGAGCGCGAGGTCGACGAGTTGCGCGACAACGTCAAGCGGACGTTGCGCGCGAACGCGGTCACGGGTCGCCCGCACGGCATCACGCCGTACGGGTACCGGCGCGTGTACGACGAGAAGACAGGGGCATTCCTCCGGGTCGAAAGGGACCCAGAGCAGGCGCCGATCGTCCTAGAAATCTGCAAGCGGGTCGCGGACGGCGAGCCGTATAAGACGATCGCGAAGGACTTGCAGGCTCGTGGTGTTCCGGCGCCTGCCCTGCGTTGGACTAAGGGCATGGTCGTGCGGCTCTCGCACGAGAAGCCCGAGAATCCCGCGCACGAGGCTCTGTGGCGCGAGACGGTCGAGCGCCTCGCCCAGGGCGAAGCCGAGCTGTCCATCGCTCGCGACTACAACGAGCGCGACGAGCCGCTGATCGCTGCCGTGTGGCACGGTGCCACGATCAAGGATTACGCGACGGATATCCGGTACACGGGGGCGCGTACTCACCATGGCGTCGTAACCAACGAGGAGGCGTGGCCCGAGATCGTGCCCCCGCGGATCTATGCCAAGTGCCAGGCACTCATCACGGCAAAGGGAAGCAAGCCGAGCAACTCGCGCCCCGGCGTCGCGAAGTACCTCTTGTCGTCGATCATGTGCTGCTCGGAATGCAAACACCCTGTTGTCTCCGACCCGACCGAGTACGGGATGAATTACCAGTGCAAGACCCCCGGAAAGAACGGGGCCAAGGGCTACCACGTCAGCGGCAAGCAGGCGCCGATCGACAAGTACGTGCTTGGGGTGCTGTTCGACTGGCTCGCCTCGCCGGCGTTCGTCGAGGCGTACACCAAGGGTGACGAGGAACTGCAAGAGAAGATCGCCAACGCTCAGGCCGAGGCCGAGATGCTTAAGGCCCGGTTGGAGGAGTTCCGCGACAAGGCCGCCGAGGGCAAGCTCGACGCGGACGGCCTCGCAGCCATGGAGGCGAGGCTAAAGCCGAAGATCGAGAAGGCCGAGGCGGACGCGAAGACGCTGCGGGCGCCGAGTGTCGTCGCGGACCTCGCCGGCGCCTCTCGCGAGGAGATCGAGAAGGCGTGGCCGCAGCTCAAGGTCGCGCAGCAGCGGTTGATCGTCGAATCGCTGCTTGAGATCAAGCTGCACCCGGTCGGCAAGGGGCGGCACAGCCGTGCGGGTGTTCCGATCGAGTCGTACGTGACGGTTGTCCGTAAGTCGCTGCGGCCGACGGTCACGAAGCAGTCCGAGGTCGCCAAGGCTGCGTAGGACTGGCACAGGACAGGAGGGGCCGCACGGCGTCTGCCGCGCGGCCCCTCCCGCTTGCTCAGTCCGGCCCGGATCTGCCCTCGTCGGGCTCTGTTCGCTTGCCTGGGCCAGGGTGGGGGGCAAGGCCGTTCAACGCGTCTTGTAGTCCTGCGGCGCCTGTTGGGGTGATGTGGCGGCCGTCTACGTCGATCGTCAGTCCGTCTCGGGTCGCTCGAACGACTGCGATTGCTCCTGTGTCCAGTTGGGTGCGGATTACGCGGATCAAGGTTGCCCCCCTGTTGGCATGGCTGACCCATGACTCGAACATATGTCCGAGTCAAAGGCCCGGATCAGCTTACTCCGCACAACACCGCAGGTCACGCGCGTACCACTCGGAGTGATCGCACTAGTTCGACGCTTGGCCACCCTCGGTAAGTTCCTGGGGTAGCTCGCCAGCGGCGTACCGCCTCAGCAGTTCCTCGACCTTGGGCATGTCCTCGCGCCCCATGCCGGGGGCATGCACGACGACGACGGTCGTTTCGTCGGTACTGGCACCGAACGGATCATCGGTGACGAGGCCGCAATACTGCTGCGAGGCGGCGATGCGCACCTCGCGCTCGGGACGACCGAGGGCCTTGGCCACGGCCCCGATGACCCCCGGCTCGACCATGATCGGCTTGTCGTGGGCGATCCGATGCAGGGTCGTATACCCCACTGTGGCGCCCGTCTCAGGATCGATGGCGCGCTCTGCGAGCTCGCGGTACGAGAGCCCCGTCTCTTCCCTGCACTTCCGAAGCAGGTCCCCGAACGGGGTCCCCTTCCGAAAGGGCGTGCCCTTGGGGCGAGGGGTGCCGGCATCCGACACGCTCTCATCTCCGTTCTTGTTGCAGAACTCGAACATTCTCATCTAACCAGCGATCACCGCAGTTCGCACACCTGGAACTGCGTTGACGTGCCGTTTCGACCCTCTTACGGTTACGGGTGTTCGAGATGTGCAACAGTCGAGCGGGCGCTTTCCTGTGCTTTGCACCCTTGACTGTTCGACTTGTGGAACACACCGGAGGGGGAGCCGTGACCACACCACAGACGCCGATACCGCCGACCGAGGCAAGCGACGACGGCGAACCGACCCCCGAGCAGATCGACCTCGTCCGTCGAGTCCTCGCCCCCCACATCCACCGGGCACGCGCAGAGCGCGCCGAGCAGCAGTCCGCAGCGTGAGGAGAGAACAGAGCGTGAGTCACGTCGAGTTCGTCGGTCCGCCGCCGAAGCAGCGCAACACCAAGCACGCCCGGATCGCCCGCGAGCTGCGAGCGCACCCGAAGGTGTGGGGCGTCGTGCGGAAGCCCGACACGCTGCCGCGAGCCGCCTCTGCCGCTCAGGCGATCCGCGACGCTCGACTGCCGGCCTACGCCCCCGCGGGATCGTTCGAGGCGGTCGCCCGCACGGTCACCGAGGGCGGACGCACCGAGCACCGCGTTTACGCCCGGTACGTCGGGGGCGAGCAGTGACGACCGCACCCGCGGCGACCGTGACGCCGACCGGCGTCGTCGTCGCCCCGCCCGGACTCGACCGCGACCAGTGGCTCGCCGCGCGCCGTACGGGCATCGGCGGCTCGGACGTCGCCGCCGTCCTCGGGATGAGCAAGTACACCTCGCCGCTAGAGCTGTACCTCGACAAGACGGGCGAGCTCGGCGACGTGCCACGCTCCCCCGAGCTGGAAGAAGCGGCGTTCTGGGGGCACCAGCACGAGCCGACCATCGCCCGCGTGTTCGCCGAGCGAACCGGTCTCGGCGTCGTCGAGGGCCCGGGGATGCTCGCCCACGTCGAGCGCCGTTGGATGCTGGCGAACGTCGACCGCTACGTGATCGAGCAGGGCGAGCGGATGCCGTCGAGCCTGCTGGAGATCAAGACGCGCTCCGCGTTCCAGCTCGACGAGTGGCTGCTCGGCGTGCCGGACGGGCCAGCGCTGCAAACGCACTGGTACCTCGCCGTCACCGGCTACTCGCACGCGCACGTCGCCGCGCTGCTCGGCGGGAACCGTCTGGTCATTCACCGGGTCGAGCGTGACGAGCAGCTCGTCGAGCACCTCGTCGCCCTGGTCGGCGAGTTCTGGCAGCGCGTGCTCGACCGCACGCCGCCGCCCGTGGACGGTTCCGAGGCGACCGAGGAACTGCTCGGCCACCTCTACGAGGTCAAGGCCGACGCGGTGACCGTCGCCGATCCGGCCGAGGTGCTGCCGCTGCTGGAACGCCGCCGCGAGCTCAAGGCACGCGAGCAGCGTACGGCCGACGAGCTGCGCGAGGTCGACAACCGCCTGAAAGAAGTTGCCGGCGAGGCCGAGATCGTCAAGGTTCAGGGCCGCGTCGCCTTCACGTGGAAGCAGAACGGGCCGCTCGCAGCGAAACGGTTCGCCGCCGCTCACCCCGAGCTCGCCGCCCAGTACACGCACAGCGTCGACGCGCTCGATACGAAGCGCCTCGCCGCCGAGCACCCCGACGAGTTCCGGGCGCACCGCGCCCGACGCCTCGTCGTCCCGAAGGAGAGCACCGCAGCGTGAGCACCAACCTTGCCGAGCGCGTCGCCGCCCGCCGCAGCCACCCGCCCGCCCGCCAGACCACTCGCGGCGCCGTCGCACAGCAGCCCAACCTCGTGCAGTTCGTGCAGTCGATGCGCGGCGAGATCGCCCGCGCGCTGCCTGCGCACGTCGCCAACCCCGAGCGCATCGCGCGTATCGCCCTTACCGAGCTGCGCAGGGTCGAGCACCTCGCCGAGTGCACACAAGAGTCGTTCGGCGGCGCGCTGATGACCTGCGCGCAGCTCGGCCTCGAACCGGGCGGGGCGCTGGGCGAGGCGTACCTGCTGCCCTTCTGGAACAAGCGTGTCCGCGCCTACGAGGTTCAGCTCGTCATCGGCTATCAGGGCATGATCCGCCTGTTCTGGCAGCACCCGGCCGCCGCAGGGCTCGCCGCCCACACGGTCTACGAGAACGACGACTTCGAGTTCGAATACGGCCTCGACCCGGTCCTGCGGCACAAGCCGGCCCGGTCCGACCGCGGGCGCCCGACCGACTATTACGCCGTCGCGAAGATGGCGAACGGCGGCTCGGCGTTCGTGGTGATGAGCGTCGAGGACGTCGAGGTGATCCGCCAGCGCAGCAAGTCGCGCGACTCGGGCCCGTGGTCGACGGACTACGACGCGATGGCCCGTAAGACCGTGATCCGGCAGCTCTTCAAGCTGCTGCCCAAGTCACCCGAGCTCGCCCGCGCCGTCGCCCACGACGAGGGAGTGCGGCGCGACCTGTCGCCCGAGGGGCTCGACACCCCGCCGGACTACATCGAGGGCGAGGTCGTCGAGCAGGCACCCGCCGACGAGCAGCACGCCACGGTCGAGGACGTCCCGGCGGAGTTCGCCGGGTGGCCCGAGGCCACCGAGCCGGGCGGCGCCGCGGACGGTTCCTGATGGGCGCCGACGGCCCGCGCATCGGGTCTCTGTGCTCGGGTTACGGCGGTCTCGACATCGCGGTGCAGCAGGTGTTCGGGGGGTCGGTGGCGTGGCACGTCGAGAACGACGCGAACGCCGCGGCGATCCTCGCGCACCACTGGCCCGAGGTGCCGAGCCTCGGCGATCTGACCGCCGTTGACTTCGCCCTGGTCGAGCGGCCCGACGTGCTCACCACAGGTTTCCCGTGCCAGGACGTAAGCGAGGCCGGCCTCGGCGCCGGCATCGCTGCCGGTACCCGGTCCGGTCTGTGGCTGCACGTCGCCCGCGCTATCCAGTCCCTACGTCCCTCGTTGGTGGTGATCGAGAATGTCCGCGGACTTCTCTCGGCTCCGGCCCATAGCGACATGGAACCGTGCCCGTGGTGCGTGGGAGACGGAAGCGGTAAGCCTGCTCTGCGGGCACTCGGCGCTGTACTCGCAGACTTGGCCCGCCTCGGGTTCGATGCGGAGTGGGCGTGCGTACGCGCGTCGGAGATCGGCGCTCCCCACCGCCGCGAGCGGGTGTTCGTCATCGCGTGGCCCGCTGCTGAAAACCCCGACTTCGAACCTGGGGTCGAACGGGGGCTCGCAGCACCCGGACAAGCGCCGCGCGGGTGGTCATGGGCCGACGCTCGCCGACGAGGTCGAGCACCTTCTGCCGACGCCCTCGGCGTCCGGTCACGACGACGGGAAGGCGCCGGAAGTCTGGCGGGCGCGGCGCGAGCGGATGCGAGCCAAGCACCGGAACGGGATTGGGGCGCCACCCCTACCGCTGCTGGTGACGATGCTCCCCTCGACTGGGGGATCTACCGCGGCGCCGTCGAACGGTGGGAGCGGCTCACCCGGCCTGCTCCCCGGGCAGTTGACGATCGCGGTCGCCTCGACCCGCCGTTCGTCGAGTGGATGCACGGACTCGACGCCGGACACGTGACCGGCGTTCCAGGCCTCGGCCGCAACGCGCAGTTGCGGGCCCTCGGGAACGGCGTCGTCGTCCGGCAGGCCGAGGCCGCGCTGCGGCTGCTGCTCGACCGTGCCGGCCTGCTGCTCGCCGCATGATCTGCGGCCACTGGGACGGCGCCGCCCGCCGCTACTGCCGCGCCGTCGACGGCGTCCGCCACTACCTCACCGGCCACCGCTGCCCCGCCCACACACCCGCCGCCCTCGCCGGGCGGCCCGAACCGCCCGGATCGCCAACACCCATAAGGAGAAGGACAGTTGAGCCGCACCGCAACGGATTGGGTATGGGACCAGTCCGC
The DNA here is from genome assembly GCF_004217285.1 of Streptomyces sp. BK239. GTDB lineage: Bacteria > Actinomycetota > Actinomycetes > Streptomycetales > Streptomycetaceae > Streptomyces. The sequence goes on from NZ_SHKS01000003.1 coordinate 268,693, forward strand.
CGCCACGGGCAACGCCCGTACGGTGCTGCTCGCCATCGCCCACGTGGCCAACGCTGACGGCGTCGCCTACGCCGGTACCGCGATGCTCGTGCGGCGCACCCGGGCGGCTCGCTCGACCGTGCGGAAGTCCGTCGACGCGCTGCTCGCGTCCGGCGAGCTCGCCGTCGTCGAGGGCGCCACGGGTCCGGCCGGCGAGACCGTCTACCGCCTCCCCCTCGTCGGCGCCGTGCCCGATGCGAGCGGGTTTGAGGGGGCCGAAAGTCGGCCCGGGTCAGATTTCGGCCCGGGTCGAGGATCGGCCCCCGGGGGGCCGGAAACCGGCCTGGAGGGGGACCGGAAACCGGCCCGAGGGGGGCCGGAAATCGGCCTCCAGAACCTAAGCAACAGAACACAACAGGAAGCACAGCAGCAGCCGCGCGCGAGCCGGTCGCCGCTGATTCCCGAACTGCACCCGCTCGGCGACGCGCTCGCCGCCGCTGGAATCCCGGTCCGCTGGTCGCTCGGTCTCGGCGAACAGCGCGACACCTACCGGCTCGTGCAGGCGCACGGTGTCGAGGCTCTCGTCGAGCTCGCCGCCCGCCGCACCACCCCCGGCAGCGAGGCCAAGTCCGCCCGCTACTGGCTCAAGGTCTGGGGCGACCTCGACCGCGCGCCGTCCGCCCGTCCCGGTCCGAACGTCGTCCCCCTGCGCACCGCGAACCCTGCCGCATACACCGACAACCTCGCCGCCGGCCTCGCACTGCTGCAAGCCCAGAAGGAGGGCACCCCGTGATCGACAGCCACATCGCCGCCCTGTTGGCGTTCGCCGGCCGCCTCGACTCCCGCGTGCGCCGCACACTCGCCGATCCGCAGCAGTCCGCCCGCACCATCGCCGACTGGACCGACGCGCTCGCCGACGTCCCGGCCACCCTGCCCGACACCGGTTGGGACGCCTCGCAGGCCGTGCGCCGCTACTACGAGCAGCGCGGCGCCGACCGGTCCGCGCAGTACCGGCCCGTCGAGCCGCACGACGTACTCGCCGCATGGGCGCCGCACCGCGCCGAGCTCATGAACCGGCACACCGACCCCGTACCGTCCGCCGACCCCGACGACCCGGCAGCGTGGCGCGAGGAACTGCTCGGCACCCGGGCCGCGGTCGCGACCGGACACACCCCGCCCGCCCAGTACCGGGCCGAGATCAACCCCGCCGGGCAGGAACGTCTCGCCGCCCTGGTCGCGGGTGTCGGCACCGGGCCGCGCCGGTACATGCCCGAGCACGTCGCACGCGAACTCGCCCCCTTCCGGCCGGCACAGGCACAGCGCGATGCCCTCGTCGCCGAGGGACTGCCCGACCCGCTCGGCGCCAAGTGCCCGCACTGCCGCGCCGAAATCGGCAAGCGCTGCCGCAGCGGCTACCGCCGACACAGGGAGATCAGCGGCGTACACCCCTCCCGCATCGAGGCCGTAGTCGCCCAACTCGGCACGCAGGACGAGCGCGACGAGGCCGAGCAGGTCCGCCTCGCCCGCCTCATGTGCCAGCCACCCGCCCCGCGCGCGAGCCGCGCCCGCCACACCACCGGAGGACAGCACCGATGACCCCCGCCGCCGCGCGCGCCTTCATCGCCGCCCACCTGACCGACGAGCTCGACGTGCACCCCCACCTCGCCGCGCTCACCGCACAGACCCTCACCGACCGCCTCGCCGCGGACGGATGGGAGATCACCACCACCCGGCACGCGCGACCGGTCGCGCCTCGCGCGCGGGAGCCGCGCGCTCGGCGCCTGCTCGCTCGCCTTACCCGCCGTGCCCGTACGAAGGGAGACCCGACCCCATGACCCCCGGCGTCGTCGCCGCGCTCGTCGTGCTGCTCGTCGTCGCCTCGGGTCTGCCGCTCGGCCGCCTCGCCTGCCGACGAGACCCCGGGCCCCTGAGACGGCATCCGGCCGACACCCGCGGCGCCTGCCCGCCCGACTGCACCACCTGCACCGCACTGAACGAGGGGGACCGATGAACACCCGCACCCGTACCCGTAGCGACTCCCGCCGTGGGCGTCGTGAGTTGCGCGAGGCCGAGCGCACCGCCCGCCGCGAGGGGCTCCGCCTGCTGCTCGCCCGCGCCGACCGCGGAGTGCTCACGCCCGAGGACTCCGCCGCGCTGCGCGGCCACATCGAGGCCGAGGTCGCCGAGTGCGACACGTTCCGGCGCAGCGCCGGCGGACAGCAGGTCGCCGCGATGCGGCTGCACCGCACCCTCGCCGCCGCCGACGAGTGCCTCGTCGAGACCGAGGCCGACCGCGACCGGTACGCCGCGCGCCTCGCCCGCGTCGAGCGGGTCGCCGACAAGCTCGCCGCCATCGTGGCGGATAGCGAGCAGCAGCTCGTCGAGGACATCCGGCGCGCGTGCACGGGCGAGGACGAGGTCGAGCAGGACGACGAGGAGAACAGCCGATGAACCGAGCAGTCGCCGCTCACGAGACGGTCGCGGCCCTGCGCACGATCCGTGAACAGTGGGGCGAGCTGCTGCTCGCCGTCGACACCCCGCCCGCCGATGTGTGGCCCCCTCGGCAGCTCGCGCACACGCTGCGCGCCGTTGACGATGAGCAGCTCGACGTCGTCGACCGCGCCCCGCTCGTGCTGCGCGAGCACCCCGCGCCGGCCAACCTCGACGCACTCGACACCGGCCTCGCCATCGAGCGGATGATCTTCGGCCTCGCCGACACCCTCGCCGCCGCTGTCCAGTGCGGCGAGCCGGGGGCGCATCGCGACCCGCGGCGTTGGGAGTTCGCCGACCCGGGCGCCGCCGACGCCCGGCACGCGCACGGCAGCCGGGCGCACGGTCTGCACTTCGCGTGCGTGTGGATCGAGGGACGCGTGCTCGACGAGGACACCACCCCCGAGCAGCAGCTCGACGGCATACTCGCCGCGCCCCCGTTCGCTCCCCTGCCCGAGCACCTGCTGCACGAGGCACGGCGCACTGCGCGGATCGCCGAGGGGCGCCTGCTGCGGACACTCGGCCTCGACGCGCGCAGCACTCCGGTACCGGATCGGGCATGCCCGTGGTGCGGCGGCGACCTCGAACTGCACACCGCACCGGACACCGCACCGATGGTGACCTGCTCGACCGGCCGCGAGTGCACCGCGCCCGTGCCACTCGACGAGCAGGGACGGCGCGTATGGGGGTGGGGTGACCTCGTCGCCCTGGTCGCCGCACTGGCCGAGGCCGAGCCGACTCGGGCGGCAGAACGGGCAGCGTAGCGGCACCGCAGGTAGGGCCCCGGGCGCATTCCCCGGGGCCCATCTCGTTTGGGTAACGAAGCGTCAAAGCTCCCTGTACGCACGGCCGTTACGCGGCAACCTCGAACCAGGAATCGCAGCAGCGATCCCACTCGGCCTGGATTTATTTAGTTTCGCTAAGTAACTCTTTAGGTCTGTAGTCACGGTCAAACTTTGCGAGGCAGGGAGCTCTAAATGTGGAAGCGACTAATTCGACTGATCGGCGAATCTTTGAAAAGTGGCGACGGAACATTGCGGCTCGTCGTCGTCATGGGCACAGGAGTGCTCGCCGCGATCACCCTCGGCTTCGCCGGCCTCGGCGTCGCGGTCGCAGCCAAGCTCGCCGGCCTGCTGTGAGGGGTCGGGATGTTGCATCACCTGGGGTGCGGTAACAACGTTATTCCGCCGTGACGCAGCGCGGACCGCCCCTCGCGCAGCTCACAGCAAGAGATCACTTGCACCGTTATCGTTCCGTGATCTAATGTTGGTGGCGCCTCCGGCGTGCCTGGAATCTCTGGCCCCTCACTCGTCCGCCCCGCCGCACTGCCCCCTGCGGCGGGGCGTTCGCATGTCCCCCTTGGGAGGTGAGCGCATGGCCGAGCCGATCACCGACCGCGACCGCGAGGCCGTTCGCCGCCTGCACGCCGAGGGCAAGTCCCGTAATGCCATCGCCCGGGAGATCGGGCGCGGCGCCGCCACCGTCTCCAAGATCGCGAACGAGCTCGGCCTCACCTTCGCCGGCGGCGCCCGCGTCGCCGCGGCTACCGAGGCACACCGGGCAGACGCCGCCGCACGGCGCGAGCAGCTCGCCGACGAGGCCCTCGACGGCGCCCTCGGACAGGTCGCCAAGACCACCGCGGCCGAGTCCGCCCGCGACGCCCGCGACCACGCCACCGCCGCCCGCGCCCTTACCGAGGTGCACGCCCGCGTTGCCGAGCTCGCCCGCCACACCGGCACAGGGAGCAGTGGCGCCTCGATGCTCGACCGCCTCGCCGACGCCCTGCTCGGGAGTGCGGGAGGTGACCGCGAGGGGGTGTGATGACTGGCCCCCTGCCGCTCTCCGACAAGCAGCTCGACTCGATCCGCCACGCCACCCGCCGTATCAACATCTGGCATGGCAGCGTCCGGTCGGGAAAGACCATCGCGAGCCTTGTGCGCTTCCTGCTCGCACTGCGCCGCGCGCCCGCCTCGGGGCTCGTCGTCATCGTCGGGCGCAGCTTGCAGACGATCGAGCGCAACTGCCTCGACGTCCTCGCCGACCCCCTGCTGTTCGGCGACGTCGCCGCCGAGGTGCACCACACCCGCGGCGCCACAACCGCCGTGATCATGGGGCGGGTTGTGCACCTCGTCGGCGCCTCGGACGCACGGGCCGAGGGACGGCTGCGTGGCATGACCGCCTCGCTCGCCTACTGCGACGAGGTCACGCTGCTGCCGGAAGCGTTCTTTCGGCAGTTGCTCGCCCGGCTCTCGGTTCCGGGCGCGATGCTGATCGGGACCACGAACCCCGACTCGCCTAAGCACTGGCTGCGGACCGAGTACCTCGACCGCGCGCACGAGCTCGACCTCGTCGACTTTCACTTTCAGCTCGCCGACAACCCGAGTCTTTCCGAGGCGTATGTCGCCTCGCTCGCCGCGGAGTTCACCGGCTTGTGGCGCCGCCGCATGATCCTGGGCGAGTGGGTCGTCGCCGAGGGCTCGATCTACGACGCGTACGACGAGCAGCGGCACGTCGTCGACGAGCTGCCGGCGATGCGTCGGTACTGGCTCGGCATCGACTACGGCACGAGCAATCCGTTCTCGGCGATCCTGCTCGGCCTCGGCGTCGACGACCGGCTGTACGCCGTGAGCGAGTGGCGCCACGACGCGCGCGCCGCACACCGGCAGATGACCGACGCCGCGTACTCCCGTGCCGTGCGCGACTGGCTCGACGAGCTCGACGTCGTCCCCGAGTGGACGTTCGTTGACCCGTCGGCCGCTTCCTTCCTCGTGCAGTTGTGGAGCGACGGACACCCGGGCGTGACCCGGGCCAGTAACAACGTCCTCGACGGCATCCGTTCCGTGTCCGTCGCCCTCGACTCCGGGCTGCTGCGCATCCATCGCTCGTGCGAGGGGCTGCTCGCCGAGCTGCCCGCATACGTGTGGGACGAGACAGCGGCGGCCCGCGGCGAGGACAAGCCCGTCAAGAAGGACGACCACAGCGTCGATGCCGCCCGCTACGTGATTCATTCCACCGCGCACGAGTGGCGAGGGCTGCTCACCACCGCCGCGTAAGCGATCCACCTCTGCCCCGGCCGCGCCCCGCTGGGGCCCCGGGGCTTTGCCATGCCCAAGGGGGCGCACCATGCGTGATTGGACCGACCGGTTCCTCGACAAGATCCGCGACGCCGAGGGCGGCTGCTGGGAGTGGACCGGGCACGTCAAGCCCAACGGCTACGGGCAGGTTCGGATCAACCGGCGCCCGCTGCACGCGCACCGCGTCGCGTACGAGGCGCTGCGCGGCACCGGGCCGACCGCCCGCAACGCGAGGCGCACGCATTGCGTACGTGGCCACCGGTTCGACGCCGCGAACACCTACGTCACCCCGAGCGGCGCCCGCAACTGCCGGACGTGCTGCGCCGAACGCAAGCCGACCCGACGCGACAGACAGGGGGTGACGCGTGCCCCTGCCTGCCAACGGCGCCCCTTGGCCGCCGCCTGAACTGGCCAAGCTGTACGCCGAGATACGGGTCGATGATGCGTGGTACAGCGGCGATCACGACAAACTCGCCGCGGTCTATCGCGACAACGTCCTGCGCAAGGACGGGCGGCGCCGGCTGTGGGCGCGCGACCGCAACGTGCACCCGGGCAAGCGCGACACCCGCCTGCACATCCCGCTCGCTGGCGACATCGCGACCGCGAGCGCGGACCTGCTGTTTTCGGAACCGCCGACGTTCACCGTCGCCGACACCGCGGCGCAGGACCGGCTCGACGAGATCGCCGACGCCGACGGCATCGCGAACACCCTGATCGAGGCCGCCGAGGTCGCGTCCGCTCTCGGCGGCGTCTACATGCGGGTTACCTGGGATCGCGCGCTCGCCGACCGGCCGCTGCTCACCGTCGTGCACGCCGACGCCGCCGTGCCCGAATGGCGCTGGGGCCGACTCGCTGCGGTGACGTTCTGGCATGAGCTCGCCTCGGACTCCGCCACCGTATGGCGCCACCTCGAACGGCACTCCCCGGGCCGCGTCGAGCACGCGCTCTACCAGGGCAGTCCCGACCGGCTCGGCGTACGCGTGCCGCTCACCGAGCACCCCGAGGTCGCCGCCCTCGCCGACTCGCTCGGCCGCGAGGGCGACTCGATCGAGACTGGTATCGATCTGCTCACCGCCGCCTATGTCCCCAACATCCGCCCGAACAGGCGCCACCGCGGCTCACCGTTCGGGCGGTCGGACTTCGGCGCTCCGTTGTATGACCTGTTCGACGCACTCGACACGACATGGTCGAGCTGGATTCGTGACCTGCGGCTCGCCCGCGCGCGGCTGCTCGTGCCCGACGGGTATCTGCGCGATCACGGGCCGGGCCGCGGCGCGAGCTTCGACGACGACCGCGAAATCTGGCAGCTCTTGAACATCCCCCCGACCGAGGGGGGCGGTATCACGCTGTCGCAGTTCGAGATCAGGGTCGCCGAGCACGCGCAGACGGCCGAGGCAATCACCCGGCAAGCGGTGCGCAGCGCTGGCTACTCGGCGCAGACGTTCGGGCTCGGCGATCAGGTCGCCGTCACCGCGACCGAGGTCAAGGCGCGCGAGCGGCGCAGCATGACCACCCGCGACAAGAAGGTGCGCTATTGGGCACCCGCCGTCGCCGACATGCTGCACGTCCTGCTCATGCTCGACCGGGCCCTGTTCACCCCAAGCCTTGTCGTCGAGCGACCCCAGGTCGAGTTCGCCCCCGCCGTAAGCGAGGACCCGTCCAGCACTGCACAGACCCTCGCCCTGCTGTCTCAGGCCGAGGCCGTCAGCACCGAGACCAAGGTGCGCGCGCTGCACCCGGATTGGGACGAGACCGCAGTGCGCGAGGAGGTCGACCGCATCCTCGCCGAGTCCGGCCGCACCGTACCGGACCCCATGCAGGCCGGCGCCCTCGTCTGACCACGCGATAGGGGGCGCCGTGCCGATCCACCCCGGAATGGCCGAGGATCTCTCGGCCGGCGTACGCGATCTCTACGCCGACGCCGAGCTGCGGCTGCTGGAGATCACGGCGCGGCAGCTCGCCGACGGGTTCGATGCCCCGGGGTGGGCTGCGGCCAAGCTCGCCGCGGTGCAGCCGTTGCGGCGCGCGGCGCAGGCCGTTGTCGACGCGCTCGCGTCGGCGATGCAACTCGAAGTGTTCGACGCGGTTGCCGAGGCGTACAACATCGGGGCCCGGGCCGGGCTCGCCGAACTCGGCGCCCTGTCCGACGCCGACGCCCGCCGCGCCGCCGAGGTCACCCCGAACACGAGGGCTGTCGACCGGCTCGCCGCCGAGACCGTGCAGCTTGTCACCGCGACGCACCGCGGGATTCTGCGGGCGGTCGAGGACATTTACCGGCGCGTGGTCGCCGCCGTCTCTGGTACTCCACTGCTCGGCATCGACACCCGTCGGCAGGCGACGCAGCGCGCGGTGCAGCAGTTCACCGACCGCGGGATCGGCTCGTTCACCGACAAGGCCGGCCGCACGTGGTCGATGACCACCTATGCCGAGATGGCCGTGCGTACTAGCACGGGCCGCGCCGCCGTCGAGGCGCACGCCGACCGGCTGCGCGCCGCCGACCTCGAGCTCGTCGTCGTCTCCGACGCCCCGCACGAGTGCCCGCTCTGCGCTCCCTGGGAAGGGAAGATCCTCGCGCTCGATGGGCCCGACGGCGCCCGGACGATCGAGGCCGAGCACGCGATCGACGACGGCCGCACGGTCCGCATCCGCGTCGCCGGATCGCTTGACGAGGCGCGACGGCAGGGGTTGCAGCACCCCAACTGCCGCCACAGCGTCTCGGCGTTCCTGCCCGGCGTGACCGTGCTCCCCGTCGAGCAAGCGCAGGACCCCGACGGGTACGAAGCATCACAGCGGCAGAGGGCGATCGAGCGCGCCATCAGGAAATGGAAGGTGCGCGCCGCCGCTGCGGTCGACCCGTCCGCCAAGCGGCAGGCCGAGGCACGCGTGCGCGGGTGGCAGCAGAAGATGCGCGAGCATCTCGCCGCACACCCCGAGCTGCGCCGCAAGCGCGAGCGCGAGGCCATCGGCGCTGGGAACCTCCCCGCGGGTCGGCCCGCCCCGCCCGCCGACGCCATCGAGGCCGCGCGGCTGCGCGCGGGCGACGAGCGCACCCCGGGCGAGATGAGCGACGAGCAGTTCGCCGCCGCGTTCCGATCCGGCGTCCTCGGCCAGGGCGACCGAGACCGGGCCGAGGCCGAGCTCGACCAGCGCGACGAGCAGGCACTGCTCGACCGCATCCGCCCCGGCGGAGTCCTCGCCGACGACCTGACCGCGTTCTCTGACCGCGAGCTCGCCCGCGTCCTCGATCACCTCGACGACGAGCAGGTGCTGCGCGTCATGGCGGAGATGGACCGGCGCGACGTCGCCGCCACGCTGCCCGAGGTCCGCTCCGACCTTGTCGGGCTGTCCGACGAGCAGCTCGCCCACCGCGCCCGGATCGCCACCGAAGCAGCCGAGTTCGCCGCGCTCGCCGCCGAGGCCGACCGCCGGCAACTGCTCGCCGCAGTCTTCCCTGGCGGACAACTCGCCGCTGATCTCTCACCGTTCGGCGACGAGGTGCTCGCGTGGGCGGTCCGCTACGCGCGCCCCGACGAGGCCGCCCGGATCGCCGCCGAGTTCGACCGCCGGTACCCCATCACCCCGCCCGCCATGGCCGCGGGCGCGACCGTCGGCGACTACCTCGCCAACCGGGCCGCCCTCGACGAGGCCCTGCGGCCCGTGCCGCTCGATCACCCGCAGCCCGCGGACCCCGACGAGTGGGGCGCCTACGGCGCCGACATCACCGTCGGCCCGGACGGCACCGAGCACATGTCCGCCTCGGAACGCTGGGCATACGAGCGGGAGCTCGCCGACCGCGAGGCACAGATTGCGTACACCCGCGAGGAGATACGCGAGATGTACCGCGAACACGTTCACCTGCAAGTGCTCGCCGCCGAAGACTACACCCGCGGGAACATGCTCAACCGCCGGGCCGAGGCCGCCGGCATCGACCCCTACAGCCTGTTTTCCGGCCCCGCGCACGTGGCGTACGCCCGCGCGTCCGAGGACTTGATCAGGTTCTGGGAAGAGGTGAGCCCCCGAGTCACGCTCGCCGAGTTCACCGAGCAGGTAACCGGCGTCCGCAGCGATGCTGCGGAGACCGCCCGCCACGCGCGCGAAGACCAACGCCGCAAGTTCTGACAGGGGGTGTCCGTGACCATCCGCGAGTCCGCCGTGCGGGCGCAGGAAGCCGGCCGCGCCGCGGCACGCTCGGGCCGCCCGCCGACAGCCTGCCCCCACAAGGGCCGCAGCGACCGCGAGGTACTACTGCGTGCCGCATGGGTCCGCGGCTATGCCAAATCTCGGGAACTGCTTCATCCGTCGATGTAGAGGAATCCGTCACCGCGCAAAAATTCCTCGTACGTCTCAACGACCGGACCGTCGAATAGCGGAACCTCGAAGTCAGACCGTACGGCGTGTTCCATCCGCATATTGGAAGACGCTGGGGGCCGCCTCGGAATGCGGCGGGTCACCATGTACGCCATTTCGTCTGCGAATTCAGGAGCTGGTGACGCGTCAATGCGTTCGAGGCCAATCTGCGGGTTCCTCTGCTTGTTGGCTCTGCGGATCGCCCCGTCGGTGAAGCCCGACGCCGAGTAGAAGATCCCGCGCTCAGCCCCTAGATCGAGGAGCTTACCGACGAACCCATCAATCATCTCGATAGTGACTTTGCGCGTATGGCACTTCGTCTCGGCAACAACACGCATCGTTTGACCGGCAATCGCCCCCTCGGCCAACGCGTCGATCTGCCGTGGAACCCCGCTGATGTGGCCAACGATTGTCTCATCGTGCCTGACGGAAGCATTCGGATCGAGCGCGGCCAAGAGCGCAGCTATTCGCTTTTCGTAGGCGCGCCAAAACACCTCTTTATCCGGCTTTCGCCGGACCCGTCGAGTCGTCACAACGCCGACTCTATCGCCACTCGTCCCAGAGGAGTCATGAATGCCCGACATGGACCCGCCCGCGCAGACCGGCGAACAGAACCCCGATCCTGACAACTCCAACGCGACCACCCCACCGCCCCCGGGACCGGCCGCCGCCGCGCAGCAGCGCGAGACCGCCCTCACCGCGGAGCGCGACGAGCTGCGCGCCGCCCTCGACGCGGTGAACAAGGCACTCAACGCCGACGCCGAGCAGGGCGAGCAGGACCCCGCCGCGCTCGCCGCCGCCGTCGCCGACCGCGACAAGCAGCTCGGCCAGGCCGCCGCCGATCTGCGCTCGGCCCGCGTCGAGCTCGCCGCCTACAAGGCAGCCGGCGAGCAGGGCGCCCGCGCCGACCGCCTGCTCAACTCCCGCTCGTTCCTCGCCGCGCTCGCCGAACTCGACCCGGACGACGTCAAGTTCGGCGAGCGGCTCGGCGACGCGATCAAGTCCGCCGTAGAGGCCGACCCCGATCTGTACCGCGCCGGCCCGAGTGGCCCTGTGCGAGGCGGCGCCGAGTTCAACGGCGCCCCCACGGGCGAACGCCGCGCCGCCACCTTGCACGACGCCGTCGCCGCCCGCCTGAGCGGCGCCTGACCACAGGAGAACCGATTTGCCTACCTCCCTCGTCGAGGCGCGCAACAACGCGCAGGACGACCTCGACGTCAACGTGATCGACGAGTTCCGCAAGAGCTCGGACATCCTCGACCGGATGACGTTCGACAACGTCGTTTCCCCGACTGGCGGCGACACCCTGACCTACGGGTACCGGCGCCTGATCACCCAGCGCTCGGCCGACTTCCGCGCGCTGAACACCGAGTACACGCCCGTCGAGGTGCAGACGCAGCGCTACACCGTCGACCTCGTGCCACTCGGCGGTAGCTTCCAGATCGACCGCGTGATCGCCCGTATCGGTCCGGCCGCCTCGGGCGCCGTCACGCTCAACATGCAGCAGCTCATCAAGGCATCGCGGGCCCGGTTCGCCGACGCCGTGATCAACGGCGACAAGGCGGTCGAGACGAACGGGTTCGACGGACTCTCGAAGATCCTCACTGGCAGCTCGACCGAGTACCTGCCGCTGAGCAACGGCGTCGCCGCGGGATTCGTCGACTGGACGGCGATCAACGACAAGGCCGCCGCGCTCGCCGCGCAGACCCACATCGACAACTGGCTCGCTGCCATGGACGACACCCCCAACGTCATCTACGGCAACCGCAAGACGCTCGCGCTGTTCAAGCGGATCGCCGCCTGGTGCGACCAGATCGACAAGACAACCGACGCGTTCGGCCGCCCGGTCACCGCGTACAACGGAATCCCGCTCGTCGACCTCAAGACCAAGGCCGGCAGCAACACCGACGTGATCGGCCTCGTCACCCGCGACCCCGACGGCGCCGGAACCGGCGGCAACGTGACCGGCCTCGGCGACCTGTACGCGGTCCGCTACGGCCTCGACGGCTTCCACGGCGCCTCGGTCGGGGGCGGCGCCCCGCTGGTGAATACGTGGCTTCCGGAGTTCGACCGCGCGGGCGCCGTCAAGACCGGCGAGGTCGAAATGGGTCCGGTGGCCCCCGTGCTCAAGGCCACCAAGGCCGCCGCCGTGTTCCGCAACATCAAGAGCGCGTGAGGTGACCGTGACGACCGTGCGCATCACCGCCCCAGTGTCCGGCTTCACCGGGGAGGGTCCGGGCGGACTGCCGTTCGTCGACGGCACCGCCACCACCAGCGACCCGGCGATCATCGGGTACTGCCAGGGAGCCGGGTACACCGTCGAGCCCCTCGACGACGACCCGCCGGACGACGAGTCCGCCACCGAGCCAGACGGCCCGTCCGACACCAAGTCGACGGGCCGTTCTGCTGCCCGCACCAAGAGGGGGTGATCTGTGGCGCGGCAGCCCTACGCCACCCCCGAGGCCCTCGCCGCATGGCTCGGCACCCCCGCACCCGCGGGCGCCGAGCGGATGATCGCACGGGCCTGTCAGGACATCGACTCGGCCCTGCTGACAGCCGTCTACCCGGTCGACGAGGACGGCGACCCGACCGACCCGGCGGTCGCCGCCGCACTGAGCGACGCCGTCTGTGCGCAGGTCGAATACTGGATCGCCACGGGGGACGACGGCACAGGGGCCAGCGGCGTCTGGGACTCCGTCTCGATCGGCCCCGTGTCCCTGTCCGGGCGCGGCAAGAGCTCGTCGGCGACGGCCGGCGTCGAGCTCGCCCCGCGCGCCGACCGCGCGTTGCGCCGCGCCGGCCTCACCCCGGGACGGGTGATCGCATGGTGAGCCTGCCCGCGTTTCTGCTGCGGCACCGGATCACCATCGAGCCGTACCTCGGCGACTCCGCGTACGGCCCCCAGTACGGGCCCGCGGTCGCCGACGTGCCCGTGCTCGTCGCCGAGTCCGTGCGCCAGGTCCGCGCGGCCGACGGCCGCGAGGTGACCTCGACCGCTCAGGTCATCGCCGCCCCGGACCTCGACTGCCCGGCCGGCTCCCGTCTCACCCTGCCGACCGGCCGCACCACGACCGCGCTCTCGGTCGCCCGCCATACCGCCCCGGGACTCCCCGTCCCCGCCTGCTGCGAGGTGATGTGCGAATGAGTCCGCAGCGCTCCCGGCTCCGACTCAACGGCGACGCCGTGCTGCGCGGCACCCGCGCGGGCGCGCTGCGCGGACTGCTGCTTGGCGCCGAGCACGTCCTCGCCGAGTCCCGAAAGCTCGTGCCGATCGACGAGGCGACCCTCGAACGGTCCGGAACCGTGTCGGTCGACGAGCAGGACCTGACGGCCGCCGTCTCCTACGACACGAAATACGCGGTCAGGCAGCATGAGGAACTCGGATACCGGCACGCCCCCGGGCGGTCCGCGAAGTACCTCGAACGGCCGATGACCAGCGAGGCGACGACGGTCGCCGCGCTGATCGCCGCGCAGCTTCGGCGGTCGCTGCGTGGCCGCTGACCTGCTCGACGCGCTCGCCCGATACCTCGACGAGCAGGGTCTGCTCACCTACGACCCCGACGGCGTCGCGGGCGACACGTTCATCGAGACCCTTCCCCCCAAGCCGGCCGAGGCGGTCGGCCTCTGGCTGTACGACTCGGGCGCCCCGGACGCACGCAACGGCTACGAGACCCGCTCTGTGCAGGTGCGCGTGCGCGGCACCGCCGACCCGCGCGTATCGCGCCGCCGCTGCGAGGCGATCTACGGCGCACTGCACGGGCTCGCCGGAATCCAACTCCCCGCCGATGGACCGTGGTTGGTCCTCGCCGCAGCCCGTGCCACTCCCGCCCCGATGGGCACCGACGCGAACGGCAGACACGAGCACGTGCTGAACCTCGCCGTCGACGTCACCAACCCCACCCCACACCGCAGTTAAGGAGGTACCCCGTTGGCGTCGCGACCGATTGACGCACGGGGCTGGATCTTCGAGGTTCGCGACGCCGAGGCGACCACCGAGACGTGGCTGCCGATCGGCCTGCTCACGAGCTGGAACCGCAATGAGTCCGAGAACGAAGAGACGGCCGACACCACGACCAACGACAGCGAGGGCTACTACTCGCAGGACGTCATGCAGCGAGGCGCCATAATCGAGGTAGAGGGCCTGTACGCGCAGGTCACCTCGGGCACCCCCGACCCCGGGCAGGCGTACATCGACAACGAATGGGCCTACCGCCTCGGCGCCGACTCCCAGAACGAGATCCGGTGGCGGCACAAGACGCAGAGCGTATGGGTCATCTGGGACGCGACCGTGACCCCGGGCGAGCAGTCCGGCGGCACGAACGACAAGACCTCGTGGGGCGCGACGTTCACGCGCTGCGGCAAACCGCGCACGGCTCCGGTCGCCGGTGGTGGTACGACGTGACCGACAACGCCCGCGCCCTGGTCGCACAGCACGAGAGCGACGTCGCCGACTTCGACGCGTTCTTTTCCGAGCAGGCCGAGCAGCGCGAAGGGGTGCCGCTCAAGCTGTACGGCCGCGAGTACCGCCTGCCGACGTCGCTCCCCCTGCTGTTCACCCTGCAAATGGAGCGGCTCAAGGACTCCGCCGACCCCAACGACATCCGCAAGATGCTCGCCTCGCTGTTCGGCCCGGACGCGCTCGACGAGTGGGCCGCGCGCGGCATGACCGACCGGCAGCTCGGCGTCGTCCTCGTCTGGTCGACCGCCAACTGCCGCCGCCCCGGCTCGGTCTCCATGGCCGAGGCCGCCCGCCTGTACGACGAGCGCGAGGGCGCCACGACGGGAAAAGCAGCACCGAACCGGGCCGAGCGCCGGGCCAAGAGCAAGGGGAAGGGGAAGCAGCCGGCGAGCTCTGGCAGGCGGTAATCCGCCACTGGGCCGCGGTCGAGTCCGACCTCGCCCGCGAGTACCACCTCGACGCCGAACAGCTCGCCCGCCTGTCCACCCGTCGTTTCCTCGTCCTGCTCGGCGGACTGCCCGCCGAGAGTGCGTTCGCCCGCCTGTGGCAGCGCACGCCCCGCGCCGTGACCGACCCCTCAGAGATCGCACGACTCACCGGAGTGTCTATCGATCACTGACAACTGAATAGCGCGGCCAAGGGAGGTGAGCTCCCTTGGCACTCACCATCGGCGAACTCGTCGGGTTCATCGACCTCGACGACAGCGGCGCCCGGCAGGGTGTCGCCTCGGCCGAGGGCGCGCTGCGCGACTTGCAGCGCGGCACGGATGGCAGGCTGCGCGATCTGCGCGGCCGGTTCGTCGCCGAGTCCGCGGCGATGGGCGCCGCCCTCGGCGACGAGGTCGGCGAGGGCTCCGAGCGTGCCTCGGGGCGCCTGGCCCTGGTCGGCAAGGCCGTTGCGGGAATCGGCGTCGGTCTGCCCGCGGTCGCCGCGGTCGGCGTCGCGATCGGCGGACTCGCCGCCGGCGCCGTCGCCGCGCAGGCCGCGGTCAAGGCGTTCACCCTCGCCGCCGGACCGCAGCTCGAACAGGTCACCTCGGCCTACGACCTGTACACGGCGGCGCAGGACGCCGCGGCCAAGGGCGGCGAAGAGGCCGCCGCCGCACAGCAGGCGTATCAAGACGCGCTCGCCAAGATGCCGCCCGCGACGCGGGCGACGGCCGAGTCGTTCATCGGACTGAAAGAGGACGTCAAGTCCTGGTCCGACTCGCTCAGCAGCACCACAATGCCCGTCTTCACCAAGGGCATTGAGCTGCTGCGCGACCTGCTGCCGACCCTGACCCCGTTCGTCAAGGGCGCGGCAGCGGCGTTCGGCGACTTCCTCGACGAGGTCCGCGCCGGCGTCGAGTCGGCGCCGTTCAAGCGGTTCGCCGCCGACATGGGCGAGGCCGCCGGCCCGAACCTCGCCAACTTCCTCGACGTTCTCAAGAACGTCGCTATCGGGTTCGCCGGCATCCTGTCGGCGTTCCTGCCCGTCTCGACCGGCATGTCGGGCGGGCTCGCCGATCTCTCGGCGCGGTTCGCGGAGTTCGGGCAGAACCTCGGCGACTCCGAGGGGTTCGCGAACTTCCTCGACCTCGCTCGCACTGGGGCGCAGACCCTCGGCAACCTCGGCGGCGCCGTCCTCGACCTGCTCGTCGCCCTCGGCCCGCTGCTCGGCACAACCGCCCTGCTCGTCTCCGTGTTCGCGCAGGTCATCTCGGCCGTACCGACTCCGGTCCTCACGGTCCTCGCGACCGTCATCACGACCGTAACGCTCGCGGTCAAGGCGTGGACCCTGTGGCAGAACGTCTCGGCCACGGCCACGCGCGCGTGGGCAGCGACGCAGGCCGCATGGAACGCGGTCATGGCCGCCAACCCGATCGTGCTCGTTGTCGGGCTGATCGCGCTTCTCGTCGCCGGCGTCGTCCTCGCCTACCAAAAGAGCGAAACGTTCCGGCAGATCGTTCAAGCTGCCTGGTCCGGCATCCAGACGGCCGCATCGGTCGCCTGGGGGATCTTGAAGGCGGCGTTCGACGGCATCGTCGGCGCGGCCGGTTGGGTGATCGACTTCGTCAAGGCCAACTGGCCGACGCTGCTCGCGATCCTGACCGGACCGATCGGGATCGCGGTCGGGCTGATCGTCAAATACTGGGACAAGATCAAGTCCGGCTTTTCGTCCGCCTGGTCCGCCGTGCGCACGCTCGGCTCGGACGGCGTCAAGTGGGTCGCCGGGCTCCCGGGGCGCATCGTTTCGGCACTGGCGAGCCTCGCCTCGAAACTCTGGAACGTCGCGACGGCCGCGTTCCGCCGCTTCAAGGACGGTCAGGTTCAGCTCGCGCTCGCCGCCGTCGACTGGCTGCGCGGACTGCCCGGCCGCCTCGTCTCCGCCGTCGGCTCCCTCGGCTCACTCCTGCTCGGCAAAGGCAAAGACGTAGTCCGGGGCCTATGGAACGGCATCAAGTCCATGGGCGGGTGGATCAAGGACAAGCTGATCGGCTGGGCCAAGGACATGATCCCCGGGCCGATCGCTCGGGCGCTCGGGATCAACTCGCCCTCGCGCGTCATGGCTCGCGACGTGGGCCGCTGGATTCCCGCTGGCCTGGTCCGCGGCATCGAGGGCGGACAGAACGCCGTCGACCGCACCATGCGCCGGCTCGTCACCCCGCCCGCCGTCCCCGCCCTGCCGCAGCTCGCCGCCCCCTTCGGGGCGGGCGGAACAGCGTTCGGGCCGAGCGGGCGCGGCGCCTCGGTCCACATCGAGCACTGGCACGGCGGCGAGCAGACCCCCGAGCAGAACGCCGCCGCGCTCGCCTGGCACATGAAGCAGAGGGGGTGATCGTGGCCGCCGGCGACAAGGTCACCCAGCGCGGACACGTCCAGTTCGGCGACGAGCTGCTCATCGGCCCCGGCACCCCCTACCGGTGGCGCTCCCTGACCGGGTGGGAGGAACTCCCCGCCCTCGACTCCGGAAGCGTCAACCGCGCCGACGGACACGGCAGCTACCCCGGACACCTGCTCGCGCAGGCGCGCACGATCACGCTCGACGACATGGTCGTGCGCGCCCCGTCCGGCACCATCGGCGCCGCCGTCCGCGCGCTGAACACCGCGACCGCCCCCGGCGACGACGAGCAGCCGCTCGTCGCGTGGATCGACGAGCGCGGCCCCCTGCTCGCCTACGCCCGTGTGGTGCGCCGCGCGATACCCGTCGGCAAGGGCTACGCGCTCGGCACCGTCACCGGAGCGGCGATCCAGTGGGAGGCATCCGACCCACGCCGCTATGCCCTCGTCGAGCAGCAGGCCGAGACCCGCCTGCCGATGCCCGAGCCGGGCCTCAACTGGCACGTCGACCCCGGCCCCGAGGCACTGACCTACCCGCTCGCATTCGGCACCCCGGGCAGTACCGGCACGGTCACCGCGACCAACGACGGCGACGCCCCCTCGCATCCCCTCGTGCGCTTCCGGGGCCCCGTCGAACTTCCGTCCATCACCAACCTGCGCACGGGCGCCGTCCTCGAATACGACATCGCCCTCGCCGCTGACGACGAGCTGCTCGTCGACACCGCGGCCGGCACGGTCACGCTCAACCGCACCGCCTCGCGCCTCTACACCGCGACCGCCCGCAGCGTGCCCGAGCCGCTGTTCACCCTCGCCCCCGGCGCCGCCTCGCTCACCTTCCGCGCGGCCCCCGGATCGAGCGACCCGCGCGCCGCCTGCTCGCTCCGGTGGCGCTCTGCCTACTGGTAAGGAGGACACCCCGACGTGACCGTGCGCGCCGGATGGCTGCTGCCCAACGGGCAGACCAGAGAAGACACCCGCCTCGCACCGCTCGGCACCATGGCGCCCGAGTCCGCCGTGACATCCCGCGACGGCGTGATCGCCGGCGGCGACCCGCTCAAGGCGACCGGCGTCGCCGCCATGCAAGTGCAGATCAGCACCGGCCGCGCCCTGGTCCAGGGCACCACCGCGCAGGGCGCCTATCCCGTGGCCGTGACCTCGCCCGAGACGCTCACCGTCGGCGACGGGAACGCGCAGTACACGCGGATCGACTCGGTAGTGCTCAAGGTCTACGACGGTCTGTACGACACGAGCGAGCAGACCGCGGTCGCCGTCGAGATCGTCCAAGGCGCCGCCAACGCGACGCCGAGTCCGCCGACCCTGCCCTCGGCCTGTCTGCGCCTGTGGGACATCACGGTTCCAGCGGGCGCCTCGGCCGGTACCGGCGGGATCACATGGGAAAGCGCGCTCGCCGACCGCCGCCGCTACACCGCGGCGTACGGCGGGATCATCCCCCGCGGCTGGGGACTGTCGTTCGCGGGCGCCTACCCGGGCCAGTACCGCGACAACGGAGCCGGACTCGACCGCTGGGACGGTACGGCGTGGCAGCCCCTCGAACCGTCCGTCGGGTGGACCGCCGTAACGCTCGCCTCCGGATTCACCAATAACGGCAATGCGCAGGGCACCGTGCGGTACCGGCGCATCACGATCGCCGGCGTTCCGTTCCTGCAACTCCGCGGCGGCGTGTCGTGGGCGACGTCCGGCTCGATCCCCAACTCGGGAAACCTGCTCGCCGCGGTGCTGCCCGCCAACTGCCGCCCCGCCGCGCTCACGTCCCTGCCGATCGCGGCCGGCGGCGTCGACATCAAGCTCGACGCCCAGACCAGCGGACAACTGCGCCTCATCAGCAGCTCGGGCGTGACCACTTGGGCCGCTCTCTCCGGAGTGCAGTACCCGCTCGACGCATAGAGGGGGTGAACCGTGGCCGCCCCCATGTACCGGGCGCTGCTCTGTGATCTGCGATCCGATCAAGTCCTCGACGCGCTGCCGCTCACCGACGTATCGCTCGACGACTACATCGGCAAGACCGGCTCGGCGAACGTGACCGTCCCGCTCCCGAACCGGCAGATCGCACAGCGGGCCCGTGCCGCAGTCGAGCCGGGTCGCACCGCTCTGTGGATCGAGCGCGGCCCCGAAATCTGGTGGGGCGGCGTCGTCTGGACCGCCAACGTCACCAGCAACGACCGAGGCTTTCTCGGTCTCCAGATCGGTGCCGGCGGATGGGCGAGCTACCTCGACCACCGGGTCGTCTTCCACACCCAAGAGGCAAAGGGCACCGATCAGCTCGACATCGCCCGCGGCCTGGTCGCCTATGCACAGTCTGTGGAAGGCGGCGACATCGGCATCGAGTTCGGCACGGAAGTCTCGGGCGTCCTACGGGATCGCACCTACCGCCGTCATGACCAGCCACGCATACGCGAGCTGCTCGACCAACTCAGCGCAGTCGAGGACGGATTCGAGTGGCGCATCATGTCGTACCGCGACCCGGGCAGCGGCCGGCGCATCAAGCGGTTGCAGCTCGGCTCGCCAGTCATCAGGGCCGGAACGAGCGAGATCGTCCTCGACCGCCCCGGGCCGATCACGTCGTACGGGTGGCCGATCGACGCGAGCGTGCAGGCGAACGCGTGGCAGGCGAGGGGCGCCTCGGACAACCGCAACCAAGCCGCCGAGTCGCTGCCGCTGCTGTCCGATGTGCTTGTCGCCGACGAGGACATCGCCGCCGGCTGGCCACGCCTCGACGGCACCGCCGACTACTCCACGGTGACCGAGCAGGCCACCCTCGCCGCACACGCCGTCGCGGACCTGGCCGCCGCCCGCCGACCGCGGACCATTCCCGAGATCACCGTCGCACTCGACCGCGTCCCTCTGTCCCCGGCCTTGCTCGGGGCAACGGTCCGCGTACGCATCCGCGACGACTGGTTCGCCGAGGGCCTCGACGAGCGGTACCGCGTCGTCGGCCTCGCGATCTCCCCACCCGTGCGCGGCCGACCCGAAACCGCAAAGCTCTACATGGAGGCTACCTAGTGGCTGCTGTACCGCTCGATCTGCTCGACCGTATCCGCGCCCTCGAACGGCAGGTGCGCGAGCTCACCGGACGGGCGCAGATGCGCCCCGCACTGAATGAGGTACTGCACGGCGACGTCGTGATCGGCGAGGGCGGACGGTTGATCGCCATGGCGCCGAACGGCAACCGCATCTTCATGACCGGCGAGACCCCGGCGGGTGACTGGGCCGTCGGCATCGCCCGCCCCACGGACGGCACCGCCGCCCTCACCGTCGGCGACGAGAATGCCGCCGGCGCCGGACAGATGGTCCGCATGTGGAACCGCGACCAGGGCAACCGCGACGTGATCGTGATGGATGACGCGTTCTCCGAGCGCTTCCTCGGCCGCCCCTGGATACCCATCGGCCTGTACCCGACCGCGCGGCAGTCCTATACCGGCACCGCCTATGAGACCGCGTGGTGGGGCGCGAGCCCCGCACACAACGCGGTCGCCGTGATCGTCGTGTTCACTTACGCTGGCACGGGTGGCGGACAGGTGAAGGTGATCATGACGCCTTCCGGGGGCAGCGCGAGGACCCTCGCCGAGTACGACGTCCCCGCGAACACGTGGACGCAGCGCACGATCGAGGCGCCCCTCGACGGCGTCGAGTTCCTGCAATCCGTGACGTGGGACGTCAGCCACCGCGCCAAGAACAGCGGCGTCAACGTCGAGACACGCCTCTACCGGGCCTACACCCGGAACACCTTCACCGCCGACGAGGCGCCCGACACCCCCGCACGCACGGCCACCACAGCAGCAGCGGCACAAGACCCGCTCAGCGTTCCGGCCGCGTCGTTCGCCGACAGTCCGCCGGCCGCCGTCGACGAGCCGGGACTGCGCACCATCGACGACTGACAAGGAGGCGCCCTCTTTCGTGCTGCCCGAGAACATCCCGAGTGTCACCGTGCGCGGACGGTTCCTCGACCCCTCCGGTCGCCCCCTGTCCGGCGCCGTCACCTTCCGCGCCCCCGCGCAGCTCACTTTCCCGCAGTCCGACGTGATCCTCGGCGGCCCCGTCGTCGCCCAGCTCGACGCGCAGGGATCGATCGAGGTCACGCTGCCCGCGACCGACGCCCCCGACATGGACCCGTCCGGGTGGGCGTACATCGTCGCCGAGCAGCTCGCCGGAATTCCCGTCGGCCGTACGTACAACATCCTGCTACCCAAGGCGCAGCCTCTCGTCGACCTCGCCGACATCGCGCCGACCGACCCCTCGAAACCGAACTACGTCGGCGTACCCGGCCCCAAGGGCGACACCGGACCGGCCGGCGCCCCCGGCTCACGGATCTACACCGGCAGCACCCCGCCCGCCGCCGACCTCGGCGTCGACGGCGACCTCTACATCAGGTACGAGACGGCGACCGTGCTCGGCGTGACCAGTACGACCGTCACCACCTGGCAGCGCACCACCGGATCGTGGGCGCAGCTCGGCGGCGAGGTGCGCGGCGCCGCGTGGTACGTGAACAACGGCAGCACCTCGAGCACCGGCACCAGGGCGGGCGACTTGCTGCTGCGCACCGATACCGGTGACGTCTACCAGAACGGCGGATCGGGTTGGGGAACTCCCCGCGGGAACCTGCGCGGCCCCAAGGGCGACAAGGGCGACCCCGGGCCGGCCGGCGCGACCGGTGCCCCGGGCGTCATCCAGTCCGTCAACGGCAAGAGCGCCGCCGACATCGTCCTCGCCGCGGCCGACGTCGGCGCCGTAGCCAATAACGGCGGATACAGCCGCACCGACGGAACCCTGCACGTCGTCTACGCCGGTACCGGCGCCGACGTGTTCAAGGCTTCCAACGCCGATCAGTCCGCGTACACCGCCGTCAACAAGAGCGCCGAGCTCGTCTCGAACACCGCTGCAAAGGTCAAGAACCTGACCGTCGGCTCGGTCACCAACTACGGCGCCGGCGATGACGGAATCTTGGCCGTGGCCAACGCCGCCACCGCCCCGAGTAGCAGCCACCCGTCCGGGGCCCTGGTGTACGCCGAGGGCGGGGCGCTTAAAGTACGGCAGTCCGACGGCACGACGTTCACTGTCGGCGCTGGCGGCACGGGCGCGGTCGCGTCCGTCAACGGCAAGACCGGCGCCGTCGTGCTGAACGCCGCCGACGTCAGCGCCGAGGCCGCCGGAACCACCGTCCTGCTCACCGGGAACCAGACGATCGCCGGATCGAAGACGTTCAGCAGCGTTCCCTCGTCGAGCGCGGCACCGACCGCCGACAACCACCTCGCCCGGAAAAGCTACGTGGACGCGCTCGGCGGGGGCGAGTGGCGCGCGTCCGACTTCGGTCTGCTCACGTGGGCATTCGACCCTGCCGTCGGGCACTCCGCCCCGCTCTACCCCGGATCGGGCCCGATCCGCGTCACTGCCGTCTACCTGCGGTCGGCGGCGTCCGTGACGAAAATCGTGTGGCACTTCGGCGGATACGCGGGCGGACTCACCACGGGATCGTGGGCCGCGCTCTACAACTCCGCCGGAACCAGGGTCGCGCAGACCGCGGACCTGTCGACCGCAAACGCCGAACCGGCCGAGGTCCACAACGCGGGCGGGGCGACCGTCTCGGTCCCGCTCACCGCCGCCTACTCTGCCGCCGCCGGCCTGTACTACGTCGCGTGGCGCTTCCAGTACAACACCAGCACGGGCGACGGCCCGATGATGCTCGTTGCCGAGAGCTCGTTCGGCTCCCCGCCCAATGTCTTCGGTCTGACCACCGTTCGCCGGTTCGGCTCGTACGCGACCGGCGCCGCAACGGCGCCCGCGTCGCTCACCCTCAGCTCGATGGAGAACGGCAGTAATCGATTCTGGGCCGCGCTCGCCTAGACCGCCCGCCCATTCAACGCCCCGCGCCCTCATGGCCCGGGGCTTTTCTCATGCCCGAGGAGGGCCCTTGCAGTTCGTGACCCGCGCCCAGTGGGGCGCCCGTCCCTCCCGATACCCGCTCACCTACATAGGCAGCACGCGAGGGGTGAAGATCCATTACGAGGGCACAGCCGTGCCTGTGTCCCTCGCCCGCCCCGAGAATCACGGGCAGTGCGCGGCCCGCGTCCGCGCGATCCAGGCGAGCCACCTCGCCAACACCAAGGAGAACTACTCCGACATCGCATATAACGCGATCGTCTGCCCGCACGGCCACGTGTTCGAGGGCCGCGGCGCCCACAAGAAGACCGGCGCCAATGGGAACAGCTCGCTCAACTCCGCGCACTACGCCGTGTGCGCCATGCTCGGCGACTCAGGTCTGACCACCCCGACCGACGCGCAGCTCGCCGGCCTGCGCGACGCCGTCGAGTGGCTGCGCAAGAGCGGCGGCGCCGGCGACGAGATCAAGGGACACCGCGACGGATTCGCGACCGCCTGCCCCGGACCGGCGCTGTACGCGTGGGTCCGGAAGGGCGCCCCGCGCCCCGGTGGCACCACGCAGCCCAAGCCCAAGCCGTCGGCGTACGAGCCATTCCCGGGGGCCGACTGGTTCAAGAGGAACCCCCGCTCGCCGATCGTCACCGCCATGGGGCGGCGCCTGGTCGCCGTCGGCTGCTCCGCCTACCGCGAGGGCCCCGGCCCTCAGTGGACCGAGGCCGACCGCCAGTCGTACGCCCGATGGCAGCGCGACCTCGGCTACCGCGGCGACGACGCTGACGGGTGGCCCGGCCGCGCTTCCTGGGACGCGCTCAAGGTCCCCAAGGTCTGACCCGACCGCCCCGCCCCACGGGCCGCCCGCACACCGCTCGCAGCCCGTTCCCCTTCTCTACGGAACGAGGTACCTCCCATGACCGACGCCGCCCGCCGCACCGTCCGCACCGCCGTGCAGACCGTGCTCGCCCTCGCCGCCGGCGCCCCGCTCATCATCGACGCCGCCGACATCCCGCAGACCGCGACCGGGGTCGGCGTCGTGCTCGCCGTTGCCGCGGGCATCACGCGCGTGATGGCCCTGCCTGTCGTCGACGGCCTGCTGCCCCGGTGGCTGCGCACCGCATCGCACCGCGACGACGAGCTGCTCGCCCTCGACCGCACAGATAAGGGGGCCGCCGAGTGACCGACCCCTCGCCGTCTGATGTCGCCCTCGAACTTGAGCGACTCCGCGGCGCGGTCGAGGCAGGGTTCGCCCGCCTCGACGGACGGCTCGACCTGCTCACCCAGCGGCACGACCAGACCGACGAACGGCTCGACGAGCTCGAATCGCGTGTCGACGCACTCGAAGATCGCCGATGGCCCCTGCCGAGCATCGGCGCCGTGACCGGCCTCGTCGGCGTAACCGCGGCCGTGATCTCCCAACTCCGATAATCAGCGCAGTGCCCCCGTTCGTCGGCTCCGTGCCGACGAACGGGGGCACTTTGTCGTCTGTGCGCCCTCACGGAAACTACAACGAAGCTACCCCGCTGGGGTGAGCATCAGCGTCTGCTGCACAGGCACCCCAAAACTCAGGATTTCTTTCTCCGGCGAATCAATTTGCATGAGCGCCTTTTGTGCGGCAGCAGCAAGCGCGCGGGCAAGCAGCGGCGGGACAGCATTGCCGATCTGCTTAAGCATCTGCCATTCGCTCGTCTGGAAAACGAATCCATCATGGAAGGATTGCAAGCGTGCCGCTTCGCGGACAGTGATCCATCGCTGGAACTTCGGATGGACCCATTCAGACATGTCGCGATGCATTTGCGCGAGAATGGTGTAGGCAGGCTTGTCCGGGTGTAGACGCCGCCACTTCTCCGGGCGCGCGCCGTTCCAGATTTCTTTAGGGAGAGAGTCAGCCTTGGCACCCGGAGCCAAAAGGGAGATCAGGTTCTTGCGACGCTCCTGGATCTCCTTAGTGTGATGATTAAAGAGCGCCTTAGTTCCGCCAGCCACCTTGAGCTTGTATTCCTTGCTGTACCAGCGGCCATCGCGGTCGATCCGCATCTCATCCAGAACGGGACTTGCCGCCCGCGACCTGGGATAGCTGACCGGCTCGTAATGAACGGCGGTAGATTCCGGAATATCGCGAATCGCATCATTGACCGTAGATTCCGGAAGCTTCTCCCCTTCGAGCGTCGCTTCAAGGAATGCCTGAGCATCCATTCCGAGGTCCAGGCCGTCGCGAACGCCGAAGAAGATGGCCCTACGCCGTAGCTGCGGAACCCCAAAATCACTCGCAGCAACAACGGCAACGCCGCAGTTAGAGTATCCGGCCTCAGCGAACGCGGCGAGCACTTCCCTCTTGAATCTCCCCTTAGCAAGCAGCAGCATGTTAGGGACATTTTCCATCAGGAAAACCTTCGGGCGGAGCTCCTTCAGTATGCGCACATATTGTGCGTAAAGCTCATTCCGCGGGTCATCAAGAATGCGCGTACCGATCTGACTGTATCCCTGGCACGGCGGCCCTCCAAAGAGCATGTCAATGTTGCCGCGCTTAACCCCCTCAAAGCGCGCACGCTCCTCCCGCCAAACCTCCGAAGACTTGTTCAGGAAGTCGTGAACATCCCCTTCAAAGAGGGGCACTTCAGGAAAGTTGTGCCGGTACGTGACCGCCGCAAACCGGTCCATCTCGACTGCTGCCTCAACTGAGAAACCTGCCAGACGCACCCCCTCACAGAAGCCTCCGCAGCCCGAGAACAGCGAGACGGCCCGGTACATCGACATGCCTTCCACCCTTCGTTGCTGCCCAGACCGTAGCCGTTCCGGCCGGACGAAGCCCACATCTTAGCTGTACACCGGCGAATGTGACTTATATTCCGTGGTTCTCAATGCGGCATCGGTCTACGGTTCAGTGCGTGCTCGACCTGCGATCATCCTTCGGGCTCGCCGTACGAGAGGCGAGAGTTCAGCTCGGTTGGTCGCAGGAGCGGCTGTCGGTCGAGTCAGGGCTCGACCGCACCTACGTGAGCGGGTTGGAGCGGGGGAAGCGAAACCCGTCCCTACTGACGCAAGCGCGGCTCGCCGATGCCCTCGGCACACCCCTGTATGTGTTGGTTAAGCAGGCCGAGGAGAGTGCGAGTGCCGTTCGCCTTCAGTCAGGTTGAGACCAAAGCTCTGAAGGAAGAGGATCGCTGCATCACAGATCTGCGCGATGCCCCGATCCGAAACAGGACTACAAAGTTCCGCCTCGCACAGCAAAACATGCTCGCCTACACATTCCCATCTTTCATTCCAGGGTTCGCCGCCGCCGGCATCAACAACATGCCGTATGCCGAGATCATCTCCCGACCGCTGGAGAACGCCAAGGATGAGGGCAAACTCCTATACGATGTCGACTTCTCGGTGTCCTCTTCGGCTGAGGCAAAAGTAGCCGGCGATATTTTTGAGATCGTATCGTCCGCAGTCATGTGGAATGCAGCAGCCTGGTGGAATAGGTATATGATCGGCGGCGCATGGGGAGTAACCCCGAGGTACGCGAAGCCTAAAACTCAGCCTTCACCATCGCGCCAAGTGGCTGTGCTAAATCTGCCACGGGATTACGACTGGGTTCAGCTCCTGGTCCCCGAAGCACGAGACAAGATTTCAGAAATCCGAAACGGGCTCGGCGACAAGAGTCTTGGGCTCCCCACATCAACACCAGACCTTGCCGTGGTCGTGGTCCCGGAAGAGCTTCGAGGGCTCGATCTCTGGTCTACCCCGCTCCCAAACTTGAACCATCCCGCCCAGTCAGAGCTTAGAGAAGCCCACAAGCTCGTCCAGGGGCGTATTGAACCTGGCGAAATCATCCTTGCAGTCGCCTTCAAGAAAAGCCTTCGCAGCGACAGGCTGTATCAGCCTCTCTACGAGGCCAATGTGATGCAGCTTCTCCTCGAAGGAAGGCTGGGAGCCCCGCGCGTCGAGTTCGAGGTGCACACGCTTGCCCCCGAGGGGACAGACGCATTTAACACATATACAGCAGCCTCGCTCTACGCGGTCGCCGAAGACCGGCCGGATATACACCGTGCAGTTCGCGAGCTTTACATTCCGGCCACAGCTTCGGACATGGTGCAGCGCCTGTTCGGATTCCTGAATGAGCGAATGGCATTGGTTACGCCGTAAGAAGTCCACACCGGAACTTGGCTTAGCGCATGCGCCCCCGTCCGCCGACTAACAGTCGGCGGACGGGGGCGCCTTTGTCGTTACGCCGCTGCGACGAGCTCGCGGGCGCGCTCGTTGAAGTCCGCGACGAGGCGGTGCGTCCCGTACGGCTGCATCCGGCGCTGCAAGTCCTGCACGGCCTCGATGCAGCGCGAACTCTTGACCTGTCGCGACAGCGACAACGTCCGCAGACCGGCCGAGTGCGCGGCCTCCAGGTCCCGGCGCTGCAAGTGCGAGACCGCGAGCGCGGCCTGCGACATGGCACCCCGACGCGCTCGCCGCTGCTTGCGTGCGTGGTCGATGGACCGGCGCGCGTGTTCCTCAGCGCTTGCCGGGTCGTCGATGTCCCGGAAGGTGTTCGCGTGTTCGCCATGCAGGTACGCCGGATCGATGAACGTCGCCCACTCCGGTTCTTCCTCCGCACGTACGCGGCTGAAAGCGGTCTCGGACTGGGTCACGGCATGGGCCGCCGCCGTTTTGTCGCCGACTTTGGCGAGTGCCCGAGCTTCCAGCGCCCACAGGTCCGCCAGACAGGCCGGAGACTGACCCGAGCCGAGGCCGGCGCGGCCGGCCTGTGCGAGTCGGCGCCCTTCCTCCGGGTTGCCGAGCAACGTTGCCTGATCGGCCATGCCCGCGAGCACGTGCGCGCCGAGCGCGGCGTTCTCTGACTCCTCAGCGAGCCGAAGCGACTGGATCAAGTACCGCTGGGCGGTCCCGTGCTCGCCGTTGTCGTATGCCATCCACCCGAGCAGGTATGTCTGCTCGGCCGCCGCCTCGCACAGTGCCCGCCGCACTTCCTCGGTGTGGGTGCGGCGAAGCAGCGGATAGACGTGCTGGTTCATGTACTCGGCGAGGATGAGTCGGCCGGAACCGCCGCCCTGTAGAACGTCCATCTTCTGGAACTCGCCGAACATGTTCCGGACCGCCGTCACGTCTTCAAGGCGCACCCGGGGCCCCGGCTCCGGCTGCTGGTCAAGCGTGTTGAGCAGCCAGTCGCGGGACGGCCCGACGGCCGCAACAGCGGCAAACGGCGCTGCGGCCAAGAAGTTGCGACGGTCCACGTCCGCCCTCCCCAAGTCGGTCACTGCTTCCACGGTAACCGCGTAGGACGAGCTGTAAATGAGCGCGCGTTCGGCTGTCTGTCCCTCACCGAGGCCGAGATCGTACGTTGTGACCCGGTATCCGAAGTGCGCCGAGAAGACGTCGGCGAGGATCTCGTGCACGGGCGGACGCGGCTGATCACCTGCCAGCCATCGCCGAACTGTCGTCGCGTCCGGCGTGATGTGCGGCTGCCCCCACGTCTGAGCTGCGGACTTCACCCGGCGCGCGAGTTCCTTGCGGCTCATGCCGGACCGTTCGAGCCAGCGTTCGAGATCCTTGTTCGGATTCTTCATGGTGAACCCTTACCCCTCGGTCATGGGTGGTAGCTAAGTGACACCTTCCGCCACCCCTGACGACGGTACCGCTCTGCACGCCGCCACGGTTGCCTGTACGACGAACCAAGCACCAAGCGGCGGGAGTTCAGCAATGGGGCACACCGTTGACGTTGGTACCGCGCAGGACGCCGACCAGTCTCACCCAACACAGCGGGAGACGACAGGCTTATCCCTGCTGGTCCTCGGTACCGCACCGCGTCGCCCTGTGAGAGGGGGCGCCACATGCACGAGGTGACACGCTGGTTCCCCCGCCATGCTCGGGCCGTACCGCAGACCCGTACGTTCGCGCAGACCACGCTCACCGCGTGGGGCATCACCAGCCCTGATCGGATCGATGACGTCCTGCTCTGCGTCTCTGAGCTCGCGACCAATGCTGTGCAGCACGGCACTACCGGAAACGAGCAGTTCCTCGTCAAGCTCGCCGAGGACGACGCGCGGTTGCGCGTCGAGGTTCACGACCCGTCCCGCCGCCGTCCGCGCCCCCAGCAGCCGGGGGACAATGACCCCAACGGCCGTGGCCTGCTGTTGGTTTACACGCTCTCCGACGAATGGGGCGTCGATCCGCGTTCGCCGCGCGGGAAGGTCGTTTGGTTCGAGTTCAAAGTCGCCGTCCCAACAGGTGCGACGACATCGACGGGGGACGCGTGTTGACCGCGGCCGAGCGGACGCTGCCCATCCCCGATGCGGGACTGCTCGCATCCGTCGGCGTGTTGACATGGCTCGACGCCACCCCGCACGGCTATGTGGCGTTTCTGCTTATCGCTCACCCGCTGGCTCGTCGCGGCGACGAGACGCCCGTCGCCATCGAGACCCGAATGCGCGGCCTTGGCGCCTCGCTCGGCCTCGCCCCAGCGTCTGATCTGCTGCCAGACATCGGGCGCCGCCTGCGTATGCAGGGGCAGGCCACAGTCATTCTCGATATCGACCAATGCGACTACCTGCTGCGCGTACCCGTGGGCGCGGGCGAGTGGACTCGATTCGTCGACGAAGGCGGACCCGTGGCGGTCGCTGTCGGCCTCGACGAGTTATCCCGGGGCGCCGATCGCGATCGTGTCGAGGACTACCTCGCCGTAACCGCTGCCGGCGACCGACTGCTCATGGGAAAGACCTGCGTGCGACATCCTTCGGGCAGATGGCCCCGCAACCATGCGGGCGGCACAACATGAAGACGACGACTCTCCCGCCCTCGCGTCTTCCCGAAGCCGACGCTGTATTCCGTCTGTCCCGCCGCGACATCGACCCGGAAACGGGCGAGCCCGACGTACAACACGCCCTCTGGGACCGCCACGACTGGCAGCTCGGCGCCTGCTGGCTGTGGTGCGCCCGGGAAGACGTCGAGGTGACATGGCTCGGCCCGGTTCAATCCAGCGGACTGCAGGCGGACATGTACGCCTGCCGCGGCTGCCTGTACCTCCTCGACCAACTCGTGCTGCGCACCACCCTCGCGAGAGACCGGGCCTCCCTTTCGACGTCATCGAGCCCCGCCGAATCATCGACTGCCCCCGCGGGCGCGGGTCGACACCGCCGCGCTTCCGCTTCCAGATGGAGGACTCATGCCCGAACTGATCGCTAGCCCGTTCCTCGACGAGTACCTCGTCTTACGTCCCGGCGACGACAACGGGGTGCAGATTCCGCTCGCTCGGTACCTCGAACTGAGCAAGGCCGCGAGCACGGGCGCCGAGGCGCCGCACTGGCTCGTCGACGGCGCACGCCAGGCATGGGGGCTCGACCTTCCGGAACACCGGCCCCTACGCGATGCCGTCCTCGTACGCGCTCCCTCCCCGTACGGCATGGCCCGCGCGTCCTACGAGATCAACAAAGGCTGTGACTACGACTGTCCGCACTGCTACCTCGGATTGAAGCGATTCGAGGGGATGCCTTGGGCCGACAAGGTCCGGCTACTCGACATCATGCGCGACGCCGGCGTGCTGTGGCTTCAGATCACCGGCGGCGAGCCACTGATCGACCGCGAGTTCCCCGAGGCGTACTCGTACGCCTATGACCTCGGCATCATGCTGACGATTTCCACCAACGGATCACAGCTCCACAAGCCGAAGATCCTGGAGACCCTCACCAAGCGCCCGCCTCATCACCTGTCCCTCAGCGTCTACGGCGCGACCGAGGAGACCTACGACGGGTTTACCCGCAACCGGGGCGCGTTCGGCCGTTTCATCCGTGGACTCGACGCCGCCCGCGAGGCCGGCCTGCGCTTGCAGTTGAACATCGTCATCACCAAGGACAACGCCGACGAGTTCGCCGCCATGGAGCAGCTCGCCGAGCGGTACGGCCAGGTGTTCGTGTTCACCAACATGTCGCCCACCATCCAGGGCGACGCGACCCCGATCCCCGAGCAGGCCGCCAAGTACCTCCGTAAGCGGAAGCCGTTCACCGGCTGCAACGCCGGACACACGTTCTTTCACGCCGATCCGTTCGGCCACGCATCCATATGCAAGATCGGCCGCGACCCGCACATCCCGCTGATGCAGGAAGGCCTCGAGGGACTCAAACGCCTCGGCGGCATCGCCGACGGCCTACAGCTTCGCACCGGGGGCTGCGCCGGCTGCATGTTCGGCCAGAAAGACGCCGACGGCAACCCGGGCGGCTGCACCACCTGCCGCCCCATGGCCAAGCTCTACCAGGAGGCGAAGGCACCACGAAATATGTACTGCCAGCATCCCGACCCCGAACCAGTGAGGTGAACCATGGCAACCGCCATCGAGCCCCGCACCACGGAACAGACCCCGTCCGCCGCCGCGGGTCCGGTCCTCGTCGCGATCTCCCCCCGGCCGACCGCCACCCCCGGACCGCTCCCGGTCGCGATCACGTCCCGGCCGATCGCTGACGACGAGTTCCGGATCACCAAGGAGATCGGCACGTTCTCCGAGAGCCTCGGCTGCTCGTGCCAGGCCGACGACGACCAGCCGTACTAAACCCCGCACGCACCACGGGGCCGCCCCCGCCCGCGTAGGGTCGGGGGCGGCTCGCCCGTCCACCCCCAGGAACCCGACATGCCAGTAGACCGCATCCACTGGGACGACCTACCGCTCGCCGCACGCGACGCCGTCGAGCAGCACACCGGCCCGGTAGTGCGCGCCCAGACCGCCGACGCGGGCGCCAACTCCGGCATCGCCGCCACTGTTCAGACCGCCGCCGCGACCCTGTTCGTCAAGGGCGTGCCCACCGATCACCCCCAGGCTCGGACACAGCAGCGCGAGGCCACGATCAACCCCTACCTACCGCCGTCGTGTCCGCGGCTGCTGTGGCACGTCCAGGCCGCCGGATGGGACCTGATCGGCTACGAGCACCTCGTCGGCCGCCACGCCGACTACGCCCTTGGTTCCTCCGACCTGCCACTCGTCGCCCGCGCGCTGTTGGAGCTACAGAACACCCCATGCCCTGACATCGAGCTCAAGCGTGCCGAGGACAGATGGAGCGGATACGCAGGCCCTGCCGGCGTCGAGCAGCTCGTCGGCGACACGTTGCTTCACACAGACCTCGCGCCGCACAACATGCTCATCACGACGCGCGCTCACCTCATCGACTGGGCATGGCCGACCCGCGGAGCGGCATGGATTGACCCTGCTGTCCTCATCCTGCGACTCATGGAAGCCGGACACTCCGCACCTTCCGCGGACGCGTGGGCGCGCGAACACTTCCCCACGTGGGCAACGGCCCCCGACTCGTCGGTGCTGGTGTTCTCCGAGGCGAACGCCCGAACGTGGGACGAGATCGCAAGCACCGATCCCCAGACGTGGAAAAAGAACATGTCCCGCCTGGCCCACGA
Source organism: Streptomyces sp. BK239 (assembly GCF_004217285.1). Lineage (GTDB taxonomy): Bacteria > Actinomycetota > Actinomycetes > Streptomycetales > Streptomycetaceae > Streptomyces. The sequence goes on from NZ_SHKS01000003.1 coordinate 301,140, forward strand.
TTGGCTGAACTACTGGCAGTCAGGCAAGTGAGGCCGCGCTAGTCGCTGCCCTCTCCTGACCGGTCGACGACGAATGATCCGCGCTGCGGCACGGTGTGCACGTACCCCTCCGCGCGGAGATAGGCGACGGCGTTCCGAGCCGTCTCACGGGCGACCCCGAAGCGTTGGACCAACGCCGATTCCGAGGGGATGCGCCGACCGACCGCCAGCACGCCGCGCTCAATGTCCGCGATGACGTAGGCGGCGATCTGCCGGTACACGGGGGTCGCCGACTCGTGGTCGATCTCGCTCTCTGCCATGTCCCGAGGGTAGACAACCGGCCATGTTGGCACCCGTCGGCCTTCGTAGGTAGACGTAGGCAGACGAGGGTAGACAAGATAGAAACAGAAACGCCTCGGCGACCGCGTAGGACCGGCCGCCGAGGCAGCGCCACCAGCTATCGAGGAGCTGACGACATGCGCGACCTTATCGCCCTGCTCGCCCACTGGCTAAGGGTCCTGCTGGGCCACACCCCGCCGTCCGGACGCCACAGCGCCGCCCACCTCTCAACTCGCACACCATCGCGATCCACACCCCGGCGACCGCTGGACGTGCGCTCCCTTCCCCCGCACGTCGCCGAGCGGTTTCGCCCGCTTGACGCCGAGCAGGTCGCCCTCGTCCGGCCGTACCTGATCGCCCACGAGAAGGAACGCGAGCGCCGCCTGCAAAGGGAACGGCGAACCGCTGCGGTTCTCGCCGAACTCGGTATCGACTACGACGTCGCGGCCGTGGCCGTATGACCGCCTGCTGCTGCCGCTGCGAGCGAACGACACACGCACCCATCCCGGTGCGCTATATCGAGCGCACAAGCGGCCCCGGAATCACGATCTACGCCTGCCCTGACTGCGCGCCCCAAATCACCCCCGGGCCGCTCCCGGGCGAGGGTACAACGACCCCATAGCGAGCACCGCCAGCGACCCGCCCGCCGCGCCGATCTACGGCCGGCGGGCGGACTCATGCCCGAATCAGGCGTCGAGTACCTGTCCCTCGCGCTTCACGACCGGCGGTTCAACGCTCCACGGGAAATTAATCCAATCATCGGTACGCTTCCACACGTATTCGCACTTCACAAGGCTGTGCGACTTCTCGTAAATCACTGCGGAACGCACCTCGGCGACGTGTTCGAGGCAGAAATCATGCACCAGTTTGAGCGTCTTACCAGTGTCCGCGACATCGTCGGCAATCAGGACTTTCTTATTCGAAAAGTCGATTGCATTCGGCACCGGGGCTAGCATCACTGGCATTTCGAGAGTCTGACCAACACCCGTGTAAAACTCGACATTCACGAGGTGAATGTTTTTGCAGTCGAGGGCGTAGGCGAGCCCACCCGCGACGAACACGCCGCCTCGGGCGATGCTGAGCACGACGTCGGGCTCGTACCCGTCATCAGCGATGGTCTGGGCAAGCTCGCGCACGGCCGTGCCGAACTTCTCATAGGTCAGGTTCTCACGTACGGCAGTCATGATCTCTCGCAACTCTCAGGGCGTCCGGGGTCAGATACGGCCGCACTGGTGCCGGCGCGCGGCCCTGGCGACGGGTGCCGTACGGAAGGTCGACCGATAGCCGCACCGCGCTCCCACCTGCTGTGCTTTACTCGGATCACTACATTGGGTCTTGCGAGGGACCACGAACGTAGTGCCGCACGCGTCCCGGTGACCGCTATACCGGTCCTCGCTCGGAACAACGAGGGTGGTCCCGACGCCGGTGTAGAACTCCACGTTGACCAGGTGGATGTTCTTGCAGTCGAGGGCGTAGGCGAGCCCGCCGGCCACGAAGACGCCGCCGCGGGCGATGGAGAGCACGATGTCGGGCTCGTAGCCGTCGTCGGCGATCGTCTGCGCGAGGTCGCGCACGGCGGTGCCGAACGCCTCGTAGGTGAGGTTCTCGCGTATGGGCGCGGGTTCGGTGCTCATACCTGGGTCCGATGGAAGTTGAGGAAGGACCGGGAGGCGGTCGGACCGCGCTGACCCTGGTACCGGGACCCGTACCGCTCGCTGCCGTAGGGGTGCTCGGCGGGCGAGGTGAGCCGGAACATGCACAGCTGCCCGATCTTCATCCCGGGCCAGAGCTTGATGGGCAGGGTGGCGAGGTTGGACAGCTCCAGCGTGACGTGCCCGGAGAACCCAGGGTCGATGAACCCGGCGGTGGAGTGGGTGACGAGCCCGAGCCGGCCGAGGGAGCTCTTGCCCTCCAGCCGGGAGGCGAGGTCGTCGGGGAGCGTGATGACCTCGTACGTCGAGGCGAGCACGAACTCACCGGGGTGGAGGATGAACGGTTCGTCGCCCTCCGGCTCCACGAGGCGCGTCAGGTCCGCCTGCTCGACGGAGGGGTCGATGTGCGGGTAGCGGTGGTTCTCGAACACCCGGAAGTAACGGTCGAGCCGTACGTCGATGCTGGACGGCTGCACCATGGAAGCGTCGTAGGGATCGATCCGTACCCGCCCGGCGTCGATCTCGGCCCGGATGTCCTTGTCTGAGAGAAGCACCCCCCGAGGATACGCAAGGCGCGCGGACCGACCACAATCGGACGACTCCGCGCGCCGACCCCGCTACGGCCCGCTACGGCCGACTGCAGAGCCCTGGCTGCTCAGCTGAGCTGCCTTGCTGCTGCTTCACCTGTTCCCGCCGCCGGCGCCGCCGACGACGCTTTCGAGGGGCACCGGCACCACGCTGCGCATCCGCGCGCAGCGAGGACACCGGACGAGCCGCCCCGGGCCGAGGCGCTCGGCCTTCTGCATCGGGAACGAAGCGGTGCTGAACACGTGCCCATCGGCACAACGGACGACGGTGCGCTCCATCAAGTCCAAGAGTCCCTTCCCCACGAGCCACGTCCGGCTGCTGCCCGCCGGACAAAGGCCACACTACGGGACGTTCCGGACGGCTCCACAAGCGGCACTCCGGGACGCGACACCCCCCTGGTCCGCCCCACGCGCGGCCCCACGGTACGCCCCAACTCCGGCTTCGTGTACCCGGATCCCACGCTTGAAACCCACATGGCGCACGGCCCCTCCAAGGCGCCGGCTTCAGCGCGGGGGGCTCGGCATGGGGTACAGTGACGGGGCAATCGGACACCGGCCCGGCCGGCGTCTTACGCGGGTGTAGTTTAATGGTAGAACATCAGCTTCCCAAGCTGAGAGCGCGAGTTCGATTCTCGTCACCCGCTCCACGAAGAAGGCCCAGGTCAGAGACCCGGGCCTTTTTGCTGTGCTCGGCGATCACTCGCCGCGTGCCAGATTCGTGCCAGAAGGCTTGTCCGGCGCTCTCCCGGCCGCGGCGGCCCGCGCCTTCCGTACGGTGGCGTCGAGGCCGGCGGCGACTTCCTGCTGTCGGTCGTCGTCGGAGTGCTGATAGATCAGCGCGGCCTTCTCCGAGGACTGGCCGGCGCGGACCATCGTGTCCTTGAGCGTGGCACCGGACCGGGTGGACAGCGTGTGCCCTGTGTGGCGGAGGTCGTAGAACCGGAAGCCCTCAGGCATGCCGACGACTTCCCGGGCCTTACGCCACCTTCGCCCGAAGGTGCTGCGCCGGAAGGGAGCACCCTTCTCCCCTACGAACAAAAGCCCGTCGGGCCCCGGTTCCGCGAACGACTCCAGGTGCCAGCGGAGCTCCCGGTGGAGGAATGCGGGAAGGATCACAGTCCGGGTCCCGGCCTCCGACTTGGTGTCGCCCTGGACGCGTCGCCCGTTCATCCGTTCCGGCTCGGCGAGGCGTACGCGGACGCGGAGGTTGTCGAGGTCGACGTCACGCCGGCGGAGACCCGCCAGTTCCTCCGGCCGCATCGGACCGTAGGCGCCGAGGTAGACCATCAGCCGCCACCGCATCCCCACCGCTTCGGCAAGCGCGTCAACCTGGGCAACGGTGGCGATGCGCCGCTCAGCCGCTTTCTCCTTGCCGGCGCCCTTGATCCGGCACGGGTTGCGCTGGATCAGCTCGTCGTCCACGGCCGTCTCCAGAACGGCCTTGAGGAGCCTGTACGCCTTGGCGGTGATCGTCTTGGCACCCGTGGCCCGCAGCCGTTCGGCACGCCACTCTCGGACGCGCGGGGCGGTGATCTCGTCCAGGTCCAGATCCGCGAAGGCGGTGAGGTGCTTGTCCAGGAGGTACCGGTACAGGTCCCGCGTGAGCGGAGCCAGTTCGCGTTCCTCCACCCACTTGTCCGCGTAGGCCCGGAAGCTCACCGCGCCCGCTTCGGGGTCCCGCCACTCCCCCCGGCGGATCTCCGTCTGCTTCTCGGCAAGCCAGTCGTCGGCGTCGGCGATCGTCTCGAAGGTGAAGGGGGCCGGCCGCATGACGCCGTCCGGGCCCGGATAGCGCGCCTGGTAACGGCCGGAGGGAAGTCGCCGGATCGCACCGAAGCGGCGCCGCCGTCCCTTGTCGTTCGCCATCAGGCAGCCCTCCCGTAGCGGGCACGGGGACGCCTCAACGGCTCCACCGTGTGCGAGTCGACGAACTCCGCCACCGCACTCTCCGGGATACGCACGTGCCGGCCGACCTTCACGTACCGGATGCGCCGTTCCTCGATGAGCCGCCGAGGGAAGCGGACGGAGGTGCCGAGCAGCTCGGCGACCTGGTCGACAGACAGATACCGGTCGTTCATGTGGTCGGCTCTCCTTCCGTGCCGGGGGCGGGTTCGAGTGATGCGGCAAGCCAAGCTTCGGCACCGGAAAGGCCGGTGCCGGCGAAGACCCAGTGGGCGAGGACGTACGTCGTCTCTGTTTCGGGGCCGTTCACTGCTGCTTGCGCTCGGCGCCATTCGGCGCGAGCGTCGCGCAGGGCGCCGAGAGTGGTGGAGTAGCGGCGGGACTTGGTGGAGAAGTGGCCGCGGAAGCCGAGCATGTGAGCCCAGGCGCGCAAGCGTAGGTGTTCGAGATCCTTGCGAGCGCCGAGGGTCCAGGCGGTACGGATCATGCGGCGGGCGTGCTCGGTGATCCGGGCCTGTGCCAGCTCGGCGAGGAAGCGGATCGGCCGGTCGAGGGCGCCGGTCGCGGTCTCGGCGCCCTTGGTGGCGTACTTGGCGATGTAGGCGGCGACGGCCCGCTCGGTCAGCTCTTGGCTGCCGTCGAAGTCCGCCGAGCGGATCACACGGACGTCGACCTGTCGTCCGAAGGCGAAGGTGTGGGCGCGGCCGTCGATCTCCGGGCCGTCGACGCGGGCGGCGGTCGCGGCCGCGCGGATGGCGTCGGCGAGGAGTTCGGCCGTCGCCCAGGCGGGCGGCGGGGTGTCGCCGCCCTCTGGGCCGTCGAGGCGGATGACGGCGTGGAAGTGGACGGCTCCGCGCTTCTGGTATTCGGCGACCTTGGCGAAAGAGATCCGGGCGTGGTGGCGGAAGGTGCGTTGGGTGAGGCCGGCGCGCTTGGCGACCTCCCGGCGGAGGTAGATCGAGAAGCGCCGCCACAGGGCACCGGCGTGCGCGTTCCACAAGACGGCCGCCTCGTAGTCGTAGCGGTCCGGGTCGAGCGGGGTGCCGAGGACGGCGTCGTCCTGGTCGTGCTGGGTGCCGCAGCGACAAGGGCGGCCGTTGGTGCGGCGGTTGTGGACCGGGCCGAAGCCGGGGGCGGTGAAGGTGGCGAAGACGCGCGGGTGGGTGGCGACCTGGTCGGGGGTGCCCTTGCCGCCGCGCAATCCGGCGGTGATCAGGTGGTAGGTGTCGCGGCGGTAGACCTCGGCGCAGGCCGCGCACCGGGTGGCCCGGCGGTTGTTGCAGCGGACCAGGAGATGACCGGCGGGCAGGGCGACTGAGTCGAGGTGGTGCAGGACGCTGCCGATCTCGCCCGTACGGGTGTCGACGTCGTACTCGGTGCGGTGGCCGTCGAGGCGGACGGGGTGGGTGCAGCCGCCCAGGCCGGAGAGCTGGCGGGCCAGCTCGGGCAGGGTGCCTAGGGAGGCCAGCGTGGAGAGTTCCGCCAGCGGGGGCGGAGTCTGCCGGGTGATGATGGGAGTTCCTTTCGACTGTTTCGGCGGTGGGAAGGGACGGCCCCGGGGCGGCGGGATGCTTGGCGGCTTGTTGCCGCCCCGGTGGCCGCTCAGCGCCTGGTGGCGCCGGTGACCACGGAGCGCAGGACCACTGCGGCGACGGCCACAGACACGGCCGTGACGGCGACGGCGGCCAGCAGCGCGGTCAGGACGATGCCGACGACGACCACCGCGGCGACCGCACCCACGTAGGGGGTGAGCGGGCGGCCAGCGGACGACATCGGCGCCTGCACCTGGTGCTGCGCAGTGAGGGTCGTGGGCAGGTGCGGGGATTCGGGGAGCTGGGGGCGGAACAGCACGGCGTACCTCCTGGTCATTTGTCGGTGCCGTCGACGACGTCGACGCCGGTGCGGGTGCCGGTCTCGATGGCGGGGGCGAGGAAGGTGTGGGAGAGCCAGAAGCCGAACAGGGCGATCACGACGGCGACCCAGAGGCGGACGCCGAGAAACTTGATCGCGGCCCAGGCGACGACGCCCAGGACGAAGACGAGCGGGAGCGAGACGGTCACGGCGTTCTCCTCTGCGGATCAGCGGGCGCGGCAGCGGTGGGTGCGGGCGGCCAGCTCGGCGGCGGTGCGGCTGTCGTAGTCGGCGGAGAAGCCGCAGCGCGGAGCCGTGCACACGGCGGCGTGCTTCTCGCGGCCCCGGCCGTCGTAGTACGTGCCGACCTGGACGGGTCCGATACGGACGACCCGGCGGAAACGCGGGTTGGCGGGCATCAGGGCAGCTCCTTCGAGTCGGGGTGGTTCTCGCCGGTGAAGTCGGCGACGTGGTCGAGCAGCCACCGCCGGATCTCCTCGCCCTCGTACTCGTCGGCGGTGATGATCACGGGTTCGGCGATGAGCATTGCTTCGGTGAGGCGGTTCTGGCGGGTCAGCTCGGCGGCGCGGTTGAGGGCGCGGAGCGTGGACGGACGCATGGGCGGAAGTGCTCCCGATTCAGGTGAGTTGGGCGGCGATGGCTTCGGCTAGCGGCAGTGGGACGCCGAGCCGGGCACGAAGGGTCGGGGTGTCGATGGGGGTTCCGGTCCGGGCGTGGTGGTCGTCGGCGACCTTGCGGGCGTGGGTGACGAGGGCCGGCGGGACGGGAGTGCCGGGCGACGCAGCAGGTTCGGGCGCCGCTTCGACAGCGGGCCGCTCAGGTGCCGGGATCGGGGCCGGGGCCGGGGCCGCTTCAGACTCCGCGGTCGGACCGTGGGCGAGGAGCGTGCCGCCGAGGAAGGCGACCGCGGGCCATCCGGCGACGAGGATGCGCAGCCAGGCGGGTACGGCGTCCAGGTCGAGCAGGCCGGCCGTGGCGATGTTGGCACCAAGCGACGCGGTCAGCGCGACGAGGAACCAGCACCACCCGGCCGCTTTCGATCCGCCGGAGCGCAGTCGCCGCCAGGCCGCCACCAACAGCAGGTCGACGGAGACCGGGTAGGCCCACGCCTTCCAGCCGTCCTGTCCGGCGGCTGCGGCCAGGTCGTGCAGGTGGGCGAAGGACAAAGCGGCGGCGATCAGGGCTTGGACGAGTACGGCGTCGAGGCGGACGGGCAGGGAACGCACGGCGCCACTCCTTCCGGTTCCGGGCATGGCGGGGTAGGGACGTGGCGCGGTACGGCCACGCCGGCCGAGGGGTTGCGTAGGGCTACTCGGTCACCGGGCGGGGAACGGTCGCCGTCCCAGACGCCTTTACGGGCACGGGCGGGACGTACGGCCGGAAGGGCGTGAGCGCCGGTACGTCCGGGGCGAGGTGCGCCGATTCCCGGCAGGTGGCCGCAGCGTCGGCGAGGGACAGGTACGGGGTGCGGATGCGGGACCAGCCACCGGAGGTGTCGCCGACGACGGCCAGGCCGGGCAGTTCGGGGGCGATGGAACAGGCCGCGTCGACCGCTTCGGGCGCGATGTCGCCGAGCGCCATCTTGGCGGAGGCTTCGTCGTTCACGCGGTGACATACCCGCCCGGTGAGCTGGGCCCGGAGCATGGTCGCGCCCTTGCCGAGTTCGGCACCGAAGCGCTGCCCACACACTTCGAGGTAGATGCCGGCCGCGCGGCCGAGCTGGGCAAGGCGGATGAGCTGGGTGACCATCTCGTCCCGTCGCTCCTCGTCCTTGCGGGTGGCGACGAGGAAGAGTTCCGCCACCTCGTCGACGAACAGCACGATGGGAACCGGGCGTTCACTCTCGGGCAGGCCCCATACGTCTGAGGTGATCTCCTCGTCCGGGGTGCCGGGCGTGATGCCCTGTCGGGCCTTGATCAGGTCGTATCGGTCCTCCATTTCCTTGACCAGGACCGGCAGCAGCTCGGCCGCTTCGTCCGGGTCGGTCGCCAGCGCGGAGAGCCGCGGAGCGAAGGGCGCCAACTCAACACCGCGCTTGCAGTCGATGCCGACCAGGGCAACGGGTTGCGCCGCAAGGCCGGCGACGAGGTGGCGCAGGTACATGGACTTGCCGGACAGCGTGGCACCGAGGACGAGTTCGTGCGGTACGGCGCGGTAGTCGCGGACGAAGGCAGTCGCATCCTCCCGCAGCGCCACTGGCACCCGCAGAAGCCCGCCGTCGACACGGCGCGGCATCCGCACCTTGCGTAAGACGTCGTAGCCGACGAGCCGGAGTTCGACGACACCCGGCTTGACGTCCCGCACGTACACGGCGTGAACACCCCAGGCGTGCCGCAGCCGTTCGGCCGAGGCTGCCACGTCCGCCGGTTCCTGCCCGGGAGCGAGCCGCAGCCGTACGCGGAGGCCCGTCGAGTTGGGCCGGATCACTCCGCGGCGCGGGGGAACCGGCCGGATCTCCCGCCGAGTGGCGGCCCGAACGGCCAGCGCCCGCCAGCGGGACGGCTCGACGGTCAGCCCGCACGCGTCCATGGTCGAGGAGTACGAGGCCACCAACCGGGCCACCGAGAGCGGCAGCCCGACCGTGGACCAGTACGCCGCCGGGTGTGCGTGCCGGGCGTAGGCCGCGCCGCCTATCGCAGCGAGCGGTCCGCCCAGCTCGGCCAACGTCACCAGGTCGGTCACGTCGATCAGCCCGCCTGAGCCATCTGGAACGCGCCGGGCATGACGGCCGTGGCGCGGAAGGCGATGCCGTGCCGCTCCCGCCCGTTGAACACGCTCTGCCAGGGCCGGGCGACGAGGCCGGGGAGGGAGACCGGGGCACCTACGGTCAGGCCGTCCGTCACACCGCTCTCGGGGATGGTGACCTGGATCAGCGACGACTCACCTTCGTCGATGTAGACGACGCCGATGGTCATCAGCGCCTCACCGCTCACGGCGTCCTTGGCGATCTCACCGGTCTGCCGGTCGCGCACCTTCGGCGCCGGCGCTTCGGTGAGCAGGATCGTGGCGGTCGAGGCATCAACACGGATCACACGCACAGAGGTTGCTCCTTCTGAGTCGGTCAACTCGCCACCTGACAAGTTGACTTAGCAAGTTCGAAGTTAGGGATGCCAAGTTGACTTGTCAAGCTAGAAAGGTCGGGTCGTTGCGTCGCTCCACAAACTCGGTTTGCTGGAGGGGCACGACCGGCCAAGCTGGGGACATGCCTCGCCGAATCATGTTCATGCAGCTCAAAACGGGCTATGACACCGACCGCGGGCCCTCGTGGATCGGGTGGGTGGACTTCTCCAGGAGCTGGAAGACCGCCTACTTCCACGGGCGGACGCTGCGGCGCGCGACGGGCATCGGTTTGTTCGACGCCAACTTCTACGACGTCGGAACCGATGAGGCGTTCTGAATCTCCGGGCCGAAGCGCGACCGGAGCGACACGCGGTACGGACCGGCGGGTCCCACCGTGGAGGATGCCGCCGCAGACGCCTACCGGGCATTCCTCCAAGGCGCGCCGCTTCCCGGCCGGGAGGACGGTTAGCCCCCGATCGGGCTTAGTTCAGGCGATAGGTGTCTTCCAGCTCCTGCCGATCAGCAGGAAGCAGCACGTCAGAGACTTGCAGCGCCTGCCCGGAGGCGTCGCACGCGACGACCAGGACGCTGAGGACTGGCACACCCTCCGGAAGCTCCAGAAGCTCCGCTTCCTCGCGCTCGGGCAGTCGAGCCGAGACCCGTTCCGTCACGTGGTCGAAGCGGACCTTCTTCCGCGCCTCAAGGTGAGCACGGGTACCGCCACTCAAGGGGTCGGTGCTCTCCAGCTCGGTGCCGTCGACCAGGCTGGCGGGGAAGTAGGACGAGACCAGCTCGACGGGTTCACCGTCCTCCTCGACCAGGAACCGGCGCACGAGGGCCTTCGCCCGCTTCGGCAGCCCGAGTGCGGAGGCGATGCGCGCCGGAACAGAGACACGACCGACCTCGACGAGCCGCCCCGCGGTCCGGGATTCGTCACGCGCGAGCGCTTCGCTCCCCCGGCGGTCCTTCTCTTCGGCGCCAGCCGGCCGCCCGCGCACGATCGTGCCGTACCCCTGCCGGGACTCCAGCCAGCCGTCACGCTTCAGCAGCTCCAGCGCCCGGACGACGGTCGGGCGGGACATCCCGAAGGACTGCACCAGCTGGTTCTCACTGGGCACGCGGGTTCCGGGCGGGTACGTGCCGTCCTCGATGCGCTGCTGAATGGTCTGAGCGAGGCGGACATACTTCGGTGCCTCCACTTCATACGCCATGAACGCCGCCGCCTGTCGAGATTGGCCAAGTCAACTGGTCAACCAGACTAGCGACCAATCCGCCGGCGCAGTACCGACGGAAGGTGTTCCCCTCCTCACGACGGCCAGGCATCGGCGACCACGAAGGAGACCACCGTCCCGCCGAAGCGACTGGGCCCGGAGTGCCACGATGCGGCGATCGAGTCGACGAGGAGCAGCCCGCGCCCGTGCGCGTCGTTGGCGTCCGGGCGCCGAAGCCTCACGCTCGCGGGAAAGCCGGGGTTGTGGACGTCGACCCGAAGCGAGGTCTCCTCACGGAACCACTCCACCCGCACGAGCCACGGTTCATCCGCCCGTCCGTACCGGATGGCGTTGGTCACCAGTTCCGAGATCATCAACACGCAGTCGTCGACCGAACAGGCCGGGTTGTACGGGGCGATGAACTTGCGGAACCATCGCCGGGCCCTGGGTACGGACTCCGGGGCCGGCTGCAGGGTCATCGCGCCGAGACGCGGCGACTCCTCGCAGGGGTAGCGGTCGATCGTGTACGCCATCCGCCCTCACTCCTTGCCGCTGCCGTCACAGTCGAGGCAGCGCCGCCTAGATGTGGCGCGGGCGCGGTCGGCAGTGGCGGTGAGCGCCAGAGACGTACGCGAGCTGACACGCTTCCAGCCCCGTCCCCGGCAACTCCGACAAGGTAAGTGCGCTCCCTGATGCCGCTGCTGACTCGTCACTCCGTGCCCCCTTCCCATCAAGTGGCCTTAGCCACTTACTGGATAGTGGCATTGGCCACTTGAGGCGCGCAAGCGGTTCGCCGAAGTGACGGCCCGTCAGGTGAGGGGGTATCCCTGCTCGAACGCCCAGCGCTGCGGCGGGTAAGTGGCTTCGGCGAACTCCAACGGCCGGTCCTGGAGGTCGAAGACGACGTGGTGCACGATCAGCACGGCCGACCTCGGATCAAGCTGGAGGTCTGCCGCCTCCTCATCGGTAGCCTGTCGGGCGCACATGCGATCTTCCGCGTAACTCCCCTGCCGTCCCGTCATGTTCTCGACGTACATCAGGGTGCCCTGCTGGATCCGCTCCGGCTCCAGCAGCTTGGGCGCCTTCCGCCCGACGTCCGGCGCGAACCACGAAGTGGACAGCGTGATGGGCCCGTCCTGGTTGTTGGTGACCCGCCGGCGGTGCACGGCGCGGCGATCCTTCACCAGGCCCAACGCCTCAGCAACGTGGTCCGGCGCATCCAGCCATCCGGCCGACGTGATCACCGCGTATTCGCCGGGCGTGTAGATCTTGCCGGTCTGCCGGGCACGCCCGTACAACTCGCGTGCCCGCCGGTTCACTTCCAGGCTCCGCACGTACGTGCCGGACCCCTGCCGCTTCTCGACGAGCCCCTGATGGCTCAGAGCCTCCAACGACCGTGCCGCCGTTGGCCGGGAAACCTTCCAGTCAGCCGCCAGCTGCCGTTCCGAGGGAACCTCGTCCCCGGGCCGCAAGTCGCCCCGAAGGATCTGATCGCGGATGAAGTGCGCGATCTGGAGATACTTCGGCTGAGCTTCCTCGATCTGGGGCATGCCCCCTCCTCGTCCAAGTGGCTATAGCCTCTAGCCACTATAGGGCGACTGGTCAAGGGCCCACCCCGTAGTCTTGGGCCCATGACGCGGTTGATCGTCGCAGCAGGAGGAGGGGGCGACGCTGTCGCCGCCGCAATGCTTCACACCGCCCTGTACGGGGACGGCGACCAGGCGGTGATCCTCACGTACGCGTGGGACCGCTTGCTGATCGACCCGGTACCGGGCCCCCGAGGAGCCGACGACTTCACCGGCCTCGAACCGCTTACCCCGGCGGTCCGGAAGGTGCCGGCGCAGGCTCGTCCCATAGCGCCGGCAGGTTCCACCCTCCCCCGACTCGCGGCGGAACTCCCGCACACCATCGCGCTGATCGACCCGCGCCACGGCGCCGAGGGCATCACGCACCAACTCGAAAATCTGGTCACCCACCTCAGGCCGACGTCGATCGATCTCCTCGACGTCGGTGGCGACGTACTGGCCCGGGGCGACGAACCGACGCTGAAAAGCCCGCTCGCCGACTCCCTGACACTGGCAGCGTGCTGCCAGATCAACGCCCCCGTCCGCCTGTTGGTCGCAGGCCCCGGCCTGGACGGCGAGCTGTCGCACGAGGACCTGCGAGGCATACTCGGCCCCCTCGTCCACACCTTCACCGCGGCGGACACGGAGTCGATCAGCCAGGTCCTGGAGTGGCACCCCTCGGAGGCGACCGGCATGCTCGCAGCGGCAGCCCGAGGCGTACGCGGCACCTGCGAAGTCCGAGACGCAGGCCTGCCCATTCCCCTCACCGACGAGAGCCCCACGCTCCACGAAGCCGACCTAGACGAGGCCGTCAGCCGCAACGAGCTGGCCCGCGCCCTCATGTCGACCACCACCCTGGACGAGGCGGAGTCACTGAGCCGTGAAATCTGCGGCTTCTCCGAGATCGACTACGAGCGCAACAAGGCCCTCTGGCTCAAGGAACAGCACCCGCCGAAGCTCAACGCCGAATCGGTGCTCCCCCAACTCACCCAGTTCGAGGCAGAGGCCCGAAGCCGCGGTGTCACCCACACGACGTTCCGCCACCTCACCGAGGCCCTGAACCTCAGCGGCTCACAGCGCGATGACCTGCGCCGCCTACTCATCGACAGGCGACCGGAGCAGTTCGCAGCCCCGCTATGGCACATCCCTGCCGGTACTGAGTAACAACCTTCTTTACGGGTTCAAGCCCCGGCTGCGCTCCGCTCCGCCGGGCGCGCTTCCCGGCTCCGCTGCGCGCTGCGCTCCTGCCTTCGGCCCGCTCCGCGCACGCTGCGCCGACGCGCGCCCACATGTGGATAGGGCCGAAGGCCATGAGTCGATCACCGCATGAAGCGGCCCGCGGTCAAAGCAATGCCTCCGGCGGGGGATCGGCCGGCACCGGGATGGAGGGGGCACCGTTCCCGGCCGCGGGTTCGTAGTGGCGTGCGCGGGGAGCTCCCATCCCGTCCACCGCCGACCCAGGCAGAGCCGAGCAGACGCGGCCCATGGCGTCCAGGTCGTTCGTACAGTAGCGCGCTCCACCTGGACGCCATGAACCACGCCCGCTCCACAGACGTGTGGGTCGACGGCGGACGGGATGGGAGCTGGGGAGGGTGGTGGGTAGTGAATGTCTGCCGTCGCACCCTCCCGTTCCCTTCAGCGAGGGGGCTGAGCTGGGGGCTCGCTGCTGAGAGCCGTCGGGGATTGAGTGACGGCAGGTACTCCATCCAGAGGCCTGGATATCTCGCTGTCGGACCCCGTTCCCGCACCAAGCAGCCAGGCCAGTGCGGATACGACGATGCCGGCAGCAGCAATCGCGGCTCCCAGGTCTCCTCGTACCGGCGCCCCCTGTGGATCTCGCGACGAATGCCGAAAGACCAGGTAGGCGACAAAGCACGCCACTAGGAAGATCGCCATGGGTACCGCACCAACGGTTACTGTCACTTACGGGCCTCCAGGTCCCTGGGCTCGCCCGTCGCGACTCCACATCCGCGGGCGGGCCCTAGCTCCAGACCCTCCCGAGCAGAGAGGGCCACCACCCCTTCAGCGAGGAGCAGTGGCCCAGACAGCAAAACGGCCCAGCTCTCCATTGAAGGAGCTTGGGCTCAGGAACGACAAAAAGATGATGGCTCGCCACGACGCGCCGAGCTAGTTGACGCCGCACTTCCGTCCGCGGCAATAAGTCGCTGCTGTTCAGAGGGCCTATAGGCCCGTATCGCCGGGCCGCGGATCACTCCAGAGGTCCCGCAAGGTCTCGATGAGCAGGTTCAGTTGGTGCTCGCCTGTGAAGTCGTGCGTCTGGTCCAACAGATCTAGAAGCGCCAAGGCGGTCGCTCGAACCTCCTGCGTATGACGGCGCGTCAAGTTAATGTCGCCCATCATGTGAGCATGAGTCAGCTTGCTGGCAGTCTCTCCGGCCCGTACCAACTGCCGAACAAGAGGATCTACCCGTTTGCTGTTTGCTGCCCCCCACGCCTTTCGACATCGATCTGAGCAGAAGTGCCTAAGGCGTCCTGTTGCGGGTTGTTCGATCGCTGCGGAGCACTGAGCGCAAGCAGATGGCGCGGTGCTTCTGAGACTGTGGAACGCCCTCGCCGCAGCCCGCTGGCACTTACGCGAGCAGTACACCTTTGGGCGGCCGATCCAGTTGCTGGGGAAGGCGGTCCCGCACTGCTCGCAGTGGCTCTCGACCTCCGGCTTGAAGTTCACCTCACCAAGCTAAGCGCGGTCGGGCCTGCGGTACAGCAGCGAAGTACAGCAACCGCACCGACCGCAGGTGACTGTTCGCAGCCCTGAGCAGTCGCGCGGCCAGCCCAGGAGACCTCAGCAACCCCCGTGCCCGTAGTTCGCATCGAGGGGTAGCGCCACGCCTAAGCCCGTTCCTCTAGGCTGATCTGCATGGACATGCGCAGGATCGTTGCAGTGCTGATCGAGGAAGCAGAGCAGCAGATCCAGGACCAGGTGTGGAAACTGGAGCCGAGCGACCGCGCACTTGCCCTTGATACCGAAGCCGGCCTGCGCGACGTTGTCGGCCCGCCGAACGTCCAGGAGGACTTGCCGCAGATCAAGCGGCTCGAACACCTGCGGGAAACACTCGCCGTCCTGGCCATCTCCCTCGCACGTACTCACGGCCGTCTGGCCTGGTTTCTCTCCGGCGCTCTCACGCCCTCGAACCGGTCCTACGCTGGCGCGCCATGCCAGCCGACCGTGGCGGCAGCTTCGGCACTGTCCTCCCCAGCCCTGAGGAATACACGGAGGCGGAGGATGCCGTCCGCCGACTCCAGGACGCCCTTGCCGTGATCGCCGCCGAGACGGCGGACCTCGGCAGCGTTCGCCGAAATCAGGAGGCAAACGGAGTCTGAGGCGGTGCCAGTGCAGAGCCCGACACACGTCCAAGCCGAGAGAATGGCCGCGCTTGTCAAGGCTGCGTGCGGCGACTGACACCAGCGGCTGACACCAACAAGCACGAACAGCAGCGCTCGGCGGCGGACCCCAGTGGACGATCTGCCGAGGCGCAGGCCGGGTTGACCGACGTCGACGGTCCCCTGTGATCGACCTGATAAGGATGAGGCCAGACCTCAAAGCATCAGCCGCGTGCGGGCGCCGTCCCTTGCGGGTCGGCGCCCCTCACGCTCACTCGGCTGTTGCTGCTCAGCCGGCGTTGACTACAGACCGCGCTTCTTGTTCCAGTCGCTGATGTACCACGCGTAAGCGATGTTGCCGATTCCCCCAGTGAACAGGAACAGCACCACGTGGACCTTGGCGGACTGGCGTCGTCGACCGTACCCCCCGGCGAAGGCGGCCGCAGAGGCAGAAGCAGCAACGTTGTTGTTGATGATGATCGGCTGCGGCGCCTGGGGTTGCTGAGGGGGTACAGGCTGCGGTGCGGACATTTCTGTGCCTATCGGTTGATCCTTCAAGTAAAGCTAAAGATAGAGTGAAGATCGGCCTGCGTGAAGTCACGAGATGATCACATTCGGAACGCGCGAGTCCTTTGGGGCGTCGCTGTCCATGACCGTTCGATGAACCAGAGCGTGGTAGTCGACGAGTGACCCTGGCTGGGCCGCCCCTGGGCCGTGCGAGGGCGGCCGACGATGGCGGATGACGACAGTCGACGACGGCTCTTCCCCTGCTCAGAGACGGTACTTCGGGTACCGGCGCAGGCGCCGACCAGAGAAGCACAGTTGAGGAACATCAGAAGTTCCCGTGCCGTAGCCGTGCCCGATCGGGCGGGAGACAGCGGGAAGGCCCGCCGTCCTGGCAAGCGAACGGCCCCCGACCATCAGCTCTGGTCAGGGGCCGTTCTCACTGCTCACGCTGCGGAGGCGGTGGGATTTGAACCAGCGGTGACATCGCTGCCACGGCGGTCTTCAATGTTGTCCTGATCGGACGTCCCCGCGGCTAGCCGTCCGCGTACGGGTCGATAGGGTGGGAGAAGCGGAGGGGCGCCGCGTGAGCGACACCCCTCCCTGTTTGGACTTCAAGAGGTCACTTCTTGCCGGAACGCCTCTTGGGAGTCTCTACCACCGTGGTACGCGGGTGAGCCTTCGCATAGCTCTTGGTCACGTACCGGCCGGTTTCGGCGCTCCGGGCCTTGCTCCCGGAGCTGCCACCGCTTCCCTTCTTGGCCATCATTCACCTCCTTCGCATCAGGACCATGACGGTCAACTCCGATTGTATGAGGGCCCACTGACAACAGTGGGGGCGAAACGGTCAGCGCAGACGGCTGAGTTGATTCGTAGCATCCAGGCGGCCAAGCCCAGCAATGAGAGATCACCCGTGTCGGCGTGCCAGAACCGTGCCAGGTCAGGCGGGAAGCCACGGGGAATAGCGGTGACCCGGCCGCCAGCCAGGCAGGTTCCGTAGCCGCTCCGCCGCAGGTCAGTCCGGCACTCGGCCGTAAGAGACCCAAGCTTCCCAAGCTGAGAGCGCGAGTTCGATTCTCGTCACCCGCTCCATAGCGAAACCCCAGGTCAGCGGCCTGGGGTTTGCTTGTTGCCTAGACCACTTTGCGGCTCCATGCCCTCCGCGTGCCCCAGGTCGAGATGAAGCGATCACTTCGGGGTGCAATACATGGATGCGAAGTCGCTTATGCAAAGCAGCAGTTCGCGGATGAGGCGTACACGGCCCTTCGCAGGCGGCTCCCTCCGATACCGCCCGTCGCCAGGCTGCGGCGCAGGGAGGCCGTAGCGGATGTCATGTGCTGGGCCCACGCCGAGGTCGACGAGCAGGCCGCGGATCCGGTCCTCGATCTCGTCGGACGACATGTCAGCGGACCACAGACACCTGCCGCCGGTTGTGCGCACCGCCGTGCGGCTGCCCCTCCCCCTCCTGCGCGGTGCGGCCAAAGCCTGCCGCCGGACCTGCCCTGGGCAGGGGGGCTCGGGAGGCCGACCACCACGGTTCCCCCTTACTACTGGACCGGCCAGGAACCGCACCGCCAAGAGCTTGCGGGGCAGGGGGCGGAGGCCCCCGCCCCCGAGGGAACGCATGGCCTTCCTGTGACAGAGCCGGGCGCCGCCGCGCCCGGCCCCACACCGGCGCGCGTGCCGCGCGGACCGGTACCGCCCACTCCGGAGCGGGTCGTACGCCGAAGACAGCCGCACGCCGTCGACCGGCTCGGCGACGACCACTATCCGTACGCGTCGTACACCATGGTCTGAGGCAAGGTCGCGGCGTTGATCGAGCCAAGTCGGGGAACCGTCGATCGACCGGTGTCTCGGTCTGCCGATGCGCCCGCGGAGGGTTTCCATGACTGGAGAGGCGGCGTGGTGGAGGGTGTCGGAGATGAGGGGCGGCGGCGGTCGGCGGCCGAGCCGGGTTTCTGGCGGCAGGTCGTCGGGCAGCTGGGCACGGCCCTGATCGTGGTGGACCCCGCTGGACGGTTTCTGGCGGTCAACCCGGCCGCCGAGCGGCTGCTGGGCCGCACCGCCGCGGCGATGCTCGGGGAGGACGCACACGACCTGCTGCACCGGGAGCCGGACGGCGGCAGGGTCCCCCGGGAGCGGTGCTCGCTGCTGCGGGCCGTGGCCGAGAGGGCCGAGGCACGTGATGACGGCCACATCTGTCTGCGCGGGGACGGTCGCCTGATCGCGATCTCCTGGTCCGCTTCTCCCCTGAGGGACGACGGCGCCTTCATGGGCATGGCCGTGCTGTTGACCGACGCCGCCGGCGACCGCAGCGCGCGTCGGGAGCGTGCGGCCTACACACGTGCTCTGGAGGACCTCACCGAGCGGCTGACTCTGGTCGCGGAGATCACCGACGTACTCGGCCAGACCCTGGAAACCGATGAGGCCCTCGTCCGGCTGGGCCGCCTGTTGGTTCCCCGCCTCGCCGACTGGGCGGCGGTGGACCTCCGGGTCGGTTCCGGCCAGGTCCACCGCGTGGCGGTGACGGGCCCCGAGGGCCGGGACGCCGCGCAGGAGGACTGGCGCGAGCGCCTTCCGGAGGCCGGGGACGAGGCCGGCTCCCCCCTGGTCCAGGTGCTGAACGGCGCTGACCCCGTTCTGCAGCGCGAGGCGGACGTGGCCGCACCGGTCTCCTCTGCCCTGGCCACCGTCCACAGCGGCTTCCTGCGGGCCGTGGGCGCGGCGTCCGCCGTCACTGTGCCGCTGGGCTCCGGGCAGCAGGTCACGGGCGCCCTGACGCTGGTGCGCACGGACCCGGCGCACCCTTTCGACGCCGACGACCTGACAGTGGTGAGCGACATCGGCCGTCGGGTCGGCCTGGTCATCGACAACGCCCGCCGCTTCGGCCGCCAGCGCGCCGTCGCCGAGGCCATGCAGCGCAACCTGCTAGCCCCACTGCCCCAGCCCGGCCGCCTGCGGCTGGCCGCCCGCTACCAGCCCGCCCCGGCCGGCTCTCAGGTCGGTGGCGACTGGTACGACGCGTTCGAGCGGAAGGACGGCACGCTCGCGCTGGTCATCGGCGACGTCGTGGGTCACGACCTGACCGCGGCGGCCGGAATGGCGCAACTGCACGGCATCCTGCGCTCGCTGGCCTGGGACCACAGCGGCCCGCCCGGCGCCGTCGTCGACCGCCTCAACGACGCCATGCCCGCCATCACCACCGTCCCCATGGCCACCCTCGTCCTCGCCCTGCTCGAAGGCGACCCGCACACCGGTCCCTGGACGCTGCGGTGGACCAGCGCGGGGCACCCGCCGCCCCTCCTGCTGACCCGGGACGGGCAGGCGAAGTACCTCGAAGCGGGACAGGGACTCCTCCTCGGTGCCCCTCCGGGCACCGGCGGCAGCAGGCCGAGCGCCGCGCAGCCCCTTCCACCGGGTTCCACTCTCCTGCTCTATACCGATGGCCTGATCGAGATCCCCGGCAGCGACCTGGACACCGGCCTCGCCCGTCTGCGCCGCCACGCCCTCGCGCTCGCCCATGAATCGCTGGACACGCTGTGCGACCAGCTGCCCGCCCGCATGCCGCCCGGCAGCACCGACGACGTGGCCCTCCTCGCCCTGCGCCTGCCGTCGTCCTGAGGGCGGTGCCCGCGGTGAGGCGGGACACCGGGGCTCAGGTGTCGAGGACCAGGACGCGGAACGGGCCGAGCGGGGCAGTCCGAGGTGTGTCGCCTTCGACGTACCGCCATCCCCAGGACCGCAGCGCCTCGACGGTCCTGTGGTCGGAGCGCTTCACCAGCGTGACGGCGACGGCGGCACCGTGGTCGGTGAGCAGCCGTTTCTGCGGGCGCCGGGCGAGGTTCCAGGCACGGTCCTGGTTCTGCCTGCGCACCCGGGAGGAAACATGGATCCCGGAGATCACGAAGAGGCGTCCGGAGGCGGCAAGCCGGAGCAGCCGCCGCCCCGAAAGGTATCCGTCGAGGCCCTCCCACCAGGGGCCGTCGCCGCGTACGGGGAAGCCGTGGGCGCAACCGGTCAGCACGGTGGTCTCCGCGATCAGCAGCTCGAATCCCGGTCGCCGTGCGTCGGTCGCGAGCCGCCGCAGGAAGGCGCTGCGGGCTTGGTTCCACGCCCAAGGGCCGCCGCCGGACGTCTCCGCGTACAGATCGCCCAGTTCCTGCAGATGGTCCTCGATCTGACGCCGGGTCAGCGCCCGGACGCGTTGCCCTTCCCGGGGCGAGGAGCCCCGTTCCGGCCTCGGGCCGGGCTTCCGCGTCGCGGTCGGGTGCGAACCGACCGGACGCCCGAGGAGTTCGGTGGTCGTCGGCGGAGCCGGCGCGTTCACGGTCATGAGGCAAGCCCTGCTCGGGCAAGGGCGGACCCGGCGCGGCGTCGTCGGTCGCCGAGAGCGGCACCGGTGTCGGAGTCGGCGCGCGACGCCCTCGGTGTCTTCAACCGTACTCCCGCGGCCGCGCCCCCCTTCGGGACCGACGGCGGACGAGAACGCCGAGGCGGGTACGGCGGTTCCGTCCGCTTACCGACAGCCGAGGACACACGGGAGTACGGTGGAGGTACCGAGGGCATGTCGCACACCGGTTCCGCGCTGGTCTCGTCCTCGGCGAGACACTTCGCCGGGAGCCTCGCGCAGCGCAGGAGCTTCCGGAGACAGGTCAGCACGATGGCCCCGGCCTTCGATTCCTTCTCCGCCGCCCAAGCGTGGCCGGAGCCCGACCCGCGCAGGGCCGTACTGCAGCTCTTCACCACCGGCGCCACGAGCACGAACGGCACCACCGGCACCGATGCGCCACCACGCGCCCGAGGGACGGCGGGCCCGCTTCTCCCGAGCTCTTCTCGCGTTCGACCGATCGTCAGGTCGTGACCGCCATGGACATTTCCCTCACCATGGCCGCGCTCCTCGTACTCATCGCCGCGGGAGCGTACGTGATCCACCGGCTCAACTCCGCACACAGCGAAAGGATCGCCTTGCGTTCCTACAGCCGCTTCCTGCCCGGCCCCCCAGCCGCCGCCGACCGAGCCGCCGGCACCACCCCGCCGCCTGCACCGCACTCCGCCCCCTCCACCGGTCACGAGCGTCGCGACCATCGCGACGGCGGGCGGGGGCGCTTCCGGCCGCGCCGCCACCGGGAACGGACGACGCACAACCAGCGGAACACCGCGGGGCGTTGAGGCCGAACGTGCGCCGGCCGACGTCGGACCGCCTCGCCGCCCGCCGGGCCGAACCCACCGCTCCACAACCCGTCGAAGGAAACGCCATGATCACCACAGCGCCCCCCTCACCGCCCGCACCGCTCACCCGCCCTCTCCTCCGCCTGCGCCTCGCGCCCCGCAGCGCGCTGCCGCGTCGTCTTGACGGCGTGTGGTGGCCACGCTCCTACGACCTGCTGGCGGAGCTTCCGCAGCTGCTCGCCGCACTGCCGCGCGCCTGGGGACACATCGCCGGCGTCACGGTGAACGGAGCGGCCTGGTCCGCGGCACCTGGCCGGATGCTCGTAGCCAACCAGGTCGTGCGGCTGCGGAAGACGGTCGCAGCGCACGCCCCGGACACCGTCGTCCTGCTCTCCCCTGGCCTCGGCCGCTGGGACCTGCTGGTCGTGCCGCCCGACACCACCGAGGAGGCGGCCGAACCGATCGTGACCGCCGCGCTCAGCGACCGCGCCTGACCCGCCAGGAGTAGCGTGGACGCGAGGAGGCCCCGAACAGGCAGGTGAGCACGATGCCCGAGCCCGATTCCCCGCCTCCGGCAGGTTTGCTGGCGGACGGTCCACACGAATCCATGTGTCCCGGAACTGCGCTCCTGCGGCTCACCACCACTCACGAGCGCCGGAGCATCCTCGACGGGGCGTGGTGGCCCCGTTAGGCCCAGGTCATAGACTTGGGCCGTTTTGCTGTGCGGAGGCCGGCTGACCCGGCCTGCGGACGCCGGACGCGGGTGGGTCCCGGTCTGGCGTGTGCGCGGCTGCGGCCGGGGCCCGGATCGCGGGTCGTGCTGTCGGTGCGGTCAGTTCCGCCCGTCGGGTGACAGGCCCGGCGAGCCTGCCAGAAGGGTGGGGCTCGCTCTTTCACGAGCGCGGGGGCGGAGTCGCGCGCGTGTGACGAGCCCAGGGTGATCGGGGCGGCGGGCGCCGCTCGTCATCGCCCTGCCGCCGGCCCTCCGCCGACCCGACGGAGCCGGTCCCTCGTCCGGTGGTCCTCGTGACGCCGGGCCACCTCAGAAGGAGGCCCCTCGGCGCCTTGCCGTCGGGATCCGGCTCCACGGCTGACATTGTTTTCCCTGAAGGGAGTCGGTTCAGCCCGCTCCCCAGTTCCCAGCGGCGGCCGAGATTTCGAAGCATTCGAAGCACTACCGGCGCACTGAGCCATTCACAACATCTTGCGTGCCCCCGTACCGGCCACGCCGTGCCCTGCCCTCGGGGACGTGATGGGTACCTCCTGGGTACCCTCCACACGAATACAGGGACTGTGAAGCTCGAAGTCGTGGAGATTTTATGACCCCGGAGATAGACGACGCCTTCGCCGCCATCAGGAGTGAGCACGGACCGGATTCGATCGTCCGGGTCGAGCAGATGCTGGCAGCGGGAAAGGGGGATCGCCATCCGATGCAGAAGGGGGCCAAGTGGATCTTACCGGGTATTTCGCAGCAGCCCTGGCACGATCCCTACGGTCACCCTGAGTTGGCACCGGTGGTGCGCGCCTTCGAGGCGAACCACGCCACGATCAAGAAGGAACTGGAGACCGCCTGGGCGGCCCGGCGGAACGCTTTCTCCGATTACGAGCACTACCTCACCCGCCAGTCGGACTGGCAGGCGCTCTATCTCTTCCGCAAGGGCGGCCTGGTGAGCGAGTCGGCCGACACGGTGCCGACCGCCTTCCAGGTATTGAAGGAGGAGGCGGTCGACGCCGGGAAGCTCTGCCCCTTGCTGGAGTGCCACTTCTCGACCCTGCTTCCCGGCGCGGCGATCGCGCCTCACTGCGACCTGTGGAACTTCAGCATCAACCTGCACCTGGCGGTCGACATCCCCGAGGAGTGCGGCATCTCGGTCGCCGGCGAGACGCGCCCGTGGGAGGAGGGCAAGTGCCTGCTCTTCGACTACTCCTTCGAGCACGAAGCGTGGAACCACGGGACGCGTCCGCGCACCTGTCTGCTCGTCGACCTGTGGCATCCGGAGACCACCGTCCCCGAGCGGAAGGCGCTCGTCGCGGCCATCACCGAGATCCGCAAGCTCATGGGCGAGGAGTGACAACGGGGAGGGACGCAGTGGCATCCCTCCCCGTCACGACTGCGGAGGAACGGTCACAGCCTCTACCGTCACCTGGCCGCTGTCGCGGAACCACAGGTCGAAGCTGATCTTGTCCCCGGGCTTCAGCTTCGGCGGGTTCATGACCATCACGTCGACGCCGTACGGGGTCATGTTCACGCGGCTTCGGGCCGGGATCGTGAGGGATTCGAGCGGCTCCATGCGTCCCGCACCGTTCTTCGTGACCCGTCGGCCCAGCATGGTGACCCCGAGTTCCGGCGAGGAGACAGACTTGAGCACGTCGCCGGCGGCCCCGCTGTTGGTGATGTCGAAGAAGGCGGCTGTGTTCTCGGAGTTGGGTGGCACGAAGATACGAGCGTTGCTGACGCTGATCCGTGCCGGCGGTTCACCGGCCGCACCCGCTGTCGTGTAGGCCGTCAGGAGCATCAAGGCCGTCACGCACGTGACAAGGGGTACGAGAGCGGCGTTCAGCGCACCGGCGGTCAGGCGGCGCCAGGGCGGTGGCGGGTGTTCGGCCGAGGCGGTGGACGGGGTGGAGCTCATCGGATCTCCTCCAGGGACGAGGCGGCGTTGCTGTCCGTCGCGGACGGTGCTGTCGGGCCGCCCTTGTCAGCGGGTGCGGAGGTGGAGCGGTAGCCGTGTCCGGCGGGCGAATAGGCCCGCAGCCGCAGGCTGTTGGCTACCACGAGGACGGAACTGGCGGACATCGCCACGGCGGCGAACATGGGGTTGAGCCAGCCGGTGGCGGCCAGGGGAACCGTGACGACGTTGTAGCCGAAGGCCCAGGCGAGGTTGGCGTGGATGGTGCTCAGGGTCCGGCGGGTGAGCTGTACGGCCGCGACCACCGCCTGCATGTCCTCGCGTACGAGGGTGATGTCGGCCGCGCCGATCGCCGCGTCGGTGCCGCCGCCCATGGCGATGCCCAGGTCTGCGGAGGCCAGGGCGGCGGCGTCATTGACTCCGTCGCCAATGACCGCTACACGGCACCCGTCATCCTGAAGCTTCGCGACGATGTCGGTCTTCCCTTCCGGGGTGACCTCGGCGTGCACCTCGTCGATTCCGACCTGTTCTGCCACGGCACGGGCGGCGGCCGGGCCGTCGCCGGTTACCAGAATGGGCTCGATGCCCAGTTCGCGCAGGTGCCGTACGGCGGAAGAGCTGGAGGGCCGCAGTGTGTCGCCGACCGCGACGACACCGACCGGGCGGCCGTCCTTCTCGACGACCACGGCTGTGCGCGCCGAGGCGTGGGCGCCGGCCAGAGCCTGCTGAAGGGGGTCCGGGAGCGGGGTGTCGGATCGTGGGCGTCCTACGACGACGTCATGCCCGTCGACGCGGCCGCTGACGCCGACTCCGGGAACGGCACGGAAGTCGGCCACCGGCGGCAGCTGACCGCCGTCCGCGGCCTGGCGGGCAGCAGCGGCGATGGCACGACCGATGGGGTGCTCGGAGCCGTACTCGACCGCTCCGGCCAGCCGGAGGATCTCGCCCGCATCCTCCCCGGCAGCAACCGTTGTCCCTGCGAGGGCCATGCGTCCGGTGGTGAGGGTGCCGGTTTTGTCGAAGACCACGGTGTCGATGTGCCGCAGCCGTTCCAGCGCCTCCGGCCCCCGCAGCAGGACGCCGAGTTGGGCACCTCGGCCGGTGGCGGCCATGAAGGCGGTCGGGGTGGCCAGGCCGAGGGCGCAGGGGCACGCGACGACGAGGACGGCGACCGCCGCGGTCACGGCGGCCGAGGCATCCGCACCGGCGCCGAGCCAGAACCCCAGGACGGTGCACGCCACGGTCACGATCGCGGGTACGAAGACCCCCGCGACGGCGTCGGCCAGCCGCTGGATGCGAGCCTTGCCCGCCTGTGCGTCGCTCACCAGCTTGGTGATCCGGGCGAGCTGGGTGTCGGCACCGACCGCCGTGGCCCGGACCATCAGCAGCCCACCGGCGTTGACGGCACCGCCCACCACTGCCGAGCCGGGCCCGACCTCCGCCGGCACGCTCTCGCCGGTCACCAGGGACAGATCCAGGGCGGAGCTGCCGTCGGTGACGACACCATCCGTGGCGACCTTCTCACCAGGTCGTACCAGGAACTCCTGACCGACCTCGAGTTCGGAGACCGGGACCCGCCGGCCTTGCTCGCCCTCGCGCAACTCGACTTCTTTGGCACCGAGTTCGGCGAGCGCACGCAGTGCCGATCCCGTGCCCTGCTTGGCGCGTTCCTCCAGGTAACGGCCGGCCAGCACAAACAACGGCACGCTCACGGCAGCTTCCAGATACAGGTGCGCGCTTGTGCCGCCGGCCTCGGGCACCAGGCTGAACGGCATGCGCATGCCCGGCTGGCCCGCACCGCCGAAGTACAAGGCGTACGCGGACCAGGCGAAGGAGGCGAGCACGCCGAGGGAGACGAGAGTGTCCATGGTCGCCGTGGCATGCCGTAGCCCCTTCAGGGCCCGTTCGTGGAACGGCCACGCGCTCCAGCCCACCACGGGGACGGCCAGGTTGAAGCACAGCCACTGCCAGTAGGTGAACTGCAGGGAGGGGACCATGGAGAGCACGAGGACGGGCAGCGACAGCAAGGCTGTGATCAGCAGCCGACTCCTGTCACTGATGCCTGCGCCGGTCGTCCGCTGCTCGCGGGTCACGTCCGCGTGCTGCTCTTCGGCGGGCGACGGGGGGAGCTCGGCCGTGTAGCCGGCACTCTCCACCACGGAGATCAGCTGCTGGGCGGTCACCGAGGCGGGATGGGAGACACGGGCCCGCCCGGTGGCCAGGTTGACGGTTGCCGTCACGCCCCCTACGCGGCCCAGCTTCTTCTCGACCCGGCCCACGCATGCGGCACACGTCATGCCACCCACCAGCAGATCAGTGCTCGCCACGGACTCGTCGGCCGTCTCACGGTGGTCGGCGGTGGTCATCGGCTCACCTGCACCTGGCGGTCGACCGAACCGAGACCGTGCATCCCGGGCATGCCCGGCTCCTGCGACTCCTCGGAGGCCGGCACTGTGCGGTGCATGCCCGGAGCCACTGGAGCTGCCATGCGTCCCACTGCGTATGACGCCGCCGTCAATGAGACGAGCAGGACGACGAACCCGAGCAAGGCAGGCGGAACGAAAAGGCCACGCTGTGACTTGTCCATGTATACATACGGTAGGGGGGTACCTGGCCTATTGCTCGACTCAGGCGTGTGACAAAGAACTTCACTGTCGCCGGGAACCAGACGCCTTCTCCGTCCGACTCCCTGTTGATAAGGGTTTCCCCACGCTTTCAAAATATCGCACTTCGGATCGTCGAGAACGATATCGAAGGTCGAGTCAAGTCGATTATGAAGGTGCTGAAATCAGCCATCCCTGCCGCGCTCGGATTCGACCGAGAAGGCTGGAACTAGCAGACACCGCCAGCCGACTCGTCGAATGGGGAACCCACCCCTCCGCAATCCGCACGCGCGCCGGCTACACCCTCTCAGCCCCTGAATCTGCAAGCTCACCTGGCATGTTCCATCGCCGACCCCCGGAGCGACCGGCTCGAACGTTCGGCATTCAAACGAAGAAGCGACCGATTCCCGCAACCGGCTCGCAAGCCAGTCCGAAATTGGGAGGAGAGTGCTTGTGGCAGGCGCACGAAGTGAGCCACGATCCCAGGGTGAGCCGCCGTCCTGTTTCAGGGGACGGATTCTTAGGGGGAAGCGTTCCGCAATGCCTGCAGTGAATTCGCCATCTGCTCCGTCGCACCAACGCCTCGGGTTGCCGCTACTGGTCCTGGCCACCGCGCAACTGGTCATCTCGCTCGACTACAACATCGTGTACGTAGCCCTCCCCAGCATCGGCAGCGCGCTCGGCTTCTCCGGACAGGACCTGCAGTGGGTGGTCAGCGCGTACGTCGTGACGACCGGAGGGTTCCTGCTCCTTGGCGGCCGGGCCACTGATCTGCTGGGACGCCGCAGGGTCTTCGTGGTCGCCGCCCTGCTGTACGCGGTCTCCTCACTGGTGGGCGGGCTGTCGGAGTCGGCCGGCGTGCTGGTCGCGGTGCGCGCGGTGCAGGGCATCGGTGGTTCGCTGCTGTTCCCCGCCGCTCTCTCACTCATCAACACCCTCTATGAGGAAGGCCCCAGCCGTAACCGGGCGCTGGCCGCGTGGGGCGCCGCCGGGGCCGGCGGGTTGTGCTTCGGTTCGCTGCTCGGCGGGCTGCTCGTCGACGCCTTCGGCTGGCCGGCGGTGTTCCTCGTCAACGTGCCGCTGGCCGGGGCCATCGCCTTGGCCGGAACGTTCCTCTTCCCGGCGGACGGCCCACGGCCGCGGCAGCGGGACTTCGACCTTCCGGGCGCCCTGACCGCCACCGCGGGCATCACACTGCTCGTCTTCGTCCTCATCCATGCGCCGGAGGCCGGCTGGACCAGCCGCGGCGTTCTCATATGCGCGGCTCTCTCGGTGATCTCGTTGTCCCTGTTCGTCCTCGTCGAGATCCGCAGCCACGCCCCGCTGACGCCGGGACACCTGTTTCGCCACCGCAGCCTGCTGGGTGCCATGGCGCTGACCGCACTGTTCAGCGCCACGTTCAGCTCGCTGCCGTACTTCCTGACCCTCTACTTCCAAACGGTGCACGGCTACAGCGCGATGGCCACGGGAGCCGCCTTCCTCGTACCGGCCCTCGTCGTGGCGGCCGGAACGAAGGTGGGCGAGAAGGCCGTGGCCGCGCTGGGTGTGCGCACCATGCTGCTGGGCGGCATGGCGATCGGCGCCGTCGGCGCCCTGCTCCTCGCCCTCGCCTTCAGCGCTGACGGCTCCTATGCGCGTCTGCTGCCCGGGATCGTGCTGCTCAGCCTGGGGCAGGGCGCCACCTGGACGGGCATGTGGATTGCGGCCGCCACCGGCATCCCCGCCCAGGACCAGGGCATCGCCTCGGGCCTGGCCTCGACCACGCTGCAGGTGGGCAGTGCCGTGGGCCTGGCGGTCCTGGTGGCTGTCGCCGGCGCCGGCGGCCACGATCTGACTGCGGCCGATCTGCTGGACGGGATCCGGGCCGCGGTCTACGTCATCACCGCCGGGATCTGTCTCGGCGCCGTGGCCCTGCTGCCCTTTCGAAGGCAAGCGGACGTCTGAGCACGCCCGTTCTCGCCCCTCCCACGGCCGTTCCGTCCCAGACATCTCACCCCTCGCGCCTGGAGACCTAGGAGCTCTTGTGCCCAGCACCCATGACCGACCGGTCAGCATGTCCGCCCCTCCCAGTCCACCTCGCGATCGTGCTGCCGTCCTGTGCGGGCTGGCGGGCTGGCTCCCGTCACGTGTTGTGACCAACCAGGAACTCGCCGGGAGGCTCGACACCAGCGACACCTGGATCCGCACCCGAACCGGAATCGGCCGACGCCACTTCGCCGAACCCGGCCAGGCCACCTCCGACCTGGCGGTCGAGGCAGGCCGGCGCGCCCTGCGGTCCGCGGGCGTGGAAGAGGTGGACGTCGTCATCGTCGCCACGACGACTCCCGACCGCTCCTGCCCCGCCACCGCCCCTCTCGTGGCCGACCGACTTGGTCTGACGGGGGCAGCGGCCTTCGATGTCGGCGCCGTCTGCACCGGGTTCGTCTACGGACTGGCGTCGGCCGCCGGGCTCATCGCGGCCGGAGTGGCCGAACGGGTACTGCTGATCGGCGCGGACACCTACTCCACGATCGTCGACCCCGACGACCGGACCAACGCGATCATCTTCGGCGACGGCGCCGGAGCCGTCGTCCTACGCGTCGGCCACGCCGACGAACCGGGCGCCGTCGGCCACTTCGACCTGGGCAGCGACGGTGCCGGCGAGGAACTGATCATGGTGGCGGCCGGTGGTTCACGGCAGCGATCCACCCCCGGTCCGGTCGCCCCGCAGGATCACCACTTCGCCATGCGCGGCAAGGAGGTCTTCCGTCACGCGGTCACCCGAATGACGGCCTCCGCCCGCGCCACGCTCACACTGGCCGACTGCAAGGTCGACGACATCGACCGCATCGTCCCCCACCAGGCCAACCTGCGCATCCTGCGCTCGGTGGCCGAGGACCTCGGGCTGCCCCCGGAACGACTGGTGACCAACGTCGAGTCCGTGGGCAACACCGGCGCCGCATCGATCCCGCTCGCCCTGGCCGATGCGGCTGCCCAACACACCGTCCAGGCGGGCGAACACGTGCTGCTCACCGCGTTCGGCGGCGGGCTCACCTGGGGGTCCTGCCTCCTGACGTGGCCCGCTCTCGCCCGGATCGACGACCCGCACAAGACATGGGAAAGGCAGGAGCCATGAGCACCACCTACGACCAACTGGTCGAGATCGTCACGAAACTGCACGACGCGCCGCGTGACCGGATCAGCCCGGACATCACCTTCGCCCAACTGGACGTCGACTCTCTGACGATGGTCGAGATCAGCATGCACATCGAGCGCGAACTCGGCATCCACATCGACGACAACGAACTCGAGGAAGACCTCACCCTCCTCGCGACCACCAAGATCATCGACTCGAAGCTCGCCCAGTAGCGGCTGTCACCACCGCTACCACGACCTCTACCGAGAGCAGGGACCATGCAGATCAAGGAAGTCACGGGCAAGGAAATCGGCGCCACGGTCGAGGGGTTCGACTACGCCGCCGCCTCTGCGGAGGACATCGACGCCATCAAGGCGGCCGTCTACACGAAGAAGATCGTCGTCCTGAAGAACCAGGATCTGGCGCCCCGTCAGTTCCTGGAGCTGGGTCAGCGGTTCGGCCGTCCTGAGGTCTACTACGAGCCGATGTACAAGCACCCCGAGGTCGAGGAGATATTCGTCTCCTCCAACGTGCCTGAAGACGGCAAGCAGATAGGCGTGCCGAAGACCGGGAAGTTCTGGCACGCCGACTACCAGTTCATGCCGGACCCCTTCGGCCTCACGTTCATCTACCCGCAGGTCGTTCCGGAGAAGAACCGGGGGACGTACTTCATCGACATGGGCAAGGCGTACGAGCAGCTTCCCGAGGATCTCAAGAAGGAAGTGGCGGGCACCTTCG
The DNA here is from genome assembly GCF_004217285.1 of Streptomyces sp. BK239. Taxonomy (GTDB): domain Bacteria; phylum Actinomycetota; class Actinomycetes; order Streptomycetales; family Streptomycetaceae; genus Streptomyces. The sequence goes on from NZ_SHKS01000003.1 coordinate 331,407, forward strand.
CCCGGCACTCGGTGCGCAAGTACTTCAAGATCCGGCCCTCGGACGTCTACCGGCCGATCTCGGAGATCATCGAGGAGGTCGACACGAAGACCCCGCCGGTGGTCAAGCCGAGTGCCTTCATCCACCCCATGACCGGCGAGACGGTCCTCTACCTCAGCGAGGGCTTCACCATCGGCATGGAGGACGGCGACGGCAAACCGCTGGAGAGCGACCTGCTCCAGCGCCTCTTCGAGGCCACGGGCCAGCTCGACGACTCCTTCGGCCACCCCAACATCCACCTGCAAACCTTCGAGAAGGGCGACCTCCTGGTCTGGGACAACCGGAGCCTGATCCACCGCGCCCGGCACACCACCACTCCGGAGCCGACCGTCTCCTTCCGGGTCACTGTGCACGACGCTCGCAAGCTCTACGACGAGGCCGCGTGAGATGCGGACTTCCGTACAGCACAAGCCGCCCGCGCCGGACTACGACAACGACGACGAACTGCTGACCCAGGTCCTGAGGCCGTACAAGGCGCACTGCAAGTACCTGAAATCGGCGGCGGTGAGCACCCGGTCCAGCCTCGTGTCCGCGCGCTGCGAACTGGCCATCCCGGAGTCCTGCTACATCGACGACACCGGTCATCTCAACGCCGTCGAAGTCAACATCAGCTATAACCAGATGATGTACTACACCGTCGCCAAGGCGGTGAAAGAGGGGCTGCTGGAGGAGTTCGCCGGCTGGACGCTGGACGACTACTGGCGCCATCAGCTGCCGGACATCCTGATCGCCCGCTTCAGCGGCAGTTTCCGGCGCTCCATCAACGCGCGCTCCTTCTCCGGCGAAATCGAGTTCCTGTCCGTGGAGCGGCGCTCGCCGGGCGGCGAACCGCTGCTCATCGCCGAGACCGCCTACCGGTACTGGGACGACGCCGGCGGCCGGTGCGACGGCACCGTGAAACTCGCCTTCGTCAACGCCCCGTAGACGCGGCAACCTCACCACGGCGTGCCGCCGCCACGTCCGGTGGTGGCGGCACGCCTTGGCAGACCGAGAGCAGAACGAGAGGCAGGCCCGCCCATGGCCGAACCGTCCGCGCCCGGGACACCCGGCGAAAGGCTGCACCACCCACAGCTCAAGACCCTCGTCGACACAGCACGCTTTCACGCCGCGCACAGCCCGGAGGTCACCGCAGTCACCTGTGAGAACCGCGACCTCACCTACGCCCAGCTGCACGGTGAGAGCAACCGCATCGCCCACGCCATCCGCGAGGCTGGGGCCGCTCCCGGCGCCCGAGTGGCCTACCTGGGCAAGGAATCCGAGCACTACTACGAGATCCTCTTCGGCTGCGCCAAGAGCGAGACCGTTCTGGTGCCCATCAACTGGCGGCTGACGGCGCCCGAGGTCAGCCACATCCTCCAGGACTCCGGCAGCGAACTGCTCTTCTTGGAGGACGAGTTCGCGCCCGTCCTCGACCGGCTGACGACCGCCCCGCCGAAGACGGTCGTCCGGCTGGGCACGGAAGACGGCTTCGCCGCCTGGAAGGCGGACCACCCAGATACCGAGCCTTCTTCCTCGCCCACCCCCGACACACCGGTCGCCCAGCTCTACACCAGCGGCACCACCGGCCTGCCCAAGGGCGTCGTCCTCGCTCACCGGAGCTTCTTCGCCATCCGCGACGCCCTGGCGAGCGAGCAACTCGACTGGATCGACTGGCGACTCGGTGACGTCGCCCTGGTCGGCATCCCCGGATTCCACGTCGGCGGCCTGTGGTGGGCCAGCCAGAACTTCAACGCCGGCGTGACCGTGGTCGCGATGCGCGCTTTCGCTCCCCGCGACGCGATCGACCTCATCCGCGACAGGGGCATCACCACCGCCTGTGTGGTCCCCGCCATGCTGCGGATGATGTTGGCCGAGCCCGGCGTGAAGCCGGACGACTTCACCACCCTCCGCAAGATCGTCTACGGCGGCTCGCCGATCTCCGAGGCCCTCCTCGAAGAGAGCCTGGCCATGTTCGGCAGCGAGTTCGCCCAGATCTACGGCCTGACCGAGACCGGCAACACCGCCGTGTGCCTGCCGCCCGCCGACCACGTTCCCGGCCACCCCCGGATGAAGGCCGCGGGCCATCCGTATCCGGGGGTCGCCAGCAAGGTCATCGACGGGGACGGCAAGGAACTGCCGACGGGTACCGTCGGTGAGATCTGCCTGGCCACGCCGGCCCACATGGTCGAGTACTGGGGTCTGCCCGACAAGACCGCCGAGACCCTCGTCGACGGCTGGATCCACACCGGCGACGCCGGGTACCTCGACGAGGACGGCTACATCTTCATCCAGGACCGCATCAAGGACGCGATCCTCGTCGCGGGGGAGAACGTCTATCCCGCCGAGATCGAGAACGTCCTGGAGCGTCATCCCGGGGTGGCCGAGGCGGTGATCGTGGGCACCCCGGACGAGCGGTGGGGCGAGAAGGTCCACGCCTTCGTCGTACCCGTGGCCGGTCAGGAACCCTCTCCACGGGATCTGCACCGCTTCCTCGTCGACCGCCTGGCCGCCTTCAAGCTGCCCGCCGCCTACGAGTTCATCGAGCACGTCCCGCGCAACCCCAGCGGCAAGATACTCCGCCGCGAACTGCGCGACCGCTTCTGGAGCGACGCCGACCGCAAGGTCAACTGACCGGCACCCGCAACCCTGTGCAGCTACCAAGAGAGAGCACCATGCCTGAGCCCCTGACGCTGGACGCCTTCCGCGCGGATCTCGCGGAATTCCTGCACCAGCAACCGGATGAAGTCGACCTGGACGAAAACCCGCTGGACGCGGGCCTGGACTCGCTGCGCATCACCACCCTCGCCGAGCGCTGGCGGAGTGCCGGCACCGAGGTCAGCTTCGTCGAGCTCGCCGAGCGCACCTCCTTCGGCGAGTGGTGGCAGCTGCTGTCCGAACGCCAGGCTGGAGCGGCTCATGCCGACGCCTGACCCGCGGGCCGAGCGCCATCCCCTCCTCGCCGCCCAGGAGGGCATCTGGACCGGCCACCACCTCGATCCGAGCAGTCCCGCCTACAACACCGCCGAATACGTGCACATCCACGGCTCGGTGGACCCGACTGCCTTCGAGCAGGCCTTGCGTCACGCCATGGCGGAGGCCGAGGCCCTGAACGTCCGCTTCGTCACCGACGAGACGGGCCGGCCCTGGCAGGTGAGCGTCCCCGGCATCGAGTGGGAACCGCACATCGCCGACATGACCACCGCAGCCGACCCGCACCAGGCCGCCCTCGCATGGATGGCCCAGGACATCGCCCGCCCCCTCGACCTGGAACGCGACCCGGTCTTCGGCCATGCCCTGCTGCGTACGGCTCCCGACGAGTTCCTCTGGTACCACCGCGTCCACCACATCGCACTCGACGGATTCGGCCTGTCCCTGGTCGCGCACCGTGTGGCACAGGTCTATACGGCCCTGGTGGAGGGCGCCCCCTTGGGCGAGAGCGGCTTCGGCACGCTGGAGTCGGTGCGTCAGGAAGAGGCCGCCTACCGTGCCTCTGAGCGTTTCGCCAAGAACCGCGCCTACTGGACCCAGCGTTTCGCGGACCGCCCTCCAGTCCCCAGTCTCACCACCGACCAGGCGCTTCCCGCCCGCACCTTCCTGCGCCGCGTCGTCGACCTGGATCCCGCCGAGACGAAGCGGCTGCGCGTCGTCGCTGAGGACTTGTCGGTGACGTGGTCAGATATCCTGCTCGCCGTCACCGCCGCCTACATCCACCGGGTCAGCGGCGCCCCCGAGGTCGTGCTGAGCCTTCCGGCCATGGGCCGCCTGGGATCGGTATCCCTGCGCGTGCCCTGCATGGTGCGCAACATCCTGCCCCTGCGCATCGCGGTGGACGAGCAGGACGGCCTGCGGGACCTGGCCACCAGGGTGGCCGCGGAACTCCGGGCCGGCCGGCCGCACCAGCGGTACCGCTACGAAGAACTGCGGCGGGAACTGAAGTTGGTCGGCGGCAAGCGGCGGCTGTCCGGGCCGGGTGTGAACATCATGCCGTTCGAGTACGATCTCCGGTTCGCAGGCCACCGCAGCACGGTCCACAACGTTTCCGCCGGGCCCGTCGACGACCTCGCGGTCAATGTGTACGACCGCGCCGACGGCGCGGGCCTGCGCATCGCCGTCGATGCCAACCCGGATCTCTACGACGAGGCAGACCTGGCCACGCACCAGCAGGGACTGTTGGCGCTGCTGCGCGAGGCGCTCGCCGCACCGGACCGTGCGATCGGCCGGCGCCCGTGCACCGTCCTGGACGGCGGACCGCTGCCCGGCCCGGCCCGGCCGGTGCTGAGCCTCATCGCCGACCATGCCGCCCGGCGCGGCGGAGCCCCCGCCGTCGAGCACGACGGACGGAGCGTCACCTACGCGGAGTTGTTCGGCTCCGCGCGACAGCTTGCGCGACGTCTCGCCGCTCGAGAGGTCGGCCCCGGCGCCGTGGTGGCCGTTGCCCTGCCGCGCGGAATCGGTGCCGTCACGGCCATCCTCGCCGTCCTGCTCTCGGGCTCCGCCTACTGCCCGCTCGACCCCGACGCCCCGGAAACGAGGACGCAAGCGCTCCTGGACAGCGCCCAACCCTCGCTCATCCTCACCGACAGCGCACACGCTGCCCGCTTCGCAGATCGGGCCGCCCTCGTGCTGGACGCTCCCGGCGAGGACGCCGACGCACCGCTCGCCCCGACCGGAACCGCAGGCGATCTGGCCTACCTCATCCACACCTCGGGCTCCACCGGCCGGCCCAAGGGCGTGGAGATCAGCCATGGCGCGCTGGCCACCTTCGTCGCAGGTGCCGCGCACCGCTACGGCCTGCGCCGCGAGGATCGCGTCCTGCAGTTCGCGCCCCTGCATTTCGACGCCAGCGTCGAGGAGGTTTTCCTCACCCTGTGCACGGGCGCCACCCTCGTCGTACGCACCAGCGAGATGACCGAGTCGGTGCCCCAGTTCCTGCGGGCGGTCGACGAGCTGCGGATCAGTGTGCTGGACCTTCCCACGGCCTACTGGCACGAGCTGGCCTACACGGTCTCCACCGGTACCACGCCACTGCCCGACGGGGTGCGAACCGTCATCATCGGCGGAGAAGCCGCTCTACCCGAAAGGGTCGAACGCTGGAGGAAGGCGGTAGGCACGTCGGTGCGGCTGTTCAACACCTACGGCCCGACCGAGGCGACGGTCGTGGCCACAGTCGCCGCGCTCCACGAAGCCGTCGCGGACCCCGGCGACGTACCGATCGGAGCCCCGCTGCCTGGCATGCGAACAGCCATCGTCGGCGGCGAGCTCTACCTCCTCGGCGACGCACTGGCCCTGGGCTACCGCGGCGCGGACGCACCGGACGACGCCCGGTTCACACCACTCGCCCAACTACCCGGCTCTCCGAGGGCCTTCCGCACCGGCGACCTGGTACGTCTCGGCGACGACGGACAACTGCGGTTCCTCGGACGGGCCGACGACGAATTCAAGATCAGCGGACATCGAGTGCATCCCGCGGAGGTCGAGGCCGCCCTCCTCGCCCAGCCGAGCGTCCGCGAAGCCGCCGTCGTCGGGCAGGTGTTGCCGGACGGGACACGGCGGTTGGTCGCCCACGTCGTCGCGGAGGATCCCCGGCCCAGCGCGGCTGAGGTGCGGGAGGGGCTACGGAAGGTCCTGCCGGCGGCGATGGTTCCATCGGCCGTGGAGTTCTCCGACCGGCTGCCCCGCACCAGCACGGGGAAGATCGACAGGAACGCCCTCAGCACGGTCGCAGAAGAGCAGGCTGTCCCGGCGGAGGAAGCGGGTGGCATGGAGGCGACCATCACCCGTATCTGGGCCCGGATCCTGGGTGTCGAGCGGATTACGCCTGAGGACGACTTCTTCGATCTCGGCGCCCAGTCGCTCCAGGCGATCCAGGTCGCCAACCGGCTCGGCGTGGAGCTCGAACGGGAGGTCCGCGTCGCCTGGCTCTTCGAGCACCCAACGGCCGCCGAGCTCGCACACCGCCTGGAGCACCGCGAGGACGCCCCGGCGTCCACGCCCGCGCTGCCCGAGGTCGTTCTGGCCGATGCCGTCCTGGACGACGACATCCGGCCCGGCGTCTCACCCCGTACATCGGGTGCGCCACGCACCGTTCTGCTCACCGGCGCGACGGGCTTCGTCGGCCCCCACCTGCTGGTGGAGCTGCTCCGGGCCACTGACGCCGAGATCGTCTGCCCGGTCCGGGCCGCGACCCCCGCCGAGGCGGCCGACCGCATCCGTCAGGCCCTGGCTGGTCAGGAGATTCCGCTGCCGACGGAGGCCGAGCGGATCACCGCCGTCCCCGCCGACCTCGCCCGCCCGGACCTGGGGCTCGGTGCCGCGCGGTTCGCCGAACTGGCCGAGACCTGCGATGCCGTCATCCACAACGCGGCAGTGGTCAGCATCATGCGCGAGTACAGCAGCCTGCGCGCCGCCAACACCGACTCCACCCGTCAGCTGTTGCGGATGGCTTCCGTACGCTCGATCCCGGTCCATCTGGTGTCGACCCTGTCCGTGGCCCCGCCCCGCAGCCAGAGCCCGGAGGTGCCCGAGACGTTCTTCCCGCCGCACCCGGGGCTGGTCAGCGGCTACCAGCGGTCCAAGTGGGCGTCCGAACGTCTCCTGGAACAGGCCGCCGAACGCGGCCTCCCTGTCACCCTGCACCGCCTCGGGCGCGTGACGGGAGCACCGGACACCAGCCAGGTGAACCGGCGGGACTTCCTGTGGAGCGTCCTGGCCTCGGGGATCCCCGCCGGCATCGTGCCCGACCTGTTCGAGGCCGAGGTGTGGACTCCGGCGGACTACGTCGCCCGCGCCGTCGTAGGGCTGTCTCTCACCGCCGCACCCGGGACGGTCTTCAATCACGCTCCCGTCGCCCCCGTACGCCTGGCTGACGTGTACGACTGGGTGCAGGCGTACGGGTACGCCGTCAAACAGATCCCGCTGACGCAGTGGCTCCGGGAACTGCCCCGCTCCGCCGACGTGGCCGCGACGACCGGAGCGTTCTTCGACTCCCTCACCGACGGCGAAGACGCCGAGTTGGAGCTCGCGCTGGGACACGTCCGGGCAGACAACGTGCTGCGGGGCCTCGAGGGCACCGGCATCACCTGCCCGCAGGCCGATCAGGCACTCGTGTTCCGATATCTGGACCACTGCGTGAAAAACCAAATCCTGCCGCCACCCGGAGGGCGGAAGGACTGACCTGCTGGGAACTCAGACCCGTCCCGCACCGACTACTTGAGCGGAGTCCCTTCCGTCCCAAGGAGATCGTGTGCAGACGAAACGGCCCGCTGCCGTGGCCCTGGCCGGCGTCCTGTGCCTGGCCGCCACGGCATGCGGGGCCTCGTCGTCCCCGACGGCCAAGGCCGCCGCCGACGCGAGCGCCCCCGGATATCCGGTCACCCTCGAGAACTGCGGACAGACCACCACGTACACCAAGGCGCCCAGCCGGGTGGTCGCCATGAACGGTGCCTCCGTCGCCGAGGTCTCCTCGTTACTGGCGCTGGGGCTCGGTGACCGCATCGTGGCGAACGAGCAGTCTTACGGCCGCTCCGAGGTCCCGGGTCGGGCCGCGACCATCGAGAAGCTGCCCACCGGCGACATCAAGCTCAACGACGCCTACGACATCCCTCGCGAGGCGATGCTGGGCCTGAGCCCGGACCTCGTGCTGTCCACCACGTCGTACGGCTTCGATGCCAAGAACGGTTTCGCGACACGTGACGACCTCAAGGCGGTCGGCGCGAACTCCTATGTATCCCCGCAGGGTTGTGACCAGGACACCTCCCACATGACCATCGACGACAGCTACCGGCTGCTTCGCGATCTGGGGAAGATCTTCAACGTCAGCAGGAGCGCCGAGAAACTCATCACCGAGTCGCGCAAGCGGATCAGCGACGTGTCGGCCAAGGTGAAGGGCGAGAACAAGCCCAACGTCATGGTGGTGTTCTCCAACATGAGCATGGGCGGCAACGACTTCAGCTCCATCGCGGCCCACGGCATCTGGAACGACATCCTCGCCAAGGCGGGCGGCAGCAACGCCTTCTCCTCCGCTTCCAAGACCGCCTTCGCCGATCTGAGCAAGGAGAAGGTCGCCGCCGAGCAGGTGGATGCCCTCGTGGTGATCAGCTACAACGACCCGAACCCCGAGGCGTACGCCCGCAAACTGCTCAAGGAGTTCCCCCAGTGGCCGGCCGCGAAGAACAAGCGTTCCCTCGTGCTGTCCGACTCGATCTACCTCGGGCCCAGCAACGACCTGGCCGTGGAGAAGATCGCCAAGATGCTGCACCCGGGCGCATTCTGACGCGACCGGGCCGACGGAAGCGGCTGAACCCCGTTGTAGCGCTGGTGGTACTGCTGACGGTGCTCGTCGGCACCATGATCGTGGCGATCAGCATCGGCGCGGTGACTGTGCCGGTGGGTGAGGTGTGGCGGATCATCTGGCGCCACCTGACCGGCGGCGAGGCGGTCAAGGACGCGGCCATGGATCAGATCGTCTGGAACTTCCGTACCCCGCGCGTCGTGCTGGCCGCGCTGGTCGGCGCGGGACTGGCCGTCGCCGGTGTGGTCCTGCAGGCCGTCGTCGCCAATCCGCTCGCCGACCCGTACGTGCTCGGCGTCAGCTCCGGTGCGTCGCTGGGCGCCGTGCTCGTCATCACGCTCACCAGCGGTGCGCTCGGCGGACTCGGCGTGTCCTCGGCCGCCTTCCTCGGTGCCGCAGCGGCAGCTGCCCTGGTCTTCCTCCTCGGCCAGAAGCAAGGACGCCTCGCACCGACCCGTCTGGTCCTCTCCGGCGTGGCCGTGGGCTACCTGTTCCTGGCCGCCACCAGCTACCTGCAGCTGCGCGCCACCCCGACTGAACTGCGCACCGTGATGTTCTGGATGCTGGGCAGCGTCGCCGGCGCCCAATGGGGCCAGCTTCCCGTGGTCACCACGGTCGTCCTCACCACCACCGTGGTACTGACCCTTTTCGGCCGCCGGCTCAACGCGTTGCTCGTCGGCGACGAGTCCGCCACCGCCCTCGGCGTCGACGTACACCGGTTGCGCGCCGTCCTGCTGGCGCTGTCCTCCCTGGTGACCGGCACAGTCATCGCCGTCGCCGGCGGGATCGGCTTCGTCGGCCTGATGATCCCCCACCTGGTGCGCCTCACCACCGGCGCCGACCACCGCAGACTGCTCCCCCAGGCCGCGCTGGTCGGCGCCATCTACCTGGTCGTCGTCGACCTGCTCTCCCGTACCGTCAACCGCCCCAACGAACTGCCCCTCGGTATCCTCACCGCCCTGTTCGGGGCACCCTTCTTCCTGTGGCTGCTGCGCCGCAACAAGAGCCTGGACACCGTATGAAGCTCACCGTCGAACAGATCCACGTCGAACTCGGCCACCGCCCGATCCTCCACGACGTGCACCTGGAGGCCCAGCCAGGCGACATCGTCGGCCTCATCGGCCCCAACGGCAGCGGCAAGTCCACGCTGCTGCGCACCGTCTACCGCTCGCTACGCCCCCACCGCGGCGTGGTGCGGGTGGATGGAGACGACGTATGGGGACTGACCGCACGCAGCGCCGCCCGCCGCACCGCCGCCGTCCTCCAGGACGCGGGCGGCAGCCCGACCGGCATGTGCGTCACCGAGGTCGTCGCCCTCGGCCGCACGCCGCACCACGGCCTCATCGGCCGCGACAGTGCCGATGACCACGAGGCCGTGGACGAAGCCCTCGACCTGTGCGGAATCCGGCACATGGCCGAACGCGACGTCACCAGCCTGTCCGGAGGCGAACGCCAACGCGTGCTGCTGGCGCGCGCACTGGCCCAGCGACCCCGGCTCCTCGTCCTCGACGAACTCACCAACCACCTCGACATCCGCGCCCGCTTCGAACTCCTCGGCCTCATCCGGGCGACCGGCATGACGACCCTCGCCGTCCTGCACGACCTCGACCTGGCCGCCCGCCTGTGCGACCACCTCGTGGCACTCCACTCCGGACAGGTGGTGGCCGCAGGCCCGGTCCTGGAAGTGCTGACCCCCGATCTGCTGCGCGAGGTGTTCGGCGTTGCCGCGACCGCCGACCGCCACGCCGACGGCGTCGTACGCATCACTTACGCAGCCCAGCCCCTCGCACTGGAGCGGCTGTCGGAGGCCGGAGTCAGCTGACCGGGAGAGGTGTACTGCGTCCCCTGGCGGACCTTGGCCGTAGCCTCCGCGCTGTAGAGCCGCTCCACCCGGTGGAGGGTCATGGCGAGGCCGGCGGACACCCCGCGCCGAGGCCGGCGTGAAAGCAAAGGGAACGCAAGATCCAACTCTGGCGAGGCCCGCCGCCTGCCCACCGGGGCAGGCGCCGAGCCTCCCGGTCAAGCCGCCGCAGCAGTCAGGACGGCTACCGCCGAGTGGGACGGCCGGATGGCCGGCAGCGGATCACCGCTGGCCGAACAAGGTCTCTCCGGCTCGGCGAGCAGATCAAGAAGCGTCGCGCGGGCCCGGGCCACGCGGGAACGGATCGTCCCGACAGGGCAGTCGGTGACATCGGCGGCTTCCGCGTACGACAGGCCCAGCAACTGCGTGAGGATGAACGCCTCGCGGCGCTCGTCGGGCAGCGTGGCCAGCAGGTCGAGGAGCGCGATGCCCTCCTCGAAGCCCGGCACGTCGACCGGCTGGGTCTCTTCGGCGGCCAGCCGCCAGTCATGGCGATCGGCCAGGCGGGGTCGCGCGGAGGCACGCCGGAAGTCGTCGATCACAGCCCGACGCGCGATCGACAGCAGCCAGGTCCGAGCCGAGGAACGCCCCTCGAACCGGTGCAGACTGCCCAGCGCCCGTATGAACGTCTCCTGGGTCAAATCGTCCGCCGACTGCGGGTCGGCACTCAAGTGGGCGACGTAGCGCAACACGTCGCAGTGCAGGGCGCGGATGAACCGCTCGACAGCGTCCGGATCGCCGCCTCGGGCGGCCAGCGCCCATCCAGTGATCAGTTGGTCGGCTTCTTCTGTCTTGTCGTGCTTTTTACGTTTCTTGCGGCGCCCACGTAATTCGGGCAGGGCAGGAGCAAGCACCTGGTGTCCTTCGCAGATCACGCGTGGAACGGCGGCACGCGGACACGCCGGTTCCAGCAACAAGGGGATTGCGACCGTGCATGGGCACGGCCGCGAACCGAGGCAGGCGTCGACGACACCCGGAAGCGACCTCGGGGAAACCTGCTGTTCTAGGCGACAGCGGCCCTCAATGGAGGTCCCCGAGTAGTGATCGCGTGAACGAGACGAAGATGATACGGCGTCCAGCGTGAACGGCTGCGTCGCACCAGACGACGTGGGGGTGGCCGCAGCGCGGGCAGGGTGAGCACCAGCCGCAACGGCGCGGCCAACCACCCAGCCGCCGCACGCAGCAGACGGTGAACGACACGCTCGCCGTACCCCAGCCACAGGCCACACAGCACGGCGGCCACCAAGTGAGCCCCGGACATGCCGAGCGACGGCATACCGCTCACCAGCCAGTGCCCCAGGCCGGCCTCAGAGCCTGCGCTCATGTGAGCCGAGTGACTCATACCCATGGACATCTGCATGGACATGGAGTGCGCGTGCATGCCGGTCGTGTCCATGGATCCCATGTGCGTAGCACCCATGTCGTGCCCCATGGAACCCATCGGCGTCGCACCGCCGACCGCGCCTGAGGCAGTCGGCCCCACTGCCGACTGCGCGAGCGAGAAGCCCCAGTGGAGCACTGTCTGGGCCCCGACCACGAGCGCCATGATCAGTGTCAGCCCGCGTTCCTGGCCCGCCAGCACCCAGCCGGCGCCACCCGTTGCCAGACCCCCGGCCAGCAGTGCCCACCAGGGCACCGCACCGCCCGCCATCATGATGTGCCCCACGGCAGCGAGCAGCACGCATACGGCCGCGAACACTGCGGCCCGTACCGTACGCACACACCACCCGGCATCCATGACGGGCTTCATCCTTGCATCTGAAGTGCACTCGTTACGGATCAGTACGCAAATTCACCGGGTGCCCCACTCAAGGAGACCGGTGTGATTCAGCACTTGGCCGAGCCGGGGAACTCATCGCACCTTCAAGCCGACAACCTGGAGGGATGTGCATCTCCTGGGCGCTGCGCTCATGGTCGCGACTCCCGGTGGCGACCGCCTCGAACGGCCTTTCAAAGTGCGAAGGGGGGCGCCTTGTCGCCGACGGAGAGCACCCCCTCGGGGCCCGGGCCGACGCGCCGGGCCCTGCAGGCGCGCCTGACCCAGGTCAGCCGCGCTCCCGCTCCTCCCTTGCCGCGCGCAGACCGAGCACGAGGACGCGCAGCCCGTTTTCGAAGCCGACGTCGCCGTCCATGCCGAGCAACAGGCCCACACCAGCGCGGCGTACGGCGACGACAACCCCTACGCACCCGAATCACCTCGGAGTTGATCTTCATTCCGCTCAGTCGGGGCCGAAGAACCCCGAGCTCAGGTTGCCGATGATCGCGTCGAGTGGGTGGCCGCTGACGAGGAGGGGGCCGTTCCAGGGGGCGCTGAGGGCGAAGAGGAGGGCCAGGCTCAGGCCGACCACGCTCGCCACGCCCACGATCAGGAGTGACGTGCGCAGGCTGCTGCGGAAGACCAGTGCCCCGGAGTTCACGATCAGGGCCAGTCCGGTGACCACCAGCGTGACGACGTAGAGCGGGGGGACCTCGCGCGATGCGGCGGCGATGCGGGCGCGGCGGCTGCTGGTGACGCCGTCCATGGACGCCACCAGCTCAGTGCCGGTCGGGGTTCCCACCTCGGGGCGGGCCGCCTCGGCGCGTACCGTCCGCTCCAGCCGGGCGATCGTGCGGGCGGTGGCGGGGTCGTCGCCGGACGCCGCCGCGTCGGCCTTCCATTCCTCGGCCCGCGTCGCGCGCAGGTAGTCCAGCAGTGCCGTGTGGATCGGCTCCGAGTGGACGCGCGGACTGGTCGCCGCCCAGGCCAGGCGGGAGGCCGCGGCCGCCTCGTCGCTGACCAGCCCTTCGGCCGCGCGCAGGTAACCGGCCTCGCTGGCGAGTGTGAGCGCGGCGAAGATGGCGAAGGAAGCGCCGAGTGTCGGCATCAGGGGCGTGGCGATCTGCGGGACCCGGTCCCGTTCCCCGGGCGGCACGAGCGCCCGGACGCCGACCCGCGCCGCGGCCGCGACCAGGAGGGCCAGGACGAGCCAGCCCACGACCAGCACCACCGCCGGCAGCGAGGTCAACCAGGTCACCCCGTCACCTGCCCCGCGTCGTCGCGGGCGCCGTACGGCGGATCGGCGAGGTGACGGACGTCTGCATGGTCTTCCACCTTCGTGCGGTAACACGTCGCACGGCCCATCCTCGAGCCCACAGCCGCCCCGCGCGCAGGGTGCGCGCCCGAACGGGCGACGGCGGCCGGCCCACGGGGTCGGCGGCCGACGAGGGGCAGCCGCGTGTCCGGTGTGGCGCGGTGGTCCTCAGGACACGCCGAGGAAGCGCAGCACGGCGAGGACACGGCGGTGGTCGGCGTCCGCCTTGGGGAGGTCGAGCTTGGCGAAGATGCTGTTGATGTGTTTGGCCACCGCGCTCTCGCTGATCACGAGCTGCCGGGCGGTCCCGGCGTTGGACCGTCCGGCAGCTATCGACTCGAGGACGTCGCGTTCCCGAGGGGTGAGCCGGTCCAGCGGATCGCTGTGACGACGCACCAGCAGCTGGGAGGCGGGCCTCCTCGGGCAGGTCGCCGAGCGTCGCCTTCGCCAGTCCCAGGTTGACGGCCAGGGAGACCAGCCGCTGCTGAGCGCCGTCGTGCAGGTCCCTCTCGATGCGCCGCCGTTCGGCGTCGACGGCGTCCACGAGGCCGGCTCTGCTCTCGGTCAGGTCGTCGACCCTGCGGGCCAGTCGCTCCTCGCGGCTCGGTCCGAGCAGGACGCTCCCGACGCGGGTGTCGAGCCGGGCGACGGCGCCGGACAGCCACGCCGCCGCATACAGCAGAACGACGCCCCCGGCGGCGACGCAGGCCGCCAAGGCGGTGTGGCCGGGGTGGTCGACGCGCCGGTCGAGGGACGTCGACCAGAGCCACCCGTGGACGGAGACGGCCGCGCCGGCCGCGATCCATGTCAGGAGAACGAGGACGGCCGCGAGGGCCAGGAGCGGCCCGTGGAACAGGTGGTAGGCCAGTTGCCGTCGTCCCGCCGCGCTCCGCAGCCACCCGAGCGGGCCGGGCCGCCGCCCCAGGTGGGGCAGGGGGATGTCCACCCCGAGCCGGGTCCGGAAGCGGGCGTGCTGCACCACTGTCACCAGCGGCCCGGCCGCCACGACGGCGGACAACGGGACGAGGACCGCGAGGAGGACGGCCCACGTCGCCGTCGGCACGAAGAGCGTCCAGGGCAGCGCCATGACGAGCAGCACGCCGAGCTGGATCAGGACGCCCGTGGCGAGAAACGCGACCTGGCGGCCGACTCCTTGGAAGGGACGCGCAACGGTGCGCCTCAGAAGGGCGGTTGTGGGCATGAGGGGACGGTACGCGCCGAGCCCGGCGGTGATCCATGGCGTTGTCGTCCGTGTCGGGGGTGTCACTGGTGCCACCCCAGGACGGGCATCCGCACGACTGACGCCGATCGAGCTGTGGCGCAGGCTCGAGGTCGTGAAGAAGAGCCGGAAACGGGAGGAGATCCGTCCGATGAGCACGCCGGTCCACCGTCTGCCACGTGATGCCGCACGCGACGCCGACGGCGGCGGGCCCCGCCGCCGGTTGCGGATGGAACACGCCCTGGTCTTCTGCGGGTTGGCCCTGCTGCCGTGGCTGGTCGTGTTGGCCGGCGGGGTGCCCGGCGCCGCCCTCGGTGACCGGCGCCTCGTCTGGATCGGTCTCGACGCCCTGGAAGCCGTGGGGCTGATCGCCACCGGTCTGCCGGCCGGACGCGGCCACCGCCTGCACCCGCTCATGGCCACCGCCACCGCGACGCTGCTGGCGGCCGACGCGTGGTTCGACACCATGACGGCGGCCCCGGGCGCGGATCAGGTCCGCGCGGTGGCGATGGCTTTCGGCGCGGAGCTGCCGCTGGCGGCGATGTGCGTCGTACTGGCGGCAAGGGGGCTCGGCCGGGTCGTGGCGGAGGGGACGCCCGCCCGGTCCGGCGCGCGATGACAGGCGTGCGCAGCAGGCCGGGTACGGGGCCCGGCCGGCCGTGTGCCAGGCGGTGCTTGCGCGTTCCGTGGCCGGCCTTCAGTGCAGGTGTTCGCGGACGACGTCCAGGAACTCCCGTCGGCTCGGGCGGATGGCTGCCCAGATCTGCTCGTCCTGCGGCTCGCCGGGATCGTCGGGGCCTTCTCTGAGCACGTTCTGCACGGCGTACGCGAGGCGGCGGGCCGCCTCGTTCACCTCGGTGGGGCACAGCATGTGGATCGTCTTCTGCGCCACCCACATGCGGTCCACGGTCTGTCGGGCCCGCTCCTGCCACCGCTCGTCGGACACATGGTGCTGGTAGTGGTCGACGGCGACCCGTTCGACCTCCTGCGCCGCGGACAGGAAGTCGACCAGGTGGGCCAGGCGTTCGCCGCGTCGGGCCTCGGCGCAGTCGCGGGCGCTGCGGCGCTCCTCGGCGCGTTCCGCCGCCCGCCCCGACGCGTGCTGAGCCAGCCACGACACGAGCCCGCCGAGCACAACGCCGACGAGCGGCGCGAGAGTTGACGATGTCACGCCCTCAAGCTTGGCAGTGGCGACGCGGCATCAGAGGCTTTTTCGGAAGTTTCGTGACAGCGCCGGTTTTCGTCGTGCGGGCGGACCGTCGTCGGAGCGTTCCCCGCGTGAGTTGTCCGTGAACTTCCCCGGGATTGTCCGTGATCGGTAACGGAGGGATCCCTTCGGGGGCGGATGCCGTCATGCCAAGTGGTCGGGAAGTGACCGGGGATCGGCGAGGACTGGACGAAAGCGGGGCGGGCATGGCACGGCACGGTGGTGGGCGGAGCTGGTACGGCAAGCTCATCGGGGCGGCGTTGGGGGTGACGGTGCTCGCCACCGGCGCCTCGGTGTGGAGCGCGCAAGCCGGCATCGTGGGCGGCCCGACGCCGAAGGCGACCGCGTCGGCCACGCCGAGCGCCGCCGCCGAGCCGGTCGCGGCGAGCATCGCGCACGCCTCGGACAAGGGCGCGCGCGGCGTCAACATCACCATCGACGACGGCCCCGACCCCCGATGGACTCCCCAGATGCTCGACGTGCTGCGGGAGAACGGGGTGAAGGCCACGTTCTGCATGGTGGGCACGCAGGCGCAGGCCCACCCGGACCTCGTGAAGCAGGTGGTCGCGGCCGGGCACCGGCTGTGCGACCACTCGGTGTCGCACGACACCGCCATGGACAAGAAGTCCCAGGCCTACCAGTCGCAGCAGATACTCGACGCCGAACGCATGATCACCGAGGCTTCCGGCGGTGTCCGGCCGATGTACTACCGCGCGCCCGGCGGCGCCTTCACCCCCTCCAGCCGCGCGCTCGCGGCCTCCCGGGGCATGCGCCCGCTGGGCTGGAACGTCGACTCCAAGGACTTCGAGAAGCCCGGCGCGGACGCCATCGTCGCCACCGTCCGGCAGCAGCTGTCCAACGGGCCGACGCTCCTCTTCCACGACGCGGGCGGCGACCGCTCGCAGACCGTGGCGGCCCTGCGCCGGATCCTCCCCTGGCTCAAGGAGCAGGGCTACACCTGCGGCTTCCCCGTGCGCTGAGCGACAGTCACGCAAGCGCCCGGCCCCTCCCGTGACAAGCGTTTCCGGTCATCGTTGCCACGGATCCGGACGTTGGCGTGAGCAAGCGCGCTCCGACAGCCCGGATCGTGCGACCTGTCGACCTTTCTGATCGTGAGGTGCTGTCTGCGGGCCGGCTCCAACCCCTGCCGCAACCGGTGGGAGCGCAAGGCGAACTGGAAGGACGGAGGGTACTTGTGGTGCTGAGGCTGTCCGGCCGGCACACAGCACGAGCCTCATGGGGCGCCGGCGCCGCCCTGGCGCTTCTGCTGGGAGTGTCGAGCACGTCCTGCGGTCTGCTTCCGGAGCACCCGGAGGGGCCGGTCGTCGGCGCCCGGGCGGAAGGGGACTCGATCGTCGTCAAGTTCCCCGTCTGCCGCGGCGACGACATGCGACGCGTGGAGGTCAGGGACTCCGACGACGTCAAGAGCGAGGAGCCGCGTCTCGTGTGGTGGGCCTCCGACCCCGTCACGCCCTCAGCCGAGCAGGGGGTCGTCCGGCTCTGGTCGGGCGAGGGGTTCACCCGCCACGCCGCGCCGCCAGCCGGGTCGTCCGTGCCCCGCAACGTCGAGGTGAAGTACGCGGACGCCACAGGTGTCGGATACAGCGAGGTCCTCACCTTGGCCACGGTCGCCAAGGCCCAGCTGGAGGCCGGGCACTACTGGACCCGTGACGGGGCGAAGACGGAGGCGCAGATCGACGCCCAGCTTCCCTGTGGCGGCCAGAGCACCACGCCCGGCGGGTAGCACCTGCCCATTGGTTCGCTGAGCGATCCTCAGGCACGACGAACGGTGTGTTCCAGGTCCGGGGCACACCGGTTCGTCGTTTCCAGGGCGCCGGGCTACGGAGCGGACCCCTCCCAGTCCGAACGCCGCGGCCGTCTCCGTGAGGACCTCGGCCGACGGGTCCCGGTGGCCGCCGGCGCTCTCCGCCACAGCCCCCTCCCCGTCCCCCACCGGTCACCGGAGCCGATCACCCACCGGCCCGGCGGCTCCGGTCAGGGACGGTAGGCGGCGCGGTTGCTGTAGGTGACCTTGCCGACGGGCAGCCTGGCCGGGGCGAAGAGCTGGTCGACGGTGACGAAGTGGTAGCCGCGGGCCTTGAGGGCCGCGATGATGCCGGGCACCGCGCTGACCGTCGTCCTGTGGATGTCGTGCAGCAGGACGATGTCCCCGGGCCTGGTCTGCGCGGTCACGGTCCGGACGATCCGGGCGGAGTCCCGGTACTTCCAGTCGAGGGTGTCGACGCTCCAGTGCACCAGCGGCCGGCCGGCGGCGCTGCGGACGGTCGCGTTGTTGGCGCCGTAGGGGGCGCGCACGGTCGTGGGGTTCTTGCCGATCGCCTTCTTGACCGCCGCGTCCGTGCGGGAGAACTGGGACCTGACCTTGGCGGCGCTGAGCTTGGTGAGGTCGGCGTGGTCCCAGCTGTGGTTGCCTATCTGGTGGCCGGCCTGCGCCTCGGCGCGTACGACGGCCGGATTGCGCTGGACGTTGCCGCCGACGACGTAGAAGGTCGCCTTGACGTTGCGGTCCTTCAGGATGCGCAGCAGCCGCTGGGTGTCGGCGACCGGCCCGTCGTCGAAGGTGAGGGCGACGCACTTCACCTTGCGGCAGTTGACGGCGGCGGAGGCCGAGCCGGCGGCGGAAGCGGCGCCGGCCGCGCCGGTGAGTGTGGTGGCGCACAGTGCGGCGGTGACGAGTGAGACGACGAGACGTCGGTGCATCGGATCCCCCCGGAGCGATGAACTTCCCTTGCAAGGCAGCGGGCTTACCTGTTCAGGCGCTGGACTCGCGCGTGGAAGCGGTGACTTGCCCGAATGAGCGGTGACTTGTCTGTAGGACGCACACGAACCGCCCATGGATGCACTGACGTTCGAGGACTTTCCGTACGGTTTCGGGATCCGTTCGGTTTCGGACACCGTGCCCCGCTGTGCCTCGCCCTCGGACGACGACAACCCCCGGGCGGAACCCGGGGGTTGTCGTACGGGGAGCCGATCGCGGTCAGACGAACGCGCTCTGGCCCGTGATCGCCTTGCCGACGATCAGGGTGTTCATCTCCCGCGTGCCCTCGAAGGAGTAGATCGCCTCGGCGTCGGCGAAGAACCGGGCGATGTCGTGGTCCAGGAGGATGCCGTTGCCGCCGAAGATCTCGCGGCTGCGGGCGACGACGTCCCGCATCCTCGCGGTGACGAACGCCTTGGCCAGGGCGGAGTGTTCGTCGCGGAAGATGCCGGCGTCCTGGAGCCGGGCGAGCTGCACCAGCATGCCCCAGGAGGCGGTGATGTCGCCCAGGCTCCTGACCAGCAGGTCCTGCACCAGCTGGAAGCCGCCGATCGGACGCCCGAACTGGTGGCGCTCCCGGGCGTAGTCCAGGGCGAGTTCGTGCGCGCCGACCATCACGCCCAGCGCCTGCCAGGCCACCCCGCCGCGCGTGGCGCGCAGGATCTCGGCGACGTCCCGGAACGAGTCGATGTTCCGCAGGCGGTTCGCCTCGGGGACGCGGACGTCGGTCAGGGTGATCTCGGCGTTCTCCACGATCCGGAAGGCGAGCTTGCCCTCGATCTTCTCCGGGGTGAAGCCGGGCGTGCCCTTCTCGACGACGAAGCCCTTGACGTGGTTGTCGTCGACGTCACGGGCCCACACCACGACCAGGTCGGCGAAGGTCGCGTTGCCGATCCACTTCTTGGCGCCGTTCAGGACCCAGGCGTCGCCCTCGCGGCGGGCGGTGGTGCGCATGCCGCCCGCGACGTCGGAGCCGCCGAGCGGTTCGGTCATCGCGAACGCGCCGATCTTGTCCATCGCGGCCATCGCCGGCAGCCAGCGGTCGCGCTGCTCCTGGTCGCCGCCGGAGTGGATGGAGTACATCGCCAGGCCGTTGTGGACGCCGAAGAAGGTCGACACCGAGGCGTCGGTGCGGGTCATCTCCAGGGCCAGCATGCCGCTGAGGAGGTTGCTGACGGCGGGACGGTGCTCGCCGTAGCCCTCGTAGGGCAGGCCGGCGAGGCCGCTCCCGCGGAAGAGGGAGATGAGCTCCTCGGGGAACTCGCCCTTGGCCCAGTTGTCGTTGACCAGCGGCTTGACCTGGTCGCGCATGAGGGCGCGGGCCTTGAGGAGGATCTCGCGCTCGTCGTCGGGGAGCAGGGACTCGTAGTGGTAGAAGTCGGCGGCCAGTTCGTCGGCGACCGGGCCGACGGCCGGGGCCTGCGGGGTGGTGGCCTGCGGGGACGTGGTCTGCGGGGTGGTCATGTCAGTTCTCCTCCTTCGGGGTGGTCGTCCCGGCGGCGTCTGCCAGCGCGGCCAGGACCGCCAGCTGCTTGCGGTCGCGCGCCTCGGCGAGTTCCGAGTACGTGGAGGAGCCGTAAGCCTTCTCGACGGCTTCGATGAGCCGTTCGGTCTCGTCGGCGCTCGGCGTTGAGCGGCCGTCGCCGTCCCCCAGGCTCTGCATCGACTTGCCTATGTGTGCGACGAGGTGCCGGTAACCGCCGGGTCCGCCGCCCAGGTGCGAGCCGAGGAACGGTCCTACGGCGGCCCAGCGCAGGCCGAGCGAGTTCGTCATGACCTTGTCGAGGTCCTCGGGGGTCACCACGCCCTCCTGCACGAGGTGCGCCGCCTCGCGGCTGAGCGCGTTCTGCAGGCGGTTGCCGACGAAGCCGGGGATCTCCTTGCGCTCGACGACCGGGGTGCGGCCGACCGAGGCGTAGAAGTCCACCGCGGCCTGCACGGCGTCCTCGGCGGTGCGTTCGCCGGGGACGACCTCGACGAGCGGCAGCAGGTGGGGCGGGTTGAAGGGGTGGCCGATCAGGACCCGGGCGGCGGCCCCGTCGGGCAGTTCGCGCGTGAACGCGCTGGACGGGATCGCCGACGAGGAGCTGAGCAGCAGCGCGTGGGCGGGCGCCTCACGGGCCAGGTCGGCGAAGAGCTCCCGCTTGAACTCGACGCGTTCGGGGCCGTTCTCCTGGACGACGTCGGCGTCGCGGACCGCCTCGGTCACGTCGGCGGCGATGCTCACCCGGTCGGCGAGGCCCGTCACGTCCAGGCCTCGGGCGGCGAGCTGGGGAGCGTTGTGGGCCAGGGCCTCGTCCAGGGCCTCGGCGAGGTCGGGGCGCGGGTCGCTCACCTTGACGGTGAGGCCGTACGCGGCGAACAGGGCCGTCCAGGACAGTCCGATGGTCCCGGCGCCGATCACCGCGGCGGTGCGGAAGGTGCGGGTCATGACGCGGTCTCCTGGAGGTAGTCGTGGACCGGCTCGACGCCGTTCAGCGTCAGGTCGGTGAGGATGTGGCTCGCGGAGACGACCTCCAGCACCGGCAGGTCGGCCAGCGGGGCCAGCACGTGCTGGAACAGCTGGAGCCGGGCGGGGCCGGTCCAGGCGCCCTTGACGGTGACGTCGGTGATCCGGGTGCGGACGAGTTCCTGCACGCGCGGCAGGCCGTCGTAGCCGGGGATCGTCTTGAGCATGAACGTCGGCACGGTGATCTGCGCCTCGGCCTCGGCCCGGTCCAGCTCGTGGTGCTTGTAGCCCATGGTCGCGGTGGCGACCCTCAGGCTGCCGTGGTCGAGGGTGCCGACCAGGGCGCCGGAGTCGACGTACAGCGACGGGGAGCCGATGACCTTCGGGTAGGCGGAGACCTCGCGGCCGGAGGCGGTCGCCGGGAAGTTGTCGAGGTGCATCGAGTGCAGGTACTCGCCGCGCTCGCCCTCGAAGCTGACGGGGATCGCCTGGCCGGCCTCGGTGTAGGGGCCGTAGCCGCTGACGTCGCCCATCCTCATGACCTCGAACCGGACCAGCGGCTCGTCGATCCGCAGCGGTTCGGGGACGACGGCCCTGAGCGCGTCGGGGTCGGTGCGATAGACGACGTTGAGGTACTCGCGGTCGGAGAAGCGCGGGACCGTCGGCGCGTACGCCGGGGCGGCGAGGGGGGTGGTGACGTGCTGTCGTACGTCCGCGGTCTTCATGGTCCGCCTCACTTCCCCGTCCACCGCGCGGGGCGGCGCTCGGCGAAGGCGGTCATGCCCTCGCGGACGTCGGCGGAGGCCATCAGGGCGCGCATCTCCTCGCGCTGGAAGGCGAAGGCGTCGGCGTCGGGGGCGCCGTCGGCGGCGCGGACGACGCGCTTGACGGCCGCCAGCGCCAGCGGGGCGTTGTCCGCGAGCCGTTCGGCCAGCCGGAGCGCCTCGGCGACGGCCCCGCCGGTGGCCGTGACCCGGTTGGCCAGGCCCAGTTCGCCGGCCCGGCGGCCGTCGACGGGGTCGCCGGTGAGCAGGAACTCCATGGCGAGGTGGTGCGGGACGCGCTTGGGCAGCCGGATCACGCCGCCGCCCGCGGCGATCAGTCCGCGCTTGACCTCGGGGAGGCCGAAGCGGGCGTCCTCGGCGGCGACGATCAGGTCGCAGGCGAGGGCGAGTTCGAAGCCGCCGCCCATCGCGTAGCCCTCGACGGCGGCGATGAGGGGCTTGGCCGGCTCGGCCTCGGTGAGGCCGCCGAAGCCGCGGCCCTCGATCTCCGGGGACTCGCCGCGCAGGGCGGCCTTGAGGTCCATGCCGGCGCTGAACGTGCCGCCCTCGCCGGTCAGGACGCCGACCCGCAGCTCGGGGTCGGCCTCCAGCTCGTCGAGTGCGGCGGCCAGGGCGGTGGCCACGGCCGCGTTCACGGCGTTGCGGGCCTCGGGGCGGTCGAGGGTGATCAGGAGGGCGGAGCCGACGCGTTCGGTGCGCACGACGGGGGCGCTCGGGTCGGCGGGAGGGGTGGGGGTGCTCATGCTGGGGTTCTCCTGTGACGGCCCGTCGGGGAGTGCGGCGTGCCCGCGGGGTACGGCCGCTCCCCGGGCGGGGTGGGGGGTGCCGGCGCCGCTCAGCGGCCGGCGGCGAGCTCGGCGAGTACGGCCTCGGTGTCCTGGCCGGCGACCGGGGCGAGGCGGCGGATCGAGCCGGGGGTGGCGGAGAAGCGCACCGGGATGCCGACGGTGCGGACCGCGCCCTCGGTGGGGTGCTCGACGGTGTCGAGCAGGTGGCCGTCCTGGACGTAGGGGTCCTCGTGGGCGCGGTCGAGTTCCAGCACCGGGGCCATCGGGATGCTGTGCTTGGCGCACACCTCCGCCCACTCCTCGGTGGTGAGAGTCGGGGCGCAGGCGTCGACCAGGGCGGCCAGGTCCTCGTGGTCGGCGCTGTCGATGGCGTCCCCGTTGACGCGCGGGTCCTCGGCGAGCTCCGGGTGCCCGGCGGCGGTGAAGAAGTCCCGGTAGTTCCGCGGGTTGTAGGGGATGACGCAGGCCAGGCCGTCCTTGGTGCGGACCGCCTTGTGGCCCTTGAGCATCGACAGCGCGAAGCCGGTGGGGCCGGACTCGGGAACGTGGGTGTGGCCCGCGAGGTGCTCGACCAGGTTGAAGGCGATCATGGTGTCCGTCATCGGGATCTCCACGAGCTGGCCCTTGCCGGTGCGGTCGCGGTGCAGCAGCGCGGCGAGCACGCTGTAGGCGATGGTCAGGGAGGAGACCTTGTCGCCGATGATGGTCGGCAGGTAGACCGGCTCGCCCAGCGCCCGGTCGGCGATGTCGACGAGGCCGGACGCGGCCTGCACGCTCTCGTCGTAGGCGGCGTTGCCGGCCCGGTCGGAGTCGCTGCGGAAGCCCTGGGCGTGCGCGTAGACGAGCCCCGGGTTGCGGGCCGCGATCGACTCGTAGGACAGGCCCAGCCGGGCGAGGGCGCCGGGGCGCATGTTGGTGATCAGGACGTCGGCGGCGTCGATCAGCTCCAGCGCCCGCTCGCGCTCGGTGTCGTCCTTGAGGTTGAGGGCGACGCTGCGCTTGTTGCGGTTGACGTTGAGGTTCAGCGGGGTCATGCCCGGCGTGGCGCGGTAGTGGCCCACGCGGACGGTGTCGGCGGGCGACTCGATCTTGATCACGTCGGCGCCCAGGTCGCCGAGGATCTGGGCGGCGTAGGGGCCCATGACCACGGTCGACAGGTCGATGACCCGCACGCCCTCCAGGGGGCCGGCCACGGTGTCCGCGGTCTGCTTGATGTCCGTCATCGCGATCCCTTCCGTTTCTCGCTTCGCCATATGCGTGTATCTGCCAACTAAGTTAGCAAGGCGTTATGCGGAACGGAACGAATCGGAATGACCGAACAAGAAGAAGCGGTATGACCGCAGTGGTCATACCGCCCTGTGAAGCGTTTGTGGAGTTTATGCGTGGAGCGGGCGGGCGAAGACCTCGCGGGCGGCGGCGATGAGTTCTTCCAGGTCACCGCCATCGGCTCGGTCCTTGCGCCACAGCAGACCGGTCTCCAGACGCGGGTGGAAATCGGAGAAGGGAAGCACGGCGACATTGCCGAGAAGGTGATTGTGCATGGGGCTTCGGGAATCGAGCATCGAAATGGAGAAGGCCAGACCGCCGGACACTATTTCGGACACTCCGTCGAAAGTGGCGCTGCCCAGCTCGATGCGTTTCCTGATGCCCAGCTCGTGCAGCTGCTGGTCCAGTCCGCGGAAGTACGCGTTGGTCACCGCCGAGGGCGAGCCCGCGTAGGCGAGCCCGGACAGCTCCGCCAGGCCGACCGACTCCCGCCCCTCGAACCGGTCCCTCGGCACCACCGCGCCGAGCCGCTCCGACATCACCGGCAGCTGCTCCAGGGCCGGGTCGCCGGCGACCGGGAGGCGGGCCAGGGTCAGCGCCAGCCTGCCGTCGCACACCGCGTCGACCAGCCGCTCGGTGCCGCCCGGCCAGCGCTTGACCTCGAACCGCTCGCCGACCCGTTCCGCCAGCGCGTCCGTCCGCTCCCTGAGGTCGGGGTGGATGCCGCTGGGCACCCCGAGCAGCACGGTGGTCCGACGGGGCCGCACCGCCTCGTCCAGCCGCCACCGCACGGAGTCGACCTGCTCCAGAACGCCCCGCGCGATCGGCAGCAGCGCGCTGCCGGCCGGGGTGAGCTTCACATGGTGCGTGTCGCGGTCGAACAGCCGGTGCCCGAGCTCCTGCTCCAGGTCCTTGATTCTCCGGCTCAGCGGGGACGCCGCCATGTGCAGCTTGCGGGCCGCGGTGGAGAAGTTGAGTTCTTGGGCAACGGCGACGAAGTAGCGCAGGTGCAGGAGCTCCACGCCGTCAACCTTAGAGCCCTTGCGGCGGCGCGTTCACGCCGGTTCGGGCTGTGGCTCCGCTCGCGGGGCGGGCACGGCCGAGGGCTCCCGGCGGCCGAACGCGCGGACGTAGCCGTAGACCACCGACGCCGTCGCCAGGAGCAGGAGCGGGCCCGCCACCCAGGCGTGTTCGGCCATCTCCACCGGCAGCCAGCGGTACGACGACAGCAGGGCGGCGAAGACGGCCGCGCCGTGGGCGACCACCAGCAGGCCCGCCCGGTTCCAGCCGTACGCCTGCGAGCGCAGCGCCGCCTCGATGGTCAGCGCGAACACCACGCCGGCGACCAGGTCCACGCCGTAGTGGTAGCCGAAGCCCACCGTCGCGGTGAGCGTGGCGACCAGCCAGAACGCGCCCGCGTACCGGATAGGCCGGGGCGCCTTCCGGGAGTGGACGAAGATCGCGACGGACCATGCCGTGTGCAGGCTGGGCATGCAGTTGCGCGCGGTGACGCTGTCGTAGGGCATCGGCTCCGGGACGCCGACCGGCGGCGGGGTCTCCGGCCACCAGTCGGCCACCGCCCAGTGGACCACGGACGGCGACTGCGACCAGTGGTCGGGCGAGGCCCAGTTCTCGCTGCCGCCGCCGTAGGCGTAGATCGGCCCGACCACCGGGAAGATCATGTAGATGGCGGGGCCGAGCAGGCCGATCACCAGGAAGGTGCGCACGAGGTGATGGCGGGGGAAGCGTCGCTCGACCGCCACGTGACGCAGCCGGTACAGCGCGAAGAGGACCGCTGCCACGGCGAGTTGGCCGTAGACGAACTCCAGGAACCGGTAGCCCGCCGGACCGGTGGAGTAGACGATCCGCCCGATGACCCAGGAGGGGTTGCCCAGCGCGTGGTCGGCGGTCGCCACGTACTGGTCGAGCACCGTGTGCCGGGTCTCGGCGGTGAGCAGCAGCCACAGGTCGCCGGTCTTGCGGCCGGCCACCAGCAGCAGACCCAGTCCCACGCCCTTCAGCAGCAGGACGCGTTCCGCTCCGGTACGGCGGGTGACGGCGACGACCCCGCAGCCGAGGACCACCCACAGCGCGCCGTTGCCGAAGGGGTCGCCCTCCGTCACCTCGATGCCCAGCGCCCACCGCACCAGCACGAACGCGATGTCGATGCCGAAGGCGAGGCCCGTGGCGATGAACCGCTGCCGCCAGGTGAGCACCACCATCGTCAGCACCAGGCTCGCGTAGAGCAGGTATCCCGACTTGGGGGCGGCCAGCACCTCCCGGGCCTGGTTGGTGAGCGGACCCGGAAGGCCGTACCGGTGCGCGGCGAGCTCCATCGCGATCTGGAAGCCGAGGACCAGCGCGCCGGCCGCGGCCCACAGGATCATCCGCGACCGGCTGCGCACCGGGGTCGGGAGTCTGTCTTCTCTTCGCGCAGATGACCGCGATGTCATGGATATCAATCACTCAGCCGGTAGGGGAAGTCCGAAGTCCCGAGGTGGGACGCCGCGCGCCGCCGTCGGGGTCGTCCGTCCGGCAGCCACGTCATAGACGAGGAGAAGCCCCGAAAGGTTGCTCCGTCGCCGCCCGGGAGACCGGGCCGTTACCGTGTGGCTTCGTGCTTCCGGCTCGGGCCGGAACGGGACGCGGGCCGGGGGGCGGATGATCGCGCGGGAGTGGTGGGAGCGGGGACGGACGCTGGGGGCGGCCCATCCGCTGCTGGTGGACATCGGGATCACGCTGCTGGTGCAGGCGGCGATGACGATGCCGTTCGTGGTGCCGCGCCCGCCCGAGTTCGCACCGGCGACCTGGCCCGCCTACGGGCTGACCACCCTCACCGTCATCCCCCTCGTCTGGCGGCGGCGCGCCCCGGTCGGCGTGCTGCTGGCGATCCTGGCGACCAACGTCCTGTACCGGCTGACCCTGGACGGGCCCGGGCAGCCGCTGCCGTACACCGGGCTCGTGATCGTCTACACGGTCGCCGAGCTGTCGCCGCCACGAAGGCGGCTGGTGACCGGGCTGCTGCTCATGGTCGCCGTGCCCGTGGGTGTGTGGCTCAACACCCGGTCGGCTCGTGAACTGACCTTCTCCGTCTTCGTGTTCGCGGCCGCCTACGTCTTCGGCCGGCTGACCGACACCCGCCGGCGGGCGCACCGGGTGGAGGCGGAGCAGGCCGCCGCGCGCGAACGGGCGCGGATCGCGCGGGAGATGCACGACATCCTCTCCCACGCGGTCGCCCTGATGATCGTGCAGGCGGAGGCCGGGCCGGTCGCGGTGCGCACGGCGCCGGAGCGGGCGGAGGCCGCCTTCGACGCGATCTCCGAGACGGGCCGGGACGCCATGACCCAACTGCGCCGGATGCTGGGGGTGTTGCGGGAGGGTGACACGCCCGACGACACGGGGGACGCGCCGCGCGAGCCGCAGCCGGGCCTCGCCGACCTGCCCGGCCTCCTCGGCCGGGTGCGGGCCGGCGGCCTCGACGTCCGGTACCGGACGTCCGGGCACGTCCGGCCGCTGCCGGACACGACCGGGGCGACCGTCTTCCGGATCGTCCAGGAGGCGCTGACGAACACCGTCAAGCACGCGGACGCCGGCATCGCGTCCGTACATCTCGACTACGGGGAGAGCGACGTGTCCATCGAGGTGACGGACGACGGGCGGGGTCCGCAGTCCGCCTCCGGGCGCGGGGGCGGCGGCCACGGGCTGGCCGGCATCCGCGAGCGCGCGGCGGTGCACGGCGGCACGGCGGTCACCGGACGGGGCCCGGACGGACGCGGCTTCACGGTACGGGTCCGCATCCCGTCGCCGGCCGCCGCGGGTGCGGCGGCGGAGGTGGTCCGGTGACGATCCGTGTGGTGGTCGCCGACGATCAGGAGCTGGTGCGCAGCGGCTTCGCGATGATCCTGGACGTCCAGGCCGACATCGAGGTGGTCGCGGAGGCGGGCGACGGGGCCGAGGCGGTCGAGGCGGTGCGGCGGCACCGGCCGGACGTGGCGCTGCTCGACATCCGGATGCCCCGCGTGGACGGCATCGAGGCCTGCCGCACGATCAGCGCGGCAGGCGACTGCCGCACGGTGATGCTGACGACCTTCGACTCCGACGAGTACGTCTACGAGGCGCTGCACGCGGGCGCGAGCGGCCTCCTGCTGAAGGACGTCCGCCGCGACGACCTCGTCCACGCGGTACGGGTGGTCGCGCGGGGCGAATCCCTGCTCGCGCCGTCCGTCGCCCGGCGGCTGGTGGAGCAGTACACCCGGCCCGCCGTCCGGCCCCGGCGTCCCGATGCCCGCCTGGACGCGCTGACCGGCCGGGAGCGGGAGACGCTGCTGCTGCTCGCCCGGGGGCTGTCGAACGCGGAGATCGCCGCCGAGCTGGTCGTCAGCGACCACACGGTCAAGACGCACGTGGGCAACGTGCTCTCCAAGCTGGGACTGCGGGACCGGATCCAGGCCGTGATCTGCGCGTACGAGACGGGCCTGGTGGCGGCCGGCGATCCCCCGCCAGGGGGAGCGCACCGGCCCGGGGCATCCCCCGCGTCGGCGAGGGACTGAGCCCCCAGGACCGCCCGCGCGGGCGGTCCGCCGGACGCCGCCGGTCACAAGGATGGAGCCATCACCGACAACGGCTCACATCCACGGAGTTGACCATGCGGAGCACGCGCAAGAACCAGCCCCCGGCCGGGTACGCGAGCACGGCGAGGAACAGGCGCGCACGCGGTGGCGCCCTCGCCCTGCTCGCCGCCACGCTCGTCCTGGGCGCGGTGACGGGCCCCGCCGTCGCGGCCGCCCCGCCGGCCCCGCCCTCCCCCGCCCTTTCGGCGCAGTCCGCGATCCCCGCGCTGGACAAGGCCCTCGCCGGCCTGCCGTCGGCGGACGCGACGGCCGCGCTGGTGCGCGTCGGGGGGACCGAGGGCGTCTGGCGGGGCAGTTCCGGCGTGCACGACCTGGAGAGCGGCCGCCCGGCCGACCCGGCGGCCCGCTTCCGCGCCGGCTCGGTGACCAAGGTGTTCACGGCGGCGGTCGCGCTGCAACTGGCCTCCGAGGGCCGGCTCGACCTGGACCGCAGCGCCCGCTCCTACCTGCCGGAGCTGATCCCCGCCTCGTACGGGGGCGTCACCGTACGGCAGTTGCTCAACCACACGCACGGCATCCCGGCCGCCGACTTCCCGGGGACGACGGTCGAGGAGTGGTACGCGGACCGCTTCCGGATCCACGACCCCGAGGACATGGTCCGCTCGGCCACCTCGAAGAAGCCCGAGTTCGCGCCGGGCGAGCGGCAGCACTATCTCAACATCGGCTACACCGTCGCCGGCCTGCTGATCGAGAAGGTCACGGGCGACACCTACGAGCACCAGGTCGCCCGCCGGATCCTGAAGCCGCTCGGACTGCGCGACACCTACTTCCCGGGGAGCGACCCGCACATCGCCGGCCCGCACAACCACGGCTACCAGACGATGACGCTGGACGACGGGACGAAGGGCCTGCGCGACGTGTCCGTGTGGGGGACGACGGACGGCTGGGCGGCCGGGGACATCGTCTCGACCACGGCCGACCTGGAGCGGTTCACCCGCGCCCTGTTCTGCGGACGCGTCGTGCGCGGCCCGCTGCTGGAGGAGATGTTCACCCTGCCGAAGGTGACCGACCTCGGGAGCGGCGCCCCGGCCGCGTACGCCGTCGGCCTGTCGATGAAGAAGCTGGGCGGCCGCGAGGTGTGGGGCAAGACGGGCGGCCGCTGGGGCTACAACGCGGCCATCGCCTCCACCCGGGGCGGCTCGCGCACCCTCGTCTACAGCGTCAACTCCACCGACGCCAAGGGCAGGGACACCAACCCGGTGGCGCTGAACATCATGGTGGCGGTGTACGGGAAGCCCTCCAAGGAGTGAATCCCGGACGGCCAGGCGTAAGGCACCGCCTCGCGGTGGGAAGGGCATGGTGCACACCGGACCAGCGACGGCGGGAGCGTCCCACGATGCCGAGGTTTCTCATCCAGGCGACCTACACCTCCGAGGGCGCCCAGGGGCTGCTCGGCGAGGGCGGGAGCGGTCGCCGTGCCGCCGTCGAGCAGGTCGTCTCCGGCCTCGGCGGGAGCGTCGAGGCCATGTACTTCGCCTTCGGGGAGGACGACGTGATCCTCCTCGTGGACTTCCCCGACCCGGTCTCGATGGCCGCCGTCAGCCTCGCCGTGAAGGCCAGCGGCGGCCTGCGCACCCGGGCCACCCCGCTGCTCACGGTCGACGAGATCGACGAGGCCGCCCGCCGTCAGGTCTCCTTCCGGCCGCCGGGCGTCTGAGAAACCCCGCACGGGGGGGCCTTACAGGTAGTCCTCCAGCCGGGCGACCGTGAACCCCTGCTCCTGGATGTGCCGCAGCAGGTTCGCCGTCATCTCCGTCATCGTCGTCCCCTTGAGGTCGGACGGTCCCCGGAAGTGGGCCAGGATGATGTCGCCGGGGTGCAGCTTCTTGTCCCCCCGCTGGTACTGCATGTTCTTGATCTGCATCGACTCCCGCCACAGGACGATCGCCTCGACGCCGCACGACCCCGCCGCGACCCGCGTGTCCTCGTTCCAGTTGCCGTACGGCGGGCGGAACAGCCGCGGCGCGGTGCCGTACCGCTCCTTCAGCCTGTCCTGCTGTCCGCAGATCTCCCGCTTCTGCGCCGCCGCCCCCAGCGCGCGCAGATTCGGGTGGGTCAGCGTGTGGTTCTGGACCCCCTCGCCGAACTCCTGGAGCGGCTTGAAGTAGTCGTAGTCGCCGCGGATGGCGGAGTCCGTGAGGAACATCGTGAAGGGGATCTTCAGTTCCCGCATCATCGTCACGAACTCCGGGTCCTTCTCGGCCCCGTCGTCGATGGTGAGGAAGACGATCTTCTGGTCGGTGGGTATCTCGCTGACCACCGGCACGCCGGGCCCGGCCTTCGACGACGGGCTCGGCTTGACCGCGGGCGGGGCGGGCGGAGCCGCGAGCGGCTTGAGGCCCCACTTGCGGTAGGCGGCCTCGACGCCGGCCCGCCCGCCGGAGCCGCCCCCGGCGCTCCCCGCGCTCCCCGAGGGCGCCCCGGAGGCGCGTGACCCGGTGGGGGACGGGGACTTCGAGCTCTTCGCGGAGGACTCGGTCGTGCAGCCCGTCGTCACGCCCGTCGCGAGGAGGAGGCAGGCCAGCGCCGCCCCCCTGATCCGCCTGTCCACCGAGCCCCACCCCATGTCGTCCGCACCGCAACCCGTTCGCACTGGTTGACGACGAACAGGTGTCCAGGGTTCCGCTGCCCCCGGTGGGCGCGATCACACGACGAATCCCCAGGTCACCGACCTGGGGATTCGAGACGACTCACGCGTGCGGGCGCATGTGCTCTACGCGTGCGGGTGCAGGACGACCTTGGTGTAGCCCTCGATGCGCTTGTCGAACTTCTCGTACGCCGACGGCGCCTCTTCGAGAGGCAGTTCGTGCGACACGACGAAGCTCGGCCGCGCCCTGCCCTCGATGATCATGTCGCGGAGCTGACGGTTGTAGCGCTTGACGTTGCACTGCCCCGTGCCCATCCTCAGCCCCTTCTCGAAGAGGCGGCCGATGGACACCATCAGCATGCCCTGCTTGGAGTTCTCGTCCGGGCCTCCCGGGTCACGCGGGACGTACAGCCCGGGCACGCCCAGGGCTCCCGTCGGCCGGACCGAATCGACCAGCGAGTTCAGCACCGTCGCCGGCTCCTCACGATCCTCGCCGCGGGCCTGCGCCTGGTAGCCGACGGCGTCGATGCCCTTGTCGGCGCCCTCGCCCCCGGTGTGCTCCTTGATCTGCTCCACCGGGTTGCCCTTGCTGAAGTCGATCGGCACGGCGCCGATCTCCTCGGCCTTCTGCAACCGCTCGGTCACCCGGTCGACCACGAACACCTTGCTCGCGCCGCGCAGCATCGCCGAGTACGCGGCCATCAGCCCGACCGGGCCGCCGCCGTAGACGGCGACGCTCTCGCCGGGACGGACGTCGGCCAGCTCGTTGCCGTGATAGCCGGTCGGGAAGATGTCGGCGAGCAGGATGAAGTCGGACTCGTTGTCGGTGCCCTCGGGGAGCTTCAGGCAGTTGAAGTCGGCGTAGGGCACGCGGACGTACTCCGCCTGGCCGCCGACATAGGGGCCCATCGCCACATAGCCGTAGGCCCCGCCCGCGAAGCCCGGGTTCACGGTCAGACAGAAGCCGGTGAACCCCGCGCTGCAGTTCTTGCAGAAGCCGCAGGCCACGTTGAACGGCATCACGACCCGGTCGCCGCGGCTGAGCGTCGTGACGCCCTCGCCGGTCTCCTCGACGACGCCGAGGTTCTCGTGGCCGAACACGATGCCAGGCTCGGCGGCGGTGCGACCCTCGTACATGTGCAGGTCGGAGCCGCAGATGGCGGATGACGTGACCCGTACCGTCACGTCGTTCGGGTGCTGGATCCGGGGATCCTCCACTTGCTCGACCGCTACTTCGAACGGTCCCTTGTACACGACAGCCCTCATCGTCGAGCACCTCCACTCAGCTCGACTGCCCCTGTGTGCGATTCCTCATATTCCAGACTCGTCCATGCTGGGATGATTTGCATCCAGGGGGATCGTTCGTTCGGCTTTGCCCGAACCCAGTGTGGAGAGGACCAGGAACGTGACCCGACGTCTCGGCGTGCTGCTCGTCCCGGTGTGCGGGCTGTCCGGCACCAGCTATCCCGAGGGGACCAAGGTGTCCATACGCGGCACCGGATCGTCCGTCGACGGCTTCGTGGACGGCGACTGGCTGCCGCTCGCCTGGTGGGAGTTCGCGGACACCCACCCCGACGAAGCACCCCGGATCTGAGGCCCGCCCGCCCCCGTCCGGGTGCCTGTGGGGCTCCTGTGGAACTCCGCGCCGTGGCCGGCCGTTGACGGAACGACGCGTGCGAGGCGCGCGGACGACCGGAACGACATGGGCTGAAGCCGAGGTGGCACGCGTGGCGATGTGGGATCGGATCAAGGACCAGGCCAAGGGGTTGCAGCAGCAGGCGCAGGGCGCGCGGGGCGCCGGCGGGCACGGCCGGCCCGGTGCGGGCTCCCCGGGCGGGTCGGGCTCGCGCGCCCAGCTGGTCAGCGCGCTCAAGTCGCAGCTCACCTCGCTCAAGACCGAGCTGAAGAGCGGCGCCTACAGGGACGCGAGCATGGCCATGTGCGCCCTGGTCGCGGCGGCCGACGGGCATGTCGACCCGGCCGAGCGGCAGCACGTGGAGTCGCTGATCCTGCACAACGACGTCCTGCAGAACTTCCCGTCCGAGCAGCTGCGCCAGCGGTTCAACAAGCACGTCGACCAGCTGGCCTTCGACTTCCCGCAGGGCAAGGCCGAGGCGCTCCAGGAGATCGCCAAGGCCGCCAAGAAGCCGACGGAGGCCAGAGCGGTCGTCCAGACCGGCTTCGTCGTCGCGGGCGCCGACGGGTACGTGGCACCGGCGGAGGAGCAGGTCCTGCGGGAGGCGTGCCAGGTGCTCGGGCTGTCCGCGCAGGAGTTCGGGCTCTAGGGCGGCGGGGGTCGGACCCCGTCAGGCGGGCCGTTTCCATGACGGGTCGCGGCCCGACAGGCCCAGCGTGCGGGCGAACAGGGGCGCGGTGACGGGCACGGGCACCTCGGGGCCGAAGGCGCCGTACCGGCGCGCGATCCCGGCCCGGCCCGCCACGTCCGCGTACACGGCCGCGGCGAGATCGCCGTCCACGGTCAGCTCCCGGCCGGTCGCCACGGCGAGATCCCAGGCGTGCAGCACCCACTCGCACAGGACGATGCCGCCGACGAACGGCGCCGGCATGCTCCCGGCGCCGGTGAGGGACGTCTCGCCCTCCCAGGCCGCCGGGTCGCCCCAGGCGGCGGCCGTCTCCGCCGAGCGCAGGGCGTAGAGCCGCGCCCAGTCCGCGTCGCCGGTGAAGTCGTGGCCGTCGGCCACCTCCTCCGGGGGCTGCTTGAGGGCGCAGGCGCGTCCCCGCACGCCGGTCCAAAGGACGAGGTGGTTCACCACACCGCGGACGGTCAGCTCGGGGCACGGCGTGGGCCGGTCCAGGTCCTGCGGCGTGATGGCCCGCACGACGGCGACGGCCGTGTCCGAGGCCCGGGCCATGACGTCTGCGGGCTGCATGCGAGACCCTCCGCTTCCGCGCCGCCGCGCCGGTTGCGCGCGCGGTTCATCCTGACGTTCCGTGAGGTCATCAGCGTAAAACGGCCCGCCGGAGGGCGTCTTGAAGAAAGGCGACCGCCGGAGCCCGCTTGTGCCGCTTGATCGAATGCGCCTACTTTTGCGCGTCATGACCACGACCCGCAGGGCAATCCTGAAGAGCATGGCCGCCGCACCGCTGATCGCGGCCGGCGCCGGCGTGCTGGC
This sequence comes from Streptomyces sp. BK239, assembly GCF_004217285.1. Classification (GTDB taxonomy): domain Bacteria; phylum Actinomycetota; class Actinomycetes; order Streptomycetales; family Streptomycetaceae; genus Streptomyces. The sequence continues at coordinate 365,492 of NZ_SHKS01000003.1, forward strand.
GCCGGCCACCGCACACGCGGCGACCGTAGACGCCGGACAGTTCCGTCTGACCAGCCGGTCCCGCAACAGCCACGGCGAGTTCGCCGACCTGACGGCCGGTCTGGCCGCCGTCCTGCCCAAGGTGGACGCGGCCACCGTCCTCGCCGACACCAACCGCAACGCCCAGCGCCTGACCTCCGCCCCGGGCACCGTCGAGGCGTTCCAGACCGGCTTCGCCTGGGAGAGCGGCGACAACGGGGTCGACTACTGGATCCCGCAGGGCGTCACCACCAGCGCCGACGCCTACGGCAACGGCCTCTACCCGGCGAACGGGAACAACAAGGCCCTGATCGTCTCCTGGTACTTCCAGACCAACACCGACACCGACCCCGAGCCGGAGTACCCGCTCGACAAGGGCATCCGGCTGAGCTTCGTCGACTACAGCAACGCCGCCGCGCCCACCTACCGGCACGTCCTGCTGGTCGAACCGGTCAAGACCAGCTCCGGCGCCTACTCCTTCAGTCCCGTGCAGCGGCACGCCGGCGGCATCCTCTGGTACGGGGACCTGCTGTACGTCGTCGACACGTACAAGGGGCTGCGGGTGTTCGACCTGCGGAACTTCTTCAAGGTCGACACCGCCGAGGCCGACGTGTGCGGACTGCACACCGACGGCAAGTACTACGGCTACAGCTACCAGTACGTCCTGCCGCAGAGCCACGCCTACGACAACGCCGGCACCTACCTGCGCTACTCGGCGATCGGCCTCGACCGGGCGAGCAGCCCCGACAGCTTCGTGATCAGCGAGTACTCGGAGGCCGGCATCGTCGACTACGACGAGAAGGGCTACATCGGCACCGGCAAGGGCAGCGTCACCGCGCCGAAGGTGGTCCGCTGGAACCTCGACTACACGACCCGGCAGCCGTCGTCCCTGACCGCGTCCGAGGCCGTCAGCGTCAGCCAGAAGTCGATCCAGGGCGTCGTCTCCCGCAACAGCAAGCACTACCTCTCGGTGAGCGACGGCCGCACCCGCAAGGGCGCCCTGCGCACCTTCACCTCCGGCGCCGGCACCGCCACCACCGTCTGCGACCTGGCCATCGGCTGCGAGGACCTGAGCTTCCACAGCAGTTCGGCGTCCGGCTGGGCGTTCCCCGAGTCCGTGATCTGGAACCTCAGCGAGTACGACGGCACGCGGTACGTGTACGCGGTGCGGGCGGACGGCTCCTAGCCCGCCGGGCCGCTCCCGGCCGCCCACGGGGGCGACAATGGGCCCATGAGCATCGTCAAGATCAACGTACTCACGGTCCCGGAGGAGCAGCGCGAGACGCTGGAGAAGCGGTTCGCGGCCCGCGCCGGCGCCGTGGAGGGCTCGGACGGCTTCGAGTGGTTCGAGCTGCTCCGCCCCGTCGAGGGCACCGACACCTACCTCGTGTACACGCGCTGGCGCAGCGAGGAGGACTTCCAGGCGTGGATGTCGGGCCGCGGCATGGCGGCCCACGCCGGCGCGTCCGGCTCCGCCGGGGCAGGCTCGGCTCAGGGGCACGCCGCCGAGGGCGGTGAGCGGCCGAAGCCCGCGGCGACGGGTGCGACGCTGTGGTCCTTCGAGGTGGTCCAGCAGACCGGCCCCAGGCAGGACTGACACCGTCCGAGGAGGGGCCGGTCAGCCGGTCGGGGCCAGAGCGGTCGCCCGCCCCTCCTCGTCCCACACCACCTCGAGGACGCTGACGACGGCCTCCCGCTCGAGCGGGCCGAAGACGTGCGGGAACAGGACGTCCTCGGCCACCCCGGGCGGCGGGGCGGGCGCCGCCGCCTCCCACTCGCACCGCGCGCCGAGCCGCTCCTCGTCCAGCAGCAGCGCCAGCAGCGGCCTGTCCGGGGTCCGGTAGAACGCGTTCACGACGGCGAGCGTGGTCCGCTCGTCCGGCGAGCAGTGCACGAAACCGTCCGCCGCGAGGGAGGCGGGGGCGTACGGCCGGCCGGGGTCCGCGTCCCAGGCGTCCTTCTCGTCCTTCGTCATGACGTGGTAGATCATCGTCCGATTATCCGGGAGCGGTCAGGCGGGGGGGACCGTGGCCTGACCGCTCGGCCGGTTCCGGGGACGTCAGAAGACGTGCTGGCCGGGCACGAGGATGCCCCGGGGGTCGTACGTGCGCTTGGCCGCCTTCAGCGCGGGCCAGGCGGGGCCGAAGTGGGCGCGCCAGTCCGCGGGGGTGAACGGGATGCTGCCGACGGGGTACTGCGTGCCGCCGGCGGCGGCGACGGACTCGTAGGCGGCGCGGTTGCCGGCCAGGGCGCCGTCGACGGCGGCGCTGTCGCCCGGCGGGACGGCCCGCAGGATGTCGAAGAGGTACGACGTCGGCTCGTCTGAGGCGCGCAGCAGGGGGGTGGTGAGGCGGTCGCGGAGCAGGGGGTAGAAGAGGACGACGCCGCCGGGGCCGAGGGTTTCCGGGGTGAGGTCCTCCAGGAGCGGCGCGGCGAGGGAGGCCGCTCGGGTGCCGGGAACCATGAGGTTGAGCCAGGGGTGGGCGAAGTTCCAGACGCCGGCGGCCTTCAGCGCGGCGGCCCAGGGGGCGAGCCGGTTGAGGAAGTCGAAGTAGGGCTTGTCCTCGTATCGGAGCCGGGCGGCGTCGTGGCGCAGGCCGCGCAGGAGGGCCGCGTCGTCCGGGGCGGGGCCGACGGGCGCACCGTAGGCGACCGCCTCCAGGGTGTAGACGCGGAACGCGCCGTCGGCGTCCGCGGAGACCTGACCGTCGACGTAGTCGAAGCGGGCCTCCTCGATGAGGAGACGCTGGTCGTCGAGGAAGGTCTCCAGGTCGGTGTACGGCAGGTGGTAGTGGCGCACGGTCTCTGGGGCGGGGACGAGGCGCAGGGTGGCCTCGACGATGACCGCGCACTGGCCGAGGCCGGCGAGGACGGCGTGGAAGAGGTCGGCGCGGCGGGTGGGCGAGCAGCGGACGAGTTCGCCGGCGCCGGTGACGACGCGGAGTTCGGTGACGTTGTCGACCTGCGCGCCGTGGCGGTGGGCCTGGCCGCCGAGGCCGCCGACGGAGAGGGTGCCGCCGACGGACAGTTCGAGGTAGTCGGTGAAGACCGGCGGGGTGAGGCCGTGGGCGAGGGTGGCCCGGGCGACCTCGCTCCACCGGGCGCCCGCGCCGACGGTGACGGTGGTGCTGTCGGGGCCGACGGGGCCGATGCTCGCGAGGGGCGTGGTCTCGATGACCAGGCCGCCTTCCGCCTGGGCCTGGCCGAACGGCGCGTGTCCCTGGCCGCGGGGGGCGACGGGGAGGCAGTGGGTGTTGCAGAAGCGGACCATGCTGACGACGTCGCGCACGGAGCCGGGGCGCAGCACGGCGCGGGGGCCGCGGTGCACGATGTGGCCGAAGTCGTCGGCGGCGGCGGAGAGGGATGCGGCGTCGGTGAGGAGTGTGCCGTCCAGCGCGGGTATGCCGGTCAGCGCGACGGACGTCGTGCCGTCGGTGGCCCAGCTGCGGGAGACGGTGTCGAAGCCGACCACCGCGGCTGTGCCGGCGACCGTGAGTCCACGCAGGACGTTGCGTCTGGACGGTGTGCGGGGCATGCGCGATACCACCTTTCGAGCGGTGCGGGAGGAATGATCAAATCTGCGCCAGCGTAAGGCAGTTGAGCCTTTCGAATGCGGTGCGGTCCGGCCATCCGCGGCACTGTTTCACGCCACGCCCCGTGGACTCAGCCGCTCGGGTCCTCCTCCTTCAGGGCGGTGGGGAGCTCGGTGCGGCGGCGGATGGCGAGCTTTCGGTAGGTGCTGGTCAGGTGGGTCTCCACGGTGCGGCGGGCGATGTGGAGGAGGTCGGCTATCTCCGTGTTGGTGCGGCCGCCCGCGGCCAGTTCGGCGACACGGCGTTCGCTCTCGGTGAGGGCGCCGGAGCCGGTGCGGGCGGCGGCGGTGCGGCGGGCGCCTCCGGCGCGGAGGGCTTCCTCCGCACGGGTGCGCAGGCGTACGGCGCCCAGCCGTTCGGCGTGTTCGGCGGCCTCGCGCAGGACGTCCCGCCCCCGGGAGCGGTCCCCGGCGGTGGTGAGCAGCCGGCCCTGGGTGAGGAGGGCGGCGGTCAGTTCGGCGGCGGCCGGGGTGTCGCGCAGGACGCCGACCGCGTCGTCGGCCAGTTCCGCACCGCGCCGTCCGCCGGTCACCCCGGCCACGACCCGCAGGGCGCGGCCGGTGGTGCGGGGGGTGTCCCACACGCGGGCCAGCCGCAGTTCCTCCTGCGCGAGGGCGAGAGCCTCCCGCCGGTCGCCCAGGGCCAGCCGGCACACGGCGGCCGCCGAGCGCCACGGGGTGACGACCGGGCTGAGCACCGTGCGGGCCGACTGGCGGCGGCCGCACTCCAGGAAGTCGTGCAGGGCGCCGGCGACGTCGCCCTCGGTGAGGCGCAGGACACCGCGGGCGTAGAGGAAGCGGTTCAGCTCCCAGGAGTCGGGCGCCTGGCGCAGGTCGAAGCCGTCGGCGAGCCGGCGCGCCTGTCGGGTGCGGCCGGTCTCCACGAGGGCGAGGAGAGCGTGTGCGTCCGCGTTGGCGGGAGCGGGGGCGTGCCGTGCGGTCTCCCCGGCCGGCGGGCCGGGGCGCGGGGGCAGGAGACGGCCGTACTCGCCCCTGGCCGCCGCGATGTCCAGGGTGACGTCGTGCAGGGCCCGGTGCATCGGGTGGAGCAGGGACGCGCGCTGGCCGGCCAGGCCACGTTCGACCAGCCGTTCCGCCTCGTCGAGTTCGTCGGCCCACTGGGCGACCGCGGCGGCGGTGCCCAGCAGGAAGGGTTCGGCGAGGGGGTCGGCGGGTTCGGTGAGCAGCGCGCGCAGCCGGTTCATCGCCGTCCGTGCGGAGACCGCGCCCGCGGTGGCCTCGTAGCGGACCAGCAGGGCCTGGCCGGTGGCGCCGGCCAGCTCCGGGGAGCGTTCCGCGATGTCCGTCAGCCGGCGGTACGCCTCCCGGCGGACCGTCTGGTCCTGGTCCGACAGCAGCGCGGAGGCAGTCCGCGCGGTGCCGGCCAGCTCGGGGTGGTCGGTCAGCCGCGTCTCCAGCCGGCGCATGACCTCCATCGCCGTGCGGACCTCGCCGTGGCCCGCGAGGGCGGTGCCGAGCGCCATCGCGGTACGGACCTGGTCGCGGGGCTCGGCGGTCAGGGTCAGCGCCTCGGCGAGGCGGGGGATGCCGGCGGGGGCGTCGGCCGAGGCGTACTCCAGCGAGCCGAGCTCGGTCAGCAGGCGCTGCCTCAGGTCGTCGGCGAGCGGTTCCCGCAGCGCCCGGCGGAGGTAGACGACGGCGTCGCCGGGGCGGGCCTCGCGCTCGGCGACGGTGACGGCGTCGCGCAGGACGCGCAGCGCCCACGGCAGGCCGACCGGGCCGCTGTGCAGCAGTTGCCGGGCGACCTCCTCCACCCGGTCGCCCCGCCGCAGCATCGCCTCGGCGACCGCCCGGTGGGCCTCCTGCCGGCGTGCGGTGGACCAGCCGGCGAGGACGGCGTCCCTCAGCAGCGGATGCGCGTACCGCGGCCGCCCGTCCCCCTCCCCGCCCGGCCGCAGCATCCCCAGCCGCACCATCGCCGTGAGCCACCCGGCCACCCGCGCGGGATCACACCCGGTGGCATCGGCGAGCAACCCGACGAACGCCTCCGGCGGAGGGACAAGGGCCACGACCCGGCCCGCACCGGACCGCCACCCCTCGGATGCCGCCGGCTCAGCCCAGGCCGCCCCGCAGGGCACTGACGCCTCCGTCCCGGCCTGCGCCGCGCGCGGTGGTTGCAGGGTTGCCAGGGTTCGGGCCAGGTTCGTCGTGTCCGGGCCCGCGTTGTCCAGCCACCAGTTCACCGCCGCCGGGTAGGCCCCCGGGTACAGGGCCGCGCAGGTGTCCGGCACCGGGGCCGGGGGCGGGGCGCCGTGCAGGTCCTCCAGGAGGGCGCGCAGGAGCAGCGGGCTGCCCGCGCCGGCGCGCACGCAGTCCGCCGTCCATTCCGCCGGCGCCGACGGGACGGCGGCCGCGACCAGTTCCGCCGACGCGGTGTCGGAGAGCGGCGCGAGCGTGTGGGTGCGGACGAGGGAGGGGGAGAGCGCGTGGGTCAGACCGCTGGGCTGCGGGCCGATGTCGTACTGGCTGCGCTCGGTGGCCACCACCAGCACCGGTAATCGGTCGATGCGCCGGGCCGCCTCCACCAGCCAGCGGCGTGACGCCGCGTCGGCGAGGTGGACGTCGTCCACCGCCACCAGCAGCGGCGACCGCGCCGCGTACGAGCGCAGCACCCGCCACAGCCGCGCCGCGCTGCCCCGGTCGTCGGGACCGGGCGCCACGTCCGCGAACTCCGGCACGGGACCGAGAAGATGGAGCACCGCCGAGAACGGCACCCCGGTGTCCTCGGGGGAGCAGCGGGCCCGCAGCACCCGCAGACCGCGCCCGGCCGCGTGCGCCGCGGCCGCCTCCAGCACGGCGGAGCGTCCGGTCCCGGTGGCTCCGCGCAACAGGACCAGCCGGCCGGCGCCCGCGAGGGCGCGTTCCGTCTCGGCCACGAGCAGCGTGTGCGCCTCCTCGCGCTCGGGCAACGGTGCGGTCATCCCTGCCTCCTGTGCTCGTGGTGACTCGTGTACTCGCGGACGGTGGTGGTGACGCGTACGGCGTGGTAGACGTCGGTGACGTGTGCGGGGTCGCGGCCGGGGGCGGCGCGGACGGCGGTTGTGGCGAGGCTCACGGCGGGACGCGGACCCGCCCCCGAGAACCGCCGGTACACCGACAAACGGCCCCTGACCTGCACTGATCCCCACGCGGGACGCTTCTCGTGGTGGCGGTACCGGCGTTCCTCTCGTGGTCCGCCTCGTGGTGCTCCACGATTGCGCCGCCGCGCCCCGCGCAGAAATGTGGGGCACGATCTCCCGTCACCGGTCCCGCGCCGGTCGGCGGGTCCGTGAACAGGGGGGATTCGGTTGCTCAGCGCGCCCCGGACGCCAGACCACCCGACGGCGAGGACGCCCGACCGGCCCACGCCGAGAACGCAGGACCGCGCCGGGGACTCCGTCGCCGTACGGATACCGCGCCGCACGCCCGTCGTCGTGCAGGCCTGCGACCCCATCAGCCATGAGGGCGCCGTCAGCCAGCTCCGCGCCCGACCGGAGATAGAGATCCGCGAGGAGAGCGGCGTCGACACGGTCGCCCTGCTGGTCGAGGACGCCCTCGACGAGGCCGCCCTCGCCCGGCTGCGCAGGATCGTGCGCAGCGAGGGCGGCCGGGCCGTCCTCGTCGTCGGCACGATCCGCGAGAACGAACTGCTGGACGTCATCGAATGCGGCGTCGGCGCCATCGTCTGGCGGCGTGAGGCGACCGCGCACCGGCTGGTGGCGGCGGTCCAGGCCGCCGCACGCGGTGACGGCGACCTGCCGGCCGACCTGCTGGGCCGGCTGATCAGCCAGGTGGGCACCCTGCACCGGGGTGCGGCGAGCCGCGCGGGCACCCCCTCACTGGGGCTCGCGCCACGGGAGGTGGACGTCCTGCGGCTGGTCGCCGAGGGCCTCGACACCGGGGAGATCGCCAGCAAGCTGTCCTACTCCGAACGAACCGTCAAGAACGTGATGCACGGACTCACGACGCGCCTGCATCTGCGCAACCGGGCGCACGCTGTGGCATATGCCCTTCGGGAAGGCTACATCTGACCGAACGGGCAATCGAAGGCGAACACGCGGGCAGCACACCTGCCCGTCCGCCGACCCCGCCGCGCGTGCGGCCCCCGCGGCGTTCGGGGGACGATCGACGACAGGGCGGGACGCCCGTGAACGACCGGCGGCAGCAGTGCAGTTGAGGAGCACGACGTGATCCACGAGGTGGACGAGGTCCTCAAAGGGCTGCTCGGCGGCGGCGCGTTGACCGGCTCGGGCATCGAGGTCTCCTTCGAGGCGCCCACCCGCGACTGGGCCGCCCGCCGCAACGCCCCTGTCGTCAACGCCTACTTGTACGACATCCGTGAGGACGTGGCCCGGCGGCAGCGCGGGCAGATGCCGGTACGCGACGAGCGGGACTTCGTCGTACGCCGCCGCCAACCCCCGCGCTGGTTCCGGCTGTCGTACCTGGTGACGGCGTGGACGAAGACCCCGCAGGACGAACACCGTCTGCTGTCGGCGGTGCTGGCCACGCTCATCCCGCGTGAACTGCTGCCCGCCGAGGAACTCCCGGGCGCCCTGGGCGCTTTGGGGCTCGCCGTGCCGTTGACCGTGGCCGGTCTGCACACCGAGTCGCGTTCCCTCGCCGAGATCTGGTCGGCGCTCGGCGGCGAGCTCAAACCGTCCCTCGACCTGGTGGTCACCGCGCCGTTCCCGGCCTACCCCGAGTACGACGCCGGGCCGCCCGTCACCGAGGGCGCGGCGGTGCGCCTGCGCGGCATGGACGGCGAGCCGCCGGAGTCCGGTGAGCGCGTCCACCGTCCCCATCAGGTGGCGGCGGCCCGCGCCGCCCGCGAGACCCGGAACCCCCGATGACCGACCTGCGCACCGAGGCCCCCGCCGAGGTCAGCCCCCTCCTCGCCCGTCTCGCCCGGCTGCGCGAGCACGTCGCCGCCCTGGTCGACCGCCGCGCCGCCGGCGACCCGACGGCCGACGACCCCCTGCGCGGCCTCTACCTGTCGGAGGAGGCGGTACGGCACCTGCTGACCGCCCCGGCGACGACGGCGGCCCCGGACGCGCCCGACTCCCCGCTCGGCGCCCCCGGTCCCGATCCCCTCACCGCCCTCGCCGCCCGCCTCTCCCTCACCGACCTCGACACCGCGATCCTGCTCGTCGCCCTCGCCCCCGATCTGGACCGCCGCTTCGAGCCGCTCTACGGCTACCTCAACGACGACGTCAGCCGGCGCCGGGCCACGACCGGGCTGGCCCTCGACCTGTGCGGCGTGCCCGCGCATCTCGCCGCCGCCCGGGCCCGCCTCCACGCCGGCGCACCGCTGCGCGCGCTCGGTCTGCTGGACCTGGAGGAGCCGGAACGGCCCTTCCTCTCCCGCTCGTTGCGCGTCCCCGACCGGGTGCTCGGCCATCTGCTCGGCGACGGCACCCCGGACGCCGCCCTGCACGGCCATCTGCACCCCCTGCCGGAGCCGCTCCCCGCCGACGACGAGCACTTCACCGTCCGCCTCGCCGCCCTGCTGAGGAACGGCCCCCTCACCGCCTACCTGCGCGAACACCGCGAAGGCGACGGGGTGGCCTCGATCGCGGCCGCCCTGGAGGCGGCGGGCGTGCGCGCGCTGCGGTTCACCGGGCCCGAGGACCGGGTGCCCGAACTGCTGCGGGAGGCCCGCCTCGGCGGCCTGGCCCTCGTCCTGTCCGGCCTGCCCGAACGCCCCGGCCCGCTGGTCACGACGCTCACCGCGGCGACCGACGTCACCGTCCTCCTGACGGACCCCCGCCCCTACGACCCGCACTGGTCCCCCCACGACCCGCTGACCCTGGACGCCCCCCGTCGCCGCACCGGCGGAACGGCGGCGTGGTCGGCGGCACTGGAGGCGGCGGCGACGCGGAAGACGGAGACCGGCGACGGCAGCGGTCCCGCCGGCGTCAGCAGTCCCGCGGGCGACAACGGCCCCGCCGGTGCTTTCGACCTGGCCGCCGCCGTCGCGCCGTACCGGCTCGGCGGGGAGCGGATCGCCCGGGCCGCACACGCCGCACAGGGGCTCGCCGCGTTCGAGGGGGGCCCGCTCACCGCGGCGCACATCCGGCTCGCCGCACGTCAGCAGTCCGCGTCCGGGCTGGAACGGCACGCGCGCCGGATCCGGCCCGCGGTCGGGTGGCAGGACCTCGTCCTGCCCGAGCGGCCGCTGACCCAGCTGCGGGAGCTCGCCCTGCGCGCCCGCCACCGCGACCGCGTCCTCGGCGACTGGCGGCTCAGCGCTGGCGGCGGACGGGGCCGGGGCGTGCTCGGGCTGTTCGCCGGCGAGTCCGGCACCGGCAAGACCCTGTCCGCGGAGGTCGTGGCCGCCGAACTCGGCCTCGACCTGTACGTGGTGCAGCTGTCGTCGGTCGTGGACAAGTACGTCGGCGAGACCGAGAAGAACCTGGAGCGCATCTTCACCGAGGCCGACCGCACCGACGCCGTGCTCCTCTTCGACGAGGCCGACGCGGTCTTCGGCAAGCGGTCGGAGGTCAAGGACGCGCACGACCGGTACGCCAACATGGAGAGCGCCTACCTGCTCCAGCGGCTGGAGTCCTTCGACGGGATCGCGCTGCTCACCACCAACCTGCGCGCCAACATCGACGAGGCGTTCACCCGCCGGCTGGACCTCGTCGTCGACTTCCCGTTCCCCGACGCCGGGCAGCGGCTCGCGCTGTGGCGGCACGGGCTGTCCCACGTGCCGTGCGCCGACGGCGTCGACCCCGCCCCGCTCGCCGCGCAGTTCGAGCTGGCCGGCGGCTCCATCCGCAGCGCGGTCGTCACCGCCGCCTACCTCGCCGCCGGCCGGGGCGAACCGGTCGGCGACGGGGACCTGCTGGAGGGGGCCCGCCGCGAGTACCGCAAGGCGGGCCGCCTGGTGCCGGGCGAGGCCGGCTGGTAGCGCACCTAGCCGAGCGGCCTACTGCACGCGCCACTTCTGGTTCGGTGTGCCCGCGCACGTCCACAGCTGGAGCCGGGCGCCGTCGCCGGTGCCGTTGTCCTTGACGTCGACGCACTTGTCGGCCTGCGGGTTCACCAGGTCGCCCCGGGTGCTCAGCACGAACTGCTGCGCCGGGTTGCCGCTGCACCGGACGAGCTGGATCACGGCCCCGTCGTCCCGCGAGCCCCAGGCGACGTCCATGCACATGCCGAGCGTGCGGACGGTGCCGTCGCCGTGGAACACCCACTTCTGGTTGGCGGTCCCGGCGCACTCCCACAGCTGGAGCGGGGTGCCGTCCTTGCCCTTGCCGTCCGCCGCGCCGGTCACGTCGACGCACCGCCCGGAGGCCTGCCCGATGATCAGCTGCCCGGGGACCGGCTTCGGGGCCGGCTTCGGGTTCGCCTTCGGCGTCGAGCCGGTGTTCGGCTTCCCGCCCCCGGAGCCCGACGATCCCGAACCCGACGAGTCCGGCTGCGACCCCGCCGCGCCCGCCGCGCCGGTCGTGCCGGAGCCGGGGTCCTGGGTCTGCGGGGGCGCGGACGGCGCCTCGGGCACGGGCAGCGGCGCGGCGGAGGCGTCGGCCTTCGGCGCGGCCGGCGCGGAGGCGACGGGGCTGGGCAGCGCGGTGCTGCCGGCCTCGGCGAGCTTCTCGGTGGCGCGGCTGGTGACGGACGGCTTGTACGTCAGCCAGATCATGACGAACGCGAGCGCCAGCGCCAGACCGACGCTGAACGCGGTCGCCAGCCATCGCGGCAGGAACCCGCGCTGCACGAACGTCCCGTCCAGGACGAGGGGCTGCGCACCCGAACGCTGAACGGTGAGCGCGTACGGCCGCTGCTCCTTGGACCCGAACCAGATGATCTGCCGGGGCCGCAGCGTCGCGTCGACGAACGCGGCCCGCCCCGGCTCGATCTGCACGTTGCCCGGCCGGATCTCGTACGACAGGGAGTCGCCGTTGTCGGAGCCGGCGACGGAGGCGGTCAGCCGGGTGTTGCCGAGGTTGTCGACGGCGAGCCGGGGCCGCCCGCGGAAACGGCCCTTCACCGTGGGCGGGACCAGCTCGGCCCGCATCTCGGTGAACGGGGTGATCGTCAGGTTGCCCTCGGGGACGGTGACCGCGTCCGGGTGCTCCGTGGGGGTGATGCGCACCGCGTAGGGGCTGGGGCCCGCCGCCGCGTCCGGCGTGCGGGGCGGGGCGAAGGTCAGCTCGACGGTGCCCGTCGTACCCGGGTAGAGCCGCAGCGTGGGCGGTTCCACCGTGGTCCAGGGCGCCACGCTGCCCACCGGCTCGAAGCGGTACTCGTCGACGACGTCACCGGTGTTGCGCACCCGCAGGCGGACGGTCGTGCTGCCGCCGGGGTCCACGGTCGCCGCCGCCGGTTCCAGGGAGGTCCACAGAGTCACCTGTCGACGCTATGGGTGAGGGCGGCGGCCCGTCAGGAAGCGGCGGGGCAGGACCGCTGCCCGAAGGGGACGACCTGCCCTGCCCCCGAAGTCCCCACTGCGGCAGCGGACTTCGGGGTTTTCAGACCGTGAACTCGACGGCCTCCAGCTGGAGCCCCTCGTCCATGTTGCTGCCGCCGTACCGCCAGTCGCCCGGCTTGGTGCAGCCGAGGCCCATCCAGCCCTTGCCCTTGACGTTCGCGTTCTGGCACACGGAACCGTCGTTGACCTTGATGGTGAAGCCCTGGAGCGGCGAGACGGCTTCCTTGCTGCTGCCGATGTACATGTCCTTGCCGTCGGCCGCGCTCGACCACTTGTCGCCGGTCAGCCAGTCCTCGACGACGTGCGCGCCGTTGCCGCTGACGCCGCCGGTGCCGGCCACCGCGATGTTCAGCGCCTTGATGGGCAGGCCCTTGCCGGTCGTGCCGGCCTCGGAGCCGTCGCACACCGGCTTCTGCCAGCCCCGGTCGGCCACGTAGGCGCGGTAGCAGATGTGGCGGCCCTCGCTGCGGGCGGCGAGCTGCTTGACGGCGGTGGCGGCGGTCTCCGGCTTGGGCTTCGGCTTCGGTTTCGGCGCCTCGCTCGCGCCCCCGCCGCCGCTCTCGCCGCCGCCACCGGAACCGCCCGTGCCGCCGGCGTCGGCGGTGGCCGGAGCCTCGGGTTTCGCCGCGGGCACCGGGACGGCCGCCGACGGGGGCGCGCTCGGCGCGGCGCTGAGGCTCGGGCTGGGCGGCGGGAGGGTGCTGACCCCGGCCTCCGCGAGCCGCTCCTCGGCGAGGCTGCGCACCTGCGGCTTGTAGGCGATCCAGATCATCACGAACGCGATCGCCAGCGCGAGGGAGAAGCTCAGCGCGGTCGCCAGCCAGCGCGGCAGGAACCCGCGCTGCACGAACGTGCCGTCCACCGGTAGGGGTTCGGCGCCGGAACGCCGTACCGCCACCGAGTAGGGGTGCTCCTCCTTGGACCCGAACCAGATGATGTCGCGGGGCCGCAGCGTCGCGTCGACGAACGCCGCCCGGCCCGGCTCGATCTGCACGTTCGACGGCTTCAGCTCGTACGACAGCCGGTCACCGGTGTCACCGCCGCTGAGCGAGGCGGTGACGCGGGTGTTGCCGACGTTGTCGACGGCGATCCGGGGCCGGCCGCGGAAACGGCCCTTGACCGTCGGCGGGACCAGCTCGGCCCGCACCTCCGTGAACGCCGTGACCGTGAGGTTCCCCTCCGGGACGGTGACCGCGTCCGGATGCTCGGTCGGCGTGATCCGCACCGCGTACGGGTTCGGGCCGGCCGTCGCGTCCGGGGTGCGCGGCGGGGCGAAGGTCAGCTCGACCGTGCCCGTCGTACCCGGGTAGAGCCGCAGCGTGGGCGGCTCCACCGTGGTCCAGGGCGCGGTGGGGCCGACGGGCTCGAAGCGGTACTCGTCGACGACGTCACCGGTGTTGCGCACCCGCAGCCGCACGGTCGCCCGGCTGCCGGGGTCGACGGTGACGGAGGCGGGTTCGAGAGAGGTCCACAGGGTCACCCCGGCGAGGCTACGTCCGGCCCGCCGGGGGCGTCATGAGGCCCAGGGGCAGGGGGGTGTGCCCGTTCGGGCAGCTCTGCGGGCCGGGTGTCAGAGGGTCTGGTGGTAGCGGTCGGCGTCGTCCGTGATGAAGTGGGAGAAGGCCGTGGCCGCGAAGCTCCGCCACTCGTCGACGGGGAGGACCGGAACGCGCCGCAGCTCGACCAGCACCTGCTTGCGGTCGGCCGTCTCCGGCCCGCCGGCCTGCGTCGGGGCACCGATGTCGACGGAGTCCAGCGGACCTGCCCAGACCGGGTCCACTCCCTGCATCACCTTCCTGACGATGCCCTTGCAGACGCCCGCCTTCTCGACCAGGTCCCCGTGCAGCCCGCACATCAGCGCCACCACGTCGTTCGGGGACACATCGGATCCGATCACATCGTCGGCGACCAGGTCCCGCCACAGCCTGCCCATGTGGGTCTTGAGCAGGACCGGCTGGTCCTTGGGCAACGCGCTGGGGAAGAACGCCTGGTGCACGGCCGCCGCGGTGAGCACCTGGAGCAGGCCACGGACGCTTCCGAGCTTCTCCCCGGACGTGTCCTCCATGCGGAAGGTGCGGGCGAGCACGTCGGCGTCGAGTGCAAGCACGTTCGCGGCGACCGCGGCGTTCTCCTGCATCTCCTCCTTGGTGTCCTTCGCCTTCCAGAACGCCTGGTCGGCGCCGTAGAAGTCCTGGAGGTGCTGTTCGTCGCCGGCCGCGTGCTGGTAGAGGCCGGGCAGGGAGTCCAGCGGCACATCGGGGTTGACCTGAGGCTGACCGGAGTCGTCGGCGATGTGGACGGTCACGTAGGTGTCACCGGGGAGCTCGAACTGCGGCCTCGCCCTGGGGTCCTCGGCCTGCTCTGCCCTGGTCGCCTGGTGGATGCTTTTCGCCACTCGCCAGATCTCGTTCATGACCTTGGTGAGTTCGTCCATGCTCTTGAACGGTCGGGTGACGAACTCCAGGTTCTGGCCGTCCTTGACGACGTACCAGAGGCCGCTTCCCTTGCCGTAGTGCTCGGCCTTGATCTCGTACACCTCAGGCTCGGACTCCGACGCCGACTTCGTCTCCTCCGTGGCGAAGAGGCCGTCGTCCGAACCGGACTCCGAGTCCGAGCCGCCCTTGACGTCGACCTTGCTCTTCAGCTGCTGGAACTCGAAGCCCACCCGCGCCGGGGTCTCCACCCGGCGCTGGACGGAGGCGTCGGTCCCGCCGGTGTGCGCCGCGTCCGGGGACACGTGGTCGTGCCCCCCGTGCTCGCCGCCCGGGGCGTCCTGCTCCACCGCCCGCTGCACCGGTGCCGACCCCGACATCACGCGGTGCGCGTTGGCCTCGGCGGCGCGTTCGAAGCTGTCGCCCGGGTCGCTGACGCGCAGGCCCGCGCCGTTGTCGGCGCCGGAGACCGGGCCCTGGCGCTGCTGCACGACATGAGTGAGCTCATGGGCCAGGGTGTGCTTGTCCCGGCCGTTCCACACCACGTGCTCGCGCGAGGTGTACGCGCTCGCGCCGATCTCGGCGGCCGAGCGCTGGGCGACGGCGTCCGTGTGCACGCGCACGGAACTGAAGTCGACGCCTCCGAACCGGGCCGACATCTCACCGGCCAGCGGCGTGTCGAGGGCGCGGCCGGGCGAGTTCAGCACCTGGTGCACCAGGGAGCTGCGCTGCACGTCGGGCTGCTCTCCGTGTCCGCACCCGGCGGAGTGCTGGTGGCGCTCCGCGTCGACGGCGCGGGACACCGCCGCGTTGCCGGCGAGCCGCTGGAGGTCGAGCACGGTGGCCGCCGGTCCCGGGGGCCGGCCCGCGCGGACGGCGGGCCGGGAGCCGGGCGTCCGTTCCTTCGGCGAACTGCCCTTGTCCTGCGCGCGCACGAGCGCTCCCCTCGACGGCATTGACGGTGAAGAAGCCACGTCAGCGGACCAGCCTGGCCGAGAACTCGGAGACGGGGCAAGGGCCTTCGGGGCAGAGAGAGCGGGCGCGGCCGGCGGGCGTTGCCCTTCGGGGCAGACGGTCTGCCCCCGGTTCGGCACCCGGGGACGTTTCGACCGACGCGCTTCGCGCGTGACCGTGAGAGATGTCCTGACGCGTACCCCGAGGAGAGCACAGCATGCCGTCCTACCTGTCGCCCGGCGTATACGTCGAGGAGGTGGCCAGCGGCTCCCGCCCGATCGAGGGGGTGGGGACCTCCGTCGCGGCCTTCGTCGGACTCGCGCCGACCGGACCGCTGAACGAGCCGACGCTGGTCACCAACTGGACCCAGTACGTCGCGGCGTTCGGTGACTTCACCGACGGGTACTACCTGGCGCACTCCGTCTACGGCTTCTTCAACAACGGCGGTTCGGCCGCGTACGTCGTCCGGGTCGGCGGCAGCCCCGCGGGCGCCACCGGTGACGCCAAGTCGCCCGCCGCCGTGGGCGGTTCGCAGGCCCCGGCCGCGCTGCCGGCCGGCGAGCCCACGCAGCTCGGCGCCTTCGCGGTGACGGCCACCGCGGCCGGCCAGAGCGGCGCCCCGCTGAGCGTGGAGGTCGCCGACCCCGAGGGCGAGGGCCCCGCCGAACGCTTCCGGCTGATCGTCAAGGACGGCGACAAGGCCGTCGAGACGTTCGACGTGACCGCCAAGAAGGGCAACCGCTCCTACGTGGTCACCCAGGTCAAGGAGCGCTCCAAGCTCATCACGGTGGCCGAGGCCGCTCCCGCCGCGCAGCTGGTCCGCCCGGACAACCAGACGGTGACGCTGGCCGTGCCGCCCGCGGCCGCCGCCCCCGCCGCCCCGGCGGCCCAGGACGGGGCCGTCGGCCCGGCCCAGTACCTCGGCGACAGCGCGGACCGCACCGGCTTCGGCGGCCTGGAGGCCGTCGACGAGGTGTCCATGGTCGCGGTGCCCGACCTGATGGCCGCCTACCAGCGCGGCGCGATCGACCTGGAGGCGGTCAAGGCGGTCCAGCTCGGACTGATCGCGCACTGCGAGCTGATGGGCGACCGTGTCGCCGTCATCGACCCGCCGCCGGGCCTGAACGCCCGTCAGATCCGGGTCTGGCGGCAGGAGACCGCCGGCTACGACAGCAAGTACGCGGCGCTGTACTACCCGTGGATCAAGGCCTTCGACCCGGCGACCGGCCAGGCCCGCCTGGTCCCGCCGAGCGGCCACGTGGCCGGTGTGTGGGCCCGCAACGACTTCGAGCGCGGTGTGCACAAGGCCCCGGCCAACGAGGTCGTGCGCGGCGCGGTCGACCTGGAGATCCAGATCACCCGGGGTGAGCAGGACCTGCTCAACCCGATCGGCGTCAACTGCATCCGGGCCTTCCCTGGCCGCGGCATCCGCGTCTGGGGCGCGCGCACCCTCGCCTCCGACCCGGCCTGGCGCTACCTGAACGTCCGCCGGTACTTCAACTACCTGGAGGAGTCGATCCTGATCGGCACCCAGTGGGTGGTGTTCGAGCCCAACGACCACGCGCTGTGGGCCCGTATCCGGCGCAACGTCTCGGCGTTCCTGGTCAACGAGTGGCGGTCCGGCGCGCTGTTCGGCGCACGGCCCGAGGAGGCCTTCTACGTCAAGTGCGACGAGGAGACCAACCCGCCGGAGTCGGTCGACGTCGGCCGGGTGGTGTGCGAGATCGGCATCGCGCCGGTCAAGCCCGCCGAGTTCGTGATCTTCCGGCTGGCCCAGTTCTCCAGCGGCAGCGGTGAGCTGGAGGAGTAGCCGCGCCTTCCGCTCCGCCCCCTGTCGTCAACTCCCCTAGAAGGAAAGCAAGATGAGTCTCCAGCCGGGTGACGCCCTCACTTCGCACAATTTCGGCCTGCAGATCGACGGCGTGATGGTCGAGTACCTCGCCGAGGTCAGCGGCCTCAGCATCGAGCAGGACGTCATCGAGTACCAGCAGGTCTCCGCGCAGGGCAAGCCGGTCACCAAGAAGCTGCCCGGCGTGAAGAAGGCGGGCACCTGCACGGTCGTGCGCGGCATGACCCAGTCCGCGGCCTTCAACCAGTGGATCACCGAGTCGATCAACGGCGCGATGGGCACCGCCCGCAAGAACGCCACGATCATGGTGATGGACTACCAGAACAATCCGGTCAAGCGGTACAACATGCGCAACGCCTGGTGCAGCAAGATCGACACCAGCACGGTGAAGGCGGGCGAGGCCTCCGCGCTGACGGAGACGGTCACCATCACGTTCGAAGAACTGGTCATCGAGTAATGCGCCGTACGGCTGCGCGGGGGCCGGCGGCGGCCGGGGTTCCGGCCGCTGTCCCGGCCGCGGGCGGCGGGGAGCCGGCGCCGGCGTCGGCTCCGGCGCCCTTCCCGGCCGCCGCCGCGCCGGCGTCCGCCGTGCCCCCGCCGGTTCAGCAGCGTCTGCAGACGGAGTTCCCCTTCGAGCTGCCGCGCGGCTACGTCGACGAGGCCGGCGTCGTCCACCGCGACGGCGTGATGCGCCTGTCCACGGCCCGGGACGAACTCGTCCCGCTGCGCGACATCCGCGTCCAGGAGAACCCGGCGTACCTGTCGGTCGTCCTGCTCGGCCGGGTCATCACCCGACTCGGCACGCTGCCGCTCGTCCACGACGGCGTCGTGGAGAACATGTTCGCCTCCGACCTGGCGTTCCTCCAGGACTTCTACCGTCAGATCAACGCGGAGGGCCACACCCGCGCGACCGTGGAGTGCCCGCACTGCGCGGAGCCCTTCGAGGTGGAACTCGGCGGGAGCCGCCTGGGGGAATCGTGACGTACGCGACCGACCGGCTGCACGAGGAGATCGCGTACGTCGCCTTCCACTTCCACTGGAGCCAGGACGAGATCCTGGACCTCGAACACCACGACCGCCGCCGCTACACGGACCGCATCGCGGCCCTCGTGGCAGGGACGGGGAGCTGAGGACTGATGGGCTTCCTGGAGAGGTTCCGCGGGAGCGCCGACTCCGGCCGGAAGCGGTCGGGGCCGGGCGGTGGCGGTGGCGGCGTGAGTGGATCCGGCGTGAGCGGTCCTGACGTCGGGGGTTCCGGGGCTGCGGGGAGTTCGGCCGGGCCGTCGGTCGGTGACATCCCGGGCGGTTCCGCCGCCGGCGGGGCGACCGGCCCGGACGGCGGTGCGGTGCGCCCCCGTTTCGCCGGGTGGACGGCGTTGCCCCCTCTCCAGCGGGCCGCGGCCCGTCCCACGGCGGGGGTCGCCGACGCCGGGTTCGGCGGTCGGCTGGCCACCTGGCAGAACCCCTCCTTCACCGGCACGCGGTCACCTTCCGTCCTGGACGGCGGCCGGGGCGAGCGGATGACCACGCTGCCGTCCGGGCCCTCGCACCCGGCCGCGTCCGCCGAACCGCCGATGGCCGCGCCTTCCGCGTCGGTCCCCGCTCCCGTCACACCCGCCCCGGTCCCGGCGCCCGCCGCGCAGGCGCCGACCGTGGCCCCCGGCCCCGTCGTCGCGGCGCGGGGCGTCCACGTGCTCCCTGCTCCGCCGGCTGCGGCTGCTCCGGCACAGCGGCGCACGCTGTCCGCCCGACCGCCGTCGACACCGCCGGCCTCCGCGCCGCTGACCAGGTCGGCCGCCTCGCCGGTGCAACGGCGCGCGCTGCCCGTGCGGGCCACGGGCACCCCCAGGGGCGGCTCGGGCGCGCCCACTGAGGGCGCAACCCCGGCCACCGCCCAGGAGCCCGCCCCGGCCCACTCCGTGACGGCCGCACCGACACCGGGGGCGCGCGCCGACGCGCCCACCGTCCAGCGGGCGCTGGGCGGCGCTACGGCTGCGCCGTCGCCGGAGTCCGGCGAGGAGGGTGCGGTCGTGCAGCGGGCGTCGACGGGACGGCCCGCTCCGAGCTCGCACGCCGGACGCACGTCGACGCCGACGGGCGCGGTGCCGGGCCCGTCGGACGGTTCCGGTCCCACTCCGGTCGGCGAACGGCCGTCGGGTCCGGCCGGCGGGGCCGCCCCGCGTGCGGGGGGTGAGGGGACGACCCGTCCGGCGGCTGCGCGTACGACCGGCCCCGTGGCCCCCGCGTCGAACCCGACGCCCACTGCCGTGAGTCGAGCGGGCGGTGCAGCGCCGAGGCAGGTGGGGACACCCACCGCAGGCCCGGCGAGCACCCCGACGCCGGCACCGGCAGCCTCAGCCGCATCGCCGACGGCGGCCAAGCGCAACTCCGTACCGACGGTTCAGACGGCCGCCGTCCCCGCCGGCAAGCGCCCCACACCTCCGACGGGCGATGCCGCACCGAGGCAGTCGGGCATGCCCACCGCAGGCCCGGCGGGCGATCCCGCCCCCGGACCGACGCCCCCGGCCGCATCGCACCCGGCCTCAGGCGCGACGCGCAGTGCCGCCTCGACACCGGCGGTCCGAACAGCAGCCGACCCGGCCGGCAAGCGCCCCACACCTCCGGCGGGCGATGCCACGCCGAGGCGTGTGGGTACGTCCACCGCCGGCCCGGCGGGAACCCCGGCACCGGCGGCCCCAGCCGCATCACCGACGGCGGGCAAGCGCACCTCGGGACCGACGGTTCAGACCGCAGCCGTCTCCGCCGCAGACACAGCAGGCGCCCCGATCCCTGGACCGGCGGCCCCAGCGGCATCGCACCCGGCCTCAGGACCTACGCGCAGTGCCGCCTCGACACCGACGGTTCAAACCGCAGCCGACCCCGCCGGCAAGCGCCCCGTACCTCAGACGAGCCGACTCGCACCCGCCCCTACGGGCACGCCCACAGTGGGCCCAGCGAGCGCCTCCGCCCCGGGACCGGCCACATCGCCGATCGCAGCCGGCCCCGCCCACAACCACCCCACACCTCCGACGAGTCGGCCCGCGCCCACCCCGACGGGCCGGACAGGTGTGCCCAGTTCGGGTTCAGCAGGTCAGCACACGGCCGCACCCACGGTTCAGACCGCGCAAAGCCCCGTCGGCAGACCCGTCACCGCGCTGCCGGCGGAGTCCGCATCCGCTTCGGCGAGCGGTCGCCCAGCGGACCCGGCGACCCGCGACACGTCCAACCCGACGGTCGGGCCTGCCGCCGGCCCGGCGGGCCCCCGCCCGCCCGCACCGGCGGTTCGGACCGCCAAGAGCCCCACCGTCCAGCGCACCCCGGGACCGACGACGGGATCTGCGCCCGCTCCCGCCGGTGAACGCACGGCGGTCCCGCCGAGCAGGCCCGCGACGAACTCGTCAGGGCACCGCCCGTCCGCACCTAGCCCTGCCGTCCAGCGGGCCCCAGGTCCCGCGAGCGAACGCACAGTGAACCCGGTGGCCCACGCCCCGTCTGCCGCATCGGCACCGACGAACCAGGCCGCGCCCGGTACTTTCGGCGAGCGCACCTCGCCGCCTCCGGCGGCCCGAGCCGCGGTGAGCCCGACCGGCACGCCCACGCCGTCGACCGCCCCTGGCACCACGGCGAACACGCCCCCGGCGTCCGCTCCCGCGGCCCGCGCAGCGAACGTCCGGCGCGTCGGCCCCGCTCCCGGCTCCGCCGTGACACCGGCCGCCCGAGGGGCCAACTCACCTGGTGCTGCAATGACTTCGGCCGTCCAGCGGAGCGCTCCCCGTCGACCCGGCCTGGGCGCCCCCGCGCGCGGCAGCGCGGCCGTTCCCGTCAGCGGCCAGGCGCCGGCCGCCGCCGCGTCGCCCTCGCGCCCGTCCGCTCCCGTGAGCCCGCAGTCACCGCTCCCCGTACAGCCGGCCCCCGCCGTCCCCCCGGCCCGGACCACGGCGGCCCCGCAGACCGGGCGCCCCACTCCCGCAAGCGGACAAGCCCGTCCGGCCCTCGGCGCCCCGCTCCCCGGCCGCCCGGCGGACGCAACGCCGGTCGCAGCACCCGCCGTACACCACACCGCTCCCGCCATACAGCGCGCCGTCCCCGCCGTACAGCGCACGACGCCCCCGCAGCCCACGCCGGCGTCCCCCGAACGCGCCAGCACCCCTCAACTCCCCTCCCCGGCAACCCCTTTCACTCCGCAGGCCCCCACGGCACCCACCCAGCCCACCGCTCAGCACCCCACGCCGGCATCCCCCGAACGCGCCGTGCAGCGCACCAGCGCCCCTCAACTCCCGCCTCACACACCCCCCTTCACCCCACAACCCCCCACCGTCCGCCCGACACCGCCCACCCCCGTCCAGCGCCGCCCCGCCCCCGTCGCCGTACCCCTGCGCCGGACCGCCCACCACGCCGCCGCCCTGCCCGTCGTCCAGCCCCGCACCACCACCCAAGCGCCCCGGCAGCCCGCACCGCCGACGCAACCGACGCAACCGGCGAAACCGGCTGAGCCCCCCGCCCCCATCCCGCCGGCCCTCGCGGCCATCCAACGCGTCCCGGCCCCCCACAACCCCAGCCCGGCGGCCATCACCCCACCGCTCCCCACCCCCAACCCGACCGCGACCCCGGCCCCTGCCCCTGCCCCGCAAGCCAAAAACTCCTCGAAGCCGGCCCCCACCGCCTCCACCCCCACGACCACACCCCCCAAGCAAACCCCCACCCCCTTCGACCCCCGCGCCCTCACCGACTTCCAGCTCGACGAACTCACCCACAGGCTGACCGGCCGCATCACCCGTCTCCTGCGCACCGAACTCCGCCTGGACCGCGAGCGCATCGGCCGTCTCCGCGACCCCCGCACCTGAGGCCCGCCGCCCCCGAAGCCCACCGCACCCCAGAAAGGCCCACCCCCGATGTCCCGCGATCTCGACCCGGGCTCCACCATCTTCTTCACCCTGACCATCGACGGCGAGAGCCTCGGATACTTCAACGGGTGCGAGGGCCTGTCCTCCCAGGTGGAGATCGAGCACCGGCAGGAAGGCGGGAACAACGGCTTCGTCTGGCAGCTCCCCTCCCGCGTCACGTTCTCCACGATCCGGCTGACCCGCCCCCTCACCCCGGACACCACCAAGGTCGCCAAGTGGATCTCGTCGGTCACCACCGGGGTGACCCGCCCCACCGCCCAGATCGCCGCGCTGCGCGCCGACGGCTCGGAGGTGGCCCGCTGGGGGCTGATCGACGTGCTGCCCGTCAGATGGCAGGGGCCGTCCCTGGACCCCGACAGCCCGGGCGTCGCCACGGAGGTCCTGGAGATCACCCACCACGGGTTCACGGACTAGGCGGAGGGACGCACCACATGGCCAAGGGAAGCAAGGGCGGCGCCGGCAAGAGCCTGGTGCGCGCCACGCTCGCGATCCACGAACCGCCCGTGGGGTCCAGCACCACACCGGGCGGCATGATCAAGTCGTTCGCGTTCGACTTCAACCCGGCGCAGCTGCAGCTCGGCCGCCGCGCCCAGTGGAAGGTGACGCCGACGGCCGCCGTCCGCGACGGCTCCGTACCGGAGTTCATGGGGCCCGAGCCGCGCGAGATGACGCTGGAGATCTTCCTGGACTCCTCCGACCAGCCGGGCGGCAACACCGTGCTGAAGAAGGTCGAGTCGCTGCTCGAATGCTGCGAGGTCACCGCGAAGAGCATCGCCGCCAAGCAGCCTTCGCCGCCCTGGGTGGTCTTCCAGTGGGGTTCCTTCTCCACGGCCCGCTTCACCGCCTACGTCAGCAGCGTCGACGTCGGCTACTCCCTCTTCGGCACCACCGGCGTCCCCATCCGCGCCACCTGCCAGGTGCGGCTGCACGAGATCCCCAGCAAGACCAAGGGGCAGAACCCGACCTCGGGCGCGCTCACCGCGCGCCGCGTGCACCGCGTCGTCGCCGGTGACTCGCTCCAGTCGCTGGCCTGGCGGGAGTACGGCGACACGGCGGCCTGGCGGGCCATCGCCGAGGCGAACGACATCGACGACCCGGCCCGGCTGCCCAACGGTGTCGAACTGGTGCTGCCCGCGGCGGAGGAGGTGCGTCACTGATGGTGCAGTCCGCCTACTCCAGCGTCGTCCAGGTCACCCTGGGCGGCCGGCCCCTGCCCGCCGACTTCGCGCCGCTCCTCGTGGAAGGCTGGGTCGACCAGGGCCTCGGCGTGCCGGCCGCCTTCCGGCTGACGTTCCGCGACCCACACCGGCAGGTCCTGCGCAAGCTCGGCGTGCGGTTCGGGACGCCGGTCGTCATCGCCCCCGTCGCCGACGGCCAGGGCGCCTCCGACCCGCTGCTGACCGGCGAGGTGTCCGGGCTGGAGGCCGACTACGACGGCACCGGCTCCTTCACCGTCGTCCGCGGCTACGACCACGGCCACCGGCTGATGCGCCAGCGCCGGATCGCCGCCTACCGCAACCAGAGCGCCTCCGACATCGCCCGCAGACTCGCCGCGCAGGACGGCGTCCCGATCGGGCGGATCCAGTCGACGAAGACGGTGTACGAGTTCATCAGCCAGGCCAACGTCACCGACTGGGACTTCCTCGCCCGTCTCGCCGACGAGAACGAGATGGTCATGTCCGTCGACGCCAAGGGCAAGTTCCAGTTCGTCCGGCCCGACCCCGCCTCCGGGGCGCCGCCCGTGTCCACCCCCGGTGAGAAGAGCCCCTTCGTGATGGAGGCGGGCACCGACATCCTCCGGCTGCGCGCCGCCGTCACCGCCGCCGAACAGGTCGGCACCGTCGAGGCGCGCGGCTGGGACGTGACGACGAAGAAGACGCTCACCGCGACCGTGCCGGCCACCTCCAACCCGGGCATCAGCATCGGCACGACACCCGCCGAGGCCGCCGTGAAGTTCAAGCCGGCCAAACTGGTCGACGCGCAGACGCCGTACGACCGGCAGTCGGAGGTGAAGTTCGCGGCGGAGGCCCTCGCCGACGAGGTCACCGGCTCGTTCGCCGAACTGGAGGTCATCGCGCGCGGCACCCCCAAACTGCGGCCCGGGCTGCCCGTCACGCTCGCCGACGTCGGCGCGCCCTTCGAGGGCAAGTACACGGCGACCTCCGTGCGGCACGTCTTCGGCGACGGCAAGCACTACGAGGCCTGGGTCACCGTCAGCGGCCGGCAGTGGCGCTCGCTGTACGGGCTGTCCTCGGGCGGCGGCGGCACGGCCAACGGCCTCCAACTGCCCGGCATCGCCAACGCCCTGGTCACCGACGTCCAGGATCCGCTGAAGCAGGGCCGGGTCAAGCTCCGCTTCCCCTGGCTGGACGACGCCTACGTCAGCGACTGGACGCGGGTCGCGCAGTGGGGCGGCAAGGACGGCGGCTCGATCTTCCCGCTGGACGTCGACGACGAGGTGCTCGTCGCCTTCGACCGGGGCGCGCTGGACCACCCGTACGTCATCGGCGGCCTCTACAACGGCCGCGACAAGCCGACGCCCGTCCGCGACGTGCCGCTGCACGACGGGGCCCGCAACCGCGCCGCCCGGCACACCCTCTCCGACCGGGACGGCAACCGGGTCGACCTGCTCAGCCAGCGCACCGGCGGCAAGCAGGGCGTACGGCTGACCAGCGGCGACGACAAACTCGTCATCAACCTGGACCGGACGAGAACCGAGATCACCGTGGACAGCAAGGGCGCCGTCAGCATCACCGGCGGCAAGTCGGTGACGGTCGAGGCGGGCACGGACCTCACCCTCAGCGCGCGCCGCAACCTGACCGTCAAGAGCGGCGGCACCCTCACCATGCAGGGCCGCGGCCTGGTCAACCTCAAGTCGCTCGGCGGGGCGGTCACGGTGGACGCGATGGGCGCCCTCAACCTCAAGGCCGTCGGCGCCACCCTGATCAGCTCGGGCGGCACCCTCCAGGTCAACTCCGTCGCGAACGTGGGCATCCGGGCCGTCACCCTCATGCTCCAGGGTGCCGTGCTGGTCAACAGCAAGCCGTACCCGCTGCCGTGACGAAGCAGCGCCCGAGGAGAAGGAAAAGGCAGGTGGCCCACTGATGGCCGAGCAATTCGTCGGATCCGGCTGGGCGTTCCCGCTCCGCATCGGCCCCACCGGAGGCATCGCCCTCGTCAGCGGGGAGCGGGAGATCGAGGAGGCGATCCGGCTGGTCCTCGCGACCGCGCCGGGCGAACGGCCCATGCGCCCGGAGTTCGGCTGCGCCATCCACGACCTGGTGTTCGCCCCCGTCAACGAGGCGACCGCGGGCCGCATCCAGCACGAGGTGTACGCCAGCCTGGACCGCTGGGAGCCCCGCATCGAGGTCCACGACGTCGAGGTCACCGCCGGCGCCGAGCAGGGCGTGCTGTTCATCGACGTCCGCTACTCGATCCGCGGCACGAACAACCCGCGCAGCCTCGTCTTCCCCTTCTACGTCATCCCGTCCCACGACGAGCCGGACTCCCCGAGCTCCTCCGGTACGGCTTCCGAAAGCGACCGCTGATGGCCCTGCCCTCCCCCAACCTGGACGACCGCCGCTTCCAGCAGTTCGTCGACGACGCCAAGCGCTACATCCAGCAGCGCGCACCGGAGTGGACCGACCACAACGTCTCCGACCCGGGCGTGACCCTCGTCGAGACGGTCGCCCACATGGCCGACCAGATCGTGTACCGGCTCAACCGGGTCCCGGAGAAGAACCACCTCGCCTTCCTCGACCTGGTCGGCATCCACCTGTTCCCGCCCTCGGCGGCCCGCACCGACGTCACGTTCTGGCTGTCCGCACCGCAGGAGGAGACGGTGCTGCTGCCGGTCGGCACGGAGACGGCGACCGTGCGCACCGAGAGCGAGGAGGCCGTCGTCTTCGCCACCGAACGCGAACTGGCCGTCGTGCCCTCCTCGTTGCGGCACCTCGTCGTGCAGCGGCAGGGCGAGCCGGTGTCGGACCGGACCGCCGACCTCGCCGAGGGCAAGGACGTGATGTGCTTCGCCGAGGCCCCCCGGCCCGGCGACTGCATGCTGTTCGGGCTGACCGCGGCCGTCCCGCACTGCGCCGTCGCCCTCGAACTCGACAGCCGCGTGGACGGCGTCGGCGTCGACCCGCGCCAGCCCCCGCTGGTCTGGGAGGCGTGGACCGAGGACGGCTGGCAGGCCTGCGAGGTCGACCGCGACGGCACCGGCGGCCTCAACCGCCCCGGCGAGGTCGTCCTGCACGTCCCCGGCGGGCACGTCCTGTCCCGCTCCGGCGGTCAGGAGGCCGGCTGGCTGCGCTGCCGCGTCACCGAACCGCTGGCCGGCCAGCCCTTCTACACCACGTCCCCCACCGTGCGCTCCGCCGAGGCCTTCACCGTCGGCGGCACCGCGCCCGCCGTCCACGCCGAGACCGTGTACGACGAGGCCCTCGGCGAGTCCACCGGCCTGCCCGGGCAGCGGCTGTGCCTCGAACACGCGCCCGTCGTCGGCGACGACCCGCCGCTGCTGCTGCAGACCGCCGAACACGACGGCTGGACCGACTGGTCGGTCGTCCCGCACTTCGCCGCCTCCCGCCCCGACGACCGGCACATCACCCTGGACGCCGCGACCGGCGAGATCGCCTTCGGCCCCTCCGTCCGCGAAGCCGACGGAACCCTGCGCCAGTACGGCGCCGTCGCCCCCAAGGGCGCGGTGATCCGCGCGCGCCGATACCGCACCGGCGGCGGCCGCGCCGGCAACGTGGCCCGGGGCGCGGTCCAGGTGCTGCGCACCTCCGTGCCGTACGTCTCCGAGGTCGTCAACCGGGAGGCCGCGCGCGGCGGGGTCGACGGGGAGACGGTGACGGAGGCGAAGGTCCGCGCGCCCATCACCCTGCGCGCCCAGGAACGGGCCGTCACCCTGCGCGACTACGAGGAGCTGGCCCGCCGCGCCGCCCCCGAGACCGCCCGCATCACCTGCCTCGAAGGCAAGCCCGACGAACACGGCGCCTACGCGGTAAGGGTGTTGGTGGTGCCGCAGGCCGTCCCCGATCCCGGCGGACGGCTCCGCTTCGAGCAACTCGTTCCCGGTGACGCGCTGTTGGACCGGATCACCCGCCACCTGGACGAACGCCGCCTGATCGGGACCCGGTTGGCGGTCGGCCCGCCGTTCTACCAGGGTGTCACCGTGGTCGCCACCGTGCACGCCTTCCGCGGCGTGGACACCGACCGGGTGCGCCGGCAGGCCCACGACGCCCTCTACCGCCATCTCGACCCGCTGACCGGCGGCGCGGACGGCCGGGGCTGGCCCTTCGGCCGGCCCGTGCAGTCCGGCGAGGTCTTCGCCGTCCTCCAGCGCGTCCCCGGCGTCGAACTCGTCGACCAGGTCACCCTGCACCCGGCCGACCCTCTCACCGGCAAACGCGGCGAGGCCACCGACCGCATCGACCTGTCCGCGCCCTCCCTGGTCTTCTCCTACGACCATCGTGTCCGCGTGATCGGGGACGGCGCGTGAGGGGCTCCGTCGACGGCCTCGGCTCGTCCGCGCCGATCGGCGCCATGCTGCCCGCCGTGTTCGCCGACGACGACCTCGCACAGCGGTTCGTCGGCGGGCTCGACGAGGTGATGGCGCCGATCCTCAACGTCCTGGACTGCCTGCCCGCCTACTTCGACCCGGCGCTCGCCCCGGCCGACTTCACCCGCTGGCTGGCCGGCTGGGTCGGCGCGGAGACCGACGGCAGCGAACCGGAAGCCCGGCTGCGGGCCGCCGTCGCCGCCGCCGCGTATCTGCACCGGGTGCGCGGCACCCGGCGCGGTCTCGCGGAGGCGGTGCGGCTCGCGTTCGGCGTCGAGCCGGAGATCTCCGAGAGCGGGGCCGCCGCGTGGAGCGCCCGCCCGCTCGGCCCGGTCCCCGGCGAGCCCCGCCCCCACCTGCACGTCTCGCTCCGCCTGCCCGACCCGGGCCCGGCCGACGAACACCGGCTGGACGCCCTCGTGGCCGCCGCCCGCCCCGCCCACATGCCGTACACGGTCGAGGTGACCGCCGCGACCGCCGCCGAAAGGACCCCGGAGAGATGACCACCCACAACTGCGCCGACTGCGGCACCCGGGCGGAGCCGGGCCAGTCCTTCTGCGACGCCTGCGGAGCCGTACTGAGCTGGACGGACCGCTCCGCGGCCGGCAGGACGCCGGCCGCGACACCGGCGGGCGCGAGCGCGGGCGCCGAGGGGGACACCCCGAGCGCGGGCGCGGCGGCGGCCGCGGTGACGACGTCCACCGGGACGCCCGCCGCGACGGCGGCGGGCACGGCGTCCGGTACGGCGGCCGGTGCGCCCGCCGGCGTCGCTGCTCCGGACGTCGCGGAAGCCGGCGCCCCGACCGCGCCCGCCCCGGCGGAACCCTCGGACGCGGCGGACGCCCACGCCCCCTCGGACGACGAGGACACGGCGGAGACCCCGCTCCCCGCTCTCCCGCCGGAGCAGCCCACCTCGGAGGAGACGCCCTCCGCACCCCCCACGGCACAGCCGGCCCCGGCGACCTCGCAGCCCACGGCGGCACCGGCACCCGCACCGGCCGCAGCCCCCACGCCCGCCCCCGCGATTCCCTCCCCCGCTCCCGCTCCCGACGACACCATGACCGCCCGCGCCCGCTCCCTCCTCGTCCCCGTCGCCGAACCGGAGCCCCAGCCCGTGCCGCAGCCCGCCGTCGCGCCGGTGCTGCCGGGACGGCCGGTCGTGGACCGGCCCCAGGTGCGGGCCCCGGGACCGCAGCAGGGCGAGGTGAACGGCGTGCCCTGCCCCTGGTGCGCCACCCCCAACAACCCCGACCGGCACTACTGCGTGCGCTGCGCGATGCCGATGACCCTGGTGGACGACGCGCCGGCGCGACGCCCGTGGTGGCGCCGGCTGCCGGGCTTCCGCAACGGCCGGACGCCGTGGGCGGGCGACCGCCCCCGGCTGCGGCGCACCTTCGACCGGGTCGTGACCTGGGTGGTCGCCGCCGCCGTGCTCAGCCTCCTGGTGTGGGTCGGGTTCAGCACACCGGGCTGGATCGACGCGACCCGCGACCACTTCGCCAAGCGCGCCCCCGTCGCCCCGGACCAGATCACCGCCTCCCGCTCCTACCCCGGGCACAAGCCCGAGCTGGCCTTCGACCGGCTCAACAACAGCTGGTGGGGCCCCGGCGTCTCCCAGTCGGGCCAGGGCGAGTGGATCGAGGCCCGCTTCGCCGAACCGACCCGTCTGCTGGACCTGATCATCACCCCGGGCGTCTCGACGCGCGGCGACCAGCTCCAGGAGTCGGCGCTGCCCCACCGGGTGAAGGCGACGATCACGAAGAAGGACGGCACGACGACGACCCGGGACCTCGTGCTGGACCAGGGCGCGGGCGGCCAGCGGCGCGCGTTCCGCGTCGGCGAGGTCACCAAGGTGCGCCTGACGATCGAGTCGGCGTACGCGGCGTCCGCGAGCAAGCAGGTGGCCATCGCGGAGGTCGAGTTCTTCGGCCCGTCGACGGCGAACGCCGGCTGATCGGGCGGGAGTTCGCAGGGCCGAGGGCGGTCTCCCGGGCCGGGGGCCGCCCTCGCCGGTGGCGACACCGGGGGCCGCCGGGACCGCGTGGCCGTCGGACCGTACAACGACACGAGGCCCGTCCCGTGTGACACGGGACGGGCCTCGCAGTGAGAGCGCCGGGCAGGCCTTGCACCTGCATCTCCCCACAGGAAGTGGGGCGTCTTTCCTTGGACCACCAACGCAGAACCGGTTCTTCACTGTCGTGCTGACCGGCTCAAGATCAATAGTACACGATCTCCGCCGCTTGTCGAACCACCGTCATTCGAGCTTCTCCAGCTTCAGGTCCGGCCCGACGACGAGCGTGACCGCGCCCGCCGCCGCGTCCGCGGACACCGTCGACGGCGTCCCGGGGAAGCGCGAGGCGAGGACAGCGGCCTGCTTCTCCAGGCCCGTCGGGAAGGTGAGCGCCGACTTGGCCACCGTCCTGCCCGCGTTGCCGGTGCCGACGACGTTGTAGCCGGCCGCGCGCAGCTTGTCCGCGACCTGCCCCGCCCGGCCCGACACCCCGGTGCCGTTGAGCACCTGGACCCGCACCTGCGAGGCGTAGATCAGGTTCTTGACGGAGGCCTGCAACTGCGCCTTGGGCATCTCCTTGTCCTTGGCCAGCGCGGTGAAGACGTCGGTGGCCTGCGGGTACTGCCAGACGACGTTGGCGATGTCCCTCGGGAAGTCCGCCTCACGCGGGTAGTTGGGCACGGTGAGGAAGGACAGCCGCTCGGTGGGGATGCCCTTGAGCTCGTTGGCAAGGGCGTAGATCGGCTTGATGCCGTCCATCTCCGGGTCCGTGGTGAGCGACTTGGTGCCGGCCTGGAGGAAGCCGTACAGCGAATCAGGGCTGGTGAGCTTGGACTTCGCCTTCTTCACCAGCGCGTTCATGAACTCCTGCTGGCGTCCGATGCGCCCGATGTCGGAGCCGTCGCCGACGCCGTAGCGGACCCGGACGTAACCGAGGGCGGTCTCGCCGTCGACGGTCTGGCAGCCGGCCTTGAGCCTCAGTCTCGCCTTGTCGGAGACGATGTTCTGCTTCGGGCAGACCTCGATGCCGTCGAGCGCGTCGACCATGCCCTTGAAGCCGGAGAAGTCGATGGACATGAAGTTGTCGATGCGCAGCCCGGTGTGCGCCTCGACGGTCTTGATGCTGCACGCGGCGGCACCGCCCACCTCGCCGCTGCTGCCGCCGATCGCGAACGCCTCGTTGATCTTGGCCTTGTGCGGCTTGGACATGCTGCCGTTCCCCCGGTCGCAGGACGGTATCTGCACCCAGGAGTCACGGGGGAAGGACAGCACCGTGGCCCACTCCCGGTTCGCGGGGATGTGCAGCACCATCAGGGTGTCCGACTGCATCGTGGTCAGATCGGGGCCGCCGTACTTGGAGTTGGCGCCCTCACGGGTGTCGGAGCCGACGACCAGGATGTTCTTCGAGCCCGGGCTGAGGTTGTCCGGGCGCTCGCCGCCCAGCTTGTCGTCGATGTCGGCGGAGTGGATGTTGCCGTTGAGGTCCTGGTAGATCCAGGCGCCGGCGCCGCCGACCCCGAGGAGCATCACCGTGAGCACGCCGCCGGTCCACGCCAGCACGCGTCCCCGCCGGGTCAGCCTGGTCTGCCCCCGGCCGTCGGCCCGGCCGGCCGTACGCCGACGCCCTCGTGTCCCGCTCATCGGCGCTGCCCTCCGCTCGGCCGTTGTGTCACCCCGTACACCGTGCTCGGATCCTCGGCGCTGGTCACCGCCGTTCGACGGAACTCCACCCGCAGGCAGGAATACGTCCCGAAAGCACAGACGTCTCACCAGACTCGCCAGAGTGCGGCAGGGTTGCCCCAAGTGACCTTTTACGTAAGTCAAATGACTGACCGTGACCCGCACCGGACCGGTGGTGAGAACCGGCAGGTGCGGGTCAGGCCGTCACCGGCGCGTGGTCAGGGCGCGTTGACGAGGTCGTACGGCGGGACGGACACCGTGCGGGCGCCCGGCTTGCCGCCGAGGACGACCTTGCGCAGGGAGGTGTTGTTGCTGAGGTCGGTCTCCTTCAGGCGCTTGGCCGGGTTGGCGAGGACCTCCACGTAGTACGTGCCGTTCGGCAGTCCGGTGATGTCGAAGGACTGGCCCGGCCGGTACTGCGTGTAGGTGTCGCCGGAGCCGACGTCGAGGACCTCACGCACGGAGATCGAGTTCTGCTCGCCGCACGCGGTGGACAGGTCGGTGTTGTGCGGGTGCCAGTCGGCGTTCTTCACCGTGTAGTCGACGGCGTCGGTGTTGGCCAGGCAGAACGCCTCCTTGCCGCTACGCACCTGCTTGGTCTTGTCGGCGCTGAGCAGTCGGTAGCTGGCGAAGTCGGTGAAGTGCCAGTGCTCGTGGCCGACACGCGGGTCCCACTCCATGGTGCCGGTGGGGGTGTAGCCGACCTGCTTGCCGCTTGCGTCGTAGAAGTACTGGTAGGCGTCCATCAGGTCCTTGCCGGGGCTGCGGAAGCCGTCCACGACGAGGGGGGCGGGGCCCGCGTTCCAGACGTTGGCGCTGAAGGCAAGGTAGTCCTTGCCGGGTACGTCGCCGTCCTCGCCGTCGGTGATCTGGAAGCCCCAGGCCGGCAGGGAGCGCAGGTCGGGCTTGGGCACGTTCGCGGGGACGGTCGCGCGGCCGGTGGGCCGCTGGGCGTTGGCCTTCAGCGCGGGCGCGATGCGGGAGCCGTCGGTGTGGCCCTTGCCGTCGCCCAGGTGGTGGGCGAGGCCGCGGGCCTCCAGGGCGTGCGGGAGGGCGGGCGCGGTGGGCTCGTCCGCGCCGCGCGAACCGTAGTGGTGACCGCCGCCGGGGGCCTCTGCGGCGCCCTGCGCGCCGTGCGCCCCGTGGGCCGCCTTCGCGCCGTGCGAGCCGTGGGCGAGGTTGGACCGCAGCCCCACGCCGCCCTCACCGTCGTCCGGGGACTCGCGGACCGTGAGCTTCACGGTCTGCGGCGCGTCGGCCATGCCGAAGTAGTCGCGGTACTTCTTCGCCACCGACACCTTGGCCGTGTACTCGCCCACCGCCAGGTCGGTCGGCTTGTCGCGGTCACCGGTGCTGGTGTTGGCCGCCCAGCCCTTCTCCACGCCCCACACCGAGCCCAGGGTGAAGGGGTTCGCGGGGCAGCTCTGCGGATAGTGCGAGGTGGCCGGCGCGTCGGGCCGGATCCGCCCGGAGGCGTTGTTGGGGCAGAAGTCACCCTTGGCGGTGAGGACCTGGGCGCCGGCGGCGTTCTTGATGGACACCTCCAGGAAGCCGGGCAGCCCCTGGAAGTCGCGGACGAGCCCGGCGGGCAGCGTCTTCGTCGTCACCTTCTTCCCGTCGCGCAGGATCTGCTGGGCGACGACGGGGTCCTTGTAGGACTTGCGGGTCACCTTGAACTCGAGCGGCGCGTTGTCGACGGACACGTAGGTGCCCAGGTCCAGGTCGACGCCGGCCTGGCCGTCCCACTCCCACCGTTCGAGGGTGACGGACTTCGACGCGGCGATCAGCTTGAGCTGCGGCGTGCCGGGCGTGGCCTTCGGCGCCGCGCCGGCGCCGGGCGCGGCCCCGGCGACGGCGACGACGGCGAGCACGGCCCCGGCGGCGAACGCCGTTCTCTGCAGCTCCCTGCGGTGTTTCTGACTGGTCATCGGGTTCCTCGTCTGCGAGTGCCATGGTCGATGGCATCGGACTGGCCGGCCCTCGGACCCGACCTGTACGACGGGCGCTCCCCAAGCACCCCTGCCGACTCCGCGAGCACCCTGTGAGAGAGGCGAACCGGTTCCACCGGTTGCCTGCCACCGCGAGATTCACCCGCCGGAGGCCGCCCCTTCCCGCGTCGGCGTCTGCGACCGGAACCCGAACCCCACTTCCGGCGAAAGCCCGTGATAGTGGCGGAAGTTGTAGATCAATGGGCTCCACGCCGACGGATCCACGTGCTGGGTCCCCGGCACCACGAGATCGTCGCGGACGTGCACCCGCACCACCTCGCACTCCACGATCCGGAACTCGCCACCGCCGCCCGGCGTCATCCGCGTCACACGCGCCTCCAGTTGGAGGGGGCACTCGCCGACCCTGGGCGGCCGCACGACCTCGGCGGGCTGCGGGGTGAGCCCGGCGGCGGCGAACTTGTCCGGCTCGTGCCGGTAGACCCCCCGCTTCTCCTCGGGCACGGGCTCCGCCCCGGTGAGCGGAGCCAACGCCTCGACCTGTCGCCACAGTTCGGGGCCCGGCAGGTTGATCACCACCTCCGGCCTGGCGGCCAGGTTCTCGACGGTGCGACTCCCGCGCCCGACCCCGAGCACCACGCTCCACCCCAACGCCCAGACCGACGAGACGGGCGCGAGATTGGGCGACCCGTCCTCGTTCACGGTCGCCAGCAGAGCGACGGGAGTACCGAAGTAGAGAATCGCCGGAGCAAGGGCCACATGCCGCCCACCCACGACGCCCGACCCAACTGAAGAAGTCATGCCGGAACGCTAGACACCGAACACTTCGGCCCCGCCCGAACTGTGAGCGTGCCGCCGGGGCGGACGTGGACCCCCCGTTCGTCCCTCAGCCCGACGCGGCGCCTCCCACGGGCGCGGCCTTGGGAGGGGCGGGGCGTTCCAAGTGGACGACGACCGTCCGGTGAAAACGCTGCACGGCGTCGTCGACACTGCGGATGAAACCGGACTCGGCGCTGCCCCGACCGCTGCCCATGCCCTTGACGAGGGTGAGCCGGAAACCGGTGATCCTCGCGCCGTTCTTCGGCAGCATGTCCGCGGGCTCCGGCCGAAGCCGCTCCAGCGTGCCGCGCGGCCCGCCACCCGTCTCCCCTTCGACGAGAGTCTCCACGTGCAGGTCCGCAGGGGCGTCCGCGAGCCGGCGGACGAGCCGCTTGGCCCAGCTCAGCGGGTACCCCTGACCGGGCGCCGGGATCTCCACGGACGTACGCAGCCTGGCGGTCCGCAGGTCGGCGCCGACCGTAAGGACACCGGGCGCCCCGTCGATGCGCAGCTCTGCCTGAAGCTTCCCCTCGACGCACAGTTCGTCGGCCATACGTGCCCGTCGTTGCGCGGGGTCGGCTCCGCGCCGGGCCCGTTGCACCGGCAGCACCTTCTGACCGAGGTCGCCGCCGAGCCCCAGGCAGACCTGACGGATCAACCGCTCCCAGCTCTCCACGACTTCCAGGGCGCGCGGGTCGCCCTGGCAGAGGGTCTCGTCGTCGATGCCCTTGCGCACGGGAACCCAGGCAGCGCCCATGTTCTGGAAGCCGTGGCACCCCGAGTTGTCGTGCTGGAGGTAGAGCAGGAGTTCCTGAAGCAGCCAGGCGTGGGCGCTGTTGCCGACGCCCTCGTGCCGGATCAGCATCTGCGCCTGATGGGCCACCTCGGCCCAGGACAGGTGCCGCAGCGCCACCTTGTGCTTGCGGCGTCCGTCGACCTTCACGTCCACCAGGGGGCTGCCTTCGAGCGCCACGTCGTTGGAGAGCGTGATCACGGCTTCGTAGCCGCGCCGTGCGGCGATGTCCATGTACGCCTGCACCTGGTCGGACTTGAGCGCGTTGCCGTTGGTCTTGGTCTCCACGAGCGCGGTCCACAGCTTGCCGGCGCGGTCGACGCGGATCACGCCGTCCGGGCGGCGCGGGGTGTCGCCGTGCGGCAGCGACACCTCGGTGAACGTCTCCATGCGACCCGCCGGGGCGCCGAAGCCGGCGGTCAGCCTGCGGCCGAACTCCGGCACCTGCGCCATCACCGCCAGCAGCACCGAGGTGGCCCGGGTCTCGCGCTCACGGTCGCTCTTGAGCGCGGAGACCGGGAAGAGCCGGGCCTGCGTCCAGGAGTCGTTGTCGGCCAGTGACCTCTTCGCCGCCCTCGGCAGGGTGACCTTCTTCTTCGCCGTCCGGGGGCGGGATGCGGCCCTCGTGGGCTGCGCGTCGTCGCCGGCTCCTCGCGGAGTGGGAACGGCCGGAAGAGCGACAGCTTGCGGCACGGCTTCGTCGGCAGCCGGAGCGGGAGCCGATTCGGTCCCCGGGAGGCCGTCCACCTCGACGGCCGGCACCTGCTCGACGGCGGCAGCATCTCCGAGGGCCTCGTCAGCGATGCAGTCCTCGGCCGGCCCGTCGGCGGCGTCGTCATCGATGTCGACGCCGAAGTCCGTCGCCAGACCGGCCAGGCCGGTGTCGTACCCCTGCCCGACCGCCCGGAACTTCCACTCGTCGCCGCGTCGGTACAGCTCGCCGAAGATGAACGCGCTCACCGATCCGGCGTCGTCGATCGCGAACCGCAGCAGGTCCTCCCCGGAACCGTCGGCCAGTGTGACCCGCAGATCCTCCAACTCCCCGAAACGCGCGCCCCCGTACCGGCTGGCGGCGACGACGATGCGCTCCACCTCGGCCGGGATCGCGGTGAGGTCGAACCCGATCCGGTCCTCGCTGCCCTCCCCCGCCGGCGCCTTGCCCAGGAGCTGCACGCTTCCGTCCGGGGCGACCGGATGGTTGTAGAAGTAGAAGTCGGCGTCGCTGCGGACCTTTCCGTCCCCGTCGAGCAGGAGCACGGAGACGTCCGCGTCCCCCTCACCCGTCGAACTGGCCCACCCCAGGCTCACGATCACCGCGTCGACGTTCTCGCTCAGCGCCGTCAGTCCGACGTTGGCGCCTTTGACCATTTCGTGCACAAGCCCCCCTCACAGCCCCCGCCGATGTGACGCGCGACACACGTCACGTAAGGCAGAGACTTTAATACGACGAGGGGTCGGCTTCAGGGTGATCTGCGGGAAAAGCCGTGAGGGCGGCAGGCGTCGGTGAGGGCGGCTCGACGCCTGCCGGGGTCTCAGAGACCGTAGCGGGGCTTCAGGTGGCGCCAGAAGTCCCGGAGCATCCACTTGTCGAAGTCGGTGATCCGGGTGGCGGAGCCGGCGTTCATGACGAAGCAGCACTGGCCGGTCGGGGTCCAGTCGTAGAAGTCGTCCAGGCCGAAGGTGTGGCCCACCTCGTGAAGGTAGATGTGGATGTCCTCCTGGGCGAGGGCGGAGGTGAAGTACTCCTGGCCGACGCGCTGGCCCCAGTCGCCGCCGGCGCCGCCCTGGAAGCCCTTGGTGAGCCAGAGGGACTGGTCGTAGTGGCGGGCGGTGCCGCCGGGGCACCTGGAGTAGTCGCCGTCCTGGTGGAAGAAGCGGCCGCAGTCGGGGGCGCACTGCGGGGCGCCGGCGCCGTCGAGGACGCCGGTGTACACGTCGACGGAGTTGTCGCTCCACTGGAGGGTGGCGCGGTTCTTGACCGCCCAGCCGACGATGTTGACCGGGACGTCGGCGTAGGGCCAGTCGTCGTAGCCCCGGCCGTTCTCCACCTGGGCCGCCATCCACTTGCCGAACTGCTTCTTCACCGCCGCGTGGATCCGGTCGCGCAGGGCCGCGCTGACCGGGGCGTCGGACTCCCAGCGGACGCAGTAGTTGATGCTGCCGCGGTTGGCCATGACCTGGTCCCAGCCGTAGTTGCGGAAGCCGTAGAGGTCGGGATAGGTGGTCGAGACGTGGTTCCAGACCTCGTTCAGGGGCTGGACGAGGTTCGACGGCGGGTTCCACTGCGGGACGGCCTCGGCGCGTGGGGCCGCCGTGCCGGTCGCGTGGAGGAGGGCGGCCAGCGCCGCCAGTACGGTGAAAAGCCTGGCCAGTTGTCTGCGCATGGAGTGAACTCCTCGTGTGGGGAACGAGATTCACGGACAGGTACGTCTTGGGGTAGTCGCCGGACCGGCGGAGGTTGCCGTCGGGGGTGTGGTGGACTGGGCGTTGCGAGCGGCCCTGTTCGCCGATGTCGACGCCGTGGCGGAGATACGGGCCGTCGCGCTTCGCGCCGATCTCGAACGGCTCGGGCGCTATGACGGGAAGCGCGTGCGGCAGCGGCTGCGCGACGGGTTCGACCCCGCGCACACGTACGTCATCGAGGTCGCCGGAGTGCTCGCCGGCAGCGTCGCCCTGCGTCCCGCGGCCGACGGGCACTGGCTGGAGCACTTCTATCTGGCCCCGGCCGCCCAGGGCCGCGGCATCGGCTCAGCCGTCCTCGCCCGGATCCTCACCGCGGCCGACCGCGCCGGCGCCCGCGTCCGTCTGAACGTCCTCCAGGGCAGCCCGGCCCGGCGACTCTACGAGCGGCAGGGGTTCGTGTTCGAGAGCGAGGACGCGGTGGACGTGTTCCTGGTGCGGGAGGCGACGGGCGTACCCGTGTGCGGACGAACAGACGCCCGATACGATGAACGCCCAGGTGAACACGTGTCCGCGTGAACAGACGCCCGAACTGGCGTCCGACCCGGCGCCTCCGATCCGGGCAATCCCGGTGATTCACCCGTACGGGTGCACTTTCCTCGGCATCATGAGCCCGGTGTCCCACCCCCTTCGCGCGCTCCTCGCCGTCGTCGCCGCCCTCGTCCTCGTCTCCGGGGCTGCCTGCGCCCCCCTCGGGGAGGACCACGACGCCCGTCCGCCCGGCGACGCGCCCGCCTTCGGGGCCTATGTCGGGTACGACTCGGAGGGCGTGCGCCGGATCGCCGGGCTCGACGGCTGGGTGGGCGCGGCCACGCCCCGGGTCGGGCGGGCGTACCTGCCCGGGGACCGGTGGAGCAACATCGAGGGGGCGCCCGGGTATCTCACGCACTGGGCGCAGTGGCGCAAGGCCCGCGCCGACCGGATGTTCGTGCTCAACGTGCCGATGCTGGAGCGCACCGAGGGCGGTCTCGACGACGCCACCGTGCGGGCGGAGCTGCGCCGGGGCGCCCGGGGCGAGTACGACGTCCACTTCCGCGCGCTCGCCAGCCGACTGGTCGCGCTCGGGGTGCCCGACACCGTGCTGGTCGTCGGCTGGGAGATGAACGGCATCACCTACGCCCACCGCTGCGGCCCCGACCCGGTGGCCTGGAAGCGGTACTGGGCGCGGATCGTGACCGCGATGCGCTCGGTGCCGGGGCAGCGGTTCCGGTTCGACTTCACGCCCAACCGGGGGCTCGACGCCGTCCCGTGGACCGAGTGCTACCCCGGCGACGGGTATGTCGACGTCATCGGCATGGACGCCTACGACCAGCCCCGGGGAATGCCCTTCGAGGAGCAGGTCACCGAGCCGTACGGCCTGGCCGCGCACGTGCGGTTCGCCGCGGAGCACGGCAAGCCGGTCTCGTACCCCGAGTGGGGTCTGTGGCGCAACGGCGACAACCCCGCCTACATGCACGGCATGCTCGACTGGTTCGCCCGCCACCGCCCCCTGTACCAGACCATCAGCGACTACTGCCCCCACGGGGTCTGGCGCTGCCGCGCCAACCCGCGTTCGTCGCAGGTGTACCGGGAGGTGACGGGGGAGCTCGGGGACTGAGGGCCCTCGCGCTGCCCGAGCGGGCGTTCCGGGCCGCACGGCAGGCCCGGCGGGCCGCCGGCACACGGCCGTTCGGGGGAGCGGGCGGTGCGTCGCCGGGGGAACGGGGAGGGTGCGGTCGGATGATCGCACTATGCGACGAGAACACCCCGCGTATCCGCCGCTGACGCGCCTCGGCACCGTGAGCGGGGGCGCCGTTCTGGCGGCCGTACTCCTGGTCGTGCTGGCCGTGGCGCCCGCCGGCGCCGGGGGCGGCGACACGTTCCGCAAGGCGACCGCCCGTTCCGTGCGGGCCCATGAGGAGGCCCGCCGGCACGTCGACCGGCTGCGCGCCGCCGACGCCGCACCCACGCGGATCAAGGCCGCCGAACGCCGCCGCAAGGCGCTCCGCGCCGCGCTGTGGGGCCGGCTGTGGACGGCGGCGAAGGCGTCCGGCGATCCGGTCGCCGTCGACCCCGGCGGACACGCCGGGGGCTGCTCCGCCCGTGACCGCGACCGCAGCCGCCCGCCCCGGCGCCCCCTCGCCTGGACCGCGCCGACCCGCGACTACTGGCTCTCCGCCGGCTACGCCGACCGCGGCGCGCACTGGGCCCACCGGCACACCGGACAGGACTTCGCCGTGCCCACCGGCAGCCCCGTGCTCGCCGTCGGACCCGGCACCGTACACGTCACGACCTGCGGCGACGGCTTCGGCCGGCAGGTCATCGTCCACCACCCCGACGGCTACTTCACCCAGTACGCCCATCTGTCCCGCATCGACGTCCGCCCCGGCCGGCGCGTCGTGGCGGGCCAGCGCCTGGGCCTGTCCGGGGCGACCGGCAACGTCACCGGCCCCCATCTCCACTTCGAGGTCCGCGTCACGCCGTACATGGGCTCGTCGGTGTCGCCCCTGCCCTGGCTGCGGCGCAAGGCCGTGAAGGTGACGGACTGAGCAGCCCCTCGTCCCGGACCGACCGGCCTCGCGTAATCCGCTCGCGGCGGTGCGCCGCCTCCCGGCACACTGGTGCGCCCGGCGCGAGGCGCGCGGAAGCGGGGGAGGTACGAGAAGTGAGCAGACGGCGTTACGTCGCCCGGGGCGTCCCCGGCGGCTACCGCATCTGGGACAGCCGGGGACGCCGCTTCTGGGGCGACTTCTACGAGTTGTGCCCCGACGACCTGCTGGCCGAGCTGAACGGACCGGCGGACCGGGACCGCGTCGTCGCTCTCATGCGCCGGTACAAGAAGGCCAGGCGCTGAGCGGTCCGGGCGCCGCCCCGGGGCCGGCCGGTCACATCGGCGGCGTGCCGGTCCGCGCGTGCTGGGCGTGTGTCGGGCGGTACACGGCGAGCGCCCAGATCACGAAGACGTCGATCGCGATCAGGATGATCGACCAGACCGGCGCGTACGGCAGGAACAGGAACTGCAGGACCAGGCTCAGCGACGCCAGCACGATGCCGGTGAAGCGGGCCCACTCCGCGCCCTTGAGGATGCCCCAGCCGGCGGCGGCGGCGATCACGCCGAGGATCAGCAGGAGCCAGCCCCAGCCGGTGAGGCTGATCTCGTACACGTAGTCGCCGACGCGCGCGTACACATCGTCCTCGGCGATCGCGGCGATGCCCTGGAAGACGGCGAGGATGCCGTTGACGATCATCAGCACCCCGGCGAAGACGGCCCCGCCGGTGGCCCAGCCGCTCTCCGCGGCGGGGTGGGAGGAGCGGCCGGGCGAACCGGACGGGCGGCCGGTGCCCTGGTGGGAGGGGTCCCAGACCGGGGAGCCCTGGGGCGTTTGGGAGCGCGACGCGTCGGTCATGGCCGTACCCGCCTCTTCTCTGTCTCGGGGGACTGTCTCGGGGGGCTTACCTCCACGACCATCCGTCGCGGTCGGCGCCGCCACCACGGGGGCTGCTCCGAACGGGTGAGGCGGCGGGAGACGGCATGTCGCATCCCGCCGACGCACCGGGCCGGATCTTCACTGGACGCCAAGGACCCCACCCACGCCGGAGGCGACATGGCAGCCCACCGCACCCCCACGGCGACGCCGACCCGCGCCCGCCCCGCCCGCCCGCTCCTCCCCGTCCTGGTCGCGGTGTTCACCCTCGCCGCCTCCCTCGTCCTCGCCGGCTGCTCCGACGGGGAGAGCCCCTCCGCCGTGACCAGCAAGGCCGCCTCCGCCGCCGAGTCGCTGGAGAACCGGGCGACCGCCGCCGCGTCCTCCCTCGCGGCGCAGGCCACCGGGGCCATCGCCTCGGCCACCGCGGAGATCGGCCACAAGCTGGACGGCATCAAGGGCGGCCAGGACGCCAAGAAGGACGTGAAGCTCGGGCCGGCGAGCACGGACCCCGACGGCCGTGCGAAGGCCGAGGTCACCGTCACCAACCCGGACGACGCGAAGAGGTCCTTCGCCGTCCAGGTCAACTTCACCAACACCGACGGCACCACGCTCGACACCGTCCTCGTCACCGTCCCCGACGTAGCCTCCGGCGGCACGGGCACCGCCACCGCACGCAGCAGCCACGGCCTGTCCGGCGAAGTGAAGGCCCAGTTGGGCCGTGCCGTCCGCTACTGAGCGCCGTACCGCCGAGGCGCCCCGGCAGAAGACGGCACTCGCGGCGACGCTCTTCGCGGTCGCGATGACGTTCATCGACCCCACCGCCGTCGTCCCCGCGGCCCCCGACATCGTGGACGAGCCACACCTGCCGGCCTCGTGCATCCGGTGGGCGGGCGCCGCCCGTCCGCTCGCGCTCGGCGGCCGGCCCACCGATCTGCCCGGGGCGCGCCGCGTGGCCGTGGGCTGCGCGGACGCCCTCGGCCCCGGCTTCCCGTCCGCCGTGAGCCTCCCCGGCGGGCGAGTCACGACCGACGCCGGGCGCAGCGACCGTTCACCGGTCTGACCTGCGCCGCACGGCACCGCGTCCCTGCCGCTGCGAACCTCCGGGCAAATTTTTTTGCGGGCCCGGATGAATCTTCGTGCCCTCGCGTGCGTACTCCTGTGCGTCGACCCCGCCGGGCACGAGCCAGGCGGCATCCCCTACGGGGCAGGAGGAACGGTGCGTTTTTCTCGGAACGTGATGGGAACTGCCTTTGTGGGCGGTGCCCTGAGCTTGACCCTGGCCGCGCTGGCTTATCCGTCGATGCTGGGGCTGGACACCGTCTCCACCTCCGGCGACCGGGTCATCGCCAACACCCAGTGGGGTCCTCTGACCGAGAGCGACCGCAACTTCGTGGTGGCCGTGCGCGCGGCGGGCCTGTGGGAGTACCCGGTGGGCTTCATCGGCCTGCAGAAGGGTCAGAGCCCGGCGGTGAAGACCGCCAGCGAGCACCTGATCGACGGTCACGCGGCCCTGGACACCACTTGCCGCAAGGTCGCGCCGATGCTGAACATCACTCTGCCCAACGTGGCCAGCCCTCAGCAGATGGGCTTCGTCAGCACCCTCCAGGCCGCCCAGGGCAAGCAGTTCGACATCGAGTTCGCCAACATCCTGCGCATGACGCACGGTTCCATCTTCAACACCATCGCGAAGATCCGGTCCACCACCAAGAACACCATCGTTCGCGCGCTGGCCGACCAGGCCAACGACACCGTTCTCGACCACATGACGGTGATGGAGAAGACCGGCATGGTCGACTTCGACCAGACGCTGTTCAACCAGACGACGCCGCCGAAGCTGCCCAAGTCGGACACCACACCGCCGCCGCCGGCCCCCGGACAGCCGATGGTCGTCCTCACCCCGCCGGCCACCGCCACGTCCACGCCGGTGGACATCGACGCCGCGGCCGTCGTCGGGGGCGGAGCGGCCCCGGCCCCCGCGCCCACCGCGCCCCAGCAGTAGGCGTCTCAAGGGCCTAGGCCAGCCAGACCGTCGTGTCCGGGCCGAGCGCGCCGTCGTCGAGCGGCGCGCTGCTCAGCAGCACCTCGCCGGGCGGCAGCGGCACGGGCTCCGGGGACAGGTTGACGACGCACCGCCATCCGTCGGTGCGGGCGAAGGCCAGCACACCGGGCGGGTGGCCCGGCTCCCAGGTCAGCTCCTCGCCCTGGAGCAGTTTGCGGCGCAGGCGCAGGGCCGTTCGGTAGAGCTCCAGCGTGGAGCCCTCCACGCCGTCCTGCGCCTCGACCGCGTACCGGGCGAAGGACTCCGGCTGCGGCAGCCACGCCCCGCCCGCGCCGAAGCCGTACGAGGGTCCCGTCGTCGTCCACGGCAGCGGCACGCGGCAGCCGTCGCGCCCCTTGCGCACCCGCCCCGACTGTTCCCACAGCGGGTCCTGGAGGACCTCCACGGGCAGGTCGGCGACCTCCGGCAGCCCGAGTTCCTCGCCCTGGTACACGTACGACGAGCCGGGCAGCGCCAGCATCAGCAGGGTGGCCGCGCGGGCGCGGCGCAGGCCGGCGTCCTCGTCGACGCGCGGGGCCCGTCCCCCGGACAGCAGCCAGGCGTTGTCGTCGGCGTCCGCGGGGAGCATCAGCCGGCAGGTGTGGCGGATC
Organism: Streptomyces sp. BK239; assembly: GCF_004217285.1. Taxonomy (GTDB): domain Bacteria; phylum Actinomycetota; class Actinomycetes; order Streptomycetales; family Streptomycetaceae; genus Streptomyces. Next base: position 409,006 of record NZ_SHKS01000003.1, read on the forward strand.
ACGTCGTGGTTGGAGAGCACCCAGGTCGCCGAGGCGCCGACGGCCCGCGCGCCGGCCATGGACGACGTGATCACCTCACGCAGGGCGTCCGCGTCCCAAGTTGCCTGAAGATACTCGAAGTTGAAGGCCTGGTTCAGTTCGTCGGGGCGGGCGTACAGGGCGCGGCGGGCACCCGGCACCCAGGCCTCGGCGACCGCCGTGCGGGGCGGGGAGTAGGCGTCGAGGACGCGGCGCCAGTCGCGGTAGACGGCGTGGACCTCGTCGCGGTCGTAGAAGGGGTGGGCGCCCGGCGCCATCGCGGCGAGGGCCGCCTCGCCGGGCCCGCCGTCCGGTCCGAGGTCGCGCAGCGGCTCGCTCAGGTCCTTGACGAGCGCGTGCGCCACGTCCACGCGGAAGCCGTCGACGCCGCGGTCCGACCAGAAGCGCAGGGTGGTGCGGAAGTCCTCGCGAACCTCCTCGTGGTCCCAGTTCAGGTCGGGCTGCTCGCGGGCGAAGAGGTGCAGGTACCACTGGCCGTCCGGGACCCGCTGCCAGGCGCTGCCGCCGAAGACGGACTGCCAGTCGGACGGCGGGCGTTCGCCGTGCGCGCCGCGCCCGTCGCGGAAGACGTAGCGGTCGCGGGCGGGCGATCCGGGGCCGGCGGCCAGCGCCTCCTGGAACCAGACGTGCAGGTGGGAGGTGTGGTTGGGGACCAGGTCGACGATCACCTTCAGGCCGAGGCGGTGGGCCTCGGCGGTCATCGCGTCGAAGTCGTCCAGGCCGCCCAGCCGCGGGTCGACGTCCCGGTGGTCGATGACGTCGTAGCCGCCGTCGGCCAGCGGGGACGGGTAGAAGGGGCTGAGCCAGAGCGCGTCGACGCCGAGCGCGGCGAGGTGAGGCAGCCGTTCGGCGACGCCCCGCAGGTCGCCGAGTCCGTCGCCGTCGGCGTCGGCGAAGCTGCGCGGGTACACCTGGTAGACGACGGCCTGACGCCACCAGTCGGGATTGCGGGAGGACAGGTCGGGCACGGCGCTGTTCGCGTGGTCGGTCACGTACCGAAGCCTGTCCAGTTTGCCGGGAAGGTGAACACCGCGCTTTCCGGACCGCACCGTTCCGAACCTGGGGAACTCGTGAGGGAATCTTGAACACCCCCTCCATTGGCCCAGGTTGACAGCCGTCCACCGATCGACCCACGATGTGCGCACACTGTGGCGCGTGTGACCAATGAGCCCGGTGTTCCTTCTGTTCCGACCCGTCACCCCGGGCTGCTCCGCCATGCCGTGACGGGCCCTCGCCGAGATGGGATTCGCATGTCCATAGCGAGACGTGTTTCCGCTGCCCGCCTGCTGGGGGCGGGCGCCGCTTCGATCGCCCTGTGCGCCGCGTCCGTCGCCGCCGCCACCGGCGCCTTCGCCGGCACGGGCGCCCCCGGCGGCGACGGCTGGAAGTCCGGCGGCCAGTACCAGCCGGGCACCGGCGCGGGCACCGAGACGGGAACCGACCGCTGCCAGTTCTCGCTCGACGGCAAGCAGTTCTTCGACTCCGTCCGCGTCGACGACCAGAACCTCAAGCCCGGCGGCGACGGCAAGGTCCACGTCTCGGTCCGCACCGCCGGCGACGCCTCCTCCTGCACCGCCTCCCTGGCCTCCTACCTCGCCCACGGCGCCACCTTCGCCACCTCCGGTCTCCAGGTCTTCGTCGACTTCGACACCGTGACGGTCAAGGCGGGCCAGACCGACACCCTCGACATCGCGGTGCCCGACGCGGGCTGCTACGCGCAGGTCGACCTCTACCGGGGCGCGGTGAAGTTCGACGGCAAGCTCGACGCGAAGGACGGCTTCGAGCACGGGGAGCTGCCCAAGGGCCCGGACCGGCCGGTCATCAAGGACAAGCTGATCGCCGCCTGGAACGGCGGCACGAAGGACTGCACGCCCACCGAGCAGCCGCCGTCGAGCCCGCCCGCGAGCCCGCCGGCCAGCTCGCCCGGCGTCCCCTCCTCGCCGTCGGCGCCGGCCTCGCAGCCGCCGGCCGGCACGCCGTCGCAGAGCACCTCTCAGCCTCCGACGGACACCCCCTCGACGAACACCGAGTCCCCGTCCCCGTCCGCCCCGGCGCCCAGCGCCTCGGAGTCGACCCCGGCTCCCGCGCCCACGCCCAACGGCGGAGGCGGCGACCTGGCGGAGACCGGCGCGAACGGCAACACCGGCGTTCTCGTCGGCGGATCGGCGGCGCTGCTCGCGGCCGGCGCCGCGATCGTCGTCGCCACGCGACGCCGCAAGGCCACGCGCTGAGGCGACGCCGGTCACTCGCAAGGGCCTCAACGAGGCCTGAAGGGGCTTGAGGGCGTGTCCCGCTGAGCGGGTGCGCCCCCGGGTCCGTACCTGAACTCGACGCCGGCCGGGCCGTGGGAAACCGGCCGGCGTCGGTCGTCACCGGGCCCCTGACCCCCGGTCCGGGTCGGTCACGGCTTCTCCACCGTCGTCAGCCACAGGCTGACGTACCGGTCCGCGTCCACTCCCAACGCCACGTCCACCAGGGTCTGTTCGCGTCCGCCCTCGTGGATCTCCGACTCGCCCGGTACCGGGCGGCGGTCGACGACCGTCTGACCGCGCGTCGGTCCCGGGGCCAACGACACCTCCACCGGGAGCAGTTCGGTGGTCAGGCCCGCCGGGTCGACGACCGCGCACACCGCGCCCGCGTCGCCCAGACCGCCCGTCGGCGTCGGGTCGCCCGAGGAAGCCGGATCCCGGTGGGCGAGGAGCTCACCGGCCAGTCGCAGCCGCGGCTCGGAACTGGCGCGCAGCCTCTGCACGTCCGCCGCCGGGACGAGCACCCGCTGGAACACGTCGAGCCCGTACATCGTGATCGGCACCCCGGCCGTCAGCAGGATCGCCGCCGCCTCCGGGTCGTGCCAGACGTTGAACTCCGCCACCGGGGTGGCGTTCCCGGTCGCCACCGCCCCGCCCATGAACACGATCCGCTCGATGTTGCGGACCACCTCGGGATGCGTGCGCAGCAGCAGGGCGATGTTGGTGAGCGGCGCGGTCGGGACGAGGGTGACCGGGCGCGGCGAGGCGAGGATCTCGCGCCGCAGCAGCGTCACCGCGTCCACGTCGACCGGCGCCCGGGTCGGCGCGGGCAGGCCGAGGTCGCCCATCCCGTCCGCCCCGTGCACGTGCCGGGCCGTGCGCACCGGCTCGATCAGCGGCCGCTCCGCCCCGCGCGCGACGGGGATGTCACCGGCGCCGGCCTGCTCCAGCACCGTCAGCGTGTTGCGGACGACGCCGTCCACATCGGTGTTCCCGGCCACACAGGTCACCGCCCGCACATCGAGCCCGGGGTGCCGGACGGCGAACAGCAGGGCCAGGGCGTCGTCGACGCCGGTGTCGCAGTCGATGATCACCGGGACGGGCTGACCGGTCACGGTGGACCCCCTCTTCCTGGGAACTCTCTGGGAGCTTCCTGACGACGGCTCTCCGACAGCGACCTTACGCACCTCCCCGCGCGCGTGCGGCCACCCGGGTGCAGCAGTCGCGTAGCCCGGACGGATCGTCCCGGTCGTCGGGGGGTGGGCCAGGTGGTGGCGTGGGGATGGCAGTGCCTTGTGTCCGCCCCCTTTCGGCCGATGCGGGAGGAACCCTCCGATGAACCGCCGTGCCCTCCTCGCCAGTGCCCTGTCCGGCACCGGGCTCCTGCTCGGCGCGGCCGCCTGCGCCACGCTCGGGCTGGAGCATCCGCCCACCGCGCGACCGCCACAGCCGACGGTGGGGCAGTCGTCGGCGAAACCGTCCGCGCCGGCCGCGTCGTCGGTCCTCACCGACGCGCAGGCGCAGGCCGCGCTCATCACCGACACCGACCTCGGGGCCCCCTGGATCCCCACCCGGGGCGCCGCGACCTGGCGGGACGGCATGCTCAAGGCGATCACGCCCACCGCCGAGTGCCAGAAGCTGCTGGACGGCCTGTACGCCGACGAACTGCTCGGCGGGCCGGCCCGCGCGGTCGTCGCGCTCGACGACGCCGACACCGGGGCCCAGCTGCGCTACCAGCTCACCGACCGGCGGCCCCGGGACGCCGACCGCGCCCTGGACTGGATGCGGACCCTGCCGGGCCGATGCGCCCGGTTCACCGCCCGGGCCCCGGACGGCACCGTGCTGGACGTGGTGGTCACCGACCTGGCGCTGCCGGAGGTCGGCGACGCCCGTCAGGGGCTGCGGGTGACGCTCACGAACTGGGAGACCGACGGCGACCCGATCACGCTCTCCCTCGACGTCGCCGCCGTCCGCGCCGGCGAGGACACCTTCGTCCTCACCAACGGCAGCATGGGCGACGTACCGAACGAGGCCACCCAGGCCGCGGTGCAGCTCGGTGTGCAGCGGCTGACGGAGGTCAGGAAGCAGGGCCGGGTGCAGGTGTGACGGCGGACGCCGACCGTCGCCGGCGGGCGGGCGTCGGTCCGCCGGGTCTGCGGGGGGGGGTGTGCACGGCGTCGGTCCGCCCGGTCTCCGGTGGCGCGCCCGGCGTCAGTCCGTGTCGAAGCGGGTCTCTCTGGCGACCACCTCGTGCGCCACGTCCAGCACCGTGCGGCCCGCCGCGAACGCGTGGGCGCGCAGCAGGGCGAGCGCCTCGGCGGAGGCCACCTTCCGCTGGGCCATGACCATGCCCACCGCCTGGTACACCTCGTCGTGGTCGGTGGCCAGCGGACTCAGCCACAGCCCGTCGCCGCGCCGGCCCGCCTCCTCCCCGCGCGGCAGCGCCGTCAGCGCCACCGTCAGCGCGTCCGCCACCAGACGGGCCGTGCGCACCTCGTCGGCGGCCAGATCGCCGGGCACGTCACGGTAGAGGTCGAGGGTGCCCACGCACACCGAACGGTCGCCCAACGGCAGCGCGTACACCGCGACCACGCCCGCCGCCGCGGCCTGCTGGGCGAACACCGGCCAGCGTGAGGCGTCCCGGCCGGCCGTGAGATCGCGGGCGAAGACGGGCGCGCCGGTCTCCGCCGCCCGCAGACACGGCCCGTCGCCCAGCGTGGCCTGCATCTCCATGAGGTACGCGGCCCGCGCGCCGCTCGCGCTCAACGGCACGGGCATCCCGTCCCCGCACAGCGACACGCTCGCCCCGCTCACCGGCAGCAGCCGCACCGCGGCGGCGCACAGCCGGTCCGGCACGTCACCGGGTTCGACGCCCCGCACCGCCCGGGCGAGCACCTCGGCGGCCGGCTCCCGTTCCCGATCGCGCACGGCGACCACCTCCGCGCACGGGCTCCCCCACGCCTCTTCGTCGTCGGGCCGGGTAACCCCGCCGCCCCGCCGGAAACCGGCGACGGCAAGGCTTCTCGCACGGGGTCCGCGCGGCCGCGCTACAGCGGCGGCTGCGCCGGGGCCGGGCCCAGCGTCGTCGTGCCCGGGGCCGTGCGGTGGCCCAGGCCGGTGCGGTAGGCGTCGAGCGCGGCCTCGACCCGCCCCGTACGGCGCAGCAGATCGCCGAGCAGCCTGCACAGGTCGGCGAGGTCGCCGGCCGCGCCGGCCCGCTCCAGCAGGCTGAGGGCGCGTACGTAGTGCTCCTCGGCGGTGTCGGTGTCGCGGGCGTCCTCCGCGATGATGCCGAGCAGCCGGTGCGCCGCCGCCGAGTGCAGGGCCCCGCGCTCGGCGGTGAAGTCGCTGAGCACCCGGTGCAGCAGCGCGGCGGCCTCCTCGGACTTGCCGCGCCGGTGCAGCACGTCGGCCAGCTCGACGGCCACCTGGCTGGAGTAGAGGGCGGCCCGCTTGGCGGAGAGCATGTCCAGGGCGAGCCGCATCTCGCTCTCGGCGCGCTCCAGTTCGCCGTTCTGCGCGCACACGTAACCGCGCATCCAGTGGCAGTTGGCGAGCTCGGTGCGGATCTGCAACTGCCGGTACAGCTCGGCCGCCTTGGCGAGGGAGGCGTCGGCCTCGGCGACGCGCCCCTCGGCGAGGAGCGTGCGGGCGACGGACCGGTGCATCCGCGCGACCAGTTCCGGATCGCCGGCCTGCGGGGCGAGCGCGAGGGCGAGTTCGGCGGCCTGGGCGGCGCGGGCCTGGGCGCCCATGTCCATGTAAGGGCCGATGACGCTGGCGTAGAGGACGAGCAGCGCGTCCGGGTCGTGCAGTCCGCCGCGGTTGAGCTCGTCGAGGGTGGACTCCAGCAGGTAGACGGCGTAGCGGAGTTCACCGGCCAGGTAGTGGGAGACGGCACGGCCGCGGAGGGCGGGGACCCGGGCGGGCAGCGGCGCGTCGGCGAGGGACCGCTCGGCGCGCTCGAAGTACTCCCGCCCGACCTCCAGTTCGCCGGTGACCAGCCCGCATTCGCCGAGGCCGAGGAGGGCGGCGGCCACTTCGGCCGTCAGGGCGTGCTCCTCGGCCTCGGCGAGCACCGACTCGAACGCCTCGGCCGCCGCTTCCGTGGCGCCCGTGGCGAGGGTGCGCTGTGCGTCCGTGAGGCGCAGCCGCAGTCCGGTGACCAGCCGGACCGAACGCCCGGTGGCCAGCTCGTCGAACTCGACGCCGAGCCGGTCGGCGAGATGCCTGAGCGCGTCGTCCGAGGGCCGCACCCGGCCGGACTCCAGGGTGGAGACGTAGGCGGGCGTGTACGCCGGCTCCGCCAACTGCCTCTGCGTCAGACCGCGTTCCATGCGGAGCTGCTGCACTCTTCTGCCGATGACGCTGGGATCATCGCGGTCCGCCATCGCCCAACTCCCCTGCTGCCCCTTGCCGTTCGGCTCCCCCAGCGCCTAGGTTAAACGGCGGGTTAAGCATCCGTACGGACGATGCTTAACTCGCGACAGCCGCGGTTCGCACTCCTGTCACGCAAAGCCGCCCTGTCGCTCCCGCGCTCTGTTGCTCCTGCCGCTCCTGCGAGGTAGCCGTGCTCGAACGCACCGACACCCCCGGGCGTCTCACCAGGGGACTCGCCGCCGCTCTCATCGCCGTGACCGCCCTGGTCCTGGCCGCGAACGCGGGCCCGACCCGAGGGGCGGAACCCTCCCGCACCCAGCACACCACCCACGTCGATCCCGACACGGCCTCCTCGGCGGCGCGGACCGGCGTCCGCTGAGGCCGCGGACTCAACTCTGCGTCTGGAGCTGCAGCCGGCGCAGTTGACGGTGGACGTGGTCCAGGGCGCCTTCCCGACGGCCGGGGACCCGGGCGCGCAACTCCGCGAGAGCCGGGCCCAGTTCGCGGGCGCTGTCCGTCTCGTCGATGCGTCCCCACTGGTGGTGCGCCCGGTCCACGGCCGCCTCCACCGCGGGGGCGTCGGCGGGCTGTCCCGCGGTCAGCCGGGCGCCGGCCACCGCCATCCACGCACGGCAGCTGCGCGCCGCGTCCCCCGCGAACATCGCCAGGTCGGCCCGCACCTCGGCCCAGTGCAGCGTCTCCTCCGACCCCGCCCCGTGCTCGACGGCGGCGGACCGCTCCCAGCGGGCGGCGAGAGCGTCGGCGTCGGCGTGCCGCCCGGCCTGGACGGCGGCGGCGATGGCGAGGTGGGGATCGGTGTCCACCGGGGCCGGCGGGACGGGGGCCCCGGGGAAGTGGGCGGGGAGCGGGGGGAGCGGGCCGGAGGGGGCCGGGACGGCGAGGGCGGCGGGGGCGGCTCCCGGCGCCGTACGGGGGGCCGCGCCCGCACCCGTTCCTGCGCCCGCACCCGTGCGCACACCCATGCCCGCGCCCATGCTCCCGCCGCCCGGAAGACCGGTCCCCGTGCCCGAGAGGACCAGGTCCCCCACTTCCCCCTCGCCCGCGATCCGCGCCGCCGCCATGTGGTGCAGCTGCTCCAGCGGAGGCCGGCCGCCGCTGCGCAGCACCGTGGCCACGGCCTTCATGTACGTCGGCACAGCGACCCGCCGCCGTCCTGGCGGCGGCGCGACCCGCCCGTGCACGGCCACCGTCGGCCCGCAGTCCAGCGCGTTCGCCCGCAGCCACACCCAGCTCTCCGCGTCGGCGTGCAGATCGAGGACGAGAGTCGTCGTCCCCGCCGCCCGCAGCCGCAGCTCCTCACGGAACCAGTGCCAGGGGAACCCGGTGTACCGCACGGTCGCCGGCGTGGTCCGGGCCAGCGCGAGATGGGGCAGCCGCTGACGCCGGTCGAGCTGGAGCTGTCCGGTGACGAACAGGGTCAACGGCCCCGGCGAGGCCGCAGCGGCCCGCAGCCGGGTGAGGACGGCCTGCGGCTCCAGCGGATCGGCGAGCTCGACGACGTTCGCGGTCTCGGTGCCGGCCAGCACGGCCGGCGGCACCGCCGCGAGCACGGGGAGCACCGAGGCCGCGTCCACCAGGCACCCCTTGCCCGCCGGCGAGGCCGCGAGCAGCAGCACGGTTCCGGGCATGGTCCCTCCCCTGTCGATCACGTACGTCAGCACGGTAACCGCTGCGCCGACGGAGGAGGGCCTCAGCCCGTCAAACGTCCCCATACGGAGCGTTCGTCCAGGGAGCGTTCGTCCGAGGAGCGTTCGCCGCCCCCGCCGCGCCTTCGCCCGTCAAGCCCTCCCTTCCCTCCGCACCGCGAAGATCGTCGTGTCGTCGGCGAGACGTCCCCCGCAGTGCCTCAGCGTGCGGTCGCGGACGAAGGCGACCAGGCGGGCGGGATCGGCGGTGCGCGGATCCCGGGCGAACGCGGCGGCGACGTCCTCGACGAGCGGGTAGAACGCGCCCTCCCGGTCCCGGGCCTCGGTGACCCCGTCGGTGACCAGCAGCAGCGTCTCCCCGGGCGCGAGCGCGGTCCGCAGCACGGGCGGCGGAGCGCCGTCGGTGAGCTCGGCGAGACCGAGCGGGAGCCCCTCGGCCAACGGCAGCAGGCGTACGCCGCCGGGCCCGACCGCGAGCGGCGGCTCGTGCCCGAAGTCGACGACCTCCACGGCCCCCGCCTCCCCCTCGGGGAACCCCAGCAGCACGGCGGTGGCGAAACGGTCGCCGTCGTCGCGGCCGAGGGCCACGGTGTGGCCGCGGTGCCGCCGCATCCGGGTCTCCAGCCGGCCGGCCACGGTCGCGAGCTCCGGCTCGTGGTACGCGGACTCGCGGAAGGTCCCCAGCAGCGCGGCGGCCGCCTCCACCGCGCCGAGTCCCTTGCCCTGCACGTCGCCGAGGAGGACGCGGGTGCCGTTCGGGCCGGGCTGGATGTCGTAGAAGTCGCCGCCCATACGGGCGTCGGCGTCCGCGGCGAGATACTCCTCGGCGTGGTCGAGGGCGCCCCAGCCGGGCGGCAGCGGCCGCAGCACCGTACGGCGGGTGGTCGCGGCGATGTGCTGCATGTGCAGCATGCGCTGCTCGCCGCGCACCCGGACCGCGGCGGCGAGGACGGAGAGGACGCCGCCGGCGAGGACGAGGACGAAGTCCGCCGGACCCGCCCGGTACTGGACCGGCCAGGCGGCGTCCGCGGCGACGTAGGTGAACAGCGCGAGCACCGCGAACAGCGCCGTCGTCCACACCCCGCACAGCGCCGCGGCGATCGCGGCGACGAACACGCACCACGAGACGATCCTGAACTCGCCGCTGGTGTTGTAGTCGACGAAGGCGATGACGACGAGGGTCAGCAGCGGCACGAGCCAGGTCACGCTGCGGCCCCGGATCCGCAGCAGCCGATGACGCTCGACGTGCAGGCGCCGGGCTCGCGGGGAGCGGTAGGGCAGCCTCGGACGCCCACGGTCGCTCACCGCTTCAGCGAAACACGCGCCGCGCCCGGCCGCATCCGGGCAGCCGACTTGCCACCGCACCCCACCCAGGTGTGCCCTGGAAGGCGGGGGCGAGGAGAGAGAGGAGTGCTCTCATGGCTCATGCGGTATCCGCGTCGGGCATGCCCCGCACGCCCATCGGGCCCGGCGCCGGCGGCGGCGCCCTGCCCGACGTCTTCGACGCGCGCACCCATTTGATCGCCAGCTGGGCGGTGCCCGTCGCCCTCGGGCTGGTCTACGGCTACTGGGCCGCCGCCAACCAGCGCAGCGGCGGGCCGATCACCGGCTGGAACGTCCTGTTCGGCTTCGTGACCGCCCTCGTGTTCATCGCGCTGTACGCCGGCGTGCGCGCCCTCGCCCGGCACCGGCGGCGCGAGCTGCACGCCCTGCTGTGGGCGGCGTTCGCGGGCTGCGCGATGGGCTTCCTGGTCAACCAGTCCGGCACGAGCGTCCTCTACTCCGTGGGCATCTCGCTCGCGACCGGGGCCGGCTTCTTCGTGGTGCTCTTCTACCGCTACTACACGCACGAGGACGCGGAAGGACACCGCATCGGCTGAGCCCAGCACCGGCCGACACGGACACGGCGGCGGTGCTCGGGAGCCGACGACGCGCACGGGCCCGGCGGTGCTCGGGAGCCGACGACGCACGCGGGCCCCGGCGGTCACCGCCGGGGCCCACGCGTTTCCCTCATCCCTCCACTCACCGGGCGGACGGGATCGCTCCCACCGCCCGACGAGGCTCTCGGACTCCCCAGAACCATGAGACACCCGTTCGGGTGAACGCTCCACCCGAGGCCGCCCCGCGCGGAGCGCCCCCCGGCCTGCGGGCCGCCACCCGAGCGGCCGCGCCCCGCTCGCGCCCGCCGCACCAGCGCCCTTGCCTGGAGACACACCGGTACCCCGGCACTCCGGACAAGGGGGTGGAACCGTGGCCACGACCGTCACCGGCACCACGACGCGCGGCGTGACCACCGCCGCCGCCTCCCGACGCCTCAGGAACGCCGTCTCGGCCGCCCTGATCGCCGTGTCCTGCCTCCTGCTGCCCTGCGGCGCGCTGGCCGCCTGGGCCGCGTACGGCCTCACCGACACCGGCCGCTACGTGGCCGCCATGGCTCCGCTCGCCTCCGATCCTGCGGTCCGGGACGCGGTCGCCGAGACGGTCGGCGACGGCATCCTGCGCGAGGCCGCCCTCGGCCGCCACCCCCTGCACGCCGAGGTGAAGCCCTTCGTCCACGACGCGGTGCGCTCCTTCACCCACACCCGCGCCTTCCACACCGCGTGGGACACCGGCAACGAGGCCGCGCACCGGGCCGTCATGACGGCCCTGCACGACGACCGCGCCGACGACGTCAGCGTCGACCTGGCCCCCGTGGTCGACGGCATAAAACGCCAACTGGCCGCCGACCACGCCCCGTTCGCCGATCGCATCCCCGTCACGCACACCCGGGTCGCACTGCTCCCCGCCCATGACCTGGTCACGCTCCGGAAGGGCTACCACGTGCTCGACGTCGCCGCCTTCTGGCTGCCGCTGACGGCGGTCCTCCTCGCCGCCGCCGGCATCGCCCTGGCCGCCTGCCGCCGCCGCGCGCTCACGGCGACCGCCCTGGGCACGGCCCTCGGCGGCGCCCTCCTCGGCCTCGCGGTGTCCCTCGGCCGCCGGCTCACCCTCGCCGACCTCCCCGACCAGACCCACCGCCCCGCGGCCGCCGCCGTCTACGACGCCCTCACCACCACCCTGCGCACCGCGTCCTGGCTGCTCGTGGCGCTGGGCCTGACCACCGCGGCGGCCACCTGGCTGACCCACCGAGCACGCCTCGCCCGCCGGGGTCCCGGCGGGACCCCGGCGCACTCGGCGCGCCCGGGGAAGCGGCCGCGGATCGAGGTGTAGCCGTGAGCAGGGGTGGGCTCGGAGCCGTGGAACCGTGCCCGCCCGGGCGGTCAGACGCCGACGTCCTCCCCGTCGCCCCGCCAGACGGCCACCACCGCCGGCCGCACGATCTTCCCGGGACCGTCGGGCCAGACGCTCTTCGGGTTCTCCACGGACGCCCCGTCCAGCTCCCCCGGGTGCTGGACGGCCACGACCACCCGCCGCTCCTGGATGATCGGCCCGCACGTCTCCGCCCCGTTCGGCACCGTGAGGAACTGCTTCAGCTCACCCCGCCGCGGGCCCCGGGTGGCCACGCCGAACAGCCCGTCGTGCGAACCGAGTTGCGAGCCGTCCGTGGAGATCCACAGGTTGCCGTACGGATCGAAGGCCACGTTGTCGGGGCAGGAGATCGGGCTGACGGCGTCCTTCGGGAACCCGGCGAAGTAGGTGGCCGGGTCCTCCGGATCACCGGCGACGAGGAACAGCGACCAAGCGAACCGGGTGGACTCCGCCCGGTTCCCGCGCTCGGTCAGCTCCAGCACGTGCCCGTGCTTGTTGGCGTTGCGCGGATTGGCCTCGTCCGCCTTGGCGTTGGCGCCGACGCCGCGGTTGCCGTTGTTCGTCAGCGCGACGTACACCTTTCCGGTCACCGGGTTCGGCTCGATGTCCTCGGGCCGGTCCATCTTCGTCGCGCCGACCTTGTCGCCGGCGAGCCGTGTGAAGACGAAGACCTCCTCCGCCGTCATCCCTTCGACGTGCGAGACGGCGCCCCGCGCGCTCGCGGTGGCCAGCGGGATCCACTCCCCGCTGCCGTCGAACTCCCCGTCGCCCGGCAGCTTCCCGGTGCCGTCGATCTCGACCGCGGGCGAGTCCCCGGTGAGCTTCGCGACGTACAGCGTCCCCTCGTCGAGCAGCGACAGGTTGTGCTCGCGCGCGGCACGCGAGCCGCCCTTGCGCATCCGCTTGCTGCTGACGAACTTGTAGAAGTAGTCGAACCGTTCGTCGTCCCCGGAGTACACGACGGGCCGCCCGTCGTCGGTGAGCCGGACCGTCGCGGCCTCGTGCTTGAAGCGGCCGAGCGCGGTGTGCTTGCGGGGCGTGGAGTCCGGGTCGTACGGGTCGAACTCGACGACGTAGCCGAACCGGTGCACCTCGTTCGGCTCCTGGGCGACGTCGAACCGCTTGTCGAACCGTTCCCACTTGCGCTCGCTGGCCCCGGTGCCGATGCCGTACCGCTTGTCGGTGGCGCGGCCGCTGTTGGCGAAGTACTGGTTGAAGTTCTCCTCGCCGTGGAGCGTCGTGCCCCAGGGCGTGGTGCCGCCGGAGCAGTTGTTGAGCGTGCCGAGGACCTTGCGGCCCGTCGGGTCGGCGGAGGTCCGCAGCAGCGGGGACCCGGCGGCGGGGCCGGTGATCCGGAACTCGGTGGTCGCGGTGACGCGCCGGTTGAGCGGATGCCGCGGCACGGCGGTCAGCCGCCCGGTGCGCCGGTCCTCCTCCACGACGACGGCGGAGAGCCCGTGCGCGGCCCAGGCGATCTCGGCCTGCTCCCGGGTCGGGTTCGCGGCGTCGTAACCGCGGAACATCAGGATCTCGTCGGTGTACTCGTGGTTGGCGACGAGCAGTTGCCGTCCGCGCTCGCCGGGCAGCGGCAGCAGGGAGAGGAAGTCGCAGTTGTACCCGAACTGCCCGGCCTGGGCCTTCGCCGTCTGCTTCTCCGGGTCGAAGGCGGGAGCGCCGCGCAGAATGGGCTCGCCCCAGCGGATGACGACGTTCTGCCGGTACCCGTCGGGGACGACGACGGCGTCGACGGTGTTGGGCGCGACGGCGGAGTAGCGCAGCCCCCGGGCGGCCTTCCCCGTCGCGCCCCCCTTCCCGTACGTCCCCCGGGCCGCGGCCTCCCGCGTCGCGGCGGCGGCCGGCCGGGCCCCGGTGACGCCGGCCGCACCGGCGGCGCCCGCGACGGTGACGACGGCGGCGGCACGCATCATCGACCGGCGGCTCAGGGCCCCCGCGATGACGTCGCCGACGTACTCGTTGGCGCTGGTGTTGGGCACCTCCTGGAAGCAGGCGTCACCACACCGGAACCGGCAGGTCATGGCGGAACGTCCGCCCGGATGCGAATGGGACGGCGATCCGATCAGCGGCAGCGGTTTGCGCACTTTACTCTCCCCTTGCGTGCCCGTGGTGTGAGCGTGACGCTAGGGGCGTCTTTGTGCGGGGGCGCTGACGCTGGGTGAACGACGGGTGAATCCCCGGCATCCGCACGGGTGTTGAGCCGGAGCGAAGACGGTATTGACACGCCCGCCCCCCGCCCGCTCACCCCTACCCAAGATCACCACCGGGGGCCGCTAACCTTACGTGTCCGTCCTGGCCAGGGATTGACGGGCTTCAACTCAGCGAAGGGTTGCGCACATGGGCATTCTCTCTCTCCTGCGGAACGCGTTCGGCCGGTCACGCAAGGAGCGCACCGCCGAGGCAGAGACTGCGGAACGGATTCCCACCCAGGAAACCCCGTCAGCCCCCACACCTGCCGCCGCCCCCGAGCAGCCCGCGGCCCGCATCCCGGAGCCCCGCCCGGAACCCGGCGACGAACACGACCTCGTCACGGCAGCCTTCGACAACGTGACGGCCCCGAAGCAGCCCGACACCACGACGCCGACGAAGCCCCCGGCCCCCGAGGCCGAGGCCACCACCGCCCCCGAGCCGGAGCCGGCCGCCGAGCCGACGGCACCCGAGCGGGAGCCTGCCGTCGAGCCCGAGCCGACCGTGGCCGAGCCCAAGTCGACCGTGGCCGAGCCGGGGCCGACGTCGCCCGAGCGGGAGGCTGTCGCCGACCCCGGGCCGACGGTGGACGAACCCGAGCCGACGGCGGCGGAGCGGGAGTCGGCTGCGCTCGAGCGGGAGGCTGTCGCCGACCCCGAGCCGACCGTGGCCGACCCCAAGTCGACCGTGGCCGAGCCGGAGCCGACAACGGCCGAGCAGGAGGCTGTCGCCGACCCCGAGCCGACGGCACCCGAGCCCGAGCCTGAGCTGTCGGTGGAGGCCCCGGTGACGGAGCCGAAGGCGGAGCCCGCACCCGAAGAGGCCACGGCAACCCCCGAGGCCGAGGCAACGCCCTCGACCGATGAGCTCACGCCGGCAGCCGAAGCAGAGGCGACGGCGACCCGCGAGGCCGAAGAGGTGACGGAAGAGGCCGAGACCGCCACCGAGGCCCAGCCGGAGCCGGTCGCGGAGGCGACCCCGGAGCCCGAGCCCGCGGCGGAGCCGACCGAACCCGCAGCTCAGCAGCCCGAGCCTGCGGCGGAGCCGGCAACTCAGCAGCCCGACGCCACGGCCGAACCGGCGGAGCCCGCCGCGCAGAGCGGACCTGCGGACGCCGACGGCGAGGACGCCCCACAGGGGCCACCCGCAGCCGACGACGAAACCCGCACGGGCGGTGCGGGTGGGAACACCCCGGCCGAAGGCGAAGCCGAGGCCGCAACCGCACCCGAGGCCGGCCCAGAAACCGGCGCCCAGGACAGCCCCGCAACCCCACCCCACCTCACCACCGCCCACACCGCAGCCGCCTCCACCCTCGAGAAACTCAACCTCTCCGAGGCCCGAGCGGACATCTACCTCGTCCTCGACCGCTCCGCGTCCATGCGCCCGTACTACAAGGACGGCTCGGTCAAGGCCCTGGCCAACCAGACCCTCGCCCTCGCCGCCCACCTCGCCGAGGACAAGAACGTCCACGTCGTCTTCTTCTCCACCGAGCTCGACGGCACCGCCGACCTCACCCTCACCGACCCCGAGGACAAGGTCGACGACCTGCACGCGGGGCTGGGCCGCATGGGCCGTACCAGCTATCACGCCGCCGTCGAAGCCGTCGTGGAACACCACGTGGCGCGTCACAAGAAGGCCTCGAAGACACCGAAGGCCAAGGCCTCGAAGACCCCCGCCCTCGTCGTCTTCCAGACCGACGGGGCCCCCGACGCGAAGACCCCCGCCACCCAGTCCCTCACGGACGCCGCGAAGAACCACCCCTCCCTCTTCTTCTCGTTCGTCGCCTTCGGCGAGCACGACAACAAGGCCTTCGACTACCTGCGCAAACTGAAGACCGGCAACACGTCGTTCTTCCACGCCGGCCCGACCCCCCTGGAGCTCACGGACGCCGA
Source organism: Streptomyces sp. BK239 (assembly GCF_004217285.1). Classification (GTDB taxonomy): domain Bacteria; phylum Actinomycetota; class Actinomycetes; order Streptomycetales; family Streptomycetaceae; genus Streptomyces. Next base: position 424,684 of record NZ_SHKS01000003.1, read on the forward strand.
GCTCTACGAAGGCGTACTGGCCACCTGGCGCCCGTAGCCCCGACGGCGCGCCCACCCGGCCGCCGGCCGCCCGTGTCACCGACCCCCGTGCCGCCCTCTTCTCACCCCGTAAAACGAGAAGCGGGCGGCACACCCCTGTCGGCTACGATTTCAAGGTTCCGTACATAGCAACCTGGGAGCAGCCCGAGATGGCTCGACACCTCATCACCAGCGCCCTTCCGTACATCAACGGGATCAAGCACCTGGGCAACATGGTGGGGTCCATGCTCCCGGCGGACGTGTACTCCCGGTACCTCCGCCAGCGCGGCCACGACGTCCTCTACATCTGCGCGACCGACGAGCACGGCACCCCCGCCGAGCTCGCCGCGAAGGAGCAGGGCCTGCCGGTCGAGGAGTTCTGCGCCCAGGCGCACGACGCCCAGAAGGCCGTCTACGACGGTTTCGCACTCGCGTTCGACTACTTCGGCCGGAGTTCCTCCCCGCAGAACGTCGAGATCACCCAGCACTTCGCCCGCCGCCTCCAGGAGAACGGCTTCATCGAGGAGCGGGCGATCCGCCAGGTGTACAGCCCGGCCGACGGCCGTTTCCTCCCGGACCGCTACGTCGAGGGCACCTGCCCCCACTGCGGCTACGACAAGGCCCGAGGCGACCAGTGCGAGAACTGCACCCGGGTGCTCGACCCCACCGACCTGGTCGACCCGCGCTCGGCGATCAGCGGCTCCACGGACCTGGAGGTCCGCGAGACCAAGCACCTGTTCCTGCTGCAGTCCAAGCTCCAGCACGAGGTCGAGGAGTGGGTCGCCCGCCACGAGGACGACTGGCCGCAGCTGGCCTCCTCCATCGCCCGCAAGTGGCTGAACGAGGGCCTGCACGACCGCGCGATCACCCGTGACCTGGACTGGGGCGTTCCGGTCCCGGCCGACACCTGGCCGGAGCTCGCGGCCGAGGGCAAGGTCTTCTACGTCTGGTTCGACGCCCCGATCGAGTACATCGGCGCGACGAAGGAGTGGGCGGACCAGGCCCCCGACGGCGAGACGCGGGACTGGAAGTCCTGGTGGTACGAGGCGGACGCCGGCGAGAACCCCGTCCGCTACACCGAGTTCATGGCGAAGGACAACGTCCCCTTCCACACGGTGATGTTCCCCGCCACCGAGCTGGGCGTGCGCGAGCCGTGGAAGAAGGTCGACTACGTCAAGGCCTTCAACTGGCTGACGTACTACGGCGGGAAGTTCTCCACCTCCCAGAAGCGCGGCGTCTTCACCGACCAGGCCCTGGAGATCCTCCCCACCGACTACTGGCGCTACTTCCTGATCGCCAACGCCCCGGAGTCGGACGACTCATCCTTCACCTGGGAGCACTTCACGGCCACGGTCAACAAGGACCTGGCCGACACCCTCGGCAACTTCGTCAACCGCGTGCTGTCCTTCTCCAGGAAGCGCTTCGGCGACGACGTCCCGGCGGGCAGCGAGCCCGGCGAGGCCGAGACGAAGCTCGGCGGGCAGATCGCCGAACTCCTCGCCGAGTACGAGTCGCAGATGGAGGCGCTGCAGTTCCGCAAGGCGGCCGCCGCCCTGCGCGCGCTGTGGTCCGCGGGCAACTCCTACCTGGAGGAGAAGGCCCCCTGGCTGGAGATCAAGACCGACAAGGACGGCGCTGCCCTCACCCTGCGCACGGCGATGAACCTGATCCACCTCTACGCGGTCGTCTCCGAGCCCTTCATCCCGGCGACGTCGGCGGCCATGCGCCAGGCCTTCTCCCTGCCGGACGACACCGCCACCTGGGTCACGGCGGACGAGGCCCGCGCTCTCGCCTCCGTCCCCGCCGGCACGCCCTTCACGGTCCCGCCGGTCCTCTTCGCCAAGCTCACGGACGACGACCTGGAGGAGTACAAGGAGCGCTTCGGAGGCCAGGAGGCATGACGGCGTCCGGGTCGTACTACGTCACCACCCCGATCTACTACGTCAACGACGCCCCGCACCTCGGCCACGCCTACACCACCGTCGCCGGTGACGTGCTCGCCCGCTGGCACCGCCAGCGCGGCGAGCGGGTCTGGTTCCTGACCGGCACGGACGAGCACGGCCAGAAGATCCTGCGCACCGCCGAGGCCAACGGCGTCAGCCCGCAGCAGTGGGCGGACCGGCTCGTCGAGGAGTCCTGGCGCCCCCTGTGGGAGCACCTGGAGATCGCCCACGACGATTTCATCCGCACCACGCAGAAGCGGCACACCGACCGCGTCCAGGAGTTCGTGCAGGACCTGTACGACCGGGGCGAGATCTACAAGGGCGGCTACGAGGGGCCGTACTGCGTCGGCTGCGAGGAGTACAAGCTCCCCGGCGAACTCCTCGACGGGGAAGGCGAGTTCGCGGGGCAAAAGCTCTGCCCGATCCACCGCAGGCCCGTGGAGGTCCTCAGCGAGGAGAACTACTTCTTCAGGCTGAGCGAGTACGGCGAGCGGCTCCTCGCCCACTACGAGGCGAACCCCGGCTTCATCCAGCCGGAGTCCGCGCGCAACGAGGTCGTGAACTTCGTCCGGCGGGGGCTCCAGGACCTCTCGATCTCCCGCTCGACGTTCGACTGGGGCGTCCCGGTGCCCTGGGACCCCGAGCACGTGATCTACGTGTGGGTGGACGCGCTGCTGAACTACGCGACCGCGGCCGGCTACAACGAGAACCGGGACAAGTTCGAGTCGACCTTCCCGGCCGACGTCCACCTGGTCGGAAAGGACATCCTCCGCTTCCACGCGGTGATCTGGCCGGCGATGCTGATGGCGCAGGGCCTCCCGCTGCCCGGCAGGATCGTGGCGAACGGCTGGCTGATGGTCGGCGGCGAGAAGATGTCGAAGTCCAACCTGACCGGCATCAAACCGCAGGACCTCACCTCGCACTTCGGCGTGGACGCCTACCGCTGGTACTTCCTGCGGGCGATCGCCTTCGGCCAGGACGGCTCCTTCTCCTGGGAGGACTTCTCCGCCCGCTACACCAGTGAACTGGCCAACGACTACGGCAACCTCGCCTCCCGGGTCGCGGCCATGGTCGGCAAGTACTTCGACGGCGTGCTGCCCGAGGCCACGGCCGACGGCCCGGCCGAGGAGGCGCTGCACGCCGCCCTCGCCCGCACGGTCACCGAGGCCGACCGCCGCATCGGCGACGAACTCGACTTCCAGGGTGGCATCCTGGCGGTCTTCGACTTCGTCAAGCAGGTCAACGGCTACCTCACGCAGCAGCAGCCGTGGAAGGTCGCGAAGGACGGGACGCCGGCCGGCAGAGCCCGCCTCGCCACAGTCCTCTACACGGCCGCGGAGTCGCTCCGCGCGATCGCCGTGCTGCTCCATCCGGTCATGCCGGACACCTCCCGCAAGCTCTGGGACTTCCTGGGCGCCGAGCCCCCCTTGGGCCCGCTCACCGACCAGCGCGTCCAGGAGGCGGGCGCGTGGGGTCGTCTCCCCGCCGGCACGACGATCACCAAGGGGGAGATCCTCTTCCCCCGCCTGGAGGAGAAGCCCACCGCCTGACGCGAGCCGGGCGCCGCGGGCAGGCCCGGGGAAGCGGGTGTTCCCTCCGTCACCGCTTCCCCGGGAGTCGGAGGGCCGTCAGGAAAGGACGCCCGCGCCCGTCGTGGTCGCCAGTTCGGTCGGCAGATTCGTCGCGGGGGTGAGTCCGGCCGTCAGGGTCGGGGTCCAGTTGACCGTCGTCTTCAGGTCCTTGGAGGAGGCGGCGTTGTAGGCGGCGACGAGGTCGGTCGCCGTGCCGTTGACGAGGTTTCCGGAGTCCTTGACCGCGCCGGTGCCGTCGCCGCTGAGCAGCTTGGCGACCTTCACGCTCGACGGGACCTTCCAGTAGTTGTTCTCCGAGACGACCTGGGCCTTGGCGCGTGAGTTGATGCTGTACTGCACCGCGTAGCCGTTGAGAGGCGTGACGTCGTACAGGTTGTTGTAGATGTGCACCTGGCCGACCCGGGCGAGCGGGGCGCGCTGGACGATGCCCTTCCACACGTTGTGGTGGAGGGAGACGCGCAGCTTGCCGGCGGGCTCGCTGTCGCTGCTGCCGATCAGCATGGTCTTGTCGTGGCTGGTGAACTGGTTGCGGGAGACGGTCACCAGGTCGGAGCTCTTGGTGATGTCGAGTGCCCCGTCGTGGATCTGGTACTCGCGGCCGAAGTACTTCGGGTTCGCGGTGTCGAAGTGCGGGGCGTCGGTGAACGTGTTGTGGTCCGCCCACACATGGGTCGCGCCGCGCAGGGTGACGGCGTCGTAGTTGCTGTTCCAGTTGCCGTCGTCGCCGTCGGTCGGGTCCCACTGGGGGAAGCAGTCCTCGGTCGCGGCGAAGGTGAGGTTGCGGACGATGACGTTGTCCACGCCCTGGATCTGGAGCATGGCCCCGGTGAGACCGGCGCCGGTGCCGGGCACGCCCACGATCGTGGTGTTGGCGGGCACCTTGAGGACGACGTTCTTGGCCTGCTTGGTCTGCGCCGCGACGCGGGCCGTCTCCTGGGCGCCGGAGGGCAGCTTGGAGCGGCCGTAGGTGGCGGGGTCGAAGGCCTTCAGGTAGGCGGAGAGCGAGTAGCCGGTGCCGGACGCGTAGTCGGCGCACGTCAGCTTCTTGCCCGAGTCGTCGGTGTTGGCGTCGATCGTGCCCTTGACCTTGATGATCCGGGGCGTGGTGTCGGACGCCGAACCGAGCGCCTTCACCAGCTCGGCGCGGGTGGACACGGTGAAGGTGTGCGCGGCGTCGGCCTTGCTGCCGCCGGTCGTCCCCGTCCCCGAGGACGCCCAGCCGTCCTTGGCGGCGAGCGTCTGGTGGTACAGGTCCACGGTCCCGGCGTTGGCGTTCGCCACGAGCACCCCGGCCCCGGCCGCGGCGGCCACGAAGGCGGCGGACACGGCGAGAACACGACGCTTGCGAAGAGACCGTCGGTGGGAGGGAGCTGCCACGGGTGAATCCTTACGAGAGGAAGCGGTTACGCCCTCTCAGTGGCCACCACATCGACAGAAGTTGCCGCCCCGTCGGATTTTTTTGCGCGGCGCAGACCTGGTGGCCCTGCCGGCGGAGTCGTCCGGCACGTCCGTCACCCTGTGGAACCCGGTGACACGGGGGACGTCCACCGTCACCTCCACCACCTAGAAGGCCGACCTGTCAGAAACGTGGGGACGGGCTGTGCCGTTCCATGGATCTGTGCCGTCTCGGTGCCGCGCCGTCTCATGGGTCAGCGGTCCACGGGCGCGGTGGCCGACGCCAGGGCCAGATCGGCGCGTGCCCGGCGCAGATGTTCCAGCCCTTCCCTGGCCGTTTGTGTGACCTCCTCGTACTGAGCCGCCGTACGCGCGCTCGCCAGCAGCGCCCGGGCCCGCCGGTGGCATTCCGCCGCGCTGGTCAGCGCCCCCGCCGCCCCCTCGTCCGCGTCCTCCCAGGTCCGCGGGTCGGGTGGGGTCATGCCCCCGCCGAGCCGGACGAGCCAGTGGTTCGCCTCCGCCTCGGCGTCCAGGCCGGACGGGCGAAGGACCCGACGGCCGCGTCGCCGGACGACGATCCCGGCGACCGCTCCCGCGATCAGCAGCACCGAGAGCGTGATCGTGAACCCCATGGCTGTGGCTTCCCTCCCTGCCCCGCCGGCCCGCGCCGGCCCCGCCCTCCATGGAACGGCAGGCCGCTGTGGGCGTCCTCCGTGATTCCTGTGCGCCCCCGGTGAGAGGAAGGCGACCTTTGCCCACCCATGCGAAAGGGACCTGGAACCGACGTCGGTTCCAGGTCCCTTTCCAGGTCAGCGCCTCGCGCTCGCCGGCTGCGCCTTACTTCGGCTGCGGCTTGCGCACGCTCAGGTGCAGCTCACGCAGCCGCGCCTCCTCCAGCTCCGTCGGCGCGCCCATCATCAGGTCCTGGGCGTTGCCGTTGAGCGGGAAGGCGATCGTCTCGCGGATGTTGGGCTCGTCGGCCAGCAGCATCACGATGCGGTCGACGCCGGGGGCGATGCCACCGTGCGGCGGGGCGCCGAAGCGGAGCGCGCGCAGCATGCCGGCGAACTCGCGCTCGACGGTCTCCTCGTCATAGCCGGCGATGCCGAACGCCTTGAGCATGATGTCCGGCTCGTGGTTCCGGATCGCGCCGGAGGACAGCTCGACGCCGTTGCAGACGATGTCGTACTGCCAGGCCAGGACGTCCAGCGGGTCCTGGTTCTCCAGGGCGTCCATGCCACCCTGGGGCATGGAGAAGGGGTTGTGCGAGAAGTCGATCCGGCCGGTCTCCTCGTCCTTCTCGAACATCGGGAAGTCGACGATCCAGCAGAAGCGGAAGACGTTCTCCTCGAAGTGGCCGGAGCGCTTCGCGGCCTCGACGCGCACCGCGCCCATGATCTTGGAGACCTCGTCGAACTCGCCCGCACCGAAGAACACGGCGTGCCCGGCGGCCAGCGACAGGCGCTTGGTCAGCTCGGCGACGTTCTCCTCGGTGAGGAACTTCGCGATCGGGCCGGACAGCGAACCGTCCTCGGCGACCCGCACCCACGCCAGGCCCTTCGCACCCTGCGAGACGGCGTAGTCGCCGAGCTGGTCGAAGAACTTGCGGGGCTGGTCCTGCACCGCGGGCACGGCCAGCGCGCGCACGTGCTTGCCTGCGAAGGCCTTGAACTCCGAGCCCTCGAAGACATCGGTGATGTCCACCAGCTCCAGCTGGGCGCGCAGGTCCGGCTTGTCGGAGCCGTACTTCAGCATCGCCTCACGGAACGGGATCCGCGGGAAGGGGGAGGTGACCTCACGGCCGTTGCCGAACTCCGTGAACAGCTCGGTCATCAGCTTCTCGATCGGCTGGAAGACGTCCTCCTGCTCGACGAAGCTCATCTCGACGTCGAGCTGGTAGAACTCGCCCGGCGAGCGGTCCGCGCGGGCGTCCTCGTCACGGAAGCAGGGCGCGATCTGGAAGTAGCGGTCGAAGCCGGAGATCATCAGCAGCTGCTTGAACTGCTGCGGGGCCTGCGGAAGGGCGTAGAACCGGCCCGGGTGCAGCCGGGAGGGGACCACGAAGTCACGCGCGCCCTCGGGGGAGGTCGCGGTGAGGATCGGGGTCGCCATCTCGTTGAAGCCGAGGGCCACCATCTTGTGGCGGATGGCGGAGACGACCGCCGTGCGCAGCATGATGTTGCGGTGCATGCGCTCGCGGCGCAGGTCCAGGAAGCGGTACTCCAGGCGCCGCTCCTCGTTGACGCCGTCCTCGGCATTGATCGTGAAGGGGAGCGGCTGGGCGGCGCCGAGCAGCTCCACCTCGCCGACCTCGACCTCGACCTCACCGGTGGGCAGGTCGGGGTTGACGTTCTCCGCGCCACGGGAGACGACCTTGCCGTCGACGCGGACGGTCGACTCCTTGGTCAGCCGGTCGAGGGCGTCGTAGGCGGGCGTCCCGGGACGGGCCACCAGCTGAGTGATGCCGTAGTGATCGCGGAGATCGATGAAGAGGATGCCGCCCAGGTCGCGCCGATTGTGCAGCCAGCCACTCAGCCGGACGTCGGTGCCGACGTCAGAGGCGCGGAGCTCGCCGCAGGTGTGGGACCTGTACCGATGCATCGTCGTTCATCCAGTCTTCGCGGATCGGGGGCTGTGTCGCGATCTGTGCCGCGGTCACGTGTTTCACGTGAAACAACCCCCAGCGTACCGGGCGGCCCACGGTCGGCTCCCCTCCATTCCCCGCGGGGTGATCGGTCGGTGAACAGTGGCACGCTTCGATCGCCTGTTCTTAAAGTAGGTCAATGCGCACTGGCGAGCCTCTGCCCGCCGTGGGAGAGGTCCTCGCCTCCCTCGCGACCGGCCTGTGGCACTGGAGCACGGCCACCGGGCTGGTCACCGTCGACGCCGAGGCGGCCAGGCTGCTCGGCCTGCCCGCCGAGGAGGCCGTCCTCACGGAGGCCCAGGCCCGGGCCCGGATGCACCCCGTCGACTGGAACGAGATCACCGGCGTGGTCCAGCTCGCCGTCGCCGAGGGAACTCTCGCCGAGGTGCGCATCCGGATCATGGACGATCAGGGGCGGGTCGTCCGGGTGGCCCGCAGCCGTTCCAAGCCGTCGTTCGACCCGGAGCTGCAGGCTTACGAACTGATCGGCACCCTCCAGGAGGTCACCGAGCCCCGGCCCGGCACCCCCGCCGGACGCACCGCCGTCACCGGCGACTGGCGGCGCTCCCGGGAGGCGTTCCTGCTGGACGCCGGCCGTGCGCTCGCCGAGGCACGCTCCACGGAAGAGGTGCTGCGGGTCGCGGCGGCGCTGTCGATGCCCGGCTTCTCACCGGACGGACTGGCCGTCTTCGGCGTCGAGGGCGACCGGCTGACGGTGATAGGGCACCACGGGCAGAAGGAGCGCGAAGAGGACCCGTTCACCCAGATGTCGCTCCAGACCGACTATCCGGCGGCGGAGGTGGTCCGCACCGGCCGGGCCGTGTATCTGTCCTCGCCCGGTCAGTACAAGGAGCGCTATCCGCTGACCTGGCCGCTGGCCTCCCACTTCGGCCGCCAGTCCTGGGCGTTCCTGCCGCTGACGGTGGCCGGCCGCACGATGGGCGCCTGGATGGCGGCGTTCACCTACCCGGTGGCGTTCACTCCCGACGAGCGGTCCGTGCTCACGACCGTGGCCCGGATGCTCGCCCAAGCCCTGACCAGGGCCGGCGCCGCCGAGACCCAGCGCGAGCTGACCGACGGGCTGCAGCGCTCCATGCTGCCCACGCTCGGCCCGGAGATCCCGGGCATGACCCTCGCCGCCCGCTACATCCCGACCGGCGGCGGCCTCCAGGTCGGCGGCGACTGGTACGACGTGATCCCGCTGCCGGGAGGCGCCTCCCGCACGCCGTCCGAGGGCGGCCGTTTCGCCCTGGTCATCGGCGACGTCCAGGGTCATGACGTACGCGCCGCCGGCCTGATGGGACAGCTGCGCATAGCGCTGCGGGCCTACGCATCCGAGGGCCACCGCCCCGACGCCGTCCTCTCCCGCGCCTCCCGCTTCTTCCACGGTCTCACCCACACCGGCGACGCCGACGCACCCGCCGATCCCCGCTTCGCGACCTGCCTCTATGTGGAGGTCGACCCGGTGACCGGGATCCTGGAGACCGCCCGGGCCGGCCATCTCGACCCGGCGGTCCGGATGACCGACGGCACCGTCCTGGTCCGGGCCACGGCCGGCGGGCTCCCGCTGGGCATCGACCCCGACTCCGACTACCCCACCACCCGGATCGCCCTGGAGCCCGGCGAGGCGCTGATGCTGTGCACCGACGGTCTGCTGGAGACCGGCGGACACGACCTCGACACCGGCTGGGGCCGGGTCCGCAAGACACTGGAGGCGCACGAGGGCGACCTGGAGGAACTGGCCGACGCGCTGGTCCAGGCCGTGCACGGCCCCTCGTCGCACCACACCACCGGCCCGCTGGCCGACCGCCGCGAGGACGACATCGCCGTCCTCCTCCTCTCCCGGCACGCCTCGCCCGCGCGGCCGTCCGGGCGGCGGACCATGCTGACCGTCGCCCAGGCCGAGCCCGAGCGGGTCGCCGAGGCCAGGCAGCAACTACGCGAGCTGCTGCACGACTGGCCCTGCGCCGACCAGGTCGACTCGGCGGTCCTGCTGGTGTCCGAGACGTTGACCAACGTGCTCGTGCACACGGACGCCGACGCGCTGCTCGTCGCCGAGGTCACCGGTCCGCCCGGCGGACGCCGTATCCGCATCGAGGTCACCGACACCAGCGACGACCTGCCCCACAAACGCAGCCCCGGCGAGCTGGCGTCCTCGGGCCGCGGCCTGATCCTCATCGAACTGCTCGCGAACGCGTGGGGGGTGTCACCGCGCGGCCAGGGCAAGAGCATCTGGTTCGAGCTCTACGAGCCCTCCGCTGACGGGGTTCCCGGCGCTCCGGCCTCCGGGGGAGCGGTGTAGCGCTCCCGCAGTTCGTACATCACCCCGAACGCGGCGGCCGTCAGCGGCACGGCGAGCAGCATGCCGAGGATCCCGGCGACGGAGGCGCCCGCGGTGATCGTCAGCATGACCACCGCCGGGTGCATCTGCACGGTCCGGCTCTGGATCATCGGCTGGAGCACATGCCCCTCCAGCACCTGCACGGCGAGCACCACCCCGAGCGCCCACAGCGCGATGACGAACCCCCGGTCGGCGAGCGCCACCAGCACGGCGACCCCGCCGGAGAGGAAAGCGCCCAGATAGGGGATGTAGGCGCCGACGAAGACCAGCGCGCCCAGCCCCGCCGCGCCGGGTACGCCCAGGACGAGCAGTCCGACGGTGATGCAGACGGCGTCGATGAAGGCGATCAAGGTCGTCCCCCGCATGAACCCCTCGACGGCGCGGAAGGCCCGCCTTGCCATCGCCTCGACGGTGTCCGCGGTGCCGCGCGGGGCGACGGCCCGCAGCCCGTCGACGGCGCGGTCGGAGTCGCGCAGGAAGAAGAAGACGAGCAGGAGCGCCAGCACCGCCATGGCGATGCTCTCGCCCACCACGCTCACCCCGCTGATCACCCCGGAGGCCGCGGTCCCGCCGAACTTGCGGAGCAGCTCCCGGGCGTTGGAGGCGACGTCGTCGAGCGAGGTGCCCGCAGCCCCGAAGTGCTGTGTCAGCCCTCGTGCCGCCTCCTTCAGCGAGGCGACGATCTCGTCCCCGCTCTCGATGAGCGCGGCGACGACGATGTAGACGGCCCCGCCGACCACCGCCACCACGGCCACGCACGTGACGGCGGCGGCCACCGACCGGTTCACCCGCGCCTTCACCATCCGCCGGTGGAAGGGCCCGAGCAGCGCGCTCCCCAGCAGCGCGAGCAGCACCGGCACGACGGCGGTGCGCAGCTCCGCGCACAGCCGGATCCCGACGTACCCGACGCCCGACACGAGCAGGACGACGGCACACCAGGCAGCGAGACGACGAACGGCTTCGGGCAGCAGACGCACCCCCTCAGCGCACCACGGTCCCCGCCCCCTGTCTCCCGGAGGCACCCCAGCCGGGTGACGGGGCGTCACCAACCGCAGAATCGATACCTCGTTGCCCTAACGGGTGAACTTCCTTTCGGGCCATGCGGGGCGCATATGCGCCTGCCTAGCTTCCGTGGCTGGAGGTGATGCTCGATGTACGAGCACAACGACACGCCGTCGGACGAGCCGACGGCACGACAGGACGCGATCGACATCAACGACTTCGTGTTCGCGGCCACGGGAGCGCGGGTACGGAGGCTGACCACGCCGGAGGGGGAGCACTGGTTCGTGGCGGCTGACGTCGCCACGGATCTCGGGTACGCAAACACACGGCAAGCGCTCGGTTGGCACGTTGCAGCGGATTGCACCAGGCGGCTGGATGAGATTGCACAAGGCGTCTATGGAGTAGACACCTCACGCAAACTTGCAGCTCACAAGCTGCAGAAGTCGATGAAGATGGTGAACCTGAAAGGTCTCGTCGCTCTCGTCAACGGTTGCACGAAGCCGGAGTGCGGCCCCTTCAAGACCTGGGTCTCGGAGGTCGTCGCGACGATCCAGCGCGACGGTTCCTACACCCTGGAGCCTGCTGCCGTGCAACCCGCCGCCACCGGCGGCACCGCCTACGTCATGCCGGTCCAGGTCGCCGACGCCATCGTCCGGCTGGAGGAGCGGAACATCCGGGCGGACGAGATGATGCTGGCGTTCCAGGCCCAGCGACAGGGCCTTCTGGAGGAGCAGAACGGTCTCCTGAGGGCGAACAACGGTTTCCTCCAGGAGATCAGCCACAGCCTGCGTGACATCGCCGACGCCCTCAGGAATCCCGCCGACGGTCCCCGGTCGGCCGCGGAGCCGAAGGTGACGGCGCAGGAACTGCTCGCCGCCTGGAGGGCCAAGAACCTCGTCGTCACGGACGACGTCCACGCCGTGGCCGCCTACCTGGCGCCGGCCCTCGTCCGCGGTGAGGCCCGCTACCGGGTGGAGGACATCGTCAACCGGACGGGGCTGTCGCAGGACCGTGTCCACGACTGCCTGCGGATGCTGCTGAAGCGCGGGTGCGTGCGGCAGGCCGGATGCGAAGACGGGGCACCGGTGTACGTCCTGCCGTAACCGGCCCCCCGGGGGCAGCGAGCGGGCCCGAAGCCGCAAGAACACTTTGCGGCTTCGGGCCCGTTTCGTACCGTACCGGTTCCCGCAGGCCTACAGGCCCTTCTCCGTCATTCCGTGCACCGCCGGGATCGTTCCGAGCCGTCCCTTCTGGAAATCCTCGAACGCCTGCTGGAGTTCGTCACGGGTGTTCATGACGAACGGGCCGTAGTGGGCCATCGGCTCGCGGATCGGCCGGCCGCCGAGGAGGACGACCTCCAGGTCCGGCGTGTGGGAGTCCTGCCGTTCGTCCGCGCGGACGGTCAGCGAGGAGCCGGCGCCGAAGACGGCGGTCTGGCCCAGGTGGACGGGCCGGCGCTCCGCGCCCACCGAACCCTTGCCGGCCAGGACGTACGCGAGGCCGTTGAAGTCCTCCCGCCACGGCAGGGTGATCTCCGCGCCCGGCGCAAGCGTCGCGTGGACCATGGAGATCGGCGTGTGCGTGATCCCGGGGCCCGCGTGGCCGTCCAGCTCGCCCGCGATGACCCGCAGGAGCGCACCGCCGTCGGGCGAGGTGAGCAACTGGACGCTGCCGCCGCGGATGTCCTGGTAACGCGGCGCCATCATCTTGTCCTTGGCCGGCAGGTTCACCCAGAGCTGGAGACCGTGGAACAGACCGCCGGACATGACCAGCGACTCCGGCGGCGCCTCGATGTGGAGCAGGCCGGCCCCGGCCGTCATCCACTGGGTGTCGCCGTTGGTGATGGTGCCGCCGCCGCCGTTGGAGTCCTGGTGGTCGAAAACCCCGTCGATGATGTAGGTGACCGTCTCAAAGCCGCGGTGCGGGTGCCACGGGGTCCCTTTCGGCTCCCCAGGCTGATACTCAACCTCGCCCATCTGATCCATCATGATGAACGGGTCGAGGTGACGGTAGTTGATCCCCGCGAAGGCCCGGCGCACCGGGAAGCCCTCGCCCTCGTATCCGCTGGGCGCGGTGGTGACGGCGAGCACGGGACGGGCGACGGCGTCCGCCGGGGCGGCCACGCGGGGCAGCGTCAGCGGGTTCTCGACGGTCACGGCGGGCATGTCGGTACCTCCTTGGGCGACGTGCGGACCACTTTAGTTGAGCGTTGAACTTTCTGCCACCCAGAACGACGAGAGCCCGGAGGACATTCCCTCCGGGCTCCCACCGTCACAAGACGAGAAACGTCACAGGACGAGGAGATCGACTACCCGTACATCCGGCGCATCGCGAAGTCCACCATCTGCTCGACCGCCTTCGCGTCGAAGACCATCCGGTGCTCACCCTCCATGTCGAGGACGAAGCCGTAGCCGGTGGGCAGCAGGTCGAGCACCTCGGAACCGGAGATCACGAAGTACTTGGACTCCTTGCCCGCGTAACGGCGCAGCTCCTTCAGCGTGGTGAACATCGGGATCACCGGCTGCTGGGTGTTGTGCAGGGCGAGGAAGCCCGGGTTGTCGCCGCGCGGGCAGTAGACCTTCGAGGTCGCGAAGACCTGCTGGAAGTCCTCGGCGACCATCTGACCGGTGGTGAAGGCGCGTACCGCGTCCGCGAGCGAGGGCGGGGACGGCTCGGGGTACAGGGGCGGCTGCTGCCCGTAGCCGCCGGCCATGGGCTGCTGCGGCGGGGCGTACTGCTGCTGCGCGCCGCCCCCGTCCATGGGCTGGCCGTATCCATACATGAGCGCAAGCGTACCGAGCGCCGCCGCAGGGCGGGCCGGGACGGCGTTCCGGTCTGACGCGTCACACCTTCCCCGACGGGGTTGCGACTTATTACCGACGGGTAGCATCATCGGTAGCTACTTGTTGGTAAGCGAACTAGCGCGAGGAACCACAGTGCCTCGCCGATCTCTTCAACGGATCACGGGAGCCGTCGCCATGGGGCACTACAAGTCGAATCTCCGCGACATCGAGTTCAACCTCTTCGAAGTACTCGGACGCGACAAGCTGTACGGCACCGGTCCGTTCGGGGAGATGGACACCGAGACCGCCAAGAGCATCCTGGAGGAGCTGACCCGCCTCTCCGAGAACGAGCTGGCCGAGTCCTTCGCCGACGCCGACCGCAACCCGCCGGTCTTCGACCCGGAGACGAACACCGCGCCCGTCCCGGCGTCCTTCAAGAAGAGCTACAAGGCGTTCATGGACTCGGAGTACTGGCGCCTGGGCCTGCCCGAGGAGATCGGCGGCACCACCTCCCCCCGCTCCCTGATCTGGGCCTTCGCCGAGCTGATCCTGGGCGCCAACCCGGCCGTCTGGATGTACTCCTCGGGCCCCGCGTTCGCCGGCATCCTCTTCGAGGAGGGCAACGAGGTCCAGAAGCACATCGCCAAGGTCGCCGTGGAGAAGCAGTGGGGCTCCACGATGGTCCTCACCGAGCCCGACGCCGGATCCGACGTCGGCGCCGGCCGCACCAAGGCGGTCCAGCAGGAGGACGGCTCCTGGCACATCGAGGGCGTGAAGCGCTTCATCACCTCCGGTGAGCACGACATGGAGGAGAACATCCTCCACTACGTCCTCGCCCGCCCCGAGGGCCACGGCCCCGGCACCAAGGGCCTGTCCCTCTTCCTCGTGCCGAAGTACCTCTTCGACTTCGAGACCGGCGAGCTGGGCGAGCGCAACGGCGTCTACGCGACGAACGTCGAGCACAAGATGGGTCTGAAGGCGTCCAACACCTGCGAGATGACCTTCGGCGACCGCCACCCCGCCAAGGGCTGGCTGATCGGCGACAAGCACGACGGCATCCGCCAGATGTTCCGCATCATCGAGTTCGCCCGCATGATGGTCGGCACGAAGGCGATCTCCACGCTGTCGACGGGCTACCTGAACGCGCTGGAGTACGCCAAGGAGCGCGTCCAGGGTCCCGACCTGGCGAACTTCATGGACAAGACCGCGCCCAAGGTCACCATCACCCACCACCCCGACGTGCGCCGCTCGCTGATGACGCAGAAGGCGTACGCGGAGGGAATGCGCGCGCTGGTGCTCTACACGGCGTCCATCCAGGACGAGATCCAGGTCAAGGAGGCCGCCGGCGAGGACTTCTCCGCGCTGGAGGCGCTGAACGACCTGCTCCTGCCGATCGTCAAGGGCTACGGCTCCGAGAAGGGTTACGAGCAGCTCGCCCAGTCGCTGCAGACCTTCGGCGGCTCCGGCTTCCTGCAGGAGTACCCGATCGAGCAGTACATCCGGGACGCCAAGATCGACACCCTGTACGAGGGCACGACGGCGATCCAGGGCCAGGACTTCTTCTTCCGGAAGATCGTCCGCAACCAGGGCGCGGCGCTGAACTCCCTCGCCGAGGACATCAAGAAGTTCCTGGCGCTCGGCACCGGCGGCGAGGACCTCTCCGCGGCCCGCGAGCACCTGGCGAAGGCGGCCGTCGAGCTGGAGGCCATCGTCGGCCTGATGCTCACCGACCTCGCGGCCACCGAGCAGGACGTCAAGAACATCTACAAGGTCGGCCTCAACACCACCCGCCTGCTGATGGCGTCCGGCGACGTCGTCGTCGGCTACCTGCTCCTCAAGGGCGCGGCCGTCGCCGCCGAGAAGCTGGAGACGGCCTCCACCAAGGACGTGGCCTTCTACACCGGCAAGATCGCGGCGGCGAAGTTCTTCGCGGCGAACGTCCTGCCGGGCGTGACCCTGGCCCGCAAGGTCGCCGCCGGCGTCGAGCTCGACCTGATGGAGCTGGACGAGGCGGCCTTCTAGGACCTGCCGGAACCTGTGAGGACGCGGCGGGCGGGGCTCGCCGCGTCCGGTTCGGCACGCTTGCGCCGACTCACACACCGTCCTCACGAGGGCCTGCTCCCATCGCCGGGAGCGGGCCCTCGTCCGTCGTTAAGGTGAACCCCATGAGCGCACCCTCCCGCTTCGACCGCGGCCACACCGACGACCTGATGTCCTTCCTGACGGCCAGCCCGTCGCCGTACCACGCCGTGGCGAACGCCGCGGAACGGCTGGAGAAGGCCGGTTTCCGGCAGGTCGCCGAGACGGACGCCTGGGAGGGGGGCAGCGGCGGCAAGTACGTGCTGCGCGGGGGCGCTATCGTGGCCTGGTACGTCCCCGAGGGCGCCGCCCCGCACACCCCGTTCCGGATCATCGGCGCGCACACCGACTCCCCCAACCTGCGCGTCAAGCCGCTGCCCGACGCCGGCGCGCACGGCTGGCGCCAGGTGGCCGTGGAGATCTACGGCGGGCCGCTGCTCAACTCCTGGCTCGACCGCGACCTGGGCCTGTCCGGCCGGCTGACCCTGCGCGACGGCTCCACCCGGCTCGTCGACGTGAGCCGGCCGCTGCTGCGGGTGCCCCAGCTCGCCATCCATCTGGACCGTGCCGTCAACGACGGCCTCAAGCTCGACAAGCAGCGCCACCTCCAGCCGGTCTGGGGCCTCGGCGACGTCCGCGAGGGCGACCTGATCTCCTTCCTGGAGGAGGAGTCGGGGCTGCCCGAGGGCGAGGTCACCGGCTGGGACCTGATGACCCACTCCGTGGAACCGCCCGCCTACCTCGGCCGCGACGAGGAGCTCGTCGCCGGGCCCCGCATGGACAACCTGCTGTCCGTGCACGCCGGAACGGCCGCCCTGGCCGCCGTCGCGACCGGCGGCGCCGGCCTGCCGTTCATCCCGGTGCTCGCCGCCTTCGACCACGAGGAGAACGGCTCCCAGTCCGACACCGGCGCGGACGGCCCGCTGCTCGGGGGCGTGCTGGAGCGCTCGGTGTTCGCGCGCGGCGGGTCGTACGAGGACCGGGCGCGGGCCTTCGCCGGCACCGTCTGCCTCTCCTCCGACACCGGGCACGCGGTCCACCCCAACTACGCGGAGCGGCACGACCCGACGCACCACCCGCGCGTGAACGGCGGCCCGATCCTCAAGGTCAACGTCAACAACCGCTACGCCACGGACGGTTGGGGCCGGGCCGTGTTCGCCGCCGCCTGCGAGAAGGCCGGTGTGCCGTTCCAGTCGTTCGTCTCCAACAACTCCATGCCGTGCGGCACCACGATCGGCCCGATCACCGCCGCCCGGCACGGCATCCGCACCGTCGACATCGGCGTGGCCATCCTGTCCATGCACAGCGCACGGGAGTTGAGCGGCGCCGACGACCCGTACCTGCTGGCCAACGCGCTGACGGCGTTCCTGGAGGGCTGATCGCCCCTCGGCCCGCCCGGGACCAAGGGTGAGCCCCCGCATGCAAGTTGCCTCCCGGGGTATCCGGAGTCAGGGACCGGAACGACCGGTACACCGGACAGGGAGGCGACACTCATGGGCCTCGGCGGGTGCATCATCCTCATCGCCGTGGGAGCCATCCTCACGTTCGCGACCGACTGGGACATGCAAGGGGTCAATCTCGACCTGGTCGGCATCATCTTGATGATCGTCGGCCTGATCGGCGTGACGACCTTCAGCAGCATCGCCCGGCGCCGCCGCGTGATGGTGCCCCCGGCCTCGACCACCGTGGTCGAGACGGACCGGCGCCGCGACGGATACAGCGACGGATACGGCGTGTGACCACCGCGGCGACGCCGCCCGGCCGGGGTCGGACGCTCGGCCCGTCGGGCTAGTGGCTGCGTCCCCCGGCGGCCGCCGGGGAAGCCGTACCGTCATGAGATTCCTCGTACGCGACCGGATCCTCGGCTTCGGTGACGACTACTGGATCGAGGACGACCGCGGCAACCAGGTCTACCTCGTCGACGGCAAGGCGCTCCGGGTGCGGGACACCTTCGAGCTGAAGGACACCCAGGGGCGGGTGCTGATCGACATCCGCCAGAAGATGTTCGCGCTGCGCGACACCATGGTGATCGAACGGGACGGCGAACCGCTCGCCACCATCCGACGCAAACGGCTGTCGCTGCTGCGCAACCACTACCGCGTGTCCCTGGCGGACGGAAGCACCGAACTGGACGTCAGCGGGAAGATCCTCGACCGGGAGTTCGCCGTCGAGTACGACGGGGAACTCCTCGCCGTCATCTCCCGGCGCCGGCTCCACGTGCGCGACACGTACGGCGTGGACGTCGTCCGGGAGGACGCGGACCCGGCACTGCTCATCGCGGTCGCGGTGTGCGTGATCCACCTGGCGGAGAAGGAGCGGGAGGACTGAGCCGCTGCGCCCGCCGGACGATCCCGGCGGGCGGCGCTGCGACACCGTGCTCAGCGGCGCGGGCGCTCCAGGCCGAGCACCCTGTCCTTCAGGGCCGGGAACTGCTCGCGCGTCGTCGCGGTCTTCGCCGGGTCGAAGTCGACCGTGAGGACCTCCTCGCCCTGACCGGCCTCGGCCAGCACCTCGCCCCACGGGTCCACCACGATCGAGTGACCCGCCTGCGGAACTTGTGCGTGCGTCCCGGCCGTTCCACACGCGAGCACGAACGTCTGGTTCTCGACCGCCCGCGCCCGGGCCAGCAGCGTCCAGTGCGACCGGCGGCGCTCCGGCCAGCCCGCCGACACCACCAGGGTCTCGGCGCCCGCGTCGACGAGACCGCGGAAGAGTTCGGGGAAGCGGAGGTCGTAGCAGGTGGCGAGGCCCAGGGTCGTCCGCGGCAGACGGACCGTCACCAGGTCTTGGCCCGCGCCCATCAGCACCGCCTCGCCCTTGTCGAAGCCGAAGCGGTGGATCTTGCGGTAGGAGGCGGCCAGGTCGCCGGAGGGGGAGAAGACGAGAGAGGTGTTGTAGAGGGCGCCGTCGGCGGTGTCCCGCTCGGGGACCGAGCCCGCGTGCAGCCACACGCCCGCGTCGCTCGCGGCCTTGGCCATCGTCTCGAACGTCGGCCCGTGAAGCGGCTCGGCCTCGGCGGCGAACGCGTCGTAGGCGAACGCGCCGGTCGTCCACAGTTCCGGCAGCACCACCAGGTCCGCGCCGGCCTGCTCCCGTACGAGGGCGGCGGCCCGAACCCGCCGGGCTTGCACCGATTCGCCCTCTTCCACGGCGATCTGGATCAGAGAGGCGCGCACACTACCACCGTCCTGGCATTCGAGTCGTCCACACGGGCCTACGATCGTCACACGAAAGCACTGCCGGGGTGACTCCCAGCAGCGTAACTTGGGGGTCTCCCCCGGTTCGAGCCCAGCCGAGAACCGAGGAGCCCCCAGACGACGCCGACAGCAGCCGACCGCCACCTCCCGCTGGCAACGCCGCCACCACCAGCCCGCCCGTGTACCGACCGCCGAGGGGTCCCGTTCCGTGAGTCTGCCTCCCACCCTCCAGCCCTACGCCGACGCCTGGACCCACTCCATCGAAGCGATATCCGAGCTGGTGCAGCCCCTGGCGGAGGCGGACTGGAACCGCCGGACGCCGTGCCCGGGCTGGTCGGTGCGCGACATCGTCTCGCACGTCATCGGCCTGGACTGCGAGATGTACGGCGACCCGCGGCCGATCCACTCCCTGCCCCGCGACCTCTTCCACGTGGCCACCGACCTCCAGCGCTACTTCGAGGTCCAGGTCGACGTCCGCCGGCACCACACCGCGCCGGAGATGACGTCCGAGCTGGAGTACACGATCATCCGCCGCAACCGCCAGCTGCGCAACGAGTCGCGTGCCCCCGACGCCACCGTGCGCGGCCCCCTCGGCACCGAGCTGACCCTGGAGCGGTCCATGCGCGACCACGCGTTCAACGTGTGGGTGCACGAGCAGGACCTGCGCGCCGCGCTCGGCCGTCCCGGCAACCTGGACTCCCCCGGCGCGCACGTCGCGCGGGACGTGCTGCTGGGCGAGCTGCCTGCCGTCGTCGCCGACCGGGCCGACGCGCCGCGCAGTTCCGCGGTCGTCTTCGACGTGCACGGTCCGGTGGAGTTCCTGCGCACGATCCGCGTCGACATCCAGGGCCGCGGCACCCTGGAGACGGTCCCCGCGCTCGGACCGGCCGCCGCCTTCTCCCTCGACTGGGAGACGTACGTCCGCCTGGCCTGCGGCCGGGTGACCCCGCAGGCGGTCGCCGACCGGGTGAAGGCGGAGGGCGAACCGGAGCTGACGGACGCGATCCTGCGGAACTTCGCCGTGACGAAGTGACACCCTGCCACCGATGAACAGGACCGGACCCCACCGGTCGCTGTCGCACAACGGGACGGGCCCGCCGTGAAGATTCACGACGGGCCCGCTGCGTGCATGGACGCCGGAGCGTCAGCCGAGGCGCGCGAAGCCGTAGTTGAGCAGCTTCGTCGCGTCCTGGGCGCGCACGGTCGCGTTCGTGGAGGCCAGCACGGTGCCCACGACCGTCTTGCCCTTGCGGGTCGCGGCGAAGACGAGGCAGTACTTCGCCTCCGGGCCGGAGCCCGTCTTCACGCCGATGGCGCCGCTGTAGCTGCTCAGCAGCGTGTTGGTGTTGACCCAGGGCGCCATGGTGCGCGTGGAGCCCGTCTTGGTGGTGGTCTTCGCCGTGTACGACTTGGTGCCGACGATCGTGCGGAACGTCGGGCTCTTGAGCGCGTTGCTCGCGAGCTTCGTCAGGTCCTTGGCCGTCGAGTAGTTGGCGCCGTTGCCGATGCCGTCGAACGAGTCGAACTTCGTGTTCGTCATGCCGAGCGCCTTGGCCTGGGCGTTCATCTTGCCGATGAACGACTTCACGCGGGCGGCGCGGGTCGTGCCGGTGCCGAACTTGTCGGCGAGCGCGTACGCGGCGTCACAACCGGACGGCAGCATCAGCCCGTACAGCAGCTGACGGACGGTGACCTTGTCGCCGACGATCAGCCGGGCGGACGAGGCGCCCTTCGACACGATGTAGTCGCTGTAGGCCATCTGGATGGTGACCTTGGCGTCCAGGTTGAGGTTCGACTGCGCGAGCACGACCTTCGCGGTCATGATCTTCGTCGTCGACCCCGTGGACATCCGGGTGTTCATACCCTTGTTGTACAGGTCGGCGCCGTTGGCGTTGTTCATCACGTAGCCGGTCTTGGCGGCGATCGTGGGCGTCGCAACGGCTTGCGCGGGCGCCGCGAAGAGGGCACCGGAGGCGAGCATCGCGCCGGTCGTGACGGCGACGGCTCCGGCTCGGCGGGTCCTGATGCCCTTGGTGGCGGTTATCAACTGAAATACCCCGATTACGTCGAATGCCCCTGCGGTGCGGCCGGGTTGAAGGGGAGAAAGAAAAGGGGCCGCATGTGTGTGACACGTAAGTAGCACAGATGGTTGCGCCTTCGCTGCAACCGATTTCCCCGTCACGCCCCCCGGGTCCGCATGATGGACTGCTCCTGCCCATGCGTACGCGTTGTATCTATCCTGTCCGCATGCCGTCCGCCCCACCCGTCCCCGTCAGGCAGCCGCCCGCCGCGGAGCGCGTCTACGCCCACGTCAAACAGGGTGTGCTGGACCGCCGCTACGAGGGAGGCACCCTTCTCACCGAGGGAGAACTCGCCGACGCCGTCGGCGTTTCGCGCACACCTGTGCGTGAGGCGCTGCTGCGGCTGGAGGCGGAGGGTCTGATCAAGCTTTACCCAAAAAAGGGAGCCCTGGTGCTCCCGGTGTCCGCCCAGGAGATCGCGGACGTCGTCGAGACCCGGATGCTGGTCGAGGAGCACGCGGCCCGCAAGGCCGTCCCCGCCCCCGCCGGACTCCTCGCCCGCCTCGAGGAGTTGCTCGAACTGCAGAAGGCGCAGGCCGCCGCCGGTGATCTGGCCGGCGCCGCGGTCACCGACCGCTGCTTCCACGCCGAGATAGTCCGCAGCGGCGGCAACGAGATCCTCTCCCGCCTCTACGACCAACTCCGCGACCGGCAGCTTCGGATGGGCGTCGCCGTCCTGCACTCCCACCCCGACCGGGTCGCCAAGACCCTCGTCGAGCACGAGGAGATCCTGCGGGCGTTGCGCGCCGGCGACGCCGAGGACGCCGTCCGGCTCGTGCACCGGCACGTGGGCTGGTTCTCGCACCTGGCCCGTGGGGAGCTGCGATGAGGGCCGAAGAGCCCGGGGACCGCGAGCACTCCGACGGGCCGGGGAAGCCGTGCGGTCGGGGGAGCGACTTCACCCTCCCAGGTGACCCGCCGGGCGGCCGTCGCGCCGTCGCCGTGTGGGGGATCGGCGTCTGCGTCTACTTCGTCGCCGTCATCTTCCGCACCTCGCTGGGGGTCGCGGGCCTGGACGCCGCCGACCGCTTCGGCGTGAACGCCTCCGCCCTGTCCACCTTCTCCATCCTCCAGCTGCTGGTGTACGCGGGGATGCAGATACCGGTCGGGCTGCTCGTGGACCGGCTCGGCACCAAGAAGGTGCTCGGCATCGGCGTCGTGCTGTTCACGGCGGGACAGCTCGGGTTCGCGTTCTCACCCTCGTACGGCATGGCGCTCGCCTCGCGGGCGCTGCTCGGCTGCGGCGACGCGATGACGTTCATCAGCGTGCTGCGGCTGGGCACCCGCTGGTTCCCGGCCCGGCGCGGACCGCTGGTCGCCCAGTTCGCGGGACTGGCGGGCATGGCCGGCAACCTCGTCTCCACGCTGGTGCTCGCACGGCTGCTGCACGACGTCGGCTGGACGGCCGCGTTCGCAGGCAGCGCGCTCGCCGGGGTCGTCGTCCTCGTGCTGCTGGTGCTGTTCCTGAAGGACCACCCCGAGGGGCACGAGCCCGAGCCCTTCCCGCACCAGGGGGCCGCGTACGTGCGACGGCAGATCGCCGCGTCCTGGCGGGAGCCCGGCACGCGGCTGGGACTGTGGGTCCACTTCACCACCCAGTTCCCGGCGATGGTGTTCCTGCTGCTGTGGGGGCTGCCGTTCCTGGTCGAGGCACAGGGGCTCAGCCGGGCCGCGGCCGGTGAACTGCTCACCCTCGTCGTGCTGTCCAACATGGCCGTCGGGCTCGTGTACGGACAGGTCGTCGCCCGGCACCACGGGGCCCGGCTGCCGCTGGCGCTCGGCACCGTCGGGACGACCTCGCTGCTGTGGGCCGTGACGCTGGCATGGCCCGGCGCGCACGCCCCGATGTGGCTGCTGGTCGCGCTGTGCGCGGTGCTGGGGGCGTGCGGACCCGCGTCAATGATCGGCTTCGACTTCGCCCGGCCGGCCAACCCGCCCGAGCGGCAGGGCACGGCGTCCGGCATCACCAACATGGGCGGCTTCGTGGCCTCCATGACGACGCTGTTCGCGGTCGGCGTGCTGCTGGACGCGACCGGCGACGACTACACCGTGGCCTTCTCCTCCGTCTTCGTCCTCCAGGCGCTGGGCGTCAGCCAGATCCTGCGACTGCGCTCACGCGCGGCCCGCCGGGAACGGGAACGCCTGGTCGCGAGCCGGGTGTCCTCGGTGCACGTCCCCGTGTAGACGAAGTTGCGGGACCGCGCCGGCTGCAGACGCTCACCGTCTCGCGCAGCGGAACCGGCGAACTTCCCTCGCAATCGTGAACATCCCGACTTGTGCTGGCATATTCGATTTGCTCCACCCTACGGTCCGCGTCGGAGGTGGTTCACATGATCGAACCCAGCAAGCACCAGCCCGGGCCCCGGGCGCAGCACGACGCGATCGATGTCAGCGACTTCGTCTACGCGGCCACCGGAGCGCGCGTCCGGAGGCTGACCATGCCCGACGGGACGCACTGGTTCCCGGCGGTGGACGTCTGCAAGCGACTGGGGCACACCAACACGCAGAAGGCTCTCGCCGACCATGTCCCGGAAGGCCAGCGAGAGATTCTCGAGACCCTAACTGGAGGTTACGGTCTCAGCATTCCCGCAGGTAGAGAGTGGCGCCGAGACCTGAATGTGTTGTCTCTGCAAGGTCTCGTGCTGCTCGTCAACGCCTGCACCAAGCCCGCCTGCGCCCCCTTCAAGCAGTGGGTCGCCGAGGTGATCGAGACCGTGCAGCGAGAGGGTTCCTACACGCTGCAGGAGGCCGAGGTGCAGCCTCTCGGCCCGGGCGCGCCGATCGCGTACGCGATGCCGGAGCAGGTCGCGGAGGCCATCGTCCGGCTGGAGGCGCACAACCTCCAGATGGACGAGGACCTGGCGGCGACGCAGCGCGAATCGCTCGCGGTGCAGAAGGAGTTGCTCGCCACGCAGCGCGAAGCGCTGGACATGCAGCGGGAGACCCTCGCCGTCCAGCGGGAAACCCTGGAAGTGCAGCGGGAGACCCTCGGCATGCACCGGGAGACCCTCGTCGTCCAGCGGGAAACTCTCGCCGTCCAACGGGAGATGCTGGATCTGCAGCGAGCCGGGCTCGTCGCGCAGCAGGTCATCGCGCAGGCCATGGAACGCATCGCCAACCGGCTCGACGTGCTGTCGCTGGACCGTCCGGCGCCGATCGCCGCGCTTTCCGCGCACCCGACCACCGAGGCCGTACTGGCCGACTGGCGGCAGCGGCTGTCCGTGACCTCGGACGTGTGGGCGGTCGCGGTGGTGATCGCGCCGGTTCTGGTGGAGCACGGTGAGCTGCGTCAGCCGCTCGCGTCGATCGCGGCCCGCACCGGGCTGCCGGTCCAGCGGGTCAACGAATGCCTGCGTCTGCTGCGCAAGCACGCCTGCATCCACCCCATGGGCGGCAGCACGGACGGGGAGCCGGTGTACGTGCTCAAGCGTCCCTGAACGGAATGAGAGAAGGGGCGGCCGCAATCAGAAGTTGCGGCCGTCCCTTCGTGTCTCAACCTACCGCTCTCAAGCCGTCAGGCCCAGGTGATCAGCCTCTTCGGCTGCTCCAGGACGGCCGCCACGTCGGCGAGCACCTTGGAGCCCAGCTCGCCGTCCACCAGACGGTGGTCGAAACTCAGCGCGAGCGTGGTGACCTGGCGGGGCTTCACCTTGCCCTTGTGCACCCACGGCTGGAGCTTGATCGCGCCGACCGCGAGGATCGCGGACTCGCCGGGGTTGAGGATCGGCGTGCCGGTGTCGACGCCGAAGACGCCGACGTTGGTGATGGTCACCGTGCCGCCCTGCATGGCGGCGGGGGACGTCTTGCCCTCCCTCGCCGTCGCGACCAGTTCGCCCAGGGACTCGGCCAGTTGCGGGAGCGTCTTGGCGTGCGCGTCCTTGACGTTCGGGACGATCAGCCCGCGCGGGGTGGCCGCGGCGATGCCCAGGTTGACGTAGTGCTTGACCACGATCTCCTGCGCCGTCTCGTCCCAGGACGCGTTGACCTCCGGGTTGCGCTTGATGGCGACCAGCAGGGCCTTGGCGATCAGCAGGAGCGGGTTGACCCGCAGGCCCTGCATGTCCTTGTCCTGCTTGAGCTCCTCGACGAGCTTCATCGTGCGCGTCACGTCGACCGTCACGAACTCCGTGACGTGCGGCGCGGTGAACGCCGAGCCCACCATGGCCTGCGCGGTGGCCTTGCGGACGCCCTTGACCGGGACGCGGGTCTCACGCGTGGTGTCGTACGACGCCGCTGCCACGGCCTGGGGGGCGGGCGGCGCCGCGGTGACCTGCTCGGGGACGGGCGCCGGCTGCGGAGGGGCCGCCTGGGCGGGGGCCGCCGCCGCGTGGACGTCCTCGCGGGTGATGATGCCGTCCGGGCCGGACGGGACCACCGTCGTGAGGTCCACTCCGAGGTCCTTGGCCAGCTTGCGCACCGGCGGCTTCGCCAGCGGGCGTTCCTTCACGGCCGCGGGCGTGCTGCCGTGGCCGTTCAGCTCCGCCTGCACGGCGGCGGCTGCCGGGGACTTGCGCGGGCGGCGCTTGGTGGAGGACGCGGCCACGCCGTATCCGACGAGCACCGGCTGACGGCCGGAGCCGCCTTCCGGCTTGGCCTCGGCCGGCTTCTCCGGGACCTGGGCCGGAGCCTCGGCCCGGGCAGGGGCCTCGGTCGGCGCCGGGGCCTGCGCGGGCGCGGCGCCGCCGGACACGTCCACCGCGATGATCGACATGCCCACGTCGACCGTGGTGCCCTCGGGGAAGTGCAGCTCGCGGACCACGCCGTCGTAGGGGATGGGCAGTTCGACGGCGGCCTTGGCCGTCTCGACCTCGCACACCACCTGACCGTCCGTCACCGTGTCCCCGGGCTGGACGTACCACTTGAGGATCTCGGCCTCGGTGAGTCCCTCGCCCACGTCGGGCATCTTGAACTCGCGTACGGACGCTTCCGTCATCGTCGTCACGACCCTCTCCTCAGTACGCCAGGGCACGGTCGACGGCGTCGAGCACCCGGTCCAGACCCGGCAGGTACTCCTCCTCCAGGCGCGCCGGCGGGTACGGGGCGTGGTAGCCGCCGACCCGGAGCACCGGGGCCTCCAGGTGGTAGAAGCAGCGTTCGGTGATCCGGGCGGCGATCTCCGCGCCCGAGCCGAAGAACACCGGCGCCTCGTGGACGACGACCAGACGACGGGTCTTCTCCACGGAGGCCTGGACGGCGTCGAAGTCCAGCGGGGAGACCGAGCGCAGGTCCAGGACCTCCAGGCTCCTGCCCTCCTCGGCGGCCGCGTCGGCGACCTCCTGGCAGAGCTTGACCATCGGCCCGTAGGCGACCAGCGTCAGGTCGGAGCCCTCGCGCACCACGCGCGCTTTGTGCAGCGGGCCGGGGATGGCCTCGGGGTCGACCTCGCCCTTGTCCCAGTAGCGCCGCTTGGGCTCGAAGAAGATCACCGGGTCGTCGCTCTGGATGGCCTGCTGCATCATCCAGTAGGCGTCGCCGGCGTTCGACGGGGAGACGATCTTCAGTCCCGAGACATGCGCGAAGAGCGCTTCGGGGGACTCGGAGTGGTGCTCGACCGCGCCGATGCCGCCGCCGTAGGGGATGCGGACGACGACCGGCAGCTTGACCTTGCCCAGGGAGCGGGCGTGCATCTTGGCCAGCTGGGTGACGATCTGGTCGTAGGCCGGGAAGACGAAGCCGTCGAACTGGATCTCCACCACCGGGCGGTAGCCGCGCAGGGCCAGGCCGATGGCGGTGCCGACGATGCCGGACTCGGCGAGGGGGGTGTCGATGACACGGGACTCCCCGAAGTCCTTCTGCAGTCCGTCCGTCACCCGGAAGACGCCGCCGAGCTTGCCGACGTCCTCTCCCATCACCAGGACCTTGGGGTCCGCTTCGAGGGCCTTGCGCAGCGACTCGTTGATCGCCTTGGCCAGGGCCATCTTCTCCGCCATGTCAGTTTCCCCCCTCGCCCGCGGCGAAGCCGTTGTCGGACTCAGTCGCGAACGACGCCTGGTAGGCGGCGAACTGGGCCCTCTCCTCGTCGACGAGCGCGTGCCCGTCCGCGTAGACGTTCTCGAAGATGGCGAAGTGGTCCGGGTCCGGCATGGCGCGGACCGCTTCGCGCACTCGCCTGCCCAACGCCTCGCTCTCGGCCTCGAGTTCCGCGAAGAATCCCTCGTCCGTGTGGTTCGAGGCCTCGAGGTGCCGGCGCAGACGCAGGATCGGGTCCTTCGCCTCCCAGGCGGCCCGCTCGTCGTCGTGGCGGTAGCGGGTGGGGTCGTCGGAGGTGGTGTGGGCGCCCATGCGGTACGTGTACGCCTCGATGAGCGTGGGGCCCTCGCCGCGGCGGGCCCGCTCCAGGGCCCACTCGGTGACCGCGAGGCAGGCCAGGACGTCGTTGCCGTCGACGCGGACGCCCGGGAAGCCGAAGCCCTGGGCGCGCTGGTAGAGCGGGACGCGGGTCTGCTTCTCGGTCGGCTCGGAGATCGCCCACTGGTTGTTCTGGCAGAAGAACACGACGGGGGCGTTGTAGACCGCGGAGAAGGTGAACGATTCGGCGACGTCTCCCTGGCTGGAGGCGCCGTCGCCGAAGTAGGCGATGACCGCGCTGTCCGCGCCGTCCTTGGCCACGCCCATCGCGTAGCCCGTCGCGTGCAGCGTCTGGGAGCCGATGACGATCGTGTAGAGGTGGAAGTTGTTGCCGTTGGGGTCCCAGCCGCCGTTGTTCACACCGCGGAACATGCCGAGCAGGTTGGTCGGGTCGACGCCGCGGCACCAGGCGACGCCGTGCTCGCGGTAGGTCGGGAAGACGTAGTCGTCGTCGCGCAGGGCCCGGCCGGAGCCGATCTGGGCGGCCTCCTGGCCGAGCAGCGAGGCCCACAGGCCCAGCTCGCCCTGGCGCTGCAGGGAGGTGGCCTCGGCGTCGAAGCGGCGGGTGAGGACCATGTCGCGGTAGAGACCGCGGAGGCGCTCGGGGGTGATGCCGGCGACGTACTGGTCGTACTCGGCGTTCTTGACGCGCTTGCCCTCCGGCGTCAGCAACTGCACGAGCTCCGGCTCGGCGCCCCGGTCGGCGGTGGTGCGGGTGGTACGGGTGGTGCGCTTGGTGCCGGTGGCCTTGGCCGCCGCGGCGCGGGGGGCGCCCGCCGCCTCGGTGCCGGTGGCGCCGGCCTTGCTTCCGGCGCTGCGTCGCGGCTTGCGCGCGGCAGTGCTCTCCACGGTCACGTGTGCTCCTCCGTCGGTCCGGCCCCCGGGGTTGCCGGGTGGCCAGTGCGGCTCACCTGCATTCCGGCACCCGGGCACGGGGTGGGTGCCACTCGGCCGGAACAGGCGTGACAGGTTGCCCCGGCGAGCGCCCTGCAAGCCTCACGTTACCCAGTGCGACACATTTCTGTGAAACCCCACCTGACCTGCGTTTTTGCTTGGATATCCAAGTAAAATCGGCAAAGTCGGGAAGGACCCTGGTCACAGCCTCGCAGGAGGCCGGAGCAACGGCACGTTATCCCGCGCACCCTGGCTGCGGGAAGAGTTCGCGTGCGAGTCCCGCCCGGGACGCGACAAGGAGGAATTCAGCTTTTCGGCCGGGCGCGCGCACGGACGCGGCGACGCGCGCGGGCGCACGGAGCAGACGCGCGCCCCCCTGCGCGCGGGTCGGCGGCCCCTGTGATCGTGAACCCGACCGCCGGGGACCGCTCGGGACACTCGGTGACGCTCTGCGACAAGGCGCAGCTCAGAACCCTTCGGGGCCGGAACCGCCACGCGCGTGTGAGGCCCTGGCGGTTCAGGGCCTCACACGCGCGTGAGGGACGAGGAGTGAGGTGGCGAGCCGGGCCCGGTCAGCCGCCGGCGCCGAGGGTGGTGGCGCCCACCGCGCCTTCGGTGGCCCCGCCGTCCGCACCGCCGCTGGCGTCGCCGGTCCCGCCGTCGGCGGTGCCGGGGTCGGTGGTCGGCGGGTTCGACGGCTCCGGGCTCGCCGGGTCGCTCGTCACCGTCTTCGACGGCTCCGGCGACGGGTCACTGGTCTCGGGCTCGGACGGCGTGAACGACGGCTGCCGCGACGGCGTCCAGTAGGACCCTCCGTCAGAACCGTTGTCGTTCTCCGTGGGATCGGTGCTCGGCGCCTCGCTCTGTTCCTCGCTCTGCGACGCGCTGGGCGACTGCTGAGGGGCTGACTGCGAGGCGGGCGGCGACTGCGGGGGCTTGTCGCCGCCGCCCTTGGTGCCGGTGTTGTTCAGCGCCAGGGCCACGCCGCCGGCGATCGCGATCACCGCGAGGACGGCGAGGATCCACAGCTTGCCGCGGCCGCTGCCCCTGTTGCCGTGTCCCTCGAAGCCGCCTTCGTCGCCGTTGCCGTACCCCTGGGGCAGGATCGGCTGGGGGATCTGCGAGGTGCTGGGGCCCCCGCCGCCGGGCGCCATCACCGTGGTGCTCGCGAAGGCCGCCGCGGCGCCCGCGCCGGCCGCGGCGTCGACCGGGCCGGTGTTCCAGGTGCCGGTGTGGCCGCCCTGGTCGTACAGCATCTGCAGGGCGTACTGGACCGTGCCGCGCATCTCCTCCGCGGTCTGGAAACGGTCGTCGGGCTCCTTGGCGAGGGACCGCATGACGAGGCCGTCGAGCTCCGGCGGGCAGGCGCCGTCCGAACTCCGCGACGGCGGCACCGGGATGTCCTGCACATGCTGGTAGACCACCGAGAGCGGCGTCTCGCCGGTGAACGGCGGGCGCAGCGCGAGCAGTTCGTACAGCAGGCAGCCGGTGGCGTACAGGTCGGAGCGGTGGTCGACGGCCTTGCCGAGCGCCTGCTCCGGGGAGAGGTACTGCGGCGTGCCCATGACCATGCCGGTCTGCGTCATCGTCGTGGACGCGCCGTGCAGGGCGCGGGCGATGCCGAAGTCCATCACCTTCACCGCGCCGTTGTGCGTGATGATGACGTTGGCCGGCTTGATGTCGCGGTGCACGATGCCGTGCTGGTGCGAGTACGCCAGCGCCTCCAGGACGCCGGAGACGATGATCAGGGCCTGCTCGGGGCCCGGGGCTTCGGCGTTGAGCAGCAGGTCGCGGATGGTCCGGCCCTCGACCAGCTCCATCACGATGTACGGCACGCTCTGGCCGCCCACCACATCCTCGCCGGAGTCGTACACGGCGACGATCGCGTGGTGGTTCAATCCGGCCACCGACTGGGCCTCGCGCGTGAAGCGCGCCTTGGACACCGGGTCCTCGGCGAGGTCGGCGCGCAGCAGCTTCACGGCGACGGTGCGCCCGAGGCGCACGTCCTCGGCTGCGAACACTTCCGCCATGCCGCCCCGGCCGAGTCTGCCGGTCAGCCGGTACCGGCCGTCCCCGACAAGTCCGCCGTTGCCCCACAACTCCGGCGCATCTGACATACCGCCGCCAGTCGCCTCGGGGTCGGACGGGCCCTGGGCGCGCTGCTGCTGTGCCATCAGTCCTCGCCGTCGTTTCTGCCCGCGGTGCGCGCGGTGTTGTTACGGTCTCCGTCGGCCACGCTACAGCCTCAGCGCAAGCCGCCGGTCCGGGATGAGCCCCGCCGTCGACCGGAGACGGACCGGTCATCAAACCTGCTTTCCGTACCCACGTGCAAATTGTGTGTACCGGGCGTACGCCCGCTGTAACGCTTGCGCGACGCTTCTTTCGCGTACGGTCACGGAACGGGCACCGAGCTTGACGTGTCAGTGCCCTCGGGCAGACTTGGCCGGGAATAGCACTTTCGATCAACAGTGAGCCACGGCGAGCAGGGCGCCCGGGGGCCTTACGGGGGACGCAGAAGATGAGCCAGGACGGCGCACAGGGCCGGTATGCGGGGCGGGCGCTCGCCGGCGGCCGCTATCAGCTGCGCGACTTGCTCGGCGAGGGCGGTATGGCCTCTGTGCACCTCGCCTACGACTCCGTGCTCGACCGCCAGGTCGCGATCAAGACACTCCACACCGAACTCGGTCGCGAACAGGCCTTCCGTGAGCGCTTCCGCCGCGAGGCCCAGGCAGTGGCCAAGCTCACGCACACCAACATCGTCTCCGTCTTCGACACCGGCGAGGACGACCTCGACGGCCTGACCACGCCTTACATCGTCATGGAGTACGTCGAGGGCCGCCCGCTCGGCTCCGTGCTCGACGAGGACGTGCGGCGGCAGGGCGCGATGCCCGCCGACAAGGCGCTGAAGGTCACCGCGGACGTGCTGGCCGCCCTGGAGATCAGCCACGAGATGGGGCTGGTCCACCGCGACATCAAGCCCGGCAACGTGATGATGACCAAGCGCGGCGTCGTCAAGGTGATGGACTTCGGCATCGCGCGCGCCATGCAGTCCGGCGTCACCTCCATGACGCAGACCGGCATGGTCGTCGGCACCCCGCAGTACCTCTCGCCCGAGCAGGCCCTCGGCCGTGGCGTGGACGCCCGCTCCGACCTGTACTCCGTCGGCATCATGCTCTTCCAACTGGTCACCGGGCGGCTTCCGTTCGACGCGGACTCACCGCTGGCGATCGCCTACGCGCATGTGCAGGAGGAGCCGGTGGCCCCCTCCTCCATCAACCGGGCGCTGCCGCCCGCCGTCGACGCGCTCGTCGCCCGCGCGCTGAAGAAGAACCCCAACGACCGCTTCCCCACCGCCGTCGCCATGCGCGACGAGTGCCTGCGCGTCGCGGCCTCCTTCCAGGCCGCCCCGCCCAGCATCGTCGCGGGCACGCCCGCCCAGAGCGGCTCGGGCGTCGGCTCCGCGGTGTTCCCTCCGGTCGGCCAGACCCTGCCGCCGCCCGTGGGGAACGTCCAGACGCCGTACCAGCCGACCCCGACGCCCAACCCGTACGGCACGCCCTCGACGCCCCCGCCGTCCTACGGCTACCCGCAGCAGGGCGGCTACCAGACGCCCGCCCCGCCCTACGGCGCCCACCAGCAGGGGCCGCACACCCCGCCCGCGTACAACATCGCCCCGCAGCACCCGACGGCCGTGGGAGCGGGCGGCGGCCGCAAGGGCGGCAAGGGCGTGGTCATCGGCTCGACGATCGTCGCCCTGGTGGTCGCGGGCTCCCTGATCGGCAGCCTGGCGACGAACGGCGACAGCGACGACCGCCCGACCGGCAAAGAGGGTACGGGCGGCTCCAGCGTCACGGCCTCACCGACGAAGGCGGCCGACCACCGCGGTCCCGACACCTCCAAGACGATCGACCCGTCCGAGTGCTCCGAACCGCAGGAGTCCTACAACGACCCCGACAAGATCAGGGTGCCGGACTTCCAGTTCAAGTACGTCAAGTCGGTCAAGGAGTGCTTCCAGGCCGCCGGCTGGAAGATCAAGATCAAGACGGTCGACGAGAACACCTACGGCGAGGGCGCGGTCATGGACCAGTTCCCCTCCGCGGGCACGGACGTCGACCCGAAGAACATGCCCGAGATCGAGCTGAGCGTCTCCTCGGGGAACCCGCCCGCCTGACGCGGACCGCGCGTGTCGACACGACGAGGGCCCGGCGCCGGTGCGCCGGGCCCTGCTGTGTCCGTGTGTGTCCTGCTGCCTGTTCTGCGGATACCGATACGGTCCTACAGGTACGGACCGCCCGAGCGGCCGCCCGTGCGCGGGTCGTCGCCGCCCTCGTTGCCGCTCAGGCCCGGCGGCAGCGCGCGGCGCATCTGCTCCAACTGCGCCCGCGCGGCCATCTGCTGGGCGAACAGCGTGGTCTGGATGCCGTGGAAGAGGCCCTCCAGCCAGCCCACCAACTGAGCCTGTGCGATCCGCAGTTCCGCGTCGCTCGGGGTGGCGTCCTCGTTGAACGGCAGGGAGAGCCGCTCCAGTTCCTCCACGAGTTCCGGCGCCAGGCCGTCCTCCAGCTCCTTCACCGAGCTCGCGTGGATCTCCTTCAGCCGGGCGCGGCTGGCCTCGTCCAGAGGCGCCACGCGCACCTCCTCGAGAAGCTGCTTGATCATGCTGCCGATCCGCATGACCTTCGCCGGCTGCTCGACCTGCTCCGTCACCGGGATCTCACGGGAGTCGTCGTCCGTGTCGGCGCCGCCGAGCGCCATCCCGTCCTGACCCACGACCAGGATCCTCTGGGCGTTCTCCGACGACCTATCGTTCCTCGGCATCTCCATGCGGTCCATTCTCTCGCACCGGCACACCTCATCACCGTGGTGCCCCCGGAGACGGCTGATCCACCGTTTTCGTTCCGTCTCCGTTCGGAGCAGTCCGCCATGCGTCTTGTGTGTGGATATGTGAGTGTTGTGGCTACTTTTCTGGCGGCTTGAACACCGGGAGGGGGTCACGGTCGTGACTCCATGGCGACGGGGGTTGTGCACAGCGGGGGCCGCGCTGCTCGCGGCCGGCGGGTCGCTGTACGGCGGCTGCGCGGCGCACGCGACGGGATCCTCGCACGGCAGCGGCTCGTCGTACGTCTCCGTGACGGCGACCGGCTCGCCCTCGGCGTCTCCCAGCGCGCCCGACCGGGCCGGCAGCCGGGCCGGGGAAGGCCGCGTGCGGCCCGGTCGGAGCCTGGGGACCGGCCCGGGGGACGAGGACGGGTACGCCGACCCGGACGGCGCGCAGGACGAGGAGGGTGACGGCGAGGGCGACCGGACCGAGGAGCCTGACGGCGCTGTGCAGCCGCCCCGAGAGGCGGGGTTCGTGCCGTCGGCCTCGCCGCAGGCCGCCGGTGCCCAGGAGCAGCCCGTCGGGCGCATGCTGCGCATCCTGCCGCTCGGCAGCGGACTGCTCCTCATCGGGCTCGGCTGCGGTCTCGCCTTCTTCGGCCTGCGCCTGCGACGCAGCTGAGACACGGGGGCCACCCGCTCCGCGGGGCTTCTGCCTAGCGGGAGGCGGTGAGCAGCACCTTGCCGACGTGGCCGCTCTCCTCGACGATCCGGTGGGCGGCCGCCGCTTCGCTCATCGGGAGCGCGCGGTCCACCACGGGGCGGACGCCCCCTGCGGCCAGCAGCGGCCACACGTTCTCGCGGACGGCCGCGACGATCGCCGCCTTCTCCTCCAGCGGACGGGCCCGCAGCGAGGTCGCGCTGATCGCGGCGCGCTTGGTGAGCAGCGCGCCGATGTTCAGCTCGCCCTTGGCGCCGCCCTGCATGCCGATGATCGCGAGGCGGCCGTTGACGGCGAGGGCGCGGACATTGCGCTCCAGGTACTTCGCGCCCATGTTGTCGAGGATGACGTCGGCGCCCGCACCGCCCGTGGCCTTCTCGATCTCTTCGACGAAGTCCTGCTCTCGGTAGTTGATCAGGATGTCCGCGCCCAGTTCGGCGCACCGCTCCAGCTTCTCCGGGGTGCCCGCCGTGACGGCTGCCTTCGCTCCGACGGCCTTGGCCAACTGGACGGCCATGGTGCCGATGCCGCTGGAGCCGCCGTGCACGAGCAGCGTCTCGCCCGGGCGCAGATGAGCGATCATGAAGACGTTCGACCAGACGGTGCAGGTCACCTCGGGAAGCGCGGCGGCCGTCCGCAGGTCGACCCCGTCGGGCACGGGCAGCAGCTGCCCCGCCGGGACGACCACCTTCTCGGCGTAGCCCCCGCCCGCGAGCAGGGCGCACACCTCGTCGCCCACGGCCCAGCCGGAGACGCCCGGGCCCAGGGCGGCGACACGGCCGGAGCACTCGAGGCCGGGGTAGGGCGACGCGCCGGGCGGCGGGTTGTAGAAGCCCTGCCGCTGCAGGATGTCGGCGCGGTTGACGGCGCTGGCCGCCACCTCGACCAGGACCTCGCCCTCGCCGGGCACGGGATCGGGGACCTCGTCCCACACCAGCGCCTCGGGACCACCAGGTTCGGGAATCGTGATCGCATACATGAGAGGGACGCTACTCCTCCGCTCACGCGATCTCAGAGGCGTGGCGACGCCGGGCGCTCCGGGGGCACCCGCACGATCGTCACCAGACGGTCGGTCAGCTCCAGAACACCCACGGCCGGATCGTCGTAGGCCAGGATCCGATGGCCGCGGACGACGCTCACCACCAGATCGTCCGTCTCCCGAGGGCTGCGCCCCGACTCGGCCTTGGTGACCGGGCGCTCCACGATGTCGAGGCCGCTGCCCTGCCGCATCAGATCGTCCATGATCACTCCGGCCGCCGGGCTGAGCACGGACAGCCCCATCAGACGTCCGGCGGCACCGGCGCTCGTGATGACCTCGTCGGCGCCGGACTGCTTCAGCAGCGGGGCGTTCTCCTCCTCGCGCGCCGCGGCCACGATCTTCGCCCGGGGGTTGAGCTGGCGGGCGGTCAGCACGACAAGGACCGCCGTGTCGTCCCGATCGGTGGCGATGATGATCCGCCCCGCCCGGTGCACCTCGGCCTTGCGCAGCACATCGCTGCGGGTCGCGTCGCCGACCACGCCCTCGTAGCCCTCGGCCGTCGCCGCCGCGATCGCCCTCGCTCCGGGGTCGATCACCACGACCTGCTCCTTCCGCAGCCCCGCCGCGCAGGCGGTCCGGATCGCGGACCGTCCCTTCGTGCCGAAGCCGACGACGACAGTGTGGTCGCGCAAGGGGACCTCCGGAATGCTGGGCGAGCCTGCGGGAACGGGTGTTGCTGGGTGACGGGCGTGGGTCCGCCGGGAACCATGGTGCCCACCGATCGAACCACCACACAGGGGGCACGCGTTGCGAGACCACGAACGACAGCCGGCCACGACGAGCCGGCTCTCCCTCTTCAAGTCGCTGTGGCATCGCCGCTCACGCCTCGAGGCCCGCGACGACGCGGAGGCGGGCCGCTCCATCACCATGCCGGTGCACAGTGGCCTCCCCCCGCTCCAGCAGGTGCTGCGCCGCCTCGCGCTGGCCCTGCTCGTCCTGTTCGTCACGACGTTGATCGTCTACGCCGACCACGACGGCTACAACGACAACTCCGACGGCCAGGTCGACTTCCTCGACGCGGCCTACTACGCCACCGTGACCCTCTCCACCACCGGCTACGGCGACATCACGCCCGTCGGTGACGCGGCCCGGCTCATCAACATCCTCGTCATCACCCCGCTGCGCGTGCTGTTCCTGATCATCCTGGTCGGCACCACGCTCGAAGTGCTCACCGAGCGGACCCGGCAGCAGGTCCGCGTCCATCGCTGGCGCACCCGCACCCGTGACCACGTCGTGGTCGTCGGCTACGGCACCAAGGGCCGGCACGCCGTGGAAACGCTCGTCGGACAGGGCATCCCCAAAGAGCGCATCGTCGTGGTGGACGCCCAGCGCAAGGCCGCCCACGCCGCCGGCGACGACGGGCTGGTGTCGGTGACCGGGGACGCCACCCGCCAGGAGACCCTCCTCAAGGCCGAAGTCCCCCATGCGGCCCGCGTGATCGTGGCCCCGCAGCGGGACGAGACCGCCGCGCTGGTCACCCTCACCGCCCGGCAGCTGAACCGGCGCGCCACGATCGTCACCGCCGCCCGCGAGGACGAGAACGTGCCGCTGCTCAAGCAGAGCGGCGCGGACACCGTCGTCACCAGCTCCAGCTCCGCCGGCCGACTGCTCGGGGTCTCCATGGTCAGTCCCGCTGTGGCCAGGACCCTGGAAGACCTGATGACCCTCGGCAGCGGCCTTGACCTCATCGAACGCTCCGTCACCCAGCACGAAGCGGGGAAGAATCCGCGCGACTGCAAGAACCTGATCGTGGCCGTTCTGCGCGGCAAGGAACTCCTCGACTACGCCGACCCACGGCTCACGGAACTGCGCCAAGGAGACCGTGTGATCACGGTCAGCCGGGCGGTGGTCACCGAGCAGACCTGAGGCGCGGCTGGGCGGTGGCAGGGTGCCACGGTTTCACGTGAAACAAGGCTGGCGCCGGCCGGGACAGCCCCTCCCGACGTCCTGAGGGCTCGAAGCGTGCTGGATGCCCGGTCCGACATGTTTCACGTGAAACGACCCTGCGTCAGCTGAAGCAGGATGCGATGCCCGTCGCCCAGGGCAGATCGAGAAGCTCGACCTCCTGGCCGGCTCGCGCGCCGCCCTGCGGTACGACGACGAGGGCATCGGCCGCCGCGATGCCCCGCAACATCGCCGGACCGTTGTAGTGCAGCGGCACCGCATGGTCGCCCCGCAGGAACACCGGGACGATCCGGGTGTCGTACGGATGCCCGTGCACCGCCTCCCTCAGCGGCAGGGTGTACGGCTCCGACGCCGGGCGTCCGGCAAGGATGCGCAGCAGGGGCTCGGCGAGCGTGAGAAGGCCGGAGACGGCCGCCAAGGGGTTGCCGGGCAGGCCGACCAGGTGCTGGTCGGGCTTGGTGCGGGCCAGAAGCATCGGATGGCCGGGGCGCACCTGGACGCCGTCGACCAGGAGGTCGGCGCCGATGCGGCGCAGGACGGGGTGGACATGGTCGACGGGCCCCGCGGCCGTGCCGCCGGTGGTGACGATCAGGTCGGCCGGGGACGTCGTGAGGGCCTGGTGCAGGGCCTCCTCGTCGTCGCCGATCCTGCGCAGGGCCACGACCTCGGCGCCCAGGGCACGCAGCCACGGCGGGAGCATCGGTCCGAGCGCGTCCCTGATCAGACCGTCGTGCGGGCGGCCTTCGGTGAGCAACTCGTCGCCCAGGACGAGCACCTCGACACGGGGCCGGGGGACGGCGGCCAGCGTGTCGTAACCGGCGGCCGCGGCCAGTCCGAGGACGGCCGGGGTCACCACGGTCCCGTCAGGCAGCAACTGGTCACCGCTGCGGCACTCCTGGCCGCGCGGACGGATGTCCTGACCGTGCTGGACCTCCCGGGTCGGGTGCAGCCGCCCCTTCTCGTCGGTGCGGCCGTGCTCGCTGCGCAGTACAGCCGTGGCGCCCGCGGGGACCCTGGCCCCGGTGGCGATGCGGACGGCCTCGCCGTCGGCGAGGGCCGCGGGCTCGGCGTGCCCGGCGAGGACGCCCTCGTCCCGTACGGCCCAGGGGCCCGGTCCGGAGACCGCCCAGCCGTCCATGGCGGAGCTGTCGAAGGAGGGCAGGTCGGTGAGGGCGGTCAGCGGAGCGGCCAGGACGAGGCCGAGAGCGTCGTCGAGCGTGACGGAGACGGGTGTGCGGCGGGCGGCGACCGGGCGGGCGGCACGCGCGGCGATGGCGCGGGCCTGGGCCCAAGGGGTGGCGCCGTGACGGTCCTTGTGGGGTGGTGCCGGGGACGGGTCGGGCCCGTGAGAGGCGTTTCGGGCGCCCTGGTCGTCCCGGGGCCGGTGGGAACCCTCGGGCTTCCGGGAGCCACGGGGTGCGTGGGCGTCGCGGCTGTCACCGTGTCCGGTCGTCTCGTTCACGAGGGCGAGCACCTCCTCGACGTAGTCCTCGTCGAGGTCCTCCGTGTCCTGGCCGCCCGGGGTCCCGCGGGGGGTCATCCGGCGTCCGGGCGGGTGTCGGGCGTGGCGTCGGGGGCGACGTCGGGGCGGCCGCCGGAAGACGGTGAGTCGTCCGAGGGCGCGCCCGTGGACTCGTCGGCCCAGCGCACGGCCAGTTCTGCGGCCTTACGGGCGGCTTCGGCGACGGCTTGCGGACCGCCTCCGGCCCGGGCGGCGGCATAGCCGACCAGGAAGGTGGTCAGCGGGGCCGCCGGCCGGGCCACGCCGTGGGCGGCGTCCCGGGCGAGGTCGAGCAGGGCGCCGGTGTCGACGTCGAGATCGATGCCCAGCTCGTCCTTGACTGCGGAGATCCATTCATCCAACACGTGGCCATGCTCCCTGATGCGTGCTCTGGCGGTGGCGATGTCGTCCCAGGTGTCGCAGTCGAAGGACGCGACGGGGTCGGGGACGCGGGTGAGGTCGAGCCCGGCGGTCAGCCGGCGCAGGGGGAGGCCGGTGAGGCCGCCGCCCTTGCCGGTGTCCCCGGACGGCGGCCTGTCGCCGGCGGTCTCGTTCTGGGCGAGCGCGGTCAGTTCACGCCGGAGGGCGGCCGTGCGGTACGCGGCGACGAGCGGCTGGTCGCGGCCGTCGGCGTCGCTGAGCAGCACGCCGTCGGCGGCGCTCGCCGTGAGCGCGGCCAGCAACCGCCGCACGGTGTCCGGCCCGAGGAAGGGCAGGTCGGCGGAGAGGACGACGACGCGGTCGGCGGTGGTGTGGCGCAGTCCGGCGTCGAGCGCGGCGACCGGGCCCGCGCCGGGCGGGTCCTCGCGGGCCCACCGCACGGTGCGGGCGGTGGGCCGGGGATCGGCGACGACGACGGTCGTGCGCGCGCCGGCGCAGGCGGCGAGGACCCGGTCGAGCAGCGCACGGCCGCCCACCCGCACGCCGGGCTTGTCCGCGCCGCCGAGCCGACGGGCGCCACCGCCGGCGAGCACGACGGCGTCGTGCACGGGCGGCTCGGCGTCATGCACGGGCGGCTCGTTCGAGGTCACCCTCCGAGTATGCGCGGGGTCCTCGATCACGGGGAACGCGGGATGTCCCGCCCGTGGTCAGAGCGTGCGCAGCAGCACCGCCGGCTGTTCCACGCAGTCCGCCACATAGCGCAGGAAGCCGCCCGCCGTGCCGCCGTCGCACACCCGGTGGTCAAAGGTCAGCGACAGCTGTACGACCTGGCGCACCGCGAGCTCGCCCTCGTGAACCCATGGCTTGGGCATGATCCGGCCGACGCCCAGCATGGCCGCCTCGGGATGGTTGATGATCGGTGTGGAACCGTCGACGCCGAACACGCCGTAGTTGTTCAGCGTGAACGTCCCACCGGTGAGTTCGGCCGGGGTGAGGCCCCCGGCGCGGGCCGTCTCGGTCAGGCGGGCGAACTCCGCGGTGAGCCCCTCGGCGTCCCGGGCGTGGGCGTCGCGGACCACGGGGACGACGAGCCCCCGTTCGGTCTGCGCGGCGAACCCGAGGTGGACGTGGTCGAACCGGACGATCTCGCGCGCCTCCTGGTCGACCGTGGAGTTCAGCTCCGGGAACCGGGCCAGGGCGGCGGTGCAGATGCGGGCCAGCAGCGCGACGAGGGAGATCTTCGGACCGCCGGCCGCGTTCATGGCGGCCCGGGCCCGCATCAGCTCCGTCGCGTCGGCGTCCACCCAGCAGGTCGCGTCCGGGATCTCCCGCCGGCTGCGGGAGAGCTTGTCGGCGACGGCGCCGCGGATCCCCTTGAGCGGGACGCGGGTGCCGGCCCCGGCGGGCACGGGGGTGAGCGTGGGAGCCGGGGCAGGCATGGACGCGGGGGCCGGCGCGGGCGCGGGGGCCGCGTGCGATGTGCCGCGTTCCTGCGCGGTCCGCAGTGCGCCCTCCACATCGGCGCGCAGGATCAGGCCGTCGGGCCCCGAACCGGTCAGCTTCCGCAGGTCCAGGCCGTTCTCGCGGGCGAGGCGGCGAACGAGCGGCGAGATGACCGCCACCGGTCCGTCGGTCACCGTGGAGCCGCCTGCGGGACCGGAGGTCACCGGCTGGGAGGAAACAGCAGGCTGGGAGGGAGCAGCGGGACGAGCGGCGGCCGCGGTCGCGGGCTGGGCCGGCCGTACCCTGCGCCGACGCGCGGGCGCCTCCGAAGTGCCGTACCCGACCAGCACGTTGCCCGATCCCTCGGTCTGGTCGCCGGACGAGGGCGCGCCGACCGCCACCGTGATCAGCGGCGCGCCCACGGGCAGTTCGGCGCCCTCCTCGCCGAAGCGGGCGGTGACCACACCGCCGTAGGGACAGGGGACCTCGACCATCGCCTTGGCCGTCTCGACCTCGACGACCGGCTGGTCGACGGCGACGACGTCGCCGACCTGGACCAGCCAGCGCACGATCTCCGCCTCGGTGAGCCCCTCGCCGAGGTCGGGCAGCTTGAACTCCAGCACCTGTGCCATCAGTTCCCCGCCTCCCACTGCAGACGCGCCACCGCGTCCAGGACTCGGTCGACGCCGGGCAGGTGGTGGCGTTCCAGCATCGGCGGCGGGTAGGGGATGTCGAACCCGGCCACCC
Organism: Streptomyces sp. BK239; assembly: GCF_004217285.1. Classification (GTDB taxonomy): domain Bacteria; phylum Actinomycetota; class Actinomycetes; order Streptomycetales; family Streptomycetaceae; genus Streptomyces. The sequence goes on from NZ_SHKS01000003.1 coordinate 465,556, forward strand.
GCAGCACCGGCGCCTCCAGGTGGTGGAAGCAGCGCTCGGTGACCCGGGCCGCGATCTCGCCGCCCGGGCCCGCGAAGGAGCCCGACTCGTGGACGACGACCGCGCGACCGGTCCGTCGTACCGAGGCGCAGACCGTCTCGTCGTCGAACGGCACGAGGGAGCGCAGGTCGACGACTTCGAGGTCCCAGCCTTCGGCCTGTGCCGCCTCGGCGGCTTCGAGGCAGACCGGCACCGAGGGCCCGTAGGTGATGAGGGTGGCGCTCCGGCCCGTGCGCCGCACCACCGCGCGGCCGATGGGCTCGACGCCGGGCGGGTCCTCCGGGTTCCAGGTGTCCTTGGACCAGTACAGGCGCTTGGGTTCGAGGACGACGACCGGGTCGTCGGAGGCGATCGCGGCGCGCAGCAGGCCGTAGGCGTCGGCGACGGTGGCGGGCGTGACGACATGGAGCCCCGGAGTCGCCATGTAGTACGCCTCGGACGAGTCGCTGTGGTGCTCGACGCCGCCGATCCCTCCGCCGTAGGGGACGCGGACGGTGATCGGCAGGGGCATGCTGCCGCGGGTGCGGTTGCGCATCCGGGCGACATGGCTGATGAGCTGCTCGAACGCCGGGTAGGCGAAGGCGTCGAACTGCATCTCCACCACCGGCCGCAGGCCGTACATGGCCATGCCGACGGCGGTGCCGAGGATGCCGGCCTCGGCGAGCGGGGTGTCCGTGCAGCGGTCCTCGCCGAACTCCGCGGCGAGTCCGTCGGTGACCCGGAAGACGCCGCCGAGGGTGCCGACGTCCTCGCCGAGGACGTGCACGGTCGGGTCGGCGGCCATCGCGTCGCGCAACGCGCGCGTGAGGGCCTGCGCCATGGTGGCGGGTTTGACGGCGACGGTGGTCATCAGCGCGCCCCTTCCTCTTCCGCTTCCAGCTCGGCCCGCAGCAGGGCGCGCTGCTCGCGCAGTTGGGGAGTGGGCTCGGCGTACACGTGGTCGAACAGGTCCATCGGGTCCAGCGCCGCGTCCTGGTTCATGCGGGCACGCAGGTCGGCCGCCATGGTCTCGGCGGCGTCCCGCGCGGACTGCCGGGTCTCCTCGTCGAGCAGCCCCCGCGCGGTCAGTTCGCGTTCCAGCAGCAGGATCGGGTCGTGTTCGCGCCACGTCTCGACCTCGGCGTCGCCGCGGTAGCGGGTCGCGTCGTCGGCGTTGGTGTGGGCGTCGATGCGGTAGGTCACCGCCTCGACGAGGGTCGGGCCGCCGCCCGCGCGCGCGGTGCGCACGGCCTCGCCGAGCACCTCGTGGACCGCGGCGGCGTCGTTGCCGTCGACCAGCCGGCCCGGCATGCCGTACCCGACGGCTTTGTGGGCCAGGGAGGGGGCGGCGGTCTGCTTGGCGAGCGGCACGGAGATCGCGAAACCGTTGTTCTGGACCAGGAAGACGACCGGCGCCTGCCAGACGGCGGCGAAGTTCAGCGCCTCGTGGAAGTCCCCCTCGCTGGTGCCGCCGTCGCCGACCATGGCGAGGGCCACCACGTCGTCGCCCTTGAGGCGGGCGGCGTGCGCGAGGCCCACCGCGTGCGGGAGCTGGGTGGCGAGGGGGGTGCACAGCGGCGCCACGCGATGCTCGTGGGGGTCGTAGCCGGTGTGCCAGTCGCCGCGCAGCAGGGTCAGCGCCTCGACGGGGTCCACGCCGCGGGCGACGGCCGCGAGGGTGTCGCGGTAGCTGGGGAAGAGCCAGTCCCGTTCCTCCAGCACGAGCGCCGCGGCGACCTCGCAGGCCTCCTGGCCGGTGCTGGAGGGGTAGACGGCGAGACGGCCCTGCTTGGTGAGGGCGGTGGCCTGCACGTTGTAGCGGCGGCCCCGCACGAGCTGCGCGTAGAGGCGGAGCAGCAGCTCCGGGGCGGTCCGCGCGGCCGCTTCCGTGCCGAGAACGCGGTAGGGATCGGCGTCGGGCAGCAGCGGCACCGGGTCGGTGCGGGGCTGCCAGGCGGGCGGCGGGGTAGGCCGGTACGCGCCCCGCTGCTCCATGACCGTCATGACGGCACCTCCTGAAAGGAGTGGCTACGCAGGCGCATCGGCTGTGAGGCGCCTCACCTACCGATTGTTCGGTCGTCGGCACATTTTGGCTACTGGCCCCCTCAGGCTGTGGACAAACGGTTCTCCACAGCCTGCAATGAACGCAGTACGTCCACGGCGAAGAGGCGGGGGGACATGACACCTGAACAAATGGCCGACGGCCAGGAGAGCGCCGTCCCGCCGCGACCGGACGGCTCCGTCCCGTTGCCGCCGCCCCGCCCCCTCGACACGATCGACCAGGACATCCTGCAGATGCTCCAGGCGGACGGCCGCGCGTCCGTACGGTCGGTCGCCGAGCGCGTGCACGTCTCCCGCGCCAACGCCTACGCGCGCATCAACCGGCTCGTCGAGGACGGCGTCATCCGTGGTTTCGGCGCGCGCGTGGACCACGAACGCGCCGGGCACGGCACGTCCGCCTACATCACGCTGAAGATCGTCCAGAACTCCTGGCGCACGGTGCGCGAGCAGCTCAGGCAGCTGCCCGGGGCCTCCCACATCGCCCTGGTGGGCGGTGACTTCGACGTGCTGCTCCTCGTCCACACACCGGACAACAGGGCGCTGCGCGAAGTGGTGCTCACCCGGCTCCAGGCGATCCCCGAGGTGCTCAGCACGCGCACGCTCCTGGTCTTCGAGGAGGAGGACCTGGAACCGCAGACCCGCCCCGCCCCAGGCGGCCAGGGCACGCCCCGGCAGGACGCGTGACGCCGACCCCGCGTCATCTCCCGCCCGCCGGGCCCCGCTCCGCATCGGCTCGCGTCGGTAGAGCCCCGCTCCGGGCCGACTCCCGGCGGTCAATTTCGCCCAGGCAACCTTCCGGCGGTCAGACCCCGCTCCGGGGAGCCTCCCGGCGGTCAGACCTCGCTTCCGGTCCGCGCCCCGCGCTCAACCGCACTTCCGGCCCGCCCCGGCCAGACCCCGCTCCGAGCCGACTCCCGGCGGTCCAACCCGCTCGGAGCCGACTCCCGGCCATCAGCCCCTCGTCCGGCCCGCTTCCCGCGGTCAGCCTCCGCTTCCGGCCTGCTTCCCGCGGTCAGCCCCCGCCCCGCTCCGTGCCCCGCCGTCAGACCCCGTTCCGGTCCCGGTCCTGTCGCAGTCCCGAGAACACCAGCCGGGCCACCGCTTCCGCCACCTCGCGTTCGCCCGAGCCTCGGCCGTCCGGGCGGTACCACTCGACGATCGAGTTGATCATCCCGAAGACCAGCCGCGTCGCGAGCCGGACCTCCACATCGCCCCGTACGTCACCGTCGGCGGCGGCCGCCTTCAGCAGTTCGGCGACCCGGTGGTCGAAGTCCCGCCGCCGCTCCAGCGCCCACCGCTCGGTGTCGGTGTTGCCGCGCACACGCAGCAGCAGCGTCACATAGGGCAGCTCGGTTATGAGCACCTCGACCATGCGCCGCACCACGTACTCCAGGCGCCCGGCGGCGCGCCCCACGCGCGCGTGCTCCTCGTCGAGGATCGAGAACAGGCCGTCCAGCGCCCGGCTCACCGCGCGGCGCAGCAGCTCCTCCTTGCCGGCGACGTGGTGGTAGATCGACGACTTGGAGATGCCGGCCGCCCGGGACAGGTGCTCCATGGAGGTGCCGTCGTAGCCGCGCTCGTTGAAGACCTGCACGGCGACCGACAGCAGGGTCTCCGGGGTGTACGTGTCGCGTTTGACCGTGGTCATGAGCTTCCCCTCCGCGTGTCGGCGGCGTGTCCGTGGCGGTACAGCGCGAGGGACGGCGCGTAGCGGCCGGAGGGCTCGCGCAGGTGCAGCTCCTCCAGCAGGTCGTGCGCCCAGACCCGGCCGAGCCTGCGGCTCCACTCGAAGGGGCCGAGCGGGTAGTTCACGCCGAGGCGCATCGCGGTGTCGATGTCCTCCTCGGTGGCCACGCCCTTGGCGACGGCGTCGTGCGCGAGGTCGACGATCCGCGCGACCGTGCGGGCGACGATCATGCCGGGGACGTCGCCGATGACGCTGACGTCCTTGCCGAGCGCCTGGAACAGGCCGATCGCCTCGGACAGGGCCTGCGGCGAGGTGTCCTGGGACGCGGACAGGGCGATCCGGGTGGCCTTGCGGTAGTCCAGGGCCAGGTCGAAGTAGACGACGTCGCGGAACTCCACGGACGTCTGCCCGTCGGCGAGCGCCAGCGCGCCGTCGCTGGGCAGGACCAGCCGGGTGCCGTGGTCCTCTTCCTCCTCGCGGACCTGGATGCCCGCCTCGCGGATCATCCCCAGCAGCTCCGAGGCGGGCCCCAGATCCCCCTCGGCGACGACGTAGGCGGGCGGCCGGTGCTTCTCCGCGGTGTGCGGCTCGGGGCGCTCGGCGCCGTCGCGGTGGTCGTACCAGCCCTGGCCGGTCTTGCGGCCGAGGCGGCCTGACTCGACGAGCCGGCGCTGGGCGAGCGAGGGGGTGAACCGCGCGTCCTGGAAGAAGGATTGCCAGACGGAGTGCGTGACGGACTCGTTGACGTCCTGGCCGATCAGGTCGGTCAGCTCGAACGCGCCCATCTTGAAGCCGCCGGACTCGCGCAGGACGGCGTCGATGGTGGCCGGGTCGGCGCCCTGCGCCTCGTAGACCGCGAACGCCTCGGCGTAGTAGGGCCGCGCGATGCGGTTGACGATGAAGCCGGGGGTGTCGGCGCAGGCGACGGGTGTCTTGCCCCAGGCGCGGGCCGTCTCGTACGCGCGTGTGGCGGACGTGACGTCGGTGGCGAAGCCGGAGACGACCTCGACCAGCGGCAGCAGCGGCGCGGGGTTGAAGAAGTGCAGGCCCACGAGGCGGCCCGGATTGCGCAGGGCGCCGCCGACGGCCGTCACCGACAGGGACGAGGTGTTGGTGGCGAGCAGGCAGTCGTCGCCGACGACGTCCTCCAGCGCGCGGAACAGCTCCTGCTTGACGTCCAGGCGCTCCAGGACGGCCTCGACGACCAGGGCGCAGTCAGCGAGCTGGGCCAGGTCGTCCACGGGCGTGAGGCGGGCGCGGGCGGCGTCCCGGTCGGCGGCGGTGAGCCGGTCCTTCTCGACGAGCCGGTCCAGCCGGGCGCAGATCGCGCCGGCGGCCTCCCGGGCCCGACCGGGGAGGGCGTCGTACAGCCGTACGGGATGGCCCGCGACCAGCGCGACCTGGGCGATGCCCTGACCCATGGTGCCCGTGCCGACGACGGCCACGGGGCTGCTGAGGTCGAGTGCTGTCATGTGCGCGATCCTCCCGCACGGCGTTGTCCACAGATGCGGCGGACCCCCTTGTCCCGACCGATCGTTCGGTTACTCTAACTCTGACCGTCCGTTCCTGTCCCTGCTTCGCAGGGTTTCCGTCCAGGTCCTGAGCTCGACGACGAGCTCTCACGACGAGGAGTTGGTCCCCCATGGCCGCCGAACTCACCGCACACGATCTGATCGCCAAGCACCGGCCCACCCTCGACCAGGCCCTGGAAGCGATCCGCACCCGCGCGTACTGGTCGCCGCACCCGGAGCACCCCAAGGCCTACGGGGAGAACGGCAGTCTGGACGCGGCGGCCGGCAAGGCGGCCTTCGACGCCCTCCTGGGCACCCGCCTCGACCTCGGCCAGCCCGGCACGGACGACTGGGTCGGCGGCGAGGTCTCCCCGTACGGCGTGGAGCTGGGCGTGACGTACCCGCACGCGGACATCGACGTGCTGCTGCCCGCCATGAAGGCCGGACAGCGCGCCTGGCGGGACGCGGGAGCGGAGATCCGCGCGGCGGTCTGCCTGGAGATCCTCAAGCGGATCAGCGACCGCACCCACGAGTTCGCCCACGCGGTCATGCACACCTCCGGCCAGGCGTTCATGATGGCGTTCCAGGCGGGCGGCCCCCACGCGCAGGACCGCGGCCTGGAGGCCGTGGCGTACGCGTACGTGGAGCAGGTCCGCACGCCGGACACCGCGGAGTGGACGAAGCCCCAGGGCAAGCGGGAACCGCTCGCCCTCACCAAGCAGTTCACCCCGGTCCCGCGCGGCATCGCGCTGATGATCGGCTGCAACACCTTCCCCACGTGGAACGGCTACCCGGGCCTGTTCGCCTCCCTGGCCACCGGCAACGCGGTCCTGGTCAAGCCGCACCCGCGCGCGGTGCTGCCGCTGGCGCTGACCGTGGGCGTCGCGCGCGAGGTGCTCGCCGAGGCGGGCTTCGCCGCCGACCTGGTCGCGCTCGCCGCCGAGCGGCCCGGCGAGGGCATCGCGAAGACGCTGGCCACGCGGCCCGAGATCAGGATCATCGACTACACCGGATCGACCTCCTTCGGCGACTGGCTCGAGGCCAACGCCCGCCAGGCGGAGGTCTACACGGAGAAGGCCGGCGTCAACACCGTCCTCGTGGAGTCGACCGGCGACTACAAGGGCATGCTCGCCAACCTGGCGTTCTCGCTGTCCCTGTACAGCGGCCAGATGTGCACCACCCCGCAGAACCTGCTGATCCCGCGGGACGGCATCCGCACCGACCAGGGCCACAAGACCTTCGACGAGGTCGTCGCCGACCTCGCGCGCGCGGTCGACGGACTCCTGGGCGACGACGCCCGGGCCAACGCCCTGCTGGGCGCCATCGTCAACCCCGACGTCAAGGCCCGCCTGGAGGCCGCGGCGAGCCTGGGTGAGGTGGCGCTCGCCTCCCGCGAGGTCGCCAACCCGGAGTTCCCCGACGCTGTCGTGCGCACCCCCGTGATCGTCAAGCTGGACGGCGCGCGCAAGTTCTGGGAGGGCGCGGACGACGAGCCCGCCTACCTGAGCGAGTGCTTCGGGCCGGTCTCCTTCGCCGTCGCCGTCGACTCCGCCGCTGACGCCCTGGACCTGCTGCGGCGCACCGTCCGCGAGAAGGGCGCGATGACGGTCGGCGCGTACACCACCGACGAGGAGGTCGAGCAGGGCATCCAGGAGGTCTGCCTGGAGGAGGCAGCCCAGCTGTCCCTGAACCTCACCGGCGGGGTCTACGTCAACCAGACGGCCGCGTTCTCCGACTTCCACGGCTCGGGCGGCAACCCGGCGGCCAACGCCGCACTGTGCGACGGGGCCTTCGTGGCCAACCGCTTCCGGATCGTCGAGGTGCGCAGGGAGGCCTGAGCAGCCCCTGAGGGAGCCCTCCCTCAAGCGGTGCCGTGCGGCCCCGCGCTCCAGTGATACAGCGTCATGGCCACGCTGGTCGCGAGGTTGTAGCTGGAGACCTGGGGCCGCATGGGAAGCGCGAGGAGATGGTCGGCACGCGCGCGCAGCGCGCCGGACAGCCCGCTGCGCTCCGAGCCGAAGGCGAGCACGGCGTCGTCCGGGAGCTTGACGCCCCGGACGTCCTCGCCCTCCGGGTCCAGCGCGAACACCGGCCCGGGCGGCAGCTCCTCGACGCTCAGCCGTTCCACGGCGGTCGCGAAGTGCAGCCCCGCGCCGCCGCGCACGACGGTCGGATGCCAGGGGTCGAGCGTGCCGGTGGTGACCACCCCGGTCGCCCCGAAGCCGGCGGCCAGCCGGATCACCGCTCCCGCGTTGCCCAGGTTGCGCGGCTCGTCGAGGACCACGACGGGCGCGGTGCGCGGCTCCCGGGCCAGCGCGCGCAGGTTCGCCTCCCGCGCGGGACGTACGGCCAGCGCGGCCACGGCGGTGGGATGCCGGCGCGGCACCAGCGCGGCGTACGCCGCCTCGGGCACCTCGGTGAGGAGCGCGTCCAGGGTCCCCCGGACGTCGGGGGCGAGTTCGTCGGCCAGGGCGAGCGCCGCCCGACGGTCGACGGCGACCGCCGCCGTGACGTCGGCCCCGAAGCGCACGGCGTGCTTGAGGGCGTGGAAGCCGTCGAGCAGCACGCCGGTTTCGGCGAGCCGCCGCCACCGGCCGAGCAGGCCGCCGAGAGGATCGGGGTCGGTCATGCCGTGAAGCCTACGCGGCGTTCTTCGGCCTCCTCGGCCGTGCTCGGGCCCCGCTGAGCGGGCACCGAGACCCCGCCGCGCGAGGTCATCGCCTCACGCACGCGTGCCGCCCAGCCGCCGAGCCGGCGCAGGAACGGCGTCGACAGGAAGACCGCGTCCGCCGCGATCATCGCAAGGGAGAAGAACGGCAGCCCCAGGACGACGGCGATCACCGCGTGCTCGGTCATCATCACCGCGAGCAGCACGTTCTTCACGCGCCGGTTGAACAGCGTGAACGGGAAGGCGACCTGTACGACGACCGTCCCGTAGGTCACGAGCATCACCATGGTGCCGCTGGCGGACAGCAGGTCCGCGAGCGCCGGCCAGGGCGAGAAGTAGTCCAGGTGCAGCGGGTAGTAGACGGCGGTGCCGTCCTGCCAGCGCGAGCCCTGGATCTTGTACCAGCCGGCGGTCGCGTAGATCAGACAGGCCTCCGCCATGATCACGAACAGGGCGCCGTTGTGCAGGACGTCGGCGACGACGTCCAGCAGGATCCGGGGCTGGGAGGTCTTCCCCAGACGCCCCACGGCCCACCACAAGCCCTGCGCGATCCACACCGCCCAGAGGATCACCGGCACGGTCGGATCGCCGTCGAGACGGCCCGCCGCGGTCACGGCGACCAGCGCGAACCCGAGCACGCCCCACAGGGCGGGCCCGATCCGGTCGGTGACCCGCTCCCCACGCGCGTGTGCCGCCTCCGTGCGCCGCGCCCGGCGGGCGTCCAGGGACCACACCTGGGCGCAGCGCGTGAACACGAGGTAGATCGACATCAGGTGCAGGACGTTGTCGCCGCCGTCGCCCATGAAGATGCTGCGGTTCTGCAGCGAAAGCACGCCGATCATGAAGAGCACGGAGGCCGTGCGGGTGCGCCAGCCGAGCAGCAGCAGCACGCTCGCCAGCACCGCCAGCGCGTACACGGTCTCGAACCAGAGCCGTCCGTCCGACCACATCAGCGCCGTGAACGCGCCGTTCTCGTCGATCAGCCGCCGGGCCAGCTGCCAGCTCCAGGGGCCGTCGGGGCCGTAGAGCTCCCCGCGGTGGGGAAGCTCGCGCAGCAGGAACAGCAGCCAGGTGAGACTGAAGCCGATCCGGACCACCGCGCTCTGGTAGGGACCGAGCGCCGCTCCGGTCACGCGCGCGAGGGCGGCGGACGCCGCTTGGGTGAACCGGTTCACTGCGCGCCTCCCGCGGTGTCGGCGGCCGTCACCGGCCACCAGGGCAGGACACGGTACGCCGCGCCCGACGACGTCTTCTCGTCACTCCAGCCGGGCGCCCGCACGTCGGTGGTCCTGGAGCGGACCTGGACGCGCTCGACGACGCCGCCCTCTCCGGCCGCGCCGCCGCGGTCCATGCGCAGGACGACGATGCGGCGCAGGTAGGACTCCGACAGCGCGCTGCGCGTGCTCACCGAACGGTTCTCGGCGTCATGCGAACCGGTGTAGAAGTCCCAGGCCCGGCGCAGTTCGTTCTGCTGGGTGTGACTCGGCAGCAGGTTGCCGTCTATGTCGCGGCCGTCCTGGGCGGACAGGTCGTACCAGCCGGTGGTCCGCCTCTCACCGCCCGCGGTGCGTATGTCGGCGCGGACCTGGACGGCGATGTTCTGCTGGAGCGGGTTCGGGGCGAACAGCTTCCAGTTCTGCTCGAACTCCGGGTAGACCCAGTCGTCGACCGCCTCGCCGTGCGTCTTGGTGACCGTGTTGGCGGGTGCGACGTGCAGGAACACCATGCCGACGTGGACGCAGACGGCGACCGCCACGACGGCGACCGCCAGGGCGGCGGCTATCCGGTAGCCGGTCGACAGAGCCGCGACGCCGGCGCGCGGACCGGGGGCCGCCGCGGCAGGACCGGGCCCGACGGGGACGCCGTCAGGTTCGGCACGGGCGGCGGGTTGTGCGGCGGCGTCCGCAGGAACAGTGGAGGGGGCGGGGACGGGCGAGTCCGCGCCCGGGCCGCCCGCCACGGGCTCGGGGGAGTCGGTCCGGTCCGTGGGCTCGCTGTCCGGGGCCGGGCCGCCGCCGGAGGCCTCGGCGCGCGGGCGGGGCACGGAGCCCGTCGCCCGCGGCCCCTCGCCGGGCGGCGGACCGGTGCCCGGCCCCCGGGACGCCTCCGCCTCCCGCGGGGCGTCGGTGCCTCCGTCGTACGCGTCCATTCCGCCCCGTTCCCCGGATCCGTCCGTCTTCATCCGTCCGTCTTCCGACCGCCCTGCCGTGCCCCGGCCGGCCGCCGGTACGCGCCGCCGGGGCGTTCCGCGTCCCGGCCGTGTACATCTGGACGGCCTTCGCACGCCCGTCGCACAGTCGTCGCACGAACGGTACTCAGCCCTCGGGGGCCGCGCAGCCCTCCCCCTGTCCCGGCCGGCACGGCGGAGAGCGCCGCAAGCGGCCGTCATCGGCGCCCTCGCCGGTTGTCCACAGGCCGGCCGGCGAGTTTTCCACAGCGGTTGACACCTTACGACGGCCGTCCCACCATGGAATCGCACGGACCGAACGATCGGTCGGGAGAGGCTCGGGCAGAGCCCAAGGTCGAGGGGGACCGCATGGCGACAGCAGCCGCAGCCGCGCACCAGCCGGCCCGCACACAGCACGGCGCCCAGGACGGCGCGGTCGACGAGGACGCCTATCAGCGCGTCTTCGACGCCGCCGTGTCCGCGGACGAGCGGATCGAGCCGCGCGACTGGATGCCCGACGCCTACCGCGCCACGCTGGTCCGCCAGATCGCCCAGCACGCCCATTCCGAGATCATCGGCATGCAGCCGGAGGCGAACTGGATCACGCGCGCGCCCTCACTGCGCCGCAAGGCCATCCTGATGGCGAAGGTCCAGGACGAGGCGGGGCACGGGCTGTATCTGTACAGCGCGGCCGAGACCTTGGGCGTCGGCAGGGACGAACTGCTCGACAAGCTGCACACCGGCCGCCAGAAGTACTCCTCGATCTTCAACTACCCCACGCTGACCTGGGCCGACGTGGGCGCGATCGGCTGGCTCGTCGACGGCGCCGCGATCACCAACCAGGTGCCCCTGTGCCGCTGCTCCTACGGCCCGTACGCGCGCGCGATGGTCCGTATCTGCAAGGAGGAGTCCTTCCACCAGCGCCAGGGCTACGAGCTGCTGCTCGCCCTCAGCCGCGGAACGCCGGAGCAGCACGCGATGGCGCAGGACGCGGTCGACCGCTGGTGGTGGCCCTCGCTGATGATGTTCGGCCCGCCCGACGACGAGTCGGCGCACTCCGCGCAGTCGATGGCCTGGAAGATCAAGCGGCACTCCAACGACGAACTGCGCCAGCGCTTCGTCGACATCTGCGTCCCGCAGGCGGAGTCCCTGGGGCTCACGCTCCCCGACCCGGACCTGAAGTGGAACGAGGAGCGGGGACACCACGACTTCGGCCCGATCGACTGGACGGAGTTCAAGGAGGTCCTCAAGGGCAACGGCCCGTGCAACGAACAGCGGATCGACCAGCGAAAGCGGGCCCACGACGAGGGCGCCTGGGTACGGGAGGCGGCCGCGGCACACGCGGCCAGGCACAGCGGCGGGGCCACCGGCCGCGGAGCGGGAGTGGAGCAGGCATGACGAACACCGACTGGCCCCTCTGGGAGGTCTTCGTGCGCTCCCGGCGCGGCCTCTCCCACACCCACGCCGGCAGCCTGCACGCGCCCGACGCGGAGTTCGCCCTGCGCAACGCCCGCGACCTGTACACCCGGCGCGGTGAGGGCGTCTCCATCTGGGTGGTGCCGTCCACCGCGATCACCGCCTCCTCACCGGACGAGAAGGACCCGTTCTTCGAGCCGGCCGCCGACAAGCCGTACCGGCACCCGACGTTCTACGAGATCCCGGAAGGGGTGAAGCACCTGTGACCGCGACCGGGAAGACTCGGACACAGGGCTCGGTCACGCCGGCGGCCCTCGCCCTGGGCGACGACGCCCTGGTGCTCTCCCACCGCCTGGGAGAGTGGATGGGCCACGCGCCCGTGCTGGAGGAGGAGGTGGCCCTCGCCAACATCGCGCTCGACCTGCTGGGCCAGGCTCGCGTCCTGCTGTCGATGGCCGGCGACGAGGACGACCTCGCCTACCTGCGCGAGGAACGCGCCTTCCGCAACCTGCAGTTGGTGGAACAGCCCAACGGCGACTTCGCCCACACCATCGCCCGCCAGCTGTACTTCTCCACCTATCAGCACCTGCTGTACGCCCAACTGGCCACCGCGGGTGGTCCGTTCGCCGGGCTCGCCGCGAAGGCCGTCAAGGAGGTCGCCTACCACCGCGACCACGCCGAGCAGTGGACGCTGCGGCTCGGTGACGGCACCGAGCTGAGCCATGAGCGGATGCGGCGGGCGTGCGCGGCGCTATGGCGGTTCACCGGAGAGCTGTTCCAGCCGGTGGACGGCGTCGACGCCGACCGGACGGCTCTGGAAGCGGCCTGGCTGGAATCGGTCGGGGACGTTCTGCGCCGGGCGGGGCTCGCCCTGCCCGAGGGCGCGCGCACCGGAGCGTGGAGCGCCGGCGCGGGCCGCCAGGGTGTGCACACCGAGTCCTTCGGGCGGATGCTCGCCGAGATGCAGCACCTGCACCGCAGCCACCCGGGGGCGTCATGGTGACGCTCACGGCGCTGGAAGCGGAACTCCTCGCCGTCGCCGGATCGGTGCCCGACCCCGAACTGCCCGTCCTCACCCTCCAGGAGCTCGGTGTGGTGCGCGCGGTGCACGTACGCGACGCGGACGCCGTAGAGGTCGAGTTGACCCCGACCTACACCGGCTGCCCGGCCGTGGAGGCGATGTCCGAGGACATCGAGCGGGTGCTGCGCGAGCACGGCGTGCGCGAGGTCACCGTGCGCACGGTGCTCACGCCCGCCTGGTCCACGGACGACATCTCCGCCGAAGGCCGCCGCAAACTCAGGGAGTTCGGCATCGCGCCCCCACGCACCCGGACGACGGCGGAGCCGGTCGCACTGTCCCTCGGCCCGACCCGGACGACCAGCGGGGCAGCCCCGGCCGACGACCCGGTGCGCTGCCCGCACTGCGGCTGCGCCGACACCGAACTGCTCAGCCGCTTCTCCTCCACCGCCTGCAAGGCGCTGCGCCGGTGCCTCGCCTGCCGTGAACCCTTCGACCACTTCAAGGAGTTGTGATGGCCCGCTTCCACCCGCTCCCCGTGGCCGCGGTGGACCGGCTCACCGACGACTCCGTCGCCCTCACCTTCGCGGTCCCCGCCGAACTGCGCGCGGAGTACCGGCACGCGCCGGGCCAGCATCTCGCCCTGCGGCGCCGGGCCGACGGGACCGAGGTCCGGCGGACGTACTCGATCTGCTCCCCCGCGCCCGACCCAGGCGGCGACGGCCCGCACACCCTGCGGGTGGGGGTGCGACTGGTCGACGGCGGCGCCTTCTCGACGTACGCGCTCAAGGAGATCACCGTCGGCGACGAACTGGAGGTGATGACGCCGGCGGGCCGGTTCACCCTCGACCCCGCGCCCGGCCTGTACGCGGCCGTCGTCGGCGGCAGTGGCATCACCCCGGTGCTGTCGATCGTCTCCACCCTGCTCGCGCGCGAGCCCGCCGCCCGGTTCTGCCTGATCCGCAGCGACCGGACGGCCGCCTCCACGATGTTCCTGGACGAGGTCGCAGATCTGAAGGACCGGTACCCGGAGCGGTTGCAGCTGGTCACCGTCCTCTCCCGGGAGGAGCAGCAGGCCGGGCTGCCGTCCGGGCGGCTCGACCGGGAGCGGCTGGCGCGTCTGCTGCCGTCACTGCTGCCCGTGGCGGACGTGGCCGGATGGTTCCTGTGCGGGCCCTTCGGACTGGTCCAGGGCGCGGAACAGGCGCTGCGGGGGATCGGCGTCCCCCGCTCCCGCATCCACGAGGAGATCTTCCACGTCGACGTCACGGCGGCGGCGCCCGGCGCGACGGCGGGCGCTCCCGCGCACAGCACCGTGACCGCCCGCCTCGACGGCCGCGGCGGCAGCTGGCCCGTGCGGGAAGGGGAGTCGCTGCTGGAGACGGTCCTGCGCAACCGGCCCGACGCCCCCTACGCCTGCAAGGGCGGGGTGTGCGGCACCTGCCGGGCCTTCCTGGTGTCGGGCGAGGTCCGTATGAACCGCAACTTCGCGCTGGAGCCGGAGGAGACGGAGGCCGGCTACGTCCTGGCGTGCCAGTCGCATCCGCTGACCGAGGCGGTGGAGGTCGACTTCGACCGCTGAGCGAGGGTGAAGCCGGGCCGACGGCGGGAGACCCGTTCCCTTCTTCTAGAACCTGTTCTATCTTGACGCTCCGTCAGATCAGCTGACCCGTCGGGAGGACAGGCCGTGGACTTCACCTTCACCGAGGAGCAGCAGGCGGCGGCCGAGGCCGCGCGGGGAGTCTTCGCCGACGTCGCGCCCGACGGCGTCACCAGCCCCGCGCTCACCAGGGGCGGAGCCGTCGCCGATCACTTCGACCGCGTGCTCTGGGAGAGGCTCGCCGGCACGGACCTGCTCGGCCTGCTGCTCGACGAGGAGTACGGCGGGGCCGGCTTGGACGCCGTCGCCCTGTGCCTGGTGCTGCGCGAGTCGGCGAAGTCACTGGCGCGGGTGCCGCTCCTGGAGAGCAGCGCGGCCGCGGCGGCCGTACAGGCCCACGGCACCGCCGAGGCACAGGCCGAGCTGCTCGCCGGTGCCGTCCGCGGCGAGGTCGTCCTGACCGTCGCCGCACACGGCCGCACCGGCCATGACGCGGCCGAACTCGCCGTCACCGCACGACAGGACGGGGACGCCTGGGTGCTGGACGGAGTGCAGACGGCGGTGGCGTGGGCCTACGACGCCGACTTCGTGCTCGTCCCCGCGCGTACCGGCGACGACCGCAGCGTTCTCGCCCTGGTCCCCCGCGGACAGGAGGGCAGCGCGCTCGCCGAGCAGATCTCCACCACGGGCGAACGGCTCGGGGAACTGCGCCTCGACTCCGCCCGGATCCCCGCCCGGCACGTCATCACCGCCGACGGCGCCTGGGAGGAACTGCGCGCCCTGCTGACCACCGGGACCTGCGCGCTGGCGCTCGGACTGGGCGAACGCGTACTGGCGATGACGAGCGACTACGCGGCCAAAAGGGAGCAATTCGGGCACCCGATCGCCACGTTCCAAGCGGTCGCCGTACAGGCGGCCGACCGTTACATCGACCTGCGCGCGATGGAGGTCACCCTGTGGCAGGCCGCCTGGCGGCTCACCTCGGGCGCGTCCGGAGCGCTGCCCGCCGCCGGCGACATCGCCGTGGCCAAGATCTGGGCCTCGGAGGGCGTACGGCGCGTGGTGCAGACCGCGCAGCATCTGCACGGCGGCTTCGGCGCGGACGTCGACTACCCGCTGCACCGCTACCACGCCTGGGCCAAGCACCTGGAGCTGTCCCTCGGCCCGGCCGCGGCCCACGAGGAGACCCTGGGCGACCTGCTGGCCGCCCACCCCCTCGGCTGAACACCGCCGGTGACGGTGAAGACGACGGGAAGAACGGCTCCCGTCAGAGGACGAAGCCCGGTTGGTCCTCGTCGGTGACGACCGGGCGACCGGCGGCGGCCCAGTGCTGCATGCCGCCGTCGACGTTCACGGCGTCGATGCCCTGCTGCACGAGGTACATGGTGACCTGGGCCGACCGGCCACCGGAGCGGCAGATCACATGGACCCGCCCGTCCTGGGGAGCCGCCTCGGTCAGCTCGCCGTACCGGGCGACGAACTCGCTGATGGGGATGTGCAGCGCCCCCTCGGCGTGGCCCGCCTTCCACTCGTCGTCCTCACGGACGTCCAGCAGGAAGTCGCCGTCCTTGACGTCGCCGACCTCGACCGTGGGCACACCAGCTCCGAAACTCATGGCCCCGACGCTACCGGACGCCGCCAGGCGAGCAGCCCCGCCTGGCTCCACCGCACGGCGCTACCCGGCGAGCCCCGCCAGCTCGGCCTCCCTCTTCTCGACCTCGGCCAGCAGCTGGTCGGCGATCTCGTCGAGCAGGCGGTCGGGGTCCTCCGGGGCCAGACGCAGCATCGAGCCGATCGCGCTGTCCTCCAGCTCGCGCGCGACCAACGCCAGCATCTCCTTGCGCTCCGCGAGCCATTCGAGGCGGGCGTACAGCTCCTCGCTCGGGCTCGGACGCCGCTCCGGCGGCACCGGCCCGGCCGCCCACTCCGCGGCCAGCTCACGCAGCAGGCTCTCGTCACCGCGGGCGTAGGCGGCGTTGACGCGGGTGATGAACTCCTCGCGCCGCGCCCGCTCCGCGTCCTCCTGCGCCAGGTCGGGGTGCGCCTTGCGGGCCAGCTCACGGTAGAGCTTGCGGGCCTCGTCGCTGGGGCGCACCCGCTCCGGGGGCCGCACCGACTGGTCCGTGAGCATCGCGGCGGCCTCGTCGAACAGCCCCTGTCCGTCCATCCAGCCGTGGAACAGCTCCTCGACGCCGGGCATCGGCAGCACCCGGGCCCTCGCCTCGGCCGCCTTGCGCCGGTCCTCGGGATCGCCGCTGCGTTCCGCCCTCGCCTCGGCTATCTGCGCCTCCAGCTCGTCGAGCCTGGCGTACATGGGACCGAGTCTTTGGTGGTGGAGCCGCGAGAAGTTCTCGACCTCGACGCGGAAGGTCTCCACCGCGATCTCGAACTCGATCAACGCCTGCTCAGCGGCCCGCACGGCCTGCTCCAGCCGCTCCTCGGGCCGCGCCTGCTCAGCTTCGGGGGTCGTCACCAGACCAGCGTAGGCCAAGCGGGAGCCCCCCACGGAAAGCCCAGGCCCACCCGCACCGGCGCCTGCGGGACACCCCGACGCCTCCCGGGCGCCCCGACGCCTCCACGCCGGCGAAGGCCGCTCCCCTCCGCCTCACACCCCGGTCTCCGCCGCGATCCGTCCCTCCCTGATCGCCCGCACCAGGTCCGCGTGATCGGCTTCCGTGCGGTCGGCGTAGGCGACGGCGAACGTCGCGATGGCCTCGTCGAGTTCCTCGTTCTTGCCGCAGTAGCCGGCGAGCAGGCGCGGGTCGGCGCTGTGGGAGTGGGCGCGGGCCAGGAGCGCGCCCGTCATCCGGCCGTAGTCGTCGACCTGGTCCGCCGAGAGGGCGGCGGGATCGACGCTGCCCTTGCGGTTGCGGAACTGGCGCACCTGGAACGGCCGCCCCTCGACCGTCGTCCAGCCCAGCAGAACGTCGCTGACGACCTGCATGCGCTTCTGGCCGAGGACCACCCGGCGCCCCTCGTGGTCGACGTCCGGCACGTCGAAGCCGGCGGTCAGCAGATGCGGGACCAGGGCGGAGGCCCGCGCCTCCTTCACCTGGAGGACCAGCGGCTCGCCGCGGTGGTCCAGCAGCAGCACGACGTAGGACCGCGTGCCCACGCTGCCCGTGCCGACGATGCGGAAGGCGACGTCGTGCACCGCGTGCCGGGCCAGCAGCGGATGGCGGTCCTCCGGCACGGTGGTCAGATACGCCTCCAGGGAGGCCGCCACCGCGGCCGCCTCACGGTCCGGCACGCGCCGCAGCACCGGCGGGGCGTCGACGAAGCGGTACCCGCCTTCCGCGGTCGGCTCGGTCGACTTCGCCGCGAACCGCCCGCTGGTGTTGGCCCGCGCCTTCTCGGACACCCGCTCCAGGGTGCCCAGCAGGTCATGGGCGTCGGCGTGGGAGACCAACTCCTCGTCGGCGATGGCGTTCCACGCGTCCAGCGCGGGCAGCTTGGCCAGCAGACGCATCGTGCGGCGGTAGGCGCCCGCGGCGTCATGGGCGGCCTTGCGGCAGGTGTCCTCGTCGGCGCCGGCCTCCCGGCCCGCGAGCACCAGGGAGGCAGCGAGCCGCTTGAGGTCCCACTCCCAGGGGCCCTGAACCGTCTCGTCGAAGTCGTTCAGGTCGATGACGAGATCGCCGCGGGCGTCGCCGTACAGGCCGAAGTTGGCCGCGTGGGCGTCACCGCAGATCTGGGCGCGGACGCCGGTCATGGGGGTACGGGCGAGGTCGTGGGCCATGAGGCCGGCCGAGCCGCGCAGGAACGCGAAGGGCGTGGCCGCCATCCTGCCCACCCTTATAGGCGTCAGCTCGGGCAGACGGCCCCGGCTGGACTCCTCGACCGCCTCCACCGCGCTCGGCCGGGAGGAGTCGGCGTCCAGTCCCGCGTGCGCGGCGCGCGCCACCCGCTCCCGAAGTGCCTTGCCCTCGGCCTTGGGCGACCCGGCAGAGGGCCACTGCGCGAACCCGCGCACCCGGGGAAGCCGGCCACCGCCGACGGAACCCGCCGCGCCCGCACCGCCCCCGCCCACAACTCCCGCGCCCGCAGCCGCACCCGCGGCAGCGCCGACCCCGGCCTCGGTCATCACGACCGCCTCCCCCGCACCCGCACCGAACATCAACTCGTGCCGACCGTACAGCCGCTGGCCGAAACCCGTCAGACCCTGTGGACAACTTCGCGAACGCGCTGACGACGCTCACCCGTGAGATACCTCACGCCTTCCGGCCGGTCCCGGACATGCGAAAGCCCCGCAGGTCCGAGACCTGCGGGGCTTCCAGCTGTGCGCGAGGGGGGAGTTGAACCCCCACGCCCTTGCGGGCACTGGAACCTGAATCCAGCGCGTCTGCCTATTCCGCCACCCGCGCATTGGGTGTGTCCTCGGGCTTGTGGGCTTTTCGGCCCGCCGCCTTCCGACATGCAGAACATTAGCACGGTGGGAAGGGTGCGTTCACATCCCTTGTTCCCGGGCAGGGGACACCGCAGGAAAGCGCGCGGCACCCTCCCTACGTCTCGGCGACGACCGGTTCACGTATCAACCTCGTACCTATGGCGACCGTCTCCCCAGGAGAAGGGCGAGGTCCACAGCCGGGTGCGGGACACTGGTCCTCAGCCGCCTCTACGATCCTGGGCGGAAGCCGACGCGAAAGCGGACGCGGAAGCCGAGGCGAGGAGCCGAAGCGGAAGCCGAGGCGCCACCGACGCCGAGGCGGGTGCCGAGGCCCCCGTCGACACCTGTCGGCGGGGCCGACAGGGGGAACCAGCCGATTCACCGGCGCGTGGATACGATCAGTAAGCAGTACCAGGTAAGCAGCAGGGCGCGGGACAGCAGTACCAGCGACGGAGGAGGTGCCCCATGGGAGTCCTGAAGAAGTTCGAGCAGCGCCTCGAGGGTCTGGTCAACGGCACCTTCGCCAAGGTGTTCAAGTCCGAGGTCCAGCCCGTGGAGATCGCGGGAGCGCTCCAGCGGGAGTGCGACAACAACGCGACGATCTGGAACCGCGACCGCACCGTCGTACCCAACGACTTCATCGTGGAGCTGAGCACGCCGGACTTCGAGCGGCTCAGCCCCTACTCCGGTCAGCTCGGCGACGAACTCGCAGGCATGGTGCGCGACTACGCCAAGCAGCAGCGCTACACCTTCATGGGGCCGATCAAGGTCAACCTGGAGAAGGCGGACGACCTCGACACCGGCCTGTACCGGGTGCGCAGCCGTACGCTCGCCTCCTCCAGCAGCCAGCAGGCGCCCGAGAGCGCGCCCGCCGCCGGCCGGCAGCGCCCCGGCGGCTACGGCTATCCGCCCGCAGGCGCTTCCGCCGCTCCCCCCATGCCGTCCTCACCGCCGCCCGGCGGCCGTCCCGGCGGCTACGGCTACCCGCCCGCCGCGGGCGGCCAGCGGTCCGGCGGCGGCCCGGCCGGCGCCCCGGCGCCCGGCTCGCGCACCCGCCACTGGATCGAGATCAACGGCACCCGCCACCAGATCTCCGGCTCGACGCTCGTGCTGGGCCGCAGCACCGAGGCCGACGTGCGGATCGACGACCCCGGCGTCTCCCGCCGGCACTGCGAGATCCGGACCGGAACGCCCTCGACGATCCAGGATCTCGGATCCACCAACGGCATCGTGGTGGACGGGCAGCACACCACCCGCGCTACGCTCCGCGACGGCTCGCGGATCGTCGTGGGCAGCACCACCATCATTTACCGGCAAGCCGAAGGGTGAAGCGGGGGCAATGTCAGAGCTGACCCTCACGGTCATGCGGCTGGGTTTCCTGGCCGTACTGTGGCTGTTCGTGATCGTGGCCGTGCAGGTCATCCGCAGCGACCTGTTCGGTACGCGTGTCACCCAGCGCGGCTCGCGCCGGGAGGCCGCACGCCCGCAGCAGCAGGCCGCCCAGCGCCAGGCGCCCCCGCAGCAGCGCCAGCAGCCCGCCTCCGGCGGCCGCCGGGGCCGTAACGCCCCGACAAAGCTCGTCGTGTCCGAGGGCACCCTCACCGGCACGACCGTCGCGCTCCAGGGCCAGACCATCACGCTGGGGCGCGCCCACGACAGCACCATCGTGCTGGACGACGACTACGCCTCCAGCCGCCATGCCAGGATCTACCCGGACCGCGACGGCCAGTGGATCGTCGAGGACCTCGGCTCCACCAACGGCACGTACCTCGACCGGACGCGGCTGACGACTCCCACACCGATCCCGCTGGGCGCGCCGATCCGTATCGGCAAGACCGTCATCGAGCTGCGGAAGTAGTGCTACATCATGAGTGAGCGCGAGCGGAGCGAGCACGCGGCGGCGGCCGGCACCCCGGGCCCCGGCGAGCTCCCGACCGGAGGGTGGGCAGTGTGGCTCGACACGACCGGCTGTACCCGGGGCCGACGGGCGAGGTGGGCATGAGTCTGTCACTGCGCTTCGCCGCCGGATCGCACAAGGGGATGATCCGGGAGGGCAACGAGGACTCCGGTTACGCCGGTCCGCGCCTGCTCGCCATCGCCGACGGCATGGGCGGCGCCGCCGCCGGCGAGGTCGCCTCCTCCGAGGCCATCTCCACCATCGTCGCCCTCGACGACGACGTCCCGGGCTCCGACGTCCTCACCTCGCTCGGCACGGCCGTCCAGCGCGCCAACGACCAGCTGCGCTCCCTGGTCGACGAGGACCCCCAGCTCGAAGGCATGGGCACGACGCTGACCGCCCTGCTGTGGACCGGTCAGCGGCTCGGCCTGGTGCACGTCGGCGACTCGCGCGCGTACCTGCTGCGCGACGGTCTGCTGACCCAGATCACCCAGGACCACACCTGGGTGCAGCGCTTGGTCGACGAGGGCCGGATCACCGAGGAAGAGGCCACCACCCACCCGCAGCGCTCCCTGCTGATGCGCGCGCTGGGCAGCGGCGAGCACGTCGAGCCCGACCTGTCGATCCGCGAGGTCCGGGCCGGCGACCGTTATCTGATCTGCTCCGACGGCCTGTCCGGCGTCGTCTCCCACCAGACGCTCGAGGACACCCTCGCCAGCTACCAGGGACCGCAGGAGACCGTGCAGGAGCTGATCCAGCTCGCGCTGCGCGGCGGCGGCCCCGACAACATCACCGTCATCGTGGCCGACGTCCTCGACCTGGACACCGGCGACACCTTGGCCGGACATCTGTCGGACACCCCGGTCGTGGTCGGCGCGGTCGCCGAGAACCAGAACCAGCTGCACGACAACGGCATCATGCAGACCCCGGCCGGCCGCGCCTCCGGCCTCGGCCGTCAGGGCCGCCACAGCCGCGGCCAGGGGCAGGGCGGCGGCGAGTTCGGCCCGCCCGGCTCCGGCAACGACATCACCGGCTTCATCCCCACCGACGGCTTCGGCGACTACACCGACGACGACTTCGTCAAGCCCCGCAAGAGCCGCCGGTGGCTGAAGAGATCCCTGTACGGCGGCCTCGCCCTCGCCGTCATCGGCGGCGGGCTGTACGGCGGCTGGCGCTGGACGCAGACGCAGTACTACGTCGGCGCCAAGGGCGAGCACGTCGCTCTGTACCGGGGCATCAGCCAGGACCTCGCGTGGGTCTCGCTCTCGAAGGTCGAGAAGGACCACCCCGAGATCGAACTCAAGTACCTCCCCGAGTACCAGCGCAAGCTGGTCGAGGCCACGATCGCCGAGGGCAACCTGTCCACGGCCAGCAAGAAGATCGACGAACTGGCCGTCCAGGCCGCCGCGTGCAAGAAGCAGGCGGCCTCGCCCGCCGCCCGTAGCAGCGCCAAGACGGGCGAGGCCAAGGGAACCACTCCCTCCTCCCTCACGTCCAAGGCGACACCGAGCCCTTCGGTGTCCGCGTCCCCGTCCGCATCCGCGACCGCCACTCCCAGCCCCGGCCCCAGCCTCTCGGAGGAAGAGCAGAAGGTCGTCTCGCTGTGCGGTAAGCAGTAGGCAAGCCGTGAGAGGCCCCGTCACACCATGAGCAGTACAACCAACTCGCCGACGCACCACACGTCCACGATCGGCTCCATCGGCACCCCGAGCCGGCGCAACACCGAGCTCGCGCTGCTGGTGTTCGCCGTCGTCATCCCGGTGTTCGCCTACGCCAACGTGGGACTCGCGATCAACGAGCAGGTCCCGTCCGGGCTGCTCGCCTACGGCCTGGGCCTCGGCCTGCTGGCCGGAGTCGCCCACCTCGTGGTGCGCAGGTTCGCCCCGTACGCCGACCCGCTGCTGCTGCCCCTGGCGACCCTGCTGAACGGGCTCGGGCTGGTCGCCATCTGGCGGCTGGACCAGTCGAAACTGCTCCAGCAGATCAAGCAGGCCGGTGGCGCCGCGCCACGGCAGCTGATGTACACGGCGCTCGGCATCGCCCTGTTCCTCGCCGTCATCATCTTCCTCAAGGACCACCGGGTCCTCCAGCGCTACACCTACATCTCCATGGTCGTCGCGCTGGTCCTGCTGCTGCTCCCGCTGGTCCCGGGCCTCGGCCTGAACGTCTACGGCGCCAAGATCTGGATCCAGATCGGCAGCTTCACCATCCAGCCCGGTGAGTTCGCGAAGATCGCCCTCGCGGTGTTCTTCGCCGGCTACCTCATGGTCAAACGCGACGCGCTCGCCCTGGCCAGCCGCCGCTTCCTCGGCCTGTACCTGCCGCGCGGCCGCGACCTCGGCCCGATCATCGTGGTCTGGGCGATCTCCATCCTGATCCTGGTCTTCGAGACCGACCTCGGCACCTCGCTGCTCTTCTTCGGCATGTTCGTGATCATGCTGTACGTCGCCACCGAGCGGACCAGCTGGATCGTCTTCGGTCTGCTGATGTCCGCGGTCGGCGCGGTCGGCGTGGCGAGCTTCGAGTCGCACATCCAGACCCGTGTGCAGGCCTGGCTCGACCCGATGCACGAGTACGAGCTCAGCCGCGCCGCCGTTCAGGACGGTGTCGTCCACTCCGAGCAGGCCATGCAGGCGCTGTGGGCGTTCGGCTCCGGCGGCACCCTCGGCACCGGCTGGGGCCAGGGCCACTCCGAGCTGATCCGCTTCGCCGCCAACTCCGACTTCATCCTCGCCACCTTCGGCGAGGAGCTGGGCCTGGCCGGCGTCATGGCGCTGCTGCTGCTGTACGGCCTGATCGTGGAACGCGGCGTGCGCACCGCCCTCGCCGCCCGCGACCCGTTCGGCAAGCTGCTCGCCATCGGCCTCTCCGGCGCCTTCGCCCTCCAGGTGTTCGTCGTCGCCGGCGGTGTCATGGGCCTCATCCCGCTCACCGGTATGACGATGCCGTTCCTGGCGTACGGCGGATCCTCCGTCATCGCCAACTGGGCGCTGATCGGCATCCTGATCAGGATCAGCGACACCGCGCGCCGACCGGCCCCGGCCCCCACCTCCAACCCCGACGCCGAGATGACCCAGGTGGTCCGCCCGTCATGAACAAGCCCCTGCGCCGGATCGCGGTTTTCTGCGGACTGCTGGTCCTGACCCTGCTCATCCGCGTCAACTACCTGCAGTACGTCAAGGCCGACTCCCTCGCCGACGACACCGAGAACCGCCGGGTCAACATCGAGCGCTACGCCACCCCGCGCGGCGACATCATCGTGGACGGCAAGGCCATCACCGGCTCGGTCGAGACCACCAGCGGCGACTACAAGTACAAGCGCACCTGGACGAACGGCCCCATGTGGGCGCCGGTGACCGGGTTCTCCTCGCAGGCTTTCGGCGCCAACCAGCTGGAGAAGCTCGAGGACGACTTCCTGACCGGCACCGACGACCGTCTCTTCTTCCGCAACACGCTCGACATGCTCACGGGCAAGGAGAAGGCGGGCGGCAGCATCGTCACCACCCTCAGCGGCGCCGCGCAGAAGGCCGCCTTCGAGGGCCTGGGCAGCAAGAAGGGCGCCGTCGCCGCGATCGAGCCGTCCACCGGCAAGATCCTCGCGCTGGTCTCCACGCCGTCGTACGACCCGTCGAAGTTCGCCGGGACGTCCAAGGCCGACGCGGAGGCCTGGGCCGCGGTCCAGAAGTCGAAGAACCCCGACGACCCGACGCTCAACCGGGCGCTGCGCGAGACGTACCCGCCGGGCTCCACCTTCAAGGTGGTCACCGCGGCCGCAGCGCTGGAGAACGGCGTGGTCAAGGGCATCGACGACCCGACCGACGCCCCGGACCCCTACAAGCTCCCGCAGACGTCCACGCCGCTCACCAACGAGCACGGCGAGTGCGAGAACGCCAACCTGCGCTACGCGCTCATGGTGTCCTGCAACACCGTCTTCGCGAAGATGGCCCACGAGGTCGGCAACGAGAAGATGATCGAGCAGGCGGCCAAGTTCGGCTACAACAACAAGGAGCTGGACACCCCGGTCCGCGCCGCCCAGAGCGTGTACCCCGAGGACAACCAGCCGCAGAACGCCCTGGACGGCATCGGCCAGGCCTCCAACCGCGCCACCCCGCTGCAGATGGCCATGGTCGCCTCCGCGGTCGCCAACGACGGCAAGCTGATGAAGCCGTACATGGTCGACCAGCTCAAGGCGCCGGACCTGGACACCCTCACGACGACCCAGCCCGAGCAGCTCTCCCAGGCCGTGTCCCCGGAGACCGCGCAGAAGCTCCGCGACATGATGGAGACGGTCGTCAACGACCCGCAGGGCACCGGCGGCAAGGCGAAGATCCCCGGGGTGAAGGTCGGCGGCAAGACCGGCACGGCCCAGCACGGCCTCAACAACAGCGAGAAGCCGTACGCGTGGTTCATCTCCTATGCGAAGCTTCCCGACGGCAGCGCGCCGGTCGCGGTGGCGGTGGTCGTCGAGGACGGTTCCGCCAACCGTGACGACATCAGCGGCGGCGGTCTGGCCGGTCCGATCGCCAGGGACGTGATGAAGGCGGTCATCGACAGCAAGAAGTGACCCCGATCACGTCGCCTACGCATCGGTGCACGTTGCGATACCGGTCCTGTATCGGGTGACGGGCTTGGCCAGGTCACGCACCGCCGTCCGGGTACGGTATGCCCGGACGGCAGCCTTCGACCGCACACGTGTGCCGGTCGGGACCGACGGAGAGGGCTGGTAGGTAGCTATGGAAGAGCCGCGTCGCCTCGGCGGCCGGTACGAGCTGAGCCACGTGCTCGGCCGTGGTGGCATGGCCGAGGTATACCTCGCGCATGACACGCGCCTGGGCCGCACCGTGGCGGTGAAGACGCTGCGCGCCGACCTCGCGCGCGACCCTTCCTTCCAGGCCCGGTTCCGCCGGGAGGCCCAGTCGGCCGCCTCGCTCAACCATCCCGCGATCGTGGCGGTCTACGACACGGGCGAGGACTACATCGACAACGTGTCGATCCCGTACATCGTCATGGAGTACGTCGACGGCTCCACGCTCCGTGAGCTGCTCCACTCCGGCCGCAAGCTGCTGCCGGAGCGCGCCATGGAGATGACCATCGGCATCCTCCAGGGCCTGGAGTACGCCCACCGCAGCGGCATCGTGCACCGCGACATCAAGCCGGCGAACGTCATGCTGACGCGCAACGGCCAGGTCAAGGTGATGGACTTCGGCATCGCCCGCGCCATGGGCGACTCCGGCATGACGATGACGCAGACCGCGGCCGTGATCGGCACAGCCCAGTACCTCTCCCCTGAGCAGGCCAAGGGCGAGCAGGTCGACGCCCGCTCGGACCTGTACTCGACGGGTTGTCTGCTCTACGAGCTGCTGACGGTCCGCCCGCCGTTCGTGGGCGACTCCCCGGTGGCCGTGGCGTACCAGCACGTTCGCGAAGAGCCGCAGGCGCCCAGCGTCTTCGATCCCGAGATCACGGCCGAGATGGACGCCATCGTCCTGAAGGCCCTGGTCAAGGACCCGAACTACCGCTACCAGTCCGCCGACGAGATGCGCGCCGACATCGAGGCCTGCCTCGACGGCCAGCCGGTCGCGGCGACGGCGGCGATGGGCTCGGTCGGCTACGGCGGCTACCCGGACGACCAGGCCACCACGGCCATGCGCTCCGCGGACGCCGGCGCCACCTCGATGCTGCCCCCGATGAACCCGGACGACGGCGGCTTCGGCTACGACGACCGTCCCGCCCGGCGTCGGCAGCAGAAGAAGTCCAACGCCTCGACGATCCTGCTGGTCGTCGCGGCGGCGCTGGTGCTGGTCGGCGCGGTCCTGATCGGCAAGTGGGTGGTCGACGGCGACGGCGCCGGGGACCAGCCGTTCAAGACCCCGAACTTCGTCGGCCAGACCCTGACGCAGTCCCAGACGATGGCGAAGAACGTCGAGCTGAAGCTGACGACCACCGAGAAACCCTGCGAGAACCAGCCCAAGGGCAGCGTCTGCGAGCAGAACCCCGCGGCCGGCGCGAACGTCAACAAGGGCGACACGGTGAACGTGGTGGTCTCCACCGGCGCCCCGAAGGTGGCCGTGCCGAGTGTCCTCGGCAAGACCCTGGACGAGGCCAAGGCGGAGCTGGAAGACGACAAGTACCAGTTCGACGTCAAGACCAAGGAAGAGATCTCCACGGAGGAGCCCGGCAAGGTCCTCAGGCAGGACCCGGACCTCGGCACCGAGGTGGAGAAGGGCACCAAGATCACCCTCACCATCGCCAAGGCGGAGGACAAGGCGACGGTTCCCGACGTGCTCGGCGCGTCCTGTGACGCCGCCAAGTCGCAGATGCAGCAGAACAACCTGGTCGGCAACTGCGTCGAGGTCGACACCCAGGACCCCAACCAGGTCGGCAAGGTCATCCAGACCGACCCGCAGGCCAACTCCAAGCTGTCCAAGGGATCGACGGTCCAGATCCAGGTCGGCAAGAGCACCCAGGTCCAGGTGCCCAACCTGCAGAACCAGAAGGTGAAGGACGCCAGGAAGGCCCTGGAGGACCTCGGGCTGAGCGTCGGCAACGTCAACGGGGCCAACGACGACAACGCGATCGTCGTCGGCACCGACCCCGGCGCGGGAACCACCGTCAACAAGGGCACCGCGGTCAACCTGTTCACCATCGGCGGCAACGGCGGCGGCGGCGGTGGGAACGGCGACAACGGCAACGGGGACAACGGCGGGATCTCCTTCTTCGGCGGCAACAACGGCTAGCAGCCGTCCGCCGTCCGCCGCGACATGACGCAGGGCCCTGCCGGATCACCTCCGGCAGGGCCCTGCGTCACGTCCCCGGCGCCTTCCTACGGAGTTCCTCCGGTCAGCGCAGTTCCGCGGGCGGCGTGCGGTCCGCGTCGACCTTCTCGACCCGTTCCAGCTCGCCCCACACCACGTACCGGTAGCGGCTCGTGTAGACCGGCGTGCAGGTCGTCAGGGTGATGTACTTGCCGGCCTTCTTCTTCCCCGACTCCTCGGGGACCGCGCCGAGGACCTCGACGTTGTACTTCGACGTCTCGGGGAGCACGCCGTACACCTTGTAGACGTACCAGTTGTCCCGCGTCTCGAAGACGATCGGGTCGCCCACGTCGAGCTTGTCGATGTTGTGGAACTTGGCGCCGTGGCCGTCGCGGTGGGCGGCCAGGGAGAAGTTGCCGTTCTTGCCGGTCATCGGGAGCGCGGCCTTGACGGGGTCGGTGTAGTAGCCGGCCACCCCGTCGTTGAGGATCTTCGAGGAGGTGCCCTTCTCGACCAGCACCTCGCCGTTGTTCATGGCCGGCACGTGCAGGAAGCCGATGCCCTCACCGGTGTCGAGGGCGCCCGGGCCGGTGTCCGGGCGGGCCCAGGTGTCGCGGACCTTGTCGCCCTGCCGGTCCGCCTTGCGGTCGGCGAGGACGTTCGTCCACCACAGCGAGTAGACGACGAAAAGGCCGAGCACCAGCCCGGCCGTGATGAGGAGTTCGCCGAAGACGCTGACCGCCAGGGCGGTCCGGCCACGACCACGACGCCGAGGCGCGCGCGGTGACGCGGTCGCGCCGGTGTGCTCTTCGTGCCCGGTGTCCTCGGTGGTCGCTGCCACGTTCATCTGCCCTTACTGGATGAGCGCATCCGGCTTGCCCTTGCTGCGCGGCCGTTCCTCGACCATCTTGCCCCAGACGATCAGCCGGTACTTGCTGGTGAACTCCGGCGTGCATGTCGTGAGGGTGATGTAGCGTCCCGGGCCGGTGAATCCGGAGTCCGGCGGGACGGGTTCGAGGACGCTCACGTTGCTCGGCGGGGTCACCGGCAGCGACGACGTCATCTTGTAGACGAAGTAGTCGTTCTGCGTCTCGACGACGATCGCGTCGCCCGGCTGCAGCCTGTTGATGTAGCGGAAGGGTTCGCCGTGGGTGTTGCGGTGGCCCGCGAGCCCGAAGTTGCCGGTCTTGGCGTCCGGCATGGCCGTCTTCAGGGCGTCCTCGCCGTAGTGGCCGACCATGCCCTTGTCGAGCACCTTCTTGTTGCTGATGCCCTCGGCGATCGGCACCACGACGTCCAGCCTGGGGATGTGCAGGATGGCGAAGCCCTGTCCCGGCGAGAAGGCCCCCGGGTTGCGCTTGCCGTTCGCCCATTCGTCCTGGAGGCTGCTCGCCGCCCGGTCCGCCTGTGCGTGCGCGCGCACGTTCGTCCACCACAGCTGGTAGGTGACGAACAGCAGCATGAGCACGCCGCCGGTGATGAACACCTCGCCGATGGCCCGGCTGGCGAGCACGGCGGCGCCGGGCTTGCGCGCCCGTGCCTGACGGCGGGCCTCCACCCGGGACAGCGGCCGCTCCGGCCGGGTCTCCTGACGCGCGCCGTGCCGGGCCCCGTCCCGGGCTCCCTTGCCTTCTCCGTCCCGCCCCGCCGGTTCAGCCGTTGCGACCGGTGCCGCAGCGCCGCCGTGGCGGCCGTGGCGGGCCTTGGCGGCCTTTCTGCGGGCCGCGCGGCCACCCGCCGGGGTTCCGGGGGGCGGAGCGGCCGTCGGGCCCGCAGACGCGGACGAGAAGTCGCCACCGAACCCGGGGTCGGACGGCCGCGGGATGCGCAGCGCCACCGTCTCATCGTCCAGGGGAGGCACGTACGGCGATCCGCTCCCGTACAGCTCCTCGCGCTCGGGGCGCAGCGCGGTCACGCCGTGGCCCTGCCCACCACCGGGGCGAGCCCCGCCGACCTCGTCACCGCGCCCTGGTCCCCGCACTCCACCAGCCAGTTGGCCAGCATCCGGTGCCCGTGCTCGGTCAGCACCGACTCGGGGTGGAACTGGACGCCCTCGACGGGCAGTTCACGGTGGCGCAGGCCCATGACGATCCCGTCCCGCGTACGGGCGGTGACCTCCAGCTCGGCCGGCACGGTCGCCGGCTCGGCCGCCAGGGAGTGGTAGCGGGTCGCCGTGAACGGCGTCGGCAGGCCCGCGAAGACGCCCTTGCCGTTGTGCTCGACCAGCGAGGTCTTGCCGTGCAGCAGCTCGGGCGCGCGGTCCACCACCCCGCCGTACGCCACCTGCATCGACTGCATGCCCAGGCAGACGCCGAAGACGGGCACGCCGGTCGTCGCACAGTGGCGCACCATGTCGACGCAGACGCCGGCCTGTTCCGGGGCGCCGGGGCCCGGGGAGAGCAGGACGCCGTCGAAGCCGTCCTGGGCGTGTGCCGTCGACACCTCGTCGTTGCGCAGGACCTCGCACTGCGCGCCCAGCTGGTACAGGTACTGGACCAGGTTGAAGACGAAGCTGTCGTAGTTGTCCACGACGAGGATGCGCGCGCTCACTGGTTGTCCACCGTCACATCGTTGAAGGGAAGCAGCGGTTCGGCCCACGGAAAGACGTACTGGAAGAGGACGTAGACGACGGCCAGAATCAGCACGATCGAGATCAGCGCCCTGATCAACGCGTTTCCCGGCAGATGCCGCCAGATCCAGCCGTACATGCCGTCCCTTCCGTCGCACCACGGCACCAGACTCACGCCGTACCTCACCAGACTAGCGGCGCAGAGCCTCGGGTTCGCCTGCCTCCACGGGCTGTGTGGAGTCGAGGTGCGCCCAGGCGATCAGCCGGTGACTGTGCCCCCACTCGGGGTCGCACGTCGTCAACGTCAGATAGCGTCCGGGGCGCGTATACCCGGACTTACGTGGCACAGGGTCGATCACCTCGACGTCCGTCGGAACGGTTTTGTAGGGCCCCCGGTCGATCCGGTACGTGAACCACGTCGCGCCGTCGGTCAGGACGACCGCGTCCCCCCGTCTGAGCTCGGGAAAGTCCTTGAAGGGGTCGCCGTAGGTGCGGCGGTGGCCCGCGACGGAGAAGTTCCCCGGCTGCCCGAGCCCCGCGGTGCCCGCGTAGTGGCCCAGCCCTTTCTTCAGGGTGCTCGTCGTGGTGCCTTCGAGCACCGGCTTGTTCCACGTGAAACCAAGCCGCGGGATGTACATGATCGCGAAAGCCTTGCCGGCCCGGTAGTGGGCAGGCTGCGCGGGGGCAGCGGTGGCACGGGAGTTCGCAGGGGCATGCGGAGTCACGGTGACTGCCGGGGCGGCGTCCGTGCCGGACGGATCCGCGCCGGCGCCGGACGGAGCCGTCGGCTGCTGGTGGGCCCACTGGTCCCGGAGTTCCTCGATCTGCCCGTCCATGACCCGGTCGGCCTTCACGCCCGTCCAGAAGACCACGTAGACGACGAAGAGGAGGATCACGGCGCCGACGGTGACGCACAGTTCGCTGACGGTCCGGACTATCACGCGCACCGGCGGCTCCCGTAGGACGGCTGCTCCGGCCGGCCCGGCCCCTGCGGCGTTCCGGCTACTCCACTGGCTTCGCGTAGTGCAGGTCCACTGTGCCCGAGTAGCCGGGCAGAGTCACCGGTCCGTCCTCGGTGACTTTCCAGCCGAGGCCGTAGACGTTGACGTACACCATGTAGTTCTGGATGGTCGGGGAGTCCGCGAGCGCCTGCTGGAGCTTGTCGGGGTCCCCGACGGCCTGGATCTTGTACGGCGGGGAGTAGACGCGGCCCTGGAGGATCAGAGTGTTGCCCACGCAGCGCACCGCGCTGGTGGAGATCAGCCGCTGGTCCATGACCTTGATGCCCTGGGCGCCGCCCTTCCAGAGGGCGTTCACCACGGCCTGGAGGTCCTGCTGGTGGATGACGAGGTAGTCGGGCTGCGGCTCGGGATAGCCGGGGAGCTTGGCGGTGGCGTTCGGCGGGGCGTCGTTGAGGGTGACCGTGACCGCCTTGCCCTTGACCTTCTGGGTGCCCGCCTGATCCTCCAGCCGGGCCAGATTCTCGTCCTCGGCCGTGGTCCGGCCGTCGTCCGCCTCGGCCAGCGAGTCGACGTCCTCGCGCAGGGTCGCGTTGGACTCGTCCAGCTCGCCGTTCTTGCGGCTGCGCTCCTGGATGAGGTCGGACAGCTTCAGCAGCGAGGTGTCCGTGCGGATGTCGGTGCCCTTGGCGGTGTTGAAGCTCGTGAAGAAGAGGAGTCCGGCGAGGGCGAAGACGCCTGCCGTGAGGACCCGCACCGGCCGGAAACGGGAGCGACGGACGGGGGCGGAACCCGTTGGACCCGTCCTGGGGGAGTCGGCAGAATTGCTCAACGTACCCTTATCTCCTTCGGCGCCGTAGAAGCACTACGCTAACGGACGCCCGGGGGAGCACTCAGAGTCCCCTTGTACGCTGCCCCGAGCCTGACCCAGTACCCTGCGCGGCCACGCAGCGCATCGACAGGAGAGACCCTCGTGCCGAAGTCACGTATCCGCAAGAAGGCCGACTACACGCCGCCGCCCGCGAAGCAGGCGGCCGCGATCAAGCTGAACAGCCGTGCCTGGGTCGCGCCGGTGATGCTGGCGATGTTCCTCATCGGGCTGGCCTGGATCGTCGTGTTCTACGTGACCGACGGCTCGCTGCCCATCGACCAGCTGGGCAACTGGAACATCGTGGTCGGCTTCGGCTTCATCGCCGCCGGCTTCGGCGTGTCCACCCAGTGGAAGTAGGCCCGGCAGCCGCCCTCCGGGCACCTCTGCCCACGGCTGTTCGCTGAGTTATCCACAGCTCCGGGAGATTTCCACACCTCGCCTGGGGAAAAGAAAGACGATCTGTGGATAACCCGTCGAGGGTTGACGCCGGTACGACTGAAAGACCGGCCTCGGCAACACTGTTCGCCCCCTGTCTGACCTGCATAAATGCCGGTTCGGTGACAGGGGGCACAGTTGTTCACACACACTGTGCACAAGATCGGCCACACTGTGGAAACAGAAGGCTCAGGTGAGCTGGCTGGTCCTCACCAGCGTCATCACGACGACCGCGGCCAGTACCAGGGCACAGGTGCCGAACTGCACCAGGGCACGGCGCTCGCGGGGTGCGTGCACCATCCCGTAGCCGATGACGACACCGGCGACCAGGCCGCCGATGTGGGCCTGCCAGGCGATGTTGAACCCGGGGTTGAAGGTGAAGATCAGGTTGATCACCAGCAGGGCGATGATCGGCCGCATGTCGTAGCGCATCCGGCGCATCAGGACGGCGGTGGCGCCGAAGAGGCCGAAGATGGCGCCGGAGGCTCCGAGTGACGCCTGGTTCGGTGCAGCGATCAGATAGGTCAGGGCGCTGCCGGCCAGGCCCGAGATCAAATAGAGCGCGAGGTAGCGCACCCTGCCGAGCGCTGCTTCGAGGGGGCCGCCGAGCCACCACAGGCTCATCATGTTGAACGCGATGTGCCAGATCGCCTCGTGCGCGAACATCGAGGTGAACAGCAGATACCACTGTCCCTCGGCGACGCCGTCCACCGGCGTGAACGGAGCCGGCGGCCACTGGCCGATCAGGAGCAGATTGTCCAGGAACGACGGACGGATCTGGCCTACGAGGAAGACCGCGAGATTGATCCCGACGAGGATCTTGGTCAACAGCCGGGGATCGGCCGCGACCGCGCCGCCGGCCAGGGTGCGGGGCTGGTTCGCCGCCGGCGCGTGCCCCGTGCCCGATCCTCCCCGCACGCACTCCGGGCACTGGAAGCCGACGGAGGCGCTGACCATGCACTCGGGGCAGATGGGGCGCTCGCAGCGGGTGCAGCGCACGCCGGTCTCACGGTCCGCGTGGCGGTAGCAGACGGGCAGCGCGCTGTGGGCGTCGCCGTCCTGCCGGCTACCCGGCGCCTGATCCATGGGGTCCCCCAACGTCATCGAGTGCGAAACGCGGTGTACGGAGCGTCGTACGCAGGGCTTTGCCCCGCCCATCCTTACGGACGAGCGGGGCAAATGGTTCCCGCGACGGCCTCCGAGGAGCGCGGCGCGCGTCCCGCCGTCAGCGCTTCTCGATGACGACCGTCTCGATGACGACGTCGTTGAGCGGGCGGTCGGTGCGCGGGTTGGTCTGCGCGCCCACGATCGTGTCGACGACCTTCTGGCTGGCCGGGTCGCTGACCTCGCCGAAGATGCTGTGCTTGCGGTTCAGCCAGGCCGTCGGCGAGACGGTGATGAAGAACTGGGAGCCGTTCGTGCCCGGGCCGGCGTTGGCCATGGCCAGCAGGTACGGCTTGTCGAAGCGCAGGTCCGGGTGGAACTCGTCCTCGAACTGGTATCCGGGGCCGCCGGTGCCGTTGCCCAGCGGGTCACCCCCCTGGATCATGAACCCGCTGATCACCCGGTGGAAGACCGTGCCGTCGTACAGCCTGTCCGTGGACTTCTCGCCCGTGGCGGGGTGGGTCCACTCGCGGCCGCCGGTGGCGAGGTCGACGAAGTTCTTGACCGTCTTGGGGGCATGGTCCGGGAAGAGCCGGACCACGATGTCACCCTGGTTGGTCTTCAGGGTGGCGTACAGCTGCTCGGCCACGATCTGCCTTCCGTTGCTTCCTGTGATCCCCCCGATCCTCGCATCCTCGCACGGGCCGGGGCCTACGTCGCCCGACGTCCCTCTCGGGTCGGGAAAGGGTCGCTTCCGGTACGGAATTGCGCCCGAGTCGCCCGGGACGGGAGCGGGCGACGCCGATCCGTGGCATTGTCGACGAGAAGCTCCCGTTGTCCCGTATTCACCCCGTCTTGTTCACCCGTTCTTGTATCCGATCAAGAAAACTCGGGACGTTCGGCACCCGTCTGCCCCGTCCGGGCGTGCCGCGGCGGCTGTCGGCAGGCATGATCCGGAAAAGGGTGGAAAGTCGAATTACCGTACGCCACCGAGGAGGAGGAACCCGTGACCCGCATCGACAGCGTGCGCGCCGCGACCGGCTCGGCGAAGGGCAGCGTGCTGCACGCCGCGGAAGTGGTGGCGCCTTACGCCGACACGGCCAAGGAGAGGGCCGCGCTCTATGCGCATGAGGCCCGCGTACGGCTCGCGCCCAAGGTGTCGCAGGCCGCAGAACAGGCCCGCGTTCAGTACGACGCCCATGTCGCGCCCCGCCTCGACCAGGCGTGGGCGCACGTCCCGCCGAAGGTCGACAAGGCCGCTCATGAAGCGGCGCTCCGTACGCGCCTTGCCGCCCGGCAGGCCGCCGACTACTCCCGGCCGAAGATCGAACAGGCGGTAGCCGCGGCCGGGCCCGTGAAGGACGAAGCAGCCTCCCGAAGCGTCGCCGCGCTGGCCGCACTGCGCGGCCAGGTGACGCCGAAGGAGATCGAGAAGTTGACGCGCAAGCACCGGCGCCGCTCCCGGGCGGGCAAGCTGGCCAAGGCCCTGGCCGTGGCCGGCGTGGTGGCCGGAGGCGCCTTCGCCGTCTGGAAGTGGTGGGACAAGCAGGCCAACCCGGACTGGCTGGTCGAGCCCCCCGCCGCCACCGAGGTCCCCGCCGCAGGCGGTCTGTCCTCGATCGACGGCACCGACCCGGCCGCCTTGGACCCCGAGGTCCAGGCCAAGGAAGCCGAGGAGGAGGCTGCGCACCGCGAGGACCGCAGCTGAGCGTTTCACGTGAAACAACGGAAGGAGCCCCTCCACCGGGTCATCGGCGGAGGGGCTCCTTCGGTCACACGGCGGGGCACGTCCCGGTCGTCCGATGACGTCTCGTCAACACCTCGCGCCCGGACGGCGATCAGGTCAGCCGGCCCACCGGGAGTCGAGCGCGATGGTCTGCAGACGGTCGAGCGAGAGCGGGGGCTGCGGTCGCGTCACCGGGCCGCCCTCGATGTAGGAGTTGACCTCCTGGACGATGACCCGGCGGCCGTCGGGGTGGAGGGTGTCGACCAGCCACACCACGGCGGAGCCGCCCTTCTCGGACGCCCGCTTGGCCCGCTTCACCTTGGTGCCGTCGGCCAGGGTCAGGGCCTGGCACTCGATGTACTGGCCCTCGCAGCCCATGAGCCCGTCGAGGACGTCGCCCATGTCGGACTGGGAGTTCACTCCGATCATGCTCTTTCCGCGGCCGTCGTCCCAGACCACTGCGGCATAGCCTTCCTGGCTCTGCTGGTCGGAGATCTTCCCGCCCTTGGGCAGCAGGGACTTCAGCACCCGGAGCATCTGGCGACCGGACAGCGAAGTCCCGGAGTCGGCGAGCGGGGTGGACGGGGCGGAGACGCCGGCCTTGCCCCCTTCGGCCCGCAGTCCGGAGGCGGAGGCCTGCGCCGTCGACCCCAGACCGAGGGCCAGGACGAGGCCGGCGGCGACGGCCATGCCGCGGACGGGGCGACGGCGGGCGGAGGTGTTCCTGTTCATGTCGTGGCTTCCTTCTCTGATCCGAACGCGGGTGGTCTCTGCGTCGTGGGGCGTCGGGTGGCGCGAGGCGCCGAACGCCGCCCGGACACAGAGGTGTCCCGGTGCACAGGCGCAGGGTGGTCGTCGTCGTACTGCCGGCGAGGAGCTCGTGCCGCCTCGGCCGGTGCGACGTCCACAGATTCCAGGACGCCCGGGGACCCCGGCAACAGCTGCCGCCCCACTCGGGACGGTGGAACCATCCCACCCCTGCCGACCTGCGGAAACAGAAGACCCTGGGATGCCGTCCTGGGATGCGCAGACGCCGGCGGCACTCATGGAGCCCAACGAGAAGAGCCCTCCTTCCCTGCGTTTCCACAGGTCGGGAGGGCTCTGAATATGTGGAGCCTAGGGGAGTCGAACCCCTGACATCTGCCATGCAAAGACAGCGCTCTACCAACTGAGCTAAGGCCCCGGAACAGAAGCGTCCGACCGGAAAGACCTCTCACCGGTGGGCGCCGCTGACCAGAGTACCGGGTCACCCCCCGTATCCCGCAAAAAGATTGGGGGTCCCCACGGATGACCACTCTCCGTAAGATGCTCGGCGTGGTTCGCTACAGCGAACCGCCGTTTTTTGGGGAAGCGATGGGGAGACGCACATGGACGCCGCACAGCAGGAAGCCACCGCGAGAGCGCGGGAACTGCAGCGGAACTGGTACGGGGAGCCGCTGGGGGCGCTCTTCCGTAAGCTCATCGACGATCTTGGTCTCAACCAGGCTCGTCTCGCGGGGGTGCTCGGACTGTCCGCGCCGATGCTGTCGCAGCTGATGAGCGGCCAGCGGGCGAAGATCGGCAACCCGGCGGTGGTGCAACGGGTGCAGCTGCTGCAGGAGTTGGCCGCCCAGGTCGCGGACGGCAGCGTCAGCGCCGCCGAGGCCACCGACCGCATGGACGAGATCAAGAGGTCGCAAGGGGGGTCGGTACTCAACAACACCACGCACACGACGAGCGGTTCGGGGGCGCCCACGGTCAAGCGGGTCGTCCGCGAGATCCAGTCGCTGCTGCGCTCGGTGGCCGCCGCCGGCGACATCATCGATGCCGCCGACAGCCTCGCCACCACCCACCCGGAACTGGCAGAGTTCCTCCGGGTGTACGGGGCCGGCCGCACCTCGGACGCGGTCTCGCACTACCAGTCCCACCAGAGCTGAGCCGCGCCCCGGCGGCCGAAGGGGGTTCGGCGACCGGGCGTGACACAGCGCGGGGGACCGCGAAGCGGACGGGGGACCGCTGCACGGGGGAAGCACCAGGCGGTACGGGGGATCGCCGCACGGGGGAAGTGAAAGACAGCACGGGGGCTGTCGCACGGGGGAGTGAGAGACAGCACGGGGGACTGTCGCACGGGGTCGCGGGAAGTACCGCACGTCACGGGGGTCCCGGAAGGGTTCCGCTCATCACGGGGGTGGCGAGCGGGTAGCAAGGGGGAAACCGCAGGGGGAGGAGCGACGCACTGCCATGGGTGAGGTCTTCGCCGGACGGTACGAACTCGCGGATCCGATCGGCCGCGGAGGTGTCGGCGCGGTCTGGCGCGCCTGGGACCACCGCCGCCGCCGTTACGTGGCCGCCAAGGTCCTCCAGCAGCGCGACGCCCACGCGCTGCTGCGTTTCGTCCGCGAGCAGGCCCTGCGCATCGATCACCCGCATGTCCTCGCGCCGGCCAGCTGGGCCGCCGACGACGACAAGGTCCTGTTCACGATGGACCTGGTCGCCGGCGGTTCGCTGGTCCACCTCATCGGCGACTACGGCCCGCTGCCGCCCGCGTTCGTGTGCACCCTTCTCGACCAGCTTCTGTCCGGGCTCTCCGCCGTCCACGCCGAGGGCGTCGTCCATCGTGACATCAAGCCCGCCAACGTGCTGCTGGAAGCCACCGGCACCGCTCGCCCGCGGCTGCGGCTGTCCGACTTCGGCATCGCGATGCGGCTCGGCGAACCGCGTCTGACCGAGACCAACCTCGTGGTGGGAACGCCCGGTTACCTCGCGCCGGAACAGATGCTCGGCTCCGAACCCGACTTCCCGGCCGACCTGTTCGCCGTGGGCCTGGTCGCGCTGTATCTCCTCCAGGGCGCCAAGCCTGACGCGAAGGCCCTCGTCCAGTACTTCGCGGAGCACGGAACTCCCGCCGCTCCCAAGGGGGTTCCCGAGCCGCTGTGGCAGGTGGTGGCCATGCTGCTGCAGCCCGACCCCCGGGCTCGCTTCCGCACGGCCACGGGAGCGCGCAAGGCCCTGGCCGAGGCCGTCGAGCTGCTGCCCGAACCCGGACCGGACGACGAGCAGATCGAGATATTCGACCAACTCGGGCCGCTGCCGGACGCGTTCGGCCCTGAGGGGCCTCTGAAGCCGGCCTCGGGCATCACGGTGACACCGCGGGCGTTCGAGCGCACACCCTCCTGGCAGGACACAGGAGGGCGCAGCGACGGCACCTCGGCCAACGGCGTGGAACCAGCGCCGCAGACTCCGCAACGCGACCCCGACGCCACACCGGACGACCCACGCGGACCCGCCGGAGCGACGCCCCCGCCCACCGCGCCGGACGACGTCTCCCCCGGCGCGACTTCCGCCTCGTCGACGCCTTCTGTCCCGCCAGTTCCACCGGTTCGGTCCGCTCCGTCCGTTTCGGACGGTTCTTCCATGTCGGACACCGGCAGCTTCCACCTGCCGCCGCCGCAGCCCACGGCTGGCCCTTCCTCGACACCGTCGGCGCCACCGGCCACGGCTGCCGCTCCGGTGTCCCCGTACGACCCCACGTTCGCGCTGTCCGCTCGTACGCCCAGCCCGTCCGGCCACCACCAGCACTCCGACACCTCCACCGCCTCCTACACCACCCAGGACGCACAGGCACAGCGCGGCCCCCTGCCCACGGGCCACGCGGCCCCCGTGCCCCTGATGCCCGCAACGCCCACGCGGCCTGCCGACCGGGGCCACCGCGCTCACCGCCGAGCCCGTGCCGCGCGCCGTGCCGGACCGCCCCTCAAGGTCGCCGTCCCCGTCCTGCTGCTGGCTCTGGCCTGCTACGCCGTGGGGTTCTGGGCGCTCGCGCGGATCTGAGCGGAGGCACGGCGCCGGGCCGTGACCGTCCACACGCCGAGCCCGACCAGCAGCGCGCTGCCCGTGCCGATGCCGCCGAAGGCAACCGCCCTCATCGCGGCGCCGCCGCTCCCGTCATCCGTGACGCCTCCCGGCCCTGCGGCCTCGTCCCCCGAGCCGACGTCGAAGAAGCCGCGCGGCACGGACTGCCCCGCGTAGCCGGGCGCGGGCTGCGCTGTACCGCCCACCCGCACCCGCAGCAGCAGCCCGTAGGGGCCGTCGCCGAAGCGTTCCCCGACCGCCGCGGCCAGGTGCACCTCCAGGTAGTAGAAGCCGGCGAAGCGCAGACTCTTCTCCGGAGCGGCGGGGGCGTACCGGTTGACGTACCTGACCGGTGGGAGGGGGCTCAGGGAGGTCGACTTCTGAGTGCCGCCGTATCCGACACCGGTCTCGGCGACCTTGGAGCGCACCGGGTTGTAGAGGGTCATCTCCAGGGCGGGCGCCACGAAGCCGGTGTCCTTCTCGGCGTTGCCCAGCTCCGCCTCGGCGTACAACTGCTGCCCCCAGTCGAGGGGCACCTTGTAGTAGAGGGTCTCGCCGGGCGTGATGTCGTCCCGCCACACCCCCTGTTCCACGGCCGTCGCCCGGGTGAAGCCGGCGCCCCCGGCACGGCGGGCCGCCTCGCCGGTGACGGGTGCGGGGGTGGCGGAGTTCCAGACTTCGGGGACCGTGGTGGGGGCGGGCCTCCCCAGGGACGGTTCGGAGACGGGGGCGAGTTCCAGTTCCCAGGGCAGGTCGGACGTTCCCCGCCCGTCGGTGCGCTCGACGACCACGTAGTACGTCCCGGCGTCTTGGCACAGCCCCTTGCCGACGAGGATCTCGCGGGCGCCCCAGGCCGTGATCGGCCGGGCACTCCTGGCCGCACCGATGGTCACGGACTCCGAGGAACAGTTGACGCCGTCCGCGTCCTGGACCGCGACCCTGATCCCGTCACCGATGGCGAGCACGGCGCCGGGGCGGGGGACGGCGGTGACGGGGACGTACGCGTTCGATGCGCCGTCGAGTTCGAGGCGGTAGAAGGCCTTGCCCGGTCCCGTGTAGGAGCTCCGGTACGTCGTGCCGGGCCTCAGCGGTACGGCGTCGGCGGTGCCGGTCGCGGCGGGGACCTCACGGGCGTCGGCGCCGAAGGCGTAGGAAGAGGTGTCCGCCACGGCGACCGCCCCCGGAAGCCCGAGCGAGGACACGCCCGCCGTCACCGTGAGGGCGAGGCCCCGCAGCCAGGCACGCCGTGCCCCGAGCCGCCGCATCCCGGAAGTCCCCCTGGTCCCCCTCGATTCCGTCCGCCGCATCCCACCCCGGCCCATCGCACGCCCCCTAGCCCCGCCGACATCCGCCCTGCCCCAGGCTTCTGGCCCTTTTAACCCCTCACGGCGTCCTCCGCAACACGGGAACACAAAAACCCCGACCGCGAGACGCGGCCGGGGTCTGCTCGGTTTCCGGTGTCGGAACTCACGAACCCGTGGGCACGGAGTCAGTCGCCTCCGTCCACAGATCCTGCTCGGCGCGATCCGCCTGGATCTGGCGGTACACGAGGAGCCCGCCGATGGCGGCCAGTGCGACCAGGAGAAGCTTCTTCACCGCGCTACCTCGTCTTTCCTTGACGTTGGGGACCTCTGGCGCCCGACTATACACACCGACCGATACCGATCGGTGACCTACGTCGGCTCCTCAACTCCCGCCCTCGACAGCGCAGTAGCGAGCGCGGAGGGAAGCGGATCACACCCTCGGATCGGAGGGTGATCAGATCTCCACAGACGGTGATTCCACCGTCTTTCTTGTCTTTTCAGCTCTTTTCTCACGTCTTGCGCCCATACGAGTGGTGTTCATCGGAACATCGCCTCGTCGCGAGCGTCGGTCCACCACTTCGATCCCCCCATACACATGATGAGCAATGTACGCAAATCGCCCAACCCGAAAGTGAGGGGACATGCGCGAGAACCGAGTCATGAAGCTGTGGGCCGCCGTCGTCAGCGCCTTCCTCGCGCTGTGCACGGCGCTCGGCTTCGCCACGACGACCGCCACGCCGGCAGTAGCGCAGACCGAGCCGACCCGCAACAGCGACGAGACCGAGGGCGCCGTACGCGCGAACGTGAGCGTGCCGCAGGTGACTCCACGGCCCTGGCTCCCCGCGATGTCCCTACCGCCCACGATGAAGCAACGCATCCGGGCGGAGGCGCACGGCAAGTCCCCCAACTGCCGCCACATCCCCCTCCCCGAGGACGAGCAGCCCGCCGAGCACACCGAGGCCGCCTGCGACCCCGAGGAGCCCCCGCCGTCCCTCAGCAAACTGGTCCCGCTGCAGCGCTGATCCTCCTGCTCCACCCCCTGATCCTCCTGCTCCACCCTGATCCTTCTCTCTGCTCCGTCCCCTCACGACCGACCACCCCCTGACGGCGAACGCGCGTACACCGCAGACACCGGGCCCGGCAGCTCCCCAGGAGCCACCGGGCCGCCGTCACGCCCACAGCCGGGTACACCGGAAGCAGGTCCCTCACTCGCGGTGAAATGACGTCGGCCGGGAACCATCCCAGCCGTATTGACGTGCAGGTATGGGGAGTTGCCGGGGCACATCCCCGCACCCGGACCCGACCGCACAGGCCGACGGATGAAGACGAGTACGGATCACATGGACGCGATCCACGATGACGTGGCGGAGTTCACGCTGCTGCTGACGCGGCTCAAGGAGCGCACAGACCGCAGCTACGCGGCGCTGGCCCGCCGGCTGGACATGAACGCCTCCACGCTGCACCGCTACTGCTCCGGCGAGGCGGTCCCCCTGGACTTCACCGGGATCGAGCGGTTCGCAGCACTCTGCGGGGCCTCAGCCCGGGAACGCGTGGAGTTGCACCGCCGTTGGATCCTGGCGGTCGCGGCACGGCAACGGTCCCGCCCCTCCACCGCTCGACCGGCGCCGAAGCCCCACGACACGGCTCCGCCCTCCTCCGAGGACAGCGACAGCACAGCGGACGAGGCGCCGGCAGACCCGATTCCGGAGCCTGCGCCGGCCCCACCGGCCATCTCCGGGCCGGATCCGGCCTCACCGACCCCGCCGCTCACGCCACCGACGTCATCGGCCGCCAGGTGGCCCCCCGCCCGGCGCGAGCGACGACGTTCCGTGCGATCGACGGCCCTGACGGCCGTACTCGCCGTCGCGCTCGCCGGCCTCACCGCATCCGCTGCCGAACGCCCTGCCGGCCACGGCAGACCGTCCGCGTCCGCCTCCATCACGCCCGCAACCCCAGCACCGGCCGGAGCGGGCGGCGGCCCGCGATCCGCCGCCGCCGGACCCGCTTCCGCCACGGGCGCGCCGTCGCCGCCCGCCCCCACCACATCGGCACCCGCCACCCCCGCCCCGTCGACACCGGCCACCACCGGCCGGATCAGCCCGCGTGAGACCCGGCCGGGCGCCGACGAGGCCCCTCCTCAGGTCCCGCTCACCTGGACGGCAGACGCCCAGCTCTGGCAGAGCGAATGCGACCACCAATACGTCATCGCCAAGCCCCCGCGGCAGGTCCCGCCGCCGCCGGCTCCGACGGACGCCGCGGTGTGGGCCGCGTCCCAGGAAGCGGTGCACGGACGCACCACCGATCTGCGGATCTCGGTGCAGGGACGCGGGTCCGCCGCCGTCGTTCTGGAGGCACTGCGTGTGCGCATGGCCCACCGCACCACCCCCGCGGACCGCCGGGGCATCGCCTACTCCACGTACGAGGGCTGCGGCGCCATCCTCACCCCCCGCTACTTCCACGTCGACCTCGACGCGCAACGCCCCCTGGCCCGTCCGATGCCCGGCAACGATCCGGACAGGCCCTCCCCCGCGATCGACTTCCCCTACCGGGTGTCCCTGAGGCAGCCGGAGGTCCTTCTGCTCTCCGCGGGCACCGTCTCCTGCACCTGCGACTGGTACCTCGAACTCGACTGGTCCTCACAGGGCCGCACCGGCACGGTCCGCATCGACGACCACGGCCGCCCGTTCCGCACCACCAGCGTCGAGGGACTGCCCCTCTACTGGTACCGCAACCCCCACGGCTGGATCCCCATGACCACCACCGACGACAAGTCGGAAACGACAGACTGAGGAACGCAGAGACCCCCGGACCGACGGTCCGGGGGTCTTCTGGCTGGTGGGGCTAACAGGATTTGAACCTGTGGCCTCATCCTTATCAGGGATGCGCTCTAACCAACTGAGCTATAGCCCCGCCGCGCTCTGCGGGGTGTGTCCCGCGCGCTGACTCCTGAAGATTAGCGCACGACGTGGGCAGTCCCAAAATCGGTTCCCGTGGGACCGTGCGCGGAGGTTTGGAGCGGCCTCCGCGCGTGTCGTCACTCGTCCTCGGCCAGCGTCAGCTCGATGCCGCCGACGAAGCCGGCGGAGATGTTGTAGATGAAGGCGCCGAGCGTCGCGAGGGCCGTCGCGAGGACGACGTCGATGACCGCGATGATCGACGTGAACATCAGGACGTGGGGGAGGGACAGGAACGACTGGAGGTCGAAGCCGTTCGACTCGGTCGACCCGGTGGCCTCGGAGATGGTGCCGCCGACCGTCGAGAAGACGCCCATCGCGTCCATGACCATCCACAGGACGGCGGCCGCGACGATCGTGCAGATGCCCAGCGCGATGGAGAGCAGGAAGCTGACCTTCATCACCGACCACGGGTCGGCCTTCGAGACCCGCAGACGCGCCTTGCGCACACGGGGCATGGTGCGGGCGCCCGTCCTCGGGCGGCGCGCCGCGTCGGCCTGGCTCTGCGAGGCGTAGGCCTGCGGCGGGTGGTAGGGCGCGGCGGCCTGCTGGGACTGCCGCTCGCCGGGCAGCGGGGAGGCCGTCTGACGGCTCTCCGCCCCGCCCTGCGGCCGCGCCTTGCCGCCCGGAGCGGACGGGCCCGCCCCAGCCGCGTGCTGCTGGGTCTGCGGGCCTCGGGTGTCCGTCACAGTTCCCCCCTGGGATCCATGCGTGTCAGGCGAGCGCGAGTCGTCCGTCGGCGGCTTGTCCGACGGCTTGATCGCCTTGAGGTTGGTCGTGTGCGGGTCGGTCACCCGCGCGTCGTTCGAGCGCGCACCGGCCGTACGGGCGTCGCCCGCACGGCCGTCGGTCCCCCGCGCGTCGGTCGAACGCGCGTCCTTCGCCCCCGCGGCGGAGCCACTGCCGCCGTCGTCCGAATCCTTGCCGGCGCCGCCGGTGGAAGGGCCGTCAGACGTACCGGCCGATGTACCGACCGAACCGGCGCCCGTGGCTCCGCTCACGATGACTCACTCCTCGTGCTACTCGGCCGAGGGCGCCTCACCCTCGTCCGTGCCGGTGGTCGCGGCGTCGTCGACGGTCTCGTCCACGGCAATGTCGCCGTCGACCTCCTCCGCCTCGCGCCCCGCCTCGGCGTTACGTGCGATGCCCACGACGGCATCGCGCTTGCCCAGGTTGATCAGTTGGACGCCCATGGTGTCACGGCCCGTCTCCCTGATCTCGTTGACTCGCGTACGAATCACACCGCCCGACAGCGTGATGGCGAGGATCTCGTCCGTCTCCTCGACCACCAGAGCGCCGACCAGCGAACCGCGGTCCTCGACGATCTTGGCGGCCTTGATGCCGAGGCCGCCGCGACCCTGGACGCGGTACTCGTCGACGGCGGTGCGCTTCGCGTACCCGCCGTCTGTGGCAGTGAACACGAACGTACCGGGTCGAACAACATTCATCGAGAGCAGCTCGTCCCCCTCACGGAAACTCATGCCCTTGACGCCCGAGGTGGCGCGGCCCATGGGACGCAGAGCGTCGTCCGTCGCGGTGAACCTGATCGACTGGGCCTTCTTGCTGATCAGAAGCAGATCGTCGTCGCCCGAGACCAGTTCGGCACCGATCAGTTCGTCGTCGGAACCGTCCTCCTGCTCGCGCAGATTGATCGCGATCACACCGCCGGAGCGGGGCGAATCGTAATCCTTCAGAGGTGTCTTCTTGACCAGGCCCGCCTTCGTGGCGAGCACCAGGTACGGCGCCGCCTCGTAGTCGCGGATCGCGAGGATCTCGGCGATCGCCTCGTCCGGCTGGAAGGCCAGCAGGTTCGCCACGTGCTGCCCGCGCGCGTCCCGGCCGGCGTCCGGCA
Source organism: Streptomyces sp. BK239 (assembly GCF_004217285.1). Taxonomy (GTDB): domain Bacteria; phylum Actinomycetota; class Actinomycetes; order Streptomycetales; family Streptomycetaceae; genus Streptomyces. The sequence continues at coordinate 510,346 of NZ_SHKS01000003.1, forward strand.
GCTCGTAGGCCTTGGCGCGGTACACCCGCCCCTTGTTGGTGAAGAACAGCAGCCAGTGGTGCGTGGTCGAGACGAAGAAGTGGTCGACGATGTCGTCTTCCTTGAGCTTCGTGCCCCGCACGCCCTTGCCGCCGCGCTTCTGCGAGCGGTAGTCGTCCGTCTTGGTGCGCTTGACGTAGCCGCCCCGCGAGATGGTGACGACGATGTCCTCTTCGGCGATCAGGTCCTCGATGGACATGTCACCCTCGAACGGCACCAGCTTGGTCTTGCGGTCGTCGCCGTACTTCTCGACGAGCGCGGCCAGTTCCTCGCTGACGATGCCACGCTGGCGGACCGGCGAGCCCAGGATCTCGTTGTACTCGTTGATCTTCGCCTGGAGCTCGTCGTGCTCCTGGACGATCTTCTGGCGCTCCAGGGCGGCCAGTCGGCGCAGCTGCATCTCCAGGATGGCGTTGGCCTGGATCTCGTCGATCTCCAGGAGGCCCATCAGGCCCGTGCGCGCCACGTCGACGGTCTCACTGCGCCGGATCAGCGCGATGACCTCGTCGATGGCGTCCAGGGCCTTCAGCAGGCCGCGCAGGATGTGCGCGCGCTCCTCCGCCTTGCGCAGCCGGAAGCGCGTACGGCGGACGATGACCTCGATCTGGTGCGCCACCCAGTGACGGATGAACGCGTCCAGGGAGAGCGTGCGCGGCACGCCGTCGACCAGCGCCAGCATGTTCGCGCCGAAGTTGGTCTGCAGGTCGGTGTGCTTGTAGAGGTTGTTCAGCACGACCTTGGCGACCGCGTCCCGCTTCAGGACGATGACCAGCCGCTGGCCGGTGCGCGAGGACGTCTCGTCGCGGACGTCCGCGATGCCGCCGATCTTGCCGTCCTTGACGAGGTCGGCGATCTTCTGCGCCAGGTTGTCGGGGTTGACCTGGTAGGGCAGCTCCGTGACCACCAGGCACTGGCGGTTCTGGATCTCCTCGACCTCGACCACCGCGCGCATGGTGATCGAGCCGCGGCCCGTGCGGTAGGCCTCCTCGATGCCCTTGCGGCCCACCACCAGCGCGCCGGTCGGGAAGTCCGGGCCCTTGATGCGCTCGATCAGCGCCTCCAGGAGCTCCTCGTGCGAAGCCTCCGGGTTCTCCAGGTACCACTGGGCGCCGGCCGCGACCTCGCGCAGGTTGTGCGAGGGGATGTTGGTCGCCATGCCGACCGCGATGCCCGCCGAGCCGTTGATCAGCAGGTTCGGGAACCGGGCGGGCAGGACGGTCGGCTCCTGGGAGCGGCCGTCGTAGTTGTCCGTGAAGTCGACGGTCTCCTCGTCGATGTCACGGACCATCTCCATCGACAGCGGCGCCATCTTGCACTCGGTGTACCGCATGGCCGCCGCCGGGTCGTTGCCCGGGGAGCCGAAGTTGCCGTTGGAGTCGACGAGCGGCATGCGCATCGACCACGGCTGCGCGAGGCGGACCAGCGCGTCGTAGATCGAGGAGTCACCGTGCGGGTGGTAGTTGCCCATGACGTCGCCGACCACGCGGGCGCACTTGTAGAAGCCGCGCTCGGGGCGGTAACCGCCGTCGTACATCGCGTAGAGCACGCGCCGGTGGACGGGCTTGAGCCCGTCCCGGACGTCCGGCAGCGCACGCGAGACGATGACGGACATCGCGTAGTCGAGGTAGGAACGCTGCATCTCCGTCTCGAGCCCGACGGGCTCGACACGCATCGCTACTTCGCCGCCCTGTTCAGGGGTGACGGGAGTGTTCTCGTCGGCCATTGCTGGTGAAGATCCTTCCCTGTGCGGTCAGCTGAGACCGACTCAGATGTCGAGGAAGCGGACGTCCTTGGCATTGCGCTGGATGAACGCGCGGCGGGCCTCTACGTCCTCGCCCATCAGGACCGAGAACAGGTCGTCGGCCTGGGCGGCGTCGTCGAGGGTGACCTGGCCGAGGACCCGGTGCTCCTGGTCCATGGTCGTCACCCGCAGCTCTTCGGCGTTCATCTCGCCCAGACCCTTGAAGCGCTGGATGGAGTCCTCGCGGACGCGCTTGCCCCGCTGCCGCCCCATCTCGATCAGCGCGTCGCGCTCACGGTCGGAGTAGGCGTACTCGACGTCGTCCCGACCCCACTTGATCTTGTACAGGGGGGGACGCGAGAGGTACACGTGCCCGGCCTCGACCAGCGGCCGCATGAAGCGGAACAGGAAGGTCAGCAGCAGGGTGCTGATGTGCTGGCCGTCGACGTCGGCGTCCGCCATGAGGATGATCTTGTGATAGCGGAGCTTCTCGATGTCGAAGTCCTCGTGCACACCGGTGCCGAAGGCGGAGATCAGCGCCTGGATCTCCTGGTTCTGCAGAATCTTGTCGATCCTGGCCTTCTCGACGTTGAGGATCTTGCCGCGGATCGGAAGGATCGCCTGGTACTGCGGATTGCGGCCGGACTTGGCCGAGCCGCCGGCCGAGTCGCCCTCCACGATGAAGATCTCGCACTTGGCGGGGTCGTTCGACTGGCAGTCGGAGAGCTTGCCCGGCAGGGACGCCGACTCCAGCAGCCCCTTACGACGGGTCAGGTCGCGGGCCTTGCGGGCCGCCACGCGCGCGGTGGCCGCCTGGATGCCCTTGCGGATGATATCCGCCGCCTCGACCGGGTTGCGGTCCAGCCAGTCCGTGAGGTGCTCGTAGACGGCCCGCTGGACGAAGGTCTTGGCCTCCGTGTTGCCCAGCTTGGTCTTCGTCTGGCCCTCGAACTGAGGCTCGCTCAGCTTGACCGAGATGATGGCCGTCAGACCCTCGCGGATGTCGTCGCCCGTGAGGTTGTCGTCCTTTTCCCGCAGCAGCTTCTTGTCACGCGCGTACTTGTTGATCAGGTTGGTCAGCGCCGAGCGGAAGCCCTCTTCGTGCGTACCGCCCTCGTGCGTGTGGATGATGTTCGCGAAGGAGTAGACGCCCTCGGTGTAGCTGCTGTTCCACTGCATCGCGACTTCGAGGGACAGGTGCTTGTCCTTGTCCTCCGCCTCGAGGTCGATGACCGAGGGGTGCACCACGTCTCCCTTGCGGGAGTTGAGGTACTTCACGAAGTCGACGATGCCGCCCTCGTAGTGGTAGTCGACCGACTTGACCTCGGCCCTCTCGTCCGCGCCCGCCTCGTCCGCGCCGGACGTCGCCTTCGCCGACTCGCGCTCGTCGGTGAGCCTGATCCTCAGGCCCTTGTTGAGGAACGCCATCTCCTGGAAGCGCCGCGAGAGCGTCTCGAAGGAGTAGTCGGTGGTCTCGAAGATGTCCGGGTCGGCCCAGAACGTGACCGAGGTGCCGTGCTCCTCGGTGGCCTCGTGCTTGGCCAGCGGGGCCGTCGGGACGCCGAGCTTGTAGTCCTGCGTCCAGCGGTGACCGTCGGTCTTGACCTCCACGGCCACCTTGGTCGACAGGGCGTTCACCACGGAGACGCCCACGCCGTGCAGACCGCCGGAGACCGCGTAGCCGCCGCCGCCGAACTTGCCGCCCGCGTGCAGCACGGTGAGCACGACCTCGACGGCCGGCTTGCCCTCGGAGGGGACGATGCCGACCGGGATGCCACGGCCGTTGTCGACGACCCGCACCCCGCCGTCGGGGAGGATCGTCACGTCGATGGTGTCCGCGTGACCCGCCAGCGCCTCGTCGACGGAGTTGTCGACGACCTCCTGCACCAGGTGGTGCAGGCCGCGCTCACCGGTCGAGCCGATGTACATACCGGGTCGCTTGCGGACCGCGTCCAGACCCTCGAGGACGGTGATGGCGCTGGCGTCGTAGGAGGCGGTGACCTCACCGCCTGAGGCGGTGACCTCGCTGCTCACGCCGGCGTCGGTGGACGGGATGTTCTCGTTGGGGTTGCCGGAATCGGCCACGAAGCGCCCTTTCTGGCACAGCACGAGCCGAACTCCTCGGGGTCCCCTCCCCTTGAGGGGGCGGTTCGCCGGAGCGGCTGCGGCATGTTGCGTCGGTAAGCCTTGATCAGCGTTGCTCAGCTTCTCCCGGGCGGTCCCCACGATTGGGGCGGGATTGGCTTCCAGTCTACCGGTAGCGCTGACAGTGATGGGGGTTTGCCGGTACCTGTGTACCCATGTGCCGCCCTCAACCGGTCTCGGCCGGGTCCCCATATGCGGAGCGGGGCTCCAAGAGGCTCACAGCGGCACTCAGCGCTTCCAGGTGTCAACCCTTGGCTATCGGGAAGTCAGGTCCGTATTCGCCACTGTGTACGGGCGATTCGAGCCCATTGCCCCCTGTGAACGGGGAGGGAGGGCCGTGAAGGAGCTCCGTCCGCGCACGCGCCCCTCGACGGCCCCCGCACTCGGCTCAGCCCGCTCCCACCGCCACCACGTGATGCAGATCACCCGTAGGTGTCGCCCGGACCCGTGCTGCCCGGGGCCCGCAGCGGGCCGTAACGGCGTGCCGGACCGCCGGGCCCCTGCACCTTGATCAGCTTGACCCTGCCGTGCCCCAGGTCCTCGTTGAGACGGGCCACCAGCGTCGGCGCGAGCAACCGCAGGTTGGTCGCCCAGGCCGTGGAGTCGCAGCGCACGAACAGCACGCGCTCGTCCTCGTCGTACCGCTCGGGCACACAGTGCTTGGCGACGTCCTCGCCGACGATCTGCGACCAGCGGCCCATCACCCCGCCCACCGCGGCCGGCGCCTCCCAGCCCCGCTCGGTGAGCAGCCGGTTGATCGCGGCGCCGAGCGCCATGGGATCCCGGCCGTCCGCACGCGCACCCGACCGCAGCCCGCCCCCGCGCCGGGCCTGCTTCTTCTGCTGCGCCACTTCCCCACGCGCGCGTGCCTGCTCCCGCGCCGCCCGCAACGCCACGCGCGCGAGGTCGACGCCGGACGGCTCGGCCGTCTTCTTCGTCGCGGGCTCGTCCGCGGTCATACGCGCTCCACCGTCCCCTCGGACACGGAGTACCGCGCTCCCGCGAGCACATGCGGCACGTCGTCGTCGACCGCGGCCGTCACCAGCACCTGCTCGCCCGGAGCGACCAGTTCCGCCAGCCGCTCCCGACGACGGGCGTCCAGCTCGGCGAAGACGTCGTCGAGGACCAGCACCGGCTCGTTGCCCTCGGCGCGCAGCAGATCGTAGGAGGCCAGGCGCAGGGCGAGCGCGTAGGACCAGGACTCGCCGTGGGAGGCGTACCCCTTGGCGGGCAGCTGACCGAGCTTGAGCACCAGGTCGTCCCGGTGGGGTCCCACCAGGGTGACGCCGCGCTCCACCTCCTGCTTGCGGGCGTCGGCGAGCGCGGCCATCAGCTGGTCGTAGAGGTGTTCGCGGGTGTGCGCCCCGCCGGGGGCCGACGGCTTGTACTCCAGGGCGACCGGCCCGCCGCCGGGGGCCAGTTGTTCGTACGCCTTGTCGGCGAGCGGCTGGATCGCCGCGACCAGGTCGAGCCGCTGGGCGAGCAGTTCTGCGCCCACGCGCGCGAGATGCTGGTCCCAGACGTCGAGCGTGGACAGATCCATCGAGCGCCCGCCGTGCCGACGGGCCAGCGCGGCCGACTTCAGCAGGGTGTTGCGCTGCTTGAGCACGCGTTCGTAGTCGGAACGCACGCCCGCCATGCGCGGGGAGCGGGCGGTGACCAGCTCGTCCAGGAACCGCCGCCGCTCCCCGGGGTCGCCCTTGACCAGGGCGAGGTCCTCCGGCGCGAACAGCACCGTCCGGACGATCCCCAGCACGTCTCGGGGCTTCACCTGCGAGGACCGGTTGATGCGGGCGCGGTTGGCCCTGCCCGGGTTCAGCTCCAGCTCGACCAGCTGCTGCCGCTCGCCCTGGCGGACCTGCGCCCGGATGACCGCGCGGTCGGCGCCCATGCGGACCAGGGGCGCGTCCGTGGAGACGCGGTGGCTGCCGAGGGTGGCGAGGTAGCCCACCGCCTCGACCAGGTTCGTCTTGCCCTGCCCGTTGGGGCCGACGAAGGCCGTGACCCCCGGGTCGAGCGGGACCTCGGCCCGGGGATAGGAGCGGAAGTCGGCCAGCGACAGGTGCGTGACGTGCATGTCGTTCGCCGACCTCCCGCGGCGTTGTGGACCGCTCACACGGCCCTGTGGAGCGTTCCGTCCGTCGTACTGCCCGGGCTCCCGCGGCCCGGGGCTACTTCTTCGCCGACTCCACGGCGTGGCCGCCGAACTGGTTGCGCAGCGCGGCGATCATCTTCATCTGCGGGGAGTCGTCCTGGCGGGAGGCGAACCGCGCGAACAGGGACGCGGTGATGGCCGGGAGCGGCACCGCGTTGTCGATGGCGGCCTCCACGGTCCAGCGGCCCTCGCCGGAGTCCTGCGCGTAACCGCGCAGCTTGTCCAGGTGCTCGTCCTCGTCGAGGGCGTTGACCGCCAGGTCCAGCAGCCAGGAACGGATGACCGTGCCCTCCTGCCAGGAACGGAAGACCTCGCGCACGTCGGTGACCGAGTCGACCTTCTCCAGCAGCTCCCAGCCCTCGGCGTAGGCCTGCATCATCGCGTACTCGATGCCGTTGTGGACCATCTTGGCGAAGTGGCCGGCGCCGACCTTGCCGGCGTGCACCGAGCCGAAGTCGCCCTCCGGCTTCAGGGCGTCGAAGACCGGCTGCACCTTGGCGACGTTCTCCGCGTCGCCGCCGTACATCAGGGCGTAGCCGTTCTCCAGGCCCCAGACGCCGCCGGAGACGCCGCAGTCGACGAAGCCGATGCCCTTGGCGGCCAGCTCCTCGGCGTGCTTCTCGTCGTCCGTCCAGCGGGAGTTGCCGCCGTCCACGACGACGTCGCCCGGCTCCAGCAGCTCGGCGAGTTCGTCGATCGTCGACTGGGTGGCGGCGCCGGCCGGGACCATCACCCACACGACGCGCGGGCCCTCGAGCTTGCCCACGAGTTCTTCGAGGCTGTGGACGTCGGCGAGGTCCGGGTTCCGGTCGTATCCGATGACGGTGTGGCCGGCGCGGCGTATCCGCTCGCGCATGTTGCCGCCCATCTTGCCGAGGCCGACGAGACCGAGCTCCATCAGTTGTTCCTTAGGTCGCTGTGTGGCGTGTGGGGCACCTTCGTACCCGTGTCCGAGCCTAAACCCGGACGGTCGTGCACAGCTGTGGGCATACGCGCTCAGACGAACGCCCCCACCTGCGACTTCTCCCCACAGGCCCACCCGGTTGTCCACCGACTGTGGACAACCGGGCCGGACCAGGACGCCGGCCCGAGAACCGGCCGCCGAAGGCCCGGCTCAGCCGCTGAGCCGCACCGGCATGATCAGGTACTTGTAGGCGTCGTCCGCCTCGGCGTCCAGCGCCGGCTTGCCGCTCAGCAGGGCGGGCTTCGTGGACGTCGTGAACGACAGCTGGGCCACCGGCGAGTCGATGGCGCTCAGACCGTCCAGCAGGAAGGTCGGGTTGAACGCGATCGAGATGTCGTCGCCCTCCAGCTGGGCGTCGACCCTCTCCACAGCCTGTGCGTCGTCGCTGGAGCCGGCCTCGAGGATGAGCACGCCCTGCTCGAAGCTGAGCCGCACCGGGGTGTTGCGCTCGGCGACCAGAGCCACACGCTTGACGGCCTCCACGAAGGGGGCGGTCTCGATCACGGCGACGGAGTTGAACTCGGTCGGGAACAGCGTGCGGTACTTCGGGAGGTCGCCCTCCAGGAGGCGGGTCGTCGTGCGCCGGCCCGCGCCCTCGAAGCCGATCAGACCCTCGCCGGAGCCCGAGCCGGACAGCGCCAGCGTGACGCTGTCGCCGCTCGTGAGGGCCTTGGCGGTGTCCAGGAGCGTCTTGGCGGGCACCAGGGCGACCGCGGAGGCGTCCGGGTTCTCCGGCTTCCACAGGAACTCGCGGACCGCGAAGCGGTAGCGGTCGGTGGAGGCCAGCGTCACCGTGTCGCCCTCGATCTCGATGCGCACACCGGTGAGGACGGGCAGCGTGTCGTCACGGCCGGCGGCGATGGCGACCTGGGCGGCCGCGGAGGCGAAGACCTCGCCGGGGACCGTGCCCGTGGCGTTCGGCATCTGCGGCAGCGACGGGTACTCCTCCACAGGCAGTGTGTGGAGGGTGAACCGCGAGGATCCGCAGACCACCGTCGCCCGTACACCGTCTGTGGAGATCTCCACCGGACGGTTGGGCAGCGCGCGGCAGATGTCGGCGAGCAGGCGGCCCGACACGAGGACCGTGCCCTCCTCCTCGACCTCGGCCTCCACGGACACCCGTGCGGAGACCTCGTAGTCGAAGCTGGACAGGCTCAGCGCGCCGTCGTCGGCCTTCAGGAGCAGGCCGGCGAGGACAGGCGCCGGCGGACGGGCCGGGAGGCTGCGCGCCGCCCAGGCAACGGCCTCCGCGAGTACGTCGCGTTCCACCCGGATCTTCACTCTTGCCGCCTCCTGCTGTTGCCGGCGCTTCTCGCCCTGCCTGGCCTTCGTCGTCTGTCTCGGTGTCGTCGGCCCCCGAGAGGGGAAGGACCACCGGGGACCAGTCTGACGCACGGCACTGACAGTAGGTGCCGCTCGGGGTCAAGTCGTGACGAGGGGCAGCCGGGCGCCGAAGGGCGAGTTGTGCACAGGACCCCCTTCGAAACGGATTCCTCGCTCTCTCTAGTCGGGAGTAGTAGTAGGGCCTGTGGAAACCGTGGATAACCCCGTTTTCGCAGCTCAGGGGCGATATTTTATCCACTGACCCTGTGGGCGGAGGCGGTGGATAACCGGGCCCGTCTGTGGAGAAAGAAAAGTTCTGCACACACCGTGCACAGGGAGGGCCGAGTTCTCCCCAGCTGCGTCCCCAGGTTTCGCCGTCTTTCCCACAGGGCGCCTCGGCAGCTTCGTGTGACGGCTTTCACTCGACGCAGTGATCAGGCGCGGCAGGTTGCCGAACAGTGGAGATCCATGTGGAGAAGCCGCCCCCGGCTGGGGAAAACCGGCCGAGGTCTGTGGGTTGTCGGTGGACAAGTCCGTCCACAGGGTGGGGACCATCACGTTGTCCACAGTCTGTGGAAATCCTTCGTCCACGAATCCACAGCCACATGACCTGCTCTGATGGTCCCTCAACAGGGCTGCCTGTGGACGCAATCGGGGAAAACTCCGCAGTCCCCAGGCTGTGGAGGGGAAAAAGTCGCCGAATCTGTGGATGAAGGCCGTAACCCGGCTGGTAATCGAACAGCGGATGACGCGAGCACGAAGAAGGGCGCCCCGGGGATCGGTCCCCGGGGCGCCCTGGAAGGTCGTTCGCGGCTCGGACAGGCCCTTGGGTCAGCCGGCCTTGATGCGGTTGGTCAGCTCGGTCACCTGGTTGTAGATGGAGCGTCGCTCGGCCATCAGGTTGCGGATCTTGCGGTCCGCGTGCATGACCGTGGTGTGGTCGCGGCCGCCGAACAGCGCGCCGATCTTCGGCAGCGACAGGTCGGTCAGCTCGCGGCACAGGTACATGGCGATCTGCCGCGCCGTGACCAGCTGACGGCCCCGCGAGCTGCCGCACAGGTCCTCGACGGTCAGCCCGAAGTAGTCCGCCGTGGCGCCCATGATGGCCGTGGAGGTGATCTCGGGCGCAGAGTCCTCGCCGCCCGGCATGAGGTCCTTCAGGACGATCTCCGTCAGCCCCAGGTCCACCGGCTGCCGGTTGAGCGACGCGAACGCCGTCACCCTGATCAGCGCGCCCTCCAGTTCGCGGATGTTGCGCGAGATCCGCGAGGCGATGAACTCCAGCACCTCCGGCGGGGCGTTGAGCTGCTCCTGCACCGCCTTCTTGCGCAGGATCGCGATGCGCGTCTCCAGCTCGGGCGGCTGCACGTCGGTGATCAGGCCCCACTCGAAACGGTTCCGCAGCCGGTCCTCCAGCGTGACCAGCTGCTTGGGCGGCCGGTCGCTGGACAGCACGATCTGCTTGTTGGCGTTGTGGAGCGTGTTGAAGGTGTGGAAGAACTCCTCCTGCGTCGACTCCTTGTCCGCGAGGAACTGGATGTCGTCGACGAGCAGGATGTCCATCTCGCGGTAGCGCTTGCGGAAGCTGTCGCCCTTGCCGTCGCGGATGGAGTTGATGAACTCGTTGGTGAACTCCTCGGAGCTCACGTACCGCACGCGCGTGCCCGGGTAGAGGCTGCGCGCGTAGTGCCCGATCGCGTGCAGCAGGTGGGTCTTGCCGAGGCCCGACTCCCCGTAGATGAAGAGGGGGTTGTACGCCTTGGCGGGGGCCTCGGCGACGGCGACCGCGGCCGCGTGCGCGAAGCGGTTGGACGCACCGATGACGAAGGTGTCGAAGAGGTACTTGGGGTTCAGCCGCGCGGTCGGCTCACCGGGACCGCCGGCCGGCGCGGACTGCGCCGTCGACGGGCCGGACCCGCCTCCGCCGGGCTGGCCGGGGCCCATCGGACCGCCGCGATGCGGATGCCCCACGCCGCCGGACGGCTCGGGCAGCTCACGCCGTGTGGGGTCGCGCTGGTCGTACTCCGGTCGCTGCGGTTCGTACTCCGCGCGCGTGGGCTCGTACTCCGGGCGCTTCTGGTCGTAGGGCGACGCGTCGTAGGGCGGTCGCTCCATCTTCTGTGGGCGGTAGTCCTGGGGGGACGAGCCGTACCCGTCCTGCGCCGGGCCGCCGTAGCCGTCCTGGGCGGACGACGAGCCGTAGGAGTCCTGACCGGAGGGACCGTAGGAGTCCTGGGACGGCGACGCGTACGGGTCTCTCTCGGGGAAGCCGAGGCGCTGCTGCTGCCAGCCGTAGTCGTCCTGCGTGGCCCGCGGCCAGGCGCCGGGTTCGGGGCGCTGGTACTCCGAGGGGTACGCGGGGCGGGCGGTGGGCAGCGGGTCCTGCCGGGAGGAGTGCTCGCCGGGACCGCCCTGGCCGCCGGCGCCGCCGTGTCCGCCGGGGGCCTGCTCCGAGCGGTGCCGGCCATAGCCGTCGTACTGGTTGTCGTACGGGCTGTCGTACTGGCCGGGCGGACGCTCGGGTTCTTCGTAACGCGATGCCGGGGCGGGCGCCGCGGGCTCGCCGACGGAGTCGTCCACGGTGATCGCGATGCGGATGGGGCGGCCGCACTCGCGGCTCAGCGTCTCGCTGACGATCGGGGCGAGCCGGCCTTCCAGCACGGTCTTCGCGAACTCGTTCGGTACGGCGAGCAGCGCGGTGTCGGCCACCAGTGCCAGCGGCTGGCAGCGCCGGATCCAGCGCTCGTCCTTCGTTTCGACGCCCTGGCCTCGACCGTTGCTGAGGAGGTGCTCCAGTACGCGTGGCCACACTGCGGCAAGATCGGCAGGTACGTCAGCCACAGGGCACGCTCTCTCGCAGGTCCCACGAACGGGTGACGGTGGGACGGATCGGGATTCACAGCGGACGGGGTCAGGGTCCAGGGAAAGAATCGGAGTCCAGCCACGGTAGTCAGCGCGACCGGTACGGTTCAAGTTGTTGTCCCCAGGCTGTGGACAGTGTCGCCCGGTGGCCCCTGGTTTGACCGGATGGCGTAGCCCCGCGTACCGTAACCAGGTCGAGTTGTCGATGGCTGCTGCCGCCTGCCTCCGATGGGCACAGATCGCGTCAGGTGATCGGGAAGCGGTGCACTCGGGCGTTAACGGGAGCTACTCGTGGGCGCACGGTGACAGCCAGGACGGCACCCCGCCACTACCGAGCGATTTCTGGAGCCCCCGAGTGAGCAAGCGCACCTTCCAGCCGAACAACCGTCGTCGCGCGAAGACCCACGGCTTCCGGCTGCGTATGCGTACCCGTGCCGGCCGCGCGATCCTCGCGTCCCGCCGCAGCAAGGGTCGCGCCCGTCTGTCCGCCTGATCCCGGTCAGGTCATGCCGTCGTGCTGCCCACCGAGAACCGGCTGAGGCGGCGCGAGGACTTCGCGACCGCAGTACGCCGAGGCCGTCGGGCCGGACGCCCGACTCTCGTCGTCCACTTTCGAAGCGGTGCCACGGACCCGCACGCGCCTGGGGAGAGCGCTCCCCCGACGCGTGCGGGTTTCGTCGTGAGCAAGGCTGTGGGCGGGGCGGTCGTACGCAACGCCGTGAAGCGCAGACTGCGTCATCTGATGCGCGATCGAGTCGCCCTTCTGCCCCCCGGTAGCCTGGTAGTCGTACGGGCGCTGCCCGGCGCGGGCGACGCCGACCACGCACAGCTGGCCCAAGACCTCGATGCCGCCCTACAGCGGCTACTGGGAGGGGGCGCGCGATGAAGTACCCGCTGCTGGCCCTGATCAAGCTGTACCAGTGGACGATCAGTCCGCTGCTCGGGCCGGTGTGCAAGTACTACCCCTCGTGCTCCCACTACGGCTACACGGCCATCGACCGGCACGGTGCGATCAAGGGAACGGCGCTCACCGCCTGGCGCATCCTGCGGTGCAACCCGTGGTCGCTGGGGGGTGTGGACCATGTCCCGCCGCGGAAGCGTCCGCGGTGGCACGAAATGCTGCGCGACGCCTGGCGTGCACGCAGGGGCGGGACCTCCGCCGCCTCAACGGCCACCGAAGAGAGTCATCCTTCGAGTCCGGCCGCAGAGACCTCGTCCCATGCCCAAGGAGCATGATTAGTGGACACGATTGCCAGCCTCTTCAGCTTCATCACGACACCTGTCTCCTGGGTCATCGTCCAGTTCCACACGGTGTACGGCGCCGTCTTCGGCCCTGACACCGGATGGGCCTGGGGTCTGTCCATCGTGTCCCTGGTGATCCTGATCCGAATCTGCCTGATCCCGCTCTTCGTGAAGCAGATCAAGGCGACGCGGGCCATGCAGACGCTGCAGCCCGAGATGAAGAAGATCCAGGAGCGCTACAAGAACGACAAGCAGCGCCAGTCCGAAGAGATGATGAAGCTGTACAAGGAGACGGGCACCAACCCGCTCTCCTCGTGCCTTCCCATCCTGGCGCAGTCCCCGTTCTTCTTCGCCCTCTACCACGTGCTCAACGGCATCGCCAACGGCGAGACCATCGGCGTGATCAACCAGAGCCTGCTGGAGAGCGCGCAGAAGGCGCACATCCTCGGCGCGCCGCTGGCCGCCAAGTTCACCGACAGCTCCTCGGACCTCGCCGCGCTCGACGCCTCGCCGACCAGCGTGCGCATCGTCACCGCGTTCATGATCGTGCTGATGTCGGCCTCGCAGTTCTTCACCCAGCGCCAGCTGATGACGAAGAACGTCGACACCACGGTGAAGACCCCGTTCATGCAGCAGCAGAAGATGCTGATGTACGTCTTCCCCGTCATGTTCGCCGTCTTCGGCATCAACTTCCCGGTCGGTGTCCTCGTCTACTGGCTGACCACCAACGTGTGGACCATGGGCCAGCAGATGTACGTCATCCACAACAACCCGACCCCGGGTTCCAAGGCCCAGGCCGCGTACCTGGAGCGTCTGTACAAGTCCGTCACGCACCACGGCAAGACGCGCCGCCGCAGCGAGAAGACGATCGTCAAGGCCATCGTCGCCAAGGGCCGCGACCGCAACGAGTACGAGCGCAAGTTCATCAACGGTCTGAGCAAGGTGGGCCTCGTGGCCCAGGCCGACGGCACCGTGGTGAAGGGCGAAGCCCAGACCGCCACCCTCACCGAGGACGGCACGCCCACCAGCGCGGCGGCCGCCCGTCGTCAGCAGCCCAAGCGCCAGACCAAGTCCCAGCGCCAGACCACAGGCCCGAAGGCGGCCGGCGAGACCACCACCTCGCTGACCAAGTCCGACGAGCCGCAGGACGCCGAAACCACCGGCCCCGCCAAGCCCAAGCCCGGCTCCGCCGGCCGCAGCAAGGCTCAGTCCGGCCAGCGCAAGGGCGGTCCGCAGCGCCCCAAGTCCCCCTCCAAGAAGTAAGAAGGAGCCCATCCCGTGACGGAAGGCACCACCTCCGCCGCCGCCGAGGGTGCAGACACCCTCACCCGCCTGGAGCAGGAGGGCGAGATCGCGGCGGACTACCTCGAGGGTCTGCTGGACATCGCCGATCTCGACGGCGACATCGACATGGACGTCGAAGCCGACCGCGCCTCGGTGTCGATCATCAGCGATGCGGGCGGCCGCGAACTGCAGAAGCTGGTCGGCCGTGACGGCGAGGTGCTGGAAGCACTGCAGGAGCTGACGCGCCTGGCCGTGCACCGGGAGACCGGCGACCGCAGCCGGCTGATGCTGGACATCGCCGGCTACCGCGCCACCAAGCGCACCGAGCTCTCAGAGCTTGGCGCCAAGGCCGCGACCGACGCGAAGAACAGCGGCGAGCCGGTGAAGCTCAGGCCGATGACCCCCTTCGAGCGCAAGGTCGTCCATGACGCGGTCAAGGCGGCCGGCCTGCGCAGCGAGTCCGAGGGCGAGGAGCCGCAGCGCTTCGTCGTCGTACTCCCCAACTGATCGGTACACCCGTTTTCACCGGCCCCGTCTGTCGCTCAGGCGGGGCCGGTCTTTGTCAGCCCTGGTAGTTCTGGTGGTCGGCGCTGAGCGCGCCGGTGCGGTACGGAAGGACGGTCCCCGTGACGGAGGCAGCGGAGCTCCCCCCTGCGCCCGAGCAGGCACGAGCGGTATTCGGTGATCGCTTCACGGATGCGGTCCGGTACGCCGAGCTGCTGGCCGAGGCAGGTGTGCGGCGTGGGCTCATCGGCCCACGCGAGGTGCCCCGGCTGTGGGAACGGCACCTGCTGAACTGCGCCGTGCTCTCTGAAGTCGTCCCCGAGGGGGTGACCGTGTGCGACGTCGGCTCCGGCGCGGGCCTGCCCGGCATCCCGCTGGCCCTCGCCCGCGAGGACCTGAAGATCACCCTGCTGGAGCCGCTGCTGCGGCGGACGACCTTCCTCACCGAAGCCGTCGAACTGCTGGGCCTGGACCATGTGACCGTCGTGCGCGGCCGCGCCGAGGAGCTCATGGGCAAGATGCCTCCGGTGCATGTCGTGACCGCCCGTGCGGTGGCGCCACTGGACCGTCTGGCCACCTGGGGCATTCCCTTGCTGCGCCCCTACGGGGAGATGCTCGCCCTCAAGGGCGACACGGCCGAGGAGGAGCTGAAGAGCGCTGCCACCGCGCTGAGCAAACTGGGCGCGGTCGGCACATCGATCCACCATGTCGGCGAAGGCGTGGTCGATCCGCTCTCCACGGTGGTGCGGGTCGAGGTCGGGGAGAGCCCGGGCGGTGTGCGGTTCGCCGCCAAGCGGGCCAAGGCAGCCCGCACAGGGCGCACGCGCCGCCGTCGCTGACTCGGGCAGGACGCAAGGCGTACTCCACACAAGCTGCCGCGCCTCCGTGTGACGGAGTGTCGCGGCAGTTCGGTGCCGGGCGCTGTGCATCGTGTTTCACGTGAAACGTCGCTCACTGTTGCAGGGCATCATCAGCCGGGGCCGCGCTGCGGCCGAACCCCGCGACCGAAAGCCTCTCGGCTCACTCGACAGGGGAACGGAGTTGTCCACAAAGGTGGATTTCTCCACAGAACCCCAGGCCTCACTGGTTCACGACCCCGAAGGCATGGGAGGCTCTGTTCACTGCGAGCCTGAAGTCGAGGAGAGTGAATCCTTGCGGTCCGACGCCAACATCGCGGGACCGATGACCGATCCGGTCCCCGGTCCCCGAACCGAGTCGATGAGGGAGGATGTTTCACGTGAAACCCCGCCCCCGATGGACGACACTCCGATCGGTCGCGCCGCCCAACTGGCGGTAGAGGCTCTGGGACGAGCTGGGGAAGGGCTTCCACGTCCCGAGCAGACCCGCGTCATCGTGGTCGCCAACCAGAAGGGCGGCGTCGGCAAGACGACGACGACCGTCAACCTTGCCGCCTCCCTTGCCCTGCACGGCGGTCGCGTCCTGGTGGTCGACCTCGACCCGCAGGGCAACGCCTCCACCGCGCTCGGAATCGACCACCACGCCGAGGTCCCGTCCATCTACGACGTGTTGGTCGAGAGCCGCCCGCTGGCGGAGGTCGTTCAGCCCGTCCCCGACGTCGAGGGACTCTTCTGCGCTCCCGCCACGATCGATCTCGCCGGTGCGGAGATCGAGCTGGTGTCCCTGGTGGCGCGAGAAAGCCGGCTGCAGCGAGCGATCCAGGCCTACGAGCAGCCTCTGGACTACATCCTCATCGACTGCCCGCCCTCACTCGGCCTGCTGACGGTCAACGCGCTCGTCGCCGGCCAGGAGGTTCTCATTCCGATCCAGTGCGAGTACTACGCACTGGAGGGACTGGGCCAGCTGCTTCGCAACGTCGACCTGGTGCGGGGGCACCTCAACCCCGCTCTGCATGTGTCGACCATCCTGCTCACCATGTACGACGGCCGGACGCGTCTCGCGTCGCAGGTCGCGGAAGAGGTGCGCACCCACTTCGGCGACGAGGTGCTGAGGACGAGCATTCCCCGCTCGGTCCGCATCTCCGAGGCGCCGAGCTACGGGCAGACGGTGCTGACTTACGATCCTGGATCGAGCGGTGCCCTCTCCTATCTTGAGGCGGCCCGAGAGATCGCGCTGAAGGGCATTGAGGTCAGCTATGACGCCACCCATGCTCATATCGGCGCCCAGAACAACCCGAGCATGGTGGAGGGGATCCAGTGAGTGAAAAGCGGAGGGGGCTGGGGCGTGGGCTAGGCGCACTGATCCCTGCGGCTCCTACAGAGAAGTCGACGGCGTCCGGAGCCCTGGGAAGCGGGGGCCACACCTCCCCCGCGGCCGTCCCGGTTCTGACGACCGACCGTGGAGTGGCTGCGGCGAAGGTGGCGACGCTCCCTGTTTCACGTGAAACAGAGGAGTCGCTGGCAAGCAGCCCCGTGGCGCCCCCCGCGCCTCCGCTGGGCGCTCACTTCGCTGAGATTCCGCTGGACGACATCACGCCGAACCCGCGCCAGCCGCGCGTGGTCTTCGATGGCGACGAGCTCCAGGAGCTGGTCACCTCCATCAAGGAAGTCGGTCTCCTCCAGCCCGTCGTCGTACGGCAGCTCGGACCGCGCCGCTATGAACTCATCATGGGCGAGCGCCGCTGGCGTGCCTGCCGTGAAGCGGGGCTCGAGGCCATCCCGGCGATCGTGCGCGCCACGGACGACGAGAAGCTCCTTCTGGACGCCCTCCTGGAGAACCTCCACCGGGCTCAGCTCAACCCGTTGGAAGAGGCGGCCGCCTACGACCAGTTGCTGAAGGACTTCAACTGCACGCACGACCAGCTGGCTGACCGCATCGGCCGCTCCCGGCCGCAGGTCTCCAACACGCTGCGCCTGCTGAAGCTGTCGTCCGCGGTCCAGAAGCGTGTGGCTGCCGGCGTGCTCTCCGCGGGCCATGCCAGGGCGCTGCTCTCCGTGGAGGACTCGGAGGAGCAGGACCGGCTGGCACACCGCATCGTGGCCGAGGGGCTGTCCGTGCGGGCCGTCGAGGAGATCGTGACCCTGATGGGTGCTCGGCCGCAGAGGGCTCAGCGTCCTAAGGGGCCGAGGGCGGGCGGGCGCGTCGCCCCGGCGCTCAGCGAGTTGGCGACCCGGCTCTCGGACCGCTTCGAGACAAGGGTGAAGGTGGAGCTGGGGCAGAAGAAGGGCAAGATCACCGTCGAGTTCGCCTCGCCGGAGGACCTTGAGCGGATCCTCAACACTCTCGCTCCGGGCGAGAGGCTGGCCCTTCAGAAGAGCCTCCTGGAGAGCGAGCCCGAGGGCTCGGAAGGCTGAGCTTTCGCTGCCACAGCCGGCGGCGCTCCTGAGAAGAGCGGGCCGTGTCCGATACCTGACGGACACGGCCCGCTCTTTGCTTTCACGCCGTACCGAGGCCACCGCATCGTGGATACGATGCGTGAGGGTTGGCGCATTCACCGGGCAGCACCTCTGAGGGGGAGGCGGAGGCCATGCGAACGATGAGCCGGACCGGACTGGTGGGCGCGGGACTGGGCCTGGGCGCGGTCGGAGGCTTCTTCGGCAGCCTGCTCAGAGAACGGAGTGCACTCACAGCCGCTCGCGATGCCGCGAGCGAAGGAAGCGAGGAACAGCCTTCATGGGGCGTCGGCTCGTACCGCTCACGCTGGACAATCTTCAGGACCTCCCCCAGCGCTGCCGCTCGTGCGTCTTCTGGGAACTCGACCCTGTCACCGGTGAAGCCGCGATAGGGGCGGGCACAGCCGCCCGGGAGAAGGAGGCCTGGATCTCGGCTGTCCTACTGGACTGGGGATCCTGCGGCCGGGTCGTCTACGTCGACGAGGTCCCGGTGGGCTTCGTGCTCTACGCACCGCCCGCTTACGTCCCCCGCTCCACCGCGTTTCCCACGAGCCCCGTCTCACCCGACGCCGTGCAGCTGATGACCGCGTTCATCGTTCCGGGTTACCAGGGCCAAGGACTGGGCCGGGTGATGGTGCAGACGGTCGCCAAGGATCTCCTGCGGCGGGGCTTCAAGGCGATCGAGGCATTCGGGGACGCCCGCTGGAAGGAGCCCGGCTGTCTGCTGCCGGCCGACCATCTGCTCGCGGTCGGATTCAAGACGGTCCGCTCCCATCCCGCCCATCCTCGGCTCAGACTGGAACTGCGTACGACGCTCTCCTGGAAGGAAGACGTGGAGATGGCTCTCGACCGGCTGTTGGGGGCGGTGCAGAAGGAGCCGGCGCTGAGACCGCTGTGAGCGGCTCAGCGGCCGAACCGTCGATGGGGAACAAGCGAGTGGGCCGACCCTTCGGGGTCGGCCCACTCGCTTGTTTCACGTGAAACATCAGCCGTCTGTGTGACGGCCTGTCGTTCACTCGGCGATGAAGTCCTCGAGGTCGCGGACGATCGCGGCCTTCGGCTTGGCGCCGACGATGGTCTTGGCGACCTCGCCGTTCTGGTAGACGTTCAGCGTCGGGATGGACATCACGCCGTACTTGGCAGCCGTACCGGGGTTCTCGTCGATGTTGAGCTTGACGACCTGGATCTTGTCGCCGTACTCGGCGGCGATCGCCTCGAGGGACGGAGCAATCTGGCGGCACGGACCACACCAGGCGGCCCAGAAGTCCACCAGGACAGGCTTGTCGCTCTTGAGGACGTCCTGCTCGAAGGTGTCGTCGGTCACGTTCTTGAGGTCGGCCACGGCGGGCTCCTTTAACTGATGTGTGCGGTGGGGCGGTGGGGAGGTCAGACGGCGGCGGTCTTCTCGGGCTCGGCCTGCTCCTCGTCCGTAAGGGCTGCGAGGAAGCGCTCGGCGTCCAGAGCGGCGGAACAGCCGGTGCCGGCCGCGGTGATCGCCTGGCGGTAGGTGTGGTCGACCACGTCACCGGCGGCGAAGACACCGGTCACGTTCGTGCGGGTGGAGGGCGCGGCGACCTTCAGGTAACCCTCTTCGTCCAGGTCGAGCTGGCCCTTGAAGAGCTCGGTGCGCGGGTCGTGGCCGATCGCGATGAACAGGCCGGTGACCGGCAGGTCGGAGAGCTCGCCGGTCTTGAGGTTGCGCAGCTTCAGGCCGGCCAGCTTCGGGTCGCCCTGGATCTCCGCGACCTCACTGTCCCAGACGAACTTGATCTTCGGGTCGGCGAAGGCGCGCTCCTGCATCGCCTTGGAGGCGCGCAGGGTGTCCCGGCGGTGGACGATCGTCACGGACTTGGCGAAGCGGGAGAGGAAGGTGGCCTCCTCCATCGCGGTGTCGCCGCCGCCGATCACGGCGATGTCCTGGTCCTTGAAGAAGAAGCCGTCACAGGTGGCGCACCACGAGACACCGCGGCCCGAGAGCGCGTCCTCGTTGGGCAGGCCCAGCTTGCGGTGCTGCGAGCCGGTGGCCACGATGACGGCCTTGGCCCGGTGGATAGTGCCCGAGGTGTCCGTGACGGTCTTGATCTCTCCGGAGAGGTCGACGGAGACGATGTCGTCGGGGATCAGCTCGGCACCGAACCGCTCGGACTGGGCACGCATGTTGTCCATGAGCTCGGGGCCCATGATGCCGTCCTGGAAGCCGGGGAAGTTCTCCACCTCGGTGGTGTTCATCAGCGCGCCGCCCGCTGTGACGGCACCCTCGAACACCAGCGGCTTCAGCGACGCGCGCGCGGTGTACAGGGCCGCCGTGTAGCCGGCGGGCCCGGAGCCGATGATGATCACGTTACGGACGTCGCTCACGGCTTGATTCCTCGTCTCTGGACTGCGTCGGTCGAGCGGTGGGAGCCTCTCTGAACTCTCACCCCACCCAACGGATCCTAAGGGGCGTGCATTCCCGGTGTGGCCGGGCACACGGAGGGCCGACACGGTAGGGGATACCACGCATGACGCGGACAAAGCCTGATCGGTCAGGGCCGTGTGTAGGAGTCCTTCAAGAGGATCTTGGCCGCGCCGACCGACGGGTCCTTCCGGCAGGTCGCATCCATGAGGTAGGCGGTGACCCGGGTGCCGTCCGAGGCGTCCGGCAGTACCACGAGCAGAGCCTCTTTCCCCTGGTAAGTGCCTTCCTCAAGGGCGAGGGCGGAGTCGCTCCGGCCGATGCCCTGCTGTACGCATGCAGGGACCGTGGGCTGGTGGAAAACCCGAGGGCTGTTGACGCCGGGCTCGTCCTGGACGCCCATGCTGTGCGGAGTCCGCGAGCCCTGGGAGCCGGCGAGGAGATTCGTCACCTGCTGCTCCAGCTTGCTCGCGGAGAAGGTGTCCGCGGCGGTTGTCCTCTGTTCTTGTGGCGCGCTGCCCGGCCCCTCGGTCCCCGTGAGGGCCGGGACCAGGATCGCGCCGAGTCCCACGGCTGCGGCGAGGGCGGCGCCGAGTAGGACTGCCTTACGGCGCCCGGCCCGCTTGCGTTCTTTGCGGCCCGGGCCGGTGCCGGTGGAGCTGGCGTGCCCGGCGGGCCGGGAGGGCGATGTTTCACGTGAAACTCGCGTGACGCCTTCGTGGAGAGTGGTCGTGTCCGGCTCCGACTGGCGTCCGGCGTTCAGCGACGTCTCCCCGGCGAGCGCGGCCTCGATGCGGTGGGCCACATCGTCCGGCATGGCCGGAGGTGCGGGCAGCGTTCCCAGCAGACCGCGGATCTCGTCGAGCGACGCCTCGACCTCCGCGCAGAGTTCGCACGCGTCCAGATGGCGGCGGAGATCGGCGCTGCGGGAGGGGGACAGCAGACCCTCGGCGAGGTCGGAGATCTCCGCGACATCCGGGTGCCCGGCCGTGTCCGTCGATGTCACGTTCGCCCACCTCCGCCCTTCACAGCAGCTGAATCGCCGTTCCCGGCGCTGTCCGGACCCTCGCCGCGAGTGTCCGCTGCCGGTGGGACGGATGTCCCCTGCGCCCGGTTCCGTCCCGCCTCCGTTTCTCTGTCGCGCCCGGATCTCTCGGGCCGCAGGTGAGTGAGGAGCGGCAACAGCCTGGCTCTGCCGCGGGCGCACCGGCTCTTCACCGTGCCGGTCGGCACGTCGAGCACGCGGGCGGCTTCGGCGACGGGGTAGCCCTGCATGTCCACCAGGACGAGGGCGGCGCGCTGGTCGGGCGGAAGGGTGCCGAGGGCTTCGAGGAGCTGGCGGTGCAGATCGTTGCGCTCGGCGGGGGCGGAGGCCGACTCGTGGGGCTCCAGCAACTGCTCCAGGCGCTCGGTGTCGTCGACCGGAGAGGTCTTGCGGGAGGCCGCCTTGCGGGCCCGGTCCAGACAGGCGTTCACGGTGATGCGGTGCAGCCAGGTCGTGACGGCCGACTGGCCGCGGAACGTGTGAGCGGCCCGGTAGGCGGAGACAAGGGCGTCCTGGACCGCGTCAGCGGCCTCTTCCCGGTCGCCGAGCGTCCGCAGGGCCACTGCCCACAGCCGGTCCCGGTGCCGTCGCACGATCTCAGCGAAGGCGTCGGGGTCGCCCTTCACATGGCGGGCGAGGAGGTCTTGATCGCTGACGCCGTCGAACCCGGCGGCTTCCCCCATCGGACCACCTCCCCCTCCATGAGACCTCAGCCTGTGAACTTCACATCCGTGATGGCCTGCTTGTAGCCGGCCTGACTGAATTCGTCCGGGCCCGACTTGGGCACCGCGGTGATCCAGACCAGAACGTACCGCGTCTGCACCGGCGTTTTGGCGGAGATCTTCAGTTTTTCGCCCGAGGTCGTCGCGTCGGCGATCTTCTTCATGGAGCCGAGCGACGCCGAAGACGACAGAGAGTCGGCCGCGTACAGCGAGGCCGAGGTCCGGTCACCGCCGTAGTAGAGCCCTATGTCAGCGGCGGACACGCTCTGCTTCGACCCGAGGTCGTACACGAGGCCCACGCCTTCCTTGAAGGGCGCCAGCACCGGACCTCCGGTGTAGGAGTACGTACGCCAGTAAGTGGAGCTGTCGCCGTCGTAGGTGAGCTTCGCGTCCTCGGCGTGCTGGGGCTTGCCGTCCGGGTAGTACTCGGCGGCGTCCTTGATGTCGAGCGTCCGGACGGGCTTCGGCGCGGGAGTGCCCTTGTCGCCGCCGTCCGTCGTCTGCGTCTGGTCGGTGTCCTCGGACTTGTTGTCATGGTCCATCAGCGCGTCCGCGAGCTGCCAGCTGCCGAGACCCAGGGCCGCGATGAGCAGAGCGGAGACCGCCCACTTCAGGGCCCTTCCGGTGCGGCTCTGGAGCGGGGGCGGCAGTGCGGTCACAGCCTGGGTGGCGCCCGGGTGCGGCGCGGGGCGACCGTAGGCCCCCTGCTGGTACGTCGTGCGCTGGTAGTCCGGCGGCGCGGTGAACGAGGGCTCCGGCGGGCGGATGCGGGGCATCTCGCCGATCGCCTTCACCAGCTCCTCCGGCGTGGTGCACGCCGCCTCGTGCCGGGACGCGGTCGCGCCGTCGTTGGCGAAGGCACGCATCGCGAGCTCCGACAGACCCCGGTGGACGCCGGCCCGCACCTGGTCGGGGGCGATGAGCCCGACGTCCTTGGGCAGCCCGGACAGGCCGAAGGCGTCGTCCTCGTAGGGCCAGCGCTGGGTGAGCGCCGCGTACAGCAGAGCGCCGATCGCCTCGGTGTCGGTGCGCTGAGGACTGTCGGAGGAGACGCCCCGCAGCGCGGCGTTCACGGCGAGACCCCGGATACGCCACTGGCCCGTGGAGGTGCGCAGCACGGCGTTGGGGTTCAGCCGCAGATGGGCCAGGCCCTCGCGGTGCGCGGCGGCCATGGCGGAGGAGATCTGGCTGACCATCTGGTAGGCGTCGTGCGGCTCCAGCGGCCCGGAGGCGAGGAGCGTGGTCAGCTCGACGGCGTCGGGCAGCCACTCGTGGACGACGTAGACGAGGGCGTTCTCCTCCACCGCGTCCAGCACCTGGACGAAGCGGGGATCGCCGAGCAGCGCGGAGGAGCGAGCCGCCGCCAGCACGGAACGGGCCCGGGTGTGGTTCGCGGGCAGGACGTGCACGCCGACGGCACGCCGGAGCTTCTCGTCGACCGCGCGCCAGCTGCTGAACCCGTCCAGGCGGGTGACGCAGTCCTCGAGACGGTAGCGTCTGGCGAGTTTGTGGCCGCTGTGCAGCTCCAGCGGTGAGGCCTCCTCGGGACGCTCCGCCCCGTCGCTTTCCTGTGCCTCGTCCCTGTCCGTGTCCCGCTCCCGGTTCTTGGCCACCCCGTCGGCCGTGGACTGGTCCGCCTGCGCGGTCAGCGGCTCGTCACCGCTGTTGTCTGCCACGTCGACGGCAGCCGTAGTCCGTTCCGCCACCGTCGTTCCTGCCTCCCCATTCATTGCGCGCCGTGCGACCTCGTGCGCGCCGTCAGACGCCGAACCCAATTGTGCCCACAGTCCGACGCTATGCACGACACGCGGCGGCGGACGATGGTTGTGCGCCTACCCCCGGCCTCAGCGCCCAAGGCGTCCGCGCACCATGCCGACGAGGGAGTTGAGCTCCTCGATGCGCATGCGTCGGGCCGCGACGAAGAAGACGACGAGCAGGACGGCCCCGCCGGCCAGCAGCGAGGCGAGGGAGCCGAGGACGCCCTTGCCGAGCGTCTGGATGATCCCATAGCAGGCTGCTCCGCTGAGCAGCGCCGCCGGAACGGAGGCCAGGCTGAGCCTGGTGTACGTCCGCAGCACGCGTCCGCCGTCCAGGTCGCCGCCCAGCCGCTTGCGCAGTCGGCGCCAGGCGACGCCGACGCCGGTGACGTAGGCGAGGCCGTAAGAGGCGGCCATGCCGACCACCGCCCAGCGGGCGGGCAGCACCAGGAAGCAGACCGCCGAGGCGCCCGCGTTCACCGCGGCGACGATGACCGTGTTGTAGAAGGGGGTGCGGGTGTCTTCATACGCATAGAACGCGCGCAGGACGACGTACTGCACGGAGTACGGGATCAGGCCGATGCCGAAGGCCATGAGCATGTAGCCCATGTTGGTGGCCGCGCCGGTCCCGGAGGAGCCGAAGATCAGGGTGCACATCGGGATGCCGAGGGCGATGAAGCCGAAGGCGATGGGCACGATCGCGACGGCGGTGGTGCGCAGGCCCTGGGAGATGTCGTCCCGGACGGCGCCCGCGTCGTCCTCAGCCGCAGAGCGCGAGATGCGGGGCAGCAGGGCGGCCATCAGCGAGACGGTGATGATGGCCTGCGGGAGGCCCCAGATCAGCTGAGCGTTGGCGTAGGCGCTGAAACCGGTGCCGTCGATCTTGGTCTCGGTGACGGAGGCGGTGGCGAGCTGGGTGACGACGAGTGCCCCGGCCTGGTTGGCCAGCACGAAGAGGATCGTCCACTTGGCGAGCATGGCGGCCTTGCCCAGGCCGTGCCCCCTCCAGTCGAACCGCAGCCTGATCCGGAAGCCGGTCTCCCGCAGGTACGGGATCATCGCGAGAGCCTGCACGACGAGTCCGAGGAGGACGCCGACACCCAGCAGCCGCACGCCCTCTGCGGGGATGGTCTCGACCTGCATCCGGGAGTCGGCCGCGCTGCCGTAGACCCAGAGAAACGCGCCGAGCGTCACGATGATGACGATGTTGTTCAGGACCGGAGTCCACATCATCGCGCCGAACCGGCCGCGGGCGTTGAGGATCTGGCCCATCACCACGTGGATGCCCATGAAGAAGATGGACGGCAGGAAGTAACGGGTGAAGGTGACCGCGGTCGCGTTGGCCTCGGGGTTGGAGGCCAACGGGGTCGACAGCGCGCTGACGAGCAGAGGCGCGGCGAACATGGCGAGCGCGGTCAGGGCGGCCAGCGCCACCATGACCAGGGTCAGCAGACGGTTGGCGTACGCCTCTCCGCCGTCGTCGTCCTCCTTCATGGCGCGGACGAGCTGGGGCACGAACACAGAGTTGAGCCCGCCACCGACGGTCAGGATGTAGATCATCGTCGGCAGCTGGTAGGCCACCTGGAACGATTCGCCCAACAGGCCGAGGCCGAGCGCCGACACGATCATCGCCGACCGGATGAACCCGGTGAGGCGCGAGACCATCGTGCCCGCCGCCATCACCGCGCTGGACTTCAGCAGTCCCGCGGCGCGGCCGCCCTTCTTTCCGGCCGGGGCGGCCGGGGCGGGCGGCGGGGCCGCGGCGGGGGTGGCGGTGAGGTTCATGGTCTCCTCGACCGCGAGCGACGGTTCCGCCGCTGCCGGCGCGGGAGGAGTCGCCGGTCCGGAGCCGCCCGGAGCCGCTGCCGGCCCGGGGACCGCCGGAGAGTCCGTGAACGGGCGGGCGCCGCTCTGCTGCTGGTCGCGGAAGAGATGCGCGAACGCGTCGGGTTCGTGCCTTTCCTCGCCGGAGTGGGTGACCAGGTCGTCCACTCCCACGAACTGCGTGGTGCGGGGGTCGTCACCGTACGGCAGGTACTGGGTGGCACTCGCGGGTTCGGGAGCCGGCGTCTGGGCCCACACGCGGGGGTCGGGTGCGTACGGGGACTGCTGCGGCTGCCCGTACAACGGCTGCTGCGGCTCGTGGGCGCCGGGCGGCGGCGGGGGGTGGGCGGCGCGGTCGTAGAGCGCCTCGGCCACCGGATCCTGCGCGCTGAGGTCCTGGGAGCGGTACGGGTCCTGGTCGAAGGCGTCCTGAAGGTACATGTCCGCGGGGTGCTGCGGCGGCACCTGGCCGTGCTCGGGCGGCGGGCCCTCGGGGTGACCCGAGCTGCCCGCGGCCTGGCCGCGGTCACCGTCGTACGGCGCGTTCATGGTTACCCCACCTCATCGTCCCGGGCCGACCGGCCACGACATCCTCAACGGTCCACTCTCTCACCCGTCCCGGACGGGTCGGTGCTTTCCGCTGCGGTGTCCAGCGTCCCGTCACTCGGCTGCACCGGGTCGTCCGCCCCGGACCGTACACCCGTCTCATCGGCCTCAAGGTCTCCCGGAACGGCCGGGCTGCCGGGCTCCTCGGGGGCTTCTTCCCCGTCGCGTGCGTCCTCCTCGGCCTCCCGGGCCGCGGCGCGCTTGCGCTGGGTGTACATGCGGAAGCCGGCCAGCACCAGCAGCAGCACACCGCCGCCGATGACCAGCATGACGGTCGGCGTGATCTCGGTGACCCGCACGTCGAACCTGACGGGGGCGCCGTACTGCCGGCCGTCCTCGGTGTAGAGCTGCGCGACCACGGACGTCTTGCCGTTCACGTTGGCGGACGTGGTGAACTTCACCGTCGTGCTGTGCCCGCCGGAGACCTCGACGCGCTGCTCGGAGTAGTCGTCGCCGACGATCTCCAGACGCGTCGCGTTGGTGGACGTGAGCCGCAGCACCAGGTGGTCGACGCCCTGCACCAGGTTGTTCTGCACCGTCACGGGGATGGTGGCGCTGCGCCCGGAGAGCTTGGTCTCCGACTTCTGGATCAGCTTGACCTGGCTGGTGAGCGTGGTCAGGTAGGTCTGCACGTCCTTGCGGAAGGTGCGGGCCGCCGTGGGCCGGCCCCGCCATGACGTGGCCATCTCGCGGTTGATCGCGCGCCCGAAGGGCGTCACCACCCGCGACTCGTCGGTGAGGATCAGCTCGAAGTTGTCGAGCTTGGCCTGGGTGGCCGCCATCCGCTCGAAGGCGGAGCGGGGCAGTTCCTGTTTGCGCAGCGCGGTGGGGTACTTGGACTGTGCCGGAACCCTGGTGGTGGCGGCCGGATCGGGCTTGGCCGAGGCCGCCGCCGTCAGCTGCTGGGGCTGGGACCAGGTGCCGCTCTGCAGCGCGGTCACCGCTTCCGCCATCGCCTGCGCCTGGCTCGCGCTCGGCATGCGGGGCGGGGCGACGACGATGCTGCGCTGCTTTCCCGTCTGCAGACTCAGCGCGAGGCTCTGCGCGAGGAATCTCTGCACGGCGAGCGTGGACGTGGAGGCCCGCGTGAGATCGCCCTGGAACGCCGTCGACAGCGCTGCGTCCGCGACGACCGCCGTGGTGCCGCCTCCGATCGGCCGGGCGGCGGAAGGGGTGTACGTCAGGCCGTTGGTCTCCCGCAGGCTGTCGCTGCGGGCGATCACCTTGTCGGCGCCGGCGGAGGTGGCGACCTTCACGATCGACGGGTCGACGGCTCCCTCCGCGGGCCAGGCGAAGTCCGTGCTCGGAGTCACGTGGAGCACGGTCTCCACCGTGGTGGCCGCGACATCGGTGGCCGCCTTGAGCTGGTTCAGCGAGCCGCTGACGCCTGTGCCGTCGTGCGCGAGGGAGGCCAGGTCGGGGTCGCCGAAGGGAAGGGCGACGACTTCCTTGCCCTGCACCGCGTCCTGCAACTCGGCGAGCCACCGCTTGGCGATCGCCTGGTGGGTGCCGGCCATGGGGGCGTCCAAGCCGTTCTGCACGTTGTAGCGGTCCGCCATGGCGTCGACGGACGCCAGCAGGTCGGGGTCGATCACCCAGGTGACGTCGAGGGACTTGCCCAGACTCACGAGCTGGTCGAGCCGGCCGCCGGGAGAGATCTCCTTGGCGAGGTCGTCGTCGAGGAAGACCGGAGTCTGCTGTTCGTCGGAACCGGTCTGAGCGGTCATGTGGACGGAGGAGATCAACGGCCACAGCACGGTCGTCCGGGTCGGGGTGGCGGCGTCCTCGGGGTGCCAGGGCAGGAACGTCCGCTGGACGCCCAGGACCTGCCCCCACGGCCGCGCGGCGGTCTCGCCCGAGAGGGAGACGCTCAGCGGGTACACCCCGTCGGCCTTGAGCTTGAGCGCGGCGACCGGCACCGAGATGCTGAACGGTTCGGCGACGCCGGGGGTCAGCCGGTCGAACTCGGCGACGTACTTACCGCCCACCGCGGCTCCGGCGTCCGCGCCGGCGAGTTCGTCGGAGCGGCCGGCGGTGGTGTCGACGGCCGAGCGTGTCGCCAGCGGGGACCCGACCCGCAGATCGACCTGGGCTTCGGTGACCGCCTGCTTGCCGTTGTTGGTCACGGTGCCGGACACGGTCACCGTGTCGTCGGCGGTGGGTGCGCCGGGTGTGAGCGAGTCCACGGCGACAGCGACCGATCCGGCGCCGGAGGCGTCCTTCACGGAGTCCTGTGCGGCCGCGTGTGCGGCGGGAGCGGACAGCTGGAGAAGACCGGCCAGCAGAGGCGCCGCCGCGAGCAGTGCTCCGGTGCGGCGCAGCCACCGGCGGGCAGGTGAGGGAGTCGTCCCCGGGAAGTCTGCCGCCTCGGCCACGTGCTCGTCCGTCCCTCGTCGTCAGTGGTCGTCAGTGGTCGTCGGAAAGTGCGTCCACGCATGGTAACGATGCGCGCTGAGGGGAAGTGCCGCGGACCGCTCCACAAGATCGGGAAGAACGGGCGGGCGTCCGCTGTGCGTATAAGGGAGAGAGGTGGGAGTGTACGCCGGGGAAGCCGACCTTGCGCCGGTCCGAGCGAGTTGTCCCGCGCCGTAATGCGGGCGCTTCGGGCTCGCCCGGCCACGTACCCTCTTCTGTTGTGCCGAACGCCAACGAAGACAACCTCAGTGCCCTGAGCCAGGTGCAGCACCGCGCGGTCGACGAGCTGCTGCGGGTCGCCCCTGTGGCCGACGATCTCGCCCGCCGCTTCCGGGAGGCCGGGTTCTCCCTCGCCCTGGTCGGCGGATCGGTGCGGGACGCGTTGCTCGGCCGGCTCGGCAACGACCTCGACTTCACGACGGACGCCCGCCCCGAGGACGTTCTCAAGATCGTCCGGCCCTGGGCGGACGCCGTCTGGGAGGTCGGGATCGCCTTCGGCACCGTCGGGGCGCAGAAGAACGCCCGCGTCGGGGACGTCGAGCGAAGCTTCCAGATCGAGGTGACCACCTACCGGTCGGAGGCGTACGACCGCACCTCCCGTAAGCCGGAGGTGTCCTACGGGGACTCCATCGAGGAGGACCTGGTCCGCCGCGACTTCACCGTGAACGCGATGGCGGTCGCGCTTCCCGAGAAGGAGTTCATCGACCCTCACGGCGGCATCGGCGACCTCGCGGCGGGCGTGCTGCGTACCCCGGGCACTCCCGAGGCGTCCTTCTCGGACGACCCCCTGCGCATGATGCGCGCCGCCCGCTTCGCCGCCCAGCTCGACTTCGAGGTCGCCCCTGAGGTCGTCACGGCGATGAAGGAGATGTCAGGCCGTCTGGAGATCGTCTCCGCGGAGCGGGTCCGGGAGGAGTTGAACAAGCTCATCCTGTCCGCACATCCCCGCAAGGGTCTGACCCTGCTGGCGGAGACCGGACTCGCCGAGCACGTCCTGCCCGAGCTGCCCGCGCTGCGGCTGGAGAGTGACGAGCACCACCGGCACAAGGACGTCTACGAGCACACCCTGATCGTCCTGGAACAGGCGATCGCGCTGGAGGAGAACGGTCCCGACCTCACCCTCCGGCTGGCGGCGCTCCTGCATGACATCGGTAAGCCGCGCACCCGTCGTTTCGAGAAGGACGGCCGGGTCTCGTTCCACCACCACGAGGTGGTCGGGGCGAAGATGACGAAGAAGCGCATGACCGCGCTGAAGTACTCCAACGAGCTGGTGAAGGACGTCTCACGTCTGGTCGAACTCCAC
Source organism: Streptomyces sp. BK239 (assembly GCF_004217285.1). Classification (GTDB taxonomy): domain Bacteria; phylum Actinomycetota; class Actinomycetes; order Streptomycetales; family Streptomycetaceae; genus Streptomyces. The sequence continues at coordinate 539,983 of NZ_SHKS01000003.1, forward strand.
CTGCGCTTCCACGGGTACGGCACCGGGGAGTGGACGGACTCCGCGGTGCGGCGCTATGTGCGGGACGCGGGGCCGCTGCTCGACCGTCTCCACAAGCTGACGCGCTCGGACTGCACCACCCGCAACAAGCGCAAGGCGACGGCGCTCTCGCGGGCGTACGACGGGCTGGAGGAGCGAATCGCCCAGCTGCAGGAGCAGGAGGAGCTGGACGCGATCCGTCCGGACCTGGACGGCAACCAGATCATGGAGATCCTCGGCGTCGGGCCTGGCCCGGTCATCGGCAACGCGTACAAGCACCTGCTGGAGCTGCGGCTGGAGAACGGGCCCATGGAGCGGGACGCCGCGGTGGCTGCGCTCAAGGAGTGGTGGGCCGAGCAGAGCTGACAGCAGGGAGCGGGGGTGTGTTTCACGTGAAACACACCCCCGCTCCACAGACGGACGGGGCGGTGTTTCACGTGAAACACCGCCCCTTTGCGCTGACGCGCTCTCCGCAGTACTTCTCTACTTCTTCGTTTCCGCGAGGCAGAGAACGACGTCGTGGCCGCCGCCGGACTGGATGTAGGAGATCGTCCAGTCCTTGGTGACGGACTCGCACTTCTTGTCGTCGCTCGTGCCGTCGAACTTCTCGACGACCTTGAACTGCGCGTCGCCCGAGGAGCAGTCGACCTCGTTGAGGTCGGGCGAGGATTCGTTGCCCTCGTTGTGCAGGCAGGCGCCGACCGAGGTCGTCTCCGCGTCCGTCGAGGTCGCCCACCAGCCGATGCCCCACTTGACGACACCGATGACGACGGCGACGACGATGAAGCCGAGGACGCGCGCCACCTTCTTGCCCGCCTTCTTCTGCGGCGCCGGCGGGGGCAGCGGCGCACCCTGGTCGGGGACGGGGGCGTAGGGACCGGGAGTGCCCTGGGCGGGAACCCCCGGCAGGCCGGACTGCTGCACCGTGGGGTCGGTGGGAGCCTGGGCGTACGGGTTCTGGCCCTGAGGCGGCGGCGTGGTCATGGTGGGTTGTCCCCCCTGGAACATGGGCGCGCTTGGCGCAAAATAAGACCCACGTAAGTTACCGGGCGCCACAGGCCACTTTGCTCTTCCTAGATCAGTCTGTGGCGTTGATGTGACCCTGACGTGCGAGCAAAGCGGGCCATAGTCACCGCAACCACTCCGTAGATCAAGGACACCGTGATCACGAGGGCCGCCGAGCGTCCGTCCGGCGGCAGCATCAGCGCGGCCACCCCCGCGGCGCCCACGAAGGAGACGTTGAAGAGCACGTCGTACACGGAAAAGATCCGGCCACGGAAGCCGTCGTCGACCGAGGACTGCACGATCGTGTCCGTCGCGATCTTCGCGCCCTGGGTGGTCAGCCCCAGGACGAAGGTCGCGGCCAGCAGAGGGACCGTGGCGAAGGGGAGGCCCAGGGCGGGTTCCAGTACCGCCGCGGCGCCCGCGCACACGACGATCCAGCGTCCGGGCCCGAGCCGCCCCACAGCCCCCGGCGTCACGACGGCCGCGGCGAAGAAGCCGGCGCCGGAGACGCCCAGGGCCAGCCCCAGCAGGGCGAGGCCGTCGCCGGTGTCGGAGGTCAGGGCGTAACGGCAGAGCATCAGCAGCATGACCAGCAGGGCGCCGTAGCAGAACCGCATCAGCGTCATCGCGCCGAGCGCCATCGCCGCTCCCCGGCGGCGCGGTTCGGCGAGGTGACGCACACCGGCCGCCAGGTCGCGGGCGGTCCAGGCGAGCGCCGAGGCGAATCGCGGTTGCACCGTTGCGATGTCCGGTCCGAGCAGGTCCCGTGTCATGCGCAGTGCGGCGAGCGCCCCGCACAGATACAGAGCGGCGCCCAGCAGGACGACGACCGCGTCGGAGTCCGCGACCGCCAGCCGTACGACGAACGCGAGACCCCCGCCCGCGGTCGCCGCGAGGGTCCCGGCCGTCGGGGAGAGGGAGTTGGCCATCACCAGGCGCTCGGCGTCGACGACCCGGGGCAGCGCCGCGGAGAGACCGGCGAGGACGAAGCGGTTGACCGCGGTGACGCACAGGGCGGAGACGTAGAACAGCCAGTCGGGAACGGGCGCGATCATCAGGACGGCGGTCGCCGACGCCAGCAGGGCGCGCAGCAGGTTGCCGTAGAGGAAGACCTGCCGGCGGCGCCAGCGGTCCAGCAGGACGCCGGCGAAGGGGCCGACCAGGGAGTACGGCAGCAACAGCACCGCCATCGCCGAGGCGATCGCCGCGGCTGAGGTCTGTTTCTCCGGTGAGAAGACGACGTACGCCGCCAGCGCGACCTGGTAGACGCCGTCGGCGCACTGCGAGAGCAGCCGCACGGCGAGCAGGCGCCGGAAGTTGCCGAATCGCAGCAGGAGGCGCAGATCACGGACGACGGGCATGGGGCACAGCCTCACATACGGAGAGGGGCCCCGGGTCGACGACCCGGGGCCCCTCTCCGGCCCTGGCAGGAGCGACTCTGTGAGTCGGAGCGCGCAGCGGGCTCGGCTAGCGCTCGACCTCGCCCTTGATGAACTTCTCGACGTTCTCACGGGCCACGTCGTCGAAGTACTGGACCGGCGGGGACTTCATGAAGTAGCTCGACGCGGAGAGGATCGGGCCGCCGATGCCGCGGTCCTTGGCGATCTTCGCGGCGCGCAGCGCGTCGATGATGACGCCGGCGGAGTTCGGGGAGTCCCAGACCTCGAGCTTGTACTCCAGGTTCAGCGGGACGTCGCCGAAGGCGCGGCCTTCGAGACGCACGTAGGCCCACTTGCGGTCGTCGAGCCAGGCGACGTAGTCGGACGGGCCGATGTGGACGTTCTTCTCGCCGAGCTCACGGTCGGGGATCTGCGAGGTGACGGCCTGCGTCTTGGAGATCTTCTTGGACTCCAGGCGGTCGCGCTCCAGCATGTTCTTGAAGTCCATGTTGCCGCCGACGTTCAGCTGCATCGTGCGGTCCAGGACGACGCCGCGGTCCTCGAACAGCTTCGCCATGACGCGGTGCGTGATGGTGGCGCCGACCTGGGACTTGATGTCGTCGCCGACGATCGGGACGCCCGCCTCGGTGAACTTGTCCGCCCACTCCTTGGTGCCGGCGATGAAGACCGGGAGGGCGTTGACGAAGGCGACCTTGGCGTCGATGGCGCACTGGGCGTAGTACTTCGCCGCGTCCTCGGAGCCGACGGGCAGGTAGCAGACGAGGACGTCGACCTGCTTGTCCTTGAGGGCCTGGACGATGTCGACCGGCTCCTCGGCGGACTCCTCGATGGTCTCGCGGTAGTACTTGCCGAGACCGTCCAGGGTGTGGCCGCGCTGCACGGTGACACCGGTGGTGGGCACGTCGCAGATCTTGATGGTGTTGTTCTCGGAGGCGCCGATGGCGTCCGAGAGGTCCAGGCCGACCTTCTTCGCGTCGACGTCGAACGCGGCGACGAACTCGACGTCGCGGACGTGGTAGTCGCCGAACTGGACGTGCATCAGGCCCGGGACCTTGGACGCCGGGTCGGCGTCCTTGTAGTACTCGACGCCCTGCACCAGCGACGCGGCGCAGTTGCCCACGCCGACGATGGCTACGCGAACCGAACCCATTCCGGTTGCTCCCTGTGTGTACGAGTGAGGCCCTGACTGGGCGCTCACGTGGCGGTGTCGTCGGGCGTATCCGTCCGGGGGGTGTCCCCGGCACGGGGCAGGCCGCCCGACGCTCCATGTGTGGTGTCCTGCTGAGCGGATCCTCCGGAAGCGGGACTTCTCAGGTCCCGTCCGGCCCGCTCGCTCTCGATGAGCTCGTTCAGCCAGCGCACTTCGCGCTCCACGGACTCCATCCCGTGGCGCTGGAGCTCGAGCGTGTAGTCGTCGAGGCGCTCCCGGGTGCGCGTGAAGGAGGCGCGCATCTTCTCCAGCCGCTCCTCCAGCCGGCTGCGGCGGCCCTCCAGGACGCGCATGCGCACGTCGCGGGAGGTCTGCCCGAAGAAGGCGAAGCGAGCCGCGAAGTGCTCGTCCTCGTACGCGTCGGGCCCGGTCTGGGAGAGCAGGTCCTCGAAGTGGTCCTTACCTTCCGCCGTCAGCCGGTAGACGATCTTGGCACGGCGGCCGGTGAGGGATGCGGCGAGGGCGTCCTCCGGGGTGCTGCCCGCCTCCTCGATCAACCAGCCGTTGGCGACCAGCGTCTTGAGGCAGGGGTAGAGGGTCCCGTAGCTGAACGCCCGGAACACCCCCAGCGACGTGTTGAGCCGTTTGCGCAGCTCGTAACCGTGCATCGGGGATTCGCGGAGGAGACCGAGTACGGCGAACTCCAGAATCCCGGAACGCCGGCTCATGGGTCGCCTCCTCTCTGCCCCGGCCCGCTGTGGCGGGCTCCCCGGACGGCTTATGTCGCGCCGATGTATCGACTCGATACATCAGCACGATAGAACGGCCTCCGGAATGCGACAAGCACGGGTTCCGTGAGCGGGATCACATCGGGCAGGAGTTGGGGGCGAGTTGCCGGGTTTGGGGTGAACTTCGGAGCTGGGCAGGTTTTGGCGGTGCGTAGTCTGTGCGCCATGCACACCACCGGGACCCAGGAGACGCCGGGGGGCGTCGAGGTCCTCGGTGCCGTACGGATGAATGCGCGACCGACCGCGTCCGTACTTCGGGGGGACAGGAAACCAGCCGCCGTTTCCAGGCGCGCACGGATGCGCCTGCCCGAGGAGTAATCGTTCGATGAGCGAGCACCGTCGCAAACCGCCGCAGCCGCAGGAGGGCGGACGTGCCGCGGCCCGACGCGGCCAGCCCGGCTCGCCCTCCGGCCGCCGCGCGGCGCCGCGAGACGCCACCGGGTCTCCCTCCGACTCCCACGGGTCGGGTTACTACGGGTTGGGAGGCGACGGAGCGCCCGGCGGCCGGGCCGAGGCCCGGCGCGCGGCCCAGAGAAGCGCGGGCGGTGGCCGGCGCAGAGCAGCCGAACCCGCGGCGGGCCGCCGCGGCCCTTCGTCCAGGCCTCCCGGCCGCAAGCGACTGGTCGACTACCCGCGCGCCGACAAGGACGGCTGGCGTCGCTGGACGCCGTCCTGGAAGCTGGTCGCCGGGCTGTGCGTCGCCTTCTTCGGCAGCCTGGTGGCCGCCGCGGGCATCGGGTACGCCATGGTGGGCATCCCCGACGTCGACAAGACGGCCGAGGCGCAGAACAACGTCTACTACTGGAAAGACGGCAGCCAGATGGTCGCCACCGGTGGGGAGACGAACCGGCAGATCGTCGATCTCTCGCAGATCCCGGAGGCGATGCGCTGGGCGGTGATCTCGCAGGAGAACAAGACCTTCTACGACGACGCCGGCATCGACCCCAAGGGCATCGCCCGAGCCGTGTTCAACATGGCCCGGGGCGGCCAGACGCAGGGTGGCTCCACGATCACGCAGCAGTACGTCAAGAACGCCATGCTCAACGACCAGTCCCAGACGATCTCCCGCAAGGTCAAGGAGATCTTCGTCGCCGTCAAGGTCGGGGCCGAGGTCGACAAGGACCAGATCCTGGCCGGCTACCTGAACTCGGCGTACTACGGCCGCGGCGCCTACGGGATCCAGGCCGCCGCCCGCGCGTACTTCAACAAGGACGCCATCGACCTCAAGCCCGGTGAGTGCGCCTTCCTGTCCGCCATGCTGAAGGGCGCCACGTACTACGACCCGGCGGGCGCGACGTCGATCGACCCCAATGCCACGGCGCAGAACAACTCCCGGCGGGCGCTCCGCCAGATGCAGGACACCCTCGACAAGATGGTCGAGTACAAGCATCTTCCGCTCGCCGAGCGGGTCAAGTACACGACCCTCCCGAAGTGGCAGAACCCGCGCTCGAACACCGCGCTGAGCGGGCAGATCGGCTACCTCGTCGATCTCGCCAACAGCTACCTCGTCACGCACAGCGAGGAAACCGGGATCACCGCCGACGAGCTCCAGAAGGGCGGCTACTCGATCCGCACGACCTTCGACAAGAGCAAGGTCAAGGAGCTCGAGGCGTCGGTCGCGAAGGTCAAGAAGGCCAACATCAAGCCGGATCAGCGTCCGAAGACGGACACCCATGTCCAGTTCGGCGGGGCCTCCGTGAACCCGGCGAACGGCGCCATCGAGGCGATCTACGGTGGTGAGGACGCCACCAAGCACTTCACCAACAACTCCGACCAGACCGGCGCCCAGGTGGGTTCCACGTTCAAGCCGTTCGTGCTCGCGGCAGCGATGACCTGGGGCGTCCGTGACCCGGATCTGGGCTCGTCGCAGGCCCAGGACGAACGCACGGTCGTCTCCCCCAAGAGCCTGTTCAGCGGCAAGAACAAGCTGAAGATCAAGGAGTACGACGGATCGGTCTGGAAGAACGAGAAGGGCCAGGAGTGGCTGCAGACCAATGACGGCCAGGCCTCCTACGGCGAACCGCCCAATTTCAAGATCGACCTGCGTGAGGCGATGCGCGAGTCGGTGAACTCCGCCTTCGTGCAGCTGGGCATGGACGTCGGGCTGGACAAGGTGAAGGAGGCCGCGCTCAACGCCGGCCTGAAGAAGGGCAGCCTCACGGGCTCCGGCTTCCCGTCGTTCTCGATCGGCATCTCCGACCCGAGCGCGATCCGGATGGCCGGCGCCTACGCCACCTTCGCGGCCAGCGGCAAGCAGCGTGAGCCCTACTCCGTGGAGAAGGTCACGAGCAAGGACGGCACGATCTTCACGCACAAGACCGTCACGAACCAGGCGTTCACCAAGAAGGTCGCCGACAACGTCACGGACATCCTGAAGACCGTGGTCGATGACGGCACCGGCACCGCCGCCCAGCTGCCCGGCCGCGATGTGGCCGGCAAGACCGGCACCACCGACGGCAACAAGTCGGCCTGGTTCGTCGGCTACACGCCGCAGCTGTCGACGGCCGTCACCATGTTCCGTTACGACGACAACGAGTCGAACAAGAACCGCACGTTCCTGGAGATGTTCGGCACGGGTGGTCAGAAGAAGATCCACGGCGCCTCGTTCCCGGCCGAGATCTGGCACGACTACATGGCCGAGGCCATGGACGGCCTGCCGGTGAAGGACTTCCCCGCTCCGGAGGAGATCGGCGAGGTCCTGAACAAGGACCCGATCCCGACTCCCACCCCGTCGGTCACCGAGACCGAGGAGGAATCGCCCTCTCCGTCGCCGAGCCCCAGCAAGACGGAGGTCGAGCCCTCGCCCTCGCCGAGCGAGACCTGCACCAAGTTCTTCGGCTGTGACGACGACGAAACGGGTGGAGCGAACAACAACGGAGGCGCCAACGGCGGGCCGGGTGGCGACATCAGTCCGTCGCCCAGCCTCTCGGAGTCACCAGGCACCAGCAGAGGCAATGACGGCGGAGGCTTCTTCGGCGCCCCGAACGGTTAGTCCGTAACGCCCCGCAAGGCTGTTTCACGTGAAACATGTCCGTGTTTCACGTGAAACGAGGACCGTCCCACCCGACCAGTGGGGCGGTCCTCGGCGTTTTCCTAGGCGGGTACGGCAGGATGGCGCCCATGCCCAGTGCAGAATCGACGCCAGTGCGCGTGCACGACCCGGAGCCGGTACGGCCCACCCAGGACGACGAGATCGCCAAGGCCGGCAGCGAACTGATCGGCGGCCCTCTGGGACGGCACGCCCTGACCGGGATGTCCTGGCTGACTCCCGTACGGGTCATCGCGCTCGTGGCGATCGGGATGTTCGCCCTCGGCCTGGTCCAGAAGGCGCCCTGCTACGACGGAGGCTGGTTCTACGGGGCCAGTTCCCAGTACACGCACGCCTGTTACTCGGACATCCCGCACCTCTACGCGGGACGCGGCTTCGCCGACGGGCTGGTTCCGTACTTCGACAAGCTCCCCGGCGACATGACCTACCTCGAATACCCGGTGCTGACCGGTGTGTTCATGGAGGTGGCCAGCTGGCTGACGCCGGGGAGCGGCACCGTCCAGCACCAGGAGCAGTGGTACTGGATGGTCAACGCCGGGATGCTGATGGCGTGCGCGGCGGTCATCGCCGTCTGCGTGACCCGGACGCACGCCCGACGTCCCTGGGACGGTCTGCTGGTCGCCCTGGCGCCGGCCTTCGCGCTGACCGCCACGATCAACTGGGACCTGCTGGCGGTCGCTCTGACGGCCGCGGCGATGCTGATGTGGTCCCGGAGCCGGCCCCTCGCCTTCGGCGTCCTCCTGGGGCTCGCCACGGCCGCCAAGCTCTATCCCGTCTTCCTGCTCGGACCGCTGCTGGTGCTGTGCTGGCGCGCGGGGAAGTGGCGGGCCTACGCCACCGCGGTCGCGGGCGCGCTCGTCGCCTGGCTCGTGGTCAACCTGCCGGTGATGCTCTTCGCCTTCGACGGCTGGTCGAAGTTCTACACCTTCAGCCAGGAGCGCGGCGTCGACTTCGGGTCCTTCTGGCTGATCCTGGCCCAGAACTCCAGCGATCCCCTCACCACCGGCAGCGTCAACACCCTGGCCACCGCCCTGGTGGGGGTGAGCTTCCTCGGCATCGCATGGCTCACGCTGACCGCCCCGCGCCGCCCTCGCTTCGCCCAGCTCGCCTTCCTGATGGTCGCTGCCTTCATCCTCACCAACAAGGTCTACTCCCCGCAGTACGTCCTGTGGCTGGTGCCGCTGGCGGCACTGGCCAGGCCCAAGTGGCGGGACTTCCTGATCTGGCAGGTCTCGGAGGTCGTGTACTTCCTCGGGATCTGGATGTACCTCGCCTACACGACCAGCGGAGACGCCCACAAGGGTCTGCCCACCGACGGCTACCACTGGGCGGTCGGCGTGCACCTCCTGGGCACGTTCTACCTCTGCGTCATGGTGGTGCGGGACATCCTCACGCCGGAGCGGGACGTGGTCCGTCAGGCCGGTGAGGACGATCCCTCGGGGGGAGTGCTCGACGGGGCGGACGACGTCTTCGTCGTCGGCGCGACGAGCCCTCCGCCCCTGCACGAGGCGAGCTTCGACGACCCCGGGGCGGACTGGGGCAAGCAGCCGACGGCCGAGAGTTCGCCCTGAGCGAACAAGCTGCCGCCCGAGCGGACGAAAGGCCGTGCACGGACACTCCGTGTACGGCCTTCGCTGGTTCCGCGCGGATGACTGAGCGCGGCAGTGCTCAGCGGTCCAGGATCCGGTCGAACTGCGTGGTGGTGTGCCGCAGATGGGCCACGAGCTCCTCGCCGACCTGGGGCTCGGGGGCGTCCGAGGGCACGAACAGGATCGACACCTGCATGTGCGGCGGCTCGGCGAACCAGCGCTGCTTGCCGCCCCAGACGAACGGCGAGAGATTCCGGTTCACGGTGGCGAGGCCGGCCCTGGCGACGCCCTTGGCGCGCGGCATCACGCCGTGCAGGGCCTTGGGGGCCTCCAGACCCACTCCGTGCGACGTACCGCCCGCCACGACCACCAGGAAGCCGTCGGAGGCGGCCTTCTGCTGGCGGTAGCCGAACCGGTCGCCCTTGGCGACGCGGGTGACGTCCAGAACGGCGCCCCGGTACTCGGTCGCCTCGTGGTCCCCCAGCCACAGCCGCGTGCCGATACGGGCGCGGAACCGGGTCTGCGGGAACTGCTGCTGCAGCCGGGCGAGATCTTCCGCCTTGAGGTGGCTGACGAACATCGTGTGCAGCGGCAACCGGGCCGCGCGCAGCCGGTCCATCCAGCCGATGACCTCCTCGACGGCGTCGGAGCCGTCGGTGCGGTCCAGCGGCAGGTGGATCGCGAACCCTTCGAGGCGGACGTTCTCTATGGCGGCGTGCAGTTGGTGAAGGTCCTGCTCGCTGATGCCGTGCCGCTTCATCGAGGACATCACCTCGATGACCACGCGGGCGCCCACGAGGCCGTACACGCCGTCGATCGACGACACCGAGCGCACGACGCGGTCGGGCAGCGGGACGGGCTCCTCGCCGCGCCGGTAGGGGGTCAGCACCAGCAGGTCGCCGCTGAAGAAGTCCTTGATGCGCGCGGCCTCGTACGTGGTGCCGACGGCCAGGACGTCGGAGCCCAGCCGTGTGGCCTCCTCGGCGAGCCGCTCGTGCCCGAACCCGTAGCCGTTGCCCTTGCAGACCGGGACGAGTCCCGGGAACTGCTCCTGCACGTGCTTGTGGTGCGCCCGCCAGCGCGCGGTGTCGACGTAAAGCGTGAGCGCCATGGCCGGACCCGGAACCTTTCCTGTGGCTGCGGTTGGTGTGGAGGTGAGTGAAGCTCGGAGAAGGGAGAGCCTGTCAGCGGCGCGACATGTAGATGTCGAGCGCCTTGTGGAGCAGCTTGTTCAGCGGGAAGTCCCACTCGCCGAGGTACTCGGCGGCCTGTCCGCCCGTGCCCACCTTGAACTGGATCAGGCCGAACAGGTGGTCCGACTCGTCCAGCGAGTCGGAGATGCCGCGCAGGTCGTAGACGGTCGCGCCGAGCGCGTAGGCGTCGCGCAGCATCCGCCACTGCATGGCGTTCGAGGGACGGAACTCGCGGCCGATGTTGTCGGAGGCGCCGTATGAGTACCAGACGTGCCCGCCGACGATCAGCATGGTCGCCGCCGAGAGATTCACCCCGTTGTGGCGGGCGAAGTACAGCCGCATGCGGTTCGGGTCCTCGGTGTTGAGAGCCGTCCACATGCGCTGGAAGTACGACAGCGGGCGCGGCCGGAAGTGGTCGCGCACGGCAGTGATCTCGTACAGCCGCTGCCACTCCTCCAGGTCGTGGTAGCCGCCCTGGACGACCTCGACGCCGGCCTTCTCGGCCTTCTTGATGTTGCGGCGCCACAGCTGGTTGAAGTTCTTGTGCACCTCTTCGAGGGAACGGTTCGCCAGCGGCACCTGGTAGACGTACCGGGGCTGGACGTCGCCGAAGCCGGCGCCGCCGTCCTCGCCCTGCTGCCAGCCCATGCGGCGCAGCTTGTCGGCCACCTCGAAGGCACGCGGCTCGATGAAGTCGGCCTCGATGTCGCGCAGTCGCTTGACGTCCGGGTTCTGGATGCCCGCCTTGATGGAGGTGGCCTCCCAGCGGCGGATGATCACCGGCGGGCCCATCTTCACGGAGAAGGCGCCCTGTTGCCGCAGGTGCGCGAGCATCGGTTCCAGCCACTCGGTCAGGTTCGGCGCGTACCAGTTGATGACCGGGCCCTCGGGCAGATAGGCCAAGTAGCGCTTGATCTTGGGGAGTTGGCGGTAGAGGACGAGGCCGGCGCCGACGAGTTCGCCGGTCCTGTCGTCGAACCAGCCGAGGTTCTCCGACCGCCACTCGGCCTTGACGTCGGCCCAGGCCGGAACCTGCATGTGGCTCGCCGACGGCAGGCTCTGGATGTACGCCAGATGCTGCTCGCGGCTGATCGTCCTCAGGGTCAGGCTCATTCGGGGCGCTCCTCGGGCTGGTGTGTCCCCATGGGTACAGGGGCTCCTGGCTCTCGCGCGAAGCCTACTGCGCCTGGGGAGCGGCCCGACTGGGCGCACGGGACCTTCGCCCCGGCCGACGAGGCGGCAGGGGCTGTTCGCGGGGCGAGCGGCCGTCAGTCGTGCACGAGGGTACGGACGGTGTCGCGGTGCCGGGTCGGCGTGGCTCGGCTCACCAGAGGCCGCCGAAGAGGCCGCCGTGCGCCATGCCGAGGAAGAAGCCGACGCCGGAGGCGCCGAGGCCCAGGATCAGGAAGAAGCGCTCACGGGTGGTCTCGGAGATCCACTGTCCGTAGGCGCCGGTGAAGATCCCCACCAGGCCGGCCCACGAGCTGAGCAGGTGGAGGTTGTCGAACATCGCCGTGATGAAGGACACCGCCCCGAGCAGCAGGGTCGCCGCCATCATGGCGTGCTGCACGGGATGGGGTCGGCCGTCGGTGGCGAAGAGAGAGCCGGCGGTGTTGGGTCGCAATGCCTGTGCCATAGGGCACCTCCTGCGGAAGGCGGCGCATAGTAGCGCCGTACACACCCGATGCGTACAGACTGAGGGTCCTCCCGGGCGGATTTCAACCGCAAGCACGCATGCAGGTAGTCTGTACCGTCTGCACCGGTGTCTGCCCAGGCACAGCCAGGGCTTCCGCCCAGCTAGGCGCGGGGACGTCGCAAGCCGACCCCGACTGTCAGTGGCGGCCGATACCGTTGCGAACGCATCACAACCCTCCTGCCACGGAACGACCGTGGCCGCTGAGTCCAAAGGAGGTGGGTTCCACATGCGTCACTACGAGGTGATGGTCATCCTCGACCCCGATCTGGAGGAGCGCGCTGTCGCCCCCCTGATCGAGAACTTCCTCTCCGTCGTCCGTGAGGGCAACGGGAAGGTCGAGAAGGTCGACACCTGGGGCCGTCGTCGTCTCTCGTACGAGATCAAGAAGAAGCCTGAGGGCATCTACTCGGTCATCGACCTGCAGGCCGAGCCTGCGGTCGTCAAGGAGCTCGACCGCCAGATGAACCTGAACGAGTCGGTCCTCCGGACCAAGGTCCTCCGCCCCGAGACCCACTGAGCTCTCCCGCTCAGCTGATCTCGGGAATCTGAGTAGCAGCACAAGCAGCCAGCAGCAGCAAACCCGCCGAGAGGTTCCCCCATGGCAGGCGAGACCGTCATCACGGTCATCGGCAATCTTGTCGACGACCCCGAGCTGCGCTTCACCCCCTCGGGTGCGGCGGTCGCGAAGTTCCGTGTCGCGTCCACCCCCCGCACCTTCGACCGCCAGACGAACGAGTGGAAGGACGGCGAAAGCCTCTTCCTGACCTGCTCGGTCTGGCGTCAGGCGGCGGAGAACGTCGCCGAGTCGCTCCAGCGAGGCATGCGCGTCGTCGTGCAGGGCCGGCTGAAGCAGCGGTCCTACGAGGACCGCGAGGGTGTCAAGCGCACGGTCTACGAGCTGGACGTCGAGGAAGTCGGCCCCAGCCTGCGCAACGCCACGGCCAAGGTCACCAAGACCACCGGTCGCGGTGGCCAGGGTGGCGGCGGCGGTTACGGCGGCGGCCAGGGTGGCGGCGGCTGGGGCGGTGGCCCCGGCGGCGGCCAGCAGGGCGGCGGAGCCCCCTCCGACGACCCGTGGGCTACCAGCGCTCCAGCCGGTGGCAACTCCGGCGGCGGCGGTGGCGGCGGCTGGGGTGGAAACTCCGGCGGCGGCAGCGGTGGCGGCTACTCGGACGAGCCCCCCTTCTAAGGGCGGGTTCGCGTCCCAACTTCTTGATCACACAGGAGAAACACCATGGCGAAGCCGCCTGTGCGCAAGCCTAAGAAGAAGGTCTGCGCTTTCTGCAAGGACAAGGTCACGTACGTGGACTACAAGGACACGAACATGCTGCGGAAGTTCATTTCCGACCGCGGCAAGATCCGTGCCCGCCGCGTGACCGGCAACTGCACGCAGCACCAGCGTGACGTCGCCACGGCCGTCAAGAACAGCCGTGAGATGGCGCTGCTGCCCTACACCGCCACCGCGCGATAAGGGAAGGGTGACCGACACATGAAGATCATCCTCACCCACGAGGTCTCCGGCCTCGGTGCCGCGGGCGACGTCGTCGACGTCAAGGACGGTTACGCTCGCAACTACCTGATCCCGCGGAAGTTCGCTATCCGCTGGACCAAGGGCGGCGAGAAGGACGTCGAGCAGATCCGTCGCGCTCGCAAGATCCACGAGATCCAGACCATCGAGCAGGCCAACTCCGTGAAGGCCCAGCTCGAGGGCGTCAAGGTCCGCCTGGCCGTCCGCTCCGGCGACGCCGGTCGTCTCTTCGGCTCCGTCACCCCGGCCGACATCGCCTCGGCGATCAAGGCTGCCGGTGGCCCCGAGGTCGACAAGCGCCGCATCGAGCTCGGTTCGCCGATCAAGACCCTGGGCGCCCACGAGACGTCCGTGCGTCTGCACCCCGAGGTTGCCGCCAAGGTCAACATCGAGGTCGTCTCGGCCTGATCGCCGTGCTCGGCTCGTAGAGCTGAGAAGGGGCCGCACCTTTCGAGGTGCGGCCCCTTCCGCGTGTCCGCGGAAGCAAGTCACGGTTTCACGTGAAACGAGCCGGCTCGCAGTCCGTGGGCGAGGCCCCGGCCCGTGTCAGCGCGTCGCGCCGGTCACTACCCAGCGACCGGACCGGGCGCGGAGCCAGAGGGTCAGCAACCGCGTCGCCATCATCAACGTCATCGCACCCCACAGGGCGGTCAGCCCGCCACCGAGCACCGGTACGAGCACGGCCACCGGTGCGAAGACGGCCAGCGTGAGCACCATCGCCCAGGCCAGGTAGGGGCCGTCCCCCGCGCCCATCAGTACGCCGTCGAGGACGAAGACGACGCCGCAGATCGGCTGCGAGAGCGCCACCACGAGCAGAGCCGGCAACGCGGTGTCCTTCACGATCGGATCGCCGCTGAACAGGGGGAGGACGAGCGGTCGCGAGACCACGACGAGCACTCCGAGCACCACGCCCACGCCGATGCCCCACTCGACCATGCGGCGGCAGGCAGCCCGGGCGCCCTGGGTGTCGCCGGCACCGAGATAGCGCCCGATGATCGCCTGACCCGCGATGGCGATGGCGTCGAGGGCGAAGGCGAGCAGGCTCCACAGCGACAGGATGATCTGATGCGCCGCGATGTCGGCGTCACCGAGACGCGCCGCGACCGCTGTGGTGATCATGAGGGCGGCGCGCAGGGAGAGGGTGCGCACCAGCAGTGGCGCTCCGGCCTGGGCCGATGCCCGGATGCCGGCGGCGTCGGGACGCAGCGAGGCTCCGTGACGGCGGGCACCCCGGACCACCACGACGAGGTAGACCACGGCCATGCCGCACTGAGCGACGACGGTGCCCCAGGCGGAGCCGACGATGCCGAGCCCCGCCCCGTAGACGAGCCCCACGTTGAGGAGGGCGTTGGCGAGGAAGCCCGAGACGGCGACGTAGAGCGGAGTCCTCGTGTCCTGCAGTCCGCGCAGAACGCCGGTCGCGGCAAGCACGGCGAGCATGGCCGGTATGCCGAGCGCCGAGATACGCAGATAGGTGATCGCGTAGGGGGCGGCGGTGTCGGAGGCGCCGAACGCCCCCACGAGCGCGGGCGCCGTGGGCAGGATGACGGCGATCACGGCGGCGCCGAGCAGCAGCGCCAGCCAGATGCCGTCCATACCCTGGCGGATGGCCGCCGGGAGGTCGCCGGCCCCCACGCGACGGGCGACGGCCGCCGTGGTGGCGTAGGCGAGGAAGACGAAGACGCTCACGGCGGTCGTGAGGAGTGCGGAGGCGATGCCCAGGCCGGCGAGCTGAGCCGTGCCGAGGTGACCCACGATCGCGCTGTCGACCATGACGAAGAGAGGCTCGGCGACCAGCGCTCCGAAGGCCGGAACTGCCAGTGCGACGATCTCGCGATCGTGTTGTCGCCGGGTGGCCTTGGCGGTCGCGGGAGCCTGTGTCATGAGCACCAATCTAATCTTCCACAGGTAAGCGATGCAATAAACCTCTGCCCCTTACAGGGCTTCTGGTCAGGCCGCTTCTCGCGCACCGTTCGAAGCGATCTTGGCCCGACCGGGAAACTTTTTCTTCTGCACAGCCGGTGGATGGTGAAACTGCAGGTCACGTCGGTTCACCAGTGAAATACGAGGGCTTGTTCACAGGGCTGTCCACCGGGTCGTGCACAGGTTTCGCGGAGTTCTCCACAGCATAGGGCCGGTCGTCCACATGGCCTGTGGATAACCAGATTGGCTGACGCCGCTCACGGGCCTACCGTGGTCCGGCGCCCGCTCCGTCCACCGGCTGGGGAACCCCTGCGGAACCCACCCGCCAGGACCGGAGTTGGGCCTCTCAGTTGTCAGTGCCGTGGCGTAGAAATGACGTGCCCGGCGAGGTCCGCTCCGCGGACGGGAGGAGGTGGCTCGGTGAGCATTTCCGAGCCCTTGGACGATCCCTGGGCCGACGCTGGCCCCAGCGATCGTCTGCCCTCCTCCCGGCGGCGCGGCGACGTGGGCCGCGGACGGGACGAACAGCACGACCGGGGCAGGGACAGCGGCGAGTGGGACGGCGGCGGCACCGCCTTCGAGCGAGTGCCGCCCCAGGATCTGGACGCCGAACAGTCCGTGCTCGGCGGCATGCTCCTGTCCAAGGACGCCATCGCCGACGTGGTCGAGATCCTCAAGGGCCACGACTTCTACAAGCCCGCCCACGAAACGATCTACCAGGCGATCCTCGACGTCTACGCCAAGGGCGAGCCGGCCGACCCCATCACCATCGCCGCCGAGCTCACCAAACGCGGCGAGATCAACAAGGTCGGCGGCGCGTCGTATCTGCACACGCTCGTCCAGACGGTGCCCACGGCGGCCAACGCCGAGTACTACGCGGAGATCGTCCACGAGCGGGCGGTGCTGCGCCGCCTGGTCGAGGCCGGCACCCGCATCACCCAGATGGGATACGCGGCCGACGACGACGTCGACGAGATCGTCAACCGTGCCCAGGCTGAGATCTACGCCGTCACCGAGCAGCGCACCAGCGAGGACTACCTCCCCCTCGGCGACATCATGGAAGGCGCCCTCGACGAGATCGAGGCGATCGGCTCGCGCAGCGGCGAGATGACCGGTGTGCCGACCGGGTTCACCGACTTCGACTCGCTCACCAACGGGCTGCATCCCGGCCAGATGATCGTCATCGCGGCCCGTCCCGCCATGGGAAAGTCCACGCTCGCGCTGGACTTCGCGCGGGCCGCCTCGATCAAGAACAACCTGCCCAGCGTGATCTTCTCCCTGGAGATGGGGCGCAACGAGATCGCGATGCGCCTGCTGTCCGCCGAGGCGCGGGTCGCCCTGCACCACATGCGTTCCGGCACGATGA
Organism: Streptomyces sp. BK239; assembly: GCF_004217285.1. Classification (GTDB taxonomy): domain Bacteria; phylum Actinomycetota; class Actinomycetes; order Streptomycetales; family Streptomycetaceae; genus Streptomyces. The sequence goes on from NZ_SHKS01000003.1 coordinate 556,688, forward strand.
CCGACGAGGACTGGACCCGGCTCGCCCGCCGGATGCCGGACGTCTCGGCCGCCCCGCTCTTCATCGACGACTCCCCGAACCTGTCGATGATGGAGATCCGGGCCAAGTGCCGCCGTCTCAAGCAGCGCAACGACATCAGGCTGGTCGTCATCGACTATCTCCAGCTGATGCAGTCCGGCGGTTCCAAGCGCGCCGAGAACCGCCAGCAGGAGGTCTCGGACATGTCCCGTAACCTCAAGCTCCTCGCCAAGGAGCTGGAGATCCCGGTGATCGCGCTGTCCCAGCTCAACCGTGGCCCCGAGCAGCGCACCGACAAGAAGCCCATGGTCTCCGACCTGCGTGAGTCGGGCTCCATCGAGCAGGACGCCGACATGGTGATCCTGTTGCACCGTGAGGACGCGTACGAGAAGGAGTCGCCGCGGGCGGGCGAGGCCGACCTGATCGTGGCCAAGCACCGTAACGGCCCGACGGCGACGATCACGGTCGCCTTCCAGGGCCACTACTCACGCTTCGTGGACATGGCCCAGACCTGAGCCTGCGGCTGTCGCCCCCCGTCGTTCTCGGGGGGCCTTCAGCCGGGAAGGGGCTTTTCAGTCGGGCTGGAAGAACGCGAGCATCTTCCGGGCGGCGTCCGGCGATGTCAGCAAGGCCTGGATCTTCGCGGACATCCGGGCGGCGGCGCCGGTGCGTTCGAACATCTCGCGTTCGTACTCTTCGACGGCCTTCGGAAAGTCATCCGGGTGCGAGGCCAGCGCGAGACCCAGCAGGGCGCCGTCCAGCAGCGCCATGTTGGCGCCCTCTCCGACCGGCGGCATCAGGTGCGCGGCATCGCCGATCAGCGTGACGTCCGGCCTCGACGGCCAGGTCAGGCCGACCGGGAGAGCGGTGATCGGCCGCGGCACCACCGTGTCGTCACAGGCAGCGATCAGCGCGGTGAACCGTGAGTCCCAGCCGGGGAGCAGGTCGATCAACCGCTCCCTGGCGGCGGCCGGATCGTCGAACGGGATCCCGCTGCCGGCGAACCAGTCCTCGCCGGTGCCGTAGAAACTGAGGCCGATGCGCACGCGGCCGTCGCCGTTGCGCTGTGCCGCCAGGGACACTCCGTTGCCGAGCACCCAGTAGTTGCCGCGCCCGACCATCGCCGCGAGGTCGGGGTGCGTGCGGTCGATGTCGGGAATGCCGATCTCGACGACGTTCTGGCCGATGTGCGCCGGGCTGGCGTCGGTGAGCAGCGGACGGACCCGGGAGCGGGCGCCGTCCGCGCCGACCAGAAGGTCGTACGTCGCCGTGGTGCCGTCGGAGAAGCGGAGCAGGCCGTCGCCGGCGGATGTGAACGTGTGGCCCCAGCGCACCATGTCGTCGGGGAGGGAGTCCAGCAGCAGGTCGCGCAGATCGGCGCGGTCGACCTCGGGTCGCTCCAGTGGGGCGTCGTCGGGCGTGTCCTCCTGGAGCAGCAGGGTGCCGTCCGGTTCGAGCAGGCGCATGTCCTGGCCCTCACCGCGGGCTATCTCGTAGAAGCCGTCGATCAGTCCGGCCTCTCGCAGCGCCCGCTGGCCGGAGTGGATGTCGAGCATGCCGCCCTGCCCGCGTGCAGCGCGGGACGATTCACGTTCGTACACGACGGCGTCGATGCCGTTCATGTGCAGCAACCGGGCAAGGGCCAGGCCGCCCAGACCCGCTCCGACGATGGCGATGGTCACGCCGCCTCCTTCGATACGCCGTATCAGTAGATACACTGTATCGCGCGATGCGATGTATCGTTGGCGGCATGTTGGTGTGGGAGAGGCCGGAGCCGCCGAATCGCCCGGTACCGGCCGCGTTGAGCCGGGAACGGATCGTGCGAGCGGCGATCCGGTTGGCGGACGCGGACGGCTTGGACGCGGTGTCGCTGCGCAAGGTCGCCGGGGCGCTCGACGTCCGGCCGATGCGGCTTTACGGCTACATCGCCGGCAAGGAAGAGCTGCTCGACCTGATGGTCGACGCCGCCTATGCCGAGATCCGGCCGGTCGGAGACGGCTGGCGGGAGGTGCTCAGGTCTCTCGCCGAAGCCACCCGGCACGCCGTCCACGAGCACGAATGGCTCGCCGATCTCCTGGGTGGCCGCCCCCAGCTCGGTCCGCACGCGCTGGCCAGCGGGGAGAGCGTGATGGCCGCTCTGGGCGACGTCGACGTGGACGCCGTCATGCCGGTGGCCGCCGCGGTCAACGCGTACGTGATCGGTGCGGTGCGTCGGGAGATCGCCGAGCGGCGTGCCGAGAGGGCCACGGGGATGGACGAGAAGCGTTGGCAGGCCTCTCTCGGTCCCTATCTGGAGCGAACCTTCGCCACCGGGCGGTTCCCCGCGCTGGCCACGGTGGTGCGCGATGCCGCCCACCACGACGCCGACCACACCTTCCGTATGGGCCTCGACTTCCTGCTGGACGGCATCGAAGCGCATATGGCGAGGTGACCCGGGACGCAAGAACCCGATCGGCCACAACCTGAGGTGGGCGGGGCGGAGGGAATGGGCTCGACTCACGCTGTCGGGCCAGGTGGACTGGCCCCATGACGACATTCCATGAAGAGCTGCTCCCCGGCACCCGGCGTGCGCTGCTGCACAGGATCGCCGTGGCCCAGGCCGAGGGCAGGTCCCCGTCGCTCGTCGCAGCGGTCGTGCGCGACGGGCGGGCCGTGTGGCACGGGGCGCGTACCTCGGTCGACGGACACGGCCCCGATGAGAACGTGCAGTACCGCATCGGATCGATCACCAAGACCTTCACCGCGGTGCTGGTGATGCGGCTGCGTGACGAGGGGGCGCTCGACCTCGAGGACCCGTTGGAGAAGCACCTGCCGGGTACGGGCGCGGGCGAGGCGACGATCGCTCAACTGCTCGCCCACACCGGCGGCCTGGCGGCCGAATCACCCGGCCCCTGGTGGGAGCGGACACCGGGCTCATCGCGCCCCGACCTCGCCGACGTCCTCGGTGATCGCCCTGTCCTGCATCCGGCCGGCCGCCGGTTCCACTACTCGAACCCCGGCTACAGCCTTCTCGGGGCCCTGGTGGAGGAGCTCCGAGGGGCGTCGTGGGACGAGGTCCTACGGCGTGAAGTGCTCGAACCCCTGGGCCTTGATCGCACGGGTACACGACCCCGGCACCCTCATGCGGGCGGCTGGGCGGTGCATCCGTGGGCCGATGTCCTGCTGCCCGAGCCCGCCGAGGACTTCGGCCGGATGGCAGCGGCGGGTCAACTCTGGTCCACGACAGGGGACCTGGCCCGGTTCGCGGCGTTCCTGGCGCACGGCGACGACCGGGTGCTGTGCGCTCGGACGCTGCGGGAGATGCGAACGCCCGCAGCGCCGGCCGACCCGGCGGATCTCGCGGACGGTGGCTCCTACGGGCTCGGTCTGCGGATCGAGAACCAGGGCGGGCGGGTACTCGTGGGCCATTCCGGATCGGTTCCGGGGTTCCTGGCGAGCCTTGCCCTGAGCGTGTCGGACGACGTCGCGGCGGTGGTGCTCGCCAACTGCACCTCCGGTCCGATGGTGACCCAGGTGGCCGGCGACCTCGTGGGTATCGTCGCCGAGGCGGAGCCGCGCATTCCCGAGCCCTGGCGGCCGTCGCCGCACGTCGACCGTTCGCTGCTGGACCTGACCGGCCCCTGGTACTGGGGGACCAGTCCCTACGCGTTGCGGGTCACGGCGGACGGTCTCCTCAGCCTTGCACCGCTCTCCGGCGGCGGCAGGCGTTCACGGTTCCGGACCAACGGCGACGGCACCTGGACAGGCTTGGAGGGCTACTTCGCGGGCGAGATCCTTCAGGCCGTTCGACGCCCGGACGGCACGATGGACCATCTGGATCTCGGCTCGTTCGTGTTCACCCGTCAGCCTTACGACGAAGGCGCCGCCGTACCCGGTGGTGTCGACGCGGAGGGGTGGCGGGGAATCGGCTAGTCGCCCTTGGAAAGCGGCAGTTGAGGCAGCACCCTGTTTCACGTGAAACAGGGCGCTTCTCCCTTTGTGTTCCGCGGTCTCAGATGTGGAGCTTGAAACCGACGTGCGAGGCCACGAAGCCGAGCCGCTCGTAGAAGCGATGGGCGTCGGTGCGTGTGGCGTCGGACGTCAGCTGCACCAACTGGCATCCCGCCCGCCGGGATTCCTCGACCGCCCACTCGATGAACCGCGTTCCCAGGCCGCTGCCCCGTTCGTCGGCGTGGACTCGGACGCCCTCGACGATCGACCGGGTGGCTCCACGCCGGGACAGGCCCGGGACGATCGTCAATTGGAGCGTGCCGACGACCCGGCCTTCTCTCACGGCGACGACGACGCGTTGGTTCGGGTCGGAGCTGAGCCGTTCCAGCGCGGTGGCGTAAGGGGCAAGATCGTCCGGTGATTCCCGCTGCGCCCCCAAGGGGTCGTCCGCGAGCATGGCGACGATCGCGGGAATGTCGTCGGCGACGGCGGGGCGTATTTCAAGATCTCCCATGTCTGCAGCCTACGCAGTGGCGGGGGTCGTCTTCAGCGTCTCCACGGCCCGGACCAACGGGGCCAGTTCGGGGTTCCTCGCCGCCGCGTCGAGGGCTTCGCGCAGCGCCGCGTCGTTGGTCGGGCGCGCCTCGCCGAGCAGGCGGAGGCCGGCCTCGGTGACGTTGGTGTAGATGCCGCGACGGTCGGTGGGGCACAGGTAGCGCTCCAGGAGACCCCGGTCCTCGAGCCGGGTCACCAGCCGGGTGGTGGCGCTCTGGCTGAGGACGACTGCGTCGGCGACCTGCTTCATCTGAAGATGGCCGCCCTCGCCGTCGTGCTGACGGCTGAGCACGTCGAGCAGGGAGTACTCACGCACGCTCAGGTCGTGACGGGACTGCAGCGCCCGCTCGATGTGCGCCTCGATCCTCCCGTGCAGCAGGGAGAGGGCGCACCAGCCCTGGGAGAGCGCGGTGAGTGCGGGGTCCGTCGCGGTCATGAGCGTCCTTCCTCCGTCGTGGAGCGGCTGAACCCAAGGGTAATGCAACATCGCGATATACGGCGTTTGCATTTATCAAGCGTCTGCAACTATTGTTGGAGCACGTTAAGCGCACCTGCAATCATCATGGAAGGCGTATCCCACCATGCCTCTCGCGCTCCTTGCCCTGGCGATCGGAGCCTTCGGGATCGGGACGACCGAGTTCGTGATCATGGGCTTGCTGCCCGAGGTCGCGGCCGACTTCGGGGTCTCCATCCCCACCGCGGGCTTCCTCGTGACCGGTTACGCGCTGGGCGTCATGTTCGGCGCCCCCCTGATGACCGTCCTCGGCACCAGGCTCTCCCGCAAGCGGATGCTGATGCTGCTGATGGGCCTGTTCATCGTCGGCAACCTGCTGTCCGCCGTCGCCCCCGCGTTCGCCGTCATGCTGGCCGGCCGGATCGTCGCGTCACTGGCACACGGCGCCTTCTTCGGCATCGGCTCGGTCGTCGCGGCCGATCTCGTCGCCCCCGACAAGAAGGCCGGCGCCATCGCGATGATGTTCACCGGTCTGACCGTCGCCAACGTCGTCGGCGTCCCGCTGGGCACCCTGGTCGGCCAGAGCGCCGGCTGGCGCGTCACCTTCGCCGTCGTCGCGGTGCTCGGTGTGGTGGGCCTGGCCGGCATAGCCAAGCTGGTGCCCGACATGCCCCGGCCGGAGGGCGTGCACCTGCGCCACGAGCTCGCCGCCTTCAAGAACGCACAGGTGCTGCTCGCCATGGCGATGACGGTCCTCGGCTTCGGCGGCGTCTTCGCCGCCATCACCTACATCGCACCGATGATGACCCGCGTGGCCGGCTTCGCCGACGGCTCCGTGACCTGGCTGCTGGTCCTCTTCGGGCTCGGGATGGTCGCAGGCAACCTCGTGGGCGGCAGGTACGCCGACCGCGCCCTGATGCCGATGCTCTACGTCTCCCTGGGCGCCCTGGCCGTCGTCCTGGCGCTCTTCACGTTCACCGCTCACGACAAGGTCCTCGCGGCCGTCACGATCGCTCTGATCGGCGCCCTGGGCTTCGCCGCCGTCCCGCCGCTGCAGAAGCGCGTCCTCGACCAGGCGCACGGCGCGCCGACGCTCGCCTCGGCGGTGAACATCGGCGCCTTCAACCTCGGCAACGCCCTGTCCGCATGGCTCGGCGGCATGGTCATCGCCGCCGGCCTGGGCTACACCGCTCCGAACTGGGTGGGCGCGGCCCTCGCCGCCGCCGCTCTGCTCCTCGCGTTCGTCTCTTCCACGCTGGAGCGCCGGGAGGGCGCAGCCGAGGCCCCCAGTGCCGTCGTGGCCGGCGGTACCCCGACAGGGCCGCGGGCCACCGTTCACCACTGAGAGCGGCCGGCACGAGGGCCGCGCCGAGTTGATCTCCTACGGCATTCGGTGCTTCAGCTGAACGCCCCGGCCGCGCTCGGCCACCCGCTGTTCGTCGCAGGCGGCATGCCGGGTACCGCACCTCGCGGGGCTCGGCAGGCGTGTGTCCGCGCGGTCAGCCGGCCGCCACGGTGAGCGGCGCGAACCGCCGGCTCCAGTCACCGGGCAGTTCGGCGATCCCGTAGGTCATGACGGCGTTGAAGCCGACGGACGCCAGGCCCCGGGCCTTCAGCCACGCCAGCAGATCCTCGTGCCGTACGTCGATGTCGGTGCGCAGAGGACGGTCCGTACGGGCGGCCAAGGACGTCACGAGCGCCTTCGCGGTCTCGGTGTCCCGGGCGATCAGCGGGCCCACGACGTGGGTGTCCATGTTGGGCCATGCGGCGGCGTAACCGATGATCCGGCCGTTCTCCTCGGCGACCCGTACCTGGTCGGCGAAGGCGGGAAGCCGGGCGAGGATGTGGGTGCGGTCGGCGCCGAAGACCTCCTGGTCGATCTTGACGATCGTGGCGAGGTCCTCAGCCGTGGCCGCGCGGGTCATGCCGTCGGGGCGGACGTCGCCCCCGGTGAAGCGGCCGCGCACCATCTCCGCACGCCCCGTGGTCTTGAAGCCCAGCTCCTCGTAGAGGGGCCGCCCGAACTCGGTGGCGTGAAGGGTCAGCGGAGTGGTGCCCATGGCGGAGACGACGTGGCGCATCAGCCGTCGGCCCACGCCCTGCCTGGCGTGCCGTTCGGCCACCAGCACCATGCCGACGGCGCCGAGGACCGGCCGACCGTACGGACCGTATTCGGTGACCACGCAGGCGCTGACGAGGCCTCCGTCGGGGTCGTCGATGCCGTAGCCCGTTCCGGCGGTGAGGAGGAGGCCCCATTTGTGTTCCTCGCGTGGCCACCCCCGGTCCTCTGACAGGTCGGCGCATGCCGTGAGGTCACGGTGCGTCAGGCGGCGGATGGGGAGGGTGGCGGGGGAAGGAGTCGGCACGCGGAACAGGCTGTCCGATCGGTGGCTCGGTCGTCCACCTCATTCCTGGGGTACGTACGTGCTTTAGGCCATGTCACCCGGAGCTTGCACGGCGTGGGGCTGTTTCACGTGAAACGCCGTCGCGCTCGGCACCGCCGTGCCGCTGTTACCCAGCCCGGGCCCCTCGGTCGGGGAAGGGGGCGTGTGAGTGGAGAACGATGCCCGGTATGGTCGAGTCCGGTTCGTGTCCGGAACGTGATCTGCGAGGTGCAGTGCGTGCGTCCCGCGCGAGCCGACGGCCTCAGGCAGCCGGAACCGGGGGACCGCGGCCAGGGCGGCCGTGCGACAGGACGCAGAAGCCGGCTGTCCGCGAGGGGAAGCAGGCACCTTCCAACGGGCAGGTGCGCAGACCGACCGAAAGACGTGCGAGGCGAGGCACACCATGGACGCTCCGACCACCAGGTCGGCCGACGAGGACACGTCCGACGGCGAGGAGGGATGGTTCACGCCGCACAAGCAGCCTGATCCGCCCACCGAACCCGACCGGGCAGCCTCCGCCCCTCCCGAGCCTCCGAGGCCCACCGCCCCGCCCCACGGGCCTTCGCAACTGTCGGCTCCCGCCCGGCCCGGCGTCGCCTCATGGCCTCGGGTCCCCGCCGAACCCCCTGTGCCCAGTAGGAACGCTTCCTCGGACGGCGTCCTCATCCGCAGGACCATGGCCGAGGTGACCCCCGTGGCCGACGAGGTCACCTCGTACTTCTACGCGCTGCTCTTCGTCCGCCACCCCGAGCTGCGCTCGCTCTTCCCGCCCGCGATGGACGTTCAGCGGGACCGGCTGCTGAAGGCCCTGCTGATCACCGCCGAGCGCCTCGACAACACCCCGATGCTGGACGAGTACCTGCAGAACCTGGGCCGTGGTCACCGCAGGTACGGCACCCGCCCCGAGCACTACCCGGCCGTCGGCGAGTGCCTGATCGAGGCCCTCGGCGCCTACGCCGGCTCCGTCTGGGACGCCGAGACCGAGGCGGCCTGGGCCCGGACCTACACCAGGATCTCCCAAGCGATGATCGACGCGGCGGCCGCCGACGAACTGCGCGCCCCGCCCTGGTGGAACGCGGAGGTCGTCTCCCACGAGATGAGCACCCCGGACGTCGCCCTCCTCACTGTCCGGCCCGACCAGCCCTACCCGTTCCTCGCCGGGCAGTACGCGAGCCTGGAGACACCGTGGTGGCCGCGGATCTGGCGGCACTACTCCTTCGCCTCGGCCCCCCGCTCCGACGGACTGCTCACGTTCCACGTGAAAGCCGTCCCGGCGGGCTGGGTGTCCAACGCGCTGGTGCACCGCGCCCGCCCCGGCGACATCGTCCGGCTCGGCCCGCCCGCCGGCTCGATGACCGTCGACCACACCAATGACAGCGGACTGCTCTGCCTGGGCGGCGGCACAGGGATAGCGCCCGTCAAGGCGCTGGTCGAGGACGTCGCCGAACGCGGCGCACGCCGACCGGTCGAGGTCTTCTACGGCGCGCGCAGCGATCAGGACCTGTATGCGATCGAGACGTTGCTCGGGCTCCAGCAGTCCCACTCCTGGCTGCAGGTACACCCCGTGGTCGACGACTGGGACCGCCTTCTGCGACTCCCCGACGCCCTGCGCGACTTCGGCCCCTGGGCCGGATACGACGCCTACGTCTCCGGGCCGCCCGAACTGATACGCAAGGGAGTTGAGTCCCTGAGCGCCTCAGGCATCCCCGCGGAGCGCATACGTCACGACGCGGTCGAGGAACTCGCCGGCACCAGATCCTGACCCCTCGTCCCGGACGTCACCCCAGGTCCGGGGCGTGCATGGCACGGACGCCCTCGATGTTGCCGTCGAGGTAGTGCCGCAGGGACAGCGGGACGAGGTGGACGGAGGCGATCCCGACCCGGGTGAACGGCACACGGACGATCTCGTACTCACCGACGGGCTCGTCGACCTCCGGACCGTGCCGCAGGGCCGGGTCCATGGAGCCGAGCCGGCAGACGAAGAAATGCTGCACCTTCACGCCGGTCGCGCCGCCGTCCTCGCCGATGTGCTCGACGGTGTCGACGAAGCAGGGCACCACATCGGTGATCTTGGCGCCGAGCTCCTCGTGCACCTCCCGGTGCAGGGCCTCGACGACGGTCGCGTCCTCCGGCTCGACACCACCTCCGGGCGTGAGCCAGTAGGGATCCATGCCGGGCTTGGTGCGCTTGATCAGGATCAGGTCGTCACCGTCCAGCAGAACGGCGCGTGCGGTGCGCTTGACCACGGGTCGGACGGTCATGGGAGAAATGTGGCCCGGCTGGTTCCACGTGAAACATCCCGCATCGTCACCGGTCGAACCTTCACCGTGACGCCTGGCGGAACACGCTCAGCACCACTCGGCGGCCGCGCTCAGCAGCCAGTCGTGTGCCCGCGCTATGTGCGGCATCGCCAGGGTGCCACTGCGCACCACCAGGACGTATGTCCGGAGCGGCGGCACCGTGGGCTCGTGCAGTTCCACCAGATCACCGCGGGCCAGGTCTGCCGCGCAGAGATAGCGCGGCAGCACCGCCAGCCCCGCGCCCGCGACAGCGCACGCCAGCACCGCGCGCAGGTCGGGGACGATCACAGTCCCTGAGGCTGTGGGACGGGCGTCGAAGACGGAGGCCCAGTAGCGGCAGACGAGGGGGAGCGACTCGTGCACTTCGATCACCGGTAGGTGCTCCAGCGCGGCGGCGCCCTTGCGCTGCTGTTGCCGGGCACTGATCAGCTCGGCCCGGTCCGGAGCGGCGACCAGAACGTGCTCCTCGTCGCACAGCGGGGTCGCCGTGAGCAGGGTGCCGCGCGGCCGGACCGTACTGATCGCCATGTCGTGGTGCCCGGCGGCCAGCCCCTCCAGCACCTCCTCGGCGGTCCCGAACGAGGCGCGTAAGGAGAGGGAATGCCCCTCGTCGCCGGCCAGCTCGGTGAGAGCCGGGAGAGCCCGTGCGGCGGTGAACTCCGGAGGACCGGCGAGGTGCAGAGTCCGTGCCGCGGATTCGTCGTCGAGCCCGGTCTCGGTGATCTCCACCAAGGCGTCGAGGTGCGGGGCGGCCTTGTGCGCGAGCTCGTCGCCGATCGAGGTCGGGGTGACCCCGCGCGCCTGGCGCAGGAACAGAGGTCGCCCTAGCTGCCGTTCCAACGTGCGGATCTGGGAGGTGACGGCCGGCTGGGACAGCCCCAGCAGAGCGGCGGCACGCGTGAACGAACCGGCCCGGTGCACGGTCACGAAGGTGCGCAGCAAGGCCAGATCCATGGAGCGTGTTCTCCCTTCCCTGCCTTTCCCCCGGCCCGAGGCAGGGGCCAACTATAAATAAGTCGATAGGCCCCTGTCGCTACCGTGATTGGACACTGACACAGAGTCAACTAGCCTGGATCGGGCGGTTCTTCGCGCGTGGAGCCGCGGACGGTCCGAGCCACGAGGGGGGAGGTTCGGACCGTCCGGTGCGCCCAGCGGTCCACCGGACGAGGTCCGCCCATCCGTCATCGGCCCGACTCGTCCAGCGCCCGCAGCACATCCGCCACGAGGTCATCGGGATCCTCGGCGCCGACCGACAGCCGGATGAAGCCCTCCGGCACCGCGTCCCCGCCCCAGCGGCCCCGCCGCTCGGCCGTGGAACGCACCCCGCCGAAGCTGGTCGCGTCGTCCACGAGCCGCAGCGCGTCGAGGAAGCGCTCCGCACGCGCGCGCGTGGGCAACGTGAAGGACACCACGCATCCAAAGCGCCGCATCTGCCGCGAGGCGATCTCGTGGGACGGGTCGCCCGGCAGCCCCGGATACCGCAGTCCGCTCACCTCGCTTCTGCTCCGCAGCGCCTCGGCCACGGCCAGGGCGCCTGCGGTCTGCCGGTCGACGCGCATCTGCAGAGTGGCGATCGACCGGTGGGCGAGCCAGGCCTCCATCGGACCGGGAATCGCGCCGACGATCTTGCGCCAGCGGCGCACCGCCGACATCGGCTCACCGGCGCGCCCGGTGACGTGACCGAGGAGGACGTCGCCGTGCCCGGTGAGCTGCTTGGTGCCGCTGGCCACCGAGAAGTCGGCGCCCAGCTCCAGGGGACGCTGTCCCAGCGGCGTCGCCAGGGTGTTGTCCACCGCCACCAGAGCGCCACGCGTGTGTGCCGCCTCGACGAGCCGACGGATGTCGCACACGTCGAGCCCGGGGTTCGACGGCGACTCGATCCACAGCAGCTTCGCGCCGTCGAGGACGTCGAGTTGGGCGTCCCCGCCGGTGGGAGCGGTCCGCACCACGATCCCGTAGGCCTCCAGCTGGGCACGGACCAGGGGCAGCGCCTGGTAGCCGTCGCTCGGCAGCACGACGGTGTCGCCGGTGCGCAGCTGGGAGAAGAGGACCGCCGAGACCGCGGCCATGCCCGAGGCGAACGCGAGGGTCTCCACGTCGTCGTGTCCCGGCGCCTCGAGCTCACCGATGGCGCGCTCCAGATGCGTCCAGGTCGGGTTCTCGTCCCGGCCGTAGGTGTAAGGGCCGGTCGGCTCGCCCGGCAGGTGGAAGTGCGCGGCGAACACGGGGCCGGGCAGGGTCGGCTCGTACTTCACCGGGTCGGGCAGGCCGGCCCGCACCGCGCGTGTGCCCTCGCCGGCGTCCGCGGAGAAGCCCCCGGTCGCAGCGGAATCGCTCATGTCGCCCGTCCTTCCACAGCCTCGCGTACCGCGGCGAGCAGACCGACGCTCGCCTCCTCCACCATCTCAAGGCAGTCGTCGAAGCCGTCCGGGCCCCCGTAGTAGGGGTCGGGGACGTCGAGGTCGTCACCCGCCGAGGGAGCGTACGAACGCAGCAGACGGATCTTCCGGGCGTCCTCCGGGGTGGGAGCGAGGAGGCGCAGGGCCCTGAGGTGGCTGGAGTCCAGGGCGATCACCAGGTCGCGCCGGGCGAACCAGGACCGGTCGAAGACGCGGGCCGTGTGCGCGGTGGCGTAACCGCTTTTCCCGAGGACCGCGACGGTGCGCGGGTCGGCGTCCTCGCCCACGTGCCAGTCGCCCGTTCCGGCGCTGTCGATCTCGACGAGTCCGTCGAGTCCGGCCTCCGCGACGCGTGCGCGGAAGACGGACTCGGCCATCGGGGAGCGGCAGATGTTGCCGGTGCACACGAAGCAGACGCGGTATGTCATCGCGTGGTCAGTCCTTGTCGGGCAGGACGACGTTGAGCGCCCAGGAGACGACGGAGATGACCAGGCCGCCGAGCACGGCCGCCCAGAAACCATCGACGTGGAAACTGAGGTCGAGTTTGCCGGCCAGCCACGAGGTCAGCAGCAGCATCAACGCGTTGACCACGAGGGTTATCAGGCCGAGCGTGAGGACGAACAGCGGGAAGGTCAGCACCTTCACCAACGGCTTCACCAGGAAGTTGACGAGGCCGAAAAGCAGCGCCACCGCGATCAGGGTGCCGACCTTCTTGCCGGTGCTGTCGCCGGTCAGAGTGATCTTGTCGAGCAGCCAGACGGCGACCGCCAGGGCGCCCGCGTTGGCGATCGTCTTGACTACGAAATTCTTCATGTGTCTGATCGTGGCAGACGAGATCGGCGACGAGCGTGGGCGAGGGCGATGAAGGCATTCCGGCTGGACGAACTGGAGGCGGAGAGAGCCGCCAACGACGGCGCCTACCTGCAGTTCCTGCGGGAGCGGAACATGTCGGTCGGGCTGTACGCGCTCGATGCGGGAGCGAATGATCCACAGAACCCCCACAATCAGGACGAGGTGTACTTCGTCGTGAGCGGACGGGCCTCCCTGACGGTCGGGTTGGAGACCACCCAGGTGGCACGGGGCAGCGTGGTGTACGTGCCCGCCGGGGTCGCCCACAAGTTCCACCACATCAGCGAGGACCTGCGCGTTCTGGTCGTGTTCTCGCCGCCGGAGGGATGACCGTCTCCACCCCGCAGGGGATTCGGCGTCTCAGGGTTCCCTAGGGGGACGATCAGGGGAGGACAAGGGACGCGAGGCCTCCGTCGGCGTCCCTCGCGCCCTAGCATCGACGGCAGGACATCGAAGATCCGGCCCGTCGGGGCTCGGACATCCGACGAGACGAGGACGAGAGCGATGCGAGAGATCTTCGCGGGACTGCCGTGGTGGGTGAAGTGGGTGGCCGTGCCGGTCATCGCGCTGGTCGTGTTCGGCGGCCTGATAGCGAGCGTGGTCGGCTTCGTCATCGGACTGCTCTTCAAGCTGCTGGTGTTCGTGGCGCTGGTCGCCGGACTGGTCTACGTGGTGCGGAAGTTCACGTCGAGTTCCTCCTCGCGCGGCGACTGGTGAGCGGCGCGGACGGCCGGCGACGGTAACAGGAATCGCCTGTTACCTCGGCCGGGGGAAGTTTCCCCGACAGCCTGACTGTGAGCGGTGGCGGACGGTTAAAGTCCGGAACCCGACGCGGGGACGACCCCCGCGAGCGGCGTATCCCCCTCCCGTGTTCCCCCGCACGGACCGCCCCCTCGCGCTTCGGGAGTAACCCTTGGCCACGGTTGACACCGCATCAGCGGAACCGTACGGACCCCCCGCCCGGTCGCGTTCCGCGCCCCCGCTCCAGCGCCCGCCGGCCAGGGGCGTTCCCCAACAGCCGCATTCGGCGACCCTCATCAGCTCCGTCCAGCGCGCGATGCGTCTGCTGGAGTCCGTCGCCGAGCACGAGTGCGGCGCTCCGGCCAAACAGCTGGCCCGTGAGACCGGCCTCGCGCTTCCCACCGCCTACCACCTGTTGCGGACCCTCGTCCACGAGGGGTATCTGCGGCGTGACAAGGGGCTGTTCTTCCTGGGGGAGGCGGCTGTGCGGCTGGGTGCCAGCGGCGCGGCGCAGAAACGTCGCAGCACGGTGGTCGACACCCTCGCCCACTGGCGCGATTCGATCGGTGTGCCGGTCTACTACGCCGTCTACCGGGAGGGTGAGATCGAGGTCATGTGCGTCTCCGACACCCCGGGCAACCCGGCGGTCGAGGAGTGGGCCGACTTCCGCGAGACCGGGCACGCGCACGCCATCGGCCAGTGCCTGCTGTCCCAGTTGGACGAGGACTCACGCCGCGACCATCTGACCCGCTACCCCGTGCAGTCGATCACCCCGTACACCGTCCGTGACGATCACACGCTGATGCGGCGTCTGGCCCGGGTGCGGCGGATGGAGGCGGTCGTCGAGCGCCAGGAGTACGCGCTGGGCACGGTCTGCGCGGCGATCCCGATCACCGTGGGCACATCGGCGGCGACGATGGCGATCTCACTGCCCGCCCATCAGTCGGACCGGCTGCTCTCGGCGGCGCAGCAACTGCAGCGCGAGGTCGGACGCATGCTCGGGTCGCTCGCGCTCTCTATCAGTATCTGAAAACTCACTCCTTGTGATCTGTCGTGCACGTTCAGCAAGATGCCACCAGTGTCAGGGGTTGATTCCCAGCCATCTACGGCAATGACGGGGTAAGGCGATGCGCGAGTCCGTGCAGGCAGTACAGGCAGAGGTCATGATGAGCTTCCTCGTCTCCGAGGAGCTCTCGTTCCGTATCCCGGTCGAGCTGGGCTACGAGACCTGCGATCCCTACGCCGTGCGCCTCACCTTTCACCTGCCCGGTGATGCGCCGGTGACCTGGGCGTTCGGGAGGGAGCTGCTGATCGACGGGGTGGGCAGACCGTGCGGCGAGGGCGATGTGCGGGTCTCGCCCCTCGACCCCGGATCGCTCGCCGAGGTCCTGATCCGGCTTCAGGTGGGCGGCGACCAAGCGGTGTTCCGTTCTTCCACGGCTCCGCTCGTGGCCTTCCTCGACCGCACCGACAAGCTCGTCCCGCTGGGCCAGGAGGGCGCGCTCGCCGACTTCGACGCCCATCTCGACGAGGCTCTGGACCGGATCCTGGCGGAGGAACAGAGCGCCGGCTGAAGCGTCGCGCCGGGGAGGGCGACGGACGCTTCAGCGCGGGGAGGGGCTCTGCAGGAACGTTCACTCAGGGCGGTACGGGGCTTGGGCGCCGAAGGCCGCGTGAGGGACCCCGCCCGGAGGCGTACCGCCGGCGCGCCGATGACGGGGTCGGGCGATCGGCCCCGGTCAGCGCTTGCGGCGCCGGCCCTTGCCGCTCCGAGCAGCCGCGGGCGACGTTCCCCCGGCCGCGGTGGCCGCCCCTGAAGGCCTCGCGTCCGGGACCGCCTTGCCCACGGAAGCCGGCCCTGGCCGGTCGGCCGAGACAACGAGGGCCGCGAGCGCGGTCGTCACCGGGACAGAGGCGACCAGGCCGATCGAGCCCACCAGCGTGCGCACGATCTCCTCGGCGACCAGCTCACTGTTGGCGACCGTGCCGACGCTGCTCTGCGCGATCGAGAAGAGCAGCAGCAGCGGCAGCGCGGCACCGGCGTAGGCGAGCACGAGGGTGTTGACCACGGACGCGATGTGGTCACGGCCGATGCGGATGCCGGCCCGGTACAGCGCGCGCCAGCCCATGGACGGGTTGGCCTCGTGCAGTTCCCAGACCGCGGAGGTCTGTGTGACCGTCACGTCGTCCAGGACGCCGAGCGAACCGATGATGATGCCGGCGAGCAGCAGACCGCTCATGTCGATCGAGGGGTACAGGCCGTGGATCAGCCCGGTGTTGTCGTCCGTGTTGCCCGTCAGAGCGGCCCAGTCGACGAACCAGGACCCGAGCACGCCAATCAGCAGCAGGGAGATGAGCGTGCCGAGGACGGCCACGGAGGTGCGGGCCGACAGACCGTGGCACAGGTAGAGCGCGATCAGCATGATGGCGCTGGACCCGACCACCGCGACGGCCAGGGGGTTCGACCCCTGCAGGATGGCGGGTAGGACGAAGAAGTTGAGCACCAGGAAACTGATGGCCAGCGCGACCAGCGCCATGACGCCCCGCAGCCGCCCGACGACCACCACGGCGACCGCGAAGATCCCGGCGAGCAGTCCCATCGGCAGCTTGCGGTTGATGTCGGTGACCGAGTACTGCAAGTCCTTCGGCGCGGAGGGCTCGTAGGCGACCACGACCTTCTGCCCCTGTTCCAACTGCCGTGTCTGGTCCGGCTGGACGATCTCCGTGAACATACGGCCCTTGTCCTTGCCGGTGTCCACCCGGATCGTGGCCCGTTTGCAGGTTCCCTTCGCCTGCTGTTCGGCGGAGGAGCCCTCGGCCGTGGAGGTGTCTCCGGTCGGGGGCACGCCCGAGGCGTTCACCGAGGAACAGCTCAGGCTCTGGACCTTGGTGACCGTCGCCTGGTGGGTCTGCCGGTCGAAGCCCACCCCGGTGCGCTCGTGCGGTGGGGCGCCGCCGGGCCACAGCACGACGAGCCCGGCGAGCACGGCCACCGCGAACGGGATCAGGACGGCGGCGATGACCTTGCGCAGATGCCGGGAGACGGGGGCAGCCGGCCCGTGGCTGTGACTGTGCGAATGCCCATGCCCACCGCCCGGCCCGTGGCCGCCCGCACCGTGACCGCCCGCGCCATGATCACCTGGCCCGTGGCCGCCGGGGCCGTGATGGTCCCGCCGGTGGTCGTCTTGACGGTGACGGTCCCGTCCGCGGTCGTCGTCCGGTCCCGGCCCGCCGTCGTCCGGACGGCGAGGCTGTTCCGGTGGCGGATACGGAGGCTGGTGAGTCGTGGTCACCGACCGATCATCGCAAGAACCGCTGGGGCCCACTGTTCACCGCGCCACACATGCCGCTAGCGTGGAGGCACCTTTTGTACACGCGGGAGCTCGGAGCACCGGGCTGAGAGGGCGCTGACCTCTGTCTTCGCGATGTTTCACGTGGAACGTCACCAGCACGAGTGATGGGTCACACGAAACATCGGCAGACGGCAATCGCTGCGTCGACCGCTGAACCTGTTACCGGGTAATGCCGGCGTAGGGAGTAGGTCTCATGACCAACAAGGACGCACGCACGCCTGCCTCCACGCAGATCTCCACCGAGGTCTCCGTCGACGGGGAGGCCGGAAAGTCCATCGGCTGGCACAAGGCGTACGTCGAGGGCAGCCGCCCCGACCTGCGGGTACCGGTCCGCCAAGTGCACCTCACCAACGGCGACTCGGTCACGCTGTACGACACCTCCGGTCCGTACACCGATCCGCATGTCGACACCGATGTCCGCCGGGGGCTGCCTCCGCTGCGGGAGAACTGGATCATCGCCCGAGGCGACACCGAGGAGTACGCGGGCCGCCCCGTCCGCCCCGAGGACGACGGCGTCAAGCACACCTCGCCGCGCGGTGGTCTGCGCAACCTCGACGCGGTCTTCCCGGGACGGCCGCGGCTGCCGCGACGCGCCCGGACCGGCGAGGCGGCCACCCAACTCGCCTATGCCCGGCGAGGAGAGATCACGCCCGAGATGGAGTACGTGGCCATCCGGGAGAACGTGGCGCCGGAGGTCGTCCGCGAGGAGATCGCAGCGGGCCGCGCGGTGCTGCCCGCCAACGTCAACCACCCGGAGATCGAGCCGATGATCATCGGCAAGAGGTTCCTGGTGAAGGTCAACGCCAACATCGGCAACTCGGCGGTCACGTCCTCCATCGAGGAGGAGGTCGAGAAGATGACCTGGGCGACCCGGTGGGGTGCCGACACCGTCATGGACCTGTCGACCGGCCGGAACATCCACACCACCCGCGAGTGGGTGCTGCGCAACTCCCCCGTACCCATCGGCACGGTGCCGCTCTACCAGGCGCTGGAGAAGGTCGACGGCAAGGCCGAGGAACTGACCTGGGAGATCTACAAGGACACGGTCATCGAACAGGCCGAGCAGGGCGTGGACTACATGACCGTCCACGCGGGCGTCCGTCTCCCGTACGTCCCCCTGACGGCGAACCGCAAGACGGGGATCGTCTCCCGCGGCGGTTCGATCATGGCCGCGTGGTGCCTGGCCCACCACAAGGAATCGTTTCTGTACGAGAACTTCGAGGAACTCTGCGAGATCCTCGCGGCCTACGACGTCACGTACTCGCTGGGCGACGGTCTGCGTCCCGGCTCGATCGCGGACGCCAACGACGCCGCGCAGTTCGCGGAGTTGAGGACGCTCGGGGAACTCAACCGGATCGCGAAGCGTTTCCATGTACAGACGATGATCGAGGGCCCGGGCCACGTCCCGATGCACAAGATCAAGGAGAACATCGACCTTCAGCAGGAGATCTGTGATGAAGCTCCGTTCTATACGCTCGGCCCGCTGACGACGGACGTCGCCCCGGCGTACGACCACATCACGTCCGGCATCGGCGCCGCGATGATCGCCTGGTGGGGCACGGCCATGCTCTGCTACGTCACGCCCAAGGAGCACCTGGGCCTGCCCAACCGGGACGACGTCAAGACAGGCGTCATCACCTACAAGATCGCCGCCCATGCGGCCGACCTCGCCAAGGGGCACCCCGGAGCCCAGGAATGGGACGACGCCCTGTCCGACGCCCGTTTCGAGTTCCGCTGGGAGGACCAGTTCAACCTGGCCCTCGACCCGGACACGGCCCGTGAGTTCCACGACGAGACGCTGCCTGCGGAGCCGGCCAAGACGGCTCACTTCTGCTCGATGTGCGGGCCGAAGTTCTGTTCGATGAAGATCAGTCAGAGCATCACCGAGCGGTTCGGCGGTGGGTCGGCGGAGGGAGCGACACCGGAGGAGATAACGGAGGGGATGCTCCAGAAGTCGAAGGAGTTCGCGGCGAGCGGCAACCGGGTGTACCTCCCCATGGCGGACTGAGGCAGCACAGGCCGACCTAAGGGGCTTGCGCGCCGCAGGCCCCTTGCGCTCCCTTCGGGGCGCAAGCCGGAGGCCTATTCCGGCTGGTGCTCCGGGCCTCCGAAGTCCGGGCTGGTGTAGTCCGGGCTCGAGTAGCTCGGGCGCGGGCCGGCCGCGGGGCCGTCGTCGGGACTGGTGAAGCCCGGGCGGTCGTAACCGATCTTCGGCAGGCGGCTGCCGGGGGCCGGCGGGGCCGGTGCGGGATGCTCGGCGTCGGTCGCGCCGGGATCGGCGAGAGCCTCGCGCAGGAACGGCACGATGCCCCGTGCCAGCAGGGCTTCCCGCCAGGCCTCCTTGGCGCGGTCCACCTCCTCGCTGCGTTCGCCGTACGGGCCGGCCTCCAGGGAGGGCCGGTTGCGCAGGGCGGTGAGCAGGAGCCCGACGGTGGCGACGAGAATCGCGGCCGCGGCGACCGCGCCGAACGCCCACCCGACGTTGACCATGGCCTCGGCGGCCGTCGCTCCTGGATCGAGCATCCTGAGCACGTAGCCGACGAGCAGGAAGATCACCGCGGCGGTTCCGGCGAGCACGGGGGTGAGGACGGCCGCGATGGCGACGGCGCCCGCCCCGGCGGCCTCGGCCACCTGGGCCGCCTCGCCCACGGTGGCGAGCCCCAGCCCGCCCATGCCCGGCTCGCCGGCGTCCCGGCCGGCGGCGGAGGGCGCGGACGGGGAGGGGTGGCGCAGTTCCTCGCGGACCTTCACGTAGTGCTGGTACTCGGTCGCCGCGGCCGCCGTGATGAGGGCGGTGGCGTTGAGCGCCATGGTGCGCAGCTGCTCGGCGTTGAGCCGTTGGCCGACGGCGGTCAGTTCCGGGTGGTGTGGTGCGGAGCGCAGCGCCTCATCGAGGATCCGCTCGTACTCCTGGCGGTCCTCGCTGTGCAGGTGCTGCGGAACGCTGTTCATGTGCATCCCCCGATGCTCCGTAGGGCTTGGGGCTCGCATGCCAACGAGCCGTCGGGCAGAAACGGAGGGGAGCCTGCTACGGATGAACCGATGGTAGAGCGGCGACGGCCCGGGGTAACAGGGGGTTCGCGGAAATTGGCCCCTGGCCTGCGGTGCCGCGGCGGGCCCGGCGCGGGGTGCGCCGGGTCCCATGAACGGTCAGACGGTGAGCGGCAGTTGCTGGACCAGCAGCTTTCCGGCCATCGTCACTCCGCCGTCCATGGCGATGGCGAGCCCGTCGGCGTAGACGTGCGGTCCCTCGACGGCGGGCGCCGGGTCGTCGCCCTCCTCGGAGCCGACCTCGCCCAGCAGGTACGGGATGGGGCTGTGGCCGTGAACGACGCGGTGTCCGCCGTAGGTGTCGAGCAGGGAGCGGGCGGCGTCTGCTCCGCCCTCGTCGCGGAAGGCGAAGCGCTTGGTGAACTTGCGGAACAGGTCCCACACCTCGTCCGCGTCGTTGCGGGTGATCGTCTCGCGGATGGTGTCGTTGACCGCTTCGATCGAGTCGCCGTAGTCGAGGTAGGCGGTGGTGTCCGAGTGCACGAGCAGATGGCCGTCGACTTCCTCGACGGCGTCGAGGCGGGCCATCCACTGCAGGTGATGGTCCTGGAGGCGGTCCATGTCCGCCTTCTGGCCGCCGTTCAGCAGCCAGGCGGCCTGGAAGGTGGCGGTGCCCGCGCCGGAGTTGACGGGGGTGTCGCCGAACCGCTTGGCGCCGAGCAGCAGCAGCTCGTGGTTGCCCATGAGGGCCTTGCAGTAGCCGCCGGCCGCGGCCGCCTCCGCGGACAGCCGCATCACGAGGTCGATGACGCCGATGCCGTCCGGCCCGCGGTCGGTGAAGTCGCCGAGGAACCACAGCCGGGCGGTGCCCGCGCACCACTGGCCGGTCGCGTCGATCAGCCCCTTGTCCTCGAGCGCGGTCAGCAGCTCGTCGAGGTAGCCGTGCACGTCGCCGACGACGAACAGCGGGCCCTGGCGGGTGGCCTGCGGCGGCGCCTGGGCGGCGGCGGGGTCGACGGTCACCTGGACGGTGTCGCCCCGGTTGATGACCGGCAGGTCGCGCTGGGTGGGCGTGTAGCCGTCGGGGTGCTCGGCCGCGTCGTCGAGCGGCGGCGCGACGTTTCCGGGATGCGCGCTCTCGGCGTACGGGCCGGTCTCGTGCACGTACGCGGGCACACGGAAGTCGCGCAACGTCGCCGTACGCTCCACCTCGGGTCCCTGACCGGCCCCCTGAGTCATCAGACCCCTCCACCATCGCGCCGCATCTGCACCGCTTCGGACTGTCTGGTCGTAACGGCCCGCGGTGCCGTGCGCCCATCATAGGAATGCGGATCCTGTCGTGTGATGACCCAGGGGTGGTGAATCAGAGAGAGGTTCCGTTTCCCTGCGGCTTTCGCCCCGGTTGAGGTGGGATCGGCGGCCGCGCGCTCACACCGCGGACACCGTGACCACACCTCGTCGCACACGCCCTAGGTCTTCTCGGGCGCCCGGGGCGGACTCACCGTCGTCCGCGGTGGGCGGCGCTGGGACGAGGTGCGCACGATCAGTTCGGTCGGTATCACCTGTTCGACCGGGTGGTCGGATTCCACGCCCTCGATCGCGTCGATGAGGAGCTGGACGACCGCCGTACCGATGCGGCGCGGTTTCAGGGAGAGCGTGGTGATCGGCGGATCGGTGCCGGCGTAGACGGTGGACTCGCTGCAGCACACCAGGAGCAGGTCCTCGGGGACGCGCAGCCCGTAACGGCGGGCGGCGGCCAGCAGGTCGGTGCCGTTGGGGTCGAAGAGGCCGTAAACGGCGTCGGGGCGGTCGGGGCGGGCCAGCAGCCGGTCGGCGGCGACGGCGCCCGCGCACGGGTCGTGGGCGGGGTAGGCCTCGTAGACCGGGTCCTGTCCGACGCGTTCGCACCAGCGCAGGTAGGCGCTGGTCGACAGGTGGGTGTACGTGTCGGTGGAGGTGCCCGTGAGAAGGCCGATGCGGCGGGCGCCGGCGTCGGCGAGATGGTCGAGGAGGTCCAGGACGGCGGCCTCGTGGTCGTTGTCCACCCAGGCGGTGACCGGGAGCGTGCCGGCCGGGCGGCCGTCGGAGACGACGGGTAAGCCCTGCTTGACGAGTTCGCTGACCACGGGGTCCTGGTCGGAGGGGTCGATGACGACCGTGCCGTCCAGGGCCACGTTCGACCACACGTCGTGGCGCGAGGTCGCGGGCAGGATGACGAGCGCGTAGCCGCGGGCGAGGGCGGCCGAGGTGGCGGCGCGCGCCATCTCGGCGAAGTACGCGAACTCGGTGAAGGTGAAAGGTTCATCCCCGTACGTGGTGACGGTCAGGCCGATGAGGCCGGACCTGCCGGTGCGGAGGGTTCGGGCCGCGGCCGAGGGGCGGTAGCCCAGCCGGTCGGCGACTTCACGGACATGGCGTCGGGTGGCGTCGGGGAGCCTGCCCTTGCCGTTGAGGGCGTCGGAGACGGTCGTGATGGAGACTCCGGCGGCGGCGGCCACGTCCCTGATGCCCGCCCGGCCCGGCCGGCTGCCTCTGCGTGAGGTTTCCGCGCGGCTCACCTGGTGCTTCCCTGCTGCTGTCATGGCGAGCCGATAGTAGGGCCCATCGGGTGGGGTAGGGCGGACGCATATGCGCGCGTTGACAGGCACGTTTCTGCACGGTCGCCAGGGACCAATTGCCTTGTAAATGAAGGTAGTTGAGAGTCGGCGCACCGGGACGTGTGGTGCGCGCGCGGATGCGCCTGTTGAGGCACCGATGTCTCGAAGAGGTCTCAACTCACCTGCACGAGGGATGCGCGCCACGGCGCGAACCACCGGCGCGTAGATATATGTGAAGCGCGCCCCCGATTCGTACACCTTCGTACGTAGATGCGACTGCCGAGGGGCGCCGGCCTGGGATCGCGCCCGCCGGCCGGCGAACGCGGGTCGGCCACCAGGGCTCCCGCACCTGTTCGCAAGCGGGCTCAATCCTCATAAGGTGAGCAGTATTGAAGCCGGTGGTGGTCATGAGGAGGACTGCGGTGAGCGAGACGAGCCCCAAGCTGCGCGCCGAGCTGGAGGGTATCCCCACCTACAAGCCGGGCAAGCCGGCCGCGCCCGGCGGTCCCGTGGCCTACAAGCTGTCCTCCAACGAGAACCCCTACCCGCCGCTGCCCGGTGTGCTGGAGAGCGTCTCGGCCGCCGTCGCGTCCTTCAACCGCTACCCGGACATGGCCTGTACGGGGCTGGTGAACGAGATCGCCGAGCGTTTCGGCGTGCCCGCCTCGCACGTCGCCACCGGCACCGGATCGGTGGGCGTCGCCCAGCAGCTGGTGCAGTCGACCGCAGGGCCCGGCGACGAGGTCATCTACGCCTGGCGTTCCTTCGAGGCGTACCCGATCATCACGCGGATCAGCGGCGCCACGCCGGTGCAGGTGCCGCTCACGCAGGGCGATGTGCACGACCTGGACGCCATGGCGGACGCGATCACCGAGCGGACCCGGCTGATCTTCGTCTGCAACCCCAACAACCCCACCGGAACCGTCGTGAAGCGGGCCGAGCTGGAGCGATTCCTCGACCGGGTGCCGGCTGACGTGCTGGTCGTCCTGGACGAGGCCTACCGCGAGTTCATCCGCGACCCCGAGGTGCCGGACGGCTGTGAGCTGTACCGCGAGCGGCCGAACGTGTGCGTCCTGCGGACGTTCTCCAAGGCGTACGGGCTCGCTGGTCTGCGGGTGGGTTTCGCGATCGCCCATGAGCCGGTGGCGGCGGCGCTGCGCAAGACGGCGGTGCCGTTCGGAGTGAGCCAGCTCGCCCAGGAAGCCGCGATCGCGTCGTTGCGGGCTGAGGACGAGCTGTTCGGGAGGGTCGGCTCGCTGGTGTGCGAGCGCACCCGGGTGCTGGAGGGGCTGCGTGCGCAGGGCTGGACGGTGCCCGAGACCCAGGCGAACTTCGTGTGGCTGCGGCTGGGTGAGCGCACCGTCGACTTCGCGGCGGCGTGCGAGCAGGCCGGCGTGGTGATCCGGCCGTTCCCGGGTGAGGGCGTGCGCGTGACGATCGGGGAGACCGAGGCGAACGACATCCTCCTCAAGGCCGCGGAGGGCTTCCGCAAGGACATGTAGGCACGGCCGCGAGCGGGTCGGCCACCGTCGGGGCGCCTTGGTTTCACGTGGAACCGAGGCGCCCTTTCGCATGCCGTGGGGGAGCGTGCTGCCGGGATGTGGACAAGCGTCCGCGCGCGCCCAGACAGCCCTTTGTTGCTGGTCAGAGACCTGAAGCGGCGTTTGGGGACCCCGCCGTACGGGTGTCGAACGGGTATGCGTCATAATTGCTTGTGAATGTGAACGCTTTCACAAGCGTGGAGTTAGGAGCGGTGACGTGGACCTGGCGTTGGCGCCGGAGACCCTGGCGCGCTGGCAGTTCGGCATCACGACCGTCTACCACTTTCTGTTCGTACCCCTGACGATCTCGCTGGCCGCTCTCACAGCCGGCCTGCAGACCGCCTGGGTGCGCACGGAGAAGGAGAAATACCTCAAGGCGACAAAGTTCTGGGGCAAGCTCTTCCTGATCAACATCGCGATGGGTGTCGTCACCGGCATCGTGCAGGAGTTCCAGTTCGGCATGAACTGGTCCGACTACTCGCGGTTCGTCGGCGACGTCTTCGGCGCCCCGCTCGCCTTCGAGGCGCTCATCGCCTTCTTCTTCGAGTCGACCTTCATCGGCCTGTGGATCTTCGGCTGGGACAAGTTGCCCAAGAGGATCCACCTGGCCTGCATCTGGATGGTCTCGATCGGCACCGTCCTGTCGGCCTACTTCATCCTCGCGGCCAACTCCTGGATGCAGCACCCGGTCGGCTACCGGATCAACGAGGCGAAAGGCCGGGCCGAGCTCACCGACTTCTGGCTCGTGCTGACCCAGAACACCGCCCTCGCCCAGGCCTTCCACACCCTCTCGGCGGCCTTCCTCACCGGCGGCGCGTTCATGGTGGGCATCTCCGCCTTCCATCTGCTGCGCAAGAAGCACATCCGGGAGATGAAGACCTCGCTGCGGCTCGGCCTGGTCACCGTGGCCGTCGGCGGCCTGCTCACCGCGGTCAGCGGCGATGTGCTCGGCAAGATCATGTTCGAGCAGCAGCCGATGAAGATGGCCGCGGCCGAGGCCCTGTGGGACGGCGAGGCACCCGCGCCGTTCTCCGTCTTCGCCTACGGCGATGTCGACAAGGGCCACAACAAGGTCGCCGTCGAGATCCCCGGTCTGCTGTCCTTCCTCGCCAACGACGACTTCAGCTCGTACGTGCCGGGCATCAACGACGTCAACAAGGCCGAGCAGGAGAAGTTCGGCCCCGGCGACTACCGGCCCAACATCCCGGTCGCCTACTGGGGCTTCCGCTGGATGATCGGTTTCGGCATGACGTCCTTCGCCGTCGGTGCGGCCGGGCTGTGGCTGACCCGCAAGAAGTTCATGCTGCCGCAGCACCTGCGGGTCGGCGACGACGAGGTGCCGCACGTGGTGCTCTTCCGGAACGAGGCGCTCAGCCCCAAGCTCACCAAGCTGTACTGGCTCGCGGCGATCTGGACCCTGGGCTTCCCACTGATCGCCAACTCGTGGGGCTGGATCTTCACCGAGATGGGCCGCCAGCCGTGGGTCGTCTACGGCGTCCTGCGCACCCGGGACGCGGTCTCCCCCGGTGTGTCCCAGGGCGAGGTCCTCACCTCGATGATCGTCTTCACCGCTCTGTACGCGATCCTCGCCGTGGTCGAGGTCAAGCTGCTGGTGAAGTACGTGAAGGCCGGTCCGCCCGAGCTCACCGAGACCGACCTCAATCCGCCCACGAAGATCGGCGGCGACTCCCCTGACGCCGACAAGCCGATGGCCTTCTCGTACTAGGCCGAGGGAGCTGCACAGTCATGGAACTGCACGACGTCTGGTTCGTCCTGATCGCCGTCCTGTGGATCGGCTACTTCTTCCTGGAGGGCTTCGACTTCGGGGTCGGCGTCCTCACCAAGCTGCTCGCCCGTAACCGGCCCGAGAAGCGGGTGCTCATCAACACCATCGGGCCGGTCTGGGACGGCAACGAGGTGTGGCTGCTCTCGGCGGGCGGCGCGACCTTCGCCGCCTTCCCGGAGTGGTACGCCACGCTCTTCTCCGGGTTCTATCTGCCGCTGCTGCTCATCCTGGTCTGTCTGATCGTCCGGGGCGTCGCCTTCGAGTACCGGGCCAAGCGGCCCGAGGAGAACTGGCAGCGCAACTGGGAGAACGCGATCTTCTGGACCTCACTGCTGCCCGCGTTCCTGTGGGGTGTGGCCTTCGGCAACATCGTCCACGGCGTGAAGCTCGACCGGAACTTCGAGTACGTCGGCAGCCTGTGGGAACTGCTCAACCCGTACGCGCTGCTCGGCGGTCTGGTGACCCTCACCCTGTTCACCTTCCACGGAGCGGTGTTCACGGCGCTCAAGACCGTCGGCGAGATCCGGGAGCGGGCCCGCAAGCTGGCCTCCAAGGTCGGTCTGGCGACCGCCGTCCTCGCGCTGCTCTTCCTGCTGTGGACGCAGATCGACAGCGGTGACGCCAAGAGCCTGGTGGCGATGGGCGTGGCGGTGGCCGCTCTGGTCGCGGCGCTCGTGGCGAACCAGGCAGGGCGCGAAGGGTGGTCGTTCGCGCTGTCCGGAGTCACCATCGTGGCTGCCGTGGCCATGCTGTTCCTGACGCTCTTCCCGAACGTCATGCCGTCCACCCTCAACGAGGAATGGAGCCTCACGGTGACCAACGCCTCGTCGAGCCCGTACACGCTGAAGATCATGACCTGGTGCGCGGTCATCGCCACCCCGATCGTGATGCTCTACCAGGGCTGGACGTACTGGGTGTTCCGCAAGCGGATCGGTACGCAGCACATCGCCGAGTCGGCGCACTGAGTCCGAGCCGGGGCGTGTTTCACGTGGAACACGCCCCTTGAGAGGGTGTGTTTCACGTGAAACCGATCGACCCGCGCCTGCTCCGCTACGCCCGCGCCACTCGCCTCTTCCTGGTGGCGGTCGTCGCACTGGGCGTCGTCGGAGCGACGCTGGTCATCGCCCAGGCGATGCTCATCGCCGAGGTGGTGGTCGGCGCGTTCCAGCACGGATCGTCGATCACCCAACTTCGAACTCCTCTGGTGTCGTTGGCAGCCGTGGCGGTCGGCCGGGCACTGGTTGCCTGGCTCACCGAACTCTCGGCGCACCGTGCGAGCGCCGCCGTGAAGTCGGAGCTGCGGGGACGTCTGTTGGGGCGGGCGACCCTGCTCGGCCCCGGCTGGCTCAGCGGACAGCGCACCGGCTCACTCGTCGCCCTCGCCACGCGGGGGGTTGACGCCCTCGACGACTACTTCTCGCGCTATTTGCCGCAGTTGGGCCTCGCGATCGTCGTGCCGGTGGCGGTGCTGGCGCGGATCGTCACCGAGGACTGGGTGTCCGCCGCGATCATCGTGGGCACGCTGCCGCTCATCCCGGTGTTCATGGTGCTGATCGGCTGGGCGACACAGGCGCGGATGGACCGTCAGTGGCGGCTCCTGTCCAGGCTGTCCGGGCACTTCCTCGACGTCGTCGCGGGACTTCCCACGCTGAAGGTGTTCGGTCGGGCCAAGGCCCAGGCCGAGTCGATCCGGCGCATCACCGGCGAGTACCGGCGAGCCACTCTGCGGACGTTGCGGATCGCCTTCATCTCGTCGTTCGCCCTGGAGCTGCTGTCGACGCTGTCGGTGGCCCTGGTCGCCGTGACCATCGGCATGCGGCTCGTCCACGGCGAGATGGACCTTTACATCGGCCTGGTCATCCTGGTGCTCGCGCCGGAGGCCTATCTGCCGTTGCGGCAGGTGGGAGCGCAGTACCACGCTGCTGCCGAGGGACTCGCGGCCGCCGAGGAGATCTTCGAGGTGTTGCAGACCCCGCTCCCGGTGTCGGGCACGAGCGCGGCGCCGGCGGGTGCTATCGCCTTCGACGCCGTGACGATCCGTCATCCCGGACGGTCCGTCGCCGCGGTGTCCGGGGTGTCCTTCACCGCCGGGCCCGGCGAGACGGTCGCCCTCGTCGGCGCGAGCGGCGCGGGCAAGTCGACCCTGCTGCAAGCCCTGCTGGGCTTCGTCCGGCCCACGGAAGGCCGGATCCGGGTCGGGGGAACCGATCTCGCGGACATCGACCTGGAGCAGTGGCGGTCCCGGATCGCCTGGGTGCCGCAGCACCCGCACCTGTACGCCGGGACGATCGCCGAGAACGTACGGCTGGCGCGCCCCGACGCCGACGACGCGGCCGTGCGCCGGGCGCTGGCCGACGCGGGCGCCTTGGAGTACGTGGACGCGCTGCCCGAGGGGGAGCGGACGGTGCTCGGTGAGGCCGGCTCCGGACTCTCCGCCGGCCAGCGCCAGCGGCTCGCGCTGGCCCGGGCGTTCCTCGCCGACCGGCCCGTCCTGCTGCTCGACGAGCCGACGGCCGCGCTCGACGGGCAGACCGAGGCGGAGGTCGTGACGGCCGTGCGGCGGCTGGCGACCGGGCGGACGGTGCTGCTCGTCGTGCACCGGCCGGCGCTGCTGGCCGTGGCGGACCGGGTGGTGCGCCTGGACGCGGCGGAGCCGGTCACGGGGCCGGTACGGACCGCGGCGGTCCGCCGGGTGGACGACCTGCCCGAAGGCCGCGAAGCGGAGCCGCGGCCCACCGAGGCGGCCGAGCCCGACGGCCGGCTCACCTCGAGCGGGGGCGCGGTCCTCGCGCGGGTCCGGGCCATGGCGGGCGCAAGGCGCGGCCGGCTGGCTCTCGCGCTGCTGCTCGGCAGTCTCGCTCTCGGCAGCGCGGTCGGACTCATGGCCACCTCCGGGTGGCTCATCTCCCGGGCCTCCCAGCAGCCGCCGGTGCTGTATCTGATGGTCGCGGTCACGGCGACGCGAGCCTTCGGAATCGGGCGGGCGGTGTTCCGGTACGCGGAGCGGCTCGTCTCGCACGACGCCGTGCTCCGGATGCTCGCCGACACCCGGGTCGCGGTGTACCGGCGGCTGGAGCGGCTGGCGCCCGCGGGGCTGCGCGCCACGCGCCGGGGGGACCTGCTGTCCCGGCTCGTCGCCGATGTGGACGCACTGCAGGACTACTGGCTCCGCTGGTTGCTGCCCGCCGGCGCGGCCGCCGTCGTCTCGGCCGGGTCCGTCGCCTTCACGGCGTGGCTGCTGCCCGAGGCCGGCGCCGTCCTCGCGGCGGGTCTGCTCGCCGCCGGAGTGGCCGTCCCGCTGGTCACCGCGGCCGTGGCGCGCCGAGCCGAGCGCCGGCTAGCCCCGGCCCGCGGCGAACTCGCCACCCGCGCGGCCGACCTCCTCACCGGCACCGCCGAACTGGCCGTCGCCGGCGCCCTGCCGGCCCGGACGGCCGAGGTGCGTGCGGCGGACTCGGTGCTCACGCGGATCGCCTCACGCGCCGCCACCGCCACGGCCCTCGGGGCCGGACTGACCGCGCTCGTGTCCGGACTGACCGTCGCCGCCTCCGCGCTCGTCGGTGCGCAGGCCGTGGGCGCGGGGCGGCTGAGCGGCGTGGCCATGGCCGTCGTCGTCCTCACCCCGTTGGCCGCCTTCGAGGCCGTCCTCGGGCTGCCGACGGCCGTCCAGTACCGCCAGCGGGCGCTCAGGAGCGCGGATCGGGTCTTCGAGGTGCTGGACTCCCCCGAGCCGGTGCGGGAACCGGAGCGGCCCCGGCAGGCGCCCACGTCGCCGTTCCCGATCGTCGTCCAAGGGCTGCACGCCCGGCACGCCGGGCAGGACCGGGACGCCCTCGCCGGGGTCGACCTGACCATGGACCAAGGACGCCGAATCGCTGTCGTGGGCGCCTCCGGTTCCGGCAAGACGACGCTCGCCCAGGTTCTGCTGCGGTTCCTCGACGCGGACACGGGCGTGTACACGCTCGGCGGCGTCGACGCCTGGGCCCTGGACGGCGACGACGTGCGACGGCTCGTCGGACTGTGCGCGCAGGACGCGCATCTCTTCGACAGCTCGGTCCGCGAGAACCTGCTGCTGGCGAGGAAGGACGCGAGCGAGGACCGGCTGCGGGACGCGCTGGGGCGGGCCCGGCTGCTGGAGTGGACCGACAGCCTGCCCGACGGTCTCGACACGCTCGTCGGCGAGCACGGGGCCAAGCTCTCCGGCGGGCAGCGGCAGCGGCTCGCGCTCGCCCGCGCTCTCCTCGCCGACTTCCCCGTGCTGGTGCTCGACGAGCCCGCGGAACACCTCGACCTGGCCACATCCGACGCCCTCACCGCGGACCTGCTGGCCGCCACCGAGGGGCGGACGACGCTGCTCATCACGCACCGGCTGGCCGGACTGGACGCCGTGGACGAGGTGATCGTCCTGGACGAGGGACACGTGGTGCAGCGAGGCGCGTATGCGGATCTGGCCGCCGAGGTGGGGCCGTTGCGCACGATGATCGAGCGGGAGACGGCGGCGCAGACGCCGGCGGGTGTGCGGTAGCGGGCCCGCTCACCACGCGGCTGGGCCGTTCGTGCTGCCCGGTCCCCCGGGCGTACGACGTGAACAGGACCGGGTCGGGACCGCCGGGCCACGATCGCTGACATCCGCTCATCTCGCTGCCGTCTGCCGATCGTCCCGGTTCTGCCAGCGGCAACTCCACAGGGCCGCATCTGCACTTCGAGGCACGGGTCACCCCGGAGGCGGGCTCCGCGGTGGACCCGGTGCCCTGGCTGGCGGTACGCGGGGCTCCTGTCGGCCAGTGACGCCCTGGGGCGCCTACCGGTCCCGGCCCTCGGAGCGCAGTCGCTCGGCGAGCAGCTCCTCGATGATCACGGCGACGCCGTCGTCGTTGTTGGCGACGGTCTGTCCGGAGGCCGCCGCGACCACGTCCGGGTGCGCGTTGCCCATCGCGTACGACCGGCCCGCCCAGGTGAGCATCTCGACGTCGTTGGGCATGTCCCCGAAGGCGACGACCTCCTCGTGGGAGATGCCGCGTTCCGCGCAGCACAGGGCGAGGGTGCTCGCCTTGGAGACGTCGGGGCCGCTGATCTCCAGCAGGGCGCTGGGGCTGGAACGGGTGACGTTGGCGCGGTCGCCGATAGCCAGCCTGGCCACGGTGAGGAACGCGTCCGGGTCGAGCGTGGGGTGGAACGCGAGGATCTTCAACACGGGCTCGTCGGCGCCCGGAGCGTCCGGCGCGAGCAGCCGCTCGGCGGGAGCCAGGGCGTCGGGAACCTCCATGTGCATCTTGGGGTACTCAGGCTCCTGGTAGAAGCCGTACGTCTGCTCGACCGCGTACATGGTCCCCGGCGCCGCCTCGCGCAGCAGCCGTACGGCGTCCAGAGCGTTCTCCCGGGCCAGCTCGCGCACCTTCACGAACCGGTGGGCGCCCGGGCCGCCGTGCAGGTCGACCACGGCGGCGCCGTTGCCGCAGATCGCCAGACCGTGCCCGTGGACGTGGTCGCTGACGACGTCCATCCAGCGGGCCGGGCGGCCGGTGACGAAGAAGACCTCGATGCCGGCCTCCTCGGCGGCGGCGAGGGCCGCGACCGTTCGTGGCGAGACCGACTTGTCGTCGCGCAGGAGAGTGCCGTCCAAGTCGGTGGCGATCAGCCGTGGCGGGGTGGCGGCGGTCGGGGTCTCGGGCTGTCGAGTCGCTGAGGTCACCGCGCCATTCTCGCGCATATGCCTGCACGGCCGTGCGACGGTCCGCACGGATGAGGCCGGGGCAGGGGCCGTCGAGGTCAGCGCAGCTGCGCCGGGGCTTCCATGGCGATCTGCTCGAAGACCTTCTGGTCCGCGGCGAAGTCGGAGTCCGGGATGGGCCAGTGCAGAACGAGCTCCGTGAAGCCGAGCTCCTTGTAGCG
Organism: Streptomyces sp. BK239; assembly: GCF_004217285.1. Classification (GTDB taxonomy): domain Bacteria; phylum Actinomycetota; class Actinomycetes; order Streptomycetales; family Streptomycetaceae; genus Streptomyces. The sequence goes on from NZ_SHKS01000003.1 coordinate 588,478, forward strand.
CCCCGCGAAGTCGACGAACGCGTCCAGGGACTCCAGCGGGCGGGCGCCGTCGGGGGTGAAACCGGTGAGCAGGATCTTGTCGAGCGAGTTCACATCGCGCCCGAGAGCCACACACGCGTCCGTCAGCTTCTCGATCTGGCCGTGGACGGCCTGGACGGACTGTTCGGACGTGCCGTTCTCGAACAGCCGGGGGTCACCGGTGGTCACCCAGGCCTGCCCGTGCCGGGCCGCCAGCTTCAGCCCGCGCGGCCCGGTCGCGGCGACGGCGAACGGCAGCCGGGGCCGCTGGACGCAGCCGGGGATGTTGCGGGCCTCGTGCGCCGAGTAGAAGTCGCCCTCGAAGGACACGGAGTCCTCGGTGAGCAGCCGGTCGAGTAGGGGCACGAACTCGGCGAAGCGGTCGGCCCGCTCGCGCGGCGTCCAGGGTTCCTGGCCGAGGGCGGTGGCGTCGAAGCCGGTGCCGCCCGCTCCGATGCCGAGGGTGACACGGCCGTCGGAGATGTCGTCCAGGGAGATCAGTTCCTTGGCGAGGGTCACGGGGTGCCGGAAGTTCGGCGAGGTGACCAGCGTGCCGAGGCGGATCCGGTCCGTGACGGACGCGGCGGCGGTCAGCGTCGGGATCGCGCCGAACCAGGGACCGTCGCGGAAGGCGCGCCAGGACAGGTGGTCGTAGGTGTACGCGGTGTGGAAGCCGAGTTGCTCGGCGCGCATCCACGCCGAACGGCTGCCGTCCTGCCAGCGGCGGTACGGGAGGATCACAGTGCTCAGACGCAGACTCATGGCAGCGAGCCTATGCGGACGTCCTGTTTCACGTGAAACGGTCGCCGTGTGTGTGTCTCACCACAGGGTGCGGCGTCAGCGGGGCTCGGGGAACCGCAGATACCGCGGCGGGACGGCCCTGGTCAGCCACACCCCGTTCGCGCTGACGTGGAAGAGGTGGCCGTCGTGGTGCATGGCCCCCGCGTCCACGGAGAGGACCACCGGGCGGCCGCGGCGGGCGCCGACCCGGGTCGCCGTCTCCCGATCGGCCGAGAGGTGCACGTCGTGTCGGTTCATGGGCAGCAGCCCCTCGGTGCGGATCGCGTCCAGGGAGCGGGCGACGGTGCCGTGGTAGAGGTACGGCGGCGGGGTCGCCGGGGGCAGGCCGAGGTCGACCTCGATGCTGTGCCCCTGACTGGCGCGGATGCGGGTGCCCTCGATCGCGAAGCGCTTCTTGTCGTTGGCTGCCACGACGTGGTCCAGCTCGTCCCGGGTGAATCGGAACCCGTGGGCCGCGGCCGCCTCGATCAGCGTCTCGATCTCGACCCAGCCCCCTTCGTCGAGGGTCAGGCCGATCCGTTCGGGCTGGTGTCGCAGGTGTTTCGAGAGGTACTTCGACACCTTCACGGTGCGTCTTTCGTCCATTCGTCCAGCATGACGCGTGAGACGTGGATCACGCATTTCGTTTTGTGCCCGGATGTTTGGTCCACAGCCAACTACGCTTATCCACAGACTGTTTGGCAATGCTGTGGACAACTGAACGCCTAAAAAGACTTGTTGGGCAAGCACACGTGGGGGCCGATCACTTGGGCTCAGGTATGCCAACGCTCCCTACAGAAAGGGCTTGATGCGCGCCAAAGCCCGCAACACCCTAGGAGCGAAACGGGACAACGCACGTGCTGCCTTGGCTTCCGGCGTCACCGCGACCACCGCCTCGTTGCGGACGACCGCTCTCAAGATCGCCTGCGCCGCCTTCTCCGGTGGGTAGTTGCGCAGACCGTAGGCCCGGGCGGCCTTCTTCCTGCGGCGCTTCTCCTCCTCCGGGTCGACCCCGACGAACGTGGCCGTCGCCGTGATGCCGGTGTTCACCACGCCGGGGCAGATCGCCGTGACTCCGATGTCCTTCCCGGCCAGTTCAGCCCGCAGGCACTCGCTGAGCATGAGGACCGCCGCCTTGGACGTGCCGTAGGCGGGCAGGGCCCTCACCGGCTGAAATGCTGTTGCGGAAGAGATGTTGACGATATGGCCGCCCTGTCCGCGCTCCGCCATCTGCCGTCCGAAGAGACGACAGCCGTGGATGACGCCCCACAGGTTGACGTCCAGCACCTTGCGCCAGTCGTCGGCCGTCGTGTCGAAGAAGGGACCCGACAATCCGATGCCCGCGTTGTTCACCAGCACGTCCACGACGCCCAGTTCAGCGCGGAGCCTCGCCGCGAGCTTCTCCATCGCCGGCTCGTCTGAGACGTCCACCGTCTCCGCCCAAGCCTGCGTCGCGCCGGCCGACAATGCCGCCTCCGCGGTGCGGGCGGCGCTCTCCGCGTCCCGGTCCACGGCGATCACCCGCGCCCCGGCCCGGGCGAACGCGAGCGCCGTGGCCCGCCCGATGCCGCTGCCCGCTCCGGTGACCAACACAAGCTGTCCGCCGAAGCGTTGGGAGTAGGGAGACGTGGCCTCGCGCCGGGACTCTGCGGCCGGGCCGGCCCCGTCACCCGAAGCTGACTCCACAGAAGTGACGAAGTCGGCGATCCAGGCCGACACCTGGTCGGGCCGCGTTCGCGGCAGCCAGTGCTTCGCCGCCACCGTCCGTCGTGTCAACCGCGGTGCCCATCGCTCCAGTTCGTCGTACAGCCGCTCCGACAGGTACACGTCGCCCGAGGGTGTGATGAGCTGCACGGGCACATCCGTCCGGGCGTCGGTGCGCGGCCGGCGCAGCCGTGTCCGCACGTTGTCCCGGTACAGCCAGGCGCCGTTGGCGGCGTCGGAAGGAAGCGAGGGCGTCGGGTAGTCACCGCCCGGCATACGCTCCAGCCGCCGCAGGACGCCGGGCCACCGCCTGCCGAGCGGTCCCCGCCAGGCCAGTTCGGGCAACGCGGGCGTGTGCAGCAGACAGACGTACCACGATCTGGCTCCCTGGCCGAGGAGTTGGCTCACCCGGCGCGGACTCGGCCTGGAGAGACGCTCGTTGATCCAGTGGCCGACGTGGTCCAGGGACGGGCCGGACATCGACGTGAAGGAGGCGATCCTTTTTCTGGCGCGCGCGACGGTGACGAACTCCCACGACTGCACCGAACCCCAGTCGTGCCCCACCAGGTGCACAGGACGGTCCGGGCTGACGGCGTCCGCCACGGCCAGGAAGTCGTCCGTCAGCTTCTCCAGGGTGAACCCGCCCCGCAGCGGCTCGGGCGCGGTGGACCGGCCGTGCCCCCGGACGTCGTACAGCACCACATGGAAACGCAAGGCGCCGGCCAGACGGGCCGCGACCTCGGACCACACCTCCTTGCTGTCCGGGTAGCCGTGCACCAGGACCACCGTCGGCCGCCCGGCATCTCCCAGCTCGGCCACGCTCAGCTCGACCCCGCCGGTCCGCACCCTGCGCTCGCGCGCACCTTCGAGCACCGTCGCTCTCCCTCCGCCGCTCAGCGTGTCCGTGAGGTGACGCCGCCGAATCTGACAGTCGTTAGACGCATCGTCAATAGGGCGACTCCCGCGCCGGAGCCACCTCTCCCGTAACTCTCAGGCAGGGGGTCCCCTACGTTCCCCTACTTCTGAAGGTTGATGCGAAGACGGCTCTTCGGTCTGACGACGGACGTGGCGCGCGTCACTAATGTCGAAGACGTGACTGTGATCGCTACCGAAAGCCTGAGCAAGCGGTTCCCCCGGGTGACCGCGCTCGACCGGCTGTCCGTGGACGTCGGGCCCGGTGTCACCGGACTCGTCGGCGCCAACGGGGCCGGCAAGTCCACGCTGATCAAGATCCTGCTGGGTCTGTCCCCCGCCTCGGAGGGCCGCGCCGAGGTGCTCGGCCTCGACGTCGCCACCAAGGGCGCCGCCATCCGCGAGCGCGTCGGGTACATGCCGGAGCACGACTGCCTGCCGCCCGACGTCTCGGCCACCGAGTTCGTCGTGCACATGGCCCGCATGTCCGGCCTGCCGCCCACCGCCGCCCGCGAGCGCACCGCGGACACACTGCGCCACGTCGGCCTGTACGAGGAGCGCTACCGCCCCATCGGCGGTTACTCCACCGGCATGAAGCAGCGGGTGAAGCTCGCCCAGGCCCTCGTCCACGACCCGCAGCTGGTCTTCCTGGACGAGCCGACCAACGGCCTCGACCCGGTCGGCCGCGACGAGATGCTGGGCCTGATCCGGCGCATCCACACCGACTTCGGCATCTCGGTCCTGGTCACGTCCCACCTCCTGGGCGAACTGGAACGCACCTGCGACCACGTCGTCGTCGTCGACGGCGGAAAGCTCCTGCGCTCCAGCTCCACCACCGACTTCACCCAGACCACCACCACCCTCGCCGTCGAGGTCACCGACACCGACGAACACCCCGACGGCACCCGCGCCGTCCGCGAGGCGCTCCACGCGCGCGGAGTGGACGTCCTCGACGGCGACAGCGGCCTGCCGGGCGCCGGCCACATCCTGCTGCTCACCGCCCGGGGCGAGGAGACCTACGACGTGGTGCGCGACCTGGTGGCCGACCTCGGCCTCGGACTGGTGCGCATGGAACAGCGCCGGCACCACATCTCCGAGGTCTTCAAGGACGGCGACGCACAACGGAAGGAGGCCGTCGGCCATGGCGGTTGAGCACCCCGCACCCACCCTCCCGGGTGACCAGACCCGCATCCACAACATCGGCTACCGCAGCTACGACGGCCCCCGCCTGGGCCGCTCCTACGCCCGCCGCTCCCTCTACTCGCAGTCCCTGCGCGGCGCCTACGGCCTCGGCCGCTCGGTGAAGTCCAAGGTGCTGCCCATGCTGCTGTTCGTGGTGATGTGCGTGCCCGCGGCCATCATGGTCGCCGTCGCGGTCGCCACCAAGGCGACCGCGCTGCCGGTGGAGTACACCCGCTACGCCATCGTCATGCAGGCCGTCATCAGCCTGTACGTCGCCTCGCAGGCACCCCAGTCCGTCTCCCGCGACCTGCGCTTCAAGACCGTGCCGCTGTACTTCTCCCGGCCGATAGAGACCGCCGACTACGTGCGCGCCAAGTTCGCAGCGCTCGCCTCGGCGCTGTTCGTCCTCACCGCCGCACCCCTGCTGGTGCTCTACGTGGGCGCCCTGCTGGCCAAGCTGGACTTCGCCGACCAGACCAAGGGATTCGCCCAGGGACTGGTCTCCGTGACCCTGCTCTCCCTGCTCTTCGCCGGCCTCGGCCTGGTCGTCGCCGCGGTCACTCCGCGCCGCGGATTCGGCATCGCCGCCGTCATCGCCGTCCTGACCATCTCCTACGGCGCGGTCTCCACCCTCCAGGCCATCGCCGACGCCCAGGGCAGCACCGGCGCCACCCGGTGGATAGGCCTGTTCTCGCCGATCACGCTGATCGACGGGGTGCAGTCCGCATTCCTCGGCGCCTCCTCCGCCTTCCCGGGCGGGATCGGCCCTTCCACGGGCGAGGGCGTCGTGTACGTCCTTGCCGCCCTGGGCCTCATCGTCGCCAGCTACGGGCTCCTGATGCGCCGCTACCGGAAGGTGGGCCTGTGACCACGCTCTCCATCGATCACGTCTCCCGCTGGTTCGGCAACGTGGTCGCCGTCAACGACATCACCATGACCATCGGCCCCGGCGTCACCGGGCTGCTCGGCCCCAACGGCGCCGGGAAGTCCACCCTGATCAACATGATGGGCGGCTTCCTCGCGCCCTCCACCGGCACCGTCACCCTCGACGGACAGCAGGTCTGGCGCAACGAGGCGATCTACAAGCACATCGGCATCGTCCCCGAGCGCGAGGCGATGTACGACTTCCTCACCGGCCGCGAATTCGTCGTCGCCAACGCCGAGTTGCACGGCCTGGGCGCCAAGGCCGCCCAAAGGGCCCTGGCCACGGTGGAGATGGAGTACGCGCAGGACCGCAAGATCCAGACGTACTCCAAGGGCATGCGGCAGCGCGTGAAGATGGCGTCCGCCCTGGTCCACGAGCCCTCCCTGCTCCTGCTCGACGAGCCGTTCAACGGAATGGACCCCCGTCAGCGGATGCAGCTCATGGACCTGCTGCGGCGCATGGGCGACGAAGGCCGCACGGTGCTGTTCTCGTCGCACATCCTCGAAGAGGTCGAGCAACTCGCCTGGCACATCGAGGTCGTGGTCGCGGGGCGGCACGCGGCCAGCGGCGACTTCCGCAAGATCCGCCGTCTGATGACCGACCGCCCGCACCGCTACCTGGTGCGTTCCAGCGACGACCGAGCCCTCGCGGCGGCGCTGATCGCCGACCCGTCGACATCGGGCATCGAAGTGGACGTCGCCGAAGGGGCGTTGCGCATCCAGGCCGTCGACTTCGGGCGTTTCACGACGCTGCTGCCGAGAGTGGCGCGCGACAACGGCATTCGCCTGCTCACGGTGTCGCCGTCCGACGAGTCCCTCGAGTCCGTCTTCTCGTATCTTGTCGCGGCGTAGGAGGCCGAAGATGTACGACCCCACCGTCGCCCGGCTCACCTACCGGGCCCTGCTCGGCCGTCGCCGGGCCCTCATCCTCGGCGCGCTGCCGATGCTGCTGATCGTGATCTCGGTGCTGGTGCGCGCCCTCGCGGGCGCCGACGACCAGACCGCGTCCGATCTGCTGGGCGGGCTCGCGCTCGCCACCATGGTGCCGATCATCGGAGTCATCGCCGGCACGGGTGCGATCGGCCCGGAGATAGACGACGGCTCGGTCGTCTACCTGCTGTCCAAGCCGCTGAAGCGACCGACGATCATCTTCACCAAGCTGATCGTGGCGATCGCGGTGACGATGGTGTTCTCGGCGCTGCCGACGCTGATCGCGGGCTTCATCCTCAACGGCAACGGCCAGCAGATCGCCGTCGCCTACACGGTGGCCGCGCTGGTCTCCTCCATCGCCTACGCCGCGCTCTTCCTGCTGCTCGGCACGGTGTCGCGGCACGCGGTGGTGTTCGGACTGGTCTACGCCCTCGTCTGGGAGGCCCTGTTCGGCTCCCTGGTGCCGGGCGCGCGCACGCTCAGCGTCCAGCAGTGGTCGCTGGCCGTCGCCGACAAGGTGGCCGGCGGTGATCTGATCAGCTCCGACGTCGGGCTGACCACGGCGACCGTCCTGCTGGTCGCGGTGACCGTGCTGGCCACCTGGTTCGCGGGGCAGAAGCTGCGCTCGCTGACGCTGGCCGGCGAGGAGTAGGCCGGCGGGACGCGGAACGGGCGGGCCGAGGGGCATCCCCGTCTTGACGGTGGTTTCACCTCGGCCCCGGCACACTGGGCGAAGAATCGCGAACGACGTGAACAGGCGTCAACCGATGCCAAGAGGCATCAAAAGACGCCAAGCGGCGTCAAGGGGCGCGAACAGGACACCGGCGGAGGGGAGGACTGCTGTGGCGGACGAGACGGCGGGGCACGGCAGCCGGGAGCGGGGCGAGCGCGGACCGGCCGACGGACCGGTCGACGGTCCGGCCGGGGAAGGGTCCTCGGACGCGGCTTGGGACGGCCTGGTGCTGGACGAGGAGTTCATACGGGCCGCCGGGACGTCCGAGCCGTCCGCCCGCGCCCGGATGCTCGCGGCCCGCTGGCGCGCCGAGCAGCCCGAGCCGCAGCCGTGGCGGTCCGACGAGCCGCCGGCCGGCTGGTTCTTCAGCAAGGCGCGCCGGTGGAGATGGCGGCGCCGGTAGACGCCCGGGACATCCCGGGGTCGCCTCCGCGTGGGTCACCGGCCTTGTGTCGAACGGCCGTTTTATTCGGTGGCGTCCCACTCGTCCGCCCGGCACAGTGGTGATGTCCGCAACGCCGGCGAGGGCCGGTGTCAGGAACCGGGGAGGAGCGGGACGACGCCCATGCACGGCATGACGTCCGGCTCCCGGCAGGGCAGCCCGCGGCGGGCTCCGGAGCGTTCACACGCTCCGTCCGAGCCCGCCCCGCACGGGGAGCTGCCCGGGGGCGGCCGCTTCGAGCACGCGGCATCACCGCCGCGTGAGGCCGCCCCACCCCGACCCTGATCCCCGGCGGTGTCCGGGGGCTCGGCGCGAGCGGTGCGGGCACCCGTCAGGGAAGCAGTTTCTCCAGCACCAGGGCGATGCCGTCGTCCTCGTTCGAAGCCGTCACCTCGGTCGCCACCGCCTTCAGTTCGGGGTGTGCGTTGGCCATGGCCACGCCTCGGGACGCCCAGGCGAACATCGGGATGTCGTTGGGCATGTCGCCGAAGGCGATCGTGTCGGCGGACTTGAGGCCGAGGCGCCGGGCGGCGAGGGAGAGCCCCGTGGCCTTGGAGAGGCCGAGGGGAAGCAGTTCCACGATGCCCGCGCCGGCGAGGGCGACGGTGACGAAGCCGCCGGCGGCGCGGCGGGCCGCCTCGGCGAGGTCGTCGTCCGAGAGCTCGGGGTGCTGGATGTAGATCTTGTTCAGCGGCGCCGACCAGAGGTCCGACGCGTCGGTGAACGGCGTCGCCGGGAGCTTGCCGGTCACCGAGTAACCGGGGCCGACCAGGACGTCTCCGTCCAGTCCGTCGCGGCTCGCCGCCAGGTACAGCGGACCGACCTCCGCCTCGATCTTGGCGAGCGCCACCCCGGCGAGCTGCCGGTCCAGGGTGACCGAGGTCAGCAGGCGGTGCGCGCCGGCGTCGTAGACCTGGGCTCCCTGGCCGCAGACGGCCAGACCGTCGTAGCCCAGTTCGTCGAGGATGTGGCGGGTCCAGGGGACCGCGCGGCCGGTGACGACGATGTGGGCCGCCCCCGCCGCGGTGGCCGCGGCGAGAGCGTCGCGGGTGCGCCGCGAGATCGACTCGTCGGAGCGCAGGAGCGTCCCGTCGAGATCGGTGGCGATGAGCCGGTGGGGGAAGCCCTCGCTCACTTGGACACCGGCTCCAGCACCTCACGCCCGCCGAGGTAGGGCCGCAGCACCTCGGGCACGCGCACGGAGCCGTCGGCCTGCTGGTGGTTCTCCAGGATCGCCACGATGGTGCGCGGGACGGCGCACAGCGTGCCGTTGAGCGTGGCCAGCGGGCGGACCTGCTTGCCCTCGCGGTAGCGGATCGACAGACGACGGGACTGGAACTCGGTGCAGTCCGACGTCGAGGTCAGCTCGCGGTACTTGCCCTGGGTGGGGATCCACGCCTCGCAGTCGAACTTGCGGGCGGCCGAGGAGCCCAGGTCGGCGGAGGCGACGTCGATCACGCGGAACGGCAGTTCCAGCGAGGTAAGCCACTGCTTCTCCCACTCCAGCAGGCGCTGGTGCTCGGCCTGGGAGTCCTCGGGAGTGACGTACGTGAACATCTCGACCTTGTCGAACTGGTGCACGCGGAAGATGCCCCGGGTGTCCTTGCCGTGCGAGCCGGCCTCGCGCCGGAAGCAGGGGGAGAAGCCCGCGTAGCGCAGCGGCAGCCGCTCGGCGTCGATGATCTCGTCCATGTGGTACGCGGCGAGGGGGACCTCGGAGGTGCCGACGAGGTAGAGGTCGTCCTTGTCGAGGTGGTAGACGTCCTGGGCGGCCTGGCCGAGGAAGCCGGTGCCGGCCATGGACTGCGGGCGCACCAGGGCGGGCGTCAGCATCGGCGTGAAGCCGGCCGCCGTCGCCTGCGCGATCGCCGCGTTCACCAGGGCGAGCTCCAGGAGGGCGCCGACGCCGGTGAGGAAGTAGAAGCGGGAGCCGGAGACCTTCGCGCCACGCTCGACGTCGATCGCGCCGAGGATCTGGCCGAGCTCGAGGTGGTCCTTCGGCTCGAAGCCTTCGGCGGTGAAGTCGCGGATCTCGCCGTGCGTCTCCAGCGTGACGAAGTCCTCCTCGCCGCCGACGGGCACGTCGGGGTGGACGAGGTTGCCGAGCCTGAGCAGCAGTTCCTGGGTCTCGGCGTCGGCGGCGTCGCGCTCGGTGTCGGCGGCCTTGACGTCGGCCTTGAGCTGTTCGGCGCGCTTGAGCAGCTCGGCTTTCTCCTCGGCGGAGGCCTTGGGGATGAGCTTGCCGAGCTGCTTCTGCTCGGCGCGGAGCTCGTCGAAGCGGACGCCGGACGACCTGCGCCGCTCGTCGGCGGACAGGAGAGCGTCGACGAGGGCGACGTCCTCTCCACGGGCGCGCTGGGACGCGCGCACACGGTCGGGGTCCTCACGGAGCAGGCGAAGGTCAATCACGCGGTCAAGGCTACCGGTGCGGCGTGAGCGCTCACGACTCACTATTGCCCGTGGTGGCGATTCACGGCTTACGGGCGGCTATGAGGCAATTGCCGGACAGGTCAAGGGAAAGTGTCTCACTCCCTGGGACGAGGCAGGCCACGCTCGGCACGTTGACCCGACTTCCTTGTGCAGGGGGCGACTTGGGCCGTCGTTGTCCACAGGGCATGCGGGATGGGGGAAAGTTATCCACAGGGTGTGCGAAAGGTCTGTGGACATTGGAATTGATCATTCCGAGAGCTGGCCGAGCGGTGGGGAATTCCCGTTCCGTGCCGACTGCACCCCACTTTCGAGTGGAATTGGGTCACCCCAAAGGCGTGATCGAAGGAAACAGATGGACTAAGGGTGACGTGTACCGCCCTGGCCGCGTGTGCGGCCTGCAGGGCGATTTGTCGACCGGACGGCCCATCGATGTCGACTTGTCCCCAGGTCGAGAAGCCAACCTGTGGATAACGCCTGTGGATAACGAAGATATGCAGAACGGACCTAGAAACGGCCGTCCTGGCAGCGTGCCACCCAGTCCGCCGCCGCGACGAACTCGCCCTCCGAGGTCCCGGGCAGCGGCGCGGGGATGTCCGCCGCCACCGCGTCCGCGCGGGGGTAAGAGCCGAGGAACCGCACATCGCGGCAGATCCGCTTCAGCCCCATCAGCGCCTCGGCCATCCGCCGGTCGGTGATGTGACCGGCGGCGTCGATGCAGAAGCAGTAGTTGCCGATGCCGGCGCCGGTCGGCCGGGACTGCAGCACCATGAGGTTGATGCCGCGGGTCGCGAACTCCCCGAGCAGGTCGCGCAGCCCTCCCGGATGGTCGTCGCGCTGCCAGAGCACGACGGAGGTCTTGTCCGCCCCGGTCGGCGCCGGGGGCCGGGCCGGACGGCCCACCAGCACGAACCGCGTCTGCGCGTTCTCCGCGTCGTGGATCTCCGTCTCCAGGGCCTCCAGGCCGTACCGGGCGGCCGCGAACTCGCCCGCGAAGGCTGCGTCGTAGCGGCCCTCCTGGACGAGACGCGCGCCGTCGGCGTTGGAGGCGGCCGACTCCCAGATGACGTCCGGGAGATGGGCCTTCAGCCAGTTGCGCACCTGCGGCTGGGCGGCCGGATGGGCGGTGACCGTCTTGATGTCCGTGAGCTTCGTGCCGGGACGGACCAGCAGCGCGAAGGTGATCGACAGCAGGACCTCGCGGTAGATCATCAGTGGCGTGCCCGCGACGAGCTCGTCGAGCGTCGTGGTGATCCCGCCCTCCACGGAGTTCTCGATCGGCACGAACGCGGCCTCGGCCTCGCCGGTGCGCACCGCGTCCAGCGCGGACTGCACGGACACGTAGGGGACCAACTGCCGGGTGGCCGTTTCGGGAAGCGTGCGCAGGGCGACCTCCGTGAAGGTGCCCTCGGGGCCGAGATAGGCGTAGCTCGCTGGCATGACCTCACCCTAATGGGCCTTGCGGGATCGGGTGGACCCGTGTCTCACACCGACCCCTCAGGCGAGTGAACCCGCGTAACCCCGCACCGGCCACGGCGGTTCGCGGGGCTCCTCACGCCTCCAGCAGCCGCTGACCTACGTACTCGCCCTCGGCCGCCCCGCCGGGCACGGCGAACAGCCCGCTGGTCTCGTGCCGGATGTACTTCGACAGCGCGTCACCGCGGTCCAGCTTGCGCTGCACGGTGACGAAGCCGCGCAGCGGATCGGCCTGCCAGCAGACGAAGAGCAGGCCCGCGTCCGGGGTGCCGTCCCGGTCGATGCCGTCGTGGTACGAGAACGGCCGTCGCAGCATCGCCGCTCCACCGTTCTGGTCGGGCCGGGTGATGCGCGCGTGCGCGTTGAGGGGGACCACCAGATCGCCGTTGGCGTCGGTCTTCTCCAGGTCCATCTCGGTCGTCTCGGAGCCCCCGGTCAGCGGCGCTCCGTCGGACTTGCGGCGCCCGATGACCTGCTCCTGCGCCGGGACCGACAGCTTCTCCCAGTCGTCGAGGAGCATCCGGATCCGGCGTACGACGGCGTAGGAGCCGTGGGCCATCCAGGCCGGGTCGTTCGACCCCGAGGCCGGCACGAAGATCCGCTTCTCGAAGTCGGGCTCGACCGGCTTGGGGTTGCGCGTGCCGTCCATCTGACCCATCAGGTTGCGGGCCGTCATGGGGTGGGCGGTCGCGCCCGGCGTGCGGTTGAAGCCGTTCATCTGCCAGCGCACACGGGCCGCGCTGCCCGCGTCCTTCTGGATCGCGCGCAGGGCGTGGAAGGCGACGAGGGCGTCGTTCGCACCGATCTGCACCCACAGGTCGCCGTCGCTGCGGGACCGGTCGAGTCGGTCGGACGAGAAGGCGGGCAGGGGATCCAGGGAGACAGGACGCTGCTTCTCCAGACCGGTGCGGGTGAAGAAGCTGTGGCCGAAGCCGAAGGTGATCGTCAGCGAGGACGGGCCGGCGTCGCGGGCCACGTCGGTGTCGTCGTGCGGGGCGGCTTCGCCCGCCATCAGCCGCTGTGCCGTCTGCGACCAGCGGCGCATCAGCGCGGTGGCCTCCTTGCGGCCCGCGCCCGCCGTGAGGTCGAAGGCGACGAGATGGCCCCTGGCCTGGAGCCCCTGGGTGATGCCGGGCTGGTGTTTCACGTGAAACAGCACCTGCTCCGACCCGATCGAGGACAGCGGGGCCGCCTGTGCCGGCGCCGCGGCATAACCGGCGGCGCCGCCCGCGGCACCGAGCACGAGCCCGGTGGCGCCGGCGGTGCCGAGCAGCTTGCGCCGGGTCAGGCCCTCGGCGGAGGGCTCGGCGGAGGGCGGCTTCTCGGCGGACGCCTTGGCCGTCGGGGAGGGGGTCACCGGGCTGGTCTGTTCGGGCATGGTGGGGTCAGCCGATCTGCGCGTTCTTGGAGACGGTCACCTGGTCGATGTCGGAGGTCCGGACGGTGACGGCGACCTGCCATTCGCCGCCCACGGGGATCTGCACTCCGTCGGCCGACCAGTGGCCGGTGGTGATGTGGTCGGGGGTGACGGGCAGCGGCCCGATGCTCTTGGCTTCGAGGGTGAAGGCGACCTTCACCTCGGGGACGTCGAAGGCGCGGCCGTCGGGGCGGGTGACGTAGACGTGCATCTCGTTGGCGCCGATCCGTGCCGGGTCGATGTCGACGCTGACGACGCCCTTGCCGTTGGCGCCGCCGGTGTCGAAGGACATGTCCAGGGTCACGGCCCCCGCGGCGTCCGACGACGCGACGGCGGCCGTGGCGGCCTTGGCGTCCAGCTCGGTACGGCCGGGCTCGGTGGACGTCAGGGCGGTGGTCACGGCGAGCAGCATCACGGCGACGCCGGCCTCGGCCAGCACCGAGCGGCGCAGCCCGGAACGGTTCGGGTCGGCGTCCCGCAGCCGCTTCTGCCGCGCGGCGTCGACGGCGGCACGCTGCCGCGCGAGCTGTGCGGCCCGCCGGGAATCGGCCGTGCCGGCGTCGCCCGAGCCGGAATCACCCGAACCCGCACCCGTACCCGCACCCGAACCGGACTCGGCGTCGGTCGGGGACGCCTTCGCCGCGCCCTTGCTCGATCCTGCCCGCTCGGCCGCCCCTGCCCCGGGGATCGACCCGGTCCGCCCGGCCGCCCCGGCCTCCTCGCTCGACGCCTTCTCGGCGACCTCGGCCTCGGCCTCGGGGGAGGCGGCCTCGGTGATCTCGGCCGGCTGATCCTCTGCCGCCGGCCTCCCGCGCACGGGAGAGTCCGTGCGCCCGGCAGCCGCCGCCCCTGCCCGCTCCTCAAGCGCCGCCGACCCCGCGGTCTCCTCAGCCGTCGCCGCTTCCTGGTGCCGCGAGGCCGCCGGCTCGGCCAGCCGGGCCGTCCAGCCACGGGAGATCCAGGCGATGCCGACGAGCAGGGCCACGAGGCCGATCTTGACGAGCAGGAGCTGCCCGTAGCGGGTCCCGGTGAAGGCCGGCCAGGAGCCGAGCTGCCGCCACGACTGGTAGACGCCGGTCGCGAGGAGGGCGATCACGCTGCCGAAGGCGACCTTCGAGAACCGGCGGACGGCCGACGGCTCCACCGGGTTCTCCGCCCGGTACAGCGCCGTGAGCAGTGCGCACAGTCCGCCCAGCCAGGCGGCGACGGCAAGCAGGTGGACGATGTCCACCGGCATCGCGATGCCCGGCTGGAGCCCGGTGGAGGCGTGCTCGGCCATGGCCCAGCTCGCCGCGAGCCCGCCGGCCACGACGGTCCCGCCGATCGCGAGCCCGAAGGTCAGGTCCCGCTTCTCCTCGTCCTCGCGCTTGTCGTAGGCGCCGAACAGGACGGCGATGAAGAGCGCGGCCGCCGCGAGCAGCAGCAGCCGGGAGACGAGGGCGGCCCCGGTCTTGGTCTGGAGGACCTGCCCGAGCAGATCGAGGTCGAAGACGTCGCCGAGCTCGCCGGAACCGGTGTAGGAGCCGCGCAGGAGCAGCAGGAACAGGGTGGCCGAGGTGAGAGTGAGCCAGCCGGAGACGACGAGCCGCTGCAGCGCGCGCACCCCGGTGCCGGCCGGCCAGCAGGCCAGCACGAACGCGGCGCCGCCGACCATGACGATGAAACCGGCGTAGGACGCGTACCGTCCGAACCCGTACAGCCCGCCGACGACCCCGCCGCCGGCCTCCTGCGCGGACGCCGGAACGCTGGTTGCGGAGGGGGCGCCGATGGAGAAGGTGTAGGCGCCGGCGACGGGATGGCTGTCGGCGGACACCACCTGGTAGGTCACGGTGTACGTGCCGTCGGGCAGCCCCGGGTGCAACCGCACGGCGTACGTGGTGCCGCTGACGTTGGAGGGCTCGCCGGTGTCGACGCGTGTGCCCTTGGGGTCGAGCACGCGCAGCGAGGCGCCGCTCATCGCGACCTGTTCGGAGAAGGTGAGCGACACCTGCGTGGGCGCCTTGTCGACCACCGTCCCCTGCGCGGGATCGCTGCCGGTCAGCGCCGCGTGCGCGGAGGCCGGCCCGGCGGCGGCGAGGAGCGCGCCGGCGACGGCCAGGAACAGCAGCACCAGCGTCCGGAGTCGGGGAGCGGTGGTCTGGTGGGTCAAGGCGATCCTTCCCTCAGGGGCGCTCAGGGGCCCTCGGAGCCCTTCAGCGCCCGGTCTTCGGGGTGTAGGTGGCGGATTCCACGGGCATCGCGACCTCCAGGGTCCCGGACTCGGCGAAGTGCAGTTTCAGGCTCACCTTCTCGCCCTGCCTCGGCTTGCGCTTCAGCTTCTCGAACATCAGGTGGTTCCCGCCGCTGGCGAGCACCACTTGCCCGTGGGCGGGGACGTCGAGCGAGTCGACCTCCTGCATGGCGCCGTCGACCGTCTCGTGGACGGTGACGCTGCCGGCGACGTCACTGGTGACGGAGGTCAGCTCGTCCTTGCCGCCGCCCTCGTTGGTGATGGTGAGGAAGCCGGCAGCCATGCTGTCCGAGATCGGCTGCGGCATGTAGGCGGCGTTCACGGACAGTTCGGCGGCGGACGCGTCGGAGCCGCAGCCGGCGAGGACCAGGGCGCCGGTCAGAGCGGAGACGGCGGCCGTCGCGGTGGCGGTGGCGAACCGTTTCACGGGGTCTGTCCCTTGACGATCTTGGGCAGGTCCTTGGCGTACTGGTCGACGGTGACACCCTCGCCGTAGAGGAGGTATCCGCCGTTCGTCTTCGGGGAGAAGGCGACGACCTGGGTGCCGTGCGTCGAGACCGTCTTGCCGTTCTTGTCCTTGTGCGGCGGCTCGATGGAGATGCCGAGGGTGCGCGCCGCGGCCTGGATGGTGGCGAAGTCGCCGGTGAGGCCGACGCTCTGCGGGTCGATGCCCTTGAGCCAGGCGCCGAGCGCGGCCGGGGTGTCCCGCTGGGGGTCGGTGGTGACGAACACGACGCGCAGCCGGTCCTGTTCCGCCTTGGGCAGCTGCTTCTTCGCGACGGCGATGTTGCTCATCGTCAGCGGGCAGACGTCGGGGCAGTGGGTGTAGCCGAAGTACACCAGTGTCGGGCGCCCGGCGGTCTCCTTGCGGAGGTCGTACTGCTTGCCCTGGGTGTCGGTCAGGACCAGGTTCGGCTTGGTGAAGGGCTGGTCGAGGACGGTCGCGGCCTGCTTGCGGCCTTCCTGGGAGACGACGGCGGCCGGGCCTGCGTCGTTGTTCTCGCTTCCGCAGGCGGAGAGGGTCAGGGTGGCCGCGGCTAGCAGAGCGGCCGCGGCGAGCTTCTTCTTGTGCATGGAGAGAAGTCCTGGATGTGGTGGAGTCCGGCGCGTGCCGGGCCGCGCGGGCCCGCACGCGCCGCGGACTGTGTGGCGTCAGGAGGCGGAGGAGTCGGCGCGGCGACGGCCCGCGAGCACGCCGTACGCCACACCGGCGGCGCCGACGACGATGCCGACTACGCCGAGGACGCGGGCGGTGGTGTCGCTGCCGCCGGAGGAGTCGGAGGCCTCGGTGGCGGCGGCGGCCGGCTTGGCGTCGTCGGCGTCGTCGGAGGAGTCACCGGCGGCCGCGCCGTGGGAGTGGCCGTCGGCGGCGTCGGACAGGGCGAGCGCCGGGGCCGGGGTGTCGGGCTCCTCCTTGCCCTTCTCCTGGACCTCGATCCAGCGCACGACCTCCTTGTTGGAGTACGTCTGGATCGCCTTGAAGACGACCTGGTCGGCCTTCTCGGGCAGCGCGCCCATGGAGACCGGGAACTGCTGGAGGCGGCCGGGCTCGATGCCCTTGCCGTCCGCGGTCCAGGTGACCTTGGAGACGACCTCGGAGATCTGCCGGCCGTGCAGGTCGAGCGGCTTGGCGAGCTTGCTCTTGGTGATGGCGATCTTCCAGCCCGGCACGTCCTGCGGCAGCACCGAGGCGAGCGGGGTGTCGGTCGGGAAGTTGACCTCCAGCTTGACCGTCGAGGCGTTGTCGCGCTCATTGGGGACGCGGAAGTTGACGACGGCGTATCCGCCCTTGGCTGCCGTGCCCTCCGGCTGCACGGTGACGTGCGCGAAGGCGGGCGACGACAGGGCGAACACGGCGACGGCGGAGCCGGCGGCGACGGCGGCGAGACGAGAAGCCTTCATGACAGCGAAGCACTCCACTCTGAGTGAGAGGTGACGGTGGTGGGACGTGAGCACGCGAATGTGCGCACGCACGCGTGCCGCGGCGACGGCGGCCGCCCCCCGTGTGATGGAGTGCTGGTCGCGTCGCGTCAGGCGGCGAGGACGAGAGCGGCGGCGGCCGGCGGGCCGCGCCTGATCACCGTGTGCTGGAGTGCGTCGGCGGGCGGCTTGGGAAGCGTGGACGCGACGAGGCGCGGGCGGCGGGGGCCTTCCTGCGGCGCGGCGCCCAATCCCGCGTACAGCGCGCGCGCCAGGGCGAACGCCCCGCGCAGGGACCGTATGAGCGCCCCTTCGGCGACGCCCTGCGCCGACAGTTCCGTCAGGCGCAGCAGGGCGGTGTCGCCCCGCCGCAGCATCCAGCCCGCGGCGACGGCCGCGAGGAGGTGCGCGAGCATCATCGGCAGGGACGGCAGCAGCGACGTCGTCGAACCGGCGGTGGACAGGGCGTCCGCGGTGTGATGCGCGGAGCTCATGACCGTGCCGCCGCTGCCGCCGCCCATGACCGTGGCCCCGCTGCCGGCGCCGACACCCGCGCCGCCGGCCGGGCGGACCCGCGCCTCGACGAGGATCTTCAGCGCCTGGGAGGGCGTGATCGCCGCCGCGGTGCTCCCGCACACCAGGCGGGCGGCCTGTTCGACCAGCGCGGCGTCGGAGACGGTCCTCGACGTGGACGCGACGGCCGTCGTCCCGTGCTGGCCCAGCCCGAACAGCGCGTGCAGCACGGTCTGTCCGAGGGCGAGCAGCGCGGCGATGCCCGGCAGTGAGCGCTCGCGCCCGGCGAACGGCGCCACGACGACGAGGACCCCCAGGAACCCCGCGCCCAGCGTCCACAGCGGGACCGTCGCGCAGGAGGCCATGGTGTGACCGGCCGCGGCCAGCACGACGCAGACCGCGGCGAACATCGCGGCCCGCAGCAGCCGGAGATCGTCTCCGGAGCGCGTCGTGCGCAGGGGGCGGTGGAACATGGCGGGCTCATCATCGCACTGGCCTCACCGCGGCCACACGGCAGGTCCACAAGGTTCCCGGCCCCGCGGAAGATCACCCTCTGGTGTGACAGTCGCCCCCTGTATCCCCGGGCCCCCACATACACCGGATCCGGTGGGCCGCGCGCCCACCGTATGGGCGGCATCACGCGGGATCCGCGCTTACTCAGCGCCCATGGCGGCAATACGTAGGGGTATGTCGAGCCGCGGCCGGGAGGCTGGAGCATGAGCATCTGGTGGTCACTCCATCTGCGGCGCGAGGCCGCGAGCGTGCCGCTCGCCCGGCGCCTGCTGCTCGGCACCATGGAGACGGCGGGCGTGGATCCCGACGTCTCCTACGACCTTTCGGTCGCGCTGAGCGAGGCCTGCGCCAACGCGGTCGAGCACGGCGGGGACACCGCTCACGGCGACTGTTCGCAGGCGTACAGCGTGACCGCCTACCTCGACGGCGAGAAGTGCCGCATCGAGGTCGCCGACTCGGGGCCCGGCTTCACCCCCGAACGCCCCGCCCCTCCCCTCGCCGCAGTGCCCACCGCTGCCCCGGCGCCGGCGCCCGCTCCTGCCCCCGTGCCGGTGAGCGTCGACGCCGAGCAGGGCCGCGGCCTCTTCCTCATCAGGGAGCTCGCCGACCACGTCCACATCGGCAACAAGCCGGGCCGGGCCGGGGCCGTGGTGAGCTTCGACAAGATCCTCAAGTGGCGGAAGGACGCACCTCTGATGGCGGTCTGAGGGGTGCGCGGGAAGATCGTCCGGACCCGGGGAGCACTCACAGGCGTCCCACAGCGGCGGCCCATGCCCCTGACGGGCAGCGCTTCTACGTTGCGTGTTCATGACGGGAAACCACAAGGACAAGGCCCTCACCCGGCGTCGCGCCCTCGCCGTGACCGGCGGCACGGTCGCGGCCGGCGGACTCGCGGTCGCCGGCTACCGGACGGCGTTCGCCGATACGACCGAGTCGGCGGCCTCGGCATCCGCGGCGACTTCGACCTCGGCCTCGAACACGGCGTCCGCTTCGGCGAGTTCGAGCAGCGGCAGCTGCATGACCCTGATGTCGAGCGTCACCGAAGGGCCGTACTACCTCGACGGCGCGCTGGTGCGCAAGAACATCACCGAGGGCAAGAGCGGTGTCCCGCTCACCCTGCGCCTCACCGTCGTCGACGCCACCGACGGCTGCACACCGGTCGCCGGCGCCGCCGTGGAGATCTGGCACTGCGACGCCTGGGGCTACTACTCGGGCTACACCACCGCCAACCCCGGCGGTTCGGCCCCGGCCGAGAGCGAGGACGGCTCCACCGCGAACGACAGCACCTACCTGCGCGGCTACCAGATCGCCAACGCCAACGGGGTCGTCAAGTTCGAGACGATCTTCCCGGGCTGGTACACCCCGCGCACCTGCCACATCCACCTCAGGGTGCACACCGGAGGCCGGAAGGAGGACGGCACTTACGAAGGCGGCAAGGTCAACCACACCGGCCAGCTGTTCTTCGCCGACGACATCGCCGAGCAGGTCTTCACCCTGGAGCCGTACTCCAAGCACTCCGGCAGCTACACCCGGCTCGCCGACGACATGGTCTACGACGGAGGCGGCGCCTCCAGCGGCCTGCTCACCCTGGAACCGGTCAAGAAGGCCGATCCGGCGCGCGGCTACAAGGGCTTCCTCACGCTCGGGGTCGACCCGGACGCGGAGACCACGGGCGCGGGCGGTGGCGCGGGTGGAGCGGGGGGCACGCCTCCGACCGGCGCACCCCCGAGCGGGGCGCCCACCGGTACGCCGCCCAGCGGCGCGCCTTCGGCCTCGGCGTCCTCCTGAGGCGCCGGCGATGACCAGCCGTGAGGACGAGACGCTCGCGCAGGCCGCGGTGGCCGCGCTCACCGGACAGCTGGCCCTGGCCCCCAAGCCCGGGCTGCCCGACCCGCGCGACCTCGCCGCCCGCGCGACCCGGCGGGACCACCGCGGGCTGCGCTGGTCGGCGAAGGCGCTCGCCCCCGGCCTCACGGCGATGGCCGCCGCCGCCCGCCGCACCGGCGAGCCCTCGCCCGGGCTGCGCGCCGAGCTGGGCGCGATCGGGCGGTGCGCCGAGCACTCGGTGGGGCTGACCGGCGGCGGGCACCGGGGTGCGCTGTGGACGCTCGGCCTGCTGGTCGCGGCGGCCGCCCTCGATCCACGCGCGCGGGGGGACGAGGTGACCGCGACCGCGAAGCGGATCGCCGCCCATCCCGACCGGGGCGCTCCGCGCCGGCCGTCGCGGGGATCGACGGTGTCGGCGACGTACGGGGCGGCGGGGGCGCGGGGGGAGGCGCGGGCCGGATTTCCGCATGTGAGGCGGGCGTTGGGCGCGCTCGGGGCGGCTCGATCGGCCGGGGCCACGGAGACGCAGGCCCGTCTGAACGCTCTGCTGACGGTGATGTCCACGCTTCAGGACACGGAGCTGCTCCATGTCGCGGGGCCGGTGGGCCTACGGCATGTTCAGGCGGGCGCTCAGAGCGTGCTGGAGGCGGGCGGTGCGGCCACGGGGGAGGGGTGGGAGGCGATGGCGGTGTTCGACGCGGATCTGGTGGCGCGGGGATGGAGTCCGCGGGGGAGTGCGGGGCTGCTGGCGGGCGCGCTGTTCGTGGACGCGCTGCCGGTCGGTGCGCGGGGGTTGTGAACGCGACCCGGCACGCGGGGGTACGGCGGTTGCTGAGTGCCGGCGCCGGCGGGGTTCCGTCACACCCGAGCAGCGGTGTAGGGCTTCTTCGGTTGTTTCACGTGAAACGCTGAGCTGCGGTCCTCCACCGCACTGCCCCAGCGGCACGACTGGCCCCACTCCGAGCGGAAGTTCATCAGCGAGGCGTCACCACGTTCGCCGGTGTCAGCCCCCGCGTGCGGCTCACCTCGCCCGCCCGCGCCGCGTGGCGGGACACCGGGCCCATGGCGTAGGACGCCGCCAGCATGGCCGTCCCCAGGAGGAGCCAGCCAGGGGTGCCCCATTCGACGAGGAGCCAGGTCAGGAGGAGCGGACCCAGGGTGCGGGCCACGGTGACTCCGGTGCCGAAGAGACCCTGGTACTCGCCGACGCGGTCGGCGGGAGCCAGGTCGAAGGAGAGCTGCCAGGACCCCGCCGACTGCCCCATCTCCGCCACGACCTGCAGCAACGCCCCCAGCACCAGCACGCCCGTCGCGACCCACGGCGAGGTTCCCGCCGACAGGGCGAACACCGCGCACGCCGCGCACATCACCCACCCCGAGCGGCGCAACACGCGTGTGGCGCTGTCCAGGCCGGTCACCCCGCGCGCCGCCCGCACCTGGAAGAGCGTCACCACGGCGGTGTTGAGCACGAACAGCGCGGAGACCAGCCATGCCGGCGCCCCCGTCCGCGACGTGATCCACAGCGGCAGCACGAGACTGAGCAGCGGAAGCCGCAGCAGCAGCACGGTGTTGAGGAGCGCCACCACCGCGTACGGCCGGTCCCGCAGCACACCGCCGAGCCGCCCACGCCCCTCGGTCCCGGAGGCCACAGAGGCCACGGAGGCGGCCGCAGACACGGCAGACACCGCACACTCCGCCGAGCACGGCACCCGGGGCAGCCCGAGCAACAGCAGTGCGCACACCACGAAGCTCACCGCGTCCACCACGAACACCGCGACGTACGCCGATCTGCTCCCGGCGTGCAGGGCGAGCCCGCCGAGGCCTGCCCCGACCGCCAGACCGGCGTTGAGCGTCGCCTGCAACCGCGCCAGCAGCCCGGTCCGCTCCCCGGCGGGCACCAGCCCGGCCAGCAGCGCCTGACGCGCCGCCGCGAGCCCGGACTGCGCCGCCGCATACCCGGACGCCACCAGCACGAAGGGCAGGAAGTCCCGCACGAGCGTGAAGGACGCCACCGCCAGCCCGGTCGCCAGCGCCAGCAGCACCGCCGTGCCGCGCGGCCCGCGCCGGTCGGCGAGCCGTCCGAGCGGCACTCCGGCCAGCGAGCCGACCGCCCACCCGACGGTCAGCCCGAGTCCCACGCGCGCGGGAGCGAGTCCGGCGATCTGAGTGAAGTAGAGGGCCGATGTCGTGTAGTAGGCGCCGTCCCCGACCGAGTTGCTCAACTGGGCCAGGGCGAGAAGGCGTTGCGGGGGAGAGGTCCTCATGCCGACGACGCTAGAAGCGGGATGGACCTGTCGACAGCACCAATCCGACTGCATCTCAGTGGTCCAATCGGGCCCGCCGACATACCGCGCCCAGTCGGCCGCCGTCTCCGTCAGCCCCCGCCCAGCACCCTCGCCAGCACCTCCAGCGCCTCCGGATAGACCCGCTCGCGGGGCGTCCCGTAACCGACCACCAGCCCCTGCGGGCGGCCGGCGCCGCGTGCGGTGTGCCAGTGCTCGCCGAGCCGGCCGACCGCCAGGCCCTCCGCCTCCGCGCGTGCCAGCACCTCCGCCTCGTCGTCGACCTCCACCAGCGCGTGCAGACCCGCCGCCACCCCGCGCACGCCCCGGTGAGCACCGAGCCGGTCCAGGAGCAGGTCCCGGCGGCGCCGGTAGCGCAGCCGGCTCGCCCGTATGTGACGGTCGTAGGCGTGGCCCGTGATGAGGTCGGCGAGGGCGAGCTGGCCGATGGACTCGGTGTGGTGGTCGCTGTGCAGCTTGGCGTCGGCGACCGCGTCGACCAGCGCCGGCGGCAGCACCATCCAGCCGAGCCGCAACGCGGGCCCGAGGGTCTTGGAGGCGGTGCCGAGGTGGACGACCTGACCCGGCGCCATCCCCTGGAGCGCCCCGACGGGCTGCCGGTCGTAACGGAACTCCCCGTCGTAGTCGTCCTCGACGATCAGCGCGCCGCGCGTACGTGCCCAGTCCGTCAGAGCCCGTCGCCGCGCCGGGTGCAGGGTCACACCCGTCGGGTACTGGTGCGCGGGTGTGACGACGACGGCCCGCACGTCCGCTCCCAGCTCCTCCGTGCGCACCCCGAGGTCGTCGACCGGAGCCGCGGTCACCTTCCCGCCGTTGTGCCGCACGACCTCACGGTGGAAGGGCAGCCCGGGGTCCTCCATGGCCATCGGCCCGCCCTCCAGCACGCGCGTGAGCAGCGCGAGGCCCTGCACAGACCCGGAAGTGACCACGATCCGCTCCGGCGGCGCGATCACCCCCCGCGTCCGCCCCAGATACTCCGACAGCGCGGTACGCAGCTCCGCACGCCCGCGCGGGTCGCCGTAGTCGTACGCCGTCGACGGCGCCGCGGCGATCGCCCGGCGCAGGGAACGCAGCCAGACCGCCGCCGGGAACGTCCCGACGTCCGGGCTGCCGGGCCGCAGGTCGAAACGCGGCGCACCCGCGTGTGCGGCCGCGCCGGACGGCTCGGCGGGGCGGTGGGGCAGGGCGGCGACGCGGGTGCCCGAGCCCTGCCGGGCGATCAGGTAGCCCTCGGCGACGAGCTGGTCGTAGGCGGCCTTCACGGTGTTGCGCGAGATGCCGGTCTCGGCCGCGAGCAGCCGGGTGGCCGGCAGCCGTGTCCCGGGTGCCAGCCTTCCGTCGCGCACGGCGTCGCGCAGGGCCCGTTCGAGCCCGGCGCGACGCCCTTCGGCGGGGTCCGCCTCCAGGTGCAGGTCCACACCGGCGCCCCCGAGGGCGAGCGGAACCGCACCGTCGGCGTGATCAGCCATGGATCACATCGAAAGGGCTCAGCCCTGGGAGCCCTTGAGCGCGGCCATCCACGCTTCGACCTCGTCCGACCTGCGGGGCAGCCCGGCGGACAGGTTGCGGTTGCCGTCCTGCGTGACCAGGATGTCGTCCTCGATGCGCACGCCGATGCCCCGGTACTCCTGCGGGACGGTCAGGTCGTCGGCCTGGAAGTACAGCCCCGGCTCGACGGTCAGCACCATGCCCGGCTCCAGCGTCCCGTCGACGTAGGACTCCACGCGGGCGGCGGCGCAGTCGTGGACGTCCATGCCGAGCATGTGCCCGGTGCCGTGCAGCGTCCAGCGCCGCTGGAGGCCGAGCTCCAGCACCCGCTCCACCGGCCCCTCGACGAGCCCCCACTCCACGAGCCGCTCGGCCAGCACCCGCTGCGCCGCGTCGTGGAAGTCGCGGTACTTTCCGCCCGGCCGCACCGCCGCGATGCCGGCCTCCTGGGCGTCGTACACCGCGTCGTAGATCTTCTTCTGGATGTCGCTGAACCGACCGTCGACCGGCAGCGTGCGGGTGACGTCGGCGGTGTAGTACGTGTGCGTCTCGACGCCCGCGTCCAGCAGCAGCAGGTCGCCCGGGCGCACGGGTCCGTCGTTGCGCACCCAGTGCAGCGTGCAGGCGTGCGGACCGGCCGCGGCGATGGTGCCGTAGCCGACGTCGTTGCCCTCCACGCGCGCGCGGAGGAAGAACGTGCCCTCGATGTAGCGCTCGGAGGTGGCCTTGGCCTTGTCCAGGACGCGCACGACGTCCTCGAAGCCGCGGACGGTGGAGTCGACGGCCTTCTGGAGCTCGCCGATCTCGAACTCGTCCTTGACCAGGCGGGCCTCGGAGAGGAAGACGCGCAGCTCCTCGTCGCGTTCGCCGGTGACCTTGTCGGTCAGCGCCGCCTCGATGCCCGCGTCGTAGCCGCGTACGACGCGCACCGGGCCGCTCGCCTCGCGCAGCGCCTCGGCCAGCTCGCGCACGTCGGAGGCGGGAAGGCCGTACAGCTGCTCCGCCTCGGCGAGGGAGTGACGGCGGCCGACCCACAGCTCGCCCTGACCGGAGAGCCAGAACTCGCCGTTCTCGCGGTCGGAGCGCGGCAGCAGGTAGATCGTCGCGGTGTGGCCCTCGCCCCGGGGCTCCAGGACCAGTACGCCGTCCTCCGTCTGGTTGCCCGTGAGGTAGGCGTACTCCACGGAGGCCCGGAAGGGGTACTCCGTGTCGTTCGAGCGGGTCTTGAGGTTGCCCGCGGGGATCACCAGGCGCTCGCCGGGGAAGCGCGCGGAGAGCGCGGCCCGGCGGGCGGCGGTCTCGGCGGCCTGGGCGATCGGCTCCAGTCCGTGCAGCTCGGTGTCGGCCCAGCCGGACTTCATGTTCTCGGCGAGCTCGTCGGACACCCCCGGGTACAGGCCGTTCTTGCGCTGCTTGACGGGCTCCTCGGACTCAGCTTCCGGGGTCTCCGGGGTGAGCTCATCGGCCACGGTCATCCTCCTAGGTAAGGCACTGGACCCCGTCCATCGTACGGTCGTACGGAAGGGGGCCCAGGAGGAGGAAGACCTCGGCCGCCGTCAGTCGAACCGCGCCGCCAGCACCACCACGTCCTCCGCGCTGTCCTGGTCGGCCGCGCCGTCCGGCAGCACCGTGCGCAGCACGTGGTCGGCGATCGCGCCGGGGTCGTGGCGCAGCGCCCGGGGCACCCCGGCCGCCGCGGCGTGCAGCCGGGAGAAGGCGCGGTCGACGCAGTCGCCGGTGCGGTGCAGCAGACCGTCGCTGTAGAGCAGGACCGTCTCGCCGGCCGCGGCCTCCACCTCGACACTGGGCGCCTCCCAGCAGGCGAGCATGCCGAGCGGGGCGGACACGGACGTCTCGACGAACTCGGTGCGCCGCTCGCCGACCAGCAGCGGCGGGCAGTGTCCGGCGCCGGCCAGGGTGATCTTGCGCAGCGCGGGCTCGCAGTAGGCGAACAGCGCGGTGGCGGAGCGGGCGGGCTCGGTCAGCCGCAGCAGCAGCTCCAGGTCGGACAGGACGGCGACGGGGTCCTCTCCCTCCATCACGGCGTACGCCCGCAGCGAGGCGCGCAGCCGGCCCATCGCGGCGACGGCGCTGGGCCCGGAGCCGGTGACCGAGCCGACCGCCAGGCCGAGGGCCGCGTCGGGCAGCGGCAGTGCGTCGTACCAGTCGCCGCCCCCGCGCGGCCCGGTGCGGTGCCGCGCGGCGAGCTGCACGCCGGCCACCCTCGGCAGCCGGGAGGGCAGCAGCTCCTCGGTCATCGTGGCCATGGACGCGCGCGTGCGCTCGACCTCCAGGAGCCGGGCGAGGTGCTCGGCGGCGTGCCGCACGTACAGGCCGACCAGGTGGCGTCTGCGTTCGTCCGGCTCGGCGGGCTCGTCGTAGAGCCAGACCGCGGCGCCCAGCCGGCCGGCGCGTTCGCCTGCGAGCGGCAGGGCGTAACTGGCGGCGTAGCCGAGGCGGGCGGCCACCTCGCGGTGGCGGGGGTCGAGGCCGTCCTCGGCGAACAGGTCGGGCTGGGCGATGTCGCCGTCGCCGCCGGGCAGTCCGTCGAGGATGCGCCCGTACGCCGTGGAACTGCGCGGGACGGTCTCGATGTGCCCGAGGTCCGCGCGGCCGAGGCCCAGGCCGATCGTGGTGTCCGGGCCGAACCCGTCGGCGGGCTCCAGCACGACCAGACCGCGCCGGGCGCCCACGAGGGCGGACCCGGCGCGCAGCAGTTCCTGGAGGGCGTCCGCGAGGCAGTCGGTTCTGGCCAGACGCTCGGTGAGTTCGTGGAGGGTGGTCAGATCCGAGACCCAGCCGGCCAGCCGGTCCTGGAGGAGTGCTCCCGCGGCGGGCGGGGCCAGTGGGGCGGGCGTGGCTGTGGGCGCGGGCGCGACAGTGTGTGCGGGCGGGGGAACCGTTGAATCGATTCCGGCCACTTTCGAAGGGTGGGGGGCGTTCATGGCGTCCGGCTCTCGGACCGGTGCGTATTGCTGGGAAGCATCGCAAACCCCCATGTCGTTCTGCGCCGCTAGCAGTGTCTCCACATGTACACGCACTCGAGAGGGGATGTCCAGCATTGTCCTGCTGGGATCGCCGGTGTCAGTGGGGTCGGCGACTTCGTCGGGCACGCTTCCTCCGGCTCCCTTGCGAAACAACGAAGTTGGCTTGAAACTGCCTGAGGTGACGTGTGACTGCGGTCGACTGGGCTTGCTCGACGGAGCGTCACAGCGGTCGTGATGGGTACGTACTCGGTAAGGACCAGAGGTCGTCGGGAGCCACCCGGAACCTGGTGACCGACCCGGGCGTCTTAGCCACCGACGACCGTGCCCCATCCTCCCGTGGCGGAGGCGGAGAGCAGTACGCGGAGCGCAAAAACGCCAGACTTCGCCACCCCTACGCCAGGCCCATGTTCACGATGGGCGCAGTACGGATGCCAGTGGCCGCGGAAGCAGCCGATGTTCGGCCCCCAGGGGTTCCCCTTGTCTCCGGCAGGGGTGTGATGCGCCAACAGGTACGCACAGTGAAGTGATCGACACACGATGTGATGTGGCCCACGGTGTTGCCAGCGGTGCAACGGAAAGGAACGAGCGCTCATGCGCGAGATCCTCGGAAAGCGACGCAGGCTCCTGTCCCAGCGCAGCGACGGGGGGCCTGAGGCGATCGACGCGGCCCTTACCTTCGCGACGGAATGGCAGTGGCCCGTGCTCCCGGGCGTGACGGCGGACCCGCAGGCGGCGTCCCGCTGCGGCTGCCCCGACCCCAAGTGCCCGGTCCCCGGCGCTCACCCCTTCGACCCCGGCCTCCTGGCGGCCACCACCGACGCGCGCATGGTGCGCTGGTGGTGGACGGACCGGCCGGCCGCCCCGATCGTCCTGGCCACCGGCGGCAGCGCGCCCTGCGCGGTCAGCCTGCCCGCCCTCGCGGCCTCCCGCGCGCTCGCCGCGCTCGACCGCGACGGCATGCGACTCGGCCCGGTCGTCGCCTCGCCCACCCGCTGGGCGATCCTCGTCCGCCCTTACGGCATGGAGCAGTTGGGCGAGCTGCTGTACGCCAAGGACCACGTGCCCGGCTCGCTGCGCTTCCACGGCGACGGCGGCTACCTCGCCCTGCCCCCGTCCGAGACCGGCCAGGGGGAGATCCGCTGGGAGCGGGCCCCGCTGCCCGGCTCGGCCACTCCGTGGGTGCCCGACGTGGAGGCCGTGGTGGACGCGGTCGTCGACGCCCTCACTCGTACGGGTGTGAGCGCGCCCGAGTTGTGAGGGTGTCGGGCGCGCGCCGGACGGAACGGACGCGTTCGCTCGTTATCTTCCGCTTCATGAGCTTGCGTCTCTTCGCCCTCGGGGGCGCTGTGGTGTGCGCGATCGTGCTTCCCCTGGCCGTGGCGTCCGCGGGGTCCGTGGACGACGAAGGGGACTTCGCGGTGAGTCCGCTGCCCCTGGCCGACGACCCTGTGACCGACGGCCGAGCGGGCGGCGGCGCCGTCGGCGCGGCGGGCGGGGGCCGCTCGGGCCTGGCCGGTGCGCACGGTACGCGTGACGGGCACAGTACCGACGACGCACGGCCGCCCGTCGTCACGCCCTCCGCGTCCCCGCGTCTGCTGGGCCTCGGGCTGGCGACCGGCGCCCGGTGCGGTCCCGAACTCAGCTCCCCGGAGGGCGTCGAGGCGCAGACCTGTGTGCTGACCCAGGGGGAGGACACCTGGGCGCGCACCTACTACCGCAACTCCACGGGCCGTGCCCTGAACGCCGTACTGAGCTTCATGGGGCCGCACGGGCGCACGGTGCAGATGCGCTGCGCGGTGGGCGCGGACGACGAGCCGGGCGCCTGCGAGACGCCCCGTGAGCGCGCGCAGGGCGACGCGGGGGCGTACTCGGCGGTCGCGGAGTTCTCGGGCGCAACGGGTGCCGCGGGTGCAGCGGACGGCGCGGGTGCCGGCGGATCCACGGCGGGCACAGGGGGTGCGGCGAGCGCGGGCAGCGCCGGAGCCGCGGGAAGCGCCGGAGCGGACGCGGGCACGGGGACCGCCGCCGGGGACGCGGGGGCGGCCGGAGGTGTCGGCGGTGGACCGCTGTTGTTGCGGTCCGGCAGCAACTCCGAAGCGCGTACCGGAAGTTGACACTCGGCCGTCAGCGCGAGAACGGCACCGGGCATGGAAAGACCCGGTTGCTGGCGACGGGGGATGCACCAGCAACCGGGCTACTCGAACGGTAACAAGAGATCGGCTCCAAGCAAATTCGATCTCCTGTTTTCCTCGGCTTTCCGGACACCGGGCGAACGGCGCGTCCGTCGCCGACTCGCCTCTTTCACAAGGCAGTTGTGAGTCAGGCCGCGCGGGCCGCCCGGTCCGGGGCATCGACCCGTCGGTCAGCCGGAACGGGCCTTGGACCTGTGCCTCAGCTGAGCGTGACCTGCCGGTTGGTCAGTCCGCCGCGCGCGCGACGCTCCTCGGGGGTGAGCGGCGCGTCGGTGGCCAGGGCGGCGGCGAGCCGCTCGGCGAACTCGGCCGCCGGCTTCTCCACGTCGTCCGCCGAGACGCCGCTCGGCAGGTCCCAGACCGGCACTGTCAGGCCGTGAGCACGGAACGAGCCCACCAGGCGCGTGCCCTCCCCGAGGTTCGAACGGCCCGCCGCGTGCAGCCGCGCGAGGGCGTCCAGAAGCTGCTCCTCCGGGTGCGGCATGACCCACCGGAGGTGGTTCTTCTCCGGGGTCTCGCACCAGTACGCGGCGTCCACGCCGGTGAGCTTCACGGTCGGGATCGCCGCCGCGTTGGCCCGCTCCAGGGAGGCCGCCACCTCCGGGGCCGCGTTCTCCGAGTCCGGCACCCAGAACTCGAAACCGCTGTGCACAACTGGCTCGAAGGCGCCTTCGGCGTCCAGCAGGTCCTGCATCCGCGGACCGTCGGCGGGGGCGCGACGGGCCTGGATCGGCGTGCCCGGCTCCGCCTCCAGGGCGCGCTGGAGCGTGTCGGCCATGTCGCGGCTGATGTCGCCGGACGCCGTGTCGTTCTGCAGACCGAGCAGGACCGAGCCGTCGTCGCGGCGCAGGGCGGGCCAGGCCATCGGCAGCACCGTGGCGAGGGTGACCGAGGGGACACCCTCGGGCAGGCCGCCCTTCAGCGGCAGCTCGACCGTGGCGGCGGGGACCAGTTCGCGCAGCGCCACCCAGTCGCACTCGCCCGGCAGGCCCTCGAAGGGGCGCTGCACCAGCTCGGTCGCGGCGTGCGCGGCGGCCCGGCCGTGGCAGGCCTTGTAACGCCGGCCGCTGCCGCAGGGGCAGGGCTCCCGCGCGCCGACGACCGGGATCTCGCCGTCGGTGAGCTGCGGCCGCCTGGCCGTCGTCTGGTGTCGCTTCTTGGCCATCTGGGTGTCTCCCGGGTACGGCTCGTCTGGTACGGGCGGGAGCCTAGCCGTTCGTACGGGTAGTCAGGGGGACCTGTGGACACCGACGGACGGGCCGGGGCGCCACCGCCGCGCCTCCGGCGAAACCGCCCCGCCCGCCGGACCGTCAGCCGGAGCCTCAGTCCGTCAGCCGGAACCCCGTCCGTCAACCGGACCCTCGGCCCCGTCAGCCGGACCCTCAGTCCAAGTC
Source organism: Streptomyces sp. BK239 (assembly GCF_004217285.1). Taxonomy (GTDB): domain Bacteria; phylum Actinomycetota; class Actinomycetes; order Streptomycetales; family Streptomycetaceae; genus Streptomyces. Next base: position 618,790 of record NZ_SHKS01000003.1, read on the forward strand.
GTCGAACGCGTCCGCGAAGTCCAGGCCCGGGATCGTCGACACCGCCGGGGCCGCGACCCGTGAGGCGAAGTCGTCGCGCCGGCAGCCGGCGTCGGGATCGTGGACGTCGGCGTGGACCACCACCCAGACGGTGACCTCGCCGCGGGCGTCGTCCCGCACGCCCCAGTCGTCCGACAGCGCCGTGATGATGTTGAGCCCCCGACCGCCGTGCGCGGTGACCGAGGGGGTGGCCGGGGCCGGGCGGGTCGGGCCGCCGCCGTCGGTGACCTCGACGACCAGCCGGCCGGCGGGATCCACGCACCACGCGGCACGCACGTCACCGTCCCCCGCCAGGGCGTCGCCCAGCGGCCGGCCGTGTTTGCACGCGTTGCTCAACAGTTCGGAAAGGATCAGCAGCGCGTCGTCGATGACCGCTTCGGCGACCCCACCGCTGCGCAGTTGGTCACGCATACGGTGCCGCGCCTTGCCCACGCCCGCAGGGCCATGGGGTACGGCCATGCTCGACGACGTGGGCACCTCCTGTGCCACCACCAACGCCACCCCCGAGACCTCCTTCGCCCCACGCCACGGTGTGGATGCCCCATTGGCCTGTACCGGAAACCGGCCAATCCCCGTCCCGGGACGCATTCACAACGATCGAATACGGACCGAACGCGCCGGAGCACTCCCCGTGACGGGACGGTCCTCGTGTGGCTTGATTTCTTCGGTGTGGCCGGAAATGGAGGATGCTGCAGGCGGACGGTGCGGTCAAGAGGTGTGGATGGGACTTCTGTGACTTCTGTGATTCCGTTTGGATCTTTCGCCTCACGGAACCGCTCTGTCCGCCCGGCCGACTCGACGCCGCCGGTCCCGCCCGCCGGCTCCGCCGGTCAGCGGCCCAGGCGCTGGAGGACCGCGCGGGGGCGGTTGGTGATGATGGCGTCGACGCCGAGTCCGACGCAGCGGTCGACGTCCTCCACCTCGTTCACCGTCCACACGTGCACCTGGTGGCCGGCCCGCTTCCACCGCTCGATGTACGCGGGGTGAGCGCGCACGACCCGGATCGAGGGGCCCACGATCCCCACCCCGGCCGGCAGCCGCCCGTCCCGCAGGCGGGGCGAGACGAACTGCGTCAGGTAGACCGTCGGCAGTGTCGGCGCGGCGGCGTGCACGCGGTGCAGCGAGCGCGCGGAGAAGCTCATGATCCGCACCGTCGAGTCGGCGGCCGTGGCGGGCGCGTCCAGTCCGAACCTCCTCAGCAGCTCCAGCAGCCGCTCCTCCACCTGCCCCGCCCAGCGCGTCGGGTGCTTCGTCTCGATCGCCAGCTCCACCCGGCGTCCCGCGTCGGCGACGAGTTCCAGCAGGCGCTCCAGGGTGAGGACGGAGGTCGCCTCGCGGTCCTCGGGCCGTACCTCCCAGTCGGGCTCCTCGTCGCGCGTGGTCCACGCCTCCCGCGCCTCCCTCGTCTTCCAGGAGCCGAAGTCCAGGGCGGCGAGGTCGGCGAGCTCCAGCGCGGAGACGGCGCCGCGGCCGTTGGACGTACGGTTGACACGTCGGTCGTGCACACAGACGAGATGGCCGTCCGCGGTGAGCCGTACGTCGCACTCGAGGGCGTCCGCGCCGTCCTCGATCGCCTTCCGGTACGCGGCGAGGGTGTGCTCGGGGGCTTCCTCGGAGGCCCCGCGGTGGGCGACGACTTGAATATGGTGCTGCCGTGCTTGGGTCACCGCGTCATGGTGCCACCGGCGCGGGTCACGCGTCCGGCCGGTGGGAAAGCCGAATGCCCGGCCGTCGGACCGGTCGTCTGAGAACAGTCTGAATGTTCCGGAGAAGTGACCGAAATGCTGGAAAATGTCCTATGTAAAGAATGGCCATGGACCCACAGCCACCGCTTATGGTGCTCTGACGGCCCGTGGGAAAAGCTGAGATGTACAAAAGCACATGCACAGCTGCAGCGCGCCGGGTCGTCGACACGCGCGAACGAGCGTGATCGAAGTGCGACCGAGGACAACAGCCGTGGATCGAGGAGAAGAGCTGTGAGCACCGAGAACGAGGGCACCAACGAGGGCGCCACGGTCCCCCCGGCCCCGTCCGCACCTCCCGTGCCGGTGGAATCTCCCTCGGCCTCCCCCACATCGCAGACGCCCCCGGCCGACGCGGGCGCCCCGACCACCCCGATGCCGTCCACGCCCCCGCCCCCGGCGGCGGCGCCGGCGGGCCCCTATGCCAACGGCGCCCCGTACAGCGCCGCGCCCGCACCCGGTTCCGGCGGCGCCCCCGAGGGCGGCTGGCCCCCGCCCGCCGCCCCGCAGGGCGCGGGCCCCCAGCACTCCGCGCCCCAGCACTCCGCGCCTCCGCACGGCGCACCCGCGCACGGCGCGCCCCAGTACCCCGCCCCGCAGCCCGCCACCGCGGCCGAGGGCGGCTGGCCTCCCCCGCCGCCGGCCACGACCGCGTCGTACGACGGCGGCTTCGGCTCCGGCGGCGACGGCGGGTGGGGTTCCTCCTACCAGCAGCCCGAGCCCAAGGCCCGCCGTGGGCGCGGCGGACTCGTCGCGGCGGTGCTGGTGGCCGCGCTGGCCGCCGGCGGCCTCGGCGGCGGTCTCGGCTACACGCTGGCCAAGAACGACGACAGCTCCGGCTCCACCACGGTCTCCGCCTCCGACAGCGGCGGTTCCATCAAGCGTGACCCCGGCACGGTCGCGGCCGTCGCCGCCAAGGCCCTGCCGAGCACGGTCACCATCGAGGCCGAGTCCAGCAACGGCGAGGGCGGCACGGGCACCGGCTTCGTCTTCGACACCCAGGGCCACATCGTCACCAACAACCACGTCGTGGCGGAGGCGGTCGACGGCGGCAAGGTGACCGCCACCTTCCCGACCGGCAAGAAGTACGACGCCGAGGTCGTCGGACACGCCAAGGGCTACGACGTCGCGGTGATCAAGCTCAAGAACGCGCCCTCGGACCTCAAGCCGCTGACCCTCGGCGACTCCGACAAGGTGGCCGTCGGCGACTCGACGATCGCGATCGGCGCGCCCTTCGGCCTCTCCAACACGGTGACCACCGGCATCATCAGCGCCAAGAACCGCCCGGTGGCCTCGTCCGACGGCTCCGGCAGCTCCTCCTCCTACATGAGCGCCCTGCAGACCGACGCCTCGATCAACCCGGGCAACTCCGGCGGTCCGCTGCTGGACGCCCAGGGCAACGTCATCGGCATCAACTCCGCGATCCAGTCAACCGGCAGCGGCGGCATGGGCGGCGCCGGTCAGTCCGGCTCGATCGGCCTCGGCTTCGCCATCCCGATCAACCAGGCCGAGTACGTCGCCAAGCAGCTGATCAAGACGGGTGAGCCGGTGTACGCCAAGATCGGCGCGTCCGTCTCCCTCGAGGAGTCGACCGACGGCGCGAAGATCACCGACCAGGGTGCGGGCGGCGCTGCCGCGGTCGAGGCCGGCGGTCCCGCGGCCAAGGCGGGCCTCAAGCCCGGCGATGTCATCACCAAGCTCGACGACACGGTGATCGACAGCGGCCCGACCCTCATCGGCGAGATCTGGACCCACGAGCCCGGCGACAAGGTGACGATCACCTACGAGCGGGGCGGCAAGACCCAGACGGTCGACCTCACCCTCGGCTCCCGCAAGGGCGACAACTGACGCACGGGGCCATGCCCCCAGCACCACCTCCGCAAGTGATGGGTGTGCTCGTCAGAAGGGGTGCCTCCCTGAGACGCGGCAACGAGTGAGGCGGTCTGCCGAAGCCAGGCTTCCGGCAGACCGCCTCACTCGTCGCGAGCTACCGGATCAGCGGAGCGCGCCGTCCGTGATCTGAGTGGCTGTGCCGTTCTTGATCACGACCTCGGCCTCCACGCCGTTCTTGGAGGCCTTCTCCAGGTCGGCCTCCTCGCACGGAGCGTCCACCTTCGAGCCGGCGGTGCCGCAGATCTGGCCACCGCCCAGAATCACCGTGTCCTCGGCGAGGAAGAACGCCTGCTGCTCACCGCCGGAGCCCTTGGCCGCAGGTCCGTCGACCAGGTACTTGCCGGGTGCCACGTACCGCACGATGCCGTACCAGGTGCCGCTGACGCCCTTGCCCTTGTCGAGGCCCTCCACGACGGTCTCGCCGGAGTCGGATGTGCTCCCGGACCCGGACTTGCTGCTGTCGCCGGACGTTTCCCCGGATCCGGACTTGCTGCTGCCGCCGGACGTCTTCCCGGACCCCGAGGTGCTGCTGCCGCCGGACGTGTTCCCGGAACCGGAGGGAGACGCGGAGGTGCCGCTGGCGCCCGTGGCGCCGGGCTCGCTCGCCGCCGCGGACGTGGCGGCCTTGCTGGAGGAACTGTCGGCGGCGTCGTCGCCCTGGTTGCACGCCGTCATCAGCAGGGTCGAACCCAGGAGCGCGGCGGAGACGAGGAAGGCCTTGCGACGGTTGCGGATCATGGGTCAAGTCCCCTGAATGGTCGATCGGTTGGGGCTGAGGTGCGTTCAGTCCCCTCAGTGCGTATTCGATCATTAGGAGGGGTCCGGGAACCGAACGGGTGCCTCGGTCTTTGAGTCAGGACAACATCGGCACAGTCCCGTTACAAGATCAACTCGAGGTCACGGACCCGGGGGTTGATGCTCCTCGCCACGCGTCAGCGGTGAGGATGACACCTGTCAGGCGAAGTCGGCAGCCCAGGGCCGGCCTTCGTCCTCTTTCCGCGTGCCGGCAGGAGCCGGGGGCCAGTCGCGCTGATCGCGGGCGGCGGCACTGGCCGCCAGAAGCGGGGGCCACGGACCTCGTGTGGACCACACCCCCCGAGCAGTGCCCGCGCCCGGTAGTCTGTACCCGCTCCGCCCCAGGTGGGCAGGGGCGCAGGTGGGTTGCCCGAGCGGCCTAAGGGAACGGTCTTGAAAACCGTCGTGGCAGCGATGTCACCGTGGGTTCAAATCCCACACCCACCGCAGGTGAACGGCCCCTGACCAGGTAACTCGGTCGGGGGCCGTACACGTCAGCGTTGTCCGTCAGTGACGAGGCTCCCCGCTGTTTCTGACCGAACGGGCACGCGAGGGGCACTTCGATGGGGCGTCTCTAGGCACCTGGCAGCGTGGTGAGCCCCAAAGCCACCACCGCAGCGAAGACCGGCAGCTTCCTGACTTTCCGCCCAGTGGACTTACGGCCCAGCTCCCAAGCGGGCACCAGGATGCAGAACAGGTACAGCGACCCCGGCAACAGAAGGGCGATGTCGTGCACAGGGAGTTCCAAGGGGCCTTTTGATGGACGGCAAGGCTGCCCCTGGCAGTGAAGCCCCGCGCCAGGCGCTGATCGGCGGTCTGCAAATCAGCGTCGAGGGTGTTCGCCCAAGCACCTTTGCGAGTTTCCCGGTTCACTTCAAGTCGTCGAAGCAGGCCTTTTTGACGGCCTTGACCCCGAACAGCGTGGATCCGCCGGACCCCAGGGCCGACAAGGCGCCCTTCTTGGTATCCACACTGGCCAGGATGCTGAGGACCTTCTTCACTCCACCGGCGGCCTTGATCGCCTTGTAGGCCTTCGCGCCAGGAATGAAGGCCGCGCCCAGTGCTGCGCCGCATTTCATGGAGTTCCAGGTGTCGCTGACCATGCCGCCGGCGATTTCTTTCGTCTTGTCCCACCAGGCCGGGTCGGCGACAACAGGGAAGGCTGTTCCAGGGGTGGTGGAGATGGTCTGGACCAGCGTGTGGCCCTCGACGCGGTAGCTGGTGGGGACGGTTGCTCCATTGGTGTCCTTCGCCCAGGGGGCGGCGAACATGCCAAGGACCTCATCGTCCTTGAATACCAGGACGCTGCCATCGGCCAGTCGCTCGGCTTCGGCACCCTGAGGAAGGCCCAGGTCGAAGCGGTACTCCGTGGGCGCGCCGGCGTTGTTGAGGGTGATCAGGGCGCGAACGCCCGACCGTGTCGGCTGGACCGCCAGGTCGGCATTGTTTCCGGCACCGGGATAGACGATGGTGCCGTTCTCTGTTCTGACGCCGGGCGCGTTGTTGTTGCCAGGCAGGCCGATACCGACCGTGATGCCGTCTGCGGCTGTTGAGTGCACAACTCCGTCGGCTGTCGCGGGAGCGGTGACGAAACTCGACCCGCGGAGATATGACGGCGCGGGGGCCGCGTCGGTCGGGCGGGTGCCATGATCACTCAGCCGCCTCGCACCTCGCCTGCCGTCAGGCAGTGCCGGGCCGTGGCGCGGCGGCGTGACCAACGGAAGGGACCGGCATGCGCAGACTCGTCCACTACATCGCCACCACTCTCGACGGCTTCATCGCGGGCCCGGACGGCGGGGACCCCACCGGTCCCGACGGCTTCTGGCCCATCACGGAGGACTACATACAGCACCTCGTGGCCGAGTATCCGGAGACGCTGCCCGTCCAGGCCCGGCAGGCCCTGTCCGTCACGGCGGAGGGCACGCACTTCGACACCGTGCTGGAAGGGAGGCGCAGCTACGAGATCGGTCTTGCGGCCGGCATCACCGACGCCTACCCCCACCTGCGTCACCTGGTGTTCTCCCGGACCCTGACCGAGAGCCCGGACCCGGCCGTCGAACTGGTCGCAGACGACCCGGTGGCGACCGTGCGCGCGCTCAAGCAGCAGGACGGCAAGGACATCTGGCTCCTGGGCGGCGCCGAACTCGCGGGCTCCCTGTACGCCGAGATCGACACGCTCATCCTGAAGGTCGGGCCGCTGACCATCGGTGACGGGATACCGCTGTTCTCCCGCAAGGCCGCTTTCGACCCCCGCTCCTGGACGCTCGCCGAACACGCCGTCCTCAAGAGCGGCGCGGTGTTCCTCACCTACACGCGCGTCGACAGCTGAACGCCCCGGACCGGCACGCCTCGCCGGGTACGGGTTCGCTCCGCTGAGGCTGTCGGGATCCCAGGGCGCGGCCGGGGTCTGTGCGGTAGCCGCCGTCCGTCCGCGGGCACAGGATGGAAGTGATGCCCAGCAAGCGGCCCGGCGCCCTAGGTGCCGGGGTCCAGCCGCAGAAGGAGGTGTGGCGGTATGCCCAAGTTCATGGACGTCCACCACGGGATGAAGGACATCACGGCCGACCGGCTGAGGGAGGCGCATCAGGACGACCTCGCCATAGAGGGGCAGGAAGGCGTCCACTTCGAGAAGGCCTGGGCGGACCCGGAGTCCGGGACGGTCTACTGCCTGTCCGAGGCTCCCTCGGCCGAAGCGGTGCAGCGCATTCACGAACGCACCGGACACCCGGCCGACGAGATCCACCCCGTTCCCCTCACCGTGTGAACCGCGCCCCCGCCTGTGAAGAGCCTCAGGCGGGGGACACCGTCACCTCGCGCGGCCCGTCATCCGGGCTGCCGAAGTCACCGTGGCCCGGGCCTCCTGGGGGGACAGGCCCGTGCGGACCGCTGCCGTGATCAGGGGTTCGCTCAGGGTCGGGCCCAGGCCGGATTCGTAGGCGCGGCAGGCTGCCCAGAAGAGGCGGGTGTTGCGCTGGCCCTCGTGCGCGGTGAGGACGAAGTTGATCAGGCCGTCGCCCTGTGCGTCGCCCTGCGGGGAAGCGGCGTGGGTGCGGGGCGGGGGCAGGAGGAGGCGCAGGAGGGGGCGGGGGCAGGGCGCCGGCGGGAGGTGGGCCGTGCCGGGAGCCGTGGTGTAGACGCCGTGGGCGGTGCGGGAGCCGGGGCCCACCAGGTAGCCGCCGGCGCCGCGGATGTCGATGCCGGGGGCCAGGCGGCCGGCCGAGTTGGGGACGGCGACGTCCGGTGGGCCGGTGAGCCAGAGGTGGCGGCCGCCGGAGGGGGTGCGTATGACGACCGTGGGCGGGATCGTGAACAGGTGGCGCAGGGCCAGTTCCCGCAGGGCCGCCGTGGCGTCCGTGCCCGACTTGGTGTCGAGGTCGACGCCGATGAGGTGGTGCGGGGGCAGGCCGCAGGCGATGCCGTAGCCCGTGGCCCACGGGGCGCGGGCGAAGAGGTCGCGGACGCGGGCCGGGTCGGTGGAGGCGTCGTGGACGCCGTGGCCGGGGCGACCGCACTCGCCGTGGCAGGGCGGGGCCGTCGGGTCGTCACCGCGGTGCGGGGAGCGCAGGGCGGGGAGCTTCGTCCGGGACAGGGGGATGACGGCCAAGCCGCGTTCGGCGGCCGACAGGGCATGGGCGAGGGCCAGGGTGCCGGCCTGCCGGGGGTACCGGTCGGTGGTGGCCATGCGTTCATTTTCGTATGCGTGTTCGAACAAGGCAAGGGGGTTCGCGCCGCGACGCGCCGAGGGTGAAAGCGGCAAGAGGAAAGCGGGGTGACTTGTGCCGGAACGGTTCTTCGCTTGGCCGGCCCGGCGACCTTATGTCCCGGTTGTCGGGGACTGTGGGCTTGGCGAGTAGACAGGCGCCAACGGTGGTTTATCGACTCGTCCTCACGCTTGCGTGCTAATCGAGGCCCCCGGGAGGCTGCCGGCGGGATTCTCCGGGCAACTCTGGCCACGTGACGTCGTCGCCGCACCGGTCGGTCGACGCACCGCTCACGATCCGCTGAACAGCCCCTGTGCTGGAGGAACCTCATGGCAAGCACCCGCACCGTCGTCGCCGCCGTCCCCGTCCCCGCCCGCGGAACGCCGTCGGCTCGGGCGCCTCGCGCCAGTGCGACTCCATGCAGATCGGGGGATCCGCCGCCACAGCCGTCAGCCAGGGCGACAGGAGTGCCGGGGCGGGGGCTGTAGGGGGGTCACGCGTCTGCGCGGCGGTGCTTCGGCGTCGCCGCGCAGACGCGCTTGCGGGAGGTGAACGACCTTGACAAGGCCACCTGTCTGACGGACAGTCAGAAACCTCCGCGGCACGGTTCTGCGACGCGAGGGGGCGGTGGCGAGGATGAGCGACGGGGCGGACGGGTTCCAGGCGCGGCTGAAGGCGTACGAGGGCCGGCCCGCCGCGGTCGCCGGCGTCGGCCGGGACCCCGTCAACCTGCCCATGATCCGGCACTGGTGCGAGGCGATGGGCGACGCCAACCCCGCGTACAGCGGGCCGGAGGCCGTCGCGCCGGCCACCATGCTCCAGGCGTGGATCATGAGAGGGCTGGGGGGCGACGACCCTGCCGGCGAAAGCAGTTCGGGCCGGACGCGGGAGTACGAGGAGCTGCTGGGCCTCCTCGACGAGGCCGGCTGCACCGCCGTCGTCGCCACCGACTGCGAGCAGGAGTACGTCCGCCCCCTGCGGCCGGGCGACGAGGTCGCCTTCGACGCGGTGATCGAGTCGGTCTCCGCCCGCAAGACGACCGCCCTCGGCGCCGGGCACTTCGTCACCACCCGGACGGACGTGCGCGTCGACGGTGAACCGGTCGGCACGCACCGCTTCCGCATCCTCAAGTACGCGCCTGCGGAACGGAAACCGAGGGAACGCCGCCCCCGCCCGGTGATCAACAGGGACAACGCCGGGTTCTGGGAGGGCGTCCGCGAGCACCGCCTCCTCATCCAGCGCTGCACCGCCTGCGACACCCTGCGTTTCCCCTGGCTGCCCGGCTGCAACGCCTGTGGCGGGCAGGAATGGGACACCGTCGAGGCGAGCGGCGACGGCTCCGTCTTCTCCTACGTCGTGATGCACCACCCGCCCTTCCCGGCCTTCGACCCGCCCTACGCGGTCGGCCTGATCGAACTCGCCGAGGGCGTGCGGATCGTCAGCGACGTGGTCGGAGTGCCCTGTGACAAGGTGCGCGTCGGGATGCCCGTACGGCTCGAATTCAGGCGTTATGACGAGGAGTTGGTGCTGCCGGTCTTCGAGGCGGTGGCGATGTGAGGCCCGGGGACGAGCTGGGGCCGCTGGAAGTGCCCGTCACCCGTACGCTGATCGTCGCCGGGGCCGTCGCCTCGCGCGACTTCCAGGACGTGCACCACGACCCGGAGGCCGCCCGCGCGAAGGGCTCTCCCGACGTCTTCATGAACATCCTCACCACCAACGGCCTGGTCGGCCGCTTCATCACCGACCACTTCGGTTCGACGGCGGTGCTGCGCAGGGTCGCCATCCGGCTCGGGGCACCCAACTACCCGGGGGACACGATGGTGTTGCGGGGCACGGTGGAGGAGGTCGACGGCCGCACGGCGGTGGTGCGGGTCCTGGGCGAGAACGGCCTCGGGCGACACGTCACCGGCACGGTCACGGTCACCGTCCCCGGCGACGGCGACGAGCGGCCGGCCGGAGGCGTCGTATGAGCGTCCGTACGCGGGACCTCCTCGGCGGACGGGCCGCCGTCGCCGGCATCGGGGCGACCGAGTTCTCCAAGGACTCCGGGCGCAGCGAGCTGCGGCTGGCCGTGGAGGCGGTGCGGGCGGCGCTGGACGACGCCGGGCTCACGGCGGCGGACGTGGACGGCCTGGTGACGTTCACCATGGACACCAGCCCGGAGATCACCGTGGCCCAGGCGTGCGGCATGGGCGAGCTGTCCTTCTTCTCCCGCGTCCACTACGGCGGGGGCGCGGCCTGCGCGACCGTCCAGCAGGCCGCGCTCGCCGTCGCCGCCGGGGTCGCCGACGTCGTCGTCTGCTACCGCGCCTTCAACGAGCGCTCGGGCCGCCGTTTCGGCTCGGGCGTACGGCAGCGGGAGCCGTCGGCGGAGGGCACGGCGCTCGGGTGGACGCTGCCGTTCGGGCTGCTCACCCCCGCCTCCTGGGTGGCGATGGCGGCGCAGCGCTACCTGCACGCGTACGGGCTGACCCCGGAGGCGTTCGGGCACGTGGCCGTCACCGCCCGCCGGCACGCGGCGGCGAATCCGGCGGCGTACTTCCACGGCAGGCCGATCACCCTCGCCGAACACGCGGCCTCCCGGTGGATCGTCGAGCCGCTGCGGCTGCTGGACTGCTGCCAGGAGACCGACGGCGGGCAGGCGCTGGTCGTCACCTCCGTGGAGCGCGCCCGGGACCTGCGACATCCGCCCGCCGTCGTGGCCGCCGCGGCCCAGGGCGCGGGCCGGGCGCAGGAGCAGATGACCAGTTTCTACCGCGACGACCTGACCGGGCTGCCGGAGATGGGCGTGGTCGCCCGCCAGCTGTGGCGGACCTCGGGCCTCGCGCCCGCCGACATCGACGTGGGGATCCTGTACGACCACTTCACGCCGTTCGTGCTGGCGCAGCTGGAGGAGTTCGGGTTCTGCCCGCCCGGCGAGGCCGCCGCCTTCGTGGCCGAGGACCGTCTCCCGCTCAACACCCACGGGGGCCAGCTCGGCGAGGCGTACCTCCACGGTATGAACGGCATCGCGGAGGCGGTACGCCAGTTGCGGGGCACGTCCGTGAACCAGGTGCCGGGCACGGCGCGCACCCTGGTGACGGCGGGCACGGGTGTACCGACCTCGGGTCTGGTGCTCGTCGCCGACGACTGAGCGCCTGAGTGACTGGGCGGCTGGGCGGCTGGGCGGCTGGGCGGCGAAGAAGCGCGAGCACTGCCGCCCGGCCGGGCGGCACTGAAGCGCGACGACGGCTGACCGGCCGTGCCGCGCATGACCGCGCCCCCTCGGGGGGACGCTCCGCCCCCCGTCCACCTTCAGGAGGTCGAGCCGGCTCCACCCCTACAACCTGAGAGGGACCCGGCTTCGGCACCTGCGGCCGATCCGCCGGGCGGGGCGCGAACCTAGCGTGGAGCCATGACCACACCCGTCTGCACCAGCGCGTCCGACGGCATGAGGCGGCCCGCGCCGTACCCGTCGTTCGCGTCGTACGTCAGGGCCCGTCAGCCGGTGCTGCTGCGCACCGCCCGGTCGCTGACCGCGAACCCGAGCGACGCGGAGGACCTGCTGCAGACCGCGCTGGCCAAGACGTACGTCGCGTGGGAGCGGATCGAGGACCACCGGGCCGTCGACGGGTACGTCCGCCGGGCCCTGGTCAACACCCGCACGTCGCAGTGGCGCAAGCGCAGGGTCGACGAGTTCGCGTGCGACGAGCTGCCCGAGCCGGAGCCGCTGCCGGGCGGGACAGATCCGGCCGAGCAGCAGGCGCTGCACGACGCGATGTGGCGGGCGATCATGCGGCTGCCGGCGCGGCAGCGGGCGATGGTAGTCCTCAGGTACTACGAGGATCTGAGCGAGGCGCAGACGGCGGAGGTGCTCGGCGTCTCGGTCGGCACGGTGAAGTCGGCGGTGTCCCGGGCCCTCGGCAAGCTCCGGGAGGACCCTGAGCTGGACGTTGTTCGATAGCGTGCTGAACTGGGCATTCAGGACGCGCTTCAACGGATCCTGAGCGATCCGGGGGCCGATCCCTGACGAGTCCTGATCGATCATCGCTCCCCTAGTGACATACCGCGCGGTATGTGCGCAGAATCAGCGCAACCGTTACCACCGCGTAGGCAATGTCGCCGCACCTGGGAGGACGCCGTGCTGAGCACCATGCAGGATGTACCGCTGCTGATCTCGAGGATCCTGACTCACGGATCCACGATCCACGGCACATCGCAGGTGACCACCTGGACCGGCGAGGGCGAACCGCACCGCCGCTCCTTCGCCGAGATCGGCGCCCGGGCCGCCCAGCTCGCGCACGCCCTGCGCGACGACCTCGGGGTGACCGGCGACGAACGGGTGGCGACGCTCGCCTGGAACAACGCCGAGCACGTCGAGGCGTACTTCGCGATCCCCTCCATGGGCGCCGTCCTCCACACCCTGAACCTGCGTCTGCCCGCAGAACAGCTCACCTGGATCGTCAACCACGCCGCCGACAGGGTCGTGATCGCCAACGGCTCGCTGCTGCCGCTGCTGGCCCCGCTGCTCCCGCACCTCAAGACGGTCGAGCACGTGGTCGTCACCGGCCCCGGCGACCGCTCCCTCCTCGCCGGCGCGAGCGTCCGGGTACACGAGTACGAGGACCTGATCGCCGCCAAGCCCACCGCGTACGACTGGCCCGAGCTGGACGAACGCCAGGCCGCCGCCATGTGCTACACCTCCGGCACCACGGGCGACCCCAAGGGCGTGGTCTACAGCCACCGCTCCATCTACCTGCACTCCATGCAGGTCAACATGGCCCAGTCGATGGGCCTCACCGACCAGGACACCTCGCTCGTGGTCGTCCCGCAGTTCCACGTCAACGCCTGGGGCCTGCCGCACGCCACCTTCATGACCGGCGTCAACATGTTGATGCCGGACCGCTTCCTCCAGCCCGGCCCGCTCGCCGAGATGATCGAGAGCGAGAAGCCGACCCACGCGGCCGCCGTCCCCACCATCTGGCAGGGCCTGCTGGGCGAGCTCACCGCCAAGCCGCGCGACGTCTCCTCCCTCACCCAGGTCACCATCGGCGGCTCCGCCTGTCCGCCCTCCCTGATGACGGCCTTCGACGACCTGGGCATGCGGGTCTGCCACGCCTGGGGCATGACGGAGACCTCCCCGCTCGGCACCATCGCCCGCCCGCCGGCCGCCGCGGTCGGCACCGACGAGGAGTTCGCCTACCGCCTCACCCAGGGCCGCTTCCCGGCCGGCGTCGAGGCCCGCCTCACCGGCCCCGGCGGCGAACGCCTCGCCTGGGACGGCGAGTCCGCGGGCGAGCTGGAGGTGCGCGGCCCGTGGATCGCCGGCGCGTACTACAACGGCCCCGACGCCGAACCCCTGCGCCCCGCCGACAAGTTCAGCGAGGACGGCTGGCTCAAGACCGGCGACGTCGGCATCATCTCCCCCGAGGGCTTCCTCACCCTCACCGACCGCGCCAAGGACGTCATCAAGTCCGGCGGCGAGTGGATCTCGTCGGTGGACCTGGAGAACGCGCTGATGTCCCACCCGGACGTCGCCGAGGCCGCCGTGGTCGCGGTCCCCGACGCCAAGTGGGGCGAGCGCCCGCTGGCCACGGTCGTCCTCAGGGAGGGCGCCGCCGCCGACTTCGAGAGCCTGCGCGCCTTCCTCGCCGAAGAGGGCAAGATCGCCAAGTGGCAGCTCCCGGAGCGCTGGACGATCGTCGAGGCGGTCCCGAAGACGAGCGTGGGCAAGTTCGACAAGAAGAAGATCCGCGAAGCACACAGGTCGGGGCAGCTGGACGTGACCACTCTCAGCTGACCTGAACAGCAGTCAGGAGCCCCCGAACCGGTAGGTCGGGGGCTCCTGTCGTGCGCTTGCCCGAGCCGGGCCGGTGAGGCCGCACGCGTGGGTGTGCTGTGCCGGGCCGGGCACGCATCCGTCGCGCGCCGCAGGGCCGCGGTGGACCGACGGGACCGCCCCGCACTCCTCGGAGGGCGGGGCGGCGGGCGTCAGTTGGTGCCGATGCGGGCCAGCAGGTCGACGATCCGGTCCTGGACCTCGGTGCTGGTGGACCGTTCCGCGAGGAACAGCACCGTCTCGCCGGACGCCAGCCGCGGCAGGTCGGCCTGGTCGACGGCGGCGGTGTAGACGACCAGCGGGGTGCGGTTGAGCTGCTGGTTGGCCCGCAGCCAGTCGACGATCCCGGCCTGCCCGCGGTGCACCTGCATCAGGTCCATCACCACAAGATTCGGCCGCAGTTGCGAGGCCAGCGTGACCGCGTCCGCGTCGCTCGCCGCCCGGGCCACCTGCATACCGCGCCGCTCCAGCGTCGAGGTCAGCGCCAGCGCGATCTCCGCGTGCTCCTCGACGAGCAGCACCCGCGGCGGATGCTGCTCGCTGTCACGCGGGGCGAGCGCCTTCAGCAGAACGGCGGGATCGGCGCCGTACGCCGCCTCGCGCGTCGCCTGTCCGAGACCGGCCGTGACCAGCACCGGCACCTCGGCGGCCACCGCCGCCTGACGCAGCGACTGCAGCGCGGTGCGCGTGATGGGCCCGGTCAGCGGGTCGACGAACAGCGCGGCCGGGAAGGCGGCGATCTGCGCGTCGACCTCCTCGCGGGAGTGCACGATCACCGGACGGTACCCGCGGTCGCTGAGCGCCTGCTGGGTGCTGACGTCCGGGGCCGGCCAGACCAGCAGCCGACGCGGGTTGTCCAGGGGCTCCGGCGGCAGTTCGTCGTCCAGCGGCTGCGGACGCGGCGGGTCCGCCACCTCGACGGCCCCGCCCGGCCCGTCGAGCGGCTCGGGCCCCTCGGCGGCGTTCTCGTCCGGGGCGCCTATGGCGTACGACCGCCCGACCCCCTCGGTCCCGGGCGCGAGCCGCGTCTGCCCGGCCATCGACTGCCCGGGCAGCGGCTGGCCCGCGAGGGACGGCTGCGGCGCGGGCGGGGCCTGCGGAGCGGCCGCCGGCGCCTGAGGCACGGGGGCCTGCGCCACGGCGGGCTGCTCGTTCTGCGGGTGCGGACGTGCCGTCTGCTCCGGTCGCGCGGCCGGGTCGGGCGGCGTGCCCAGCTTGCGGCGGCGGCCGGAACCGCCCGGCGTGTTCGGCGCGGGCGTGCCCGAGGGCTGGAGCGGCTGCGGCGCCTGACGCGCCGCCGCCTGCTGGACCTGGGCGGCCTGACGGGTGAACGGCACGCCCTGGCCGAGCGTCCGCACGCTGATCGCGCGTCCCTGTGTGGAGTTGGGGTCCTCGGGCCGGGCGGCGGTCTCCGCCGGCAGCGGCTGCGCGACCCGCGGCTGGGCCACGGCGGCCTCCGGCGGCAACGGGGTGCCGGTGCTCGGAGTGGTCGTCGGCGCGGGCTCGTTCACAGGAGCGGGGGCCGCTGCCTGGGCGGGAGCCGCCTGGGCCGGGGCAGCCGGGAGCGGCTGCCCCGGGGCGGCGGCCTGTCCGGCTGCGGCGGCGGGCGCGGCGGCGGGCCGGCCGACGGTCGGCTGCCCAGGTGCGGCCGGTTGCGCGGGAGCCGGCCGGCCCGGATCGGCCTGACCTGCCGCGCCCTGCGCGGGTACGGCGACCCCCGGCTGCTGTCCGTTCGGATCCGGCTGGACCTGTGCGACGGGCTGCCCCGCGGTCGCCGCCGCCCCACCGTTCTCCTGCGGCTGAGCCTGCGCCTGCGCGGGGACGGCACCGGGCGGCACAGCGCCGGGCGCCTCGGCGGCCTCCGCCGCCGGCTGACCCACTGCACGCCTACGACGCCCCGTGGGCGCGCTCGTCGGATGCGGCTGGGGAGGCGTGTGGTCGTCGGCCTGGTCGAGCGGGGCGGCGTCATGGCGTGCCTGGTCGAGCAGGGCGTCCTCGGACGTGCCCTGTGCCGGAACCTGAGCCGGCGTCGGCTGCTGGACCGCCTGAGCGGGCGCCGGAACCTGCTGTCCCGCTACGGGAACCGGGATCGGCCCCGGCTGCCCGGGCGCGGGAATCCGCACCGACTGCCCCGGCACGGGCACCTGCTGCCCCGGCACGGGGGCCTGCTGCCCCGCCGCAGGAACCTGCTGGCCCGGCACCGGAACCTGCTGGCCCGCCGCAGGAACCGGAACCACAGGAACGGGAACCGGCATGGGCATCGGCATGGGCACCGGCTGCGCGTCGGGCCCCGGCACCTGTCCCACGGGCTGTGCGCCCGCGGCACCCTCGGCTCCGGCGGCGCCCTCGACCCCGGCGGTCGCCTCGTCCTCGGCCGGCCGGTCCGCCTCGGCCGGCGGCAGGGCGAACACCGTGCGGGGCGCGGCCTCCTGCGCGGCGGCGCGCTCGTTCGCGGCGGCCAGGGCGCGCCGACGGCGTCCGGTCGGCTGCGCGCCGCCCTCGCCGTCCGCCGCCTCGCCCGGCGCGGGCGCTCCCGCCACCGCCGGCAGGGCGGGCGGCAGCGCGTGCTGTTCGTCGCCGGCGCGCCGGGCCCGGCGTCCGGCGGGCGCGGGCACGCCCTGCGGCGGAACGGTGCCGCCGAGACCCGTGCCCGAGGCCGCGGTCCCCGCCGCGTGCTCGTCGGCGGTGACGACCGCGCCCTCCGAGACACCGGAACCCGCGCCCGGGGCGGCGCTCTCCGCGTCGCCGACCGCGGGCTCGGCGGGCCGTCCGCGGCGCCGCCCGGTGCCCCCGGAGGCGTCCGTCTGCTCCTCCGGCGTCTCTGCCTGCGGCTCCTCGGCGGCCGGCCCCCGCCGGCGCCGCCGTCCGGTCGGCGTGGCGGCCTCCGCCTCGCCGCCGTCCGCGGCCGCGTCGGGAAGGTCGCTCTCCAGGAAGGCGTCCACGGAGGACCGCCGGGCCCGCCGCCGTCCCGCGCCGGACCCCGGCGCGCCCGCGGCCATGCCGTCGGGGGCCACCGCCTCCAGCGCTCCCGCGCCCGCCGCCATCCCGTCGTGCCCTGCCTGCGCGGGCAGCGCGAGCGCGGAGCCCACGGGAGCGGCCGGGGCGGTGACGACCGCCCCGGCCCCGCCGCCCAACGGGACTTCGAGGACGTAGGCGTTGCCGCTCATGCCCGGCACTTCGTGGGTCTGGAGCACCCCGCCGTGCGCCCGCACGATCCCGCGCACGATCGGCTCGTGCACCGGGTCGCCGCCCGCGTACGGCCCGCGCACCTCGATCCGGACGACCTCGCCGCGCTGGGCGGCCGCCACGACGACCGTGTTGTCCATGTAACCGCCCGTCGAGACGGGCGCGTTGCCGGTCGCGTCGACACCGGCGACGTCGGCCACCAGGTGCGCGAGCGCGGTCGCGAGGAGCCGCGCGTCGACCTCGGCCTCGATGGGCGGCGCGTGCACGGCGAACTGCACCCGCCCCGGTCCGACGAGTTCGACGGCCCCGTCCACACCGGCGGCCACCACCGCGTCGAGCATCACCTTCGTACGGCTGATCCCCTCGCCGCCGGCGTCGAGCCGCTGGTAGCCGAGGACGTTGTCGATGAGGGTGGTGATGCGCGCGTACCCGGCCGACAGGTGGTGCAGCACCTGGTTGGCCTCGGGCCACAGCTGCCCGGCGTCGTCGGCGGCGAGCGCGGACAGCTCACGGCGCAGTTCGTCCAGCGGCCCGCGCAGCGAACGGCCGAGCAGGGTGAGGAGTTGCTCGTGCCGGGCGGCGAGGGCCTCGTAGCGGTCCTTCTCCCGCTCGCCCAGCGCGGCGTAGCGCTCCTCGCCGGCGGCGAGCTCCTCCTCGTGCTTGTCGCGCAGCTCCTCCAGCTCGGCGACGTGCTGCTGGCGCAGCGCGGTGAGATCGGAGGCGTGCTCCTCGGAGAGCTTCTCCAGCGCCTCCTCGTGCCGCTTCTCGACGGCGGCCTTCTCCTCGGCGAGCGAGTCGAACGGCCGGCGGTCGGTGAAGGTCATGACGGCCCCGACGAGCTGGTCGCCGTCGCGCACCGGCGCGGTCGTCAGGTCGACGGAGACCTTGTCCCCGCTCTTGGACCACAGCACCTGGCCGCGCACCCGGTGCTTGCGCCCGGAGCGCAGGGTGTCGGCGAGCGGCGACTCGTCGTACGGGAACGGCGTGCCGTCGGTGCGCGAGTGCAGGACGAGGGCGTGCAGCTCCTTGCCGCCGAGGTCGCTCGCCCGGTAGCCGAGGATCTGCGCGGCGGCGGGGTTGACGAGCACGATCCGCCCGTCGGTGTCCGTGCCGACGACGCCCTCGGCGGCGGCCCGGAGGATCATCTCGGTCTGCCGCTGCGAGCGCGCGAGTTCGGCCTCGGTGTCGACGGTGCCCGACAGGTCGCGTACGACGAGCATCAGCAGCTCGTCGCCGGCGTAGCCCTGGTTGTCGTAGGCCTGCTGGGCGTTCTCCAGGTTGGCGCTGGTGACCTCGACGGGGAACTCGGTGCCGTCGGTGCGCCGGGCGACCATCCGGGTCGGCTTGGTGCGTCCCCGCGGATCCATGTGGTCGGGGCGTCGCATGGAGCCCGGGATGAGCTTGGAGTCGAACTGCGGAAGCAGATCGAGCAGCCCCCGTCCGACGAGGGCGGTCCCGGGCGCCTCGAAGGCCTCCAGCGCGATGGTGTTCGCGTTGACGACGGTCCCGTTCGCGTTGACCAGCACCAACGCGTCGGGAAGGGCGTCCAGTATGGCTGCGAGGCGAGCAGCGCCTCGGGATGGCCTGCTGCTCACGAGTCGCTTCCTCCCTGTTACCGCACCTTGCCGACCGCTCGGGCCATCTTGCCAACCGTCCCGCAGCGTGTCACGCGAGGGAGTCTAAGGGCTCGGGTCGGGCTGCCGGTGCCGGATGCGAGGGAGCTCGCACGACGAAGTGACGGAGAACGTGTGACCGCCCCCGACGACTCCGCGTGACCTCCCCGCGACGTCCACACCCCGCCCCGCCCTCCGTCACGGAACCCGACCGCCCGCCCCGCCGGCCGTCGCGGGCGTCTGCCCGCCCACTGCGGGCAGCAGCGGTACGAAGCGGTCCCACCGCTCGATGCGGCAGCCGTCGGCGCGGTCGAACACCGCGTCGACCGGACGGCCGGCCCAGCGGCCGGTGACATGGGCGGTGGCGGGGCCGCCGTACCGCATGGTGCACACGCTGTCGTCCGGGACGGGGGCGAAGGTGTCCGTCCCCCACCGGGCGTTCCGCTCCAGCGCCCGGCACGCCTCCGAGGGGTCCGGGTGAGTGCCGCCCGCGGGGTGGCAGTACAGCTCGAACGTCCCGTCCGCTCCCTCGCCCGCGTCGCGCACGGTGACGGTGAGGTGATCACCGACGACCCGGTCGTCGTCAGGCGGAGGCGGCGGCACGAGGGGCCCGGCGGAGGCGGCGAAGGCGGCGGACGACGTGACGGACACGGCGAGGACGAGGGCGGTGACGGCGAGGCGCCGGAGCGGCGCGCACTGTGACACGGCTCGTGAGGTGACCTGCGACATGACCTGACCAACGCGACCGGCGCGCGGACGTTGCGCCGCCCAATGGCTTTGCCCTGCGACCCGCCTGCCTAGTACCGTGGAGGCCGATTGGTGACACGACGCTCGACTGTGTCATCATCTGCACGCACCACTCGCACAAGAGCGAGCGGCTGTGCTGGAGGCGTCGCCTAGTCCGGTCTATGGCGCCGCACTGCTAATGCGGTTTGGGCTTTACGGCCCATCGAGGGTTCAAATCCCTCCGCCTCCGCTCGTCCTGAAGCCCCGGTCCCCGCGACCGGGGCTTCGTCGTTACCCCGCCATCCAGGCGTTTCCGCAGGTCACAAGGGGTGTGCGAATCGGATTTCACATGGCGGCGGCAGTCATGTAATGTTCTTCCTGTCGCCGCGAGCGGGCCGAAAGGACCGAGAGCGAAGACAAAAACTGAAAACACACAAGCACTCGTAGCTTAACGGATAGAGCATCTGACTACGGATCAGAAGGTTGCAGGTTCGAATCCTGCCGAGTGCACACAGGTCAAAGCCCCCTCGGGATCATCCCGGAGGGGGCTTTGTCGTGCCGTACAGCAGCGAAGTACAGCAACGGTTGATGTCAGGTCTTGATGTCAGCCCGCTTCGCTGCCGCCCATCGCTGCCGACAGCCTGCCGAGTGCGGCACGCACCTCTTCCTCGCTCGCTTCCGCGTAGACCTCCATCGTCATCGCGATCTGCGAGTGCCGGAGGATCCGCTGAGCCACCTTCGGGTGGACCTTGAGGGCGACGAGCAGCGAGCTGCACGTGTGCCGGGTGTTCCGGCAGCGGGATCACACGGAGGCCGGCGCGGCGGAACCGCAGGGCGAACATGCGTGTCAGGTTCCCCGGCTCGACGGGCGTCCCGTACTTCGTGGTGAAGACCAGGCCGCGGGTGTCCTGCCAGAGTTCCCCGCCCGCCTTCCGGTCCCCGGTCTGCTGGGCGTGGCGCATGCGCAGCGCCTTGAGGCAGAACGCGGGCAGGGGAAGGAAGTCGTCCGACTCCTCGGTCTTCGTCTCCGGTGGAGGATCTGACGGCCCGCCCGCTGGATCTGGTGATCCACGTACAACTCCCCCGTCTCGAAGTCGATCGACTTCCAGGTGAGCCCGAGGACTTCACCTCGGCGGACTCCGAGGCAGAGCACCAGGACCCAGGCACCGAAGAGCGGATCTTCGCGGGTGAGCGTGAGCGCGTCGGCGAGGAAGCGCCCCGCCTCGACGACGGACCACGGTTTGATCCGCTTCCGGCGAGGCTTGGGGACCTTGACCAGGGAGGCCACGTTCTTGCTGATCTCCTCCTCGGTCACGGCGTGAGTGAGCGCGGCGCGCAGGGCGTCACGGGCGGCCTGGACGACCCGCCGGGACGGGAACGCCTGTCTTCGCCAGCGGCGGCCCCGCCCGGCGGCGCGCTGCGTGCAAGCGGGCAAGGGCTAGACGTCATCCGCGGGCACAAGATGATGCCTCCGGCGGGGGATCGGCCGGCATCGGGATGGAGGGGGCGCCGGCGCCGACTGCGGGCACGTAGGGGCGTGCACGGGGAGCTCCCATCCCGTCCACCGTCGACCCAGGCAGAGCCGAGCAGACGCGGCCCAGGGGCGTCAAGGTCGTTCGTGCAGTGGCGCGCTCCACCTTGACGCCCTGAACCACGCCCGCTCCACGGTGTGTGGGTCGACGGCGGACGGGATGGGAGCTGGGGACAGTGGTGGGCTGGGGTAAGGAGTCGGCCACGCCCTCCAGCCTTTGGAGCAGGGGTGCCTTGACCGATCGAGATTGGTACGACGACAGCGACTACGAGGGCGCCGTCGAGCGGTCCGAGCGGGTGCCTTGCTGATCTGACACCAATGCCTGACACAGCCACGGACGGTGGCGATCGGCGTCGGATGTCAGCGGTCGAGGAGTCCGGGCGCAGAACGGATTCGCCAAGGTTCCTGGCTACCCATGATCGACCTGACAAGGATGAGGTCAATCCGTCTCTCATGGCCCTAGGTGAGCCGCCTCCATCAACCGATGGGCGACGGCTCACCAGCTCTGAGCTGATCATCATTGTCTCCGTCGGTAGGCCAGGATGATCCCGACTACAGCCAGAACCGCAGCCGTGATGACAAACCACGTGGGCATCAACTCAAGCCCCTTGTATGCAATAGGGACGGTCATAGGCTTCGAACCTCCTTGAGGGCGGGCAATCTTCGAATGCCCGCCCTCAAGATCGAAATGTGCAGCCTCGTAAGCGCATCGCTGCGAAGCGGCATCAAGTTGCGGTACAGCAGCGAAGTACACCAACCACCACGACTGCACCGGTCGTCACCGGCTCCCAGAAGCTCGCTGACCAGCTCGGCAGACCTCAACGACCGTCCCGCCCGTAGTTCGCATCGAGGGGTAGCACCAGCGCCTAAGCCCGTTCCTCTAGGCTGATCTGCATGGACATGCGCAGGATCGTCGCAGTGCTGGTCGAGGAAGCGGAGCAGCAGATCCAGGACCAGGTGTGGAAACTGGAGCCGAGCGACCGTGCACTCGCCCTTGATACCGAAGCCGGCCTGCGCGACGTTGTCGGTCCGCCGAACGTCCAGGAGGACTTGCCGCAGATCAAGCGGCTCGAACACCTGCGGGAAACTCTCGCCGTCCTGGCTATCTCCCTCGCGCGTACTCACGGCCGTCTGGCCTGGTTTCTCTCCGGCGCTCTCAACGCGCTTGAACCGGTCCTGCGCTGGCGCGCCATGCCGGCCGACCGTGGCGGCAGCTTTGGCACTGTCCTCCCCAGCTCTGAGGAATACACGGAGGCGGAGGATGCCGTCCGCCGACTCCAGGACGCGCTTGCCGGGATCGCCGCCGAGACGGTGGACCTCGGCAGCGTTCGCCCAAATCAGGAGGCAAACGGAGTCTGAGGCGGCGAGAGTGCAGAGCCCGACACCCGTCCAAGCCCGAGAGAACGGCCGCGCTTGTCAAGGCTGCGTGCGACGACTGACACCAGCGGCTGACACCAACAAGCACGAACAGCAGCGCTCGGCGGCGGACCTCAGTGGACGATCCGCCGAGGCGCAGGCCGGGTTGACCGACGTCAAGAATCCCCTGTGATCGACTTGATAAAGATGAGGCCAGTCCACAAAGCCTTTGGCGCCGGTCACATCATCGGCTGGCACCCGTCGCATTCAGATGCGGGCGTACGGCCGTCGCGAACTCCTCGCGCGCCCGCTGCACTGTTGATAATTCTGTGTTCCAGTCGAACTGAGGAAGACCGGAAGTCCTCACCCATCCTTCAGCACACATGGTCAGGTCCAGGCATGCTCTTTCCACTCTGTGCGCGGCGCCGGCGACCTCATCCGGACCGTACAGCTCGATCACGGCGAGGGTGGCTCGCATCTGCCTGAGAGTTTCATTGATGGCATTTCTAATTGCCGCTTCCGTCCGCCAAGAGCAGACTCTGCGCCAGAAGCCTCGTCCACCCAGCGGCTCTCTTAAACTGTGCAGATTAAATGCCTGGTCTTTCACCTCCAAAGTCAGGGCCAGGAATTCAAAGCACGCTGAGCTTCTGCCACCGCGTACCCACTGCATGTGCGCGGATTCCGTCTGGTGCCTAGCTGCTGCGCGAGAGGCGTCGGCCTGCGCTCGGGCACTGCGGGCCTGCGCGAGCGCTCCAGCAAACGCGAATCCCCCACCGATCAAGGCTCCTGCTAACGCTGCTACGGCCTCGTTCATGTGGGACAATGTTGCCGCATCCAGTGCCACAAAGAGCACTTTCGGCAAGAGTCATCCCGACGCCGGCATCTTCGGTAAGAAACTACATGGCCGTCCATGAGCCATCAGCATGCACCAGGTCGCAGCCAGTCACTCCTGCCAGCCATTTCACGGCGGAGGCCCTCCCGGACGTGTCGAGCCGGAAGGGCCTCTCATCGGTGGTCAGAGACCCCGATCTCGGTTCCAGCGGCTCACGTGCACCCCATAGAAGACATTGCCGAAACCGGCAGTGAACATGAGCAGCCAGAAGTGGACCCACAGCGACTGACGCCGACGCCTCAGACCTGCCCCGCCAATAACCGATGCAGAAGATGCCACGGCAGAACTGCTGTTGTTGATGATGATCGTCGGAGGCTGCCCGTACGGCTGGGCAGGCTGCTGACCCGGCGGTGTCGCCATGCTGCGTTCGACTCCTTGGTGAGCTGAGTATGCAAGAGCGAGACGCACCATAGAGGCGCCCCAATGGTCACCGAGGTCGAACGGGCTGCATGTCACCCGGTCGGGGCATGTCTCCGACCGTCTCAGTCTCCGTCTCATTCAGCGCCGTTCACGGCCGTTCAGATGGGACCGGAGACGGTAGCCACCCAGACGACTGGCCGCCCATGAACGCAGGTGAAAGCCCTGTTCGCAGACTTCGGGAGCACCAACACAGTTGGAAAGCGTGCGCAGCAACGGCACTGTCAGAGCCTGGGCTTACGGTCCAGAACATGGCAATCAGACCATCAGCACGTTGGCGTGCGCGCGTGGACGAAAAGGCAACGGAGCTCGCGGTGGGGACACGGTCCCAGAGTGATGCCTTTCTGGCAGAGCTCTTCCCTCAGTCGCTGCTGGCGGCGACGGATGAGGCGCTGCGTACGTTCGAGTCGGACGTAGAGGCGCTCCGGGACCAGGACGACGAGCAGGTCTTCGAAGCGATCAAGCGTGTCGTTCTGGTGCTGAACGAGATCAACGAGGACCACGACGGCGCCGGCTACGAGACCGAAGAGCGTGAAGAGCTATGCCTCTACATCGATCAAGCCTTGGCGGAGCATGGCATCCGGGCTCGGCGGCTTGGTCGTCACTCCGTGCCGGGTGGGAAACCGTGGATGCCGTGGGGCATCGGTGGCGGCTCGGGGAGGTCAAGAGGGCAGATTCCCCAGTGCCGGGCGATGGCCATGACGTGCTGTTCGTGCGGCATGGCGGCATGCCAGTCGTCCCAGTCGGAGTCGGTCCAGTGCTCCCTGCCGTCCTCCAGTCCTCCGAGCCCGACGCCGAGTTGGCGCTCGATCCCGGTGGGCTCACCGATGTGCAGGGGCACGTCGCCGCGTGAGCCGTCGTAGCAGTAGGCCCGGACGACCCGGCCGGCCTCCACCCTCGCCCAGGCGTGGAGTTCGCCGATGCGGTCGGTGTGGAAGTACTGAAGGTCGCCCAGGCGCAGGCCGAGTGACCCGAGCCAGGACAGAAGGGCGGGACCGTCGGCGTCGAGTCCGTCGGCGAGGTGGATCCGGCCGTGGGCCATGGTCCAGCCGTCCACCGGGGAAGCCACGAACACGCCCCGCCGGTAGGCCGCCTCCGTGCCCGCCTCCCAGTCCATGGCCACTCGCCCGATCAGCCCCAGCGCGTCGGCGACTTCGCCGCTGCCCACGGCCAGCCAGGCCGTCTTGTAGCCGAAGCCCACGCCGATCTCCTCCCACGCTCCTGCCCGCATCCTGCTGTACCGCTCCGACAGGGGAAGCCGAAAGCCGCCCGTCGCCAGCTCTGATCTTCCTCAAGATCCTTTACGGGGCTTCTCCGGCGTCATACGTTCATTTCGACCACCGAGGCACACACCGCCTCATACAAGTGAACATGAAACACGGGGACTTGAGCATGACCACCAGTACGAGGCCGCGCAGCACGTTCCACCGCACCAGCGCGATGATCGTCGCCGCGGTGACCGCCGGCGCCCTCTTCGCCACCGCCACCGGCGCCCATGCCGCGGAGTCGGCGCCGCAGGCCGCTGTCAGCGCCGCTGTGGCCGTCGACGACTCGGGCCTCACGCCCGCGGAGAAGGAGCAGGGCGCGGCGCTTTCGGAGAGCGTGGCCGCACTCGGCGTGACTGAGGAGCAGTTCGCCGCCGCGCTGGACATAGCGCTGACCCGTCCCGCCCCGGACGCGGACGCCTTCCGCACCCGTCTGGCCGCGCTGCCGGCGAAGCCGAACGCCCAGCAGTTGGTGCAGGCCGCCTACCCCGGCGACGCCGAGGCCCAGGCCGCGCTGCTGCCCGTCTTCGCCAACGCGGAGGTGCGCGACACCGTCCTCGCCCAGCTCACCGGCGGCAGCAAGGGGAGCCACCCGGGCGCCGCCTTCGGGTGGTGGGACAAGACCAAGTTCGTCGTCAAGTGCGGTGCGGCCATCGCGGCCGTCCTGATCAGCTTCGCGCCGGCCGGTTCCAGCATCAAGGTCGTCCGGGCCGTGGCGCTGTTCAAGAGGTACGGCGCCAAGAAGACCGCGAACATCATCTGGCGCTTCGTGAACGGCAAGCGTGTCGGTTCCGCGGAGCGTGAGGCAGTGAAGGCGTTCATCGGGATCTCGGCCATCTCCCAGGCCTGCCACAAGTGAGGTGACGGCATGACGATCGAGCACGTGGCGGTGACCGCCCTCGGGGTCGAGGTGGTGATCATGGTGCTGGCCCGGCTCGGCACCGAGCGGCGTCACTGGAACCACCACAAGCGGCGCGGTCCCGTGCCGGTGAAGAGGGACGACATCACGCTCGTCTCGGCGGCGCTGTACGCGCTCGCCGCGGTCGCCATGGCCGTCGGCGCCCTGATGGCCCGGGTGGAGTTGTCCCTGTCCGCGGTCGGGACGTTCGCGCTGTTCGGCGTCCTGCTCCCGGCGTTCGCCGCCAACTCCGTCCTGGTGATGGCGACACGCGGACGCCCCGAGACCGTCACGTGGTGGCAGCGCGGGATCGCCTGCGCGATCGCCGCGGGCGGCGGGCTCGTGTCCGTCGGCCTCGTCGGCTGACATCCGTCTCGGCGCGTCGAAGCCCCCTCCGGGTCCTTCCGGAGGGGGCTTCGACGTGCGCGGGCGCGGTGGCCCGCCGGCTTCCCGGGTCAGGAGGACTCGTCGGCCTGGTCGCGCAGTTCCTCGCGGTAGGCGTTGGCCAGGCTCGTCGTGCGGGTGAAGAAGTCGGTGAGGACGGCGATCTCCTCGGGGGCGTAGTCGGCGAAGAGGGCGTTCAGGCGGGCGTAGTACGGCTCGTAGAGGGCCTGGACGCGTGCCGCCGCATCGGGTCGCGGGGCCACACGGACTCGGCGGCGGTCCCGGGGGTCCGGGCGGCGGGTGACGTAGCCGGCGCGTTCGAGGCGGTTGAGGATGCCGGTGACCGCGCCGGTCGTGACATGGACCCGGGTCGCGAGGTCGCCCGCGGTGAGGAGGTCCTCGCCGGCCTGGAAGACGTATCCGAGGCAGGTGAGGTCGCTCACGTTCAGGCCCAGGCGCTGGGCCATCTCCTGCTGGCCGACCAGGTGGGCCGCGATGAGGTCGTCCATCGCGGCCAGCGCCTGTACTGGGGTCGCGGCGGGGCGAGGGGGCTGGGCGGCTGTCATCGCGGGGGTTCGCTTCCTCTCCGGTTCCGGTGGTGCTGGCTCCTTGTTATCCGCTTTCGGTTTCTCTTACCTTGTAAGAGGTTAAGTACTGCAACTTCTTAGAGCGTGAGGGTTCTATGTCTCTGTACGACGAAGGGCACACGATCGCCGGTTGGACCGGGGTCGCCATCACGGCCGTCGGCGGCTCGGTGGCGGGCGTCGGGGTGTGCGCCTCCTCCGGCGCGCTGCTCTCGGTCGGGCTGATGATCGTCGCCCTGGCCGCGCTGGTCACCTGGGTGTTGCACCTGACGGGGTGGGGCAAGCCGCCGGGGGTGCGGCCGCGGGAGGAGTGGGGGATGCGGGTGCGCGACCCGCACGCCCGGGGCGGCCACCCGGAGTGCCTGGGGTGCCGCCTCGCCGGGCGTGGGCGTGCGCGCGCAAGGGCGGGGGCTTTGTCGGTGGCAGGGCCTACGGTGGTGAGCGATGGCACAGGCATGGAAGTGCGCGGGGCTGCGGTGGTCGGAGCGGGGACCCGAGCTGATGTGGGACGGGGGGCGTCGTAGTCCGCTGTCCTGGGGGAAGCGGGTGGCCTTCGGGGTCCTGGAGGGGGGTGTGCGGGAGTGTGCGGGGGCGCGAGGGCATCCGTGTCCGGTGCGGGCGCAGGTGCCGGGGCGGAGCACGGGGGGCCGGTGCGAGGAGTGCGCGCGGCTGGACCGGGCGCACTCGGTGGCCGCCGACGGGATCGCCGACGATCCCCGGCCGTACCGGGTGTATCTCGCGTGGTTCGGGCCCGGCATGGTCAAGGTCGGGATCACGGCGGTCGAGCGGGGTTCGGCCCGGCTGCTGGAACAGGGTGCGGTCTGCTTCAGCTGGCTCGGGGCCGGCCCGCTGATGGCCGCCCGGCGCACGGAGGAGCTGCTGCGGGCCGCCCTGCGCGTCCCGGACCGGATCCCGTACGCCGAGAAGCGTGCCGTACGCGCCGAGTTGCCGTTGAGTCCGGAGGAAAGGGCGTCGGAGATCAGCGAGTTGCACGCACAGGCCCTCGAACTGGCGGCCTGGCCCGAGTCGTTGCGGCGGGAGCCCTTTCTCCCCGTGGACCATGTCCGCGCGTTCGGGCTCGACGGCACGCCGGCACCGCTGGGCCAGGTGAGCGAACTGGTCCCCGGCGGCATGCTGAACGGCGAACTCCTGGCGGCCGCGGGCCCCGATCTCCATCTGGGGACGCCGGCCGGAGCGGTCGTGCTCGACACCCGGCTGATGCGGGGGTGGCAGCTCGTCCCGGTGGAAGGAAGCCCCGAACTCGCGCTGCCGGTGAAGGAGTTCACCAGGTCGATTCCCCAAGACGGCTTGTTCTGAGGGAGTGACAGCCCGCGCAAAGGGCCTTCATAGGGGAGGCCATGACTTCCGGCGCCCGCCCAGGGGCAGGACCAGGGGGAGGAAGAGGGACACAGGCACGGATTCCGCCCCGCGCCGGCGGCTCGGCTGAGAGCCGGCTGTGCGTTTCTCAGGGAAATCACAGACAGCCGAAAGCGTGCTCTCAGAGCCCCTCGACATCGTGTGCCGTATGACCACGACCTCGCCCCAGGGGCGCACCGAACTGCTGAGGCCGGACGGGAGCCCCGTCCGAGTGCTTGTGGTGGACGACGAGTTGTCGATCACCGAGCTGCTGTCCATGGCCCTGCGCTACGAGGGCTGGCAGATCCGCAGTGCCGGCGACGGCACCGGCGCCGTCCAGGCCGCCCGGGAGTTCCGGCCGGACGCGGTCGTCCTCGACATGATGCTGCCCGACATGGACGGTCTGACCGTGCTGGGCCGGCTGCGGCGTGAGCTGCCGGACGTCCCGGTGCTGTTCCTGACCGCCAAGGACGCGGTCGAGGACCGGATCGCGGGCCTCACCGCAGGCGGCGACGACTACGTCACCAAGCCGTTCTCCCTCGAAGAGGTCGTGGCGCGGCTGCGCGGGCTCATCCGGCGTTCCGGCGCCGCCGACCGCCGCTCCGACTCCGTGCTCGTCGTCGGGGACCTCACCCTCGACGAGGACAGCCACGAGGTCTCCCGCGCCGGCGCGGACATCCACCTCACCGCCACCGAGTTCGAGCTGCTGCGCTTCCTGATGCGCAACCCGCGTCGTGTGCTCAGCAAGGCGCAGATCCTGGACCGCGTGTGGTCGTACGACTTCGGCGGGCAGGCCAACGTGGTCGAGCTGTACATCTCCTACCTGCGGCGCAAGATAGACGCGGGACGCGAGCCGATGATCCACACCCGGCGTGGCGCGGGATACCTGATCAAGCCCGCCGCGTCATGAGCGGGCGGCGGCGACCGCGCGGGCAGAGGACGGCGAAGAGACGGACCGGGCAGCCGCGCACCCTGCGGACGCGCCTCGTCGTCGTCTCCGTCACCCTGATCGCCGTGGTCTGCGCGGTCATCGGCACCGTCACCACGATCGTGCTGCGGGACCATCTGTACGGCCAGCTCAACGGGCGGCTCGCCGAGGCCGCGGCACGGGTGGCGCCGCGCGGTTTCGGTGGGCTGCCCGGCCGGCTCACGAACACCGCCGGCACGCCCACGCAGCAGGGCAGGCCGAAGGTGACCGACCTCTCCGACTTCGTCACCAAGGGACCGCAGCTCCCCGGGACGGTCGCCGCCAAGGTCGTCGACGGCTCCGTCACCGAGGCCAAGCGGGGTGTGGCGTCGGCCCTCACGATGACCGCCGCGAATCTCGAAGCGTCCCAGGTCAAGGCGCTCAGCTCCGTCTCCCGGGACGGGAAGCCGCACACCGTGGAACTCCCCGGCCTCGGCTCGTACCGCGTCAAGTACGCGTGGAACGACGACTCCGGGTACTACGTCGGCATCCCCACCAAGGACGTCGACAACACCATCAACACCCTGATCCTCGTGGAGATCAGCCTCACCGCCGCCGGACTCATCGCGGCCGGCCTCGCGGGCACCGTCATGGTCGGCGTGGCCACCCGCCCCCTCCGCAAGGTCGCCGCCACCGCCACCCGCGTCTCCGAACTGCCCCTGCACACCGGCGAGGTCAACCTCAGCGAGCGGGTCCCGGAGTCAGAGACCGATCCGCACACCGAGGTCGGGCAGGTCGGCGCGGCGCTCAACCGGATGCTGAACCACGTCCACGGCGCGCTGCACGCGCGTCAGGAGAGCGAGACGCGGGTGAGGCAGTTCGTCGCCGACGCCAGCCACGAACTGCGCACCCCGCTGGCCTCCATCCGGGGCTACGCCGAACTCACCCGCCGCGGACGCGAGGAGGTCGGCCCCGACACCCGGCACGCGCTGGGCCGCATCGAGTCCGAGGCCGGACGCATGACCCTCCTCGTCGAGGACCTCCTCCTGCTGGCCCGCCTCGACGCGGGCCGCCCGCTGCAGTTCGATCAGACCGACCTCGTCCCCCTCGTCGTCGACACCGTCAGCGACGCCCGCGCAGCGGGCCGCGAGCACATCTGGCGGCTCGACCTGCCCGACGAGCCGGCCATGGTGTCGGCGGACTCCGCCCGGCTCCAGCAGGTGCTGGTCAACCTCCTCGCCAACGCCCGCACGCACACCCCGCCCGGCACGACCGTCACCGCACGGGTGCGTCGGCGCGGTCCCTGGCTGTGCGTGGACGTCCAGGACGACGGCCAGGGCATCCCGCCGGACCTGCTCCCGCACGTCTTCGAACGGTTCGCCCGCGGGGACTCCTCGCGCTCGCGCGCCTCCGGCTCGACCGGTCTGGGCCTCGCCATCGTGCAGGCCGTGGCGGCCGCGCACGACGGCGCCGTGACCGTCGACAGCGTGCCCGGCCGGACCGTCTTCACCCTGCACCTGCCCGCCCTCGGACCCACCCTGCCCCAGCCCGCGCCCGAAACCAACTGGCAACTGGACTCACAGGACCAGCACAGGGCCGGCACACGGGTGCGACAGGGCGCCTGACGAAAGTCGTCCTCATGCGAACCGACTCTTCTCCCGGCACCCTGCCGGCGCGGGAGCACCTCCCGGCCGCCACCGCCGGTACGCCTGTCCTGGACGTAGTGATCCCCGTCTACAACGAGGAGAGGGACCTCCAGCCGTGCGTCCGGAGACTGCACGACCACCTGACGCGGACGTTCCCCTACTCCTTCCGCATCACGATCGCGGACAACGCGTCCACGGACGCCACACCCGACGTGGCGCGACTGCTGGAGACGCGGATCCCCGAGGTGAGGTCCTTCCGGCTGGCTCAGAAGGGCCGCGGCCGTGCGCTGCGGACCGTCTGGTCCGCCTCGGACGCCCCGATCCTCGCGTACATGGACGTCGACCTGTCCACCGACCTCAACGCCCTGCTGCCGCTGGTGGCGCCGCTCATCTCCGGCCACTCCGACCTGGCGATCGGCTCCCGGCTCTCCCGCAGCTCACGCGTGGTGCGGGGCGCGAAGCGGGAGTTCATCTCCCGCAGCTACAACCTGATCCTGCGCGGCTCGCTCCAGGCCCGTTTCTCCGACGCCCAGTGCGGCTTCAAGGCGATCCGCCGTGACGTCGCCCGGATCCTGCTCCCCCTGGTGGAAGACACCGGCTGGTTCTTCGACACTGAGATGCTGGTGCTCGCCGAGCGGGCCGGACTGCGTATCCACGAGGTGCCGGTCGACTGGGTCGACGACCCGGACTCCACGGTGCACATCGTCAAGACGGCGACCGACGACCTGAAGGGGGTATGGCGCGTAGGGAAGGCCCTGGCCACCGGTTCGCTCCCCCTGGACCGGCTGACCAGGCCGTTCGGCGACGACCCCCGCGACCGCGACATCATGGACGTACCCAAGGGCCTGGCCCGCCAGCTCGTCGGCTTCTGCGTCGTCGGCGGCCTCTCCACACTGTTCTACCTGCTGCTCTACAGCGGCTTCCGGCTGTTCGCCGGCTCCCAGACCGCGAACGCGCTCGCCCTGCTGGTGTCGGCGATCGCCAACACGGCCGCCAACCGCCGGCTCACCTTCGGGGTGCGCGGCCAGGGCGGCGCCGTCCGCCACCAGGCGCAGGGGCTGGTCGTCTTCGGCATCGGCCTCGCGCTGACCAGCGGTTCGCTCCTCGCCCTGAACGCGGCGACCTCCGACCCCGCGCACTCCACCGAACTGGCGGTGCTGGTCGCCGCCAACCTCGCGGCGACGGTCCTGCGCTTCCTGCTCTTCCGCGCGTGGGTGTTCGCCGACCGGCGGGGGGACGACGCCCAGCCGACGCCGGCCGCGGGCCCCGTCCGGCACGACGACCCGTACGACGAGCGGGACTCGTACGACCCGCGGGACTCGTACGACCCGCGGGGCTCGCACGGCCCGCGGGGCTCGTACGACCCCGCCACCCGGTTCCGCGCCGGCGAAGCCGCGGACGGCACCTGGGGGGACGCCACCGACGCCACCATGCGGCTGCAGCCGGTGCGCCCCCACGACACCGACCCGGGGGACGCCCGATGACCACGCACCTCGACCCGACGACGACCGCGACGACCGCCTGGAGTCCGCCGGGGACGCCCGCGGGGCAGAACGCCGCGGACGCCGGACGCGAACCGCTCGTCCCGGCCCCCGAGTCGGGTGAGCCGAAGCAGCCCTTCGTGCGCAGACTGTGGCGCGGCCGCCCCGAGGACCCCCGCTGGGCCCGCCCCGCCTTCCTCGGCCTGCTGGCCGCCACCCTCGTCCTCTACCTCTACGGCCTCAGCGCCTCCGGTTACGCCAACTCGTTCTACTCCGCTGCCATACAGGCCGGCAGCCAGTCCTGGAAGGCCTTCTTCTTCGGCTCCCTGGACGCGGCGAACGCCATCACCGTCGACAAGCCGCCGGCCTCCCTGTGGCCGATGGCGCTGTCCGTGAGGATCTTCGGCCTGAGCTCCTGGGCGATCCTGGCCCCCGAGGTCCTCATGGGCGTCGGCACGGTCGCCGTGGTGTACGCGGCGGTGCGCCGCCGGTTCAGCGCCGCGGCCGGCCTGATCGCGGGCGCCGTGCTCGCGCTCACCCCCGTGGCCGCGCTGATGTTCCGGTTCAACAACCCGGACGCGATGCTCGCCCTGCTGATGGCCGTGGCCTGCTACTTCGTGATCCGCGCCCTGGAGGACGGCCGGACGAAGTGGCTGCTGTGGGCCGGAGCCGCGATCGGCTTCGCGTTCCTCGCCAAGACCCTCCAGGCCTTCCTGATCCTGCCGCCGCTGGCGGTCGTGTACGCGGTCTGCGCGCCGGTGAGTGCGAGGAAGCGGTTCGGACAGCTGGCCGCCGCGACGGGCGCGCTGGTCCTCTCCGGCGGCTGGTGGGTCGCGATCGTCGAGCTGTGGCCCGCCTCCTCCCGCCCGTACATCGGCGGCTCGCAGAACAACTCGTTCCTGGAGCTGACCTTCGGCTACAACGGTCTCGGCCGCCTCAACGGCGAGGAGACCGGCAGCGTCGGCGGCGGTGGCGGCGGCAACGGCGGCGGCAACTGGGGTGAGACCGGCTGGGACCGGCTGTTCGGCTCCGGCATCGGCGGCCAGATCTCCTGGCTGATCCCGGCCGCGCTGATCCTGCTCGTCGCGGGCCTGGTGGCCACGGGCAGGGCCCGGCGGACGTCCGTCACCCGCGGTTCGTTCCTGGTGTGGGGCGGCGCGCTGCTGATCACCATGGTGGTCTTCAGCTACATGCAGGGGATCTTCCACGAGTACTACACCGTCGCCCTCGCCCCCTACATCGCGCCGTTGATCGGCATGGGCGCGGTCACGCTGTGGGAGCTGCGGGGCAGGGCGTGGGCGTCGCTGACCCTGGCGGGCGCGACGACGGCCACCGCGGTGTGGGGGTACGTCCTCCTCAACCGCTCCTCCGACTACCTGCCCTGGCTGAAGTGGCTCGTGCTGGTGGGCGGCCTGACCGCGGCGCTCGGCCTGATCTTCGTCAGCAGGCTGGGGCGCGGGCTGGCCCTGGGCGTCGCCGGCCTCGGCGTCGTCGCGGCGCTGGCGGGTCCGACGGCGTACACGCTGACCACGGTGAACGAGGGCCACACCGGCTCGATCGTCACCGCCGGCCCGGCGGTCGCGGGCGGTCGCGGCGGCCCGGGCGGCGGGGGCTTCCCCGGCGGCGGGCGCGGGACGGGCGGGTTCCCCGGCGGAGGCCAGAACGGCCAGAACCAGCAGAACGGCCGGCAAGGTCAGCAGGGTCAGCAGAACGGCCAGCAGGGTCAGCAGAACGGCAACGGCTTCCCCGGCGGCGGCTTCGGCGGCTTCGGTGGCGGAATGCCGGGCCAGCAGAACGGCCGGCAGAACCAGCAGAACGGCACCGGCGGCCGCATGGGCGGCGGTGGCGGCATGGGCGGTCTGATCAACGGCGCCAGCGTCTCCGACGAGGCGAAGAAGCTGCTGGAGACCGACTCGGGCGACCACACCTGGGTCGCGGCGGCCATCGGCGCCCAGAACGCCGCGAGTTACCAGCTCGCCACCGGCGACCCGGTGATGGCGATCGGCGGCTTCAACGGAACCGACCCGTCCCCGACGCCGGCCCAGTTCAAGCAGTACGTGACCGACGGAAAGATCCACTACTTCATCTCCGGCGGCTCGGGCGGCGGCATGCGCGGCAGCGGCAGCGACAACGGCTCGTCCGCCCAGATCACCGCATGGGTGCAGGCCAACTTCAAGCAGGTCACGGTGGGTTCGGCCACCTTCTACGACCTGACGCAGAAGGCGAGCGGCTGACCCCGCGGGAAACGCGCACGGCACGGCGAAGGGCGGTGGCCTCAGGTCACCGCCCTTCGCCGTACCCGAAGACACCCTCTTGCTTGGAACCCCCGTGCCCGAATACCGCGTTGTACACCGTACGAGAGTCGTTCTACGGTGTACAGCATGACGACGTCCCCCCAGGAAACCGCCCCGCCCGAGACCACGCCGGCCGGTCACCCCCAGCGCTGGCTGATCCTCTGCGTCATCTGCCTCGCGCAGCTCACCGTGCTGCTCGACAACACGATCCTCAACGTGGCGATCCCCTCGCTCACCCGGGAGATGGACGCGACCACCGCCGACGTGCAGTGGATGATGAACGCCTACTCCCTGGTCCAGTCCGGCCTGCTGCTCACGGCGGGCAACGCCGCCGACCGCTACGGCCGCAAGCTGATGCTGATGTCGGGCCTCGCCGTCTTCGGCCTGGGCTCGCTGGCGGCCGGGCTGTCGCAGAGCCCGGCCCAGCTGATCGCGGCCCGCGCGGGCATGGGCGTCGGCGGCGCGCTGCTGATGACGACGACCCTGGCCGTCGTCGTGCAGATCTTCGACGACCAGGAGCGAGTGAAGGCCATCGCGCTGTGGTCGACGGTCAGTTCGCTCGGTTTCGCGGCCGGGCCGCTGATCGGCGGGGTGATGCTGAACCACTTCTGGTGGGGGGCGATCTTCCTGATCAACATCCCGGTCGCCCTGCTCGGCCTGGTCGCGGTCGCCGCGCTGGTACCGGAG
Source organism: Streptomyces sp. BK239 (assembly GCF_004217285.1). Lineage (GTDB taxonomy): Bacteria > Actinomycetota > Actinomycetes > Streptomycetales > Streptomycetaceae > Streptomyces. The sequence continues at coordinate 654,001 of NZ_SHKS01000003.1, forward strand.
TCCAGGCACCAGGCCGGCGACCGGCCCGACCTGGTCGGCGCGGTGCTGTCGACCGTCGGGATGACGGCCGTCGTGTACGCCATCATCACCGGCCCCGAGCACGGCTGGGCCTCGGCGCGGGTGCTGGTCCCGGCGGCGGCCGGGACGGTCGTACTGGGCCTCTTCGTGCTGTGGGAGCTGCGCACCGAGCACCCGATGCTGGACATGCACTTCTTCCGCGACCAGAGGTTCGTCGGCGCGGTCGCGGGCGCGATCCTGGTGGCGTTCGGCATGACGGGCTCGCTGTTCCTGCTCACCCAGCACCTGCAGTTCGTGCTCGGCTACGAGCCGCTGGACGCCGGGCTGCGGACCGCGCCGCTGGCGCTGACGGTCGTCGTCCTCAACTTCACCGGCGTCGGGGCGAAACTGGTGCTGAGGGCCGGCACGCCGGCGGCCATCGCGCTCGGGATGACGCTGGTGTCGGCCGGGCTGGCGGCGATCGCGCTGCTCGGCGGGCACGGGTACGGCGGGACGCTGTTCGGGCTGGTCGTCATGGGCGCGGGTGTGGCGCTGTCGATGCCGGCGATGGCCAACGCCATCATGAGCGCGATCCCGCCGGAGAAGGCGGGCGTCGGGGCGGGGATCAACGGAACGCTCGCCGAGTTCGGCAACGGGCTCGGCGTCGCGGTCCTGGGCGCCGTGCTCAACTCCCGCTTCGCGTCCCTGGTGGCGGTGTCCGCGGCGTCGCTGCCGGCGGCGCTGGCCGCGGCGGACGGGGCGGGGGAGCGGGAGCGGATCGCCGACGCGTTCGCCTCCGGGCTGGAGACCAGCCAGTTGGTGGGGGCGGTCGCCGTCCTCCTGGGCGGTCTGGTCGCGGCGGCGCTGCTGCGCCGGGCGGAGCGTGCGGCTCCGCCGGAGTGACAGGCGCGGGACCAGGGGATACGGGGCGGAGGTGCCGCTCGCGGCACGCCCTAGCATTCTCCCCAGGAACAGCGACGTCGGAAGGTTGCGCCCATGGCGAAGGCCGATGCCGGGAAGGCGGCGCGGACCAGTGTCTGGCTGGAGGGCAAGGCGCACCGGCGTCGCGGCGGCGGGCAGCCCTCCGGACTGGACCGGGACCGCATCATCGAGGCCACCGTGCGGCTGCTGGACGCCAAGGGACTGGACAAGTTCTCCATGCGGCGGCTGGCGTCCGAGCTGAACGTGACGGCGATGTCGGTGTACTGGTACGTCGACACCAAGGACGACCTGCTCGAACTCGCCCTGGACGCGGCCTTCGGCGAGATGGAGCTGCCCGACCCGGACGCCGCGGACGAGGACTGGCGCGGGCAGCTGCGCACGCTCGCCACCAGATACCGCACGCTGCTGGTCCGCCACCCCTGGCTGTCCCCGCTGGCCGGGCGGTACCTGAACATCGGGCCGAACTCGCTGGCGTTCTCCCGGACGGTCCAGCAGGTCGTCCGCGGCACCGGACTCGCCGCCCACCGCATCACCGGCGCGATCTCCGCCGTCTTCCAGTTCGTGTACGGCTACGGCACGATCGAGAGCCACTTCCTCGGCCGGGCGGCGGACACCGGCATGAGCGCGGACGAGTACTTCCACAACGCCATGGCATCGGTGACCCGGGCGCCGGAGACGGCCGAGATGGTGGAACAGTCGAAGGACATCATGGCGGCCCGGGGCGGCGACACGGTCGCGGAGATGCTGGACCGCGACTTCACGTTCGCCCTGGACCTGTTGGTCGCGGGCATCGAGGCGATGGTTGACCGAGACTGACGCCGCGGCCGATGGGCCCGCCCCCGCTACTGCTTGGGCGCCAGTCGTGCCGGGAAGCCTCCGGTGGCGACCGGTCCCCACTTCCGCGGGGTGACCCGGATGATCGACTTGCCCTGCTGGACCATCGCCGCCCGGGCCCCTTCCTTTTGCGCCCCTCGCACTGCTTCGCAGGCTTCGCCGCGCTGCGCCGGACTCCGTCCGTCGGGGAGGGCCGGGCGTGGGCTACTGCTGGGGCGCCAGTCGTGCCGGGAAGCCTCCGGTGGCGACCGGTCCCCACTTCCGCGGGGTGACCCGGATGATCGACTTGCCCTGCTCGACCATCGCCGCCCGGGCCCCTTCCTTTTGCGCCCCTCGCACTGCTTCGCAGGCTTCGCCGCGCTGCGCCGGACTCCGTCCGTCGGGGAGGGCCGGGTG
>NZ_SHKS01000003.1:656264-757770 GCF_004217285.1 Streptomyces sp. BK239
GCCAGTCGTGCCGGGAAGCCTCCGGTGGCGACCGGTCCCCACTTCCGCGGGGTGACCCGGATGATCGACTTGCCCTGCTCGACCATCGCCGCCCGGTACTCGTCCCAGTCCGGGTGCTCGCCGGAGATGTTGCGGAAGTACTCCACCAGCGGCTCGACGGAGTCCGGCGAGTCGATGACCTCGGCGGTGCCGTCGATCTGGACCCAGGGTCCGTTCCATTCGTCGCTGAGCACGATCAGGCTCACCCGCTCGTCCCTCTTGGCGTTGCGCGTCTTGGCCCGCTCCGGGTAGGTGGAGACGACGATCCGGCCCGAGTCGTCGACGCCGCAGGTCAGCGGCGACCCCTGGGGGCTGCCGTCGGCCCGCCTGGTCAGCAGGATCGCGCGGTGCCGGGGACGCACGAAGTCCAGCAGCTCGTCGAGGGTGACGGAGGTGTTGGTCGCGATGTTCGGTGCCATGCCGCCAGCGTAGGCGCAGTGGGGACCGGGAGCCTGACCCTGCCGGTCCTACGCCTGCGGCAGCGACGCGCCCTGGACGGCCTGCACGTCCAGCTCCACCTTCAGGGTGGTGCCGATGGCCGCGATGCCCGCCTGGAGGATCTGGTTGTAGTTCATGGCGAAGTCCTCGCGGTCCAGGTCGGCCGTGGCGCGGAAGGCCGCGCGGGTGCCGCCCCACGGGTCGGCGCCGGTGCCGAGGTAGGCGAGGTCGAGGTCGACGGGGCGGGCGATCCCGCGCAGGGTGAGGTCGCCGTGGACCGTCCAGCGGTCGGGACCGGCGGCCGTCAGCCCGGTCGAGCGGTAGGTGATCTCCGGGTACGTCTCCACGTCCAGGAAGTCGGCGGAGCGCAGGTGGGTGTCGCGCATGCTGTTGCCGGTGTCGATGGAGGCGGCCCGGATCACCGCCTCCACACGGGACTCGGTGACGTCGTGCGGGGAGATCTCCACCCGCGCCGAGAAGTCGGTGAACCGGCCGCGCACGCTGGAGATCCCCAGGTGCTGGGCGACCGCGCCGACCGTGGAGTGCGCCGGGTCGACGGTCCACGGGCCGGGCGGCGGCAGTTCGGCCCCGCCCTGCCGGGCCAGCGTCACCGTGCCCACCTCGGCCCGTCCGCTCGCCGTGACGAGGGCGCTGGAGGCGACGGGCGCGTACCCGACCGCGGTGACGATCACCGTGTACGCCCCGGCGGCCAGCGCCGTGGTGTCCCGTACGACGCCCTCGGGGTCGGCTTCGGCGCGCAGCACCTGCGTGCCCGTCATGTCGGTCACCGTGACGATCGCGTGCGACACGGCCCATCCGTCCCTGGTGCGGATCCTGGCGGTCAGTCCCATCTCGGGCAACTCCTCCTGAAGGCACGGCCCGTGGCGGGGGATCGCCCCGCCACGGGCCGTGTGTCCTGCTCGTTCTGGTCGTTCTGGTCGGTCCCGGAGGGGACGGACCCCTTACTCGCCCGGGTGGGCGAGCTCGATGTCGTGGTCGTCGACGCCCGGGCCGCTCACGGTGAGCGAGGTGGCCGCCGGCGGGTAGCCGGTCGCGATGACCGTGTACTCGCCGCCGTCGAGGTCGGTGAAGGCGTACGCACCGTCGTCGCCGGTGGTGGCCGTGCCGGCCACGTTGCCCGCCGCGTCCACCAGAGTGACGCGCGCGTCGGCCAGCGGACCGTGCGGCGCCCGTACGACGCCCCGGAGCCGTGCCCCGGCGTCGAGGACGACCTCCGTACGGGTCACCCCGGTGACGCCGATCTCGACGGGCAGGGCGCGCGGCCGGAACCCGGCGGCGTTCACCGCGACGGTCACGGCGCCCGGCACCAGCTCGGCGAAGGAGAAGTCGCCCTGCTCGCCGGTGGTGCCGGTGGCCAGCAGGTCCCCGCGGACATCGGTCACGATCACCATCGCCGACTCGACCGGCTCCCCGGTCACCGCGGCCCGCACGACACCGCGCAGTCCGCTGGTGCCGCTCAGCACGATGTCGTACGCGACCGGGTCGCCGTTCACCACGACGGTGGACGCCTGCGGCTGGAACCCGTCGGCGGAGGCGATCAGGACGTACGAGCCCGCACCCGGCGCGTCCAGCGCGTAGGAGCCGTCGGCCTGGGCGACCGACCGGCCGAGCTGCCGGCCCGCGAGGGAGATCAGCGTGACGGCGGCCCGGGGGACGGGCGTGTTCTCCGCGCCGCGGACATGACCGTGGACGGGGACGCCCGCACCGGTGTCGGCGGCGACCTCGGCAGCGTCCGCGACGGCCGGGATCGGCTCGGTGGCGTTCGCCGTGCCGTCGCTCCCGTCGTCGGCGACGGCCCAGCTCGGGACCTTCTCCTCGGCCACGGCCCCGGCCGGGGTCTCGACGGCGGTGTCGGTCTGCGCGGCGGCGGTCTGCGCGGGGGCGGTCTCCTCCGCGGCTCCGGCAGCCGCCTGTGCCAGCGCGCCCTTGGTCCGCAACGGGACCTCCTTGATGAACAGCGTGATGAGGAAGGCGAGCAGCGCCAGGACGGAGGCGATCAGGAAGACGTCGGCGATGCCGTGGCCGTACGCGCTCTCCATCACCGTGCGCAGCGGCACGGGCAGCTTGTCCATGTCCGGGATCTCGCCGGTGGAGCCGCCGGAGGCGAGGGAGGCGTACTTGGGGCCGAGGTCGGCGATGCCGTCCTGGGCGTAGTCGGTGATCCGGTGGGCCATGACGGCGCCCAGCGCGGAGACGCCCATCGCACCGCCGAGGGAGCGGAAGAAGGTGACGGTCGAGCTGGCGGCGCCGAGGTCGCCCGGGTCGACCTGGTTCTGCGTGGACAGCACCAGGTTCTGCATCATCATGCCGATGCCGAGACCCAGCAGCGCCATGAAGACGGCGGTCTTCCAGTAGTCGGTGTCGTAGCGGATCGTGCCCAGCAGACCGAGGCCCGCCGTGATGAGGACACCGCCGCCGACCAGCCACGCCTTCCACTTGCCGGTGCGGGTGATGAGCTGGCCGGAGACCGTCGAGGAGACGAACAGGCCGCCGATCATGGGGATGGTCAGCACGCCGGACATGGTGGGGGACTCGTCCCGGGCCAGCTGGAAGTACTGGGCGAAGAACACCGTGCCGGAGAACATCGCGACACCCACGAACAGCGAGGCGATCGACGACAGGGTGATGGTGCGGTTGCGGAAGAGGCGCAGCGGGATGATCGGCTCGCTGGCCTTGGACTCCACGAGCAGGAAGACCAGCGCCAGCACGACCGCGCCCGCGACCATCGCGTACGTCTGCCAGGACAGCCAGTCGTACTTGTCGCCCGCGAAGGTGATCCAGACGAGCAGCAGCGAGACGGCCGCCGAGATGAAGAACGCGCCGGCCCAGTCGACCTTGACGTCCCGCTTCACGACCGGCAGGTGCAGGGTCTTCTGCAGCACGATCAGGGCGATGACGGCGAAGGGCACGCCGACGTAGAAGCACCAGCGCCAGCCGAGCCAGCTGGTGTCGGTGATGACGCCGCCGAGCAGCGGGCCGCCGACGGTCGCGACCGCGAACGTCGCGCCGAGGTAGCCGGAGTAGCGCCCGCGCTCACGCGGGGAGATCATCGCGGCCATCACGATCTGCGCGAGGGCGGACAGGCCGCCGACGCCGACGCCCTGCACCACGCGGCAGGCGATCAGCATGCCGGAGTTCTGCGAGAGACCGGCGGCCATCGAGCCGAGCACATAGATGACCAGCGCTATCTGGACGAGCGCCTTCTTGTTGTAGAGGTCGGCGAGCTTGCCCCACAGGGGGGTCGCCGCGGTCATCGCCAGCAGCGTGGCGGTGACGACCCAGGTGTAGGCGGACTGGCCGCCACCGAGGTCGCCGATGATCTCCGGGAGGGCGTTGGAGACGATCGTGGACGACAGGATCGCCACGAACATCCCGAGCAGCAGGCCCGAGAGGGCCTCCATGATCTGCCGGTGCGTCATCGGGGCGTCGTCGCCGTGCCCTCCGGCGTGCTTCGCGTGCGCCCGCACACCGGCTGGTGTGGTCGTTGCCATGGGCTTCCTTCTCTTACGTCGCTTGTGCGGGTGTACGGGTGGTCGGTTCGCTCCCGGGAACGGGAGGGGGCGAGGGGGGTGCGGGCGGCGGCCGGTGCGCTGTCGTACGGCAGTCGCCGAAGCTGGCGCGCAGGCGGGTCATCAGCAGGATGAGCTGGTCCACCTCGTCCTCGGTCCAGTCGCTCAGCCGCTCCGCCAGGAGGTCGGTGCTGCGGCGGGACAGTTCGAGGAGCATCGCGGTGCCCTCGGGGGTCAGGCGCAGGATGCGGGAGCGCTTGTCGGCGGGGTCGGGGGAGCGTTCGATCCAGCCCCGCTCGGCGAGGTGCGCGGCGTGCCTGCTGGTCACCGACATGTCGACGGCGAGCAGCTCGGCGAGCGCGCTCATCCGGAGGTCGCCGTGGCGTCCGAGCAGCGTCAGCACCGCCGCGGAGCCCGCGGAGCAGTCGGCGGGCAGGATCCGCCCGAGGTCCCGCTTCACGGCGCCTACGCCGCTGAGCTGACGCGCGAGTTCTGCGTACTGGGGGTAGCGCGCGTACTGCGCCTGCTCGGCCATCACACCTCCCGTGTTTGTTGCTTAGGGCAACCATAGGAGCGCTTGGTTGCTACAGGCAAATAAATAGGTGGTGACGGCCGCAAAAACTTGGCAAAGGCAAGTATTGCGGCAGTAAATGCGCAGGTGGGGCGGGCCGGCCGGGCCGAGCGACCCTGATCCCCGCGCGGGGAGTACGAGGGGCGACCGTCGGGAGGGGCCCCACTTGGGGCGGCAGCGGCGTTTTCGCTAGGGTCTCGGGGCATGGCTAACACCCAGGGCCCCCAGGGCAACCACGACCCCGCCGGCAGCACCCAGATGTTCCGCGCGTTCGTCGACGAGGGCGCGCCCCAGTCCTCCCGCCAGGCCCCCGCTCCGGCCGGCCCCCGCATCGGTCTGATCGTGGGCGTAGTGGTGGCGGTGGCAATCGTCGCGGCAGTCGCCTGGCTGGCACTCAAGTAGCCCCCGCGGCACGGCACTTCCCCCTCGCAGACACTGCACCGCCGGCCGGGCCCACCCGCCCGGCGGGCCGGGGCCTTTGCCGTCCGCTGCCGTAACGCACCTCCCCCTGCGGGCAGCGCACCGCCCGCGGGGTACGCCCGCTTGCCCGCCCGGCGGGCCGCCCCCACGCGACGACGGCCGCCGACGTGCCCTCAAGGCACGCGGGCGGCCATGTCATGTCACCGGCCGACGCGTTCCTCCCACCGCCGGGGCCTTCCTCGCCCGCGGCCGTCGCGCACACTTCACCCTCGCAGGCGCTGACCACCGGTCGGGCGCGCCCGCTTACCCGTCCGGCGGGCCGGGGCGTCCTCCCGCCCGCTGTCGCCCCCACCCCCTACGTGCATCGCACCGCCGGTCAGACGCGCCCGCCTGACCGTCCGGCGGGCCGGGGCATCCCCCGCCTGCTGCCGCCCCCGCCCCTACCTGCATCGCACCGCCGGTCGGGCGCGCCAGCCTGACCGTCCGGCGGGCCGGGGCATCCCCCGCCTGCTGCCGCCCCCGCCCCTACCTGCATCGCACCGCCGGTCGGGCGCGCCAGCCTGCCTGTCCGGCGGGCCGGGCTCCCCCCGCCGCCACCGTCAGGGCACACGACGACGGCCGCCGACGCGCCCTCAGGGCGCCCCGGCGGCCATGTCGTGACACACGGACGACGCGTTGCTCACGCCGCCCTGATCTCGCGCGTCGGCGGTCTGAGCCGCCGGACAGGCGTCAGTCGGAGATCAGGCCCTCGCGCAGCTGGGAGAGCGTGCGAGTCAGGAGGCGGGAGACGTGCATCTGGGAGATGCCGACCTCCTCGCCGATCTGCGACTGCGTCATGTTCGCGAAGAAGCGCAGCATGATGATGCGGCGCTCGCGCGGCGGCAGCTTGGCCAGCAGCGGCTTCAGCGACTCGCGGTACTCGACGCCCTCCAGGGCCGTGTCCTCGTAGCCGAGGCGGTCGGCCAGGGAGCCCTCGCCGCCGTCGTCCTCGGGGGCCGGCGAGTCCAGCGAGGAGGCCGTGTACGCGTTGCCGACCGCGAGGCCGTCGACGACGTCCTCCTCGGACACGCCCAGCACGGCGGCGAGTTCGGAGACCGTGGGCGAGCGGTCCAGCTTCTGGGAGAGCTCGTCGCTGGCCTTGGTGAGGGCCAGGCGCAGCTCCTGGAGCCGGCGTGGCACGCGCACCGACCACGAGGTGTCCCGGAAGAAGCGCTTGATCTCACCGACGACCGTCGGCATCGCGAACGTCGGGAACTCCACGCCGCGTTCGCAGTCGAAGCGGTCGATCGCCTTGATCAGGCCGATGGTGCCGACCTGGACGATGTCCTCCATCGGCTCGTTGCGGGAGCGGAACCGGGCCGCCGCGTAGCGCACGAGCGGGAGGTTGAGCTCGATGAGGGTGTCCCGGACGTAGGCGCGCTCGGGGCTGTTCTCGTCCAGGGCGGCGAGCCGCAGGAACAGGGAGCGGGACAGGGTGCGGGTGTCGATGGCCCCGGTGGCCGGGAGGGCCGGGGCGGGCGCGGCCTCGAGGGCCGTGACGTCGTCGAGCACGTCGGGCTCGACCGGCGTGACGGGCTCGGCGGGCGCGGTTTCGCTCGGCGTGAGCGTGAGCACCTTCGAGCTGCCCTGGTCTGCGGACATGCCACCCCCTTTGGGTCGCGGGACGGTCGCGGCTGACGCTCCCGGAGAGGAAGGTCGGCCTTCACCTGAATACCGGAGCCGAAGCCCCGGCAAACGCTCTTCCCGCAGAATGTCACATGTCGGCAACACGCTGTAGTGACATGTCGACATCTGAGTGACGAAACAGCCCTGGAAACAGGGGGTATGACGGGGTATCAGCGCAAATCTGTCGGGATCCGTCCTGGTGAGCGATTCGCTCGGGACGGTGACCGATCGATCCTTTGTCCGGTCGGGTGTCGGTCCGTCAGTCTTCTGTCCGTCAGGCGCCGATCCACTCCGGCGTTCGCCGGCTCAGGCCGCCATCCGGCCAGGCCCCGTCCGCTCAGGCCCCGTCCGCTCAGGCGTCGATCCGGTTCGCGGAGCGCAGCCGCTGGAAGCTGCGCGCCAGCAGCCGGGACACGTGCATCTGGGAGACCCCGAGCTCCGCGCTGATCTGGGACTGGGTCAGGTTGCTGTAGTAACGCAGCAGCAGGATGCGCTGCTCCCGCTCCGGGAGCTGGACGAGGAGGTGGCGGACCAGATCGCGGTGCTCCACCCCGTCCAGCGCGGGATCCTCGTAGCCGAGGCGGTCCAGCAGTCCGGGCAGCCCGTCGCCCTCCTGCGCCGCCTCCAGGGAGGTGGCGTGGTACGAGCGCCCGGCCTCGATGCAGGACAGCACCTCGTCCTCGCCGATCCGCAGCCGCTCGGCGATCTCGGCGGTGGTCGGCGTGCGGCCGAAACAGGTGGTCAGGTCCTCCGTGGCACTGTTGACCTGCACCCACAACTCGTGCAGCCGGCGCGGGACGTGGACGGTGCGCACGTTGTCGCGGAAGTACCGCTTGATCTCCCCGACGACCGTCGGCATCGCGAAGGTCGGGAACTGCACGCCGCGGTCGGGATCGAAACGGTCGATGGCGTTGATCAGGCCGATGGTGCCGACCTGGACGACGTCCTCCATCGGCTCGTTGCGGGAGCGGAACCGGGCGGCCGCGTAGCGCACGAGCGGGAGGTTCGCCTCGATGAGCGCCCCGCGCACGCGGTTGTGCTCCGGTGAGCCGGGGGAGAGCTCCTTCAGCTGGCCGAAGAGCACCTGGGTGAGCGCCCGGGTGTCGGCGCCCCGGCGCTTCTCCGGTACGGGAGCCGGGTCGGCGCCCGGATCGGGGGCGGCGGGGTCGGGGGCCGGAGCGGCGGATGCCTCCACCTGGGGCGGCGCAGTACTGGCCGACACGGTCAACGCCACCTCTTCATCGGTCAATCATCCGTCAAAAGCGGTCATAGCATCACAAGACATGTGCACTGTGTGCAAGCACCCCATAACGCCGTGTTGAGGGACAAGTTGAGGGGTGACCCGGCCGCCCGGCGCACGCGAAAGCCCCCCGCCGTTCCGGCGGAGGGCTTGTCCGGGTCCTGTGGCCCGGTCGCGGGCGCGCGGCTCAGAACTCGTAGTCGGCGACCACCCAAGTGGCGAACTCCCGCCACAGGGCGACGCCCGCCTGGTGGGCCGGGTGCTCGAGGTAGCGCTTCAGGGCGTCCGCGTCCTCCACCGCCGAGTTGATGGCGAAGTCGTAGGCGACGGGGCGCTCGCTGACGTTCCAGCCCAGTTCCCAGAAGCGAAGCTCCTCGATCTGCCCGCCCAGGGCCCGGAAGGCGGCCTCGCCCGCCACCACGCGGGGGTCGTCGCGCCGGACGCCGTCGTGGAGCTTGAAGAGGACCAGGTGGCGGATCATGGGCACTCCCGATGCGTGCTACTTCGCCCCGTCGGCGAGCCAGGTGAAGAAGTCGCCGACGGCCTTGGCGGCGTCCGATATGCCCTCGAACCCTATCTGGACGTAGTCGGCGGCCTTGGCCGGGTCCGTGATGATCACGTACAGCGCGAAGACCACGAGCACGTAGACGGCGATCTTCTTGGCGTTCACCGCCACCGCGGCCTCCCCTGTCACTGATGGCTGAATGAGCGCACATAATCGCACGAAGGGCCCCGTCTCACGACGGGGCCCTTCTGAAGCGGTAGCGGAGGGATTTGAACCCTCGGTGACTTGCGCCACACTCGCTTTCGAGGTCTGTTCGTGCTGGTCAGGGCAGGATCCAGGGCCGTTCAGCCTCGTTCATTCCCGTACTCGCCCCCGTCGCGTGAACCATTGTGGACGGCTCCGAACGGGTGTGAATGAGACGGAAACTGAGACGGAGGGTGGCCCAGCGTCATCACGCCTGACCTGCGGTTTCCGGTACGAGTCGACTCGTGAAGCCGTGGTCGCGTAGTCGCTCGTACGCGGCCCTGATGTCGTCGGGAATCTCTTGCTCGATCATGAACCCCTGTCGGGGGTAGATCATGAGCCGCTGTTGTGCACCGACCAGCATGTCGACCACAAGGCGCGCATCCCCGATCGAGTCGACGTAGTCAGGAAGCGTCATCGGGGTCGACGCGCACACCCACTCGACACCGGGCCACAGCTTCCGGGCGGTCGCGTACGCGCGTCGTTCCTCATAGGGCTTGCTGACCAGCAGGACGGACGAGACGGGCACGTGACGCTCTTCGAGCAGCGCGCGCGAGAACCGGATGTTCTCGCCCGTGTTCCGAGCCCTCGGCTCCACAAGGAGGACGTCCTCAGGAACCCCCAGCTCTACGGCCCGCTCGCGGTAGTGCTCAGCCTCGCCGCGCGGCATCCGCTCATGCGTCGTTCGGCTGGTCGCGCCGGTGAAGACGATGAGTGGCGCCATTCCACGGCGGTAGAGGTCGGCCGTCATGTCGGCAACCCCCAGATCGTGACTGCCGAGACCCACGGCCACAGAGCATGGGCGGGGTTCGTGGCCCATCTGCTGGAAGTCCCAGAGTCGCTGCGCGTCCGCCCATGCCTGAGCCGAGATCACTTGCCCTCGCCCTCCGTTGTTGCCGAGTCGGGGACCTTGAAGTCGTACGACCATGCGAAGCGCGACGCCGCGTGGACTCCGACGGCGAACTCTACGACCGTCCCGTCCGCCGTGTACGTGGTGCGGTGCAGTTCTACCACCCACTCACCCGGCGAGAGCTGGAGAAGCTGAGCCTCTTCGGCGGTGGGCACGCGCGCGAACAGTTCCTCGCGCATGTGGTCGATCTCGTACCCGGCGTCATAGAGGACACGGAAACCACCACCGCGACCTGCCGGGCCGGGAGTCGGGTCGACGATGCGCGTACCTTCCACGTGCTCGGGGCGGTAGTAGCTGGTCAGGGTATGGGTGGGCTGGCTGCCCTCCTTCACGAGCCGGGCGCGCGCGTACACGTCCGCGCCCTCGGGGAGCCCGTGAGCTTCAGCGACGGCCGCCGGCGCTTTCACCCGGCTCACGTTCTGGGTCTGCTCGTTCCGGCTGTACGCGCGGCCGGACGCCACGCGGTCAGCGATGAACGCGACTTCGTCGCCGTCCCGCCACTTCGCCTTGTCGTACCGGGCGATACCGAGCCGCTTGAGCGGCGACTTCGGGCGCACGACGGTGCCGTGACCGCGAGTCATGGTCACAAGACCCTCGGCTTCGAGTGCCTTGTAAGCCCGGTGGACCGTCTCCTTTGAACCTTCGCCCGCCTCCACAAGCTCCCGGATCTGCGGAAGCTGCTGGCCAGGCTCGTAGTCGCCGTTCCTGATCTGCTGGCCGAAGCGGTCGGCCAGGTCCCGCCACTTCGGGGCCTTCGATGCCACGCAGAACTCCTCTCGACACATCCCAGTGAAGCACACAGTCCTAGGACTGTTGACAGTCCTAGGACTGCGATGCATTCTCATCTCAGGTCACTCGTAGTCCTAGGACAGCGAGTCGGAGGGGTCTTCTTTGGGCTGCCTCCACGGCTTGTCGGTTCGGGATAGCTCGTGCTGTTGGGGCCCTGAGCTGGTCGTTCTTTGAGAACTCAACAGGGAGTCAAGTTCGACGGGGCCTTAAGTCCCCGTCCCCGCGACGGCCGGGTGAGGACCGTCGACGGCCGCTCGCGGTCGTTCTGCTGGCGCCGAGCGGTGTGAATAGGGCGCCCCGACACCTTCGAGGCTCGGGACCGGACGGCCGTGGCGACGGCGCCGGTGAAGCCCTCGGATTCCCTTCGTCTTCTATCGGAGGTCCTCATGGCTCGTCGAAGACCTACGGGGCCGCCGCGCTGGACCGGCGCGGCGGCATCCCCACCGCGTCATCCGACCACTTCCGCCGCGCGGTGAATACGGCGGCCGGTTGCCTGCCTCGCCCGTCCGGGCCCGCGTGCTGCGCCGGGGCTCGTACGGGCGAGGTCTAGGGGAGCCGGATGTTCCGACTTCAACGGCGCGGCCCCGGTGCGGGAACACCGGGGCCGCTGTTCGGGCCGTTCAACCCTGCGAGAGGAACACGACCCAATGAAGCACATCGTCACTGTTCAGGACGCTGTTACCGCGTTCGCCGACTTCATGGAGCCGACGGCCGCGGAGCTGAACGCGATCGAGATGGAGTCCCCGCTGATCCTGGCGGAGGTCGACCTGTTGGACGCGCAGATCAAGGCCATGGACCGCCCCATGAACGAGGTGGACGGGCGGAGGATCCGCCGGGCGCGGAACCGGGTGCTCGCCGCGCGGCGGGACCTGGTCAACCGCACGGCCGGCGTGAGCCTGTCGGGGGGTGCGGCGTGATCCGCGTCGTCACCGTCGGCGGACTGCGCCGACTGCGCGAGGACGCCGAGCAGGCCCGTGCCCGTGCCCGCGAGGTGCAGGGGCAGGCCGATGCCGCCTTCCGCAGGCACGTCCGAACGGTGTGGGAGCTGACCTCCCGCGCCGAATCCGTGGAGAGTGACGCCGGCATCCTGCGCGAGCACGTGACCGAGGTGGAGGCGGCGCTACAGCGGGCGCGGGCCGACGTCGCCGAGCGCGCCGAGCACGTGGGCCGGCTGCTGGGGGAGCTGGAGACCGCGAGGCGCGCGGACCGTTCGCTGGTCCTACTGCTGCACTACGGCGAGCCCCACAGCATCCACACCGACGCGAGCGCGGCACGCGCCTACGTCGCCACCCGTGGCGTGCCCGTTCACGCGTGGGGGCCGGGCGATGAACGCCCGGCCGCGCAGGTGCTCTGGCGGATCCTCCCGTTCACGCGGGACGAGACCGTCAAGGGCTTCCGGTCGGTGGACGTCGCCCCTCCGGACGGTCGGGAGGGTGCGGCGTGAACAGTGTTCAGACGCGTTCAGCGGAGCGCGCTCTGTCGTCCGGTACGTGGTTGATCGTGTGCGGGGCGATGCTCTACTCGATCCTCACTGTGACGCCGCTGATGGCCGAGCACACGGCCGACCGATGGGACTGGACGGCGCCGATCCTGCCGCTCGTGGTGGACGCCGCCGTGGTCATCGTGGTCAAGCTCGATGACGTGCTGGCCCGTCTGGGCGGGGACGGCGGACGCTGGCCCCTCACCCTGCGGTGGATGACCGGCCTCATGACCCTCGCGCTCAACACGGCCGACTCCGCACTGAAGAAAGACCTGGTCGGCGTGGCCGTCCACTCCGTGGCGCCGCTGCTTCTGATCGTGACGGCGGAGACCAGCCTGGCCTACCGGCGGGCCATCGCCGCCGCCGTGGCCGCCCTGGACGCGGAACAGAAAGCCGAGCGGGAACGACGCGAGCAGGCGGAGCGTGAGCGCGCCGAACGGGCCCGCCAAGAGGCCCGCGAGGAGCGCGAGCACGCCGCGCAGTTGGCGCGTGAACAGCGTGAACACGAAGCCAGCCTGGCCCGTGAGCAGGCTGAGCGGGAGGAGCGGCAGCGGCGCGAGGAGCGTGAGGCCCGCGAGCGGGCGGAGGCTGCCGAGCGGGAGATCCGTGAACGCCGTGAACGCGAGCGTGAACAGCGTGAACAAGAGCGGCTGAGGCGTGAACAGCAGGCCCGCCAGCGGGCCGAGGCCGAACAGCGCGAGCGCGCCGAGCAGGCGGAGCGTGAACGCCGTGACCGCGAACAGCGGGCGGAGCGTGAACGCGCCGCGCTGCTGGAGCGCGGCCCCGCCGAGGGCAAGCTTCCGGAGGACGAGGCGCGCCGGATCGTGGCCGCCGCGTTCACCTCGGGCCTGTCGGTGCGGCAGGCGGCGGAGCTGTGCGGCTGGTCGGTCGGCTGGGTCTCCCATCGCTACGCCGAGCACCGTGACCCCGCCGCCGGCGCCCGCGCTGAACTCGCGATCGCGGGTCAGTGATGGCGGCTCTGCCCGTCTACCGGTGGCGGCTCGCCCCGGACGGCTACGCCACCCGTCGTCAACTCCGCGCCGCCGGACTGCGGCCCGGCGGCCAGGACGTTGCCGCGCAGCTCGAACGCCCGCGCCGCCGGCGCGGCCCGCTGGTCGCCTACCTCTACCGCATCGATCGCGCGAAGCCGGTGCGCCCGATGACCCCGGCCCGGTGGGCGGCTCTGGCCAAGGCCAACACCGCCCGCCGCACCTGCCCCGCCTGCCGCCGGGACGCGGGATACGTCATCCCGCCCTCGCTCGGCATGTGCTCGCCCTGCGCCTTTCCCGACAACGCCCCGGAGGGTGCGTCATGGAACAGCTCCCCGCACACCGTCCGCTGACCGTCGTTCAGCTCCCGGACGGCAGCCACGTCTACGCCGACCCCGCCAACCTGCCCGCCCCGCAGAGCGCCGGGCCGCAGGTGGTGCACATCCATCAGGCGCCGCCGGACCGCACGGTGCAGCGCGTCGCGCTCGGCTCCGGTGTCGGGGCGGGGGCGGTCGCGGCCGGCGTCTACTTCGGCCCCCTGCTCGTCGGCGCCCTGACCGCCATCGCCGTGAACCTGGCGATGCTCGCGTTCATCGCGCTCGTGCTGGGCTGGGCCGTGGTCACGGTGGTCCGCACCGTTACCGAGGGCGGCGAGAGCGCCGGACTGCGCGGCCGCAAGGGCCGCTGACAACCCCGAGGCCGTAGGCGGCTCTGAGGGCGTCTGAGTCCCCTTCCGGGTGGGGTTTGACCCCCGGACGGCTGTTCGGCCGCCATAGGCCCCTTAGCGACGCTCCGTGACGGAAGTTTCCGTTCTCGCGCGCGCACGCGTAGGGGCCGCCTCGGAAACCAGGAAACCGGAAACACGCTCACTCCGCGTAACACCCGCGTGTGGTGACGGGCCGTCGCAGGGCCCGTCACCACCGACCCACTTACTCCTGAGAAGAGGACCACTCGTGAGTCACGGACAAGTCTGGCGCACCCACCGTCAGTACGCCGCCACCGCCGCCCGCTGGACGGCCGATCACTGGCGCAAGGAAGCCGAGCGCCGCCGCGCCCTGCGCGCCGAACGCAAGCCGCTCGTGCGCGACGCCCGCCGTGCGCTGGCCACCGCGCGCGCCATCGATCCCGAGGGCGTGACCCCCCTGCGCCACCGCGCCGAGCGCGAACTGCACACGGCCCAGCGGCGCGTGCCCGACCCCATGTGGCTGTTCGCCACCAAGACCGCCACCGCGCTCGGCATCGCCGGGTACGTGTGGCTGCCGCACATCTCCACTCGCGCGTGGGTGTGGTCGGCCGTGGCCGTCGTCGCCGCCGTCACCGCGCTGTTCGTGTGGGTGGCCGTGCGCGAGCGCGACACCAGCGGACTGAAGCCCACCGCCGAGGAGTCGGCGCTGCTGAAGCGCCTTCAGCCGCAGCACTGGAAGGAGCACGCCGAACAGCGCGGCCTGTCGGGCACGCTGACCGGCCGGCCGAAGCTGACCGAGGCCGGGATCGTCTGTGCCGTCCGCCTCGACGGCACGTGGACGGCGACCAAGCTCCGCACGGCCGAAGACCACATCCGCGCCCTGCTCGGCGCGCGTACGAGCCTGCGCATGCAGATCAAGGCGGGCAAGCAGGGCGGCTGGGCCGAACTCACCTTGCGGACCCGCAGCGCGGCCGACGGCGACGACCTGACGTGGACGCCCGAGCGGCGCTCGCTCGGCGTCGACACCGTCACCGGCGAGCAGGTCACCGTGCCCCTCGGGGAACGACTGCTCATCGCCGGACGCTCCGGAGCGGGCAAGTCCGTGGCGTCCCGGCCGCTGCTGTTCGACGCGTCCGAGGGTGCGACGAACGCGCTCGTCATCATCGACCTCAAGCGCGTGGAAGGACGGCTGTGGGACCACCGGGCCCGCGTCGCCTCCACCCCGCGCGAAGTCGTCGACGTGGTCGACGAGCTGGAGACGGAGATGCTCGAACGGCTCTCCGTCCTGCCCAAAGGCCAGGACACCTGGACCCCCACCCCCGACCGGCCGCGCATCACGGTCGTGGTCGACGAGGGCGCCGAAGTCATGACCGCCGCCGACAAGGTCCCCTACGAGACGGAGACCGGCGACGGCAAGACACGCACCGTCAACCGCTCCGCCCTGCCTGGCCTGGAGTCCATCGCCCGCATGGGCCGGGCGGCCTGCATCGACCTGTGGTGGATGACGCAGAAGCCCAGCATCGGCGACGGCATCCCCAAACAGATCGCCCCGCAGATCGGCGTCTCCATCTGCCTCGCGGTCCGGACGCCGGCCGAGGCCCGCGTGGTGCTCGGTGAGGACGCGCAGGCCAAGGGCTGGAACGCCGACGAACTGCCCGTGCCCGGCGTGGCGCTGATCCGCGACGGCAAGCGCAAGCCCGACCCGGTCCAGGTCCGCTACATGGACAAGAGCGTGGTCATCGCCCTGCCCGACCGCACGCCGTGGTCCCGCTCGGTCGCGTCCACGGTGGAAGCCGCGGGCGCCCCGACGCTCACTCTCATCAAGGACACGACCGCCGAGACGGCGCCCGCCGTGGACGGCGCCGTCGCCCGTGTCCTGAAAGCCATCGAGACCGCTGGCGAACCGGTCGCCCAGAAGGACTTGGTCACGCTCACGGGCCTGTCCAAGGGAGCCGTGTCCAAAGCCGTCAAGACCCTCACCACGGGCGGCACGGTCGTCCGCGCCCTGGACGGCCGACTGACCACCACGCGCGGCGACGACACCGCCGCCGCCTGACCGCACACGAAAGGACCCCGATGGACGACGAGACCTACTGCGACGACTGCGCCGACTACGGATGCCCCGGCCACGAACTGTGTGACCAGTGCTCCGGCGACATCTGCAACGAGTGCGGCGGCTGCGACTGCCCCGACAGCGAGTGCCCCGGCTACGTCGCCCACTACACCGGAACCGACCTCTAGCTACGCCAAGGGCGGCCCCCACCTCTCGCCAAAGAACGCGGGGCCGCCCTTGTCCACCTGCCACTGACTGACCCGTGGAGGTCTTCCAGCATGACGCAACCCACCCTCATCCGGCGAGCACCCGGCCACACGCCGCCCTTGCTGGAAACCGCGCTGAGGCTCGCCGGGCACGGCGTGCCCGTGCTGCCGCTGCGGGCGGGGAAGGTGCCGTTCGGCAACTGCCCCGCCTGCGCCGGCAACGCGTGCGGCGGCCGGCCGAACATGAAGAACCCGGGCCCCTGCGAGTGCTCCCGCCCCTGCCACGCATGGGCCGCCGCCACCACTGACCCCGCCGTCCTCGCCTCCCCGGGGTGGACGTCCGCATGGCGGCGGGCCGTCTGCGTCGCCTACCACCCCGGTGCCGCCGGGTTGACCGTGGTGGACCTGGACAACTCGGCGGCCACGGCTTGGGCCCGTGAGACCTTGCCCGCCACGCGGACCGTGCCGACAACGCGCGGTGAGCACTGGATCTACCGGGGCGCGATGTCGTCACACAACGCTGTCCGCCCCGGCGTCGACATCAAGTCGACCATGTCCTACGCCCGCTATCTCGGGTCCGGTACCGGCACCATGAGCGCCCTGCCGGACGCCGTCCGCGCGCTGGCCGTGAAGAAGCCCGTCACGGTTCGGCCCGCGCCGCTAACCGTCGCCGTGCCCGCACTGGCCGGTGGCGGGTTGTGCCGTCACCGCACGCCCGCCTACCTGGACCGTGGCATCGCCATGGCCGTGCAGCGCATCAGCGAGGCCCGCAGCGCCGTCCACGCGAC
The DNA here is from genome assembly GCF_004217285.1 of Streptomyces sp. BK239. Taxonomy (GTDB): domain Bacteria; phylum Actinomycetota; class Actinomycetes; order Streptomycetales; family Streptomycetaceae; genus Streptomyces. The sequence continues at coordinate 672,816 of NZ_SHKS01000003.1, forward strand.
CGTGTACCGGACGTTCCTCGCCGTGCTGTCCACGCACGGCCGGTGCGGTTGCCTCACCGACACCCACGTCAACCGGCTGTTCGCCGCCGCGCAGGCGAAGGGCGAGACGCCCCGGCACTGCACGGACGCGTGGACCAACGCCCTGACCACGTTGGGGCTGTGACCGTGTCCGACGAGGAGAAGAACCCCGCCCGGCAGGTCATCACCGACTACGCCCAGTCCCACTTCCGGTACTTCCGCACCGTGGACGGGACCGTGTACGCGCAGCGCACCGGCCACCCCGTGGCCCGCCCGATCCGCTCCCAGGGCACAACCGGCAGCCACCGACAGGAACTCATGGTCGGCCTCTTCCGCGACGGAGTCGGCGTCTTCAACGGAACCGCCCTCAAGGAGGCGTTGGACTTGATCGAAGCACTCGCCCTCACCGAGCAGGTACAGCCCACCCACATCCGCGTCGCCCCCGGATTCGACGGAGCCACCTGGCTCGACCTCGGCCGCGACGACGGCCAATCCGTCCGCATCCACCCCACCGGATGGGACATCCGCATCCCCGACCCCGAAGAGGTGTGCTGGCGGCGCACCCAGCTCACCGGGGAACTCCCCCTGCCCGCCAAGGACACCAACGGCAAGGGCATCGACCTGCTGATGCGGCTGTGCAACTTCGCCGACGCCAAGACCGAAGCCCTCGCCATCGCCTGGCTCATCGGCTGCCTGGAGCCCTCCGTGCCCGTCCCGGCCCCGTTCCTCACCGGCCCGCAGGGTGCCGGCAAGTCCACCGGCGGGCGAATGCTCGTGCGGATCATCGAGGGCATGACCGGCGACCTACGGCGCGCGCCCAAGGACGAAGAGAACATGATCACGGCGGTCGCGGCCGGATGGATCACCGCCCTGGACAACCTCTCCCACCTGCCCCCGGACCTGTCCGACCTCATGTGCTGCATCATCACCGGGGCCGAGAGCATCAAACGCGCGCTGTTCACCGACGGCGACGTCGTCCGCTCCCGCTACCGCCGCCCGATGCTGCTGACCGGCATCGACGTCGGCGTGATCCGCCCCGACCTCGCCGAACGGCTCCTCACCTTGCGCCTGGAACGCCCTCGGGTGCGGCGCACGGAAGCGGAGCTGTGGGCGGAGTACGCCGAGATCCTGCCCGTCGTCCTCGGCTCCCTGCTCGACCTCACCGTGAAAGTCCGCGCAGCACAGGCCGAGACGCCGACCGATCTGCGCATGGCCGACTTCGCCCACCTGTGCGCCCAGCTCGACACCGCCACCGGCTTCGGGACGCTGGAGACCTACCGGGCCAGCCTGGACGACCTCAACGACGACGTCATCGAGGGCGATCTCCTGGCACAGACGGTCCTCAAGCACGCCGCCGAACTCACCCCGGACACGGAACAGCGGATGACGTCGGCGGAGTGGCTGCACGCCCTGACCGCCCTCTACAGCGGCGAGGAATGCCGCCCCCTGCCCAAGGGCTGGCCCACCACCGGCAAGGTCCTCTCCGACCGGCTGCGGCGCATCCAGCCCACCCTGGCCGCGCGGGGCGTCCTGGTCGACTGGGGCCGCACCAGCGCCGCCCGCTACATCGAACTCAGCCGCCAGGCCCCGCCCCCGCCGCCCGAGCAGCAGACCGCGTTCTGACCGCCGCCCGGACAGGCGGACAAGCAAGAGGAGCACGCCGGCCCGGCGCAGGGGTGCTCCTATTGCCGTTCGGCGGCGTCAGCCGCCCTGCACAGGTCGCGCCGCGAAGCGGCCCGTTCTTCAAGCCCTGAGCGGGACGTAAGACCCACAGACACCACCCCTTCTCTGTCCCAAGTAGGGAAGATCTGCGTCACTGCGTCACCACAGTCCCGACAGAGGGCCGCTGACCTGCGGCGACAGCAGTGACGCAGACGGAGAATCCTGCGTCATCCCGCGTCATCAGCGTCACCCCGTGACGAGCGCCCGTGTCATCGGTGACGCAGGACCGACCCCGCTGCGTCACCAGAAGCCGCAGGTCAGAGCCCTGATTGACGCAGGTGACGCGATGACGCAGAGATCCCAGCTTCGGACAGCACAGACCACCTCGCCCCCGCCGGACCGCCCCGAGGAGATCCCGCATGAGCACCGCCACCGCGGACACCGTCCGATCCGCTCCGCGCAGCGCCCCGGCCCCCGTTCTCCTGACTGTCGAGGAGGCCGCCGTCTGCCTTCGAATCGGCCGAACCACCTGCTTCGCCCTCATCCGCTCCGGGGAGCTGGAGTCCCTGATGGTCGGCGGACTGCGGCGCGTCCCCGCCGATGCCCCGGCCGCCTACCTCGCCCGTCGCCGCGCTGAGCAGCAGGCGGCCTGACTCATCCCGTCCGGAGCGTCGCCCCACCACGAGGCGGCGCTCCGGTCGTTTCCACCTCGCCTCAACCCAAGGAGTCCGCCAGTGGCGGAAGACAAGAAGCGCACCCGCCAGCCGAACGGCCGTTCGTCGATCTATCAGGGTGCGGACGGCAAATGGCACGGCCGTGTGACCGTCGGCATCCGCGACGACGGCAAGCCGGACCGCCGCCACGTCGAACGGAAAACGCGCGCCGAGGTGACCGCCGCCGTTCGGGAGCTGGAGCAGCAGCGGGACGCCAAGAGGATCCGGAAGGCCGGCCGCCCCTGGACGGTCAAGACGTGGCTGACCCACTGGATCGAGAACATCGCGCCGCTCGCCGTGAACGAGAACACGATGGTCGGGTACGGGGTCGCCGTGCGGAAGCACCTGATCCCCGCCCTTGGCGCTCACCGGCTGGACAAGCTCAAGCCGGAGTACATCGAAGCCTTCTACGGGCGCATGGTGGCCGACGGTCGTAAAGCGGGGACTATCCACCAGATTCACCGCACCTTCCGTACCGCCTTGAATGAGGCGGTACGACGTGGCCACCTCGCCCGGAATCCCGTGCAACTGGCCAAGGCGCCTCGCGTCAGCGAAGAGGAGATCGAGCCCTACACCGTCGAAGAGGTGCAACGGCTGTTGCGAGCGGCCGACGATCGCCGCAACTCCGCACGATGGGCGGTCGCCCTCGCCCTCGGACTTCGGCAGGGCGAGGCACTTGGCCTCAAGTGGACGGATGTCGCCCTTGACCGGGGTGTGCTCATGGTCCGGCGGAGTCGCCGTCGGCCGCGCTACGCCCATGGGTGTGGGGAGACCTGCGGTAGGAAAGCCGGGTACTGCCCGCAGCGTCAGCGGACCAATCCGGAGACGGCCGACACGAAGTCTCGCGCCGGACGGCGAGCCGTGGGCCTGCCCTCTCAGCTTGTGGACCTGTTGCGCACCCACCAGGCCAAGCAGCAGGCCGAGCGCGCGGCGGCCGGCGTCGACTGGACGGACGAAGGATGGCTCTTCGCTACGCCGACCGGGCGAGGCACATCACCCCGGACGGACTACGACGACTGGAAGGAGTTGCTTGCCGACGCGAAAGTCCGAGACGGCCGACTGCACGACGCGCGTCACACCGCGGCAACGGTCCTCTTGATTCTCGGAGTCTCGGAGCGTGCCGTCATGGGTCTCATGGGCTGGTCCACGACTGCCATGGCCGCGCGGTACCAGCACATGGTGGACTCCGTCCGCAGCGACGTCGCCCGACAGGTCGATGGGCTGATCTGGAAATCGGATGACGATGACGATGGTCTCGCCGGCGCGCTCGTTCCCGCTGGCTGAAGCCGGGACGAAGGGGCGGCCCTTGATGGCTGCCCCTTCGTATTCACGAAGGCCGGCAGTGGATCGGCCTGGTGTCAGCTGTCGAACATCTCCCGAGCGGCCTCGCGCTGGCGATCCGTTTCGGCGTTGGCATAGTTCTGGGTTCGAGTGGGCTCCGTGACCTTGTCGGTGCCGTAGACGTAGTACGCGGACTCCTTGTTGTACGTCGCACTGAAGAGGACGACTTCGTACAGGTTCTCGTCAGCGTTCACGCACTGGATGGATCGGACGATCCCGTCGTAGTACACGCCGTTCTTGCTCTCGCGGTGGCTGACGATGCGGATCTTCTTGTTCGGGTCCGGCTGGAGTTCCGCAACCGTGGTCATGGTTGTCTCCCTTGGTCTGTGGGTGATGTTTTCGCGAACGCTTCCTGAGCGGCGTACGAGGGCGCGTACCGGCGCGTGACCCGCCGGAGAGCTGCCCCTTCACAACAGTTCCGCAGGGTGACTAGCGGTAGTCGAAGGGTAGCTATGTGTCGTCCATCCGGCTCAAGTGATCAATTGTGGAGAGGCGCATGAGCGAACAGGAAGTCACTTTCTACGCCCGGCCCAGCTACACGGGGGACGGCCACACCTACCCGGTGGGAGCGAACGAGAACCTGCACCCGGGCGAACTCAACGACAGGTTCAAGTCCGTCAGGGTCGGCCGGAAGGCCAAGGTCCTGGCATGGCAGCACGCAAACCAGACCGGCAAGTACCGGGAGTGGGAGGTCGACCAGCCGGACATCTCCGACATCGGCGGGCTGACTCGGTTCAAGGTCGTTGAGAGCACCACGCTGCCCATCGCGGTCCGGCTCCAGGACCTCACCGGATCTCAGCCCGGGCGGTACAGCCTGAAGGTCGCTTCCTACGACGTCGGAGACACCATCGTCCGCTCCGGCGACCCGGAGTACGGGCTTGTCGGCGTCATGCCCGAGGACGGCCCGCCGGTCACCAGTGCCATCTACGTCCGCAACGAGCTGTCCGGCGAATATGTTGCCCTCGGGGCCATCTACTTCGCCTGGAACCCGGGGACCAAGTCGATCGACGTCGCCGACGCCTCGAACGTCCCCGAGAACCTGGACTACTCGCGAGACGGCCGCAACCAGTTCACCTTCAAGCTCACCGAGGTGTAGGGACCGGAGCATCCCGGACCGGTCGGGCGCCAGCGTCTCGCACTGAGCACGGCAACCGCGACGATCCACCTCATCGGGTGGCCGTCATTCGGCTGAATGAGACGGAAACTGAGACGGGAGACCACGAAGGGCCCGGTCCATCGGACCGGGCCCTTCGTCTACCTGCGGTAGCGGAGGGATTTGAACCCTCGGTGACTTGCGCCACACTCGCTTTCGAGGCGAGCTCCTTCGGCCGCTCGGACACGCTACCGAGGGAGACCTTACAGCACGCCGGGGCGTGCTCCGAAATCGATATCCGCAGCCGGGGCCCGCTGAGGTCAGCGGGTGCGGAAGAACTCCGTGAGGAGGCCCGCGCACTCGTCGGCGAGGACGCCTTCGATCACTTCGGGCCGGTGGTTGAGCCGCCGGTCGCGGACGACGTCCCAGAGGGAGCCGGCCGCGCCCGCCTTGTCGTCGCGGGCGCCGTAGACGACACGGTCCACGCGGGACTGCACGAGCGCGCCCGCGCACATGGTGCAGGGTTCCAGCGTCACGACGAGCGTGCAGCCGGTCAGCCGCCACTCGCCCGTCTCGGCGGCCGCCCGCCGCAGGGCGAGGACCTCCGCGTGCGCCGTCGGGTCGCCGCCGGCCTCGCGTTCGTTGTGACCGGCAGCGAGCACGGTGACGCCGTCGGGGGCCAGCACCACGGCGCCGACCGGGACGTCCCCGCCCCGGGCGGCCAGCGCGGCCTCCGTCAGGGCGAGCCGCATGGCGGCCCGCCAGGGATCGCGTACGGGGTCGGGTGCGCTCAGCGGACGGTCTCCAGGACCTCCGAGGCGCCGAGGGCCTCGGCGATCTCGGTGAGCGCGTCCGAGGACAGCGACTTCAGCTCCTTCACGCCGACGCCGAGGTCGTCGAGGATGCCGGGGTCGCCGACCGGGCCGTGCGGCACCGCCTCGCCGGCGGAGCCGTCGTCCTCGTCGGAGTCGTCCTCACCGTCCTCGGTGCCGTCGAGGTCGAGGGCGTCCAGGTCGTCGGCGGCGTCGGAATCCCGGCCGAGCAGTTCGTCGGTGAGCAGGATCTCGCCGTACGAACTGCGGGCGGCGGCGGCGGCGTCGGAGACGTAGATGCGAGGGTCCTCCTCGCCGTCGATGCGGACGACCCCGAACCAGGAGTCCTCCTGCTCGATCAGCACGAGCACCGTGTCCTCGTCGGGAGAGGCTTCCCGGGCCAGGTCGGCCAGATCCGACAGGGTCTCCACATCGTCGAGCTCTGTGTCGCTCGCTTCCCACCCGTCTTCGGTGCGCGCGAGCAGTGCGGCGAAGTACACCGTGACTCTCCCACTGGTCATAGGCGTGCCGGTTGGGGGTCCCCCCGGCGGAGGTTACGGGCGGAGAGAGCTGTGCTCCGAGCCCCGCCCACTCGGAATCGTGGCAGAAACAAGGCGTTCAGGGGACGTCTTCCGCTCCCTGTGTCCGGTCGTTTTGATCGCGGGTCCGTGCGCGTCCGCGCACGTCCGTCCACGAGCAACCCACCAGCGCACTCGTTGCCGTCACGAGCGGATCGTACGCGGGTTTCCCGTGGGCCCACGCACGACCACCCCCTGCGGCGCCCGTGACTCCGGCGATCTTCGCGCCGGGGGCGGACGATCGTCCCTGTACGGGCAACGGGCGGGCGGCCGGCGGGGCTACCAGCGGAACGTGCGCATGCGCATCGCGTGTCGCAGACGGGCGACCTTGGCGCGGCGCGGCTGGACGCGGTCGCGCAGCGCGCGGGCCTCGGCCAGTTCGCGCAGGAACTGGGCGCGCCGCCGACGGCGCTGCGCCTCGGTCAGCGGCGCCGCGTCCGCCTCTCGTGCCTTCTGGTCAGGCAGGTCATGCATTGCTGTTCACCACCCCGGTCCGTCCAGTCCGGTTTCCCCCCGAAGGGCGGTTGATGCGGGCGGACGGCTCACCGCGGTTGCCGTCACGGGGTCGTCACGGGGCTCGCCGGGCGGGCGGGCGGCGGGCGGGCCGGGCCCGGTTACTGTTGTGGACATGCGTCTTCACGTCGTCGACCACCCCCTGGTCGCCCACAAGCTCACCACCCTGCGCGACCGGCGCACCGACTCCGCGACCTTCCGCCGCCTGGCCGACGAGCTGGTCACCCTCCTCGCCTACGAGGCCACGCGTGACGTGCGCACCGAACAGGTCGACATCGTGACGCCGGTCGCCGGGACCACGGGCGTCAAGCTGTCCCACCCGCGTCCGCTGGTGGTGCCGATCCTGCGGGCCGGGCTCGGCATGCTGGACGGCATGGTGCGGCTGCTGCCGACCGCCGAGGTGGGCTTCATGGGCATGATCCGTGACGAGCAGACGCTCCAGGCCTCCACCTACGCCACGCGCATGCCGGAGGACCTGTCGGGCCGCCAGGTGTACGTGCTGGACCCGATGCTGGCCACCGGCGGCACGCTGGTCGCGGCGATCCACGAGCTGATCAAGCGCGGCGCGGACGACGTCACGGCCGTGGTGCTGCTGGCCTCCCCCGAGGGCGTGGCGGTCATGGAACGCGACCTCGCCGGCACCCCGGTCACGGTGGTCACCGCGGCGGTCGACGACCACCTCAACGACCAGGGCTACATCGTCCCGGGCCTGGGCGACGCGGGCGACCGCCTGTACGGCGCGGCGGAGTAGCCCTCCGGGGGAGCCACCACGCCATTGCCGGGCCGCGGCCGGGACCTTACAGACTCGCGGCTCGGCCCCAGGGCGCGTTTCGAAAGTCCCGCCTGCCCTTCGGGCGGACGACGCTACTTTCGGAACACGCCCTAGCAGTGCTTCTTCGTGGTCGCCGTCGCCGCGGGGTGAGGAGCCGTCAGGGCGGTCAGGGTCCTGGTGGCTTCCGGCTGGGCGGTGAGGGCCGTGAAGGCGTTGCCGATGATCAGGTCGATCGCCGGGCCCTTGCGGGCGGCGTCGGTGCGGCGCTCGGCCGTGGTGAGCTGGGTGGCGAGGACCGGCAGCGAGGTGTTCAGGGAGGCCGCGGGGCCGAGCAGGACACCGGCCCCGGGGACCTTCTTGTCGTACTCCTTGCTCGCGTTGCCCACCTGGCCGATCTTGAAGCCGCGCTTCTTCAGCTCGTCCGCCGTGGTCTTGGCGAGGCCGCCGCGCGTGGTGGCGTTGAAGACGTTCACGGTGATCTGCGCGGGCGCCGGCAGCGCGGCGGGCGACGCGACGGCCGCGGGGCTCGCCTTGGCCGCCTTGGTGGTGCAGCCGGCTTTGGAGCCCGCCGCGGAGGTCGTGCCCCCGCCGCCCGTGAAGACGTCGATGAGCTGCATCGTCCCCCAGCCGCCGACGCCCAGCACGGCGCCACAGGCGACGACCACGACGACCAGCCGGCCCCGCCGCCGGGGCGGGCGCATACGCGGGTACTTGTCCCCCGTGATCCGGTACTTGCCGCCCATGCCCGGGGGAGTCAGCATGCTCATGAACGCAGCGTAGTGCGCCGCGGCGGCCATGCCTACTAGATGATCATTCGACTCCCCGCAGGAGAACCCGAAAGGGGCAATCCGCGAAGGCCGGCGCAGCCGCCCGACAGGGAGTCAGCCGCGCCGGGGGAGCCGTCAGTCCAGCTCGAGCACCCGGGCGTGCAGCACCTGACGCTGCTGCAGGGCCGCCCGCACGGCGCGGTGGAGGCCGTCCTCCAGGTACAGGTCGCCCTGCCACTTCACGACGTGCGCGAAGAGGTCGCCGTAGAACGTGGAGTCCTCGGCGAGCAGGGTTTCCAGGTCGAGCTGCTGCTTGGTGGTCACCAGCTGATCGAGGCGGACCGGGCGCGGCGCGACGTCCGCCCACTGCCGGGTGCTTTCCCGGCCGTGGTCGGGGTACGGCCGGCCGTTTCCGATGCGCTTGAAGATCACACGGAAAGCCTACCGGCCCAGACCTTCCGGGCGCAGCCATGGCGGGCGAGTGCGACGCTGGAAAAAACAAGCTGAACGGGGGCGAAACGGGAGCGAGGGGCCGTCGATGAGTGCCAGCGAGATCGCCGCCGGGTACGCCTTCACCGGTCCCGCCCTCGACCTGGGCGCCCTCCTGTGGGACGGGGCCTGCCTGCCGGACGCCCCGATCCGCGTCCCCCTCGCGGTGCTGAACCGGCACGGCCTCGTCGCCGGCGCCACCGGCACCGGCAAGACCAAGACGCTCCAGCTCATCGCCGAGCAGCTCTCGGCGCAGGGCGTGCCGGTCTTCCTCGCGGACGTCAAAGGCGACCTGTCCGGGGTCGCGGCGCCAGGCGCGCCGAATCCCAAGGTGGCCTCCCGCTCCGCCGAGGTCGGGCAGCGGTGGGCGCCGGCCGGCTTCCCCGCCGAGTTCTACGCGCTCGGCGGTCTCGGCCACGGCATCCCCGTCCGGGCCACCGTCACCAGCTTCGGGCCGGTGCTGCTCGCCAAGGTGCTCCAGCTCAACCGCACCCAGGAGCAGTCGCTCGGTCTGATCTTCCACTACGCCGACCGCAAGGGCCTGGAGCTGGTCGATCTCAAGGACCTGCGGGCCGTCGTCGCCTTCCTCGCCTCCGACGAGGGCAGGAGCGAGTTGAAGGACGTGGGCGGGGTGTCCCCGGCCACCGCCGGGGTGATCCTGCGGACCCTCACCGTGTTCGAGGCGCAGGGCGCGGCCGACTTCTTCGGCGAACCGGAGTTCGACACGGGCGAGTTGCTGCGCACCGCGGACGACGGGCGCGGGATCGTCTCCGTGCTGGAACTTCCCGCCGTGCAGGACAGGCCCCAGCTCTTCTCCACCTTCCTGATGTGGCTCCTGGCCGACCTCTTCCACGACCTGCCGGAGGTCGGCGACGTCGACCGGCCCGAGCTCGTCTTCTTCTTCGACGAGGCGCACCTCCTCTTCGACGGCGCCTCCCGCGCGTTCCTGGAGGCCCTCACGCGGACGGTCCGGCTCATTCGCTCGAAAGGGGTGGGCGTGTTCTTCGTCACACAGGCCCCGAAGGACGTGCCCGCGGACGTCCTGGCCCAGCTCGGCAACCGCGTCCAGCACGCCCTGCGCGCCTTCACCCCGGACGACCAGAAGGCCCTGCGGGCCACGGTGAAGACGTTCCCGGACTCCGCCTACGACCTGGAGGAGCTGCTGACCGGTCTGGGCACCGGCGAGGCGGTGGTGACCGTCCTCGACGAGAACGGCGCCCCCACCCCGGTCGCGGCGACCAGGTTGCGCGCCCCGGCGTCCCTGATGGGCCCGGTCGACACGGCGACCCTGGACGGAGCGGTGCGCGCCTCGGCGCTGTTCGAGCGGTATGCACAGGCTGTGGACAGAGAGTCGGCCTACGAGCGGCTGGCGGCGGCGCGGGGTCCGGCCGAGGCGCCCGGCAGGCCGGACCGGCCCTCCGGCGGACCGAAGGACGAGAGCCGGAGGCCCGCCGGACGCGCCGACCACGCCGGACATGCCGAGCCCGAGCCTTCCCTGGCTGAACAGGTCGTCCACAGTGGTGTGTTCAAGTCCCTGGCGCGTTCCGTGGGCACGCAGATCGGCCGGGAGATCACCCGTTCGCTCTTCGGCACCGCGAGACGGAGGCGGTGACCCCGCCTCCGTCCCGTCCCCCGGTCAGCGGCCCCGGCCGCCCCGGTGGTCCTCCGGGACCTGCCGCGACTCCTCGCGGTCCTTGATCGTCGACCGGGACTTCGGCGCACTGCGGGCCGCCTCCGCGCGCAGCAGGGCGCGCAGAACGGCATATGGGTCTGTAGGCATGGCTGGGTCCTGTGTTCCTCGTTCGTACCTGGTGCTGACGGGCTTTCCGCGGGAGCGGTCCCGGTCAGCAGCGCAGGACGACGGTGCGCAGGACGTCCGGCACGTCCAGGGCGTACGGCGGGCGGGCCCGAGGAGGCAGGAGACGGCCCGGGGGAGCGGCGGGCGGCCGGGCCGGGCGGGACGAGGGCCGGGCGGGCGCGACGGCGCGGTGGGCGCCGCCCGCCGGGGGACGCGGGGCGGCGTCGAAGCCGTCGTGCTCTGCGACCTCGACGACCGCGGCGGGGAGCGCCGGGACGGCGGCGGCCTCGGCGGCCGCGCCCGGCACGAGGACGGCGAGCAGCAGCACGAGGACCCGCAGCCAGCGGTGGCTGCGCGGGAGACGTCGTGCGGTGCTCATGGGAGGTGCTTTGCCCACGGCATACCGGCCGCTCAGCACGCGGAACCCGGGAACCGCCCGTTCGGAGCAGCGCCCGCCCGCTCGGCCGCGCGTCCCCGGGAGCGTGCGGCGTCAGCTCGAAGACGCCTTCTTGGCGGCCTTGGCCGCCGCCTTCATCTCCTGCTTGTGCGCCCGCACCTTCGCCAGCGACTCCGGACCCGTGATGTCGGCGACCGAGCGGAAGGAATCGGGCTCGCCGTAGGCGCCGGCGGCCTCACGCCAGCCTGTCGGCCGCACGCCGAGCCGCTTGCCGAGCAGCGCGAGGAAGATCCGCGCCTTCTGTTTGCCGAAGCCCGGCAGTTCCTCCAGCCGCCTGAGCAGCTCCTTGCCGGTGCCGGCGTCCTTCCAGACGGCGGCGGCGTCACCGTCGTAGTGCTCGACGAGGTACTGGCACAGCTGCTGGATCCGCTTGGCCATGGAGCCCGGGTAGCGGTGCACGGCCGGCTTCTCGGAGAGGAGGGCGGCGAACGCCTCCGGGTCGCGGGCGGCGATGTCGTGCGCGTCGAGGTCGTCCGCGCCGAGCCGGTCGGCGATCGTCCGCGGCCCCTTGAACGCCCACTCCATCGGGACCTGCTGGTCGAGCAGCATCCCGACCAGCGCGGCGAGCGGCGAGCGTCCGAGGAGTTCGTCGGCGTCGGGGTCCTGGGCGAGGTGAAGGGTGACGTCCATGCCCTCGATCATCCCGCGAGCGGGCCGGGGCCGCCCGCCGTGCGCCTGCCGCCCGGCCGGCTCATCGGAGCAGCCCGCGCCCCCGGCTCAGTCCGCCCGCCAGTACCCCAGAGCGTGCGCGCGGTCCTTCGTCACGCCCAGTTCCTTGCGCACGTACGTCGACAACGCGCGCGTGGTGCGCGTGTCGCAGGCGATCCAGACGTACGGGTCGGGCGTCAGACGGAGCAGTTCGGGGAGTTCCGCCTTCACGCGCTCCACGAGGTGCGCCCCGTCGTCGCGGCGGGGCACGTGCCGTATCTCGTGCCGGGACGGGTCGGCGCGGAAGGGCAGGCCGTCCGCGTCGCCCTCGAACCACACCGTCGCCGGCGCCGAACCCAGCGCGTCCAGCAGGGAGTTGATCGCGGGCAGGGAGGCCGGGTCGCCGACGGCGAGGACGTGCGAGGGGGAGGGCGACGGCTCCTCGAACCCGGTGCCCTGGACGGTCGCCTCGATGGTGTCGCCGGGTTTCGCCGCCCGCGCCCAGTCGCTCGCCGCGCCCTCGTGCAGCGCGAACTCCAGGGAGAAGGCGCCCGCCGCCGGATCCGGGTCGACCAGGGTGAACGCCCGCTGGTGCGGCTTGCCCCCGTCGGTGAACCACAGTCGGACCCACATCGTCGGATGCACCCCGGTCGCCGCGAGCAGGCCGCCGTCGGTGAGGCGCACCCGGCGGTAGTGCGGGGTGACGTCCTCGGCGTCCGTCACCGTGAGCGTGTAGTCCTTCGCGCGCATCAACTTGAGGACCGCGCCCTCCCAGCCCCGCCCCTGCCCCATGACCTCTGCACCTCTCGCGTACGATTCCTGGCCTGATCGTTAGGTGAGGCTAACCTAAAAGCAAGAGGGGTCACAGGGTGACGACCGAGACCGACAGACCCGAGGGCGTCTTCCGGGACGCCTGGGGCATCCCGCACCTGCGCGCCGGAAGCGCCCGCGAGCTCGCGCGGCTCCAGGGGCGGGTGACCGCCCGCGACCGCGCCTGGCAGCTCGAGGTCGAACGGCACCGCGCCCGCGGCACCTCGGCGTCCTTCCTGGGTGCCGACGCCCTGCCCTGGGACCGCTTCGTGCGCCGCGCCCGCCTCGACGACACCGCCCGCCGCTGCTTCGCCGCCCTGGAGGAGCGCGACCCGGAGACCGCCGACTGGGTACGGGCATACGTGGACGGCGTCAACGAGGGCCTGACCGGGGCCGGCGCCGCCCCGGAGTCGCCCGCGCCGCCCGCCCCCGAGTTCGCGGACCTCGGCCTGGCCCCCGGCCGCTGGGAACCCTGGACCCCGCTCGCCGTCTGGCTCTCCACCCACATCCTGTTCGCCGGCTTCCCCGCCAAGCTGTGGCGCGAGGAGGCGATCCGGCACCTCGGCCCCGAGGCGGTCGGGCTGTTCGCCACCGACGGCCCCGGCACCTCCGGCAGCAACGGCTGGCTGGTCGCCGGCGAGCGCACCCGCACCGGGCAGGCCGTCATCGCCGGTGACCCGCACCGCTTCATCGAGGACCCCGGCGTCTACCAGCAGATCCGTCTGGCCTGCGACGAGTTCGACGTCGTGGGACTCGCCGTGCCCGGGATCCCCGGCATCGCCCACTTCGGGCACACCGGAACGGTCGCCTGGTCCATCACCAACGCCATGGCCGACTACCAGGACCTCTACCGCGAGCGCCTGCGCCGCACGGGCGCCGGCGTCGAGGCCCTCGGCCCGGACGGCGTCTGGCGGCGGGTCACCCGGCACACCGAGCTGATCCGGGTCGCGGGGGAGGAGAGCGTCGAGGTCGAGATCCTGGAGACCGAGCGCGGGCCCGTCATCGTGGGCGGACCCGAGGGCCTGGGCGGGGGCACCGCGGCGGACGTCGACGCGGTGGTCGCGAACGGCCCTGGGGGGAGCGCGCCGGACCCCGACGACGGTGGTGTGGACGGCATCACGCACCTTCGAGGGGGTGCCTCGGCGGAGCCCGGCGACGTCACCGCGGGCCGCCCCGAGGGGATCGCGCCGGACCGTGACGGTGTCACCGGGGGCCGCCCCGAGGGGATCGCGCCGGACCGTGACGGTGTCACCGGGGGCCGCCCCGAGGGGATCGCGCCGGACCGTGACGGTGTCGCCGGGGGCCGCCCCGAGGGGATCGCGCCGGACCGTGACGGTGTCGCCGGGGCCCGCCCCGAGGGGATCGCGCCGGACCGTGACGGTGTCACCGGGGGCCGCCCCGAGGGGACCGCGCCGGACCTCGACCACGCCGGCGCCCCGCTCGCCCTGGCCCTGCGCTACCCGCCCCGCGTCACCGCCGACCTCGGTTTCAGCGCCCTGCTGCCGCTCCTGCGCGCCCGCCGGGTCGCCGACGTGGACCGTGCCTTCGACCGCTGGGCCGAGCCGGTCAACGTCGTGCAGGCCGCCGACACCGAGGGCGGACTGCTGCACCGGGTCGCCGGCCGCGTCCCCGTGCGCGCCGAGGCCAACCGCGTCCGTCTGGTCCCCGCCTGGGAGCCCGGCCACGAGTGGACCGGCTGGCACGAGACGCCCCGCGCCGGTCTCACCGACGGCGTCGCCGTCATGGCCAACCAGCGCGGCCCGGCCGCCCCGCTCGGCGTCGAGTTCGCCCCGCCGCACCGCGCCGACCGCATCAGGGAACTGCTGGACGGGCGCAGGCAGTGGTCGGCGGCCGACATGCCGGCCCTGCACACCGACACCCACCTCGCGTCCGCCGGTCCCCTCCTCGATCGCCTCGCCGCCCTCGACGACCTGACCGGGCCGGCCGCCGGCCTGCGCGAACGTCTGCTGCGCTGGGACCGCCACATGGACGCCGACAGCCAGGACGCGGCCGCCTACGCCGCCCTGCGCAGCGCCGTCGTGCGCCGCCTCGCCGCCCATCCGGCCTTCGCCGCCCTGACCGCACCGCCCGCCTACCCCGAGGTGCTCCTGCCCTGGCTGGCCCTCGTCCCGCGCATCGGCTTCGCGCTGTCCCACCTGCTCAGCGCCGACGAGCTGTACGGCGTCGACCGCCGCGCGCTCGTCCGCGAGGCCGTCGAGGAGGTCGCCGGACAGCCGGCCGCCCGCTGGGGCGACACCCACCGCCTCGCCCCCTGGCGGGCCCTGCCCGACCCCTCGTACGAGGCCCCGGCCCTCTCCGGCGACCACGACTGCGTGCTGTGCACCTCGGCCGTGCCCGGCTGGACCGACCTCGCCGCACGCGGCCCGGCCGCCCGCTACGTCTGGGACCTGGCCCGCCGCGAGGACAGCCGCTGGGTCGTGCCCTTCGGCGCGTCCGGACGCCCCGACAGCCCCCACCACCACGACCAGCTCCCCCTCTGGCTCACGGGCGAGCTCGCGCCGGTCGTCACCGACTGGACGCTGCTGACGAAGGAGAGCGACCACTGATGTCCGACCGGTACGCGTACGAGCAGACCGTCGACGGGTTCGGAACCGTCGGCATCCGGCCCCTCGACGCCGAGGGCGACGCGGACGTCGTCCACCGCTGGACGAGCGAGGAACGCGCCGCGTTCTGGGGCATGAACGGCCTGACCCGCGACCAGGTGGCCGAGATCTACGCCCACATGGCCGGCCTCGACACCCACCACGCCCACCTGGTCGAGCTGGACGGCGAACCGGTCGCCCTGCTCCAGACGTACGACCCGGCCGCGGACCGCGTCAGCGAGTGCTACCAGGTCGAGCCCGGCGACATCGGCATCCACCTGCTCCTCGCACCCGCCGGTGCCCGGGGTGCGCGGTCAGGCTGGTCGGCGCTGCTGATGGGCGTGCTCGCGGCGTACGTGCTGCTGGGCCTGGACCGGCGGCGGGTCGTGGTCGACCCCGACGTGCGCAACGAGAAGGCGATCACCCGCTTCCTGCGGCAGGGCTTCGAGGCGGGGCCGGTCGTCACCCTCCCGGAGATCGACCTGCCGGACGTGTTCCTGCCGGAGAAGAAGGCCCGACTGGCTTTCCTGCGCCGCGAGGTGGCCTTCCCCGACGCACGTTGACCGGGCGGCGGGACACTCGACCCGGTGACCTGCGAGAAACCCGGGTGAGCAGGACCGCCCCCCGCTCCGTACGTATCCCCGAGCACACGAGTCGTACGGAGCGGTGACGTGAGCGAAGGGCGCGATGGCGGACGACGGCGCGGTACGGCGGCCGGCGCGGAGCACGCGAAGGGCGCGGGAAGCGCCGGACGGGTCCGGGCTGCGGGCGGTGACGGAAGCGGCGTCCGGCGGCTTCAGGGGCTGGTGCTGCTGGGCGCCCTGCTGGTCCTGCTCGTCCTCGCAGGCGCGGGCCCGGCGTCTGCCCATGCCGCCCTCCGCTCCACCGACCCCGCCGACGGAAGCGTCCTCAAGAGCTCCCCTGGCAGCATCACCCTGACCTTCACCGAGTCCGTCAGTCTCCTCGACGACTCCTTCCGCGTCCTGGACCCGGACAACCAGCGGGTCGACACCGGCGAGGCCCGGCACGCGGACGGCCGCTCGGAGACGGCGCAGGTCCCCCTCTCCGAGAAGCTCGGCACCGGCACCTTCACGGTGGCCTGGCGGGTGGTCTCGGCGGACAGCCACCCGGTCTCCGGAGCCTTCACCTTCTCCGTCGGGCAGCCGTCCCCGACGACGGCCGTGCTGTCGTCCGGACGCACCGAGGACCCGGCCACCAGCGGCCTGTTCAAGATCGGCCGCTATCTCGCGTACGGCGGCGCGACCCTCGTCATCGGCATCGGCGTCTTCGTGGCGGTCTGCCGCCCCCCGGACGTACGCCCCCTGCGTAGGCCGCTGCTGGCCGGCTTCTGGGTCCTCGTCGCCACGTCGGTCTTCCTGCTCCTGCTGCGCGCCCCCTACGAGGAGGGAACGGGCCCGGCGGGGGCGTTCGACCTGGCGGGCCTGCAACGCACCCTGATCGGCCGCCCGGGACTCGCCCTGCTCGCCCGGCTGGCCCTGCTCGCGGCGACCGCCGCCCTGCTCCTGCGGCAGCGGCGCCTGCGACGACAGGGCGACCGTGAGCAGCCCACGCGCGCGTACCTCGCCGCCGGGGCCGTGCTCGCCGTGGGCCTCGCCCTGACCTGGGCCGCCGCCGAGCACGCCTCGGCCGGCATCCAGGTCCCGGCCGCGATGGCCTCGTCGGCGCTGCACCTGCTCGCCATGGCGGCGTGGCTCGGCGGCCTGGTGTCCCTGCTCACCCTGCTGCACCGCACCGACCTGCCGGCCGTCGTGGCCGCCCGCTTCTCCCGCGTGGCCACCGCCTCGGTGACCGTCCTGGCGGCGACCGGCGTCTACCAGTCCTGGCGGGGCCTCGGCACGCTCGACACCCTCACGACCACGACGTACGGCCGGGTCCTGCTCGCCAAGCTGGCGGCGGTGGCCCTGCTGCTCCTGGCCGGCGCGTGGTCGCGGCACTGGACGAAGCGATGGACGGCGGCGGCGCCGGAGACGACGGCCGAGGCGACGACGGAGGCCGCGCTGAAGACGGAACCGAGCCCGGTGGCGGTGGGAGCGAACATGACGGCGAAGCCGACCGCGGCGACGGACAGCACACCCCCGCAGCCGGCCGTCGACCCGGTGCGTGCCGCACCGCAGGAGGACGCCCACCGCCGTGCCCTGCGCCGGTCCGTCCTCGTGGAAGTGGCGGTCTCCGTGGTCGTCCTGCTGCTGACGACGATCCTCACCGCGACGCTCCCCGGCCGGGCGGCAGCCGAGGCGGCCGCCTCGGAGCGGTCCGCGGGCCTGCCGGTCGCCTCCGTGACCGACGTCCCCTTCGCCGTCGGCAACGCCCGCGGCAGGGTCCAGGTCACCCTCGACCCGGGCCGCGTCGGCAGCAACTCGGTCCAGGCCGTGGCCTACGCGGTCGACGGAGGGCTCGTCCCCCTCCCCGAGCTGCGCATGTCCTTCACCCTCCCCAGCCAGGACATAGGGCCCCTGGACGCCAAGCTCACCGATCGGGGCGGCTACTGGAGCACCCCCTCCGTCAACCTGCCGCTCCCCGGCACCTGGGAGATGAAGCTGACGGTGCGGGTGTCGGAGATCGACCAGGTGAGCGTGACCCGCCCGGTACGCATCGAACGCTGACAGACAGCTCACCTGGGGCCGCACGTACTCATGCAGGGGACGAAGCCTGGTTGAGTAGCCGCACCCATGCGGCGACCTGGTCGCCGACCCCATGCTGAAGCCGTGAACGTCACCCGGAACGTCAAACCCCGCGACCTGGCCGACTCGCGGGCCTGTCGTTGCCTGGCCGTCTTCTTCTGGGCCGGGGCGGCACTGATCACCTTCGGCCCGGTCCTTCTCCTGACGGCCCTGTCCGTCGCATGGGCGCAACCGCTGATCACGGCGGGCTCCGTGAAAGTGACCGTGATCCAGGTCGCCCTCACCGCGGCTGTGGCGACGCCCCTCTACTTCGCCCCCGGCATCTCCCGCCTGGCCCGCTACGCCCGTCTCGCCCTGCTGGGCCCCGTGGCCATCGCCATCACCCTGACCGTGCTCCTCGGCGCGGACCCCCACGCCTGAGCCACACACGCGGCACGTGAAGGCGACCACCGCCGGCCTGCCTGCCGCTCTCCGGGCCGTGCCACCGGAGAGCCTGACCATGAGCCGGACAACGTCGAAGGGCCCCACCTTGCGGTGGGGCCCTTCGACATCGTGCCCGGTGAGGCACTGGCGGAGGATACGAGATTCGAACTCGTGAGGGGTTGCCCCCAACACGCTTTCCAAGCGTGCGCCCTAGGCCTCTAGGCGAATCCTCCGCCGGAAACATTACATGACCGAGAGGAGTGCTCGCGAACTCGATCCCCGGGTCCGGGATCAGGTAACCTGAGCGCAGCTCCCCACGCGGCGCTATCTGACTGAACTCCCCCAGGGCCGGAAGGCAGCAAGGGTAGGTCGGCTCTGGCGGGTGCGTGGGGGGCGTTTTGCGTTCCCGGGGGAGCCGAGGGGCCCTCCGGGCGGCGGGGCCGGTTGTCAGTGTGCGCCTATAACCTCGTAAGCGTGTCGTCTCTCGCGCTGTACCGCCGCTATCGCCCGGAGTCGTTCGCCGAGGTCATCGGGCAGGAGCATGTCACCGACCCGTTGCAGCAGGCGCTGCGGAACAACCGGGTCAATCACGCGTACCTGTTCAGCGGGCCGCGCGGGTGTGGCAAGACGACCAGCGCGCGCATCCTCGCCAGGTGCCTGAACTGCGAGAAGGGGCCCACGCCCACGCCCTGCGGCGAGTGCGAGTCCTGCAAGGACCTCGCCCGCAACGGGCCCGGCTCCATCGACGTCATCGAGATCGACGCCGCTTCGCACGGTGGTGTCGACGACGCGCGTGACCTGCGTGAAAAGGCCTTCTTCGGACCGGCCCGCAGCCGCTACAAGATCTACATCATCGACGAGGCCCACATGGTCACGTCGGCCGGCTTCAACGCGCTCCTCAAGGTCGTCGAGGAGCCGCCGGAGCACCTGAAGTTCATCTTCGCCACCACCGAGCCCGAGAAGGTCATCGGGACGATCCGGTCGCGGACCCATCACTACCCCTTCCGCCTCGTGCCCCCGGGGACCCTGCGGGACTACCTCGGCGAGGTGTGCCGCCAGGAGGACATCCCCGTCGACGAGGGGGTCCTTCCGCTCGTCGTGCGCGCGGGCGCCGGGTCCGTGCGTGACTCCATGTCCGTCATGGACCAGCTCCTCGCCGGCGCCGGCGAGGAGGGTGTGACGTACGCCATGGCCACCTCCCTCCTCGGCTACACGGACGGCTCGCTGCTCGACTCCGTCGTCGAGGCCTTCGCCACCGGCGACGGGGCCGCCGCCTTCGAGGTCGTGGACCGGGTGATCGAGGGCGGCAACGACCCCCGCCGGTTCGTCGCCGACCTGCTGGAGCGGCTGCGCGACCTCGTCATCCTGGCCGCCGTTCCGGACGCGGCCGAGAAGGGGCTCCTGGACGCCCCCGTCGACGTCGTCGAGCGCATGCAGGCCCAGGCCGGCGTCTTCGGCGCGGCCGAGCTCAGCCGTGCCGCCGATCTCGTCAACGAGGGCCTCACCGAGATGCGCGGCGCCAACTCGCCCCGTCTCCAGCTCGAGCTGATCTGCGCGCGCGTGCTGCTGCCCGCCGCCTACGGCGACGAGCGGTCCGTCATGGCCCGCCTCGACCGGATCGAGCGCGGTGTGAACTTCGCCGGGGGCGGCGGCATGCCCTCGATGGGATACGTGCCGGGGCCGGAGGCGCACGGCGGCGGTTCCGGTTCCGGTTCCGCGGCGGGGGCTGCTCTCGCCGGCGGTGCTGCCCACGGCGACACCGCGCCTGTGCCGCCCGGCGGCGGTGCGGCCGCGGCCCGTGCGGCGGTGCGTGGTCCCGGTGGGGGCGGTCCTGCGGGCGGTCAGGCGGTCCAGCCCGCCCAGGCCCCCGATCCCACGCCGCCCGCCCCGGCGCCCCAGCCCGCGCAGCAGCAGCCCGCCGCCGCGCAGGAATCCGCCCCGGCCGCCCCCGCGGACACCGGCTCCCCTACGGCCCCCGCCCCCGGCGCCTGGCCGACCCCCACCGCCGCCGGCAGCGGCCGTCGGCCCGGCGGCTGGCCCACGGCCGCCGCCGCGGGGGGCGGAAGGCCCCCGACGCCCCCCGGACCGGCCTCCTCCGCCTCCTCGGCCCCCGCCCCCGGGCCGCAGGCCGCGCCCCAGCCCGCGCCCCCCGCGTCCCCGGCGCCTGCGTCCCACGCGCCCCCCGCAGGCGGTCTCGACCCCCGCATGCTCTGGCCGAACATCCTGGAGGCGGTCAAGAACCGCCGCCGCTTCACCTGGATCCTGCTCAGCCAGAACGCTCAGGTCACGGGCTTCGACGGCACCACGCTCCAGCTCGGCTTCGCGAGCGCCGGAGCACGCGACAACTTCGCCGGCAGCGGCAGCGAGGACGTGTTGCGTCAGGCGTTGAGCGAGCAGTTCAGCGTCCAGTGGAAGATCGAGGCGGTCGTCGACCCGTCCGGCGGCGGATCGGCCCCGGCCCCGCCGTCCGGCGGCTTCGGCGGCCCCGGACCGTCCGGCCACTCTGGTCCGCCCGGTTACCCGGGCTCGCCCGGCGGCTTCGGCGGCCCGGGCGGTCCCGGCTCGTCCGGGCAGGGCTCAGGCCACAGCGGCGGCTACGGCAACTCCGGCACCCCTGGAAACACCGGCACGCACGCAGGCCAGGGTGGATCCGGCGGCTACGGCGGCGGCTCCGCCTCGAACGCCGGGCCCTCGGCCTCCTCCAGCGGCTCCGGCGCGCCCTCCTCCGGCTCCACGTCGTCCTCCGGTCCCGCGCCCGCCCAGCGACCGCCGACCCCCGCCGCTCGCCCCTCCGCCCCGGACCCGGTGTCCATCGAGGACGACATCCCCGAGGACGACGATCCCGACCTCAACGAGTCGGCGCTCTCCGGGCACGACCTGATCATGCGCGAGCTGGGAGCGACGGTGGTGGAGGAGTTCACCAACGAGTAGCCCGTCTTGGAGGAACGCACAGCTCCCCCGCCCCCCGTCTCTCGGAAGCCCGCACAAACCCGCGGGCCCTCAGCCCGTTAGGCTGACCCCCGTGAACGTCCTCGTCATCGGTAACGGCGCCCGCGAACACGCCCTGTGCCGCTCACTGTCCCTCGACCCCGCCGTCACCGCGCTGCACTGCGCCCCCGGCAACGCCGGCATCGCCGAGGTCGCCGAGCTGCACCAGGTCGACGCCCTGGACGGCGGGGCCGTGACCGCGTTGGCCACGGAGCTCGGCGCCGAGCTGGTGATCGTGGGCCCCGAGGCGCCGCTGGTCGCCGGGGTCGCCGACGCCGTGCGCGCGGCGGGCATCCCGGTCTTCGGCCCGTCCGGAGAGGCCGCGCGGCTCGAAGGCTCGAAGGCGTTCGCCAAGGACGTGATGGCGGCCGCCGGCGTGCCCACCGCCCGCTCCTACGTGTGCACGACGCCGGAGGAAGTCGCCGAGGCGCTCGACGCGTTCGGCGCCCCGTACGTCGTCAAGGACGACGGTCTCGCCGCCGGCAAGGGCGTCGTCGTGACCAGTGACGCCGAGGCGGCGAAGGCGCACGCGGCGCGCTGCGAGCGGGTCGTCATCGAGGAGTTCCTCGACGGCCCGGAGGTCTCCCTCTTCGCGATCACCGACGGCGAAACGGTCGTCCCGCTCCAGCCCGCGCAGGACTTCAAGCGCGCGCTCGACGGCGACGAGGGCCCCAACACCGGCGGAATGGGCGCGTACTCCCCGCTGCCCTGGGCGGACCCGAAGCTGGTCGACGAGGTCATGGCGACCGTCCTGCAGCCCACCGTGGACGAGATGCGCCGCCGGGGCACGCCCTTCTCCGGGCTGCTCTACGCCGGCCTCGCGATCACGAGCCGGGGCGTCCGCGTCATCGAGTTCAACGCCCGCTTCGGCGACCCCGAGACGCAGGTCGTCCTCGCCCGCCTGAAGACCCCGCTCGCCGGCGTCCTCATGGCGGCGGCCACCGGCAACCTCGGCGACCTCCCGCCGCTGCGCTGGAGCGACGAGGCCGCCGTGACCGTCGTCGTCGCCTCGCACAACTACCCCGGCACCCCGCGCACCGGCGACCCGATCACAGGTCTCGACGTGGTCGCCGCCGAGGACGCCCCGCACGCGTACGTGCTGCACGCGGGCACCAGGCGGGACGGCGACGCGGTGCTCAGCGCGGGCGGCCGCGTCCTGTCCGTCACCGCGACCGGCACGGACCTCACCGAGGCCCGCGAGCGGGCGTACCGGGCGGTCGCACGCATCGGCCTCGACGGCTCCCAGCACCGCACGGACATCGCGGCGAAGGCGGCGGCGGAGGCCCCGGCGGGGGCGTGACCCGTCTGGCTCCGCAGGGGGCGCGAGCCGTCTGGCTCCGCAGGGGGCGCGAGCCGTCTGGCTCCGCAGGGGGCGCGAGCCGTCTCGGCGCGCGCCCCGACCAGTCGCGCGGCAGCCAGGAACCCGGACAAGCATCACGCCAGGAACCCGGACGGACGCGCGGCGCCGAACGACGCACACCACCGCGCCCACTTCGCACACAGCTCGAACGCGCCGCCTGGCACGCCCCTTCGAGAAGACCCCCGCGCCCCCGCGAACCGGACCGCGCGCCCCCTTCTAACAGACCCCGCATGCCCTTGGACAGGCCCCGGAACCCCCACGGCGACAGCCCTGGAATCCGGGGCCTGACCTTTGCCCAGCGGCATCCACCTCTCCCCAGAGCCATTCCATCGTGTGAGCGCTGCCCCATCCGGCTGACGGGGGCCGAAGCGCCAACTAGGGTGCGGCGCAAGCGTTCCGGCACTTGGCTCACCGGCATTGCGATGTCAGTGGCGGGTGCCACAGTGGGGGAGTGAGCACTACGAAGCCGACGGGGCGTGCCGCCACGGCAAGCACCGCCAGGACCGCGGGGAGGGGGTGACGTCCGGTCGTGACCGGAACGGGAATGGAAGCGGGCGCGCAAGCCGCGCGCGCCCGGGCGCTTGCCGTGCTGCGTGTCCGCAGCCGGGCGCTCGCCGTCGCGCTGCTGCCCTCGGCGGCCGCCGTGATCCTGCTCGCCGGCGGTTCCACGGGCCACCTCGTGGGCCCGGGGTGGGACGCCGCCCGCTGGACGGTCTGCGTCCTCGCGGTCCTCGTCCTGCTGGCCGCCGCCGTCGTCGCCCTGGTCGTCGCGCGCGCCCGTCCCGCCGTCAGTCCGACCGTCGCCGTCGCCGAGAGCGCGGCCCCCGACCTGTACCGGATGGTGCGTGACCTGGCCGACCGGCTGGACGTGCCCGCGCCGTCCGCCATAGCGCTCACGCCGGACTGCGACAGCTGGCTGGAGGACCGCACCCACCCGGCCCACGGCCCGCCCCCGCCCCGGGAGCGCGACGAGATCGCCGGCGCCGCACAGCACCGGCTGAACCGCCGTACGGCCACCGCGCCCGTCCTTGTCATCGGCTCGCCGTTCCTCTGGTGGATGCGGGTGGGCGAGCTGCGTGCCGTCCTCGCCCCGGTCGTCGCCGGTACGGGCCCCTCCGCGCACCCCGACATAGCGGCGGCCCGGCGGTTCGTGCGCGGCCTGGACGCCGCGGTGGCCGTCTCCGCCGACCGCGGGCGCTGTCCCGGCGTACGGCTGGTGTGCGCGGGTATCGGCTGGGCCGCGCGCGTGATGCTGCGCGCCTGCCAGGCGCACGCCGCCGAGATGGAGCGCGGGGTGGCCGCCGCGGCGGCGGAGCGCGCGCAGGCCGTGGACTACGGGCTGCGGATCGTCGCCCAGGAGCAGGTGGGGCTCGCGTACGCGGGCTGGGACCGCCTCCTCACGCGCGTGGCGCTGCCGGCTTGGCGGATGGGCCGTTGGCCGTCGCGACTGGACGCGGGCGTCGTCGCCGCCCTGACCGAGCTGTCCCGGCGCGACCGTCTCGCCGAGGGGTTCGCCTCCCGCTTGGGCGAGCGTCCGGCCTGCGACCTCCTGGAGGAGCCCGGCGCGATCGACGAGGCGGCCTCCCTCCTCGCGGCCCGCCTCTTCCACGGCGGCCCCGCGGAGTCCGGCCCCGACTGGGCGCCGGTGGGCTGGCAGGAGTATCCCGACGAGGTCGTCGACCGTAAGTGGCGCACCGACGCGGCCCGACTGCACCGCGTCCTCGACGCCCTGGGCGTCCGCCGCACCCCCGACCCCGCGGTCCCGTCGCCCGACGGCCCGACGCTGGCCCGGGTGCTGGACCACCTGACGGAGAGCGCGCGCCGGGGCGCGAGGGGCGCGGAGCCGACCGAGCCGGAGACCGACGGCGCCGACGGCGCGGAGAGCGCCCTGGCCGTCCGGCTCGGCGCCGAGGTCGCGCGGGAGGAGGCCGAGGCCGCGCCGCAGTCGACGCACGGCGCGGTCGCGGCCGCCGCCGGTCAGGGCCTCGACGCTGCCCTCTGGGACGACGCGGCGCTCCCGCTCTTCCCGCTCCAGCCCCCGCGCACCGAGCGCGAGCTGCTCGCCGACCACGTCACGGCGATGGTCTGCTGTGCCGCGATGGACACCGTCGGCGCCACGCCCGGCCTGGACTGGCTCGACGGCCCGACCCTCCTGGTGGACGGAGTGCGCGTGGCCGACCTGACGCCCAGAGTGCTCAGCCTCGTCGAGGACGGAGACGCGGTGCCGCTGCGCACCTGGCTGATCGAGCTGGGGATACGCCCGGAGAAACCGGTGCGGCTCGGCTGAGGCGACCTGCGACCTGCGTCCAGCGACCTGCGTCCAGCGTTCAGCGACCTGCGACGTGACCGGCGAGCGGCGACAGGCGAGCGGTGACCAGTGAGGAAGCATTGGTTCCACTTTCAGCCAATTCGCAACGAATAGTGACTGCCTGCGCGCGTTATGTGATGTGCTGGGACCGATCGAGCCCATGGCATGGGCGTGCGACATAGGACAACCACACGAACAGCCGAACGCCGTCCGGGCGCCGCAGGACCGCTGCACCGCAACACGACCACGGGGGCCATAGGGAGGGGAGCACCATGGGAGGACAGCCGCACATCCGCCGATGGGAGTCGGGGGCGCTCGCGCACGCCGTGACGGACCCCTTCGGACAGGGACCCCTCCCCTGGCTGCGCGGCGCGGAGACGTACTTCGACGACACGGGCCGGCTCGTCCCCTGGTACGTCGACCAAGCCGCCGCCCCGGCTTCCGCACCGGCATCGTCCCCCCGCTCGGCACAGGCCCGGCCGGCCGCCCCCACCGACGCCGCCACCCGTACGGCCGCCCCCAGGATCCCCCTCCCGCGCGCCGCGACCGGAGGCCCCCGGTCCGCCGACGACGTGCGCCGACAGATCAAGGGATTCACCTCCACCGGCAGGGTCGCCCCCGGCGAGGCCGCCGACTTCCACATCACGGTCGACCCGCCGCAGGAGTTCAGCGTCGACATCTACCGCGTCGGCCACTACCAGGGCGACGGCGCCGCCAAGATCACCACCAGCCCGCGCCTCTCCGGCATCGTCCAGCCCCCGCCCCTCACCGCCGACCGCACGGTCTCCTGCCACCACTGGTGGCTCTCCTGGCGGCTCCAGGTGCCGTCGTACTGGAACGTGGGCGCGTACGTCGCCGTCCTCACCACCGCCGACGGCCACCGCTCGCACATCCCCTTCACGGTCGGCGACGACCGCCCCGCCGACCTGCTGCTCGTCCTGCCCGACGTGACCTGGCAGGCGTACAACCTCTACCCGGAGGACGGCCGCACCGGCGCCAGCTTCTACCACGCCTGGGACGAGGACGGCCGCCTCCTCGGCGAGGCCGACGCCGCGACGACGGTCTCCTTCGACCGCCCCTACGCGGGCGCGGGCCTGCCCCTGCACGTCGGCCACGCCTACGACGTCATCCGCTGGGCCGAGCGCTACGGCTACGACCTCGCCTACGCCGACGCCCGCGACCTGGAAGCCGGCCGGGTCGACCCCGCCCGCTACCGCGGCCTGATCTTCCCCGGCCACGACGAGTACTGGTCGCGGGGCATGCGCCGCACCGTCGAACTCGCCCGGGACAAAGGCACCTCCCTCGTCTTCCTGTCCGCCAACAGCCTCTACTGGCAGGTCGAGTTGGGCCCGTCGCCGTCCGGTGTCCCCGGCCGGCTGCTCACCTGCCGCAAACGCAGGGGGCCGGGCAAGGCGGCCCTGTGGCGGGAGATCGACCGCGCCGAGCAGCAGTTGCTGGGCATCCAGTACGCGGGCCGTGTGCCCGAGCCGCACCCGCTGATCGTCCGCAACGCCGGCCACTGGATGTGGGAGGCGACCGGGGCGCACGAGGGCGACACGATCGAGGGCCTCGTGGCGGGCGAGGCCGACCGCTATCACCCCCGCACCGCGCTCCCGCCCCACGAGGAGCGCGTCCTGCTCGCCCACTCGCCCTACACCGACGCCCGGGGCGTCCCGCGCCACCAGGACACCTCGCTGTACCGGGCTCCCTCCGGCGCCCTGGTCTTCGCCTCCGGCACCTTCGCCTGGTCCCCCGCCCTCGACCGCCCCGGCCACGCGGACCCCCGGGTCCAGCGCGCCACGGCCAACCTCCTGGACCGCATCTGCAAACGCGACTGAAGTCCCTCGCGCCCTGCCCGCCGCCCTTCCCCCCGACCCTCCGTCCCGGGTCCGCCCCCGTGTACGGGACAATCAGGCCATCTGTACAGAACCACGGGGAGGAACCGTGTCCGGATTCGTAGAAAAGCCCGAGCCGCTTCAGGTGCCGGGCCTGGTGCACCTCCACACCGGCAAGGTGCGCGAGCTGTACCGCGACGAGGCGGGCGATCTCGTGATGGTCGCCAGCGACCGTACGTCCGCGTACGACTGGGTGCTGCCGACGGAGATCCCCGACAAGGGCCGCATCCTCACCCAGCTCTCCCTCTGGTGGTTCGACCAGCTCGCCGACCTGGTCCCCAACCACGTCCTGAGCACCGAACTCCCCGCCGGCGCCCCCGCCGGCTGGGCGGGCCGCACGCTGGTCTGCAAGTCGCTGCGGATGGTCCCCGTCGAGTGCGTGGCCCGCGGCTACCTCACCGGCTCAGGCCTCGCCGAGTACAAGGAGTCCCGCACGGTCTGCGGCCTCGCCCTCCCCGAGGGCCTGGTGGACGGATCCGAGCTGCCCGCCCCGATCTTCACCCCGGCCACCAAGGCCGCCGTCGGCGACCACGACGAGAACGTCTCCTACGAGGAGGTCGCCCGCCAGGTCGGCGCGGACACCGCCGCCGAGCTGCGCCGGACGACCCTCGACGTCTACGGCCGCGCCCGCGACATCGCCCGCGAGCGGGGCATCGTCCTCGCGGACACCAAGTTCGAGTTCGGCTACGAGGACGAGAGGCTCGTGCTCGCCGACGAGGTCCTCACCCCGGACTCCTCCCGCTTCTGGCCGGCCGACCGGTGGCAGCCGGGCCGCGCACAGCCGTCGTACGACAAGCAGTTCGTGCGCGACTGGCTGACCTCGGCGGAGTCCGGCTGGGACCGCACGAGCGAGCGCCCGCCGCCGCCGCTGCCCCAGGAGATCGTCGAGGCCACCCGGGCGAAGTACGTCGAGGCCTACGAGCTGCTGACGGGCACCGCCTGGAGCTAGCGCCCCGGCAGGCGAGGTGAAACGCGCGAAGGCCCCGGTCCAGTGGACCGGGGCCTTCGAAACGGAGCGGACGACGAGGTTCGAACTCGCGACCTCAACCTTGGCAAGGTTGCGCTCTACCAACTGAGCTACGTCCGCAGTGCGCCGTGGCGCGAGAGCAACTATACCCAACCGCGCTCTCGTGCGAGACGCACCGCCGCGTGCCGGTTCTCCGCCCCCAGCTTGGACACGGCCGACGAGAGGTAGTTCCGCACGGTCCCGGGCGACAGCGCGGCCCGCTCCGCGATCTCCGCCACGGGCGCGCCGTCGGCGGCGAGTTCCAGCACCTCCGTCTCCCGCGCGGTCAGCGGCGAGTCCCCGGAGGCGATCGCGTCGGCGGCCAACTCGGGGTCGACGTACCGGTTCCCGGCGTGCACGGTCCGGATGATCTCCGCGAGGCGCTGCGCGCTCACCGTCTTCGGGACGAACCCGCGCACACCCGCCGCGAGCGCCCGCTTCAGATGTCCCGGCCGGCCGTGGCTGGTGACGATCAGGACCCGGCAGTCGGGCAGCTCGGCCCGCAGCGATGTGGCGACCTTCACACCGTCCGCGCCCGGCATCTGCAGGTCCAGGACGGCGAGGTCCGGCCGGTGCGCCCGCGCCATCGCCAGCGCCTCCGGGCCGGTCGCCGCCTCGGCGACGATCAGGAGGTCGTCCTCCAGCGACAGGAGCGCGGCCAGCGCGCCCCGGATCAGATGCTCGTCGTCGGCGAGCAGCACCCGCATCGTCACGAGGCGACCTCGCTCAGCGCGGCGGTCCCGCTCAGCGGCACCTCGGCCACCACACGGAACGTCCCGGCCTGAGCGAACCCGGCCTCCAGCGTCCCGTCGACCATGCGCAGCCGCTCCCGCAGCCCGGCGAGCCCCGATCCACCGCCCCGGCTCCCGCCGCTGCCACCCTCGCCGGAACCGGCCCGGCCGCCCCGGGTCCCACCGCCGGCGGCCCCGTCGTTCTCCACCGTCAGCACCACAAGCCCCTCAGTCACCCGTAGTTCCACCGAACATCGCGCGGCATCACCGTGCCGCAGCACGTTGGTGGTGGTCTCCCGCACCACCCATCCGAGCGCCGACTGCACCTCGGCGGGCAGCCCCGCCGCCTCCCCGCGCACCTCGCAGTCGATCCCGGCGGCCGTCAACACCCCTTGCGCACCGGTCAGTTCGACCCCGAGGTCGGCCTCCCGGTAGCCCCGTACGACGTCCCGCACCTCCCGCTGCGACTCCTGCGCGATCCGCTGCACCTCGATCATCTGCTCCACGGCCTCCGGTCGCCCCCGCCGGGCCAGCTGCACCGCCAGCTCGCTCTTCAGCGCGATCACGGCCAGGTTCCGTCCCATCACGTCGTGCAGGTCCCGCCCGAACCGCAGCCGCTCCTCGGCGACGGCGAGCCGGGCCCGGGTCTCGCGCGCCTCGTCGAGCTCGTACACGGCGTCCAGGAGCCAGACGGAGAAGACGAAGGTGGCGGCGAGGAACGCGGCGCCGAGCAGCAGCGCCACCGTCGAGACCAGGATCTCCGGCGCAGGGGTTCCGAAGGCGAGCATCAGGGCCCCGCTGCCCAGGGTGTAGCCGACGACGACCGCGCTCACGCGCCGCCGGCCGCGCACGCCCAGCGTGGAGTTGCCCGCGGCGAAGACCAGGGTGACCCCGTAGACGCCGCCGGCGGCGGACTCGACGCCGTCGTGGCCCCCGCTGTGCCCGGCGATCCACAGCGCCAGGACGCCGACCGCCGCCGTGGCGGCGGCGAGCGCCCACATCAGCCGGACGGGCCGGGGGCGGCGCCCACGCGTCCAGTCCAGCGCCCGCGACGCCATCACCGCGCAGAGCACGCAGTGCCCGACGACCAGGAGCGGCAGCCACAGCGCGGCCCCCGTCCACAGCCCGTTGCCGAACGGCAGTGCGGCTGTGCTGAGTTCGGCCAGCGCGAAGAAGTGGAACGTCCACCGTGTGTACGTCTCCACCTTCGCGGGCGTGCTCTTGCGCCGCCACCAGCCGGCGGCCTTGCCCATCCCCACGACTCCCCCGTCCCCCCGGCCGGTCAGCGCCGGGGCTCCCACCGGAACCACCGCCGTACAGCAAACACCGCCAGCACGGTCCAGGCCAGCGCGGTCGCCAGGCAGCCCAGTGCCTCGTACGCCGACAGGTCGCCGCTCCAGCCGCCGCGAACGAGGGTGATGACCGGCGTGAGCGGCAGCAGTTCGAGGAAGGAGGCGGCCCGGTCGGGCAGCATCTCCAGGGGCACGCTGACGCCGGAGGCCGCCATCGAGAGCAGCAGGAACGGCAGGGTGGTGACCTGAGCACTCTCCACGGTACGGGTCACGCTCGACGTGAGAGCCGCCAGCGCCGCACACATCACCAGGCCCAACAGCACGCCCGGTACGACGAGTTGGGGCGACTCGGGGGCGGGGACGTCGAGGAGGGCGACACAGCCCACGGCCATCACCAGACACTGGACCAGCCCCAGGACCACCACCGGCAGCGCCGATCCTGCGACGACCTCGGCGTCCCGCAGCTCACCGGTGCGCAGTCGCTTCAGCACGAGTTCCTCGCGCCGGGCGGTGTAGATCGCGGTGAGCGCCGCGTACACACCGAACAGCAGCGAGAACCCGATCGCGGCGGGCAGCAGCACCAGCCCGACGGTGAGCCCGGCGTCCTCGACGTCCATGTCCTCGAGGAGCGGCCGCAGGCTGAACGGCAGGGCGAGCGGCACCAGCACGCCCGTGAGGAGCGTGGCCTTGCTCCGCCCGAGCAGCGACAGTTCGGCGCGGCCGAGAGCCGCCATCCGACCGGCCGGCGTGGTCACCGCCACCCGGCGCGCCCCCCTCGCCGCCGTGTCCGAACCCTTGACCATGGCGCCGCTCATGCCGCGACCTCCCGCTCCGAAGACGTCTCCACCAAACCCGCCGTACCGGACGCGCCCGTTGACCCCGCCACTGCCGCCGCGTCCCGGGCGATCCCGAGGAACGCCTCCTCCAGCGACGCCGACCGCACGTCCAGCTCCCGCAGCTCGACCCCGGCCCGTTCGGCCCAGACCAGCAGCCCGGTGGCCGCCCGCTGCAACTCCCGTGTCCGCAGCCGCACGACCCGGTCGTCGACCTCGTGGCCGCACACGCCCAGCTCGCCCAGCGGCGGCAGGTCCCCGAGGAAGTACCCCTCGGGCAGCCGGAAGGAGATCCGGGAGGGCTGGGCGGCGGTCACCTCGGCGGGTGTGCCGGCGGCCGCGATGCGCCCCTGGTGCAGGATGGCCAGCCGGTCGGCGAGGCCCTCCGCCTCCTCCAGGTAGTGCGTGGTCAGCAGCACCGTCGTCCCGGCGTCGCGCAGCGAGCGGACCAGGTTCCAGGTGTCGCGGCGGCCCTCGGCGTCCAGGCCGGTGGTCGGCTCGTCGAGGAACAGCACCTCGGGCTCGCCGAGCAGCGCGAGCGCCAGGTCGAGCCGGCGCCGCTCACCACCGGACAGCTGCTTCACCCGTACGCCGGCCTTCCCGGCGAGCCCTACGAGGCCCAGCGCCTCGTCGACCGGGCGGGCGCCGCTGACGCAGCCCGCCCACATCCGCGCGGTCTCCCTGACGGTCAGCTCCGAGGGGAAGCCGCCTTCCTGCAGCATCACCCCGGTGCGCGGCCGTACGGCGGCACGGTCGGCGTGAGGATCGTGTCCGAGGACCCGCACCCGTCCGCCGTCGGGCCGCGTCAGCCCCTCCAGCAGTTCGACCGTCGAGGTCTTCCCGGCCCCGTTCGTGCCCAGCAGCGCGAAGACCTCGCCGCGGCCGACGTGGAAGGAGATCCCGCGGACCGCCTCGAACCCGCCCCCGTACACACGCCGGAGGTCGGTGACCTCGATCACGTGCTCATTCGTGTCCCTGGCTTCCATGACTTCAGCGTCCCGGCAGGCGGACGCCGTCGGCAGTGCGCGCTGTCACCACTCCGTATGACAAATGTCAGAAGGCGGCAGGCGGGGAGTGATCGCACGACACGGTGAAGGCACACGAAAAGACCCCGGTCCGATGGACCGGGGTCTGATTCCCGAGCGGACGACGAGGTTCGAACTCGCGACCTCAACCTTGGCAAGGTTGCGCTCTACCAACTGAGCTACGTCCGCATTGCCTCCGACCGGCTCTCACCGATCGGCGCGAGCACCAGCCTACCCGATCGAACAGCGTGATCGGGACGGTGATGCAGAGCGGGTGACAGGGATCG
Organism: Streptomyces sp. BK239; assembly: GCF_004217285.1. Lineage (GTDB taxonomy): Bacteria > Actinomycetota > Actinomycetes > Streptomycetales > Streptomycetaceae > Streptomyces. The sequence continues at coordinate 704,680 of NZ_SHKS01000003.1, forward strand.
CACACTGCGCCTTCCCCCTGGAAGGGGGATGTTCTACTACTGAACTACACCCGCGTGGCCTCCGTGAGCTGGGCTTTTCGGCCCTGCCCGGCGGCGTGCTCCAGACATTAGCCGACCATGTGGGGGGTAGCGCAAGTCGGTTGCCCCCGGGGGCCGCTGAGGACCCCGGGGGGACGCCGGCGCGATGCGGACGCGGGCGGTTCAGCGGGCGTCGGCGAACGCCTCGTAGACCTTCTTCGGGATCCGTCCGCGCGCGGGGACCTCCAGCTTGTTGGCCTGGGCCCAGGCCCGGACAGCCGCCGGGTCCGGGGCGACCTCGGTCTGCCGGTACGCCTTGCCGGACCTGGACCGCTTGCGGCCGGCCTCCACGTAGGGAGCGAGCGCCTTGCGCAGTTTCCTGGCATTGGCTTCATTCAGGTCGATCTCGTACGACTTGCCGTCGAGTCCGAAGGCGATCGTTTCCGCCGCTTCCGAGCCGTCGATGTCGTCAAAGAGAGTGACCACGACCTTCTGCGCCACGAATATCGGTCCCTTCGTTCGGCACGGCATACAGCTCAGCTGCCTGCGACATGCCGAGTCTCGGCTATTTCCAATTCATTTGTACAGTGCGCGGCAATGCAATGTGAAGCTCGACTAAATCTGTCCGCGTGTCCGAGTGCAATAGGTATCCGGGGTTCATCGGGGATCTTTCCCGTAACTTTTCGCGTACGTCCCCTTCCGGTACCGGATCGTGATGGTTGTCACGTAGCTTCCTACAACTCTACTCGCGTAGAAATTTTGTGCGGGTAGTCTGAAGACACCTGTTGGAGACATCTGCGGGCACCTGCTCAGCACCACAACACCGGGAGTGCCAGTGGCACGCGTCGTAGTCGACGTCATGCTCAAGCCGGAGATCCTCGACCCCCAGGGCCAGGCGGTGCAGCGCGCACTGCCGCGGCTCGGTTTCGAGGGGATCTCCGACGTACGTCAGGGAAAGCGATTCGAACTGGAAGTTGACGGCCCGGTCGACGAGGCCGCGCTCGCCCGCATCCATGATCTTGCGGAATCCTTCCTCGCCAACACCGTGATCGAGGACTTCACCGTCAAGGTGGAGGAAGTCGCGGAGGCCGCGAAGTGACCGCTCGTATTGGCGTCGTCACTTTCCCGGGCAGCCTCGACGACCGGGACACCCAGCGCGCGATCCGCCTCGCGGGCGCCGAACCGGTCGCTCTGTGGCACAAGGACAAGAACCTCCACCAGGTCGACGCCGTGGTGCTGTGCGGGGGCTTCTCCTACGGCGACTATCTGCGCGCCGGAGCCATCGCGCGCTTCTCGCCGGTGATGGAGCCCCTCATCGAGCAGGCCAAGGCCGGGCTGCCGGTCCTCGGCATCTGCAACGGCTTCCAGATCCTCACCGAGGCCCACCTCCTCCCGGGCGCGATGCTCGGCAACGACCACCTCCACTTCATCTGCCGCGACCAGAAGCTGCGGGTGGAGAACGCGGACACCGCCTGGACCGTCGACTACACGGCCGGCCAGGAGATCCACATCCCGCTGAAGAACATGGACGGCCGGTACGTCGCCGACGAGTACACCCTCGACAAGCTGGAGGCCGAGGGCAGGGTCGCGTTCCGCTACAGGGACTTCAACCCCAACGGCTCGCTCCGCGACATCGCCGGCATCGCCAACGAGGCCGGCAACGTCGTGGGCCTCATGCCGCACCCGGAGCACGCCGTCGAGCCCCTCATCGGCTCCGGCCGCACCGACGGCCTCCCGTTCTTCACCTCGATCCTCAAGAAGCTGGTCAACGCATGAGCCGGACGCCTCTGGACACGGTCGAGCACGCGGCCGCGACCCCCGACGTCGAGCTGCCCTGGGCCGAACTCGGCCTGAAGAAGGACGAGTACGAGCGGGTGGTGGAGATCCTCGGCCGCCGCCCGACCGGCGCCGAGCTCGCCATGTACTCCGTCATGTGGTCCGAGCACTGCTCGTACAAGTCCTCCAAGGTCCACCTGCGCCAGTTCGGCGAGAAGGCGCCGCAGAGCGACGCCCTCCTCGTCGGCATCGGCGAGAACGCCGGTGTCGTCGACGTCGGCCAGGGCTACGCGGTCACCTTCAAGGTGGAGTCGCACAACCACCCCTCCTACGTCGAGCCCTACCAGGGCGCGGCCACCGGTGTGGGCGGCATCGTGCGCGACATCATCGCGATGGGCGCCCGCCCGGTCGCCGTCGTCGACCCGCTGCGCTTCGGCGCGGCCGACCACCCCGACACCAAGCGCGTCCTGCCCGGCGTCGTCGCCGGCATCGGCGGCTACGGCAACTGCCTGGGCCTGCCCAACATCGGCGGCGAGGTCGTCTTCGACGCCTGCTACCAGGGCAACCCGCTGGTCAACGCCGGCGCCATCGGTGTGATGCGGCACGAGGACATCCATCTCGCCAAGGCGTCCGGCGCGGGCAACAAGGTCATCCTCTACGGGGCCCGCACCGGCGGCGACGGCATCGGCGGCGCGTCGATCCTCGCGTCCGAGACCTTCGACGACGCCAAGCCGTCGAAGCGTCCCGCGGTCCAGGTCGGCGACCCCTTCCAGGAGAAACTCCTCATCGAGTGCACCCTGGAGGCCTTCCGGGAGAAGCTCGTCGTCGGCATCCAGGACCTCGGCGCGGCGGGCCTGTCCTGCGCCACCTCCGAGCTGGCCTCCAACGGCTCCGGCGGCATGCGCGTCACCCTGGACGACGTACCGCTGCGCGACTCCACGCTCTCGCCCGAGGAGATCCTCATGAGCGAGTCGCAGGAACGCATGTGCGCGGTCGTCGAGCCGGAGAAGGTCGACCGCTTCCTCGCGATCTGCGACAAGTGGGACGTCATCGCCACCGTCATCGGTGAGGTGACCGACGGCGACCGCCTGGAGATCTACTGGCACGGCGGCAAGATCGTCGACGTCGACCCGCGCACGGTCGCCCATGACGGCCCGGTGTACGAGCGCCCCTACGCCCGCCCGGACTGGCAGGACGCCCTCCAGGCCGACGACGCGAACAAGCTGCCCCGGCCGGAGACGTCCGAGGCGCTGCGGAAGCAGGTCCTGAAGCTGGTCGGCTCCCCCAACCAGGCCTCCAAGCAGTGGATCACCTCCCAGTACGACCACTTCGTGCAGGGCAACACCGTCCTCGCCCAGCCCGAGGACTCCGGCATGATCCGCATCGACGAGGAGACCGGCCTCGGCGTCGCCATCGCCACCGACGGCAACGGCCGCTACGCCAAGCTGGACCCGTACCACGGCGCCCAGCTGGCCCTCGCCGAGGCGTACCGCAACGTCGCCACCACCGGCGCCAAGCCGCTCGCCGTCTCCGACTGCCTGAACTTCGGCTCGCCCGAGGACCCGGCCGTCATGTGGCAGTTCGCGGAGGCCATCCGCGGTCTCGCCGACGCCTGCCAGCAGCTCGGCACCCCGGTGACCGGCGGCAACGTCTCGCTCTACAACCAGACGGGCGAGGTCGCCATCCACCCGACCCCGGTCGTGGCCGTCCTCGGCGTCATCGACGACGTGACCCGCCGCACCCCGGTCGCCTTCCAGGAGGAAGGACAGCTGCTCTACCTCCTCGGCGACACCCGCGAGGAGTTCGGCGGCTCGGCCTGGTCCCAGGTCGTCCACGACCACCTCGGCGGTCTGCCGCCCAAGGTGGACCTGGAGCGGGAACGGCTCCTCGCCGAGATCCTGATCTCCGCCTCCCGCGACGGCATGATCGACTCCGCGCACGACCTGTCCGACGGCGGTCTGATCCAGGCGGTCGTCGAGTCGGCGCTGCTGGGCGGCAAGGGTGCGCGGCTGATCGTCCCGGACGGGCTGGACGCGTTCACCTTCCTGTTCTCGGAGTCGGCCGGTCGCGCGGTCGTCGCCGTCCCGCGCTCGGAGGAGCTCCGCTTCAACGACATGTGCGGCGCCCGGGGTCTGCCGGCCACCCGCATCGGCGTGGTCGACGGGGACACCGTGGACGTCCAGGGCGAGTTCGCGCTCTCCCTGGCCGAACTGCGCACGGCGCACGAGGAGACCATCCCGGCGCTGCTGGCGTAGGAGCCGCACGGCCTGCTGAGCCGTCGTACGACGCCGAAGGCCCCGCCCGTCCGAGACGGTTCTCGACGGGCGGGGCCTTCGGCCGTCCCCGGGTGGGCCGCCGCATAGGCTCATGGGCATGTCCCCGGCGAAGAAGCGCACCAGGAGCTACGACCCCGCCAGGATCCGCGCGGCCGTCCTCGGCCAGCTCGGGCACGTCCATCTGGCCGTCCGCCGGCTCACCCCCGAACAGCTGGCCCTCCCGACACGGCTCGACGGATGGAACGTGCGGGCGCTGGTCGCGCACGTCGGGACAGCCCTAACGGCCGTCGGCCGGGCCCTCGACCTCCCGGAGCCGGCACGACAGGACGCAACGGTCCTCGACTGGCCGTTCGCCACCGCCGCGAACGCCGCGGCCATCGACGAGTCCGCCCGCGCGCTCGCCGAGCGCACCCCCGACCTGGACGTCCATCTCACCGGCGTGGCCCGGCAGCTCGCCGAGCAGCTCGACGCCCACCCCGGCGACAGGCTGCTGCAGACCGCGGCCGGGGCCATGCCGCTCGGCGACTACCTGGTCACGCGTGCCGTCGAACTCGTCGTCCACACCGATGACCTCAACGCCGCCGTCCCCGGTCTGGACGTCCCCCACGACCGCCAGGCCCTCGCCGCCGCCACCCGGCTCCTCGCCGACGCCCTCGCGGTCAGGGCCCCCGGCGGAGCGACCGAGGTGCGGGTGCCGCCGTTCGCCGTCGTGCAGTGCGTCGAGGGTCCCAGGCACACCCGGGGCACCCCGCCCAACGTCGTCGAGACCGACCCGCTGACCTGGATCCGGCTGGCGACCGGACGGCTCACCTGGGCGGACGCGGTCGCCGGGGCGAAGGTGAGCGCGAGCGGCGAGCGCGCCGACCTCGCCTCTTTGCTGCCGCTGATGTCCTGACACGACGCCGATCGGTGTGCGACACCTCACTCGCGCCTTGGAGAAGGGCTCCGGGGCGGGTGTCGCGGGAGCGCTCCCGGAGCCTTCGAGAAGTAGCGAAACACGGAGCTGACCTGCGCAAACGCGCTCCGGGAAGGAGCCCGGGGCAGCTCAAGATCGAGTTACCGGCGAGTATCCCCAATTCGGACCAGTGGACGACCTCGCCTACACTCGATGTCGTGCCACGTGGTGACGGTCGACTCAGTCATGATCTGCTCCCCGGCGAGAAGGGCCCCCAGGACGCTTGCGGCGTCTTCGGTGTCTGGGCTCCGGGTGAAGAGGTCGCCAAGCTCACTTACTTCGGGCTCTACGCCCTCCAGCATCGGGGTCAGGAATCCGCGGGAATCGCGGTGAGCAACGGCTCCCAGATCCTCGTCTTCAAGGACATGGGCCTCGTGTCCCAGGTCTTCGACGAGACCTCCCTCGGTTCGCTCCAGGGTCACATCGCGGTCGGACACGCCCGCTACTCGACCACCGGCGCCTCCGTGTGGGAGAACGCCCAGCCGACGTTCCGCGCCACCGCGCACGGATCGATCGCGCTCGGCCACAACGGCAATCTCGTCAACACCGCCCAGCTCGCCGAGATGGTCGCCGACCTGCCCAAGCAGGAGGGGCGCACCCAGCGTGTGGCGGCCACCAACGACACCGACCTGCTCACCGCGCTCCTCGCGGCCCAGGTCGACGAGGACGGCAAGCCCCTGACCATCGAGGAGGCCGCCCACGCGGTCCTGCCGAAGGTCCGCGGCGCCTTCTCCCTCGTCTTCATGGACGAGCACACCCTCTACGCAGGCCGCGACCCGCAGGGCATCCGCCCGCTGGTCCTCGGCCGGCTGGAGCGCGGCTGGGTCGTCGCCTCCGAGACCGCCGCCCTCGACATCACGGGCGCCAGCTTCGTCCGCGAGATAGAGCCGGGCGAGTTCGTGGCGATCGACGAGAACGGTCTGCGCACCTCCCGATTCGCGGAAGCGAAGCCCAAGGGCTGCGTCTTCGAGTACGTGTACCTGGCCCGCCCGGACACCGACATCGCCGGGCGCAACGTGTACCTCTCCCGCGTGGAGATGGGCCGCAAGCTCGCCAAGGAGGCGCCGGCCGAGGCCGACCTGGTGATAGCGACCCCGGAGTCCGGCACCCCGGCCGCCATCGGCTACGCGGAGGCCTCCGGAATCCCCTTCGGCTCCGGCCTGGTCAAGAACGCCTACGTCGGCCGGACCTTCATCCAGCCCTCGCAGACCATCCGGCAGCTCGGCATCCGCCTGAAGCTGAACCCGCTGAAGGAAGTCATCAAGGGCAAGCGCCTGGTCGTCGTCGACGACTCCATCGTGCGCGGCAACACCCAGCGCGCCCTGGTCCGCATGCTGCGCGAGGCGGGCGCCGCCGAGGTCCACATCCGGATCTCCTCGCCGCCGGTGAAGTGGCCCTGCTTCTTCGGCATCGACTTCGCCACGCGCGCGGAGCTCATCGCCAACGGCATGACCATCGACGAGATCGGCACCTCGCTCGGCGCCGACTCCCTGGCGTACATCTCCATCGACGGCATGATCGAGGCGACCACCATCGCCAAGCCGAACCTGTGCCGCGCCTGCTTCGACGGCGAGTACCCGATGGAACTCCCGGACCCCGAGCTGCTCGGCAAGCAGCTGCTGGAGACGGAGCTGGCCGCCGGCCCCGCCGCCACGGCCGCCGCCGACGCGATCCGCCGCCCGTAGACGGTCCGTAACACCCGCCGTACGACACGAAGGTTCTCCTAGCCATGTCTGAGACCCCCATCGCCGAGGGCGGCGCCAGCTACGCAGCCGCGGGCGTCGACATCGACGCGGGCGACCGCGCCGTCGAGCTGATGAAGGAGTGGGTGAAGAAGACGCAGCGCCCCGAGGTCCTCGGCGGCCTCGGCGGCTTCGCCGGCCTCTTCGACGCCTCCGCCCTCAAGCGCTACGAGCGCCCGCTGCTCGCCTCCGCCACGGACGGCGTCGGCACCAAGGTGGACGTCGCGCGCCGGCTCGGCGTCTACGACACCATCGGCCACGACCTGGTCGCCATGGTCATGGACGACATCGTGGTGTGCGGCGCGGAGCCGCTGTTCATGACCGACTACATCTGCGTCGGCAAGGTCCACCCCGAGCGGGTCGCCGCCATCGTCAAGGGCATCGCCGAGGGCTGTGTGCTGGCCGGCTGCGCCCTGGTGGGCGGTGAGACGGCCGAGCACCCGGGCCTGCTCGGAGAGGACGACTTCGACGTCGCCGGCGCCGGTACGGGCGTCGTGGAGGCCGACCGCCTGCTGGGACCCGACCGCATCCGCACGGGTGACACGGTGATCGCCATGGCGGCCTCCGGCCTTCACTCCAACGGGTACTCCCTCGTCCGGCACGTCCTGCTGGACCAGGCCGGCCTCTCCCTCGACGCGCACGTCGAGGAGTTCGGCCGCACCCTGGGCGAGGAGCTCCTGGTGCCGACGAAGATCTACTCGCTCGACTGCCTGGCGCTCACCCGCACCACCGACGTCCACGCCTTCTCGCACATCACCGGCGGCGGCCTCGCGGCCAACCTCGCCCGGGTCGTCCCGGACGGGCTGCACGCCGTCGTCGACCGCTCCACCTGGACGCCCGCCCCGGTGTTCGACCTCGTCGGCAGGACGGGCCGGGTCGAGCGGCTGGAGCTGGAGAAGACGCTGAACATGGGCGTGGGCATGATCGCCGTGGTCCCGGCGGACTCCACCGACGTGGCCCTGGCGACGCTGGCCGACCGAGGGGTCGACGCCTGGGTCGCCGGCGAGATCACCGAGCGCGGCGAGCACCCCACGGGGGCGCAGCTCGTCGGGGACTACGCGGTCTGACGCCTGCGAGCGCCGGGCCCCGCACGCAGCACAAGACCCGGTCGGCGACCGAAGTCACCGACCGGGTGAGTGCACTGATGCAGGGTCAAGCGCCGCGACGGTGTTGGTGCGGGGACTCCTCGTCCTCGCCATCGTCGTCGTCCCCGTACAGCTCGGCGTACCGGGCGTACGGGTCGTCGTCCTGCTCATCGTCCTCGAACGGCTCGCCATTCGGCGGCATGTTCGATGGCGATGCGCCCAGCTCTTCGGCCAGGCGTGAGAGATCCGTCCCGCCGCTGTTGTACTTCAGCTGGCGGGCGACCTTCGCTTGCTTGGCCTTGGCCCGGCCGCGCCCCATGGCTCGACCCCCTCAACGACGGGGCTCGACGGCCCCAGAGTCTTGACACGCGTTCATGATCCGGAACGGACTCTCCGCAGAGAGGCCGGTCCGTAGGGCTTCCACGGTACCTGAGCCCGCACCCATACGGTACGTCGCCCGTGGCACGCGCGTGTGCACAGAGCCTTCGAGGCGCCCCGTCCTCGCTGGTCAGTGGCGATTTTAACCACTTATCCGCGGCCGACCCGCCGGGAAGAGTGAGAGTTCTCTCCAACTTTCCGCCCGGCGGTACCGGCGAAAGCCTCCGGAGCGGCCCCGCGATCTCAGCGGAACCGTACGCTCCGGTCGGCCGCCGGGCTCGCCGCCCGGCCCCTCCTCCGCCCGGTCGCCCGGCTCAGCGGCCGCGCGCCCGGGCCGCCTCGTGCATCCGCTGCTCGGCGATCCGGTCGGCCGCCGCGGCCGGCGGAATCCCATCTTCCTTCGCACGTGCGAAGATTGCGAGCGTGGTGTCGTAGATCCTCGCGGCCTTCGCCTTGCACCGGTCGAAGTCGAACCCGTGCAGCTCGTCGGCGACCTGGATGACCCCGCCGGCGTTCACCACGTAGTCCGGCGCGTAGAGGATCCCGCGGTCGGCGAGGTCCTTCTCGACGCCGGGGTGGGCGAGCTGGTTGTTGGCCGCGCCGCAGACCACCTTGGCCGTGAGCACCGGGACGGAGGTGTCGTCGAGCGCCCCGCCGAGGGCGCAGGGCGCGTAGATGTCCAGGCCCTCGACGCGGATCAGCTCCTCGGTGTCCGCGACGGCCGTCACGCCCTGCGGATGCCGGTCGAGGATCCGGCGTACGGCGTCCTCGCGCACGTCCGTGACGACGACCTCCGCGCCCTCGTCGCGCAGGTGCTGCACCAGGTGGTGGCCGACCTTGCCGACGCCGGCGACGCCGACCCGGCGGCCGCGCAGGGTGGGGTCGCCCCACAGTTGCTGGGCGCTCGCCCGCATGCCCTGGTAGACGCCGAACGCGGTCAGCACGGAGGAGTCGCCCGCGCCGCCGTTCTCCGGGGAGCGTCCGGTCGTCCAGCGGCACTCGCGCGCCACGACGTCCATGTCGGCGACATAGGTGCCGACGTCGCAGGCGGTCACGTACCGCCCGCCGAGCGAGGCCACGAAACGGCCGTACGCGAGCAGCAGCTCTTCGGTCTTGATCGTGTCGGGGTCGCCGATGATCACGGCCTTGCCGCCGCCGTGGTCGAGCCCGGCCATGGCGTTCTTGTACGACATCCCCCGCGCGAGGTTCAGCGCGTCGGCGACGGCCTCGGCCTCGGTCGCGTAGGGATAGAAGCGGGTGCCGCCGAGGGCGGGGCCCAGTGCGGTGGAGTGGAGGGCGATGACGGCCTTGAGGCCGCTCGCGCGGTCCTGACAGAGCACGACTTGCTCATGACCCCCCTGATCCGAGTGGAACAGGGTGTGCAGTACATCAGCGTGCGCGCCGGATACGTCGGTCACTGTGGTGACTCCTGGGTAACTAGCGGCGGGTGGGGACGGGGGCCCCGTAGAGGTGGCGGGGCCCGTGGGATGAGCGTAGAGCCTGGACGGTCCGCTGATCGCCTGCTGTGCGCGATCACTTTCCCGCGGGGCGGCGATCCCCTTCTCCCGGAGTAAGGACGCGGGACGATTTCCATGTTTCCGGCCCGCCCGTCAGGCGGGCCCGGAAGGTTTCCCGGCCGGTCTGACGGGGAGGGAAGGAGGCGTGCCCCAGGTGTCCTCGGTGACCGTCCCGTACGCGGCCTATCTGCGCGTGTACGAGCCGCTGGCCGCCTTCCCCGAGCCGGAGCGCGGCCACTGGGAGCGCTACGCCCGCCGTACCGACCGGCCCTCCTACCAGGACGAACTGCGCCGCTCGCTGGCCGACCTGCTGGCCACCCCGCCGATCGCGGTGCCGGTGCAGGAGAGCGGGGACGCCTTCGTGCTGGAGGTGGAGGGCGTGGTGTGCGTGTGCCCCTGGCGCACCCGGCTGCGCGGCTGGCAGGCCCTGGGCGAACTCGGCGACGAACTACCCGGGCCGGTGCTGGACGCGGTCCTGCCCCCGGTGGTCCGGCTCCAGGCCACGCAGGACTACGAGCGCTGGCTGACCCGCAACCCCGACGCCCGCCCCTGGATCCGCACCGCGACCTGGCAGGTCCCGCTGGACTGGTTCGCCCTCGTCTCCGACGAGGAGCGCGAGTACGACAAGGGCGCCGCCGGGCTCGCCCCGGTGCTGCGCTACCGCACGCCGATGGTCCAGGCCCGGCGGCGCGTCGCCCGGTCCCTGCGCGCGCTGAAGGACGCCCTCGACGAGGGGCCGCTGATCGAGGGCCTGGTGGACGTGGGGCGCTGGCTGGAGGAGTTCCACCCGCGCTCGCTGGTCGAGCTGGACTACGGCGGGCTGGTCCACGCGCTGCCGGCCGGCGAGCTGGAGGACGACCACTCGGCGGCGGACGTGGCCGCCGGTGTCGACGCCCTGCGCCGGGGGGACGGCGCGGCGGCGGGCGAGGCCTACGGCAGGCTCGTCGAGCGGTGGCGGTCGGTGCGGGACCGGCGCTCCGCGAACTGACGGGGCGGCAGGAGCGGCAGCGCGGCGGCGGCGAGAGCGTGACGGCGGTGGCGTGCCCTTTTCCGATGATCTGTCCGTTGAGTGACGTGGGTCACGGCCATAAGCGGGCGATCAGCGTACGGTCAACCGAACTTCACGGAACGGACGGGACGTAGATCCCGATCCGGGCTTATGTCTCAAGGGTGACGGACCGCACGTACGGGGCCCTTGCGTCGCTTGCCCCTCCTCGTGCCAAAATAGGACAAGGAGTCCGGGGAGGGCTCCGTCCGTCCACTTGTGCTCCATCGTGGGGGGAATCTCAGCATTGCACGCTTTGGGGGGTCTGGTGACTCCTGATCGCCATGTGACTGATCGTCACACCGGCGTGACTGTCCGCTATGGCATGGTCCATCGGCTTCCGTCGCCGATGAACACCTGGGGGGCAATTCCATCGGTTTGGCCGACGCGGCTGGACAGATGGTGTAGTTGTAGTGCCGAGGACAAGCCGTTCGTCCTATAACCGACTCGACTCGCGTCCGCCATTTCGGGCAACGCGGGTCAAGGTGCAGAATTTAGAGGAAAGAACCGAGAAGGTTCGGTTCTCCCGAGGAGGCCGCTCATGACCGCTCGCACCCCTGATGCTGAGCCGCTGCTGACCCCGGCTGAGGTCGCCACCATGTTCCGCGTGGACCCGAAGACGGTCACGCGGTGGGCGAAGGCCGGCAAGCTCACGTCGATCCGCACGCTCGGCGGGCATCGCCGTTACCGCGAGGCTGAGGTCCGCGCCCTGCTGGCGGGCATCCCGCAGCAGCGCAGCGAGGCCTGAACAACTCAATAACCGGGCAAAACGGCAGGTCCCCCAATCTGTCGAGGTGCCTGAACCCTAGCTCCAAACGACGCGGGTCCTGCCCCAACAGGCCCGTCGCCCACACGGTGCGTCGTCGATCGCGCTGGACTCCGCCGGGTTCAGCGCGATTCTTTTTTTGCCCTCCGGCCCGCCATCCGCCGGTGCTCGTGGGCGGGTTGCGGGGGGTTCGGTGGGGGTTCTTCAGGTCGGGCGGGGTGCGGCGGGCGGCGGTGTGAGCGGGGCGGTGAGCGGCCTTGTCGGAGTCTGGGGAGTCTCTGGGAAGGTTCGTGGAGGGTTGCGAGGGTGGCCCTTCAGGGTAGTGCAATTGCACATATTAAATTGACCAGTTGTAGGAGACTGGTAAGAACCGGGGTTTCGGAAACTCATGCGGTGACACCCGTCACATGCTGTTGACCTTGAACGCGTCATCTCAAGTGCGCTAGTGGAAGCGCTTGTTGTGGGGCCTCGTGGTGGCCGCCCGCGTGCTCCGGTCGGCCCGGGAGCCCCGGCTGGGGCGCCCAGCGGGGGCGGCCGGGAGGGGCGGGCTTGCGCGATCCCTCACGACTCCCCGGCCGGGGGACGCTGTGGCGGGGCCTCTGGCGGTGATTCGGCTCGGCGGTGCTGTGGCGGGGCGGCTCGCGGTGACTCGTCCTGGCGGCTCTGTGGCGCGGGCTCTCCTGCTGGTTCGCCCTGGTGGCTCCGTGAGGGGTCGTGCGGGGGTCCGGCTCGGTGAGGTTGCTGGACCTCGTTCCCTTGTTCGGCGTGGCGCGGCCGCGGGGCCCCGTGCGGCAGTTCGGGTCGGCGGCTCGCGGCGGCTCCGTGTGGCGGCTCGGCCGGGCTGGGCTGTGGCGCGGCCGCTGGTGGTGGTTCGGTCCGGCGTGGCTGCGGGGCTCCGTGTGGTGGCTCGGCCTGGTTGTTCCGTGGCGCGGCTGCCTGGGGCGGCTCGGGTCGGGGTTGTGGCCGGGTGTCTCGGGGCGGCCCGGACTGGGGGCTCGGAGGGGTTTTGGGTGGCACGCCGGGCTGGCGGCGGTCCGGCTGTGGTTCCGGCGGTCGTCCGGGCGTTCGAGGGGGCTGCTGGGGGACGTGAGCGTTCCCGGCTTCGCACGGTGGTTCCGTCCGGTGGGTCTGCCGGCTCCCGCCGGCCTCCGGAGGCCCGCCGGCTTCCCGGTCGGGCCGGTCCGCCGGGACCGCCTGGGCCTCGCGGCCCTCGAAGGCGCAGGTCTCCCGGGGCTCTTGGCTCTCCCGATCCTCTTCCCTGAGGTCGCTCTCGGCGAGGCGCAGGAGGCGGTGGCAGATGGGGCAGTGGCGGGTGAGGTGGCGGTAGGACGACGCGGCCGACAGGTGCGCGCGGAGCAGCGCCCGCGTCTCGTGCCCGGCCGATGCCGCCATACGCCACCTCCAGCGGGACCACGCCGACGGCGGTGTCCTGAACTCCGGGGTACCGAGGGAACGTGACGCCGTCAAGGGCGCGGCGCGTACGGCGCGCCACCGGGACGCGAAAAGAGCCCGGGTCCGAAGACCCGGGCTCTTTTCGATCTGTGCGGTCCTGACGGGATTTGAACCCGCGGCCTCCACCTTGACAGGGTGGCGAGCACTCCAAACTGCTCCACAGGACCAGGCTTTGCGGCGCCTTCCCGCTGCGCCGTGCTGCGAAACGAGACTCTACAGGAGGGTGGCCCGCCTGGTCGAACTCACCCTCCGTGCAGTGCCCGTCACGGCGCGGCGGCGTCGATCGCCTTCACGATCCGCTTGTCCGAGACGGGGTACGCCGTGCCCAACGCGTGGGCGAAATAGCTGACCCGGAGCTCCTCGATCATCCAGCGGATGTCCAGGACCGAGGACGGCACCGGCCGGCCCTCGGGCAGCTGCTCCAGCAGCCAGGCGTACTCGTCCTGCATCTCGTGGACCTTCTCCATGCGGGTCGTGTCCCGCTGGGCGTTGGTCGGCATCTGCTGCAACCGTCGGTCCACGGCGATGAGATACCGCATCAGGTCCGGCAGCCGGCGCAGCCCCGTCTGCGTCACGAACCCGGGCCGCACCAGCGCGTCCAGCTGTTTGCGCACGTCCGCCAGGTTCTGGAGCAGCGCGGTGCTGCGTACGCCCTTCAGCCGGCGCTCGCAGGCCTGCCAGGCGGCCAGCACCTGCTGCACCTGCCCCACCGCCCGCACGGTCGTGTCCACGATCTCGGCGCGCACCTTGTCGTACAGCTTCCGGTACGACTCCTCGTCCCACGCCGGACCGCCGAAGTCGCCGATCAGCTTGTCCGCGGCCGCCATCGCGCAGTCGTCGAACAGCGCCTGGATCGAACCGTGCGGATTCGCCGACAGCGCGAGCTTCTGAGCGTTCGTCATCTTCTCGGACGCGAACTTCGCAGGATTGACCGGGATGGACCGCAGGATGAGGCGGCGCGTGCCCTTCCACATCGCCTCCGCCTGCTCCGCCTCCGTGTCGAACAGCCGTACGGAGACGGTGTTCTTCGCCGGGCCGTCGTCGACCAAGGCCGGATACGCCTTCACCGGCTGCCCGGCACGGCGGGTCTCGAAGACGGGGGTCAGCGCGCCGATCGTCCAGTCCGTCAGCCCCGACCGCTCCAGGGACTCGCCGCCCTGCCGCTCGGCGGTGGCCGCGGCGGCCTGGGAGAGGGCCTGACGCGCCTTCGGCTTCAGCCGGAGCTTCAGCGCCTGAAGGTCCTTGTCCTCGGCGAGCTTGCGCCGCCGCTCGTCGACGATCCGGAACGTGATCTTCAGATGGTCCGGGACCTTCGACCAGTCGAAGTCCTCGGCCTCGAAGGGCACGCCGACCATCCGCTTGAGCTCACGGTTCATGGCGACCGTGATCGGCTCGTGGGAGGGCGCCGCCTGCTCCAGGAACCGCTTGGCGAAGTTCGGCGCCGGCACGTAGTGGCGGCGGATCGGCTTCGGCAGGGAGCGGATCAGTTCGGTGACGATCTCCTCCCGCAGGCCCGGGATCTGCCAGTCGAACCCCTCGTCGGTGACCTGGTTGAGCACCTGGAGCGGGATGTGGACGGTCACGCCGTCCGCGTCCGCGCCCGGCTCGAACTGGTACGTGACCCGGAACTTCAGCTGCCCCTGCCGCCAGGAGTCCGGATAGTCGGCCTTGGTGACCGCCTCCGCCGACTCCCGGATGAGCATCTCCCGCTCGAAGTCCAGGAAGTCGGGCTGCTCGTGCCGCTTGCGCTTCCACCAGGAGTCGAAGTGCGCGCCGGACACCACGTGCTCGGGCACCCGTTGGTCGTAGAAGTCGAACAGGGTGTCGTCGTCGACCACGATGTCCCGCCGCCGGGCCCGGTGCTCCAACTCCTCGACCTCGCTTCGGAGCTTGCGGTTGTCGGCGTAGAACTTGTGGTGCGTGCGCCAGTCGCCCTCCACGAGCGCGTTGCGAATGAAAAGCTCGCGGCTCGTCTCCGGGTCGATGCGGCCGTAGTTGACCTTCCGCTGGGCGACGATCGGCACGCCGTACAGCGTGACCTTCTCGTACGCCATGACCGCCGCCTGGTCCTTCTCCCAGTGCGGCTCGCTGTACGTCCGCTTCAGCAGATGGCCGGCGAGCGGCTCGACCCACTCGGGCTCGATCTTCGCGTTGACGCGGGCCCACAGCCGGCTCGTCTCCACCAGCTCCGCCGACATCACGAAGCGCGGCTGCTTCTTGAACAGCGCCGAACCCGGGAAGATCGCGAACTTGGCGTTGCGAGCGCCCAAATACTCGTTCTTGTTGCCGTCCTTCACGTCCTTCATCCCGACGTGGGAGAGAAGGCCGGCAAGGAGGGAGACGTGGACGCTGTCGCCGGCGGCGTCCTGTTCGTTGAGGTGGATACCCATCTGCTTGGCGACCGTGCGCAGCTGGGTGTAGATGTCCTGCCATTCGCGGATGCGCAGGAAGTTGAGGTACTCCTGCTTGCACATGCGGCGGAAAGAGGACGAGCCGCGCTCGCGCTGCTGCTCCCGCACGTACCGCCACAGGTTCAGGTAGGCGAGGAAGTCGCTGGTCTCGTCCCGGAAGCGGGCGTGCTGCTGGTCGGCCTGCGCCTGCTTGTCGGCCGGGCGCTCACGCGGGTCCTGGATGGACAGCGCGGCGGCTATGACCATGACCTCGCGTGCGCAGCCGTTCTTGTCGGCCTCCAGGACCATACGGGCCAGGCGGGGGTCGACCGGCAGCTGGGCGAGCTTGCGGCCGGTCTGGGTGAGCCGCTTGCGCGGGTCCTTCTCGGCCGGGTCCAGCGCGTTCAGCTCCTGCAGCAGCTGCACGCCGTCGCGGATGTTGCGGTGGTCCGGCGGGTCGATGAACGGGAACTTCTCGATGTCGCCGAGGCCGGCCGCGGTCATCTGCAGGATGACGGAGGCCAGGTTGGTGCGCAGGATCTCCGCGTCCGTGAACTCCGGGCGCGCCTCGAAGTCGTCCTCGCTGTACAGCCGGATGCAGATGCCGTCGCTGGTCCGTCCGCAGCGGCCCTTGCGCTGGTTGGCGCTGGCCTGCGAGATCGGCTCGATGGGCAGCCGCTGCACCTTGGTGCGGTGGCTGTAGCGGCTGATGCGGGCGAAGCCGGGGTCGATGACGTACTTGATGCCGGGGACGGTGAGGGAGGTCTCCGCGACGTTCGTCGCCAGCACGATCCTGCGCCCGGTGTGCGCCTGGAAGACGCGGTGCTGCTCGGCGTGGGACAGACGGGCGTAGAGGGGGAGGACCTCGGTGAACCGGTATCTCTTCTTCTCCAGCGCGTCCGCGGTGTCCCGGATCTCCCGCTCGCCGGAGAGGAAGACGAGGATGTCGCCCTGCCCCTCGCCCATCAGCTCCTCGACGGCGTCGCAGATCGCGGTGATCTGGTCCCGGTCGACGTCCTCGGAATCCTCCTCCAGAAGCGGCCGGTACCGCACCTCCACCGGGTACGTCCGCCCGCTGACCTCGATGATCGGGGCGTCCCCGAAGTGCCGGGAGAACCGCTCGGGGTCGATGGTCGCCGAGGTGATGACGACCTTGAGGTCGGGGCGGCGGGGGAGCAGCTGGGCGAGGTAGCCCAGCAGGAAGTCGATGTTGAGGGACCGCTCGTGGGCCTCGTCGATGATGATCGTGTCGTAGGCGCGCAGCTCGCGGTCGGTCTGGATCTCCGCGAGCAGGATGCCGTCCGTCATCAGCTTGACGAAGGTGGCGTCCGGGTTCACCTGGTCGGTGAACCGCACCTTCCAGCCGACGGCCTCGCCGAGCGGGGTCCTGAGCTCCTCCGCGACCCGCTCGGCCACGGTGCGGGCGGCGATCCGGCGGGGCTGGGTGTGCCCGATCATCCCGCGCACCCCTCGCCCCAGCTCCATGCAGATCTTCGGGATCTGCGTGGTCTTGCCGGACCCGGTCTCACCGGCCACGATGACGACCTGGTGATCACGGATGGCGGCCGCGATCTCGTCCTTCTTCTGGCTGACCGGCAGCTGCTCGGGATAGGTGACGGCGGGGACGCGGGCACGCCGCGTCCCCATCCGTTCCTCGGCCTGTACGACCTCGGCCTCGATCTCGGCGAGCACGGCGGCCCGCGCCTCCGGCTTGCGGATCTTGCGCGCACCTTCGAGCCTGCGCCCGAGCCGGTGCGCATCGCGCAGCGACAGCTCGGTCAGACGGGGGGCGAGGGCGCCGAGGGCGGGGGCGGGATGCGTAGACATACGCGATCCAGGATCTCATCCCGGAGAAAAACCTGGCGAACCCTTTTGCGGGGCGCTGCCGGGCTCAGCCCTGGCGCGACCCTGCGGTGGACGCCTCCGACGACGACGCGACCGGCTTGGCCGGACGGAAGCGGGCCGTCTTCAGCCAACGGCGCATGGCCGTCGCCATGGGGCGCTCGAGGAAGCGGTGCACGACGTAGCAGAGCAGCACCAGACCGATCACCGTGCCCACGATCAGCAGCCGGGGGTCGACCCGGTCGCCGAAGCGGTAGGCGATGGTCAGGCCGATGGGGCTGTGCAGCAGGTACAGCGGGAAGGTGAGCGTGCCCGCGACGCTCAGCCACCGCCAGCGGATCCGGTGCGTCCAGCCCAGCGCGATCGCGGCGATCATGAAGAAGAACGCCGTGATGACCAGGATCAGCCAGCCGCGCCACGGCGACCACTCGTTCCAGCTGATACGGCCCCCGCCCGGCGTCAGCAGGAAGTGCAGCGCCAGCAGCCACGACATGCCGACCACGCCCCACAGCAGCGGCGTCGGACGGAAGCGGTACATGAGGTAGAACGCCATGCCGGCGATGAAGTACGGCGCGGACGGCGGGTTGACCACCAGCGTCAGCAGCGGCATGTCCGCGGCCGGGGCGAGCACGGCGGCCACCGTCCACAGCCCGGCGAAGACCAGCACCCGCTGGTAGGTGAGGCCCTTCCACACCACGACCGCGAAGGTCAGGTAGAAGCACAGCTCGGGCCAGAGCGTCCAGTACACCGAGTCCAGGTGCTCCACGCCCAGCGGCTTCTGCAGCATCGTGAGGTTGGCGAGGATCACCCGCGGCTCGGTGCTCCCGAAGGGCGCACCGGCGAACTTGATGCATATCGCCGAGACCACGACCCCGATCCAGTACATCGGGTAGAGGCGGGTGACGCGGGATATGAAGAAGTCGCGCGGGGTGCGGCCCCAGGCGCTCATACAGATGACGAAGCCGCTGATCAGGAAGAACAGGTCGACGCCGAGCCGTCCGAAGGCGAAGATCGGGTGGGCGTCCGGGAAGATGTTCTCCGGCGTGCGGCCCCAGAGGTGGACCATCGTCTTCGGCTTCTGACCGATGAAGTGGAAGAGCACCACGGCCAGCGCAGCCAGGAACCGCAGTCCGTCGAGCGCGGCCAGCCGCCCCCCGCCGGCACCCGAGCGGGACACGATCACGCGTCCGGAGGCGGGCGCGGCCTGCGTCGGCGGTGTCTTCTGCGCCGCTGCTCCCTCACCTCCCAGGTCCGTGGTCGCGTCGACCTGTCCCGTTCGGTGCGTCGTCGTCATCCCTCTACCGTTCGTAGGCGTCGTCTGTGGGCCCGCTGAGCCAGCCTGACAGTCTGACCTGCGGACCGATGGAAGGGTTGTGAGGACCAGGAGAAAATGTTTTGGGTTTGTACCGCCTGGCCCCGTCCCGCCCGGAGGCGCGCACATACCCGGAGCCTTAGGGAAGCCCGGATCCGGCGCGGCGAAAAAGCGGAAGCCCTGTCCGTGAGGACAGGGCTTCCGGGCTGTGGCTGGGGCCGGGGTCGAACCGGCGACCTTCCGCTTTTCAGGCGGACGCTCGTACCAACTGAGCTACCCAGCCACGAGGTTTCACGTGAAACCTCAGCGGTCCTGACGGGATTTGAACCCGCGGCCTCCACCTTGACAGGGTGGCGAGCACTCCAAACTGCTCCACAGGACCAAGCGTTGTGTACGACAGTGTCGCACACGGTGTTGCGTGCCCCCAACGGGATTCGAACCCGTGCTACCGCCTTGAAAGGGCGGCGTCCTAGGCCGCTAGACGATGAGGGCTATCGGCCCGCCTGGGCGCTTCTCAGCGCGTCGGGGACGTGAGAAGCATATGGGATGGCGGGAGGGATCGCCAAAACGGTTTACCGGGCGGGTGCGGAGGGCGTCGGGGGCGGGGTGCCGGGAGCCCCTGTGGGAGGGGTGTTCGCGGGTGCCGTGGGCGGTGCGCCCGTCGGCGTTCCGGACGGTCCCGTCGGGGTTCCGGAGGGGCTGGGCGAGGTGGTGGCGCCCGGTTGGTTCTCCTTCGGGAGGTGGCGGCTGACCTCGGCGGTCGTCAGGCCCAGGCCGCCCAGTTTGATCTCGTCCCAGGCCTGGAGACGCCGCGTGTCGCGGTCGAAGTAGAGGATCGAGGCCTGGATGGGGTCGGGGTACTTGCCCTCGACGGCACGCAGGCCGCTGCCGCCCGTCGACCCCTCGACGCGCAGCCGGGTGCCGTTCTTCAGGATCTCCATGTCCTCGTGATGGAGGTGACCGGCCAGGGCGAGGGGCACCTCGCCGTCGGTCCGGCGGGCGGCGGCGGGCTCGTGGGCGACGGCCACGTCGACGGGCGTGCCGGCGGCCCGCTGGGCGCGGAGCGCGTCCGCGAGCCGGTCGCCGGCCGCTTCCTGAACGTCCTGGCCGCTCTGTTCGGTCGAGCGGTCGGGGGTGAACTGCGGGTCGCCGACGCCGGCGAAGCGCAGACCTGCGAGGGTCACGGCGCGGCCGTCGTCGAGGATGTGGACGTTGCGGACGCCTTCCAGGTAGCGCTGGGTGGTCGCCGAGTCGTGGTTGCCCCGGACCCAGACGTAGGGCGCGCCGAGGTCGGCGATGGGGTCCAGGAAGCCGTTCTCCGCCGCTGATCCGTGGTCCATGGTGTCGCCGGAGTCGACGATGACGTCCACGTCGTACTGGTCGACGAGGGAGGAGATGATCTTCCAGCTCGCGGGGTTGAGGTGGATGTCCGAGACGTGCAGCACGCGGACGGTGGTGGGGTCCGGCTGGTAGGCCGGGAGGGTCGAGGTGACGTCGTAGAGCTTGGTCACATTGGTGACCAGGCGGGCCAGTTCCTTCTGGTAGACGTCGAACTCGGTGACGATGCTGCGGGCGTTGCCGACCAGGGAGGGCGCCGAGGAGAGCAGGCCCGAGAAGCGCGGTTCGAGGACCGACTTGGGGTTCCAGGTGGCCCACGCGGTGGCGCCCGAGGCGGTGAGGAGGCCGAGGGCGAGGCCGCCTGCGGCGAGGGCGCGGCGGGGGCGGCGGTAGACGGCGAGGCCGAGCGCGGTGGCGCCGGTGACGACGGCGACGCAGGAGCGGAGTGCGAGGTCGAGGGTGCCGTGCTCGACGTCGCGGGCGATCTCGTCCTGGAGGCCGGAGAGGCGCTCGGGGTGGTCGACGAGGGCCTGGGCGCGGACGGGGTCGAGCTGGTCGACGTTGACGTCCAGCCGGACGGGCCCGGTGTGACTGTCCAGCTGGAGGGCGCCCAGCGGAGAGACGTTGATCTTGGTGCCGCCGGTGGTGGAGGGGCGCAGGGTCATCGTCGTGTTCATCGGTCCCACGGGGGCGCGGACGTCGCCGACGATCAGCAGCCCGAGCCAGGCGCCGAGCAGGACGACGGCGGTGAGACCGAGGGCGCGGGTCCACGGGCGGGGCCGGGCGGCGAGTTCGGGGGTGGTGCGGGGAGCGGCGGGGCGGGAGCCGGGCTTGCGGTGCTTCATGGGGTTCAGGGCGGCGGCGGAGGCGCGGAGGGGGACGCGGACGCGGACCATTCGTCGCGTATGCCCAAGCGAGCGACCGGATATGCGGGCCGTTCGCACCCCTCGCACGGCGGTGTCGTACCGGAGAATGGGCGTGTGCTGGAGATGACGCGCGAGGAGTTCGAGGAACTGGTCGCCGAGGCGCTGGACCGGATTCCGCCGGAGTTGACGCGGTTGATGGACAACGTCGCGGTGTTCGTCGAGGACGAGCCGCCCGCGGACGATCCCGAGCTGCTCGGGCTGTACGAGGGGACCCCGCTGACCGATCGCGGCGAGTGGTACGCGGGGGTGCTGCCGGACCGGATCACGATCTACCGGGGGCCGACGCTGCGGATGTGCGCGACGCGGGAGGAGGTCGTCGCGGAGACCGAGGTGACGGTGGTGCACGAGATCGCCCATCACTTCGGGATCGACGACGCGCGGCTGCACGCGCTGGGGTACGGCTGAGTCGCTCGGGCCGCCTGAGCCGCTGATGGCCGGACCGGCTGAGGGGGTGCGGGCTGCAGGGCCTTCGGGGCGCGTGTCCTCCTGCGGGTGGCGGGAGTTGAAGTGGTTGACTCCCGCTTCGTCACCGGAGGTGGCCCGTGCGCCCCTTGTACCTACCCGTTCGCCTGGCCGTCACGGTCCTGGTCGCCGCAGCGGCCGCCGGTTGCATGAGCGTGGGCGACGACGAGGGCGGCCGGGTCCGGCCGTCGCACTCGGTGGGGCACCGGGGCGGTGAGGCGGCGGACGTCGGCGGCGGCGGGTGGGCCGGTGGGCACGGCTTCGCCACGGCGGGCGGCGAGGGCAGGCACGGGCGGGGCAAGGGCGGGAAGAAGGGCGAGCCGGGCGCGTCGGCGGCCCCGTCGGAATCCGCCTCGCCGAAGGCGAGCGCGGCGCCGTCGGTGAAGACGCAGCCGGGCAAGCCCGGGCAGAGCGAGAAGCCGGGAGTGCCGGAACCGCCGAAGGAGGAACCGGCGCCCACGCGTCCCGCCGAACCGCAGACGCCGGCCCCGCAGCCGGACCCGCCGCTGCCCAGCGTGCCGGAGCCGACGGTCGCCGAGCCGTCGTCGTCGGCGCACGAGGAGCCGGCGCCGCAGCTGGTCGAGCGGGAGCCGGCGCCGGTGGCGGGGGTGCCGGTGTAAGTGTCCCGGCTCAAGTGCTTTGCGGTGGCGGCTCGT
Source organism: Streptomyces sp. BK239 (assembly GCF_004217285.1). Taxonomy (GTDB): domain Bacteria; phylum Actinomycetota; class Actinomycetes; order Streptomycetales; family Streptomycetaceae; genus Streptomyces. Next base: position 726,616 of record NZ_SHKS01000003.1, read on the forward strand.
TCGCGTCCGGACGGGGTGCGCCTCGACGCGGGGCCGGCTGTGCCGGGTGTGACGTACGTCTACAGGGCTCGGTTTGCCTTAGGGGGTGCAGGGTGCGTATGGTGGTAGATCGTTTGATCCCATTTGCCCGGCGCCACCGCAGAGCGCGCCGTGTGGCGCGTACTCTCCCTTGCCGTGGCGGCGGACCGCATAGAGGCGGTCGTAATGCGAACACGGAGTTGACGGGCGCGTGCCGACGAGACTCCGGAAGGTTTCGCATTCGCATGTCCATTTCCAGTACTGATCACGCCGTCGTGCCCGAGAACGTCGTGACCGAGAACGTCGACGCCGACCTCGTGAACGAGGCCGCCGACACCCAGGTCAACGAGACTCCCGAGCTCACCTTCGCAGACCTCGGCCTCCCCGAGGGCGTCGTGCGCAAGCTGGCGCAGAACGGCGTGACCAGCCCCTTCCCGATCCAGGCGGCGACCATTCCGGACGCCCTGGCCGGCAAGGACATCCTCGGCCGTGGCCGCACCGGCTCCGGCAAGACCCTCTCCTTCGGTCTGCCGACGCTGGCCACGCTGGCCGGCGGCCGCACCGAGAAGAAGAAGCCCCGCGCGGTCATCCTGACCCCGACGCGCGAGCTGGCCATGCAGGTCGCCGACGCGCTCCAGCCGTACGGCGACGTCCTCGGCCTGAAGATGAAGGTCGTCTGCGGCGGTACGTCGATGGGCAACCAGATCTACGCCCTCGAGCGCGGCGTCGACATCCTGGTCGCCACCCCCGGCCGCCTCCGCGACATCATCAACCGCGGCGCCTGCTCGCTGGAGGACGTGCAGATCTCCGTCCTCGACGAGGCCGACCAGATGTCCGACCTGGGCTTCCTGCCCGAGGTGACGGAGCTGCTCGACCAGGTCCCGGCGAGCGGTCAGCGCATGCTCTTCTCCGCGACCATGGAGAACGAGATCAAGACCCTGGTCGACCGCTACCTGAAGAACCCGGTCAGCCACGAGGTCGACGCCGCCCAGGGCGCGGTGACGACCATGTCGCACCACATCCTGATCGTGAAGCCCAAGGACAAGGCGCCGGTCACGGCCGCGATCGCCTCCCGCAAGGGCCGCACCATCATCTTCGTCCGCACCCAGCTCGGCGCGGACCGCGTCGCGGAGCAGCTGCGCGAGGCGGGTGTGAAGGCTGACGCGCTGCACGGCGGCATGACCCAGGGCGCGCGCACCCGGACGCTGGCCGACTTCAAGGACGGTTACGTCAACGTCCTGGTCGCGACGGACGTGGCGGCCCGCGGCATCCACGTCGACGGCATCGACCTGGTGCTGAACGTCGACCCGGCCGGCGACCACAAGGACTACCTGCACCGAGCCGGCCGCACCGCCCGCGCGGGCCGCACCGGCACGGTCGTCTCCCTGTCCCTGCCGCACCAGCGGCGTCAGATCTTCCGTCTGATGGAGGACGCGGGCGTCGACGCCGGGCGTCACATCATCCAGGGTGGGGCCGCCTTCGACCCGGAGGTCGCCGAGATCACCGGCGCCCGCTCGATGACGGAGGTCCAGGCCGAGTCCGCGGGCAACGCCGCGCAGCAGGCCGAGCGCGAGGTCTCCCAGCTCACCAAGCAGCTGGAGCGCGCGCAGCGTCGTGCGACCGAGCTGCGCGAGGAGGCCGACCGGCTGGTCGCCCGGGTCGCGCGCGAGCGGGGCGAGGACCCCGAGGCGGCGGTGGCCGAGGCGCAGGCCGCGGCCGTCGAGGCCGTCGAGGCGCCGGCGGGGTCCGAGGTGTCCGTGCCGGAGCAGCCGGCCGCGCGGGACATCGACCGCGGCGACCGTGACCGTGGTGGCCGTTCGTTCGAGCGTCGTGACGACCGTCGGGACGACCGTGGTGGCCGTTCCTTCGAGCGTCGTGACGACCGTGGCGGCTTCAACCGCGACCGTCGGGATGACCGTGGTGGCCGTTCGTTCGAGCGTCGTGACGACCGTCGGGACGACCGTGGTGGCCGTTCCTTCGAGCGTCGTGACGACCGCGGCGGCTTCAACCGCGACGGCGACCGTGACCGTGGTGGCCGTTCCTTCGAGCGTCGCGACGACCGTGGCGGCTTCCGCGGGCGTGACGAGCGTGGCGGGCACCGTGGCAGCGACCGTCCGTTCAACCGCGACCGCCGCGACGACCGCCCGGGCTTCCGCACCGGCGGTCACGACCGCCCGTACGGTCGCCGTGACGACCACCGCGGCGGCGGCTCCTTCGGCCGCCGTGAGGACAAGCCGCGCTGGAAGCGCAACGGCTGAGTCTGTCTGAAGTGATGAAGGGCCCCGTGACACGAGATGTCACGGGGCCCTTCCACATTCACCAGGCGCGAAAACGACGCCCGATGCGCCCGTTTCCTTCCCCTTCCCGACCACTGACAGGGCCGTGTCCCCGATACCCGATCGGAGACAGGGCCACGTCCCGCTATGCTCGGGGAGGCAACATCGCCTGGGCCCTTAGCTCAATTGGCAGAGCAGTGGACTTTTAATCCATTGGTTGTGGGTTCGAGTCCCACAGGGCCTACGGACGCGGGGGAGAGGCACTCCCCCCGACTTGCCGCGCAGCGCCCGGATCAGCTTCGGCTGATCCGGGCGCTGCTTCGTTTCCGCGCCGGTCGGCCGGACAGCCAGGGGACGCTTCATCGCCCAGTCCGGGCTACCTCTCGCGGGTGAATCAGCGCCGGTCTTCGGCGGTCGATGCGGGGGTTCGGGGTGGCTTCCGCGCGGTGCTGTTCCCGGGCCGGAAACGCGGTCTGGCCTCGGGTGGGGTGGTGTCGTCGCCGGGGTGGGAGGGCCGCTGATGCGTCGCTTTCGGGCACATGTTCTGGAATATGCGGCATGTACTGTTCGGCGCCTGATCAAGGACGGATGGACATGACGCATGAACACGGGGGACCGACGATGAAGAGGACGTTGCTGACCACGGGGCTCGTCTCGGTGCTGGTCATGGGGTACGTCACGCCGAGCGTGGCCATCTCCGACTCCGCCTCGACGGCTCTGCCCGGCACCGGCGCCAAGCTCGAGGTGAACGCCTGGCAATGCAGCGCCTACGCCGACAAGTGCTCCTTCAAGACCTCCACCAAGGCCAAGAAGGGCGGCGTGAAGTACAACGTCAGCAAGATCACCAACATGGCCACCGTCAAGGCGAACGGCTGGCAGGCCACCCTCGCGTTGAGTCCCAGCGGGACGCAGGTGAGTGAGAACACCCGGCAGGTCAGTTGGACCAACGAGAACACCTGGATCGCTGACATCAACGGCATCGCCGACCCGGGCGGTTCGTTGAACACGAGCATCACCACCTGCTCCGACGGCGGTGCCTTCAAGTCCGGGGTCAAGGCGTTCGCTTCCGCCTGTGCCAACGACTGAGCGACGAGTTGAAGCGGAGCGGCCGCGTGAGGAGCAGTCTTCTTCCGGGCGGGGCGCGCCGTCCGAGCCGTCGTCATGCGCTCGCCGCGGGAGTGATGGCGGTGGCCGCCGGGGCGCTCGCCGTCTCGATGGCCGGTGGCGGAGTCGTCGAACGCCCTGAGCTCCCCGGAAGCCGCCTGGCCGAGCAGCTCGACGCCCTGCGCGGCGCCAACGACCTGGTGCGCGCGAGCCGTACCGACGTCGGGCGGGACCCGGCCCTGTACCCGACCGCGTTCGGACGGCTGGAGGCGGCCCTCGCCGGTCGTGAGGTCCCGGCGCTCGACCGCCAGGCGCTGGCGGACCTCGTTCGCACCGACATGCTGGACACCCCCGCCTGGCAGGCGCACTACGTGTGCCTGGCGATGGCGGATTCGAGCAACCCGGACGCGGGGGAGGTTCTGGAGCGGGCCGGGCTCCGGCGCCGGGCGGTGAGCGAGGCGCTCGCCTACCTGCGCGCACCGGACCGCGGCGACGACGCCCTGACCTCGCTCGCCACGCGTGCCGCCTTCCTCCGTACGGCGACCTGTCTGGGCGCCGACGACGAGGTACCCCGCACGACGCTCGACCGCCTCGCGGCCGACACCGCTCGGGCCGAGCAGCCGGCGCCTGCGCTCTACGCCGTCGAGGCCCTGCGGGATGTGGGAGTGCCGGCCCGTGCCACGCGGGCACTGAGGGACGCCGACACCGCGGCGACGGCCGACTGCCCGGCCGTGGACCCCGTTCAGCGAGCCGCGGGGGCTCTGCTGCGCCGGCAGGTGACGCGGAAGACGCAGACCTGTCTGCTGCCCGCCCTGCGCGACCCGGATCCGCAGACCCGGTGGCTCGCCAGGCGTGCGCTCCTGCTGGCGGCGGACCGCCCGGCGTCCTCGCTGCCCACCGCTGTCGGCGGCGTCCGTCCAGACGGCCTCGTCGCCAAGGCGCCGACGCAGCTCGGCACCCTCACCGCCACCTATGAAGCCGCCCGCGCCCTCACCGCCAGCGCCCGGCAGGCGCACACCCCACACTGGCTCAGGAAGCGGCTGCGGCAGTTGGGTTCCGATCCCGCACTCGAGGCCTCGGACCGACTTCTGCTGGCGATGACGTGTCACCGGCTGTCCCTGACCTGCGGACCGCAGGCGGACAAGGGCGTCAAGGAGGCCGCCGCGCTGGTGGTGCCTGCCCGCCTGACCGAGGCGAACCAGCGGAGTTGGTACGGAACCATGGCGGCGCGAGCGGAGTTCGGGCTGGGATGCCCGCGCACCGCCGTCGACCTGCCCGCGGGTGAGGACACCGTGCTGTCCGACGCCTCACTGCGCATCGTGGTCGTCCTCGCCGACGCGGGCTGCGCGAACCGTGCACGACAACTCGCCTCGGACGCCGATCTCATCGGGCAGGCCCAGCGGGCGCTGCGCGAAGGGAAGTTGGCGACCGCCTCCGACGCGGTGCAGGCGGCGCTCGCCTCCGACCGGAGCATCCCGCAGGCGTGGTGGGACGGGCTTCCCCGTCTGCTCGACCGCTACCGCGACGCGAAGTTCCCCGACCTGTACGCCGACGCGCCGGGCGGCGTCGCGTCCGCCGAGGCGACCCGGGCCGCGTACTACCTCCTCGCCTGACGCCGAACCACGGTCCCTCGCCCGGGATCCCTCTCGGAAGGACGCTTCCCTCATGTGCACCGACTCAGCGCCACCCGTCCTGGCCGAAGGCCTCGCCTTGCGGTACGGCGGGTCGGGCGGCGGTCTCGTATCCGCTGATCTACGGCTCGACGCGGGCGTCATGGCAGCCGTCGAGGGGCCCTCGGGTTCGGGGAAGAGCACGCTGCTGGCCCTGCTCGGGCTGATCCTCTCGCCGGACGCCGGTGTCCTGCGCATCGCCGGGACGGACACCGCGCGTCTCACCGGGGCCGAGCGGGACCTGCTGCGGCGGCGTTCGATCGGCATCGTTCTCCAGGATCTTGGGCTGCTCGGTTTCCTCAACGCGTGGGAGAACGTCGCCGCAGCCTTCGGACCCCGGCTGGGCCGGCACCGGGCCGTGGCTCAAGAACTGCTCGGGGACCTCGGGATGGGGGAGTTGGCCGGCGCGCCAGTGGCCGAGCTGTCCGGGGGGCAGCGGCAGCGGGTCGCCGTCGCGCGCGCCGCCGTGAAGAAGCCGGCGCTCGTACTGGCCGACGAGCCGACCTCCGGCCTGGATCCCGACAACGCGGACTCCGTGATGCGTGCCCTGCGCGCCTGCGCCCAGCGGGGCGCCGCCGTGCTGCTCGTCACGCACGCGAGTGCCGTCGCGCAGGCGTGCGACGAGCGATACGTGCTCGACGCCGGTGTGCTGTACAAGGCCGGAACCGGTGCCGGTGCGCACGAGACAGCGGACGAAGGGGCCCTGGGATGAGTCGGTGGTGTCTGTACACATGGGTGCGTGAGCCGCGTTCCCTGCGTCGGGGGCTTCCCGCGCTCGCCGTTCTCGCCGCCCTCCTGGCCACGGCCGCCGGTGTGGCCGGCGGCGCCGCCGGGGCCGTGGAGCGGGACGTGCTGGGGTCTGGCGGTCTGACGCAGATCGAGCTGTCGGCGTTCGAGGGGGATGCCTCGGTACGGCCCCTGACCGCTTTCGCCCTGCGCGACGCAGAGGGCGTGTCCGGAGTCCGTGAGGTCGTCGCCGACTACGTCTCCGCGCTGTACGCCGAGGAGGATGGCACCTACGACCTGCCCAGTCACACGCTGACGCCGGGCGACGATCTGCCCTATGTCGAGGGGGCGGCGCCCTCCGGACCGCTCTCGGAGGGAGAGGTGGTCCTGCCCGCCTCCGCGCAGGGGACCGACTTCCGGCCGTTCCTGGGACGGTCCCTCGCCTTCGGGTACACCAGGGCGACCGGGAGCGCCTCGGGAGGGACGGAGGTGCTCCGGTTGAAGGTCGTCGGGCTGTACGACCCAGGCTGGCAGGTCGACGGACCGGGGACGGCCTATCTCGCCGAGGGGACGGCGGCGTACCTGGCGGCCGCGCGGGCCGGGCAGACGGCGGAGGTCTTCCGGGACAAGGAAGGGGCGCGGTCCGCCGTGGTCGTGGTGCGTCACCAGCGGGACGTGGCGTCCGTCGTCACCGCCCTGCGGCGGGACGGGTTCTCGGCGTCTCCCGTGTCCGACAGGGTGCGGCACCTGCCGGGGCTGTTCGGGGCAGCGGACCTCGCCATGCGCGCGGGCGTGCTGGTTCTCGCGGTGGGCGCCGTGGTGCTGGGCGCGGTGCGGGCCGGAGACAGCGTCCGGGGGCGGATCGGGCAGTTCGCGGTTCTGCGGATCCTCGGATCCGGACGGGGCGAGCTGCGGCGGATCCTGCTCGGCGAGGCCGTACTGACCGGCGGCGCGGCAGGCCTCGCCGGTGTGCTCGTCGGGGCCGGGACGTCGTCGGCGCTGGCGCGTCCGCTCAGCGGCCTGCTGGGCCTCCCCATCGCCCCCCTCGACGCGCTGCCGGGGCTCGGCTGGGCCGCGTCCGCTCTGGTGCTGCCCGCCCTCGGGCTCGCGCTCGGCACCCTGCTCGGCAGTCGGGAGGCGCTGGGGCGTGATCCCTATCTGGTGGCGCGGGCGCACGGTGTGTAGACGTTATGCGGTCGTGTGATCGTCGGTGTGGGGGTCATCATGCTGCTCCGGTGGTCGCGTTCGGCGGGTCGCCGGCCGGTGCAGGTGGGCTCCGCTGACGGAGCCGGGTCCATGAGCCGGACCCCTACGGGCGGAGGAGACGACGATGTGGCCACGGGTCGACGGTATGCGGGCGTTGGAGCTCGGCAGCCCGGACGAGATGCGGGTGCGGCTCAACTCCCTTGTGCTCGAGGGGTCGAAGAGGGCGACGACCGGGCTGCTCGCGGAGTACGTGGAGGAGACCGAGGGGCTGGAGTACGTCGGTGAGCGCCTCGCGCTGGTCGACGTCGACGGTGTGCGTGTCGCTACCGTCGAGGTCACCGGCGTCGAGCGGACCGTCTTCGCCGAGGTGACCTGGGCGCACGCGGCGGCCGAGGGGGAAGGCGACGCGGACCTGGGGGAGTGGCGGGCGGGACACCGCCGCTTCTGGGACTCCGAGGGCGCGCCGGTGGAGGACGACACGCCCGTGGTGTGCCTGGCGTTCCGGGTCGTGGAGACGGTGTAGTCCCGCAGTACTACGGGGTTCAGCCGACGCTGAGTTCGGTGAGGCTCGCCAGTGGCAGGGTGTGCTGGGTCTGGAGGACCTTCGCCCGCAGGTAGCGGACGTTGTGCTCGGTGGTGAAGACGCCCGTCGGCACCCGGTCGAGGACGTCGATGCCGAGCGCCCGCAACTGGCCTGCCTTGTCAGGGTTGTTGGAGAGCAGGTCGAGCCCGGAGATGCCCAGCGCGCGCAGCATCTGGGCGGCGGCCGTGTAGTCGCGGTCGTCCTCCGGCAGGCCGAGCGCGGCGTTCGCCTCGTAGGTGTCCAGACCCTGGTCCTGGAGGGCGTACGCGTCGAGCTTGTTGTAGAGGCCGATGCCGCGGCCTTCCTGGCGCAGGTAGAGCAGCACGCCGCCGCGGTCGGCGATGCGTTCGACCGCCTCGCGCAGCTGGGGGCCGCAGTCGCAGCGGGCGGAGCCGAAGACGTCGCCGGTCAGGCACTCGGAGTGCAGCCGGACCAGGGGGACGGGGCCGGGGTCGCCGAGGACCACGGCGACGTGCTCCTGGCCGTCGACCAGGCCGTGGAAGGTGACCAGTTCGGCGTCGACGGAATATCCGTCGCCGAAGCGCAGCGGCACCCGGACTCGGGCTCGCGGGGTGGCGGCAGGGGTGTCGGGCATGCGGGTCCTCCCGGTCCGGGAAACGGATGCTTCAGATTTGAAGCAGATCGACCGAGCCTGACGCTATCCCATGCTTTAACTTTGAAGCAACCAGGACCGGTTGTGACGTGGGCCATGCGGCGCCCGGGTGCGAGCGGCCGGCCTGCTCGTGCCCGATCGGCCTCACTAGTGCCCGGCCAGCCTCACTCGCTCCCGGAGCACGGCGACGACCGGCGGCGCCACGGGAGGTCCTCCGGCGCGCTCTCCTCACCGTCACCCTGGAGTCCACGCGTGACCTGCGTGAAGATCTCCTCCAGCTGTCCCACCTGCTCCGGCGTGAGCCGGTCGAACAGGAAGGCCCGGACCGTGTCGACATGGCCGGGCGCCGTGTTCTCCAGGACCGTCATGCCCTCTTCGGTCAGGACCGCGACGCTCCCCCGCCTGTCCCACCGGCAGTCCTCCCGCCGCAGCAGCCCGTCCTTCTCCAGCCGGGTGACCGCGTACGTCAGCCGGCTGCGGGTGATCTTCAGCCGTTCGGCGAGCTCCGTCATCCGCAGCCGCCGTTCCGGTGACTCGGAGAGGTTCGCGAGGATGGAGTAGTAGAGATGGGGCATGCCGGCCTCCTGCTGGAGCTGCCGGTCGATGGCGTCCTCCAGGAGGAGGTAACCGGCGACGTAAGCGCGCCAGGCGCGCTGCTCCTCGGGGGTGAGCCAGCGGGTCGTCATGCCACCAGTGTAAGTTTGCTTCAAACTTGAACCAAGGGAGAGGTCGCGCGATGCCGTACCCGTACGTCCTGCTGTCCGCCGCCGTCTCCCTCGACGGCTACCTGGACGACACCGGCCCCGAGCGCCTGCTGCTCTCCAGCCCCGCCGACTTCGACCGGGTCGACGAGGTGCGCGCCTCGGTGGACGCCATCCTGGTCGGCGCCGGCACCATCCGCGCGGACAACCCCCGGCTCCTGGTCAACTCCCCGGACCGCAGGGCCGCCCGGGTCGCTTCGGGCCGCCCTGAGTACCCGCTCAAGGTCACGGTCAGCGGCTCCGGCGAGCTGGACCCGGCGGCGAACTTCTGGCACACGGGCGGCGAGAAGGTCGTCTGCACCACCGACGAGGGCGCCGGGCGCGCCCGCTCGCTCGGCATCGCCGCCGACGTCGTCCCGCTCGGCCCCGCCCTGGACTGGCGCCGGCTCCTCGAACACCTGCATGACGTCCGGGGCGTGCGGCGCCTCATGGTCGAGGGCGGCGGGACGATCCACACCCAGCTCCTCCAGCAAGGCCTCGCCGACGAGATCCAGCTCGTCCTGGCCCCCCTCTTCGTGGGCGACGCCGACGCGCCCCGGCTCTTCGGGCCGGGCGGCTACCAGGGCGGACGGCTGCGGCTGGTCGAGACGCGGCGCATCGAGGACGTCGTCCTCACCCGCTACGAGCCCACCGCGCCCGGCGCCGGACCGCTGCCCGTCGCCGCCGACCGGCACTGGCTGGCCCTCGCCTGTGAGCTGGCGGCCGCCTGCCCGCCGTCGAGGACCGCGTTCAGCGTGGGCGCGGTGGTGGTGGCCGCCGACGGGACGGAGCTGGCGCGCGGTCACTCGCGGGAGGGCGGCGACCCGGTCGTCCACGCGGAGGAAGCGGCCCTCGCGAAGATCGACCCCGCGGATCCCCGGCTGGCGACGGCGACCGTGTACAGCAGCCTGGAGCCCTGCGCGCAGCGCTCCTCCCGGCCGGCCCCCTGTGCCCGCCTGATCCTGGACGCGGGCGTCCGCCGTGTGGTGACGGCCTGGCGGGAGCCGGACACCTTCGTCCGCGAGGCCGACGGCAGTGGGCTGCTGGCGTCCGTGGGAGTGGAGGTGCTGGTGCTGCCCGAGTACGAGGAGCGCGCCAAGGTTCCCAACAGCCACCTGACGGCACCCTGAGCGCGCCCCGGTGTCCGGCCCGCCGGGCCCTGATCGCCCCTGATCCGGGCGGTGGTCATTCGGGGTCCCGCGCATGGTCTACACTGGTGTCATACCGACGCGGGGTGGAGCAGCTCGGTAGCTCGCTGGGCTCATAACCCAGAGGTCGCAGGTTCAAATCCTGTCCCCGCTACTGAAGGCCGAGGGCCGGAATCCATTGGATTCCGGCCCTCGGTGCGTCTCCCTCCATGGGCCTGCCCCGGGTACCGCCCGGGAGCGATGGTCCCCTTGGTCATCATCACGGCGGGTGACCGTGTGAGTGCCCTGTGCATGGCGTCCGAGCGCCCGTCACCTGCGGTGTCCGGTTCAGGAGTGACCCGTAGGGGGTGGAGGGACGGTCAACTCGCCCGTTTTTCACCGCTCATGGGGAGAACGTCCAGGCCAGAAATGTTGTTGATCAAGAAGAACGGCTTGGAAACATGCCCCTGAGTCTATTAACGTTCGATAACGCAGCGCGGTCGTCCCAGCCGACACAAGAGTCGGCTCCGTGCGCACGCGCCGAATCCCGCAAGGGAACCGGGGAACCACCACCATGGGGTGAATCACGCGAAGCCGCCGTATGACAACGGCCGGTTTACGCGCGTAGGAGACCTTCCCGCTCCGAACCCGTCAGCTAACCCGGTAGGCGACGGAAGGAAAGGAGCACGCCCGCGTGGCGTCCAACCGGCCTGCCGCAGAAGCCCCCTCCGTGCCCAGCCAGACGTTCGGCTATGGCAGCTACCGCACCGACGAGGGCCCCTGGGAGGAATGGAACCCCACCGCGGAGTCCGTTCGCCCGGTTCGCGGCCGGCATCGTGTGGCCAAGCAGCGCGGCGGACTCGCCCGTAGCTCCACCGTTCTCGGCGTCGGCGTCATAGCCGCCGTCGGCGGCGCCGGCATGGCCAGCGCCAACACCGGCAAGCCGCCGGTCTCCATCTCCATGCCGGACCTCCCCTCCGTGGGTTCCCTCATCTCCGACGATGACACCCCTCAGGAGAGCGCACCGGCCCTCGCCGCGTTCGGCAGCGTCGCCGCCGAGCCGGTGGCCACCGCGACCGCCGACCAGACCGTCGCCGAGAGCACCGCCGACGCCGGTGAGGTGCTCCGCAGCCGGATCATGGCGCAGGCCGAGTCGCAGCAGACCCAGATCGAGGCGAAGGCGGCCGCGGCCGCCCAGGCGGCCGCCGTCAAGGCCGAGGCCGACGCCGCCGCGAAGGCCAAGCAGGAGGCGGAGGCCAAGGCCGCCGCCGCGAAGCAGAAGGCCGCCGAGGAAGCCGCGGAGAAGGCCGAGGCCGCACGCCTGGCCAAGCTCGCCGGGCAGTACACGCTGCCGACCTCCTCGTACACCCTCACCTCCACGTTCGGTGAGGCCGGCGCCTACTGGTCCTCCGGGCACCACACCGGGCTCGACTTCGCCGCCCCCACCGGAACCCTGATCAAGGCCGTGCACAGCGGCACGATCACCTCGGCCGGCTGGGACGGGTCGTACGGGTACAAGACCGAGCTGACCCTGGACGACGGCACCGAGATCTGGTTCGCCCACCAGTCCTCCATCAGCGTCAGCGTCGGCCAGAAGGTCACCACCGGCGAGGTCATCGGCCGCGTCGGCGCCACCGGCAACGTCACCGGCGCCCACCTCCACCTCGAGGTGCACCCCGGCGGCGGCAGCTCCGGCATCGACCCGGCGGCCTGGCTGCGGGACAAGGGACTCAACCCCTGAGGTTCCCCTGACGTTTGCGAACTCTTGGCCGGAGGCGCGGAATGCGCGCCTCCGGCCTTCGCGTTGAAGTGAGGCATGACTTCTCTGCGCAAGCTAGGTTCCTCCGACCTCGAGGTCTTCCCGCTGGCCCTCGGGGGCAACGTCTTCGGCTGGACCGCCGACGAGGCGGCCACCTTCGCCGTCCTGGACGCCTACACGGCCGCCGGCGGCAACTTCATCGACACCGCCGACTCCTACTCCGCCTGGGTCGAGGGCAACAGCGGCGGTGAGTCCGAGACGCTCATCGGCAAGTGGCTGAAGGCGCGCGGCAACCGCGACGACGTCGTCGTCGCGACGAAGGTCAGCCAGCACCCCGACTACCAGGGGCTGACCGCCGCCAACATCAAGGCCGCCGCCGACGCCTCCCTCCGCCGTCTCGGCACCGACCACATCGACCTCTACTACACCCACTTCGACAAGCCCGAGGTGCCCGTCGAGGAGATCGTCGGCGCGCTCGACGAGCTGGTGAAGGCGGGCAAGGTGCGGCACATCGCCGCCTCCAACATCTCGCCCGAGCGCCTGCGCGCCTCCCTGGAGTTCTCCGACCACGAGGGACTCGCCCGGTACGTGGCCCTCCAGCCCCACTACAACCTGGTCTCCCGCGACACCTACGAGGGCGCGCTGCAGGACGCCGCCGCCGAGGCCGGACTCGCCGCCGTCCCCTACTTCTCGCTCGCCTCCGGATTCCTCACCGGCAAGTACCGGCCCGGCGCGACGGTCGACAGCGCGCGGGCCGAGGGCGCCGCCAAGCACCTCGAGACCGAGCGCGGCCGGCGGGTCCTGGTCGCCCTGGACGAGATCGCCCGGGCGCACGACGCCGAGGCCGCCACGGTGGCCCTGGCCTGGCTCGCCGCCCAGCCGACGGTGGCCGCGCCGATCGCCTCCGCGCGGACGGTGGACCAGCTGCCGGCGCTGCTTGCGGTGGGCGGACTGGAACTGACCGAGGCGGAGGTCGCGCGGCTGACGGAGGCCTCTGCGTGAGCGGCGCCGGCGTGGCGTGAGCCTTCTGCGTGAGCGGTGCCGGAGTGGCGTGAGCCTTCGTGGAGCGTCAGACCCGCCTGAGGCGGGTGCCGTTCTGCGGGGCTCACGCGTAGGGGGTGTGGCCCGGGTGGGTCGGAAGCCCCGTGTGTCCCGGGGAGCTCGCGTGTCCTGAGGGCGCGGGGTGACCGACGTATCCGGGCCCGCCCAAGGGTGCGGGTTGTCCGGCGTACCCAGGCTGTCCGGCGAGGCCGGCGGCGTGCGGGGGTTGGCCCCCGTACGACCCGTAGGCGCCCGGTGCTCCGTGTGCCCCGGGTCCGCCGGGCGCCCCGTGAGACCCGTACGACCCCGATCCGTCGGCTGCCCCGTAACCCGCGGGCGACCCGTAGCCCCCGTACGACCCGGGGCGCACGGGTCCGGGGTGCGGGTACGGTCCCGGCGCCGGGTGCCCGTACATCCCGTGGACCGGCCAGGGCGGCACGGTGACCGGTACCGGAGGGGCCGTCATACGGGCCGCGTGCTCCAGCGCGGGCCGGGCCACGTCCTTGCGCCGCCACAGCTCGTTGAGCAGCTCCCGCTCCCGGGAGACGAAGTCGGCGCCGGCCCGGCCGAGCCGCCCCCGGTGCCGCAGGAACGCCAGCGACGTCGCGTAGGCCTCGTACTGCGCGACCGTCCGCGCGGCGGGCTTGCCGAGGTGCTGCCGTGCGTACTTGCGGGCCAGCAGGCGCGCCCGCATCGAACCGAGCGCGTACGGCTCCGCCGGGGTGATCCAGCCGGCCGCCGCGTACGCGGGCAGCTCCTCGCGGACCGTGCCCAGCTCGCGCTGCCGGGTCCACACCACCAGCCATGTCAGCACGCCGAACGCGGGCACCATGAACGCCCCGTACACCGCGAAGAAGCCCCACGCGCCGAGGACGGACGAGCCGTTCCAGAGGGCGTGCATGCCCATCGCGAGCAGCAGCCCGCCCAGCGGGAGGAGGACCTTGCGCACCCGCCGGCCCTCTGCGGACAGCGCCGCGATGCCGAAGCCGATGCCGGTCAGGACGGTGAACAGGGGGTGCGCGAACGGCGACATGATGACGCGTACGAAGAAGGTCGCCGCGGTCACGGAGGCGATGCCGCTGTCGCCGCTGAGCTGGTCGGTGCCGAACGCGGTGCCCAGGTAGAGGATGTTCTCGGTGAACGCGAAGCCGGTCGCGGTGAGGCCGGCGATCACCACGCCGTCCACGAGCCCGGTGAAGTCCCGTCTGCGGAACAGGAAGACGAGGAGCACGGCCGCTGCCTTCGCGGACTCCTCCACGACCGGCGCTATCACCGTCGCGCCGAGGGTGTCCGCGCTGGAGGGGTCGGCGGTCGAGGTCGCTATCCATTGCGTCGCGAAGCTGTTGGCGACGATCGCTATCAGTGCGGCCGCGCACGCCCCCCACGCGAACGCGAAGATCAGATTCCGCCAGGGGCCGGGCTCGACCCGGTCCAGCCAGCGGAAGGCGGCTATGAGCAGCGGCACGGGCAGGATCGCGAGCCCCAGGCCCACCAGGAAGCCCTGCGTGCCGGTCTGTTCGCGGACAAGGGCCAGGATGACCAGTCCGGACAGCGCGAGCAGGGTGATCAGGGCGCCGTAGCGGACCCACTTGTGCTGCCACCAGTGCGCGTGCCGGAGCCCATTGCCCTCGGCTGCTGTGCCGGGGTCCGGCGGGTACGGCGGAAACGGCGGACTGATGGCCACGGCATCGACCCTAACGAGCGAGAGGACGGCGGTGTAGGGGATTTCGGCCGGTCAGTGATCCCCGCGCTCCCCGTGCTGTACGCGGCGGAAGAGCAGATCGTTCACCACATGACCCTTGTCCAGCCCCTGCCCCTCGAAACGGGTGAGCGGACGGAAGTCGGGACGTGGCGCGAAACCGCCGTCCGGGCTGGTGTTCTCGAACTCGGGGTGCGCGGTGAGGACCTCGAGCATCTGCTCCGCGTACGGCTCCCAGTCGGTCGCGCAGTGCACGAGCGCGCCCGGCCTCAGCCGCGTCGCGGCGAGGTCGAGGAACTCCGGCTGGATGAGGCGCCGCTTGTGGTGCCGCTTCTTGGGCCACGGGTCGGGGAAGTACACGCGCAGCCCGGCGAGGGAGTCCGGGGCGAGCATCTCGCGCAGCAGGATGATCGCGTCGCCGTTGCCGACGCGCACGTTGGCCAGGCCGTTGCGGTCGGCGAGGGCGAGCAGGTTCCCCTGGCCCGGGGTGTGCACGTCCACCGCGAGGATGTTGGTGTCCGGGTCGGCGGCGGCCATCTGCGCGGTGGCCTCGCCCATCCCGAAGCCGATCTCCAGGACGACGGGACCGTCGTCGCCGAACAGCTCGGCCAGGTCGAGGGGCCGGCCGTCGATGTCGAGGCCCCACCTGGACCACAGCCGCTGCAGCGCGTCGGCCTGACCGGCGGTCACCCTGCTCCGCCGGGGCTGGAAACTGCGGATCCGCCGCTCGAAGTGCGAACCGGCGGGATCGGCCTTGGGCCCGTCGGGGAAACGGGGCTCGCCCTTGGCCCGCGTGTACCGGACGGACTCACCCGGGGCATGACCGTGGGCGGAGGACTCGGAGCTCAGGAAATCAGACACAGTGGGTCGATTTTACGTGCCACCACGAGGCAGACGGGCCCCGGAGCGACCGGGCTTGTGCTCCCCTCACGAGGACGCGGCGCCGTCCGCCCCGCGCCAGGCGGCGGGCGTGGCCCGATCCCAGACGCCATCCGGGCCGGCACACGGAATTCTCGAGCCGGCCGGCTGACGGGGCCGCAGTCAGCCGACTTTCCGGGGCCGCAGCGGCTGGCCCCTCGGGGCCGCGGGGAGGTCAGCGCAGATCGGGGCAGCAGACCGGACTCATGGAGCCCGGAGCAGGTCCGCTCCCGCAGGCGCAGCACGCCGGCTCACCGGGGCCGCAGCTTGCCGGCTCGGATGGGCCCGGCAGCCCGGACTCATGGAGCCCGGAACAGGTCCGCTCCCGCAGGCGCAGCACGCGAGCTCACCGGGGCCGCAGCTGCCGGCTCGGATGCCGCCCAGCAGACCGGACTAGTGGAGCCGCATTCTTTCGGCCCCCGGGCCGCAGCGCACCGGCCTGCGGGGCGGCAGTCGGTCGGCCCCCCCCCCGGTCCGCTGTCGGTCGGCTCCCAGGGCCCCGCGCCGGCCCGTTGCCCGGTGCCCCGGCAGACCCGGCCCACGAGCCCTAGCGGAACCCCTCACGCCGTCCCCAGTGCGCCGAGGGCTCTGCGGGCCACCTCTCGGCCGATCGGGAGGGAGGCTGTCGCTGCGGGGGAGGGGGCGTTCAGTACGTGGATCGTGCGGGGGGTCTCGCGGATCAGGAAGTCGTCGACCAGGGTGCCGTCCCGCAGCACCGCCTGGGCGCGGACGCCGGCCGGCGCGGGCACCAGGTCCGCTTCCTCCACCGCCGGCAGCAGCCGCCGTACCGCGTCGACGAACGCGCCCTTCGACACCGACCGCCGCAGCTCGCCCACCCCGTACCGCCAGTGCCGCCGGCCCATCCGCCACACCCCCGGCCAGGCCGCCGTGGCCGCCGCCTCCCGGGGGCGGACGACACCCCAGTCGTACCCCTCCCGGGCCAGCGCGGGGACCGCGTTGGGGCCGACGTGTACCTCGCCGTCGATCCCGCGCGTGAGGTGCACCCCGAGGAACGGGAACGCCGGATCCGGCACCGGATACACCAGACCCCGCACCAGGGAGGGGCGCGCCAGCTCGTAGTACTCCCCCCGGAACGGCACGATCCGCACCCCGGGCTCGTCCCCGGCGAGCCGGGCGACCTCGTCGCAGTACAGGCCGGCGCAGTTCACCAGCACCCGCCCGCGGACGACGTCCCCGCGGGAGGTGCGCACGGCGACGCCCCGATCCGGACGACGGTCGACCCGCACGACCCGCGCGCCGTAGCGGATCTCCGCCTCCGACGCCTCGCCCAGTTGCCGGGCGACCGCGGTGTAGTCGCAGACGCCGGTCGTGCGCACATGGATGGCGGCGAGGCCGCGCACCTCCGGCTCGTACTCCGTGATCTGGGCGGGGCCCAGCTCGCGCACCGGGATGCCGTTCTCCCGGCCGCGCTGCACGAGCGCGTGGAGCCGGGGCAGCTCGGCCCGGTCGGTGGCGACGATCAGCTTGCCGGTGACGGCGTGCGGGATGCCGTACTCCGCGCAGAACTTGATCATCTCGGCGGCGCCTCGCACCGCGTACCGCGCCTTGAGCGAGCCGGGCCGGTAGTAGATCCCGCTGTGGATGACCCCGCTGTTGCGCCCCGTCTGGTGCCGGGCCGGCCCGGGCTCCTTCTCCAGCACCGTCACCCGTGTCCCCGGCGCGGCCCGCGTGATCGCGTGCGCCGTCGACAGCCCGACGATGCCGCCCCCGACGACGAGCACATCGCAGTCGTACGCCACCACCTGCACCACCTCCGCCTCCGATAGTGCCCTGCGCCACTGACAGTCACTTCAAACGCCGGGAGGTACAGCGCCTCGAGCCACGCTCGACGGAGTGCTACGCCGGAGTCATCAGCAGGGGCCGGGCCCTCTCCCGCAGCTCCACCACGCGCGGCTCGTCGCCGTACGGCTCCAGGCGGTGCAGGAGGTCCTTGACGTACTCGGTGGTGCGCGCCGAGGAGATCCGCCCGGCCACCTCCACCGCGCGCACCCCCTGCTCGCAGGCGGCGTCGAGGTTGCCGGACTCCAGCTCGGCGACGGCCGAGACGACGAGCCTGAGCCCGTGCGAGCGCACGAACTCCTCCGTCGGCTTCGACAGCGCCTGCTCGGTGAAGCGGCGCACCTGGCGCGGCGCCTTCAGGTCGCGGTAGCACTCGGCGGCGTCGGCGGCGAAGCGGTCGTAGGAGTAGAAGCCGAGCCACGACGGGTCCTGGTCACCGTCGCGGGCGCGCTCCAGCCAGCTCTCGGCGGCCTTGAGGGCCGCACCGGCGGCCGGGGCGTCCCCCGCGCGCGCGTGGGCGCGTGCCTCGACCAGGCGGAAGAAGCTCATCGTGCGGGCGGTGGCCAGTCCCCGGTTGCGCTCCAGGGCGGCCTGGGCGAGGTCGACGCCCTCGTCGCCGAAGCCGCGGTAGGTCGCCTGAAGGGACATGGACGCCAGGACGTAGCCCCCGAGGGGGACGTCGGCGGCGGCACGCGCGAGGCGCAGCGCCTGGATGTAGTAGCGCTGGGCGGCTTCCTGCTGGCCGGTGTCGAAGGCCATCCAGCCGGCGAGGCGCGTGAGTTCGGCGGAGGCGCCGAACAGGGCCCGGCCGACCTCGTCGGAATAGGAGCCGAGCAGCAGCGGGGCCGCCTCCACGCGCAGGCACTCCGGCACCATCGACGAACGCCAGTCGCCGCCGCCGTACTTGGAGTCCCAGCGGCGGGCGTCCTCGGCGGCCTCGCGCAGTTTCTGCACGTCGCTGTGGCCGACCTTGAGCGGTGCGCCGGAGCCGTCGCCGGAGTTCGCTTCGCGCGCCACCGAACTGTCGGCCGGGGTTATCAGCCACCGTGAGGCGGGCGTCGCGTACGCGCTTACTGCGAACGAACCGGCCAGTGACTGCCAGATGCCCCCGGTGCCGGCGCGCCGGCCGGCGAGGTCGAGGCGGTACAGGTCGGTCGCCGAGCGCACCGCCTGGCCGACGTCTCTGGGGAAGGCGAGGCCGACTTCGGGCGCGGGGTCCGCGTCCGCGAGGCCGATCTCGTGCAGCGGCACCGGGCGGCCGAGCTTCTGCCCGATCGCGGCCGCGATGAGGTGCGGCGCGGCGCCCTGCGGCACCATGCCCTTCGACACCCAGCGCGCGACGGACGTCTTGTCGTAGCGGAGCGTCAACCCGCGTTGGGCTCCGAGATCGTTGACACGTCGGGCGAGTCCGGCGTTGCTGATTCCCGCGAGGGCGAGAACGGCGCCGAGCTTTTCGTTCGGCCCGCGTTGCTCCCTGGACATTGCGCCACCCCTCGACACAGACGGCTGCCGCGCTGGCATAACCACGCGGCATTCGTAAACCCAGCGTAGTTCGCCGCATCCCAAGCGTTAAGGGGCATTCTTCCGGTTGGCGGGATTGTGGTCCGTACGCGAGTGCGGGCGTCGGCACGGACGGTTGCGGCGTGCTCCCGCCATGTGGCCGTGCGCCCGCCCGTGCGCTCTTCTGCGGCCCACAGGAGAGCGGTTCCATGGTCGTGCGTGGGTCGGCCCGCTGTACTGGATCCAGTGGGCTGGGGGATGCCGCCGCCACAATCCCCGCGGGCGGCGGAGCGGTCCGGGGGGCGTTTTCCGCCCTCCGGATCGGCGCGCCCGGCCGAGGGCGCGGTTGTGTACGGAGCGTGTGCGAGGCTGCGTCAAGAGCCTCCGCGCGTGCCGGATTTGGCCGAAAATCGACCCTGTGTTCCGCTGGCGTTCGCGCCCCTCACCATGGAAATCGACGGCGCACGCGGCGGTTTGAGGGAGCGTGCAGGGGGCGCATTCGTGTCGCGCACGCCGGGGCGTGTGCGACTGCCGGCGCTCCCCGCGCGGGAGTTCGCGCAACGCTCCCGGTCGGCGCGGGGGCGCGCCAGGGGCGCACTTCCGGGGATCGCAAGCGGCGTCACCTCCTTCTGCGGCGCGCTCTTCGTGGCAGCATGTGAACCGTTCGTACGGTGCACTGGTTGTCCACAGCATGTGGAGGCGTCGATGCGGTGGTTGGTGGGATGGAGCAGCGCCGCCACGGGAGCCACCGGCCCCGGCGCCCCCGGGACGGGGAGCATCGGCGGCCACGGCGGCTACGGCGGTCCTGAGGTCTACGCCGGCGAGGACGGCGGACGGATCGGCCACGACGGCGAGACCCTCCACCCCGTGGGCTCCCGGCTTCTGTGGGGTGACCCCGACCCGCTGTGGGCGGTCGGTGACTGGCGCCCCGACGAGGTCCGCGTCGTCCGTGCCGACGCCCAGACCCGCGTAGCCGTCCTCGGCACCTGCGGCGCCACCGACGAACAGCTGCGCGTGGGCCTGTTCGCCGCGCGCGGAGGGGCACTTCGGCATCTGACGGCCTGGCCGGGCAGCTACACCGCGGTCGTCCAGGTCGGACGCCGCATCACCGTCTGCGGCGATCTGGCGGGCGCGCGCCCGGTGTTCCACACCCCCTGGGCCGGCGGCACCGCCTACGCGACGGCCGCCCTGCCGCTGGCCGACCTCATCGAGGCCAACCTCGACTTCGGCCACCTGGCCGCCCTGCTCGCCGCCCCCGACGTCCCGGCCGCGGTCCACGACTCCACCCCCTACGACGGCGTACGACGGATTCCGCCGGGGCACGCGCTCATCCTGCGCGCCGGGGCGCGCGAGGTCGCCGGGTACGAGCAGGTCGCCTCGCTCGCCGTGGCCGCCGCCCCCGTCGACCCCGACAGCGCGGTGGACGCCGTACGCGACGCGCTCGTAGAAGCGGTACGCGCGCGTCTGTCCGCGCCGCGCCACGTCCCCGACATCGATCCCGGGCCGGTGCCCGGAATGGGGCCCGCCGAGCGACGCGCCGCGCGCGGGATGCCCGTGCCGGGCATCGGCGCCGACCTCTCCGGCGGCCCCGCCTCCACCACCCTCGCGCTGCTCGCCGCCGGCCTGCCCGGCATGCCGGGCACCGTCCTGGGCCACGGCACGGGCGCCGGTGAACGTCTGCTGGCCGTCACCTTCAACGACCTGGCCGTCGGCGGCCACGAAGCGGAACTGGAGCGCGCCGGCGCCCTCGCGGCCGGCCCGCGCCTGCACCACGTCGTCGTCCCCGGCGGCGAGGAGACCCTGCCGTACGCCGATCTAGACGGGCCGCTGACCGACGAGCCAGGGGCGAGCCTGGTGACCGCCGCCCGGCACCGCGCGCGCCTCGCCGCGGGCAGCGCCGACCACTTCACCGGGTACGGCGCCCGGCAGGTCCTCGACGCCCACCCGGCGCGGCTGGCCGACCTGCTGATGGACCGCAAGAGACGCCACCTCGTGCGCCCCGTCGCCGCCCTCACCAAGGCGGACGGCTCCGTGTTCGTCCCCGCGCGCGTGTACGGCGCCGCCCGAAGACTCGCCCGCACGCCCTACCGGGCGGGCGTGGAGAACCTCGCCGACCGGCTCCTGCACCGCCGTTTCGACGACCCCGGGGACGCGGCGGGAGCCGTCGGGGCCTCCCTGGCGGCCCTCGCCTGGGGCGGACCGGGGCCCGCCGCACGCTGGCTGACCGGCGAGGCACTCGCTGAAGTATCGGTTCGTCTCCAGAGCACGGCCCACCGGGCCGGGGTGGGGCCCGGCCAGCGCCCCGGCGACTACCGCGCGCGTGCGGCGCTGGCGCGGTACGCGGCGGACCTGCGCATCCTGGAGCAGGCCGCAGAACTGCGCTCCCAGCGGCTGCACACGCCGTTCCTCGACAACCAGGTCGTCCGCGCCTGCCGCGCCCTGCCGGAGACCCTGCGCGTGCAGCCGGGGGCGCGGGCCGCGATCCTGCGCACCGTGCTGAAGGGGGCCGGCGTCGCCGAACTGCCGACCGGCTGGGGCGCGCCCTCCCAGGCCTCCACCGCCGCGGCGGCCCGAGCGGGCCTGCGCATGGCCACGGACCCGCTGCTCGCCCTCTTCGACGCTCCTCTGCTCGCCGAGGCCGGCCTGGTGGAGGCCCGCGTCGTCCGCAAGGCGCTGCGCGGGGCGGCCGCAGGCGAACCCCTGCCGCTGGACGGCCTCGCCGACCTCGTCTCCCTCGAACTGTGGCTGCGTCGCCTCCTCGCCCGTAGGGGCACCTGCTGGACGGGTACTCCGGCCCGCTCCCGCGCGGTCCCGGCGGGTATCGCCCCGCAGCGGCGGGCGGTGTCCTCCGGCGGGTGAACCTCAGGAACAGGTGAACCGCGACTCCGCCCAGTCGGCCAGGACCACGGTGCCGAGGCCGCGGCGCGGCTCGACCTCCAGCCGGACGGTCCTGCGGCCGGCGAGATCCACATGGACGGGTACGGCGGGCTCGCCGCCCTCCAGCGCACCGGACGTCCACAGCGGGACTCCGTCGGCGTGGACGGCGAAGGAGACGCCGCCGATGCGCCGCGTCAGGTCGTCCACGCCCACCAGGGCGTCGAACGCCGTGCAGGCGCGGTTCAGCTCGACGGTCACCGAGGAGTCGCCGTGCACGGTCACGCCCGAGTCGCGCTGCCACACCCAACTGCTCCGGGCGAGCCGGATCTCGGGGCGGGAACCGTCGCCCACGAGGTCGAAGTCGAGCTCGTTGAACCGGAAGACGGAGGGAGCCGGGGCGGGCGGGGGCGGTGTGGGGGTGGGCGTCGGGGTCGGGGTGGGTGCGGAGGACGGCGGCTGGGCCGCCGGGACCGCCGAAGGCTCTGGGACGGTCGACGTGGACGTGGGCTCGACCGCGTGGACGGGAAGGATCTCCGCCGGTCCGGAAAGGGGTTCTTCCCGCGCCACCGACGGGCGGCCGGACGTCGGCGACGGCGTGAGCGGCGGCTGTGCCGGGCTGGGCGTCACCTCCTCCGGAAGAACGACCGGCGCCGAGACGGAGGGCGTTGCCTCAGGCCGCTCACCGGGACCGTCGTCACCGACAAGGGCGAGAACGACCACCGCGACGGCGGCGACGGCCACCACCCCGGCGGCGACACCGGCCTTGACGGCCCCACCGGCCACCACGCCGCCGTTCGCGAATGGCCCAGCGGCCCCGGCGCCACCGTTCGTGAGGGCCCCCGCGGCCCCGGCCGACGCGCCGCTTCCCCCGACACCCGCCGCCGAAGAGCCCCCACCCCCTACGGCAGCCCCGCCGACGCCGCTGCCTGCTGTGATGCCTGCGCCGGTGGCACCGCCGGCGCCGCCGAGGCTGCCGACTGCGCTGCCTGTCGTGACGCCCGCACCTGTGGCACCGCCAGCCCCGGCACCCGCCGCGCCGACGACACCGCCGCCTGCCGTGAGGCCCGCACTTGCCGCTCCTGCCGTCCCGGCGCCTGCCGCACCGGCGGTTCCCGTCGCCCCGCCCGCGGTTGCGAGGCCCGCGCCTGTCACGCCGGCCGCAGCCCCAGCGGCTCCCGTCGCCCCGGGGCCTGCCGCGATGCCGGCCCCCGTGGCGCCGGCAGCCCCGCCGCCTGCTGTGGCCCCCGTCGCCATGCCGCCCGCGGCCGTGCCTACGCCGCCAGTTGCAACCCCACCCGCGCCGCTCGTTGCAGCCGCACCCGCGCCGCCCGCTGCCGCGCCCCCTGCCGCGGCGGCTCCGGTTCCCCCGCCGCCTACCGTCCCCGTGGCCCCCGTCGCCGTACCGCCCGCGGCCGCACCCGCGCCGCCGGTTGCAGCCCCGCCCGCAGTCATGCCCGCGCCGCCCGCTGCCGCGCCCGCGCCCGCGCCCCCCGCCAGGATCGCCGCCGCCTTGGCGTAGCCCGATGCACCGAGCCAGCCGAGTACGGCCAGAGGGACGACCGCGGGGATCGTACCGGCGACCTCCTCGAGTTGGAGGGCCGCCAGCCGGCACCTCGCGCACTCGTCCAGGTGCCTGCTCAGGCCCCGTTCGGCGCGGGTGCGCAGGCGACGGCGGGCGTAGGCGCCGAGCCGGTCGGCGTAGCGGGCGCACTCCTCGTCGCTCATGAGGGTGGCGTTCACGTGAGCCTGGAGATACGCCTGCTTGAGGCCCTCGCGGGCCCGACTGGCCAGGACGCGCGTGCCGTTGGCGTCGAGGCCGAAGAGCGTGGCGACCTCGCTCGGCGACTCGTCCTCGACCTCGGTGTGCCACAACACGGCCTGCCAGCGCTCCGGCAGCGAGCGGAAGGCCCGCATCGCCATGGACCGCTCCGCCTCGTGCATCGCGCTCACGTCGGCGCCCTCGTCGAGGGTGTCGTGCCCGGAGGTCTCGGCCGAGCGGGCCGCCCGATCCGCGAACACCGCGAAGTCGTCGACGAGTTGCTCCCGCCTGGCCGATTGCGCCCACCCCGCGGCGACGCGCCGGACACAGGTGAGCAGATAAGCGCGTACGGCGTGCCGGGGTCCCGAACCGCCGCGCACCGCCTGGAGCATCCGCGCGAAGACCTCGGCGGTGAGGTCGTCGGCGGTGTGGGCGTCGTGGCAGCACGTGCGCGCGTAGCGGCGTACGGCGTCGGCGTGACGGCGGTACAGCTCCTCGTACGCCGTGCCGTCGCCCGCGCTCATCCGGGCGACGAGGTCGCCGTCGGCCGGCGGGGTCTCCCGCGGCGCCGGGATGTCGCCGTCGCGCCGCTCGCGCTGGGGCGGGACACCGCCCGCGGAGAAGGCCCCCGCGCGTCCGTCCCGGCCGGGAGCCAGCGGTGAGATCCGCCCCCTGGCCCGTGCGTCACCGTCGTCCTGTGAGGCGTCCCGCCCGCCAACGCTCATCGCGCAAAGCCCCCGCCGCCCGCACAACCGGTCCCGATCACGGCGTCAGAGTGCCACACCGGAGTCGGCCCGCCGACCGCGCGAAAACACGAAAGTGCGGGTCGGGGCGGGAACGCCGAAACGTCCCCGCCCCACAATCACCCGATCGGAGCAACCCGTCAGGAAGAGGGCCGCGACCGCAGCCCCTCCAGCAGGATGTCCAGCAGGCGTGCCGAAGCCGCCGCCTGCTGCGCCGCGTCCGGCAGCGAGGGCGCCGCCGTCGCGATCACCAGCAGTACGTCCGACACCGACACGTCCGGCCGCAGCTCGCCCGCTGCCCGGGCCCGCTCCACGAGCTGGCCCACCACGTCGAGCAGCGCCGCCGCCCCGGCGTCGTCCAGGACGGAAGACGAGCTCGCCTCGGACACCAGCCGCAGCTCACCCGCGGCCGACTGGGACCGCTGCTGCGGCACCCGTGCCAGATCCGCGGCGGGCGCGTCGTCGCCGTCCTCGGCGACCCCGACCCGCAGCACCTGCGGCGGCAGCAGCCGCCCGGCGCCCGACGCCACCGACGTCCGCAGGAAGCGCGACAGCGCCGACCACGGCTCGTCCTCCTGCCCCAGCGCGGCCCGCGCCTGGTCCGTCAGCCGGGAGGTCTCCTCCTCGGCTATCCGCCGGACCAGCACGTCCTTGCTGGGGAACCGCCGGTACACCGTGCCGACGCCGACGCGCGCGCGGCGCGCCACGTCCTCCATCGGCGCGCCGTAGCCCAGCTCGCCGAACACCTCACGAGCCGCGCGCAGCACGTGCTCGAGATTGCGCTGTGCGTCCACGCGCAGCGGCGTGGTCCGCGGGCCGTCCCCGCGTCCGTTGCCCACCGCCGCGCTCACCGCGCCGCCGGGTGCAAGGGCGGACGCGGACGACCAATGCGTGTCCTGAATGTGCATGAATGATCCCCCGGTAATGACGTCTCCCCCCGGAGACACTCCCCGCCATCGAAAGCCGGAGTGCGCGAAGAGGGGACCGCGACCGGCGGACCCGCTCGCCGCGGACCCGACGAGCGCTTCCCCCTGACACCCCGTCGACACACGAACATAGTTGAGAGGCAGTCAATTCAGAAGGGGCAGGTTCCGCACGGAGCGCCCCCCGATCGGAGCACGGGCCGTATACGTCCCGATTGCGCCCCTTCCCGCCCCCCAGCGCACCCACGCTGACCTGCACATATGTCAGGAACGTCGGTGTTTCGGCCAACCCGCCGCGCGCCACGGAACCGGTCACACAAATTGTCGGGCCTGTGGACAAACTCCGGCGACGGGTGCGTCATGGGATGGTGAAGGAACGTGCGCGCATTCTCGTTGTCGGCGGCGGCTACGTCGGGATGTACACGGCCCTGCGGCTCCAGCAGAAGCTGAAACGGGAACTCGGCCGCGGCGAGGCCGAGATCACCGTCGTCACTCCCGACCCGTACATGACCTACCAGCCGTTCCTGCCCGAGGCCGCCGCCGGCGCCGTCTCGCCCCGCCATGTCGTCGTCCCGCTGCGCCGCGTTCTGCCGCACTGCCGGATCATCGTCGGTGAGGCCACCGCCGTCGACCACGCCGCGCGCACCGCCACCGTGCGCACCCTCGCGAGCGAGGAGGACAGCACCGGCGCGCTGCGGCTGACGTACGACGAGCTCGTCCTCGCGCCAGGATCCGTCTCCCGCACGCTCCCCGTCCCCGGGCTCGCCGACCACGCCATCGGCTTCAAGACCGTCGAAGAGGCCATCGGCCTGCGCAACCACGTCATCGAACAGATGGACATCGCCTCCTCCACCCGCGACCACGCGATCCGCGACGCCGCCCTCACCTTCGTCTTCGTCGGCGGCGGCTACGCCGGCGTCGAGGCGCTCGCCGAACTGGAGGACATGGCCCGCTACACCACGCGCTACTACCACAACGTCACGCCCGAAGACATGAGGTGGATCCTCGTCGAGGCCTCCGACCGGATCCTGCCGGAAGTCGGCGAGGACATGGGCCGCTACACGGTCAGCGAACTGCGCCGCCGCAACATCGACGTCCGTCTCGGCACCCGGTTGGAATCCTGCGCCGACCGTGTCGCCGTCCTCAGCGACGGCGCCCGCTTCCCCACCCGCACCGTCGTGTGGACGGCCGGCGTCAAACCCGCCCCGCTCCTCGCCGCCACCGACCTCCCCCTGACCGCGCAGGGCCGCCTCAGGTGCACCCCCGAGCTGACGATCGACGGCGTCACGCACGCGTGGGCCGCGGGAGACGCCGCCGCCGTCCCCGACGTCACCGCGGAACCGGGCAAGGTCACCGCCCCCAACGCCCAGCACGCCCTGCGGCAGGCCAAGCTCCTCGGCGACAACATCGCGCGCTCCCTGCGCGGCGAGCCCCTGCGCACGTACTCCCACAAGTACGTCGGCTCGGTCGCCTCACTGGGCCTGCACAAGGGCGTCGCC
This sequence comes from Streptomyces sp. BK239, assembly GCF_004217285.1. GTDB lineage: Bacteria > Actinomycetota > Actinomycetes > Streptomycetales > Streptomycetaceae > Streptomyces. Next base: position 753,197 of record NZ_SHKS01000003.1, read on the forward strand.
CACGTCTACGGACGCAAACTCAAGGGCTACCCGGCCTGGTTCATGCACCGCGCCTACCACCTCAGCCGCGTCCCCACGTTCAACCGCAAGGCACGCGTGCTCGCCGAGTGGACGCTGGCGGGACTCTTCAAGAGGGAGATCGTCTCCCTCGGCTCACTCGAACACCCGCGCGCAGAGTTCGAACTGGCTGCCGGAGGAAAGCCTTCCGACGAGTCGTCCGGCGACCCGAAGGGGTCGTCCTGAGCCGAATCAGGAACTCCACCGACCGCCCCCACGTCTGACGAATGCCGGTCCGGACGGCGGCCGCACTGCCAGACTGCATCCCGCTTCCCGAGCCCCGGCGGACCACCGCCCATCCCCCGACCACCAGGCCGTCCTCTCTGCTGCAACACCCGGGTGCTGCGACGATGTGCACCGCCGCGCGGCCCCCGGAGCCCAGGCCGGGCCCGGAGCCGGCCGCCGACGACTACGCGAGGCAAGGATTCGTGAACTTCACGCGCTGGAGCGCCCGCCTCCCCGGAACGCAGCGCCGCGCCGCCGCACGAGCCGGGCACACGGTCACCACCCCGGACCGCCGGGGCGAGGGCTCCGTGCCCGCGGCCCGCGCCGAACGACTCACCGACGAACCGCCCCCGGCCCCCGCCGTCGACGAACTCCCGGTCCGTGAGGTCCTCGACCGCGTCCCGGCCCTCGTCGCCCTCGTCCACGGCCCCGACCACCGCCTCGCCTACGTCAACGACGCCTACGCGGCGGCCTTCGGCACCCGCCACCCCGGCGCACCGGCCGCCGAAGCCCTCCCCGAACTGCGCGACCTCGGCCTCATGCCCCTCCTCGACCAGGCGCAGCGCAGCGGCAGACCCCGCACCCTGAAGTCCCGCAAAGCCCCCGACGGGCGCAACTACACCTTCACCTGCACCCCCGTCACGGAGGACGGCGGCAAGTCCGCCGTCCTCGTCTTCGCCACCGACGTCACCGACCACGCCGAAGCCGCCGACCGCCTCAGAGCCAGCGAACGCCGCCAGCGCGAGACCGCCGTCACCCTCCAGCGCTCCCTCCTCCCCCAGGAACTCGAACAACCGGACGACCTGCGCATCGCCGCCACCTACCACCCCGGCGGCACCGAGGCAGCCGTCGGCGGCGACTGGTACGACGTCATCACCCTCGGCGGCGGCCGCACCGCCCTCGTCATCGGCGACGTCATGGGCCGGGGAGTGCGCGCCGCGGCCGTCATGGGCCAGCTCCGCACCGCCGTCCGCGCCTACGCCCGCCTCGACCTCCCTCCGCACGAGGTCCTCCAGCTCCTCGACGGCCTCGCCATGGAGATCGACGCCAACCAGATCGCCACCTGCGTCTACGCCGTCCACGACCCGAACGAGGGACGGCTGCTCTACGCCTCCGCCGGCCACCTGCCCATCCTGGTCCGCGACGAGAACGGCGCCGTCCGGCGCGCCGACGAGCCCACCGGCCCCCCGCTCGGCACCGGCGGCTGGATGCACGCCTCCGGCACCGTCCCTCTCGGCCCCGGCTCCACCGCCGTCCTCTACACCGACGGCCTGGTCGAACGGCGCGACGAGGACCTGGACGACGGCATCGCCGCCCTGGAGCGCGCCCTGGCCGGCGCCACGGGCACCCCCCAGGTGGTCTGCGACCGCCTGGTCCGCTCCGCGGGCGTCACCGCCGACCACGACGACGACGTCGCCGTCCTGGTCCTCCAGCACCCTCACCGCACCGGCGCCGACGGCGAACTCTTCCGCAACGCGGCCCTGGAACTCCTCGGCGGCGTCGAAGCGGCCCCCCGCGCGCGTGCCTTCGCCTCCGGCGTCCTCACCAGCTGGCGCTTCCCCACCGAACTGCACGACCTCGGCGTCCTCGCCGCCAGCGAACTGGTCGCCAACTCCCTCCAGCACGGCACCCCGCCGATGCGCCTGCGCCTGCGCCGCACCGACCGCCGCCTGATCATCGAGGTCACCGACGGAGACGACCACCTCCCGCTCCGCCGCCTCGCCGAACCCGGCGACGAGTCGGGCCGGGGCATCGCGATCGTCGCGACCATCGCCTCCCACTGGGGCAGCAGACGCACCCCCGGCGGCGGCAAGGCGGTGTGGTGCGAGTTCCTGCTGCCCAAAGCAGGCGACTGACGAAAAAGGGGCGGCCGTCGCCCATGACGACGGCCGCCCCTGCCCTGCCTCACGCCTCGGCGGCCACCGGCTCCGCCGCGGCCCCGCCCCGGGCGACCACCCGGTTGCGCGCCTGCCACGGCTGGTCCTGCGCCACGGTGAGCCGCTGCCCCAGCCGCAGCGCCAGCACGCTGATCCCCAGCGAGAACAGCAGGAACGTCACGACGTACGGCGCGTGCAGCGAGGCGCCCATCGGCCCGCCCACGGCCGGCCCCACCGCCAGCGCCAACTGCTTCACCAGGGCGAACGCCGAGTTGTACTGACCCGCCATCCCGGACGGCGCCAGATCGGCGACCAGCGGCGCGACGGTCGGCGACAGCATCGCCTCACCCAGCCCGAACAGCGCGTACGTCGACACGAACGCGGCGGTCGCCATCTCCTGGCTGCCGTGCCCGAGCCCGGCGAACCCGGCGGCGACCCACGCCACGGCCCAGATCAGCCCCACCGCCGCGATCACCCGCGACCGCCTGCGCCGCTCGACGAACTTCAGCACGGCGAACTGCGCGACCACGATCATCGCCGTGTTGGCGGCCAGCGCGGTCCCCAGCGCGGACGTCGAGATCCCGGCGGCCTCCACGCCGTACGCGCTCAGCCCCGACTCGAACTGCCCGTAGCAGGCGAAGAACAGCACGAATCCCAGCACGCACAGCTGCACCATGGCCCGGTTCCCGAGCATCTGCTTCCAGCTCCCTTTCGCCGATCCCCGCGGAGCGTCCTCGACCCGCGGCGCGCGCGGCATCCGCACCGTCACCATCACCACGACCAGCAGCAGGAACATCGCCGCCTCGATCGAGAACAGCAGCGTGAACGACGACACCCGGGTGGCGTCCACGAGATGACCGCCGATGAGCCCGCCGACGCCCAGCCCGAGGTTCTGCAGGAAGAACTGCATGGCGAACGCCCGCGACCGGGTCTCCGCGCTGGAACAGTCCACGATCATCGTGGCCAGCGCCGGCTGCATCACGGCCTGCCCCGCCCCGAGCGCGCCCGCGGCGGCCAGGACGGCGGCGGCGTCGCCCGCGAGCCCCAGGCTCAGCGCACCCACGGCGGCGGTGACCAGGGCGGCGACCAGCACCGGCAGCGGGCCGCGCCGCACGATCGCCCGACCCGCGAACGGCAGCACGATCAACGCGGCCACGGCGAACACGGCGAGCACCAGCCCCGCCGTCATGGCCCCCAGGCCCCGCACCTGCGCCACGTAGACGTACAGGTACGGGACCGTGAAGCCGAGCCCGAACGCGCTGAGTGCGTTGCCCACGTGGATCCGGCGCATCGCTGCGCCCATCGCCCTGGTCACGTTCACCTCTCTCAAGACAGGGGTCAGCCGGTAGATGTCTGACCCAAGGACTTACAACCGAAGACTTCGAAGATAAATTTCGAAGCTAAACAGTACAGCCTCAAGAACTTCGACGCGAACGAGCCCCGTGCGATACTGGCGGCCATGGGCGACACCCCCGACGACACCGCAGGCCTCGACGGCGAACCGACGCTCGAGGAGCAGATCGCCGCCTACCAGCGCGAGTTCCAGGACCTCGACCCCCAGGTCGAGAAGATCGTGTCGGCGCTGTCCCGCCTGAACCGCCGCATGAACGTCGCCTACGGCCGCCAGACCGCCGCGCTCGGCATGAGCAACACGGACTGGGAGGTCCTCAAGGCCCTCGTCCTCTCCGGCGCCCCGTATCGCCTCGGCCCCAGCGACCTCGCCAAGCGACTCGGCCTGACGCCGGCCGCGATGACCCACCGGATCGACCGCATGGTCTCCGAAGGACTGGTGACCCGGGAGCGGGACGAGACCAACCGTGTCCGCGTGATCGTGGAGCTGACGCAGGAGGGCCGGGAGAAGTGGCTGGAGGCGATGAGATCGGCGACCGTCTTCGAGGAGGACCTGCTCCAGGACCTCACCGCGGCGGACCGCACCGCCCTGGGCGAGGTGTTGACCAGGCTCCTGCGCCGGGTGGAGCACGCCCAGCCCGACGCCGGCGGGCGTCTCAGCGACCTCGACTGACCTCGCCGAAAAGACCTTGACAGGGGTGCTTGACATCCCCCGGGCCGATCCGTAAGGTTCTTCGGGTTGCCACGGAGCCGTAACGGTTCCCCGGTAGCACCTCCGCCGCAGAAGCGGCACCTCACACCACAGCAAGATCTCCCAACGGGATTGAATTCGGCGCGCCCGAATTACATTCGATGGGGCATTCGGCAGCTCGATCGCTCTCGATCCTTTCGATCGACTCGATTAGCACTCGCCGGGGCGGATCCGCTAAGGTTTGAGACGTCGGAACGGCCCAACAGCCGGGAAGGCAAGCCCCCTCTGACTGGGAATCAGGGCCGAAAGGATCTGATAGAGTCGGAAACGCCGGAAGGGAAACCGCGAGAGCGGGGAACCGGAAAGCACCGAGG
>NZ_SHKS01000004.1:0-450826 GCF_004217285.1 Streptomyces sp. BK239
AAACGCCCGGTTACATTCCGAACCCGGAAGCTAAGCCTCACAGCGCCGATGGTACTGCAGGGGGGACCCTGTGGGAGAGTAGGACGCCGCCGAACTCCTTTTAGAGCTCTGGCTCTTGGGCTTCACAGCCCGAGAGCCAGAGCTTTTTTGCGTTGAGGTAGGGTCGGGGAGCATCGTTGGTTCGTTTCCTACTGGAGGCCCCCGGGTGGAGGTCCAGGAGACCCGTGTTCAGACCGACCGGGTCCTCACCATCCCCAACATCCTCAGCATGGCGCGTCTCGTCGGCGTGCCCCTCTTCCTGTGGCTGATTCTCAGGCCCGAGTTCGGAGGGCCGCAGAGCGACGGCTGGGCTCTCCTCGTGCTGGCCCTGAGCGGGGTGAGTGACTACCTGGACGGCAAGCTGGCGAGGCGCTGGAACCAGATCAGCAGCCTCGGCCGGCTACTCGACCCGGCCGCCGACCGGCTCTACATTCTCTCCACCCTGGTCGGCCTCACCTGGCGGGAGATTCTGCCCCTCTGGTTGACCGCTGCACTTCTCGCCCGGGAACTGGTTCTGCTGGTGATGGTGGGCATCCTCAGACAGCACGGCTATCCGCCGCCCCAGGTGAACTTCCTGGGGAAGGCCGCCACGTTCAACCTGATGTACGCGTTCCCGCTTCTCCTGCTCAGCGACGGAAGCGGATGGCCAGCTTCGCTGGCGGCTGTTTTCGGATGGGCGTTCGCAGGTTGGGGTACAACCCTGTACTGGTGGGCAGGAGTCCTCTACGTGGTACAAGTCCGCCGCCTGGTCCGTGCGGACGTCATGGCCGACTGAGCCCACCGATTGCCGGTCAAGAGCGGCTCGATGGCCCGCGGGGGAAAAGTGCGGGACAATCTGGACGGGTGAAGTCGGCCAGACCGTCTCTTCAAGGAGGACGCTTCCGACATGAAGGCCGTCGTGATGGCCGGAGGCGAGGGCACTCGCCTTCGCCCTATGACCTCGAGCATGCCCAAGCCGCTCCTGCCGGTGGCCAACCGGCCGATCATGGAGCACGTTCTCAGGCTGCTCAAAAGGCATGGGCTCAACGAGACCGTCGTCACCGTGCAGTTCCTGGCCTCACTGGTCAAGAACTACTTCGGTGACGGCGAGGAACTCGGAATGGAGCTCACCTATGCCAACGAGGAGAAGCCACTCGGTACCGCCGGAAGCGTCAAGAACGCCGAGGAGGCGTTGAAGGACGACGCCTTCCTTGTCATCTCCGGCGATGCCCTGACCGACTTCGACCTCACCGATCTCATCAACTTCCACAAGGAAAAGGGCGCTCTGGTCACGGTCTGCCTGACGCGCGTGCCCAATCCGCTTGAATTCGGTATCACCATCGTCGACGAGGAAGGCAAGGTCGAACGCTTCCTGGAGAAGCCGACCTGGGGCCAGGTGTTCTCGGACACCGTGAACACGGGCATCTACGTGATGGAGCCCGAGGTCTTCGACTACGTGGAAGCCGACGTCCCCGTCGACTGGTCCGGCGATGTCTTCCCCCAGCTGATGAAGGAAGGCAAGCCGATCTACGGCTATGTCGCCGAGGGCTACTGGGAGGACGTCGGCACGCACGAGAGCTATGTGAAGGCCCAGGCCGACGTTCTGGAAGGCAAGGTCGACGTCGAGCTCGACGGCTTCGAGATCTCGCCGGGCGTGTGGGTGGCCGAGGGCGCCGAAGTGCACCCCGACGCCGTTCTGCGCGGCCCCCTCTACATCGGGGACTACGCGAAGGTAGAGGCCGGCGCGGAAATCCGCGAGCACACCGTCGTCGGCTCCAACGTCGTCGTCAAGAGCGGCGCCTTCCTGCACAAGGCCGTGGTGCACGACAACGTGTACATCGGGCAGCACAGCAATCTGCGCGGCTGTGTCGTCGGAAAGAACACCGACATCATGCGGGCCGCCCGCATCGAGGACGGCGCGGTGATCGGCGACGAATGCCTGATCGGTGAAGAATCGATCGTGCAGGGCAACGTGCGGGTCTACCCGTTCAAGACCATCGAAGCCGGCGCGTTCGTCAACACCTCCGTGATCTGGGAGTCCCGCGGACAGGCGCACCTCTTCGGCGCCCGCGGTGTCTCCGGCATCCTGAACGTCGAGATCACGCCCGAGCTGGCCGTGCGCCTTGCCGGCGCCTACGCGACCACCCTGAAGAAGGGCTCGACCGTCACGACGGCCCGTGACCACTCCCGTGGCGCGCGGGCGCTGAAGCGGGCGGTGATCTCCGCGCTCCAGGCCAGCGCCATCGACGTACGGGACCTGGAGAACGTGCCGCTGCCCGTGGCGCGGCAGCAGACCGCGCGCGGCAGCGCCGGCGGCATCATGATCCGGACCTCACCCGGAGTGCCGGACTCCGTGGACATCATGTTCTTCGACGGGCGGGGCGCCGACCTGTCGCAGGGCAGTCAGCGCAAGCTGGACCGGGTGTTCGCGCGGCAGGAGTACCGGCGGGCGTTCCCGGGCGAGATCGGCGACCTGCACTTCCCGGCGAGCGTCTTCGACTCGTACACCGGGTCGCTGCTGCGCAACGTGGACACCACCGGGATCGCCGAGTCCGGTCTGAAGGTCGTCGTGGACGCCTCCAACGGCAGCGCCGGGCTGGTCCTGCCGAGTCTGCTCGGCAAGCTCGGGGTGGACTCGCTGACCATCAACCCGGGCCTGAACGAGGCCAGGCCGACGGAGTCCGCCGACCAGCGGCGGTCCGGGCTGGTGCGCCTCGGGGAGATCGTGGCGTCCTCGCGTGCCGCGTTCGGCGTGCGGTTCGACCCGGTGGGCGAACGGCTCTCGCTCGTCGACGAGAAGGGCCGGATCATCGAGGACGACCGGGCGCTGCTCGTCCTGCTCGACCTGGTGGCCGCCGAGCGGCGCAGCGGGCGGGTCGCCCTGCCGGTGACCACGACGAGGATCGCCGAGCAGGTGGCGGCCTACCACGGCACCCAGGTCGAATGGACGACGACCTCGCCCGACGACCTGACCCGGGTCGGGCGCGACGACTCGACCATCTTCGGCGGTGACGGCCGGGGCGGCTTCATCGTCCCCGAGTTCAGCAGCGTCTTCGACGGCACGGCGGCCTTCGTGCGGCTGATCGGGCTCGTGGCCCGGACGCAGCTCACGCTGAGCCAGATCGACGCGCGGATTCCGCGGGCGCACGTGCTCAAGCGGGATCTGGCGACCCCGTGGGCCGTCAAGGGGCTCGTGATGCGGCGGGTCGTCGAGGCGGCCGGAGACCGCTTCGTGGACACCACGGACGGCGTCCGCGTGGTCGAGACGGACGGCCGCTGGGTGATGGTCCTGCCGGACCCGGCGGAGGCGGTCACCCATCTGTGGGCGGAAGGTCCGGACGACGCCTCCGCGCAGGCCCTGCTGGACGAGTGGTCGGCGGTCGTGGACAGCGCCGGGCGCTGACCCGCGCACCCACGCGCGCGTGCCGGACGGGCCTCCGCGAGGGGGCCCGTCCGGCACGCCGGTGGGGCCATTCGGAGGTATCGGCGGCGACGTGCGACGATGTGCGGCATGCCGCAGCAGCCCCCCGTTCGGAGCACACCCGCGCTTGGGTCGCGCCCGGACGCGTCCATGTCGCTGCTCACCAACGTCATGGACCACAGCCTCGACGAAGGCTATGCCGAGGCCGCCGCCCGCAAGAGGGCCGAAGGCTCGGGCGGGATGCCCAGAACGGTGCGGGCGAAGCTCGGCCTCGCCGCCGGGCTGGTGCTCGCCGCCCTCGTGGTGACGGTGGGCGGGGTGCAGGCGCGCGTCGCCGCCCCCGCCGTCGCCAAGGAGCGCGAGGAACTGATCGACCGCATCGACCATGAGACCGAGGCGGCCGACAAGCTGGAGGGCGACGTCGACGAGCTGCGCGACGACGTGAGCGCGCGGCAGCGGGAGGCGCTCCGCGACAGCGGTGGCGGCCAGGCGGTGCTGGCGGGGATGCTCGCGGGCGCCGTCGGGGTCCACGGGCCGGGCGTCAAGCTGGTCGTGGACGACGCCGAGGAGGCGTCCTCGGGAGGCGGGAGCAACCCGCGCGAGACGACGGGGTTCTCCGACACCGGCCGGGTGCGCGACCGTGACATGCAGCGGGTCGTCAACGGGCTGTGGGCGTCGGGCGCGGAGGCCGTCTCCATCAACGGGCAGCGGTTGACGGCGCTGTCGGCCATCAGGGCGGCGGGCGACGCGATACTGGTCGACAACCGTCCGCTGGTGCCGCCGTACACCGTGCTCGCGGTGGGCGACGGGAAGAACCTCAGCAGCGCGTTCCAGGACAGCTCCGACGGGTTGTATCTGAGCGCCCTTCAGGAGAACTTCGGCATCCGCACCGCCATCTCGGTGGAGAGCGACCTCAAGCTGCCCGCGGCGCCGAGTGTGATCGTACGTACAGCACAGCCGAGCACCGAGAAAACCGGGAAGGGCACATCGTGATCGCCGTACTGGGCCTCGTCGTGGGAGTCGTGGCCGGCCTCTTGGTCCAGCCCGAGATTCCTGCGGCCGTCGTGCCTTATCTGCCGATCGCCGTCGTGGCGGCGCTGGACGCCGTGTTCGGTGGTCTGCGGGCCATGCTGGACGGGATCTTCGACGACAAGGTGTTCGTCGTGTCGTTCCTCTCGAACGTCGTCGTCGCCGCGCTGATCGTCTTCCTGGGCGACGAGTTGGGCGTCGGATCGCAGCTGTCCACGGGTGTCGTGGTCGTGCTGGGCATCCGCATCTTCTCCAACGCCGCGGCCATCCGCCGGCACGTCTTCAGGGCGTGAGGCCGATGAGCGACCAGGACAGGACTCCGCGACCGGACGAGACGGCGCGCCGGGACGAGGCCCCCCGCAAGGAGGCCGGGCCGGGCAGCCAGACCCCTCCCCGGGAGGCCGCGCGGGGCAGCCAGGCCCCCCGCCGGGAGGCCGCGCCGGGCAGCCAGACACCTCGCCAGGGGCAGGGTTCGCCCCGTGGTCAGGCCGCTCCGCAGGACGAGACGCCCACGACCCAGCTGCTGCGCAAGGAGCTGCCCGCGGAGGTCCCGGCGCAGGACACGCGCGCCGGAGCCGCCGAGGCGGCGCCCGCTGCGGCCGGACCCGCCGCGGCGGCGCCCGACGCGAAGTCCCCGGCGCCGACGGAGGAACCTCGCGGGTGGGCGCCGGCCGAGGACCCCGAGCCGTCGCTGACCGGGCGGCAGCGGCTGGTGCAGGGGCTGTGGCCGCCGCGCGTCACCCGCGCCCAACTCATCGTCGCGCTGCTGCTGTTCGGCCTCGGCTTCGGTCTCGCCGTGCAGGTCGCCTCCAACAGTGAGAGCGGCAACGCCCTGCGCGGTGCGCGCCAGGAGGACCTCGTGCGCATCCTGGATGAACTGGATGACCGCAGTCAGCGTCTAGAGGACGAGAAGCAGGGTCTCGAGAAGCAGCGGCAGGAACTGGAGAACAGTTCCGACCAGGCCGAGGAGGCCCGTCGGCAGACGGTCGAGAAGGAGAAGCAACTCGGCATCCTGGCGGGCACGGTGGCCGCCGAGGGGCCCGGCATCACTGTGACCATCGACGACAAGAAGGGGACGGTCGAGGCGGACATGCTGCTCGACGCGATCCAGGAGCTGCGCGCGGCGGGGGCGGAGGCGATCCAGGTGAACGACGTGCGGGTGGTCGCCGGCACGTACCTCACCGATTCGGACAACTCCGTGAGCGTCGACGGGAACAAGATCAACGCGCCCTATCGTTTCAAGGTCATCGGCAAGCCGCAGGACCTCGAACCGGCGCTCAACATCCCTGGAGGCGTGGTGCAGACCCTGGAGAAGGAGCAGGCCACCGTGACCGTCGAGCGATCCGCCAAGATCGTCGTGGACGCCTTGCGAGCGGCGAAGCAGCCTGACTACGCTCGGTCGTCCTCGCAGTGAACCGGCGGTGCATGGCCGTCGTCGGGCAGGGGCATGAGGTTGCGGGGGGTCGGCGCACCGATCGGGTGGTGCGTGGTGGAAACTGTCTGGTGGCTACGGACGTTGTGAAGATGTCCGGGTCGGCCGGTGTGTTCAGTCAGGGTTCGTCCTGCCCCACGGGCGGGTCTGTTTCGGTCAAGGGGAATCGCCCGTGAAGTTGTTTGCGAAGTTGTTCGGCAAGAGCGCGCGAGAAGGCAGCGACAACGCGACCGCGCGCCATCGTGCGCAGCCTGACGCGGAAGGCCAGCGGCCGCTGTTCCGGGACCAGGTGGGTGGTCCGGGCAGTGACATTCCCGGTGGTCAGGGCGCGGCGTCTGTTGACCCCGCCCAGTCCGGCGGCATAGGTTTCGGGCAACCGTCAACCTCAACTACGGGTGGAGGGTTTTCCCCTATGTCGGCCCTGGTGTGTACGAGGTGCGGTAACCGCAACGCGGAGAACAGCCGCTTCTGCTCCAACTGCGGCGCGCCGCTGAGGCCTGGTGTGACGCCGGAGCGGCCGTCGGAGACGACGTCGACGATCTCCATCTCGGGTCTGGAGGCGTACGACTCCGAGGTCACCGGTCAGACGCAGTTGCCGGCGCTCTCGCCCGAGGCCCAGGCCGCGGTCGACGCGCTGCCGTTGGGTTCGGCGCTGCTGGTCGTGCGCCGTGGTCCGAACTCGGGCAGCCGCTTCCTGCTGGACGGCGATCTGACGACGGCGGGGCGTCACCCGCAGAGCGACATCTTCCTGGACGACGTGACGGTCTCGCGCCGCCATGTGGAGTTCCGGCGCGGCCAGGACGGTTCGTTCACGGTGGCCGACGTCGGCAGCCTGAACGGCACGTACGTCAACCGCGAGCGGATCGACGAGGTTCCCCTGTCGAACGGCGACGAGGTGCAGATCGGCAAGTACCGGCTGGTCTTCTACGCGAGCCAGCGAGGCTACTGACCCTCCCCCGGGAGCGTCCCGGGGGCACCCCCCAAGGGAAGGTCCATGCTTCGAACACCGAGGGGCGGTGCCGGGCACGGCGCCGCCACCGCGGACGGTGGTCTGATGAGCATCGGCACGGTGCTGAACGTGCTGCGCGACGAGTTCCCCGAGGTGACGATCTCCAAGATCCGTTTCCTGGAGGCCGAAGGGCTCGTCGAGCCGCAGCGGACCCCGTCCGGGTACCGCAAGTTCAGCGCCGGCGACGTCGAGCGCCTCGGCCATGTGCTGCGGATGCAGCGTGACCACTATCTGCCGCTCAAGGTGATCCGCGAGCATCTGGACGCCATGGAGCGCGGCGAGGCCGCGCCGCTTCCCACGGTGGGCCGGCAGCGGGACGGCGAGGCCGTCCCGGAGGCGCCCGAGGCTCCCACCGCCGCGCGGATCGGCCGGGCCGAGCTGCTGGCCGCCGCGGGGATCGACGAGCGCGATCTGGACGAGTGGGAGTCGTACGGGCTGGTGGTGCCGCTCGGCGACGGGGTCTACGACGCCGAGGCGGCCACTGTGGCGGCACTGGTGGCCGAGCTGGGCCGGTTCGGCATCGAGCCCCGGCATCTGCGGGTGATGAAGGCGGCCGCCGACCGTGAGGCGGGGCTGGTCGACCAGGTGGTCGCCCCGCTCAAGCTGCACCGCAATCCGCAGACCAGGGCGCACGCGCAGGCCCGTACCAAGGAGCTGGCGGACCTCACGGTCCGGTTGCACTCGGCGCTGGTGCAGACCGCGCTCGGGGTGCGGCTGCCCTGAGAGCGCTCAGGGGCTGTCCGGCGGGTCATGCCGCACACGCGGGGTCCGGCACGTCCACCTGGAACTGGGCCGAACGGTCCCGCTGCTTTCCGCGACCTGATCCGCCGGAGAGCCCCTGGCGCAGGCCCGACCGGGTGTGGTGCGGGGCGGCCGGATCGGTCACCCGTTCCCGGCCCGACTACCCAAACGTCCCGGGCACGGCCTAGGGTTGCTGTGTGAACGAGCTCGATGTCGTAGGTGTCCGGGTCGAGATGCCCTCCAACCAACCGATCGTGCTGCTGCGTGAAGTGGGAGGCGACCGCTACCTCCCGATCTGGATCGGGCCGGGGGAGGCGACGGCCATCGCCTTCGCCCAGCAGGGCATGGCTCCGGCGCGGCCGCTGACTCACGATCTGTTCAAGGACGTGCTGGAGGCCGTCGGCCAGGAGCTCACGGAAGTGCGCATCACGGATCTGCGTGAGGGCGTCTTCTACGCCGAGCTGGTCTTCGCCAGCGGGGTCGAGGTGAGCGCCCGTCCCTCCGACGCCATAGCGCTGGCCCTGCGCACCGGGACGCCCATCTTCGGCAGCGACACGGTGCTGGACGACGCGGGCATCGCCATCCCGGACGAGCAGGAGGACGAGGTGGAGAAGTTCCGCGAGTTCCTCGATCAGATCTCCCCGGAGGACTTCGGCACCAGCAACCAGTAGGTCTCGCGGGGGCCGCCGGCTCGCGACGGGCCGTCGCGGCGGGCCGGTTCCCGGCGATTGCCGGGGGCGAGTGAGAGCGTCCTGCGGCTCCTTCTCAGCGCATTCGGCTAGCCTTTCCCCGCGGCGGGGTGCGGGAAACCACTCTTAGGGTGATTATCACTCGGCGTGGCGAGTGTGGCGATCGTTGACGCACCCCTGGTGACTGCCTACCGTCGAGAGGCAGGTCAAGGACGGAGGTCGGCGTGAGAAGCAGCGGCGACGGTACGGCTGGGGGTGCCCCCGGATTCGGTGTCGGGGGTGGCGGTCCGTACCTGCCCCCAGGCTCTCGGCTGCGTGCGAGCGGGGGTCACCCCGGTCACGGCAGTGCGGCCCCGCAGGCTTCGCAGCGGCCGGCGGCCGTGCCGAGCGGCGGAGGGACGGCGTCCATGGCGTCCGAACAGATCGGCTACCGCGGTCCGACGGCCTGCGCGGCCGCGGGCATCACCTATCGGCAACTGGACTACTGGGCCCGCACCGGTCTCGTCGAGCCGAGCGTGCGGTCCGCCCACGGGTCGGGCACCCAGCGTCTGTACAGCTTCCGGGACGTCGTCGTCCTGAAGATCGTCAAGCGGTTCCTGGACACGGGGGTGTCGCTGCAGAACATCCGCACCGCGGTCCAGCACCTGCGTGAGCGCGGGTTCCGTGATCTGGAGCGGCTGACGCTGATGAGCGACGGGGCCACGGTCTACGAGTGCACGTCCCCCGACGAGGTCCACGAGCTGCTCCAGGGCGGCCAGGGCGTCTTCGGCATCGCGGTGGGCGTGGTCTGGCAGGACGTCGAGAGCGCGCTGTCGCAGCTGCACGGGGAACGCGTCGACACCGGGGAGACCCTCGTGGGGCACAACCCGGCCGACGAACTGGCGCGGCGGCGCAACCGGGCGGTCTGAGCTTCCGGGGAGCCTCTTCGGCGGCCCCTCGGCCGGTGGAGACCGCCGTGTGAGGCCGTTGTCAGTGGCGTGGTGCAGCATCGTAGATGTGAGAAACGCGCCCACCATCCTGCATCTCGACATGGATGCCTTCTTCGCGCAGGCGGAGCAGGCGTCCAAGCCGAGCCTGCGCGGGAAGGCCGTGATCGTGGGCGGCCTCGGGCCGCGCGGGGTGGTGGCCACCGCCTCGTACGAGGCGCGGGTGTTCGGGGTGCACTCGGCGATGCCCACGGCGCAGGCGCGCCGGCTGGCTCCGAACGCCGCCTACCTGGCGCCGCGGTTCATGTTCTACCGCGCCATCAGCGATCAGGTGATGGCGCTTCTGCGGGCCCTGTCCCCGCTGGTGGAGCCGCTCAGCCTGGACGAGGCGTTCGTCGATCTGGAGGCCGGGGGAACGGCCTGGGACGGTGTGTCGGCGCAGGCCGCCGGAGTCCGGCTGCGCGCGGACATCCGCGCCGTCACGGGGCTCACCGGGTCGGTGGGGCTTGCCGCGTCCAAGATGCTCGCGAAGATCGCCTCGGAGCGGGCCAAGCCGGACGGGCTGGTGCTGATCGAGCCGGGCACCGAGCGGGCGCTGCTCGGCCCGATGCCGGTGCGGACGCTTCCGGGCGTGGGACCCGCGACGGGCGACCACCTCAGACGGGCGGGGATCACCACGGTCGACGAACTCGCCGAGGCGGGCGAGGACGAACTCGTACGGCTGCTGGGCAAGGCGCACGGGCACGCGCTGTACGGCATGGCGCTGGCGCGCGACGAGCGGCCGGTGGTGGCCGAGCGGGAGACCAAGTCGGTGTCCGTGGAGGACACCTACGACGTGGACATCCACGACCGGCTGCGGGTGGGTCTGGAGGTCGGGCGGCTGGCCGACCGGTGCGTGCGCAGGCTGCGCGAGGCCGGGCTGTCGGGGCGGACGATCGTGTTGAAGGTGCGGCGCTACGACTTCTCCACGCTGACCCGGTCGGAGACCCTGCGCGGGCCCACGGACGACCCCGCCGTGGTGCGGGAGGCGGCGGCGCGGCTGCTGGACTCCGTGGACACCACGGGCGGGGTGCGGCTGCTCGGCGTGGGGGTCAGCGGCCTGGCGGACTACACGCAGGAGGACCTGTTCGCGCAGGCCGCGGGGGAGCGGCTGTCGGCGGCGCCCGAGGAGGAGCCGGCGCGTGAGCCCGCCGAGCGGGAGGAGACGCCCGTGGAGCACCGGTGGCGTCCGGGCCTCGACATACGCCACGCCGAGCTGGGGCACGGCTGGGTGCAGGGCAGCGGCCTCGGCCGGGTCACCGTGCGGTTCGAGACGCCCTGGTCGGACGTCGGCCGGGTGCGGACGTTCCGCGTCGACGACCCCGCCCTGGAACCGGCGGACCCGCTGCCCCTGGTGCCCGGCGCGCCCCCGGGGGCGCCCGGCGCCGGACCGCTGCCCCAGACGGAGGGAGAAGCGCGTACGGCTGCGCCCGGGCCCGGCTCCCGCACCGTCCCGACCCGGTGACCTGCGGCGCGGTTCAGGTGTCGTCCGAGCCGGCGAGTCTGCCGAAGTCGTGGTCGGGCAGCGGGGGAGGGGCGGCCACGTCGAGGCCGTAGTGGTGGTAGAGCTGGAGCTCCTGCTCCGGGGAGAGGTGGCGGCCCACGCCGAAGTCGGGGGCCTCCTTGATCAGGGTCCGCTCGAAGGGGACGCGCAGTGCGCCCTCCACCAGTTCGCTGGGCTCCAGGGGAACGAAGGCGTCACGGGAGAAGAGACCGGTGCGTATGGCGGCCCATTCCGGCACGCCCGTCGCGTCGTCGAGGTAGACCTCGTCCACCGTGCCGATCTTGGCGCCGTTGCGGTCGAACGCCTTGCGGCCGATCAGGTTGCGCGGATCGATGTCGGTCTGCACGGGCCCTCCACATGGTCGCATCTCATCCGTAAGCACTACAAAAGAGCACAACGGGACGGGCGGCCACTCGAAAGGAGGGGCGTTGACCCCGCTGGTAGTCTGGCAACGGCTGCTGACCCCGTGCGGGAGAGTCCTCCGAGAATCCGTCGGAGGCGCCGAAGGAGCAAATCCTCCCCGGAATCTCTCAGGCCCACGTACCGCACGGACGAGGTCACTCTGGAAAGCAGAGCGGTGGCGCGAGTCCCCGCTCTCACCGACGGTGAAAACCGGACGCCCACGGGCGGCCGGTGAAACTCTCAGGTTGAGATGACAGAGGGGGAGGCCGTCCGGGTACCCGCGCCAGTGGTGCCCCTCGAAGGTCGCGTCAGACCAGGAGGCCTCCGCAATGACCGCCCATCGCATTCCGCTCTCCGACCTCGAACAGGGAATCCCCTTCGAGCAGCGCCACATCGGCCCTGACCAGGAGGCGCGGGCCAAGATGCTCGCGCACGTCGGATACGGCTCGCTGGACGAGCTGACCGCCGCCTCCGTCCCGGATGTGATCAAGAACGCCGACGCGCTGGACCTGCCCGGCGCGCGCACCGAGGCCGAGGTGCTGGCCGAGCTGCGGTCGCTCGCCGACCGCAACGAGGTCCTCGCCCCCATGATCGGCCTCGGGTACTACGGCACGTTCACGCCGCCCGTCATCCTGCGCAACGTCATGGAGAACCCGGCCTGGTACACGGCCTACACGCCCTACCAGCCGGAGATCTCCCAGGGTCGGCTGGAGGCCCTGCTGAACTTCCAGACCATGGTCGCCGACCTGACCGGGCTGCCCACCTCCGGCGCCTCGCTGCTCGACGAGGGGACGGCCGCCGCCGAGGCGATGGCGCTGGCCCGCCGCATGGGCAAGAACAAGAAGGGCCTCTTCCTGATCGACGCGGACGTGCTGCCGCAGACGATCGCCGTGATCGAGACCCGCGCCGAGCCGACCGGCGTCGAGGTCGTCGTCGCCGACCTCGGCGACGGCATCCCCGCCGACATCGCCGGCCGGGAGATCAACGGCGTGCTGCTCCAGTACCCGGGCGCCTCCGGCGTCGTACGGGACATCAAGCCCGTCATCGACCAGGCCCACGAGCTGGGCGCGCTCGTCGTCGTCGCCGCCGACCTGCTCGCGCTGACGCTGCTGACCTCGCCCGGGGAGCTGGGCGCGGACATCGCCGTCGGCACCACGCAGCGGTTCGGTGTCCCGATGGGCTTCGGCGGGCCGCACGCCGGCTACATGGCCGTCCAGGAGAAGTTCGCCCGCAGCCTGCCCGGGCGGCTCGTGGGCGTCTCCGTCGACGCCGACGGCGACAAGGCGTACCGGCTGGCGCTGCAGACGCGCGAGCAGCACATCCGGCGGGAGAAGGCGACCAGCAACATCTGCACGGCGCAGGTGTTGCTCGCCGTCATGGCCGGGATGTACGCCGTGTACCACGGCCCCGAGGGGCTGCGGGCGATCGCCCGGCGCACGCACCGGTACGCGACGATCCTGGCCGCGGGGCTCACGGCCGGCGGGGCCGAGGTCGTGCACGGCTCCTACTTCGACACGCTGACCGTGCGTGTGCCGGGCCGGGCCGAGGACGTCGTCGCCGCCGCGCGGGAGAACGGCGTCAACCTGCGCCTCGTCGACGCCGACCACGTGTCGATCGCCTGCGACGAGACCACCGGGCGGGCCCAGATCACCGCCGTGTGGGCCGCGTTCGGGACCGAGGGCGACATCGCGGCGCTGGACGCGGTCACCGAGGACACCCTGCCCACGGGGTTGATGCGCAGCGACGAGGTCCTCACCCACCCCGTCTTCCACCAGCACCGCTCCGAGACGGCGATGCTGCGCTACCTGCGCCGGCTGTCCGACCGGGACTACGCGCTGGACCGGGGCATGATCCCGCTGGGCTCGTGCACCATGAAGCTCAACGCCACCACCGAGATGGAGCCGGTCACCTGGCCCGAGTTCGGGCAGCTGCACCCCTTCGCGCCCGCCGAGCAGGCGCAGGGCTACCTCACCCTCATCCGGGAACTGGAGGAGCGGCTCGCCGAGGTCACCGGCTACGACAAGGTGTCCCTCCAGCCCAACGCGGGCTCGCAGGGCGAGCTGGCCGGGCTGCTCGCGGTACGCGGCTACCACCGGGCCAACGGGGACGAGCAGCGCACGGTGTGCCTGATCCCGTCGTCCGCGCACGGGACGAACGCCGCCAGCGCCGTGATGGCCGGCATGAAGGTCGTCGTCGTCGCCACCGCCGGGGACGGCGAGATCGACATCGAGGACCTCAGGGCGAAGATCGACAAGCACCGGGACGAGCTCGCCGTGCTGATGATCACCTACCCGTCGACGCACGGCGTGTTCGAGGAGCACGTCGCCGAGATCTGCGCCCAGGTGCACGACGCCGGCGGCCAGGTGTACGTGGACGGCGCCAACCTCAACGCGCTCGTGGGGCTCGCCAAGCCGGGGCACTTCGGCGGTGACGTCTCCCACCTGAACCTGCACAAGACGTTCTGCATCCCGCACGGCGGCGGCGGTCCCGGCGTCGGCCCGGTGGCCGTGCGCTCGCACCTCGCTCCGTACCTGCCGAACCACCCGCTTCAGCCCGCCGCCGGGCCCGAGACGGGCGTCGGCCCGATCTCGGCCGCGCCCTGGGGCTCCGCGGGGATCCTGCCGATCTCGTGGGCGTACGTGCGGCTCATGGGCGGGGAGGGGCTGAAGCGGGCCACGCAGGTGGCGGTGCTCAGCGCCAACTACATCGCCAAGCGCCTGGAACCGCACTACCCCGTGCTGTACACCGGGCCCGGCGGGCTCGTCGCGCACGAGTGCATCATCGATCTGCGTCCGCTGACCAAGGCGACCGGGGTGAGCGTCGACGACGTGGCCAAGCGGCTCATCGACTACGGCTTCCACGCGCCGACGATGTCGTTCCCGGTGGCCGGGACGCTGATGATCGAGCCCACCGAGTCCGAGGACATCATCGAGCTCGACCGGTTCTGCGAGGCGATGATCGCCATCCGCGCGGAGATCGAGAAGGTCGCCTCGGGCGCGTGGTCGGCCGACGACAACCCGCTGCGCAACGCGCCGCACACGGCCGCCGCGCTCGGTGGGACGTGGGAGCACGCGTACTCGCGGGAGGAGGCGGTCTTCCCGGCCGGGGTGTCGGCCGCCGACAAGTACTGGCCGCCGGTGCGCCGCATCGACCAGGCTTTCGGCGACCGCAACCTGGTGTGCTCCTGCCCGCCGCTGGACGCCTACGAGGACTGACGCCGGGCGGCCCACCGGTCACCCCGCGTGTGACCGGCGCCGCGACACCGGTGCCGAGGGCTCCCGTCCCCTGTGGGCGGGAGCCCTCGGGCGTCTCAGGCCGTCGCCAGTGACACCTCGGTCGCCTTGATCAGGGCGACGGCGTCGGAGCCGACGGTGAGACCGAGGCCGTCGACCGCCTCCCGGGTGACGACGGCGACCAGTTCGCCGTCCTCGACGGAGAGCCTGACCGAGGCCATCGCGCCGCCGACGGCGATGCCGGTGACCGTGCCGGGGAGCTGGTTGCGGATCGACAGTCCCTCGACCGGGCCGGTGGCCACCGCGACCTCCGTCGACTTCACCAGGGCGCGGACGGCGGAGCCCGGTGCCAGGTCGAGGTCGCTCACGGCCTCCCTGGTGATCGCCGCGGTGACGGACCGGCCGCTGGTGAGGCGGATGCCGACGGTGGCCATCACATCGCCGGGGGCGACGGCGGTGACCGTGCCGGGGAGCTGGTTGCGGATGCTCAGGGTCATGGGCACCCACCGTAGGGCCCGGCCGGCTCTATGCCGGGTATGCGTGTGTCTGTGCCGCTTTGAGCGTGGCCCAGACCGTGGCGCCGGGGTGCAGGTCCAGCTCGGCGGCCGCGACCGTGGTGAGGTCGGCGGCCAGGGGGAGTTCGCCGCCGAGGTCGGCGCGGATCTGGTCGCCGTGGGTCTCCAGGCCGGCCACCTCGCAGCGCCACAGGTTGCGGGCGCTGGAGCCGGCGGGACGGTCGCGGTGGAGGGTGACCGCGCTCGGCGGGAAGGCGACGAAGACCGGGCCGGACAGCTCCTCCGCCGTGGTCAGCGAGGGCCCCGCGTCCAGACGGACCGTGTGCCCGTCGGCCCGGCCCCGGTAGAGGTTGAGGCCGACCAGCTGCGCGATGTACTCCGTGCGGGGATGACGGGCGATGTCGGACGGGGCGCCCTCCTGCACGACCTGGCCGTGCTCGACGACGACCAGACGGTCCGCGAGGACCATGGCGTCCAGCGGGTCATGGGTGACCAGGACCGCGACGGCCTCGAACGCGGCCAGATGGCGGCGCAGCCCCGCACGCACCTCCAGCCGGGTCCGGGCGTCGAGCGCGGCGAGCGGCTCGTCGAGCAGGAGCAGCCGGGGGTGGGTGGCGAGGGCACGGGCCAGGGCGACGCGCTGGGCCTGGCCGCCGGACAGCCGGCGGGGCTTGGCGCCCGCGTGTCCGGTGAGACCCATGCGCTCCAGCCATACGGCGGCTTGGGCGCGTGCCTGCGCCTTGGTCGCGCCTCGGCAGCGCGGGCCGAACGCCACGTTGTCCAGTGCGCTCAGGTGCGGGAAGAGCAGGTAGTCCTGGAAGACCACGCCGACCGGGCGGGACTCCGGCGCGGTGTGCTCCAGCACCTCGCCGTCCAGGCGCAGGTGGCCCTCGGTGAGCGGGACGAGCCCGGCCAGGGCGCGCAGGGCCGTCGTCTTGCCGGCGCCGTTGGGGCCGAGCAGGGCCACGACGTCGCCGGGTGCCGCACGGAGCGTCACGTCGAGGCGGAAGGAGCCGCGGTCGACGACGAGACGGCAGTCCAGTCCCGCGGCGGCGGGTGCGCCGGCCGCGGTCATGGCGGGGTCATCCAGCGGTCGCGCAGACCCGCCAGGACGGCGACGGACACGGCCAGAAGGACCAGGCTGAGGGCGATGGCGGCCTCCGGGTCGCTCTGCAGGGCGAGGTAGACGGCGAGCGGCATGGTCTGGGTGCGGCCGGGGAAGTTGCCCGCGAAGGTGATCGTGGCGCCGAACTCGCCCAGCGCACGCGCCCAGGCCAGCACCGCGCCGGCCGCGATGCCCGGGGCGACCATCGGCAGGGTGACCCGGCGGAACGCGGTGAAGCGGGAGGCGCCGAGGGTGGCGGCGGCCTCCTCGTAGCGGGGGTCGGCGGCGCGCAGGGCGCCCTCGACGCTGATGACGAGGAACGGCATCGCCACGAACGTCTCCGCGACGACGACGCCCGCCGTGGTGAAGGGGAGCGTGACGCCGAACCAGGCGTCCAGCCACCGGCCGACCACGCCGCTGCGGCCGAGGGCCAGCAGCAGCGCCACACCGCCCACCACCGGGGGCAGCACCAGCGGCAGGGTGACCAGGGCGCGGACCAGGCCGCGGCCGGGGAAGTCCGCGCGCGCCAGCAGCCAGGCCAGGGGCACGCCGACGACCAGGCTCACCGCGGTCGCGGCGGTGGCGCAGACGAGGGAGAGCCGCAGCGCCTGCCAGACCGCGTCGCCGGTCAGCTGCTCGGGCAGGCTGTGCCAGGGGGCGCGCACCACGAGGGCGACCAGCGGCAGCAGGAGGAAGGCCAGACCGAGGAGGGCGGGCAGGAGGAGCGCGAAGGGAACGCCCGGGCGGACCCCGCGTTTCACGGCTTCAGGAACCCCGCCCCGGACAGCACGCGGGCGCCCTGCGGGGACCTCACGAGGTCGATGAAGGCGCGGGCCGCCGCCGGGTTCGGGGCGTCTTCGAGGAGGACGATGGGGTAGTCGTTGACGGCGCCGGCCGACTCGGGGAAGTCCACGCCCTCCACCTTGTCACCCGCCGCGTGCACATCGGTCTTGTAGACCAGCGCGGCGTCGGCCTCCTTCAGCTCGACCTTGGTGAGGGCGCTCTTGACGTCCTGCTCGTAGGAGACCGGGGTGACCTTCAGACCGCCGGCCGTCAGGGCCTTCTGGGCGGCGGTGCCGCACGGGACGCCCTTGTCGCACAGGACGACCTTCAGACCCGGCCTGGCGAGGTCCTTCAGGGAGGCGATCTTGTCGGGGTTGCCCGGTGCGGTGGCTATCTCCAGCCGGTTGCGGGCGAAGGTGACGGGGGCGGAGGCGTTGGCCTTCTGGTCCGTCACGATCGCCATGGTCTTGGCGCTGGCGGCGGCGAACACGTCGGCAGGGGCGCCGCCGGTGATGCTCGCGGCGAGGGAGTCGCTGCCACCGAAGCTGAAGGTGACCTCGGTGCCCGGGTAGGCCTTCTCGAACTCCTCGCCGAGCGCGGTGAAGCTCTCCTTGAGGGAGGCGGCCGCGAAGACGGTCACCGTGCCCGACGGCTTAGCCGGGGACGCGGAGGCGTCGGACGCCGTGCCGCCGGAGTCGGAACAGCCGGCCAGGGCCAGCAGCGCGACCGCCGAGGCGGCGGCTGCCCGCGAGGCCCGGCGGGCCCGGCGGCTGGTTCGGGTCGTCACGGCGGTCTCCTCGGTGTCGTCGGTCCCATCGAACGGGCCCTGCCATGATGATACCGCCGCAGGTGCGAGGCGTAAGCCTGCCTCAACACCGCATCAGCGTCCGGAAACCATGCCTGAGGCGCGCATGTGCGTGTCGGCAGATTCAGACGCGGTCGATGTGGACATTGGTCGACTTCACGCGGGCGGTGGCCTCCATGCCGACCTCCAGGCCGAGTTCCTCCACGGCCTCCCGGGTGAGCAGGGAGACCAGGCGGTGCGGGCCGGCCTGGATCTCCACCTGGGCGGCGACGTCGCCGAGTTTGATCGCGGTGACGATGCCGGGGAAGGCGTTGCGGGCCGAGGTGTAGGAGGCGGCGTCCTCCTCGGCGGTGCCGGCCTGGGCGAGTTCGACGGAGAACGCGGCGAGGTCCGCGCCGTCGATGAGGCGTCGCCCGGTGTCGTCGCGGTGGGTCGCCACCCGGCCCGCGTCGGCCCAGCGGCGGGCGGTGTCGGGGCTCACGCCGAGCAGACGCGCGGCCTGGCCGATGGTGTAGGACTGCATGCCGTCACGATAGGGGCACCGGCCTGCCCGGCCTGCGTCAGCCGGTGTGGACGCGGGGGCGGCGCGTGCGATCCGGTTCCGCCTCGCGCAGGACCTCCCGGGTGACGGGGGCGACCTCGCCCTGCCCGAAGAGGAAGAAGCGCAGGAAGTTGGCGAACGGATTGCCCTCGGTCCACTCGAAGTAGATGTGGGGCGTGCAGCCGGTCGTGTCGCGGACGTGGAGCAGCAGCGCGGCCAGGGCGTTCGGGATGGAGGAGGACTCCAGGGTCAGCACCCGGTAGCGGTTGTGCAGGACCTCGCCGCGTACGGTCAGGCCGGCCTCGAACTCGGACGGGTCCAGGACGGTGACCTCGACGAAGACGAAGTCCTCCCCGGGGAGGTCGTTGTCGTGCCGGATCTGCTCGATCTTGTCGCGGTACTCCGCCTTGTCGCGCTGGTCGGGCTCGTTGGCGATGAACCGGATCTTCCGGCTGGCCATGTCCCGGATGAAACGTTCCGCCATGGGGTCGAGCGTCACGCCGGTGACGCGGAGTTCGAAGGCGCGCGCCAGCCGGGACAGGAGCGAGACGAGGATGATGCCGGCGATGAAACAGGCGCCGATCTTCACGCCGTCGGGCCGCTCGATGACGTTGACGACCGTCGTATAGAGGAACACCGCCGCTATGACCGCGAAGGCGATCGTCCAGTTGCGCTGGCCGGCCTTGCGGGCGGCGATGGTCACGGCTATCGCCGCCGAGCTGATCAGCACCAGCACGCCGGTGGCGTACGCGCCGCCCTGGGCGTCGACGTCGGCGTCGAAGAGCCAGGTGACGAGGAAGGCGACGAGGGTGAAGACGATGACCATCGGGCGCACGGCGCGGGCCCAGTGCGGGGCCATGCCGTAGCGGGGGAGGTAGCGCGGCATCAGGTTGAGCAGGCCGGCCATCGCGGAGGCGCCGGCGAACCACAGGATGGCGATCGTCGAGACGTCGTAGACCGTGCCGAAGGCGTTGCCCAGGTAGTCGTGCGCCAGATAGGCGAGCGCGCGGCCGTTGGCGTCGCCGCCCGGCTCGAACTCCTTCTCCGGGATGAGCAGGGTGGTGATGAAGCTGGTGGTGATCAGGAAGCAGCTCATGATCAGGGCGGCGGTGGTGAGCAGCTTCTTGGTGTCCCGGATGCGGCCGGTCGGGCGCGCGTCGGTGTCGCCGGGGTCGCCCTGGACGTGCGGCATGACGGCGACGCCGGTCTCGAAGCCGGAGAGGCCGAGCGCGAGCTTGGGAAAGACGATCAGGGCCAGGCCGATCATGACGAAGACGTTGCCGTGCTCGGCGGTCAGGGCGTTCGACCAGTCGGTGACGACGTGCTCCTGGGTGGCCACGTGCCACAGTCCGACGACCACGACGACCGCGTTCAGCGCGAGGTAGACGCCCACCAGGGCGACGGCGAACCCGATCGCCTCCAGGAAGCCCTTGAGGAAGACCGCGCCGAGCAGCGCCACGAGGACGAGCGTGATCAGCAGCTGCTTGTCGTGCAGGGCGCTGTTCAGGTGCGGGTTCTCCACGAGGTGTGTGGAGGCGTCCGCCGCGGACAGGGTGATGGTGATCAGGAAGTCGGTGGCGGCGAAGCCGAGCAGAGTCAGGACGAAGAGCTTGCCCTTCCAGAACGACAGCAGCCGCTCCAGCATCGCGATCGAGCCCTCGCCGCGCGGGCTCTCCTCGGCGACCCGCCGGTAGACCGGCAGTGCCCCGGCGAGCGTGACGATCACCAGCACGATCGTCGCGATCGGCGACAGCAGGCCGGCCGCGAGGGCGGCGATGCCCGGCTGGTAGCCGAGGGTGGAGAAGTAGTCGACGCCGGTCAGGCACATCACCCGGTACCAGCGCTGGCCCTGGTGGGCCGGTTCCGGCGCCGCGTGCGGGCCCTGGTGGCCGCCGCCCTTGCCCATGTCGGACAGGCCCTCCAGCATCCAGGCGCGCAGGCGGCCGGGTGCGGGGTGCTCGGTGGTGGCCATCGGGGTGCTCCTGTGGTGCGGCCGGGCCCGTGGCACGGCGTGCGGTTTCCGGCCATCACGCGGACGGCCGCATCAGCGTAAGCGGAGAGTGACGCGCGGGCCCATGGTTGAAGGGGGTCCGCGGCGTCAAGCTTGCGTTAAGACTCGCCGGGCGGACCTGCGAAGAGGGTCCGGCGCCGCGTTCGGGACGGGCAGCGGTCGACTGCGCCGTACGGGGGAGGGGACGTGGGCCGGCGGGGCCGCGAGCGGCCTGCGGACACCCAGCGTCACGTGCGTATGGGCCCCGTCAAGGGCGGGTGGAGCGGCGTATGGGAGCCGTCAACGGCGCTCGCTCCGGGCCGCCGGGGTTGTTTCCTCGACATCGACAGCGTTCGACGCCCGATGCCGCGCGTTCGTTCGCCCGACCCGCGTCCCCGACCCCAGGAGCTCACGACCTGCTCCGGGGAGGCGTCCGCCGGGGCGGCGCGCGGGGTGCTCGCCTTCTCGGCGGCCGGCGCCCTCTTCCTCTGCCTGCTCCAGCGGATGCAGGGCGTGCTGCCGCTGTCCCTGGGCTTCAAGGCGATCGACCCGGACCAGGCGTTCAACACCGCCGTGTCCTTCGTGACCAACACCACGACCGACCTCATGGATGCCGGAGAAGTTCTGGATCACGCCGCAGGCGACCAGCACGATCGCCGCGGCGAAGGCGCCCGGCAGCAGGACGCGGGTGACGCCGCGCACCATGTCAGCCCAGAAGTCGTCGTCACTCCGGCGCTGGTGCTGGTCCTCACCGCCGCCGCGATGCGCCGGACTCGCGGATGACGGGCGCCGACTCCGCCGGGGACGACGTCGCCCGCCTCGCAGACGACGAGGTCGCCGATCCTCAGCTCGGTGCCGGGGACGCGTTCCTCGGCGGCGCCGACGACCCGCCGGTGTCCAGGCCGGGGTAGACCGCCGCGGGCTGATGGTCGGCCGCACGCCCGAGTACCTCGGCAAGAAGATCGGCACCCGCGACATCAAGCTCGCCGCCTTTTCACGCCGTACGGCGGTGTCTGCGCCGACCAGCCGGGCCTGACCGGCGTCCTCGTCACCGCCCCAGTTCTTCGACGGGCACAGCCTGGGCGGCTCGCAGCAGTGAAACGGCGGGGCGGTCGCCTCGCAGGAGGCCGTCAAGGAGCTCGGCACCAACGCCGGCGGCTACTTCAACGCCAACTCCGCGCACCCCTTCGAGAACCCCACGCCGTTCACGAACCTCTTCGAGATCTTCCTGATGCTGGTGATCCCGTTCTCGCTGACGCGGACGTTCGGCGTCATGGTTCGCCAGGGGCAGGTCGTAGGCCTGTCCGATGAGGGAGGAGCCGACGACCCTGCCCTGCGCCGAGATCTCGGAGCCGTCGGCCTTGTCACGGAACAGGCTCTGGGCGACGCCGGTGACGGCCAGCGGGTAGAGAACGCCCGTCACCAGGGTCAGCACGAGCAGCGCGTGCAGGCCCGCCGCGAGCACCGCGGGACGAGCGGATCGGCCCGGCGGCCGACCTGTGGAATGAAAGACAGGAATCGTGGCGGAGTCGCGGTTCTTTTGAACGCGCTGGGCGCGATCCTGTACACGATGGTCGAGGGCCCAGTTCGCCCGAGCGGGAGTTCACCGAACCCGCGCACCAGGGCCACCGCGACGGCCATGCCGACGGCCGCCGGGACGACTGGCAGTCCTACTACGGCGGGCAGGCCATGGGCCACGTGGTGCAGAGCGCCGGGCTGGCCGTGCAGAACTTGCGGCCTCGCGCCCTTCGCCGGCATCAAGCTCATCGACCTGCTCGTCTCCCTCGTCCTCGGGATCGGCAGGGCGATCGCCGAGGAGGCCGGCGTCGACGACTTCCTCGCCGAGGCCACCCCCGAGGACAAGAGGTGATCGCGGACTCGTCGACGGAGGCCACGCCCTCGACGACGTCACCGTCACCCCCAGATGATTTTCTTTCCTCGCACATATGCCCGGCCTTTTTTACTCGGTCGCGCTGCCGGGGAACTTCAAGCGGGTGGACACCTCGCGCTGCAATGCGTCGGCCGGGGACATCTCGTCCTGGGGTCGAGCAGTACTCGGCGGTCACAGCTTCGTCACCCCCTTGGCGACGAGGGCCACCAGCGCGAAGACCGCGATCGTGGTGACGACGAAGGCCGGATCGGCCTAGGGCCAGGAGAGCCCCGCGCCCGACCTGAAGTGGTTCCAGGGCCGCCCGCGGAACGGCCTCGGCGTCAACAGCGTCAACACGCGGTACAAGCTGATCCTGTCCGGCGCGACCAACCGCTCCGGCGACGACCCCGAGCTCATCGACTGGGTGAGGGCCGCCAAGGTGGCCGTCGTCAAGGACAACTCGGTGCACGGGCACCCGGTGCGGCCCTCCCAGGTGCCCGCCGACGCCGTCACCTCCTCGGGCTCCGGCCTCGACCCGGACATCTCCCCGGCCTACGCCGAACTCCAGGCGCCCCGGGTGGCCGTACACAACGGCCTGCCCGTCGCACGGGTCGAGGAGCTGGTGAAGGACCACACGCAGGGCCGCACCCTCGGTTTCATCGGCGAGCCCCGGGGCGACGTCCTCGAACTCAACGTCGCGCTCAGGGAGCTGACCGCAGGCCGCTGACGACACGGGGCGTTCCCCGCCCGCCAGGGAGGCACGGGTATCGGTGCGCCGTGCGCGCCCGGGTCACCCTCGGAAAGTTCGCTGAAGAGAGCGAATGTTTCGCCCGCTTCGCGCACCGCCCTTCACGGCTCGTATCTCGTCCCCTGGCGGCGGGATCAGCGAGATGATCCGCCGTACGGTCCCGACCGTCGGCGGATTCGCTGTGTTCAAGGGGTTGCCACCCGTCGGAGCCTGTCTCTAGGGTGCGGCAGCAGCGAACCTTTCTGGATCAGCTTCGAAACTTTCGATCTCGCTGGACGGTCGTGGGGGCCGTCCCGTACCCAAGGAGCGCACCATGGGCGACCCGGCACTCTCCCGCCGAGGCTTCCTGGCGGCCTCCGCCGCGGCCGGTGTGGGCATGACGGCACTGAGCGCCTGCGGCGGCGGCTCGGACTCAGGGTCGTCGGGGACGACCACGATCGAGTGGTGGAACATCTCCACCACCCAGCCGGCCAAGGACGTGTGGGCCCGCCTCGCCCGGCAGTTCGAGAAGCAGAATCCCCAAGTCAAGGTCAAAATAGTCCAGTTGGAGAACGACGCCTACAAGTCGAAGATGACGGCGCTGACCGCCTCGGGCAAGCTCCCCGACATCTTCCACACCTGGGGCGGTGGCGTCCTCAAGCAGCAGGTCGACGCCGGACTCGTCGACGACCTGACCGACCGCACCAAGGACTGGTCGCAGGGGTTGCTCCCGGTGGCCACGAAGCCCTACCTGGTCGACGAGAAGGTCTACGGCATCCCGTTCGACATCGGCATGATCGGCTTCTGGTACAACAAGGCCCTCTTCCGGCGGGCCGGCATCGCAGCGCCCCCCACCACCTGGAGCGGATTCCTCGACGCCGTACGGAAGCTGAAGTCCGCCGGCATCACTCCGCTCGCCCTGGCGGGCAAGGAGAAGTGGCCCGGCATGTACTACTGGGCCTACCTCGCGATGCGCACCGCCGGGATCGACGCCCTCCAAAAGGCCAACGAAAGCAAGGACTTCACCGGGGAAGGGTTCGTCCAGGCCGGGCAGCACCTCCAGGAACTCGTGGATCTCCAGCCGTTCCAGAAGGGCTTCCTCGGCGCCGCCTACTCCACCCCCGCAGGCCAGGCCGCCGCCGTCGGCAACGGCAAGGCCGCGATGGAACTCATGGGCCAGTGGGCGCCCCAGGTGCAGGCCGACGCGGGCAAGGGGCTCGGCGCCGACCTCGGCTTCTTCCCGTTCCCGGAGGTCGGCGGAGGCAAAGGCGCCCTCACCGAGGTCTTCGGCGGGGGCGGCGGCCACGCCCTGCGCGCGGGCGCGCCACAAGCGGCCGTCGACTTCCTGAAGTTCTTCGCCTCCGCCGCCACCGACACCGAACTGGTCAAGAAGACCGGCGCGCTGCCCGTCGTCCCCGCCGCAGAGAGCGCCCTCACCGACCCCAACCTCAAAGCCGTACAGGCCCAGTTGAAGGCGGCCACCGGTTTCCAGCTCTACCTGGACCAGGCGTACGCGCCCGCCGTCGGCCAGGAGGTCAACGACAGCGTCGCCGCCCTCATCGCGGGGTCCCGCTCAGCGCAGCAGGTCACGGAGTCGATCACCAAGGTCGCGAAGGAAGAGCAGTAGGCCGCGATGACCTCGACCTTCCTCCCGGACGAGCGCAAGGGCCCCGGCGAGCGCAACGGCCCCGACGACGGCCCGGCGACCGCCGCCTTCGAGGCGGCGGCCCGGGGCCGGGCACGGCGGCGGACGTCGAACTGGCTGACCGCCGTCGGCCTCCAGGCTCCCGCGCTTGCGCTGTTCGGCGTGCTGGTACTGCTGCCGATGCTGTTCGCGCTGTACGCGGCGTTCTTCCGCTGGGGCGGCTTCGGCATGCCCGAGGACTTCGTCGGCGCCGACAACTTCACCCGGCTCTTCAAGGACCCGGTGTTCCTGGGCGACCTGTGGCGCTGCCTGGTCCTGGTCCTGCTCTCCCTCGCCCTGCAACTGCCGTTCGCCCTCGCCCTGGCCGTCGCCCTCAACCAGCGCATCCGCGGCCGGGCCGCATACCGGATGCTGTTCTTCGCGCCCTACATCCTCTCCGAGGCGATCACCGGTGTGCTGTTCGGCATGATCTTCGCCCCGGACGACGGCCTCGCCGACCAGGTGCTCGACGCGGTCGGCCTGGACGGCGCCGGCGGCCAGTGGTTCGCCGACCCGTCCACCGTCATGGCCACCCTGTTCCTCGTCATGACATGGAAGTACTTCGGCTTCCACATGATGCTCTACCTGGCCGGACTCCAGTCCATCCCGGCCGAGTTGACCGAGGCGGCCCTCATCGACGGGGCCGGGCCCTGGCAGCGGTTCCGGCACATCACCCTGCCGCTGCTCGGCCCGACCCTGCGCATCAGCGTCTTCCTGTCCGTCATCGGCGCGATCCAGCTGTTCGACCTGGTCTGGGTCACCACCGCGGGCGGCCCCGACCACCACTCCGAGACGATGGCCGTGACCATGTTCCAGTACGGCTTCAAGCGCTACCAGGTCGGCTACGCCAGCGCGATCAGCGTGGCGATGTTCGCCGTCTGCCTCGTCTTCGCCCTCGCCTACCAGCGGTTCGTGCTCCGCCGGGACCTCGAGGGCGCCACCACGACCCTGCGAGGAGGCGGCTCGTGAGCGCCCGCAAGTCCGGACGTACGCTTCCGCTGCACGTCGTCCTCGTCGCCGTCGCGGCGGTGATGGTCGTGCCCCTTCTCTACGCCGTGCTGTCCGGCTTCAAGTCCACCGACGAGCTCTCCCGCAACCCCGTCGGACTGCCCGACACCTGGGTCACCTCCAACTACACCGACATCCTCGGCGGCGGCGACTTCTGGAGGCTGCTCGGCAGCAGCACCCTGATCGCCGTCGGCACGACCCTCCTCGTGGTCGCGGTGTCCGCGCTCGCGGCGTTCTCCTTCGCCCGCTTCGCCTTCCGCGGCCGGGAGGCGCTGTTCACCCTGTTCACGATGGGGCTGATGTTCCCCTTCGCGGTCGCCGCCCTGCCCCTCTTCCTGCTTCTGCGCTCGCTGGACCTGCTCGACAACCCCCTCGGCGTGATCCTGCCGCAGGCCGCGTTCGGGCTGCCGATGACCATCGTCATCCTGCGCGGCTTCTTCCGGGAGATCCCGGCCGAGCTGGAGGAGGCGGCCACCATCGACGGCTGCGGCCCGCTCGGCTTCTTCTGGCGGATCCTGCTGCCCATGGCCCGCCCCGCCCTCGGCACGGTCTCCGTCCTCGCCGTGGTCGGCAGCTGGAACAACTTCCTCCTGCCGCTGCTGGTGTTCACCGACTCCACCTGGTGGACGATCCCGATCGGCGTCCAGCAGTTCCAGGGCCAGTACTCGGCGGAGTACGCCCGTGTCTTCGCCTATCTGGTCCTCGCCATGGTCCCGGCCCTGGCCCTCTACTCCGTCGCCGAGCGCCAGCTCGTCGGCGGGCTCACCGCCGGCGCCAGCAAGGGATGACGGCCGCCCGCGCACGCACGGCACCAGCACCGTCGTACGGCTCACCCACACCCCGCACCGTGAGGAGTCGCAC
The DNA here is from genome assembly GCF_004217285.1 of Streptomyces sp. BK239. GTDB lineage: Bacteria > Actinomycetota > Actinomycetes > Streptomycetales > Streptomycetaceae > Streptomyces. The sequence continues at coordinate 26,333 of NZ_SHKS01000004.1, forward strand.
CATGCCCAGCACCACCCGCCCCTCCCGTCTCCGGCTCGGATTCGCCGGAGCCCTCGCCGCCCTGCTCGTCGCCGCCGGAACCGCCGGCGGCCCCGCCGCCCAGGCGGGCGAGCAGCACCACGCGAAGACCCTCGGCGACCTGGCGCAGCGCCACGGCCGCTACTTCGGCAGCGCCACCGACAACCCCGTGCTCACCGACACCGCCTACACGAAGATCCTCGGCCACGAGTTCGGCATGATCACCCCCGGCAACAGCATGAAGTGGGAGGCCACCGAACCCCGGCAGGGCGTCTTCGACTTCTCCAAGGGCGACGAGGTCGTGGAGTTCGCCCGCGCCAACCGGCAGAAGGTGCGCGGCCACACCCTGGTCTGGCACAACCAGCTGCCCGGCTGGCTGACGAGCCGGCAGTGGACGGCCGACGAGCTGCGGGCCGTGCTGAAGAACCACATCCAGACCGAGGTGCGCCACTACCGGGGCAAGATCTACGCCTGGGACGTCGTGAACGAGGCCTTCAACGAGGACGGCACCTGGCGCGAGTCGCTCTTCTACAAGACGCTCGGCCCCGGCTACATCGCCGACGCGCTGCGCTGGGCCCACGAGGCCGACCCCAAGGCCAGGCTCTACGTCAACGACTACAACGTCGAGGCCGTCGGCCCGAAGAGCGACGCCTACTACGCCCTCGCCAAGCAGCTCAGGGCCCAGCGCGTCCCCCTCCACGGCTTCGGCCTCCAGGCGCACCTGGCGCTCCAGTACGGCTATCCGACCACCCTTGAGGACAACCTCCGCCGCTTCGCCCGCCTCGGCCTGGACACCGCGCTCACCGAGGTCGACGTACGGATGCTGCTGCCCGCGACGGAGGAAAAGCTGGCGCAACAGGCCGACTGGTACCGGGACTTGACCAAGGCGTGCCTCGCGGTGCGGCGGTGCGTCGGCATCACCGTCTGGGACTGGACCGACAAATACTCGTGGATCCCGGCGTTCTTCCCCGGCGAGGGGGCGGCCCTGCCGTGGGACGAGCAGTTCGCGCCGAAGCCGGCGTACCACGCGATCCGAGAGGCGTTGAAGCGGCGCTGAGGCCCCCTCAAAGGGCTTGACCAGACTGGGTTTTCACTGTGCCGTAGTCGGCGGTGCGGTGCTGGAGCGCACCACCAGCTCCGTGCCCAGCTCCACCCGCGGCGAGTCCGGCTGCTCGCCGCGGGCCAGGCGCAGCACCGTGCGCACGGCGAGCGTGCCCATGTCGGCCAGGGGCTGCCGCACGGTGGTCAACGGCGGTGCGGACCAGCGCACTTCGGGCAGGTCGTCGAAACCGACCACGCTCATGTCCTCCGGCACCCGCAGTCCGCGCCGGCGCAGCGCCTCGATCGCGCCGAGGGCCATCTGGTCGCTGGCCGCGAACAGCGCTGTCGGCGGCTCGGGCAGGTCGAGCAGGGCGGTGCATCCGGTGCACCCCGACTCGGGGCGGAAGTCGCCCGTCACGACCAGCGACTCGTCGACGCCGAGGCCCGCCGCCTCCAGGGCCGCCCGGTAGCCGTCGAACCGGGCGCGGGAGCACAGCAGTCGGGGCGGACCGGCGATCAGGCCGATCCTGCGGTGGCCGAGGGAGAGCAGGTGCTCGGTCGCGGCCAGGCCGCCCGACCAGTTGGCGGCGCCGATGGTGGGGGTGTCGAAGGCCGGCGAGCCGGTCGGGTCGACCACCACGAGCGGTACCCCCAGGATGCGCAACTGCTCGTGCAGAGTGGGCTCCAGGGCCGAGGTGACGAGGATGACGCCGTCGGAGGCGCGGGCGCGCAGGTTGCGCAGCCACTCCCGGGCGTCGCCCGAACGCCCGTGGATCGCCGACACCACGGTGCCCGCGCCGGCCGCGTGCGCGGCCTCCTCCACACCGCGGATGATCTCCACCGCCCAGGGGCTGTCGAGGTCGTTGAAGACCAGGTCGAGCAGGGTGGCGCGGGCCGGCGCGGAGGGGGCGGGACGCTTGCGGTAACCGTGCAGGCGCAGCAGGTCCTCGACCCGGGCCCGGGTCTCGGGCGCCACGTCGGAGCGGCCGTTGACCACCCGGGAGACCGTCGGCACCGAGACGCCGGCCCGCCGGGCGATTTCCGTGATGGTGACCTTGCCCCGGGGCGCGGGCGCCGTCTCGTCCGTTGTCACTTCCCCCACCTCCGTCGCGCCGCTGCGGGCGCCGCCGCGAAACTTCCAGAAGTCTTCCGGAAAGTGGGCGGTCGGGGGAAGGCGGGCAGAGGGGGGAATCGGTCGGCTACCGCCCGTGACCGGCCCCGGACGCGCGTCGGGGCCGGTGCGCAGCGGCGGCTGCGGTCCGGCCCCTCAGTACACCGGCCGACGTCGCCCGACGCCGCCCGGACAGGCTCCGGGGACGAGCCCCGGGGGTTCGTCCGCCTGACAGGCCTCAGGCGGCGGTGGCCACGCGGCCGGCGTCCAGCGGGCGGTGCGGCGCGATGATCTGGCCGTCGGGCAGGAGCTCACCGGTGTCCTCGAAGAGCAGGACGCCGTTGCACAGCAGGCTCCAGCCCTGCTCCGGGTGGTGCGCCAGGAGACGGGCGGATTCCCGGTCGGCGGAGTCGGCTGTCGGGCACGGTGGCTTGTGCTGGCACATGGCGGGGATCTTTCGCTCTGTCGTGAGATGTGAGGTGTCTGTCGCGTGTATCGCGTCGGTCCAGTGTGTCGCGTCTGTCCCGCGGCGTGAAACGTCGTTCAAGGCCGCCCCCCGTTGTGATAAGTCGGTCGGAACCCAGTGTTGCCCCACGGGCGTCGATCCGCAGGTATTTCGCTGCACCGCCTCTCACAGGTTCATGACGCATCACCCACGCGGGCGGTTCATCCCCACCGCACCGTCCCTTCGGGTGGTTTCGGGTGGCCCGATGGGGCTAGACGCGTGATCGCGAACAGTGCCGTGCCCCGCCCCGGGGGTGTGGGGGCGGGGCACGGTGAGGCGGTCAGGGGGTGGTCAGGCCGGGGTGGGGGAGCCGAGCAGGGGGGTCGGCGGGGTCACCCGCAGGGTCAGCACCGGCAGCAACTCGGCGACCCGGTGCGGTCGGTGGGCGGCGATCCCGGGCGGCGCGGGGGCCAGCGGCACCAGCAGATCGGTCGCCGCGGGGTGCCCGGTGACGCCGTCGGAGGCGCAGTCGCCGTGCAGCCACAGGGTGAGCATGTACAGGCCGGGCACGGACAGCAGTCTCGCCTGGTACGGCTGGGGCGTCGACTCGGCCTGCCGCAGGGCCCGTTCGGTGGAGGCGATGTACGGGCCCTCGAAGAAGTGCGAGAACGCCCAGCCGTCCGCCGTGAGCCGGGTCTCGGCCGCGGCGACCGCCCGGTCGCCGCAGCGGATCAGGAACCGCCAGCCGGCCAGCCGGGTCGCTGACACGCCCTCGGGGGTGATCCGGTCCAGCACATGCAGGGGCAGGGGGAGTTCGGGAACGGCCGGCCCCTCGGCGTCGCGCAGGGAGGGGGTCCTCGCCTCACTGACCGCGGTGGGCGAGGCAAGGGCTGTGAGGACGGAGCGCAGGGCGGGCGCGGGAGCCGGGGGGACATGCAGCGGCATGGTGGGTCGCCTCTCATTCGACAGGCACGGTGGCACGAGGGCGGGGGCGGACGGCGCTGTCAGCTCTCGGGGAAGGTCACAGAGGTGGTGGCCGGGGTGAGGGAACCGGAGACACGTGCGGCCTGCCGTCCGTCGCCACGACGGAACGACAGGCTCCTTCGACCGAGGGCGCCCACCTTCTCTGCCTTGTTCGCGGAGTTTATACGACACGTGTTCATACTGTGTTTCGACTAGCCGGTCCCGGGGCACCCGGCAAGAGTCTATTCGGTCGACAGTACGCGTGAATCATCCCGATTCAGAGCAGGACGCGGGGCTGTGACCTCGGGATATGGCGACAGCGCGGTCGGCCTATTCGTGTCGTCGTTTTTCACGAGTTGTTCATCCGGGGAACCGGTGATGAAACGGCGCTGAAACAGCGTTCTGCCGCATGCCCCGTGAATGTGCCTCCGGTCACCTCCGCTCAGGTTAGCGGTCGGCGCGGCCCGGCGGGGACGTTATCGATCGGGAAGGCTGGGCATCATCCCACGTGACCCCGGGACATCCGGCGGCCGGACCACCGGCCCGCCACGCGAGGAGGGAAGCTTCGATGGGGGAGAAGGTCGTGGCAGGCGGGTTCGACCTGTCCGATCGGCAGCGCTACCGCGACAAGCTGCGGCAGTGCCTCACGGGGCTGGAGCGGCTCCTGGCTCAGCAGCGCTTCGACCGCCCCAAGAACCTCATGGGGCTCGAGATCGAACTGAATCTCGCGGGTGCCGACGGGCTGCCGAAAATGCTGAATGGAGAAGTGCTGGAGAGGATCGCCAGCCGTGATTTCCAAACAGAACTCGCCATGTTCAACCTGGAAGTGAACATAGCTCCCCACCGGTTGGGTGGGCGGGTATTCGACCGGCTTGCCGAGGAACTCCGCACGTCGCTGGCATATGCCCACCGAAAGGCGGGAGAGGTCGATGCGGGAATCGTGATGATCGGCATTCTGCCGACCCTGGACCGTGACGACCTCGTCACCTCCAACCTTTCCGACGTCGACCGCTACACGCTTCTCAACGACCAGATCGTCGCGGCCCGCGGTGAGGAGTTCGCCCTCGACATCGACGGCGTCGAGCGGTTGTCGTGCACGTCGAAGTCGATCGTCCCCGAGGCGGCCTGCACCTCCGTGCAGTTGCACCTCCAGGTGACGCCGTCCCGGTTCCCAGACGTGTGGAACGCGGCCCAGGCCGTCGCCGCCGTCCAGGTGGCCGTCGGCGCCAACTCACCGTTCCTCTTCGGCCGCGAACTGTGGCGCGAGTCCCGCCCGCCGGTCTTCCAGCAGGCCACCGACACCCGCCCGCCGGAGCTCCAGGCGCAAGGCGTGCGACCGCGGACCTGGTTCGGGGAGCGGTGGATCAGCTCGGCGTACGAACTGTTCGAGGAGAACCTGCGCTACTTCCCGGCGCTGTTGCCGATCTGCGACGACGAGGACCCGCTGGAGGTCCTGGACGCGGGCGGCGTCCCCAAGCTCGCCGAGCTCGTGCTGCACAACGGCACCGTCTACCGCTGGAACCGCCCCGTGTACGGCATCGCCGACGGCCTCCCGCACCTGCGGGTGGAGAACCGGGTGCTGCCCGCCGGGCCCACCGTCTCAGACGTCGTCGCCAACGCGGCCTTCTACTACGGCCTCGTCCGCGCCCTCGCCGAGGACTCCCGTCCGGTGTGGACGCGTATGCCGTTCGAGACCGCCGCCGCCAACTTCGACACCGCTTGCCGGCACGGCATCGACGCCCGGCTGCAGTGGCCGCGGCGCGGGCGGCTCGGCGGCACGGCCGAGGTCGACGTGGTGAGTCTCGTCCGCGAGGAGCTGCTGCCGCTGGCCGAGGCCGGACTGGACGCGTGGGGAGTGGAGCCCGCCGACCGCGACCACTACCTCGGCATCATCGAGGAGCGGTGCCGACGGCGCACCAACGGGGCGAGCTGGCAGGTGGAGACGTTCCACCGGGCGCTCGAGGCCGGTATGTCCCGCGAGGCGGCCCTCGCCGCCACCACCCGCCGCTACGCCGAACTGTCCCACCAGGGCGAGCCGGCGCACACCTGGCCGGTGGGCTTGCCGGAGCCGGTGCCGGCGGGATGACGGGCTGACGTCCCCCGGCCCGGCGGAACCGTCGGGCCGGGTGCGGCTGCCTGGGAGGCCGTCCGTGCCGTTCCCCACGCCCCTGTGCGGAGCGCGCGGTCTCCCCGCGGCTTTGGACGGTGGGGGCGCGCACGGTCGGCCTTCCGCCTCCGTCGGCGTGCGGCTGCCGGGCGTTTCTGTGGTCCGCGTCGGGCGACGGCGCGTCGAGCACGTCAGCGTCGGCAGCCCGCTCGTGTCCCGCGCCTGATTCGCCATGGCCGGCCGTGACCCGTCGTCCCGCGACGCCGCGCTCGCCGACTCCACCCGTGTTCACGTCTTCGCCGGCCCGCCCGGGCCTTCGCCGTCTGCGCGCGAACACGGGGGTCGCTGCCGCCCGCCCCGTGCTGATCGGGCAAGCTGTGACGTCCCATGGCGGTGGTGCCCCTCCCTGTCGACCTGAACGCCGGTCCCGTCCGGCGGCATGGCGTGCGAGGCGGTGATGCGCCCCCGTACGCAACTGGAGGCAGGTGTGCAGGTGGAGACGGGCGCGGTGGCCGGTTCCTTTCCCCAACGGCCGCTCACACGACGGATCCTCCGGGACGAGACGCTGCTCGTCCTGGGGCTTTCGCTCGGTGCGAGCGGAGTGTCCGCACTGATCAGCTTTGTCGGATCGGTCACAAAACCCGGAGGCCTGAAGGACCAGGCCGCGACCCTCAACGCCTCGGCCGCGCCCGGCCGCCCCTGGCTCGATCTCGCCTGGCAGCTCTTCGGGATCACCACGGCGCTGATCCCCGTCGCCCTCGTCGCTCACCTCCTGATGCGCGAGGGCCAGGGACTGCGCACCCTCGGCTTCGACCGCAACCGGCCGTGGCCGGACCTGGGCCGGGGCGCCGCCGTCGCGGCAGGGATCGGCAGCACCGGCATCGCGTTCTACCTCGCGGCGCGGCAACTCGGCTTCAACCTCACGGTGGTGCCGGAGGCGCTGCCGGACGTGTGGTGGAAGTTCCCGGTGCTGATCCTTTCCGCGATGCAGAACGCCATCCTGGAAGAGGTCATCGTCGTCGGCTATCTGCTGCGCCGGCTCGACCAGTTGGGCTGGAGCCCGACGGGGTCGCTGGCGGCCAGTTCCGTACTGCGCGGCTCGTACCACCTCTACCAGGGCATCGGCGGCTTCGTCGGCAACATGGTGATGGGCGTGGTGTTCGTGTTCCTGTACCGGCGGTGGGGCCGCGTCGGCCCTTTGGTGGTGGCGCACTCACTGCTCGACATCGGCGCGTTCGTCGGCTACGCGCTGCTGGCGGGGAAGGTGTCGTGGCTGCCGGTGGCGTGAGGCGCGCCCGATGTCGTGCGGCGCCGCGGTGGGGCGCGGGGCGCGGTCAGCGGGCGGGTTCGGGGGCCAGCAGGTCGCCCTCGATGACGGTGAACGCGCGGCCGCTCAGCAAGGTGCGCTCGCCGCGCAGGCTCGTGCGTACGAGACCGGAGCGGCGCGAGGCCTGAAGACCGGTGAGCTCGGGGCGGCCCAGCCGCTCGGACCAGTAGGGCGCAAGGGCGGTGTGGGCGCTGCCGGTGACCGGATCCTCGTCGATGCCCACGTTCGGGAAGAAGCAGCGGGAGACGAAGTCGTAGCCGCGCTCGGGATCCTCGGCTCGGGCGGTGGCGATCACCCCGCGCGCGGAGTGTGCGCCGAGTGACCTGAGGTCGGGGGCGAGCGCGTGGACCGTCTTCTCGTCGGCGAGTTCGACCAGCAGGTCCCCTACGTTCGGCCCCGTGTCGAACGCGGCGAGCGGTCGTGCGCCGAGAGCCTCGCCGACGCCTTCCGCGATCTCCACGCGCGTGAGCGGCGCGGTCGGGAAGTCCAGGGTGATCGAGCCGTCCTCGGCGGGCGTCGCGGCGAGGACGCCGCTGCGCGTCGCGAACCGCACCGGGCCCTCGTGCGCGCGCGTGGAGTGCAGCACGTGGGCGGTGGCGAGCGTGGCGTGGCCGCACATCGCCACCTCGGCGACGGGCGTGAACCAGCGCAGCGCCCAGTCCGCCCCACCGCCCGCGGGCAGCGGATGCGCGAACGCCGTCTCGGCGTGGTTGACCTCCATGGCCACGTCCTGGAGCCAGTCGTCGCCCGGGAAGGCGTCGAGCAGGAGGACCCCGGCCGGGTTCCCGGAGAAGGGGCGGTCGGCGAAGGCGTCGACGATTCGAATGCGCATGCGGTGACGGTAGGGGGCGGGACGAGCGGCGGACCAAGGCCAATCCGCGACGCCTGGACCGTTTTCACCCGATCGCATGACCCGGCGGCGGAACCATCCGGTTGAGCCGGGACGTTCGAGCGGATGACGGCCAGAGGCGGAAGACGGCCAGAGATGGGGACGGCTGGAGACGGAAACGGGGCGGCACGAGCGTACGGCGGCGGTACGACCGTACGGCGGGGTGGCGGCAGGGCGAGGGGGAGGGGCATGGGGGCGGCAGTGAACGGCATGACAGGCGAGGACACCGGCGGGGCAGCCGGGACCGGGGCAGGCGGGACAGACGCGGCCGGCGCCGCCGGAGGCGACGGCGGGGCCGGCGCCGTCGTGCTGACCGGCGCGACCGGTTTCATCGGCTCGCACACGCTGCGGGCGCTGTCCGCGCTGCCGGCCGGCCCAGGTCGGCCGCGCGTGAGAGCGCTGGTGCGCCGGCTCCCCGAGGGCGGGGCGGCCCTGCCCGTCGAGTGGTTCCACGGCGACGTGACCGACCCGGCCGGGCTGCGCGGGCTGTGCGAGGGAGCGCGGACGCTGGTCCACCTCGCCTCGTACGTCGGCGGGGACGAGCGGCGGTGCGAGGCGGTCAACGTGGACGGCACCCGCGCCCTGATGGCGGAGGCCGCGCGCGCCGGCGTCCGCCGGGTGGTGCACCTGTCGACGGCCGCGGTCTACGGCGCCGGCCCGCACCGGGGCGTCGCCGTCGACGAGGTGCCCGCCGAGCCGGTCTCCGCGGCGAGCAGGACCAGACTGGCCGGGGAGGCCTACGCCCGGGAGGCGGGCGCCGCGGTGCTGCGGCCCGGGATCGTGCTGGGCGAGGGGGACCGCTGGGTCGTCCCCGGGCTGCGGGAACTCGTGGAGCGGGTGCCCGCCGAGTGGGACGGCGGTCGGGCGCTGCTGTCCGTGGTGGACGTCGGCGACCTCGCCCGGCTGATCGCCGCGATCGCCGTCGGCCCGCACGAGGTGCCGCCCGGCGTGTACCACGTGGGCCACCCGGAGCCCGTCCGCATCGGCGACTTGCTGGCGCGGCTGGCCGCCTCCGACGTCCTGCCGCCCCGCCCGTCCGCCGACTGGCCGTGGCACAGGTGCCTGGAACACCTGCGGGCCGCCCCCGGCCGCGCCTCGGAACGCCAGTTCGCGCTGGTCGGCCGGGACCACTGGTACCAGTCCGACCACATATGGAGGCTGACCCGGGAAACGCCGGGCCCCGGCCCGCTGGCCAGGCTCGCGGGGTCGGCGAGGTGGTACCGCGAGCATCTGACTGCCCTCGTGGCGGCGCCCGCCGAGTCCGGACCGGCCTGATCTCACCCGGTCTGACCTGCGCCGTTGCCCGCGGTAGCGCGGTGTCGGCCGGATGCTGGGATCCTGGGAGCACCGCTGCCCACGACCTGACGACCAGGGGCGGTGAACGCCATGGCTGAGCTGGAGGAGAGCGGTGAGAGCGGTACGCGGTCGACGCCGTCGTACGCCGATCCACTGGGAGACCCCTATCTGCGCACACGGTTCGCCGTCCCGGCACGGCCGCTGACCTTCCTGCGGCGCGAGCGGCTGGTCAAGCATCTCGACCGGGCGCTGGACACGCCGCTGACCATGGTGAACGGCGCCGCGGGGGCGGGCAAGACCCTGCTGGTCGCCGACTGGGCCGCGGCGCGGCCGGAGTGCCTCGCCTGGCTCACCACCGACGAGGCGGACCAAGGCCCGGGCATGTTCTGGGCCTACCTCCTCCAGGCGCTGCGCTCCTCCGTGCCGGAGATGCCCGCCGACGTCGGCTGTCCGGCGGACCCGAGCCGCGTGCCCCACACGCTGCTGACGCGACTCGCCGCCGGACTCAGCGCCCGGGAGCGGCCGGTGACCTTGGTGCTCGACGAGTACGACCGGGTCACCGACCCGGAGATCGCGGAGCAGCTGGAGTTCGTCCTGCACCACGCGGGGGGCGGCCTGCGGCTCGTCCTCGTCACGCGCAACGAACCGCTGCTGCCGCTGCACCGCTACCGGGCGGCGGGCGAACTGACCGAGATCAGGGGCGGGGAGCTGGCGTTCACCCCGCAGGAGACGGCCGAGATGCTGGCCCTGCACGGGCTGCGGCTGCCGGAGCACGCGGCGCGCACGCTGGTGGAGCGGACCGGCGGCTGGGCCGCGGGGCTGAGACTGTGCGCCATGGCGGCGCTGGAGAGCCCGGATCCGCACACGTACCTCAAGGAGTTCGAGGCCGACCGCAGCCCCGTCGCGGACTTCCTGCTCGCGGAGGTGCTCAAGCGGCAGAGCGCCGAGACCCAGGACCTGCTGCTGCGGGTGAGCGTGCTCGACCGTTTCGACCCACAGCTCGCGAACGCGCTGACGCACCGCGGCGACGCCGAGCCCATCCTGAGCGCGCTGGAGCGGGAGAACGCGTTCGTCGAGCATCTCGGACACGCCTCCTACCGTCTCCACCCCCTGTTCGGGGAGATCCTCCGTGCCCATCTGCGGGTGCGCTCCCCGGGCCTGGAGCCCGTGCTCCACCAGCGGGCCGCGCGATGGCTCCGCCGCTCCGGACACCTCACCGAGACCCTCACCCACGGTGCGGCCGCGGGGGACTGGGAGTTCAGCGCGCGGGCCCTGGTCGACGACCTCGCCCTCGGCCAGTTCTTCACCGGTCTGCGCTCCGACGACCTGGCCGAGCTGTTCTCCCGGATGGACCCCGGGGTCAGGAGCACGGCCACCGACCTCGTCCGGGCGGCCCGCGAACTCGCCCGCGGCGACCTCGACGCCGGCCTGCCCCACCTCGACCGCGCTCGGCGCGGCCTCACGCGGGAAGACCCGTCGGCGCAACGCCGGGCCGCCGGAGCGCCGTACGAGGCGGAGCATCCCGCGCTCGACCCGTCCGAGGCGGCGGCCGCCCGGCTCGGCTGCGCCCTGCTCGAAGCGCTGGCCGCCCGGCTGGCCGGCTCGCCCGACAGGGCCGAGGCGGCGGGGGAGGAAGCGGGGGAACTGCGGACGAAGGTCCCCGGCCCGCTCCTGGACAGGCATCCGGAACTCTTCGCGCTCCTGCTGACCCACCTGGGCTCGGCCCGGCTGTGGGCCGGCGACTACGACGCCGCCCGCGACGCCCTCGCCGCGGCGGCCGGCGCGCCCGGCGGCGCCTCGACGGCGCTCCCACGTGAGGACGCCCTCGGCCGCCTCGCCCTGATCGACCACCTGAACGGCTGGCCCGGCAGGGCCGAACGCAGGGCCAGGGCCGCACTGGCCGAGACGGAGCGCTTCGGCCTGCCCCAGCCGTCCGGCTCCGGCATGGGGCGACTGGTCCTCGCCGCCGTCGCCGTGGAGCGCGGCGAACCGGCCCGCGCTCAGGCCCTGCTCGACGCGACGGGCGAGGCGCACCCCGCACTGCGGGATCCCGTCATGACGTCCTGCCGCGCCGCCGTCACCGCCCGTCTGCGTCTCGCGCGCGGTGACGCCCGGGCAGCGCTCCAGGCGGTGGAGTCAGCCGTCCGGGCCGAAGCGGCATCCCCCTGGGCATCAGCGCAGCGGGCGCTCGTCGTCGCCGCCGCGCACCTGGCCGAGGGGCGGCCGGACGCCGCCGCCGAACTGCTGCTCGCGGTCTCCGACGACCAGCCGGCCTGCACCGTGCAGGCGGCACGGTCCCTGCTCGCCGCGGGCCGGCCCGCGGCCGCGGCGGACCTGCTCGACGGACTGCGCCCCGACGACGGCTTCGGCCCCGCCGTGACCGTACGGGCCACCCTGGTGAGAGCACAGGCCGCCGACGCGGCCGGCGACCCCGCGAGAGCGTGCAGGCTCATCGCCCAGGCCCTCCGCGAGGCCCGCCGTGAACTGCTGCGCCGCCCCTTCCTGGAGGCCGGGGGGTGGATCCGGCCCCATCTCGACTCGGCGACCCTGCGGCCGTACGCGGCGGGCTGGCTCCTTCCCGCGAGCGCGAGCACACCCCCGGACGACGCCGACCGGCCGCCCGTCGTCGAGGAGCTCAGCGGCAGGGAACGCGACGTGCTGGCGCGGCTCGCGCAGATGATGTCCACGGAGGAGATCGCCGGCGACCTCTACGTCTCGGTGAACACCGTCAAGACCCACCTCAAGAGCGCCTACCGCAAGCTGTCGGTGAACCGCCGCAACGACGCCGTCCGCCGCGCCCGGGAACTGGGCCTCCTGTGACCTGCCCGACCACGGGCCGTCGGCGGTGAGACCGGGCTTCCTCGCTACGATCGGCTCGTCGAGGAGGCCAGGGGGTTGTTCGGTGGATGCTGACGCGGAGTCGGAGAACGTCCGGAAGTTGCTGACCGGGGCGGAGATCCGCTCGGTCGGTCGGGCGGCCGGCATGGGCGTGCTGGAACTGACCGGCGCGCACGGCGAGGACATCGGGGTGCACCTTCAGTGCGCCTTCCGGATCGTGCGTGACGACCGGGTGGTGCTGGGCTCGCGCGACATGTCGTATGTCCGCGGTGGGGCGCGGGAGGACGCGTTCGACACCTTCGACACCCTGTACGACGACCGCGCCGCGATCCTGAACCGCGTCCTGGCGAAGGCCCGTCCGACGGTTCGGTCCGTACACCAGGGTGTGGCGGGGGCCCTGACCGTCGAGGCTGCCCACGGCTTCGGCGTCCAGGCCTTCCCCGACCGCTCCGGCGGTGAGGAGTCCTGGCGCGCACTGGTCCGCGGCGGCCCGCACTACGGCTATCCGGCTGGTCTGGTCTGAGCCTCCCCGGGCGATGGCCGGATCAGCGCGGCGGCATGCCGACCGATCGGCCGCTCCTCTGCGATCACCTGCCGCGCGGCTTCAGGCTCGCCCGTTACGGGTGAGGCACCCGACGGGCCTCTGGGCTGCGATGAAAGTGGCAGCCGGTCGGTGTGGTCGCTGCCGGACGCCACCTCCTCCGGCGTCCAGGGCCGACTCGGCGAGGTGGACGACGTGAAACGCTGGCGGGCACTGATCGTCCTGGGCACGGCCCAGTTCCTGATGGTCCTGGACACCTCCGTCATGAACGTCTCCATCAGCCGGCTGGTGGAGGACTTCGACACCGAGGTGACCGCCATCCAGGCCGTCATCACCCTGTACGCGCTGGTCATGGCGGCCTTCATGATCATCGGGGGTCGCTTCGGAGACGTCCTCGGACGCCGGCGCGTCTTCCTCCTCGGCCTGGGCGTCTACGCCACGGGCTCGGCCCTGACCGCCGTCGCGCCCACCCTCTGGGTCCTCGCCCTGGGCTGGTCCGTCATCGAGGGGCTCGGCGCCGCCCTGGTCCTGCCGGCGATGGCGGCCCTCGTCGCCGAGTCCTACCGCGGCCGGGACAGGGCCGTCGCCTACGGAGTCATCGGGGGCCTCGCCGGTGCGGGGATCGCCGTCGGACCACTGCTGGGCGGCTGGGTGACGACGTACCTCACCTGGCGGCTGGTCTTCGCGGGGGAGGTCGTGGTCGTCCTCGTCGTCCTGTGCTTCCGCCGGGCGATCACGGAGACGCCCCGGGCCGGGACGCACCCCCGGCTGGACGGCGTAGGGGCCGCGCTGTCGGCCGCGGGGCTCGCCCTCGGCGTGCTCGGCGTCCTGCAGAGCAGCACCTGGGGCTGGGTGGAGCCCCGCAACCCGCCCTTCACCGTCCTGGGCTTCGCCCCCACCCTGTTCGTCATCGGCGCCGGCGTGGCCGTCCTGGCCGGCTTCGTGCGCTGGGAACGGCGGCGGGAGGCCCAGGGCACGGACCCCCTCGTCCACCTCCCGCTGCTGCGCCGGCCCGCGCTGCGTTCCGGCCTGATGGTCCTGCTGAGCCAGAACCTCATCCTCCTCGGACTGTTCTTCACCATCCCCCTCTACCTCCAGGTGGTGCAGGGCTTCGACGCCTTCGAGACGGGCCTGCGGCTGCTGCCGGTGTCCGTGACGATGTTGGCGGCCTCCCTGGGCGCCGCCCCGCTCGGGCGGAAGATGGGGCCGCGCGCGGTGGTGCGGCTCGCCCTGACCGTCCTGACCGGGGCCATCGCCTGGCTGCTGGCCACGATCGAACCGGCCGTCGACGACGCCCAGTTCGCCTGGGCGATGGCCCTGCTGGGGCTGGGTATGGGACTGCTGGCCTCGCAGCTCGGGAACGTCGTCCAGTCCAGCGTCGGCGAAGCGGAACGCAGTGAGGTCGGCGGGCTGCAGTTCACCGCGCAGAACCTGGGCTCGGCCCTGGGCACCGCGCTCATCGGATCGATACTCATCGGCGCCCTGGCCCACGCCTTCACCGCGCACGTGGAGGACGACCCGCGCCTGTCGGAGGAGGCCCGCCGGCAGACCGGCGTAGCCCTGGAGGCCGGCATCAGCTTCGTGCCGACGGAGCAGGTCCGCTCGGCCGCCGAGCGGGCCGGGCTGCCCCCGGCCGAGGTGGACGCCGTCGCCGACTCCTACGCCGCCGCGCAGCTCGACGGCCTCAAGGCGGCGATCCTCGCGGCCGGCGGCATCACCCTGGCGAGCTTCCTCGTCACCTCGCACCTGCCGACCCGAGGGCCGGCCGCCCGTGACCGTTCCGCCGCGGCACGGTGACCTGGGCTACCGATCAGATGTTCCTGCTCCGCCGACCCCATGGAGGCCGGGATGTCCGACGCCGGACCCGCCACGGCGCGCACGCGCCGCGTCGAACGCCGGGCCCACGCCGACTACACGGGCGGCGTGTACGGATCCATGCTGGCCGCCTCGGTGATCGTCGGGGCGGGCAGCCTGGGGTCGTTCCCCCGCCTGGAACTCGTGCTCCTGCTCCTGCTCACCGGTCTGTCGTTCTGGATCGCGCACGTCCACGCCCAGCTGTTCGGCGCGCGCCTGGCCCAGCGGAACCCCGGACGGCACGTCGTGCTGCGGGTGTGCCGCGAGGAGTGGCCCATCGTCAAGGCCGCGGTGCCGCCGGCCGTCGCCGTGGCGGTCAGCCCGCTGCTGGGCCTCGGCCTGCCGGGCACGCTCTGGCTGGCGCTCTCCGTGGCCGTGGCCGGGCAGGTGGGCTGGTCGTCGGCGGCGGCCCGTCGAGCCGGAGCGCCGTGGCGCATGGTGGCCCTCTCCGCGTCGGTCAATCTGCTGCTCGGACTGCTGATCATCGCGTTCAAGCTGATCGTGACGCACTGAGGCGCCGAGCGCGGCGGCCAATCACCTGTACGGGGTGAGGTCCCGTCGGCCGGTTCTGGCGGACCATCGCAGGGTAAGGGCGCGGTTCGCCTGTCCCAGGCCATCCGGGGAGCAGCAGATGCGCTATGAGATCCGCGTCGACGGACATATGTCCGAGACGCTGACCAGGGCCTTCCCGGAGCTGGACCATGTGGTGATGTCCGGTCAGACGGTCCTGTTCGGTCACGTGATCGACGAGGCGCACCTGTACGGCCTGCTCGCCCGCTGCCAGTCGCTCGGGCTGAGGGTGCTGGAGATGCGGCAGCTGCCGGAGTCCGGGGCGTGAGGGGGTCCCCGGCGGGGCGGCAGGGGGGTACGGACTTGGGGTAAGGGGGCCACCGGGGCTTCCGGAGCGACCGGAGCGACCGGGGCTTCCGGAGCGGTCTGAGCGGCCGGGCGGGGCACGGGGACTTGAGCGGCGGCTTCCTGTGGACTGACGGCGGGCTCGGCCTGCGCCTCGCAGCGGGCTCCGTGCGGCCTGCCGGGGGCCCGGCGGCCTGGCGGGCGGGTGGGTCGCCCAGCGCCGGTCGGGGCTCGCGGCTGGTCGGCCCGCGCATGCGCTCGGCGGCCTCGCGGCGGGGGCCCGTTCCTCGCGGTGAGTCGGCGTGCGCGCAGGGTCTTCCCGTGCGCGAGCCCGTGCGCGAGCAGGGTCCCCGCCGGTGTCTCCGTTGTCTCAGCCGGTGTCTCAGAGGCTTTCGGCGCGTACCCTGCCGGCGCTGACAGCGGCTCCCAGCGCCTCGAAGTCCCGGTCGTTCTGGTCCGCGTAGGCCTGACCGAACCCGGCGAGGGCCCGGTCGAAACGGTCGCTGCCGCCCAGGTAGGCGGCGATCGCGATCGGGTCGCCGGACCGGGCGTGGGCCCGTGCCAGACAGGACCCGCACAACCGCGCGAACAGCCGGAGCAGGCCCGGGTCCATCGTCTCCGGCCGGGCGATGCCCTTCCAGTCCCGCAGCTGCCGTACGTAGAAGTCCCGGTCGTGTCCGTCCAGGCCCGCGGCTCTGGTCCAGCCCAGGAAGATGTCGCTGGACGTCTGGATCAGCCGCTGCCCCGACACCACCCGGCGGCCCTGGTTGTCGTACCGCTCACCGCTCGTGTGGGCGGCGAGGACCGACTCCTGCGCCTCCTTCGCCTGGAGCAGCAGCGGGTCCTCCTCGTCGCGGCCGAGCATCAGCACGATCCAGCAGCGGGTGCCGACGCTGCCGACGCCGACCACCTTGCGGGCCACGTCGACCAGGCGGTAGCGGCGCAGCAGGTGACGGCGCTCCGACGACAGCGTCCGCGCGTACCCGTCCAGCACGGCCAGCAGGTTCTTCTCCTCCTCGGCGGGGTCGCTCGTCAGATCCCGCAGCGGGGTGATCAGCGGCGGGTCCGGGGTGATGCGCCGGCCCTCGGCGGTCACCCGGGTGAGCTTCTCGTACGCCTGGAGATAGGTGCGCGTCCGGGCGCGCGCCGTCGCCTCGGCGGTGCGCCGCTTGGCCTTGCGGTCCATCGACGAGGCCAGCAGCTCGCGTATCCGGTCGGCGTCGTCCTGCGCGTACCAGATGTCCAGGGTGCGCATGCCGGCGAACTCCCGCATCCGCTGCCGGTACGCCTTCACGCAGGTGTGTACCGCGGCGTTCTGCTCCGCCTCGGAGAAGCCGTTGGCCCGGGCGGCGATCACGAAGCTCGCGGCCAGCCGCTTGACGTCCCACTCGAAGGGGCCGCTGTGGGTCTCGTCGAAGTCGTTGATGTCGAAGACGAGATGCCGCTCGGGTGAGGCCAGCAGCCGGAAGTTGAGCAGGTGGGCGTCTCCGCAGAGCTGCACGGTCAGTCCGGTGTTCGGCACCGGTCCCAGGTCGGTCGCCATGATCGACGCGGCGCCGCGGTAGAAGCGGAACGGGGACTCGAGCATGCGGCCGTAACGCACCGGTACCAACTCCGGCACGCGGGAGGCGGACTGACGCTCTATCACCTCCACGGGGTCGGGCCGGTCCGGTTGCGCCTCGAACCAGCCGTGGCACGAGCGCGGCGCCCGCGCGCGGGCGTTCCTGCCGTACGCGGCTCGCTCGTCCGGTGCCAGAGAGGTGGTGAACACACTCGGTAGGGCCATGACCGCAACCTCCTGGACGCGTCCCCGGGCCTCCACCTCACCGCCGCCGGGCCGCGCGCGGATCACCCGCGGCGGGTGACCCGGCGGCGGACGGCGGGCGGGACGCTGGCGGGGCAAAGGTCACCGCCGTACAGCGCCCCGCCGGGGTCCCCGAACGCTCGCCGCCCACGCGAGGAGGAGCCATGACCGAGCCGCGTCAACCGGCCCCGCAGTACCCGCCCGGCGGGGTGCCCGCCGGAGGGTCGCAAGGAGCGCCGCCTGCGGGTGCGGCGGGGGCCGAGGCATATGGGGCCGCGGGGACCGGCGCGCTGGGGACGGGCGGTGAGGCGTGGGGCGCCGGGGGAGGAGCTGCGGGGGATCCCGCTCAGTTTCTGGCCGTCCTCGGGCGCTCGTGGCTGTGGATCCTCGGTTCCGCGATCGCCACGCTCGTGCCGGGCGTCATCGTCCTCGTCTGGCCGGAAGGGACCCTCCACGTCCTGGCCGTCCTCATCGGGCTCTACCTCCTGGCGGCCGGTGTGTTCCGGTTCGTCGGGGCCTTCGCGCGGGACGATCACGGCGAACGGCTGCCGGGGCTCCTCCTCGCCGTGCTGTACGTGCTCGGCGGTGTGCTGTGTCTGCGCAACCCGCTGCAGACCATCGCCGCCCTGTCGCTGATCGTCGGCGCGGTCTGGCTGGTGTCGGGCATCGTCACCCTCTTCACGGCCGTCGCCGCCAAGAACCTGCCCCACCGCGGCATCGTCATCGCCGCCGCCGCCCTAGCCGTCGTCGCGGGCGTCGTCGTACTGGCGCTGCCCACCGAGTCGGCCCGGGCACTGACCCGGCTGCTCGGCCTGTGGCTCGTCCTGCTGGGGCTGGTCGAGGTCGTGATCGCCTTCGCGTGGCGCGCTGCTGTACGCCGGTCGGGCGCTACGGGGTGACACGGCTCGCCGTGGCCGGCGTGAGCGCGCGCCGCGTGCTCGACCGTCCTGCGCGCTGCCCGCTTGCTTTTCACCTGGTGTGCAGCTTCGGGTTGCCTCCTGCGGTCCCCTCCCGCCGACTGAGGCACCCGACCGGGCCCGACGGTCGGAGCGCCGTGCCCTGCCGCGCCGGGGCGAGGGAAACCGAACCGCACCGCGCCCGGGCGAGCGGCGCCGAACCGCACCCCGCCCCACCCCGCTGTGCCGCAGGCGGAGCGCATCATCACCCGTCCCGGGTGAGGCGGCCGCCGCTTGCCGTGCGCACGCTGAGAACCAGACGCACCCCGCATGGGGGCCCCGCCCGTGTACGGGCCGAGGCCCGGAACGGAGAACGGACATGAGTGCGCAGACGTACCTCGCCTACGACTATCCACTGCTGAGCGCCTTCTGGACCATGCTGGTGTTCTTCCTGTGGATCATGTGGTTCGTGCTGCTCTTCCGGGTCGTCATGGACATCTTCCGCGACGACAAGCTGAGCGGCGGCGCCAAGGCCGGCTGGCTGATCTTCACGATCCTCCTGCCGTTCCTCGGCGTGTTCGTCTACGTGATCGTCCGCGGCAAGAACATGGGCCGCCGTGAGGCGGAGCAGGCACGCGCCCAGCAGCAGGCGTTCGACAGCTACATCCGCGAGACCGCCAAGGGCGCCGACGCGGGCACGAGCAGCGTCGACGAACTCGCCCGGCTCTCCGAGATCCGCGCGCGCGGCGACATCACGGACGAGGAGTTCCGCAAGGCCAAGCAACTGGTCCTGAGCGGCTCACACAACTGACCGAAGACCCACCGGCACCGAAGCGACCTGCACCGATCGAGTCCGACTCGCACCGATCGACGAAGACCTGCACCGATCCGCACGACCGTCACCGAATCGAGGCACCGGCATGACCACACACACCCGGCACACGACGTCGGCCAAGCAGCAGTGGGCCCAGGGCCTGACGGTGTTCGCCGCCGTCCTGCTCATGCTCGCGGGAGTACTGGACATCTTCCGCGGCATCATGGGCATCGCCGAGGACGACGTCTTCGTCACGACACGGAACTACGTCTTCCAGTTCGACCTCACCGGCTGGGGCTGGATCCACCTGATCCTGGGCGCGATCGCGGTCGTCGTCAGCATGGGCCTCTTCCAGGGAGCCATGTGGGCCCGAGTCGCCGGCATCACCATCGCCGGGCTCATCGTCATCGCCAACTTCCTGTCCCTGCCGTACTACCCGGTCTGGTCCGTCGTGATGATCGCGTTCTCCGGGTTCGTCATCTGGGCGCTGTGCGTGGGCGGCCGCGACGAGTCGCGCACGTTCGGCGCGCCGGGCAACGGGTGACGACCATGTGCCGGTGGCTCGCCTACTCGGGCACCCCCGTCCTGCTCGACACCATCCTCTACAAACCGCAGCACTCGCTGATCGACCAGAGTCTGCACGCCCGCATGGGCGTCGAGACCACCAACGGCGACGGCTTCGGCATCGGCTGGTACGAGCGACACGTCGACACCCCCGCGATCGTCCGGGAGGTCGGTCCGGCCTGGAACAACCGCAACCTGCGGGAGATCTCGGGGCACGTCAGCTCACCGCTCTTCTTCGCCCACATCCGCGCCTCCACCGGCACGGCGGTGCAGGAGACCAACTGTCACCCGTTCCGCCACGGCCGCTGGATGTGGATGCACAACGGGGCGATCGCCGAGTTCCACCGGATGCGGCGCGAACTGGCCCTGGCCGTCGACCCGGGCCTGTTCCTCGACATCGAGGGCTCGACCGACTCCGAGATGATGTTCTTCCTGGCGCTCACCTTCGGCCTGGAGAAGGATCCGCCAGCCGGCGTCGCCCGGATGGCGGACTTCGTCGAACGGACCGGCCATGCCCACGGGGTGGAGTTCCCGCTGCAGATGACGGTCGCCGTGACCGACGGGGAGCGGCTCTGGGCCTTCCGCTACTCCAGCCAGAAGGCGTCACGCACGCTCTTCTACAGCACCCGGGTGGACACGCTGCGCGCCCTCCACCCGGACGTGGAGTTCCTCCGCGAAGTGTCCGACGAGACCCGTCTGATCGTGTCGGAGCCCCTGGGCGGCCTGCCCGGGGCCTGGCAGGAGGTACCCGAGAGCACCTACGGCGTGGTGCAGGCGGGGGGCGACGAGATCCACCCGTTCGTCCCCCAGGCGGCGTAGGCCACGGCCCGTGCGGCCTGCATGGTTTGCACGCCTGCACCCGCCCGCGCCCGCGCCGCCTGCGACGACCGGCACCGGGCGTCCGACGGACGTCACCGGGACGGCGGGCTCAGTGGACGGAGAAGCCGCCGTCCACGAAGACCGACTGCCCGGTGACGTACGCGGAGCCCGGTCCGGCCAGGAACACGGCCGCTCCCGCGAAGTCCTCCGCCAGCCCGTTGCGCCCCACCAGCGTGCGCGCGGCGAGCGCCGCGACCCGCTCCGGGTCGGACGACAACCGCGCGTTCAACGGGGTCATGACGAAGCCCGGCACCAGCGTGTTGCAGGTGACTCCGTACGGCGACCAGGCCTCGGCCTGCGACCGGGCCAGCGACTCCAGCGCCCCCTTGGACACCCCGTAGGCGCCGCTCTGGACGAAGGCCCGGTGCGCCTGCTGGGACGAGACGTGGATGATCCGACCGTGACCGCGCTCGGCCATGCCGGGCCCGAAGCGCCGGCCCAGCAGAAACGGCGCCTCCAGGTTCACGGCCATGGTGGCGTCCCACACCTCGTCGTCGAGTTCGCCCATGGGCGGCCGCAGGTTGATGCCGGCGGAGTTGACCAGGATGTCGGGCTCGCCGAACGGCTCCACCGCACGATCCGCCGCAGCGCGCACCCCGTCGCGGTCGGCGAGATCACCGCTCACCCAGGCCGCCCGGCAGCCCTCGGCCGTCAACTCGTCCACGGTGGCGACGAGTTCGGACTCCCTACGGGCCACGACCACCACGCTCGCCCCCGCCCGCGCGAGGGCGCCGGCGATGGCCCGGCCGATGCCGGAACTGCCTCCGGTCACTACGGCGACCCGCCCGTCCAGCGAGAACAGTTCGGTGAGAAAGCGATGGGAGATCATTCCCGAACCCTAAAGGCCCCGGCCGCGCGGACGGCGGATAGGCTCCCCACATGGACAGCCGCTTGGACATCCGCGTGGACATCGTCAGGCAGGCGAGTCCCGAACTCGTCGACGCCTTCGGCCGGTTGCTGCCGCAGCTGTCCTCGACGGCGAAGCCGCTCGACGGTGAGGCGGTCGAGCGGATGGTGACGTGCGATGCCAACACGGTGCTGGTGGCCCGGGTGTCCGGGACCGTCGTCGGCACCTTGACGCTGGTGCTGCTGCCACTGCCGTCCGGTGTGCGGGCACGCGTCGAGGACGTGATCGTCGACGCCGAGGCGCGAGGCCGGGGAGTCGCGGCCCTCCTCACGCAGGAGGCCCTGCGCATCGCACGGGAAGCGGGCGCCAGAACGGTCGACCTCACCTCCCGCCCCGACCGTCCGGCGGCGAACCGCCTCTACGAACGCCTCGGTTTCCGCCCCAGGAACTCGACGGTCTACCGCGTCCCGCTCGACGGGTGAACCGACCCACCGGGTGAGACGCCGGGGCAAGGATGCGAGCATCCTCGGATGCGAGAGATCGACGAGCTGGTCCACGTGGACGACCCGGCGTGGCCGGAACTCGAGGAAGCGCTCGGTGCGAGCACCGTGCCGGTTCGGACGCTGCCCGCCGACGGCGAAGACGGGCGACGGGGCGTCCTGCAGATGCAGGTCACCGCACGCTCGGTGCTGGGGGCTCTGGCGCTGCACACCGGCGGACTGCTCCTGGACGACGGGTGGGTGCGCGTGTTCGGCGGCGGCTCGGCCCGGGACGGAGGGCTTCCGAGTCTGGCGCAGGTCAACGGTTTCCCCGCCGACTTCGATCCGGCATGGCATCCCGGGACCGGTCTCGTCGTCGGTCATGACGCCGTGGGCGGGGTCTTCGCGCTGAACGGCAGCGATCCCGCGGCTGCGGGCCGGCCGGGGGCGCCCGGACAGATGACGTACTTCGCTCCCGACACCCTGGCGTGGGAAGCGATGGAGATGGGCCACTCGGGCTGGTTCTTCTGGCTGCTCTCAGGCCGGTTGGAGACGTTCTACGACGGTCTGCGCTGGCCCGGCTGGCGCGAGGAAGCCGCGGCTCTGTCCTTGGCGGAGGGCATCTCCGTCTACCCGTTCCTGTGGACCAAGGAGGCCCACGCCGACCTCGCGGCGACAAGCCGGCGTCCCGTACCGATGCGCGGGATCCTGGGAGTCGCCGCGGACTTCGCCCGCAGCATGGGGCCGGCTGACCCGGGGTTCCTGGGCGACGTGTGACACCACGAGGCGCCACGCCCTAGCATCGGCGCCGACTCGAAGCAGGACCAGACGGTTTCCTCGTCCCGGAGGCAGCGCAGCCGACGCCTCACGGGTTCACCGCGTCGACTCCAGTATGCGGTCGAGGGTCCGACGCCCCATGCTGCTCATCGTCGGGTTGCTCTCGGTGTAGTACCAGACGGCGCCCATCGACTGTTCGAACGCCCAGGCCTTGCCGCGCTCCCACTCCAGGTCGTCACAGGTCAGTGTCCGTCGGAACACTTCCCGCGGGCCCGGCTGCAACAGGTGCCAGGCGCTGATCAGATCCAGCGCGGGGTCGGCGGGGCCGAAGCCGCCGGTGTCGAGTACGCCGGCGAGCCGGCCTTCCGCGACCAGTACGTTGCCGGGGATCAGGTCACCATGGCTCATCACGTCGGCATCTGTTCGCGGCAACTCCCGGAAACGGCTCCACAGTTGGCGGAGCCGGGGTACGTCGAGCAGCCCCTCGCTCTCCTCGAAGCACTGCGCCATCCAGTCGTCGTGGTGGGCGAGTACGCCGCCCCGGTTGTCGCCGTCGAAAAGCCGCCCACGCGTCTCGGCGTCCCGCAGGGCCGCGATGAAGGCCGCGAGGTCCTCGGCGAAAGCATTCGACCCACTCGGGTCGGCATCGAAAGCGACCGTTCCCGGCAGCCAGGTCTGGACCGACCACGGCATGGGGTATCCCGCTCCGGGCTTTCCCAAGGCGACGGGTTCCGGGACGGGAATCCGGGACACCCGGGCCAGCTCCCCACTCGCCTCGGCTTCCCGCTCCAGAACCGCCAGCGCCTCGGCGGCATCGACCGGACGCAGTGGGAAACGCGCGGAAAGGCCGTTGCCGATACGGAAGATGGCGTTGACCGTCCCGGTCGACGGCACGAGTCGGACGTCCTCGCCGCTCCACTGAGGGAACTGTTCTCGGATCAAGGTCGCAACGATGTCGGTGGTCACGTCCACCTGGTCATCGTGCATGGTCATTCGCGCGGGCCCTTCCGCCGGTTCGGTCCGAGACACAGGAAGCAGACCTGAACAACTGAGACGACAGTCAGTATTCACACGCCGGGGTCCGGATCAACCGAGATTTCCGCTCACTCACGGCGCTCTGACGGCGTGGCCGATCGCGGCGGCGACGTCCTCAGCGATGTGGGTGGGAATGCCGCAGCAGAACGCGGCGTGGCTACGGTCCTTCGCGGTCGGCTGCTCCGGATTGCGCGGTGGCTGCCGCCTCCAGCAGGAGCCAGCCGTCGAGCTCCACCGCCCGCCGCTCCTCCGGTCGCCACCCGCGGGCCAGCGCCACGTCGAGCAGTGCCCGGACGACGCCCGGCTCGTGCAGGTTCAGGCCTGCGCCCTGGATGAAGCCCACGTCCCCGGAGCCCAAGGGGGCCCCGCCCGGGACGTACCGGCCGGGCCCCTCGGCGAAGACGATGCGCAGCGGCCCGCCGGCGCCGGCAGGCCGAGGGGAGAGGGTGAGGGTCTGGCGGCAGTCCACGGACCGCCCGTCGGGGCCCGTTCGGTGGCTGTGGCGCATCGTCCACATGTACACGCGCCCGTCGGCGACCAGCCGGCGGGGCTTCTTCGCATGGCGAGGCACACGGCGATGCTACGCGGCCCGATCCACAGGACACCCCGCGCCTGCGTCCGGGGTCTTGTCATGCGAACGTTACCGATATATCGTCGAAGCATCACGACAGATCAACGATGGAATGAATGGAGTGGTGGCGATGCGTTCGCACGGGTTCGAGCGAGGTCATGGGCGGGATGAAGGCTTTCGGCGGGGGCGTGGTGGGTTCGAGGGGCGGCGTGCGGCGTTCGGGCCGTTCGGGCCCGGGGGGCCGGGTGGACCCGGGGGGCCGGGTGGACCCGGGGGGTTCGGGCCCGGGTTCGGGCCGGGCCCCTGGGGCGGGCGCGGGCGTGGCGGGCCCAGGGGCAGGGCGCGGCGGGGGGATGTGCGGGCCTCGATCCTGGCGTTGCTCAAGGAGCGGGCCATGCACGGCTACGAGATGATCCAGGAGATCGCCGAGCGCAGCGGCGGCGCCTGGAAGCCGAGCCCCGGCTCGGTGTACCCCACCCTGCAACTGCTGGAGGACGAGGGGCTGATCAGCAGTGAGTCGGAGGGCGGCAAGAAGCTGTTCTCGCTCACCGACGCCGGCCGCGCGGCGGCGGAGGAAGGGCCCGACGCACCCTGGGAGGAGGCCTCCCGCGGGGTCGACTGGGAGGCGCTCGGTGAGATCCGGCAGGCCGGCTTCGGGCTGATGGAGGCCTTCGGGCAGGTTTGGAAGACCGGCAGCAAGGAACAGCGCGACAAGGCGCTCGCCGTCGTCAACGAGGCCCGAAAGAAGCTGTATCTCATCCTCGCCGACGAGGATTGACAGGGGTCGGGACGCGGGTTGAGGGCGCCCCGCGCGGCGCCCCGTGCGGCACACCGCGGGGGCGCCCTCGTGTCCCCGGCCTCGACGGGCCGGCTCAGGTCACCAGACCGCCGAGCTTGCGCAGTGACTCGTTCAGCGCCGCCGTCCCCGAGTCCTTGAGCCTGCCCGCCATGATCGACACGGCGGCGCCCGTGAACTCACCGTCGATGCGGACCGTCGTCGCGTCGCCGTCGGGGGTGAGGGTGTAACGCGTGGCGACGTTCACCGCCATCGGGCCCTTGCCGCGAATGGCCAGCACCCGGGCCGGCGTCAGCTCCGCCACCGTCCACTCCACCTCGGCGGGGAAGCCCATCAGTTTCATGTTCTCCTGGAAGGTCGCGCCCACTTCGAGGGCACTCGGGCCGCCCCCGGGGAAGCTGGTGTGGGTCGCGTTCCACTCCCCGTATCCCGACCAGTCCGTGAGTCGGGCCCACACCTTCTCGGCCGGCGCCTCGATACGGGCCTCCGCGCTGACTTCGGCCATACGACCACCTCTTCGTGTCCGGCGACTCGGGCTTGGCTGCGGTGTCGCGAAACGTAGCCGCAGGGCCGTCGACATTCAATACTGACGAACCGTCAGGAAGTGCGGCGTACAGGCGGCGCGCCTCCACGGTGACAAAGCGGCTGAATCTCATCCCTGAGGAGGAGATGCCGCGCGCTCTGATCCACTCAGCGCGGCACCCGAGAATGCTTCCCTCAGAGGATGCCCGGAGCCGCCGGAACTGGTGAGGTGGACAGGTGCCACCCCGTACTCCCCGGCAGCCGTCCCCCGACCGGACGGCGCGCGCCATGGACGACGACGCCGGGTTCAGCGCGGAGCTGACGTCGGCTCTGGGCGGCGCGCGCCGCCGCGCGGTCCGTGACGGCGACCGGCAGATCGACACCGCGCACCTCCTGCACTCCCTGCTGGAACACGACCCCCTGGTCCGCGCCGCGTTCGCCGAGGGCTCCCAGCTCGCCCGGCTCCTCGGCTACCTCGTCCAGCGCAGCATCGGCTACGGCCTGCGCTGGCAGAGCGGCGTCGAGGACTCCGGGGCCCTGCCCGTCGTCACCGCCGCCGTCACCGACCCCCGACCCGCGCCCGACGCCCAGGCCCCACTCGCCGCTGCCGGCGCCCCGGTCATCGCCGCCCAGGCCCCGCCCGCCGCGTGCCCCCTCGCCGAGGGCTTCTCCCCCCTCGCCACCGCCGCGCTCGACCACGCGCGCGTACGGGCCGCCGCCCGGCGTGCCGAGGGTCGCGCCCGCCCGGGGGAGCCGGCGCGCGGCGTGGACCTCCTCGCGGCGATCGTCGCCGACCCCGGGGCTCGCGCTGTGGAGGTCCTCACCCGCGCCGGCGTCGACCCGCTCGCCCTGCGCGCCCGCGTCGAGGCCGGTCTCGACGTCCGGCTCCCCGGCGGCGGAAGCACCTGCTGAGGAGGCACGCACGCGACGAGCCGTCCGGCCGGTGAGACAGGTGTCAACGGGGATGACGCTCATGTCGTCGCCTGTCATCATGTGCCGGTGCATACCTCTGTGAGCAGTCAGGGCAATCGCGGAAAGGGCCTCGGGCTCGGTCTGGCGATCGGGTCGGCCATCGCGTTCGGCGGTTCCGGGGTCGCGGCCAAGCCGCTGATCGAGGCGGGACTCGACCCGCTGCACGTGGTCTGGCTGCGTGTGGCCGGCGCGGCCCTGGTGATGCTGCCGCTCGCCGTCCGTCACCGTGCGCTCGTACGCCGCCGCCCCGCGCTGCTCGCCGGGTTCGGACTGCTCGGCGTGGCCGGTGTCCAGGCCTTCTACTTCGCCGCGCTCTCCCGCATCCCCGTCGGCGTGGCGCTGCTCGTCGAGTACCTCGCGCCCGCGCTCGTGCTCGGCTGGGTGCGGTTCGTGCAGCGGCGGCCGGTGACGCGGGCCGCCGCGTTCGGCGTGGTGCTCGCGGTGGGCGGGCTCGCCTGCGTCGTGGAAGTGTGGGCGGGGCTGAGCTTCGACGCCCTCGGCCTCCTCCTCGCGCTCGGCGCCGCCGGCTGCCAGGTCGGCTACTTCGTCCTCTCCGACCAGGGCAGCGACTCCGCCGACGGCGCCCCGGACCCGCTCGGCGTCATCGCCTACGGCCTCCTGGTCGGCGCCGCCGTGCTGACGGTCGTAGCCCGCCCTTGGGCCATGGACTGGTCGGTGCTCGCGCACTCCGCCGTCATGGACGGCACCCGCGTCCCGGCCTGGGCCCTGCTCGCGTGGATCGTGCTGATCGCCACGGTCGTCGCCTACGTCACCGGTGTGGTCTCCGTGCGCCGGCTGTCCCCGCAGATCGCGGGCGTCGTGGCCTGCCTGGAGGCGGTCATCGCGACCGTCCTGGCCTGGGTCCTGCTCGGCGAGCACCTCTCGGCGCCGCAGATCGTGGGCGGCGCGGTGGTCCTGCTGGGCGCGTTCATCGCCCAGTCGTCCGCTCCGGCCAAGAGCTCCGGCGAACCCGTGACCGGCGGCAGCCCCGAACGGCAGCTGGCCGCCCGGGGGACGGCCGCCTAGGCGGGCCGAGCCTCGTCGTCACAGGCGGCTCAGGTAGTCGGGCAGTTCCGTGTCCGGGTGGAGGCCGGCGTCGGGCACGGGGGTGTCGTAGCCCTTGCGCAGGGGCAGTACCCCTGCCCAGTGGGGGAGGGCGAGGTCCTCGGGCTCGTCGTTCACGCCGCCGGTGCGGATCTTGGCCGAGACCTCCGCGAGGTCGATGCGGATCACCGCCGTCGCGGCCAGTTCCTTCTTGTCGGCCGGCCGGGAGTCGGCGGCCCGGCCGGGGACGACGTGGTCGACCAGGGCGTCGAGCGCGGTCCGCTTCTCCTCAGGGTCGGTCACGTCGTGGGCCACGCCGTGCACCACCACGCTGCGGTAGTTGATCGAGTGGTGGAAGGCGGAACGGGCCAGGACCAGGCCGTCCACGTGCGTCACCGTGAGACACACGGGCAGGCCCGCGTCGGCCCGCCCCGTCATCCGCAGCGGGCGCGAGCCCGTCGAGCCGTGCACATAGAGGGTCTCGCCGACCCGCCCGTACAGCGTCGGCAGCACCACCGGCGCACCGTCGCGGACGAAGCCGAGGTGGCAGACGTAGCCCTCGTCGAGCAGCGCGTGCACCAGGTCCTTGTCGTACGACGCCCGCTGCGGGGCCCTGGTGGGGACCGTGCGGTCGGTCGGGGCGTAGGCGGCGGGCTCGGACGTGGTGCTCGTCGCCCCCGTCGGCTGAGTGGACCCCTGCATGGCGCTCTCCTTGCGGTGAGTATTGCACTAGTGCATAATATTGTTTGTGCTAGGAGAATATCGGTTCACCGGGCGTCGTGCAGCGGAGATTTCCGCGAACATCGAGCAGGCGGTGGGGGCGGGTGAACTGGAGCCAGGTGAACTGCTGCCTCCCATGCGGGAGTTGGCCGACCTGCTCGGGGTGAACCCGAACACCGTCGCGGCCGCCTATCGCACGCTGCGCGAACGCGGCGTGATCGAGACCGACGGCCGGCGGGGCAGCCGGGTGCGCTCGAAGCCGGCGACGACCGGACGTGAGTTCATCCGCGTCGAGGTGCCCGAGGGTGTGCGGGACCTGTCCACCGGCAACCCCGACCCGGCCCTGCTGCCGGCGCTCGCACCGGCCTTCGCGTGGGCCGCCGAGCGGGGCGACCGGGAGCCGGTCCTGTACGGGGGCGAGCCCGTGGATCCCGAACTGGCCCGTCTGGCTCGGGCCGACTGGGCGGCGGACGGTGTGCCGGCGGGCCCCGTCGCCGTCACCTCCGGGTCGCTCGACGCCATCGAGCGCGTCCTCGCCGTCCACCTCAGGCCCGGTGACACGGTCGCCGTCGAGGACCCCGGCTGGGGCTCACTGCTCGACCTCGTCCCGGCGCTCGGGCTGCGCACGGCGCCCGTCGGCGTCGACGACGAAGGGCCGCTGCCCGAGGACGTTGCCCGCGCGCTGGCGGGCGGCGCCCGCGCCCTGATCGTCACCGACCGGGCGCAGAACCCGACCGGCGCCGCGGTGAGCGCCGCACGCGCGCGTGCGCTGCGCGAGGTGCTGCGGGGGCATCCGGGGACCCTGCTCGTCGAGGACGATCACGGTCACCGGATCGTCGACCTTCCCCTGCATCCCCTCGCCGGCGCCACCCGGCACTGGGCCTTCGTCCGGTCCGCCGCCAAGGCCTACGGCCCTGACCTGCGGCTCGCCGTCCTCACCGGGGACGAGGTCACCCTCGACCGGGTCCGCGGACGCCAGCGGCTCGGGCCCGGCTGGGTCAGCCGGATCACCCAGCGGGCGGTGGCGCGGCTGTGGTCGGACGGCGCGGTGGACGCGGGGGAGGTCGCGGCGGCGTACGGGCGGCGGCGCGACGCGCTGATCGCGGCGCTGGCCGAGCGGGGGGTGGCCGCACGGGGCCGCAGCGGAATGAACGTGTGGGTCCCCGTGCCGGACGAGACGGGGGCCGTGGCCCGGTTGTTGCAGGCCGGGTGGGCTGTCGCACCGGGCGCGCGGTTTCGGCTGGCGTCGCCCGCGGGGGTGCGGGTGACCGTTTCCGCGGTGGGGCAGGGGGAGACGGGGGAGCTGGCGGACGCGGTGGCGTCCGCGGTGCGGGTGTCGCCGGGGCGGGGGTATGTGTAGGGCGCGGCGCGTCGTCCGATGCGGGGCGCGCATCACAGCGGGGCGCATCGAGGGTGCGTCGTGGCTGGTCGCGCAGTTCCCCGCGCCCCCTTCACGCCGGACCGGTCGCCCCCGTTCCCCCGGTCCGCCCCGCGCGGGCGCCTGACCCCCCGCCCACACCCGGCGTTGCCAGGTGTGGGCGCGGTGGCGTTACCTGTCGGCCAGCTTGCGGAAGTCCCAGGAGACGATCTTTTCCGGGCGCAGCCGAACCCACGCGTGCCGTCCGTCGTGCGGCATCGCGTTCAGGCCGAAGTTCTTGCGGGCGAACAGCGTCTCCACGGCGTCGAGTTCGGCGCACAGCTCACCGGTGCGCGGGACCTCGCCCACGAACTCGGCGGTGCCGGACAGCTCCACGCCCCGCAGCGAGTCGTACTCCTCGCCCGAGTCGATCACGATCGCGACCCGGGGGTCACGGCGCAGGTCGGCCCACCGCTTGCTGCGCACCACCGAGTACAACCACAGTGCCGAGCCGTCCCACAGGAACCACAGGGCACTCACGTGCGGGGCGCCGTCGGCGGAGACGGTCGCGACCCGGCAGGTGCGCTGGAAGGTGAGGAACGCGTCCAGCTCTCCCGGGGTCATCATGATCTTCCGGCCCCGGCGCTGAGTCACGGTCATCCGGCCCTCTTTTCTGTTCTCTTCTCTCACGTCGCGCCAGAGCCGGGCTCTGACGGCACGTCAAAAAAGGATGCTTCCCCAAAGGATGAGTCTTCTTCCCTGCTCACGCAACGGTGGCTATTCTCACCCGACTTCACCCGCCGGCCGCCCCGGAGGAGCCATGCCGTCGTACGGAGCACTCGGTGACCTCCTCGTCCCCGAGCACACCGTCCTGCTGACCGTCGAGTGCCAGCAGGGCGTCGTCGGTCCCACCGCCGCGCTACCCGAACTCGCCCGCACGGTACGGGAGTCGGGCGCGCTCGCGAACGTCGCCCGGCTCGTGGCCGGCGCGCACGCGAGCGGCGTACAGGTGCTGCACGCCGTCGCCGAACGCCGTCCGGACGGCCGGGGATCCAACCGCAACGCCCGGCTGTTCCATGCCGCCGAACGCCTCCCCGTGCGGCAACTCCCCGGCACGGACGCGGTCCGCGTGGCGCCCCCCATCGACGTCGCCGCGGAGGATCTCGTCGTACGGCGTCTGCACGGGCTGTCGCCGATCCAGGGCACCGACGTCGACGCCCTGCTGCGCAACCTGGGCTGCCGCACCCTGGTGGTCGCCGGCGTCTCGGCAAACGTGGCGATCCCCAACGCCGTCTTCGACGCCGTCAACCGGGGTTACACCGCCGTGGTGCCGGCCGACGCCATCGCGGGGGTGCCTTCGGAGTACACCCCCGCGATGGTCCGCCACACCCTCGCGTTGGTCGCCACGGTCGCGACCACCAACGAGGTGCTGGCCTGCTTCGAGCGGGCGGACGGCGGCGTCAGGCCAGGGTGATGGAGTCCCCGCTGACCTTGATCGGCACCTCGGGCAGCGGCTTCTTCGCCGGACCGCTCTTCACGCTGCCGTCCGTGATAGAGAAGTTGCTGTTGTGGCAGGGGCAGTTGATGACGCCGTCGGCGATGCTCTTCACCGCGCAGCCCGCATGGGTGCACACGGACGAGAACGCCTTGAACTGACCCGCCGACGGCTGCACGACGACGACCTTCTTGTCCTCGAAGACCTTTCCGCCGCCCTGCGGGATCTCGGCGGTCGTGGTCAGCGCCGTGCCGCCCGCGCCGCCGCCGGTGCTCGCCGACGAACCGCCGGTCGAACCGGCGGAGCCCGCCGCTCCGGCGGTGCCCGCGCCGGCCGACGAGTTCGACGAACCCGACGCGTCGTCGTCGGAGCCACCGCACGCGGTCAGCGCGACGGCCAGCCCGGCGGCTCCGGCGGCGGCCACCACGGCACGACGGGCGGGTCCGGACGCGGGATTCAGGGATGCGCTGGTCATGCTGGGGTTTCCCTTCGGGGGACGATCGGTGATCTGCCGAGATGTACGGGCCACGGACGCCCCGTGTTCAGCGCCCTTGCAACTGCGGACCGTGCCAAGAGACTGACCCCGTCGAGGTCAGCGGGGCGTAAGCCGGAGCTGTCCCGGAGCTGTCACCGGTGCGAGGGCGACCGCCGTGGACGCGGTCAGCGGCCCCCGCGTCCACGGCCCCGCGGCCCCGACCCCCTCGTGCGGTCATCCCGTGGACAGCATGTCCGCCACCGCGGACGCCGTCGTGCGGTGCCAGGTCCCGCTGCGGCGGAGCATGGCGTGGTCCCCTTCCGGCATCACTACGGCGTCGGCCCTGGCCCCCGCCGCACGGGCCCGCTCGACGAAGGCCAGGGACGCGCCGGGGTCGGTGACGCGGTCCCGGTCCCCGTGGAGCACGACGATCAGCTTGCCCCGCAGATGCTCCACGGGCTCCCCCGGCGGGCACCACGGAGCCAGGGCCAGCACGCCCCGCACCTGGGCCGCTTCCGCGGCGCGCAGGGCAGCGCGCCCGCCCATCGAGTGCCCCACCAGCACCACCGGGACGTCCCCCGCGAGCCGGGTCAGTTCGCTCAGCGCCCGGTGGACGTCCTTCAGCGTGTCGGCGGCGGAGCCGTTCCACCCCCGCAGCCGGTAGCGCACCTCGCCCAGCAGGATGTCGTCGGGCACCTCCCGGGCGACGGCGCGCACGAAGGGCCTCATACGGACCGCGGCGAGTTGCCAGGGCCGGGAGCGGGCACGGCTGTCGGCCCGGCCGCCGTGCAGGAACAGCACGGCGGCACGCGCCGCGGGCGTGGCCCGGCGCGTCACCAGCGCGGACGCCGGGTCCTGCGCCGTGCCCTCCTTGGCCTGCCGGGTCTGCTCGTGCTCGGTCATGCGTCCTCCTCACAGGTCGTCCCGTCCGCCGCCGAACGGTGAACCCGACCGGGGCCCGGCGCGCGGCCGCCCGAGCAGTCTGACGTCGTTCGGTATTTCATGGGAGAGGGACCAATCCGCGACCGCCCTGGTACCGGAATACGTTCGGAGATGTCCCGACCTCGGAGGACCACGTGAGACACGCCGTACACATCGGCACGGACCCGTCGGCGTCACCGGACCTTCGGGGGCTGACGAACCGGGTGGCCCTCGGGGCGACGGCGTGACGTCCGCCGATCTTCACATGCTGACGGGCGCGTACGCCCTGCACGCCCTGTCCGACGACGAACGCGAGGAGTTCGAGCGGCACCTCGCCGAGTGCGGGAGCTGCGCGCGGGAGACCGCCGAGCTGACGGCCACCGCGGCCCGGTTGGGGATGGCGGTGTCCCGGACGCCACGCCCGGCGCTGCGCGAGGAGGTGCTGCGCCGGGTCGCCGCCGTACGACAGCAGACGCCCGGTCCGCCACCCTGAGCCCGGGGCGCGCCCCGGCTCAGCGGCGCGCACCGGTCCTCGGACGGGACACCGTCCTCTTGGGCGGCCGGGGGAAGAACCCACTGGTCCGGGCCGCGTACTCGGCGAAGCCCGGACGGTCCGCCATCCGGCGTTCCAGCAGCCGCTGACCGCTGCCCTTGGTCAGCAGCAGGCTCATCACCACCGGGGAGACGAGGGAGACGGCGGCCGCCGCGCCCGAGTCGCAGGTGATCAGGTACAGCCCCCACCACACGCAGAAGTCGCCGAAGTAGTTGGGATGGCGCGTGTAGCGCCACAGGCCCCGGTCCATGATCCGGCCCTTGTGCGCCGGATCCGCCTTGAAACGGGCGAGCTGGGCGTCCCCGACCGCCTCGAAGAACACACCGACCGCCCACAGCAGCGCCCCGGCGACGGCCCACGCCGACATGGGCCCGGTGACGTACTGCGCGGCCTGCACGGGGAGCGACACGAGCCACACCAGCGCGCCCTGGAGCAGGTACACCTTCCGCAGGGCGTACAGGTTCCGGTCGCCGGGCGCCTTGGCGAGCAGGTCCTCGTAGCGGGGGTCCTCGCCGTGCCCGCGCCCCCGCCGGGCGATGTGCACCGCCAGCCGCACGCCCCACAACGCGGTCAGCGCGGTCACCAGGAGCCGCCGGCCCGGGTCGCCGTGGTCGGCGGACGCCACGAAGGTCACCAGCGCGACCGCCGTGAAGGCGAGCCCCCAGGCGCAGTCGACGATCCGGTGGACGCCCTTGCGCACGGCGACGGCGAAGGTGACCAGCATGACGGCGAGAGCCGCGCCCGCCGCCCAGGCCAGGTTGACGGCGAACGCCGCCCAGGGGAAGGTCATCTCAGGTCCTCCTTGGTCAACAGGTACTGCTGCACGTCGAGGTATCCGGAGCGGAAACCCGCCTCGGAGTAGGCCAGGTAGAAGGTCCACA
Organism: Streptomyces sp. BK239; assembly: GCF_004217285.1. Classification (GTDB taxonomy): domain Bacteria; phylum Actinomycetota; class Actinomycetes; order Streptomycetales; family Streptomycetaceae; genus Streptomyces. Next base: position 60,020 of record NZ_SHKS01000004.1, read on the forward strand.
TACGGCGGAACGTGGCGTCGAAGCCGAGCGTGGCCACCTCGTCCGCCCGCTCGGCGAACCGCTCCCGCCACAGCCGCAGCGTCTCGGCGTAGTGCTCGCCGTAGGCGTCGCGGCGGGCCACGCGCAGCGCGGTGTGGTCGCGGACCGTCCCGGCCACCGCCTCCACGGAGGGCAGCAGCCCGCCGGGGAAGACGTACTTCTGGATCCAGGTGAAGGTGTCGCGGGAGGCCATCATGCGGTCGTGCGGCATGGTGATGGCCTGGAGGGCGACCTTGCCGCCGGGGACCAGCAGGTCGTCCAGCGCCCGGAAGTAGACCGGCCAGAACTCCGCACCCACGGCTTCCACCATCTCGACGCTCACGACGGCGTCGTACGCGCCGCGCGCCTCGCGGTAGTCGCGCAGTTCGACACCGACCCGGCCGGTGAGACCCGCCGCGGCGACGCGCTCCAGCGCCAGGTCGCGCTGTTCCCGGGACAGGGTGAGCGAGGTGACGTGCGCGCCGCGCGCGGCGGCGCGGATCGCCAGTTCCCCCCAGCCGGTGCCGATCTCCAGCAGCCGTGTCCCCTCGCCCACGCCCGCCAGGTCGAGCAGCCGGTCGATCTTGCGGTGCTGGGCGGCGGGCAGCAGGTCCCAGGCCGCGGGGAAGCCGTCGAAGAGGGCGGCCGAGTAGGTGAGCGTGCCGTCCAGGAAGAGGGCGAAGAGGTCGTTGGAAAGGTCGTAGTGGCGGCTGATGTTGTCGCGGGCCCCACCGGGGGTGTTGCGCTCGGAGTCCGGCCGGCGCAGCGCCCACAGACCGCGCAGCCGTTGCAGGGGGCGGGGGATCAGCCCGACCGCGTTCCCGGCGAGCACCGTGAGGACGGCGACGAGGTCGGGCGCGTCCCACTCGCCTGCCATGTACGACTCGCCGAAGCCGACCAGGCCCTGGCTGCCGATCCGGGCGTGGAAGGCCTTCGGGTCGCGGACGTCCATGACCGGGCCGCCCGCGCCGATCGAGGAGCCGTCCGCGAAGCGCACGTGCAGGGGCAGGTCGCGCAGGGCACGCCGTACGACGGCCGCGGTGACCGCCGTCCGGGTCCACGAGGCGTCCGGCGGCACGGCCACGTCGGGCCAGCGCGTCCGGTCGACGGCGAAGTCGCGCGGGCGCGCGGTCACGGTCCGCCCCGCGTGGACGGGTCGGGGATCGGCGGTCCTCATGCGGCGTTCTCCGGGTTCTCGCGGCGGTCTCGCTGGTCGGGATCGGTGTCTTCGAGTGCGGATACGGGAGCGGGGCGGGGCTGCACCGGCAGCCCGCGCAGGTACAGGCGGACGCCGTGCAGCCGGATGGCGGCCGACACGGCGAGCGTCGACCAGGGCCGGCGCACCGCCAGACGCAGCACGGCGCCCGCGGACACCTCGCGCCGGGCCCCGCGCACGGTGGCGGTGAAGGGCCTGCCGCCCTCCCGCTCCAGGTGCACGGTCAGGTCGAGCCTGTCCTGCGGGCGGGGCACACGCATGCGGTAGCGGCCGTCGACCGGGAAGAAGGGGGAGACGTAGAACTCCTTGTCGGCGAGGGCCGTCCCCGACGCGTCCGGGCGCAGCAGATAACAGTGGCGCCCGCCGTAGGTGTTGTGGACCTCGGCGACCACACAGCGCGCGGAACCGTCGGGGCCGTGGCACCAGTACAGGGTGAGCGGGTTGAAGACATGGCCGAGCACGCGCGCGTGGGTGAGCATGACGACCGGGCCGCCGTCGAGGCGCACCCCGCGGGAGGCGAGGAACGCGTCCAGCCCCGCGCGCAGGGAGGGTTGGTCGCCGGTGAAATGGTCGCGCGGATCGAAGCGCGCCAACGGCCTGATGAGGCGGGGGAGTCGGGGCGGGTGGTCGGGGTCGATCAGCCACATGTAGGTGCGGTGGCGCAGCGCGTGGCGCAGGGGCGCGGAGCGCACGTGGGTGATCGTGCACGGGTACAGGGCGGACGCGAAGCTCACCACCGCACCCCCAGCGCCGCGGCGGCCGTCACGCCGGAGCGGCAGCCGTCCTCGTGGAAGCCCCAGCCGTGGTAGGCGCCCGCGAACGCGGTGACGGAGCTGTTCAGTTCGGGCAGCCGCTGCTGCGCGGCGACCGACTCGGGCGTGTAGACGGGGTGTTCGTACACCATGCGGGCGAGCACCCGCTGCGGGTCCACCCGGTCCTGCGCGCCCAGGGAGACCACGTAGCGCTCGGGCGCGTCGAGCCGTTGCAGGCGGTTCATGTCGTAGCTGACCCGCACCCGGTCGGCGCCCGCCTCGCACGACGGCATCAGGTAGTTCCACGAGGCGCGGGCGCCCCGGGAGCTGGGCAGCACAGCGGCGTCGGTGTGCAGGAGCGTCGTGTTGCGCGAGTAGCGGAACGCGCCGAGCACGTCCTTCTCCAGCGGGGTGGCGTCGGCCAGCAGGCTCAGCGCCTGGTCGGGGTGGGTGGCGACCACCACGGCGTCGTACGACTCCGTGACGCCGGCGTCGGTCGTGACGTCGACGCCGTCGGGGCGCCGCCGTACCGCCCGGACCGGCGTCGCCGTGCGCACCGCGTCCAGCCGGTCCGCCACCCGCTCGACATACGCGCGCGAGCCGCCCGTGACGGTGCGCCAGGCCGGGGAGCCGCTCACGGAGAGCATGCCGTGGTACTCCAGGAAGCGGAACAGGTAGGCGGCGGGGTAGCGTTGGGCGGTGGCGGCGTCGCAGGACCAGACCGCCGACACGACCGGGGTCATGAAGTGGGCGCGGAAATAAGGCGAGAAGCCCTGCCGGTCGAGGAACTCGCCCAGTGTCATGGCGCTTTCGTCCGGCCGGGCGAGGTGCCTGCGGGCCGCCCGGTGGAAGGCGGGCACCTCGGCGAGCATCCGCAGATACGCGCCGCGCAGGGCGTTGCCCGGACGGGCGAACAGACCCGCGGGGCCACGGGCGCCCGCGTACTCCAGGCCGCACCCCTCGCACCGCACCGACATGCTCATCTCCGACTCCTGCGTGGCGACGCCGAGTTCGCCGTACAGGCGCAGGAGCTGGGGATAGGTGCGGCGGTTGTGCACGATGAAGCCGGAGTCGACGTGCCGCCGTGTGCCGTCCCGCGAGGTCAGCTCGTGCGTGTGGGCGTGACCGCCGAGCCGGCCGTCGGCCTCGTACAGCGTGACGTGGTGGGCGCGGGCGAGGACGTACGCGGCGGTCAGGCCGGCGACCCCGCTGCCGACGACGGCCGTGCGCCGCCGCCCCCGCCGGACGTCACCGCCCGACGCGTCCCGTGACACCCCTGACATCGCTGCTCCCTCCGGCCGGCCGCACACTCCCTCTCGGGTGTATTCCGGACCTGGGGGGCGTTCGGATTCATCAGGTCGTCGAACTCAGCCGGTCCAGTTCGCCGCCGATCGCCTCGCGCAGCACGTCGTGCCGCGGGCCGAGCCTGAACCGCTCGTCACTCCACCGCTCACGCGGGTAGAGCCACACCGGAGCACCCACGAGACCGTCCGGCTCCCAGTCGAACCGCGGCCAGACATGTGCGTGCAGGAACGGGTCCGTGTTCCCGAGGATCTCCAGGTTGACCCGCCTGAAGGCCGGATCCAGCCGCCGGCAGGCCAGCTCCACGGCCTCACCGAGCCGCTCCATGTCCGACAGGAACGACAGCCGCTTCGGCCTCGGCAGGTCCGAGAGCCGCTGCGCTCCCGGATCGTCCACGAGCAGAACCGAGTAGCCCGGCAGGAACTGGACGTCCCCGATCACCGCGAACCCCGCCGACAACCGCCGCAGCACGGTCGGGTTCTCCCCGCGCAGCGCGGCCCCGATGCGGTCCTTCCGCCAGTCACCGTTCATGGCGGAAACCTATGTCGCGGCGATCGAGGACCGCCCTGCGATCAGGCGGCTTCAGTGGGGGAGAGGGCGTGCCGGTGGGCGGGCCCGGCGGCGTGGTGAATGACGTCGCAGAACTGGCAGCGCCTCGTGGGCCGTCGCCGCGCCGCCGGGGAAACCGACGTGAAAAAGCGACACTCTGGCGTTACGAGGTTCTGGCGGGCGGCGTGGGTCAGTGCCTCGCGGCGCTGACGATGTCGGCGAGAGGCGTGGCGGGACGGCCGGTCAGTCGGGGAACCGCGTCGCTGACCCCGTCGAGCTCGCCCGACGCGATGGCCGTGTACGTGGACACCCAGGCGTCCAGCTGCCACTGCGGGACGCCGCAGGACGAGCGGGAGGCGTAGGCCTCCTCGACCGTCTCCTGGCGGTAGGCGACGGGGCGTCCGAGCCGCTCGGAAAGGATCACGGCGGCTTCGTCCAACGTGAGGGCATCGGGCCCGGTCAGGTCGTACACCACCCCCACGTGGTCGTCCGGCCGTGACAGCACCGCGGCGGCCGCGTCGCCGATGTCGTCCTGACGGACGAACGCGGCGCAGTTCACCACCCCCATAGACGCCGACGCCGAGGCGGTGTCCCTGGCCGCCGAGCACCTGAGCCGCGAGTTCCGGGCGCTCGGACAGCTCCCGCTCGACGTGCACATCGCCGCCCTGCGCCACCTCCTCGCCGTCCTCCTGCTGCGGCTGGCCCATCTCACCGTCCCGGCGGGTGGCCCCGCCCCGGAGCCGGACGAGACCTACCTGCGCTTCCGGGACGCGGTCGAACGGCGCTTCACCGTCACCCGGCGGGTGGAGGACTACGCCCAGATGCTCGGCTACTCGGGCCGGACCCTCGCCCGGGCGACACTGGCCGGCGGCGGGCTCGGCGCGAAGGAGTTCATCGACCGCCGGGTCGTGCTGGAGGCCAAGCGTCTGCTGGCGCACGGCGACGAGAGCGCGGCGCAGATCTCGGACCGCCTCGGCTTCGTCACGCCTTCCCGGTTCAGCGCGTACTTCTCGCAGCGCACGGGGCGTTCGCCGCTCGACTTCCGCAAGGAGATCCGGGGCCTGGCGGCGAGCCGGTCGCAGGGTGCCCGTCCTGCCGCCGGCTGAGGCGTCACCACCGCCCACCGCGACGCCCGCCGGACGATCACGCTCGGTTACTATGCTCATTCGACTCCGGACGCCGGGGGCAACCGTCGCACGGTCATCGGCGCACCGCCGACGGCCACATGGGTGGGGAGCCTGAGGGACATGCTGAGAGAGGTCACCGCGACCCGCTACATCACGCCGTTGCGTGAGGGCGGTTCGCTGCCGGGGCTCGTCGAGACCGACGACCACGGGACCTACGCCGTCAAGTTCCGCGGCGCCGGCCAGGGCCGCAAGACGCTCGTCGCGGAGGTCGTCTGCGGCGAACTCGCCCGCCGGCTGGGCCTGCGCGTCCCCCCGCTGGCCGCCGTCACCCTCGACCCGGTGCTCGGACTCGGCGAACCCGACCAGCAGGTACAGGAGTTGCTGCGCACCAGCGGCGGCGTCAACCTCGGCATGGAGTTCCTCTCCGGGGCCCTCGGCTTCGATCCGCTCGCCTTCCCGGTGAGCCGCGAGGAGGCCGGCCGGATCGTCTGGTTCGACGCGCTGACCAACAACGTCGACCGCTCCTGGCGCAACCCCAACCTGCTGTTCCACCGCGGCGAGGTGTGGCTCATCGACCACGGCGCCACCATGATCTGGCACCACAACTGGCCCTCCGCCCAGGCGTCCGCGGCCCGCCCCTACGACGCCTCCGACCACGCGCTCACCCCCTTCCGGCCGGATGTCGCCGCCGCGGCCGCCGAACTCGCCCCGCGCGTCACCGCCGGACTGCTCGCCGAGGTCACCGCCGAGATCCCCGACGCCTGGCTCGCCGACGAGCCCGGCTTCGACTCCCCGGACGCGCTGCGCGACGCCTACGCGGCGCCCCTGCTCGCGCGCGCCGCCGTCATCCACGAACGCATCAAGGGGACCGAGTGAGCGACGACCGCCACTTCATCAGGCCCGGCCAGGCGAGCGACCGGGACGTCTACGAGTACGCCCTGCTGCGCGTCGTCCCCCGTGTGGAGCGCGGCGAGTGCATCAACGCCGGGGTGCTCCTCTACTGCCGCGCCCGGTCCTACGTCGGCGCGCTCACCCACCTCGACGAGGCTCGGCTGCTGGCCCTCGACCCCGACGCCGACGTGGCCGGCGTCCGGGCCGCGCTGCGCGCCGTGGAAGGCGTCTGCGCCGGCGGCGAGGCGGCGGGGCAGGCGGCGGGCGACGACGCGGGGCGGCGCTTCCGCTGGCTGATCGCGCCCCGCTCGACGGTCGTGCAGCCGGGCCCCGTGCACACCGGGCTCACCGCCGACCCGGTGGCCGAGACCGAACGGTTGCTGAACCTGCTCGTCAGGTAATGGATCACACGCACGCGGATGCCGTTGACACCGCGTGCCAGGGCTTCTAGCGTCACGTCGTACTGAAGGTACTAAGCGGTCGCTCACCCGAGGAGTAGCAGCAATGTCCACCACTGAGCAGCGGGTCGCAGTAGTCACCGGCGCGGCGCGCGGCATCGGCGCGGCCACCGCCGTCCGGTTGGCCGCCGAGGGCCGCGCCGTCGCGGTGATCGACCTCGACGAGGCCGCCTGCAAGGACACCGTCGAGAAGATCACCGCCGCGGGAGGCAAGGCCGTCGCGATCGGCGCCGACGTCTCCGACGAGGCCCAGGTCGAGGCCGCCGTCGCCCGCGTGGTCGAGGAGCTCGGCGCGCCGACGATCCTCGTCAACAACGCGGGCGTGCTCCGCGACAACCTGCTGTTCAAGATGAGCGTCTCCGACTGGGACACCGTCCTCGGAGTGCACCTGCGCGGCTCGTTCCTGATGACCAAGGCCGTCCAGAAGCACATGGTCGACGCCGGTTTCGGCCGGGTCGTCAACCTGTCCTCGTCCTCGGCGCTCGGCAACCGCGGCCAGGCCAACTACTCCGCCGCCAAGGCGGGTCTGCAGGGCTTCACCAAGACCCTCGCCATCGAGCTGGGCAAGTTCGGCATCACCGCGAACGCCGTCGCCCCCGGCTTCATCGCCACCGACATGACCGCGGCGACCGCCGCCCGCGTCGGCATGGGCTTCGAGGAGTTCAAGGCCGCCGCCGCCACCCAGATCCCCGTGGCCCGCGTCGGCGAGCCCGACGACATCGCCAACGCGATCGCCTTCTTCACGAACGAGGCCGCGGGCTTCGTCTCCGGCCAGGTGCTGTACGTCGCCGGCGGACCGCTCGACTAAGAGGGCCACTGAGGCCACCAGGCAGCACCAGAAAGCACTGGGGATCACGAAATGACTGAACTGCCCGCACTCTCCGGCCAGGTCGCCCTCGTCACGGGGGCCAGCCGCGGCATCGGCTACGGCGTCGCCGAGGCCCTCGTCGCCCGCGGCGACCGCGTCTGCATCACCGGACGCAACGAGGACGCGCTCAAGGAAGCCGTCGACAAGCTCGGCGCGGACCGGGTCATCGGCGTCGCCGGCAAGGCCCACGACCTGGACCACCAGGCCGCCGCCGTCGAGCGCACCATGGAGGCCTTCGGCCGCGTCGACCATCTCGTCAACAACGCCGGCACCAACCCGGTCTTCGGCCCGATCGCCGACCTCGACCTGGACGTGGCGCGCAAGGTCTTCGAGACCAACGTGGTCTCCGCCCTCGGCTTCGCCCAGCGCACCTGGCACGCCTGGCAGAAGGACAACGGCGGCACGATCGTCAACATCGCCTCCGTGGCCGGTCTTTCGGCCTCGCCCTTCATCGGCGCGTACGGCGTCAGCAAGGCCGCGATGATCAACCTGACCGTGCAGCTGGCGCACGAGTTCGCGCCGAAGGTACGGGTCAACGCGATCGCCCCGGCCGTGGTGAAGACCAAGTTCGCCCAGGCCCTGTACGAGGGCCGCGAGGCGGAGGCGGCCGCCGCCTACCCGCTGGCCCGGCTCGGCGTGCCCTCCGACATCGGAGGCACCACCGCGTTCCTCACCTCCGAGCAGTCCGCCTGGATCACCGGCCAGACCCTCGTCGTCGACGGAGGCATCTTCCTCAACGCCGGAGTCGGCTGACCGCACCGCGCGTCCGGGCGCCCTCGCGGCGCCCGGGCCGCCGCGCGCACCCTGACAACGTCGTCATCACCGGCCTCAGCAGTACCGCCCCACCTCCGCCGCCCACGCGGCGGAGGCCTGCGGTATGGTCTGCCAACCCTTGGCATGGCAGATCGAGGAGCGTGCGCGTGTTCAACCGGAACCGATCCTTGCAGCGATTCGCGGCGATCGTGTCCATATCCCTGGTGGCCGGATGCAGTCTCCTGGGAGAGGAAAGCTCCGACGACGCAGGACCGATCGTCGTGGGCACCACCAGCGCCCCCAGCACACTGGACCCCGCCGCCGCCTGGGACGGCTCCTGGGAGCTGTTCCGCAACGTCTACCAGACGCTGCTTGCCTACCCCTACGGCTCGACCACGCCCCAGCCCGACGCCGCCAAGAGCTGCAGCTTCACCGACGCCTCCAGCCGCACCTACCGCTGTGAACTGCGCGAGGGCCTGACCTTCTCCAACGGCGACAAGCTCGACGCGAAGGCCGTCAAGCACTCGATCGACCGGATCAAGGCCATCAACGCCCCCACCGGCCCCGCCGGTCTGCTGGGCAGCCTCGACCGGATCACCGTCAGCGGCGACAACGTGATCGTCTTCGAGCTCAACAAGGCCGACGCCACCTTCCCGTTCGTGCTCGCCACCCCGGCCGGCTCGATCGTCGACCCCGACGACTACCCCGCGAACGCCCTGCGCAAGGAGGACGGCATCGTCGGCTCCGGGCCGTACCGGCTGGAGGGCTACGAAGGCGGAAGACAGGCCGAACTCGTCCGCAACGACAGCTACAAGGGCTACGCCGAGCTCAAGAACGACGCGGTGAACATCCGCTACTTCCAGGACTCCGGCGACATGGTGGCGGCACTGCGCAAGAAGCAGATCGACATCACCTACCAGGGGCTCGCCGCCGACGACATCGTCGCCCTGGAGGGCGAGGGTGACAAAGGCGGCCTCCAGCTCGTCGAGGGCGCCGCCAGCAACATCAACTACCTGGTGTTCAACCCCAAGGACGAGTGGGCCGACCGGCTGCCGGTGCGCCGGGCCGTCGCCCAGCTCATCGACCGGCCCGCCATCGCCCACAAGGTCTACAAGGACACCGTGGACCCGCTGTACTCCATGGTCCCCAAGGGCCTGACCGGCCACACGACCGGCTTCTTCGACGACTTCGGCAAACCCGACGCGGCCAAGGCCCGGCGGATCCTGGCGGACGCCGACATCAGCACACCCGTCCCGCTCACCCTCTGGTACACCACCGACCGCTACGGCTCCGACACCGCCCTGGAGTTCAAGGAGATCAAGGCGCAGCTCGAGGCCTCCGGCCTGTTCCGCGTCACCCTCAAGAGCCGCCCCTGGAACACCTACGTTCTCGGCTACCAGAACGGCGAGTACCCCGTCTTCGGCCGCGGCTGGTCCCCGGACTTCCCCGACGCGGACAACTTCATCGCCCCGTTCGTCGGCGAGCAGAACGCCCTCGGCACGCCGTACCCGGAGAAGGAGATCACCCAGGTGCTGCTGCCGCGGTCCCGCCAGTCCAGCGACCGCGCCAACGTGGTCAAGGACTTCGAGAGGGCGCAGCAGATTCTCGTCGACGAGGCCCGGCTGCTCCCGCTCTGGCAGGGCAAGCAGTACCTCGCGGCGAACGAGGACATCTCCGGCGGCGAACGGTCCCTGGACCCGTCGACGATCATGATGGTGGGCGAGCTGTACCGCAAGACGAGCTGGTGAGCGCACCGGCCGGCCGCCTTGTCAGTGGTCGCCTGTAGGTTCTGAGGCCTGGAAGCGACCGCACAACGGAGGACGTTGACGTGACCGACATCGCCATGCTGCCCGAGTCCTGGCGCGGAGTGCTGGGCGACGAGCTTCAGCAGCCCTACTTCAAGGAGCTGACGGAGTTCGTCGAGGAGGAGCGAGCGAAGGGCCCCGTCTACCCTCCGCGCGACGAGGTCTTCGCCGCGCTCGACGCGACGCCGTACGACCGGGTGAAGGTGCTGGTCCTCGGTCAGGACCCCTACCACGGCGAGGGCCAGGGGCACGGCCTGTGCTTCTCGGTGCGGCCGGGCGTCAAGATCCCCCCGTCGCTGCGCAACATCTACAAGGAGATGCACGAGGAACTGGGCACGCCGATCCCCGACAACGGCTACCTGATGCCGTGGGCGGAGCAGGGCGTGCTGCTGCTCAACGCGGTCCTCACCGTCCGCTCCGGCGAGGCGAACTCCCACAAGGGCAAGGGCTGGGAGAAGTTCACCGACGCGGTGATCCGCGCGGTGGCCGGCCGGCCTGACCCGGCCGTCTTCGTCCTGTGGGGCAACTACGCGCAGAAGAAACTGCCGTTGATCGACGAGAGCCGGCACATCGTGGTCAAGGGCGCGCACCCCTCCCCGCTGTCGGCGAAGAAGTTCTTCGGCTCCCGCCCGTTCACCCAGATCAACGAGGCGGTGGCCCGGCAGGGTCACGAGCCGATCGACTGGACCGTCCCGAACCTCGGCTGACCGCCTCCGGGCCGGTTCCACCCGGGCCGGCCCGGTGCCGCCTGACCGGTATTGCCGCCGCAGGCGGCTAGATTCGTCGCGTCGTGGAGCAGGCGGACGGTCGCACCGGCCCCGACGTCCTCGCAACAGGTCCAGGGAGGCGCGGTGGCGGAGCATCGACAGGGGCAGGCGACGCCGGACTCCGTGCTCACACGGATCGGCCAGGTCGTGATGCTGCACCACGGGGGAGACCGCGAGGAGGCCCGGCGCCGCCTCCTCGACCTGTGGACCGAACTCGGCGACGGCGGCGACCCCCTGCACCGCTGCACCCTCGCCCACTACCTGGCGGACACCCAGGACGACCCCTTCGACGAACTCGCCTGGGACCTGCGGGCGCTGACAGCGGCGGAGGACCAGGACGCCTCGGTGGAGGTGCGGGCGCTGTTCCCCTCCCTGCACCTCAACCTGGCGGCGGACTACGCCGGGCTGGGCCGCTCCGAGGCCGCCCGCAGCCACCTCCGCCGGGCCCGCCGCACGGCCGGCGTCCTCGGCGACGACAGCTACGGCGACGGCGTGCGCGCGGCGATCAGCCGCATGGAGCTGCGCCTCGGCGAGGGCGCCTCGGACGACCTTCTCTAGAGCGTCTTTCGAAAGGCCCCCGGTCAGTCGCCGGTCGCGCCGTCGATGCGCTCGCGCAGCAGGTCGGCGTGACCGTTGTGCCGGGCGTACTCCTCGATCATGTGCGTGTAGATCCAGCGCAGGTTGAACGGCTCGCCGCTGTGCCGGCTCTTCCCTCGGGAGAGGTCGTCCAGCTCGAAGCCGGCCGCGTTGCGCCGGGCGATCTCGATCTCGGCCTGCCAGGTGGCGTGGGCCTCCTCCCAGCCGTCCGCCTCGGTGAGATGGAACTCGCCGTCGCGGTCCTCGTCGCTGAAGTAGATCGGCTCGGCGTCCTCACCCACGAGCACCTCGCGGAACCAGCCGCGCTCCACCTCCGCCATGTGCCGCACCAGCCCCAGCAGGGACAGTTCGGACGGCGGCGCGGAAGCGGTCCGCAACTGGGCGTCGGTGAGCCCCTCGCACTTCCAGGCCAGGGTCTGCCGGTGGTACTCCAACCAGCCTTCCAGCATGGTGCGTTCGTCGGCGTTCTGGGCGGGTTCGGTGCGCTGCGTCGTCGTCATTACTTCATGATCGCCCAGCCGGCCCACGGTCACCACGCCTTTTCAGCCACCGCACACACCCTCGCGCCCTCCCCTCAGTCGCCCAGCATCCCCGCCAGCAGCTCCGACAGCCCCGCGCGCACCTCCTGCGGGCTCGGCGTCCGCGCCCCGAACGAACCGGCCACGCAGGAGAACATCAGCCCGTCCGCCCAGGCGACCAGCGACAGCACATGCCGCTCGGGGGACGTCGATCCCAGCGCCGTGACGAGGGCGGCGAGCTGCTCCCGGAAGCGGGCCCCCGCCGCGTCGAAATGAACCCGTAGCTCAGGGCGGCGCGTGGCCTCCAAGGCCAGTTCGTAGCGGGCCAGCGTCAGCTCGCGGTCGCGGGTGAGCGCCCGGTGGGTCGCCAGCGCGAGCGCGTCCACCACGGGGAGCCGGCCGGCCCGCGGATCCGGAAGCTCGTGCAGGGCGAGCGTCCGGGCCTCACGGTCGGCGAGCCGGCGTACCGCCAGCTCCAGCAACGCCTGGCGGGTGCGGGCGACATTGGAGGTGGAGCCCTGAGGGAGCCCGGCCGCCTCGTCGACGGCCCGATGGGTGAGGCCGCGCGTGCCGCGCTCGGCGAGCAGGGCGAGGGCGGTGTCGGCGACGAGTTCAGCGCGCGAGGCGTCTGGGGCGGGACGTGCGGACATGCAGTCAACCTACCCCGCTCACTACACCCGTAGTACAGTCGAGGCGTGGCGTACTACGGATGTAGTGCGCAGGGTCGAGCCCAGGAGGAGTCATGGCGCACAGCCAGGAGCGGCCGAGGCGGGCGGTCGTCATAGGAGGCGGCATCGGCGGTCTCACCGCCGCCGCGGCCCTGCACCGCATCGGCTGGCGGGTCACCGTCCTGGAACGGGCCTCCTCCCTCGCCCCCGTCGGCGCCGCCATCTCCCTCGCCCCCAACGCCCTGCGCGCCCTCGACGTCATCGGCGTCGGCGACCGGATCCGCGACCTCGCCGCCTGGCAGGGCGACGGAGGGCTGCGCGCCCCGAGCGGGCGCTGGCTCTCCCGCTCCGACGCGGACGCGGCGGCCGCCCGCTTCGGCGGCCCCCTGGTCCTGCTGCACCGCGCCACGCTCATCGACACCCTCGCCGCCCTGCTCCCGACGGACGCCGTCCGCACCGGTACGCCCGGCGCCCTCACCGATCCCGGCGACCCGGGCCCCTCCGGCCGCCCCGCCCGCGTGACCACCCCTGACGGCGACCTGGAAGCCGACCTGGTGGTCGCCGCCGACGGCATCCACTCCGCCGTACGCCGCGCCCTCTTCCCCGGCCACCCCGGCCCCGTCTACTCCGGATTCACCACCTGGCGGGTGGTGATCCCCGTGCCCGGCGCACGGTTCGCCTCGCACGAGACCTGGGGCAGGGGCCGCATCTGGGGCACCCACCCCCTCAAGGACGGCCGCGTCTACGCCTACGCCGCCGCCATGACACCCGCCGGGGGACACGCGCCCGACGACGAGAAGGCCGAACTCCTGCGCCTCTTCGGCGACTGGCACCACCCGGTGCCCGCCGTCCTGGCGGCCGCCCGCCCCGAGGACGTCCTGCGCCACGACGTCCACCACCTGGCGCGGCCGCTGCCCGCCCACCACCGCGGCCGGGTCGCCCTCCTCGGCGACGCCGCGCACGCCATGCCGCCGACGCTCGGCCAGGGCGGCAACCAGGCCGTCGAGGACGCGATCGTCCTCGCCCATCACGGCGACGACCTCGCCGCCTACACGGCCGCCCGGCTGCCCCGGACGACGACGATCACCCGCCAGGCCGTGCGGATCGCCCGCCTCAACATGGCACGCGGCCGCGCGGTGACGGCCGTCCGCGACGGCGTGCTCGTCGTGGCGTCGAAGGCCGCCCCCGGCCTCGTCCTGCGCGGCTTCGACGGGATCGCCGACTGGCGGCCCCCGCAGGCCCCGTATGCTGCCGTGCAGGCAGGCACGGACGAGCAGGACACGCAGGGCGCGGACGAGCAGTGAAGGAGTCCCCGTGAAGGTCGGCTGCATCGGACTCGGTGACATCGCGCGCAAGGCCTACCTGCCGGTGCTCGGCACACTGCCGGGGATCGAACTCCACCTCCAGACCCGCACCCCGGCCACCCTGGAGCAGGTCGGCGACACCTTGCGGCTCCCCGCCGGACACCGGCACCGGGACCTCGACGCGCTCCTCGACCAGGGCCTCGACGCCGCCTTCGTGCACGCGCCGACCGCCGTCCACCCCGAGATCGTCGGCCGGTTGCTGGACGCGGGCGTCCCCACCTACGTCGACAAGCCGCTGGCGTACGAACTCGCCGACTCCGAGCGGCTCGTGACCCTCGCGGAAGAGCGCGGCACAAGCCTCGCCGTCGGCTTCAACCGGCGCTACGCCCCCGGCTACGCGCAGTGCGCCGACCACCCGCGCGAGCTGATCATCCTCCAGAAGAACCGGGCCGGACTGCCCGAGGAACCGCGCACGATGATCCTCGACGACTTCATCCACGTCGTCGACACGCTCCGCTTCCTCGTGCCGGGGCCGGTCGACGACGTGACCGTGCGGGCCCGCGTCCGGGACGGCCTGCTGCACCACGTCGTGCTCCAGCTCGCCGGCGACGGCTTCACCGCGCTCGGGGTGATGAACCGGCTCAGCGGGTCCAACGAGGAGATCCTGGAGGTCTCCGGGCAGGACACCAAGCGGCAGGTCGTCAACCTCGCCGAGGTGATCGACCACAAGGGCCAGCCGACCCTGCGCCGGCGCGGCGACTGGGTGCCCGTCGCCCGGCAGCGCGGCATCGAACAGGCCGTGCTGGCCTTCCTCGACGCCGTCCGCGCCGGCAAGGTGCTCAGCGCCCGGGACGCACTGGCGACTCACGAACTGTGCGAGCGGGTGGTGCGAGCGGTGCGGGAGACCTCCGGCGCCGCCTGACCGCCCGGGTCCCCTCCCAGGCGGCCGCCGCCGCGAGGACCAGCAGCGCCGCGTGGGTCGGCCAGTCGCCGAAGCGGACGTACGGGGTGACGCCGTCGGTGAGCGGCACCTCGTGGACGGCCGTCGAACTCGCGTCCGTCCCCAGCCACGACCCCACCGGCCGGCCGTTCGCGTCGTACACGGCGGACACACCCGTCAGCGTCGCGTGCACGAACGGCCGGCCGGTCTCCGCGGCGCGCAGGGCGCCCAGCGAGGCGTGCTGCGCGGGCGCCCAGCTCTCCTGGAACGTCGATGTCGACGACTGGGCGACCAGCACGTCCGAGCCGTCCCCGGCCAGATGCCTGCTCATGTCGGGGAACGCCGTCTCGAAGCACACCATCGGCCCGATCCGCAGCCCCCGCCCCGCGTCCATCACGACCTGCTTCGAGCCCCGCCTACGGTCCTCACCGGCCGCCTTGCCGACCGAGGAAGCCCAGCCGAGCAGCGAACGGGCCGGGATGTACTCCCCGAAGGGGACCAACCGCATCTTGTCGTACCGGTCGCCGGTCGGGCCGTCCGGGCCGATCAGGAGCGAACTCTTGTAGATGCCGGGCACGTCCGAGCGGCGGGCGTCCACGTTGACCAGGATGTCGGCACCGGTCTCACGGGACAGCGCCGCCAGTCGGCGCGCCAGATCGGGCCGGTCGTCGAGGTCGTAGCCGACGCTGCTCTCACCCCAGACCACCAGGTCCACGTCCTGCCCGGCGAGCTTGCGGGTGAGCTGTTCCTCCCGGTCGAAACGGCGGTCCGGGCCGTCGATCACACCCGGCTGCACCACGCCGATCCTGGCCACCCGCCCGGTGGCGTCCGGCCGCGGCGACCACACCCACGCGGCGGACGCCGCGGCGGCCGTCGCCGCGAGCCCCGCCACGGCGGGCAGCCGGTGCGCCGGCACCGCGACGAGCACGGCCACCGCCACGTTCACGGCCACCACCAGGAAGCTGAGCAGCCACACCCCGCCCACGGACGCCAGCCGCAACGCGGGCTCCACCTGCCACTGACTCGACCCGAGCACGCCCCACGGCCCGCCGAGCGCCTGCCAGGACCGGACCAGCTCCACGGCGAGCCAGCCCGAGGGCAGCACGACGAGCGCGGCCGCGGCCCGCCCCCGCGAGGGCGCACCGCCGAGGAACCGGCGCACCAGCCAGCCCCACGGCGCCCACAACGCACCGAGCAGCGCGGCCAGCACGAAGATGAAGACGTGCAGGAACGGCAGCAGCCACAGATGCATGGCCAGCATGAACCCGAAGCCGCCGCACCAGCCGTCGTACGCCGCCCGTTTGCCCGTCGGGGCCGACCGGACGAGCAACAGCAGCGGGACCAGCGCGAACCACGCCCACCACCACAGGGCGGGCGCCGGGAACGCCGGCACGGGCAGCGCGCCGGCCAGCGCCGCGAGAGCGGAACGCCGCCAGGGGGAGGTGAGCCAGGGACCGAACGTCTTCATACGGCACCTCCCTACCCACTGACGGCTCCAGTGTGCGCGCCCCGGACGATCTCCGACCAGATGGCGTCGGTCACTCCCGGGGCATCGGGCCCGGTCGGTTCCCGGACGGCCGCGGAGCCCGGCGCCACTTCTCCGCCACGACCACCTCGCGCAGCCGCCAGCCGTCGTCCGTGCGCAGCAGGGCGAAGGAGTAGCGGCCGCCGCAGACGAAGTCGGGAGGCCCGGCCGAAGCACCGGAACCCGTGTCCCCGAAGCGGGCGGCGTCCCCTGCCAGCCGCATGGGATTGAGGTAGTCGGCCTGGACGTGCGCCGTGTCGCCCCGGTCCCGCTCCAGGACCCCGAAGCGGACACGGCGGTTCACGATCAGGTGCTGCCGCATGGAGAACAGCCGCATGCTCTCCGCGAGCCACCCGGCCACCTTCCCGGCGTCCCCCTCGATCCCGCCGGCGGAACGGTAGTCCGCCCGGCCGTCCGGGGTGAACAACTCCCGGTACGCCGCCCAGTCCCCGTCGTCGACCGCGACCGCGTACTCCGTGATCAACCCGTCGACGGCCAGCCGGTCCATCACGGTGGCGAGCTCCACACGCTGCGTCATGACCCGAGTGTTGGGCATGGACCTCGCGGAGCCAAGGGCCGTGCGGGGGATGGCCCTTGGCACGGCCGCACACGGCTGCACATAGGGTGACCCCATGCCTGCCACCCTGAGCCCCACGAAGACGCGCGCCGCGCTGCGCGCGTCCGCGCGCATATCCGTCGACCTGCTGCTGGTCCTCGTGATGCTCTCGGTCGCCCTGTGGCTGCTCGGACGGACCTGGTCCGTGGTGTGGCCGCTCGTCGTCGGCCTGCTCCTGACGACGCTGACCTGGCCGCCGACCCGATTCCTGCGCCGGCGCGGCTGGCCGCCCGCCCTGGCCGCGGCCACCGTGACGGTGCTGTTCCTGCTGGTCGCCGTGGGCGTCGTGGCGCTGATCGCGGTGCCGGTGGCGTCGCAGTCCGGCGACCTGACCGACGGCGTGGTGGAAGGCATGCAGAGGCTGCGCGAGTGGGCGGCCGGACCGCCGCTGAACATCGACGACGCCCAGATCACCAAGGGTCTCGACAGCGCGGTCGCACGGGCCCAGGACGGAATGGGCAGCGCGGTCACCGCCGTCGTCACCGGGGTGAGCACCGTCGTCAACGGGCTCATCACGGCCGTGCTGGCGCTGTTCCTGATGTTCTTCTTCCTCAAGGACGGCCCGCGCTTCCTGCCGTGGCTGGCCCGTCAGCTCCCCGGCCGGCTCGCCACCGACGTCCCGACCGTGGCCGAACGCGGTTGGGACACACTGGGCGCGTTCGTGCGCTCCCAGGCGGTCGTCGGACTGCTGGACGCCGTCCTCATCGGCCTCGGCCTGTGGATCCTCAAGGTGCCGTTGGTTCTGCCGCTGGCGGTGCTGACCTTCGTCTCGGCGTTCGTGCCCATCGTGGGCGCGCTGTTCGCCGGCTTCGTCGCGGTGCTCATCGCACTGGTCTCCAACGGCCTGACGGACGCGCTGATCGTGCTGGCGATCATCGTCGTGGTGCAGCAGCTGGAGGGCAACGTCTTCCAGCCGATGATCCAGAGCCGCGGTCTCGGCCTCCACGCCGCGGTGGTCCTCATCGCGGTGACGCTGGGCGGCAGTCTGGCCGGCGTCGTGGGCAGCTTCCTCGCGGTACCGGTCGCCGCACTGGTGGCGGTGGTCTGGAACTACGTCCGCGAACAGCTCACGGATCCTCCGCAGGAGCCGGAGCCCGACGCGTCGCCCGAGGGCGCGGCCGTCCCGTCGTGACGTCCGCCGGCGACCGGGCGGGTGCCGTGCGCGCCGCTCAGGGCCGCAGGTGGGCGAGCAGTTCGTCACCGGCGGGGTAGGGCCGCTCCCGGGGAAGCAACTCCCGCGCGGCGTCCTGATCGCCGCGGGCGACGAGCGCACGGATCTCCCGGGCGAGCGGAGTCACGTCGCTGATGGACACGGTCCACTCGTCGGCGTAGCGCGCCGACGCCTCGCCGGAAAGCCCGAGTTGCAGCGAACGGTACGGCAGGGGACGTGAGTTCAGGTCGCGTTCGGGATCCCACTGGACACGGGCCGGCGCCCGCTTGAGTTCGCGCTGCCAGGCGCCGCGATCGGGGTGCAGGGAGCGAACGTGGCTCGACAGACAGGCGTGGCGCAGCGCCCAGTCGAAACCGTCGCGAGTGATCTCGACGGCGAGAACGGTCTCCTGCCCCTCACCGGTGCCCCAGCCGGAGCGGTACATCATCCACAGGAAGCTGGGTTTGATCCACGTCATGCGGTTCCGCCGCCACGTGGAGGGGAAGCGGCCGTGGCGTACGGCGGGCACTCCGACAGCGGGGTCGTACGCCTGGTAGACGGTGATCGTGGACGCCGTGTGGAGCGCGCGGATCTCGCGGATCTCCTGGTGCGGGTGTTCCATGACGGACAGTTTTCGGCCCCGACGGCTCGGCGGGCCACCGATTTTCGATCACCCCGCGGCCCGTGCGGCTCGAACGAACGCTCGCCTCGGTCTCCGGAAAGAACCACAAGCGCGGCCTGCCCGCCCTACGATCGCTCGCATGCTGATTCGCCGGACATTACGGATGATCGTCGTGCTCGCCGTGGCCCTCTCCGGAGCGATCGGGGGCGGCGTGGGGACGGCACACGCCGAGGACCGAAGCACCTCGTACGAACGGCAGTTGTTGTTCTACAACCACTCCTACGGCGTCCTCGACCGGGAGACCGCCGACGCCATCGAACACTCCGCTTACCTGCGGGACTTCGCCAACTTCCAGGTCCGCACCACGAGCGGCACGGACGGACAGACCTGGACCGGCCGCTACCGGGATTCATTCGCGGTGCTCCGGCCTTCAGGCCGGGGGTGAAGCGAATCTCGTGGTGGCGACGTGGAGCGTCGCGGTGTCGTTCCGGCGGAGCGGGGCAGTGCACGCCACGGTGATCTTTCGCGCGCATGTTCCCGGCGACAGTGGGTGTTCGGGCTTCTAAGGTGATCGTCATGCAGCTTCGGTACGCCTATCGGTTGTACCCCGACACCGTCCAGCAGGCCGCGTTGGCGAGGGCGTTCGGGTGTGCGCGGGTCGTGTTCAACGACGCCGTGCGTGCCCGCGAGGACGCCCGCAGGGCCGGGCAGCGGTTTCCGACGGCCGGTGAGCTGTCGAGGAAGCTGATCACCGAGGCGAAGCGGACAGCCGGGCGGTCCTGGCTGGGGGAGGTTTCCGCGGTGGTGCTCCAGCAGTCCCTGCGGGACGCCGAGGCCGCGTACAAGAACTTCTTCGCCTCCCTCAACGGCTCCCGCAAGGGCCCGAGACTGAGAGCGCCCCGCTACAAGTCGCGCAAGGACGGCCGGCAGTCGATCCGGTTCACCGCCAACGCCCGCTGGAGCATCACCGGCAGCACCGGCCAGGGCCGTCTGAGCCTGCCGAAGATCGGGGCGGTGAAGGTGAAATGGTCCCGCCCACTGCCCGTCACACCGTCATCGGTCACCGTCGTCAGGGACGCCGCGGGCAGATTCTTCGCCTCCTTCGTCATCGACACCGACCCCGCCGCCGACGCCGCCCGCATGCCGCAGACCGACCGCACCGTCGGCATCGACCTCGGCCTGACCCACTTCGCGGTCCTCTCCGACGGCACGAAGATCGACTCCCCGCGCTTTTTGCGGCGCGCGGAGAAGAAACTGAAGAAGGCCCAGCGGGAGCTGTCCCGCAAGCAGAAGGGATCCAAGAACCGGGCCAAGGCCCGCCTGCAAGTCGCCCGCGCCCACGCCAAGGTCACTGACGCGCGCCGCGAGTTCCACCACCAGCTCTCCACCCAGCTGATCGCCGAGAACCAAGGGATCGCCGTGGAGGACCTGTCGGTGACGGGACTGGCCCGCACCAGATTGGCCAAGTCCGTGCACGACGCCGGCTGGTCATCATTCATCAGCATGCTCGCGTACAAGGCAGAACGGTACGGGCGCACCCTGGTCAAGATCGGCCGGTTCGAACCGACCTCCCAGACCTGCCACGCCTGCGGCACCGTGGACGGGCCCAAACCCCTGAATGTGCGGGAATGGACCTGCCCCGCGTGCGGCACCGTCCACGACCGTGACCACAACGCCGCGATCAACATCGAGACGGCCGCCGGACTGGCGGTATCGGCCTGCGGAGCGCCGGTAAGACCGGGAGCGATCCCGGCACAGCGCGAAGAAACAGGAAGCCACGGATTCCCGACCGGAGACCGTGCCGCGTAGCGGCACGGCAACCGGTCGAGAAGGCCAGAATCCTCGTCCCTTCAGGACGAGGAGCACGTCAACTCTCGGACGACTACCGCACCCATCTGATGCGTGACGTGACCGCCGTGCACCTCGCGGTCACCGAGGGCGACCTGGCCGACACCGTGCCGCTGCTGCGGGCCGGCGGGTTCGCCGTCCGGCGCCTGCCGGGCGGGGGCGTCGTCGCGGAGCACGGCGGCACCACGATCCGCCTCGACGTCGTCCCGCGCGAACAAGCGGGACTGCGGCGGGTCGACATGTCCCTCAACGGCCCCGCGAAGACCCGGCACGTGGAGCGGCTCGGCCACTCCACCCTGACCGTCGGCCCCGGCAGCCACGCCGTCTGGACGTTCGCCCCCAACGGCGTTCGCCAAGCCCTCTCAGCCGGGTAGGACAGGGCCGCCGTTCGGATCAGCCGAGGCGGCCCTTCAGGTGATTGCCGCGCGCCTCGTGGGCGGGCCGGCCGTCGCAGGGGTACGGCGATTCAGCAGAGGACGAACGCTGATTGCCGTGAGGAGCGTGGACATGTACGCAGCAGTGCGGCGGTACGAAGGGGTGACCGACGCCGCCGAGGCGGCTCGGCTCGTGAACGAGGGGTTCGTGCCGCTCATGCAGCAGGTCTCCGGATTCGTGGCCTACTACTGGATCGACGCCGGTGACGGGGTGATGGTCTCCACCAGCGTCTTCCGGGACCGGGCCGGCGCCGATGAATCGATCGCCAAGGCCGCGGACTTCGTACGGGACAACCTCGCGGCGCTGCTTCCCAACCCGCCGCAGGTCGTGGCCGGCGAGGTGGTGGCCTCCGCGTGACGGCCGCCCCGGCCGAATCCACTTGGGCGAGACCCGAGTGAGCTGGGATCGTGGCTGTGTGTGGAAGTGGATGAAGAAGGAAGCCCCGGCCGGTCCGCAGGACCCGGAGCCGGGGCTTTCCTCGTACCAGCGGGAGATGCGGGACCGGCTCCTCGCGGCCCCTGTGCTGCCGGCCCCCGAGCCGTGGCGCCGGGTCGTGTGCTCGGCGGTGGGCGGACTTCTCGGGATCGGGTTCGCCTCGCACCCCGGCGCCGGCCACGACATGGTGATGGTCGTCTCGCACGACGGCCACGGTCTGTTCGACGCCGTCACGGGGGAGAGGATCGCCCGGGACCGGGACCCCGCCCCCGAGGACAGCACCCCTGACGGGGCGGCCGACCTGTCGTGCCCCGGCCTGGGCCCCGTCGTCGGAAGCAGGGTGCACATCGCCGGGCTCTACGGGGGCGGGCTGCACACCACGACCGCGGACGGCTGGACCGTGGAGGTCGTCGTCCCCGCGTGGCCGCACGAACGCGTCCTGCTCTCCCGCGACGGCGGCCTGCCGCACGCCGGTCGGCACGGCGGCGACTGGTGGCACGTCTTCCACTGCGACCACTCCGAGATGCGAGCCGTCGGCTTCTCACCGACGGGGCAGACCCTCGCCGTCGCGACGAGCAGCGACCTCTCGCTGTGGACCCGCAGGACGGACGGCGGTCTCTGAGGCGATGCAGTTCACTCCACGTCGACGCCGAAGTCCCGCACGAGTTCCTCCAGGCCGCCCGGGTAGCCCCTGCCGCCCAGGACGAAGTCCCAGTCGCCGTTCGCCCTGCGGCGGAAGGAGCCGAGGACCAGGGCCGTTTCGCCTGGCCGGCCGTCGGAGACCTCCAACTGCCCCAGTTCGGTCAGGGCGGGGTCGAGGAGGCGGATGCGGGCGTCGGTGAAGCCGGAGAGGTCGGCGTCCGGGTCGACCTCGGGGTCGACGGCGGCCACGAGCACGAACCGGTCGGCCTCGGCCGGCAACCCCTCGAAGGAGACGCAGACCGCGGCCTTGTCGGGCGCCGTGGCTGGCAGGGCGCGCACCGAACCGTCCGGTGTCGCCGGGTTGTTGAAGAAGACGAAGTGATCGTCGCTGAGAACGCGGTTGCCGCGGCAGACGAGAGCGCACACGTCCAGCGCGACGCGTCCGGTCCACGACATGCCCAGGACGTTGTAGTCCGGCGGCAGTTGGGCGTCCGGCGGTGAAGGGGACGGCTGCACGCCGGCCTGCCGGCCCCCGTCGCCGAGCCGCCCGCTCAGTCCATGACGATGCAGCAGGTCGACGAGCTCCGCTCCCGAGACCAGTTCCAGCGGCTTGCCGTTGGCGAAAGTGTGCGAGCCGGGGCCGAACCCCGAAGTCGTCACCAGGACACCCTTGTTGGCACCGGTGTCCTGCACCGTCCCGTACAGGTCGCGCACGGCGGTGGGCGGAACCGTGTTGCGGTAGCGCTTCACCTGGACGACGATCTTGCCGCCCCGTATCGGCGTCGGATCCAGCGCGTCGACGTCCACGCCGCCGTCGTTGGAGCGCTGGGTGGTCACCGCCTGCATGCCCATCGCGCGGAAGAGGTCGGCCACCAGGCCCTCGAAGGCGACCGGATCCATCGCGAACAGGTCCGGTTCCTCGCCGCCGCCGTGGGCGACGACCGGGTTGCCGACCTCCTGCGGCCGACGGCCCGGCCGTACGGGCGTGAGCTGGTCCGGCCGGGCCGACAGCTGTCCGCGCAGCGCGTCGGCCAGGCAGCTGCCGGCGTCCACCTGGGCCAGACGCAGGTCCCGGAAGGAGGAGCGCGCGGCCATGACGGTCGAGAGGAAGATGTGGCCCGGGCGGCCCGTCGTCGGATCGTGTCCGTCGACGAACCCGTTCAGGGCCACCGATTCGAGCACGCCCTGGTCGTCGGCCGCGAAGAGCTCGTGGAGGACGAGCAGCACGCACTGCGCCAGCACCTCCCGGTACAGAGCGCGTCGCCGGCTCACCGGGCGGGGCGTCTCCTTGTACTGGTCGGTCGCGGCCGTCCACTTCACGGACTTGGTCTCGGGGACGACCGTGTACGGGGGCAGGTCCCAGTCGAGCACCAGCTGCCGGGCCGCCGGGTCGTAGGCCGCCGCGACCTGGCGAGGAAAGGCCTCGGGCCACGCGGTCGAGGCGTACAGCGCGGCGGAGAAGTACTCGACGACGGACTCGGGGTCCCCGCGCCGCACCCCGTCGGTGACGGCGGTGACGGCGGCGTTGTGCCGTCGCACCTCGGCCAGCCGGGCGTCGGCCCACTGCTGGTACTCCCGCTGGTAGGAGGCCAGTTGACGCTGCCGTTCGGCCTCGGCGGCCTGGGCGGCGCGCCAGTCGTGCTCGAAGCGCGCCTGCGCGTCGGCCTGGGCCTGCGCCCGGCGACTCGCGCTCCAGCCGCCCTGCGCCTGGTAGTGGTGGAACTTCGGCATGGGCACGGGGTGCGCCAACGGCCCCGGGGCGAAGGGCTGTACGTCCTCCGCCCGCAGGAGGGCGCAGGCCCGGAAGGGAGGGGCCTGGCAGCCCGTGACGAGGAGGCCTTGCAGGGAGGCGACCTGCGCGTCCAGTTCCTCCGTGCGCCGCACCGCCTCCGCGTGCCGGTACTCGCGGTGGCTCTGCACGGCCCGCCGCTCGTAGGCGCGCGTCTGCTGCTCCTGAAGTCGTCGCCGTCTGGCTTCGGCGTCCAGTTGGCGTTGCTGCTGCCGCTGCATCTCGGCCCAGACGCCGACGAAACCAGTAGAGCGACGACTCATGTGCTGCGGGCCCTCCCCGTACTCGACAGCCGAAGCCAATTGGTTGTCCCCACAACCACTCACGGCGAAACGACTCCGACCAGCGACCAGGGCCTCTCGCACCCGCCCGGCGGGACCGCTCCGGCAGGCCGAACGCTCACGTGCGGGCACGCGTACGACGGGGGATGCCCCCTCCTGCGCCGCCGCCCGCTATGCCGCCCTGACCACGTCGCCCCGCACGGCCGCCGCCCACTCGACGACCAGCAGTTCGTACTCGGACCGGTCCTCGGCCGACAGACTGCCGCCGGTGCGCTGCCACAGCGCACGGATCTGCTCGTTCACCTCGGAGGCGGAGCGCACGGAACCACGGACCACGGAACTGGGGGACATGGCGACAGCCTAGGGGCAAGCGCTGACAGTGCGCTACCGAACGGCTACGCAGACCGTATGTCCTCGGTCACGGCCCCACCCGCTCGCCGGGGAGTCCTGGCCGGGACTCAGCCCGCCGACTCCGCCGCGTGCGGACTGAGCGCGCCCATGGCGACCAGGACGATGATGACTATGCCGAGCACCACCCGGTAGTACACGAACGGCATGAAGGACTTCGTGCTGATGAACTTCATGAACCAGGTGATCACGGCATATCCGGACGCGAAGGCGATCACCGTCGCGAACGCCGTCGGGCCCCACGCCACGTGGCCGCCCTCCATCGCGTCCTTGAGCTCGAACGTGCCCGAGGCCAGCACCGCCGGGATGGCCAGCAGGAAGGAGTAGCGGGCCGCCGCCTCGCGCTTGTAGCCCATGAACAGGCCGCCGCTGATGGTGGCGCCGGAGCGGGACACGCCGGGGATGAGCGCGCAGGCCTGGCAGAGACCGAAGATCAGGCCGTCCTTCACGCCCAGGTTCTCCAGCCCCTTGCGCTGCTTCGGCGCGCGGTGGCGGCCGCCCTTCTCGTCGCGTGCCGCGAGCCGGTCCGCGACGCCGATGACTATGCCGACGACGACGAGCATCGTCGCGGTGATCCGCAGATCGCGGAACGGCCCCTCGATCGCGTCCTTGAGGGTGATGCCGAGCACGCCGATGGGGATAGAGCCGACGATCACCAGCCAGCCCATCTGGGCGTCGTGGTCCTTGCGCATCTCCTTGTCGAAGAGCGACCGGGACCACGCTGACAGGATCCGACCGATGTCCTTGCGGAAGTAGATCAGCACCGCGGCCTCGGTGCCGATCTGCGTGATCGCGGTGAAGGCGGCGCCGGGGTCCTCCCAGCCCGAGAAGGCGGCGGTCAGCCGCAGGTGCGCGCTGGAGGAGACGGGGAGGAACTCGGTCAGCCCCTGGACGAGTCCGAGGATGAGGGATTCAAACCAAGACATGAGGTTACGGAGTCCAAGTGCCGATCGGGGGGCGGCGGACACGGCGGGCCGCCGCGCGCGCGGTGATCAAGGGGGTGTGTCAAGGGCAGCGTAGCGCCCCCGGGTGACAGACCCGGCACAGGGGTTTCGGGGCGGGCGGCGCGGGGGATAGGCGCGGCGCGGTTGAGCAGGGCGGACGTGTTGACCGGCCAGGGGGCCGACGCATAGTTTGCTGGCTGAATGAAAGCGCTTGCTGTGCGAGTGGGGCGACCCGCTCGCCCAGTGGGTCGACCCGTTCGCCCGGTCGCTCGGTTGTTCGGTCGTTCGTCTGAGGAGTGCTGATCACGCACATGTCCCCATCCGCTCCGCTCGCCGGCCGCCGCATCCGCGCCGCCGTCATCGGCACCGGCGCCATCGCCCGAGGCTCCCATCTGCCCGCGCTCGCCCAGCTCGCCGCGGAGGGGGAGACCGAGGTGGTCGCGGCCGTCGACATCGATGCCGCCGCCGTCGAGGCCTTCTGCACGGAGGGCGGGATCCCGCACGCCTACACCGACCTGGAGCGCATGCTCGCCGAGCAGCGGCCCGACCTCGTCACCATCTGCACCCCGCCGACCCTGCACCGCGCGCAGAGCGTGGCCGCGCTCCGCGCCGGGGCCTGGGTGTGGTGCGAGAAGCCCCCGGTGCCGACCCTCGCCGACTACGACGCCGTGGCGGCCGAGGAGGGGACGAAGGGCGGTCCGTACGCCTCGATCGTCTTCCAGCACCGGTTCGGGTCCGGCTCCCGGCACGTACGGCGGCTGCTCGCCGAGCAGGCCCTCGGCCGGCCGCTCGTGGCGCACTGCCAGACCACCTGGTACCGCGACGCCGCCTACTACGCCGTCCCCTGGCGCGGCCGTTGGCACACCGAGGGCGGCGGCCCCGCCATGGGCCACGGCATCCACCAGATGGACCTGCTCCTGGACCTGCTCGGCCCGTGGAGCGAGGTGCGCGCCATGGCGGGGCGGCTCGTCCACGACGTGGAGACCGAGGACGTCTCCACCGCCCTGGTCCGCTTCGAGAACGGGGCCATGGCGACGATCGTCAACAGCGTCCTCAGCCCCGACGAGGTCAGCCGTATCCGCATCGACTGCGAACTGGCCACCGTCGAGCTCACCCACCTCTACGGCCACTCCAACGCCGACTGGCGCGTCACCCCCGCCCGGGACGTCCCCGGCGACCGCGCCGCCGCCTGGCAGGACTTCGGCGCTGACGTGCCCAGCTCGCACCTGGCGCAGCTGCGTGAGCTGGTCGCGAGCATGCGCGCCGGGGAACGGCCGCGCAGCAGCGGCGCCGACGGGCGCACCAGCCTGGAGCTGATCAGCGCGCTCTACAAGGCAGCGTTCACGGACGTGACGGTGAAGCGGGGCGAGATCGGCCCCGGCGACCCCTTCTACACGGCCCTGCACGGCGGCGCCCCCGGCTGGGCGCCCGCAGCCGCCCCCGCTGCCGCCGAGGAGGTCTCCGCATGACCGGCCTGCGTCTGGTCCACGCGCACGGCGACCGCGTCACCGTGACGGACCCGGTCGGCGGCGTCGAACTGCTCGCCTACGTCTACCGGCCCGAGGCGGCCTGGGAGGCGCCGAAGCCGTACATCCACCCCCTGCGCACCCTCGCCGGCGACGTCGTCACCGACTACCGGCCCAACGACCACCGCTGGCACAAGGGCCTGTCGCTCACCGCGTCGCACCTCTCGGGCGCCAACCTGTGGGGCGGCAACTCCTACGTCCACGGCGAGGGGTACCTCGAACTCCCCGAGCGGGTCGGCTCCATGGCGCACGTCGCCTTCGACGAGGTCTCGGCCGACGCCGGCCGGGCGGTCATCGCCGAGCGGCTGACCTGGCATCCGCACAGCGGCGAACTGTGGGCCGACGAACACCGCAGGATCGAGGTGCACGACGTCGACCGGACCTCCGGGTCCTGGGCGCTGACCTGGACGAGCGCCGTCACCAACCGCCGTGACGAGCCGCTGCGGTTCGGCAGCCCGACCACCGCGGGACGCGAACTGGCCGGATACACCGGACTGTTCTGGCGCGGGCCGCGCGCCTTCCGTGACGGGCGCATCATCGGGCCCGACGGCGAGGGGCCGGAACTGATGGCCTCCCAGAGCCCCTGGCTCGCGCTGTCCGGCGAGCACGACGGCGCCGACGGCCACGCCACCGTCGTCTTCGCGCACGCCCCCGAGAACGACCACACCGGCGAGCGGGGCGCCCACCCGGCCCACTGGTTCGTCCGCAACGACCCCTTCGCGGGGATCGCCCCGTCCTGGGCGTACTTCGACGAGCTGGAGCTCGCCCCCGGCGACACCCTCACCCGCCGCTACCGCGTCGTCGTGGCGGACGGGGCCTGGGAGCGGCAGGAGATCGCCGACTATCTCAAGACCCACCCGTGGTGAGCGCCTACGACGGCCTGCCCGGCGGCGTCGCCGTCTCGCACCTGTGCGTCTACGACTGGCCCGCCGCCGACGGGTTGCACGGCGGCACGCCCCATCTGCATCTGGCCTGCTCGGAGGGGTACGTCGTCACCGGCGGACGCGGGGTCGTGCAGACGCTCACCGCCTCCGGGTTCGAGGAGACGCCCCTCGCGCCGGGCACGGTGGCCTGGTTCACGCCGGGCACCATCCACCGGCTCGTCAACGAGGACGATCTGCGCATCACCGTCCTGATGCAGAACAGCGGGCTGCCCGAAGCGGGCGACGCGGTCCTCACCCTGCCCCCGGAGTACCTGACGGACCCGGAGACGTACGCCGCCGCCACCACGGTCCCCGCCCACGCCCCCGAGGAGGAGCAGGCCCGGATCGCCCGCGCCCGCCGCGACCTGGCCCTGGAGGGCTACCGCATCCTGCGCGAGGCGGACGGCCCCGAACCGCTGACCGCCTTCCACCGCGCCGCCGCCGCCCTCGTACGGCCCCGGCTCGCCGAGTGGCGCGAGCGCTGGCAGCGCGGTGCGGCGGCCGCCGCGGCGGCGACGGGGGACCAGCTCGACCGGCTCGCGGACGGCGACGTCACCCACCTCGCCGACGCCGTCGTGCACGCCGAACAGCCCTCGGCGTACGGGAGGTTCGGGATGTGCGGGCGGCTGGACGTGTACCGGCCGCGGTGATGACGCGCGGTCAGCGCGAACGCAGGTGGTGGCGCTTGCGCCAGGCCAGCGCGGCGCCTGCCAGCGCAGGCACGGCGATGACGGCCATCGAGATCAGGAACAGCGGCGAGGTCGGGGAGGCGGCACTGGACCCGGCGACGACGTACGCGGCCGTGTTGGGCACCGAGCCGAGCGCGGTCGCGAGCAGGAACGGCACCCAGCCCATCCGGGAGACGGCGGCGCAGTAGTTCGCCGCCCAGAACGGCACACCCGGGAACAGGCGGGTCGCCAGCATCGAACGCAGCCCGTGCCGGCTCAGCTGGTCGTCGGCGGCCTTCAGCAACCTGCCCCGCAGCAGCGGCCGCAGCGCCTCCTGGCCGAGGAACCGGCCCAGTCCGAAGGCGAGTCCCGCGCCCAGCACCGTCCCGGCCAGGGCCGCGCCGAAGCCCAGCTGTGAGCCGAACACCGCGCCCGCGGCCAGGTTCAGCAGCGGCCTCGGCACGAACGCCACCGTGCACAGTCCGTACGCGGCGGCGAAGACGAGCGCCGCCGTGACGCCGCCCAGCTGGGGCGGCCACCCGTCCGCGAGCAGCTTCTGCGGCTCGAACAGCAGCACGCTCGCCGCGGCCGCCGCGAGCAGCAGCACCAGCAGGGCGAACCGGGCCCACGGTGAGAGCAGCGCTCTCGAGCAGCGCGCCGCCAGGCCGACGGGCGCCGGCGCGGAAGCGGCGACGAGAGGAAGGGGCAGGGGCACGGGAACGACGAGCTCCGTGGCGGCGGCCCGGGGAGAGGCCGTGGCGGTGCCCCCAGAGCGGGTGGTGGCATCGAGCATCAAGCGACAGTAACTGACGAACAGGTGTGATCGCCGTATGGTCCGTCTCATGATGGTCACAGGTGGACGAACGGTCGGTGTACCGCACAGCGTTCTCGCCGACACCGTCCTGGAACGGCTCACCGCCGCGTACGCCGCCGCGGCCGATTCCGGCCGGGCGGCGGCCATGCGGGCGTACATGAAGGACGTGACCCCCTTCCTGGGCCTGCCCACCCCCGAGCGCCGGGCCCTGTCCCGCACGGTCCTGGCGGGCACGCCCCGCCCCGACGAGACGGACTGCACGGCGATCGCCCTGCGCTGCTGGGTGCTGCCGGAGCGCGAGTACCACTACTTCGCCGTCGACTACCTGCGCCGTCACGTCGGGTGCTGCACCTCGGGCTTCCTTCCGGTGGCCCGTCACCTCGTCACCACCGTCCCGTGGTGGGACACCGTCGACCTGCTCGCCGCCCACGTCGTCGGCGCGCTCGTCGCCGCCGACCCGCGTCTGAGAGCCGAGATGGACGCCTGGATCGCCGACGACGACCTGTGGCTCGCCCGCACCGCCCTGCTCCACCAGCTCCGCCACAAGGAGCGCACCGACGCCGACCGCCTCTTCGCCTACTGCCTGCGTCAGGCCGGCCACTCCGACTTCTTCATCCGCAAGGCGATCGGCTGGGCCCTGCGCGAGTACGCCAAGACCTCCCCCGAGGCGGTCCGGAGCTTCCTCGACCACGAGGGCCGCCGGCTCTCCCCTCTGTCCCTTCGCGAGGCGACGAAGAACCTCCTCTGAACTCCCGGGTCCACCTCGGGAAAACCGTTCGACAGGCGCCGGGCGGTCGGCGAGGATCTGACACATGTTCCGGTACGCCTTCCTCCTCGCAGCATCCGCCGTCGCGGATGCGCCGAAGGCTGCCGCCGCTGTTCTCACGGCCGTCGTCGACGGCGCCCGAAGCTGACCCTCTCCGGATCGTCCGGCGGACCCCGCAGGGGGAGGGTCGGCGCATCACTCGGGGTCCCCGTCCCGGCCGGCGCTTCGCCGCCGCCGGGGCCGTCACGCAGCACCCTTCTCCGAGAGGCTCCGGTTTCGCCATGCCCAAGACGGCATACGTGCGCACCAAACCCCACCTGAACATCGGCACCATGGGCCACGTCGACCACGGCAAGACCACTCTGACCGCCGCCATCACCAAGGTGCTGGCCGAGCGCGGCAGCGGCGCCTTCGTGCCGTTCGACCGCATCGACCGCGCCCCCGAGGAGGCGGCGCGCGGCATCACCATCAACATCGCGCACGTCGAGTACGAGACCGACACCCGCCACTACGCGCACGTCGACATGCCCGGCCACGCCGACTACGTCAAGAACATGGTCACCGGCGCCGCGCAGCTCGACGGAGCGATCCTCGTCGTCTCCGCGCTCGACGGGATCATGCCGCAGACCGCCGAACACGTGCTGCTCGCCCGGCAGGTGGGCGTCGACCACATCGTGGTCGCGCTCAACAAGGCCGACGCCGGGGACGAAGAGCTGGCCGACCTCGTGGAGTTGGAGGTGCGCGAGCTGCTCTCCGCGCACGGCTACCCCGGCGACGCCGCTCCCGTCGTACGGGTCTCCGGGCTCAAGGCCCTGGAGGGGGATCCGCGTTGGACGGCGTCGATCGACGCGCTGCTCGACGCGGTGGACACCTACGTGCCCATGCCCGAGCGGTACGTGGACGCGCCGTTCCTGCTGCCGGTGGAGAACGTGCTCACCATCACCGGCCGGGGCACGGTGGTCACCGGCGCGGTCGAGCGGGGCACGGTGCGGGTCGGCGACCGCGTCGAGGTGCTCGGCGCGGGCGTCGAGTCCGTTGTGACCGGTGTGGAGACCTTCGGCAAGCCGATGGACGAGGCGCAGGCCGGGGACAACGTGGCGCTGTTGCTGCGCGGGGTGGCGCGGGACGCCGTCCGGCGGGGGCACGTGGTGGCCGCGCCGGGGAGCGTCGCGCCGCGGCGGCGGTTCACGGCGCAGGTGTACGTGCTGTCGGCGCGCGAGGGCGGGCGCACGACGCCCGTCTCCACCGGCTATCGGCCGCAGTTCTACATCCGCACGGCGGACGTCGTCGGGGACGTGGACCTGGGGGAGACGGCGGTCGCCCGGCCCGGGGACACGGTCGGCATGACCGTGGAACTGGGGCGTGAGGTGCCGCTGGAGCCGGGTCTCGGCTTCGCCGTCCGCGAGGGCGGACGGACCGTGGGCGCCGGGACGGTGACAGCCGTGCTGTGAGAACGGCTGGGACGGATGGGGGACCGCGGGGCCGGTCATGGCCGGTCCCGCGGGCCCTCGCCCGCGCTTGCGAGTACGGGTGCCGCACCCCCGCGGTCCTTCGAAGCGCCGTTCCGCGGGCAGAATGAGGGCGTGAACGACGAGCCCATACCCGTCGCCCGGGTCACCGACCAGGGGACCGTCAAGCTGATGCCCGACATCGACCGGGAGCGTGCCTGGCTGCTGACCGTCGACGGGGCGCCGCAGTCGTACGTCGACCTCGACGACCCGACGTACCTCGAGTTCGAGTACGCGCGGCGGCTGGGCCACGCGCTCGACGTCGTGGCGGAGCCGGGCAGGCCGCTGGACGTGCTGCACCTGGGCGGGGGAGCCCTCACCCTGCCCCGTTACGTGGCCGCCACCCGGCCCGGCTCCCGGCAGCACGTCGTCGAGGCCGACCATGGTCTGCTGGACCTCGTCGCCGAGCATCTGCCGCTGCCCGCCGGCGCCGGCGTCACGCTGCACGCCGCCGACGCGCGGGCCTGGCTGGAGGCGGCGCCGGCGACCTCGGCCGACGTGCTCGTCGCCGACGTCTTCGGCGGCTCCCGCGTCCCCGCCCACCTCACGTCCCTTACGTACGCCCGCGAGGCCGGACGGGTCCTGCGTGCCGACGGCGTCTATCTGGCGAACCTCGCGGACGCGGCGCCGTTCGCCTTCCTGCGTTCACAACTCGCCACGTTCGCCGAGGTGTTCGAGGAGCTCGCGCTCATCGCGGAACCGGCGGTGCTGCGTGGCCGCCGCTTCGGCAACGCGGTCCTCGTCGCCGCCCACCGCCCGCTCGACGTGAGCCCCCTGGCCCGCCGCACCGCCTCCGACGCCTTCCCGGCCAGGGTCGAACACGGCCCCACCCTGCGGGACTTCATCGGCGGGGCCCGTCCCGTGCCGGACGCGGAGGCGGTCCCGTCGCCGGTCCCGCCGGCCGGGGCGTTCGGCGTCGGGTGACATCGACGCCCGGCGTCCGACCTCCGCCGCCCGTCAGCCCTCCGTCGGATCCCCGTGCAGCCGTACGGTGTCGAGGATCTGCATGATGGTCGTCCTCGGGAGTTCGCCCTTCACGCCCTTGGCCGTGTACAGGTTCCAGGACACGTAGTCGCCCTTGGAGTTCTTGAAGCCGAAGGTGATCGCCTGGCCGTCGCTCGCGCACTTGCCCTTGTCGGGCGTGTTCGTCGACTGGGCCCAGGCGTAACTGCCCTTGACGCCCGAGGCGGTGGTGTAGGGCGTCGCCTTCTTGTCGAAGCTGAGGCTCTTCTTGTCGGGCTCGGTGTAGCCGCCGAAGACCCACCACGCGGGGGTGTTGACAGCGATCTCGTCGGTGTTCTTGGCGCCCTCCGCGCCCTTCGTGCCGACGACCGCGAGCGCGGAGTCCTCAGTCTTGCCGTCCTTGTCGTCGTCGGACGTGCACCACTTGGACTTGTACTCGGCGGTGCCCGACTGGATGATCGAGTCGTAGCCGTTCGGCTTGCTCTTGTCCTCCCACTCGAAGCCCTGACTGAGCGTCGGCGACTGGATCTCCCAGTCCGCGGGGACGTCGAAGGCGGTGCCCCGCTTGGGGTTCACGACGACCTTCCAGCCCGGGACGGTCGGCTGGAGCGTCTCTGTGCCGCGCGGGTTGTCGCCCCCGGCGGAGGCGGAGGCCGAGGCGGACGCCGATGGCGAGCCGCTCGTCCCGGCGGTCGCGGCCGGGCTCTTGCCGCCCTTGCCGGCTGCCTCGTCCGACCCGTCGTCCTTGCCGCCCAGCACCAGGAATCCGGTGACGCCGGCCGCCACCACGACGGCCGTGGCCGCCACGATCGCGACCAGCTTCGTACGGTCGCCTCCTCCCCCTCCGCCGGGCTGCTGCGGGCCGGGCGGGGTCGGCACGTTCCACTGCGGCTGTGTGCCGTAGGGGTCCGGCTGCTGGTAGCCGGGCTGCTGATAGGGATTCGGCTGCTGGTATCCCGGCTGCTGGTACGGGTTGTTCTGCGCCTGCGGGTTCTGCTCTCCCCCGGGCGGCTGCTGTCCTGGCCACATGGCCAGAAACCCTAGTGCCGTTCCTGACCTGAATGGGTCACCACCCCTTGTCAGGTACGTACCGATTCGGTGGACGGGGCTGGTGGGCGTAGGCTACTCATGGGTAACATCGCGGTATGAGCGCAGACCAGATGTCCGTCGGCGAGATGCTCGCCGCCACCGTTCCCATGGCCCGGACCCTCAAGCTGGAGTTCCAGGAGACGAGCCCGGACAAGGCCGTGGTCGCCCTGCCCGACCAGAGCGACTACCACAACCACGTGGGCGGCCCCCACGCCGGCGCGATGTTCACGCTCGCGGAGTCCGCCAGCGGGGCCATCGTCCTCGCCGCGTTCGGCGACCAGCTCTCCCGGGCCGTGCCGCTCGCCGTCAGCGCGGAGATCCACTACAAGAAGCTCGCCATGGGCCCCGTCACGGCCACCGCCACGCTGGGCCGCCCGGCCGCCGAGGTCGTCGCCGAGCTCGACGCCGGCGGCCGCCCCGAGTTCCCGGTCGCCATCGAGATCCGCCGCGCCGACGGGGCGGTCACGGGCGAGATGACGGTTGTGTGGACGCTGCGGCCGAACAGCTGAGGGCGTCCCCGACGGGCGGGCGGGGGGTATCGGCCACCGCAGGCCGGTGACCGCGGGCCCGCTCGTCCGTCGCCGCGGGCTTCGGTCATGGCAGGCCGGTGACCGCAGGTCCGCTCGCCGGTGGCCCGGGGAGGCGTGGGGGCGCGGTCACCGCCGTCGGCGCCGGTTCCGGACGATCCGGCCGCCCCTCCGCGTCACCTTCATCGACCGCACCCCGCGCGGATCACGCCGCCCACCGCGCCCCCTCCCCGGTCGGGGCCTCCAGGCTCGTCACGAAACTCTTCAGCCAGGCGATGAACTCCGGGCCCAGGTCCGGGCGGTCGCAGGCCAGGCGGACCACCGTGCGGAGGTAGTCGGCCTTGTCCCCGGTGTCGTAGCGGCGGCCCGAGAAGAGCACGCCGTGGACCGTGCCGGCGGCGGCCAGCTCCTGGAGCGCGTCGGTCAGCTGGATCTCGCCGCCCCGGCCGGGCGCGGTGCGCTCCAGGACGCCGAAGACGGCCGGGTCGAGGACGTAGCGCCCGATGACCGCGTACCGGCTCGGCGCGTCCTCGCGGGCGGGTTTCTCGACGAGGCCGGTGACGCGTACGACGTCGTCCTCACCGGAAACCTCCACCGCCGCGCAGCCGTAGAGGTGCACCTGCTCCGGGGGAACCTCCATCAGTGCGACCACGCTGCCGGCGTGCCGCTCCCGAACCTCCAGCATCCGGCTGAGCAGCGTCTCGCGCGGGTCGATGAGGTCGTCGCCGAGGAGCACGGCGAACGGCTGGTCGCCGACGTGATGGCGGGCGCACAGCACCGCGTGCCCGAGGCCGAGCGGATCGCCCTGCCGGATGTGGTGGATGTCCGCGAGGCGGGCCGGATTGCGCACCGCGTCCAACCGGACGGTGTCGCCCTTGGCGGCGAGGGCCTGCTCCAGTTCGAAGGCCTGGTCGAAGTGGTCCTCGATGGCCCGCTTGTGCCGACCTGTGACCATCAGCACATCGTCCAGCCCGGCCGCGGCGGCCTCCTCGACGACGTACTGGATGGCCGGCTTGTCGACGACCGGGAGCATCTCCTTGGGGGTCGCCTTCGTCGCGGGCAGGAAGCGGGTGCCCAGTCCGGCGGCGGGGACGACCGCCTTGCGCACGGCGCGGGCGGCACGGCCGGGTGCGGGCCCGGCGGACGGCGCGGACGAGGCCGGTGGCGCTGACGGTTCGGACGGCGCGGACGAGGCCGTGGGGGAGCGGTGGGCAACGTTCATGCCGATCAGGCTGGCCCGTGCCGATGAGAGTTCCCCCGGAGTCACATCAGAGGTTCCTGTGGGACGGGGTGCGCGCCGCCCGGCTTTCGGCGGGAACGAGCCGACCTCGCGCGTCGGCCTCCGCGGTCCGAACCAATTTCGAAAACCGGTACGGATACCGCCGGTAACTTATCGAAAAGGCCTGCACTTTGAAGTCGCGTCACTCGAACTTCTTGTTTCCTGTGATGCCTGTGTGCGAAGGTGAGCCTCCCCCGCGGGCCGGTCCGTTCGGCGTACCACAACTCGGTCGGGTGGGAGAGCAATTCACGTGCCGCTCGTCGGCCAGGAAGGAAAAGCGTCGCGTGCCGTCCGCCAACCCCCCACGTCCGCCCTTTCCGCCCCGCCCCGGGCACACCCCCGGGGATTCCGACCGGGATCTCGCCGCGCGGCTGGGCACAGCGGGCAACGCGCGCGCCGTCGCCCTGCTCCTCATCCGGCACTGGCAGGCGGCCCACGACTACGCCACCGTCTGCCTGGCCGGCCACGAAGACTCGGCGCGCCTCGTGGCCGCCGCCGCGTTCCACGAGGTGTTCGGCATGGCGGCGGGCGGCCGCCCCGGCGGCGCGCTGCGCCCCCAACTCCTCGTCGCCGTACGGAACACCGTGCGCGACTGGGCCGGCAAGGACGCGATGGTCGACATGCTGCCGGAGTTGCGCAAACCCGTCGGCGCTCGCGGACTGCGGGCCGCGCGGCCCGGGACGCCCGAAAGGCGACAACTCACCGAGCACGCTTTCCGTTCCCTTCCCACCGCATCCCAATACCTCTTGTGGCATACGGAAGTTGAGGCGGAACCCATAACCATACCGGCTGGTCTGCTGGGTGTCGACGCGGCCACCGCGCAGACCGGTCTGGAGCGGGCGCGCATGCAATTCCATGCCGCCTGCGTACGCGCCCACCGGGAACTCGCGCCGTCGGCCGAATGCCACTTCCACAACCGGCTCCTCGACGTTCCGCCGCACGACGGCGGCACCTTGCTCCCCGATGCTCGCGAGCACCTTGCCGATTGCCGTCACTGCCGGCACACCGCCGAACAACTCAGCCATTTCGAGGACGCGTTGGACATCCTGCTGGCTGAGACCGTCCTCGGCTGGGGCGCCCGCCGCTACCTCGAATCCCGCCCCGGACGAGCCACCGCCGCCGAGACCCCGGCCCTGCCCGCACCGGTACGCCCCGCCGACGGTGGGCGCCATCACCGCACCACGTCGGACGGCGTGCTCGTCCTGCCGGGCAGGCGTCGCCGCGCCGCCCTCGCCGGCGTCGGCCTGACCGCCGTCGCCCTGCTCGCGACCGTGTTCGTGACCAACGGCCCGGCCGGTGACGGCCACGGCGGTCCCAACCCCCGCGTCACCTGGGGCGCGCCCGCCGGCGGGCCCGGCGTCCGGGAGTTCGCCGCCGAGGCCGACGGCGGCAGGGGGCCCGCGGCCGAGGCCGACGGCGCCAGGGAGTTCCCGGGCGTCGCCCACCAGCCCGCCGGTTCCTCGTCGACCGACTCGCCGGCTTCCTCCGTCCCTCGCGTCGCCGCGGTCGCCCACGGCAGGCTGCGCAGCGCGGCCACCGGCCTGTGCCTGGACACCGAGGGCGGTCTGACCACGGCCGGCACGCCGGCCGTCCTCGCGACCTGCTCGTCCGCCGCCTCCCAGCGGTGGTCCTACGGGGCCGACGGACTGCTGCGCAGCGCCGCCGCCCCCGTCCTCTGCCTCACCGCCGACCTCGGCCGGGGGAGGGCCGCCCTGTCCGGCTGTGCGGCCGGCACCGGGGAGGCCCTGTTCGACCTGACCGCCCGCGGGGAGCTTCTGCTGCGGCGCGACGGCGGCGTCCTGGCGACCGGTGCGGGTACCGGCGCGGGAGGCGCGAGGACGTACGTCGCCGTCATGAAGCGGGACGGCTCCGTGGGGCAGCGGTGGGTCTTCGACGCCGGCGAAGCGCAGACGACGCCGGTCCCGGGCGGCGGGACCACGGCGCAGCCGCCCTCGACGGCCGCCCCGCAACGACAGGAGCCGCCTGCACGCCCGTCGTCCCCCGGCGACGACGCCCCGGCCACCCCGGCGGCACCCGTCTCGCCCGACCCTGACGTCATCCCCGGCCACGGCGGGCGGTTCGCCCAGGTGGACTGCTGCCGGACGCTTGACCCGAAGCCGACCCCGGACCCCCGCTCCGAGCCGGCCCCGCCGGGCGCCGTACCGGGCGGCGTCGTCGTGGACCGCGTTCCGCGCGTCGGCGCGCTCGCCCTTGTGCCGCCGGACGCCCCGGGGAGCGCGCGGCTCACGAGGGCGACCTCGGCTTTCGGCCACTGACGCGTCACACCGCGCACAAGGACGGGTGGGTACGGCCGGGTGACCCGGTAGGCTTCCCGGCGTGCGCCCGCTCAGGCGCGCGCCGGGAATGCGGGGTCGTCAGTCGTGGATCACGCAGGGTCGTAGGTCGCAGATGGGGAGGAACCGGCGGTGCACGTCCAGGAGTGGCTAGAGGCCGTACCCCCGGTCGCCATCTATGCGCTGGTGGGCCTGGTCATCGGGCTGGAGAGCCTCGGCATCCCGTTGCCGGGCGAGATCATCCTCGTCTCCTCAGCGCTGCTCGCCTCCCAGAACGGCGAGATCAACCCGGTGATCCTCGGCGCCTGCGCCGTCGCCGGGGCCGTGATCGGCGACTCCGTCGGCTACGCGATCGGCCGCAAGGGCGGCCGCCCGCTGCTGGCCTGGCTCGGCGGGAAGTTCCCCCGCCACTTCGGCGAGGCGCACATCGCCACAGCGGAACGGTCCTTCGAGAAGTGGGGCATGTGGGCCGTCTTCTTCGGCCGATTCATCGCCCTGCTGCGCATCTTCGCGGGACCGCTCGCGGGCGTGCTGCGGATGCCGTACTGGAAGTTCCTCATCGCCAACGTCCTGGGCGGGATCGTCTGGGCGGGCGGCACGACGGCCGTCATCTACTACGTCGGCGTCGTCGCCGAGGCGTGGCTGAAGCGGTTCTCCTGGCTGGGACTGGTCGCGGCCGTCCTCATCGGCCTGACCTCGATGCTCGTGCTCAAGCGCAAGGCCAAGAAGATGCAGGGCACCACCGCAGAGGAAGCGGGCACGGAGGCGGAGCCGGTCGGGGCCACCGAGTAGCCGGCAGCCCGGGCCCGCCTCCCCGGGGCGTGTCTACTCGTGCACCTTCCGGTGCGCGCCCGCCAGCTCCGCGTACAGGGTTCCGTTGAGGGTGACACCCTGCCGTTCCTCCTCCGTGAGCTCCCGCTTGACCTTCGCGGGCACTCCCGCCACCAGGGAGCCCGGCGGCACCTCCATCCCCTGCGGGACCAGCGCCTGCGCGGCGACCAGCGACCCGGCCCCGATCACCGCGCCGTTCAGCACGGTCGCGCCCATGCCGATGAGGCAGTCGTCGCCGACGGTCGCCCCGTGGACCACCGCGTTGTGCCCCACGGACACCCGCTCGCCGATCGTCACGGGGAACCCCGGGTCCGCGTGCAGCGTGCAGTTGTCCTGAATGTTGCTCTGCGCGCCGACGGAGATCGACTCGACGTCCCCGCGCACCACCGCGCCGTACCAGACGCTCGCGCCCGCCTCCAGCGTCACGCCGCCGATCACCGAGGCCGTCGGCGCCACGAACGCCTCCCCGTGGATCTCCGGTTCCCTGCCGCCGATGCCCGTGATCAGCGCCTTGTGCGTCATCACCGTCTCCTGTCCGTCCGCGGTACACCGGCACCGTACGCCACCCGGTGGGGTGAAGATCACAGGCCCGGGGCGTCACCGCCTCGTCGCGCGCTGAGTACGGTGTCCGGGTGCCGAAGCGCAAGAACACGTTCTCATCCTGGCGGCGCCGCCTGGGGCAGCGGGCCGTCCACGCGGGCTGGGCCTGGGTGCAGCGCACCGGCTCCGTCACCGCCGAGCACCCCGGCCGCCTCCGCTTCGGCGCGATCGGCGCGGCCACCCGGCTCGCCTTCCCGCTGGGCACGGTCTTCGGCGAGCCGTGGATCCACCTCGGCTCGCACTGCATCGTCGGCGAGCAGGTCACGCTGACGGCCGGTCTGATGCCCGACCTGGACCTCGGCCCCGACCCGATCCTGCGCATCGGCGACGGCGTGGTGCTCGGCCGCGGCAGCCACATCATCGCCGACACCACGGTCACCATCGGCAGCGATTGCTACTTCGGCCCCTACGTCTACGTCACGTCCACCAACCACTCCTACGACGACCCGCACGAACCCATCGGCAAGCAGTGGCCCCGGATGGAGTCCGTGGAGATAGGCCCCGGCTGCTGGATCGGCACCGGGGCGGTGATCCTGCCCGGCGCGCGGATCGGGCGGAACGTCGTCGTGGCGGCCGGCGCGGTGGTACGCGGCACGGTGCCCGACCACGCCGTGGTCGCGGGCGCCCCCGCCCGGGTCGTACGGCGCTGGACTCCCTCCGAGGGCTGGCAGCCGCCGCTGCGCACCCCGGCGCCGGTGCCGATCCCGGACGGGGTGACGTCCGAACAGCTGGTCGCGCTGTCCGGGCTCGACGAGGAGTCGGCGGCGCGGCTGGCGGAGCTGGAGCCGGAGCGCTGACCGGCCCGCGGTCACGACACCGCGCCCCGGCGCACCCGGCCGCCCGGGTCGCCACGCAGTACAGTTCCTTGCACGAGCGAGTGCGACGCACAGCCGGGCGGCCGGTGAACCCCGCCCGTGGGTCCCGTGAGCGGGACCCCGTAAGTGGAACCCCGAGCATGGACGGAACGTGTCGGACCTCGACCTGCTGACCCAGTCCCTGGCGCGCAACGTCAAGCGCTGGCGCGCCGAGCGCGGCTTCACCCTCGACACGCTCGCCGCCCGCGCGGGTGTCAGCCGGGGCATGCTGATCCAGATCGAGCAGGCCCGCACCAACCCCAGCCTCGGCACCGTCGTCAAGATCGGTGACGCGCTCGGCGTCAGCATCACCACCCTGCTCGACTACGAGCAGGGCCCGAAGGTGCGCGTCGTCCCTGCCGACCAGGTCGTCCGGCTGTGGCACACCGACGCGGGCAGCTACAGCCGCCTGCTCGCCGGCACCGAGGCGCCCGGCCCGCTGGAGATGTGGGAGTGGCGGCTGATGCCGGGCGAGAGCAGCGGCTCCGACCCGCATCCGACGGGCACGGTGGAGATCGTCCACGTGACGGCGGGCGAGCTGACCCTCACCGTCGAGGGCGACGAGTACCGCGTCCCGGCCGGCGCGAGCGCCACCTTCGACGCCGACGCGCCCCACACGTACGGCAACCGGGGCGAGACCCCGACGGAGCTGGTGCTGACCGTGTCCGTGCCGCCGGTGCGCTGAGCGACCGCACGACGCACAGCACGTCGTGACGGATCGTCAGGAAGCCGCGTGGTGGGCCAGTTCGAGGTGCGGGTCCGCCTCGCCGGGCGCAGCCGCCGGGTCGGCGTGGATCAAGGCGGCCGTCAGACGGGGCACGGCGTGCAGCAACGCGTGCTCGGCGTCCACGGCGATCGCGTGCGCCTGACGTGCCGTCACCTCGCCGTCCACGACCACCGTCACCTCCGCGCGCAACCGGTGCCCGATCCAGCGCAGCCGCAGCTCGCCCACCTCGCGCACCCCCGCGACCGCACGCAGCGCCCCCTCGGCCCGGTCCACCAACGCCGGGTCGACGGCGTCCATCATCCGCCGGAACACCTCCCGCGCCGCGTCCCGCAGCACCAGCGCGATGGCCGCGGTGATCGCCAGCCCGACGACGGGGTCCGCGAATCGCCACCCCAGCGCCGAGCCTCCGGCGCCCAGCAGCACGGCCAGCGAGGTGAAGCCGTCGGCGCGCGCGTGCAGGCCGTCCGCGACCAGCGCCGCCGAGCCGATCGCCCGGCCGACGCGGATGCGGTAGCGGGCCACCCACTCGTTGCCCGCGAACCCGGCCAGCGCGGCGACCGCCACCGCCGGCAGGTGCTCGACGGGCCGGGGGTCGAGGAGCCGCTCGACGGCCGTCCAACCGGCGAAGACCGCCGAGGCGGCGATGACCAGCACGATCACGAGGCCCGCCAGGTCCTCCGCCCGGCCGTAGCCGTAGGTGAACCGTCGTGTGGCCGCCCGGCGTCCCAGCACGAACGCGATCCCGAGCGGGACCGCGGTGAGGGCGTCGGCGGCGTTGTGCACCGTGTCGCCGAGCAGCGCGACCGACCCCGAGACCGCGACGACGACCGCCTGCGCGAGCGCGGTCACGCCGAGCACCGCCAGCGAGACCCACAGCGCGCGCAGGCCCCGTGAGGAGGTCTCCAGCGCCGCGTCCAGCTTGTCGGCGCTCTCATGGGAGTGCCGGTGCCAGGGTGTGTGCGGGTGGGCGTGCTGGTGCGTGTGGCCGTGTTCATGCGGGTGCCCGTGCCCGTGCCCGTGCCCGTGTCCGTGCTCAGGCGAATGCCGGTGTCCGCGGCCGTGTCCGTGCCCGTGCTCAGGCGAATGCTGGTGCCCGTGCCCGTGCCCGTGCCCATGTCCGTGCCCGTGGCCGCTTGTGTGCCGCTCGCTCACCTCGGTCCCCTTCCGGTGCTCGGGGTGGACTCATGCCCGTCCCCAGCGCCATTATGTGCGTATGAGCGCACGCATGCACCTGTCAGCTGCACACCATGCGCATCCGCGCACCCCCGGCGAGGAGCAGTTCGCCCTCGCCGCCGAACTCCTCGCGCTGCTCGGCGACCGCACCCGGCTCGCCCTGCTGCACGCCCTGACCTCGGGCGAGGCGGACGTGACGACGCTGACCGAGGCGTGTGGGGCGGCCCGGCCGGCGGTCAGCCAGCATCTGGCGCGGCTGCGGCTGACGGGGCTGGTGACCACCCGCAAGGAGGGGCGGAGGGTGGTCTACTCGCTGCGCGACGGCCACCTGCGCCGCCTGGTGGACGAGGCGCTGAACGTCGCCGACCACCGGCTCGGCGGGGAGCCGGTGCACGACTGAGCGACGACTGCTTGACAGTGACCGTATCGTTTATCGATGGTATCGACAATCGATATGGGCGCTGCGACGTGCAGGGGGGACCATGAGCGCGAAGTCCTGGTGGAGCCGGTGGAGCCGCACCGACAGCCGCTTGCTGGAGGCCGCTCTCGGCCTGGCCGCACTGCTGGCCGGTGTCTTCGAAGTGCTGCTCCCGGCCCTCGGCGTGGTCGGCCTCACCGAGCCGGTCGACACCCGCGAGGTCGAGACCGACACCGCGACCCTGATGCCGGGCGAGGTTGCCCAAGCGGCTGCCGGCCAGGGCGTGACCCTCACCGGCCTCCGCGAGGCCGACCTCGTCTTCACCGATCCCGACCTGGGCGAGCGGCTGCTGCTGGCGCTCCCGCAGATCATCGGCGGCCTTTTCCTGCTGCTCATCCTTGCCCTGCTGTTCCAGCTGGCCAGGACCCTTCGCGACGGCGACGTCTTCGTGCCGAGGAACGCCCGCCGCCTGAGCGTCGTGGGACTCGTGGTGCTGGCGCAGGCGGTGCTCGCCCCGGCGCTGTCGGCGCTCACCACGGAGATGCTGGTCGGCGGCACCCCCACGGGCGACCGGATCCCGTTCTCGGCCGCCTTCAGCGGAGGGTACGTCCTGCTCGCCTTGCTCATCCTGGCCCTGGGCGAGGTCTTCCGACGCGGCACGAAGCTGCGCGCCGACGTCGAGGGGCTGGTCTGATGCCGCCGGAGGAGGGGCACCGGGTCGAGGTCCACCTGGACCGCCTGCTGGCCGAGCGCGGCATGACCCTGTCCGAACTGGCGACCAGGGTCGGGGTGACGGTGGCCAACCTCTCCGTCCTGAAAAACGGCCGGGCGAAGGCGATCCGCTTCTCCACCCTCACCGCGATCTGCCACGAACTCCACTGCCAGCCGGGCGACTTGCTCAGCGTCCGCGAGGCCTGACCCTGACCTCGATCACGTCACCGACGCCGAACAGGGCATCAGGGGCGGGTCAGGCGGGGGATCTCGATCGCCGGGCAGCGGTCCATCACCATCTCCAGGCCCGCCGCGCGCGTGCGGTCGTAGGCGGACTCGTCCACGACGCCCAGCTGGAACCACACCGCCTTCGCGCCCTTGGCGACCGCCTCGTCCGCGACCGCTCCCGCGAGGTCGCTGTTGACGAACACGTCGACGACGTCCACCTCGAAGGGGATGTCCGCGAGGGAGGCGTAGCCCTGCTCGCCGTGCACCGTCTCCGCCTTGGGGTGCACCGGGACGACCCGCTTGCCGAAGCGCTGGAGCACCTCGGCGACCCCGTAGGCCGCGCGCCGGGAGTTCGAGGACAGGCCCACCACCGCCCAGGTGTCGCCCAGTTCGGTGAGGATCTTGCGGACGGTTGCCTCGTCGCCGTACACGGGCGGCCTCCTGGAGCTTGTGTGTGCTTGCGCTGTCTGCCGATGAGGGTGCTCGCCTGGACAACAGCGGACA
Organism: Streptomyces sp. BK239; assembly: GCF_004217285.1. Lineage (GTDB taxonomy): Bacteria > Actinomycetota > Actinomycetes > Streptomycetales > Streptomycetaceae > Streptomyces. Next base: position 103,651 of record NZ_SHKS01000004.1, read on the forward strand.
CGCGGCACGCATTCCGCGCCGTCGGCCTGCGGGCGAGCCGTCGGCCGCCTACGCTCGGCCCGTGCTGCGCATCAACGACGCCCGAACCGGCGAGTACGTCACCGCCGCCCCCGCCCGCCGTGGACTGACCCGTGTCCAGGCCCACGCCTCGGGCGACGACACGGGCGCGTTGCGTGTCCTGCTCGTCGCCGACGTGCTCGTCCGTGCCCTGGAACTCGGCGGCACGCCCGTGCTGGCCACGCTCACCGCCGGCGGAGAGGCGGCGAAGCTGCGGGCGGCCGCCGCGGCCCTCGGCATCCGGCCCTTCGAGGAGGGGCGGAGCCCCCGGGACGGCGTGGGCGGGGCGCAGGCCCTGCACGTGGTGAGAGCGGGCGCCGAGACGCCCGACGGCGTCAGGATCGGCGTGGGGCCGGTGCTCACCCCCGCCTCGGCGTCGCGGGACGCCGACCCCGCCGTCCTCCGCCTCGCCCTGCTCTCCCACCGCCACGGCGAGCCCGTCGCCCTCGACGAGACGGCGCTTGGCACGGCCCGCGACACCCTCGTCCGCTGGCGCGGCGCGGTCGCCGACTGGGCGCGGCGGCCCTCGCGCCCGGTCCCCGAAGAGGTGCGCGGACGGCTTCGGGCCGCCTGGGAGGACGACCTCGACGTGCCCGAGGTGCTGCGCACACTGCGCCGCGTGGAGGAGGCGGGCCCTCAACTCCCTGACGGGGCCCGCTTCGAGACCTACGCCTACGCCGACCGCCTCCTGGGCCTGGAGCTCACCCGCGACCTGGGCTCGCCGTCATGAACGCGAGGGCGGAGGGGGCCGGCGTGGAGCCGAGCGCCGAGAGCCCGGCCGTGCCCGGCGTCGTGCCGCTGCGGCGGCTGGTGGTGATGCGGCACGCCAAGTCGGCCTGGCCGGAGGGGACGCCCGACCACGAGAGGCCGCTGGCGCCGCGCGGACTCCGGGACGCGCCGGCCGCCGGCCGCGCGCTCGCCAGGGCGGGCCGGATCCCCGACCTCGCGGTGTGCTCCACCGCCGAGCGCGCCCGCCGCACCTGGGAACTGGCCTCGGCCGAGTGGCGGACCGCGACGCCGGTCCGCCACGAACCCCGGCTGTACGCGGCCGACGCCGCCGACCTGCTGGAGGTCGCCCGAGAGACGCCGCCCGAGGTGGGAACCCTGCTGCTGGTGGGGCACAACCCCGGGCTGGAGGAGCTGATCCTCGCCCTGGCAGCCGAGGGCGTCGACGACACCCTCACCGGGGTCCGCACGAAGTTCCCGACCTCCGCGATCGCCATCCTGGACTGGCACGGCCTCACCTGGCAGACCTTGTCCCCCCACGCAGCTCTCCTCTCCGCGTTCACCGTCCCCAGAGGACCCGACCGTGCCTGACCTCGACCACCGCGACGCCGTCCGCAGGCAGTGCGCCCGACACCCGGTACTGGCCGGTCTGGTCGGGGGCGGGCTCTGGGCCTTCGCGTTCTGGGTGTTCTCGCCCGCTGAGACCGGTGACCTCATGCTCGCCTTCACCGCCTTCACAGCCCTCTTCACGCTCACCGCACTCAACGAACGCCGGCGCCGCAGGCGCTTCGGCCTGACACTGTGACGCGCGATACGTCCCCTGCGTGCCGCCGCCGGTCCGTGCGCGGAGCGCACCCGTTCCGCCGGCTCGTCCGTGCCCACCGTCTACCCTGGCCGGATGCAGGACGAGTACCGCACCGTCGCCCGTGCCGGCGTGCATGAGATCGAGGTCAACCGGTCCCGGTTTCTCTGTGCGCTCGGGGCGGTGGCCGACGAGCGGGAGGCTCAGGACTTCGTCGCGGCCGTTCGCAAGGAGCACGCCGACGCCAGTCACAACTGCTGGGCCTACGTCATCGGCGCCGACGCCGGGATCCAGAAGGCGAGCGACGACGGCGAACCCGGCGGCACCGCCGGTGTGCCCATGCTCCAGATGCTGCTGCGCCGCGACATGCGGTACGTCGTCGCCGTCGTCACCCGCTACTACGGCGGCGTCAAGCTCGGCGCCGGCGGACTCATCCGCGCGTACGGCGGCGCCGTCGGCGAGGCCCTGGACGTCCTCGGCACCCGCACCCGCCGCCGCTTCCGCCTCGCCACCGTCACCGTGGACCACCAGCGCGCCGGCAAGCTCCAGAACGACCTGCACGCCACGCGTCGCGAGGTCCGCGACGTCCGCTACGGCGAGGCGGTCACGATCGAGATCGGCCTGCCGGACGCCGACGTGGACGCCTTCCGCCACTGGCTCGCCGACGCGACGGCGGGGACGGCCGGGCTCGAGCTGGGCGGGGAGGCGTACGGGGACGTCTGACGATTCCGTGTGGCCGATATGATGACGCGATACGGGAGTAACCGCCCGTGATGTCACACCCGGCCGTTAGTCTCGAGGATCATGAGGTTCCTGCACACGTCCGACTGGCACCTCGGCCGGGCCTTCCACCGGGTGAACATGCTCGGCGCCCAGGCCGAGTTCATCGCCCACCTCGTCGGCACAGCGCGTGAGCGCGAGGTCGACGCGGTGGTCGTCTCGGGTGACGTGTACGACAGGGCGGTCCCGCCGCTGGCCGCCGTCGAGCTGTTCGACGACGCCCTGCACCGGCTCGCCGAGCTGGGCGTGCCCACGGTGATGATCTCCGGCAACCACGACTCCGCGCGACGTCTCGGAGTGGGCGCCGGTCTCATCGGCCGCGCCGGCATACACCTGCGCACCGACCCGGCCGCCGCCGGCACACCGGTCGTGCTGCCGGACGCCTTCGGCGACGTGGCCTTCTACGGCCTGCCCTACCTCGAACCCGCCCTGGTGAAGGACGAGTTCGGGGTGGAGAAGGCCGGCCACGAAGCCGTTCTCGCCGCCGCCATGGACCGTGTGCGCGCCGACCTCGCCACCCGCGCGCCGGGCACCCGCTCGGTCGTCCTCGCGCACGCCTTCGTCACCGGCGGCGAACCCAGCGACAGCGAGCGGGACATCACCGTCGGCGGTGTCGCCTCCGTGCCGGCCGGCGTCTTCGACGGCGTCGACTACACCGCCCTCGGGCACCTGCACGGCTGCCAGACCCTCACCGAGCGCGTCCGCTACTCCGGCTCCCCGCTGCCGTACTCCTTCTCGGAGGCCGCGCACCGCAAGACGATGTGGCTGGTCGACCTCGGCGCCGACGGATCGCTCGCCGCCGAGCGGATCGACTGCCCCGTGCCCCGCCCGCTGGCCCGGATCCGGGGCCCGCTGGAGGAACTCCTCGACGACCCCGGGCTCACCCCGCACGAGGAGGCGTGGGTCGAAGCCACCCTCACCGACGCCGTGCGCCCCGCCGACCCCATGGCCCGGCTCGCCGAGCGCTTCCCGCACACCCTCAGCCTGGTCTTCGACCCCGAGCGGACCCAGGACGACCCGGACGTCTCCTACGCCCGCCGCCTGGCCGGACGCAGCGACCAGGAGATAGCCGAGGACTTCGTCACACACGTCCGCGGAGCCGGACCCGACGCCCGCGAGCAGGGCGTGCTGCGGGACGCCTTCGACGCCGTGCGCGCCGACGACGCGGTCCGGGAGGTCGCCCGGTGAGGCTGCACCGGCTCCGGCTCACCGCCTTCGGCCCCTTCGGCGGCGCCCAGAGCGTCGACTTCGACGAGCTGTCCGCCGCCGGACTCTTCCTCCTGCACGGCCCGACGGGCGCCGGCAAGACCTCCGTCCTGGACGCCGTCTGCTACGCGCTCTACGGCGCCGTCCCCGGCGCCCGCCAGAACGGGCAGGGCCAGACCCTGCGCAGCGATCACGCCGCCCCCGCCACCCGCACCGAGGTCACCCTCGAACTGACCGTCGCCGGACGCCGGTTGGAGGTCACCCGGCAGCCCCCATGGGAGCGCCCCAAGAAACGCGGCACGGGCACCACGGTCGAGAAGGCCCAGAGCTGGCTGCGCGAGTACGACGCCGGCGCCGGCGCCTGGAAGGACCTCAGTCGCTCCCACCAGGAGATCGGCGAGGAGATCGGCCAGCTCCTCGGGATGAGCCGCGAGCAGTTCTGCCAGGTCGTGCTGCTGCCGCAGGGCGACTTCGCCCGCTTCCTGCGCGCCGACGCCGAGGCGCGCGGCCGGCTGCTCGGGCGGCTCTTCGACACCCGCCGCTTCGCCGACGTCGAGAAGCGCCTCGCCGAGCGCCGCCGCACCGCCGAGGCCCGCGTGCGCGAGGCCGACGCCGCGCTTCTCGCCGACGCGCACCGCATGCAGCAGGCCGCCGGCGACGCCATGGAGCTGCCCGAGCTGACCCCGGGCGAACCGGGGCTCGCCGAGGCCGTGCTGAGCGCCGCCGCCGTCGCCCGCAGCACCGCCCGCGAACAGCTCACCATCGCCCGCCACGGCCGGCTCGCCGCCGGGTCGGCCCAGGCCGCCGCCGACCGCGACCTGTCCGACGTCCGCGAACTCGCCCGGCTCCAGCGGCGGTTCGAGGAAGCACGCGAACGGGCGGCGGTGCTCGAGGAGCGAGCCGGGGAGCACCGCGAGGCGCAGGCACGGATGGAGCGGGCGCGCAAGGCGGAGGCGGTGGCGCCGGCGCTGGAGCTGCGGGAGTCCGCCGACGCCGAGCACCGTGCCGCGGCCGACGCCGAGGCACGCGCGCGTGCGCTGCTGCCGGAGCGGTTCGCGGACGACGGCGCCGCCGGACTCGCCGCCGCCGCCCGCCGGGCCGCCGAGGAGCTCGGCGGCCTGGAGTCCGCCCGCCGCGGCGAACGCCGGCTGGCCGAACTGGCCGCCGAACGGGTCGACCTGGACCGACAGGAGCGCGCCGACGACGACGTCCTCACGGAGACGGAGGGCTGGCTCGCCGACTGGGACGCCACCCGTGCCGAACTCCAGCGCCGGATCGACTCCGCCCAGGAGGCCGCCGCCCACGCCGAACAGCTCGCCGTGCGACGCGAGCCCGCCGGACGCCGGCTGGACGCCGCCCGGCAGCGCGACCGGCTGGCCCGCGACACCGAGGAGGCCCGGCGCCGCGCCCTCGCCGCGGCCGACCGCGCCCTCCAGGCGCGCACCCACTGGCTCGACCTCAAGGAGCAGCGGCTCGACGGCATCGCCGCCGAACTCGCCGCCACCCTCGAGGACGGGGCGCCCTGCGCCGTCTGCGGCGCCACCGAGCACCCCGCGCCCGCCCGCAAGGACGCCGGGCACATCGACCGCGAGGCCGAGGAACAGGCCCTCGCCGCCCTGCAGAGCGCCGAACAGCGCCGCGCGGACGCCGAACGCGACCTCGGCGCGGTCCGGGAGGCGCTCGCCGGGGCCGTCGCCGAGGCCGGCGACACCCCCACCGAGCAGCTCGCCGCGGAGGCCGAGGAACTGGACCTCGAACACGCCCGGGCCCGCCGGGACGCCTCCGCGCTGCACCCCGCGCGTGAGGAACTGCGCCGCGCCGAGCTCGAACACCAGCGGCGCACCGCCGCCCAGCGTGAGGCGCAGGTCAGGGCCGCCTCCCGGGTCGGCCACCGGGACCGGCTGGAGCGTGAACGGGCCTCCCTGGAAGAGGAGTTGACGCAGGCCAGGGGTGGCGCGCAGAGCGTGGCCGCGCGGATCGGGCACCTGGAGCGCCAGGCCGCCCTGCTCACCGAGGCCGCCGACGCCGTCCGCGCGGCCGAGGACGCCGCCGCTCGTCTGAAGACCGCCGACGGACGCCTCGACCAGGCCGCGTTCAAAGCCGGGTTCGACACCCCGCGAGCCGCCGCCGACGCCCTCCTCGACGACGCCGCGCACCGCGAGCTGCAACGCCGTCTGGACGCCCGGCAGACCGAGGAGACCACCGTACGGGCCGTCCTCGCCGAACCGGAGACCGCGGCCGCCGCCCAGCGGCCGCCCGCCGACCTCGCCGCCGCCCGGGAGGCCGCCGACCGGGCCGCCGACCGGCTGCGCCGAGCCGCCTCCGCCGAGGACGCCGCCGCCCGCCGCTGCGAGGAACTCGACCGCCTCTCCGCGCGCGCCGCCGACGGCGTACGGCGGCTCGGGCCGCTGCGCGAGGAGTACGACCGCGTCGCCCGCATGGCCGGCCTGACCGCCGGCACCTCCGCCGACAACGAGCGCAAGATGCGCCTGGAGTCCTACGTTCTGGCCGCCCGCCTGGAACAGGTGGCCGCCGCCGCGACCGCGCGGTTGCAGCGCATGTCCTCCGGGCGCTACACCCTCGTCCACTCCGACGACCGGACCGGGCGCGGGCGCAGCGGCCTCGGGCTGCACGTCGTGGACGCCTGGACCGGCCGCGAGCGGGACACGGCCACGCTGTCCGGCGGCGAGACCTTCTTCGCCTCCCTCGCCCTCGCCCTCGGTCTCGCCGACGTCGTCACCGACGAGGCGGGCGGGGTCCGCCTGGATACGCTCTTCATCGACGAGGGCTTCGGCAGCCTCGACGACCAGACGCTGGACGAGGTCCTCGACGTCCTCGACTCGCTGCGCGAACGCGACCGCAGCGTCGGCATCGTCAGCCACGTGGCCGATCTGCGCCGCCGGATCCACGCCCGGCTGGAGGTCGTCAAGGACCGCACGGGCTCCAGCGTGCGCCAGCGCGTCCACTGACCCCCGGCCGCTGACGCCGCCCGAGCCCGGCGGGGACCCTGAGGTCCCCGCCTCGTCGTGCGCTCAGAGCTGCGACAGCTCGTCCACCAGATCGTCCAGGCCCAGCGAGCCCTGCGAAAGGGCCGCCATGTGCCAGGACTTGAGGTCGAAGGCGTCGCCGTGCCGCTCGCGGGCCTTCTCCCGGCCCAGCAGCCACGCCCGCTCACCCAGCTTGTAGCCGATCGCCTGACCCGGGATGGTCAGATAGCGGGTCAGCTCGCTCTCCACGAAGTCCTCGGAGCGGCTGCTGTGCGCGTTGAAGAACTCCTCGGCCAGCTCCGGCGTCCAGCGCTCACCCGGGTGGAAGGGCGAGTCCCCGGGGATCTCCAGCTCCAGGTGCATGCCGATGTCCACGATGACCCGCACGGCCCGCATCATCTGCGCGTCCAGGTAGCCGAGCCGCTGCTCGGCGTCCGTGAGGAAGCCCAGCTCGTCCATGAGCCGCTCCGCGTACAGCGCCCAGCCCTCGGCGTTGGCGCTGACGATGCCGACGGTGGCCTGGTAGCGGGAGAGGTTCTCCGCCACGTGCACCCACTGCGCGAGCTGGAGGTGATGGCCGGGGACGCCCTCGTGGTACCAGGTGGAGACGAGGTCGTAGACCGGGAAACGGTTCAGGCCCATCGTCGGCAGCCAGGTGCGGCCGGGACGGGAGAAGTCCTCCGACGGGGGCGTGTAGTACGGGGCGGCCGCGCTGCCGGCCGGGGCGATCCGGGACTCCACCTTCCGTACCCGGTCGGCGAGTTCGAAGTGGGTGCCGTCCAGGGCGTCGATCGCCTGGTCCATCAGGCCCTGCAGCCAGTCGCGGACCTCGTCGACGCCCTCGATGTGCTTGCCGTGCTCGTCGAGGTGCGCGAGGGCCGCCCACGGCGACGCGGCGCCCGGGAGGACCTTCTCCGCCTCCCGCCTCATCTCCGCGAGCAGCCGGTGGTACTCGGCCCAGCCGTAGGCGTACGCCTCGTCCAGGTCGAGGTCGGTGCCGTTGAAGTAGCGCGACCAGCGGGCGTACCGCTCACGGCCGACGGTCTGCGGCGCGCCCTCCACGGCGGGCGCGTACACGTCGCGCATGAAGTCCCGCAGCTCCACGACCGCCGCGGTCGCCGTCCGGGCCGCCTCGTCCAGCTCGGCGCGCAGCGACTCGGGCCCCGCGGCGGCGAACTCCTCGAACCAGCCGCGGCCCGAGCCGTCGGTGTCGGCCCACTCCGTGAGCTGTGCGACGAAGGCCGCGGTCGGCCGCGGAGCCGCGTACAGCTTGCGCTCCAGACCGAGTTCCAGCGACTCCCGGTAGCCGGCCAGCGCCGCCGGGACCGCGCGCAGCCGCCGGCCGATCGCGGCCCAGTCGTCGTCGGTCCCCGTCGGCGTCACGGTGAACACCTCGCGCACGTTGTGCACCGGCATCCCCAGGTTGCCGACCGCGCGCAGCCCTTCCTCGGCCTCGTGGACGGCGAGTTGGGCGGTGAGCCGCTCGCGCAGCAGGCGCGCGCACCGGCGCTCGACGTCCCGTTCCGCCCCAGGCCGCCGCTCCGCCTCGGCGAGCCGCGTCAGGGTGTCCCTCGTAAGGCGTGCGATGGCCTCCTGTCCGGCGGGCGACAGGTCGGGCAGTCGGCTCGAACTCTCCGGCACGCCGAGGTAGGTGCCGGTGACCGGGTCGAGGGCGATGAGCTCGTCGACGTAGGCGTCGGCGACCTCTCGGGGCAGCGGGCTGGTGATCTCTGACATGCGGCCATCCTCGTACGCGTACCGGCGCCGCGTCAGCCCCGTTTCCCGGACGGCGCGCCGAGTCAGCCTGATCGCGCCGGTTCAGTCCTGGGAGGGCGGCGGGACCGGCGGGCCGGGCGGGAGCAGCGGGCCGCAGTCCCACCGCTGGAAGATCAGCCGGGTCTCCACCCGGGCCACCTCCCGCCGGGCCGTGAACTCGTCCAGGACGAGCCGCTGCAGATCGGCCATGTCCGCGACCGCGACGTGCACGAGATAGTCGTCGGGCCCGGTCAGGTGGAACACGGTGAGCGCCTCCGGAAGCGCCCGCACCCGCTCGACGAACGGCCCGACCAGCTCCCGCCGGTGCGGCCGGACCTGCACCGACAGCAACGCCTGCAGCCCCCGCCCGAGTTTGGCCGGATCGAGCCGCAGCTGGTGCCCGAGGATCACGCCCGAACGGCGCAGCCGGGTCACCCGGTCCAGGCACGTCGACGGCGCGAGCCCGACCTGCGCCGCGAGATCGCGGTAGGTGGTCCGGGCGTCGTTCTGCAGCAGCCGCAGCAGCTGGAGGTCCACCGGGTCGAGTACGACGGATTCGGCCATCGGCCGAACGTAGCACGGCTGATTCCCCGCCGACCCCGTCCGGTGTTCACCCTGCCGTCCATGGACTCTGCCTCCGCGAGCACACACGCGTACGACGGTGTACGCACCCTGGGAACGCCCCGCGCACTGGCCACCGAAGCCGTGCACGCCGGCCGGGACGACCTGGCCCGCCAGGGCCTGCACGCCCCGCCCATCGACCTGTCCACCACGTATCCCTCCTACGACAGCCGTGCCGAGGCCGCCCGCATCGACGCGTTCGCCGCCACCGGCGCCGAACCGGAGGGCCCGCCCGTCTACGGCCGGCTGGGCAACCCCACGGTCGCCCGCTTCGAAACCGCCCTCGCCCGGCTGGAGGGCACCGAGAGCGCGGTCGCCTTCGCCAGCGGCATGGCCGCGCTGAGCGCGGTGCTGCTCGCGCGCGGCTCGCTGGGCCTGCGGCACGTGGTGGCCGTCCGGCCGCTGTACGGGTGCAGCGACCATCTGCTGACGGCGGGGCTGCTCGGCTCGGAGGTCACCTGGACCGACCCGGCCGGGATCGCGGACGCGCTGCGCCCCGACACCGGGCTGGTGATGGTCGAGTCACCGGCCAACCCGACCCTCGCCGAGGTCGATCTGCGGGCGGTGGCCCACGCCTGCGGATCCGTGCCGCTGCTCGCCGACAACACCTTCGCCACACCGGTGCTCCAGCGGCCCGCCGAGCAGGGCGCGCGGCTCGTGCTGCACAGCGCGACCAAGTACCTCGGCGGCCACGGGGACGTCATGGCGGGCGTGGTCGCCTGCGACGAGGAGTTCGCGGGGCGGCTGCGGCAGACACGGTTCGTCACCGGCGGGGTGCTGCACCCGCTCGCCGGCTACCTGCTGCTGCGCGGGCTGTCGACGCTTCCGGTGCGGGTGCGGGCCGCCTCGGCGACCGCCGCCGAGCTGGTCCGCCGGCTGGCCGCGGACCCCCGTGTCGCACGCGTCCACTATCCGCGCATAGGCGGCGCGATGGTCGCCTTCGAGGTGTACGGCGATCCGCACGAGGTGATCGCCGGCGTCCGGCTGATCACCCCCGCCGTGAGCCTCGGCAGCGTCGACACCCTCATCCAGCACCCGGCGTCCATCAGCCATCGCATCGTGGACGCACATGACCGGCGGGACGCCGGGGTCGGCGACCGGCTGCTGCGGATGTCGGTGGGCCTTGAGGACGTCGAGGACCTGTGGGCGGATCTGGACGCGGCGCTGGGGGCCGGTCCGGAGTCCTCGCCGGGAGAAACGGTTCCTCGCGTACGGTCCGGGCACGGCCGCGTGGTGGTGTGACGGCCCCCGGCCGGTCGGTGACGCGGGTCGCCGTACGCGGAACGGCCCGGCGGCGTCGTACGCCACCGGGCCGCCTCCGGACGGTCCGCGTCAGTCGTGCGCGGCCTGCCGCTCGTACCGGTCGGAGGCCGCCCCGGCGCCGGCCCGCTCCAGGCGGGCGGTGATCACCAGGGTGCCCTCCTCGATCTGGTAGTCGAGGGGCAGACCCAGCCCGCGCATGGCGGCGACCATGCCGGTGTTGGAGGCCTGCGTCACCGCGTAGACGCTCGCGCAGCCCGCCTCCCGGGCCATCGCGACCAGCCGGCCCAGCAGTTCGCCGCCGATGCCGCGCCGCTGCCACTCGTCCTCGACGAGCAGGGCGACCTCCGTCTCGTCCCCGTCCCACAGCAGGTGGCCGAGGGCGATGACGCGTCCCGACGGCGTCTGCACGGCGAGGGTGCGGCCGTGGCGCGGGCTGAGCAGATGGGCGAGATAGCGGTCGGCGTCGCCGACGGGGCCGTGGTAGCGCAGCCCGAGCGTGCGGGACGAGCAGCGCGCGTGCATCGCCTTGGCCGCTTTCACGTCTCCGGCGCCGGCCCGGCGCACGGTGATGTCGTCGCCCTGAGACAGCGTCAGTACGTCGAGTTGGGGCGGGACACGCGGACCGAGCCGGGCGTCCAGCTCGACCAGCGCCCGCGCCCGCGCGAACTCCGTCGGGGTGAACGGCAGATACGGCCGCTCCACGGTGATCACTCCGCCTTCCGGCGCCCGCAGGCGCATGACGGTGTCCTCCAGCACACCCTCCACGGGGACGTGCTCCGGCTTCCGGCCGCCGGGTCCGCCCGTGGCGGGCAGCGAGCGGATCGTGCACCGGCCCAGCAACTGGCGCAGGGCGAGAGGCAGTTCGGCGGGGTCGAGAGCGGTGCGGGTGGCCAGGCCCAGGACCCTGGTCGGGGCGTCCACGAGGTCGTGGGCGTCGGCCCGTTCGATCCAGGTGTCCGTGCCGCCGGCCTGGGCCACGGTCCCGGTGACCTCCGCCGCCGTGAGGGCGCCGGGCGCCCGCAGCAGGAACTCGTCCACCGTGTCGTCGCCCAGCGGGTGCGTCTGCAGGCTCAGGATGTCGACCCGGTGGGCGGCGAGGGCCGCGCAGAGTGCGGCCAGCGAACCCGGCTCGTCCTTCACCGTCGTGCGCATCCGCCACAGCGTGCTCGACTCGGCGGCGGGAGGGGCGAGTTCGGACTTCTGCCCGGCCGGCCCCGTCGCTGAGGGCGGCCGGGCGTCGGTATCGCCGGTATCGCTCGCGGGCGGCGCGTGGCCGTGGCGGCGTGTGAGCCACGGGGCGGCGGACTCCAGGGCGGCGCGCAGTCGGCGGCGCGCCGGGCGCTCGGGGTCGCAGTGCGTGTCGTCAGTCATGTCTCGAGTCATGCAGCCACTGTGAAGGAACAGTGTTGCGTGATCACGAACGGTTTGTGACCGATGGGTAAAGGAACCATTTGACCATTTCGTCAAGAGTTGTACGGGTGTGGGGACGTGCGCCGTCCGGACTCTCGCGTCGTCGACGACCGAGGTCCTGCGTCATCCCCGGGGACCGCGCCGCGCACCGGGAGATGACGCCGATGCGCGGAACGCCCTTTCAGGATACGGGAGTCACCCCCGCGCCACGGCCCGGTTCGGGGCATCCTGGACGAGGCCGGCACGGCCGTCGTCGCGCCGCCGTCACTGCCCGACGCGGCCCGGCTGCAGCACCTTGGTGAACAGCACCGTGCCGTCCTGCTCGCGCAGCCGCACCGTCAACTCCCCGCTGTCGCCGTCGATGTCGACCTCGCCGAAGAACTGGTAACCGTCGGCGGGGGAGACGTTCGCCGTGGCGGGCGCCTTCACGAAGACGCGGTCCGGGCCGAACGTGCCGTCCAGCGCGCTCGCCGGGAAGGCGCCCGCGTTCAGCGGCCCGGAGACGAACTCCCAGAACGGCGCGAAGTCCTTGAACGCCGCCCGTGACGGGTCGTAGTGCTGGGCCGAGGTGTGGTGGACGTCCGCCGTCAGCCACACCGTGCCCGTGATCCGCCGGTGCTTGACGAACCGCAGCAACTCCGCGATCTGGAGCTCACGGCCGAGCGGCGCGCCCGGGTCGCCCTGCGCCACCGCCTCGAAGTGGGGCCCGCCGTCGGTGGTGTCCGGCACGACCAGTCCGAGCGGCATGTCGGCGGCGATCACCTTCCACACCGCGCGGGATCGGGCCAGTTCGCGCTTGAGCCACTCCAACTGCTCCCGGCCGAGGATGCCTTGAGCGTCGGCGGTCTGGGCGTCCGGCGAGTTGGCGTCACGGTAGGTGCGCATGTCCAGCACGAAGACGTCCAGCAGGGGGCCGTGCCGCTGCACGCGGTGGACCCGGCCGCTCGGGCGGCGCAGGGTGGAGATCGGGAAGTACTCCGAGAACGCCCGGCGAGCCCGCGCGGCGAGCACGTCCACGTCCTTCTCGGTGTACCGGGCGTCCCCGAGGATCTCGCCCGGATACCAGTTGTTGGTGACCTCGTGGTCGTCCCACTGCACGATGGAGGGGACCTGGGCGTTGAAGCGCCTGAGGTTGTCGTCGAGCAGGTTGTAGCGGAAGTTGCCGCGGAACTCGGCGAGCGTCTCGGCGACCTTCGCCTTCTCCTCGGTGGTGACGTTCCGCCAGGTCCGCCCGCCGGGGAGCGGGGCCGACCCGGCGAGCGGGCCGTCGGCGTAGATGTTGTCGCCGCTGCACAGGAAGAAGTCGGGGTCGAGCGCGGCCATCGCCCGGTAGATGCGGTAGCCGCCGAGCTCCGGGTTGATGCCCCAGCCCTGTCCGGCCAGGTCGCCGGACCAGACGAACCGTACGCCGTCGCGCCGCGTCGCGGACGCCGTGCGGAACGTGCCGGTCACCGGTTCGCCCGTACGGCGCGGGTCGTCCGGGTCGGCCAGCAGGACGCGGTAGTGGATCTGTTCGCCGGCCGGCAGCCCGTGCAGCCGGGTCGTGCCCGTGAAGTCGCTGTCCGCGCCCAGCAGGGGACCGAGCCGGCGGCGCGGATCGCGGAACGACGGGGTGGCCGCCGTCTCGACGATCATCCGCGCCGGCCGGTCCGAGCGCACCCACACCAGCCCGGAGTCGGTGGTCACGTCCCCGGCCTGCACGCCCCAGCCGGCCCGGGGCCGCCCCGACAGGGCGAGGGCCGGCGCCGCGCCGGCCGCGACGGGCAGGGTCAGGGCCGCCGACGCGGCCAGCGAGCCGCGCAGCACGCTGCGACGCCCGGGGAGCGGACGAAGTGACATGACAGGCCTCCTGAGACGGAACCGACCGGTGTGCACAGCCACACCTACGGCCCCGCCGCGGCCGGCACGCGAACCGGACGTGAACATCAGGACGCGGCGCGGAGGCGGACACCGGCCACCGCGGGCCGCCGCTCAACGCCGGCCCACAGCCCGCGCCGTCAACCGGACACCGTCCCGGATCCGCGCCGGCGACAGGTGGGCGTACCCGAGCACGAGACTCATCTCGTCGGCGTGGCCGCCGGCTTCGGGCACGCCTTCGCGCATCCCGGCGTGCGCGTACGCGGCCAGGGCCCGCACCTCGATCCCCGCCTCGGCCGTCCGCGCGGCGAAGCGGGCCCACGGGCCGTACTCCTCGGGGAGCGTCGCGATGACGTGCAGGCCGGCGGCGATGCCGGACACGCGCGTGCCGGGGAAGTGCTCATCGAGCGCGTCGACGGCGGCGTCCCGCCGCTCCCGGTAGGCACGTTGGCACCGACGCAGCTGACGGTCGTAGTCGCCGTGCTCCACGAAACGGGCGAACAGCGCCTGGTCCAGGGTGGGATGGCCCAGGTCCATGGTCCTCTTGCGCTCCACCGCTTCGTCGGCCAGCGCCTCGGGCACGAGCAGCCAGCCGAGCCGCAGCCCCGGCGCGAGGGACTTGCTGACCGACCCGGTGTACGCCACCCGCTCCGGGTCGAGGCCTTGAAGCGCGCCGACGGGCGCGCGGTCGTAGCGGAAGTCGCCGTCGTAGTCGTCCTCCAGCACATAGCCGTCCACCGAGCGGGCCCATGCCAGCAGTTCGGTACGTCGGCGCGGCGAGCAGGCGATGCCGGTCGGGAACTGGTGCGCGGGCGTGGTCACCACGGACCGTACGCCCGACGCCCTCAGCGGGCCCAGGGCCGGTCCCTCGTCGTCGAGGGGGAGCGGTACGGCGGTGACGCCGGCCGCCGCGTACAGCGCGCCGTGCTGCGGGCTGCCGGGGTCCTCCACGCCGACCGTGTCGATCCCGCGCGCGTGGAGCACGAGTCCGAGCAGGGCCGTCGCCTGCGCCACACCGGAGACGACGACGATCCGTTCGGGGTCGGCGACCACGCCCCGCCGCCGGGCGAGCAGCTCGGCGAGCGCGGTGCGCAGCCGGGGCAGCCCGCGTGGGTCGGGGTAGCCCAGCTCCTGGTGGGGGAGCTCCGCGAGCACATGCCGATGGGCGGCGGCCCACGCGGCCCGTGGGAACAGCGACAGGTCCGGTGTCCCCGGCACGAAGTCGGCGCGGACCCCGGGCGGGCGCGGGGCGAGGTCCCGCACGCGGGGCGGGGCCGCCCGCACGGCGCCGCTCACCCAGGTCCCGGCGCCGCGCTCGCTGCGCAGGTAGCCCTCCGCCGTCAGCTGCTCGTACGCCTCCGTGACCAGCCCGCGCGACACGCCCAGGTCGGCGGCGAGGTCCCGGCTCGACGGCAGCCGGGTGCCCTGCGCCAGCCGCCCCGAGCGGACCGCCTCGCGCAGGGCCGTCCGGAGCGAACGCCCCCGCGCGCGTGCGGGCGCCGCCACGGCCGGCAGCAGGAGCTCCCATGCGGCCGAGGCGGACTCTCCGGCGACGGGTGCTTGCGGATTGGTCCCCGATGGCGTCATGGAAGTGGACCTTAAGCCGGGCCGCCGCACTTCCTAACGTCGCCGTCATGAACGCCACCACCGCACGCGGCTCCCTGCTCGCCGCGCTCGCCTGCCTCCTCGTCGGCGGCTCCTTCACAGCCAACAGCGTCCTCGGCTCCTACCCGTACGCGGGCGGACAGGCCCTGCGCTACGGCCTCGCCTGTCTGCTGCTCGTCCCCCTCGCCGGCCCTGGCGCCGGGGCTCGACTGCGCGCGCTGACAGCTCGTCAGTGGGCCCGTCTCACCCTGCTGGCCGCCGCGGGCATGGTGGGCTTCAACCTCGCCGTCCTCGCCGCCGAACGCTCCGCCGAGCCCGCCGTCCCCGGCGTCTTCGTGGGCTGCGCGCCGGTCGTCGTGGCGGTCATGGTGCCGCTGATGGAGGGGCGACGGCCGCGCCGGACGGTTCTGTGCGGGGCGGCGCTGGTGGCGATGGGCGCCTTCACCGTGCAGGGCTGGGGCCGTACGGACTCGGCCGGCATCGCCTGGTCCCTGTGCGCACTGGCCGGGGAGGTCGGCTTCGCGGTGCTGGCAGTGCCCCTGCTGCGGCCGCTGGGCCCACGGCTGCTGTCCGCGACGGTGTGCGGGCTCGCCGCCGTCGAGTCGGCGGCGCTCGGGGCGGTCCTCGACGGCGGCGCGTGGCTGCGCCGGCCCGACGCCGGTGAGACCGCCGCGCTGCTGTGGCAGGCGGTGGTCGTCACCGTCGTCGGCTTCGTGTGCTGGTACATGGGCATGCAGCGGATCGGCGCCGAGCGCGCCACGCTGTTCTCCGGTCTCATCCCGGTCGCCGCCGCCGGTACCGCGCCGCTGGCCGGCACGGGATCCTACGGCCTCGCCCAGGCCGCCGGCAGCGCCCTCGTGGGAGCCGGAGTCGCCCTGGGCGCGGGTGTGCTGGCCCGGAGGCGCGGGGCGTCGCCGGCGACCGGTCGGGGGCCGAGGGGGTCAGCGGCTGCCGTCGAGGAGCACGCGGGCGACGAGTGCCGGGTCGTCGTTCATCGGGCAGTGACCGCAGCCCGGCAGCCGCACCAGGCGGGCCTGCGGGATGATCTGCTTGGCCCGGATGCCCTGGCGGCGCACCAGGAGCCAGTCCCGGGTGCCCCAGGCGACGGTGACGGGTATGCCGGGGACGTCGTCGGTGAACTTGACGCTCGTGCCCGCCCGCAGGGTCTCGTCGAACCCGGTGGCCCCGGCCAGCGCCAGCGTCTCGGCGACCACGGCCTCCGGTGAACGGCGGCCCGGGCGGGCGTAGATGGTGCTGGTGAGGGCCGTACGGCCGGCCGCCGACCGCGACAGCCGCTGGACCATCGGCAACGGCATCCGCTGGGAGAGGTGGCGCATGGTCAGCAGGATGCCGAAGGCGTAACGGCGCTCCGCCTCCGACCAGAACCCCGCCGGGGACAGCGCGGTGACGGACCGTACGCGCTTCTCCCGGCCGAGTTCCAGCGCCAGCAGACCGCCCAGCGAGTTGCCCGCGACATGGGGGCGTTCCAGCTCCAGAGCCTCGCAGAAGGCGCCGAACACCGACGTGGTGGTGGACAGGTCGTAGGAGAGCCCCTCGGGCAGCCCCGGGGACGCGCCGAAGCCGGGCAGGTCCACGCTGATCACGTCCCGCTCGGTGGCCAGGATGTCCAGCACCGGGTCCCAGGCCTGCCGGTGGTGCCCGATGCCGTGCAGCAGGAGCAACGGCTCGCCGCGCCCGGCGCGCGCGTAGGACACGGTGACGGGCTGTGGGCCGCTGGGGGAGGGGACCGTGAAGGAGACGGTGGCGGCGGACATGGCGGTGCTCCTCGTCTGAACGGGCTGAACGGTCGAACTGGTCTGGCTGGTCGCTCTGGTCCAACGGCGTTAGTGGCTGGGCGAGTTCGGGGAAGGTGCGCATGCGGCGGACGGGTGCGGGCGGCCGGTGGGGCCGTGGCCGGGCGTCGCGTAGACAGCTTGTCAGCAATTGCTACCGACGGGTAGCCCCCGGCGGCGCTCCGTCTGGACACCGGCTGCTCCGTCGGATGGGATGGCTCGGTGACCACAGACACCGCGACCGAGGTTTTCGAGGAGCACCGGCCGCTGCTGCTGGGCGTCGCCTACCGCATGCTCGGCCGCGTCGCCGACGCCGAGGACGTCGTCCAGGACGCCTGGCTGCGCTGGTCCGCCGCCGGCCGCGCCGACGTGAGCCGGCCGCGCGCCTACCTGGTGCGGATCGTCACCCGCCTCGCCCTGGACCGCCTGACCCGCGTCAAGTCCCGCGACGAGGCCTACATCGGCCCCTGGCTGCCCGAGCCGTACCTGACCGACTTCGGCGACACCGTCCCGGACACCGCCGAGCGTGCCGTGCTCGCCGACTCGGTCTCGCTCGCCGTCCTCGTCGTCCTGGAGTCCCTGTCGCCCCTGGAGCGCGCGGTGTTCGTCCTGCGGGAGGCCTTCGGCTACCCCTACGCCGAGATCGCCGCCGTCCTCGACCGCTCCGAGCCGGCGGTGCGTCAGCTGGCCGGCCGGGCGCGCCGGCACGTCGAGGAGCGGCGGCCCCGCTTCACCGTGGATCCCGCCCAGCGGCGCGAACTCACCGAACGGTTCCTCGCCGCGGCCACGGAGGGCGACCTGGAGGGGCTGATGGCGCTGCTCGCTCCGGACGCCCGGCTCGTCGGCGACGGCGGCGGCAAGGTCCAGGCGTCGCTGCGGGTGCTCCGGAGCGCGGACCACGTCGCCCGGTTCATCGTCGGCGTCGCCCGCAGGGGCCTTCCCGACGCCTCGTTCCGCTTCCTCGAGGTCAACGGCGGACCCGCCGTGCTGACCCTGTCCGGAGGCGAGCCGGACACCGTCCTCCAGCTCGACGTGGCCGACGGCCGAGTCCGGGTCGTCTACGTCATCCGCAACCCGGACAAGCTGCACGCCCTGCGGTCGTGAATCCGGATTACTTACCGTCAATTCCCTTACGACGCACCCCGTTTCATTGCGGCTGTTTTGCCGCCGTGTCTACGGAAAGGGCCGGGTGCGAACGCTCCGTAAACGCTTACCCCTCCTGTTCCCTTGGGCTTCGAAAGCGTTCGAAGATTGATCTTGACCGTGGATGGGGGCCGCCTTATGGTCGCAGACAAGTGCAACAACCCTTAATAAACAAGGGCACGAAAACACCGCCTGCCACGGCGATCGCGAAGGACAGGGTGGGGACCTTGCAAGCGGAGAACAGGGTGGGGACCTTGCGACTGGAGACGGTGCCCGAGCCGAAGTACTGGCATCTCAAGACCGTGCTCACCGAGGCGCTGGACTCGGAGTTCGCCGTGGGCGAGGTCCTGCCCAACGAGCGTGCGCTGGCCGCCCGTTTCGGGGTCGCCCGCGCCACGCTGCGCCAGGCCCTGGAGCAGCTCGAACTGGAAGGCCGCCTCCAGCGCCGCCGGGGAGTCGGCACCACGGTCGCGCCGCCCCGCGTGGACGTCGGAGCGGAACGGAACGGCTGGCCCGGCGCGCCCGGTGACACGTGGAACCCGGTCGACTGCGCGCTCGCCGTACCGCCGGCGGCCGTCGCCGACGCCCTGGGCGCCGACCGCGACGAGCCCGTGCACATCGTGCGCCGCTCCCGGGTCTCCCACGGCCGGCCCCTCGCCGCCGAACTGCTCTACGTCCCACAGGCGTCGGTGCCCGAGCTGACCGCGATCGACGCCCCCTCCGGCCCGGCACGCGCGCGTGCGGTGCTGCGCGAACTGCAGCACCTGGAGCTGGAGAGCCAGGACCGGGCCGTGGAGCTGGGCTCGGCCCGCGCGGACGACGCCAAGGAACTCGACCGGCTGCCCGGCGCACCCGTCCTCGTCGTCACCACCCGCTTCTTCGCCGGGGGCCGCACCGCCGCGCTCTCCGCGGCCACCTACCGCGCGGACACCTGCCGGCTGACGTTCGGCGCGTCGGGCGGCGTGGAGATCCACCACGACGACCCCGCACGCCGCGCCTCCTGACGGTCCGTCATAAACCCTTGGGGCTCAGGCGTGCCCCCGCCGGTGACCGGCCCGTCACCGTCCCCTCCACCGCGAACAGCTGCTCCTCGACGTGGTCGAGAGCCAGCCGCAGCGCGCCCGTCGCCACGGCCGCCTCGCCGAGCATCGAGAGCGCCACCCGCGGCGGGCGCAGGCAGTAGCGCGCCAACTCCCGCCGCAGCGGATCCAGTACGCCGTCCAGTCCCGCCGCCCAGCCGCCGACCACCACCAACTCCGGGTCCAGGGCCAGGACCAGCGCGGCCACGTCGTGCACGAGCCGCTGCAGGAAGCGCTCCACGGCCGCCCCGGCCCGCCGGTCGCCCTCGCGTGCCTGCGCGAACACCTGCGTGACCGCCTGCTCGTCCAGCGGATGCAGCGGCTCGCCCGTCGTGGACAGCAGGGTCTCCGGCGTGACTCCCCGCCCCAGCAGGTGCAGCGCGCCGATCTCGCCGGCCGCCCCGCCGTACCCCCGGTGCAGCCGTCCCCCGATCAGCGAACCGGCGCCCGGACTCAGCCCCGCCAGCACGAACACCACGTCGTCGGAACCGACGGCGGCGCCCTTCCAGTGCTCGGCCACGGCCGCCGCGTTGGCGTCGTTCTCCACCAGCACCGGGCACCTGAAGGAACGGCCCAGCCGCTCGCCCAGCCGCAGCCCCGTCCACTCGGGCAGCGCGGTGCCCAACCGCACCGTCCCGTCGGCCTCCACGATGCCGGGTGTGCCGACGCCCACGGCCCGCAGCGAACCGCGCGGCACGCCCGCCCGGCGCAGCAGCTCCGCCACCGCCGTGCGCAGCCGCTCCAGCCGCTCGTCGGCGGGGGCGCTCTCGTCGACCTCCGTGGCCTGCGCGCCCAGCACCCGCCCGTCCAGGTCGGACAGCAGCGCGGCCACGCGGTGCGCCCCGATCTCCAGGCCCAGCAGATGGCCGGCCTCCGCCCGGAACCTGAACCGGCGAGCCGGCCGCCCCTGCCGCCGGGCGGCGCCCTCCTCGGCCGCCTTCTCGACGACGAGCCCGGCCCCGATGAGGTCCTCCACGACCCCCTCGACGGTCGGCCGGGACAGCCCGGTGGCCCGTGTGATCTCCGTGAGCGTCGCGCAGTCGGCGGCACGCAGCTCGTGCAGCACCACCGCGGAATTGATCCTTCGCAACAGCGAGGGATCCCCGCCGGTCAGCCGCCCCAACGTCCGTCCTCCCAGCTCGCGCGCGTATGGGCCGGATCGTACTCGGCGCCGCGAACCCCGACGAGCACGAAATCGACACGAACCGCGCCCCGCGCTCCTGCCGACTCCCCGGGCCCCCCGGCGCCTCCTCAGCCCACCCCCACGAACCCCGACTCGTACGCCGTGATCACCGCCTGCGTACGGTCCCGCGCCCCGAGCTTCGCCAGGACGGCGCTCACATGCGACTTGACCGTCTCCGCCCCGACGACAAGCCGCGCCGCGATCTCCGCGTTGGACAGCCCGCGCGCCATCAGCCGCAGCACCTCGGCCTCCCGCTCGGTCAGCCGGGCCCGCTCCAGCACGTCCCGGGCCGCACGGTTGCCGCCCCCGTCGCCGTGCTCGGCGGCGAGCCGCCGCACCGAGGCCGGGAACAGCAGCGACTCGCCCTCGGCGACCAGCCGCACCGCGTGCACGATCTCCGCCGGCCGCGCCCGCTTCAGCAGGAAGCCGTCCGCGCCCGCGCGCAGCGCCTCGTACACGTACTCGTCGTTCTCGAAGGTCGTCACGACCAGGATCTTCGGCGGGCGGTCCACCGTCCGCAGCAACGCGCGCGTGGCCTCGATGCCGTCCATCAACGGCATCCGCACGTCCATGGCGACCACGTCGGGCCGCAGCGTCCGCACCAGCGGGATCACCGCCGCCCCGTCCGCCGCCTCCCCGACGACCTCGATGTCGGGCTGGGCGGACAGCACGGCACGCAACCCCGCGCGGACCAGGGGCTCGTCATCCACGAGCAGTACGGAAACCGGCACCCGCACAGCTTAGAGTCCCCCGCGATCTGCCTGATCGTCAGCTCAGCGGCAGCTCCGCGCGCACCTGCCAGTCGCCGGCGTCCGGGCCCGTCGACGCGTGGCCGCCGAGCAGCGCCGCCCGCTCGCGTATCCCGCGCAGCCCGCTGCCCCGCCCGGGCCCGGTGACGGCGGCCGTCAGCGGATTGCGGACCTCCAGGGTCAGCACGTCCGCCGCGGCATGGACGCGGACCCGCACCGGCACCGCGCCCGCGTGCCGCAGCACGTTCGTCAGCGCCTCCTGGAGGATGCGGTAACCCTCGCGGGACACGGGCCCCGGCACCGCCTCCACAGCACCCGTCACCTCCGCGTCCACGTTCGCCCCGGACGTCCGCGCCGACTCCAGCAGACGGTCGGCCTCGGCCAGCGTCGGCCGCCCGCTCACCGGCCGCTCCGCCTCGCGCAGCACCCCGAGCACCCGCTCCAGGTCCTCCAGCGCGGCCCGGCCGGTCTCCTCGATCGCGCCGAGCGCCCGGTCCGTGAACTCCGGGTCGCCCGTAGCCCGCGCGGCGCCCGCCTGCACCACCGCCACCGTCAGCGCGTGGCCGATCGAGTCGTGCAGCTCCCGCGCGATGCGGTTGCGCTCCAGAAGCTGCTCCGTGCGCTCCTCCAGGGCGGCGAGCCGCTCGCCGGCGGACGGGCCGAGGAGCCACCGGGCGACGGCGGTGACCGCCTCGCCCATGCCGACGACGACCGCGCCGAGCGTGAGGAGGGGGAGCGGCGCGAGCAGCGCGTACCACCAGTGCGGGGCCGCGTCCGCGAGGACCGGGACGTCGTCGTGCGCCCGCCCGCGCGCGGCCGCCACCAGCTCCAGCGCCAGGACGGGCAGCCAGACGCAGGCCACCGCCGTCACCCCGCCCAACACCATGCGCGCTTCCAGCCACAGCACCGTCCGCAGCCGGTCCCGCCAGGCCGTCGCCGGCGACACCGAGAACCCGGGGTCGCGCTCACCGGGCGTCAACAGCAGCTCCGCCTGCACCCCTTCGCCCCGGCGCACCGCCGGAATCAGCCCGACCGGCACCAGCATCAGCGCGGGCACCCACGGCTTCGACGAGTCGATGAACATCCAGATGCTCAGCAACAGCATCGGCACCCACAGATGCACCAGCCGTGTGTACGTCGTCCCCCGCAGCAGCGGGCGCAGGAAGCGGCCCATGCGCACATGGTGACAGCCGCCACCGACAACCGGCCTCCCCCGAGCGGGGGAGACGGACTCCACCCGCGGGGGAGGCCCCGGCCCCGGCCGGGCGGCCACAGTGAGCCCATGACCAGCATCGACGTCCGCGACCTCACCAAGGAGTTCGGCCCACGGCGGGCAGTGGACCGGCTCACCTTCCGCGTCCTGCCCGGCCGCGTGACCGGCTTCCTCGGCCCCAACGGCGCCGGCAAGTCCACCACGCTGCGCCTCGTCCTCGGCCTGGACCGCCCGACCTCAGGGACCGCCACCCTCGACGGCCGCCCCTACGCCGCCCTCGACGAGCCGCTGCGCCATGTCGGCGCGCTGCTCGACGCGCAGGCCCCGCACGGCTCCCGGACCGGCCGGGACCACCTGCGCGCCCTCGCCGCGAGCAACCGCATCCCCGCGCGCAGGGTGGACGAGGTGCTGGAGGAGACCGGCCTCGCCCCGGCCGCCCGCCGCCGCGTCAAGACGTACTCCCTCGGCATGCGCCAGCGCCTCGGCATCGCGGCCGCCCTGCTCGGCGACCCCGCGGTGGTGCTGCTCGACGAGCCGTCCAACGGCCTCGACCCGGAAGGCATCATCTGGATCCGCGGACTGCTGCGCCGGCTCGCGGCGGAGGGGCGCACGGTGCTGGTGTCCAGCCACCTGATGAGCGAGACCGCCTCCTTCGCCGACCACCTCGTCGTCCTCGGCCGGGGCCGCCTCCTCGCCGACACCCCCCTGCGGGACTTCATCGACGCGCGCGTACGCCCCCGGGTACGGGTCCGCACCAGCGACCCCGACGCGCTCGGCAAGGCCCTGGCCCGGCACGGCCACGACGGCGTCGCCCACGGGGAAGGGCACTTCACCGTCGACCACGCGCGCGTGGACGACATCGGCCGCCTGGCGTCCGAGGCGGGTGTCCCGCTGCTCGAACTGACCGCCGAGGAAGGCACGCTGGAACAGGCCTACCTCGATCTGACCGCCGCCGACACCGAGTTCGTGGCCCAGCCGCAGGAGGCCTGACCATGGCGTTCGCTCCCGCCCTCCACGCCGAGTGGATCAAGATCCGTACGCTGCGCTCGCAACTCGGCGGACTGAGCGCGATCCTGCTCGCCACCGTCGCGTTCTCGGCGCTCGCCGCGGCCGAATCGGGCGACGACCCGGCCGACGCGTTCGACCCGCTGTTCTCCGTCTACTTCGGCGTCAACTTCGGCCAGATCGCGGCGATCGCCTTCGCGACGACGGCCGTGTCCGCCGAGTTCCACGGCGGGGCCCTGCGGGTGTCCCTGGCCGCCGTGCCGCACAGGGGCCGCTGGTTCGCCGCCAAGCTCACGGCGATCGCCCTGCCCGTCCTCGCGGTCGGCCTCGCCACCGGCCTTCTGGCCCTGGTCGTGGGCAGCGCCGCGCTCGGGGACGACGCCGACGCGATCGGCACGGGCGAAGGACTGCGCGCCGCCGTCGGATGCGGGCTCTACCTCACCCTGCTGGCCCTGTTCGCCGCCGGCCTGACGGCCGTCCTGCGCAGCGGCGTCGCCACGCTCAGCATTCTCATCCCGTTCCTGCTGATCGTGTCCTTCGTGGTCGGCGACGTGTCCGGCAACGCCGCCGACTTCCTTCCCGACCGGGCCGGCCAGACGGTGCTGCACAGCACGTGGGAGGGCACCCTCGGCCCGTGGTCAGGGCTGGCGGTGACCGCGCTGTGGACGGCGGCGGCCCTCGCGGCGGGCGCCTGGCGGCTGCGGCGAAGGGACGCCTGAGGCAGCCGGTCGCTGACGCCCGGCCAATTGTCAGTGGCGGCCGCTTTACTGGAGCACATGGACATCGCGCGCTGCCTCGACACCATCGACCTGCTGTGCACCCGGGGCTTCCCCGCGGAGCACGGCAGGACGGACGTGGGCACCGCCGGTCCGGAGGGTCTGGTCGCCGAATTAACGACCAGCGACGACTTCTGGGAGGACGACGGGACGCGATGGGAGGAGACACAGGCCCAGTACGACGCCGACCGGGACGGTCTCACCCAGCGGCTGACCGACCGCTGGGGCCCGCCGCACCACATCAGTCTGGCGAGCCTCTTGGAACGCTCGCTGGACGGCGAGGACATACCCGAGCCCTGGGGCTCGCTCAGCGCTCACGTGCCGGACGTCCATCTGTGGCAACTGCCGGGCAAGGCGCGCTGGTTGGCCCTGGGGGTGTCGCAGTGGGACAAGGAGCTGCCGTTCCAGCTCCTCGCCGTCGTCACCGAGACGGATCCGCCGTGACCGCGGGGGGCGCCTCGGCCGCCAGCCGCAGCCGCTCGAACTCCTCCGCCATCGTCGCCGTCGTCCAATGGGCGTTGAGCCCGCTGGGGTTCGGCAGCACCCACACACGCGTGTCCCCGATGAGCCGCTCCTGCGGACCCACCCGGGCGCCGCGGTCGTCGAACGCCGCCCGGTAGGCGGTGACCCCGACCACGGCCAGCCAGCGCGGCTTCAGCCGGACGACCTTCTCCGCCAGCAGCCGGCCGCCCTCGCGGTACTCCTCGGCCGTCAGCTCGTCGGCCCGCGCACTCGCCCGCGCGACCAAGTTCGTGATGCCCAGACCGTACGTCAGCAGCTCCTCCTGCTCCGCGGGCTTGAGCAGCCTCGGCGTGAAGCCGGAGCGGTGCAGCACGGGCCAGAAGCGGTTGCCGGGGCGGGCGAAGTGGTGCCCGGTCGCCGCCGTCATCAGCCCCGGGTTGATGCCGCAGAACAGCACGCGAAGGCCGCTCGCGACCACGTCCGGGACGAGACGGTCGCGCGCGGCCTCCAGCTCCGCCTGGGTGAAGCGGCTCAGAGGATCGCTCCGGGCGTGTAACCGGCGGCCTCGGGCCGCTGCTTGACGATCTCCTCGATCCGGGCGACCACGACGCCCACCTGGTCGGCGGCGGCGCCCGTGAAGGACAGCTTGTCCGCCATCAGCGCGTCCAGCTCCGCGCGGTCCAGCGGGATGCGGTCGTCGGCGGCGAGCTTGTCGAGCAGTTCGTTGCGCTCGACGCCCTGCTCGCGCATCGCCAGCGCGGAGGCGACCGCGTTCTCCTTGATCGCCTCGTGCGCGAGCTCACGGCCGACCCCGGCGCGCACCGCGCCCATCAGGACCTTGGTGGTCGCGAGGAACGGCAGGTAGCGGTCCAGCTCACGGGCGACGACGGCCGGGAAGGCGCCGAACTCGTCGAGCACCGTCAGGAACGTCTCCAGCAGCCCGTCCAGCGCGAAGAACGCGTCCGGCAGCGCGACCCGGCGCACCACCGAGCACGACACGTCGCCCTCGTTCCACTGGTCGCCCGCCAGCTCGCCCGTCATCGACGCGTACCCGCGCAGGATGACCATGAGGCCGTTGACGCGCTCGCAGGACCGCGTGTTCATCTTGTGCGGCATCGCCGACGAGCCGACCTGGCCCGGCTTGAAGCCCTCGGTCACCAGCTCGTGCCCGGCCATCAGCCGGATCGTCTTCGCCAGCGACGACGGACCCGCCGCCAGCTGCACCAGCGCGGTCACGACGTCGTAGTCCAGCGAGCGCGGGTAGACCTGGCCGACCGAGGTGAACGCCTGCGAGAAGCCCAGGTGACCGGCGATGCGGTCCTCCAGCTCGGCCAGCTTGCCCGCGTCGCCGCCCAGCAGGTCCAGCATGTCCTGCGCGGTGCCGACCGGGCCCTTGATCCCGCGCAGCGGGTAGCGGCCGAGCAGCTCCTCGATACGGCCGTACGCCACGAGGAGCTCGTCGGCGGCGGTCGCGAAACGCTTGCCGAGGGTGGTGGCCTGCGCGGCCACGTTGTGCGAGCGGCCGGCCATGACCAGCTCGCCGTACTCGCCGGCGAGCTTGCCCAGCCGGGCCAGGACGGCCACCGCGCGGTCGCGGATCAGCTCCAGCGACAGCCGGACCTGGAGCTGCTCGACGTTCTCCGTCAGGTCGCGCGAGGTCATGCCCTTGTGGACCTGCTCGTGCCCGGCGAGGTCGTTGAACTCCTCGATGCGGGCCTTCACATCGTGCCGGGTGACCTTCTCGCGCTCGGCGATCGAGGCCAGGTCGACGGTGTCGAGGACACGCTCGTAGTCGGCGATCGCCGCGTCCGGCACCTCGATCCCGAGGTCCTTCTGCGCCCGCAGCACGGCGAGCCAGAGCTGACGCTCCAGCTTCACCTTCTGCTCGGGCGACCAGAGCGTGGCGAGCTCGGCGGAGGCGTAGCGTCCGGCGAGGACGTTCGGGATGCGGGGCTTGGCGGGAGCGGAAGTCACGTGCACGGAGTCTACTGGCGATTCGTGCAGGCCAGCGCCGCGGGTTCGTTCGGCGGAACCTACGAGACCCAGGTCACCCGGCCGTGACCGCCGGGGCACTAGGCGGTGGGCGGCTCGTACGGGAGCAGGTCCGGGCGTTTGGGCGGCAGGCCGTCGCCGGAGGAGCGGCCGGTGAGGCGGCGGCCTATCCACGGCAGCAGGTACTGCCGGGCGAACCGGGCGTCCTCGGCCCGTCGCAGCAGCCAGCCCGGCGGCAGCGTCGCCGGCATCGGCGTCCGCCACTCGGTGTCCTCCGGGTCGTGTCCGAGGCCCTGCCAGACCGCCTCGGCGACCCGGCGGTGGCCCTCGGCGGACAGGTGGAGCCGGTCCACGTCCCACATCCGCGGGTCGCTCAGGGACGGGGCGCCGTACAGGTCGACGACGAGCGCGCCGTGCCGGGCGGCCAGGTCGTCGACGCAGGCGAACAGGTCCTCCATGCGCGGGCGGAACCGCTCCAGCACCGGGCCCTGCCGGCCGGGGCTGCGCATCAGCACCAGCTGCTTGCAGGCCGGGGCCAGCGTCTCCACGGCCTCGGTCAGCAGGGCGCGCACCCGGCCCATGTCGCACTTGGGGCGCAGTGTGTCGTTGAGGCCGCCGACGAGGGTGATCACATCGGCGCCCATGGCGGCGGCCACGGGCACCTGCTCCTCGACGATCTGACCGATCAGCTTGCCCCGCACCGCGAGGTTGGCGTAGCGGAAGCCGGGCGTGCGGGCGGCCATCCGTCCCGCGAGGAGATCGGCCCAGCCCCGGTAGGTCCCGTCGGGCAGCAGGTCCGACATCCCCTCGGTGAAGGAGTCGCCGACCGCGACCAGGCTGGAGTACGGGGGTGTGGTGTTCGTCTGCATGGCGTCAGCGATGGTAACCCGCAGCCATACCCGCCGGTCGGTCGCCCCGGGCGCAAGGGCCGCCAGGGCGCGGGACCTCCTGGGGGCGCCCCTGAAGGGCACCCCCGGGGCCGCCTCTCAGACCCGCTGTCCGAACAGCTCCCGCAGGACGTCCTCCATGGTCACCAGGCCCGCCAGACGGCCGTCGCCGCCCAGCACCGCCGCCAGGTGGGTGCGGCTGCCGCGCATCGCGGTCAGCACGTCGTCCATGGGGGTCGCCTCCCGCACGCGCGCGATGGGCCGCAGGTCGCGTACACGGAACGGTATGTTCCGCGGTGAGGCGTCCAGCGCGTCCTTCACATGCAGGTAGCCCACGATCCGACGCTGCTCGTCCACGACCGGGAAGCGGGAGAACCCGGACTCGGCGGCCAGCTCCTCCAGCTCCTCCGGGGTGACGCCCACGCGCGCGTACACGACGCGCTCCAGCGGCATGACGACGTCCCGCACCGGCCGCCGGCCCAGCTCGAGGGCGTCGTGCAGCCGTTCCTGGGCGCGGTCGTCCAGGAGGCCGGCCTCGCCCGCGTCCTTGACGATCTGGGCCAGCTCCGCGTCCGAGAACGTGGCCGTGACCTCGTCCTTGGTCTCGATCCGCAGCAGCTTCAGCAGCGCGTTGGCGAACGCGTTGATCGCGAAGATCACCGGCTTCAGCGCCCGGGAGAGCGCCACCAGGGGCGGGCCGAGCAGCAGCGCGCTGCGCACCGGCTCGGCGAGCGCGATGTTCTTCGGCACCATCTCGCCGAGCAGCATGTGCAGATACGTCGCCAGGGTCAGCGCGATCACGAAGGACACCGCGTGACCGGCGCCCTCGGGCACGCCGACCGCGTGGAACACCGGCTCCAGCAGATGCGCGATCGCCGGTTCGGCGACCACGCCGAGGACCAGCGTGCACAGCGTGATGCCGAGCTGCGCGGCGGCCATCAGCGCGGACACGTGCTCCAGCCCCCACAGCACGCTCTTGGCCCGCCGGTCGCCCTCTTCGGCGTACGGCTCGATCTGGGAGCGGCGCACGGAGATCAGCGCGAACTCGGCGCCCACGAAGAAGGCGTTGACGACGAGGGTCGCCAGGCCGATCAGCAACTGGACGGCGGTCACTTGCCGACCTCCTGTTCCGACTGTTCCGTGGCGTCCTCGACCGGCGCGTGCAGCAGCACCCGCGCGGCCCTGCGTCCGGACGCGTCCACCACGTCCATGCGCCAGCCGCCGACCTCCACCCGGTCGCCGACTGCCGGGATGCGGCCCAGTTCGGTGGCGACGAGCCCGGCGAGCGTCTCGTACGGCCCCTCGGGGGCGGTCAGTCCCACGCGGGAGAGCTGATCGGTGCGGGCGGCGCCGTCGGCGGAGTACAGCACGCGGCCCTCCTCGTCCTTGCCCGCCGGGGCCAGGTCGGGCGTCTCGTGCGGGTCGTGCTCGTCGCGGACCTCGCCGACGACCTCCTCGACGATGTCCTCCAGCGTCGCGACGCCCGCGGTGCCGCCGTACTCGTCGATGACCACGGCCATCGTCCGCCGGCCGGACAGCCGGTCCAGCAGCCGGTCCACGGTGAGCGACTCGGGCACCAGCAGCGGTTCGCGCATGATCTCGGCGACCGGCACGCGCGTGCGGCGCTCCGCGGCGACCGCCAGGACGTCCTTGACGTGGGCGGTGCCGACCACCGTGTCCAGGTTGCCCCGGTAGACCGGGAAGCGGGACAGACCGGTGGCGCGGGTCGCGTTCGCGACGTCCTCGCAGGTCGCCTGGGCCTCCAGGGCGATGACCTGGACGCGCGGAGTCATCACGTTCTCCGCGGTCAGGTCGGCCAGGTTCAGCGTGCGCACGAACAGCTCGGCGGTGTCGGCCTCCAGTGCGCCCTGCTTGGCGGAGTGCCGGGCCAGCGCGGCCAGCTCCTGGGGGCTGCGGGCGGAGGCCAGCTCCTCGGCGGGCTCCAGACCGAAGCGGCGTACGACGCGGTTGGCGGTGTTGTTGAGATGGGTGATGAAGGGGCGGAACGCGGCGCTGAACCAGCGCTGGGCGTTGCCCACCCCCTTGGCCACCGTCAGCGGCGAGGAGATCGCCCAGTTCTTGGGCACGAGTTCGCCGACGACCATCAGGAACACGGTCGACAGGGCGGTGCCCAGCACCAGCGCGACCGAACTCGCCGCGCCGCTCGACAGGCCGACGGACTCCAGCGGCCCGGAGATCAGCTTGGCGATCGACGGCTCGGCGAGCATGCCGACGACCAGGTTGGTGACGGTGATGCCGAGCTGGGCGCCGGAGAGCTGGAAGGTGAGGTTGCGGACGGCTTCGAGGGCGCCCGCCGCGCCGCGCTCGCCGCGCTCGACGGCGCGTTCCAGTTCGCCGCGCTCGACCGTGGTGAGCGAGAACTCGGCGGCGACGAACGCGCCGCACGCGAGCGACAGCAGGATCGCCACCAGCAGCAGGACGACTTCCATCATCGGGTCACCTCCGTCCCATCGTCGGCCAGGGCAAGGAGGAGTGCGCGATGTCGGATACTGGGAGGCTCGCCCATGGGCGGACGCTCACACCTTTCGTCGAGGTCGAAGAGGGACCTTGAAGGTCCACACGGTCCCCCAAGGGTAAAGGATCGGCAAAGCGGCGGTGAGTGCGGTCTCCTTCGCCGCGTACCCCGCCGCGCGCCCCGCATGATGCGCCGTCCGCACCGACCGCGACCATGGCGTCCACGCCCCGCCCGCGCGGCCCGCGACCACCGCGTCCACGCCCCGCCCGCAAGGCCGCGCCCGGCGGGGCCCTACAGCGGCTTGACCCAGCGCCGCCAGTGGTCCTCCCGCTGGTAGCCGGCCGCGTCCCAGGTGTGGTGAGCCCGTTCGTTGGCCTCCAGGACCATCGCGTCGACCCGTCGCCCGCCCAGGGCGGCGAACCGTCGCTCGGCCGCTTCCAGCAGGGCGGTGGCGATGCCCTGCCGGCGATGGCCGGGGTGGACGGCCAGGCGGTACGCGGAGCACCGCCACCCGTCGAACCCGGCTATGACCGTGCCGGCGAGAAGGCCGTCGCGCTCCGCGAGGAGCAGCGCCTCCGGGTCCCTCACGATGAGCCGCGCCACGCCGTCGTGGTCGTCGCTGATGCTCGTCCCCTCGGCGGCCTCGCGCCAGAAGCGCAGCACGGTGTCGATGTCGGCGAGGGTGGCGTGGCGGATGTGGAGATCGCTCATGGGGCGAGCCAAGCAGAGCGCCCGCCCGTCTGGCGAACCGTTTCCGCGCGCGCCGGTGAGGCGTCACACCGTCCGCGAGCTGCCGCCTGCCGGATCAGTCCCGACGGCCCACGTGACGGTGCAGCACACGGCAGGCGCGGGCGGTGCCGTCCTCGGCCGCCAGCGCCCGGCCGAGCCGGCCCGCCGCCTCGGCGTAGGGGGCGTGCCGGGTGAGGGCGCGCAGACGGCCGGCGAGGGCGGCCACGGTCAGTTCCCGGGCCGGCAAGGGGGCGGGCCCCGCGCCGAGATCGCGCACCCGCGCCGCCCAGTACGTCTGGTCGCCGAAGAAGGGGCAGGTGAGGGAGGGCCGGCCGGCCCGCAGCGCCGAGGCCGTCGTGCCCGCCCCGCCGTGGTGGACGACCGCGGCCGTCCGCGGAAACAGCCAGTCGTGAGGGGTGTCGCCGACCACGAGCATGTCGTCCTCGCTGGTGGCGGGATCGCCGGCGAGCACCCCGCGCAGCCCCTCGCGACGCAGCGCCGCCCGCACGACGGCGTCGGTCGCCTCCGGGTCGCCGGTCCTCATGCTGCCGAACCCGACGTAGACGGGCGGGGGCCCGTCGGCCAGGAAGTCCAGGAGCCGCCGCGGTGGACGCCACTGCGGCTGTTCGTGGTGCCAGTAACCCGTCACATGGACGTTCGGCCGCCAGTCGGACGGCCGCGGCACCACCACGGGACTGAACGCGCAGAGCACGGGCGCGCGTCGCGCCTGCCGGAACGCGGCCGCCGGGGACAGCTCCGGCAGGCCGAGACTCTCCCGGCGCCACGCGTTGACGTACTTCCGGCACACGAGCCATGAACCGGCGTCCACCGCGTCGAAGCTGAGCCGGTTGCCCCAGCCTCCCAGTGCCCGGGCCGCGGGCGCGACCGGGTGAGGGAAGGCCTTCGTCGGCTGGCTCGGCTGGAAGTGGACGACGGCGTGCGGGACTTGGAGGTGCTGGCTCAGATGGACGCCGAGGAAGGCGAAGGTGGGCGCCAGCACCAGATCGGCCCCCTTCGCGCCCACCGCCGTCTGCTCCAGCATCGGCGTCATGAGGGGGCGCAGCAGCCTGTCCATACCGCGGATGAACGCCACCGGGTTGCCTCGCCCGGTGAGCAGCTCCTGACCCTCGGGGGACTCGACCAGTTCCGCGGGATCGGCCGGCAGGGCGTGGAACTCCAGCCCCGCCTCCGCGATCAGCGGCTGGTAGCGCGCGCTGGCGAGGATCCTGACGGTGTCGCCCTGACGCGTCAGTGCCCGCCCCAGTGCCAGGCAGGGCTGGACATCGCCCCGCGACCCCCCGGCGAAGATCACCACTGTGCGCGGCATGCCGTTCCTCTTTCCGGTTGTGCCGAAGTGACGGGCGTCCGGTGGTGCCGCTGCGACGAGCCGGACGGGCCCGCCGGACCCGTCACCCGATCGGCAGCCCCCGGGACAGGGTGAGAGATCCATTACAGAACAAATGGTGCAAGCATGTGGAAAATGCCACCCCTTGCGGGAGGGAAAGCTGATGCCACGGACCATGGCCCACGTCGCTGCGGCAGCGCTCGGCGCGGGATTCGCCCTCAACGCGGTACGGCTCGACCGCCGGCTGGCCGGGCTGCGCCCGCTGGAGCCTTCGGCGGAGCCGCCCTCCCCGGACTTCCGGTTCGCCTTGGCCTCCGGCGTGCGGCTGGACGACGAGACGCGCCGCGCCGCCTGTGCCTTCGCCTCCCGCGAAGGGCTCAAGGTGCTCGATCTGGTGCCGGGCGACCTGCCCACGGAGGAGCTGCTCGACTTCGCCCGTCTGGTGGACACACGCTCCTTCCGGCGCGACAGGCTCGCCTTCGGACGCAGCGCCCTGCACGCCGTCGTCGTGGAGGCGTCCGTGCTGGAGCGGCTCGGCAGACCTCTCCCCGCCGGCACGGACCTCTCCGGGCTGTCCGCCGCGGAACTGACCGACCTGCTCGGGTCGCTGAAGAAGTGCGCGCCGAACACGACCGGGTTCGCGCTCGCGCCCGGACTGCGCGGCGTCCGCCGCACCGCCCGTGAACGGGTCGCCGCACGGCCGGACAACACCTTCGTGCCGCTGCCGGCCGTCCTGGCCGCGCGCCTGGCCGCAGGCGCCCTCACCCTCGCCTGCCTCGCGACCGCCCCGGCCTGGGGGACGGCCGCACTGGCCGGATACGCACTGCAGCCGGCCCTGGTACGCGGCTTCGGGAGGACGCGCGCCGACCGGTACCGCGCCGCGCTGCTCAGGCCCGTACGCGGTCCGGGCGACTGGCTGCGCACGGCGCGGGCCGTGCACGCCCTGCGAGGGCCGGCCGACCCCCATGCCGGGCTCCGGCCGCGGTACCAGGCGGAGATCGCCCGCGGCCTGGAGCGGTTCTTCGAGCCGCGCCGCGGCTCCTGCCCGTGGTGCGGCTCGTCCGACCTGAGACACCGGGTGACGGCACGGGACATGTACCAGGGAAAGCCGGGCCGGTTCACCCTGGAGGAGTGCGGGGGCTGCGGCCACACCTTCCAGAACCCGCGGCTGAACCCGGACGGCCTCGACTTCTACTACCGCGACTGCTACGACGGCGTCGGCGAGCGGCAGATGGA
This sequence comes from Streptomyces sp. BK239, assembly GCF_004217285.1. Classification (GTDB taxonomy): domain Bacteria; phylum Actinomycetota; class Actinomycetes; order Streptomycetales; family Streptomycetaceae; genus Streptomyces. The sequence goes on from NZ_SHKS01000004.1 coordinate 136,788, forward strand.
GAAGGTGTTCGCCTTCCAGGGCCCCGCCTACCGCGCCCGCGCCCGGCTGCTGCCCACTCACACCGCGCCCCGGACCTGGCTGGACGTGGGCGCGGGGCACGGACACTTCTGCCTCGTCGCCCAGGACGTGTGGCCGGGGACCGTCTTTCACGGACTGGACCGCAGCGACGCCGTGGAGCGGGCCGCGCGGTACGGCTGGGTGCACCGGAGCCACCGAGGAGGCTTCCCCGAACTCGCCGAAGGGCTGGAAGGCGCCTACGACGTGGTGAGCATGTTCCACTACCTGGAGCACACCCTCGACCCCCGGGCCGAGCTGGAGGCGGCTCGCAAGGTCCTCAAGCCGGGCGGGCACCTGGTGATCGAGGTACCCGACCCGCAGAGCTCCCTCGGCCGGCTGCTGGGCCGCCACTGGATCCCCTGGATGCAGCCGCAGCACGTGCACCTGATGCCCTTCACCAATCTCGAACAGGCGCTGCTGGAGCGGGGTTTCGTCACGGTGGCCGAGCAGCGCGTCACCGGACGGCCGGGCGGGGACTTCTGCGGCGCCGTCGTGGAGCGATTCCGCTCCTGGACGCCCAGTCCCCGCCACCCGTGGTCGCGCACACCCCCGTCCCGGGGCCGCGCCCTCGCCCACGCGGCCATCTGGACGACCTCCGTCCCGCTGTTCGCCGCGGCGGCCGCGGCCGACGTCGCCGTCGCCCCCTTCCTGGGGGCGCTGCGAGGCGGGCAGGCCTACCGGATCCTCGCCCGCAAGGAGGAGTGACCCGCCTCACCGGCACGGTCGGCCCGGCTGCCGAGAGAGCCCATCAGCGCGGGCCAGATGTAGTGCAGTTCCTTGCGCCAGTACGCCCAGGAATGCGTCCCCGGCGCGTACATGTGCGTCGTGACCCGCACCCGTTCCTCGCGCAGCGACGCGGCGAACTTCTTGATCTGCGCCGGGAGCGCCGCCTCGCCCAACACGCTCGCCAGCACCACGTCAGGGGCGCGGCCCAGGTCCATCGGTCCGGGAACGCTGTTGCCCACGGACAGATGGACGCGCGTCCCGCGGAAGGAGCGCGGCATGGCGGCGGGGTTGTGGAACCGCCAGACGTCGGCGTTGCGCACCGGGTCGCCCCAGACCTTCTTCATGTCGACGCCGACCCGCTGGGAGCCGAGCCCGATGGCCAGACGCACGGCGGGGTCGTCGAGGTCCACGTACGAACTCATCGCCGCCGCGTACCGGAACAGCCCGCGGTGGTGTGCCGCGTAGTTGAGCGCCCCGAACCCGCCCATGGACAGCCCCACCACGGCGCGGGAGGAACTGGCCCGGTACTCCTTCTCCATGAGCCGCACGAGTTCGCGGGTGTGAAAGGTCTCCCACCGGGGAGGGCCGGCGAACCAGTCGCTGTAGTAGCCGTCCTTTCCCGCGTCGGGCATGACGACGATCACGTCGGACTTCCGCGCCAGCTCTTCCAGGTCCGTCTCGCGCGTCCAGGCCGTGTAGTTGTCGTCACCGCCGTGGAGCATGTAGAGAACCGGGAAGGTGGCTTTCGGCCTCCGCTCCCAGTTCGCGGGAAGAATGACGCGGACCGGAATGGACTTGCCCATGGCCGGTGAACTGACCGTGATGTCGCGCGTCCGCTCGTCGAGCGTCTTCACGGCAGTGACACGGGCCTCCGCACGGGGAGACCCGGGCGTGCCTTCCCGGTCCCGCGCGACGGCGTCCGTCTCGGCCGAGACGAGAGCTGCCACGAGCCCCAGGCACACCAGATTCGTTTTCGCACACTTCGCAAGAGAGAGCCACACGGCTCGGAGCATGACGAAACTCACCGCCCGTCAACGGCAGACACTCCGCCCGGTCGAGGGCAGTCGCCCGTACGGCAGAGCAGCGGTTGCGGCACCCCAGGTCAGCGGTTCTCGTGGGAACAGTCGCGAGAAGTGAGCATGAATGGAGCCGACATGACATCGCCCCTGTCAGAAGCGGTCATCGCGGGTGCGGACGCCGAGGCCCTCGAGTCCCTCCCGCTCCCGGACCACTTCCCGGCGGCCTGTGTGCGCGCCGCCGACGTCAACATGTTCGAGGGCGTCGAGGACAAGGACGTGCGCAAGTCCCTGCACGTCACGGACGTGCCGATGCCCGAGCTCGCTCCCGACGAGGCGCTGATCGCCGTGATGGCGAGCGCGATCAACTACAACACGGTGTGGACGGCCATGTTCGAGCCGCTGCCCACCTTTCAGTTCCTCAAAGCCATGGGCAGAGGGGGCGGATGGGAAGCGCGGCACGACCTGCCCTACCACATCGTCGGCTCGGACGCCGCGGGCGTCGTCGTCCGCACCGGCTCCTCCGTGCGCAAGTGGAAGGTCGGCGATCACGTCTCGATCTCGCCGGCCTACGTCGACGAGCAGGACCCCGACACCCACCAGGACGGCATGCTCGGGCTCGGCCAGAAGGCCTGGGGGTTCGAGACGAACTTCGGCGGCCTCGCCCACTACGCCGTCGTGCGGGCGAGCCAGCTGATGCCGAAACCCCCGGCGCTCACCTGGGAGGAAGCCGCCGTCAACCCCCTGTGTGCGAGCACGGCGTACCGCATGCTGGTCAGCGACCGCGGCGCACGGATGAAGCAGGGCGACATCGTGCTGGTCTGGGGCGCGACCGGCGGACTGGGCGCCTACGCCGTCCAACTGGTCCGCAACGGCGGCGGCATCCCGGTCGGCGTCGTGAACTCCGAGGAGAAGGCGCGACTGCTCAGATCCCTCGGCTGCGACGCCGTCATCAACCGCGAGGAGATCCTCGGCGGCGACGACTCGCTCCTGCAACGCGCCGAAGGGTGGAAGCGGATGGGCAGGGCGATCCGCGACGCGGTCGGCGAGGACCCGCACATCGTCTTCGAGCACGTCGGCAGGAAGACGTTCCCCGCGTCGGTGTTCCTGGCCAGGCGCGGCGGGACCGTCGTCACCTGCGGATCCAGCACCGGCTACGAGCACACCTACGACAACCGGTACCTGTGGATGCGGCTCAAACGGATCATCGGCAGCCACGGAGCGAACCTGTACGAGCAGTGCGAAGTCAACCGGCTCATCGCCCTGGGCGGCGTGGTCCCCGCCCTGTCGGTCACCTATCCCCTGGCGGAGGTCGGGGCCGCCACCCGGACCGTCCAGGCCAACGAGCACATCGGCAAGGTCGGTGTGCTGTGCCTGGCGCCCCGCACCGGCCTCGGGGTCACCGACCCCGAGGCCCGGGCCCGGATCGGAGAGGAGCGGCTGCGCCTGTTCCGCAGGTAGGCCCACGGAACGGGCGCGGCGCGCGGATCACCGGGCGGACAGCCCCAGAGCACGGGTCAGGTGCTCCGCGATGGTCTCGACATGGGGCGGGTCGATGACGGACAGATGGTCGCCGCCTACGGGAACGATCTCCAGAGACGGGCACAGGGGCGCCCACCCGAGGTCGGCGTCCTGCCGCAGATAGCGCGGGTCCAGAGCCGTGGTCAGCCGCTGCGGCTGCTGCGCCCGGTAGAGCACCACATGACCGTCGTGAGGACGGGGGACGTACCGTTCGCCGACGCGGGCGTCGACGTACGAGGTCCGCTGGTGCTCCATGATCCCCGGGCTCATCTCCAGACCGGCCTCCGCGACGAGCCGCATGATCACCTCGATCTGCTGCTCGTCCGGGGTGCCCGCCAGCTTCTCGTAGGGAAGCTCCAGACGGTGGCCGTACGTCTGCTCGATGTACTCGGCGAAGCGGCCGAACCGTTCGAGCAGGAACTCCGGCGACTCCCGCTGCTGCAGGGCGGCGGGCAGGATGGTGTCGATCAGGCCGAGGAACCCGACGCCCTGCCCCTCCTCCTTCAGCTGACGGGCCACCTCGTAGGCGAGGCAGCCGCCGAAGGACCAGCCGAGCAGGTGGTACGGGCCGTCCGGCTGGATGCCGCGGATGAGCGTGCGGTAGTGGGCCGCCTTGTCCTCCATGGTGCTCAGCTCGTCGACGCGTTCCAGCCCGTACACGGGCAGCCCGGCCGGCAGCAGCTGCGTCAGAGGCAGGTACACCGAGGTCGGCCCGCCCGCCGGGTGGAACGTGAACAGCGGGGGGCGCGGCGATCCCGCGGGCGCCGGGCGCAGGGTGGTGACCGCGGAGGCGCCGGTCCGGTTGACCACGGGCCGGATCAGTTCGGCGACGGCCACGACCGTGCGGTGGGCGAGGACGGCGTCGGCCGTCAGCGCCAGCTGCGGATCGTCGCCGAGCCGCCGGCTGATGACGTCCGCCATGGCCGAGGCGGCGGCCAGGTCCCCGCCGGCGGCGGTGAAGTCCTCGCGGATGTCCTTCGGCCCGCGTCCGAGGACCTCCGCCCACGCGCTCGCCACCAGCCGCTCCGCCGCGTCCCTCGCGCCGAGGGAGGTCGGCAGGGAGGGCGGGGGCGACTGCGCCTGTCGCACGCTGTCCGGCGTGGAGGCGGCCAGGGGCGCCGCGGGGTCCAGTCCGAGCCGCTCCAGCACGGCGGAGCCGAGCTCCCGGAGGCAGGCGCCGCGGAGCAGCTGCGGGGCGGGCAGGTCGACGCCGAAGTCCTGGCGGACGGCGTTGCGGATGCGCACCGCCATCAGGGAGTCCAGCCCCAGCTCGGTCAACGGGGCCGTCTCGCTCAGCTCGTGAACGCTGAAGCCCATGATGCCGGCCGTCCGCCGGACCAGGCGGGCGTACACCGCGTCCGGGGCGGAGCCGCCGAGCGCCGCGATGCCGTCCGGGCCGATCCAGTCGTCGACGACGACCGAGTCGTCCTCCAGGACGTCGGTGAAGAAGGGAATGGCCGACAGGCCGGGGAACGCCGCCAGCACGCGGTCCGCGTCGAGGTGCACGACCCCGACGTGCGTGCGGTCGAGGACGACGAGCGACTGGAGGGCGTCCATGCCTTCGCCCAGCCGGATGGGCTCCAGGGCCAGCGCAGGGTTCCCGGCCGTCGACGCGACGTTCTCCCAGGGGCCCCAGGCGATGGAGGTCGCCGGCAGGCCGACGGCCCGGCGGCGGTGGGCGAGGGCGTCGAGCCAGGCGTTGGCGGCCGCGTAGGCCGACTGCCCCGGTGAGCCGAGCAGCGCGGCGGCGGAGCTGTAGTTCACCCACCAGTCCAGGTCGTGGTCGGCGATCGCCGCCTCCAGGTTGCGGGCCCCGACGGCCTTGGGCCGCAGCACCGTGTCGATGTCGCCCGGTTCGAGGTCGGTGATCACCCGGTCGTGCAGGACGCCGGCGCAGTGCGCGACACCGCGCAGCGTGTGGCCGTCGGCGACGGCCGCGCTCACCAGGGCCTCGGCCACGCCGGGTTCCGCGATGTCCCCCTGGACCACGGCGACGGACGTGCCCCGGGCCTCCCACCCGGCCAGCGCCTCCAGGGCCTCGGGGCCGGGGTCCCGGCGTCCGTTGAGGACCACGCGGCCCGCTCCCTGTTCGGCGAGCCGGGCCGCGGTCGCGAGCCCCAGCCCGGTCAGGCCGCCGGTGACGACGTAGGCGCCGTCGGGACGGGTGAAGACCACCTCGTCGCCGCGCCGGGGGGTGAGGTCGGCACGGGCGAGCCGGGCGGTGAGCCGGGTGCCGGTCCGCCAGGCGATCTCGTCGGCCTCCCCGTCGGCGAGGAGCTCCTCCACCAGATCGTCGACCGCGCCGGTCTGCCGGTCGACGTCCACCGAGGACGCCCTCAGCTGCGGCTGTTCGAGCGCCAGCACGCGGACGAGGCCGCGCAGACAGGCCAGGTGCGGCGTGCCCGCTTCGCCGGGCCCCGTCGACTGCGCCAGCACCGTGGCCATCCACAGTCGTGGCGGCTGCCGGCGCGTGTCGGCGGCCAGGCGGCGGGCCAGCCGGGCCGCCGTGCGCAGCGGCCGGATGTCGTCGTCGCGGTCGCACTGCGGGAAGAACAGCACGACGGCGCTCGGGCCGTCCTCCGCCGCCTCCAGCCAGGCGCCGAGCGCGCCGTCGACGGCGTCGTCGCGGGCGTCGGCCACGGTGAGGGCGGCGCCCTTGGCCTCCAGGGCCGACGCGAGCGAGCCGGTGACGCCGCTCGCGGCGTCCGGTTCGTCGCTGACGAGCAGGACACGCTGCGGTCGGCCCAGCGGCAGGGGAGCGGTGGACTTCTCCCACTGGACGTCGTAGGCGCTCGTCTCCAGCGGCCGGGGCACCTCGTGCCGCTCCACGGGACGCAGCCTGACCTGCCGGGCGACGATCTCGCTGGTGTCGCCCCGGGCGGTGAGGTCCCAGTGGCTGACGGCGGGCTCCGCCGCGTCGTCGCCGTCCGCGGGGGTGCAGCGGATGTCGTACGCGGTGTCGAAGACGCCGGGCCCCTTGACGTGCAGGGACGCCACGCCGACCGGGACGCCGGCTTCCGTGTCCGCGGAGCGCGCCGCTTCGAGCATGGCGGTCAGCAGCTGGGCGTAGGACGGCCGGTGCGGATGCTGTACGTCCCTCAGGGCGAAGTGCTCGACGAGGACCGGTTCCCGTTCCGCGTGCGGGCGGTGCCGCCCCTCGGCGGCGCCGTCACGGGTGACGCGGGCCGAGGCGTGACAGCTCCAGGTGGGGCCGGCGCCGCGGGCGTGCAGGGAGATGGCCCCCTCCGTACCGGTCGCGGGCTCCCAGACGAGGGTCACCGGAGTGCTGTCGGAGAGGGCGAGCCACTGGTGGATCCGCAGGTCCTCGACGCCCAGCCGGGTGATGCCCTCCCGGGCCCACAGGTCCAGACCGGCCTCGATCATCAGTTCCGCCGCGTCCGCCAGGGTCAGGACCGCTCTGTCGTGGACCGTGCCCCGCTGGCCGTGCCGGCGGGTGCCGACGTCCGCCTGCCACAGCGCGGCGCCGCTCCTCGGGTCGTCGGTGCGCACCCCCAGCAGCGGATGCCCCACGACCTCTTCGGAGCGGACCGCACGGGCGAACCAGAACCGTTCGTGCCGCCAGGGCGGTGTGGGCAGCGAGGTGCGCGCCCCGGCCGGCCACAGGCCCGTGTCGAGCCTGACGCCGGCGAAGTGCAGCCGGGTCAGCGCCGCACGCAGCTCGACGGTGTCGTCGGTGTTCTTGTGCATGGTCGCGACGACCAGGGCCTGGCCCCCCGCCGGGATCGCGTCGAGGGTCTCGGCGAGCGGGACGACGGCGATGGGGTGGGGTGAGATCTCCAGGAAGAGGCCGTGGCCGTCCTCGGCGGCGGCGGCCACCGCCTGTTGCAGCCGGACCGGGCGGCGGACGTTGGCGCACCAGTACTCCGCGTCGGCCGTGATGTCCGTCCGGGGATCGTCGAGAGCGGTGCTGTACCACGGCGTGGCGGGGGTGCGCGGGCGCAGTCCGGCCAGGTCCTCGCGCAGGGGCGGCAGGACGGGGTCGACCTCGGCGGAGTGTCCGGCTCCGCCGACCTCCAGCAGCCGGGCGAGGTGGCCCTGCTCGGTCAGCTCGTCCACCAGGTCGCGCACGGCGTCGGCCGGTCCGGCCACCGTGCAGCGCTGCGGAGAGGAGTGGACGGCGACCTCGACGCCGGGAAACCGGCTGAGGACGTCGGCCCGGGTCGGCGCGGGCAGCTCGATCGCGGCCATCGCGCCGGCGTCGATGGTGGCGAGGAGGGCGGACCGGCGGACGATGACGCGCAGTCCGTCCTCGGCGTCGAGCGCTCCGGCGACCACGGCGGCGGCGACCTCGCCCATCGAGTGGCCGATGACGGCGGCGGGGACCACACCGTGGGCCCGCATGGTCCGCGCCAGGGCCAGCTGCATGCCGTAGAGCATCGGCTGGACCCGGTCGACCGTCCCGTCGTGCGGGGTCGTGAGCAGGTCGGTCAGCGTGGAGCCGGTCTCCGCGAGGAACACCGGGTCGAGGGCGGTCACCTCGGCGGCGAACAGGGAGTCCTCGGCCAGCAGCCGTCGTCCCATGCCCTCCCACTGCGAGCCGTATCCGGAGAACACGAACACCGGCCGGCGCGGTGTGGACGGCTGCGCCGCCGCGCTGTCGGCGCATGCGGCGACCACTCCGGGGACCGTTTCGCCCCGGGCCAGCGCGGCGAGCCTGTCGGCCGCCTCGCGGCGGTCCCGCGCGACGACCGCGGCACAGGACGGGCCCCGGCGGTGGGTGGCGAGCGTGTGGGCGAGGTCGGTGAGGGCGGGCGCGCCGTCGGCCGCCACCCACCGCGCCAGACTCGCGGCCACGTCGGGGAGCCGGTCGGCGGACCGGGCGGACACCACCAGGACGTGCGGGCGCCCGGCGTCCTCCTCGTCGGCGGGCGTCCGCGCGGCCCCCGGGGCGGGCGGCGCCTGCTCCAGGACGACATGGGCGTTGGTGCCGCCGAAGCCGAAGGCGGACACGCCGGCCCGTGCGGGCCGCTGTCCGGCGGTGGGCCACTCGGTCGGCTCGGTGACCACCCGAAGGCCCAGCTCGGCGAAGTCGATGTGCGGGTTGGGCGTGCGGAAGTGCAGGCCGGCCGGAATGCGGCCGTGCCGCAGGGCCAGGGCGGTCTTGATCAGCCCCATGATGCCGGCGGCGCCCTCCAGATGGCCCAGGTTGCTCTTGACCGACCCGAGGAGCAGCGGACGGTCGGCCGGCCGCCCGGCTCCGACGACCGCTCCGAGAGCCGTCGCCTCGATGGGGTCCCCCAGCAGCGTGCCCGTCCCGTGCGCCTCGACGTAGTCGAGGTCCGCGCCGTCGAGCCGCGCGTCCCGCAGCGCGTCGCGCAACAGGGCTTCCTGGGCGGCCGGGTTGGGCGCCATGAGCCCCGCCGAGCGGCCGTCCTGGTTGACCGCGGTGCCCCTGATCACGGCCACCACCAAGTCGCCGTCGCGCCGGGCGTCGGCGAGCCGCTTGAGCACGACCACACCGCAGCCCTCACCGCGGGTGATCCCGTCCGCCGAGGCGTCGAACGGCTTGCACCGGCCGTCCCCGGCCAGCGCGCCGGCCTGCTGGAAGGACGCGGTGACCGCCGGGGACAGCAGCACGTTGACGCCCGCGGCCAGCGCGGTGTCGCACTCCCGGCCGCGCAGGCTGCGACAGGCCAGGTGCACGGCCACGAGGGACGACGAGCAGGCCGAGTCGACGGTGATGCTCGGGCCGCGCAGGTCGAGCGAGTACGAGACCCGGTTGGCGACGATGCTGCCGGCGGCCCCGGTGCTCGTCCACGGCGTCAGACGCGCCGGGTCCGAGGTCGTCAGCTGCCCGTACTCCAGGGCGCTGAGGCCGACGAAGACGCCGGTGGAGGTGGCCCTGAGGGAGTGGGCGGGCGTTCCCGCGTGGTCCAGCGCCTCGCAGGCCACCTCGAGCAGCAGCCGTTGCTGGGGGTCCATGACCTCGGCCTCGTGAGGGGCGATGCCGAAGAACTTCGCGTCGAACCCCGCGACGTCGTCGAGGAAGGCTCCCCAGCGGGTGGTGGCCTCCATCAGCGCGGTGACGTCGGAGGCGGTGCCGGCGAAGTCGCGCCACCGCCCCTCGGGGACCTGGCCGACCAGGTCCGCTCCCGCCAGGAGCCGCTCCCAGAAGGCGTCGGGGCCCCGCACGTTCTCCGGCAGCCGGCATCCGATGCCGACGACGGCGACGGCGTCCTCGTCGTCGGCGTCGGAGGCGGCTGCTCCCGCACCCGCACCCGCGTCGGCGGAGGCGCGGGCGTGCTCCGCGCCGGCCGCGCGGGCGTCCTCGTCGTCCGTCAGCGCGCCGACCAGCTGGGCGAGGGTGGGGTTCTCCCACAACAGGGTGGCGGACAGCGGCCGGTCGAGCACCTTCTCCAGCTCACCGGTCAGCCCGACGGCGTCGCGGGAGGTCAGGCCGTACTCCGCCAGAGGGCGGGCGTCGTCCAGTTGTTCCGGGGAGATGCCGCAGAGGTTCGACACCAGCCGCACCAGTACCGCCCGCAGCGCCTCGGAACCCGGCCCGGAGCGGGCGTCTGGCGTGACGGGGCTGGTCCGGACGTCCTCCACGGGCTCCTGGTCTCCGCCTGGTCGCTTCATGCGGTGCCGGTCTCCCTCTGTGCTCGGGTGTCGTCGCTCCAGGCGCCCTGGAGGTAGTGCTCGCGGCAGGCCCCGCGGGCGACCTTTCCGCTCGTGGTGTGGGGCACGGTGCCGGGCGGGGCCAGGACGAAGTCGTGGACGGCGACGCCGTGGCCGGTGGAGACCGCCGCGCGCACGGCCCGTGCCGCCTCCTCCCGGACGCCGTCGGCGTCCGCCAGGTCGCGCGCGTGCTCGGCGACGACGACCAGGCGCTCCCCGTCGTCGGTGAGGACGGAGAACGCCGCGGTGTGATGGCGGCGCACGGCCGGGTGGGCGCTCTCGACGGTCTGCTCGATGTCCTGCGGGTAGTGGTTGCTGCCGTCGATGATCACGAGGTCCTTGATGCGCCCGGTGACGTAGAGCTGGCCGCGGTGGCGCAGCCCCAGGTCGCCCGTGCGCAGCCACCCCCGCGTCCCGTCGTCCGGGTCGCCGTGGAGGGCGGCGCGGAACGTGGCCTCGCTCTGCTCCGGGCGGCCCCAGTAGCCGCGCCCGATGTTGGGGCCGCGCAGCCAGATCTCGCCCACGTGCCCGTCCTCCAGACGGACGTGCGTGACCGGGTCGACGACGGCCGCCTCCTGGCCGGTGGGCAGGCCGCAGCCGACCAGGCGGGTCACGGCCCCCGGGCCCTCGGCGACGCGTGCGACGCCGGCCGCGAGCGCGTCCCGGTCGAAGGGGGTGACGGTGGGCTCCTCGCCCGCCGGTGAGGCGGAGACGAAGACGGTCGCCTCGGCGAGCCCGTACGACGGGCGCATCGCCGTGGGGAGCGCGCCGGCCGGGGCGAAGGCCTGCTGGAACCGGTGGAGCGTCTGCTCGGAGATCGGTTCGCTGCCGTTGACCATGGCGGCGACGGAACCCAGCGACAGCTCGCCGCGCTCCTCGTCGGTGACGCGGCGCGCGCAGTAGTCGTAGGCGAAGTTGGGGGCGGCGGTGATCGCGCCCTGGTGCGCGGTGAGCAACCGCAGCCAGCGGACGGGCTGTTGGACGAAGGCCAGCGGGTCCATCAGCACGGACGGGACATGCCCGACGAGGGGGAGCACCACTGCCAGCACGAGCCCCATGTCGTGGTAGAGCGGCAGCCAGCCGACGGTGCGGTTGTGGCCCGGGCGGATGCCGTAAGCCTCAAGAGCCTGGCGGGCGTTGGCGCATACGTTGGCGTGGGTGATCTCCACGCCGGACGGCACGCGCGTGGAGCCCGAGGTGTACTGCAGGTAGGCGCAGTCCCCGGGCCGGACAGGGGCGATCTCCCCGCCCGCCGCCGGGCCCCCGGGCGCCGGCTCCGAGACCAAGTCCCGCTCGGTGGCCACACGTACGCGCAGCCCGTCCTGGTTGGCGCAGAACTTCTCGACGGTCGGGAGCGAGTCCGGGCTGGTGAGGGCGAGCACCGGGTCGGCGTCGGCGAGGACGGCGCCCAGCTTCGCCGCGTGGCCGGGCAGGTCCGGCGTGAAGAGCGGCACGGCGATCGCGCCGGAGCACGCGGCTGCGAGGAAGCCGACGACGTAGTCCAGGTTCTGCGGCGCCACGACGGCGACCCGTTCGCCCACCGCGCCGGCGCGGCGCAGTGCGCTCGCGAGCGCGTCCACCCGCCGCTCCAGCTCGCCCCACGTCAGGCTGGAGGGGACGCCCCCGCGGTCGCCGGCGAAGTCCACGAAGGTGAACGCCGTTTCGTCGGGTGTGCGTGCCGCGGCTTGAGCGAGATAGTGACTGATCGTGTCTCTCACGGTTTCCAGCACTAAGTCACCGAACCTTTGTCTGAGGAAGGGGGCTGACTCCTGGCAGTGGTGAAGGAACAGCCAAACACGGAGGGATGCCGGGCATCCAGTGACACGCCGAGGCGAACCGCGGGCCGAAAAGGTCGGCGGAATACCCGCGAGTCGCCCTCGATATGCTCGGGGTGCGGCGTATGCAGGAGGGGATTTGAGAACGCGGCTCTCCTTTCCGCTTCCTTCCACCGTCGCACGAGGCAGGTATCGTGAGCCGACCGCGTGTCATCGCCCTTCTCGTGGCCGTTCTCCTGCCGTCGTTCATGACGGCCCTGGACAACACCATCGTCAATGTGGCACTGCCCGCAATTCAAGCCGAACTCGTCTTGAGCGACGCCGACTTGAAATGGGTCGCGGCTGTCTATCCGCTCACGCTCGCAAGCTTTCTCCTGCTGGGCGGACACCTGGCCGACATCGTCGGGCGGCGCACGACGCTCCTGTCGGGCGTCGCCCTCTTCAGCGTGTCCTCGGCGGGCGGCACGGTGGCCGCCTCGGGGGAGGTGCTGATCGCCCTGCGGGGGCTCCAGGGCGCCGGCGCCGCGCTGATCCTGCCGGCGTCGCTGGCCGTCATGGCGCAGGACCTCCCCGCCCGCTCGCGCAACGTCGCCTTCAGCGCCATGACCGCCACGCTGGCCGCGGCGCTGGCCTGCGGACCCGTCGTCTCCGGTGTGATGACCCAACACCTGGGCTGGGAATCGGTGTTCGCGATGAACGTGCCGCTCGGCTGCGTCAGCCTCCTCTTCGGCTGCGCCGTCCCCCGGCGCACCCCCTTCGGCCGCTCCCCGTCCGCGCCGACGGTCACGCTGTCCCTGCGCGTCGTCGCACTGGCCTGCTGCGCGCTGGCGGCCCTCGCCCACTGGCTGATCGAAGGAGCCGCGTACGGGTTCACCGGCGTTCCCGTCGTCGTCTCGGGAACCGTGTTCGCGGCCTCGGCCGTCGGCCTGTCGTACGAACTGACGCTCCGCAGGAACGCGGCGCTGCGGCTTCTCTTCCGGCAACGCCCCTACCTCGGCGGAGTCATCACCCAACTGCTGGGCGGACTGAGTGTCAGCGGAGTTTATTTCTTCACATCGCAATTCCTCCAGAACGGCCTCGGACTCACCCCGACATCGGCCGGTCTCGCCTTTGTCCCGCTGGCTCTTTCCGTACTCGCCACCGCCCCTTTCATCGGCCGGATCGCGAACCGCTGGGGGGCCGGCAGGGTGTCCGCCGCGGGCCTTCTCCTGGTCGGCTCCGGATTGCTGCTGATCGCGCTGGGAAGCCTGGGAGGAACCGTCGTCCACGTCCTGCCCGGGCTTTCCGTCGTCGGCTTCGGCTCCGCGCTCGCCGTTCCGCTCACCACCCGCGCCCTGGAATCCTCGCCCGGCCACCTTTCCGGTATCGCCGCCGGATTGTTCAGCGCCATCCGGGAGGCCTCCGGAGTCGTCGGGATCGCCCTCGTGGGCGCCGTCGTGTCGTTCGTGGAACAGAGCGCCGTCGCCGCGGGAGCCGGTGAGACGGAGGCCTTCCTCTCCGGCTACAAGATCGGGCTCTGCATGGCGGCCGCGCTGGTCGGGGCCGGCGCCCCCGTCGCGCTGTGGGCGCTGCGGCAGGGCGAGGACACCCCGGAGGGCGGCAGGGAGGCGTCCCCGTACCCCTCGGAACAGGGACGGTGACGGCCGGCGCGCCGACGGCGTCACCCGTTCACCCCGGTGGCCTGCCGTGACTTGCCGGTGCACCTCGCACGCACAGACTGGGAAGGAACCTGCGCACCGGCGGGAGCCGGGCCGGCCCACGGCCGCCCTCGCCTTCTCGCGGCACAGCCATGTCCCGCCCCTCTCCTGACGGAAGGAACAGGTATGGCCACGCTCCTGCACCGGCTGGGCGCCTTCGGCGCCCGGCGGTGGCGAACGATGCTGACCGGCTGGCTCCTCGTTATGTGCGCCGTGGCCGCCCTGGGCGTCTCCTTCGCCGGCGCGTTCCAGGCCGGCGACTCCATCCCCGGCTCCCCGACCCAGGAGGCGCTGACCCGGATGGAGCGGCACTGGCCGGCGCCCGCCGGCACGTCCGGGCGCATCGTCTTCCAGGCTCCGCCCGGCCACCGGGTGACCGAGCCCGGCCTGCGCAAGTCCCTGGCCTCCGCCCTCGACGCGGCCGCCCGCGTGGAAGGCGTGATCCGGGTCGGCGACCCGGCCACCAACGGCCAGGTCTCCGGCGACGCGCGCACCGCGGTCGCCCAGGTCCTCTTCGCCGAGCGGGACGGCCAGGTGCCCGGCGCGACGCTGCGGGCCGTCGAGGACGCCGGGGCCGAGGCCCGCAGGGCAGGCTTCGTGACCGCGTACGGCGGCGAGGCCTACGCCCCGCACAGCTCGCCCTTCGGCCCCACCGAGACGGTCGGCCTGGCGGTGGCACTGGCCGCTCTGGTGATCACGTTCGGTTCGCTGCTCGCCGCCGGTCTGCCGCTGATCACCGCCGTCCTCGGCGTCCTCGGCACGATGGTCGCCCTGACCGGACTGGCGTCGGTGTTCGACATCGCCGACAACGCCCCGACCCTGGCCGTCATGCTGGGCCTGGCCGTCGGCATCGACTACGCCCTGCTCATCGTCTCCCGCCACCGTGCCCAGCTCGCCGCCGGCGTGCCCGTCCGGGAATCCGTCGCCCGGGCCACCGCGACCGCGGGCAGCGCCGTCGTCTTCGCCGGGGTCACCGTCGTCATCGCGCTGGCGGGACTGTGCGTCGCGGGCGTCCCGATGCTGACCTCGATGGGCCTCGCGTCCGCCGGGTCCGTCGCGGTCGCCGTCGTCGTGGCGCTCGCCCTGCTGCCCGCGCTGATGGGCATGGCAGGCCGCAGGCTCGTCCCCCGGCCCGGATCACGCGCCGCCCGCCTGGCTCTCCGGGCCGGCCGCACGGACGGCGAGCCCGCCCTCGGGGTGCGCTGGACCGAGGGAGTGCTGCGCCACCCCCTGCGCACCCTGATCCTGGGCACGGCCGTCCTCGTCGCCATCGCGATTCCCTCCGTCCGGCTCGAACTCGCCCTCAACGACGAGGGCTCCCAGGCCGTCAGCACCTCCGGCCGTCAGGCCTACGACATGATCGCCCACGCCTTCGGGCCAGGCGCGAACGGCCCGCTGGTCGTCGTCGTCGAGGACGCCGACCCGGAGACCGTCCGGGCCGCGGCCGCCGACGTCGTGGACGAGCTGGCCGGCGTCGAGAACATCGCCCACGTCAGCGGCGTCGAGGTGGCCGGGGACGGGAAGGCGGCCCGGGTCCAGGTCGTCCCCGGCACGGGACCCCGCACCCAGGAGACCGCCGGCCTGGTCTCCCGGCTGCGGGAAACGACCCGGTCCGTCGGCGACGCGCACCACACCTACGTGGCGGTGACCGGACAGACCGCCGTCAGCGTCGACGTCTCAGCCCGGCTCGGCGGCGCGCTGGCGCCCTTCGCCGTCGTCGTGATCGGCCTCTCCCTGCTGCTCCTGCTGGTGGCGTTCCGGTCGGTCGCGATCCCCCTCAAGGCGACTCTGGGCTTCCTGCTGTCCATCGGCGCCGCCTTCGGCGCGACCGTCGCCGTCTTCCAGTGGGGCTGGCTGGCCGGCCCGCTCGGCGTGCCCAGTCAGGGCCCGGTGGCCGGTTTCGTGCCCATCATCGTCATGGCCGTCCTCTTCGGCCTCTCCATGGACTACGAGGTCTTCCTGGTGTCCGCCGTACGCGAGGACTACGTCCGCCACCGCGACGCCCGCGCGGCGATCACGGCGGGGGCGCGCACCTCGGCCCGGGTGGTGACCTCGGCGGCCGTCATCATGATCTCGGTGTTCGTCAGCTTCCTCTTCTCGCACGCCGTCGACATCATGCCGATCGCGTTCGCGCTGGCCTTCGGCGTCATGGTCGACGCCTTCCTCGTCCGGATGACCCTGGTGCCCGCGGCCCTGGCCCTCCTCGGCGACCGGGCCTGGTGGCTGCCCCGCCGGCTCGACCGGATCCTGCCCCGCATCGACGTCGAGGGCGGGAACGCCCCCGCCCCCGGGGCGGCCGGGCCCGGCGCCGAGGAACACCGGCCCGGCGAGCCCGCGAGACGGTGACCGGGGCGGCGGCACGCCGACCGCCCCGGTCACCGTCGGTCACTCGTGCGCGATCGCCGCCAGCACGTTCATCCGGGACGCCCGCAGCGCCGGCAGCAGCGCCGCCACCACGCCCACGACCGCCGAACCGACGACGACCGCGACGATCGTGCCCCACGGGACCGCCAGCGCCTTCATCCCCTGCAGGGCAAGCACCCGCTGCGTGCACAGACCCCACACGAGCCCCAGCCCCAGCCCCAGCACCGCGCCGAACACGGCGATCACCACCGACTCCAGCCTGATCATCCGGCGCAGCTGACGCCGGGACAGCCCGATCGCCCGCAGCAGCCCGATCTCCCGGGTCCGCTCCACCACCGACAGCGCCAGCGTGTTGACCACCCCGAGCACCGCGATGACGATCGCCAGCCCGAGCAGCGCGTACACCAGGTACAGCAGCACGACGATCTGGTCGTGCACCAGGTCCTTGTAGTCGGCCTGGTCGCGCACCTGCACCTGCGGATACGCGTCGAGCGTCCGCTCCAGCCGGGGCCGCAGCGCGTCGGCGTCCGTGCCGTCGGCCGCGTTGACGTACAGCGCGGAGTCCTGACCGCCCGGCACGTACTTCTCCACGGTCGCGATGCCGACGAAAAGGCCGCCCTGCATGCCGTAGCCCTCGGCGGCGTCCTGGTCGGTCAGCGCGCCGACCCGCAGCGAGGCCGTCCGCCCGCCGGGGAACCACACCGGCAGCACGCTGCCGAGGCGCACCCCGTGATTCTCCGCGAAGTCCACGTCCATGCCCATCGCCCCGTCGGCAAGCGCCGCCGCCGCGCTACCCGCCGCGTACGTCACATGGGCGACGTCGTCGACACGGTCGTCGTACCCGGCGGCCGTGGTCTCCACCCGCTTGCCGTCGGGCAGCCGCACGGCGAGCGGCGCGAACCGCTGCCGTACGACGAGACCGACCCCGTCGGTCGCGCGGACCTTGTCGGTGACCTCCTGCGGGAACGGCGTGAAGTTGGCGTTCTGGACGACGAAGTCGGCGCCCAGGGTCTTGTCGATCTGCTCGTCGAAGGACTTCGACATCGAGGCGCTCGCCACCGACATGCCGCCCACCAGGGCGAGGCCCACCATGAGCGCGGCCGCGGTGGCGCCCGTGCGGCGCGGGTTGCGCAGGGCGTTGCGCTGGCTCATCCGGCCGATCGAGCCGAACAGAGCGGGGAAGGCCGCGCCGAGCACCCGGATCACCGGCCGCACCAGCAGCGGTCCGGCGATGACGGTCGCGATCAGCGTGAGGACGACGCCGAGGCCCAGCAGGGACGCCGAGGTCGCCGTCCGGGACGCGGTCGCGCAGCCGGCGAGCGCGGCCGCGCCGAGCGCGCCGACGACCGCCCCGACCACCGCCCGCGTCCTCAGCGGCCGGCCGACGCCCGCGACGTCCGCGTCCGACAGCGCCGCCATCGGCGACACGCCCGCCGCGCGACGCGCGGGCAGGTAGGCCGCGACGAAGGTGACGCCGACGCCGACGACGTACGCCGTCACCGGGGTCACCCACCCGACGACCATCTCCGTCGTCTTCAGGTTCATGCCGAGCGTGCCCATGAGCCGGATCAGGCCGGCCGCGAGGCCGATGCCCGCCGCCAGGCCCAGCGTCGAGCCGACCAGGCCGAGCAGCACAGCCTCGGTGAGCACCGAGCGCCGCACCTGGCGCCGGTCGGCGCCCAGGGCGCGCAGCAGCCCCAGTTCACGGGTGCGCTGGGCGATCAGCATCGAGAAGGTGTTGACGATCAGGAACACGCCCACGAGCACGGCGATGCCGGCGAATCCCAGCATCACGTACTTGACGACGTCGAGGAACCCGCCGAGATTCTCCGCCGCCGACTTCGCCTGCTCGTCCGCGGTCTTCACGTCGTAGGGGCCCGCGCCGACCGCGGCGGCCACCCGTGTCTTCAGCTGCTCGTCGGTGACCCCTTCCGCCGCTGTCACGGAGACGGAGGTGGCCAGGCCGGGCGAGCCCAGCAGCTCCGTCGCGGCGACCTTCTGGTCGAGGAAGACCAGTGCCGTGCCCGGGTTGGTGGTCTTGAACGTGGCGATGCCGACGACCGTGACCCGGAACGAGCCGGGCTGCGCCATCACGGTCAGCGTGTCGCCGATCCGCACGTGCTTCTTGTCGGCGGTGTCCGCGTCGAGCAGGGCCTCGCCGGCGCCCTGCGGGGCGTGACCGGAGGTCAGCTCCACGGGGCTGCGGTCGGTGACGTTCCAGCCGGAGGCGATGGTGGAGGCGCCGGTCGTGGGCCCCACGGACTGGTTCCGGCTGTTCACGACGGTGATGTTCTGCGCGCCCACGTCGGCGTGGGCGGACGCCACCCCGGGGACCTTCGCCACCGTGCCGGCGAGCGAGGCGGGCAGGGTCCGCACCGCGCCGGTGGGCACGGAGGAGGTGATGTCGTCCTTCGGCTCGACGGACACGTCGGCCGCGGTGGAGGCGAACAGGCGGTCGAAGGTGCGGGTCACCGTGTCGGAGAAGATCAGGCTGCCCGCGACGAACGCCACCGAGAGGATCACCGCGAGCGCGGACAGGAGCAGTCTGCCCTTGTGGGCGAGGAAGCTCCGCAGGGTCGCTCTGAGCACGGGTCAGTCCTCCCCGGCGGGCTCGCCGACCCGGGCGGCGACGCCGTCCCCCTCAGCGGCGCGGGCGGCGTTCCCCCCGGCGAAGAGGCGCATGCGCTCCAGCACGGCCTCGGCGCTCGGATGCTGCATCTCGTCCACGATCCGCCCGTCCGCGAGGAAGAGCACCAGGTCGGAGTGGGCGGCGGCGCCCGGGTCGTGGGTGACCATGACGACGGTCTGGCCGAGGTCGTCGACGGCCTCCCGCAGGAACGCCAGGACCTCCAGGCCGGCGCGCGAGTCCAGGTTGCCGGTCGGCTCGTCCGCGAAGATCAGCTCGGGACGGGAGGCGAGCGCCCGCGCGCAGGCCACGCGCTGCTGCTGACCGCCGGACAGCTGGGACGGCCGGTGCCTCAGGCGGTCCCGCAGCCCGAGCGTGTCGATCACCTGGTCCAGCCACTCCCGGTCGGGCTTCTGCCCGGCGATGTCCATGGGCAGGGTGATGTTCTCGGCCGCGTTCAGTGTCGGGATCAGGTTGAACGACTGGAACATGAAGCCGATCCGGTCCCGGCGCAGCCGGGTCAGCTCCCGGTCTTTCAGGCCGGTGATCTCGGTGTCGCCCAGCCACACCTGACCGGCCGAGACGCTGTCCAGCCCGGCCAGGCAGTGCATCAGCGTGGACTTCCCGGAACCCGACGGGCCCATGACCGCGGTGAAGCGGCCGCGCACGACGTCCACGTCCACCGAGTCCAGGGCGAGCACGGTCGTCTCGCCGGAGCCGTAGGCCTTGGTCAGCCCGCGGGCGCGGGCCGCCACGTCGTGGGCCGAGGCCAGACCGGGGGCGTGCTCCGCAGCAGGTGTGGACAAGGTGCCTCCTCGCTCGCGTGGACGTGCCGACGTTCCTGTCCGGCCGAGCCTAATGTGACCGGGCCCACACCCGGAACGGTTTTCCGGCTCACCGCGCCTCGGGTCCGGCTTTCAGCACCCCGGTCCGCCGGTGACAGCACGGGCGCGGCGGACCCGCCGGGACTTCTGCCCGCGTGGGTCCGCCGCGCTCCTCGCACACGGCCGCCGCCGTGCTCCCCCTACTGGATGAACGCGCGCACCCGCGCGTACACGCCCGGGTCGCTGTTCATGTCGGTGTGCGAGACACAGCCGACGCCGACGTTGGCCGCTCCGCTCAGCAGCGCCGAGTCGTCCGGGTCTATCGCCGCGTCGCAGTTCGACCAGTAGGCCGCGTAGGAGACGCTTCCCGGCGTCTCGTCACCGGAGTTGAGAGCGGTGACGAACGAACTGCCGGTCCGCATCTCGTTGCACGAGGTGTACAGCCACCCGCACAGCGAGGCGACCGAGGTGCCGTGGTTGGTGCCGGCGACGGAGACGAAGTCGTCGACGTACGCGGTGCCGCCGAGGTTCTTGAGGTAGTAGCGGGAGCTGAGCGCGCCCATGGAGTGCACCACGAGGTCGACCTTGCTCGCGCCCGTCCGCGCCAGCACGTTCTGGACCTCGGTGGCCAACTGCCGTGCCGTGGTGGCGTTCGACTGGGACCAGGTGTACGACCAGGCGTCCAGCTCGGATGCCGCGTAACCGTCGGCCTTGAAGGAGGCCGCCCATGCGTTCCAGCTGCCGCCGGAACCGTTGAAGCCGTGCACGAAGACGACGGGGTTGCGGGCCGCCGCGTGCGCCGGGGGAGCGGTGAGGGAGAGTGACACGAGGAGCGATGCGGCCAGGGCCGACAGGGCCGTGGCGATGCGACGCCGGGAGCGCTGCATGGTGCCTCCTGGAACGTGTGGGGTAGCCAGGAGTGTCCGGCCGGGTCTACGCGCGCCGCATCGGTGAAGTCGCCGGTCTTTACGGTTCAAATAACCCGTCGGTAACGTGATGTGTGTGGTGACTCCGGTGAACCCCCCACGTCTTGACCGCACTTGGCCACCACCGCCCCCGGCCCTCGCTCTCCGCGAAGGGGTCCGGGTGCGGATCCTGCGTTCGGTGCACGGTGATCCGCGCGCCGCCGCCGCCCTCGCCGTCCGCCTGACGGACGGTCAGCTGACCGGCTCCGACCCCCTGCCCCCCGAACCCGCGGCGCTGCTGCCCGAGTTGCTCGCCCCGTACCGCCACGCCGTCCGGGCGCTCCCCGACGGGACCCGGCTGCTGCTCCTCCTCGCCGCCGCCGACCAGTACCCGGTCGCCACCCACGCCTTCCTGCGCGCCGTCGCCGCGGCCCGCCTCGACACCCGTCCGCTGGAGGCCGCGGAGGCCGCCGGACTCGCCCACGCCACCCCCGGCGGCGTCGGATTCGCCGACCCCTGGACCCGGATCGCCGCCTACGAGACCGCCGTACCGGCCGACCGGCGCGACGCCCACCGACTGCTCGCCCGCGTCCTGCACGGCGCGGGCGAGTCCCCCCGCCGCTCCTGGCACCGGGCGGCCGCCGCGCTCGGCCCCAGCGCCCGGCTCGCCGCCGAACTGGCCGCGGCCGCCGCACGGGCCCGCGCCGCCGGTGAACCCGCCCTGTCCGGAGTTCTCACCGAACGCGCCGCGGACCTCACCCCCGACCCCCAGGCCGGCTCCCGCCTGCTCGCCCGGGCCGCCGCCGACGCCTGGAACTCCGGCGACGGCGACCGCGCCCGCCTCCTCGCCGCCCGCACCGGCACCCCCGCCCTCGACGGCGTCCTCGCCCTGCGGACGGGGCACGCGGGCGACGCCTTCGACGCGCTCACCGAAGGGGCCGCACGGGCCGCCGACGGCCCCTCGGACCCGGCCGGCGAACACGCCCGCCACCTTCTCGCCCGCGCCACCGAAGCCGTCGTCTACACCGGCGACCTGCGCCGCTGCCGCGAGGCCGTCCACCTCGCCCACCGGCTCGGCATCGAGCCGCCCGGCGTCCTCGGCTCACTCGCCGCCGCCGTCGACGGACGTTACGACGACGCCCGGGACCTGCTGGAGGCCACCGCCGGGCGGTGCGGACCGGGCGGCGACCCCACCCTCCTGCTGCACGCCGGCATCGCCGCCCTGATGCTCGGCGACCACACCCGCGCCGCCACCGCCACCGTCCGCGCGGCCGGCGCCGCCCGCGCCCGCGGGCTCACGCCCCTCGTCTCCCAGGCCATGGAGTTCCGCGCCCACGCCGACCTGTGGACCGGCCGTCTGCGCGCCGCCGAGGCCGCCGCCCTGGACGCGCTGCGCCAGGCTTACGCCACCGGCCAGGACAACGGCGCCTGCCACCTCCAGGCCGCCCTGGCGATGTTCGCCGCGCTCACCGGCGACACCGCCGTGTGCCGGGACCGGGCCGCCGCCGCCCGCTCGTACGCCCTCGCACACGGCCTGGGGCTGCCCGCCGCCCTCGCCCAATGGGCGCTCGCCCTGCTCGACCTGGGGTTCGGCCGCTTCGACTCCGCCGCCGCACGGCTGCGCGCCCTCGCCGGCCTCGGACCCGGCCACGGACACCGAGCCGTCCGCCATCTGGCCACCCCGCACTACGTCGAGGCCGCCGTCCACACCGGGGACACCCGGATCGCCCGCGCCGCCCACGCCGACTACGACCGCTGGGCCCACGCCGTCCGCAGCGCCGACGACCTCGCCCTCAGCGCCCGCTGCCACGCCCTGCTGACCCCCGGCGCGGGCGCCGTCGAGCACTACCGCACCGCCCTCGACCTCCACGACCGGGGCACCCGAGCCCTGGAACGGGCCCGCACGGAACTGCTGTTCGGCGCCGCGCTGCGCCGCCTGCGCCTGCGTGCCGAGGCCCGCGACCGGCTGCACAGCGCCCGGGAGGCGTTCGAGGCCTTCGGCGCCCCGCACTGCGCCGAACGGGCCCGCGCCGAACTGCGCGCCCTCGGCGCCCCCGCCGACACCGCGCACCCGCCGCGGAACCGGACGCCCCGTCTGACCGCCCAGCAACTACGGGTCGCCCGCATGGCGGCCGACGGGGCCACCAACCGCGAGATCGCCACCTCCCTCGCGCTCAGCCCCCGCACCATCGACCACCACCTGCGCGGCGTCTTCACCCGGCTGGGCATCCGCTCCCGCATCGAACTGGTCCGCCTGCTGGAGGACGAACAGGGTGCCTGAGCGCGTACCTAGGCCTGCGCCCGGTTGCGGAACGCCTCCGCCTCCCAGGTTCCGTCCAGCCGCGCCGCCAGCCAACCGGGGGCGCGCGTACGGAAGTCGGCGGGCGTGAGCGAGCCGGCACCCTCGGGCAGCGCGCCAAGCAGCGGCGCGCCGGCGACGTCCGGGAGGTCGGTGACGTTGCACCGCATCGCCAGATCCGGGGAGTCGGGCCAACTGCCGATCACGACTCCCAGCAACTCCAGCCCGCGAGAACGCAGTTCACGGGAGGTCAGCTCGGTCGTGTTCAGCGTGCCCAGGCCCGGCGAGGCCACCACCAGCACCGGCGCGCGCAGCAGCTCCGCCGCGTCGGCCAGCGTCGCGCCCGCCTCGTCGAAGCGCACGAGGAGACCGCCCGCGCCCTCCACCAGGACCAGGTCGTGCTCGGCGGCCAGCTTGGCGGCGGCCTCGGCGAT
Source organism: Streptomyces sp. BK239 (assembly GCF_004217285.1). Classification (GTDB taxonomy): domain Bacteria; phylum Actinomycetota; class Actinomycetes; order Streptomycetales; family Streptomycetaceae; genus Streptomyces. The sequence goes on from NZ_SHKS01000004.1 coordinate 159,672, forward strand.
CGCCTGCGGACGCACCGCCGGCCGGTCCGCCCGGCGCGCCGCCGTCGCCGGCGCCAACGGGTCGGGATAGCGGGCGAGTTCAGCCGTCGTCACCGGACCTGCGAGCCGCGCGACCTCGTCGGCGTCCCCGCGCTCGTGCGGCCCCACACCGGTCTGGGCGGCCTTCAGGACGGCCACCGACCGGCCCGCCGCCCGGGCGGACGCGGCCACGGCGGCCGTGGTGACGGTCTTGCCGACCTCCGTGCCCGTCCCCGTGATCACCAGGATCGGCATGCTCATCCCTCCCGCGCCGCGGCGCACACCGCGCGCGCGATCCGTGCCACGTCCGCGTCACCGGTGACGTACGGCGGCATCGTGTAGACGAGGTCGCGGAACGGCCGCAGCCACACGCCCTCGCGCACGGCCGCGTCCGTGGCGGCCTTCATGTCCACGTCGTGGTCGAGCTGGACGACGCCGATCGCGCCCAGGACCCGGACGTCCTTCACACCGGGAAGCGCGGCGGCCGGCGCCAGCCCCTCGCGCAGCCCCGCCTCGATCCGCCGGACCTCGGCGAGCCAGTCCTGACCGAGCAGCAGCTCGATCGAGGCGCAGGCGACGGCCGCGGCCAGCGGGTTTCCCATGAACGTCGGCCCGTGCGCCAGCACCGGCACCTCGCCCCGCGAGATGCCGTCGGCCACCCGGGCCGTGCACAGCGTCGCCGCCATCGTCAGGTAGCCGCCGGTCAGAGCCTTGCCCACGCACATCACGTCCGGCGTCACCGCCGCGTGCTCCGCCGCGAACAACGCGCCCGTGCGCCCGAACCCGGTCGCGATCTCGTCGAACACCAGCAGCACGTCGTGCGCGTCGCACGCCTCGCGCAGCACCCGCAGGTACGCGGGGGAGTGGAACCGCATCCCGCCCGCGCCCTGCACCACCGGCTCCACGATCACCGCGGCCAGCTCGTCCGCGTGCCGCTCGATCGCGGCGCGCAGCCGCTCCGCGTACGCCTCGTCGTACTCCGCGGGCGGTGCGTCCACGAACACCTGACGGGGCAGCACCCCGGTCCACAGCTCGTGCATCCCGCCGTCGGGGTCGCACACCGACATCGGCTGCCAGGTGTCGCCGTGGTAGCCGCCGCGCCAGGTCAGCAGCCGCTGCTTGCCGGGGCGGCCGAGCGAGCGCCAGTACTGCAGGCACATCTTCGCCGCGACCTCGACCGACACCGAGCCCGAGTCGGCCAGGAAGACGTGTTCGAGACCGTCGGGCGTCATGTCGACGAGGAGCTTCGCCAGCCGTACGGCGGGCTCGTGGGTGAGCCCGCCGAACATGACGTGGCTCATCCGGGCCAACTGCTCCCGCGCGGCCGCGTCCAGCACCGGGTGGCCGTAGCCGTGGATCGCCGACCACCAGGACGACATGCCGTCGACCAGCTCGCCCGAGCCGTCCGCGAGCCGCAGCCGGACCCCGCTCGCCGACTCCACGACGAGCGGTTCGGACCGGCCGGGCATCGGGCCGTAGGGATGCCACACATGCCGCCGGTCGAGGTCCAGCAGCTCCGGCACGCCCAGCTCAGGCATTGGGCGCGAGGTCCGTCCCGGTGCCCCGGCGGCGCACGGCGACCAGGTCCGTACGGGGCTCGCCGGCCGTCGGCGCGCCGGCGGACCCCGCGACGCCCGCGCTCTCGCCCTCCTCGGTGGCCGTGTGCGAGCCGCACACCCCACCGCCCTCGTGCGAGCCGCACCCGCCGCCGTCGTGGGAACCGCAGCCCGCGCCCTGTGCGGATCCGCACCCGGCCCCGGCGTCGGCGTGCGAGCCGCAGCCGCCGCCCCCGCCGGCCGCCACCCGGTGCTCGGGCAGCGTGACCTCGCCCGCGCCCTCCACCTCGAACCCGGCGTCCGCGATCATCTCCAGGTCGGCCTTGCCCGCCTGGCCCTCGCTGGTCAGGTAGTCGCCCAGGAAGATCGAGTTGGCCACGTGCAGCGCGAGCGGCTGCATCGTGCGCAGATGGACTTCCCGGCCGCCCGCGATGCGCACCTCGACGTCCGGGCACACGAACCGCGCCATCGCCAGGATGCGCAGACAGCGCTGCGGGGTGAGGTGCCACTCCTTGGCCAGCGGGGTGCCCTCGAACGGGATGAGGAAGTTGACCGGCACCGAGTCCGCGTCCAGCTCACGCAGCGAGAACACCACGTCGACGAGGTCCTCGTCGCTCTCGCCCATCCCGGCGATCAGACCGGAGCACGCCGACAGGCCCGCCGCGTGCGCCTTGCGGACGGTGTCCACCCGGTCGGCGTAGGTGTGCGTGCTCGTGATCTCGCCGTACGTGGCCTCGGAGGTGTTGAGATTGTGGTTGTAGGCGTCGGCGCCCGCCTCGCGCAGCCGCTCGGCCTGGCCGTCGGAGAGCAGCCCGAGGCAGGCGCACACCTCGACGTCCTCGTTCTGCTCCTTGATCGCCTGGATCGTCTTGGAGACCCGGTCCACGTCCCGGTCGGTCGGGCCGCGCCCGGAGGCCACCAGGCACACCCGCTTGGCGCCGCCGGCCAGCCCCGCGGCGGCCGCCTCGGAAGCCTCGTCGGGCTTGAGCCAGGTGTACTTGAGGATCCCGGCCGTGGAGCCCAGCCGCTGGGAGCAGTAGGAGCAGTCCTCGGGGCACAGCCCCGACTTCAGGTTGACGAGGTAGTTGAGCTTCACCCGTCGGCCGAACCAGTGCCGGCGCACCTTGCCGGCCGCGGCCACCACTTCGAGCAGGTCGTCGTCGGAGGTGGCCAGCACGGCCAGCGCTTCCTCGCGGGTCGGCAGCTCGCGCCGAAGCCCCTTGTCCACCAGCGTGTTCAGCAGGTCCATGAGAGCCGATCCTGTCCTACCGAACCGCTCCGGGCCAAGGTAGGGACCGGACAACACACCCGCTTCGACGTGTGGGTATTGCCACACCATGGGTGACCGGCCGGGCCGCTAGTGTCTGTCCGCTACCTACAAAAGACCCGGAGGACCCATGGCGTTCGGCTGGATCGACGAGCAGTCGGAGTCGCGCCGCCGCGCCGGACTCGTACGCACCCTGCGCCCCCGGCCGGCCGACTCCCCGCTGCTCGACCTCGCGAGCAACGACTACCTGGGGCTGGCCCGCCATCCCGAGGTCACCGAGGGCGCGGCGCGTGCCGCCCGGACCTGGGGCGGCGGCTCCACCGGCTCCCGGCTCGTCACCGGCACCACCGAGCTGCACACCGAACTGGAGCGCGAACTCGCAGCGTTCTGCGGCACGGAGGCGGCGCTCGTCTTCTCCTCCGGCTACGCCGCCAACCTGGCCGCGGTCACCGCGCTGGCGCCGCACGGCTCGCTGATCGTCTCCGACGCGGGCAACCACGCCTCGCTCATCGACGGCTGCCGGCTCGCCCGCGGCGTCACCCAGGTCGTAGCGCACGCCGACCCGGACGCCGTGCGCAAGGCGCTCGGCACCCACGACGGCCCGGCCGTGGCCGTCTCCGACACGGTCTTCTCGGTCGACGGCGACGCGGCCCCGCTGGCCGCCCTCGCGCGCGCGTGCCGGGAGCACGGCGCCGGTCTGGTCGTGGACGACGCCCACGGCCTCGGGGTGCTCGGCGACGGCGGCCGGGGCGCCCCGCACGCGGCGGGACTGGCAGGCGCGGACGACGTGGTCGTCACGGTGACGCTGTCCAAGTCGCTGGGCAGTCAGGGCGGGGCGGTGCTCGGTCCCGCGCGCGTGATCGACCACCTGGTCAACGCGGCCCGGACGTTCATCTTCGACACGGGACTGGCCCCTGCGGCGGCGGGAGCGGCCCTGGCGGCCCTGCGGCTGCTGCGCCGGGAGCCGGAACGCGCCGCACGCGCGCGTGCGGTCGCGGGTGAGCTGCACGCCCGGCTGACGGCCGCGGGCCTGGAAGCGGTGCGCCCGGACGCCGCGGTCGTCTCCGTGCGGGCCCCGTCCCCGGAGCTGGCTCTGCGCTGGGCGGCCGACTGCCGGACGGCCGGCCTGGCCGTGGGCTGCTTCCGCCCTCCCTCCGTGCCCGACGGCGTCTCACGTCTGAGGCTGACCGCCCGCGCGGACCTCAGCGAGCGGCAGATCGAACGCGCTGTACGGGTGATCGACGGGACACGGCCGTGAGCCGGTGCGACACGGCCGTGCGCCGGGGAGAAGGGGAAGGACTCAGCGGAACGCGGCGGTGAAGCCCGTCCAGCTCTCGGGGGAGAACAGCAGGGCGGGACCGTCCGGGTCCTTGGAGTCGCGTACGGCGAGCAGGCCGGACCACGGTCCCGAGCGGGGGCGGGCCGTCTCCACGCAGTTGTTGGCCCCCGTGCTGTGGCTGCTGCGCAGCCAGCGCAGACCGTCCGGGCAGCGGGGGTCGGCGAGTTCGGTGCTGGAAGGTACGTGCCGAGGCAGTGCGGTCATGGCGCCTCCTTACAGGCCGTCACCTATCGCGGCGATGTATTCCAGGGAGTCCTCGGGCGAAAGCGCGTTCGCCTGAAGGGCGTTGAAGGCCTCCGTGTAGACCCGGAGGTCTTCTTTCCGCTCGAGATAGAGAGTACTCGTCAAGTGGTCGAGAACGACCACGTCAAGATCAGAAGTGCTCGAAAATGAGAAGACGACGAAAGGGCCGGTGACGCCGATATGCGCCCCGGCAGTGAACGGCAGTACCTGGAGCCTCACTTGGGGAAGCCGCGCCGCCTCTGTCAGCCGCTCCAGCTGCCGCGCCATGACCTCGGGACCGCCTACCTCCCGGCGCAGCACCGCCTCGTCCAGCACCGCGTCCAGCTCCAGCGGCGGACGGGCCCGCAGCACCTCCTGCCGGGTCAGCCGCACCTCCACCAGCGTGTCCAGACGCTCCTCCGAGACTCCCCCCAGGGCGGCCCGGGTCACCGCGCGGGCGTACTCCGCCGTCTGGAGCAGGCCCGGGACCACGGTCGTCTCCAGTGTGCGCATCGCGCGGGCCTGGGACTCGAGGCTGATGAAGTCCCGGTAGGTGGGCGGCAGGACACCCCGGTAGGCGTGCCACCAGTGGTCCCTTCCGGCGCCGTCGTCCAGGCCGGCCAACGCGAGCATCACCTCGCGCAGTTGGGGGTCGCCCACGCCGTAGGCGTCGAGGAGTGAGCGCACATCGGCCGGTTTCGCACCGCTGGAGCCGGTCTCGATCCGGCTCACCTTCGACTGGTGCCAGCCCACGAGCCGCGCGGCCTCACCGCTCGTGAGGCCGGCCCCGGTGCGCAACGCCCGCAGTTCCGCGCCCAGTTTCCGGCGGCGCACCGCGGGACCGTGCTGCATGGACCGCTCCTCACTCCTGGGTGCCGTGCAAATACGCTCTGCCGTAGCAGAGTTCACCGCATCGGGCGACAGATATATGCACTTCTTGGTGGATCGCCACCCGGGCGCGACGCGGTGATGGCACTCTGGCGGCGAAGCACCAGTCCGGGACCGTAATCGAACCATCCGCACCGTGTCGGACTCCGGTCCCGTGGGAAAGGGACGACGTCGCCATGGCAGACCATCTGGAAGCCTCCCTCACTCTGCCGAGCGATCCCGCTTCGGTGTCCACGGCCCGCGCCTTCGCACTCGACACCCTGGGGGAGTGGGGACTGCCGGCGGACGCGGACGTCTCCGACACCATCCGCCTCATCGTCTCCGAACTGGCCACCAACGCCGTTCAGCACACCTTCGGGCTGTCGCCCACGTTCACGGTGGACCTCGTGCTCGACCGGGACGAGCGCCTGCGCATCGGCGTCACCGACAGCCACCCCCGCTTCCCCAGACGCCTGCCGGCCGCTGTCCAGCAGGACAACGGCCGGGGCATGGTGATCATCCGCTGTCTCACCGCGGAGCACGGCGGCAGACTCCACGTCCGCCCCACCCGGGAGGGCGGCAAGACGGTGTCGATCGAGCTTCCGTGGGCCCTCCCGGCGGAACCGGTCCCGCCGAGCCCCGCGCCCGCGGCATGACGCGCCGGACAGGCCCTGGCGGCCGGCAGGGGCCGTCGAGCGGGACTACTTGACCCGGCCGTACCAGACGCTCTTGGTCCAGATCTTCTGGAGCCGCACCACGTCGCCCGTCTTCGGCGAGTGCCAGATCTTGCCGTTACCGGCGTAGATCCCGACGTGGTAGACGTTCGACCCCGAGTGGAAGAACACCAGGTCCCCGGCCTTGCGGCCGGACGCCCCGATGTGGCGCGTCTTGTTGTACTGCTGGGCCGCCGTGCGGGGCAGCGTCTTGCCCGCCTTCTTGTACGAGTACATCGTCAGCCCGGAGCAGTCGAACCTGTTCGGGCCGGTGGCGCCGTACTTGTACGGGGATCCCTTCTTCGAGGCCGCGACCTGGAGTGCCTTCGTCGCCGGGGTGGCGGCCGCGGCGTCGGCGGCGACGCCCGGAACCATGATCGAGCCGCCGACGGCGGCGATGGCGAACGCCGAGGCCGTACCGGCCCGGGCCATGAGCGACGGGACACGATTGAGCGCAGTCATGCGCAACCCTTCGTCAGCCGCCTGTGAAGGATGACCTGTCGGATTCGGGCTGACAAAGTTGCCCGGCCGCTCGCGCGGCTTCACCCCAAGGGCTGCTCGACCCGGCGCCTCCAGTGCGGAGACGACCGTGCCGGCGACCCGTCGTGCTTGGGTCCTCCACTCCTGCCGATGCACTTCTGTCGACCTGTCATCCGAACGGCGGCAGGACTCGGCGTCCGCGCGGATCGCCCCGCCGCTTGTGGCGGGGTCTTGTCGTCAGTCAGGGATCTTGGCCTACCGATGTCCGAAAATCCCAACGGAACCGAGTATTTGTGGGGTTACTCACCACTCACCTGTTCGGGTGAACAAGCTGATGATCGATCAGATGTCCGGCCGCCGTAAGCCTCCGACCAGCACCGGAATCCTTCGCGTCGCCCGCGGGGCGGCCCCGGCGCGCAACCGCAAGGGGCCATAGGGAGCAGCGACAACTCCTCCGAACAGCCGTACGCCATTTGGTCCGTTTCGGCTCCGGGTCGGACGCGGGGCGCGCCGGGCCGCCCGTCCGGGTCCGACGGGCGCCCCGTCAGCCGTCCGGGAGCGGCGGCACCGTGACACGCGCCGCCCTGCGCTCCCCGTCCAGCACGCGCAGCGCCCGCGCCAGCGTCGGCGCGTGCAGTTCGTGCTCGCCCCGCCGGTGCATCAGCGTCAGGGCGTCCCGCAGCGCCACCGCCCGGCCCACGAGCGCCTGGGCCGCGCGCAGTCCACGGTAGGTGTCCCCATGGCGGGCGGGGTTGATGCGGCCGAGCAGGTCGACCGCCTCCAGGTAACCGTCGATCAGCTCGGCCTCCGCGCGGGTCAGAGCGGGCAGCGGCGGCAGTTCGGGCAGCATCGGCGGCTCACCTCGCGTCCGGGCCGGTCCGGCGGGCCGGCACGATCCCGTCCGCCAGTCCGTACGCCACGGCCTCCCGCGCGTCGAGGACCTGGTCCCGTTCGAGGTCCGCGGCCACCTGCCGCGGGCTGCGCCCGGTGTGCCGTGCGAGCAGCTCCTCCATCAGGGTGCGGGTGCGGACCAGCTCCTCGGCCTGGATCGCCAGGTCGCTGGGCTGCCCCCGCACCGGCTCCGGCAGCGCCGGCTGGCCGAGCACCACCCTGGCCCCCGGCAGCAGGTACCGCTTGCCGGGCGCGCCGGCCGCCAGGAGCACGGCCGCGTGGGCGCCGACCTGGCCGAGGCAGGTGGTCGCCACGTCGCAGCCCACGTACCGGAGCGTGTCGTAGAGGGCCGTCATCGCGCTGAACGAACCGCCGGTGGAGTTGAGGTACAGCGAGACGTCACGGTCCGGGTCCCGGTGCTCCAGGTACATGAGCTGGGCCATCACGTCGTTCGCCGCGGTGTCGTCGACCGGCGTCCCCAGCAGGACGATCCGCCCCTCCAGGAGCTTCGAGTACGGATCCAGGGTCCTGAACCCGGTGCCGGTGCGTTCGGTGAACTCGGGCAGGACATGGCGGGCGAGCGGTCGGGTCATGGGTGCCCCTCCTTCTGTTCTGTACAGAACGTACAGCATGTACGTGACGTTAGAATGGGGTCATGGCCTACGAGATTCCGGTGACACAAGCCCGGGCCGAACTCGCCGACCTGATCAACCGGGTGGTGTACGGCGGTGAGCGCGTCGTCGTGACGCGGCACGGGAAGCCGCTGGTCGCCCTGGTCTCCGCCGCCGATCTGGAGCGGCTGGACGCGCTCGACGCGCCGGCCGAGGAGCAGGTGATCAGCTCGGTCTCCACCGTCCGCGACCCGGCGCCGTCCGCTCCCCGCGAACAGCGACGGTTCGGCATCGCCGCGGAACACCGAAGGCCCGGCGCCTCCTGAGAACTTCCAGGAAGACCGGGCCTCAAGGGTGCTCGCACCCGGGCGGCGGACGGGGCGTCAGCTCGCGAGGACGGGCTCCCGCTCGCCCGCGGCCGGAGTGCGGTGCTCCGTCCGGTTGCGCAGCAGGTCGCCGACCAGCACCGCGCCGATCCCCAGCACGGCCCACCATGTGAGCGTCAGGGCGGGCCCGGTCGCCGCGGCTCCGTCGAAGAACGACACCGAGCGCAGCATCGTCGTCCCCGCCCCGGGGGGCAGCCAACGGCCGATCGCCCCGGCCGGCTCGGGCAGCATCTGCGGGGCCGACGCCGCGCCGGAGAACGCGTTGCCGATGAACATCACCGTCAGTGCCACGAGGCCGATCCCCGCCGGGCCCAGCAGGGCGGCGCACCCGGCGACGCCCGCGCTCACCGCCAGCGTCGACAGTGCGAGCGTCCCGGCCTCCGCCCACCAGTCGCCTGCGAGCACTCCGAGCCAGCTGTGCGCGATCCCCGCCCCGGCCAGGCCGACCAGAGCCGCCGCGCCCACAAGGGCGGTCGCCGCTCGCACCCCGCGCAGCCCCAGCACGGTCACCGCCGCGCCCGCGGCGATCCCGGACAGCGCCAGCGGCAGCACGCTCGCGCCGAGGGCTGCGCCCCGCGGGTCCTTCGCCGGGGCGGCGACCACGTCCACCACCCGCGCCTCGGCCCCATGGGTGGCGGCCTGCCGCGTCACCGCCTGCTGGAGCAGCTGGGCGACGACCGGACTCGCGGCGGACGCGGTGAGCAGCTCCGGGCCCCGGGGGGTCGCGACGACCGCGCCGTACACCGTGCGGCCCTCGACTGCGGCTCGGGCCTCGGCCTCGTCCGCGTAGCGGTGGATCTCGAAGGCGCCCTGGTGCGCCGCGAGTTCCTTCTCCATCTGTGTCACCGCGGCCGCCGGTCCCGCCACCCCGAGCGGCAGGTCGCGGGGCGCGGTGCGGGCGGCGGGCCAGGCGAAGGCCCACAGGGCGAGGGCGGCGAGGAGCGGGACGAGGACGACGACCGCGATCACACGCCGGGCGGACGGCCCGCTGGGTCCGGAGAGCCGGGGGGAGGGTGCGGTTGCGGTGGACATGGGGTCACCTCTGGAGACGGGGCGGATAAAAAGAAGGATCGTTCGTTTTGTTTCCGCTCCCACCGTGCGACTCCGGGTCACCGCTTGTCAAGAAGGAACGTTCGTTTTACCTTGTGGCCATGGCACGTGTATCCCAGGCCCACCTCGACGCCCGCCGCCGGCAGATCCTCGACGCCGCGGCGCTCTGCTTCGCCCGCAACGGCTTCCACGCCACGTCGATGCAGGACGTGCTGAAGGAGGCAGACCTGTCGGCCGGCGCGGTGTACCGCTACTTCAGCGGCAAGGAGGAGCTGATCGCCGCGATCGTCTCCGAGGTGCTCGGCGAGGTCCGCGGCGCCTTCGAGGCGGCCGCCGAACAGGGCCCGCCCCCGCCCCCCGACGCCCTCGTCGCCGTCGTCCTGGAGCGCACCCTCGCCGCGCGGGCCGGCCTCGTCCTCGACGGCGTCCCCGCCTTCCCGCGTCTGGTGGTCCAGGTGTGGTCGGAGATCCCGCGCAACGAGAACCTCGCCGCCGTCCTGAGCGAGGGCTACAGCTCGGTGCGCGCGGCATGGGGCCGTGTCGCGGAGGCGTACCAAAAGGACGGACGGATGCGCGCGGACGTCGAACCGGACCGCGTGGCCCGCACCATGATCGCCTGCGTGCTCGGCTTCATCGCGCAGCAGTCGTTGTTCGGCCCCGCCCCCGTGGACGTCCTGCGGGACGGACTGCGCGCGCTGATGAGCATGCCCGGCGGCGGGAGCGGGCCGGACGCCACGCGAGGCGCCGCGCCGGACGCCGGATGATCACAGCATGGTTAACGTCCGCGAAACGCGGTCCAACTAGCCTGCCCCTCCACGCCACCAGGCGCGTCGCCCGTGGCCGCGGCAGCCGGGCCCCGCACGGTCCGGAGCGAGGATGTGAGGTGGGAAGGTGCGACTGACCCCGCACGAGCAGGAGAGGCTGCTGATCCACGTGGCGGCCGACGTCGCCGAGAAGCGCCGGGCCCGCGGACTCAGGCTCAACCATCCCGAGGCGGTGGCCCTCATCACCTCGCACATCCTCGAAGGCGCGCGGGACGGCCGCACGGTCGCCGAGCTGATGGCCTCCGGCCGCAAGATCCTCACCCGCGACGACGTCATGGACGGCGTGCCCGAGATGATCCACGACGTCCAGGTGGAGGCGACCTTCCCGGACGGCACCAAACTCGTCACCGTCCACGACCCGATCGTCTGAGGGGGCTCGATGATTCCCGGCGAGATCCTCTTCGGCGAGGACCCGATCGTGTACAACGAGGGCCGCGAGGTCACCCGGCTCACCGTGCTCAACACCGCCGACCGGCCCGTGCAGGTGGGCTCCCACTACCACTTCGCCGAGGCCAACCCCGGCCTGGAGTTCGACCGGGCCGCCGCCCGGGGCAAGCGGCTGAACGTCGCCGCCGGGACCGCGGTGCGCTTCGAGCCCGGCCTGCCCGTCGACGTGACCCTCGTACCGCTCACCGGCGCCCGAGTGGTGCCCGGTCTGCGCGGTGAGACCGGAGGCCCCCTCGATGCCTGAGATCTCCCGCCCCGCGTACGCCGACCTGTTCGGCCCGACCACCGGCGACCGCATCCGGCTCGCCGACACCGATCTGCTCGTCGAGATCGAGGAGGACCGCTGCGGCGGGCCCGGACTCGCCGGCGACGAGGCGGTGTTCGGCGGCGGCAAGGTCATCCGCGAGTCCATGGGCCAGTCCCGGGCCACCCGGGCGGAGGGCACGCCCGACACCGTCGTCACCGGCGCCGTCGTCATCGACCACTGGGGGATCGTCAAGGCCGACGTCGGCATCCGCGACGGGCGCATCACCGGCATCGGCAAGGCCGGCAACCCCGACACCATGGACGGCGTGCACCCCGACCTGGTCATCGGCCCCGAGACCGAGGTCATCGCCGGCAACGGCCGCATCCTCACCGCCGGCGCGATCGACGCGCACGTCCACTTCATCTGCCCGCAGATCGCCGACGAGGCCCTCGCCTCGGGCGTCACCACGCTGGTCGGCGGCGGCACCGGACCGGCGGAGGGCTCCAAGGCGACGACCGTGACGCCGGGCCCCTGGCATCTGGCCCGCATGCTGGAGGCGATGGAGCAGTACCCGCTGAACATCGGCTTCCTCGGCAAGGGCAACACCGTCTCGCACGAGGCGATGCTGTCCCAGATCCGGGGAGGGGCGCTGGGCCTGAAGCTGCACGAGGACTGGGGGTCCACGCCGGCCGTCATCGACGCCTCGCTGACCGTCGCCGAGCGGACCGGCATCCAGGTCGCCATCCACACGGACACCCTCAACGAGGCCGGTTTCGTGGGCGACACGCTCGCCGCGATCGCCGGACGCGGCATCCACGCCTACCACACCGAGGGCGCGGGCGGCGGGCACGCGCCGGACATCATGACCGTCGTCTCCGAACCGCACGTGCTGCCCAGTTCGACCAACCCGACACGGCCGTTCACGGTGAACACCGCCGAGGAACACCTCGACATGCTGATGGTGTGCCACCACCTCAACCCGGCCGTCCCCGAGGACCTCGCCTTCGCCGAGTCCCGCATCCGCCCCTCGACGATCGGGGCGGAGGACGTCCTGCACGACCTCGGCGCCATCTCGATCATCTCCTCCGACTCCCAGGCCATGGGACGGGTCGGCGAGGTCGTCATGCGGACCTGGCAGACGGCGCACGTGATGAAGCGGCGGCGGGGCGCGCTGCCCGGCGACGGGCGTGCCGACAACCGGCGGGTGCGGCGCTATGTCGCCAAGTACACGATCAACCCGGCGCTCGCGCAGGGGCTCGCGCGGGAGATCGGGTCGGTGGAGACCGGCAAACTCGCCGACCTCGTGCTGTGGGAGCCCGCGTTCTTCGGCGTCAAGCCGCACCTCGTCATCAAGGGCGGGCAGATCGCGTACGCGCAGATGGGCGATGCCAACGCCTCCATCCCGACCCCGCAGCCGATCCTGCCCCGGCCGATGTACGGGGCGACGGGGCGGGCCCCGGCGGCCAACTCGTTCAACTTCGTGGCGCCGCTCGCGATCGAGGACGGGCTGCCGGAGCGGCTTCAGCTCGGCAAGAGGTTCGTCGCCATCGACTCGACGCGCGGCGTCACCAAGGCGGACATGCGGGAGAACGACGCCCGGCCGCGCGTGGAGGTGGACCCCGACAGTTTCGCCGTGCGCGTCGACGGCGAACTCGTCGAGGCAGCACCGGCGGCCGAACTGCCCATGGCCCAGCGCTACTTCCTCTTCTGACGGTGTGACGACATGACACGGGCAGCGCTTCTGGTCCTCGCCGACGGCCGCTTCCCCGCCGGCGGGCACGCCCACTCCGGCGGGGCGGAGGAGGCCGTGAAGGCGGGGCGGATCACCGACGCGGCGTCTCTGGAGGCCTTCTGCCGGGGGCGGTTGCACACGGCGGGCCTGGTGGCGGCGGCGCTCGCCGCGGCGGCTGCGGCCGGGGCGGACCCGGCGGAGCTGGACGCCGCCGCGGACGCGCGGACGCCGTCGCCGGCGCTGCGGCTGGTCGCCCGGAAGCTGGGCCGCCAGTTGATGCGGGCCGCTCGCGCGGCTTGGCCCGGCGCCGAACTCGACGCCGTGGCACGTCAGTTCCCCAGGGGCGCGCACCAGGCGGTGGTGCTCGGGCTTGCGGCCCGCTCGGCGGGGCTGGGGCCCGAGGACGCCGCGTACTGCGCGGTGTACGAGAGTGTGAGCGGGCCGGCGTCGGCTGTGGTGCGGCTGCTGAGTCTGGATCCGTTCGAGGCGACCGGGGTGCTGGCGCGGCTGGCGCCGTCGCTCGACCGGGTGGTGGATTTGGCCGTGTCCGCGGGGGCGGCCGTCCTGGGGGAGGGGGTGGGGGTGCTTCCGTCTGCTTCCGCGCCGCTGCTGGAGATCGGGGCGGAGGTGCATGCGGAGTGGTCCGTGCGGTTGTTCGCCTCGTAGAGGGGTTTCGCCCCCGCCCGTCCCGTCCCTCGGGGGCTTGCGCCCCCCGAACCCCCCGCTGTCGGCCCTGGACGGGCCTCGTCCTCAAACTCCCCCAGAGGGGGGACCCCCAGACGGGCTGGAAAACTCGCCTAGGAGGAGTCGTACATGCATCTTGATCATTCTCATGACGGTCCTGCCGCCGTCAGTGCCGACGCCCGGCGGGCCGACGGGGGGCGCAGGGCTCTGCGGATCGGGCTCGGTGGTCCCGTCGGGTCGGGGAAGACCGCCACCGTCGCCGCGCTCTGCCGGGCGCTGCGGGACGAGTTGGCGCTCGCCGTCGTCACCAACGACATCTACACCCGTGAGGACGCCGAGTTCCTGCTGCGGGAGGCGGTGCTGCCGCCCGAGCGGATCACGGCCGTCGAGACGGGAGCCTGCCCGCACACCGCGATCCGGGACGACATCTCCGCCAACCTCGAAGCGGTGGAGGACCTGGAGGACGCGGTCGGGCCGCTCGACCTCGTGCTGGTGGAGTCCGGCGGGGACAATCTGACCGCCACCTTCTCCAAGGGGCTGGTGGACGCGCAGATCTTCGTCATCGACGTGGCCGGCGGGGACGACATCCCCCGCAAGGGCGGCCCGGGCGTGACCACCGCCGACCTGCTCGTCGTCAACAAGACCGACCTCGCGCCGTACGTCGGCTCCGACCTCGCCCGGATGGCCGCCGACGCCAAGGCGCAGCGCGCCGAACTGCCCGTCGTCTTCCAGTCGTTGCGGAGCGAGACCGGGGTGGCCGACGTGGCCGCGTGGGTGCGGGCGCGGCTCGCCGCGTGGACGGCGTGACATGAGCGGTGTACGTGCCACCGCGCGGATCCGGGCGGTGGCAGACGGCCGCGGGGGGACCTCGCTGCCCGTCCTGGAGAGCGACGGTCCGCTCGCGTTGCGGCGCACCCGCGCGGACCCGGGAGGTGAGGCCCGGGTCGTGCTCGTCGGGGCGATGAGCGGGCCACTCGGCGGTGACCGCTTCGCGGTGGAGACCGTCGTCGACAGCGGCGCCCGGCTGCGCGTCGGCTCCGCCGCCGCCACGATCGCGCTGCCGGGCCAGACCAAGGACGAGGCCAGGTACGACGTACGGATCGACGTCGCCGACGGCGGCGAACTGCACTGGCTGCCCGAGCCGTTGATCTCCGCCCGGGGCAGCGACCTGCAGGTCGTCACCCGCGCCGACCTCGCGCCCGGGGCGCGGCTGGTGCTGCGTGAAGAGCAGGTGCTCGGTCGGGCGGGGGAGGAACCGGGGCGGCTCGCCAGCCGTCTCGTCGTACGGGTCGGCGGACGGGCCGTGCTCGACCAGGAGTTGGCCTGCGGGCCCGGGGCGCCCGGTGGCTGGGACGGACCCGCGGTGCTCGGTGGCAACCGAGCGGTCGGACAGATCGTGCTGGTGCGGCCGGAGTTCGCGGATCGGCCGGTGCCGGCGGAAAGCCTCGGGGACGGCGCCGCGCTCATGCCGCTCGCCGGGCCGGCCGCGCTGGTGACCGCCGTCGCCCCGGACGGCCTGCGCCTGCGGCGGCTGCTGGACGAAGCCCTCAACCGGGTTGTCTGATCCGGGCGTTCATCCGTTCAGCGGGCGCGCTTCTCCGGTTATCGGATTGGCAAAGAACGTCGGCGACACCTGTTCCCAGCGGCCTCACAGCCGCGAGGATCCCCGGTGACTGTCACAACCAGACACGGGAGATTCCCACTTGAGGGACATACGACCGAACAGGCGGACCGCGGCACTCGGCTCGGCCGGCGCGCTCGTCGCCGCCACGCTGATCGCCGGCGCGGTCGCAGCGCCCACCGCGAGCGCGGCCGGCACGGCGAGCGGGCAGAGCGCGCAGACCGGTCAGACCGGTCAGGACCGGGAGATGCGAGGCGCCGCCATCGCCGCGGAGCGCGCCGCCGCGGCCGGCGTCGACTGGCGGGACTGCCCCGCCGACTGGGGCCTGGAGAAGCCGATCCAGTGCGGCTGGGTCACCGTCCCGCTCGACTACGCCAAGCCCGACGGCAAGCAGATCAAGCTGGCCGTCGACCGCATCGGCAACACCGGCACGAAGGAGGAGCGCCAGGGCGCCCTCGTCTACAACCCGGGCGGCCCCGGCGGTTCCGGCCTGCGCTTCCCGCGCCGGGTCACCACCAAGGCGCCCGTGTGGGCCAACGTCGCCAAGGCCTACGACTTCGTCGGCTTCGACCCGCGCGGCGTCGGCAAGTCCGCGCCCATCTCGTGCGCCGACCCGACGGAGTTCGTCAAGGCGCCCAAGGGCGACCCGGTCCCCGACAGCGAGGCCGACAAGCTCGCCCACATCAAGCTCGCCCGCGAGTACGCCGAGGGCTGCGCCGAGCGCAGCGGCGAGATGCTGCCCCACATGACCACGCCGAACACCGTGCGCGACATGGACGTCATCCGCGCCGCCCTCGGTGAGAAGAAGCTCAACTTCCTCGGCGTCTCCTACGGCACCTACCTCGGGGCCGTCTACGGCACGCTGTTCCCGGGCCACGTCCGCCGGATGATCGTCGACAGCGTCGTCGACCCGTCCAAGGAGAAGATCTGGTACCAGGCCAACCTGGACCAGGACGTCGCCTTCGAGGGCCGCTGGAAGGACTGGCAGGACTGGGTCGCCGCCAACGACGCGACCTTCCACCTCGGCGCCACCCGCGACGCCGTCCAGGCCAAGTGGCTCTCCCTGCGCGCCGCCGCCAAGAAGAGCCCCATCGGCGGGGTCGTCGGCCCGGCCGAGCTGATCTCCTTCTTCCAGAGCGCCCCGTACTACGACTCCTCGTGGATCCCGGTCGCCACCGTCTTCAGCAAGTACGTCGCCGGTGACACCCAGGCCCTCGTCGACGCGGCGGCCCCCGACCTCACGGACACCGCCGGCAACATCACCTCCGAGAACGGCAACGCCGTCTACACGGCCGTCGAGTGCGCCGACGCCAAGTGGCCGACGAACTGGCGGACGTGGAACCGGGACAACACCCGGCTGCACAAGGACCACCCGTTCATGACCTGGGCCAACGCCTGGATGAACCTGCCCTGCGCCTTCTGGCCGGCCAAGCAGCAGACCCCGGTGAACGTCAAGAGCCACAAGGACCTGCCGCCGGTGCTCATCGTGCAGTCCGAGCGGGACGCGGCCACTCCCTACGGCGGCGCCGTCGAACTGCACAAGCGCTTCGAGGGCTCGCGCCTGATCACCGAGAAGAACGCCGGCTCCCACGGTGTGACCAGCCTGGTCAACTCCTGCATCAACACCCGGGTGGACGCCTACCTCCTCACGGGCGAGCTGGACGGGGCGGACGTGACCTGCGCCCCGCACGCCACGCCCAAGCCGTAAGCACCGCTCGCGGACACGGAAGGGGGCGGCCCGGAGTGATCCGGGCCGCCCCTCTTCCGTGCCTCACGATGGGTCAGCTGAGCGGCAGCCGCGGGAACTTGCGCGCCTTCTCCTTCGCCGCGGCCTCCTCCGCCTTGACCACGGCGGCGTACTGGTCGACGTACTCCTGCCCGGACAGCGTCAGGATCGCGTACATGATCTCGTCGGTGATCGCGCGCAGCACGGCCTTCTCGTTCTCCATCCCGGCGTAGCGGGAGAAGTCGAGGGGCTCGCCGAAGCGGATGGCCACCGGGTGGACGTGGGGGATCACCTTGCCGGGCGGCTGCGCCTCGAAGGTGCCGATCATCGCGCACGGCACGACCGGCACCCCCGCCTTCAGGGCCATCACCGCCACGCCGACCTTTCCCTTGTAGAGGCGGCCGTCGTGCGAGCGGGTGCCCTCGGGGTAGATGCCCAGCAGCTCGCCCTTGCTCAGCACCCCCAGCCCCTCACGGATCGCCGCCTGCCCGGCCTCCTTGCCGGAGCGGTCGACGGGGATCTGCCCCGCGCTGCGGAAGAAGGCCGCCGTGAGCCGCCCCTTGATCCCGGGGCCGGTGAAGTACTCGGCCTTGGCGAGGAACGTGATGCGCCGCTTGAGGATCGCCGGCATGAGGAAGTGGTCGGAGAACGAGAGGTGATTGCCCGCGACGATGGCCGCTCCGGAGTCCGGCACGTGCTCAAGACCTTCGATCCGCGGCCGGAAGACCAGTCTCAGCAGGGGCCCGAGCAAGACGTACTTGAGCACGCGATAGAACAAGGTTGCTCCTCACTCCGCGGATCGGCGAACGGCCATCTGAACAGGGTCCTGCTCCCGCCCGCCCCCCAGCAACCCCGGGAACGCCACGGGACTTTCCAGGTCACGTGAGACCCCCCGACGCCGACGGCCCGGCCGAGGCCGAACGGCCCGTCACGAAGGGTCACAACCGCACGATCACCAGCGCCGTGTCGTCCGTCGCGCCTCCGTGGGGGAGGAGTTCCAGGAGTACCGCGTCGGCGAGGGTCTCGGGGTCCTCGGCTCGGTGGCGGGCGAGGGAGTCGGCGAGGCGGGTCAGGCCGGTGTCCAGGTCCTCGTGGCGGCGCTCCACCAGGCCGTCGGTGTACAGCGCGAGGGTAGCGCCCGGGTCGAAGGAGGTGGTCGCCTGAGGGCGGGGGACCGGGTCGGGGCGGGCGTCCAGCGGGGGGTCGGTGGCCCGGTCGAGGAACTCCACCCGGCCGTCGGCGTGTACGAGCACCGGCGGGGGATGGCCGGCGCTGCTGTAGGCGATGGTGTGGTGGTCGAAGTCGATGAACGTGGTGACCGCGGTGGCCGACTCGGCGCCGTCCACGACATGGGCGTACCGGCCGAGGACGTCCAGAGCCTGGGCGGGTCCCACGGCGACCCGGGAGGTGGCGCTCAGCGCGCTGCGCAGTTGGCCCATCACCCCGGCGGCCTCCAGGCCGTGCCCCACGACATCCCCCACGGACACGCCGACACGGCGTCCGCCGACCAGGTCCACCAGGTCGTACCAGTCCCCGCAGACGTTGAGCGCGCCGACCGCGGGCCGGTAGCGCACGGCGGCTCCGATGTGCCGTACCTGGGTGTGCGCGGGCAGCATCGCCTCCTGGAGGGCTAGGGCCACCTCGCGCTCGCGGGCATGGGCCAGCCGCAGGCGCTCGTTGAGTTCCTGGAGCTCGCGGGCCCTGGTGTACAGCTCGGCCTCCAGCACCCGGGACCGGGTCGGGGCCCGGCCGTCGGTCCCGCGGCCGCCGCGGGCGCGGATCAGCTCCGTCACCTCCTCCACTCGGTGCACGACCAGCGCCACGGACCCGTCGGGCCCGAGCACCGGCGCGTTGACGGGGCTCCAGTAGCGCTCCTCCCACTCCCCGGGCCGGTCGTGTGACTCGACGTCGTAGCGCTGGAGGGCCATGGCGTCGCGTTCGCCGGTGGCCAGCACGCGGTGCAGCGAGGCCTCCAGGTTGCGCATGCCGCTCGCGGCGGGGTCGTGGGGGTTGTCCGGGAAGACCTCGAAGACATGGCGGCCGATCATCTGCTCGCGCCGGCGCCCCGCCACCCGCAGGAACTCCTCGTTGGCGTCGGCGTACACCAGTTGCGGGGTCAGCAGGGCGACCATCCCCGGCAGGGCCTGGAACACCGCCGCGTAGTCGATCTCCGTGTCGTTCATCACCCGTGCCCCATCTGCCGCTTTTGCGTCATTTTCTCATGGGAGTGGGACACGGGTTCCCGGGCAGAGAAGGGCCGGGGCGGCGTCAGGTCACGCGTCGGGCGAGGTCAGGGGCTGCTCCGCCCAGATGATCTTCCCCTCGGGGGTGAACCGGGTGCCCCAGCGCCGGGTGAGCTGAGAGACCAGCAGCAGCCCACGGCCGCCCTCGTCCGTCGTGCGCGGATGGCGCAGGCGGGGCGCGGTCGCGCCGCCGTCGTGGACCTCGCACACCAGCGCACGCCCGCGGATCAGCCGCAGCCGGATCGGGCCGACGGCGTACCGGATGGCGTTGGTGACCAGCTCGCTGACGACCAGTTCGGTCGTGAACGACAGCTCCTCCAGCTCCCAGTCGGCCAGCCGGCGCGTCGCCGCCTTGCGGGCGTCGGCGACGGCTACCGGGTCGGCGGGCAGCTCCCAGACCGCGACCCGGTCGGCCGGCAGCCGCCGGGTACGGGCCATCAACAGGGCCACGTCGTCGTGCGGGCGGGCCGGGACGAGCGCGTCGATCACGCTCCGGCAGCTCAGGTCGAGGGACGCCGTCCGCACCTGAAGGGCCTGCCGCAGCCTGGTCCGGTCCGTGTCGAGCGCCCACCGCTCGCCGCCCCGGGCCATCAGCCCGTCCGTGTGCAGCGCCAGCGTGGTGCCCTCCGGCAGCACCAGCTCCGCCGCCTCGAACGGCGGGCCGCCCACGCCGAGCGGCGGCCCCTGCGGCAGGTCGACGAAGGTGACTCTCCCGTCGGTCCCCACCAGGGCCGGCGCGGGGTGCCCGGCGGCGGCCATGGCGCACCGCCCGTCCACGGGGTCGTAGACGACGTAGAGACACCCCGATCCCACCGTCTGCCCGCCGCCCCCGTCGTCGGCGTCCGCGTCGCCGTCCTCCTCGTGCGCCCGGCTGCCCACCAGGTCGTCCAGCCGGGCCAGGACCTCCTCGGGCGGCAGGTCCAGGGCGGCCAGCGTCCGCACGGCGGTGCGCAGCCGGCCCATCGCCGCGGCAGCGTCGATGCCGTGCCCCGGCGCCTCGCCCACGACGAGGGCCACACGCGCCCCCGACAACGGGATCAGGTCGTACCAGTCGCCGCCCAGGCCGGTCAGCTCGTCGGCCGGCCGGTAGCAGGCGGCCGCCTCCACCGCGTCCTGCCCGGGCAGCCGGTGGGGGAGGAGACTGCGCTGGAGCGCCAACGCCGCGTCCCGCTCACGGCTGTAGCGGCGGGCGTTGTCCACGCAGACCGCCGCCCGCGACACCAGGTCCTCCGCGAGGGCGACGTCGTCCTTGCTGAAAGGTTCCTGCGTGCCGCGGCGCAGGAACGTGGTCACGCCGAGCGTGGCGCCGCGCGCCCGCACCGGTACGACGAGCACGCTGGGCGGTCCCCCGTCGCCGCCCACCGCCGGGAGTGCCGGACCCCACGCGTCGTCCTCGTCCGTGAACCGCTCGACGCTCCACGGCTGCCCCGAGGCCAGAGCGCGCACGGGCGGCGAGTCCCCGCGGTAGACGACGACCACGTCCCCGGCTGCCTCCGCCGCGCCCTCCCGCTCGCCGGGCGCGCCGCCCGGCCGCCGTCCGGCCCGCCGCAGGGCCACGGACCCGCCGGGCCTCGCCGTCTGCCGCGCACCGGGCTCCGCGCCCCGGAACACCGCCTCCAGGAGATCCACGGCGACGGCGTCCGCGAACCCCGGCACCGCCACCTCGGCCAGCTCCTGGGCCGTCCGCGCGATGTCCAGACCGCGGCCGATGCGCCGGCCGGCCCGGTCCAGCAGCGCCAGACGCTGCCGGGCGCGATGGCGGTCGGTGATGTCCACGACCGTGTAGTAGACGCCCATCGGACGGCCGTGCTCGTCGTCGAGCCGGGTGAACGACAGCATGTGCGCCGTCTCCCGGTGCGGGGCGGCGCACAGCCGTCCCACGTGCTCGTACCCGAGGACCGGCTCACCGGTGTCGAGGACGTGCCGCATCTGCGCCTCGACCGCCCGGGCGTCGAAGCCGGGCTGCACGTCGGCCAGCCGCAGCCCGAGCCGGCGCTCGGGCGGCCCGCCGCCGAACCGGCTGAGCGCCGCGTTCGACCACACGAACCGCAGATCGGTGTCGACGACCGCGATGCCCACCGGAGCACCGTCCACCATCTGCTCCAGCACCGGGCGGCTCATGCTCCAGCCGGGCGCGCCCCCGATCTCGTTGAGCAGCGCCAGCCAGCGGACCGGGCCGCCGGGCTCGTCGGCCGAGGTGATCCGCGCCATCACCGGCAGCGGCTCCTGGTCCTTGCGGCGGGCGGACAGCAGCCCCGCCCACCCGCCGTCCCGCCGGCACCGCTCCAGGACGTCCGGCACCCGCCCGGCGTCCCCGACGGTCAGCAGCCCGGCCAGGTCCTTGCCCACCGCCTCGTCGCCCGTGTACCCCAGCAGGCGCTCGGCGTCCCTGGTCCAACTGGTCACCACGCCCCGCGCGTCGAGCAGCAGCGGCGCGGCGTCCGCCACGTCGAATCCCCGACGGGCGGCGCCGTCCTCGTCGTGTGAGCCCACGGCTGACCTCTCTGTCGCTGAGAGTGGTCTACCATCTCCGGCCCCCGTCTTCACCCTGCTCACCGGCGCCGCATGCCAGGTGAGAGAAGTGGAAGATTCCCTTCCGGTGGGGAGCCCTTATGCGAGCACCCTGGCCAGTGATCCCAGCGCCGCCGTCAGCTCCTCCTCGGTGATCGTCAGGGGCGGGGCCAGCCGGATCGTCGAACCGTGGGTGTCCTTCACCAGGACGCCCTCCCGCAGCAGCCGCTCCCCGATCTCCCGTCCCGTCCCCACCGCCGGGTCCACGTCGACCCCCGCCCACAGCCCGCGCGCGCGGAAGCCGACGACGCCCCGGCCGACCAGAGCGGCCAGGCCCTCCCGCAGTACCGTCCCCAGCTCCGCCGCCCGCCGCTGGAACACCCCCGCCTCCAGCAGCTCCACCACCGCCGTGCCCACGGCCGCCGCCAGCGGGTTGCCGCCGAACGTCGACCCGTGCTCGCCCGGACGCAGCACGCCCAGCACGTCCCGCCGCGCCACCACCGCCGACACCGGCACGATCCCGCCGCCCAGCGCCTTGCCCAGCAGCACCACGTCGGGGACGACCCCCTCGTGCTCCACCGCCAGCGTCCGCCCCGTCCGGCCGAGGCCCGACTGGATCTCGTCCGCGATGAACAGGGCGCCCTTCCGGCGGGTCAGCTCCCGCACCCCCGTCAGGTAGCCGTCGTCGGGGATCACCACACCGGCCTCGCCCTGGATGGGCTCGATCAGCACCGCCGCCGTCGTCTCGTCGACCGCCTCCTCCAGCGCCGCGAGGTCGTTGTACGGCACGATCCGGAAGCCCGGCGTGAACGGACCGAACCCCGACCGCGCCGTCTCGTCCGTCGAGAAGCTCACGATCGTCGTCGTACGGCCGTGGAAGTTGTCCGCGGCGACCACGATCGTCGCCCGGTCGGCCGGCACGCCCTTCACCTCGTACGCCCACTTGCGGGCCACCTTGACGCCGCTCTCGACGGCCTCCGCGCCGGTGTTCATGGGCAGCACCATGTCCAGCCCGGTCAGCCCCGCCAGCCGCTCGGCGAACTCGGCGAGCCGGTCGTTGTGGAACGCGCGGGACGTCAGCGTCAGCCGGTCCAGCTGGCGGTGCGCCGCCTCCACCAGCGCCGGGTGCCGGTGGCCGAAGTTCAGCGCCGAGTAGCCGGCCAGCATGTCGAGATACCGGCGGCCCTCCACGTCCTCCACCCACGCCCCCTCGGCGCGGGCCACCACCACGGGCAGCGGGTGGTAGTTGTGCGCGAGGACGGGCTCCTCGGCCCTGATCAGCTCGGCGGAGGTGCGCGCGGGGGCGGTGACACGGGCGGGAGCGGTCATGAACGGATCTCCTGAGTGCAGCACTTGATGCCACCGCCGGCCTTCTGGAACTCGGACAGGTCGACGGGGACGGGGACGTAACCGCGCTCCTCCAGACGCGCGGCGAGGGCCTCGGCCCGCGGGGCGATGAACACATGACGGCCGTCGGACACGGAGTTCAGGCCGAACGCGAACGCGTCGTCACGGGTGGCGAGCACCGCGTCCGGGTACAGCCGCGCCAGCACCGCCCGGCTGCCCGGCGAGAACGCTTCCGGATAGTAGGAGACGTTCTCGTCGTCGAGGACGAACAACGCCGTGTCCAGGTGGTAGAAGTGCGGATCGACCAGCGTCAGGCTGATCACCGGGTGGCCGAAGAACTCCTGCGCCTCCCGGTGCGCCTCCCGGGTCGTGCGGAACCCGGTGCCGGCGAGCACGTACCGGCCCGTCCACACCAGGTCGCCCTCGCCCTCGCACACGGACCGGGGCCGGTGGACCTCGTAACCCGCCGCCTGGAACCAGGTGTCGTAGTGGGCGGACTCGCCGCGCCGCTCCGGCGCGTGGAACAGCGAGCCGAACACCCGGCCGCCGACGACGACCGCGGAGTTCGCCGCGAAGACCATGTCGGGCAGGCCGGGGGCCGGCTCCACGGAGTCCACGGTGTGGCCGTGGGCGCGGTAGGCGCGGATCAGCGACTGCCACTGCTCCCGCGCGAGGTCGACGTCGACGGGGGTGTCGGGACGCATC
Source organism: Streptomyces sp. BK239 (assembly GCF_004217285.1). Lineage (GTDB taxonomy): Bacteria > Actinomycetota > Actinomycetes > Streptomycetales > Streptomycetaceae > Streptomyces. The sequence goes on from NZ_SHKS01000004.1 coordinate 183,159, forward strand.
CACGGGTTGATGGCGTACCGCACGGCGAAGTGTCTGGGTTCGCAGACCAGGAAGCGCCTGGAGCGGGGCGTACGGGCGCCGGTCACGGTGTCGGTCACAGAGGGGTCCCTCCGCTTCGCTGTCTCCCACGGCGCTCCACCGGCGTCGCCGGTGTCGACGTGGGGTTGACACCACGGTAGGAAGCGAGAGGGACGCCCGACAAGCGACGAGTGCTGCGTGTCAACGCACGATCACTGCGTGTCGAGGTCGCTCAGCGCATTTCTGCTGCGTCGTCCGGGGCGGCATGGGTGGCGCCGGCCTCCGGGCTCTCCGGCAGCAGGTGCGACAGCACCATCACACTGATCGTCTTGCGGATGAACGGCTCCACCCGGATCCGCTCCAGCACCTCCTCGAAGTGCTGCACGTCCCGCGCCCGCACGTGCAGCAACGCGTCCGCGCCGCCCGTCACCGTCATCGCCGCGGTGATCTCCGGATGGTTGCGCACCACCTCCGCCAGCCGCCGCGGCGGCGCGGCCCCCTCGCAGTACACCTCCACGTACGCCTCCGTACGCCATCCCAGCGCCGACGGCTTCACCGTGGCCGTGAACCCGGTGATCACCCCCGACTCCCGCAGCCGGTCCACCCGCCGCTTGACCGCCGTCGCCGACAGCCCGATCGCCGTACCGATCTCGGCGAAACTCGTCCGGGCGTTCGCCATCAGCGCGGTGAGGATCTTCCGGTCGAGCTCGTCGAAGAGGGCGGGTCCGCTGTTCATGCGGGGACTGTACCGAGCGGCCGCGGCCCGGAACCGCATCCGGCGGACACGTCCACATCCGGTCCATGTCCAGGCCCCGCGATCGCGCCTAGACTCCACGTCCATGCTGCGTGTCCTCGCCGTCGACGACGAACGTCCCTCGCTGGAGGAACTGTTGTACCTCCTCGACGCCGACCCCCGGATCGGCAGCGTGGAGGGCGCCGGTGACGCGACCGAGGCGCTGCGCCGGATCAACCGCGCGCTGGAGTCCGGCCCCGGGGGCCCGGAGGCCGTCGACGTCGTCTTCCTCGACATCCAGATGCCCGGCCTCGACGGCCTCGACCTGGCCCGGCTTCTCACCGGGTTCGCCCGCCCGCCGTTGGTCGTGTTCGTCACCGCCCACGAGGACTTCGCCGTCCAGGCCTTCGACCTCAAGGCCGTCGACTACGTCCTCAAACCCGTCCGCAGGGAACGCCTCGCCGAAGCGGTGCGCCGGGCCGCCGAACTGCGCGACGCGACCCCCCGCATACCCGTCCACGAACCCGACCCCGACCACATACCCGTCGAACTCGGCGGCGTGACCCGGTTCGTCGCCGTCGACGACATCACCCACGTCGAGGCCCGCGGCGACTACGCCAGGCTGCACACCGACCGCGGCAGCCACCTCGTACGGATCCCGCTGTCCACCCTGGAGGAACGCTGGCGCGCCCGCGGCTTCGTCCGCATCCACCGCCGCCACCTCGTCGCCCTGCGCCACATAGGCGAGCTCCGCCTGGACGCGGGCACGGTCAGCGTCGTCGCCGGCGGCGAGGAACTCCAGGTCAGCCGCCGTCACGCCCGTGAGCTGCGCGACCTGCTGATGAGGAGGCCGTAGCCGTGCCGCAGGACCCCGCCGAGCGCCGCGTCGTCGTCACCGGCCCGCCCCGCCGCGGCAACCGGCGCGGCCGGCGCGCCCTCGACCACCACCGCCCGCGTACCGAGATAGCCGAGCAGACCACCCTCGGCCACACCTACGTCCGCTCCCTCATGCGCACCCAACTGCGCGCCGCCCTCACCGCGTTCGCCGTCCTCGCCCTCCTCGTCGGCCCACTGCCCCTGCTGTTCGCCGCGCTGCCCGACGCCCGCCGCCTCCAGTGGGCGGTCCTCGGCTTCGGCCTTCAGGTCCCGCTGATCCTGCTCGCCCGCTGGTACGTCCGCCGCGCCGAACGCAACGAACGCGACCTGGTGCGCCTGGTCGAGGACCGATGAACCCCCGACACGGCCCGGCACCGGGCGACCGGGGGGCCGTCGCCCGATGAACCCCACGTTCGCCGTGCCCGCCGTCGCCCTCGTCGTCGTGGCGACGGTCCTCGTCGGCGCCTTCGGCCTGCGCATCTCCCGCACCACCTCCGACTTCTACGTCGCCTCCCGCACCGTCGGCCCCCGCCTCAACGCCGCCGCCATCAGCGGTGAATACCTCTCCGCCGCCTCCTTCCTCGGCATCGCCGGACTGGTTCTCGTCCAGGGCCCCGACATGCTCTGGTACCCGGTCGGCTACACCGCCGGCTACCTCGTCCTGCTCCTCTTCGTCGCCGCCCCGCTGCGCCGCTCCGGCGCCTACACCCTCCCCGACTTCGCCGAGGCACGCCTCGCCTCCCCGGCCGTCAGACGCCTCGCCGGCGCGTTCGTCGTCGGCGTCGGCTGGCTCTACCTGCTGCCCCAACTCCAGGGCGCCGGACTGACGTTGACGGTCCTCACCGGAGCGCCCGACTCACTCGGCGGACTGATCGTCGCCGTCGTCGTCACCGCGACCGTCGCCGCCGGCGGCATGCGCAGCATCACCTTCGTGCAGGCCTTCCAGTACTGGCTCAAGCTCACCGCCCTGCTCGTCCCGGCCCTCTTCCTGGTCCTCGCCTGGCAGGGCGACGGCGCCCCCCGGCACGCCTTCGCCGAACCGCCCGCCTTCCGCGAACAGCGCACCGTCCGCGTCGACGACACCCTCGACCTCCGGCTGGCGGCGCCCCTCGCCGTGACGGTGACCGGCGCCGTCGACGGCCGCCGCCACGAGGCCGCAGAGCTCCGCCTCGCCGCCGGCGTCCACCGCGTCGAGGGCGGCACGCGCCTCACCTTCCCCGAGGGCTCCGCCGTCCCCGCCGCCGGCCGGGGCGACGGCGGCGGCATGTCCACCTCCCTCGCCGCCGGCCGCGAGGAACGCCCCCTGTACGCCACGTACGGGCTGATCCTCGCCACCTTCCTCGGCACCATGGGCCTGCCGCACGTCGTCGTCCGCTTCTACACCAGCCCGCACGGCGTCGCCGCCCGCCGCACCACCGTCGCGGTCCTCGCCCTCGTCGGCGGCTTCTACGTGCTGCCGCCCCTCTACGGCGCCCTGGGCCGCCTCTACGCCCCGGAGCTCGCCCTCACCGGCGACGCCGACGCCGCCGTCCTCCTGCTGCCGGACCGCGTGATCGGCGGCCTCGGCGGGGACCTGCTGGGCGCGCTGGTCGCCGGCGGGGCCTTCGCCGCGTTCCTGTCGACCGCGTCGGGCCTGACCATGGCCGTGGCCGGCGTCCTCGCCCAGGACGTACTGCCCGCCCGGGGCGTCGGCCACTTCCGGCTGGGCACCACACTGGCCATGGCGGTGCCCCTCGCGGCGAGCCTGCTGGTCGGCGGACTCCCGGTGGCCGACGCGGTGGGGCTGGCCTTCGCCGTCTCCGCGTCCTCGTTCTGCCCGCTGCTCGTCCTCGGCATCTGGTGGCGGCGGCTCACCCCGCCCGGCGCCGCCGCCGGGATGCTCGTCGGCGGCGGCTCCGCCTTCGCCGCCGTCGCCGCGACCATGGCGGGCCTGCCCGTGACCGGCACCCCGCACGCCCTGCTGGCCTGGCCCGCCCTGTGGTCCGTGCCCCTGGGCTTCCTCACCATGATCCTCGTCTCCCTGGCCACCCCGGCCAGGGTCCCGGCCGGTACGGCGGCGATCCTGGCCCGCTTCCACCTGCCCGAGGAACTGCGCGCCGAGGAACTGCGGGAGGTGAGAGCGTGAGCGGCTTCCTCGCGGGCCTGTGCATCGCGATCCTGCCCTTCCTCGCCGCCGGCTTCTGGCTCGGCCGGCGCACCGCCCGCCCCGAGAGCCTCGGCGGCCTCGGCACCCCCGTCGAGCACGCCACCTTCGAGACCCTGCACACCGCCTCCCTCGCCGCGCCCCCGCTCAGGGCCGGCCTCACCGAGGAGACCGCCCGCAGATCCGCCCGCCGGCTGCGCACCCTCCTCGGCACCGACGCCCTGTGCCTCACCGACCACCGGCAGGTCCTGGTCTGGGACGGCGTCGGCGCGCACCACCGCCGGGAGATCATGGCCCGGCTGGCCGGCCCGCTGGACACCGGCCGCGGCGAGGCCTTCCCGCTGACCTGCCGCACCCCCGACTGCCCCGTCCGCTGGGCCGTCGTCGCCCCGCTCACCGTGGACGACCGGGTCCACGGAGCCCTCGTCGCCTGCGCGCCCCGCGAGTCCGCCGTCCTCGTCCGCGCAGCCGGCGAGGTGGCCCGCTGGGTCAGCGTCCAGCTGGAACTGGCCGACCTCGACCGGTCCCGCACCCGGCTCATCGAGGCCGAGATCAAGGCCCTGCGCGCCCAGATCTCCCCGCACTTCATCTTCAACTCGCTCGCGGTGATCGCCTCGTTCGTGCGCACCGACCCCGAACGCGCCCGCGAGCTGCTGCTGGAGTTCGCCGACTTCACCCGCTACTCGTTCCGCCGGCACGGCGACTTCACCACCCTCGCCGACGAACTCCACGCCATCGACCACTACCTGGCGCTGGTCCGCGCCCGCTTCGGCGACCGCCTAGCCGTCACCCTTCAGATCGCCCCCGAGGTGCTCCCGGTCACGCTGCCCTTCCTCTGCCTCCAGCCCCTGGTGGAGAACGCCGTCAAGCACGGCCTGGAGGGCAAGGCCGGCACCTGTCACATCCGGATCACCGCCCAGGACACCGGCGCCGAGGCCCTCGTCGTCATCGAGGACGACGGGGCCGGCATGGACCCCGACCTGCTGCGCCGCATCCTCGCGGGGGAGGTCAGCCCCTCCGGCGGCATCGGACTGTCCAACGTCGACGACCGGCTCCGCCAGGTGTACGGCGACGACCACGGCCTGGTCATCGAGACGGCGCCCGGGGCGGGCATGAAGATCACCGCACGGCTGCCGAAGTACCAGCCCGGCGTGCACTCCGCCGCCCGCCCCGAGCAGTGATCAGCTCGCGCGTGTCACCACCAGGGCGAGCGTGACCAGTCCGAGCACGACCCAGCCGAACCACAGCCAGCCGTTGCTGCCGAGCGCCACCGTGTAGGCGGTGACCACGACGAGACCGCCGAGGGTGAGCACCCCCATGGTCTTCGTCGAACCGTCCGTGGAACCGGGCATCGCGGCACCCTCCTCCGGCACACCCTCCTCAGGGCGTGTCCCCCTCCATGGTGCCTCGGTTCGGCCCCGTCAGCCCCGGCGTGCGTTCAAGGAGGCCAGATAAGCGTTGTAGGCCTCCAGCTCCTGGTCGCCGTCACGGTCGGCGGCCCGGTCCTTGCGCTTGGCCTGGCGCTGCTCCGAGCGGTACCACTGGAACAGCAGCGCGATCAGCACCAGCACTGAGGGGATCTCGCTGAACGCCCAGGCGATGCCGCCGGCCGCGTTCTGGTCCGAGAGCGGGTCGATGCCGAGGGAGGCGGGCGGGTTCTCGAACGACTTCACCATCGGCGCGGTCGCCATCATCAACGCGATGCCGAAGAACGCGTGGAACGGCATGCCGGCGAACAGCTCCAGCATCCGCATCAGGTAGCCGGGCCGGTTGGGCCCCGGGTCCACGCCCATGATCGGCCAGAAGAAGACCACGCCCACGGCGAGGAAGTGCACCATCATCCCGACGTGGCCCGCCCTGGAACCCATCAGGAAGTCGAAGACGGGCGTGAAGTACAGCGCGTACAGACTCGCGATGAACAGCGGGATCGTGAACGCGGGATGGGTGACGATCCGCATGTACCGGCTGTGCAGCAGCTTCAGCAGCAGCTCACGCGGCCCCTTGCGGCCCCGGCCCGCCGTCGGCAGCGCGCGCAGCGCCAGCGTGATCGGAGCGCCGAGCAGGAGGAGGATCGGCGAGAGCATGCTGATCACCATGTGCTGCACCATGTGCACGCTGAACATGACCATGCCGTAGTCGTTCAGCCGGGTGCACATCATCAGCCCGATGGTCAGCACACCGGCGACGTACGACACGGTCCGCCCGACGGGCCACGCGTCCCCGCGCCGCCGCAGCCGCAGCACGCCCCACGCGTACAGGCCCAGCCCCACCAGACAGGCGACGAGGAAGAACGGGTCCGCCGACCAGTGAAGACCCCGCCCCAGCGTGAACGGCGGCAGATCCATGGTCGTGCCGTGCCCGCTGTGATCCATTGCGCCGGCTCCTGATTCGTGGGGGGTTCGTACGATTCCAGCCCCCCAAGACTAGAGCTGCCCCCGGCGATCTCCGTCACCGGGGGCAGCTCTGACAGGCGTCGCCGTCACAGCACGGTCTCGGCCTCCTCGTACCGCTCGACCGGCACGGTCTTCAGCGTCTCCACGGCCTCCGCCAGCGGCACCATCACGATGTCCGTGCCGCGCAGAGCCGTCATCCGTCCGAACTCGCCGCGGTGCACCGCCTCCACGGCGTGCCACCCGAAGCGGGTCGCGAGCACCCGGTCGTACGCCGTCGGCGTCCCGCCCCGCTGCACGTGCCCGAGGATCACCGGCCGGGCCTCCTTGCCGAGCCGGGACTCCAGCTCGACCGACAGCTGCCGGGCGATCCCCGCGAACCGCTCGTGGCCGTAGATGTCCTTGCCGCCCTCGTCGAAGGCCATGCTGCCCGGCTTGGGCTTGGCGCCCTCCGCCGCCACGACGATCGCGAACCGCTTGCCCGCCTCGAAGCGCTCCCCGACCCGCCGGGCCAGCTCCTCGACGTCGAACGGACGCTCCGGAACGACGATGGCGTGCGCGCCTGCCGCCATGCCGGAGTGCAGCGCTATCCAGCCGGTGTGCCGCCCCATGACCTCCACGACGAGCACCCGCTGGTGCGACTCCGCGGTGGTCTTCAGCCGGTCGAGGGCCTCCGTGGCGACACCGACGGCGGTGTCGAAGCCGAAGGTGACGTCGGTGACGGCGATGTCGTTGTCGATGGTCTTGGGCACGCCCACGACGGGCAGCCCGGCGTCCGACATCAACCGGGCCGCCTTGAGCGTGCCCTCACCGCCGATCGGGATGACGGCGTCGAGGCCGAGCTCCTCGACGTGGCCCTTCGCCCGCTCCACGCCGTCCCGCAGATGGGAGGGCTGGACACGGGAGGAGCCGAGGATGGTTCCGCCGCGGGCGAGGATGCCGCCCACCGCGTCGAGGTCGAGCTTGAGGTAGTCGCATTCCAGGAGGCCTTTCCAGCCGTCCCGGAAGCCGATGACCTCGTCGCCGTGGTCGGCGACGGCACGGTGCACGACGGACCGGATGACGGCGTTCAGGCCGGGGCAGTCGCCGCCGGACGTGAGGACACCAATGCGCATAGCCCGATAAACCTTCTCCATGGGGGCCGGGTCCGGACCACGCTGTCCGGCTCGAACCCCGCCACCCTAGCGGCAGGAGGGGGCGGGGCCGAAGCACACGTCCGCCTGCTGGACGTGCCCGCTCACCTGTGCGGATGCACCGTCAGACGGGCTGCTGACGCTGCCCTGAAGAGCAGGTGAACACACCGTCGGACAGGTGGCCGCGCGCCAGTGCTCAGGCAGGCTGCTGCGCGGAGGCGATGCGCTCGTTGCGGAGCGCCTCGTACCAGCGGTCGTCGATCGGCGGGAGCGCGTTCACGTCGAGCGCCAGCTTCAGCAGCAGGTCCGCGATGAGCGGGTTGCGGGCCAGCACCGGGCCGTGCATGTACGTGCCGAACACCGTGTCGTTGTACGCGCCTTCGGTGCCGTCGCCCGTGCCGTTGCCCCGGCCGAGCTGCACGCGTGCGAGCGGGCGCGCCGTGGGGCCGAGGTGGGTGATGCCCTGGTGGTTCTCGAACCCGGTCAGCGGCGGCAGCCCGAGGCGGGGGTCGATGTCGGCCAGCACGTCGCCGACGCACCGATCGCCCTCGCCGCGCGTGGTGGTGACGTCGAGCAGGCCGAGGCCCGGCTCGCGCTGCCCGAGGTCGTTGACGAACTCCTGGCCGAGGATCTGGTAGCCGGCGCACACCGCGAACACGATCGCGCCGTTCTGCACCGCCTGGTACAGGTGCCCGTCGCGGCGCAGCCGCTCGGCCGCGAGCCGCTGCGGACGGTCCTCGCCGCCGCCGATCAGGTAGATGTCGCCGGAGGTGGGGATCGGCTGGTCGCTGCGCACGTCCAGGCGTGCCACGTCCAGGCCGCGCTGCCGCGCCCGGCGTTCCACGACCAGGACGTTGCCCTGGTCGCCGTATGTGCTGAGGAGGTCCGGGTAGATCCAGACGACCCGCAGCTGGTTGTCGCTCATCAAGTGATCGTCCCTCGTGCTCAGTTGCCGACGCGGCGGCGCAGGTCCTGGAAGGCGGTGTAGTTGGCGATGACCTCGATCCGGCCGGGCGGCGCCATCTGCACGGCCTGGTCGACGTCCTCGCACACCTGGAAGTGCTGGTTCGCGACCTCCAGACGCACCGCGAGGTCCAGCTTGCGGTCGCCGACGACGAAGATCGGGTGGCCGGTCAGCCGGGTGTAGTCGACGTCCCACAGCCAGGAGGTGTCGGTGCCGTCGGCGCCGCGCGCGTTCACCGACAGGATGACCGGGGTGGGCGGCGGGTCGATCAGGCTGAACGTCTCGAGCCAGCCGGCCGGGTTCTTCGCCAGCAGCAGCCGCAGGTCGCGCTGCATGAACTGGACGACGTCGTAGCGTCCGGCGACGGCCTGCACCTGGTACATCCGCTCCAGCGCCACCTGCGGCGGCACCCCGAAGACGGCGGCGACGGCGGCCGAGGACGCGGCGTTGGCCTTGTTGGCGCGGCCCGGCAGCTGCAGGTGGATCGGCCAGGCGGAGCCGTGCGGGTCGAGCACGTGGTCGCCGGAGAGCACCCAGCTGGGCGTCGGGCGGCGGAAGCCGCACTCGCCGCAGAACCAGTCGTCGCCCGGACGCTGCATCACGCCGCCACAGGACGGGCAGGACCAGGCGTCGTCCTTCCACATCTGCCCGGCGGCGACCCAGACGACGTTGGGGGAGGAGGAGGCGGCCCACACCACCAGCGGGTCGTCGGCGTTGGCGACGACGACCGACTTGGAACCGGCCAGCCCCTCACGCCAGTTCTCCGCGAGCATGCGGGTCTCCGCGGCGCGGTCGAGCTGGTCGCGAGAGAGGTTGAGCAGTGCGATGCACTTGGGGGCGGTGTCGCGGGCCACGCCCGCGAGGTACTTCTCGTCGACCTCGATGACGCCGTATCTGGCCTCCGAGCTGCCCGCGAGGGCGGAGGTGATGCCGGCCGGCATGTTGGCGCCCAGCGCGTTGGAGACGACCGGCCCCGCGGCCCGCAGCGCCTCGGCGATGAGCCGGGTCGTGGTCGTCTTGCCGTTGGTCGCCGACACCAGGACGACGTCCAGGTTCTGGGCGAGCCGGGCGAGCAGGTCGGGGTCGAGTTTCAGCGCCACCCGGCCGCCGATCACCGAACCGCTGCCGCGCCCCGCGGCGCGGGACGCCGCCGCGACCGCCTTGCCTGCGGTCACCGCCAGCTTGGCCCGCGGCGTGAGCGGGTCCGAGTTGCCTGCCATCAGTTCTCGATCCTCCTTGCGTACGCGCCGCGCTTGAAGCCTGTCGGCACCTGGTAGGTGGTCAGCCTATCGAGATCCAATCGCACTCCCGAATCCCGGCACCGTTCGACGTCACGCGCGGCATGCGCGTGTCAGAAAGGACCGTACCCTTGCGCCATGCGACACGGCTCCATCCCGGGCGCCCGAGGGCGGGTCCGGCCCCTCATCCTGCTCGGTGATCCCGTTCTGCGGGAACCCTGCCGGGAGGTCACCGACTTCGGCCCCGAACTCGCCCGTCTGGTCGAGGACATGTTCGCCACGATGTACGCGGCCCGGGGCGTGGGCCTGGCGGCGAACCAGGTGGGGGAGCCCCTGCGGGTGTTCGTCTACGACTGCCCGGACGACGACGAGGTCCGCCATCTGGGCCATGTCGTCAACCCGCGCCTGGTGGAGGCGGACGGGCTCGTGTTCCGGGGCCCGGAGGGCTGTCTGTCCCTGCCGGGCCTGGAGGCGGGCACGGAGCGCCACGACCACGCCGTGGTCGAGGGCTTCACGGTGACGGGTGAGCGCCTGCGCATTCACGGCACGGGATTCTTTGCCAGATGCTTGCAACACGAGTGCGACCACCTGGACGGCACCGTGTACGCGGACCGGGTCACGGGCTGGCGCGGACGCAGGCTGGCGCGACAGCTGGCGCGGGCCCCCTGGCGGGGGTGAGAGCGGGTCAGAAGCCGGGGCCGCCGATCCTGTCCCCCGCGGCGGCCAGCCGGCCCCACAGGAGGTCGGCGAGACTGCGCACCAGCTCCGCCCGGCTGCACGGCCGCTCGCCGAGCCACCAGTCACCCGCCGCGTGCATCATCCCGACGATCCCGTGGCCCCAGACGCGGGCGAGCTGCTGGCTCCCGGGTCCGAGGTCCAGCCGGTCCTCGATGACCTGGGCCAGCTCCTCACCCATCCGCCGCAGCAGCGGAATGGAATGCTTGCCGACGTCGAACCCCTGGTCACCGCCCTGGCCGGCCTCGGCGGGGTGCATCAGGAACCGGTAGACCTGGGGCCGGGCCTCGATCGCCGCGAGGTAGGTGTCCAAGGTGGCCTCGACCCGGTCCCGGCGGTCGGCGGGCGCGTCCAGCGCGGCCCGCAGCGAGTCCAGCAGCGCGTCCGTGTGGCGTTTGGCCAATGCCGCGTAAAGTCCGCCCTTGTCGCCGAAGTGGCGGTAGAGGATCGGCTTGGTGATGCCCGCCTCGGCGGCGATGGCGTTCATCGAGGCCTGCGGGCCGTCACGCAGCACCACCCGGTCCGCGGCCTCCAGCAGCTCCCGCCGCCGGCGGTCGGCGGATCGCTGCTGCTCGGTCCGCTGCGTGGTGTCCATGATCTCTCCCCACCCGTGCTGTTTCGATGGCGCCTGCGCAAACTAACACCTGACAGCAGCCTGACATCGACCGCCCGGTACGGGCTGACGGGCAGTCGTCGGGAGTTGACTTTTACTACCGACCGGTAACACACTCGCGTTACCGCAAGTAACGCGCACGTCAAGGCGTGCGGCCGCCGCTGGAGGGGTCATGGCCGAGTTCACCATGGAGCTCAACGACGAACAGAAGGAGGTCCGCGACTGGCTGCACGGTTTCGCCGCCGACGTCATCCGCCCCGCGGCCGCCGAATGGGACGAGCGTGAGGAGACTCCCTGGCCGGTCATCCAGGAAGCCGCCAAGGTCGGCATCTACTCCCTCGACTTCTACGCCCAGCAGTACTTCGACCCCACCGGCCTCGGCATCCCCATGGCCATGGAGGAACTGTTCTGGGGCGACGCGGGCATCGCCCTGTCCATCGTCGGCACCGGCCTCGCCGCCGTGGGCGTCCTCGCCAACGGCACCGAGGAGCAGATCGGCACCTGGATCCCCCAGATGTACGGCGACGCCAGTGACGTGAAGGTCGCCGCCTTCTGCTCCTCCGAGCCCGACGCCGGCTCGGACGTGGCCTCCATGCGCACGCGTGCCGTGTACGACGAGGCCAAGGACGAGTGGGTGATCAACGGCACCAAGACCTGGGCGACCAACGGCGGCATCGCCAACGTCCACGTGGTCGTCGCCGTCGTCGACGCCGAGCTGGGCTCCAAGGGGCACGCCTCCTTCATCATCCCCCCGGGCGCGCCCGGACTGTCCCAGGGCCAGAAGTTCAAGAAGCACGGCATCCGCGCCTCGCACACCGCCGAGGTCGTCCTGGAGAACGTGCGCGTCCCCGGCTCCTGCCTGCTCGGCGGCAAGGAGAAGCTGGACGAGCGGCTGGCGCGGGCCCGGGAGCGGGCCAAGGCGGGCGGCGAGCGGGTGAAGAACGCGGCGATGGCCACGTTCGAGGCCTCGCGTCCGGCGGTCGGCGCGATGGCCGTCGGCACCGCCCGAGCCGCGTACGAGGTCGCCCTCGACTACGCGAAGACGCGCGAGCAGTTCGGCCGCCCGATCATCGACAACCAGGGCGTAGCCTTCCAGCTGGCCGACATGGCGACCTCCGTCGACGCGGCGCGGCTGCTGGTGTGGCGGGCGTCCTGGATGGCGGTCAACGGCAAGCCGTTCAAGGCGGCCGAGGGCTCGATGTCCAAGCTGTTCGCGAGCGAGACGGCGAAGAAGGTGACGGCGCAGGCCGTGCAGATCCTCGGCGGCAACGGCTACACCCGGGAGTACCCGGTGGAGCGGATGCACCGCGACTCGGCGATATACACCATCTTCGAGGGCACGAGCGAGATCCAGCGGCTCGTCATCGCCCGCACGCTGTCCGGCATGCCGATCCGGTAAGGCGGCGGAAACTTCTGCGCGATTCGGTCTGCGGGCCGTCCGTGGCCGATCGCGCAGTTCCCCGCGCCCCTCAGGTACGTCCAGTGCACCTGCTCGAGCGGCTCAGGGAACTGCGGGACAAGCCGCAGCGCGCCCTTACGGAGTGCTGCCGCTGCTGTGGGCGATGCACGCCACGTCGATGCGGTCCGCCAACTTGGCCAGTTCGATGGTCAGCGCGGCGACCGTGTCCTCGTCCAGCCCCTCCGTGCCCGCCTCGACGAGGTGCAGCCACCGTCCGCCCAACGTGCGGAGCAGCTTGCTCACGTCGGCCGCGGACACCTGCAAGGTCCCGCGGTCGTCGACGATCAGAGGCAGGGTCACTTCGCGGTTCACACCCGGGATCGTAGCCGCGCGAGCGTCACGCACCGTGCCAAACCGTGGTGATGTTGCAGAACTCCCGGATTCCGTGCCCGGACAGCTCACGGCCGTATCCGGACCGCTTCACGCCGCCGAACGGGAACGCCGGGTGGGACGCGGTCATGCCGTTGACGAACACCCCGCCCGCCTCCAGATCCCGGACGAACCGGTCGACCTCGGCCTCGTCGCGGGTCCAGACGTTGGAACTCAGGCCGAACGGCGAGTCGTTGGCGAGGAGCACCGCCTCGTCGAGGTCGCCGGCCCGGTACAGCGTGGCCACCGGCCCGAACGCCTCCTCGCGGTGGATGCGCATCTCACGGGTGACGCCGGCGAGGACGGTCGGCGGGTAGTACCAGCCGGGCCCCTGCGGCCGTTCGCCGCCGCACAGCGCCGTCGCGCCGCCGCGCCGCGCGTCGTCCACCAGCTCCTCCAGGTCGTCGCGCCCGCTCTCGCTCGCCAGCGGACCGACCTCGGTCTCCTCCTCCAGCGGGTCGCCGACCTTCAGCGCCCTCATCCCCTCGGCGAAGCGCTCGGCGAACCGGTCGTACACGTCCGTGTGGACGATGAAACGCTTGGCGGCGATGCACGACTGCCCGTTGTTCTGCACCCGCGCGGTGACGGCGACCTCGGCGGCCCGGTCCACGTCGGCGGACGGCATGACGACGAACGGGTCGCTGCCGCCCAGCTCCAGCACCGTCTTCTTGACCATCTGCCCGGAGGTGGCCGCGACGGCGCGGCCCGCGGGCTCGCTGCCGGTGAGGGTGGCCGCCTTGACGCGGTCGTCGCGCAGGATGTCGTCGACCGCGCCCGAGCCGATCAGCAGGGTCTGGAAACAGCCCTCGGGGAAGCCGGCCCGGTGGAACAGGTCCTCCAGGTACAGCGCGGTCTGGGGGACGTTGGAGGCGTGCTTGAGCAGGCCCACGTTGCCCGCCATCAGCGCGGGCGCGGCGAAGCGGACCACCTGCCAGAGCGGGAAGTTCCACGGCATCACCGCGAGGACGGGCCCGAGCGGCCGGTAGCGCACCAGGGCGCGGGAGCCGCCGGAGTCCGTCACGTCCGGCTCGGCCGGCTCCTCGTCGGCGAGCAGGCCCTCGGCGCGCTCCGCGTACCAGCGCATCGCCTTGGCGCACTTCGCGGCCTCCGCGCGGGCCTGCTTGACCGGCTTGCCCATCTCGGTGGTCATCACCCGGGCGATCTCCGGCGCGTCCTCGTCGAGGAGGTCGGCGGCCCGGTTCAGCAGCCGGGCCCGCTCCGCGAACGCCGTCGTGCGGTACGTGCGGAAGGTGGCCTCGGCGAGCTGGAGCCGGCGTTCGAGCTCCTCCTCGCCCATGGCCTCGTACGTCTTGAGCGTCTCGCCGTTCGCCGGGTTCACCGTCGCGATGGGCATGACCGACCTCCTGGAAAGCTTTCCTGTGCTTCGACCTTCGCGCGCCGCGCCGAGGGCCGCAACGCGTACGCGTCTGCTGAGGGGTCCTCGCACTGCGCCCGTCCGGTCAGGCCGCGTGGTCCGGTGCCGTGCGACCCGGACGGGCACCGTGCGAGGGCCCCTCAGGCCGAGTGCTCCGCCAGCCGGTCCAGAAACGCGGACTGCGCCGTGACGATCACCTCACGCGCCCGTGCCAGACCGAGCCAGGCCACCCGGTCCAGCTCGGGGAACTCCACCGTCCGGCCCGACCGGGGCGGCCACTGCATGACGAACGTGCCCGGCACGACGGCCGCCGGGTCGAGGTCCGCCTCGACGGCCCACACCGTCACGATCTTGCCGCCTGTCTGCCGCACCCGGCCCAGCGGCACCGCCTCGCCGTCCGGCGGGGGCAGCCCCAGCTCCTCCCGGAACTCCCGCCGGGCGGCGTCCCACGCGGGTTCGTCCGGGTCGTACTCGCCCTTCGGGACGGTCCACGCGCCGGCGTCCTTCTTCGCGAAGTACGGGCCGCCCATATGCCCGAGCAACACCTCCAATCCGTCGTCGGTGTGTCGGAACAACAGCAGGCCGGCGCTGTGCCTCGCCGTCACGGCCGCACCTCCGGGTGCGCGGCGAGGAGGGTCTCCACCGTGTCCGCCTCCTTCGGCCGCTTGTCCTCGCGGTAACGGATCACCCGGGCGAAGCGGAGGGTGACGCCGGCCGGATAGCGGGTGGAGCGCTGGAGGCCGTCGTAGGCGATCTCGACGACGAGTTCCGGGCGCACGGTCACCCCCCAGCGCTCCTCCCGCACGGCGAGGCTCCGCAGCCGGTCGGTCTGCCAGGTGAGCAGGGCGTCGGTCATGCCCTTGAAGGTCTTGCCGAGCATGGCGAAGCCGCCGTCGGCGGTGCGGGCGCCCAGGTGCAGGTTGGACAGCTTGCCGGTGCGGCGGCCGTGTCCCCACTCGGCGGCCAGCACCACCAGGTCGAGGGTGTGCACGGGTTTGACCTTCAGCCAGGACGCGCCGCGCCGGCCCGCGCTGTAGGGGGCGTCCAGGGACTTCACGACGACGCCCTCGTGGCCGCGCAGCAGTGTCTCCTTCAGGAACTCCTCGGCCGCCGGCAGATCCGGCGGTCCCGACACCAGCGTCCGGCGCACCCGCATCGGCTCGGGCGTCAGCCGGGCCAGCTCCGCGTGCCGTTCGGCGAACGGCAGGTCGAGCAGGTCCCGGCCGTCCACCGAGAGCGCGTCGAAGAAGACGGGGGAGACCGGGACGGCCGCCGCGGCCGTCGCCACGTCCACGCGTGAGCCGACCCGCCCGGCCGTCTCCTGGAAGGAGCGGGGCCGCCCCGACGCGTCGAGGGCGATCACCTCGCCGTCCAGGATGAACCGCGTGCCGCGCAACTCCAGCGCCGCCGCACTCACTTCGGGCAGCCGGTCGGTGATGTCGTCGAGGGTGCGGGTGTGGATCCGCACGGCGTCGCCGTCCCGGTGGACCTGGACGCGGATGCCGTCGAGCTTCTCCTCCACCACGCACGCACCCAGTTTGCCGACCGCCTCGGCCACCGAGGTCGCGGAGTGCGCGAGCATCGGCTGGACCGGGCGGCCCACGGTGAGCCGGAAGCGCTCCAGGGCCGCCGGGCCGTCCGCCAGCAGCGCCTGGGCCACCGGCTGGAGCGCCCCCGCGAGCATCACCGCCCGCCGCACGTCCCCCGCCGCCGCGCCGGTCGCCCCGGCCAGCCCTTCCACCGCGACCGCGTCCAGCGCGCCCTGCCGGACCTCGCCGGTGAGCAGCCCGAGCAGGAAGCGCTGCTCCTCCCCGGTGGCCGCGCCCATCAACTTCTCGACCAGCCTCGCCCGTTCGGCCTGGGAGCCGGGACCTGACACCTTGCCCAGCTCGGTCAGCCGGGCGTCCACCTCGCGCACGGTCAGGGTGGCGTCGACGGCCGGGGCGACCGGGCGGCCCAGCACCTTCCAGCCCACGCCGAGGCGGCCCTGCGGGAGCCGTCCGGCGAGGTAGGGGATGACGATCGGAGCGTCCTCGGCCTCCGCCTCCCGGAAGAGCTCCGCGAGCAGGGCGATCTTGCGGGAGCGCGCCGAGGACGCGGCGACCTCCCGTGACACGTCGGCGAGCCGGGACAGAAGCATGCAGCCATGGTGCAACGCCTCGCGGGGCATCGCACGTGTGCTGCGATGACCCCATGGACGACGACCCGATGAACGACAGACCCCCGAACGACGCCCCCGCGAGCGACGCACCCGTGAGCGAGCGCGAGGTGGACCCTATGGAGGACGTGCTCGCGGAGGTCGGCCCGCGGCTGCGGCGGCTCCGCAAGGCGCGGGGCGCGACGCTGGCCGGGCTGTCGGAGGCGACCGGCATCTCGGTCAGCACGCTCTCCCGGCTGGAGTCGGGCCTGCGCAAGCCCAGCCTGGAACTGCTGCTGCCGATCGCGCGGGCCCACGAGGTGGCGCTCGACGAACTGGTCGGCGCGCCGGCGGTGCGCGATCCGCGGGTGCGGTCGCAGCCCGTCCGCCGGCACGGGCGCACGTACTGGCCGCTCACCCGTCAGCCCGGCGGCCTCCAGGCGTACAAGGTGCTGGTGCCGCAGGGGCACGACGAGCCGGACCCGCGCAGCCATGAGGGCTACGAGTGGTTGTACGTGCTGGCCGGACGGCTCAGGCTGGTCCTCGGCGACCACGACATCGTGCTGGGGTCCGGGGAGGCCGTCGAGTTCGACACCCGGGTGCCGCACTGGTTCGGGTCGGCGGGGGAGGGGCCCGCGGAGTTCCTCAGCCTGTTCGGGCCGCAGGGGGAGCGGATGCACGTGCGGGCGCGGTCCCGGCGGGCGTGACGCGGAAGACGGTTCCCTGATCGGCAAGCGACCGCTTAGTATGCGAACGAGGCCGGTCGCCGACCAGCCGGTCACCCGAGTCGGACGACGCAGTCCCGTGGAGGCTCCGCATGCAGGCATGGCAAGTGCACGAGAACGGCGAGCCGGGCAAGGTGATGCGCCTGGAGGAGGTGGCGCGGCCGACCCCCGGCGAGGGCCAGGTCCTGCTGAAGGTGCGCGCCGCCAACGTCAACTTCCCGGACGTGCTGATGGCGCGGGGCCACTACCAGGTGCGGCCCCCGCTGCCGTTCACCCCGGGTGTGGAGATCTGCGGCGAGACCGAGGACGGGCGGCGGGTCATCGCCAACCCGGCGCTGCCCCACGGCGGTTTCGCCGAGTACGCCCTCGCGGACGCCGCCGCCGTGCTGCCCGCCCCCGACGCGCTGGACGACGCCGAGGCCGCCGCCCTGCACATCGGCTACCAGACGGGCTGGTTCGGGCTGCACCGCCGGGCCCGCCTGGAGGCCGGCGAGACGCTGCTCGTCCACGCCGCCGCCGGAGGGGTCGGCAGCGCGGCCGTGCAGCTCGGCAAGGCCGCGGGCGCGAGGGTGATCGGCGTCGTCGGCGGCGCCGACAAGGCCGCCGTCGCCCGCGAGCTGGGCTGCGACACCGTCATCGACCGGCGCGCCGAGGACGTCGTCGCCGCCGTGAAGGAGGCCACCGACGGCCGGGGCGCCGACGTGATCTACGACCCCGTCGGCGGCGACGCCTACACCCAGTCGGCCAAGACCGTCGCCTTCGAGGGCCGGATCGTGGTCGTCGGCTTCGCGAGCGGCTCCATCCCGAGCCCGGCGCTCAACCACGCCCTGGTGAAGAACTACTCCATCCTCGGCCTGCACTGGGGCCTCTACAACACCAAGAACCCCGCACTCGTCCAGCACTGCCACGAGCAGCTCACCGAACTGGCCGCCCGGGGCGCGATCAAGCCGCTGGTGAGCGAGCGCGTGCCGCTGAGCGAGGCAGCCGCCGCCGTCCAGCGGGTCGGCGACGGCCACACCACCGGCCGCGTCGCCGTCGTGCCGGGACTGACGAGCCAGGAGCACGCGCAGAACGGAGCCTCCGCATGACCGACGCAGCAGAACTCCGCCGCCGCACCAAGGAGTTGCTGGAAGCGCACCCGCCGGCCACCACCGACCGCCTGGACTTCCTGCGGGCCCGCTTCGACGCCGGACTCGCCTGGGTGCACTACCCCGAGGGCCTCGGCGGCCTCGGCGCGCCCCGCGCCCTCCAGGCCGTCGTGGACGCCGAGTTGGAGGCCGCCGACGCCCCCGACAACGACCCCCGGCGCATCGGCATCGGCCTCGGCATGGCCGCGCCGACCATCCTGCGATACGGCACCGACGAGCAGAAGCGGCGCTTCCTGCGGCCCCTGTGGACGGGCGAGGAGGTCTGGTGCCAGCTCTTCAGCGAGCCCGGCGCCGGCTCCGACCTGGCCGCCCTCGGCACCCGCGCCGTCCGCGACGGCGAGGACTGGGTCGTCGACGGCCAGAAGGTGTGGACCTCCAGCGCCCACATCGCCCGCTGGGCCATCCTCATCGCCCGCACCGACCCCACCGTGCCCAAGCACGCCGGCATCACCTACTTCGTCTGCGACATGACCGACCCCGGGGTCGAGGTGCGCCCGCTGCGCCAGATCACCGGCGAGGCCGAGTTCAACGAGGTCTTCCTCACCGGAGTCCGCATCCCCGACTCCCGCCGTCTCGGCGAGACGGGCGACGGCTGGCGCGTCGCGCAGACCACGCTCAACAACGAACGCGTCGCGATCGGCGGCATGCGCCTGCCCCGCGAGGGCGGCATGATCGGCCCGGTCGCCAGGACCTGGCGTGAGCGGCCCGAGCTGCGCACCCACGACCTGCACCAGCGGCTGCTGAAACTGTGGGTGGACGCCGAGGTGGCCCGCCTCACCAGCGAACGGCTGCGCCAGCAGCTCGCCTCGGGCCAGCCCGGCCCCGAGGGCGCCGGCATGAAGCTCGCCTTCGCCCGTCTCAACCAGGAGATCAGCGGCCTGGAGGTCGAACTCCTCGGTGAGGAAGGCCTGTTGTACGACGACTGGACCATGCGCCGGCCCGAGCTCGTCGACTTCACCGGACGTGAGGCCGGCTACCGCTATCTGCGCTCCAAGGGCAACAGCATCGAGGGCGGGACCAGCGAGGTCCTGCTGAACATCGTCGCCGAGCGCGTCCTGGGCCTGCCCGCCGAGCCGCGCACCGACAAGGACGTCGCCTGGAAGGACCTCGCCCGATGACGGATCTTCTCTACTCCGAGGAGGAAGAGGCGCTGCGGTCGGCGGTACGCGACCTGCTCGCCGACCACTGCGACGCGCCCGGCGTGATCGCCCGCACGGAGTCCGACGCCCCGCACGACCTGGCGGCCTGGAAGGCGCTCACCGACGGCATGGGCCTCGCCGGCCTGCTGGTGCCCGAGGCGCAGGGCGGACAGGGCGCCACCCACCGCGAAGTCGCAGTGGTCCTGGAGGAGTTGGGGCGGTCGGTCGCACCCGTGCCCTATCTGACCAGTGCCGTGGTGGCCACCGAGGCGCTCCTGGAGTGCGGTGACGAGGAACTGCTCGTCCGGCTGGCCTCCGGGCGGACGATCGGAGCCCTGGCGGTCGGGTTGCACACCGCCCCCGGCGCCGACTTCACCTCCGTACGGATCGAAGACGGCTCACTGCACGGGGAGTTGACCGGCATCGCGGACGCCGCCATCGCCGACGTGCTGCTCGTGCCCGCCGAGGACGGCGGACTGTACGCGGTCCAGGCGTCCTCGGTCACCGTCACCCCGCAGGTCTCCCTGGACCTGACCCGCCCGCTCGCCACGGTCACCCTCACCGGCGCTCCCGGCCGCCGCCTCGGCGACGCCGCACCGGCCGTCCGACGGGCCCTGCGCGCCGGCGCAGGACTGCTCGCCTCCGAGCAACTCGGTCTGGCCGAGTGGGCGTTGACCGAGACGGTTCGCTATCTCAAGGACCGCAAGCAGTTCAACCGGCCCGTCGGCGGCTTCCAGGCGCTCAAGCACCGGCTGGCCCAGCTGTGGCTGGAGGTCGTCAACCTCCGCGCCGCCGCACGCAACGCGGCCGACGCGCTCGGCGGCGGTCAGCCCGCCGAGGAGACGGCCCTGGCCGTGGCCGTCGCCCAGGCCTACGCGGCGCCCGTCGCCGTGCGGGCCGCCGAGGAGGCGCTGCAACTGCACGGCGGGATCGGCATGACGTGGGAGCACCCGGTCCACCTCGCCCTCAAGCGGGCCAAGGCCGACTCGATCGCCTACGGCACGGCCGGCGCCCACCGGGAGGCCCTCGCCGAACTGGTCGACCTGCGCGCCCCCTGACCGGCGACGCGGAAACCCCGGAAAAAGCCCGACCCCACCCGGGGGCGGGCTTTTTCGCTCGTTCGGCGGACAGGTCAGTCGCACGGACGAAACCTCCCTTACGCCACACTTGCGGCCGAACGCCACCGAACGGGCGTGGCGGAGGAGGTTGTCGTGGCCGTTTCCATTTCCGTGGTGCTGTTGCTGCTGATCCTGGCGGTGATCTTCCTGCGCACCGGCGGACTGAAGATCTCGCACGCCCTGGTCTGTCTGCTGCTCGGCTTCTTCCTGGCCGGCACCAACATGGCCCCCACCATCCACAGCGGCCTCACGGCCACGGCGGAGATCGTCGGCAGCATCCAGCCGTAAGTGACGCCGGCTAGCGGAGGAACACCCCGATGCCGTTCGGCACCGGGCGTTCCGTTCCGCCCGAGGGGTGGTTGCGCACTGTGGCCCGGGTGGAGCCCGGCGCGCGGGCGACCAGGGTCGAGGAGCCGCCGCCGTCGAGGCTGAAGCCCCCTGTCGCCCCCAGGCTCCGCAGCGCCTCGGCGACCTCGGCGATCGTCAGGCCCGTGCGGTACCGGGGCGCGCCGTCGGTCGCGAACAGCAGCACCCGCCGACCGCCGTCCGCGATGCCGACGGCGGTGCGCACCGCCGAGGTCCGCGCGTCCAGACCGGGCAACGGGCGTCCGCCGGACAGCACCGGATAGCCGCCGACCGCGAAACGGTAGGCGCGGCCCGACAACGAGGCGAGGGCGTACCGCACCGCGACCGACCGGCCCCGGACCAGCCCGCGCAGCCGCCGGGCGCCCCCCTCCCGGCCCAGCAGCACCGTGCTGCCCGCCGCGACGGGCCCGGCGCCCGGCGCGGCCGAGGCCGACACCACCCTGCCCGCCTTCACCGTCACCTCGTAGGTCCGCGTCCCGCACGCCGCGGCCCGGTCGGCGTCCGAGCCGCAGGTGGCGCGCTTGCGGGAGACGCCGCCCCAGTCCGGCGTGTACGCGCCGACGGAGTTCTCCGGCAGCGCGTACTGGTTCAGCCCGCCCAGCGGCTGCCGCCGGCCGTCGACGGTGAACGACCCCCTCAACGTCAGCGCGTCGATGTGGGCCCGGCCGTCCGAGCCCACGCCGAACACGGCGTCGGTGTCCGTGCCCGGCGGCAGTTCGGGACCGAAGCGCTGCGCCGTGGGCACCGCGCCCTTGAGCGCCCTGCCGTCCGCGATCGCCGGGCCCACGCTCGCGCCGGTCGCGGCGACGCCCGGATGCTGGGCCTCGCTGATGTCGAAGAAGTCGCCGTTGACGCCGGCGACCGCCTTGCGCGCCGCGGCCAGCCGGGACAGGGGAGCGCGCGCCGCCACCTTCCCCGGGTGCAGCAGACCGAGGCGCACCCGGGCGTGCGTCAGGTCGACGCTCACGACATGCACATGGGTCAGTCCTGCCGTCGCCCGCAGGTCGTACTGGCGGTACACCACCCCGGGCACGACGGCGGCGCCGGCCCCGGTCGCGGCACCCGCGGAGGCCGCCCCCGTCAGGGCCGCGCCGGCCAGCGCGGCGAGCGCCGTCGGCAGGGTCAGCCGCATCCCGCGCGCCCGCGCGCCCTTCTGAGTACGTGTCACACATCCCCCAGTCTCGTGCGAGCGGCAACTCTCACACGGGTCGCGGGCCCCACCCGGGCCCATCGGCCCGGACACCACGAGAAGGGATGAGAAAAGACACGGATCCGGGTGCTTTCGCAGCCGGCCGCCCCGCACCGGGGACGAGGACGTGCTAGACGAGCCGCTCGGCGGGGGCGGGCGCAGCGTGGCAGCGGAGCCGGACGCGCTGGTCCGGTGGCCACAAGTCCTCTACCTCGCCCAGGAGTTCCCAGCCGAGACGCTCGTAGAAGGCGGCCGCCGGGTCGGTGGCGACCACTTCCAGCACGGGCTGCAGTCCGCGGGAGCGGGCCTCCTCGACGGCCCGGTCCATGAGGGCCGCGCCGACGCCGAGCCCGCGCGCCCCGGGTGAGACGAACAGCCGGCTGACGGAGGCGGTCGCCGCTCCCGGCCGGCGCGCCCGCCACAAGGCCGTCGCCGGCTCGTCGTCCTGCCCGAGGCACAGCGCCGCGTGCCCGACGATCCGCCCGTCCCACTCGGCCGCCCAGGCGGCGAGGAGCGCGGGCGGCGTCAGCCAGGCCTCAGGAGACTCAGGCCAGTTGACCGGGTAGCCGCTGTGCTCGTGCACCAGCGCAAGGGAGGCCACGCAGCCGGCCAGGTCGGACGGGACACGCGGCCTGAGGGAGAGCGGTGCTGACGGGGCGAAGTCGGAGATCACCGCAGCATGCAAACACGTGAGCCGCGTCGTCGGCCACGCGTCACCGACGCGCGTACGGCGTGAAGTGAGCCGGTGCATGGTCGATCGGCAGGTCCGGGCGCCAGGTGGTGAGGGCCTGGGCGCTGCACACGAACAGGGAGGGCGGCAGCCGGTCCAGGGCGTACCAGTGCCAGTCGCCGACGCGCTCGCCCGGCTGGTCGGCGGGCTCGCCGTGCCAGGCGGTGACGACGGCCGCGACGGTCACGCGCACGACGCCCTCGCTGTGGTCGAGGAGGGTGCCCAGCAACCGCACGTCCGCCGTGGCCGCCCGCAGTCCCGTCTCCTCCTCCAGCTCCCGTACGGCCGTCTCCTCGAGCGACTCGCCGCGCTCCACCGTGCCGCCGGGCAGCTCCCAGGTGCCCCGGTGGTGCCGGCCGAGGAGCAGCCCGCGCGGGCCGTGCACGACGACGCCCACCCCCAGGGCGGCGTGCGCGGCGGGCGGTTGCTCCGAGCGCGGCCGGGAGGACACGCGCACCGGCCGCCGCGCACGGAAGACGCGGTACTCGGCGCGATTTCCGGGGTCCGGTGACCTCACCGTCACCACCTCCTCGACGTCCAGCCCGTGACCGGTGAGCAGCTCCCGCCACCGCTCCTCGGTCGGCACCCACATGTAGCCCGTCGTCTTGCCGCCGCCCGCGAAGTGCAGCGTCTCCGGCCGGGGAACGAGCTCGGAGGACGGACCGTCCCCGTGCGAGTTCGTGTGCAGCGCGGAGAAGCACAGTGCCCCTCCGGGCTTCAGGGCCGTCGCCAGCGCGGGCAGCAGCCGGCGCGGGTCGGCGAACGGCACCGCGCCCACGGCGTAGACGACGTCGTAGGGCTCGGCGGTGCGCAGGTGGGTCACGGCGTCCGCGTGCACCAGACGAAGACCGGAGAGGGAGGCGTAGCGGGCCCGGGCGCGTTCGATCTGGCCGGACGCGGAGTCCACGGCGTCCACCTCGGCGCCGTACGCGCGCACCAGGTGGGCCGCGTGCCGGGCCGTCCCACAGCCCAGGTCGAGCACGCGCCGACCCTTCAGCTCCCCGAGGAACGCGTCGCCGGGCCCCGCGCCCGGGAACCCCCAGTCGATCCGCTCGACCTCCTCGACGACCGTGCCGCGCCGCAGGTGATGCGTGGCGTAGGCCTGCCAGCAGGCGGCGTTGGCGGCCTCCGGGTCGTCCGGTGTGCGGGTGTGCGGCATGAGCGGCCTCCTGGCGCGGGGAGCGGACGGCCCGGGGATTCTTACCGGTTGCGGGGCGGGGTACTCGTCGCCCGCAGGTACGGCCCGTGGTGGAACGACCTGATCGCATCGAGGACCCGTGGGGGCATGTGGGCGGAGCCGTCCCCGGCGGAGGCCTTCCGGCAGGGACTGTGCGACGGCGATGTCGTGCGCGTCGCCACGCCGCGCGGCGCGGTGCGCGCCCGGTTGCGAACCACCGCCATGCGGGACGGCACGGTGTTCCTGCCGTTCCACTACGGCTACTGGGACACCCCGAGGGCCAGCGCCCGCCCGAGGGCGGCCTCGGACGGGCGGCCAACGAGACCACGCTCACCGACTGGGACCCCGTCTCCAAGCAGCCCCTGTTCAAGACGGGCGCCGCCCAGATCACCCTCGTCTCCCGCGCCACGGAGCCCGCGCGTGAGTGACCCCGCCGGCGGGGTGCCCCGGTCCCGTCAGGTGCGGGGGCGGGATCCGGAGTACAGCTCCATGTACCCGACATAGGCGAGCAGCGCCTGGAGGGTGGCGAAGGTATGGGCGCCGATGCGCAGGACCGCCTGGTCGCCGGGCCGCAGCGCCCGGTACACCCAGCCGGAGATGCGGTCCCAGTCCTGCTGGAGTTCTATGTTGTCCATCCCCATGGCCACCGTGCGCCAGTTGCGGATGTTGTCCCTGATCCGGTCGAACACCGTGGAGAAGCGGGCGGCCTCCGCCGTGGCCTGGATGATCCGCACGATGTTGCGGCCGAGGGTGTCACGGCCGGCGGGCGTCGCGATGTAGCGGGGCGCGTTGCGCAGCGAGCCCAGCGCGTTGACGAGGTTGTACGGGGTGATGGCGTCCTGCGACCGGTCCACGGTGCTGCCGTGCGGGAGCTGGTTGTAGTTGCCGCCCCAGGGGAGCGGGGTGGACGTCACGCCGAGGACGCGGTTGAACTCGCCGGGCCAGACGTTGTTGAAGCTGTAGTGGTTGTCGTCGCGGCCGTCGAACCCGGGCTGGTAGAAGCCGGCGAAGTACAGGTTGTTGGCCCAGAAGTACAGCGACCCCCAGTACTGCTCGTGGTACTGCAGCCGGATCTGGATGAGGTGGGCCCCCGCTGTCGTGGTCTCGTCCAGTCGGGGCTGGCCCGCGACGTCGTGGCCGCTGATCCGGTGGAGGGCGTCGATCATGTTCCAGTAGCTCTGGTGCGCCTCCTCACCGCCGTTCTCCAGCTCGCTGATGTCCCAGGACCATATGGTGAGTTCGTGGTCGGGGTCGGCCTGCGCGGCCGGCGCCGCGGTGAGCGCAAGGCCGATGCTCATCGCGAGCGCCAGGACCATGGCGGCGAGACGGCGGCCTGCGAGGCGTAACGCCTTGGACAGCTTCGAGGTCGACGGGTTCGTCGGGTGCACGGAAGGGGGTTCCTTTCGGGAGGGCCGGATCGTTCCGGTGGAAAGCATTCCGGCTGTCCCGCACGGCGGTTGACCCTACGCGCACGTCGTCCGTTCCCTCTGTGCACCTGTCCGTTTCGCTGTGCGCCGCGCGGGAGTCAGTCCGTCGACAGCGACTGCTCCGCCCAGATGGTCTTGCCCCGGTAGGTGTGCCGGGCGCCCCAGCTGCTGCACAGCTGGGCGACCAGGAGCAGGCCCCGGCCGCCCTCGTCGTAGTCACGGGCCCGGCGCAGATGCGGTGAGGTGTTGCTCGCGTCGGACACCTCGCAGATCAGACTGCGGTCCAGGATCAGACGCAGCTCGATGGGCGGCTCGCCGTACCGGATGGCGTTGGTGACCAGTTCGCTCACCACCAGCTCGGTGACGAACGAGGCGTCCCCGAGGCCCCATTCGAGCAGCTGCCGGGTGGCGCGGCTGCGGGTCTCGGCCACCGCCTCCGGCTCCGGCGTCACGTCCCAGGCGGCCACATGACGGGAGTCCAGGGCGTGCGTACGCGCCAGCAGCAGCGCCACGTCGTCGTCGGGCTTCTCCGGGAGCAGCGCCCGCAGCAGCGTGTCGCAGGTGTTCTCCAAGGAGGAGGTCGCCCGGCCCAGCACTTTCAGCATGATGTCGACGCCCTCGTCGATGTCCCGGCCCCGGGCCTCCACCAAACCGTCGGTGTAGAGCGCGAGCAGACTGTCCTCGGGCAGTTCGAACTCGGCGGCCTCGAACGGCAGACCGCCGAGCCCGAGCGGCGGCCCGGCCGGCAGGTCGAGCAGTTCCGGAGGTCTGCCGGGGGTGAGCAGCGCCGGCGCCGGGTGTCCGGCCCGTGCCATGCAGCAGTGCCGGCTGACCGGGTCGTACACGGCGTACAGGCAGGTGGCTCCGATGTCGGCGGCGCTGCCGGTCGGGTCGTCGCTCTCGGCGGACAGCCGGTTGACGAGATCGTCGAGGTGGGTCAGGAGCTCGTCGGGCGGCAGGTCGACGTCGGCCAGGGTGCGTACGGCGGTGCGCAGCCGGCCCATCGCGGCGGAGGCCTGGATGCCGTGCCCCACGACGTCGCCGACGACGAGCCCCACCCGCGCCCCGGACAGCGGGATGACGTCGAACCAGTCGCCGCCCACGCCGGTCTGCGCGCTGGCCGGCAGGTAGCGGGTGGCGACCTCGACGGCGAGCTGCCGCGGGAGCCGCTGGGGCAGCAGGCTGCTCTGCAGGGTGAGGGCCGTGGCCCGCTCCCGTGAGTAGCGGCGGGCGTTGTCGATGCTGAGCGCGGCCCGGGCGGTGATCTCGTGGCAGAGCAGCAGGTCGTCCTGTTCGAAGGGGTCCGGGTGCCGGTGCCGGGAGAACGTCGCCACGCCGAGCGTGATGCCCCGCGCGCGCATGGGCACCGCCAGCACCGAGTGGAAGCCGAACCGGCGCATCTTCTCCGCCCGTTCCGGCGCCTCGGACGCCCACCTGGCCATTCCCGCCACGGTCACCTGGTGCATGGCGGCCTCTCCCGAGGCCAGGCACTCGGCGGCCGGCGAGGTGGACGGGTAGACGGCCACCGCGCCCAGCGGCACCACCGCCTCGGGGCAGCCGGGCAGCACCGACTGGTTGGCCACCCGGCGCAGCAGCACCGGGCTGGGCAGCGCCTCCGCACGCAGCTCCTGGTCGTCGTCGATGTCGGGCAGCAGGTCCACGGTGACGAAGTCCGCCAGCTGCCCCACGGCGACGTCGGCGAGCTCTTGGGCGGTGCGGGTCAGGTCCAGGGTGGTGCCGATGCGCACCCCGGCCTCGGCGACCAGGGCGAGCCGCTGTCTCGCCAGGTGCTCCTCGGTGGTGTTGTGCGCGGACAGCAGGACGCCCCGCACCGTGCCGTCCCCGTCCCGCACCGGCGCGAGCGAGACCGACCACGCGCTCTCGTGCCGGTCGCCGGCCAGTCGCAGGGCGGCCCGCAGGTGCTGCTGCTCGCCGGTCTCGACGACCTGGCGCATCAGGCGCTCGGCGCGCTCGCTCTCCGGGTCCAGGACGATCTCCGAGACGCGCAGCCCCCGCATCTCGGCCTCCGTCAGGCCCAGTACGCGTTCCATGCCGGCGTTGGCCCGCAGCAGGTGCAGTCCGGTGTCGTAGAGGGCCATGGTGCACGGGGAGTGGACCATGGACCACCCGAGCAGGCGTTCCTCGTCGAACTCGGGACGGGAGGGGGCCATCGGCGCGACGATGAGCCACTCATGGCTCGCGGCGGGGCCGCTTTCGCGGCGGTGGGCGAGCAGACTGACCGCCAGCAGGTGACCGTCGCGGTGCCGCAGGTTCACCGTGCCGTTCCAGCGGCTCGTGCCCACGATGGAACTCAGCGCCGGACCGGTGAGGCCGTCGGCGAGCAGCACGGTCGCCGGCCGCCCCGTGACCTCCGAGGCCCGGTACCCCACCAGGCGCTGCGCGCCCTCGCTCCATCCGGTCACCACACCGAACGCGTCCACGACCGCCCTGGCGGTGGTCGTGCCGCCGTCTGCCTGCGCAGGAGGCGCCGCAGGCCCGTTCCCGGTGGTTCCGGATCGCGTCATCGCGCCCATCCTGCCCTCAGCGGACGATAACCGACACATGGGGCACTCATTATAAAACCAAAAGATTATGATTACGTGCTCATGCCAAGCTGGGCGCTCCGGAGGGAAGGCGCGGGGATCCGGAGGGAAGGCGCCGGGTTCCAACGGGGACTGCTCAGGACGCCGATCGTGCGCCACGCGTGCGGCTGCCGCCTGCACCGCCTCTTACTCCCGCTGGTTCGGCCGATGGCCTCGGGCGCCCCGGCGACGCCGTGGAAGCGACCGCGCCAGCATGTCACGCGCCGCGCCGCCGGGCCAGAGCCGCGCACGGGAGTCAGCGCGACTCGTCCGGCTCCCTCACCCCTGTCCGTAGGCCCGGGAGAGCACCCGGACCCTGGCCGCCATGGCCTCGCGCAGTTCGGGAGGCGCGAGGACCTCGACGTCGACGCCGAGCCGCAGCAGCTCGCCGCACGCGTGTTCGGTGCTCTCGGTCGGGATGACCGCCTCGATCCAGCCGTCGTCGCCCTCGGGGGTCGCGGTGGCCTCGACCGCAGCCACCACCTCCGCGGGGACGTTGTCGGGCAGGCGTCGGCGGCCCTGCGGGGACAGGCGGACGGTGGCTGTGCCGTTGTAGCGGCGGCTGCGGAACTCGTCCAGGTAGGAGGCCCAGTACGCGCCGAGGTCGAAGCCCTCCGGCCGGTCGAACCGCTCGTCGCTCGGCACCGCGTCGAGGACCTGGGCGACCCGGTAGGTCGCGGTCCCGCTCCCACCGGCGGCGACGAGGTACCAGACGCCCGACTTCAGGACCAGGCCGTAGGGCCGGAGGCGGCGGGTGACCTCCTGAGGGGCGCGCCAGCGGCGGTAGCGCACGTCCACCGCGCGCCGGGTGAGCACCGCGTCCACCAGCAGGGGGAGATGCGGCGTCTCCTCGGGCTCCCGGTACCAGCCGGGAGCGTCCAGGTGGAACACCGCCGCGGTCCGCGTCGCCTCCTCGCGCAGGTCCGCCGGCAACGCCGCCAGCAGCTTCAGGCGTGCCGCCGTCACCTCCGCCGTCAGCCCCAGGTCGGCGGCGGGGCCGGGCAGCCCGGCGAAGAACAGCGCCCGCGCCTCGCCCTCGCTCATCCCGGTGAGGCGGGTGCGATAGCCGTCGACCAGCTGGTAGCCGCCCCCGCGGCCCGGCAGCGCGTACACCGGCACCCCGGCGTCCTGCAGCCGCGCCAGGTCCCGATAGGCGGTCCGCACCGACACCCCAAGCTCGTCGGCGATCCCCCGCGCGGACACACGGCTCCGGGACTGAAGCATAAGCAGCAGGGACAGCAGGCGAGCGGCAGACATGCCGGCATTCTCCTCGGAAACCCTGACAGCCCCTGGCACACGACCGTCCTAGCGTCGACCCGGCCGCCGTCGAACGACCCGCGAGCCGCGCCCGGAGCCGAGCACCGAACAGGAGTCCCCGTGCCACCGACCCCCCTCGTCGTCAGCCCCGCCGTGCTGGAGCTGCGCCAGTACACCCTGCGTCCCGGCCGACGCGACGAGCTCATCGAGCTGTTCGACCGTGAGTTCGTCGAGACCCAGGAAGAGACCGGGATGAGCGTGCTCGGACAGTTCAGGGACCTCGGCGATCCCGACCGTTTCGTCTGGCTGCGCGGCTTCCCGGACATGGCGGCGCGCCGACGCGCACTGACGGACTTCTACGGCGGACCCGTGTGGGCCGAGCACGGTCCGCAGGCGAACGCCACCATGGTCGACTCCGACGACGTCCTCCTGCTGCGGCCCCTGACGGCCGGGAGCGGCATCGAGGTCCTCCCCTCCGAGCGCCCCCGGCCCGGTGCCCCCGCCCCGGCCGGGCTCGTGACCGCGACCGTCTATTCCTTCCCTCCCGCACGGCAGGCCGGCGTCGAACTGGTCCGGGACGGACTCCTCCCCGCGCTCCGGGAGACGGGGCCCGCGCCGGTCGCCGCCCTGACCACCGAGACGTCGCCGAACACCTTCCCCAGGCTGCCGGTGCGCACCGGGGAGAACGTCGTCGTGGTCATCGCCTCCTACCCCGACGCGAACGCGCACCGCCGCCACCTCACCGCGGTCCATGCCCACCCCCGGGCCCGGGACCAGATCCTGCCCGGCATCGAGCGTGAGCAGACGGGACCGCCCCAGCTGCTCCTGCTGTCCCCGACGGGCCGCTCGCTGATCTCGTGACCCGCCCACCCGTGCCCGGCCGCATCAGGGGATCAGCGACCGCATCACGGTGAGCGGCAGCGCCGGATTCGCGGCCGCCGCCTCGGCCACCGACTCGTCGGGGTCGGAGAGCAGCTCCGTGACGACGTGCGGCGGGAGCGCCGGATGCGCGGCGGCCAGGGGTCGGGCCCGCCGGTCCGTCAGACAGGCGAGCAGCGCCGGAGCGCCGGCCCGGGGGTGCCGGGCGATCACGCGAAGCGCCGTGCGCACCGGCGGCTCGTGCCGGGCCAGCGTCTCCAACAGGGCGGCGGACGCGTCCGGGTTGAGCGCGGCCGGGGTGACGACGTGGACGCCGTGCCGGTCGACCATGGCGCGCAGCAGCTCCTCGGACAGGCCCGGGTGCGGGGCCACGGACTTGACCACCTTCGCGTCGGGGTCGGCCGCCAGCGCGTCACGGACGGCGGCCGGCAGGTCCCGCCGCTGGGCCACGATCATCCGCGCCGCCGCGTCCGGGGACGCGGCCAGCCGCCCGACCTCCCCGGGCGAGGCCAGCGCGATCCGCGGCAGAAGCGTGGAGGCGATCCGCGCGGCCCCCGCCAGAGACACGAGCACGTCGAGCGGCACGCGCGGACTGAGAGCGAGGGAACGGCGTACGTCCCTGTCCTCGTCCTCGGCCAGCCGGCGCATCGACGTCTCGTCGGCGGCGGGGTTCCGGGCGAGGTCCGCCCGGACGCCGGGGTCGGGGTCCGCCGCCAGACGCCGGGCCGCCTCGGCGGGCAGGCCGGGGTGGGCCGCGAGGGCGCGGCGCAGCCGGTGACCGGGATGGCCGGCGAAGCCGGCGGCGGCTTCGGCGGGCGTGGCCGGGTTCGCCAGCGCCGCCCGTCGGACGTCGTGCGACGCGGACACGTGGGAGCCGTGGCAGCAGGCGTCCGGCGGCGTGTCCCGGTCGGCGGGACACGGGCCGTCGGGACAAGGGCCGTCGGGATCCCGTGCGCCCGGCGCGTTCCCGCGGTCGCACACCGGGCACTGCTCCGCCGGGGGCAGGCCCTCGCCGTGGAGCAGCGCGGCGAGCACCGCAGGGGGCGTCACCTCGTTGGCCGCGACGGCCCGGCGCACCTCGGTGTGCGGATGCGCCGCGAGCGGGGCGGCCACGCCCGGCTCCCGCGTCCACAAGGCCAGCTCCACCACGACCCCGACGTCCGGGTCCGCGGCGAGCCTTTCCGTCACGTCCGGCGGCAGCCCGGGGCAGGCGGCCAGCTTCTCCCGGACGCTCACGTCCGGATCCGCCGCGAACAGCCGGGCCCACTCCGGGTGTCCGAGCTCCTGGTCCAGCAATGCCAGTGCCGCGTGAGGCTGTTGGAGCGGGTCCACATCGGCCGCCGTCAACCGGCCCCCGTACGCGAGCGACACGCCGCCGTCGTCGACGCGGGAGAGCAGCGCGACCGCCTGGGCGCGGCTGAGGTCCTCGCGGTCGGCCAGGCGGTCGGCGAGGTCGGCGTCCGCGATCTCGATCAGCCGGTCGGTCAACTCGTCAGGCAGAGCGGGGTTGACGGCGAGCCCGTTCACGACATGGTCCACGCCGGGCATCCTGCCCGGGCGGGACTCGAACCGCCCCTGTTTTTTGACCGGTTGGAGGAAGCCGGGCGGAAGGCGGCGGGTGGGAGAATCCGGGGAGCGGAAGGAGGAGCGGGAGATGGTCGACTGGGTGCCGATGAGGGTGGGAGCCAGGCCCGTGCCCCAGCCCGTGGCCACGCCGCTGGTGTGGGCGACGGCCTCCGGGGGCGCGGTGGTCCTGCTGGCCGCCCACTACGCATTGCTCGGGCCGGGCCGTCCCGGGCCCGCGCTGGCCGCGCTGTGCCTGCTGGCGGCGCTGCTGGGACGCTGCGCCCGCTTCACCGCCGCCCCCGGCACGGCGCTGCTGTGCTGGCTGCTGCTCAACGGCTTCGCGATCCCGCCGCTGGGCACCCTCACCTGGGCAGGACAGCGCGACGCCCTCTGGCTCGGCTGCCTGTGCGCGGCCACGCTCCTCGGCACCGCGCTGGCCCGCTTCCGCCACGCCCGGGCCGCGTACCGCCGTGTCGCCGTGCCCGCGCGGTGCCCCGGCGACGCATCTCGACGACGGGACGCCCGGCCCCTGAACCGGCCTCCCCGGCCGACGGCTCAGTAGTTCTCCCACTCGTTCTGCACGTACTCCAGCACCGCCGGGTCCATCAGCGTGCTCGGTCGTACGTCCTGGCGGCGGCGGTCCAGCGGGAACACGGTGGCCGCCTTCAGGACCGCGTCGTCCAGGTAGCGCAGCGGGGGAGTGTCCGGCGCGAGCCGCAGCGGCGGGGGAGCGGCGGTGCGGGGGGCGGCCAGGACGAAGCCCCAGTTGCCGAAGCTCGGCACGTCGATCTGGAACGGGGTGGTCGCGTAGCCCGCCGCCTCGATGGTCCTGTCGATCGACCAGTACGTCTTCGGCGCGAAGAACGGCGAACCGCTCTGCACCATCACCCTGCTGCGCGGAGTCAGGACCTGGCCGAGCAGATGGTAGAACTCCACCGAGTACAGCTTGGCCAGGGCGGCCGTGTCGGGGTCGGGGAAGTCGATGACGACCGCGTCGTACGTCCCGCGCGCGTCCCGCAGCCAGTTGAAGGCGTCGGCGTTGACGACCCGCACCCTCGGGTCGGTCAGCGAAGCGCCGTTCAGTTCCCGCAGCGGCCGGAAGTCACGCGCCAGCCGGGTCATCGCCGGGTCCAGCTCGACGAGGGTGACGTGCCGTACGTCGTCGTAGCGCAGCACCTCGCGCAGGGCGAGCCCGTCGCCGCCGCCCAGGATCAGGACGTCGCCACGGGGGCCGGACAGCGCGGGGTGGACGAGCGACTCGTGGTACCGGTACTCGTCGACGGAGCTGAACTGGAGGTCGCCGTTGAGGAACAGCCGCATGTCCGCCGCGCCCGTGAACGAGGTGGAGCGGGTGACGACGATCTCCTGGTACGGGGTGGTCTCGGCGTGGACGATCGGGTCCTGGTACATCTGCTGGCGCGCGGTGACCTCCAGGTCGTCCGCGAACGCGTACGCCGTGCCGAGCACCCCCAGGACCGCCGTCACGAAGGCGAGCAGGCCGATCCGCACGCGCCGCCGGGTCTGCCGGCGGAAGATGAACACCACCACGATGACGCCGGCCACCGCGTTGACCGCGCCGACCACCAGCGCGCCCTTGAGCTGCCCGAACGTCGGCAGGAGCAGCAGCGGGAAGCACAGTCCGCCGACGAGCGCGCCGATGTAGTCCACGGCGAACATGTCGGCGACGGCGCTGCCGGCCTCCTGCCGGCGGATCCGCTGCAGCAGCGTCATCAGCAGCGGGATCTCGGCCCCGATGAGCAGGCCGACCACCAGGGCGACGACGACCATCGCCGGGGTGTAGAGCCGCAGCCAGGCGAACGCCGCGTACAGCACCAGCACCGACAGTCCGCCGACCAGCGCCAGCAGCCCCTCCACCAGCGCGAACGCCCCCACGGGGCGGCGGCGCAGCGGTTTGGCGGCGAGCGAGCCGACACCCATCGCGAAGACCATCACGGAGATGACCACGGAGGTCTGCAGCACGGAGTTGCCGATGAGGTAGCTGCCCAGCGCGGTCAGCGCCAGCTCGTACACCAGGCCGCAGGCCGCGCAGAGGAAGACGGCGAACAGCAGCAGGAAACGCGCCCCGCGGGTGTGACGCGGGGCCGGAGGGCCGGCGGGGCCGGGACCGTGCGGGGCGTCGGCCGCGTGTGCGGGGCCCGCGGCGGTGGCGGACGTGGGTGCGGTGCCGGTCATGGGGCCTTGCCTAGGAGAGTGCCGCGCCGACCATGAAGGCGGTGCCGAGGTACATGCCGGCCTGGACCCAGGCGGCGGGGTGCGGACGGTCCTCACGGTCGTCGAGGACGACGGCGCCCATCTGGCCGGGGGTGAGCAGGCCGATCACTATGCCGACGACCGTCATCACCAGCACTCCGGCCAGCCCGTACAGGAGCGTGCTCAGCAGACCCCTGCCGACTCCCTGCTCGGACTCGCTGGCCTGGATCGCCTCCATGATGACGAGGCCCACGGCGAGGGACTGGCTGCCCAGCAGGACGGCCGCGCCCCGGTTGCGGTCCGTCCAGACGACGTGGAAGAGCTTGCCGGGCGTGACGAGGTCGAGGGCGATGAAGCCGACGGCCATCACCGCGAGGCCCACGACTCCGTAGAGCAGGGCCTGGCCGGTCGACTCGAGGATCTCGGTCACTGCGTTGCCTTTCTTCGAAGCGCGTCGGTGGGGCGGGGCGGGAGGGGGGCCTGGCGGGTGTCACTTGCCTTCGCCGGGGCCGCCGCCCCGGAAGCTGGAGCTGTTCGGGTCGGGCCAGAGGCCGAGGTGCCGACTGTGCCGCCGGTAGCCGTTGCGGTAGTCCTCGATCTCGATGCGGCTGCCGCCGCGGTACGGGGAGACGGTGACCATGTCGTCGCCGTAGCGCAGGAACTCCATGCGGTCGCCCGAGGCGCGGTCGAGCGCCGCGCGGTTGTGGTGGATGGCGTCGGCGACCTTGGCGGGCGCGCTGTGGGGGGCGATCCAGGCCGTTCCGCTGGAGGTGTACGTCTTCTTGATCCAGCCGAGCGGGACGCCGTTCTGTCCGTCGGAGGAGCCGCAGGCGGTCAGCAGGACAGCGGACAGCGTGGCCGCCATCCCCGCGCGGACGAGTCGGGCGCTTCTCATCGGGCCTCCAGCCGGGTGTACGTCGATACGATCTGGCCGTGCTGTGGGTACGTGTGCCAGGTGCGCCAGAGCAGCCCGCCGGCCGCCCGCGCGCCCGTCTCCGCGCTCTCCGGGCCCTGGCCGATCGCCTCCACGACCACCGCCGTCACCGCTTCCGGCGAGCCGGGGAAGACCCCGCACAGGCTGTTGGGGTCGGCGGCGACCAGGTCCAGGACGAGCGCCACCCGGGCGCTGAACTCCTCGGGGCCGAGCCGTCGGGTGTGCGCGCCGAACTCGTAGCTCCAGCCGGGCAGTTCGCGGGTGTGGCTGTCCGGCAGGCCCCGGTCGGCTCCCTGGAGGCAGGCCACCGTCTCGCGTACGGGGCCGGCGAAGACCTGGTGGGAGGCGCCGAGCAGGCGCAGCCGGACGTCGAGTCCGCCCACCCTCACCTCGCGTTCGGCGAGCGCGGGCCGTTCGGGCAGGTCCAGGGAGAAGCAGAGCTGATCCGCGTCCGTGTCCAGGTAGGGGGCATCCAGAGAAACGGCATGCATGATGAGAAGCCCCCCGGTCGGATCTTGCGACAAGCGGCGCCGAGTATGGCACACGGGGCGCGGAAAGCCCTCACCCAGGGTGAGGAAGCGCCGGCTCCGCACCCGCAGGTCAGGCCCGTCGCACCGCCCCCGGTCAGGTCCGTCGCGCCTGTCGCGCGCCCCGGGTCAGGCCCGTCCGTGCGCCTCCTGCGACCGTCGTGACAGCGAGTCGATGACGACCGCCGCGAACAGCACCCCGCCGGTGATCACGAACTGGACGGCGGTCGGGGTGTCGGTGATCGCCATGCCGGAGGCGATCGACTGGATGACCAGCATGCCCAGCACCGCCGACCAGGTCGTCCCGCGTCCCCCGTACAGGCTCGTGCCGCCGATGACGGCCGCGGCGATGGCGTTGACCAGCAGGACGCCCTGCCCCGAGCTCTGGCTCACCGACGTGATCCGCGAGGCCAGGAAGAGACCGCCGACGGCGGCCATGGTGCCCGAGATCGCGAGGACCGCCGTCTGCACCCGGGTCACGCTCAGGCTGGCGCGGCGGGCCGCCTCGACGCTGCCGCCGAGCGCGTACACCTGCCGTCCGTAGTGGGTGCGGCGCAGCAGCACGTCCAGGCCGGCCACGATCACCAGGAAGATCAGCAGGGCGAGCGGCAGGCCCTGGAAGCGGTTGAGGAGATAGGCGATCGCGAAGGCGAGCACCGCGAGCGCTCCCGAGCGGACCGCGATCTCCCGCAGCGAGCGGTGGGGCATGCCGACGGCCCTGCGGCGGCGCCGGTCCCGGTCGGCCACCAGGAAGACGGCGCCCGCGGCGACGGCGGCCACCCCGTAGGCGACGGCGTCATGGGTGAAGTAGTAGTTGGTCAGCCGGGCGACGAGCCCGTTCTCGTCGAGGTTGACGGTCCCGCTGTCACCGAGGACGGACAGCATCAGCCCGTTCCAGGTGAGCAGTCCGGCCAGGGTGACCACGAACGCCGGCACCCTGGTCCGGGCGATGGAGTAGCCCTGGACCGTGCCCGCCAGGGTGCCCGCGAGCACCCCCATGACCAGGGCGAGCCACTCCGGCACCCCGTGCTGCACGTTGAGCACGGCGAAGACGACCGCCGCGAGGCCGCTGATCGAGCCGACGGACAGGTCGAGTTCGCCGAGCAGCAGCACGAAGACGATGCCGACCGCGATCAGCCCGGTGCCGACGATGTCGACGCTGAGGTTGGACAGGTTCCGCGGGGAGAGGAAGTTGTCGTTCATGGACTGGAAGACGATCCAGACGACGGCCAGGACCAGCACCACCGGGAGCGAGCCCACTTCGCCGGCGCTCAGCTTGCGCCGTACGACTCCCACCGCTCCCTCGGCGGCCCGCACCAGGGCGCGCCCGGTGTGCCGCCGGCGGGGTGCGGTGCCGTCCGCGACCGGTTCGGCCCGGGCGTTGTCCGTGGCCTCTCGGGCCTCATGCCGGTCGCGCATGTTCTTCACCACCGCGCCTCCCGGGAGGCAGGCCGGCGGGGCACGTTCTGCGTGGCGCCGGTGACGGAGGAGATGATCTGCTCCTGTGAGACGGTGTTCACGTCGAAGAAGCCGTTGTTGCGGCCGAGTCTGAGCACCGCCGCACGGTCGGCGAGCGCCTTCACGTCGCCCATGTTGTGACTGATGAGCAGGACGCCCAGGCCGCGGTCGCGGAGCCGGTCCACGAGGTCGAGGACCTCGGTGGTCTGCTCGAATCCCAGCGCAGCGGTCGGCTCGTCCAGCAGCAGCACCCGCGGTTCGGCCAGCAGCGAGCGGGCGATGGCGACGGTCTGCCGCTGGCCGCTGGAGAGCGAGACGACGGGGCCGCGCAGGTCGGGCAGCCGCTTGGTGAGCCGTTCCAGCAGCTGCCGGGTGCGGCGCTCCATCTCCACCTCGTCGAGGAACCCGTACCGGCGGATCTCCCGGCCGAGGAAGAGGTTCCCGACGACGTCGAGGTTCCCGCACAGCGCGAGGTCCTGGTAGACGGTGGCGATGCCGAGGTCGCGGGCGTCGTGCGGGCGGCGGATGTGGACCGTCCGGCCCTCCCACTCGATGACGCCCTTCTCCGCGGGGAGGACCCCGGAGATCACCTTGACCAGGGTGGACTTGCCGGCCCCGTTGTCCCCCAGCAGTGCCACGACCTGACCGGCGTGGATCTCCAGCTCGATGTCGGTGAGGACCTCGACGACGCCGAAGCGCTTGCACACGCCGCGCAGAGCCAGCAGAGGGGGGTCCGGCACGGACACCATCTCCTTTCAGGGACGTCCACGCACGAGGCCGCTCCCGCCGCCGCCCCCGCGCGGGGCGCGTCCCGCCCTCGCGTCAGGTCAGTCCCGCCCGTTCGCAGGCGGCCCGCAGATGCGGGACGCAGATCTGCCCGATCGTGTGGACGCCGTCCTTCACCACGGTCTCCTTGATGTTGTCGACGGTGACCGGCACGGGGGTGAGCAGCACGGCGGGGACGCTGTGCCCGTCGCTCGTGCGGACCTCGCCCGTGGCCGTCTCGGTGAGGCGCTCGCCGCGCGCCGCGGCCACCGCCATGGTCCCGCCGGCGGAGGCCTCCGGCTCGAACGACTTCAGGACCGTCATGTACTGGTCGCCGCCCACGATCCGCCGCACCGCCCCGAGTTCGGCGTCCTGCCCGGTGACCGGGGGCAGCGGGGCCACCTTGTTCGCCTTCAGGGCGGAGACGCTCCCGGCGGCGAGACCGTCGTTGGCCGCGTACACCCCGTCGACGGCGTCGGCGCCGAGGCTCGACAGCGCGGCGGCCATGTTCGTGTTCGCGGCCTCGGGCCGCCACTGCGCGGTGTCGTAGGACTTGCCGATCCGCACCTTGCCGCGCAGCACGGACAGGGCGCCCTCCTTGAAGGACACCGCGTTGGGGTCGCTGGGGTCGCCGTTCATCATGACTATCTGGCCGCCGGGCACCTTGTCGCCCATGGCCCGCAGCAGCGCCTTGCCCTGGAGCCTGCCGACCTCCACACCGTCGAAGGAGACGTAACCGGAGATCGGGCCCTGGGCGAGACGGTCGTAGGCGATGACGGGGATACCCGCCCGGTGGGCCTGGGCGACGGTCGCGCCGAGCGAGCGGGCGTCCACCGCGACGAGCACGATGGCGTCCACGCCCTTGGTGATCATCGAGTCCATCTGTCCCTGCTGGACGGCGACTTCACCCCTGGCGTTGACGTGCTCGATCACGCAGTCGGCGCACAGCTCCTTGATCCGCTTCTCCAGCAGCGGCCGGTCCTGCGTCTCCCAGCGGGCCGTGGTGTTGTCCGGCAGCAGCACCGCGATCCTCGGGGCGCCGCGACCGCCGGATCCGTCCACGGTCTCCGCTCCGCAGGCCGCGAGGGCGACGGCCGCCGACACCGCGGTCACGGTGGCGGCCGCCACCCTGAGGCGGGGGATGCGGTGGATGCGGGCCTTCATGTGATGCCTCCCTCGTCCGCCCTCGTCCTACCTCGCGTGGCGTGGCCGGAGGGGCGCATGGGACGGGATCGCGCTCACGGGACGGTTTCACAGGAGTGCCGGGCGGCCGCCGGGCGCTGGCCGTCGGCGGCCATAGGGTGGAAATGTTCGGTTGGTCCGTATATGCGATTCTGGTGTGCGGGTGCCCCGATCTCAACCCGGCACCTGCGGCATGGACGGGAGGTCGTAGCGGACATGCCTCACGACGGCGGCGCCCACGCCGGGGTCTCACAGCTGTGGGCGTCCGAGGCCGGCCCGGCGGACACCGGCGTCCGGCCCTCGGCGCGGACCGGCCCCGGGGAGTGGGCCCTGAAGTTCGCCGGAGCCACGCTGGCCGCGGTCTACGCGCTCGGCGCCGGCGCCGGAGAACTCCGGCTGGTCGACACGGCCGGCTCCCCCCTGCCCGGATCCCACCTGCCCGAGCGGCTGTCCCTGGCCGGCCGGTCGCCGGCCGCCCAGGCCTTCCGCACCGGCCGGCAGCTGTGGCTGAACCCCGAGGCGCTCTCCCTGTGCCCCGAGGGCGGCCCCGTCCCGCCCCGCGCGGGGGCCTCGCTCGGCGCGCTGCCCCTCGGCGGGGACGGCACCCGACGGGGCTGCCTGGTCGTCGTGGGGACGCCCCCCGAGGTCACGGACGGCTTCGAGCCCGAGCAGCGCCGCTTCCTGGCGCGGTACGCCGACGCCGTCGCCGACCTGTTCCCCTCCGGCGCCGGCCCGCCGCCCGCGCTGCTCGGGCCGGCCCTGCGCGGCCTCGGCGTCGGCGCCTTCGCCCTGGTCCCCGACACCGGTCTGGTCGAGGCCGACGACACCCTCCTCGACCTGGTCGGCATCACCCCCGACGGCTTCGACGGCAAGGCCGACAGCCTCCTCGCGCACGCCCTGCCCGAGGACATGCACGCGCTGATGTCGGTCCTCGAACCGTCCGCCCAGACCTCCGGCCGGCGCGAACTGGAGTTCCGGGTCCGCTGCCCCACCGGGGAGACGCGCTGGCTGAGCATGAGCTGCCGGGTCGAACCCGCCGCCGGGGACCGGCTGGAGCGGGTGCTCGGCGTGGTCACCGCCACCCCGGTGCTGCCCCGCGGCACCGACGACGTCGCCCGCATCCAGTGGCTGACCGCCGCCCTCGACGAGGCCGTCACCGTCAGCGACGTCGGACAGGTCGTCGTCGCCGCCCTGCGCGAGCCGCTGGGCGCCGACCACGTGGCGCTCGCCGCCCTCCAGGACGACCGCCTCATGATCGCCCTGCTCGACCCGCCGCAGCCCGCCGCCTGGCCCGAGGCGTGGCGGGCCGAGTGGCGCAGCGAATGGCCCGACGCGCCCGTCCGCGCCCTGCCCACCCTGCGTTCCGCCCTCGCCGACGGCCGCATGGACCTGTGGCCGGCCGGCGCCGCTCTGGAACCCGGCCTCGCCGAGGTCGGCGCCGGCGGACTGGCCGTCCTGCCGCTGCCCGCCAAGGGCCGCGTCGCCGGTGTCTGCATCGTCGGCTGGGACCAGCCGCACGAGTTCGTGCCCGAGGAGCGCTCCCTGCTCACCGCCACCGCCGCCCTCGTCGGCCAGGCCCTCAAACGCGCCCACGCCCACGACGCCGAGCAGGAACTCGCGACGATGCTCCAGCGCAGCCTGCTGCCCCGGCGGCTGCCCGAACTGCCCGGCGGGGCCGCAGTCGCCCGCTATCTGCCCGCCCGGAGCGGCCTCCAGGTCGGCGGCGACTGGTACGACGTCATCGCCCTGTCCGAGGACCGGGTGGCGCTGGTCATCGGCGACGTGCAGGGCCACAGCGCCGGCGCCGCCACGATCATGGGCCAGATGCGCACCGCCGTCCGCGCGTACGCCATGGAGGGCCACCCGCCCGACGTGGTCGTCTCCCACGCCAACCGCCTCCTCGTCGGCATGGAGACCGACCTCTTCGCGACCTGCTGCTACGTCGAACTCGACATGGAGGAGGGCACCACCCTGGTCGTGCGGGCCGGGCACCTCTCCCCGCTGGTGCGCCGCCCCGACGGCACGGCCGAGGAGGTGGAGGTGGAGGGCGGCCCCCCGCTGGGCGTGGTCGCCGAGGCCGATTTCCCCATGACCGCCGTCGAACTGGCCCCCGGCACCGTCCTCGCCCTGATCACCGACGGCCTCGTCGAGGCCGCCGACCTCCCCCTGGACGAGGGCATGCGGCGCACCCGCGCCGCGCTCGCCGCCGCCGATCCCGCCGACCTCGGGCGCACGGCCGACGACCTGCTCGGCGACATCGGCCGGCGCGAGGACGACGTGGCGCTGCTCCTGCTGCGCTACGACGGCATGAAGACCCGGCCGATCCGGTCCGGCTGGATGGTCTGGCGCCTCCCCGACGCCGTCATGCACGCCCGCCGCTTCACCGCCCGCACCCTGCGCCGCTGGAAGGTCGGGGAGGCGGCCGACGCCGTCCTCCTCGTCGTCTCCGAACTCGTCACCAACGCCCTGGTGCACACCCAGGGTTCGG
This sequence comes from Streptomyces sp. BK239, assembly GCF_004217285.1. Taxonomy (GTDB): domain Bacteria; phylum Actinomycetota; class Actinomycetes; order Streptomycetales; family Streptomycetaceae; genus Streptomyces. Next base: position 224,210 of record NZ_SHKS01000004.1, read on the forward strand.
TCCGGCTGGACCTGATGCTGCGCGGGGACCGGCTGCGCGTCTCGGTGAGCGACTCCTCCCCGCGCGCCCCCGCCAAACCGGTGATCGTCGACTGGGAGTCCACCGGCGGCCGGGGTCTGCTGCTGGTCGAGGCGATGTCGGAGTCCTTCGGGTCGGTGCCGGTGGCAGGCGGCAAACAGGTCTACTGCGAGATCTCCGTGCCGCCGTCGCCGGAAGGCGAGCCCGCCCGGACCGGCCCCGGAACCCGCCCGCACCCGGGAGGCCCGCCATGAGAGCCCGCGCCCGGCACCTCGTCGCGGCGCTCGCCGCCGCGCTGATGACCCTGTCCCTGGCCTCGTGCGGGGGAGAGGAGGAATCAAGCGCGGACGGCTTCGCCGTGGGCCTGCTCCTCCCCAACCGGGTGACGCCCCGCTGGGAGAACCAGGACAAACCGCTGATCGAGAAACGGGTGAAGGAGCTGTGCCCCCGCTGCACCATGGAGCACGCCAACGCCGAGGGTGACGTCACACGGCAGCGGCAGCAGATGCTCTCCATGATCACCAAGGGGGTCAGGGTCCTCATCCTCGACGCCGCCGACACCAGGGCGCTGCGCTCCTCGATCCAGGAGGCCCGCAAGGCGGGCGTCCCCGTCCTCGCCTACGACCGGCTCGCCGAGGGCCCGATCTCCGGCTTCGTCAGCTTCGACGGGGCGCGGATCGGCCGGCTCCAGGGCGAGGCGCTGCTGGGCGCGGTCGACGCGAAGCGCCCCACGGGCTCCGCCGGCCCCGCCGACAAGGCGAGCGTCGTCATGATGAACGGCGACCCCACCAGCGCCAACGCCGCCTGGTTCCGCAAGGGGGCGCTGTCCGTCCTCACCGGCCGGGTGCGCATCGCCCGGTCGTACGACACCGAGGGCTGGACCGCGCAGAACGCCCACGCCGACATGACGGCGGCCCTCGCGGCCCTAGGCGCCGCCCGGATCGACGGCGTCCTCGCCGCCAACGACGCCCTCGCGTCCGGTGTCATCTCCGCGCTCAAGAGCGCCGGCGTCGCCGAACTGCCGCCCGTCACCGGCCAGGACGCCGACCTGGACGCCGTACAGCGCATCGTCAGGGGCGAGCAGTACATGACGGTCTACAAGCCCTTCAAGAAGGAGGCCGACGCGGCCGCCGCCATGGCCGTCGCCCTCGGTCGCGGCCGGGACCTGAGCAAGGTCGCCACGACGACCATCGACAGCCCCACCGACCAGGACATCCCCGCCGTGCTGCTCAACGCCACCCCGGTGACCGCGCGCACCGTCAAGCGTGCCCTCGTCGACTCCGGCGCCTACACCCTCGCCCAGATCTGCACGCGGCAGCTGCGGGCCGCCTGCGACCGGGCGGGGCTCCTCGACTGAGGCCTCCGCACGCCCGGGGAGGCGGGCGCTCAGATCCGGGTGCGGACCAGCAGCAGCGCCACGTCGTCGTCGGGCTCCGGGCGCAGCGCGTCCAGCAGGGCGTCGCTCGTGCGCTCCAGGCTCGGAGCGGGGCTGCGCAGGAGGCGGGTCAGCGTGTCGAGGCCGGCGTCGATCGGCTCGGCCCGGTTCTCCACCAGCCCGTCGGTGTAAAGGGCCAGCAGCGAACCCGGCGGCAGTTCGAGCTCCACGGTGCCGAAGTCCACCCCGCCCACCCCCAGCGGCACGCCGCCCGGCACATCGACGAGCCGTGCCTCGCCCCCCGCCGAGGCCAGCACCGGCGGCAGATGACCGGCGCTCGACAGCGCGCAACTGCCCACCCGCAGATCGCACACCCCGTACACACAGGTGGCGATGGCGTCGCCGAGCGAGCCGGCGATGTCGTCGAGGTGCCGCAGCAGCTCGGCCGGCGGCAGGTCCAGCCGGGCCAGCGCCCGGGTGGCCGTGCTCAACTGCCCCATGATCGCGGCGGCTTGGACACCCTTGCCCATGACGTCCCCCACCACGAGCCCGGTCCGTCCGGGCCCCAGCGGCAGCACGTCGTACCAGTCGCCGCCGACCTCGCTCAGCGCCGGCCGGTAGCGGGCGGAGATGTCCAGGCCCTCCCGCCGGGCCGGCGCGGACGGCAGCAGACTGCGTTGCAGGGTCAGGGCGGTGGCGCGCTCACGGCCGTAGAGGCGGGCGTTGTCGATGGAGATCGCGGCCCGGGCGGCGATCTCCGCGGCGAGGACACGGTCCTGCTCGTCGAAGGGCGACTCGTTGACCGTGCGGTACAGGCTGAGCGTGCCGAGCACCTTGCCCCGCGCCAGCAGCGGCAGCGCCATGTACGAGTGCACGCCCGCCTCGTGCAGCGCCTGCGCGGCGCGCGCGTCCCGGGCGATGCGCCGCATGGTCCGCCCGTCCACGCGCTCGACGAGCACCGGACGGGCCTCGCGGACGCACTGGGTGATGATCCGCGAGGGGCCGTAGGTGGCCAGCTCGCCGACCGGGTCGGCGGCGTGGATGGCGTCGGTGGCGTAGCCGGCCGCCACCGCCAGCGCCCGGAACTCCGCGGGGGCGTCGCCGCTGACGGGCGTGATCGTCTCGTGCGCGACGACCGACTCCAGGATGTCGACGGCGGCCAGGTCGGCCACATGCGGCACGGCCACCCCGGCGAGCTCCCGCGCGGTCTGCTGGAGGTCCAGCGTGGTGCCGATCCGCACCCCGGCGTCCGCGAGCACCGACAGCCGCTGCCGCGCCTGGGCGATCTCGGTGGCCGCCTGCTGGCGTTCGGTGACGTCCAGGACGGCCATCGCGAGACCGAGGACCCGGCCGTTGGTGTCCTCGATGCGGTGGTACGACTCCGAGTACGCGCGCTCCCGGGCGTCCCCCGCCGTCCGCCCGACCGTCTGCTGGTCCAGCAGGGGCCTGCCGGTCGCCAGGACGTGCCGCATCCGGTTCTCTATGGCCTCGACGTCCAGGTCGGGCAGCACCTCGCCCACCCGGCGGCCCACCACGGCCGACTCCGGCAGGCCGTTGATGCGCTCCAGCGCCGGGTTGACGCCCACCCAGCGCAGGTCGTTGTCGAAGACGGCGATGCCCAGGGGGGTCTGGTTGACGAGGCTGTGGGAGAGGGCCAGGTCCCGCTCCACCAGCCGCACGGTCCGCGCGTCCGTCGCCAGCCCGAGCAGATGGGGCTGCCCCTCGGCGTCCAGCAGACGCATCGTGCGGAACTCCACGGCGCGTTCGGTGCCGTCCCGGTGCCGCAGCGGGAACACGCCCGCCCACCGGGCGCCGGAGCGGACCTGGGCGAACAGCTCCCGGACCTTCTGGCGGTTCTCCGGAGCGACCAGCAGCAGGTCACCGCGCTGCCCGAGCGCCTCCTCGGCCGGGTAGCCGAGCAGCTGCTCGATCTCGGGGCTCCACAGCGCGATGTTCCCCACCGCGTCCAGGACCACCGCGGCGACCTTGAGGAGGTCCAGCAGCCCGCTGGGCGCCGCCGTGATCTCGTCACCGCCCTCGGTCACATCCCCGTACATACGAGCCGCTCCCTCCGGCACGCCGGCGCGGCGAGGGGTACCGCCGAGATCCGTGCAGTCAGCTATCCGATTGAGTCACAGTACGCACGCCGGGGCAACACGTTCACGCGCCCGGCCGCTGGACGGGTCGGCCCGCGCCCCCCGTCGTAAGCTGGAGCAGTCCGATGAACGCGATGCCCCGGCAGCCGTCCACGCCGGCGCGAAGCCGCGGCCCGGACGGGTGACCCGATGACGACGGACGACGCACCTCTCACCCTCACGGAATTCTCCGCGGCGGCCAGGCTGGCCCTCCTGGAGGCGCAGAGCCACGACCTCTCGCCCTACGAGGCGCTGACGCTGGCCCTCCAGCAGGCGACGGCCGGGACCGGCGCCCTCGGCGGGTTCGTCCATCTGCGCAGCGACACGGACGCCGGAATGCGCCTGGTGGTGGCCGGCGGTCTCCCGGACCGGCTCACCGAGGAGTGGGCGCACCTGCCGGCGGACCGCGACACCACCCCGGCGCGGACCATGCGCGACGGCTCGCTGCACTGGGACGCCGTGAAGGGCGCGCGCAGCGGCTGCCGCGCCATGGTGTCCGTGCCGCTGCACGGCGCCGACGGGCGGCTCGGCGTCCTCACCCTGCTGCTGTGGCAGGCCCAGGCGCCCGACGCCCACCAGCGGTCCTTCCTGACCGCCGTGGCGCGCTGGATGGCCGGCCGGCTCGGGCGGCGGCCGTACGCCGCGCTCGGCGGGGCGCTGCGGGCCGCCCGGATGACGGAGCTGACCTCGGCACTCGCCGAGGCCGTCACCGCGACCGACGTCGTCGACGCCGTCGCCCGCCATGTGCTCGGCCCGTTCGGCGCCGACGGGCTCGTCATCCAGGCCATAGAGAACGGCCGCATGCGTGTCGTCGGGTCCGTCGGCTACAGCCAGGACTTCCTCGACCGCCACATCGAAGGAGTGCCGACCGACTCCAACGCCCTGGTCGCCGAGGTGCTGCGACTGCGCCGGCCGCTGCTGGTCGAGAGCACCCAGGAGTTCCTGCGCCGCTTCCCCGGCCTGCGCGCCCTCACCCACCCCGACAAGAACGCGTGGGCGTTCCTGCCGCTGATCGCGTCCGGCCGCGACATCGGCTGCTGCGTCGTCTCCTTCGCCCTGCCGCGCACCTTCAGCGACGAGGAGCGCACCCTGCTGGCCGCCCTCGGCGGGCTCGTCGGCCAGGCGCTGGAACGGGCCCGGCTGTACGACGCCGAGCACGACCGCGCGCAGTCCCTGCAACGCGGGCTGCTGCCCCGGTTCCTGCCCTCCCTGCCGGCCGCGACGGCCGCCGCCCGCTACCTCCCGGCGAGCGAGGGGGCCGCGGTGGGCGGCGACTGGTACGACCTCATCGCGCTGTCCGCCGACCGGGTCGCCATGGTCGTCGGCGACGTGATGGGCCACGGCATCGCCGAGGCCGCCACCATGGGACGGCTGCGCACCGCCGTGCGCACCCTCGCCGACCTGGAACTCCCCCCGGAGGAGGTGCTCGTCCACCTCAACGACCTCGTCGAGGAGCTCGGCGAGGACAGCTACGCCACCTGCCTGTACGCGGTGTTCGACCCCGTCGGCCGGATCTGCACCTTCTGCCGGGCCGGCCATCCGCCGCCCGTCGTCGTCCACCCCGACGGAAGCGTCCACCACCCCGAGCCGGCCGCGAACCCGCCGCTGGGGGCCGCCCGCCCGCCGTTCGACACCGGTGCGGTGCGCCTGCCGGAGGAGAGCGTGCTCGTCTTCTTCACCGACGGGCTGGTCCGCTCGGCGGGCGGGGACAGCGACGACGGGGTCGACCGGCTGACGCGGGCCGTGCGTGACGCCGTGGCGCGGACCGGCTACTTCGCGCCCGGGCGCCCCGCCGACGAGGCCGCCGACGCCGGCGAGCGCCTCGACGAACTGTGCGGCATGGTCACCACCGCGCTGACCGGCGACCGGCCGCGGGCCGTCGACGACGCCGCCCTGCTCCTCGTCCACACCCGGGCCGCCGCCCCCGGCGACGTCGCCTCCTGGCCGCTCCCGGCGGACCCGAGGGCCGCCGCGGAGGCCCGGCGGCACGTCCGGCGCCAGCTCGCGGAGTGGGGGCTCGAGGAACTGGAGGCCACCGCCGAGATGGTGGTGAGCGAACTCGTCGGCAACGCGATCCGGCACGCCAAGGGGCCCGTCAGCCTCAGGTTGCTGCGCAGCCGGTCGCTGGTCTGCGAGGTGTACGACGGCAGCCTCACCACGCCGCGCATCCGCCGCGCCGCGCAGACCGACGAGAGCGGACGGGGCCTGTACCTGGTGTCGGCGCTCTCCCGCCGCTGGGGCGCCCGCTACATGGACGACGGCAAGTGCATCTGGGCCGAGCAGGACCTCACCCCGGACGGCGCCTCCCGGCTCTGACGGTCCCGTCCGCGGCTCTTCCCGGCGCTCGCCCGCCTCCTCGGGCGGTCCGGCTCGCGCATGCCGCGCTGATCGATCAACTCCGGTTCCGTTTCGACCTCTTGACGCGGCGTGCCGCAGTGGTGATCCTCATCGCATATCTGTACCGGTCATGACAACACAAGGACGTGAGCAGTGACCAAGGCTCGACGCCCGCACCGCGGACGCAAAGACGTCACCGTCGTGTCGCTGCTCCTCCTGGTGCTCGCCACGGTGCTCGGACCCACCCCGAGTTCGGCCGCCGCGGCCGACTGGTGGACGCCCACCGCCCGGCCCGCGCCGGATTCCGGTATCGACGTCACCGGTGAGCCGTTCACCGGGACCGACGCCCAGGGCAAGGTGCGCGGGTTCGTCGACGCGCACAACCACCTGATGTCCAACGAGGGGTTCGGCGGCCGCCTCATCTGCGGAAAGCCGTTCTCCGCCGCGGGCGTCGCCGACGCCCTCAAGGACTGTCCCGAGCACTACCCGGACGGCACCCTCGCCGTCTTCGACTACATCACCCACGGCGGGGACGGCCGCCACGACCCGGCCGGCTGGCCCACCTTCAAGGACTGGCCCGCCTACGACTCGATGACCCACCAGGCGAACTACTACGCCTGGGTCGAGCGCGCCTGGCGCGGCGGCCAGCGCGTCCTGGTCAACGACCTCGTCACCAACGGCGTGATCTGCTCGGTCTACTTCTTCAAGGACCGCGGCTGCGACGAGATGACCTCCATCCGGCTCCAGGCCAAGCTGACCTACGACCTCCAGGCCTACGTCGACAGGATGTACGGCGGCACGGGCAAGGGCTGGTTCCGCGTCGTCACCGACAGCGCGCAGGCCCGCCAGGTCATCCAGCAGGGCAAACTCGCCGTCGTGCTGGGCGTCGAGACCTCCGAGCCGTTCGGCTGCAAGCAGGTCCTGGACATCGCGCAGTGCAGCAAGGAGGACATCGACAAGGGCCTGGACGAGCTGTACGCGCTGGGCGTGCGCAGCATGTTCCTGTGCCACAAGCTCGACAACGCGCTCTGCGGCGTCCGCTTCGACGAGCACGGCCTCGGAACCGCCATCAACGTCGGCCAGTTCCTGTCCACGGGCACCTTCTGGAAGACCGAGAAGTGCACCGGCCCGCAGAAGGACAACCCCATCGGCGACGTGGCGGTCTCGAAGGCCGCGGCCGACCTCCCGGCCGGCACCGAGGCGCCCCGCTACGCGGCCGACGCCCGGTGCAACGTCCGCGGGCTCACCGGCCTCGGCGAGTACGCCCTGCGCGGCCTGATGAAACGCAAGATGATGGTCGAGATCGACCACATGAGCGTGAAGGCCACCGGCCGGGTCCTCGACATCCTGGAGGCCGAGTCCTACCCCGGCGTCATCTCCTCGCACAGCTGGATGGACGCCGACTGGACCGAGCGGGTCTACGCCGTCGGCGGCTTCGTCGCCCAGTACATGCACGGCTCCAAGGAGTTCAGCGCCGAGGCCGAGCGCACCGACGCCCTGCGCGACAAGTACGGCGTCGGCTACGGCTACGGCACCGACTTCAACGGCATCGGCGACCATCCCGCCCCGCGCGGCGCGGACGCGGCCGACAAGGTCGTCTACCCCTTCAGGAGCGCCGACGGCGGCTCCGTCATCGACCGGCAGACCACCGGACAGCGCACCTGGGACGTCAACACCGACGGCGCCGCCCACGCCGGCATGATCCCCGACTGGATCGAGGACATCCGGCTCGTCGGCGGCCGGGACGTCGTGGACGACCTCTTGCGCGGCGCCGAGTCCTATCTCGGCACCTGGGGCGGCACCGAGCGGCACCAGGCCGGCGTCGACCTCGCCAAGGGGGCGGCGGCGACGGCCAGTTCGGCCGAGTCCAACCCCTTCACCAGCTACGCCCCGGGCCGCGCCGTCGACGGCGACGCCGGCACCCGCTGGGCCAGCGACTGGAGCGACGACCAGTGGCTGCGCGTCGACCTGGGCGCCACCCACCTGGTCGGCCGCGTCACCCTGCAGTGGGAGCGCGCCTTCGGCAAGGCGTACCGGATCGAGCTCTCCACCGACGGCGTGACCTGGCGGACCGCCTGGTCGACCACGGCCGGCGACGGCGGCCTCGACACGGCCCGCTTCACCGGCGCCCCGGCCCGCTACGTCCGCGTCCAGGGCGTCACCCGCGGCACCGAGTGGGGGTACTCGCTCCACGAGGTCGGCGTCTACAGCAGCTGACACGGGCCTCCCGCCGCGGACCTCCCCGGTCCGGCCGTCAGGATTCGGCCGGACCCGGGGCCGCGAGGGGCGCCGCCGTCAGGGCGTTCAGTTCCTCGGGGCTGCGCGGACCCGGCTGGGACGCGTCCAACAGGCCCTGCGCGCGCAGCAGTCGCGCCGCCGCCACCCCCCACGGCAGCCGCAGCCCCGCCTGCCGCAGCAGGTCCGTGCGGGCCAGGGCCGCGGCGGCGGGGCCGGTGTGGGCGCCGGACGGAGTGAGCAGGGCCGCGTCGTCGGCCCAGCGCAGGGCGAGGTCGACGTCGTGCGTGGCCATCACCACCGTGGTGCCGGACGCCCGCAGCGAGTCCAGCGTGGCCAGCAGACGCTCCTGACCGTCCGGGTCGAGCCCCGCCGTCGGCTCGTCCAGGATCAGCACCCGGGGCCGCATCGCGACGGCGCCCGCGATCGCCGTCCGCTTGCGCTGCCCGTACGACAGCAGATGGGTGGGCCGGTCGGCCAGCGCGGCGATGTCCAGCGCGGCGAGCGCCTCGTCCACCCGGGCCCGCACCTCACCGTCGGACAGGCCGAGGTTCAGCGGCCCGAACGACACGTCCTGGGAGACGGACGCGGCGAACAACTGGTCGTCCGGGTCCTGCACCACCAGCTGGACGGTCGTCCGCAGCCGGGTCAGCCCCTTGCGGTCGTACGACACCGGCCGCCCCTCGACCCTCAACTCCCCGCTCCGGGGCCGCAGTCCACCGCTGAGCAGCCGCATCAGCGTCGTCTTGCCGCTGCCGTTGCGGCCCAGCAGGGCGAGCGCGCGCCCCTCGCGGACCTCGAAGTCGAGACCGTCGAGCACGGTCGGGCCGTCCTCGTACGCGAAGGAGGCGCCCCGCAGCGCGACCAGCTCGCTCATGTCAGAGGCCTTTCCAGGATCAGGGTCAGGACGGCAAGGGCCCCGAGGAGCCCGAGGGCGGCCGCCACGAAACGGACGGAGACGCGCGCCTCGGGCACCAGCACGCGCAGGGTGCCGTCGTAGCCGCGTCCGGCGAGCCCGGCCTGCAGCCGCGTCGCCCGGTCGAAGGCCCGCACGAACGCGGTGGCGCCCAGCCCGGCGAGCGAACGCCACTCCGCCGCCCGGCCGGTGTGCCCGAGCCGGGCCGCCTGGGCCTCCCGGATCCGGCGCACCGAGTCCAGCAGCAGGAAGCTCATCCGGTACGTCACCAGCGCGACGTCGACGACCGGCGCCGGCACCCCGGCCTTCACCAGGCGGGGCAGCAGGTCCGACATCGGGGTCGTGAACGCGAACAGCAGGACGCCGAGCGAGGCCGCCGAGGTGCGCAGCATCAGCTCCCCGGCGCGGGCCGGTCCGCCGTCGGCCCAGCCCACCCATCCGCCGGGCCCGCCCACGCGCACCAGCAGGGTGACCGCGCCGGTCGCGCAGAAGCCCAGCGGCACCCGATAGGCGCGCCACAACCGGCGGGCCGGGACGCCCGCCGGGCCCAGCAGCACGGCGAGCGCCGCCGCCAGCACCAGCGCCGCTCCCGGCCACGGCGGCAGCGAGATCGCCAGCACGGTCAGCCCCAGACCGAGCACGGCCTTGTCCACGGGGTGGCGGCGGCGCCAGCGACTGCTGTGCGCCGCCGCGTCGATCGGCAGCACGAGGTGCTCAGGCCGGTTCGGAGGCGGACCGTGCCGAGGCGCCCTCGGACGGGGTGCCGTCCGGGCCGTCCGCCCGGGTCAGGGCCCGCAGCTCGCCCTGGCGGCGGCCGCGGCGCAGCCCGAAGTAGTAGGCGAGCACGCCCGCGCCGAGCGCGGCCTGGAGAGCGAAGAGGGCCGACTCGATCTCGCCGGAGGGTGGTTCGTACAGGGGGGAGAACCAGGGCTCGTAGTCGGGCTCGATCTCGGTGATCGCGGTCTCCGCCTCGGCGTCGGAGCCGGTGAACGGCTCCTTCTTGTGGTCGCCGAGCCCGAGGGCCAGCGGCAGCACGGCCAGGGCGACGACGAGGAGGAGCAGCAGCGCGTTGATCTTCGTGTTGCGCTTCACCGGGCCACCGCCTCGGTGTCGGTGTCGGTGTCGACGCCGGCCTCGGTCTTCCGGCCGGCGAGCAGCACGCCGAGCCGGGTCAGCTCGCCCTTGCTGGACTGCACCAGCAGACGCATCACCAGCACCGTGAGCAGCCCCTCGCTGACGGCCAGCGGGATCTGCGTGACGGCGAAGATCGAGCCGAACTTGCCCAGCGCGCCGAGGAACCCGCTGCCGGGGTCGGGGAACGCCAGCGCGAGCTGGACGCTGGTGACGCAGTAGGTGGACAGGTCGGCGACGAACGCGCCGAAGAACACCGCGACCATCAGCGGCACGTCGCAGCGGCGCAGCAGCCGGTAGGTGCCGTAGCCCGCCCAGGGGCCGACGATCGCCATGGAGAACACGTTGGCGCCGAGCGTGGTCAGACCGCCGTGGGCGAGCAGCAGCGCCTGGAACAGCAGGGTGATCGTGCCCAGCACCGCCATGATCGGCGGCCGGAAGAGGATGGCGCCCAGCCCCGTCCCGGTCGGGTGGGAGCAGCTCCCGGTGACGGACGGCAGTTTCAGCGCGGACAGGACGAAGGTGAAGGCTCCGGACGCGCCCAGGAGCAGGGTGCTCTCGGGGTGTTCGCGCACTTCACGGTTGAGACAGCGCACTCCGTGGACGACGAACGGCGCCGACGCGACACCCCAGGCGACCGCGTGCGCCGGAGGAAGGAAACCCTCGGCAATGTGCATGGCTTGGCAGACCCTCTCCAGCACCTCGTGGATGGTTGACGCGCCCTGGCCGGTCTCCTGGCTGACGGGTACCACCGCCCGTGCTCCGCCTTCCCGGGTCGCAAGGACCCAGTGGCTGCCCGTGAGGGCCGGAGCCGGACTTCCCGATCACAGTGGCGAGGGCCGCACCGGCATCACACCGGATTTCCCGTTCACCAAGGCGTGGTGACAGTAGTGCCCATACAAACGCGCTGGCAAGCGGGCGTGTTATTCCGCTGCCCAGAGGGTTACTCCGGTGCTATGGCACGGACATCCAAATCCGATCACCGTATCGAGGGCCCCACCGGGACCGGACCGGAGCGCGAGCCCGGCCCGGACGAGTCGGTGGAACGGCGGGCACCGGACGAGCCCACCCAGCTGCCCAAGCGCTCCTGGGGGGCGGTGCTCAAGGGGACGGTCAAGGAGTTCCAGGACGACGAGCTCACCGACCGGGCGGCGGCGCTGACCTACTACGGCATCCTGTCGCTGTTCCCCGCCCTGCTGGTGCTGGTGTCCCTGCTGGGCGTCGCGGGCAAGTCGGCGACCGACGAGGTCCTCTCGAACGTCAGGAAGCTCGCCCCCGGCTCCGCCCGGGACATCATCAGCGACGCGGTGACCCAGCTCCAGGGCCGCGGCGGGGTCGGCTCGATCATGGCGGTCGTCGGCATCGTCCTCGCCGTCTGGTCGGCCTCCGGCTACGTCGCCGCGTTCATCCGCAGCGCGAACGCCGTCTACGACATGCCGGAGGGCCGCCCCGTCTGGAAGGTGCTGCCGGTCCGTGTCGGCGTCACGGTGACGCTGCTCGTGCTGGCCGTGATCAGCGCGCTGATCGTGGTCTTCACCGGTGACCTGGCCCGACGGGCGGGTGAGACGCTGGGCATCGGCGACACCGCGCTGACGGTGTGGTCGATCGCGAAGTGGCCGGTGCTGGTCGTCCTCGTCACGATCATGATCGCCCTGCTGTACTGGGCGACGCCGAACGTCAAGGGCCGCGGCTTCAAGTGGATCACCCCGGGCAGTGTGCTGGCCCTGCTCATCTGGCTGATCGCCTCCGCCGGCTTCGCGTTCTACGCGGCCAACTTCGCCTCGTACAACAAGACCTACGGCACGCTCGCCGGCGTGATCGTGTTCCTGGTGTGGCTGTGGATCAGCAACATCGCCATTCTGCTGGGCCTGGAGTTCGACGCGGAACTCGCGCGGCAGCGCGCCGTCGCCGGTGGACTGCCCGACGACGAGGAGCCCTACGTGCCGCCGCGTGACACGCGCGCGTGGACCGAGGAGGACCAGCGGCGGATGGAGGAGGACCAGCGGCGGGCGACGGACAACCGGCAGCGGGCGGACGACGAATAGGGTCCGCCGGGGGTGGGCCGCCCGGGGGGTTCAGTCCTCGCCGAGGGTGCGGTGGGGCGGGCGGCCGTAGGACGCGCGGTAGAGGGTGGCGAAGCGGCCCGGGTGGAAGAAGCCCCAGCGGGCGGCGACATCGGTGACCGTCGTGGCCGGCGGTGTCCCGGCGACCAGGTCGGCGTGTGCGTGGGAGAGCCGCACCCGGCGCAGATGGGCCAGGGGGGTCGTGTCCATGTGCCGCCGGAACGCGTACTGCAGCGCCCGGACCGTGACATGGGCGGCCGCGGCGATCTCGGCCACGGTGACGGGCTCGCCGGCGTGGTCCTCCATGTACGCCAGCGCGCGGCGCAGCACGGCAGGGCGGGCGTCGTTGCGGTCCGTCGCGGTGGGCTCGGTGAGCGCGGTGTTGGGGAAGGCGGCGAGCACGCCCGCGGCCAGGCCCTGGGCTGCGGTGGAGACGACCAGGGGCTGGTCGGCGAGCTCGGGCTCGGTCAGGATGTGGTCGCGGACGTACACGATGGTGCGCCGCAGGTGCTCGGCCGCGGCGGCGGAGTGGGGCCGGTGGCCGGTCAGCCGTACCGGCTCGGGTCTGCGGCCGGGCGCGGCGGAGGCGACCTGGGCGAGCAGGTCCGTGTCCAGCATCGTGATGTTGTAGCGGGCGTTGCAGATCCGGCCGGAGTACGGCAGGTCCGGCGGGGCGAAGGACACCACGTCACCGGGGCCGAAGGAGTCCTGGACGCCGTCGAAGGCATGGTCCTCGACCGTCCCGTCGTGGACGAGGCAGAGACAGATCCTGCCCAGCGGGGTGACGGAGTAGCTCATCTCGAAGTCGAGGTCGAGTTCGTCGACGGTCACGGACGGCATGGCGCTGCGGCTGATCCGCGCGCGGCCCGCCTCCGCGGCGCCGCTGCCGATCCGCATCCTGGCGTAGGCCTGGCTGAGGAAGTCCTCCGTCCGGCCCAAGTCGTCACTGTCGAAGAACAGCGTGTCCATCCCCGATACCGGATCCCTTCGATGTCGGACGTCCCCGCGCGGTGCGGAGACGACCGGCGACCGCCGGCCGCCGGCGTACCTCAGATGCCCCGCAAACGGGACCGCATTCGTTTTTCGGACGGTCCCGGCGGTGTCGTTCGTTCTGTGTGCGGCCGGAGCCCTGCCCGGCCTGAAGAGTGGGAAAGATGACGGAGTGGGCTGACGGGTGCGAGGGCGCGCGAGAGGGAGGAAGACGATTCGTGACGGGTGGTGCCCGGGAGCAGTCCGCGGAGCGGATCGCCGCCCTGGAGGCGGAGGTCGAGCAGCTTCAGCGGGCCGTCGCCTCCCACGCGGTCGTCGACCAGGCGATCGGTGTCGTGATCGCCGTCGGGCGTCTGCGCCCCGAGCAGGGCTGGGAGGTTCTCAAGGAGATCTCCCAGCACACCAACACCAAGCTGCGGGAGGTCGCGGAGTACGTGGTGCAGGGCGCCCACTGCGGCTGGCTGCCCGACGAGATCCACCACGCGCTCGTCTCGGCGCTGAGCCGCACGGACCCGCGATCCGGTGCCGGGGAGGACTCCGGCGTGGGCTCCGGTAGGAACTCCGGCGTCGGCCCCCTGGCCGACCCGGGCGTCGGCTCCCGGGGCGACTCCCGCGCTGACTCCCACTGACTCTCGGTGACGCTCTCCCTGACGTAGAGTCCACTGCGGGGAGCGGAACACCGGAGGGGGAATGACGTGCCGCTGGAGTCCGTGCGGTTCGCGGTCCTGGGGCCCGTGCGGGTGTGGCGGGGGGAGACGGAACTGGATCCCGGAGGGCCGCAGGAGCGGGCTCTCCTTGCGTTGCTGCTGGTCAGGGCGGGAGACCCGGTCGGCCTCGAGGAGATCGTCGACGTGCTGTGGGGGGCGGAGCCGCCGCGCAGCGCGGTCAACGTGATCCGGCGGCACGCGGGCTCGCTGCGGCGCCTGCTGGAGCCGGGGCTCGCCGTGCGCGCGGAGGGGCGGTGGCTGGTCCGGGCGGCGGGCGGCTACCGTCTCGTGACCGACGGTGACTGCCTCGACCTGCTGAGGTTCCGCGAACTGTGCGAGGCGGGGCGGCGGGCGGCGGGTGAGTCGCCCGCGCGGGCGGCGGAGCTGTTCACCGAGGCGCTGTCGCTGTGGCGGGGGCCGGCCGCGGCCGGGCTCCCCGACCACGCCCGCGCCCACCCGGCGTTCGGCGCGGCCGACCGCGAGCGCCTGACCGCGGTACGGGCCGCCGCCGACGCGGCGCTGCGCGCGGGGCTGCCCGACGTCGTCCTGCCCGAGCTGTACCGGGCCGCGGCGGCGCACCCGCTGGACGAACCCGCCCAGGCCGCGCTGATCCTCACCCTCGCCGCGACGGGCCGCCACGGGGAGGCCCGCGCCGCCTACGACGCCGTCCACGCCCGCCTCTCCGAGGAACTCGGCATCGACCCGGGACCGGAACTCCGGGAGGCGGGGGAGACGGTACGGGGGGTGAGGGCAGGGGGCGCGGTCGGCGGGGCGCCGTGCTCCGGGGCGGGCGCCGACGCCTCCGCCCCGGGCACGACTCCGTCGCCCGTCCCCGCCCCGGCGTCCCCGCCGGACGCTCCCCCCGACTCAGCCTCCGCCCCGGGCCCCGTCGCGCCCGTCCCCCGGCAACTCCCGCACGAAGTGCCCGTGTTCGCCGGGCGCGGGGACGAAACCGTTGGGATGCTCGCGGCGGGGGAGGGGCGGGTCGTGGTGATCGGGGGTATGGCCGGGGTCGGCAAGACCACGCTGGCCGTGCACTGGGCGCACCGCGTCGCCGGCCGGTTTCCCGACGGGCAGCTCTACGTCAATCTGCGCGGCTTCGACCCTTCCGGCGCGGTCATGGAGCCCGGCGAGGCCGTCCGGGGGTTCCTCGACGCACTCGGGGTGCCGCCCGACCGGGTGCCGCACGGCCTGGACGCGCAGGCCGCGCTCTACCGCAGCGTGCTGGCGGGGCGCCGCGTCCTGGTCGTCCTGGACAACGCCCGCGACAGCGACCACGTCCGCCCGCTGCTGCCGGGCTCGCCGGGCTGCCTCACCCTCGTCACCAGTCGCGACGAGCTGTCGGGGCTGGTCGCCGGCCACGGCGCGCACGCGCTGGGCCTGCGCCCGTTCGACGCCGGTCAGACGAGGACGTTCCTGGTCCGGCGGCTGGGCGTCGAACGGGTCGAGGCCGAGCCGGGGGCCGCCGACGAGATCGGCGAGCTGTGCGCCGGCCTGCCGCTGGCCCTCGCCTGCGTGGCCGCCCGCGCCGCCGCGCACCCCCGCTTCCCCCTCTCCGCCGTCGCCGCCGAACTGCGCGAGGCGCACGGCAGCCTCGACGCCTTCACCCGCTCCGACGCGTCCGTGGACGTCGGCTCCGTGTTCTCCTGGTCCTCCCGGGCCGTGTCACCTCCCGCCCGGCGGCTGTTCGAACTGCTCGCGCTGCACCCCGGCCCCGACTTCTCCCTGCCGGCCGCCGCCGCCCTGGCCGGCCTTCCGGCACGCCGAGTACGGCCGCTGCTGGCCGAGTTGACGGGTCTGCACCTCGTCGCCGAACACAGCCCAGCCCGTTACTCCTTCCACGACCTGCTCCGCGCCCACGCCGCCGAACTCGTCGAGGAACACCGCACCGAGAGCGAACGGCGCACGGCCCTGCACCGGCTGCACCACCACTACCTGCACACCGCGCACACCGCCGACCGGCTCCTCGCCCCCACCTCGGACCCGCTGCCCCCGCCCCCCGCACCAAAGGGCGTGCACCCCGAACCCCTGGCGGACGACGACCGGGCCCTGGCCTGGCTCACCGCCGAGCACGCCGTGCTGCTGGCCGTCGTCGACACGGCCGCCGCCTCCGGGCAGGAACGCGTCGCCTGCCATCTCGCCTGGTCCCTTGAGCCGTTCTTCGACCGGCGCGGCCACTGGCACGACGGGCTCACCGTCCAGCGCACCGCCCTCGCCGTCGCCCGCAGGCTCGCCGACCCGGCCCTGGAGGCCCGCGGACTGCGCGGACTCGCCCGCGTCGAAGGCCGGCTCGGGCTGCACACACAGTCCGTCTCCCGCCTGGAACAGGCCCTGCGACTGTTCGCGCGGCTCGGCGACGACACCGGCCGCGCCAACACCCACCGCAGCCTCGGCTGGGAACGCGAGCAACTCGACGACCTGCCCGGCGCGTTGCACCACAACCAGCTCGCCCTCGACCTGTTCCGCGCGCTCGGCGACCGCGCCGCGCAGGCCAGCGTCCTGAACTCGGTCGGCTGGTACCACGCCCTCCTCGGCGAGCACCGGCAGGCCCTCGCGCACTGCTTCGAGGCCCTGCCCATGCTCCAGGCCCTCGGCGACCGCTACGGCCAGGCCGTGACCTGGGACAGCATCGCCTACGTCCACCAGCACCTCGGCCGCCACTCGCACGCCCTGCTCGGCTACCGCAACGCCCTGACCCTGCTGCGCGACCTCGGCGCGCCGTACGTCGAGGCCGACATCCTCTCCCGCGTCGGCGACACCCACCAGGCCATGGGCGACCACGACAGCGCCCGCGCCGCCTGGCGGCAGGCGCTCACCCTCCTCAGGGACCTGGGCCACCCGGACGCCGAACGGGTCGAGGCCCGCCTCACCGGACGGGACGGACGCGCCGGTGCCGGCTGACCCCAGGGAAGAGCTGCGCTTCGAACTGCTCGGCCCGGTAAGGGTGATGAGGGCGGACCGCGAACTCGGACTCGGGTTCCCCCAGCAACGCGCCCTGCTCGCCCTGCTCCTGGCCCACGCGGGCCGCACCGTGCCGACGTCCGAGATCCTCGACGTGCTCTGGGCCGAACGGCCGCCCGCCAGCGCGCCCAACGTCGTGCGCCGTTACGCGGCCGCGCTGCGGCGGCTGCTGGAACCGGAGTCGCCGCGCCGTGCCCCCGGCGGACGTCTGCTGCGCCGCCCCGGCGGCTATCTGCTCCAGGCTGCCCAGGACGAGGTCGACCTGCTGCGCTTCCGGGAACTGACCCGGCAGGGCAAGCGCGCGGCGGCCACCGGGCGGCCCGAGACGGCGGCCGGACGCTTCACCGAGGCGCTGCGGGAGTGGCGTGGCCCGGTCATCGCCATGGGCATCCCCCAGAGAGCCCGCGAGCACGTGCAGTTCACGGCCGTCGAGCACGAACTCCTGCACACGGCCGTCCTCGCCGCCGACGCGGCCCTGCGGTGCGGCCGGGCCGACCAGGTCCTGCCCGCACTGCGCCGGGCCACCGCGCTCGCCCCGCTCGACGAACCCCTGCACGCGCGTCTGATCCTCTCCCTGGCCGCCTGCGGCCTCCAGGCGGACGCCCTGGCGGCGTACGACGAGGTCCGCCGGCGTCTGACGGCCGACCTCGGCGTCAGCCCGGGCCCCGAACTCGCCGCCGCCCACACGAGCGTCCTCCGCCAGGAAGCGGGCCGGCTGCGCTCCGGACCGACCGTGCGTCTCGACCGCGCCGCACCCGTCGTCCATCTGAGGACTTCGCCGGACCCCCGCGCGTCAGCGCGACTACCGCTCGAAACGCAGGAGTTCGCCGGTCGCAAAGCCGAACTGGACTGGCTGGCCGCGCGGTCGGCGGAGCCGGGGCCGACGGTACTCGCGGTCGTGGGGATGGCCGGCGTCGGCAAGAGCGCCCTCGCCGTGCACTGGGCGCACCGGACCGCCGGCCGCTACCCGGACGGCCTGCTGTACGTCCCCCTGCGCGGCACGGACCCCGCACGGCCCGCCCTGGACCCCTCGGAGGGGCTGCGCACGATGCTCACCGCGCTGGGCGTCCCCGCTTCTCAGGTCCCCGAGGGCCGGGCCGCGCGCGCCGGCCTCTACCGGACCCTGCTGGCGGACCGCCGCGTCCTCGTCGTCCTCGACGACGCCGCCGGGACCGAGCAGACGGGACCGCTGCTGCCCGGCTCGCCGGGCTGCCTCACCCTCGTCACCAGCCGCGACGCCCTCCCCGGCCTGATCGCCTCGGGCGCCCGCCCGCTGCGCCTGGAACCGCCGACCGCCGCCGACGCGCGCGAGATCCTCACCCGGCGGCTCGGCGCCGGCCGGGTGGCCGCCGAACCCGCGGCTGTCGACGAGATCACCGCCCGCTGCGGCCGCCTGCCCCTGGCCCTGACCGCCGTCGCGGAGCGCCTCAGGCGCCAGCCGGAGACCACCCTGGCCGCCCTGGCGGCGCAACTACGCGCCCACGAAAGCGATCTGGACGCCTTCGACGACGTCACCGGCGCAACACCCGACGTCCGCACGGCGTTTCTCGCCTCGTCCCGGCGCCTCTCCCCGCAGGGCGAGCGCCTGTTCCGCCTCCTGCCCCGCCACCCGGGCCCCGACCTCACCGCCACGGCAGCCGCCCACCTCGCCGGACTGCCCCTGCGCCGGGCCCGGATCCTCCTCGGCGAACTCGCCGACGCCCACCTCGTCACCGAGCACGCGCCCGCCCGCTACACCCTGCACCCCCTGCTGCGCGCCCACGCCAACGAACTCGCGTCAACCGACGGCCTGTTCGGACCGTACTGACGGCAACGGCAGCCGCCCCACCAGGCGTTGTCACTTCCCTGTCACTCCTTTTGCACATCCGCCGACCTACCGTCCCAGCGACCGGACCGACCGTCGCTCAGGAGGCATCAGCGGAAGATGTCCATCACCAGCACCATCGAAGCCCCCGTACGGCCGACGCCCGCCGGCGTGGAGATCCTCACCGGCGAGCGGGGCCCCGGCCCCCTGCCGGGCGAGGGCGCGCCGCCCCCTCGGCATCGGCTGCACGCCCGCGAGGGCGGCGAGTACCTGTTCGTGGGCCTGCGCGGCACGCCCGCCCCGCCCGCCGGGGCCGAGCCCGTCAGCGCCCGCCTCGCCCCGGGCGACGTCTGCTTCTACGACGCACACCGCCCGCCGGCACTGGACTTCCCCGAGCGGTTCCGGGCGACGGTGTTCCTCGTCCCGGGCGATCTGCTGGGGCTGACGCCCCTGGATGTACGGCGTCTCACCCGCACGCCGGTGACGCGCGTCTCCCGGATCGGCGCACTGCTGTCGCCGCTGCTGTCCGACCTCGCCCGCACCGCTGCGCAGGCCCGGCCGCCGGTCGGCGAGATGCTCGCCTGGAACGCGGTGAACCTCGTGGCGACCCTCGCCGCCGAGCGACTGGGCGCGGGCGGGCCCGGGGCGCCGGACGGACAGCCGCCGGTGCTGGGCCGCATCCTGGAGTACGTCGAACTCCACCTGACCGACACGGGGTTGTCGCCGGAGAGCATCGCCCGCGCGCACCGCATCTCCGTGCGCTACCTGCACAAGCTGTTCCAGGACGAGGGCACCTCGGTCGGCCGCTGGATCCTGCGCCGCCGCCTGGAGGAGTGCCGGCGCGACCTGAGACGGCACGGCCGGGGGAGCCGCACCATCGCGGCCGTGGCCGGCCGCTGGGGTTTCACCAGCGCCACGCACTTCAGCCGCGTCTTCCGCACCGCCTACGGGATGTCCCCCAGCCAGTGGCGGGACATCCCGTAGGCGCCGTACGCGGGTCAGCCCGCCGCGTGGGCGCCGAGGACGGCCTCCGCGTAGACGACGCCGAGACCGTAGGTGCCGCCGTGCTCCTTCACGACGCCCGTGGTGGCCTCGTACGTGTCCGTGCGTGCCCAGTCCCGCTGGAGCTCCAGCAGCACCTGCACCCAGGTCACGGGGACCGCGCCGCCCCGCACCATGCGCTGGACCGCGTGCTCGTGGGCCTGCGGGCTGACCCCGCCGGACGCGTCGGCGACGACGTACACCTCGTAGCCCTGGGCGAGCGCGGACAGGGCGGGCAGGACCACGCACACCTCTGTCCACAGACCGGCGATCACCAGCTTCTCGCGGCCGGTCGCCTTGACGGCCTCGACGAAGGCGACGTCCTCCCAGGCGTTCATCGTGGTCCGGTCGACGATCTCCTGCTCGGGGAAGACGTCCGCGAGCTGCGGCAGGATCGGGCCCGAGAACGAGTCGGCGGCCACCGTGCTCAGCACCACCGGCACGTCGAACGCCTTCGCGGCCTTCGCCAGACCCACCGTGGAGTTGATGATCGCGGTGCGGTCCCCGCTGCCGGTGCCGAAGAACATCTGCGGCTGGTGGTCCACGAACAGCATCGCGCAGTTGTCCGGGGTGAGCAGGTCGGGGCTGGGGGACGCGGTGACCTCGGAGATGTCGACCATGGTGAGAACCTTTCGGCACAGGGGTGATGTGAAGGGACGTTGCGATCCCACCCCCGCCGCCGCAGCCCGTGTGTTCCCGGAGCGCACCGGACGGTTCCCCACAGCGCACGGCCCGGTGTGCGCTGTGAGCACGACGGCCGTGCACGCACGGGCAATCCGGGGCCTGCGACCGCGCCTAGCGTGACGGCGCGACACACCGCACCACCGCTCAGCACACCGATCACAGCAGGAGATGCCCATGTCCGACGTCGTCGAACCGGTCGAGCCGGTTCTGGAGCCCGAGGCCGCGGCGTTCGCTGAGGCGACCGCCAACCCGCCGTACCTTTTCGAACTCCCGCCGGCGGAGGGGCGCAAGGCCGTCGACGAGGTGCAGTCCGGCGGGATCGACAAGCCCCCCGTGGACGAGGAGTGGATCACCGTCCAGGGCGGCCCCACGGGCAGCGTCCGCGCCCGGATCGTCAGGCCCGCCGGCGCCGGCGGCGTCCTGCCGGTGATCCTCTACATCCACGGCGCCGGCTGGGTGTTCGGCAACGCCCACACCCACGACCGCCTGGTCCGCGAACTCGCCGTCGGCGCCGGCGCGGCGGTGGTCTTCCCCGAGTACGACCTCTCGCCCGAGGCCCGCTACCCGGTCGCCATCGAGCAGAACTTCGCCGTCGCACAGTGGATCGTCGACCAGGGGACGACGAAGAACCTCGACGGGACGCGGCTCGCGGTGGCCGGCGACTCCGTCGGCGGCAACATGACCGCCGCCCTCACCCTGATGGCGAAGCAGCGCGGCGGCATCCCGCTGGTGCAGCAGGTGCTGTTCTACCCGGTCACCGACGCCGCCTTCGACACCGGCTCCTACCACCAGTTCGCCGAGGGCTACTTCCTGCGCCGCGACGGCATGCAGTGGTTCTGGGACCAGTACACCACCGACGCCGCCGAACGCGCGCAGATCACCGCCTCCCCCCTGCGCGCCACCCCCGAGCAGCTCCAGGGACTGCCCCCGGCCCTCGTCATCACCGGCGAGGCCGACGTCCTGCGCGACGAGGGCGAGGCCTACGCCAACAAGCTGCGCGCCGCCGGCGTGCCCGTCACCGCCGTCCGCTTCCAGGGCATCATCCACGACTTCGTCATGCTCGACGCCCTGCGCTCGACGTTCGCCGCCGAGGCCGCCATCACCCTGGCCGTCGGCACCCTGCGCACCGCCCTGCACACCGCCTGATTCCGGGAGAAGCCTCACATGAGCACCACCACGCCCACCGTCCTCCTCGTCCACGGTGCGTTCGCCGACGCCGGCAGCTGGTCCGGCGTCATCGCCGAACTCCAGAGCCACGGCATCCCCGTGATCGCCCCGCCCAACCCCCTGCGCGGACTCGCCTCCGACGCCGCCTACATCGCCTCCGTGGCCGCCCAGACCGACGGTCCCGTCGTCCTCGTCGGCCACTCCTACGGCGGCGCCCTCATCACCGTCGCCGGCGCCACCGAGAACGTCGTCGGCCTTGTCTACGTCGCCGCGTACGTCCCCGAGGAGGGCGAGAGCCTCGGCGCGCTGCAGGGCCGCTTCCCGCTCGCCCCGCTGGTCAGCAACCTCAAGGAGTGGACGTATCCGGGTCCCGGCGGCGAGCCGGCCGTCGAGGTCACCATCGCCGAGGCCGCGTTCCCCTCGGTGTTCGCCGCCGACGTGCCCACGGACGTCACCAAGGTGCTCGCCGCCGCCCAGCGCCCGCTGGCCGCCGCCGTGTTCGACGAGACCGCGGCCACGGCCGCCTGGCAGACCAAGCCGTCGTGGGCCCTCGTCGCCGCCGCGGACGAGGCGATCAACCCCGAGGTCCAGCGTTTCGGCGCCAAGCGGGCCGGCGCGACGGTCGTCGAACTGGAGGGCGCCTCGCACGCCGTGGCCGTCTCCCGGCCGAAGCAGGTCGCCGACCTGATCCGCGACGCGGTGCGGGCGACGAGCTGACTCTGATCGCCGGCCGGCCGCGGACCGGCTGACGGCGACACCGGCTGACCGCGCGACCGCCGCGGACGGAGCGAGCGGGCTACCGGTCAGCCGGCGGCCGCCGTCGGCCTGAGGGTGAGGGAACCGGAGCAGTACGCGGTGTACGCGAGCCCCAGCAGGTTGTTCTTCTTCAGCAGGGCGGCGCGCGCCGAGTGCAGCGCCGAACCGACCGACCGGCCGTCCAGAAGGGACTGCCAGAACAGCTCGGCCACCTCGCTCGCCAACGTCTGCGCCACCGAGATCTCGGTGCCGACGACACCGGAGGCGTGCAGGTCGGTGAAGGCGTCGGCGTAGGAATGCCAGGTGGCGGGCCCGCTGTCCACCGTGTGACAGCCGTTGAGGAAGACCAGCGGCGACGCGTCGCGCCAGCTCGCCCAGTGGGTGTCCAGGGCGGCGAGGTCCTGCGGCCCGATCCAGTCGCTCTTGCCGATCTCCAGGACGGAATGACCGGGTGCACGGCCCTTCTCCGGTTCACGACCGTGGCAGTAGAAGTACAGGCAGTCCGGAGCGTCGACCAGCGCGTCGAACAGTGTGTCCCTCGCGGTGTGGTCGGTGAGCCGTCCGCCGAACCGTCGGTGGAGGTCCGTCACATGGCGTTCCGTCTCGTCGAAGTCGAGGGCCGTGCTGAGGGCGACCGTCATGGCGGGATCGCCCTCGCCGCTCCCCGCCACCAGCGCGAGGCGTTGTCCCTCGGAGCGTGACGGCGGCTGCTCGATGATGTGCCGGTAGCCCCAGAAGCCGAACGGGCACAGGGTGTTGAGCTGATGGCCGTCCGCGCCCGGACACTCCCGGGTGCCCAGGGGCAGGTCGGTGTCCAGCCCCTGCTTGCAGTGCACCCAGCGGCTGCCCCGCACGACCGGGATGTCGTAGACGAGGGCCCAGGGGAAGGTCAGGTCCAGGCCCTCCTGACGGCAGATCTGCACCTGTCCCGCGCCGCCCAGGACGTCGCGCAGCGCCTGTCGTTGGGCGCTGCGGGGAGCGATCAGGACGAACAGGTCCCAGCCGATGCCCGCCAGGTTCTTCAAGTCGGTGAGGAAAGCCTCCCCGGACTTGCGGTTGTCCGGGGGCAGCAGGTTCACGCGTTTCCCGTCCTTCACCTCGACGTGGGCCGCCATGAGCGCCGTGCGGGCCTGATCCAGTGCCCCGGCGGTCTGCAGCTCGCCGAGCCGGAAGGTGCTCACCACGCCGCTCGCCCCGTCGACGTCGACCGTGAGCGAGCGGTCGCCCGCCTGCGAGATCCGGATGGCCGCCGTGCGCGGCGGCAGAGCGGCGATGCCCGCGAACCCGGGCGTGAGCGTGAAGTCGATCTCCGCCGAGACGGGTTCGGCGCCTTCGAGTCGCGTCTCGCGGGGCGCGACCGTGGCGGTGAGCGTCGCTGACTGCAGTTGGTGCCCGCGATGAGCGACCAGAAGCCGCAACCGGGCGGGGCCCGACTCCGTTGGGGCGATCACGGGAACGCGCAGGTACGGTCCGCGGTGATCCCGCTCGCAGTCGTGCCCCGGGCCGTCGGGCGAGCACTCGCAGACCCAACTGTCGCCTTCCTTGGGCAGGAAGAGGTGATGGTGAGCGGGGGAGACCGCGAAGTCGTCGCTGCACACGGAGACGGTGAGCCAGTGGCCGTCGGGGCCGAGCAGGTCGTCCGGGAAGGGCTGGCCCGACTCGGAAAGCAGACTCTCGGCCAACGACTCCCCGATGTTCATGACCAGTTCGTAACGCCGGCCGACGCCGAGGCAACGGTCCGCGGGGACGCGGGCCTGGGACAGGGGCCAGGCCAGCCAGAGGTTCAGGAAGCGGTCGGCGGCCGTGTCCTCGGACGGGAGCGCGGCGTCGCCCACGACGTCGAAGCCGTCGAGGTCGTCCAGGGTGGGGCGCGGCGTGCTGGTGACGGGGGAGAGGGGCGGGTCGGCGGGGGTGGCCGAGCGGTGTTCCTGCTGAGGTTCTTCGAGGAAGAGGTCCCAACGCTCCAACAGCCCCGCGTGGCTGAGCAAGAGCCACTTCAACTTGTTCGTGAACGCGTCGGACGACAGGCCCGGATCGTGCAGCAGCGCTTCGAGAGCCTGACGGGCGGCTTCCTCCACGTCCTCGTTGGCCCAGTGGGCGGATGCCCTGAAGGCGCGCAACCGCACCTCGTCCTCGCACCGGGGGTCCCAGGAATACGCGACGGTGGTCATGGAACGGCACTCCCTGGAGCGGTTCGCCGATCGGGCGGCGATGTCCGACGGATGAAGGGATGATGACACGGTCGGGGCGGCAACACCGGTGTCATTCGCCTCTTGCGCCCCGCGACCGCGCTGGTGCACGCGGTCGGGTGTCCGGGAGGTGAAGGCGTGGCGGACCAGGTCGGCGAGTTGACGATCCGACTCGACTGGGACGGGGACTGGAGCGGGGACCTCGCCATGATCACGGCGGTCGTCGTGGACGGCGACACTCCCCGACATGCTCAGGACGCCCCCGCGCCGGTCGCGAAGACCATGCTGGCCTTGTGGCAGTCCCGAAGCCGCACTTCGCTCCGGTATCTGACCGAGGCGCTGTTCCCGCCGAGCACGCGCCCTCATCTCAGGGACGCGGTCAGTCGTCTGCGCTCCAGGCAACCGCTGCGTGTCCGGCTCCGTCTGCCGGCTCCGGCCGAGGGACAGCCCTTCTCCCTGGCCGAGTTGCCCTGGGAGGTCGTCCAGGTGCCGGCGCCCGACGCGGGGCACGGCATCTGGAACGCGTGGGTCGACGGCTCTCAGGAGGCGCCCGCCTCGTCGGGCGAACTCGGCAGCCACGAACGCTTCACCCTGGTAAGGGAGTTCCAGCCTCAGGGGAAACCCCTGACGGACCACACCTACAGGTCGGTCCTGGTTGCCGACGCCACGGGCGTCCACGGAACCGTGCGGACCCCGACCAGGGAGTTCGACTTTTCTGAACCTCGGGACCCCAAGGCGGCCGCAGGGGACATTCGCGCGGTGGAACTCGCTCTG
Source organism: Streptomyces sp. BK239 (assembly GCF_004217285.1). Taxonomy (GTDB): domain Bacteria; phylum Actinomycetota; class Actinomycetes; order Streptomycetales; family Streptomycetaceae; genus Streptomyces. The sequence goes on from NZ_SHKS01000004.1 coordinate 249,493, forward strand.
CGAGGTTCGGGGTTGAAGGCCGACACGCTGCCGTCGCCCGCGTCGAAGCAAGCGATCCGCCAACGGCTCCTGGGGGGCGCGGGCGCCTTCTACTTCGGCGGGCACCACATCGAGGACGGATTGATCGTCGCCGACGGGCCTGGATCGTCCAGGGCCGCTCTGCTCGACGGCGACACGTTGAGCGAGTGGCTCGTGGAGTGCAGGGTGCCCCTCGCCGTGCTGCTCGCCTGTGACAGCGGAGGGCAGGACGAAGAGGCGCCGTCCACGTCCCGGCGTCTGCCACTCGCCGAGCGCATGGTGCGCGACGGCGTGCCCCATGTCGTAGCCGTACGGGGAAAGGCGAGTCACCGACAGGCAGCGGAGTTCGCCGGCTCGTTCTTCGCGAGCCTCGCCGCCGAGAAGGACATCGACGTGGCGCTCGGTTCGTCGGCCCACGCCTTCGCCGGGTCCACCGCCCGGCCCGTCCTGTACAGCGGTCGCGGACGGCGGATGTCCGTCGCACTCGACGAGACACCCCGCCCCACACCGCCAGGCTCCACCGACGCCCACCGGGTCGCTCAGGGCTCAGAGGAACCGGCGCTTCCCGACGAACGGTTCCGGGTCTCCCTGGAGACACGCTGGACTCTGTTCACTCCGGCAGAGGGGCAGCCGTGCGCATACGACGTCCTGGCCGATCCTTCGGCAGGGGATCTGGCGGGGCCGGTGAACGAGTGGGAGAAGTTGCTGATCCGCTCGAAGCCCGGGCACATCGATGTGCCCGGCTACGCGCCTCGCCGCTGGTACACGTTCGACCACGACGCGCAGGGCGGACGCCTGCCGAACGGACATGACGAACTGGCCCGCGCCCTGGGGGAGTCGTACCGGCCGCGCCCCAGGGAGCGGCACCCGGACGATCCCCCGCATCGCGGAATCGGCCTCGTCGTGCGGAAGAAGGCCGCCGGAGCGATGGGCCCCGGCTTCGTCCGGGCTGTGCAGGAACTGCCGAAGCTGAACTGGGACCTGCGGATGATCGTGGTCCAGCTCCACGATCCCGACGAGCGCGTCGACACGGTCCGGCGGGCTGCCGACACCGTGGCCCGGGAGCTGAAGCTGCCCGAGTACGTCGTCAAGGCGCACACGCCGGGCGACGAGGGCGCGGGCGGGCACGACGTCAGGGGCGGCCGCGCGGGAGCCGCCCTCCTCGACTCCCTGCGTCTCGCGGCCGCCGACGACGCGGAACTGGACCGCTGGCTGAGCGCGGTCGCGGCGCGTCAAGGCCGGCTGCCCGTGCCCGACGACTTCCGCGGGCTGAAGGTCCCCTCCACCGTCATCGACGCGGTGGCCCTCGCGCTGATCCGCGGCGAAGCCCCCGGCCGGAAGGCCGCGCTCGCCGCATGGGCGAACGAGGGACTGTCCGAACCCGTGCGGTGGGCCATGGACATCGCGGCGGAGGCCACGGACGCGGAAGAGGGCCGCGTGACCGCACAGGACCTGAGCGACGCGGACCGCGCGATCGCGCTCGACCGGGCGGGGCTCCTCCCCGACCGGTTCCGGCAACTCGACCCCGAAGGTCTGCGCTCCGGCAGTTGGGCGCTGCTGGCCCGACGGCAGCCGACCGAGGAGGACGCGGCGTGGCTGTGGGGCATGGTGCCGGCCCGGCGTCGTCTCGCCGGACTGGAACCGGACACCGGGGACTACGACTACCAGCTCGAGGAGGACCTCCACGAGTGCCGGACCGCTTTCCGGCCGGATCTGCCGCACCTTACCTGATACATCGCTTCCCATGGTCAATCCGGAAGAAAGTGATGTTTGGCGGAAGTTCACTCCATATTCTGATCAGGCATCACCAAAAGACATCAGCAGCCGCCTGGTAGTGGACGCGGATCTGCCGGAACGCGAAGGGGACGCGCGTGCTCGACAACTGGTACTTCTGTGCCGCCCTCGGCCTCTCCCCCCAGGACGCCGCCGCCCATCTCGACGTCATCGCCGCCCTCGGGGAGCCGGCCGACGCCGACCACGCCGACGACGTGGTGTGCGCCGCCCTCGACCAACTCGGCCGGGCGGGGACGGCGACAGCGCTGCACGCCTTGCCCCATGTCCTCGCCGCACACCACCGTTTCGCCGACATCAGCAGGGAGGTCGCGGACCACGCCGGCGACCTCTACCGCGACCTCGCCTCCGTGGTCCCGTCCCAGCAGCAGCACGCTACGGCGCACCTGCTTCGCACCGCAGCCGGCGGCACGCCGGCGGAGGCCGCCGAGCTGCTGCCCGCCGTCCTGAAGGAAGCTTCGGGGGAAGCGGACGCCCACAGCAGCTCCGCCCACCCCTACCACGACCTGCTACAACACACGCTGCCGACAATGGCGTTGATCGTCGCCCGGTTCCTGGCCCGGCTCGACCCGCGCCCGGTCCGCGAAACCGTCGAGGAACACGGGACCCTGGTGGACCGGGCGTTGGCCGGCGACCACGGCCGACTGGCCCTGCTCCAGGCGGCGGAGCTGCGAGCGGCACTCGCCCCGGACGAGGCCGACCAGGTCTGGGAGGCGCTGGCACTCACCTCGCAGGGCGCGCTCGACCTGGAACCCGACCTCCTCATGACGGCCGCCCGGGTCATGTTCGCGCCCGACACCGTCCCGCACACCAGGGACTCCCAAGTCCCGCTGGAAACAGACGACTCGGGGGAAGAGACCGGCGTACCGGACGAGATCCTCGACGCGTTGGAGATCGAGGCCTTGGCAGGCACCCGGTTACTGCGCAAGTTGGAGAAGTGGCGGTCGTCGAAGGCGGCCCCGACGCGAGCCGACACTCTGCGGGCGCGGCAAGCCGCCTACGCCCGGCTGGGCGGCACCGGCGCACAGCAGCACTCGGCCATGCCGTCGGTGCTGTGGCAGGCATCGCTGTGGACGCTGTCCGCCGAACTCGCCCCGCGGACGACGGCCCACCGTCTCGCCCGCTGGTGGCAGGCACCGGACACCCCGCCCACGAAGCCGAAGCAGATCCAGAACCAGCAGCCGTGCCGGATCTCGGTCCCCTACGACGACTACGCCCTGGTACAGAAACACGTGGGCGGACTGCACCGGCTGCGCGCCCCGCACCAGAAGCCGCCGAGCCTCCTGCTCACCGACGGCCCCGCCGCCGAGACCACGGCACGCGACGCCGCGTCGGTCTGGTCGCCCTGGATCATCCCGCCGCCCTGGACGCCCCGCGCGCCCCAGGGCGCCCAAGCGGACCCCGACTCCGTCCCCGGCGAAGAGGAACGCAGGCGGAGGGAGGAAGAGGAGAACGCCCGGCTCCGGCTCGGCGGCGCCGAACCCGAGCAGCTCGTGCGACTGCTCGCCGCCGGAATGCTGACGGCCCGGCTCCTGACCGTCACGGCCGGCCCCGGCCCGCTTCCCGACCACCTGTTGCTGCTCGTCGTCCACATCCGGGACATCATGAGCCGCCGCAACGCGCTGCTCGCCCTCGCCCAGTCCGACGCCCGCCGCTACGGCGAGCTCACCGGTCACCTCGCCCCGCTGCTCCTGCACGTCAGAAGCCAGGTCGACCGCATCGGCAAGGGACAGCGCCCGATGGTCCCGCCGGACGAGATCGTGCGCGTCATCACCGGCCTCTACACGGCGGAGCCGGACGTCCCCGGGGCGCGGGCGCTCGAACGGCTGCTGGTGCGCAACGGACAGGCACTCAACGCGGCGCTGCTGTGGGTGCTGGAAACCTCCTCCGGCGGAGTCGGCCCGCACCGGACGGAGGCCGGCGGACGATGGTTCAGCGGTGACGAGCCGCCCGCCGGCGCCCTGCTGTCCCTGGCCCTCGAAATGCAGGACCACCCCTTCACCCGCACGGCCATCGACGCGGCGCTGCTGCGCCGGGAGATCTACGGCGAAGAACGCGACGGCCTGTTGCGCTGGGACTGGGAGGAGACGGGCCCGCGCTTCCTGGTCCCGCCTCCCGGGGACTCGTACACCCTGCTTCCCCGGGCGCTCGTGCTCAGCGGCCCCGCCGACGAGGGACGCTCCTTCTTCTCGGTGGACGAGTGGGTGCGCATGGACAAGGGGCTGTGGGACCTCGTCGCCGCCACCGACACCTACGGGGTCACGCCCATCACCCTCAGCACCCAGCGGCTCGCGGCGCTGCTCCAGCAGCCCGACCTCGGCGATCGCCGAGAACACGAGGAGTGGGTGACGGCCTGGACCGACCTGGTCGGCTCCCTCAACAGCGCCGCCCATCTGCCGCGCCCCGTACGCGGCCGGATGCTGGAGATGTTCCGGTCCCCGGTCGACGGCGAGGGCTCCCAGCAGCGACTGCTGCGCGTGCTCGAACACGTGGTCAGGGCCATCGTCGACATCAGCGGCCGGGCGCAGTTCTTCTACGAACGCCTCTTCGAGGAACTCGCCGACACGCGCCTGCCCCTGGAGAGCGCCAACCGGTTGCGCCTGCTGACGATCCGGTCGCTGTACCGCAAGTGGGGGCACGGGCCGCTGGCCGCCGAGCGCGGCGACCCCTTCGGCGTGTACGGCAGCCGGGTGACCGCGCGGGGCACCGAACTCGCGCTCGCCCAGTTCCTGCGCGACACGGCCGACCAGCGGCTACGGACGACGGGCAGGCCCCTCGCCGAGATCATGAACCAGCTCTGGCGGCAGAGCCACCAGCCCGCGCCCCTCCCGCCGCACCGTCAGGACGCGGACGCGCTCACCGACGACCCCAGGCTGGTGGTGGCCGCCACCGTCGACCGGCGCACCGGGCAGGCCGTGGTTTACCGGCAGCACGCCCGCCTGGACGTGGCGGACGACGGTCGCAGACGGCGGCCGGTCCACGACCTCTTCGCCACCGGCACCGATGCCGACCTGCCGATGGGGGGCGCGTTCGTGGTCGGCACCGTGTTCGCCGTCCGCGAAGAGGACACCCAGCGGGTGCTGTGGATCAACTGCGGCCTCGCCAGACCCGTGACCGTCGAGCTCGGCCGCTCCGCCCAGGACCGGTCCTGGCGTATCGGTCAGACCCTGGCCGTGTACCTCCACCCCGGTGCGACCAAGGAGAAGCAGGTCGCCCCGCTCGCGGCTCCGCAGCCGGAGGACGGAGAGGTGCGCGCCGCCCGGATCGCGCCCGCCCAGGAGTACCCCTGGCTGACGTTGGACGTCACCGGCGCAGCCAACCACCGCTATCCCAAGGAGGACGCGGGCCGGGACACCGCGGCCCGACGGCTCTGGGACCCCGACCTGTCCCGGGCCTTCGCCGACGACGGCGGGGGATGCGTGGCGCACACGACGCTGGCCGTGTGGGACGCCCGGCTGGAGCACTGGCTGCCGTTGGACGCCGGCCTGCCTGAATTGGCCGTGGAGGCCGCGGCGACGGACGAACCCGGGCGGGCCAGGGTCCGTCTGGTCTTCTGCGGTCACGCCACCGACCGCACCGGGTTCGGACCCGCGCACCGCTTCGTCACCCTTCCGGGCCGGTGCTTCGTGCTCGGCCCGACAGCCTGGGAGCCGTCGGACTGGGAGACCCTCGAAGAGGCGTGTCTGCGCGACCCCGCCGGACTGATCGTCCACGCCGAGTTCCGGCCGGGCGAGAGCCGCCTGAGGTTGGCGGCGGCCCCCGACGGCGGCCCTGCCTTCGACGACCGCAACCTGCGCTGGCTCGCGGTCCTCGGGACCGACGCGGACACCGGCACCGGCACGGACACCGACGACGAGCCGGCCGGCGACGCCGAACCCCGGCTCGCGCACCGCGAGGGCGACGTCTGGCAGATCGAGGTACCCGCCGTGGACGGATTCCCCCGGCAGGTGAAAGCCCGCCCGCCCAAGGGGTTCGTCTCACCACGGCACCGCAAGTCGCTGCTGTGCAGCATCCAGTCCTGGAGGGAACCCGAGGCCCGCGAGGCGGTGGCGCTGGTTGAGCCGTTCCAGGAGGACGGCATCGCCTACGATCCGGACGTCCAGCGGTACAGGGAACTGGCCCGGCTGCCGCTCGGAACCACGGTGAAACTCGTGGGGACCGACACCAAGGACTTCCAGAGCGAGAACCGGGTCTGGCTGGCCTCCGGGCTGGTCGGCTTCGCCGCCACCGACTCGCTGACGCTGACCGGCCGGTTCCCCAAGTGCACGAAGACCACCAGGCGCCAGGCCATCGTGCTCGAAGACCCGCAGCCCAGACCGCTGTGGCGCCCCAAACAGGCCCCGGCCCCTCTCCCACCGCACGAACTGGCCGCGAACTGCACGGACTTGGACGACCCGACGATCCTCGACCGCGGTGACCTGGCCGGCATGGTCGCCGTCCGGATCCGGGACGACAGCGGCCGGCTCTCGCACCTGCGCGTCTGGCTGAACCTGGACACACGGGTCGTCGTGGCGCTCGTCCCCGTCGAATGCTTCGACCACGACATGCCCTCCGTCGGCGACCACCTGGCGGGACAGCGCACCGTCCGAGGCTGGACCTTCCACGTGCATCCCCGGCGGCTCAAGCTGCGCGCGCTGTGGGAGCTGACGGACGGCCGGCGAAAGCTCCACGAGTGGTCACCGGTGGGCCGGTACCAGGACGAGCAGGGTCTCCACCAGCTCTACCAGCACTCGGACAGCGCCCTGCTCTCCGAAGGGCCCCCGTCCGAGCACCGTACCGCCGCCAGAGCCCAGGCCAAGGCCGGTCGGCGCCGGCAGACGCAGCGGCAGGACGGTGTCCCCGCGGTGGTGCAGCAAGACGGCCACCACCTGGTGGGCCAGGCCTCCGGCGTCGATCTGACGGACGACTTCCAGCCGGTGCGTGTGGAGCGGACCTGGCTGGAGGCGTACGGGCATGGTGACGCCGCGTCCCAGGCGCCGGCCGGCCACCTGGACGTCCGCAGGATGTTCCTCCTCTCGCCCGCCGCCCGGTCGCGGTCCGCCGCGCCGAAGCCCGCGCCCCGGCGCGTCCTGGACCCGGCCTCCGAGTGGAACCTCTTCATGGCGGGACCGGCGCCCACGGTCACCGGCTCCCTCGCCCGGAACCGTGTCGAACCGAGCGCCCCCGCCCCCCGCCTGGCCCCTGACGACGACGGCCGCCACCAGCCCTGGCTGGCGCTGTGCGACGAGCCGCGCACGCTGGTCGCGGGGCGGGCCGTCGAGGACTACCTCACCGACCCTGTCCGCGCCGTGCCCGTGGCACACGGCCGCGGAGCCCGGGCGTCCTTCCTGCGCGTACCGCCGGTGTCCCTCGCGGAGTTCATGAAGGAGGTCATGCCGCGAGCGCGGGTCGACGGACGACGTCACGAGATCAAGGACCAGCACGGCAGGAAACGCCGCCCCTACTACGTGGGAGCCACCGCCGTCGGCCAGGACACCGTGCACCGGTTCGAGTTCGGGTACGGCTGGTTCCTCGACATCCCCGGGGGCGGGCTCACCGTCGGCGGGGAACCCGTCGACCCCACCGGCATCACCCTCTTCCACGGCGACCGCGTCGACGCCATGTCCTTCCACCCCGGTGACGACCCCGCCACGGCCGGAGCCGTCACCGTGGACATCGCCCCCGGGGACATCGACAAGGGCGACGAGCACCACCTCTATCTGGAAGGCACCGACAAGCGCAGGCCCGTCGTCCATCTGCTGGACGTGGAGATCGACCACGCCAGGAGCCGGGTCCTGGTCCTGCGCGCCCACACGGCGAACCCGAAGCGCGCCCGGCGCGGCGAGGACGCCGAGGTGAGACCCGTGAAGATCAGCGCCTTCCTCGACGAAGACAGCGTGCGCAAACTGATCGCCCTGTTCGGCCCCGACGCCGCCCGCGAGCAGCGCGTCCTGGCCAGGGTCCGCCCCGAGCGGGCCGGGGAGTCCGGGCCGCGGCTCGGCTTCGTCCTCGTCCCCCCGCGTGCCGCGCCCGAGGGCGGCGACGAGCCCGGACTGCGCGCCGGCGACAGCCTCTACCTGGTCGCCGGCCTGATCGTGCAGACGGCCAACGACCGTCTGCTGCCCTTCACCCTTCCCGAACTCACCGCCGTCGACGGCGATCCGCTGCAGGTGACGGTGAGCCGGCGGCACTTCTCGTACCGGGAGAGCGCCCTGCGGCTCGCCGCGGAGAAGCAGTACGAGCACGCGAAGATGCTGGTCCGCCTCACCGATCGCGGGCCCGGCGGCGACAACCACTGGTACGGCGCGACCAAACAGGCGCCCGAACGCCGCCTCGACGTTCTGCGCAGCCATCTCGTGAGCCGCGGCGGTGACTGCTTCGCCGTGGTCACCGACACCGGCAAACAGGTGGAGATCCGTCCCGGCGTGCTCTTCCCGGTGGCCGGCATGCACACCCCGTACCGGCTCGCCCCCCGCTCCGTGGTGCGCCTGCGGCTCCACGGGACCGACGGGGTGACCGCGCGTCAGGCGATCGCCTCGGAGATCAGCTATCTCGACGAACGGCCGCGTCCCGCCGTGGTGTTCCCCAAGGACGACTTCCGGACCGAGCAGGACTACCTGAAGGCGGGGACGCGTCGCGGCGGCTTCACCGTCGCCGGGCTGCCCGGCATCAGCGCCACCGCACCGGGGGACCTGGCGAAGGTCCTGCTGTGCGGCGACCATCCCAAGATCGCCGGAGTGGTCCGCGAGGGGCCGGACGGCGGCCGTCCCGAGGTACGGCTGGTGCCGCTCGGGCAGGGGCAGGGCGGTGTGGTCTCCTGCAGGAAGGGGCAGGCCGTACGGGGCGCTCGGGTGCTCTGGAAGGGCGCAGCCGGCACCGAACCGGCCGCCTCCGACACGGTCGTGCAGTGGGCCCAGCTGTCGTTCATGGACGTCACCGCGGAGGAGATCGCCGCCGCCTGCCACGACCGGGGCTGGCTCTACCACGACACCCGGACCAGGACCTGGCTGCCGGCCCGGAAGAAGTACGACCGCCCCTGGCTCAGGCAGCCCGCCCGCTCCGTGGAGGAACCGGTCTTCTTCTCCCGCACCGCCGCCGGGTGGACGCTGCGGCACCGGAAGAACACCCTGCGCCAGTTCGGCTTCCCCGCGGCGGAACTCCTGGAAGGCACCCACCAGGACAGCGCCTCGCGGACCCGGGGGAGCTGGGTCGTCGCCGCCGGCGGCCGGGACAGCCTCTGGCTGGAGCTGGCCCCGGGGCGGATCGCCGAAGTGTCCGCCGAACTCCTCCAGTTCACCGACGGGCGCTCCCTCGCCGACCTCGACTGCTCCCTGTTCAGCCCGGGCGACCTGGTACAGGGACGGGTGGAGGGCGGGGTGAACGAGTGCGGTCACCTCGTCCTCACCCGGTGGCGGCCGGGCCCGCGCGGCGCCTTCGCGGCGTCCGCCGCCCGCCGGATGCTCCTCCCGGTCGACAAGACCGACGAGGTCAAGGGCGCCCTGCACCTGGGCGAGGGCCCCATGACCGTCCGCCATCCCGCGGCCCAGGACGTCCTGGACGCCCACCCGGCCGGGGGCGCCGTGTGGCTCGACGACGCCAACACGCTGACCCCGCTGGACAAGTCGCCCGTGCGCGAGGGCGACGTCGTGTTCGTCGCCGCGTCGGACGTGCCCGGTGAGCTGCGCGTCCTCGGACTGCCCACCGCGCTGGTGAGGCTGGCGCCGGAATCGGCGCAGGGCGCCTGGCCACCCCGCACACAGTGGCTGCGCGACGCGCTGGCGGCGGTCGCCGCCGGGACGGGCCGGCTGCTCGCGAAACTCGGCAGTGTGCCCATGACCGTCGAACGCGTCGAAACCGGGGCCGAGCCCGTGCTCACCGTGTCCCGGCGGGCACAGCCGCGCGGCACCTGGCCCAAGGGCTCCGTGCTGGCCGAGCCGGTCGCCGACCTGGGCAAGGGCGACCTGGCGGTGCGGTCGGGCTCCGCCCTGATCCAGGTCCCCGTCCGCACGCTCCTGCGGGGCCTGCCCGGCGGGGCGGCCGCCGCGTCGGCCGCCGCCGCGGCGCTCGTCGCCCGGGGCGGACTGCTCCGCCTGCACTGGGACCCGAAGACGGCCACGCTCACCTGCGGCCCCGAGGCCGGGCCGCAGGACCGGGACGGGCGAGAGACCGGCGTGGTCCCGCTGGCCGCAGTGGACACCCCGCAGGACGGCTGCCTCGGTCTCGTCTGCCGGGACGAACAGACCCAGCAGCTGTGCTGGCTGCCGGCCGGCGAGGCCGCCTGGACCCGTCGCATCCCCGGTGAGGTCCTCCTCGCCCACCTGCGCGCCGTGAAGCACCTGCCCGCCCTGCGCGGCGCACCGGGAACGGTGACCCTGTGCGGGCACCCGCCGGTCGCCCGCGAGTACGACCGGCTGGAGCCCGGGCAACTGCGCCACGTCCGCGTCGTCCTGTCGGAGACCGCCGCGCCGGTCACGGACGCCGGCGACGACGAGAACGCTGCCGCGGCCGACGCGTCGCAGGCCGCCGACCGCTGCCTGGTCTCGGTCGAGCCGCTCGGCATGCTCGCCGAGTACACGCCCGCCGACGGCAACGCACTCCCGGCGCCCGGCGAGACGTTCATGGCCGAGGTGTCACGCCTGGAACGCGGCCCCGGCCGCACCGCCCTCCGCCTCGTCGAACAGGGCAGCAGGCTGACGGTGGTCGATCTGCCCGCGTGGATGTCCAGCTCGATGGGCGAGTTGTACGTCCCCCATCAGCTCGCGAAGGCGGAAGCGCAGCCGAACCTCATCCCGCCGAGGTTCGCCGAGTACGGGGCGGCGATGGACGAGGGCCGGCAGGGCACGGCGCTCACCGACCCAGCGCCCTCCCCGGCGTACCTCCTGCTGCGCGCCATGGGCGCGACGGAGACCCTCCACGACGGTCATGACGGCCACGCGGGCGAGGCGGCGCGTACCGCCGACGTGCGCGAGCAGGCCGTCCGCGCCGTCCTCGACTGGCTGCGCTCGCCGGAGGGAAGGGCCTTCGTCCTGCAACGCGACGCCCCCGTCGACCTCGCCCCCGCCCTCGCCGCGTGCTCCCTGGGCACCCGGATTCCGCAGCAGGCCTTCGGCCTGAGCTGGGGATGGCAGGCCTACCTCCTCAGCCGGCTCGGCGACCGCGCCGTCAGCTCGCTGCACGTGGAGGCGCTCGTCACCGAGTGGCTGACCCGCCCGGAGCGGCACCGCGCGACGGGCGGGGACTGGCGCAGGCTCCGCTCGGTGGAGATCCGGCCGAAGCTGACGCAGAACCAGCTGGGCAGTCTCGTCGACTACGGTCTGGCGGTCTGGGACGGCGGGCCCGCCGGACAGCAGGGGGAGCGGGAGGCCGCGCCGGTCGCCCGCGCCCTGCTGGCCGCCGTGGGACGACTGCCCTCGGCGGACCGGATCGTCCTCGACACCCGCCAGCGGCCGGTCGACTCCCCCCTCCTGCGCGCCCTCGCCGACCTCGGCGCCGGGCTGCGGCCCGCGCGGGGCCGCGCCGTCCCCCGCTGGAACCTCCAGAAGGAGCAGTACGACACCCTGCGCGCCGTCACCGCCAAGGTCCTCCGCGACGACATCCCCCTGACCCTGCTCCCCGCGTACGCCCCCCTCACCCCCGCCGCGCGGAAGTTCGGTCACGAGCTGCTCAGGGACGCCGGCCGGCGTCTTCAGGGCGGCTGAACCGCCCCGTGGGCCCGCCGCCTCGCCGGGCCCACGGTCACCCGCCCCCGGCGCCGGGCGGGCCACGTCACCGGGTGAGGGGCGCCTTGGCGTACACCTCGATCTCGCTCAGGGTGATGTATCCGCCCGGGCGGGCGGTCATGACCACGCGGACGGCCGTCGCGGGAGCGGCCGTCACCGGTACGGAGACGACCGGTGCGCCCTCGGTGCCGACGGGGACGGCGTCGCTCGCGTCGCTCCAGACGCCGTCGGCCGGCCGCACCTGCACCTTGAGGCTCTCCGGGAAGGACGCGTTGGTCCCGTCCCGGTGGAAGCGGGCGACGATCCGGGTGAGGTCGCGGGCCTTCGGCAGGGTGAAGGTGATCGTGTCGGAGGGGTTCTTGGCGGTCCCCGGCTTCCAGTTGGACCAGGCCTTCTCGGTGAGGTCGCCGTTGCGCAGCCGCTCCGCCGAGTACCCGCTCTCGGTGAACGTGGCGTCGACCGAGACGCCGTCGTCCGGGGCCACGTTGGTCTCCACCGCCTCCGTGACCCGCACCTGGACGCTCGCGTCGACCGTGCTCCCGTCGACGACCCGTGCGACGCCGTGCAGGGTCACGACGCCGACCGTGTCGAACGCGCCCTCGGGCGCCGGGTCCCAGGTCACCGGCAGGACGGCCCGGCCGCCCTGCGAGCCGACGCCGACGACGGTCGTGGGCAGCTCCGGCCGTCCGCCCGCGTAGGTCGTGGCGCCGCCGGGGAGCGTCGAGACGATCCGGTCCACGGTGACGACCGCCGTCGCGGCGATCTCACGCCCGAGCGCGTCGGTCGCCCGGCCCTTGACGCGTACGCTGCCGGGTTTGCGCCAGGCCCGGTCCGCCGGGAGACGCCACACCACGGGGAGGGAGCCCCGGGCGCCGTCCGGGAACACCGGCGTGACCGTGGACGGCAGCCCGGGCCGCAGCCCCGGCACGGTGAACGCCTCGGCGGTCTCGGTGCTCCGCACCGTCTCGTCGGTCACCGTCCAGCGCTGGTTCGCCGCCGAAGTCGGCGTGTACACCGACACTTCGGCGCCGTCGGCCGTGGACTGGCCGCTGACGTCGAGCAGTCGGCCGGTCGCGGCGTTCACGAACGTCCAACTGCCGTCGCCGGTGGTCGACATGATCCACTGCGCCGCGTCGTCGGCTGCTCCGGCCGCGTCCTCCAGGACGGCCCGGCCGTCCCGCACGGCGAGCCTGCGGCCCGTGCTCGCGCCGGTGAGGGAGTACCGCGCCCGGTGGTCGGTTCCGGCCGACGGGATCACGTTCCACAGCTGTTCGGCGCGGGCCGGGTCGGCCGTGCGGACGGCGACGCCGCTGCCGTCGGCGGCCGGTGCGAGCGACTTGCCGCTCTGCGCTCCGGTGAGCCGATAGACGTGTCCGGGCTGGACGAGCGCGGCGTCCTTCGCCACGCCGCTGACGCCGTCGACGAGGAAGGTGGTGACCGACTTGGCGGGGACGGTGAGCGTGGCCGAGCCGCCGGCGACCGTGACCGGGGCGCCCCGCACGAGGGCGCCGTCGGCGCTCGTCACCACGGGTGTGACGGTGGCCTGCGCGGAGATCTTCCGGAAGCGGGAGAGGTCGAGGGTGACCGAGCGTGCCGTCGTGCCGCTGTTGACGTGCACCACGCTCGCCGCGTCGCCCGAGGCGCGCACCGCGGCGACGGTGTCGGTGTCGTCGACCTTCACGAACCGGTCGCCGGGGCGGATGTAGTGGGTGAAGTTGCGGATCGTGTGGAACTTGGAGTTGGTGCGGATCGGGCAGGTCTGCGGGGTGTCCCTGGAGGTGCAGTTGAAGGGGACGTGGATGCTGCCCCAGTTCTTGCCGGCCGCGGCCTGCGGCAGGGCGTCCTCGATCGGCTGCCAGAACACCCAGGCGGACGGCTCCAGTTCGCGCATGTCGCCGACCATGCGGGTGGCGATCCCGAGGCCGGGTTCCATGCCGGTGAAGTCGGTTCCGGCGCCCCAGGTGCCCTCGACCTCGCTCATCCACAGTTTCTTTCCGGCGCCCTTGGCGATGTCGCGGGCGCTGGTGCGCATGCCGGTGCCGTAGGTGTGCACGTTGAGCTGGTCGACGGCGGCGCGCGCGGGGGCGGCGTAGGCGTTCCAGTTCTGGGTGAAGATGCCCGGGTTGGTCTCGTCCATCGCCGAGACCTTCGCGCCGGTGGTGGTGTGCTTCAGCGCCTCGTCCAGGGCGAGGATCACCTTCTGCTGGAGCGCCGGACCGGCGTGCGCGCCCTCCTGGCGTCCGCCGGTCGGCTGGCCGTCGACGCCCAACTGGGTTCCCCAATAGGTGGTGTTGGGTTCGTTGAGCGGGTCGATGGTGTCGAAGGAGATGCCGTGCTCGCGCTCCAGGCGCTCGGTGACGCGCACCAGGTAGGAGGCGAACTCGTCGACGCGGTCCGGGCGGATCTGGTCCGCGCCGGAGTCGAAGCCCCCGGAGACGTAGCCGCTGACGGTCTGGAACCACGGCGGCGAGTTGCTGAACGCCTCCCAGCGGGTCACCTTGTCCTTGACCTGGTCCACCCACCAGCGCTGGCCGGCGTCGGCGTTCCAGTTCCAATGGCCGGGGTCGTCGGGGTTCCACCAGTCCATGTCCTGCCGGGTGGTTCCCGCGGGGGCCTTCCAGAAGCCCTCCATGGTCGCGCCGGCCTTCATGTAGTCCGTGCGGACGTCGGGCGCGTTGCCGCCGCCGATGTTGTACCGCGCGATGTTCAGCCGCAGCCCGTCCTCGCCGAACAGCAGGTCGACGAGTCTGTTGCGCAGGGCGTCCGGGTAGCCGCCGGTGGCGTTGGCGAACCACACCAGGCTCGTCCCCCACCCCTCGAACTTCTGCTGGCGGTACGACGGGTCGACGCGCACGGTGACCGCGTTCAGCGGTGACGGGGCCCACGCCGCCGATGCCGCCGGCGAGGGCGACGGGTCCCCGTACGCCGTCGGCGCGGCGACCAGGCCCGCGCCGAGCACGAGAGGAACCGTGGCCGCCAAGCCCCGGACGATGAGCTGCCGTTGGGTCACGACACTCCCTTTCACCACACGAGGGCGAACAGAACCGATCAGAAGGAACCGCGCTCAGGGCATGCTTGACGACAGAAATGAACACGTCAAGACGGTGGGCGGGAACCGCTCCCACGACGCGGTCGGCGACCGGTGACAAACGCGCCACCCGTCGCTGCGTATCTGTGAGCATCGCCCGGTCACCCGGTCCGCGCGGTCCTACGGTCCGCCCATGAACACGACACACAGCAGAAGGAGAACGTGGCCCGGCGTCGCCCTGGCGGCGCTGCTGACCACGGCGACGCTCACCGCCGCGACCCCGGCCCCGTACGCCGACACGGCCTCGGGCGCCCGTGCGGCGAGCGCGCGGACCGAGACGCCCGTGACCTCGACGAGCCCGGTCACCGGGGTGACCGAGACCGTGGTGCGCGTACGGTCGCCCCTGCCGGCGTCCTTCGGGGCGCGCCCGGCGGCCTGCGACTGGCTGTCGTACCTGCGCTACCGGTCGGCTGCCGGCCCCGCCGACTCCGCCGACGCCGACCGCGTCCTCCTCGCCCAGCCCGGCATCCTGGAGGGCGCCGGCGCCTTCGACAGCGTCGCCCGCAACACCGTGGCCCGCGCGGCGGCCCAGGGCCGGCACATCGAGTTCTGGGCCCTGGACCGGCGCTCCAACTGCCTGGAGGACCGCACCGGGATCGCCTCCGGCGACCAGCACACGGCCGTCGACTACTACTACCGAGGCCGGCAGGTCGCCGGCCGTACCTTCGCCGGGTTCACCGGCAACGGCGAACTCGGCTGGATGGCGAGGCTCGGCATCGAGCAGACCGTCCGCGACCAGTACGACCTGCTCACCGCCGAACTCCCCGACCAGGCGCTGCGGCAGCGCAAGGTGCTGTGCGGCGGGCACTCGCTCGGCGGTGTCGTCACCGGCTACTTCGCCACCGCCGACTTCGACGGCGACCGCAGGACCACCGCCGACGCCGGCTACAACCAGTGCGCCGGCTACTTCGCCCTCGACACCACCGTCTCCACCTCCCTCGCCGACCTCAGCGGCAGCATCCCGGACGACACCGACCTGCCCGACATCGGTCTCGGCTACGGCGCCGTGCAGGCCGGTCTCGACACCGGACTGCTCCCGCGCTCGCTCTCCGCGCCCGTCCTGCTCAACCCCGAGACGATGACCCTGCTCGCCATCGCGGGCCTCGGCGCGCTCCAGGACCCGGGCGGCGAGGCCGACCTGCCCTCCTATCTCCCCCGGAACGGCAACATCGAGGCCACCAACCGCTTCCTGTTCTCCGAGGACGCCGCCGCGTTCCTCACCGGAACCCCCGCCGTCCGCGACTTCCGGCTCACCAACGACGCCGTGCTCGGCGCGCTGATGGACGACCACTCGGTGCCGCTGGCCTTCCTGCAGAGCAGCGTCGGCTTCTTCGACGGAGGGCCGATCGCCGACAAGAGCTTCCCCGCCGCCAACGGCAGCGGACAACTGCCGGCGCTGTTCGGCCGCGAGTACAAGGCCATCCCCGACCGCCCGCACGGCCCGCTCTACACGTGGCGCGACTACGACCGCGTCGGCGCCCCCGACGACCCCGGGTACCGGTCGGCCGACGGCACGCCGTTCACCGGCGCCGGCAAGGAGGTCACCTCCATCCGGGAGCTCGCCCGCAGCCTGGCCGAGCAGCCGCTCGACTTCACGGAACAGTACTTCCCGACGAAACTCGTCACCGATCTCCAACTGGCCGACTCACCGCAGGTGAAGCGGCTCCTCGCGCACCCCGCGGGACTCACCGCCCGGCCGACGCTGACGGTCCTCGCGGGCGACGGCCTGCTGGCCGGCCGCGTCCCGGACGGCCTCGATCCCGTGGTCGCCGACGGCTACCAGCACCTCGACGTGCTCACCGCCGCGCCCCGGCAGAACGACGGCCGGCCCGAGCCGGTCTCCAGGGCCCTCACCGAGTTCGCCCGCGCACCGGAGTAGCCCTGGCATGACACGAGACGGGCCCGGGAGGACTTCCTCCCGGGCCCGCCCCGTGTCACCGACGGCCGGTCACAGCCTGCCCGCGGCGAACGTGGCCGCCGCGTCCGCGTTCGCGGTGTAACCGAGGTGCGCCAGCACGTCGTCCCCACCGTTCACGCAGATGGGGTCGCCCGCGGCGCAGAAGTCCGCCGTACGGCTCTGGTAGGTGCCGGTGACGCTCTTGCCGAGGGCGCGGATCGGGTTGCCGAACAGCAGCACCGCGGCCACCCTCGGCTCCAGCGCGGCCGGGACGGTGGCCACGATCGGGCTGCCGACCACGGCGCCGGCGCTGCTGACGCCGATGGAGTTGTCGACGACGTTCGCGCCCTGCGAATAGCCCACCAGCACGAAACGCTGGTTCGGGCAGGCGGCGGCCTGGGCACGCACATGGTTCACCAGATCCGCGTTTCCCTGCGCCGCCGACGTCAGGGAGAGGTCGGCGGGGTAATTCACCTTGTAGCTGGAAAGGGAGACGCCCGGCAGTTTCCGCTGGAGTGCGGAATAGACCGGGTCGCCGACGATGAGACCGAGATTGCCCGGCTCGAAAGTGCCCCGGGCGGCGACGACGTCGACGGCCGTGCAGGCGGCGGCGGAAGCGGCGGGTGCCGAGAGGGTGGCCAGTGAGGCCCCGCCGAGCAGCGACAGCGCGGCGAGGCACAAGCGGATGCGCATGGGGGAATCCTTTGGGGTGGGGCGCTGGAAAGCGCCTGCGGAAAAGGACGCCCCGAACGTATGCGCGTGGACCGTCGAAGTGTTATGGACGGGAATTCATAAACGTCTCGGATTTTGTTGCCGCGGTGAGTGATGAATTCGCTTCCGGCGATTCCGTGCCAGGCGATCGCGGGCCTGGCGACGGCGCCCGCAGCGATTGAGCGTGCAGTGACTCCGCGCGCAGCGCGAGAATCAGGTCAAGACGCGCGTCGGGATCGTGCAGCGCGTCGCCGAAGAGCTTCTCCAGCTGGCGCAGGCGATAACGGACCGTCTGCGGATGGACGTGGAGCCGCGCGGCGACGTCGGGCACGTTGCTGCCGCTCAG
Organism: Streptomyces sp. BK239; assembly: GCF_004217285.1. Taxonomy (GTDB): domain Bacteria; phylum Actinomycetota; class Actinomycetes; order Streptomycetales; family Streptomycetaceae; genus Streptomyces. The sequence continues at coordinate 267,042 of NZ_SHKS01000004.1, forward strand.
CAGCCAGGCGAGCAGCGTCTCGGCGAGCCGCCCGCGCTGCCCCTCCGAGACGGAGTCCAGGGGCGCGAGACACTGCGACCGCAGCCTCGCGAGGATCGGCTCGTCGCTGTGCAGCAGCAGCGTCGACAAGTGGTCGGCGCAGCGCACCACGCCCTGCCGGGGCAGGATTCCCCGGCCCATCAGCCCGAGGGCCCGGCTTGCCCAGTGCAGCGACCGGGCGGCCTCCTCGAGCGGCACCGTCGGCCCGATCGCGGCCGGACGCCCCCGCAGCGCCAGGGTGAACGCCCGACCGCCGAACCGGCCGGAGCCCTCCGGATCGGGCACCAGCATGCGCGGCGGCCGGGAGCCCATGTCCACCAGCGCCCCCGCCGACGCCAGCGGCCGCTCCTCCTCACGCCGGTCCGCGGTGGCCGCGAGCGCCACCACGGCAACCTGCCGGGGCACCGGCCACCGCGCCGCGTGCGCCAGGTCCTGCACGGCCTCCGGGGACGCCGGCGGGTCGCTCAGCAGCAGGTCGAGCAGTCGCCGCCGACGCCGTTCCAGCTCGTCCGTGCTGCGCAGCCGGGCCTCCGCGTACCCGGCGGCCGCCGCCTCGGCGACCTCGTGCACGGTCCGGAACGCCAGCTCGCCCAGCGCGGCCACGACCGAGGAGTCCAGCCCGAGTTCCTCCGCCGTGCGGCCCATCAGCCGCCAGGCGTGCAGCCCGCCCACCCGCAGCGCGGACTGCAGCGCGTCCAGGCCGCGGCCCTCCAGCGCCTCACCGCGCCCCAGCTCGTAGTAGGTCGTCGTGATGGCGGCGCCCTGGCCGCGCGGATCGGCGATGTGGTCCACGAACAGGGTCAGCGCCTGCACCACCCCGGCCCTCAGATGCGCGCGATACGTTCCGTCGGCCGGCCGGGCGTACTCCGGGACCTGTCTGCGCACCTCCTCCTCCACCTCGTCGGCGACGGCCTCCAGTTGATCGCGCAGCAGCAGGGCGAGGTCCGGCGGCACCGCGGCGGCTCCGAGACCGTCCGGTACGCCGTGCGGGGTGGGGGCGGCCACGGCGGACCCTCCTTTCACCCGGAAGCGGCTCACCCGCGGGCCGTTGCCCGCGGCGCGAGGGACGACTTGCGGGTTGGACGGACGTCCCCTGCGCTCCGTTCCGTGCCCCGACGCCGCCGGCCTCACACCGGCACCCCCAGCGCACGGGCGAGCATCGGCCACGAGGCGGTGAACTCCCCTTTCCAATAGGCCCAGTCGTGCGCCCCTCCCGCGTAGAAGTGGGTGGTGACCGGGATCCGCAGCAGCGCCAGGGCGTCGGCGAAGAGGTGGGCCGAGGGCCACAGCAGACTCTCCAGCGCCCCCGGCAGCCAGTCCCCGGCGCCACCGCCGGGCACGCCGCTGCCGCTGGAGACGTACAGGGGGGTCCCACGCAGACCCTCCGCGCGGGACCGCGGGTTGAAGTCCCGCCAGGTGAGCAGGTTGAGCACCGGGTTGCCCCACAGGGAGGGCGGCAGCAGGCCCTCGCGGGCCACGATGGCGTCCATCAGAGCGGGCACGCCCGGCGCGGTCGTGTCGAGGATGCCGCTGTAGGAGGCCGCGGCGGCGAACGCCCCCGGGTGGCGGGCGGCGTGCGCCATCGCGCCGTATCCGCCGGTGGACACCCCGGCGACGGCCCGCACGCCCGAGGCCCGGTAGGAGCGGGTCAGCAGCGCGGGCACCTCGGCCAGCTGGAACGTCTCGTAGTCGGGGCCCGCGCGCCAGTCGCTGGGGATGCCGGTCGGGCCCGCGTCCGGCATCGCGACGATCAGGTCCCGGCCCTCGGTGAAGGCCTCGATGTCGGTCTCCCGGGTCCAGGAGGTGTAGTCGTCGTGGGCGCCGTGCAGCAGGTAGAGCACCGGGTAGGTCCGCGATGCCCTGGCGTCGAAGCCCGACGGCAGGATCAGCCGCACCGGCGCGCTGCGCCCCAGGGCGACGGACGGCACCGACACGTCGACGGTACGCGGCCCGAGCCGGGTCGCGGCGGCCCGCGCCGCGCCGCCCCCGGCGGCGAACAGGGCGCTCAGGCCGGCGGCCGTCGCGGCTCTGGCGACGGCGCGCCGTGACACGCCGTCGCGGGTGCGGTGGGACATGCGGCTCTCCTCGGGTCAGGTGCGGCTGAGTTCGCGGTGCAGACGGTCGGCGATCTCGTCGACGTGCGGCGGGTCGAGCAGTGACAGATGGTGTCCCCCCACCGTCACGACGGTCAGGTCCGGGCACACCTCGTCCCAGCCGAGCGCCTCGTCCTCGCGCTCGTACGCGGGATCGCGCACCGTGTGCGGGGCGGGCTCGGCAGCCCGGTACAGGACGACGCGCCCCTCGTAGCGTCCCGGCCGGTGGGCCTCGCCGATGCCGAGGTCCAGGTAGGAGGCGCGCTGGTGCTCCAGCGCGGCCGGCGGCACGCCGGGGGCGGCCTCGCGCAGCGCCCGCAGCACGGCGTCGACGCGGTCGCCGTCGTCGTCCATCGCCACGAGCTCGTCGTACGGCAGCTCCAGCCGGACCCCGTAGGCGTCGGCGGCGTGCCGGGCGAACCCCTCGAAGCGGTCGCGCGCCAGGTCCGCCGGGGCGCGGTCGGGCCGGGGGAGGGGCCGCACGGAGTCGATCAGCGCCACCAGCTCCACCTCACGGCCGGCGGCGGCGAGTTGCCGCGCGGTCTCCTGGGCGAGGAAGCCGCCGAAGGACCAACCGCCCAGCGCACAGGGCCCGTCGGGGTGGGCTGCGGCGATGGCGTCGGCGTAGCGGCGGGCCTTGCCGGCGATCGTGTGGACGTCGTCGAGCCGGTCGAGGCCGTACACCGGCCGCCGCCCCCCGGGCCGGGAGCCGAGCCGTTCGACGAGCCCTCGGTAGACGTCGCACCTGCCGCCGGCGGCGTGGAAGAGGAACAGCGGGGCACGCGAGCCGACGGCGCTCAGCACCCGCAGCGGGCCCTCCGGCCGCACGGACAGCGCCCGCTCGACGGACGCCGCCGCCTCCGCGACGGTGGCCGCGCCGAGCAGCTCCCGCAGCGGCAGCTCGATGTCCAGCTCCCTTTGCAGCGCGGCACGGACGCGGACCGCCATCAGCGAGTCCAAGCCGAGGTCGGCGAGCGCGGTGGCAGGGGTGACACGGGCCGGCGGATGGCCGGTGACGGAGACGATGTGATGACAGAGCCGGCCGGCGACCGAGGCGTCCCGCGCCGCGTCGGCCTCCCGTGAGGCCGCCGCGGCCGCCGTCCGCGTCGTCGGTGCGGCCGGTGGCGGTGGTTCGGCGGGCCCGCCGACAGCGGGGGAGGCCGTCGTGGGCGCGCGTCCGTCCGTCCACCAGTGGCGGACGTGCCGCCAGCGCGGCGCGGGCAGGTCGACGACCCGGCCGGGCGGCAGCGGCAGCCGCCCGCCCGCCGCGTACAGGGCGCCCACCTGGGTCAGGAATCCGGCCGAGCCGTCGGCGTCGCGGCGCAGTGTCCCGACGGCGAGGGCGCCGGGCGCGTTGTCGGCGACGGCCCGGGTCAGCACCGGGTGGGGCGAGATCTCGACGAAGGCGCTGTGGCCGTCCGCCACGGCCGCCGCGACGGCCCGGTCCAGGCGCACGGGCCGCCGCAGGTTCGCCGCCCAGTGTCCCGCGTCGAAGACGCAGTCGCCGCGCGGGTCGTCCAGCACCGTGGAGTAGACGGGCAGTTCGGGCCGCCGAGCCGGGAGATCCGACAACTGGCTCATCAACTCGGTCAACAACGGCTCGACTTGGGGTGAGTGTCCGGCGCCGGCCACGCGCAGGGAACGCGCGGCCCGCCCCTCCCGTTCCAGTCGGCGCACCAGCCGGTCCACCGCCGGCTCGTCCCCGGTGACGACCTTCTGCCCGGGCGAGGAGTGCACGGCGACCTGCACTCCGGGGAAGTCCCGCTCCAGTGTGACGAGTTCACCGTCTTCGAGGTCGACGACCGCCATCGCCCCGCCGCGCAGCCCGCTGAGCAGCCGGGCCCGTACGGCGACGATCCGCGCCGCGTCCGACACCTCGAGGGCGCCCGCGCACACCGCGGCGGCCACCTCGCCGAGCGAGTGACCGATCACGGCGGCGGGCTCCACGCCGTAGGAGCGCCACAACTCCGCCAGCGCCAACTGCAAGCCGAACAGAACCGGTTGGCACACCTCCAGTCGGTCCAGCGGCAGCCCGGACGCCAGCTGACCGTACAGGGACACACCGCACTCGGCGGCCAGTTGCCCGTCGAGCTTCTCCACGGCGGCGGCGAAGGCCGGTTCCTCGCGCAGCAGTCGGCGTCCCATCCCCGCCCACTGGCTGCCGTACCCGGAGAACACCCACACCGGCCCGCGCGGCCCGACGAGATCCCGCTCCCCGGTCACGACCCGCGGTTGCGCGTCTCCCCGCGCCAACGCCTCCAGCCCGTCGACGAGTTCGCCCTGGTCCCGCGCGACCACGGCGGCCCGCACGGGCCCCCGGCCCGTCCGCCCGGCGAGGGTGCGCGCCACGTCGGCGGGGTCCAGGGCGCTCCCCTCGGGCGTGCCGAGCCGTACGGCGAGCCGGGCGGCGGTGTCCCGGATCCGGACCGCGTCGAGATCGCTGAGCAGATGCAGCCTGGCGGCATGTTCCCGCGCGGGCCGCGAGCCCAGGAAGCCGACAGGGCCCAGGAAGACGCCGAATGCCTCGGAGTCCCCGGTCCCCGCAGATCCCCCGGACCCTGCGCCGGGACGCCATTCCTCCAGCACCGCATGGGCATTGGTCCCGCCGAAGCCGAATCCGGACACCCCGGCGGTGGCCGTGCCGCTGTAGCGCGGCCAGGGCTCCGGCTCGGTCACCACCCGCAGCCGTTCGTCGGTGAGGGCGCTGCCCCCGGCACAGTGCAGGGACGGCGGGACGAGGTCGTGGTGCAGCGCGAGCACCGTCTTCACCAGCCCGGCGACGCCCGCCGCGGACTCCAGGTGCCCGAGGTTGCCCTTGACCGAGCCGAGCAGCAGAGGCTGGTCGGGTTCGCGTCCCGCCCCGAGGACCGCGCCGAGCGCGCCCGCCTCGATCGGATCGCCCAGCGGGGTGCCCGTGCCGTGCGCCTCGACGAGGTCCACGAGTGCGGGGGCGAGCCCGGCCCGCGCGTACGCCGTCGCCAACAGGGCCTGCTGGGCTGCGGGGTTGGGGGCCAGGAGCCCGTTGGAGCGGCCGTCGGAGTTGACGGCCGTGGCGCGGATGACGGCGAGGACGCGGTCGCCGTCCCGCTCGGCGTCCGACAGCCGCTTCAGCAGCACGGCCGCGCAGCCCTCGCCGCGACCGATACCGTCGGCCGCCGGGGAGAACGGCTTGCACCGCCCGTCCGGCGCGAGGGCCCCCGCCCGCCGGAACGCGACCGTGACGGCGGGGGAGAGCAGCAGGTTGACGCCCGCGGCGATCGCCGTGTCGCACTCGCCCGAGCGCAGGCTGACGCACGCCTGGTGCACGGCGACCAGCGACGAGGAGCACGCGGTGTCGACGGCCATCGCCGGCCCGCGCGCGTCCAGCACGTACGCGAGCCGCCCGGCGGCCACGCTCAGCGCCCCGCCGGCGGGAGCCCACGGATCGACGCCGGCCGGGTCCACGCCGGTGAGCTGCCCGTACTCCGGGGCCGAGACGCCGACGAAGACGCCGGTCGCCGTGCCCGCGAGGGACGCGGCCGGGACGGCGGCGTGGTCGAGGGCCTCGTGGACGACCTCCAGGAGGATCCGCTGCTGCGGGTCCATCACCGCGGCCTCGCGCGGGGTGATGCGGAAGAAGTCCGCGTCGAAGCCGGCGACGTCGTCGAGATAGCCGCCGTACCCGGGCGCGTCGGCGGGCGGGAAGGCGGTGAAGTCCCGCCACCGGTCCTCCGGCACCCGCCGGATCCCGTCACGCCCCTCGCACAGCAGCCGCCAGTAGTCGTCCGGCCCGTGCACACCGCCCGGCAGCCGGCAGCCCACCCCGACCACAGCGACCGGCTCACCGGCCGCGCCCGCGGCGGGGACGGCAGGGAAGTCCGACCGGCCCGCAGAGGAGGCGCCCGGCCGCACCGCCGGGTCGCCCACGCGCGTATCCGGTCGCGCCGCCGGGTCGCCCACGCGGGTATCCGGCCGTGCCGCCGGGTCGCCCACGTGGGTATCCGGCCGTGCCGCCGGGTCGCCCACGCGGACCGCCGGGTCGCCCACGCGCGTATCCGGCCGTGCCGCCGGGTCGCACACTCGCGCCACGAGGTCGTCGCCCGTGGCCGCCTCCCACACCAGCGTCGCCGGCAGCTCCCGCCCCGCCACCTCGGACAGCTCCCCGGCCAGCACGACCGCGTCCCGGGAGGACATGCCGAGATCCGCCAGCGGCCGGTCCATCGGGACGTCCGCGACGGCCGCCCCGCTCCAGCCGGCCACCCGCTCGGCCACCCGCGCCGCGACCAGCCGGCGCAAGTCACCCGCACCCGGCCGCCGCCCGCCCGCTCCGGCCGCCGTCATCCCGCCGCCTCCGTCAGGTAGGCGCCGGCGAGATAGCGCTCCCGGGTCAGCGCCCGCGAGACCTTGCCGCTCGACGTGCGCGGCACGGTCCCCGGCGGGACGAGCACCACGTCCGCCAGCCGCAGTCCGTGCCGGGCGGAGACGGCGGCGCGCACCGCGCGCGTGAGCTCCGGCACGTCGATGTCCGCGAGGAGCGCGGTCCGCGCGTGCTCCGCCACGACGACGACCCGCTCGCCCGCGTCGCCCGGCACCCCGAACGCGGCCAGCCGGTCCCGCCGCACGGCCGGGTGCGCCTCCTGGGCGGTGGCCTCGACGTCCTGCGGATAGTGGTTGCGGCCGTCGACCACGATGAGGTCCTTCAGCCGGCCGGTGACGATCAACTGCCCTTCCAGGAAGGCCCCCAGATCCCCGGTGCGCAGCCAGCCCCCCGAACCGCCGTCGCTCCGTTCCGGACCTCCCCCGGCACCCGCCTCCTCGGCGAGCGGCACGCCGAAGACCCGCCGGGTCAGCCCGTCCTGCCCCCGGTAGCCGCGTCCCACGTTGGGCCCCTGCACCCAGATCTCGCCCACCTCACCCTCCGACAGGGCCGCACGGGACACCGGATCGGCGATGCGGACCCGCTGGCCCGCCGGAGCGCCGCAGCCGGCCAGCAGGACCGCCGTGGGGTCCCCGGCGCGCGCGGGCAGCGCCTTACCCGAGGCGAGGGCGTCCCGGTCGAGCGCGAACCGCCGCAACGGCTCCCCGGGACGGGCGGCGCTGACGAACACGGTGGCCTCGGCCAGCCCGTACGAGGGGCAGTGCGAGCCGGGCGGGAGGCCCTGTGCGGCGAAGGCGGCGTGGAAGCGGTCGGCGGTGCCGGGCCGCACCGGCTCGCTGCCGTTGATCAGCGCGGCGACCCCGTCCAGCCGCAGGCCGGCCTTCTGCGCGTCGGTCACGGCCGCGGCGCAGAAGTCGTAGGCGAAGTTGGGCGCCGCGCTCACCGCGCGCGGATGGGCGGCCAGCAGCCGCAGCCAGCGCGCGGGTTCGTGGAGGAAGGCGACCGGATCCATGAGCACCGACAGCAGGCCCCGCACCACCGGGGCGGCGACGCTCAGCACCAGCCCCATGTCGTGGTACAGCGGCAGCCACCCCACACAGGTCACCGGATCCGTCTCCGCGCCGTAAGCGGTCAGCGCCTGAAGGGCGTTGGCGACCACGTTCGCATGGGTGATCTCCACGCCCGCCGGCGTGCGGGTCGAACCGGAGGTGTACTGGAGGTAGGCCACCGCCGACGCGACCGGTGTGCCCGGCCGTGCCTCGTCGGCGGCGGCGTCGGGCACGTCGTCCACCGCGAGCACCCGCACCGCCCGCCCCGCACAGAACTCCCGTACCTCATCCAGCGCATGACGGGACGTCAGCACGAGCTCCGGATCCGCGTCGGCGAGCACGGCGGAGAGCCGGTCGCCGTGCCCCGGCAGACCGGGCGGATACAGCGGTACGGCGACCAGCCCGGCCGTGAGCGCCGCGAGGAAGCCGGTGACGTACTCGGGGCCTTGGGGGCACAGCAGCGCGACCCGCGCTCCGGGTGCGGCCTCCTCGGCGAGCCGGCCGGCCACCGCCCGCACCCGCAGCTCCAGACGGCGCCAGGTCAGGGTGCGGTGGACGCCGCGCGCGTGCGGGGCGGGATGGTCGACGAAGGTGAACGCCCGGCGTTGCGGAGTGTGCTCGGCCCAGTGCCGCACGTACTCCGGCAGAGTGCTGCACGCGGGGGCGAGCGGGGGGCGGCGGTTGTCCATCGAGCGGGGCTCCTCACGTCGCGGGGGCGCTTGCCGGGATGACCCGGAGGGGGATCCAGGGGGCCGAGGGGGGAGTCAGAGGGGGATGTTGCCGTGCCGGCGCTCCGGGGCCGGGGCGCGCTTGCCGCGCAGCGCGCGCAGGGCGCGGCAGACATGGGCGCGGGTGTCGCGCGGAGCGATCACGGCGTCGACGTAACCCCGCTCGGCCGCGAGGTAGGGCGTGCCGTGCGTGTTCTCGTACGCGGCGACCAGACGGGCGCGCAACGCACCGGGGTCGGCAGCCGCGGCCAGGTCGCGCCGGTGCAGGACGCCGACCGCGCCCTCTGCGCCCATCACGGCGATGCGCGCGGTGGGCCAGGCGAGGTTGACGTCGGCGCCAAGGTGCTTGGAGCCCATCACGGCGTAGCCGCCGCCGTACGCCTTGCGCACCACCACGGTGACCTTGGGGACGGTCGCCTCGGCGTACGCGTAGAGCAGCTTCGCGCCGCGCCGGATGATGCCGGCCTGCTCCTGGCGCACGCCGGAGAGATAGCCGGGGACGTCGGCGAAGGTCAGCAAGGGCAGCCCGAAGGCGTCGCAGAAGCGCACGAAGCGCGCCGCCTTCTCGGAGGCGTCGATGTCCAGGACGCCGGCCGCGTGCAGCGGCTGGTTGGCGACGACGCCTACGGGGCCGCCCTCGACCAGGGCGAGCGCGCAGACGATGTTCGGCGCGAACAGCTCTTGCACCTCCAGCAGCTCCCCGTCGTCGACGACCGCGCGCAGGACGTCGCGCATGTCGTACGCCTGCCCGAGCCGGTCGGGCACCACCTCGTCGAGCGCGGCGCCGGCGGGGGCGTCGCCCGGGGTGTAGCGCGGGGGCCGCTCCATGTTGTTGGCCGGCAGGTACGACAGCAGGTCGCGGACGGTGTCGAGAGCCTCCTTCTCGTCGGCGGCGAGGAAGTGGGCGTTGCCGTTCACGGAGTTGCTGGTGCGGGCCCCGCCCAGCTCCTCGGCGCTCGCCCGCTCGCCGGTGACGGTCTCGATGACGTCGGGCCCGGTGACGAACATGTGCGAGGCGCCGTCGACCATCACGGTGAAGTCGGTGATGGCGGGGGAGTAGGCGGCCCCGCCGGCGCACGGCCCGAGGACGACCGAGATCTGCGGGATCACCCCGGACGCCCGCACGTTGCGGCGGACCAGCTCGGCGTAGAGGGCGAGCGAGGCGACGCCCTCCTGGATGCGCGCGCCGCCGCCGTCGTTGAGCCCGATGACCGGGCAGCCCGTCTTGAGGGCGAGGTCCATCAGGGCGACGGTCTTCTCCCCGAAGGCCTCGCCCATGCTGCCGCCGAACACGGTGGGATCCTGCGCGAACACGCACACGGGCCGGCCGTCGATCGTGCCGTGCCCGGTGACCACCCCGTCGCCGTACGGGCGGTCGGCGCCGTCGCCGGTGGCGCGGGCCCGGACGAACTGACCGGTCTCGGTGAAGGAGTCCTCGTCGAGGAGCAGGCCGATCCGTTCCCGGGCGCCGAACTCGCCCCGTCTTCTCGGGCCGCCCCCGAAGAGCGCCCGCGCCCGGCGCCGTTCCAGGGCGGCGATGCGCTCGGCGGTGCAGTCGGGCGCCCGGATCGCGGGCGGGGGCGTCCCCGTGGGGGAGCTTCTGGTCGGGGACGTCGTCGCTTCTGGTGTCACAGCCACCTCCGAAGTGGCTACCGAATATGGCAGCGGGGCGGGGAGGGGCCGAGTGGTTGGCCGTTCTGTGTGCGAGAGGTGAGTCTCCCGGGGCCGGGGTTCGTGCCTGGGTGACAAGGGCCCGTCGGCGCGCCCGCTCCGCCGACGCCGTCCCACCACCCGAGACGATGTCCGGAATGCGAGAAAAATACCGGTTCGGAGATCTGCCCACCCTTTCGTGCCGAATGAAGGACATGGGTACGACCACGACCCTGGCCGACACCGGTGTGCCACGCGAACCGGCCAGTGCCGAGCGGCACTTCCTCGGAACCTTCGGAGCTGACATGGCGGACAAGCCGGTGGAGACACTGCCTCCCGCACGGGAGTCCACGGTCCTGCTGGACGGGTACGGCGACCCGGCCGTACTCGAAGAAGAGTTCACCCCCGTACTGGCCGACGTCGTCCGCATGGAGCGGATACCGGCCGACGCCCACTTCTTCGAGGAGCTGGGCGCCGACTCGCTGGTCATGGCCCACTTCTGCGCCAGGATAAGGAAACGCGGCGACCTGCCACCGGTGTCCATGAAGGACGTGTACCGCCATCCGACGCTGCGCAGCCTCGCGACGGCCACCGCCGCTCGGGCAGAGGCGGCCACCGCGGCAGCCCCGGACGCGCAGCCGGCCCCGAGGACCGCCCCCGCCCCTGCGGGGCCGGTGGCACCGCCCCCGGCAGGCGCCCCGCACTACGTCCTGTGCGGCGCCCTCCAGCTCCTCGCCTTCCTCGTTTACGCCTACCTCATCGCCCTGATCGCCGAACGGGGCTACGAGTGGATCTCCGCCGGCTCCTCGGCGGCCGAGGTGTACCTGCGGTCGGTCCTGTTCGGCGCCGCCGTCTTCGTGACCCTGTGCACGCTGCCCGTCGTCGCCAAGTGGGCGCTCGTCGGCCGGTGGAAGCCCCAGGAGATCCGCGTCTGGAGCCTCGCCTACGTCCGCTTCTGGATCGTCAAGGCGCTCATCCGCTCCGACCCGCTCGTGCTGTTCCACGGATCGCCGCTCTACCTCGTCTATCTGAGAGCCCTGGGAGCGAAGGTGGGGCGGGGCTCCGTCGTCCTCTCCCGGACCGTGCCCGTCTGCACCGACCTGCTCACCATCGGCGACGACACCGTCGTCCGCAAGGACTCCTCCTTCACCTGCTACCGGGCCCACGACGGACTCATCCAGACCGGCCCCGTCACCCTCGGCAACGACGTGCTGGTCAGCGAGGCCACGGTGCTCGACATCGACACCCGTCTCGGCGACGGCGCCCAGCTCGGCCACGCCTCCTCGCTGCACCGCGGGCAGACCGTGCCCGCAGGGGAGCACTGGCACGGCTCCCCGGCCCAGCCGGCCGACGCCGACTACCGGAGGGTGGGCCCGGTCCCCTGCGGCCCGCTGCGCCGGACGGTCCACAGCGTGCTGCAACTCCTGGTCGCCCTCGCCGTGTACCTGCCGATCGCGGTCGGCGGCCTGTACGCGCTGCTCACCGGGACCCCGGACATCCGAACCGCCCTGGAACCGGGACCCGCGGTCTTCGGCGACTGGACGTTCTACCGAGACGCCCTCGCCTTCTCCTTCGTGCTCGTCTTCGGAGCCGTCCCCGCCGGACTCCTCGTGATGACCACCGTGCCCCGCCTGCTCGCCAAGGCCGTGAAGCCGGACCGGGTCTACCCCCTGTACGGCTTCCACCACGGGGTGCACCGGACCATCACGCTCCTCACCAACTGGCGTTTCCTCAAGCGCCTGTTCGGTGACAGCTCCGCCATCGTCCACTATCTGCGGTGCCTCGGCTACGACCTGTCCAGGGTCGAGCAGACCGGATCGAACTTCGGCACCGAGATGAAGCACGAGACGCCCTACCTGAGCCGCGTCGGACGCGGCACGATGGTCGCCGACGGGCTGTCGATCATGAACGCCGACTACTCCGGCAGCGCCTTCCGCGTCTCCCGGGCGGAGATCGGCCCCCGCAACTTCCTCGGCAACCGCATCGCCTACCCCGCCGGAGGCAGAACCGGCGAGAACTGCCTCCTGGCGACGAAGGTCATGGTGCCCGTCGACGGGAAGGTCCGCGAGGGCGTCGGACTGCTCGGCTCGCCCAGCTTCGAGATCCCCCGCACCGTCCTCAGGGACAGCCGGTGCGACCGGTTCAAGAACCCCGAGGAGCTGCGGCCCGCCCTAGCCGCGAAGAACCGGCACAACGCCTCCACCATGCTGTGGTACCTCGGGACCCGGTGGATGTACGCCTTCGGCCTCGTCCTGCTCGCGTCCGCCGCCACCGAGTGGTACAGCGCCTTCGGCGCGCCGGCGATCGCCCTGGCCGACGTGCTCGGCCTGGTCTTCACCGTCGCGTACTTCGTGCTCCTGGAGCGCGCCCTCACAGCCGTCGTCCCGCTGCGCCCGCTGCTCTGCTCGATCTACGACCCGCGCTTCTGGCGGCACGAGCGCTACTGGAAGGTGCCCTCAGAGACCTACCTGCGCATCTTCAACGGCACCCCGTACAAGAACCTCGTCTGGAGGCTGCTCGGCGTCCGCCTGGGCCGCCGCGTCTTCGACGACGGCTGCTACCTGACCGAACGGTCCCTGGTCACCCTCGGCGACGCGTGCACGCTCAACGCGGGCACCGTCGTGCAGTGCCACTCGCAGGAGGACGGCACCTTCAAGTCCGACCGCAGCGCTCTCGGCTCCCGCTGCACCCTCGGCGTCGGCGCGTTCGTGCACTACGGGGTCATGGTGGGCGAGGGCGCGGTCCTCGCCCCCGACTCCTTCCTGATGAAGGGGGAGCTCGTCCCCCAGGACGCTCGGTGGGGCGGCAACCCGGCCACGCCGCTGAGCCCGTCCCGCAGCGGCGAGGGGAGGTAGGTCCGCATGGCGACATCGACACCCACGCTCATCACCCAGGCCGGCCGGGAGCACTGGCAGAACGTCCTGGCCTCGGGCGGGGCCACCACCGTCCCCCGGTGGCGGACCGCCGGCGCCGGCCGCACGGCCGCCCACGGGACCGCCGTGCACGAGACCCCGATCCCCGACGACCTGCTCACCGCGCTCCGGACGACCGGCCTGCCCGGCGACCCGCTCCTCGGCTCGGTGCTGCTGGCCGCCCACGCCAAGGTGCTCGCCGCCCTCTCCGGCGAGCGGGAGGTCACCACCGCGCACGTCGTCGCCGAGGGCGGCCGGCCGCTGCCCTGCCCGCTGACCGTCGACCCCGGCCCCTGGCGCACGCTGGTGGAACACGCCCACCGCGCCGCCGTCGCCCTGGTGATCCACCAGGACTTCCCCGTGGACGCGCTCCGAAGGGAACTCGGCCGCACCGGGCCCTCGACCGAGGCCGTGTTCGACCCGACCGGCGCGGCGGGCGAACTGCCCGAGGACGCCGTGCTGCGCCTGGAACTCCCCCGACACGACGGCCGCCCCCTGCTGCGCCTGCGCTACCGGACCGACGCGCTCGACGCCGGGAGCGCCGCCCGCATCACGGGCTACCACCTCACCGCGCTCCGGCTGATCGCCGCCGACCCGGACGCCCCGCACGACCGGCAGAGCCTGCTGTCGCCCGAGGAGCTCCGCTTCCAGCTCGACGGCCTCGCCGGCCCCCGCCGCGAGCTGCCCGACCGCCGCGTCCACGAACTGTTCGAGGAACGCGTTCGCGCCCACCCCGACGCCGTCGCCGTCGCCCGCGGCGACCACCGCTGGACCTACCGCGAACTCGACGAGCGGGCCAACCGGCTGGGCCGCGCCCTGCTCGCGCGCGGCCTCCGCCCCGAGGACGTGGTCGCGGTGGTGACCGAACGCACCCTCGACTGGGCCGCGTGCGTCCTCGCGGTCTTCAAAGCGGGCGGCGCCTACCTGCCCGTCGAACCGCACTTCCCGGCCGACCGCATCGCCACCATGCTCTCCCGCGCCGGCTGCCGCCTGGTGCTCACCGAGGAGGGCGCCGCCGCCACCCTCGACCGGGCCCTGGACGCCCTGCCCGCCGTCCGGGCGCTGCCCGTGGGCGAGGCGTACGCGGAGGACCACCCCGCCGGCGACCTCGGCGTGCCCGTCGCCGCCGGACAGCTCGCCTACCTCTTCTTCACCTCCGGCTCCACCGGCGAACCCAAGGGCGCCATGTGCGAGCACGCCGGCCTGCTCAACCACCTCCACGCCAAGATCGACGACCTCGGCATCGGCGAGAAGGACGTGGTCGCCCAGACCGCGCCCCAGTGCTTCGACATCTCCCTGTGGCAGCTGCTGGCCGGGCTCCTGGCCGGCGGAAGCACCCTGCTGGTGGAACAGGAGGCGATCCTCGACGTCCCCCGGTTCGTCGACACCGTCGAACGCGGCCGCGTCGGCGTGCTCCAGGTCGTCCCCTCGTATCTCGACGCCGTCCTCGCCTACCTGGAACGCCACCCGCGGACCCTGCCCGCCCTGCGCCGCGTGTCGGTCACCGGCGAAGCCCTGAAGAAGGAGCAGGCCCAGCGCTGGTTCGCGGCCCAGCCCCGGATCCCGCTGGTCAACGCCTACGGGCTCACCGAGACCTCCGACGACACCAACCACGAGGTGATGGACCGGCCGCCCGACGGCGACCGCGTCCCGCTCGGCCGCCCCGTCAACAACGTCCGCGTGTACGTCGTCGACGAGCACCTGGCGCCGGTGCCGCTGGGCGCGCCCGGCGAGATCGTCTTCTCCGGGGTGTGCGTCGGACGCGGCTACGTCAACGACCCCGAGCGCACCCGGATCGCCTTCACCGACGACCCGCACCGCCCCGGCGAACGGCTCTACCGCAGCGGCGACCACGGCCGCTGGCTGCCCGACGGGAAGCTCGACTTCCTCGGCCGCCGAGACAGCCAGGTCAAGATCCGCGGCTTCCGCATCGAGATCGGCGAGGTCGAGAACGCCCTCCTGCGGGTACCCGGGGTACGCGACGGGGCGGTGGTCGCCACCGACGGCGCCGGAAGGGGCGGACGCCTGGCGGCCTTCTACGCCGGCCCGCACCCGCTGGACGACGCCGCCCTGCGCGCCCGGCTCGGCGAGTCCCTGCCCGCCTACATGGTCCCCTCCGACTTCCACTGGCGGCACGAACTGCCCCTGACCGCCAACGGCAAGACCGACCGCAAGGCGCTCACCGCGCTCGCCGCCCGGCTCGGCGCGGACGAACCCGCCGGCGCGCCCACCACCGCCGAGTCCGGAGCCGGCGGCCCGGAACGGGACGCCCCCCGCACCCCGACCGAGCGGCGCCTGGCCGCAGCATGGGCCCAGGTGCTGGACGTACCCGAGCACCGCGTCCGCCGCCACGACCACTTCTTCGACCAGGGCGGCACCTCCCTCGCCGCCGTCCGGCTCGCGATCGCCCTCGACCGCGCGGTGGACCTCACCGACCTCACCCGCCACCCGGTCCTCGCCGACCTGGCCCGCACGGTCGACGAACGGCAGAGCACGCCGGCGCCCGCTTCCCCCGGTCCGCGCCGCCCGGACCGTACGACCACGACGTAGACCGCACGGCGCGGACCACACGGCCCGGACGCCACCGACAGAGCCCACCGCCTCACCGCCTCCGGAAGGAGACCGAGATGCCGTCCTCGATCCCCCTGTCGCCGCCCGGCGTCGACCTGCGGCCCGGCAGACCTCCCGTCCTGCGCGCCGACCTCACCGGCGACGCGGCGAGCTGGGCCGCCGAGCACCGGGACGCGCTGCGCGCCGTCGTCACCGAGCACGGCGCGGTCCTCGTCCGCGGCCTCGCGCTCGGCGACCCGGACACGGCCGGGGCCGTCCTGCGCGAGCTGGCCGGCGGCCCGCCCATGACCGAGAGGGAGGCCTTCGCGGCCCGGCGGACCTACCCCGGCGGCGTCTACTCCTCCGCCAAGTGGCCGCCCAGCCAGCCCATGTGCATGCACCACGAACTCAGCTACACCCTGGAGTTCCCCGGGCTGATGCTGTTCGCCTGCATCGAGGCCCCCGTCGCCGGCGGAGCCACCGCCCTCGCCGACGCGACGACCGTCCTCGGCGCGCTGCCCACCGACCTCGTCGAACGCTTCCTGCGGCAGGGCTGGCTCCTCACCCGCACCTACAACGAGGACATCGGCGCCTCCCTCGCCGACTCCTTCGGCACCGAGGACCGCGCCGCGATCGAGGCCTACTGCCGCGCCTCGGCCATCGCCTTCGAGTGGCAGCCCGACGGCGGACTGCGCACCCGGCAGCGCCGCAGCGCCGTCGTACGCCACCCGGTCACCGGCCGGCGCTGCTGGTTCAACCAGATCGCCTTCCTCAACGAGTGGACCCTCGCCCCCGAGATCCGCGAGTACCTGGTGGACGTCTACGGCGCCGACGGGCTGCCGTTCAACACCCGCTACGGGGACGGCACACCCCTGGAGGAGGACACCGTCCGCCTGCTCAACGAGGTGTACGAGGCGCACACCGTGCGCGAGCCGTGGCAGTCCGGCGACCTCATGCTCGTCGACAACGTCCGCACCGCCCACAGCCGGGAGCCCTACGAAGGGCCGCGCGAGGTGCTCGTCGCGATGGCGGACCCCGTCCGGCTGGCCGACTGCTCGCCCACCGTGGAGGTGACCCCCGTATGACGACGGCCCCCCGCGACGACGCGACCCCGGCCGCCGTGCCGCCCTTCGCGGTCGTCCCCGGCGCACAGGTCCGCGACGCCCTGCGCGGGCGGGAGAAGCAGATCGTGGAACTCGTCGAGGCCGTCTACCGGCTCCACGACGCCGGCGACACGGTGAACCCGCCGTCGAACTTCCTGCGCTTCCCAGACCGCCCCACCTCGCGGATCATCGCGCTGCCCGCCTCGATCGGCGGCCGGACACCGGTGGACGGAATCAAATGGATCTCCAGCTTCCCGCAGAACGTGACGGCCGGCGTGCCGAGGGCGTCGGCGGTGCTCATCCTCAACGACCACGACACCGGCTACCCCTTCGCCTGCATGGAGGCCTCCATCGTGAGCGCCACCCGCACGGCGGCGTCCGCGGCGCTGGCCGCGGACCGGCTCAGCGCCGGCCGGCCCCGCCCCGCCCACGTCGGGTTCATCGGCTGCGGCCTGATCGCCCGCTACGTCCACACCTTCCTCACCGGCACCGGCTGGTCCTTCGACGCCATCGGCGTCCACGACCTGTCCGCCGACAGCGCGAACGGGTTCCGCGGCTACCTGGAGCGGTCCGGCGCCCCGGGCGACATCGTCGTGCACGACAGCCCCGAGGCGCTGATCCGCGCGAGCGACCTGGTCGTCTTCGCCACCGTCGCCGCCCGGCCGCACATCCACGCGCCCTCGTGGTTCGCCCACCACCCGCTCGTACTGCACCTGTCCCTGCGCGACCTCGCCCCCGAGGTCGTCCTCGCCTCCGCCAACCTCGTCGACGACGTCGACCACTGCCTGACCGCGCAGACCTCCGTCCACCTCGCCGAACAGCTGACCGGCCGACGCGACTTCGTCACCGGGACCCTGGCGGACGTGCTGGCCGGACGCCTCACGCCACCGACGGACCGGACGACGGTGTTCTCGCCCTTCGGCCTCGGCGTGCTCGACCTCGCGGTCGGCAAGTACGTCCACGACGAGGTGGCCGCCTCCCGGGAGCTGCACATAGTCGACGACTTCTTCCACGAACTGAACAGGTACGGATGAACGCCATCCGGCCCCCGGCCGACCTTCAACCCGCGGAGGCCATCGTGTCAGTCATATCGGACCCCTACACCTTCAACGAGGAGGACCTCTACGTCGATCTCCGATCGGTGCTGGGAGGCGAACTCTTCCTGAAGTGCGAGGGCTTCAACTTCGCCGGGTCGATCAAGCTGAAGCCCGCCACGGAGATGGTGGAGTCCGCCGAACGCCAGGGAGCCCTGACATCGCGGTCCGTCCTGCTCGAGTCCTCCTCCGGGAACATGGGCGTCGCCCTCAGCATGATCGCCGCGAGCAAGGGCTACCCGTTCCTGTGCGTCACCGACTCCCGCTGCAACCTGTCCACGAGGCTCCTGATGGAGGCCCTCGGCGCGCACGTCCACGTCATCACCGAGCCGAGCGCCCACGGCGGCTTCCTGCGCGCGCGCCTCGACTACGTCCGCTCGCTCTGCGCCTCGGACGACCGCTACCTGTGGCTCAGCCAGTACACCAACCCGGGCAACTGGCAGGCCCACTACCACCAGACCGCCCCCGCCATCGCCCGCTCGTTCCCCCGGCTGGACGTGCTGTTCATCGGCGCCGGGACCACCGGCACCCTGATGGGCTGCGCCCGCTGGTTCCGCGAATGGCACCGCCCCGTGCGCATCGTCGCCGTGGACAGCGTCGGCTCGGTGTCCTTCGGCGGCGAGGCGAGCCGCCGGATGATCCCCGGCCTCGGCATGAGCGTCCGCCCCCCGCTCCTCGACGAGGGGTACGTCGACGAGGCCGTCCACGTCGAGGAGGCGGACACCATCCGCGCGTGCCGCCGGCTGGCCCGGCGCGGCTTCCTCTTCGGCGGCTCCACCGGCACCGTCGTCAGCGGCGCGATGCGCTGGCTGGCCCGGCACGGCACACCCGGCCTCACCGCCGTGGCCATCGCCCCCGACCTCGGAGAGCGCTACCTCGAAACCGTCTACCAGGCCAACTGGGTGCAGGCCCTGTTCGGCGCAGAGGTCCTCGGCCCGGTCGAGTCCGACGCCGCCGGCTCCCTGGCCGCCCGCACCGCGCCCCCCGTCGCCTCCCCCGACCTGTGGACCGGCCGCCCCCTCCAGGACGACGAGGCCTGGACCGGTTCCCGGACGGCGGACTCCGCGCCCCTGCGAGATGCGGCCGAGGGCCGTGCCTCGGAGACTGTGAAGAGGGACACATGAACCCGGCGGTGAGGCCGGGGCAGGCGCGCAGGCGGGAGAGGGTGTGGCGAAGCGACAAGCCTCCTGGGCGCAGCACATCGATGCCTCCGAGACCGACCGGCTGCTGCTGTCCGTGGCCGAGGGCAGCCAGGACGCCTTCACCCGTCTGTACGACGCGGTCGCCGGCCCGATCTACGGATTGGCCTGCCAGGTCCTGCGGGACCCGGCCCGCGCCGAGGAGGTCGCCCAGGAGGTCATGCTCGAGGTGTGGCAGACAGCCCCCCGCTACCGGCCGGAGAGCGGGCACGCCATGACCTGGATGATGACCATCGCCCACCACCGCGCCGTCGACTGCGTCCGCACCGTGCGCCGCGCCGCCGAACGCGAACGCACCGTCTCCCAGCGGGAGTCGGTGCCCGCCTTCGACGACGTCGCGGAAGCCGTGGAGGCGCTCGGCGAACGCGAGGAGATCCGCACCTGCCTGCGGCAGCTCACCGCCGAACTCCTTCAGCCGGTGCTGCTCGTCTACTACCGGGGCCTGACCCACGCGGAGGTCGCCTCAGTCCTGTCCCTGCCGCTGGGCACCGTCAAGAGCCGTCTGCGCAGGGCACTGACCTATATGCGGCACTGCCTGGGAGCCCCCCGATGACGAAGGACGACGCGATCGACCTCAGCGGCGCCTATGCCATGGACGCGCTGGACCAGGAGGAACGGGAGGCCTTCCGCCGCCACTGCGCCGAGTGCCCCGAGTGCGCCCGTGAGACGGTCCGTCACCAGGAGGCCGCGGCCTGGCTCGCCCTCGCGGCCTCCCGCCCCCCGCCGGAGTGCCTGAAGGTACGCGTCCTGGCCGAGGCGGCGCGTACCCCCCAGTTCCCCCCGTCGCCCCCGGCCGACGACGCGACGCCGGCCGGGGGAGGATCGGCAGGCGGCGGGACGAGCGGCGGCGGGACGGCGGGGGGTGGGGGAAGCGCCGTCGCCGACGACGCCGGTGACTGCTACGTCGCCCGCGAACCCGTGCTCTGACCCCGTGGGGGCGTTGCCGGTGTCGTCCATGTCACTCCCGCTCCCCGGACGTTCGCGCTGCCCGCAGGGCCCGGACCGGTAACGTTCAGACCGCCGGCGCCAGCCGGCGGCCGAGAGCGGTCACCGCTCACGAGCAGGTCGAGGAGTCGGGGCGTCAGTGGTGGTACGTCGCATGGCCGCAGCCCTCGTGCTGCTCGCCGCGGCCGTCCTGCTGCACCTCGGCACACCGCACCACTTCTTCGCCGCCCCGGTGAACCCGGTGGCGGCGACGGTGGTTCCCGGCGACGGGGAGAGCAAGCCGCACGACGGGCCCGAGAGGTCCGACGCCGGCCGAGTGCCCGTGGCCGCTGCGCTGCACGGCGGCGCCCTCGGCGCGCCGCACCACGAGGCCCAGTCCGACGCCCTCGTCCTGCCCGCTCGCTCCGGCCACCCCGACGGGGCGTCCGCGCTCGCCGCCGACGTGAGCGTGGACGAGGCCCACGTGAACTCCGCCGCGCCAGACCCCGCGCGTTCCCGTGCCGCGCGGGACGTCCGCGACCCGGGCGGCGGCCGAGCGCCCGCGCTGAGCGCCCTGCAGTCCTTCCGCCGCTGAGCCGTCGCACCCCCTTTGCGGCGTCCGCGCACCCCCGTTCGCCCGCCCCCTTGCTCGCGGTACCCGCCTTCACTGCACCCAGGTGACATACCCGGGTCACATACCGGGGTGAACGCCGCATCCCGTTCATCCGTACCCCCTGCAACAAACCGCCCCCCTGCCCGCCCCCACGGGCAGGCCCCCACCTGATACGGAGAGGCACGTGCCACGACAGCCGCAGCGAGGACGCACCGGCCGGACCCCCCACCCCGCCCGCTCCATACGCGGGGCGGCCCTCGCCCTGAGCCTGGCCCTGCTGCCCCTGGCCACGGCGTGCAGCGGCGCCGACGGCGGAACGGACAAGAACGCGGCAGGCGACGGCGATCCCGCGAAGATCTCCGCCGCCCCCGCGGCCGGTGTAGTGGCGCCCGCGAAGGTCGAGGTGATCGCCGGCCTCACCGGCTGCACGCCCAAGATCCGCATCGAGGCGGACGAGCTGCGCCAGGGCGTCTGCCACACCCCCGAGATCGACTACCTCATCACCACCTTCCCCGAGGACCGGTTCACCGAGGCCTGGCTGGACTCCGCGGCCGTCTACGGCGGCACCTACCTCGTCGGCACGCGGTGGATCGTCAGCGCGAAGGAGCCCGAGATGCTGGAACGGTTCCGCACCAAGCTCGGCGGAACGATCCGCCGACTGGGCGGAATCGGCCCGTCCACGGCCCCGACCACCGCACCCACCACGGCCCCGACCACCGCTCCGAGCGCGTCATGACGGCCGCTCTCGCCGCCCCGGCGGCGCGCCGGTCGTCCCGCTCCCGGCTGACCGCCCTCCTGCTCCTGGCGGGCGCCGTGCTCGCCCTCCTGGCCGGCGGCGCGAGCCCGGCCGCCGCCCACTCCACGCTCGTGCGCGCCGTCCCGGCCGACTCCTCGGTGATCAAGACCGCGCCCGACCGGATCACCCTCACCTTCTCCGAGGCCGTCGGCCTCTCCGCGGGCTCGCTGCGGGTGCTGTCCCCGGAGAGCCTGCGCGTCGACGAAGGGCCCGTGCGGCACGCGTCCGGCACGTCCGACACCGCCGAGGTGAGGCTGGCCGGCAAGTTGCCCGAGGGCACCTACACCGTGGGGTGGCGGGTCGTCTCCGCCGACGGCCACCCGATCTCCGGCGCCTTCACCTTCTCGCTCGGCCGGCCCTCCTTCTCCACCGCCGTGCCGGCCGCCGACTCCCCGGACGGCACCGCCGCCTCCCGCCTCTACGACGCTGTCCGCTACGTCGCCTACGGCGGCCTGGCCCTGCTGATCGGCGTCACGTTGTTCGTGGCGGCGTGCTGGCCGGCAGCAGCGGGCCTGCGTCCGCTGCGCCGGCTGCTGACGGCCGGCTGGGCCACGCTGACCGCCGTCACCGCCCTGCTGTTGGCGCTGCGCGGCCCGTACGAGTCCGGCGGCAGCCTCGCCTCCGTCTTCGACCCGTCGCTCCTCGAGGGCACGATCACCGGCAGGACGGGGCTGGCGCTCGGCGCCCGGCTGGTCCTGCTCGTCGCGGTGGGCGTCGCGCTGAGGAAGTACGGCGCCCGGCTCGGCGACGCGACGGGCGCCGGCGTCCGCGCCGCGGGCGCGCTGACCGCCGTCGCCCTCGCCCTGACCTGGGCGGCCGCCGAGCACGCGTCCGCCGGCATCCAGGTCCCGCTGGCGATCCCCGTTTCCGTGCTGCACCTGCTGGCCATGGCGGTGTGGCTGGGCGGCCTGGCCGCGCTCGCGGTCGCCCTGTACCGGGCGCCCGCCGGCTCCGAGGTCCCGGCGCCGGCGGTGGCCCGCTTCTCCCGCCTGGCGTTCGCCTCGGTCGTCGTCCTGGTCGTGACCGGCCTCTACCAGTCCTGGCGCCAGGTCGGCTCGCCGGCCGCCCTGAGCACCACCGACTACGGCCGGCTCCTCACCCTGAAGGCCAGCGCCGTGGTCCTGGTGCTGACGGTGGCCTCCTTCTCCCGCCAGCTGACCGCCCGGCTCCTCCAGCCGCAACCGGCGCGGACGGCCCCCGAGGTCGTCCCCGAGGCGGTCCCGGAGACGGCCCGCCGGCGAGTGGTGGAAACCGTCCCGGCCGGGCCGCCGCCCGCCGACGCGCCCTCCGAAGCCGCCACCACCGCCTCCGTCGAGGCGGAAACCGAAGCCGCCACCCCCGTCGAAGCCGACGACGGCGCCGACGCCGACGCCGCAGTCGACACCGAGCCGACGCCGGCGGACCCCGCCGACCCGGCGCCCGACCGGGCGGCCCCCGACGAGCCGGCCCCCGACCCCGCGAGCCACCGCCGCTCCCTGCGCCGCTCGGTCGCCTTCGAAGCCGTCCTCGGCGTCCTGGTCCTGGCGATCACCACGCTGCTCACCGGCACCGAGCCCAGCCGGGCCGCCGTCCGCAACGCCGCCATGGCCGCCGAGGCCCACGCTCCGACGGCGAGGATGGTGATGGTGCCCTTCGACACCGGGATCGCGAACGGCAGCGGCAAGGTGCAGATCACGTTCGCCCCCGCGCGCGTCGGCGACAACACCGTGGAGGCCCTCGTGTACGGGGCGGACGGCGGCATCCTGTCGGTCCCCGAGGTCCGGCTCACGCTCACCCACCGCGAGCAGCAGATCGGCCCGCTGGACGCCAACCTCGTCGACCGCGACGGCTACTGGGCCGCCGACCGGCTCCGCCTGGCCCTGCCCGGCGCCTGGACGATGGCCCTCACCGTCCGCCTCACCGACATCGACCAGGTCACCGTCCACCAGGACGTGACGATCCGCCCGGCGCCCGACCTCTGACCGCACGCGGGATCGCCGGGGGGCCGCATGACGTCGCCGCGAAGGGTGACTCGCACACCATGGCGAACAGTGCTCCGGCCCCCCGGCGGGGCGACCCCGGCGACCCCGGCGCACGCCTCGAGCCCCGGCGGTCGCTGGCGGTGTGCGCCCTGATCGGTACGGCCGTCATGGCCGCGGTCGACGAGATCGTCTTCCATCAGCTGCTCGGCTGGCACCACTTCTACGACCGCTCCACCACCGCCGTCGGCCTGTTCTCCGACGGCCTGCTGCACACCGCCGAGCTGCCGGCCCTCGTCGCCGGACTCGTCCTGTACGCCGACCTGCGCCGCAGGCGGGCCCTGGCCGCCGACCACGCCCGCGCGGGTCTCGTCTGCGACGCGCCGCCGACGCCGGAACCCTGGCCGCCATGGCCAAGGGCGTCAAGGCGGCCGAGGCGATGGCGCCCACCCGCCCCCACCCCGGCGTGGAGTCCGCCGCCGAGAACGTCGCCCTCGGACCCGTCGCCGCCCTCATGGACCGCACCAAGGACGCGGTGCGCAAGGCGATGAACGGCGACAGCTGACGGCCGTACGGCGCGCCGGAAATTCGGTGCGCGGTGTCCGGGGCGGGAGCCGTTCGATGGGTACCCGGGCGGCGATGGGGGGCTCCGGAACCGCACACCCTCGCCAGGAGACGAACATGACCGACCGGACCCATACGACCATGGAGTCGCACCCGGACATCCTGGAGATGCGCGAGCGCCACGAGCGCGCCGAGCGGGCCGCGTCGACCCAGCAAGGGCAGGCCGTCGAGGCGATGGCCATGCTGACCGGCCTCTACCTGGCCGCATCCCCCTGGATCGCGGGTTTCAACGGCCTCACCACCCTGACCGTCAGCAACCTGATCACCGGCATCGCCTACGCGCTGCTCCTGAGCGGCTTCGGGCACGCCTACGAACGCACCCACGCCCGTGCCTGGGCGGCCGTCGTGCTGGGTGCCTGGACCGTCATCGCGCCGTGGGCGGTCGCCGGAGAGGTGGACACCACGCGCACCATCGTCAACAACGTCATCGTGGGCGTCATCGCCCTGCTGCTCGCCCTCGTGGCGGCCATGGCGGCGGGCGACACGGACCGGGGCGGTCGCGGCCGTTCCACCGGGATGGCCCGCGACATGACACGGTGAGCCGGCCTCACCGCAGGTGTTCACCCTCTTTCTCCCCGTCCGCTCTGTTTTGTCCAGGGCCGGGCGGGGAACCCGACGGCGCATGAGCGCAACGCAGCGTCGCCGTCGGACGAAGCAGAACCGAGTGCTGGCCCTCCTGGACCGCCTGGAGCGTGAACCGAGGGCCGACCGGCTGATCGACACCCTTCAGTCGGGGATCCGGTCCCTGCCGCTCGGGCGCGGCCGGGACCTGCTGCACGGCAGGTGGCTCGGGCATCCGGTCCACCCGCTGCTGGTACAGGTGCCGGTGGGCAGCTGGATGTCCGCCGCCGTGCTCGACACGCGACCGGGCCGCTCCCGTGAGGCCGGTCTCCTGGTGGGCGTCGGCCTCGCCGCGGCGGTTCCCGCCGCCCTGTCGGGGGCCGTGGACTGGGCCGAACTCCACCGCGAGCAGTCCCGTGTGGGACTCGTCCACGCCATGGCCAACTGGACGGCCGTGGGCCTGTACGCGACCTCCCTCGTGTGCCGCCTCAAGGGCCGCACGGCGGCCGGCCGCGCGTACGGCTTCCTGGGTCTGACGGCGGTCGGGGTCGGCGGCATGCTCGGCGGGCACCTCGCCTACCGCCAGGCCTCCGGCGCCAACCACGCGGAAGAGGTCCCGCACGTGATCCGGGACACCTGGCACCGCGTCGGCGCGGTCGCCGAGTTCCCGGCCGGCGAACCCGTACGGCGCGTCGTCGACGACGTGCCGATCCTGGTCGTCCGCGAGACCGGGGGAGAGATCCACGCCCTCGCCGAACGGTGCAGCCACCTCGCAGGACCGCTGTCCGAGGGCACGGTCGCCGACGGGTGCGTCCAATGCCCCTGGCACGGCAGCGTCTTCCGCCTCTCCGACGGCTGGAACGTCCGCGGCCCCGCCACCGCGCCCCAGCCCGCCTTCGACACCCGCATCACCGACGGCCACGTGGAGGTGCGTCTCAGGCGCGACGGCGTGCGCGAGGCGAACGGCAAGTGGAGCGGGAAGGCGACGGAAGGCACCCAGGGCCGCACCGGCTGACCGCCACCCCTGTCGCGGCGTCAGCGGTTGAGCAGGCCGGCCAGCACGCCGATCCCGGCCGCGCAGGCGAGCGTCGCGGACGCGAACGCGACGTGGCGCCGGAGCAGTTCGCGCCGCAGGGCGGCGTAACGGGCCTCGTACTCCCGGCGCAGTTCGGCGGCCCGGTCGACCGTCGTCCGCAGCATCCGGCGGGTCAGGTCGATGCGCTGACGGACGTAGTGGCGGCTGACGTCCTCGGCCTGGGCCGTCGTCAGCCAGGGCAGACGGCCGCACAGTTCCTCCGCCTCGCGGCGTGCCTCGTCGTGGTGGGCGCGCGCGAGCAGGTACCCCTCGACCGTGTTGGCCAGCGCACCGCCGGCGTCCTCGCCCGAGGTCCGCCGCCCGGCGCGCCTCACTTCGGTTCGCCCCGGTGGCTCTCCGCGTCCAGCGCGTCGCGCCGGCCGCCGTGCTCCAGGTACTCGGCCTCCGCCAGGTCGGGGTGGTGCAGGTCGAAGGCGGGGGACTCGGAGCGGATGCGCGGCAGGGTGACGAAGTTGTGGCGGGGCGGCGGACACGAGGTCGCCCACTCCAGGGAGCGGGCGTACCCCCACGGGTCGTCGACCTCCACCCGCCGGCCCCGCTGCGCGGTCCGCCACACGTTGTAGAGGAACGGCAGCGTGGACAGGCCCAGCAGGAACGAGCCGATGGAGGAGACGGTGTTGAGAGCGGTGAAACCGTCGGCGGCGAGGTAGTCGGCGTAGCGGCGGGGCATGCCCTCCGCGCCCAGCCAGTGCTGGACGAGGAAGGTGGTGTGGAAGCCCACGAACAGCGTCCAGAAGTGGACCTTCTCCATCCGGTGGTCGAGCATCGTGCCCGTCATCTTCGGCCACCAGAAGCTGAACCCGCCGAACATCGCGAAGACGATCGTGCCGAACAGCACGTAGTGGAAGTGCGCGACGACGAAGTAGCTGTCGGTGACGTGGAAGTCCATGGGCGGAGAGGCGAGCAGAACACCGGTCAGGCCGCCGAAGAGGAAGGTCACGAGGAAGCCGCACGCCCACAGCATCGGCGGTTCGAAGGAGATCGAGCCCTTCCACATGGTGCCGATCCAGTTGAAGAACTTCACCCCCGTCGGCACGGCGATCAGGAAGCTCATGAAGGAGAAGAACGGCAGCAACACCGCCTGGGTGGCGAACATATGGTGCGCCCACACGGTCACGGAGAGGCCGGTGATGGCGATGGTCGCGCCGACCAGCCCCATGTAGCCGAAGATCGGTTTGCGGGAGAACACCGGGAGGATCTCGGTGACCACGCCGAAGAACGGCAGGGCGAGGATGTAGACCTCGGGGTGGCCGAAGAACCAGAACAGGTGCTGCCACAGGACCGCCCCGCCGTTCTCCGGGTCGAAGACGTGCGCCCCGAACTTGCGGTCCGCCTCCAGGACGAACAGGGCGGCCGCCAGGACCGGGAAGGCGAGCAGCACCAGCACCGAGGTGAGCAGCACGTTCCAGGTGAAGATCGGCATCCGGAACATGGTCATGCCGGGGGCGCGCATGCAGATGATGGTGGTGACGAAGTTGACCGCGCCGAGGATCGTGCCGAACCCGGCGAACGCAAGACCCATGATCCACAGGTCGGCGCCCAGCTGGGTGGTGCGCTCGCCGCCGCTGAGCGGCGTGTACGCGGTCCAGCCGAAGTCGGCGGCGCCGTCGGGGACCATGATGCTGCTGACGACGGTCAGGCCGCCGAAGAGGAACAGCCAGTACGAGAACATGTTCAGCCGGGGGAACGCCACGTCCGGGGAGCCGATCTGCAGCGGCATGATCGCGTTGGCGAACCCCGCGAACGTCGGGGTCGCGAACAGCAGCAGCATGATCGTGCCGTGCATCGTGAACGCCTGGTTGTACTGCTCCTGGGACAGGATCTGGATGCCCGGACGGGCGAGTTCCGCCCGGATCGCCATCGCCAGCACCCCGCCGACGAGGAAGAAGCCGAACGAGGTGATCAGGTAGAGGTGACCGATCTTCTTGTGGTCGGTGGTGCTCAGCCAGGAGACGATCACCTGTCCCCGGCCGCGGCGTTCCGCCGCCGGCACCGGAGCGACGGGCTCGGTATAGGTCGCCATGGTTCCCCTCGGTGGGTACGCGGTGGTGGGCGGCACGTGGGAGCGGCGGGCCGCGCGTGACCAGCCCAGCGGAAACTAGCCTCGGCGCGGTGCGGCCGTCCCCCGCGGACCGCGGTTCCTGCGCCGAACGGCCGGGTGATCCACTCGTCCGGGTGAGCTCACCCGGCGCCCTCAAGCCTCCACCGTCGTCGTGATGCGGGTGACCGCCGGCGTGCGCGGCGCCGATCCGAATCCGAAGCGGACGGGCGGGTCGACGGGGGCCGCCGGGCCCAGGTCGCGGCCCTCGTAGAACGCCGACACACCGCGGATGGGGCGCAGGTCCCGCGCGCCGTACCAGGCGCGACGCCCCGACGCGCCCCGGCCGCGCGTGCGCACCCCGGGCAGCAGGACGCGGGCGACCGTGTCCGTGAGCGCGCTCCACGCCGGACGGCCGGCCAGGACACCGGGGACCGCCCGCAGCAGGCACCCCAGGAGACCCCGCCGCCCGGTGACGAGACGCAACTCCAGCGGCCCGGCGGACACGGTCCAGGTGTCGCCGGCGACGCGCACGTCGACGGAGGCGACCTCGACGGCGTCGAACGTGTACGCCGTACCGATGAAGTCGGCCGTCCGCCGGGTGGGCGCCAGCAGCAGGCGCCGCCCGTCCGGCCGTTCGAGCATCACGTCGCTGAACGGGCCGAACGGCGAGCGCTGCCAGTGCCCCAGCACGATCCGCGTCCCGGAGGACGTGCCGACGCCCGCGATCCAGCCGTCGAAGCGCAGACGCGGGCCGCGCCGGGGGGTGGCGGCGAGCCGGTGCGCCGCTTGGCGGGCACCGCTCACGAGGCCGTGCTCTCGGCTCACGGGGTCGTGCTCTCGACCGAGATCAGGTCGGTGACCGCCCGGAGGCCTCCGGCGGCGAGGGCCGTGCGCTGGCGGTCCGCTCCCGTGCCCTCCTGAAGGAGCCGGTGGATCAGGGCCGTCACCTCGCGCGTGTCGCCCGCCGCCTCCAGGGAGGGGCCGATGTGCCGCACCAGCTCGTACAGCACGTCACCCGCCCGGGTCCGGCCGCCGCCGGGATCGATCAAGGCGTCGCTCAGTCCGTGGCGGGCCGCGTGCCACATGGCGGCCTGGAGCAGCTCGGGGGCGCAGTCGGGGGCGGGCGCCCCGGCGGCGGCCTCGGCGAGCGCGGTCTCCGCCAGCGCGCGGACGATACCGGCGAACATGACCGCGTCGTCAGCGCGCAGCTGAACGTCCAGGCACCGCACCTCCACCGTGGGATACCGGTCCGACAGACGGGCCTGCCAGTACAACTGGCCCGTGTCCGAGATCAGACCGCTCTCCTGGAGGCGCCCCACCCGCCGGTCGTGGTCGGCGGCGTCACGGAAGAACGGGGGGACGCCGCTCACCGGCCACCGGCTGAAGATCACCGTTCGCCAGCTGGCGAACCCGGTGTCGTGGCCGTCCCACAGCGGGGAGTTCGCCGACATCGCCGTCAGCGTCGGCAGCCACACCCGCATCCGGTTCAGCACCTGCACGCCCGCCTCCCGGCTGGGCACGGCCACATGCACATGCATGCCGTTGACCAGCTGCTCCGCCACCAGTTGGGGCGCCTGGAGGGCCATGGCGCGGTAGCGGGCGTGGTCGGTGACGGCCACCGGCCTGCCGTGGCGCAGCGGCGGCGTCCCGCAGGCCGCTATCCGGCAGCCGTGCGCCTCGGCGGCGGCCCCGACCGCGTGCCGCAGCCGCAGCAGGTGCCCGCCGACCTCCTCCAGATCGCCGCAGACCGGCGTGGCCACCTCGACCTGCGCCTGGAGCAGCTCGCTCTGCACTTCCCGGTCGGCCGTGAGGGACCCCAGCCCCGCGGCGACGCGCACCTTGTCCGCGTGGGGCACCGGCAGTCCCGTGACCGGGTCGAGCAGCAGGTACTCCTCTTCCACACCGATCGTCGTCATCGGCCGCCTCTGTTTCCGACCCTCGAGGGGTGCACGCCCGTAGGTGCCCCGAGTGCCGCGCTCGCATCCCCGGCAAACCAAGGCCGTGCGGTCGAGTGGTGGGACGTACCGGGGCGCGGGTCCGCCAGGAACTCCCGAGTTTCGATTGCCATATGGGTGTGAACCATGACAAAACAGTCACTCGTTTGCGGAGCGGATATATCACTGACGCGGTGCTGGGAGGCGTGGCTGATGAGTGACACAGTGCAGGGCGACACGACGAGAATGCGGCAGACGGGTGAGACGGCCAGGGCGGAGGCCTCGGCCACGGCCGGCCAGGCCAAGCAGGCCGCCGGTCAGGTCGCGGGCACGGCGGTGGACCAGGCCAAGTCCGTGGCGGGTGAGGCGCGGCAGCAGGTCGGCGCCGCCGCGGGCGACCTGCGCAGCCGCGCGATGGACGAGGTCCAGGGACAGACCCGGCGGGCCGCAGGCACGCTGCACCACTGGGCGGACGACCTCGCCGGACTGGCGGAGAACGCCCCGGGCGACTCGCCCGCCCGCAGTCTCGCGACACATGCGGCGGACGGCGGACACCGGGCCGCCGACTACCTGGAGAAGCAGGGGGTCCAAGGCGTCCTCTCCGACGTGCAGGGCTTCGCCCGCCGACGTCCGGGGGCGTTCCTGGGCGGCGCCCTGCTGGCGGGGATGGCCGTCGGCCGCCTGATGAAGGTGGCGGCCAAGGCCGACATGTCCTCGGGCACCGACACCTCGGCCGGGACGGGACGGCGCGAACTTGCCGCGGACACACAGCAGTTGACGTTGAGCGACCCGACCACGGCCGTCCCGGCGGCTTCCGCCACGGACGTCGCACAGACCGCCACACCGGCGGCGCCCGCCGTCCCGGAGTACCCGCCGTCCGTCGGCGCGCCCTCCGGCGACGTGCCGGGCCGGCCCGTTCCGGGGGTGTGAACCATGACCTCTCTCCCGTCCCACCCGGCGCCGACGCGCGCCGGGGACGACTCGGTGGGCGAGCTGCTGTCCGTCGTCACGTCGGATGTGCAGACCCTGTTCCGTCAGGAGGTCGAACTCGCGAAGGCCGAGGTCAGGCATGAGGCGACCAAGGCGGGCAAGGCCGCCGGCATGTACGGCGGCGCCGGCTTCGGCGGATACATGGTGCTCCTGTTCCTGTCGCTGGCCGCCGTGCTCGGACTGGCCAACGTGATGGACGGAGGCTGGGCCGCTCTGATCGTCGCCGCCGTGTGGGCGGTGATCGCAGCCGTGCTCTACCAGCGGGGCCGCACCCGTATGCGCGCCATGGCGCCCAAGCCGGAGCGGACAGTCGAGACGATGAAGGAGAATGCGCAATGGGCACGTCACCCGACCAGATGAGGGCAGAGATAAGCGCCACCCGGGAGCGGCTGTCCGCCGACGTGGACCGGCTCGCGGACCGGGCCAGCCCCCGGCGCGTGGTGCGTCGTCGCACGCGCAGGATGCGCGGCGCCGTCTCCGGTGTGCGCGAGAGGGTCATGGGAACGGCCGCCCACACCACTCACGAAGTCAAGAGCGGTGCCCAGTCGGCGGCCGGCTCGCTGCAGGAGGGCACCCAGCAGGCGGCCGGCACGGCGCGCGACGCGGCAGGCCAGGTGGGCGAAGCGGCAGGCCAGGCGGGTGAAGCGGTGAGGCAGGCGCCCGACCAGGCGATGCGCCGCACGCAGGGCAATCCGCTGGCCGCCGGGCTGATCGCCTTCGGCGCCGGCATGCTGGCGTCCTCGCTGCTCCCGGCCTCCCAGGTGGAGCAGGAGAAGGCCGCCGACCTGATGGAACGCGGCGGCGAGGCACTGGAGCCGCTGAAGGAGGCCGCCGACACCGCGCAGAACCTGCGCGAGGGTGCGAAGGACGTCGCGCAGGGCGCGATGGAGGAAGTGAGAGGCACCGCCCGGGAAGCCGCCCGCACCACCCAGGACGAGGCCCGCGACCAGGCAGCCGAGCTCACGGATCAGGCACGCCGATCGGGTGGGCAGGTCGCCGACGAGGCACGGGGGCAGTCGGGAACGGGCTGAACCCGCGGAGCCGACGGCACCGGGCGCGCGCACCACGCGCCGCTCGTCGGGGGCTGTGGCGGCGCGGGGTGCCGACAGCCGTGCACAGGCGTAGCGTCCACAGGTGGGTGAGGCCGGGAGGCGCGTGGGGAGAACGCCACGGCGAACGCCTCATGTGCTGGAGGTGCCGAGTGAGCGGCCCGGATGGCTTCGACGCCGCCCCCGCCGACGGGCTCGACGCCGCGTTGGCGGAGACGGTCCGCAGGACGGGCGCGTCCATCGGCGCCCTGTACCTGCTGGCGCCGGACGAGCAGGTGCTCTGCCTCGACGTGCTGTGCGGGGCGCCCGCCGACTTCGCCGCGCCGTGGACCAGGGTGTCGACGGCGTCGCCCGCGCCGGTGGCCGACGCCGTCCGCGAGGGCCGCTTGGTGTGGATGGCCGACCAGGGGGAGCTGGCCCACTCCTACCCCCGCACTGCGATGGCGCTGCCGTACCCCCTGTCGATGGCCGCCGCACCGGTCACCGGCGTCCGCACCTGGGGGTCGCTGCTCCTCATGTGGCCGGCCACCCGCCCGCCCCGGATGACCCGGCGGGAGGAGAACCACGTCCTGGCGAGCTGCCGCCGGCTGGCGCGACTGCTGGAGGAAGCCCTCGACCACGGCAAACCGCCGGCCTGTGCCGGGCCCCCGCGCGCCCTGCCCGCCGGGGCGGGCCTGCGGTCGGGCTCCGAGGCGGCCGCCGCCGACTTCGTGGAACGCCTGCCCGGCGGCAGCTGCGCCCTGGACCTGCAAGGGCACTTCACCTATCTCAGCGAGAGCGCCTGCGCACTGCTCGGCCGTGACGCCGGCCGGCTGCTGGGCACACTGCCCTGGCAGAGCCTGCCCTGGCTCGACGACCCGACCTACGAGGACCGCTACCGCGCCGCAGTGATCAGCCGCGCACCCGTCGCCTTCACCGCGTGCCGCCCGCCCGACCACTGGCTGGACTTCCACCTCTTCCCGGACGCCAGCGGCATCAGCGTCCGCATCGTCCCGGGCGGCGACCCCCCGCCGCCCTCGCCCGCCCCCCACCAGCCGGCGCCGGCGGCGGCGCCGGCCCGGGCCGGCCGGCTCTACCAGCTCACCCACCTGGCCGCCGCGCTGACCGAGGTCGTCGGCGTCCAGGACGTCGTCGACCTGGTCGCCGAGCAGATCATGCCCGCCTTCGGCGCCCAGGGCCTGGTCCTGTCGAGCGCCGAGGCGGGCCGGCTGCGGATCACCGGGTACCGGGGCTATCCCCCCGAGGCCATCGAACGACTCCAGGGCCTGCCGCTGGGCACCTCGTTCACCCCCGCCGGCCGCGCCCTGAGCAGTGGAATCCCCGCGTTCTTCGCGAACCCCGAGGAGATGCGGCGCATCTACCCCGAGGCGCAGGAGGTCAGCGGCAAGAAGGCATGGGCCTTCCTCCCCCTGATCATCTCCAGCCGGCCCGTCGGAATCTGCATCCTGTCCTACGACGAACCCCGCGAGTTCCCGGCCGAGGACCGCGCCGTCATGACCTCGCTCGCCGGGCTCGTCGCCCAGGCCCTGGACCGGGCCCGCCTCTACGACGTCAAGCACGAGCTCGCCCACGGTCTCCAGCAGGCCCTGCTCCCGCACGACCTCCCCGCCGTCCCCGGACTTGATGTCGCCGCCCGCTACCTGCCCGCCACCCACGGCATGGACATCGGCGGGGACTTCTACGACCTGATCCGGCTCGGCGACACCGCCGTGGCCGCCGTCATCGGCGACGTCCAGGGCCACGACGTCGCCGCGGCGGCGTTGATGGGGCAGGTGCGCACGGCCGTCCACGCGCACTCGGTCGCCGGCGCCCCGGACACGGTCCTGTCCGGCACCAACCGCCTCCTCACCGACCTCGCCGCCGACCTGTTCACCAGCTGCCTCTACGCCCATCTCGACTTCGCCGCGGGCCGCGCCACGCTGGCCAGCGCCGGCCATCCGCCGCCGCTGGTGCGCCCGGCCGACGGCGACGCCCGGGTTCTGGACGTCCCGCCCGGCCCGCTGCTGGGCATCGACCCCGACGCCGTCTTCCCCGTCACCGAGATGCCGCTCACCGCCGGGCTGTTGCTCGTCCTCTACACCGACGGGCTCGTCGAACGGCCCTGCGTCGACCTGGACGACGCCATCGCCGACCTCGCCCGCCACCTCGCACAGGCCCGCGAACAGGACCTCGACCCGCTCGTCGACACACTGCTCGGGCAGGCCGGCGTCGGCGCCCAACGCCTCGACGACGTCGCGCTCCTCGCGCTGCGGCGGGCCGGCCGATGACGGTCGTCACAGTGGGGGCCAAGGTAGACTATGACGTCCGTTATATCCAGAGGGGAGGGGAGCCTTGGCCAAACCCAGTGCGCCTTCGCGCGAGCGCATCGTGGCAGGCGCCGCCGATCTGATCAGCAGGCGCGGCCTGAACGCCACGAGCATCCGTGATCTGGCCAAACACGCCGGAGCGCCGCTCGGCTCGACCTACCACTACTTCCCGCAGGGCAAGGGGCAACTGGCCACCGAGGCCGTGCGGTACGCGGGCGAGGCGGTCACCGGCGTGCTGCGGCGGGAACTGGACTCGGGCCCGGTCGCGGGACTGCGGGCGTTCCTGGCCCTGTGGCGCGGCATCGTCGTCGACAGCGGCTTCCGCGCGGGCTGTCCGGTGCTGGCCGTCTCCGTCGAGGAACCGCAGGCCGACGAGGCCCCGCCGGCCCTCCTCGCCGCAGCCGAGGCGTTCGAGGACTGGGAGCGGCTGCTCGCCGACTCGCTGCGCGGACAGGGGGTGGACGCCGACCGGGCCGAGGGCCTCGCGGCCCTCGTGGTGGCGTCCGTCGAGGGCGCGACCGCGATGTGCCGCGCCAAGCGCGGCGCGCACCCTCTGGACCAGGTCGCACAGCAGCTCGAATCGCTGATCGAGGCGGCGCTCGCTCAGGCGGCACGAGACGGCGTGTGACGACGTGAGGCGGCGTCAGCCGTCCGGCGGCGCGGGCAGGTCGAGGATCATGTCGAGCGCACGCGTCCCGTCGGCCCCGGTGAACGTGCCCACGGTCCGAAAGCCCTGTTTCTCGTAGAAGCGGACGGCGCGCGTTGTCGGCGAGGACGCCGCCCCACAGGACGATCCGCGTCCTGCCGAACCGCCGGGCGACGTCCGCGACGAGCGGGAAGACCAGGGTGCCCACGCCCCTGTCCTGGTGGTCGTCGGCCAGGGTCGGGCCGAAACGGCAGTCCGCCGCCGTCAGGGCGATGCCCGCCTCGCGGTAGCGGGCGATGTCCGACGGGTGCAGATCGAGGGCCAGTTCCAGCAGGCCGACGATCCTGCCGGACCCCGCCTCCTCCAGCACCAGCCTCAGCTTGTCGTAGCGGGCTATGGCGTCGCACAACTCCCGGGCGAACGCGAGGTCGTACCCGGCGAACGTACTGAACCGCCTTGACTCGGGGGACAGTTCCCGCAGGAACTCCGTGAGCCCTTCCGCGTCGGCGTGCGTGAGCGGCCGGAAGACGAGCTCGGTGCCGTCGCCCAGACCCACCCGCCGGGTGAGGAGCGCTGGCTCCGCGGCGATCTCCGCCAGCGTGAGCATCCCGCCTCCTTCGCTCCGCTCTCAACGCGCTTGCGTTGGAGTGCGCTCCAACTTCTACAGTGACGCTCCCAGTTGGCCCCTACCCGACACGGAGAAGCGGCATGCGCTATCGAGTCCTCGGCACCACCGGCATCGAGGTCAGCACCCATTGCCTCGGCACCATGATGTTCGGAGCCGTCGGCAACCCCGACCACGAGGACAGCGCGCGCATCGTCCACGCCGCCCTCGACGCCGGCGTCAACTTCGTGGACACCGCCGACATGTACTCGGCCGGGGAGTGCGAGGAGATCGTCGGCAAGGCGCTCAAGGGCCGACGCGACGACGTCGTGCTCGCCACGAAGGTGCACTTCCCGATGGGGGAGGGCCGCAACCGCGGCGGGAACTCCCGCCGTTGGATCCTCAAGGCCGTCGAGGACAGTCTGCGCCGGCTGGACACGGACTGGATCGACCTCTACCAGGTGCACCGTCCCGACCACACCACCGACATCGAGGAGACCCTGTCGGTCCTCAGTGATCTGGTGCGGGCGGGCAAGATCCGGGCGTTCGGCTGCTCCACGTTCCCCGCCGAGGACCTCGTCGAGGCGCACCACGTGGCGGAGCGGCGGGGACTGATGCGACTGCGCACCGAGCAGCCGCCGTACTCGATCCTCGCGCGCGGCGTCGAGCGGTCGGTGCTGCCCACCGCGCACCGCCTGGGCATGGGCGTGCTGACGTGGGCGCCGCTCGCCTCGGGATTCCTGTCCGGCGCCTACCGCGAGGGCCGCCCCGTCGACCTCACCGCCGGCCGCGCCAAGCTCACCCCGCACCGCTTCGACCCCGCCGTCCCCGGCAACGCCGAGAAGCTCGCGGCCGCGGAGCGACTCGCCCTGCTGGCGGAGGACTTGGGCCGCACCCTGCCGGAGCTGGCCGTGGCCTTCCCGCTGGTGCACCCGGCCGTCACCTCGGTGATCATCGGCCCGCGCACCATGGACCAGCTGACCTCGCTGCTGAAGGGGGCCGATCTGCTGCTCGACGACGAGACGCTCGACCGGATCGACGAGATCGTGGCACCCGGCACGGATCTGTACCGCGCCGACGGCGTCTGGCAGCCCCGCCCGCTCACCGAGCCCGCGCTGCGCAGGCGCCCGGCGGGAGAGCGGGCGGCTGCGGACTGAGCCCGGCCGGGGAGGGGCCGGCCCCGAAGGCGTCAGTCCAGGGGGCCGGGGGCGTCCGCGGAGCCCGGGGCCGGCATGTCGCGGATCCCCATGCGCAGGTGCTCCACGTGGTACAGCGCCTGGTCGAGCAGTTCGGCGACGTGCCGGTCGTAGAGGGCGTAGATGATGGACCGTCCCCGGCGTTCCCCCGTCACCAGGCCGAGGTTGCGCAGCAGGCGCAGCTGGTGGGAGCAGGCGGACGGCTCCATGTCGACGGCGGCGGCCAGGTCCCCGACCGAGCAGGGGCCCTCCTGGAGCCGGGCGAGGATGTGCAGCCGTGACGGGGTCGCCAGGGCCTGGAGGGTGGCGGCGACGTCCGCGGCGCCGACGGCGTCGAGACGCTCACGGGTGGTCGCGGTGCTGGTGGTGACGCTTCCATGGCCCATGGGAGACAGCATACCGACGACATATGAAGACCTGTTCATATGTTCCTGTATGGTGTGGGAGTCCCTGCCGCCGTGCCCCCGAGGGGTCGATCGTCATGCCTTCCGCCCTGGACCAGCGCCCCGCCCCGGGCCTGACCGGCCCGCGCCCGAGCCCCGCGCCGCCCGGGCGGCGCACCCGCCTGCTGGCGCTGCCCGAGGCCCGGTGGGCGCTGGCCGCGCTCGCCCTGTTCCTCCCCGCCCTCGCGCTGCACCTGCTCGGCGCGCCCGCGTGGACGTGGGGGCCGCTGTTCGCCGCCGTCTACGTCACCGGCGGCTGGGAGCCGGCCCTGGAGGGGCTGAGGGCCGCGCGGGAGAGGACCCTGGACGTCGATCTGCTGATGGTCGTCGCGGCGCTGGGCGCGGCGGCCGTCGGCCAGGTGCTGGACGGTGCGCTGCTGATCGTCATCTTCGCCGCGTCCGGCGCTCTCGAAGCCGTCGCCACCGCCCGCACGGCCGACTCCGTGCGTGGACTGCTCGACCTCGCGCCCGACACCGCGACCCGGCTCACGCCGGACGGCGAGGAGACCGTCCCGGCCGACCGCCTCACCCCCGGCGACGTCATCCTCGTCCGGCCCGGCGAGCGGATCGGCGCCGACGGCCGCGTCGTGGCGGGGGCCGGCGAGGTCGACCAGGCCACCATCACCGGCGAGCCCCTGCCCGCCCCCAAGGAACCCGGCGACGACGTCTTCGCGGGGACCGTCAACGGCACCGGCGCCCTGCGCGTCCGTGTCGAACGCGACCCGTCCGACTCCGTCATCGCCCGCATCGTGAGGATGGTCGAGGAGGCCGCCGAGACCAAGGCGCCCACCCAGCTGTTCATCGAGAAGGTCGAACAGCGCTACAGCGTCGGCATGGTCGCCGCCACCGTCCTGATCTTCGCCGTTCCGCTGTTGTTCGGCGCCGAGCTGCGGGACGCGCTCCTGCGGGCCATGACCTTCATGATCGTCGCCTCGCCCTGCGCCATCGTCCTCGCGACGATGCCGCCGCTCCTGTCGGCCATGGCCAACGCCGGCCGGCACGGGGTCCTCGTCAAGTCCGCCGTCGTCATGGAACGCCTCGGGCAGGTCGACGCGGTCGCCCTGGACAAGACCGGCACCCTCACCCAGGGCACTCCCCGCGTCACCGACGTACGCCCCCTGCCCGACGGGGGCGCGGACCGGGACGAGCTGCTCCGGCTCGCCGCGGCGGCCGAGCACGCCAGCGAGCACCCGCTGGCCCGCGCCGTGACCGAGGCCGCGCGCGGCCGCCGGCTGACCCCGCCCGAGGCGACCGGGTTCCGCTCCGTGCCCGGCGCCGGCGTCACCGCCGTCGTCGACGGCCGCACCGTGAGCGTCGGCAGCCCCGCCCGGCTCCTGCCCGACGGGCACCCCGCGCGCGCCGCGGCGGGGCGACTGGAGGAACAGGGCCGTACGGCCGTCCTGGTCACCGTCGACGGCACGCCCGCAGGCCTCCTCGGCGTGGCCGACCGGCTGCGGGCCGACGCCGGCCGGGCCACCCGCGGCCTCACCGCCCTGACCGGCCGCCCGCCCGTCCTGCTCACCGGCGACAACCCGCGCGCGGCCCGTCGCCTCGCCGAGGAGGTCGGCATCACCGACGTGCGCGCCGGGCTGCTGCCCGAGGACAAGGTCGCCGCCGTGCGCGAGCTGGAGGGCGGGGGACGCCGGGTCCTGGCGGTGGGTGACGGCGTCAACGACGCGCCCGCCCTGGCCGCCGCGCACACCGGCGTCGCGATGGGCCGCACCGGCTCCGACCTCGCGCTGGACGCGGCCGACGCCGTCGTCGTCCGCGACGAACTCGCCGCCGTCCCGGCCGTGATCGCGCTCTCCCGGCGCGCACGCCGCCTGGTCGCGCAGAACCTGGTGATCGCCGGCACGTTCATCGCCGCCCTGGTCCTGTG
The DNA here is from genome assembly GCF_004217285.1 of Streptomyces sp. BK239. Taxonomy (GTDB): domain Bacteria; phylum Actinomycetota; class Actinomycetes; order Streptomycetales; family Streptomycetaceae; genus Streptomyces. The sequence goes on from NZ_SHKS01000004.1 coordinate 305,476, forward strand.
GGACCTGATCGGCACCCTCCCCCTGCCGCTCGGCGTCGCCGGGCACGAGGGCTCCACCGTCCTCGTCGGCCTCAACGGCCTGCGCCTGCTGACCGAGGGCGCCTGGCGGAGGGCACGCGGAGCAAGCGAGGCGGCCCCACCGGCTGACGGGTGAGGGACCTCGCCGGTCAGCCGGTGGAGCCCGCTCCAGGCGACCGCTGAGCGGCCGCGCGTCGCCGACCCCGCCCCCCGGTACCGCCAGGTGATCCGTCTCGCACCCCGGCCTCCCGACACCCCTGCCGCCCCGGCGCTACAGTCCCCGTGCACCCGCGCCGGGCCTCGCCGGCGGCCGCGGTTGTTTGGTGTCGGGCCGGCGGAGCAAGGGGCAGGAATGACCAGCACACAGGAGAACGCGCCCGTAGTGACCACCAGCGAGGCCGGGGAGTCCGGGGCCCCCGGGCGGTCCGACTTCGCCGAGCGGGCCGCCCGGATACGGCGGCGGCTCGAACGGCTCATCGGCATCGCGGCCACCGAGGGGAACGCCCTGGTCGTCCTGCGCAACGGGGACGAGATCTTCCCCGCGATGCTGGAGAGCATCCGGTCCGCCGAGCACACCGTCGACATGATGACGTTCGTGTACTGGAAGGGCGACATAGCCCGCCAGTTCGCCCGCGCGCTGTCCGAGAGGGCCCGCGCGGGCGTCAGGGTGCGGCTGCTCCTCGACGGCTTCGGCAGCCGCCTGATCGAGAAGGACCTGCTGGAGGAGATGGGCCGCTCCGGTGTACAGGTCGCCTGGTTCCGCAGACCGCTCTACCTGTCCCCGCTGAAACAGAACCACCGCTGCCACCGCAAGGTCCTCGTCGTCGACGAACAGGTCGCCTTCACCGGCGGGGTGGGCATCGCCGAGGAGTGGTGCGGCGACGCCCGCAACCCGGGCGAGTGGCGCGACACGCACGTACGGCTCGCCGGTCCCGCGGTCGACGGCGTCGCCGCCGCGTTCGCGCAGAACTGGGCCGAGTGCCACGACGAGCTGTTCGACGACCGCGACCGCTTCACCGGGCACCGCCCGCAGGGCGACGCCGTCGTCCAGGTGGTGCGCGGCTCCGCGAGCTTCGGCTGGCAGGACATGCAGACCCTGATGCGCGTGATGATCGAGTCCGCCGAGCAGCGGTTCCGGCTGGCCACCGCTTACTTCTCCCCGGACGCGTACTTCGTCGAGCTGCTGTGCGCCGCCGCCCGCCGCGGCGTGGAGGTGGAGATCCTGCTGCCCGGCCCGCACACCGACAAGCGCGTCTGCCAGCTCGCCGGCCAGCACTTCTACGAGGACCTCCTCGCCTGCGGAGTGAAGATCCACCAGTACCAGCCGACCATGCTGCACGCCAAGATCGTCACCGTGGACCGCACGGCCGCCCTCGTCGGCTCCACCAACTTCAACCGGCGCTCCCTCGACCACGACGAAGAGGTCATGCTCGCCGTGCTCGACGAACGCTTCACCGCCGCCCTCGACGCCCACTTCGACGAGGACACCGCGGTCAGCACGCCGATCGTGCCCGGCCGCTGGAAGAAGCGCCCGCTGCGGCAGCGCGCCTACGAAACCGTCGTACAGCCCGTACGCCGCTTCCTGTGACGGCCGCGCTCCCATGTCTTACCGAGTTTTGGGGTGCGGACCACGACATCCCGGGCAGCCGACCGGCATGACAGCCAGCAACACCACCCGCGGCACGGCACTGCTCTCCGACCCCCTGCGCAACCGGGGAACAGCCTTCAGCCGGCGCGACCGCGCCGAACTGGGCCTCGACGGGCTCCTCCCGCCCGCCGTCGAAACCCTCGACGAGCAGGCCGACCGTGCCTACGAAGCGTTCCTCGGCTACGACAAGCCGCTCAACCGGCACATCTACCTGCGCCAGTTGCAGGACACCAACGAGGTGCTGTTCCACCGGCTGGTCACCCGGCACCTGGAGGAGATGCTGCCGGTCGTCTACACCCCCACGGTCGGCGAGGCCTGCCGCCGCTTCAGCGAGATCTACCGCAGGCCGCGCGGACTGTTCCTGTCGTACGACGACCGGCACCGCTTCCGGGAGATCCTGCGCAACCGGCCCCACGCCGACGTCGACGTCATCGTCGTCACCGACGGCCAGCGCATCCTCGGCCTCGGCGACCAGGGCGTCGGCGGCATGGGCATCCCGATCGGCAAGCTCAGCCTCTACACCGCCATCGGCGGCATCCACCCGGCGCGCACCCTGCCCGTCCTGCTGGACGTCGGCACCGACAACGAGGAACTGCTGGCCGACCCGCACTACCTCGGCACCCGCCGCCGCCGGGTGACGGGCGACGAGTACGACGAGCTGGTGGAGCTGTTCGTCTCGGCCGTCGAGGCGGAACTGCCCGGCACCCTCCTCCAGTGGGAGGACTTCGCCACCGCGCACGCGCGCCCGATCCTCACCCGCTACCAGGACCGGCTGCTGACCTTCAACGACGACATCCAGGGAACGGCGGCCGTGGCGCTCGGCGCGCTCACCACGGCGACCGAGATCGCCGGCGGCAGCCTGTCCGACCAGCGCTTCGTCGTGCTCGGCGCCGGATCCGCGGCCGTCGGCGTCGCCGACATGATCCGCACCGCCCTCGAAGAGGAAGGCATGTCGGCGGACGACGCCGTCTCCCGCTTCTGGTTCGTGGACGTCGACGGACTGCTGCTCGCGTCGCGGTCCGGCCTCACCGAGGAGCAGCGCACCTACGCCCGCGACGACGACGAGGTGGGCGACTGGGACGGCGACGGCGCGCCCGGCCTCGCCGAGGTCGTGCGCCGCGTGCGGCCCACCGTGCTGATCGGGCTGTCCACCGCGCACGGGGCGTTCACCGAGGAGATCGTGCGGGACATGGCCGCCGGCTGCGAACGCCCGGTCGTCTTCCCGCTGTCCAACCCCACCTCGCACGCCGAGGCCGACCCCGCCGACCTGGCCCGCTGGACGGACGGGAAGGTACTGGTCGCGACCGGGTCACCGTTCCCGCCGCTGCGGATCGACGGCCGCGACGTGCCGGTCGCGCAGGCCAACAACGTGTACGTCTTCCCCGCGATCGGCCTCGCCGTCACCGCCGCCCGCGCCACCCGGGTGACGGACCGGATGATGGTCGCAGCGGCCCGGGCCGTGGGCCGCTGCGCCGCCCGCTCCGCACCGGATGACGGCGCCCCGGCGCCCCTGCTGCCGCCGCTGGGCCGGATGCGGGACGCCGCCCGCGAGATCGCCCTCGCCGCGGCCCTCGCGGCCGTCGAGGACGGCGTCGCCCCGAAGGCCGGCGAGGACGAGCTGCGCGCCGCGATCGAGGCCGCCCAGTGGACCCCCGACTACGACGACTGAGAACCCGCCGTGAGGCGCGAGGCGAGAAGCCGGGTATGAGGTTCTCCGTCGGGTGGCCGCACGAGGAGAGCAACGGAGGACACCGGTGGACTGGGCCCGGTTCGCGCAGAACATGGCGTCGATGGCGCGGGACCTCCTGGCGCAGGAGTCGGTCGACGCGACCCTGGAGCGGATCACCGCGTCCGCCACCGAACTGGTGGACGGGTGCGACGCGGCCGGCATCCTCCTGCTGAGCGGCTCGGAGGTGGAGACCCTCGCCGCCACCGACCAGCTCGTCGTCGACAGCGACCGGCTGCAGGTGCGGCTGGGCGAGGGTCCCTGCTTCGACGCCGCCCGCACCGCGACCGGCGAGCGCGTCTTCCGTATCGCCGACTTCACCGCCGAGCAGCCCCGCTGGCCCGCCTACGCCCCGCGTGCCCGCGCCCTCGGCGTGGGCAGCATGATGGGCTTCCTGCTGTTCACCGAGGAGGAGGACCTCGGCGCGCTCAACCTCTACTCCCGCCGCCCCGGCGCGTTCACCGAGGCCAGCGAGCTGTCCGGCTGGCTGCTCGCCTCCCACGCGGCGGTCGCCTTCTCCAGCGCCCGCACCCACGCCCAACTGGAACAGGCCATCGCCACCCGCCACCTCATCGGCGAGGCCATGGGCATCCTGATGGGCCGTCACCAGGTCAGCGAGGAACAGGCCTTCGACGTTCTGCGCCGCTACTCCCAGGAGAACAACGTCAAACTCCGCGAGGTGGCCCGCCTCGTCTGCGAGAAGGGCGCCATCCCGTGACCGGGCGAGGCGTTCACGCCCGCTCTCGGGCGCGGACCGGGCCGGGCGGGTGTTCCTCGAGGTGCACGGCGTTCAGGAGGGCCGGTCACGTCGAGGCGGGTTCGCCGACGACATGCGTCGACTGTCAGCGCGGCTCCTGCTCGAAGCCGGCGGAGCGCAGGTGCTCGCGCAGCCAGCGCTCGGTGTTGCCGACGTGGAGCAGGGCGGCGGCCTGACTCAGGTTGGCGTCACGCGCGCTGAGCGCGTCGAAGATCGCCTCGTGTTCCGCGAGGGTCCGCCCGGCCGCCTGGTCGTCGACCAGCCCGCGCCAGATGCGGGCGCGCAGGGTGCGGCCCGAGACGCCCTCCAGCAGCGTGAGCAGCGTTTCGTTGCCGGTGGCCGCGACGACGGCGCGATGGAAGGCCGCGTCATGGGCGTTGAGCCGCTCCACGTCGTCCCGCGCCTCCCGCATGGCGTCCAAGTGGCGCTCGACCTCGCCCAGTTGAGCGTCCGAGATCCGGCTCGCGGCGAGCCCCGTGGCGAGCGGTTCGAGCAGCCGCCGCACCTCCATCAGGTCCAGCAACGCCCCGTTGTCGCCCTGGAGGAGTTCCACCGCGCCGCCGAGACTCTCCAGGAGCAGGCTCGGCTGGAGACTGGTGACGTACGTCCCGTCACCGCGCTTGACTTCGAGGACCCGGGCGACGGCCAGCGCCTTGACCGCCTCACGGGCCAGGTTGCGCGAGAGCCCCAGCTGCGCGGCCAGCTCGGGTTCCGGCGGCAGCTTCGCTCCCGGCGGCAGCGCGCCCGAGCGGATCAGCTCACGGATCTGCTCGATGGCCCTGTCGGTCAGGGACAACGGGAGCTCCTTTCCGCGAGTGCGCCGCGTGCACCGGCCCTGTTCGTCTCGTCGAGTCCCGGGCGGGAAGGCCTTGAAGTGTGACGTCGATGATAGCCGTGCGCCCGGCGCGGATCGGAGGCCGCCCTGCCGAGCGGCGTACGGCGGCCCGGTGTCACGAGGGCGACCCGGACGCGGCGGCCGTCTCGCGCCGCGCGCCGCCGGCCGCCAGGTGCTCCCGCAGCCACTGCTCGGTGTTGCTGACGTGCAGCAGCGCGGCGGCATGACTGAGGCCGGCGTCCCGCGCGGCCAGCGCCGCGTAGATCGCCTCATGCTCGGCGAGGGTGCGTCCCGCGGCGCGGGCGTCCACCAGGCCGCGCCAGGTCCTGGCCCGCAGGGTGCGCCCCGCGATGCCCTCCAGCAGCATGATCAGCGTCTCGTTGCCGGTGATGTCCGCGATGGCCCGGTGGAACGCCGCGTCGTGGACGGTCAGCCGCTCGATGTCGTCGCGCGCCGCCCGCATGGCGTCCAGGTGCCGTCCCACCTCGGCCAGCCCGTCGTCCGAGATCCGGGCGACGGCCAGCGCCGCGACGGCGGGCTCCAGCAGCCGCCGTACCTCCATGAGGTCCAGCACCGCGCCGGGGTCTCCCTGGAGGAGTTCGACCGCGCCGCCGAGGCCCTCCAGGAGCAGGCTCGGCTGGAGGCTGGTGACATAGGTGCCGTCGCCGCGTCTGACGTCCAGCACACGGGCCACGGAAAGGGCCTTCACCGCCTCCCGCGCGAGGTTGCGGGAGAGGCCGAGCTGAGCGGCCAGCTCCTGCTCCGGGGGCAGTTTGGAACCCGGGGGCAGCGCGCCGGTGGCGATGAGCTCGCGGATCCTCGTGATCGCCTTGTCGGTCAGGGACACGGGGTGCTCCTCCCGGCGGGCACGTCGGCCCTGATCAGTCCCCGGTCGCGCAGGTCGTCCCACAGCGCGTCGGGGACCGCGTCGCGGTGGAGCCGTGCGTTGCGGGCGACCTCGCCGGGATCGCGCATGCCGAGGGTGACGTCGACGACGGCGGGGTGCGTCCATGGGAAGGCGATGGCGGCCGCGGGAAGGGTGGTGCCGTGCGCCTCGCAGACCTCGGCGAGCGCGCGGGCCCGCGCGACGAGTCCGGACGGGGCGTCCCGGTAGTCGTACTTCATGCCCTCGGCGGGCCGGTCCTGGGAGAGCAGACCGGAGTTGAAGACGCCGGCCGCGACGACGCTCTTGCCGTGCTCCTGTGCGGCGGGGAGGACGTCGTCCAGGGCGGACTGGTCGAGCAGGGTGTAGCGGCCGGCCAGCATGACGACGTCGGCGGCCGTCTCCCGCAGGAAGCGGGCGAGCATGGCGGACTGGTTCATGCCCGCGCCGATCGCGCCGACGACGCCCTGGTCGCGGAGTTCGGCGAGGGCGGGCATCGCCTCGTCGGCGGCCTGCCGCCAGTGGTCGTCCGGATCGTGCAGGTAGACGACGTCGATCCGGTCCAGGCCGGTGCGTTCCAGCGTGTCGTCGAGTGAGCGCAGCACACCGTCGCGGCTGAAGTCCCACCGGCGGCACAGGTCGTCGCGGACGGCGAAACCCTCGCTGTCCACGCCCCGGGGCTGTTCGTTGGGGACGAGGAGCCGGCCCACCTTGGAGGAGACGGTGTACTCGCCGCGGGGCCGGCCGCGCAGGGCGGCGCCGAGACGCCGTTCGGACAGGCCGAGGCCGTAGTGCGGCGCGGTGTCGAAGTAGCGGATGCCGGCGTCCCAGGCCGCGTCGACGGCGGCGGCCGCCTCCTCGGCCGGCGTGACGCGGTACAGGTTGCCGATCACCGACCCGCCGAAGCCGAGTTCGGAGACGGTGACCGCCGTGCCGCGGATCTTCCGGTGGTGCAAGACGTTCTCCTCGGTCGTGCGGGTGAGGGTGAGGGTGCGGGTCCCGGGTGCAGGTCCGGTCAGCGTCGGACGTGGGCCGTGGCGCCCGCGGCCAGCGCCTCGACCTCGTCGAGGGTGGCCATGGAGACGTCCCCGGGCGTGGTCATGGTGAGTGCGCCGTGCGCGGTGCCGTAGGCGAGGGCGCGCTCCAGGCCGGCGCCGGTGAGCAGACCGTGGATGAGCCCGGCGGCGAACCCGTCTCCCGAGCCTATGCGGTCCAGGACCTGCAGGCCGGGCATGAGGGGGCCGGTCACCACGCCGGTCGCGGCGGACCAGGCGGCCGACGACCAGTCGTTGACCCCGGCGGAGGGGACCTCGCGCAGGGTCGTCGCCAGCACCCCGGCACCCGGCAGCAGACCGGCGACCTCGGTCAGCGCGTCGGGCACCTCGTCCCGAGTCGGACGGCCCGCGTCAGGCCCGGCGCCCGTGAGACCCAGGGCGCCCACGACGACGTCGGCGTGCCGGGCGAGCCGCAGGTCCGTCTCGCGGGCACGGTCGGCCCCGCCCCGGCCGGCCCACAGACTCGGGCGGTAGTTGGGGTCGTAGGAGACCGTCACCCCATGGCGGCGGGCGGCGGCCATCGCCTCTTCGGCGACGTCGGCGGTGGTGTCCGACAGGCCGGCGAACACGCCCCCGGTGTGGAACCAGCGCACCGGGCCGGAGAAGACGGCGTCCCAGTCGACGTCCCCCTCGCGCAGCCGGGACACGGCGGTGTTCGCCCGGTCGCTGACGCCGAGCGCGCCCCGGACGCCGTAGCCGCGCTCGACGAAGTTGAGTCCGTTGCGCACGGTGCGGCCGGCGCCGTCGTCGGGCGTCCAGCGGATCAGCGAGGTGTCGACACCGCCCTGGAGGACGAGGTCCTCGACGAGCCGGCCCACCGCGTTGTCGACGAGCGCGGTCACCACGGCGGTACGCCACCCGAAGCAACGGCGCAGTCCCCGTACGACGTTGTACTCCCCGCCGCCCTCCCAGACTTGGAAGGAGCGGGTGGTGCGGATGCGTCCCTCTCCGGGGTCGAAGCGCAGCATCACCTCGCCCAGGGCGATCACGTCGGTCACGGAGCGCTCCTCTCCACGGCCTCGGCGGTCAGCCGGCGGATCTCGGCGTACTCACCGCGCTCCAGGTGGCCGGCGGCCGCCATCCAGCTGCCGCCCACGGCCAGGACCGCCGGGTGGGCCAGGTAGGAGGCCAACCGGTCGGGGCCGATGCCGCCGGTGGGCACGAACCGAGCCTGTGGGAAGGGCGCCGCGAGGGCCCGGAGCGTCCGGGTGCCGCCGAGCGGTTCGGCGGGGAACAGCTTGACCGTGTCCAGGCCCGCCTTCAACGCACACATCAACTCGGTCGCCGTCGCCACGCCGGGCACGACCGGCACCCCCAACTCCCTTGCCTTGTCGACCACTTCGGCGTCGAAGCCGGGCGAGACGAGGAACCGCGCACCGGCCGCCACGGCTCGCTCGGCCTGGTCCGGTGTGAGCACGGTGCCGGCTCCGACGGTCAGAGCGCCGTGCGCCCCCATCGCCTTGAGGACCTGTTCGGCATCGGGCGTGCGGAGGGTGACCTCGGCACACCGGGCGCCGCCCTCCGCGAGCGCGTCGGCCAGCGGACCGGCGCTCGCGGCGGAGGCGACCGTCAGCACGGGCAGCAGCCGGGACCCCGCCAGTACGGCCGTCATGCCGGCGCCGCTCATCGGCCGAGCCATCCGCCGTCGACCGGGATGACGGCGCCGTGGACGTAGTCGGCCGCGCTGGAGGCGAGGAACACGGTGGCGCCGGCGAGGTCGTCGGCGTTGCCCCACCGGGCGGCCGGGATGCGGTCGAGGATGGCCTTGCTGCGGGCAGGGTCGTCCCGCAGCGCCCGGGTGTTGTCGGTGGCGATGTATCCGGGGGCGATGGCGTTGACGTTGACGCCGTGCGGCGCCCACTCGTTGGCGAGTGCCTTGGTGAGTCCGGCGACGCCGTGCTTGGCGGCGGTGTAGCCGGGGACGGTGATGCCGCCCTGGAAGCTGAGCAGCGATGCGGTGAAGACGATCTTGCCGTGTCCGCGGGCGACCATGCCCGCCCCGACCGCACGGGTGAGGGCGAACTGTGCGCTCAGATTGACCTGGAGCACCGACTCCCAGTCGGCGTCGCTGTGTTCGACGGCCGGTGCGCGGCGGATCGTGCCGGCGTTGTTGACGAGGATGTCCACCGGGCGGTCCCGCGCGGCGAGTTCGGCACCGAGGGCGCGGACGGCGTCGGGGTCGGCGAAGTCGGCGCGGATCGCCTCGAAGGCACGGCCGGCGGCGGTGACGTCCTTCTCCACCTCGCTGCCGGACTCCTCCAGCGAGGCGCTGACGCCGATGACGTCCGCGCCGGCCTCCGCGAGCGCGCGGGCCATGGCCCGGCCGATCCCGCGCCGGGCGCCGGTGACGACGGCGAGCCTGCCGGTGAGGTCGAAGGCGTTCATACGGCGGCTCCCTGCGGGACGGTGGCGCAGTCGAGCAGGATCTTCATCACGTCGCCGCCGCTCTCCAGCGCCTCGAACGCGGCGGACGCCTGGGTGAGGGGCACGACCTTGCTGATCAGGCGCTGGGCGGGGACGGTTCCGTCGGCCACCAGGGCGACCGCCTCCTCGAAGTCGTCCCGGTCGTACAACCGGGCCCCGACGAGGGTGAGTTCACGCCAGAAGAAGCGGTGCAGGTTCACCTCGCGGGGCCTGGGGTGGATGGCGACCAGGCACAACCGGCCGCGCGCGCCGAGGACTTCGACCGCGGTGTCCACGCCGCCCGCCGCGCCGGACACCTCGAAGGCGACGTCCGCGCCCGCGTCGCCGGTCCACCGGGCGACGAGTTCGGGGATGTCGTGGGAGGCCGGGTCCCAGGCGGTCAGGCCGAGGTCCCCGGCGAGCAGTCGCCGATGGGCGTTGAGTTCGACCACGCGGACGTCGGCGCCGGCGGCCCGCGCCACCAGCGCGATGAGGACGCCGACCGGGCCGCCGCCGACCACGACGACCCGCTCGCCGTCGCGCACCCCGGCCCGGCCCACGTCGTGCACCGCGACCGCCGTGGGCTCGACCAGGGCGCCTTGGTCCAGGGGCAGGGAGTCGGGCAGCCGCACCAGGGTGGATGCGGGGGCAACCCACCGCTGCTGCATGGCGCCGGGGGAGTCGATGCCGATGAAGTCCAGGTGCCGGCAGATGTGGCGATGACCCGCCCGGCAGGCGGGGCAGGAGCCGTCCCAGCGCAGCGGCATCACGGTGACCGCGTCACCGGGCCGCCATCCTTCGACGCCGGGTCCGACCCGGACGACCCGGCCGGACATCTCGTGCCCGAGGACGGCGGGCGCGGCGACCCGGGCGTCCATGTCGCCGTGGAAGATGTGCAGGTCGGTACCGCAGATGCCGACGTAGGCGGGAGCGAGCTCCACCTCGCCGGGACCGGGCGGCGCGCTGAGCGCGGGCGCGGTGTCCAGGGTGCGGGCGCGGGTGTAGCGGACGGCGAGTGTCATCGCGGGGTCAGGGTCCCTTCAGCGCGGACGCCGATGGTCAGCAGCAGGTTGGCGTAGGTCCGTGTGTCGGCCGTGACGATCGCCAGGGCCAGGTCGGGTGAGCGGGCCGCGTCGTAGAACGCGAAGCGGCCGAGAGCGTCGACGGCGACGGGCGCGAGCAGCGAGCGGTACTCGGCGACGGCGGGCGGTTCCGGCTCGCCCTCGGGCGGCACCATCACCTGCGCCGACTCCACGGGCAGGGCCCGCAGCAGCACCCCGAGGACGGTGGTGACGTCGAGGACGCCGGGGCAGAGGTTGAGGTGGACGGTCCGCGCCCGCTCCCCGACGGCGGTGCTCGCGGGGTAGTGCCCGTCGGCGAGCAGGACGCGGGCGCCGTGCCCCGCTCCCGCGAGCGCTTCGAGGATGCCGGGGTGCAGCAGTTCGGTCAGGAGCACGGTGCGTCCTTCAGACGGTAGAAATCGGTCGCGGCGCCGGCCAGGATCATCCCGGCCTCGTCGGCGGAGCAGTCGTGCAGCAGTTCCTCGACGGCGGCGGCCCAGCGGTCCCAGCCGCCGGCGAGGACGCACACGGGCCAGTCGGAGCCGAACATCAGCCGGCCGGGGCCGAAGGCGGCCAGCAGGGTGTCCCACACGGGCCGGATGTCGTCGAGGGTCCAGGTGCGGTGGTCGGCCTCGGTGATCAGCCCGGAGACCTTGCACCGCACCTGGGGGCAGTCGGCCAGTGCGCGCACCTGCCGCGTCCACTCGGTGAGCGAGGACCGGCCGACGGGCGGCTTGCCGGCGTGGTCCAGGACCAGCGGAAGGTCCGGGAAGCGTCGGGCGAGGCGGACGGCCTGCGGGAACTGGTGGCTGCGGATGAGCACGTCGTAGCCGAGCCCCCGCTCCCGTACGGCGCGCAGGCCCCGTTCGACGGCCGGCCGTTGCAGCCACTGCGGGTCCGACTCGCCCTGGACGAGGTGGCGCAGGGCCCGCAGCCGCCCGCCGCCGGGCCCGGCACGCAGTTCGTCGAGCACGTCGCCGACCGTGGGCGAGGTGAGGTCCGCCCAGCCGACGACCGCGCCGACCAGCGGGTCCCGTTCGGCGAGGGCCAGCAGTTCCCTCGTTTCGGCGACCGAGGTCACGCACTGGACCAGCACCGTCCGGGTCAGCCGCCGTCCCGCGAGGGGCCGGTCCGCGGCCCGCCGCAGGTCTCCCATGCCGTGGGTGCGGCGGATCGGTTCGAGGCCGGGCTCGTCCAGCCAGGGCTGGGGGCGCCGGTCCAGGTCCCACACATGGTGGTGGGCGTCGACCAGGGGCAGCGGCTCAGACACGGGCGGACCAGACCGGGCCGTCGGGGTAGAGGTACTCCTTCAGCGTCTCCGGGTGCATCTGCGCGCTCAGCCCGGGCCGCGTCGGCGCGAGGTAGCGGCCGTCGACGACGCGCACCGGGTCGACGAAGTGCTCGTGCAGATGGTCGACGTACTCGATGACCCGGTCCTCGGTGGTGCCGGTGACGGCGACGTAGTCGAACATCGACAGGTGCTGCACCATCTCGCACAGGCCGACCCCGCCGGCATGCGGGCAGACCGGCACGCCGAACTTCGCCGCGAGCAGCAGGATCGCGATGTTCTCGTTGACGCCGCCCACCCGGGCCGAGTCGATCTGCACCACGTCCACGGCGCGCGCCTGCAACAGCTGCTTGAAGACGACCCGGTTGGCGACGTGCTCACCGGTGGCGACCTTGATCGGCGCCAGCGCCTCGCGGACGGCCGCGTGGCCGAGGATGTCGTCGGGGGAGGTGGGCTCCTCGATCCAGTACGGGTCGTACGGGGCGAGCTCCCGCATCCAGGCGACTGCGGGGCCCACGTCCCATCTCTGGTTGGCGTCGACGGCGATGCGGACGTCCGGCCCCACCGCCTCACGCGCCACCCGCATACGACGTGTGTCGTCCGCCAGCGACGCCCCGACCTTCAGCTTGATCTGGGTGAAGCCGTCGGCGACGGCCTCGCGGGCGAGACGGGCCAGCTTCTCGTCGGAGTAGCCGAGCCAGCCCGGGGTGGTCGTGTACGCGGGATAGCCCTCGTCGATCAGCAGGCCGGTACGCCGTTCGCGGCCCGGTTCGGCGCGGTGCAAAATCTCCAGCGCGTCCTCGGGGGTGAGGGCGTCGCTCAGCCACCGGAAGTCGACCTGGGCGACGAGCTCCTCGGGCGTCATCTCGGCGAGGAAGCGCCAGACCGGCTTTCCGGCCCGCTTGGCGGCGAGGTCCCAGGCCGCGTTGACGACCGCGCCCGTCGCCATGTGGATGGCGCCCTTCTCCGGCCCCAGCCACCGCAGTTGGGGATCGTGGACGAGACCGCGCGCGAACGCGCCGAGGTCCGCGCAGACCTGCTCGACGGACAGGCCCACCACATGCGGGGCGAGGGTGGCGATGGCGGCGGCCTGCGCGTCGTTGCCCCGGCCGGTGGTGAAGGCCAGCGCATGGCCCTCAAGACCGTCGCCGGCGTCGGTGCGCAGGACGACGTAGGCGGCCGAGTAGTCCGGTTCGGGGTTCATCGCGTCCGAGCCGTCGAGATGCTCGGACGTCGGGAAGCGCACGTCCAGCACGTCCAGGGCGGTGATGCGGGCAGACGCCGGGGGAGGGGACACAGCGGAGGACATGGCGGCAACTCCTGTGAGGGGCGAGGGGCGTGCGGCCCCTCGCGACGGGACATGGGAAGACGGCTCGGGCGCGGACCGCCCGGTCAGTCCTGGACCTTGCCGCCGGTGATGCGGGAGATCATCAGGGCGAACAGGATGATCAGGCCGTTGAGGGCGCCGATCCATTGGGCGGGAACGCCGGCCAGGGTGAGCACGTTCTGGATCATGAACAGCAGCAGGATGCCGCTGAACGCCCCGAACATGGTGCCCTTGCCGCCGTTGAGGCTGATCCCGCCGATGACGGCGGCGGCGAAGACGGTGAAGATGTAGCCGTTGCCCTGCGCCGAGGCGACCGACGCGAGCCGTCCGGAGAGCATCAGGCCGGCGAGGGCGGCGAGCACGCTGCCGGTGACGATGACGATCCACAGCACCCGGTCGGTGCGGATGCCGGCCGCCTTCGCCGCGTCGACGTTGCCGCCGATGGCGTACAGGGACCGGCCGAAACTCGTCCAGCCGAGCACCACGATCGCCACGGCGAACAGCGCCAGGCAGATCCAGATCGACGCCGGCATCCCGAACCACTGCGCGGTGCCCAGGTACAGCATCGACTCGGGCAGCTGGAAGAACGTCTGGCCGCCGGACACACCGGTGAGGACGCCGCGCAGCACGATCAGCATGCCGAGGGTGACGATGAAGCCGTTGAGGCCGAAACGGATGATCAGCAGCGCGTTGAGCACGCCGACGAGCGCGCCCACGGCGAGCGTCACGGGGACGGCCCACGCTCCGGATAGCAGGCCCAGCCCGTGTCCTGCGCCGACCGGGACCACCAGCCAGGCCGCCACTCCGGGCGCGAGGCCCATGGTGGACTCCAGCGACAGGTCCATCTTCCTGACGATCAGGATCATCGTCTGGGCGAGGACCAGCAGCGCCATCTCCGACATGGTCTGAAGGACGTTGACGAGGTTGTCCGTCTGAAGGAAGACCGGGTTGACGATCTGGCCGACGATCGCGATGACCACGATCGCGGGAACCAGCGCCAGGTCGCGCAGCCGGGCCAGCGGCACCCGGCCGCCCAGCAGCGCGGTCCGCTTGAGCCGCGGCTTCGCCGCCGGGGGCGCGGGCGGGTGCGCGAGGACCGTTTCAGGCACTGCCTCAGGCATGCAGGTCCACTCCTTCCATCGCGGCCACGAGGTCGTGGTCGTGCCAGCCGCGGGCCATCTCGGTCGTCACCCGGCCCTGGAACATCACCAGGACCCGGTCGCACATACGCAGGTCGTCGAGTTCGTCGGAGGCGATGAGCACCCCGGTCCCGGTGTCCGCGATCTCCTCGACCTTGCCGAGGAGGAACTCCTTGGAGCGCACGTCCACGCCCGCGGTGGGACTGATCAGGACCAGCAGACGGGGGTCGTCGGCGAGAGCCCGGGCCATCACGACCTTCTGCTGGTTGCCCCCGGACAGGGCGGAGACGGGAAGATCGGGACCGGGCGTCTTGATCGCCAGCTTCTCGATCATGACCTCGGCGAGCCGGTCCCGGCGGCCGCGGTCCAGCAGCCCGCCCCGGCCCAGCCGCTTCGGCACGGACAGCGTGGCGTTGTCCGCGATCGACATGTCGGGGACGAAGCCCTGGTGGTGCCGGTCCTGCGGGACGAATCCCGCCCCGGCCGCGAGCGCGGCGGGCACACTGCCCGGCCGGGGCCGCGTCCCCGCGATCTCCACCTCGCCCGCCGCCGCCGAACGCAGCCCCACGACGGTCTCGGCGACCTCGGTGCGTCCGCTGCCGGCCGCCCCCGCCAGCCCGACGATCTCACCGGCGCCGACCCGGAAGCCGACGTCGCCGTAGGACTCGCCGGTCAGCCCGCGCACGCTCAGCGCGGTTCCGACGGCGGGCACATGACTGCTCGCCCGGTCCTCGCGCCGGCCGGCGGCCGCCTCGCCGGTCATCGCGGCGACCAGGTCCGTGCGGGGCAGCTGCGCGACCGGCGCGGTCACGATGTGCCGGGCGTCGCGGAACACCGTCACCATGTCGCAGATCTCGTAGACCTCCTGGAGGTGATGGCTGATGAACAGGAAGGTGACGCCCTGGCGTTGCAGATCGCGGATGCGGTCGAAGAGGCGGTTGATGGCCGCCGCGTCGAGCTGCGCCGTCGGCTCGTCGAGGATGATGAACCGCGCCCCGAAGGACAACGCCCGGGCGATCTCCACGAACTGCCGCTGCTCCACGTCCAGATCGCCGGCGAGCGTCTGCGGGTCGACGTCCACCGACCATGCGGCCAGCAGGTCCCGGGCGCGGCCGCGTACGCCCCGCCAGCTGATCAGGCGGCCGCGGCCGTGGTCGTGCCGGTTCAGGAAGAGGTTCTCGGCGACGGTCAGCGTGGGGATGACGGTGGACTTCTGGTAGACGCACGCCACCCGTCGCCGCCAGCCGTCGCGGTCGGCGAGCCGCGGCGCCGGGACGCCGCCGAAGGAGACCGTGCCCTCGTCGGGGGCCTGGAGGCCGGTGAGCACGGACACCAGGGTCGACTTGCCGGCCCCGTTGCGGCCGACGAGTGCGTGGGTCTCGCCGAGCCTGATGGTGATCCGGGCGCCGTTCAGGGCCACCGTCGGACCGAATCGTTTGACTATGCCCGCCGCCTCGACGACAGGCGGGTCCGCAGGGGCCCGTCCGCCGTCCGCCGGGGCGGACGCGGGGGTGACTTCCCGCTCCCCGTCGCTCATCTCAACCGCCTTGTCCTCCATAGCCGTTGGCTGCCCGATGGGGGCGGGTCAGCCGAGGTTGCCGCCCCACAGGGACTTGTCGTCGCTCTTGAGGCTGGCGACCCCGCCGTAGGTGGCGCCGTCGGCCGTCACGAGCGGCGCGGAGAGCTGGTCCTCCAGCAGGCCGTCACGGACCTCGATGATGGTGCTGTCGTGGTCGGTCCTGCCGGGCTGGAACGTCTTGCCGCCGATCGCCGCCTTCAGGTAGTACAGGGCGTACTTGGCGTAGAGGTCGGCCGGCTGGGACACGGTGGCGTCGATCTTGCCCGCGGCGATGTCCTTCAGCTCTTCGGGGATGCCGTCGTTGGAGACCACGAACACGTGCTTCTCGTCCCGCGGCCCGACCAGCAGGCCCTTCTGCTTGAGCACCTGGAGGGTGCCGGACAGGGCGAAGCTGGACTGCATGTAGACGCCCTTGATGTCCGGGTGGGCCGTCAGGTCGGTCTGGAGCTTCTGCGCGGCGACGGCCCCGTCCCAGTTGGTGGCCTCGCCGAACACCTTGATGTCCGGGTAGTTCTTCTTCATGCAGTCGTTGAACGCCTCGGTGCGGTCACGGCCGTTGACGGACGCGAGGTCGCCCTGGAGCATGACGACCTTGCCCTTGCCGCCCAGCTTCGTGCCGAGGAACCGGCAGGCCTTCTCGCCGTAGGCGCGGTTGTCGGCGCGTACGACCATGTAGACCTTGCCGGTGTCGGGGCGGGTGTCCACCGTGACCACCGGGATCTTCTTCGCCTCCAGCTGCGCGAGGGTCGGCGCGATGGCGGCGGTGTCCTGCGGGGCCATCGCCACGCCCTTGACGCCCTGACTGATGAACGTCTGGGCGTTGGCGGTCAGCTTGGCGACGTCGTTCTGCGAGTTGGTGGTCTTCAGGTTCAGGCCCAGCTCCTTGGCGAACTGGGGCGTGTACTTGATGTACGAGTTCCAGAAGTCGGTGTCGGACCGCGGGTAGTCGACGCCCACGAGCGGCTCGCCCGACGACGCGGTCGGGGAGCCGCCGGCGCAGGCGCTGAGCAGCGCCAGGGCGGAGACTACGGAGGCGGTGGAGCAGAGGACTGTTCTGAGTCTCATCGGTACTTCCTCGCGCTGGTCCCGAAGCGGCGTGGTGCACGGTGCGACGGTGGGATGTCGCCCGCGGAGAGATGGGATGTTTATAGGGGTGGCGCGGGCGGGCTGTCTAGATGTCCGACAGGAAAAGCCCTGAAAATGGGCACTCGGCTCTCCGGGTGCGCCCTTACTTGTATCGCGCCTGCCCTTGAATGAATCCCATCAATGCGCGGTTCGCCCGTTTCACGTGCGGCTTCGTGCGGACGTGGGCGGCGATGCCCGGCTCGGCTACAGCGCGGCGGCCGGTTCGCCGTCGGACATGGGATGCCTCGCGGGCAGCGGGCCGGAGCTGAGGGGGCCGGTCGCGGCTGCGCCGGCCGGGAGGTCCTGCTCCGCCCAGATGATCTTGCCGTTGTCGGTGTACCGGGTGCCCCAGCGGCGGGCGAGCTGAGCGACCAGGAAGAGACCGCGGCCGCCCTCGTCGGTGGTCCGGGGATGCCTCAGCCTCGGCGACGTGCTGCTGGCGTCCGACACCTCGACGATCAGGAGCGGCTGGCGCAGCAGCCTGAGCCGGACGGGTCCGGTGGCGTGGCGGATGGCGTTGGTGACCAGCTCGCTGACGATCAGCTCGGTCGTCATGACCAGCTCGCCCAGACCCCAGCCGTCCAGATGGCGCGCGGCGAGGGACCGGGTGGCCGCCACGGCGGCGGGATCGGCGGGGACGTCCCAGGTGACCACCTGCTCGGGGGGCAGCGGATGGGGCCGGGCGAGCAGCAGCGCCACGTCGTCGGGCTGCGGGCCCGGCAGCAGTCGTCCCACCGCCGCGTCGCACAGCTCACGCAGGTCCAGACCCGTCTGTGCCAGGGCGTGCCCCAGGCGGGCCATCCCGGCGTCGACGTCCTGGCCGGAGGTCGCGATGAGACCGTCGGTGTACAGACCGATCATGCTCCCCTCGGGCACCTCCAGATCGGCCGCCTCGAACGGCAGACCACCCAGGCCCAGCGGCGGGCCGAACGGCAGGTCGGGGAAGCTGACCGTCCCGTCGGGGCCCACCAGGACGGGCGGCGGGTGCCCGGCGCGGGCGAGTTCGCAGTGCCGGGTGACGGGGTCGTAGACCGCGTACAGGCAGGTCGCGCCGAGCACGGCGGTGCGGGTGGGCTCGTCCTCGGGCTCGTCGTCGGTCAGGCGCAGCACCAGGTCGTCGAGGTGGGCCAGCAGCTCCGCCGGCGGCAGGTCCATGTCGGCGAGCGTGTGCACGGCGGTGCGCAGCCGTCCCATGGCCGCCGCGGCGGTGATGCCGTGCCCGACCATGTCACCGACGACCAGGGCGATCCGCGCGCCCGACAGCGGCAGTACGTCGAACCAGTCGCCGCCGACGCCGTCCTTCGCGTCCGCGGGCAGGTAGGCCGAGGCGACCTCCAGCACCGGACTGCCGGCGAGGGTCCGCGGCAGCAGGCTGCGCTGCAGGGCGAGGGCCGTGGCGTGTTCCCGACTGTAGCGGCGCGCGTTGTCGATGCACACCGACGCCCTGGCGACCAGCTCCTGGGCGAGCAGCAGGTCGTCCCGCTCGAAGGAGGCCAGGTTCTCCGACCGCATGAACGTCGCCACGCCCAGGACCGTCTCCCGCGCCCGCAACGGCACCGAGATGAGCGTGTGCAGACCGAACCGGCGGATGTTGGCGGCCCGCTCCGGCTGCTCGGTCGCCCAGGCCTCGTCCAGCGGGTCGAGGGTCGGTATGAACACGGCCTCGCCGTGGAACATGTGGCTGGCGTCGTACCGCGGGGTGGTGAAGTCGACGGGTTCTGCGATCTGGACGACCGCCTCAGGGCAACCCTCGTGGATCGACCTCATCCCGGCCCGCCGCATCCTCGGGGTGCTCTCGGGCGGCTCGTCCCCGAGGGTGGCGGGGGCCGCGGGCTCGCCGCTGAGCACCGACTCCAGCAGGTCGACGACGACGAAGTCGGCGAAGCGCGGCACGGTGACGTCGGCGAGCTCCTGGGCCGTGCGCATCACGTCGAGGGTGCTGCCGATGCCGGCCCCGGCGTCGTTCATCAGGGCCAGGCGCTGCTGGGCGTTCCAGCGGTCGGTGACGTCCGTGACCATGTAGCACACGCCGGTGATGACACCCTGCGCGTCCACCAGCGGGAAGAAGGAGGTGGAGTAGGCGTGCCGGCGGTGCGGGTCGGCCCAGCTCCAGCCCTGGTACTCGTAGTCGACCACCGGCACGCGCGTGTCCAGCACCTGGCGCATGATCGCCTCGATGGCCTCGGCCTGCAGACCCGGCACCACCTCGCTGAGCCGGCAGCCCATCCGCTGCTCGCGGGGCACCCCGCCGAAGCGTTCCAGGGTGTCGTTCAGCCAGACGTACCGCAGGTCCGGGCTCATGACCGCCATGCCGATCGGGGAGCGGGTCAGGAACCCGTCGAGCACGGACTGGCCGATCGTCCACTCCGGCCGCCGCTCCCGGCCGGAGACGAGGAAGCACTCCTGGCCGGCCAGCCGGAACGCGGCGGAGACCTGCACGGCGACCTCGATCGTCCGGCCGTCGCGGCGGCGGGCCGTCGTCACGCCGCTCCACCCCGGTCCCGTGCGGCACCGCTGGAGGATCCTCGCCGTCCGGGCGGGGTCCTCGGACCCTGCGAACAGGAACGCCCCCGAGCGGCCGACGACCTCCTCCGGTGCGTACCCGAGGAGTTCCTCCACGCCCGGGGTCCAGCCGATGATCTCGCCGGCGGCGGTGACGACGGCGGTCGCGTCCGTCGGCTCGACGGCGCCGGGGCCGCCGCTCGCCGACGTCGCCGGTCCGAACGTTTCCTGCCGGTCCGCAGACGCCATGCCTCTCACCACCAGACCCACGAGATCTTCATGGTCCCGCCCCCGAAGCGGCCCCGCCAGCGGACAGCCCGCCGTCGACACTCGGATTCTCCTTGCCCCTGCCCCTCCGTTCGGCCAGGGTGGGCCCGTGCCGGGACAACGGAAGAGGAAGCGACAGCGGGAAGCCGCCGGGCGACGATCCGCGACCGACGGACCGGGACGCTGGGAAGCGGTCTTCGAGACGCTGGACGCGGCGGAGTTGCGCGACTTTCTGCGCCGGCTGAGCACGGGAGCGGAACCGGTCGACATGTCCACGGTCCGCATCGACATGGTGTGCGGACGCCCGCCGACGCCGGCCGCCTACCGTGTGTGCCTCTTCGTCCCCGACCCCACGTGACCCCGACGAAAGTAGCCCCGGCGGATGCACCCCGCCCGCCCGGATCGCGTCCTCCCGGGTGATCGCACGATCTTGATCACCCGAGAGGACATCCATGCCGCACACCCTGTCCCGAGGCGTCCGCCGCGCCGTCTCCGGCGTCGCCACCGCCGCCCTGCTGGCCCTGGCCGGACCACTGGCGGTCCCGGCCGCGCCGGCAGCGGCCGCCGCCGGAACCGGGCAGGTCAGCACGGTCGCCTACGCCGCGGCCGAGCAGACCGCCGCCCTGTCGTACTGGACGCCCGCGCGGATGGCGCAGGCCGGCCGCACCGTCGACCTGGGCGCCACCGGGCCGCTCACCAAGACCTGGACCGGCAAGGCGATCCCCAGCATCGGCCGGCTCTTCTTCGTCAACTCGCGCGGCGACGACAGCTGGTGCACGGCCAGCTCCGTCACCAGCGGCAACCGGTCGGTGATCATGACCGCCGCCCACTGCTCACGCGTCGGCTCGTCGTCCTTCAACACCTTCACCGACATGGTCTTCGCCCCCGGCTACGCCAAGGGCAAGACGCCGTACGGCCGTTACGCCGTAAAGACGGCCATGACACCGCGCTCCTGGGTGGAGAAGTCGGTCGGCGACGTGGCGGCGATGGTCGTCGCCACCCCGGCCGGCGGCAAGCGGCTCACCGACGCGGTGGGGGAGCAGAAGATCGCCTTCGGCCGCGCGGCCGGCGAGCGGATCGTCACCTTCGGCTACCCGGGGACGACGCCCCAGCGGGGCGAGCAACTCCTGTACTGCGTCGGCACGTCCGCCGTCGCGCCCGAGAACGAGCAGCGCGTCCCCTGCGACCTCGGCGGCGGCGCGAGCGGCGGCCCCTGGCTCGCCGGCTTCGACTCCGCCACCGGCAAGGGCACCCTGGTCTCGGTCAACAGCCACGGCGCGGGCGACGGCGGCTCCCCGATGTACGGCCCGGCCTTCGACAAGACCGCCCAGGCCGTCTACGACGCCGCACAGCGCGGCTGAGCGAACGGACCGTCCGGGACCGGGAGTCGGGGGAGCCGTGCGAACGGGAGCGAGAGCACAGGGAGGGGCCGCCCTGACGGCCTGGTCGCGCGCATGGCTGGTGGCGCTGGCCGCCCTGACCGGAGGCGCCGCTTGCGGGAACGCCGAAGTGTCCGGTCCCGGCGCCCAAGACCCGGCCGTCGTGGTCCGGTTCGAGGAACCGGCCCGCTCCGACCGGGCGGCCGCCGCCTTCCTGCGGGAGCACGAACCGGTGACACAGGCCGCCGCCGCGGTCACCGTCCTCCTCACGCTGGACCGGCCGGTCCCCCTCGTCGTCCGGTCCTGCGACGGTGACGGCTCCTCCTACGACCCCGAATCCCGCCGGATCGACATCTGCTACGAAGAAGTCTCCGAGGCACGGGACCTGTTCGCGCGGGCCGGGCGGCAGGACACGGACGACGCGGTCGCGGCGGTGCTCCAGGAGACGGTGTTCCACGAGACCGCCCATGCCGTCGTCGACGCCCTCGGCGTGCGGACGGCGGGCCGGGAGGAGGACTTCGCCGACCAGTTCGCCGCCCTGATGCTGCTGCGGCAGGGCGCCGCCGGCGAGCGGCGCCTGCGCGCCGCCGCCGATGCGTGGAACCTGCTGGCGGCGGCGGCCGAGAACGCCGACGGCGACGCCGAGGACGAGCATTCCCCGGACCGGGAGCGTGCCGTCAGCGCGTTCTGCCACCTCTACGGCTCCGCTCCCGGCCGACATCAGGACCTGGTGCGCCCGGACGTCCTCCCCCTCGCCCGTGCACGGGGCTGCGCCGAGGAGTGGGCCGCCGTCCGCGACACCTTGCTGGAGACGCTCGGGCCCGCGCTGCGCGAGGGATGAGGACGGCCGCCGTGCGCGCGGATCACCTCATCGCACCTCCTTCGCGAACGGCGTGACCGTGATGCGGTCGATCAGGGGTGCGTGGCGGGAGCGGAGCAGGACTCCGGGGAAGGTGTCCGAGGCGTGCGTCGTGCCGTCGAAGTTCGGCGGTTCCTCGGCGCGGAGGACGAGGGTGTTCCGTCCCTTTCCGAGCTGGACCGGGACGGTCAGCTCCCAGAAGTTGTTCTGGTGGAAGGTGTGCGGGAAGCCCACGCGCCGTGTCGCGCCGCCGTTGACGGTGAGGTCGGCGTAACGGGCCAGTGGGTCCGGGTTGTAGTGGGTGGCCGGGGACTGCTCGGGGTTGGAGTAGCGGATGCGCAGCGCGTGCAGACCGGCCTTGTCCGCGGTGACGGTGAACGTGGCCGTGTTGCCGTTGCCCGGGTCGCCGCCGACGCCGGTGATCGCGCTGCCCTTCGTGGCGAGCGAGAGCGGGATCAGCGTCGCCGAGCCGGCGAGTCGCGCGTCCTGAGCCTCGTACGTCCGTGAGCCGAGCACGCCGTCGGTGGGCGTGACCGTCAGCCGGTCGACGAGCGTGGCGGACGAACCTCCCGTCAGTGTCACCTTGTTGACGCCGCCGGAGAGCGAAACCGCCACGCTGGTCCTGCTCTTGGCCAGACGCATCACGTCCTGCCCGTTGACGGAGAGCCGGGCGCCCTTGCCGTCCAGGGTGTCGACCCGGAGCGTCGCCTCGCGGTCGGCGGGGGAGTACACCCAGAACGTGGCGCTCTGGTCCCGCGCGATCAGGGCCCCGCCCGAACCGGTGGCGGGCCTGTCGGCCTTCTCCGGCAGGTCGTAGACGGGCCGTGCTCCGCCCTCCAGCCAGGCGAGTTCGGCCTCGTACACCCGCGTGCCCGCCGATGCCTCGGGAAGAGTGAGGGTGACACGGTCGACGATGGCGTCGCCCTTCGTGGCGCGGGTCCCGTCGGCGCTCCTCGCGGCGAGGGTCAGGGTGTGCCTGCCCTCGGTGAGCCGCACCTTGGTGTCGGTGTGGTCCCACACCACCCACTTGTAGCCGAGCGGCAGATGCAGTTCCTGCTCGCTGTCCGCCTGCCCGTCCACCCGCAGGAACACGTTGGTGGGGCCCTGCTCGGCCACCTTGTCATAGGTGTTGAGGGAGTTGGCGAAGACGCTCAGGTCGTACACGCCGTCCTCGGGGACGTCCACGGCGAAGTCGAGCGTGAGGTCGGAGCCGGTGCGCAGGCCCCCCACGTCGTAGCCGCCGGAGGTGTAGAACTTCGACACGTCCCGCGGGGAGCCCTCCGGGCCGTTCTTCGAATGGCCGGACCCGGTGTGGGCGGCCTCCTCCGCCTCGTACGACCCTTTCCAGCGCACGGGCGCGGCCTGCGTCCCCTTCGCCGTACCGGCAGGGCTGAGGACGATCTCGTACGCGGAGGACTCCTCCAGCGCGGGCAGCGCCCCGTCTCCGAAGTCGACCGCCACCGACCCCTCCTGATTGACCGTCAGGTTCGTTTCCGTGAGCAGCTTCGGGCCGGTGGAGTCGCCGACCTGCCCGGTCCACTCGATCTCTCGGACCCAGGCGTGGACGCGGTCACCGAACAGCTCGCGCGGAACGCCCGCGAAGGTGATGTGCCCCTTGCCGGTGGAGCCGCCGAAGACCAGCCGCGCCTGCCTCTTCGCCGCGTCGAGCGTGGCCACGCCCTGCATGGTGTAGTTCTCGCCGGGGAACGGCGGGGTCACCCGCACCGTGTGGCCGCTCATCGAGGCGTACGAGTTCAGTAGCCACCACTGGCCGTTGCCGCGGTTGGACTGCACAGCGGAGTCGGAGAGGTTGCCGTCGATGTTCCAGTACGCGATGTCGGCGTCCACCTTGGACTCCTCGATCGCGGACACCCACTGGATCATCTGACCCGGCACGGAGGTGTGGTAGTTGAAGGCGTACTCGTCGATGTTGACGGGCAGCCGGCTGCCTTCCCTGTCCGTCCCCTCGAACAACTCCCGCTCCCACACCCGGTACTTGGCGACGCTGTCGCGCACCGCCTCCGGGTGGCTCAGCTCGTGCCAGGTGATGACGTCCGGGAGGGTGCCGGCGGCCAGGGCGTGGGAGAGGAAGCCCTTCACCTGGTTGTAGAGGATGCTGGTGTTGGGCCCGGCGATACGGGCGTCCGGCATCCTGTCCTTGATGATCCGGTAGGAGCTGTCCCAGGCGGCGAAGTAGTCGTCGGGGTCGTCGAGCCAGCTGACCTTGTCGTAACTCCACTGCCCGGTACCGAACATGTTGCCCTCAGGCTCGTTGAACGGCACGAAGACGATGTTGTCCTGGTACTCCTTCGGCAGCTTCAGGACCTGGTCGACCTGCTTCGCGATCTTCTCCTGGTAGAGCCTCAGCTTCTCCGCGGGGGTGCCGCCGGGCCACTCGTAGGGGAAGCCGCGGTGGATGTCGGTCATGTAGATGTACACGTCGCCGTCGGTGGAGTCGGCCAGCGGCCTCACCACCTCCAGCGCGTCCGCCCCCGGATGCTGCGGGCCGTCCTGCGCCTTGGTGGAGACCGTGCGCAGGCCCATCCCTTCGATGAGGTTGCCGGTCGGGACGTCCGGCCCGTACACGCCGTACAGCGTGCCGGACGCGCCGCCGTGGAACGCGCCGGTGTCCGAGCCGAGGTCGACGGTCAACTGCCCCTCGCGCACCACCGTGACGGACGCCTCCACCGCCCGCCCCGCCGCCGTCCCCGCCACGCCGAACGTGCCGGGCCGCGCGTACTTCTCCGGCGGCACGGCGTTCCAGACGACGGGCGTGTCACGGTCGTAGCCGTCGGAGAAGGACGCACGGACCGATGCCGGCAGCGAGGGAGCCGTACCGGCCGTCGTACGGACCGCGAACGACGTCCGCGAGAGCTCCCGTAGCTCGGGCGGGTTCGCGACCGTGCCGGCGACCTGCTCGGGGGTGAGCGCCTCGTGCCAGACCGTGAAGTCGTCGATCGCGCCCTTGAACAGCGGGTCCGGGTAGAAGGACTTGCCGATGTATCCGGCGGCCGCGGCCGAACCCTCCAGCAGGTCACCGGCCTTGACGGTCGTCGCGGCGGAGGACACCGCCACACCGTCGAGATAGGTCGTGACCCGGCCTGCGGAGGCGTCGAGAGTGACGGTGACCGTCCGCCAGGCGCCGGCCGGCAGCGCCGCGTACCCGGAGACCCGGGCCTCTCCGCCCCCTCCGCCGGTGGTCACCGCCGTGCGCAGGACGCCACCGTCGTGGGACGGGGTGGTGAACAGGTACTTGCCGGTTCCGGTGCCGAGATCGAAGATCCGCTGCCAGGGCGACCGGTCGTCCCCCCACTGCACCCGGGCGGACACCGTCAGGTCGGTGGCGTCCGCGAGCACCTCGCGCGGCAACCGGACGTACGCCCCGTCGGAGGTGGGCGCGCCGCCGGGCAGGGCGAGCGCCCTGCCGCCGTCCGCGCCCTCGACCGACCGTGCGGTGGCCCCGTTCACCAGGCTCGCCGTCAGGCCGTTGCCGGAGCTGTCGACGATCCTTCCCGAGGCGAGGTCGTCCTGGTCGAAGGTGTAGCGGACCGTGGGCGGGGGCGCGCCGGCCGCCTGCGCGGGGACGGCCGGGGCGGCCAGCACCCCCGCGCCGAGGGCCAGGACCACGGCGGCCGGTGCCTTCCGGCGCCGGGCGGAACTGTCAGCGGATGACATGGAGTGCGTCCTCAATCCTTTGAGCAACGGGTTCCGGTCGGCCCCGCCGAGCCGGTCGCGCATCGGCGTGCCGCCGTCGGCGAGGAGGGTTCCGGGGCCGCCGGAAGGATCACTTCATCGAACCGGTTCGCTGGAAGCTAGCACCCGGGAAAATCGCTCAGCAATACCCCGGACACGAGCCGAGTCCGGTGGTGAAGCACTTTCGGCAAGATGCGGGAACAGTGCTGTCGCGGATGTTGACAGCCGCCCGGCTTGTTCCTACGTTCACTTCACGCGAACCGGTTCGACGACCGGTCGCGGACGAACCGGTGCGACGAAGGAGTCATCCGTGAACATCGGTGAGATCGCCCGGCGGGCCGGTGTCTCGCGGAGCACCGTGTCCTACGCGCTGAGCGGCAAACGCCCCGTGTCGGACGGCACCCGGCGGAAGATCCAGCGGGTCATCGACGAACTGGGCTACCGGCCCAACGCGAGCGCCCGCGCCCTCGCCAACGGCCGGACCAGCACGATCGGCCTCGTCTTCCCGCCGGCCGGCGACCACTACACGGGAATGCAGCTGGATTTCATCGGCAGCGTCGTGGAAGCCGCCGCCGCCCGCGACTACGACGTGCTGCTGTCCCCGAGCGGCGTCGACAGCGACCGCTCGTTCCAGCGGATGCTGGGGGAGCGGCGCGTCGACGGCGCCATCCTCATGGAGATCAGGCTGGAGGACGACCGGGCCGACCACCTGGCCGCCCTGGACTTCCCCTCCGTCACCATCGGCCGCACCGCCCGCCCCGAGGGCGGCTGGTGGGTGAGCCTCGACCACACCGCGCTCGCGGCGTCCTGCGTCCACCACCTCGCCGACCTCGGCCACCGCAGGGTCGCCCTCGTCAACCGGCCCGAGCAACTCCTGCGGGCCGGATACGAGTCGGCGCACCGCGGCCTGGACGGCTTCACCAAGGCCGCGGCCGAACGCGGGCTGACGGTACGGACGTACACCTGCGGGGACGACGCCGCGTCGGGCCAGGCGTGCGTGGAGCGGATCCTGCGGGACGACCCGGCCACCACCGGCCTGGTCACGCTGAACGAGGCCGCCCTCGGCGGTCTGTACCGGGGGCTCGCCGGGGCGGGCCGCCATGTGCCACGCGACTTCTCCGTCACCGGAGTCGTCGCCGGCCGGTGGGCGGAGACGGTCACCCCGCAGCTCACCGCGGCGGACGTGCCGGCGCGGGAGCTGGGCCGCCGCGCCGTCGACCTCCTCGTCGAACGGCTCGACCACCCCGGCGCACCACCCCGGCACCACCTCCTGACCCCGCCGATCTCACTGCGGGGCAGCACCGGCCCCGCCGCCGGCACCGCCTGAGACCCGAAGTCCGCACGACGCCCGACCTCCCGTCCGAGCCCGCGGCCTCACACCGCGCCGTGAATCCGCGCCGCGGGGGCCGACCGCACAGCCGGCTCCATGCCCTCGGTTCCGGAGCCGGCTCACAGCCCTACTGCCTCTGCTCCTGGCCGAGCCCACAGCCCCGGCCTCCGCTCCGGGGCCCGACTCACAGCCCCGGCCGCCGCTTCGGGGGCCGACCCCACAGCCCCGGTCTCCGCTTCGGGGGCCGAGCCCACAGCCCCGGTCTCCGCTTCGGGGCCCGGCCGCACAGCCCTACGGCACCCCCTGCCCCCCGCCGCCGCGGTCCGCCGCGCCCTCCTCCCGTCCGTCACCCCTCCCGCGGCACATCCGTGCCAGAAGTGAAGGATCCGCCATGCCCAGCACCTCCAGACAGCGCCGTCTGACCGCCGCCGCCCTGACCCTCCTGACAGTCGCCGCCGGCGCCACCGCCTGTTCCTCCGGCTCGGGCGTCGCCGGATCGAAGAACGCCGACAGCGGCACGTACACCGTCTGGGACCCCTACCCGCAGTTCGCCAAGGGGTCGGCCTGGACGCGGTTGCTGGACCGGTGCGGTGCCCAGGCCGGCGTGAAGATCAAGCGGACCGCCTTCGACACCGGCGACCTGGCCAACAAGACCCTGCTGGCGGCCCAGCAGGGCAACTCGCCCGACGTCCTCATCGTCGACAACCCCGTGGTGTCGACCCTGGCCGAGGCGGGCGTGCTCACCACCACCGACGACAACAAGCTGGACACCTCGAAGGTGGACCCCAACCTGCTCGCCGCGGGCCAGGCGGGCGGCAAGACGTACGGCACGCCGATCGGCGCCAACACTCTCGCCCTCTACTACAACAAGAAGGTGCTGGAGCAGGCCGGGGTGGACATCGCCACGGTCAAGGACTGGAAGTCGCTTACGGCAGCGCTGGAGAAGGTCGAGAAGGCGGGCAAGAAGGGCATCACCTTCTCGGCGATCGGCACGGAGGAGGGCAGCTTCCAGTTCCTGCCCTGGTTCTGGGGCTCGGGCGCGAAACTCACCGAACTCGACTCCGCCCGGGCCGTGTCCGCCCTGTCGCTGTGGAAGGACTGGCTGAAGCGCGGCTACGCCCCCAACTCCGTGCTCAACAACACCCAGACGACCAGCTGGCAGGAGTTCGCCAGTGGCGACTACGCCTTCGCGGAGAACGGAACCTGGCAGCTCGCGGCCGCCCACAAGACCGGCTTCGAGTACGGCGTCCTGCCGGTCCCCGCCGCAACCGGCGGCGCCGCGGCGGCCCCGACCGGCGGCGAGTTCGTCACCCTGCCGGTCCAGGGCGACACCGCCCGCCACGCCACCTCGCGGAAACTGGTGACCTGCCTGACCAGCACCGACAACCTCTACGACACCGACACGACCCTGTCGTACGTGGCGCCCACCGGCGAGGTCCAGGACAGGCAGGTCGCGGCGAACGCCGAACTGAAGCCGTGGGTGCAGGCCGTCAAGGGAGCCAAGGGCCGCACCAGCGACGACCTGGGCACCCGCTACCCCAAGATCTCCGAGCAGATGTGGAAGGCCGTCCAGTCAGCGCTCAGCGGCGCCCGGTCGCCGAAGGACGCGCTGGCCGAGGCCCAGTCGGCCGTCAAGTGATCCGGGAACGCGGCCCCACGATGGACCACACGACACAGCTGCCGCGACGACGGCCCGCACACCGTCCCACCGAGGCTGCCACCGACGCCCCGGCCCGGGCACTGACGCGACCCCCGCGACGCCCCGCCTCCCCGCAGTGGACCGCCTGGGCCTTCCTCACCCCGGTGACCCTCTACCTGGCCTGCTTCTACGCCTATCCGCTCTACCGCAACCTCGACCTCAGCCTGCGCGACTACACCGTCCGCTCCTTCGTCCAAGGCGACGCGCCCTTCAGTGGGCTGGACAACTACCGCAAGGTCCTTGCCGACCCGACCTTCGCGCCGGCACTGCTGCACACCGTCGTCTTCACCGCCGTATGCCTGGTCTTCCAGTACGCCATCGGGCTGGCCCTCGCCGTCTTCTTCCACCAGCACTTCCGGCTCTCCGCCACCCTGCGCGCCCTGTTCCTGGTGCCCTGGCTGCTGCCGCTGATCGTGTCGGCCTCCACCTGGTCGTGGATGCTCAACAGCGACTCCGGCATCGTCAACGCCGCCCTGCACGCCGTGGGCATCGGCCCGGTCGACTGGCTCACCTCGCCGTCCTGGTCCCTGACCTCGGTGATCATCGCGAACATCTGGATCGGCGTCCCCTTCAACCTGGTCGTGCTCCACAGCGGCCTGCAGTCCGTCCCCGCGGCGCTCCACGAGGCCGCGGCCCTCGACGGAGCGAACGCGTGGCAGCGCTTCTGGCGCATCACCTTCCCGCTGCTGCGCCCGGTCTCGGCGATCACCCTGCTGCTCGGACTCGTCTACACGCTCAAGGTCTTCGACATCATCTGGATCATGACCAAGGGCGGTCCCGCGGACGCGTCCACCACCTTCGCCACCTGGTCCTACCGGCTCGGCTTCGGCAACCTCCTGCCCGCCTTCGGCCCGGGCGCGGCCGTCGGGAACCTGCTCGTCGTCGCCGCCCTCGTCTTCGGGCTGATCCACCTCCGCGTCCAGCGAAAGCAGGCGCTGTCATGAACCGACGCTCCGGCCGCACGGGATGGAAGACCGCCGTCGGCCTGCTGCTGACAGGGATCATGCTCTTCCCGGTCTACTGGATGATCAACGTGTCCCTCACCCGCGACCAGGACATGCGCAAGAGCCCACCCGACCTGCTGCCCCTGCACGGCACCCTGGCCGGCTACCGCACCGTCCTCGACGAGCAACTGCCCTACCTCGCCACCAGCCTCGTCGTCGCCCTCGGCACCGTCGCGCTGACCGTGGCCCTCGCCGCACCCGCCGGCTACGCCCTGGCCAAACTGCGCCCACGCGGCGGCGGTCTGCTCGGCTTCCTCCTGCTGGCCGCG
Source organism: Streptomyces sp. BK239 (assembly GCF_004217285.1). Classification (GTDB taxonomy): domain Bacteria; phylum Actinomycetota; class Actinomycetes; order Streptomycetales; family Streptomycetaceae; genus Streptomyces. The sequence continues at coordinate 335,322 of NZ_SHKS01000004.1, forward strand.
CAGATGATCCCCGGCATCATCATGGCGATGGGCTTCTACGCCGTCTACCTCCAGCTCGGCCTGCTCCAGTCCGTCCCCGGCCTCATCGTCGCCGACTCCACCCTGGCCGTCCCGTTCGCGGTCCTGATCTTCACCGCGTTCATGTCCGGCATCCCCGGCGAACTGCTCCAGGCCGCGCAGATGGACGGAGCGAAAGCCGGGCGCGTCTTCTGGTCCGTCGTCCTGCCGATGAGCCGCAACGCCGTCGTCACGGTCTCGCTCTTCGCCTTCCTGTGGTCCTGGTCCGACTTCGTCTTCGCCAACACCCTCGTCAACGGCGGCGCCCACGAGCCGATCACGCTCGGCGTCTACCACTACATCGGCAACAACAACCAGGAGTGGAACGCCATCATGGCCACCGCCGTCGTCGCCTCACTGCCCGCCGCGGTGATCCTCGTCCTCGCCCAGCGCTACGTGGCCGCCGGAGTGACCACCGGCGCCGTCAAGGACTGAGCCGCCCACCGTGCCCCGCCCCCGCTCGAGAAACGAGTCAGCGCCATGACCGCCGCCCCGTCCGGCCCGGCCTTCTCCGTCCACGACATCCCGTTCAGCACACACGGCTCCTGGTTCGGCATCTCACCCGTACTGGCGGAGAAGACCCGTGCCGAGGACCTCCACCTCGTCTCGCACCAGAACGGCATGCACGCCGTCCTGCGCCTCGTCCCCCTCGACCCGGCCACCGCAGGGCGGGCGCACACCGATGTGCGGGCGACCCCGAGCCTGCTCACCTGGACCGGTGCGGGCGGCCGCATCGACCTCGCCTACGCCTCGCCCGACACCGTGCGCGTGCGCGGCGAAGGACTCGGCCTGCGCGTCACCGCGGCGGCGCGGACCCTCACCCCCTTCAGCGGGACCTACTTCTTCCGGGACCCGGTCGACGGCGCCCACACGTTCACCTCCTACGAGACCGGCCGCCGCTACCGGATCACCGTGCTGTCCGGCGCGGTCACCGAGGTGTCCGGCTCCCAGGCCCTCGGCGCCGGCGACCGCGGTCTCACGGTCACCGGCGAGTCCGGCGCCCCGTGGGAGATCGCGGTCGAGGAACTGGACAGCGCACGACCGCCCCACCGCCCGTCGGCGGCGTTCGCCGAGATCACGCAGACCGCCCAGCGGTCTTTCGCCGAGTTCGCCGACACGGTCGCCCCCTGGCGCTCGGCCGACACCCCGGCAGCCGAACTCGCCGCCTACGTGGTGTGGTCCGCGACCGTGGCCCCGGCGGGACTGGTCACCCGGCCCGCCGTACTGATGTCCAAGCACTGGATGGACAAGGTCTGGAGCTGGGACCACTGCTTCAACGCCCTCGCCCTGGCCCCCGGTCGCCCCGAGCTCGCCTGGGACCAGTTCGCCCTGCCCTTCGACCACCAGGACGAGACGGGGGCGCTGCCCGACTCCGTCACCCACTCCGAGGTCCTCTACAACTTCGTCAAACCTCCCATCCACGGCTGGGCCCTGCGCGGCCTGCGCGACCGGCTCCCCGCGCCCCTCGGCCCGGCCGAACTGACCGAGGCGTACGGCAGGCTGGCGCGCTGGACCGACTTCTGGCTCACCGCGCGGCGCGCACCCTCCGCCGCCCTCCCGCACTACCAGCACGGCAACGACAGCGGCTGGGACAACGCCACCACCTTCGACCCCGCCCGCGTGGCCGTCACTGCCGACCTCGCCGCCGTGTTGATCCTCCAGCTGGACGAACTGTCGCGCATGGCAGCGGAGTTGGGCTTCCACGACGAAGCCGGGCGTCGCGCCGGGACGGCCGACGCCCTCCAGGCCGCCCTGCTGGAGGAGTTGTGGGACGGCGAACGGTTCACCAGCCGCCCGGCCCACGGCGGACCCCCTTCCTACAGCGCCGGCCTGCTCGACCTGATGCCCGTCGTGCTCGGCGACCGCCTTCCCCCAGAGGTCCGCGACCGGCTAGCCGAGCGGATCGAAACCCATCTCACCGAGTTCGGCCTGGCGACCGAACAGCCGGGCTCCCCTCACTACGAGTCCGACGGCTACTGGCGCGGCCCCATCTGGGCGCCGGCCACGGTCCTCGTCGAGGACGGCCTGCGCCGCGCCGGCCACGAACGCCTCGCCGACGAGATCAGCGCCCGCTTCCGCGGCCTGTGCGAGACCTCCGGCTTCGCCGAGAACTTCGACGCCCTGACCGGCCATGGGCTCCGCGACCGCGCCTACACCTGGACCGCGAGCGGCTACCTGCTGCTGGCCCGCGACCACTGCCGGCGCCGAGAGGCCCGGGCGGGGGAGCGGACGGCGCAGGGAACCGGGACGAAGTGACGGACACCGAGAGGTGAGGCGGACGCCCGCACACCCTCCGCCCCGAGCGGATCCGAACGGCCGGGAAACTCACCCGTACAGGTGAGCTTTCGAGCGGACGTTCGTGTGGGGAAGTTTTTCCGTTCAGGAACGCCGACCGGACATCTCACGGACGATGGTCACGTCATGAGCCCGCACGCATGCCCCCTCACCCGGCCGAGCCGCCCGCTGCCCAGCGGAGCGGCCCGGCCGCGAGTGCTGGGGGCCGCTTCCTTCGCGGCGCTGGCGACACCCCTGGCAGCCGCCGGACACCACCTGGCGTTCGCGAGCACGGCCCCCGTCGCAGGACACCTCGCCGTGGCGCTCGCGCTCTTCGTGGGCCGCCTGCTGCGCCCACCCAGGGAACGGTCCCTCTCCGCGGATCTCGGAGCCATGCTTCTCGCGCAGGCGTCCGCCTGCTGCTGGCTGGCGTGTCTCAGCGACCCCACCCCCGCGGCCGCCGCGCTGCATGGGGAGATGGGAGCGGCCCTCTACGTGGTGATGACGCTGGTGACCACCGGCGCCCTGCGCGCCGCCGCGCCCTCCGGGCCGCCGCTGTCCGTCATGATGCAGGAAGCACTGAGAGCCTTCGCCCACCGGCTCTGCGCCCTGGCGTCCGCACGGACCCCGGCGCCCGGCGCCCGGAGCGGCCCGCTCACCGGCGCCGGCGGCGACCGCCACGACACGCCCGTTCCCGAGGCGCTGCCGACCGGTGCGGCGGCACGTCGGGGCCCTCCCCCGAAGAACAGCGCGTCCACACCACCCGGGCAGGTCACCGAGCGCTGACCGCGCCCGTCCTGCCGCGTGCGACTCCGCACACGCCGAGCCCTTCGGCGTCTGCCGGCGTTCCCCCGTGCTCGCCACGGGGCACCCTCGCGCGCGCCCGCACCGCCGCCCTCGGCGGCAGTCGCCCGCGCACCTCACCGGCGAAGCCGCACCACTCGCTCTGCCGCCGAACCAGGAGCCCACATGTCCACACCCCGCCTCCCGCGCATCCACGTCGTGCACCCCGACGACCTGACACCAGGGGACCTCGAACTGTGGGGCGAACTGAGCACCGCCACCGCCGACGCGGTGAACCCCTTCATGAGCGCACAGTTCACCCGGGCCATGGGCCAGGTCCGGCCCGACACACGGGTGGCCGTCCTGCACCGCAGAAGAGAACGGCTGGGCTACTTCCCCTACCAGCGCAGCAGATGGGGCCACGGCCGTGCGGTCGGTCTGGGCGTCTCCGACTGCCAGGGCGCCGTGCTGCACCCCGACGCCCAGCTCGACCCGCTGCACCTCATGCGCGCCTGCTCCCTGAACGCCTGGGAGTTCAACCACCTGGAGAGCGGCCAGGATCTCTTCCTCCCTTATGCGACCGGCCAGTTCGCCTCACCGGTCGTCGACCTCACGCACGGCTTCGCACGGTACGAGGACCATCTGCGCACGCACTCGCGCCGCTTCGTCAAGACGGCACGTGCTCAGGAACGCCGGATGAACCGCCAACTCGGGCCCCTGCGCTACGTCCACGACGAACGCAACCCCGAGGCCCTGCGCACACTCCTGGCCTGGAAGTCCGCCCACTACCGGCGCACGGGCCGCCGCGACCCCTTCGCCCAGCCCTGGATCACCGAGCTCGTCGACCGACTCGCCCACACCACGTCGCCGCACTGCTCCGGCATCCTCTCCGTGCTGTACGCGGCCGACAGACCGGTCGCCGCCCACTTCGGACTGCGCTCGCAGACCGTCTTCTCCTGCTGGTTCCCCTCCTACGACCGCAGCCTGGCCACCTACTCGCCCGGCCGCGTCCTCTACCTCCGCATGATCGAAGCCGCCGCCGCGTCCGGAATCCGCCTGTTCGACTTCGGACGAGGCGACGCCGCCTACAAGAACTCCTTCAAGACCGGCGACCTCCTCGTCCACGAGGGGGCCCTGCGCACCACCGGCCCCGGCGGCACCCTGCACTGGCTCCGCAGCGAACCGACGAGGGCCGCACACCGGCTCGTGCGGGACCACCCGGCGTTGAAGCGGGCGGCGGTGCGCACACTCAGGGCCGTAGGCGCCGTACGGAGCCGCTGAGCCGGTTCGAAACATTCGGTCCCCACGTCGAAAGTGTTGACAGCCCATCAGGCCGGTCCAACACTGGCGACGGCGACAGACCCCCCACCGACCGCCGGATCGGCGCAGCCGCGGCTGGATCCATGAGCAACTCCGTCGGGCCGTGTCCTCCGTCGGCTTTCACGAGGAGCAGATATGCACAACAGTGACATACCGCCTCTTGGGCTGGGCCGCAGGCGATTCATCGGCGGCGCCGGAGCCGCCGCGCTCGCCGTCACGTCGGGACTGATCCTGCCCGGCACGGCCCGCGCGGACACGACCATCACCACCAACCGGACGGGCTTCGACAACGGCTACTACTACTCGTTCTGGACCGACGGCGGCGGTGCGGTCTCCATGACGCTGTCGTCCGGGGGCTCCTACCGGACCTCGTGGACCAACTGCGGCAACTTCGTCTGCGGCAAGGGCTGGAGCAACGGCGGACGCAGGACGGTCCGCTACTCGGGCGGCTTCTCCCCGTCCGGCAACGGCTACCTCGCCCTCTACGGCTGGACGTCGAACCCGCTGGTCGAGTACTACATCGTCGACAACTGGGGCTCATACCGGCCCACCGGCACCTACCGGGGCACCGTCACCAGCGACGGCGGCACGTACGACATCTACCGCACGACGCGCTACAACGCCCCCTCGGTGGAGGGGGTCCGCACGTTCGACCAGTACTGGAGCGTCCGCCAGTCGAGAAGGACGGGCGGAAGCATCACCACCGGCAACCACTTCGACGCCTGGGCGAGGGCCGGGATGCCTCTCGGCAGCTTCCGGTACTACATGATCCTCGCCACCGAGGGCTACCGGAGCAGCGGCAACTCCACGCTCACGGTGACCGGCTGAACCGGCTTCGGTAGCCCGGCGCTGATCCTGGGCGGCGCGGTTCCCCGGAGCCAGGCGTGCGGCCCGCTCCACGTCATGGCCGGTCCCGCCGCTTGGTGCGTCCGACGCTCGGCCGCAGGCGGTGGGCGCGGGGGGTACGGCCAACGCCCCTGCGCCTCACCGCAGTACGGACCCCATGTGCGTCCCTTGTGCTCGGTCTACGGCGCGGTCAGTACGGCCACTCCGGCGGGGGGCAGCGTGACGCGGTCGGACGGGGCCCCGCCCGGGCCCAGGGCGTCGGTCATCGGCTCGGGCAGCGTGACCACCGCCTCCTCACGGCCGTGGTTGAGCAGGAAGACGAACCGCCCGCCGTCGCCCTCGCGCACGGTCGCCTGGACGTGCTCGGGCAGCCCGGGGAGCACGGGCCCTACGGACGCCGCACAGCACACGTCGTCGACGAGGGCGCGCATGACCCCCGCGAATGCGGAGGCGGCGTCAAAGCCGCCGAAGACAGCGTCGAGGAAATCGTCGATCAAACGTCTGCGTTCGTCCTCGGAAAGCTGGGCAAGCCGGTGCATGAGCTCCGTCTCCTCAGGTGTGGACCCGCGCTCGGCCACCGTCATCAGCACCGCGCGCCGCAGGCGCAGGACGCGGATCTGCACTGCCAGTGCTTCGGCGTGCGCCGCGGCGACCTCGGGAAGCGAGAGCTCGCGGTCCACGACCTTGCGGATCGTGGGAAGGTCCAGTCCCAGCTCGCGCAGGGTCCGTACGAGGCTCAGGCGTGCGACGGCGTCGATGCCGTAGAGGCGGTAGCCGGCCGGGCTGCGGTCCGTCGGCGCCACGATTCCGCGATCGGAATAGAACCGAATGGTCTTGACCGTGAGACCAGTCCGTCGAGCGAGTTCGCCGATCGAGTAGAGCGTGTCACCGTCCATGCCCCCACCTTTGTCTCTCCCCCGACTGGAGACTCAAGTCCCTTAGCCTGCCAGCAGGCAACCACTCCTCATCCACGTCCCCGCCCGTCTGCACCGCGCCGTCACCACCGCGGCGTTCGCCGTCGCCACCCGGGGCGACTGGCAGGGCCTGCCGACCCGGGACGAACTCGGCCTGTTCGACGAGCCCGACGGCACGACCATCCGCTGACCCCGGAGGCGATGGGCTTCACCCGGGGCGGCCGGCGCTGGGAGGCGCCGGCCGCCGGGCGCGGGCACCGCGGGGGTCACTCCCCGCCGACGAGCTTCTGGTACGCCTTGGCGTCGAGCAGGTTGTCGAAGGGGCCCGGAGTGGCCTTGATCTTGTAGAGCCACATCCCGTACGGGTCGCTGTTGACCTCCTCGGGATTGTCCACGGCCTCCTCGTTGACCGCGACGATCTCCCCGCCGACCGGGCTGAACAGGTCGGAAGCCGCCTTGACCGACTCCACCGTGCCGACGGGGTCCCCCGCCTCGACCACCTTGCCGACGGAGGGCAGATCGAAGAACACGATGTCGCCCAGGGTCTTCTGGGCGTGATCGGTGATGCCGACGGTGACGGTCCCGCCCTCGGTGCGGACCCACTCGTGTTCGTCGGTGTACTTGAGATCGCTGGGCACGTGGGACATCTCAGCTCCATCAGGCCGTGGGGGTACGCGGTGCGAAGCGGCCGCCGTGTCGACGACCGACAGGGACAGCCTTGCGCCGTCGGCCCGCAAAGGCGTGTATTTCGAGCCGCAGGTTCCACCGCCCGGGTGACGCCCGCCCCAGTCGGCCTCCTCACCTTCCACCAGGCGTGAGCGCACGTGCCGGAGCGACCCGTCCGAGACAGATCAACGGACGGGTTCAGGCACCGCCCGTCTGGTCGTTGACCTGGAAGGTGATGACGTCGACTTCGTCGGTTCCCGCCAGATCCGGGTAGTGGCCCTTGAGGACCTCCCGGAGTTCGGCTGCGGTCGTCAGGCCCTCGGCTCGGGCGTCCTGGTCGGTGAGGTCGCTGACCAGGCAGTGTCTGACGTCGGTCACCTCCGCCGACAGGACGACTTCGGGGTCGCTCTCGAACACCAGCCGTGCCGGCCCGGGCCGGGCCGGGTCACGGAAGCGGGTGGTCTTGGTCTTGGCGCCGGAGCGGACGACGTCGAGGTAGCGGGGGTTGAACCGAATGATCGGGGGACCTGCTGTCTCGGGGTCCTGGTAGAGCGACGGGTCGAGACCGTTCATGCCCGCCTCCGGGGTCCATCGCTGGACCAGCGGCATCAGGTCGGCGGCGAGAACGGATCTGAGCCCCGCAGGCGTGGGCACGATGACGCGCATGGTGGGGTAGTGGTCCACGAACACCTGCCGATCGCGCCCGCACGGGCCGATGACCCCGCGCCCGTGGTTTCCCACGGCGACGATGCAGCGCATCTGCCGGGCGCCCTGGGCTCGCGCGGCTCCCAGAGCCACGAGTTCGGCGCAGGGGCCGCCGGTGAAGTGGTAGAGGTTCACGCCGACGAACATCCGGTAGTCGGCGGCCATGACCGCGGCGCCCATCGTGTGGACCCCGTCTTCGTTGGGCCCGGCGTCGGTCTGCGCGTCTATGGTGCGGCGTGCCAGTTCCACGAGCTCACGCTCGTCATCATCGAGAGACCGTGCAGATGACGGGACGTACACCTTCCCAACCTTCCCTTCGATCAGCAGTGGCCCAAGAGCATTCCACGCCGTGCAGGTGGGCTCCACAGGGTTTCGGCTCACCCTGCACGGAAGTTGAAAGCGCTACGATTCTGCTGCGCGAGGGCGCACCGTGGCCGTCTTCCGCGCCCAGCTGTGGAGCTACCTCGCGGGTGTGGGTCCTGGTGCACGAGCAGCCCGACGGCACCTGGGGCGCGAGCGGATCAGTCGTGCGCTACGCCGACCTCGTGGCCATCGCCAAGGGGCGACACGGCGAGGCGTGATGTGCCGAGGGGCCCCGAAGCAACCGCGATGGTCAGTCGCTGACCTGAAGTCACGGCACGGCCCGCGACCCCTCGCAGTCAGAAGCGTCTTCCCCTGGTGACCGGCGAGTCGGCGACGGCTGCGGGCAATGTGGCGCGCGAAGGTCGTGAGTTCTGTGCGAGCGAGAGGGATAGTTGCCCTCGACCGGCGAGCAGGACCGCGGTGGTGCGGTCGGTGCGCGACATCCCAGGGGGCGGCCATGACAATGCCGAAGGGTTCCAACATCCCGGTGCCGACGACCGGGCTTCGTGTCCAGTTAGGCTGGCGTACCGGGCCGGACGTCCCGGACGTGGACGCCTCGGCGCTGCTGCTGGTCGCCGGAAAGGTGCGCGGCGACGGCGACTTCGTCTTCTACAACCAACCGGTGCACTCCTCGGGCGCGGTCAGGCACGAGGACAAGCGGGATTCCGGCGGCCAGGTGACCGACACCCTCTCCGTCGACCTCACGCGTGTGGAACCGGCCATCGAGTCGGTCGTCCTGGCCGCGTCCGCCGACGGCGGCACCTTCGGCCAGGTGCCGGGCCTTCACGTCCGGGTACTCGACGGACGTACGGAGATCGCCCGTTTCGACAGCACCGGCGCGACCGTCGAAACCGCCTTCGTGCTGGGCGAGTTCTACCGCCGCCAGGGCGCCTGGAAGTTCCGCGCCATCGGCCAGGGGTACGGCAGCGGCCTGGAAGGACTGGCGACGGACTACGGCATCACGGTCGACGAGCCTCAGCACACGTCCCCGCCGGCCCCCGCGCCGCCGGTGCTCACCAAGGTCACCCTCACGAAAGAGGCCCCTTCGGTCTCGCTGACCAAGCAGGGCGGAGCCTCGGGCGTCATGCGGGTCAACCTCAACTGGCAGATGCGTCAGCAATCCCCCGGCGGGGGCGGGACGCGGGACCGGAACGCGGCGATGTCCGAGCTCGACCTCGACCTCTGCGCGCTGTACGAACTGGTCGACGGCTCCAAGGGATGCGTCCAGGCCCTGGGCAACCGCTTCGGTGCCCTGCACCAACCCCCGTACATCCATCTCGACGGCGACGACCGCACCGGAGCCGTGGACACCGGCGAGAACCTCACCATCAATCTCGACCACAAACACAAGTTCCGCCGCATCCTCGTCTTCGTGAGCATCTACGAAGGCGCGAGTTCCTTCGCCGGTCTGCACGCCACGGTGACGCTCCAGCCGCAGCACGGGTTGCCGATCGACTTCTCGCTCGACGAATGCACAGTCGAGTCACCGGTGTGCGCACTCGCTCTCCTCACCAACACCGGCTCGGAGTTGGTCGTTCAGCGAGAGGCCCGCTACATCGTCCCTGACGGCACCTGGGGGCCGGCCATCGATCAGGCCTACGGGTGGGGCATGAAGTGGACGATCGAACGGAAATGACAGAGGGCGCGCGGGCGCTACGCGGACGGACGTACGTCCCGACGTCGGGATGCGAGGTGCCCCTCGGCATCGCCTGGCACCACCTCACGAGCACAGCACATGGATCAGCGACTCCAGGGCCGCATTGTCGAGTGCCGTGCGGTGGGCCAGTTTGTTGCGGGACATCCACAGGGTTCGGAGCCGGTCGGCCTCGGCAAGAGTGAGCCGCACATGTCCCTGCAAGTGCGCGCGCCACATCGCACCGAGCTCCATCTCGGCGCGTCGACCGTACAGAGCGGCGAGCTCGGTCGCGGAGACGCGGGAACGAGCCCGGATCACCTCGGTGAACTGCTCTCGGGCCTCGTCGAGCAGGGGCAGCAGGGCGTGATTCTGAGCCAGCCAGACACGAGTGCGCACGCTGTGCTCATGGTCGGCTGCGCCGCCGGGACGGCGGCGCAGCCGACCCTCCCATCTGTCTAGCGTGCCCAGGTCCCATTCGGCGCGCAGGGACGGGTTCGGGTGTGGCGGGGCCGCGGTCGGCTCCCTCCGTCGAGGGCCGGGCACAGGTGAGCGGTCGGCCACCGGCCCCGCCGTGAGACGACCCAACTGGGCGGGAAGGCTGTCGGGGAGTCCGTCCCACTCGACGGCCAGCCGTGCCGCCAGATCGAGGAAGGGCCCGCACACTTCGACGACCGTGGCCTGCGCCACCGCTTCGAGGAGCTGACGGCGGGCGGCCGGACCGGACGGGCAGGGCCTGGCCATGGCGACCACGGTTGCGGTGTCCAGTCGGCCAAGGGCGCCCCACCACCAGTGCACGCCGGTGTCCTCGCGCGCGATCTGCTCCGGCAGCTCCACGGGCAGCCCCGTCGAGCCGGACAGCAACAGCAGCCGCGGGCGGTGCCCCGGGGGCAGGCCGGCCGCTTTGACCGTGGCGGACAGCCTTCTCAGCAGGTCGGTCGCGGCGGTCGGAGCAGCTTCCTCCCAGCCGCGCACGACGATCACCCGGGTCATGGCGGAGCCGCCCGCCGTGGTCAGGAGGTCGAGGAGCCCCTCGATCCCGGTGCGCTCCCGGCTCCCGCCGGAGCCCGCGTCGCCGAGTTCCTTGACGATCCGGTCGGCCAGGGAGTCGACGCCGGGCTCCTCCGACTGGACTTCCGGCGCCGAGGCTGCGCGAGGCGGTGCAACCGCCGCGGGATGCGGTGCAACCGCCGTGCTCCCCGTCCGCGCGGTCGAGAACGCGGCCAACCCGTCGTCGTAGTCCAGTATCGGGTCCATACCGCCCCACAGCGACGACCGCACGGGAGGCGGTGAAGGCGGCGCGGAACGGGCAAGGTCTCCGCGCGCCACGACGTCGCCGGGTGCGGGAACGAGGACGAAGTCCGCCAGTTCGTGGAGCAGTTCGTCCAGAAGGGCCTCGGCAGCCGCGGGCGCACCGGTCACCCCGGCCTGCGGGAAGAGGCAGAGACAGCTCTTCCCCGAGCGCAGGTCGTCCAGTAACCGCCGCATCCACAACCGCACTCCCGGCAGGGTGCTCACCGGGATGCCGAAGGACCCGTGCGACACGGGATTCACGACGGTTCCGACAGGACCTGCAGTGCCCTGAAGGTGATCCGGTCGAGCGAGCAGCCCTCCGGTCCGTCGTCCAGGACACCGTGGTCCAGCAGCCGGCCCACGAGTGTTCTGACGTCATCGAGCCGCATCCCGGTGACGGACGCGATGTCCGTGTACGTGCATCCTTCGCCCGGTTCCACGTACTGGCTCCACTCGGTCAGCACCTCGGTGAGACCGGGGTCCAACCCGACCCGCTCCAGATGCACCCGGGCGAAGTCGCGCTGCCCGACGAAGCCGCGCGCGGCCTCCAATGCGGCTTCGAGCGTGGACCCCTCCCGGGTGATGCGGTGCACGGTCCGTTCCAGGAGGTGGGGCCAGCCGCCGGTGAGTTCGATGACCTGCCGCCGCTTGTCAGGGGTGTCGAACGGACACTCGGGCCAGGCGCGGAGACTGTCCGGCGTCCAGCGTTCGGGACGCACCACACACGTGATGAGTTCGTCCTTGTGACCCAGCGGGGCCGGGTCCACCAGCAGGACGGCCGTCCGATGGGACGCACCGCCCTCCGGCGCGCAGGTGTGGGCGTGCAAGGTCTTCGCCCAGGCGGCGACCGCGTCGGGCCCGCGCCCCCGGACGTCGGCCAGCATCAGGAACGGCCGGCCGTCCGCGTCCTCCGTCAGAACCTGCGGCGGATCGGCGACGGCCGCCTCCCGGAAGTCCAGTCCGCGCGCGGTGGAGTACGACCTCACCGCGTGCTTCACGAGCGCCGGCCCGTGGGCCTCGGTCAGACACACCGCTGCCACACCGGGGGCCGTCACCATGTGGAGCTGATGTTCCGTCAGCGGACTGTAACGGGCGATCCCTTCCCCGTCCGCCCCGACGAACCGCCGCGAGAAGCGCGGGTTGTAGTCGTAGGGCAGATCGAACTCGGTCTGCCGCAGTTCGAGTTCGAGGTCTTCCCGGGTTCCGAGCATGCTGACGACGTTCGGGCTGCGGACGGCGTAACGCCGGGCGTCGGCCAGCTGGATGAGCAGCCCCAGGCCGACCATCTCGTCCAGGTAGATCCGCACATCGCTCGCGGTGAGCGAGTGGAACCCCTCCCGCCAGCGTTCCCTGGCCGCCCGCAGAAGCTCGTCGGCGTCGTATCCGTACCGGTAGCGGTCCTCCTGGCTGCGCAACGCGATCACCAGCGCGAGGACCCGGTAACGGTCCTCCAGGTTGATGGTGATGCGCAGCCGCTCGGCGATGTGCCGGTGGACCTGGGCGGATCCGGTCACGGAGCGGACGTCCTCGTCCGTGACGGTGATCGGCCAGTTCGCCGAGGCGAGCGCCTTCGCGCGGAGGGTCGCGACGAGCCGTTCGCAGAACATCTGGACCAGGCACGCCTGGTAGTTCGTCGCGGCGAGCACCCGCCAGACCAGCTCGGGCCGCTCGAAGCGATACCCGAAGGCCGCCATCGGCTCGACGACCAGGCGCTGCGCCTCCGCCGGCTTCAACGTGCTGATCAGCACGTCCGGACCGCCGTGCGTGAGGGGGACGTTGGACAGATGACTGAAGCGCTGGACCTGGTGCAGACCCGCGAAGACGATCTTGAAGCGGCGGTCGGTGCGGTCCATCAGCCCCTTGAGCCTCAGCACGTTGGCGAAGGTGGCTTCTCCGCCCCGACCACGCACGGCCTTCGAGTCCGCGGTCAGGAAGGCGTCGGCTTCGTCGGCGAGCACCAGCACCCGCCGGTCGTGACCCTCGTCCAGCCACCTCTCCACCTGGGCGAGCATGGCGTCCGGGACGCCGGCCGAGTCCGCCGACTCCTCCAGCACCCCCACGCGCTTCAGTTCGTCCTCGAGCACCGCCCAGATACGCTCGGCCGGTTCGGCCTCACCCACTCCGCGCGCCTTGAGGTCGACGTAGATGGCCTTGCGGCCCGGGGAGCCGGGAAAGGACGCCTGCACCTTGCGCAGCAGAGCGGACTTGCCCAACTGGCGGCCACCGTAGAGGAAGAGCGCACCGAGTGGGTCGGTGACGGCGGCGATCTCCTCCTGCCGGCCGTAGAAGACCTCCGGCGGCACGAGCCCGGCCACGAAGGGCGTGTACGGGTTGTACGCCGTCCAGGGCAGCGTCACCCGCTGAGTGGCGCGGAAGGACCGAGGAGAGCGTGCCGCCACCCAGCCGAACACGGCGGGGTCCACCACCAGCGCCTGCTGGGACGAAGCGGTGCGCGCCCGGGCCGCCATCTCCCGGCGCCCGTTCAGTCCGAGCGGATACAGATAGAGGATCAGGCAGGCGCCGGAGTCACTGCTGTCCAGCAGTTCCAGCGGACTGCGGCCGCGCTGTTCGTCGGAGACCACGAGGATCGTGTACGCGGACGCGGCCGACCCCAGAGCGGCCACGTAACCGGGAGCCGACTCGCTCGCCCGCGCCCGGGCGGTGAGACGCATGACGCCGCGCACCTCGCGCTGCTGGTTGCGGACCGGCGTCTGCGGGCATTCCAGTCCCAGTACGCGCAGGACCGACGGGATGTGCCGCTGCCACTCCGAGCCCCGGGTGGCGGGGCGGCACAGCGCGTCCCACGAGTCCAGCCCGCTCCGCGCGCCCTCGGTGAGGGGTTTGCCGTCCAGGTACGACTCGGCCCACGGACGGGCGGAATAGCCCTGGGCGCCGGAGGACTTGCGCACCGAGGCCAGCTCGATGCCGGCGGTGAACCGCTTCAGCTCCGCTCCCGAGTCCGTACCGCTCCAGTCGGGGAGGGGCTTGCCCTCGCGCAGGAGGGCAAGACACTCCTCGGCGGTGACCGTGTCCCCCGCGTCGAGCAGCGAGGCGAGGCGTCGCAGCTCCTCCTCCGGGGGGTTCAACGCCGTCAAGCCCTCACGGAGGCGCTTCACGTACTCCTGTACCTTCGCCCGGATCTCGGCCTCGAGGACGGCGATGCCGGCGCAGGCCCGGCCGAACGCTCCCTCGGGAGCGGGCCGCCGCAACTCTTCGAGGCGGCCGACGAGTTCACGTTCCGTCTGCATGTCGAGCTGTTGGGTGCGCAGTTCGGCCAGGAGGGTGCTCGCCGCGGTGTGGGCCTTGCGATGAACGGTGCTCCAACGCGTCCACTCGGGGTCGCGCATCTGCCTCCAGTCGCGGGGCACCGCGTCGAGACCGTCGGGAAGGGCGGGGACGAGGTCCTGTTCCAGCGCGGAGACCAGGGCGTCGGCGAGATGCAGGTCGCCCTGCTCGAGGTACCGCCGGAGCACCGCGCGCGCGTCCACCGGCTCCAGCAGCGCGAGTACCGCCTCCGCGAAACCGTCCTCCTCGGGCCGGGGCGCCCCTTCGGCCGAGCGCGGCAGTCCCGGCGCTGCGAGCAGGGCCTCGGTCCGGGGCGGGTCCGTCACCCGTACGGCGTCGGGGTCGCGCGCCGGGGCGGTGGCCCCGCGGGAACGGTCGCCGTCGAGGAGCCACGTGCGCAGCCGCAGCACCGCGGCCCCTTCGACGCCCGGCGGGGGCGTCTCGTGGCGTACTTGCTCCAGGGCGTGGCGCAGACCGGTGGCGCTGTCCGCTCGCTCGTCGACGACGGGGGCGGCCAGCGCCCGGGCACGGGACAGCAGGTCGGACACCTGCTCGATGCTGCGCAGGAGAGCTCGTTTGGCGGCGGCCTCGATCGGTTCCTTCGCCTGCTTCGGCGTGCGGATCTGGGCGTCCGCCTCCTCGATCATGCGTTCCGCCGCACCGCGCTTGCGGAACAGCTCCCAGACCTGGTCGAGGTCGGCCGCCCCGGCCGTGCCGGCCGCCCAGGCGCTGACCCCCTCCAGGGCCTTCCCCAGGGGCTGGTCGGAGTCGATCAGACGGGTTCTGACCTGGGTCGCGCGGGTGTAGCCGATGCGTTGGCGGCGCAGGGCGTCCCGCAGGGTGGCGGCTTCGGAGGCGATCAGGTCCGGGGTGAGTCCCGTGTTGTCGGTGGTCAGGCGGGTCGTGTTGAGGTCGAGCCGGTGGTAGCGGCGCAACGCCTCGACGGCCCGCTCCAGGAGCTTGCCCCAGTTGCCGGGCACTGCGGTGGAGAGGTCCGCCTGGATCAGCAAGTCGTTGGGCCAGCCCACCAGCAGACCGGCCCGCAGCGAGGCGACCGCGGCGAGCACCAGGGCGGGCCTGTCGTCCTGAAGCGACTGGATCTCGGGGGCGAAGCCGGTCATCACAGCCGCGGCTTCTTCCTCGTCGTCGCACGTGAAGGCGGCCTCGGCGAAGGCGAGACAGCCGGCGCGGTGTGCGGGCTCCGCCGAGCCGACCGTCGCCCAGTAGGCCTCCTGGAAACGGCCCTGACCGATGAGGCGGGCCACCACGGCGTCGCCGTCGTGGTTGCCTTCCCGGTTGCCGTGGCCGGGGGTCGCCGAAGACGTCCAGGGTGTGAAGCGGGACTTCTGGGCGGCCTTCGGACCCGTGTCCGGGGCTGCCGTGTCCGTGGGGGTGGCAGGAGTGCCGGGGGTTGCCTCACCGGGCCGCTCCGGAGGCGGGGCTCCCTCACCGGTCCGCTCCGGGAGCGGGGCCCGCGACTCCTCCGCGCGCGGCGCGGGTTCGGTCGCGGCCCTCTCGGGAAGGTTGTCCGCCTCCGGAAGGTCCTCCGCTCCGGGTGCCGGGGCGAGTTCCTGAGCTGCGACGGGCTGCGCGGCCGGAGCCGCGGGCGAGTCAGACGTCGGCGCCGTGGCAGGCTCGGCCTCAAGCGATGGCGCTGCGGCCGACACCGCATCCGACACCGGATCCGACACCGCGTCCGACACCGCGTCCGGGACCGTTTCTCGTTCGGGCTGCGGATCCGAGTCGCCGGATTCAACCGGTGCATCGGCGGGTTCGGCCTCGAGGGCCGACTCAGGCCCGGTTTCCACCGTCGGGACAGGGTCCGCGCCCGAGTCGGTGGCCCGGTCCGGGTCGGGCGCGGCGTCGGACGGAGCGCCGCCCGGCGGTGCGGGGGCGTGTGCCCCTGCCGCCAGGAGTTCACGTATACGATCCTCCAGCGCGGACAGGGACTGCTGCAGATGGATGCGGTGCGGGGCGTCGGACGCGGTCCTGTCCAGTACGGCGCGGATTCCTTCGCGGTCCTCGTCCAGCCTGCGCAGTTCCTCGGCGCGCTCCGCCGAGGCGTCCCGTAACTCCTGCACGACAGCGTCGAGTTCGGCGAAGCCCGCTTCCTCCGGCCATACCCGGCTGTCGACGGCGAGCGCGTCCACGATGCGCGAGCGGGCCTGCCGCCACTCCTCCAATCGCACGGCAGGCAGGTCTGAAACGGCCCGCCCGGCGCGAACCTGGGCGAGCACCTCCTCCAGCAACGGGCCGAGTTCCGCAGACCGCGCGCTCAATTCCTGTCGTGCCGCGAGCAGTTGTTCCTCGCTGATTCCCATGGTCAACGGCTTGTGCTCTTCTCCGTGTACGGCATCTGTCTCGACGCCTTCGTCGTCCGCGCCCGATGTGTCCTCGCCCTGGCCGACCGGACGGCACCTTCCGTCGCCACGCGCGCACACGCAAGGCGAACCGGCGGCGGTGGCGGCCGCCCACAGGTCGTCCCAGTGTTCCTCGACCGAGGTGTCGGCGGCGATGGAACTGCCCAGGATGCCGTACAGGGTGATCTGTGCCAGCACGGGATCGAGGTCGCGGAGCATCTGCCGCAGATCGTCCGTGGCAGGTCGCGACAACTGCTCCGCCGGATGTCCGTAACACCGCTCCAGGCGGTACACCGCCCACACCGACGCGTACTGTGCGATCGCCGTGAGGCTGCCCGCGCCCGCGCGGCTCAGCCAGGTACGAGCCGCCAGGACCTCACGTCTCCTCGGACGCGGCGTCAGCGTGTTCTTCACGGTGGTGGCGATCCCGGGAATGTGAGCCAACATGCCGGGGATCATCAGCAGTTCACGGACCGCGCGATCGTCCAGCCCTGTCACCCAGGCGCGGAGCCCCTCCCCCTTGGTGTGCATGGACGGATCTTTGCAGAGCGGCACGCGACCGCACGCGGTTTCTGCCGAATTCGGCGGCTTCCCGGAACCGGAGCTGTATGGGGGAGTGGAACGAGCAGCGTTGCCGTCCTAAGAACGCAGTTCCAGGGCGATGTGCGGGGACAGCGAGCGGAGGAAGTCGGCCGCGTCGAACATCTCGCCGGCGGAGGCGACGCCGACTGTCCTCGTCCGGCCCGTGAGGACGCGGTCGACCGCTTCGACGGCGAGGGGTGCGGTGACGGCATAGATGTCCTGGCCGACGGCCACGGCGCGCCGTTCGGTGCCGCCCAGGCGTACGACGACGTCGACGAGGAAGGTCTGGGCGGACCGCCCGTGTTCGTCGACCGCGGTGGGAGTCGGCGTGTCCGGTGCCGACACGCCCCTGGCCGCTTCGGTCGTCATGTAGGTGCGCACTTCGGGGATGGGCAGATGGCTGGGGACGGTGACGACGTCGGCCATGGTGAACTCGCCGACGACGTCCCGGGGCCCCAGCGGGTCGGGGAAAGGCCACTGCAGGGTGGGCAGGTCGTCGTTGTGGTACTCCAGCCGTCCCTTCGTGAAACGGACACGGCGGCCGTTGCGCCGCTCGACGGAGACCTTGCCTGCGGCGCGCGTCCCGTCCGTGGGGGCCCAGCCGTTCAGTCCGTACGCGATGTGGGCCTCGTCCGCCTCGGTCCAGTCGCCCATCGCCGCGGTGGCCAGCAGGTCGCCGAGACCGCCGTAGAAGGCCATCGCGGGGACGATCGCCGTCCCCGCGTCGCGGGCACGGTCCGCGAACTGCGCGAACGTGTCGGCGTTGGCCTCGATCTCGGCCGCCACATCGACGTACGGGATCCCGGCACGCAAGGCCGCCTCGATCGCCGGGGCGGCCGTCGTGGCGAAGGGACCCGCACAGTTGATGACGGCTGCCGCACCTGCCAGCGCCCGGTCGAGGGACGCCGGGTCGTCGACCGAAGCAGGGCGGACCTCGACTCCGGGGTACTCGTCCGCCAGCTCCTTCAGCTTGTGGGCGTCGCGGCCGGACAACACCGGGACGAACCCGCGCTCCCGAAGATGTGCCACCACGAACCGTCCGGTGTGCCCGTACGCGCCGTACACCGTCACCGTCTGCCCCGCCGCCATGACGTCTCCCCTGTGCTCGAACCGATCGACTACGAGGATCTTGGCGGGTTCGAAGACGCAACCGTGAGTGTCTGGAACGACATGCCCCATACAATTCCGGACATGAAAACTGTCGCGCTGGCCGTCACCGACGGGATGCTGCACTTCGAACTGTCCGTGGCGCACGAAGTCTTCGGCTCCGCCCCGGCCGGAGTCACCGTCCCCTGGTACGACGTCTCCGTCTGCGGGCCGGCCACGGTGCGGTTCGGCCGGTTCCGGCTGGAGCCCGACCACGGCCTCGACCGGCTCCGGGGCGCCGACACCGTGATCGTCCCCGGCTGGGCCGACGTCGACGTGGCCCCGCCCGTCGAACTGGTCGAGGCGGTGCGCGCGGCCCACGACGCGGGCGCCCGCGTGGTCTCCCTGTGCACGGGTGCGTTCGTGCTGGCCGCCGCGGGTCTGCTGAACGGCAGGCGCGCCACCACCCATTGGGCGCACACCGACGTCCTGGCCGCCCGCCACCCCGACGTGGAGGTCGATCCGGACGTCCTCTACGTGGACAACGGCAGCGTGCTCACCTCCGCGGGCAAGGCCGCCGCACTCGACCTGTGCCTGCACCTCGTCCGCCTCGACCACGGCTCGTCGATCGCCAACGCCGTCGCCCGCCGCCTCGTCGTACCACCGCACCGAGCCGGCGGCCAGGCCCAGTTCGTCACCGCCCCGGTGCCCACCCAGGACGACCACCCGCTCGCCGCCCTGCTCCCCTGGATCATCGAACGGCTCGACCAGGCGCTGACCGTGGAGGACCTGGCCCGCCACGCACGGATGAGCTCACGCCACCTGGGCCGCCACTTCCAGGCGGCGACCGGAACCACACCTCTGCAATGGCTGCTGACCCAACGCATCCGCCACGCCCAGGAACTGCTGGAGAAGACCGACGAGAGCATCGACGCCATCGCCGCGGCCACCGGCATGGGCACGGCCACGACCCTGCGCCGCCACTTCAACCGCACCCTCGGCGTGCCCCCGGACACCTACCGCCGCACCTTCCGCTCCCGGACCGCCCCTTCCCCCGGAGTGACGTACTGACATCGGATGCCGGGCACTGTTGCCGCACGGGATCGCCTGGGCGGCAACAGCGTTTCCTGGCAACCCACTTGAGCACTCAACACCGCAACCGGGTTCGCTCCTGCTTGCGGTATGCGTCCAGGACGTCCTGGCGGAGCAGGAAGCCGAAGCCCGCGGACTCCAGTCGCAGGCCCAGTTGAGCCTCGTCGACACCCAAGTCGGCTGCGGTGTCCGCCAGATGCCAGTCCCTGGCCGCCAGCCGGCTGAGAAGGTGGCCGCGACGGACCTGGTTCTCCGACAGCCGGAACGTCTTGAGGTAGGCGATCCTGCCCCTGTCGTCGGTGATGGCCTCACCGATGTGGTTCTCCTGCTTGGGACGGAACGTCGGCAGGAAGCGGGAAAGGGTGAAGCGTTCCATCCGGTGGACCGTCTGCCAGGTGTACGTGTGCTCCAGCAGGCCGGCGGCCATGGCCGTGTCGTGAAAACGCGTCCAGGCGCGTTCCTGGTCGGCGACTGCCTTCCGCAGGTGGGCGAGGGAGCGGATCTGCGCGTCGGGTATGCGAGCCCGGAACTCCTGCACCAGCGGCATCAGCGTGGCGTAGTGGTGGATCAGTTCGCCGTACAGATCCTGCAGCAGGGTCGGGTGGAGCGCGCGGTAGTCGTCGGGATGCGGGACCGCGAACACGGCCGCGAGCGCGTCGGCGACGTAGAGCATCACGCCGCACTGGCCGGGGTGGATCTCGAAGACGCGCAGTGCGTCGCCGAGTCCGTGTACTTCGGCGCCCACGTACGCTTCTTCGACGCGAGGGGAGAGCCCTTGGCGGATCGCCCGCTGCGACCACTCCTCCCAGGCGATCGAGGGGCCGCCGAAGTGCAGTGCCAGGTAACCTTCCAGCGCCAGGTGCACCGGGAGGAACCGCAGCCGGTCCTTGGCCTGGCGACGGGCCATTCTGCGGTGGAAACGCAGGCGCATCATGGCGGCGGGAGCCGCGTTGCCGCCGGCGGACATCTGGGTGCCGTAGGCGGCTGCCGGCGTACCGTCATCGGTCCACGTGGCGACGAATCCGTGCGGGATGTAGGAGACATAGGCATGGCGTGGGCCGACCTCGACCAGACCTGCCGCGTCGCCGTAGAGCTCCGGGCGAAGACGGAGATCGTCGAGAGGTTCGTCGCGTACGAGCGGCACCAGGCGGACGGCGCCCCAGACCTGGGCGGGGCGCGTTTCCAGTCCGGTCAGGTCCAGCGTGGTCATCGCGCCTGCTCGTGGTCGTGGCCGCTCAGCATGCGGGCAGCACGGGTGTCCATGTAAGTGATCAGTTCGGCCGGACCGGTCCGGCCTTCCGCGAACTGGGCGAGTTCCACAAGAGCGGGAAGGTCCTCGGCGTCACGGATGCCCGCGGTGGGCACCGTCGCGGACAGTCGGCGCACGTCGAAGCCGACCGCGTCGTGGACGGGGTTGACGTGCACGACGCTGGTGCGACGCTCGGGGTCGAGCCGGGTCCGCCAGACGCGCAGCACTTCGGCCGCCAGACCGGGGGGTGCGTTGTCCCATCCGTCGGAGACGATCACCAGCCTGGACGGGGCGGTGTCCAGCGCGTCGAGGATCCGCCGCCCCAGCGGCGTCGGGCCGTACGGACGGGTCAGCAGGGCGTCGGTCCGCCCCGACGTCCACAGCGCGGTGTAGTCGTCGGCGAGGGCTGCGAGCAGGTAGTGGCAGGCAAGGGCAACGGCCAGCGGTCGACGACGCTTGTGGGCGGAGCCGGAGGCGGAGAAGCTGTCGTCGAGGACGGCGGTGACCTTGCCCCAGCTGCCCTTGTGCGAGCCGGCCACCCGAGCCGCGGCCGACTGAAGGGCGTGGGTCAGCTCATGGCGTCGGCGCAGGCGGTCCGCGACCGACAGCGCCAGCACATAGGCTGCCAGCCTGGTCAGGGGCATTCGGGTCAGGTCCGCTTGTACATCTGTGGCCCCGCGCTGGTGCGCGGACTCCTGCAGCCGCAGGGTCTCCAGTCGGGTCATGCGGGGAGCCATGCGCTGGAGGAAGACGTCCCGGGGGATGCCGTGCTTGGCGGCGAAGCCCTCGGCGGCCGTGAAGGGCAGCTCGTACAGCGCAGCCTTCTCGTAGTGCGCGCGGCGCCATGTCTCCAGGAGGGGTGTCGCATAGCGCGTGCGGGTCAGCGGCGCGAAGACGAACGGTCCCAACTCCTCGGCGGCGGGGACCAGATGTGCGTGGCGAAGCGCCTGCTTGAGCCCGCTGCGGTACTTCACGGCATCGAACGCCAGGTCCGGGCGGGCGGACAGCCAGTCACGCATGATCGCGCGGGTGCGGCGGTTGTTCACCCTGGCCCGGCGCAGTGCGTCGAACAGCCGGTACACGCGTTGCGGCGGCAGCATCGCCAGACGGGCCGCGATCAGACGGCCCTCGCTGCGACGCCGGCCGGCGGTGGCCTCATGGGCGGTCTCCAGCAGACGCCGGATGATGAGGCTCGCGTTGTGGTCGTTGATGTCGAGGGCAAGGACCCGGGCGTAGAGGTCACGGTAGTTGCCCAGCATGTACGCATGGAGAAAGTCCAACGACAGTCGCTGCTCGTCCGCGTCGCCGTGGAACTCACGCTGGCCGGTCGAGGTGATCGCCGCGTTGACGAAGAGCAGCACGTCCTCAGCGGCGATGAGGTCCCCGTACGAATCCATCCGAATCTTCCTCACGCGTGCGATGCCGGCCGGGGAATGGGGGCACGAGCTGCGAATCATTGCTTCATAGGCAGGTTCCGGAAGTCGCACCGGAGTCCCGCGGCCGGCGACAGGACGGTAACAGAGCGGGTGACAGGGCCTCCACTGACTTCCGTCACCGCCGGGCCCCCTGCTCGGCGACGGGTCGATCGGCCGCCTGGTGCTACGGCGAGGTGGGCAGATGCGTGCGGAGCACGAGCAGGGTGATCTCGCTGGGGGCGAAGACGCGGAACGGCGGGCCCCAGAAGCCGGTGCCGCGGCTGGTGTAGAGGAGGGTGCGGCTGCCGTGTCGGCTCAGGCCCGCGACGACGGGCTGGTCGATGCGGACCAGGTGGTGAAAGGGCCAGATCTGGCCGCCGTGGGTGTGACCGGACAGTTGGAGGTCGACGCCGGCGGCTGCCGCCCGGTCGACGAACTTGGGCTGGTGCGCCAGGAGCAGGACGGGCAGGCCGGGGTCGACGCCGTGCAAGGCTCCGGCGAGGTGGGCGCGGTGGCCCGCCAGGCCGGAGGACTCGGCGGTGACGTCGTCCACGCCGGCGACCACGAGGGTGTCGCCTCCGCGTTCCAGCAGCAGATGGCGGTTGCGCAGCGGCTCCCAGCCCAGTTCGTCCATCAGGTCGACCCAGCCCTGGGCCTCGCTGTAGTACTCGTGGTTGCCGGTGACGTACACCCGGGCCCGGGTCGCCCGCACGGCACCGAGTGGGGCGGCCTGGGCGCGGCGGCGTTCGGCCGTCCCGTCCGCGATGTCGCCGGTGTGGCAGACCAGGTCGGCTTGCAGGGTGTTCACCGTCTCGCACACCCGTGCCGACCAGCGGGCGCGGTCGAGTGGGCCGTAGTGGGTGTCGGTGATGAGGACGACGCGGAGGCCGTCCAACCCGGGGCCCAGCCGGGGGAGTCGCACGTCGAGCCGGCGCACGCGTGGCACGCGGCGGGCCTCGGCGTACCCCCATGCGAGCAGTACGGCGGTCACGCCGAGGACGGCCCAGGCGACGATCCGGGCCCGGTCCTGGCTTTCGCCGACGCCGGCCACGGCCAGGGCCGGCCTCAGGAGGACGCCGAGCAGGACGGACCAGGTGAACAAGACCCAACTGGCGCCCAGGAGGGTGTCACCGGTGATCGCCGCCCGGTCCTGCTGGCGCCGGCCGTGGCCGCGCGCCATCGCGAGCGGCATACCGATGAGGCCCAGGGCGAACAGGGCGGTGCCGGTCAGAGAGACGGGCAGCGGCCAGTGCTGGCCGCTGTGCAGGAGCACCCAGCAGGGCACGGCCCACAGCAGGACGGGGGCGATCAGGGGGATGTAGCGCATCAGGCGGTGCAGTCGGCTCTTCCGCAGCGCTGGCGCCTCACCCTCTCCGGGCCGGGTGCTGCTGGTGTCGGTCACGCTTGCCCTCCCTGACGAGGCCGCCGTCCCGCGCACTGTATCCGGTCGCCCCCGACCCGTCCGGACCGGCGTTCATGGGCAGCCCCGGCACCGGCGAGCGTGACCGGGCGGGCCCGGCCTTCGGCCGAGCCCGCCACGCCGGCTCCGTACCGGAGCCGGACTCGTGTCACGCCGTCAGCGCTGCCGTGTCAGCAGGCCCGGGCGGTAGGGCAGGAGGCCGTAGTCGCCGCCGGAGTTGGGGCTGCGCCCCTGGTAGAGCAACTGCAGATGGCAGGGATCGACGGTCATGGTCTGGTCGGGGCCGGTGCGGATCAGTTCGCCGTGGCTGATGTCGTCGGTCCACGTGGCGCCGCTGTTGGCCTTGCCGGCGAAGGGGTTGCTCTCGGTCGCGGCCTGGGGTGTCCAGGAGCCGTTCAGACTGGTGGCCGTGAACGAGCGGAAGTAACGGTGGCCCTGCGAGCCGATCGCCTCGACGATCATGAGGTAGCGGTTCTGGCCCTGCAGCTTGTAGACCTGCGGGGCTTCGAACAGGTTGTTCGTCGTGTCGCTCATGACCACTGTCGAGGTGGAGCCGAAGCTGCCCGGGAAGTTCCCGATCGGCATACCGGCCCGGTAGATCTTGCCGTTGTCACCGGCGAAGAACAGGTACATGTTCGTCCCGTCACCGATGAGCGTCTGGTCGATGGGTCCTGTTCCCGGGCCGGGGATGCTTCCCGAGAAGAGCACCTGCTGGGCCGACCAGCCATTGGGGTTGGTGGGGTCGCTCGACGTCCGGTAGGAGAAGGCGGTTCCGCCCCACTGGTAGGCGAGCACCCAGATGTTCTTCGGCGCGAAGTAGAAGAGCGTGGGCGCGACGGTGGAAGCCGACATCGTGTTCTGGCCGGCCGAGGCCATCTCCGACCAGTCGGTGAACAGGCCGAAGTTCATCGAGCCCCAACGCGTCCCCGTGTCGTGCGTCGTCGCGTAGACGAGTTGCCTGCCGTTGTAGGGGACGACGGTGAAGTCCTTGAGCGAGACCCACCCCGGCTTGGGCTGGGCCAGCGCGCCCGTCGACGTCCAGCGGTATGTCGAGGGAAGATCGCACGGGCCGGGGGTGCCGGCGCCGACCTTGACGAGCTGCCACTGCTGGTTGGTGCCGCCCCAGTCGTCGTACTGGACGATGTTCGCGTTGTCGGCGGTGGAGGCGCCTTGCACCTCGAGGGCTTTGTTGCTGTGGCGCGAGATGAGCCGAACGTAGCCGTCCGGGCTGTCGGCCGGCCGCCACTGCTGGTTGGTGCCGTTCAGGTCGGCCCACTGGACGATCGGGCCCCCGTTGGCGGTGGACCTGTTCTGGACGTCCAGGACCTTGCCCGAGTGGCGGGACACGATGCGGTACCAGCCGCCCCCGGAATCGACGAACTGCCACTGCTGCTGGTTCTGATCGTTCCTGGTCCATTGAGTGATGCGGGCGCCGTCGCCGGTCGCCATGTTGTAGACGTCCAAGGCCTTGCCGCTGTTGCGGTTGACCAGCACGTACGAGGCGTTGGGGTCTACGGTCGCCGCGCCGGCGGGCTGGGCACCGAGGAAGGTGGATACGAGCAGCAAAGGCGCGAGAACGGCGAGTAATCGCCTCATGCGGACCGGTGGGTGGCGAAACCACATGAGAGGGCCTCCTTTTGTGGGGGCGGGGTGAGGTGACCCCGATGAACCACGGAGCGGACTCCCGGGACGAGGAGGGGGGATCTCGAAACATTCGAAAATCTCCCGGAAGCTTTGACGTCACAAGCTAGGAATGTTGGGCCCTCTGGTCAAGGTCTGTCGCGGATCTGTCCACAAAAAGCGCCTCCCTTCGGCCGGGCAAGCTGTCGAACCGGCCGGCAACGCGGCCCCGGCCCGGCGGTATCCGTCGACGACGCCGCCCTGGGCTCGCCCCTCGGCTTGCCGAGATCCCGGAAGTTTCGGTCGAGGGATCGAAATTTCTTCTGCGGTGAGTATTGACGATGCATCGTCAATGCCTCAATCATCCCTGGCTGAGGAGCCGCTCACAGTTCGCGACGTCGAACCGATTCAGTGCCGCAGAGCAGATCCAGGCACAGCTGCACGACAGATCAGCACACCAAAGCCTGCGCCACCCCTTCACGTTCCACCCGCCGTACGTCACCCGACGACCGGCCGAGTGCCGTCCGTGCCGGTCGAGATCGTCCCGTCCCCTGAGCGCGGTGTCCGGTGGTTCCGAGCTGCCCTGGTTTCGGACCGCCCCGTCCGTCTCCGAGTGGGAGCGGCGACGCATTCCCTCACGATGCGTCGGACCACGCGCCGGCCGCCGCAGTTCAGTCCTTCTTCGACGCCTACCCTGGAGGCACATTCATGGGTTCGTATGCCCTTGCCAGACCAGTTGTCCGCCGGAAGGTCCGCGGCCTGCTGTGGGCTTTGGTCGCCGGTGTCCTCGCAGTGGTCGCCGCACTGGTCGCGCCGCCGACCGCACACGCCGCCGAGAACACGCTCGGCGCCGCGGCGGCGCAGAGCGGCCGCTACTTCGGTACCGCCATCGCCTCGGGCAGGCTGGGCGACTCGGCCTACACGACGATCGCGAGCCGTGAGTTCAACTCGGTGACGGCCGAGAACGAGATGAAGATCGACGCCACCGAACCACAGCGGGGCCAGTTCAACTTCAGCGCCGGCGACCGTGTCTACAACTGGGCGGTGCAGAACGGCAAGCAGGTGCGCGGCCACACTCTGGCCTGGCACTCCCAGCAACCCGGTTGGATGCAGAGCCTCAGCGGCAGCGCACTGCGCCAGGCGATGATCAACCACATCAACGGCGTGATGGCCCACTACAAGGGCAAGATCGCCCAGTGGGACGTCGTGAACGAGGCGTTCGCCGACGGCAATTCAGGAGGTCGGCGCGACTCCAACCTGCAGCGCACCGGCAACGACTGGATCGAGGTCGCCTTCCGCACCGCGCGCGCCGCCGACCCGGCCGCCAAGCTCTGCTACAACGACTACAACATCGAGAACTGGACCTGGGCCAAGACCCAGGGCGTGTACAACATGGTCCGCGACTTCAAGCAGCGCGGCGTGCCGATCGACTGCGTCGGCTTCCAGTCGCACTTCAACAACGACAGCCCGTACAACAGCAACTTCCGCACCACCCTGCAGAGCTTCGCCGCCCTCGGCGTCGATGTGGCCATCACCGAGCTCGACATCCAGGGCGCCTCGGCCACGACCTACGCCAACGTGACCAACGACTGCCTGGCCGTCTCGCGCTGCCTCGGCATCACCGTCTGGGGTGTGCGCGACACCGACTCCTGGCGATCGGAGCAGACGCCGCTGCTGTTCAACGGCAACGGCAGCAAGAAGCCCGCCTACACCGCCGTCCTCAACGCCCTCAACGGCGGCTCCACCCCGAACCCCCCCACGCCTTCGGACTCCGGACCGGTCCGGGGCGTCGGTTCGGGCCGCTGTCTGGACGTGCCCGGCACCAGTACCACCGACGGCACCCAGCTCAATCTGTGGGACTGCCACAACGGCACGAACCAGCTGTGGACGTACACTGCCGCCGGCGAACTCAGGGTCTACGGCGACAAGTGCCTGGACGCCGCCGGCACCGGCAACGGCGTCAAGGTCCAGATCTACGCCTGCTGGGGCGGCGACAACCAGAAATGGCGCCTCAACTCCGACGGATCCATCGTCGGCGTCCAGTCCGGCCTCTGCCTCGACGCCGTCGGGGGCGGCACCGCCAACGGCACCCTGATCCAGCTCTACTCCTGCTCGAACGGCAGCAACCAGCGCTGGACCCGCACCTGATCGGACCTGACACGAACGAAAGGGTGAATCGATGAAGACCCACGGTGCGGTCTCGCCCGCCCCTCCGCCACGGCGTCGCTGGTGGTCCCGGGTCGCCGCCCTGGTGGCGGCGACCCTCGCACCCTGGGTCGCGGCGCCGGCGCCCGCGCTCGGTCTGGGCGCCACCCTGCCCGCGGCGGCCGCCACCGGCGCCGGGTCGCCGCCCTCCGCCGTACGGGCCGCCGCGCCCACCCCCCTGCGGTTGATGCCGTTGGGGGACTCCATCACCTGGGGCGTCGGCAGCTCGTCAGGGAATGGCTACCGCGCCTTCCTGCGGAACCAGCTGGCGGCCGAGGGACACGCACTGGACTTCGTCGGCTCGGGTCGGAACGGCACCATGTCCGACCCTGACAACGAAGGCCACTCCGGCTGGCGGATCGACCAGATCACCGGCATCGCGGACTCCGTGCTGAACCGTCACCGCCCGAACGTGGTCACTCTGGAGATCGGCACCAACGACCTGAACGGCAACTACCAGATCCCGACCGCCCCCGACCGGCTACGTGCGCTCATCGACCGGATCACCCGCGCCGCCCCCGACGCGACCGTCCTGGTCGGCACCGTGATCATCTCCACCAGTGGCACGGAGGAGGCCAACCGGCCCGCGTTCAACGCCAGGGTCCCCGGGATCGTCCAGGCCGCGCAGGCCGCCGGCAAGCACGTACGCCTGGTGGACATGAGCGCCCTGACCAGAGCCGACCTGGCCGACGCCCTGCACCCCGACGACACCGGCTACCGCAAGATGGCGGACGCCTTCAACGCCGGAATCCAGGCCGCGGACGCGGCCGGCTGGATCAAGCCGCCGGCTTCCGCGGGCGGTGAGGTGCGCTCGGGGATCGCGGGGAAGTGCCTGGACGTCAACGGCGGCAACAGCGCCAACGGGACCGCGGTGGACATCCGGTCCTGCAACGGCTCCTACGCCCAGCTCTGGTCCGCTCGCTCCGACGGCACCCTGCGGGCCGTCGGCAAGTGCCTCGACGCCACCGGCCGGGGTACCGCCAACGGCACGAAGATCGCTGTCTGGGACTGCAACGGCGGCACCAACCAACAGTGGCAGGCGTACAACGCGGGTTACCGCAACCCGGTCTCCGGCCGCTGCCTCCACATCCCCGGCGCGTCCGCCGCCGACGGAACGCAACTGGTCCTGTGGGACTGCAACGGCGGCGCCAACCAACAGTGGACGGCTCTGCCGGTCTCCTGACCCGGTGAACCTCAGGTGAGGTGGACGAACACCCGCGCCCGGCACGGCGGCCGTCGCCGGACGCGGGTTCCGCCACGCCCTGACAGCGGCTCAGTCCCGCGTATACATGGGATGGATGGGGTTCTGGCATAGAGCGACACGTCTATTGACAGCGCGAGAGGCGTATGGAATCACTATCGACATGGGATGTCTGAGGGTCCCTGTGGATGCTCAGAGCGTCCTGGCCCCTTCGGACAGGTACGGCACTCTCTGTCCCCTTCCCCCCACATATCCAAGGAACAGAATGCAGCCTTCATTCGTTCCGCCCCGGAGCCCAGCGGCTCTCGGACGACGCTTACCGGCGGCCGCCACCGTATGCGTCATGGCACTGCTGGCCATCATGCTCGCGACGTCGCCGTCCTGGCCGTCAGCGGCGTCGGCGGCGCCCCTGGTGAGCTCGGCGTCGGGGCGGTGCCTGGATGTCAAGGGCAACGTCGACACGCCGGGAACGGCGCTGGACATCTGGGACTGCAACGACCAGGTCAACCAGGCCTTCGAGTTCACGTCGGCGGGTGAGCTGAGGACGATGGGCGGCACCCGGTGCGTGGACGCCTACGACAACCGGACGACTCCCGGAGCCCCGGTGGTCATCCGGGCATGCGACGGCCGGCCGGCCCAGGTGTGGCGACGGAACTCCGACGGGTCCGTCACCGGTGCGGCATCCGGCTTCTGCCTGGACGTCAGCGGAGCGGGAACGGCCAATGGCACCGCGGTCGTCCTGTGGACCTGCAACGGCCAGAGCAACCAGAAGTGGAGCACCCCGGCGCCTCCGCCTCCGCCCGGCGGGTCCGGCCCCTGCGACATCTACGCCGCGGGCGGCACGCCGTGCGTGGCCGCGCACAGCACGGTGCGCGCACTGCAGCGTTCGTACAACGGCTCCCTGTACCAGGTCAGGCGCTCCTCGGACAACGCCACCAGGGACATCGGCGTGCTGGCGCCCGGCGGCTTCGCCGACGCGGCGGCGCAGGACTCGTTCTGCGCCAACACCTCGTGCGTGATCACCGTCGTACGCGACCAGTCCGGACACGGCAACGACCTGTGGTACCAGGGATCGGCCCAGGTCCCCGGGTCGAGTCAGAGCAGCCCCGCGAAGGCGACCTCCGAGTCGCTCACGGCCGGGGGCACCAAGGCCTACTCGCTGTACATCAACCCCGGGAACAGCTACTGGCGGGACGGCCACCTGACGGGCGTGCCGACCGGTGCCGCACCCGAAGGGGCGTACATGGTGACCAGCGGCACCCACGTCAACAGTGGCTGCTGCTTCGACTACGGCAACAGCGAGACGAGCCGGAAGGCCGACGCCGCCGGGGCGATGGACGCGATCAACTTCGGTACCCAGTGCTGGTTCGGCGGGTGCGCCGGCGGCGGCCCCTGGGTGCAGGCCGACCTCGAGTGGGGCCTGTACCCCGGCGGCAGCCGGTCCTGGAACGCCGACCAGCGGGCGTTTCCCAGCAAGTTCGTGACGGCGATGCTGAAGAACAACGGCACGTCGAGGTTCGCCCTCAAGGGCGGCAACGCGCAGTCCGGTGGCCTGACCACGCTGTGGGACGGCGGACTTCCCGGCGGATACAGCCCCATGAAGAAACAAGGGGCCATCGTCCTGGGCAGCGGCGGCGACTGCTGCAAGCCCGGTGGCGGCGCCAACCTGAGCGCCGGCACCTTCTATGAAGGAGCCATCGTCGCCGGCTACCCCTCCGACGCGACCGACAACGCCGTACAGGCCAACGTCACCGCGGCCGGCTACCGCTGAGCTCATCGTCCACGGCGCCGGCGGCAACTGAACCAGTGGCAGTGCGCGAACACACCGGCACTTCGTCCGCTGACCGCACAGTCATCGGCCCCTACGGCCGGACCCGCCCCCACCGGCCACGGCACCCCACCCTGCGAAAGGAACCCACCGTGTCAGCATTCGGACGGCCGTTACGGCGCCTGCGCGCCGGAGCGGCCGTGCTCGCGGGCCTCCTCCTGGCCGCCGGCGGCATCGTCGGCACGGCCGCCGCGCCGGCCCGGGCCGCCACCTCCGTCACGATCAACGGCGCGTCCGGCGGCCGGACCTTCGACGGCGTCGGCGCGATCAGCGGCGGGGGCGGCAACAGCAGGCTCCTGATCGACTACCCCGAGCCCCAGCGCGGCCAGATCCTCGACTACCTGTTCCGGCCCGGCTACGGCGCCTCCCTCCAAATGCTCAAGGCGGAGATCGGGGGCGACACCAACTCCACCTCGGGGGCCGAACCGAGTCACCAGCACACCCGGTCCGACCTCAACTGCGACCGAGGCTACGAATGGTGGCTGATGGAGCAGGCCAAGGCGCGCAACCCCGGCATCAAGCTGTACGGGCTCGCCTGGGGCGCGCCCGGCTGGATCGGCGGCGGGAACTTCTGGTCCACCGACATGGTCGACTATGCGCTCTCCTGGCTCGGTTGCGCCAAGAAGCACGCGCTGAGCATCGACTACCTCGGCGGATGGAACGAGCGCGGCTACAACGTCTCCTGGTACCGGCAGCTGCGCGGCGCGCTCAACAGCAACGGCTACGGCAACGTCAAGATCGTCGCCGCCGACTCGGACTGGGCCGTGGCGAACGACATCAACTCCGACCCGGCGTTCGCCGCCGGGGTGAGCGCCATCGGCACGCACTATCCCTGCGGCTACCGGTCGGCTCAGTCCAACTGCTCGGTCCCGTCGGCCGCCCTGGCGTCCGGCAAGCCCCTGTGGGCGAGCGAGAACGGCTCCGACGACTACAACGGGGGAGCGCAGGCCGTGGCCCGCGGCATCAACCGCGGGTACATCGACGGGCGGATGACCGCCTACCTCAACTGGCCGGTGGTCGCCGCCCTCACCCCCAACCTGCCGTACCCCACGATGGGTCTCGCCCTGGCCTCGCAGCCGTGGTCCGGCGCCTACTCGATCGGCAAGAACGCCTGGGTGACGGCGCACACCAGCCAGTTCACCGCCCCGGGGTGGCGATACCTCGACTCCTCCAGCGGCTACATCGGCGGCAACCGCGCCAACGGAAGCTACGTGTCGCTGAAGTCACCCAGCACTTCCGACTACTCCACGGTCATCGAGACCATGGACGCCGGCGGCGACCAGACGCTGAACTTCAACGTCGCCGGTGGGCTGTCCACCGGAACCGTCCACGTCTGGTCCACAGACGTCAGGTCCGGCAACACGGCCGACCACTTCGTGCACGCCACCGACATCACCCCGTCCGGCGGCACCTTCAGCCTGACCGTCCGGCCCGGGCACATGTACACCCTGACCACCACGACCGGACAGGGCAAGGGCACCGCCACCGGCCCGGCCAAGGCCCCGCTGAAGCTGCCGTACAGCGACTCCTTCGACGGCAACGCCACCGGCACCGAGGCGAAGTACCTCATGGACTGGCAGGGCGCCTTCGAGGCGGTGGGCTGCGGCGGTGGCCGCGGCGGGATGTGCGTGCGCCAGATGAGCCCGCAGAAGCCGATCACCTGGGACACGCTGACCGATCCGCACGCGCTGCTCGGCGACGTGAGCTGGGGCGACTACACGCTCTCGTCGGACGTGCTGCTCGAACACCCCGGCTACGTCGAGCTGATCGGCCGTGCGGGAGGGCACGACTACGACCGTACCGGCGGGCAGAACGCCTACCGTCTGCGGGTGAGTGACACCGGGGCCTGGTCGATCCTCGACTCGAACACCGACGGCGCCGTCTCCACCCTGGCCCGCGGCACGACCGCCGCGCTGGGCACCAACCGGTGGCACACCCTGGGTCTCACCTTCTCCGGCACCAGGATCACCGCCGTCGTCGACGGCGCCACGGTCGGTTCGGTGAACGACAGCACCTGGGCGACCGGGCAGATCGGCTACGGAACCAGCCAGGGCGAGACGGCGCAGTTCGACAACCTGTCCCTCACCCCCGGCAACGGCGGGAACGACGGCGGTACGACCGGCGCGCTCGTCGGGGCCGCCTCCGGCCGTTGCGTGGACGTGCCGAACCAGTCGCACACGGCCGGCACCCAGGTGGCGCTGTGGGACTGCAACGGCGGCAGCAACCAGCAGTGGACGAACACCTCGGCCGGTGAGCTGCGGGTCTACGGCAGTGACTGCCTGGACGCGGCCGGCCAGGGCACCAGCCCCGGCACCAAGGTCGCCATCTGGGGCTGCAACGGCGGCGCCAACCAGAAGTGGACGCTCCACGCCGACGGCACCGTCACCGGTGTCCAGTCCGGTCTCTGCCTGGACGCCACCGGCGCCGGAACGGCCAACGGCACGCCGCTGCGGCTGTGGACCTGCAACGGCAGCGGCAGCCAGAAGTGGACACGCGACTGATCCGGTGCCGGTTCGACGCTCCCCGACGCCCGCACCTCCTCCGAGATTCCCGCTCCGACAGTCCCCCGAGAGGCCTTCAGCCATGTCTTCCTCCTCCGTGCCGCTCAGCCGGCGCCGTCTGCTGGCGGCGGCCGGCGCTGCGACAGCCGTCGGCCTGCTGCGGTTCGCACCCGACGCCGCCGCGACCGAGGGCCCCCAGAGCTACACCCCGAGCTGGTCCTCCGTGGACCAGCACCCCCCGGCCCCCGCCTGGTTCCAGGACGCCAAGTTCGGCATCTACTACCACTGGGGCGCCTTCAGCGTTCCCGCGTTCGGGAACGAGTGGTATCCGCGCAACATGTACATCGGCGGCTCGGCCGAGAACCGGCACCACATCGCCACCTACGGCGACCCCTCCGTGTGGCCGTACAGCAACTTCATCGACGGCGCCCGCGACAAGGCCGGCAACCACGTGCAGTTCGCGCCCAAGCTCGCCTCCCAGGGCGGCAGGTTCGATCCGGACGCCTGGGCGCGGCTGTTCAAGGCCGCGGGCGCCAGGTTCGCCGGCCCGGTCGCCGAGCACCACGACGGCTTCTCCATGTGGAACAGCCGCTCCAACCCGTGGAACTCGGTCCAGCACGGTCCCAGGCTCGACCTGGTGGGGCTGCACGCGCAGGCCATCCGCGCGCAGGGACTGAAGTTCATGGCCTCGCTGCACCACGCCTATCACTTCACCGGCTTCTACGACCACGTGCCGTACCAGTCGAACCCCACGCTCCGCATCCTGTACGGCCAGCAGGGCGCGTCCGCGGAGAACAAGCTCTGGTACGACAAGCTGATCGAGGTCGTCGACGGTTACCAACCCGACCTGGTCTGGCAGGACTTCGCCCTGAACCAGGTGCAGGAGTCCTACCGGCTCCAGTTCCTCGCGCACTACTACAACCAGGCGGTCGCGTGGAACAAGGACGTCGTCGCCACCTACAAGGACGGCTTCAACAACAAGGGTGAGGTCTTCGACTTCGAGCGCGGCGGCCCCGCGGGGCTGCTCACCCCCTACTGGCTGACCGACGACAGCATCTCGTCCTCGAGTTGGTGCTACACGGTCGGCATCGGCTACTACTCGACGCAGGCCATGCTCCACTCGCTGATCGACCGGGTCAGCAAGGGCGGCAGCATGCTGCTGAACATCGCCCCGATGGCCGACGGCACCATCCCCTCCGGGCAGCAGTCCATCCTGCTCGCCATGGGCGACTGGCTCGGCCGCTTCGGGGAGGCGGTCTACTCCACCCGCTCCTGGTCCAGCTACGGCGAGGGCCCGACCAAGATGGGCGGAGGGTCGTTCAGCGGACCGGTGGCCGGCAAACCGCAGGACATCCGGTTCACCCGCAGCAAGGACAACAAGGTCCTCTACGCCACCGCGCTGGGCTGGCAGGGCGGCATCATGAACATCACGACGCTCAACTCCAACCAGATCAACCTCAGCAGCCTGACGCGCGCGCAACTGCTGGACAACACAGCCGGCGCCTACATCGACCTGCCCGCCCCCACTCAGGACGCCTCGGGCCTGCACCTCACCATGCCCTCGTCCAACCCGCCGTTCAGCGCCCTGGCGTACACGGTCAAGCTCACCTTCTCCGGCCAGATCCCCGTTCTGGGCGCGCCGGGCGGCTCCACCACCTGGGTGAGGATCGCCAACGTGACCAGCGGGCTGCTGCTCGACAGCGGCGGCGACGTCGCCTCCGGATCCAACCTCAAGCAGTGGAACTCGGACGGCAGCCCCAACCTGCAGTGGCAGCTGATCGACCTCGGCAACGGCTACCACCGCATCGTGAACCGCACCAACGGCATGGCCGCCGACAGTTACGGAAACTCCGCCAACGGTGCTCCCGCCCGCCAGCAGGCGTGGAACGGCGGCAACAACCAGCAGTGGTCGCTGAACAGTCTGGGCAACAACCGCTACCAGATCGTCAACCGCGCCACCGGGACCGCCCTCGACGGCAGCGGCAGCACCACGTCCGGCTCGACCACGGTGCTGTGGACACCGAACTCCAGCACCAACAACCAATGGACCATCACCCCGGTATGAGCACCGGCGCTCCCTGTCACTCCCCTGACCACGGAAGAAGGAGAGCATGAAACGCAAACCGCTCCTGGTGTCCCTCGTGGCCGCGCTGCTTCTCGTCCTGGCGGCCGCGGGCACGTCGTTCAGCAGTGGCCTCGCCGCATCCACGTCGGTGACGAGGGCCGCCGCGGCCAGCACCGGCTGTGGCAAGCCCCCGGCGCTGACCAGTGGAAACCACACGATCCAGAGCGGCGGCCAGAACCGCGGTTACATCCTGCGGGTCCCCGCCGGCTACGACCGCAACCGCCCCTACCGGCTGGTCTTCGGCTTCCACTGGCGGGGCGGCACCGCGAACGACGTCGACTCGGGCGGAACGGACGGGTACAACTGGTCCTACTACGGCCTCAGGCGCCTGGCGGACAACGCGAACAACGGCACGATCTTCGTCGCCCCCCAGGGCAACGGCAACGGCTGGGCCAACCCCGGCGGCCAGGACCTCGCCTTCGTCGACGCCCTGGTCAACCAGATCGAGTCCGGCCTGTGCGTAGACACCACCCAGTTGTTCGCCGGCGGCTTCAGCTATGGCGGCGGGATGTCGTACGCCCTCGCCTGCTCCCGGGCCACGGTCTTCCGCGCGGTCGCGGTCTACTCCGGCGCCAACCTCAGCGGGTGCAACGGCGGCACGCAGCCCATCGCCTACATGGGTCTGCACGGCATCAGGGACAACGTGCTGCCCATCTCGCTGGGACGGGAACTGCGCGACACCTTCGTCCGTAACAACGGCTGCATCCGGCAGAACCCGCCCGAGCCCCGTCAGGGAAGCCTGACGCACACCATCACCACGTACTCCGGATGCCGGTCCGGATACCCCGTCGTCTGGGCCGCGTTCGACGGCGGCCACGACCCCGGTCCCGTGGAGGGCTCCACCGGCAGCGGCTGGCGCACCTGGACATCGGCTGCGGTGTGGCAGTTCTTCACACAGTTCGGCTCGAACACGCCGACGCCGCCGGAGCCCTCCGGCAACCAGAAGATCGTCGGTCAGCAGTCCGGGCGCTGCCTCGACATCAACAACTCGACGACGACCAACGGCACGCAGGCACAACTGTGGGACTGCAACGGCGGTTCCAACCAACGGTGGACCCACAGCACCGGAAAGCAGCTGGTGGTCTACGGCAACAAGTGCCTCGGCGTGGGCCAGGCGGCGGGCAACGGCACGCCGGCGGCGATCTGGGACTGCAACGGTCAGGCGGACCAGCAGTGGAACATCAGCCCCGACGGCACGATCACCGCGGCGCAGTCGGGGCTCTGCCTGGACGCCAGCGGCCAGGGGACCGCCAACGGTACGAAGATCCAGCTGTGGAGTTGCTCGGGCGGCGCGAACCAGCGCTGGCGCCTGGAGAACTGACACACCGGGGCCAGGCACGTCATCCTACGGGCCTGGCCCCGCAGACGAACCGGGGCGCCACCGCAGCGTCGGCACCTTCTAGGAGGACGTCGACGTCCCGGCTGTCCGCCAGACGCCGCCGACAACGCGGTGCAGGCCGGCATCACCGCGGTCGGCTGTGACCGAACCGGGCGACGGCCGGTTCTCAGAAAAAGCCCAGCTTCTTCGGCGAGTACGACACCAGAAGATTCTTCGTCTGCTGGTAGTGCTCCAGCATCATCTTGTGCGTCTCGCGCCCGATCCCCGACTGCTTGTAGCCGCCGAAGGCCGCGTGGGCCGGGTAGGCGTGGTAGCAGTTCGTCCAGACGCGGCCCGCCTGGATCGCCCGGCCCGCGCGGTACGCCGTGTTGATGTCCCGGGTCCAGACGCCGGCGCCGAGGCCGTACGACGTGTCGTTGGCGATCTCGATCGCGTCGTCGAAGTCGTCGAAGGAGGCGACGGAGACCACCGGGCCGAAGATCTCCTCCTGGAAGACGCGCATGCGGTTGTGGCCCTCGAAGACCGTCGGCTGGACGTAGTAACCGCCCTTCAACTCGCCGTCGTACTCGGCCCGTTCACCGCCCGTGAGGACCTTCGCGCCCTCCTGCCTGCCGATGTCGATGTAGGAGAGGATCTTCGCGAGCTGGTCGCCGGAGGCCTGGGCGCCGATCATCGTGTCGGTGTCGAGGGGGTGGCCGGGTTTGATCAGTTCCGTGCGGGCGACGGCCGCGCGCAGGAAGTCGCCGTAGTTGCCACGCTGGATCAGGCCGCGCGACGGACAGGTGCACACCTCGCCCTGGTTCAGCGCGAACATCGTGAACCCCTCGAGGGCCTTGTCGCGCAGGTCGTCGTCCCTGTCCCACACGTCGTCGAAGAAGATGTTCGGCGACTTGCCGCCCAGTTCCAGGGTGACCGGCTTCAGGTTCTCCGCCGCGTACCGCATGATCAGCCGGCCCGTGGACGTCTCACCCGTGAAGGCCACCTTGGCCACCCGCGGGCTCGACGCCAACGGCTTGCCCGCCTCCTCTCCGAAGCCGTTGACGATGTTCACGACGCCCGGCGGGAGCAGATCGGACACCAGGCTCATCCAGTAGTGGAGCGAGACGGGAGTCTGCTCGGCCGGCTTGATGACGACCGCGTTCCCCGCCGCCAGTGCCGGAGCGAGCTTCCAAGCGGCCATCAGGACCGGGAAGTTCCACGGGATGATCTGGGCGACGACACCGAGCGGCTCGTGGAAGTGGTACGCCACCGTGTCGTCGTCCACCTCGCTGAGGGCGCCCTCCTGGGCGCGGACCGCGCCGGCGAAGTAGCGGAAGTGGTCGATGGCCAGCGGGATGTCCGCGGCCAGCGTCTCGCGCACCGGCTTGCCGTTCTCCCAGCTCTCCGCGACGGCGAGCGACTCCAGATGCGCCTCCATGCGGTCGGCGATCTTCAACAGGACGTCGGAGCGCTCGGTCGCCGAGGTGCGGCCCCAGGCCGGCGCGGCCGCGTGCGCCGCGTCCAGCGCCCGTTCCACGTCCTCCGCCGTACCGCGCGCCACCTCGGTGAAAGGCTGCCCGTTCACCGGACTCGGGTTCTCGAAGTACCGCCCCCGAGCCGGCGGCACGTACTCGCCGCCGATGAAGTGGTCGTAACGCGCTTGGTAGGAGACGATCGCGCCCTCGGTGCCGGGCGCCGCGAAACGGGTCATGGTGGCCTGCCTCCCTCAGCAGCGCTGCCCGCCGTCGGGCAGCTCTTTGCCGGAGGTTAGGGAAGCGGAGGTTGCAGGGACGTTGCGAGGGCGGCGGTCGCCCGTGCCCCCGCGGCAGCGGTCCGCCTATACGCGCGGCCAGTGCCCCGGCGCCCTGAGTTCCGACTCCAGCGCGCACAGGCGCGCCCGGATCGCAGCCGTGGGACGGGCCGCCGCCAGCGCCCGCCATACGACGAGGTCGTCCTCGCCCCACGGCGTGTACACCCAGTCCGCCAGCAGATCCGGGTCGCTGCGGGCGATCAGCGCCGCGCGCAGGGCGTCGGCGAGGCGACGCCTGAGCCGTACGACCGCCGGCGCCCGCGACGCCGGCAACAGCGGCCCCGCGTATGCGGAAAGGGCCGCCGTCACCGCTCCCGCCGTCAGGCGCCGTTCGACGGCCGTGACGTCCGACTCGACGGCCGCTGTCAGTCGGTACGGGCGGGAGGCCAACAGCCCTGGACCCAACACCCCGCGCAGTCGGGCGAGTTCGGCCCGCAGTGTCACCGGCGTCACCGACTCGTCCTCGTACAGCGCGCACAGCAGTTCGTCGCCGGTCAGACCTTCCGGATGGTGCGCGAGCAGCACCACGATCTCACTGTGCCGGGGACTCAGCCTCAACGTCCGTCCGGCAAAGATCAGTTGCGCCTCGTCCCGGCCCAGCGCGGACAGCTCGAGCATGGTGGACCGTGGACGCTCCGGCGCGAGCAACGCGAGTTGGGACTCCGCGGCGCGCGCGACCGCCTGGACGAAACCCAGGCTGTGCGGGTGCGCCAGCCCGTCCCCTCCGGTGATGTCCACCGCGCCCAACACCCGCCCGGTGCGGGGGTCGTGCACCGGGGCCGCGGCGCACGTCCACGGCTGTACCCGGCGGATGAAGTGCTCGGCTGCGAACACCTGAACCGGACGGTCCACGGCGACGGCCGTGCCCGGAGCGTTCGTCCCGACCGCGTTCTCCGCCCATCGCGCCCCCGGCACGAAGTTCATGCGCCCCGCCTGGCGTCGCGTCGCCGGGTGGCCTTCGACCCACAGCAGCCGGCCGTGTGCGTCGCACACCGCGAGGAGGTGCTCCCCGTCGGCGGCGAACGTGCCCATGAGTTCGCGGAACAGCGGCATCACCCGCGCCAGCGGATGCTCGGCCCGATGGGCGCCGAGGTCGCCGTCGGTCAACTCCACGTCCGCCGTGCCGTCGGGGCCCACGCCTGCTCGCGCCGAACGCCGCCACGAGTCGGCCACGACGGCCCGCACCGGCCGCGGCACCGTGCCCGCCGCGGTGAACGTCTCGTGGGCGCGCCGCAGTGTCCGTACCCGCTCGGCGGGGTCGGCCCCCGGCTCCAGGGCCACCCAGGGATCGGTCAAGTCGGCCTCCCGAAGGCGATGGTGGGGACATCGTCACTCCGAGTGCGCGCCGAGACAACCGTTCGGGGCGGGGGTGTGCGGCGCCGGTCGCGACTGCGTTGTCCGTACGCTGTTCACGTCACGGCAGGTGTCGTTGACGGGGGGCCTGTCACCGCCCCGACACCGCCACCGGATCGTCCAGCACTGTCCGTACCACGGAGTGCGCCGCTCCGAGCAGTGGTCCCTCCGGGCCCAGCCGGGAGACCAGGACGGGGCACGGGGGGCCTGCCGTGCGCCGGGCCAGCTCCGATTCCAGTGACGGCAGCAGCCACGGCGCCAGCCCCGCCAGAGCGCCGCCCAGGACGACGACCTCGGGGTCGAGCAGGTTGAGCGCCCCGGTCAGGGCGATGCCCAGCGCCGTGCCCGCCTCGCGCAGGGCGCGTCGTACGTCTTCGTCGCCGTCCGTCGCCCGGCCGGCGAGCAGGCCCACGCGGTCCCCGCCCGGCTCCAGGCGGGCCGCGCGCAGCACCGCTTCCTCGCCGGCGTACTGCTCCAGGCAGCCCCGCCCGCCGCACACGCAGGCGGGCCCGTCGGGGCGGACCGGCACGTGGCCCAGTTCGCCCGCGAAGCCGCGTGTGCCACGCAGCAGACTGCCGTCCACGACCAGCGCGGCACCGATGCCGATCTCGGCCGACACGTGCACGAAGTCCCGCGGGGTGTCCTCGACGAGCCAGAGCTCGGCCAGCCCACCGAAGTTGGCCTCGTTGTCCACCGTCAGAGAGTACGCGTCGGGCAGCAGCGGTCCGAGGTCCACGTCGTTCCAGTCGAGGTTCGGCGCGCGGACGACCGTGCGGCCGTCCCGGGCGACGAGGCCGGGGACGGCCACGGCGAGACCCGCCGGCCACAGCCCCTCGCGTTCCGCCTCGGCGACGACCTGGCGCACCAGGCCGGTCAGCTCCCCGATCACCGGCTCGGGGGCCCGGCCCCGGTTCGTGCCGTGCCGCACGGCACGCGCACGGACCTCCCCGCGCAGATCGACGGCGCACACCGCCAGGTGGTCGACGCCGACCTCGGCGCCGATGCCCGCCGGGCCGTGCCCGCTCACGGCGAGCGCCGAGCCCGGCCGGCCCACGCGGCCGGGCCGCTCCGGGCCCAGTTCCTCGATCAGGCCGGCGCGTATGAGCTCGTCGACGAGGGTCGACACCGCCGCCCGGGTCAGACCGATGCGCGAGGCGACCGCGGCCCGCGAGAGCGATCCCTCGGCGCTGACGGCGTGCATCACCCGGGCCAGGTTGCGCCGGCGCATGCCCTGCTGGGTGTCGGGCAGCGCACGGGCGCGGCCGGTCGGGCGGGCGTCGTGCGGCGGTGCGGTCATACCGTCATACCTTTATCGCTTTACCGGTGTGCCTATCGCTTCACCGGTGTGTCTGATGTTCAGCGGACGGTCGTGCTCCGCTCGGACCGCTCCAGCAGCGGGGACGCGTCGGAGAGTACCCCGGCGATTCTCGCGAGCGTCGCCTCGTCCCGCTCCACGGCGTCCAGGACCGGGCCCCGGGCGGTGTTCCAGCGCCGGGCGACCGCGGCCGGGTCCTCGCCGGTCAGCAGTCCGGCCGCCTGCGCCGCAGCGCCCAGCGCCACGAGCTCCTTGGCCTCGGGGATCTGCACGGGCCGTCCCGACAGCCGGCGCACCGTCTGCTGCCAGGCCGCTCCCCGGGCGCCGCCGCCGATCAGGAGCAGCGGCGCTGAGCGGTCCGCCTCCTCCTCCAGGACGAGGTCGAGCGCGCCGAGCAGGGAGTGGACGGCGCCGTCGTAGGCGGCCTGGAGGAGTTGGCCGGCGGTGGTGTCGTGGCGCAGGCCGTGCAGCAGGCCGGAGGCGTTCGGCAGGTTCGGCGTGCGTTCGCCGTCCAGGTAGGGGAGGAGCGTGAGTCCGGCGGCGGGCTCGACGGCCTCGCGGTCCAGGCCGAGCAGGGCCGCGACGCGGTCGACGGCGAGCGTGCAGTTCAGGGTGCAGGCCAGGGGGAGCCAGTCGCCGTGGGCGTCGGCGAAGCCGGCGACCGTGCCGGTGGGATCGGCGGGACGCCGCTTCGACACCGCGTACACCGTGCCCGAGGTGCCGAGGCTCAGCACCGGGGCGCCGGGGCGCAGCCCGAGACCGAGCGCGGCCGCCGCGTTGTCGCCGGTGCCCGGAGCCACCAGGGTGCCCTTGGAGAACGGCAGGTCGTGGCTGTCGCGTACGGTGCCCGCCACCTCGCCGGGCCGCACCACGCGCGGGAGCAGCGCTGGGTCGAGACCTACGTGGGCGAGGATCTTCTCGTCGTAGCCCTCCGTCCCGGACGCCCACCAGCCGGTGCCCGAGGCGTCGCCCCGGTCGGTCGTGCCCTCGCCCGTGAGCCGCTCGGTGAGGTAGTCGTGGGGGAGCCGTACGGCTTTCGTCGCGCGCAGGGAGTCCGGCTCGTGCTCGGCGAGCCACGCCCACTTCGTCACCGTGAACGAGGCCGCCGGGACGGAACCGGTACGCTCCGCCCACGCCTTCGCCCC
This sequence comes from Streptomyces sp. BK239, assembly GCF_004217285.1. GTDB lineage: Bacteria > Actinomycetota > Actinomycetes > Streptomycetales > Streptomycetaceae > Streptomyces. Next base: position 377,086 of record NZ_SHKS01000004.1, read on the forward strand.
GCCCAGCTCCTCCACCAGCCGGCTCGCCTGAGGGGCCGAGCGCACGTCGTTCCACAGCAGCGCGGGCCGCACCGGCTCACCGTGCTCGTCCAGCGTCACCAGCCCGTGCTGCTGGCCGCCGACGGACACGGCGGCCACCTCGTGCGCCGCGTCGCCGCACTGACGCAGCGCCTCCCGCAGCGCGTCCCACCACTGGCGGGGGTCGCTCTCCCGGCCGGCGCCGGAGGTCACCGTGTGCGGCGCCTGGCCGCTCGCGACGACCTGTCCGGTGGCCGCGTCGACGACCAGCACCTTGGTGGACTGGGTGGACGTGTCCACGCCGACGACGAGCGGACCCTCGGCTGCTGACATCGGGCTCTCCTCAAGTTTTTGCGCGGCTCTGCGGGATCTGTCTTCCCAGAGATGCGTCCGCATACTAATTTGTAAACGGCCATGACGAAATAGTCGGCGAACAGTCGTCGAGACAGTGGCGAGACAGTCTTCGAGCAAGGAGCCGTGGCATGAGCTACCAGCCCACCCCGCAGGACAGGTTCACGTTCGGTCTGTGGACCGTCGGCTGGCAGGGACGGGACCCGTTCGGCGACGCCACGCGGCGTGCCCTTGACCCGGTCGAGACGGTGCAGCGCCTGGCCGAGCTGGGCGCCTACGGCGTGACCTTCCACGACGACGACCTGATCCCGTTCGGGTCCTCCGACAGCGAGCGCGAGGAGCACGTCAAGCGCTTCCGCCAGGCCCTGGACACCACCGGCCTCACCGTGCCGATGGCCACCACCAACCTGTTCACCCACCCCGTCTTCAAGGACGGCGCGTTCACCGCGAACGACCGTGACGTGCGCCGTTACGCCCTGCGCAAGACGATCCGCAACATCGACCTGGCCGTCGAGCTCGGCGCGAAGATCTACGTCGCCTGGGGCGGCCGTGAGGGCGCGGAGTCCGGCGCCGCCAAGGACGTGCGGGCGGCCCTCGACCGCATGAAGGAGGCGTTCGACCTCCTCGGCGAGTACGTCACCTCCCAGGGCTACGACCTGCGCTTCGCCATCGAGCCCAAGCCGAACGAGCCCCGCGGCGACATCCTGCTGCCGACCGTCGGCCACGCGCTCGCGTTCATCGAGCGTCTGGAGCGGCCCGAGCTGTACGGCGTCAACCCGGAAGTCGGCCACGAGCAGATGGCGGGCCTGAACTTCCCGCACGGCATCGCGCAGGCGCTGTGGGCGGGCAAGCTCTTCCACATCGACCTCAACGGCCAGTCCGGCATCAAGTACGACCAGGACCTCCGGTTCGGCGCCGGCGACCTGCGCTCCGCCTTCTGGCTCGTCGACCTGCTGGAGAGCGCCGGCTACACGGGCCCCCGTCACTTCGACTTCAAGCCGCCGCGCACCGAGGACCTGGACGGCGTGTGGGCGTCGGCCGAGGGCTGCATGCGCAACTACCTGATCCTCAAGGAGCGCGCCGCCGCCTTCCGCGCCGACCCCGAGGTCCAGGACGCCCTGCGTGCCTCCCGCCTCGACGAGCTGGCCCAGGCCACCGCCGCCGACGGTCTGCAGGGCCTGCTCGCCGACCGCACGGCGTTCGAGGACTTCGACGCCGACGTGGCCGCCGCCCGCGGGATGGCCTTCGAGCGGCTCGATCAGCTGGCCATGGACCATCTGCTGGGCGTCAGGGGCTGATCACGCACGCGTGTGCGTGCGGGCCGGTCGGTCCAGGGGCCGTGCCGGCCGCCGTGAGCCGGCCGCGAGGCCGATGCCCGTCAAGGGCGGCCTCCGCACGGAAAGGGGCGCCTCCCGCACGGAAAGGGCGGTCTCCGCACGGAATACGCCGGAATCATGCCTTCCATGGCATGAGCGCGTACCAACTTCCGTGCGGGGGTCGCGCGCCGGGCGGTGCGCGGCGACGCTGAACGCATGGCCACGCCGCCCGTACCGCCCCAGCCGCCGGGCCCTCCCGGCCCCCCTGGCCCTCCCGGTCCGCCCTGGTCGTCGGGACCGCCCGGGCCTTCCGGGCCCGACGACACGCCGCCCTGGGGCGGCTTCGGGCCGTCCTCCTCGCCGCCGGGCCCGCCTGACGACCCCGACAGGCGGAGGAACCCGCTCATCGCCGTGCTGGCGCTGCTGGCCCTCGCCGTGGCCGTCGTCGCCGTGGTGGTGATGGCCACCGGCGGCGGCGACTCACCGGACGACGGCCCTCCCGCGAGCGGCAGTTCCTCTCCCGCGCCCTCGGTCAGCCTCCCGGTGGAACTGCCGAGCGGCTTCCCGAGCGAACTGCCCTCAGGCCTCCCGACCCAGCCGCCGTCCGGCTTCCCCACCGAGCTGCCGACACAGCTGCCCACAGAGCTTCCGAGCGAGCTGCCGAGCGACCTCGAATCGCTTCTGCCCTCCCTGGGCGGATCACTGCCGTAGCCGAGTGCGGTCCGGTGCATCGACGCGCACGCGCGTGCCATGCCGGGCCTGCACGCACGCGTGGCGCGCGTGCGACTGCCGTACGCGTACGCGTGCCCCGAGCGTATGCGTGCCGCTCTACGACGTCAGCGTCGCGCGCGAGCCATGAGCGCGGCGTGCGGCAGCGTCAGGCCGCCCGTGTCGTCGGCGAACTCCGAAGCGAACAGCTCGAAGCGGCGCCTGATCACGGCGCGGACCTCAGGGGTCTGGCTCTGCACCATCTGGCCGCCGAGCGCCCCGCCGCTCGCGGGACCGCTCCACCACTCGTCGACGCTCGTGCGGTGGTCCCAGCGCAGGGTCTCGCAGCCCGCCTCCCGCAACCCCGCCGCTGTCAGCAGTTCGGCCAGGCCGCTCTCGTCACGGCGGAAGTCGTCCTCGGTGGCGAGCCCCGTGGGCAGGTGGGCCGGACGTTCCGCACCCGCGGCCTGGATGGCGCGGCCGAGCAGAGCCTGCCCCGGGGCAGGCGGCGCCGCCCAGACGGTCAGCGCGATCCTGCCCCCGGGCTTCAGAACACGGCGCCAATTCGCCCAGGGCGAGCAGGGGGCGGCCCACGTGGTTCAACACGAAGTCGGCCACCACGGCGTCGAACTCGTCGTCGGCGAAGGGCAGTTCGGGCAGGGCTGCCACGCGTACGGGTGCGGTCGGCGCCGCCCGCTCGGCCAGCTCGATCATGCTGGGCTCCGCGTCGACGGCCGTCACCGTCGCGCCCCGTGAGCAGGCGGCCCTCGGCCAGGGCGGCGGACCACCGGCGCTCGCGATCCCGGCCGACGTCGGTCGCGGGTACGGGCGGCCACTGTCGGTCGATCTTGGCGTGTTCACGGCCTCCTGCCCGACGGGCAGCGCGTGGGGCCCGTGCCCGTCGTCATCCAGGGCGCGGCAGCGCCCTCCGCCTCACCCGCCGTCCTCGCCCTCGGTGTCGATCGAAGCCAGTGCCGTGGCCGGGTCGAGTGCGGGGCCGCCCGCCGGCGTCCAGCGTCCGTGCTCCTTGCGGTACGGCCACCAGCGGCCGTCGCGGCCCAGCCTCAACTGGGAGGACGTCCCGGTGACGGTCCACCGGTTGGCCCTCGCCGTCAGCGGTGGCCGCTGGTCGTCGTCCCAGGCGGACCGGAACGCGGCACGCACGCGTGCGAGCGTCTCGCCCTTGACGCTCCACTCCTCTTCCAGCACCGACAGGGCGGCCACGCCCCCGAGCCGCCAGGCCCGGACCGCCGAGGCCAGCTGTTCGGGACTGCGCCCCGAGCCGACGGCCAGGCGCTGGGTCACGGCATCCGGCGGAACGGCGTCGTCGGCACGATCCGCCGCCAGCCGCACGGCATCCTCAGCAGTCGTCAACCCCGCTGCCCACGCGTGCCGTTCGGGCCCCTCGCTCAACGCCCCCGCCAGCAGACGCCAGGCCTCCGCCGCCGTGCTCGCCGCCAAGGCTCGCAGCGCCGCCGGGTCAACGTCCGCCGGGGGCGGAACGTCCGTGTCCCACGAGGGCGGCAGGCCGGCCTGCGCCGGCAGCTCGGGCAGGGCGGGCAGCGGAGGCAGGGCACACCCGTCGCGGTACGCCTCCGCCGCGTCCACCCCCTCCGGCGGTGCGGGGGCAGCCCCGGTCAGGGCGGTGGCGCCGCGGGCCTGGAGAGTGCTCAGCAGCGCCTGTTCGGGGCGTCCCCGGAGCAGGAGCAGGACGAACGGATCCTGGTCGAGCAGCCGCGCCACCTGGTAGCACAGCGCCGCCGTGTGACCGCAGTGGTCCCAGGCGCCGCAGTCGCACCGAGCCTCCAGATCGCCCAGGCCGGGCAGCAGATCGACGCCGGCCGCCTCCGCGTCCTCGACCAGATGCGACGGCATCTCGCGGTCGAGCAGGGCGGCGACATGACCGGCGCGCTGCACGGTGAGGTCGAGGAACCGGTCCCATTGCGCGTCCGACAGGACGTCGAGCAGTACGTCGGCCCGGTGCGACGCGCCGTCACGACCCTGGACGACGGCGGTGACGCGACCCGGCCGCACCGACATCGCGCCCACGCCTCCCGCGCGTGCGAACCTGCGCCCCGTCCGCACCTGTTGGGCGTCCAGCGCCCCGTCCTCCAGGGCGGCCAGCCAGGCACGCCCCCACCAGGTCTGCGCGAACCCCCTCCCAGGTGCGGGAGGCAGCGCGGCGAACGTGCGCTCCCCGTCGCCGTCGTGGGCGCTGTGGTGACGGCGATCCAGGTCGCCGCTCCCGGTGTCCCCGAAGTCCCCGTGGTCCTCGTACCGGTTCACGGTGTTCCCCCTCGAAGTTCCACCAGTTCCGCCAGCTCGGCGTCCGTCAGCTCCGTGAGCGCCGCCTCGCCGGACGCGCCGAGGACGGCGTCCGCGAGATCCTGCTTTCGGCGCAGCATGGCGGCGATGCGATCCTCGACCGTCCCCTCCGCGATCAGCCGGTGCACCTGCACGGGCCGGGTCTGGCCGATGCGGTACGCCCGGTCGGTGGCCTGCGCCTCGACGGCGGGGTTCCACCAGCGGTCGTAGTGCACCACGTGCTCGGCGCGCGTGAGGTTGAGGCCGGTGCCCGCCGCCTTCAGGGACAGCAGGAACACCGGCGCCTCTCCCGCCTGGAAGCGGGCGACCATCGCCTCGCGCTCGGCCACGGGCGTCCCGCCGTGCAGGAACTGCGTGGGCACGCCGCGTGCCGCCAGGTGCCGTTCGAGAATCCGTGCCATGCCGACGTACTGCGTGAAGAGGAGGACGCTCGTCTCCTCGGCGAGGAGGGTGTCCAGCAGCTCGTCCAGGAGCTCCAGCTTTCCCGAACGTCCCGAGGTCGTCGGCCGTTCCTCCTTGAGGTACTGCGCCGGATGGTTGCAGATCTGCTTGAGCGAGGTCAGGAGTTTCACGACCAGACCGCGCCGTGCCATGTCGTCGGCCTCGGCGATCGCCGCCAGCGTCTCCCGCACCACGGCTTCGTACAGACCCGTCTGCTCCGGTGTCAGGGACACCGGTCGGTCGGTCTCGGTCTTCGGGGGGAGTTCGGGGGCGATGCCCGGATCGGACTTGCGGCGGCGCAACAGGAACGGGCCCACGAGTCGCGCCAGGCGCTCGGCCGCCGCCGGGTCCCCGCCGGCCTCGACGGCACGCGCGTAGCGCGCGCGGAAAGCACCCAGCCGGCCCAGCAGGCCTGGCGTCGTCCAGTCCAGGATCGCCCACAGTTCCGACAGGTTGTTCTCCACCGGAGTGCCGGTGAGCGCCACGCGTGCGCGTGCTCCGATCGTGCGAAGCGCCCGCGCGGTCTCCGAGTACGGGTTCTTCACGTGCTGTGCCTCGTCCGCGACGACCAGGCCCCATGGCACGGAGGCGAGACGCGGCGCGTCCTGCCGCAGGGTGCCATAGGTCGTCAGCACGAACTCGCCTTCGGCCAGGTCCTCCAGGTCGCGTCGCGGCCCGTGGAAGCGGCGCACCGGGATGCCGGGCGCGAACCGCTCGATCTCCCGCTGCCAGTTGCCCATCAGCGACGTCGGGCACACCACCAGGGTCGGTCCTGCGGCTGAGGAGTCCGTCTGGCGGTGCAGGTGCAGGGCGATCAGCGTGACGGTCTTGCCGAGGCCCATGTCGTCCGCCAGGCAGCAGCCGAGTCCCAGCGACGTCGTCCGGGCCAGCCAGTCGAGTCCGTGCCGCTGGTAGTCGCGCAGCGTCGCGTCGAGCGCGCCGGGCTGTGCCACCGGCTCCTGCCCGTCGGTGCGGGCCAGCCGCTCCCGGAGGGTCGCCGGCCAGCCGGTGGGAACAACCTCGACCTGGCGGCCGTCGACCTCGGCGGAGCCGGTCAGAGCGGCTGCCAGCGCGTCGATCGGGGTGATCTGGACGTCCTGTCGTGCCCGGGCCCGACTCAGCTCCTCGGGGTCGATCAGGACCCACCGGTCGTGCAACCGCACCAACGGGCGATGGGCTTCCGCGAGACGGTCCAGCTCCTCGCGCGTGATGTCCCTGTCGTCCAGCGCGAACCGCCAGGAGAAGGAGAGCAGGGCGTCAGCGGACAGGAACGACGGCAATGCGGAGCCGGACCCGTCCGGGCTCTCGCCGTCCTCCGGAGGTCCCACCAGGGCGTGAGTCGTCAGTGTGCGGGCCAGTTCCTTCGGCCAGTGCACTTCGACGCCCGCGCCCGCCAGCGCACGCGTGCCCTCTCCGAGGAGTTCCGCGACCTCCTCGTCATGGAGCTCCACGGCGTCCGGGACGGCCGCCGACAGCAGGGGCGTGAGCGCGGGCCACGCGCGTGCGGCACGGCGCAGCGCGAGCAACGTGTCCACGCGCGCGTGCGGACCGAACGCCCGGTGCGCGGGACCGCTTTCCTGCCACACCTCGGCGGCGTCCGCGACGAGGGTGGGATCACCGACGCCGTGCACCTGCGGCACGGCCCGGAACGCCGGCGCCGCCTCGCTCGATGCCGAGGCGGACAGCCCGGACACCTCGATGCGCAACGAGACGCGCACCCCGGCGTCGTGTCCGGCGGCGACGTCGGCGGCCCACGCGCGCAACTGCGGTGCGTGTACGGGCCGTTGTGTGGAGTATGCCGGTCCGCCCGTCAGCAGGGAGGCGGCGGGCGAGCGGGGGAGGGTGTCCGCGACCGCGTCCAGGAAGGCGCGCAGCAACCGCTCCGGGTCGGGCAGCCGCAAGGGCGGGCCGTCGTCCAGGGGCACGGCGTGCGCCTCGGGCGGCATCGCCGCGGCCAGACGGCGAACCCGGTCGACGTCGTCGGGGCCCAGGGGGCCCGCACGCCAGGCGTCGTGATCGTCCCCGGACAGGCCCGGCAACAGCAGGCCGCGGGCGACGAACTCCAGGGCGGTCAAGGTCGCCGCACCCCAGAAGGCGACGGCCCGGTGTGCGCCCGACGCGGCCCACGCGCGCGTGAGGAGGGGCAGTGCCTCGCCCAGGGGGACATGGAGCGCGGGCACGCGTACGTGCTCCACGCCGCCGTCGTCCGCGAGGCGGACGACGGACAGCGCGCCGCACGACGCCGATTTCAGAGTGGACGGCACCGACGCGCCGGCGGGCGGCCATGGTGTCCCGTCGGGCGGGGCGGTGCTCCCGTCCGGTTCCCAGAAGGCGAACACGCCTGTGCGTGCGGGGACGCCGGGCAGGAAGACGACAGGACGGTGAACCAGTTCGAAGGTCTCGGGCGGTGCTTCCGCTGGAACCCGGCGCACAGTGATAAACCCGCTCCTCAAATTTGACTACTGAAGGTCGATCGCCGAGGGTACAGCATTCCGCGGGGGAACGAGCACCGGATTTCCCCTGGACGACCTTTCCCGGGTGAGTACCTAGGGGACGGGATCGGGGAAGGCTCAGGGGCGAGCCCGGAACCGCGCGTCGCGGGGAGCCGTTTCACAGACAGGAAGCGGTTTTCGCAGACGGAGAGCGGCAACGGCCGCGAAGGAGGCGACGCACATGTCGAAGAACGCGAAGATCGCCGCGGGAGGTGTGGCGGTCGGGCTGCTTCTGCTCATCTGGCTGCCCTGGTGGGCGTCTCTTCTGATCGTGCTCGGGGTCCCCGCGGCGGCGTACCTCACGCTGGACCCCTCGCAGCGGCGCAGACTGCGCCGTGTCACCCGCAAGGAGCTCGGGCGCTGACGGACGGGGCCGCGGCGCGGCCCCGTCCGTCAGCTCCCCTCGGGAGCTCAGATCGGGCGCACGGCCATCTTGTCGAGCGCTTCGAGCAGACCCGGCAGTTCGGGACCCCGGCCGACCGGCAGCACCTCGCCGGGCTCGTCGTCGAGCAGGACGAACGCGATGTCGTCGGTGCGGGCCACCAGCGACCAGCCGGGGCCGTCGGCGCGCAGGGTGCGTGCGTCACCCGGGGCGAACGAGGACCTCACGCGGCCCAGCGGGGGCGGGGTGTCCACATAGGTGCGGGCCTCCGCGAGGACGCGCCGGACGCCACTGTGCCCCCGCGGCGCGGGCTTCTCGGCCCCGTCCGCGCCCTCGGCGTCCTTGGTCCCCTCCGCGGCCTCGGAGCTGTCCCGCGCGGGCGGGAACTTGGAGTCGTCGATCTGCTCGCGCCACTGGGCCCACTGGAGCGCGATCTCGTCGGCTCCCAGCCTCCGCTGGGCCGGGCCCCAGACCGTCGTGTCCGGCGGCGAGAGCGCGGGCCGGTCCGCGACCTCGGGGTCGGGGTCGTGCGGCGCGGGCACCCCGGGGGCGGCTACGGCGACCGCCAGCGGCCAGCCGGGCAGCGCCGCGACCACCGTCCGGTCGTCGGGGGACAGGTCGTACTCCATGCCGCAGTCCCACGACGCGATGGCGACCGCCACCAACGACACGTCGTCGACGACGACCGTCCACCGCGCGCCCTCGCCGTCCTGGCCCAGCACCAGGCCGTACCCGTCGGCGAGCGGCGCAAGACCGAGCGCCGCGCAGGCCTCCGGGTAGTCGTCGCCCAGCACACTCGGGAACTTCGCCGGCGTCAGCAGTACCGCCGTCAGCACGTAGAGCGCCTCGTCCTCGGCGGCGACGGCGTCCTCGTCCGTCCCGGCCATCCCAGCCTCCCCAGGGTTCGTCCAATCGCGCGCACCCTAGTGCGGCGGGAAGGCGCTTGTCACGACCCCGGGACACACCCGGAGCTGCAGTTTTCCTCCGACGGGGCGAATCGCCTCGCTTGTCGGCGAATGTCAGGCGGGCGGCAGCCCCAGCAGCTCCCTGGCCACCGTCCGAGGGGACTCGCCGCGCTCCCGCGCGAGCGCGATGACCGCCCGGCACGCCAGTTCGTTCACCCCGAAGGACAGCGCCTCCGGAGACACCCAGCCGGCCGCCTCGTCGACCCGGTCCTGATCGTTCTCCGCGCAGCCCGAGACGTACACGGCGGCCGCTTCGAAGAGGTTGTGCGCGCGCTTCCGGGCGGGGCGCCGCTCACCCTCCTCGCGCCCTCCGTCGGTTCGCCCTCCGTCCCGACGTGACTGCGCACGCGTTCCGGCGAGGACTCTTCCCCAGGTTTTGCGTATGCCTACCGACATGCTCCACCGCCCTTCCCCTGCGTGATTCCCCCATCCGGGGGCGTTCATCTCCCGCTCGACGACGTAAAGTCGGGGAAGTCGGGGTTGTCGGGGCGGAGGGGGACAGCGTGGTGAAACGCTACGAGCGACTCGCACAGATCCGCCGTATGGACCCCTACGAGAACGCCTCCGAGATCTACCGGCTCTCCGTGGCGTACGAGTTCCCCTGGGACTTCGCACGCGCCCTGGAACTGGCCCTGTACCGCACCTACGCGGTCCCCGGCATCGGAAGCCTGCTCGCGCGTACCGCGGAGCTCACGGACCGCACGCAGAAACGCTACGACGACACCTCGCTGCTCCTCGACGCCATCGTCGAGCACGGCTTCGGCAGCGACGAGGGCCGCACGGCCGTCCGCCGCATCAACCAGATGCACCGCAGCTACGACATCGCCGACGACGACATGCGCTACGTGCTCTGCACGTTCGTCGTGATGCCCAAGCGCTGGATCGACGCCTATGGATGGCGCCCGCTGTCGCGCCACGAGATCGTCGCCTCCACCGTCCACTACCGCGCCCTCGGACAGCGCATGGGGATCAAGGACATCCCCGGGAGCTACGAGGAGTTCGAGGCCTGTCTCGACGCCTACGAGGAGGTTCGTTTCGGATGGGACGAGGGGGCCAGGCGGGTCTCGGACGCGACGCTCGCGCTGATGGCCTCCTGGTACCCGCGGCCGCTCGCCCCCGTGCTGCGCGCCACGACCCTCGCCCTGCTCGACGAGCCTTTGCTGAAGGCCTTCCGCTACACCCCGCCCGGTCCGTTCACGCGCGCGCTGGTGCGTCGGGCGGTACGCGCGCGTGGGCGCGCCGTCCGGCTGCTGCCGCCGCGCCGAGCGCCGCACTTCGCGCGCCAGAACCGGGAGATCAAGGGGTACCCGCAGGGCTACCGGCTCGCGGACCTGGGCACCCGGCCGGTGCCCGGCGTGCGAGGGTGCCCGGTGCGCCATGTCGGCCTCGGTGAGGCCGGGTCAGCCGCCCAGTGAGCGCAGCGTGTCGCGCAGCCAGGTGAGTTCGGCACGAGAGGTCGCGCGCGCGATCGTCAGCATCCCTTGCCGGAAGGGATCGTCCAGCTCCTCCGCTCGCAGCGGCCGGTCACCGTCGTAGAAGAAGCTCGCCGGCTCCTCCAGGAAGGCGAGCCGACGGCGGAGAACGACCGCCTGGGCCTCGGCGTCGTCAAGGTGCCGTAGGAACGCGAGCAGGGTGAACCAGCGGTTCTCGTCGGTGACGTCCCGCTCGCCGGGCTCGGCGAGTCGCCGACGCAGCTCGCGCCGGCCCTCCTCGGTGAGGCTCAGGACGTGCCGGGGCGCGGCCGCGGCGCCCGGTTCCGTCGTGCGTGCCAGGAGACCGGCCTTCTCCAGGCGTTTGATCGCCGGGTACAGCGTGCTCTCGGCGACCGGACGTACGTGCCCGGTCAGGGCCGTGATGCGTTTGCGCAGCTCATAGCCGTGCAGGGGGGCGTCGTACAGGAAACCGAGGATGGAGAGCTCCAGCATGCCCGCATTCTGCCGCACGTTCGCGGTATCTCGGAGCTCGGGTATTGCGTTGACGTTGTACCTCGCAACCGATGTATTGTCATCGCGAAGTCGGTCGAGCGAATGTTCCGAGGAGGCAGTCATGCGGCAGGCAGAGTTCGGCAGCGGGGGAAGCCACATCCGGTGGACGGAGACGCCGGGCGCAGAGCCCGCGCGCGTGTACGTCCACGGGCTGGGCGCGACCTCGGCCGTCTACCACGCGCACGTGGCGTCCCGGCCCGAACTCGCGGGCCGGCGCAGCCTGTTCGTGGACCTGCCCGGACACGGCATCAGCGACCGGCCCGCGGACTTCGGCTACACGCTCGAGGACCACGCCGCCGCGCTGGCCGCCGCGCTGGACTCGGCGGGTGTCGCCGACGCCGAACTCGTCGCCCACAGCATGGGCGGCTCGGTGGCCGTCGTGCTCGCCCACCGCCGTCCCGACCTGGTCTCCCGGCTCGTCCTGACGGAGGCCAACCTCGACGCCTTCCCACCGCCGACCGCGGGCAGCAGCGGCATCGCGAACCACTCCGAGGACGAGTTCGTCGACGGTGGCCACACGCGTGTGCTGGAGAGCGTCGGCCCCCTGTGGGCGGCGACCATGCGGCTCGCCGACCCGCGCGCCCTGCACCGCAGCGCCGTCGGGCTCAGGCGCGGATCCGAGCCGGTCATGCGGGAGATGCTGACGGGGCTGACCGCCGTGGACCGCGTCTACCTGCAGGGCGAACTCAGCGGGCCGCTCGAAGGGGCGGACGCCCTGGAGAGCGCGGGTGTGCGCGTGGTGACGGTCCGGGACGCCGGGCACAACGTCATGTTCGACAACCCCGACGCTTTCGTCGAGGCGGTCGCCGGAGGAGCCTGAGCCCTCCGGGGTCACGCGCGCGACTGCGCGCAAGTGCGCGGCGGTCTCAGGCCTCCCGCACGGCCAAGGCCAGGTAACGGGTGTCCTCGTCGACATATGACGTCATGCGCCACCCGCAACCGGCCAGCAGGGGACGCAGGTTCGCCTCCGCGCGCAGGTCGTCCGCGGTGATCCGCCGGCCGTGCCGCGCCGCGAGCGCTGCCCTGCCGATCGGGTGGAACAGCGCCAACGTGCCGCCGGGGCGCACCACCCGGGCCAACTCCCGCAGATCAGCCTCCGGTCGGGGCAGGTGCGATATGAGGCCCGCCCCGAAGACGGCGTCGAGCGACCCCGAGCGCAGAGGCAGCGCGGCGACGTCGGCGAGCAGCAGTCGCCCGTCGCGGTGGCGTCCGGCGCGTACGGCGGCCTCCAGCATGGCCGGCGTCAGATCGGCCCCGAGGACCGCTCCTGAGGCCCCCACGGCCGCGCGAAGGGGTGGCAGGGCCCGTCCCGTACCGCAACCCGCGTCCAGTACGCGGTCGCCCTCGCGCAGACCGAGCTCGGTGACGGCGGCCGCGTAGGCGGGGCCGTCGTCGGGGAACCTGCGGTCCCAGTCCGCGGCGCGGGTGGTGAAGAACTCCTGCACGCGTGTGTGGTCGTCGCTCATGCACCGCATGATTCCTCACCCCCGGGGAGGAGATGACGGCGCGCATGTTCGAGCGTTGGGCGATCGAGCCGGTGCACATCCATGTCAGATTGCGGCACCTTTCGAAATGCGCCCCCATTGCGCTCCTGTGCCCCCACTAGCGTCCCGGGTCCATGGGACACCTGGACCACGCCGCCTTCGGCTGGCTGACCCCCGTGCTGTCGTACGCGATGGCCTGCGTCGGCGCCGCCCTCGGGCTGCGCTGCACGGTCCGCGCGCTGGGCGCCGCGGGCCGCTCGCGCCGCAACTGGCTGGTGACGGCCGCCTCTTCGATCGGCACCGGCATCTGGACCATGCACTTCGTGGCCATGCTCGGCTTCGCCGTCAGCGGCACCGACATCCGCTACGACGTCCCCCTGACCGTGCTCAGCCTCATCGTCGCCATGATCGTCGTCTGCGCCGGCGTCTTCGCCGTCGGCTACGGCCGAGGCCGTACGCGCGCGTTGCTGATCGGCGGACTCACCACAGGCCTGGGCGTGGCGAGCATGCACTACCTGGGCATGGCCGCCGTACGGCTGCACGGCGACGTGACGTACGACCCGACGCGCGTCGGGCTCTCCGTCCTGATCGCCGTCGTGGCGGCGACCGCGGCACTCTGGGCGGCACTGAACATCAAGTCCCCGGTCGCCGTCACCCTGGCCTCCCTCGTCATGGGCGCGGCGGTGAGCAGCATGCACTACACGGCGATGTTCGCCGTGCACGTGCGGGTCACTCCGTCCGGCGAGGCGCTGCCCGGGGCCACGGCGATGCAGTTCATCTTCCCCCTCGCCGTCGGTCTCGGGTCCTACCTCTTCCTCACCTCGGCGTTCGTCGCCCTGTCGCCCACCACGGGTGAACGCGAGGCGTCCGCCTCGGCCCAGCAGCTTCCTGACCGCGTCACCGGCGGCGGCCGGCAGACCCGGGCCGTGTGACCGCGGCCGGCCGTGCCGCCGGCTGCCCTCACCACCGGCACGTTCGCGACTCACGTACGACCCGCGCGGCCCACCGCCGGATCGCGTGTCCTCCAACCCACCGCACGTCCGACAACGGACCGCACCTTCCGTAGGGGCCCGTGGTCCGCGCACACGACCGCACGTACCGCACGGGGCCGGGGTCCGCACAGGACCGCACGTCCCGACGACTCCGAGCGAGGAGGCCATGCGCACACCCCGGAGCACCCCCATGGGCGATGCCGAGCCGCCACCCCCCGCGCGCGGCCGCCGCGCCCATGCCGGACCGCCCGCCGACGAAGGCCCGGACGGGCAGGCGGGAACACCGGCGACCGCGGCCCTCACACGCGCGGGACGCCGACGGCTCCGTCCGCGCACCGTCCGCGCCAAGATCGTCTGCCTGCTGATGGTGCCGGTCGTCTCCCTGCTGGCCCTGTGGGCGTACGCCACCGTCAGCACCGCCCAGGACATCTCCCGACTGCGCCAGGTGCAGCGCGTGGACGCACAGCTCCGCACCCCCGTCACGGACGCGGTCGCGGCGCTGCAGACCGAGCGGGCCGCCGCCGTGCGCCATGCGACCCGCCCCGCCGCCGCACAGGAGGCCGAGCTGAAGGAGCTCGGGGAGCGGACGGACCGTGCGGTGGCCAGGCTCAGGCTCGGCGACGACGGCACTGTGGCCGACGGTCAGGAGCTGCCCGCCGATGTCGCCCGACGCCTGGAGGCGTTCGTCTCCAAGGCGGAGGCACTGCCCGCCCTGCGGACCACCGTGATCGACGGCGACGCGGACTGGGACGAGGTCTACGGGACCTACACCCGGACGATTTCGGCCGCCTTCTCCGTCGGTGGCTCCCTCTCCGGCATTCAGGACGCCGAACTCGGCTCCGACGCACGCGTGCTGCTCGAATTCAGCCGAGCCGGAGAGGCGCTGGCCCAGGAGGACGTCGTTCTCGGCAGCGCGCGTCTGGCCGGCAGCCTCGACGGCGCACGGCTGCGCCTGTTCGCCGGAGCCGTCGACACGCGCCGCGCCCTCACCGAGTCGGCCACGGCCGACCTCGGTCGCCCTGAGCGCGCGGCCTGGCGAAACCTGTCCACCAGCGGCGCGTACGCCGTCGTGAACGCCGCCGAGGACAGGGTGCTCGCGGCGGAGCCCGGCGCCCCGGCCGTCGCCGCCGCACCCGAGACGGCCTGGCGCCAGGCACACGCGCGCGTACAGGACGGCATGCGGGCCGTCGAGGCGGATGCCGCGCGCCGGGTCGCCGAGCGTGCCGACCCGTTCACCCGCGGCCTGCTCACCCCGGCCGGCGCGGCCGTGCTGCTCGGTCTCGCCGCCGTCGCCGCCTCGCTCGTCATCTCGGTGCGCATCGGCCGCGCCCTCGTCGTCGAACTGGTCGGCCTGCGCAACAGCGCCCTGGAGATCGCCCGGCGCAAACTCCCCGAGGCCATGCGCAGACTCCGCGCCGGCGAGGAGATCGACGTGCGTGCCGAGGCGCCGCCCGGGGCGCCCGCCGAGGACGAGACCGGCCAGGTCGCCGAGGCGCTGGCCACCGTCCACCGTGCCGCCCTCAAGGCCGCCGTGGAACGTGCCGAGCTGGCCAGCGGCATCTCCGGGGTGTTCGTCAACCTCGCCCGCCGCAGCCAGATCCTCGTCCACCGCCAGCTCAGTCTCCTGGACAGCATGGAGCGCCGCTCGGACGACCCGGACGAGCTCAGCGACCTGTTCCGGCTCGACCACCTCACCACGCGCATGCGGCGTCACGCCGAGAGCCTGATCATCCTCTCCGGGGCGGCCCCCGGCCGGGCCTGGCGGATGCCGGTGTCACTGACCAACGTCGTCCGTGCCGCCGTCTCCGAGGTCGAGGACTACGCGCGCGTGGAGGTGGGCCGACTCCCGGAGGCGTCGGTCGACGGCGCCGCCGTCGCCGACCTCACCCACCTCCTGGCCGAACTCGTGGAGAACGCGGCCCAGTTCTCGCCCCCGCACACACGCGTACGCGTCACCGGCGAGCCCGTCGGCAACGGCTACGCCCTGGAGGTGGAGGACCGGGGACTGGGCATGGGCAAGGAGACCCTCGCGCAGGCCAACCGGCGCATCGCCCAGTCCCAGGCCCTCGACCTGTTCGACAGCGACCGGCTCGGACTGTTCGTCGTCAGCAGGCTCGCCGCCCGCCATGACGTCAGGGTGCACCTGCGGACCTCGCCCTACGGCGGCACCACGGCGGTCGTCCTGCTGCCGACCGCCCTGCTGCACGGCGGCAACCCGGAACGCCCCGCCCACGAGGCGGCCGACGCGGGACAACCCGAGGAACGCGCCTACGCGCGCGTGCCCGGTGCCGAGCGGCACCGGGAGGCCGTGCCCGCGACCGCCGAACGACCGGCTCTGACAGCCTCCGCCCATACGGCCTCCGCCCATACGGCCCCCGCGGAGGCTCCCGCCGGCCGGGCCGCCGCCGAGCCGGGGGAAGCCGACACCCCACCTTCCGGGGTCACCGCCTTGCGCCTGCACCGCCCACCGGACGACCCGGGTGCCCCGGACGGACCGGACGGACCGCGCGGACCGGCCGCAGGACACTCCGGAGGGCGCCTGGCCGGGCCGTCCGCGAGAGCCGTTGGGCGACGTCAGCCCGAACCGCCCGCGGGACCCTCCGGGGGACGTCAGTCCGAACCGCCCGCGGGACCCTCCGGGGGACGTCAGTCCGAATCGCCCGCCGGACCGTTCAGGGGACCTCACGCCGGGCCACCCGCGAGGCCGTCGGACGGCCCTCATGCCGGGGCACCCGCGCGCCCGACCCCGGGGGGACAGGCCGAACCACCCGCCGCCGGGCCGTCCAGAGGACAGACCGCCGGATCGGACGACCTCCCGCGCCGGGTACGGCAGGCGAGTCTGGCCCCGCAACTGCGCAGGTCACCGACCGAGGACCCCGCCGGGGCGGCACCCGGCCGACACAGCGGCGAGCGGCGCACCCCCGAACTCGTACGCGACCGGATGGCCGCCTACCAGGACGGCTGGGCGCGCGGCGGCGGCAGGCGACCCGGCCGCGATGCCACCCCGGACCCCGAACCGGGCAGCGAAAGCAGCGAAGGAGATTCCGCATGATCCAGGACCCGAGCACGAGACCGGCCGGCCGCTCCGGTGAACTCGACTGGCTGCTGGACGACTTGGTGATGCGCGTCAGCGAGGTGCGGCACGCGGTCGTGTTGTCCAACGACGGCCTCGCCGTGGGCTCCTCCAGCGGCCTCAGCCGCGAGGACGCCGAACATCTCTCCGCCGTGGCCTCCGGATTCCACAGCCTCGCCAAGGGCGCCGGCCGCCACTTCGGCGTCGGGGGCGTCCGGCAGACCATGGTCGAGATGGACGACGGCTTCCTGTTCGTGGCCGCCGCGGGCGACGGCTCCTGCCTCTCCGTCCTCACCGCCGTGACCGCCGACATCGGTCTGGTCGGCTACGAGATGGCACGGCTGGTCAAACGCGTCGGCGAGCACCTCTACACGCCGCCGCGATTCTCCTCGCGGCCGCCCACCGCCGGCTGAGGCGAGAGAGCGACCCGTGCGGATGACCGAGGACCCAGCCGCCGCGCTGAACGAACAGGGCAGCCGGTGGTACGACAGCGAGGCCGGGCCGATCGTCCGCCCCTACGCCATGACCGGCGGACGGACGAGATCCGGCCCCGCCGGAGTCGACTTCGACCTGATCGCCCTGATCACCCCGTGTCCCGGCGGAGCCGACGCCGGTGACACCGGGCTCGGCCCGGAACACCGGACCCTCGTCGACCTGTGCCGTGCGGAGACGCAGTCCGTCGCGGAACTCGCCGCCGGCGCCGACCTGCCCGTGGGCGTCGTACGGGTCCTCCTCGGCGACCTGCTGGAACGCGGCCGCGTCACGGTCAGCCGCCCGGTGCCGCCCGCGCAGCTTCCCGACGAGCGGATCCTGCGCGAGGTCATCGCGGGGCTGCGGGCCCTGTAGACGAACGCGGCGCCCGATCCCGAAACCCACCGACCGACACCGTCCTGAGAGAAGTGATCCATGGTCCCCGAGCACTCCGAGGCCACGGGCGGCGACACGGCCGCGCTGGCGTTGAAGATCCTGGTCGCCGGCGGTTTCGGCGTGGGCAAGACCACGCTGGTGGGTGCGGTCAGCGAGATCAAGCCGCTGCGCACCGAGGAACTCCTGAGCGAAGCGGGCCAGTCGGTGGACGACACCGACGGCGTGGACCAGAAGGTCACGACGACCGTCGCCATGGACTTCGGCCGGATCACCATCCGCTCCGGTCTCTCCCTGTACCTGTTCGGCACCCCGGGCCAGGACCGCTTCTGGTTCCTGTGGGACGAACTGTCACAGGGGGCGCTGGGCGCGGTGGTCCTCGCCGACACGCGACGCCTGGCCGACTGCTTCCCGGCCGTCGACTACTTCGAGCACCGGCACATCCCGTTCGTGGTGGCCGTCAACTGCTTCACGGGAGCGCGCGCTTACGCAGCCCCCGAGGTCTCCCGCGCCCTCGACCTCGACGAGGGCACCCCCGTCGTGATGTGCGACGCGCGTGACCGGGCCTCGGGGAAGGAGGTGCTGATCCAACTCGTCGAGTACGCCGGGCGGATGCACGCCGCCCGGCTGCTCGACTCCGTGAGCTGACGACTTACGCCACGACCGGGTACCCGCCCGGTCTCAGTCGGCCATGGCTGCTCTCAGTCGGCCACGGCCGACTGCGCCAGGACCTTGTCGATCGTGACCCGGACGAGGAGTTCGCCGGGGACGCCGTTGCGCGCGCCGTACTCCTCGGCGCGCTTTTCACCCATGTAGCGCGCCGCGATGCGCGTCGCCCAGTGGCGCACCTCGTCGACATCTTCGGAGATGCCGGCGTTGCCCTGCAGCACCACGAAGTCGAACGGCGGCCGGTCGTCGTCCACGCACAGCGCGACCCGGCCGTCCCGCGCCAGATTGCGCCCCTTCACCGTGCCCTTGCCCGTGTTGAACACCAGCTCGTCCCCGTCGAGCAGGAACCAGATGGGCGCCACGTGCGGACTGCCGTCCGCACGGACGGTCGACAGTTTCCCGGTGCGGGTGCCGTGTGAGACGAACGCCCGCCATTCCTCATCGGTCATCTTGTGTGCCATGACCCCATACTCCTTGCCCGTCGGGCGATGGTGGGGAAGGCTGGCGGACAGGCTCTCGGGGCCGCGGGCGTGCCCGCGCCCCGGCAGGGGGACACGACACGGGGCACGTGACAGGGGGAGACGCTGACATGGCGCAGAAGCAGGGGCTGGGGTGGCTGCTGGACGATCTGACCGATCGGGTCGGTCACGTCCGTCACGCGCTGGTCCTGTCCAACGACGGGCTGGTGGCGGGCGCGAGTACGGGGCTGCGCCGCGAGGACGCCGAGCACCTCGCGGCGGTCTCGTCCGGCTTGCACAGTCTCGCCAAGGGTTCCGGGCGGCACTTCGGCGCGGGCCAGGTGCGTCAGACGATGATCGAGTTCGACGACGCGTTGCTGTTCGTCACCGCGGCCGGAACCGGAAGCTGCCTGTGCGTGCTCAGCGGCGCGGAGGCCGACATGGGACAGATCGCCTACGAGATGGCTCTGCTCGTCAACCGGGTCGGAGAACACCTGACCGTCGACGCACGCCGACCCGGGTCGGCACCGTACACGGACCTCTGACCTGCGCTTTCCGCGACTTTCGGGGAGTTTTCCTCAGTTATCCACAGGCTTGCCGCGATCTGCGTGAATCCGGATACGGTTTTTCCCAGGCCACCGCGGACGGCGCGGGGGCACCGTACTCCACGGGGGAGACGACCATGTCCGGTCACACCGTCATGCCGGCGCACGCTCCGGCCCGCAGCCTCAGTCGTGCGGCACGAGAACTGGGTCTGAAGCGCAGCGAGTCCGATCTCGCCGTGAACCTCGGGCGTATCAGGACCGTGCCCGACGAGGGCGGCGGGGGCCGCCGGGTGGCGTGCGCCGAGATCGACCGGCTGCTGCGGTCGCCCGGCTTTCCCGAGACGTTGGCCGACAGCGTCCGGGCCGTCGGCACCACCGGGGGCGCTCAGATCGTGGGGGTGCCGCCCGCTCGTTTCACCCGCCTGGCAAAGGTGGGGCTGGTGGTGCCGGTGAAGTTTTACCTCAACCGCTATCGAGCTGTCGTATGGCTGTATCTGGCCGAGGAACTGCGCCAGTTCGCGCAGGACGGGAACAACGCGTTCCTGCTTTCGGGGCGCACGCCCGACTGGATCCGGGGGCAGTTGGCGGCCGGGCAGGACCTGAGGCCCCGCAACTGGCGAGGACGCCATCTGGGCTTCCTCCTGCGGCAGGCCGAGGGCCCGTGGCAGCAGGCGGGAGCACTGGCCGCGTTCCTCGCCCCGGCGCAGGTCGCGGAGATCGTCAGCGATCCCTACGAACGAAGCCACCTGAACCGCTTCCGGCCCGCGCCGCCCGCACACGGGGCGCCGGGATCACCGGCCGCGCATCTAGTCGAGAAGATCACGACAGCGGACGATCCCGACGAGATCGGCTGGTTGAGGTCCGACCTGGTCCGGGCACTGGAGGAGGCCCGAACCGACGAGCCGGCGCCACGCCCGGCGAACATCTCCACACCCACGCCCTTCCCGGCGAAGGCCACCCCACCGGAAGCCGACCCGGCGGTCGTCACCGCATCGGGGCCCGCGCCGCAGAGCGGCACCGCACCGGTGCCGGTCGCCACTCCGGCACCCACATCGGTGGAGCGAGTGACGACGCCCGACGAGCGGCGGAACTCGCGCGGCGGTCTGCTCGGGTGGCTTCGCCGCAGAGGCGCATGAACAGCGCTGTCCCGCCCCGGTCGATCCGAGATCAGCCCTTCCGAGATCAGTCGTTCCGAGACCCACCACGCTGAGACCGTCGGCCTACAGAGTGCGGAAGAGGCCCTCCTGCACGACGGACACCAGCAGGCGTCCCTGAACGTCGTAGATCCGCCCGCGGGCCAGACCGCGCCCGCCCGTCGCGATCGGCGACTCCTGGTCGTACAGGAACCACTCGTCCGCGCGGAACGGCCGATGGAACCACATCGCGTGGTCCAACGACGCCATGTCGAAGTTCCGCGGCCCCCACAGCGGTTCGACGGGAAGTCGGACAGCGTCCAGGAGCGTCATGTCGCTGGCGTACGTCAACGCGCAGGTGTGCACGAGCGGGTCGTCTCCCAGCGGACCGACAGCGCGCATCCACACCGCGCTGCGCGGCTCGGCGTCCTTGATCTCCTCGGGCTTCCAGCGCAGCCCGTCGGCGTACCGGATGTCGAAGGGCTGGCGGCGCGCCATCCGCTCCAACTGCTCGGGCAGCGCGCCCAGGTGCTCCCGGACCTCCTCGGTGACCGTAGGCAGGGACTCCGGGTCCGGCACTTCCCGGGCCGGCGGCAGCTGGTGCTCGAAAGGACCTTCCTCAGGTTTGTGAAAGGAGGCGGTGAGATTGAAGATCGTGCGGCCCTGCTGCACGGCGGTGACCCGGCGCGTCGTGAACGAGCGCCCGTCCCGCACCCGCTCGACCTGGTACACGATCGGCACGCCCGGCCGGCCCGGACGCAGGAAGTACGCGTGCAGCGAGTGCACGGGCCGGTCCCCGTCCGTGGTGCGGCCGGCCGCGACCAGTGCCTGGCCGGCCACCTGGCCGCCGAAGACCCGCTGGAGGGACTCGTGCGGGCTGCGGCCGCGGAAGATGTTGACCTCGATCTGCTCCAGGTCGAGCAGGTCGACGAGCCTCTCGGCGGGATTCGTCATCGGTGCGCTTCTCCTGTGCCTGCTCCGGCGCCTTGTTCCGCGCCTGCTTGCGACCTTGTTCCTGACCGTGTTCCGGCGCGTGCCCCGGCATCCCGGCGGGCGACCGGTCCGGTGCTCACAGCTGGCCCACGTCGGTGACGCGGACCACCGCGCGACCCTCGGCGTCCGAGGCCGTGAGGTCGACTTCCGCGCTGATGCCCCAGTCGTGGTCGTCGTTCGGGTCGTCGAAGATCTGACGGA
The DNA here is from genome assembly GCF_004217285.1 of Streptomyces sp. BK239. Taxonomy (GTDB): domain Bacteria; phylum Actinomycetota; class Actinomycetes; order Streptomycetales; family Streptomycetaceae; genus Streptomyces. The sequence continues at coordinate 398,481 of NZ_SHKS01000004.1, forward strand.
CCCGCCACAGCGCGTTCTGCGGCTCCTCCTGGATGACCAGCAGCTTGGGGCCTCGGGCGTCCGGGCCGGTGCCGAGGTCGTCGTACTCGTCCCAGTACTTGTCCATCGCCTCGCCCCACGCGTCGGCGTCCCAGCCGGACTCGGCGTCCATCTCGCCCAGTTCGTCCACGTGGTCCAGGGCGGCGAGCTCGACGCGGCGGAACATCGCGTTGCGGACGAGGACACGGAAGGCGCGCGCGTTCGTGGTGACCGGCTTGACCTCGTCGGCCTTCTCCTGAGCCTCCTCGGCGGTCATCTCCTCCGGGTTGGCCAGCTGTTCCCATTCGTCCAGCAGGCTGGAGTCGACCTGGCGCACCATCTCGCCCAGCCACTCGATCAGATCCTGGAGGTCCTCGGACTTCAGGTCGTCCGGAATGGTGTGGTCGAGGGTCTTGTAGGCGCTGGCCAGGTAGCGCAGCACGATGCCTTCGGTGCGGGCCAGCTCGTAGTGGGACACCAGCTCGGTGAACGACATCGCCCGCTCGTACATGTCGCGGATCACCGACTTCGGCGACAGCGGATGGTCGCCGACCCACGGGTGGCTCTTGCGGTACGTGTCGTACGCGTGGAAGAGCAACTCCTCCAGCGGCTTCGGGTAGGTGATGTCCTGGAGGCGCTCCATGCGCTCCTCGTACTCGACGCCGTCCGCCTTCATCGCGGCGACGGCCTCTCCGCGCGCCTTGTTCTGCTGCGCGGCCAGGATCTGGCGCGGGTCGTCCAGGGTGGACTCCACGACCGAGACCATGTCGAGGGCGTAGGACGGCGATTCCGGGTCGAGCAGCTCGAACGAGGCGAGTGCGAAGGTGGACAACGGCTGGTTGAGCGCGAAGTCCTGCTGCAGGTCCACGGTGAGACGCACGACGCGGCCCGTGGCGTCCGGCTCGTCGAGCTTCTCCACGATGCCGCCGTCGAGCAGCGAGCGGTAGATGGCGATGGCGCGCCGGATGTGCCGCAACTGCTGCTTGCGCGGCTCGTGGTTGTCCTCCAGCAGATGCCGCATGGCCTGGAAGGCGTTGCCGGGGCGGGCGATCACCGACAGCAGCATCGTGTGCGTCACCCGGAACCGGGACGTCAGCGGCTCCGGCTCGGAGTCGATCAGCTTCTCGAAGGTGTTCTCCGTCCAGGCGACGAAGCCCTCCGGAGCCTTCTTGCGCACCACTTTTCGGCGCTTCTTCGGGTCGTCGCCTGCCTTGGCGAGCGCCTTCTCGTTCTCGATGACGTGCTCCGGCGCCTGCGCGACCACGAAGCCCGCCGTGTCGAACCCGGCCCGGCCGGCGCGGCCCGCGATCTGGTGGAACTCGCGAGCCCGGAGCGTGCGCACACGGTTGCCATCGTACTTGGTGAGCGCCGTGAACAGCACGGTGCGGATGGGCACGTTGACGCCCACGCCCAGCGTGTCCGTTCCGCAGATCACCTTCAGCAGGCCGGCCTGGGCGAGCTTCTCCACCAGCCGCCGGTACTTGGGCAGCATGCCGGCGTGGTGCACACCGATGCCGTGCCGCACGTACCGCGAGAGGTTGCGGCCGAACTTGGTGGTGAAACGGAAGTTGCCGATCAGCTCGGCGATCTGTTCCTTCTCCTCACGCGAGCACATGTTGATGCTCATCAGCGCCTGTGCCCGCTCCACCGCCTGGGCCTGCGTGAAGTGCACGATGTACACGGGGGCCTGCTTGGTCACCAGCAGGTCCGTGAGCGTCTCGGTCAGCGGCGTGTACCGGTACTCGTAGGACAGCGGCACGGGCCGGGTGGCCGAGCGGACCACCGCGGTGGGCCTGCCGGTGCGGCGGGTGAGGTCCTTCTCGAAGAAGGAGACGTCGCCGAGCGTCGCCGACATGAGGACGAACTGCGCCTGCGGCAACTCCAGGATGGGGATCTGCCAGGCCCAGCCGCGGTCGCCCTCCGCGTAGAAGTGGAACTCGTCCATGACCACCTGGCCGACGTCGGCGTCCTTGCCGTCGCGCAGCGCGATCGAGGCGAGCACCTCCGCGGTGCAGCAGATGACGGGGGCGTCGGCGTTGACGGACGCGTCGCCGGTCAGCATGCCGACGTTCTCCGTGCCGAAGATCTTGCACAGTTCGAAGAACTTCTCCGACACCAGCGCCTTGATCGGTGCGGTGTAGAAGGTGACCTCGTCCCGGGCCAGGGCGGCGAAGTGCGCGGCCGCCGCGATCATGCTCTTTCCGGAGCCGGTGGGCGTCGAGACGATCACGTTCGCCCCGGAGACCACCTCGATCAGCGCCTCCTCCTGGTGGGGGTAGAGCGTGAGACCCCGCTCCTCGGCCCAGGACTCGAAGGCTTCGTACAGGGCGTCGGGATCTGCGGTCGGCGGCAGCTGATCGATGAGGGTCACGCCCCCATCTTGCCTGCCCAGGTGCCCGAGGCGGGAATCGGCTGCCGGACCGAAGATCACGGCCGATACGCTGTGTCGCCGACGGAGCGTCATCGCACCCGGTCAACTGGACAGCGGCACACGAGGAACAGGGCGGGCAACGGCCATGATGGGACCAGCACACTCACTGTCGGGCGCCGCCGCCTGGCTCGGGGTCGGAGCGGCGGCGGCCGCCTCCGGCCACACGATGCCCTGGCCGGTCCTGCTGTCGGGCGCGCTGATCTGCGCCGGGGCCGCGCTCGCCCCGGACCTCGACCACAAGGCCGCGACGATCTCCCGTGCCTTCGGGCCGGTCTCGCGCTGGGTGTGCGAGATCGTCGACAAGCTCTCCTACGCCGTCTACAAGGCCACCAGGAAGCAGGGCGACCCGCGCCGCTCCGGCGGGCACCGCACCTTGACGCACACCTGGTTGTGGGCGGTCCTGATCGGCGCGGGCGCTTCGGCGTTGGCGATCACCGGCGGCCGCTGGGCGGTGCTGGCGATCCTCTTCGTGCACCTGGTGCTGGCCATCGAAGGCCTGCTGTGGCGGGCGACGCGCGGATCCAGCAGCGACGTGCTGGTGTGGCTGCTGGCGGCCACCAGCGCGTGGATAGTCGCCGGGATCCTGGACAAGCCCGGCAACGGCTCGGACTGGCTCTTCACCGACCCCGGTCAGGAGTACCTGTGGCTGGGCCTGCCCATCCTGTTGGGCGCGCTGGTGCACGACATCGGGGACGCGCTGACCGTCTCGGGCTGCCCGGTGCTGTGGCCCATCCCGATCGGGCGCAAGCGCTGGTACCCGATCGGCCCGCCCAAGGCGCTGCGGTTCCGGGCCGGCAGCTGGGTCGAACTCAAGGTGCTGATGCCGGTGTTCATACTGCTCGGCGGGGTGGGCGGCGCGGCGGCGCTCAACTTCATCTGATTCGACTGAGGCGGGCCGCGGCAGTCGTCGGCTCAGGGCGTCGTCGAACCTTCGCCGTAGCGCCGCTCGAACCGTGCGATGCGGCCCTCCGAGTCCACTGTGCGAGCCTTGCCCGTGTAGAAGGGGTGGCTCTCCGAGGAGATCTCCACATCCACCACCGGGTAGGTCTCGCCGTCGTCCCAGTCGATGGTCTGGTCGCTGGTCGCGGTGGACCGGCTCAGGAAGGCGTATCCGGCGGCGCGGTCCCGGAAGACGACCGGGTGGTAGTCGGGGTGCTTGTCCTGCTGCATGCGTACTCCTCGTACGGTGGGGGACGCTCCCGGCGCGGGAGCGGAACCGGGTCGTGGGACCGGGGCAGGGCGGTCCTGCCGCCACTTCCGACTGTCGTCACGCCGGCGGTGGCCGGGTCAGCCGTACAGGGTGTCCTCGTCGACGATGTGCACCGCGGCTTCCTCGGCGGAGGCGGCCGCGCCGTCGATGCCGACGTCCGTGGCGATCAGGGCGCTCTCCTCGTCCTCGTGGGCTCCCTCGTCCGGCGCCAGGAGCCGGCCGGAGCGGGCGGAGCCGACCTCGTTGTCCAGGAGTTCCCCGTCGGTGCCGTCGCAGTCGCCGATGCCGTCGCCGTCCTGGGGCGCGAGATCGGGCAACTCCTCCGCGAGCCGCTGGTCGAGGGTCTCGCCCTGCCTGCGCTCCGCGGCCGTCACACCGAGGTGCTCGACGGCCCACGGCCTCTCCGGAGGCGACCAGCCCCGGTCGAGCGGGTCGGCGACCCCGTCGTCCATCAGGGTGTCCTCCGCGTCGAGCAGTCCCGCGTCGTCCTGGATGTCGGAGGCATCGGGCTGGTAGACGTCGTCCCCCCATCCGTCGGCGCTGTTCACGGGTACCTCCAAGGGGTGACGGACCCGTCCTCACCGGGGCGGGCTGCGGAAGACAGCCGCACGGAGCCCCGGCCGGGCGCGGCGCCTTCCGGACGGACCGGTCCGGCTGCCCTCCGCGCGGGTACCGCTTTCCAGCGTTCCACCCCGGTTCGGTGGCGCGCAACGGCAGAGGCGACGGGGGCCGGGGAACAGGCGTCGGCGCCGCCTGCTCCCCGGCCCCCGGGCGCGCGCCGGATGCGCGGCGGCCTCCCGTCACCCGTGCCAGGACCGCCAGAGCGCCGCGTACGCCCCGTCGGCCGCGACCAGCTCCGGGTGGCTGCCCAGCTCCGTGATCCGGCCGTTCTCCACGACGGCGATGACGTCGGCGTCGTGGGCGGTGTGGAGGCGGTGCGCGATGGCGACGACGGTACGGCCGTCCAGGACGCGCGCAAGGGACCGTTCCAGATGGCGGGCGGCCCTAGGGTCGAGGAGGGAGGTCGCCTCGTCGAGGACCAGCGTGTGCGGATCGGCCAGCACCAGGCGGGCGAGCGCGATCTGCTGGGCCTGGGCCGGGGTGAGCGCGAGCCCGCCGGAGCCGACCTCGCTGTCCAGGCCGTCGTCCAGCGCCCGGGCCCAGCCGTCCGCGTCGACCGCGGCCAACGCGGCCCACAGTTCGGCGTCCGCGGCGTCCCCAGTGCCCCCGGTGTCCGTGCCGTCCACCGGCGCGCCGTCGTCAGCGCTGAGCCGGGAGTGGGGCAGGGCGAGCCGGAGGTTGTCGCGCAGCGAGCCGACGAAGACATGGTGTTCCTGGTTGACCAGCGCCACGTGCGAGCGGACGCGTTCGGCGGTCATCCGGGACAGTTCCGCGCCGCCGAGGGCGATCCGCCCCTCGCGCGGGGCGTAGATCCCGGCGAGGAGCCGGCCGAGCGTCGACTTGCCCGCCCCCGAGGGGCCGACCAGCGCGAGCCGGGTCCCCGGAGCGACCTCGAGGGACACCTTGCGCAGCACGTCGACGCCCTCGCGGTAGCCGAAGTGGACGCGGTCGGCGAGCACGTCCCGCCCGGCCGGCTCCAGGCCGGGCTCCCCGGTGTCCGAGGCGATGTCGCGGACACCGACGAGCCGGGCCAGCGACACCTGCGCCACCTGGAGCTCGTCGTACCAGCGCAGGATCAGGTTCACCGGGTCGACGAGCATCTGCGCGAGGAGCGCGCCCGTGGTGAGCTGGCCCACGCCGATCCAGCCCTTCAGCACGAACACCCCGCCCAGCATGAGCACCGAGGCGAGGACGGTGACGTGCATGATGTTGATGACCGGGAAGAGCACCGACCTCAGCCACAGTGTGTACCGCTCCCAGGCCGTCCACTGCTCGATCCGCAGCTCCGACAGCGCGACGCGGCGGTCGCCCAGGCGGTGGGCCTCGACGGTGCGGCCGGCGTCCACGGTCTCGGCGAGGGCGGCGGCCACGGCGGCGTACCCCGCGGCCTCCGAGCGGTAGCCGGCCGGCGCACGTTTGAAGTACCAGCGGCAGACCCCCACCAGCAACGGCACCGCCACCAGCACGGCAGGGGCGAGGGGCGGCGCGGTGACGACCAGTCCGCCGAGCAGCAGCGCCGCCCACATCACGCCGATCGTCAGCTGGGGAACGGCCTCACGCATGGCGTTGCCCAGCCGGTCGATGTCCGTGGTGATGCGGGACAACAGGTCGCCTGTCCCGGCCCGTTCCAGCACGCCCGGCGGCAGTCGGACCGCCCGCACGAGGAAGTCCTCGCGCAGGTCGGCCAGCATCCGCTCGCCGAGCATCGCGCCGCGCAGGCGCACCTGTCGTACGAACGTGGCGTGCAGGAGCAGGCCGAGCACGAACAGGGTGGCGCTGAGCTCCAGCCGGAGGTCGCGCGTCCCCTGGGAGAGTCGTTCGACGAGGTCGCCCAGGATCCACGGCCCCACCATGGAGGCGATCGTGGCGACCGTGTTGACGGCCACGAGGAGCAGGAACGCGCGCCGGTGCCGGCGCAGCAGTTCGGCCACGTAGGCGCGTACGGTCGCGGGGGCGCCGACGGGCAGGGTGCTCGCCGTCCTGGGGGCCGCCGGGTCGTAGGCGGGGGGCGCCACGCCGATCATGCCGTCTCCTCGATCTGTCGCGGTTCGTCGTGGGTGAGTCCCTTGAGGGCGCCGCTCAGCGCGGTGTCCTCGTCGGCCTCCCGGGTCACCACAGCGCGGTATCGCCCTTCGGTGTCCAGTAGTTCGCGGTGGGTGCCGACCGCCTCGACCCGGCCCTCGTGCACCAGGACGACGCGGTCCGCGCGGTCCAGGAGCAGCGGCGAAGAGGTGAACACGACGGTGGTTCGGCCGGACCGCAGGGCGCGCAGCCCTTCGGCGATACGGGCCTCGGTGCGCGAGTCGACGGCGGAGGTGGGCTCGTCCAGGACGAGGACCTCCGGGTCGGTGAACAGCGAGCGTGCGAGGGCGAGCCGCTGTCGCTGCCCGCCCGAGAGGGAGCGCCCGCGTTCGGTGATGCGCGCGTCCATGGGGTCGTCGGCCTCCAACGAGCCCTGCACGAGCGCGTCGAGCACGTCACCGCACCGGGCGGCAGCCAGCGCGTCGGCCGCGTCGACGGCGCCCGAGGCGGGCACGTCCAGCAGGTCGCGGAGGGACCCCGACAGCAGCACCGGGTCCTTGTCCTGGACGAGGACGGCGGTGCGCGCGCAGTGCAGCGGCAGCTCGTCCAGCGGGACCCCGCCGAGCAGTGGGGACGGGCCGTCCTGCCAGGAGTGCCCGCCCAGGCGTTCCGCGAGCAGACCGGCCGCGTCCGGATCGCCGCACACCACGGCGGTGAGCCGTGAGGCCGGGGCGAGCAGCCCGGTCTCCGGGTCGAACAGGTCGCCGCCGGGGAGGTCGGCGTCGCGTCTGCCGTCGGTGTCCGTCGCCCGTTGCAGCGACAGGACGCGGGCGGCACGCTGCGCCGCCGGTCGGGAGAACGAGTAGGCCATGGCGATCTCCTCGAAATGCCTGAGGGGATAGGTGAGCACCATGACGGAGCTGTAGACGGCGACGAGTTCACCGATGGTGATGCTGCCGGTGCGGGCCAGGTGAACGCCGTAGACCACCACGACGACGATCAGCAGGCCCGGCAGCAGTACCTGGATGGCGCTGATCAGGGACCACATGCGGGCGCTGCGAACGGCCGCGTGCCGGACCTCCTGGGAGGCGCGCCGGTAGCGGTCGAGGAAGAGTTCCTCGCCGCCGATGCCGCGCAGCACGCGCAGGCCGGCCACGGTGTCCGAAGCCAGTTCGGTGGCACGTCCGGCCTTCGCGCGCTGGTCGTCGGCCCGGCGTGTGGCGCGGGGCAGCAGCGGCAGCACGGCGAGCGCCAGCACGGGAAGGCCCACGGCGACCACGATCCCGAGGGCCGGCTGGTAGACGACCAGGCCGACGCAGACGAGCACGACGGTGAGGGCGGCGGCGGTGAAGCGTGACACCGCCTCCACGAACCAGCCGATCCTCTCGACGTCGCCGGTGGAGACGGCGACGACTTCACCGGCGGCGACCCGACGGCTCAGCGCGGAGCCCAGATGTGCGGCCTTGCGGGCGAGGAGCTGCTGGACGCGGGCGGCGGCGGTGATCCAGTTGGTGACAGCGGCCCGGTGCAGGAAGGTGTCGCCGATGGCGATGGCGGCGCCGAGCAGGAGCATCAGCCCGCCGGCGAGGGCGAGTCGGGAGCCCGAGCGGTCGACGGCGGCCTCGACGGCGTATCCGACGCAGAAGGGCTGCGCCGAGACGGACACGAAGTGGAGCAGCCCCCAGGCCAAAGCCTTGAACTGGCCGCCCAGTTGGTTGCGGCCGAGCCACCAGAGGAAGCGGGGACCCGAGCGTGCGTCCGGCACACCCGGGTCGGGATACGGAAGGTCTTGGATCTGCATGACGTCCCAGTGGCTCGTGTCAGGTGGGGGAGAGGAGGGCGCACGCACGGGTCCGCGCGGGCTTCGCAGCAAACCGTGAAAGGTTCGCGTTGACGGGTGCTCGGAATCAACCCGTTTTTTCCAGCGACAGCACGGCAGTTCGAACTGGGGATCGTCTTCGGCAAGCTGTGGCCCGGCGTGTCCGCGGGCCTTCAGTCGCTCGGCGACGGTTTCCTCCGGCTCATCAAGACGATCATCTCCCCGCTGGTGTTCCGCGTGGTCGTCGGCATCGCCAAGGCCGGTGACCTGAAGGCGTTCGGCTGGATCGGACTCAAGGCGCTGATCTGGTTCGAGGTCGCGAGCACCCTCGCCCTGCTGATCGGCCTCCTCGCGGCCGACGTCGTCCAGCCCGGCTCCGGCATGCGTGTGAACCCCTCCACGCTCGGCGCCTCGGCCGTGGACGCCAAGACGGGCGGCGGTGCGCTGCCCTCGGCGACGGAGTTCGCACTGGACGCGCTGCCCACCGGTTTCGTCGGCGCCTTAGCGGAGAACTCGCTGCTCCAAGTGCTCGTCCTGGCCTGCCTGGTGGGGGCGGCGCTGCTGCACCTCGGGCACACCGAGGTGCCCCAGGTCCCGCCCGCCGTCGAGCAGGCACAGGAGGTCGTCTTCGCGATCGTCGGGTCGTCCCGGCCGGCGCCGTGGCCCTGCTGCTCGGGGTGGACCGCGTCACGGGCGCGATGCGCGTCGTGACGAACCTCCTCGGCGACTGCGTGACGGTCTTCGCCGTGTCCCGGTGGGAGGGCGCGCTGGACATCGAGCAGGCGAAGAGGACCCTCGCCGGCGAGGCGGAGGCGACGGCCGGAGGGGGCATCCCGGCGCAGCCGTAGGCCAAGGAGCCCGCTGCCGAGGTCTTCTGGCGGAAGGTGCGACTTCGGTCGGTCCGGGCCTGTCGGGGCCCGGATTCAGCCGTTCCCGGGGATCCCGCAGTGGGCGGAGGGGGCCCCGTCGACCAGCGTGTCCAGCAGTTCCCCGAGCACCGCCCGCTCCAGTCCGGTGAGCGGAGCCAGGATCTCCCGCGCGGCCGACTGCCGCGCCCGGTGCAGTTCACGGAGCGTCTCGCGCCCCTCGTCCGTGAGCTCGATGCGGATCACCCGGCGGTTCGTCGGATCCGGGACCCGGCGCACCTTGCCGTTCGCCTCCAGACCGTCGACCAGCGTGGTCACCGCGCGGGGCACCACCTCAAGCCGCTCCGCGAGATCGGCCATGCGCGGGGGCGCGCCGAAGTGGTTGAGCGTGCGCAGAAGGCGTGACTGGGCCGGGGTGACGCCCAGGTCGGAGAGCTCCAGATGGCGCTTCTGGATGCGGTGCACCCGGCGGGTGAACCGCAACAGCTGCTCGGCGAGCGCGCCTTCGGGATCAGGGGTGGTCATGCGGGAACAATATCAGGACCCCGTTCATTGTGAGTATAGGTAACAATGAGCTACGCTCTCAAACTCCGCCCGTCTCACCTTCGAAGGAGCCCATGCGCCCCGACACGCCAGAGCTCTGGTCCCCGCCCGCCGAGGCCGACCCACAGCAGCCTCGGCAGGTGCGCCGCATCCTGCGGCTGTTCCGCCCCTATCGAGCCCGCCTCGCGGTCGTCGGCCTGCTGGTCGCCGCCTCGTCGCTGGTCTCCGTGGCCACGCCGTTCCTCCTCAAGGAGATCCTCGACGTCGCCATCCCCGAGGGCCGCACCGGCCTGCTGAGCCTGCTCGCCCTCGGCATGATCCTCAGCGCCGTCCTGTCCGGCGTGTTCGGCGTCCTGCAGACCCTGATCTCCACAACGGTCGGCCAGCGCGTCATGCACGACCTGCGCACCGCCGTCTTCGGCCGTCTCCAGCGGATGTCGCTCGCGTTCTTCACCCGCACGCGCACCGGCGAGGTGCAGTCCCGCATCGCCAACGACATCGGCGGCATGCAGGCCACCGTCACCTCGACCGCGACCTCCCTGGTCTCGAACTTCACCAGCGTCGTCGCCACGGTCGTCGCCATGATCGCCCTCGACTGGCGTCTGACCGTCGTCTCGCTGCTGCTGCTCCCGGTCTTCGTGTGGATCAGCCGCCGCGTGGGCGACGAGCGCCGCAGAATCACCACCCGGCGCCAGAAGCAGATGGCGGCGATGGCGGCCACGGTCACCGAGTCGTTGTCGGTCAGCGGCATTCTCCTCGGCCGCACCATGGGCCGCGCCGACTCCCTCACCCGGTCCTTCGCCGACGAGTCCGAGCGCCTGGTCGACTTGGAGGTCCGGTCGAACATGGCCGGCCGCTGGCGCATGGCCGTGATCGGGATCGTCATGTCGGCCATGCCGGCCTTCATCTACTGGACCGCGGGCATGGCCCTCCAGCTCGGCGGCCCCGACGTCTCCCTCGGCACGATCGTCGCGTTCGTCTCGCTCCAGCAGGGCCTGTTCCGCCCGGCGGTCAGTCTCCTGTCGACCGGTGTGCAGATCCAGACCTCCCTCGCGCTCTTCCAGCGGATCTTCGAGTACCTCGACCTCCCCGTCGACATCACCGAACGCGAGGACCCGGTCCACCTGGACCAGGTGAAGGGGGAGATCCGCTTCGAGAGCGTGTCCTTCCGGTACGACGACGGCGCGCGAGGCCGTGAAGACGCCCGTGGCACGACCGACGGAGACGGCCGGGGCGAGGGCGGGGCGGCGGGTCCCGTCCTGGACGGCATCGATCTCACCGTCCCCGCCGGCGGCAGCCTCGCCGTCGTCGGACCGACCGGCGCGGGCAAGTCCACGCTCGGCTGTCTGGTGCCCCGCCTGTACGACGTGACCGGCGGCCGGGTCACCCTCGACGGAGTCGACGTCCGCGACCTGGACTTCGACACCCTCGCACGCGCGGTCGGCGTCGTCTCGCAGGAGACGTACCTCTTCCACGCCACCGTCGCAGAGAACCTGCGCTTCGCCAAGCCGGACGCCACCGACGAGGAACTGCACGCGGCGGCGCGCGCGGCCCAGATCCACGACCACATCGCCGCACTGCCCGACGGCTACGACACCGTCGTGGGCGAGCGCGGCCACCGCTTCTCCGGAGGCGAGAAACAGCGCCTGGCCATCGCCCGCACCATCTTGCGCGACCCGCCGGTGCTCATCCTCGACGAGGCGACCAGCGCCCTGGACACCCGAACCGAGCACGCCGTCCAGGAGGCGATCGACGCCCTCTCCGCCAACCGCACCACCCTCACCATCGCCCACCGGCTGTCGACCATCCGCAGCGCCGACCAGATCGTGGTGCTCGACGCGGGCCGGGTGGCCGAACGCGGCACGCACGAGGAGTTGCTGGCGAGCGGAGGGCGGTACGCGGCTCTGGTGCGGCGGGACGCGCGACTGGAGCCGACAAGATGAAAATATGGCCGGTGATGTCAGGTTTGTGACGATGTGCGGGTTACCGTGCCCGCATGCAGATGAACACTCCGTCACGGAGAACGATGCGACTGACCCGCCGGGGCCGTCTCACCCTCATCGCGACCGGAGCTGTCGTGGCCGGCGCCGCCGTGGCGGTGCCGCTGCTGACCCCGGACGACCACAAGGAGAACAAGCGCCCCACCTCGCTGGTCATCCCCGAGGGCTGGCGCGCGAACCAGGTCTACGAGGCCGTCGACAAGACCCTCGCCCTGCCCGCCGGCACCACTAGGAAGACCCTGCCCGCCGCCGACCTGCGACTGCCGAACGACGCCGAGGGCAACCCGGAGGGCTACCTCTTCCCGGCGACGTACCCGCTGGAGGAGAAGACCACGCCGCAAGCCCTCCTGGCGTCGATGGTCGACACGGCGAACAAGAAGTTCAACGGCGCGCCGATCGCCGCGGGAGCGCAGCGCAACGCCATGAACGTCTATCAGGCGGTCACCATCGCCAGCATCGTCCAGGCCGAGGCGGCCACCAAGGACGACATGGGCAAGGTGGCCCGCGTCGTCATCAACCGTCTGGAGCGCGGCATGCCGCTGCAGATGGACTCCACCCTCAACTACGCCCTGAACCGCTACACGGTGAGAACCACGGAGAAGGACACCCGCGTCGCGAGCCCCTACAACTCCTACCAGCGCATGGGGCTGCCTCCGACGCCGATCGACAATCCTGGCGAGGAGGCGATGCAGGCGGCGATCAATCCGACGCCGGGCGACTGGTTGTACTTCGTCACGGTCAAGCCGGGCGACACACGCTTCACCGCGAGCTACGAGGAGCACCAGCGCAACGTCGCGGAGTTCAACCGGAACCAGAGCGCGCAGGCCGTGCCGAGTCCGTCGAAGGTCCGGTGACCCGAACGCCGCGTTGTCTTGGTCTCGCGAGCGAACATCACGCGGCAGCGGCCGCTTCCCGCTCTTCCTCGCCCTGCGCGAGCAGCCGGGCGATCTCCCGCACCGCCGAGCGTCCGGCCCGGTTGGCGCCGATGGTGCTCGCGGACGGACCGTAGCCGACGAGGTGGACGCGGGGATCGGCGACCGCGCGGGTGCCCTCGACGCGGATGCCGCCGCCCGGCTCCCGCAGCCTCAGCGGCGTGAGATGGTCCACGGCGGGCCGGAAGCCGGTCGCCCAGAGGACGACGTCGGCGCTCACGTGCCGCCCGTCGTTCCACTCCACCCCGTCCGGGGTGAGCCGGTCGAACATGGGCAGCCGGTCGAGCACGCCGTCCGCCAGCCCCCGGCGGATCGCGTCGTTGAGCGGCAGGCCGGTCACGGAGACGACGCTCTTCGGCGGCAGCCCCCGCCGTACGCGTTCCTCCACGAGCGCCACCGCCGCACGACCCGCGTTCTCGTCGAAGGGGCCTTCGCGGAACACGGGCGGACGCCGGGTCACCCAGGTGGTGTCGGCCGCGTACGGGGCGAGTTCCAGCAGGTGCTGCGTGCCTGACGCGCCCCCGCCCACCACGACCACGCGCAGGCCGGCGAAGGCCTCGGGCCCGGGGTATTGCGCGGTGTGCAACTGCCGTCCCCGGAACGTCTCCTGGCCGGGGTAGCGCGGCCAGAACGGCCGGTCCCAGGTGCCGGTGGCGTTGATCAGGGCCTTCGCGGACCAAGTACCGTCGGAAGTCTCCACGAGCAGCCGCCCCCGGGGCGCGGACCCGTCCTGCGCGCCGACCGCGCCGGCGTCGACGCTCGTCGAGCGCACGGCCCGCACGTCCACCGGCCGGCGCACCCGCAGGTCGAACGTGCGCTCGTAGCGCTCGAAGTACTCGCTGATGACCTCGGACGAGGGCCGCGCAGCGTCCGCGCCCGTCAGCTTCATGCCGGGCAGGGCATGCATCCCGTGCACCTTGCCGTACGTCAGTGAGGGCCAGCGGAACTGCCAGGCGCCGCCCGGGCCGGGGGAGTGGTCCAGCACCACGAAGTCGCGCTCCGGGACGAAGCCGGTGCGCCGCAGGTGATAGGCGCTGGACAGGCCCGCCTGCCCGGCGCCTGTCACGACCACCTCGACCTCGCGTATGTCGTTCACGCCTCTGCCAACAGCGCCGAGGGCGTGGATCTTCCCCGCGCGGGCCGGCTCGCCTCCGCCAGGTGTGAAGCGCCTGCCCGGCCGACGACGGCACCCCGTCGAGGTGCCCGCGGGTCAGGACGACGCGTGCGGGGCGCTCGTCGAGGCGGGCAGGTTCCCGTTGTACCGACGGTCGACGAACTCACCGAAGTCGACCTTCCGCGGAATCAGCTTCAACTCGGTGAACGCGTCGGCGATCTTCTGTTCGGAGGCGATGAGCGGCTGGTCGACGGCGACCGCGACCCGCGTGGCGTTCGTCCGCCGTACCGACGCGAGCGCCACCTCGTACGGCAGCCGGGTGTCCTTCGCCCACACCTTCGCCCACTCCTCCTGATGGTCGTACACCCAGGCGGTGGCCCGCCGAAGCCGGTCCAGGTAGTCCTTGATGGCGGCGGCCTTCTTCGCGTCCTTCAACGCGGCGGGCGCGGCGACCTGGAAGGTGAGCCCGTTGGTGATGCCGTCGCCGGTGGTGAGCACCCGGCCCTGCTTCGCCTGGAGCACCTGCGAGGTGTACGGGTCCCACACCGCCCATGCGTCGACCTTGCCCGAGGTGAACGCGGCGAGCGCGTCGGCCGGCTGGAGGTACTTGACCTTCACGTCGCTCAGGCTCAGCCCCGCGGCCTTCAGCGACGCGACCAGCTGGTAGTGCGCGGAGGAGCCCTGCGCCACGGCGACGGACCTGCCCTTGAGCTGGGAGGTCTGTGTGAACTTCGAGCCGTTCGGGACGAGGATGGTGTCGCCCTTGGACGTGCCGTGCCAGGCGGCGACGACCGAGATGCCGGATCCGGCGCCGGCCGCGAAGACGGGCGGGGTGTTGCCGACGCCGCCCACGTCGACGGCCTTGGCGTTGACGGCTTCCAGTAGGGGCGGACCCGAGGTGAAGGTGGACCACTTGATCTTGTAGTTCAGGTGGTCGAGTTCGCCGGCGGCTCGCAGGATGGCCTCGGAACCACCCTTCTGGTCCCCGACGTTGAGAGTGACGGAGCCCTTGCCGTCGGTGCCGCCGTCGGTGCCTGTGCTGGCCGAAGAGGCGCCACCGCAGGCGGTCAGCAGGAGAGCGAGGGGAAGCAGCAGGGCAGCGGAGGCGAGGGAGCGTCGCATGGGGGATCCGTTTCGTGGCCGTGGGGGGATTCGTGGACGTGGGGGGAGGGGAACAGGAGACGGGCAGACGAGGAGACGGGGCAGGAGGATGCGGTGATCGGAGCCGCTTCCTCTGGTCAGGCGGCGGCTCGGGCGGCTTCGTCGGCCTTGGCGACTTGGGCGGGCTGGGCGGTATCCGGAGCTTCGGCGGCCGTGGCGTCGCCCCCGAGCCGCTGCAACAACTCCGCGCGCAGCTCGGCGAAGCGCGGGTCGGCGATGTCACGCGGGCGTTCGAGGTCGATGTGCTGCTCGTGGGCGATGACACCGTCGTCCATCACCAGGACGCGGTCGGCGAGCAGGACCGCCTCCTCCACATCGTGGGTGACCAGCAGCACCGCGCACCCGCGCCGCCGCCACAGCTCGTCCACCAGGCGCTGGGCCTTGATCCGGGTGAGGGCGTCGAGCGCGCCGAACGGCTCGTCGAGCAGCAGCAGATCGGGCTCGCGGACCAAGGCGCGGGCCAGCGAGACGCGTTGGGCCTCGCCACCGGAGAGGGTCTTCGGCCAGGCGTCGGTGCGGTGGCCGAGGCCCACCTCCTCCAACGCCTGCTCCGCGACGGAGCGTTCGGGACGGCCCGGGAGGCCGAGCAGCACGTTGCGCCACACCTTCTTCCACGGCATGAGACGCGGTGCCTGGAAGGCGACGGCCTTGCGGCGCGGCACCAGCACGGTGCCCTCGATGTCGCGGTCGAGCCCGGCGAGGATGCGCAGCAGAGTGGACTTGCCGCAGCCGCTGCGGCCGAGCAGCGCGACGAACTCGCCCGGCCGGATGGCGAGTCGGAGGTCGTTGATGACGGCGCGGCCGTCGAAGGAGCGGGTCAGCCCCTCGACCCGCACGGCCGAGGTGGGGGTCACCGGCCGGTGAACGTCGGTCGCCATTGCAGCAGCAGCCTTTCGAGAGAACGGACGACGAAGTCGGCGAGGAGGCCGAGGAAGGCGTAGACGATGAGGCAGACGACGATCACGTCGGTCTGCAGGAAGTCCCGCGCCTGCCCGATGAGGAACCCGATGCCGGAGTCGGCGTTGACCTGCTCGGCGAAGACGAGGGCGAGCCAGGCGATGCCGAGCGAATAGCGCAGGCCGGTCATGGCGCCGGGCAGTGCGCCCGGCAGCACGACATGCCGCACCAGACCCCAGCGCGACAGTCCGAGGGACTCCCCGGCCTCGATCAACTGGGCGTCCACGCCGCGGATACCGGCGTAGACGTTCAGGTACAGCGGGAAGGTCACGCCGAGCGTGATGATCGCGACCTTCGGGGCCTCGCCGATGCCGAACCAGATGATGAACAGCGGAATGAGACCGACGAAGGGAACCGTCCGCAGCATCTGGACCGGCGCGTCGACGAGATCCTCGCCGATCCGGAACAGCCCGGAGAGCAGGGCGAGTCCGGTGCCGACCACGATGCCGAGCGCGAGCCCGGCTGCCACACGCTGAAGCGAGGTGCCTATGGCGGAGGGGAGCGAGCCGTCGGAGACCAGCTCGCCGGCGACCTGCGCGATCCGGCCGGGCGACGCGAGCACGTCGGGCGTCAACGCGCCAGTACTGCTGAGGAGTTGCCACAACCCCAGAAGGACGAGCGGTCCGGCGGTCCGGCGTAGCCAGCGGGGCACGCGGGTGCGGCGGGCGGAGCGGGGGAGGAGTGGTTCGAGCTCGGGGGAGTCTTCGCGCCCGGAAGGGGCGTCGCTCGCCTTGACGGCAGGCGACGAGGCCGACAAAGGCGAAATATCGGATTCGGGAGACTCGGGTGGGGCGTGACTGATGCTCATGGGGGCTCCACAGGAGGAGGGGCGACCAGTGGGGGCATGCCTCCGCGCCGCCGGGTCACGTCAGAGCGCAACCCGACCGGATCGACGACTTCAACCGCGACCGGACGGGTGACGGCAAGCAGGGCCGAGGGGGTGAATCCCGCGCACCCGGCACAGTGGCATGGCCGACCGACTCACGCGAGGGCGCAGCTGAAGAGGAGGGCGGAGGCGAAGAGACCGCGAAGGTGGAGAGGGGAAGGCGTCAGCAGCCGCGACGACACGCGGCGGAGGCCACCCGCAGCAGGTCGATATGACCGCGCGTGGTGAGGAAGGCTGAACGCAACATGCGACTGAACGTAGCCAGACGGCCCGACCATGGTCAACGCCGTCTCGCGGATCGGACTGCCGCGCTCCACTCGCCGAACCGCCGGCCGGGTGTGGAATCCGGCATCCGGGTCAGGATGGGAACATGCCAGAAGCGTTCACCACACGAGTCCTGCACATCGCCTCCGGCTCACAGGAGAGCGTCGTCGACCTCACCCGTGACTGCGAGGGCTTCCTCCGGGAGGAGGCGGCCGGTCGCGACGGCCTGCTCAACGTCTTCGTCCCGCACGCCACCGCCGGCATCGCGGTGATCGAGACGGGCGCGGGCAGCGACGACGACCTCCTCGCCGCCCTGCACACCCTGCTCCCCGCAGACGATCGCTGGCAACACCGCCACGGCAGCCCCGGCCACGGCCGCGACCACGTCCTACCGGCCTTCGTCCCACCCCATGCGACCTTGCCGGTCGTCAACGGAAGGCTGCAACTGGGCACGTGGCAGTCGGTCTGCCTGGTGGACACCAACAAGGACAACGTCAACCGTCAGGTCCGACTGAGCTTCCTGGGCTGAGCTGAGCCGGGCCGCCGGTCCTCTCTACGCGGCACGGGCCCGAACGTGATCGAACGCGCTTACGGCGGTCCGGGAGGTGTCGCGTCGGTGAGTGGGCCCAGCAGCGGGAACGCCCGCTCCAGCGGTGTGGTGTCGGTGTGCCAGTCCCTCTTGGCCCCGTTCGCCACCTGACACAGAGTCCACCAGGCGGGCAGGACCGCCAGCCCCACCCCGACCCCGATCAGCTTCCGTCGCTCCAACGAGATCCCCCATGCTGCCTTCGGGGGCACCGTGTCTGGCTCAAGCACCTCACCCGGACCACCTATTGATCACAACCGCATACGCGCCCTTAGGGCGTGTCCGCAAAGTCAGGGCAGCCAGAGTCGTAGGCAGGCGAGGGTGACCAGGGCTTGGCAATGGCGGGCCCGTTTGTCGTATCGGGTGGCCAGGGCCTTGTTGTGCTTGAGCTTGTTGAAGCAGCGTTCGACAACATTGCGGCGCCGGTAGGCCGCGCGGTCGAGCCGGCAGCGGCTCTCGCCTCTGTGGATCCGGCCGTTGATCTGATCGATCCGTTCTGGAATGGCTGCCTTATACCGCGTCTGCGCAGGTAGGAGCGGATCTTCGTGGACGAGTAACCCTTGTCCGCGACGACTCGCTCGGGCCGGGTCCTGGGCCGGCCAGGCCCGCACCGGCTGACGCTGATGCGGGCCATGACCTGCTCGAACTGGGTGCAGTCGTTGACGTTCCCAGCGGTCAGGGTGAAGGCCGGCGGGCGGCCCTGTCCGTCGCAGGCGAGGTGAATCTTCGTGGTCAGCCCGCCGCGGGACCGGCCGATCGCCTCGCCCGGCCAGAGCCCCCTTCTCGGGCCCCGGCCGCATGCTGGTGGGCCCGCACGGTCGTGGAGTCGACACACACGACCGTCCAGTCGACAGTGCCGACGGCATCACAGTGCTGCTGAACGCGTGCCAGGAGCCGGTCCCAGGTGCCGTCGGCCGACCAGCGGCGGAAGCGCTCACAGACCGTCTTCCACGGCCCATAGCGTTCGGGCAGGTCCCGCCAGGCCGCCCCGGTCGACAACTTCCACAGGATCCCGTTGACCACCTGCCGACGGTCCCGCACCGGTCGGCCCATCGGCGGCGGGGCCGGCAACGGCTCGATCACCGCCCACGACTCATCGGTCAGCTCATGACGACGCACCACGAACAAACCAACGACGGCGCCACTTTGCGGACACGACCTAGGACCTATGCCTGATCGGCGATCCGCTTCATCTGCTGCTAGCGTGCAACTGCACATCAGTGGCAATTATGTCGGAGGTTGTTGGACATGGCGGTTTACTCGCTCCCGGAGCTCCCCTACGACTACGCGGCGCTCGAACCGGTCATCAACCCGCAGATCATCGAGCTGCACCATGACAAGCACCACGCGGCGTACGTCAAGGGCGCGAACGACACCCTGGAGCAGCTCGCCGAAGCTCGCGACAAGGAGCAGTGGGGCTCGATCAACGGCCTGGAGAAGAACCTGGCCTTTCACCTTTCCGGCCACATCCTGCACTCCATCTACTGGCACAACATGACCGGCGACGGCGGCGGCGAGCCGCTCGCCGCCGACGGCGTCGGGGACCTCGCCGACGCGATCACCGAGTCCTTCGGCTCCTTCGCCGGCTTCAAGGCCCAGCTGACCAAGGCTGCCGCGACCACCCAGGGCTCAGGATGGGGCGTCCTCGCCTACGAGCCGCTCTCCGGTCGCCTGATCGTCGAGCAGGTCTACGACCACCAGGGCAACGTCGGCCAGGGATCCACCCCGATCCTGGTCTTCGACGCCTGGGAGCACGCCTTCTACCTGCAGTACAAGAACCAGAAGGTCGACTTCATCGAGGCCATGTGGGCCGTCGTCAACTGGCAGGACGTGGCCCGCCGTTACGCCGCCGCCAAGGAGCGCGGCGACAGCCTGCTGCTCGCGCCGTAGCGCGCACCGGACGTCCTGCCTCGTGATCGTCTTCTCAACCTTCACCCGGCAGGCGGTATGACGAAGGGCTCCCGCGAGGACGTGACTCGCGGGAGCCCTTCTGTCGGTCCGGCGGTGGCTACGGCGCGGCGGGCAGTATGTGGTCGCCGACTTTGTCGGTGCTCAGGCACAGCGAGCAGACCACCGCGTGGTGAGTGGCGCAGGCCGCCAGGTCGGGGCGCTCGTAGGGCTGGTGGCAGACGTGGCAGTCGTAGGTCACGGCGCTGGGGTTGCCGTCCGATTCGAGCATCGGCTCGGCGATGCCGTCGTCGCTGCGGCGCAGGTAGTACCTGCCCTTGGTGACGATCGCCATGAGCGGCGTGAGGACGAACGCGATGACGGCGGCTGCGACGGGGGAGTACGGCTGGAGCGTGTCGCCGAGGCCGTGGAAGTACATGGCGATCGACAGGCCGGAGGCCGCGACGAAGGCCACCACGCCCACCGGGTTGACCGCGTACAGCATGCCCCGACGGAACTCCGGCTGGAGCGGGGACAGCTTCAGCAGGTACTTGTTGACGCCGATGTCGGTGGCGACGGTGACGACCCAGGCGATCGCGCAGTTGGAGTAGAAGCCGAGGATGTCGTTGAGGAAGCTGAACATGTCGGCTTCCATCAGCACGAGGGCGAAACCGAGGTTGACCAGGACGAAGATCATGCGGCCGGGGTAGTGCTTGGTGATACGCGTGAAGGAGTTGGTCCACGCCAGCGAGCCGGAGTAGGCGTTCGTGACGTTGATCTTGATCTGGCTGATCACGACGAGGGCCACGGCCAGCGGGACGACCAGCCAGGACGGCATCATCGCGTCGAAGGCGCCACGGAACTGCTGGATCGGCTCGGGCGCCGCGTCCGGGCCGACCTTGGCCAGGATGTAGACGGCGAGGAAGACGCCGATGGCCTGCTTCAGCGCGCCGAGCACCACCCAGCCGGGCCCGGCCATGACCACCGCGGTCCACCAGGTCCGCTTGTTGGCCTCGGTCTTGGGCGGCATGAAGCGGAGGTAGTCGATCTGCTCACCGATCTGGGCGATCAGTGACAGGCAGACACCGGCGCCGAGAAGGACGGATGCGGTGTTGACGCCGCCCTCGCCGTCCGTGCCGGCATAGGCGAGGAAGCGGTCGACCGTGCCGGGGTCGGTGGCGATCAGGTAGATCAGCGGGCCGACCATCAGCAGTAGCCAGACGGGCGTCGTCCACACCTGGAGCTTGCTGAGCGCCTTCATGCCGTAGACGACCAGGGGGATCACCATCAGCGTGGAGACCAAGTAGCCCAGCCAGAGCGGCAGTCCGAGCCCGAGTTTCAGGCCCTGGGCCATGATCGAGCCTTCGAGGGCGAAGAAAATGAAGGTGAAGCTGGCGAAGATGACGCCGGTGAGGACGGAGCCGTAATAGCCGAATCCGGAGCCGCGGGTGATCAGGTCGAGGTCGATGTTGTAGCGGGCGCCGTAGTAGGCGAGCGGGAAGCCGGTGACGAAGATGACAACGGCGGCGACGGCGATCGCGACGAGCGCGTTGCCGGTGCCGTGGGCCAGACCGATGCCGGCGCCGATGGAGAAGTCGGCCATGTAGGCGATGCCGCCGAGGGCGGTCGTCGCCACGACCATCGGGGTCCAGCGGCGGTAACTGCGGGGCGCGAAGCGGAGGGTGTAGTCCTCCAGCGTCTCCTTGACCGCCTGGCCGGCTGCGGCGGACTCCGGCTTCTGCGCGGTTTCCTGAGCGGTGCCTTCTGCCAATCGTGGCTCGATGCTCACGCCACGCCCTCCTTGATGCGGGTTCGGGGACTGGAGGGACGGTAGGCAGCAGGCATTACACCTGAATACTTCCTGCATGAAGGAAGGGTTTCGGCGGTAGTTGGTCCGCAGCAGGTCAGTTGTGAGGAGCGAGCACCAAGACCTCCATGTCGACCCGACCTGCCTTGTCGTCACGGGCGACGGCGGGCACGCTGCTGACCACCTTGAACCCCGCTGCCTCGGCGTGAGGTTCGAGGGCGCGCCGGGTCCAGAGGCGTTCACGGACGGCCGCCAGGTACGCGACGGGTTCACCGTCGTTGCGTGTGCCGTCGGGCAGGAAGAGGGTGCGGGAGAAGTACGGGCCGGCGGGGTCGTGGCGCACGGCGGCGAAGAGCAGGTGCTGCGTGCCCTGGCCGTCGGTGAAATCGGTGGCCAGAACGCCGTTGCGGCGGGCGTAGGTCGTCAGTGCCGGTTCCGTCAGGACGGCACAGCAGAAGACGCCGTGGCCCGGGGCGAGGAGCGGCCGGACGCGGTGCAGGAGCGCGGTGAGCGCCTCGCCGTCGGCGAACATGTTGATCGAGGTGTCGCCGAGCACGGCCGTCGCGTAGCCGTCGCCCAGATCCCTGGTGGTGTCGAAGAAGTCCTGGCACACCACCCTTACGCGGGCGGCGAGTTCCGGGTGCCCGTCCAGGTGGGCGGTGAGACGGGTGGTTGCCGCGCGTGAGGTGTCCACCGCGCTGGATCGTCGAGCAGGCGCTGGCCAGGGTGGGCGCCCAGCACCTGGCCGACCGCGACATCGCCACCCTGTCCGGCGGCGAACACCAGCGCGTCCTGCTGGCCCGCGCCCTGGCCCAGCAGACCCGTGTCCTGGTGCTCGACGAACCCCTCAATCACCCCGACATACGCCACCAGTTGGAAGCTCTCCGCATGATCCGAGGCCTGGGCATCACCACCGTCCTGGCCCTCCACGACCTCGACCTGGCCCTGCGCTACTGCGACCGGCTGTGCGTGCTCGCCGACGGTGTGGTCATGGCCGCCGGACCGCCGCGCGACGTGCTGCAACCACCCTCGATGGCCGAGGTGTTCGGCGTCCGGGCACGGCAGGTGGAGATCGCGCCGGGCGAGCACGCCCTGCGGTGCGAACCCCTGGACGACCCCGGCTCCCCGGACTCCGTCGTACCCCTGGACGCCACCGAGGAGGAGCCCGCGTGCTGACCTCACTGCTCCACTACGCCAGACCCGGTCCCCTCGCTCTCCTCGCGAGCGTGGCCGCGGGCGTCGGAGTCTCGGCCTGCTACGTGGGCCAGAGCCTGCTGCTCACCCTCGCCGTGGCCCGGGGACTGCGCCACGACCTGACCGGTGCCGTCTGGGCCTGCTGCGGCGCGCTCGCCCTCGTCGCCGTCCGTGCCGTGCTCGTCCGGGCTCGCGAGGTCGCCGCCGCCCGCGCCGCGGAACGGGTCAGGACCGACCTGCGGCTGCGCCTGTACCGTCATCTGCTGACCCTGGGCCCCGCCCATGTGACACGGCAGCGCACCGGTGCGGTCCTGACCACACTCCAGGACAGCGTGGACCGGTTCGTCAGCGTCTTCCTGCCCCAGGTCCTCGTCTCCGTCGTCGGCAGGCTCGGCATCGTCGCCGTCCTCGGGGTGATCGGCCCGCCGGTCGCGGCGCTCGTCGCGGTCACCGCCGTCGTCGCGGCGGCCGCGCCCAGATTGCTGCGCCGCCGGATGCGGCGGATGCTCACCGACTGCATGCGCGGCTGGCGGGCCTTGAGCGCCGACTACCTCGACGCCGTCCAGGGCCTCCCCACCCTCAAGGCCGTCGGCGCCGACGAACACTTCGGCACCCGCCTTTCGCGCAGCGCCTGGGACTTCTACCGCTCCTCCCTGCGCTTCACCCAGATCCCGTGCGCTGTTCGCTGACGTTACCGATGGTGTCGTCTGGGAACACGTGCGGCGTCCACTGCCAAGATCGCGACCGCGGGCAAGGACCCCGCTGCCTGTCCGGCCGGGGACCTGGCCCAGGGCGAGGCGGTCACCATCGGCGCCGACGACGACGTGGAAGAGATTCTGCGCACGATGACCGAGCACAAGGTCCGCCGTCTGCCGGTGATCGACGAACACGACCTGGTCGGCATGGTGACCCAGGGCGACGTCGCCCGCTCCTGCCCGACCCCGAGGTCGGCGAGCTGCTCCAGGCCCTGTCCACCGACTGAGGCCCGGACACCGCCCACAGGACCCTGGCCGCCTCCTCGAGATGCGGGGGAATGACGGCTGGGGCCCTGGGAACTCAGGTCGGTGTACAGGCCATGTTGGTTCTGGTGATCGGGGAGACTTGCGATGCTCATGGCACACCCCGCAGTACTGGCGAACCTGATCGAGCAGTACGAGGCGCTGCGGATCCTGCATGCCGAAGAGGGCAGCCCGGAGGTGCGCCAGCGCATGGACGACGTCGCCTACACCCTGTGCGTGTCAACCGGCACGCGTGACATCGACGCCGCGCTCATCGCCGCCCGCCACCGGTTGCCCGGCGCCCGCCCGCAGGACGACTCCCTCCTCACCGCCTGATCGATTTCGCGTCGACCGCTCCATGCGCTCCACTCCCGATCTGCCCACCGTGACCAGCCTTGATGAACTGACCCGGCTGGTCACCAGCCGTCGTGGCCTCTACGTGCGCTGGTCCCTCGGCCCGGAACAGGACCTGCCGCGTGCGAGCAGCAAAGACGAAGCTCCTTGGACATCGAGGACTGGTGGAGCGAGCGGCCGGCACACATCTGGGTCGCCCGCCGGCTCTACGACTACTGCCATCTCCCACACGTCAAGGGTGGGCGGACCCGGCCATCGAGGGTCCCCCAGTTGCCGGACTGTTCGGTGACGATGCCGCACGCCTGCCTGATGACGCGGTCGGCAATCCAGCCCAGCGGTTCGACGTCCCTCACCAGGGGAACCGTGACGGAGCATCCTGAAGGCGGCCTGCTGCGCGCCGGAGCGCGCCTTGAGCCGATCACGAGACGGCCACCCGAAACCTCGGACTGACTTGAAGAACACCGCCAGGTTCGTCCCCTTGCCCCGCCCTGCATCGTCATTCTGACGACCTGCCGTCTCACCCGCCGTTCCTGAAAGAACACCACTGCTCTGGACCTGACGGCCCTGAGACCGGCTGTCGCTGACCCCACCGGTGCAGCGCAGCCGTCAATGCCTGACGAGCTGGCCGTGACATCGGCCCGCCTGAAGACGCGATGCGTGGCGGTACCACGTGCGCGGAGTCGCGTTCGGGGACGGCCGCCGTCCGGTCGGCCAGTCGTTGAAGGACACCCAGGGGATGGCCGAGGCAGGATCCGCCACCGGGACCGGATCGCCTTCAGATGGCGCCGCAGCAGACCGTCGAAGTGGTTGACGGTGCGCGTGCCCAGCGGCAGACGGCACCTGTGGACAAGCGGGCAGGTGCCCTCGGCGTGCTCTTCGGCTCTCTTCACACAGAGCCCAACGGCCGCCGGGGGCACCGTGGTTACGTTCGTGCTGCCATTCCAGGCTGCTCTTGTCGGGCTCGCCCCGAGCGCCGATGCCAGTCAGCAGGTCTGTGGGGCATCGCCGTCCTGATCGGCCGGGTGAAGCAGCTCGATGACACGTTCCTCGTACCGGACGCGGGCCGGGGAGAAGTCGTACGGCATCTTGCCGATGGCCTCCACCACGCTCATCCTCGCCGCGTCTTCCTCCTCACCAGCGTGCTCGTCGTCCTGGTCCAGGAGTTCGTCGAGGGCCTCGTCCAGGCCGGATCTGTCGATGGTGGCTCCCAAGGCGGTCTCATGAGCACACCGCTGGGCAGCCAGGTCTTCGATGCTGGGGTCATCGGGGGACATGGTGTCGTCCAGGGCCCCCTCGGCCTTGGCCAGGCGGTCTTCCTCGGCCCGCAGTTCGGGGTGGGTGGCCAGGGCGATGAACCGGTTGGCCTGGGCGGCGGCCCCCTCGGGGCCGAAGATACGCTCCGTGACCAGAAGGGTGTCGAGATCGGCCGGGCGCAGGGATCCGGGCGGCAGATCGTGCAGGCGGCCACTGACCAGCGGTGAGAGCAGACCCAGGGGGCTGCCCGCCTCGCGGAGGCGGTGCACGGCGGCCTGCTGGGCTTCGATGGCGGCCGCCTTGGAGGCTAGGGATTTCTCCAGCCGGGCCAGGGACTGCTCGATGCCGGTGGCGCCCTCAAAGCTGGCCCGGATGTCATCCAGGGGGATACCCGCATCAGCCATCTTGCGGATCCACAGCAGGCGGATCATGTCGTCGTATCCGTAGCGGCGGCGGTCGTCGCTGCCGCGTTCCGGTTCGGCGAGGAGCCCGATGGCGTGGTAGTGGCGGATGGCGCGGGGGGTGGTCCCGGCGAACGCGGCGGCATCGCCGATCTTGACCCGGCGGGGAATCGCAGGAAGGGGCATGCGAGGGAACCTCTCAATGTCGTACTTGCCGCCTACTGGACCACGTGCCGCTACGGCACATGCAAACCCCACGGCCGCAGGCTCACCCCGCGCTCCCGCACCATCAAGGGGCGTACGGACCGCTGCACGGGCAGAGAAACGCCCCGGATGAACAGACTCGGGAAGCGGCAGCGTCCCTGGTCACAGGCGAGTGGTGAACCGGCCGTCGGGCGGTTTCCGAAGCCAGCCGCGGTCGGCCAGCCTGACCGGCTTCCCGCGCAACGGCTCCAGTCTGGGCCGGGTCATCCCGCCGGCCGCACCTCCGACCGAGGGGTTGATGCTGGTGATGTCCATGAGCGGCGCGTCATCGCCCGGTCGCACGTACCCGCGCGGGTGCGGATTCTTCGACCGCGCGAACGCCATCCTCTTCGGCTGGAGCAGCGCACCGGGCCACAGTTCCCTCAGCCACCGTGAGGCTGTCCTCGACGCGCTCGGGTCCCTGAGCGTGCCGATCATCGCCGACGTCGAGTGCGGCCACGTTCCGCCGTACATGCCGATCGTCAACGGGGCACATGGCCGGATCGTCCACTCGTCGAGCCGTAGCGAGCTGACGCAGACCTTGGGCTGACGCTCCAAGTCGGGCTGGCTTCGTGACTGACGGGCGACACCGCTTGTCACCGAGTCTGGACAGCACTTGGTGCTCACAGGGCGAGAAGGCGTCGACGAGAACTGACACCGGTCATGGGCGCACTGCGGCGCGACGCTGATGACGGTCTCCGAAACCTCCACCGCAGCTCGGTTGATCCACCAGACTTGATCGTGTTCACGAACGGAGAAGGGACGGCAAGCATGGCGAACAGCGCACTTCTGGTGATGGACGTCCAACGGGACGTCGTGGCCATCGCCGACGACGGTTCCGGATATCTTCCGCGCTTGCGCAGGGCGATCGACGGGGCCCGGGCTGCCGGCATCCCCGTGATCTACGTGGTGCTCCGGTTACGGCCCGACGACCTGGAAGTCAGCCCTCGCAACAAGGTGATGACGAACGCCGTGCGGGCCGGTCTGTTCACCGAGGGGGCCCCTGGCACCGAGATCCATCACGACGTTGCCCCCCAGCGGGGCGACGTCGTGGTCACCAAGAGGCGGGGGAGCGCGTTCTCGGGCAGCGACCTCGACTTGGTACTCAGGGCTCGCGATATCGACAGCCTTGTTCTCACCGGCATCGCCACCAGCGCTGTAGTGCTGTCCACCCTGTGGCACGCCATCGACCTGGACTTCGGCCTGACCGTCCTGGCGGATGCCTGCCTCGACACCGACCCCGAGGTGCACCGGATACTCACCGAGAAGCTGTTCCCGCAGTGGGCAGATGTCCTCGCCGTCGAGGACTGGCTCAAAGCCATCGCACCGCAACAGCAGTAGAGATGGCTCTGCTGTGGCCCCAGCGCGTGGAGGGGCTTGTTCTCCCGTGCGGCTGCTGAGTATGTCCTCGATGTCCTTCTGGGTGATCTCACGGAGACTGCGCGGTCTGATCCAAATGCGTCCGCTCCAGGGGAACGAGTAGGCCGCGCTGGTCGAGGAAGGCTGCGACGCGACGTCCTGACCAGCATCAGTCTCGAGGAGGGGGCGTCGATACCGAGCCAGGCGACGAGAAGCCGCAGGACTTGGCGTTGATGTCCCGGGAAGGGGTGGTCCAGTGCTGGTCGGCTGTGAACTGCCGAGAATTGGCGAGGAGTTGTTCGGCCTCGGGTGTCATCGTGGGCGGCTGGATGTACCTGTGCCCGCCTCCAGACACGCGCCGGGGGCGAGAACAGCTCCAACTGTGTGGGTTGATCAAGTGCGGGGACAGCCGGCGGTCGGCCTGGCCGAGCGGGGCCACTTCTTGTTCACACCTGAAGAACCCACGCGGCCACCGTCATGTCATGGCCAACCTGGATCGACCCCGCGAGTCGGGTCGTTACCAGCGCATCGCGGTGAAGTCGATGGGACGGGGCCGCAGTTCGCGGGTGCGCGCCGCCAGCCCCCGCAGCCGCTCGGCCATGTCGTCGGCGGGAAGGCGCCGACGGTCGCCGTGGCCTGGCAGCAGCCACTCGAAGCGTAGCCGGTTGGCGTCCCGGGCCAAGGAGGCGGCCAGTTCACTGATGGAGTACCAGGTGACACTGTCGGCCACCTCGATGTCCGCTGTAGCGCGCGACCAGTAGAAGCTGTCGCCGCTGAAGCAGTACCGCTCGTCCGCGAGGAACAGCACGCTGCCTCGGGTGTGCCCCGGGAAGGGGAAGGCGACCACCCCTTCGGCGATCTTCGCTGGGCCGGTGCCGTGAAGCACACGGTCGGCGTCCGGGGCGGGCATCGAGGTCACCCTCGTGGATCCACAGCCGGGCGCCGAAGCGGTCGGCGTAGCGGCGGCCGTGCGCGGCGTGGTCGCGGTGGGTGAGCAGGACATCTGTGACAGGGCCGAGCCCCTCGTAGCGCGCGGCCAACGATGTGCTCCAGCGCGGCGTGTCCACCATCATCGTGGTGCCGTCGGGGCGGCGCAGTAAGTAGGAGTTGGCCCCCGCGGTGTGCGTGGAGTTGTGCCCGCACAGGTGCACGGTGTCGTCCAGGGCCATCGGAAAGGGGTCCTGTGCCGCCTCCAGCCGCCCGGCCGGGGGACGGATCGACCGGGTGGGACAGGCGTGCGCCGCGGCGTTCAGCTGCCGGAGCTCGGCTCGGCTGCTCGGCTGGCGCAGAACAACCGAGCGGCCGTCGACCTCGCCGATCAAGCCGGGGGCGAGCTGCCTAGCAGCGTCGCAATTCGTGCACCGCTCGTCAACCCACCAGCCGTCCTCGAACCGTTCCTCGCCCACAGCCCGCTCCCTTCCGCACTGAGCCCGCCAACCGGCCGCTCACAGTCCAGGGGTATCCCGCGCCCCGCAGATAAAGGAAGGGGGCTCGGATCTTGTACTTGCGGCATCGTGCCGCTCTGAAAGTCCGGGCGATTCGGGCGGCGGCTACGGCGGCACGGAACCACCGGCAGCCCACCCACCCACATCGAATCAATCGCGGGCCAGGCCTAACTGGCGCTAACAAAGCCTCTGGACGTGTCGGTGGGTGATCAGGCAGACAGCGAGGCCGAGGAAGGCCTCATGGATGTCGGCGCGTCGTTCCCAGCGGATCCGCAGGCGGCGGAAGCCGTGCAGCCAGGAGATCGTGCGCTCGACGACCCAGCGGAAAGTGCCCAGGCCGGTGCCGTGCGGCTGTCCCCGTTCGGCGATCACCGGACGGATCCCCCGCTGCCGCAGCAGCCGGCGGTACTTGTCGTGGTCGTAGCCGCGGTCCGCGAAGAGCATGTCGGGCCGCCGTCGGGGCCTGCCGACGACTCCCGCCACCGGCGGGATCTTGTCCAGCAGGGGCAGGAGTTGGGTGACGTCGTTGCGGTTTCCGCCGGTCAGCGA
Organism: Streptomyces sp. BK239; assembly: GCF_004217285.1. Classification (GTDB taxonomy): domain Bacteria; phylum Actinomycetota; class Actinomycetes; order Streptomycetales; family Streptomycetaceae; genus Streptomyces. The sequence continues at coordinate 427,402 of NZ_SHKS01000004.1, forward strand.
CACCGCGAGCGGGATCCCCTGGCCGTCGGTGATGACGTGGTGCTTGCTGCCCGGGCGTGCGCGGTCGACCGGGCTGGGTCCGCTTTTGGGCCCCTGCGTGCGGCCCTGACGTGGGAGGAGTCGATCACCGCCCGGCTCCAGTCCAGTTGGTTCTTCGACCGCAGCTCATTCAGCAGCAGCTGGTGGAGCTGGTCCCAGACACTGGCCTCGTTCCAGGCCGCCAGGCGGCGCCAGCAGGTCATGCCCGAGCCGAACCCGAGTTCCTGGGGCAGGTACTCCCACTGGATGCCGGTATGCAGAACGAACAGGATCCCGCACAGAGCCTGCCGGTCAGGCACCCGCGGCCGCCCCTCCACCCGCTTCGGCGGCGGATCGGGCAGCAACGGCTCGATGAGCGACCACAGTTCGTCCGACACGATCCACGGCCGCGACTGACGCTTCCCCATGGCCACATCAACGAACGATCAAGCCGACAGTCACATGATCACACCGCTTTTGTTAGAGTCAGTAAGAGGTCCTGACAAAGGCGTTGGACGTGTCGGCGGGTGATCAGGCAGGTGGCGGCTACCTCGACAACTCCGCCCAGCTCCGGAGCTGTTCCGTTGACACCGAGGAAGCTGGACGGCGGCACACAGCGGCCTTCGGCCGCCGAACCAGCCGACGGAGACACCACGAGCGGTCCGCACCCTCGCGCCCTCGAGCATGTCGCTTTGACGGGTACGACCGCCGGCCCTGCCGGGTCGGTCAGCGGACGATGAACGGCTCGGTCAGGTGCGGGGTCGCGAGGTGGAGGGTGCCGGCGGTCCGACTGTGGAGCACCTGCTCTCTTGAGGCCCTTGCCTGCTCAGGGTCCATCTCGTGGGCGTAGGCGAGTTCGGGGTGGAGCAGCTGGATGGCGTGCACGAGCAGATCACCGGTGACGGCGACCGAATCCTGCCCGGACGCGACGAGCACGCTCTGGTGCCCGGGGGTGTGACCCGGCGTGGCGAACACGCGCTCCCCGCTGCGCAGCCGGGCGTCGCCGTCGAGCAGCCTTAGCTGATCGGTCTTCAGGAGCGGGTCGGTCACAGTGGATCGCAGCTGCGGGTTGACCTCCTCGACCGCGTCCAGTTCGGCCTGCTGCAACAGGTACGCGGCGTTCGGGAAGAACGGCCGCGCCTGCTCGCCTCCGACGACGGCCCATCCCACGTGGTCGGTGTGGAGGTGCGTGAGCACCACGGTGTCGACTTCGGACGGTTCGATACCCGCGGCAGCCAGGGAATCCGGGAGGGCCCCGGGCACGGGCGCCCACGAGGCCGCCGGGCTGTCGGCCGGGCCGATCCCCGCGTCGACCAGCGTCACGCCCTGGTCGCTGCGGATCGCGAACGCACGGAACTGCAGCTGCCAGCGCCCGTCGGCGTCGAGCGCGCCGGGGTCGAGCTGGTCGGCCGCCGCCCACTGCGCGACGGTGGCGTCGGGGAACGCCTCGGACCTGGGGGAGAAGAAGGGGCCCGCGCCGTCGGCGAGCGCGATGACGGTGTACGGGCCGACCTGAAGGGAAGGGAGCATCCCGCTCATTTCTGAGAAGTCGGTTCTGCGGGTAATGGGTAGTGCACGCCGGTGAGTTGTTCCGGACGTGACCGAGATATTCTCGGGGCACACGTCGAGCGTCGGTGTTCCGGCCGGGGCCTTGCGGTCGGTGGGGAACAGCGGGCCGCGGGTGCGGCGGGCGATGAGGCGGGGCAGCAGCTGGGCGGTAGAAGGCATCCGACTGGCCGGGCGCCGGAACCGGCTACACGCACTGGGTCAGCAGACCGGCGTCGATGACCTCGGCGATGAGGGTGGCGCCGCGGCTGTTCTGGTGGATGTGGTCGGTCGTGAGCACAAGACCTCGCCGCCGCGAGATCGTGTCGAGGCTGCGGCGCAGCACTGCGCGCTGGACGAGGACGCCGACGACCGCTGCGGGCGTCGCCTCCCGGTATGGAATCGGCGGCGGGTCCGCTTGGCGCAGTTCCTCGATCTGGCGTTCGTGCAGCGGAAGGTAGGCCACCTCGTTGGCGGCGGCGACCTCGGCGATCATCCGGCTGTACGCCTGCGATGCCTGTGCCGCTGCTCCGTCGGGTTGTTGGCCGAGTACCGGCAGCGACAGCAGACCGATCGTCGCGTCGGTCTCCGCTCGCAGCCGCGCGACGACGGCTCCCAGACACTGTTGGAACCAGCCGGCCGACGGGCGAACGGGGAGCTGTTTACGCTTCATGACCTGCTCGACGGGGTAGCCGGCAAGGCTCGCTCGGGCGTCGTTGGTCCCGATCAACACGGTGATCACATCGGGTGGGTTCGTGACGACGGTATCGAGGCGCTGCAAGAGGTTGTGGGCGAAGTCGCCGTTGGCGCCGAAACGGGCAAGCCGCACGTCACCGGGAGGGTGGCGTCGTCCGAGAAGATCCAGGTAGTCGACGCTGAACTGCGCGCGGGTGAGGCTGTCGCCGAGGCACGCGATGCGTGTCGTCACGGCGCTTCCTCCGGGCTGGGCGTACCGACGCGTTGGGTCGGGCGTGCGTCGGTGCGAGGGCGGTGGTCGGTGCCGAGGGTCGCAGTGATGGCCAGGATGGACGCCGGTCCCTCCATGTCGACCACGTGCCATACCCCGGCCGGGTTGACGGTGGCCTCGCCCGGCCCGAGCAGAACGCGGTCGGGCACCCCGTCCACGTCGCGAGTGACCGTCACGGACCCGCTGAGGCAGACGACCAGTTCGTCGCCCGCAGGGTGGCTCTCCCAGTGGTCGCCGGGCCCGTCGCCGTCGAAGATCATCACCATCCGGCCCTCGGCGCCGTCCGCCGCGACCGCGGCGCTGTAGGCCTGGAGCACCTTCGGGTCCCAGGTGAAGCCCTCGACGGGTTTCGCTCTCGATCCCAGTCCGAGGTGCACGGGGGTGGTCCGCAGGTCCATGGCATCGCGTTCGTGGTTGACGAGTCTCATGCCGATGATCGTCCACGACAGCGATCGCGCGGTCTTGAAGAAAAGGGAAGAGAAGCCGACGCGAAGGACAGACGGATGTCGGCTACCCGGCTCCGAGGAGGACTTCGCCGCGACGCCATGCCGTCGGCGATCGGCTTGTGAACTCGCGCCAGTCCCGGACGAGATGGGCCTGGTCGGCATAGCCGGACAGGGTTGCCACCTCGCCCCACGGGAGCGGGTCCTGGGCCGCCGCCAGTTCGTGCGCGTGCTCGAAGCGCAGGACGCGGGCGAAGGTCTTCGGCGACAGGCCCACCTCACCGCGAAACCGCTCGGTGAGGTGCCGGCGGCTCCAGCCGAGTTCCGCGGCGACCGCGCCAACCTGGACGCAACCCCGCGCGGCGACGAGGCGGCGCCATGCCTCGGCTACCTCGGGACGCACCCAGCGCACATGGTCGCCGCAGGCGCCACGGCCTACAGCTCGGAGGAGCAATTCGTCCAGCGCGGTGAACCGTGCCGCCCATGTCGTCGCCGATCGGAGCCGATCGACCAGCTCGACGGCAAGGGCTCCGAGAAGCTCTTCAAGTGGGACCAGTCGGTGGGCGAGCTCGGCGGCGGGCATGCCGTAGATGGCCCGGGCCCCGAGCGGTGTCAGCGATACTCGAACACCTTGCTGGCGCCCGTCGTGGTGAATCGCGACGGACCGGCACATCAGACCGCCGGCCACGCTGCCGAATCGTGTTACCGGTGACCCGTCGTCAACGCCCGCCGCCACCTCCAGAGGATCTGACAGGCTGATCACCGCAGTGAGCGCGCGGCTCGGCGGGCCGCAGTGCACCCCCGTCGGGAGCCCGCGGAGGTCGAAGCCGACATACGAGTCGACGTACTTCCGCAAGACGGGCGCCGGACGTGCACAGACCCCGGTGGCCGTGTGGTCCTCCATTTTGGTCAGTGTACGAGCCGCCCAGCCCATGAACACCGCAGTCCAAGGACTGCTCTGACCTACGGGCGCACCTCGAGGCCGGCCACCCCGTCCCCGACACCGACTCGGGCACCGCCGCCGAGCAGCGCGCCAACGACCAGGCCCACGAGCACCGTCGGCGCCGCACCTGTCAGACGCTCAGCCGTTCTAGGGAGCGTCGATCGGCGGCATCGTCGGCCTCAACCTGGCTCGCCCTCCCGAACGGCTGAACGGACTGAGCTGCTTTTCTGGTGTTCTGCCTGTACCGCCCAGGCGGCGGGGGTGAGGCTGGTGTGGTGGCGGAAGAAGCGGCCGAAGTCGGCGGGGTCGGGGAAGTTCAGGTGGGTGGCGACGGCGCGGGCGGTCCAGCCTGCGGGGCCGAGCAGGCGGCGGGCTTCGAGGAGGCGGCGTTCGTCGATCACCTGGCGGGCGCCGGGGTGGCCGACGTCCTGGGCGGTGCGGGTGAGGGTGCGCACCGAGCAGCCGAGGAGCCGGGCGTAGTCGTCGACGTGGTGCAGTTCGCGGAAGTGGAGTTCCAGGGCGTCGAGGAACCGCTGGTGGAGTGCTGCGCGGCGGGTGGTGGGCGAGGGGGTGGCCGGGGCGCCGGGGCTGTGGGCGAGGCGCAGCAGGAGGGCTTGGAGGAGGTTGCGGCGCAGTGCGTGGTGGAGGTCGAGGGGGCGCCGTCCCAAGGCGCGGTGCTCGTCGAGGAGTTGGTGGGCGGTGCGTTCGGCCCAGGGGGCGTCGTCCGGGTGCGGGGTGAGGACGGCGGGTGCGTCGTGCGCGGTGGCGGGGGCGAGCAGGCGGGCGGTGCCGGCGTCCAGGACGTCCGGCTCGAAGAGGATGAAGGGGCCGGTGGCGGTGGAGGGCGGGTGCCAGCACTGGGTGTGTCCGGGGCGTACCCAGAGCCATTGGCCGGGGGAGACGGTGTGGGTGATGTGGTCGACGTCGTGTTTCAGGACGCCGGACGTCACGAGGATCAGGTAGTGGAAGGTGGCCCGACCCGGGCGCGGCGGGTTCCACGGCCAGTCGTCGTGATCGGCGTGGAAGTCCTCGATCGTGGTGACCTCCAAGCTGTACGGGGTTCCGGCCGGCGGCTGGAAGCCGTACAGCGGGGCGGGCGCTGGGCCCACGGCGGGGCCGGTGGTCTCGTCCTCGGCAGTCTGTCCGTCGATGACCATCATGTGTCCGCAGTTTAGCGTCCCAACCGGACAACCCCGGGACAAAGTGGTTCTCAGGCCCGCGACGGGGCCGCCGGTGCCGGCCGGTACCGGAACTGCACACGTGTCGCCGGATTCGACCGTCCGGCGTCCGCGAAGGGACACGCATGAGCTTCGACAAGGCAGCGATCGGCGCCACCGTTCTGGAGCTGGAGAAGGGCTTCAACGAGCGGTGGAGCGCCGGTGACAACCGCGGCTACCTCGACAACTACGCCGAGGAGATCAGCTGCTTCGACCCGATCCTGAAGGACGTGATCGTGGGTCGCGACCAGGTGGTCGCCCACATCGACGCGCTCTACTCGAACCCGCAGATCGTGCGCAGCGAGTATCTGAACCCCGTCGTGCACGTGAGCGACGGCGGCGACTTCGCGGTCCTGGCCTACAACCTCAACACCTACGTGCTCGACGACGACGGCACGGAGCGGCAGCTGCGGGCCTGGAACGCCACGGAGGCGTACCGGCTGATCGACGGCGAGTGGCGGATCGTGCATTCCAACTGGGCGTTCACACAGACCGCGACCGAGGCGGTCGCGTCCTGACCGTGAGGCAGGGTCCGCAGCGGAGGAGGAAGGAGACACGGGTCATGGACGGCGCAGAAGTGCAGCGGCTGGCCGCCGCGTGCGCCGAGGGACTGCCCGGCTCGGGGCTGGAGCATCCTTTCGGCCCCGAGTGGGACGTGCACAAGGTGCGCGGCAAAGTGTTCATGCTGGTCACAGAGGTGACCGGGGAGCCGATGGTGATCCTCAAGTCCGCCCCCGAGGAGTCGGCCGTGCTGCGTGAGCAGTACGCGGAAATCACTCCCGGCTACCACATGAACAAGAAGCACTGGATCACCCTGCATGGCGGCGCCCTCGACCGCGGCCTGGTCGAGGAGCTGGTCACCGAGTCCTACCGGCTGGTGGTCGAGGGCCTGCCGAAGGCACGGCGGCCGGCGGACCCGGCGACCTACGGCCGGCGTACCGGAGCCGGGCGGTGACCCTCACCGGGGAGAAACTGCAGCAGGCAGCGCGCCGCACGGTAGGACTGCTGCGGGACGACAAGGCGGCACCGGTCGCGTGGGTGATGACGTTGCGGCACCATCGTCAGCGGTGGACCAGGCCGCCAACCGGAGGAAGAAGGGCTCCAGAGGCGGGCGGGCCCATCAGCCACGACGCCGCCCTCTACAAGGAACGGAACGCCGTCGAGCGTCTGATCAACAAACTCAGGCCTGGCAAGGCATCGCCACCCGATACGACAAGACCCCAGACAGCTACCTCGCCAGCTTCCACCTTCGCGCCTTGATGATCCGGATCAGGGATCTCACGTGGACCGCACATTGATCGCAATCGACGCGCTCTAGCCGTACGAGTTGAGTGCCCGGAAGCGGACGGTGTCGCTGCGACGGTCAAACCACAGTTTGGTGGAGTAGCCGCTGCCGTCGCGGTCGAGCTCGTGCGACCGGATCCACTGGGGGTTCGCCGGCCCCTCGCCCTTGAGCGACTTCTCGAACCACGAGGAGAAGTCATCGGTCGGCCCCTCGGAGACGAAGGCGTGGGCCGCCGTCAGCTTGGTAAGTTTCCCCGGTGTCAGCCGGGCGAAGCCAGAGATCACCAGCTCCGGCGACGGTATGCCCCGATCGTCGTCCCGGCTGCTCACCCACTTGGCGTCGGTGAGCGGGCCCAACAGCGGGAACGCCCGCTCCAGCGGTGTGGTGTCGGTGTGCCAGTCCCTCTTGGCCCCGTTCGCCACCTGACACAGGGTCCACCAGGCGGGTAGGACCGCCAGCCCCGCCCCGATCCCGATCAGCTTCCGTCGCTCCAACGAGACCCCCCCCATACTGGCTTCGGAGGCACCTTATCTGGCTCAAGCACCCCACCCGGACCACCCTTTGATCACAACCACATATGCGCCCTTAAGGCTCTCGTCGCCGCCTTCGCGCCGGATGGCACCCCCCTCGCCGTGGGGCACCATCACCCGGCGGCCTGCGCCACGGAGATCGGCGGCATCGGCACGCTTCCCGCCGCCCGACGGCAGGGGCTCGGCACCGCCGTCATGGCGGCCATGGCGGCCGGAACGGCCCGACGCCGGCCACCGGGTGGGCCCACGCCCGTGACCACGGCGTGCCCACCGTCTTCCTCGCCCACGCCGACGAGGCCCTCGCGCGCATCTACGCCCGGCTGGGTGGTCGTCCGGCCGGTACCACCCTGCTCGTCGCCGACCAGGCGGCACGAGGGCGACAGGGCCACGAAGGCCCGCCCCGGGCCAGGGGCGGGTTCAAGCCAGTCGTGTGCTCGGCCCACCGAGAGACCACCGGAGCGTTAGCGTGTCATGCCTATGACAGAGAAGGGGTGACGGCGCACATGAACGGATCCGCGTCCAACAGGCCGGCCCGTGCGGGCCTCGCACTGGGCGCAGCCCTGGTGTCGGCGATGCTCTGCACGCCGGCGACCGCGGCTGGCCCCGAGGAGGCCGGCAAGGGCCCGGGTGCGGCCGCCACCACGCCTGCACACGCCGAACGGGCCTGTCCTGTCGTGTACTTCGACCTGGGGGAGACCCTGGTGCACACCGCCGACGACGGCAGCACCACCTACCTGCCCGGGGCGGCCTCGTACCTGCGGAACCTGCGGGGACGCCACATCAGGGTCGGCCTGATCACCAACGTCCCGCCCTCCTGGGGCACGACCGACGCGGAACGCGCCGCCCGGCTCCGGACCGAGGTCGACGCGACGTGGCGGGGCCCGGTGCCCTTCGCCTGGGCGGACTTCGGCGACCGGATCCGCACGCCGCGCACCGAGGCCGAACGCAAGCCGTCCCCGGTCCTGTGGCAGCGCGCCAAGGACGACTCAGCCGGCTGCCGGGTCGTCTATCAGGCGGAGACCGCCCAGGAGGTGTCCGTCGCCTCCTCGCTGGGCTTCTTGTCGTACCAGGTCGGTCGGCCGAACCGGCCCGTGTTCCTGCCGGCGGGACTGGTCGAACTCCTCGGCCGTCGCCCCGGCTGATCACAGCCCCGGCCTCTGTTGCGGCCGTAGCCCAGCAGGGACCGCCCCGTCGTCGTACGCCCTTGATCCGGGCGTACGACGACGGATCGGCGCCCGCACCACGGTCGCCGTTTCGGGGGCCGTCGCAGGTCTGATCGGCCGGTGGCCCGGTCTGGGTTCGACGGGTCCGATCACCCGGCCGTCACGTCGTACGCGGTCTCCGGGCGGCCTGGTCCGGTTCGAGGGCCTCCTCGCGGCCGGTCTCTGCCGCCGCGCCCGCGTCCGCCGGGTCGGGAGCACCGTCGCCCACCCCCGCTGACGTGGTGCCGACTCCCGCGCGACCGCCCGCCTGCGACGGCATCGCCCGGTTCCCGCCCTGGCCCGAACGGTCGACCACCCCGCTGCGCAGCAGCAGTTGGAAGACCCCGAGCAGCACCGCGGTGGCCAGCGCGCTGTGCCACAGCAGGGCGTCCAGACGCCCGGCCGACAGGTACGCGCCCGCGGCGATCGCGGCCAGCGCACACACGGCGCGGTCCACGATGCTCTCCACCGACAGCAGGGTGGCCCGCGGTGCGTGCGCGGGGATCGCGTCATTGACCAGTTTGCGCTGGACGGGGAACGCGAAACCGGTGGCGGCGGCGAACAGGCAGAGCAGCACGACGGCGGTCCACGGCCCGCCCAGGGCCATGGCCGCCAGGGCGCCCGCCAGCGCGAGGCTCAGGACGGACACCCAGGCGACCGGCGGCAGTCTGCGGCTGAGCCATTGGGGCCGGGCGGACGCCACCGCCTCCGCCACGGTCATCGCGGCCAGCACCCCGCCGTGCGAGGCCTCGCCGATGCCGTGGTCCAGCAGGATCGGCTGGAAGAGGTTGACCTGGCAGATGCGCGACAGCGTGAAGACCGCCACGCCCTGCACCATCACCATTGCCAGCCACGGTGAGGAGGCGACGCAGCGCAACGCGGTTCCCGCGTCCCGCAGGAAGGCGCCGCCCCGGCGCCCGCCGCCGCCCCGGCCCGTGTCCGCTCCGGCTTCCGCTCCGGTGAGGCGGGGCAGCAGCACGGCGCAGACGAGGGAGCCCGCCGCACTCACGGCGCTGAGCACGTACGGGGCCGGGTGCGCGAGAGTCATCAACGGTCCGACCAGCGGCCAGCACAACACCTTCGCCGCCAGCCCCAGTGCCCGCGCGGTGCCCTCCGCGCGCAGATAGTGCTCGTCGCACCGTTCCGCCCGCAGTCCGTCGTACAGGTAGGCGCTCGCCGCGCCCGAGGTGAGCGACCGGCCGGCGGCGATGGCCAGGAAGTGGACGAGGAACCCCGTGTAGGAGGCGCTGACGACCGGGGCCAGGTTCGCGGCCGTCATCACCACCGCGCCGGCTCGCAGGCAGTTGCGGGTGCCGATCCGGTCGGCGATCAGCCCGGTCGGGATCTCCAGCAGGCAGAAGGCCACGTAGTAGATGCTCTGGATGCCGAAGATCTGCCCGTCCGAGAGGCCGGCCGCCTTCTGGTAGGCGTAGAACACCGGCATCCACCACAGCAGGTTGAACAGCAGCTGGAAGCCGTAGTTGAGCCGGATGATCCGGCGGGCGGTGTCGGTCAGGCCCGTGCCCGCTCCGGTGCCGGGGCGAGGCCGGCCGGGAAGCGCCCTCACAGCGCGTAGGGGCGGATCTGGACCAGCCGGAAGTCGCCCTGCTCGGTCATCAGCCACTCGATGTCGAGGGGCTTGTCCACGTCGGCCTCGCTGAAGTGGGACTGCAGGAGCCGTCCGGTCAGGGACAGGTCGGCGAGCCGGGCGCGGACGGCGGCGGACAGCCCCTGGTTCCACGAGCCCAGCGCGACGGTACGGCCGCCGCCCTCCACGGTGTTGTACAGGTACTGCTGGGGCAGCACCGTCCCGTCGACCACCTGCTCCGGCGAGCCCGGGGAACAGTTGATGTAGACGTTGCGGAAGTCGTCCCGGCGGGTCGGGTTGCAGGTCACGAGGACGCCGCCCAGGGAGGCGGGCACGTATTCCTGGATGATCACGCCCATGTAGGTGTCGTCCAGGGAGATGCCGACCTGGTGGCGCAGCCGCACGCTGCGGGGAGACACGAGGGAGGCCCACACCTGGCGTACGGCGTCGAGGAGTTCACCCGTGCCATGGACGGTGGTGACGGAGTCGTAGACGCCCGCCGCGGAGAACCCGGGGAGGTCCTCGGCGTTGGAGGAGGAGCGCACCACCAGTCGTCCGCGCGTGGCCGCCGATGCGGGAAAGGCCTGGTCGATCTGCCGGGTGACCGACTCGGGGACGGGGACGTGCCGGATCAGGTGCTGCAGGTGCAGGCACAGCGAGTCGAGGACGTCGGTGGCGTCGAGTTCGAGCGCCATCTTCAGTTTGCCGATGCCCTGCTGGAGGGCCGGAGAGGAGGCGAGGAACTGCTGCTGGAGGGCGAAGGGGAGGGCGACGCCCTCCGGGGCTCCGACGGACTCGGCGACGAACTCGGCTGCCCTGGACCGGAGTTGCTCCACGGTGAAGGCGCTGAGACCGAGGCGGGTGGCGAGGTGGCCGTAGAGGTCCTCGCGCGGCGGTCGGGGCCGGCCGTAGAAGGAGGTCAGGTCCACCGTGCGGCTGTCGAGGACGTGGTGCAGCTCGCCGAGGTTGGCGGCCTTCGTGCCGTAGCGGTCGCGGTCGGCGCTGCGCAGGCGGTGCAGGGAGAGCACGGGGGCGTCTTCGAGCAGCGGCGGTTCGAGTCGGATGCGCTGCTGGTGCCAGGCCGGCGCCCGCAGGTCGGGTTCGTCATCGAGGCGCTGCAGCGATATGTCCTCCTCGGCGACCCGGTAGCGCACCCACGCGTCGTCGAGGCGGTCCTTGTCGACGAGTTGTTCCAGGTCGCGGACGATCGCGTTGGGGATGCCCCAGCCGGAGGCGAGGACGTTGGTGTGCGAAAGCGGTGTGATCGGCGCGGTGTTGATGAAGCCGGCCACGCGCGGTACGTCGTCGGGCAGGCAGGGCATCGCGACGATGTCAGCCCAGCCCAGGCCGGACTCCGCCGCCCTGTACTCCCCGGCCGTCCGGAAGAAGCGCAGCCGCCCGGTGGCCTCGCCGGGGTTCAGCGGTGTGCGCTCCCGGGAGCCGAACAGCTCGTGGCTGAAAATGCGGGGCACGCGCTGTTCGCTGATCGCCGACAGCTCCTCCTCCTGTCCGTGGTTGGCGGGCTTGAGCAGCAGCGGGAGACTGCTGTCCACCCGGGACCGGACGAACTCGTAGAAGAAAGTGAGCAGTTCGCCGTGCATGGTGTCGGCCTCGGTCGTCTCCAGGACGAGGAACGGCCGCTCCCTGCCGTCGTTCTGCTCGGTGTGCAGAGACAGCACACCGAGCAGGAACCGGCGCTCGGGATCGGTGTAGACGGAGGCGTTGAACGCGTCCAGCTGCGCGTCCAGCGCGTCCAGGTCCATCCCCAGCACCCGGGTGGCGATGTAGTTGACGTGAAAGGGGTGCGCGTCGGTGTCGAGCAGGTGCCAGGTGTTCTCCGCGCGGTCGACGACGACCTTGAGGTAGGGGTGGCCCGCGAGGACCCCCGACAGCGTGCGGAAGAGCGGCAGGGAGAGGTTCTCGTCGACGACCGTGCGGTCGGTGGCGGTCTCGGCGGCTCCGGTGGCCAGGTGGGTGCTCATGCGGGGACCTCCTCGGACTGCGCGGCGGGCAGCACCCGGGGCAGGGCGTCCACCAGGGTCTCGAAGTCCCGCAGCACGGTCCGCGGGTCGGCGGCGGAGAGCAGGCACAGGGCCGCCATGGTGTTGGCGCCCGCGGCGGGGTCGTAGACCGGCACGACACTGCCGTCGGGCAGGGAGCTCTCCGCCACCACCGACAGTTCGCTGCCCGGGCTCAGCGGGACGTCCGACGCGACGACGGGGAAGTCCCAGACCCTGCGGTCGTGCCAGGCCTCGCCGCGGCCGTCCACGGCGAGGACGACGAGGGAGCCTGCCGCCCCTCGTGCCTGCGCCGGTGTCAGGGCCTGCTCCGGCCAGGCGACCGGGCGTCCCAGAAGGTGGTCGACGAGCATGCCCACCAGGTCGAGTTCGAAGACCTCCTCGATCTGCGGCACGGTCATCGCGCCGCCGAACCGGGCGGCGGTCTCGATGAGCCACATGGTGCCGTCGGGGCCGAGCTTGATCTCCGTGTGCGTCCCGCAGTCGCGCAGGCCCAGAGCGTCGACGGCGCGGCGCGCCAGGTCCACGACGCGGTCCTGCGCGGCCGGCGAGAGCAGGGCGGGGGTGATGCCGGCGCGCTCGGTGAAGGGCTCGATGGTGGGCATCCGGCCGCTGAGGCAGACGGGGTGGAAGACGCCGTTCGCCACGACGCCCTCGACGCTGAGATAGTCGCCCCAGCCGGGCTCGTCGAACCAGTCCGCCGCGGTGCCGCTGACGATCTCCTCGACCACGAAGTGGGCGTTCGCCTCGGCGACGTGCAGCTCCGCGTACCCCAACTGGGCGGACTCCGCCATGACCTGACGCGAGCGGGCCCAGGCGGCGGACGCCTCGTCGGGGGAGGTGATGATCTGGTGGGCGGTGGATCCCGCGCTCCAGGCCGCCTTGAGCAGCAGCGGACAGGACAGGGCGTTCACCGCCGCCTGCAGATCCGCCTCCGTGGCGACCGGGCGGAACGCAGGCTGCGGCAGGCCGCTTCGCTGCCAGGTGCTGCGCATCAACCGTTTGTCGCGTGCGAGTGCGGCGGCCGCGCCCGCGCCCGGCAGAGCGAGCTTCTCGCAGGCCTCGGCGACGGCCACGACCGCGTACTCGGAGAAGGTGAGCACGGCGTCCGCGCCCACCTCCTGGGCGTGCGAGACGATCAGGGAGACCAGGTCGCGGCGGTCGGCGTCGTCCGGCGTCGTGACCGAGGCGCACAGTCCGGCGGCGGAACCCGCCACGGCGGCGGGAAGAGCGCTGAGCGCCAGCAGGTGCACGTCCGCCCTCGCAGCCGTCCGGGACAGGACATGGCCGAGCGGCGGACCACCCTTGGCATGCACCAACAGCACCGTGCTCACAGGAATTCGTCTCCATTCACCTGGTCGGCAGAGGCCCTCCTCGGCACCGGTGGTGCGGTGACGGGCCCGGGGATCGCGGGCGGGGAACGGCGTCCGGCGTGTCCGCCCGCACACTCCAGGGGACCAGGCTGTACCCGTCCATATCGCCGCAGAGGGCGCTCACGACTCAGGCAAATGCCTGAGTCGCCGAGGTGATTCGCAGACTTTCGTCCCCGGAGCCAGGCCCGAGCGGTAAGGCGACGGGGGCCAGGCAGCTCCCGGCAAGTCGGCCGGGAATCGAGCTTGTGTTCTGTAACGGGCGGTATATCCAACGACATGTGACTGTGCGTCAAACAGTCGTATGCGAACGGAGACCGTTGTGGGCGACCCAAGCCTCAAGACACTGCTCGAGAACCTTCCCGTGTTCTGGAGGGAAGCCGACGAGCCGTGGCAGACGGGGGAGGGGGAGGCAGGCGGGCCCTTGCGGACAGGTGAGTCGGACGACTCCGGCGACCCGGGCGGCTCACGGCATGCCCCGGACCCGCGGCAGCAGGGAGCAGGGCTCGCGGTACCCTCCGGCTACGCCGCCTTCGCGGACCTCGTGGACCTCGCTCCGGCGGCCGCCTTCATCCGGGACCGCCACGGACGCTACCTGTGGGCCAACCACGCCTACGCGCACCTCTACGGCACCGTGCCGCAACAGCTGGTCGGCAGATACATCGAGGACTTCGACGCCCCGGCCGAGGCCGACCGGTTCAGGGCACTTGACCAGCAGATACTCACCAGGGGCACGCCCGTCCGCCACACCCTGCACTACGTGCGTCAGGACGGCACCACGGGCCGCGCGGTCGGCCACCGCTTCCCGGTGCGGGAACAGTCCCGTACGTGCGTCGCCGGCATCTACGTGGACATCACCGACCATGTGCGGGCCACGGCGCAGCGCCAGGAGGCCGAGGAGAACCTCAGCGCCCTGCGTGACCACAGCGGCCTGCCCTGCGCCCTGTTGTCGGCGAACGGGCGCGTGATCGAGGCGAGCGTGGCGGCAGCCGAACTCTTCCACCTCGGCCTGACCGACCTCGTGGGCCGCCGCGCCCACACACTGCTGGCCCCAGGACCGGGACCCGATCTCGAACAGTTGCACCGTCGCTGGAACAGTCTGATAGCCCGCCGCACCCGACGTGTCGAGACCACCGCCGTGCTCGTCGACACCCATGGACTGCAGCGGCGGGCGGAGCTCCACCTGACGACTATCGGCCATTCCTCCAGTCGGGCTCGGCACGTCTGGGCGGTGATCACCCATCAGAGCCTCGCCCATGAGGCGCATCCGCCGCTGACCGCCGCGCAGATCCGCATCCTGTCTCTGCTGGCGCAGGGCAGCAGCAACAGCGACATAGCCGCCTCGCTGAAACTGTCGCGGCAGACGCTCGACTACCACCTCAGCCGCCTGCGGCACCTGCTGGGCGCCGCCACCCGTCCGGCCCTCGTGGCCCGCGCCTACGTCCTGGGCATACTCGCGCCCCACGCCTGGCCCCCACGTTCGGCCACGGCGGCCCACCCGCTCAGCACTGTGTGACGCCGGCGGGCGGGACGACGCGCGTGGGCCGTCGGGGGCGCGATGACGGCGGGTGAGCGCCGGGCGTTGCGGCATCGGCGCAACGCCCGAGCCGATGCCTTGTCGTCGGATCGCGCTCGAAGGACCTTGAACAGACGAGCAGTTGACGGACCGGCGGCAACCGCCTCAGCACAGAACACGCCGTGCTCGCCCAGCAGCTCTACGACGCCCGCGAAACGGCGTCCAGCAGATCGCCGATCCGTTCGGCGTCCCCCGCTCCCCGGTGTACGGGCACCTCGACAAGGCCAAGACCGTCAGGCCCCGGCGCTGCCGCGCTCCCGCTCGACGGGGATCCACAGCTGGGATTCGGTCTCCGCGCCGATCTCCACCGGCTGCGTCCGCAAGAGCTCCGGACCTGGTCGGCTCGTGTACGGATTCGAGGGGAACCAATGCGTGAACACGTCTCGCCACAGCTCCTGGAGACCACTCGGATAGGGCCCGTGATGGTCGAAGACCGCCCAGGTCCCGGCCGGAACGTCGAGGGCGTCGAGCTCCTCGGCGGCCACCTCGGAACCGGTCACCACGCCGATCCAGTAGTCCGCCTCGGCGCCCTCCTCCCGGCTGTCGGTCAGGTACACCACCGCCGACAGGATCCCGTCCGGCTCCCGGCCGGCCAGCTTCTTCATCCGCACGATCACCGACTCGTCCAGGCTCTCCAAGTGCGCCGCGGCCGCCGTGTTGAGCCCCTCCGGCACGAGTGGGAGCCGGGCCTTCCTGCCGACGACCCGAAACGACTCCTTCTCGACGATCCGGTAGCGCATGGTCGTGCTGCCTTCGACGACGACACGGAACGACATGCGTGGCTGTGCCGTGAGCACAGCACCCCTGCGCCGGGCCTCGCCCGGGCCGATGCCGTGCACCGAACGGAATGCCCGGGCGAACGCCTCGCCCGAGCTGTACCCGTACCGCACCGCGATATCGAGCAGCGTCAGGTCCCCGGCCAGCACCTCAGCCCCGGCGAGCGTCATCCGCCGGCGCCGCACGTAGACCGGGAGCGGCATCCCGGCGAGAGCGGAGAACAGCCGCCGGAAGTGGTACTCCGACACCGCCGCGATCCGGGCCACCTCTGTCATGTCGATCTCCCGGTCGAGGCAGGCCTCCAGGTGGTCCAGCGCCTGATTCAGCCGCTCCAGCACGCGTATCCGCCCTTCGTTCTTGTCTCCGTCACAGAACACCCACGGCGGAGTCTCGCTGCGCCCGCGGCCGCCTTGCTGGAGTAGAGAAGACGTGATCGCGCCCACCCGACAAAATCAGTGCGGGAATTGTCGGGCAGGATGCCCTGACCTGGCACGAGGCTTACGCCCGTGACTGATGTTAAGGGGTTTTGCGAGCCGCGGTTCGAGGCGGTCCAGGCGGCTCTTGCAGCTTTGCTCGGCAAGGACGACGTGGGTGCCTCGGCGGCCGTCTACGTCAACGGCGAGCCGGTGGTCGACATCTGGGGCGGGTACGCCGATGCCGACCGCTCCGTCAGCTGGGAGCGCGACACCCTGGCCGGCGTGAACTCGACGACCAAGAACATGACCGCCCTGTGCGCGCTGATCCTGGCCGACCGGGGCGAGCTCGACCTGTCCGCCCCGGTCGCCGCCTACTGGCCCGAGTTCGCCACGGCCGGCAAGGAGAACGTGCTGGTGCGACACGTGCTGTCGCACACCGCAGGGCTGCCGGACGTGTCCGGGCTGACAGCGGTCGAGGAGCTCTACGACTGGGAGAGCGTGTGCGCGGCTCTGGCGGCGCAGGCGCCCGATTGGGCGCCGGGAACGGCCGCCGGCTATCACGCGCTCACCTTCGGCTTCCTTGTCGGTGAGATCGTCCGTCGCGTCACCGGCCGCAGCCTCGGCGAGTTCTTCGCCGAGGAAGTGGCCGAACCGCTCGGCGCGGACTTCCACATCGGGCTCTCCCCCGAACATGACCACCGCGTCGCACTGCTCATCCCGCCGCCGTCACTGACCGACGAGTACGCCGCCACCGCACCGCCCGGACCGGATGGCGCGTCCCGGGAGAACACCGGTCCCGCGATCCGGGTCAGGGATGCCAACTCCGCGGCCTGGCGCCGTGCCCAGATCCCTGCGGTGAACGGCTTCGGCAACGCTCGTTCCGTCGCCCTCATCCAGTCGGTACTGGCGAACCGGGGTTCGGCCGGCGGCGTGCGCCTGCTGTCCCCCCGGGGTTGCGAGCCCGCTTGGCAGGAAGAGTTCCGCGGCGGGGACCGCGTGCTGGGCACCCCGATGTGCTGGACGGCGGGCTTCGGCAAGTTCGGCAACACCTTCGGCTGGGGCGGCTGGGGCGGCTCGCTGGTCGCGAGCGACCCCGACTCACGCATGACGGTGGCCTATGTGATGAACCAGATGATCGACCGGGACCGGCAGGAGGACGACCGCGGCATGGAGATCATCATGGCCGCCTACAGCGGACTGCACTGACAGACAACAGAGCGGCCCGGACCCGCGAGAACGACCTCCCCCAAGCACTCGACTCCGCGGAGCGGCTCTCAGCGCACCTTGGACTCCACGAAGGCCGCCAGCCGCCCGAGGGTCTCGAAGGTCTCACCGACGATCTCGATCCCGATCTCGATCCCGAACCGTTTCTGCAATGCCACGATGAGCTTGACGACGGTGAGCGAGTCGAGCTCAGGAAGATTGCCGTACAGTTCCGTCTCCGGCCCGAGGTCATCGGCCCGGTCCTCGATGGCCAGCGTGACCACCACGACGGCCTTGACGTCCTCGAAAACCGCCTGCGAGATCTCTGGCGAGCGAGTCATATGGCTTCTCCTCATCGGTCGTGCACATACGGCGGCCTGGGATCTACACCATCCGTCGAAGACGCCGACAGTCCCAGCAGCCGGGACGTCCATTCGGTTCGCGATGGCGACCGGGTACTTCCTGCGGATGACCCGTCCGAAGCCACCCGGCTGATCGCGGGGTACGCACAGGCGCCTGCGGTCATGCGGGCTCCTGAGGGCGGGAGGCGGCGATCTCGTGGCGAAGGAATGCCCGGTCGAACTTGCCGTTCGGCGATCGGGGCAGGACGTCAAGGACCATCACCTCGGCGGGCACCATGTAGCCGGGTAGTTCCTGCCGCAGGCGTGCGGTCACCGCGGCCGGGTCGAATCCGGCGGGATCGCAGGGTGTCACGACGAGGACGATCCGGTGGCCGAGTGCCTCGTCCTCTAGGCCGAGCGCGACGGCATCCTGGACCAGGCCGGTCTCGTAGGCCACTTCCTCGATCTCCTGCGGGCTGACCCGATATCCCGACGTCTTGATCATGTCGTCACGCCGTCCGACGAAGTACAGGAAGCCCTCCTCGTCGCGGACGACGACATCGCCGGACCAGACCGCCAGTTCGGGCGTGCACAGCGCGGCCGGACGGTTCGGCGGTGGCCGGAACCGCTCGGCCGTGCGCTCCGGGTCGTTCCAATAACCCAACGAGACAAGCGGACCTCGGTGCACCAGTTCACCCGGCTCTCCCGGACTGCAGAGGCCGCCGTCCTCCCTGACCACGAGGATCTCGGCGTTCGGGATCGCCTTGCCGATCGAATCGGGCCGCCGGTCGACCTCCCGGGGATCGAGATAGGTGGAGCGGAACGCCTCTGTGAGGCCGTACATCAGGTACGGCGTTGCGTTCGGGAAGATCGCTCGCAGTCGTTGCAGGGTGACGCGCGGGAGCCGCCCCCCGGTGTTCGCGAAGTAGCGCACCCCGGCCACGGCCTCGGACGGCCACGTCTGGGCCGCGAGCTGGATCCACAGCGGCGGTACGCCCACCAGCCCGGTGATGCGGTGCTTCGCGCACAGCCGGACGACATCCCCCGGCAGCAGGTAGTCGGAGAGCACCACATGGGCGCCGACGCAGAAGCCGGTCGTCAATTGGCTCAGCCCGGCGTCGAAGCTCAACGGGAGAACGGCCAGGATTCGGTCCTCCGCCGTGTTGTTCAGGTAAGTGCTGACGCTCTCCGCGCCGACGACGAGGTTTCGGTGCGACAGCACGACACCCTTCGGGGCCCCGCTGCTCCCCGACGTGTAGAGGATCGCGGCCACATCCGTGTCGACGCCGCCCGTCGGAGGACACACGGCCTGGCTCGCGGGTTCGGCGACCTTCGACCAGGGGAGCACGCGGTAAGGGGCTTCCTCGTCCTCAACCAGCGAGTCGCCCAGCACGAGGACGAGGGCGAGTGACTTGCAGGCGGCGAGCTCGGCGCGCAGGGTCCGCAGCCGGTCCGCGGAGGTCACCAGTACCCGCACGGCGCAGTCGTCGAGGATGTGCCTCACCTGCCTGGCCCGCAGCACGGGATTCACCGGGACGAACACGCCACCGGCCCTCGAGCAGGCGAGCAGCGCGACGACAGTCTCGATCCTCTTGTCGAGGAAGACCGCGACGCGCTCGCCACCCTCGAGGCCGAGGTCGCGCAGGCCGGCGGCCGCGAGCTCCGTCCGCTCGTGCAGATCGGCATAGGAGATCGTGATCGTTCGTGCGGTCAGGGCGGGCGTGCCGGGGTTCCGTCGGGCGGACCTCGCAACGAGGTCCGGCACTCGGGTGATCATTTCGGCGGGTTCCTTTCCGTCGCTTCTGCCTGGCAGCCGACGAATCCCAACCCCCTGCCCTGAGGGTTCGGCAACGCGCGGTGGACCTGGGCACCGGAGGTGACCGCGAACGGTCCCACGGCGTACGTGGTCATCCGGCGTTCACCTTGACGGTCGGCGAGCAGTCGGCCAGGCGTACCGGGTCGACCATCCCGACCAGGACTTCACGCGGTCCGGTGAAGGGCTCCCTGCTGTGTGCGCTGCGGACGTTGTCGACGAGCATCAGATCGCCCGCCTGCCAGGGCTCCCGCATGGTCTCCGCCTCGTACACCTCGTTGAGCAGGTGCACGACGTCCTCTCCTATCGGGTCGCCGCCCCCGAAGCGGGTGGTGAACGGCAGCCCCTCGGCGCCGTAGGTGTCGACCAGGAACTCGTGCACCTCTGGGTCGAGCGTCCACTCGTTGAGGAAGGCGATCTGGTTGAACCAGCAGCGCAGCCCGGTGACCGGATGCCGCACCACCGCGCTGCGGCGCTGCCAGGTGCACAGCCCTCCGTCGGGTCGCCACTCGAACTCGATGGCATTGGCGCGGCAGTAACTCTCGACCGCGCCACGGTCCTCGGTGCCGAACGCCTCGGCGACCGACGTGCCGATCTCCTCGTTGTAGTTGCGGACGAGCATCCAACCCTCCCGCTCGAGTCGTTCGACGAGATCACCGGGCAGCGCGTCGAGCACGGCCGTCGAGTCCGCCACACCGGTCGCCCCGCCCTCGGTGGGCGCGGACAGGCACGCGAAGAGGATCAGGCCGGGAAACTCGAGCCGGTAGCTCAGTTCGTGGTGCATGCACATCGGCTGGTTCGGCGGCCACTTCGAGGAGGAGTACACGCCCTCCGCGTAGGTCCGCCGGGAGGCGAAGGCCTCTCTCTCGGTCATCAGACCGGTGCGGGCCAGTTGGTGGAAGAGGGCGACGGTCTCGGCCGCGTCGCGCAGCCCGAGGCCGCGGACCAGGACCGATCCGTGCTCCGCGACCACAGCGCGCAGCGCCATCCGGTGCTCGGCTGCCCAGCGCACCGCGTCGCCGGCAGGCCTGGTGTGCAAAATCGGCGGTTTGCCGGGTTGCAGGTCCACCTCGAGCAGCGCCGCCTGAGAAGAGGTCGACATCTCGTTTCTCCTTGATTCCTCGATGTCCACTCGGGAAGGAGCCACCGATTCGTTGACACACTGCACGCCCGGTGCCGTCTCGAGCCTGTCGTGACCAGCAGGCCGGACCGGCGAGGACCGGGTGGTGGTGAGGTCCTCGGGGAGACTGCGCGTTCCAGGGCGATCGCCAGTCGCACCGCCGACAGCGACCTGCCGTCCAGGTCGAAGAAGTGGCGCAGGCCCTCGGCGTCGAACGGCCCGGCCGGAGTAGAAGGATTCGCTCTGCGACGCCCGGTGCCGGGTCGAGCGTCCTCCGGGGGAGCGCGGTCGCGCCGCCCGCGCGCGGGACAGCCCGCCAGGACTCCCGGCCGGCTTCAATCCGATCGTCCATCGAATCGTCCCTACGTTCCACGTTCGCCGGGTGTCAGTCGCCGCGGACGAGCGCGTCGGCGCGGTCGTCGAGACTGTTCCTGCGCAGCTGAAGGTCAGCCGACTGCTCACGCGTCTTCCTGGCCGGGTTTCCGCCCCACAGGGCATGCGGTGGCATTTCCTCGCCCTTCATGAGGAAGGAGCTGGTGGCGACCACCGCGCCGTCGCCCATCGTCACGCCGTAGTGGACGAGTGTGCCGACACCGAGCGTGCAGCCGCCACCGATCACGATGTGGTCCGACTTGAATCCTCCGTCCTCCTGCGAGTGGCACTGAATGACGGTGTCCACATTGAAGGTGCAGTCGTCCCCGATCGTGGTGAACGTCCGCTCGGGTATGCGGAGGCCGTCGTCGAAGACCCGGCGGCCGATTCGCACACCCAGCAGCCGCCAGATCACGTTCTTGAGCGGGGTGCCGTTGAAGAGGAGGACATAGCCGAGGGTGGTCACTTTCCAGAAACGTTCGTGCCGCCAGAAGGCGCGGTCGTAGATCGAGCAGCCCTGCGGCCGCAAGGCCTGCAGCGGTGTGATCATCCGGTCGACCAGGACGTTGTAGACGACTGTGCCGACCAAGACCCCGGCGGTGGCCAGTGCGAACCCGAACGCACCAAGGGAGGCCCAGAGGTCGATGGCGGCCAGGTAGAACGCGGTGACGAGGAAGATGAGGAGCCAGCGCGCCAGCAGGAACAGCGCCATGCTGATGGTGTTGTAGACGTTCTTGGCCCGGAGGCGGCCGCGCAGCTCGTCCTTGCTCTCCACGTCCAGATGCCTGTCACGCCGGACCGACCGCGGGATCTCGAAGCTGGGCGCGCCCAGCAGGCCCATGCCTTCCCGCACCCGTCCGTCGACGGGAACCATGACCTTCGTCGCGAGGAGGCAGTTGTCGCCCGTCTTGCCCTGCGCGGGATAGGCGATCAGGTTCCCGAGGAAGTTCTCTGCACCGATCGACACGCGGGACAGCCGGAACGACGAGTTCGAGAAATCGGCATTGATGATGGACAGCCCGTCCGCGACCATCGTTCCGCTGCCGACCGCACTGAGGAACGGGGTGTCGTGCTTGACCATTTCGCCGAAGTTCGAACCGGTCTGCCGCACCCCGCGAAGGTCGTAGCCCAGCCAGCGCAGGTAGTGGATGACGTAGGAGGTGCCACCGAAGAGATTGAGGTAGAACTTGCTGTTGCTCATGCGGGCGATCGCGCGGTGGATCCAGTAGTGGAACCCGTACAGCGGGTAGACCTTGTCCGGCTTGATGAAGAGATTCAGCACGCGCGGAACGGTTCCCACGAACACGAGGCCGACGATCACGGCGCCGAAGAAGGACACGGCGGATATGACCAGCGCGTCGTCGCGGAAGAACGCCCAGCTCGTGAAGGAGACCGATTCCGCGGCCGACAGCGTGACGAGCTGCGGGATCTTGGTGAGCGCGAGGACCGCGATGACGAACATCAACGGCGTACCCACCAGAAGCAGGTTCACCAGTTGCACGGTCGTGAAGACGACCCGTCGCCGGGTGCTGACGTCCACCGGGGGGATCCGCCGGCTGTCGACGTCGGCCGGCTGTGCGGGGGAGCCGTGCCAGCGCTCCCCGTCGGGCACGGTCTGTCCGGCGTGCAGCGAGGAGGAGTGCCCCAGCTCGGCCCCGTCACCCAGCGAGGTCCAGACGTCGAGCACCGTCATCTCGCCGACGAGCGCGTCCTTGCCGAGGCTGACCGCGCCGGTCTGGATGATGCCGTTGTGGGCCCGGTAGCCGTTGAAGAACGAATCCTTCCTGATCACCGCGCCGTCGCCGACACTGAGCAGGTCGGTGCACGCGGGCACGTTCCTGGAGAAGATGACGGCGCCGCGCCCGACCTTCGCGCCCAGCGCCTTCAGGTAGAGCACGTAGAGCGGTGAGCCGACGAACAGCGCCATCGGGTTCCGCTGGACCAGGGTCTTGACGAGCCAGAAGCGGAAGTACGCCATGCTCCAGACGCGGATCTGCTGGGGCTTCCACCGGCCGATGAGCAGCCACTTGAGCATGATCGGAAGGGAGCAGAGGCCGAGGAACATCGCGCTGCCGTACACGACCGCCCGCAGGTAGACGTCGACCGGGTTCGGGCCGGCCGAGACCCATTCGTAGCCCTTCACCGCGACGATCGTGGTGAGGGCGGGGTAGCCCAGGAGGAACAGGAGTTGCAACGCCCCGCAGAGGACGTACTCACCATTGCGCACCCGCCTCGACGGCTCATTGCGAGCCGCCGGAGTTGCTCGCTGCGAGGCAGGCCTGGTTTTGCCGGCGGTCTTGGTGTTGGTCTTGCTGTCGGCGAGGGCGGCTGCGAGCTTTCGAACGGTCGGGTGTTTGTAGACGTCCGGCATGGAAACGGACGGCAGGTCGGGCTGCTTGCGTACCCGGGCGCAGAATCGGGCCATCAGCATGGAGTCGGCGCCGAGGTCGTCGAAGAAGTGACTGTCGACGGACACGTGGTCGGTGCCCACGATGTCGGCCAGCACCCCCGCGAAGCGTTGCTCGCATTTGGCGAGGGTGGCCGGATCGTCCCTCGGGTCAGCGGTGAGAGCGTCGTCGGTGAGGGCGGCTGCGAGCTTTCGAACGGTCGGGTGTTTGTAGACGTCCGGCATGGAAACGGACGGCAGGTCGGGCTGCTTGCGTACCCGGGCGCAGAATCGG
>NZ_SHKS01000004.1:450920-645759 GCF_004217285.1 Streptomyces sp. BK239
AGTCGGCGCCGAGGTCGTCGAAGAAGTGACTGTCGACGGACACGTGGTCGGTGCCCACGATGTCGGCCAGCACCCCCGCGAAGCGTTGCTCGCATTCGGCGAGACCGGCCAGGGAGTCCCCCGGATCAGTGGTCAGGACGTCGTAAGAGTTCCCCATCAGTTGGGTCCCTTGCCAAATCAGAGCAGTCGACGCAGCGCGCTGAACCACATGAACGAGGTCCACGCACTTTCATGGACTGCCGTGGGAGCTGAGGTCGGAACACAGCTAAATGATCGCCCACCTTGACCGTGGCGTTTGGGCTGTCGGCTGATCCGGCCGACTGGATCGACAACATTCCTTCGCGGCAACACTTCCCTCGACCGCAGCGTCAGGGGCCGGCCGACGGAAGTGCCTTTCCCATCAACAACCGCCGCTGTGAACAGCTGTCAACAGGGGCCGCCAGAACAGAAAACCATGGTCTTTTCCAGGGTACGACTGTGCGCGGTACGCGCAATGGGGCGAGCTGACGCCCGCCGAGGAGGAGAGGCGGGAGCGGGTGCGGCTGGGGACGGGGTTTCCGCCCTGGCCCATGAGCTCAATGCCGTGCGCCGACTTTCACCGCCTGTTCTCCCGGCACCGTAGCGACGGGCGTGCCTACGCGCGCATACGCTGGTGATGTCTCGCCGAACCGGAGCGGACGCCATGAACGCAATCGCGAAGGCACCTTCCTGGCTGCATCGGAAGCCGTCGCGCCATCCGTCTGCCGGGCAGCCACGTGATCGTCGCGAGTCCCTGCTGAACCCGCGCAGCGTCGCCGGGCGGGTGTTCCTCATCGAGATCCTGATCGTCGTGCTGCTGGTCGCGGCCGGGGTGATCTCTGTTGTGCTTCAGGCTGCCCGTGACGCGCTGCAGCACGGGCGTCGGGAATCGGTCGTCGCAGCCCAGGCGTTCGCGGAGGCCCCAGGCGTCGTAGAGGCGTTGCGCAGCCCGAACCCGACGGTGGTGCTGCAGCCGCGTGCGGAAGCGGCTCGTAAGAGGGCGGGTGTGGACTTCATCGTCGTCATGGACACCAACGGGATTCGCTATACGTACCCGTACCCGGAAGAGATCGGGAAGAAGTTCGTCGGCACCATTCAACCGTCGTTGGAAGGCCGCACCACCATCGAGGAGGCGGGCGGGCCGCCCCTGCCGGCGGGTCGGGGAACGGCCGTCCAGGCAGTGGTCCCCGTGACCGGTGCCGGCGGCGAGGTCGTCGGCCTGGTGTCCGCCGGGATCACGGTCAGGAACGTGGCGAGACTGTGGATGCCGCAGCTGCCGATCACCTTGGGTGCCGGCGCGGCCGCTCTGGCCCTGGCTGCCGGCGGGACGGTTCTGGTGTCCCGGCGGCTGCGGCGGGAAACCCATGGCCTGGGCCCGGCCGAGATCACGCGCATGTACGAGCACCACGTCGCGGTCCTGCACGCGGTGCGAGAAGGGGTGCTGATCACCGACGCCGACGGACGGTTGCTGCTGGCCAACGATGAGGGGAAGCGGCTGCTGGGTCTGCCGGTGGACGTGGAGGGACGGCATGTGCGTGAGCTGGGTCTGCCGGTGGAGATCACGCGCATGCTGGCGTCGGGGGAGTCGGTCACGGACGAGGTGTACGTGGTGGAGGGCCGGTTGCTGGCGGTGAACAAGCGGCCCACGTTCCCGCATCGGGTCCGGGGAGGCAGCGTGGTGTCGTTGCGGGACACCACGGAACTCGCGGTGGTGTCGGGGCGGGCAAAGGCAGCCCGGGGGCGCCTGGATCTGCTCTATGAGTCGGGGGTGCGGATCGGGACGAAGCTGGATGTGGTGAGTACGGCTCAGGACCTTGCTCAGGTGGCGGTACCGCGGTTCGCCGACGTCGTCACGGTCGATCTGCTGGATGCGGTGCTGGAAGGGCATGAACCGACGGCGGAGAAATGGCGACAACTGCGGCGTGCGGCAATCAGCGGCGAGCAGCAGGCTTTCCCGCTGTACCCGGTGGGCGAAAAGGTCCCGCTCTTCCCGGCGACGCCGCAGATGCGGGCGTTGGAGCGGGGCTTGGCGGTGCTGGAGGCGGACCTGCGACACGCGCGGGCGTGGCAGGAGCAGAACCCGGATCGCACGCGCGGGGCGCTGGAGCTGGGGGTGCATTCGCTGGTGACCGTGCCCCTGCAGGCGCGAGGTGTTCCGCTGGGCGTGGCGAACTTCTACCGGATGGGGGATTCGCCGGCGTTCGAGCAGGAGGACCTGTCCTTCTTGGAGGAGTTGGCAGCGCGGGCGGCGGTGGCTGTCGACAACGCGCGACGGTTCACCCGCGAGCACACGATGGCGGTGACGTTGCAGCGGAGTCTGCTGCCGCGGGGGCAGCCGGAGCAGGACGCACTGGCGGTGGCCTGGCGGTATCTGCCGGCGGAGGCAGGGGTGGGCGGGGACTGGTTCGATCTCATCGCGCTGCCGGGCGGGCGAGTGGCGCTGGTGATCGGTGACGTCGTCGGTCACGGATTGCACGCCGCGGCGACGATGGGGCGGCTGCGC
Source organism: Streptomyces sp. BK239 (assembly GCF_004217285.1). GTDB lineage: Bacteria > Actinomycetota > Actinomycetes > Streptomycetales > Streptomycetaceae > Streptomyces. The sequence goes on from NZ_SHKS01000004.1 coordinate 453,442, forward strand.
ACCGCCGTACAGAACCTCTCCGCGCTGGACCTCCCCGTGGACGAGGCGCTCGGGTACTTGGACGACCTGGTCGTGCGTATGGACCACGAGGAGAGCGCCGGCGAGGCCACGGAAGCGCACGAGGGGGAGGGGGTGACGGGAGCGACGTGTCTGTACGCGATCTACGACCCGATAGCAGGAGCGTGCACGGCGGCCCGTGCCGGACACCCCGACCTGGTGGTGGTGCACCCTGACGGGACCGTCACCTGTGCGGACGTGCCGGCATCTCCCCCACTCGGACTGGGCGGCCACCCCTTCGAAACCCGTGAACTGCACCTGCCCGAGGACTCACGACTGGTGCTGTACACCGACGGGCTGGTGCAGGACCGCACCCGCGACATCGACGTCGGGCTGGCCGGGCTGCGTCGGACGTTGGAGCTGGCCGGGGCGGAATGCACGCCCGAGGAGACCTGTCAGGCGGTGGTCGACGCGATGGTGCCGAGACACCCCTCCGATGACATCGCACTGCTGATCGCGCGCACCAGGGTGTTCCCGCCGCCGGGTCTGGCGGAGTGGGACGTGCAGCCGGATCCTGCGGCGGTCGCCTCGGTTCGGGCGCACTGCAGGGAGAAGTTGCGTGAGTGGAGGGAGGAGGAGATCGAGTTCAACACGGAACTGATCATCAGCGAGTTGGTCACGAACGCGATCCGGTACGGATCACCACCGATCAGGGTACGACTCCTGCACGGGCGCTCTTTGACCTGCGAGGTGTCCGACGGCAGCAGTGTCTCGCCGCGTCTTCGCCGGGCGGCCACCACGGACGAGGGTGGGCGGGGGCTGTTCCTTGTGGCCCAGCACGCTCAGCGATGGGGAACGCGGTACACATCCCGTGGCAAGGTCATCTGGGCCGAACAACCTCTCGGGGGCGGCCCGTCCACCGTCGCCAAGGTCAGCACACCGGCGGAGGTTCTGTTCGAGCAGTTCGACGATCCCACCCTCTGAGTTCAGACGTGCTGCACGCCCGTTCTGCGCCGAAGGCGCGCTCGCCCGCACCGATGGCTTCACCTCGTCGGCCAGGTCGGCCTCGGTGCCCCGGCCCCGGAGCTGCGGGTCGTCTGCCTGTCCAAGTACATCGGCGGGTACGGGACACCCATGGCTGTGACGCTCATACGCCCCGATCACGACGTGTGGAAGCCCTCGAGCACAACGGCAGGTTCCCCGCGGACCCAGCTCCCGGTTTTGACCCGTGAAGTCGCCAGGGTCCTGCCGCCGTCGACCGTGAAAGACGAGCGCTTGGAACCGGGCCTTCGGATACTCGACGAATCCGTCGCCTCCGGCCGCTGGGCGATTGCCCGCCGCCTGAGCGGGCTCGAACGGGCCAGGGCCGGAGGAAGGAAACCGGACGCCCTGGGCACGGAAGTCGCCGCACAGCGCGCGGGCCTCGTCTCCGCGCTACTCCCCGGCCTCGGGCTCACTCGCTACCTGCTGCGCCTCCCGGCGGTGACCACCCTGACACCGGACGACATCGAAAGCGGGCTGGCCCCGGCCATCCAGGCCGTGCTCGACCCCGAGCAGGGCGGGTGACACCGCGGCGCGACGATCCCGCCGACGTCCGCCCGAGCTGAAGGCGTGTTCAACCGGTGTCTCCCACCACCAGCGAGGCCTTCGGTATGCGCAGTCGGTCAGCGGTACAGAACGACAAGGGATGCGAGAAGGAGTGCGGCCGCGGCGGAGAGCCCCAGGAGCCTGTAGCGGCTCCAGGCGGCCAGCGCGAGGAGGGACGCCCACGCTCCGCCCGTGAGGGCGGCAGCCCACCAGCCGGCGTTGGTCTGCGTGGCGGCCAGGGGGATCGGAGCCAGTACGAGCGTCGGCGGGATGACCGCGAGCCGTGGCCTGATGCCCAGTCGCTTGTAGACGGCGAGCAGAGTGATCAGTGCCGTCGTGAACGTGAGGGGGATGACGGTCAAATCCCACCAGGTGAAGCAGAAGCCGTCTGTCGTCGCGCATGCCTGTTCACTGTGGTGCTTGACCCGAGCGAAGAACCGGCAGGCGCCACAGGCCAGCACCGCGCCGGTGACGGCCGCTCCGGATACGCGCGGCACGACGGGCTGGGGTTCTGCGTAGGGCGAGTTCATGCCTCCAGACTTCCGTGAACGGTGGCCCGGGGCCTGAGTACGAATGCTCACGTCCCGGGCTCAGTCACTGCCGAGCGGATTCAGTGGGAGGAGCGACCGTGCAGGACCAGGGCCCAGGCCAGGCAGCCGAAGGCGCCGGTGGAGACCACGGCGCGGACGATGTTCCAGGCGACCCAGCCGGGTTCGAACTGCTGCCGCACGGAGGCGATGTCGCGGATGCGGTCCGGCCGACCGGCGGCGGCCAGTTTGTCGTTGAGCGGTACGTTGACGGCCGCGGTGATGACGAACATCGCCAGGTACAGCACCAGGGCAGCGACGACGAACGCGAAGGCCCTCCGGTCGCCGCGCGTCCAAAGGGCGGCGGCGGCAAGGCCGATCGCCGCGATCGCCCCTGAAAAGCACGTCATGAACCATCCGTTGAGGATCGCCTTGTTGATCTGCTGCATCGCGGTGACGAACGTGCGGTCGTCACTGCGACGCAGGCCGGGCATGACGGCGTAGGAGAAGGCGGCGAAAAGACCGGCCATCAGGCCTGTGGCCACAGTGGCCGCCAGCAGTGACGGGGTGGCGAGTGCTCTCATGTCATTTCCTCGTGCAGGTGGCGGTGTTGACGCCGCAGTCGGAGTCGCGGCGTGCGGCCGGCAGGAAGCCGGTGAGGTCGAACCAGGTCCTGTCCGGCGGAGCATGTGACTTTCCGACCGGTCGCGGAGCGCGGAGGCGGGCTTGCCGCCGCCGGCGAGCCAGATGTTCAGAGCAGGCGGTCACGGCCAGGGCCTGCGCCCGCATCACAACGAGTGCGGCGCAGGTACCGGGGCGGGGTCGTTGGCTGCCGGGTGGGTCGGGCCGTCGGCCGGTGCGGCGGCACGCAGCGCTGCTTCGACCCGGCGGTTGCTGGTCATGGACGCCGTGACGGCCGTCATCGCCAGGAGGAGGGCGGCGGCTGCGTAGAGCGGGGTGCGGATGTCGTAGGCGGTGGCCAGCCAGCCGCCGAGGAAGGCCCCGATGGGGGCGGCGCACATGGCCAGCATGCGGGAGGTGGAGGCGACCCGGCCCATGAGGTGGGCCGGGACGATCGCCTGCCGTAGGGAGGGCCCGAGCACCATCGTTGACCCCATGGCGGCCCCGCAGACGGCGAGCGCCAGCCCGGCCACGTACGGGTTCGGGGCAGCGGCCAGTCCCAGGACGGCAAGCCCCTCGACGGCGGCCGTGCAGGTCAGTGCGGTGCCGGTGCCGAGTCGTCGGCCGAGGCAGGTGGCGATGCCCGCACCGAGCAGACCGCCGGTGGCCTCAGCCGCGAGAAGCAGGCCGAAGCCGTAGGTGTCGATGCCGAGGCGGTCGTGCGCGAAGAGGGCGAGGACGGTCTCCACGGCGATGAAGGCGACGTTCCCGACCGCCGGGCGGAGCGCCAGCCCGAGCAGGACCCGGTCCCGGAAGACGTACGAGGCTCCCGCCCGCGCCTGACGAAGCAGTGACTCTCGGACCTCGGGCACGGGTCGGGGCATGGCGGGAAGCGACCGTACGAGCAGTGCGGAGAGCATGAACGACACGGCGTCGGCGATCAGTGGAACCGCCCGCCCGAGTGCGAGCAGCGCACTGCCCGCAGGCGGACCCGCGAAGCCGGACATGGCGGTCTGGGCGCCGCGCAAGCGAGAGTTGGCGCGCTCCAGGAGTGCGGGGTCCCGGCCGAGCAGATCCGGCAGATAGGCCGTGGCGGCCGTATCGAAGAAGAGTCCGCCCAGGCCGAGCAGGAAGGCGACGGCCGCGAGCAGCGGGATACTCAGCGCATCGAGCGCGGCCGCTGCCGCCGGTATCGCGAGCAGCACCGCACGCACCGCGTCCGCGACCCACATCGTGCGCCGACGGTCCCAGCGGTCCACCAGCGCCCCGCCGACCACCCCGAAGAGCAGCCACGGCAGCGTCCCGGCGGCCGTGACGACGGCGAGCGCCATCGGCTCCCGCGTCAACGTCAGCGCGATCAGCGGCAGCGCGGCATGCGACACCCCGTCGCCGAGCGAGGACACGGTCTGCGCAGTCCACAGCCGTCCGAACCCGGCCGGTAACTTCCGAACGTCCGAGGTAGTCACTTGGCGGCCCCGTCGGCCTGCACGCGGGGTGCCGGGTGGAACAGCGCGAAGACGAGCGACGCGTCCGGCAGCGACGGATCGGACAGCTCCCGGTACTCGTCCGCCAGCGCCTCCAGCCGCGCCCCCAGCTGCGCGAACTGCTCCTCGGTGAGCCGCAGATGCGCCATCCGTACGTGCCGCTCGCCATCCGCCGGCGACGCCTCCAGGTCCGCCACCGCGTGCCGCATCAGCACGTCCGGCCCTCCCTCGCCCGGATCCGGCAGCACGATCGACCGTGCGGCCATCGCGTAGTACCGCTCGGTGACGCCCCGCACCTTCCGCGTCCGTACCACCTTCACCAAGCCGGCCCGCTCCAGCAGTCGCACGTGATAGCTGGAACTCCCCTTCGCAAGGCCCACCCGCTCGGCGATCTGCGTGATCGTCGCAGGCTCGAAGCGGAGCACGGCCATGATCCGGTGGCGCGTGAGATTGGAGACGGCGCGCAGCTGGTCGTCCGTGGTGACGTGAAGCGTCTCGGGGAGATCCTCGGCAGGCATGCGAGCAATGGTCAACGATTCTTGACCATTACGCAAGGGGATTACGGGAGGGGTGGCGGGGCTGACGATCAGCTCGTCCTACGAGGACGGGGAGATCCGAGTCGGGACGCCGGCCGCAGGACAACGCCGCTCAGGTGCAGGCCCGTAGGTTGCTCCGGTGATCCGGGGGCCGGGGCCGTCCGAGACGTGTCGCACGGGCAGGGGAGGGGCCTGTACGTCGGTGATCCGGGGCCACCAGTCAGGGACAGCGGCTCAGCGTTGCTCTGTTCCCGGCGGCGGATTGAGCCCGAACCGCTCGACGATGCCAGGCAGCCAGGCAGGCCGGCCGAAGGCCAGGCCGTAGTTCTTGGCGAGCTCGGCGACCGCGTCGGGCTCCGGCGGCCCGGCGGACACCAGTTCGGCCAGTTCGCGGAAGAAGTGCTCGAACCCGGCGGGAGTGATCACCTCGATCATGCGGGCCGGGACCGGTCCGGCGTTCCACATCGTGTGCAGCTCGCCGCGCGGCTTCGTGATGTACCCACCAGGGCCGAGGACGGCCTCGCGGTCGCCGGAGCGGAAGCCGATCTCGCCCTCAGTGACGATCGAGTACTCGTCTTCCCGTGTGTGCAGGTGCGGCGGCACGAGCGCCCCCACAGGAAAGGGGTGTTCCACGACGGACAGCGCGCCGTCGGTGTCGGCGCCCCAGAGTTTGAAGACCACCCCGATGGGTCCGATGTCGACCTCGGTCCCCTCCCCGGGCTGTACGACAGTAAGCGGGGGAGGTTGCGTCTTGGCCATGGCGATCACTCCTGGACGCGAACGCTTCGCGTTTCGAGTCACACCACTGCACTCGCAATGAGTGTCCAACGCCGACCGCGGAGCCGCAACAAAACAGCTCACCGGAGCCAGATCAACCTCGCTCGCATCGACCGCCCACCTCACCCGCACGCCGCGAGCACCCACCCGCACAAGCCACTTCACAGCACTTCGCCCCGCCGCCAAGAAGCGGTCGGCGGGGCGACGCAGATCAGGCAGACCCCGAATCTCCGGGCGGCTGCATCGTCGGCAACGTCCTGGACCGGGAGCCGGCGTCGCACTGGACGGGGTGCCCGACCGCCTCCAGCCACAGGCCTTGAATCGACGGCCCCTTCTTCTCCGCCGGGCGGTCGGATCAGGCGGCGGCGTAGTGGGCGAGTGAGGGCTCCAGCAGGTCGAAGGCTTTGCTCGCCTCCGCGGTGATGGTGGCTGAGATGCGGGCGTTGTCCTGGCCGGCGAGAGTGAGTTCCTGGATGCGCTGGAACAGGGTGCGGTGCACGGCGCCGAGCAGGGCGGCGGCGGCGCGGGGGGTGATGTCGTCACGGGGTGCGCCGGTGGCCTCGACAAGGGCGTCGGCCAGGGCTGCCTCACGGAGGTCGTGCAGATCGCGCAGTCGGGCGGAGAGGGTGGGGCTGTCGGCGATCATGCGGGCGAAAGCGGGGCCGGAGAACCCGGCGACCGGTTCGGCGGCGGTGCCGGCGTCGATGAAGGCGCGGCGCAGGGCGGCCAGGGCGCTCTCGCCGGCTCGACGGGTGGTCACGGTGTGTGCCAGGGAGGCGATGAAGACGTCCTGGTGGTCCAGGGCCAGGTCCTCCTTGCGGGAGAAGTAGTTGGTCACGGTCTTCTTGGCGACCCGTGCCGCGGCGGCGATCTCGGCGATGGTGGTCTGCTCGAAGCCCTGGGCGATGAACAGGCGGGTGGCGTGGTCGGAGATGAGTTGCCGCGTCTCCTGCTTCTTCGCTTCCCGCAGGCCGACAGGGGGCGCGGATGAGCTGATGTCAGTAGCCATGACGCAATCTTACGCCCGTAGCATTTTTATGTTGACACCGGCGGCACCCTCGGACTAAGTTTACGTCCGTCGTAAAGTTTCTACGGAGCAAAGAACGGAGAGCGCTCATGCCTGAGCCCCGCCCTGTCTCCCTCCCCTTTCCGGCCCTGGCCGGCGGTCCGACCCTGGTCGGCGACAGCCGGTCCCTCGCACAGCGACGTGGCAACCGGCGTCCGTTCTTCCAGGCGTCCGCCACACCCGTTCGACGGGTCCCGCCGCCGGCCCGCAATCTGCCGCGGCGCTACGGCAACTGACCTGCACCCCACCGGCCTTCGCAACCGCCCCGTCCCGAACCCTGAGGAGAAACGCCTTGCAGATCACCGCCTCCACCCTGTCGCTCACCGTCGACGACATCGAGGCCTCCCGGCAGTTCTTCACCACCCACCTGGGCTACACCGAACAGGCCGCCGCCGACGGCTTCGCCTCCCTGACGCGCTCAGACGCCGCGGTCGACATAGTCCTGCTCGCCCGCGGCACTCAGGTACTGCCCGTGGACCAGCGCGACCAGCACGCCTCCGGCCTGATCGTCGCTTTCACCACCACCGGCATCAAGGACGAGGAGGCGCGCCTGCGGGCCGCGGGCGTGGACATCACCATGCCTCTGCGCGAGGAGCCCTGGGGCGAACGCCTCTTCCAGATCACCGACCCCAACGGCGTGATCGTCCAGTTCGTCGAGTGGGCGGCCCCGGCCGCCCAGTGAAGCCCGCGCCACCACCGTCCTCCCCCATCCTGCTCAGCAGGAGGGGGAAGCAGCGCTCGGCGAGCCCCGACTGCCGGCCCGACCGCGGCAGGTCAGCGCGCTGTAACACCTCGTCGGGGCTGTGTGCTGCGCTTGTGGCGCACGTCCGGGCAGCGCAGCCGGGTACCGGACTGCCGCGGATCACGTGTCGTACGGTCCGTCGCGGTCGCCCAGCGTCCGCCACGGATCTCACCGTCCGCGACGGAGCTCACCGTCCCCTACAGATCTCACCGTCCGCTACGGATCTCACCGGACCCGGCGGTGCCGCCGGCACGGCGGAAGGATCTGAACCGGTACCGGGAATCAGGCCGCGACGAGCTCCGGCTCGCGGTCCGGTGTCCTGACGCCAGGCTTCCTGTTCGGCAGCGAGAGGCGGAAGACCTTGCGCCACGCCGAGAACACCTGCTTGGGCAGAGGCCCGGTGACGTACTCCAGCTCGTACTTCTCGAACAGCGCGCGCACCTTCACCGCGACCTCGGCGTACCGGTTGCTCGGCAGGTCCGGGAACAGGTGGTGCTCGATCTGGTGGGACAGGTTGCCGGTCATGAAGTGCATGGCCTTGCTGCCGCTGATGTTCGCCGAGCCCATCATCTGGCGCAGGTACCACTGGCCGCGCGTCTCGCCCTTGATCGACCGGCGCTCGAAGACCTGGACGCCCTCGGGGAAGTGCCCGCACATGATCACCGAGTGGGACCAGAGGTTGCGCACCAGGTTCGCGGTGAACGTGGCGGCGAGCGTGGGGAGGAACGACGGGCCCGACAGGAGCGGGTGGATCACGTAGTCCTTGAGCACCTGCTTGCGGATCTTGCGGCCCACGGCCCTGGCCCGCGCCCGGAACTCCGGGTTCTTGCGGCGGCGCTTGTTCAGGTTCTTGCCGAGCTCCAGGTCGTAGGCCGCGATGCCGTACTCGAAGAAGCAGGCGTTGATGAAGTTCCACAGCGGCTGGCCGAGGTGGAACGGGTGCCACTTCTGGTCCTCGTCGACGCGCATGATGCCGTAGCCGAGGTCGTTGTCCTTGCCGATCACGTTGGTGTACGCGTGGTGCAGCTCGTTGTGCGAGTGCTTCCACTGGTCGGCCGGCGAGACGTGATCCCATTCCCAGGTGGTGGAGTGGATCTTCGGGTCCCGCATCCAGTCCCACTGCCCGTGCAGGATGTTGTGGCCGATCTCCATGTTGTCCATGATCTTCGCCACGGACAGACCGGCGGTGCCGATCACCCACGCGGGCGGGAAGAGCGAGAACAGCAGCACGCCCCTGCTGACCAGCTCCAGCTTGCGCTGCGCCGAGATGACCTTGCGGATGTAGGCGGCGTCCTTCTCGCCGCGGCCGGCGATCACCTCGTCGCGGATCGCGTCGAGTTCGCGGCCGAGCTCCTCGATCTGCTCCGCGGTCAGGTGGGCGGTGGGGTCGATGGCGGTCAAAGTGCTCCTACCGTTCGATGTCGCACGGGCCCGCCGCGGCGGACACGCAGGTCTGGATGAGGACGCCCGGCTCGGCCTCGGTGATCTCGCCGGTGCGCAGGTCGCGGACGGCGCCCGCCTTGAGCGGGGTGATGCAGCCGAAGCAGATGCCCATGCGGCACCCGGAGGGCATGAGCACACCGGCCTCCTCGCCGACGTCCAGCAACGGCGTGGCGCCGTCCGCGTCGACGGTCTTGCCGGTGGTGCTGAACGTGACCTCGCCGCCTTCGCCGGCCACGACGATGCCGGGGCGGAAGCGTTCGGTGTGCAGGCGTTCCTGGACCCCGTGCCCGGCCCAGTGCTTTTCGGCGGCGTCGAGCAGGCCCGCGGGCCCGCAAGCCCACGTCTCGCGCTCGGCCCAGTCGGGCACGAGTTCGTCGAGACGGGCGATGTCGAGCACGCCGTCCGTGTCGGTGTGCACCTCGGTGAGCCGCAGCTTCTTGTCCGCGACCAGCTCGTGCAGCTCGTTGCGGAAGATCACGTCGTGCGGCTGCGGCGCGCAGTGGACCATGACGACGTCGTCGAACTCGGTGTCGCGCAGCATGCCCATCACAGGCGTGATGCCGCTGCCGGCCGTCAGGTAGAGCACCTTGGCGGGCTTGGCCCGCGGCAGCACGAAGTCGCCGGTCGCCTGGTCGAGCTGGATCAGCGTGCCCGGTTTCACCCTGCGCACCAGGTGGTTGCTGACCTTGCCGTCCGGGATCGCCTTCACGGTGATCGTGACGCGGCCGTCCCGGCGGTTCGTCGGCGAGGTGATGGAGTAGGCACGCCACAGGCGCACCCCGTCGACGTCGACCCCGATCCGCACGTACTGACCGGCCGTGTGGCCGCGCCAGCCCCGTCCCGGCCTGATCACCACAGTCGCGGCGTCATCCGTCTCGGGGTGCACGGCCTCGATGCGCCCACGCAGGTCGGCGCCCGCACGCAGCGGGCTGACCAGGTCGAGGTAGTCCGACGGCAGCAGCGGCGTCGTGACCATCTCCAGCAGTTTCCACGCCCTGCTGCGGAGGGCTGCACTCGTCATGACTCCAGCTTGCTGCGCCTCAGGGCGTAAAGTCCTGACCGCAGGACGTAAATCTGGCCGACTGAATTGTTCGCAGGGAACAAAAACGTGAGCCATGCAATCCAGAGAGCCAGCGAACTGGCTCTCGATGAGACGACGGTCACCGCACTGCGGGCCGAGCTGAAGACCACCGCCGACGAGGTCGTCCAAGCGATCATCGACGAGGTCCCTCCCTATGCCAACGCCCTTTCGGGCCACATGGGCGGCACCATCCGCAGAGCCGTCCGCACCGCCCTCGGGCACTACCTGGACCTCGCGAGCGGGAACGCCACCGGCGGCGACGCCGGTGACGCGGCCTACGAGCTGGGCCGCGGCGAGGTGCGCGACGGCCGTTCGATGGACGCCCTGCTCAGCGCCTACCGCGTCGGCGCCCGCGTGGCATGGCGATGCCTGGCAGCGGGCGCCGTACCCGCGGGCCTGCCCGCCGCCGAGGTCGCCAAGTTCGCCGAGCTGACGTTCGCCTACATCGACGAGCTCTCCGCCGCGAGCGCCGCGGGCCACGCCGACGAACTGGCCGCCCAGGGCAGGGACCACGAGCGCCACCTGGAACACCTGGCCCGCGACCTCCTCGCCGGCGCGAGCCCGGACGTGCTGCTGACCTCCGCGCAACGAGCCGGGTGGCAGCCTCCGGTCTCACTGACCGCGGTCCTGTTGCCCGCCGCCCAGGCCCGGCCTGCGTACCGCGCGATCGACCCGAGCACCCTCGTCCTCGACGACCTGCCGGACGCCACCGGTGTGCTGCTCGTCCCCGACGCCGACCGGCCACATCTCCTGCGACGACTGGCCGACCGCAACGCCGTGGTCGGCCCGGCCCGCCCATGGACCCGTGCCTCCGCCTCGTACGCACGAGCCGTACGCGCGCGCTCCCTCTCCTCCGACATCCGCGACACCGAGGAACACTTGCCCGAGCTGGTGCTGAGCGCCGACGTGGACGCGTTCGCGGACCTGCGCGCGAGAGCCCTCGCACCGTTGCGGACTTTGCCTGACGCGACCGCACGGCGACTGGAGGAGACGCTGCGGGCGTGGCTGCTGCACCAGGGCAGACGGGACGAGGTGGCGGCGGCGCTGTTCGTCCACCCCCAGACCGTCCGGTACAGGCTGTCGCAGCTGCGGGAACTGTTTCCGGATCTCGCATCGCCACACCGGGTCCTCGAACTGACGCTGGCGGTCGGTCTTCGGGGCGACTGACGAGTACCGCCTCGTCCGCCGACGCCTACGGACGGGGCGACCACTCAGCGTCCGAGGGTCGGCACCGTGCGTCATACGCGACCTACACGCACATCTCGGACCCCACCGTCCTGGCCGACTACCAGGCCGTCCTCCAGCCCGGCGCGGTCATCGCCGGCCCACTCGCCGACTGCGCTCCGGGCAGCCAGACCAGGACGCACTGGACTGGCTCAAGACCAACTGCTCCTGGACAACCTCGGCGAACCCGCACTGAGCTGTCTGAACAACCCCAGCCGGAATATCCCGCTCTTGCGGGAGTGCGAACAACTACCCTGCCGCTCATGGCGATAAAGGAAGGCGATGACGCTGCGGTAGAAGTTGGCGGGGCCGGCGAGGGCGAAGGGCAGCACCGCCGCCGTCGCGGTGGGCAGGGCCACGACCGCTTACCGCAGCGCGGGCCGACCGCCCGGCGGGCCGCTATCAGCGCCAGCGCCACGCGCAGCGCGGCCACGCAGGTTCAGCATCCGAGGCTGTGTGTGAGGTGGAGTAGGTCTGCCAGGTGCAGCACCCGGCCATCGGATCCTGGTAGGGGGACATGGAGTGGCTGGGTCCAGCGGGTGGGGATTGCGTTCAGGCCGTAGTACGCGCCCGCGAGGCCGCCTGTCACCGCGGCGACGGTGTCCGTGTCGCCGCCGAGGTCGATCGCCGCGCGTATCGCGTCTTCGAAGCTGGTCGTGGTGCGCAGGGCCCAGATGGCGGAGCCCAGGCAGGGCCAGACGGCTCCGTTGAACTCGGTCGCCTGGTCGGGGTGCCAGTCGGGTGCGAGGACGGTGGCGTAGCGGTCGCGGTGGTCGGGGCGGACAAGCGCCAGGATGTCGGGGAGCGCGGCGAGGGGGTCGGTGTCCTCGAAGGTGACGCGGACGAGTTCGTGGAAGATCGCGGTGGCCTCCCAGGCCGCGCGGTCGCCGTGGGTGAGAGCGGCGATGCGGCGGGCCGCGTCCATGGTGGCTTCCCGGCCGGCAGGCGCGAAGTGGACCGCGGAGGTCGACGCCCGCATCAACGCGCCGTTTCCCGCTGCTCGTCGGTTGACCTGGAAATGGATCGCGGCGGCGAGGTCCCAGGGCATGCCGTTGGTCAGGACGTCCTCGGTCTGCAGGCCGATGTCCTTGGGTTCCGACGCCGCCCACCGCTGGAAGCGGGCGAAGATGTCCGGCAGATCCAGTCCGTCCCGCTCCAGCAGCGACTCCGCGACCAGGACGGCCATCTGCGTGTCGTCGGTCGCCTCGCCGGGGTCCCAGCCGCCGCCTCCGCACATCTCGCCACCGACGCCGGGTGTGGGGAACCGCGCGGTGAACGCTCCTCGGGGACCGAACTCGAAGGGAGCGCCCAGGGCGTCCCCCACCGCTGAGCCGACGACCGCGCCGGCGGCCCGCTGAAACCGCTCCGTCCGCTGCATCCGCGCAGGCTATCCCTGCCGCGCGAGGACCTGCCTCCGGTCACCGAGGCCGGTAGGCGGTGGCCGGCACGGCGCCGCTGGTGGCGCGGGCGCCCGTCAGCCGGCAGGGATGACGGATGGAGATCGTGCCCGCGCGTGCGCTCGGACCGTCACTGTCTCAGCAAGTGAGGGACAGCGGTGGGAAGATGGTTCATGCGCTAGGCACGCCGAGGAGGGAGACGCCGTCCGGCCTCGCCCTCAGCGCCTCTCGGGTCAGAGGAAACGACAGTGCGAGGTGCCCATGAACGCCATGTCTTGAGACTGCAAGCAGGGATGAAGCCCCATCCACACCTTGGGAGTTGAGAGACCGCATGGCTGACGACTGCTTCGGGCATCCGCGGCTCGCCGCGATCTACGATTCGCTGGACCCCGACCGCGGGGACCTCGACGCCTACCTCCGGATGGCGGAGGACTTAGGGGCGCGCCGGGTCCTCGACATCGGCTGCGGCACAGGGGTGTTCGCCCTCCTCCTGGCCGACCGCGGGATCGAGGTCGTCGGCGTCGACCCCGCCCGGGCATCCGTCGACGTCGCCCGGGCCAAGCCGGGCGGTGAGCGGGTGCGCTGGATCTGCGGTGACGCGACCGACCTCCCGCCCCTGCGGGTCGACCTTGCGACGATGACGGCCAACGTCGCCCAGGCCATCGTCGATCCGCACGTCTGGCGGGGGACGCTGCGGGGAGCCCGCGAAGCGCTGCGGCCGGGCGGGCACCTGGTCTTCGAGACCCGGGATCCGGCCGGACGGGCCTGGGAGGAGTGGACCCGCGAGAACTCCTGCACGGTGACGGAGATTCCGGGCGTCGGTCCGGTCGAGAGCTGGGTCCGGCTGATCGAGGTGAGCGGGCCGTTGGTGACCTTCCGCTGGACCTACGTCTTCGCAGCGGACGGGCAGGTGCTGACGTCGGACTCGACCCTGCGCTTTCGCGAGCGCGAGGAAGTCGAGACGGATCTCATCGCTCACGGCTTCTCGGTGCAGGAGGTCCGCGATGCGCCCGACCGGCCCGGCAAGGAGTTCGTGTTCCTCGCACGACGCCCCTGATCCACGCTCACTCACCACCCTGAAGACCGCCTCGGCGCGGCCTGGGGGCGAGCGCCGCCGCCCTGGTGGGTCAGGCGGAAGGCGCCCGGGGTGACGCCGGTGTGGCGGGCGAAGAACTTGCCGAAATTGGTGGGTTCGGGGAAGCCGAGGCGGCGGGCGACGGCCGCCACGGGTTCGTCCGTGTGCGCGAGCAGCCGTTGGGCCTCCAGGGCGACGCGGCCGTCGATGACGTGTTTGACGGGCTGTCCGGTGGCCGCCGCGCAGGCACGGGTGAGTGTCTTCACGGTGTATCCGAGGCGGTGGGCGTAGTCGGCGGCGCGGCGGGTGGTGGCGTAGGAGTGTTCCAACTCGGCGCGGAAACGGGCGTACACCTCGCCGCCGGCGTGCGGGTCGCCACCGCCGTCGGGGTGGGGCAGCCGGTCGACCTGCAACAGTACGGTGGCCAGCAGGAGTTGGAGGATCTCCGCCGACACGGTCTGCCGCGGCCGGGCGTACTCCGCCCGCAACTGGTCCAGCAGCGTGGTCAGTACGGCGTACTCGGGGCGCGCGCCCAACTGCCAGTGGAAGGGGCCGTACCACTCGTTGACCAGCCGGTCGGCGCTGCTGCCGTGGGGTGGGAAGGCCGGGGTGAACAGCAGGTGCGTGCCGTTCGCGGTGCCCGGCCGGGTGAAACTCTGCACCTGGCCCGGGCGGACCCAGGTCAGCGTCCCCGGGCGGCAGGGATAGGTCACGAAGTCGACCGCGTGCTCTCCCTCGCCCTCGGTGATGAGAGTGAGGGTGTGGAAGTCGACCCGGTGCACCAGGTCGGGCCGTCTGCGCCGGCGGCGGCGCCGCTCGTGCAGGGTCGCCAGGTCGATGATCTCGAAGCCGGGGACGTGCTCCTCGGGCGGATTGAAGTCGAGCCGCAGGATCGGGCCCTCCTCCGGTGAAGCGGTCCCGTCCTCGGAGTTCGGGGGAAGCATCACGCTCTCCGCTGTTCGTATGTCCTCGATTCACCATGGCCTGTCTTCAGCGTATCTCGCCTGCCTGCGGGTTCACCGGCGAGAGTGGAGGGCGTCGAGCGGCGAAGGGCCGCCCTCCACCACAGGGAGCACCCCATGAACGGCACGGTCACGGTCCTCGACAAGGGCGCGGTCCGCATCCACAGCTACATGTCGCCGGCCGACACCTTCCACACCACCACCCAGCTCATCGAGACCCCGGCGCGGATCGTGGCGGTCGACGCCCAGCTCCTGCCCGCCTACGCCGACGAGGTCGTCGCCTACGCGAAGACTCTGGGCAAGCCGCTGGACCGGCTGATCGTCACCCATGCCCACCCCGACCACTACAACGGCGCCGCCCGCTTCGGCCTCCCCGTGCACGCCCTGCCCCAGGTGCGCGAGCAGATCATCGCGCGCGGCGACAGCCGGCTGCCCACCGGTCAGGTCATCCCCCTCGCCGACTTCACGCCGACCGTGGCCCTCACCCCGGTCACCGAGATCATCGACGGTGTCCCCTTCGTCTTCGAGGCCGTCTCCGGTGGCGAGGCCGCCGACGAGCTCCTCGTCAGCCTGCCCGACCAGGGCGTCCTGGTCGCCCAGGACCTCGTCTACAACGACGTCCACCTCTACCTCGGGAACAACGACATCATCGGCTGGGAGCGGGCCCTCGACGTGCTGGCCGCCCGGTCCGGCTACGACACGATCCTCGCCGGCCACGGTCTGCCCACCGGCCCTGAGATCTACGCGGACGTCCGCCGCTACCTGGCCGACGCCCGCGAACTGCTCGGCGACGACGGCGAGGCCTACAAGAAGGCGATCGTGGAGCGCTACCCGTCGCTCGTCGGCCCGTTCATCATCGACATCGCCAACCGCTCCCTCTTCCCCGCAGCCCTCTGAGCCTCGACCCCTCTGAGCCTCGACCCCTCTGAGCCTCGACCTCCCCCCGGAGCCTCGGGCTCCCACCGAGCCTCGGCCTCCCCCCTCGACCCTCGGCCCCCCGAGCCCGGCCCCTGTATCCAGCACGTCGACCCCTGTCGCCGACCGACACCCCCGACGGCGGGGCATCCCCCACCCCCGATCCAGGAGACGCCCATGCACGCCCGCTCCTCCCTCACCGTCCTGGCCACCGCGCTAGCCCTGCTGGGCACAGCCGCGACCGCGACCGCCACCGCGGCCACCGAGCCCCTGTCCCGCCCCCGCGTCACCGCCCACTTCGACCTGGCCGGCGGGCAGCAGCCCGAGAACATCACCGTTGGCCGTGACGGATCCGCCTACCTGACGTTCTCTTTCGCCCGGCAGATGGTCCGGGTCGGCCCGGACGGCCGGACGCACGTCCTGGCCACCCTGCCGGCGCCCGCGCACGCCCAGACCCCCAACCTGGGCAAGGCGTTCGTCGGCGGGATCGCCCGCGCCCACGACGGCACCCTCTACGTCACCTACGCCACCGGCACCGCCGACCTCACCGGCGTCTGGGCCGTACGTCCCGGAGGCCGCCCGCACCGCATCGCCGCCCTCCCCGCCGACGGTCTGCCCAACGGCCTCGCCCTCGACGAGCGCACCCACCGCGTCTACGTCACCGACTCCGTGCACGGCGTCGTCCACCGGCTCCCGGCGAGCGGCGGCAGGGCAGCCGTCTGGGCCGAGGGCGACGCCCTCAAACCCAGCACCTTCGCCGGCGCGAACGGGCTGAAGCTCCATGGCGGGGCGCTCTGGGTCACCAACCTCGACAAGGGCACCGTCCTGCGCATCCCGGTCACCGCGCACGGCACGGCCGGCGCGATCCAGGTCCGGGCGACCGGCATGCCGTCGATCGACGGCTTCTCCTTCACCGGCCGCGGCGACACCCTGCTCGCCGCCCGCGACGACGACGAGGTCGACCTCGTCCGCCCCGACGGCACCCACACCGCCGTCCTCACCGCGGCCGACGGCCTGCGGACCCCCACCTCCGTCGCGGTCCACGCAGACAGGGTCTACGTCCCCAGCGCCGCCTACCTCACCGGTGCGGACCCCAACCTCCTCACCGCCCGCCTCGACCGCTGACAGTGCGGCCTCCCGGCGCGGGAGGCTCCGCGCCGACCGTGCTGGTGTGGGCGTAGCGACCTCAGGTGTTATTCAATGAGGTGTGCGGTCAGGGATCTCGGGGCCCGTCGCACGGACCTGAGTACGGCCCCGGCGCTGCCCCCGCCGGGGAATGCCTGAGAGAGCCGTATGGACTCCACACCCTCTCCCTCGTCCTCTTCGGTGTTCGACCTGGTCAGCAGCGCCCTGGGGCGCTACATCCCGCGCGGCGGGGCGGCAGCGGCGGTCGGCCCCGCCGGCGCGCAGGGCGACCGGACGAACTGCCGCCGTGTGTCCGACGGTCCGTCGGGCGGCCGGCAGGACCAGATCCTCGGCGCGGTCAACATGGACAGGGATCTGAGGATCACCCGCTGCAACCTGGAGGCCCCCGTCTTCGCGGGGCTGGAGGTCGTGGCCGGGAGTCCCTTCGTCGATCTCCTGCCGCCCGGGGACGTGCCGACGGTCACCCGGCGGCTGCGGCAGGTCCTGGAGACGGGGGAGGCGCACGTCGCCCGGATCCAGCGTCTGCGGCGCGGCGACGGGTCGGAGCTGGTGGTCTCGATGAGCATCCTGCCCGCCGCGCCGCCGCACGAGGGCCTGACCGTCTCACTGATCGCCATGGCCCGGCGGCTGCACCTGTACGCCGCCGAGACCGCGATCGGCACCTCGCTGGACATCGGCGAGACCGCGCAGTCGCTGGCGCAGTCCCTGCTGGCCTGGGGCGACGTGGCCGCCGTCGACCTCGACTTCACCGTGTGGACGGGCGAGGGCGTCACCGGGCAGCGGCAGGGGCGCATCCGGCTGCGGCGGGCGGCGCTGGTGCCGGACCGTGCGTGGCCCGAGGGCTATGTGACGCCGGGCGACGACCTGCCCGGCGACGCGAGCCGGCTGCTGGCGCAGGCGATACGGCGGGACGACGCCCCGCAGACCATCGTCATCCCCGACCGGGATGCGGTCGAGCGGGTCCTCGGCAGTCCACGCGTCGTGCGTGCCCTGGTGCCCGGCGAGCGGTCGGCGGCCCTGGCGTGCGTGCCGCTGGTCCTGGACAGCGAGCCGCCCGTCGTCCTGGGCGTGGCGGAGATCTGGCGGCGGGCGGACGCGCCCTTCCACGACAGCGAGCTGTTCGACCTTCAGGAACTGGTCGCCAGGACCGCCCATCACGTCGACCTCGCCCGTCAGCACCAGCGTGAGCACACGCAGGTGCTCGCCCTGCAGCGCCGGCTCCTGCCCCGGAGCGGCGGCGACACCATCGAGATCGCCAGCGTCTACCAGCCCGCCACCCCCGACAGCGCGGGAGTCGGCGGCGACTGGGTGAACAGCTTCCCGCTGCCGGACGGACGTACCGCGCTGGTCGTCGGCGACGTCGTCGGGCACGGCCTGGGAGCCGCGGCGACCATGGGCCAGCTGAGCATGGAGGCCCGCGCCCTGCTGTCCGCGGGGCTCGCGCCCGACGAGGTGCTGGAGCACCTGGACGAGACCGTGACGCTGCTGGACGACACCGAGTCCGGGCTGACGGCCGGCTACAGCGCCCTCGGCTCGACCTGCTGCATCGCCCTCTACGACCCGGTCAGCCACCAGGTCGTGGTGTCCAGCGCCGGCCACCTCCCCCCGGTCCTGATCACCCCGGACGGGCAGGCGGGCCCGCTCCCGGTCCGCCCCCACCCCGGCCTGGGCGCCGAGTTCGCGCTCCGCGAGCCGTTCGACGTGCACACTTTCGGCGCACCTCCGGGCTCCCTGCTCGCCCTCTTCACCGACGGTCTCGTGGAGGACCGTGCCCTGTCGATCGACGAGGGCATCGCGAGGCTCACGGACACCGTGTCCGGGGTGCACCCATGGGACTCCCTCCAGCAGGCCGCACGGCACGTCGTCTCCTCGCTGGCGCCCGTGAGGCAGCGCGACGACGTGACCCTGCTGCTCGCGCGGATGATCGGCTACCGCAAGGGGGACACCGCGACCTGGCGGCTGCCCGCCCGCGACGACGCCCCCGCACGTGCCCGCGCGCATGTCTCCGCGCTGCTGCGGACCTGGCGCACCAGAGCCGGTACCCGGGACGACGTGCTGCTCCTGGTCAGCGAACTGGTCACCAACGCGGTCCGGTTCGCCGCCGGTCCCGTCACGGTACGGCTGATCAGGGCCGGTCACGGCCTGCTGTGCGAGGTGGGCGACACGGGCAACGGCAGGCCGAACCTGGGCCGGGGCGGCCTCCTGGACGACGGCGGCCGCGGTCTGCACGTCGTGCACCGGCTCACCACCCGGTGGGGGGTGCGGTGGACGGACACCGGCAAGGTGGTCTGGGCGGAAGTCGCGCGGTGACGCGACCGCGGGGCGAGACCGCGGCCGGCGTGGCGGGTGCCACCGGACGGGGCGGCGACGGCCGGACGCCCGGCCTCAGCGGTGGTTCCGCCGCGGGCGACTGCGGGCGGATCTACAGCCACTCGCCTTCCAGGGCGGTGGCGGTGAGGCCAGGCGCCGCCGCGTAGAGGACGGCGCGGCTGCCCGGCTTCTGCCCGGCGTCGTGCGCCCGCCGCATGATGTCGAACACGGCGGCGCCTCCGCGGTTGCCGCTCGTGTAGCTGTCCCGGCTGTGGTCCAGCAGTCCCGACGGCCAGGCGTCCGGCATGGTCTGCTCCATGTATTCCAGCACCCGGGTCCCGCCGGGGTGGGCGAGCAGCACGTCGGGGTGCCATGAGCCGGGGTCGTCCTGGTACCGGAGGCGCAGCCACTCCCACATCGCGGTGACCGTCTCCTGCACGGCGCGCGGTCCCCGCCGGTCCATCACGAAGTGGGTGCCGTCCGCCCGCGTCTCCAGGCGGTGCAGGTCCTGGGTGCCGGGCAGGGTGTGGTGCCAGGCGGCGTCCAGCCGCAGCACCGACTCGCGTCTGGTGCGGCCCGTGACCACCGTGGCGACCGCGGTGTCCGCGAACAGCAGCCGGACGATGAGGGACTCCAGGGTGTCGTCCGCGGGCTGGTAGGTCGTGCTCAGCGCCTCGGAGATGACTACCAGGACCACCCGGTCGGGGTCCGCGGCCACGAGCTCGGCGGCGAGCGCCAGGGAGCGGGTGCCCGCGATGCAGGCCCACTGCGTGGCCGGCAGCAGCATCACGTCGTCGCGGAGGCCGAGCCTGTTGGCCAGGGCGATGTCCAGTCCGGGCAGAGCGGGAGTGGTGGAGTGACTGGTGATCAGGCAGTCGACGTCCGCTGGGTCCAGCCCGGCGATCTGCAGGGCCCCGCGCGCCGCACGCTCGCCGTAGGACCGCACGGCCTCCCAGGCCGGCGCGGTGCGCTCCTGGACGGTCTGCGGCGCGGGCACCGCCTCCAGCGCGGCGATCACGCGGTCCACGTCCTGCCGGCTGAACCCGTCGTTCGCCAGGGCCTCTTGGGCCGGCCCGATGTCCGCGGTCCGCAGGGCGCCGCCCTCGCCCGGTGCGACGGCGGTCTCCAGCGGCAGCATCCAGCCGCGCGTCTCGATGCCGGTGCTCGCGGCGATGCCGTCGATGCGCGGCTCCCAGGCCGCGTGCGGATGGCGGTCGCGCACCTCCGCGACGATCTGGCTGGTCCGCACGGCGTGCTCGCCGTGTATCACGGCGGGAGGACAGAGATAAGCGGCCATGGTGGGGCACCTTTCCAGGGGAACCGGTGGGGAGGTCACGAGTGCTGTGCGATGGGTCACTTCGGGGTCGCGCGCCCAAGGGGTCGCCGGCGAACTCCACTTGGGGAGTCGCCCTCTGTCCTTGAGCATGGACCGTAAAAGGACATTTCCGCTGTGATGCACACAACTCAGACGGCCTCTCGGTGTGTGACGCGGCACACACCGGGGAAACGCCTGCTATGAGCAGCGCTTGACCTGCCGTCAGCCGGGGCGGACGGCGGGAGCCGGTGTCTCGCCTTCTCCGGCCGCGGTCTCATCGCTGGTGACGCCGGGGGAGCCCTGCGCTGAACTTCCCGGCCCACCTGGGGTAGTGTCCCCACCGATTTCAGCTACCGACCGAACGTGTGTCGGTACGGGGCGTGCGGGAGGGCGACGACACGATGGCATCAGGGGTGGGCGACGGCGGGTCCGTGGACCTCGGTCAGGCGCGGTTGGAGGAGTTGAGCCCTGCGCCCTTGCTGACCCGGGACTACGAGACCCGCCCCTCGCTCGTGTACGAGCGGCTGAGGCGGCGGCACGGTCCGGTCGCGCCGGTCGATCTGCTCGGGGTGCCCGCCTGGCTGGTCATCGGCTACCGCGAGGCACTCCAGGTTCTCCAGGACGACGACGCCTGGCCCAAGGGGCTGGAGAACTGGCGGGCCCGCACACAGGGCGAGGTGCCGGCCGACTGGCCGCTGGGACCGTCCCTCGAGGTCAACCACATCCTGATCCAGGGCGGCCCCGGCTACCGGCCGCTGCGCACGGCCTGGGACGCGGCCCTCAAGCCCTTCCAGGACCCGCGCCACGCCCAGGCGAAGCGGCTGAAGGCGGCTGTCACCGCCTACGCCGACGATCTGATCACCCTCGTCGGGCAGGCCGGCGGCACAGGCCTCGCGGACCTGTCCGCCCAGTTCTCCCGCCCCCTGCCGCTGATGGTGGCCAGTCACCTGCTCGGCTTCCCCGGTTCGCAGGGCGACGACGCCCTGATGGACATGTGGCGGGTGCTGGACGCCGGCCCGGACGCCGAACCCGCCCTGGAGCGGCTGCTGGCCACGCTGACCGAACTGGCCGCCGCCAAGCTGGAGAAGCCCGGGGACGACTTCCCCTCCTATCTGCTCGCCGCCCACCCCGAGCTGTCCCTGGACGCACTCGCCCGCGAGCTGTTCATGCTGCTGGGCATGACCTCCGACCACGTCGGCATCCTCATCTCCAACACGGTCGTCGAGGTCGTCTCGGGCGAGGGCGGAGTGCGGGCCAGCCTCTCCGCCGGGATGGTCAGGGAGTCCATGAACCGGGTGGTCATGCGCAAGCCGCCCCTGGTCAACTTCGTGCCGCGCTTCGCTGCGAAGGACACCCCGCTCGGCAACTACACGATCCGCGCGGGCGATCCGGTGTGGGTGTCCTCCGCCGCCGCGCACGCCGACCCGCTCTTCGCCGACGGCATGGCCGCGAGCACCATGGTCAGCACCCGGGCGCACCTGTCCTGGGGAGCGGGCCAGCGCCAGTGCCCGGCACGCGAACTCGCCTCGACGGTCGCGGCGGTCGGAGTGGGCCGTCTCTTCGAGCGGTTCTCCCACCTGGACTTGGCGCTCCCCGCAGATCAACTGCCCTGGCGCTCCTCGCCGTTCATGCGGGGCCTGCGCTCGCTCCCCGTGCGGTACGAGCTCGCCCCGCAGCCTGTGGCGCCGCCGGCGCGGGATGCGGCGTCCGGCGCGGACTCCGACGCCGAGTCGGCGGCGGAGCCCACCGGGACGATGAGCGCGGACCCGTCGGCCAGGCAGCGCTCCTCCCTGTGGCGCTACCTGACAGGCCTGATCCGCACGGGCCGCTGACGGGGCGGCACTTCGGTGTTCTGGCGATCTGTCACATCTCGCCCGTGAGCAGGCGGCGCGGATTGGCGACGCGGAACGCGTACGCCGCCGCGCCGCCCAGGCCGAAGCCGGGATGGCGGGGCGGGCTCGCGTACGGCCGGTCCGAGCCCTGGACGACGGCGTCCACGCCGAGCGCGCGGACGACCGCGTCGACGCCCGCCGGACCGTACGACGACGTCTCGACGTACACGTCCGGGTCCGCGTCGACGAGGCTGCCGTCACCCCGGGCCGCGAAGCGCTCGCCGTGCAGCGGGGCCAGCCCTGCCAGCAGGGCGAAGCAGACCCGCAGCCGCGGATGCCGGGGCCGGCCGAAGGCGCGGAAGGCGAACCAGGCCGCGTGCATCTGCTGGACGTAGGGGACCATCGCGGGCCACCAAGGCGGCCCCTCCGGCCCGCCCGCCGCCGGCCCCGGGTGCACGAACAGCGGGAGGCCCCGCTCCTCGAGCAGGTCGAGGAGCGGGGCGCAGCGCGCGTAACCCGCCGCGTCGGCAAGGGCGTTCGCCGGAAGCTGGAGACCGGCGAAACCCTGGTCGAGGACGGTGGCCGTCGCCCCCGCGTCGACGTCCCTGACACACGCGGCGGCCCACGCCCCGAACGGTTCCGGCAACGCGGCCGCGTCCTCGTGGTAGGCGTCCAGGAGCGGCCGCGCCCGGTCCGCGGGCAGCCACTCGACGCCGAGCGGGCAGGACAGCGACACCAGCGCACGGCCCAGCCCGTCGCCGGCGGCCAGCTCGGCGCGCCGGGTCACGTCGTGGTCGGCGGGGGAGACCCGGTAGGGGGCCTCCCCGGCGAGGTGCAGGGTCCAGCCGTCGAGGAACGGCGGCTCGTCACGGGCCCGCAGCGCTGCCAGGAAGGCGGCGCCCCACAGATGCTGGTGTACGTCGACGCTGGTCAAGACGCTCCTTCCGCAACGGCGCGCAGCGCACCGTGGACGTCGTCAGCCCCCAGGATGTCCCAGCCGCCCCCCTCCCCGTCCACCAGGGCCCTGGGCCGGCTCCCGTCAACCGCCGATCTCCACCACCCGTGCCCACGCGGGCGGCCCGTCCGGGACGTAGTCCGGGTCGTCCTCGTCCCAGGAGCCGGCCGACAGCGGCCGGGGGAACAGGCCCACCACCGTCCGGCACGGCGGCTGTGCGCTCGGCCAGGGCGTCTGGCCGTCGGTCAGGACCACGATGACGTCCGGGCGCGCCTGCGCCCGCAGCGCCCTCGCGAACCCCGAGCGCAGGTCCGTCCCCCCGCCGCCCATCAGCGGGATCCCCTCGCCCTTGCACAACGGGTGCACGACCTGGGCCGAGGCGTCGCACGACAGGACGGAGACCAGGTCACGACGGCCGCCCACGGCACGGGAGATCGCCGCGACCTCCACAAGCGCGCTGCCCAGCTCGGAGTCGCTGACCGACCCCGAGGTGTCGATGATCACGGACACCCGGGGCGGACGCCGCCGCAGGCTCGGCAACACCACACCGGGCAGGGCGCAGGAGCGGCGCGCGGGCCGCCCGTAGGAGTAGTCCTCGCCCGCGCCCGGAGCGGACGCCGCCGAGCGGACGGCCGCGCCCAGCAACTCCCGCCACGGCTGCGGCGGATGGAACGCCTCCTCGGCCCACCGCCGCCACCCCCGCGGCGCGGAACCGGGACGCCCGGTGATGCCCTGCGCCACTCGGAAGCGCACCGCGTCCCGCTGCTGCTCGCTCAGGCCGTGCGCCCCGTACGGGCCCAGCTCCCACGCCCGTTCGCGCCCGTCGGCGCCGCTGCCGCAGTCCAGCCACGCCAGGTCCTTGAGGCGCGGCCCGAGCCGGAACATGCGCAGGTAGTCCTCCATCAGCTGCCCGCCGGGCAGCCCCAGCAACTCGGGCAGGGCGGCGCCCTCCGGCCGGAGCAGCCCGTCGCCGAACACGTCGTCGTTGATCTCGAAGTCCGCGGCGATGTTCATCCGCAGGCGCTCGCCCGGTCCGGTCAGCCCGCGCTGCCGTGCGACCCGGTCACCACGCCCGTGGTGGTCGCGCAGCAGGTGCGACACCTCGTGCACCCACACCCCGGCCAGCTCCTCCACGGGCGTGCGGTCCACGAACGCCGGCGAGACGTAGCACCGCCAGTGCCGGTCGACCGCCATCGTGGGCACCTGCCGGGACTCCACCGTGTGCAGCGCGAACAGGGCCGTCGCCAGGTAGGGACGCACCCGGGCGGCGTGCAGACGGGCGGCGAAGAGCTTGTCGAGGTCCAGGGTTCCGGGTGGGCCCGGCGTCCAGCCGTCTTCCCGTGCGGCCGTGTCCACCGTGCCGGCTTCGCGTTCGCCGCGCGTGTCCGCGTTCACCGTCCCGCCTTCGCGGCCGCGGCGGCGCGGGTCGCCGTGCGGGTGGCCGCCTGGTCCGCGCGCCGGGACATGGTCACCACACCGGCGAGCCGCTCGATCGACTCCGGCACGTTCCAGTCCCCCTGGCGCAGGGACGCCAGGGTGGTCGCCGGGACGACGACGAGGTCGGGGGCGCCCGTCTCCACCGCCCGTACGAGCAGCGCCCACGCCGCGTCCCAGCGCTGCTCGTCCGGACGCCGCCGCACGGCGTCCACCACGCCGTCGAGGGCGGCCTGCCGCAGATCGCCCCGCTCGGGCAGCTCGGCGCCCGCCGGATCGGCGAGCAGCGTCTCCGGGTCGGGGAGGTCCATCCGGTCCAGGCTCGCCAGCAGCTCCAGCCCAGGACCGTCGCCCACGGCGCCCCGCACCAGCAGGGACAGGACCTCCCGGGAGGATCCCGCCGCGGTCGCGAAGGCGACCAGGGTCATCGCCATCTCCCAGCTACGGGGCGACGGCCAGGCCCCGCCCCGCCGGGTCTCGCTGCCGGGCAGCCGGTGCACCAGGGTCGGACGGGTGGCCAGCAGCCCGCACACCGCGCGCCGCGCGAAGTCCACGGCGTCCGCCAGCTTCCCGGGGTCCAGCCGTGGCAGGGTCGCCCGGGGCCAGATCCCGCCGAGGCCGCGCACCACCACCTCAGGGTCGTGGGCCCACTGCACATGCACGAACCGGTTGGCCAGCGGCGCGCTCAGCTCCCATCCGTCGGCAGCCGACGACCGGGGATTGGCGGCGGCCACGATCCTCACCCCGGGCGGCAGCCGCAGCGCGCCGATCCGGCGTTCCAGCACCAGCCGCAGCAGGGCGGCCTGGACGGCGGGCGGCGCGGTGGACAGCTCGTCCAGGAACAGCAGCCCCTTCCCGGCCCGCACGAGCCGTACGGCCCAGTCCGGCGGGGCCATCGGGACGCCCTGCTCCGCGGGATCGTCCCCGATGACGGGCAGTCCCGAGAAGTCGGACGGCTCGTGCACACTCGCGATCACCGTGGTCAACGGCAGATCCAGGGACGAGGCGAGCTGGGTGAGCGCGGCGGTCTTGCCGATGCCCGGTTCACCCCACAGGAGCACGGGCAGATCGGCCGCCACGGCGAGCGTCAGGGCTTCCAGCTGGTCGTCGGGGCGCGGTTCGGTCCCGGTGTCGCGCAGCAGCCGCAACAGCGTGTCGGCGAGGTCGAGTTGAGACGCCTCGGCGGGCGTGGAGAGGAGGACGGAGTCCATGGCGAACGGGGTGCGTGTGGGCATGGGTGATCACCTTCGGTGTCTCGGCGAGGGGTGGCAATGAGTGACGTAGCGTCAGAACAAGGATCAGAAGGAAGAGTTGCTGGAGCGATCGGTCGTCTGACCCGGCGAGCCGGCGCGAGTCAGTAGAAGGCGCGGCCGTCCGGCTGTGAACGGCTGCGGCGTGAACGGGTGTCGCGCCGGCGGTGCTTGCCGCGGTCCTCGGGGCAGTAGCGGGCCGGCTGGGGGTCGGAGAGGCCAGCCCGGTACAGCCCGTAGGTGATCCGGCGCAGGGCGGCGTCCTCCAGTGCGTCCCGCAAGGGGCCGCCGCGCACCACCGCGTCCGGGCCGAGCAGACCTTCCACGACGGCCAGCGCGCCGGCGATGTCACCGTGGTCGAGCCGTTCGCGGACGCCGGTGAGGCAGTCCGGGCGGCGGTGCGCCTCGTCGACGGCCTGGAGACAGGGGAGCGGAGTGCCGGTCAGCGCGACCAGCAGCTCCTCCCGCCTGAGCTCGTCCGGATCGTGGTCGAGCGGGGCCAGCGCCCCGTCGACGAGACCGATCCGGTGCGTGGCTCCCCGGCACTCCACAAGCCGTGGCGCGCCCGCACGGTCCGGCGAGGGGCGCGGCTCGGCCGGCGCGTGGCCCGGCACCAGCGCCGAGGCGACCAGCGGGTGCAGCCGGTCCGCCTCGATCGCACCGGCGCGCAGCAGCGCCAGATCGGGGAGCTCCCAGATCGCCGCCTCGGGCAGCACCGGCAACCCGGAGCCGACGGCGTCCTTGGATGCGGCGGTGATCCGGGGGACGGGAGGCCCGCCGTCGCCCGCGAGCAGCTCCAGGACCAGCCGCTGCCGAGCCCCGGACCGTACGACGACCGCGCCGACGCCGGCGGTCCGGCCCTCCGCGCGCAACAGGATCTGCGCCTCGTCCGCCCACCGGCGGACAGTCCGGCGACGATCCTGCGGGAGACCGGCGAGAGGTGGGGCGTGCCACGGATCGGGGTGAGGCGCGAGCTCAGGGGTACCGGGCGGGCCAGGGAGCGCATCGAGGAACTCGAGCCGTGGTTCACCGGGGCCGATCTCCGGCCGGTCCGCCCCCGACCGTGCCCTCAGCTCGTCCGTCCTGCGCGCGTCCCACAGGTGACGGTGCAGGTCGAGGCGGTGGCGCCGGTGCGGACGGGGGTGCGGGTGGCGGCCGACGCCGGCCGTGCGGCCGGTCCCGTCCCACAGGGCGAGGCTGATCCGCTGACCGGCGTCCGCCCAGGCCGGCGGCGTACGCGCCACGAGGTGCAGCGGGCGGGACCTGCCGTGGCCCGTGCCGTCGTCGTCGACGTCGTAGCGCGCCAGTGTGAGGGTCAGGCCGGGGCGCAGCAGGCCGTCGGGAGCGATCCTCGGCATGTGCCAGCGCAGCAGGTCCGGCGCCAGGTGCCGCAGGTCGGCCCGTAGCCGGGCGGCGAGTTCCCGGCCGTGGGTGCGCGCCACGGCGCGGAGCCGGAGATCGACGTCGACGCCGGCTGCGGCGCACGCGCCCGCCCAGTCCCCGGCGTGGCGCCGGGCGGTGGCGGTCTCGATCATGGAGGGCGGCACGGCGAACTCGCGCACGCGCAGCCAGAACGAAAGGCGGGGATCCCCGTCCGCGGTCGAAGTGAGCATCAGCGCTCACCTTGCGCGGACGGGACCCCCGATCTGGTGTCGGAGTGAGTGGTCATCGCGGGCGAGCGTAGTGCCCGGCCGCGTGACCTGTCACTCGATTAACGTCCGGGCGCCCAAGCCCGGTTGTCGGCTGTCCGGTTGCTCAGCCCATGCTCTTCGAGCCGTCCAGGGCCTCACGGATGATGTCGGCGTGGCCGGCGTGCTGGGAGGTCTCGCCGATGATGTGCAGCAGCACCCGAAGGGCCGACCACCGGGCGCCGGGCTCGAACCACGGGGCGACCGGCAGCGGATGGGACACGCTCAGGTCGGGCAGCGTGGCGACGAGCTCGTCCGTGCGGCGGGCCACCTCGGCGTACTCCTTGAGCACCCCGTCCAGCGTTTCGCCGGGCAGCATCCGGAACTCGTCGGCACGCCTGGCCCAGTCGGCCTCGGTCATCTGGTCGAAGTCGCCCATCGCCGACGGGCCTTCCAGGATGAAGTCCACCCACTTCCGCTCGACCGAGGCGACGTGCTTGATGAGCCCGCCCAGACACAGCTCGCTGACGGTGGTGCGCCGCCCGGCCTCCTCGTCGCCGAGGTCGCGGGTGGTGAGACGGAGGAAGTTCCGGTGGTGGGCCAGGGCCGCCAGCAGGTCGGCGCGCTCGCCGGCGACGGTCGGGGCCGCGGTGCCCTGACCTGCGGTGTCGGGGGCGAGGGGCTGGTTCGCGTTCATCGTGATCTCCGGCTCGTCGGCGGTGCTGTTCCGTGGACAAGCACCACAGTAGGAGTCGTGTAGGTCAGATCGTGACCTAGACGGCCAGGGTGGAGGAACGCGTCTCGCCGGACGCGTTCCAGGCGCCCGCGCACAGCGCCCGTTCCACCTCCCGCAGGTAGACGGCGGAGGCCAGCCAGGCGCGGGCGAAGCGGTCCGTGTCCGAGGGGAGCAGGCGGCCGAACGCGTCGCGGGAACGGTCGGCGGCGGCCGCGTGCAGCTCGTCGAGGCAGTCGCCCGCCGTGGCGAGACCCAGGCGGCGCAGCCGGCCGCCGTCGCCGCCCGCGCCGCCGCCGGGGAGGGCCAGGACACGACGTCCGCCGGAGACCGTCCGGTGCACCCGGCGGCGCAGGAGGTGCAGCGGCGCCTCGTCCGCTGCGGGGACGGGCAGGGGCGCGGGGACGGCGCCTTCCGGCACAGGCAGGTCGGCGTGCTGGAGGCGGTCCAGGCCCACGTCCACCCGGGCGGCGCGGTCGGCGGGGTGCTCGACGGCGAGCAGCAGGGCGCGCGGCAGCGGGCCGGGCGTCAGCCGGGCGACGATCCGCAACCGGGCGCCCCGCGCGGCGGCGAGCAGACGCAGGTTGTCGCGGTGGGGGAGGGCCGGATCGTCGTGGGCCGCCGCCAACCGGAGCGTCAGCCCCTCGCAGTCGACCAGCAGACACTCGCCTGCCGCTTCCCGGACCGTGCCCGCCAGGGTCACGTCGAGGAACAGCAGGCCGTGCGCGTCGGGCCCGCCCGCGAGGGCCCGGCCGACCTGCTGGGCGACGGGAACCGCCCACAGCCGGGCCGTCGGCCCCTCGTGCCAGGACGCACCGGACGCGCGGACCGCCCGCACCCCCGCCCCGGCGCCGAGCCGGCCCGTGGGCGAGACGGTCGCACCGGACACCGCGAGTCCGGCGCGGGACAGCTCACGGGGGGTCAGGGCGGTGTCGCCGATCCGTACAGCGCGGTCGGCGGCGCCGATCGCCCGGCCGGGACCGCCCGGCGCCACATCGGACACCGTGTAGAGGCGGCCGTCTCCGTCGGCGGTCCAGGTGACCGCACCCGCATACCCTGTCGCCGTGAGGACGGCCTCCGAGAACAGCCCGTACAGACGGAGCGAGCCGTCCGGACGGTACGGCTGACGTGCGGCGCCGCGCAGCCCTGTCAGGTCTGACCCGGTGGCCGCCGGCAGCCGGTGGGCGACGGCCAGGGCGTCACACACGGTGTCCGCCAGGTCCGCGAGCCGGTACGCGGGGTCGGCGGAGCGGGCCGCGCGCACCCCGGTGACCACGGCGACCGCCGAGGCCGAGGCCCGGGGGAGTCCGGCGAGCCGTGCGGAGTGCGCGGCGCGCAGCAACTCCGCCTGGAGAACGGCCCCGGCGCCGTCCGTCCCTGCTTCCAGGACGGCGGCCGTCGCCTCGAACACCGCGCGGGCGGCGTTGAGTTGAGCGGGCGTGGTGGTGTCGGGGGCCGGTGCCGCGCCCCGTGTCCGCTGCGGCCCCGCCTCGCTGCGCGGCGGTTCGGCATCGCCTCGCGGCGCGTTCGTGTGCTCGTCGGCCGGGGCCGCGGCTGCGGTGGGGCCGTTCAGGGGTGCCGCAGCCTCGTCGTCGACCGCCACCGGTGCGGCGGAGGCCGCCGCCGCGCGGTGCAGGCAGTCCGGGGCGAGCAGGCACCCGCAGCGGATGGCGTCCGCGCGGTTCACCGCCCCGCCCGCCGTGTGCAGGACGAGTTCGGTGTCGTCGTCGACGGCGATCCGTACGATGTCACCCTCGCGGACCACCGGACGCGCCGCGAGCTTGGCGACGCCGGCGTCCAGCCGCTTGCGCAGCCGCGGCGACAGCGCCCCGACGAGCTCTGCGGTGACGGACGGGTCGACGGGAGGCAGGCCCGGGTTCATGTGATCTTCTCCCCTACCCAGCGGGCGAGTTCGAGCGGACTGAGAGCGGCGACCGGCATGCCCGCGGCGACGAGCCGGCCCGCGACGCCCGTCGAGTAGCGGGGCCGGCCCGTGTCGTCGAGGCTTGCGCAGCCCAGGACGTGGCAGCCCGCGCCGACCAGAGCACGGACCTCGGCCAGCAGTCCGCCCAACGGATAGCCCTCCTCGAAGTCGCTGACGACCACGACGAGGGTGCGCGAGGGGACGGCGACCAGTTCACGCGCGTGCCGCAGCCCCGCCGCGATGTGCGTGCCGCCGCCCACGCTGACCTCGAGGAGCAGCGACAGCGGATCGTCGATGTGCCCGGTGAGGTCGATGACCTCGGTGGAGAAGGCCAGGAAGTGCGTCGACAGTGTGGGCACCCCGGCCAGCACGGAGGCGGTCAGCGCCGCCCACACCGTGGACGCCTCCATGGACCCCGACACGTCCGTCACCAGGATCAGCCGCCAGTCCGCGGCCCGCTTGGCGCGGGTGCGGAAGACCGGACGCTCGGGAACGACGTGCACCCTTCCGTCGGGGCCCCGGCGCGCGTTCACCAGATTCGCCCGCAGGGTGCGGGGCAGGTCCAGGCCGCCGCCCGGGCGCCGGCTGGGGCGCGGCAGGGCCGTGCCGTGCAGGGCGGGCCGCAGACGGGTGGCCAGCTCACGCGTCAGCGCGTCGACCAGTCGCCGCACGAGCGGACGCAGCGCCGCCAGCCGGGCCTCGGGCAGTCCGCCCGCGTGCCGCAGCACCGTCCGCAGCAGGTCCACCGAGGGGCGCACGCTGTCGGCGTCCAGTTCGGCGAGCACGTCCCTGCGGCCCGACGCGGCGGCCGCCGCCAGCACCTCCTCCCGGATGCCGGGGCCGAACAACGCGGCCAGCTCCTGCGACCACTCCCGCACGCCGGGATACGGCGCCTCCCGGCCTCCGCGCCCGCCAGGGCCGGACGGCTCGCCCCGGCTGCCCTCGCCACGCCCGCTGCCGTACAACTCGTCGAGGGCGGTCGCCAACGAGACGGCAGCGGGCGGCAACGCGTCCCCACGCCGACCGAGGACGAGCCGCCAGCGATCGGCGGGGGCGAGGAGCCGCTCCTCCTCCGGAGGAACGGCGAGGGGGGAGACGTCCTCGGTGCCGCCCCGGCGGCCGGATGCCGCACCGGTGCCCGCCCCGACGTCGACCCCGGCTCCGACGTCAAGCCCGGCTCCGGCGTCGACCCCGCCTCCTGCGTCACCCCCGGCTCCGGCGTCGACCCCGCCTCCTGCGTCACCCCCGGCTCCGACGGCCGCCCCGGTGTCAGCCGCGGCCGAGGCCGCCGCGTTCGCCTGGTTCCCGTCGGCCTGGGTGGTCCTCGCACGGGGTGTGTCCGACGCTCCCGTCCTGCCCCCGGCCCCAACGCCCCCGGCGGGCAGCAGTCCCAGCGCGCGCAGCGCCTCGCGGGCCGTGAGGTCCGACCGGGTCCAGGCGGCCAGCGCGATCGGGTCGACGCCCTCAGTGTCGGTCACGCGTGTGCCGCCGAGACGTTCCTCGACGGCGGTGAGGAGGCGGTCGCGGGCGGCAGGGCTCAGCGCGTCGAACCCGCCCCGCAGAGCGGGAAGCCGCTCGAGGAACTCCCGGTCCGCCAGCTCCGACACCCGGTCGAGCAGCGGCTCCAGCGCGGGCACGGCCGCCTCCAGCAGCGGGCCCGCGACGGTCAGCAGCCCCGTGAGGCGCGCGGTCAGCGCGGACCGCGTGTCAGGGTCGACGGCCCCGTCGACCCACGAGGCGACGCGCTCACCGAAGTCCCGGGCGTCCTCGTGGCCGAGCAGGACCCGTACGGCGCCGGCCGCCCCGCGCATCAGCGGCGAGCCGTCGGCGGCCAGCCGGCCGAGCGCATCGGTGAGACGGATGCCGCCCGACCGGTCGGCCCGCTGGGCCAGATCGA
Source organism: Streptomyces sp. BK239 (assembly GCF_004217285.1). GTDB lineage: Bacteria > Actinomycetota > Actinomycetes > Streptomycetales > Streptomycetaceae > Streptomyces. The sequence goes on from NZ_SHKS01000004.1 coordinate 485,300, forward strand.
GCAGGGCATGGGCGTCGGCGCGGTCCTCGGACCCCGTCAGTCCGTCCACCTGCCGGACCGCGGCCGCGGTGAGCAACTCGGCCGCGTCGGTCACCCGGTCCGTGCGCTCCGCAGGATCGAGCCCCGCGAAGTGGCCGGCTCGCAGTCGGTCCAACAGGGCCAGCCCGGCGAGGAGTTCGGGCAGAGTGCCGGCCGGCGGCAGGACTTCGGTGACGTCGTCGAGGCGTTCGTCCGTGAGCGCGCCCAGGCCGCACTCCGCCGCGCCCGCCAGTCCCGCCAACACCTGCGCGGCCGTCGGTCCGCCCTCGTCCCGCTCGGCGCGCCGCCGCTCACGCAGCACGCCCTCGGCGGCCTGCGCCGGGGTCACGCCGCGCATGCCGGCGGCGGTCAGCATCGCGGCCGTGGCGGGCGTCCAGCGCACCTCCCAGCGCGAGGTGAGCGCCTCGGCTCCGCCCGCGCCGACGACCTCCCTGGCCTCCCCGTACGGCACCCCGCACACCGTCAGCCGGCGCAGCAGCAGCTCGCGGCGGCGGTCCAGGTCGGAGCGCAGCGGGTCCAGGCGCAGATCACGAGCCCGACTCTCACCGCCCTGTGCCGGCCCGGGCAGCCCGAGCGCCGCCACCTCGTCCTCGACCGCCGGGGCGAGTCCGCTGCGGGGCGCGTCCGGCGCGGGCCGCCCGGTACGGCTGCCGACGAGCACCTGCTCCATCGCCCGCGCCACCGCCCGGCCCCGCCCGTACGGCTCACCCTGTGCGAGGACCGTCTGCACCGCTTCGACCAACTCTCCCCGGCCGGCGGCGGGCAGCCGCCTCAGCCGGGCGAGGTCGGAGGCGAGGCGGACGATCTCGCGGGCGTCGGCGGGGCCCGACGGGTGCCCGAGGGCGCGCAGCTCCGCGCACACCCGCACGGCCGCCCGTGTCAACGCCTCCTCCAGCGCCGCCGGATCGCCGGCCGCGCGCAGCACCATGTCCTGCCACTCCGGGTCCCGGATGCCCGCCGGATAACCGGACCGCTCGTCGAGCAGGGCGTAGGCGTACGGGATGAGCGACGTGGTCCACGTGGAACCGCTCGTCGCGTCCAGCACCTGCGGTGCCGCGTCCCCCGGGACAGGGCTCGCCAGCGCGGGGGCGTGGAAGGCCCCGACCACGGCGGCGGCCCGCTGCCCGCCCGCCGTCGCCTCGGCCAGCCGGGCCCGCATCCACCGCTCGCGCCGCAGGTCCACCCCGGGCACCCCGCCCTGCGCGACCGCGTCCGCGCGCAGCGCCCACCCGGTGAGCAGGGCCGCCCGGCGCAGCGCCTCGGGCGGCGAGCCGGGGGCGGTCGCCTCGACCAGCCGGTCCCACAGATCGTCGCCCGGCCGTCCCGTCAACCGGGCCCGCAACGCCCCGGCGAGCCCCGGCCTCCAGGCCTCGGACGCGGAATGCCGCCCGCTCTCCTGCCACGCCCGGTCGGCGAGCGGCAGATCGCAGGCGACCACCGGCGTCCCGCGCCGGGCGGCCCACCGCACGGCGGCCAGCTCGGGCGAGAAGTCGGCGAACGGATAGAACGCCGGCCCCTCACCGCCCCGCCCGCCCCCGGGAGCCGCGGCGAGCGCGACCGGGGCCACCGTCTCCTCGTGTCCGAGCCACGGCAGCCACTCCTGCATCTCCGCGGGCAGTTCGACGAGCAGCACGTCCGGCTCCGCCGCGTCGAGCAGCGCGGGCACGGCGGCGGCCAGCGAGGGCGCGTGGTGCCGCACGCCGATCAGATAGGGGGCGTCCGGCCCGGTGAGGGCGGCGAGCGCCTCGGCGGGCGTGCCGGTCAGGGTTGCGAGTGCCTCGGCGGGCGTACCGGTCCCGCTCTCGGTGTCGTCGCCGGGGCCGGAGAGGGCAGGGGCGGGGGTGAGGGACACGGCGTCAGCCCTCCAGGACCGTGCGCAGGTCCCACAGGGTGCGCCAGGTGGCGGAGCCCTGCTCGGCACGCCGGCGGACCGGGCCGTCCCAGTAGCCGCGCAGCCGCGCCGCGTCGGCGGGGTCGTCCTTGCGGACCACGCCGAGCAGATGCCCCGGCAGCAGGCCGAGCACATCACGGTCGCCGGGGAAGTACGCCGCGGCCAGCGCCAGCGCGCCCGCGACGGACACGGCCTCGGCGGTGCTCATCACCGTCGACGGCCGCTCCACCTCCCACCCCTCCGCGGACCGGCCCTCGCGCAGGTCCCGGAAGGCGGTGACGAGGGCCTCCAGGACGGCGTCGTCGACCTGGAAGGGCGCGCCGGCCCGCTCCACGGAGGCCCGCGCCTGACCGCGCACCAGCGCCGTCTCCGAGTCGAGGTCCGAAATCGGACCCACCGTCTCGAAGTTGAACCGCCGCTTGAGGGCCGCGGACATCTCGGAGACGCCCTTGTCCCGCAGGTTGGCGGTGGCGATGAGGTTGAAGCCCGGAGCCGCGTGCGCCAACGCGTCCTCGGTGCCGGACAGTTCGGGAACGGCGATGCGCCGCTCGGAGAGCAGCGACACCAGGGAGTCCTGCACCTCGGGCAGACAGCGCGTCACCTCCTCCACCCGGGCGATGCCGCCCCGCCGCATCGCCGTCAGCACCGGCGACGGCACCAGCGCCTGACGGCTGGGGCCCTGCGCGAGCAACAGGGCATAGTTCCAGCCGTACTTGAGCTGGTCCTCCGTGGTGCCGGCGGTGCCCTGCACGACCAGGCCGCTGGTGCCGCAGACCGCGGCCGACAGCAGCTCCGACAGCATCGACTTCGCGGTGCCGGGCTCGCCGACGAGCAGCAGGCCCCGCTCGCCCGCCAGAGTCACCACACACCGCTCGACCAGTGCCCGGTCACCGACGAACTTGCGCTCGACCACGAGCCGGCGCGGCACCCCCTCGGGAGCGTGCGCGCCGTCGGGCAGCTTCAGGGCCCGGCCCTCGCTGCCCATGACGAACGTGACCACCGCGCGCGGGGTCAGCCGCCAGGCCGGCGGACGCGGTCCGTCGTCGTACGCGGCGAGGAAGGCCAGCTCGACGGCGTGCCGGTCCTCGGGCGGCACGATCTGGCGGGCGGGCACCGACTCGGAGGCGGAGCCCGGGTCGGACAGGGAGACGGGGACAGTGGTCATCGGCGCGGGTTCTTCCGGGTAGGGCGGGCGGGACGGGTGCGGGGGACGGACGTCATCGGCGTCGGCCCTTGCGGGTGGCGCGGGTCGTGAGCTCCTCGTACGCCGGGGCGTCGCCGGACCGCACACGGGCCCACGCCCGCTCGAACAGCTCCGGCACCGGCAGCAGCGGGACGGCGCGCGCCGAACCGAAGACCGGGTAGAGGCCTTCCTTCCAGATCTCCACCGGCAGCGCGGGAGCCTTCAGATCGCGCCAGCCGCAGGGCAGGAAGAGAGTGCGCCCGGCACGCGGCCGCCTGGCCTCCACGACCAGGCCGGTGGCGGCGAGCTCGGCCCGGGCCTTCTTCAGCCGCGCGGGCTTCCAGCCGGTCCAGCGGGCGCAGTTGCGGTCCGTCGGATCCGGCAGCGCCAGCAGCTGGAGGTAGAGCGCCGCCGCGTCCTCGCCGAGCCGGTGCGCCTCGGCGACCTCCGTCACCAGCCCGGGCACGCTCACGGTCGGGTCCTGGGCGTGCCCGGCGAACTCCCCGCCACCGGTTCCGGCCGCGCACGCGCGGGCCAGCTCGTCGTCGAGGATCGTGCGCAGAGCCCGCAGGCCCATGCCACGCCCGGACCCGACCAGCCCCTCCACCAGCCCGAACACCGGGTCCGTCGGCCCGGACAGCGCGGCCGGGCGGACCAGGACCGCTTCCTGCTCCCCGTACCACGGACGCAGGACCAGCGCCTCGCCCAGCGGGGTCAGACCGTCGGCGTCCGAACCGCCGCCGTCGCTCAGCCCGTACGCCTTGCGCAGCCCGACCGCCGTCGAACCGCCCTTCTCCGCCCAGGAGACGTCGAGGTCGAGCAGCAGTCCCGGATCGGCGACGCGGCGGCGCAGCGCGGCCAGGCCCCCGGGCAGCGCGGCGCGCAGCGGGTGCCCGTACGGCAGCGCGTAGGCGAGCCCCGCCAGCGCGCTCACCGCCTGCGTCAGCTGATACCGCCCGGGCAGCGCCGCGGCGTCGTCGGGGACGAGCTCGCCGCCCTTGTCGGGGCGCTGCACCGTGGTACGGCTGATCCAGGGGGTCCGCGCCGGATTGAGCACGGCCTCGGCGGAGCCCGCCGGCACGCCCGTGAGGCCGAGGTCGGCCGCGAGGTCCTCGGGCAGCCGCACGAACCCGCCGAGCCGCTCCTCCCACACCCGGCCCGCGGCCGCCGTGTCCGGACCGGCGGCCCACAGGTCGCCGGGGCTCGCGGGCAGCAGCGCCCCGATCAGCGCAGCCCGGTCACCGGACCCGAGTGAACCCAACAGACCGTCACCGAATGTCTTCTGACGTGGTTTCAGACCTATCGCGGTGAGCGTCTCGGTGGAGATCTCGGGAGGCTTCCCCACGAGCAGCAACGCGGCCTGCACGGGACCCAGCCCGCCCCGCGTCGCCTCCGCCAGGGCCGCCGGAGCCTCCGGCTGCCAGGGCGCGGCGCCCTTGTCCCGGATCAGCCCGGTCACCGCGGAGAGCGCCTCGGCGTCGAACACCGGCGGGCGCGCGGTCTCCTTGACGAGGACGAAGTGCGCGACCGCACCGAACGCACCGGCCGGATCGTGGTCAAGGGCCAGCCAGTTCACCGTCCCGCTCCCGCGGTCCACGCTCTGGCAGCCCAGGATCACGACGGTCCGGCCCGCGCGGCGCAGCACCTGGCCGACACGCTCCTGCTTGTCGTGCGGCTCGCTCAGCACGACCTCCCGCAGCGCGCCGCCCCCCGAAGCCGCCAGCGGACCGTCCACTACCGCCTCGAACAGCAGGAGCAGCGCCTCCCGGTGCGCCTCGGTGAGGGCCGGGGACGCGGCGCGGTAGGCGAGCGGACGCAGCGCGCCCAGCACGGACGGCCAGACCAGGCCGATGCCGGGGACGGTGAACTCGTCGCTGCGCCACCCGTCGCAGCCGGCGTCGAGCGCGGAGCGCCGGGGCAGCGGCTTGCCGTCGGCGGGCTTCCCGGACAGCACATGGTTCACCGCGCGGATCTGCCGCAACGCGGTCCAACTGGCCCTGCCGTTCCACCAGCCGTGCTGGTCGGCGAGTCCGGCGACGGCCTCGCGCAGCGTCTGGTCGTCGCCGTGCTCGGGACTGAGGTCGGCGAACATCCCCTCGGTGCGCCGCCGGTCCGTCTGCGGACGCCGCTCCGGGGGCGCGACGAAGGAAGCGGTCGACTCCGCCAGGCGCAGCACCGCCCGCACGAGCGAGGCGACGCCGGCCAGCACGCGCGGTTCGGCGAGGTCGGGCAGACAGCGGGAGACGACGTCATGCAGGACCTCCTCGACGGAAGGCGCGACGGTGGCGCCGCCCGCGGTGACGACGGCACCGGAGGACGGAGCCGTACCGGCGGAAGTCCCTTCCGTGGTCGCGCCGTTCGCCGCCGCCAGGGCCGCACGCTTCAGCAGCGCCGTGCGCTCCGCGAGTGCCTCGGCCCCCGCGCTCAGCAGTTCGGCGGCGCGGGCGTCGCTCAGCGAGCGCAGCAGGGCCGACGCCCGCTCGTCCCGTGGCCGCAGCGCGTGCCAGAAGTCGACCGGCGGGACGAGCCGGGTGCCGGCGGCGAACTCCCCACCGCGCTCCAGCGGCGTCAGCCGCCCCAGCTCCCCGGCGGCGGACGTGTCGTCCCCGGCGTACAGGGCGATCTGCCGGTGCAGCGCGACGACGACGGGCTCGGCGCCACCGGGCAGCCGCAGCGCGCCCACCGGAACGCCCTGTCCGCGCTCCTGCGTCGCCGGCAGGGCGACCGTGCGCCCGTCCGGCGTCCCGGCGACCGTGCGGGCCTCGGCACCCTCGCCCTCCGTGCGCACCCAGCGGCCGAGCACCCTGCCGTCCGTGCCGAACGGGCTCTGCTCCAGGCCCGGTTGGAGGGGCAGAACCGCACAGTGCTGCTGCCGCAGGCTCGCGCCCTCCAGGATCCCGGTCCGCAGGAACGCGGGCAGCGAGGCACGCCCGTGCGTGCCGGTGGCCGGGTCGTACTCCAGCCAGACGTGGTGCCGCCCTTGCCGGCCCTGGCGCCAGTACGAGGTGCCGTCGCCGAGGATCGGGCGCCAGGCAGGCACCACCGTGTCGCCGGCGTGCAGCGTCCGCCCGCCGGTGGCCCGACCCCCGCCGGGCAGCGGCAGGGAGGGCTCGCCCGCGTCCCCGCTCGCGAGCCACCGCGCGGCCTGCTCGCCGCCGACGGTGAACACCTCGTGCGGCCGAGCCGACCAGTAGCCGCGCTGCTTGTTGTCCTGCCACCACATCACCAGCAGCTCGCCGTCCGTGTAACGGAACGTCGGGCGCTGCCAGCGGTCCAGCTCGACGGGCAGCCGCAGCTCGTGCTCCAGCCAGATCCCCTGCGGACCGACGACGATCGCCAGGTGCCGGCGCGAGAGGATCAGCGCGGGCCAGGCCTCCTCGACGCGCAGGACGTCCTCGCGGTCGCTCCGGGTCCGGGCGTCGAGCCGCTCCAGAGCCTCGTCGAGCGCGGGCCAGCCCAGCTCGTCCGGGATGCCGGCGCGCAGCGTACGGCCGAGCAGCGGCCCGGTCTCGTGGGCGGTGGCCTCGGCGACGGCGGCCGGAGCGACCCGGGCGGCGACCGCGCGGAACGGACGCAGCCGGTCCAGCGCCTCCCGCGCGGCGGGCAGGCCGCGCGCGGCCGTCAGGGCCTCGGCCGAGTCGTCCAGCCACTCCCGCAGCACGTCGGCGAGCACCGGGTGCCCGGCCAGCCCCTCCACCAGCTGCTCGTCGGGGCGTTGACTGCTCAGCATGCCCACCGATCGGTACAGCAGACGCCGGTGGCCCGGGTGCGCCGCGAGGGCGGTCAGATCACGCCGTCCGGGCCGGGTCTCCTTCAGCCACGGCCCCAGCGGCAGGAACACGTCCCGGCCGGCGTCGGGCAGCGTCAACGGCACGTCCCGCGCCGCGCACAGGTCGTACAGGTCGAGATCGGCGCCCGCGTGCCAGCGGCTGGTGAACAGGTCCACCGGGCGGCCCTGCGCACGCAGTCGCGGCGCCATCCGCTCCACCAGTGCGAGTGTGGCCGGCGAGCGGCTGCTGAACGCGGCGCCGTGCTTGCGGTGCAACGACCACCGGCTGAGCCAGTCCGCCGCGTCCACGTCGTCGGCCAGCGCGCCGGCGGTGTCCGGGTCGTCCGCCGTCGCGCTCGCCGCGGCCGGGTCCGCCGCACCGGTCAGCAGCAGGTCCGCGCCGGTCTCCGCGAGCAGCGCCAGCCACGACTCGTCGTCCGCGACGGAACGGCCCAGCCCCGCGGGCATGATCTCCAGCAGTCGGCGCCTCACCGCCGGCCGCTCCTCGGCCAGGGCTTTCAGGGTCGTCCGATAGGCGTTCCAGAAGGAGGCGGGCGCCCGGACCGCCGCGGGCGAGGCGATCAGGTCGGCGACCAGGGCGCGCTCCTCGGCCGCCCGGTCCAGCCCGGCGGCCTTGATCAGCCCGCGCGCGTCCTGCGGCAGCGACGCGTAAGGCGGCATGCCGGCCGCGCAGCGCTCCACCGCCAACTGCCGGAACTGCGCCCACGCCTCGGCCGGGCTGAGCCGCGCCCCCAGCGCTTTCACATGCTCCTTGAGCGCCTTGACGGTCAGCGCGCCGGCGAAGGCGAACTCCAGGAACACCGCCCGCTGCCGATCCTCGTCCACGGCCAGCGCGTGCACCCGCTCGGCCTCGCGGGCCTTGCCGAAGAAGGCCGCGGCGTAGGCGGTGTTCTCGTGCTGGAGGAAGACCCGGGCGGCCTGCTCGTAGAAGGTCGGCAGGAAGTGCGGCACGGCCCGCCCGAGTCGCTCTCCGAGCGCCTCGAAGCCCTCCTTGGCGGCGCCGGGGCGGGACTTGGCCTGCCGGGCGAGCCGCTCGACGTCCTTGACCAGTGCCAGCGCGTGGTGGCCGTTGGCCGGGTCGTTGACCAGCGCCCACGCCGGGAAGCCGAGCGTCTCCTTGCGGACCTGGCCGACCTCGGGCGTCTCCGGTTCCCGGGCCAGCCCGAGGAAGTCCAGCGCGAGGTCCTCGGCCTCCCCGAGCGTGCCCGGCACGAGCCGCACGACGCTGCGGCCGGCCAGCGCCGCATGGGTGTACGTGCGGACGGTGAGGACGTCGGCGTCGGCCCGGTCGGTGGAGCCGGGCGGCAGTACCGCGCCCGCGTCGAGCAGCGCGGCCGCCGTGGTCTCGTCGTAGGTCGTCATGCCGCCCGCTCCTCGTCCTCGATGTCGCGCCCGGCGTACAGCGCGGCCGCCATGCGCATGCCCTCCGACCAGGCCACCGGCCCGACCTGACCCAGCTTCAGCGCCTTGCCGGCCGGGTCGGTGAAGACCAGCGGGCCGGTCTCCGTCTCCTCGTAGCCGTCGTAGTCGCCGACCCACACCCGGGCCTCGACGCCGCGGCCGTCCTCCAGGACGGAGCAGACGGCGTGACCGCCCCGGACGCGGTAGCCGAGCTGGGCGGCCCGGCCGTGCAGGAAACGCAGCTGTTTGAAGACGCCGCCCGCGTACTCCTCGACGGAGGAGGCCTCGGCGTCGAGCCCGGCGGGCCGGCGCCAGACCTCACGGAAGAGCTGCCGGGCACGCTGCTCGACACCGAGTTCGACGGCGAACTCCCGCAACTCGTCGAGGTCTTCGAGGAGCACGGGGTGCGGCAGCCGGACCAGGTCGGGAGTGATGCGGACGGTGTCGCCGTCGAGGTCGACCAGACCGAGGCCCCGCTCGAGGTCGGCGTCCCGCAGGAAACCGGCCACCTCGCCGTCGTCCCCGGTGACGACGAGGTCGCGCAGGGCGGACTGCCAGGCCGGGTCGGGCCACACCCGGGCGAGGACGGCGAACGGCACCGGCAGCGAACGCACCATCCACCGCTCGACGTCGCTCAGGCACCGCTGTTCGTGCCGCTCCAGCCACTCGACGAGCTGACGCAGCCCCACCACGGCCGGATCGTCGGCGATCTTGGACGGCACGGACTTCAACCGCCGCCCGGCCGCGTTGCGGCACACCACCTCGCCGTCGTCGAGGGCGACCTCGTAGTCGCCTGCCGACACCCACCCCATGCGTGCCTCCCGCACCCGCAGTGATCAAGTGTCGGGAACTGTAGATCAGGCCACTGACAACGGGGTCCGGTCAAGCGGCCGCCCGGCCGTGGGGGAGGTGGAAAGCACAGGTCAGCGACCTGTCGAGAGTGTCTGCCGGCACAGGGGGACGTCTGCGGCAGGACGGGTTCCGGTCATCGCCGGAAAGTCACGCGGAGCCGCGACATGACGACAGCGGTGGGCCCGGGACAGCCGTGGGTCCGGCCGGACGCGGGGCGCACGGGCCCCGCGTCCGCGCCCGGTCAGCCCTCGACCCAGCCGTGGTTCTTCGCGAACTGCGCCAGCGCGCCGCGGACCTGGAGGATCTGCTCCGCGGTCAGCGAGGGCGCCGCCGTCAGCAGCGTCTCGGTGACGTCCCGGGTGAACTCCTCCGTGCTGAGCACATCGCACAGGACGTCGTCGTCGGCTGCCAGCGGCTTGCCGTCCTCGCCTCGCGCGAGCCGCACCCCGGACGCCTTCGGCCCGCGCTCGCCGTCCTCGATCTCGAACTCCACCACCACGCCCCGCCGCACCTGCGACTCGGGCATCAGCATGTCGTTCACATGCAGGAAGACGTCCTCGCCACCGTCGTCGGGAGCGATGAACCCGTAACCGCGCTGGCTGTCGAAGCGCACCACACGACCAGCAACCATCCCAACCCCCAGCAACCTCGAAACACCACGCCGGGGACCCGCCCTAGGCGGAGTCCGCCCGACGGCCCACGAGCGACTCCCGCGGGCTCACTGTGCACGGTACAGCGCGGCGGACGGCCCGGCGCCGCACACCCGGCGGGCGGCGGGGACGGGTCGCGGAGACCCGCCGCACGCCCTGTACGCGACCCCCGCGCCCGCTACGACTGCTGCGCCTGCTCGGCCTTCTCCGCGGCGCGCTTCTTCAGGCGCGCCGACTCCTTGCGGACCTCGGCCTGGGTCGCGCGCTCCTTCTCCAGCCACTCGGGCCGCTCGTCCTTCAGGGCGTCGATCTGCTCGGTGGTCAGCGCCTCGGTGACGCCACCGCGAGCCAGTCCCGCGATGGACACGCCCAGCTTCGCCGCGACGACGGGACGGGGGTGCGGGCCGCTCTCCCGGAGCGCGCGCAGCCATGCGGGCGGGTTCGCCTGGAGCTCGTTCAGCTCGGCGCGCGAGACGACACCCTCCTGGAACTCGGCGGGGGTGGCGGGGAGGTACACACCCAGCTTCTTCGCCGCGGTCGCGGGCTTCATCGTCTGGGTGCTCTGCTGCGACTTCATGCCGCCCAGCCTATCGGCCGCCGGGGGAGCCCCTGACCGGGGCCGGTAACCTGGCGGGATGACCGACTCGGCGGATTCCCCCTCGTTCCGGCTCGCGTACGTCCCCGGAGTGACACCCGCCAAGTGGGTGCGGACCTGGGAGGAACGCTTCCCGGGCGTCCCCCTCATGCTCGTCCAGGTGACGCCCGCCGAGGCCTTCGACACCCTGCGCGACGGCAGCGCCGACGCGGGCCTCGTACGGCTCCCGGTCGACCGGACGGTGTTCAGCGCGATCCCCCTCTACACCGAGACCACCGTCGTGGTGGTCCCCAAGGACCACCTGCTCACGGCGGCCGACGAGGTGACCCTCGACGACCTCGCCGACGAGGTGGTCCTCCACCCCCTCGACGACGTCCTCGGCTGGGACCGGCCGCCCGGCGAGGCCGCCTTCGAGCGCCCCGCGACCACGGCCGACGCCGTCGAGCTGGTCGCGGCGAACATCGGCGTCCTGGCCGTGCCCCAGTCGCTGGCCCGGCTCCACCACCGCCGTGACCTGACCTACCGGACGCTCGTGGACGCGCCCCGGTCGGACGTCGCTCTGTCCTGGCCTGAGGACGCGACGACCGACCTGGTGGAGGACTTCATCGGCATCGTCCGCGGCCGCACCGTCAACAGCACGCGCGGGCGTGCCCCGCAGCAGACCCAGCCGAAGGCCGCCGACAAGCGCGAGCCGCGCAAGCAGGCGGCGGGCAGGTCGACCGGCGGCGGCAACACCGCGAAGGGCCGCACCGGCGGTGCGAGGAGCGGCGGCGCCAAGGGCACGGGAGCCAAGGGCGGCGGCTCCAGGTCCGTCGGCGCCAAGCGGGGCACGGGCAAGCCGCGCCGCCGGTCCTAGAGGGCGTCCCGGGCGCGTCCCGAACGTCACGGCGCGCTCGCGGGGCGTCGTGCCGGGTCAACGTCCGGGCGCGGACCGTCCGATCGACTCCACCAGCGGCAGCAGCCGGTACGGCACGCGCTCGCGCAGCGCCACCTCGGTGCGGGTGCGGACCACTCCGGGGAGACTGATCAGCTTCTGGATGACGTCCTCCAGGTGGGCGTTGTCACGCGCCACGACCCGGGTGAGGAGATCGCCGCCCCCGGTGATCGAGAACGCCTCGACGATCTCCGGTACGGCGGCCAGCGCGTCGCCCACGTCGTCAAGGTGGCCCTGGGTGACCTCGATGTGCACGAACGCCAGCACCGGGTGGCCCAGTGCGGCGGGGGAGAGGGAGGGCCCCGTTCCGGTGATCACGCCGTCCCGCTCCAGCCGGTCCAGGCGGGCCTGCAGCGTGCCGCGCGCGACGCCGAGCACGCGCGCGTACTCCCGCACGCTGGTCCGCGGCTGTTCCAGCAGCAGCCGCAGGATGCGGGTGTCCAGCTCGTCCACGGCCATGGCGCCGGACCTCCTCGTGCCTCGGTGTTCCGCCGCGCTCGCGGAACCCCCGCCGACTGTACCAATGGCACGCTGGGCAGGGACTTCGCGAGCCGTCTGCTCATGACCTCACGCCGGGTGTCACGGCGGAGGGCGCCAGGACGAGCGTGCCGTCGGCGTCGGCGGTGACGCGCGCCCCGTCGCTGATCCGGCCGAGGACGTCCCTCAGCCAGACGCGGTCCTCCGGTGGCGCGTGCTCCAGCCGCATCCGCCGGGCCCGCAGGGGCAGCATCCGCATCTCCGTCAGCCGCCCCGGGGCGGCGGCGCCGGCACCGGCCTCCAGGGTGACGAGGTAGGCGATCCGCAGATCGGCGCGGTACTCCTCGTAGCCGGCGATGCCCTCGTAGTCGTCGATGAAGTCCCCGCAGCCGTGGAGGACGAGCCGGCCGCGGTAGACCTCCGGGCGGCGCGGGTGGTGAGCGGAGTGGCCGTGAACCACGTCGACGCCCCCGTCGACCAGCAGGCGGGCGAAGCGGACCTGCTCGCGGGCGACGCGGTATCCCCAGTTCGAGCCCCAGTGCACGGACACGACCGCGAGGTCGCCCGGACGCTTGGCCCGCCCCACATGACGCACCACCGCGGCGGCCGTGCCGGCCGAGAGCTCGGGGACGTAGGCCACTCCGGACGTGCCCGGTGTGGCGGCCCACGCGGACGGCACGCCGGCGGAGGGCGCCCCGAGGGCGAACACCAGTACCCGTCCGCCGCCCGGAAGGGCCACCACCGCCGGCGCGTACGCCTCCGCGGTGTTCCGTCCCGCGCCCGCCGTGCGCAGACCGGCGCCACGCAGGGAGACGAGCGTCTCCTCGAGGCCCGGGCGGCCGAAGTCGAGGACATGGTTGTTGGCCAGTACGCACACGTCGGGGCGGGCCACGGCGAGGGCGGGGAGGTTGGCCGGGTGCATCCGGTAGTGGACCGCCTTGTCGAGCGCGAAGGCGCTGCCGCGCGTGACGGACGTCTCCAGGTTCAGGATGCGCACGTCCGGGTCCCGCTCCGCCAGCCACCCGAGCGCCTCACCCCACGGCCAGGCGGGGTCGACGGGGGCGGGGACGGGCCCGTTGACGGCCTCCGCCAGCCGGACGTAGGACCGGGCGTCCCGCACGTGGTCCTCGCGGAGCTCGGGACTGCCGGGGTGCGCCAGGATCTGGTCGACGCCGCGTCCCAGCATCACGTCACCGCACAGAAACAGCGTCACCACGCCGCCGTCCATGCACCCAAGGTAACCCCGCGCCCACCCGCCCCGCCCGGCCGCCCGCGACGACGCACAAGCCTGCGACGTGGGCCGTCACACTTCGACGGTCACCGCGCACGACCACCCGTACGGGTCCGGTCCGATGCGCAGCTCGTGCCATCCGAGACAGCTCGGCACGGGCCCGACGGCCTCCACATCCGACAGGGCGACCACCGCCAGCCGCACGTCCATCCCGTCGTCGGTGGTCTCCGCCTCCACGTCGACCGGCACCTGCCCGCACGCCTCCAGCCGGTGGGCCACCTCGTCGAGCAGCGCGCTCAGCAGGTCGTCGTCGCTGCACTCGGCCAGCTGGAACCGCTCGACGGCCGTGGGCCGCACCGCCGTGATGTCGGCGAAGCACTCCACCATCCCCAGCGCCGCCTCCACCAGACAGCGCTCGCGGCTCGTGCCCCACGCGTCGATGCGGACGTCCTCCGCGTGCTGCACCGCCCGGTGGCCGCTCGAACCGAACCGCCGTGCCTGCCTGTCGTCATCGGCGTCGCCGACCATGACCACCACCTCGGGGAGAGGGCGCTTCGCCGATGCGGGTACCCGGGACCCGGTGGATCATCCGAGGAAGGAGGTGAGGGCGACGATCTCCGAAATCGTCCGGGTGCCTGTCGCGGGCGGCGCTCACCGGTGAACTGGAGGCGCCGACGCGGGCCCGCGCGCTGGTGCTCTTCGCCCACGGCAGCGGCAGCTCCCGCCACAGCCCCCGCAACCGCATGGTCGCCGCCGAACTGCGCACCGCCCGACTGGGCACCGTGCTGGTCGACCTGCTCACCGAGAGCGAGGGCCGCGAGGACCTGGCGACGGGCGCACACCGCTTCGACATCGAGCTGCTGGGCCGGCGCGTGACCGCCGTCGTCGACTGGCTGGCGGCGGAGCCCGACCTCAGCGGGCTTCCACTCGTCCTGTTCGGCGCCAGCACCGGGGCCGCGGCGGCTCTCGTGGCCGCAGCCGAACGTCCCGACCGCGTCCTGACCGTGGTGTCCCGCGGCGGACGGCCCGACCTCGCGCAAGCCGCCCTGAGCCGCGTACGGGCGCCGGTGCTCCTCGTCGTGGGCGGCCGGGACCCGCAGGTGCTCCGGCTCAACGAGCGGGCGGCCCGGCGGCTGCGCGCCCCGCACGCCCTGCGCGTCGTGCCGGACGCCACCCATCTGTTCGAGGAGCCCGGCGCGCTGGAGGAGGTCGCCGCGGCGACGAAGGAGTGGTGCGACGACCGCCTGAGGGCGCTTCGCGGGGAACGAGGCCGTCATGCGGTTCCGTGACCGGGCCGAGGCCGGACGCGCCCTGGCCGAGCTGCTCTCGGCGATGCGGGAGCAGGGCGGCCTGCCCGATCCCGTCGTCCTCGCCCTGCCGCGCGGGGGTGTCGCCGTGGCCGTGGAGGTCGCCCGGGCGCTCGACGCCCCGCTCGACGTGCTCGTCGTCCGCAAGATCGGCGCGCCGCACCAGGAGGAGTACGGCGTCGGCGCGATCGCCGGCGGGGACGTGCTCTACGACGAGGCGGCCCTCGAACGGCTCGGCCTCACCGAGAGCCGGCTCGCCCCGGTCGTCGAGCGTGAACGCCGGGAGCTCCAGCGCCGCGAACGGCTCTACCGGCAGGGCCGCCCCGCCCCCGACCTGCGGGGACGGACCGCGATCGTCGTCGACGACGGACTGGCGACCGGCGGCACGGCCCGCGCCGCGCTGCGCGCCGTACGGAGGCTCGCGCCCCGGCGGACCGTGCTGGCCGTGCCGGTCGGCTCACCGGAGGCCGTGACCCTCCTGCGGCCCGAGGCCGACGACGTGGTCTGCCCGCACCAGCCGGCGACCTTCATGGCCGTCGGACTCTGGTACGAGGACTTCGAGCAGCTCTCGGACGACGACGTGCTGGACGCCCTGCGCACGGCCGGCGGACGACAGCCCGGCCGGGCCTGAGCCGCGCGGGTCAGGTTCCGGTGATGTTGACCATCCACGGGATGCCGAAGCGGTCCGTGCACATGCCGAAGACGTCGCCCCACATCTGCCTCTCCAGCGGGACGCCCACCGAGCCGTCCGCGGACAGCTTCTCCCAGTAGCCGCGCAGCTCGGCCTCGTCGTCGCCGCTCAGGCTCACCGAGAAGTTGTTGCCCGGCACGTGCTCCATCCCGGGCGGGGTGTCCGCCCCCATCAGGGTGAAGCCGCTCCCCGTCTCCAGCATGCCGTGCATGACCTTGTCGGCCTCGGGGGCGTCAGGCTTGCCGTACTCCCCGAAGGTGTTCACGGTCAGCGTTCCGCCGAAGACCTCCTGGTAGAACTCCATGGCCTGGCGGGCGTCGCCGGCGAAGCTGAGGTACGGGTTGAGTCGTGAACCCATGAGAAACCTCCTGAAACGGGCGAAACGGTCGATGCGCGCAGACTAGCGCGCGCCTCTGACACTCACCCCTCGTCGCGCCGCCCGCCGGGGCGGGTCATGCGGTCGGGACGGCGCTCGCCGGGGGTAGGGCGGTGGTCAACGGGGGTGCGGGATGTCGTGGGCCGCGGCGGTGGAGGGGTGGGCATGGGCGGCTTGCAGGAGTCTCGCGGCGCCGCGGACCGCCGCGGTGTGCGGGGCCGGGACGGGCTGGACGGGAGTGCCGAGCCGGTGGGTGAGGGGGCCGGTGACGTCCGGTCGCAGCGCGCCCCCGCCGGCGAGGAGTACGCCCCGCTGGAGGGCGTCGAGCGCCTGGGAGGTGTGATCCTCGTCCAGCACGGCCCTCACCATGGCGACGACCGCGTCGGTGATGCGGGCAGGCGGGGTGAGGCCGTCCAGGTCGCCGGTGCCCAGGGCGGTGTGGCGGGCGTCGGTCACCGCACCGTCCGTGAGGAGCGTGACCTCGGTGAGGTGGGCGCCGATGTCCACGACGAGCAGGGGGCGGGACAGGTCGTCGTCCGCGGCCATGGCCACGGCGCGCGGGGTGGGGACGGTCAGGACGGTGCGCGGGCGCAGGACCTCGACCGCGGCGCGGGCCTGAGCCCGGAAGGCGATGCCGCCCAGGACGGGCGTCGTGAGGATGAGCAGAGGCTGGACGAAGCGGGGCAGGCGGTGGCCGAGCAGCCGGTCGAGCATGCGGGTGGCCGCGGGGGTGTCGACGATGGCGCCGCGCTGGACGGGGCAGGTGGCGCCGTCGCCCGAGAAGGCCACGGTGGGCACGTCGAGGATCTGTCGCCGTCCGGACATCCAGGCGCGGGTGCGGGCGCCCCCCAGGTCGAGGGCGATGCCCGTGCACTCCCGGCACCAGGGCCATGGTCGGTGCCGGGCCGCCTGAGGGCGGCGACCGGGTGCGGTGGTCATCGGCCGGCCTCCCTGACCTGCTGGCATCGGGCGCAGTAGCGGGCCTGCGGCACGATCATCAGCCGCTCGCGGGCGATGGGCCCGCGGCACAGACCGCAGGTGCCGTAGTGGCCCTGGTCCATACGTGTGAGGGCGGCCTCGACGTCAGCCAGGACCATGCGGGCGTAGGCGGCGAGTTGGACGCGGACCTCGATCTGGGAGGCGGCCTGCCGTTCGAGGCGCGCGTCGGCGCGGGTCGTGGCGTGGGCCGAGAGCTGTTGCAACTGCTCCTGGCGGAACAGACGTTGTTCGTGCAGGTTCGCGCGCAGTGCGGCGAAGTCCTCGATCGAGAGCGTGGTGTCGCGGTCGTCGATGATCTGGTGGTTCACCGGTTCACCCCTTGGGCAGGGCGGGAGAGGGGAGCGCGGACGGTCGGCTGTCAGGCGGTGTCGCGCAGGCAGGGGACGCAGAACGGCGTGTAGGGCAGGATTTCCAGGCGCTCGACGGGGATGGGCTTGGCGCAGGTGCGGCACGTGCCGTAACTGCCGTCCCGGACGCGGTGGAAGGCCGCCTCGATCTCGGTGAGGACCCGCCGGACGGTGTCCTTCTGTGCGGACATCACCTGTTCCTCCGCGTCCGGCCCGGCCTGGCCGATGGCCCGCAGCTGGGTGAGCCGGGAGGCGCGTTCGTCTTCGAGGCGCTGGAGGGCCTCGTGCGCCGTCAGCCGCTCACGACGGGATTCGGTCCGGGGCGTATCGAGTGACATGGCGGATCCTTCTTTCCAGAAGTGGGCGTCGGACGGGAGGTCAGGGGGCGGAGGCCCGTGCCTCCAATGTGGCCGCGACGCCGCGCGAAGGACATCGGGCGCGATACCCATCTGTGGCGTGCCCGTCGGCCCGTCGCGGGGTGGGCAGGCCACGTGCGGGAAATGGGGATCGGTGCCCATGGCCGCTGGAACCGGCAGCGGGCAGCCTGGACGGCAGGCCGGTCAGGGCCGGTGCCCGCGGTTCGCGCCCGGGTCGCGCGGTGACCGACAGTAGGGACAACAGCCGTGTCGCAAGCAGAAAGGCGTCATCCCGGTGTCGCTGTTTTGGCGGATCTTCGCGCTCAACGCGGTGGTGCTGGGAAGCGCCACCGCGCTTCTGCTGTGGGCTCCGGTGACCGTGTCGGTACCGGTGGTACTGACCGAGGCGGTCATTCTCGTGGCCGGCATGGTCGTCATGCTGGTCGCCAACGCGGCCCTGCTGCGGATCGGCCTGGCACCGCTCGACCGGCTCACCCGGCTGATGACCACCGTCGATCTGCTGCGCCCGGGGCAGCGGCTGCCGGAAGGGGGCCGCGCAGAGACCGCTGAACTGATCCGCACCTTCAACGCCATGCTCGAGCGCCTCGAGCACGAGCGGGCCTCCAGCAGCGCCCGCGCCCTGTTCGCGCAGGAAGCGGAACGACGCCGTATCGCGCAGGAACTGCACGACGAGGTGGGTCAGAGCATGACGGCGATCCTGCTGGCACTGGAGCGAGCCGCCGACGACGCGGACGAGCCCCTGAGCGGTGAACTACGGCAGGTGCAGGAGATCACCCGGGGGAGCCTGGACGAGGTACGGCGTCTCGTACGACGCCTGCGGCCCGGCGTGCTCGAGGACCTCGGACTGGTCAGCGCCCTCACCTCGCTGACCAGTGAGTTCGCCACCCACGTAGGGCTGCGTGTGGTGCGCCGCTTCGACACCGGCCTTCCCGTGCTGGACCAGCAGACGGAACTGGTGCTGTACCGCGTCGCACAGGAAGCCCTGACCAACGCGGCACGCCACGCCGAGGCCGGGCAGGTCGAGGTGAGCCTGCACCGCACCGACGGAGCGGTGGTGCTGGCGGTCGCCGACGACGGCCGCGGAACCGGCGTCGCCCGGGAAGGGGCGGGGATCCGCGGAATGCGCGAGCGGGCCCTGCTGATCGGGGCCACCCTGGATGTCACCTCCCAGCCGCAGGCCGGAACCACGGTACGGCTGACCGTGCCCCTCCCCAGGAAGCAGCGATGACCACGCCCGACACATCCGTGATCCGTATCCTCCTCGCCGACGATCATGCGCTGGTACGCCGCGGGGTGCGGCTCATCCTCGACCGGGAGCCGGACCTGGAGGTCGTCGCCGAGGCCGGGGACGGCGCGGAGGCCGTCGAGATGGCCCGCGCGCAGGAGGTCGACCTGGTGGTGATGGACATCGCCATGCCACGGATGACCGGCCTGCAGGCCACTCGGGAAGTTCTCGCGCTCAGGCCCGGCGTGCGGGTGCTGATGCTGACCATGCACGACAACGAGCAGTACTTCTTCCAGGCGCTGAAGGCCGGCGCCAGCGGCTATGTACTCAAGTCCGTGGCCGACCGCGACCTGGTGGCGGCATGCCGCGCCGCCATGCGCGACGAGCCGTTCCTGTATCCGGGCGCGGTCACCGCGCTCATCCGCAACTACCTCGACCGGGTCCGTAACGGCGAGGAGCCCTCCGACCAGGTGCTGACCCCACGCGAGGAGGAGGTGCTCAAACTCGTGGCCGAGGGCCACTCCTCCAAGGAGATCGCCGAGATGCTCTTCATCAGCATCAAGACCGTCCACCGGCACCGCGAGAACCTGCTGCACAAGCTGGGCCTGCGCGACCGGCTGGAACTCACCCGCTACGCGATCCGCGCCGGCCTGATCCAGGCCTGAGCCTGCCGGCCGCCTCGAGGATCCGGCCGGCAGGCTCCTCAGCCGGGCCTTGAGGACCCGGTCCGCCCAGAACAGAAGACCATCGACAGGGAGAGGGGGCGGTGATGGCCCGCTTCACACACACCGTCCCGCGCACCCGGGGTCCCGGCCCGGGACTGGTCCGGACCGTCCTGCTCGCCCTGTTCATCGCCCTGCTCGGCCCGTCCGTCCTGGGCGGCGCGCACCACCCCGCACCGGTCGGTGCGCTGCTCGCGGCCGAGGAGAAGTCGTCGGCGCACAGTGAGCCCCATGCGGACCGTGCCGACCAGGCTGTCTCCACCACTGCCGTCCGCGGACAACGAGAGGCCCCAGGCGATCGCCATGCGCCGCCGGTGTCCGACCCTGCCGCGTCGTCCGGCACGACGACCGGCCCGCTCCAGCCCGCGCGGTCCCCGGTTCCGGCGGTGGGCCCGCCCGCATCGGAGCAACCGGCACATCGTCAGGTGGTGAGGGCGCCGCCTTTCCCCTCCGGCTTCTGAATCCCTTCCTCTCCTTTCTCCGCCGCAGCCGCCGTGTCGGCCGCGGCATGCCTGCCGGAGGCCCCTGTGAACCGATCCCAGCGCACCAGAGGCTTGATCGCCCTCGCCGCCGTCGCCCTGTCCCTGTACATCGCGTTCACCGTGCCCGTCCACCTGGGACTCGATCTGAGAGGCGGCACCCAGATCGTGCTGGAAACCCGCCCCACCGCCGCCGCCGATGCCGGCGGCGAGGCCACGGACCGCACCGTGGAGGTGCTGCGCGGCCGTATCGACGCGCTGGGCGTCGCCGAACCCACCATCGCCCGCTCCGGCAGCGACCGGATCATCGTCGAACTGCCCGGCCTGGAGGACCCCAGGGAGGCCGCCGACGTACTCGGCCGTACCGCCCAGCTCACCTTCCACCAGGTGCTCGGTACGGCAGCCGCCGCGGACGACAAGCCGACTCCGCTGCCCGAGCGGCCCCGCGAGCAGGTGATGGCCGACGAGTCCGGCCGGCTTCTGCGCCTTCAGGCGGCCTCGCTGACCGGGGACGACGTGGAGAAGGCAGCCGCCCGCTTCGATCAGCAGGGCGGTGCGGGCTGGCACGTCACGGTCGACTTCAGGGGACCGGGCAAAGCGGGTTGGGCCCGCCTGACCGGCGAGGCCGCCTGTCACCCGCCCGGGGATCCGGGCCGCCGGGTCGCCATCGTCCTGGACGACAAGATCATCTCTTCGCCGCAGGTCGACCCGTCCGTCGCATGCCGGTCCGGCATCAGCGGAGGCTCCACCCAGATCACCGGAACCTTCGACGACAGCGAAGCGAAGGAGCTGGCCCTGCTCATCAACGGCGGCGCTCTGCCGGTGCCGGTCGAGACCATCGAGCAGCGCACCGTCGGCCCCACCCTGGGAGCCGAAGCCATCACGGCAAGCGCCTGGGCCGCCGGCATCGGCACCGCGGTGACGTCGCTGTTCATCATCGCCGTCTACCGTCTCCTGGGCGCTCTGGCCACCGTGGCCCTGGCCTGCTACGGCCTCATCTCCTACGCGGTCCTCGCCGTCCTCGGCGCCACTCTCACCCTGCCCGGCCTCGCCGGCTTCGTCCTGGCCATCGGCATGGCGGTCGACGCCAACGTGCTCGTCTTCGAACGCGCCCGCGAGGAGTACGCCACCCGCCACCGCCCCACCCCGCGATCGTCCCTAACCGCCGGATTCCGCGGGGCCTTCAGCGCGATCGCCGACTCCAACATCACCACTCTCATCGCCGCCGGTCTGCTGTTCCTCCTCGCCTCCGGACCGGTGCGCGGGTTCGGCGTCACGCTGGGCATCGGCGTCCTCGCCTCCATGCTCAGCGCCCTCGTCATCACCCGGGCCCTCGCCGACCACGCCGTCGCCCGCCCCCTTCTGCGCCGCCGCCCCCGCCTCACCGGCATCGCCCACACCGGCACCGTCCGCGACCGCCTCGCCCGCACCGAACCGAACCTGATGCGTCACCCGCGCCGATGGCTGGCCGCCTCCGCCGCCGCACTCGTTCTGGCCGCCTCCGGCATCGCGCTGCGCGGCCTCGAGCTGGGCGTCGAATTCACCGGTGGCCGCCTCATCGAGTACACCACTGCCGCCCCCGTCGACCCCGAACACGCCCGCACCGTCCTCGCCGACGCGGGATTCCCCCGGGCCGTCGTCCAGACCTCCGGCGAGAACCAGCTGACGGTCCGCACCCACCATGTGAGCGACACCCAGGCAGCGACCATCACCGACGCCGTCGCCGACCTGACCCACGGAGCCGACAAGATCCGCGACGAAGCCGTCGGGCCCAGCCTCGGGAAGGAACTACGCCAAGGCGCCCTCATAGCCCTCGCCGTCGCCCTCGCCGCCCAGCTGATCTATCTGACGGCACGCTTCCGCCGGCTGCTGGGAGTCTCCGCGGTCGCCGCCCTCGCCCACGACGTCGTGATCCTCGTCGGCGTCTTCGCCTGGCTCGGCAGACCTGTCGACGGCGTCTTCCTGGCCGCGCTGCTGACCGTCATCGGCTACTCCGTCAACGACTCCGTCGTCGTCTTCGACCGGATCAGGGAAGTCGGCCGGCACGACCCCACCACGCGCTTCGCCCGCGTCGCCAACCGGGCGATCCTGCAGACCCTGCCCCGCACCGTCAACACCGGTATGGGCGCCGCGTTCATCCTCACCGCACTGGCCCTGCTCGGCGGCGACACCCTGACCGACTTCGCCCTCGCCCTCCTCATCGGCCTCGCGGTGGGCACGTACTCCTCGATGTTCACGGCCACGCCCCTGGCCATCGAACTGCACAAGCGCCGCACCCGGACGAGCCACGAGGGGCGTGCTTCCTCCGCCGGGCGAGGCGTCTCGAGGTGAGTGAGAAGTCTGATCCATTGGGCCTTCATCGGCCGGTTCCGAGCTCGAGCTGCTGTGCCATTGGCTCAGTCGGTGGGGTGGCGGTTGAGCCAATGGGCCGGGAGGTGTTTTGCTTTGTCCCATCCATGTGACTTGCGGTGCCGCGTAGCGCCGGACGGCGACGAGGCCGGATCCGGACCGCGGCGCCTTCGTCGTGCCTGCTTTGTCGTGCGCCACCCCGGACGACCGCCGGCAGGACGCGAACCACCATGAGGGGGGCGGCGCACCGCCGTGAAGAGGATGTTCGTGGCTCCGGACCCGGGGCGCTCCAGGCTGCGGAACGCGACCCGCGCCGTCATCGGTGTCGCCACCGCCGTCGCCGTCGCCGAACTGTGCGGGCTGTCGCTCACCGCGTCGATCACCGGCGGGCTCGCGGCGCTGCTCGCCCTCTTCACGGTCACCGATGCGACCGTCCGCGACCAACGGCTCACCACCGCCCTGCTTCCTGTCGCCGGATTCCCCGTGCTGGCGCTCGCCACCGCACTGCACGACCTCACCCCGGCCCGTGACGCCGCGTTCCTGGCCATCGTCTTCTCCGGGGTGTACGCCCGCCGCTGGGGCCCGCGGGGCCACGCGCTGGGGATCTTCGCGTTCATGAACTTCTTCATCACGCAGTTCCTGCACGCGGGTCCGGCGCAGTTGCCCGAGTCGTACACCGCGATAGGCCTCGCCCTCGTCACGGCCGGCGCCACGCGCTTCGTGCTCTGGCCCATCGAGCGTCACACCCCACCCGCGCCGGCCCCACCGGCCCTGCCCGGCACCGGACTGGCGCGGCCCACCACCCGGCAGGCCTTCCAGGTCACTGCCGCTTCGACGCTCGCGCTCCTGGTCGGGCAGCTGGTCTCCCAAGAGCGCTGGTACTGGGCCGTCGGCGCCGCCTGGTGGATCTTCGTCAACACGGCTTCTCGCGGCGAGACCCTTGTCCGTGGTTTCCGCCGGATCTTCGGAACCGTGATCGGTGTCGCCGTCGGCCTGCTGGTCGCCGGCCCGCTGCACGGCGCCCCCGCCCCGACGGCCGCCCTCATCGCCGTCTGCGTGTTCGGCATCTTCTACACCGCCGCCGTCTCCTACTCCTGGATGATGCTGGCGGTGACGGTCATGGTCAGCCTCCTCTACGGCCTGATGGGCATGCTGGAGCCCGGCCTGCTCGGCCTCCGTCTCGCAGAGACCGGTGTGGGCGCGCTGTGTGCCGCGCTGGCCGTGACCCTCGTCCTGCCGGTTACCACGCACGCCACGAACGACGCCTGGATCCGGCGGGCACTGCACTGCGTCCACGCGGCCACCACCCAGGCGACCGCCCGCCTCGCCGGCGACCCCCACGGCGACCCGGCCCCGCACGCCGCCGAACTGGAACTGCTGCTCGGCCGGGTACGGATGGCTCTCGCTCCGTTGGTGCACCCCTTGAGTCCCTTCCGCGCTCGGAAAGCCCGTGCCCGTCGGGTCATCGCGTTGCTCGACGACTGCGCCCGCGAAGTACGGGGTCTGGTGGCCGTCGCCGCCGACTCCGTCGCGTCGCACGACGCCGACCTGGTCGCCGCCTGCCGGCGAGTCGAGGCCGTGCTGGAAGCACTCACTGCGAGCGACCTGGGACGCAGGGAAGTGGAGCCCGCCGCCGGTGAAAGGGCTCAGCGGGAGGAGACGGAGTCGGCCCTCGTGCACCTGCGCGGCCTGGAGAAAGCTCTGTCGGAGCTGGCGATGCCGCTCGCGTCGGCTCCGCGCCCTTCACTCGTCCGTTCTTGATCGAAAGGAAGCGGGCCGGCCGAAGGTGCGGCACTCTCTGCCCGACGGCTCACAGCTGCTCGTGCCGCCGGTGACGAACCACGCCGTCAGCGACGTCTGGATGCACCGCGTCCTGCGCTGCGTGCACGCCTGCCGAGGCCGCGGGTGCGCCTCGTCGGCGACGACACGGCGGACCAGGCCGGACGTGTCGCCGAACCGGAGCACTCGCTCGGCCGGGCGGGGCTGTCCGTCGCCCCGCTCGTCCGCCCCGCTCCACCCCGTGCTCGACCGAAAGCGCCGCATCCGCGGGGTTCTCGCGCCGTCGACGTCGTGCGCCCATGAGATGCGCGGCCCGGTCGCCGTCGCGGCCGCACCGGAGGCCTCCCACGATGCCCGCCCGGCCGCCGCCTGCCGGCGGGCCAAGGACGCGGTCGAGGCCCTCGCCGACGGCCGCCCCGACCGCCTGACCCTCACCGTGCACGCCGCGTCGGCCACGCACCCCGCCTGGGCCCACCTGCACAGCCCCGAACAAGCCCTGACGGAACCGTCCCGCCCGCTGAGGCCCCGGCGTGGCGGCAGCGCCCCGCTGCACCGCAGCACGAAGGGCCCGCTCCTCTTACCGGAAGCGGGCCCTTTCGTCGTGTCGGGGCGGCACGCGCACGCGTGCTAGCGGACCGGGGCCCCCTGCGGCTGCTGCGGGGCGATGCCCAGCGCGGTCGTGTACTTGGCCAGGGCGAGCTTGCCGATCGCCGGGTACGGGCCGAGCGCGTCGGCGGTGGCGCAGCCCGCCTCCCTGGCGGCCTCCTCCAGCAGCGTGGCGTCGATCTCCGGGCCGATGAGGTACGGCGCGAGGGCCAGCTGCTGGGAGCCGGAGGAACGCAGCTGCTCGGCGACGGAGGCGATGGAGCCCTCTTCGTCGAGCGCCGCGGCCATCACGGGGACGGCCAGACGCGCGGCGAGCAGCATGCCGGTGATCCCGGCGGCCTGCACCGCCTCGTCGCCGCCCACGGACGCCAGGATGATGCCGTCCGCGGCCGTCGCCACGGTGAACAGGCGGGCGCGGTCGGCGCGGGCCAGGCCCGCCTCGGACAGCCGCACGTGCAGCGCCTCGGCGAGCAGCGGGTGCGGGCCGAGGACGTCGGTCAGCTCGGCGGCGATCCGGCTCTCCATGACGGCCTGGCGGATCCGGCGCAGCAGCGCGTTGTCCGGGCCGGCCAGCAGCGGCACCACGACGGCGACCGGGCCGTCGGGCTCCTTGACGTCCATCCCGGCGGCGACCGCCTGCTCGTAGCGGGCGGTGCGCTCCTCGGCGGCGAACGCCAGCACGGCCTGGAGGCTGGGGAACTCGTGGTCGCCCCCGTCGACGTACCCGATGCGCGCGTCGAGGCCGGGGAGCTCGGAGCGGGCGATGCTCACGACCTCCTCGGCCAGACCGCGGGTGGCGGCGCTCGGCGTGCCCGGCACCGCGAGAACGAGCGCGGGCGCGCCCTCGGGAGCCGCCAGCGGCTCGGGTCGGCGGTGCCGCCCGGGCTGGCGGGGGCGCGGCATTCGTACAGGCAGGCCGGACGCGGGCCCAGTGGGGGAGCTCATGGCGCCGCATGTTACTGGCTTCTTGGGCTCCCTTGTTCGGGGAGGGTGCAGGTGAGCGGTATCCGTCCTGTTTTGTCTGATGAGTTACGTACGGATCAGAAGTGATCAGCGTGTTTTTCGGACGACTTGCCCCCGAAGGGGGCCAATCCCCCTTTCCTGTCAGCCCTCGTGGTTCACCACGTACATCATCGTCTGGTCACCCGGCAGGGTCAGCGTCTCCGTCGCCAGCGCGATGCCGATACGGACCGCGCCGTGCAGCGGATCGCCCTCCGCCGGCACCCGGCGCGCGTACGGCAGCCTCCGCTCCAGTTCCGCGTCCAGCGGTACGAGGAGGGGCTCGCCCAGCTTCAACAGGCCGCCGGTGACGGCGACGCACGCCGCGCCGCCGGCGGAGAGCTCCCCGCCGTCCGGGCAGACGGCGGCGGCGGAGTCGGCCATGTGCCGGGCCGCGGCCCGCAGGATGTCCGCGGCGACCGGGTCGCCCGGGGCGCACTCGGCCACCTGCGAGGCGAACGACGCGAGGACGGCCGCACGGTCCGGGCGCGGGTAGAGCCGGCCGGGCAGCCCGGGCATGGGGCCGAACTGCTCCCGTGCGCAGGCCAGAAGCGCGGCGGAGCCCCCGGAGCGGCCGTCGTGCGCACGTAGGGCCGCCTCCAGGCCCGCCCGGCCGATCCATGCACCACCGCCACAGTCGCCCAGCAGATGACCCCAGCCGTCGGCCCGTCGCCACGCCCTCAGGTCCGTCCCCACCGCGATCAGCCCGGTGCCGGCCGCGAGGACCGCGCCCGGCCGCTGCCCGAGCGCGCCGACGTAGGCGGTGACGGCGTCGGCGGCCAGAGCCGTGGTGCGCACGCCGAACTCCCGCGCCAGGGCGGACGGCAGTGCGGCGCGCAGCGCGTCGCCCAGCGTGCTGAACCCGGCGGCTCCCACGACCACCGTCGCCGGCCGCTCGATGCCCGTCTCCGCCGTCAACGCGCGCACCAGCGGCACGAGTTGCTCCATCAGATGCGTCGGGTCGATCCCCTGCCCGCCGGTGCGCACCGGGACGGCCGACGACCGCCGCGCCACGGTCCCGCGTCCGGCTGTGCCGAGTGCGACCCGCAGACCGGAGCCGCCCGAGTCCACGGCGAGAACACCGTGCTCGCGGGCGAACGGCAACGCGCCCTGCCGCGTCCGCGGCGTCGGTTCACCGTCGGGATGCAACAGGCACCCCTCCTTCCCGGACGCCGGTCGTGGGTGAGGGCTGCGTGTCGCGCCGGGGCGCCGCGCCCACCAGTAGAGTAAGGCGTCGTGGCACCACGACCCTTGCATGAACTTGTCGAAGCGGGCTGGGCGAAAGCTCTCGAACCCGTGGCCGAACGCGTCGCGGCCATGGGGGACTTCCTCCGGGCCGAGATAGCGGCGGGCCGCACGTACGTCCCGGCCGGGGCGAACGTCCTGCGGGCCTTCCAGCAGCCCTTCGACGACGTCCGTGTCCTGATCGTGGGGCAGGACCCCTATCCCACACCCGGGATGGCGATCGGACTGAGCTTCGCGGTCTCGCCGGACGTGCGTTCGCTGCCGGGGAGCCTGGAGAACATCTTCCGGGAGATGCACTCCGATCTCGGGCTGCCCAGGCCGTCGAACGGCGATCTGACGCCGTGGACGCAGCAGGGCGTGCTGTTGCTCAACAGGGCGCTGACGACCGCCCCGCGCAAGCCCGCGGCGCACCGGGGCAAGGGCTGGGAGGAGGTCACGGAGCAGGCGATCCGGATGCTGGCCGCTCGCGGCAAGCCGCTGGTGTCGATCCTGTGGGGCCGTGACGCGCGCAATCTCCGTCCGCTGCTGGGGGATCTTCCGGCGATCGAGTCCGCCCATCCGTCCCCCATGTCGGCGGACCGGGGTTTCTTCGGCTCGCGTCCGTTCAGCCGGGCCAACGACCTGCTGCTGCGGCAGGGCGCGCAGCCGGTGGACTGGCGACTGCCGTAAGCACGACCGTCCGTGGAGCACGACCGTCCGTGGAGCACGACCGTCCGTGGAGCACGACCGTCCGTGGAGCACGACCGTCCGTGGACCACGACTTTTCGTGGAGCATGGCCGTCGCGCCATCCGCCCGCCCGGCCGTGACCGCCAGGATCTGGCCGATCCTGCCGATCCTGCCGATCCGGCCGAGCGGGGAGAGAGGGTGAGCCGCGTGGATCCCGCCGCGCGGTCCATCTCACACCGGTACACGGACGAGTCGGAACCGGGGATCACGCCCTACGCGGTGCTTATCAGCACTGCTGCGTGTACGTCAGGGCGGTGTAGTGGCGCGCGGCGATGTCCTGCCGGGTGCCTGTGATCAGGTTCAGGGTGTAGACGTCGAGGTCGACCACCTGGCCGGCCACCTGGGCGAAGAGGACGAGGTCACCCTCGTCGGGGGCCATGTCGTAAGGGGCGGAGAAGCCGCCCAGCTGGGCGCAGACACCGAACTCCGCCCCTCCGGCGGCCAGTTCGCGGACGGTGTCCCCGAACGCGTCCAGTACCGCTTCGTTGCCGTCGGCTGCGTTCAGGAAGGCGCGGCACGCGGGGGCGTCCTGCCAGTCGCTGTGCAGGGTCAGTCCGACGACGGGGTAGAGCGTCCGCGGTTCGTAGACCGTGGTCTGCGCGGTCTCGCCGTCGACGTCGTACGTCACGGGGCGCTCGGTGGTCCGTGCTCCCGCGGGCACGTGGAGCACCGAGGAGTTCTCCGGCTCGTACTCGATCTTGGAGAAGAAGAGCAGATGGCCGTCGGTGGGCAGCTCGATGTCCAGGGCGCCGTGCGGCAGGGCCGCGCAGTCGACGGTCAGGATGAGGGGTTCCATGCCCTGGTGCCGGTCGGCGTCGTCGGGGAGCGAGGGCAGCCCGCCCGTGCGCGCGGCCGGGCGGGCGGTCTCCTGCTGCGCCGGGGAGAGGTCTTCGAGGGGGAGCAGGTAGACGCACGGGCGGGAATGCGCGAGCAGCTCGGCCGCGACGGTGTTCGGAATGCCGTGCCGCTGGGCCGTGTCGTGGACGAGTCGCTCGTCGATCGCTGTCATGCGCGTGATCGTGTCAGGAGGTACTGACATCCGTTCGTCGGTTCGGCCGGTTCCGGTCCCGACATGCGCGGAGTCGATCGCCGGCGGCATCGTGGGGTCGGCGGCTCAGACCCGGCAGTGATCGACTTCGCGAGGCGCCATGGCCTCCGCCCGCAGGTGCGGACGTTCCCGGCGCCGGACTTCGCGCAGGCGCCGGACCAGGTCCGCAAGGGCAGCGTCCGCTACCGCGCCGTCGTGGAGTTCGAGTAGCCGGACGCCGCCCGCCGATCCCTCCCGCCGCGGACGCCGTCGAAGCATGGCCGGACAGTCACGTCGGGGTCATCCGACCACCGCTGCCCGTACGCACAGGACGTCCGGCAGGTGGGAGGCCAGCTGCCGCCAGGTGTCGCCGTCGTCGGCCGAAGCGAAGACCTCGCCGTTGCGGTTGCCGAAGTACACGCCGGCCGGATCCGCGTCGTCCGTGCAGAGCGCGTCGCGCAGCACGGTGCCGTAGTGGTCCTCCTGCGGCAGGCCCGCCGTGAGCGGCTCCCAGGTGCGGCCCGCGTCCGCCGTGCGGAACACCCGGCAGCGGTGCTCGGCGGGCACCCGGTCCGCGTCCGCGTTGATCGGGAAGACGTACGCCGTGTCCCCCCGCGTGGGGTGCGCGGCGGCGGCGAACCCGAAGGTGGACGGCAGCCCCTCGCCGATGTCCGTCCAGTGCGTGCCCGCGTCGTCGCTGCGGTAGACGCCCCAGTGGTTCTGCAGGTAGAGCCGGTCCGGATCGGCGGCGTCCCGCGCCACTTTGTGCACGCACTGGCCGAACTCCGGGTCGGGGTCGGGCAGGAACACGGCGGAGACACCGGAGTTGGACGGCTCCCAGCTCGCACCGCCGTCGGCCGTGCGGAACACGCCGGCCGTCGACACGGCCACCGTCACCCGGCGTGGGTCGCGCCGGTCGGTGAGCACCGTGTGCAGGCCCTCCCCACCGCCGCCGGGCACCCACTGCGCGCGCGTGGGGTGCTCCCACAGCGGGCGGATCAGCTCGAAGCTCTCCCCGCGGTCCTCGGACCGGTACAGCGCCGCCGGTTCGGTGCCCGCGTAGACCACGTCCGGTTCCGCCACCGACGGGTGCAGCTGCCAGACCCGCTCCAGGGAAGCCCCCGTGTCCTGCGGGAACTTGACGGCCGGTGTCGCCGGTTCCGTCCACGTCCGGCCCAGGTCGTCGGAGTGGAACACCGACGGACCCCAGTGCGCGCTGTCCCCGCCGGCGAGGAGCCGCGGGCGGTCACCGCGGGTGTCGACGGCGACCGAGTAGATCGCCTGCGCGTTGAAGTAGGGCGACTCGTCGAACTCCCAGGCGCCCCCGCGCCTGCGTCCGATGAACAGGCCTTTTCGCGTCCCCACGGCGAGCAGCACCTCTGTCATTGCGATCACCTCCGCTGTGCCGCGACGGCTTTGTCCCGGCATCGGCCAGTCTGCACCCCACCACTGACAGTCACCCGCTCAAGCGCGTCGACGCAGGTCACGGCGGCGATGGCGGGAAAAGGTCGGCATGGTCCCGGCCACATTCGCCGCAGCTGTGGCTTGGACCGGCGAGAGCGTGGAACTGGCGGGTGGGAGGGATTCGCCCTGAGCATCAGGACCGCCCGCACCGTATGGGAGGGCGCCGGGATGTTCGCGCGCTCATGAGGAGGAAGCCTTCGATGGCGTTCCGTGGTCCGAAGGTGTGGCTGTGGCGTTGGCGGCGCAACCCGCTCAAGCGTCGCGCCGACGTGGTGGAGGCTTGGGTGGTGCTCGGCGCGTGGGCGCTGACCGTTCTCGCCGGGGTCCTGGCCGGCTGGGCGACCGCCCGTTCCGTCGAAGACGGGCTCGCCCGGGAGCGCGTCGAGTGGCGGGCCGTCGCCGGGCGGCTGACCGAGCAGGCGCCGGGCAAGGCGTCCACGCGCGCGGGCGCCGCCAGCGGCGACCGGGTGTGGGCCAAGGTCGACTGGACCGCCCCCGACGGCTCCGCCCATGCCGGCCAGGTCCGGGTCGCCCCCGGCAGCACGGCCGGCACCCGCGTCACGATCTGGACGGACCGTCAGGGCCGCCTGGTCACCAAGCCGACCACCGCCGATCAGGCGCGCGTGCGCGCCGCCCTCGTCGGGGTCCTGGCGGGCGCCGGCGCGGCGACCCTGCCCTTCGCGGGCGCCCGCGTCCTGCGCACCCGCCTCGAACGCCGGCGCACGGACCAGTGGGACACGGACTGGGCCCGCTTCGACGCCCTGCGCGGCAAGCCCACGGGCTGAGCCGGACCCCCGGTGGCCCGCGGCGGACCACCGGGGCGCCCACCTGCTCCGTCCGTCCCACGGGAAGCGGCGCGACCTCCCACGACAGCGGCGCGCCGGCCCGCACTGGGGCCGACGCGCCGCTCGGGCCGTCC
This sequence comes from Streptomyces sp. BK239, assembly GCF_004217285.1. Lineage (GTDB taxonomy): Bacteria > Actinomycetota > Actinomycetes > Streptomycetales > Streptomycetaceae > Streptomyces. The sequence goes on from NZ_SHKS01000004.1 coordinate 515,981, forward strand.
TCGGATCAGCCGTGGTACGTGATGTACCCGTTGCCGTCCGCGTCGTTGGCGCGCTTGGTGTAGGCGTGCGTGTCGGCCGCGGCGCCGCCCGGCTTGAGCAGGTAGATGGTGTCCTTGTCGTTGTTCCAGATGAAGTTGCAGTTCTGGCGGTAGGCGACGTTTCCGGCGTCGGACTCGGTGCCGCGGCCGCCGCGCAGCGTCACGTAGTCGCCGGGCTCGAGGGTGTGGTTGGCGGTGAAGGTGTACTTGTTGCCGCTGGCGTCCTTGACGGCGTAGCCCTTGAGGTTGACCTTCGCGGTCCGCGAGTAGTTTTTGATCGTCAGGTACTCGTTCTTCGCGTTCCCGCCGGAGCACCGGTTGGAGTCGGCGCCGGGGGCGTCGTACTGCACGCCCTTCACCTTGAGCGGGGACGAGTACTCGGCGGCCTGGGCCGGAACGGCGGTGACCGCGGTGATCGCGACGGCCGCGCCCGCCGCGGCCATGGCCGTCCACGCGTGAGACATGCGTATGCGCATGAGGTAATGCCCCCCTGATGGTGCGATTGAAGTACGGGGGAGCATATCCAAGGTGATCGCAGCGTGTGGGAAATGTGCGCGAAATGTGAAGTGCTGACCTGTCGGGAGCTATCGTTCGGTCAGCGACCTCCCCAGGATGCCGTCGACGTCCGCGCCGCCCGGCCCGTCCGGCAGGGTGCCGAAGGCGTGACCCCAGTCGCCGCCGAGCCGGGTCGCGCAGAAGGCGTCGGCGATCGCCGGCGGGGCGTACCGGACCAGCAGGGACGCCTGGAGAGCGAGCGCCATCCGCTCCACCAGCCGGCGCGCGCCGCCCTCGGTCCCCTCGGCCAGCCGCACGCGGAGCGCGTCGACCGCGGCGTCCAGCCGGGCGTCCGCGCCCCGCGCCGACGTCAGTTCGTCGAACAGGACGTCCGCGGTGGCCGGCTCACGGGTCAACGCCCGCAGCACGTCGAGGGCGTTGACGTTCCCCGAGCCCTCCCAGATCGACAGCAGCGGCGCCTCGCGGTAGTGCCGCGGCATCCCCGAGTCCTCGACGTAACCGTTGCCGCCCAGGCACTCCAGCGCCTCCGCGGTGAAGGCCGGACCCCGTTTGGTCACCCAGTACTTGCCGACGGCGGTCGCGATCCGCCGGAAGGCCTGCTCGCGCGCGTCCCCGCGCACGGCGCGGTCGGCGGCACCTGCCAGCCGCAGGGTCAGGGCGGTCGCGGCCTCCGACTCCAGCGCCAGGTCGGCCAGGACGTTGCGCATCAGCGGCTGGTCGATCAGCCGCGCCCCGAACGCGGCGCGGTGGCGGACATGGTGGCCAGCCTCCACGAGAGTCTTGCGCATCAGGGCGGCCGACATCGTCACGCAGTCCAGACGCGTGCAGTTGACCATCTCGATGATGGTCTTCACGCCCTGACCTTCCTCTCCGACCAGCCAGGCCACGGTCCCGTCGAACTCGGGCTCGGCGGAGGCGTTGGAGCGGTTGCCGAGCTTGTCCTTCAGTCGCTGGATGCGGAAGGTGTTGCGGCTGCCGTCGGGCAGCACGCGCGGCACCAGGAAACAGGACAGCCCGCCCGGCGCCTGGGCCAGCACCAGGAACACGTCGCACATCGGCGCCGAGGTGAACCACTTGTGGCCCCGCAGGGTGTACACCCCGGGTTCGGCCGTGGGCGTGGCCGTCGTGGTGTTGGTGCGGACGTCGGAACCGCCCTGCTTCTCGGTCATCCCCATGCCCGCCAGCAGGCCCCGCTTCCCGGTCGGAACCCGCAGCCCGGGATCGTAGTGACGACTGGTCAGCAGCGGTTCGTACACCTTCGCGAGCTCCGGTTCGCGGCGCAGCGCGGGGACGGCGGCGTAGGTCATCGAGGTGGGACAGCCGTGCCCGGCGTCGGTGTGACCCCACACGAGTCCGCCGGCCGTGCGGGCCACGTGCGCGCCCGGCCGGGCGTCGGCCCAGGGCGCGCCCGCCTGCCCCTCGGCGACCGCGACCCGCATCAGCTCGTGCCAGCCGGGGTGGAAGTCGACCTCGTCCACGCGGTGGCCGTAGCGGTCGTGGGTGCGCAGCTCGGGCTCGTGCCGGTTGGCGAGTTCGGCCCACTCCTGCGCCTGCGGGCCGCCGGCCAGCAGCCCTAGCCGCCGGACGTCCTCCTCTGCCCACCCGGCGCCCTCCCGGCGCAGTCCCTCCAGGAGGGCGGTGTCCTCGGAGGCGTCGTAAGGCGCCAGGGGCGGGGCCTGGTTGGTGACGTCGTGGGTGCCGGACCGCTCGTGCGGGAGTGTCGAGACCATACGCACAATGTTGCACTCTCGCTGCGGACGCAGCAATAGTGCAACATGGTGGGCATGCGTAAGGTACGTGACCATGCGGATGAACGTGTCAGCGCAGCCCGGCGAGGTCGACCTGCGGCCCCTGTCCGCGCGGTCGGTCGTGCTGAGCCTGCTGCTCGGCACGCATCCGCCGGAGCTGCCGGTGCGGGAGCTGGTGCGCGCGGTGGAGCCCTTCGGGGTCGGCGGCTCCACGCTGCGGGCCGCGCTGAGCCGCATGGCGGCCGCCGGCGACCTGCGGCGCACCGACACCGGCTACCGCCTGAGCGACCGCCTGCTGGCCCGGCAGCGCCGCCAGGACGACGCGGTGCGTCCGGCCACGCGCGCGTGGGACGGCGACTGGGAGATGGTGGTGATCACGGCCTCGGGTCGCGGCCCCGCCGAACGCGCGGAACTGCGCGCCCGCCTTACCGCTCTGCGCCTCGCGGAACTACGCGAGGGCGTCTGGCTGCGCCCTGCCAACCTCGCCCGGGCACTGCCGGACGACCTGTGCGAGGTGGCGCAGCACTACACCGCCCGCCCCGGCCTGCCAGAGCGCCGGCTGGCCGCGGCGCTCTGGCCGCTGGACGCCTGGGCGGCCACTGCCCGGGCCCTCCTCGCGCACATCGGCCGGGCGCCCGGCCCGGCCGACCGCTTCACCGCCTACGCGGCCGTCGTACGCCATCTGCTCGCCGACCCCGTTCTCCCGCCCCGGCTGCTCCCCGAGGGCTGGCCCGGCGCCGATCTGAGGGCCGCCTACGCGGACTACCGGCGGGAGGTGGCCGAGGCGGCGCGGGCGTGAGGCGGGGGGCGGCGGCCGACTGCCCGGCACCCGGCACTCAGGGCCCGGCGCACGTGCGGCGGTCGTACGGAGCGCGGTGTGGGGGAGCGCTCCGTACGACCGCCTTCACCGTGGGGGGCTACCTGTAGGTGATGTCAGAACCGGAGTACTTGCAGTACGTTCCGTCGGCGTTGGTGCCGTTGGTGGTCGGCTCCTTGCCCGTGTTGTTCCCGATGTACTTCTGGCACGGGATGATCTTCTTGCTGCCGTCCCCGATGATCGTGATCTTCTTCAGGGACGCGCTGTCGCCGTAGTTGGTGTTGATGCCGGCGAGCTTGCCGCCCTTCCAGTTCACCTCGATGGTGTTGAGGTTGATCGTCCGCTTGTACTGCGTCGAGCAGTTGCCGCAGGAGCGGACGAAGGTGCCGAAGTTCTTCACGGCGAAGTTCGAGATGTTCAGCGTTCCGGCGCCGTTGAACTGGAACACCTTGTCGCTGGCTTCCTTCGCCCCGCCGCCGGACACGGTGTAGACGTTGGACGACGAGGAGCCCCGGAACGTCGCCGCGTCCTCGCCGACGTCCTCCCACCAGACGTTCTGCAGGGTGCAACTGCCCTTGCAGTGGACGCCGTCGGCGGCGGGGGCGCCGATGATGACGTTCTTCAGGACGGCGCCGGGGGCCAGTTCGAGGATGGGTCCCTGGTCCTCGTTCTGGCTGCCGCTGCCCAGGTCACCGGTGCCGTACAGGCGCTTCATCCCGTAGTCCTTGGTGCCCGAGACCTGGATGGTGGAGGACACCCCCTGGCTGCCGTTGGCGGAGGGCCAGGTGGCGGCGCCGGCGGGAGTGGAGAGCGCACCATCCGCCATGATCATGCCAACCGACAGGCCCAGGGCGGCCAGCGTGCCGGTCAGCGCGCGCACACGGGTGCGCGAGCGTGACGAAGAAGTCATGTCCCGAATCCTTCTTCCTGTTGGGGGGGATATGGGGGGGGGGGGAGGTCAGAGCTTTCCGGCGCCCGCGCCGGCCGTCACCGAGGCGACGACGGACGAGGCCGGCTCCGCGGTGTAGCTGTACGGGGCGCTGGTGAACGTGCCGGTCCGGGAGATCTCGGTCGCGGCTCCGCCGAGATCGTTGCCGCGGAGGTTGGCGAACCCGTCGACGTCGCTGCTGCGGTTCGTGGTGACCGCGACCTTGGTCGAGCGGAAGACGTTGTTCTCCACCAGCATCTGCGCGCCCATGCGGGAGTGCACCGCGGTGTCGGCGCCCACGACGTAGTTGTCGTAGAAGTGTCCGGTGCCGAAGCGCAGGCTCGGGATGCGCGAGTAGACGTCGCTGAAGTGGTTGTGGTGGTACGTCACCTTCAAGTGGCCCGTGTCCTGGCTCTCGTTCTTGTCGCTGTGACCGACGAGCGAGCCCTTGAAGTGGTCCTTGAAGGTGTTCCAGGACACCGTCACGTTGTCGGAGCCGTGGTTGATGTCCAGCAGACCGTCGTAGTGGTCCTTGTCGTGACCGCGGTCCGCGGAGAAGGAGTTGTGGTCGATCCACACCTTCGTGGACGACTCCACCGTGACGCCGTCGGACGGCGCCAGCGGCTTGCTGATGTTCAGGTTGCGGATGACGACGTTCGTGACCTTCTTCAGCCGCAGTCCGCCGCCGGTGAACCCGGACGACGAACCGACGCCCAGGACCGTGGTGTTGGACCCGACGTCGACCTGACCGCTCAGCGTGATCAGGCCGTTGACCTTCACCACCTTGGCGGCGTTGCCGGTGACGGCCGTCTTGAAGGCGGCGAGGTTCGAGACGGTGACGGCTGCCGCACCGCCTCCGCCGGTCGTTCCGGTGCCGAAGCCGATCGGCGCGCTCTCCGCGGCGCCGGCTTGCTGGGGGGAGGCGAGGACCGTCACGCCGGCGAGCGCGAGGGCGAGCGCCGCCGCCCGAGTGGGCCTTTGCGCGTGTGTACGTGGGGGGCCTGTACGCATGCGGGTGCGTCCCTTCGAAAGGGCTTGCATGGTCGTATATGTGAATGACGTGCTGATTCATGAACGTCCTACGCGGGCACAGTGGGGTGGTGGGGGCCTGCGTAAGCGGATCGTCCACACTGCTGAACGGAACGTAGAGGGCAAGCGCTTTCTAGTCAACGGTTTGCGCGGAACACGTTCAGTCGCCCCCTGTTCACGGTGCGGGGGGCCGAGAGGTGGCGTGGGAGCGCTTCCATGAGGGGCGTGCGCATGTCACCATGCGGGCGGACGCCCCTCCATCCGGTGCCGGACCCCGCGGTCCGTGCCCCGTCCGGGCGAACCACCCGCTGAGCCACCTTTCGCGCACTGAGCCGCCGTCAGAAAGGACCAGCACGTGCACACCCTCAACCCACCCTTACGAGCGCTGCGTTCGGCGCTCGCCGCGCTGGTGCTCCTGCTCACCGGCGCCCTCCTCACAGCCCCCACCGCCACCGCGAGCCCGCGGTCCGCGCAGACGCCCGTGCCGGCCGCCGCCCTCACCGAGGTCACCGGCTTCGGCGCCAACCCCAGCAACCTCCGGATGTACGTGTACGTGCCGGCCAATGTGGCCGCGCGCCCCGCGGTCCTCGTCGCCGTCCACTACTGCACCGGCTCCGGACCCGCCATGTACTCCGGCACCGAGTACGCCCAACTCGCCGACCGGTACGGGTTCGTGGTCGTCTACCCGTCCGTCACCCGCAGCAGCAAGTGCTTCGACGTCTCCTCGCCCCAGGCCCTGCGGCGCGGCGGCGGCAGCGACCCCGTCGGCATCAAGTCCATGGTCGACTGGGTGGGCGCCCACTACTCCGCCGACCCCACGCGCGTGTACGTCACCGGCATCTCCTCCGGGGCGATGATGACCAACGTCCTCCTCGGCGACTATCCCGACGTCTTCGCCGCAGGCGCGGCCTTCGCCGGCGTCCCCTTCGGATGCTTCGCGACCACCGACGGCTCCGAGTGGAACAGCGCCTGCGCCCAGGGCACCGTGATCCGCACGCCGCAGCAGTGGGGCGATCTCGTCCGCGGCGCCTACCCCGGCTACACCGGGGCCCGGCCGCGCATGCAGCTGTGGCACGGCACCGAGGACGACGTGCTGCGCTATCCCAACTTCGGCGAGATGATCAAGCAGTGGACCAACGTGCGGGGCCTCTCCCAGACCCCGGCCGCCACCGACTCCCCGCAGTCCGGCTGGACCCGTACCCGCTACGGCGGCACCGGTGACCGCGCCGCCGTCGAGGCCGTCAGCCTCCGGGGCGTCGGACACAACGTGTACGCCTGGGGCATGGGCACCCGAGTGATCACCTTCTTCGGCCTGGACGCCGGCGGCGGCCCCGGACCCGGCCCCGATCCCGAGCCCCCGGCCGGGCCCTGCAAGGTGACCGCGTCGACCAGCGCATGGAGCACCGGCCTGACCGCCTCGATCACCCTCACCAACACCGGGACCGCCACCGTCAGCGGCTGGCGGCTCGGGTTCACCCTGCCCGCAGGCCAGAGCATCACCGGCGGCTGGGGCGCCACGTACGCACCGGCCGCGGGAGCGGTGACCGCGACCAACGCGCCGTACAACGGCACGCTCGCGCCGAACGCCAGCGTCACCATCGGATACCAGGCGAACCACACCGGTGACAGCGCCGCGCCGACCGCTTTCACCCTCAACGGAGCTGCCTGCACGACGATCTGACGTCGCGTCCCTTCTGTGCGGCCCTCTTGTCACCATCGATCGGGGGCCGCACGCGTGCGCGTGCGCGCTCGTCGTGGGGCGGTGGAAAATGCCGGGCGGCCGATGAAGGCCGAGGGGTAGCGTCCCCCGGGTCCCGGGCGCCGGCCCGGCGGAAGGAGACCCGAGAATGACGTCCGACGACGTGTTGAGGCTGTTCGCCGACGAGAAGAAGGTGCGCGCCTTCGCCGCCGTCGCCTTGGGCGCGCGCGGTACGGCCGAGGTCGCAGAGCGGGCCGGGCTGTCGGCCAAGGAGACCCTCGCCGCGCTGCGCCGGCTGCAGGACCGCGAGGTCGTCGTGTCGGACGACGGGGGACTGGCGGTCGCGTACGACCTCTTCCGCGACCTCGCCCGGGAGACGGCCGTGAGCGGGGAGCCTCCGCGCGACCACGGCACCGGGGACGAGCGCGTCGAGGCGCTGCTGCGGACGTTCGTGCGCGACGGGCGGCTGGTGCGGCTGCCCGCGCAGTGGGAGCGCAAGAAGCTCGTGCTGCGCCATGTCGCCGAGCGCAGCTTCGAGGCGGGGCGGGAGTACTCCGAACGGGAGGTCGACGACCGGCTGCGCGCCTGGTGCCCCGAGGAGGGCATTGACCATGTGACCCTGCGCCGCCACCTCGTCGACCTGCATCACCTCGACCGCCAGGACGGCGTCTACCGACGCTCACCGGAGGACACGGCGCTGCTCGCCTGAGTGGCCGGTGCCCCCTGAGGCGGGGTCGCGCGGCCCGGCGTTGGGCGGGGGAGGTGTGCGCGGCTCGGCGTCGGCGGGTGCCGCCGCGCCCGCCCGTGCCGCCCTGGCGGCACGACTGCCTGCGATTGGCGGGTGTGGGTGGCGGGGTGATGGCGCGGGTTGCGGGGGACGGCGGGGTGTGCGGCCTGGCGTTGGCGCGGGGGAGGTGTGCGCGGCCCGGCGTCGGCGGTGCCGCCGCGCCCGCCCGTGCCGCCCTTGCGGCCGCGGTTGACGGCTGAGTGCGCGGTTCGGCACCGGCGGGGTGTGCGGCCCGGCGGTGGCGCGGGGTGCGGGGTGAGCGGTCCAGCGGCCGGCGAGGTGTGGCCGCGCTCGCGCAAGCCACCTATGACTGGGCGCAGGGCGTCAGTGGTTCAGGTTGGTTGCTGCTGCTTTCAGTGCGGCCCAGTCCGGGAGTTTGACCACGCCTCGGCCCAGTGAGGCCCCGAGTTCAGCCTCGGCCCGTTCGATCGCCAGCCAGCCCGGCCACTCGACGGGCTCGGCGCCCTCGGCGCGCAGGGCGGCCAGCGGATCGCCCGGCAGCTCCCGCGCGACGAGGGCGGGGGCGTCCGCCAGCAGCGAGGTGACCGTCTCCTTCGCGCACGGCCGGTTCGTGCCGATGACACCCGTCGGGCCCCGCTTGATCCAGCCCGCGACGTACTCGCCCCGGGACACCGTGCCCTCCCGCACCACACGTCCCGCGACATGCGGCACCGTGCCCCGCTCCACGTCGAACGGCAGCCCCTCCAAGGGCACCCCGCGATACCCCACCGACCGCAGCACCAACTGCGCCGCGACCTCCTCGTAGCGGCCCGTGCCCGTCACCCCGCCCCGCCCGTCCGGCGCGGTCCGCTCGAAGCGCACGGCGGCCACGCGGCCCGCTTCGGCGAGCAGTTCGACGGGCCGCAGGAAGAAGCGCAGGCGGATCCGGCGTCGTAGTCCCTTGGGCGGCACGGCGGCCCAACCGCGCAGGACCTCCACGTTGCGGCGTTGGGCGGCCGGCAGGGCGGACGCGTCGGCGCAGGCAGGATCGAGGGCGAGCTCCGCCTCGTCGACGACGACGTCGGTGTCCGCCAGCGAGCCCAGCTCGCGCAGCTCCTTGGTGGTGAAGCGGGCCTGGGACGGGCCGCGCCGCCCCACCATGTGGATCTCGGTCACCTCGCTCGCGGCGAGCGCGGTCAGCGCCGCCTGCGGCATGTCGGTGGGGCTCAGCTCCGCCGCCCCGCGCGCGAGGATGCGGGTGACGTCCACGGCCACGTTCCCCACGCCGACGACCACGGCCGAGCGCGCGCCCGTCAGGAAGCCGTCGGCTCCGGCGTCCGGGTGGGCGCTGTACCAGGACACGAACTCCGTCGCCGACCAGCTGCCGGGCAGGTCCTCGCCGGGGATGCCGAGCCGCCGGTCCGTCGCGGCGCCCACGCAGTACACCACCGCGTGGTACAGCTCCCGCAGCCGCTCCACGGGCACTCCGCCGGCCCCGGCCCGCACCCCGCCGAGGAAGCGCACGCGCGCGTGCTCCAGCACCGTCCGCAGGTTCTGCTGGAGGGACTTGATCTTCTCGTGGTCCGGGGCGACCCCGTAGCGCACCAGCCCGTACGGGCACGGCAGCCGGTCCAGGACGTCGACGAGGACCTCCTGGTCCATCTGTACGAGGCTCTGGGCGGTGTAGACACCACTCGGCCCGGAGCCGACGACGGCGACACGCAGCACGGCCGGACTCCTTACCCCGAGGGACGGAGGGATGCGCCGGCACTTCCAGCATCGCACCGCCGCGGCTCCCCTGACAGGGTGCCGCGACCGGCACGCGTGCGCACTCCCGCCCGCACGGAGAGTGATCGTATCGTTACGTCCCGTGCGACGGCGGACGGCCCCGTCCGGCCGCACCGCCCCCGCCGCCCCGCCGCCCCGAGCGCCGGCGATGCCCGCCGGCCCGGGCCCCGCCGGTCACAGCATCGTGCGCATGCGGGAGATCTCCGAGGTCTGTTCGGCGACCACGTCGTCCGCCATCTCCTCGATGCGGATGTTGTTGCCCTGGGCCTTCACGTCCGCAGCCATGGTGAGCGCACCCTCGTGGTGGGTGATCATCAAGGCGAGGAACAGCTTGTCGAAGGCCTTGCCGTCGGCCGCGCGGAGCTGCTTCATCTGCGCCTCGGTCGCCATCCCGGGCATCGCGCCGTGATGGTGCGCGCTTCCCCCGTCGCCCGCCTCGCCCTCGCCGTTCGCCTCCGCCTTGCCGTACTTGCCGAGCCAGCTCTTCATGGCCGCGATCTCCGGCCCCTGCGCGGCCGTGATCCGGGCGGCGAGCGACTTGACCTTCGCCGACTCGGCCTGCTTCGGGGCGAGAGCGGTCATCTCCAGGGCCTGGGCGTGGTGCACGATCATCGTCTGGGCGAAGGAGACGTCGGCCGAGTTCGGGGTGTCGTCCTCCGCGCGGTGCGCCGCCGCTTCCCCGGGTGACAAAGTGCGGTTCGCCTCGCCCGGCTTGCCCGGCGCGATCACCGAAGGCCCGCTCGCCGCACCGGACTTGTCGCCCGGTCCGGAGTCGCAACCGCCGAGGACGAGCACGAGCAGCGAGGCGGTGACGAGGGGCGCTCGACGTAAAAGCACAACAACCTCCTGGGTGGGGCCGGTTGACGACCCGGACGGACCTGGCGGGACCGTGGTGCGGTCTACCGGGAGTCTGGACCACGTTGATCGAAAACATTCATGACGAGTGCGTTGCCGCCTGTTGATCTGTGCATGATGAAGACGATACTTCGGAGGACCGTGAACCGTTCCCGAGCGAACGGCATCGAGGGAGGACGCAGTGACCCTGTTGAACGAATCCCGAACGCGGCGCAGACGACTGGGAGTCGTCGCCGCCTGTGCCGGACTCATGGCCGCGCTGCTGACCGCGGCCCCGGCCGCGGCGACCCCGGACCCGGGGGACGGCCCGGCCGTCGAACGCGAAGTGTCCCAGCGGGCGCAGGCGGAGGCCGCGGAGGCGATCGCCGCCGGCGAGATACCCGGCAAGGACGTGATCGTCCACTCGGACAACATCGAGCACGTCGCGAACGTTCCCAAGGACGCCTTACCCGGCACCAACACCGACCTCGCCTTCCAGGGCAAGTACGCCTTCTCCGGCAACTACGACGGCTTCCGGATCTTCGACATCAGCAAGCCGAAGGCCCCGAAGACCGTCGCCCAGGTGCTCTGCCCGGGCTCGCAGAACGACATCTCCGTCTCCGGCGACCTGCTGTTCCTGTCCACCGACTCCTCGCGCAGCGACAGCAGTTGCAACAGCACCACCCAGCCCGCGACCGAGAAGTCCTCCTGGGAGGGCATCAAGGTCTTCGACATCAGCGACAAGCAGAACCCCAGGTACGTCGCCGCCGTCGAGACAGCCTGCGGCTCGCACACCCACACGCTGGTGCCCGAGCGCAAGAACGTCTACGTCTACGTCTCCTCGTACTCGCCGAACGCCGCCTACCCCGACTGCCAGCCCCCGCACGACGGCATCTCGGTCATCAAGGTGCCGCGCAAGGCGCCCGAGAAGGCCGCGGTCGTGGGGTTCCCCGTCCTCTTCCCCGGTGAGGGACCGGACGGCGGCGGCAACCCCGGCGGACCCACCAACCCGGGCGTCTCCAAGACGACCGGCTGCCACGACATCACCGTGCTGCAGGAGGAGGACCTCGCGGCCGGCGCCTGCATGGGCGACGGCATCCTGTTCTCCATCAAGAACCCGGAGAAGCCCAAGGTGATCGACCGGGTCCAGGACAACGTGAACTTCGCGTTCTGGCACTCGGCGACCTTCAACCAGAAGGCGAACAAGGTCGTCTTCACCGACGAGCTGGGCGGCGGCGGCGCTGCCACCTGCACCGCCGAGATCGGCCCGAACCGCGGCGCCGACGGCATCTACGACATCGTCGGCAAGGGCGACAAGCGCAAGCTCGTCTTCCGCAGCTACTTCAAGATCCCTCGGCACCAGGGTCCCACCGAGGTCTGCGTCGCCCACAACGCCTCGCTGATCCCGGTCGAGGGCAAGGACATCATGGTCCAGGCCTGGTACCAGGGCGGCGTCTCCGTCTGGGACTTCACCGACTCCGCCAGCCCGCAGGAGATCGCCTACTTCGAGCGCGGCCCGGTGGACACCGAGCGGCTGACCACGGCCGGCCCCTGGTCGGCGTACTACTACAACGGCTACATCTACTCGAACGACATCGCCAAGGGCTTCGACGTGCTGAAGATCGACGACAAGCGCACGAACCCGGCCAAGCGTGTGCACCTGCCCGAACTGAACGTCCAGACCCAGCCGGACTACTTCGACTGATCCGCGGCCGGCTGAATCCCGGTGGTCCGAGCCTCGGCGGGGTGAACCCCGGCCGGCGGACTCCCGGCAGGCCGTCCCGTCGCGAAGAAGCGTGACAGGTCCGTCTCACATGTCCCGCCGGGCGCCACGGTGTCCGGCGGGACCCCCTGTCCCCAGCCGAGCCGGTAACGCGTGAACAGCTCCGCGCGCACCGGCGGGAGCGGCATCCCCGCATCGGGCAGCACCATCGCGTAGACCGAGCCCATCAGCAGCGAACGCAGCACCGGGTAGTCGGTGTCGACGTCGCACGAGCCGTGCCGGGCCACCGTGTCCCGCAGCAGCTCCGCCAGCCGCCGCTGCTCCGGACACCGCACGAAGCCCTCCGCCTGGAGCAACCCCGCCATGTGCTGGCGCATCAGCACCGGCCGGTCCCGCGCCAGCCCCAGGATCGCGTCGATGGCCCGCGCCAGCCGCTCCCGGCCGTCCTCGGTACGCGGCTCCCGCTCCAGCGCCTCCTCCAGCGTGCGGTGCATCAAGCGGTGCACGGCCGACTGGACCAACTGCCGCTTGCCGGGGAAGTAGTACGACACCAGGCCCCTGGCCGAGCCCGCCCGGTCCGCGATGTCGCCGAGCGTCGTCGCCTCGTACCCGCGTTCGCTCACCAACTCCACCGCCGCCTGCAGCAGTCGCTCCCGGGAACGCCGCCGCAATTCTTCATTGACCGAGGCGCTGCGCGGGGACATCCTGGAACTCCTGCGTTGACTGGCTGCCAGCCAACTATACTCAGGGACATCCCGGTGGGTTCCGCTCGGAGCCGTGCCGGGCTGCCGCCTGCTCTGGGCGACGCGGGGGATCGTCCAGAGTGGGCGCGTTTTCTCCCCGATAGTGGCCTGAGGCTCCTTCCGGTGCGGAGGGATTCCGGACGGCGGAGGGCTGCCGGGCAGGGTCCATGCACCGCGTGCGCGGTCCCCGCCCCCGCCGAGCCGGGCTCACCGCGACCGTCTCAGCCCACGAGCTCCAGCACCGGCCGCAGCCCGCAGGGCCGGTCCGCCACCGGCAGGTGATCCACGAAGTGGACCGCGCAGCCCAACTGCGCGGCACCGCCGTCGGCCCTGCGGTCGTCGCCCACCATCAGCGTCGTCCGCGGATCGACGCCGAGCCTCTCGCACGCCGTCGCGAACAGCAGTGGGTCCGGCTTCTGGACGCCGTGCTCATACGACAGGACGTACGCGTCGACGAACGGGTCGAGACCGTGCTCGCGGAACACCGGACGCGGATCCCAGCCGATGTTGCTCACCACGCCCACCCGGATGCCACGCTCGCGCAGCGCGCCCAGCACCTCGGAGGCGTCCGGGTACGGGGTCCATGCGGCCGGCGTCATGTGCCGGTCGTACAGCGCGTCGTGCAGGGCCGGGTCGGGCAGCGGGACCTGGCGGGAGAGCCCGGTGTACGCGGCCCGGTGCAGCTCGGCGCTCCGGTCCCGATCCCGCCACAGCCCGACCAGCTCCTCGGGCACCCGCACGGGAGGCGCGCCGCCCGGCAGCGCCCCGGCCGCCTCCAGCGCCCGCGCCGCGTCCGCCACTTCCTCCTCGTCCGGCGCGGCACCGGCAGCGTCCAGCACGGCACGCAGCCAGGCCTCGGTGGACTCGATGCGGAAGAGGGTGCCGGAGAAGTCGAACAGCACGGCTGTGGTCATGCGATCGATCTTACGGAGCCGGCGAGTCGGCCTTCCAGAGGCGTGAAGAACATCGGGCCTGACCGGCCGTCGTACGCCCGCGGGCCCTCGAGGGCATCGCCGTCGCGGCGCGTCACGGCCGCCAGCGGACGTGGGCCGCGATCGCCAGGGCGACCAGCGCCGCGCCCAGCAGCCAGCCACCCAGGACGTCCGTGGCCCAGTGGACGCCCAGCCAGATCCGGGTCAGACCCACGCCCACCGCGGAGACCACCGCCACCGCGACCGCCGTACGCCACAGAGCCGGGCTCACGCTCTCGCGGCGCAGGATCCACAGGACGAGACCGAGGGCGACGACGGCCGTGAGGGCGTGGCCGGACGGGTAGGCCGCGTAGTGGGCGGAGTCGACCGGGTCGGGCCAGACCGGGCGCGCGCGGCCGACGGCGGCCTTCATGGCCTGCTGGACGACCGTGCCCACCGCCGACGTCGTCACCAGCCACGCCGCCGTCCACCACGCGCCTCGGCGCCACACCAGCCACACGGCGACCGCCGCGCACAGCAGCCGCATGACCAGCGGGTCCCAGACCCAGTCGGTGAGCACACGGCAGACCTGTGTCACGTCGGGGTCGGCGACGGCCCAGCGGTGGGTGGTGCGGGCGATGTCGCCGTCCACGGACATCAGCGGACGCCACTCCGCCACGACAAGGAGCATGAGCAGCAGGGAGGACAGCCCCAGGACCAGCGCGGCGCGCAATGCCGTGCGGTACGGCGAGGGGGCGGGCGGGGAGTCGACGGACGGCGAGTGCATGCCCTGATCCTTGCCCGCGTCGGGAGTTCGAAGCCTACCCGGGGGCCGGTCGTGGACTCTCCCGCTCTCCCGCGCGGCGATCCTCAGCCGAGCGCCCGCAGTCCCGGCACCAGCGTCACCGCAACCGGGATCACCGGAACCAGCGCGGCCGTCGCCGTCAGCCCGAGCCGGCGGGACGCGCTCAGCCGGTCGGGAGGCGTCAGCAGCCGCCGGACCCGCAGCGGCACGTGCGCGTGCGGGGCGGGGGAGGGGCCGAAGACACCCCGGTCCTCGTTGAGTTCGACGAGGGCGAGCGCGGTCGTCAGCCGGCCGAAGCGGCGGGAGGCCATGTCGTCGGCGGAGAGTTCGACCAGGCGGTGCATCTCGTCGCGGAACGCGGCGAACACCGGCACCTGCGGAAACCCGTTCGCCAGCGCGGCCGAGCAGTGCAGCAGCCAGTCGTGCCGCGCCTGGGCGTGACCCTGCTCATGGGCCAGCACCGCATCAAGCTGACGACCTTTCAGTCGACGCAACGCGGCTGTCGTCACCACGAGTTGAGGCGTTCCGTCGGCCAGCCATGACGCCTCGGGCCGCTCGTCCTCCAGCACCACCAGCTGTCCCGGGGTCGCCGCCTCGCCCGGCAACAGCGGTGCCCGCAGCCGCAGTTCGGCCCGACGGCGGCGCTGCCCCGACCGCGCGCGGGCGACCTCACGTACGAGCATCGCCCCGCTCCACAGCCCCGCGCACGCCAGAGCCGTCGCGGTCGCCGCCGCCCAGGGCCCGCTCGCGCTCAGCGCGTACGCCTCCACGACGCCGCTCGGGGCCGACGCGAAGACGTGCCCGCGCACCGCCTGCCAGGCCGCCGCCGCGCTCAGCGTCATCGACAGGGCGCAGCACAGCAGCACCGCCGCCACGACGCACTGCCACGTCCACAGCGCCACCACCGGTTCACGGTCCGGCCAGTCGGCCCGCGCGAGCAGCCGGGGACCGGCCACGGCGGTCAGGGCGCCGAGCAGGAGCAGGACCGCGGGGACCATCATGGGCAGCACCCTATGAGCGGCGTACCGCGCTCGGGTACGGCTCACCGGGGCAAAGTGACGCACACCACGGTTGTCCGGCCGGTGGTGGGGGAAGGTCGGGCGCTCACATCGTCAGCAGCATCGCCAGCATGCCGATGCCCATCGACAGGCGGCATGCGCGCGCGAGTTCGGGGCGGTCGCCCCATGCGACGACGCCCGCCGGCCCGCCGCCCGCGGGCAGCAGTCGCACCCCGGAGACGAGGACGTACGCGGCGAAATAGAGCAGCAGCGCGCCCGTGAGCAGCGGGACCCCCGAGCCGCCGTGCGCCGCGCCGGCGTCCGCGTGGGCGGGGGAGTGGTGCGCGGCGGGCGAGGCCATCGCCACCGCCATGTAGACCATGGCCGCGGAACCCACCAGGTGGTGCAGGTGGTGGGCGTCGGAACGGGCGGCCCACAGCGCGCGCAGAGCGGCGGCGCCGAAGACCGCCGCGTACAGCGGCCAGGCCCACCCCGGCGGGGTGAACGCCGCCGCGGGCATTGACATCACGGCCATGCCGAAGCCCATGAACGCCTCACCGCCCGCGGCGCGGCGCTGCCGCTCGTCGCCGCTGCGCATGCGCAGCAGACAGTAGGCGCCCGTGGCCGCACACAGCACGACCAGCAGCCAGCCGGGCGAAGCCGGACCGTGCACGCGCACCTCCCCGCTCGACGATCGGTCGAGGGATGCGATGCCCAAGGCGCGCGGCGCGCACCCGAGCGCACGGGTGTAAACGGGGAGCGTTCGACGGGGGCGCGCCCGGTGCGGGTGGCCTGGTGTGACGGAGGCGGCGCCGGGGACCGTATCTTTCATGAGTAAAACACCTGTTAAATTAGTTCTCATGAGCAGTGCGACCCCTCGGCGTCCCCGTCCCCCCGCCCGCCTCCCGCTCGCCGGCGCCCTGCGGCTCGGCCGCCCCTCCGACATCTGGTTCAAGCCCGCACTGAGCGTGGTCGCCGCGGTCGCCCCGCCCAACCTCACCCTGCTGGCCCTCGACCGCCTCGACCTGGCCATGTACACGATGGCCGGGTCCCTGTGCGCCCTGTACGCCCACAACCGCCCCTACGCGGCCCGGGCGCGCGCACTGGCGTGGGTGGTCCTCGGAATGACCGGCGGGCTCGCCGTCGCCCTGCTCACGGCGTCGCTCACCGCGAACGCGGTCGTCCTCGTCACTGTCGGCGCCCTCCTCGCCGCCGTGCAGAAGGCGCTGTGCGACGCCACCCGCGTCGGGCCGCCGGGCAACATCGTCCTCACCTTCATCAGCTCCGCCACGCTGTTCGTGCCGCAGACCCCCGGGCAGATCCCCGGGCACCTCGCCCTGGCCCTCGCCGCGGGCGCCTGGGCCTGGCTGATCGGCATGGCGCCAGGACCGGCGCGCCCCCACGGGCCCGAGCGCCGCGCCACTGCCCAGGCCCTGAACGCCGCCGCCGCGTACGCCGCCGCACACGGTGACTCCGCCGGCAGCCCGGTCGCCGGCGCGGCCGGCGCTCAGGACGGACACGCACACGCGCGTGCCGCCGCCGCTGCCGCCGTGCACGCCGCCTGGCAGACCCTGCTGTGGGCACGCGACAGCGAGCCCCGCCGCGCCTTGCAGCGGCTCCTGGTCCGCGCCGAGGTCGCGCTCGCCGCGCCCGCCGACAGCGACCCGGAGCGGCTGCGCGCCTGGGCACGGCGACTGCGCGGCACCGGTACGGTCCCGCGCCCCGACGACCTCGTGGACGACGACGAACTCCTGGGCCTGGACGCCACGCTCGCCGTCGGACAGCCCCCGCTGTGGCGTCGCCTCGGCCCCCTCGCCCCGCTCGCCGTCCGCACCGCTCTCGGCTGCGCACTCGCCGGGTACGTCGCGCTCGCCCTCGGGATCGGCCGGCCCTACTGGGCCCTGGTCACCGCCGCGTCCCTCTACCAGGCGAACGTCACCCTCACCTGGAGCCGGGGCCTCCAGCGCGTCGTCGGCAACCTCGTCGGCGTGCTCGCCTACGCGGCCCTCGTCCCGGTGGCCCACTTCCACCAGGCGGCCCTGGTCCTCGTCTGCCTGGCCCTGAACTTCGGCGCCGAGGCGCTGATCAGCCGCAACTACTGGCTCGGCAGCGTCTGTGTGACACCGATGGCCCTGCTGATCACCGAGTTCGCCCGCCACCAGGACGCGGGCGAACTGATCACCGAGCGGGTCGTGGACACCCTCGTCGGCGCGCTGGTCGGATTCGCCGCCGCCGTCGCCGTCACCAACCGCCGCGCCGGCGACCGGCTCGGGCAGGCCCTGACAGCCGCCGAGCGCGCCCGCGCGGACGTCGCCCTGCTCCTTGCCGAGTCGCAGCAGCAGCCGCGGCCGCGTCCCGCTCCGGACGCCCTGGAGTCCGCCCGCCGTTCGCTCGCGGCCGCCCTGGTCCACCTGCGTACCACCGCCGACGCCGCCGCCGGCGAGTGGTGGCAGCGCGCCCTTCCCGAGGAGCGGGTGATGGCGGTCGAACAAGCCGGACACCGTACGCTCGCGGCGACGGCCCGCCGCCAGAAACTCCTGGCCCGGACCGCGGTCAGGGACACGAGCGCAGAAGCGGAGGCCACACGGCCATGACGGCGACCCACGGACGGCCGACGGGCGGCGAGGGCGAGCGCGGGGCGACCCCGGACGGGAGCCGAGCATCGAGCACGGACAAGCTCCGGCATGAAGCGCCTCCGGCGCTCCGGAAGCCGACCTCAGGCCGGGGCCACGCGCAGCCCGCCGACGCGCGCGGGCAGCAGGCCGCCGGCGCGGAGCGGGGGGCTCCCGTGGAGGCGGGGCAGCAGGCCGCCGGCATGGCCCCGGGGGTTCCTGCGGAGGCGGGGCAGCAGGCCGCCGGCACGGCCCCGGGGGTTCCTGCGGAGGCGGGGCAGCAGCCCGGTGCGGACCGGGGGGCTTCTGCGGAGGCGGGGCAGCAGGCCGCCGACACGGACCCCCGGGCTCCTGCGGACGCGGGACAGCAGGTCGCCGGCACAGACCCGCGGACCCACCCGGACATGGCGCAGTCGGCCTCCGGCACGGCACAACCGGTGTCCGCGCGCGGCCCCCGGCTTACCGAACCGCAGGCGTCCGCCCAAGGCCTCCGCGCCGACACCGTCGCCGCCGTGGTCCGGCAGTGGCGAGCCGTGCGGCCCGACCTCGACACCGGGCCCATGGAGATCATCGGCCGGGTCAACCGCTGCGCGGCCCTCCTCCAGCAGGCCGAGGACGCCCCGCTGCGCCGCGCCGGTCTCAGCCGGCCCGAGTTCGACCTGCTGGGCGCGCTGCGCCGCACCGGCCACGAGCTGACCCCCGGCGAACTGGCCCGGGAGACCTTCTCCTCGGGCGCCGCCGTCACCAAGCGCGTCAAGCAGCTGACCGAACGCGGCCTGGTGGAGCGCCGCGTGGACACCCGCGACCGCCGTGTCGCCCATGTGCGCCTCACCGACGCCGGCCGCGACCTCGTCGACGGCGTCCTGCCCGAGCAACTCGCCTACGAGAGGGCCGTGCTGTCCGCCCTGGACGGCACCCGGCAGGGCGAACTGGCCGATCTGCTGGGCGAGTTGCTGAGCCGCCTGGAAGGACACATGCGGAACTTCACCCTCTGACCCCCTCGCGCCGACGGAACGTCCCGGGGACCAGGTGGCTCACAGGCCCGGCCGGTACCGCAGCGGATGGTCGGCCGGGACCTCCACCAGCACGACCGGCGTCCCGTCCGGGTCCTCGACCCACATCTCGACCAGGCCCCACGGCTCCCGCACCGGCTCCCGGACCACCCGCGCGCCCTTGGCGAGCAGCTCCTCGTGCGCCGCCGCCACGTCCGCGACCTGCATCCACAGCCGCACGGCGGGGTCCGGCGGGCTCTCCGCACGCCCCGAGACCTCCAGGAAGCCGCCGCCGAGGAAGTAGACGGTGCCGCGCTCCGGCCCCGTCCCGAACTCGCGGTAGACGGCGAGGCCGAGCTGCTCCCCGTAGAAGACGCGGGAACGCTCCGGGTCGGTGGGACGGAGCAGGATCCGGCTGCTGAGTACATGCACCATGCGACGGGAGCATAGGGGCCGTTCAGCAGGCGCCGGGTTAGGCTCGGCGCTGCACCCGCCGGGCGCACGGCGCGAGCCGCGCCCCGCCCCGAACGACATCGCAGACCGGAGACCGTCGTATGGACACCACCGCCACCGCGCTCACCTTCCGCGACGCCGTCGACACCGACGTGGACGCTCTGGTCGGCCTCGTCGAGTCGGCCTACCGCGGGGACTCCAGCCGGGCCGGGTGGACCACGGAGGCGGACATACTCCAGGGGCAGCGAACCGACCCCGAGGGCGTCCTGGAGATCGTCAAGTCGCCCGACGGCAAGGTCCTGGTCGCCGAGCGGGACGGCCGGATCGTCGCTTGCTGCCAGCTCGAACACCGCGGCGACCACGCCTACTTCGGGATGTTCGCGGTGAGCCCGACCGAGCAGGGTTCGGGCCTCGGCCGGACGGTGCTCACGCGGGCCGAGCGGCTGGCCCGCGAGACCTGGGGCGCCACCGAGATGCACATGACGGTGATCTCGGTGCGCGAGGAGCTGATCGCCTGGTACGAGCGGCGCGGCTACCGCCGTACGGGCCGGATGACGCCGTTCCCGTACGGCGACGAGCGGTTCGGCATCCCGCAGCGCGACGATCTCCAGTTCGAGCTGCTGGTCAAGGAACTCGCCTGACCGCCCCCCGCTGACCCGGGGAAGGCCTGCCCGACGCGGTGACCGCCCTTACGCCGTGAGACGGCCCGCCTGCTTGATCTCGGGCCGGTCGGTGGTCGCGCCGTCCAGCCCCAGGGCCCGTACGAGGCGCAGGTGCTCCGGCGTGTTGACCACCCAGCCGAAGATCCGCAAGCCCTGAGCGCGGGCCCGTTCGACGATCTCCAGGGTGAGCCGCCGGATGTCCAGGCACACCGTCGCGGCTCCCACGGCCACCGCGCGCTCGACGATGTCGACGCCGTACCGGCTGCCCACCAGGGCTGTACGCACCCCGGGGACCAGGCGGGTGATCTCGGCGACCGCCTCGTCGTGGAACGAGGACACCTCGACGCGGTCCACCAGGGCGCGCGCCCGCATCACCTCGGCGAGCGCCCGTGCCGCCCGCACGTCCTTGATCTCGGCCTGGACCGGCAGCGACACCGCCTCCAGGACCTCCTCGAACACCGGCACCCGCTCCCCGCGCCCCGCGTCGAGCGCACGCAGCTCGTCGAGCGTGTGGTCGGCGACCGGCCCGCTGCCGTCGGTCGTGCGGTCCACGTCCGCGTCGTGCATGACCACGAGCGCGCCGTCCTTGCTCAGGTGCAGATCGAGCTCCACGACGTCCAGGCCGGCCCGCTCGGCGGCGACGAACGAGCGGAGGGTGTTCTCGGGCTCGACGCCCATCACGCCGCGGTGACCGATGGTGAGGAGGTTCACGACTGGACTCGCTTTCGTCGTCGGCTGCGCCGGGACCCGCGGCCGGGCGCCGGCGCGGGCAGATGTCTGCGCCGACGATCGCCTACCCCGTCGACCGTGGCGAAAGTCATGGCATACGTGAAGAGAAACAGGAAAAAGAGCGGTGACCATGGATGTGCGCAGGATGATTTCCCGCACTCCCTCTTGCTGGAAGAAAGCTCGTATGCCTACGGTGTCCGTACGCAAGGTTCTTCAGTGAGGGATGGGACATGACGGAAATTCTTGTGCAGGTGGGTTCGGAGGGCCAGGCTCCTCCCGCGGTCAGGGTGGTGGACCACCCGGCCTGGCCCGTGCTCAAGGATGCCGTGGAGCGGATCCGCCCCTGGCAGGCGAAGGACGGGGCGATCGACTTCGCGGCCGAGGGCGCCCCCGAGCGCTCCGACGCCGAGCACGCCCTGCGTCAGGTGGTCGACGCGGTCGAGGAGCTGTCCCCGCTGCTCCCGCACGACGCCGACTACCACCGCGCCCTGGTGAAGGACCTGCGCCGCTGGTCCGAGGGCGGCTTCGAGGTGCCGGACTTCCTCGACTCCCTGCTGGCCTTCCAGCCCGCCGCGAACCGCCGTGACGGGCTCCAGCACCTGGTGCTCTTCCCGATGTACACGCAGAACGGCAACCCGGACCGCAACCTCGAGGCGGTCGTGCTGCGCATGGTCTGGCCCGACTGGCTGGCCGAGCTGGAGCGCACCCGCTACGACAACCCGCTGTTCTGCGGCATCACCTTCGAGGACTTCACCTCCGGCTACGACACCAACTCCGCCGTCCTCTTCCCGGAGACCATCGCCGTCCGCGAGGCGCCGGAACGATTCTCCTGGGGTGGCATCTTCTGTGACCGCGAGGCCGCCCGCTTCCGCCGGGTGACCGACGCCGCCGTCGAGATCCTGGGCCTGGAACTGCCCGAGGACATCGCCGCCATGGTCCACGACCAGAAGCGCTGCGAGGAGGCCTTCGTCCTGTGGGACATGGTCCACGACCGCACCCACAGCCACGGTGACCTGCCCTTCGACCCCTTCATGATCAAGCAGCGCCAGCCGTTCTGGATGTACGGCCTGGAGGAGCTGCGCTGCGACCTCACCGCCTTCAAGGAGGCCGTCAAGCTCCAGGCGGACGGCGTCCCGCAGGCCCGCGACGTGCAGTACGCGGTGCTGTTCGACCGCATGTTCCGCTTCCCCGTCACCGGCGAGCGCGTGCGCAACTACGACGGCCTCGGCGGCCAGCTGCTCTTCGCCTACCTGCACAAGCACGACGTGGTGCGCTGGACCGACAACAAGCTGCACATCGACTGGGAGCGCGCCCCGCAGGTCACCAACGAGCTGTGCGGCGAGATCGAGAAGCTCTACCGCGACGGCATCGACCGCCCCAAGCTGGTCCACTGGTTCGCCGGCTACGAGCTGGTCTCCACCTACCTCGCCCCGCACCCGGGTTCCAAGTGGGCCAAGGGCCCCGACGCCCTCGACCTGAGCCAGCCGCCGCGCAAGCTCGTCGATGACGTGCTTCCCGACGAGTTTCCCCTGAGCATGTTCTATGAGGCCCTGTCCAAGAAGCTGAAGAACGTGATCGCCTCCACCAAGGGCATCACGGCGGACGGCGCCGAGCGGATCGCCGCGTGAGCGACCTGCGTACCGAGAACACTGCTCAGGAGGCGAAGACCATGGGGAACGGGGCACTCAGCGGTGCGGTCATCGCGGTGGCCGGAGCGGGCGGACCCGCGGGCCGGGCCGCGCTGCTGCGGCTGGCCGAGGCCGGCGCGACCGTAGTCGGGGCGGACAACGACCCCGAGCGGCTCGCGGAGGCCGTGGACGCGGCCCGCTACGCCTCCGGTGGCGCCAGCGTCACCGGTGAGCCGGTGGACCTGCTCGACCTCCAGTCCACCCGTGACTGGGCCGCGCACATCGAGAAGGACTTCGGCCGCGTCGACGGCCTGGTCCACCTCGTCGGCGGCTGGCGGGGCAGCGAGACGTTCATCAAGACCAGCCTGGACGACTGGGACTTCCTCGAACTCCTGCTGATCCGCACCGTGCAGCACACCTCGCTGGCCTTCTACGACGCGCTCCAGCGCAGCGACCGCGGCCGTTACGTGCTGATCAGCGCCGCCGGCGCGACGAAGCCCACGGCGGGCAACGCCTCGTACGCCGCCGCCAAGGCCGCCGCCGAGGCGTGGACGCTCGCGCTGGCCGACGCCTTCCGCAAGGCCGGGGGCCCCGAGGGGCCGACCTCCGCGGCTGCGATCCTGGTGGTGAAGGCGCTGGTGCACGACGCGATGCGCGCCGAGCGACCCAACGCGAAGTTCGCGGGCTTCACCGACGTCAAGGACCTGGCCGAGGCCGTGGCCGGCGTCTGGCAGAAGTCCGCCGCCGAAGTGAACGGACACCGTCTGTGGCTCACCGAGAAGCCGTGAACCCTTCCAAGACCGACGCGCGCCGCCGTCACGACCCGCAGGTCCGCGGATTCGCCAGTGACAACTACGCGGGGGCGCACCCGGAGGTGATGGCCGCCCTGGCCCTGGCCAACGGCGGCCATCAGGTGGCGTACGGGGAGGACGACTACACCGAGAACCTCCAGGGGATCGTCCGCAGCCACTTCGGCCCCACGGCGGAGGCCTTCCCGGTCTTCAACGGCACTGGCGCCAACGTCCTCGCGCTCCAGGCGCTCACCGACCGCTGGGGCGCGGTGGTCTGCGCCGAGAGCGCCCACATCAACGTGGACGAGGGCGGCGCGCCCGAACGCATGGGCGGGCTGAAGCTCCTGACGGTGCCCACCCCGGACGGCAAGCTCACGCCCGAGCTGATCGACAAGCAGGCCTGGGGCTGGGACGACGAGCACCGCGCGATGCCGCAGGTCGTCTCGATCACCCAGAGCACCGAGCTCGGCACGCTCTACACCCCGGACGAGATCCGCGCGATCTGCGACCACGCCCACGCGCGCGGGATGAAGGTCCACCTCGACGGCTCCCGCATAGCCAACGCGGCGGCCTCGCTGAACGTGCCGATGCGCACGTTCACCAACGCGGTCGGTGTCGACGTTCTCTCCCTCGGCGGGACGAAGAACGGCGCCCTGTTCGGCGAGGCGGTCGTGGTGATCGATCAGGACGCCGTCAGCCACATGAAGCACCTGCGCAAGCTGTCCATGCAGCTCGCTTCCAAGATGCGCTTCGTGTCGGTGCAGTTGGAGGCTCTGCTCGCCAAGGACCTGTGGCTGCGCAACGCCCGCCACGCCAACGAGATGGCGCAGCGGCTGGCGGAGGGCGTCCGCGCAGTGCACGGCGTCGAGATCGTCCACCCGGTCCAGGTCAACGCCGTGTTCGCCAAGCTGCCCAACGACGTGAGCGAGCGGCTGCAGAAGAAGTTCCGCTTCTACTTCTGGGACGAGCCGGCCGGCGTCGTCCGCTGGATGTGCTCCTACGACACCACGGAGGACGACGTGGACGCGTTCCTCGCCGCCCTCAAGGAGGAGATGGCCCGCTGAGAGGCCCCTCCATATCTGCATAGGTATGCGACCACCCGGAAAAGTAATGGCTTTCGGGTGGTCGTTTTCCTATGCTCTCGCGTCATGCAGCTGATCCAGGAGAACCCCGACCTGTCCGCCTATCTGGCCGCGGACGAGGTCATCGACCATCACCATCCGCTGGTGCGGGAGACCGCCACGCGTATCGCTGCGGAGGCGGAGGACTCGTATGCCTATGCGCGCCTGGCTTTCGCCTACGTCCGCGACACCATCCCCCACTCGCAGGACTCCGGCGACCCGCGCGTCACCTGGCGCGCCTCCGACGTCCTGGAGCAGCGGACCGGCGTCTGCTACGCCAAGGCCCACGCCCTGACCGCGCTGCTGCGGGCCGAGGACATCCCGACCGCGCTGTGCTATCAGAAGCTCGACGTGGTGCACGGACTGGTCGCCGTACGCTTCCACGGTGCCTGGCACCGCCAGGACCCGCGCGGCAACAAACCGGGCGTGAACGCCCGCTTCTCCCTCAACGGAGAGCAGCTGGCCTTCACGCCCGACGTCGAGGCCGGAGAGTACGACCACCCGGTGCTGTACGCCGCCGCGCACCCGGGCGTGCTGAGCGTGCTGAAGGCGGCTTCGGACCGCCCCCGCCTCTGGGGGGCGCTCCCCACCGCGTTGTGAGCCGGCGCGCCGCGCGCGGGTGAGGTCAGCGCGCCTCGGCCGCGCGTACCTGTTCCGGGGTGGGGGCCGTGCCGCCGAGGTGGGCCGGCATCCACCAGGTGTCCTCGGAGTCCTTGGGGCGCACCGGATAGGCGCGCTGCGCGGCCTCCAGGAGCTCCTGGACGCGCTCGCGCAGCTGCCGGGTGATCGCCCCCGCGTACTTGTCGCGGGAGGCCTCGATCGCCTCCCCGACCCGGATGGTGATCGGCGTGTGGCTGCGCTTGAAGTTGCGCGGGTGCCCCTTCGTCCACAGCCGCTGCGTGCCCCACACGGCCATCGGGATCAGCGGGACGCCCGCCTCCTGGGCCAGCCGGGCGGCGCCCGACTTGAAGCTCTTCAGCGTGAACGACTCGGAGATGGTGGCCTCCGGGAAGACGCCGACGATCTCGCCGGAACGCAGCGAGTCCAGGGCGTGCGCGTACGCCGCCTCGCCCTGCTTGCGGTCCACCGGGATGTGCTTCATGCCGCGCATCAGCGGGCCGGAGATCTTGTGCCGGAACACCGACTCCTTCGCCATGAACCGCACCAGACGCTTCTGCGGCAGCGCGGCGAAGCCGTCGAAGATGAAGTCGAGGTAGCTGATGTGGTTGCTCACCAGCACGGCTCCGCCCGAGCGCGGGATGTTCTCCGACCCCTTGCAGTCGATCTTGAGGTCCCACACCTTGAACAGGGTCTGGGCGAGGCCGACGACGGGGCGGTAGACAAGCTCTGCCATGGGCGGGGCGAACCCTTCCTTCTCTCTGCCCGCGGGGGGTGTCCCGAGGGGCAAAGTTACGCAGCCGTAGGTTTACGGCTTGTCGCAGATCGTGCCCGAAGAACGGCTCGGGAGCCAGCCCTGGTGCCCCCGAACCGCGAGATCCTCGTCACTTCGGCCCCCTGACCGACCTGTGCTTTTAGATCGTCTTTACTTCGCTCGTACCGTCGACCTGCGGACGAGCAGGTACATCTCGCAGCCCAGGCAGTACCCGAAAGCAGCATTGAGGAACGCGGCCGCGAGCGCCGCCGCGGTCGCCGCGAGACCCAGCCACCCGGGACCCAGCGTGAAGCCGACGAGTCCCACGCCCGCGAAGAGCAGCCCCACCGCCTGCGCGAACCGCGGCGGCTGGGGCGGCTCGAACTCCGTCGGCGGCCCCAGCTTCGGCCGCACCGCCACCCGCCAGGACCACCCGTACGGCGAGCGCCCCACGCCGCCCGCCGCGCCGAGCGCGAACGCCAGCGTCTGCCAGGCCAGCAGCCAGGCGCTCCCGGTGATCAGCACGACCGCGAGCACCACGGTCGTCACGGCCGCCCCGAAGCGCGGCCCCCTCGCGTCGATGTCCATGAATCAAGCATTCCGCAACGGGAACACCCCCGGGAGCC
This sequence comes from Streptomyces sp. BK239, assembly GCF_004217285.1. Lineage (GTDB taxonomy): Bacteria > Actinomycetota > Actinomycetes > Streptomycetales > Streptomycetaceae > Streptomyces. The sequence continues at coordinate 542,272 of NZ_SHKS01000004.1, forward strand.
GGGAATCTTTGCGGTCTGATGAACGCTGGTGCTGGGGATGACGGGACTCATGGTGTGCGTGGCGGTGCTCGCGGCGGCGAGCGCCTACGGAGTGCTGCACCGACGGCGGAACGGGAGAGTGCGCGTGCGCGGACGCGACGAGGGACAGCGGCTCGACGCCGGCCGGCTCGGCGGGGAACTCGGCGAGCGGGCCACGCTCGTGCAGTTCTCCAGCGCCTTCTGCGCCCCCTGCCGGGCCACCCGCCGGGTCCTCGGAGAGGTCGCCGGCATGGTCCCGGGCGTCGCTCACGTGGAGATCGACGCCGAGGCCCACCTCGACCTCGTCCGCGACCTCGGCATCCTCAAGACCCCCACCGTGCTGGTCCTCGACGCGGACGGCCGCGTGGTGCGCCGGGCCGCCGGCCAGCCCCGCAAGGCCGACGTCATCGCCGCCCTCGGGGAGGCCGTGTGAGGCCCGTGCCGGGCGTGGCGCGACGGCTCCCGGATGCCGGGACGGACTTGACTGCGCATGTCACCTATCGTCAGCCTGACCGTATGCCGCAGGAACTCCTTCTCCACGCGCGGGTCCACGTCGACCTCGTGCGGACGGCGAGCGCGCGCTGTCCGGGCCGGTGAGCCCCCGCGACCCCGCTCGTCCCCTCCCGCAGAAGGAACGCCTCATGACGGCCACGTCCGGCCTCAGCGCCCCCCAGCTCGCCTCACCCGGCCTGCTGCGCTCCGTCTTCCGCCGCCACGCCGCCGGCGTCGCCGTGATCACCGCGCCCGGCGAGAGCGGCCCGGTCGGATTCACCGCCACCTCGCTCACCTCCGTCTCCGCCGAGCCGCCGATGCTCTCCTTCGGGGTGGGCACCGGCGCGTCCAGCTGGCCGGCCCTCTCCCGCGCCGACCATGTCGGCGTGCACATACTCGGCGAGCACCAGCGGGAGCTGGCCGCCACCTTCGCCCGCAGCGGCGCCGACCGGTTCGGCGCGCCCACCGCCTGGCGCGAGGGCCCCGAGGGTGTTCCCGTCCTGGACGACGTGCTCGCCTGGCTCGTCTGCCGGGTCGTCGCGCGCGTGCCCGCCGGGGACCACCGCATCGTGCTGGCGGAGGTCGTCGTCGGGGACCCGGCCGGCGCGGGGCGGCCGCTCCTCTACCACGAGGGCGGGTTCACGGCCCTGCGGGACTGACACCGCGGGCCTGCTCGTCTGCGAAGCGGCCGGGATCCGATTACGCTGCGTTGCACAGGTCACAGTTCAAAGCGCTTGCTTAGCGGGAACGAACTGGGTGTACTGGCGAGTAATATTTCGGTCGGAGCGCGGGCCGCCCCGACCGGGATCGGCCGCTTGCAGCGCCTATGCTGCCTGCAAGAAGGCAGCCGAGAACTGACGATTGCAGTAGGAGAGCCGGCGTGAGCTTGAGGATCGTTGTCACTGTGAAGTACGTGCCCGACGCCACTGGCGACCGGCACTTCGCCGATGACCTGACCGTCGACCGGGACGACGTGGACGGTCTGCTCTCCGAGCTCGACGAGTACGCCGTCGAGCAGGCGCTGCAGATCTCCGAGAACTCCGACGACGACGTCGAGGTCACCGTCCTGACCGTCGGCCCCGAGGACGCCAAGGACGCGCTGCGCAAGGCGCTGTCGATGGGCGCCGACAAGGCCGTCCACGTCGAGGACGACGACCTGCACGGCACCGACGCCATCGGCACCTCCCTGGTCCTGGCCAAGGCCATCGAGAAGGCCGGCTACGACCTGGTGATCTCCGGCATGGCCTCCACCGACGGCACCATGGGCGTCGTCCCGGCCCTGCTGGCCGAGCGCCTGGGCGTCCCGCAGGTCACCCTGCTGTCCGAGGTGTCCGTCGAGGACGGCACCGTCAAGGGGCGCCGCGACGGCGACGCCGCCTCGGAGCAGCTCGAGGCCTCCCTGCCGGCCGTCGTGTCGGTCACCGACCAGTCGGGCGAGGCGCGCTACCCGTCCTTCAAGGGCATCATGGCCGCCAAGAAGAAGCCGGTGGAGTCCTGGGACCTGTCCGACCTCGACATCGACGCCGACGAGGTCGGCCTGGAGAGCGCCTGGACCAAGGTCGAGTCCGCGTCCGAGCGCCCCGCGCGCACCGCCGGCACGATCGTCAAGGACGAGGGCGAGGGCGGCAAGCAGCTCGCCGACTACCTCGCGGGCCAGAAGTTCATCTAGAGCCCACGCCGACCGCCCCTCAACTTCGTTTCGCAGGAGAGCAATCCCATGGCTGAAGTCCTCGTCTACGTCGACCACGTGGACGGCGCCGTCCGCAAGCCCACCCTGGAGCTGCTGACGCTCGCCCGCCGCGTCGGCGAGCCCGTCGCCGTCGCCCTCGGCGCCGGCGCCGAGAACACCGCCGCCGCGCTCGCCGAGCACGGCGCGGTCAAGGTCCTCACGCACGACGCCTCCGAGTACGCCGACTACCTCGTCGTACCGAAGGTGGACGCGCTGCAGGCCGCCGTCGAGGCCGTCTCCCCGGCCGCCGTCCTGGTCCCCTCCTCCGCCGAGGGCAAGGAGATCGCCGCGCGGCTCGCGCTGCGCATCGGCTCCGGCATCATCACCGACGCCGTCGACCTCGAGGCCGGCGACGAGGGCCCGGTGGCCACCCAGTCGGTGTTCGCCGCGTCCTTCACCACCAAGTCCCGTGTCTCCAAGGGCACCCCGGTCATCACCGTCAAGCCGAACAGCGCCGCCGTCGAGGCCGCGCCGGCCGCCGGCAGCGTCGAGGCGCTCAGCGTGACCTTCTCCGCCCAGGCCACCGGCACCAAGGTCACCGGCCGCACCCCGCGCGAGTCGACCGGGCGTCCGGAGCTGACCGAGGCCGCGATCGTCGTCTCCGGCGGCCGCGGCGTCAACGGCGCGGAGAACTTCTCGATCATCGAGGCCCTCGCCGACTCCCTCGGCGCGGCCGTCGGCGCCTCCCGCGCCGCCGTCGACGCCGGCTGGTACCCGCACACCAACCAGGTCGGCCAGACCGGCAAGTCGGTGTCGCCGCAGTTGTACATCGCCAACGGCATCTCCGGCGCGATCCAGCACCGCGCCGGCATGCAGACCTCGAAGACCATCGTGGCCGTCAACAAGGACCCCGAGGCCCCGATCTTCGACCTGGTCGACTACGGCGTCGTCGGCGACCTCTTCGAGGTCGTCCCGCAGCTCACCGAGGCGATCAAGGTCCGCAAGGGCTGATCACCCGCTGACGCGCCGCCCGGCATCCGCCGGACCACCCGAGGCCCCCGAGACCGCACACCGGTCTCGGGGGCCTCGGCCCGCTCCCACACCCGTCGCTCAGCCCGTCGACACCGAGGCCAGCACCGGCACATGGTCGCTCGCGTAACGGCCGTCCAGCGTGAACGTGTCGACCCAGCTGCGGTGGACCGTCACCCCCGGCGTCGCCAGGATCCAGTCGATCCGGGGGCCGCCCGGCCGCAGCGGCCGGTACGCGTGGAACGTCCCGAAGGCCTCACCGCGCTCGCGCGCCGTGTCCCAGGTGTCGACCAGACCGGCGCCCAGCAGCGTGTCGTACACCGGGGAACCGTGCGCGGGGACGTTGAAGTCGCCGGTCACCAGCAACGGCAGGCCTGGGTCGAATTCCGCTATCCAGGAGGCGATCAGGGCCGCGCCGCGCTCCCGCGCGTACCGGCTCCTGTGATCGAGGTGGGTGTTCAGGAGGCAGAACTGCCGCCCCCCGGCCCGCACATCGCGGAAACGGACCCACGTGACCATGCGGGGATGCATGCCGCCCCAGGTGTTGGAGCCGTGCACCTCCGGCGTGTCCGACAGCCAGAAGTGGGCGTGCTCCAGCGGGGTGAGCCGTCGCGTGTCGTAGAAGACGGCCATGGACTCCTGGTCCCCACCGCCGCGCCCGGTGCCGATCCAGTCGAAGTGCGGCCCCAAGTCCGCCTCGATGTCCCGCAGTTGCGGCGGCTCGCCCTCCTGGGTGCCGATGACGTGCGGCGCCGCGCCCTGTAACAGAGCGCGCATCGCCGGACGACGGCTCGCCCAGCTGTACGGTTCCTTGGTGCTGGGGAAGCGGAGGTTGAACGTCATGACCTCCAGCGGCGGGTACCGTACCGGCGCCGCCGGACCCTCGTCGTCGGCCTCGGCCTTCCCGGGCCGGTCGCGGGGCGCGGAGGAGCGGCACGTCCCGAGCAGGGGCACCGCGACGGCCGCCGCCACGGTCCTCAGTCCCGTGCGACGCGTGATTGCCCCGGTGTCCGCCATGTGCTTCCTCCCTGATGATCCAGGATGAGGGTGCGAGCCGCCGTGCGGAAGGGGAATCAGGTGACTGGGGGAAACCGGGGGCAGGACAGGGTGTTGACCGACGCGAAGATCCACGGATAGCTTCGCTCTACGGATTGTTGATTCCGTACACCGGAAAACGGGAGGTCGCGGGATGGGACACGGCCGGCAGGAGACGGTGGCCACGAGCCTCCCGGCAGCCGTCAGCGAGGCCGTCGGCGCCTCCCTCGCACCCGTCGACGCCGAACTCGACCGCCGCTACCCGGGCGACCCCGGCACCCGCCAGCCCGTCCACACCGTCTACGTGCCCGGCGACGCCTTCACCGCCGGCACCGTCCGCTCCTGGGGCGACCAGGCCCTCGCCGCCCTCGACGAACACGCCCCCGAGGCCGCCGCCCTCGCCGCCGTCCTCGAACTGCCCCGCGACCTCGCCGAGGACGTGTACGCGCGCGTGCGCGCCAAGCTGGCCCGTGAGCCCGTCGAGGACCTGCGCGTCGACTTCGAGGACGGCTACGGCGTACGCCCCGACGCCGAGGAGGACGAGGCCGCCGCCCGCGCCGCCCGGCTGATCGCCGAGGCCCACGCCCGGGGCACCGCCACCCCCTGTGCCGGCATCCGCATGAAGTGCATGGAGGCCGCCGTCCGCGACCGCGGCATCCGCACCCTCGACGTCTTCCTCACCGGCCTCACCGCGGCGGGCCCCCTGCCCGGCGGACTGCTGCTCACCCTGCCCAAGGTGACCTACCCGCAGCAGGTCACCGCCATGGTCCGGCTCCTGGAGGCCTTCGAGCAGGCACACGGACTCACCCCGGGCCGACTCGGCTTCGAGATCCAGATCGAGACCAGCCAGGCCATCCTCGCCACCGACGGCACCGCCACCGTCGCCCGCATGATCCAGGCCGCCGAGGGCCGCGCCACGGGCCTGCACTACGGCACCTTCGACTACAGCGCCTGCCTCGGCGTCTCCGCCGCCCACCAGGCGAGCGACCACCCGGCCGCCGACCACGCCAAGGCGGTCATGCAGGTCGCCGCGGCCGGCACCGGCGTACGCGTCTGCGACGGCTCCACCAACGTCCTGCCGGTAGGCCCCACCGAGCAGGTCCACGACGCCTGGCGGCTCCACTACCGCCTCACCCGCCGCGCTCTCGCCCGGGCCTACTACCAGGGCTGGGACATGCACCCCGGCCACCTCCCGACCCGCTACGCCGCCGTCTACGCCTTCTACCGCGAGGGATTCGCCCGGGCCGCCGAGCGGCTCGCCCGCTACGCCCACCGGCGCGCCGGGGACGTCATGGACGAGCCGGCCACCGCCAAGGCCCTCAGCGGCCATCTGCTGCGCGGGCTGGACTGCGGCGCACTAGACACCGAGGAGGTGACGGGCGCGACGGGACTCACGCGGGCCCACCTGGAGGCCTTCGCCGCACCGCGCCCGAGCGGCCTCATGGCGTCCTGAGCCGGAGGGCGCGGGCCGGGCGCCCTGAGCCGGGTGGCCGGCCGGGACGACACCGCCCGGCCGGCCACCCGCTGCGGACTACTGCTCGGGGAAGGTGTACGGAGTGGTGATGATCTCCATCCCGTGACCCGCCGGATCCATGAAGTACAGACCGCGGCCGCCGTGGTGGTGGTTGATCTCGCCCGGCTGCCTGCCGTGCGGATCGGCGAAGTACGTGATCCCCGCCTGCCTGATCCGGCCGAACGCCGCGTCGAACTCCTCGTCGGAGACCAGGAACGCGTAGTGCTGCGTGACGATCTTCTCCGCGGGGATCGCGGCGAAGTCCAGGGTGACGCCGTTGGCGGTGGTGACGGGGACGAACGGGCCCCATTCGGTGCCGACCTCGAGACCCAGGACGTGGGCGAGGAACTCGGCGGACTCCCGGTTGTCACGGGAGTGGACGATGGTGTGATCGAGCTTGACGGACATGAGTGGAATGCCTCCGTAAGGCAAACTCACGGGCACCTCCATGCCTCACCCGGACGGTGACCGACACGCGATGCCGTGCGCTCACCCTAACGGAGGATCAGGTGTGCGCGCCCGGCATCTCGAGCGGTCAGTCGGCCGGCGGCGTCTCGCCCGAGCCGCGGGCGACGAGCCGCGTCGGCAGCACGACACGCTCAGGGGCCACCAAGGTGCCGTCCAGCTGCCGGAAGAGCCGCTCGGCGGCGGTGCGGCCGATGGCGGCCGCGTCCTGGGCGACCACCGTGACGCCCGGCTGCAGCAGATCCGCCAGCTCCAGGTCGTCGAAGGCCACCAGTGCGACCGGACGCTCGCGCTCGGCCAGCACCCGGATCACGGTGACCGTCACCCGGTTGTTGCCCGAGAAGATCGCCGTGACCGGCTCCGGCCCCGACAGCATCTCCTGCGCGGCCCGGCGCACCCGGCCCGGCTCCGTCACCCCCAGCGACGTCCAGGCGTCCGCCACCGCGATGCCCGCCTCCCGCATCGCCGTCCGGTAGCCCCGCAGCCGCTCGGCGGCCGTGTGGATGCGCGGCATGTCGCCGATGAACCCGATCCGGCGGTGGCCGTGCGCGACGAGATGCGCGACCCCCTCCCGGGCGCCCCCGAAGTTGTCCGACAGCACACAGTCCGCCTCGATCCGGCAGGCCGGCCGGTCGACGAACACCGTCGCCACACCCGCCCTGATCTCCGGCTCCAGATACCGGTGGTCGTCCCCGGCCGGGATGACCAGCAGCCCGTCCACCCGGCGCGCGCACAACGCCAGCGCCAACTCCTGCTCACGCTCCGGGTCCTCGGCGCTGGAGCCGTTGATCAGCAGCGCGCCGTGCGCCCGCGCCACCTCCTCCACCGCGCGGCTGAGCATGCCGTAGAAAGGATCGGCGAGATCCTCCAGGACGAGCCCGATGCTCGCGGTACGGCCCTTGCGCAGCACGCGCGCGCTGTCGTTGCGGCGGAAGCCGAGCGCGTCGATCGCCTCCTGGACGCGCCGCTCCGTCTCCGGCGTGACGCCCGGTTCGTCGTTCACCACGCGGGAGACGGTCTTCAGACCGACCCCGGCCCGCGCCGCGACGTCCTTCATGGTGGGACGGTTCCCGTAACGAGTTCCCGAGCTGCCGGCTGGGCGGCGGGGCGTCTCTGGCACGATGCGGTGTCCTGTCCTTCTGTCCACGGCTACAGGGTCCCGGGTCGCACTGGCGTACCAGGGCCTTGGGGATCGTATGACGATGTGGCGTCGAGCATAGGGCCTGGACAACGTTGTCATGCGCGGGGAGACTGTCTCCCGTCATGGATCCCGACGGTCGACGGGGGAGAACCGAGACTGATGCGCACCGACCTCGTGGCAGCGCTGGACATAGGCGGCACCAAGATCGCGGGAGCGCTGGTGGACCGCACCGGCGCCATCCAGGCCCGCGCCCAGCGGCCCACGCCCGCCCGGGAGGACGGCGACACCGTGATGCGGGCGGTCGAGGAGGTGCTCGCCGACCTGGCGGCCTCGCCGCTCTGGAAGCGCGCGCACGCCCTCGGCATCGGCAGCGCCGGCCCGGTGGACGCCTCCGCCGGCACCGTCAGCCCGGTCAACGTGCCCGGCTGGCGCGACTTCCCCCTCGTCGAACGCGTCCGGGCCGCGACCGGGAACCTCCCCGTCGAGCTGATCGGCGACGGCGTGGCGATCACGGCCGCCGAGCACTGGCAGGGCGCCGCCCGCGGCCACGACGACGCGTTGTGCATGGTGGTCTCCACCGGCGTCGGCGGCGGCCTGGTGCTGAACGGCCGGCTGCACCCCGGCCCCACCGGCAACGCCGGCCACATCGGCCACATCAGCGTCGACCTCGACGGCGACCCGTGCCCCTGCGGCGCGCGCGGCTGCGTCGAGCGGATCGCCAGCGGCCCCAACATCGCCCGCCGCGCCCTGGAGAACGGCTGGCAGCCCGGCCCGGACGGGGACGCCTCCGCGGCCGCGGTGGCCGCCGCCGCGCGCGCGGGCGACCCCGTCGCGACCGCCTCCTTCGAGCGCGCCGCCCGGGCGCTGGCCGCCGGCATCGCCGCCACCGCCACCCTCGTCGAGATCGACGTCGCGGTGATCGGCGGAGGCGTCGGCAAGGCGGGCGACGTGCTCCTGACACCCCTGCGGCGCGCCCTGGCCGACTACGCGACGCTCTCCTTCGTCCGGCGCCTGAGAGTGGTGCCCGCCCAGATGGGCACGGACGCGGGCCTGGTCGGCGCCGCGGCGGCGGCACTGGCCGGCGGGACGGGTGCACGCGCGGGGGTATGAGGGGCAGGAGGCCAGGGCAGCGCGCGGGCGAGCGCGCCGCCTGACCACGACGCAGAGGGAGCGTGACCTCAGGGCGGGCTTCGTAGTTGTTCCGGGCATGAAGAAGCGCAGCATGCTCGCCATCGCCTCACTCGCCACCGGCTTCGTCGTCGCGGCGATCACCCCCTCGCACAGCACGGCCGGTGAGGAACTCGACGGGCTGAATGTGGGCGACACCCTCAGCACCCTCGACCACACCGTCGCCGCCGACAGCCTCAGCGTGGACGAGGGCGCCCTCGGCGACTGACCGCCCCCGCACGACGGCGTGACGCCGGTCCCCGGCCCACGGGGACCGGCGTCGCCGTGTCACGCGCCCTCAACGAGACGCGGTTTCCGTGGCAGGGTGGAGCGGGCAAGCCCCAGGGGGCCGACCGAAGAGGGGGACACGTGACCGTCGTCTGGATCAACGGCGCGTTCGGTGCGGGGAAGACCACCGCCGCACGGGAACTGATCGACCTGATCCCGAACAGCACGCTCTTCGACCCCGAGGTCATCGGCGCGGCGCTCTCGCACCTGCTGCCGGCCAAACGCCTCGCCGAGGTCGGCGACTTCCAGGACCTCCCGATCTGGCGCCGACTCGTCATCGACACCACCGCAGCGCTCCTCGGCGAGCTCGGCGGCACCCTCGTCGTCCCCATGACCCTCCTGCGCCAGGAGTACCGCGACGAGATCTTCGGTGCCCTCGCCGCCCGCCGCATCCCCGTCCGACATGTGCTCCTGGCCCCGGCTGAAACGATCCTGCGCGGGCGGATAGCCGAGCGGGACGTCCCGCCCGACCTCCCCGACGGCGAGATGCGCGTACGGCAGTGGTCGTACGACCACATCGAACCGTACCGAGCCGCCCTCGCCTCCTGGCTCACCGCCGACGCCCACCTTGTCGACACCAGCGCCCTCACCCCGTACGAGACCGCCCTCCGCATCGCGGAGGCCGTCGGCGCCGGAACCGTCCCCGTCTGCGAGATCGTGCAGACCCCCGAACCCACCGGCGAGACCGTGGCCGCCGGCGTGCTGCTCTTCGACGAGCACGACCGCGTCCTCCTCGTCGACCCCACCTACAAGCCCGGCTGGGAGTTCCCCGGCGGAGTCGTGGAACCCGGGGAGGCGCCCGCACGCGCCGGGATGCGCGAGGTGCGGGAGGAGACCGGCGTCCAGCTGGACGAGGCGCCCCGGCTGCTCGTCGTCGACTGGGAACGGCCCACACCCCCCGGATACGGCGGTCTGCGCTTCCTCTTCGACGGCGGCCCCCTCGACCCCGCCGCCGTCGCGGGCCTGCTGCTGCCCGGCCCCGAACTGCGCGCCTGGCGCTTCGTGACCGAGGAGGAGGCCGCCCGCCTGCTGCCCCCGGTCCGCTACGAGCGCCTGCGCTGGGCCCTGCGCGCACGGGAACGGGGCGCCGCCCTCTACCTGGAGGCCGGCACACCGGTCGGCTGACGGACCGGGCGCGGGGCGGACGCCGGGCCGCGCAGGCACGTCACCGCATGGCCCCGGACCGGTCCGCCGCCTCACGGAGGACGTCCGAGGCGTTCTCCGTCACCGGGCTGCCGTGACCGAAGCAGGCGGTGCGCGTGTCGAGGGCGGCCAGACGATGGAGAGCGGCGAGCACCCGGGAGCCGTCGAGGTTGAAGACACCGGGCACGACCGACCCGTCGACCGGTGAGGCCGCGATGGTGTCGCCCGTGAACAGCACGCCCTGATCGGGGAGATGGAGCGCGATACTGCCGTCGGTGTGCCCGGGGACGTGCAGCACGTGCGCACCGCCACCGAAGGCGAGCACATCGCCCTCGGACAACTCCGAGACCTGTGAAGGCCGTTCGAAGTCACCTTCGGGCAACAGCCGCAGGGCGGCCGCGTGCAGGGGGCGCTCCCAGTCCCGCAACACCGGCGGCGGAGCCGGGGCTTCGCGGCGCAGGACGGCCGCGTCCGCGCTGTGCGCCAGCACCTCGGCCCCGGACAGGGCGGCGAACTCGGCGGCACCGCCCGCGTGGTCCTCGTGGAAGTGGGTGAGCACCACCCGCCGTACGGCCCCGGGGGAGTGCCCCAGGGCCGTGACCGCGTCGGCGATCACCCGGCCGGATCCGGCCGGCCCGGCGTCGACGAGCGTCAACTCGTCACCGTCACACCACAGATAGGCCTGACCGACCGCGAAACGCAGCAAGTGAAGACGGGGCAGCAGCTCGATGACGTCCATGAGCCGACCCTAGGCAGGAACCCCGCCCGGCGGGCAGGCCCTTCTGCCGAGGGCAGAGCCGGCTGATCAGCTCGCCGCGTACGTACGCAGGAACAGCGCCTCCGCCACCGACAGCCGCTCCAGCTCCTCCGGGGAGACGCTCTCGTTGACCGCGTGGATCTGCGCCTCCGGCTCGCTCAGCCCGATGAGGAGGATCTCCGCCTGCGGGTACAGCGCCGCGAGCGTGTTGCACAGCGGGATGGACCCGCCCTGGCCGGCGTACTGCATCTCCTGACCCGGGTAGGCCACCGCCATCGCGTCGGCCATCGCCGCGTACGCCGGGCTCGTCGTGTCGGCGCTGAACGGCTGCCCCTGCCCGATCTGCTCCGTTCGCACCCGCGCGCCCCACGGCGTGTGCGCCTCCAGGTGGGCTTCGAGCAGCTTCGTCGCCTCGGCCGCGTCCCGGCCCGGCGGCACCCGCAGGCTGATCAGCGCACGGGCGCTCGCCTGCACCGACGGGGTGGCGCCGACGACCGGCGGGCAGTCGATGCCGAGGACCGTGACCGCCGGACGGGCCCAGATGCGGTCGGCGACCGTCCCCGAACCGATCAGCTCGACGCCGTCCAGGACCTTGGCGTCCCGGCGGAACTGCTCCTCCTCGTACACCAGCCCCTCCCACGGCTCGCCGTCGGTCAGACCGTCGACGGTCGTCGAGCCGTCCTCGGCGCGCAGCGAGTCCAGGACGCGGATCAGCGCGCCGAGCGCGTCGGGTGCGGCCCCGCCGAACTGGCCGGAGTGCAGGTTGCCCGCCAGTGTGTCGATCGTCACCCGCATCATGGTCATACCGCGCAGGGTGGAGGTGACCGTGGGCAGACCGACCCGGAAGTTGCCCGCGTCGCCGATGACGATCGTGTCGGCGGCCAGCAGCTCCGGGTGCTGCTCGGCGTACCGCTCAAGACCGCCCGTGCCCTGCTCCTCGGAACCCTCGACGATCACCTTCACGTTCACCGGGACCCCGCCGTCCGCCTTGAGGGCGCGCAGCGCGAGCAGATGCATGATGAAGCCGCCCTTGCAGTCGGCGGCGCCCCGCCCGTACCAGCGGCCGTCCCGCTCGGTCAGCTCGAACGGCGGCGTGTCCCAGCCGGCCTCGTCCAGCGGCGGCTGCACGTCGTAGTGCGCGTACAGCAGCACCGTCTTCGCGCCCTCGGGACCGGGCAGGAAGCCGTACACGGACTGGGTGCCGTCCGGGGTGTCCAGCAGCGCCACGTCCTCGAAGCCCTCGACACGCAGCGCCGCCGCTATCCAGTTCGCGGCCGCCTCGCTCTCGCTCCGTGGGAACTGGTCGAAGTCCGCCACCGACCTGAACGCCACCAGTTCGGTGAGTTCCGCCTTCGCCCGGGGCATCAGGGAGGCGACGGTCTCGGCGACCGGATTCGACGACATGGGCACGCTCCTGGTGGGTGCGACGTTGTACCTGTGGGTGCCGTCGATCCTCCCACAGCGGACGGCGGCGATCTCCGCCGTAGGATGCGTGGGACAGGTGCGGCAAGCGGCTTGATCGGGAGCAGTAGACCATCGTGAGCAGCGAGAACTCTTCGGCGGACGACGTGCAGCGGGTGTGGGACGTCGTCGTGGTGGGCGCGGGACCCGCGGGGGCTTCGGCCGCCTATGCGGCGGCGGTCACGGGGCGGCGCGTGCTGTTGCTGGAGAAGGCGGAGCTGCCCCGCTACAAGACGTGCGGCGGCGGCATCATCGGACCTTCGCGCGACGCGCTGCCACCGGGCTTCGAGCTGCCCTTCCGCGACCGCGTGCACGCGGTGACCTTCTCCCACAACGGGCGCTTCGCCCGCACCCGACGCTCCCGGCAGATGCTGTTCGGGCTGATCAACCGGCCCGAGTTCGACCAGCAGCTCGTCGAACACGCCCAGAAGGCGGGCGCCGAGCTGCGCACCGGCGTCACCGTGCAGCGGGTCGAGCAGCACGGCTCGTCGGTGCCGGACCGGCGCACGGTCGCGGTCGTCCTCCAGGGCGGCGAGACGCTGCTGGCGCGCGCGGTCGTCGGCGCGGACGGCAGCGCCAGTCGCATAGGGGCGCATGTCGGCGTGAAGCTCGACCAGGTGGACCTGGGCCTCGAAGCGGAGATCCCGGTGCCGGAGACCGTCGCCGAGGACTGGAAGGGGCGGGTCCTCATCGACTGGGGCCCGATGCCCGGCAGTTACGGCTGGGTGTTCCCCAAGGGCGACACACTGACCGTCGGCGTGATCTCCGCGCGCGGTGAAGGCGCGGCCACCAAGCGCTACTTGGCGGACTTCATCGGCCGGCTCGGCCTCGCCGGCTTCGAACCGAGCATCTCCTCCGGTCACTTGACCCGCTGCCGGGCCGACGACTCCCCGCTCTCCCGGGGGCGCGTGCTGGTCTGCGGCGACGCCGCGGGCCTGCTGGAGCCCTGGACCCGTGAGGGCATCTCCTTCGCGCTGCGCTCGGGCCGGCTGGCCGGTGAGTGGGCGGTCCGCATCGCGGAGGCGCACGACGCGGTGGACACCCGCCGTCAGGCCCTGAACTACGCGTTCGCCGTCAAGGCGGGCCTCGGTGTGGAGATGAGCGTCGGCAAGCGGATGCTCGCCGCCTTCGAACGCCGGCCCGGCCTCTTCCACGCGGCGCTGACCGGCGTCCGCCCGGCCTGGCGGGCGTTCACGGACATCACCCGCGGCCGGACCACGCTGGGCGAGCTGGTGCGCTCGCATCCGATGGCCCAGCGCGCGCTGAACGTCATGGACCGGTGGGTGGGGGCCGGCGGGGCGCAGGAGCCCCGCGAGGGCCGGTCTCTGGAAGGCCGGTCCGGGGAGGGCGCCCGGGAGGGCTGAGGCCGGGGGCCGGGACGCACCTCACGAGGGAGGGTGAGGTGGGTCGGTCCGGTCAGGGACGGTCGTCGACCGTGATCCGGAACACCGGGTGGTCGCCCGCCGCGGCGGTGATCTCGGCGTCGGTGGACTTGGCGGTCACCCCGTCGAAGTACTGGTTGACCTCCCAGCCCCACTTCTCCAGGTAGGTCCGCAGGACCGGGAGCTTCTCCTCGTCGGGAAGCTCCACCGCGGAGAACGTGTGCACCTTGCGCCCCACACGCAGCTCACCGCCCCCGGCGGCCCGCATGTTGCGCACCCACTGGGAGTGGCCCCGCGCCGAGACCAGGTACCGCGCGCCCTCGTATGTGTGCGGGTTGACGGGGATACGCTGCATCCTGCCGCTCTTGCGGCCCCGCACGGACATCTCGGCCGTGCCGGCGAGGCTCACGCCGTGCCGGGCCAGCCAGCCGACGACGCTGTTGAAGCGGGTGTTGAGCCGGCTGCTCCGGATGTAGTACGGCGTCGACATGATGGCCCCCAGCGGTGAGTGAGCGGTTTGGAGAGCGGTGCTCTCGTTTCCCTTGTGAGGAGTCTGCACCGGATGGGTGCTCCATGACAAGAGCAGTGCTCTCTTTTGTGTGCGGCAATCTCGTCGCGGGTCACCGCTCTCGGATGTGTGCGGTGCTCCGCCCGCCGTGCGACACTGCCCCCATGAGCAGCACCACTCAAGGCGCGCGCGCCCGCGCCCGCATCGAAGTCACCGCCGCCATCAAGGACGAGGCCCGTCGGCAGCTCGCGGCCGAAGGTGCCGCCAAGCTCTCCCTGCGGGCCGTGGCCCGCGCGCTCGGTATGGTCTCCTCCGCGCTGTACCGGTACTTCCCCAGCCGCGACGACCTGCTCACCGCGCTCATCATCGACGCCTACGACTCCCTGGGCGAGAGCGCCGAGACCGCGCACGCCGCCGTCGCGGACGCCGACCCCCTCCGGCGCTGGGTGGCGGTCTGCGAGGGGGTGCGCGGCTGGGCGCTGGCGCATCCCCACGAGTACGCGCTGATCTACGGGTCGCCGGTGCCCGGCTACAGCGCACCCGACACGACGATCCCCGCCGCCTCCCGCGTGGGCCTCCTCCTCATCGGCATCCTGCGCGACGCCCGCCTGAGCGCCGGCGGGACCGAACTACCGCCGCTCCCGGACGAGTTGCGCGCCGAGGCCGACCGTATGGCCGCCGACCTCGCACCCGACCTGCCCCCGGAGACGGTCGCCGCGCTGGTCGCGGCCTGGGCGCAGCTGTACGGCCTGGTGGGATTCGAGCTGTTCGGGCAGTTCCACCGGGTGGTCGAGGACCGCGAGCCGTTCTTCCGCCACGCGGCCACCCGCCTGGCCCATGGCGTGGGACTGGGCTGAAGATCCAGGCGACAGGGGCAAGTTGAGGCGGGCGCGGCTGCCGCAGCGTTGGGGCGGCGCTGACGCGGCACCCGCGAAGACCCCTGTTGAACGAGCCGCGGCTACGCGTCGGGGTGGGCGCCGCTGGGCCGGGAGGTGTCGGGGCGGAAGCAGGCGAGCACGCTCACCACCCGCGCCGCGAACACCAGAGGCGCGAGCACGTACCCCGTACGGAAGAGCAACATCTCGATGCCGGACGGGAGTCGGAACAGCAGGGCCGGACCGGCGACCGCACCGAAGATCACTGCTGCCGCGAACGCCGCGCTGAACAGCGCGTACCCGATCTCGACGGTGACCGCGTCCCGCCGCGCCTGCCGGCGTCGTCCCCCGTACTCGCTCATCCCGCAAGTCTCACAGGCGTGTGCCCGGCGGAGCAACCGCCCCGCCGGGCACACGCTGGAGGCGTCTTCCTAGTCGTGGACCGGCACCCGCTCCGCTTCCGGCCCCCGCACCGTGGACTCGACGACGACATCGCTCGCGGACCGTGCGACCGGCACCGTCGGACCGGGGCGGCGGGTGCGCAGGCCGGTCAGGCTGATCAGGAGACCCAGGGCGGCGATGGCGGTGACCACCGTCAGACCGGGGCGGTAACTGTCCAGCACGGCCTGCGGGGTGGGATCGGCCGGGGCGCCGGCGGTGACCACCGCCGTCACCACGGCGAGGAAGATCGCCCCACCCACCTGCACCGAGGTGTTCAGCAGGCCGGAGACCATGCCCTGCTCGCGGTCCGCGACGCCGTTGGTGGCCTGGATGTTGAGCGAGGGGAAGACCAGGGCGCAGGCCGCGCCGATGAGCAGCATGCTCGGCAGGATCACGGCCGCGTAGACCGGGTCCAGGTCGACGCGCAGGAACAGCGCGTAGCCGACGACCATGAGCGCGAACCCGGCCGTGATCAGCCGCGGGGTGCCGAAACGGTCCACGACCGAGCCGACCTTCGTCGAGGAGAGCGCGACCAGTGCGCCCGCCGGCAGGAACGCGAGCGCCGTGTGCAGCGCCGACCAGTCCAGCAGCGTCTGCATGTAGAGGGTGGCCAGGAACTGGAAACCGACGTAGGAGCCGAAGAACGTCATGGCGCCGAGCTGGGCGCGCACCTGGCTGCCCGAACGCAGCACGCCGAGCCGGATCAGCGGGCTGGGCGAGCGTCGCTCGACGAGGACGAAGACGCTCAGCAGCACGGCGACGGCGAGGAAGGACAGCAGGGTGCGGGCGGACGCCCACCCGGCCTCCGGCGCCTGGACCACGGTGAACACCAACAGGAGCATCGACGCGGTGCCGAGGACGGCGCCGGGGACGTCGTAGCCGTCGTGACCCCGCTCGCGAGCGCTGCGCGGCAGCAGTTTCAGGCCGGCGACCAGCGCGATCAGGGCGATCGGCGCGGGCAGCAGCATGGTGAGGCGCCAACTGGCCTCGGTGAGCAGGCCGGAGAGGACCAGGCCCATGGAGAAGCCGGTGGCGGCGCAGGTGGTGTAGATGGAGAGCGCGCGGTTGCGCAGCGGGCCCTCCGGGAACGTCGTGGTGATGATCGACAGGCCGGCGGGGGCGGTGAAGGCGGCGCTGAGCCCCTTGATGAACCGGCTCGCGATCAGCAGCGGGCCGGAGTCCACCAGTCCGCCGAGCAGTGAGGCGAGCGCGAAGACGCCGAGGGCGACCAGGAAGACCTGACGGCGGCCCAGCAGATCGGCCGTGCGGCCGCCGAGGAGGAGCAGACCGCCGTAGCCCAGGATGTAGCCGCTGACGATCCATTGCAGCGTCGAGGTGGACAGCCCGAGGTCGGCGCCGATGGACGGCAGGGCGACACCGACCATCGACACGTCCAGCGCGTCGAGGAACATCGCGGCGCAGAGCACCAGCAGGGTTCCCCACAGGCGCGGCGTCCAGCGGACCTCCGGTAGGCGGGGTGCGGGGAAGGAGAGCGGAGAGGACATGCCGCAGACACTACATGCGTCTGCATCGAATGCAAATGCATTTAATTCTGATGCAATCAAACGCCTTCTCTGCTACGGTGCGGGCCATGGCGGGGAAGAAGGCCGAGCAGGCGCTCGTGGAAGAGTGGCGGGACATCCTGTCGCTGCACGCCCGCACCCAGTGCGAGTTGGACAGGGCTCTGCACCGACACGGCCTGTGCGGCAGTGACTTCGAGGTGCTCGACGTCCTCGCCGCGAGCGCCGCGACCGACCCGGGCGGAGCCTGCGCCTTCCGTGTCCAGGAGATCGCCGACCGGGTCCACCTCAGTCAGAGTGCGCTGTCGCGGCTGATCGCCCGGCTGGAGAAGGACGGCCTCGTCGAGCGCGGGATGTGCGCCGAGGACCGCAGGGGCGTCCGGGTGGCTCTCACCGGCAAGGGGCGCGCACTGCACGACGAGGTGCTGCCGGTGCAACGTGCCGTGCTGACGCGAATGTTGTCGGACTGACGGCCCGTCCCCTCCGGTGACGCAGGATGGCCGAAACGGCGCGGTGCGCTGCCCTCGGGCGCTCTGACGTGCCTTTCCCCACGGCGAGTTGACTTAGGTTGGGGTTTCCGATCACCACCCTGAGCGCGCAGGAGGCCTCGCCGTGCCGGAACCCGCCCCCCAGACCACCGCCGGCGCCCTCGCCCGGATCGACACCTCCAAGCCCCACTCGGCCCGGTTCTGGAACTACTTCGTGGGCGGCAAGGACAACTACGAGGTCGACCGGGAGATCGGCGACCACATCAAGGAGATCTTCCCCGGCCTCGTCGACGTGGCCGTCACCAGCCGCCACTTCCTCGGCCGCGCGGTGCGTCATCTGGCCGTCGATCAGGGCGTCCGGCAGTTCCTGGACGTCGGCACCGGACTGCCGACCGCCGACAACACCCACGAGGTCGCCCAGCGGGCCGCCCCGGACGCCCGCATCGTCTACGTCGACAACGACCCCATCGTCCTGGCCCACGCGAACGCTCTGCTCACCAGCACCCCCGAGGGCCGCACGGCCTATCTCGACGCCGACCTCCACGAGCCCGAGAAGGTCATCGAGGCCGCCCGCGGCACCCTCGACCTCAGCAGGCCGGTCGCCCTGATGATCCTCAACACCCTCGGCCATGTCGCCGACCACGAGCAGGCCCGCGATCTCGTGCGCCGGCTCATGGCCGGCCTGCCGTCGGGCAGCTACCTGGTCATCAGCGACAGCACCGCGACCAGCGAGGGCATGATCGCCGCGTCCGACGCCTACAACGCCAGCGGCGCGGTGCCGTACCACGTGCGCGGCGTCGAGGAGATCGCCGGGTTCTTCGAAGGACTCGACCTGGTCGAACCGGGCGTCGTCCGAGTTCCCGAGTGGCGTCCGGACGCGGGCGATCCGGCCAACTCGGCCGTCGCCGTCGACGCTTACTGCGGGGTGGCGCGCAAGAAGTAGGAGACGAAGGCAAGCCAGAGCGACCGACGGCCGGGGTGCGGAGCGTACGCACCCCGGCCGTCCGTCGATTCCTCACTGCGCCGGTCTGGCGAAACGAACTGACAGCGAGGACAGTTGACGCCCCGCACATCGCACGGCCCGCCCCCTCGGACGCCCGACCGTGGACTCCCGTCCGGCGGCCGGCGGCTCGGGGAGCACGCCTCATGGACGGCGAACCGCCCGTGGGCGCCGCCCCCGCGGCCCCTGAACGGATCGGCATCCGCCCCACTCGGGTGCCGGTCCTCCCCGGCGGATCCGAACGGCCGGGCGTCGTTCCTCCGCGTCAGCCGCCACCGTGCCTGGACCGTGCGGCTCGGCCGGTCCGTGAACAGGTCGCAGACCTCGACAGGTCCCGCGCGGCGCGGTGGGCGACCGCCACACAGGGATCGCCCGGCGAAGGAGACAGCCGGCCGCCTCGACAGGCCGAGTGCGCAGTCCCTCGGGTCTGCCGGGCACCCCGGCTCAACCTCGCTTGACGGCCTTCAGCACCACGAACTTCGGGTCGCCCGCCACCAGTTCACTGTTGCCGAACAGTCGCCGCAGCTTGACGTGATAGCCCAGGTGACGGTTGCCCACCACCCACAGCTCGCCGCCCGGCCGCAGCGCGCGCCGCGCCCCGGCGAACATCCGCCACGCCGTCGCGTCGGTCGTGGCCTGGTGGGAGTGGAACGGCGGGTTGTTCAGCACGAGGTCCACGCTGCCGTCCGCGACCCCCGCCAGCCCGTCCCCGACCCTGAACTCGGCCCGCCCGGGCGCCCCGTTGGCCTTGTACGTCGCCTCCGCCGAGGCCACGGCCTGGAACGACTCGTCCGTGAACAGCACTTCGGCGCGCGGGTCGGCCAGCGCGACCGCCGTGCCCACGATGCCGTTGCCGCAGCCCAGGTCGACGACCCGCCGCTCGCCCCGCGTACGGGGCAGATGGCGCAGGAAGAACCGGGTGCCGATGTCGAGCCGGTCGGCGCAGAACACGCCCGCGTGGTTGACCACCGGACGCCCGGAGAGCGCGCCGATGCCGTCGGGCAGGTCGTAGTGGTACGGCCAGGGGTTGGACGGGAGCTGTCGCTCCGGCGAGGCGTCGGGGGAGCAGAAGATCAGCCGGGCCTTCTGCCGGGCGAGCGAGGTCCGGGTGGGGCCGAGGATCCGCTCGAACAACTGGAGCGTGGAGGTGTGGATCTCCTTCACCATGCCGGCGCCGACGACGACCGTCCCCGCGTGCACCGAGGGCGCGAGGCGCAGCAGTTGGTCCTCAAGGAGCGCGAGACTCTTGGGCACCCGCACCAGCAGCACGTCGACGCGGGCGGGCACCGGATCCTGCGTGGTGAGCAGCCGGACCGTGCCGGGTGCGACTCCGTTGCGGGCGAGATTCGCCCGGGTGGCCTCCTGCCCCAGCCACGAGTCGGTGATCTGTGTCGCCCGCGGTGCCTGGGCCGGCGCTCCGGCGGCCCCCGTGGGCCCGGGCGCCGCGAGCGCCGTGACGAGCGCGCCCCAGCGGTCGCCGAGCACGACGACCGTCCCGTCCGCCGGCACGTCCTGCTCGGCGAGATGCCGGAGCAGATACGCGTCGGCGGCGTCCCAGGCACGCAGCCGGTCGCGCGGGTCCTCGGGGTGGCGGGCCAGCGTGAGCTCGCCCCAGGGAGTCGTCATACGGTCGTCCATCGTGCGTCAAGGCTAAGGGATCCTTGCGCCAAGCCCGTCCGGACCGTGCGCGAGCCGCAGGTCAGGGCCGGTGGGGGAGGATGGGGGAATGGACGCGGAGCTGTTTCCCCGGGAGCGGGCGCTGATCGCGCCGGGCGCGGTGCACGTGCCCGACTGGCTCGGCCCCGCCGGCCAGCGCGAGCTGCTCGACGCCTGCCGGGAGTGGGCGCGTCCGCCCGCCGGACTGCGCACGGTGCGCACACCCGGCGGCGGCGCCATGACCGCCCGCCAGGTCTGCCTGGGCTGGCACTGGTACCCGTACGCCTACGCGCGCACGGTCGTCGACGGCGACGGCGCCCCGGTGAAGCCCTTCCCGGCCTGGCTCGGCGAGCTGGGCCGGCGCGCGCTGACCGACGCGCTGGGGCCGGAACCGGCCGGGACGGAGGAGTACGACATCGCGCTGATCAACTTCTACACCGGCGACGCCCGGATGGGCATGCACCGCGACGCCGACGAGACCTCGCACGCGCCCGTGGTGTCCCTCAGTCTCGGCGACACCTGCGTGTTCCGCTTCGGCAACACCAGGACGCGGACCCGTCCCTACACCGACGTCGAGCTGCGCAGCGGCGACCTGTTCGTCTTCGGAGGGGAGTCCCGGCTCGCGTACCACGGCGTGCCGAGGGTGTACCCGGGGACGGGCCCCGCCGCTCTGGGGCTGGACGGGCGGCTGAACGTGACCCTGCGGGTCAGCGGCTTCCCGGACGGCGGCTGACGGAGCGGATCATGGGAGGATCGCCGTCATGACCGGCAACGCGGACCCCCGGCATGCGGGGGAAGGGACCACGTCGAGGGCGCGGCTGGACCGGGGGCGCGGTGCCCTCGGACCCGCGCTGGAGCTCGTGCACACCGGGCGGGCGCCGACCCGCGCGGTGCTCACCGCCGAGCTCGGCGTCACCCGCGCCACTGCCGGCGCGGTCGCCGCGGAGCTGGAGGCGCTCGGCCTGATCCGGGTCGACGCCCGCCCCGGCGCCGCCGCCGGCTCACAGGGCCGCCCCTCGCACCGGCTCGCCCTTGCCGACGAGGGCCCGGTGGTCCTCGCGGCGCAGGTGCACGCCGACGGCTTCCGCGCGGCGCTGGTCGGCCTGGGCGGCCGTATCGTCGCGACGACCCCCAGCTGCGAGGCCGTCGACGCCGACCCGGCCAAGGTGCTGGGCGCCGCCGTGGACGCCGGCGCCGACCTGCTGCGGCGGACGGGCCGGCACTGTGTGGGCGCCGGGCTGGCCGTGCCGTCGGCGGTCACCGAACCCGAGGGCCTGGCGCTGAACCCCCTCCACCTCGCCTGGCCGGCGGGCGCGCCGGTGCGGGAGGTGTTCGCCGAACGGGTCCGGGCCGCCGGCGTGAGCGGGCCGGCGTTCGCTGCGAACGACGTCAACCTCGCCGCTCTCGCCGAACACCGGCACGGCGCCGGGCGCGGCGCGCGTGACCTGCTGTGCGTGGCCACCGGCCACCGTGGCGTCGGCGGGGCGCTGGTGCTCGACGGCCGTCTGCACACGGGCAGTTCGGGCCTGGCCCTCGAAGTGGGTCACCTCACCGTCAACCCCGAGGGCCGCCCCTGCCACTGCGGCAGCCGCGGCTGCCTGGACGTGGAAGCGGACCCGCTGGCCCTGCTGACGGCCGCAGGCCGCGATCCCGGACCCGAGGGGTCCCTGCTCCAGCAGGCCAACGAACTCATCCGCGAGGAGTACGCCGACCCCACCGTGCGCACCGCCGTCGAGACGCTGGTCGACCGGCTCGGCCTGGGCCTCGCCGGGCTGGTCAACATCCTCAACCCCGACCGCATCATCCTGGGCGGGCTGCACCGCACGCTCCTGGACGCCGACTCCGAACGCCTCCACGCGGTCGTCGCCGACCGCGGGCTGTGGGGCCGCAACGACGGAGTGCCCATCCTCGGCTGTTCGCTCGACCACAACAGTCTGGTCGGCGCGGCGGAACTGGCCTGGCAGCCCGTGCTGGACGACCCGCTGAGGGCACTCGCGGGAGGAACCGGAAACACCGGTGCGGCGGCGGGAAGGTGACGTCATGACACGCCCGCCCGGTCCGGCGTGGCCACTGCCGCCAAGGACGTCCGGCTGATCGTTCAGACCGGCCGCGGCAACGGCGTCCGGCTCGACGTGGCGGCCGCGAGCGCCGCCCGGCTGGAGCGGACCGCAGCACAGGGCCACGCGGACGAGGAGATGGCCGCGGCGTGCTGCTCCGGCTTCGACGAGAAACGCCGAGCGGGCTCCCGGAGACGACAGGAAGACGAACCAGAGGTAGGCGCGCAGGTCCCACAAGGGCACGCCCATCGCCGGCCGAGCCGACCCGCGGACGAGACGCTGAGCCGACCCCCGGAGACGCCGAGCCGACCCCCGGGCGAGACGCAGAGCGGGCTCCCGCGCGCTCACCCGAAGGCGCCCGTGCGCACCCCGGGCCCCCTCAGTCGGCGGGGCGCGCGGTGTTCAGCCGACCGCCGCAGATCGCGCCGGAGCGTGCGCCGGCCTGCGGTCGTCGACCCCCACCACCTCGGGGAACAGCCGGTCCGCGGCCAGTCGCCGGGTGGGCCGCGCCAGCCGCTCGGGCACCGGCAGCGGGGCGGGCAGCGTGAACCAGACGACCTTGCCGGACTCGCCGTCCGGCGTAGCGCCCCAGCTCTCGCTGACCGCCGCCACCATCGCCAGCCCGCGCCCGCAGGTGGCGAACGCGTCGGCGGCCTCCAGCACCGGGAGCCGGGGGTCGCGGTCGTGGACGGAGACGGTGAGCCGGTCGAGCAGCAGCTCCATCTCCACCGTGCACGTCTTGTCGGGCTGCGCGTGCAGGTGGACGTTGGTCAGCAACTCCGTCACACCGAGCGAGGCCCGGTCTATCAACGGGTCCAGATGCCAGTAGCGCAACTGTGCCGATACGATTCTGCGGACCTGGCCGATCCGCGACGGCAGGGCTTGAAGCTCCACCGTGCAGTGCCTGCTTGGGTTACTGATCACGGCTGCGACTCCCCGACATGAGGTCCGGAAGAACACGGAGTTCGGATCGATCGGAGCAGTGCGTCTGCGCGAGGCGGCCGCCTGCTGTCGTGGCCGGCGGGCTGGTTCGCAGCGTTATCGCCGGTAAACCCAGAGTGACGTGAGAACAGCGTGACGCAGGGGATCGAGGACCGCAACTCGCCGTCCCGTCATCCTGCTCGGCCGGCTCAGTCCCCGCGTCCCGCCGCCTTGCGCACGGCCTCGATGAACCGGCGCGCCGCGGGCGGCCCCGGCTCGCCCGGCGCCGGGTCGTGCTCACCCAGCGTCAACAGGTACCGGTTGCCGTTGAGGTCGGCCAGTGCCCGGTCATCCGGCGCGAACCACGGCCGGGAGGCGCGGACCGCCTGCACCGGCGCGCTGTCGATCTCGCTGCCGTAGCTGGTCAGCAGCTCCAGCCTGCCGTCGCTGATCCGGACCTGACCGGCCCGGGTGAGCGAGCGCAGCCGCTTCCCGATCCGCACGCCCGTCGCCGTGAACTCCGGCTCCGCCATCCCGCCCCCTTGCGCGTGGGTGAGCCGGCCCGCGCTCCCCCCCGTGGGCCGGGAACCGGCTCGTGTCGTGGTCCAGTGTGCGCCCCCGTCCGGGACTCTGTCCCGCCGCCGTGCAGTCTGCCCCCGCACGGCGGCGAGCACCAGTGCGCGCGACACGCGGACGCCGGACGCCCGGAGCACTCGCACGAATGCGCCCCCACCCGCGCGCCGCGCGCACCCAGGGCCGCCTTTGAGCCCCCCAAAGATGCGTTTATGCAGGTGGGAAGTGGTGTGACAGATGTTTATGATCGAGGTGTCGGCAAGCGTCTGCCGCCTGCCGACGCGACGTACGAAGGAGCCCTCCGTGACCACCCGCCAGCAGACCAGGACCGGCGCCACCCTCGACGTCGACCGCAGTGACGCCTTCTACCGCACCTGGCTGAAAGAAGCCGTCCGCAAGGTGCAGGCCGACGCCAACCGCTCGGCCGACACCCACCTCCTGCGCTTTCCGCTGCCCGAGCACTGGGGCATCGACCTGTACCTCAAGGACGAGTCGACCCACCCCACCGGCAGCCTCAAACACCGCCTGGCCCGCTCCCTGTTCCTGTACGGCCTGTGCAATGGCTGGATCCGGCCGGACCGCCCGGTGATCGAGGCGTCCAGCGGCTCGACGGCGGTGTCCGAGGCGTACTTCGCCAAGCTGATCGGCGTCCCCTTCATCGCCGTCATGCCCCGCACGACGAGCGCCGAGAAGATCCGCCTGATCGAGTTCCACGGCGGCCGCTGCCACTTCGTCGACGACCCGCGCACCATGTACGAGGAGTCGGCCCGCCTCGCTGAGGACACCGGCGGCCACTACATGGACCAGTTCACCTACGCCGAACGGGCCACGGACTGGCGCGGCAACAACAACATCGCCGAATCCATCTTCCGGCAGCTGGAGTTGGAGCGGTTCCCGGAGCCGGCGTGGATCGTCGCCACGGCCGGCACCGGCGGCACCTCGGCGACCATCGCGCGCTACGTCCACTACATGCAGCACGACACGCGCGTGTGCGTCGCCGACCCGGAGAACTCCTGCTTCTTCGAGGGCTGGACCACCGGCGATCCGGACGTCACCTGCGACTGCGGCTCCCGGATCGAGGGCATCGGCCGGCCCAGGATGGAGCCGAGCTTCGTGCCCGGCGCTGTCGACCGGATGATGAAGGTGCCCGACGCGGCCAGCGTCGCCGCTGTGCGCGCCCTGGAGCGGGGCATCGGGCGCAAGGCGGGCGGCTCCACCGGCACCGGGCTGTGGAGCGCGCTGAAGATCGTCGCCGAGATGGTGGCCGAGGGGCGGCAGGGCAGCGTGGTCACCCTGCTGTGCGACCCCGGCGACCGCTACCTCGACAAGTACTACTCCGACGCCTGGCTCGCCGACCAGGGCCTGGACATCACCCCGTACACCGAGGCGATCGACACGCTGCTGGCGACGGGCGTGTGGCCGGAATGAGGCCGCCCCTCACCGCACGCCCCGTGCCGACACCTCGCCGCACCGGGCCCTGAGCCGTCCTCGTCCGCCCTTCGCCGCCCGGCTACGGCAGCTCCGTGAGCCGCCGGTCCAGTCGCGTCACCGCGTCCCGGAACGTCCGTCCCATTCCCGGCCGGGCCAGCCGCAGCACGCCCCGGAAGGCCGCCGTGCCGTCCGCCGCGAACGTCCAGCACACGCGCGTGCCCGCACCCGCCGGCGCGAGCCGCCACTCCTCGACCAGCGCCCGGGCCCCCGGCGCGTTGGTGACGTCGACCCGGTAGGCGTACACCTCGGGCTCGGTCGCCGCCAGCACGGTCTCCCGGAAACGCGTCCCGCCCCGGAGCCGTACATCGCGCCCCGCGCCGCCGTCCAGCGGCCTCGCGGACGCCACCGCCGGGAACCAGGCGGCCCAGCCGGGCACGTCCTCGGCGAGCGCGCGGAAGACCCGCTCGGGGGGAGCGGCGACCTCCCGTGCGAAGACCAGCCGCACGGGCGCCGCCGTCAGGAATCCCAGACCTTCGGGCCGCAACCGGTGAGCCACGCACACCACCTCCCAGCACGACGAACGGGTGCGTCACCCTAGCCAGTGCCGGGTCAGATGTCTGCGTCCTCGTCGGCCTCGCCCGCCACCACCAGCCGCCGCAGGTGCTCGGACACCTCCGCGCGGGCCGCGCCCGGCAGTCCCGCGTCCGTCACCAGCGTGTCGACCTGATCCAACGACGCGAACGAACTCAGGCCCACCACGCCCCACTTGGTGTGATCGGCCACCACCACGACCCGGCGCGCCGACTGCACCAACCGCCGGTTGGTCTCGGCCTCCGCCAGGTTCGGCGTCGACAGGCCGGCCTCCGCGGATATCCCGTGCACGCCGAGGAACAGCACGTCGAAGTGGAGCGCCGCGATCGCCTGGTCGGCCACCGGGCCCACCAGGGAGTCGGAGGGCGTGCGCACCCCGCCCGTCAGCACCACCGTGGCGGCGCCCTGCCGGGGGCCCGAGGTGCGCTGCGCCACGTGGAACACGTCGGCCACCCGCACCGAGTTGGTGACCACCGTCAGGTCGGGCACGTCGACCAGGCGGTGCGCCAGCGCGTACGTCGTGGTGCCGCCCGACAGGGCGATCGCGCTGCCCGGCGCGACCAGCTCCGCGGCCGCCCGCGCGATGTCCTCCTTGGCGGTGAGCTCCAGCCCCGACTTGGCCTCGAAACCCGGCTCGTGCGTGCTCGCCTCCACGACCGGCACCGCCCCGCCGTGCACCTTCTCCAGCATGCCCTGCCGGGCCAGCGCGTCGAGGTCACGGCGTACCGTCATGTCCGACACGCCGAGCTTGCGGGTCAGTTCGTTGACGCGGACGCCGCCCCGGCGCCGGACCTCGTCCAGGATCAGTGTGCGGCGCTGCTCCGCGAGGAGGTTCTGATTCTCACTCACGTACGCTCCGGTCCTCTCGACTCAAGCCGATCCACTCCGTCCGACACGCCTCGCGCACCTGCGCCGACGTGGGCGTTCTGCCGGTCGGCGGGACGCGGGCGTCCCATCCTCGCACGGGCGGGCACCGGTCGCGCCACCGCCTGTCCGACGCGGTCATGTCACAGATTCGACACGCGTCGATTCCGTCCGTCACACGGATCGGGGGAAATTCGGTCACAACCGGTGTGTTCGGACCCTCCAGCGGCGATCCTGGTGCCCGCACGCAGGTCGACAGCGCGTCACGGGGGAAGTGGCACAACGGTGGAACGTGCGCAGGAACGAGCCCTGACCGGCGGGGAGGCCACGGCCGCCCTGGAACTCCTGGTCCACGGCGTGGGCGGCGCGACGCCCGAGAAGATGCTGAACGATCCGCGCACGGTGCGGATCACCGGCGACGACACGGCTGCCGTGTTCCGGCGCGCCGCCGACGTCGACGCCGACCACAGGGGCGGGCAAGGGGCCGTCTCCGCGACCGGCGGACCCCGGGACCGGCCGGTCCCCGAGGCGTACGTCTGGTGCAACCTCACCTCCGGCAACGGCACCCGCGCCCTGTGGCTCCTGCTGCTGCCCTTCATGGTCGTCAACCTCGCCCACTGGATGCGCCCCGCCGCACCCGCACGCACGCGTACCGTCCGCTGCTACGGACTGCTCGTGCGGCTCGCCGGGCTCAGCCTGACGGTGCTGCTCGTCGCCGCGGCCTGCGAGGTCGCCCTCGACCTGACGGCCTGGCAGTGCGCCGGCACGGCCGCCTGCGCCGAGCGGCACACCTGGCTGGGCTTCCTGTCCCCGTCGGTCCGCGACGGCGGCTGGTGGACCCTGCCCGGCCGCCGCCTCGCCCTCGCCGCCCTGGTCCCGGCCGCCCTCACCGGCCTGCTGTGGTACCTCTCCCACCGCACCTGGCGGGCCTACGAGTCCCAGGAACCGCTGAACGCCCGGCCCGAACCCGAGGACGCGCTCGGCCACACCGCCCTCGGCCGCCCCGGCTTCTGGTACGGCCGTCGCCTGGTCGCCCGGCTGCGCGCGGCGCACACCGCGGCCGGCCTGCTCACCGTCGCCGCCGCCGTCGGCGCCGCGGCCGCCCGCCACGACGCCCGGCCGGGCGGCCCCGCCCTCCTCGACATCCTCGGCCGGCTCCTGGAGACGGCCCTCGCCACCGGCGCCCTCGCCACGGTCTGGGTGGTGTGCCGCCGCGGCCGCAGCGAACACCGCCTCGACCGCCGGCTCGACGCCCACCTCGTACGACGCCTGCCGCTGGCCGCCCTCACCCTGCTCGTCCTCACCCTCGTCTACGCCGGCTGGGAGCGCCCCGGCTGGACGTCCTCCGGACGGCTGCCGGGCGACCTGACCTTCGGCGGCATCGCCCTCGCCCAGGGCGTCCTGGTGATCTCCCTCGCCGTCGTCGCCGCCGCACTGCATCGCGGCTCCACCGGCGACCCCGGAGGGCGCACCGCGCTGCGGGGCCTCGGCGGGCCCGCCGTCGCCACCCTCGCCTGCGCCCTGGGCGGCGTCATGTCCGGCGGGGTCTCCCAGCGCGTCTCGGACTGGCTGGACGGCACCGGCGCCTCCCTCGCCGGCCCGCCCGTCCTGCTGACCTGGCAGGCGTCCGTCATCCCCGCGCTGCTCCTCGTACAGCTCGCACTGGGCGCCCTGCTCGGCCGCCGCGTCTGGCTGCTCACCCGCGCCGAGCAAGCCGCGGTGGCCCGCGAGTACGACACCGGACCCGGCGATCCCGCCCGCACCCGGCGGATCGCCCGCGCCCGCGCGATGGCCACGCTCACGGACCAGGGCCCACTCCTCGTCGCCGTCACCGCCGCCACCACACTGCTGCTGGGCGCGGGGGCCCTCGTCGGCGCGTTCAGCACCGGCACGACCCCTCAGCGGGCCGCAGTGTCCGCCCACCCCTTGGTGCGGGGCGCCGCCGAGACCGGGCAGGCGCTCGGCTCCTGGCTGATAGGGCTCGGCTTCCTGCTGTTCGTCACCTGGGGCAGACGCGCCTACAAGGACGCCTCCGCACGCCGCACCATCGGCATCCTCTGGGATGTCGGCACCTTCTGGCCGCGCGCCGCCCACCCCTTCGCCCCGCCCTGCTACGCCGAACGCGCCGTGCCCGACCTGACCTGGCGCATGGCCACCTGGACCCGCGCCACCGGCGGCCGGCTGGTCATCTCCGGCCACTCCCAGGGCAGCGTCCTCGCCGCCGCGGCGGCCTGGCAGCTGCAGCCCGCCGACCGCCGACGGGTCGCACTGCTCACCTACGGCTCCCCGATCGAGCGTCTCTACGGCCGGTGGTTCCCCGCCCACTTCGGCCCGGCAGCGCTGACCGCCCTGCACGAGGAGATCGCCTGCTGGCGCAACCTCCACCGGCTCACCGACCCCATCGGCGGGCCCGTACGGCTGTCCGGCGACGACTGCGGCCCCCAGGTGGACCACCCGCCCCTGGCCGACCCGCTCGCCTACGGCCGCACGGCGCGGCACCCCCTGCCCGCTCCGGTCCTAGGCCATTCCGACTACCAGGCGGACCCGGCTTTCGCCCAGGAACGAGAACGGCTCCTGGGCCGTCTGCGCCCGGAGATGCCCCCGCAGCGCCCCCGGCCGGAAGAGCCCCAGGCTCCCGCCGCGGCGGAGGCCTGAAAGCGCGCCGACACGACGCCAAGAGCTTCTACCGCGACTGCGGGAGGTCCTCCGCGTACAGCAGCGTCAGATCGTCCGTGCTCGGGTCCGGCACCTGGGCGACCCGGCTCGCGTGCCGCTCCACCAGCGCCTCGAACGTCTGGCGGGCCGTGCGTCCGTTGCCGAAGGCGGGACCCTTCGGGATCGCCGTGAAGTACGTCAGCAGCGCCTCGGCGGCACCCGGCGCGAGCCGGTACTCGTGCTCCTCGGCCTGCTGCTCCACGATCCGCAGCAGCTCCCCGGGACCGTAGTCGCCGAAGGTGATGGTCCGCGAGAAACGGGACGCGACACCGGGGTTGACCGACAGGAAGCGCTCCATCTCGGCCGTGTACCCCGCGACGATCACCACCACGGCGTCCCGGTGGTCCTCCATCAGCTTCACCAGCGTGTCGATGGCCTCCTTGCCGAAGTCCCGCCCGGCGTCCTCGGGGGAGAGCGCGTACGCCTCGTCGATGAACAGCACGCCGCCGCGGGCCCGTTCGAACGCCTCCTGGGTGCGGATCGCGGTGGAGCCGATGTGCTCGCCGACCAGGTCGACGCGGGACACCTCGACGAGATGGCCCTTCTCCAGCACGTCCAGCGAGGCGAGGATCTCGCCGTACAGGCGGGCGACCGTGGTCTTCCCGGTGCCGGGGGAACCGGTGAACACCAGATGCCGCTTGACGGAGGCCGCCTTCAGCCCCGCCCGCTGCCGGCGCCGGCCGACCTCGATCATGTCGATCAGCGCCCGCACCTCGCGCTTGACGCTCTCCAGGCCCACCAGCGCGTCGAGTTCGCCGAGCACGTCCTTCGAGGTCCGCACGGTCTCCTCCGTCTCGACGGCACCCGCAGCGGGGTGCTGCTCGGCGGCACGCTGCTCGGGCATCGCACCGAGGAGACCCGAGCGGTCCGCGGTCTGGACGGCCGTCTCCCGCGTCGCCGACGGCGGGCGCGGGGCCGCGCTCTCGTCGCTCGTGCAGTCCTCCACCACGGGGCCCGCGCCGGACGCGGCGTCCGCGCCGCTGTCCGCGAACTCGAAACCGCCGCGCGCGCAGCGCTCGGTGCGGCACTTGCGCAGGGTGGTGCGGCAACCGTCTATCACGTGGAAGCCGTAGCCCCCGCTGTCGGTGACGCGGCAGTTCAGGAAGCTGCCACGGCCCCCGGCCGACACATAGAACCCGGCCTCCGAGGGCGAGCCCACCACACAGCGTTCGACGACGGGGTCGGCGCCCTTGGTGACGATCACTCCGGTCTGGGTGCCCTCGACCGTGCAGCCGTTCAGGGTGCCGCCGCTGCCGTGGTCGCGGAACCAGGCGCCGGTCGCCGCGTCCCGGATCCGGCAGTCGTCGAGCTGGGCGGTGGCGCCGTCGCTCACCGACACCGCCGTGTTGCGCACCTGCGTCAGGTCGGTGTCGACGACGTCCGCGCGCGAGCCGCGGTCGAGGACGAACAGCGCGTCCGGCACGTCGTGGACCCGGCAGGAGTCCAGGACCACGGTGGCGCCGTCGCTGACCCAGACGGCCGGATAGTCGCCGGTGCTGTCGAAGATCTCGCACTGGTTGGCGTCGACCCGCGTGCCCGGGTCCCACACCGACAGCCCGTTGCGCCCGAACTGACGCACCGTCGTGCGCGTCAGCGTCAGCACGGACCGCGAGCGCAGGTCGACCGCGTTCTCCGGGATCTCGTGGATCCGGCAGTCCGCCAGGGTCACCACGGCGTCCGTGTCGAGCGTGACACCGTCCGCGGTCGTGCGGTGGACGTCGCAGTCGGTGAGGTGCGCGGTGGCGCGCGCGGTGATGTGCACGCCGCTGCCCCGGACCTCGTACACCTCGCAGCCGACCGCTTCCAGCGCGGAGTTCTCGCCGGTCGCGCTGAGCCCGGCGCCGGAGGTGCGGTGCACCCGGCAGCGCTCCAGCCGGGGGTGGCCGCCCCCGCGCACCGCGACGCCCGCCTGCCCGGCCGAGACCACCTCGCATTCCTCGAACACCCCGCCGCCGCCGTCGACCACGGCGATGCCGATGCCCGCCGGGTTGTCGACGGTGCACCGCCGGACCGTTGGGCGGGCACCGCCGCGCACCTCGACGCCGGCCGCGGACCGCGTGACGATCCGCAGGTCCAGCAACTCGGGCGTGCCCTCCTCGACGAGCACGGCGGGCGCGGCCGCGTCCTGGCCCTCCACGTGCAGGTCCTGCACCACCGCCGAGGCGCGCACCGTCAGCGGCACCCCGTCGACGGGTGCGATCCGCACGGAACCGGAGGCGCCCTCCGGACCGCGCAGTGTCACCGCCCGCTGGACGACGAGGTTCTCCCGGTAGGTGCCGGGAGCGACGGTGAGCACGTCGCCTTCGGCCGCGGCCTCCAGGGCGGCGGCGAGCGATGCGTACTCACCCGTGCGGCGCCGCCACCTCGATGTGCCGGTGTGCGTCACCTGGACCGTGCCCTGTGCCATGGCGTTGCTGTGCCCCCACCTCGTGGTAGTCATGGCTCGTTCGCCGGCGGGCGGCATGCCCCTCCGGCTCCCTCGCGCGCGGGTTGATGCCGAGTGGCTCGGCCGGTCCACCGTAGCGTGCGCGGAGGCGCTCGGTTGACAAGTGAGGGAAGGCCGTCAGCTGCCGGTACCGGTCCGGCCCCAGTCCGGGCCCACGCGCTCCCATGCCTGGTCCCAACGCGCGTACCTGCGGCGGACCATGCGCCAGAGGATCATTCTCCGTCCGCCCTCGACGAAGGCGGCGGCGGCGAAGGCCGCGCCGATTCCCGCGAGCACCGCGTGTGTCGTCGCCGTGGCGGAGTCCAGCGGACGGGCCACCAGCCGGCCGTGCACGTCGGTCCATATGGAGAACCGGTCGCCCCGATGGGGGGTCTGCAGACCGGACATGACGGCGCCGTGCGCGGGGGTGCCGTC
Source organism: Streptomyces sp. BK239 (assembly GCF_004217285.1). GTDB lineage: Bacteria > Actinomycetota > Actinomycetes > Streptomycetales > Streptomycetaceae > Streptomyces. Next base: position 574,332 of record NZ_SHKS01000004.1, read on the forward strand.
CGGGGCTTTCCAGTCGGCGAACACACGGGTGCGCGTGTCGCGTCCGGTGCCGGTGTCCGGGTCGGCCTCGAACGGCGAGCCGCCCAGTCTGCGCACCACGACGGCCGTCACCTCGTGTCGTGAGTCGCGCTGGTCGCGCACCGCCTGCTGCAACGCGCTCTGGGCGACCGCGCCGACGACCGCGCCCACCAAGGGAGCGGCGAGGAGCACCAGGAACAGCGCCGACAGGGCGACCCAGGCCTCGACCAGGTCCGTCGTACGCCGCAGCGGATTGTGCCGCCAGCGCCAGATTCCACGGATCGCTCGCACCGGTGCCCCACCCCCTTCCCGCTCCGTGATAACTCCCCGTGGAGCCGTTCACGCGCCCTTCGGGGCCAAGAGAGAGCGAAATCACCCGGAACCGGGACCTCTCATGAACTGCTCACGAAAGACACAACGGACCGGGGGTGCGCGGAGGTTCCCCCCGCAAGGGCGGTCTTCGGCCGCCGCTAGCCGGTGACGCGGACGGGGTCGCCGACCCGGATCGTGCCGCCCGACACCGGCACCAGGTTCTGACCGAACATCAGCTTGCCGTCGATGCGGCGGTGCCGGCCCAGGGTGTGCAGGGGCTCCTTGCCCCGGTCGGAGGTGCTCTGGTCGGTCGTGGTCACCACGCACCGGCCGCACATCTTGGCCACCCGGAAGTCGACCTCGCCGACGGAGACCCGCGACCAGCCGTCCTCGGCCCATGGCTCGGTGCCCGCCACGACCAGGTTGGGCCGGAAGCGGTCCATCGGCAACGGTCCCTCAGCTGCGTGCTCACCCGCGGCGATCAGGGCGTTGAGGGCGTCGAGGGACGCGCCGGCGGTGACCAGCAGCGGATAGCCGTCGGCGAAGGAGACGGTCTCGCCGGGCAGCGCGTGCTCCGGATCCACCGGGCGGCGTGTCGCGGGGTCGTCCATGTGCACCAGGCGCACGTCGGCGCCCAGGTACGCGCTGCACCACGCGTGAGCGGCCTCTTCGGCGACGACGGCCTCCACCTTGTCGCTGAAGATCTCCATGGAGATTGTCGCCAGCGGCTCGGGCACCCCGACGGTCAGCGGCTCGAGGCCGGGCGCGGACAGTCGCAGGCCGCCGCCGGGCAACAGCTCGGCGGCGGCCTGCGCCAGGCGCGGCTGCTGGCGTTGCGTGACGACCTTTCCCCCGTCGTCGATCAGCGCCCAGCGTCGGTCTCCGGCCAGCCCCCAGGGCTCCACGTCGGCCTTCCGGAGCGACACGCTCCGGAACGCCTTGACCGGATGGATGTGAATCGACAGCAGTTCCGCGTTCCCCATGCGCTCATCCTGCCAGGTGACGCCGGCGCCGGGTGAGGTGAGAGGCGCATGACGCATATGCCGGTGAGGACGAACTCGGGCGAACGCGGATCGGCTCAGTAGCCGCGGTACTGCTGCTGGTTGTTGTACGGATCCTGGTACTGCTGCGCCGCGGGCCGGGGAGCCGCGGGGCGCATCGCCTCGTAACCCGCGACGGGGCCGGCCGGACGCGGCTGCTGCTGCGCCTGCGGGCCGGGGTAGCCGCGCGGGGCGGAGGCCTGCGGCGGGATGTAGGCCGCGGGCGCCTGCTGCAGCGGGGCGGGCTGCTGCATCTGCGGGTAGCCGTAGGACGGCTGCGACGGGGCCGACGGGAGGGCGGGCAGCGCCGACGGCAGTGCGGGCAGGCTGCTGCCGCTCGTGTCGTACGCGGCGGGGACCCGGATCGGGGCGATCTGCGGGGTGCCCCGCTCGGCCACGAGCGAGTCATAGATCGGGGTGTCCGGGAAGGAGGCGGAGTAGTAGCCGCCGCCATAGGTGGAGCGGGGGGAGGTCATGGCACATAAGTTAAGCCCACGATGTGCTGGTTGGGGAGACCGATAAGAGGGTTGTTTTCCGTGTCGGGGGTACCTCTGGCTCCCCAATGCGAGCGAAGTCGGTGAAAAGGGGCGGCAAACGCCGCGTGAATCGTGTAAAAGCCGAGATCCGGGGCGGTTACCCCCGGTCGGGCGGGGTCTGTTCACGCGTCGTGGAGGGGAGTTCACTGACGGGACGAATAAGTTGACTCGACAAGCAAGCCGGCGGGCGCCGGAGCGGTGCGCCGGGCCGGCCCGGTCACAGGTGATGGGGGAGCGGACATGTCCATGGCGAAAGGTTCCAACACTCCCGTGCCCACGGCGGCACTGAGGGTGGAGGTCGGCTGGCGGTCCGGGCCCGGGGTGCCCGACGCCGACGCGTCGGCGCTGCTGCTGGTCGGCGGAAAGGTCCGCTCCGACAGCGACTTCGTGTTCTACAACCAGCCCACGCACTCCTCGGGAGCGGTCCGCCACGAGGGCAAGCGCGACACCGGGGGCCAGGTCACCGACACACTGCTCGTCGACCTCGCGCGCGTGGAGCCCGCGATCGAGACCGTCGTCCTGGCCGCCTCGGCCGACGGCGGCGCGTTCGGGCAGGTGCCCGGCCTCTACGTCGAGGTGCGCGACGCCGGGAACACCGTCGTCGCCCGCTTCGACAGCACGGGGGCGACCGTCGAGACGGCGTTCGTCCTCGGGGAGTTCTACCGACGCCAGGGCGCCTGGAAGTTCCGCGCCGTCGGACAGGGCTACGGCAGCGGACTGGAGGGTCTGGCCACCGACTTCGGCATCGCCGTGGACGAACCGCAGCACACGCCGGCGCCCACGGGGCGTCAACCCGCCCACCCGGCACCCCCGTCGACGCCCCAGGCCGCCCCCGCACCGCCGCCCCCGCCGACGCCGCCCGCCTTCCCCGCGACCGTGCCCCCGCCCGGCCACCGGACCGCGCCTGCGCCGCCGCCCGCACCGCCCGCCGCCCCGCCGGTCCGCCTGACCAAGGTGACGCTCACCAAGAGCGCTCCCTCGGTGTCGCTGACCAAGCAGGGCGGAACCTCGGGCGCCATGCGCGTGAACCTCAACTGGGAGGTGCGCAAGCAGTTCTCCGGGTGGGGCAGCAAACGCGGACGCGCCGTCGCGCTCCACAACGACCTCGACCTCGACCTGTGCGCCCTGTTCGAACTCGCCGACGGCCGCAAGGGAGTCGTCCAGGCCCTCGGCAACGCCTTCGGCGCCCTGCACCAGCCGCCGTACATCCACCTGGACGGTGACGACCGCACCGGTGCGCTGTCGAGCGGCGAGAACCTCACCATCAACCTCGACCACCGCGACGACTTCAAGCGCATCCTCGTCTTCGTCACCATCTACGAGGGCGCCCGTTCCTTCGCCGACCTGCACGCCACCGTCACCCTCAACCCGCAGCACGGCGCCCCGATCGACTTCTCCCTGGACGAGTGCACCGTCCCCTCCACCGTGTGCGCGCTCGCGCTCATCACCCACACCGGCGGCGACCTCGTCGTCCAGCGCGAAGCCCGCTACCTGGTGCCGCAGCGCGGGGTGAGCCCCCAGCGCACGGTCGACCACGCCTACGGCTGGGGCATGAACTGGACACCCGGCCGAAAGTAGACGCCGACCCGCACAGGCCCTAACCCTCGTCGGGCACCGGGTCCGGGCGGGCGTAGGTGCGGCCCTTCCAGGCCGCACCGCGCCCGCGGTGGTGCTGCACCGCGGAGTCCACCGTCATCAGCAGATACAGCGCGGCGGTGAACGGCAGCAGCGGAGCCGGCCACAGCGGCAGGCGGTAGTAGCGCAGCATCGGCGCGTACGTCCCCGCCATCACCAGCCACGCGAGCGCGCCGCACACCGCCGCGGCCGGGAGGCCGAACACCGGCCCTGCCGCGACGGCGAGCGGCGGCACCAGGTACACCAGGACCAAGCCCAGCACCGTGCCCGCCAGCAGCAGCGGACTGTGGCGCAGTTGCGCGTAGGCGCTGCGCGACACCATCCGCCACAAGTCGCGCAGCCCCGGGTACGGGCGCACACTGTCGACCTTGTCGGCGAGCCCGAGCCAGATGTGCCCGCCCGACCTCTTCACGGCGCGCGCGAGCGCCACGTCGTCGATGACCGCGTGCCGGACGGCGTCCGGAACCCGGGCCCGCTGCGCCGCCTCGGTGCGCAGCAGCACACAGCCGCCCGCCGCGGCCGCCGTCCGCGCCCCGCGCCGACCGACCCGGCGGAACGGGTACAGCTGCGCGAAGAAATAGACGAACGCCGGCACGACCAGCCGCTCCCAACGGCTCTCCACCCGCAGCCTCGCCATCTGGGAGACGAGGTCGAAGCCGCCCGCGCGTGCCGCCGCCACCAGCTCGCGCAGACTGTCGGGCGCGTGCGCGATGTCGGCGTCCGTCAGCAGGAGGTACTCGGGCCCACGCGCGCGTGCGAGAGCGATGCCGTGGCGCACGGCCCACAGCTTGCCGGTCCAGCCGGCCGGCGGCTCACCCGGCGAGCACACCGTCAGCGGCAGCCCGCCGTGCCGCCGCCCCAGTTCACGCGCCAGCTCCCCGGTGCCGTCCGAGCTGCCGTCGTCGACGAGGAAGACCTCCGCACGGCCGGGGTAGTCCTGCGCCAACAGGGACGGCAGGCTCGCGGGCAGCACCGCCGCCTCGTCTCGGGCCGGGACGACGACGCCCACGTCCGGCCAGTCCGCGGGCGTCTCGCGCGGGGGCAGCCGGACGTCCGTACGCCAGAAGAAGCCCTGGCAGCAGAGCAGCCACAGCCAGACGAACAGGGAGACGGCGGCGATCCACACGATGGCGCTCACGGCCGCAGTCTGCCCCACCGCAGGGGGGCCGCAAGAGCACATCGTCTATGGTGGCCGGGTGAAGATCGCGCTCATGGACTCCGGAATCGGGCTGTTGGCGGCCACCGCCGCGGTACGGCGCCTGCGACCCGACGCCGATCTCGTGCTGTCCCTCGACCCGGAGGGCATGCCCTGGGGGCCGCGCACGCCCGAGGACCTCACCGCGCGCGCGGTGGCCGTCGCGGAGGCCGCCGCGGCCCGCCGGCCCGACGCGCTCATCGTCGGCTGCAACACGGCGACCGTGCACGCCCTGCCCGCCCTGCGGACCCGTCTCGAACCGGAGATCCCGGTGATCGGCACGGTCCCCGCGATCAAGCCGGCCGCGGCCGGCGGCGGTCCCGTCGCCATCTGGGCCACGCCCGCCACGACCGGCAGCCCCTATCAGCGCAATCTCATCCGGGACTTCGCCGACGGCGTGCCTGTCGCCGAGGTGCCGTGCTGGGGCTTGGCCGAGGCCGTCGAGCAGGCGGACGAGACGGCGATCGGCGCCGCCGTCGCCGCGGCCGCCGCGCTGACGCCCGAGGACGTCACGACCGTCGTCCTGGGCTGCACCCACTACGAGCTCGTGGCCGAACGCATCCGCGCCGCCGTGCAGCGTCCCGGCCGCCCGCCGCTCGTCCTGCACGGCTCGGCCGGCGCCGTGGCCGCTCAGGCCCTGCGCCGCGTGGGCGCCGGCCTGCACCCCGAGAGCGAGACCCTCGGCACGGTGACGGTCCTGCTCAGCGGCCGGGAAGGCACGCTTCCCGCGCCCGCGCTGGCCTACGCCGAGGGCCGGCTCCTCCAAGAGGTCAGCCCCGCGCGCTGACGGCGGCTCACGCTTCGCTCCGCGGGTTCGTCCCGTCGGCGCAGTGACCCTGCGCTACGGAGTACCGGCGGAGCGAAACCTGAGTAACCTCGTCCCTATGAGGGACCACCCCCAGGACGAGAAGGCCCCGCATGCCCCTGTCTGGCACGGGCGGGCCACCAACCGTTTCCAGTGGCTGCTCGCGCTCACCGGGGCCGCCTGCATGGCGCTCGGCATCGAACTGGCGCTCGACTCCGCGTGGACCTCAGGGGCCGCGCCGCTCGTCATGTCCGTCGTCGGCTGCATCGCCGCCGGGCTCCTGGTCCTCTTCGGGACGCTGGCCTTCGTCCACGTCGACCTGAAGCTCGACAAGGAGTCCGTGGAAGTGCGCTGCGGTCACATCGGGCTGCCGCGTCGCCGTATCCCGCTGTCCCATGTCGCCGGAGCGGACTTCGAGCCGCACGTCACCCCGCGCCACTGGGGCGGCTGGGGCTACCGCTGGCGTCCGGAGAAGGGCACCGCCGTCGTCGTACGCCGCGGGGAGGGCGTGGTGCTGCGACTGTGGGACGGGCACACCTTCACCATCACCGTGGACGATGCCGAATCCGCCGTCCAGGCCATCAGGGCCCGGCTGCGGCAGGGCAGCACGCCGGGGGCGGCGCACTGACGTCAGGTGTGCGCTGCCCTGCCGTGGACCGTGCTGTCGGCCAAAAGCTCACTCGCCGTACACTCCCGGAGTGACCGTCACCGCAACTTCCGTGGGCCGACCGGACCAGGTGGAGCCCGCGACCGCGCCGCCGCTCCGTGCTCGGCTCCTGCGCCTCGTCCCCGCCGTCGTAGCGGCGCTCTCCGGCATCCTGCTCTACGTCAGCTTCCCGCCCCGCACCCTGTGGTGGCTGGCCCTGCCGGCCTTCGCCGGGTTCGGCTGGGCGGTACGCGGGCGCCGCTGGAAGGCGGCCCTCGGCCTCGGCTACCTCTTCGGCCTCGGCTTCCTGCTGCCGCTGCTGGTGTGGACGGGCGTCGAGGTCGGCCCCGGGCCCTGGCTCGCCCTGGTGGTCATCGAGGCGGTCTTCGTCGCGCTGGCCGGCGTCGGCATCGCCGCCGTGTCCAGGCTTCCGGCCTGGCCGGTGTGGGCGGCGGCGGTGTGGATCGCCGGCGAGGCGGCACGCGCGCGGGTGCCCTTCCGCGGCTTCCCCTGGGGCAAGATCGCGTTCGGGCAGGCGGACGGCGTCTTCCTCCCGCTGGCGGCGGTCGGCGGCACCCCGGTGCTCGGCTTCGCCGTCGTCCTGTGCGGCTTCGGGCTGTACGAAGCGGTCCGCGTGGGTCTCGAACGGCGCCGCACGCGCGAGGTACGCCGGGCCGCGGCCGCCGTGGCCCTGGTCAGCCTGGCCGTGCCGGTGGTGGCGGCCGTGGCAGCCCGCCCGCTCGTCAGCGACACCGCTCAGGACGGCACCGCCACGGTCGCCGTCATCCAGGGCAACGTCCCCCGCCTCGGTCTGGAGTTCAACGCCCAGCGTCGGGCCGTGCTCGACTACCACGCGCGCGAGACAGAGCGGCTGGCCGCAGAGGTCAAGGCCGGCAAGGCGCCCCGGCCGGACTTCGTACTGTGGCCGGAGAACTCCTCCGACATCGACCCCTTCGCCAACGCGGACGCCGCCGCCGTCATCGAGCGGGCGGCGAAGGCGATCGACGCGCCCATCTCGGTCGGCGGGGTCGTCGAACGCGACGGCAAGCTCTACAACGAGCAGATCCTCTGGGACCCGGTGAAGGGCCCCACGCAGACGTACGACAAGCGGCAGATCCAGCCGTTCGGCGAGTACCTGCCGCTGCGCTCGCTGATCGGGGCGATCAACGGCGAATGGACGTCGATGGTCCGCCGGGACTTCAGCCGGGGCACCCGGCCGGGCGTGTTCGACATGGGCGAGGCCAGGGTGGGCCTGGTCACCTGCTACGAGGCCGCCTTCGACTGGGCCGTGCGCTCCGAGGTCGCCGACGGCGCCCAACTGATCTCGGTCCCCAGCAACAACGCCACCTTCGACCGCAGCGAGATGACCTACCAGCAGCTCGCCATGTCCCGGGTGCGCGCCGTCGAGCACAGCAGGACCGTCACCGTGCCGGTGACCAGCGGCGTCAGCGCGATCATCATGCCGGACGGGAGGATCACCCAGAAGACCGGCATGTTCGTGGCCGACTCCCTGGTGCAGAAGGTGCCGCTGCGCACCTCCGAGACGCCGGCGACGCGGCTGGGCGTCCTCCCGGAGATCGCCCTGGTGCTCGTCGCGGCGGGCGGCCTGGCCTGGGCGACCGGCGCCGCGGTGCGCGGGCGGCGCGCCGGTGGCGTGTAGCCGTACGCCGGTCGCCCGCTCCCCTGAGCGGCCGGGCGGTGTCACGGCCGCCCGTTAGGGTCGGGCCATGGCTACTCCTGACTTCATCCGTACGCTCCGGGCGTCCGCCGGGAACCAGCTGCTGTGGCTCCCCGGCGTCACGGCGGTCGTCTTCGACGACGAGGGACGCGTGCTGCTCGGCCGCCGCTCCGACACCCTCAAGTGGGCGGTGATCGGCGGCATCCCCGACCCGGGTGAGCAGCCTGCGGTCTGCGCCGTGCGGGAGGTCCGGGAGGAGACCGCGGTCGACTGCGTCGTCGAGCGGGTCGTCCTCGTCCAGGCGCTGGAGCCGGTCAGGTACGCCAACGGCGACGTCTGCCAGTACATGGACATCACGTTCCGCTGCCGGGCGGTGGGCGGCGAGGCCCGGGTCAACGACGACGAGTCGCTGGAGGTGGGGTGGTTCGAGGTGGACGCCCTGCCGGAGCTGAACCAGTTCGCCCTGCTGCGGATCAAGCAGGCGCTGACCGACGCACCTACATGGTTCGACACCATGGGTTCCCAGTGAAGTATGGCTTCTGACCATATGGGGTGGGGGAGGGGCGCTGCCTAGGGTCAGGGCATGACCGCTCGCAGCGCCCCTCCGGCCCCCCACGCCACCCCGCTCGACCTCGGCGGGCGCACCGCCCTCGTCACCGGCGCCGCCGGCGGCATCGGCCGTGCCTGCGCGCTCCGCCTCGCGGCCGCCGGGGCCGAGGTGAGGGCGGTCGACCTGGACGCCGCCGGCCTGAAGGACCTCGTAGGCAGCGCCGACGGCCTGCCCGGCACGGTCGAACCCCACGTCCTGGACCTCACCGATCTCGACGCGGCCGAGCGGGCCGCCGCCGGGACCGACGTCCTGGTCAACAACGCCGGACTTCAGCTGGTGCGGCCTCTGGAGGAGTTCCCCCCCGACGTCTTCCACACGGTGCTCACCGTGATGCTGGAGGCGCCGTTCCGCCTCATCCGCGGCGCGCTGCCCCACATGTACGGGCAGGGCTGGGGGCGCATCGTCAACGTCTCCTCGGTCCACGGACTACGTGCCTCCGCCTACAAGTCCGCCTATGTCGCGGCCAAGCACGGGCTGGAGGGACTGTCGAAGACGGCCGCCCTCGAAGGCGCGCCCCACGGGGTCACCTCCAACTGCGTGAACCCGGCCTACGTGCGCACCCCGCTGGTGGAGAAGCAGCTCGCCGACCAGGCGCGCACCCACGGACTGCCCGAGGAGCGCGTGCTCGCGGAGGTGCTGCTGCGGGACAGCGCCGTCAAACGGCTCATCGAACCGGAGGAGGTCGCCGAGGCCGTCGCCTACCTGTGCGGACCCCAGGCGTCCTTCATGACCGGCGCGTCCGTCGTCCTCGACGGCGGCTGGACCGCGCACTGAGCGAGCCGGCCGCGAGCGGTTCCCGAAGTTGTCCACAGGCCTGACGAGCCGGCCCGTTCATGAGCAATCCTGTGCACATGTCCCGCGATCACGTGGAGCCGATCGAGCGCTCCGTCACCGACGCCGATCCGGCCGTCGACGCCGTGCCGGCGACCGGCGCCGAGGCGGAGGCTGCCGCGCCCGGCATCTCCGGCGCCGCCGCGCCGGCTTCCGGCGCCCCCGGCGCAGCCGAGTGCGTCGAGGCGCCGTTCCTCGAACTGCTCGCCCGGGGCGCGGCCGCCGAGGCCTACGAACGGCCGGTGCTCCTGGCGCGCGCCGAGGGACACACCGCCGACCGGGTCGCGGCCCTCGAACACGCCAAACTGCTCGCGCTGCGGGTGCGTGCCGAGCTGGAGGGCCGCCGCCGGCGGGAGGCCGAACTGTCGGCGCTGTTCGAGACCGCCCACGACCTGGCCGGCCTGCGCGACGTCGACGCCGTCCTCCAGGCGATCGTGCAGCGGGCCCGCTCGCTGCTGGGCACGGACGTCGCCTACCTCAGCCTCAACGACCCCGCGCGCGGCGACACCTACATGAGGGTCACCGAGGGCTCGGTGGCCGCCCGCTTCCAGCAACTGCGCCTCGGCATGGGCGAGGGGCTCGGCGGCCTCGTGGCCCAGACGGCCCGCCCCTATGTCACCGACGACTACTTCCGGGACGACCGCTTCCGGCACACGACGACCATCGACGCGGGCGTGCACGACGAAGGCCTGGTCGCCATCCTCGGCGTGCCGTTGACCCTCGGCGCGAACGTCATCGGGGTGCTGTTCGCCGCCGACCGGCGCGCGCGGGTCTTCGAGCGGGAACAGATCGCCCTGCTCGGCTCCTTCGCCGCACTCGCCGCCGCCGCACTGGACACCGCCAACCTGCTCACGGAGACCCGCTCCGCCCTTGCCCGACTGGAGCGGGCCAACGAGATCATCCAGGACCGCAGCGCGGTCATCGAGCGGGCCTCCGACGTCCACGACCGGCTGGCCGAACTCGTGCTGCGCGGTGGCGGCGTCCATGACGTGGCCGCCGCCGTCTCCCAAGTCCTGGGCGGGGCAGTCGAGTTCACCGAAACCGCGCCGGCCGCGGCTGTGGAGGCGTCCCGCACCGAAGGACACGCCGTACGGCACGAGGACGACTGGATCGCGGCCGTCGCCGCGGGCGGCGAACTGCTCGGTGCGCTCGTCCTGCGCGGCCACCCAGGACTCGACCCCGTCGACCAGCGCACCCTGGAACGCGCCGCGATGGTCACCTCACTGCTGCTGCTCGCCCGGCGCTCCGCCGCCGAGGCGGAGCAGCGCGTCCGGGGCGAACTCCTGGACGACCTGCTCGACGCCCGCGACCGCGATCCCCGCCTGCTGCGCGACCGCGCCGCCCGGCTGCGCGCCGACCTCGACGCCACCCATGTCGTCCTCGCGGCGCGCCTGGACACCGCCGCGGCCGACGCCGACCAGGAGGCGGCCGCCCGCCGCCGCCTGTGGTCCGCCGCCTCCCACCTAGCCGCCACCCGAAAGGGCCTGGCCGCCGCCCGCGACGGAGGCACCGTCCTGCTGCTGCCCCTGGACGCGGGCGACACCGCGACCGAGGTGGCCCGCCGCACCGCGCGGCACCTCGGCACCGCCGTCCACGAAGCGGTCACCGTCGGCGCCTCCGCACCCGTGCGCGACCTCGCCGCCCGTCCGGACGCCGTCGTCACCGGGTACGAGGAGAGCCGCCGCTGCCTTCAGGCGCTGCGCCTGCTGGGCCGCTCGGGAGACGGGGCGGCCGCCGAGGACTTCGGCTTCCTGGGGCTGCTGCTCGCCGGCGACCGGGATGTGACGGGCTTCGTCGACCGCACCATCGGCAAGGTCGTCGACTACGACGAACGGCGCGGCACCGACCTCGTCCGCACCCTCGACGCCTACTTCGCCTGCGGCATGAGCCCGGCCCGCACCAAGGACCGGCTCCACGTCCACGTCAACACGGTGGCCCAGCGCCTGGAACGCGTGGGCCGGCTCCTGGGATGCGACTGGCAGAACCCGGCCCGCACCCTGGAGATACAACTGGCCCTCCGACTGCACGCGTTGGCCAACCCCGCACGCCGCTGACCCCCGTGCGCGCGGGTGGCGCACGGAGGTCGACCGGGCGAGGGGAGCCGAGTCACCGGCCCCACGCTCAGACGGCGCGGACGTCCGCCGCGGGAGCCTCCTCGCTCTCCTCCGCGCCGGCGGAGGGGCCGACGTCGGCCAGGTCACGGAGCCGGGTCTCCTTGGCCGAGGCCACGGCGACCACGGTCAGCAGGACCGCCGCGATCACATACAGGGCGATCGGTGTGGAGCTGTCGTAGTCGGCCAGCAGCGCGGTGGCGATGAGAGGCGCCGGCGCGCCGGCGGCCACGGAGGCGAACTGGGCGCCGATGGAAGCCCCGGAGTAGCGCATCCGGGTCGCGAACATCTCCGAGAAGAATGCGGCCTGGGGCGCGTACATGGCCCCGTGCAGCACCAGACCGACCGTCACGGCGAGGACGAGGCTGCCGAAGCGGCCCGTGTCGACGAGCGTGAAGAAGGGGAACATCCACAGTCCGACGCCCACCGCGCCGACCAGGTACACGGGACGCCGTCCGATCCGGTCCGACAGCGCGCCCCAGGCCGGGATCACCGCGAAGTGCACGGCGGAGGCGATGAGCACGGCGTTGAGGGCGGTCTGCTTGGAGACGCCGGCCGAGGTCGTCGCGTACACGAGGATGAACGCGGTGATGACGTAGTAGGAGATGTTCTCCGCCATACGCGCGCCCATCGCCACCAGCACGTCACGCCAGTGGTGACGCAGCACCGACACGAGCGGCAGCCTCTCGGCGTCGGCCGGCGCCTGCGTGGCCTTGCGGGCCTCGGCCTGTGCCAACGCCTGCCGGAAGACGGGCGATTCGTCGACGGACAGGCGAATCCACAGTCCGACGATCACCAGCACACCGGAGAGCAGGAACGGGATCCGCCAGCCCCAGCTGACGAAGTCGGCGTCCGACAGCGCGGCGGTGAGCAGGGACAGCACGCCGGTCGCGAGCAGCTGCCCGGCCGGCGCACCGGTCTGCGGCCAGGAGGCCCAGAACCCGCGCCGCCGCGCGTCGCCGTGCTCCGACACCAGCAGCACGGCCCCGCCCCACTCACCGCCGAGCGCGAAGCCCTGCACCAGCCGCAGCAGGGTCAGCAGCACCGGCGCTGCGGTCCCGACGCTCGCGTGGGTGGGCAGCAGGCCGATCGCGAAGGTCGCCCCGCCCATCAGCAGCAGACTCAGCACCAGCAGCTTCTTGCGCCCGAGCCGGTCCCCGAAGTGCCCGAACACCAACGCCCCGAGCGGCCGCGCCGCGAACCCGACGGCGTAGGTGAGGAAGGAGAGCAGCGTGCCGACGAGCGGATCGGAGTCCGGAAAGAACAGCTTGTTGAAGACGAGCGCGGCGGCGGAACCGTACAGGAAGAAGTCGTACCACTCGATGGTGGTGCCGATGAGGCTGGCGGTGACGATGCGCTTGAGGTTGTTCGGGGCTGGTGGAGCGGCTGCGGGCGACGACATCGGCACCACTTCCTGGGATGTGACGGGGACGGTTGCGTGTCGCCACACCGTAGAAAGACGCAGGTCAGGCGCACATGTGGCGGGGCAACATAGTTCGAGGGTCGGCTATGCGTGCGGCCACCATGCCGGCACACGGGAGGGTGGTTCAGGGGCTCGTGGTCGGTCGCACATCACAAGGCCGTGGCCCGCGGCACGCGGCGGCCGCCTTCACCGTCAGCTCGGGCTGCACCAGCGTGACCTTCAGTCGGCGCTCTGGGCTGCCGTGTGAGGGAGTGAACGTGTTCCTCGCCGATGGTGAGGCAGCCGATCAGACCGTCTTCCACCTCCATGTGCACGTCTTCCCTCGTACCGCGGACGACCGGTTCCGTTTGCAGGTGAGGTGGCAGGAGCGGTCCCGGGCAGACCTGGACGACGACGCCGCACGGGTCAGGGTCGGCTTGGCACATTGCGGATACCGCCCTGGACATCACCGAGGTGCGGACGACCGAGGGCGAGGCGTGCTGCCCCGATGCCGGCCCGGATGTCGTGCGCATACGGGATGCTGCCAGGCCGCCGCGACATCGGATCCCGGACGACCAACGGCAACTGAACCCGCAACTCCGCGACGGTCCTGGGTAAGCCGCTCCTCTTGGTCCCCGGCCCTCGGCGACCAGCCGGAGGCGTTAGACCGGAGTGACAAGGGGTACCGATGACGCGCGGCGTGTTCACGTGCCGCTGGCGGGTCGCTGGGAGGCAGCCATGGACGCTCCGGTGGACCGGATCTCACGGCCATGGGGCAGCCGTACTCCGTATGGTCGGCACGAGCCGTGGCCTGTGCGGGTGGACGCGTACCTGGAGGCGGGGGTTGAACCGGATCTGGTGCAGCCGCTCCCGGGAACTGCTTGAGGAACGCGGTCCCGGGTCGATCGGGTTCTACACTTCCGGTCAGCTGTTCCTGGAGGAGTACTACACGCTCGCGGTCCTCGCCCGTGCCGGGATCGGGACCAGCCATCTGGTCTCCACCATGGTGAGAAACACCTCGCCAGGCAGCTGACGGCAGTGGCCGAGCGCCACCGCACCGAGCACGAGGTCCACCACGTCTCCACCGACCTCGCCGGCTGGTCCCGAGAACACGTTCAGCGCCTGGCTGACGCCGCCCAGGCCCGCGGCGTCGACCTCGGCGACTCCGTCGGGGCGTCTGCCGCGGGCCTGCTGTCGACGCTCAGGGAGAAGGCCGCCGAAGCAGTGGGACACCGCCCCGAGCCCGGTCTGCTGCTCCTGCGTGATCTTCGGGAGCTGCACCTGAGCGCCACGGAGAACTCCCTGCACTGGGAGATGCTCGCCCAAGCCGCGCAAGCCACCAAGAACGACGAACTCCTCGCCCTCGCCTCGGCGTGCCATCCGCAGACGTTGCGGCAGATGCGCTGGACCAACACCATGGTCAAGACGCTGTCCCCCCAGATCCTGTCGAGTCTGTGAGGATCAGAGGGCCGGGCTGGGCCGCCCGAGTTCACCGAAACGGGATGCCTGGCATGTCCTCCATGATCGGCGCGCACCCGCACGGCGTCCGGCTCGTTCAGACGTTCCGCGCCCTGTGCGCCGCCAAGCGACGCGGTTGACCCATCCATCAAGTCGGCGATGCGATGAACCGCCGCAGGAGGGGCAGTGGGTAGCCGGCGGCGAGCAGCGGGTCGCGGACGTCGCGGTCGAGGTCGGGCAGGTAACCGAACAGGACGTCGGCGGGTCCGTTGATCTCGACGTCACCGCACACGGCAGGCAGGAGCAGTGTCTCCGCCCGGCCGAGCTCCTCGCTCCACGTCCCGCTCCGGACCTGCACCGGGGCGCCGACGTTCGACAAGATCTGCGCGGTGGCGAAGGACCGGCGCAACGGCTCCGCCGTTCCGGCACGCCAGCGTTCCAGGGCGAAGTACGGGCCCGCGCACAAGAAGACCCGTTCCACTCCGTCTCCGACGGTGATGCTCAGCCCGGGGTGGAAGTCCGGCCGGGATTCCAGGTCGGCCTGCCGCATCAGCATGTCGAGGTTGGACCGGTGTTCCGCGTGGCCTACCTGGGAGCCGTCCTCCATGTTCCAGCGCATGGCGTGCTGTTGGATGTCGGACGTCTGCTCGATCTCGTAGACCAGGGTGTCGGGCCCGAAACTGTGCAGGGTACCGCCCGGCACGTAGAGGGTCTCACCCGCGCGCACCGGCAGACGGCGCAGCACGGCGTCGAAGTCCTGTGCCTCCAGCGCGGCACGCAGCCGGTCGGCCGTCACCCCGTCCTTGACGCCGCACAGGGCGGTGGCGCCGGGGGCGGCGTCAAGGATGTGCCACGCTTCGGTCTTCCCGTTGGCCTGCCCTTCCAGGCACTTGGCTGTCTCGTCGTCGGCGTGCAGGTGTACGGGCAGGGTGCCGGTGGCGTCGATGAACTTGGTCAGCAAGGGGAAGCGCGTACCGGAGAAGCCGGCGCCCATGAGGGCTTCGGGGTGGTCGGACAGCACCTGGGGCAGGGTCCGGCCGGCCAGCGGGCCGTTGGTCACCACACTGCGGTTGCCTTCGACGTCGCTGCATTCCCAGGTCTCCGCGACGTTCCAGTCCGGCAGCCCCGTCTTGCCCAGGCGGCGGGCGATCGCGTGGCCGCCGAACACCAGGGGCTTCGCCGTGACGGTCAGCCGCAACGGGTACGGCGTCGTCCCCTCTGCGCTCACAGGATCGGCTGTCCGCCTGTGACGGCGACGCGGGCCCCGGAGACGTAGCCAGCCTCGTCGGAGGCGAGCATGACGTACACCGGCGCCAGTTCGGCCGGCTGACCGGGCCGGCCGATCGGCACCTCGGATCCGAAGCTCTCGACCTGCTCGGGCGGCATGGTCGCGGGGATCAGCGGCGTCCAGATGGGGCCGGGGGCGACGCTGTTGGCGCGGATGCCCTTCGGCGCCAGCATCTGGGCCAGCGAACCGACCATGTTGGCGATGCCGGCCTTGGTGACGTCGTACGGCAGCAGCTGCGGCGGCGGACTGTCGGAGTTGACCGAGGTGCTGCCGATGATCGCCGATCCCGGCCGCATGTGCGGGACCGCGGCCTTGGCCAGGTGGAAGAACGCGCTGAGGTTGATCGCCAGCGTGCGGTCCCACTCCTCGTCGGGAATGTCCGTGAGGGAGTCGCGCGTCATCTGGTACGCGGCATTGCTGACCAGCACGTCGACCCGGCCGAACTCTTGGACGGCCTTGTCGACGACGGAGCGGCAGTGCGCCGGGTCGGCCAGGTCCCCGGGCACCAGTACGCAGGTGCGGTCGGCATCCCGGACCCACCGCGCGGTCTCCTCCGCGTCCTGGTGCTCGTCCAGGTAGGAGAGCAGGACGTCCGCACCCTCACGGGCGTAGGCGATCGCCACCGCCCGCCCGATCCCGCTGTCGCCGCCCGTGATCACCGCGGCCTTGCCGGCCAGCCGCCCGGAGCCCCGGTAACTGTGTTCGCCGTGATCGGGCCGGGGCGTCATCTCGGCTGTCACGCCGGGCGGGACCTGCTGCTGACGAAGAGGGGACATAGAGGCTCCAGAAACGGGTCGGGCTGGTCGGGGACGCGCGCCGGTGTCATGCGGACCAGCACGCGGTGTCGGTGCCGAGTACCCAACTGGGTCCGGCCCGCACACGGAGCGCCAGCCAAGCGACTCACGGGGTGTCATGCGGTGGTGGGCCAGAAGGCGGCTGTGAACAGGGTGAAGGCGGCCAGGAGCATCTCGTCCGGGACAGGTGCAGGAAGAGCTGCAGCCACAGAGAAGTCGTCGCTCAGACTGGGGGTGGCTCACGGCGTAGTGGCGCACGGCTCCGCGCACCGTCCGTCGCTGTGATTCACTCAGCAGCCAGGCGGTCAGCGGCGGGCGGGCGTCGGTGGCGGTAAGACGGCCAGACAGTCGGCGGCGAGCGGGGGGTGAGCTCCTCCAGGGAGAGGGGGTGTCGCAGCAGGCCTCGGCGCAGTTCTAGAGTTCCCGGACGAAAAATTCAGGTCGGCGCGGTGCGGATCTCGGCGGCCGGGACGGCGTGGACAGCGGCCAAGGCGATGGGCAGCCACGCGAAGCTGTAATGACCATCACTCACGAGAAGGCATGCGGCATGACCGAGAAGTACGACGTCAAGCGCGAGCTCAAGAAGTGCTACTCGCCCAAGAACACTGACTGGCAGCTCGTCGACATCCCCGAGCTCCGCTTCCTCGCCATCGACGGGCACGGCGACCCGAACACCAGCGCCGCGTACCGTCGCGCTGTCGAGGCGCTCTACGCGGTCGCCTACACCGTCAAGTTCGCGAGCAAAGGCGCCCTCGGCAAGGACTTCGTCGTGGGCCCGCTCGAGGGACTCTGGTGGGCGGACGACATGGACGACTTCCTGGCCAGGCTGAAGGACAACTGGCGATGGAGACTGCTCATCAACGTCCCCGACTGGATCACCAGCGACATGGTCGAAGACGCCAAGCACACCGCCCTGACCAAGAAGAACCTTCCTGCCGTTCCGAACGTTCGGTCAGAGACCTTGCGCGAGGGCACCAGCGCCCAGGTCCTCCACATCGGCCCCTACGACGACGAGACACCGATCCTGACCAGGCTGCACCACGAGTACCTACCCGCCAACAACCTGCGGGAGGCGGGGCTGCACCACGAGATCTACCTCAGCGACCCACGCAGGACCGACCCCGCCAAGCTCAGGACGATCCTGCGGCAACCCGTGGAAGCGCAATCCGGTTGAGTGACGTCGGGGTGTCAGCGGAGGCCGATGCCCACGAGCGAGGGGAGCGCCAGGCCGGCGCTTCCTCGACCAGCACGGGCGCCATCGACACGACTGACCACTCGGCTTCCTGCTGACGCACCAACCGACGGCCGGCGCGGCGCGAACGCAACCGACACCGGCCGTCAATGATGCGGCCTGCACGAAAGCCTGATCGACGTGACGGCCCGGCGCACCGCCGCCCTGGACCGCTGACTGGAGCACCGTTGCACCGGGGTGCCGTCATTCCTGCTGCGGTCGCTTCAGCCCAGCTCGATGCCGGCGCCTTCGTGGACGTTGACGTTGCGCCCGGCCGCTGAGGGGACGGGGCGCTTCCTGTCAGCGCATCTTGTCGAAGAACTCGCGGACGTCACTGACGAGCAGTTCGGGGGCCTCTATCGCGAGGAAGTGGCCACCGCGGTCGAGTTCGGTCCACCGCACGATGTCGTGGTCGCGTTCGGCCCAGCGGCGGACGGTCACGTCGTGGGCGGAGAGCAGCACCGCGGTGGGCACGGTCCCCCGTGGGCCGGCTGCCCAGTCGCCCTGACCGTCGCTCCACCCGGTGTCGTGCGCCGCGTTGGGGGCCGTCCAGTCGTCGGCTGCGGCTTCGCTCCAGGCGTTCGCGGAGATCTCCTCGTAGTAGACCTGGGCGGCCGAGGCGGCGGTGGCGGTCAGCCAGTACAGCGAGACCCCGGTCAGGATGCGGTCCCGGTGGACGCTGACCTCGGGCAGTGCGTCTTCAGGGTCCGTGAGCTCCTTGAACTTCTCCACGATCCAAGCCAGCTGGCCGACAGGGGAGTCGGTGAGGGCGTAGGCCACGGTCTGCGGACGTTTGGAATTGCACTGCAGGTAAGCGTCGTTGAAGGTCTGCATCCGATGCCATCGTCGCTGTTCGGCCTCCGTCAGGCCGTCCATCTCGCCCTCCGCCCCGGCGGGAAATGCGACCATGGCGTTGACGTGGACGCCGATCACGTGGTCCGGTGCCTGCTTGCCCATCTCCGGAGCGACCCATGAGCCGGTGTCGTAGCCGTGAACGCCGTAGCGCGTGTAGCCGAGGCGGTCCATCAGCCGGTTGAACACCCCGGCCATCCGTGCCGCGCCCATGCCGGGCCCGGCCAGCGGGGTGGAGAAGGCGAACCCCGGCAGCGAGGGAATGACCAAGTGGAACGCATCGGCCGTATCACCGCCGTGCGCGTTGGGATCGGACAGCGGCCCGATGACATCGAGGAAGTCCGCCACCGAGCCCGGCCAGCCGTGCAACAGCATCAGCGGCGTGGCATCGGCCCTGGGGGAGCGCACGTGAAGGAAGTGGATGTTCTGCCCGTCGATGGTGGTCATGTACTGAGGGAAGGTGTTGAGTTCCGCCTCGTGCACCCGCCAGTCGTAGGCGGCGCGCCAGTACTCGGCCAGGTCCTTCAGGTAGGTCACCGGCACGCCACGGTCCCAGCCGACGCCGGGCAGCTCATCCGGCCAGCGGGTGGCGGCCAGGCGGACGTGCAGATCATCGAGCTGGGCCTGCGGTATGTCGATGCGGAAGGAGCGGATGGCGCTGGGTGTCGTGTTCTCCATGGCTGCGACGCTAGGACTCGCTTAGGTCAGTTCCGGTCCTCACCTTCCGGCAGTCTTGACGCATGCTGGAGACCTCCGGGCGGCTGCTGAAACTGCTCTCCCTGCTGCAGACCCACCGCGACTGGGGCGGAGCCGAACTCGCCGAACGCCTCGGCGTCAGCCGACGCACCCTGCGCCGTGATGTGCAGCGGCTGCGCGCGCTCGGCTACCCGGTGAACGCCAGTCAGGGCACCGCGGGCTACCGGCTCGGGGCCGGGACCACGCTGCCGCCGCTGCTGCTCGACGGCGACGAGGCCGTCGCCGTAGTCGTCGGCCTGCGCACAGCCGCCGGTGGCTCCGTCGCCGGGATCGAGGAGTCCTCGCTGCGCGCGCTCGGCAAGCTCGAGCAGATGCTCCCGCCCCGGCTTCGGTACCGAGTGAGCACCTTGCACACCGCCACCGTCCGGGCCGGCACCGCCCCGGCCCCCAAGATCTCCGCGGACACCCTCATGGCCATCGCCGAGGCGTGCCGTCGGCGCGAGCAACTGCGCTTCGACTACGCGAGCCCCCGCCACGGCCGAAGCAGGCGCTTGGTCGAGCCGCACAGCCTCGTCAGCTTCGACCGCCACTGGTATCTGATCGCCTGGGACACCGACCGCACCGACTGGCGCACCTTCCGCGTCGACAGGCTCACGCCGCGCACGCCGACTGGACCGCGGTTCAGCCCCCGCGAACTCCCCGACACCGACGTGGCCACCTATCTGGCCCACCAACTGTCGTCACGGACCTGGCCGTACCAGGCCATCGTCACCCTGCACGAGCCGGCCGCAGCGGTCACCGACCGCATCTGGCCCGGCATGGGCGTCGTCGAACCCGTCGACGACGAAAGCTGCCTCCTGCACTTGGGCGCCGACAACCCCCGTGACCTCGCCTGGATGATCACCTCGGTCGACGCCGATTTCACCCTCACCGACACGCCCCCCGAACTCGCCGACGCCTTACGCACGCACGCCGCCCGCTGCCTGAGCGCCATACGCACGGAGCGCTGACGAAGCCGCGACCGGCCCTCCTTGCAGGGCGACCTCATGAGGCGCATCGGGATCGGGTCTTGGACGCGCTGCCCGGCCCACTTCAGGTTGCCGCCGCGATGACGTCGACGCCTGTGAGGTCGGCCGACAGCGCCCACAGGCGGGCGGCTTGTTCGGGGTCGGTCGCGTGTGCGTGCACGCCGCCTTCCGAGTCCTCGCAGGCCGGCTCGGCGATGTCGCAGTCCTCGCAGTACACGCCGCCCATGTCCGCCAGCTGAGGGGAGGTCGCCGCCCATACCTGCGTCGCCGCGCCCTGTTCGGGCGTCTTGAAGGTGGGGTCGGTCGGGTTGCCGTTTTCGTCGATCCAGCCCGCGTCGACCATGTCAGCCTTCGCCAGGTGGCGTTGCAGGGGGGTGAGGATGCTGCCCGGATGCAGCGCGAACGCTCTGACTCCGCTGTCGCGGCCGAGCGCGTCGAGCTGCACGGCGAACAGCACGTTCGCCGTCTTCGCCTGCCCGTACGCCTGCCATCTGTCGTAGCCGCGCTCGAACTGCACGTCGTCCCAGCGCACACCTGTGATGCCGTGCGCGCCGGAGGACACGGCGACCACGCGTGCGCCGCCGGGGGCGATGGCCGGCCAGAGATGGTTGATCAGCGCGTAGTGACCGAGGTGATTGACGGCGAACTGCGCCTCCCACCCCGGGCCGACCCGCGTCTCGGGGCAGGCCATGATCCCGGCGTTGTTGATCACGATGTCGATCTCGCGACCGGAGGCCAGGAACCGCTCGGCGAAACCGCGGACGCTTTCGAGGTCGGACAGGTCGAGATCGTCGGTCTCGACGCCGTCGATGCCCTCGACCGCCTCCTGCGCGGCCGCCCGTCGCCGGGCCGGGACCACGACGCGGGCACCGGCGCCCGCCAAGGCACGGGTCGTCTCCAGACCGAGGCCCGAGTACCCGCCGGTGACGATCGCGGTGCTGCCCGACAGGTCGATCCCGCTCAGGACGTCGTCCGCGGTGCTCCGGGCGCCGAAACCCGATCCGATCTTGCGCTGAGGTGTCGTCATGGCGGAGACGCTAGATGCTGGACAGCGCTCCAACGCAAGGGCCGGTGACGGGCTCCGGGTCTTCGGCGTGAAGCCGCTGGCCGCCCGCCGCGGGTAGTTCGACCGGGCGTCCGGGACCGTCGCGCAAGCCCGGATCACCACGGCGTTCCAGGTGGGACAGGAGGCCGAAGGCCAGGCGAGCACGGCGGTCGGCGAGGAAAGCCTCGGTCGTCACGTCCGGCCGGGGCTGCGGTCGGCGAGGAAAGCTTCGGTCGTCCCGTCCGGCCGGGGCTGCGGTCGGCGAGGAAGCCTCGGTCGTCCCGTCCGGCCCGGGCCGCGTACATGACCGCCCGGACGCTGCTCAGGCCCAGGTGCGGGAGCACAGCACCAGGCGGTAGCCGTCCGGGTCGGCGATCGTCACACCATGCTCGTCCCAGTACGGGTTGTGCGCGGGGACACGGGTACCGCCGGCCGCGACCAGGCGGTCGACCAGGGAGTCTTCCACCGGCTTGCCGAGATAGACGACGAACAGGTCGTCCACCGTCGGGGTCGGCTCCAGCGGCCGCTCCGGGTCGCACGTCAGCTCGAGATGCCAGGCGGCGCCGGGCGGACCGACCATCAGCAGGTCGTGCTCGCCCGGAACGCGCTTCGTCGTGCGCCAAAGAGCGGCCAAGCCGAGGCCGTCCACGTAGAAGCGTTCGGCGGCGGCGAGGTCCCGCGAGGGCCGGGCCACCCGGACCGGGAAGGTGGGGTCGATCACGCCGAGACCTCCAGGGCAGCCCGCCGGACGGGGCCCTCGGCGTGACGGGTCAGCACCGGCCGTCCGCCGGTGTCTGCGATCTTCACGTTGTGCCCTTCCAGAGGATTGAGGATTGTGCAGGGAGTCTAGAGGGCCATGATGTCTCCGGATCATGAAGGTCTTGCGGGGGTTCGGCGGGGCGGGGGTCAACCGAGATCACGTTGGGTTCGCCGGTGTACCAGGTGTCGTGTGTCCCGCCCTCGGCAAGGAGACGCGGTTCCGGTCGCGATGCCATCGTCACCACCGTTCCGTGGCGAGGCCTCGCTGGTCGCGGGCGAGGGCAGCTCGGTCTACCGGGTCATGAGCTGACCATGAAGTCCTGGGTCAGTCCCACCAGAGCACGAGGAGAAGGTGTTGTCGGGATGCGGCAAGGCAGAACTCGCGCAGGGCATCGAAGTGCCCCAGCAGGTACTTTCTCGGGCCACCGACAATTTTGTCCGCTCCATGACCGATCAAAGAAGCGGCCTCGGTGTCTTCGGTCGGCAGGCCGGCCAGGACGGCCGGAAAGTCGATCTGACCGAGCAGTTCCGAAACGCGGGCCACTTGAGCTGCGGAAAGGGCGGTGGGAGGTGGCCCGAAGGGACCGATGGCATGCGGGTGCGTGTTGAGGAAGCCGAGATCGATCGCCGAGTCCCCCTCGGTGGCCTGCCGAAGAGCATTCAGGTGGACGCGGTCGAGACCTGCCAGCTCGCATACCCGTTCCAACATGGCCGGCGCCCAGTCCAGGTCCAGGACGTCCGTCGACGGTGGATCCCAGTGGGGATCTCCATCGGTCGATGTTCGGGCTGACTGGCGGCAGGCGGCGAGAAACTCCGCCGGGACGCGGGCGAGTTGTTGGGTGACGGCCATGACGGCAGTATCCCGACGGCGTGGAGGCCGCAACGCCTTCTGGTCGATGGAGGAGGAGCGGCATGCCGACCTCAGCAGCCGCCGTGCCGTACGCGGCCGCGAGGACAGTGTCGCGGGTGTCACCCCAAGCGGCGCCGGCGTCGGCGTCTCCGCCACGGTGGCCGTTGTCCCGTCCGCCGCCGGCAGTCGTCGAGCGCCGTGCGCAGCCCGGAGACGAGGGGGGCGTACCCGGTCGGGTCGACGTGCATGTACGCCTCCGCGAGGGCGAGCCCGCCTTCCAGCGGGTCGAGCGCGTCCGCCCAGCGCTCGTCGTCCGCCAGGTACCGGCCCATCTGGTCGAGGACCCGTGCGAGGTCGAAGGCGTACCGCACCGGGTCGGCTTTCCACGCGGCCTCGTACTGCCTGACGGCGTCGACGGCCGCCCCGTGGCGTTCCTGCCGATGGCCGGCCGCGTTCAGGCAGACGGCCAGGATCGACAGGCACCGGCCGAGGTCGGCCCGGTGCAGCTCGGGCGCTTGGGCGTGGCGGAGTTGCATGAGCTGGACGGCTTCCGCGGCGGCGGGCAGTGCCTGGGAGGGCGGGTCCGTGAAAAGGCGGAGGAGGGCGAGGTTGGAGAGAGACTTCGAGAGTTCGGCGGAGTGGGCGGCTGGGTTGTCCCGGGCGAGGCGGCGCCAGACGGCGATGGATTCGGCTGTCGTGTCTATCCCTTCCGTCAGCTGTCCCGTCTCGGCCAGGTCGGCGCCGAGGGCCTGCAGGGCGTGTGCAAGACCGGCGTCGTGGGCGGTGGGGTCGGCCCGGGCCAGGGCGCGCATGCTTTCCACCGCTTGCTGAGAGCATGCCAAAGCCTCCGCTCTCCGTCCCTCCCTGGCCAACTGCGCGGAAAGGGTGAGGAGGGAGGCGGCGAGGCCGGGCTCGTGCGCCGCCGCGTCCTGTTCGGCAAGTGAAAGCCGGAGGGAAAGTGCCTCGCGGGAGACTACGACGGACTCGGCCTGAAGTCCTTGGTGGGAGAGCTGGCGGCCGTGAGCGTGTAGGGCGTCGGCCAGTCGCGGCTCGTGGGCGGGGTCGGCGGCGGTGAGCCGGCGCCACGCCGCCGCCGCGCGTTCGCCGACGTCCAGGGCGTCCTGGTGCTGGCCGGCCTCCGTAAGCCGTACGGCGAGGTCCGCGAGGATACCGGCGTAGAGGGGCTCATGCCGGGCACGCTCGGCCTCGGCGAAGGGCCGGGCGAGGGAAGCGGCCTCCTCGGTGGCCCGCAGGGCCTCGGCCGGGCGCCCATTGTGGGCCAGGCAGTCGCCGAGTCGACCCAAGGCAGCAGCCAGCACCGGGACGTCGTCATCGAGCTCCCGCGCGGCGGTCACGCCCCGCCGGGCGACCTCAAGGGCCTCGGCGTCGAGCCCGGCGTTCAGGAGCCGGGTGCTCAGGTGGTGGCAGCCGACGGCGCGGGCGAGGGGGCTGTCGTCCAGGGCGAGCAGTTCGGTGACGAGCCGCCGGGTCACGGCCGCCATCCCGGCGTCCAACTCGACGTGGCGGCCGACGGGGAACCGCTCCTCAACGGCGGCGAGCAGCCTGATGGGGACGTCGTCCAGGGCGGCGAGCGCGCTGAGAGCGGCGCTCCCGGCGGCGAGCGCGAGGCCCGGCGCGGCCGCGAGGACCGGATAGAGGTGGTGAGGTCCGACGTGGGGCCAGCGCTGTGCGGCGGCGGCCAGGAAGGTGACGCCCCGGCCGGCGTGCCGGCCGAGGAGGGCGTCGATGACCTCCTCGGCCCATTCCATGGCCGGGTAGTCGGCCTGGTGACCGGGGAGGGTGAGGGCGAGGAAATCCTCGGAGAGCCGGTCCGGATAAAGCGGTTCGAGGACGGTGTCCCCGCCGTCCCGCTCGGGCGGGTAGCAGTGGGCGTGATCGTCGAGGACGCGGTCGACGGGGGTGCCGAGCCGTAGCGCGCGCACGACTTCGGTGCCGTGCGTGCGGTCGGTTGCTCCGGTCAGGGCGGCGGCGAACACGGCCTGGTTCATGGCGGCGGGCGGAGTGGCGCCGGCATCGCCACGGGCGTGCAGCGTGGCCCAGTGCAGGTGCTCCCGGTCCAGCAGGTAGACAGTCAGTCCGGCCAGG
Source organism: Streptomyces sp. BK239 (assembly GCF_004217285.1). Classification (GTDB taxonomy): domain Bacteria; phylum Actinomycetota; class Actinomycetes; order Streptomycetales; family Streptomycetaceae; genus Streptomyces. Next base: position 599,258 of record NZ_SHKS01000004.1, read on the forward strand.
TCGGTGGGAGCGCGACGACCATGTACCTGGGCATCGACGGCGACGAGCGCGGTCATGTGGAGGGCGAGGGTCAGCTCGTACGGCGGCGGCGAGCCCGGAACGGAGCCGACCGGGATCCCGTACCGTACGGCAAAGGCGTCCTGGGCAGCCCGGTACATGGCGGGTCCGTCGGGCGGGGCATCGAGGGCTCTGCTGGAGGCAGTGGCCCGGTGGTTGGCGAGCGAGGCGCGGACGGCGGGCCAGGCGTCGGCGGTACGGGCGAGCAGCAGGATCCGCGTCGGCAGGTCCTGGTGCAGCAGGGCGTTGCTGAAGAGCCAGGTGAGGTGGGTGAGCGGCCAGCGGTCCGCGTAGTCGACGACGAGGAGCACCCCGCCGTGCCCGTCCAGGGTCAGGTCCTGGCTGCCGGGCGGGGGCTGGACGGAGCTGGGTCCGTGCACGGCGGTGACCACGCGCCAGCCGTCGTTCTGGGTCTCGTCGGCGAACCGGGCCGCGAGGCGGGTCTTGCCCTGCCCGCCGGGGGCGTGGATCCAGCACGCCGCGAGCCGCGGTCCACCGTCCCGCCACGCCCTCAGCTCGGCGAGCTCGGTCTCCCGGCCGGTGAACGGCACCACTTCGAAGCGGGAGTTGAGCATCCGGCTCGGCAGCTCGCGGAGCCACGCAGGGTCGGCGGGGGCGGCGGGTTGCCAGTTCTGGAGCAGGTAGACCGGTGAGCCGTCGCCGAAAACGTGGATGTCGGCGCCGATCGCACCGTACGCGAACCCAGTGACAGCCGTGACGTTTTGTACAAACTGCGGCTGCGGGCCGTCTGTCGCGCTCACGCTCTCCTGCCCTGCCTGTCCTCGGCGGCGCTGTCCGCCCCGCTGCTCGTAGCGGCGGTTTCCGAGAGGCTGCCGGGGTGGTTGATGATGTTGTACGCGCCCTGGGCAATGGACCCGGGGGCGGATGCGGTGATGGTCTGCACCAATTGCTGCTGGACTCGCGGCAGCTGCGCATCGACCTCGCGGACCAGAGCCCGAAGGTCGTCCGCAGCGTCCGGGTATTCACTCAGAAGGTCTTCCAGGTCGTCCCGCCAACGAGTGACCTGGCCCACCCGGGCAGCTTCGGTCCCTTCGCGCGTCACGCGCGCGACGCTGCGGTCCAGCTGGGCTTCAATCTCCCGGGGGTCACGGCCACCGCGCTGGAACAGCCGCACGGTCCGGACGCGGGCAGTCTGCCAGGCATCGGTGACCATGGCCGCGACGATCGCCGCGCCTCCGGTCTGGACGAGGTCGTTCAGTGCTTCCGGGTCCATCGGGTCTCCGTACGTTGTCGGGGAGTGGCCGTCCGGCTCGTCCTGGGCACCCTGGCTACTGATCGAAATCGTCCTTCGGCAGAGTCCACTGCCAGCTCGTCAAGACCCATCGGCACCCGTGCCACGGTCGCCGATCGTCTCGGGGCGTCCTCGACCGCCGCAGCGGGATGACTTTCCGTTCACCTGAACGGGTGACGTGACGGCCGGTGAATCGCCGTTTTCGGCTGATGACGATCCTGCTGGCTTATTCCGTGCCCGAAGTCACCGGGATAAGACGTGCCCGCTACCCAGGTCTCCGAAAGACCCACCTGGAGCACGTCTTTTCCGCCGTTGCGATCAACCTCATTCGTCTTGACGCCTGGTGGAACGGCCACCCGCTCGACTGCACCCGCGTCAGCCACCTTGCCCGCCTCAGCCGCTCCCTCGCTCGCGTGCCCGCCGCACGGCTGCGCGGTCACCACGTGCCGGACAGGCTCCACCCTGTCACTGCGCGGCGGGTTTCGGCGTCCTCGCGGCCCTCGATGGGAAGGGGCAGCGTTCTCGTCGGTGGGAAGAACGCGGAGCTGGGCGCCGTACTGGTTCGGCGCGCAGGTCCTGAGTTGGAGGCGCCGTGTATGGGAATGCTCGCTCACGAGAACGAGAAGGGGGCACCATGCCGAGGTATGAAGTATCTGGCAAGGTCTTCAAAACGGCGAAGATCCACTTCAGCAAGAAAGAGACGGACGCAATTGCGGATGGTGCGTCGGCCGCGGCTCTCATGGCTGTTTGCATACCGGAACCAGCGGCTAGCAAATCCTTCGCAGCGGCTGCAGGCCTGTGCGCGCTTATTGCGAAGCGGGCACAGAGGCAGGACAAGGCTCTGGGACTCACCTACAGGTGGCCCCCTCTACTTGGGCCGATTCCGTTCTTCCATGACGACAGCGCATGAGCGAATCCGGGGGCCGTACCACTTGATCAGGATAGCCGTGGAAGGTCCACGCTCAGTCTGACCTGCATGACGTACCTACGGAAATAACGATCGCCGTCGTTTGCGGCTGCTCGGCCGGCGGCACCTCGTGCAACCGCTGCCACACGCCGCCCTCGTTCCAGTCCCGCAGCCTGCGCCAGCACGTCATGCCTGAGCCAAGCCCAGGTCCGGCGGCAGATACTCCCACGGGATCCCGGCATGCAGCACCTACAGAATCCCGCACAACAGTTCCCGGTCCGGCAACGGCTTGCGACCCGGATAGCGAAAGCGCCGCTCTCGCTGCGGAGCAACGGCCCCAAGCTGTCCCACAGCTAACTCCCGCTCCGGACACGGCCATCAGCGCCTTTCAACTCTTTATTTAACCGTTGTCAGTAGCGCAAGTTGGCTTTCCAGCCGAAGGCTTGCCGGAGCGTGCGGTTCTTGAGGGACCCAGTGTGGGGGTCGCAGTAGTATTCGCGGACTGCGTCGGAGGACCTTGCGCCGTCTCGTGCGGTGGCGCGAGCATGGAGGATGAGTCGGCTGTCCGGAAGCCGCCTGATGACGAGGACCCAGTCGCTCGTCTTGGCCGTTCCAGGGGCGAGGATTCCGTCGTCATCGCACAAGTGTGCGGCGGCCAGTTTCTCAAGGCTCTTGCGGATGTCGACTTCCTCCAGGTAGTCGCGTCCTTCCATGACCACCGGAATCAACAACCACCACATCCTGGCTCCGTTCGACGTATTTACAAAACGTTACTGGTGGGCGGCAGCGGGTAGCAAGACCTGAGGGTCACGGCAAAAACGACTGGGGGAGAGCGTGTTGATGCTAGAGCGATGGCAGGAGTTGCTGGTGGGAACCTGGCAGCTCAGCGTGGGCGGCGACGCAGTGGAAAATAGCTGTTGTTACACCTTCACCCGCGAGGGAAAGTTCTCTACGAAAGCCCTGTCGGGGAGTTTCCTGGAGGATGCTCTGGTGACGGCCGCGGGGGACGGGCATTCCGGCAGGTGGCGGGCAGTTCAGGCTGCGGACCAAGTGGTGTTGCAGATGTGGGTTCTCAGCGTGGAGCGTGGCCTGATGGGTCTTTTGGATCCCAAGTGGCTGAAGCCGGCCGTCTTCGCTCTTGGGCGTCTGCACCCGCCGGAGGAGTGGCTGTTGGTGTCCGCGGAAGAGGAAGTGATCGATGTTCGGGTCCGCCCCGCATACAGGGGCCGCAAGGAGACGCCCCTGCAGTTGGTCCGCCGCCGCGGGCCCGTGTGACACGTCGGCTTCAGCCTTCAGGAGTCAGCAGAGCCAATCCACCTCTTGTGTTAGCCGTTGTCGCTCCCAGAGCACCCGGATGGTGGTGCTCTCGTCGGTGACGACTTCATGCAGGGCGAGGATATCCGGGTTGATTTCCTGGATGGCGTTGACCCGGGCGGCCCAGGCAGTTGGTGGCTGATGGGCACGGGTGCCGGCTGACGATGCTCCCCGCATGCTGCTGGCTGGGCTCGAGTTGCGGGGCCGGCCACGGGCCCGGCATCGCAGAAGGCGTGGCTCTGACAGCGGCCGAGCAGGCGACGGATAGCGCTGCGGGACATCGCGGCGATCCCCATGTCCTTGGCGCGGTCGAGGGGGAGGCGGCAGAAGCCGTACCCGAGCTGGAGAGGTAATTGCATGGCCAACGAGATTGTGATCGCGCAGACGACCAGCGACAACGAGGATCAGGCGAAGGCGCTGGCCCGGGGCGCGGTCGAGAGCAAGCTGGCAGCGGGAGTTCACATCGATGCGCCAATCACCGCCTTCTATTGGTGGAAGGGGGAGGTTGCGACGGCGCAGGAGTGGCGCATTTCGTACATGACGACGACGGACCGTTTGCCAGCACTGGAGGCGTGGCTGCACGAGAAGCACCCGTACGACGTCCCCCAGTGGATCACGCTGCCCGTTTCAGGCGGTTCGGAGGCGTACCTGTCCTGGGTTGTCGAGGAGACGGCATAGGTCTGCGGAGCGGCGGACCAGCCCTACGACTACGTTCGCGTCCTGGGCTTGTCCGTGCCGCGCGGGAACTCAGGATCCGAACTGCCGTAGATGGTGACTGAGTTCCTGCTCGCTGTCGGGGAGCGACGCTGCGATTGTCGATGCGCGCTCCTTGCCCATCGTGTTGGGCTTGGCCTGTGCCGCTGCTGCGAACTGGCGTGACACGTAGACCCCTTGATCGACGTCACCTCCACGCAGCAGGGCCGAAGCGAGATCACCCAGGACCACGACGCCTCCGTCCGGGAGTTCGTCTCCGAGGCGGTCGACTGCGGTGTCTGCAGTAGCGGTGAGTTCAGGACGCCCCAACCGCCCATATACGGAGAGGGCCAGCGAGTCCATGCGGTACGGGGTCACGAACCGGACCCACGCCTGCTCGCTGGTGTGATCCGCGAAGTCGTAGGCGAAGCGCGCTCGCTCCAACGCCCGGAGCGCCCCCATCTCGTCGCCGGCCGACGCAGCCTCCTCCGCGTGCCTGCCGAGGACCCAGGCGGCAGCAGTAGCGTTGCCGTGGCCTCGCACATCGCTGGCCGCCTGGGAAAGAAACTCCAACTTCGCCTTCGGCGTCGAGGCGCCGTAGCTGCTGTAGGTCAGGGCCAGGGCTCGGAGCGGAGGGTGCCCAGCGGTCGTCGCGCACTGCGACGTGACCTTGTAGTAGGCGTCGGCTTTGTCGTGCTCACCCAGGTCCCAGGCCACCCAACCGGCCAGGGCGGCGGTTTCTCCGGCGGCGATAGTGAGAGCCCGCTCGTGTTCGCCAGCACGCGGCAGAGCTGCGGTGATCGCATCAAGATGCGATTCGACTGTGCTTTGTAGCCGCCGGGCGCTGAGGTTGAGTTCCTGGACATGCAGTTCAGCAGCCCGGTCGATGAGCGCGCCTGCGGAGGGCGAATCGATCTTGGACCCCTTGCTGAGGGCAATGGCGAGGCGCCCCCAGGGCTCGGCAGCCGCGCTCACGCCGACAGCGGCGCCACCCAGCAGCGTGCGACGCTTCACGGCGTCCTGGTCCTCCCCTGCATTGGCATGCCCCTTTCTCTTCCGAGCGCGGGCAGCCTTGGCCTCCCGCTGTAGTTCCTCGAAGGGGACACCGCAGGCCGCCGCGATGTGACCGATTGTGTGATTGGTAGGGACGTTCTCGAAGTTCTCATAGCGGCTGATCTCTCGGCGGGTCATGGTGTCCCGGCCGGAGACAGCGTTGATCGCCTCTGCCTGCTCCTCCTGCGTGCGGCCCGCATCCTGCCGAAGCCGCAGGAGCAGGTCGGCGAACGGATCTGGCATGAGTGTGACCTCTGTTGGTGGGTGGAATCCAATCATGGCCTTGATTCCCCCTCCAGCTTTCCCCCTTGACAGATATTTCCCCCTCTAGATTCCCCTGGTCGACGGCGTCGCCACACGGTGCGATAGCCCCCATGACCAGGCTCCAAGAGGAGACCCCGCCCGGCGGGGGCATCCGTAGCTTTGCCGACGTGGCAGGCGTGTCATGCGCGAGGTCGGTTCACGATGACCGGCACAGCACATCGGCGAGGGCAGGCATACCGGCGGCATCCCATGGCTGTCAGGCCGCCTTTCTCCCTGATCTCGCGAAAGTTGGGGAGATGCGGCAGACAGCCGGGGCGTTCCTGCGGCGGTGCCGTGTTTCGGAGCCAGTGGCGGGGGTCGTCGTACTGGCCGTCTCGGAGCTGGTCACCAACGCCGTGGTTCACGGTGAGGGAGAAGTCGTGCTCCGGATCACGGTGGCCGTCGACGTGGTGCGCGTCTCGGTCACCGATCACAATCCGGCCCCAGCTGTACTCAAGGAAACCGGACCCGGCGGTGAATCCGGTCGCGGGATCCGGCTTGTCGATGCGATCTCAGACGCGTGGGAGAGCAGCGGCGAGGAGACGTGGTGTGAGTTCCGGTACGCGAGGGCTGCGGGTTGAGCGAGACTTCCGACTGGTTCCCGGCCATGCGGTTGACGAGTCGGGCAGCTCAACCATTTCCCCTACGAGGGACGCTCCGAGGGCCGTTCGCTTGCCTTCGCCCAATAGTTCGGTTCAAGCATCTCGCCAGGCCATGCGGGCTGACGGATCAAGCCCTGAGGCCCCATCTGTTCGAAGTACGGTGCCAGGTCGATCACGGGCGTCCCGTCGACGGCGTCGAGATCGGTGACCAGGAGGTCCCTGCCTTCGACCTTGAGCAACCGCGGGTAGCTGACCGCCAGTTGGTTGGGGCGCCGGTGGTTGCGGTGGACGAACGTACCGGTCGCCGGCCAGTTCTGGTTTCCCCTTGGACTGCGTGCGTGGAGCTGGACGTCTTCGGGTCGGGCCAGATGGAAGCGCCAGGTCACGGTCAGGTGGGAGAACTCCTCGATTCCTTGCAGCGTTTCGAGGGGGTACGCGTCGTCGAGCCTGATGATCGATTCGACCCCGCCTTGGTAGTCGTCCTGTACGCGGGTGTGGCCGCCGACGACCGTTGCGATCGACTTGACCTCGTAGGTCGGCATCAGCGCTCGTTCCTCTCCCTGGGCGTAGCGTGTGCGGCGGCCTCCGGTCGGCGCCGCGGATCTGTTCTGTGGTCAGCCTATGGCGCGCAGCATGTCTCGCGCGCGACGGTCCAGTTCGGCGACTTGGCGACCACCGCGCTGCCGGACGGGCGAGAGATCACTCTGCATTCGGACGATGACGTCGCGGGCTCGCCCGGACTGGATACCGGCCATGGCGTCGAGTGCTTCGTTCCAGGTTGCGCATGCCTCGTCGAGGCGTCCCTGCTGGACTTGGACGGCGCCGAGGTAGCCGAGCGTCACGCTGTGGGTACGGGCGAACTGCTGGCGTCGGCGCGTGGCCACGCTGCGCTTGAAGTGGATCTCCGCATCCCGAGGCTGGCCCATATCACGCAGAGCGCAGGCCGTCTCGTGGGCGAGGGAGGCTTCCTGGAAAAAGCCGACGCGGGCCGGTGCCTCGGTGGCGTCAGCACGGGCGAGGTCCCGCTCCGCGCGGCTAATGGCCGCGAGGGTGCCGACCCGGTCGCCATCGGACGCGAGGGCGCGTGCATGGACGATCGCCAGCAGCGCCTTTTCACGATGGCTGGCCTGGCCGTAGCGGTCGCGGGACATCGAGGTGTCGGCCAGGGCCAGCGCCCGGCGTGGATGCCCGAGGTCCACGGCCTGGTGGGCGAGGGCGCGCAGGACGTGACCACCGAGCGGTCCGTCTCCAGCTTCCGCCGCAATGCGGGCGGCAATGGTGAGATAGCGCTGAGCAGTGCGGTGTTCACTGGCGTCGAAGGCCATCCAACCAGCGAGGTAAGTCATCTCCGCCACGGCGGAGTACGTGTCGCGGCGAAGCTGATCTGTACGGAATCGGCCGCCGAGCAGCGGTACCGCACCATCGAGGAGGTGGCTGGCGAGGGCCTTGCGGCCGGATGCGCCGCCTCGCTGCTGATCGCGCGCGGAGTAGTAGACCGTGAGATCGCGGACGTCGTCGATGTCCGCCTGAGTCACCGAGCGCGAGGAGGCCGGTCGGCGGTTCGCCGCTGCAGCGGGGGCGGCTGCCCACCACGAGTTAGTGGGCAGGGCAAGGCCAGCCGCGGAGTAGGCGGCGGTGGCCAGCAGCTTGCGTCGGTGCATATCGAGATCGTCGCTTCCCAGCTCGGCCAGTGCGGTCAGAGGGTCGACGCTCCAGTCGGATCCGGTGTCGGTCGTGCCTGTTGGCGCTTCTTCCAGCCCGAGATCAGCCAGGGAGAGGCGGCGGCCGAGTCTGCGGGACAGCGTCTCGCGCAGGATATGCGGCGCTCTGCCGCTGGGCTTTGTGCCCTGGACCCACATGGCGATGTGCGAGCGGGAGATCGCGTCGAGTTCGCGCACTCCGCTCTCCGCGGCCACGCGGGCCACCGCAGCGGCTGCTTGTGGCTGGGACCAGCCTGCTTCGCGCAGAAGTGCGGCGAGGGCGACGTTGCGTTCACGGGCCATGGACTGCCCCTCGGTTCCGAAATGATCTTTGACGCCTTTGACGGCCCTACGGGCGGTGTGGGCATACCGCTGGGCCGTGATTCACGGTTCGCTCAACGTAGCGACCAGGTCACTCACTTCGCACGCCAGTGGCCGGTGTCACTTGGCGACTTGGGCTCACTTTGGCTTGATCCAAACAGGAGTTGTGTCATGCGTCTTCCGCTGGACCCTCGCCGAGGCGACAGCCAGCTCGTAGACGGGCGAGGGCGGCGAAAGTCCGTCAGCGTAACGCTGTCGTCAGAGCGCGATCACCTGGTGGCCGCGTCGGAGACGGTAACGCTCGTGCTGGGTGCGGATTCGCCGCTGCCCGAGAGCGCTGCCGATGTGGAGGACCTCGTTCGACTTCTGCGCGGTCATGTCGCCCAGTTGGGAGCACGGATTGCCATAGGCAGCCCTGTTCTGATGCGAGCTCAACAGCTCACCTCCGAAGCCATTCCCGAGGGCTACATGCCGAGCCGGGTGCACCTGGTCAAGCTCGCCGAAGCCACCAAGGAGCTGATGGCACACCTGGAACGGGGCGGTCCCGGGCCGATCCGATCGAAACGCGAGCGGCGCTGGTGGAAGCCGAAGATCAACGTGCTGCGCGCGGCGGTTTTCGTCGTCGCCCTGGCCTGTCTGGTCTTCGCCGCTTCGGTACCGCGGACATGACCGTGACCGGGGCCGTCATCATCGGGTTGGTCCTCGGGCCGATGGCCTGGCTGATTCTTCGCGGCGAGCGCGCGGCCGGTCCTGCAGGAGCCGACGAGGACGCCGCGAGGCCAGAGCACCCGGCTCCTTCAGTTCCTGTCGACGCAGTCCTCCCACCACCGCGGCGCGGTCGCGGTTCCGGCGTCCCGCTCGACCCCACGCAGCACACGCCAGACCTGCGCAGACCTTTCGCCGCAGCACGCTTAGCCACCCACCCTGACGAGGATTCCCATGCCTGACAGCGCCTTCCCGGCACGGCCGGCCGCTACCGGCCACCGCAGACGGCGGCATCCGGTCGACGCGTTCACGCTGCACCATGTCCGCCGCGCCGTGGCACTGCCCCTGGTGCTCCTGGCCGCGCTGCTGGGTGCCATCTCCCCTCTCTGGTCGGTGTCCGCGGTAGGCCCCGGCTGGCTCCTGGCCGGCCTGGTATGCGGGCTGGCTGGGGTCGCCACGGTGGCGGCTCGCGGAGCGCGCACGGTCGCAGGGGCCGTGCAGACGGCCGCGGAGGAAGACCGGTCAGCGGCACTGGCAGCGATCGCGGGGGCAGCGGCAGCTGTCGAGAAGTCGGTGCAGTGGTCGGCGGACGAACTGTGCCGCGGGGGACGCCCGCCGCTGCCGGACTTGCAGGCACCACCATCGGCCGGTCCGAATGCCGAGATCAACAAGGCGTTGAGCGCCCTCCAGGTGCAGGCCATCGCGTCGCTGTTACGGGTGCACGACGAGTCCCAGTCCGTAGTCCTCCTGGAAGTGCTGCGCCGCCTGGCCATGCGCGAGCACGCCCTGGTCGGCAAGGCGCTTCAGGCACTGAGCCAGCTGGAGATGCTGACCGACGACCCGGAGCTGCTGGCCAAGATCTTCGCGATCGATCATCTCGTAACGCGGATGCGTCGCCAGGTCGAGAGCACGGCGGTACTGGGCGGGCAGTCCTTGCGCAGCGTGCGCCGCCCGGTTCCCGTCGCGACGGCGCTGCGCGGCGCGGTCTCCGAGGTCGTGCAGTATCCGCGTGTGGCCGTCGCGGCCGGATCCGTGGGCGCCGAGCTGGGTCTTCCCGGCCATGTGGGTCCGGACCTGACGCACCTGCTGGCCGAGCTGATTGAGAACGCCTGTGAGTGCTCCGATCCGGCGACGAAGGTGATGGTGCGTGCCCAGCGGGTGGCGAACGGGCTGGCGGTCGAGGTCGAGGACCGAGCCATCCCCATGCACCCACGGACGCGGGCACAGATGAACCACCTGCTCAAAGCCCCCGACGAGGTCGACGTCAGCGGCCAAGTCCGAGCTGGCCAGCTCGGCTTGCTGGTCGCCGCGAAGATCGCCCAGTCGCACGGGCTGTCCGTTCTCCTGCAGGAGAACGTGACGGGGGGCACTACTGCCCTGGTCGTCATCCCAGCACGGCTCCTCGTAGCGATTCCCTCCGTCGACGATGCGAACGCGTCGCCCAAGGGAACCCTCCCCTCCGCGCCGCCGCAGCAGCTGGCTGCCGCGACTCCTACCATCGCGACGGCAGGCCAGGTCACACACTCCGGCACTGTAGGGGCACCGGAGGCCGCAGAAGCGGGTCACTCTGCTGATGCGCCCGCACTTCCCAGGCGTAGACGTCAGAACGGCTCGTTCCGTCCACCGCGCGAGCGAGAGCAAGCCCCCGTGACCGGAGCGACGCCAGGGCTTGCAGCCGCCTTCCGCAACGGCATCCAGGCCAGCGAGAGAGCCGGTTCTCCCACCGCTTCGCCAGAGCAGTCCGGGCCCTGAACCTCGCCCCTTCCTTCCACGTTCCCGGTGACCCATTACATCCACCGGCCCCTCCCCCTCCTGGAGCAACACCTATGAGCACGCACCCGGCGATGAACAACGTATCCAGCGACGCGCCCGCAACCGAGACGACGGCAAGCGGACAGCGGGACAACATGGCGTGGCTGCTGCGGCAGTTCGCCTCCGACGTCCCGGGCGTCACGCACGCCGTCCTGTTGTCGCGCGACGGACTGCGGCTGCTGGACAGCGACGTCGATAAGGACTGGGCAGACGAACTGTCGGCCGCACTCAGCGGAGTTGCCTCCCTCGCGACGAACATCACCGGCCCCAGCCACGAGAAGAGGCCGGCCCGGCAGGTCATCATCGAGCGAGACGACTGCCTGTTCTTCGTTCAGAGCGCCGGGCGCAGCGCGGCCTTCGACAATCACCCCGGCAACCAACGCGGTGAGGTGGACACGATCCTCGCCGTCATCGCCACCACGGACGCCGACGCGGGCACCGTCGGGTACGAGATGGGTCGCCTCGTCCAGAAGTTCGCCCCCTACATGCTGATCCCCGTCCGCGTCGGCACGAGCGGAGAAGTCCGGTGAGCACACACGGCCGCGCGGTCGACGAGTCGACGTTCGTGCGGACCTACACCTTGACGCGCGGGCGCACCAAGCCGCGGCACCTGCTCGGTCTGGAAACCGTGCTGGACGCCGGACCGGGGCGGCCCGGCCCGGCGCAGGCCGAGGAATGCGAGGAGATCCTCGCCCTGTGCCGAGAGCGTCGGCGTTCGGTGACCGAACTGGCGGGCCGACTGCGCCGCCCCGTCACCGCCGTGAAGATCCTTGTCTCGGACCTGCTGGACACCGACGCCCTGGTCGTCCCCGTCACCGCCCCCTATGCCGCATCCGACACGGACTCGGATGCCGGTCCCTCCCCCCAGCTACTGGCGGCCCTCTCGGCGGGCCTGAAGAGGAAGTGGCCCGATGCCATTGCCTACCCCCAGGCCGGATGACCCGGCCGTGGTGCTGCGGACTGCGCCGCCACGGCACAAGGGTGCCCCGACCGTGCTGAAGATCGTGATCGCTGGGGGCTTCGGCGCGGGCAAGACCACCGCTGTGGGCGCGGTCAGCGAGATCACGCCGCTGAGCACGGAGGAGTACCTGACCGAGGCGAGCGCGGACTTCGACAGCCTGGCGGGCGTCGAGGCGAAGCAGACCACTACGGTCGCCTTCGACTTCGGCCGCCTCAGCCTGCCCGACGCGCCAGTGCCCCTGGAGCTGTTCCTGTTCGGCACGCCCGGCCAGGATCGATTCGTCGACCTCTGGTACGACCTCTCCCGGGGAGCCGTCGGAGCGGTCGTCCTGGTCGACACCCGCCGTCTGGAAAGCAGCTTCACCCCCGTCAGCTTCTTGGAAGACATCGGCCTGCCCTTCGTCGTCGCCATCAACCAGTTCGACAGAGCGCACCGTTACCAACCCCAGCAGGTCCGCACCGCCCTCGAACTGCCCACCTCAGTACCGGTGGTCGCCTGCGACGCCCGCGACCCAATCCACGTCGCCGGCGTCCTGCTGACCCTCGTCGACCACGCCGTGAAGAACGCATCCGCGAGCCGCGTTCATCACGCATCCCCTACCACCCTCCAGGACGCCTGATGTCACAGCACCCCAGCGCCCCATACCTCGCACCGTCGACCACCCCAGCCGCCCTGTCCTTACCGCGGCGCGACATGCGGGACGCCGCCCGCGGGCCGATCACCCCGCCCGCCACCGCCATCACCGGTCCGCAGGCCCAGCAGCCATCGGAGCTGACGCAGCGGTACGAGCTGCTCGACCGCCTGGGCGTGCCCACCGTGGCCAGCGAGGACTTCGACGAGCTGGCCCGTGACATGGCCACACATGCCGGGTTCCTGTACGGGTTCGTCAACCTCTTCCTGGAGGAGCAGACCTTCGTCGGACTGCACCAGCCGTCGGCGGACACCGGATACGTCATCGTCGGCCGCACCATGAGCCGCAACCACGGCTGGTGCCCAGAGGTCATGGCCCGCAAGAAGGCCCTGCCCCTGCACGACGTGCACGCCAGCCCCCGCTTCAGCGGCAACCATGTGGTCGACGCGGTCGGGATCCGCTCCTACTTCGGCGCCCCGCTCATCCACGACAGCGGCACCGTGCTGGGCACGGTATGCGTCATCGACCCCGAAAAGCGGCCCCTCAGCGAAGCCCGACGGCTCAGAGACATCGTCATCAACGCCGGCGCGCAGGTGATGGACCACATCGTTCGCGCCTCCGTCCGCTAGGCCGTTCCACACCCCCCACCCGGGAGCCGTAGGCGATCCCCGGCCGCTCCACGATGCGACCTTCACCCAGGGAGAGGGAGACCATGTCCGCCACCCCCACCACACCGCCACCGGCGCTGCGTCCCTACCTCACTGCCCGCCATGAACTGCTGTGGGACGAGGCGGACTCCTTCGCAGCCGAGCACGTCGCGCCGCGCACCGCGCGTATGGAGGCCGCTCCGTGCAGGGTAGAGCGCAAGGTCGCCGATCTGATGGCCGCACGGGGCTGGTTCGCCGTCACCGTCCCGTCAGCCTTCGGCGGGCTGAGTGCCGGACACGTGGCCAAGACCATCCTGGTCCACCGCCTCGCCTGCGTCTCGGCGGCTGCCGCGTCCATCCTGCAGGCCACATTGATCCCCGTCGGCGCCCTGCTGCACTTCGCCACCTACGAGCAGAAGGGCCGCTGGCTGCCCCGAGTCGCGGACGGCTCACTGCTGTTGTCGATCGCTGTGACCGAACCTCGAGCTGGCGGACACATCGGCGGCATCGAAACCACCGCCGAGCGCGCCGGCAGCGAGTGGGTGGTCACCGGCAGCAAGATCCATATCGGCAACAGCCACCTCGCGGGAGCCCACCTCGTCGTCGCCCGAACCGCCGAGGCAGGCGTGAGCACCTCCCAGGCACTGACCGCATTCATGGTCGAAGCCGACCGCCCCGGGCTCTCCGTCTCCGACCACCGCCCCGGCCTCGGCCTGCACGGCTTCTCCGCCGGCCGACTCGACCTCGACCACGTCCGTGTTCCCCAAGACCACGTGGTTGGAGAGATCGGTCAAGGGCTGAGCGTCGCCCAAAGCAGCAGCATCCTGTACGGCCGACCCAACCTGGCCGCCGTCAGCCTCGGCATCCACGAAGCGGTCGTGGCCACCACAACTGCTCGTCTCAAGACCCGTCCTCGCTACCGAGGCACCCTGTCAGACCTGCCCGTACTGCGGGACCGCATCGGTGGCATGGAAGCCCGCCTGCGCGCCGGCCGGATACTCGCCTACCAGTCCGTGCACCTCCTCGACCAGGGGCTGCCCTGCGACGCCGACCTGATCAACGCCAAGTACCTCGGCCACCAGTGGGCCGTGCAGTCCACCCAGGACGCCATGGAACTGCATGGCGCCCATGCCCTCGACCGCGACTACGTCCTTCAACGCCTGTGGCGCGACATCCAGCACACTTACCCACCGGCCGGAACCGGCGAAGTCCAGCGCATACGCCTGGCCGACGCCGCCTTCGACGAGAACCACATCCAGTGGTCCGAACGCCTCGCCGCCGAAGCCGCGTGGGCCCGCCCCGACCCGACCGCCGCATGAGCCCCCGTGCGCGGCACCCCGTGAATCCACACCGCCGTGCACGGGCCCGTGTCGCCGGCCCCCGTCCCCCGCGGGGACCGGCGGCACATCTCCCGGTGACCATCCATCCCAGCCGAGAAAGAGACACCGTGACCCCGCCCGTGACGACCAGCGCACCGATCACCCCCCTGACACCGACCCTGCAGCGCGTCGCCCAACACCTAGCAGACGGCCTCACGCCCGCAGAGATCGCCACGAAGACCGGACTGTCGGTCGCTACCGTCCGCCAGTACATCCGCGACATCCGCGAGAGCCTCCACTGCCCGCCCCGCTGCAAGCCCTCGGTGATCGTGCACCGCCTGTTCACCACCCAGCAGTTGGCCTCCCCCACGACGGACAGGCCAACGCCGGAACTCAGCCCGGACCAGTTGCTGCTGCTCCGAGCCGTCGCTGAGCACAGCGATACCCGCAACATCGCCGTCGCCGCCAAGATCGCCCCGGCCGACCTGCCCGCCGCGCTCGACCAGCTCCTCGCCGACACGAACGCACAGGACCCCACCCAGCTGGTGATTCTGGCGCACGGCTGGAAGCTGCTGGCGGCCGAGCGGGCCCACGCGACGCGGAGCGGAGCGGGCCAGTGAGCAGGCCCTCGACTCCCCTAGCCCGCGAGGAGCGACCGGCTTCGGCTTCGTTCGCCCCGGCGCCCCTGACCGCCATATACGAAGTGCGCACGCTACACACGGACGCCGAGCGCGAGGAAGCTGCCACCCTCGTCCAGGACCGTCAACGCTGGCTCACCATGCGCGGACTGTTTGTGCCCGCTCAAGCAGACATCACAGTCCTCTTCCGCGACTCGCAGATGAGGCCAGCCGGACTGTACGAGGACGGGAAGCTGCTGGCCTGCATGATCCCCGAGCGCGACCCCGACCTCGGATGGGGCGAGGGCCCGTGCCTCTTCCTGGGCTGCGTCCACACCCTGCCCGACCAGCCCGACGACATCACGCGGCTGATCACCCTGTGGGCATCCGACTTTGCCGCCCGGCTTGACCTCCCGCTCGTACGAACTGAGGCCATGGCCCGCCAGGTCCTCGAAGCCGAACCCGTCACCGCCCTTCTGTGTCGGCTCACTGACATGGGCTGGGATGTACGGGGTTCCGGCACAGGGCGAGAGGGTGACCGGGTCGCCCGCCTCGAACTCGCCGCCGAGCGCCGGTCCGGGCTGAGCGCACTGATCGGCTGCCGCGTCCACGAGCCGCAGGCATCCTCGGACGATCGGGGCAGCGCGTGACGATCGTGGAACCCCAGCGGCCCGACCTCGCCCGCGAGCTGATCGCCCGCGCAGCCGAGTCGGCCGAGCACCGGGCCAAACGAGTACGCAACCAGCTCGATGCCGTCCAACTAGGCCAAGGCCGTCACGCCGACCACGCCAACACCAAGGTGCTGCGCCGCATCCTGGCCGAGCACGATTGGCCCGGCCACAGCCTCGTCGGCCCCGACGGGGCCCGCGCCGCTTGGAGCATCGCTCTTCACAGCGACTACGAACCCGACTTTCAGCGTGCTGCCACCACTCTGCTGGAGCGGGCGGTACAGGCCGGCGATGCACTCATCCAGCACTGGGCGCACCTGCACGACCGAGCCCTGATCAACATCGGACTTGAGCAGGAGTACGGAACGCAACTCCTCCTGCACGCCAGCGGTATCGAACTTTGTCCGCTGCGCGCCCCGGAATCGCTGGACGAGCGCAGGGCCAGCGTCGGGCTGCCTCCCGTCGCCGTCGCCTTGAGCTCGGTGCACCACCGCTACGCCTCGGATCACAGAGCGGAAGACGCCCTGACCGGCGCGCTCGCGGAGGCCGCATGAAGAAGCAGAACCCAGGCTCTCCATCAGCCAGACGCTCGCCCGCAACCCCGCGCTACGGAAGGAACGTTGCCCCATGAAGCTCACGACCGCCATCCTCGCTGCCGGCGCCGCTGTCTCCCTCACCACCGCCCTGGTCGGAGCCGCCCGGCTCAGGCAGGACGCGCGGCACCAGGCTGCGCAGAACGAGGCGGTCCTCGCCCGGAACCAGCTCGACTGGCTGGCACAGATGTCCACCAACGCCGACCTTGCCAAACTCTGGGCACCCGAGGACATGGACGTCGAGGAGTACATGCAGCTGCTGCATGCCAACCAGCAAATCTGCACCCTCAGCCTGCGTGACCGCCTCGGCTTCGTCCGTAACGGGCAACTGCCGTTCTACGCCTCGAAGCTGATGGAAAGCGACGTCTGCCGACGGTACTGGAACCGCTTCGGCGACCTCCGCGCTCAGGAGGCCCAGGGCGACGAGCGGGCCGAGCACTTCACCCGCGTGCTGGACCAGGCCGCGAAGAACCACCCGCAGGCGCAGCCCGCAGGAGCCTGACGACACCACACACCAGCCCCCAGACGCGCGACCGCTCATGCGACTCCCCCAGCCACCGCCGTCTGGCAGCAGACCCCGGGGCCCGACCGGGCCTCGGCATCCCGCACCATCCACCACTCCTAGGAGGCATGCATGACCGCCATCCAGGCCGAGAGGCCGACCGTTCCCGCACAGGCGGACCTCGCGAAGACCGACGACGACCCCTTCGGGCTCGACATCACCTTCATCGAGGGCACGCCGGCGACCGAGACGGTCCTGATGTGCAGCACGGGCGACACCTGCGGCAGCTCCTGCCCCAGCGCCTGCACCACCTCGTAAGCCGGAGCATCCCAGCAGCGTGGGCCGGACGGGGCTCTCCCCATCCGGCCCGCCCCGCCCGCCACGCCCGCCACGCCCGCCACGCCCGCCACGCAGAAGATGAGGAGAGCCCTGATGACACGGCAACGGCCCCGCCTGTACGAGGGCGCTGGACAGGCCATGCTGCGCGCCGCGGTCCACACGACCGAGCCCGCCATGCCGCCCTGGCCGACGACCACGGCGCCCGTGGAAGAGTGGCGCGCGTGGCTGAGCACGGTGTGGTCCGACACCGACTTCCGCCATACCGTGTCGCAGGCGAGCCCTCACCTGGCGGACCAAGTGCAGGCCATCATCGACGGCCGCACACCGAAGGTGCGCCGGATGCGCCGGGCGGCTCTGGCCACCTCCCGCTACGCGATCCGCTACGCCCGCCGCTCTACCCCCTACGGCCTGTTCGCCGGCGTCGCCCCGCTCGGCTTCGACCAGACCACGTCCGTCCGCTTCGGCGAGGAGCATCAGGCTGTGGCCCGCCCCGATCCGGTCGGGCTCGAGGAGATGCTCAGCGCCTGGGAGAGCGACACCGCCCGCATGGTAGGCGCCGAGGTTTGCGTCAACACCCTGATCCGACAGCGCGATCAGCACATCCACGTGCCCTCCGAGGGCGACGCCGAGTTCCGCCTCGCCCTCAGCCCCGCACTGCGTCTCGTACTCGACCTGGCACGCTCGCCGATCGGGTACCGCCAGTTGTCCGCCAAGCTGGCCGCGGAGTTCCCAGCCGTGAGCGACACGGCGCGCGACCGGCTTCTGGGTGAACTGCTGCGGGTGCGGCTGCTGCGCTCCTCGCTGCGCGCGCCCGCCACCGTCGCCGACCCCACCGACGTCTTACCGCCCGCGGCGCGCAAGCAGGCAGCCGGCCTGCGGACCGCGTGCGACCTGCGGCTGGACGCCGACGTGCGGCTGCCCGAGCAGGTGCTGACCGAAGCGGAGACCGCGGCGACCATCCTGGCCCGCCTGGTCACCCATCCGACCGGGACACCAACCTGGCACCGGTGGATCGAGCAGTTCTCCGAGCGCTACGGCGAGAACACCACGGTGCCGGTGGACGTGGCCACGGATCACGACCGGGGCGTGGGCTTCCCGGCCGGGTTCGTCACGGCGAGCGAACCGCCCCGGCCCATGTCCCGGCGTGACCGCCTGCTGTTGGAGCTGGCCGGCACCGCCGCCGCCGAGGGCAGCCGCACCGTCGCGGTGACCGGGGCGATGATCGAGGAACTGGAAGCAGCGGCCGGCGACAAGCCTCACGACCTTGCGCCCCACCTCGAACTGGCCGCACAGGTCCACGCCACCTCCGTCCCGGCCCTGGACCGGGGCGATTTCCGGCTGCGCGTTCTGACCGTCTCCCGCTCGGCCGGATCGATGACCGGTCGGTTCTGGCACCTATTCCCCGGCACCGAGGCGGCGTACGCGAACCTGCCCACCGTCGATCCGGAGGCGGAACTCGCGCAGCTCTCCTTCCACGCCGGACGTGTGCCAGCCGACCTGCTCACCCGCGCGCCCCAGGCCCTGCCCCGGATCGTCAGCGTCGGCGAATTTCGCCGTCCCGAACCGCATGTCCTCTTCCCGCGCGACCTTGCGGTCACCGTCGCGGACGGCCGCCCCCAGCTGGTGGAGTCCGCGACGGGCAAGCCACTGGAGCTGCTGGCCCCCACCGCCATCAACTTCCTGTGGAACAACTACACCCCGCCGATGGCCCGCTTCCTCGGCGAGATCAGCCGGGCCGTGTCCCCGCAGGTGACCTGGTTCGACTGGGGCGCCGCCTGGACCCTGCCCTTCACCCCGGCCCTCTCCTACCGGCGCACCATCCTCACCGCCGCCCGGTGGAAGATCCGCAGCCGCATGATGCCTGCCCGCACCGCCCCACTCCAGCTGTGGGCAGACCAACTCCATGGCTGGCGTGCCCGGTTCGGGGTGCCGGATCGGGTCCTGCTCGCCGAGGACGACCAGCAGCTCGCCCTCGACCTGACCCGCGACGTCGACCTGGACCTGCTGCGCGCGCACCTGGACGCCAGCCCCTTCGGCATCGCCACCCTGCACGACGCGCCCCCGCCGGACGCCGACGGGTGGATCGGCGGCCGGGCCCACAGCATCGTCGTCCCCATGGCCAGGCGCTCATGACCACGACGACCGTGCCCCGTATGCAGGACCTGTCCGAGGGCGCCTTGGGGATGGCCCTGCTCGACATCGAGCGCCGTGACCTGTCCACAGCCCGCCGCCACCTGGCCCAGGCCACCGTCCGGGGGGTGAGCACCGGCAGCAACGCCAGCCTCTTCCACGGCGCACCAGCCTTGGAGTTCGTCCTGGACCGCGCCCGTGGGGCTGGCGACGACGTCCGCGCGGCCGTTGACCGGGTCGTGGACGCCCGGCTCGCCGCCGCCCACCGCCGCCAGGCGGCCGGCGCGCTGCCCCACCTCGCCGAATGGGACCTCATCCGCGGCCTGACCGGACTCGCCGCACTGCTGCTGTCCCGCCGCCCGTTCGCGCCCCGGCTGCCCGACGTGCTCGCCTGCCTCGTCACGCTCGCACACCCCGCCCGCGGTGACGGCCGGATGCTGCCCGGGTGGTGGTCGCCGGTCGGCCCGGACGGGAAGGAGATGGTCGGCGGGCACGGCAACAACGGCATGGCCCACGGCATCGCGGGGCCCCTGGCCGTGCTCTCCCTCGCCCTGCGCGCCGGAGTCAGCGTCCCCGGTCAGGAGGAAGCCGTCGGCACGTTCGCGACCTGGCTGGACCGTCACGGCATCCACTACTGGTCCACCGCAGCACACCTGGACGCCGAGCAGCCACCCGAGGCGGAACCGGCCCGCCAATCCTGGTGCTACGGCCAGCCCGGCATCGCCCGCGCACAGCAACTCGCCGCGCTCGCCCTCAGCGACACCGCCCGGCGCCAAGCGGCCGAGGACACCGTCGAGACCATCCTGACTGACCCGGCGCGACTCGCCCGCATCACCGACTCGACCCTCTGCCACGGCTGGGCCGGGCTGCTGATGCTCACCCGCGCGGTCGCCGCCGACAGCCCCGCACCCGCCCGCTTCACCCCGATCATCCAGGACCTGCGCCAACGGCTGGCCGCCGATTGGGAGCACCTGCCTAAACCCGGATTCATGGAAGGTCGCGCCGGAGCCCAACTCGCCCTGCACACCACCGACACCACCGGCTGGACCCGCGCCCTTCTGCTCACCTGATCCTCTCCCCGCCACCTCGCAAGGAGTTTTCTGCCCATGGCCTTCGACGACGAGAACCTGCCGATCCCCCCGGACACGTCCTGGTGGCACGCCTCCGTGGCCTTCCCCGACCTGCACTCGGACGCCGCCCAGGCCCTGGCGACCACGCTGGCCGGGCGCCGCTTCCACTTCTTACGCAAGGACGCCGGCGTGCGCCTGCGCACCGAACAGCCCCTCCCCGACCTGCTGGACCAGCTCGTCGCCGACCGGGTGATCACCGGCTGGACAGGCGGGATCTACGAGCCGGAGACCCATGCCTTCGGCGGCCCTGAAGGTATGGAGGTCGCGCACGACGTGTTCTGCGCCGACAGCCCGGCCGCGCTCGCCGAGACCGGCACCGCCGGCGCCCGCGAGCGCAGCGTGATGTTGCTGTCCGCCATGATCCGCGAGGCCGGGCTGGACCCGTTCGAAGCCGGAGACGTGTACGCGCGGTGGGCCGCCCTGCGGCCCCCTGTCACCCCGCCCCAGGGGCCCGCGCTGGAGCAAGCCGTATCCGCGATGCGGCGGCTGATGAACGCGGACGCCGCCCTGCGCCCGGGGCCGGAGGCGGGCTGGGTCGAGCGCGTCGCCACGTTCGAGGACGCCGGCCGACGCCTGCGCCGACTCGCCGCCGACGGCCGACTGATACGCGGGCTTCGGGGCGTCATCGCCCATCACGCGATCTTCGCGTTCAACCGCGCGGACGTGCCTGCTGGCGTGCAGGCCGCCACCGCGTGGCTCGGCCGTCACGTCGCCTTCTCCACCGGAGAAGGAGCTGACGTGTCTACCTGCAAATCCGCCTCCGCGGACCCTAGCCTCCCTCGGATGGAGACCACCGTGACACCCGTAACCGACCCCAAGCAGCTGCGCGAAGCCCTCGTCCAGCGGCTCGTCGACAGCGGCCACCTGAGCAGCCAGGCGGCCATCGACGCCTTCCGCAGCACCGACCGGCACGCCTTCCTGCCCGGCGTCGACCTGGAGAGCGCGTACAAGGAGGACGCGGTCCCGATCAAGCACGACGAACACGGGGAGATGATCTCCTGCATCTCCGCGCCGTCCATCGTCGCCACCCAGCTCGAACAGCTCGACGCCCAGCCCGGTCACAAGGTCCTGGAAGCCGGAGCCGCCACCGGCTACAACGCCGCCCTCCTCGGCAAGATCGTCTCCCCCGGCGGGCAGGTGTGGACCCTCGACGTCGACCAGGACCTCGTCGCCGGCGCGAGCAAGCACCTCGCCAAAGCCGGTGTCGACAACGCCACCGCGGTGATGGCTGACGGCGCGGCCGGGCTGCCCGAGCACGCCCCTTACGACCGGATCATCTTCACCGTCGGCGCCGGCGACGTCCCCGTGAAGATCCTTGACCAGCTCGCCCCCGGCGGGCGCCTGGTCCTGCCGATGCGCATCCGCGGCAGCATCTCCCGCTCCTTCGCCTTCGAACGCGACGGCGACACGTGGAAGACCGTCTCCTGCGAGATGGCCACCTTCATCCCGCTGCGCAAAGGCGTCTGCGACGACGTGTACACCCTCGTGCCGATGGCCGGCGAGGGCAACGTGCGCCTGGAGACGTTCAGCGAGCAGGACGTCGACCGCGAGGCCCTGCGCTCCGTCCTCGACGAGCAGCAGACCAAGATCTACACCGGGGTGAAGTTCCGGCAGGGCTCGGCGTGGGAGTGGCTGTACCTGTACCTGGCCTGCGTGCTGCCCAACGGCCTGTCCCGGCTGCCGGGGCAGCGCCCCGGGTTCACCCCACACTTCGGGTGGGGTTCCATGGCCGCCCTCGACGGCGGGTCGCTGGCGTACCTGACCATCCGGGAGGGCGAGGACGAG
Organism: Streptomyces sp. BK239; assembly: GCF_004217285.1. Taxonomy (GTDB): domain Bacteria; phylum Actinomycetota; class Actinomycetes; order Streptomycetales; family Streptomycetaceae; genus Streptomyces. Next base: position 621,299 of record NZ_SHKS01000004.1, read on the forward strand.
CAGGGCCGGTACTGGGAGGTCGGTGTGATCGGCCACGGCGAGGGTCGCGCCGACATCGCCGAGCGCGTCGTGAGCGAGATCCGCGCCTGGGACGCGACCGGCGGCAACGACGCCCCCGAACCGGGCTTCCGGATGGCCGTCGCCGACTCGCGTGACCGGCTGACGGCGGACGACCCGCGCTTCGTCGTCGACAAGCCCTACAGCCGACTGGTCGTCGACTGGGCGCGCAAGGGCTGAGCCGATGATCCCTGCGATGGCCAGCCGCATTCCCCTGGTCCGCCGCACCAAGGCGCCCGCGCTCCCCTTGGAGGAGCGCATCAACCACCTCAGCGGGCTGACCGTCGCGCCCGCAGGTGCGAGCCACCACGACCTGGTGGCCCGCGCCTGCGGGGTCCTCAACTACGCCGCGCTCATCGCCTCCGACGTCGGCCTGCCCGATCTGGCCGAGGATCTGTGCTGGCGCCAGCACCAGGTCTTCGCCAACGCCGGACGCCTCAGCGGACGGATCGCCGTCATGTCGCTGATGCCGCTCGTCAACCTCTCCCGGCTGCAGACTCGCGCCGGCCAAGGGGAAGCCGCCTACGACCTGCTGGTCCGTCTCAGCCACGTCGCGCGGCATCGGGAGAAGACCGAGATCGACGGCCGCACCGTCGACCTCTCGGCCCTGACTGGCACGGACGAGGACCACCGCACGGTGTGCCAGGAGCTGTACGTCACCCTGCTCGTGGACGGCGCCCGCGCCCTCGCCCAGATCGGGCGATGGACGGAGGCCGCCGACGCCATGGCCCAGCACCGCGGCATCGGCAACCGACTCCTCGACGGCCGCCAGATCAAGATCATGGCCCTGATGGAGCAGTGCCTGGACCAGCAGGCCCGCGACCTGATCGACGCCACCCAGCCCGCCGAGCCCTGGGAGGAAGCCGTCGCCCTCCTCCTGCACGCCCACTGTCAGCCCGCAGACGCCCCCGTACCCGAAGCTGACCTCGACCGCACCCTTGATGAAGCCGTCCAGCTCCTTGCCCACCCCGAACCGCCGACCGCCGCCTTCCAGACCCGGACGGGCCTGTCGGCCCTGGAACTGGACCGAGCCGGCCGCCATGCCGCCCGGATACTCGACGCCCTCGTCAGCGTCGCCCGACTCGACGCCTACGCAGCACGCGACGCTCTGCACCACCCCGTCGCCGCGTCAGCCCTGGACGACCAGGCGACAGTCGCGCTGACCGCGGTGATCGCCGCGGCCGGACTGGGAGCCGGCGCCCTGTCCGCCCACGACCACGAGGCCCTGACGGGCGCGGTCGGCCACGCCGAGAGGGAGTTGGAAAGGCTGCTGCAGGCCGATCCGGATCCCGGTTAGGAGGGGCCGACCCGTGGCGCCCGGCCGTACATCCCCACGCGGTTTGGCGGTGTCGGCGTTTCGGCCATTTCCCGCTCGCAGCCGCTCCAAGCCAGACCAGGGATCGGGCGCCTGCGGGGTCCGCGGACGCAGGGAATAGCGGGCTTCCCAGCACGACCGAATGACGTGTGTTCGATATCGCAGTCGTGTCGTTAGACCTCACGACTCTGCCGCAGCGACCGTCCTAGGGGGAACGATGACCTCGGCCATTACGCAGGACCAGCCGCCGCAACCACCCAAGGGGACCGCGCCGGACGACGAACTGCAGGAAGCTGATGTTCGAGAAGAGGAATACCTCTACCGCGACGAGTCGAGGCTCCAGGCCGGCTCCCTGCTGACCTCCCGCACCATGGCACGGCGGCTGCCCTCGCTCGTGCGGCGCTCGGTGCAGATGGCCTGGCGCGTGGACCGCGGCGCGACCATCGGCCTGCTGGTGTGCCAGATCGGGACCGGCGTCCTCGCGGCCCTGGGCCTCCTGGCCGTCACGGGCACGATCACCGCGCTGATCTCCTCGGGCGACATCACCGAGCGGCTATGGGACGCCGCCCCGCAGCTGGCTGTGATCGCCTGCGCCACCGGTCTGCGCGCACTGTTGGGCATCGCCGTCGTCTGGCTGACCGGCCGTCTACGCCCGGTGCTCGGCCGGGCCGCGGAGCTGACGATGATCGAGGCCGCGCTCGGCGCGGAACTGGCCGCCAACAACAAGCCCGGCTACAACGACGCCTACGACATCGCCGACCGCGGCGCCCAGGTCACCCCCGACCTCGTCGAAGAAGCGCAGGACGTCCTCGCGGCGACCGCCACGCTCACGGCCGGTGCCACCGTCCTGACCGTCCTGCACCCGCTGCTCCTTCCCCTTCTCTTTCTCGCGTGCCTGCCGCAAGCTGCCGCCTACATCCGCTCCGCACGCGTGCTTTACCTCGCCGCGCTGGAGACCTCCGGGCGGCGCCGGATGCTGGGCAAACTGCGCTGGCACATGGCCTACATGGAATCAAGCGAGGAGATGCGCGCCTGCCTGGCCGGTCCCTTCCTGATCGGCCGCTATCGGAAGCTGGCCGCCTCGGTCAACGCGGCCGAACGCAAGGCCGCAAACACTGGTGCCTGGATGGGACTGGCCGGAGCCGTGGCTGGCGGGATCGCCTCGACCGCGGTGTGGGCGGCGCTGCTGTGGCTCCTGGCCTCCGGTCGGACGAGCCTGGCGGCTGGCGGCGGCGCCGTCTTCGCTCTCCAGACCGCCACCGGCTCGGTGCGCGGCATCATCAACGGCGGGGCCCGCCTGGTGCGCACCGGCTGGTACGTGCAGGACTGGCAGAACTTCCTCGACAACGCCCACGGCCAAGCCATGACCGACTCACGCGGCACCGCGCCCGTGACCGCGGCCCCGGAGCGTTTCGAGGTCCGCGACGTCACCTACCGCTATGACGGCGCCCCGAAGGACAGCCTGAGCAACGTCTCCCTGCACGTGCGGCGCGGGGAGATCGTGGCGCTGGTCGGGGAGAACGGCTCCGGCAAGACGACCCTCTCGCGTTTGCTGTGCGGGCTGCTTCTGCCCACCGAGGGAAACGTGGCCTGGGACCACGCCTCCACTGCGGACCTGGACCCGTGGGGGTCGTGGGAGCACGTCGCGCTGGTGCCGCAGAAGTTCACCTACCTGCCGCTGACGATGCGCGACAACATCACCTTCGGGCAGGGCGACACCAGTGACGCGGCCCTGCTCGCCGCCTGCGAGGCTTCCGGTGCCTCGGAGATGTTGCCGGGCCTGCGCTCCGGCCTGAACACCCTCCTGACCAGCGAGTGGTTCGGCGGGCAGCAGCTCTCCGGCGGGCAATGGCAGCGTCTGGTCCTCACCCGCGCGTTCCACCGGCAGGCGGCGCTACTGGTGATGGACGAGCCCACGGCCGCCCTCGACGCCCGGGCCGAGCACCGGATCTTCGCCGGTCTGCGCGAACTGGCCAAGGACCGCGCCATCCTGCTGATCACGCACCGGCTAACCAACGTGGCCGTCGCCGACCGGATCGTGGTCCTGGACGAAGGACGGATCGTCCAGAAGGGCACCTACGCCCAGCTCACCCAGGAGCCAGGTCTCTTCCGGACCCTGTGGGAGCTGCAGCGCCGGATGAGCGGCGACACCCCCTGATCACCCAGCCGAGCGAGGCCACCGTTCCGCCAGGCAGAGACGCAGGACCGCTCCCGATGCTCCCCTCGCTCCACGTCCGAACCCGCCCAACTAGCCCCGGAAGGAATACCGTGACGACTCCACCGGCTACCGAAGTCAGCGACGTGAGCGAGCTTCGCCAACAGCTCGTCGAGCAACTCCGCGCCGACAACCACATCCGCACCGCCGCTGTCGAGCGCGCCTTCCGCACCGTGCCCCGGCACGTCTTCGCTCCCGACGCCGCGTTGGAAGCGGCGTACGCCAACGACATCGTCCCCACCCGCCACGCGCCCGACGGCCGGGTGATCAGCTCCGTTTCCGCGCCGTGGCTACAGGCCGACATGCTCGAAGCCGCTCGCATGCGGCCTGGCCACCGTGTCCTGGAGATCGGCTCCGGCGGCTACAACGCCGCCCTCATGGCCGAACTCGTCGGCCCGGCCGGGCACGTCACCACCCTCGACATCGACCCTGCCGTCACCGAAAGGGCCACCCGCTTCCTCACCAAGGCCGGGTACGGCCGCGTCCGCGTCGTCACTGCGGACGCCGAGCACCTGCCCACCAGTGTCGTTCCGGACGGCGGATTCGACGCCATCGTGGTCACCGTCGACACCTGGGACCTGCCCTGGATCCGCGCCCTGGCCGAGGGCGGCCGTCTCGTCGCACCGCTGCGTCTGCACGGCTACCACTGGGCCATCGGCTTCAGCGAGGTCAAGGGGGCACTGCACAGCGACGAGCCGCTCATCGTCTGCGGCTTCGTCGCCATGCAGGGCGACTGCGCCTGGGAGACGAACCGTCGCACCGTCCCCGGCACCGGCGTCCACTTGTCCTGGGAAGACGGCACGCCGCTGCCCGTCGGCCAACTCGCCCCAGCCCTCACCCGCGAGCCGACCGTCACCCGCACCCACGTCACCGTCGGCGGTCAGGAGCCCTTCGATGCTTTGACCCTCTACCTCGCCGGCGCCCTGCCCGGCTTCTGCCGCCTAGAGGTCGACCCCGACGGCGACAACGGAGTCCTGAACCCGCCGCCCCAGCATTGGCCCGGCGCCGCCATCGTCCGCGGGGCCTCCCTCGCCCGGCTGGCCACCGAACGCATCAGTGACGGAGACGACGGCAAGGGCCTGTACGAGTTCGTCGTCCACGGTTATGGCGACCAAGGACGCCTCGCCGCGCAGGAGATGGCCGAGCAGGTCGAGCACTGGCAGCGCAACCACCGCGGCGCCCGCTGCCCCGTCATCACCGCCCGCCCGGCAGCCGGCTGCGCTCCGGCGGGCACGGACCACGAACCGCACGTGTTCGCCAAGAAGCACACCCGTATCACCGTGGACTGGCCGATCGTGCCCGGCAGCGCTGCCCTGCTCACCGACCCCGGGAGCTGCGACGCCGGATGAACGGCGGTGGCTCCTGATCAGCACTGGCCGGTCCGCGCTGCGCACTCGCCCGTCCACCGACGCGAAAGGCAACTACGTGACCTCTCCCATGTCCCCTTCGGATCACGTCACACCGTGTGCCGATCTGCCCGCAGCGCAGTACGCCGCATCCCGGCATGCGGCGTGGCTCGGCGCCGCCGCGATCATCACCGACGAGGTCGGCCGGGTCCTGCTGGTGCACCCCACCTACCGCAAGGACGACTCGTGGCTGCTGCCCGGAGGCGTCGTCGAACCCGGCGAACACCCGCACGTCACCTGCCGGCGCGAGATCACCGAGGAACTGGGCCTGTCGGACCTGCCCCTGTCGGCCGTGCTCGCCGTCCACTCCTTCTCCCCGTCCCACCCCGACCTTCAGCCCGGCACGCCCTGCCCCGGAGAGGTCCGGTTCGTCTTCGACGGGGGGACCCTCACCCCCGACCGGGTGCAGGCGATCCGCCTGCCGCGCGAGGAGCTGTCCGAGTACGCCTTCCTGGAAACCCGGGACGCGGTGCAGCGGCTGCGCCCCGTGGACGGGCAGATCATGCTCGCCGCCTACCGTGCCCGGCTCGGAAACACCGCCACCGCTCACCTCGCCGACGGCCGGCACATCCTCGACGTCCCGGCGCTGGACCGCCATGACGTCCACGTCCGCTACCGGCCCCTGTGGGACAGCCCTCTCAACCACGGCCCCGTCCCCGAGCGGCTCCCCGTGCAGCAAGCCTGGGCGTGGTGCTTCGTCCCCGACGGCCGGGTCGTCCTCGTGGCCGACCCCGGACCCCGGGGCGCACTGCCGATGCTGCCCGGCGGCACCGTGGAGACGACCGACGCGACGCCCGAGGACACCTTGCACCGCGAAGCCGCCGAGGAGGCCCAGCTCACCCTGACCGATACGGTACGACTGGGCTGGGTGCTGGACGAGACCGGCGAGGTCTACGGCGGAATCGGCCCCAACGCCCGGCTCCGCCTGGCCGCCCGGGTCACCGCCATCGGACCGGCGGCCGTCGACCCCGCCACCGGTCACCCCTTCGCCCGCCTGCTCGCCACCCCCGCCCAGGCAGCCGCCCTGCTGGGATGGGGCCCGCCCGGAGCGCGGCAAGCCCAACTCGCGGCGGAGACGGCACGCGAGCGGTGGGGCCTGCCCCTCGCGCGCACCGCCGTCATCGTGGAGATCCCTACGGAGGGGATGCGGCTGAGCTGACACGACCGATCCCCCGCCTCGACTCGTCCCGAACCACGCCCCTCTGAGGTAGCCCCATGCCGTTGTCGCACGACCACATCCGCACCATCGTCGAGACCTACCTCGCTCGCCACCCTCACGAGCGCATGCAGCTCGGCGGTCTCCTGGATGCCCTCGACCGGCCCACCGACATCGCCAGCCGCTCCACCTTCACCGGGCACGTCACCTGCGGCGCGATCGTCGTCGACCCGCTCGGCCGCGTCCTGCACGTGCTGCACCTGGCGAGCGGGAAGGTCCTCGCCCCCGGCGGACACACCGAGTCCGTCGACGAGTCCCTGGCAGCAGCGGCGCTGCGGGAGCTGCACGAGGAGACCGGGATCCCGCCCCAGGCCGTGGCACCGTGGCCCGGCTACGAGACTGTGCCGTTCGACATCGACACCCACGACATCGACGCCCGCCCAGGCAAAGGCGAACCCGGCCACCAGCACTTCGACCTCCGGTTCCTCTTCCGCCAGCACACCGCGACCGAGGCGCCGGTGGTGCTGCAGGAAGAAGAGGTCGGCGGCATCGAGTGGCGTCCCGTGGACAGGGTGACCTCCCCCTCCCTGCGCGAGAAGCTGCTCAAGCTCACGCCCAAGACCGAACCGGAGACCGCCAATGCCTCCGCCCTGATCTACAACGACCGCGGCGAGTACCTGCTCCACCTGCGCGACTACTTCCCCGGCCGTATCTGGGAGCCGGGCATGTGGTCCCTGCTGGGCGGCGGCCGAGAGCCCCAGGACGCCACCCTGGAACACACCGTGCGGCGCGAACTGGCCGAGGAAGCCGGCCTCGACATTGCCGACCTGACCCCGTTCGGCACCGAGTACGCCTTTGACGACGCCGGCGCGACCGTGCCCATCGCCATCTACGCCGGCCGCTGGAACGGCGATCCCCGCGAACTCCGCCTGACGGAAGGGGTGATGCTGGCCTGGTTCGCCCCCGACGACCTCCACCGCCTGCGCATCGCAGACACCACCAGCGACCTCGTACGGCGTCACGCCGCCAGCCGCCCGGCCATCGCGTCCAGCACCGCGCCGCGGAGCGGGCTCTCATCGCACGAGGAGCGCCGCCCAGCTTCGCCGCACGGCACAGTCCTCAACGTCATCGGCGTCCACCTCTACCTGGAGCGGCCCGACGGGACGGTGCTGCTCGGGCTGCGTCACCCCGACTCCGCGTTCGCGCCGTCCACCTGGCACGCCCTGGCCGGCCACTGCGAGCAGGAGAGCGCCATCACCTGCCTGATCAGGGAGGCACGGGAAGAAGCCGGCCTGCACATCGAGCACCAGGACGTCGAACTCGTCCACGTCGTCCACCACATCGACAAGGCCGGGGACCGGCCCCGCGTGGGCCTGTTCTTCCGCGCTCGCGCCTGGAGCGGCGAGCCGGAACTGCGTGAGCCGGACAAGTGCACCCAGTGGAGGTTCTGGGACCCCGCCGCCTTGCCCGACAACCTCGTTTCCTACACCCGGGTGGCCATCGAGAAGATCCAGAGCGGGGACCTGTACAGCGAGACGGGCTGGCCCGCATGACCGGCACGCCGAGCGGCGCACACCGTCGTCTGTCCACTGAAACTGCGGCCGGTCGTGAGAACACCCGTCTGGTGGTGATCCGCGGCAACTCGGCGTCCGGCAAGTCCAGCATGGCCCAGGGCCTGCGATCACTACGGCCGCGGTATCGCGATCGTGGGCCAGGACGTGATCCGCCGGAACGTGCTCAGAGAACACGACACCGCGCGCGGCGCCAACATCGCCCTGCTGGGCAGGATCGCAGGCGCGCGCCACCACCGCACAGTGCTGCTCAACGCCATGGAGAACGCAGGCTTTACCAACTATGCGACCGAGTTCTGGCACTTCTCGGTAGCGGACCGGTACGACGCGCTGATGCGACAGGAGCCGGACGCGCGCTATGGACCGATCGAGCTGCCTTAGCGCGCCGGCATCCTCGTCCACTTCCTCGCCATCCACACCGATCCCGACGGACAGGAGCGCGGCCACCGCACCCTGACCAGGCAGCGACGGACGGAACACATCGAACGGAGGCACGCGTGCCTGACGACACCCAGCAGGCGATCCCAGCCGTCCCGAACCCAGCGACCGGAGGTGAACCACAACAGCACCACATGCACCTGCTCGGGCGGTACTACCGCCAACTGGAAGCAGGCCGCAAAACGATCGAAGTGAGGGTGGCCACCGCGCGGAAGCGCGCCGTTGCGGTCGGCGACACGGTCGTCTTCCACGACCGGGACACCGGGCGGGAACTCGACGTCATTGTTAAGCGGATCAGCCCGTACCACTCCTTCCAGGACCTGCTCAGCTCAGAGGACGCCGCGCGCATCGACCCGGACGGGCCGCCCGGAGAGCTGCTCGCCAACCTCCGCAGCATCTACCCGCCCGCCAAGGAGGCCCTCGGCGTTCTCGCCCTCGCGTTCGACCACCGCCCTGCACGACCGGGCCGCCCTATGCCGATGACGCCCACGCAGTACGCGCAGACCGTCCCCCACCACACGGTGTACGGCTGCCTTTACGTCCGCGACGAGCACGACCGGCCGGTCCAACTGCGCTCGGTCTACGGCTCGAGACTTTGGCAGTTCCCGGGCGGCAACCTCGACGCCCCAGGCGAGGACCCGCTACAGACCGCACGGCGAGAGGCCGTCGAGGAAACGGGCCTCGAACTCGGTCTGGACACGCCGAAGCTGCTCCTGACGCACTTCCTGCACGCCGGGCCGCGTCTGCCGCTGAACAAGGTGGGGCTCATCTTCGACGGAGGCCAGTTGACCGCCGACCAGCTCGGCCGGATCCGACTCGATCCCGCCGAGCACGACATGTGGGCCGTCCACGACCTCGCGACCTGGCAGGAACTGATGGCGCCTCGCGCCTTCGCCCGCCTCGACGCCATCGAACGAGCCCGGCGCGGCGAGGGCCCCGCCTACCTGATCACGCACACCTGAACCGCAGCACCCCACCCGGGGAGGCAACCGTGCCCGCCAAGGACACCAACACCCAGTCGTGCCTGCCTGCTGTGCCGTTTGGAGGGGTCAATGTCTGTCACCAGCCCGGTGAGCGCTACCAAACGGTCTTGACGGTCCTGGGCTCCGAGGCACTCGCGGCCCAGCGCGAGGTCACCCGCATCCACCTGCGGCTGTGGTCCGTGGAGGAGCTCACGCTCACCGCCGAGCTCGGTGTCACTGCTGCTGACAAACGTCCTGGTCCATGCGCCGGCAACGGTGAGTTGCTGGTGCGTGAGGCGCCGGACGGTGTCGTGGTGGGGGCGGTACCGGTCGTCAAGGAACCCATGGAGGACCGGACAGGCGGGCGGGGTCTGTTCCTGTTGTCGCAGCTCGCCGAGGAGCTGGAAGTCCACCAGCTCACCCGGGGCAAGCAGGTGTGGTCCCGGCTCAGCCACACCTCCTCCGGCGCCAACGAGGAGGGGCGATGCTGACCGACCAACGGCCGTCGGAGCACGGCGCATCTCCCGGAAACGGTGAGTCAGTTCGGCCAATTCCGGACTGGCGGGACCTCCAGCCCCAATATCTACACTCAGGCATTCGCCGGGCATCGGGGGCCTGCCGTGCGGGAAGCCAGGCACATCCTCCAGTCCGGCCACGGTGCCCTACCGGGACGCCTGGACGCCTTATCCCCGCCCGGGCATGGCCACTCCAGGAGGTCACAGCGGCGAGGGGTGAAGATCCGGTGTGTCCGGCCTAGTACGTGGCATCGTCCGCCCTCTCTTCCAGGAGTACATGCATGCAGGCTGTCCTGGCCGTCCGGTCCGATCTTCCCGCTTGGCTACGCCTCGCGGGTCAGGTCGAAGATCTGTTCGGCCCCTTGGTCGACGATCCAGAGTTCCGGGCGGCCTTGGAACGCAACGTGGAGCGCGGCACCGCTTTGTGCGTGCGGGATGCGGAGGGCGGGCCCGGAGCGGCGCTCGCCGGCGGCCTGTTGATGTCGGTGCGCCCTCCACGGTACGAGATCAGCTGGCTGGCCGTCAGCACCGCGTTTCGGGGCAGAGGCATCGGGGCCCTCCTGGTCCGGTCCGCACTGCACGACCTCACTGCTGCTCCAGGAACCGTCGAGGTGACGACCTTCGGGCCGGACCACCCAGGCCGACGTGCCCGGGGCTTCTACGAACGTCTCGGCTTCGAGCCGACAGACTCAGTCTCGGCCGACGGCACACGCCAGACGTACCAGTTGCACCTGCAGGCCACATGAGGCGGCTCCCGTTACGGCCCGGGAGGCCACTTCGGCCCGGTCTGCCGGTTCCCACCGAAGTCGGGGGCGGCACCTCGCAGTTATCAGCTGCCGCAGCCGTTGTGCGATGAGGAGGGTGTCGTGAGGAACAGCACAACCCGAGCACGTCCCGTTGTACCGGTGGTGATCCTGGGGGCAGGGCCTTGCGGGCTGGCATGCGCGCACGAACTCCAGCGTCTCGGTCGCCGCGACTGGATGCTGCTGGAAGCCGCGCCGACGGTCGGGGGCCTGGGCTCCTCGGTCGTCGACGAGGCCGGCTTCACTTGGGATCTCGGCGGTCATGTCGTGTTCTCCAAGTTGAAGAGCTTCGACGCGCTGCTTGCGGAGTTGTTCGAGCCGGAGGAGCTGCTGCACCACGAGCGTTCCTCGTTCATCCGGCACGGCGGGAGCTGGGTGCCCTACCCCTTCCAGCAACACCTGCACCACCTGCGCCGGGCAACAGCCCGGAGGTGTTTGGACGATCTGACCGCAGCACAGGATCGAGGCCGCGCTCCCGCTGGGACGGACTTCGCCTCGTGGCTGGAGGCGACCTATGGTCCGGCCCTGGTGGAGGAGTTCTTCGCCCCCTACAACCGGAAAATCTGGGCCACCAGCCTGAGCGAGATGTCCGCCTCATGGATTGCGGAACGGGTCGCGCCCGCCGACACCGGCGCGCTTCAGCACGCGCTGAAGACGGGCTCCACCGGCACGCAAGCGTGGGGCCCCAACGCGCAGTTCGCGTTCCCTGCCGTGGGCGGCACCGGCGCGATCTGGCAGCGGCTCGCCGCCTGCCTGGACGGCGATGTCCGCACCGGTCAGAGCGTCGTCCACGTCGATGAGGCCGCAAAGACCCTGCTGACAGCCGACGGCACCGTACTCACCTACGGCCACCTGGTCGCCACCGGCGCGCTCGACAGGCTCGTTGCGATGACAGCCGGAGCACCAGAGGACGTGCGCCACGCAGCCAGCACCCTGCGCCACACCACCGTGGCGATGGCTGGACTCGGCTACCGGTCACCGACGACCGACCGGCGCTCGTGGCTGTACTTCCCCGGAGGGGAGGCACCGTTCTACCGGGCGACGAACTTCTCCCGATACGCGCCGGCCAATGTCCCGGACTCCGCCCCCAGCCGGTACTCGGCCTGGATGACCGAAACGTCGCTGTCCGCGGGTACCCTGCTGGACCGGACCGGACTGGTCGAGGACTGCGACACGGCGCTGCGTCGCTGCGGCCTGGTCCCCGAGCGCGCCGAACGTGTCAGCGGCCACGTGGAGCTGATCCCCTACGCCTACCCGGTGCCGACCACAGGCCGGGACGCGGCGCTGACGCTCATCCAGCCGTGGCTGGAGAGGCACGGAATCTACTCACGCGGGCGCTTCGGTACCTGGCGTTACGAGATCGGCAACATGGATCACGCCGTCACCATGGGCCAGGACATCGCCCGACGGCTCGCGCACGGCACCCCCGAGCGGATCTACACGGCTCCCCGTACGACTGTGGGGGCCGTCGATGCGCGCTGAACCTGCGCTGGATGCCCAGCCGGTGACCGAGTGGCTTCTGGTCGGCGCCGCACCGGAGGGCCCGCCCGCCGTCCGGGCCCTTCTCGAACTCGGTGTCACACACGTACTGGACTGCCGGACCCCGCGCCCGGTGCCGCCTCTCGCCGCCGTATGCCCCGACCTGGTGTGGCATACGGCGCCCACCGCGGACGACGGCGCCTCTCGGGGGGCCGACTGGTACGCCGCCTGCGTGTCCTTCGCCGAGCTGGCTGCGCGCGAGGACGGGGCCCGGCTGTACTGCCACTGCGCGGCCGGAGTCAACCGCTCGCCGGCCGCCGCCTACGCCATCCTGCGCGCGCGGGGATGGGAGCCCGCCACCGCCCGCGACCGCATCCTGACCTGTCGCCCCAAGGCCCGTCCCCTCTACTTCGAGGATGCCGAGCGGTGCCTGCGCGAGCTGGGCTTAGCCGAACAGGAGTCGCCGTGATCCGTGTCAGCCGCCTGCTCTCCGCCGCCTACACCGTCCGGTCCCTGTACATGACCGCGTCCATGGCCCTGTCCTACCGATGCCTGCGCTCCGAGGCCAACCAGGCCGAACATGCGTCGCCCGGCGGGGCGACCGGTCTAACGGTGATCATCCCGGCGCTGCGCGAACAGGCGGTGATCCCCCGCTCGCTGGCGCATTTCGCGGAGCTCGCCGCCCAGTGGCCGCAGCTGCGCGTCCTGGTGGTCACCGCCGCTCGTGAGTCGGCCGAGACACCCAGCGGCCGGCAGACCACCGAGGACCTGTGCCGGGACCTCGCACGGGGACACAACGAGCGGCTGGCCAGGGAGGTCTTCCACGTCGTGTCCTATCCGGGCCAGGGACGCCGGGCTTCCCAGCTCAACTATGCTGTCGCGGCGCTGGAGGTGTTGCTGCCGCCCTCGGACGACTACATCGCGGTGTTTGACGCCGACGCGGTTCCCGACGCCCGGCTGCGCTCCCAGTTCGCCCAGGCCGCCGCTGGCCGGCCCGCGATGATCCAGCAGCCGATGCTGCCCGCCTTCCCCGCGGGCCGCGGGCGGCGCTCGGCAGTGATGTCCGGTCAGGACCTTGCCTCGTTCCGCCGCACCCTCGGCATCGAATACCGGCGCATCAAGGTGGCCTGCCTGTGCGCTCCCGGACGACGTCCCCGGCTGCTGACCGCGCTGGCACGCCCGATGGTCTACGGAGTGGGCTCCGGGCTCATCGTGCGCCGCGACAAGATCGAGGACATCGGGTTCTTCCAGGAACCGCACGACGACCTCGCGGTCGGCCACCGTCTGAGCATGGCCGGCGAGCCCATCGCGGTCCTGCCCTCGGTCAACATCGTCGAGCCGTACCAGAGCGTTGGGGCCATGGCCCGCGCGTTCAGCAGCGTGGCTTTCGCGAACGCCGCGACCCGCCACGACTACCGTTTCGCCGCTGCCCGGCCCACCCGGCTCTCGCGCACCGGCCAGCGGCTGCTGGCAGCCCGGGCTCTCGCCGACGGCGCCGCCTGGGCTCTGGGGCCAGTGGTGATGACGGCCGCAGCCGTGCATCTGGCCGCCCGGCGGCAGCTCTCACCGCTGGCCGTGGCCGCGCTGGCAGCGGGGGTCATCGAGCCGGTCGTGGCGTACCGGCTGCGCGGCCGGCTCCTTGAGGATTTCCGGACGCCCGGCCAGGCCCGTGGCGGCTGGCAGCAGCCGCCGGCCTTCGCGGCCATCGCCACCTTCCTGCCCCAGCCCGCGGTGAGCGCGCTCGGCCCGTGGCTGCTGGCCCTGCGCGCGAGCGCCGCCAAACTCACCGGCCGGGACTTGCGGTTCACCAAGACCGAGCACCTGGGCGAGATCGCCCCCGAACCCCGAGGAGGCACGCTTCATGGGTGATCTGGACATCGGCTGGGCCGTGCCCACCGAGTTCCCCGAAACCGGCTGGACCCGCGAGTCCATCGACCAGCACCTTGCCGAGGCCCGGGGCGAGATAACGGCCTGGGAGGACCCCGAGCAGATCCGGCTCGGCTTCGCGATGGCCGCCCCCCACCCGGAGGCCGTACGTGTCCTGGGCGACTGGTCGGCGGTCAACACCAACAACGTCGGGGTCCATACCCGTTTCGGCGAGGGCAAGGCCGGCACCCGGCGGCTGGAGAAGGAAGCCCTGGCCGTCCTAGCTGACCTTTACCACGGCGGAGCCCTCGACGGGCACCTGACCAGCGGCGCCAGCGAAGCGACCCTCGCCGCCCTGCGTATCGCCCGCAACCTGCTGCGTACCGACGGCCACCGGATACGCGTGCTCACCTCGGACCTGTGCCACGCCTCCGTCGCCAAAGCTGCCGAGATCCTCGACATCGACCTGGTACGCCTTCCCGCCGGGCCCACCTGGGCCCTGACCCGCGAACAAGTCCACAGGGCCGCCGATGAGGCCATCGCGGCCGGAGATACCGGCATCATCGTGGTGGCCGCTGCCGGGTACTACAACAGCGGCTTCGCCGACCCCGTCGAAGAGATCGCCGCCGACCTGCGCGACCTCGCCTTGCAGCGCCCCGAACAGGTCGGCTGCTTCCTGCACGTAGACGCTGCGCACGGCGGATTCGTCTTCCCCTTCACCGCCCCCGATCTGCCCTTCGACTTCCGCAGCCCCGGCGTGCACTCCATGGCCGTCGACCCTCACAAGGCCGGCCTCATGCCCTACGCGTGCGGGGCCCTGCTCGTCCGCAAGGGATTGCTCGAACACGTCACCCGCATCGACCCCCACACCCGGATCCCCGACGAGACCGTCCTGGGCTCCCGTCCCGGCGCCACCGCGGCTGCCCTGTGGGCCACCTTGCACACCCTGGGCCGCACTGGTTACACCGCCCTCACCACCCGCTGCCTCGAACGCCGCGACCAGCTCACCGCGGCCGTACAGGCCGCCGACCCCAGCGCCCTGCTGGTGCCCGCCCTGCACGCGCCCGTCGTCTCCGCCGCCTTCAGCCACCCCGGCGGACGGCTGCCGCCGGAGTTGTGCGAGCGCTACCGGCTCGTCCCCTTAACCCTCCCGGACCCCTGCGGGGACGGAAGGACACGCCTCTTCTACCACTTCTACGCCTCCGGCTCCCTGACCGAAACCCAGATCACCGCATTCGCCGACCACCTGGCCGATGCCATAGCCCAAGCTCGCGCGATTGCTTCCGACGGCCCTGGAAGCAGCCGGAGCATCACCTCCGAAGTGGTCGCGGACACCCGCACCCACACCGACTGCTTCCGTCACTTCGTCGTCCACCCCGAAGGCCGCCGCGACCCGCAGATCTCGGGCTACTCCTTCCACACCTTCACCCACCGGCGCACCACCGGCGAGCAGATACAGGACACTCGCTGGGGCCCGGCACGGGCCGGCGGCGACTTGTGGGTCTACGCCCCCGATCTGAAGAACCCCTTCGCCAACGAGCTGATGGGTGTACGCACCGAGCACTACTTCCTCGAAGTCCTCGACCTCCACCAGCAGCAGCTGTCCCTCGTCGGCGCGATCCACGCCACGATGCTGCTGCCCGGCTCCCTGCGCGTCCTGCTGAACTTCGAGCCGGACGGCACCTTCCGCTCCGCCGAGTACAAGGCACTCGGTGAGCAGGGAGCCGATGAACTGCAGATCTTCCCCGACGCCATCACCGCCAAGATCGGCAAGTACGCAGCGGGATTCCTCCGCCCCCACAGCGACGACTACTCCTTCTCCATCGACACCTCGTCCGAGATCAGCGTGGCCCGCACCGAGACCGCCGCCGCACCCGTCGTCCTGACCGCCCGTCACAACGCCGATGTGCTGCTGCCCCGCCGCAGGCACCTTCGACGCGAGCAGTTCCGGCGCTTCCCGAACCGGTTCTTCGACACAGAACTGGCCATTGAGGCCGGCCAGACCTGGAAGGGCACCGCCTACCTGGCCGAACTCCTCGCCCCCACTGACATCGGCACCATCCTGGCGGCCCGCTCCGCCACCGCCGGACTGTGCACCGTGGACGGCAGGATCAGCGACAGCGGCCTGCACCTGGCACTCACCCCGCTGTCCGAGCCGAGGACCGAAGCCATCGAACTCTCCGCTCCCTTCGACCTCGGCCGGCATCTGCACGATGCCCTGCCCCGCCTGGACGTCCGAGATCCGCTACAGCTCGGCATCGAGCAGGTCGTCGAATTCGCCGAGCAGGTCCATGAGGTGTTCACGCGCGACGGGCTGCCCTCCGGCCTCGTCATCGCGGGAGCTGCCCAATGACCACAGCCGTCCTTGATCACGCCGCCGTCAGCCGTCTCCTCCCCGACGCGGGAACGCTCACCGCCCGGCCCTTGCCCCAGGGCCGCTTCAACACCTGCTGGCAACTGACCGGTGCCGGCCGCTCCTACCTCCTCAAGCTCAACGACCGTGAGGGCGAGGCCCATCTGCGTCAGATGGCCGCGGCCATGAGCGACGCGGCAGCAAGCGGGGTCACGGTCCCGCAGGTCCTACGCGTGGGCACCGACCCGGACCTGGGCCCGTTCATGCTCCAGGAATGGCTTGACGGCCGCACCTTCACCGAAGCCCGCCAGGACGACGCCATCGGGACAAACCTGTGGCCGCGGCTGGGACACCAGATCGCCCTGCTGCACTCCACCCAGCCGGCCTCCCCCCTCACGGCGACACCGGCCTCCCGTGCCCGCCAGCTCTCCGACCTCGTCGACGCTCTTTGCCGACACCGGCTGATCCCCACCGCGCTCGCCGAGGCCACTCGCCGACGCGGTCTGCCGCTGGCCCAACAGCTCAGACATCAGGAGTGCGTGAATACCCATCAGGACATCCACCCGGATAACATCCTCATCCGACCCGGCGGCAAGATCGCCCTGCTCGACTTCGACCACGCCACCCCGGCGGAGGCCGCCAGCGACTTCGTCAAACTCGACCGCTGGTGCCTGCCCTCCGCCTCCGACCGGCAAGAGCTGCTGGACGCCTACTGGCAGCAACGCGGGGAGCCGGCCGACCCGTTGTTCGAGCAGCGCCTCGCCTTCCACCGCCTGGTCATCACCCTGTCGTACTTCCTGTACTGGCACGGCCGTGACCCCACCCAGCTCCCCGGGTGCATCACGGCCCTGCAAACCGAACTGGAGCGAACATGACTGCCAGCGAAACCGCCACTGCCGCCCCGGCTGCACCGGTCAGCGGGCCCGGCGTCCAGGTCGTCGCCGCACTGCTGCGGCGCGGCGACCACATCGTCCTGGTCCAGGAACAGCGTGACGGCAAGGAGATGTGGTCCATCCCCGGCGGCGGCGTCGAGCGCGGCGAACTCCTCGCCGAGGCTCTGGTCCGCGAGGTCAGGGAAGAGACCGGTCTAAACCTGACGACGGTGGGCCCACTGGCCTACCTCGTCAACACCACGACCGCCCGGTATCCCTCCACGGTGGTCGCGACCTTCGACTGCGCCGAGTGGGACGGCGAGATCGCGGTGCACGACCCGGACGGCAAAGTGACCGGCGCGGTCCTGCTGCCGCTGGACCAGGCGAAGTCCGTCCTGGCGTCCTCCAGTGCGACCCGACCCGAGATCGAACCCCTGCTGGACTACCTCGACAGCCTCAGCGCCGGCCGCGTGTGGTCCTACCGGGACGACCAGCCCATCGAATAACCGCGCCCGGGGCACCAGCCCCGGGGGGCAGGGAGAGGACCTATGACGCTCACCCGCGACCTCGACTCGACCACGGCCGCGCTCGACCCGCTCGGCGCCGACGCGGTGATGAGGGCCCTGCCCCAGGCCAACATCGCAGCTGACACCACCTGGCTGCGTACCCGAGCCGAGCACCTCTCCCGGCACGCCGCCTCGATCCGCGACGCCGCCCCCGCCCGGGCGGCGTTACGGGACCTCGGCATGATCACCGCCTCCCTCGCCCGCCACACCGGCCACCCGGTCCCGCCACCCGCCGTCCAAGCGGCCATGCTTCGCCTCGGTGCCGCGGCCGACGAGGTACCCCGGGAGACGGTGTACTCCTACGCCACCCGCAACCCCCGCGGTCCCCGAAGGCGTTCCTTCACCGACACCCCAGGCGAGCACGTATTCATCGACGAGGTCACCGCTGCCAGCCACGCGCTCGACGACGCGATCCGGCACTGCTCCGGCCTTCCTGCTGCTGCCGACCGGAACACAGCTGACGCCCTCGCCGCTGTCGTCCATGAGCGGCTGCGAGACTTCGCCGCCCGCTTGCTTACGGTCAAACGCACGCTGACACCGCACTACTTCACCGGTCTCCTGCGCCCGTACTACCCGCCCCTCGAGATCGACGGCCGGACCTACTACGCGCCGGGCGGTGCCCAGATGCCGCTGCTCGTGCTCGATGTGGTGATCCTCAGCCAGGCGGCCACCGGCGAACTCGCCGCCTGGTACGAGCAGTACGTCACCGACAACGTCCTGTATCTGCCGCCGCACCACCGCGCCCTGGTCGACGCGGGACGCCGAACTCCAGGTCTGGCCCGCCTCGCCCACCGTCGTCCCCATCTGCGGCCGGCCGCTGCCCTGCTCATCGACGACCTGCTGCGTTTCCGCCTGCCCCACCGCCAACTCGCCCGGGCCAACATGGCCGTCCGGGCCGACGGATCCCTCGGCAGCGGCGGCTACACCACCAGCGCCCTCGACCACCTGCTCGACGTCACCGACAGCGCCCGCGCCCTCCTCAGCCCCGGGAGCCCCCTATGAGCCCCTCCATCGACAGCGACTTTCCGCCCTTCCCGCTCGGCGCCCCACGCTCCCCACTCGCGCTCACCCCTACGAGCGGCAGGCCGCCGCAGCCGGTTACAGACCAGGTACGTCTGGCCTACCCCAGCCGCATCAATGCCATGGCCCTGGACTCCAGCAAGATCGTTCCCGGCCAAGGTGCCTACCTAGCGGGTGAACTCCTTTTCACCTGCGACCTCATGCGCCGCGTCGAGGTCGACATCGTCGACGACGGCCCCGCCGTGCAGACCACCCCGGACTGCGACCACCCGGTCCTGGCCCGGCACGCCGCGCTGCTGATGCGTGCGGCGCTCTGCACCCACGAGCGGCTGCGGGTACGCGTGAGCGCCCCGGACATGCCCGCGCACCTCGGGCTCGGATCGAGCAGTGGACAGATCGCCGCCGTGGCCGCGGCCGTCAACGAGCTCTACGGGCGGCCCGTCGCCGCCCGTCAGCTCGTCAAGTTCCTGGCGCTCAACCACGGTGAGGAAATCGACCACGAGGACAGTCACCTTCTGCCGGTCCAGTGCCTGGGCGGATCCGCGGCGGCCGGGCTCATAACAGGCGCGGTCCAGGTGGTCGCCGGCGCGCAGGTGCCGCTGCTGCAAGCCGCCTTGCCCGAGGAGACGCACATCGTGCTCGGCATGCCCCACGACCCGGTGATCTGGGACGCCCGGGACAGCCTTGCCGCCGAGGCCCGCCACTTCGACGCTTTCACCGCAACCGGCCGCACGTACGGCCCCGAGATCGCCTACCGGCTCCTGCACGACGCCTGGCCCGCCCTGATCGACGGCGACCTCCGCCCGCTCGGCAGCCTGTTGTTCGACTACCGCTTCCGGATGGGCAGCCTCGCCAACTGCGCATTCTCCCACCCCGACTTGCTGGCCACGGGCGAGAAGGTCGAACACATCTTCACCGACCGCCTCGCCGAGGTCCTCACCCTCTCCTCCGTCGGCCCCACCTTCGCCGCCCTCACCCGCACCCCCGAAAGGTGCGAGCAAGCATTCGCCGACGCGGGACTGCGGACCCTGCGCTGCCAGCCGTGGAACAGCGGGTACACGCTCCACGGCCAGGAGGAACAATGACCCACACCGGACCGGCCCCCACCGGCACATACTGGAACGACCGTGCCACGGTCACCGCTTTCGCCGCGCTGGCCGTACCGCCCTACCTCGCGGAGCTGCTCACCGCCCCGGTGCCCGAAGCCGCTCTCGCGCTCGACGCGGGCTGCGGTGCCGGCCGGAACCTGCCCGCCCTGGCCGCAGCGGGCTACCAGGTGCTCGCGATCGACCTGCACCCCGGCATGCTGCAAGAGGCCCGCCGCCGCACCGGGCCCCGGACCATCTTCGTCGAAGCCGACGTCACCAGCCTCCCGGTGGGCGACCAGCGGGCGTCCCTCGTTGTGTGCCACGGCGTCCTGCATAACCTCCACCACCGTGACGCTCTCGCCAGGGCGCTACGCGAGCTGCACCGAGTCCTCGTCCCCGGCGGAACACTGTCGCTGAACCTCTTCACTGCTGGTCACCTCGACCCGTGCCTGGCTCCCCTCGGCAACGACCGGTACGCGCTGCCGAACGGCCAGCACATGACGCTCATTTCCCCCGATGACCTCCTCTGCTTCATCCATGCCTCAGGGCTCGTCCCAGGTGGGGAAGCCGTGCAGTACCTCAGCCCGGGAGACCCGGGGCAGCGCTCGGTATGGCGCGCGACCCTCACCCGGCCGTAGCTCATCTGAAGGGACCACTCGTGCTTCTCGTCGCGGCCACCACCGATTCGCCGACCGACTCGAGCGTCGCCTATACCCACCTCAGCGTCCCCATGGCCGGCCCCGCCCTCGTCCTTGACGAGCCGACCCTGCGCCGTCAGCTGTGGCACGGGCCCGACAGCGGTCGCCCGAAACAGGCGGCCCCCGGGGTGATCAACGTACCCTTATGGGCCTGCCATATCGACCAATCCACCAGTGAGGCCGTCTTCTTCGTCACCGTGGAATGGCGCCCAGACGCCGTCGTCCTGGCCGCCTTCCACCGCACCACAGCGCCCGCCGACGCGTCCGGAGACTTCACGGCCTGGGCCTGCGCCATCGCCGATGAGCGTGCTGCGGTGAACTTCCCCCTGCCCCGCCCCGGCCATCGCTCCGGACAAGGCCCGGAGGCCGAGGAGAAGATCACCCTCACCGTCCCGGCCAATCCCGCCGCTGTCGCACGTCTGTTGCGCGATCATCTGCCCGCTACCGGTGCGCCGGTCTTCGGCCTCAGCATCCACCGGCGGGTCCTACGCTCGGACATCTTTCTGCCGCCCGGTACCGGGCGGCGCGAGTACGCCGCCCTGACCCCCCGTTCCGACGGAACTTGGTGGGCCAAGGCCAAAGTCCTCAAGGACGGCCGTCTCCACAAGAGCATCCGCCCCGCCGCCACCCGTGAGAAGGCCCTGGCCCACGCGGCAGAAGTCCTCGGCCACCCGCGCCTCGTTCATATCGGCAGTCTCCACCGCGCCACCTGGGACCTGCCCTCGCCGACCGACGCGGACGGCCACTGGTCCACTGTCACCGTCGACACCACCGCCCTGGCTCCGCACCCCGGCACCCTCCAGCAGGTCGAGATCGAGTACGGGGCATGCTTCACCGCCGCCCCTGTCACCGCGACCGCCTCCCGGATCCGGCAGTCCGTGGCCGAGACCGCCGACACCGTCGCCGCCGTCCTGACGACTCACCACATCCCGCACTCCCGCAATGGCCGGAGCAAGATCGAATACTTCCTCGCAGCCGGAGCCGCCGATGCCCGCGACTGATCAGGTCATACCCGTGCTGGCCGGCTTCCTCGACGGCGACGCCAATGTGACCTCCCTCGACGCGTGGTGCACCGAGAAGATCACCGTCCAGCTCAGCGGTCTCACGATCGAACTACTCGCGTCGACCAGCACGGCAACGACCTACGTACAGCGCCTGTTCACGCCGCCCAACGACCTGTGGAACGTCGTGCGCCCCGACGCCGCAGCCACCAACATCACCGCGACGATGCGCTGTCTCGCCCTGCCCCGTGCCTGCGTCGCCGCTCTTGCCGAACGTGTCCGCTCACGGGGCACCGGAGCACCACGCCACGTACGGATGCATGTCGGTGCCCCGGCAACATGGCACCAGATGCCGGGCGGCCCGGTGCTCCTGACCGACCCTGATGCCGGGATCGCGCCGCAGATCGTCGTCCGCCACCCAGGTAGTTTCACCGTCATCACGTGCGACGACACCGATGCCACGATGAACGCCGCCCGGCATCTGAGGGAGATCGGCTACCGCCGGGCCGAGGACAACGGCTGGGTGTGCCTGCACGCGTCGGCCGCCACCATGAACGGCCGCGGCATCCTGGTCGTCGGCGACTCCGGCGCCGGCAAGTCGACGCTCGCGCTCGCGCTGGCCGCGACCGCAACGGGCGCTTTCCTCTCCAACGACCGCACCATGCTGGCCGCTTCCCCAGGCGCGGCTCCCCGGGCTGTCGCCATGCCGGGCCCGATCCGGCTCAACGGCGGCACCCTGCAAGCACTCGGCTACGCGAGCGCCGAGCGGTGGGACCTCACGCGCCCCCAGTCCACGACGGACACCGACTGGCAGAACTTCCGCGGCGCCAACAAACTTCACATCCTCCCCTCCGAATGGCATGAGCGCACCGGCACGCCCCTGGCTGCGTCCGCAACCGTGGATCTCGTCGTCTTCCCGCATGTCATCCAGGGCTCCCACGACCTCCATCTGCAGGCGACGCACCCCGAACCGGTCCGGGATCTGCTGCGCGCCCAGTGCATGTCGCCGGGCGACAACGTCTACGTCAGCGACTGGCTCGACATCCACACAAGCAACACCGACGACCTGGCGAGCAACGGAGCCCGTGTTATCGACGCCGTCGCCGACCGACCAGCTGTCAGCCTGCGCTTTGGTACCCGCACCCCGTACGCCGCCGTTACCGAGACCGTGCGCGCGGCCCTCACCAGCCCGTCCGCACGCCTATGAGTGCCACAGTGATCCCCCCGTTCAACCGGCTTCTCCACCTGCCCGGCGCCGTGGTCAAGATCTACCGCGAACCCTGGCGCGCACACACCGAGAAGGCAGCTCTGCAGCGGCTGTCCGAAGCCGGTATACGAGCCCCGTCCGTACTTGTGGACGGCTCCATCCGGGGCCGTCAGATGCTGGTCCTGCGACGTCTGCGCGGCACGGCGCCGGGCAGTGGAGAGGAGGCCGTACGGCGAGTCATCCCCTACCTGCACCGCGTCCACGAGATCACCGGCCCCGGCTTCGGTCGTCTCTTCGACCCGGTGGCCACAAGCTGGGGAGAATACCTGCGCGAGCGACTCGTCTCCTATCAGGCTGCCCTCGCCCGCCGCGGATTCCGCGAAGCCGCCGCCACAGCCGAGGCGCTGGCGGGTGCGCCCCTGCCTGAGCCGGACGCACCTCGTCTCCTGCACAACGATCCGGAGCCCGGGAACTTCTTGTTCGGGCCAGCCGCTACGGCGGGCCTCGACTGGGAGCTGGCGATCTACGGGGATCCGAACCTCGACTACGCGCGGGCCGCGCATGCCTTCGCTGTCCATCCGGTCCGTCTGAGCCGACTCCTCGCCGATCACGGCATCGCGCACTCGCAGGACGCGTTGGCCGCCTACCGCTCCGTACACCTGCTCGGACGTCTCATGTCAGCGGTCACCGCAACCCCGCCCGACCCCGCGGCTGCCCAGCGACACGCACAAGACCTGATCACGAAAACCATCTGACGACGCGATAGCGAGGACAAAATGCAGGCACGTGACCCCCACATCGGTCCCCCGGCCGGCCAGCACTCGCCCACGTCACCACTCGAACGCGACCCGCTCGGCACCGCTTCGCCGTCCGACGCCAGATGCCTGGCGCCCGGCACCTGCGACCATGGGAATCTTCCGGACCTGGACCGCTACGACGCGGTGCTCTTCGACTGGGACGGAACGCTCGTCAACAGCCATCCGCTCAATTTCCGCGCCCTCTCCCGCGCCTGCGCCAGCTGGGGCCTCACTCTGAACGAGTCGTTCTACACGTCCAGGATCGGGACCTCCGGAGCAGAGCTGATCAGTGAACTGGCAGCCACCACGGGAACCCACGTGCCGATCGGCGACGTTGTCGCCCAGTGTCTCGACCTGATCCTCGACGAGATCGCCGAACTGCAGACATACCGGCCAGTGGTTCAGCTTGCCAAGACCCTGCACGGCCGCCTTCCGATGGCAATCGCCTCGGGCGGTGCACGCCGTGCCGTCCACGCCGGCCTCGGCGCCACCGGGCTACGCCCTCTGTTCACGGACGTCATCACCGGCGAAGACGCCCCTCGGGGCAAACCGGACCCGGGGCTGTTCCTCCTCGCCTCGGCGCGTCTCGCCGTCACACCAGCCCGCTGCCTGGTTTACGAAGACTCGACCGAAGGCGTACAAGCGGCCGAGGCCGGCGGCATGGACGTCGTGGACGTTCGTTGTTTCCGTACATAAGCATCGGGGGCTTCCCGGTCAGCTCCCGCCACACCACTCGCCCGCGCGCCCGACCGCGTGATGACACCCTGGCCACCCTGCCGGCCGATGTCCTGGACACGGGCACCACGAGCCTTCCGCACTTGCTTACGATCTGGTCCTATGAGTGAGCTTGTTCCGCTTTGACGGACACCATCGGTGTGTGGTGGTCAGGCTGCGAGTGTGGTCTCGTATTCGGCGGGACTGCGGTAGCCGAGGCTGCTGTGCAGACGGTGCAAGTTGTACCAGCCTTCGATGAAATCGAAGATCGCGGTGCGGGCGGCGGCCCGGCTGGGCCAGGTGCTGGCGCCGAGCAGTTCCCTCTTGATGGTGGCGAAGAACGACTCGGCGAGTGCGTTGTC
>NZ_SHKS01000005.1 GCF_004217285.1 Streptomyces sp. BK239
CGGTTACATTCCGAACCCGGAAGCTAAGCCTCACAGCGCCGATGGTACTGCAGGGGGGACCCTGTGGGAGAGTAGGACGCCGCCGAACAATCATTGGGAAAACCCCCGCACCTCACGGTGCGGGGGTTTTCTGCGTTTAGGGTCTGTATATGCCCTACGACTTGGTGATCTTCGACAATGACGGTGTCCTGGTGGACAGTGAGCCGATCTCCAACCGGCTGCTGGCCGCGTATCTCACGGAGCTCGGGCATCCCACCTCGTACGAGGACTCCGTTCGCGACTACATGGGCTCCGCGATGCACCGGATCCACGACCTGGTCCTGGAGCGCACCGGGAAGCGACTGCCGGCGGAGTTCGACGACGAGTTCCACCGGCGGGTGTTCGAGGCGTTCGCGCGCGAACTGCGGCCGGTGGACGGCGTCGTGGGCGTGCTCGAGAAGCTGACCGCCGGCGAGGTGCCCTACTGCGTGGCGTCCTCGGGGAGCCACGAGCGGATCCGGGTGGGGCATCGGACGACGGGGCTCGACAGATGGTTCGGGGAGTCGCGGATATTCAGCGCCCAGGACGTGGGCAAGGGGAAGCCGGCGCCCGATCTGTTCCTGCACGCCGCCGAGCGGATGGGCGTCGCGCCTGCCCGCTGCGTGGTCGTCGAGGACTCACCGCTGGGCGTGCGTGCGGCCGTCGCGGCCGGGATGGACGTGTACGGGTTCACCCGCATGACGCCCGCAGCCGACCTGGCGGAGGCCACCCGACTCTTCTCCGACATGAGCGAGTTGACGGCGCTGCTCGACTGACATCTGTCATACGGAGCTCCGGACGATCGTCTCTGGTGACCGGCCCCCGCCGACGGCGAAGCTGAGGGCATGACGACGAACTCGGTTTCCCAGGGCCGGAACACGAAGCACAACGCGAGGAAGAACTTCGCTCCGCTGATCGTGGACGTGGCGTTGCCGCTCGGTTCGTACTACCTGTTCAAGGACGGCTTCGGGATGAGCACCTTCGCGGCGCTCGCCTGGAGCAGCGTCGGGCCGGCTCTGCGGACCGTGTGGAGCGTGGTCAAGGAGCGCAGGACCAACCCGCTGGCGGGGCTGATCCTCGTCGTGAACGTGGTGTCGCTGTCGCTGGGTTTCGTCTCCGGCGACCCGCGGCTGATGCTCGCCAAGGACAGCGCGGTCAGCAGCACTGTCGCGGTCGGGATCCTGCTCTCCGTGGCGCTCGGGAAGCCGATGATGACCGCGGGGATGAAGCCCTTCCTGGTGAAGGGGGACGCGGCCAGGGAGGCCGCCTGGCAGCGGCTGGCCTCGGGCGGCTCCGTCCGCTCGGCGGACTTCCTGTGCCGGGAGCGGGCGTTCTCCGTGGTCTGGGGTGTGGTGCTGCTCGCCGAGTGCGTGGCGCGGGTGGTCGGGGCCTACACCGTCCCCGTGGACACCATGGTGTGGCTCGGCGGGGTCGTCATGGCCGTCTCGATGGTGGCCGGGTTCCTGGTCAGCGGCGCTCTCGGCGCCGGGCCGATGGCGGCGATCCTCGCGGCGGAGCTGAAAGAAGCCCCCGCCGCCGAGCCGCAGAAGCCGGAAGCGCAGGAGAACACGGCCGGGATCCGTGAGCCCGAGCTCGCCCTCCAGACCACCCGGTAGAACTGAGGGAAACTCACCTTTGGCTGGATCTATCCACGATCACCCCGGGGCCCTACGCTCGCCGCCATGACAGACGTACTGCGGCGAGGCAGGGCCTCGTTGGCGTTCAGCTTCTTCGCGCAGGGAGTGGCCTTCGCTCTCCTCGTGACGAGGATTCCGGCCGTCCAGGACCGGTACGGCGTCTCCGACGCCCTGCTGCCCGCCTTCCTCGCCGCGGTGCCCGTCCTGGCCGGCGTCGGCAGCGTGACCACGGAGCGGCTGGTGCGGCGGATACCGCCCAGCAGGGTGCTGCGCTGGTCCCAGCCGGTCGTGTTGCTGGCGCTGCTCGGCGTCGGCCTCGGGGAGCGGATGGCCGAGCTGGGGATCTCGCTCGCGGTGTTCGGTCTCGCCGTGGGCGCTCTGGACGCCTCGATGAACATGCTCGGGGTCAGCCTCCAGCGGGCGTACCGGCGCAGCATCATGCTGAGTTTTCACGCCGCGTACAGCCTGGGCGGGATCGTCGGGGCCTCGCTGGCGTGGGTGGGGGCGCACTGGCATCTCACGCTGTGGGTGTCGTATCTGCCGGTGGTGGCGGTGCTGTTGCCGGTGGCGCTGGTGGGGAGCCGGTGGTACGTCGACGGGGACGCCCACGGCGGCTCCGGGGCCGCGCCGGTGGACGCCGGGCGGGGCGGTGAGGAGGGCCTCGTCTTCCGGATGCTGCTGCCGCTGTGTCTGGTGATGACCTTCGCCTACATCGGGGACTCGACCGTCTCCAACTGGAGTGCCAAGTACCTCCAGGACGTGCTGGGGAGTTCGGAGCAGCTCGCGACCGTCCCGTACAACGTCTACATGGTGACCACGCTGCTGGGGCGGGCCATCGGGGACTTCGGGGTGCGGCGGTTCGGAGCCGTGGTGGTGGTGCGGCTGGGGGCGACGGTGGCGGCGCTGGGGTTCGGCGTGGTGGCGCTCGCGCCGGGGGCGTGGGCGGGGATGGGCGGGTTCACGCTGGTGGGCCTCGGGCTGTGCGTGCTGGTGCCGCAGACGTTCGCCGCGGCGGGGCGGCTGTTCCCCGGGGCGTCGGACGCGGCGGTCGCGCGGCTCAACGTCTTCAACTATGTGGGTTTCCTGGTCGGCTCGCCGTTGGTGGGGGCGTTGGGGGACGCGTGGAGCTATCGCGGGGCGATGGCGGTGCCGATGGTGTTGGTGCTGGTGACGTCGGTGTACGCCAGATCGTTCGCGCCTTCGCCGGACCGATACGGTGGCGGGCATGAGCGGCCGCGCACAGCTGATGTGGGACGAGGCAGTAACGGGCTATGACTTCGGTCCGGACCATCCGATGGATCCGGTCCGGCTGTCTCTGACGCGTCGACTGGTCGACGCCCTCGGTCTCGACCGTGAGGTGCGGATCGTGTCGGCCAGGCCGGCGGGGGATTCGACGCTGCGGCTCGTCCACCGGGAGGACTACATCGCGGCGGTGAAGGCGGCCTCGCTGGATCCGGGGGCCGCTGACATGTCGTACGGGCTGGGGACGATGGACGATCCGGCCTTCGCGGGGATGCACGAGGTGTCCTCGCTGATCGCGGGGCTGTCGGTGGGGGCGGCGGAGGCGGTGTGGCGGGGGGAGGCGCTGCACGCGGTGAACTTCGCGGGCGGGCTGCACCACGCGATGCCGGGCGGCGCTTCGGGGTTCTGCGTCTACAACGACGCGTCGCTGGCCGTGGCGCGGTTGCTGGAGCTGGGCGCGGAGCGGGTCGCGTACGTGGACGTGGACGTGCATCACGGGGACGGTGTGCAGGCGGCGTTCTGGGAGGACCCGCGGGTGCTGACGATCTCGTTGCACGAGCATCCCCGGACGTTGTTCCCGCAGACCGGGTGGCCCGAGGAGACGGGCGCGGACTGTGCGCAGGGGTCGGCGGTGAACGTGGCGCTGCCGGCCGGGACGGGCGACGCGGGGTGGCTGCGGGCGTTCCACGCGGTGGTGCCGGAGCTGATCGCCGACTTCCGGCCGGACGTGCTGGTGACCCAGCACGGGGCGGACACGCACTTCGAGGATCCGCTGGCGCATCTGGCGGTGTCGTTGGACGCGCAGCGGGCGGTGCAGGTCGCGTGCCACGACCTGGCCCATGAGCATGCCGGGGGGAAGTGGGTCGCGCTGGGCGGGGGCGGTTACGCGGTGGTGGACGTGGTGCCGCGGTCCTGGGCGCATCTGGTGGGCGTGGCGGCGGGGGCCCCGGTGCCGCCGGAGACGGTGATCCCGGAGGGGTGGCGGCAGGAGGTCTTCGCGCGGACCCGGCAGTTGGGGCCGATGCGGATGACCGACGGGCGGTGGCCGGTGGAGTGGGCGGACTGGGAGGCGGGGTACGACCCGGCGGACCGGCTGGACCAGGCGGTGCTGGCGACCCGGCGTGCCGCCTTCCCGTTGCGGGGCTTGCTGGCGTAGCCGCGCCGGGCGGCGCCGGGCTCGGGGTGTCCCTTAGGCCGACCGTGTCCACTTGTGCCGTTTCCCGCGCTCGGTGCGGTCGGGTCCGTCAGCATCGCTGGCGTGTTGAGTTCCGGGGGTCTTCGGGCGCATCTGCTGGCTGCTCGGTTGGCGGGGGTGGTGGCCACCTCCCGGGAGGAGAGTCTGCGGAGCTATCGGTTGTTCGCGGCGCGCGATCCCCGGGTATTGATCGGACTCGATCCCGAACGGACGTGGAGCCAGCGGGATGTGATCGAGTTGATGGCGGCCAAGTGTGGTGTTTCGGCCGATCCTCGACTGACGTCGGGGCATGATGTGATCGACCCGAGGCGGACGATCGCCGCCCTGGACCTCTTCGCGGAGCGGCTCGCCTCGGTCGCCCAGCGTGGCGCTCCGGTGCTGCTGGGCACCGGCCACCCGCACCGGCTGCTCGGTTTCTACGCCGGGCTAGCGGACGCTCTGTCGGCGGCGGGATGTGCTGTCCTCACCCCGGCGCAGGGTCGCTGTGTCGACATAACGACCCGGTTCGGTCTACGCACGTACAACCTCGACTACGTACGCGGTGTCGGGTTGGTGCGGGAACCGGAGAGCGAGCGCCCCGGTGGTGCGACCGGCGCGCACACCCATTCCCCCCTCCCGGTTCGACTGGCGCTGGCGGCGGCGGCGGAGGGCGGCGGGCCGCTGCCGGAGTTGGTGATCGGCGACCACGGATGGGTCTGCGGGGCAGGTCAGCTGGGGTTCGAGGCGATGGGGCCGGCGGACACGGACGATCCCGCGCTGTTCGTCGGGGAGGCCGAGGGGTCGGTGTCCGTGGCCGTTCCACTTGATGATGCCGTGCGGTCTGGTCACTACCGGCCGCTGATCCGCTACGTACTCGATCGGGCGTCTCTGTCACAGTAGTCCGGCGGCGGGTGCACCTCTTCCCCACTCGCATCACCCGCCCCTACATTGGGGAGTGAGCACGCAGCGACGAAGAGTCACCGGAAGGGGAAGCCGGTGGCCGTCGAGTCGAGTGCGGAAGGTTCAGGTGTGTCATGGCTGCTGACCAGAGGCCTCTGAGCGAGGTTCAGTTCCTTACCGTGGCGGAAGTCGCCTCGGTGATGCGAGTGTCGAAGATGACCGTGTACCGGCTGGTGCACAGCGGTCATCTGCCCGCGATCCGGGTGGGGCGGTCGTTCCGTGTCCCGGAGAACGCGGTTCACGAGTACCTCCGCGAGAGCTACGTGGGGGTGGAAACCGTCTGACCGACGCGGTGGGGGAGCCGGCCCAGGGCGCTTCGCCGGCCCCTCCACGCCCTCGATTACGAGCTCAGCGCTCGGGCGGGTAGGCTAGCCCCTCGTAGGTCGTATGGGCCCATGTCGCCCAGCACCGAGTGATGAGAAGTGAGCGAGGGTAGTCGTGGGCTCTGTAATCAAGAAGCGGCGCAAGCGGATGGCCAAGAAGAAGCACCGCAAGCTGCTCAAGCGCACGCGCGTTCAGCGTCGTAACAAGAAGTAAGTTCGCGACGCGAACCGCGAAAGCGTGTGTGGCCCCCCATCCTTTGTCGGTGGGGGGCCACACGTATAGGGGCTGGCCGATCTGGTCACCTCCTGCGTCGGGCGGTCGCCACAGCGCGGCATCGACCCGATAGGTTGGCCCGCGAGCGGGGAACGCGGCAGGGTACGAGCAGTGCAGCAGTTCAGGCCGGACCGAAACGGAAGGAAGGCGCTGATCTTGGGCGAGGTCGTGCTCGTGACCGGAGTGGCCCGACAGCTGGGGGGCCGGTTCGTACGCCGGATCCTGCGTGACCCCGGGGTCGAGCGGGTGATCGCCGTGGACGCCGTGCGGCCCGAGCACCATCTCGGCGGGGCCGACTTCATCCAGGCCGACATCCGCCAGCCCACCATCGCGCGGGTCCTCGCCGAGACCGGCGCCGACACCGTCGTCCACCTGGACGTGACGGCGACCGCGCTGGGCA
Organism: Streptomyces sp. BK239; assembly: GCF_004217285.1. GTDB lineage: Bacteria > Actinomycetota > Actinomycetes > Streptomycetales > Streptomycetaceae > Streptomyces. The sequence goes on from NZ_SHKS01000005.1 coordinate 6,029, forward strand.
GCGGGAGCCGGACGGTGGTCAAGGAGACCAACGTCATCGGGACGATGCAGCTGCTCGGCGCGTGCCAGAAGTCGCCCAGTGTGAAGCGGCTGGTGGTGAAGTCCAGCACCAACGTCTACGGTTCCGCGCCGCGCGACCCCGCGGTGTTCACCGAGACCAACCCGGCCAAGGCCCTGCCCAGCGGCGGGTTCGCGAAGGACACCGTCGAGGTCGAGGGGTATGTGCGCGGGTTCGCCCGGCGGCGGCCCGACGTCGCCGTGTGCGTGCTGCGGTTCGCCAACATCCTCGGGCCGACCGCCGAGACGCCGCTCGCCTCCTACTTCAAGCTGCCGGTGCTGCCCACCGTGCTCGGCTACGACCCCCGGCTGCAGTTCGTGCACGAGGACGACGTGATCGAGGTGCTGCGGATCGGCTCGCACGAGCCGGCGCGGGGCACGCTCAACAGCGGCACGTTCAACATCGCCGGGGACGGCGTGCTGCTGCTGTCGCAGTGCTCGCGGCGGCTCGGGCGGCCCACCGTGCCGCTGCTGCTCCCCGCCGTCACCTGGGCGGGCTCCCTCGTGCGTACGCTGGGTATGACGGACTTCTCGCCCGAGCAGATCCGGCTTCTCACGCACGGCCGGGTTGTGGCCACGGACCAGATGCGCGAGACGCTGGGATTCACGCCGAGATACACCACCGCGGAGGCCTTCGCGGACTTCGCACGCAGTCAGGGGCAGGGTCTCCTGCCCCCCGAGGCCCTTGCGGGGGCCGTCGACCGGATCGCCGCGCTGCCCCTCGCGGGCGGCGGCCACCCCCCGACGCAGAGCGCCAACTGAGGAGCGCATCAACGATGGCGGACGCCAAGGTCATTCCGTTCGACGACGACCGGTCCCGCGGGGGCGCCGTGCAGCGGCCGTCGCGGCGCCGGAGCGCGGGGAGCCGGCGCGCGACCGGCGAGCCGGCGCCGGTCCTCGAGATCGGCGAGGCCGCTGCGGGGAGCACGGCGGCACCGGTCCCGCCCCTGCCCGGGGCGGCCGCGCAGGACGGCAGCCGGGCGACCGGGGAGCCGCGGGAGGACGCCGGCGGCCTGGAGCGGCGCATCGCGGGCGGGCTGTCGTTCCTGCGCCGCCGCCTCACGGGCGACTACGAGGTCGACGACTTCGGCTACGACGAGGAGCTCACCGACCAGGTTCTGATGTCGCTGCTGCGGCCGGTGTACGAGAAGTACTTCCGGGTCGAGGTGAAGGGCGTCGAGAACATCCCGGCCGAGGGCGGTGCGCTGATCGTCGCCAACCACTCCGGGACGCTGCCGCTGGACGGCCTGATGATGCAGGTCGCCGTCCACGACCACCATCCGGCGAATCGTCACCTCAGGCTGCTGGCCGCAGATCTCGTGTTCGTGCTGCCGGTCGTCAACGAGCTGGCGCGCAAGCTGGGGCACACGCTCGCGTGCGCGGAGGACGCCGAGCGGCTGCTCGGGCAGGGCGAGTTGGTCGGGGTGATGCCGGAGGGCTTCAAGGGCATCGGCAAGCCCTTCAGCGAGCGCTACAAGCTCCAGCGGTTCGGCCGGGGCGGGTTCGTCTCCACGGCGCTGCGCAAGGGCGCTCCGATCATCCCGTGCTCGATCGTCGGGGCGGAGGAGATCTACCCGATGATCGGCAACGCCAAGACCCTCGCACGGCTGCTGGGGTTCCCGTACTTCCCGCTGACGCCGACGTTCCCCTGGCTGGGGCCGTTGGGTGCGGTGCCGCTGCCGACGAAGTGGACGATCCAGTTCGGGGAGCCGATCCCGACGGACGGCTATCCGCCGGAGGCGGCGGAGGATCCGATGCTGATGTTCAACCTGACCGACCAGGTGCGCGAGCAGATCCAGCACACGCTGTACAAGCTGCTGGTGCAGCGCAGGTCGGTCTTCTTCTGAAACGCCGACGGCTGTGGGGCGCCCTTCCGGGAAGGGCGCCCCACAGCCGTACTACGTGCTCGCGCCGGTCAGTCCGTGTCGTCGCCGTTGATGCCCAGGCCGGGAAGGAGGCCGGGGAGGAGGGGCGGGACGGTGACGTCGGGCTGGGTGGGCAGGCCGGCGGACGGCGGGCTGATGTCGGCGCTCTGCGGCGGGTCGAGCAGACCGCCGGTGTTGCCGCCGAGCAGTCCGTCCTCCTCGCTGCCACTGGCGGACGGGTTGCCGGGGCTGCCGCTGCCGCCGCTGGGGCGGTCCGCGCCGGGGGTGGTGCCACCGGTGCTGGGGGCGGACGAGCGGTCGGCGCCCGAGGCGCCGGGGGACGCCGTGTCCGTACCCGCGCCCGTGCCCGTGCGCTGCCGTCGGTCGTCCTGGGCGCCGCCCTGGGCGGGCGGCTGGGGCAGCAGGGACTGCAGCGGGGCGACCTCCTGGTCTATGGCGTCGAAGACCGACGACACCTGCTGACTGACGTCCCCCAGCTGTACGGGCAGCTTCTCGCGCAGGTCGCCCCAGACGTCGCGGTGCGAGCGCGAGAAGGCGGACAGCGCCTGGATGGGGCCCAGGGAGTCCGGGTCGCGTTGGTACGCCTCGTGCAGCAGCCGGTGGCCCTCGGAGGCGTCGTGCTGCATGCCGGACAGGGCACGCCGGATCTCGCCGAGGGACTCGTGGTCGAGCGGGGCGCCGCCGCGGCCGCGCTCCATCAGCCGGCGGGCCTCGCCGAGCCGGGTGGAGGCCTGGTCGAGGTAGGCCCGGCCGCGCTCGCCGTCGCCCTCGGCGAGATAGTTGAGCTTGAAGTCCTCGATGCCCCGCTTGAGCCCGTACAGGGAGTCGCCGGGCAGGGCGTCGGAGCTCGCGGCGGCGACGCCGCCGAACGCTCCGGCGGCCACGCCGACGCTGAGCCCGCCCGCGGTGAGGCCCTTGGCGAGCCGTGAACGCGGTCGGAGTTTGCTCAACGGGGTCGCCCGGTGGGATCCCCGCGCGCGGGACCGCTGTTCGGGTACCGATGCGTCCTCGCCCGCGGCGCCCGCCTTCAGCATGGCCTCCATGGCGGCGACCAACTGGGCGCGCTGGACGACCTTGACCTCGGGGTCGAACTCCGGCTGGGGCAGCTCGGCGAGACTCGTCGCAAGGGCCAGGAGGCGGCCCCGCTCGGTCTGGTCCGCAGCGGCCGGGGCCGGTGCCGATCCTTCGGACTGCTCGGCCGCCGTGCCCTGGTCGGACTGTTCCTCCAGGGCCTGGGCGAAGGCGTTCGCCCGCCGGTGCGCCGATACGTTCGCGATCACTGGCGGCACCTCCTCTCGTCATGACGGTCGGCTCCCCGGGGGTTCGGGGGGTTGCACGCCCGCGACCGCTTCCACACGATCAGGTGATCGGGGAGGGCCGGGACGTGACCACAGGGAGCCTGTATCCCGCACAACGACTGGCGCGGCACTTGGGTTACGGACTGCGGATGATCGGATGGGGAAGTCAACGGACTTTCACCGAAAGTGAGTTGAGGTGGCCCTCAGTAGGCGGCGGCGAGGGCGGCAGGGCGGCGGAGTCAGCGGGCGTCGTCGGGGAGGAGCCGGGCGAGCGTACGGACGGCCCGGTACTGGAGCGTCTTGATGGCGCCCTCGTTCTTGCCCATCACACGGGCGGTCTCGGCGACGGACAGCCCCTGGAGGAAGCGCAGCGTGACGCATTCCTGCTGCTGGGGGTTGAGCCGGCGTACGGCGTCCAGCAGCGCCGCGTTGGACAGGGACTCCAGGACGGAGTCCTCGGGGGAGCGCTCGACCTCGTTGGCGTCGAGCATCTCGCCGGTGGTCACCTCCAGCCGGAAGCGGCTGGACTTGAAGTGGTCGGCGACGAGGTTGCGGGCGATGGTGACGAGCCAGGCCCCGAAGTCGCGGCCCTGCCAGGTGAAGGTGCCGATCCGGCGCAGGGCGCGCAGGAACGTCTCACTGGTGAGGTCCTCGGCGGTCGCCTTGCCGCCCACCCGGTAGTAGATGTACCGGTACACGGTGTCGCTGTACTGGTCGTACAGCCGCCCGAAGGCTTCGGCCTCGCCGGCCTGGGCACGCTCGACGAGGTCCATCATCCGGGCGCTGTCGCTGTCGGCGGCCGGCCGGCGGGCGGCGGCCGCGCCGGTCGCGCGTCCCCGTCTGCCGGCCGTGCGTCCGTCGCCCGACCGCCGCCCCTCGACGACGCTGCGCGCCGGCGCCTGCTCCAGGCCGTCGGCCAGTGCGTAGCACGGCCCGTTCGGAGCGGCGGCGAAGGCGGGGACGGCGTACGCGGTGGGGACGAAGCCGCGCAACAGGTCCTGGACCGTAGCGACCTTTGCGCGCAGCGTAGCCAGGCCCGAGGTGTCAACCCCGACGTGTGGGTACACGGGACTCCCAGAGGCAGAGCTTCCATCACGTGCAGTGCGGGACCTTTCACCCGTCGTAGCGACGGAGGGGTACCGGTTTGCGTCTGAGGAGAATAACGCTTCGTACAGGCGCTGCTACACCGAGTTGCTCAAAGTGTCGATTACATCGCCTCTGAAGCCGATTGCCGCCCGATCAAGTTGCGGAAAGTGACCGCCTGTTGTTCGGAACGGTTCGAGTTTCCGGTCGCTCCGGGGCGTGTTGTGGCGGTGCGCGGACAACGGGCGTCGTCCGCGCACAGTTGGGGGCCGCAGGGGCCGGACCGGCGGCCTCCGGTCAGGCCGCCGGCCATGGACCGCTGGTCAGGCCCGCCGCTCAGCGGGTCGTCCGGTTGACGTGTCGGTCAACGGCGCGTCAACGGCGCCGGCGGTGCAGGGCGATCGCCGCCGCCGTGCCGCCCGCCACCGCGCCCACCCCGGCGGCCGCCGGGATGCCGACCCTGGCCGCCTTGCGGCCCGTGCGGTAGTCCCGCAGGCGCCAGTCCAGGTCGCGGGCGTGCCGGCGGAGCTTGGCGTCGGGGTTGATGGCGTAGGGGTGGCCGACGAGGGAGAGCATCGGGATGTCGTTGTGGGAGTCGCTGTAGGCGGCGCAGCGGGAGAGGTCGAGGCCCTCCGCCGAGGCCAGGGCGCGCACCGCCTCCGCCTTGGCCGGGCCGTGCAGCGGCTCGCCCACCAGCTTGCCGGTGTAGACGCCGTCCACCGACTCCGCGACCGTGCCGAGCGCCCCGGTGAGGCCGAGGCGGCGGGCGATCACCTGGGCGATCTCCACGGGCGCCGCCGTGACCAGCCACACCTTCTGTCCGGCGTCCAGGTGCGCCTGGGCCAGCGCCCGGGTGCCGGGCCAGATGCGCTCGGCCATGTACTCGTCGTAGATCTCCTCGCCGATCGACTGGAGTTCGCTGACGCGGTGGCCCTTGACGATGGAGAGCGCCGAGTCGCGGGCCTCCTGCATGTGTTCCGGGTCCTCGACGCCGGCGAGCCGGAACCACGCCTGCTGCCAGGCGAACCGGGCGAGCTCGCGGGTTTCGAAGAACTTCCGTTTGTACAGGCCACGGCCGAAGTGGAAGAGGGCGGCGCCCTGCATCACGGTGTTGTCCAGGTCGAAGAAGGCCGCGGCCTTCTCGTCGCCGTGGACGGGGAACTGCGCTTCGTCCTGGGTGTCCTGACTGGACTTGCGGGCGGCCTCCGCCGAGGCCTCGCCTGCCAACACGCTCCGCGCCGTGGCGGAGCGCCTACGGGGAGTGAGCCATCCGAGAGCGGCCATGGCGTGAGCATAGCCAGTTCATCCCGTGGTTCCGGAGTCACGAGGTTTGAACGCTGTGAACTCTCCGCGACCGTGTCGTTAAAGAAGTGGGGTGGGCGCGGGGGGAAAGCGGAATCGGGGCGACGGCGGCCGTCCGCGCGTCGCCGCGCGAGAATGGCTGACATGAGTCCCCTCTTCCGCCGCAAGGGCCCCGCCCCGCAGGACCGGCTGGTGACGTTGATCGGCAAGCCGGGCTGTCATCTGTGCGATGACGCACAGCTGGTGATCGAGAAGGTGTGCGCCGATCTCGGCGTGCCGTGGGAGAAGCGGGACATCACCGAGGACGCGGAGCTGCACGACCGGTACTGGGAGCAGATCCCGGTGGTCCTGGTCGACGGTGAACAGCACACCTTCTGGCGGGTGAACGAGGAGCGGCTGCGCAGGGAGTTGACGGGCGGGTGACGGGCGGGTGACCGTCGAGGGGCCGGTGAGCGGCGGGTGGGCGTGCGCCTGCGCTGCGGCGGGCGGACGTCCGGCGGCTCGGCGGGCCGGGCGCTCGATGATCGACAACTGACCGACCAGTCCAAGTGGGCGCCGAAGTCGCTTAGGATCGTCGGTGACCAGGTCTCGGGGGCGGGATTCGTGAGGAGAGTGTGCGGTTTTGCCCCCGGTAGTGAAGGAGCGCGGGCGCGTGAGCGCCGCCTCTCCGTGCATGGGCCGGAGGCGCGTGACCCCGGTCACGTTGGCCGGGCAAATCGGACACCATCTTTGTGCACGCGTTCACAAAGACATAGCCTGCTTTCGACGGGGCGGTCTGGGGACGCATGACCGCCTGCAGCCCCGCTCTACCCGCAGGAGCACCGTGGCAACTGGCCGAACTCACCGACCGGCGACCCGTAGCCGAGGGATTCCCGAGGCCACCGTCGCCCGGCTTCCGCTGTACCTCCGCGCGCTGACCGCGCTGTCGGAGCGCTCGGTCCCCACCGTCTCCTCCGAGGAGCTCGCGGCCGCGGCGGGCGTCAACTCCGCGAAGCTGCGCAAGGACTTCTCCTACCTGGGCTCCTACGGGACGCGCGGGGTGGGCTACGACGTCGAGTATCTCGTCTACCAGATCTCCCGTGAGCTCGGCCTCACCCAGGACTGGCCGGTAGTGATCGTCGGCATCGGCAACCTCGGCGCGGCGCTCGCCAACTACGGCGGGTTCGCCTCCCGCGGCTTCCGGGTCGCGGCCCTCATCGACGCCGACCCCGCGATGGCCGGGAAGCCGGTCGCCGGGATCCCGGTGCAGCACAGCGACGAGCTTGAGAAGATCATCAGCGACAACGGCGTGTCGATCGGCGTCATCGCGACCCCGGCCGGCGCCGCCCAGCAGGTGTGCGACCGGCTCGTGGCCGCCGGCGTCACCTCCATCCTGAACTTCGCGCCGACCGTGCTGTCCGTCCCCGACGGGGTCGACGTGCGCAAGGTCGACCTCTCCATCGAGCTGCAGATCCTCGCCTTCCACGAGCAGCGCAAGGCCGGTGAGGAGGCCGCGTCCGGCGACGGCGCCGGCCCCGCGCCCACGCCCCGCCGCGCGTCCGCCGACCAGGGCCCTGACGGGGACGTCCCCGCCGTGATGCCGGCATGAGTCTCCTCGTCGTGGGACTGAGCCACCGCACCGCTCCGGTCAGCGTGCTGGAGCGCGCCTCGCTCTGCGCGGACGCCCAGTCGAAGCTGCTCCAGGACACGCTCGCCGCCGAGCCGGCCGCCGAGGCCGCCGTGCTCGCCACCTGCAACCGCATCGAGCTCTACGCCGACGTGGACAAGTTCCACGCCGGTGTCGCCGAGCTGTCCACGCTGCTCGCCCAGCACAGCGGGGTCGGCCTGGAGGAGCTCACGCCGTACCTGTACGTGCACTACGAGGACCGCGCCGTCCACCACATGTTCTCGGTGGCCTGTGGTCTGGACTCGATGGTCGTCGGCGAGGGGCAGATCCTCGGCCAGATCAAGGACTCGCTGGCCCGCGCGCAGGAGCTGCACACCGCCGGACGGCTGCTGAACGACCTGTTCCAGCAGGCGCTCAGGGTCGGCAAGCGCGCCCACTCCGAGACCGGCATCGACCGCGCCGGCCAGTCCCTGGTCACCTTCGGCCTGGAGCAGCTGGCCGCGGGCGGGGACGTGACGGCGTGGGCCCGCGGCAAGCGCGCCCTGGTCATCGGCGCCGGCTCCATGTCCTCGCTGGCGGCGGCCACGCTCGCCCGGGTCGGCGTCGCCGAGATCGTCGTCGCCAACCGCACCTTCGACCGCGCCGAGCGCCTTGCGCACCTGCTCGAAGAGCAGTACGGGCCCAGCCTGGCCGAGGCGGGGCAGCCGGGGCTGACGGCCCGCGCCGTCCCCATGGAGGCGGTGCGGCATGAGCTGACACGTGCCGACGTCGCCGTCTCCTGTACCGGGGCGACGGGGCTCGTCCTCACGGCGGACGCGGTCGCGGCGGCGGTCGAGGGCCGCACCGGCGCGCCCGTCGCCTTCACCGAGGACGCGTACGCGCAGGAGCCGTCGCGGGCCGGGGTGCGGCCGCTGCCGACCGCGACCGCGGGCGCCGCCGGCGCCGACGACAACTGCCCGCTCGACCTGCAGGCCGTGCAGCAGTCCGGCTTCTCCGTGATGGGGGAAGCCGCCGTGGCCGGCATGGACGCCGCGACGCTGGAGCAGCACGCCGCCTGGGTCGCCGGCGCGGGCGTGGACCGCCGGGAGGCCGCGCGCCGGCCCGAGGCCGACGCCGAGCTGATCACCGCGCTCGCCGCGACCGCCGCCACGCTGGGCCGGGTCCCCGAGCGCCGCAGGCCCGAGCAGGCCGCCGCGCCGGTACGGCCGGAGCCGGTGCTGTTCGTGCTGGACCTCGCCATGCCGCGGGACGTCGACGCGGCCGCGCACCGGCTCGCCGGGGTGCGGGTGGTGGACATCGAGTCGCTCGCCGAGGTCTCGGCGGACGCTCCGATGGCCTCCGACGTCGACCAGGTCCGCCGGATCGTCGCCGACGAGGTCGCCGCGTTCGGCGCGGCGCAGCGGGCCGCGCACATCACGCCCACCGTGGTCGCCCTGCGCACCATGGCGGCCGACGTCGTGGCCGGCGAGATCGCCCGCCTCGAGGGGCGGCTGCCCGGCCTGGACGACAAGCACCGCGCCGAGATCACGCAGACCGTGCGGCGGGTCGTCGACAAGCTGCTGCACGCGCCGACCGTGCGGGTCAAGCAGCTCGCGGCGGAGCCCGGCGGCGCCGGGTACGCGGACGCGCTGCGGACCCTGTTCGACCTCGACCAGGAGGCGGTGGCCGCCGTCTCGCGGGCCCGTGAGGACGCGGGGGCGGACGGCGACCACAGCATCGAGATCATCGAGAACCACGCCAAGAACCGAGGGCCGGCATGAGTACGAAGGCACTGAGGCTCGGGACCAGACGGAGCAAGCTCGCCATGGCCCAGTCCGGGCAGGTGGCGGACGCCGTACGCCGGGTGACCGGGCGGCCCGTCGAGCTCGTCGAGATCACCACCTACGGCGACACCTCCCGCGAGCACCTCGCGCAGATCGGCGGCACCGGGGTGTTCGTCACCGCGCTGCGCGACGCGCTGGCGCGGGGCGAGGTCGACTTCGCGGTCCACTCGCTGAAGGACCTGCCGACCACGCAGCCCGAGGAGCTGGTCCTGGCCGCCGTACCGGTGCGCGAGGACCCGCGCGACGTGATCGTCGCCCGGGACGCGCTGAAGTTCACCGACCTGCCGCGCGGGGCGCGCATAGGCACGGGTTCGCCGCGCCGGATGGCGCAGCTGAACGCGTACGCGCGTGCCCACGGGCTGGACATAGAGACGGTCCCGATCCGGGGCAACGTCGACACGCGGATCGGTTTCGTCCGGGACGGAGAGCTGGATGCCGTCGTCCTGGCCGCCGCCGGACTGAACCGGATCGGGCGTAGTGAGGAAGTGACCGACTTCCTGTCGGTCGACACGGTTCTGCCCGCCCCCGGCCAGGGGGCACTGGCGATCGAGTGCAGGGCGGGCGACACCGCCCAGGACGCAGCTCTGATCGCAGCCCTCGGCGAGCTCGACGACCCGTTCACCCGGGTCGCCGTGACCGCCGAACGGTCACTGCTCGCCGCCCTGGAGGCCGGTTGCAGCGCCCCTGTGGGTGCGCTGGCCGACCACCTGGCCGACGGGCAGATTGTCAAGGAAATGCGCCTGCGCGGCGTCGTCGGCACGACCGACGGTTCGCGCACGGTGCAGCTGTCCACCACCGGTCCCGTGCCCGACACGCACGACCGGGCAATGGCGCTCGGTCGCGAACTCGCCGCCGAGATGCTTGCCCAGGGCGCGGCCGGTCTGATGGGGGAGCGAGCACAGTGAGCCCCACCGCCCTTCCTGCCGCCGCCGTTCCTGAGCACGGGCACGTCACCTTCCTCGGTGCCGGACCCGGGGATCCGGGACTGCTGACCCTGCGCGCCGTGGAGGCCCTGGCCCACGCGGACGTCCTCGTCGTCGAGCACGAGGTGCTCGACGTCGTCCGGACGCACGCCCGGCCGGGCGTCACCGTCGTGAACGCGGAGACCGGTCCTTCGGATCCGCTTCCGGGCACGGTCGCGCCTCTCGCCGCGGTCGTTGACGGCGCGTCAACAACCGTTGCTGATCCCGCGGTGCGGGATGCCGCACATCTTGTCATGGAGGCCGCGCGGGGCGGCAGGCGGGTGGTGCGTGCGGTGTCCGGGGACCCCGGACTCGACACGTACGCGGCGGCGGAGATGCTCGCCTGTGCCGCGGCCGGCGTGCCCTTCGAGGTCGTTCCCGGCGTCGCCGCGGCGGTCGGCGTGCCCGCGTACGCGGGTGTGCCGCTGCGGGACGCGCAGGGCGCGGACGTCCGGTTCGTGGACGCCCGTACCGCCTCCGACCGGTGCTGGACCGAGGTCGGCGCGTCGGACGGCACGGTCGTGGTCTCGACGACCCTCGACTCGGTCGCCGCGGCGGCCGGCGAGCTGGTGTCGGCGGGCCGCAAGCCCGACACCCCGCTGACGGTCACCGTCGCCGGTACGACGACCCGGCAGCGCACCTGGTCGGCCACGCTCGGCACGATCGCGCAGACGCTGAAGCAGGCCAAGGTGCTGCCCTCGCCCGAGGGCGGCCGGCCGGTGATAGCCGTGGTCGGCGAGCGTTCCGCCCCCGCCCAGCGCGACCAGCTGGCGTGGTTCGAGTCCAAGCCGCTGTTCGGCTGGAAGGTGCTCGTGCCGCGCACGAAGGAGCAGGCGGCGTCGCTCTCCGACCAGCTGCGGTCCTACGGGGCCGTGCCGCACGAGGTGCCGACGATCGCCGTCGAGCCGCCGCGCACGCCCCAGCAGATGGAGCGGGCGGTGAAGGGCCTGGTCACGGGCCGCTACGAGTGGATCGCCTTCACCTCGGTGAACGCCGTCAAGGCGGTCCGGGAGAAGTTCGAGGAGTACGGCCTCGACGCGCGGGCCTTCGCCGGGATCAAGGTCGCGGCGGTGGGCGAGCAGACCGCCAAGGCGCTCGTCGCCTTCGGCGTGAAGCCGGATCTGGTGCCCAGCGGTGAGCAGAGCGCCGCCGGTCTGCTGGAGGACTGGCCGCCGTACGACCCGGTGTTCGACCCGATCGACCGGGTGTTCCTGCCGCGGGCCGACATCGCCACCGAGACGCTGGTCGCCGGTCTCATCGAGCTCGGCTGGGAGGTCGACGACGTCACGGCCTACCGGACCGTGCGGGCCTCGCCGCCGCCGGCGGAGACCCGGGAGGCGATCAAGGGCGGCGGCTTCGACGCCGTGCTCTTCACGTCGTCCTCCACGGTCCGCAACCTGGTGGGCATCGCCGGCAAGCCGCACAACGTGACGGTGATCGCCTGCATCGGCCCGGCCACCGCGAAGACCGCCGAGGAACACGGTCTGCGCGTCGACGTCATGGCGCCGGAGCCGTCCGCGCTCAAGCTGGCCGAGGCCCTGGCCGACTTCGGCGTCCGCCGCCGGACCGCGGCTCTGGAAGCGGGCGACCCGGTCACCCGCCCGAGCGAGCGCCGTCCGGGCGCCCGGCGGCGCCGGGCCACCTGAGACACCGGCCGCACGGCCCCGCCCCCGAGTCGACGTCAGTCGTCGGGGGCGGGGCCGTCCGCGTCGGCGGCTCCACCGACCCGGCGTCGGTAAAGGGGCTGCCGGGGCGGGCGTAGCGTAGAGCGCATGACGAAGTACGGATCCTTTCCCGGTACGCGTCCCCGGCGGCTGCGCACCTCCCCCGTGATGCGGCGCATGGTCGCCGAGACCCGGTTGCATCCTGCCGACTTCATCCTGCCCGCGTTCGTGCGGGAGGGCGTGAGCGAGCCGGTGCCGATCCAGGCGATGCCCGGGGTCGTCCAGCACACCCGCGACAGTCTGAAGAAGGCGGCCGCCGAGGCGGTGGCGGCCGGGGTCTCCGGGATCATGCTGTTCGGGGTGCCGGAGGAGTCGAAGAAGGACGCGCTCGGGACGCCGGGGACCGATCCGGACGGGATCCTCCAGGTGGCGATCCGGGACGTGCGGGCCGAGGTCGGGGACGACCTTCTCGTCATGTCCGACCTGTGCCTGGACGAGACCACCGACCACGGGCACTGCGGTGTGCTGGACGAGGAAGGGCGCGTCGACAACGACGCCACCCTGGAGCGGTACGCCGAGATGGCCCAGGTCCAGGCCGACGCCGGCGCCCATGTGGTCGGCCCCAGCGGAATGATGGACGGGCAGATCGGCGTCATCCGTGACGCCCTGGACCAGATCGGCCGGGAGGACGTCGCGATCCTCGCCTACACCGCCAAGTACTCCTCCGCCTTCTACGGGCCCTTCCGGGAGGCGGTCGGTTCCTCGCTGAAGGGGGACCGCAAGACCTACCAGCAGGACCCGGCCAACCTGCGGGAGTCGCTGCGCGAACTGGCGCTGGACCTGGAGGAAGGGGCCGACATGGTGATGGTCAAGCCGGCCGGACCCTACCTGGACGTCCTCGCGCGCGTCGCCGACAGCGTGGACGTGCCCGTCGCCGCCTACCAGATCTCCGGCGAGTACTCGATGGTCGAGGCCGCCGCCGAGAAGGGCTGGCTCGACCGCGACCGGGCCATCCTGGAGACGCTGACCGGCATCAAGCGGGCCGGGGCGCGGAACATCCTCACCTACTGGGCCACCGAGGCGGCCCAGAAGCTCCGGTGAGGCGGGCGCTGCCTGCCGAGGGTCACCACTCGAGGGCGTCGGCCATGTCCTGCTGCCAGTACGTCACCTGCAGCGAGCTGTCGTAGTACACGCCACCGGCCGGCAGGGAGGGCTTCGCCACCGCGCCGCCGTCGCTGTCCGGCGTGCGTCCCTGGAAGCCCACCGTCAGCTTCTTCGCCGTCATGCCGCCCTCGCCGCTGCCGTCGGCCGCCGACAGCAGGACGCCCGCGTAACCCGACTCACCGGGGGAGAGGGTCGTCACCGCCTGCGGCCTGGTCCCCTCCGCGGCCTGCGGCGCCCACTGCATCTCCTCGAAGCGCAGCACGGGGTAGTAGGTGAGGTCGCAGACCTTGCTGCCGGTGTTGGTGACCGTGATCAGCATGTGGTTCAGGGGGCGCGGGACCGGCTTGGCGGTCACCTTGGTGTTCGAGCCGTTGCACAGGACGCGGTTCTCCGGGGCGTTCGGGTCCGTGTCCTTGCCCTTGCCCCGCGGGGCGGTGACGGAGGTCTGCTTTCCGGACGTGCCGCCGGCGGGCTTCGCGTGCGAACCGGTGCCGGAGCCCGTGTCGGTGACCGTGCCGGTGCCGGAGTCCGTCGTCGTGCCCGTGTCCGCAGCCCCCGTGTTCCCGGGCTGCGAGGTGACCGCCGACGACACCGGCGTCGACGCGCCCTCGGTCTTCGTGCCCGTGCCGTCCTGGCACGCCGTGAGAGACAGGGCCGCGACGGCGGCGATCGCAGGGGCGAAGAGGGGGTTGGTGCGGCGGATGCGCATGGTGAAGACCCGTTCCTGGAAAAGGTGTTGGCGCAGGCTGCTCGACCGGTCGGCGGGAGCGGCGTGCTTGGATGACCTCAGCATGTGGGGTGATCCGTCCCGGCCGCCACGTCCGGCGGGCGATCAGGGACGCTGGAACGGACACAACGCATCTGAGCTGGGAAAACAAGCCATCCCTGGAACGCAGGGGTGGGACATGGGGGGTGGACGAACGGTGTCTGCGGCGGACTTCGCGGAGCTGTTGCGGGAGTTGAAGGACCGGTCCGGGCTCAGCTACGGAACGCTCGCGAAGCGGCTCCACATGAGTACGTCGACCCTGCACCGCTACTGCAACGGGGACGCCGTCCCCACCGACTACGCGCCGGTGGAACGGCTCGCCCGGCTCTGCAAGGCGACGCCCGCGCAACTGGTCGAGCTCCACCGGCGGTGGGTGCTGGCCGACGCGGGGCGCGGCAGGAAGGGGAGCGAGGCGTCGGGCGGCGCGGGCGGTGCCGCCGCGCCGTCCGCCGACGGTGGCGCGGTGAGCGGGACCACCGTGACCGCGGACGCGGTCGACGGGGACGGCGACGACAGGGCCGACGACGACGGGGCGGCCCCGTCGACCGCCGGCGGTGGCGCGGTGAGCGGGACCACCATGACCGCGGACGCGGTCGACCAGAACGGCGACGACAGGGCCGACGCGGCGACCGAGGTGCTCGAAGGGCCGGTGCGGGACCCGGGCGGTCCCGACGGCGACGGCGGGGCGCACGACCCCGGCGTACGGCGTCGCGCACGCCTCCTCGCCGTCGTCGGCGCCGCCACCGCCCTCGGGGCCGTGGCGCTCGCCCTCTCCCTGAGCCTGCCGGGCGGCGACCGGGACGCCGGTGACGCGCGTCCGGCCGGCGCCGCGTCCGCGCCAGGGGCGGTGAGCGGCTCGCCGTCGGCCTCCGCCCCGTCCCTCTCCCCTTCCCCTTCCTCCGCCTCGCCCTCGGCTTCGACCGCGTCGCCGTCCGGCTCCCTGACGCCGTCGCGCCACGCCCGTGGAGGCGCCGCGGGGGCGGCCCCCGACCCCGGCGCGGCCGCGCCGCCCTTCACCGTCGACGTCCGGTCGCACGCCTGGATCGATCCCTGCTCCCAGCGGTACCTGATCGACAGGGAGCCGGACCGGGTCGCGCCGCCGCCGCTCGAACAGCATGCGCCCGCCTGGGTCGCCGCGCACGGTGCCGTGCCCTCGGGGCAGCAGATGGTGGCGGTGACCGTGCAGGGGGCGGGGGACGAGACCGTCGTCGTGAACAGCCTGAGGGTCCGCACGGTGGAGAAGCGTTCACCGCTCGCCTGGAACGACTACGCCATGGGGTACCCGGGTGTCGGCTGCGGCGGCGGCATGCCGAAGCGTCATTTCTCCGTCGCCCTCGACGCGGCGCGGCCGAAGCCGGTGCCGGACGCGGGGACGGAGGACTTCCCGTTCACGGTGAGCGAGTCCGACCCGGAGATCTACTACATCAGCGCCGACGCCTCCGCGTACGACGTGAGCTGGGTGCTGGAGCTGTCCTGGTCGAGCGGGCCGCGGCGGGGGACGCTGATCGTCGACGACCACGGCAAGCCGTTCCGCACCAGCGGCAACAACGGCCGGCCCGCCTACGAGTTTCCGGTCGGCGGTTCCGCGTGGGGCCGGGCGGGGGCTTCCCCGACGCCGTAGGAGTCGCAGGGCACGGGCCTTCGTCGGGCCGCCCTTCCGCGACCGTGAGGACGTCCCACGGCTCACCTCACGTCCGGATCGTGGAAAGTAACGTGTAGACGGCATGCACTTCCCTAGGCTTCGGGACGCGAGGCGTACGCCCCCGCAGCCGAAGGAGCCGTGCCATGACCGTCGTCCCAGCCGACACCTCCCCCGCCGACGAGGCGTCGACTGCCGTTCCCGCCGCGCCCGTTCCGGCTTTCGCCGCGCGCACCCTCGCCGTCGGCGGGTCGCCCGTGCGGGACATCCTGGCCGTCACCGCCCGGCCCGAGGTGATCAACTTCGCGGGCGGGCTGCCCGCACCGGAGCTCTTCGACCGGCAGGGCGTCGCCGACGCCTTCCGGCACGTGCTGGAGGAGACGCCCGGGCGGGCCCTTCAGTACTCCACCACCGAGGGCGAACCGGCGCTGCGCGAGCCGCTGGCGGCGCGCATGTCCGCGCGGGGGCTGCCGACCGGCGCCGACGACCTCCTCGTCACCGCCGGTTCGCAGCAGGCGCTGTCCCTCCTGGCCGCGGCCCTGCTCGACCCGGGCGACACCGTCCTCGTCGAGGACCCCTGCTACCTCGCCGCCCTCCAGGTCTTCGGCCTCGCGGGCGCCCGGGTCGTCCCGGTGCCCGGCGACGCGGACGGCCCCGACCCCGAGGCGCTGGCCGACCTGGTGGCCCGTGAACGCCCCAAGCTGCTCTACACCGTCCCCACCTTCCAGAACCCCACCGGCCGCACCCTCCCCGCCGAGCGCCGCGCAGCCCTCGCGGCCGTCGCCGCCCGCCACGGCCTGTGGATCGTCGAGGACGACCCCTACGGCGAACTCCGCTACGAGGGCGAGCGCGTCCCCTGGATCGCCGCCCACCCCGACGCCCGCGACCGGACCGTGCTGCTCGGCTCCTTCTCCAAGGTCATGGCCCCCGGTCTGCGGCTGGGCTGGCTGCGCGCCCCGGCACAGCTGCGTCGCGCCTGCGCGGTCGCCAAACAGGCGGCCGACCTGCACACCCCGACCGTCAACCAGCTCGCCGCCGCCCGCTACCTGGCCGTCGCCGACCTCGACGCGCATGTGGCCCGCGTCGCCGGCGTCTACCGCGAACGCCGGGACGCCATGCTCGCCGGACTGCCCGGCGCCCTCCCCGAGGGGTCGGTCTGGAACCGGCCCGAGGGCGGCATGTTCCTGTGGGCGCGGCTGCCCGACGGCCACGACACGGCCGCCCTGCTGCCCGCGGTGGTCCGGCACGACGTGGCCTACGTCCCCGGCGCGCCCTTCCACGCCGGTGAGCCCGACCCGGCGACGCTGCGGCTGTGCTTCGTGACGCAGACGCCGGAGGAGATCACGGAGGGGCTCAGCCGGCTGGGGCGGGCGCTCGGCGCGTGATGCCGGTCAGTCCCACCGGAAGGTCCAGGCGCGTTCCCCCACGAGGTCCTTCGCGTACTCCCGCAAGGTCCGGTCGGCGAAGTTGTCGGGGCAGAAGGCGTAGTGCTCCGCCGCCAGCGCCTCGGCGTCGGCGAGCGTGACGGGCGGGGCGGCAACGGAGACGGTCAGCACGGCGAAGCCGAGGGCGACGACGCGTATGTGGAAGCGGTCCTCCCAGGACCGCAGGACCGCGCAGAGCCGGGCCACGTCGTCGTCGTGGTCGAGCGGCCCGCACCAGCCGACCGCCGCCGGCACGTCGGCGGAACGGCGGGCCGGGACGAGGGCCAGCCGGGGCTCCTCGATCCCGGAGCGGGAGCCGTCGCAGAAGGCGTCCGCGAGCCGCGCGGCGGCGACCGCGGGGTCGACGGTGAGGGAGGCGGCGGGCGCGAGGCCGGGCCAGTCGGCGCTGTCGCCGTCGGTGACGTCGCCCGGCTCGCACTCCTCCCAGTGCTCGGCGAGGACCTCCTCCGCGTCGTGATCACCCGGGTAGGAGGCCAGCCGCGGCGCCAACTCCCATTCGTCGGGCCCGCCGTGGGTTCCGCTCACCTCGACGAGCACGGGCAGCATTCCCGCGCGGGCCGCCGGCCCGCCCAGCGCCGCCCAGCTCCCGGCGGACGCCGGCTGCTGCGCGCACCACAGCAGCGGCTCGTGCCACGTCCCCGCGTCCGTCGTGTCGATCAGCCGGCCCGGCGGCAGCCGGAGACCGAGGGTGCGACCGCTCGGGTCTGAGGCCAGTGTGGGCAGCGGGTTGGGAAGAGTCGCCATGACGGCGACTGTAGGGGCCGCCACTGACAACCGGTCACCGAGCCGGCGGCGCCGTCAGAGCTTGTCCGGGGTGCGGATGCCCAGGAGGGCCATGCCCCGGTGGAGGGTGCGGGCCGTCAGGTCGATGAGGAACAGACGGTTCTCCTTCTGCTCCCCGGTCTCGGCCTTCAGGACCGGGCACTGGTCGTAGAACGTCGTCAGGTGCGAGGCCAGCTGGTAGAGGTACGAGGCGAGCTTGTGGGGCTCGTGCGCGGCCGCGACCTCCAGGACCGTCTCCCCGAACTGGTCCAGGTGCAGACCCAACGCCCGCTCGGCGGCCGCGAGTTCCAGCTCCGGGTGGGGAGTCGGGGTCGCGCCCTCGGACTTGCGCAGGATCGACTGGACACGGGCGTACGCGTACTGGAGGTACACCGAGGTGTCGCCGTTGAGCGAGACCATCTGGTCCAGGTCGAACTTGTAGTCCCGGACCGCCGACGTCGACAGGTCGGCGTACTTCACCGCGCCGATGCCGACGTGCCGGCCGTTCTCCACGATCTCCTGCTCGGTCAGGCCGACCTTCTCCGCCTTCTCCCGCACGACGGCCGTCGCCCGCTCCACCGCCTCGTCGAGGAGGTCGACCAGCTTCACCGTCTCGCCCTCACGGGTCTTGAACGGCTTGCCGTCCATGCCCAGCACCGTGCCGAAGGCCAGCTGGAAGGCCTTCACGTCGTCGTTGAGCCAGCCCGCCCTGCGCGCCGTCTCGAAGACCATCTTGAAGTGCAGGGACTGGCGGGCGTCCACGACGTAGAGGAGCGAGTCCGCCTTGAGGTTGAAGACGCGGTCGCGGATCGCGGAGAGGTCGGTCGCCGCGTAGCCGTAGCCGCCGTCCGACTTCTGCACGATCAGCGGGACCGGGTTGCCGTCGGGGCCCTTGACGTCCTCGAAGAAGACGCACAGCGCGCCCTCGGAGCGGACCGCCACGCCGGACTCCTCCAGGAGGCGGCAGGTCTCGGCCAGCATGTCGTTGTACCCGGACTCGCCGACGATGTCCGCGTCCCGGACCTTCATGTCCAGCTTCTCGAAGACGGAGAAGAAGTAGATCTTCGACTCGTCGACGAACTTCTGCCACATGGCGAGCGTGCGGGGCTCGCCGGCCTGGAGGTCGACCACCCGGCGACGCGCCCGCGTCTTGAACTCTTCGTCGGAGTCGAAGACCTTGCGCGCGGCCTTGTAGAGGCGGTCGAGGTTGGACATCGCCTCCTCGCCGCTCACCTCGGCGTCCTTGTGGTCCAACTCGTGCGGGTGCTCGTCCAGATACTGGATGAGCATGCCGAACTGGGTCCCCCAGTCGCCGATGTGGTGCCTGCGCACCACCGTCTCGCCGGTGAACTCCAGGAGTTGGACCGCCGCGTCCCCGATGACCGCCGAACGCAGGTGACCGACGTGCATCTCCTTGGCCACGTTCGGCTGGGCGTAGTCGATCACCGTCGTGCCCGGGTGCTCTGCGTACGGGACGCCGAGCCGGCCGGTGTCGTCGGCGTAACGCGCGGCGAGGTTCTCCGTGATCGCCTTGTCCGCGACGGTGATGTTCAGGAAGCCGGGGCCCGAGACCTCGACGTCCTTGATCACCTCACCGGTGACGATCTCGGAGACCACCTTCGTCGCCAGCTCCCGCGGGTTCGCCTTCGCCTTCTTGGCCAGCGCGAGGATGCCGTTGGCCTGGAAGTCGGCCCGGTCGCTTCGTCGCAGCAGCGGGTCCGCGCCGGCGGCCTCCGGCAGGGTGGCCGAGAGGGCGGACGCGAGGTGCTGCTCGACGGAGTCGCTGAGGGACGTGACCGAGGCCATAGGAGTGGGTGCCGTTCTCCTCGTGGAATGGGTGGACCTGGTCAGTATCCCATGGGGGGCAAACCGGTTTTCCGGCTCACAAGTGGCTGCCCCGTTCCCTGCGCCGGCCGCGGTTCCACAGCACGACGGCGCCGCCCGTGAGGACGAGTGCCGTGGCGGTGGCGGCGGTGGCGACGGCCGGCCCGGCCCCGGTGGCGGCCAGGTGCCCGCCGCCGCCCTGCGGGGAGGGCTGCGAACCGCCGCCGGCCGGGCCGGTCGACGACGGGGCGGACGACGACGGGGTCGCCGAGGGCGTCGGCGTGGCCGCGGGCGAGGACGCCGGCGGTTTGGACGGGGTGGGCTTCGCCGTCGGACGAGGAGAGGCCGGGGACTTGGCGAACTTGAAGACCAGGGTGTCCTCGTCGTTGGACTGGTTCGGGTCGAGGGGGCTCGTGGAGTAGAGGGAGGCCGGCACGCGGTAAGTCGTACCGGCGGCCTTCTTCGGGAAGTTCCAGGTGAAGGAGAAGGTGACGGTCTCGGCCGGGGCCAGCTCACGGAAGACGTCGCAGATCATCACGCCCGGGTCCGCCCAGCAGTTCTTGTCGTAGCCGGGCTTGGGCCAGTAGTCCCAGCCCATGGTGAAGTGCACGGCTTCGAGCTTGACGGGGCCGGGGCCGTGGTTGGTCACCACGAGGTCGGTCTTCACGTCCTCGCCGACCGGCGTCCTGCCCGAGGGCGCCTTCCACTCCACGCCGAGATCGGCGTGCTTGCGGACGGTGACCTTCCCCGACGCGGTGTTGTTCTCCGGCTTGGCGTCGACCGTGTCGCCGAGGTCGGCGGTGGTGGTGAACGTGAGCTCCGTCCCCGGCGCGACGTCCGCGCCGACCTTGACGACCACCTGCGCCGAGACGTCCGACTTCCCGTCCTTGGCCGCGCACTTCACGCTCCGGCCGTCGGCGGACGGCGTGCAGACGGCGTCGGCCGCGTTGTCACCGGTCCGGACGTAGGTGACGCCCTGCGGGAGCGTCAGGGTGAGACCGAGCCGCGTCACCCGACCCGTCATGAGGTCGGCGATCGCCCGTACGCCGAACGTCTCGCCGGGCGCGGTGACCTCGTGGTCGAAGTACTGCCTGGCCTCCACGTCGACCGGATCGGCGCCCGGCGCAGCGTGCACCCCCGTCGCCGTCGCGGCCAGCAGCGACAGCGTCGCCGCCCCTGTTCCGGCGTACAGGCGTCCCCATCGTGTGCGCATGTGAAAGTTCCCCTTGGTCAACGGCGATGGTCGGGATCAGGAGTGGTCAACGTGAGTCGCGCTCGTCGCGGCGCGTCCGCGCGCGTACGGCGAGCAGCGCGCCGCCCGCGACGACGAGCACCGCCGCGCCGGCGGCGAGGGCGGGCATCGGCCCGGCGCCGGTGGCGGCGAGGTGCCCGCCGCCGCTCTGCGGGGTGACACCCGAGCCGCCTCCGGTGACCGGCGCCGGCGAGGCGGTCGCCCCGGGGCCGGACCTGGACGCCGTCGGCGTGGGAGTGGGCTTCGGACCGGACGTGGAAGTCGGTGTAGGAGTGGGCTTCGGGGGCTTCGGGCCGGGCGGGGCCGTCTTGGCGACGTCCAGGACCAGTTCGGTGCGGTCGTTGTCCGCGCACGGGTCGAGCGCGCCGGAGAACAGGGTGGTGAGGACCCGGAACTTCTTGCCGCCCGACTCCTTCGGGAAGGTCCAGCGCAGCTCGAAGGTGTGGCTCTCGCCGGCCGCCAGCTCCGACGGGGTCTCGCAGACCAGGACGTCCGGGTCCGCCCAGCAGCTCGCGGGCGCGGTCGGCCAGGTCCGGAACGCCCTCGAGTCGATGTGCAGCTTCACGGCCTGGCCCGCGGCGACGGAGCCCGGCCCGTGGTTGGTGACGACCAGCTTCGTCACGACCGGCCGGCCGGGCCGCGCCGGGGCGGTCGGCGGCTGCCAGGAGACCCCGACGTCCGTGCCGGTCGCCGCCCTGACGGTCGCCGTCGCCGTGTTGTCCTCCGGCTTGTCGTCGACCGCGTCGCCGATGTCGGTCGTCGCCGTGACCGTGAGGGCGGCGCCCGGGTTCACGTCCTTGTCGACGCGGATGCCGAGCTGCTCCCAGACGTGCTCGTGCGGGGCGTCCAGTGAGCGGCAGGTGACGGTCCGGCCGTCGGCGGAGGGCAGACAGCGCCGGTACTCGAGGTTGTTCGGGTCGGTGGGGCGCGCGTAGGTCAGCCCGGCCGGCAGGGTGAGCGTCACGGCCAGCTTCGGGACGGCGCCGGTGACGAGGTCGGTGACGAGGTTCAGCTGGAACACGCGGCCCGGGGCCACGGAGGTGGGCTCGGGGCGCAGGGTCGTCCGGACGTCGGCGTGAGCGGGTGCGGCGGGTGCTGCTGCGGGTGTGGCCTGGGCGATCGTCGGAGTGAGGGAGCCGAGCAGCAGCGCGGCGGTCGCCGTGGCCCCCGCCACCGTCGTCGCCGTGGGCCTCGCCGTCGTACGTCTCGGTCCGGATCGCATGCCCCCACACCCTTCACCCGGCTGGTTCGACGAACAGTTGGACAGCCCGGGGACGCCGACGGTTGTACATGAGTTGGGCGTGACGGTCGGAAGTCGTTTTCGTGCTCGGGGGTGGGGCTGGGACAATGGGTGAGCCGGACGTGCGACCGTGACGGCCGCCGTCGGGGAAGTTCCAGACGCATCCCTGATCGATCCAGACGCATTCCTGATCGATCACTGACAAAGAGGACGTGCCGAACGTGGCTCAGAGCACCGAGACCACCGACTGGGTCTCCCGTTTCGCGGATGAGGTCATCGAGGAGTCGGAGCGTCGGGCCCCCGGCAAACCCGTCGTGGTCGCGTCCGGTCTCTCCCCCTCCGGCCCCATCCACCTGGGGAACCTGCGCGAGGTCATGACCCCGCACCTCGTCGCCGACGAGGTCCGCCGGCGCGGACACGAGGTCCGGCACCTCATCTCCTGGGACGACTACGACCGCTACCGCAAGGTGCCGAACGGCATCCCCGGCGTGGACGCCTCCTACGCCGAGCACATCGGCAAGCCACTGACCTCCGTACCGGCCCCGGCCGGGTCGCCGCACCCGAACTGGGCCGAGCACTTCAAGGCAGCCATGGTCGAGTCGCTGGCCGAGCTGGGCGTGGAGTTCGACGGGATCAGCCAGACCGCGCAGTACACCTCCGGCGTCTACCGGGAGCAGATCCTGCACGCCGTCCGGCACCGGGGCGAGATCGACGCGATCCTCGACCAGTACCGGACCAAGAAGGCCCCGGCGAAGAAGCAGCAGCAGAAGCCGGTCGACGCGGCCGAGCTGGAGGCCGCCGAGGGCTCGGGCGCGGCCGCCGAGGACGACGGCAGCTCCGGTTCCGCCGGCTACTTCCCGTACAAGCCGTACTGCGGCAACTGCGAGAAGGACCTCACCACGGTCACCTCCTACGACGACGACAGCACCGAGCTGACGTACGCCTGCGAGGCCTGCGGCTTCTCCGAGACCGTGCGGCTCAACGAGTTCAACCGGGGCAAGCTGGTCTGGAAGGTCGACTGGCCGATGCGCTGGGCGTACGAGGGCGTCGTGTTCGAGCCCAGCGGCGTCGACCACTCCTCCCCGGGGTCCAGCTTCCAGGTGGGCGGCCAGATCGTCGGCATCTTCGGCGGGGAGCAGCCGATCGGCCCGATGTACGCGTTCGTCGGCATCAGCGGCATGGCCAAGATGTCCTCGTCGAAGGGCGGTGTGCCCACCCCCGGCGACGCGCTGAAGATCATGGAGCCGCAGATCCTGCGCTGGCTGTACGCCCGCCGCCGGCCCAACCAGTCCTTCAAGATCGCCTTCGACCAGGAGATCCAGCGGCTCTACGACGAGTGGGACAAGCTGGACGCCAAGGTGGCCGACGGCTCCGCGCTGCCGGCCGACGTCGCCGCGCACTCGCGCGCGGTGCGCACCGCCGCCGGCGAGCTGCCCCGCACGGCCCGGCCGCTGCCGTACCGGACGCTGGCCTCCGTCGCCGACATCACCGCGGGCCACCAGGACCAGGCGCTGCGGATCCTCTCCGAGCTCGACCCGGAGAACCCGCTGACCTCCCTGGAGGAGGCCCGGCCGCGCTACGACCGGGCCGAGGCCTGGATCAACACGCAGGTCCCCGCCGACCAGCGGACCATCGTGCGCGAGGAGCCGGACGCGGAGCTGCTGAAGTCCCTCGACGAGACGTCCCGGCAGTCGCTGCGGCTGCTGCTCGACGGGCTGGAGTCGCACTGGTCGCTGGACGGGCTGACGCACCTCGTGTACGGCGTGCCGAAGGTGCAGGCCGGGTTCGCGGCCGACGCCACGCCCAAGGAGCTGCCGGCCGAGATCAAGACCGCGCAGCGGTCGTTCTTCGCGCTGCTCTACCACCTGCTGGTCGGCCGTGACACCGGCCCGCGCCTGCCCACGCTGCTGCTGGCGGTGGGACAGGAGCGGGTGCGGGCCCTGCTCGGGGAGTAGGCCGCTCGACGACGAGGAGGGGGCGCCCGGTCTTCGCCGGGCGCCCCTCTCCGCTGTGCGTCATGCGATGTGGTCCTCTTCCAGTTCCGCCGAGTGGCGCTTCTGGAAGC
This sequence comes from Streptomyces sp. BK239, assembly GCF_004217285.1. GTDB lineage: Bacteria > Actinomycetota > Actinomycetes > Streptomycetales > Streptomycetaceae > Streptomyces. The sequence goes on from NZ_SHKS01000005.1 coordinate 29,866, forward strand.
GTTCCGTCAGCGTCTTCAGGTCGCCCGGGCTCAGGGTCGTCCCGTAGGTCGCCTGGATGTTGTCGCCGAGGACCCGCGGGGTGGGGTAGCTGCCGTCTATCGACTGGCGGAACACCTGGTAGTAGGCGTCCTCGTCCGGCTCCGGGGCGCCGCCGCCGTCGCCCAGTTCCCGGGTGCGGCCGGGAGCCACGGGGATGGGGAAGCCGCCGGACTCCTCGGGGGACGGCTCCTGGGGCGGGGGCTCCTGCGTGTACTGCTCCTCGTACTGCTCGGCCTGGAGCTGCTCCTCGTACCACTGCTGGTACTGAGCCTCGGGGTCGTAGTCGGGGTTGTACCCGCCGTGGTACTCGACCTGCTGCGGGTGCCGGGCGTGCAGCCACTGGTTCACGTCGGGCTCTGCCTGGCCGTCCTGCCGCGGAGCGTTCTGGTCGCCGCCCAGGGCGGGGCGCTGCCGCTCGCCGGGAGCCGCCGCCACCCCTGCCGGCTCGGCCTGGGGCTCGGGTACGGGCTCGGGCTCCGGGGCCGGGGGCAGCAGGGCCGGCTTGATGCCCGCCGCCGCGAGACCCGCCGGGGCCGTCTTGGCCAGGGGGACGCCGTAGCGGGCCAGGCGCAGGGGCATCAGCGACTCGACCGGGGCCTTGCGCCGCCAGGCACGGCCGAAGCGGGAACGCAGCCGGGCCTGGTAGACGAGACGTTCCTGCTCCAGCTTGATGACCTGCTCGTAGGAGCGCAGCTCCCACAGTTTCATCCTTATCTCTACGCTTTTAGAGGATCGTGCAGGATGAGCTCACTAGAGCGGATGAGTGACGTGGGTTGCATGGGGCCCCGGTAACCGGGGCCGCGCGCATCAACGCCGCCTAGCGGCCACAGTGTTAGCGCTCCTTGAGCTCTTCAAGCGACTTACGGAGCGCCCGCATCGCACGATGCTGCATCTCGGTGTCAGAGAACCCTTCTCCCAAGGCTTGCCACTGCTCAAACAGCGGCCGCCACCAACTTTCGTTGGCTTGGAGCGAGCGGGCAAGCCGCTGGATGTACTCCACCTCGTCACTCTTCAACCGCTCGGGGTGGTGTTCCATCCGGTCTAGAACCACCAAAGCCGGGTCGTCATATAGGTGCTGCTTCAGAAATCGAAGGCGCCTGACCCGCTCATTGTCCGCCTGACGCTGAGCAAGGATCTCACGCGACGCAGCCGAAAGGCTCAACAGCACATCCACCTTCGTCAGCCGATAATGATCTACCTTCGCACGAGCAGGTGATCCCAGTGCGGCGTTGATAGCATCTTGCGCAAAGGGGAGGTCATAAGCCTCAAGGCGCGACGCTACTCTGGCGGCTGTCGTCGTAACGTCATGCCGGACCAAGTCCTCGACGTTCAGGTGACGGCTACGTCTTGGCCGCCACCAGACGGTGATGGTGGCCTCGAATGAGATACCCGGTGTAGCACTGGCCAGGTGGCGGGGTTGGGCGGATTCGGACCTAAGTATTCTGCGGTGCCAGAGCAGTGTCACCGGATGGGCTCCGAGAGACGAAAGACGTCCCGCTCGTGGGGATCGCCCAGCCTGCCGTACAGGTCCTCACCGATGCTGCTGCCGTCCGGCCCCTGTACGTCCGCCAAAGCCTGCATCAGCGTCATTCCTGCCCTGAAGACCTTTTGGTCACTAAGGGGGGACAGGAGTCGGTCACGGAGCCTCCCGTACTTTTCGGCGTCCTGAGCGCATGAGCGTACCCACTCGACAACAACCGGGATTGTCTCTGGCAACAGTTCGATGTCAGAAAACAGGTCTCGCAGACCATTTTCCACGTTGATGTCAGGGGGTGTGGCAGATAGCAACCAAGGAATCCCGTCTTCCTTGAGTGGCATGAGTGCGAGCAACGCGAGCTTGCCGGAGGCGCCTTGAGTGGCCTTTCGCTGCCACTTCTGGATCTCATCGATCAGGAGGTCTGTGCGGTTTTGATCAGCTAGTGCACGCCAGGCTTTGAGTACAACAGTACGGACAGAGGAGTCGCCAGCCTCCTGGACAACTCGGCGAAGCCTGACCATCGCCATCTTAGTTACGGGTACAGAGGAATCCGGATCGCGTAGAACATCGCAGCACATTGTGACTACAACAGACTGCATCTCTGGCTGAGATGCCCAGGAGTAGAGCGTTGCCCACACTAGGCGCCCTGTGTGCTCATCTTGAGCAGCGTGAGCCAATACTTTTCCGAGAACGTCTTGCTTCTGGGATTTCATTGCGGTCTTACGTAGGTCGGATAGATCCTTAGCACTCCCGAATCGGAAGGTGAGCTGAGCCAGTGTTTTGATCGCAGGGTCATCGTCACCAGCGGGGTCGCTAGCCTTCACGAGCCACTCTAGTAGGCGCGGCCGCATGATTTCATAGTTGTCCCACACGTATGCCAGGACGGCTTGCCCGTAGCCCGGGCGATCAAAGGAGATATTGTCCCTGGCGTCGACGACGGCGCCGATGTCCTGGATTCGTCTGCGTAGCCCGCGGCCGGCGAATACGCTGCCTGTATCGGAGAAGCGAGTTGTGGCGCTGTTTGAAGCTGCTTCAATTTCATCTTGCAGGTTTCGGGCGTCCGTCGCGATCTGAAGGACGGGCGAGGACTGTCGTAGGGCTAGCGCGAGCAGTAGGCATCGATCATCGAGTGGCAGCGGCCGCATACTGCGCCGCTCTCCCTCAGAGGGATCGCCAAATAGGATGTCGAGATCTTCACGCCAGTCAGCCAGTGCGTTTTCAACTTGATCGCACAGGTCCGCATCTAGCTGTGATTCTGTGCGGACCCCTACTGAGATGGCTGGAGGTCGACGCCGCGCCAGTTCCTGCCATTGCTCAATTATTGTGCTCGCTGCATGGACCGCCTCAACAGCGTTCAAGCCGGTGATCTGCTTGCGTGATTTCTCGGTTTCAGCATAATAGGTAAGTCCGGGGTGGCCAGCCTTCCGTAGATGCTCTGCGACAACCTCATGAGGGTTGGGTGCATCGCTCAAGTGAACGACATGTGCGCGCTCTGAGGACCAGGAGCGATGGCCGCGCCACAATTCCTCGGCCACGGTAAGGACGAGATAGGACTGACACTGTTCAAGCTTCTGAGCGTGACCGTCTAGATTCTTTAGGAAATCTGTTGTGGGTCGATCCTGGTCAGGGTCCTTGAGGTCAATTTGCAGAATTTGGGCAACCTCAAGAGGGAGCCGACTCACAGTCGGGCTTTCCCAGTCCGCTTCGGATCTGCACAGTTTGAAACGAACCCCTGCCTCGCGGGCTATGAATTGGTGGGCGAACGTTGTAGACCCGTAGCCGCGAGGTGCAACCACGATCAGGATACGTACTCGCGAGTTTTTGGTCGCCTCTCGGGCACTCTCCCAAGCAGGTCTCCACTTCAGGTCCTGAACGAACGGAGCACGTACGAGCAATTGCTGACGATCGAGTTCGATCCAATCCAATACATCGCGCTTACGTGTCTCGTTGACAATTTTTTCGACGTGATCCGCAACCACACCTACTGGGGCAGTAAAAGTGTAGGAGGCGCCGACACGCGGGGAGTCGCCATCCTGATTACCGAGTTGTTCGTTGGGGCCACGCCTGAAGAAACCACTCCCCATCTGCTCGGAAGTTTCAGCTGGGGTGGTCGCAGCGGATGCGCCTTCGGTATCGGGAGAGGCTCGAGGCCAGTGCGGCATTCCCCCCGGATGCGTCGGAGGGGGTGTGCCAGGGGTGTCGGGTGGGGTAGGCGGCATCTCCGGATTGGGCGACGAGAAATCCTTGTCGGACATCAGCACTTCTCCTGGATGGTCGGGCGGTCTGCATTTCAGGCTGGTCGGTTGCCGCTAGTTACCTGTCATCCTCGCGCACCGGAAAACTGATTGGCTGATAGACGGTGTCAATGTGATCAGCGACTGTGCCCACATTCGAGTTGAACTGAAACTTCGGCGCTGCGGAGGACTGCGCAGCGTTGACCGCCGTATTTGGTGTGGACGTGGCGGGTGACGATCCGATGTGCCGGTGACCGGCTGAGAGTGCGGCGAGGTGAGCTTCGATGGCGGTGCAGCTTACGCCAGGTACATGAATGTAAGCTTGCTCGTCGCGTTCGTTGAATGAAGACTTCCCAGTTACTTGCGCCGTTGCGGGTAGGAAGTCGCTTGCTGACAGCAGGTCGAGGCGACCCGCGTCCACGATGCGGTTGAAAGCAGTCTGGGAGATTACAGCGGCGACGTAGGCCCCATTGTCAACGGCTGCATTAATGCCAGCGTAGGCCAGACCGCTGTTGATCAACCTGCAAGCATTGATGCTCGCGTCGCTAGGCTCGCCGAAGGGCAATGGGCCAACGTCAAAGCTGACCCTGAGGTAAAGGGGATGGCTGGACTTCGACTGATTTCTGTTGTAACGGATGAGCTCTTGGTTCAGGTTGTTCAGTGCGGGGTCTACCATCAGTGGCATGCGGTGCGGCGTGAGGGCAAATATTGCTCCATCGCCGGTGTCCCTAAATTCCTTACATCCCCATTCTTCGGCGAGATCGCTTCGTGTGAAGGTGCGCGTTAGAATGTCGTGCAAGTCGCAGCGGAGGGACCGAACGCGGGACTCAGGTACCCGACTGAAATCCTTAATGTCCACGACGAACAGCGACTTCTCCGACGGTATGTCGCGGAAGTTGGCCTCAGATCGCATCTGTCTCTCTCCTCGGCAGGGAATGCGTGGGTCTCCGAACTGCCATGGTGCCGGGATGGCGATCGGGGGGTTGCCCACTGCTGGGCATCGCGGGCGTGTGGTGCGTCACGCAGCTCTGCGTGTAGCGCTGCGGATGGCCTCCATGTTCTTGATCAACAAGCTGCCTGTTGGCGAAGTGACGACCCAACTCCTCGACTTCCACGTGCCGATCGTCGCGCCGACAGCGTTGCGTGACGCTCCGATCAACTGCGCGAGCTCTTCTTGAGTCAAGGGCACCTTTACCTCGCCGCCTTCCGACGAGGAGGCTTCGGCAAGCCGTACCAGGGCGGAGGCCAGACGCTGCGCGACGGGTGCGGTTGCCAGTTCGAGTCGTACCTCTTCGGCTGTGCGCACGCGTGCGATGGCATGCCGCAGCATCACACCCATGAGGTTGTGGCCGGCGACGAACTCCTCGAATAGGGAAGCTGCGATGACGTGGAGGGTGCAGCGGCGTACTGCGGTGACGGTGGCGGATCTGGGTTGTGCGTCCAGCACTGACAGTTCGCCGAACAACTCACCCGCGCCGCGCACCGCGAGTAAGGTGCGCTGTCCTTCGGATCCGGTCAGTGTCACGATGGCTGAGCCCTGAGTGACCGCGACTACGTGGGTTCCTGGAGCGCCCTGATGCATCAGCACGCTGCCGGCCGGACGTGTACGTGCGGGAGCCAGGGAGCAGAGCTCGTTCCACAGTTCGTCTCCCAAAATAGCTCGATGCGGCTGGTAGATCATCTACAGCCTGCCCCCTCGGTGACAATGTGACGAGGTCACTTGAGGATCGCCGCTAGGCCCAACGCCGAAGAGCCGACGGCAGCCAACGCGAACGACCACTGCACTCGGCGATGTTTGGTCCAGGCGATCTCACTCATCACCACGATCTGCCTGGAAAGATTCGGCAGAAGATCTTTGCTCTTCAGAGCAACCTCGAGCTCCGTGGGATCCCAATGTCGCAGATGCCCGAAGAAGAGAACATCATCGTCCGGCTGCGGACCGCGTCGTTCCTTGCGTAGGTTCGGCGAGACTGCAGCGGCAGCACAGCATGCTCCGCAGACAAGAAGGGCAGCTCCAGCCCATAGAAGGATGAGGGAGATGCCGTTCTTCGGGTTGCCAGGGCGCTCCCCGGAACTGGTCAAAGCGCCGAGCAACACCAGCGCGGTCGATTGGATGGCTAGCGCGAACGAGGCTTTAGCATCAGCCTTGCCTGTCGAGTCCGCCAACCCAGCCTGCAGCTTCCAAGCTGTCTCCAAAGGATCAGTAGGCATCCTTCCCCCCCTGCTTACCGAGCACACTTCGCAGTGCTGGTGACATCAGCATGATCACACGTTGAGTGGCGAGCGCAATAGTGCTCACCCCGGGCGGACCAACACACCAGTGGTCACGAGGATGTACCTACGGCTCGCCCTCGATACGAACTCCGCTCCTTGGGCTGGCCCTACGTACTGCGCATCATCTTGCGCAGGCTCTGTCGGGTTGCGGTCAGGTCGTCCTCCAGGTCCTGGATGGTGGCGCGTAGCGCCTTGTTGTCAGCTTGAGCTTGTTGAAGCTCCTTGGTGAGTGCCACGTTCGCCCGGCTCATTTCGTCGACGCGCCCTGCGAGTTCACTGGTGTCGGTATAGCTCAGCTCTGTCCCAAGTTGGAGGCGGAGCCGTTCTCGAAGTCGGTTGCGTTCTTCGCGGAGCTCCTTGATCTGCTGCTGGGCGAGTGCGAGGTCGGTCTTGAGGCTGGCGTTGCTGACGCGGCTCTGTGGCGGAACGACATCAGCTGTCGCCTCGATACCCAGCTCTTCCTGGCGTCGGCGGGCCGCCTCGATGGGTTCGCGCAGTCCAGGGGAATACGCGAGCCAGTTGGAGACGCCGGCCTCCTTGGCCACCCTGGCGAACGTGATCTTCGTTCCTGTGCGCTGCAGGGAGTCCAGGACCTCCAGTGCGCGGCGGCGCTTGTTCTGGCTGTCGCGTTCACGCGCCGCTTTCAACGCGGCAGCGCGGGCTTCGCGAGCGGTCACTGGTCCTCCTTGCGTTGCTTGATCACTGTCAGAGGCAGCAGTTTGTGGGAGGTAGTGGCCCGTGACTTGCGGAGGATCTTGCTTGCTTCCTCGATCTGTTGCCGCTCGTCGTCGGGTAGCGCCGCCAGCTGGTCGCGCATGGTGGTGGCGACTTCCTGGAAGCTGTCGATCTGGGCTTCGATGTTGGCCAGTACGAAGTCGGCAGCTCCGATGGCGTCAGCGGTCTCGCGGTCGGACTTCAAGCCGCGTACGTGATCCTCGATGGCGGGCAGGTAGGACGGGTCGGGGCGGTAGAAGGTACAGCCCGAACACTGGAACCTGATGGGACAGGAACCACCACCGGCTTTGACGTTGGAGGGCTCGGTGCAGTTTCCGAACGGGACGGCGACCGAAGCGATCTCATACTTACTCTGAGGGAGCGGAGACGATCGGCCAGTGCGGTCCACAGCCAAGGGCGCCAGCGTGCGGATGGCCTCCCGCTTACGCTTCAGCGTCACCTGGTAGTAGCCCATGGTCGTATCTACCGAAGTGTGATCCATGAGATCGCGCAGCACGTCGACGGGGACGCCGGCATCTGCATGTCGCTGGGCATAGGTGTGCCGGAAGGCATGCGCGGTGATCAAGGAGCGGTCGAAGGGCAGAGGGTGTCCATCCGCTCCCAGGACGTCGCTGTCGATACGGGGGAGTGCGTCGACCCAGGTGCGCAGCGCTGCCGAGATGCTGTCGGGCCGGATGTGTCCGTTGCCCCGGCCGGAGCCGTGCAGGGCGCTGGGAAAGAGCCACGAACCTGCTCGCTCGGTCAGCGGTAGCTCGGCGCGGCGTCGTTCCCAGAGGTTGACCAGTTCGGCCGTGCTCTGCGGGATGGGCAGGCGGCGGCCGTTCCGTTTGGCTTTGTGGTTGTCGTAGACCAGCTGGTAGTGGCCGTCCTCCTGCTCGATGCAGCCCACCTTGAGGCTCGCGACCTCGCCAAGGCGGCGCCCGGTGTCACGCAGGACGGCGTAGACGGTCTGGTGGAACAGTCGTGAAAGATCCTTCGGCCAGCCTCGGTGGGTGACGTCCACGAGGTGGAGCTGAGCATCCAGCTGGCGGATGACGGAGTCGGGCAGAGCTCGGCCGGCGTGTTCCTCGTTGACGTCGACCGGAGCCACGCGATGGTGGCGGGCCCGACTGAAGGTACCGGGCACGTCATCCATCAGCCCGCTCGCACGCGCGAACTCCAAGACCGAGAACCATGCTCTGACCAGCTTGTCCTGGGTGGCAGCCGCACGGGGTTTCCCGTCCTTCTTCCGGGACTTCTTGATTGCATCGACGGCCGCCGTCATGTCTGCGGCGGCCAGGCGCGAGGGTTCCTCGCCTCCTCCCACTCGCTGGGCCAGTCCGTCGGAGGCGGCTGAGAACGCCAGGAGGGAGGTGCGCAGATCTTGGATGGTCGGCCGAACCGAGCGCGCCCATTCCATGAGAAGTGCACGCAGCCATGCCTGGCGGACGACCCGGAAGTCGATGTCGCCCTTCACCGCGTCGTAGCGGCGATGCGTCGCGGCCCACAGGCCCACGGCCGCGGCGTCCCATACGTCGCCTGCCATGGGATCAGCACCCTCGTACTGCCATCGTGCGCGTTCGACCATGCGCTGGATCTGGCCCAGCAAGGCACGCGCCGGGCTGCTGCCTTTCTCCCTGCCGAACCGCAACGAGGACAGGCCCAGGCCGCACAGGCTGTCCACGTCGGCGACGGCCGCGATGGCGAGTCGCACTGCAAGCGGACTGATGCTCATTCCCTCTCGGTCGCGCTCCTGCAGACCGAGCAGCAGCTCATGGGCGACGACGGGGTGAAGCCCGCCGCACCAGAACTGATGGACCTGGAGGAACGGACCGACATCCGCTGCCCACGCCAGAAGCTGGTCAGGGGTGCGGTTACCGCTACCGAGCTCTCGGCGCCACTTCCCGTGGTGCGACGTGCACAGCCGGAGCTGCTGCTGCTCCCGGTTGCATCCGCCCACAAGGCATTCCCCTTGGTGAGGCAAGGGGCGGGGAGCGGCCGAGGCCTGCCAATCCGCGACCTGAAGGTCGGGAGTCCGTCTCCTGCGCTCGCTGAACGCGGAGGCATGGGTCGGACAGAGCCCATGACTCACCGCCTCCCGTGCACACCGACCTGTGTGGTCGGCAACCAGGCACGCCTCGCGATCAGAGGCCCCGCGTACCCGCCGCTTCCGCGACGGCCGGTAGGTCGCGTCGAACTCCTCGTCCGACAGCTCGCTGGCCCGCGCTGCAACACTGCAGGGCGAACACCGGCCGACACGGCCAGGACAAGGCGTCCGGCAGGCGGCAACCCTGCAGCGTGAGGCACTGGTGGCGTCGTTGTCCAGGTCCCCGTCGAAGAACATCCGCTCGTGGTCCCACTCGCCCGGACGCCAGTGGGGCCGTACCTGCTGGCGCAGCCACGCCAACCACCCTTCTGCCGACGCCGCAGGCTCAGAGTGCGAGTGCAGGGGCGCAGCGAGCACGGGCTTCATCGCGCGGCCACCTCCCGCTGAGCGGCCACGCGTTCCACGGCCTCCCGCTTCTCGCGCTCGTTGGCGTGCATGTAGATCGCAGTGGATGCGGCCGACACGTGCCCCATCAGCTGTTGCACGACATCGATCGGCACGCCGGCCCTGACCCAGGCCGTTGCAGCGGTGTGTCGCAACATGTGCGGGCGTACGACGAACCCGCACTGTTGCGACAGCCGCTCGAACATGCCTTTCGCTGCCTGGTAGGTCATCGCCTTGCCCAGAGGCCGCTGATAGAGATTGACGAAAACCAAGTCGTTCGCTTCGGCCTCGACCACGGCATCGCGGTCGAGACGATAGGCCACGTACTCGGCCACCGTGGGGCCGTCGGCCGGGACGACCCGCGGGTAGCGGGACTTGGCCAGGGCTTTGTTCTCGTTGTCCCGGCGGTGACGTACGTGGACGTGGGCGCCGGAAACGCTGCAGCCCAGGGCACGGGAATCCGGCAGGAAGTGCATGTCCTGCCTGCGCAGCCCCAGAGCCTCCCCGATGCGGATGCCGGTCGCCAGCATCAGCACCACCAAGAACCGGTCGCGAGCCGTACGGCACCCGGCCACCACCGCGGCAACCTGCTCCTCGGACAGGGCCTCGTAGGGTTTCTCCACCTCACGTGACTTGATCGCCTTTGCCCGCACTGTGCGGAACTGCCCGCGCTCACCGGCATTGAAGTCAGGCGGAGGGGTGGCTAGATAGAGCGGCTGAGACAAGCGGTCCGCCACCTCTGGCGCGATCACGCCGTGCAGTGCGCAGTACCGCAGGTACTCCACGACCGCCGTGATCGTCGCGTTGACCGTTGCGCCGGAGCGTGACTTGCCTCGCCGGCCGGGAGTGGCCTCCAGCCAGAACCTGAATCGGGCCATCGACGCGAGGGTGACGGTTCTCCAGTCGACCGCGTACTCGGCGCACCATGTCAGGAACAGGGCGAGACGCCCCGCGTAGACCCTGATGGTGTTCACGGACCGGTCCGCACCGTGCAGGAACGTCAGGAAGTCCGTCCCCTCACGGTGGATGGCGAGCCGGGGATCGAGGATGACCCATCGGGTGCTCTGAGGATCTCCCGTAGGGGACAAGGCTCGCTCAGCTTGGAAGGCATGGGCGTTCATGCCGTACCTAACGTGACTCCCGCGTTGTAGATACTTGTGAGCCACGAACGAGTGACAAGACGTGCCGAACGTCCCTGGCAGGTCAGATTGGCATAGAGATATTCATCCGCCGCCACAGCAGGAACGTCGGAACCGGGGAGAGCAGCCAGCGGGTGAGGCGGACGCCCTCCATGTGCTTGTCGGCGGTGATGTCGGCGATCCGGCCGATGGCGTGCCGGGCGGCCTCGACGGACACCACGAACAGGACCGGGATCACCGCGTGCATGCCGACGCCGAGCGGGTCCGGCCAGGCGGCGGCGCCGTTGAACGCGATCGTCGCCGCCGTCAGCAGCCACGCCGTCTGCCGCAGCAGGGGGAACGGGATCCGGATCCAGGTCAGCAGCAGGTCCAGCGCGAGCAGGACGCAGATGCCCGCGTCGATGCCGATCGGGAACACGTAACTGAAGTTCCCGAAGCCCTTCTTGAGGGCCAGTTCGCGTACCGCCGCGTAGGAACCGGCGAAGCCGATGCCCGCGATGATGACGGCGCCGAACACGACGACACCGATGAGAACGCGGTGCGTCCGAGTCAGCTCGATAGGCGCGGCCACCCGCACCCCCTCCCCTTGCGTGTTGTTGCGCGCAACAGGGTGGCACACGTGTACGGCGAACGTGCTGCCGGTCTGTCAGCTCTTCGGTGCGGCGGAGGCCGAGGCCGACGGCGACCCGGCCGACGCGGACGGCGCCGGGGAGGAGGCCGGCGGCTTGGACGGCGACGCGGTCGAGGGCTTGGACGGCGAGGTGCTCGCGCCCGAACCGCCTTCCGCGGAACCGCCGTTGGCCGCGCGAACCGCCGACACGACTTCCTTGGCGGCCTTCTCCGCGGCCTTCGTCAGCGTGTCCGCGCTGGGGGTCTTCTCGCCGGCCAGACCCGCGCCGTTGTAGTCGACGGAGACGACGACGTTCTCCACGCGCGCGACGACCGTCTGCTGCTTGAAGGCGCCCTCGCTCTTCTTCAGGTCGTACCGCACGGTCGTCGCCTGGTCGCCGGTGCCCGTGAGCGCCTGCGTCTTCGCGTTAGCCGCGCCGGAGACCTCCTGGGCGCCCTTGACCTGCTTGGCGTAGTAGTCCTGCGCCTGCTGCTCGCCGGAGGTCGACGTGTTGGAGTCGAAGCGCAGCAGCGAGACGTTCAGCCAGCGGAACTGCGAGCCCTTGACCCCGTTGTTCTGGAGGCTGGACCAGGAGCACGAGGCGCGGGCGTCGGTGTCGCTCGACGCGCCCTCCTTGCCGGACGCCGACGCCTTCGGCACCAGATCGGTGAGCGTCTGCTTCGACAGCGACTTGCAGGCCTCCGGCAGCTTCGCGTACGCGGCCGCCGGCACGGTCGGCTGCGCGCTGACCGTGGCGCCGGCCCCCGCGGCGGCTTCGGCGCCGGTCTTCTGCGCGGCGTCGTCCGAGCCGGAGTCGGAGGAGCAGCCGACGGCGAGCAGCATCACGGGCAGCGCGGCCGCTGCGGCGAGGGCGCGGTTCAGGCCTCCGACGCGCCGCGTGCGGCGCTCGTGCGGGGCGCGCCCGTCACGGTCCGCGCGCTGGTCGTGCTGGTCGTCTCGCCGGGCTCGTCGCTGCATGGTTCCTTCACTCATCACGCTCGTGGTTCCTGCGGTCTGATCGGGTCCAAGGGGCCACGGTACGCCGTGAAGGAGGTGTGCGGTTCCGCTTCCCCTGGGCGGCCGGCGGAGGGCGGACGGGGGTGAAGTCGCCTCAGCCGCGCAGGGAATCGGCGAGCTGGGCGGCCAGATTCCGGGCCCTGTCCTGCATTTCCTCGCTGTCGGGGACCGTGCCGATCGTGGTCGGCTGCTCCTCGTACCGGACGGTCACAATGACGTTCGACGTGCGGAACGCCACAGTCACCGTCCGCTGCTTGGCCGTCGAGGCGGAGCTGTCGAGGGCGTCGTCGACGAAGGCCTCGTCGCCCAGGCCTTCGAGCAGGCGGGGCTGGAGCTCGGCGGAGGTGGTGGCCGAGGGGGACGGGCCGGTGGACGAATTCCCCGAGGGGCTCGCGGGGGCGCTCGCCGGGGGAGCGGCCGAGGCGGAGCCCGCGCCGCCGGCCGCGGGGCTGACGCCCGAGGAGGGGCTCGTGCCCGTCGGTGAGGGGGCGGCGGAGGAGGAGGGCGAGGCGGACGGGGAGCCGGTCGCCGAGGAGACGGCGGGCGCGGGCAGGTCGGCCGCCGTGACCTTGCCCGCGAACAAATCCTCGGCCTCGGTGTCGTCGCTGACGGCGGTGTCGTACGACACCACGCGCTCGAAGTCGACGAGGAGGTGGTCGGTGGCGTCCGCCGACTCCACCTTCCAACGGCATCCCGTCTTGCGGTCGGTGTCGAACGTCTGGGTCGCCTCGCCCCCGTAGGCGGCCTCGCGCCGGACCGGGTCGGCGATCTCGCGCGCGCCGGGCAGCAGCGCGTCGAGTGTGCCGCGGCTGACGGCGCGACAGGCCTCCGGGAGGGTGGCGTACCGGCCGGGCTCCGCGGCGGCGCTGGCGGTGCCGGCCTTGCCCGGGTTGGCGTCGTCCGTGGGGCCCCGGTCGTCCGAGCCGCCGGTGCAGCCGGCCAGCAGCGCCGCGATGAGGGCGGCGGCGCCGGGTACGTACGCCTTCCGCTGCACGGTCGGCTCCTCTCGACGGTCACATGCTGGACGGTTATTCGCTTGCCGGGCGGGGGCGGCCGCTGGAGACAATGTGTATCGCACGCGACGCCGTGGATGCCGGTCCGCCGTCCGGTACGTCGACCTTGGCACCGGTTTTGCGATTCGATACTTCTGTTGGTTTTCCGGGGGAATGAGGGCTGTATGTCGTACGTGGAGATGCCGGGCGCGAAGGTCCCCATCCGTATGTGGGCCGACCCGGCGACGGTCGAGGAGGGGGCGCTGCAGCAGCTGCGCAACGTCGCCACCCTGCCCTGGATCAAGGGGCTCGCCGTGATGCCGGACGTGCACTACGGGAAGGGCGCGACGGTCGGTTCGGTCATCGCGATGCGGGGCGCGGTCTGCCCGGCGGCGGTCGGCGTCGACATCGGCTGCGGGATGTCCGCGGTGAGGACCTCCCTGACGGCGAACGACCTTCCCGGGGACCTGTCCCGGCTGCGCTCCAAGATCGAGCAGGCCATCCCGGTGGGCCGGGGGATGCATCAGGACGCGGTCGACCCGGCCGGGATGCACGGCTTCGCCACCGCGGGCTGGGACGACTTCTGGGGACGGTTCGACGGGATCGCGGACGCGGTCAAGTTCCGCCAGGATCGCGCCACGAAGCAGATGGGAACGCTCGGCAGCGGGAACCACTTTGTCGAAGTCTGCACGGATACGACCGGTTCCGTCTGGCTGATGCTGCACTCCGGTTCCCGGAACATCGGCAAGGAGCTCGCCGAGTTCCACATCGGCGTGGCCCAGAAGCTGCCGCACAACCAGGGGCTGGTCGATCGCGACCTCGCCGTCTTCGTCGCGGACACCCCGCAGATGGCGGCGTACCGCAACGACCTGTTCTGGGCGCAGGAGTACGCGAAGTACAACCGCACCCTCATGATGGCGCTCCTGAAGGACGTGGTCCGCAAGGAGTTCCGGAAGGCGAAGCCGACGTTCGAGCCGGAGATCAGCGCGCACCACAACTATGTCGCGGAGGAGCGCTACGACGGGATGGACCTGCTCGTGACCCGCAAGGGCGCGATCCGGGCCGGTTCCGGCGAGTACGGGATCATCCCGGGCTCCATGGGCACGGGTTCGTACATCGTGAAGGGCCTCGGCAACGAGAAGGCGTTCAACTCGGCCTCGCACGGCGCGGGGCGGCGCATGAGCCGCAACGCGGCGAAGCGGCGCTTCTCCACGAGGGACCTGGAGGAGCAGACGCGGGGCGTGGAGTGCCGCAAGGACTCCGGCGTCGTGGACGAGATCCCGAGCGCGTACAAGCCGATCGAGCAGGTCATCGAGCAGCAGCGGGACCTCGTGGAGGTCGTGGCGAAGCTGAAGCAGGTCGTCTGCGTGAAGGGCTGACGCGGTGAGGGGCTCGGGCCCGTCGGCCCGGGCCCCTTCTGCGCGCGTCAGCCGAGCCGCTTCTCCAGCAGTGTCACCGCGTACGGGCTTCCGCCGCCGCCGGGGCTGCCCGGAGTGGGCGGCTTGGCGCGCTGTTCGCCCACGACCTTGTAGCCGGCCGCCTCGTAGTAGGCGCGCAGGCGGGGGTTGGAGGCGAGGCAGTCCAGTCGGGCGTAGGCGCGGCCGGTCGCGGCGATGACGGACTCGGCGTGTGCCAGCATGCGGCGGCCGGTGCCGGGCGGGGACGTGTGCGGGGCCGTCATCAGACGGTGCACGTAGCCGGCCTCGGGCGGGCGGGGGCCCCAGGCCGCCGGGTCGTCCCACCAGATTTCCCAGGCGCCGGCGGTCACGCCCGCCGCCCGGGCCAGCCACACCTCGCCCTCGCGCATCCGGGTGCGGAAGTGTGCCTCGGACTTGCCGCCCGGCGTCCACTGGTCGATGCCCCGGGCCGTCTGCCACAGGGCGGCCGTGTCGTGCAGACGGACCAGCGCGGGGGCGTCCTCGGGGCTCGCCCGGTGGAACGTCAGCTCGGGCCAGGCGGTGGGGACCGGCTCCAGCAGCTTGCCGCGCAGGGCGGTGGCGAGGGCACGCGAGTCCAGGCCGAGGACCTGGGCGACGTACCGCTCGGCGCTGCCGTGGCGGGAGTTCAGGGCCGCGAGGTACAGGCGCATCACCTGCGCGGGGGCGCGGCCGAAGCCGGGCCAGGCGGGCGTGCGGCCGTCGTTGCGTGCGCGCCAGTCGGCGAGCAGGGCGTCCGTCGCCAGTTCCGTGAGACTGAAGTCCTCGGCGATCACCTGCTCCTCGACGCCGAGCAGCCCCAGGACCAGCGCCGCCAGCTGGCCCGTGCGGTCCTTGCCCGAGGCGCAGTGGAAGACGAGCGGGGCGTCGGCCGCCGCGATCAGCTCCAGCGCCTCGCGGATCTCCTTCGCGCCGTCGTGCGCCACCTCCATGTACCGCTCGGCGAGGTAGGGGGCCGGGTCCACGTCGGCGCCCTGGACTGCCTGGTCGTAGGGGCGGTGCTCGATGCTGAGGTTGCGGTACGTGAAGGAGGGGTGCGCGGGGATCCGGCCCCGGCCCTCCGCCTCCCAGGGGTGGCGCAGGTCGATCACCGTGCCGACGCCGAGGGACAGGAACCGCTCCCAGTCCGGCGTGCCCTCGGTCAGCTTGCCCAGCGAGTCCGCCCGGAACAGCCGCCCCGGACGGACCCGGTGACGGCCGTCCGCGGTGCGATAACCACCCAGGTCACGGAAGTTGTGCAGCGTCTCGAACGGTATGTGTCTGTCCACGGACGCGACTTTACGGCCCGGACGGGGACCGGGCCGGGCCGTCGCGCTGTCTTCGCCTTCACCGGAGACGCGATTGCACTCAGCCGTCCGGCCCGCTGCCGGAGCCGTTCGGCTCGCCGAATGCCGGATGACGGGGGATTGCGATGGAGCGGGTGCGTGTGTCGGTCTGCGCGGCGGGACTGGTGCTGGTCCTGGGAGGTCTGCTCGCCGGCTGCTCCTCCGACGAGTACCACGACGAGCGGGTGCGGCGCCGCGTGTGCCGCGCCCGCGCACGCAGCCGGGTGAGGGGGCCGGCCGGGCGTCAGAGTTCCCTGTGGACCTTCGTGTTGGAGGCCTGGGCGCGGGGGCGCAGGACCAGGAGGTCGACGTTGACGTGACTGGGACGGGTCACCGCCCAGGTGATCGTCTCGGCCACGTCGTCGGCGGTGAGGGGTTCGGCCACGCCCTCGTACACCTTCGCCGCCTTGTCCTGGTCGCCGCCGAAGCGGGTCAGGGCGAACTCGTCGGTCTTCACCATGCCGGGGGCGATCTCGATCACCCGGACCGGCTGTCCGACGATCTCCAGGCGCAGCGTCTCGGCCAGCACATGGGCGCCGTGCTTGGCGGCGACGTAGCCCCCGCCGCCCTCGTAGGTGCCGTGCCCGGCCGTGGAGGACACCACGACGACGGTGCCGTCGCCGCCGGCGACCAGCTTGGGCAGCAGGGCCTGGGTGAGGTTCAGGGTGCCGATGACGTTGGTCTCGTACATGGTGCGCCAGTCGGCCGGGTCGCCGGTGGCCACCGGGTCGGCGCCGAGCGCACCGCCCGCGTTGTTGACGAGGACGCCGATCGTCCGGAAGGCGGTGGCGAACTCGTCCACGGCGGCGCGGTCGGTGACGTCCAGCTGGTACGCGGTCGCCGAGCCGCCCGCCGCGACCAGTTCCTCGGCCAGCGCCTCGATACGGTCCTTGCGGCGGGCGGTGAGGACCACGCGGTAGCCGGCCGCGGCGAGCCGGCGGGCGGTGGCGGCGCCGATTCCGCTGCTCGCACCGGTGACGACGGCGATGCGGGAGGCGGCGGACGGTACGGCGGTGGCCATGGGAGTGACTCCTGGGTCGGCGTGGTGGCGCGCGGGACGCGACGCGAGGTGCGCGAGGGACGCAGCCAGGATAGGCACGCGGAGATCACCGGCGACCGGTGATCTTGCTTTTCGGACGCACCGGTGCGCGTCGCCCCGGTCAGCCGCCGTTGCGCGGCGCCCACATGATCAGGGCCATGCCGGCGAGGCAGACCAGCGCGCCGGTCACGTCCCACCGGTCGGGGCGGTAGCCGTCGGCGACCATGCCCCAGGCCAGCGAACCGGCGACGAACACCCCGCCGTACGCGGCCAGGACGCGGCCGAACTCGGCGTCCGCCTGGAGCGTGGCGACGAACCCGTACGCGCCGAGGGCCATGACGCCGGCGCCGATCCACAGCCATCCGCGGTGCTCGCGCACCCCCTGCCAGACCAGCCAGGCGCCCCCGATCTCCAGCAGCGCGGCGACGGCGAACAGGGCGGCGGAGCGGAGCACGGACATACGAGCAGCGTCGCACGCGCCGGGCGCCGTCTCCGGGTCGGGCCGGTTCCGCGGCGTCGTACGATGCGCGGACGGCGCTGACGAAAGGGTGTGCGGGCGATGTCCGGGAACGTGCGGTCGCGGTTGCTGGACGAGCTGTCCACCGTCTCCCGCCGGTACATGGCGGCGTTCGCGCTGTTCAACCAGGCCGTCGCCGACCGCCTCGGGCTGCACCCCACCGACTTGCAGTGTCTGAACCTGCTGTCGCTGGAGCGGGAGCCGGTGACGACGGGCCGGGTCGCGGAGCTGACGGGGCTGACCACCGGGTCGGCGACCCGGCTGGTGGACCGGCTGGAGAAGGCGGGCTACGTCGTGCGGCGGCGGGACGCGGCCGACCGGCGGCGGGTGCTGGTGGCGGCCGTGCCGGAGCGGATCGCCGAGTTCGGGCGGACCTGCGAGCGGCTGGGCGGTGACTGGTCGCCCCTCTTCCAGGACCTGGACGACACCGAACTCGCCGTCATCGTCGGGCACATGAGGCGGACCGTGGAGTTCAGCGGCGAGCAGGTCGCGCGGCTGCGGGAAGGCGCGGTGTAGGGCATGGGGGCGGTCGGCGACACCGGCATACACACGGATGTACGGGCGGACTGCGGGGGCGGGCGCGGAGGCGGCCGCGGGCAGGACGGCGACCGGGAGGCGCGGCCCGCACGCGGACTGCCCCGGCACTGGCTTCTGCTGCTGCTCGCGGCCGCCGTGGCGCCGGGCGCGCTGCTGGTGCTGGTCGGGCGGGGGCTGGAGGAGCCGGCCGTGCAGGCGTGGCGGACCGTGTGCCTCGCGGTGACCGTGCAGGCGGTGCCGTTCCTGCTGCTGGGGACGGCCCTGTCGGGGGCGATCAACGCGTTCGTGCCCGAGCGGGTGTTCAGCCGGCTGCTGCCGAAGCGGCCGGCGCTCGCGGTGCCGGTCGCGGGGGCCGCGGGCGTCGTGCTGCCGGGCTGCGAGTGCGCGTCGGTGCCGGTGGCGAGCAGTCTGATCGGCCGGGGGGTCACCCCGGCCGCCGCGTTCGCGTTCCTGCTCTCCGCGCCGGCCGTGAACCCGGTGGTGCTGACGGCCACCGCGATCGCCTTCCCCGGCAGCCCGGCGATGGTGCTCGCGCGGCTGCTCGCCTCGCTGGTCACCGCGGCCGTGATGGGCTGGCTGTGGCTCTGGCTGGGGCGTGCGGAGTGGCTGAAGCCGGCCGTGCGGCACACCGGGCACCGGCCCGGGAACCGCCGGTGGACGGAGTTCCGGCGCGGCTTCCAGCACGACTTCCTGCACGCGGGCGGGTTCCTGGTGGTCGGCGCGATGGCCGCGGCGACCTTCAACGTGGCGGTGCCGCGTTCGGTCGTCGACACGTTCGCCGGTTCGCCCTGGCTGTCGGTGCTGTTCCTGGCGGTGCTGGCGATCGTGCTGGCGGTGTGCAGCGAGGCGGACGCGTTCGTGGCGGCCTCGCTGACCGGTTTCTCGCCGGTGGCGCGGCTGACGTTCATGGTGGTCGGGCCGATGGTCGACCTGAAGCTGATCGCGTTGCAGGCGGGGACGTTCGGGCGGGCCTTCGCGATCCGCTTCTCGACGGCCACGGCCGTCGTCGCGGTGGTGTGCAGCGCGGTGGTGGGAGGGGTGCTCCTTTGAAGCGGCTGGCGCAGGCGGGGCTGCTGGTGCTGTGCGGGCTGGGCCTGTTGCAGGCCTCGCTGCTGACCGACGGCTATCTGCGCTATGTGAAGGAGGGCATGCGCCCGCTGCTGATCGTGTCGGGGGTGGTGCTGGTGCTCCTGGGGGCGGCGGAGGCCTGGTCGGCGTGGCGCGCCAGGGCCCGGGACGCCGGCGGCCACGGGCCGGGCGGCCGGGTGCACGACGGTCACGAGCACGCGGGTGACGGGCCGGGTGGCCACGCGCACACCTCGCGAGACGACGGTGCCGATGACGCCCACGGCCACGCCGGTGAAGGCGAAGGCGCTCACGGGCACGACCACTCCGGCGTCCCCCGAGTCGCCTGGCTGCTGTTCCTCCCCGCGCTGAGCCTGCTCTTCTACGCCCCGCCCGCGCTGGGCTCGTACACCGCCGCCCGTGAGGCGCCCAAGGCGGTCGCCGTGGTCGACGAGGACGGGTTCGACCCGCTGCCCGCTACCTCGCCGCTGCCTATCACGCTGACCGACTTCACCCAGCGGGTGCAGCAGGACCCCAAGCAGGCGATCAAGGGCCGTACGGTCCGGATGACGGGGTTCGTCACCCCGGCGGGCGACGGCCGCGAAGGCTGGTACCTGACCCGGATCCTGCTGTCGTGCTGCGCGGCGGACGCCCAGTCGGTGAAGGTGCGGGTGTACGGGGTTCAGGCGCCGAAGGCCGATGCCTGGGTGACGGTGACGGGCGCCTGGCATGCCGAGGGCGCCCTCGGGACGTCGTCGGCGGCGGTCGCCCTGGACGCCCGGGGCGTCGAGAAGGTCGAGCGCCCCACGAACGGCTACACGGACTCGCTGCCGATCGGCTCGTGACCCGCATCCCGTTTCCGGGCCGGTGAGTAAGCCGTCGGCGGCACCCCCACGGTCGCCTTGAAGTCCCGTACGAGATGGGCCTGGTCCGCGTATCCCAGGTCGGCGGCCAGTGCCGCCCAGTCGACGTTCGTCGAGGTCTCCGCGCGCTCCAGGGCCTCGTGGATGCGGTAGCGCAGGATGACCCACTTGGGGCCGACGCCCACATGGGCGGCGAAGAGGCGCTGGAGGCCGCGGACCGAGACGCCCTCCGCGCTCGCCAGGTCCGCGACGCGGCGGATCGTGCGGTCGGCGCGGATGCGGTCGGCCAGGGCCATGGCCCGGTCGGCGTCCGGGTCGGGCCGGGGGCCGAGGGTGAGCAGGCAGGCGTCGAGGGCCGCCACGCGGGCGTCCTCGTCGTCGGGGCCGAGGACGGCGACGGGGTCGACGCCGGTCAGCCGTACGCGGCGGCCCGTCCAGTCGCCGACCGGGCGGTCCGGGGCGAACGGGCGGAAGCCGCCGGGCCGGAACTGCACGCCGCAGACCCGGCCCGTGCCCTCGAGTTTCTGGGTGAAGAGGCCGAGGCCGACGCCGGCGATCTCGGCGAAGGGCTCCTGGCCCTCGAACCGCTGGAAGACGATGTTCACCGAGGGGTGCGGGACCACATGGGAGGCGTACGGCTGGTCGAGGTCCCAGTCGATCAGCCAGTAGTGCTCCAGGTAGGGGCGCAGCGGCGGGGCCGGTTCGCGGCGGCGGAAGCGGACGCGCGCGAAGAGCTCCGCGGCGTCGACGATGCCTCGGGTGTCGCGGCGTGGGGCGGCCATGCGTCGATCGTAGGACGGGCCACCGACATCGCTCCCGCCACTCGTTCCGCGGTGATCGGGGTACCCGGCGAGCGGTCCCCGTGGAGGGGGAATAGGGGCTGGGGCGCCGTCGTTCAGCGGTATAGTTGAACCGTAAACAACTTTGGAGGTTGAGCGGCCATGCAGTTCGGGATCTTCACCGTCGGCGACGTCACGCCGGACCCCACCATGGGGCGCACGCCGACCGAGCGTGAGCGGATCAAGGCCATGGTCGCCATCGCGCAGAAGGCCGAGGAGGTCGGTCTCGACGTCTTCGCCACCGGCGAGCACCACAACCCGCCGTTCGTGCCCTCGTCCCCGACCACGATGCTCGGCTGGATAGCGGCCCGCACGGAGAACCTGATCCTCTCCACCGCGACCACCCTCATCACCACGAACGACCCGGTGAAGATCGCCGAGGACTTCGCGATGCTCCAGCACCTGGCCGACGGCCGCGTGGACCTGATGATGGGCCGCGGCAACACCGGCCCGGTCTACCCCTGGTTCGGCAAGGACATCCGCGAGGGCATCAACCTCGCCCTGGAGAACTACAACCTGCTGCACCGGCTGTGGCGCGAGGACGTCGTCGACTGGGAGGGCACGTTCCGTACGCCGCTCCAGGGCTTCACCTCGACGCCCCGCCCGATGGACGGTGTGCCGCCGTTCGTCTGGCACGGCTCCATCCGCTCGCCCGAGATCGCCGAGCAGGCCGCCTTCTACGGCGACGGGTTCTTCCACAACAACATCTTCTGGCCGGCCGACCACACCAAGCGGATGGTCGAGCTGTACCGGGCCCGCTACGCGCACTACGGACACGGCACGGCGGAGCAGGCCATCGTCGGCCTCGGCGGCCAGGTGTTCATGCGCCGCAACTCGCAGGACGCGGTGCGCGAGTTCCGTCCCTACTTCGACAACGCGCCGGTCTACGGGCACGGGCCGTCCCTGGAGGACTTCACCGACCAGACCCCGCTGACCGTGGGCACCCCGGAGCAGGTCATCGAGAAGACCCTGACGTTCCGCGAGTACGCGGGCGACTACCAGCGCCAGCTGTTCCTCGTCGACCACGCGGGCCTGCCGCTGAAGACCGTGCTGGAGCAGATCGACCTGCTCGGCGAGGAGGTCGTGCCGGTGCTGCGCGAGGAGTTCGCCAAGGGCCGCCCGGCGAAGGTGCCGGACGCGCCGACCCACGCCTCCCTCAAGGCCGCCCGGAAGGTGACCGTCGCATGAAGCTCGTCGTCGTCTCGGCGGGACTGAGCGTCCCGTCGTCCACCCGGCTGCTGGCCGACCGGCTGGCGACGGCCGCCGCCGAGCGGGCGGCGGCGGAGGTGGAGGTCGTGGAGCTGCGCGACCTCGCCGTGGAGATCGCGCACAACCTGACCAACGGCTTCCCCGGGCGCAGGCTGGCGGCCGCGCTGGACGCGGTGACCGCGGCGGACGGCCTGATCGTCGTCACGCCGGTGTTCTCGGCGTCGTACAGCGGACTGTTCAAGTCGTTCTTCGACGTCCTGGAGCAGGACGCGCTGGCGGGCAAGCCCGTCCTGATCGCCGCCACCGGCGGCTCGGCCCGCCACTCCCTCGTCCTGGAACACGCGCTGCGTCCCCTGTTCGCCTACCTGCGGGCCGTCGTGGTCCCGACCGCGGTCTACGCCGCCTCCGAGGACTGGGGCGCACAGGGACTGCCCGAACGGGTGGACCGGGCGGCCGGGGAACTGTCGGCCCTGATGACGGGCCTGTCGGCGACGGGCGGGGAGAAGCGCCCGGAGCCCTTCGAGGTCGTCCCGTTCGCGGAGCGACTGGCGGCCCTTTCCGGCAGGGGAGAGTGACCTGCCCCGGGGTTGCGATCTCGGCGAGGGCCGATCTCATCAGCCCGTCTGGGGGTCCCCCCTCTGGGGGAGTCTGAGGACGAGGCCCGTCCAGGGCCGAAGCGGGGGCCCGGGGGCGGCAGCCCCCAGACCACGCCCGCACCATGGGTGAGAGCCGAGTAAGAAGCCCCGCTGCACCCCGCCCGACCCAGCCGAACCGCCGGAGGCCCTGGCAGAGTGGACGCCGTGCCCCAGACCGTGCTCCTGGCCGAAGACGACCGCGCCATCCGCCATGCCCTGGAACGGGCCCTGACCCTGGAGGGCTACGAGGTCACCGCGGTCGCCGACGGCGTGGAGGCGCTGGCGCACGCCCACAAGTCGCCGCCGGACGTCCTCGTCCTCGACGTGATGATGCCCGGGATCGACGGCCTCCAGGTCTGCCGGGTGCTGCGCGCCGAGGGCGACCGCACGCCCATCCTGATGCTGACCGCGCTCGTGGAGACCGCGGACCGGATCGCCGGCCTTGACGCGGGCGCCGACGACTACGTGCCGAAGCCCTTCGACGTCGAGGAGGTCTTCGCCCGTCTGCGCGCGCTGCTGCGCCGCACCGGCCCCGGCTCCCGGCCCGAGATCCCGCCGAAGCCCACCGCGCCGCCCGCCCGCTTCCTGGAGGCGGCCGGGCTGCGCATGGACCCGCAGGCACGGCGGGCCTGGCGCGGGGAGCGGGAACTGGAGCTGACCCGAACCGAGTTCGAGCTGCTGGAACTGCTGGTCCGCAACGCCGGCATCGTCCTCGACCACTCCACGATCTACGACCGCATCTGGGGCTACGACTTCGGCCCCGGCTCCAAGAACCTCGCCGTCTACGTCGGCTATCTGCGCCGCAAGCTCGACGGGGCCGGCGGCGCCCCGCCGCTGATCCACACCGTGCGCGGCGTGGGCTACGTACTGCGGGAAGACTGACGCGATGGCTCGCACGGGCGGCCGGCTGGGCGGGCTGCTCTCCCGGCGGCGCGCGAAGCTGGTCTCGCTGCGCACCACCTTCGCGGTGTCCTTCGCCACCGTGACCGCCGTCGTCACCGTCCTCGTGGGCGTTCTGTCGTACAGCGCCGCGGCACGGCTGGTGCGGGTGGACCAGGAGTCGGTGTTCGACGAGGTGGTGCAGGACCTGCGGGACGAGGTGCGCGCGCGGGCGATGCGGCCCGGGGACTTCTCCTCGTCCGCGCCAGGCCACGACATCGTGCGCCCGGCCCGTACGGACGTGCAGGTGCTGGGGCCGGACGGCGCGGTCGTCGACCCCGGCGCGCCCGGGCTGCCGGTCAGGGCCGCCGACCGTGACATCGCGGCCGCCGCGACCGCCGGGACGCTCACCGAGCACGGCGACGTCGACGTGGGCCACGACGCGTACCGGGTGGCGACCGTCGCGCTCGGCGGCGGCCGGGGCGCGGTGCAGATCGCGCAGGAGTTCAGCGGCACGGAGGACCTGCTGCGGGCGCTCCAGCAGCGGACCCTGATCCTGATGATCGCCGTGGTGACGGCGGCCGGCCTGTTCGGCTGGTGGCTGGCGAGGCGCATCACCCACCGTCTGGTCATCCTCACCACCGCCGCCGAGGACGTCGCCCGCACCCGCAGGCTCGGCGTCCAGGTGCCCGTCACCGGCCATGACGAGGTCGGCCGCCTCGGGCGGGCCTTCGACCGGATGCTGGGGCGGCTCGCGCAGTCGGAGGAGGACCAGCGGCGGCTGGTGCAGGACGCGGGGCACGAGTTGCGCACCCCGCTGACCTCGCTGCGCACGAACATCTCGCTGCTGCGCCGTATCGACGAGCTGCCGCCCGCAGCCCGTGAGGAGCTGGTCGCCGACCTGGGTCAGGAGGCCCGTGAACTCACCGATCTCGTGAACGAGTTGGTGGAGCTGGCGGCCGGTCAGTCGGACACCGAGCCGCCCCGGCGGGTCGATCTGGCCGACCTCGCCGAGGACGTCGCCGGGCTCGCGCGCCGCCGTACCGGGCGGACCATCCTGGTCCGGGTGAGCGGGGACACCACCACGGACGGGCGGCCGGCGATGCTCCAGCGGGCGCTCAGCAACCTCGTGGAGAACGCGACCAAGTTCGACCGCGGGGGAGCGGGCCCGATCGAGATCGCCGTCACCGGTCCCGCCGGACCCGGACCGGTCCGGGTCGAGGTCCTCGACCGCGGTCCCGGCATCAGCGAGTCCGACCTCACCCGTGTCTTCGACCGCTTCTACCGCGCCGCCGACGCCCGCTCCCTCCCGGGCTCGGGGCTCGGCCTGTCGATCGTCCGCGAGGTGGCCCTGGCCCACGGCGGCGCCCCCTTCGCCGCCCGCCGGGAGGGCGGCGGCTCGACGATCGGCTTCACCGTGGGCGGCGGTCCGGCGGACCACCGGCTGGACGAGGTCTGAGGCGGCGTCCTCACCCGGTCGGGCGTGTTGATTTCCTCCCCGGACCGGCGAGCTGTGCTACGGTCTAACCGTTGCAGTTGTGGTACCCATGAACTTATGTGCGCCTGACGGGAATGTTTCTCCTTCGGGCGCATCAGTTTTTTCCGGCTTCTCCGGATGGGGCCTCTGCCTACAGAAGGAGAAATGTCATGGCACAGGGAACCGTGAAGTGGTTCAACTCCGAAAAGGGTTTCGGTTTCATCGAGCAGGACGGCGGCGGCCCTGACGTCTTCGCCCACTACTCGAACATCGCGACCCAGGGATTCCGCGAGCTCCAGGAGGGCCAGCGGGTCTCCTTCGACGTCACGCAGGGCCAGAAGGGCCCGCAGGCGGAGAACATCGTCCCCGCCTGATCGCCGGACGCGTATCCACTCACCGGGGTCCGCACCGTCATGGTGCGGACCCCGGTTTGTGCTGTTCCCAGGAAGGCAGTAGTCGCATGTCCCGAAGAAGGTCCCAGAAGCCGAACCGGCGGACCTCGTCCCCCTCACCCTCGTCGTCGGGGGCGTCGCCCACGGAGTTCCGGCTGCCGGAGAGCACGACCCCCGCGCTTCCCGCCGTCGAGGACTTCGCCGCTCTGGACATGCCCGCGGCACTGCTGAAGACCCTCACCGCGCAGGGTGTGACCAGCCCCTTCCCCATCCAGGCCGCGACGCTGCCCAACTCGCTCGCCGGCCGGGACCTGCTGGGCCGCGGACGCACCGGCTCGGGCAAGACCCTCGCGTTCGGGCTGGCGCTGCTGGCCCGCACGGCCGGACTGCGCGCGGAGCCCAAGGCGCCGCTCGCCCTCGTGCTGGTGCCCACCCGGGAACTCGCCCAGCAGGTCACGGACGCGCTGACGCCCTACGCAACGGCGGTCAACCTCCGGCTGACCACCGTGGTCGGCGGGCTGTCCATCACCAAGCAGGCCGGTGCGCTGCGCCGAGGCGCCGAAGTGCTCGTGGCGACCCCCGGCCGGCTCAACGACCTCGTGGACCGCGGGGACTGCGTGCTGGACGACGTGCGCATCACGGTGCTGGACGAGGCCGACCAGATGACCGACATGGGCTTCCTGCCGCAGATCACCAAGCTGATCCAGCGGGTGCGGCCAGACGGGCAGCGCATGCTCTTCTCGGCCACCCTGGACCGCAACATCGACCGTCTGGTCCAGCGTTTCCTGACCGACCCGGTGGTGCACTCGGTGGACCCGTCCGCCGGAGCGGTGACCACCATGGAGCACCACGTGCTCCACGTCCAGGACGAGACCGACAAGAAGGCCGTCACCACGCGCATCGCGGCCCGCGACGGCCGGGTCATCCTCTTCCTCGACACCAAGAGGTCCGCCGACCGGCTCGCCAAGCGGCTGCTGGCCGTCGGCGTCCGCGCGGCGGCACTGCACGGCGGCCGCTCCCAGCCGCAGCGCAACCGCACGCTGGAACAGTTCAAGAGCGGCCAGGTCACCGCGCTGGTGGCGACGAACGTCGCGGCCCGCGGCATACACGTCGACGACCTCGACCTCGTGGTCAACGTGGACCCGCCCACCGACCACAAGGACTACGTCCACCGGGGCGGCCGCACGGCCCGCGCCGGGGGCTCCGGCAGCGTGGTCACGCTGGTCCTGCCCGACCAGAAGCGGGACGTCACGCGGCTCATGTCGGACGCGGGCATCCGTCCCCGCACGGCCCGCGTCACCTCGGGCGACACGGAACTGGCCACCCTCACCGGCGCCCGCGAGCCGTCCGGAGTGGCCGTCACCATCGAGGTGCCCCAGCAGCCGACGCCTCAGGCGTCCCGCCAGAAGCCCTCCCGCCGACGCCGCCCCGAGGGCGCCCGCAGGCCGGCGACGCCCACGGAAGGCCGAGCCTCGTCCCGGGCGAAGACGTCGGAGGACGCTCCCGCGACAGGCGGCCGCGGCACCACCCGCCGCACGAAGCCCACCGGCTCCACCGCCCGCCGCACGGGAGCCGACGGAACTGCGAACGGGACCGGCAGGACCGCGAACGGGGGCAGCAGGACCGCGAACGGAACCGCGGCCGGCCGTGGCTCCACGCCCGCCGCCTCCGCGAAGCAGACGCGAGCGTCGGGCCGCCGGGCGACCCCCAAGGCCGACGCCCCCCGAACCGGGGACCGCAGCCGGGCCCCCCGCCGCTCCGCCACCCCCCGGAGCGACCGCCCCTGACCAGGCGCCCCCGGCGCACACGACCCGGCGCACACGACAAGGGCGAGGCCAACAGGCCTCGCCCGACTCCGTCGCGCTCCCCGCTCAGGGCCACACAAGGCAGTAGGGCTGGTGGCCTGCCTCGTGCAGGCGGTGGCTGAAGTCCTGCCACTCGTGCAGGAGTTGGTACACGTTGAACGCGTCGCGGGGACCGCCGCGGTCGGGGACCGTGGACCAGATGAACGCCGCCGCGCCCACCGCCTCCTCGCCGATGTCGCGCAGGGGGTCGACGACCGTCATGGGGAGCTTCACGACCGCGTAGTCGGGGTGCAGGACGACCAGTTCCAGCGGCGGCACCTTGTGCAGGGGGACGCCCTCGATGCCCGTGAGGACCATCGCCGCCATCGTCTCCGGCTTGATCTTGGTGAACATGCCGCCCATGCCGAGCTCGTCACCGCCGAGTTCCTCGGGGCGCATCGAGATCGGGACGCGGGCCGCGGTGGCGCCGTCCGGCGCGCCGAAGTACTTGTACGTCACCCCCACCCGACCACCATTCCTGCTCCCCGCCGAGAGCCGCTCGACCGCTTGGTCGAGGCGCTCGGACTCGCTCGGTACCCCGGGCACGTCCGGCATGCCGGGTACGCCCTGTGTCTGTCGTACGTCGTCGACTTCCTCCGCGTCGCGCCGGTGCCTTCCCCGCCGGGCACGTCGAGGACCCAGGTCATCAGTCCCCTCGCCCAGTCCGCCACCGCGATGCATATCTCCACCCGACTGCTTTTCTAGGACGCGCGGCCCCCGCCGCGCAACCCGATCATCGTGTCAGTGACCTCCCCCGCGGCCGCACGCCGAAACGTGCGGTGAAACTCGCGTCCGCGGGATGTGCGCAGTCACACGACACATCGTCGTAAGTGAGCTACGTCCACGAGGCTCGGTCCGTTTCAGTTTCGCAGACGACCGGCCGGTGGGGACTCGGTGACGGCCCCCGTTGTGGCCGATCCTCGCTGGCCTACCCTGAGGGGGTCACTGGCAACGCAGTCCCAAAACCCCCCAGAAGTCGGAGAAGGTCGGAGTAGCCGCAGGTCATGAGTGAAATGCCGTATTCATATGATGCGCCTGTCTCGCAGGCCCTGTTCGACCGGGCGGCCGCCGTCACGCCGGGCGGCGTGAACTCGCCGGTGCGCGCCTTCCGCGCCGTGGGCGGAACGCCCCGGTTCATGGTGTCCGGCTCCGGCCCCTACCTGACCGACGCGGACGGGCGGGAGTACGTCGACCTGGTCTGCTCCTGGGGCCCCATGATCCTCGGGCACTCGCACCCCGAGGTCATCGCCGCCGTCCAGGAGGCCGTCGCCCGCGGCACGTCCTTCGGCACGCCCGGTGAGGGCGAGGTCGCCCTCGCCGAGGAGATCGTCGCGCGCGTCGAGCCCGTCCAGCAGGTGCGGCTGGTCTCCAGTGGCACCGAGGCGACCATGTCCGCGATCCGGCTGGCCCGCGGGTTCACCCGGCGCACCAAGGTCGTCAAGTTCGCCGGCTGCTACCACGGCCACGTCGACTCGCTGCTCGCCGCGGCGGGCTCCGGCGTCGCCACCTTCGCGCTGCCGGACACCCCGGGCGTCACCGGCGCCCAGGCCGGGGACACCATCGTGCTGCCGTACAACGACCTGGAGGCCGTGCACGAGGCCTTCCACCGGCACCCCGGCGAGATCGCCTGCGTGATCACCGAGGCCTCGCCCGGCAACATGGGCGTCGTGCCGCCGCTGCCCGGGTTCAACCAGGGCCTCAAGGACGCCTGTGCCGCCAACGGCGCGCTCTACATCTCCGACGAGGTCATGACGGGCTTCCGCACCAGCCGCGCCGGCTGGTACGGCGTCGACGGCGTCCGGCCCGACCTGATGACCTTCGGCAAGGTGATGGGCGGCGGCTTCCCGGCCGCCGCGTTCGGCGGTCGCGCCGACGTGATGGAGCACCTCGCCCCCGCCGGGCCCGTCTACCAGGCCGGCACCCTCTCCGGGAACCCGGTCGCCACCGCCGCCGGCCTCGCCCAGCTGCGGCTGCTCGACGACGCCGCGTACGCCACGGTGAACGCCGTGTCCGAGCAGGTCCGGACGCTGGTGACCCAGGCGCTGTCCAAGGAGGGCGTGGCGCACACGCTGCAGAGCGCCTCCAACATGTTCTCCGTCTTCTTCACGGACCGCCCGGTGCGCGACTACACGGACGCGCGGGCGCAGGACTCGTTCCGCTACACCGCCTTCTTCCAGTCGCTGCTGGCGAACGGCGTCTATCTGCCGCCCTCGTCCTTCGAGTCCTGGTTCGTGTCCACGGCCCACGACGAGCGGGCCCTCCAGCGGATCGCCGACGCCCTCCCGGCGGCGGCCCGAGCGGCTGCGGAGGCCACCGCGTGAGCACCGAGAAGACCCCGGGCGCCGGGAACGACAGCGACATCACCGTCGTCCACCTCATGCGCCACGGCGAGGTGGAGAACCCCGACGGCGTCCTCTACGGCCGTCTCGGCGGATACCACCTCTCCGAGCTGGGCCGCAGGATGGCGGACCGGGTCGCCGAGCACCTCGCCCCGCGCGACGTCACCTATGTGTGCGCCTCCCCGCTGGAGCGGGCGCAGGAGACGGCCACACCGATCGCCAAGGCGCACGGGCTGGACCTCGGCAGCGACGCGCGGCTCATCGAGGCCGAGAACGTCTTCCAGGGCAAGACCTTCGGCGTCGGGGACGGCGCCCTGCGCCGACCGGAGAACTGGAAGCACCTCGTCAACCCGTTCAGGCCGTCCTGGGGCGAGCCGTACGTCGACCAGGTCGTGCGGATGATGGGCGCGCTGAACGCGGCGAAGGACCAGGCGCGCGGGCACGAGGCCGTGCTGGTCAGCCACCAGCTGCCGATCTGGATCGTGCGGTCCTACGTCGAGCGCCGGCGGCTCTGGCACGACCCGCGCAAGCGGCAGTGCACGCTCGCCTCGCTGACGACGTTCACCTACCGCGGCGACACCATCGTCTCCGTCGGCTACACCGAGCCCGCCCGCGACCTCGTCCCCGCCCACCTCCTCGCCGGCGCCAAGCCGGTCAAGGGCAAGGGCAAGGCCTTCGGGGCGTAAGACAGTTCACACCCTTCGTACACCCCGCCGGGATCAACTGGCTCATTCCCGGCCATCGTTACGAAACTCGCACAAACAAGCGGAACCCCTTTGTTCGCCGCGTCCTCTCAGTGGGTGACCACCAGAGGACGTGACGAACGGGGATGCCATGCGCACTCTCAGCCGCAGGGGAGCGATCGGGCTCGGAGCAGGAGCCGTCGCCGCCGCCGGACTCGCCGGATGCGGCGGCTCCGCCGACCCGGACGGATCGAAGCCGTCGTCCGGTTCCGGGAAGAACCGTTCCGGCTCGGCCGAGCCCAGCCCGAGCCCGACCGCCCCTGCCCGCCCCCTCGGTGACGGCTCCACCTCCTTCACGGGCAAGCAGCCCCACCAGCCCGCCGCGCCCCGGCCGCTCGGACCCGGCCAGGAGCCGCCGCAGTTCGTGGTCTTCTCCTGGGACGGCGCCGGCGAGGTCGGCAACGGGCTCTTCCCGCGCTTCCTGGACCTCGCCAAGGAGCACGGCGCGGCGATGACCTTCTTCCTCTCCGGCATCTACCTGCTGCCCGAGTCCAAGAAGCGGCTCTACGACCCGCCGGGCAACCGTCGCGGGGCCTCCGACATCGGCTACCTCACCGACGCCCACATCAAGGACACCCTGAAGTACCTGCGCCGCGCCTGGCTCGAAGGGCACGAGATAGGCACCCACTTCAACGGCCACTTCTGCGGGGAGGGCAGCGGCTCGGTCGGCAATTGGACCTCCCGGCAGTGGCGCAGCGAGATAGACCAGGCCAAGGCCTTCGTGAAGGAGTGGCGCACCAACTCCGGCTGGACCGACCTGGAGGCGCTGCCCTTCGACTACGACAAGGAGCTCGTCGGCGGCCGCACCCCCTGCCTCCTCGGCCAGGACAACCTGCTGCCCACCGCCCGCGCCCTCGGCTGGCGCTACGACGCCTCCTCGCCCGGCGGCCGGCAGACCTGGCCCACCAAGAAGCAGGGCATATGGGACCTTCCGTTGCAGCAGATACCGTTCCCCGGGCGGGGGTTCGAGGTCCTGTCGATGGACTACAACATGCTCGCCAACCAGTCGGTCAACTCCACCAAGGCGCCCAGCCACAACTACCCGCGCTGGCGCCAGCAGGCCGCACAGGCGTACATACAGGGATTCAAGCGGGCATTCGAGACGAACCGCGCGCCCTTCTTCGTCGGCAACCACTTCGAGCAGTGGAACGGCGGGATCTACATGGACGCCGTCGAGGAGGCCTTCAAGCACATCGCCCGGGAGAAGGAGAAGGGCGCGGACGTGAGGCTGGTCTCCTTCCGGCAGTTCGTCGACTGGCTCGACGTGCAGAAGCCCGAGGTGCTGGCCAAGCTGAGGACCCTGGAGGTCGGACAGCGGCCGGCCGGCGGCTGGCAGGCCTTCCTCGGCGCCCAGGCCCCCGCCTCCCGCCGGCCGTCCGCCGCCTGAAATGCGGGTTTCCACCCGCAAGGGGGGTGCGCAAGATCCCCAGAACGGGCATGCGAAACTTTTCACATGAGTGCCGCCTGCCGCGCCCCCCGAAGCTCGAGGAACCGGACCCGTACGCGCCGCGCCGCCCTGACCGCCGGCGCCGCCGTCGCGGCGCTGCTCGTCTCCGCGTGCACCTCAGGGGGCACCTCGGGCGGGGGCGGCGACACCAACTTCATCATGGGCGCGGACGGCGTGGCGACCGCGAAGAAGGGGGAGCGCGCCGAGGCTCCCGACCTCTCCGGCACGACCGTGGACGGCGGGCAGCTCGACGTCTCCTCCTTCAAGGGCAAGGTCGTCGTCCTGAACGTGTGGGGCTCCTGGTGCGCCCCCTGCCGTGCGGAAGCGCCGAACTTCGAGAAGGTCTACAGCGACCTCAAGGGCAAGGGCGTGCAGTTCGTCGGCATCAACACCCGTGACGCCGAGGTGACCAACGCCCGGTCCTTCGAGAAGCAGCAGGGCGTGACGTACCCGAGCCTGTACGACCCGAACGGCAAGCTGATGCTCCGCTTCAAGCGGGGCACGCTCAACCCGCAGGCGATCCCCTCCACCCTCGTCATCGACCGGGAGGGGAAGATCGCCGCCCGCTCGCTGGCCGCGCTCAGCGAGGAGAAGCTGCGCGGCATGATCTCCCCGGTCCTCGCGGAGAAGTGACGTGAGCACGGTCACGACCCTCGCCCAGGAGGGCGTCAACGGCACGGTGCTCAACGGCGCCCTGCTCGTCGCCCTGCCCGTCGCCGTGCTCGGCGGCCTCGTCTCCTTCTTCTCCCCCTGCGTCCTGCCCCTCGTCCCCGGCTACCTGTCGTACGTCACCGGGGTCACCGGCACCGACCTCGGCGAGGCCCGGCGCGGCCGGATGGTCGCCGGCGCCTCCCTGTTCGTCCTCGGCTTCACCGCCGTGTTCGTCTCCAGCGGCGCCCTGTTCGGCTACTTCGGGGAGACCCTCCAGGACAACAAGGACGTCCTCAGCGATGTGCTGGGCGTGCTCATGATCCTCATGGGCGTTTTCTTCATGGGCCTGATGCCCTGGATGACCCAGCGCGAGTTCCGCTTCCATCGCAGGCCCGCCGCCGGTCTGGCCGGCGCCCCGCTGCTCGGCGCGCTGTTCGGCATCGGCTGGACGCCGTGCATCGGCCCGACCCTCGCCTCCGTCCTCGCCCTGTCCTCGCAGCAGTCGAGCGCGGGGCGCGGCGCGATACTGACCGTCGCCTACTGCCTCGGCCTCGGCGTGCCCTTCGTGCTTGCCGCGGTCGCCTTCCGCAAGGCGCTCGGCGCCTTCGGCTGGGTCAAGCGCCACTACGTCTGGGTGATGCGGATCGGCGGCACGATGATGATCGTGACCGGTCTGCTGCTGCTGACCGGCGTCTGGGACAGTCTCGTGCAGGACATGCAGTCCTGGTCCACCGGCTTCACTGTGGGGATCTGATCCATGAGCAACACGACCGCCGGCGAGCAGACCCCGGCCGCCCCCGACGACCAGGACCTCGGCGCGGCCGGCTCCCAGCTGTCCACCGCCCCGGCGGAGACGCTCTCCGGCGGGCCCGCGCTCGGCGTCGTCGGCTGGGCCCGCTGGTTCTGGCGGCAGCTGACCTCCATGCGGGTCGCGCTGCTGCTCCTGCTGCTGCTCGCGCTCGGCGCGATCCCCGGCTCGCTGATCCCGCAGACCGGCACCGACGCCACCAAGGTCGCCGCCTTCCTCAAGGACAACCCCACCCTCGGGCCCGTCTACGAGAAGCTCGGCCTGTTCCACGTCTACAGCTCGGTGTGGTTCTCCGCGATCTACATCCTGCTGTTCGTCTCCCTCATCGGCTGCATCATCCCCCGCACCTGGCAGTTCGTGGGCCAGCTGCGCGGCCGCCCGCCGGGCGCGCCCAGGCGGCTGACGCGGCTCCCCGCCCACACCACGTGGCGTACGGGGGCCGAACCGGAGGAGGTCCGCGAGGCCGCCCTCGCGCTGCTGAAGAAGCGCCGCTTCCGTGCCCACCTCGCCGGTGACGCGGTCGCCGCCGAGAAGGGCTACCTGCGCGAGGTCGGCAACCTCGCCTTCCACATCGCGCTCATCGTGATGCTGGTCGCCTTCGCCTGGGGCCAGCTGTTCAAGATGGAGGGCAACAAGCTGATCGTCGAGGGCGGCGGGTTCTCCAACACCCTCACCCAGTACGACGACATCAAGTCGGGCACGCTCTTCAGCACCGACGACCTGGCGCCGTTCAGCTTCACCCTCGACGACTTCAAGGGCACCTACGAGGTGTCCGGCCCCAACAAGGGCACCCCGCGCACCTACCAGGCCTCCCTCACCTACTCCGAGGGCGCCTACGGCAAGGACCGCAAGACCGTCGTCAAGGTCAACCACCCGCTGGAGCTCGGCGACTCCAAGGTCTACCTCACCGCCCACGGCTACGCCCCGGTCGTCACCGTCCGCGACGGCAAGGGCGAGGTCGTCTACCGCGACGCCGTGCCCCTGCTGCCGCTCGACTCCAACGTCACGTCCTCCGGTGTGATCAAGGTCTACGACGGCTACCGCGACGCCAAGGGCAAGAGCGAGCAGCTCGCCTTCCAGGCCTTCCTGCTGCCGAGCTACGCCAAGGGCAACGAGGTGTCCTCGGTGTTCCCGGCCCTGCTGAACCCGGTGCTGAACCTGGTGCCGTACCACGGGGACCTGGGCGTGAACGCGGGCATCCCGCAGAGCGTGTACCAGCTCGACAAGAGCCACATGAAGGCGTTCAAGGACGCCAAGGGCATCCAGATGCGGGAGAACCTCAAGCCCGGGGAGACCCTGACGCTTCCCGGCGGCGCCGGTTCGATCACCTACGACGGCACCAAGGAGTGGGCGAACTTCCAGGTCACCCAGCAGCCCGGCAGCGGCTGGGCGCTGGGCGGCGCGCTCACCGCGATCTTCGGCCTGGCCGCCTCCCTGTTCATCCAGCGCCGCCGGGTGTGGGTGCGCGCGGTCAAGGGCGACGACGGGGTGACGGTCGTGGAGATGGCCGGCCTCGGCCGCAGCGAGTCCGCGAAGCTCCCCGAGGAGCTCGGCGACCTCGCCGGGATCCTCTACGACCAGGCCCCCGCAGCGCCCGACCCGGAGGACGACCCCGACGGTCCTCCCGGCCCGGGGACCGACCCCGACCCCGACGCCGACCCTGAGCCGACCCCGGGGACCGCCCCCGAAGCCGCCCCGGGCTCCACGACCCCCCACCCCCGAGCCGTACCTGCCGAAGGGCTGGAGAAATGACTCTCGCCGCCGCCACCAACGAGAACCTCGCGAACGTCAGCAACACGCTGATCTACTCCGCGATGGCCGTCTACACCCTGGCCTTCTTCGCGTACATCGCCGAATGGCTCTTCGGTAGCCGCAGCAAGGTCGGCCGCACGGCCGCCGCGCTCACCGCCGGCGCCAAGGCGGCGAAGGGCCCGGCCGTGACCGTGAAGAAGGCCGGCGGCACCGCCGTGCTGGAGCGCCCGAAGGTCGTCGTACGGTCCGCGGCCGGCGCACGTGACGTGCCCGACGGGCCGGGCGCGCACGGCGGGGACGAGCAGGGCGACCTCTACGGCCGCGTCGCCGTCTCCCTCACGGTGCTCGCGTTCCTCGTCGAGTTCGGCGGGGTGCTCACCCGGGCCCTCTCGGTGCAGCGCGCCCCCTGGGGCAACATGTACGAGTTCAACATCACCTTCTCCACGGTGGCCGTCGGCGTGTACCTCGCGCTGCTGGCGCTCAGGAAGAACGTGCGCTGGCTCGGCCTGTTCCTGATCACCACCGTGCTGCTGGACCTGGGCCTCGCCGTCACCGTCCTCTACACGGCGAGCGACCAGCTGGTCCCGGCCCTGCACTCCTACTGGCTGTACATCCACGTCTCCACCGCGATCTTCTGCGGCGCGGTGTTCTACGTCGGCGCGGTCAGCACGATCCTGTACCTGTTCAAGGACTCCTACGAGAGCAAGCTCGCGAGCGGCGGCGCCCCCGGCCGGTTCGCGAACTCGGTCCTGGACCGGCTGCCGGCCGCGGCCTCCCTGGACAAGTTCTCCTACCGCGTCAACGCGGCCGTCTTCCCGCTGTGGACGTTCACGATCATCGCGGGCGCGATCTGGGCGGGCGACGCCTGGGGCCGCTACTGGGGCTGGGACCCCAAGGAGACCTGGTCGTTCATCACCTGGGTCGCCTACGCCGGCTATCTGCACGCCCGCGCCACCGCCGGGTGGAAGGGGCGCAAGGCCGCCTACCTCGCCCTGATCGCCTTCGCCTGCTGGCTGTTCAACTACTACGGCGTCAACATCTTCGTCAGCGGAAAGCACTCCTACTCGGGGGTGTGACCACCGGCCCCCAAGGGGTGCGTGAGGTGTCGGTCGGGGTCACGCTGGTGTCATGAGCGGTTCGATCGAGCAGGGCACCAGCCAGACCCACGGCGACATCCGCATCCTGCACTTCCTGGTGCGGCTGCCGCGGACCATGGAGGCGGTCTGGCCGGCGTTCACCACCCCGGACGGGCTCGCGCAGTGGTTCGGGCCCGTCGACGTGCTCGAACCCCGGTACGGGGGAGTGATCGGGCTGCCGGGCCTGGGCGGCGGACAGGTCACCGCGTGGGACGTGGACCGGGTCGCCGAGTACACGGTGGAGGGCGGCGGCCGGATGCGGTTCCACCTGGAGCGGGACGGGGAGCGCGGGTGCGCCCTCCGGTTCACCTACGAGTTCCAGGGCGGCCGGGACGACGACGAGGACGACGCGGGGGAGACCGCTGCGGCCGGGGAACCCGAGGGCGGGAGCGAGCACGGCTGGCGGGCGCGTTTCGAGCGCCTGATCGAGCACATGGAGCGGGTCCCTTAGCCTGCCGGGAAGACGCAGCCCCCTACGACGGCGGCAGGCACTCCTTCTCCGGCGGTCTCCCCTCCGGCCAGGCGATGCGGACGAAGCGGGAGGCGCCCTGCGCGGTGAGCTCGACGATCGGCACGGCCTTGTCGTACGGGTTGCCGTGTACGTCCAGGCAGATCCACCCGCTCGCCCCGCTCACCCGTAGCGAGCCCTTGACCTGCGGCCACTGAAGGCCGACGTCCGAGAGGGACGGCACGGTCCCGCCCTCGGGAGTGGCCTCCCGGATGCCGTGGACGGCGAGGCGCAGCGCGTCGTAAGCGATGATCAGCTGCCCGTCGTCCAGCGCCGTGGGTCCGATCGGGCCGACCGGCTCACGGACGGCGCGTTCCAGCAGCGAGGTCAGCGCCGCCGCGTCCCGCGCCGAGCCGCCCGTCACCGGGGCACCCCGAGTCCAGGCGTCCGGGTGGGCGAGGGCGGTGTAGCGGACGGAGAGGTTGCGGGTGAGGGCGGTGCGGTCCAGTTGCGGGTCGCCCGTCAGGTAGGAGCCCTCGTCGCCGGTGAGCAGGGTGAACCGGCGGTCCTGGCAGCCGCGGCCGCCGAGCGCGTTGATGAACTGCCGCAGCTGGGTGTGGCGGCCGGCGAACAGGATGGTGTCGGTCTCCGGCGAGGTGTCGCACACGAGGTGGGTGATCTGCCGGAAGGTGTTCGCGGTCGTGCCCTCCTGGGAGCGGTCGGCCGGTGGCGTGAACGGCTGCGGCTCGTAGGGGGAGCCCTTGATCAGTGCGGCGAACGACGTCTGAAGCGTCCGCGTGTACGGATCGCCCGGCTTGTCGTACACCAGCAGCGCGCGCCCAGCGGTGACCTTCGCGAACGAGGCCAGGGCGCGCGCCTCGTCGGTGTTGGTGGGGGAGACCCGGGCGAGGCCGGGGAAGGGGTCCTTGCCGCCGTGCCCGTTGGCGAGGTCGTCGGCGGTGATGGACGCGCCGATGACCGGGATGCCCCGCCGGGTCAGCTCCGCCACGGCCCTCTTGTTGTCCTCGGTGCTCATGCCGACCCCGGCGACCGCGCGCAGCCGCTCCGGTCCCGTCGCCATCCGCTCCAGCTGGTCCACCAGGCGCTCCCAGTGCGCGCTGGTCGCTCCGGGGTTCGCGAGCACCAGCCGGATCGCGGGGGCCTGCCCGTTGGAGGTGTGGTTGGCCTCCCACTGGGCGAGATAGGCGCCCTGCACCTCGTGCAGGATGTCGCTGAGGGTGGAGGGAGTGGTGGCGGTGTACGGCATCATCAGCGCGACCGTGACGTAACTCCCCTCCTTCAGCCGGTCGTTCTCCCGGTCGATGGCCCGCACCGCGTCCCGGAACCGGGGCCGCCCGAAGTCGAACGCGGTCGACGTCACGCCCACGCACTCGTCGCTGCCCTCGGGACGGGACACGCCAGGCGCGCACGAGCGGTCCTCGCGGGTGAGCGCCCGCACCGCGAAGAACGCGCCGGTGACCAGGGCGGCCGTGACCAGCACCGCGACATAGCGGTAGAGGCGGATCTCCCAGACCTCCCGCAGCCACCGCCCGAAGGAACCTCTGCCCCCGTCGGAACCTCTGCCCCCGTCGGCCATCACGCCTCCCCGTCCCCGTCACCGTCGTCCGCGTCGTCGTCCGCGGGGACGCGCAGGGGGCGGCCCGCGAGGGCGTCCCGGTGCCAGGCCCGGGACGTCGTGAACAGCAGCGCGCCCCCGGCGGGCCGCAGGTCGGACAGTTGCAGCAGTTCGAACCGCAGCCGGTCGCACACCGTCGCCTCGGGCGGCACCAGCGGATCGCTCACCTGCCACACCGCGTGCAGCAGCCGTCGTACGCGCAGATGGAGCCCGGCGTCCACGCCGTCGGGCGCCAGCTCGGCGCCGTCCGTGCGGCCCAGGGCGATCGCCGTGCGGCGGTCGTCGTCGCGGGCCGGGAAGCAGGGCGCGGAGGCGAGGAAGGCGAGGGTGCCGAGCCAGGCGCGGGTGTCCAGCGTGGGGAAGGTGTCCCGCAGATGGGCCACCGCGCCGGCCGTGTCGCCGAGGGCCAGCTCGTGGTGGAGCCGGTAGCGGGCGTGGGACGGGTCGGCGTGGCCCTCGGGGCCGGGCGTGTAGTGCCGGATCAACGTCTCGTGCACCTCGCGCCACTCGGCGCGGTCGGCGTCGCGGTGGTGCAGCCGGAGCAGCAGCAGGGTGCGGACGAAGGGATCGCCGACGAAGTGGTCCGGCCGGCCCGCGAGTCCCTCCGCGGCGAGCCGCGCCCGCAGGGACCGTACGCCCGACGAGCCGAAGTCGTCGGGCAGTCGGGCGGCGGCCAGGGCCACGGCGGAGTCGTGGTCGTGGGCGGCCGCGAGGACGGTCAGCTCGTCGAGGCGGTCGGCGGGGACCAGCCGGGTGAGCAACTCGGTGCAGGCGGGCCGTCCGTCGTCGGTCCGGTCCTCGGTGAGTTTGATCCGCGCGGTCAGCAGCCGGCCCAACGACGCCGCTCGGTCCGGGTGTTGCCGGGCGGCGGTGGCGGTGAGGACGATGCCCAGCGGGTTGCCGCCGGTCAACCGGTGCACCGCGTGCGGAAGTCGGGGCGGGACGACGACGTCGTCGCAGACCGCGCCCACCATGTGCAGGGTGTCGTCCGGTGACAGCGGCGGCAGCGGCACCAGCAGCGCCCGCGAGGACGGCGACGGGCCCGGCGTCCAGCCGGTCGCGCGGGCGACCTCCGCGAGGTCACGCCGTACGGCGTCCCGCAGCAGGGGGTGACCGGTCCCGCGCACGGTCGCCGCCCACACCACCTGGTCGGCGATCCCCTCGGCCCGGTCCCTCAGCACGGCGTCCAGCAGCCCCGGACCCGGCCCGCCGCGCGCGTTGTCCAGCAGGACCAACGGCCGTCCCAGCCGCCGCAGATGGGAGCCGAGGCCTGAGTACGCCTCGGCCAGGTCGGCGAGCAGCGCCCGCACCAGCCGGCGCTCGGCGTGCTCGCGGGACGCGCCGCCGGCCCGGAAGTTCCCCGCGAGCAGCAGCAGTCCGCGCTTGGCGTTGCCGCCCGCGTTGGGGTAGGCGCGGTACCAGGTGGCCGGCTTCTGCTCCTTGCGGGAGGTGACGCCCTCCGACAGCGCCTCCAGCGTGGCCTCGATGGCCGCCGCCACGAACGCGCCCTGGCCGCTCGCCGTCGAGACGACCTGCACCGCGACCCGCGCCGCCCACCGCCCGGCCATGCTGAACCGCGAGCCCCGCTCGTTCAGCAGCAGGATCCGGGTCAGCTCCCGCCGGATGCGCTCCGAGTCGCCGCGCCCGCTCCAGTCGCCGGCCCGCACCGCCACCAGGCCCGCCGTCAGCCGCGGGAAGGTGAGCTGCCCGGCCGCCTTGACCGGCTCGGTCAGCTGCTCGGCCAGCACCAGCAGCGCCTGCCAGACGGGGGACCAGGACTCGGGGCTCTCTTCGTGCGGCGGGCGCGCGAACTGCTCGTCCTCGCAGTCGATCAGCGCGGCCGGCGTCCGCTTGCGCGACTCGCCGCCCCGCAGCCGCTCGGTGTACGCGTCGAGGATCTCGGCGAGCACCGCGCTCTTGCCCGCGCCCCGGCCGCCGGCCAGCACCAACAGGGGCGGCCCGCTGGGGTGTTCCACGCGCTCGGCGTGATGCTCGTACGGCCGCAGCCCGACCAGCCGGGACATGAGCCCGGCCGGCTCGACGTCGAACAGCGCCCCCCGTCCGTACAACTGTCCGTGCACCGCACCTCCCCCGTGGCCGGTCTACGACGCCAGGGTAAGGAGGGAGTGTTGATGTGTGCCAGACCGCGTGAGGCCGGCCGGGCGAGGTCCGGCGGGTGGGAACCGCGTCAGGGCTGCTCGCCGTCGTCCTTGCGCCGCTTCTTCTCCTCCTCGTCCAGCGACTTCAGGAACTCGGGGTTGTCGTCGGGCGCGACCCACTCTCCGCGCTGCCGGCCGCCGCGGACGCCCGACCAGCCCTCGGCGGCCGGGCTGCGCTTCTTGCCCGCGATCAGCCAGGAGATCGAGCCGACGAGAGGGAACAGCAGCACGAGGATCGCCCACAGCGGCTTGGGCATGTGGCGGATGTCGTCGTCCTTCGTGCTGATGCAGTCGATGAACGCGTACACGCTCAACGCCAGCGGCACCAGGAACATCAGTACCCGGAGCATGGGGGCCTCTCAGAGCAGTCGTGGTCGGGGCCGCGGTCCGAGGGCCTTGCGCAGGTGCAAGGACCCCTGAGGGCCCCAGGTACTGGGTCAGGGTAGCCGCTCGGGGATACTTGGCCCCATGGCTTACGACGATCTTCGCTCCCTGCTCAGGGCCCTGGAACGCGAGGGCGACCTCAAGCGCGTCAAGGCCGAGGTCGATCCGTACCTGGAGGTCGGGGAGATCGTCGACCGGGTGCAGAAGGCCCAGGGCCCGGCGCTGCTCTTCGAGAACGTGAAGGGCTCCGCGATGCCCCTCGCGATGAACGTCTTCGGCACCGACCGCCGGCTCCTCAAGGCCCTCGGCCTCACCTCGTACGCGGAGATCTCCGAGAGGATCGGCGGTCTGCTCAAGCCCGAGCTGCCGCACGGCTTCGTCGGCGTCCGCGAGGCCTTCGGCAAGCTCGGCGCGATGGCGCACGTCCCGCCGAAGAAGGTGAAGGACGCCCCCGTGCAGGAGGTCGTCCTGCACGGCGACGACGTGGACCTCGACCGGCTGCCCGCGCTGTTCACCTGGCCCAAGGACGGCGGCTCCTTCTTCAACCTGGGCCTGACCCACACCAAGGACCCGGAGAGCGGGATCCGCAACCTCGGCCTGTACCGCCTCCAGCGCCACGACCGGCGCACCATCGGCATGCACTGGCAGATCCACAAGGACAGCCGCAACCACTACCAGGTGGCGGCCCGCCGCGGCGAACGCCTCCCGGTCGCCATCGCCTTCGGCTGTCCGCCCGCCGTGACGTACGCCTCCACCGCCCCGCTGCCCGGCGACATCGACGAGTACCTCTTCGCCGGGTTCCTCGCCGGCAAGCGGATCGAGATGGTCGACTGCAAGACCGTGCCGCTCCAGGTTCCGGCGCAGGCGGAGGTCGTCCTCGAAGGCTGGCTGGAGCCGGGGAAGATGCTCCCGGAGGGCCCCTTCGGCGACCACACCGGCTTCTACACCCCGCAGGAGCCGTTCCCCGCGCTCACCATCGACTGCGTCACCATGCGCCGCCGCCCGCTGCTCCAGTCGATCGTCGTCGGCCGCCCGCCGACGGAGGACGGCCCGCTCGGCCGGGCGACGGAGCGCTTCTTCCTCCCGCTCCTGAAGATCATCGTCCCGGACATCGTGGACTACCACCTGCCCGAGGCGGGCGGCTTCCACAACTGCGCGATCGTCTCGATCGACAAGAAGTACCCCAAGCACGCGCAGAAGGTCATGCACGCGATCTGGGGCGCGCACATGATGTCGCTGACCAAGCTGATCGTGGTCGTGGACTCCGACTGCGACGTCCACGACCTGCACGAGGTGGCCTGGCGCGCCCTCGGCAACACGGACTACGCCCGCGACCTGTCCCTCGTCGAAGGCCCGGTCGACCACCTCGACCACGCCTCCTACCAGCAGTTCTGGGGCGGCAAGGCGGGTATCGACGCGACGAGGAAGTGGCCCGAGGAGGGCTACACCCGCGACGGCGGCTGGCCCGACATGGTCCTGTCGGACCCGGAGACGGCGTCCCTGGTGGACCGCCGCTGGAAGGAGTACGGGCTGTGACCTCCGCCTCCGCGGCGCTCCCGCAGCAGCCGGGACGCACGAAAGCCTTCCTGCGCCTGGTGATGATCGAGCACTCGGTCTTCGCGCTGCCCTTCGCCTACATCGCCGCCCTCACCGCGATGTTCCAGCTGGACCGCAACGTCCACTGGGGCCGGCTCGCGCTGGTCACCGTCTGCATGGTGGGCCTGCGCACCTTCGCGATGGCGGTCAACCGGATCATCGACCGTGAGATCGACGCGCGGAACCCGCGCACCGCCGGGCGCGAGCTGGTCACCGGCGCGATGTCGGTGCGGCACGCGTGGACGGGCGCGCTCATCGCGCTGGCGGTCTTCCTGGGCGCGGCGGCCCTGCTGAACCCGCTGTGCCTGGCGCTCGCCCCGGTCGCCGTGGTCCCGATGGTGGTCTACCCCTACGGCAAACGCTTCACGAACTTCCCCCAGGCCATCCTGGGTGTGGCCCAGGCGATGGGCCCGATCGGCGGCTGGCTCGCGATCACGGGGGAGTGGTCGTGGGACGCGGTGATCCTCGGGCTCGCCGTGGGAGTCTGGATCGGCGGCTTCGACCTGATCTACGCCTGCCAGGACGTCGAGACCGACCGCGAGATCGGCGTCAGGTCGGTCCCGGCCCGCTTCGGCGTCCCGGCGGCGATCTGGGGCGCCCGCGTCTGCCACGCGGTCACCACGGGCCTGTTCGTCTGGTACGCCCTGGCCACCGGCGCGGGTGCGTTCTTCTGGCTGGGCCTGCTGATCGTCGCCGGCGCGTTCGTCTACGAGCACACCATCGTCCGCCCGCACGACCTGTCCCGGGTGAACAGGGCGTTCTTCTCGGTCAACGGCTTCATCGGCATCGCCTTGTTCGTGTGCGCGCTGCTCGATCTCGCGGTGCGGGGTCTGACCGTCTGACCACGCGCCCACCGGTACGCTCAAGGTGTGAACGCAGGAGAAAAGCAGCGCGTGCCTTGGATCGTGGGGGTCTCCGGGGCGTCCGGTACGCCCTATGCCGCCGCTGTCCTGCGGGCGCTGCTCGCCGCGGGCGAGAGTGTCGACCTGGTGGTCAGCCGGGCCTCGCGGCTCACGCTGCTCGACGAGACGGGGATCTCGTTCCGGGACGCCCACTGGCGGGACGACCTGCGCGAATGGCTGGCGCGGGGCGCGGACGGCAAGCCGGACGCCTTCGACGTGAGCCTGGACGGGGTGCGGTACTGGGGCGCGGGGGACCTGGCGGCGGGGCCGTCCTCCGGGTCGTACGCCACGAAGGGGATGCTGATCGTCCCGGCGTCCACGGCCTGCGTGGCCGGAGTGGCCGTCGGACTGTCCAAGGACCTCCTCCAG
Source organism: Streptomyces sp. BK239 (assembly GCF_004217285.1). Lineage (GTDB taxonomy): Bacteria > Actinomycetota > Actinomycetes > Streptomycetales > Streptomycetaceae > Streptomyces. The sequence goes on from NZ_SHKS01000005.1 coordinate 73,281, forward strand.
CGCGCGGCGAGCGTGACGCTGAAGGAGCGCCGGCCGCTGGTCGTCGCCGTCCGGGAGACCCCGTTGAACGGGCAGACGCTGCGGCACCTCGTGGCGCTCGACGACGCGGGCGCGAGCGTGGTGCCCGCCTCCCCCGCCTTCTACGCGGGCGCGACCCACATCCAGGACCTGGTCGACTTCGTCGCGGGCCGGGTGCTGGACGCGGCGGGCGTCGGGCACGGGCTGTACCGCCGCTGGGAGGGCGAGCTCGGCCGGGCCCAGGGCGGCGGCGGAACCCGCACGCCCTGAACGCCATCTGAGCAAGTCGCAGTACGTCTCATCACTTCAGGAACTCTTTCGGAAGGCTCGATCGCATGGACGCGGTGGACAGGCAGCTCATCCAGGCCCTGAGGGAGAACGGCCGGGCCTCTTACGCGGAGTTGGGGCGCCTCGTCGGCCTGTCGGGACCCAGCGTCACCGACCGCATCAACCGGCTGGAGGCGGCCGGCGTGATCACCGGCTACCGCGCGACGGTGGACTCCGCCTCCCTCGGTCTGGGCGTGACCGCCCTCATCGGGATCTCCCTCTCCGACGCGGCCGACCACGAGGACGTGGCCGCCCGGATGAAGGACCTCAGCGAGATCGAGGACTGCTGGTTCATCGCCGGCGACGACTCGTTCATGCTCAAGGTGCGGGCCAACGACGTCGACGGTCTGGAGCGGATCATCCGGCGGCTGTCCGGGACGAAGGGCGTCTCCCGGACCCGCACCACCATCGTGCTCTCCACGAAGTGGGAGAACCGGGTGGGTGAGCTGCCCGAGGAGGTCTAGGACTTCCACGGGCGTACGGTGTACGAAGTCTGTCTACGAGAGGGATGATCATGGACGTCGGGCTCAAGCGCGAGCTGGAGGAGAAGGTCCGCTCCGGTGAGCGGCTGACCCGCGAGGACGGCATCGCGCTGTACGAGTCGGACGACCTGGCCTGGCTCGGCGGCCTCGCGCACGAGGTGCGGACGCGCAAGAACGGCGACGTCGTGCACTTCAACGTCAACCGGCACCTCAACATGACCAACGTGTGCACGGCGTCGTGCGCGTACTGCTCCTTCCAGCGCAAGCCGGGGGAGAAGGACGCGTACACGATGCGCATCGAGGAGGCCGTCAAGCTCGCCAAGGCGATGGAGTCGGAGAACCTCACCGAGCTGCACATCGTCAACGGTCTGCACCCGAACCTGCCGTGGCGCTACTACCCGCGTTCGCTGCGGGAGTTGAAGGCCGCCCTCCCGGACGTCTCGCTCAAGGCCTTCACGGCCACGGAGATCCACCACTTCGAGACGATCAGCGGTCTGTCGGCCTCCGAGATCCTCGACGAGCTGATCGACGCGGGTCTTGAGTCCCTCACCGGCGGCGGCGCGGAGATCTTCGACTGGGAGGTGCGCCAGCACATCGTGGACCACCGCACCCACTGGGAGGACTGGTCGCGCATCCACCGGCTGGCGCACGAGAAGGGGCTCAAGACGCCGGCCACCATGCTCTACGGCCACATCGAGGAGCCCCGCCACCGCGTGGACCACGTGTTGCGGCTGCGTGAGCTCCAGGACGAGACGGGCGGCTTCCAGGTCTTCATCCCGCTGCGCTACCAGCACGACTTCGTGGACATGCAGGACGGCAAGGTCCGCAACCGCCTCCAGGCCCGCACCCAGATGGCGACCGGCGCGGAGGCCCTGAAGACCTTCGCGGTCTCCCGTCTCCTCTTCGACAACGTCCCGCACGTCAAGGTCTTCTGGGTCATGCACGGCGTGCAGACCGCGCAGCTCGCGCTGCAGCACGGGGCGGACGACATGGACGGCTCGGTCGTCGAGTACAAGATCACCCACGACGCGGACAACTACGGCACGCCGAACAAGCTGACCCGCGAGGACCTGCTGGACCTCATCCGCGACGCCGGCTTCCGCCCCGTGGAACGCAACACCCGCTACGAGATCATCCGAGAGTACGAAGGCCCCGACCCCCTCCTCCGGGAATCCCCCCAACCGATGCGAGTCTGACTCCGGACCAGCGGTCTTTTCAGCCCGTCCGGGGGTGCCTCCTCCGGGGGAGTTCGAGGACGAGGGCCGTTCAGGGCCGATGGCGGGGGGCTGGGGGCGGCAGCCCCCAGGTAAGGACGGGAAAGGGCGGCGGGGGCGAGGAACACTCGCCCCGAACCGGGTACCCGTCCCGCATGGCCGGCACGAAGGCTCCCGAGGACGCGTACACCGCCGCGCCCTTCGTCCCGAAGACACCGACAGGCCTCGCCCCCCTCCGCGAGGCCGCCGCCCACTGCAGAGGCTGCCCCCTGCACCACGCGGCCACCCAGACCGTCTTCGGCGCGGGCAGCGCGCAGGCCCGCCTCATGCTCGTGGGCGAGCAGCCCGGCGACCAGGAGGACCGTCAGGGCGAACCCTTCGTGGGCCCCGCCGGCAAGCTCCTCGACCGGGCCCTCGCCGACGCCGAAATGGACCCCGCCGACGCGTACGTCACCAACGCCGTCAAGCACTTCAAGTTCACCCGGGCCGAACCCCGCAAGCGCCGCATCCACAAGGCGCCGACCCTCAGGGAGGCGGCGGCCTGCGCCCCCTGGCTGGCGGCCGAGCTGGCGATCGTGGAGCCCGAGCTGATCGTGGTGCTGGGAGCGACCGCCGGGAAGGCGCTGCTCGGCTCCTCGTTCAAGGTCACCGAGGCGCGCGGCACGCTCCTGGAGCGGGAGATCCACGGCCGCCCCGAGCGCCTGCTCCCCACCGTGCACCCCTCCTCCGTCCTGCGGGCCGACGACCGCGAGGCCGCGTACCGGGGCCTGGTCGCGGATCTGAGGACGGCGGCTCGCGCACTGTCGTGAGCATCACGGTGATTCCAAACAGCGGTAAGGGCTAATGTTGGCCTGTGCCACTTACCTTCACTCTCGACCCCGCCGTCACGCCCGACCTGCGCGACGGCGTCCTCGACCTCTGGGCGGACGTCAGCAACGCGGGCGGAGCCGTCGGCTTCGTCGCGCCGGTCTCCCGGGAGGCGATCCGGCCCGAGCTGGTGCGGGCCCTCGCGCAGATCGCCGAGGGCCGCACCCGTCTGCTCGTCGGACACGACGAGAGCGGCCGGGTCGCGGCGACCGCGTTCATCACCTTCAACACCCACCGGCTGATGACGCACTGGGTGTGGCTCTACACGGTGATGGTGCACCCGGAGCACCAGGGCAAGGGCCACGGCCGCGACCTGCTCGCCGCCGCCGCGGAGGCGGCCCGCGGCTTCGACGGGGTCGAGGCGATACGGCTGTCCTGCCGGGGCGGCCTCGGCCTGGAGGACTTCTACGCCTCCTGCGGATACAAGGAGGTCGGCCGCGTCCCCGGCGCGATCCGGGTGGCCCCCGGCGACGACCGGGACGACATCACGCTGGTGCTGCCCCTGAACTGACCGGCCCCGCAACCCCCGTGCAAGATCGGTCCCCCGGCGTGCTTCACTGGACAACGGACCCATATCCGACGGACCCACGTCCGACCGACCGGAAGACTGGATTGAGATGCTCCGCTACACGTTGATGCGCCTCGGTGTGTTCGCAGGCTGCCTCGTGGCCGTCTGGGGTCTCGTCTACTTCGGTGTGGTTCCGCGCGGCCTCGGCCAGTCCAACGGCATGTGGATCATCCTGCTCGCGCTGGTGATCTCCGCGCCGCTCAGCTTCGTCCTGCTGCGCAAGGAGCGCGACCGCGCCTCGGAGACGGTCGTGCGCCGGGTGGACCGGATGAAGGCCAACCTGGAGGCCAACCGCTCCCAGGAGGACGAGGCCGCCGACTCCGCCCGCCCGCAGGGGCAGATCTCGTAGCCTCGCGGGACCTCGGGCCGGCGTACGGAAGTCCACCGCGCCGCCCCCCAACTAGGCTTGCCCCATGGGTGCCGTGAAGACCAAGCGGATGCCACGCGCCGTCCGTGAGCAGCAGATGCTGGACGCCGCCGTGGAGATCTTCGGGCGGCGGGGGTACATGGCCGCGTCGATGGACGAGATCGCCGAACTGGCGGGCGTGTCCAAGCCGTTGGTGTACCTGTACCTGAACTCCAAGGAAGACCTCTTCACCGCCTGCATCCGGCGCGAGGCGAAGGCGCTGGTGGACGCGGTGCGTTCCGGCGTGCGCACCGACGTGCCCGCCGACCGCCGGCTGTGGGACGGCCTGCTCGCCTTCTTCGCGCACACCGGCCGGCACCCGCACGCCTGGTCCGTGCTGCACCTCCAGGCCCGCACCCACGGTGAGCCGTTCGCCGCCGAGGTCGCCGCGATGCGCGCGGAGATCGTCGCCTTCGTGACCCATCTGATCGCCGTCGCCGCCCGTGAGGCGCATCGCGCGCCCGACCTCCCCGAACAGGAGGTCGGCGGCCTCGCCGAGGCCCTGGTGGGGGCCGCCGAGTCGCTGGCCGCCTGGGCCAACGCCACCGAGGGCGGCACACCCCGGCAGGCGGCGGCGACGCTGATGAACTTCGCCTGGGCGGGCCTGGGCAACCTGATGGCGGGCCGCCCCTGGTCCCCGCCGGAGGCCTAGCCCGGTCCCTCAGTCGAGGGGCTCCACCCGCCCGCTCACATGCAGCCGCCCCTCGTCCCCCGGCCCGCGCAGCTCGAAGCGGGTGCCGTCCGTCGCGAAGGTCACCGTTCCCGGCAGCAGGACCGGCGCCCGGAAGCCGGCCCGCACCCGGACCGCCTCCGGGGTGCCGTGGGCGGCGAGGCAGCGGGCCGCGGTCCACATGCCGTGGGCGATGGCACGCGGGAAGCCGAACAGGCGGGCGGTGAGGGGGTGCAGGTGGATGGGGTTGCGGTCACCCGAGGCGGCGCCGTAGCGGCGGCCCACGTCGGCGGCGAGCCGCCACTCGTCGAGCACGGGCAACGGGGTCCGCGGGTCGCCTGCGAGAGACACCCCGTCCCCGGTGCCGGCCCCCGACGAGGCCGCCCCCGCAGTGCGGTGCCGTGCGAGATACGTGCTGTGGGACTCCCAGACCAGCTCGCCGCCGTCCCGTGCCTCGGTCACGACGGTCGCCTCGGTGCCGCGTCGGTGCGGTGCCAGCCGGTCGACGTGCACGGCGAGTTCGTAGCACCCGGCGACCGGCAGCGGGCGGTGGCGGGTGATCTCGATCGACGTGTGGACCAGGCCGAGCAGCGGCAGAGGGAAGCGCCGGTCGCTCATCAGCCGCATGGCCAGCGGGAAGCCGAGGACGTGCGGATAGGTGACCGGCAGCGTGTCCTCGCCCGCGCCGAAGCCGCACACCCGCTCGTACGCGGTCAGCCGGGCCTGGTCGACCCGCAGCCGGGGCAGGACGAGACGGACGCGCGGATGGCCGGCGTCGGGGTGCGGCCGCTTGAACGGGGAGAGCAGCGCGCCCCGGGCGAGGAGCGGCGTGAGGGCGGGCGGCGCCGGCAGGGAGACGGTCGTCATCACGCCCCCAGCAGGCTCTGCCCGCACACCCGCACGACCTGCCCGTTGACCGCGCCGGACGCGGGATGGGCGAGCCAGGCGGTGGTCTCGGCGACGTCGACCGGCAGCCCGCCCTGGGCGAGGGAGTTCATACGGCGGCCCGCCTCGCGGATGAACAACGGCACCGCGGCGGTCATCTTCGTCTCGATGAAGCCCGGCGCGACCGCGTTCACCGTCACCCCGTGCTCGGCGAGGGCGCGCGGCGCGAGGGCGCGGACGAGCCCGGCGACGCCCGCCTTGCTCGCGCCGTAGTTGGTCTGGCCCGCGTTGCCCGCGAGCCCGGCGATGGACGCGGTGGCCACGATCCGCCCGCCGGGTCTCAACGCGCCCTTGGCGAGCAGCGCGTCGGTGGTCCGCAGCACGCTCGCCAGGTTGACGTCGAGCACCGAACTCCAGCGCTCGGCGGGCATGTTGACCAGCCGGCGGTCCCGGGTGACGCCCGCGTTGTGGATCAGCACGTCGATCCCGTCGGGGACTTCGGCGGCGATGCGCTCGCCGGCGTCGGCGGCCGTGATGTCGAGGGGGAGCGCGCCCGCGCCGCCGCCGAGGCGGGCGGCGAGGTCCCGGGCGTCCCGTTCCGCCGCCGGGACGTCCAGGACGACGACCCGTGCGCCGTCCCGGGCGAGCGTCTCGGCGACGGCCGCGCCGATCCCGCGGGCGGCGCCGGTGACGAGGGCGGTACGGCCGGCGAGCGGGCGGCTCCAGTCGTCCGGGACGGCGACCGCGCCCGCGCCCACGCCGATCACCTGACCGCTGACGTAGGCCGACCTGGGGGAGAGGAGGAACCTCAGCGTGGACTCGGCGGCGGCCGCGTCGGTGAGCCGGACCAGGTTCACGGTCCTGCCCCGGCCGATCTCCTTGCCGAGCGAGCGCGTGAAGCCCTCCAGCGCCTGCTGCACGGCGGCCTGGTGGTGCTCCTCGGGGTCGAGGGGCGAGCCCAGCAGCACGATCCGCCCGCTCGCCGCGACCGACCGCACGACCGGGTGCAGGGCCGCGTGCACCTCGGCGAGCGTGCCGACGTCCCGGACGCCGGTCGCGTCGAGGACGACGGCCGCGAGGGACGACGAGCCCGAGGAACCGGACGGCAGCCCCGTCCGGGCCAGTACAGGCGCGAGGTCGAGCGCCGACGCACCGGCGGTGAGGTGGAGCAGGTGTCCGTCCAGCGAGGGGTGTTCGGCGCTCCAGCGCCTGAGCGCGGCCGGCTGCGGCAGCCCGAGCCGCCGGGTGAGGAAGCGGCCGGGCGCGGTGGCGGTGAGGCTCAGGTAGCGGTCGGCCACGTACGACTCCAAGCGATCGCGGGGGCATGACGACAGTGACGCCGGTCCTTACTCTGAAGTAAGGTTACCGCCGGTAAGCCTATGTCACCGTTGAGGAGCAGGTCGAGATGATCCCCGTGAACCGTCCGCCGCGGGCCGTCCGCCGCGTCGCGATCGTCGGCGGCAGCCGGATCCCGTTCGCCCGCTCCGACGGCCCCTACGCCACCGCCTCCAATCAGGAGATGCTGACGGCGGCGGTGGACGGCCTGGCCAAGCGGTACGGGCTGGACGTGCCCGGCGTCGTGGGCGAACTGGTCGCCGGCGCCGTCCTCAAGCACAGCCGCGACTTCAACCTGGCCCGCGAGACCGTCCTCGGGTCGAAGCTGGACCCGCGCACCCCGGCGTACGACATCCAGCAGGCCTGCGGCACCGGGCTCCAGGCGGTCGTCGCCGCCGCCAACAAGATCGCCCTCGGGCAGACCGAGTCCGCGATCGCGGGCGGCGCCGACACCGCCAGCGACGCCCCGCTCGGCGTCAACGACCGGCTGCGCCGCATCCTCCTCGAAGCCCGCCGCGCCAAGACCACCGGCGCCCGCCTCAAGGCCCTCGCCCAGGTGCGCCCCGCCCATCTGATCCCCGACATCCCGCGCAACGCCGAGCCGCGCACCCGGCTGTCCATGGGCGAGCACGCGGCGGTCACCGCCCGTGCCTGGGGCGTCGGCCGCGCGGCGCAGGACGAGCTGGCCGCGACCAGCCACCGACGGCTGGCGGCCGCCTACGACGACGGCTTCTTCCAGGACCTGGTCGTCCCCTTCCGGGGCCTCGACCGCGACCAGAACCTGCGCCCCGACTCGACCGTCGAGCGACTGGCCCGCCTGAAACCGGTGTTCGGCCTCGACGCGCCCGACCCGACGATGACGGCGGGCAACTCCACCCCGCTCACCGACGGCGCGGCCGTGGTCCTGCTGGCCTCCGAGGAGTGGGCCGACGCGCGCGGCCTGCAGCCCCTGGCCTACCTGACCGCGTACGAGACGGCCGCGGTGGACTTCGTGCACGGGGACGTCGCCGGCGGCGAGGACGGCCTGCTGATGGCGCCCGCGTACGCGGTGCCGCGCATGCTGGAGCGGGCCGGCCTCGGCATCGAGGACTTCGACCTGGTCGAGATCCACGAGGCGTTCGCCTCCCAGGTGCTGGCGACGCTGGCGGCCTGGGAGAAGCGCGGGCTCGCCCCGGTCGACCGGGACCGCCTGAACACGGCCGGCTCCTCCCTCGCCACCGGCCACCCCTTCGCCGCGACGGGCGCCCGCATCGTGGCCACCCTCGCCAAGCTGCTCGCCGAGCGCGAGGGACCGTCCAGGGGCCTGATCTCGATCTGCGCGGCCGGCGGCCAGGGCGTCACGGCGATCCTCGAACGCCCGTGACCCGTACGGGACCCCGAGGTTGCACAGCCTGACCCCCGGACCACCTCCGAACCCGCACACACCCCCCACGCGAACGTCGTACGATCCCCTACCCAACCGGCGGTAACCCGGCACTCGGGGCCAACCGGTGAACGCCTCGACACGCGAGGCACGTACCTCATGCAGCAAGCAGTCATGTGTCGCTGCACGCCCAGGGAGCCGCCCGTGTCCACCCCGTACCCCGAGCCCGCCCCGGACTACGCCGACCCCGACGCTCCCCCCGTGCTGGTGGAGCCGGAGATACGCCGCCTGGACGGCGCGGTGCGGGAGGCGTCCGTGCCGGCGCTCGCGCGCCCGGTGACCTACGGCTCGCTCGCCGACCTGCCCTTCGAGAACGCGGCCGCCGCCCCGGACGCGGTGGTCCTCAGCCGCAAGACGGCGGACGGCGAGTGGACGGACGTCACGGCGGAGCAGTTCGCCGCCCAAGTCCACTCCGTCGCCAAGGGGTTGATCGGCGAGGGCCTGGTGCCCGGCGACCGGATCGCCATCATGGCCCGAACGACCTACGAGTGGACGCTGCTGGACTTCGCCGCCTGGGCGGCCGGACTGGTCACCGTGCCCGTCTACCCCACCTCCTCCGTCTTCCAGACCCGCTGGATCCTCCAGGACTCCGGCGCGGTCGCCCTCGTCACCGAGACCATGGGCCAGGCGGCGGCTGTCGGCCCCGAACGCGACCGGCTGCCCGACCTCCAGCACATCTGGGTGATGGAGAAGGGGCACCTCGACCGGCTGGCGGAGCTCGGCGACCAGCACACGGCCGATGCCGAAGTCGACATCCGCAGAGGCATGTTGGTGCCCGACACCCTCGCCACCCTCATCTACACCTCCGGCACCACCGGCCGCCCCAAGGGCTGCGCGCTGACCCACGGCAACTTCTTCACCGAGGTCGACAACGCGATCGAACTCCTCTACCCCGTCTTCAAGTCGGACACCGAGGACCTCTCCGTCCTGCTCTTCCTCCCCATGTCCCACGTCTTCGGCCGGATGGTCGCCGTCGCCTGCGTCCGCGCCCGCGTCCGCCTCGGCCACGCCCCCAGCCTCAAAGCAGACCAACTCCTGCCGGACCTCGCCGCGTTCAGACCCACCTGCCTTCTCGCCATCCCCTACATGCTGGAGAAGATCTTCAACTCCGCCCGCGCGAAAGCCGAGTCGGGCGGCCGGGTCGGCGCGTTCGACCGCGCCGTCAACACCGCCGTCCGCTACGGCGAGGCCGTCGAGGCCCACAAGACCGGGACCGGCAACGGCCCCGCCGCCACCGTGCGAGCCGCCCGCACCTTCTACGACCCGCTCGTCTACCGCCGCCTGCGCAACGCCATGGGGGGCCGGGTCCGGCACGCCATCTGCGGCGGCTCCCCGCTGGGCCGCCGCCTCGCCGCGTTCTACCTGGGCGCGGGCATCGAGATCTACGAGGGCTACGGCCTGACCGAGACCACGGGCGCGACCACCGTCACCCCACCCCTCAAGCCCCGTCTGGGTACGGTGGGTTGGCCGCTCCCCGGGACGAAGATCCGCATCGCGGCCGACGGTGAGATCCTCGTCGCCGGCGAGCACGTGCTGCGCGGCTACTGGGACCCGGCCGCCGGCGGAGTCGTCCCCGCCACCCCCGACGGCTGGCTCGCCACCGGCGACATCGGGGAGCTCGACGACGAGGGCTATCTGACGATCACCGGCCGCAAGAAGGAGATGATCATCACCGCGGGCGGCAAGAGCGTCGCCCCCGCCCCGCTGGAGAACTGGCTGCGCTCGCACCCCCTGATCTCCCAGTGCATCGTCCTCGGCGACGCCCGCCCCTACGTCTCCGCGCTGATCACGCTCGACGTGGACGGCCTCACCCACTGGCGCCAGATGAACGGCAAGCACCCCGTCCCGCCGGAGCTGCTGATCGGCGACGAGGAACTCAACGGCGTGCTCCAGCGGGCGGTCGACGAGGCCAACAAGCTCGTCTCCCGCCCGGAGTCGATCCGCCGCTTCGCCGTACTGCCCCGCGACTTCACCGAGGCGGACGGCCACCTCACCCCGTCGATGAAGCTGCGGCGCGAGGCGATCCTGCGGGACTTCGCGAAGGAGGTGGAGGGGCTCTACCCGGAGGTCACTTGAGAGCGGAGGTGAACGCGGCCCAGGTGGCGGGGGAGAGGTCCAGGACGGGACCGGAGGGGTCTTTGGAGTCGCGGATGTGGATGGTGGTGGGGCAGGTGGCTACTTCCACGCAGTCCCCGCCTTCGCCATCGCTGTAGCTGGATTTGAACCAGGTGAGGTTCTCGCTGTTCATAGCTCCTCCAGCTTCTTCGCGATCAACGTGCGTGTCTCCCGAGGCGGGAGAGCCATCGCCCGCATGATCCCATAGCGTTCGGCGATCTTCCTGACCTCCTCCGGGTCAGTGATCAGACGCGGGAACCCCTGGGCCTCCGTGTACGCCACTTGAGGGTGCTTCTTGGGGGTCAGCAGGTTGAACGCGCTGCCCAGGTTGGGGTGTTCCTCCACTTGGGTCGGCATCACCTGGATCTCGACACTCCGCATGGTGCTGACGGTCAGCAGGCGTTCCAGCTGAGCCTTGTGGATCTCGCGCCCGCCGATCGGCCGGTCCAGCACGACTTCCTCGATCACGTAGCTCACGACCGGCGCGGGCCAGCGCTCGAAGATCTGCTGGCGAGTGAGCCGGTCCGCGACGCGCTGCTCGATCGTCGCCTCACTCAACAGTGGTCGCCTCTTCGCGAAGACCGCGTGCGCGTGATCCAGTGTCTGAAGAAGCCCGTGCACGGCGTGGTTGGCATAGAAGTGCAGCTCGACGGCCTCCGCCTCAAGCGCCGCGTACCCCCGGTACCACTCCGGGTGCCGAGTCCGAACGCGCCCCATGGCCTCCCGCACCTCGGGAATCGCGTCCTTCAGCATGCCGCCGGCGTCCAGCAGGACGTCGGCCTGCTCCAGCACTTCCGGGCGGATGAGCCGTACGCCGCGCTCCATCGCGGAGATGGCGTCCGGGCCGTACCCCACCAGTTGCCCGAACTCCTTCTGCGTCAGCCCCTTACGCTCACGGAGCCGTTTCAGCATCTTGCCCAACGCTGTGAACAGCCCCGTCGTCCCGTCGGCCTCCGCCGGGGTCTCCGGCCTGCGATCCCGTTCGTCCGTCATGGCACTGCACCGCCCTCACGTCGCTGATGTCGCTGTCGACAACACGTACGCCTCCTCCAGCGCATCCGTACGGCTACGGAGAGTCGCCAGGTCGCCCCTGGTCAGAGTAGAGACAACCGACCACGCTCGGTGAGGTGAACTCCGAAAATTCCACCCGGATCCCGACCCCCCTCGGCGAGCTCGCCCTGCGGCTGAGCGCGACGCCCCGGGGCGCACGCCTGGCGCGGAGGCTGACCGCGCAGCAGCTCGACGCGTGGGGCTACCCGCACGACGGGGAGGTGAGCGACACCGCGCAGCACGTCGTCGCGGAGCTGGCGGCCAACGCCGTCACCCACGGACGGGTGCCGGGACGGGACTTCGAGCTGCGTCTGCTGCTGCTCCCGGAGGGCCTGTTGCGGATCGAGGTGAGCGACGCGCGGGGGGACCGGGGGCTGCGGATCGTGACGGAGGCGGACGCGGAGGGCGGGCGGGGGCTGGTCCTCGTCACCGTGCTGGCCACGACGTGGGGCGTCACGGAGCGGGAGGTGGGCAAGACGGTGTGGGCCGAGCTGGCGCTCAGTCCGCCGCACCGGGAGACGCCGAGGCCGTCCGTCCGCGCTGCTCGATGACCAGGTCGGCGAAGGCCCGCGCCGGCGGGCTCAGCGCGTCCCAGCGGCGCACGGCCCAGCCGACGGGGAGGGGCCGCAGCGCGGGGACGGGGATCAGGCGCAGGGCGCCGTCGGCGGGCTGGGACAGGCCCGGCAGGGCGGGGACGACCGCGCGGCCCACGCCCAGCTCGGCGAGGAGCAGCGCGGTGTCCCAGTCGGCGACGCCGGTGTCGTAGGAGAAGCGGACGCCGAACCGGGCGCAGGAGGCGTCGAGATGGGCGGCGGAGGCGGAGTTCGGGGGCAGCCGGATGAGCCGTACGTCGCGCAGGTCGGCGACGTCGACGTGGGGGAGGCCGGCGAGCGGGTCGTCGGCGGGTACGGCGAGCATCCAGGGGAGGTCGACGACCCGCCGCTGCTCGATGCCGCGCACCGGAGGGCCGAGGGTGATCCAGGCGAGGTCGAGTGTGCCGTCGGCGAGCGCGTCGAAGGAGCCGCGGCCCGAACTCACCGTGCGGAACTCGAGGTTGACGCCGGGATGGGCGCGGCGGTACGCGACGAGGGCGTCGGACATGAAGTGCCGTACCGTCGTCGCGCCGGTGGCGACACGGACGTACCCGCTGACGCCGTCGGACAGGTCGCGCACCTGCCGCAGGGCCAGGCCGAGCCCGGCGATGCCTTCTGCGGCGGCGGCCTCCAGTATCCGGCCGGCCTGCGTCGGCACGACTCCGCGCGGCCGGCGCTCCAGCAGGCCTACGCCTGTCTCCCGTTCGAGGCGCTTGACGTGCTGGCTCACGGCCGACTGCGTGCACCCGAGTTCCCGCGCGACCGCGCTCAGGCTGCCCGCCCGGCACACGGCCACGAACACCCGCAGATCCTCCAGCGTCATGAGGCCCAAGCTTAGACTTGGGGGTGGCCACAAATTCTTAGGATTGACTGAGCAGTTGGGGCCGTACGACGATCTCCCCGGGGCCCTGGGCGGCAACCCGCTCCGCACCCTCGTGGACGTCCGGACGCCAGGGGGTGGGAGCGGGTGCCGACCCTCGTCGCCCGGAGGAAGGGGGCCGCTGCCATGACGGAAGCCGGGTCTGTGGAGGGAGCCGAGGCACTGTTGCGGGATCTGGGCGCGGGCGCGCTGGCGCACCCGGGTGGCACACTCCTCGCCCATGTCCGCCGCGTACGCTCCCGGCTCGCCGCGTGGGAGGCGCGCCCGGCGCTTCAGACCGCCGGTCTCTGCCACGCCTTCTACGGCACCGACGGCTTCCCGGACGGTCTGCTCCCGCTGGAGCGCCGTTCCGAGCTCGCCCGGGTGATCGGGCGGGAGGCGGAGGCGATCGTGTACCTGTACGCGAGCTGCGACCGCGGGGCGACGTACCCGGGCCTGGCCGGCCCGGCCCCCTGCTTCCACGACCGTTTCTCCGGCGTCCAGTGGACGCCTGCGTCCCGCACCCTGCGCGACTTCGCCGACCTGACTGCCGCCAACGAACTCGACCTCGCCGCGCACGACCCGGAGTTCCGCGACCGGTGGGGCCCGGACCTGCTGGCGCTGTTCACCCGCCTCCGCCCGCTGCTGAGCCGTGCGGCGTGGGAGGACTGCCGCGAGATCCTGCCGAAGGCTGCGTGAGCAGGGAGGTCCCTTCAGTCGCCCTGTGGCTTGCGGGCGATCAGGTAGGCCTGCCGGACCTTCTCGCCGAAGGAGGGCTCGGGCTCCCGCACGGTCCACGAAACCATCTCGAACCCGCCCGCGACGAGCAACCCCGTCATCAGCTCGGGCTCCCGCCGCAGGAAGTCCAGCGCCACGGGGTGCCCCCAGGGCTGGTCGTGGCGCTGGACCTCGTCCCCGGCCTGGAAGGCGAGCAGCAGATGCCCGCCGGGGCGCAGGACCCGCAGGAACTCGGCGAAGAGCGCCGGCAGCTCCGGCTCGGGCGTGTGGATGGACGAGTACCAGGACACGACCCCGTCGACGGAGCCGTCCTCGTGCGCGAGCTCCGTCATCGACCCGAGCTCGAACGCAATCCCCGGATTCTCCCGCCGGGCGACTGCGAGCATGCCCTCCGACAGGTCCACCCCGGACACCACCAGTCCGAGCGACCCCAGGTACCGCGTGACCCGCCCCGGCCCACACCCCAGATCGACCACCACCCCACCCCGCCCGACGATCCCGGCGTACCCCCCGAGCACCGCCCGATCCATGGGGCGAGCCGGCTCCTCGGAGAAGACCTCCGCGTAGTCACCGGCGACGGCGTCGTAGAAGGTACGGGTGTCGGAGAGAAAGTCGCGTGCGGCCATGAGCCGCGAGGCTAGCGGGAGGCCCATCAGCCCGTCCGGCGTTTGAGGACGAGGCCCGTCCAGGGCCGAAGCGGGGGTCTGGGGGCGGCAGCCCCCGGGGTCGGGACGGGAAGGGGCGGCGGGGGCGAACCAACACACCGACGCGACACGTCCCCCACCCCCACCCGGGTGACCCCACAACCACCGGCACCCCCACCACCCCCACGACCACCGCCCACCGAACAACCTCCGATCGGCGGCAGCCAAACCACTCCCCCGAGTGAAGCCCCCCCCGCCCGAGCGCCGCAGGCAAAGGCAGGCAAAGGCAGGAGCCCCACCGCCACAACAGTGGCGCGGGGCTCCTTGGGTACTGCTCTCAGACTTGCGATGTCACGGACGTGACGATCAGACGGGGGTGACGTTCTCCGCCTGCGGGCCCTTCGGGCCCTGAGTCACGTCGAAGGAGACCTGCTGGTTCTCCTCCAGGGAACGGAAGCCCTGCGCGTTGATCGCCGAGTAGTGGACGAAGACGTCGGGGCCGCCGCCTTCCTGGGCGATGAAGCCAAAGCCCTTTTCGGCGTTGAACCACTTCACGGTTCCGGTAGCCATAAGCCCTCCTTGGGCCCAAAGGGTTGCCCTGCTCCAGAACCCTGCAAGCGTGAAAGCTAGTGCCGCACAACTGCATACGTCTGAAAACGACGAGAGCCCGCGGTTACATGCTCCGCAGGCTCTGTACTGCAAGGGAAACCAAACTGCAACTTGCGGCGAGCCTAGCACGCAGGCAGCCGAACGCAATAGAGGTCAAGATCACGTCACCCGAATGTTTGAACATCAGGAGAAGCGGTTGACTGAGGGGCCGGGGACAGGAGCGTACCGGACGGGGTCTAGTCTCGCGATGTGGACAATTCTCGCAACCGACCCCGCGTGGGCCACATCCAGTTCCTCAACTGCCTGCCCCTCTACTGGGGGCTCGCGAGAACCGGCACGCTCCTCGACTTCGAGCTGACCAAGGACACCCCCGAGAAGCTCAGCGAACAGCTGGTGAGCGGGGACCTGGACATCGGCCCCGTCACCCTCGTCGAGTTCCTGAAGAACGCCGACGACCTGGTCGCCTTCCCCGACATCGCCGTCGGCTGCGACGGCCCGGTGATGTCCTGCGTGATCGTCTCCAAGGTCCCCCTGGAGGAACTGGACGGCGCGCGCGTCGCCCTGGGCTCCACCTCACGCACCTCGGTGCGCCTGGCCCAGCTCCTCCTGTCGGACCGCTACGGCGTCCGCCCCGACTACTACACCTGCCCGCCCGACCTGAGCCTGATGATGCAGGAGGCGGAGGCGGCCGTCCTGATCGGCGACGCGGCCCTGCGGGCCAACCTCCTGGACGGCCCGACGTACGGCCTGGAAGTCCACGACCTCGGCGCGCTCTGGAAGGAGTGGACGGGCCTGCCGTTCGTCTTCGCGGTCTGGGCGGCCCGCCGCGACTACCTGGAACGCGAGCCGGTCATCACCCGCAAGGTCCACGAGGCATTCCTCGCCTCCCGCAACCTCTCCCTGGAGGAGGTCACCAAGGTCGCCGAACAGGCGGCCCGCTGGGAGGCCTTCGACGAACGGGTCCTGGAGCAGTACTTCACCACCCTCGACTTCCGCTTCGGCCCCGCCCAACTAGCAGCGGTAACAGAATTCGCCCGCCGCGTCGGCCCGACGACAGGCTTCCCGGCAGACGTAAAGGTGGAACTCCTCACCCCGTGACCCTCACGGCCCCCACCAGGCGCGCTGCCCGCGCGCCAGGTGGGGGGGTGGGGCGCAGGCGCACGGGCACCGTGCGCCCCGGGCAGGCCGCCCGTCGGCTACATCGGCGTCGTGACGGTGAAGTGCTCTCCGGTGCCCAGATGCAGCATCCCCTTGCCGGGGGTGATCGGCCCGCCGACCATGCTGCGGTTCGTACGGATGCCGATCAATTCGCCCGCCGACGACTCCTGCGGTGACAGCAGGACCCCGCGCCGGGCCTTCTTCGCGTCGACCTGCCAGCCCGAGAAGCCGTCGCAGATCTCGTCCTCGTCCCCCGCGATGACCACGGCGAGCCCCTGCTCGGCACCGCGCTCGATGATCCGCTTGAAGACGTCCTCAGCGTCGCAGTCGTCCAGCACCTCGGCATCGTCCACCAGGACGACGATCGGCTCCTCGGGCGAGGCCGAGCCGAGGATCTCGTCGAGTTCGTCCTCGTCGACGTCCCGCCCGGTGAAGACCTTCAACACGCCGTCGCGACCTTCCAGATCCCGCAACGGGGACTGGCGCGGCGCCGCGATCACCATACGGACGCCCTGGGCGGCGTAGGAGCGGGCGAAGTTCATCAGCACCGTGCTGCGGCCCGACTTCGCCGGACCTCCGATCACGAAGGCCGGGACCCCCTGGGCGAGATCGGGACCGAACGCGCTCAGCTCGTCCCCGCCGACTCCCACCAAGGCCCACAGCCTGGACGCCGGCGACTGCGGGTCGCGCATGGCCCACGCTTCGTCGAACGAGATGCGGCTGGGCAGCACGTCGACCCGGAAGGGCCGTCGCGACCGCGGCACCTCGGCGTCCCGGACGACCGCCGCCTCGCCGATGGCGGTCAGCGCGGCGGCCTGGCCCTGGCCGGTCGTGTCCCCGGAAAGCAGCGCGAACTGCGTCTCCGTGGCCGTCCCGCCGCGGAAGGCACGACCGGGCGGGATCTCCTCGGGGATCTTGCGGGGGTGGATGTCCAGCATGGAGAAGTCGCCGCGGTCCGCGAGGCGCAGACCGTACTTGTCCTCGGTGAGGGAGGCGATCCTTCCGGTGAGGAGCTGACGGTCACCGGTGATGACGAGATGGACGCCGACGCTCGCGCCCTCGCGCATCATCGCCATGATCCGGTCGGTGAGATCTCCGTGGTCGTGCTCGCCCAGGGTCGGCAGCCAGCCCTCCCACCGGTCCAGCAGCAGCACGATGTGCGGCAGCCGTTCGTCCGCCGCGGCGGCGGCTCGC
Organism: Streptomyces sp. BK239; assembly: GCF_004217285.1. GTDB lineage: Bacteria > Actinomycetota > Actinomycetes > Streptomycetales > Streptomycetaceae > Streptomyces. Next base: position 90,436 of record NZ_SHKS01000005.1, read on the forward strand.
TGCTCCGCGATGTCGGCGTACCCCTTCTCGGCCAACAGGTCCTGTCGACGCGACACTTCACCGGAGAGCCGGCCCATGAGCCGCACGACCCGCTCGAGTTGGTTGCGGCTGACCACCGCGCCGCAGTGCGGCAACTGGGTGAGCGGATTGAGGGCGCCGTTGCCGCAGTCGATGCCGTAGAGGTGGACATCGGCGCAGGACAGCGTACGGGCCAGTGAGCCGGCGATGGTGCGCAGCAGTTGTGACCGGCCGGAACGCGGTGCACCGGCCACCAGCAGGTGCCCGAAGGAGGCGAAGTCGACGACGACCGGGCGGCGGGCCTGGTCGGAGGGCAGATCCTCGACGCCGTACGGGGCGGGGCGCAGGGCCCCCTGCGACTGCGGGGTCGGGATGTCGTCGAGGAGCAGGGTCTCGTCCAGTGCGGGCAGCCAGGGGGAGTGCTGGGCCGGGATGCCCAACACCCGGTTCGCCTCACGGACCGCGTCGACGAGGACTTTCAAGTCGGTGATCTCGTCGTCCTCACGCGCCTCCGCCTTGGGTTTCACCAGTGCGGCCCGTCCGAGATCCGGCCAGGCGAGCGGTCCGGCCCAGGGGGCGAGCGCCGCCGGGTCCGCGGCCCCCGGCCGACGGCCGCCGACCCGGCCGGACTGGAAGGGGATGAGGGAGGCGTGCCCGAGTCGGACGTACGCGCGGCCGGGCGTGCTCTTGGAGATGTGCCCGGCCTCCGGCGCGTCGATGACGTCGGAGGACTCACCGGCGTCGGTGACGCGCAGCGCGATACGGAGGTTGGTGTTGGCCCGGATCTCCGGCGAGACGACACCGCTGGGGCGCTGCGTGGCCAGCAGGAGGTGGATGCCGAGGGAACGGCCCCGCTGGGCGATGTTGACCAGGCCGGTCACGAAGTCCGGCAGATCGCGCACCATCGACGCGAACTCGTCGATCACGATGAGCAGTCGGGGCACCGGCGGGTGTGACGGGTCCCGTCGCACGAGGTCCTGGTAGTCCTCGATGTCTTTGGCGTCGGCGGCGGCCAGGATGTGCTCGCGCCGTTTCAGCTCGGCTCCCAGCGACTCCAGCGCGCGCTCGACGAGGTGGGCGTCGAGGTCGGTGACCATGCCGACCGTGTGCGGCAGCTGCACACAGTCCTTGAAAGCGGAGCCGCCCTTGTAGTCGACCAGGACGAACGTCATGTTCTCCGGGGTGTTGGACACCGCGAGAGCCGCCACGATCGTCTGCAGCAGCTCGGACTTGCCGGAGCCGGTCGTACCGGCGATGAGGCCGTGTGGGCCGTCCCTGCGCAGGTCGATACCGAAGGGCCCGTCGTAAGACTCACCGATGACGGCCGTCGTCGACTGCCCGCCCAGCCGCCATCGCGCGGAGATCGCGTCGGGCGTCGGCGGCTCAAGCTGCAGCACGTCGAGGAGTCGGCTGGAGGACGGCAGCGCGGAGTCCTCGGTCTCCCCGCTGATGTCGCGCAGCGCCGACAGGGACCGGGACAGTCGCCCGCACCAGGCGGCGGAGACGAAGTCGGGCCGCACCCCCGTTTTGCGCCGGGCCCCGCTCTGCTCGACGCGCAGCCGCAGTTCGAGGTCCCGCCCGGCGTCCTCCAGCGGCTGCTGGGCAGTCTGGTGCCAGGCGTGGAAGGAGGGGAAACCGCCTGCCGGCTGCCCGGCGGCGAGCAGGGGAGCGGCCGCAGGATCCTCGACGGTACGCGGCTCAGCCACGGCGACGGCCTGGCACTCGCCCGGCAGGAACCGTTCCTCCTCGTCCAGGCAGATCGCGTACATGGCGACGGCCGGGCCCTCCCGCAGCAGCCGTACGACACCCGGCAGCGATCGCAGCCGTCGTGAGCCGTCCCAGACGACGACGAGGTCGGGGTCGGAGAAGGCGGGGCCGTCCCCCTTGCGCCCGGTCTCCTTGAGAGCCTTCTGGCGGGCATCGAGGATCTGCGTCAGCTCGCCGACCCGAGCGCTCACGGTCTCGGAGTCGGTCCCGATGAGCACGTTGACGTCCTGACCGCCCGAAGGCCTGACATGCGGCAGCCAGCGCACCCAGTCCCACCGGGCGCGCGCGTCGTGGTCCGTGAGCACGTAGAACTGCACGTCCATCGGGCTGTGCAGCACCGCGGTCTGCGCGACCGCCCAACGCCCGAGCGCCTGCGCGGATTCGCCGGGCCCCGCGATTCCGACGACGCCGAGGTCCCTGAGCGGCAGCGCGACGGGCGCGTCCTCGATCTTCCAGGTGACCTGGCGCTTGTGCTCGTCCTGCTCGGGATCGTCGAGAACCACCTCGGAGCGGACCCGGCCCGTGCCGACCCGCAGCAGGAGATGGTCTGCGTCGGTGCGGCGCCGTTCCCACAGACGGGTACGGGGCCCGGTGCCGAAGGTGAGGACAGCGGCCGGATCGGGTATCGCCTGACGTCGGTCCGATCGCTCGACGACCAGCGCCTCCTGAGCTTCGCGCTCGATCCGCTCCTTGTGCTCCTTGTACTCCTTCACTTGTTTGGCGTGCGACTTGCGGCCGTGCTTCTTGTCCATGAAGTAGTTGCCGAAGAGCAGCAGCGGACTCATCACCGCCATGATCAGGTAGTACCAGCGACCGAAGATCATGACAGAGACGACGGCGCCGACGAGCGGGAACAGCGCCATCAGCCACGGCAGGGGTCGTGCCTCGTACTCCCCGGGCGGGTTCGGCAGCCGGAAGTGCGTCTTCCGTTCCGCCGGCCGAAGCCGGGGCGGTCTGTTGTAGTCGAGACCGGCGCCGTCCTCGGACCACTTCAGGGCGGCGTTGGGCGGGGTGTATCCGATGACCTCCAACAGCGTGTTACCGAGCGCGAGTTGGGCGCCGAGGGGCCAGTCTCCGCCGGTGAAGGGTTCGCCGTCGAGTCGGGGGGTGTCTTCGTCGTCCTCGGTTTCTCCGCGGAGCGTGACGGTGCATTCGCCGTCGATGGCGAGGGAGAGGGTGGCGGCGCGTGCCGGGAGTTCGGGATCGTCGATCCGCAGGTGTGCGGCGGGCCCGCTTCCGATGTCGTACCGCCCGACGCCGAGCCGGTGCACGGCGCCTGCGGCAGGCCCGCCGACTACGCGGAACTCCAATACCCCGGTGGGCTCGCCGAGGAGACACCCGGCCGGATCGCGCAGGCTGACGATGGCGCCCTCGCGCAGTGGCGAACCGACGACATTCGCGGCGGGGTCGAGGGCGTACCCGTCGACGAAGGCCTGCACGGTCCGCTCGGGCAGCTGCCGGCCCCCGATGGGGACGACTTCAGCGCCGGCGTCCTCATGACTGCCGAGCCGGTCGGGGCCGGCGACGTGCCGGGCCAACTCCCGGACGATGTCACCGACGGAGGACTCCGGATCGGCGTCGAGTACGACGTCGGCGCTGGAGCCGCCGATCGGGTCGACGACGGTCAGACTCAGGCGCACGAATCGTCCTCCTAGCTGGCTCCCCGCCGACCGCCCCGTCCGGGCTGCGGCCGCCCCCGGAACGCCGAACACAGTCGAAGCGACCTTAGCCCTCCGCGCTTTGGCCGACGCAACAGGATGTGCACCGGTTCACGAATCCCGCGCCTGACGGGCCTGTGAGCCCACTGGCCCCACCCGTAGACTCTTTGCGCATGCGGACACCGGCGGTCTGCCGCCGATCCGCGTATGAGCCACGGGGGAAAGCCCTGCGGCGACACAACGGGAGGGAGAGCCGCCATGGCCAAGGGCAAGGACGCAGACCTCACTTATGCCGAGATGGAGAAGGTCGCCAACGACCTGATCACCGACATGGGCAACCTGGAGGACCAGCTTCAGGGAGTGGAGAAGCGGGTCAAGAACCTCGTCGAGAACGGCTTCACCACCCAGAAGGCCTCCGGCGCCTACGAGGAGTCCATGCGCGACTTCACGAAGGGCGCGACGAAGACGATCAAGGGCCTCGAGGGACTCTCGGACTTCCTGAAGAAGGCGAAGCAGGCTTACGAGGACCTGGACGAGCAGCTGGCGCGCGGCTCGAAGGGCTGACCCCGCGCGGCTCAGCGCACCGGTGCGACGGGACAAGAACCCCCCGTCGCACCGGACTGTCCGGGCTCCGTCCCCTGACTACCGCTGGTCGACAGGAGCGCCGTCTTCGGCGACATGGTTGAGCGGGACTTCGAAGTCAGGGCGGACAATCCGATCCCGTTCGGCATCGTGGCCTGAACGGTGCAGGGGGAGAGAACGTGGCCGACCGGATGTCGGGGCCATTGAGCGAGCCGGTGGCGCGGCCGCGCTGCATGCGCGCCCACGCCGCCCAAGTCGTACGGCAAGCCCGGATCTACGCCGACGGCCGCAATCTCGTCGTCCGCGGCCGGCGGATGCGGGAGCGCCGGTACCCGGTGGGCGCTGCGGGGATCCGGCGTGCCGTTCTCATCCCTCCGGGCGACCGTTGGGAGACCGTGTCCAGGCGTTCGTGGGAGCGATGGGGAACTCTCGTCCTGCGGACTGAGAGCGGGGAAGACGTCCTGACGTTGCCGCTTGCGGAGTGGCTGCCCGAGGCGGGCGTTGTCGGGGCGGCTGAGATGAAGCCGGCGCAGTGCCTGCGGCGGACGGGGTTGGGTGAACTGGTCACCCGGCTCGGTCTCCGACTGGAAGAGAGCTCCCCGCCGTCCGCCACCGGTCGTGCCGAGGGCTCGGGAAGCCGAGCGGACCGGGTGATCCTGGCTGATCTGCCTCGCTGGCACTTGTGGTCCAGGGTTCTGGGTGTCTTTGGCTGGTTTCTTGCCCTGGTCGTCGCCTTCGCCGCCAAGGCATCCTGGGTGCTCCCCATCGCCGCAGGATGCCTTCTCCTGGTGCCGGCTTCGGACGCGATCCTGCGCACCCGTGCCTGGTGGAGCAACCGACGGGATCTGCGCCCCGGTGGCCGCTTTGCCGAGTCCGTGGTGATCACCCCTTCGCCGCAAGCCGGGTCCTGGGCGACACGGCGCTTCCTGCGCACAGCATCGCTCCAGGTGCTGTGCGACGAGGTGGTGCTGACCAACACCGTCGGTGCAGAACGCTGGCTCGGACGGAACGGCGCACACGGTGTCGCGCGGCTGGTGCGACTCGTCGCCGGAAACTCGGGACAGCCCCTCGGGGTCGAACTGCGGGACGGCAATGGGGACACCCGGGCCCTCTTGCCGTGGCGGTACTGGTTCGCGGGCCCACAGGGTGCACAGCGCTGGTCGGACCTCGTGAAGGCGCTGACGGTACCGGTAACGGACGAGCAGGTTGGGCGGGCTGCACAGGAAGAGCCCTCATGGCGAGGACACTTGTACGCGGCGGACGCCCGCAGTATGTCCCCCCTCAAGGTAAAGGACGCCCGCAGGGAGACCAGTTGGAACCGTTCGGTCATCGGCGGTGGCGAGCTTATGCTCATCCCGTTCTTCAGTGCATGGCTGGCAATTCTGCTCTTCGGCGACAACGCCCTGGCCCGCGTCACAGGTGCACTCGCCTGGTTGACCATCGCGGCTGAACTCGCTCCGGCGTTTGCGGCCTCCCTGAGAAGCAGATTCTCGTACGACAAGGCGGACGAGAGCCCGTAGCCGCGTGACCTCAGCGTCGTCTGACGACACTCACACCGTAGGAGAAGCCGCTCGTGAGCGAGCAAACAGGTCTGCCTTTCGGGCAGTTCATGGGGGATGACGGGGGCGTCCACGAGATGGTTCCTGCGGCAGCCATCATTGGAGTGCCCGAAGCGAAAGCAGCAGCGGAGAGGTATGGACGTGAAGTGCGTTTCGACTTCTTGGACGACCGGGCCGTTCATTGGCTGCTGTTCTATCGGTGGGAAGACAATCGGAAGTGGCGCGGGCGTGGGTGCCTGGCTGGCATTCTCATGTCTGTTCTCGCGATCTTTCCTTGGCCGTACTGGGATCTGGTGGTGTCGCAGAAGCCCCGTCCGTTCCGGATCGCCTTCCTCTGCGTGACCGCGATGCTCGTTTTCGGACTACTGGTGGGACTCTATCTGTGGCGACGCCCTAGCCTGCTCGACCCCTCCTTGCGAAATGTACGCATCAGGGCCCGCCGGTATAGGAAAATCGTGGGAATTGCGAGACGTGGTGGAGCCGATATCCCACCCATGTATCCCTACTACGGGATGTATGCCTCGTCCCGGAAATTCTTTCCCGACGCGCCTGAACTTCCCGTTCCGCCGACGGGACAGGCATCGTGACCGTTCCAGGCGGGTGACGGGTGGATCCTCCAGCCTCGTGCGTTGCGGCCCTCACCTCACCATGCCGACGTCATCCGATCAGTGCCCACGTTGAGAACGCTCAATGTGTCGCCCCGGGAAGTCGGAGCGTTCGCGCGAAGTCGTCCAGTGCTTCCATTGCCGCGGCGATTACTTCCGGATCGTCATGGTGGCCGCGTAGCAGGACATCGGGGACGCTGGGCGGCGTGTGCCAGTGGTACGTCACCGAGGTCATCATGATCGTGCTGTCCGCAGGGTAGGAGCGGGTGACTCGGACCCCGTCTGTGCCCAGGTGTGGAGAGGCAAACGGAACACTGCCGGTTCGCTGCTGCCACTCAGGGATGTCCGGATGCGGAACCGTGGACGCGGTGATTCCCTCGCAGGATGACGCGTCATGGGCCTCGCAGTGGATACGGGTGGCGTGCATCACCAGCGGCATGTAGGTCAGCGGTACGGGGTGGTAGATGAATGCCTCGTCGACCTGGAGCTTTTCCCGGAGCGTGAAGATCGTCTGCTCGTAAAAGCTCTTGTGGAATCGGCGGAGTTTGCGGGTGAGTTCGGTCTCGTGAATGGCAGCCAGCCCGGTCAGGTGCAGGTCCAGCCATTCCTTGAAGGTCTTCTTGTCGATCTGCAGGTGAAGATAACCCCAGAGGCCTGGGTTGGCATCCGTGTCGATGTGGAGCGGGGCGCCGAGGTCGGTGCTCCACAGGGTGCCTTCGGACATGAGTGGTCTCTTTCTTCGGGGAGCACGGCAGAAGGGGCCCTCAGGCGTAACTCCACCGGAACGTGCCCATCACGGCATCGAACAACTCTACGAGGGTGTCGTAGAAGGCGGGATCCGAGCCGGGCGCGATCAGGGCGCTGAAGGAGAAGGTGAGGTACTGATCGGGGGCGCTGTCCGGGACCGGAACGAAGTACTCGACCTGGCGGTGAGCGACGTCGATGCCCTTGGCTGTGTCGGCGGGTACGTCTCGCTCGGAGCGCAGGGCCGCAGTGTCGTCGAGCTCCCGCGACTGGGCACCGGGAGTCACGGAGGCGAGCGCGGCAAGGACCGCTTCCGGACCACTGCTGGGCCTGACCGGCGGAATCTCGATCGGCTGGGAAGCCACGATCGAGACGGGCAACACGATGCCGTGGAGGCGTTCGGTGGGGAGGTAGAGGGTCATTCCTCCCTTGGCCCTGGCCCGGCGAATGACCTTCTTCATCTCCTGGGTGAGCTTGAGCCGGGCTTTCGGAATGTCATCCTTGGGGAAGCCGACGGGCAACTGTGCGACGGCCTTGCGGACGATGCGGTCCATCGCTTCCTCGGTCCCCGTGCGCAGCGGAATCACGTCCCAGCCGGGTGGCGGCACGAGGTTGAAGCCGTTCGGGGCCCGGCGGTGCTCAGCGGTGGCCATTGCGCCCCCGCACCACTTCCACGGCATAAGCGACGCCCACGAAGAGCGCCCACGCCGGGGCGGCGATCATGCCCGGCCAGAAGCCGAGCATCAATGAAGGCAAGAAGAAACCGCCGCCCATGGCGAGATCTCGAGTGAGGTAGGGCGGACGGCCCTCGTATCGGGGGTACTTCGCGAAAACCCAGACATAGTGGAGGAGGCAGCCGACTATCCCGGCCTCATAGGCGTAGAGAACGTCGTTTCTCAGGAACGCCGGGACCAGAATCATGATGCCGATTACTGGAAAGACAAGCGGCATTCCGATGAACAATGTCAGCCTGAGCCGCCGGTTGGGGCCAGTGCCGAGTCCCGTGCGGGCAGCTTCGGCTTCGGCAATGCGTCGTGCCGAGTGCAGGTCCATGATCGCTCCTCACCAATGGGTGTCGGGGGCGGGCTTCAGGGTGTTGTCTTTCCAGTCGGAATACCCCTCGTTGTACGGCTTTTCGCCAGTTCCCAGGTTTTCGTGGGTCCAGCTTGTCATGTCGCTCTTGCCGAGCGCCTTGTCCATGACGTCCATTCCCATGCCGGTCCACGCGATGCCGAGGCCCACCTGATAGGACTTGTACGCCTTGTCCGCTGCGGCCCCGGCGGCCGCCGGGAAGGTGGCCTTGTTCGCCTTCAGCATCTTGGCCAGGCCGGCCATCTCCTTGTCGCCGAGGTGCACCAGCGTCGACAGCGGGCTGACCCTCAGCGGCCCCTTGGTCACCAGACCGACGTTCTGGGAGATGGACTTGCGCATGCTGTTACGGGCAGCACCGAGGGCCTGTCGTCCCGTCCCGTCCGGCATTTTGGACATCAGGCGTCCCATGTCGTCCATGACTCCCTTGACGCCACGGAGTCCTCGGCTCAGGCCGGCAGTCCGAGCGGCCTGAGCGGCGCCTACCGTGGCCTTGGCGCCGCTGGCGAGCTTTGCAGCGGCTCCAAGGCCTCCCACGACAAGCAGCCCGCCCACGACGTCAAAAATGACATCCGTCCAGGTGGCGTCGCCGGATGCCACCAGCGCGAGTCTGAGCAAGATCGTGACACCCGCGATGACGAGGACGAGCATGTTCAGGCCGGGAATAGCGAGTGCTAGAAAACCTGCGAACGTCGCGACCCAGCCGAGAACATCGATGAAAGCCTTGATCTCATCCGCATGGTCATGGATCCAGCCCTTGACGTTGTCCCACCACGAGTCCTCGATCACGTCCTCGATCTCGTCGCGGATCTTCCCGGCATGGTGGTTGGCGCGGGTGTCCCGGGCGCCGGTGATGTCGTTCAGCCGCTTTCGGTACGACTGGAGGGGATCCCCCTCCGCGCCACTGACGGAGGGTCGGGGAGCGTCCTTGTCGGCGGAGTCGGCTTCCTTCTTCTTTTCCGCCTCGACCTCGCCTTGCTTCTCCTTCGCCTGGCGCAGGACCTTGTCGGCGTCCGACTGGAAGTCCTCCAACTCGTTAGACCAGTTGGTCAGATGGCCGTGGACCCGCTCGTAACGGCTGGCCACCTCCCGCATGTGCTTCTCCAGCGTGCCGGACTCCTCGCGCAGGCGTTTGACGTACTTGCCCTTGAGGGTCTCCTCGTCGCTAATAGCTTTAAGATTCTTGGCTTGGTCCCGGAGTTTCTCGGCGACCGAGACCATGTGCTTGACCTCGGCACGGATCTCCTCCGGATCACCGGGAACCGGGTCGGAGTCACACAGCGGCTGCCAATCGACCGGACGGCGCTTGGATGTAGGTGTCACTGCTTCTGCTTCTTCTTGCCCTGCTCGGCCAACTGCACGTCCAGATCCATAAACGCCTTCTTGGTTCCGGACACCATCTCACCCACCGATTCGAGTGACTCGACGAGCCGGGTGCGGTAGTCGTCCCAGTTGTTGACGAAGGCCACCATGACGTCGGCTATGGCACCAGCGCCCCAGTGCTTGTCCATGTCGTCGCGACGGTTCTCGATGTCTTCGAAGGTCTTCTTGAGTTGCCCGAGCTTGCGTTCGCAGTCCGCTAGGAACTCGTAGTTGACCGTCAGGTCCGGATCGGCCATGGACGCCCTTTCGTCTGTGCGTGCTTTCACTGAGGTCGCTTTACCGGTTGACGGCCTGGATCTCCTGGACGGTCACCGCCTGGTCGTTGCCGAACGTCCCGTCGGGAAGGGCACCGCCTGTTCCGCCGCTGCCTGTCCAGCTGATCTGCCAGGTGACCGTCGCCTGCAGCTTGAAGGTGCCGCCGCCCGAGGAGCGGAGGTACTTGAGACCGCACGGCGGGGTCTGGTCCGACTTGCCGACGGCGTACGGTGCGCCGATCGAACCGTCGGCGTTGATCGTGCACTCGCCCGAGCCGGGGTAGGTTTCCGCGTCCGGGGTGCCTGGTTCGAGCTTCAGCGAGACCGGCTTGGCGGTGGTCGTGGCCTGGATGTTGAGACCGGGCACGGCGAGCGAGGCGGTGACCGAGACCTCCTTGAACCGGGCTTTGTCGAGCCAGGCCCAGGTCGGGAGGTTGACCTTGGTGGTGCCGGCAGGTGCCAGGGTGACCTTGGTGGTGGGGAGCTGGATGCGGTTGTAGGCGAGTTCAGCGAGGACTTGCGGGGTCACCGCGTTCGGTACTTGCGGAGAGGCGCCATTCTCGACCCAGAATGGCTGCTTGTCGCAGAGTTGGGCTTCGGGTTCCATCCAGCGGTCTTCGTCGCGGACCGAGACCCACCAGTTGCCCTTGTCCTTTTGATCCAGGTTGTAGTTCTTGTACGTGCCGTCCTTGTACTCGTCGCGGAACATGCCGACGGAGGCCTTGGCGTAGCTGTGCTGGCCGGGCGTGTTGACCGTCTCGGTGTACATGTCCTCGACGTACTTGGCGAAGTCGTCCGCTCTTCTAGGTTCGTACCAGCAGGCGGGAGGGGTCCAGTCGCCGACGGGCTGCACCTGCTTGGTGCCTCTGGTATTGCCGCGGGTGGAGCCGGTGTACGACACCTTGGACACGATGCTGGTGCCCTGCTGTCCGCCACCGGTCACCGTTTTCTCACCGTTGGACCCGCCCGGAGTGCCCCATGCGAACGCTGAACCGGGCGTGAGAGCGAGAATTGCTACCGTCGCCCCTGCGATGAGCCACTGACGCTGCGGCTTCACTGAAGGCACTTCTGGTTCCCCCGCTCTGATTCGAGCTTCGTGGTCTGCCAGACACCGTTGCTGTTCTTCTCCAGGCGCGTGCTGTACAGGACGTACGAGTCGTTGGTCGCCGCCACCTCGTCGACCTTGTTGGTCTTCCGGTTCTTGTTGAACGCCTTGCTCTCGTCCGCGCAGTACGAGACACCAGCGGACTTGGCGTCGAAGACTGCGATGTTGGGGGCGTAGTAGCGGACCGCACCGTGGTAGGTGAACCCTGCGTCCACGATCTCCTTGACCCAGTCCTGGCTTCCCGCGAGGGCCGCTCCGGTCTGGTAGAACTTCAGCGCTGCAGACTCGGGGTCCCCCTTGGTGACCGAGTAGGTCACCGCGGTTTGAGCTCGGCCGGCGTCCATCAGGATGGCGTCCTTCGTAGCGTCACCCACCTTCCAGCTCTCGAAGGCTTCCGTGACGTCGTTGGGCAGCGTCATGTCGGGTCTCTGTAGAGCCCCGGTGGATGCGCTGGCCGAACCCAGCGGTGAACTGGACCCCGTGTCCGCTCCCGCGATCTTGTCCTTCCCTGCCGAGTCGTCACCACCGCCCCCACACCCGGTCAGCAGTAGGGCTGCGGTCGCGGTGAGCGCGAGAGCAACGGGCAAAGTGCGGCGCTTCACAGTGGACTCCCCGTGAGACAACAGTGCATGCAAGAGCACTGACGCTATCGGGGTGGAGCGTGGTTCGCCAGGTTGGGCCCTGCCGCGGTGGCGGCAGAAGAAGCCACCGTCGAACACGGCTCATGAAGTGGACACTTCGCTCGCTGCGCCACCTGGTGGCTTTGACCAACGGGCCCACTTCGCATGCGCTATCGGCAACCCGGCTGATTCCGCGACAAGATCGCTTGGTCAGACCGGAGTCAGCGGTTGACGGCCTGGATCTCTTGAACCACCACGTTCTGGGGTGCGCCGAAGGAGCCGTCCGGGAGGGTGCCGCCCGGGGTGCCGGTGCCCGTCCAGGTGATCTTCCAGGTGACGGTGGCCCTGAGGGTGAACGACGCGTCGCCCGAGGAGCGCAGGTACCTCACTCCGCAGGGCGGGGTCCGGTCGGCCTTGCCCTTCTCGTACGGTTCGCCGATGCGGCCGCCCGCGATCTCGCAGAGCCCTGAGGCGGGGTAGGTCTCCGCGTCCGGTGTGCCCGGGTCGATCTTCAGTGAGAGCGGTGTGGCCGTGGTGGTGGCGCTGATGCGGAGGGCGGGGACGGAGGCGGTGACGGAGACCGGCTTGAAGTCCGCGCCGTCCAGCCAGGCCCACGTCGGAAGGTTGACCTTCGTCGTGCCGGCGGGGGCGAGGGTGACCGCGGTGGTGGGGACGCGGATCTCGGCGTAGGCGAGTTCGGCGAGGATCTCGGGGGTGATCGCGTTCTGGATGCCGGGGGGAGGGGGGTCGCCGGCGTCGACCCAGAAGTAGTCGGCCTCGCACTTGTCCCAGCCGGGCGGGAAGGACTTGTTGACGTACGAACCCCACCAGTAGCCCTTGCCGGTCCTGTCCTTGTTGAAGTCCTTGGTCGGGTCTTCCTTGTTGAGGTACTTCTTCCGCTGTTCGGCGTCCCACTCGTAGCCGGTGGAGTCCGCCGCCCAGATCGGCTCCAGGTAGGCCTGGAGCTGCTCCGGTGTGTACTTCGGCGCGTACCAGCAGGCGGGCGGGGTCCAGGAAGTCGTCGCGGTGACGGGGCCGGCGGTGGGGCCGGCGCCGTTCTTGGAACGATCGAAGACGATGCCTCCGGCGGTTGCGGAGAGGGTGTCGCCGTCGACGTCCCCCGAAGTCCCCGTCGAGTTCTGGGTGTTTCCGTTCAGTGTGTCATCAGCGCGCGCCACGCTCGGCAGGGCCAGAAGCACGAGGCACATTCCGGCAGTGATCAGTACCGGAGGCGTCGCTGATACGCGCATCAGGGCTGGCACTGGGCACTCCCACTCTGAGAAACGATCTTCTGGATCACCCACACGCCCTTGCCGTTCTTCTTCAGCGACGTGTGATACGAAACGTAACTCTTGGCCGTGACTTGGGTCCTCTTGACCTCGTTGGTCTTGAGGTACTTCACATACGCCTTGCCCTGGTCCTCGCAGTAGCTCAGTGACGCGGTCCCGCCTTTGTCGACGCTCACCTGCGGGTCGTAGAAGCGATAGGCCCCAGTGACGCTCGCTTTGTTGTCCACGTAGGTCTGGATGAACTTCTGCGTCCCGACGGCGGCTTCGCCCTCGTAGTAATAGAGGTACGCCTTGTCCAGGGCGTTCTGGTTCACAATGGCCAGGTCCACGGCCTTGATGGACTGCTCGCTGTCGCTCAGGACAGCGTCCTTGTCGGCGTCCCCGGTCTTGGACCAGTCGAAGGCGTATGACAAGTCGGAGGGCAGCTCGATGCGAGGTCGATCGGCCGAAGGGCGGGTCGGGGTGGTCGATGTTGCGGTGGTCGCGGGCGCCGTCTCCGCGCCGTCGATCTTGTCGTTGGACTTCGTGTCGTTGGTTCCGCCGCCGCAAGCCGTCAGCAGGAGGGCGGCCGTCGCTCCGGCGGCGGCTGTGGTGAGCAGGCGTGGGCGGCGGGTCACGAGGGGCTCCTGACGGGGCGTATGGGGGTTGGGAGAGCAGCGTTACGGTAGCCGGGGGCCGGGCGGCGGCACCAGAGAGAGTCGCTGTCGGTGGATCAGAGACGCAGTAGCCGCCATTCACGGTTCCGTCGAGCCGGGTTCCCATTGGGAGCCGTGGTGGCGCGTGAGCTGGTTCGAGAACGTGAGCCTGGCGTCCAGTTCGACTGCTGTGCCGCAAAGTGACCTCGTCAGAGCCGGCAAAGGCGAGGGAAGATTCCCTTCTGCACACCGTGCTCCAACCGATGTCGCACGACCGTCAACGGAACCGCCCCACACCGCAGTTGTCCCCCGACAGCGCGGCGCTCGCTGTGTCGCGAGGGTTCGGGCGCGCCTTGAGGGGCTTATGTGCGGCTGATACCGTGCGAACGCTTGACACTCGCCCCGGCCCCGGCCGGCCGGTCGCCGCAGGTCTCGCCGCGTTCGCCTCAAGTGCGAAGTCCTGGGGAAGTCCTGAGTGAGTGTGCGCATGGTCGGTCATCGCCGTGCGTGTGACAGGCGGTCTCAAACGGTCCAGACGGTTTTCTGGGTGTGACGGGGAGCGGTTGCGTGAAAATCCAGGAGCGTACGGGGGCGGGCGCGGGTCGTTCCGCGGCTCCGGCTCAACCGCCGGTCGGCGACCGGCTTCCCACCCCGCCGCGCGAGCGCAAGCCGGCGCTGGCCGCCCTCGCGGTGCTGCTCATCCTGGTCGGCGCGCTCGGCGCGACGATGCTCGTGCTGCGGGCCGGTGACCGGATCGAGGTCATGAAGGTGGTCAAGGACGTTCCGGCCGGTGAGTCCGTCGAGAAGTCGGACGTGACCTCCGTGATGGTCGCCGCGGACACTGGCGTCAAGTACGTCCACATGGACCAGATGACGCAGCTCGCGAAGCTGAAGGCCAGGTCAACCATCTACGCGGGCACCGTGCTGGTCGGCCAGATGTTCGCCGACACCGCTGACATCCCCGCAGGCAAAGCCTCCGTCGGTCTCGCCCTCAAGGAGGGCCAGTACCCGTCGGACATCACGGCCGGCGACACCGTGAACGTCTACAACGTCGACGGCGGCACCGGGAAGAGCGGATCGGGATCCACGTCCTCCAGCGCGTCCAACCCGCTCATCGTGGCCGGCGCGAAGGTCGGCAAGGTGAAGGAGCAGGGTGACGCGACCGTCAGCACCGGCAACCTCGCCCTGACCCTTCTCGTCGACCAGGACGACGCCGCCGCGGTGACCCGGGCCTCGTCCGCCGGCGCGGCCGCCATCGTGCGCGTCGCCGGCACGGGCACGGCCGCCGGCTCGGGCGGCGCTTCAGGTTCCGGCAACGCGTCCGGTGACAGTGCGGGCGCGGACACAGGCTCTGACGCCGGTTCCGGCACCGGTTCTGGCGGCAGTTCCAGTTCCGGCACCGGCAACTAGAAGGCGGCACCCTCACCATGGCGCTCATCGCTCTCGCCGCCGACAAAGGGTCCCCCGGCGTCACCACCGCGGCCGTCGCTCTCGCGGCGGTCTGGCCGCGGCGCGCGCTGCTCGCCGAGACCGACCCGGCCGGCGGTGACCTCGTCTACCGCAGTGCCGCCGCCCACGGCGGTCCGCTCAACCCGAACACCGGGATGCTGTCCATCGCCGCCACCGCCCGCCGTGGCCTCGTTCCCGACCAACTCTGGGACCACGTACAGCCGTTGAGCGGTGGTCTGGAGGTTCTCGCAGGGTTGGGGATCGCCGAGCAGGCGGCCGGTCTGGCCGGACTGTGGCCCACCCTCGGGCATGCCTTCGCCGCGCTCGGCGACTCCCCGCAGGCTCCCGCCGACGTGATCGCCGACTGCGGGCGCGTCAGCGGGGACAGTCCTGCCGTGGAACTGTTCCCGCACGCCGCCCTCGTCCTCCTCGTCTCGCGCACCGAGCCGGAGGCGATCGCCCGCGTCCGTGACCGTGCCGCCGCCCTGTCGGCCAGGCTGCACGGCGGGCCGCGCGGCGCCGCGAGTCTCGCCACCCCGCTGATAGGCGTACTGCTGGTCGTCGATCCCGGTCACGCCGGCAAGATCTCGGGGCAGGTCAACGACATGCTGGTGCACGCCCAGACGGGCGCCAGGGTCGTCGGCACGCTCGCGGACGACCCCACCGGCGCGGACCAGTTGGCCGGCCGCAAGCGGGGCCGGCTCGACAAGTCGCTGCTCGTCCGCTCGGCCCGCAAGGTGGTCGCCGACCTCCACCAGCAGTACGGCGCGGCCTGGAGCATGCCCGCGCAGGCGCACCAGGGCCACGCTGGAGCCGGGCGGTGACGGCGGTCGACCACCAGTTGGTCAAGCGGTTCCGGCAGGACGCCGGCGACCGTATCGCCGAGCAGCGCCGCCTCGACCAGGCGTCCGGCGTCACCCCGATGTCCACCGAGGACGAGCGGCAGTACGCCCGCGCGGTCATCGCCCAGATCCTGGAGGAGTACGCCCGCGCCGAGATCACCGCGGGCCGTACGCCGCCGGACGCCGAGACGGAGGAGCAGTACGCGGCAGCCGTGCACGCCGCTCTCTTCGGCGTGGGCCGTCTCCAGCCCCTGCTGGACGACCCGCGCGTCGAGAACATCGACATCAACGGCTGCGACCAGGTCTTCGTCGGTTACGCCGACGGACGCGAGGTGCGCGGTGAGCCGGTCGCGGAGACCGACGAGGAGCTCATCGAGCTGATCCAGGTGCTCGGCGCGTACAGCGGTCTGTCCTCCCGGCCCTTCGACTCCGCCAATCCGCAGCTCGACCTGCGGCTGCCGGACGGTTCGCGTCTGTCGGCCGTGATGGACGTGGCGCGGCGTCCGGCGCTGTCCATCCGCCGTGCCCGCATGGGCAAGGTGTTCATCTCCGACCTCGTCGGCAACGGCACCCTCAGCCCGGAGTTGGGCCACTTCCTGGCCTGCGCGGTCCGCGCCCGCAAGAACATCATGATCGCGGGCGCCACCAACGCCGGCAAGACGACGCTGCTGCGGGCCCTCGCCAACGAGATCCCGCCGAACGAGCGGCTCATCACCGTCGAGCGCGCGCTGGAGCTCGGGCTCGACACGTTCCCCGAACTCCACCCCAACGTGGTCGCGTTCGAGGAGAGGCTGCCCAACTCCGAGGGACAGGGTGCCATCAGCATGGCCGAACTCGTGCGCCGTTCCCTGCGTATGAACCCCTCCCGGGTCATCGTCGGCGAGGTCCTCGGCGACGAGATCGTCACCATGCTCAACGCCATGTCGCAGGGCAACGACGGCTCGCTGTCGACGATCCACGCCAACAGCTCCAGCGAGGTCTTCAACCGCATCTCCACCTATGCGCTCCAGGCGACGGAACGGCTGCCCATCGAGGCCAGCCAGATGCTGATCGCGGGCGCGGTGAACTTCGTCGTCTTCGTCCAGCGGCGCAACAACTACGAGACGGGTGGCCGTCTGCAGCGCACGGTGACCTCCGTGCGCGAGGTCAACGGCGTCGACGGACGCGTTCTGTCCAGTGAGGTGTTCGCAGAGGCGCCCGACGGGCGGGTCGTGCCGCACGCGCCCATCGCCTGCCTGGACGACCTGATCGCGTACGGCTACCGTCCCGCGGCGACGTGGGGGTGAGGTGACGCCATGAGCATGAACGCACTGGCTGTGAGCACAGTGACCGTCGGCACCACGACTGCGAGCACCATGACCGCCGAGGTGACCGCGAGCAACATGACCGTGAGCGCGCATCCGCAGGCCGCACTCGGTTCGCTGGGATCGATGGGCGGGCTGTTCTCCCCGACCGTCCTGTACGCGCTCCTGTGCGGCGTCGCCGTCGGCGGCGGTCTCGCGCTCCTCCTGGTCGCCGTTCGCGGGCTGCCGGTCAAGCCGGAGCACGAGAAGCGCAAGGCCGGCCGGCGGGCGAACGAGCTGCTCCGGTTCGCCGGACAGCGCGGTTCCGTCGCCGCGCTCGTAGGACTCGCCGTGCTGCTGCTCACCCGCTGGACGGTGGCCGGAATCGCGGCCGCCGTGCTCGTCTTCTTCTGGGACCGCCTCTTCGGCGGCGCGGCAGAGGAACGGGCCGCCATGAAGCGGGTGGAGGCCCTGGCCTCCTGGACGGAGTCGCTGCGCGACACCATCGCGGGCGCGGTCGGCCTGGAGCAGGCCATTCCCGCGTCCGCGCGCGCCGCCGCACCCGTTCTGCGCCCCCATCTCGACGCCCTGGTCGACCGCCTGCGCGCCCGTACCCCGCTGCCGGACGCGCTCCAGGTCCTCGCCGACGAGATCGACGACGCGTCGGCGGACATCATCGTCGCCGCCCTGATCCTCAACGCGCGGCTGCGCGGCCCCGGCCTGCGCCAGGTCCTCGGCGCCCTCGCCAAGTCGGCGCGGGAGGAGGTCGACATGCGGCAGCGGGTCATGGCGCAGCGGGCGTCGACCCGCCGTTCGGTGCAGATCGTGGTCGCGGTGTCGATCGCGTTCGTGCTCGGACTGTCCGTCTTCAACCGCGAGTTCGTCGAGCCGTACGGCACGGCCGTCGGACAGCTCGTCCTCGCCTGTGTCTGCGGCCTGTTCGGGCTGGGCTTCTGGTGGCTGCGCAAGCTGTCCACCATCGAGACGCCAGAACGCTTCCTGGTCCGCGACGAGTCGTCGGTGCGGTTCGTGCGACCGCGTACGGCGGCTTCGACGGCCTCCGCCACGACGCCGGGGCCGGTCCCCGGGGCGGCCGCCGCGTCGGGGCAGGCGCCGCTTCCCACCCATGACGAGGGGGCACGACGGTGAACCTCACCGCACCGGTCATCGTCGGCGTCGTGCTCGGCCTGGGCGTCTACGTCCTCGTCCGCGCCCTGATGCCGTCCAAGCGCAGCGCGGTCGCGCAGGTCGCGCGGATCGACGCGATGCGGGCGCGCGGGGCGGCGTACGAGTCGGCGCGGCAGGCCGTGACCGGGGGCCGGTTCGGTGCGCTGCGCGCGGAGATCGGCCGCAAGGTCGCCGACCTGTATCTCCAACAGGGTTGGGAACAGCGCTCCTTGCGGGCCGACCTCAATGTGCTGGAGCGCAGCTGGGAGAACTTCCTGGCCACGAAGGTGCTGCTGGCCGTCGCCGGTCTGTTCTTCGGCCCGCTGCTGTTCGCCGTCGTGTGGTCGATGGGGTTCCAGAGCAGCCCGGTCGTGCCGGTCTGGCTCGCTCTGCTCTGCGCGGTGCTGTTCTTCTTCCTGCCCGACCTGGAGATCCGGCGGGACGCGAGCCAGAAGCGCCGCGACCTGCGGCGGGTGATCGGCGCGTACCTCGACCTGGTGTCGATGAACCTGGCCGGCGGGCGAGGTCTGCCGGAGGCGCTCATGGCGGCCGCGGAGGTGTCCGACGGCTGGGCCACGCAGCGCATCCGCAACGCCCTCGCCGACGCCCGCATCACCGGCCTCAGCCAGTGGCAGGCGCTGGGGGCGCTGGGGGAGGAGCTGGGCGTGGAGGAGCTGAAGGACCTGTCGGCCTCGCTGGCCCTGGTCGCGGACGACGGCGCCAAGGTCCGTGAGTCCCTCGCCTCCCGTGCCGAGACCATGCGGCACCGCGAACTCGCCGAGATCGAGGGCAGCGCGGGCGAGAAGTCACAGTCGATGCTCGTGGCGCAACTGCTGTTGTGCGCGGGGTTCCTGGTGTTCCTGATCTTCCCGGCGGCGATGCGGGTGTTCCAGGTATGAGGCAGGTCAGCAACCGTTTCCACAACTGACGAGACCGAACCGACAACGCGCAGAACAACACTGGCGAGCACGAGCACGTCGATCCACCCGAGAGGACAACTGACCATGACCCGTTGGAACGTGAGCACCGGCAACGCCGGCGTCGACTTCCTGATCGCCTTCCTCCAGGGACGCGTCCAGCGTGCCCGCTCCGGAGAGCTGGACCGCGGCGCCTCCGCGGTGGAGTGGGTCATCATCTCGGCGGTCGTCGTGGCGATCGTCGGCGTGGTGGCAGCCATCATCAACCAGGCGCTGAAGGGCGGCGCCGAGAAGGTCGGCAAGTGCATCGACGGCGCGACCGCGAGCAGCACCTGCTGATCGGTCGGACGAGGTAACGCGAAAACGGGGTCGTTGTGGGCGTGGGCACAAGCGGGGGCGGCGGCGCCGGCGAAGCGATGCGCCGCAGGGTGCGGACCGTACGCAGGGGCACGGCCGCCCGCGGCGATTCCGGCATGACATCGATCGAGTTCGTCTTCCTCACCCCCGTCCTCTTCTTCCTGATCTTCGCGACGGTGCAGTTCGCGCTGTACTTCTTCGCCGACCACGTGGCTCAGGCGGCGGCACAGGCCGGTGCCCGCAAGGCTCGCGCCACCGCGGACGCCCAGCCGGGCGCCTGGCGGGGCGAGGCGCGAGGCGTCGTGGACTCCTACATCGATCAGTTGGGGCCGCAGTTGGTGCTGTCGCCGGACGTCACGCTGCTCCAGCCGGAACAGGACACGGTGGGCGTGGAGATCACGGCGCGGGTGCCGTCGGTGTTCCCGGGGCTGGACCTGACGGTGCACGCGCGGTCGCTGGGCCCCGTCGAGCGGTTCGTGCCCGAGGGGGGAAACTGACATGGCCGCCGCTGCGAGCCGTCGCGCCGGTGACCGTGGACTGTCCACCGTGGAGGTGGTGATCCTCGCCCCGGTGATGATCCTGTTCATCCTGGTCCTGGTGGCCTTCGGTCAACTCGTCGACGGACGCGGCGCGATCGACGGCGCGGCCCGGGACGCGGCGCGCGCGGGCTCGATCCAGAAGGACCGGGCGACGGCGCTGGCCGAGGCGCGCAAGGCCGCGCGGGCCGACCTCGCGGACGTCTGCTCCGGCCCGGTGTCCGTGATCCAGACCAGCCCGGGCTTCGAACCCGACACCATCTTCACCGTCGAGGTGAGCTGCGAGGTGCGGGGCCTGTCGATGCTGGGGCTGAACATCCCGACCACCCTCTCGGCCAGCTTCAGCTCCCCACTGGACCCGTTCCGGAGGACGGCGTGAGGCCGGCGGGCGGGGCGAACCGGGCGCGCGGTGTGTCCGCGGTACGGACTCTGCGGTCGGGCGGTGCGTCAACGGCACGGTTCCTGCGGGCGCGCCGGTGCCGTGGTGACCGTGGCTCGGGCGCCGGGGCCGTCATCATCTTCGCCCTGGTTTTTCTTTCCCTGTCGGCCTTCGTCATCGACGGCGGGCTGTCCATCTCCAAGCGTGAACGCGCCGCCGACATAGCGGAACAGGCCGCCCGCTTCGCCGCCCAGGACATCGACCGCGAGGCCCTCTACGGCAACGAGGGCGGCGCAGCCCCCATCAACTTCCAGAACTGCGACACCCGTGTGAAGGCCTTCGCCCGCGAGATGGACATGTCCGGCTCGGACATCGCGGCCACCCACTGCGTGGCCGCGAACGCCGACCAGGTGGAGGTCGAGGTCCAACTCACCTACGAGCCGGTCTTCACCGGCATGTTCTTCGGCGGCGCGGTGACCGTCCACGGTCGGTCGGTGGCGGAGAACCTGGTGGGGTGACCGATGACCGATGACCGATGACAGAGGCCCTCTGACCGTGTCCCACGACCCGTGTCAGTCCATAAGATCTCTGTAGGCTCAACGCATCCCTCTCACTCCGGACCCAGGACACCCGCCATGGCGCGACGCAGCACTTCAGGCTCGACGGGAAGCTCGAGGGGCTCCACCGGCTCGACGGGAAGTCCGGCGGGGCCGCGTAACCGGACTCCGCAGCCGGTGCGGGTGCGGCGGCGGACGGCCGGGGACTTCGTCAAGGCGTTCTTCGCGTTCGTCGCGTTGCTCGCCCTCCTCGTCGGGGTGCCGGCCGCGCTGGCCGTGCAGATCGGCTGGCCCCTGCCGGACGGCGTGCCCTCGCTCGACTGGCTCCAGCAGGAGATCACGGTCAGGACGTTCCTGAACATCCTGACCGTCGTCGTCTGGCTGGCCTGGGCGCAGTTCACCGCCTGCGTGCTGGTCGAGGTGAAGGCCGCGGTGTCGGGTGTGGGCGTGCCGGGGCGGGTTCCCGGCGCGGGGCCGAGTCAGCTGCTCGCCCGGCAACTCGTCGCCGCCCTTCTGCTCGTCGGCGCCACCGCGGCCAGCCTCACCCCGGGGCTCTCGCAGCTCGGGCACACCCTGGACGGCAACCAGAGGGGGACCGTCGCCGCGGCCCAGCAGACCCCGGGGACCTTCATCGGCGCGCAGGAGCAGCCCGCCGGCGGCGCGGCGGCAGCCCTCGCCGAGCAGGCCTCGCACGCCGCCGCGCAGGTCGACGACGGCAGCGCGGCCCGTCTGCACGGCGACACGAAGTACTACCGGATCCAGCCCCCGGAGGGCCGCCACCACGACTCCCTGTGGGAGATAGCCGAGCGCCACCTCGGTGACGGACGCCGGTACAAGGAGATCTACGCGCTCAACAAGGACCGGGTCCAGCCGGACGGTTCCCGGCTGTCCGAGGCGAGTCTGATCCGGCCCGGCTGGATCATGGAGATGCCCGGCGACGCCCGCGGCGGCGACCTCGTCGAGCTGCCCGACGAAGCCGGGAAGGTCTCCGCGGACGTCGAGCAGCAGATCGATCAGTACGCGCGGACCGGCGGGGTAGCGGAGCAGGCCGGCATCGGTGCCGGTCCTGGCGCCGCAGGGCACGAGGGCAGCAGCGGGCTGGTGCAGACCGACGTGCCCCGTGCACACGGCGGCGGACACGCCGGCGGTCGTTCGGGTGAGGTCTCGCTGCCCGCCCAGCGGCACACCCCTCCGGCCTCCGCAGCGGACGGGCGAGCCGGCTCGCGCTCCGAGCCCGGTGACGCCTTCGGCCTCCCCGAGGCCCTGGTCACCGCTCCTCTCCTCGCCGCCGGCCTCCTCGGCGCCCTCGGCCGCCGACGCCGTCAGCTGCTGTGGCAGTCGGCGCTCGGGGCCGTCACCGGGCGGCGCGGCATGGAGCCGCCGACCCCGACCGGCGACGCCCAGGACGTCCAGGACGCGCTGTTCGTCGGCGCCGATCCCGAAGGCGTACGGCTGCTCGACCGCTCGCTGCGCGGTCTCGCCGCGTCCCTCGCCGCCGAGTCACGCGCCCTGCCCGTCGTCTACGCCGCCTGGATGACGGGCGGCGACCTGCACCTCCAGCTCGCCCAACCGTCCGGCAAGCCGCCCGCGCCGTGGCAGCTCGGGCAGGACCAGACGTTCTGGGTGCTGTCCCGCGCCGACGCCGAACGGTACGACGACGCCGACACCGCCGCCCCCTATCCCGGCCTCGTCAGCCTGGGCACCATGGACGACTCCCGCCTGCTGCTCAACCTGGAGGCCGTGCCCGGCATCGTCTCGCTCAGCGGGCGCCAGGAGGACCGCGCCGCCGTCTTCGCGTCCGTCGCCGCCGAGCTCGCCACCAACGGCTGGTCGGACCGCATGACCATCACCCTCGTCGGCTTCGGTGAGGACCTCACCCCGCTCGCCCCCAACCGCATCCGGCACCTGGACGACGTGGACGCGCTCGCCGAGACGATGGCGGCCGAGACCCGGCAGCGGCGGGGAGCGCTCGGCGCGGCCGGACAGGACTCCGTGCTCACCGGCCGTACCGGGCCCGCCCAGCACACCCGTTGGGCCCCGCACCTGGTCCTGCTCGCCGCCGAGCCCTCCGCCGAGGACGCCGTGAAGCTCGCCGAACTCGCCGCCGACGCGAGCCGGTTGGGCATCGGTTACCTCGTCGGCACCGAGAGCGGTGAACTTCCCGGTGCCGCCTGGGAGATGGAGATCACCGGCGAAGGCAAACTGCTCGCGCCGCTCCTCGGGCTGGAGTTGGAGGCCCAGTTGCTTCCGGCAGCCCAACGGCGTGCGGTCGTGGAGCTGTTCGTCGAGGCCGACCCCGAGCGCGGTCCGGACGGGCCGACCCCGACCCCGCCGTTCCTCGTCGACATCAGCGAGCAGGGACGGCCCGCGGTGTACGCGCGGCTCGTCGGCTCGTACGAGATCATCGGGCTGGACGCACCGGACGGTGAGCGCAGCGTGCTGCTGCACGAGGCGCTCGCCCTGCTGCTGCTGCACCGCGAGGGCGTGCACCCGCGTGTGCTCACCTCCGCGCTGTGGCCGCGCGGAGTGACGGACGACGTCCGCGACGCGCTGATCGAACGGCTCCGCGCCTGGCTCGGAGCCGACCCCGACGGATCCCCCCGCCTCGGCTCCGACGCCCGCGGACGCCTGGTCCTCGCCAAGTCCGTCGTCTCCGACCTGGATGTGCTGCGCTCGCTCTACCACGAGGCCACCCAGGGCAAGGGCGTCGACAGCCGGGCCGTGCGCGGACGGCTGCTCACCGACGCCCTGGTCCTGGTGCGCGGGCCGCTCCTCGCCGACCGGCCCGAAGGGCGCTACCGCTGGCTCACCCACGAGATCGTCGACGCCCAACTCCCGCTGCTCGTGGCCGACATCGGGCTCGCCCTGTCCGCGTTCCATCTGGAGAAGGACCGTGCCGAGAAGGCGATCGAGGCGCTGAACGCGGCACTGCGGACGGCTCCCGCCGACGAGCGCCTGTGGAACGAACTGCTGCGCGCCACCCACGCCACCGGCGACACCGCCCGCCTCACCGCCCTCGCCGCCGACCTCGTCACCCGCAGCGGCGCCCGCGGCCTGCCTCCCCGCACCGAGGCCCTCCTGGACGAGCTCCGGCCCGGCTGGCGCGACTCCGTCCCGGCAGCGGGATGAACGGCCTCGGCGCGTCCGGCGCCGTCGCGCTGCTCGTCGTCGCGGCGGTGTGGGGGGCGGTGGTGGGGGCTCTGCTGCCGCGGGCCGCGTACCGGTTCTCGGTGGCGTCGCCGCCGAGGGGGGTGGACGGTGAGGCGGGGGCCGACGGGGCCGGGGTGGACGGCGCGGCGGGGGCCGACGGGGCCGGGGTGGACGGTGAAGAGGGATCGCCCGTGCCCGGGTGGCGCGATCGTTGTCCTCAGGGGCATCCCGTTCGCGGCTGGATCGGTCCCGCGCGCTGTCCCCGTTGCGCCGAAGGTACCGGTGCTGGTGTGGGCAGACGGGGGCGCGGTGGGGCGTACGGTCCCGGTGGGGCGCTCTTCGCCGGCGTCACCGCCGGACTGTGCGCTGTCCTCGGCTTCGCCACCGGTCCCCGGCCCGAGTTGGCCGTCTGGCTGCTGCTCGCGCCCGTCGGGGTGCTGCTCGCCGTCGTCGATCTGCGGGTGCAACGGCTTCCCGACCCGCTCACCCTGCCCTTCGCGGCGACCGCCCTCGCCCTGCTCGGCGTGGCCGCGCTGCTGCCGGAGCACGCCGGCGACTGGACGACGGCCCTCCTCGCGTCCCTCGCGCTCGGCGCCGGCTACCTCGTGCTGCACCTCGTCAATCCCGGTGGCATGGGCTTCGGCGACGTGAAGCTCGCGCTCGGCGCGGGCGCGGTCCTCGGCTGGTACGGCTGGGCCACCGTCATGCTGGGCACCTTCGCCGGGTTCCTGCTCGGCGCGCTGTACGGCGGCGCGCTCCTCGCCGCGCGCAAGGCCGACCGCAAGACGGCGATCCCGTTCGGGCCGTTCCTGATCGCGGGCGCGTACGTGGGTTTGCTGCTGGGCGCGTACACGGCCTGACGTCGGCTGTGGCGAGGGGCTGGCGTAGGCTGGCTCGGTCCGTCCACAACCCTTGACGAAAGGGACGCTCCGGTGACCGAGAAGGCCGACCTCACCTCTGTTGATGTCACAGCCGTCCTCGAACGTGCCGCCGCGGGCGGTCGGATCACGCCCGAGGAGGCGCTCGTCCTCTACCGCGACGCGCCCCTGCACGCGCTGGGCGCCGCAGCCGACGCCGTGCGCCGCCGTCAGTACGCCGGTACCGAGCACATCGCGACGTACATCATCGAGCGGAACATCAACTACACGAACGTGTGCGTCACGGCGTGCAGGTTCTGCGCCTTCTACGCGGCGCCGAAGGACACGGCCAAGGGCTGGACCCGCGACCTGGACGACATCCTGCGCCGGTGCGCGGAGACCGTGGAGCTGGGCGGCACCCAGATCATGTTCCAGGGCGGCCACCACCCGGACTACGGCGTCGAGTACTACGAGAAGCACTTCTCCGCCATCAAGCAGGCCTTCCCGCAGCTCGTCATCCACAGCCTGGGGGCGAGCGAGGTCGAGCACATGGCCCGCATCTCCAAGGTGTCGGTCGAGGAGGCCATCCAGCGCATCCACGCGGCGGGCCTGGACTCCTTCGCCGGCGCCGGCGCCGAGCTGCTGCCCGAGCGGCCGCGCAAGGCCATCGCCCCGCTGAAGGAGTCCGGCGAGCGCTGGCTGGAGATCATGGAGGCGGCGCACAACCTCGGCGTCGAGTCCACCTCGACCATGCTGATGGGCACCGGCGAGACCAACGCCGAGCGCATCGAGCACCTGCGGATGATCCGTGACGTACAGGACCGGACGGGCGGCTTCCGCGCCTTCATCCCGTACACGTACCAGCCCGAGAACAACCACCTGAAGGGCCGCACCCAGACGACCCTGTTCGAGTACCTGCGGATGATCGCGATCGCCCGCCTGTTCCTCGACAACGTCCGCCACATCCAGGGCTCCTGGCTGACGACGGGCAAGGAGGTCGGCCAACTCTCCCTGCACTACGGCGCGGACGACCTCGGCTCCATCATGCTGGAGGAGAACGTCGTCTCCTCGGCCGGCGCCAAGCACCGCTCCAACCGCCTGGAGATCATCGACCTGATCCGCAAGGCGGGCCGTGTCCCGGCGCAGCGCTCCACGACGTACGAGCACCTGGTCGTCCACGACGACCCGGCGAACGACCCCGTCGACGAGCGGGTCGTCTCCCACATCTCCTCGACCGCGATCGAAGGCGGCACCGCTCACCCCGAGTTGAAGCTGCTCGCGCCCAACTGACCGGCCGCCGAACCGAACTGACGCTGCCGTGCTCACCATTCACGCCGCGGACGAGCTCCGACGCGCCTGGGACGACCCGTCGCCGGTCGCGGGCGGAGCCGTCGCCGTCCAGGGCGACCGGGTCGTCGGCGTGGGCACACGTGCCGAGTTGGAGGCGCGGTTCCCCGGTGCGCGCGTGCGTCACTGGCCCGGCGTCCTCGGCCCCGCGCGCCTCCACGAAGGCCCCCTTCCCGACGCCCCCAGCGCACGCGAGCGCGTCCACGCCGTGCTGAAGCTGGGCGCGGCGGCCGTCCTGGCGGAGCACGCCGGCTCGCCCGAGCTCCGGGCGGCGGCGGCACGCAACCACGTTGCCGTGCTGTCCAGTTCACGGCCAGCCGCGCTCGTGGAGAACGGGCGCGCCGACCTCGCCGTCTTCACGCCCGACGAGTCGGGCGGCGGTGAGGGGGCGGGGGTCTGCGTCGCCACGGTGTGCGCGGGGCGCCTGGTCCACCGTCGCCGGTGACCGGTCCGCCGGGGTCCGTGTGTGTCAGTTCGCCGCCGAGAACGCCTTCGCGAACGTTGACGCCGATCATCGAGGTGAGCCGGCGTCCAGCCCGGAGGGCATCACCGGGAGCGTGAAGGTGACCTCGAGGTCCGTGCGCTCCTTCTGGAGCAGGGCGATGGCCTGGGAGCGCAGGGCTACCGAGCCGGCGTCGGCGAGGCCGTCGCCCTCGACGTCGAAGTCGGCCCGCGTGGAGCCGGCTGCGTCCAGAGCCGCGCCGTACGCCTCGGCCGGTTCCGCCGCGCTGTCGCAGACCGCCGCCAGTTCCTTTCCGGAAGCCCCGCCGAAGGAGACGCGGACCGAGGCGCCCGACTTCGTGAGAGCGGAGACACGGGAGGCGACGGACGTGTCGCCGATGGCGTGCGTGCCGTTCCACTTCGGCGTGCAGCCGCTTCCGTCCGAGATGACGAAAGCCAGGTTGTACGTCGCCGGGGAGCCGGCCGTTGACTGAGGCCGCCGTGGCGTTGACGTAGGGCGCGTACGCCGTCGCTGTCGTCGTTCCCGTTGCCGCACCGGATGTGGCGCGCGGCGAGGGAGACCCGGTGGCGGACGGCGCGGCGCGCAGGAGGCCCAGGCTGCTGCCGTGAGCGCTGCCACGAGTCGGAGGGACGCAGGCGCGCTTTCACGGGCCGGCTGCCGCGAATCGAAAGGGCGCGGGCTGGCATGAGCCGGGCGGGCGGGGGCTGCCACAATGGGCGGGTGACCCGCGCTTCCCTGAACAAGCAGCCGCACGAAGTCGCTTCGATGTTCGACGACGTGGCGGAACGGTACGACCTGACGAACGACGTCCTCTCGCTCGGCCAGGACCGGAGGTGGCGCAAGGAGGTCGCCCGCGCGGTCGACGCCCGCCCCGCGCAGAAGATCCTGGACCTGGCGGCCGGCACGGCCACCTCCTCCCTGCCCTTCGCCCGCGCCGGCGCCTACGTCGTCCCCTGCGACTTCTCCCTCGGCATGCTCCAGGTGGGCAAGCGCAAGCACGCCTGGTTGCCCTTCACCGCCGGCGACGCGACGAGGCTGCCGTTCAAGGACGACACCTTCGACGCCGTCACGATCTCCTTCGGCCTGCGCAACGTGCAGGACTTCGACTCCGCCCTGCGCGAGATGCACCGGGTGACCCGCCCCGGCGGCCGGGTCGTGATCTGCGAGTTCTCGCACCCGACCTGGGCGCCCTTCCGCACGGTCTACACCGAGTACCTGATGCGCGCCCTGCCGCCGGTCGCCCGGGCCGTCTCCTCGAACCCGGACGCGTACGTGTACCTCGCCGAGTCCATCCGCGCCTGGCCCGACCAGCCCGCCCTGGCCGAGCACCTGCGCAAGGCCGGCTGGTCGAAGGTCGCCTGGCGCAACCTGACCGGCGGCGTGGTCACCCTGCACCGGGGCTTCAAGGAGAGCTGAGCAGGAGCACGCCACAGGCATCGAGCAGCGCGCCTGGTGCCTCAGCGGGAGCTGACCGTCTCGAAGGCGTCTCCCGGCCGGTCCAGCTCGCGTTCCAGCCCGCCTCCTCCCGGCCGGGGCACGCGCGGCTCGCGCACGCCCGAGCCTCCGCCGCCCTCGCCCTCGGCGAAGTCGAACCACACGGTGACGACGGCGCCGCGCGGCACCTCGACCCCGGGGGGCGGGTACTGCCGTACGACGTAGTCGACGACGGTGCGGTGGAAGTCGGGCCGGTCAGGCGCGGCCAGCAGCACGCCCCGCGCCGTGGCCGTCTCGCGCGCGTCCATCGCCATCAGGCCGACGAGTCTCGGCACGCGCACTTCGGGTGTTTTTGGCCGTATGAGCACAGATGTCACCCCCAGCGGTACTGGAAGGGTAACCGCCCTGGGGTGCCGTCCGGAAGCGCCCGGTGTCTTTGTGTGACAGTCGGTCACTCAGGGTCATGTGTCACAGGTCGAGGCGGTAGCAGTGCCCCTGCGACTTCGACTGCGGCGTGGTGAAGACCTCCGCCAGCCGCATGCCGAGCCGCTGCGTGACCGCGATGGAGCGGGCGTTGCGGGCGGCGACCATGGCCACCACGCTCGGCACGCCCGCCTGTCTCACCCGGTCCACCGTCATCCGCGCCGCCGCGGTGACGTACCCCCGGCCCCAGTGCTCCCGCCCCAGCCGCCACCCGATCTCGATCTCGCCCGCCGGGCCCCAGTCCCGCTCCCAGGGCTGGGCGCCGGTGAAGCCGATGACCCGGCCCGACTCGTCGAGCATCGTCCACAGGCAGTACCCGCGCTCGGCGTCGTGCCGGCGCTGGCGGGCGGTGAGTTCCTCGTAGACGGAGAGTCCCGCGGACCGGCCGCCGTGGAACTCCATGACGTCGGGGTGGTCGAAGATCCGGTGCCAGGCGACCGCATCCTCGTCGGTGGGGACGCGCAGCCGTACCACGGGGAGAACTCGCTTCACGGGGGCAGCCCTTCAGCCGGTGATCGATGTCGCTGAATAGACTGCCCATGTCCAGTGCCCCTCGGCACCCAGATTCCGAACTTGGGGAGTTCCCGCCGTGACTCAGCCCCTCTCCGAAAACACCGCCGACGTGATCGTCGTCGGCGCTGGGCCGGCCGGCTCCACGACCGCGTACCACCTCGCCAAGGCCGGACTCGACGTGCTCCTGCTCGAGAAGACCGAGTTCCCGCGGGAGAAGGTCTGCGGCGACGGTCTCACCCCGCGCGCCGTCAAGCAGCTCGTCGCCATGGGCATCGACATCTCCGAAGAGGCCGGCTGGCTGCGCAACAAGGGGTTGCGCATCATCGGCGGAGGCGTCCGCCTCCAGCTGGACTGGCCGGATCTCGCCTCCTTCCCCGACTACGGGCTCGTCCGCAAGCGCGACGACTTCGACGAGCAGCTCGCCCGCCAGGCGCAGAAGGCGGGCGCCCGGCTCCACGAGCGCTGCAACGTGGGCGCCCCGATCGTCGACGACCGCACCGGCCGCATCACCGGGGTGCACGCCAAGCTGGGCGAGGACAAGCGCGAGGTCACCTTCCACGCCCCGCTGGTCGTCGCCGCCGACGGCAACTCCACCCGCCTCTCCCTGGCGATGGGCCTGCACCGCCGCGAGGACCGCCCCATGGGCGTCGCCGTGCGCACCTACTTCACCTCGCCGCGCCACGACGACGACTACCTGGAGTCCTGGCTGGAGCTGTGGGACCGGCGCGGACCGGGCGAGGACCGGCTCCTGCCCGGCTACGGCTGGATCTTCGGCATGGGCGACGGCACGTCCAACGTCGGTCTCGGCGTCCTCAACACCTCCGACTCCTTCAAGGAACTGGACTGGCGCGAGGTCCTCAAGGCCTGGTGCGCCTCCATGCCGGAGGACTGGGGCTACACGCCGGACAACATGACGGGCCCGATCCGCGGCGCCGCCCTGCCCATGGCCTTCAACCGCCAGCCCCACTACACCAAGGGCCTGTTGCTCGTCGGTGACGCGGGCGGTCTGGTGAACCCCTTCAACGGCGAGGGCATCGCCTACGCCATGGAGTCGGGGCAGATCGCCGCCGACGTCATCGTCCAGGCCCACGCGCGGGCCACCCCGGGCCAGCGCGAACTGGCTCTCCAGAGCTACCCGCGCATCCTCAAGGACACCTACGGCGGCTACTACACGCTGGGCCGCGCCTTCGTGAAGCTCATCGGCAACCCGAAGGTCATGAAGATCGCGGCGCAGCGCGGGCTCACGCACCCCGTGCTGATGAAGTTCACCCTGAAGCTCCTCGCGAACCTCACCGACCCCACGGGCGGCGACGCGATGGACCGCATCATCAACGGTCTGAGCAAGGTGGCCCCGAAGGCGTGACAGCGCGCGCGTGACGGTGACGGGGCGCCCCCTGGCGCTGAAGCGGGGGAGCGCCCTCACCGTCAGAGGGCGGCGAACAGCCGCTGCCCGGCCTACCGGTGACCGGACGTCGACCCGGCCCACCAGTGACCGGACGTCGACTCGCGCACGAGTGAACTCGGTTCCGGCGCACAGGCGTTGCCCCGTGGGCCGGTGCGTGCGCCGCGTGGGATGTCACGTCGGCCGGGGTCGACGGGGCAGGGAAAGTCCGAAGGGCCGCTGCCCCCGAGCGGCTGCGGCCCTTCCGTCGGTTCCGTACGTCTCAGAGGACGCGGACAGCGCCCGACGCCGGGTAACCGGAGAGGTCCTGGATGACGACGCCCTTGGACGGGTTGGCCGCGTCCAGGTACTGGCCGTTCCCGATGTAGACGCCCACGTGGTAGGCCGAACCCTTGCCGCCCCAGTACAGGATGTCGCCGACCTGCACGTCGGACAGCGACACGTCCGTGCCGGCCATCGACTGGTCCTGCGAGACGCGCGGCAGGTCGACGCCGACCTGCTTGAACGCGGCCTGGACCAGGCTGGAGCAGTCCCACGCGTTGGGGCCGGTGGCGCCCATGACGTACGCGTCGCCCAGCTGCGCCTTGAGGAAGGAGATGACCGTCCCGACGCTGCCGCTGGCGGGAGCGGAGACCGACGCGGAGCCGGAGTCGGAGACGGACGCGGACGCGGATGCGGAGAGGGTGCTGCGCTCCGCGGAACGGGACGCGGCGGCCTCGGCGGCGGCCTTGCGGGCTTCCTCGGCCTTCTTCTTGGCCTCGGCCTTCTTCGCGGCGGCGAGGTCCTTCTTGGCCTCGGCGGCCGCTGCTGCTGCTGCGGCGTCACGCTCGGCGTCCAGCTGGTAGTTCGCGGCCGCCTGCTGCGTGACTTCGGCGGACTGCGCGACCTGCGCGGCCAGATCGCCCGTGAGGACGGGCAGTTCGAGCGTCTGCGTCACCGGCTCGGCGGCGTTGGCCGATCCTGCCGCCGTGGCGACGGCCAGCGTGCCGAGGACACCACTGGCGACTCCGGCCCGCATCGCGATCTTCGACGCGCTGCGGCGGGGTTTCCGGTGGCTGCGTATGTGAGCGGTGTGGGACATGGGTACAAGCGGTATCAGGGGCTCCCTCATACCTTCAAGAAACGTGTGCTGCGCCACAATTACTCAATGGGGGCCCTGAACACCTGTCACGCCGCACCTTATTGACGCCTTAACGGACATTGCGGACCCAAGTGATCAAGCCCGTGATCATGGGCTTTCGTTGTTACGTCCGGATTGCCCCGCGCCTATCACTGGTCGAGGCGGTTGGCCAAGCCCGGTTCTCGGGCGCGCTTTCGGGTGTGGCAGAGGTCACGGAACGGTTACCGGAGCCCGGGCGTCCTGCGCGCGACGGAGTCCTCGGCTCCGCTCGTGAACGCGCGCACACGTCCACTCGGTGCGACCCCGGTCCCTCTGATGTGTGAACGCGGCCTCTAGCAGGACGCCCCGCCCAAGGCGAATTTGCATGCAGAGGAACTCTCTTGATATTGAGACGCGCTCTGCGGCCTGCGCGGACGAGCGTAAATGTCACCTCTTGTGATCACTCTGACGCTTCCCGTACGAAGATCACCGCTGATACGACTTCATGATCCTTCGTCAGGTGGTGGAGATCACAAAGCTTGTGCAATACCCCGTGTCGCAGATCACAGACCGGCAGGCATAAGATGCGTGGCAGTTGGGCTTGTGACCTGCTTCACATGTTCGCGATCTTCGCCGGGACGGGCGGGGTTCGGGGGGCGTGTGAGACGGATGTGAGCCCGTGCCATCGCCAGCAGTCAGTGCCGACTGAGAGGAGCGAGGAGCGGTGAACGCGTATGCGCCCATCCTCGTACTGGGAGCCCTCGGGGCAGGCTTTGCGATCTTCTCCGTGGTCATGGCCACGCTGATCGGGCCGAAGCGGTACAACCGCGCCAAGCTCGAGGCCTACGAGTGCGGTATCGAGCCGACCCCCACGCCGGCCGGCGGCGGGCGCTTCCCCATCAAGTACTACCTGACGGCGATGCTCTTCATCGTCTTCGACATCGAGATCGTCTTCCTCTACCCCTGGGCCGTCACCTTCGACGCCCTGGGGCTTTTCGGGCTCGTGGAGATGCTGCTCTTCGTGCTCACCGTCTTCGTCGCCTACGCGTACGTGTGGCGCCGCGGCGGCCTGGAATGGGACTGAGGGGCCTTTAGCCATGGGACTCGAAGAAAAGCTGCCGAGCGGTTTCCTGCTGACCACCGTCGAGCAGGCCGCGGGCTGGGTGCGCAAGGCGTCCGTCTTCCCCGCCACGTTCGGCCTCGCCTGCTGCGCCATCGAGATGATGACCACCGGCGCCGGCCGCTACGACCTGGCGCGCTTCGGCATGGAGGTCTTCCGCGGTTCGCCCCGCCAGGCGGACCTGATGATCGTCGCGGGCCGGGTCAGCCAGAAGATGGCGCCCGTGCTCCGGCAGGTCTACGACCAGATGCCGAACCCCAAGTGGGTGATCTCCATGGGGGTCTGCGCTTCCTCGGGCGGCATGTTCAACAACTACGCGATCGTCCAGGGCGTCGACCACATCGTCCCCGTCGACATCTACCTCCCGGGCTGCCCGCCGCGCCCGGAGATGCTCATGGACGCCATCCTCAAGCTCCACCACAAGATCCAGAACTCCAAGCTGGGCGTGAACGCCGAGGAAGCGGCCCGCGAGGCGGAGGAAGCGGCGCTCAAGGCCCTGCCCACGATCGAGATGAAGGGGCTGCTGCGGTGAGCGACGCGAACGGCGCCGGCGCGGGGTCCGGCGGGACCAACCCCGACAAGGACCTCTCCGCATCGAACCTCCCCGGACAGCGGGGCCAGGGCGGTGAGGAGATCCGCGTGCAGCGCGGCATGTTCGGCGCCGACAGGGGCGGCGACACATCCGGCTACGGCGGCCTGGTCCGCTCCGTCCGGCTGCCGGGACCGGCGAGCCGGCCCTACGGCGGCTGGTTCGACGAGGTCGCCGACGAACTCGAGGGCGCGCTGGAGGAACAGGGGCTCCTCCCCGACAACGCGATCGAGAAGACCGTCGTCGACCGCGGCGAACTCACCTTCCACATCGAACGCGAGCACCTGGTGACCGTCGCGCGCACCCTGCGCGACGACCCCGCCCTGCGCTTCGAACTGTGCACCGGCGTCAGCGGCGTCCACTACCCCGCCGACAAGGGACGCGAGCTGCACGCCGTCTACCACCTGCGCTCGATCACCCACAACCGGCTGATCCGCCTCGAAGTCAGCGCCCCCGACAGCGACCCGCACGTGCCCTCCCTGGTCTCCGTCTATCCGACCAACGACTGGCACGAGCGTGAGACCTACGACTTCTTCGGGATCGTCTTCGACGGTCACCCGGCCCTGACGCGGATCATGATGCCGGACGACTGGCAGGGCCACCCGCAGCGCAAGGACTACCCCCTCGGCGGCATCGCCGTCGAGTACAAGGGCGCCCAGATCCCGGCTCCGGACCAGCGGAGGTCCTACTCGTGAGCACTTCGCACGCCTCCCCCAGGGAGACCACAGAGGGCACCGTCTACACGGTCACCGGCGGCGACTGGGACGAGGTCGTCCAGTCCGCGGCCCGCGCCGACGACGAGCGCATCGTCGTCAACATGGGCCCCCAGCACCCCTCCACCCACGGGGTGCTCCGCCTCATCCTGGAGATCGAGGGCGAGACGGTCACCGAGGCCCGCTGCGGCATCGGCTACCTGCACACCGGCATCGAGAAGAACCTCGAGTACCGGACGTGGACCCAGGGCACCACGTTCGTGACGCGCATGGACTACCTGACGTCCTTCTTCAACGAGACCGCCTACTGTCTCGCCGTCGAGAAGCTCCTCGGCATCGAGGACCAGCTCACCGAGCGGGCCAAGATCATCCGGGTGCTCCTGATGGAGCTGAACCGGATGTCCTCCCACCTGGTGTGTATCGCCACCGGCGGCATGGAACTCGGCGCCACCACGATCATGATCTACGGATTCCGCGATCGTGAAATGATTCTCGACATCTACGAGCTCATCACGGGCCTCCGGATGAACCACGCGTACATCCGCCCCGGCGGACTCGCCCAGGACCTGCCGCCCGGCGCGGTGGACCAGATCCGCGAGTTCGTGAAGAAGATGAAGAAGAACCTCCCGGAGTACGACAAGCTCGCCACCGGGAACCCCATCTTCAAGGCCCGCATGCAGGACGTCGGCTACCTCGACCTGGCCGGCTGCATGGCCCTCGGCGCCACCGGCCCCATCCTGCGCTCCACCGGCCTCCCGCACGACCTGCGCAAGGCACAGCCCTACTGCGGCTACGAGACCTACGACTTCGAGGTCCCGACCGCCGACTCCTGCGACTCCTACGGCCGCTTCCTCGTCCGCCTGGAGGAGATGCGTCAGTCGCTGCTGATCGTCGAGCAGTGCCTGGACCGGCTCCAGCCCGGGCCCGTCATGATCGCCGACCGCAAGATCGCCTGGCCCGCCCAGCTCGC
Organism: Streptomyces sp. BK239; assembly: GCF_004217285.1. Classification (GTDB taxonomy): domain Bacteria; phylum Actinomycetota; class Actinomycetes; order Streptomycetales; family Streptomycetaceae; genus Streptomyces. The sequence goes on from NZ_SHKS01000005.1 coordinate 125,371, forward strand.
CCTGGGACCCGACGGGCTCGGCAACTCCCTCGACCACATCAAGAAGATCATGGGCACCTCCATGGAGGCCCTGATCCACCACTTCAAGCTGGTCACCGAGGGCTTCCGCGTACCGCCGGGACAGGCGTACACGGCCGTCGAGTCGCCCAAGGGCGAACTCGGGGTGCACGCCGTCTCCGACGGAGGCACCCGCCCCTTCCGGGTCCACTTCCGCGACCCGTCCTTCACCAACCTGCAGGCGATGGCGGCGATGTGCGAGGGCGGCCAGGTCGCCGACGTCATCGTCGCCGTCGCGTCCATCGACCCCGTGATGGGAGGCGTCGACCGGTGACCACCACCCCTTCCTCGGAGCGGGGCGTCAGCCTGGGCATGCCCGAACTGCCCGCGCCCGCGTACCCGGACGACGTCCGAGCCCGCCTCGAGCGGGACGCGCGCGAGATCATCGCCCGCTACCCCGACTCCCGGTCCGCGCTCCTGCCGTTGCTGCACCTGGTGCAGTCGGAGGAGGGACACGTCACGCGCACCGGGATGCGGTTCTGCGCGGACGTCCTGGACCTGACCACCGCCGAGGTCACCGCCGTCGCCACCTTCTACACCATGTACCGGCGCCGCCCCAGCGGCGACTACCAGGTGGGCGTCTGCACCAACACGCTGTGCGCGGTGATGGGCGGCGACGCGATCTTCGAGGCGCTCCAGGAGCACCTGGGACTCGCCAACGGCGGGACCACCGACGACGGCAAGGTCACCCTGGAGCACATCGAGTGCAACGCGGCCTGCGACTTCGCGCCGGTCGTGATGGTCAACTGGGAGTTCTTCGACAACCAGACCGTACAGAGCGCGAAGCGCCTGGTGGACGACCTGCGGGCGGGACGCCCCGCGTCGCCCACGCGCGGGGCGCCGCTGTGCACCTTCAAGGAGACCGCCCGGATCCTGGCGGGCTTCCCGGACGAGCGCGACGGCGCCGTCGAGGCGAGCGGCAGCGCGGGGCCGGCGTCACTGGTGGGCCTTCGCCTGGCAAGGGGAGAGGCCGCACCCGCGCGCGTGGTCCATCCACGGGACGGCAAGCCGCACGCCGAGCAGCAGGACAGGCCCGTCCACGAACCGTCGCCTAACGAGCACCTCAGTTCACATGACGCGCCGCAGGACACATCGGCCTCCGACCCGGCTCACCCGGCAGGGCCTACCGCCGAGGAGGGGGAGTGATGACCTTGGTATCCGAGCTGAAAGACACCGGCCCCGAGAAGCTGCTCGCACCCGTGCTGTCGGCCTTCTGGGACGAGGACCGGTCCTGGACTCTGGACGTCTACCGGAGGCACGAGGGGTACGAGGGGCTCCGCAAGGCGCTCGCCATGTCGCCGGACGACCTGATCGCGTACGTCAAGGACTCCGGTCTGCGCGGCCGCGGTGGCGCTGGATTCCCCACGGGAATGAAATGGCAGTTCATTCCCCAAGGGGATGGAAAACCGCACTATCTAGTTGTCAACGCCGACGAATCGGAGCCCGGGACCTGCAAGGACATCCCGCTCCTCTTCGCGAACCCGCACAGCCTCATCGAGGGCATCGTCATCGCGTGTTACGCCATCAGGTCGTCTCATGCCTTCATCTATCTGCGTGGTGAAGTCGTCCCCGTTCTGCGGCGGTTGCACGAGGCCGTGCGCGAGGCCTACGCGGCGGGCTACCTCGGCGAGAACATCCTGGGCAGCGGACTCGACCTCCAACTCACCGTGCACGCCGGCGCCGGCGCGTACATCTGCGGTGAGGAGACCGCGCTGCTCGACTCGCTCGAAGGCCGCCGTGGTCAACCGCGGCTGCGCCCTCCCTTCCCTGCTGTGGCAGGTCTCTACGCCTGCCCGACTGTGGTGAACAACGTCGAGTCCATCGCTTCGGTTCCCGCGATTCTGAACAACGGGAAAGAATGGTTCAGGTCGATGGGAAGCGAGAAGTCCCCGGGCTTCACGCTGTACTCGCTCAGCGGCCATGTCGCCAGCCCCGGCCAGTACGAGGCCCCTCTCGGCATCACCCTCCGTCAGCTCCTGGAGATGAGCGGCGGTATGCGACCGGGCCATCGCCTGAAGTTCTGGACCCCGGGCGGCTCCTCGACCCCGATGTTCACCGACGAGCACCTCGACGTCCCTCTTGACTACGAAGGAGTGGGCGCCGCGGGTTCCATGCTCGGCACGAAAGCACTCCAGTGCTTCGACGAGACGACCTGCGTCGTGCGGGCCGTCACCCGCTGGACCGAGTTCTACGCCCACGAGTCCTGCGGCAAGTGCACGCCCTGCCGCGAAGGCACCTACTGGCTCGTGCAGTTGCTGCGGGACATCGAGGCCGGCAAGGGAGCGATGTCCGACCTCGACAAGCTCAACGACATCGCCGACAACATCAACGGCAAGTCCTTCTGCGCCCTCGGCGACGGCGCCGCCTCGCCGATCTTCTCCTCGCTCAAGTACTTCCGCGAGGAGTACGAGCAGCACATCACGGGCCGCGGCTGCCCCTTCGACCCGGCCAAGTCGACGGCCTGGGCCGACCGCACGGAGGTGAACGCATGACCGTGACCACCAACGCCCCCACCGGCGGGGGCGAGGCGGCCGTCCCGCCGGAAGACCTGGTGACGCTGACCATCGACGGCGCCGAGATCAGCGTGCCCAAGGGCACCCTGGTCATCCGGGCCGCCGAGCAGCTCGGCATCGAGATCCCGCGCTTTTGCGACCACCCCCTCCTCGACCCGGCCGGCGCCTGCCGCCAGTGCATCGTCGAGGTGGAGGGCCAGCGCAAGCCCATGGCCTCCTGCACCATCACCTGCACGGACGGGATGGTGGTGAAGACCCACCTCACCTCGCCCGCGGCCGAGAAGGCCCAGCACGGTGTGATGGAACTGCTCCTCATCAACCACCCGCTGGACTGCCCGGTCTGCGACAAGGGCGGCGAGTGCCCCCTGCAGAACCAGGCCATGTCCCACGGCCAGGCCGAGTCCCGGTTCGAGGGCCGCAAGCGGACGTACGAGAAGCCCGTCCCCATCTCCACACAGGTGCTGCTCGACCGTGAGCGGTGCGTGCTGTGCGCCCGCTGCACCCGCTTCTCCAACCAGGTCGCGGGCGACCCCATGATCGAGCTGGTCGAACGGGGCGCGCTCCAGCAGGTCGGCACCGGAGAGGGCGACCCCTTCGAGTCGTACTTCTCCGGCAACACCATCCAGATCTGCCCGGTCGGCGCGCTGACCTCGGCGGCGTACCGCTTCCGCTCCCGGCCCTTCGACCTCGTCTCCTCGCCCTCCGTGTGCGAGCACTGCTCCGGCGGCTGCGCCACGCGCACCGACCACCGGCGCGGCAAGGTCATGCGGCGCCTCGCCGCGAACGACCCCGAGGTCAACGAGGAGTGGATCTGCGACAAGGGGCGCTTCGCGTTCCGGTACGCGCAGCAGCGTGACCGGCTCGACACGCCGCTCGTGCGGGACGCCGAGGGCGTCCTGACGCCGGCGTCCTGGCCGGAGGCCCTGCAGATCGCGGCGCAGGGCCTGCTCGCCTCCCGCGGCCGGACCGGCGTCCTGACCGGCGGGCGTCTGACCATCGAGGACGCGTACGCGTACAGCAAGTTCGCGCGCGTGGCGCTCGACACCAACGACATCGACTTCCGCGCGCGTGTGCACAGCACCGAGGAAGCGGACTTCCTGGCCGCGCGGGTGGCCGGGCACGGCCGCGACCTCGACGGCACGGGCGTCACGTACACCGCGCTGGAGAAGGCGTCAGCCGTCCTCCTCGTCGGTTTCGAGTCGGAGGAGGAGGCCCCCGGCGTCTTCCTGCGGCTGCGCAAGGCCTGGCGCAAGCACGGGCAGAAGGTGTTCTCCCTGGCCACGCACGCCACGCGCGGTCTGGAGAAGGCGGGAGGCACGCTGCTGCCCGCCGCTCCCGGCACCGAGACCGAGTGGCTGGACGCGCTGTCCGGCGGCGTCGGCCTGGAGGCCGACGGCAGCAGGGCCGCCGAAGCGCTGCGCGCCGAGGGCGCGGTGATCGTCGTGGGCGAACGGCTGGCCGCCGTGGCCGGCGGTCTCACCGCCGCCGCGCGGGCCGCGAACGCGACCGGGGCCGCCCTGGTGTGGATCCCGCGCCGGGCAGGAGAACGGGGCGCCGTCGAGGCCGGCGCGCTGCCCTCGCTGCTGCCGGGAGGGCGTCCGGCCACCGACCCGCGCGCGCGGCAGGAGGTCGCAGCCGCCTGGGGCGTCGCGGAACTCCCGCACCGCTACGGGCGGGACACCGGGCAGATTATCGAGGCCGCCGCCGGCGGTGAGCTGCAGGCGCTGCTCGTCGCCGGTGTGGAGGTCGCCGACCTGCCGGATCCGGCACGCGCGCGTGAGGCGCTCGCCGAGGTCGGCTTCGTGGTGTCTTTGGAGCTGCGGCCCGGGGAGGTCACCGAGCACGCCGACGTCGTCCTGCCGGTGGCCGCGGTCGCCGAGAAGGCGGGCGCCTTCCTCAACTGGGAGGGCCGGGTGCGCTTCTTCGAGGCCGCGCTCAAGCCCGACCAGATGACCCGGCGCCTCGCGCCGGCCGACGCGCGCGTGCTGCAGATGCTCGCCGACGCCATGGACGTCCACCTCGGCCTGCCGGACCTGCGCACCGCACGCGCGGAACTGGACCGGCTCGGCGCCTGGGACGGACCGCGGGCCACCGAACCCCTCGACACCGCGGGCGTCCTGCCGCGGCCCGCCGCCGGCGAGGCCGTGCTCGCGGGTCACCGTCTGCTGCTCGACCGGGGCGTCCTCCAGCAGGGCGACGAGGCGCTCGCCGGGACACGGCACGCCGCACACGCCCGCGTGTCGCCCGCGACGGCCGCCGAGGCCGGCGTCAAGGACGGTGACGCGCTCGCGGTGACCGGACCGGCCGGGACCGTGGAACTGCCGCTGGAGATCACCGAGATGCCCGACCGGGTGGTGTGGCTCCCCCTGAACTCCGTGGGCGGGGGCGTCGCCTCCGACACCGGGGCGCGGCCCGGCTCCCTCGTCCGTATCGGCCCGGCGACGCTCACCGCCGACGCCCCCGAGGAGGTGGAGGCATGAACATGTACCTCGCCGCTGAAGACCTCTCCATGTTCGGCCGCGACCCGTGGTGGCTGGTCGTCGTCAAGGCGGTCTTCTGCTTCGCCTTCCTGATGGTGACCGTGTTGTTCTCCATCGTCTGGGAGCGCAAGGTCGTCGCCTGGATGCAGCTGCGCGTAGGCCCCAACCGGCACGGCCCCTGGGGCATGCTCCAGTCGCTCGCCGACGGCATCAAGCTGATGCTGAAGGAAGACGTCATCGTCAAACGCGCCGACAAGGTGGTGTACGTCCTCGCACCGATCGTCGCGGCCGTCCCCGCCTTCATGGCGATCGCGGTGATCCCCTTCGGCCCGGCCGGCAACGAGATCTCGATCTTCGGCCAGCGCACCACGATGCAGCTCACCGACCTGCCGATCGCGATGCTCTACATCCTCGCGGTCGCCTCGGTCGGCATCTACGGCATCGTCCTGGCGGGCTGGAGTTCCGGGTCCACCTATCCGCTGCTCGGCGGTCTGCGCTCCTGCGCGCAGATGATCTCCTACGAGATCGCGATGGGCGCCGCGTTCGCCTCCGTATTCCTGTACTCCGGTTCGATGTCGACGTCGACGATCGTCGAACAGCAGCAGGACCGCTGGTACGTCATCCTGCTGCCGGTCTCCTTCATCCTCTACATCGTCACGATGGTCGGGGAGACCAACCGCGCCCCCTTCGACATGCCGGAGTCCGAAGGCGACCTGGTCGGCGGCTTCAACACCGAGTACTCGTCGATCAAGTTCGCGATGTTCATGCTCGCCGAGTACGTGAACATGGTGACGGTCTCGGCCGTTTCGGTGACGCTCTTCCTCGGCGGCTGGCGGGCCCCGTGGCCGATCAGCGGCTTCTGGGAGGGCGCGAACCACGGCTGGTGGCCGATGCTCTGGTTCACCGTCAAGGTGCAGCTGCTGCTGTTCTTCTTCATCTGGCTGCGCGGCACGCTCCCGCGCGTGCGCTACGACCAGCTGATGAAGCTCGGCTGGAAGGTCCTCATCCCGGTCTCGGTGACCTGGCTGATGCTCGTCGCGACCGTGCGGACCCTGCGCAACGAGAACTACGACTTCGCCGACATCGCCCTCTACGTCGGCGGCGCGGTCCTGCTCCTGCTGCTGCTCTCCTTCGTCGCGGACATGTACCGCGACCGCGGCAAGCAGGCCGAGACCCCCGTCGAGCCCGCCGCGTTCGACCCGATGGCGGGCGGATTCCCCGTGCCGCCGCTGCCCGGGCAGGAGCTGCCGCCGGTCCCGAGGCGCCGCCCGCGCCGGGAGCGGGAGCTGATTGTCAGTGGTGGGCCCGATACTCAGAGTGACGGATCTCTGGATGGAAAGGAGGCGTCCGATGGCTGAGGAGCCCAAGGAGGCCGGGCACACGTCGCCCGGTTTCCAGAACCCCGTCGCCGGCTTCGGCGTGACCTTCAAGGCCATGTTCAAGAAGCGGCTGACCGAGCAGTACCCGGAGCAGAAGAAGACCACGGCTCCGCGCTTCCACGGACGGCACCAGCTCAACCGCCATCCGGACGGCCTGGAGAAGTGCGTCGGCTGCGAGCTGTGTGCCTGGGCCTGCCCCGCCGACGCGATCTACGTCGAGGGCGCGGACAACACCGAGGAGGAGCGCTACTCGCCGGGCGAGCGGTACGGCCGCGTCTACCAGATCAACTACGCCCGCTGCATTCTGTGCGGCCTGTGCATCGAGGCGTGCCCCACGCGCGCGTTGACGATGACCAACGAGTTCGAGCTCGCCGACTCCAGCCGGGCCAACCTGATCTACACCAAGGAGCAGCTGCTCGCCGGCCTCGACGACGGCATGGTCGACACGCCGCACGCGATCTACCCCGGGACGGACGAGCAGGACTACTACCGGGGACTGGTCACGGAGGCCGCGCCCGGCACCGAGCGGCAGGTACCCGTCTCCAAGGGCGAGGTCCCGCAGGAGGCCGAGTCCACCTTCGGTGAGGACGAGCCCGCCTCGCAGGAGGTGATCGGCCGATGAGCGCCCAGTTCGCCGCGCACTCCGTGGGCCGGCTCGCCGCCGACTCGGCCCCGCAGCTCGCCGCCTACTCCACCTCCACCGGTGAGGCGTTCCAGTTCTGGGTGCTCGGCACCGTCGCGGTGATCGGCGCCCTGTGCACCGTCTTCATGAAGAGGGCCGTGCACAGCGCGCTCTGCCTCGCCGGCACCATGATCATCCTGGCGGTGTTCTACCTCGCCAACGGCGCCTACTTCCTGGGCATCGTGCAGATCGTGGTCTACACCGGCGCGATCATGATGCTGTTCCTGTTCGTGGTGATGCTCGTCGGTGTCACCGCGGCGGACTCCCTCAAGGAGACCATCAAGGGCCAGCGCTGGCTGGCCCTCCTGTGCGGCGTCGGTTTCGGAGTCCTCCTCTTCGCGGGCATCGGCAACGCCGCCCTGACGGAGTTCGACGGTCTCGCCGACGCCAACGCGGGCGGCAACGTGGAGGGCCTCGCCGCCCTCATCTTCACCAAGTACGTCTTCGCCTTCGAGATCACCGGCGCCCTGCTCATCACGGCCGCCGTCGGCGCGATGGTGCTCACCCACCGCGAGCGCACCGAGCGGCCCCCCACCCAGCGCGAGCTGGCCGAGAAGCGCGTACGCGAGGGCAAGCACGTCCCGCCCCTGCCGGCCCCCGGCGTGTACGCGCGGCACAACGCCGTCGACATCGCCGGGCTGCTGCCCGACGGCACCCCGTCGGAGCTCACCGTCAGCAAGACGCTGCGCGAGCGCGGTCAGATGCGTGATGTGTCCACCGAGGCGCTCAACGACCTCAAGGCGCTGGAGCAGCGTGCCGAGGACCGCCTGGAGCGGGCCGCGGTCGAGCCGCCGACCTTCAAGCGGACCGAGGAGGCGTCGAAGTGAACCCGGTCAACTATGTCTACCTCGCCGCCCTGTTGTTCACGATCGGTGCGACGGGCGTACTGATCCGGCGCAACGCGATCGTCGTGTTCATGTGCGTCGAGCTGATGCTCAACGCCTGCAACCTCACGCTCGTCGCCTTCTCCCGGATGCACGGCAATCTCGACGGCCAGATCATCGCCTTCTTCACGATGGTCGTCGCCGCCGCGGAGGTCGTGGTCGGACTCGCGATCATCGTGTCGCTGTTCCGTTCCCGCCACTCGGCCTCGGTCGACGACGCCAGCCTGATGAAGCTGTAAGGGGTCGGAAGAATCGTGGACAACCTGATTGCGCTGCTCGTCGCGGCGCCCCTGCTCGGAGCGGCGGTCCTGCTGCTCGGCGGCCGCAGGCTCGACGCCGTCGGCCAGTGGGTCGGCACCGTGTTCGCGGCCGCCTCCTTCGTGATCGGCCTCGTCCTCTTCGCCGACATGCTCGGCAAGGAGGCCGACGACCGCACGCTGACACAGCACCTGTTCAGCTGGATCCCCGTCGGGGGCTTCCAGGCGGACGTCGCCTTCCGCGTCGACCAGCTGTCGATGACCTTCGTACTGCTGATCACGGGCGTGGGCTCGCTGATCCACCTGTACTCGGTCGGGTACATGGAGCACGACGAGCGCCGCCGCCGCTTCTTCGGCTACCTCAACCTGTTCCTCGCGGCGATGCTGCTGCTCGTCCTCGCCGACAACTACCTGCTGCTGTACGTCGGCTGGGAGGGCGTCGGTCTCGCCTCGTACCTGCTCATCGGCTTCTGGCAGCACAAGCCGAGCGCCGCCACCGCCGCGAAGAAGGCCTTCCTGGTCAACCGAGTCGGCGACGTGGGCCTGTCGATCGCCATCATGCTGATGTTCACCACGTTCGGCACCTTCGCCTTCGGCCCGCTCCTCGGTACTCAGGAGAAGCCCGGGCTCGCCGGGGACGCCACCGAGGGACAGCTCACGGCGATCGCCCTGATGCTGCTGCTCGCGGCCTGCGGCAAGTCCGCCCAGGTGCCGCTGCAGTCCTGGCTCGGGGACGCCATGGAGGGCCCGACGCCGGTCTCCGCCCTCATCCACGCGGCGACCATGGTGACCGCGGGCGTCTACCTGATCGTCCGCTCCGCGGCGATCTTCAACGCGGCCCCCGACGCGCAGCTCGTCGTCACGGTCGTCGGCGCCGTCACGCTCCTGTTCGGTGCGATCGTCGGTTGCGCGAAGGACGACATCAAGAAGGCGCTGGCCGGCTCGACCATGTCGCAGATCGGCTACATGGTCCTCGCCGCCGGCCTCGGCCCCATCGGCTACGCCTTCGCGATCATGCACCTGGTCACGCACGGCTTCTTCAAGGCGGGCCTGTTCCTCGGGGCGGGCTCGGTGATGCACGGCATGAACGACGAGGTCGACATGCGCAAGTACGGCGGCCTGCGCAAGTACATGCCGATCACCTTCGTCACCTTCGGCCTCGGCTACCTCGCGATCATCGGCTTCCCGGGTCTGTCCGGCTTCTTCTCCAAGGACAAGATCATCGAGGCGGCGTTCGCCAAGGGGGGCGCCGAGGGCTGGATCCTCGGCGGCTGCGCGCTGCTGGGCGCGGCCATCACCGCGTACTACATGACGCGCGTGATGCTGATGACGTTCTTCGGCGAGGAGCGCTGGAAGAACCAGCCCACCCGCTCCCCCGAGGCGCCGAGCGCGGAGCCCGCCGCCGAACACCACGGCGAACACGGCGAGCCGCACCCGCACGAGTCGCCCAAGGTGATGACGGCCCCGATGATCGTGCTGGCCGTCGGATCGGTCTTCGCCGGCGGCTTCTTCAGCATCGGTGAGCGCTTCGTGCACTGGCTGGAGCCCGTCACCGGTTTCGAACACGGGCACCCGCCGGTCAGCGCCCTGACGGTCACGTTGTCCACGGTGGCCGTGATGATCCTGGGCGTCGCCGTCGCCTACGCCCAGTACGGCCGCCGCCCCGTCCCGGTCGTCGCCCCGCGCGGATCGCTGCTCACCCGGGCCGCCCGGCGGGACCTGTTCCAGGACGACTTCAACCACGTCGTCCTGGTGCGCGGCGGCGAGCACCTCACGCGGTCCCTGGTCTACGTCGACCACACCCTGGTCGACGGCGTCGTCAACGGCACCGCGGCCTCGGTCGGCGGCCTCTCCGGGCGCATGCGCAAGCTGCAGAACGGCTTCGCGCGGTCCTACGCGGTCTCGATGTTCGGCGGTGCGGCGGTCCTCATCGCCGCGACCCTGCTGATGAGGGCGGTCTGATACCGATGTCCTTTCCCCTCCTGACAGCGACGGCCGCGCTCCCCGCGATCGGGGCGATCGCGACGGCCGCCGTGCCCGCCGCGCGGCGCAACGCCGCCAAGTCCCTGGCGCTGCTCGTCTCGCTCGCCACACTCGCCCTGGCGGTCGTCGTCCTGGTCCGCTTCGACCCGGACGGCGACCGCTACCAGCTCACCGAGTCCCACTCCTGGATCAAGGACTTCGGCGTCCGCTACGAACTGGGCGTGGACGGCATCGCGGTGGCGCTCATCGCGCTCACCACACTGCTGATCCCGTTCATCATCCTGGCGGGCTGGAACGACGCCGACCCGCTGGAGACCGGCAGCAGGCGCTGGCGGCCGACGCAGGGCTTCTTCGCCCTGATCCTGGCCGTCGAGGCGATGGTGATCATCTCCTTCGAGGCCACCGACGTCTTCCTCTTCTACATCTTCTTCGAAGCCATGCTCATCCCGATGTACTTCCTCATCGGCGGCTTCGGGGACCGTGCCCACGAACACGGCGAACAGGCGGCGTCCACGCAACGCACGTACGCCGCCGTGAAGTTCCTGCTCTACAACCTCGTGGGCGGGCTGATCATGCTGGCCGCGGTGATCGGGCTGTACGTGGTCGCCGGGAGCTTCTCGCTCACGGAGATCGCCGCAGCGCGGGCCAACGGCTCCCTCGACATGGCGACGAACACCGAACGCTGGCTGTTCCTGGGCTTCTTCTTCGCCTTCGCGGTCAAGGCGCCCCTGTGGCCGCTGCACACCTGGCTGCCCAACGCCATGGGCGAGTCCACCGCGCCGGTCGCCGTCCTCATCACGGCGGTCGTCGACAAGGTGGGCACGTTCGCGATGCTCCGCTTCTGCCTCCAGCTCTTCCCGGAGGCGTCGAAGTGGGCGACGCCCGTCATCCTCGTCCTCGCCGTCGTCAGCATCGTCTACGGGGCGCTGCTCGCCGTGGGCCAGCGCGACCTCAAGCGGCTGGTGGCCTACGCGTCGATCTCGCACTTCGGCTTCATCATCCTGGGCATCTTCGCGATGACCAGCCAGGGCCAGTCCGGTGCGACGCTCTACATGGTCAACCACGGCATCTCCACCGCCGCGCTCATGCTGGTCGCCGGCTTCCTGATCTCGCGGCGCGGCTCGCGGCTCATCGCCGACTACGGCGGGGTGCAGAAGGTCGCTCCGGTGCTCGCCGGCACGTTCCTCATCGGTGGTCTGGCGACCTTGTCGCTGCCCGGACTCGCCCCGTTCGTGAGCGAGTTCCTGGTGCTGGTCGGCACGTTCTCGCGGTATCCGGTGATCGGCGTCATCGCCACCTCGGGCATCGTCCTGGCCGCGCTCTACACCCTGGTCCTCTACCAGAGGACCATGACCGGCCCGGTGAAACCGGAGGTCTCCGCGATGCCGGACCTCCGCGCGCGTGAACTCGTGGTCGTCGCCCCCCTGATCGCACTGCTGATCATCCTGGGCGTCTACCCGAAGCCCGTGACGGACATCGTCGACCCGGCGGTCAAACAGACCCTGTCCGACGTACAGAAGAAGGACCCCCAGCCCGAGGTGGAGGCGGCCAAGTGAGCACAGCAGTCGTCCACAGCCTGTGGACAACCGCGGCCGACCCGATCTCGAAGATCGACGCGCCGAAGATCGAATACGCACAGCTGTCGCCCACCCTGATCGTCGTGGGAGCGGCGATCGTCGGGGTGCTGGTCGAGGCACTCGTCCCGCGCAAGCACCGCTACTACGCGCAACTGTTCGTCTCCGTCGTCGCCCTGGCCGCCGCCTTCGCCGCGGTCGTGGCTCTCGCGGCGGACGGTTACGGCACGACCAAGGCACGCATCGCCGCGATGGGAGCGATCGCCGTCGACGGGCCGGCCCTGTTCCTGCAGGGCACGATCCTGCTGGCCGCCCTGGTCGGCCTGTTCACCTTCGCCGAACGGCGGCTGGACCCCGAATCCCACGGCAACCGCGTCGACTCCTTCGCCGCCCAGGCCGCCTCGGTGCCGGGCAGCGACAGCGAGAAGGCGGCGGTGAAGGCCGGTTTCACCACGACCGAGGTCTTCCCGCTCCTGCTGTTCGCGGTCGCGGGCATGCTGGTCTTCCCGTCGGCCAACGACCTGCTGACCCTCTTCATCGCCCTGGAAGTCTTCTCGCTCCCGCTGTACCTCCTGTGCGCGCTGGCCCGTCGCAAGCGGCTCATGTCGCAGGAGGCCGCGGTCAAGTACTTCCTGCTGGGCGCGTTCGCCTCGGCGTTCACGCTGTTCGGCATCGCCCTCGTCTACGGGTACGCCGGCTCGGTCTCCTACGCGACCGTCGCGCAGGTCGTCGACGGCACGGTCACCGACGTGAGCCCGGCGCTCGCCGACACCATGGGCAACGACGCGCTGCTCCTCATCGGCGCCGCCATGATCGTCATGGGCCTGCTGTTCAAGGTGGGCGCGGTGCCGTTCCACATGTGGACGCCCGACGTCTACCAGGGCGCGCCCACGCCGGTCACCGGCTTCATGGCCGCCGCGACCAAGGTGGCCGCCTTCGGCGCGCTGCTGCGGATCCTGTACGTCGTCCTGCCCGGCCTGCGCTGGGACTGGCGGCCGGTGATGTGGGGCGTGGCGATCGTCACCATGCTGGGCGGCGCGATCGTCGCGATCACGCAGACCGACATCAAGCGGCTTCTGGCGTACTCGTCGATCGCCCACGCCGGATTCATCCTCGCGGGTGTCATCGCGACCACCCCTGACGGAGTCTCCTCCGTCCTCTTCTACCTCGCCGCGTACTCCTTCGTGACGATCGGCGCGTTCGCCGTGGTCACCCTGGTGCGCGACGCCGGCGGCGAGGCCACCCACCTGTCCAAGTGGGCCGGGCTGGGCCGTCGCTCGCCCTTGGTGGCGGCGGTGTTCGCGGTGTTCCTGCTCGCCTTCGCCGGCATCCCGCTGACCAGCGGTTTCGCCGGGAAGTTCGCCGTGTTCAAGGCGGCGGCGGAAGGCGGTGCGGCACCGCTGGTCGTGGTCGGTGTGATCTCCTCGGCGATCGCCGCGTTCTTCTACATCCGTGTCATCGTGCTGATGTTCTTCAGCGAACCGCGACCGGAGGGCCCGACCGTCGCCGTGCCGTCACCGCTGACGACGACGGCGATCGCGGTGGGCCTGGCGGTGACCGTGGTCCTCGGCGTGGCACCGCAGTACTTCCTGGATCTGGCGGGACAGGCGGGCGTCTTCGTGCGCTGACACCGCCCGAGGCTCCTGCCGCCCTCGGTTCGGCCCGGCCCCCGCTCACGGGGCGCCGGGCCGAGCCGTGTGCCGGGGCGAGCCTGTGGATAACTCCGGCGGTGTCAGTCCTGACGCCTATGGTGGAGGCAGTGGTCGAGGGACGACGTACGGGGGACGAGACGATGGGCGGGACGGGCGGGATCAGGGAGATGACAGACGTCAGGGAGTTGCCGGGTACGGAGAGCGAGGCGCTGGCCACGCTGCACCGGGTCTTCGGGTACGACGCCTTCCGTGGAGAACAGGAAGCTGTCGTCGAGCACGTGGTGGCCGGCGGGGACGCGGTCGTCCTCATGCCGACCGGCGGCGGCAAGTCCCTCTGCTACCAGATCCCGTCCCTGGTCAGAGCGGGTACGGGCATAGTCGTCTCACCGCTGATCGCGCTCATGCAGGACCAGGTGGACGCACTGCGGGCCCTGGGCGTGCGCGCCGGGTTCATGAACTCCACGCAGGACTTCGACGAGCGGCGCATGGTCGAGGCCGAGTTCCTCGCCGGCGAGCTGGACCTGCTGTACCTCGCACCGGAGCGGCTGCGCCTGGACTCCACGCTGGAGTTGCTCTCCCGCGGCAAGATCGCCCTCTTCGCGATCGACGAGGCGCACTGTGTGTCCCAGTGGGGGCACGACTTCCGCCCCGACTACCTGGCCCTGTCCCTGCTGGGCGAGCGCTGGCCGGACGTCCCGAGGATCGCCCTCACGGCGACGGCCACGCGTGCGACCCACCAGGAGCTCACCCAGCGGCTCAACATGCCGGCGGCCCGGCACTTCGTGGCCAGCTTCGACCGGCCCAACATCCAGTACCGGATCGTGCCGAAGTCCGACCCGAAGAAGCAGCTGCTGAACTTCTTGCGAGAGGAGCACGCCGGCGACGCGGGCATCGTGTACTGCCTCTCCCGCAACTCCGTGGAGAAGACGGCCGAGTTCCTCTCCCGCAACGGCGTGGAGGCGGTGCCGTACCACGCGGGCCTGGACGCTGGCACGCGTGCGGCGCACCAGTCGCGGTTCCTGCGCGAGGAGGGCCTGGTCGTGGTGGCGACCATCGCCTTCGGCATGGGCATCGACAAGCCGGACGTGCGGTTCGTCGCTCATCTCGACCTGCCCAAGTCCATCGAGGGCTACTACCAGGAGACGGGCCGCGCGGGGCGCGACGGGCTCCCTTCGACGGCCTGGATGGCCTACGGCCTCAACGACGTCATCCAGCAGCGCAAGCTGATCCAGTCGGGGGAAGGCGACGAGGCGTTCCGGCGGCGAGCCGCCGCCCACCTGGACTCCATGCTGGCGCTGTGCGAGACGGTCGCCTGCCGCCGCGGCCAGCTCCTCGCCTACTTCGGCCAGGATGCCGCCACCGAGGCATGCGGCAACTGCGACACCTGCCTCACCGCACCCGAGACCTGGGACGGCACCGTCGCCGCGCAGAAGGTGCTGTCGACGGTGGTGCGGCTGCAACGCGAGCGTGGGCAGAAGTTCGGCGCGGTGCAGATCGTCGACATCCTGCTGGGCCGGCGCACGGCCAAGGTGATCCAGTTCGACCACGACCAGCTCTCCGTGTTCGGCATCGGCGAGGACCTGGCCGAGGGCGAATGGCGCGGAGTGGTGCGCCAGTTGCTGGCCCAGGGGCTGCTCGCGGTCGAGGGGGAGTACGGCACGCTGGTGCTGACCGAGGCCAGCGGGGCGGTGCTGCGCAGGGAGCGGGAGGTCCCGCTGCGAAAGGAGCCCAAGAAGCCGACGGCGGCCAAGGCGGGAGCGTCCTCCGCCGGGCGCGGCGACCGCAAGGCCAAGACGGTCGCGGCCGAGCTGCCCGAGGAACTGCTCCCCGCGTTCGAGGCCCTGCGTGCCTGGCGCGCGGAACAGGCCCGCGAGCAGGGCGTCCCGGCGTATGTCATCTTCCACGACGCGACGCTGCGGGAGATCGCCACGGTGTGGCCGACGTCGGTGGGGCAGCTCGGCGGGATCAGCGGAGTCGGCGAGAAGAAGCTGGCGACGTACGGGGAGGGCGTGGTCGCGGTCCTGGCCTCGCTGGGCGGCGCGCCGGGCTCGGCACCGCAGTCCGCCCAGGGGAAGGGCGGGCCGGACGGCGCGGACGACTGGCCGGAGATGGCGGAGGAGCCGGAACCGGAGGACTGGATATAGGGCTCGCCACGGAGGCGCCGGCGTTGATCGTCGGGACCATCGAACCGGTGGGCACGGTGTAGCTTGAGCGCCTCGCCGTAAGGGCAGCGTGCACCTCTCTGCCCTCCAGTGGCCCCTCTCCGACCTCACTGCCCTGCCGTTGGCCCAGGTCTGACGCGCCGGCTTTCCGCCCGCCGCCATCCGGCGTGGAAAGCGGTGACGCCTGGAGGAGGCGCCCACCCCGCTCTCCGCGCGGTCGGGTGTGCTCGGACGGCCTCAGAGCCCCCGCGCCGCGTACGCCCTGACGTCCGCGTCCGTGTCCGTCGTCGCCGTGGCGAGGGCTGCCCTGGCGGCGTCGGTGGCGCGGTGTCGGGTCAGGGCCAGCACGGCGGCCTTGCGGACGTCGCCGTTCGGGTCGGCCAGGGCCTTGGCGAGCACCGGAACCGCTGTGTCGGGGTCCGTGGCGGACAGGGCGGTGGCGGCGCCGGCCCGGACCTGCCACGCCGGGTCGCCCAGGGCGCTCACCGCGGCAGCGGCGAGCGGTGCGGGGCAGCCGGTGGTGCCGAGCGCCCCGTAGGCGGCCGCGCGGACCAGGGCGTCGGGATCGGCGATGAGGGAGGTGAGGGCAGTGCGGACGGAGGTGACGTCGGCTCGTGTCAGGGTGTCCGTGCTCCCGCCCGGGCCGGTGTCGGCGTCGGAGTCGGTGCTGGGGCCGGCGGCGGAGCCGTTCGACGGGGCGTCGGCCAGGCGGCCCGCGGCCACGGTGGCCAGGGCCTTGGCGAGGGTGACGCGGACCTCGCGGGACGGGTCGGCGGGGGCCGCGTGGGCGAGTTCGGCGGCGGCGTCGACGGAGACCAGAGCGCGGACCGCCTCGATGCGGACGGTGATGTCGGCGTCCGCGAGGGAGCCCGCGAACAGACCGGCGTCGCCCAGGCGCAGCGCGCGCAGCACGTCGAGCGCGGCGGCGCGGACGACGGGGTCGGGCTCGGCCAGAGCGGCGGAGAGGCCGTCGCGCAGGGCCGGTTCGGGCGGCAGGGTCTCGACGAGTTCGCGCAGTGACGCCGCGGCGGCGGCCCGCACCTCGGGGGCGGTGTCCCGCAGCGCCCCGGCGAGTGCGGTCCCGGTGCCGGGCGGGACCGTCTCGGTCAGGACGGAGACCGCCTCGCGCCGGACAGCGGGGGCCGGATCGGTGAGATAGGGGCGCAGGGCGTCGAGGTCGGGCTGTTCCTCGGCGAGGGCGACCAGGGTGAGGAGGCGGGACGAGGACTCTTCCGGGGCGGGCCCGGTGACCGGAAGGGCGGGGGATTCGACGTCGTCGGGCGACGGCGAGGTCCCACCGGGGTGGGTCGCCACGGGCGCCACCTCGCGCGAGCCGGCCGTTGCCACGTCCTCGGCGTGGACCTCGCCGAGATGCCGGGAAGGGCCGCCGACGGGGGTGAACTCCTCGACCGGGACCAGATAGGGGGCCACGGGACGGGCCGTGAACTCCATGGTGCCAGAGGGGGACTTGTGCAGATCGAGGTGGTGGAACCAGGAGGCGTCGTCGCGGCCGGGGTGGTCGAGGCGGTCGTGGTAGAGGCCCCAGCGGGACTCCGTACGGGCGAGGGAGGCGCGCGCGGCCATCTCTGCGCAGTCGCGGATGAAGGTGACCTCGGCGCAGCGCATGAGTTCGTGCGGGGTGTGCGCGCCCATCGCCGCGATGTCGTCGTGCATGCGCTCGAACGCCTCCAGGGCCAGGGAGAGCCGGGCGCCCGACTTCGGCGGGGCCACGTAGTCGTTCACGAAGCGGCGCAGCTTGTACTCGACCTGGGTCTGCGGCGCGCCGTCCGGGTTGCGCAGCGGGCGGTAGACCAGCTCGTGCGCCTCCCGGAGCTGCTCGGCGGGCAGGTCGCCCTCGTACGCGCGGTACTGCGCGGCGTCGGAGCCGGCGAGGTCGCCGTAGACGAACGCGCCGATCATGTAGTTGTGCGGGACGCAGGCCAGGTCACCGGCGGCGTACAGGCGGGGCACGGTCGTGCGGGCGTGGTCGTCGACGCGGACGCCGGAGGCGGAGTGCCCGCCGCACAGGCCGATCTCGGAGATGTGCATCTCGATGTCGTGGGTGCGGTAGTCGTGGCCGCGGCCGGAGTGGAAGGTGCCTCGGGTGGGGCGCTCGGTGGTGTGCAGGATCGACTCCAGCGCGGAGACCGACTCCTCGGGGAGATGGCTCAGCTTCAGGTACACGGGCCCCCGGTCGGAGGCGACCTCGGCCGCGAACTCCGCCATCATCTGGCCCGACCAGTAGTCGGAGTCGACGAAGCGCTCGCCGTGCCGGTTGACCTGGTAGCCGCCGAAGGGGTTGGCGACGTAGGCGCAGGCCGGGCCGTTGTAGTCCTTGATCAGCGGGTTGATCTGGAAGCACTCGATGCCGGTCAGCTCGGCGCCCGCGTGGTACGCCATGGCGTAGCCGTCGCCCGCGTTGGTCGGGTTCTCGTACGTGCCGTACAGGTAGCCGGAGGCGGGCAGGCCGAGCCGGCCGCACGGTCCGGTCGCGAGGATGACCGCGCCCGCGCGGACCGTCACGAACTGACCGGTGCGGGTGTTGAAGCCCGCGGCGCCCACGGCGCGCCCCTCGGCCGTGAGCACGCGCACCGGCATCACCCGGTTCTCGATGCGGATCCGCTCCCGCATCTCCCGCCGCCGGAGCTGCCGGTACAGCACCTTCTTGACGTCCTTGCCCTCCGGCATGGGCAGGACGTAGGAACCGGAGCGGTGGACCTGGCGGACCGCGTACTCACCGTGCTCGTCCTTCTCGAACTTCACGCCGTACGACTCCAGCCGCTGCACCATGGCGAATCCGCGGGTGGCGGTCTGGCGGACGGTGGACTGGTCGACGATTCCGTCGTTGGCGCGGGTGATCTCGGCGACGTAGTCGTCGGGTTCGGCGCGGCCCGGGATGACCGCGTTGTTGACGCCGTCCATGCCCATGGCGAGCGCGCCCGAGTGGCGCACGTGCGCCTTCTCCAGCAGCAGGACGTTCGCGCCCTGTTCGGCCGCGGTCAGCGCCGCCATGGTGCCGGCGGTGCCGCCGCCGATGACGAGGACGTCGCAGCTCAGTTCCTCGGCGTCGGCGAGCGCGGGGATCTGCGCGAGGGCGTTGGCGGGGGGTGTGTTGACGGGGGTGGCCACCGGGGTGCCTTTCACGAGCCGAGGGGGGTGAGGACGTCGTGCCGCAGGGCCACGCGCGCGGGGTCGTCGTGGGCGGAGCGGTCGCGTGGGCGTGGGACGTCCCGGACGGCGGCGAGACCGCCCGCGCCGAGCAGGGCGACGCGGTCGCCGAGGAACAGGGCCTCGTCCACGTCATGGGTGACGAAGACGACGGTCGCGCCCGTCCCGTGCAGCACTTCCACCAGCAGGTCCTGCATCCCCGCGCGAGTCTGCGCGTCGAGCGCGCCGAACGGTTCGTCCATGAGGACGGCACGCGGACGGCCGGCCAGGGCGCGCGCCAACTGGGCGCGCTGGCGCTGTCCGCCGGAGACGCGGTGGGGCAACTGCCGGGTCAGGTCGGCCAGTCCGACACGGCCGAGCCAGGACTGCGCTTGTTCCCTGCGCTGCGCGCGCGGCAGCCCCTGGATGGCGAGCGGGAGTTCGACGTTGGAGCGCAGGGTGCGCCAGGGCAGGAGGGCGTCCTCCTGGAAGACCAGCGCGCGGTCCGCCTCGGGGCCGGTGATCGGCCTGCCGTCCTGTTCCACGGTTCCGGCGAGGGTGGGCAGCAGTCCGGCCAGCGTGCGCAGCAGCGTCGACTTGCCGCAGCCCGAGGGGCCGACGACGGTGAGGATCTCGCCCGGCGCGATGTCGAGGTCGACGCCGGACAGGGCCGGGGCGTCGGGGCGGCCGAGCGTGGCGGCGCGGAAAGTGAGCCGGGTGCCGCGGCCCGGTGACGGCGTGGGCGTAGCCGGGGCCTGCCTGACCTCGGCGCCGGCGGTTGTTTCGCCCTGCGCGCGGCGCTCGGACGTCTCAGACGAGGTGCTCATCGCGTGCCTCCTCGGCGTCGGATGCGGAACCCCGGCGCGGGGATCCCCCGAGCACGGAGCCCCTGCGAGCGGATCCCTTGGCCGCGGGGGCGGCAGCGGACGGCGTCGGCGCGCCGGCCCGGGGGGTGCGGAGCCGGGCCCCGGGGACGTACGACGTCCTGGGCAGCCAGCGGGTCAGCCGGCGGCCCAGGAGCTCCACGGCGGTGGAGGTGAGCCAGCCGAGCACGCCGATGGTGACCATGCCGACGAAGACGCCCGGGTAGTTGACGATCGTGTAGTCCTGCCAGGTGCGGTAGCCGACGCCGTACTGGCCGGAGATCATCTCTGCGGAGATCACGCAGATCCACGACACGCCGATGCCGACCGACAGGCCGCCGAAGATGCCGGGCAGCGCCCCCGGCAGGACGACGGAGCCGAGGATCCGCCACCGGCCGCCGCCCATGGTGCTCACCGCCTCCTCCCAGACGGGGGTGAGCGCCCGGACCGCGTGGCGCGTGGACACCAGGACGGGGAAGAACGCGGCGGTGAAGGTGATGAAGACGATGCCCTGCTCGTTGGAGGGGAAGAGCAGGATCGCGACGGGGACCAGGGCGATCGCCGGGATCGGGCGGACGACTTCGAGGACCGGGCCGAGCAGGTCCTCGGCGAGCCGTGAACGCGCCACGAGCACGCCCGTGGCCACTCCCAGGACGGCGGCCAGGAGGAACCCGGTGAGGATGCGGGTGAGGCTGTCGGCGAGGTCGGTCCAGTAGTCGCCGCCGGCCAGGCGGTCGGCGAAGGCGTGGGCGACCTCGGTGACCGTCGGGAACTGCGAGAAACGCAGCCACAGGTCGACGTCCAGGCTGGTCAGCAGCTGCCACAGACCGAGGGCGGCGGCGAGGGAGAGCAGCCGGAGGGCGTAGCGGCCCACGCGTGGGGCGGGCCGGCTCACGCGGCACGCTCCAGGGCCTCCGCGTATGTGATGACGCGTGCGCCGCTGTGGGCGCCGATGTAGGCCTGCGCGGTCGCCGGGGCGACGAACGGCACCAGGTTGGCTCCGTCCGTCACCCAGACGGCCTTGTCGGCGAACCAGAGGGTGCCGGTGGTGGCGTCGGGGACGTAGGCGGCGCGGACGGCGTCTCGGTGTGCGGCCACGTAGGCGAGGAGTTGCGCGGGCGAGGCGAAGGAACGGGTCTCGGAGGCGCCCTTGGGCCACACCTCGCTCGCGGCCGGCGGGGGCGTGGCGGCGAGCCGCTTGCCGTAGGAGGCGCCGAGGGCCTTCTTGACGTACTGGTCGTCGACGAAGGAGTCCACGTCCACGTCCCCGGTCAGCTTCGCCGCCTCGAGGATCGACACGTCGTCCTTGAGAGCGGCGACGAGCTGCGGTTTGACGGAGGGGTCGAAGGTGGAGATGCCGTGGTCGCCGTTGTAGAGGTAGACGACCTCGGCGGGCAGGCCGGTGGCCTTGGCGACCGACTCGGCGGCGGCCACGGGGTGTGCGTCGAGGTAGTCGGTCGCCTGGGCCTGCGCCTTCAGGAACGCTTCGAGCACGGCCGGACGGTCCTTCGCGAAGTTCTCGCGGGCGGTGACGCCGTGGAAGGTCGGGAGGTTCAGCTGGGCGCCGTCGTAGAGGGCCTTGGCCTTGCCCTGGAAGGCGAGCAGACCGGGCCAGGCGACGAACTGGGAGAGGGCGTCCGCGCTGCCCGCGGAGAGCGCGGACGCCCCCACGGCGGGCTGCTGGTTGAGCTTGTCGATGTCCTTGTCGGGGTCGAGGCCGGCGCGTTGCAGGGCCCGGACGAGAGTGCCGTCGGCGGCCGAGCCCACGCTCGTGGAGACCTTCTTGCCCTTGAGGTCCGTCAGCGAGGCGAGCTGGGAGTCGGGAGCGGTGACGATGGTGTTGAGGCCGCCGCGGAGGTTGTAACCGGTGATCGAGACCAGGCGGGTGGGCTGGTCGAGCTGCTTGCCGCGGGCCGCGTTGATGAGGAGGGGGAAGTCGCCCATCGAGCCGATGTCGATCTTTCCCGCGGTCATCTGGGCGGTGATCGGCGCGCCGGTGGCGAAGTCCTGCCACTTCACCTTGTAGGTGGTGCCGTCGCCGAGCGCGTTGAGCTGCTTCTCGAAGTAGCCGAGGGAGCGCAGGAGGGTGCCGGCGGTGACCGTGTTGATGGTCTTGGACTGGTAGCCGACGGTGACGGTGACCGTCTTGCCGTCGCCGGCCTCCGCGCTGCCGCCGCAGGCGGCGAGCGGCAGCAGGAGCGCGGCGGCGCCGACGGCGGCCGCTGTGCGTTTCACGTCGAGCGCGATGCGTTTCATGGGGGTGGGACCTCTCACCGGAGCAGGTAGGGCATGTTGACCGTGACGGCTCCGGTGGGACAGCGGGCCGCGCACGGGCCGCAGTACCAGCACTCGTCGACGTGCATGTACGCCTTGCCGTTGCTCTCGTCGATGGCGAGGGAGTCCAGCGGACACATGTCCACGCAGAGGGTGCAGCCGTCGATGCACTTCGACTCGTCGATGGTCACGGGCACGTCGGCCCGCTGGGGGACCAAGGGCATGGCTGTCTCCAGGGAATGGCTCGCGAGAGGAATCGCGCGGCGGTGAACCGATCGGACCCCGCGGAACGATGAAGGGGTGAGAGCGGACGGGCAGGGGTGAAAGCGGAGGAAAGGGGCGAGCGGATGGCTGGTCGGGGCAGGTCGGTGAGGGGCGGGTGGATCGGGCGGGGCAGGGGAGGCGTCAGCGGGAGCGGTGCAGCAGACCGCTCATCGAGATGCGGTCGCCGCGGAAGCGGATGAACTCCAGATCGACCGGGCGGCCGTCGTCGAGGTGGGTGAGGCGTTCCAGCATCAGGACGGCCGCACCGCGCGGCGCCTCCAGTACGGCGGCGGAGTGGGCGTCGGCCGTCACCGCCTCCAGGGTGATCTCCGCGTGGCCGAGGCGCCGGCCGGTGACGGTCTCCAGCAGGCGGAAGACGTCGTTGTTCTCCAGGTCGGCGCCGAGCAGGGCGGTGCCGAGGTCGAGCGGGACGTAGGTGAGGTCGAGGGAGAGGGGGATGCCGCCAAGGCGGCGCAGGCGTTCGATGTAGAGCACGTCGGCGCCGGGCGGGACGTGGAGGCGGTCTGCCACCGGGGCCGGCGCGGGTACGGGACCGAGGTTGCGCACCTCGTTGGTGACGTGGCCGTGTTCGTGCAGGGTTTCGGCGAGGCCCATCAGGCGGTCGAGTCCGTGCGGGTACTTCTCGGCGACCACGACCGTGCCGACGCCGGGCAGGCGTTCCACGAGGCCCTCCGCCCGCAGCAGGTCCAGGGCCTGGCGGACGGTGTTGCGGGAGGCGCGGTAGTCGGTGGCGAGCGCCGATTCGTGGGGCAGCGTGCCGCTCGGGAAGCCGCCGGTGAGGAGCTGGCGGCGCAGGAGGTCGGCGAGCTGGCGAGCCTGGTCCGCGCGCAGCCGGCGACGCGTCCGGTGGGCGGCGACGGTGGTCGCGCCCTGTCCGGCGTGGTCTCGGATGCGGTCGGTCGGTGGCATGTTCTGGACCATACCTATCCGGTCGGAATTGTGGTGTTGCAGAACTGTTGCGCCACCTGACGAACCGAAAGGCGATGCGGTGACCTGGTGCTTTGTGTTCCGCGGGGGGAAGATCTGCCACCGGCGTGACCGGCGTCGGCGGCTCAGCCCAGCGCGGTGAGGCCTGGCGCGAAGGTGATCAGCAGCGGCAGCAGGGGGACGAGGGCGGCCACCGTCGTCGTCAGTGCGCGCTGTCGGCGCAGCAGCCGGGGAGGCGGCTGGAGGAGGCGGTCCACGCGTTCCCCCAGGAGGCGGTGACTGGACGCGCAGGACAGGACGCCTCGGTGCTGGTTCAGCTCGATCAGGGCCAGCGCGGTCGTCAGGTGACCGCAGCGGCGGGACGCCGTGTCGTCGGCGGCGAGTTCGACCAGGCGGTGCGTCTGGTCGCAGAAGTGGGCGAACAGGGGGATGCGCGGGAAGCCGGTGGCCAGCGCGGTCGACAGGTGCAGCAGCCAGTCGTGGTGGGCGCGGGCGTGATCGCGCTCATGGGTGAGGACCGCGTCGAGTTGAAGGGAGGTGAGGCGGTGCAGAGCACCGGTGGTCACGATCAGTTGGGGAGGATGGCCGGGCATCCACCAGGCGTCCGGGTAGTCGTCCTCGAGCACGAGGAGCGGGCCTCGCGCGGAGGGCAGCCCCGCCGGGAGGTCGGGGGCGCGCTCGCGCAGATGAGCGCGGGTCCGGCCGCGACGCCGGCGTGCCTCGACCAGCTCGCGGGCGAGCATCGCGGTGGTCCAGGCGGCCCCGCAGGCCAGCAGCAGGGTGAGGACGCTCGCCCACACGGGGGCGGTGGAGAGGTCGTACGCCTCGGTCACCGCCGGCGGGGCGGGGGCGAAGACCTGCGCGCGGACGGTGTGGAAGACGGCGGCGGCGCCCAGGACCAACGCCGTCAGACAGCACAGCAGGACCGTGGCGACCAGGCACTGCCACACCCACAGGGCGACCACCGGCTCCCGCTCGGGCCACTCGGCCCGGGTCAGCGCGCGCGGAGCCGGCAGGGCGGCCGTCAGGGCGACGACGCTGAGCAGGATCAGGCAGAGGGTCATGCTGCGGCTCCGGATCCTGGTCGAAGGGGGCTCGGCGTGCCCGCGCTGCGGGTGGTTCCGCCCTCGGGTGGCGTCCCCGGGGAGGGCGTCCCGCGGGTTGGCGTGGTGCGCGTCGCCATGGTGTGCGTTGCCGTGCTGTGGGCGGCCGTGCTCCGGGCGGGCGGGGCGGGTTCGGTGTCGTGGACCGTTCCCGCCGCCAGTATGACGGCGGGAACGGCCGCAGTCAGCCCGCCGGGAACTCTCGCCGGTTCCCTGCCCGCTGATCGTCTTCTCAGCCGGAGACGATGCGGCCCCTCACCTCTCCCAGCCCGACGCGCAGACCGCCCGGTCCCGGAGCCCACGCCGAGAGAGTCACCTCGTCGCCGTCCTCCAGGTACGTCCGCTTGCCGTCGGGGAGGTCCAGGGGGTCGCGGCCGTTCCAGGTCAGTTCCAGGAGGGAGCCGCGCTGGTCGGCGGCCGGGCCGCTCACCGTGCCCGAGCCGTAGAGGTCGCCGGTGCGCAGGGAGGCGCCGTTGACCGTCAGATGGGCGAGCTGCTGGGCGGCCGTCCAGTACATGGCGGAGAAAGGAGGCTCGGAGACGACGTGACCGTTGACGGAGACGGAGATGCGCAGGTCGTAGCCGGCGGGCTCGGCGGCGGAGTCGTCCAGGTAGGGGAGGAGGGGGTGGGTGCGCTCGGGAGGTGAGACGCGGGCCTCTTCCAGTGCCTCCAGCGGAGTGATCCACGCGGAGACGGAGGTCGCGAAGGACTTGCCGAGGAAGGGGCCGAGGGGGACGTACTCCCAGGCCTGGATGTCCCGCGCGGACCAGTCGTTGAGGAGGCACAGGCCGAAGACGTGCTCACGGAAGTCGGTCAGCGGGACCGGGCGGCCCTGCCGGGAGGGCACGCCCACCACGAAGCCGACCTCGGCCTCGATGTCGAGCCGCACGCTGGGGCCGAAGACCGGGGCCGGATCGGAGGGGGCCTTGCGTTGACCCGACGGGCGGACGACGTCGGTGCCGGAGACGACGACCGTGCCGGCGCGGCCGTGGTAGCCGATCGGGAGGTGCTTCCAGTTCGGCAGGAGGGTGTCGCCGGAGTCGGGGCGGAAGACGGCGCCCACGTTCCGGGCGTGGTGCTCGGAGGAGTAGAAGTCGACGTAGTCGGCGACCTCGAAGGGCAGATGCAGGGTCACCGAGGACAGGGGGTGGAGGAGCGGGGCGAGGGTCGTGCGGTGGGCGGGGTCGGTGACCCACTCCTTCAGCGCGCCGCGCACCTGTGACCAGGCGGTGCGGCCCGCCGACAGCAACGGCCCGAGAGTCGGGGCGGAGAGCAGGGAGGCGTGCGGGGAGCCGAGCGCCCGGGCCGCCGCGCCCGCGTCGAGGACGTGGTCGCCGAGACGGACGCCCACGGTCCGCCCTGCGGTGCCGGCAAGGGAGAAGACGCCGTAGGGGAGGTTGTGCGGGCCGAAGGGATCGCCCTCGGGGAGGTCGAAGGGGGCCGGGAGGGGCATCGGGTGCTGCCTCGCTTTCGTGCTCGCCATGCATGCGCCGCGTGTGCGCCGCGCATGCGCCATCTGTGCACACGGGTTCGCCATGACCGCGGGCTCGCCGAGAGGGAGGGCGCCGCGGGTGCTCGCCGGGGCCCGGCGGTGCTCCGAGCCGCCGCACACGTTACGGCTGACCTCGCGGAAGGGACACCGGAGCGACACGGAGGAGGCATGCGAACGGCACACCGGCGGCACAAGGGGGTGGCAGGTGGGGCGATTGACGCGGAGTGCTCCGCTTTCGGGCGGACTTGCGAAGTCGTCGACGTAAAGGGCCGCAATCTTGACGGAGCGGTGCGAACAGGGAGACTCTGGGCACCTGTTGGAAGGCCTCGGGGGAGGGGCTTTCCCCAGGCACACCTGGGGGGCTGATGGCCGTAGGGGAGGCCGGCCTCGGGTCGGCACGGCATGGTTCACGGCCGAAGCGGCTGGAAGCGGTCATGCGCGGCAGACTCGGCCGGGAATGCGTGTACGTCCCGTCGTGCCGGTTCGGGTTGTTCGTGGCCTTGCGTCACTGGTGCCCGTCCGGCGGGCGGGTGTTGATGTCGCCGGTCACCGACGACGTGATCTTCTTCGTGGTGCTCGCGGCGGGACTGCGGCCGGTGCAGGCGCCGTTGAAACCGCTGGACGCGTCGATCGACGTGGACGCGGTGCCCGACGAGGTGTGGGGTTCGCTGTCGGCGGTGCTGACCACGAACCTCTACGGCAACCCGGACGACGCGCCGAAACTGCGGGAGAAGTGCGGCGCGCTGGCGATCCCGTTGTTGGAGGACGGCGCGCACGCCGTCGGCAGCCGGGTGGGGGGCCGTCCCGTCGGCGGCTGGGGCGACGCATCCGTCTTCAGCCTGTCCAAGCACGTGGGCGCCAAGGCGGGCGGCTTCCTGTCCTGTGCCGACCCGGGGCTGCGCGAGGCCCTGGAGAAGAGCTGCACGGACCTGCTGTCGCCGGGCCGGCTCTCGGCCGAACTGGCCTTCACCGTCCGGCCGTACGCGGAGGCGGCCGTGCGGGGGCTGCGGCTGAGACGCCCGGCGTGGGCCGCGATGCGGCTGCTCGGGCTGACGGAGCGCGAGGGGATACGGATGCCGCTGCGTGCGGACGAACTGGCCCGGGCGGTCGAGGCGGCGCCGGACCTCACCGCCCACGACTCCTGGGTCCGCGTCGACATGCACGACTACCGGCTCCGCTCCGGACGTCTCCGCCTGCACCGGATCGAGCACCGGCTCGACCGCCTGGACGAGACGCTGGCCGCTTGCAGGGCGGGCACCGAGACGCTGCTGCCGACGCGGTGGGCGAGACCGGAGGGGCTCGCCACGGCGGTCGGGACTGCCACGGCGGAGCGGCCCGCCATGAGGGACGGGCCTGCCACGGTGAGCCTCGTGGCGGGCAGGGAGAAGCCGCAACCGCTGTTCCGGGTGCCGCTGTTCGTCGCCGACCGGGACGCGGCCATCGTGGCGCTCGCGCGGCGCGGCATCGTCGTCGGGTACCTGTACGACCCGCCGCTCGACGACTACGCGGGCCCCGCCTTCACCGACCCCTCGCCCGATCCCGTGGGGGCGCGCTGGTTCGCGCGGCACGCGTTGCCCGTGGATCCGCTGCGGGCGCGGGAGGTCGTCGAGGTGCTTCAGGAGTGCGACGCCCGGCCGGCCGAGGCGCCGGGAGGACTGGAGCGGGCGCGTGGCTGAGTCAGGGACCGGAACACAGGCCGGGACGCGGGCGGGGGTGAGCATGGGACCGGCGTCCGCCGGGGGCGCGGGGGGCTCCGGCTCACTGTTCAGGAACGGCTACTTCCTCATGCTCAGCACCGGCGTCTCCGCCGTGCTGGGGCTGGGCTTCTGGCTGGTGGCCGCCCGCTACTACACAGAGGAGGCGGTCGGGCAGGGCTCCGCCGCGATCGCCGCGATGCGTCTTCTCGCCAGCATCACGGCGACGACGATGATCGGCGCCGTCGTCCGCTTCGTGCCGCGCGCGGGGCGGGCCACGGGCTCGCTGGTGTGGCGGACGTACGCCGCGAGTTCGGTCGTCGTCGCGGTCGCGGGGGTCGTCTTCCTGCTCACCCTCGACCTGTGGGGAGCGTCGTACGCGCCGCTCGGCACGCCGCTCGCGGGGGCCGTGTTCGTCCTGGCGTGCGTGGCGTGGGCGCTGCTCACGCTGCAGGACGGGGTGCTGACCGGTCTGCGCAGGTCGGGGTGGGTTCCGGTCGGCAACGCGGTGTTCTCCGTCGGCAAGCTGATCCTGCTGGTCGTCTTCGCCGGCACGGTGCCGGTGCTCGGCATCTTCGTGTCCTGGGCCGTGGCGATCGTCTTCTCCACACTGCCGCTCGGCTGGCTGATCTTCCGCAGGCTGATCCCGGGCCAGGCCGCCGCCGACCGCGACCTGGAGCCGCCGCGGCCGCGGGAGATGGGCCGCTTCCTGGCGGGGGACTCGCTGGGCGCGCTGTTCAGTCTGGCGATGATCAACCTGCTGCCGGTGATGGTCGCGGTCCGCTTCAGCGCGGCGGAGAACGGCTACTTCTACGTGGCGTACACCGTCGGCGGGACCATGGAGTTCATGGCCATCAACATGGCCTCCTCCCTGACCGCCCATGCCTCGCACGATCCCGGGCAACTCGCCGACGGAGTGCGCGGGGCGCTGCGCCGGATGATCGTGCTGCTCGTGCCGGTCGTGCTGGTGCTGGTGCTGTTCGCCCCGCGGATCCTGCTGCCGTTCAGCGAGGACTACGCCGAGCACGGCACGACCGTGCTGCGCCTGCTGGCCGCCGGCGCGCTGCCACGGGTCGTGGTGGAGCTGTACATAGGGGTGCTGCGGGTGCAGGGGCGCACCGGGGTGCTCGCCGGGCTCCAGGGCGCCATGTGCACGGCGGTGCTGGGCAGCGCGGCGGTCCTGTTCGCTCCGGCGGGCATCGCGGGGGCGGGGTGGGCGGTGCTGCTGAGCATGTCGCTGATCGCCGGCGTCTCCGTCGTGGGCCTGCGGTCCGCACTGCGGCGTGACGCGACCCTGCCCGGCGGCGTGACCCTGCCCCGTGACGTGACGCTGCCGGGCGATGCAGCCCGGCCCCTCGGTCCGCCGGCCTCCGCCGCCCCTGCCTACGGCACCGGCTGGGCGCGGCTGAACGCGACGGCCGGACACGACGGAACCGGCCTGGACCGCTGGGGGAGTCGCGGATGGACGGCCGTCGACGAGGACACGGTCGCCTTGTTCACGGGGCGCCCCGGGAGCCTCCAGGGTCGCGACGAGGGGCGGCTAGAGCGGCGGGAACGGTGGCTCACCGGTGCACTGTGGGGGCTGCTGGGCGTGGCCACCATGGCATTCTGGGCCGCGTTGCGTGCTCTGCCGTGGTTCGACGGCGCGTCCAGAGCGATGAGTGGCCGTCAGATGCTGGAGGCGACGCCGCTCCCGGCGCTCGTCGCGGTCGGCGTGCTGCTCGTGGTGTTCGTCGGGTCGGTCACGTTGAGGCACGTGCGGGACGCGTGGCTGCCGGGCGCGGCGCTGGGTTCGGCGCTGCTCGCCCTGCACGCCGTACCGGTGGCGCTCGGCCGGGAACCTCGGCCGGTGGACGGGACGTTGTACGTACGGGCTGCCGAAGTCCTCGCACGGGGGGCGGGGGTCGACGGCCCCGAGCCGTTGCTGCGGTGGGCGCCGCCGCTCCTGCTGCTGTCAGGTCTCGTACCGCTGTGGCTGCTGCTCGCCCGCGTGGGCGGCAGGCTGACGTGGCCGGGGTGCTGGGGGGTGCTGTATCTCGTCGCGATGGGCGGTTGGGTGTGGCGGCAGGAGCTCGCGTCGCTGGCCCTGCCGGTGTGGGCCGTGCTCGCGGCACTCGCCGTGAGCGTCAGCGTGACGGCAGGGGCTGGTGGAAGTAGCCGTTCCGGCCGGCCTCGTGATAACCCTCCAGCCCGGGGCCCTCGTTGACGGTCAGGTCGCACTCGGGCTTCTCGGAGGCCGGCCGGTTCCAGTGGACCAGCGCCCTGACCTCCGGCAGCTTCTTCACGGCGGCGGGGATCGCGGTGTACCAGTCGCGCTGGCGCGGCGGGTCGTCGGCGTCGGGCGCGGTGGCGAACTCGGCGAGCATCACCGGCTTGGCGTCGGAGACGTTCTCGCGCAGCCATGTGTAGCCGGGCCGCTGGCTGTCGAGGAAGTCCTTCCAGTCGGTGGTGTCATGGCAGGCGTAGTAGTTGTACTGGTCCATGGCGATCCAGTCGACGTACTCGTCCCCGGGGTAGAGCGCCTTCATGTCGTCCGCGCTGCCGAGGTAGCCGGAGACGGTCCACACCCACACGACGTTGTCGGCGCCCAGCGCCCGGAACCGTTCGTGGAGGTGACGGTAGGCGGCGACGAACTCCTCCGGGGTGCCCGCGCCCTCCTTCACACGGGCGTCGGTCTCCTGGTCGAAGGAGAGGAAGACGCGTTTGCCGTAGGCCTTGATGCGCCGGATCTGCGGATCGAGGATCTCCTCGTCGTACTTCCCCGAGGCGATGTTCTTCCAGCCGAGCTGGGTCTCGGTCCAGTTCTCGTGGTGCGGCTCGGTCCAGACGGTGGACTCCCAGGCCAGCATGAGCAACCGGTCCCGGCCGAGCTGCTGCTCGTCGGACGTGAGGAGCTGTCCGTCGAGCTCGCCGCCCGACATGTCGTGGTAGTTGTAGACGAGGTCGAGCCTGCGGCCGATCCGCTTCTCGAAACCGAGCACCGCGTCCTCGAGGGAACCGTTCTCCGCGTACGGCACATAGGCGCCCCACCACGCGCCGCACGGCGGGACCAGCGTGCCGGAGGGCGCGCAGTCGCCGGTGGGCAGCGCGCCGGAGGCCGCGTTCGCGGGCAGATCGCCACCCGAGCCTCCCAAGCCACCCGAGCCACCCGAGCCGCCTGAAACCCCCGAGCCCCCCGAGTAGTCGGGACGGCCGACCCACAGCCCGAGCCCCGCGAGCAGAGCGACGCCCACCGAGACCACCGCCATCACCGTCGCGACGGCGTACCACCGCCTGATTCTCCTCGCCCCCGTCACAGCCGACTGCCGGTGTCGCCGTCGGCGGTACCGCCCCCGCCGGCCCCGGGCCGCCGCGCTGCGGGCAGCGGCAACCCCGGCAGAAGCGTGACGACCGTGGTGAAGCCGGCGAGCCAGAAGAGGAATGCCGTCACCGAGAACGCCTTCACCAGGAACAGCGAGGTGGCGGTGAGCACACCGAGGGACAGGCTCACGGGCGCGGCCAGCGCGAAGGCCTCCAGCCGCGCGCCCAGGGTCAGCCGTTCCGGCTGCGGGTAGAGCGCGGCGCAGCCCGGGCCGAACAGGACGAAGAGCAGCACCGGGATCCAGCGCAGCGGCCCGGGGCCGGGGAGGGCGGTGGCGGCCAGCGCGACCCAGCCCGAGACCGCGACGAGGAGTCTGAAGCGCGTGGAGGCGGCGCTGCCGCCACCGGCGCCCAGCGAGGCAGCGGAAGGGCCGGCGTTCTCACGGCGGGCGGAGTCCATCAGTTCACCTCACTGACCGCGAGGACGGAGCGGCGGCCGGGCGGTACTCCAGGACGACGCCGTAAGGGTGGCTCTCCACCGTGCGGAAGAGCGGAGAGGCCGACAGTCTCGTGCGCAGCACCTGGAAGCCGCCGGCGGGCAGCAGGCCCTCCCCGGCCGCGTAGACGTCCTGGGTGTGGGTGAGGATGACGTACGCCTTCGCCCCCGGCGGGATGCCGGCGGCGAGGTAACGGGCCGGGTCCCTCAGCATCCTCTCGTTCTCGGGCAGTTCCTGCTCGGCGAAGAACCAGTGTTCGAGACGGTCGTAGCGGTGGAGCGCCTGCGGGAAGGAGCCGCTGGTGGCGAGGATGAGGGAGCCGTCGGGTGCGTCGTCGAGGGTCCGGGTGACCAGCGCGGTCTCCTCGGGCGGCGTGTAGAACATCTCCTCCTTGCCGTAGTACGACGGCAGGAAGCCGGCCAGCAGTGCCAGCAGCGCCGTCGGCAGGGCGAACGCCGCGGCCCGGCGCCAGAGCGTGGTCGCCCGGCCGCCACGCCGGGCCCCCGCGGTGGCCGGCACCAGCGCGGCTGCGGCGAAGAAGGCCGCGCCCGGAAGGGCGAACAGATAGACCCGGAAGAGCATCTCGCCGCCGTAGTCGTTGACGGCGAACAGCGGAACCGGCGCCACGGACACCAGCAGCAGCGGCAGCGCGCTGAGGGTGAGCCGGCGCCGCAGCACGACGGCGACCCCGGCGAGGGCGGCGACCGTGAGGACCATCAGCACGTTGGCCTCACCGGCGAGTTCGGGGCCGGGGCCGGTGAGCTGTCCGGCGTACCCGGCGCGGGAGTTTTGGGTCAGCTCGCCGATCGACTGCCTGAGGGTGGAGAGCGTCTCGACGAACAGCGGCCGGCCCATGGTCAGGTCCCAGGTGAGCATGAGCAGCGCGGCGACGACCAGGAGCCCGTAGTTGCGGTAACGGCGGGTGAGGCTGAGCGCGGCGAGGCAGACGCAGAGCATCACCGGGGTGAGCTGGTGCGTGGCGTTGACGGCGGCGATCAGCGGGGCGAGGATCACGACGCAGAGCGCGCGCTGCCCGCGGCCGGTGGGCGGCGGCACGGCGGCGGCCGCCGGGTCGAGGAAGGCGCGGTCGCGCAGCCGGCCGGCGGAACCCGGCCGCACGAAGTGCCGCAGCACGACCGCGAGGACCGTCAGGTGCAGCAGGTAGGCGAGGCCCTGCGGGGAGAAGTAGTCCTGGCCCACCCAGTTGGCGAGCTGGAAGACCCACACGGCGGTCCAGATCAGCCGCCAGTCGTCGCAGAACGTGCGGTAGACGAGGACCAGCACCGGCATCATCAGCAACCCGAGGACGACGGGCGCCCAGTTGGCGTACGACGAGGAGCTCTGCACGCCGAAGGCGCGCACCAGGCCCGCGTTCAGCGTGAAGAAGCCGGGCCACTGGTCGTAGGCCGACATGTTGCCCGACAGCGCCGCGCCGGGCCGCAGTTCGCCGTTGGCGAGCAGCGTGTCGACGACGGCGTCGTGCTTGGACGCCCAGGGGTAGCGCACCGCGTCGTACAGGATCGCGGGCGGGGCCTTGAGGGCGAACAGCAGGGCGGCGCAGTGCGCGGCCGGCCACCAGGGCGCGGTGCCGGCGCGCCGCAGGCTCAGGACGAATCCGGCGGTGAGGACCAGCAACGACAGGTAGTAGGCGGGCGGGAGGCGGTCGAGCAGACCGTATTCGCCCATCTCGCGGAAGCCGATGCGCGGCAGGGAGTACACCCACAGCCCGGCGGCGAGCAGCAGCGCGGGCATGGCGGGGCCGGGCCTGCGGCGCGGGAACCGCAGGGGTCTCCGGCCGTGTCGGGTGCTCCGCTCCGGACGGCCCGGACCGGTGACGGCGTCAGGGCCGGGAGCGGACGGCGGCGCGTCGCTCCCCTGCGCCGGCACGGGCACATGTGACTGCACGCTGGGGCTCCCTCCCCGGGCCGAGTGCGGAAACGCTGTTCACGTCGATCGCTCGAAGTGCTCCGGTCTTCCAGGACGGTTCAGCCGGCGAACACCGGCCCTCGCACGACGGCTCGGGCGCGCCGGTACCACCGCCAGCCGACCGTCAGGGGCCCGTCCCGGTAGGGGGCGACACGGGCGCCGCCGCCCGCGAGCCACGTCTCGACGTCGGCGACGGTGTGGCCGCGGCGCACGATGAGGCGGGCGATGCGGTAGCGCTCGTCGCGGTCCGAACTGAGCGCGTGGCGCACGGCGGTGGCCGTCTCGTAGCCGGCGGCGGCGGCCGTACGGCGGACCCGGCCGCTGTTGTAGCCGTGCGGGTAGGCGAGATGACGGACCGGATGGCCGAGGGCGTCCTCCAACACGGCTCGTGACGTGCGCAGTTCGCGGGCCAACGCCCTCGGCCCCAGGGTGTCCAACTGGGCGTGGGTGACCGTGTGACTGCCGATCTCCGTTCCGGACTCCTCCAGCCGTGCCGCGTCCGCCAGGGTCATCATCGGCGCGGGCGGCAGCAGGCTGCGGCCTCCCGGGGCGATGGCGCCGGTGGTGAGGTAGGCGGTGGCGGACAGTCCGCGTCCGGCCAGCGCGTCGGCGGTCGGGCCGGGCAGGTCGGCGAAGCCGTCGTCGAAGGTGAGCAGCACCGGACGGGCCGGCAGCGGCACCCGCCCCGCGAGGTGGTCGGCGAGCGCGCTGATGGTGACGGGCGTACGGCCGCTGTCGACGACGGCGTCGAGATGGCGGCCGAACTCTTTCGGGGCGACCGTGAACTCGGCGATCCAGTCCGGCGGGTCGTCCGTCACGGCGTGATACAGCAGCACCGGTACGGCGGTCATCGCGCACCTCCCGGCGGCGTGAACGGCACGTCCGGAGACCGCCGAAGGGGGCCGACGAGTGCTCGCCGGGCGCGGAGATAGCCCACGGGTCCGTACAGCATCCCCCTGCGCTGCAGCCGCGACAGCCGCCGAGGCCAGGCGTGCGTCCGCTCGTCGTATCCCCCGGGCGCACTCCGTGCACCGGCTTCCACACCGGCGCCCGCACCCGCGCGAGCGCCGTCGGTAACTCCCGCGCGCGCCTCCGTCTCGGCCCCCGCCTCCCGGCCGGCCGTCAGCGTCCGGGCGTGGGCGAGCC
This sequence comes from Streptomyces sp. BK239, assembly GCF_004217285.1. Lineage (GTDB taxonomy): Bacteria > Actinomycetota > Actinomycetes > Streptomycetales > Streptomycetaceae > Streptomyces. The sequence continues at coordinate 159,648 of NZ_SHKS01000005.1, forward strand.
CCCGGGGCAGTCGGGCGAGGAACGCCGGGAGGAGGGAGGGGCGGTTGACGAGGAGGGCGGTGAGGTAGGCGGTGAGTCCGGCGCCGTAGCCGTACGCCTGGTTCTCCAGGTCGCGCCAGGTCTGACGGTGGTGGTGCCAGACCAGGGCCAGCGGCGTGTAGTGCAGCCGGTGGCCCTGGGCGAGGACGCGGACGAACCCGTACAGGTCGTCGCCGCCGCGGGCCGGGGTGCCGACGCCGGTCGCCGGGTCGAAGCCGCCGACCGCGCGCAGCACGTCCGCCCGGAACGCCATGTTCGCGCCGGAGCCGAACCGGCCCGCGGTGAAGGGGAACAGCGGCTCGTCGGCGGGCGGGTCGTACGGGTCGTACGTCCGTGCCCTGAAGCCTTTCGCGAAGCCGCCGTGACTCTCCAGCAGCACCTGGGCCGGGGTGCGCAGCAGGGCGGGAAGGATCAGGCCGGTGACGCAGCCGAGGCCGGGGTCGGCGGCGAAGGGCGCGGTGAGTTCGGTGAGCCAGCGTGGGTCGGCGACGACGTCGTCGTCGGTGAAGGCGACGACCTCGCCGTGCGCGGCCCGGACGCCCCTGTTGTGCGCGACGGCGAGTCCGGGCACCGGCTCGACGATGTGGCGCACCCGCTCGCCGTACTTGCGTTCGATCAGCTCCCGGGTGGTGTCCGTGGTCGGCGCGTTGTCGACGACGACGATCTCGAAGTCGGGATGGTCCTGGGCGAGCAGCGAGTCGAGCGCGTGCGCCAGCCGGTCGGCGTGCTCGCGGGTGGCGATCACGACGGTGGTGGACGGTGCGGGAGGCGTGGAGACGGTGGTGGACGGTGCGGGAGGCGTGGAGACGGTGGTGGACGGTGCGGGAGGCGCGGTCGCCGCCGGCCGTGGGCCCACCCGCTCCCGGGCCCGCGCGGCGAGGAACGTCCTGGGGTCGGCGCCCTCCGGGACCCGTCCGAGGAGGGTGCCGACCGGCCGGCCGCCCCTTCTGACCAGGAGGAACACCTCGCCGTGCGTGACGGGCGGACTGCCGGGCCCGGGCCTCAGCGTCACCTCCCCGCGGGCGTCCCCGCCGGCAGCGGCGCAGGCGTCCCCGTCGGGCAGGTCCAGTTCGGCGACCTGAACCGGACCGATGTCCAGGAACCTTCGGATCTCCCGCTGGACACGTGGCGCACGCGACACGATGTGCTCCCCTCTCCCGAACCGCCGGCTCCTCACCGCCAACCGCCCTCACCTCCCCCGGATCCGGCCCGCGCTCCTCAGCGCCCGGTTCGCCGCCGCGGCCAGCCTCGGCCGGTTACGGACGAAGTGGTGGGCGCGGCGGGACGGCTCCCGGCTGAGCCAGTGCAGCGCGGCGCCCGCCCACGGCCGCGTCCAGGCGCCCTCGTACACGGGCAGCTCGCCCGTTCTCAGCGAGTCCTTGTACTCGGCCGCGCCGCGCCCCAGATCCAGCAGGCCGATGCCTTCGGCGGCGGCCGCCTCCGCCATCCGCAGATGCAGCACCAGACCCGGCGAGTACTTCGCGAACGCCGGGTCGTAGGCGGGGAACCAGCAGGCCAGGACGGTCGTCGACCGCAGCCCGAAGTGGGCGGCGACGGGCCGCCCGCCGGCGTAGAGGACGGACAGCGCGCCGGAGCAGTCGGGGGCGCGCGTCTCGGTCGCGAGCCGGTGCACGAGCCGGGTGATCCACTGCTGGGCGAACCGGTCCCGGCGCCCGGTGCGCCGGTACTGGGCGGACTTCCACGTCATGAGCGTGCGCAGCGCGGCGGGATCCCGCTCGTCGAACACGAACCGCAACGGTCCGGCGTGCCGGCCGAGCCTGCGCTCCTTGGCGAGGGTCGTCCTCAGGAACCTGGGCGACTGTGCGCGCAGGACGGACTCGTAGGTCTCGTACCCCTTCTCCACGTCGATGACGTAGGAGGCGTACTCGGCCGCCGCGTACCGCGTGAACAGGTTCTGCTCCGCCTCCAGGTTGTCGAAGGCGAAGCTCGACAGGGAGCAGGCGCGCATCAGTTCGGCCGCGTCGAGCCGGAGCCCCGGGCTCAGTACGGCCCCCTGCGCGTCGCAGACGCCGTACGCGAGGGCCTGCCCCTGTCCCAGCGGGCCCCGCTCGTGGGGCAGGAAGCCGACCGGTTCGCGCCCCTCGTACACCACCGCCACGCGCGTGCGCGGGCGCACGCGCCCCACGGCGTCGGCGAACTCGGGTTCCATGAAGGGGTTGCGTGGAGCGGTCGACGCCGCGCGCAGCGCGCGCCACCGCTCCCGTTCCCCCTCGCCGAGAGCCTCCGGCTCCAGCACACGGATACGTCCACTGTTCAACCTGACCCCCCGATCAAGCCCCCCGGACACTGTGGACGGTACCCCTCCAGACGGTGCGAGCGGTAGGTAGCGGACCATGTTGTTGCCAACCGGTGCAGAACCGCCCTTTCCCTCCCTGCGGAACGGTTGATTCGGCGGTGAGTTGGGGGTGTCCGGGATCCGTATTCTCTGGTCATGGCCGCACCTCACGCATATGCCGCGCGCTCCGCGTACGCCCTCATCGCCACCGACCTGGACGGAACGCTGCTCCGCGACGACGACACGTTCTCCGACCGGTCGCTCGACGCGCTCGCACGGGTCGCGGCCGCCGGCGCCCGTCACCTCGTGGTGACCGGCCGCCCGGCGCCACGGGTGCGGCCGCTGCTGCGGATCCTGCGGAGCAGGGGGCTCGCGGTGTGCGGACAGGGCGCGCAGGTGTACGACATCGCGGCGGACCGCCTGCTGTGGTCGGTCACCCTGGACCGGGAGCTGGCCGAGGTGGCCCTGGGCAAGATCGAGGCCGAGGTCGGTCAGGTGTACGCGGCCGTCGACCAGAACGGCGTCGACGGGCTGACCCTCATCGAGCCGGGCTACCGGATGCCGCACCCGACCCTGCCCGCCCTGCGGGTCGGCTCGCGCGAGGACCTGTGGTGCGAGCCGATCAGCAAGGTGCTGCTGCGCCATCCCACCCTGTCCGACGACGAGTTGGCGGCGACGGCCCGCTCGGTGGTCGGTTCGCTCGCCACCGTCACCATGTCGGGGCCGGGCACGGTGGAACTCCAGCCGTCCGGCGTCACCAAGGCGACGGGACTCGCCCTGGCCGCCGAGCACCTCGGTCTGCGGCCTCAGGACACCCTCGCCTTCGGCGACATGCCCAACGACATCCCCATGTTCGACTGGGCGGCGCGTGGCGTGGCGATGGCCAACGCCCATCCCGAGCTCAAGGCGGTGGCCGACGAGGTGACGGCGTCGAACGAGGACGACGGCGTGGCCGTCGTCCTCGAACGACTCTTCCCCTAGGCGCACGGGCCCCTACGGGTCTACGGGCCCTACGTGTCCCACGGAGCTCCGGGTACTGCGGGTCTCCGGGTCCTGCTGGTACGTCCAGTACGTCTAGTACGCGCCGAAGACGTTGTCGATGGAGCCGTACCGGGCCGCCGCGTAGTTGCACGCGGCGGTGATGTTGGCGACCGGGTCGTAGGGGTCGTACGCGGTGCCGGCGACGTGGTACGCGGCGAAGGTCGGGTCGATGACCTGGAGCAGCCCCTTGGACGGGGTGCCCTTGGCCGCGTTGGAGTCCCACAGGTTGATGGCGTTCGGGTTGCCCGAGGACTCGCGGATGATGTTGCGGTAGATGCCGTGATAGGTGCCCGGGATCTTCTTCTCGGCCATGATGGCGAGCGACTGGCGGATCCACCCGTCCAGGTTGTTGGGGTAGCCGGCGAGCGTGGTCTCGGGGGCGGCGGTGGTGGCGGCCGAGGCGGTGCTCGCTCCGGCGACGGGAAGGGCGAGCGCGGCGACGCCGGCGCAGGCGACGGCGATGGCGCGGGTGAAGCGGCGGCGGTGCTGAGCGGCAGCGGACATGGGGGCGTTCCTCTCCGGCGCCTGCGGGGTGAGCTGTCGGGTTCGGGCGGGAGCTGCCCGGTCGGCGCCGTGGGGTACGGCGACACGACTTCACCCCGAGTCGGCCCGCGGTACGTGCGTGACGTACCGCGGGCCGGCGTTCTGCCTGGGTCCCCCGCTCCTGCCGTGCGCGAGTGGTTCGTCGATGGGAGTCGCCGGACGGCGGCAGGATGAGGCGTCTGTCCGGCTGGCCGGGAACGTATGCGAGAGCACATGTCCGAAACAAGTGTCGGAATCACGGAAAACCCCTATTGACCTTGGTCTGGTGTTTATGGGGCGCTTGATCCTTTGCATTCGGCAAGCGTCAACTCGCGTGACGCGGTGGGGGATCCAGGGGCTCGCGGATTCCCGCGCCTCCGGCGGTGAAGTGAGCCAACTCACCCGCAATGACAAGACCGACTAAATCGGACATCAGGCTCCAAGTCGCTTTTAAAAGGGCGTGAGCGAAATCCGATGGAATTCACGGAGCGGAATGTCTGATTTGCTGCTCCGGTTCCGATTTATCGAGCGGGCGTCGTGAGATTCGGCACACCGGGGGATGTCGTCGGCCGGCGGGGTGGAGGGGAGGTTTCCGGGGTATCGGCGCTTCGCGAGCCGGACGCGGCACCTCCCGGTCGGGCGACGTGGGGCCGGGGGACGTGGGGGCTTATCGGTGATCGAAACATGACCGGATACGCTGACTTGAGTGATGTCGGCGACCTATCGACAAACCGTGTGAGCGCCAGCGGACACCAGCAGACAGGAGACCCCTCGTGACCGTCGTCGGGCCGTTTGGGCTGAGCGTGCGGGACCAGGCTCTGGAAGCCGATGTCCAGGCCGGATTGACGGCTGTCGAGGAAGGCCTGTTCGAGGCCACCAAGAGTGCGGTCCCCTTCATCACCGAGGCCGCGCAGCATCTGGTGAAGGCGGGCGGGAAGCGGTTCCGGCCGCTGCTGGTGATGCTGTCGGCGCAGTTCGGGGACCGGCACGCGCCGGGCATCGTGCCGTCCGCCGTGGTGGTCGAGCTGACCCACCTGGCCACGCTGTACCACGACGACGTGATGGACGAGGCCGAGGTGCGGCGCGGGGTGTCCAGCGCGAACACGCGGTGGGGCAACTCGGTCGCGGTGCTCACCGGCGACTTCCTCTTCGCCCGTGCCTCCCACATCCTTGCCGACCTCGGGCCCGAGGCGGTCCGGGTGCAGGCGGAGGCGTTCGAACGGCTGGTCACGGGCCAGATCCTGGAGACGGCCGGTCCGACGGACGGCCGGGACCCGGTCGAGCACTACCTCGACGTGCTGGGCGGCAAGACCGGCTCGCTGGTCGCTGTGGCGTGCCGCTTCGGCGCGATGATGTCCGGCGCCGACGAGACGGTCGTCGACGTGCTCACCCAGTACGGGGAGCGGCTCGGGGTCGCCTTCCAGCTCGCGGACGACGTCCTGGACATCGCCTCGGACTCGCACGAGTCGGGCAAGACGCCCGGGACGGACCTGCGGGAGGGCATCCCCACGCTGCCGGTGCTGCGGCTGCGGGAGCGCGCGGAGCGGCTGTCGCTGCCGGAGGACGTCGCGCTCTGCGAACTGCTCGACTCCGACCTCAGCGACGACGCGCGGCACGCGGAGGCGCTGGCCGCCCTCCGGGCCCACCCGGCGCTGGAGCAGGCCCGCGCGGACACCGTGCGGTACGCCGAGGAGGCGCGGGCCGCCCTGGCGCCGCTGCGGGAGTGCGAGGCGAAGCGGGCACTGCTGGAGCTGTGCGACGCGGTGGTGCACCGGGCGGGGTGACGCCCCGCCACTCGAGGGCGCGCGCCTTCACCCCTGAGCGCCCCCCCTGGGAACCCCTCCACCCCGTCAGGTCCCCCTCCGCCCCCTACGGGTCCCCCCATCCGCCCAACCCCCGTGTCATACCGCAGGCGTACACGTAGTTGCGCCCTCGGGTTGACGTATCGAGGCGGGTTGTTTGGTCATATGGAAACCACGGAAATCACCACCGCTCACCGATTCGGGTGAGAATGGCGGCTTGTGGTGGGGACCGTCGCACCCGAGATGACCAGCCGCCGCCGACGACGGAGGTAAGGCACACATGGCACCGTTCGCATCCGACGACCGCACGCACGCCGGGGAGGCCGACGACCTGCCCGTCGGACGACGCAAGGCCGTGCGGTACGTCGTCCCGGTCACCGTGGTGGGCGTCGCGGCGGCGACGATCGGGCTCGTCCCGGCGCTCGCCGACTCGGGCGACCCCGACCTGCCGAAGATCACCGCCCAGCAGCTCATCCAGAAGATCGCCGCCTCGGACGTCCAGCAGCTGTCCGGCACCGTGAAGATCACCACCGACCTCGGCCTGCCCGACCTGGGCGGACTGGAGAGCGGGCTGCTCTCCGGAGCCGCGGGCAAGAAGGGTGACGCGTCGTCTGCCGACCCGTCCGCCAAGCTCACCGAACTCGCCGCCGGCACGCACACCCTGCGGGTCGCCGCCGACGGGCCCGACCGGCAGAAGCTGTCGCTGCTGGAGAACGCCGCCGAGTACAGCGTCATCCACAACGGCAAGGACGTGTGGGGGTACGACAGTGCCTCCAACCAGGTCTACCACTCCACCTCCGAGGAGGGCCGCGACGGTCACGAGGCGGCTCCCGGCACGCCCGAGGACTTCGCCGACGAGGCCCTGAAGGCCGTCGACGACACCACCTCCGTGACCGTGGACGGCACCGTGCGGGTCGCCGGCCGGGACGCCTACAAGCTGCTGGTGAAGCCGAAGCAGTCCGGCTCGACCGTCGGCGCGATCAGCGTGGCCGTGGACGCGAAGACGGGGCTGCCGCTGAAGTTCACGCTCACCCCCGCCGCGGGCGGCGCCGCCGTCGTGGACGTCGGCTTCACCCAGGTGACGTTCGCCAGGCCCGCCGCCTCCACCTTCGACTTCACGCCGCCGAAGGGCGCGAAGGTCACCGAGGGCGACGAGGACGGCCCGGCCGGACTCGGGGACAAGGCTCCCGGCCAGCCGGGCAAGGCCCCGGGGCACGAGGGCGGGAGGCCCGGCCTGCCGGGCAAGGCTCCCGAGGAGGGACTCGGCCGGGACCTCGACGGCCTGAACGTCCTCGGCGAGGGCTGGACGTCGATCGCCACCTTCGACACCGGCGGCGAGGGCGTGCCCTCCGGCAAGTCCCCCGAGGCGGGCGCCTTCGGCGGCTTCCTGGACTCCTTCGGCGACAAGGTCACCGGAAAGTTCGGCTCCGGCACCGTCTTCTCCACCCGGCTGATCAACGCCCTCGTCACGGACGACGGCAAGGTCTACGTCGGGGCCGTCACCAAGGACGCCCTCGTCAAGGCGGCGGACGCCGGACGGTGAGAAGCCGGCGGTGGGTAGCCGTGCGGTGAGTGGCCGGCCGTGAGAACGGCCTGAGTACGCTGACGTGAACCGACGATCGGGGGAGCCGATGGACGAGGTCGCGGACGGCACGGCAGCGCAGGCGACGCCCGCGACCCTGGACGCAGCCGACGACGCCGTCATCCACACCCGCGGCCTCACCAAGCGCTACCGCGGCGGCCAGCTCGCCGTGGACGGTCTCGATCTGACCGTCCCGGCGGGCAGCGTCTTCGGCTTCCTCGGCCCGAACGGTTCCGGCAAGACCACCACGATCCGCATGCTGATGGGCCTGATCGAGCCCACCTCCGGCACGGCGCGGGTGTTCGGGCGGCCCATGCCGCGCGCCTCCCGCGCCGTCCTGCCGCACGTCGGGGCCCTCATCGAGGGCCCCGCCCTCTACGGCCACCTGTCCGGCCGGGACAACCTCCTGCGCTACGACTCCGCCGACCCGACCGCCGACCCCCGCACCCGGCGCGACCGGGTCGCCGAGGCCCTGGAGCGGGTGGGGCTGACCGCGGCCGCCGGCAAGAAGGCCAAGGCGTACTCGCTCGGCATGAAGCAGCGGCTGGGCCTGGCAGCCGCCCTGCTCCAGCCCCGCCGGCTGCTCGTCCTGGACGAGCCGACCAACGGGCTCGACCCGCAGGGCATGCGCGAGATCCGGGTCCTCGTCCGGGAACTCGCCGCCGACGGCACCACCGTCTTCCTCTCCTCACACCTCCTCGACGAGATCGAGCAGGTGTGCACGCACGCGGCCGTGATGGCCCGTGGACGCCTCCTCGTGCAGGGCCCGGTCGAGGACCTGGCGGCACGCGCGCGTGGGCGGCTCGTCGTCACCACCCCCGACCCGGCGGACGCGGCCCGGGTGCTGAAGGAACAAGGCGTCGGGGACGTCGTCGTCGCCGAGGACCGGGTCACGGGCGAGCCCGCGGAGCTCGAACCGGCCGACCTCAACGCCGCGTTGGTGAACGCGGGCGTCCGCGTCCGCGGCTTCGGCGTGGAACGCGCCTCCCTGGAGGACGCGTTCGTGGCACTCACGGGAGAGGGATTCGATGTCGCGGGCTGATCTCGCACCGGGCCGGAGCAGCGCGGTCGCCCGACCGACCCGTGCGCTGTGGACGTTCGGCCTCTTCCGCAGCGAGTTCGTCACCACCCTGCGCCGCTGGCGCACCCTCGCCCTGCTGGGCGTGCTGGCCGCGGTGCCGGTGCTCGTGGGCATCGCCGTGAAGATGGAGACCGGCGGCGGCTCCGGAGGGGGCGGCGGGGGAGGCGGTGGCGGTGAGGGGCCGGCGTTCGTCGCGCAGATCACCAACAACGGCCTGTTCCTGGTGTTCACGGCCCTGGCGGCGACGCTGCCCTTCTTCCTGCCGATGGCCGTCGGCGTCATCGCGGGCGACGCGATCGCCGGCGAGGCCAACGCGGGCACCCTGCGCTACCTCCTGGTCGCCCCCGCCGGCCGCACCCGCCTCCTTCTGGCCAAGTACGCGACCACCATGGCTTTCTGTCTGCTCGCCACCCTCGTCGTGGCCGTGTCGGCGCTCGCCGTCGGCACGCTGCTGTTCCCGCTCGGCGAGCTGACCACCATCTCCGGCACCCGCATCAGCTTCGCCGACGGCCTGTTCAGAGCCCTGCTGATCGCCCTCGCCGTCGCCGCGTCACTGCTCGGGGTGGCGGCGCTCGGGCTGTTCGTGTCCACGCTCACCAACAGCGGCATCGCCGCGATGGCGACGACCGTCGGGCTGCTGATCACCGTCCAGATCCTCGACCAGATCCCGCAGCTGCACGCCGTCCACCCGTACCTGTTCTCCCACTACTGGCTGTCCTTCGCCGACCTGATGCGCGACCCGGTCTACTGGGAGGAACTGCGCAAGAACCTCGGGCTCCAGGCCGTGTACGCGGCGGTCTTCGGCACGGCGGCCTGGGCGCGCTTCACGACGAAGGACATCACGACGTAGCGCCGTCGCCGTCAGTTCTCGTACGGGAAGCGCGCGAGCGGCGCCTCCCGCGCGAAGAACGTCTTCGCGCGCGCCAGCGCCTCCGTGTCCCCGAGGACGTCCCCGGGCTTGCTGCCGTTGCCGAACAGCACCCCGCCGAAGCGCATCCCCAGGTACGCGGCCGAGTTCTGCAGAGCGCCGACCAGCGGATCGGCGACGACCGTCTCCTCGTGGGCGAGCGCGGACACCCCCCACAGGGTGCGCCCGGCGAGGGTCGCCTTGAAGTCGACTCCGGGGGTGCGCAGCCAGCCCGACCAGTGGTCGAGATAGCGCTTGGTCTGGGCGGAGAGCGTGTACCAGTACAGCGGCGAGGCGATCACGAGGTCCGTCGCCGCGAGTGTGGCGTCGAGCAGCAGGGCGGCGCTGCCCTCGGTGGGGCGGACGTGATCGCTGTCGTGGCGCAGGTCCTCGAAGTCGGGCAGCGGATGCTCGACGAGGCTGATCCACGTCTGTTCGACGTCGGCGGGCAGTTGTTCGGCGGCCCGGCGGGCGAGCAGTTCGGTGTTGCCCTCGTCGCGGGCGCTGCCCAGCACGAACAGGAAACGGCGCGTGCTCATGAGTGTCCCCAGGTGGTCGTCGTGGAAGAGGGCGCACGGCAGGCACGCCCGACTAGCTGCACATGCATCATATGTGCATGCAACTATCTGCGCCAGGGGACTTCTTCTTCCGCCGCTCTTGCCAGGGCGAGCAGGGACGCCTCCCGCCCGTGCGCCGCCACCGCCTGGAGGCCCACCGGGCAGCCGTCCTCGCCGAGGCCCGCCGGGATGCTGATCGCGGGGTGGCCGCTGAGGTTGAAGGCCCAGGTCAGCGCCGTCGAATAGCGGTCCCCGGGGCCTTCGTGGCCGTGCGGGGGATCAGGGGTGGCGGGGGTCAGCAGGAGGTCGGCGTGGTCGAAGAGGCGGGCCAGCCGCCGGTCGTTGACGCTCCGGGCGGGCGCGACGGCGTCCGGGTCGCCGGTTCCGCGCAGGGCGAGCCAGGCGGGCGCGGGATCGTCCAGCCGCAGCGGCGTCCCCGGCAGCAGCCGTAGGGCGCCGGCGGCGTCGAGGCGTTCAACGGCGCCCCGTGCGACAGCCGCCACCCCCGGGTGGGTGTCGGCGAAGCCGAGATCGGGTGAGTAGACGGCGTTGAGGGGCCTGCCGGGAGAGGGTGCGTGGACGTCGGCGTCCCGGTCGCCCGGACGGCCGGGCGACCGGCTCATCACCCTCCACCAGGCCTCCGCGTCCGCCGCGTGGCGGGCGAGCACCCCCGGTGCGGCCAGGCCGGTCCGGTCGGCGGAAGGGAGGCGTCCGTTCGTGGGCTTCAGGCCGACGATCCCGCACCAGGCCGCCGGGATCCGCACCGAGCCGGCCCCGTCGCCGCCCGTCGCCAGCGGCACCAGGCCGGCCGCGACCGCCGCGGCGGAACCGGCCGAGGAGCCGCCCGGCGTCCGGTCGGCGCGCCACGGGTTGACGGTACGGCCGTGCGCCCCGAGGCCCCACGTCCGCCAGGGCGTTCCGGGCCCGGGCACGGCGGTCGCCCCCACCGGCACGCACCCCGCGTCGACCAGCGCCCGCGCCGAGCGCGTCCCGTGCCGCCCCTTCACCCCGACCGGCACCCCGGCCAGCGGCAGCGGCTCGCCCCCGGCGACCCGCGCGTCGACCTCCCGCGCCCGGGCGAGCGCCGCCTCCTCCCACACTTCGAGGAACGCCCCCAGCGACGGGTCGACCAGCCGGATGCGTTCCAGCGCCCCGGCCAGCACGTCGACGGCCCGCGCCCGCCCGTCCCGTACGGCGGCGGCGATCTCCACGGCGGAGGCCGCGTCGAGGGCGGTCGCGGGCCCTGCGGTCAACCCGGCGACCGGTGGGATCACGGGCCGCCCGCCCGGGACCGCGCCCACCTCCTCCCCAGAACGTCTGTTCCCCTCCCCGGGACTTCCCCTCATCTCCCCGCCCCCTTTCCGCGCCCGCCGCCCCGCCGGAGTCCCTTGCAACGATGCTGTGACGTCGCGGTGACGTGGGGACCGTGGGCGAGCGGAGAGACTCGACGGTACGTGTACGCGTGCGTGCACGGGTTATGAGCACGACGTACGTGCACGGGTGACGAGTCCGAGTGAGGAAACGATGTCTCGACTCAGCCGCGAGAAGAAGCGGGATCAGGAACACGCCGGTCGGCCGGCCGGCGCGGCGGCACCGCTCGACGTGCACGTCCCCGTGGGCGGCCCGGCGACGATCGGCGGCGTCCCCGTCGTGCCGGGAGACGGCGAGGAACCGCAGCAGGCGGTACTGCGTCACCTCCACCGCATCGCCCTCGCCGGCGGGCGTCCCGTCGCCGCCACGGTCCACGACGAGCGCATCGGCTACGTCGTTCCGCTGCGCGTCGAGCCGAACGGCTCCAGCCACTTCACCGGGCAGCCCCTGCGGGTCGCCCCGCCCGCCGGCGAGTCGCCGACGGCCACGCCTTACGGGACGGCGCCGGTGCCCGCGCAGTCCCGCGCCCCCAGGGGCGTCCCGGAGCAGCGGGACGCGGCCCCGCCCGTTCCGGGCGCGGTCACCGCCCCGACCGGCGCCTTCGGGCCGCCCCCGGAGATGGAAGCGCAGCGCCGGACACCCGCCCCGGGACCGGTCGCGCGCCCCCGAGAGCTCCCCGAAGAGCACGCCCCGGCGGAACCGTCCGGCCGGGTCCCCGCTCCGGCGCCGGCCGCCGACGCGTCGGCCTTCCGGCTCCCCCCGGAGCCCGCCCGCCCCCGGCCGCTCATCCCGGAGTCCGACCCCGAGGCCGACCCGGACCCCGGCCCCAAGCCGGCGCCCGCCCGCGGCTTCGACGCCGTGGCCGAAGCCGTCCTGGGGGAGGACCCCCGCACCCTTCCGGGCGCGGGCGGCGCCCCCGCCCTCCTCGGGGAGTCGATGGCGCAGATCAACGAGGCGGTGCGGGCGGGCCGGACGGACGCGGCCGCTGCGCTCGCCGAGCGGACCGTGACCGAGGCCTCCGCGACCCTGGGGCCGGAGCACCCCGAGGTGCTGCGACTCCGTGAACTCACGGCGTACATCGCCTACTTGGCAGGCGATCCGCTCCGCTCCTTCCACGTCTCCCTCGACCTGGCCCGGATCCACCGCCGCAGCCGGGACGCGGAGGCCGCGTACGGCAACGTCCAGAGTGCGGCGACGGCCTGGCGTGCCGTGCGCGACCCCTTCCAGGGCCTCCACCTCGGGAGCGAACTCCTCACGCTGTGGTCGGAGTTGACGACCGAGGAGGGACCGGCGGCCGGCGACGTCGAGGAGCTGGAGTCGGCTCGCGCCCGGATGCTCCGCCTGTCCGAGCGGGCCCGCAAGGCGGGCGCCGCTCAGCCCGGCTGAGCCGGACCGCCCCGGCGAGGGCGGTTCGGCCTACGCCGACAGCGTCCACACCGCGTACGCCAACGCGTCCGCGTTGCGGTTCAGCGCCGTGTCGTTGACGTTGGCGGTGGTGTCGCAGGAGGAGTGGTAGCAGCGGTCGAACGCCTGGCCCGCCGTGCCGCCCCACTTGGTCGCCTGTGCCGTCGTCTTGGCGCGGCTGGCCCCGCTGAAGAGGCCGCCGACCGGGACGCCCGCGCTCTTGAAGGGCGCGTGGTCGGAGCGGCCGTCGCCCTCGGTCTCGATCTCGGTCGGGACGCCGATGCCGGTGAAGTAGTCCTTGAAGGTCTTCTCGATGGCCGGGTCGTCGTCGTAGACGAAGTACCCGGGGTTCGGCGAGCCGATCATGTCGAAGTTGAGGTAGCCGCTGATCTTCGCGCGGTTCGCCGCGGACAGGCTGTTGACGTAGTACCGCGAGCCGACCAGTCCCAGCTCCTCCGCGCCCCACCAGGCGAACCGCAGGTGCTTGGTGGGGTGGTAGCCGGTGCGGGCGACGGTCAGCGCGGCTTCCAGGACGGCCGCCGAGCCGGTGCCGTTGTCGTTGATGCCGGCGCCGGAGGTGACGCTGTCGAGGTGCGAGCCGGCCATCACGACCTTGCCCGTGTCTCCGCCGGGCCAGTCGGCGATCAGGTTGTAGCCGGTGCGGCCGGAGGAGGTGAACTGCTGGACGGTCGTGGTGAATCCGGCGGCGTCCAGCTTGGCCTTCACGTAGTCGAGCGAGGCCTTGTAACCGGCGCGCCCGTGGGCGCGGTTGCCGCCGTTGGCGGTGGCGATGGACTGGAGCTGGGTGAGGTGCGCCTTGACGTCTGCCACCGGGATGTCGGGCGCGGCGGCGAGGGCGGCGGAACCGTGGGTGACGGCTTCGGGGGCGGGCGCCGCACCGGCTATGGATCCGGTGGCGACGAGCGTGACGGCGGCGACGACGGCGGCCGCCGACGCCCGCCCGGAAACGGAGAGCTTCATGTGGGGGGCTCCGAATTCCAGAGGGGTCCCCGCGACAGGTCGCGGAGAACCCCCGGTGAATGGGGTGCCTGGATGGTGAAGCTCTGGCCAACTGTCCGTCAAGAGCGCCTGAGGAAAAGGGAGTCAAGTCCGGTAGGGCGCGCCCCTCACTGCACGCAGAACTCGTTCCCCTCCGGGTCCGCCATCACGACCCACTGGCCGGACGGCTCCTTCACCTCCCGCAGCACACTCGCCCCCAGCGCGGTCAGCCGCTCGACCTCCGCGTCCCGCCGCTCCGGACCGGCGTGCACGTCGAGGTGGAGCCTGTTCTTGGCCGTCTTCGCCTCCGGCACCCGCTGGAACAGCAGCCGCCGGCCCAGCCCCGTCCCGCTGTCCGCGTCGAACGGGTCCTGCGGATGCCGTACGGCGACCAGGTCCCTGAAGGCGAGCCTCCCGTGGAACTCCACCGTCGCCTCGCCAGGCAGCGCGCCGGCCGCCAGCAGCCGTTCGATGAACGCGCCGTTGTCCTCTGCGGTGTAGTGCAGCGCGGCGGCCCAGAAGTCGGCCTGGGCCTGCGGGTCGGCGCAGTCGATGACGAGCTTGAAGTGCAGGGGGGCGGGGGCGGCCTCGTGTGTCTCGCTCATGTGACCACTTATAGGCCCTACAGCTTCGCCCCGGGCGAGCTCTGTCCCAAATCGCACCCCACGACGGCCCGGGCGCGCTCGCCCGCCGGAGATGCCGCACGAGCCCGCCGACCTCGTGGCTCGGGCCGCCCGGAGCCGGCTCCCGGAGGGGCTGGAACCGGTCGTCTCCACGACGAAGCCGCCCGGACGAGCGACGCGCTCTTTCTCCTGGCCGCACGAACGGCCGCCCGCTCCAACCGCGGCACGTGGACGTCCTCGACCGAGCCGCAGGCGAGCCGCCGGCTCACGCCCGACGACACGCGCGTCCGGGCCCCGGGCGCCACCGGAACCGCGCTGCTCTCCACGGTCGCCCGCGACGCGATCGACCCCTTCACCGACCCCCACGCCGACCGTACGCGCGCACCGGGCACGCAAGGACCCCTGAGGGGCCGGGTCACGCCTGTGCGTCGAGGGGGTCGGGCACGGGCGCGTCCTGAGCCGCCAGTTCGGGAGCCGCCATGTCGGGCGTCGCCCCCTCGGCCCGGGCGGCCGGGGCCGCCGCCGTCACGCCGGCCGGCCTGGCCTCGGCGAGCGGCGCCGCGGTGACGTCCCCGGCGCCCGCCGAGGAGCGCGCGATCCTCGCCCGCGCCCGCCGCGCCGTCCTGAGCGCGTCCCACGTCAGCAGCGCCAGCGCCAGCCAGACCAGCGCGAAGCCCGCCCAGCGCTCGGGCGGCATGGCCTCGTGGAAGTACACGATGCCGAGCAGGAACTGGAAGACCGGCGCGAGGTACTGCAGCAGACCCAGCGTGGACAGCGGCACCCTGATCGCCGCCGCGCCGAAGCAGACCAGCGGCAGGGCGGTCACGATGCCGGTGGCGGCGAGCAGGGCGGAATGGCCGAGGCCCTCGTCGGCGAAGGTGGAGCCGCCGTCGGCGGACAGCCACAGCAGGTAGCCGAGCGCGGGCAGGAACTGGATCGCGGTCTCGGCGGCCAGCGACTCCACCCCGCCGAGGTTGACCTTCTTCTTCACCAGCCCGTAGACGGCGAAGGAGAACGCGAGGCACAGCGAGATCCACGGCGGACGGCCGTAGCCCACGGTCAGCACCACCACGGCCGCGGCTCCCACGCCGACCGCGGCCCACTGCGCCGGTCGCAACCGCTCCTTCAGCAGCAGCACGCCCATGGCGATGGTGACCAGCGGGTTGATGAAGTACCCGAGGGACGCCTCGACCACGTGCCCGCTGTTCACGGACCAGATGTAGACGCCCCAGTTCACGGTGATCACGGCCGCGGCGATCGCGACGAGCCCGAGCCGCCGGGGCTGGCGCAGCAGTTCGCCCGCCCAGGCCCAGCGCCGCACGACGGCCAGCGCGACGACGACGAAGGCGAGGGACCACACCATGCGGTGGGCGAGGATCTCCACTGCGCCGGCCGGTTTGAGCAGCGGCCAGAAGAGCGGGACCAGGCCCCACATCCCGTAGGCGGCGAAGCCGTTCAGCAGGCCTATCCGGCCCTCACCCTTCGACGTCCCGGCCACCGGGCCCTCCTCTCACCTCGGGCGCGCAGCCGTGCGGCCGTGCGTGGACGAAGGTAACGCCGAGCCCCCCTGGCTGTCATGTCCGTATCGCCATACGGTCATGACAGCCAGGGGGGCCGGTCCGTCCAGGGTCTGCGCGGGCTGCTCAGCCCTTGAGCGCGGCCGTGATCGCCTCCGACAGGGGCGTGGTCGGGCGGCCCGCCAACCGGGACAGGTCGCCGGAGGAGACGACCAGCTCACCCTTCGCGATCGAGGTGTCCACGCCCGCGAGGATCTCGGCGAACGGCCCGGGCAGCCCGGCGCCGGTCAGGATGCCGACGAGAGCCTCCGCCGGGACGTCCTTGTAGACGATCTCCTTGCCGGTCTGCCGGCTCAGCTCGGCCGCGTACTCGGCGAAGCTCCACGCCTCGTCGCCGCCCAGCTCGTAGGTCTTGCCCTCGTGGCCCTCGCCGGTCAGGACGGCGACCGCGGCGGCCGCGTAGTCGGCGCGGGCGGCGGAGGAGACCCGGCCCTCGCCTGCGGCCGCGACGACCGCGCTGTGCTCCAGCACCGGGGCGAGCTGCTCGGTGTAGTTCTCGTGGTACCAGCCGTTGCGCAGCAGCGCGTACGGCACGCCGGAGGCGGCCAGCGCCTTCTCGGTGGCGCGGTGGTCGTCGGCAAGGGCGGCGGTGAGGGTGCCCGGCGCGCTGGTGTAGGCGAGCAGCGCCACACCGGCCGCCTTCGCGGCGTCGATGACGACCTGGTGCTGCTGCGGGCGGCCCTTGTCGAACTCGTTGCCCGAGATCAGCAGCACCTTGTCCCCGGCGGCGAACACGCCGTCGAAGGTCTCGGGCGTGTTGTAGTCGGCGATCGCGAGCTTCACCCCGCGCGCCGCGAGGTCGGCGGCCTTGGCCTCGCTGCGTACGACGGCGGTGATCTGTTCCGCCGGGACCTTCTCCAGCAGCTGCTCCACGACGTGACGGCCGAGCTGTCCGGTGGCGCCGGTGACGACGATGCTCATGGTGAGTACTCCCAGAGGTGAGGGGCGGAGAAGCGAACTGCCACTAACCCTAGGTCGTGCGCTAACTGTTGGAAAGTACCCACTTTGAAGTAAGGTACTGGCATGGCAGTAAGTGAAGTGAGCGGAGCGGGTGGCAGCCGGTACGACCACGGCGCGGAGCTGTGCCCCTACCGCCTCGTCCTGGAGCACGTCACCAGCCGCTGGGGCGTCCTGGTGCTGATGGAGCTGCTGGAGCGCCCGTACCGCTTCAGCGAACTGCGCCGCGCGATCGGCCGGGTCAGCGAGAAGATGCTCACCCAGACCCTGCAGACCCTGGAGCGCGACGGCCTCGTCCACCGTGACGCCAAGCCGGTGATCCCGCCGCGCGTCGACTACTCGCTCACCGCGATGGGGCGCGAGGCCGCCGCGCAGGTCAAGGCGCTGGCGACCTGGACCACCGAGCGCATGGCCGACGTGGAGCAGGCCCGCCGCGCCTACGACGAGGCCCGGGAGGAACGCTCCCGGGCCTCGTGAAACAGTCGCTCTCGCAGCGAACCTCAGCCGACGACCGTCCAGGTGTCCCCGCCGGCCAGCAGCGCCGCCAGATCGCCCTTGCCGTGCTGGTCGATCGCCGCGTCCAGCTGGTCCGCCATCTGCGTGTCGTACACCGGCCGCTCCACCGCGCGGAACACGCCGATCGGCGTCTGGTGCAGGGTGTCCGGGTCGGCCAGCCGTGACAGGGCGAAGGCGTTGGTGGGGGACGCCGCGTGCGCGTCGTGGACCAGGACGTCGGACTCGTTCTCCTCCGTCACGGTCACCACCTTCAGATCGCCGGTCGCCGCGTCCCGCACGACGCCCTTGCCGAGGTCGCCGCCGAAGCGGATCGGCCGCCCGTGCTCCAGCCGGATCACCGTCTCCTCGGCCGACTGCTTGTCCTTGAGCGCCTCGAACGCGCCGTCGTTGAAGATGTTGCAGTTCTGGTAGATCTCGATCAGCGCCGTGCCCGGGTGGGCGGCGGCCTGGCGCAGCACCTCCGTCAGGTGCCTGCGGTCGGAGTCGACGGTCCGGGCCACGAACGACGCCTCGGCCCCGAGGGCCAGCGACACCGGGTTGAACGGCGCGTCCAGCGAGCCCATCGGCGTCGACTTGGTGATCTTGCCGACCTCGGAGGTGGGCGAGTACTGGCCCTTGGTGAGCCCGTAGATCCGGTTGTTGAACAGCAGGATCTTCAGGTTGACGTTGCGCCGCAGGGCGTGGATGAGGTGGTTGCCGCCGATGGACAGCGCGTCCCCGTCGCCCGTCACCACCCACACGCTCAGGTCCTGCCGGGAGGCGGCGAGCCCCGTCGCGATGGCCGGCGCACGGCCGTGGATGGAGTGCATGCCGTAGGTGTTCATGTAGTACGGGAACCGGGAGGAGCAGCCGATGCCCGACACGAAGACGATGTTCTCCCTGGCCAGCCCCAGCTCCGGCATGAAGCCCTGGACGGCCGCCAGGATCGCGTAGTCACCGCAGCCCGGGCACCAGCGCACTTCCTGGTCCGACTTGAAGTCCTTCATGGACTGCCGGGCCTCGGCCTTGGGGACGAGCGAGAGCGCCTCGACGCCGCCGCCCGTGCGTGCGGCGGCGCGCCCCGTGGAGGAATCGGTCGTCTCAGCCATCGATGGCCTCCTTCAGTGCCGCGGCGAGCTGCTCCGCCTTGAACGGCATGCCGTTGACCTGGGTGTACGAATGCGCGTCGACGAGGTACTTCGCCCGGATCAGGGTGGCGAGCTGACCGAGGTTCATCTCGGGGATCACGACCTTGTCGTACGCCCCCAACACGGCGCCGAGGTTGCCCGGGAAGGGGTTCAGATGCCGCAGATGAACCTGCGCGACCGCTTCCCCGGCCGCCCTCAGCCGCCGTACCGCCGCCGTGATCGGCCCGTACGTCGAGCCCCAGCCCAGCACCAGGGTGCGCGCGCCGTGCGGGTCGTCGACCTCGACGTCGGGCACGTCGATTCCGTCGATCTTCGCCTGCCGGGTGCGGACCATCAGATCGTGGTTGGCCGGGGCGTAGGAGATGTTCCCCGTCCCGTCCTCCTTCTCGATGCCGCCGATGCGGTGCTCCAGACCCGGCGTCCCCGGCACCGCCCACGGCCGGGCGAGGGTCTGCGGGTCCCGCTTGTACGGCCAGAAGACGTCCGTGCCGTCCGCCAGGGTGTGGTTCGGGCCCTGCGCGAACTGCACGCTCAGGTCGGGCAGCTCCTCCAGCTCCGGGATGCGCCAGGGCTCGGAGCCGTTGGCGAGGTAGCCGTCGGACAGCAGCATCACCGGCGTGCGGTACATCAGGGCGATGCGGGCGGCCTCCAGAGCGGCGTCGAAGCAGTCGGCCGGCGTGCTCGGGGCCACGATCGGGACCGGCGCCTCGCCGTTGCGCCCGAACATCGCCTGGAGCAGATCGGCCTGCTCCGTCTTGGTCGGCAGCCCGGTGGACGGGCCGCCCCGCTGGATGTCGACGATCAGCAGCGGCAGCTCCAGCGACACGGCCAGGCCGATGGTCTCGCTCTTGAGCGCCACACCCGGACCGGAGGTGGTCGTCACCGCCAGCGAACCGCCGAAGGCCGCGCCCAGCGCCGCCCCGATGCCGGCGATCTCGTCCTCGGCCTGGAAGGTCCGCACGCCGAAGTTCTTGTGCCGGCTCAGCTCGTGCAGGATGTCCGAGGCCGGGGTGATCGGGTACGAGCCGAGGAACAGCGGCAGATCGGCCTGGCGGGAGGCGGCGATCAGCCCGTACGCCAGCGCCAGGTTCCCCGAGATGTTGCGGTACGTGCCCACCGGGAACGCCCTGGCCGCCGGAGCCACCTCGTAGCTGACGGCGAAGTCCTCGGTCGTCTCCCCGAAGTTCCAGCCGGCGCGGAACGCGGCGATGTTGGCCGCCGCGATGTCGGGCTTCTTCGCGAACTTCGACCTCAGGAACCGCTCGGTCCCCTCCGTCGGCCGGTGGTACATCCACGACAGGAGGCCGAGCGCGAACATGTTCTTGCTGCGCTCGGCCTCCTTACGGGTGAGGTCGAAGTCCTTGAGAGCCTCGACGGTCAGAGTGGTCAGCGGGACCGGGTGGAGCTGGTAACCGTCGAGGGAGCCGTCCTCCAGCGGCGAAGCCGCGTACCCCACCTTCTGCATCGCCCGCTTGGTGAACTCGTCCGTGTTGACGATGATCTCCGCGCCCCTCGGCACATCGCCGATGTTGGCTCTCAGCGCGGCCGGGTTCATGGCGACCAGCACGTTGGGCGCGTCACCCGGGGTGAGGATGTCGTGGTCGGCGAAGTGCAGCTGGAACGAGGACACGCCAGGAAGGGTGCCTGCGGGCGCGCGGATCTCGGCGGGGAAGTTCGGCAGCGTCGACAGGTCGTTGCCGAACGACGCCGTCTCCGAGGTGAAGCGGTCGCCGGTGAGCTGCATGCCGTCACCGGAGTCGCCCGCGAACCTGATGATCACCCGGTCGAGACGGCGGACGTCCTTCGTCCCGTCCGGTTTGCGCTGCTCTCCCACCACGGATCCGTCGGTGTGCTCCGCTGGGCTGCTGACCTGACTGGTCACTGACTGGACCTCCCTCGAGGGTGGCTGTCCCGGGACGGGCCTTCCCAAAGGCCCTCCCTGGATCAACCCTACGTCGGCAGGGGTCGCCTCCCTCGGCCTTTCACATGACGGACATCGCCGTGAGACGGCCGGGCGCCCCGAATTGCCATGATTTCCCGAGTTCTCCCGAGTGTCACGAATTGAGATAGGTGAGCACGGCGAGTACGCGCCGATGGTCCCCGTCGCTGGGCGACAGCCCCAGCTTCAGGAAGATGTTGCTGACGTGCTTCTCCACCGCGCCGTCGCTGACCACCAGCCGCCGGGCCACCGCCGAGTTCGTCCGCCCCTCGGCCATCAGCCCCAGCACCTCCCGCTCCCGCGGGGTGAGCACGGCCAGCACGTCCTGCTTCCGGCTGCGTCCGAGCAGCTGGGCGACCACCTCGGGGTCGAGCGCCGTGCCCCCCTCGGCCACCCGCACCACCGCGTCCACGAACTCCCGCACCTCGGCCACCCGGTCCTTGAGCAGATAGCCGACACCATGGCTGGATCCGGCCAACAGTTCGGTGGCGTACCTCTCCTCCACGTACTGCGACAGCACCAGCACCCCGAGCCCCGGATGGGCCTTCCTCAGCCGTACGGCGGCCCGCACCCCCTCGTCGGTGTGCGTCGGCGGCATCCGCACGTCCGCCACCACCACGTCGGGCAGCGCACCCTCCGCGTCCAGCTCGGTGATGGTCTTCACCAGCGCCTCGCCGTCCCCGACCCCCGCGACGACCTCGTGCCCGCGGTCGGTCAGCAGCCGCGTCAGCCCCTCCCGCAACAGCACGGAGTCCTCGGCGATGACCACCCGCACCCTGTCCACCACGATCCCGGCCCCCCAGCACACGTCCGCGTCCCACCCGTCTGGTTGAACGCGTCCAGCATTCCAGCAAACGGTCGCTGCGTGCGCGGACGGCGAGAGGTTGTTGAGCGGTTTCGGCCGTGCGGGTGAGCCGGCTGCCCGCGAGGCCGTGCGGGTTGCCCGCGGGCTACGCCCGCCAGGGCAACTCCGCGGTGATCCGGGTGGGCCCGCCCGCGGGCGAATCCACCACCAGGACGCCGTCCACCGCGTCCAGCCGTCCCGCCAACCCCGCGAGCCCGGACCCGCCGGCGGCGTCCGCCCCGCCCACCCCGTCATCGGCGACCTGCAACATCAACCGCTCCTCCACCCGCCACACGTCCACCGACGCCGCCCTTGCCCCACTGTGCTTGGCGACGTTCTGCAGCAGCTCCGACACCGTGAAGTACGCGATCCCCTCGATCGCCGCCGCGGGCCGCGCGTCCAGATCCACCTCCACCCGCACCGGCACCGTGCACCGCGAGGCCACCGCCGACAGCGCCGCGTCCAGCCCCCGGTCCGTCAGCACCGCCGGATGGATCCCGCGCGCCAGGTCCCGCAGCTCCCGCAGCGCCGTCTTCACCTCGCCGTGCGCCTCGTCCACCATCCGCGCCGCAGCCCGCGGATCCTCCCCCAGCTTCTCCTTCGCCAGCCCCAGATCCATCGCCAGCGCCACCAGCCGCGCCTGCGCCCCGTCGTGCAGATCCCGCTCGATGCGCCGCAGATCGGCGGCGGCGGTGTCCACCACGACCCCCCGGTCGGACTCCAGCTCCACCACCCGCGAGACCAGCCGCGACCGCCCCAGCAGCCCGCGCACCATCACCCGGTCCACCGTGGTCAGGGCCCGCACGATCCACGGCGTGGCCAGCGTGAACAACAGCCCCACCAGCGCCGTCACCGTGATCTCGAACGGGTTGTCGAGATAGATCCGGTGCTGCTCGTCGCCGTACAGCTGGAGCCCGCCCTGCCCGCCGTACAGCGGGAAGACCCAGAACCACAGCGGGTACGTCAGCAGCGCCCAGCCGTACGTCCAGAAGGCCACCGACACGGAGAAGGAGAACACCGCCCAGGGCAGGTGCACCACCGAGTAGAGCGCGTGCCGCCAGGAGACGCCGCTCTTCAGCACGGCGCCCGTCCAGGCCATCGCGCCCCGCCCGCGAGGCCGCAGCGGCTCGGGCGCCGCAACCTCCAGGCCGAGCAGCGCACGCGCCCGCGCCCGCTCCAGCGTCCCGAACCCCCGGCACCCGGCCAGCCCCGCAGCCAGCACCGGAACACCGAGGAACGTCACCAGCAGGCCCGCGCCCAGCGACAGCGTCACCACCGCGTACGTGAACAGGACGATGCTGATCGGCAGGCTCAGCAGGACGAAGGCGAACTCCCGCCAGAGCCGCGCCTCCACCGGCGCCCGCAGCACCGACGGCACCCGACGCCACCGCCCCCCGGACCCGAACCCCGAGTCCCCGTACGCCTCGTGGTTCCCGTACGCCCCGTACTCCCCGAACTGTGTGGCCATCGGCGTCGTCCGTCCTTCTCTTCCCGTCCGCGGGTCTCGTCCACCGCCTCCACCCTCCCGGGCGGCGACGCCGTCGGCCATGGAGTCCGTCGGCCTCTTGAACGGGGGGTTTTCCCCACCCCGCGCCCACGGCCGGCGGCAAGGCCGCGCACCCCCTACCGGTCCCGCCAGGGCAGCTCCGCCGTCACCGTCGTCGGCCCGCCCGGCGGCGAGTCCACGACGAACAGACCGTCCACGGCCCCCAGCCGCTCCGCCAGCCCCCGCATCCCGCTGCCGCCGTCGAGCCGGGCGCCGCCGCGACCGTCGTCCCGCACCTGGATGAGCAGCCGGTCCTCAGACCGCCACACGTCCACCCACGCCGACCGCGCCCCGCTGTGCTTGCTGACGTTCTGCAGCAGCTCGGAGACGGTGAAGTAGGCGATCCCCTCGATGGCCTGCGCCGGCCGGGACGTCAGCTCGGCCGTCACCTGCACCGGCACCGTGCACCGCGAGGCCACCGACGACAACGCCGCGTCCAGCCCCCGGTCGGTCAGCACCGCCGGGTGAATGCCCCGCGCCAGATCACGCAGCTCCTGGAGCGCGAGCTTCACCTCACCGTGCGCCTCCTCCACCATCGCCGTGGCCGCGTCCGGATCCTCCAGCAGCTTCTCCTTCGCCAGGCCCAGCCCCATCGCCAGATTGACGAGCCGCGCCTGCGCACCGTCGTGCAGATCCCGCTCGATGCGCCGCAGATCGGCGGCCGCCGTGTCCACCACGACCCCCCGGTCGGACTCCAGTTCGGCGATCCTCCGCTCCAGCCCGTCCGACGGCGACAGCAGCGCCCGCACCAGAATCCGGTCCACGTTGGTCAGCCCCCGCGCCACGAACGGCAGCACCGGCCACGCCACGAACAGCGACGTGAAGACGACCGTGAACGTGGCGATGCCCCACGGCAGCCGGATCACGTCGTACAGCAGCGTCCGCCAGGCCACCGGATCCTTCAGCGCCAGCCACATCCCCTGGAGCGGGTTGCCCGACCGCCGCAGCGGCAGCGGGCTCGGCTCGTCGATCCGCAGCCCCAGCAGCATCCGCGCCCGGCCCCGCTCGAACCGGCCGATCAGCCGCGCGCCCAGCAGGCCGAGCGCCAGCACCGGCAGCCCCACCGCCGTCAGCGCCAGCACGGCGCCGACCAGCAGCGCGGTGAACCCGTAACCGAACCCCACGATCGACATGGGCAGGTTCGCCAGGAGATGCGCGATCTCCTTCCAGGTCTGCGCGTCATAGGCGAAACGGGGCGGCGGCAGACGGTCCTCGCTCTCACCCGCCCTCCGGGAGGAGGGCCGAGCGAGCGGGCCGGTCACGGGCACGGCCACGGCAGGTCTGTACGCCGCCGCGGGGGCGGGCTTGGATACGGTCATACGGCTCAGCGTGCCGCGCGGGACGCCGCCGCGCCATGGAGTTCACCGCCCGGGCCCCCGGGGGAAAACCCCACCCCCTTTGCCCCGGGCGAGACGGGCTGCTTACTGTGCCTTTATCAGGCCCTAGACTCCCGTGCGTACAGATCGTCGAACAGGCCGAGGTCGGGGAGCGAGGGACGGACGGTGCCGCAGACGTCGCACGAAACGCTGACGGGTTCGACGGTCGTGGTCGCGTCGGACTACTTCGACTCCTACGCGGTAGTCGGACTGCTCGCCGCCGTCGGCGTGCTGTTCGTCGCCGTCGCCTTCGGCGCCGGCCGCCTGCTGCGCCCGGTGGTCCCCACCCCCGAGAAACTCCTGACGTACGAGTGCGGCGTCGACCCCGTCGGCGAGGGCTGGGCCCACACCCAGGTCCGCTACTACGTCTACGCCTTCCTCTACGTCATCTTCGCCGTCGACTCGATCTTCCTCTTCCCCTGGGCGACGGTCTTCGCCGCGCCCGGCTACGGCGCCACCACACTCGTGGAGATGTTCATCTTCCTCGGCTTCCTCGCCGTCGGCCTGCTGTACGCATACAAGAAGGGCGTCCTGGCATGGACGTGACCCCCTCGGAGCCCGTACTCCTCCCCGAGCCGAAGCGGCTGGGCGCCCTCGCCCGCCTCGCACCCGAGCCGATGAAGGTGGTCCTGAACTGGGGCCGCCGCTACTCCCTCTGGGTGTTCAACTTCGGCCTCGCATGCTGCGCGATCGAGTTCATCGCCGCGTCGATGGCCCGCCACGACTTCATCCGCCTCGGCGTGATCCCCTTCGCGCCCGGCCCGCGCCAGGCCGACCTGATGGTCGTCTCCGGCACGGTCACGGACAAGATGGCCCCCGCCGTCAAGCGCCTCTACGAGCAGATGCCGGAACCCAAGTACGTCATCTCCTTCGGCGCCTGCAGCAACTGCGGCGGCCCCTACTGGGACTCCTACTCCGTCACCAAGGGCGTGGACCAGATCATCCCCGTGGACGTCTACGTCCCCGGCTGCCCGCCCCGCCCCGAGGCGCTGCTCCAGGGGATCCTCAAGCTCCAGGAGAAGATCGCCCGGGAGTCGCTGGGAGAGCGGTACGCCTCCGACACCCCCCGCCCGTCGACGGCCGCGCTGCAGAGCGGGCTCGTCCGGCCGCCCGCCCCGGAGGGGGACACCCGATGACCGCCCCCGGTTGGCTGCCCGCCCCCGCCGAGGAAGTCTTCGGCGCCGACGCCACCGCCGAGGAGTCCTACGACCTCCTCACCGTCGACGTCCCCCCGGCCTCCTGGATCACCGCCCTGGAGACCGCCCGCGACCGCCTCGGCTGCACCTACTTCGACTGGCTCAGCGCCGTCGACGAACCCGGCACCGGCTTCCGTGTCTGCGCCCACCTCGTCGCCCTGTCCCCGGTCCGCCGCCTCCTCGTACGCACCACGGTCCCGCACGACGCCCCGGTCCTCCCCTCCGCCGTCGACGCCTACGCGGGCGCGGCCTGGCACGAACGCGAGACGCACGAGATGTTCGGCGTCCGCTTCACCGGCCACCCCGGCCTGGACCACCTCCTCCTCCCGGAGAACTTCGAAGGCCACCCCCTCCGCAAGGACTTCGTCCTCGCCGCCCGCGTCGCCAAGGCCTGGCCCGGCGCCAAGGAACCCGGCGAGTCCGAACACGGCGGCCCCAAGCGCCGCCAGATGCTTCCCCCCGGCGTCCCCGACCCCAACGACTGGGGCCCCCTCAAGGGCCAGCTCCCCCCAGCACCCGCCCGCCCGGCCCGCGGCGCGGCAACCTCCCGCGCCGCAGGCGAACGCCCGGCGCGCCCCACCGGACCGGCCGGCGAGCGACCCCCACGGCGCATGCGCTCAGCATCCGCAGGCTCAGCCAGCCAGACCACCACCCCGCCGACACCGGCACCCACCCAGGAGGCAACGCCCCAGCAGGCACCGGCCACCGAGCGGCGCGCCCCCCGGGACCCGGCGAACCGACCGGAGACCGCGACCGCGGGGGAGGCGGTGACTGCGCCAGGGGCCACGCCTGACGCGGCCGCCGAGCCACAGACCGTTCCCGAGCCGGCTGCCGACCCG
Organism: Streptomyces sp. BK239; assembly: GCF_004217285.1. GTDB lineage: Bacteria > Actinomycetota > Actinomycetes > Streptomycetales > Streptomycetaceae > Streptomyces. The sequence goes on from NZ_SHKS01000005.1 coordinate 185,789, forward strand.
CGCGCCGTGCGGGACGCCGTCGCCGAGCCCCCGGCCGAGCCGCGCACCACCGCCGCCGAAACCGCCGAAACCGCCGAAGCCGCCGAAGCCGCCGAAGCCGCCGCTGCCGACGGAACTGAAGGAGCTGCCGGAGCCGGCGAAGCCGCCGGAGCCGTCCGGCCTGGCGGCACCCGCGAGACCGGCGGCGCCGACCGGCCGGCCGCGCCCGAACCAGAGGCTTCCCGACCCTCGCGGGGCCCCCGCCGCGCGCGCAGCGCCTCCCAGGGATCGGCCAGTCAGCGAGCCGCCACCTCGGATGGGCCCCCCTCCGAGAAGGCCCCTACCGGCGATGCCACCACGGAGGAAGCCGCCGCTGCCGAGGCCCCCGCCGAGGGACCCGCTCCCGGCGCGAGCACCCGCCGCGCCCGGCCTCCCCGCAGTTCCGACGCTCCGTGGCACCATGCCCGTCCCGCCTTCGACGACTCCGAGCCCCAAGGCGAGCGGACGGCCGCGGACCGCCCGCAGTCGTCCGGCGGGGACCCAAGGGACGGAGGCTCGCCCGAAGACGCAACCCCCGAAGACCGAACTCCCGCCGACCCTCCAGCAGACGGCACTCACGACACCCCCCGAGGAGGCCCGCAGTGAACGACGCCTCAGACGTCGCCCTGCGACTCCTGATCGTCTTCGTCGTCTTCCTCACCTTCCCCCTGATCGTGGGTCAGACCGAGCACAAGGTCATGGCCCATATGCAGGGCCGCCTCGGCCCCATGTACGCCGGCGGCTTCCACGGCTGGGCCCAGCTCATCGCGGACGGCGTGAAGTTCGCGCAGAAGGAGGACGTCGTCCCCGCGGGCGCGGACCGCCGTGTCTTCCAGCTCGCCCCCGCCGTGGCGCTCCTGCCGTACCTCCTCGTCCTCCTCGCCATCCCCATCGGCCCGGGTGAGGGCGCGGTCGGCGAGGTCGTCGACGCCGGCGTCTTCTTCGTCCTCGCGGTGATGGGCGTGGGCGTCCTCGGCTCACTCATGGCCGGCTGGGCCTCCGCCAACAAGTTCTCCCTCCTCGGCGGCCTGCGCACCGCCGCCCAGCTCCTCGCCTACGAACTCCCCATGCTCCTCACCGCCGCCTCCGTCGCGATGGCCGCTGGGACGGTCTCGCTCCCCGGCATCGTCGACGCCTTCGAGTGGTGGTGGCTGCCCTGGCAGATCGTCGGCGCGATCGTCTTCTTCGTCGCCGGCCTCGCCGAACTCCAACGGCCTCCCTTCGACATGCCCGTCGCCGACTCCGAGATCATCTTCGGCGCGTACACCGAGTACACCGGCCTCCGTTTCGCTCTGTTCCTCCTCGCCGAGTACGCCGGCATCGTCGTCCTGTGCGGCCTGACCACCGTCCTCTTCCTGGGCGGCTGGCACGGCCCCTGGGGCGCCGACGGCCTCGGCTGGGTCTGGACCCTGCTGAAGACCGCCCTGCTCGCCTTCGTCGTCATCTGGCTCCGCGTCACCTATCCACGGCTGCGCGAGGACCAGCTCCAGAAACTCTCCTGGACCCTCCTCGTCCCCCTCTCTCTCGCTCAGATCGCTCTCACCGGCGTCGTCAAGGTGGTGATCCGGTAACCATGGCCCCCATCCCCGGAAGCGGCCTCGCCAAGGGCCTGGCCGTCACCCTCCGCACGATGACGCGGAAGACCGTCACCGAGCAGTACCCGGACACCCAGCCCGACCTCCCGCCCCGCACCCGCGGAGTGATCGGCTTGTTCGAGGAGAACTGCACGGTCTGCATGCTGTGCGCCCGTGAGTGCCCCGACTGGTGCATCTACATCGACTCCCACAAGGAGACGGTCCCGGCGGCGACCCCCGGCGGCCGCGAACGCAGCCGCAACGTCCTCGACCGTTTCGCCATCGACTTCTCCCTGTGCATGTACTGCGGTATCTGCATCGAGGTGTGTCCTTTCGACGCCCTGTTCTGGTCCCCGGCGTTCGAGTACGCCGAGACCGACATCCGCGACCTCACCCACGAGCGGGACAAGCTCCGCGAATGGATGTGGACGGTCCCGGCCCCGCCCGCCCTCGACCCCGGCGCGGAGGAGCCGAAGGAGATCGCCGCCGCCCGCAAGACCGCCGAGAAACTGGCAGCCGCCCAGGAAGCGCAAGCCGAACCGACCGAGCCCCCGGAGGGAGAGGCATGACCCTCGCTCAGGCCCCGCAGGGCTTCCTCTCGCCGACCGGTGTCGAGATCGCCTTCCTCCTCGTCGGTCTGGTCACCTTCGGCGCGGCCCTCGTCACCGTCACCACCCGTCAACTGGTCCACGCCGCCCTGTGGCTGGTGGTCGCCCTCGGCGGCCTCGCCGTCGAATACCTCCTCCTCACCGCCGAGTTCATCGCCTGGGTGCAGGTCCTCATCTACGTCGGGTCCGTCGTCGTCCTCCTCCTGTTCGGTCTGATGCTCACCAGGGCCCCCATCGGCCGCTCACCGGACGCCGACTCCGGCAACCGCTGGGCCGCCCTCTCGGTCGCCGTCGCCGCCGCGGCCGCCCTGGTCTGGGTGGTCGTCGACGCCTTCCGCGCCACCTGGATCGACCTGGACGGCCCGGCCGCCGGCTCCACCGAGGTCACCGGCGCGAGCCTCTTCCAGCACTGGGTCCTTCCCTTCGAAGCCCTCTCCGTCCTCCTCCTCGCGGCACTGGTCGGCGCGATCGTCCTGTCCCGCAAGGCCAAGGCCGAGTCGAGCTCTCCCCCTGTGAACTCCCGAGCAATCACCAAGAGTTCCCGGACTGTCACAGAGAGTTCCGGAACTTCGCCGGCCGAGCCGGAAGGCGGCGCCCGCTGATGCACCTCGCCTATCCCGCCGTTCTCGCCGCCCTGCTCTTCTGCACGGGCCTCTACGGCGTGCTCGCCCGCCGCAACGCGATCCTGGTGTTGATGTCGGTCGAGCTGATGCTCAACGCCGTCAACCTCAACCTCGTCGCCTTCGACGTCTGGCTCAGCAGGACCGCCGAGGAGACCCTGCACTCCGGCCAGGCCCTCACCCTGTTCACCATCGCCGTCGCCGCCGCCGAGATCGGCATCGGCCTGGCCATCGTCCTCGCCGTCCACCGCAACCGCGGCACCGCGGACATCGACAAGCTCCGCGACACCGCAGAGGGCCACGAAGTCCTGGACGCCGACGGCCCCGACGGCCCCGGCGACCCCCACAGCGGCGCCCGCGCGGCCGAACAGGCCGGCCGGGCCGGGAAGTCCGAGGCCACCGCGTGACCACCACCACCCTCGCCGTCCTCGTCCCGCTCCTGCCGTTCCTCGGCGCGGCCGCCGGACTGCTCCTCGGCCGCACCGCCCCCGGATTCGTCCGCCCGCTCGCGGTCCTGCCGACCCTCGCCTCCCTCGTCCTGGCCGCCGTGGTCGCCGTACGGCAGGGCGGGGACGCGGCCGTCGACGCGGTCACCGAGCTCACCCCCACCGGTTCGGTCCCGATCGAACTGGCGCTGTACATCGACGGCTTCGCCGCGCTCGTCGCCGTCCTGGTCGGCCTGGTCGCCGGCTGCGTGCAGATCTACTCGACCGCCTACCTGCGCGAGGACCCGCGCTATGCGTCCTACGCCGCTCTCGTCTCCCTGTTCACCTCCGCGATGTTCCTGGTCGTCTACTCCGGCGACCTGATCGTGCTGCTGGTCGGCTGGGAAGTCATGGGCATCTGCTCCTACTTCCTGGTCGGCCACTACTGGGAGACCCCGGAGGCCCGCGCCGCCTCCATCAAGGCCTTCCTCGTCACCAAGCTCGGCGACGTCCCCTTCCTCCTCGGTCTGTTCGCCCTGGCCACCGACGCCAGCTCCTTCCGCATCACCAAGGTCCTCGGCGCCGTCGCCCACGACGGACTTGACCACCCGACCCTGATCGCCCTGCTCCTCCTGGCGGGCGTGGCCGGCAAGTCGGCGCAGTTCCCGCTGCACACCTGGCTCCCCGACGCCATGGCGGGCCCGACACCCGTCTCCGCGTTGATCCACGCGGCGACGATGGTCGCCGCCGGCGTCTACTTCGTCGCCCGCCTCCTCCCGGTCTTCGAGGCATCCCAGGCCGCGATGGTCGTCCTGGCCGTCATGGCCGCCGTCACCATGGCCGGCTCCGGTGTCGCCGCGCTCGCCCAGGACGACATCAAGCGCGTCCTCGCCTACTCGACGATCGGCCAGCTCGGTTACATGACCGGAGCCCTCGCCGTCGGCGACCGCGGCGCCGCCGTGTTCCACCTCCTGTCGCACGGCGCGTTCAAGGCGCTGCTGTTCCTCGCCGCCGGAGTGATCATCCACGCCGCCGGCACCAACTCCCTGGCCGCCATGTCCCGCATGAGCCACCTGCGCGACCGCGTCCCCGACGCGTTCTGGACGATGACCGTGGCGCTCCTCGCGCTCGCCGCGATCCCGCCGTTCAGCGGCTTCTTCTCCAAGGAGTCCGTCCTCGGCGCCGCCGAACACGCCTCCACCGGCCACAGCGAGTACGCTCCCGCCGCCGCGGGCTGGATCGTCCTCGTCACCGGACTGCTCACCGCCCTCCTCACCGCCGCCTACGCGGCCCGCCTGTGGCTGCTGGCCTTCAACGGCCGGGGAGCCGAAGCCCCCGACCACGGCCGGGAGCCCTTGCCGATGACCGCCGTGCTGTGGGTGCTCGCCGCCCCCTCCCTCGCCGTCGGCGGGCTCGCCTACCGCACGCTGCCCGACTGGTTCGACGGCGGCGACCTGGCCCCGACCCTCACCACATCCGTCCTCGGCACGGGCCTGGCGCTGACCGGTGTCCTCGTCGTCGGCGCGGCCTGGCGGCACACCACCGCGCGAGCCGCACGCGTCCCGATGGGCGCGGTCGCCGCCCACCCCGAGCGCGACGCCGCAGCCGTGGAGGCCGAGGCCATCGCGACGCACGCGCCCGCCTACGGTGACGTGGCCGCCGCGCCCGACCCGGCCGACCCCGGCCGGCTCCTGCTCGGCCCGCTGCACCGCCACGCCGCCGCCGGTTTCCACCTCGACGCCGTCTACCGGGCCCTGTTCGTACGCCCGGTGCAGGCCGGAGCGAGCCTCGTCCGGTTCCTCGACCGCGAGGTCGTCGACACCTACGTCAGCGGAGCGGGCACCCTGCCCCGCTGGCTCGGCGCCGCCGTACGGCGTGCCCAGACCGGCAACGTCCAGACCTATGTGAGCGCGCTGCTCGCCGGCGCCGTCGTCCTGGCGGTCGCCGCCGTCCTCGTCGCGACGGGAGCGTGAGCAGGAGTGATCGATATCAACGAGTCCGTGATGCAGTTCCTTCTGGCGTTGATCGTGGCCGGCCCGCTCCTCGGCGCGGCCGCCGCTCTCCTGCCCGCCCCGCCCGGACTGAAGGGGACGTCACCCGAGCAGGCCGTCCTGCGGCACGGCGTCATGGTGACCGGCGCGATCCTCGTCGCCGCCATCGCCCTCGCGGTCGGCTTCGACCATGACCACCCCTCGAAGATGCAGGCCACGACCGACATCAGCTGGATCCCCGCACTCGACGTGCGCATCCACCTCGGCGTCGACGGCATCTCCCTCCCCCTCCTGGTGCTGACCGCGCTGCTGACCTTCCTCTGCGCGCTCTACTCCTACTTCAACCCGCCCAAGGGCCCCAGCCCCAAGGCCTTCGTCGCTCTCCTGCTCGTCCTGGAGGCCGGCACCCTCGCCACCTTCGCCGCCCTCGACCTGATCCTGTTCTTCCTCGCCTTCGAGACCGTGCTGATCCCGATGTACTTCCTCATCGCCCGCTGGGGCGGCGAGGGCCGGACCCGGGCGGCCTCCAAGTTCATCCTGTACACGCTGCTCGGATCCGTGGTCATGCTGCTCGGCCTGCTCGTGATCGGCGTCACGGCGGGCACGTTCGACATGATGGCACTCGCCACTGACAACGGCCGGTCGCTGAGTACATCCGTGCAGGTCATCGCCGTTCTCGCGGTCGGGATCGGGCTCGCGGTGAAGACCCCGATGTGGCCCCTGCACAGCTGGCTGCCCGACGCCCACACCGCCGCCCCGACCGTCGGCTCGGTCCTCCTCGCCGGCGTGCTGCTGAAGATGGGAACGTACGGTTTCGTCCGGATCCTCCTCCCGGTCGCGCCCGACGGCTTCCACTCCTTCGCGCCCTACCTCGCCGCCTTCGCCGTCGTCGGCATCGTCTACGGCTCCCTGGCCTGCCTCGCCCTCGCCAAGCGGGGTGCCAAGGGCGACCTCAAGCGCCTCGTCGCCTACTCCTCCGTCGGCCACATGGGCTTCGTCCTCCTCGGCATCGCCTCCACCACCCCGACCGGAGTGAACGGCGCCCTGTTCGCCAACGTCGCCCACGGCCTCATCACCGGCCTGCTCTTCTTCCTGGTCGGAGCCCTCAAGGACCGCACGGGCACCACCGACCTCGACACCCTCGCCCAGCAGACCGGCGCCGCGCTCTACGGCAAGGCCCCGCGCCTCGGCGGCCTGCTCGCCTTCGCCGCGGTCGCCTCGCTCGGCCTGCCCGGCCTCGCCGGGTTCTGGGGCGAGATGCTGGCCATGTTCGGCGCGTTCGACCCCGCCGCCGGACTCAGCCGTCCCGCCTTCCTCACCTTCACGGCGATCGCCGCGTTCGGCACCCTGCTGACCGCCGCCTACCTCCTTGTCGTCGTCCGCCGCGTCTGCATGGGCGTGATCCCGCAGGACGCGCCGCGACTCGCCGACGTCCGCGCGTACGAGTTCGCGGCCTGGATCCCGCTCGTCGTCCTCACCGTCGTCGCGGGCCTGTGGCCCAAGGCACTCCTCGGCCTCACCGACCCGGCCGTGCAGCAGCTCCTCGCAGGAGGCACCCGATGAGCTCCCCGGCCGCACCGTCCCTCGTGCAGTCCGTCGACTGGCTCGCGATCGCCCCGCCCACCCTCGCGGCGGTCGTCGCACTCGTCGTCCTCGTCGCCGACCTGTTCCTCGACGGCCACCGCAAGGCACTCCTCGGATGGCTGTCCGTCGCCGGCCTCGCCGCCTCCACCGCCCTCCTGCTGCCCCTCCTGGACGGCGACCGCTCCACCTTCTGCCTCACGAGTGACACACGCGTGTGCAGCTACACGGCCGACCACTTCACCCTCGTCATCCAGTTCCTCGTGCTCGGGGGAGCGCTGCTGGCCGCCCTGCTGTCGGTCACCGCCCTGAAGGACGCGCGCGGACGGCTCCCCGAGGGCGAGTTCTGGTTCCTGCTGCTGTCCTCCGCCGCCGGCGCCGCCCTCCTGCCCGCCTCCCGCGACCTCGCCACACTCGTCGTCGCCCTGGAGGTCGCCTCCCTGCCCGCGTTCGCCCTCGTCGGCATCCGCCACGGCGACCGCAGGTCCTCCGAAGCAGCCCTGAAGTTCTTCCTGTCGTCCGTCACCGCGACCGCCGTCAGCCTCCTCGGCATCAGCTTCGTCTACGCCACCACCGGCACCCTGCACCTCACCCGGGTGGCCGAGCGCATCCAGGACGTCGACGGACAGTTCCACACCCTCGCCCAGGCCGGAGTCGTCCTCACCCTCGTCGGCTTCGCCTTCAAGACGGCCGCCGTCCCCTTCCACTTCTGGGTCCCCGACACCTATGTCGGCGCCCCCCTGCCCATCGCGGCCTACCTCTCCGTCGTCGGCAAGGCGGTCGGCTTCTCCGGCCTCATCCTCGTCACCGTCGTCGCCTTCCCCTCGTACGCCGACGTGTGGGGCCCCGCGCTGGCCGCGCTGGCCGCCCTCACCATGACCGCCGGGAACGTCGGCGCCCTGCGCCAGCAGGCCACGCGCGCGTACAGCGCCGTACGCCTGCTCGCCTGGTCCTCCGTCGGCCAGGCCGGCTACCTCCTCGTCCCGATCGCCGCCGCCGCGTACTCCGACAACCCACAGCGCTCCATCGGCTCCACCGTCGCCTACGCCCTGACGTACGCCGCCGTGAACCTCGGCGCCTTCGCCGTGGCCGCCCTGGTCGGCCGCACCCGTCCGCAGAACCGCCTCGCCGACTACCGGGGCCTCCACGCGAAGAACCCGCTCTCCGCGCTGCTCCTGGCCTTCTTCCTGCTCTGCCTGGCCGGCCTGCCGCCGGGAATCATCGGCCTCTTCGCGAAGGTCACCGTGTTCTCCGCCGCCGTCGACGCGGGCCTGGGCTGGCTGGCGGTCGTCATGGCCGTCAACGTGGTCATCGCCCTGTACTACTACCTCCAGTGGACGGCCCTGCTGTTCCGCGCCCCCGAGGGCGAGCCCGTACGGCACCGGGTCCCCGCACCCCTCACCGCCGCGCTCGCCCTCACCGCCGTCCTCGGCGTCGTCCTCTCCGGAGCACCCCAACTGGTCCTGCGCTTCGCCGGCACAGCCCTCTTCTGAGTGCCCGCCGGCCCTGTCACAGGCCCTCAGCGGCCCTCACCCGGACGGCCCACCCCGGCCGCCGGTCGCACAAGGGAACCCGAGCCCCCCGTCTGGCGTTGACCAAAACGGGAGGTTCCACTGGACGTGGCACCACGACACCAGGGGCCTCGCACATCAGACGGCAAGATCAGGCAACACGTTCAGGGGTCCCCTGCCGCACGACTTGGAGGGCGTACCGTGCACCGCCGGCACAACGGGCTAAGGACCGCAGTACTCCTCGGGGGACTGTCGGCGCTCATCATCGTCATCGGCAGCTTCTTCGGGCGGGCGGGGCTCGTCGTGGCGGTCCTCGTCGCGCTCGGCACCAACGCGTACGCGTACTGGAACAGCGACAAGCTCGCACTGCGCGCGATGCGCGCCCGGCCGGTCAGCGAGTTCGAGGCCCCGGCGCTCTACCGCATGGTCCGTGAGCTCTCCACCCAGGCCCGCCAGCCCATGCCCCGGCTGTACATCTCCCCGACCGAGGCGCCCAACGCCTTCGCCACCGGCCGCAACCCGCGCAACGCCGCCGTGTGCTGCACGGAAGGCATCCTCCGCCTCCTCGACGAACGCGAACTGCGCGGCGTCATCGGCCATGAGCTGAGCCATGTCTACAACCGGGACATCCTCATCTCCTCGGTCGCCGGCGCCCTCGCCTCCGTGATCATGTTCCTGGTCAACTTCGCCTACTTCATCCCGATCGGCCGCTCCAGCGACGACGACGGCCCCGGCATCCTCGGCATGCTCCTGATCATGCTGCTGGGCCCGCTCGCCGCCAGCCTCATCCAGCTCGCCATCAGCCGCTCCCGCGAGTACGAGGCCGACGCCTCCGGCGCGCAGCTCACCGGCGACCCCCTGGCCCTCGCCGGCGCCCTGCGCAAGCTCGAACTCGGCACCAAGCAGCTCCCGCTGCCGCCCGAGCCCCGGATCGAGACCGCGAGCCACATGATGATCGCCAACCCGTTCCGCCCGGGCCAGGGGCTCTCCAAGATGTTCTCGACGCACCCGCCCATGGCGGAGCGCATCGCCCGTCTCGAGAAGATGGCAGGTCACCGACAGTGAAGACCATCCTCAACGTCATATGGCTCGTGCTCAGCGGCTTCTGGCTGTTCCTCGGCTACCTGCTGGCCGGCGTGCTGCTGTGCGTCACGATCATCGGAATCCCCTTCGGCCTGGCGGCGTTCCGCATCGGCGTCTACGCCCTCTGGCCCTTCGGCTACACCACGATCGAGCGCCGCGACGCCGGCGCACCGTCCTGCGTGGGCAACGTGCTGTGGCTGGTCCTCGCCGGGTGGTGGCTCGCCCTCGCCCACATCGCGACCGGCATCGCCCTGTGCGTCACGATCATCGGCATCCCGTTCGGCATCGCCAACTTCAAGCTGATCCCGGTGTCCCTGCTGCCGCTCGGCCGCGAGATCGTCAGCACGGACCAGCCGTTCGCCGCCCGCTGAACCGACCCGCCCCGGGAACCGGCGGGTGCTGCCCGATCGTCGTCACGTCGACAGGGGCGCGAAACGGGGCACGAGCCGCGCCTGCCGCCGTCGGGCAGCGAGATCACAGCGCCCGGACGGTGAGGGCACAGCGCGGAAGGGCAGGTTCAGGGCATGAGCATCGTCAGCTGGATCATTCTGGGGCTGCTGGCCGGCGTCATCGCCAAGGTCCTGCTGCCCGGCCGCGACCCGGGCGGTTTCATCGGCACGACCGTCATCGGCATCGCCGGCGCGTTCATCGGCGGCTGGGTATCGGCCCGCTGGCTGGACCACCCGATCAGCAAGGACTTCTACGACGGCGCCACCTGGGCCGCGGCGATCGGCGGATCACTGGTGCTCCTCATCGCCTACCGCATCCTGTTCGGCCACTCGCGCGACTGAGGGGTCTTCGCCCCTGAGCGCCGTTCCCGCCGGCGCGCGACCACGGGAACACACCGGGCACGCCGACGGGCGGACACCCTGAGGCGTCCGCCCGTCAGCAAAGCCGTTCCTACCGGTAGTTCACGAACTGCAGGGCGAACTCGAAGTCATGGCCCTTCAGAAGGGCGATGACGGCCTGGAGGTCGTCGCGGCTCTTGGAGCTGACGCGCAGCTCGTCACCCTGGACCTGGGCCTTCACGCCCTTGGGGCCCTCGTCGCGGATGAGCTTGGCGACCTTCTTCGCGTTCTCCTGAGAGATGCCCTCCTCGATCGACGCGAAGATCTTGTACTCCTTGCCGGAGAGCTGCGGCTCGCCCGCGTCCAGCGCCTTGAGCGAGATCCCCCGCTTGATCAGCTTCGACTGGAAGACGTCGAGGACGGCGTTCACCCGGTCCTCGGAGTTCGCCTCCATCAGGATCTTGTCTCCGGACCACGAGATCGAGGCGCCGACGCCCTTGAAGTCGTAGCGCTGGGAGATCTCCTTGGCGGCCTGGTTGAGGGCGTTGTCGACCTCCTGCCGCTCGACCTTCGAGACGATGTCGAAACTGGAGTCGGCCATGTCCTGTGGCTCCTTGTATCGGTGTGCGTATCGGGTGCGTGTCGGCGTCCGTGGGGCTGCCGCCGAGCCCGCCGAAAGCCGCGGGCCGCATCCGGACAAGCCTAGCCACCCGGCCGGGCCCGGGCGGCGCGGAATCGGGTGGCGAAGCACCCCTCCGCATCAGGTATCGTTTACGTCGTTGCCAGGGAGCACCGCCGAAAAGCGGTTCGAACGGCAGCAAACCCCGGCGGTGTGCCCGAGCGGCCAAAGGGAGCAGACTGTAAATCTGCCGGCTCAGCCTTCCCAGGTTCGAATCCTGGCGCCGCCACACGGGAACGAAGGGCCCGTGATCTGCTGTCACAGCAGATCACGGGCCCTTCGTCATGTGCCGATGGTGTCCCCAGCTCTCACGTCACAGGCGTGCGCGGCCCCCTACTCCTCCTCCGCGGCAGCCCGTTCCGGGGACTTCGCCGCCCTTCTCACCTCCGCCTCCACGTCCGTCCGCGGTCTGCCCGCCTCCTTGGCGAAGTCGGTCATCGCGGACCTCACGTCGCGGGCCAGGTCGCGCCAGGCGCGCCAGGCGGTCTCGTAGGTGTCGCTCTGGATCTCCGACCAGGTGGCCGCCGTGGGCGCGCCGTAGGTGTCCCGCAGGTGCAGGACCCTCGCGTGGGCCTCGTCGGCCGCGCGCTGCTTCTCCACGAGTTCCTCGAAGGTATGTGCCATATGTACGGATGCTAGGGAGGAGCGCCGGGTTCCGCGCGACGAGCGACGCGGACAACCGGACCGGACCGGATGCCCGCCCCACCCGCTGGGGCACACTGACGGCATGTCCAGCCGTCGCAGAACCTGCCCCGAGTGCCGCCGCGAGATCGCCGTCGTCGCCGGACGGTTCGCCCGGCACGACCCGCCGGGCGCGCGGGGGAGCGGGCAGCTCACCTCCTGCCCCGGTTCGCGCCGGCCGGCACAACTGGGCGCGGCGCAGCCCTCCTTGGACGGATACGTCGTCCCCGAGGTCCCCGGGCAGCTGCCGCTGTTCTGACGCCCGGAGCCCGGGGAGCCCGGTCAGTTCCCCGCGACCGACTTCACCGCCACCGACACCGGCGTCGACCCGCCGATCAGCTCCAGCGTCAGGCCGGCCGTCGCCGGGGTGTCCAGCAACTCCGCCAGCACGGCCGCAACGTCGTCGCGCGGGATCGAGCCGCGGCCCGTCCGCGCCTCCAGGCGGACCAGCCCGTTGCCCGGGTCGTCCGTCAGCGAACCGGGGCGCAAAACCGTCCAGTCGAGGGCGTCCAGGCCCCGCACGTACGCGTCCGCCTCGCCCTTGGCGCGCAGGTAGACGTCGAAGACCTCGTCACCCTGGTGCCCGGCGTCCGCGCCGTAGGACGACACGATCACGAACCGCCGTACGCCCGCGCGCACTGCCGCGTCCGCGAACAGCACCGCCGCACCCTTGTCCACGGTCTCCTTGCGTCCCGTCCCGCTGCCCGGGCCCGCGCCCGCCGCGAACACGGCCGCGTCCGCGCCCCGCAGCCGCTCCGCGACCTCGTCGACCGAGGCCGACTCCAGGTCCAGTACGACGGGTTCGGCGCCCGCGGCCCGCAGGTCCTCGCCCTGCTCCGCCTTGCGGATGATCCCCGCGACCTCATGCCCGCGCGCGGCGAGCACCCGCTCCAGCCGCAGCGCGATCTGACCATGACCTCCAGCAATGACAATGCGCATGCTTCCGACCGTACGCCCGACCCACCCGTACCGCCCCACGGGCGAACGCCCGTGCGATGCCCCGCTCAGGCACCGCGCAAGACAACGCTCACCGCACCACGCAGGACATCGGCTGTCCTACGACAGCTCGCCCCGGCCCTGCCGAGGCAGCCCCAACTCCGGGGCCGGGCCCTCGGACAGAGCGCAGTACTCCCGCACCGCGCTGGTGCGCGCCACCACGCGCCCCGCGTGGATGACGATCCGGCTGTACGCCAGGGAGAGCGCGCTCGCCAGCCGGTCTCCGCGGACCGCCAGCAGGTCGGCCGGGAAGCCCGCCTCCACGCGGACCTCGGGCAGCCCGAGAGCGGCACGCGCGGACGTGCTCACCGCGTCGTAGGCGTCCTCGGGGCGCAGGCCGTGGCGGGAGGCGAGACGGTAGGCCGCCTCCAGGGGGTCGCCGCGGCCGACGGGGTTCGACACGTCGCGCAGGGCGCCGCTCCCGGCCGCCACCCGGACGCCGGCCGCGCGCAACAGCCGTACGGGCGCGGTGCCCCGGCGTTCGACGGCCCCGCAGCCGCCCTGCGGGAGGCAGACCACCGTCACGCCGGCCGCGGCGAGCTGGTCGGCGGTGCGGGCCGCGGCTTCGGCGGGGAGGGCGGAGAGGCCGGCGCACGGGCCGAGGGAGACGCCGGGGCGCAGACCGCCGGCCATGGCGGCGAGACGGGCGAGCCGGGCCGGGTCGGCGGCGTCAGTGTGCAGGTCGACGGGGCGGCCGTACTCGGAGGCGAGCGCCAGGACTGTCTCCGCGTAGCCGACCGGGTCGGGGTCGAGATCGGGGCAGCCGCCCACCACCGAGGCGCCCATGCGCACCGCGTCCCGCAGGATCGCGAGCCCCTCCGCCCCGGCCGGCCCGGTCAGCACCCGGGGCATCGCCACCGTCGTCAGCTCGGCGAGGCCGCGCAGCGAACGCCCGGCCTCCAGGACGGCGGCCAGCGCGCCGAGGCCCTGCACGTCGCCCACGCGTACGTGTGCGCGCAGCGCGGTCGTGCCGTGGCCGAGGTGCAGCAGCGCGGCCTCGGTGGCCCGGCGCCGGATGTCGTGCGGGGCGTGGGAGACGGGGCCGTCGGTGTCGGCGGACAGGGCGGTGTCGGCGTGCAGATGCGGTTCGGCGGGCGAGGGGAGGAGGAGATAGCCGCTGAGATCCACACGAGCGCCGCGGGGCGATCCGGCAGCCAGGCTGCCCGCCGTGCCGACCGCCTCGATGCGGCCGCGGCCGAGCCGTACGTCCACGGTCCGGCCGTCCGTCAGGCGCGCGCCGCACAGCAGGAGCGGGGCGGGATCCGGCGACCGGCCCGCAGGGGAGGCCGAGGGAGAGGACGAGGACGGCCGAGGCGGGGGCGGCTGGCTGTCGGGCATCGCGCTCCTGGGGCATCGGCGGTGCGAAAGGCTCGGGTGCCCCGGCGCATGGAGCACAGGCGCGGGGCAAGATCACGCAGAGTGAGTCGAGCCTAGGACGGAGCTCCGGCAGTGGCGGGGAGGAGCGCAATAGTCGTACCGGTGTGGTCCAGGGGCGGAAGGGGCGCTGGAGATCGCCGGGACGCCGGGGAAACGGCGCCCGGCGGGGTACACGGAACGGATTTGGGCGATCGGCTGCGGACCGTGTAATGTCTTCATCGCTCGCCCCAATAGCTCAGTCGGCAGAGCGTCTCCATGGTAAGGAGAAGGTCTACGGTTCGATTCCGTATTGGGGCTCTGGTGTGAGAGGTTCCCGCCGCGAGGCGGGGCCCGATCGCATCAAAGCGGTGTAGCTCAGTCGGTAGAGCAAGCGGCTCATAATCGCTGTGTCACCGGTTCAAGTCCGGTCACCGCTACACACAGTAGCCGATTGCGGGGTCGGTCCTTCGATCGGCTACTCTTTCTTGCGTTAAACCAGTCCTATCCGTTCGTCAAGGAGCACTCACGTGGCTGCCACCGACGTCCGCCCGAAGATCACGCTGGCCTGCGTGGAGTGCAAGGAGCGGAACTACATCACCAAGAAGAACCGGCGTAACAACCCGGACCGTCTTGAGATGAAGAAGCACTGCCCGCGTTGCAACGCGCACACCGCGCACCGCGAGACGCGATAAATCAGGCTCGTATGCGAGGCCGCCCCCGAGTGATCGGGGGCGGCCTCGCGTCGTTGAGAGACGCGTACCGTTCAGTAGAGCAACCAGGAGGTGCCGAGCCATGGCGCTCGACCAGTCCTTCGTGGGGCGGACCTACCCGCCCACCGAGCCCTACGAGGTGGGCCGGGAGAAGATCCGCGAGTTCGCGGAGGCGGTGGGGGACCCGAACCCCGCGTACACCGACCCGGAGGCCGCCAAGGCCCTCGGCCACCCCGATGTGATCGCTCCGCCGACCTTCGTGTTCTCCATCACCTTCAAGGCCGCCGGCCAGGTCGTCCAGGACCCGCAACTCGGTCTGGACTACGGCCGGGTCGTGCACGGCGACCAGAAGTTCGCCTACCGGCGCCCCGTGCGCGCCGGGGACCGGCTCACCGTCACCTCGACCATCGAGGGCGTCAAGTCCATGGCGGGCAACGACATCCTGGACATCCGCGGCGAGGTCCACGACGAGGCCGGCGAACACGTCGTGACCGCCTGGACCAAGCTCGTGGCCCGCGCGGCCGAGGAGGGCTGACATGACGGCGACCATCTCCTACGACGACGTCGAGGTCGGCGCCGAACTCCCGGCGCGGAGCTTCGACGTCACCCGGGCCACCCTCGTGCGCTACGCGGGCGCCTCCGGCGACTTCAACCCGATCCACTGGAACGAGAGGTTCGCCAAGGAGGTGGGCCTGCCGGACGTCATCGCGCACGGCATGTTCACCATGGCCGAGGCGATCCGGGTCGTCACCGACTGGGCCGGCGACCCGGGCGCGGTCGTCGAGTACGGCGTCCGCTTCACCCGGCCCGTCGTCGTCCCCGACGACGAGCAGGGCGCGACCATCGAGGTCAGCGGCAAGGTCGCCGCCAAGCTCGACGACAACACGGTCCGCGTCGACCTGACGGCGACCAGCGCGGGGCAGAAGGTCCTGGGCATGTCTCGGGCGCTCGTACGACTCGCCTGAGCGGGTAAGCGGCGGTAAGGGGCGTCCTCCATTGCGGGCGCCCCATACCCATGCCCGTAGTCTTGGGCGCGTGCAGGAACTCCACGACGCCCCCCTCGCCCCGCTGACCACCTTCCGGCTGGGCGGCCCCGCCACCCGGCTGGTCACCGCGACGACCGACGCCGAGGTGATCGCCGCCGTCCGCGAGGCCGACGCCGACGGCACACCACTGCTGGTCATCGGCGGCGGCTCCAACCTCGTCATCGGCGACAAAGGCTTCGAGGGCACCGCCCTGCGCATCGCCACCAGCGGCTTCGAGCTCACCGGCACCACGCTGGAACTGGCGGCCGGCGAGGTGTGGACCGACGCCGTCGCCCGCACCGTCGAGGCCGGGCTCGCCGGCGTCGAATGCCTCGCCGGCATCCCCGGCTCCGCGGGCGCGACCCCCATCCAGAACGTCGGGGCGTACGGCCAGGAGGTCTCCTCCACGATCACCGAGGTGATCGCCTACGACCGCCGCGCCGGCGAGACCGTCGCCCTCACCGCCGCCGAGTGCGCCTTCTCCTACCGGCACAGCCGCTTCAAGGCCGACCCCGAGCGGTACGTCGTCCTGCGCGTCCGCTTCGCCCTGGAGGACGCGGACGGGCTCTCGGCGCCTCTGAAGTACGCCGAGACGGCCCGCGCGCTGGGGGTGGAGCCCGGGGAGCGCGTACCGCTCGCCGACGCCCGGGAGACCGTGCTCAAGCTGCGCGCGGGCAAGGGGATGGTGCTCGACCCCGAGGACCACGACACCTGGTCCGCCGGATCGTTCTTCACCAACCCGATCCTCACCGACGCCGACTTCGCGGTGTTCCACGCGCGCGTGAAGGAGCGGCTCGGGGACGGCGTAGAGCCGCCCGCCTACCCGGCGGGGGAGGGGTACACGAAGACCTCCGCGGCCTGGCTCATCGACAAGGCCGGGTTCGCCAAGGGGTACGGCGACGGGCCCGCGCGTATCTCCACCAAGCACACGCTCGCGCTCACCAACCGGGGGGCGGCCACCACGGAGGATCTGCTCGTGCTCGCGCGGGAGGTCGTCGCCGGGGTGCGGGAGGCTTTCGGCGTGACGCTGGTCAACGAGCCGGTGACGGTCGGGGTGAGCCTGTAGGAACGGCGGTCACCTTGCCCGGCGCGCGTATGGCACCCGGGGTGGATGCCGGCGCACGGCGCTCGACGCAGCCCGGCGTCACGGGGTGCCGCTGCGCGCACCCTCCCCCACTCCCGGCTTCGCTCGAGCGGGGGGACCCCCATCGCCCCAGCGGCACGACTGCCCGCAGCCACGACGCGGCCGCCGCCTGCGGCGCGGCTACGGCGTCGCCAGCCAGTCGTCCACCCCCGACAGCAGCTTGGTGCGTACGTCGTCCGGGGCCGCTGAGGCGCGGATGGACTGGCGGGCCAGTTCCGCCAGCTCCTCGTCGCTGAAGCCCTGGTGATGCCGGGCCAGTTCGTACTGGGCGGCCAGGCGGGAGCCGAAGAGCAGCGGGTCGTCGGCGCCCAGCGCCATTGGCACGCCCGCGTCGAACAGCGTGCGCAGCGGCACGTCCTCGGGCTTCTCGTAGACCCCCAGCGCCACGTTCGAGGCCGGGCACACCTCGCAGGTCACGCCCCGCTCCGCCAGCCGCTTCAGCAGCCGCGGGTCCTCCGCGGCCCGCACGCCGTGCCCGATCCGCGAGGCGTGCAGATCGTCCAGGCAGTCCCGCACCGACGCCGGCCCCGTCAACTCACCCCCGTGCGGCGCGGACAGCAGCCCGCCCTCCCGCGCGATGGCGAACGCCCGGTCGAAGTCACGGGCCATGCCCCGCCGTTCGTCGTTCGACAGCCCGAAGCCGACGACGCCCCGGTCCGCGTACCGCACCGCGAGCCGGGCCAGGGTGCGCGCGTCCAGCGGATGCTTCATCCGGTTCGCCGCCACCAGCACCCGCATCCCGAGCCCCGTGTCCCGCGAGGCCGAGTCCACGGCGTCCAGGATGATCTCCAGCGCCGGGATCAGCCCGCCCAGCCGGGGCGCGTACGACGTCGGATCGACCTGGATCTCCAGCCAGCCCGAGCCGTCCCGCACGTCCTCCTCGGCGGCCTCGCGCACCAGGCGCTGTATGTCCTCGGGCTCCCGGACGCAGCCGCGGGCGGCGTCGTACAGACGCTGGAAGCGGAACCAGCCCCGTTCGTCCGTCGCCCGCAACTGCGGCGGCTCCCCACTGGTCAGGGCCTCGGTCAGCGTCTCCGGCAGGCGCACGCCGTACTTGTCGGCCAGCTCCAGCACGGTGGAGGGCCGCATCGATCCGGTGAAGTGCAGGTGCAGATGGGCTTTCGGCAGTTCAGAGACATCACGTACACGCTCCATCTGGGAATCCTGCCGTACGCGGGCGCCGTTCGGACAGTCGATTCCCCGAACGTGGTCTTGCTCGCACAAAGCAGCGGGGCCCACCCGCCGCATCCGGCGAGTGGGCCCCGTACGACGAGAGGCCGACGTCAGTCGGTGGCCTCCGCCAGCAGCTTCTGGATCCGGCTCACGCCCTCGACGAGGTCCTCGTCGCCCAGCGCGTACGACAGCCGCAGGTAGCCCGGCGTGCCGAAGGCCTCGCCCGGGACGACCGCGACCTCGGCCTCCTCCAGGATGAGCGCCGCGAGCTCGACGGTGTCCTGCGGGCGCTTGCCGCGGATCTCCTTGCCGAGCAGGGCCTTCACCGACGGGTAGGCGTAGAACGCGCCCTCGGGCTCCGGGCAGAGCACTCCGTCGATCTCGTTGAGCATCCGCACGATGGTCTTGCGGCGCCGGTCGAACGCCTCGCGCATCTTCTCGACGGCCGACAGGTCACCGGAGACGGCGGCCAGCGCGGCGGCCTGGGCCACGTTGGAGACGTTCGAGGTGGCGTGCGACTGGAGGTTGGTCGCGGCCTTCACCACGTCCTTCGGGCCGATGATCCAGCCGACCCTCCAGCCGGTCATCGCGTACGTCTTGGCGACGCCGTTGACCACGATGCACTTGTCCCGCAGCTCCGGCAGGATCGCCGGCAGCGAGGTGAACGTCGCGTCGCCGTAGACCAGGTGCTCGTAGATCTCGTCCGTCAGCACCCACAGGCCGTGCTCCACGGCCCAGCGGCCGATCGCCTCGGCGTCCTCGGCGCTGTAGACCGCGCCGGTCGGGTTGGACGGGGAGACGAAGAGCACGACCTTCGTCTTCTCCGTGCGCGCCGCCTCCAGCTGCTCCACGCTCACCCGGTAGCCGGTCGTCTCGTCCGCGACGACCTCCACCGGGACGCCGCCGGCCAGCCGGATCGACTCCGGGTACGTCGTCCAGTACGGCGCCGGGACGATGACCTCGTCACCCGGGTCGAGGATCGCGGCGAACGCCTCGTAGATGGCCTGCTTGCCGCCGTTGGTGACCAGGATCTGCGACGGGTCGACCTCGTAGTTCGAGTCACGCAGGGTCTTCGCGGCGATGGCGGCCTTCAGCTCGGGCAGACCGCCCGCCGGCGTGTAGCGGTGGTACTTCGGGTTCTTGCAGGCCTCGACGGCCGCCGCGACGATGTAGTCCGGGGTCGGGAAGTCGGGCTCGCCGGCGCCGAAGCCGATCACCGGACGCCCGGCGGCCTTCAGGGCCTTGGCCTTGGCGTCCACGGCGAGGGTGGCGGACTCGGAGATCGCGCCGACTCGGGCGGAGACCCGGCGCTCGGTGGGAGGGGTTGCAGCGCTCATGAGGCCCATGGTTCCAGACCGGAAACGAGCCGGGCACGCGGGTTTCACAGACTGAACAGGTACGGGCAAACCCCAGAACATCCGTACGGATCGCCGGCCGGGTCCGGGCGGTGGCCTGGGTGATCTTCCGGCCGTTTCCCGACGATCTTGCGCGGATGGCGCTCCACGGGCCGCTTTCCGTTCGACGGAGGGCCCGGGACCACGTACACTCCTACGTCGTTGGCCTTCGACAGCCGTGCCGCAACGGATGCACACCGAGCATCCGGGTGGATGCGGTACGTTGGGGGACACACAAAGGGTCGTAGCTCAATTGGTAGAGCACTGGTCTCCAAAACCAGCGGTTGGGGGTTCGAGTCCCTCCGGCCCTGCTACACACACCGCCAGGATGTGTGCGCATGTACGTACAGCAATGCACCGCCGTGCGGCTCAGACCGGGCGCGGCACGGCCACGACCCGGGAACAGGTGAGGACGAATGGCGGATGCCGTGGGCTCCATCGACACGCCTGATGCCCAGGACGAAGTGCCTGAGACGCAGAAAGCGCGCAAGGGCGGCAAGCGCGCCAAGAAGGGCCCGCTGAAGCGGCTCGCCCTCTTCTACCGCCAGATCGTCGCGGAGCTCCGCAAGGTCGTCTGGCCCACGCGGAACCAGCTGACGACGTACACGACCGTGGTGATCGTCTTCGTCGTGATCATGATCGGCCTGGTGACCGTGATTGACTATGGACTCAGCCACCTCGCCAAGTACGTCTTCGGCTGAGCCAAGAGCGAAGGGCGCCGGGTGATCGGCGCCCCTTTCGCGTGTTCCACCCCTATGTATCCAGGAAGAAGCAGCCACCGTGTCTGACCAGAACCTGAACGACGCCATCGAGCCGGACCAGGCTGACGACGAGCTCGACATCGTCGAGGGCGCTGACGAGGACCTGGACGAGTTCGAGGCTGCCGACGCCGAGGCCGGGGACCCCGCGGAGGAAGCCGCGCTGCACGTCGAGGGCGACGAAGAAGAGGGCGCCGAGAGCGCCGCCGCCGACGACGAGGACGCCGAGGGTGCCGAGGCCGTCGCGGAGGACGCGGTCGAGGAGGAGCCGGCCGAGCCGGTCGACCCCATCGCCGCCCTGCGCGAGGAGCTGCGCACGCTGCCCGGCGAGTGGTACGTGATCCACACCTACGCCGGCTACGAGAACCGCGTGAAGACCAACCTGGAGCAGCGCGCCGTCTCGCTGAACGTCGAGGACTACATCTTCCAGGCCGAGGTGCCGCAGGAAGAGGTCGTCCAGATCAAGAACGGCGACCGCAAGACCATCCGCCAGAACAAGCTCCCCGGCTACGTGCTGGTGCGCATGGACCTGACGAACGAGTCCTGGGGCGTCGTCCGCAACACCCCCGGCGTCACCGGCTTCGTGGGCAACGCCTACGACCCGTACCCGCTGACCCTGGACGAGATCGTCAAGATGCTCGCCCCGGAGGCCGAGGAGAAGGCCGCCCGCGAGGCCGCCGAGGCCGAGGGCAAGCCGGCTCCGTCACGCAAGGTCGAGGTCCAGGTGCTGGACTTCGAGGTCGGCGACTCGGTCACCGTCACGGACGGCCCGTTCGCCACGCTGCAGGCCACGATCAACGAGATCAACGCCGACTCGAAGAAGGTCAAGGGTCTCGTGGAGATCTTCGGCCGCGAGACCCCGGTCGAGCTCAGCTTCGACCAGATCCAGAAGAACTAGCTTTTTCTGGACCCCCCGCCTCCGAACAGGTCAGACAGGCTGATGAGGCCGGTCTGACCTGCTCGGTTTTTGGCCGCGCATCTATACCCGCTATCGTTGTGCGGTATGCCTGCGTCCGGAGCGGCTTGTCGGCTTTCCGGACGGTGTTCCGAACGCGGGCAGGACCCGAACCGAAAGGACCCGGAGAGCAATGCCTCCCAAGAAGAAGAAGGTCACGGGGCTCATCAAGCTCCAGATCAACGCCGGTGCGGCCAACCCCGCACCGCCGGTCGGCCCCGCGCTCGGCCAGCACGGCGTCAACATCATGGAGTTCTGCAAGGCCTACAACGCCGCGACCGAGTCGCAGCGTGGCTGGGTGATCCCGGTGGAGATCACGGTCTACGAGGACCGCTCCTTCACCTTCATCACCAAGACGCCGCCGGCCGCGAAGATGATCCTCAAGGCCGCTGGTGTCGAGAAGGGCTCGGGCGAGCCCCACAAGACCAAGGTCGCCAAGATCACCCAGGAGCAGGTCCGCGAGATCGCGCAGACCAAGCTTCCCGACCTCAACGCCAACGACCTGGACGCCGCCGCGAAGATCATCGCCGGCACCGCGCGTTCCATGGGCGTCACGGTCGAGGGCTGACCTTCCAAGCCCCGTAGCACCTTCTCAGAACTCCATGCGGCCTCGGCCGCGCGTGGCAGGGCCTGCTCGGCCCGCACCACGACTCCTCAGAACACACAGGAGCAGCAGTGAGCAAGCGCAGCAAGTCTCTCCGCGCTGCGGACGCCAAGATCGACCGGGAGAAGCAGTACGCCCCGCTCGAGGCCGTCCGTCTCGCCAAGGAGACCTCCACGACCAAGTTCGACGGCACCGTCGAGGTCGCCTTCCGTCTGGGTGTCGACCCGCGCAAGGCCGACCAGATGGTCCGTGGCACCGTGAACCTGCCGCACGGCACCGGCAAGACCGCCCGGGTCCTGGTCTTCGCGACCGGTGACCGTGCTGCGGCCGCGGAGGCCGCGGGCGCCGACATCGTCGGCTCCGACGAACTGATCGACGAGGTCGCGAAGGGCCGTCTGGACTTCGACGCCGTCGTCGCCACCCCGGACCTCATGGGCAAGGTCGGCCGCCTCGGCCGCGTGCTCGGTCCGCGTGGCCTGATGCCGAACCCGAAGACCGGCACCGTCACCCCCGACGTGGCCAAGGCCGTCACCGACATCAAGGGCGGCAAGATCGAGTTCCGTGTCGACAAGCACGCGAACCTGCACTTCATCATCGGCAAGACGTCGTTCGACGACAGCAAGCTGGTGGAGAACTACGGCGCGGCGCTGGAGGAGATCCTCCGTCTGAAGCCGTCCGCCGCCAAGGGTCGCTACATCAAGAAGGCCGCCATCTCCACCACGATGGGCCCCGGCATTCAGCTCGACCCGAACCGCACCCGCAACCTCCTCGTCGAGGAGGACCCGGCAGCCGTCTGACCGGGTTGAGCATCCGCTCACAGCGATCGGCGACGAGCCCCGCAACCTTCCGAGGTGCGGGGCTCGTCCCTTTTCCCGTGCGGGTGCGCTCCCTGTGGCGTCGGTGAGCGCCGGGGTCAGGACCACCGGAACCCGCGAATCGGCGTCGATGTCAGTGCCGTGCGTTAGCGTGCGAGCACGGGATTCGTTGGGGGTGGGACGTATGGGGAAGTCCACGGGCGCGCGCCGCGCGGGCGTGTCGATCGTCGCGGTGGGCCTGCTGGCCGGGGTGGCCGCATGCGGGGGGAGCGGCTCCGGAGGGGCGCGCGAAGGGTCCGGCGGGGGCAGCGGGGCGCCGGGCGGGGGCGGCGCCGCCCTGAGCCCCGTCGCGGCGCTGCTCAGTGCGGAGAAGTCCACGAGCGCGGCCGACTCCGCGAGGGTGGAGTCCACGACGACCATGGGCTCGGCGATGTCGATGACGGCCGAAGGATCGGTGGGCTGGAGCGACGGGCTCAGGGGCAGACTCACCCTCACGTACACCGGCGGCGCGCTGGCCGACACCATGCGCAAGATGGGCAGCACGTCGATGGAGGCCCGCTACCTGCCCGACGCCTACTACGCGCGCATGGGCGACGCCTTCGCGGCGCAGGCCGGCGGCAAGCACTGGATCAGGTATCCCTACGACGCCCTGGCGGACCTCGGGGGCGGGTCGGGCGCGTATCTGAAGGACCAGATGCAGAACTCCACCCCGAACCAGTCGGTGAAGATGCTGCTGGCCTCGGGGGACGTGCGCAAGGTCGGCGAGGAGACGGTGCGCGGCAAGGAGACCACGCACTACTCGGGCACGGTCGACCTCGCGGACCTCGCCGCCCGCAACTCCAGCCTCAGCGCGGCCCAGCTCGCCGACATGAGGAAGCAGCTGGAGCAGGCCGGCGTGGAGACCGAGACCATCGACATCTGGGTCGACGGGGACGATCTGCTGGTCAAGAAGGTCGAGAAGGGCCAGATGACCAACGGGACGTACACGCAGACCGTCCACTACAGCGACTACGGCGCCGACGCCTCCGTGCAGGCGCCGCCGGCGGGTGACACCGCCGACTTCACCGAGCTGCTGCGGAAGCAGTCCTCGACACGGTAGAGGGGCCTGAAAAGCGCCCGAAACTCGCACGACGGCAAAGAGATCACCGGGATAAGGTCCCCGGTGGGTGATGGACGCGGGGGACGATCGCGTCCCGATGTCCTGGGGGGACACACATGAACGTACGGAGAAACACCGCCGCGGCCACCGTCGTGGTCCTGATCCTCACCGGCGCGGTGGGCTGCGCGGGCGCGGGCAAGGGCGTCAAGCAGGGGGCTGAGCGGTCCGCCGCGCAGGTGCTGACGGCCGCCTACGAGAAGACGTCCGAGGCGAAGTCGGCCAAGGTCACCATGACGGTGTCGATGCCGACCGCCATGAAGGGCGGCGGCGACATGAAGATGTCCGGGATCATGGGCTGGGACCCGGCCGTCATGGACCTCACGATGGAGAGCTCGGCCCTGGCGCAGGCCCCCGGCGCTCCGGAGCGTGTGCGCATGATCATGCGCGACAACATCATGTACCTGGACATGGGGGACAAGGCGCCCGCCGAGCTGGACGGCAAGCGCTGGATGAAGATGGACCTGACCGCGATGGCGGAGGCCACCGGCAATCCCGCGCTGCGCAAGCAGATGTCCTCCGGCCTGGAGAACATGAACCAGGACCCGGCGCAGCAGCTGGCCATGCTCCTCGACTCGCCCAACCTGAAGCACGTGGGCAGCGAGAAGATCGGCGGCGAGCAGGCCGAGCACTACAAGGGCACCCTCACGGTGAAGGAGATGCTGGAGGCCAACGACTCGCTGGGCGTCCTCGACCCGAAGAAGCGCGCCGAGGTGCTGAAGCAGGCGGAGAAGGCCGGCATCAAGGGCTACGACACGGACGTCTGGGTCAACGGTGACGACCTGCCGGCGCGGATGGACATCGGCATGGACGCTCCCCAGGGCAAGGTCCGCATGTCGATGACGTTCTCCGACTACGGCGCCAAGGCCGTGGTCAAGGCGCCGCCGGCCGACCAGACCTTCGACCTGGCGCAGATGTTCAAGGAGATCGCGAAGGGCGTCGGCGAGAGCGGCGGCGACCCCGCGCTCGACAAGGAACTGTCCGACCTCGAGTCGGAGATCGACGTCTCCGGGCTGGAGCCCGCGCCCGCGGTCTGACCTCCTCGCCGCGTCCCTCGCTCACCCACTCCCTCGCTCACTCCAGCCGTGCGGGGAACGGATTTGCTTGACGGCGATCCGTTCCCGTACTCTTCCGAGGAAGCCAAAGACCGCTGGTCGTTGCCGTGCCCTTGCGAAAGAGCCCGGTGACCGAAGGATCCGCTGATATGCGGGCGACCCGCGCAGGTGTGAGTGGAAGTGCTCCCGGCCGCAGTCCGTCCTTCGACGGATGTCGTCCGGTCGAGCTACGCCCCGTGCGCCTGCGCCGGGGCGTTTCGTCTGTCGTAGCCCCTTCTGAGCGGTCCTCATCACCCGGAAGGAGGCCGACGCTCTATGGCAAGGCCCGACAAGGCTGCCGCGGTAGCCGAGCTGACGGAGCAGTTCCGCAGCTCGAACGCCGCCGTGCTGACCGAGTACCGGGGTCTCTCCGTGGCGCAGCTCAAGAACCTGCGCCGTTCGCTCGGTGAGAACGCCCAGTACGCCGTGGTGAAGAACACGCTGACCAAGATTGCGGCCAACGAGGCCGGGATCACGACGCTCGACGACCTGTTCAACGGTCCGACGGCGGTCGCCTTCGTCACCGGTGACCCGGTGGAGTCGGCCAAGGGTCTTCGTGACTTCGCCAAGGACAACCCCAACCTCGTCATCAAGGGCGGTGTCCTTGACGGCAAGGCGCTGTCCGCCGACGAGATCAAGAAGCTTGCGGACCTCGAGTCCCGCGAGGTTCTGCTCAGCAAGCTGGCGGGTGCCTTCAAGGGCAAGCAGTCTCAGGCTGCTCAGCTCTTCCAGGCGCTTCCCTCGAAGCTCGTCCGCACCGTGGACGCTCTTCGCGCCAAGCAGGCCGAGCAGGGCGGTGCCGAGTAACTCGGCCCCCGAAATGACCGCCGCCTGAGGCAGCTCGCCTGAAGCAGCGGTCGTAGCGGGCCGAACGTCTACGTGACGCCGCAAGGCGGACGCCCGCCAGACATGTACATCCGGCACCAGCCGAATTAGTGGAAGGATCGCCCACCATGGCGAAGCTCAGCCAGGAAGACCTGCTCGCGCAGTTCGAGGAGATGACCCTCATCGAGCTCTCCGAGTTCGTGAAGGCGTTCGAGGAGAAGTTCGACGTCACCGCCGCCGCCGCGGTCGCCGTCGCCGGCCCGGCCGGCCCGGCCGCCACCGCCGAGGCCGAGGAGGAGAAGGACGAGTTCGACGTCATCCTCACCGGTGCGGGCGACAAGAAGATCCAGGTCATCAAGGTCGTGCGTGAGCTGACCTCCCTGGGTCTGAAGGAGGCCAAGGACCTCGTGGACGGCGCCCCGAAGCCCGTCCTCGAGAAGGTCGCCAAGGACGCCGCCGAGAAGGCCGCCGAGTCCCTCAAGGGCGCCGGCGCCTCCGTCGAGGTCAAGTAAGCGCCGGCCCCGAAAAGGGGCTGTAACGCTCACGTACCGAGGAGCGATCATCCATCTGGGTGGTCGCTCTTCGGCGTTTCCGGGGTCCGGCCACGGTTGCCTTGCACCTGAGTGCGTGGGGGGTATGGTGATCTTCGTCGTGTCGCCGGGCACCTCTGTTCGGGCAACGGTTCGGACAGGGAGTTCGAGCCGGGGGGCCTTGACGAACCGCACGCAGCGCGCAATTCTCAGGACGCGTCGTCACAACGATCCGGGTTCCGAGGCATGGATCGACGACGAAGAGGGCAGTATCACCGTGCGTTGAGGACTAGCAGACCGAGGGCGTTGAGAACAACGAGGGTCGCGAGAAACCCGCACTGGACATCAGTGTGCCAAGTGGCTACACTGACCCTTTGCGCTGCCTGTTAGCTGTCCCCTGCCCGTCACCAGGGGCATGCCCTCGCCCTAGCACCGACGACCGGATACGTCCGACCTGGCCTTTCGGCCGATCGGGCACCATCTGTCCTCCGTGTGTGGAAGAGGGGCCGGCACGCGCGTAGTGAGTCCGAGCCCTCGGAAGGACCCCCTCTTGGCCGCCTCGCGCAACGCCTCGACCGCGAATACGAACAACGGCGCCAGCACCGCCCCGCTGCGCATTTCCTTTGCAAAGATCAAGGAGCCTCTCGAGGTTCCGAACCTGCTCGCGCTGCAGACCGAGAGCTTCGACTGGCTGCTCGGCAACACCGCTTGGCAGAGTCGGGTCGAGGAGGCTCTGGAGAACGGTCAGGACGTCCCCACGAAGTCCGGGCTCGAGGAGATCTTCGAGGAGATCTCCCCGATCGAGGACTTCTCCGGGTCGATGTCCCTGACCTTCCGTGACCACCGTTTCGAGCCGCCGAAGAACTCCATCGACGAGTGCAAGGACCGCGACTTCACCTACGCCGCGCCGCTCTTCGTCACGGCGGAGTTCACCAACAACGAGACCGGCGAGATCAAGTCCCAGACGGTCTTCATGGGCGACTTCCCGCTCATGACCCACAAGGGCACCTTCGTCATCAACGGCACCGAGCGTGTCGTGGTGTCGCAGCTGGTCCGTTCGCCGGGTGTCTACTTCGACTCCTCCATCGACAAGACGTCCGACAAGGACATCTTCTCCGCCAAGGTCATCCCCTCCCGGGGCGCCTGGCTGGAGCTGGAGATCGACAAGCGCGACATGGTCGGTGTGCGCATCGACCGCAAGCGCAAGCAGTCCGTCACCGTCCTTCTGAAGGCTCTCGGCTGGACCACCGAGCAGATCCTCGAGGAGTTCGGCGAGTACGAGTCCATGCGCGCCACCCTGGAGAAGGACCACACCCAGGGCCAGGACGACGCGCTGCTCGACATCTACCGCAAGCTGCGTCCGGGCGAGCCCCCCACGCGTGAGGCCGCGCAGACGCTGCTGGAGAACCTCTACTTCAACCCCAAGCGCTACGACCTCGCCAAGGTCGGCCGCTACAAGGTCAACAAGAAGCTGGCCGGCAACGCTCCGCTCGACGCGGGCGTGCTGACGGTCGAGGACGTCATCTCGACCATCAAGTACCTGGTCAAGCTGCACGCCGGTGAGACCGAGACGGTCGGCGACAACGGTCAGACGATCGTCGTCGAGACCGACGACATCGACCACTTCGGCAACCGCCGTCTGCGCAGCGTCGGCGAGCTCATCCAGAACCAGGTCCGCACGGGTCTGGCCCGGATGGAGCGCGTCGTCCGCGAGCGCATGACGACCCAGGACGTCGAGGCGATCACGCCGCAGACCCTGATCAACATCCGGCCGGTCGTCGCCTCCATCAAGGAGTTCTTCGGCACCAGCCAGCTGTCGCAGTTCATGGACCAGAACAACCCGCTGTCCGGGCTGACGCACAAGCGTCGTCTGTCCGCGCTCGGCCCGGGTGGTCTCTCCCGTGAGCGGGCCGGCTTCGAGGTCCGTGACGTGCACCCCTCGCACTACGGCCGCATGTGCCCGATCGAGACGCCCGAAGGCCCGAACATCGGTCTGATCGGTTCGCTCGCCTCCTACGGCCGCGTCAACGCGTTCGGCTTCGTGGAGACGCCGTACCGCAAGGTCGTCGACGGTGTCGTCACCGACGAGGTCGACTACCTGACGGCCGACGAAGAGGACCGGTTCGTCATCGCGCAGGCCAACGCCACGCTCGACGACGACCTGCGTTTCACCGAGAACCGCGTCCTGGTCCGCCGCCGTGGCGGCGAGGTCGACTACGTCCCCGGTGACGACGTGGACTACATGGACGTCTCGCCGCGCCAGATGGTGTCGGTCGCGACCGCCATGATCCCGTTCCTCGAGCACGACGACGCCAACCGTGCCCTCATGGGCGCGAACATGATGCGTCAGGCCGTGCCGCTCATCAAGAGCGAGTCCCCGCTCGTCGGCACCGGCATGGAGTACCGCTCCGCCGTCGACGCCGGCGACGTGGTCAAGGCCGAGAAGGCGGGTGTGGTCCAGGAGGTCTCCGCCGACTACATCACCACCACCAACGACGACGGCACGTACATCACGTACCGCCTGGCCAAGTTCGCCCGGTCCAACCAGGGCACCTCGGTCAACCAGAAGGTCATCGTCAACGAGGGCGACCGGATCGTCGAGGGCCAGGTCCTGGCCGACGGCCCGGCCACCGAGAACGGCGAGATGGCACTGGGCAAGAACCTGCTCGTGGCGTTCATGCCGTGGGAGGGTCACAACTACGAGGACGCGATCATCCTGTCGCAGCGCCTCGTGCAGGACGACGTCCTCTCCTCGATCCACATCGAGGAGCACGAGGTCGACGCCCGTGACACCAAGCTCGGCCCCGAGGAGATCACCCGGGACATCCCGAACGTCTCCGAGGAGGTCCTCGCCGACCTCGACGAGCGCGGCATCATCCGCATCGGCGCCGAGGTCGTCGCCGGCGACATCCTCGTCGGCAAGGTCACGCCCAAGGGCGAGACCGAGCTGACCCCGGAGGAGCGCCTGCTGCGCGCGATCTTCGGCGAGAAGGCCCGTGAGGTCCGTGACACCTCGCTGAAGGTGCCGCACGGCGAGATCGGCAAGGTCATCGGCGTCCGCGTCTTCGACCGCGAGGAGGGCGACGAGCTTCCCCCCGGTGTGAACCAGCTGGTGCGCGTCTACGTCGCGCAGAAGCGCAAGATCACCGACGGTGACAAGCTCGCCGGCCGCCACGGCAACAAGGGCGTCATCTCCAAGATCCTGCCGATCGAGGACATGCCGTTCCTGGAGGACGGCACCCCGGTCGACATCATCCTCAACCCGCTCGGCGTCCCGTCCCGAATGAACCCGGGGCAGGTCCTGGAGATCCACCTCGGCTGGCTCGCCAGCCGCGGCTGGGACGTCTCCGGTCTCGCCGACGAGTGGGCGCAGCGCCTCCAGGCGATCGGCGCCGACTCGGTCCAGCCGGGCACCAACGTCGCGACCCCGGTCTTCGACGGCGCCCGTGAGGACGAGCTGGCGGGTCTGCTGCAGCACACCATCCCCAACCGCGACGGCGAGCGCATGGTGCTCCCGTCCGGCAAGGCGCGGCTGTTCGACGGCCGCAGCGGTGAGCCGTTCCCGGACCCGATCTCGGTCGGCTACATGTACATCCTGAAGCTGCACCACCTGGTCGACGACAAGCTGCACGCCCGCTCGACCGGCCCGTACTCGATGATCACCCAGCAGCCGCTGGGTGGTAAGGCCCAGTTCGGTGGCCAGCGCTTCGGTGAGATGGAGGTGTGGGCGCTGGAGGCTTACGGCGCCGCGTACGCCCTCCAGGAGCTCCTGAC
This sequence comes from Streptomyces sp. BK239, assembly GCF_004217285.1. Taxonomy (GTDB): domain Bacteria; phylum Actinomycetota; class Actinomycetes; order Streptomycetales; family Streptomycetaceae; genus Streptomyces. Next base: position 215,657 of record NZ_SHKS01000005.1, read on the forward strand.
CATCAAGTCCGACGACGTCACCGGCCGCGTGAAGGTCTACGAGGCCATCGTCAAGGGCGAGAACATCCCCGAACCCGGCATCCCCGAGTCCTTCAAGGTGCTCATCAAGGAGATGCAGTCCCTGTGCCTGAACGTGGAGGTGCTGTCCAGCGACGGCATGTCCATCGAGATGCGCGACACCGACGAGGACGTCTTCCGCGCTGCGGAGGAGCTCGGCATCGACCTGTCCCGGCGCGAGCCGAGCAGCGTCGAAGAGGTCTGACGGGAGTCCGGCGGACCTTGCACCCCAAGGTCCGCCGGCCCCAGGACCCCCGTTTCAGACCCCAAGACTCACGACCCTGAGAGGGATTGACGCATAGTGCTCGACGTCAACTTCTTCGACGAGCTCCGGATCGGCCTGGCCACCGCTGACGACATCCGTCAGTGGAGCCACGGCGAGGTCAAGAAGCCCGAGACCATCAACTACCGCACCCTCAAGCCCGAGAAGGACGGACTCTTCTGCGAGAAGATCTTCGGTCCGACCCGGGACTGGGAGTGCTACTGCGGCAAGTACAAGCGCGTCCGCTTCAAGGGCATCATCTGTGAGCGCTGCGGCGTCGAGGTGACCCGCGCCAAGGTGCGCCGTGAGCGGATGGGCCACATCGAGCTGGCCGCCCCCGTCACCCACATCTGGTACTTCAAGGGCGTTCCGTCGCGGCTGGGCTACCTGCTCGACCTCGCCCCGAAGGACCTCGAGAAGGTCATCTACTTCGCGGCGTACATGATCACGTACGTCGACGAGGAGCGCCGCACCCGCGACCTGCCCTCCCTGGAGGCGCACGTCTCCGTCGAGCGGCAGCAGATCGAGAACCGCCGGGACGCCGACCTGGAGGCCCGCGCCAAGAAGCTCGAGACCGACCTGGCCGAGCTGGAGGCCGAGGGCGCCAAGGCCGACGTGCGCCGCAAGGTGCGCGAAGGCGCTGAGCGTGAGATGAAGCAGCTGCGCGACCGCGCGCAGCGCGAGATCGACCGTCTCGACGAGGTGTGGACCCGCTTCAAGAACCTCAAGGTCCAGGACCTGGAGGGCGACGAGCTCCTCTACCGCGAGCTGCGTGACCGCTTCGGCACGTACTTCGACGGCTCGATGGGCGCCGCGGCGCTGCAGAAGCGCCTGGAGTCCTTCGACCTCGACGAGGAGGCCGAGAAGCTCCGCGAGATCATCCGCACCGGCAAGGGCCAGAAGAAGACCCGTGCGCTCAAGCGCCTCAAGGTCGTCTCCGCGTTCCTGCAGACCAGCAACAGCCCCAAGGGCATGGTGCTGGACTGCGTGCCGGTCATCCCGCCGGACCTGCGTCCGATGGTGCAGCTGGACGGTGGCCGCTTCGCGACCTCCGACCTGAACGACCTGTACCGCCGTGTGATCAACCGCAACAACCGTCTGAAGAGGCTCCTCGACCTCGGCGCGCCCGAGATCATCGTCAACAACGAGAAGCGCATGCTTCAGGAGGCTGTTGACGCCCTCTTCGACAACGGTCGTCGCGGCCGCCCGGTGACGGGCCCCGGCAACCGCCCGCTGAAGTCCCTCAGCGACATGCTGAAGGGCAAGCAGGGCCGCTTCCGTCAGAACCTGCTCGGCAAGCGTGTCGACTACTCGGCGCGTTCCGTGATCGTCGTCGGTCCGCAGCTGAAGCTGCACCAGTGCGGTCTGCCGAAGGCGATGGCGCTGGAGCTGTTCAAGCCGTTCGTGATGAAGCGCCTGGTCGACCTGAACCACGCGCAGAACATCAAGAGCGCCAAGCGCATGGTCGAGCGCGGCCGCACCGTGGTGTACGACGTCCTCGAAGAGGTCATCGCCGAGCACCCGGTGCTGCTGAACCGTGCGCCCACCCTGCACCGCCTCGGCATCCAGGCCTTCGAGCCGCAGCTGGTCGAGGGCAAGGCCATCCAGATCCACCCGCTCGTCTGCACCGCGTTCAACGCGGACTTCGACGGTGACCAGATGGCCGTGCACCTGCCGCTGTCCGCGGAGGCGCAGGCCGAGGCCCGCATCCTGATGCTGTCCTCGAACAACATCCTCAAGCCCGCCGACGGCCGTCCGGTGACGATGCCGACCCAGGACATGGTCCTCGGTCTGTTCTTCCTCACCACCGACGGCGAGATGCGGGACGTGAAGGGCGAGGACCGCTCCTTCTCCTCCGTCGCCGAGGCGATCATGGCCTTCGACGCGGGCGAGCTGTCGCTCCAGTCGAAGATCGACGTCCGCTTCCCGGTGGGCACCATCCCGCCGCGCGGCTGGACGGCTCCGGCCCGGGAGGAGGGCGAGGCCGAGTGGCAGCAGGGTGACAGCTTCCGGCTGAAGACCACGCTGGGCCGTGCGCTCTTCAACGAGCTGCTGCCCGAGGACTACCCGTTCGTCGACTACGAGGTCGGCAAGAAGCAGCTCTCCGAGATCGTCAACGACCTCGCCGAGCGCTACCCCAAGGTCATCGTGGCGGCGACGCTCGACAACCTGAAGGCGGCCGGCTTCTTCTGGGCCACCCGTTCCGGCGTCACCGTCGCCATCTCCGACGTCGTCGTCCCCGAGGCGAAGAAGGAGATCGTCGCCGGGTACGAGGCCAAGGACGAGAAGGTCCAGAAGCAGTACGAGCGCGGTCTGATCACCAAGGAAGAGCGCACGCAGGAGCTCATCCAGATCTGGACCCAGGCGACCAACGAGGTCGCCGAGGCGATGAACGACAACTTCCCGAAGACCAACCCGATCTTCATGATGGTGAACTCGGGCGCACGAGGCAACATGATGCAGATGCGTCAGATCGCCGGTATGCGTGGTCTGGTGTCGAACGCCAAGAACGAGACGATCCCGCGTCCCATCAAGGCGTCGTTCCGTGAGGGTCTGTCCGTGCTGGAGTACTTCATCTCCACCCACGGCGCCCGTAAGGGTCTGGCGGACACCGCTCTGCGTACCGCCGACTCGGGTTACCTCACCCGTCGTCTGGTCGACGTGTCGCAGGACGTCATCATCCGCGAGGAGGACTGCGGCACCGAGCGCGGTCTGAAGCTGCGGATCGCCTCGAAGGACGAGAACGGCGTCCTGCGCAAGGCCGGTGACGTCGAGACCAGCGTCTACGCCCGCATGCTCGCCGAGGACGTCGTCATCGACGGCAAGGTGATCGCGCCGGCCAACGTGGACCTGGGCGACGTGCTCATCGACCAGCTGGTGCGCCACGGCGTCGAGCAGGTCAAGACCCGCTCGATCCTGACCTGTGAGTCGCAGGTCGGCACCTGCGCCATGTGCTACGGCCGCTCGCTGGCCACCGGCAAGCTGGTCGACATCGGTGAGGCGGTCGGCATCATCGCCGCCCAGTCCATCGGTGAGCCCGGCACCCAGCTGACGATGCGTACCTTCCACACCGGTGGTGTGGCCGGTGACGACATCACCCAGGGTCTGCCGCGTGTCGTCGAGCTCTTCGAGGCCCGTACCCCGAAGGGTGTCGCCCCGATCTCCGAGGCCTCCGGCCGCGTGCGGATCGAGGAGACCGAGAAGACCAAGAAGATCGTCATCACGCCGGACGACGGCAGCGACGAGACGGCCTACCCGATCTCCAAGCGCGCCCGTCTGAAGGTCAGCGAGGGCGAGCACGTCGAGGTCGGCCAGCAGCTCACCGTGGGTACGCAGAACCCGCACGACGTGCTGCGCATCCTCGGCCAGCGCGCCGTCCAGGTCCACCTGGTCGGCGAGGTCCAGAAGGTCTACAACTCGCAGGGCGTGTCGATCCACGACAAGCACATCGAGATCATCATCCGGCAGATGCTGCGCCGGGTGACGATCATCGAGTCCGGCGACGCGGAGCTGCTGCCGGGCGAGCTCGTCGAGCGCGGCAAGTTCGAGACCGAGAACCGCCGTGTGGTGCAGGAGGGCGGTCACCCGGCCTCCGGTCGTCCGCAGCTCATGGGTATCACCAAGGCCTCGCTGGCCACGGAGTCCTGGCTGTCGGCGGCGTCCTTCCAGGAGACGACCAGGGTCCTCACGGACGCGGCGATCAACGCCAAGTCCGACTCCCTGATCGGCCTCAAGGAGAACGTCATCATCGGTAAGCTCATCCCGGCCGGTACGGGTCTGTCCCGCTACCGCAACATCCGGGTCGAGCCGACCGAGGAGGCCAAGGCCGCGATGTACTCGGCCGTCGGCTACGACGACATCGACTACTCGCCGTTCGGCACGGGCTCCGGCCAGGCCGTTCCGCTGGAGGACTACGACTACGGTCCGTACAACCAGTAAGGCGTACGTCTGACGCTCTGAAGGGCGGTCACCCCCTGGGGTGGCCGCCCTTCGGCGTGTTTGGAGGCGTCCGCCCTGCCCTCGCGCGGTTCCGACGGGACCGTACGAGGGGGAACCATCGCGCCGCGCCGAGCGTAGGTGAATGATGGAGGCATTCATGCCTGTCCGGGGGAGGTGAGGTGCCCGTGTCGTTTCCGTCGCCATGGCAGCCGTGGCAGGGCCAGAGCAGCCCGTCGATGCTGGCCGCGAACGCGGACCGCGAGCGCGCCGTCGACGTGCTCAGAGCCGGTTTCGCCGAGGGACGCCTGCAGCAGGCCGAGCTGGACAAGCGGGTGGCGCGGGTCTACCAGGCCCGTACGGTGGGGGAGTTGTCCCTCGTCGTCGCCGACCTCCCGCAGGGGCCCGTGCCCGTCCAGCCGGCGTTCCAGGCCTATCCCCCGGCGGTTCCGCGCACCTTTCTGCCCGCTCCGCCGCCGCCCACGAACGGCAAGGCGATCGGCGCCATGGTCTGCGGTGTGCTCACCACGATGACGGCGGGCATCACCGGCATCCCCGCGGTGATCCTCGGGCACTCGGCGCGCGCGGAGATCCGCCGCACGGGGGAGGGCGGCGACGGGCTCGCGCTGGCCGGCCTGATCCTGGGCTGGCTGGCGGTGGCGGGCTGGGTGTTCCTTGTGGCGATCATGCTGCTGGCCGTGGGCTCGTCATCGAACGGCTGAGCACGCCCCCGGCAGGTGGGGGGAGCCCCCGCCGTCCACGGGAGCCACCGGCCGCTACGGGATGCCCAGTTCGAACATCACGTAGTGCGCGTACCAGCCCGACGCCAGCGCCGCCGTGGTGAAGAACACCGTCAGGCTCGGCCACTTCAGCCGGCTCATCGCGGCCGCCGGGCCGAGCAGCAGCGGGAACACCGGCAGGAGGTAGCGCGGGGTGTTGCCGAACATCTGCTGGGTGCCCAGCACGGTCACGACGCTCGCCAGCGTGTACGCGACCAGCACCAGCGGCGGCTTCTTGCGCAGCATCAGCGCGATCAGGAACGGCAGCGCCAGCACCAGTTGGACGGCGATGAGGTCGGACGTGGTGAACGAGAACAGGTAGTGGTCGTGCCCGACGGCGATGTTGCCGAGGACGTCGAGCGTGTAGGCGCCGAAGTCGAAGTAGTGCGCCCACCCCTCGCGCTGGAGCGTGAAGTACGCCGTGAAGGAGCCCATGTTGAGGCTGACCCAGGTGATGTACGTGATCAGGCCGAGCGGCGCGGCGAACATGGCGTACAGCGGCCCGGCCACCCCGTGCTCGCGCCGGCTCTCCCGCCGGACCAGCGTCACCAGCGCGGCCAGCCCCACCGCGCCGATGAGCGCGGCGGCCGTCGGCCGGTTCAGCCCCGCGACGAAGGCGAGCAGCCCCGCGGCCACCCAGCGGCGCTTCATCACGCAGTAGCAGCACCAGGCCGCGATCGCCACGAACAGGGACTCCGAGTACACCGCCCACTCGACGCCCGCGCCGGGCGCCACGGCCCACAGCCCGGCGGCGATCGTGCCGGCCCGGACGCCGGCGAGCGTGGAGATCACGGCGTAGATCCCGGCCGCCGCGACGAAGGACGCGACCACCGAGACGAGGAGTCCGGAGCCGAACAGACCGAGTCCGGTGACCTCGGAGACGCCCCTGATCATGCCGGGGTAGAGGGGGAAGAAGGCGACGGAGTTCTGCTTCACCGTGAACAGCCCGCCCGACGCGAGCCGCTCCAGGGGCCCCGGGTCGTACCCCTTCTCGGCGACCTGGAGGTACCACCAGCCGTCCCAGGTGCCGAGGACGTCCCACCAGTGGGCGCCGCCGCCGAACCGCGGCTCCTTCTTCTCGTAGTCCCCGGCGGCCTCCAGCAGCACGGCGAAGACGGTGAGACCGACGAGCTTGGTCACGCCGTACAGGAGCAGCGGGGCGCGGTACGGTCGTACACCGGCCGGCAGGGTGAGGCGGCTCAGTCTCCGGGGCCGCGCCTCCCGCTCGCCGGGCACGGCGGGATCCGTCGCCGCGCTGCTGGAAGCCGTGCTCATGAGTGTGGACCCCCCTCGGCCCCGACCATCGGATCCCCGAGGAACCACTGTCCGGATGGTCGTGAAGTGTCAGTCGTAAGATCACACCAGAGTCGCACATTCACGCCACAGGTTGGGGGACGGGCGGGTGACTGAAGCGAGGGATCCCATGGACGTCGTACCCACGGGTGTCACAGCCGCGACGGCCGCGCCGACCGTCCTGTCGGTCGTCGTCCCCATGTACAACGAGGAAGAGGTACTTCCCGCGCTGGTCACCCGGCTTCGCCCGGTCCTGGCCTCCCTCGGCGTCGGCTACGAGGTGGTCGCCGTCGACGACGGCAGCGGCGACCGCACGGCCGAACTGCTCGCCGCGTTCCGGCTGGGCTGGCCGGAACTGCGGGTGATCCGGCTGCGCCGCAACTCCGGCCACCAGGCCGCCCTGACCGCGGGACTCGACCGGGCGCTCGGGGCGTACGTGGTGAGCCTGGACGCGGACCTCCAGGACCCGCCCGAGAAGATCCCCGAGATGCTCGCGCTCGCCCGCGGCGAGGGCCTCGACATCGTCTACGGCATCCGCGCCGACCGGGCCAGCGACACCGGCTTCAAGCGCTGGACCGCCGGCCTCTACTACCGCCTGGTGCGCCGGCTGGCCGGGCCCTCGGTGCCCGCGCACGCCGGCGACTTCCGGCTGCTCAGCCGGGCCGCCGTGGACGCTCTCAAGGCCCTGCCGGACCAGCAGCGGGTCTACCGCCTCCTGGTGCCCTGGCTCGGCTTCCCCAGCGGCCGGGTCACCTACGAGCGCGCCCCGCGTCCGGCGGGCGTCAGCAAGTACCCGCTGGGGCGGATGATCCGGCTCGCCGTGGACAGCGTCACCGGCTTCTCGGCGGCCCCGCTGCGCATCGCGACCTGGCTGGGCGGCTTCGCCTTCCTGGTCTGCCTGGGGCTGATGGTCTACACCCTCGCCGCCCACGCGTTCGACCACACCGTCCCCGGCTGGACCTCGCTCTTCACCGGCGTGCTGTTCATCGGCGCGGTGCAGCTGGTCTGCGTGGGCCTGCTGGGCGAGTACGTGGGCCGTATCTACACGGCGGTGCAGAACCGGCCGACGTACTTCGTGGGCGGGGACACGGCGTACTCCGACGGCGACCCCGAGGGCGTCGGGAGCGGTCCCGCGCCGCGGACACCACGGAGAGCACCCAGCCCGGGAAGGTGACCTCGGCCAGTCGGGCGTACCGCCTCTGTTTTGACCGGAGTGGTTGCGCTCGGTACGCTCAGACCTTGTGCCTGGGGTGTGCCCTGGCCCCCGTGCGTGCCATGAACCGCACCGGGGGGTCCGTGAGCGGCCACTGTGATCTGCGTCTCTCTGCCTCGCGGCGGAAGTCCGCCGGATTCGACACACCCGACCGCGTGGGTCGGCGAAGTTCCAGGTTAGCTGTACAACTCGGCACACAGAAACCGGAGAAGTAGTGCCTACGATCCAGCAGCTGGTCCGTAAGGGCCGGCAGGACAAGGTCGAGAAGAACAAGACGCCCGCACTCGAGGGTTCGCCCCAGCGTCGTGGCGTCTGCACGCGTGTGTTCACGACCACCCCGAAGAAGCCGAACTCGGCCCTGCGTAAGGTCGCGCGTGTGCGTCTGACCAGCGGGATCGAGGTCACCGCTTACATTCCGGGTGAGGGACACAACCTGCAGGAGCACTCCATCGTGCTCGTGCGCGGCGGCCGTGTGAAGGACCTGCCGGGTGTTCGCTACAAGATCATCCGTGGCTCCCTCGACACCCAGGGTGTCAAGAACCGCAAGCAGGCCCGCAGCCGTTACGGCGCCAAGAAGGAGAAGTAAGAATGCCTCGTAAGGGCCCCGCCCCGAAGCGCCCGGTCATCATCGACCCGGTCTACGGTTCTCCTCTGGTGACCTCCCTCATCAACAAGGTGCTGCTGAACGGCAAGCGCTCGACCGCCGAGCGCATCGTCTACGGCGCCATGGAGGGCCTGCGCGACAAGACCGGCAACGACCCGGTCATCACGCTGAAGCGCGCGCTCGAGAACATCAAGCCGACCATCGAGGTCAAGTCCCGCCGTGTCGGTGGCGCCACCTACCAGGTCCCGATCGAGGTCAAGCCCGGTCGCGCCAACACCCTGGCGCTGCGCTGGCTGGTCGGTTACTCCCGCGCCCGTCGCGAGAAGACCATGACCGAGCGCCTGCTCAACGAGCTCCTCGACGCGTCCAACGGCCTCGGCGCCGCTGTGAAGAAGCGTGAGGACACCCACAAGATGGCCGAGTCCAACAAGGCCTTCGCGCACTACCGCTGGTAGTCGCTACCCACATCGAGACCGAGAGAAGACTGAAGCCTTATGGCTACCACTTCACTTGACCTGGCCAAGGTCCGCAACATCGGGATCATGGCCCACATCGACGCGGGCAAGACGACCACCACCGAGCGGATCCTGTTCTACACCGGCGTCTCGTACAAGATCGGTGAGGTCCACGACGGCGCCGCCACGATGGACTGGATGGAGCAGGAGCAGGAGCGTGGCATCACGATCACGTCTGCTGCGACCACCTGTCACTGGCCGCTCGAGGACAACGACTACACCATCAACATCATCGACACCCCGGGTCACGTCGACTTCACCGTCGAGGTGGAGCGCTCCCTGCGCGTGCTCGACGGTGCCGTGACGGTGTTCGACGGTGTCGCCGGTGTCGAGCCGCAGTCCGAGACGGTGTGGCGTCAGGCCGACCGTTACGGCGTGCCCCGCATCTGCTTCGTCAACAAGCTGGACCGCACCGGCGCCGAGTTCCACCGCTGCGTGGACATGATCTCGGACCGCCTGGGCGCCCAGCCGCTCGTCATGCAGCTGCCGATCGGTGCCGAGGCCGACTTCAAGGGCGTCGTGGACCTGGTCCGCATGAAGGCGCTCGTGTGGTCCGCCGAGGCCGCGAAGGGCGAGATGTACGACGTCGTCGACATCCCGGCCACGCACACCGAGGCTGCCGAGGAGTGGCACAACAAGCTCGTCGAGGCCGTCGCGGAGAACGACGAAGAGATCATGGAGCTGTTCCTGGAGGGCCAGGAGCCCACCGTGGAGCAGCTGTACGCCGCGATCCGTCGCATCACCATCGCGTCCGGCAAGTCGAGCGACACCACGGTCACCCCGGTGTTCTGCGGCACCGCGTTCAAGAACAAGGGCGTCCAGCCCCTGCTCGACGCGGTCGTGCGCTACCTGCCGACCCCGCTCGACGTCGAGGCCATCGAGGGCCACGACGTCAAGGACCCCGAGGTCGTGATCAAGCGCAAGCCGTCCGAGGACGAGCCGCTGTCCGCCCTGGCGTTCAAGATCATGAGCGACCCGCACCTCGGCAAGCTCACCTTCGTCCGGGTCTACTCGGGCCGCCTGGAGTCCGGCACCGCCGTGCTGAACTCCGTCAAGGGCAAGAAGGAGCGCATCGGCAAGATCTACCGCATGCACGCCAACAAGCGTGAGGAGATCGAGTCGGTGGGCGCCGGCGACATCGTCGCCGTCATGGGCCTGAAGCAGACCACCACCGGTGAGACGCTGTCCGACGACAAGAACCCGGTGATCCTGGAGTCCATGGACTTCCCGGCGCCGGTCATCCAGGTCGCCATCGAGCCCAAGTCCAAGGGCGACCAGGAGAAGCTGGGTGTCGCCATCCAGCGCCTGGCCGAGGAGGACCCGTCCTTCCAGGTCCACTCGGACGAGGAGACCGGCCAGACCATCATCGGCGGCATGGGCGAGCTGCACCTCGAGGTGCTGGTCGACCGTATGCGCCGTGAGTTCAAGGTCGAGGCCAACGTCGGCAAGCCGCAGGTCGCCTACCGTGAGACGATCCGCAAGGCCGTCGAGCGCGTCGACTACACGCACAAGAAGCAGACTGGTGGTACCGGCCAGTTCGCCAAGGTGCAGATCGCGATCGAGCCGATCGAAGGCGGAGACGCCTCCTACGAGTTCGTGAACAAGGTCACCGGTGGCCGTATCCCGAAGGAGTACATCCCTTCGGTGGACGCCGGTGCGCAGGAGGCCATGCAGTTCGGCATCCTGGCCGGCTACGAGATGACGGGCGTCCGCGTCACGCTCATCGACGGTGGCTACCACGAGGTCGACTCCTCCGAACTCGCGTTCAAGATCGCCGGTTCGCAGGCCTTCAAGGAGGCCGCGCGCAAGGCCAGCCCCGTGCTGCTCGAGCCGATGATGGCCGTCGAGGTCACCACGCCCGAGGACTACATGGGTGAGGTCATCGGCGACATCAACTCCCGCCGTGGCCAGATCCAGGCCATGGAGGAGCGTGCGGGCGCCCGCGTCGTCAAGGGCCTCGTGCCCCTGTCGGAGATGTTCGGCTACGTCGGCGACCTCCGCAGCAAGACGTCGGGTCGCGCAAGCTACTCGATGCAGTTCGACTCCTACGCCGAGGTTCCGCGGAACGTCGCCGAGGAGATCATCGCGAAGGCCAAGGGCGAGTAACGCACCGCGTTCACACGCTTTAGGCTTGACTCCGGAGCCTCACGGGGCAAACAACCGCATTCCCGGATGTTTGCCCCTGGGCCCGGGCTTCCCAGCAAAGATCACCTGGCGCCGTTGAAGCAAGGCGTACAGAACCACTCCACAGGAGGACCCCAGTGGCGAAGGCGAAGTTCGAGCGGACTAAGCCGCACGTCAACATCGGCACCATCGGTCACATCGACCACGGTAAGACGACCCTCACGGCCGCCATTACCAAGGTGCTGCACGACAAGTACCCGGACCTGAACGAGGCCTCGGCCTTCGACCAGATCGACAAGGCTCCCGAAGAGCGCCAGCGCGGTATCACCATCTCCATCGCGCACGTCGAGTACCAGACGGAGGCGCGTCACTACGCCCACGTCGACTGCCCGGGTCACGCGGACTACATCAAGAACATGATCACCGGTGCCGCGCAGATGGACGGCGCGATCCTCGTGGTCGCCGCCACCGACGGCCCGATGCCGCAGACCAAGGAGCACGTGCTCCTGGCCCGCCAGGTCGGCGTTCCGTACATCGTCGTCGCCCTGAACAAGGCCGACATGGTGGACGACGAGGAGATCCTGGAGCTCGTCGAGCTCGAGGTCCGTGAGCTCCTCTCCGAGTACGAGTTCCCGGGCGACGACGTCCCGGTCGTCAAGGTCTCGGCGCTCAAGGCGCTCGAGGGCGACGACAAGTGGGGCCAGTCCGTCCTGGAGCTCATGGACGCCGTCGACAGCGCGATCCCGGAGCCGGAGCGCGACGTCGACAAGCCGTTCCTCATGCCCATCGAGGACGTCTTCACGATCACCGGTCGCGGTACGGTCGTCACCGGCCGTATCGAGCGTGGTGTCCTGAAGGTCAACGAGACCGTCGACATCATCGGCATCAAGACCGAGAAGACCACCACCACGGTCACCGGTATCGAGATGTTCCGCAAGCTGCTCGACGAGGGCCAGGCCGGTGAGAACGTCGGTCTGCTGCTCCGCGGCATCAAGCGCGAGGACGTCGAGCGCGGCCAGGTCATCATCAAGCCGGGCTCGGTCACCCCGCACACCGAGTTCGAGGCGCAGGCCTACATCCTGTCCAAGGACGAGGGTGGCCGCCACACGCCGTTCTTCAACAACTACCGCCCGCAGTTCTACTTCCGTACGACGGACGTGACCGGCGTCGTGACCCTCCCCGAGGGCACCGAGATGGTCATGCCGGGTGACAACACCGAGATGAAGGTGGAGCTCATCCAGCCCGTCGCCATGGAGGAGGGCCTGAAGTTCGCCATCCGCGAGGGTGGTCGCACCGTGGGCGCCGGCCAGGTCACCAAGATCAACAAGTAAGTCCCGCTTGCTTGAAGGTCACTTGACCTGAAAGGGCCCGTACGACTCCGGTCGTACGGGCCCTTTCGCGTGTGCCGGGCGTCAGCGCCGCAGATACGCGAGGACCGCGAGGACGCGGCGGTGGTCGGCGTCGCTGGTGTGCAGACCGAGTTTGTCGAAGATGTTGCCGATGTGCTTGGAGACCGCGGCCTGGCTGACGGTCAGGGCGCGGGCGATCGCGGAGTTGGACCGCCCCTCGGCCATGAGGGCCAGCACCTCGGTCTCGCGGGGGGTCAGGTCCTGTACCGAGGTACGTCCACGGCGGGTTCCCAGCAGACGCCGGACGATCGCCGGGTCGACGACCGTCTCACCGTCGGCGACCCGCTGGGCCTGGCCGACGAAGTCCAGCACGTCGCCGACCCGGTCCTTCAGCAGGTAGCCGACCCCGGCGGACGCCTCGGTCCCCCTCGCCCCCGGGATCGGCCCGTCCTCCTGGTCCGCGGCTCCCAGCAGTTCTGCGGCGTAGTCCGCCTCCAGATACTGCGAGAGGACCAGCACCCCGAGCCCGCGATGCTCCCGGCGCAACGCGACCGCGGCGCGCAGCCCCTCGTCACGGAAGCCGGGCGGCAACCTGACGTCGACGACGGCCAGTTCGGGCGCATGGGTGCGCACCTCGGCCAGGAGCGAGGGCGCGTTGTCCACGGCCGCGACCACCTGGTGACCGAACTTGGTGAGGATCTGCACCAGGCCCTCGCGCAACAGCGCCGAGTCCTCCGCGATCACGATGCGCACGGTATCTCCACGTGTAACAGGGTCGGCCCGCCGAGCGGGCTCGACAGATGAACGGTCCCCTCCAGGGCGGCGACCCGGTCGGCCAGTCCCGTCAATCCGCTGCCGGCCTCCGCGTCGGCTCCGCCGCGACCGTTGTCGTACACCTCCAGCACCAGGCGCGAACCGGTCCGTCGCAGCGACAGCCGGGCCTCGGTGGCTCCGCTGTGTTTGGCGACGTTGGACAGCGCCTCGCACGCCACGAAGTACGTGGCCGCCTCCACGGCGTCGTCAGGACGCCCGCCCGGCTCCAGGTCGGTGGTCACGGGCAGGGAGAACTCCTCGGCCAGCGTGGTCAGAGCGGCGGTCAGACCGCGGTCGGCGAGGATCGCGGGGAAGATGCCGTGGACGAGGTCCCGCAGCTCGGTCAGTGTGAGGCGCGCCTGCTCATGGGCCCGTTCCACCAGCTCACGCGTCTCGGGACCGCTGTCGGCCACGGCCAGGCGGGCCAGGCCGAGCGTCATCACCAGCCCCGTCAGGCGTTGTTGCGCACCGTCGTGCAGATCGCGTTCGATGCGTCGGCGCTCGGCGTCGTAGGCGTCCAGGATGCGCGCCCTGGACCGCACCAGACTGCCGATGTGCCGCTCCTGGTCCCTGTCCCGGGCGTCGGCGTCCCGGGCGAGCACGGCAGCGGACAGACGCGCCCGCAGCGCGGCGTACCGGGTGAGGACGACGTACGACAGCGCCAGGCACACACCGCCGCACAGCACCAGCACGAGCGCCTGGGGAGTCGAGTCCGCCAGGAAGACCGCCACGCGGAGTCGGCCGTCGGGCGTGAACAGGCGCAACAGGGGAGCCGTGAGCAGGGAGGCGGGAATGACCACGCTCGCCAGGACGAGCACGAACTCGGCGAGGGACAGGGCGCTGTGCACCACGGCGTAAGCCAGCTCCCGCCACGTCGCCGGCTCGGTCAGTCGCCGCCCCACCCAAGTCAGCGGCCCGCCGCCCGCAGGCCCGAGCCGTCCGCGCAAGCCGCCGCGGGGGGTCTCGCCGCCGGAGAACCATCTCAGGCGTGACCGCTCCACCGCGGCGAGCGGGATCCCCGACAGGGCGGCCGCGCAGACCAGCCCGGCCCCGACCACCAGAGGCAGCGTCGCCACACCGATGCCCAGCAGGACCGTGCAGGACACGAGCCACACCAGTCCCGTGGGCAGCCCGCCGGCCAGGTACAGGACGGCCCGGACCGTCTGCCGGGCGTTCCGCCGCGCGCCTGCCGCCACCGGACCCCAGCTCGTCACCGGCCCCCCATAACTGTCCTCGGTCAGCCCCCCGATCCCGGAGACGGGCAGCGGGCCACCCGGGGTAGAGCTGTCTCCACCCCGGACGTCCACCGTTCTCCACCGACAACGCCCTTGCCACGGCGTTGACTTGAGGCATGCCCACACCACAAGCGGCGCTCGTGCCTCACGTTACTACCGGCCCTCCTCACGCGGTCCGGGTGCGCTCCCTGACCAAGGTGTACGGCGGGGGAGGGACGGCGGTCACCGCACTGGACGACGTCCACCACGACTTCCCGGCGGCCGGTTTCACCGCGGTGATGGGGCCTTCCGGCTCCGGCAAGTCCACCCTCATGCACTGTGCGGCGAGTCTGGAGAGGGCCACCTCGGGCAGCGTCGAGATCGGGGGCCGGGACGTCACCGGCTGGTCGGAGCGACGCCTCACACTGCTGCGCAGGCGGCACATCGGGTTCGTCTTCCAGAACTTCAACCTCGTCTCCGCGCTGAACGTGGCGGACAACGTGGCGCTGCCGGTTCGCCTGGGCGGTCGCCGTCCCGACCGGTCCCGGCTGGACGAGCTGCTCGCCAGGGTGGGGTTGTCCGACCGTCGTGGACATCGCCCCGTGGAACTCTCGGGCGGGCAGCAGCAACGGGTCGCCGTGGCACGTGCCCTGATCACCCGGCCCGAGGTCGTCTTCGCGGACGAGCCCACCGGCGCCCTGGACCGAGCATCCGGTCGCGATGTCCTCGCTCTGCTCCGGGACGCGGTGGACGGCCTCGGCACCACAGTGATCATGGTGACCCACGATCCGCGGGCGGCCGCCTGGGCCGACCAGGTGCTGGTTCTCGCGGACGGACGACTCGTCGACCGCCTCCGCGGCCCCCAGGTCACGGCCGGGACGATCGCGGCCCGGCTGGCCGCACTGGGGGGCTGAACGGTGTTCTCGCTGGTGGCGAACTCCTTCAGCGCCCGGATCGGCCAGTACCTCGGCTCGCTCCTGGTGGTCGTCATGACGTCCGCCCTCATCACCGCGCTCGCGACGATCCTGGACCGGGTACGGCTGTCCGGCCTCGGACACGGAGCGGTGCGGTCGGCGGAGTCCCTCATGGGGCTCGTGGGCAGCACGTCCGGTCTGGCGGCACTGCTCCTGGTCGCCAACACCTTCTCCCTTGTGGTCGACCAGCGGCTGCGGGAGTTCGGCGTCCTGCGGGCCATCGGGGCCACGCCGGCCCAGGTCCGGCTCCAGCTCGTCGGTGAGGCGCTGCTCGTCTCCCTGGCCGGCGGACTGGCCGGCTCGATCCTCGGCACCGCCGGAACCGGTCCCGCGCTGGACTGGCTCGTCCGCAACGAGGTCCTCCCGGCCCGTCCCGAGGCGCACTTCTCGGTGACGGGCGCGCTGACGGGGCCCCTGTGCACGGCGGTCATCGCGGTGTTCGCGGCGCTCACCGCCGTGCACCGGCCCGTCCGCATGGGCGCGCTGACCTCGCTGCGGGAGGCCGAGGTGCCGCGGCGCGCCATGCCCACCGGCCGGGTGATCTCCGTACTGCTGATGCTCGCGCTGGCACTGGCGGTCCACCGGCGTTACGAGCACCGCGTCGGCGCGGACGACGCCGTCGACGGTGCGATGGCGCTGGGCCTCATGTTGTTGCTCACCGCCTGGTTGCTCATGCCGGTGCTCGTGCGCCCGCTGACGGTGGTGGGCGCCGGCCCGGGCCGGATGCTGTCGCGGTACACGGGGTGTCTGGCGACGGTGAACGCCGGGAGCGCGACGCGGCGGACGGCGGCCATGACGGGGCCCGTGCTCATCGCCGTCGGCCTGAGTGCGCTGCTGCTCTGCTCCGCGGCCGCCGCCGGAGAGGTCGAGGGGGCGCAGGCCCGTCGGACGGCGAGCACGCGGACCGCCGAGCCCCCTGGAGCGGCCGTACGGGCCGGTGGCGTCCCGGTGGGCATCGAGGCGGACCGGCAACGACGGCGGAACGCGGTCGCCGTCAAGACGCTGATGGCGCCACTGATCGCCTTCTCCGGCGTCGGCATCCTCAACACACTGCTGCTGGCCACCCGGCAGCGGCGCCGGGAGTTCGCGGTGCTGCGCCTCACCGGTGGTACGACCGGGCAGCTGCTGCGGATGCTCCTGTGGGAGGCGCTGGCCGTGGTCATCACCGGCGTAGCCACCGCGGGCGCAGTGGTCGGCGTCTTCCTCGCGGTGCTGTCCCGGCGGCTGACCCCGTTCGGCGTGGAGACGGCAGCGGCCCTGCCCTGGGGTCAGCTGACGTGGGTGGTGGCAGGCTGCACCGTCCTGGGCCTGCTGGGGGTGCTGGTCCCTGCCCGTTCCGCCCTGCGGACGAAGGCGGTAAGGGCAACGCGGACCGCGGACTGAGGGGTTCGGGGACGGCCCGCGGGGCCGGCGCACACCGTGGGGGAGTGCCTGGCCGGCCCTGCCTGGTGCGTCAGGTCGTACGTCAGGCGGAGACCATCGCGGCCAGTAGCACCAGGAACCCCACCGGAAAGAGCGTGATCAACAGTGCCGCACCGGCCGCCAGGATGCGGGGCAGCCGCAGCGAGAGACGGTGCGGCAGGCCCCAGGCGAGGGCATACAGCGCCAGCGCCGTGTAGATCAGGCCTCCGTACTGCCCCATGCCGTCGTGGTCCCGGACGACGGCGTACTCCGTCGCGAGAACCGGCAGTCCGATCACGGAGGCCACGAGGGGGGCTCTCCACCACGTTGTGTGGGGCGCGGGAAGCTGGGTCACTGCGGTCTGCGTCGTCATGGTTCCACTACACCGGCATCGGTGACCCCGCGACATCAGGACGCCTACCCATCCGCCTCGTGTGTTCCGCCTGAGTAGCAGTGCCCAGCGCGGCTCGCGGCGGCTCGGCCACGATGATGTCGTGGGCGTAGAGCAGGTTGCCCGTGGCCTCGTGGCCGCCGATCTCCCGCCGCAGTCGAGGGCGTTGACGCGACCCGGCCGCCGGCATCGGCGTCCGCGGAGATCCGGGTTGGGGCACTGTCCGGCAGGGGAGCAGCCACGGGTGTTGGGGCCTACCAGACCCCGGTACGTGGCGTTCAGCCAGGCAGCGGCGCGATCGTGGGGGAGGGACACCTCGCTATCCCTTCCTGGGGGGCCAGTTGCCTGTTGCGCACAGCTCCATTTAGTCGGCCACGGGGAGGTGGGTCGGCGGGTACTGCGGCCGGCTCTTTCCGCGGCGGCTCCGCCATCTCCGCGTAGTCGTCGAGCCGTGACCTCGGAATCTTCTTCTCCGGCGGTTCGCTCGCCCCGTTCCCGTGCTCATCCGCGCCCGCCCCGCCGGTCGTCAAGGGAGCGCCTGTTTGACCTGCGTCACGTCCGGGGTATTCTCTCCGGCTCGATTGGCGTAGATCCCGCCCCGTATGGCAGACTAGCGGGGTTGCTCGGTCGAGTGTTGATGCTGCGCGCCTCCCGCCGGGAGGACCGGAAGCGAGTCCCACAGTACTCGTCGCCCCAACTGCCTCATGGCAGCGCTGGAGCGGACGTACGGGAATCTTTCGGGAAGTGTCAGTGCGCCACTGGCCAGGCACCCGGTGGGCTTCCGCCCCCGGCCTGCGGTTCCGGAAGGGCCGCGTTTCCCGACAGGGGATGCTCGAACAAGGGGCATCTGTGTCAGCGGGGGCGCGACACACCCGACCGCGTGGGTCGGAGGGGCGGGTTACGGAACACCGGGTTCCAGAGCGTTAAACGAGACAAAGGACTACTGAGTAGCCATGGCGGGACAGAAGATCCGCATCCGGCTCAAGGCCTACGACCACGAGGTCATCGACTCCTCGGCGAAGAAGATCGTCGAGACGGTGACCCGCACTGGTGCGTCGGTCGCGGGCCCGGTGCCGCTGCCCACTGAGAAGAACGTGTACTGCGTCATCAAGTCGCCGCACAAGTACAAGGACTCGCGCGAGCACTTCGAGATGCGCACGCACAAGCGCCTGATCGACATCCTCGACCCGACCCCCAAGACCGTTGACTCTCTGATGCGACTCGACCTCCCGGCCGGTGTCGACATCGAGATCAAGCTCTGAAGGCCGGTGATCTGAGAATGGCTAAGCAGATCAAGGGCATCCTGGGCGAGAAGCTCGGCATGACGCAGGTGTGGGACGCGAACAACCGTGTTGTTCCGGTCACCGTCGTCAAGGCCGGCCCCAACGTCGTCACCCAGGTGCGCACGAACGACATCGACGGCTACGAGTCCGTCCAGATCGCGTTCGGCGAGATCGACCCGCGCAAGGTGAACAAGCCCCTCAAGGGCCACTTCGCGAAGGCCGACGTCACTCCCCGCCGCCACCTCGTCGAGATCCGTACCGCTGACGCCAGCGAGTACACCCTCGGCCAGGAGATCACCGCTGAGGTGTTCGAGGCCGGCGTCAAGGTCGACGTGACCGGCAAGAGCAAGGGCAAGGGCTTCGCCGGTGTCATGAAGCGTCACAACTTCAAGGGCCTCGGCGCCGGACACGGCACCCAGCGCAAGCACCGCTCCCCCGGTTCCATCGGTGGCTGCGCCACCCCGGGCCGCGTGTTCAAGGGCCTCCGCATGGCGGGTCGCATGGGCAACGAGCGCGTCACCACCCAGAACCTGACCGTCCACGCCGTTGACGCGGAGAAGGGTCTGCTGCTCATCAAGGGCGCTGTCCCGGGTCCGAACGGCGGCCTCGTCCTGGTCCGCACCGCGGCCAAGGGGGCCTGAGGTAACCGATGAGCACTGTTGACATCCTTTCGCCTGCCGGCGAGAAGACCGGTAGCGTCGAGCTCCCCGCGGAGATCTTCGGCGTGGAGAAGGTCAGCATCCCGCTGATCCACCAGGTCGTCGTCGCGCAGAACGCGGCTGCCCGTCAGGGCACGCACAAGACCAAGACCCGCGGTGAAGTCCGTGGTGGCGGCAAGAAGCCGTACCGCCAGAAGGGCACCGGCCGCGCCCGTCAGGGCTCGACCCGCGCGCCGCAGTTCGCCGGCGGTGGCGTCGTGCACGGTCCCGTGCCGCGTGACTACTCGCAGCGGACCCCGAAGAAGATGAAGGCTGCCGCGCTGCGTCACGCCCTCACCGACCGGGCCCGCCACAACCGCATCCACGTCGTCACCGGCGTGATCGAGGGCGAGACCCCCTCCACCAAGGCCGCCCGGTCGCTGTTCGGCAAGATCTCGGAGCGCAAGAACCTGCTCCTGGTCGTCGACCGCGCCGACGAGGCCGCGTGGCTGTCCGCCCGCAACCTGCCCCAGGTCCACATCCTGGAGCCGGGCCAGCTGAACACGTACGACGTGATCGTCTCGGACGATGTGGTCTTCACCCAGGCCGCTTTCGAGTCCTTCGTCGCCGGCCCGAACAAGGCCAACGACACCGAAGGGAGCGAGGTCTGATGGCTATCCGTCACCCCGCTATCGCCTCGAAGGCTGCCAAGAAGGCCAAGGAAGCGCGCCTGAAGAAGGCCCGCCGCCACGAGGCCGAGGGCAAGAACACCGTCGTCACCGCGCCCAGCAAGGCGTACACGGACCACCGTGACGTGCTGCTGAAGCCGGTCGTGTCGGAGAAGAGCTACGCGCTCCTCGACGAGAACAAGTACACGTTCATCGTCGACCCGAACGCCAACAAGACCCAGATCAAGCAGGCCGTCCAGGCGGTCTTCTCGGTCAAGGTCACCGGGGTCAACACGATCAACCGCCAGGGCAAGCGCAAGCGGACCCGGACGGGCTTCGGCCAGCGTGCCGCCACCAAGCGCGCGATCGTGACCCTTGCTGAGGGCGACCGTATCGACATCTTCGGCGGTCCGACCGCCTGAGGGCGGTCCGGATCGTCCGATATCGGACGAGGACTGAAAAATGGGAATCCGCAAGTACAAGCCGACTACGCCGGGCCGTCGTGGCTCCAGCGTCGCCGACTTCGTCGAGGTCACGCGGTCCACGCCGGAGAAGTCGTTGGTCCGCCCCCTGCACAGCAAGGGTGGCCGTAACAACTCCGGTCGTGTGACCGTCCGCCACCAGGGCGGTGGCCACAAGCGCGCCTACCGCGTGATCGACTTCCGTCGTCACGACAAGGACGGCGTGCCGGCGAAGGTCGCGCACATCGAGTACGACCCCAACCGCACCGCGCGCATCGCGCTGCTGCACTACGCCGACGGCGAGAAGCGCTACATCCTCGCCCCGCGCAACCTGCAGCAGGGTGACCGCGTCGAGAACGGTCCCGGGGCCGACATCAAGCCGGGCAACAACCTGGCGCTCCGCAACATCCCGGTCGGTACCACGATCCACGCGATCGAGCTCCGTCCCGGTGGCGGCGCCAAGTTCGCCCGCTCCGCCGGCGCTTCGGTGCAGCTGCTCGCGAAGGAGGGCTCGATGGCCCACCTGCGCATGCCGTCCGGTGAGATCCGCCTGGTCGACCAGCGCTGCCGCGCCACGGTCGGCGAGGTCGGCAACGCCGAGCAGAGCAACATCAACTGGGGCAAGGCCGGCCGCAAGCGCTGGCTGGGCGTCCGCCCGACCGTTCGCGGTGTGGCGATGAACCCGGTTGACCACCCCCACGGTGGTGGTGAGGGCAAGACCTCCGGTGGTCGCCACCCGGTCAGCCCCTGGGGTCAGAAGGAGGGTCGTACTCGTTCGCCGAAGAAGGCTTCGAACAAGTACATCGTCCGCCGCCGCAAGACGAACAAGAAGCGCTAGGAGCGGGTTTAGATGCCGCGCAGTCTCAAGAAGGGACCCTTCGTCGACGGCCACCTCGTGAAGAAGGTGGACGCCCAGAACGAAGCCGGTACCAAGAACGTCATCAAGACCTGGTCCCGTCGCTCGATGATCACTCCCAGCATGCTGGGCCACACGATCGCGGTGCACAACGGCAAGACCCACATTCCGGTGTTCGTCACCGAGTCGATGGTCGGCCACAAGCTCGGCGAGTTCTCGCCGACGCGCACCTTCCGGGGTCACGTCAAGGACGACCGGAAGTCGAAGCGCCGCTAGTAGCGGGGTGGAATGACCATGACAGACACTGGAAGGACAACCATGGAAGCCAGGGCCCAGGCGCGGTACATCCGCGTCACGCCCATGAAGGCCCGCCGCGTGGTGGACCTTATCCGTGGCATGGACGCCACGGAGGCTCAGGCGGTCCTGCGTTTCGCCCCGCAGGCCGCGAGCGTGCCGGTCGGCAAGGTGCTGGACAGCGCCATCGCCAACGCCGCGCACAACTACGACCACACTGACGCCGACAGCCTCTACGTCTCCGAGGCCTACGTCGACGAGGGCCCGACCCTGAAGCGGTTCCGTCCGCGCGCCCAGGGCCGCGCCTACCGGATCCGCAAGCGGACCAGCCACATCACCGTGGTCGTCAGCAGCAAGGAAGGGACCCGGTAATGGGCCAGAAGGTAAACCCGCACGGGTTCCGGCTCGGTGTCACGACCGACTTCAAGTCGCGTTGGTACGCCGACAAGTCCTACAAGGAGTACGTCGGGGAAGACGTCGCCATCCGTCGGATGATGACGTCCGGCATGGAGCGCGCCGGCATCTCGAAGGTGGAGATCGAGCGCACCCGTGACCGTGTCCGCGTCGACATCCACACCGCCCGGCCGGGCATCGTCATCGGCCGTCGCGGCGCGGAGGCCGACCGTATCCGCGGCGACCTGGAGAAGCTGACCAAGAAGCAGGTCCAGCTGAACATCCTCGAGGTCAAGAACCCCGAGACGGACGCTCAGCTGGTCGCTCAGGCCGTCGCCGAGCAGCTCTCCTCCCGCGTCTCCTTCCGCCGGGCCATGCGCAAGAGCATGCAGTCCGCCATGAAGGCCGGCGCCAAGGGCATCAAGATCCAGTGCGGCGGCCGCCTCGGTGGCGCCGAGATGTCCCGCTCGGAGTTCTACCGCGAGGGCCGTGTGCCCCTGCACACGCTCCGCGCGAACGTGGACTACGGCTTCTTCGAGGCCAAGACGACCTTCGGCCGCATCGGCGTGAAGGTCTGGATCTACAAGGGCGACGTCAAGAACATCGCCGAGGTCCGCGCCGAGAACGCTGCTGCCCGCGCCGGCAACCGCCCGGCCCGTGGCGGCGCCGACCGCCCGGCCCGTGGTGGCCGCGGTGGCGAGCGTGGCGGTCGCGGTCGCAAGCCGCAGCAGGCTGCCGGCGCCGAGGCCCCCAAGGCCGAGGCCCCCGCGGCTGCTCCGGCTGAGAGCACCGGAACGGAGGCCTGACCGAAATGCTGATCCCCCGTAGGGTCAAGCACCGCAAGCAGCACCACCCGAAGCGCAACGGTATGTCCAAGGGTGGGACGCAGGTTGCGTTCGGCGAGTACGGCATCCAGGCGCTGACCCCGGCGTACGTGACGAACCGCCAGATCGAAGCGGCTCGTATCGCCATGACCCGTCACATCAAGCGTGGCGGCAAGGTCTGGATCAACATCTACCCGGACCGCCCGCTCACGAAGAAGCCGGCCGAGACCCGCATGGGTTCCGGTAAGGGTTCTCCGGAGTGGTGGATCGCCAACGTCAAGCCCGGACGCGTGATGTTCGAGCTGTCGTACCCCAACGAGAAGATCGCGCGCGAGGCCCTGACCCGTGCGGCTCACAAGCTGCCGATGAAGTGCAAGATCGTCAAGCGCGAGGCAGGTGAAGCGTGATGTCGGCCGGTACCAAGGCGTCAGAGCTGCGCGAGCTGGGCAACGAGGAGCTTCTCGCGAAGCTCCGCGAGTCCAAGGAAGAGCTGTTCAACCTCCGCTTCCAGGCGGCGACCGGACAGCTCGAGAACCACGGCCGTCTGAAGGCGGTCCGTAAGGACATCGCGCGGATCTACACCCTGATGCGCGAGCGTGAGCTGGGCATCGAAACGGTGGAGAGCGCCTGATGAGCGAGAACAACGTGACTGAGAACGCAGAGGCGCGCGGCTTCCGCAAGACCCGTGAGGGTCTCGTCGTCAGCGACAAGATGGACAAGACCGTCGTCGTCGCCGTCGAGGACCGTGTGAAGCACGCGCTGTACGGCAAGGTCATCCGCCGTACGAACAAGCTCAAGGCCCACGACGAGCAGAACGCCGCGGGTGTCGGCGACCGCGTCCTCCTGATGGAGACCCGGCCGCTGTCCGCGACGAAGCGCTGGCGCGTCGTCGAGATCCTCGAGAAGGCCAAGTAGGTAATTCCCGCAAGGGAATTGCAGCAAGTACGCCTGCGGCAAACCCCGCAGGACAGTTCCGCCAGGCTCGGCAGGGGTCCTCGCTCCGAGGCCCCTGCCGGGAACCGGCAGACAAACAGGAGATAGACGTGATCCAGCAGGAGTCGCGACTGCGTGTCGCCGACAACACTGGTGCGAAGGAGATCCTTTGCATCCGTGTGCTCGGTGGCTCCGGTCGCCGCTACGCGGGCATCGGTGACGTCATCGTCGCCACCGTCAAGGACGCGATCCCCGGTGGCAACGTGAAGAAGGGTGACGTCGTCAAGGCGGTCATCGTTCGCACCGTCAAGGAGCGCCGCCGTCCGGACGGCTCGTACATCCGCTTCGACGAGAACGCCGCCGTCATTCTGAAGAACGACGGCGACCCTCGCGGCACCCGCATCTTCGGCCCGGTCGGGCGTGAGCTGCGCGAGAAGAAGTTCATGAAGATCATCTCGCTGGCTCCGGAGGTGCTGTAAGCATGAAGATCAAGAAGGGCGACCTGGTCCAGGTCATCACCGGTAAGGACAAGGGCAAGCAGGGCAAGGTCATCGCGGCCTTCCCCCGCGAGGACCGCGTCCTGGTCGAGGGTGTCAACCGGGTCAAGAAGCACACCAAGGCCGGGCCGACCGCTGGCGGTTCGCAGGCCGGCGGGATTATCACCACCGAGGCGCCGATCCACGTCTCCAACGTCCAGCTGGTCGTTGAGAAGGACGGCAACAAGGTCGTGACCCGCGTCGGTTACCGCTTCGATGACGAGGGCAACAAGATCCGCGTTGCCAAGCGGACGGGTGAGGACATCTGATGGCTACCACCACGACCCCGCGTCTGAAGCAGAAGTACCGCGAGGAGATCGCGGGCAAGCTGCGTGACGAGTTCAAGTACGAGAACGTCATGCAGATCCCCGGCCTCGTCAAGATCGTGGTCAACATGGGTGTGGGCGACGCCGCCCGCGACTCCAAGCTGATCGAGGGCGCCATCCGCGACCTCACCACGATCACCGGTCAGAAGCCGGCCGTCACCAAGGCCCGCAAGTCCATCGCGCAGTTCAAGCTGCGTGAGGGCCAGCCGATCGGTGCCCACGTCACGCTCCGTGGCGACCGCATGTGGGAGTTCCTGGACCGCACCCTGTCGCTCGCGCTGCCGCGCATCCGCGACTTCCGCGGCCTGTCCCCCAAGCAGTTCGACGGCCGTGGCAACTACACCTTCGGTCTCACCGAGCAGGTCATGTTCCACGAGATCGACCAGGACAAGATCGACCGCGTCCGGGGTATGGACATCACCGTGGTGACCACGGCGACCAACGACGCTGAGGGCCGCGCGCTCCTTCGTCACCTCGGCTTCCCCTTCAAGGAGGCGTGAGCGAGATGGCGAAGAAGGCTCTGATCGCGAAGGCTGCTCGCAAGCCCAAGTTCGGCGTGCGTGGCTACACGCGCTGCCAGCGCTGCGGCCGTCCCCACTCCGTGTACCGCAAGTTCGGCCTGTGCCGCGTGTGCCTTCGTGAGATGGCTCACCGTGGCGAGCTGCCGGGCGTGACCAAGAGCTCCTGGTAATCCCCTAGTTCAGGGTTTATCCGGGCTCTCGGTAAGCATCTGGGTCGGCAGGAGCCCTTCCCCCCATGCCTTAGGCTGGTGGGGTTGGGCGCTTGCCGCGCCCGTACGACTTACTACGCCGTAGGTCCACCGCGCCGCACCCGTCCCGTCTCGGATCGGGGAGAGGGATGGCGCACCAGGAAACCCCGGCGAGAGAGGCCACAGGCCAATTCATGACCATGACTGATCCGATCGCAGACATGCTTACGCGTCTGCGGAACGCGAACTCGGCGTACCACGACTCCGTGACGATGCCGGCATCGAAGATCAAGTCTCACATCGCGGAGATCCTCCAGCAGGAGGGCTTCATCACGGGCTGGAAGGTCGAGGACGCCGAGGTCGGCAAGAACCTCGTCCTGGAGCTGAAGTTCGGCCCCAACCGTGAGCGCTCCATCGCGGGCATCAAGCGGATCTCCAAGCCCGGTCTCCGGGTTTACGCGAAGTCCACCTCCCTGCCCAAGGTGCTCGGTGGCCTCGGCGTGGCGATCATCTCCACGTCGCACGGTCTCCTCACCGACAAGCAGGCCGGCAAGAAGGGCGTAGGCGGAGAAGTCCTCGCCTACGTCTGGTAGCGGAAGGGAACGGAGGAAACAGCTATGTCGCGCATTGGCAAGCTCCCCATCACGGTTCCCGCCGGCGTGGACGTCACCATCGACGGCCAGACGGTCTCGGTCAAGGGTCCCAAGGGAACGCTGACCCACACCGTCGTTTCGCCGATCGAGATCGCCAAGGGTGAGGACGGCGTTCTGAACGTCACCCGCCCCAACGACGAGCGTCAGAGCAAGGCCCTGCACGGCCTGTCCCGCACGCTGGTGGCGAACATGATCACCGGCGTGACCCAGGGTTACGTGAAGAAGCTCGAGATCAGCGGTGTCGGTTACCGCGTGACCGCCAAGGGTTCGAACCTCGAGTTCGCGCTCGGTTACAGCCACCCGATCCTCGTCGAGGCCCCCGAGGGCATCACCTTCACCGTGGAGGCCCCGACCC
Source organism: Streptomyces sp. BK239 (assembly GCF_004217285.1). Taxonomy (GTDB): domain Bacteria; phylum Actinomycetota; class Actinomycetes; order Streptomycetales; family Streptomycetaceae; genus Streptomyces. The sequence continues at coordinate 241,511 of NZ_SHKS01000005.1, forward strand.
GTTTCTCGGTCGCGGGCATCGACAAGCAGAAGGTCGGCGAGGTTGCGGCCAACATCCGCAAGCTGCGCAAGCCCGACCCGTACAAGGCCAAGGGCGTCAAGTACGAGGGCGAAGTCATCCGCCGCAAGGTCGGAAAGGCGGGTAAGTAAGCCATGGCATACGGGCAGAAGATCCTCAAGGGCGACGCCTACAAGCGCGCCGCGATCAAGCGCCGCCACATCCGGATCCGCAAGTCGATCAACGGTACGGCGGAGCGTCCTCGTCTGGTCGTGACCCGTTCGAACCGCCACATCGTGGCCCAGGTGATCGACGACCTCAAGGGGCACACCCTTGCGTCGGCGTCCACCCTGGACACCTCGATCCGCGGTGGCGAGGGCGACAAGTCGGCGCAGGCCAAGCAGGTCGGTGCCCTGGTCGCCGAGCGCGCCAAGGCCGCCGGTGTCGAGGCTGTCGTGTTCGACCGTGGTGGCAACCAGTACGCCGGGCGCATCGCCGCCCTGGCGGACGCCGCCCGCGAAGCCGGGCTCAAGTTCTGAGCCTGCCGTAGCTAGCGGAAACAGAGAGAGGTAATTCCAATGGCTGGACCCCAGCGCCGCGGTGGCGGTGCCGGTGGCGGCGAGCGGCGGGACCGGAAGGGCCGTGACGGCGGCGCTGCTGCCGCCGAGAAGACCGCGTACGTTGAGCGCGTCGTCGCGATCAACCGCGTCGCCAAGGTTGTGAAGGGTGGTCGTCGCTTCAGCTTCACCGCGCTGGTCGTGGTGGGCGACGGTGACGGCACCGTGGGTGTCGGTTACGGCAAGGCCAAGGAGGTGCCGGCCGCCATCGCCAAGGGCGTTGAGGAGGCCAAGAAGCACTTCTTCAAGGTCCCCCGTATCCAGGGCACCATCCCGCACCCGATCACGGGTGAGAAGGCGGCGGGCGTCGTCCTGCTCAAGCCGGCTTCCCCCGGTACCGGCGTTATCGCCGGTGGCCCGGTGCGTGCCGTGCTCGAGTGCGCCGGCGTTCACGACATCCTGTCGAAGTCGCTCGGTTCGTCGAACGCGATCAACATCGTGCACGCGACCGTGGAGGCCCTGAAGGGCCTGCAGCGTCCCGAGGAGATCGCGGCCCGCCGTGGTCTGCCGCTCGAGGACGTCGCTCCCGCGGCCCTGCTGCGTGCGCGTGCCGGGGCTGGTGCTGCGTAATGGCTCAGCTCAAGATCACGCAGACGAAGTCGTACATCGGCAGCAAGCAGAACCACCGCGACACCCTGCGTTCGCTCGGGCTCAAGCGCCTGAACGACGTGGTCGTCAAGGAGGACCGCCCCGAGTTCCGCGGAATGGTGCACACCGTCCGCCACCTCGTGACGGTCGAGGAGGTCGACTGATCATGGCGGAGAACAACCCGCTCAAGATCCACAACCTCCGTCCCGCCCCCGGCGCCAAGACCGCCAAGACCCGTGTCGGTCGTGGTGAGGCGTCGAAGGGTAAGACGGCCGGTCGTGGTACCAAGGGCACGAAGGCCCGCTACCAGGTTCCGGAGCGCTTCGAGGGCGGCCAGATGCCGCTGCACATGCGCCTCCCGAAGCTGAAGGGCTTCAAGAACCCGTTCAAGACCGAGTTCCAGGTCGTGAACCTCGACAAGCTGGCGGCTCTGTACCCGGAGGGTGGCGAGGTCACCGTCGAGGGTCTCGTCGCCAAGGGCGCGGTTCGCAAGAACAGCCTCGTCAAGGTCCTCGGCCAGGGCGAGATCTCCGTGGCGCTGCAGGTGACGGTCGACGCCGTCTCCGGCTCCGCCAAGGAGAAGATCACCGCCGCCGGCGGTACCGTCACCGAGCTCGTCTGAGCCCATCAGGCGTCTCGATGACTTGAGCGATCCCGACCGGGGATACCCCACAAATGGGGTATCCCCGGTTGGTCGTTCCTAGGGCGGCGGTGTCGCCGGTAAGGTGACCTCCACTGCCCACTTTCACAAGGTGCGCGCAAACGGGCACCTTGAGCGGCAGTCGTCCGTTACACATGTCGTTGTTCTTATTGGACCTTCAAGACCGTCACCCTTGACGCAGTTGCGCGGGGGTCGCAGGAGGCACCGTGCTCACCGCGTTCGCCCGGGCGTTCAAGACGCCCGACCTGCGCAAGAAGCTGCTCTTCACGCTCGGCATCATCGTGGTCTACCGGGTGGGTACGCATGTACCGATCCCCGGCGTCGACTACACGTCCGTCCAGCGCTGCGTGGACGAGGCGTCCGGCAACCAGGGCCTCTTCGGGCTGGTGAACATGTTCAGCGGCGGGGCGCTGCTGCAGATCACGGTCTTCGCGCTGGGCATCATGCCGTACATCACGGCGAGCATCATCCTTCAGCTGCTGACCGTGGTCATCCCGCGTCTGGAAGCCCTCAAGAAGGAGGGACAGGCCGGCACCACGAAGATCACGCAGTACACCCGTTACCTGACCGTGGCGCTCGCCATCCTGCAGGGCACCGGCCTGGTGGCCACCGCCCGCAGCGGCGCCCTCTTCTCCGGCTGCACGGTCGCGAGCCAGATCGTCCCGGACCGCGCGATCTTCACCACCGTGACCATGGTCATCTGCATGACCGCCGGTACGGCCATCGTCATGTGGCTCGGTGAGCTCATCACCGACCGCGGCATCGGCAACGGCATGTCGATCCTGATGTTCATCTCGATCGCCGCGACCTTCCCGTCGGCCCTGTGGGCCATCAAGAAGCAGGGCACCCTGGCGGGCGGCTGGATCGAGTTCGGCACGGTCGTCGCCGTGGGCCTGGTCATGATCGGCCTGGTGGTCTTCGTCGAGCAGGCCCAGCGCCGCATCCCGGTCCAGTACGCCAAGCGCATGATCGGCCGCCGCTCCTACGGCGGGACCTCGACGTACATCCCGCTGAAGGTGAACCAGGCGGGCATCATCCCTGTGATCTTCGCCTCGTCGCTGCTCTACATCCCGGCGCTGGTGGCGCAGTTCGCCGGCGGCAACGCGGGCTGGAAGACCTGGATCGAACAGAACCTCGCAAAGCCGGACGCGCCCGCGCACATCACGCTGTACTTCTTCTTGATCATCTTCTTCGCGTTCTTCTACGTGGCCATCTCGTTCAACCCCGAGGAAGTGGCCGACAACATGAAGAAGTATGGTGGCTTCATCCCGGGCATCCGGGCTGGCCGACCGACCGCTGAGTACCTGAGCTACGTACTCAACCGGATCACCTGGCCGGGCTCGCTGTATCTGGGTCTGATCGCTCTCGTCCCGACAATGGCGTTGGCCGGCTTCAATGCGAACCAGAACTTCCCGTTCGGCGGGACCAGCATCCTGATCATCGTGGGTGTCGGCCTGGAGACGGTGAAGCAGATCGAGAGCCAGCTTCAGCAGCGCAATTACGAAGGGTTCCTCCGCTGATGCGAATCGTCCTCGTCGGGCCGCCGGGCGCCGGAAAGGGAACGCAGGCCACGCGCCTGGCCGAGAAGCTGCGCGTTCCGCACATCTCCACGGGCGACCTGTTCCGGACCAACATCAGCCGGCAGACGGAACTCGGGAAGCTCGCGAAGTCCTACATCGACGCCGGCGACCTCGTCCCCGACGAGGTGACCATCGGCATGGCCAAGGACCGCATGGAGCAGCCGGACGCCGAGCGCGGCTTCCTGCTGGACGGCTTCCCGCGCAACGTCTCGCAGGCCGAGGCGCTGGACGAGCTCCTCACCACCGAGGGCATCAAGCTGGACGCGGTGCTGGACCTGGAGGCCCCCGAGGAGGAGGTCGTCAAGCGGATCGCCGGCCGGCGCATCTGCCGCAACGACTCCGCCCACGTCTTCCACGTGACGCACAAGAAGCCGGCCAAGGACGGCGTCTGCGACGTGTGCGGCGGCGAGCTGTACCAGCGCGCCGACGACACCGAGGAGACGGTGCGCACGCGGCTGGAGGTCTACCACACGCAGACCGAGCCGATCATCAGCTACTACGGCGCGCAGGGCCTGGTCACCACGATCTCCGCCCTGGGTGACGTCGCCGAGGTCACCGAGCGCGCCATGGCGGCGCTGCCCCAGCTGGAGGACCCCGCGCACTCCCACTGAGCGCTCACGAAGGAGCCCCCGGCGTCCCGCGCATCCGCGCCCGGACTCCGGGGGCTTCCTCGTCGGGTGGGCGCGTATCCTGGAGTGCCGCTAGACGAGTTGCCAGGAGGCGCGACCGAGCATGGTGCAGATCAAGACCCCCGAGCAGATCGCCAAGATGCGTGCGGCGGGGCTGGTCGTCGCGGCGATCCACGCGGCCACCCGTGAGGCCGCGGTGCCCGGGGCCACGACGAAGGACCTGGACGAGGTCGCCCGCAAGGTGCTCGCGGAGAACGGCGCCAAGTCGAACTTCCTCGGCTACGGCGGCTTCCCCGCCACCATCTGCACCTCGGTGAACGACGTGGTCGTCCACGGCATCCCCTCCGACGAGGTCGTCCTGAAGGACGGGGACGTCATCTCCATCGACTGCGGCGCGATCGTCGACGGATGGCACGGCGACGCCGCCTACACCGCGTTCGTGGGCTCGGGGCACTCCCCGGAGCTGATCGAGCTCTCCCGGGTGACCGAGGAGTCGATGTGGGCCGGCATCGCGGCCATGAAGCAGGGCAACCGGCTGGTCGACGTCTCCCGTGCCATCGAGACGTACATCCGCCGTCAGCCGAAGCCCGGCGGCGGCCGCTACGGCATCATCGAGGACTACGGCGGCCACGGCATCGGCACCGAGATGCACATGGACCCGCATCTGCTGAACTACGTGGACCGCCGCCGCGGCAAGGGGCCCAAGCTGGTCAGCGGCTTCTGCCTCGCCATCGAGCCGATGGTCTCCCTCGGCACCCCGAAGACCGAGGTCCTCTCGGACGACTGGACCGTCATCACGACGGACGGCACCTGGTCCTCGCACTGGGAGCACTCGGTCGCTCTGACGGACGAGGGCCCGCTGGTCCTGACGGCTCCCGACGGTGGCAGGGCGAAGCTGGCGGAGCACGGCGTCACGGCCGCGCCGGACCCGCTCGCATGATGTGGGCCACGGTGGGGCAGGCTTTCTCGATTCGTGTTTCTGGGTGCGCTGACGTAGACTGACTCGTCGGCTCTTGTGCACCCGCATGCCTGCATGCCAACGCTGCTCGCCAGCGGGAAGTGCCCGGGGGTCGATCAAGGTAGTCGATTCGAAGGGCGAAGCGTGGCCAAGAAGCAAGGTGCCATCGAGATCGAGGGCACTGTCGTCGAGTCTCTGCCGAACGCCATGTTCAAGGTCGAGCTCCAGAACGGCCACCAGGTCCTGGCACACATCAGCGGCAAGATGCGTATGCACTACATCCGTATCCTCCCTGACGACCGGGTCGTGGTGGAGCTGTCTCCGTACGACCTGACGCGTGGCCGGATCGTCTACCGCTACAAGTAGATCTTGCCAATGCCCCGTGCGCCGCTCGGTGTTCGGGGCTGTCGGCAACTGACCCGGAGAACCTCATCACATGAAGGTCAAGCCGAGCGTCAAGAAGATCTGCGACAAGTGCAGGGTGATCCGCCGTCACGGTCGGGTCATGATCATTTGCGACAACCCGCGCCACAAGCAGCGCCAGGGCTGATCCCAACTCTGATCACCCTCTGCATCGATATCGCAGAGACTTCGCGCGACGCGAGCTGAATATGTTCATACGCAGGGCCCAGGCGGATTCGACACCCGTCTGACACCCCCGGTCGGAGGCCGGGGACCCAGCCGTACCAACTCTTTCGAAGGGAAGAGGCCGGCGGCTGGGAGCCGGTTCTGTGGAAGACCTCCGAAGATCACCAGGAGCCATTGAAATGGCACGCGTTTCCGGTGTTGACATCCCGCGCGAAAAGCGCGTGGAGGTCGCCCTCACCTACGTGTTCGGCATCGGCCGGACCCTCTCGCAGGAGACGCTGGCTGCGACCGGCGTCGACCCGAACACCCGTGTTCGCGACCTGAGCGAAGAGCAGCTGGTCGCCATCCGCGAGTACGTCGACAACAACATCAAGACCGAGGGTGACCTCCGTCGCGAGATCCAGGCCGACATCCGCCGCAAGGTGGAGATCGGCTCCTACCAGGGTCTGCGTCACCGTCGCGGTCTGCCTGTCCGCGGTCAGCGCACCAGCACCAACGCCCGCACCCGCAAGGGCCCGCGTCGCGCCATCGCCGGCAAGAAGAAGCCGGGCAAGAAGTAGTCCGCAGCGGACTCGCCGTCCAGCGGTCTTCGCTGTAGGACCGACCACCTCCCGTAGGAGTTTTCGACATGCCCCCCAAGGGACGTCAGGGCGCAGCCAAGAAGGTGCGCCGCAAGGAAAAGAAGAACGTCGCGCACGGCCAGGCGCACATCAAGAGCACGTTCAACAACACGATCGTGTCCATCACGGACCCGGCCGGAAACGTGATCTCGTGGGCCTCCGCCGGCCACGTCGGTTTCAAGGGCTCGCGCAAGTCCACGCCGTTCGCCGCGCAGATGGCCGCCGAGTCGGCTGCCCGTCGCGCTCAGGAGCACGGCATGCGCAAGGTCGACGTCTTCGTCAAGGGCCCGGGCGCCGGTCGTGAGACCGCCATCCGTTCCCTGCAGGCCACTGGCCTCGAGGTCGGCTCCATCCAGGACGTCACCCCGACCCCGCACAACGGCTGCCGTCCGCCCAAGCGCCGCCGCGTCTGACGCACGGTTGTCTTGAAGGTTCGCGGGCGGTACGGCTCCTCGGAGGCGTGCCGCCCGTACCCTTGCAGTAACGAGTCGGGCGTCAAATAGCGGGCGCCCCTGACTGAAGGATCACCAACATGCTGATCGCTCAGCGTCCCTCGTTGACCGAAGAGGTCGTCGACGAGTTCCGCTCCCGGTTCGTCATCGAGCCGCTGGAGCCGGGCTTCGGCTACACCCTCGGCAACTCCCTGCGCCGGACGCTCCTCTCCTCGATCCCGGGTGCGGCGGTCACGTCCATCCGCATCGACGGCGTGCTGCACGAGTTCACCACCGTGCCGGGCGTCAAGGAGGACGTCACCGACCTGATCCTCAACATCAAGCAGCTGGTCGTCTCCTCGGAGCACGACGAGCCGGTCGTGATGTACCTGCGCAAGCAGGGCCCGGGTCTGGTCACCGCCGCCGACATCGCGCCCCCGGCCGGTGTCGAGGTCCACAACCCCGACCTCGTCCTCGCCACGCTCAACGGCAAGGGCAAGCTGGAGATGGAGCTGACGGTCGAGCGCGGCCGCGGTTACGTCTCCGCCGTGCAGAACAAGCAGGTCGGCCAGGAGATCGGCCGTATCCCGGTCGACTCCATCTACTCGCCGGTCCTCAAGGTCACGTACAAGGTCGAGGCGACCCGTGTCGAGCAGCGCACCGACTTCGACAAGCTGATCGTCGACGTCGAGACCAAGCAGGCGATGCGCCCGCGCGACGCCATGGCGTCCGCCGGCAAGACCCTGGTCGAGCTGTTCGGTCTGGCCCGCGAGCTCAACATCGACGCCGAGGGCATCGACATGGGCCCGTCCCCCACGGACGCCGCCCTGGCCGCCGACCTGGCGCTGCCGATCGAGGAGCTGGAGCTCACCGTTCGGTCGTACAACTGCCTCAAGCGCGAGGGCATCCACTCCGTGGGCGAGCTCGTCGCCCGCTCCGAGGCCGACCTGCTCGACATCCGCAACTTCGGTGCGAAGTCGATCGACGAGGTCAAGGCGAAGCTGGCGGGCATGGGTCTCGCGCTCAAGGACTCGCCTCCCGGGTTCGACCCCACCGCTGCGGCGGACGCGTTCGGCGCGGACGACGACGCGGACGCGGGCTTCGTGGAGACCGAGCAGTACTAAGAAGCTCGGGCCGTCCGGTCCGTTCTTGGGTGCGGGTGCGCTGTGGCTTGTCGCGCAGTTCCCCGCGCCCCTTCCGGGAGCGCCCCTTCGGGGCGACTCCCGGATCTCCGACAGGCGACCGCCTGCTCGGATACTGACTCCGGTACCTGATACGGCCGGGGCAGACACACAGGAGAAGAACAATGCCGAAGCCCACCAAGGGTGCCCGCATGGGCGGCAGCGCCGCGCACGAGAAGCTGCTTCTCGCGAACCTCGCGAAGAGCCTCTTCGAGCACGGCCGCATCACCACCACCGAGGCGAAGGCCCGCCGCCTGCGCCCGTACGCCGAGCGTCTGGTCACCAAGGCGAAGAAGGGCGACCTTCACAACCGCCGTCAGGTGCTCCAGGTCATCACGGACAAGAGCGTCGTCCACACGCTCTTCACCGAGATCGGCCCGCGCTACGAGAACCGTCCGGGTGGCTACACCCGCATCACCAAGATCGGTAACCGCCGTGGCGACAACGCGCCCATGGCCGTCATCGAGCTGGTCGAGGCGCTGACGGTGGCGCAGGAGGCGACCGGCGAGGCCGAGGCCGCGACGAAGCGCGCGGTCAAGGAGGCCGAGGAGGCCAAGGTCGAGGAGACCAAGGCTGACGAGGCCGCCGAGGCTCCCGCCGAGGAGTCCAAGGACGCGTAAGCGTTCCCCGCGCCCCCGAGGGGTGTTGGCGGGCCCGTTCCTTTCGAGGAGCGGGCCCGCTTTGGTGTCGGTGAGAGGATCTGCACGTGAGTGATGAAGCAGCACCCGGTTACGTCCGCGTCCGGCTCGACCTTTCCTACGACGGTTCCGAGTTCTCCGGTTGGGCCAAGCAGGCCGGCGGGCGACGGACCGTCCAGGGGGAGATCGAGGACGCGCTGCGGACCGTCACCCGGTCCCGGGAGACGTACGAGCTGACCGTGGCGGGGCGGACCGACGCCGGGGTGCACGCCCGGGGGCAGGTCGCGCATGTCGATCTGCCGGAGCAGGTCTGGCGTGAGCACCACGAGAAGCTGCTGAAGCGGCTCGCCGGGCGGCTGCCCAGGGACGTGCGGGTGTGGGCGCTGCGGGAGGCGCCCGACGGCTTCAACGCGCGGTTCTCGGCGGTGTGGCGGCGCTACGCGTACCGGGTCACCGACAACCCGGGCGGCGTCGACCCGTTGCTGCGGGGCCATGTGCTGTGGCACGACTGGCCGCTCGACGTCGACGCGATGAACGAGGCCGCGCGGCGGCTGCTCGGCGAGCACGACTTCGCGGCCTACTGCAAGCGGCGCGAGGGTGCGACCACCATCCGCACCCTCCAGGAGCTGAGCCTCGTACGGGGCGACGACGGGATCGTCACCGCGACCGTCCGCGCCGACGCCTTCTGCCACAACATGGTGCGCTCGCTCATCGGGGCGCTGCTGTTCGTCGGGGACGGGCACCGCGGGCCCGAGTGGCCGGGCAAGGTCCTCGCCGCGGGCGTCCGGGACTCGGCGGTGCACGTCGTACGGCCGCACGGGCTGACGCTCGAGGAGGTCGGCTATCCGGCCGACGAGCTCCTCGCCGCCCGTAACAAGGAGGCGCGCAACAGGCGGATGCTGCCCGGTGCGGCCGGGTGCTGCTGACGGGGACGCGGTCCCGCGCTCAGCGGGCCGGCGCCCAGCGGGCCGGCGCCCAGCGGTCCGGCGCTCAGCGGGTCACCGGTTCGCCGCAGCCGACGCCTGGGCCTGGCCGCGGCGGCTGATCTGCTGGAAGGCGAAGTCGGCGAGGCCGTCGCCGGTCGTGAAGACCTGCGCGTCCTTCTTCGTCACGTCCTTGCCGTTCGTGAAGCCGGTGATCGTGAAGTAGGCGTAGCGGCCGTAGGAGTTGGTCGTCGAGCGGCAGATCGCGCCGGCGCAGAAGGGCTTGACGCCGGAGCCGTCGAGGGCCTTGACGATGCTGCGCTTGTCGGCCTGGCTCTTGGCCTTGAGGGCCTGCGCCTCGGTGTCGAAGACGGCCACGCCGACGGTGGCGGCGATGCCGTCCTTCACATAGGTGACGCGCATCATCCGGGTGCAGCCGTTGTCGGTGAGGACCTTGGGCAGGGTGCCCTGGACGGCGCCGGCGCAGGTGGTGGTGTCGGCCTTGCCGGCCTTCTTGTAGACCGTCGAGCCCATCGTCAGCTGGGTGCCGGGGAAGAGGATGTCCGGGCCGTTGGGCGCGGTGTCCTTGGCCTTGCTGGAGACGAACTCCTTCGGGTCCAGCGGCGGCGGCGCGCTGGTCGGGGCGAAGGAGGGGGTGCCGGAGGCGCTCGGCAGGCCGCCGCTCGCGGGGAGCGAGGAGGTCGGTCTGCTCGGTTTGTCGTCGTCGTTCGCCGACACCACTGCCATGGCGACGGCGGTGCCTATCGCGAGGGTCGCGACGGCGCCCCCGCCTATCAGGAGCACGCGTCGGCGCCTGCTGCGGCTCTCGGACGCCTCGGCGAGCGCGGCCCAGTCCGGAGTCGGATCCGAGGCGCCGGCGGTCCACGGCTGTTCGGAGTTCGGTTTCCAGGGATCCCACTGGGACTGAGGTCCCCCCTGCCCATAGCTCATGGGGCGCATCTTAGACGGGCACGGGCGGTGCTCGGCCTCCGTGCAGGTCCGCGGAGGGCCCGCGAGGCGGGGCGGACTCGTTTTGACCTGGCTCGGGCGGCCCGGGTATCCTGCATCTTCGTTGTGTATTGGCTTGCTCATTCTCACGGGACGGGCCCTTACACCGGTCCACCGGGCCGATGACCAGCGACCAGCACGCGGTTTGCGTCACCGCTGTGCGGTCAGGGCTGTCGTGATCGTCTTCGGTGACCTGTCAGGACCACTCACTCGAAGCGAAGGCTACGAACCGTGCGTACGTACAGCCCCAAGCCCGGCGATGTGACGCGCCAGTGGCACGTCATCGACGCTCAGGACGTTGTCCTGGGCCGTCTCGCCACCACTGCCGCCTCTCTCCTGCGCGGCAAGCACAAGCCGATCTACGCCCCTCACGTCGACACCGGTGACTTCGTCATCATCATCAACGCCGACAAGGTGCACCTGTCGGGCAACAAGCGGAACCAGAAGATGGCGTACCGCCACTCCGGCTACCCGGGCGGTCTGCGCTCGGTCCGCTACGACGAGCTGCTCGACAAGAACCCGGAGAAGGCCGTCGAGAAGGCCGTCAAGGGCATGCTCCCCAAGAACTCGCTGGGCCGTCAGATGCTCTCGAAGCTGAAGGTCTACAAGGGTGACCAGCACCCGCACGGCGCGCAGCAGCCGCAGCCGTTCGAGATCACCCAGGTCGCGCAGTAAGTCCGGCCACACCACCCCAAGCACAGAGAATCTGAGGAGAACCGTGGCCGAGACCACTGCCGAGCAGCCGCTCGAAGAGCTTGACATCGACAGCTACACCACCGAGTCCGACGTCCCCGTCGAGGGCGAGTACACCTCGGAGTCGCTGGCTTCCCGCTTCGGCGAGCCGCAGCCGGCCGCCGGCCTGGGCCGTCGCAAGAACGCCATCGCCCGCGTCCGGATCGTCCCGGGCACCGGCAAGTGGAAGATCAACGGTCGCACCCTCGAGGACTACTTCCCGAACAAGGTGCACCAGCAGGAAGTCAACGAGCCGTTCAAGGTCCTGGAGCTCGAGGGCCGCTACGACGTCGTCGCCCGCATCGCCGGTGGCGGTGTCTCCGGTCAGGCCGGTGCGCTGCGTCTCGGTGTCGCCCGCGCGCTGAACGAGGCCGACGTCGACAACAACCGCGGCCCGCTGAAGAAGGCCGGCTTCCTCACGCGTGACGACCGTGCGGTCGAGCGCAAGAAGGCCGGTCTGAAGAAGGCCCGCAAGGCCCCGCAGTACAGCAAGCGCTAAATCTCAGCTGCCTGCACGTACGTCGAACGCCCCGGCGGCACGCCATTGTGCCGTCGGGGCGTTCGTTTTATCGCAGACCTGGGCGTATAACGGCACAAGATGCTCAAAGGGTTGTGTGATCGGATGCTAAGGGCATCAAATGCCTGGGTGCGGGGCCGGCGCCGACCGTCCGGGGCACCCGTGACGATTACGCAACTGATGTTTCCTCAGGAGGACACGTGGGACGACTCTTCGGCACGGACGGCGTGCGCGGTGTGGCCAACGCGGATCTCACGGCCGAGATGGCGCTCGGCCTGTCCGTGGCCGCCGCACACGTACTGGCCGAGGCGGGCACGTTCGCTGGCCACAGGCCGACGGCCGTGGTGGGACGTGACCCGCGCGCGTCCGGGGAGTTCCTGGAGGCCGCGGTGGTGGCCGGCCTGGCGAGCGCCGGGGTGGACGTGCTCCGGGTGGGCGTACTGCCCACGCCCGCGGTGGCGTACCTGACCGGCGTGCTCGGCGCCGACCTCGGCGTGATGCTGTCCGCCAGCCACAACGCCATGCCGGACAACGGCGTCAAGTTCTTCGCCCGCGGCGGGCACAAGCTCGCCGACGAGCTGGAGGACAAGATCGAGAGCGTCTATGACGAGCACCGCACCGGCGCTCCCTGGGACCGTCCGACCGGTTCCGGCGTCGGCCGCGTGCGCTCCTACGACGAGGGGTTCGACCGGTACGTCGCCCACCTCGTCGCCGTTCTCCCGAACCGGCTCGACGGGCTGAAGATCGTCCTCGACGAGGCGCACGGCGCGGCCGCCCGGGTCTCGCCGGAGGCGTTCACGCGGGCCGGCGCGGAGATCGTCACGATCGGCGCCTCGCCGGACGGGCTCAACATCAACGACGGCTACGGCTCCACCCACCTGGACAAGCTGAAGGCGGCGGTCGTCGAGCAGGGCGCCGACTTCGGCATCGCGCACGACGGCGACGCCGACCGCTGCCTGGCCGTGGACCACACCGGCGAGGAGATCGACGGCGACCAGATCCTGGCCGTGCTCGCCCTCGCCATGCGGGAGCGGGGCGTGCTCCGCTCGGACACCGTCGTCGCCACCGTGATGTCCAACCTCGGCTTCAAGCTGGCCATGGAGCGCGAGGGCATCCGGCTCGTCCAGGCCGCCGTGGGCGACCGGTACGTGCTGGAGGAGATGAAGCAGCACGGATACGCGCTCGGCGGCGAGCAGTCCGGGCACGTGATCATCCTGGACCACGCGACGACCGGTGACGGCACGCTGACCGGGCTGATGCTGGCCGCCCGGGTCGCGCAGACCGGGCGGTCGCTGCGGGAGCTGGCCTCCGTGATGGAGCGGCTGCCGCAGGTGCTGGTGAACGTGCCCGACGTCGACAAGTCGCGGGTGTCCTCCTCGGCGGAGCTGGCCGCGGCCGTGGACGAGGCGGAGCGGGAGCTCGGGACCACCGGGCGGGTGCTGCTGCGGCCCTCCGGGACCGAGCCGCTGGTCCGGGTGATGGTCGAGGCCGCCGACATCGAGCAGGCCCGAGCCGTCGCCGGCCGCCTGGCCGACGCGGTGAAGTCCGCGCTCGGATAGTCAGCCGCGTTTCCCCCAGGCCCACTTCTGGATCAGCAGGGTGAGCGTCCCGGCGAGGATGATGCCCAGCAGATTCAGCAGGAGCTGCTGGGTGGATCCCCAGGTCTGCCTGGTGTCGCCGTAGCTGAAGGCTACGGCGGCATTGGCCGCGGCGGGGACCGTCGTGACCGAGATGGCGACGCCGACCAGCGCGCCCGACTTCGCGGAGGTGAGGGAGAGCGTGCCGGCGGCTCCCGCCAGAACCGCCACGACGAAGGAGAACCAGTCGGGCGCGTAGACGAAGCCCGTGTTGGGCCGGTCGGCCTCCAGCTGCGCCTTGGTGAACAGGCCCACGGCATCCATGAACAGGCTGAATCCGGCGGTCACCGCCATCGCCGCTGCGAAGCCGACCAGCAGGGCGATGAGGGAGCGCACGGCCAGCCGCGGAGTGCGCTGCACGATCGCCGTGGAGACGCCGGCCAGCGGGCCGAACTCGGGGCCCACCGCCATCGCGCCGACGATCAGGACCGCGTTGTCCAGCACCACACCGCAGGCCGCGATCATCGTCGCCAGGACGATGAAGGCCAGGTAGGTGACGGAGAGAGTCGACTCCTCGTGGGTCGCGTCGGTCAGATGCTCCCAGAGCACCGCGTCGGCGGGCTCGCCCGGCGCCTCGGCCTCCGCCTTGTCGGCGCGCAGGGAGAGGGAGAGGTCGATGTTCTCGACGGCGATCGAGCCGCTCTTCTGAAGGCCCAACTCCTGGAGCGAGCTGAGCAGTTCGTCGCCCGCCTCGCGGGCCACGTCGCACAGGACGACGTCGCCCTCAGGGTTGCGGGCGGCCCCGGGCAGCACCACCAGGTGGGCGGTGCCGACGGTGTTCTCGATCAGGCGGACGACGTCGTCGGTCTGCCCGGCCGGCGAGATCAGGCGCAGATGCAGCATGACGTCTTTCTAGCGCATCACAGTTTGCGCAGGCTCAGCCGCTGCACCTTGTGGTCCGGGCCCTTGCGCACGACCAGCGTGGCGCGGCCGCGGGTGGGGGCGATGTTCTCCGTCAGGTTGGGCTTGTTGACGGTGCGCCACATCGTGCGGGCGTAGTCGAGGGCCTCCTCCTCGGACACCTGGGTGTACTTGCGGAAGTACGAGGACGGGTCCTGGAAGGCGGTGGCGCGCAGCTTGCGGAAGCGGTTGAGGTACCAGCGCTCGATGTCCTCCACGCGGGCGTCGACGTACACGCTGAAGTCGAAGTAGTCGGCGAGGCCTACGCGGGTGCGGCCGTCCTTGCCGGGCAGCGCGGGCTGCAGGACGTTCAGCCCCTCGACGATCAGGATGTCCGGGCGGCGGACGGTGAGCCGCCGGTCGGGGACGATGTCGTAGATGAGGTGGGAGTACACGGGGGCCGTGACCTCGTCCTTGCCGGCCTTGATGTCGGCCACGAAGCGGGTGAGGGCGCGGCGGTCGTAGGACTCGGGGAAACCTTTCCGCGACATCAGGCCGCGGGACTGCAGTTCCCTGGTGGGGAGCAGGAAGCCGTCGGTGGTGACCAGTTCGACGCGGGGGTGCTCGGGCCAGCGGGACAGCAGGGCCTGCAGGAGCCGGGCGACGGTCGACTTGCCGACGGCGACCGAGCCGGCGACGCCTATGACGAAGGGGGTGCCGGCCTGGGAGCCCTGCTCGCCCAGGAAGGTGTTGAGCGCGCCGCGCAGACCGTCGGTGGCGCCCACGTAGAGGTTGAGGAGACGGGAGAGCGGGAGGTAGATGTCACGGACCTCGTCGAGGTCGATGACGTCGCCGAGCCCGCGCAGTCTCTCGACCTCGTCGGCGGTGAGCGGCAGCGGCGTCTTGTCGCGCAGCGCACTCCACTCACAGCGGGTGAGGTCGACGTAGGGAGTCGCCTCCGGCCTGTGCCGGTGGGCGCTCCGGGGCATCGGGGAGACCGGAGAGATCACGCTCCATTGTTAACGGAGTTTGAACCCGATGGCGGGTGGGGTCCGTCACGCAGGCCCGGCCGGGCCGGTGAGGCTCCGCCGGGCGTGGCGGAGGGCGGCGCCGGCGTCCGCGTCCCGGTGACGGGGACGCGGACACCGGCGTACGTCACGGTGCTACCGCGTCGGCCGGCTCAGCGGTTCACTCGTTGAACCATTCGGAGAACACGCAGCCGCCGCCGCCGTTCCAACAGAGCTCCATCCGGTAGCTGGCCAGCTGGCCGACGTTGTAGCCCTTCTTGTCGCAGCCGGAGTTGCCGCCGTCGTCGACGGTCGTCGCCACCGACGTCACACCGCCGATGTTGCGGACCCACAGCGTGCCGGTGACGCCGTGGCCGTCGGCCTTGGTGTCACAGACCTTGAAGACGTCTCCGTCGTCGATGAACTTCATGTAGCCGCGGCCCTGCGGGAGCGTGATGGTCTTGTCGGAGACGGCCTGGGCGGAGGGCGCCAGGGTGACCACCATGGCGGCGGCTCCGGCGCCGGCCAGGGCCAGACGGCTGAAGGTGGACTTGAACATGGTTCCTCTCTCCCGGGGCACGGCGAGGCGCCCCCTGTGTGCGGAAGGACATGACGTCCTGCTGGAGGAAGTGCTCTGAGGTGAACGCCGGATCGCTCCGGCGCGGGAAAGCCCGCCAGAAGAGCTCAGGCGGTGCCGGGGAACGAGCGTCTGGGCCGCGTCGGTCGTCCGGCGGCCCGCACGGAGGCAGGCGTGAGACGTGCGGCTCGCAGGTGCTGCGGCATGGAGGGTCCTCCCCGTAGCGACGTGGTTCCCCCGGTCGCTGACCGGTGTGCACGAGACGGATGTGGTCAAGATCCGCTGAGTGCCGGGCCAGTCTATGAACGGGTGTTCGGTGCGACAAGGGAGCATCCGAGTGATGGCTGAGAACGGCCTGTCAGTGCGTCAGCTGTGGGAAACGGGGCGGGGATTTCCGAAATCGGGCACGGCCAGCCTCTTTTCGGGCGGGGTTTCGCCGTACGCTGCGGCTCATGTGCGGAATCGTGGGATACGTGGGATCGCAGTCGGCCCTGGAGGTCGTGACGGCCGGGCTGAAGCGGCTGGAGTACCGGGGATACGACTCGGCGGGCGTCGCCGTCCTGGCGGACGGGGGGATCGCCGCCGCCAAGAAGGCGGGCAAGCTGGTCAATCTGGAGAAGGAACTCGACGAGCGGCCGCTGCCGACCGGGACGACGGCGATCGGCCACACCCGGTGGGCCACGCACGGCGCGCCGACGGACGCCAACGCGCATCCGCACCTGGACAACGCCGGGCGGGTCGCCGTCGTGCACAACGGGATCATCGAGAACTTCGCCGCGCTGCGGACCGAGCTGGCCGAGCGGGGGCACGACCTGGTCTCCGAGACCGACACCGAGGTCGTGGCCCATCTGCTCGCCGAGGAGTTCTCCTCCTGCGCGGACCTCGCCGAGGCGATGCGGCTGGTGTGCCGGCGGCTGGAGGGGGCGTTCACGCTGGTCGCGGTGCACGCCGACGAACCGGACCTGGTCGTGGGCGCGCGGCGCAACTCACCGCTGGTGGTGGGCGTCGGGGACGGCGAGGCCTTCCTCGCCTCGGACGTCGCCGCGTTCATCGCCCACACGCGCTCGGCGATCGAGCTGGGCCAGGACCAGGTGGTGGAGCTGCGCCGGGACGCGGTGACGGTGACCGGCTTCGACGGCCGTCCGGCGGAGGTCAGGCCGTACCACGTCGACTGGGACGCGTCCGCCGCGGAGAAGGGCGGCTACGACTACTTCATGCTCAAGGAGATCGCCGAGCAGCCCAAGGCGGTCGCCGACACGCTGCTGGGGCGCGTCGACGCGTCCGGTTCGCTGACGCTCGACGAGGTGCGGATCCCCGCGGGGGTGCTGCGCGAGGTCGACAAGGTCGTCGTGGTCGCCTGCGGTACGGCCTTCCACGCTGGGCTGATCGCCAAGTACGCCATCGAGCACTGGACGCGGATCCCGTGCGAGGTGGAGCTGGCGAGCGAGTTCCGCTACCGCGACCCGATCCTGGACCGGCAGACGCTGGTGATCGCGATCTCGCAGTCCGGCGAGACCATGGACACGCTGATGGCGCTGCGGCACGCCCGTGAGCAGGGGGCCAGGGTGCTGGCCGTCTGCAACACCAACGGCTCGACGATCCCCCGCGAGTCGGACGCCGTGCTGTACACGCACGCAGGTCCCGAGGTGGCGGTCGCCTCGACGAAGGCGTTCCTGACGCAGCTGGTGGCCTGCTATCTGGTCGCGCTGTATCTCGGCCAGGTGCGGGGCACTCAGTGGGCCGACGAGATCCGGGCCGTGGTGCGCGACCTCGCGCGGATCTCCGGTGAGGTGGAGCGCGTGCTGGAGACCATGGAGCCGGTGCGGGAGCTGGCGCGGTCGCTCGCCGGCAAGGACACCGTGCTGTTCCTGGGTCGGCACGTCGGCTATCCGGTGGCCCTGGAGGGCGCGCTGAAACTGAAGGAACTGGCCTACATGCACGCCGAGGGGTTCGCGGCCGGTGAGCTCAAGCACGGGCCGATCGCGCTGGTCGAGGAGGACATGCCGGTCGTCGTGGTCGTGCCGTCGCCCCGGGGCCGGTCCGTGCTGCACGACAAGATCGTGTCCAACATCCAGGAGATCCGGGCGCGGGGCGCGCGGACGATCGTGATCGCGGAGGAGGGGGACGAGGCGGTCGTGCCGTACGCCGACCACCTCGTGCGCATCCCCGCCACGCCGACGCTGCTGCAACCGCTGGTGGCCACGGTGCCGATGCAGGTGTTCGCCTGCGAACTCGCGACGGCCCGAGGCAACGAGGTGGACCAGCCCCGCAACCTGGCCAAGTCGGTGACGGTGGAGTAGGCGCGGCCGCCTGACGAAGTGGGGGGCGGGGCCGTGCGCGAGTACCGGCGCGTCGTGGGCGATCAGCCCGGACGGACCCGCACTCGCCGCCCAACCCGCACCCCTCACCTCATTGGGCGCCCCCGCTCAAGACCTCCGCTGGTTTCGGGCCTTCCTCAGCTGCCAGGTGGTCAGAAGCAGCGGGACCGCCATGATCCAGACCATGGCGACGACGTCCCACTCCGGGGTCGCGTCGGTTCCCTCCACCAGGGTGATCAGGGCGCACAGCAGCGACCAGATCCCGGCCAGCGATCCCACCGTCCACAGCGCGGCCGTCCACGGCCACGTCGCGCGCCCGCCGGCTCCTCCTCGCGCGCCACCCACCCCGGCGGACCGCGCCGAGGGCTGGGGGATGCGGTCGGGGGTGCGCGGCGGCATGTGCACGACCGCCTGCGGCGGCACCCCCGCGTCCACCGTGGCGATGCGCTCCGGGGTGATGCCCCGGAAGAGGGTCGGCTCGACGGAGACCGAGAACCCGTCGTGCCCGGTGAGGGCGCGGGCGCCGTCGGGGCGGGTGGTCATCGCCGCGCAGGCGTCGTAGCGGACGGTCACCGGGCCCTGCGGCGTCGTGAGGCTGACGCCCTCCGTGCCGATGATCAGGGTGACCTGGTCGTCCTCCAGGGACTGGTGCCGGGTGCCGGTGACGGTGGTCGTGGAGTACTGGGGCGCGGGGCTGAAGCCGGCCCAGTCGACGCCGCGCCCGGGCGTCTGGAGCAGCCCGTTGTCCCAGGCCTGGCGGGCGACGTCGTGCAGGTCGGCGAGAGTGACCGCGTGCAGCTCGGCCTTGTGCTGCTCGGGGGAGAGGATGCGGTGCCCGAGCAGCAGGCTCAGCGCGTACGACGGCAGCGAGACGGCGCCGAAGTCCGGGACGTCGTACAGCTTGAGGGTCTTGGCGCGTGCCGAGTCCAGCTCGGACTGCTCGATCCGGCCGGCGCGCAGCCGCGCGAGGGTGTCGATGAAACCGCCGATCACCGCGTCCTGCTTCTGCGGGAGGGCGTCGGCGTACGCGGTGAGCGTGGCGAAGTCGGCGTCGCGCGGGGAGTAGTCGGCCTCGGCGGAGTACGAGTAGCCGCCCTCCTGGCGCAGGTCCTGGAAGAGGGCCCGGCCGAGGACGTCGGCGAAGACGGAGGCCGCCGTGGAGCGGGGCAGCACCGCGGAGAACGCGACATGGCCGTCGTCCCCGCGGATGAACGCCGGGGTGACGGGCAGCGCGCTGGTGGGCGCCGGCGCGGGGAGGCGGACGCCGGCGGGCAGGGTGAGGTCCAGGCCGTCGGGCACGCGGTCGCTGGTGATCCACAGCACCGCGTTGTCCCGGGTGAAGCGGGTGTGCGCCCAGTGCCGCACCTGCTCGGGGGTCAGGCTCCAGGTGCCGAGCTCGTTGTAGCTGGACAGGCCGTAGCTCTGGGCGCCGTAACGCCACAGCGGGAGCTGGGAGCCGCCGCCGCGGCCCGCGGCCTCGGTGCGCAGGATCTCCTTCTCCGTCTCCAGCCGGTCCATCGGCAGCTCGCGCAGTCCCGCGCACACGCTGTTGAGGTAGGAGACGACCTCCGCCTCGCTGCCGGTGACGTGGAAGAGGGTGTACGCGTTCGCCGTCGCCCCGTTGTAGTGCAGGTCGGACAGGCCGAGCCGGTACAGGGCGAGGTGCTCGACGAGGTGGGTGATGCCGGCGGTGGCCAGGGTCTCGTCGGCGCGGCCCACGCGGAAGAAGAGCCCGGCGGTGATCTCGTTGCCGCCGGGGGCCGGGGCGTAGAGGGTGGGGATGCCCTGGACGGCGGTGTGGGAGATCAGCCCGTCGAGGGCGGCCAGGCCGTCGGCGGCCTCGTGCAGGTCGGTGGTCACCGGTATCCGCCTCCTCGGGACTCCAGCGCGGACTTGCGGAACTTGCGGAAGGACGCCTTCGGGTCGTTCATGTAGTCCCACGGGTGCTTCGAGGCGCGGTTGCCGAGGAAGGCGAAGTGCGGGGCCGCGTCCTCGAAGTGGCCGCCGAGGGAGAAGGCGAACGCGAACGTGCTGTGCGCGCCGATGGAGTTCCAGTCGGCCCGGTGGTCGGGGTGCAGCACGGAGGCGTGGGCGGCGAAGCGCAGGTCGTCGTGGACCGGGACGCCCCGCAGGTACGCCGCGCCCTCCGAGCCGCCGAGCTCCAGCCAGTGCTCGATGTGGGCGTCGGCGACGAGGGCGGCGTTGGCGTAGCCGTCGGGCGCGGCCTTGGCGCACTCCTGGGCGAAGCCGTGCGCGGCCTCCCAGGAGCCGCCCCACTTGGGGCAGAGCTGCTGGAGCAGGCTCGTCTGGGCGTGGTAGTCGTGCGGGTGGTGCGCGGACAGCCGGTCGTAGCGCCGGCGGACCTCGGACTGCCCCAGTTCCAGGCCGCGCGCGGTGGTCAGGCGGGCGTTCCAGGCGGGGGTGTACGACGGCTGCTCCGCGCACACCTCGATCAGCAGCTGCTCGGCCCGGCGCAGCCAGGAGTGGAACTGGTCGAACTGGTCCCGGGAGACGTGCTGGGCGCGGGCGGCGCTGCGGATGTCCCAGCCGATGTACACATAGCGCTGGGCGAGCAGGGTGCGGGGCAGCGGGTCCCCGGGCTGCTCCCGGACGGCTCGCTCGAGCATGTTCTCGACGCCGGGGACGTCCGCGACCAGGCTGACGGCCGAGTTGACCCTGTTGACGGAGTCCAGCCGCGCGATGTAGGCGCGGACGGACGGCCAGTCGCCGGACTGCGCGGCGGTGCGCAGCGGGATGAGCTCCGGCATGTTGTCGTACGGGTCGAAGGTCGGCCCGGACGGGTCCGTGGGTGCGCCGTGGGGGGTGCTGCTCATTCCTCCACCGTGTGGTTGGTGTGACTGATGTGATCAGTGTGAGAAGACGCGCAGGCTAGCAGCAGGGGGTGACAGCCGCGCGGCCGACCGGTGGTGCAGGGGCTCCGCCGTAGGGTGCTCGGCATGAGCATCATCGGGGTCGGTATCGACGTTGCCGAGATCGAGCGGTTCGCGGCGTCGCTGGAGCGGACGCCCGCGCTGGCCCAACGGCTGTTCCTCGAAAGCGAGTTGCTGTTGCCGAGCGGGGAGCGGCGGGGGATCGCCTCGCTGGCGGCGCGGTTCGCGGCGAAGGAGGCCCTCGCCAAGGCGCTGGGGGCGCCGGCGGGGCTGCTGTGGACCGACGCGGAGGTGTACGTCGAGGACAGCGGGCAGCCCCGGCTGCGGGTGCGGGGCAGCGTCGCCGCGCGGGCGGCGGAACTGGGGGTGCGCGGCTGGCATGTGTCGCTGAGTCATGACGCGGGCGTGGCTTCGGCGGTGGTGATCGCCGAGGGGTGAGGCGGTGCGCGCGCCTGCCACCGGTGGGCCGGTGGGTGGCTGAGGCCGGGTCGGGTGCGGCGGTGTGAGACTGGGGTGCATGCGTACTGCCTACTGTGTGGACACCGTCAGGGCCGCCGAGCGGGAGGCGATGGCACGGCTTCCGGAGGGCGCGCTGATGCAGCGGGCCGCCGCCGGTCTCGCCGCCGCCTGCGCCGACGTACTGGGGCGGGTGTACGGGAGCCGGGTCGTGCTGCTGGTCGGCAGCGGGGACAACGGAGGTGACGCCCTGTACGCCGGGGCCCGGCTGGCCCGGCGCGGCGCGGGGGTGACCGCCGTGCTGCTCACGCCGGAGCGCACGCACCCCGGCGGGCTCGGCGCCCTGCGGCGTGCCGGGGGCCGCACGCTCACGTCGGGGGACGGGGCGGACGAGGCGGTCCGGCGGGCCGACCTCGTGCTCGACGGCATCGTCGGCATCGGCGGACGCGGCGGGCTGCGCGGCGACGCCGTGGACCTGGCCGCGCTCGCCGCGCGGTCCCGGGCCGTCGTCGTCGCCGTCGACCTGCCGAGCGGGGTCGACGCCGACACGGGCGAGGTGCGGGGCACGGCGGTGCGGGCCGACCTCACGGTGACCTTCGGGACGCACAAGCCCGGGCTGCTGATCGATCCGGCGCGGGAGCACGCCGGGACGGTGCGGCTGGTCGACATCGGCCTGGAGCTGCCCGACCGGCCCGAACTGGAGGCGTTGCAGCACGCCGACGTGGCCCGGCTGCTGCCGGCGCCGGCGGCCGAGAGCGACAAGTACCGGCGGGGCGTGGTCGGGATCGCGGCCGGGTCCGCGCGCTATCCCGGGGCCGCCGTGCTGGCGGTCGCCGGCGCGTTGCGGGGCGGCGCGGGAGCCGTCCGGTACGTCGGTCCCGCGGGCGACGCCGTGCTCGCGCGGTTCCCCGAGACGCTCGTCTCCGACCAGGGGCCGCGGCGGGCCGGGCGGGTGCAGGCGTGGGTCGTCGGCCCGGGCGCAGGGGACGACGCCGGCGTGGTGGCGGAGGTGCTGGCCGCCGAGGTGCCGGTGCTGGTGGACGCGGACGGGCTGCGGCTGGCCGACGCCGAGGCGGTGCGGGGCCGTGCCGCGCCCACGCTGATGACCCCGCACGCGGGTGAGGCGGCGGCGCTGCTCGGGGTGTCGCGCGAGGAGGTCGAGTCGGGGCGCCTCGCGGCGGTACGGGAGCTGGCCGCGCGGTACGGGGCGACGGTGCTGCTGAAGGGGTCGACCACGCTGGTCGCGGCGGCGGACGGGGGAGCGGTCCGGGTGAACGCCACGGGCACGGGCTGGCTGGCCACGGCCGGCAGCGGTGACGTGCTCTCCGGGCTGGCGGGGTCGCTGCTGGCGGCGGGCCTGAGCACGGTGGACGCGGCCGGCGCGGGCGCGTACCTGCACGGCCTCGCGGGCCGGTTCGCGGCGGAGGGGGCGCCGGTGTCCGCGGGAGACGTGGCCGACGCGGTACGGCAGGCCTGGCGGGACGTGATGCGCGGCTGAGGCTCCTGAACGCGGCCCGCTCCGCCCGGCGGCGGGCGGCGCCCGGCCCGAGCCGCCGGTCGCCGCGCAGCCGCGCCCCGAGCGGCCGTGGCCCACCGAGGTCCGGCCGGGGCCGTCAGGTCCGGTGGACGGGTGTCCCGGGCGGGGCGGGCGGTCTGGTGGGAGGAGGCGTCCGGAAAGACCTGTGGCCGCCGCCCCCCGGGGCCGTCGACCGTGTCCGCTCCGGGGGTGTCCGGGGGGCTCTGAGACACTGGGCGCGATGAGTGAGACTGCACTGCCGACCGCCAACCCGCAGCGCGCCCGCGCCGAGATCGACCTGGGCGCCGTGCGGGCCAACGTGCGGACCCTGCGCGCCAAGGCGCCCGGGGCGGCGTTCATGGCCGTCGTGAAGGCCGACGGGTACGGCCACGGCGCGGCCCCCTGCGCCCGCGCGGCCGTCGAGGCGGGCGCCACCTGGATAGGCACCGCCACGCCGGAGGAGGCGCTCGCGCTGCGCGCGGAGGGCGGGCTGCCGGACGACGTCCGGATCATGTGCTGGCTGTGGACGCCGGGCGGCCCCTGGCGGGAGGCCGTCGAGGCCGGCCTCGACGTCTCCGTGAGCGCGCTGTGGGCGCTGCGGGAGGCGGAGGAGGGCGCCCGCCTCGCCGGACGGACCGCGCGGGTGCAGCTCAAGGCCGACACCGGCCTCGGACGCAACGGCTGCCAGCCCGCCGACTGGCCCGGCCTGGTCGACGAGGCGCTGCGCGCCGAGGCGGAGGGCCTGATCCGGGTCACCGGCCTGTGGTCGCACCTCGCCTGCGCCGACGAGCCCGGGCACCCCTCCATCGCCGCTCAACTCACCCTGTTCCGCGAGATGGTGACGTACGCCGAGACGCGCGGCCTGCGGCCCGAGGTGCGGCACATCGCCAACTCCCCGGCGACGCTCACCCTCCCGGAGAGCCACTACGACCTCGTCCGCCCCGGCATCGCGATGTACGGCGTCGCGCCCAGCCCAGAGCTGGGCTCCTCCGCCGACCTCGGGCTGCGCCCGGCGATGACCCTCATGGCGTCGCTGGCCCTGGTCAAGCACGTGCCGGGCGGGCACGGCGTGAGTTACGGCCACCACTACACGACCCCCGGCGAGACCACCCTCGGCCTGGTCCCCCTCGGCTACGCCGACGGCGTCCCGCGGCACGCCTCCGGTTCCGGCCCGGTGCTGATCGGGGGCAAGTGGCGTACGGCGGCGGGGCGGATCGCGATGGACCAGTTCGTCGTGGACCTCGGAGGCGACGAGCCGGAGGCGGGCGCCGAGGCGGTCCTGTTCGGGCCCGGCGACCGCGGCGAGCCGACGGCGGAGGACTGGGCGCAGGCCGCCGGCACCATCGGATACGAGATCGTCACGCGCATCGGAGCGCGCGTTCCGCGCGTCTATGTGGGCGAGGGCCCCGGATTCGCCGGGGCACACGGGGACGGGTGAGCGCCGGTCGCGGCACTGCCCGCCGTGCCGCCGGGTAGGAGGATCATCCGACCGGCGCTCGCAGCACGACGGCCGCCCGCCGCACCACGGGCGTCAGCGGCACGGCACTGCACGACCGGTCATGTGGCACCACCCGGGATCAGGCGAAGAGGAGCGGTACGTGAGCGAGAGCAGTGCGGAGGCAGTGGCGGACGCCGCCTCGGCGGCCGTCGCCGCCGTCTCCGCCACGGGGGCGGCCGGAGGCTGGCGCCGGGCGACCGGCGTCGCCGGCGCGGCGATAGGCGTGATCGCCGCCGGCGCGGCGGCCGGGGTCGCGCTGGAGCGGATGACCGTGGGGCGCGGGATGCGCGCCAAGGCCCGGCTGGCCCTCGACGCGGCAGGCCCCTACGGCGCGCTGCGCGGCACACCGGGCAAGGCGTTCTCCGACGACGGCACCGAGCTGTACTACGAGGTCGACGACGTGGAGCCGGAGGGCGGCCCGGCGCCCCGCCGCCGACGGCTCTTCGGCCGCAAGGCGCCGCTGCCCGTCACCGTCGTCTTCAGCCACGGCTACTGCCTGACCCAGGACTCCTGGCACTTCCAGCGGGCGGCCCTGCGGGGCGTCATACGGACCGTGCACTGGGACCAGCGCAGCCACGGCCGGTCCGCGCGCGGCGCCGGCCAGGTCCGGGGGGAGGCGCCCGTCAGCATCGACCAGTTGGGGCGCGATCTGAAGGCCGTCATCGACGCGGCCGCGCCCGAGGGGCCGATAGTCCTGGTCGGGCACTCGATGGGCGGTATGACCGTCATGGCGCTCGCCGCGCAGTACCCGGAGCTGATCCGGGAGCGGGTCGTCGCCACCGCCTTCGTCGGTACGTCGTCGGGGCGGCTCGGCGAGGTCAACTTCGGGCTGCCGGTCGCCGGCGTCAACGCGGTGCGGCGGGTGCTGCCCGGTGTGCTGAAGGCGCTGGGGCAGCAGGCGGCGCTGGTGGAGAAGGGGCGGCGGGCCACCGCCGATCTGTTCGCCGGGGTCATCAAGCGGTACTCGTTCGCCTCCCGGGACGTCGACCCGGCGATCGCCCGGTTCGCGGAGCGGATGATCGAGGGCACGCCGATCGACGTGGTCGCCGAGTTCTACCCGGCCTTCACCGATCACGACAAGACCGAGGCGCTGGCCTGCTTCACCGGCATGCCCGTGCTGGTGCTGGCCGGCATCGGGGACCTGGTCACGCCCAGCGAGCACAGCGAGGCGATCGCCGACCTCCTGCCCGACGCCGAGCTGGTCCTCGTGCCGGACGCCGGGCACCTGGTGATTCTGGAGCACCCGGAGGTGGTCACCGACCGCCTCGCCGACCTGCTGACCCGCGCGGGCGCCGTGCCGGCAGGGGCTACGGTGGGGGGCTATGGAAGCACCAGCAGCACCGTACGACCCGGCTGATCCGGTTTCTCTGGAGATCATCGTCAACTCCCCCGATTCGATGCGGGAGTTGGGCCGCCGCCTGGCCAAGCTGCTGCGCGCCGGCGATCTCGTGATGCTCAGCGGGGAGCTCGGCGCGGGCAAGACCACGCTGACCCGCGGGCTCGGCGAGGGGCTCGGCGTCCGGGGCGCGGTCACCTCTCCGACGTTCGTGATCGCCCGGGTCCATCCGTCCCTCGGGGACGGTCCGCCGCTCGTCCACGTCGACGCGTACCGCCTGGGCGGCGGGCTGGACGAGATGGAGGACCTGGACCTCGACGTGTCGCTGCCCGAGTCCGTCGTCGTCGTGGAGTGGGGCGAGGGCAAGGTCGAGGAACTGACCGAGGAGCGGCTCCAGGTGCGCATCCACCGGGCCGTCGGCGACACGACGGACGAGGTGCGCCACGTCACCGTCACGGGCCTCGGCGAGCGATGGGCGTCGGCCGACCTCAGCGCCCTGGCGGCCTAGGGTCCGTCTTCACCCGGATCTTGCCCGCAGTGTCGGCGGGCCGGTCCACGGCCGGGTCGCCGACGCGGGTGCCTGATCGCAGGGCCGGCTGTCCGGTGTGGTCGTAGGGGCGGCGTGACTCGTCGCCGCTCCCCTCGCACCGTACGGTCGGAACCGGGCGACTCCCCGTCCGCGACGCGATCATCTTCACCGTCACCCACACCCCGCAGTGGCGACGGAGCGTTCAAGGACTACGCCTTCCGTATGTGTGCCGCGCCGTGACTTGTCACATCGCGCCCCAGGGGGGACAGCGCCGCGGCGAAGAGGAGCCCGCCGACCGGCAACAGATCCAGACTGGCGGCCATGGCTGCCGTGCCGAACACCACCAGTGCGGGCCGCCAGACGCTGATGCGGTGCTGTGCAGCGAGTTGGATCACCATCCACAGCAGGCCCACGTAGAACAGCATCGGGCCGACCGTGTACACCGTGGGCATCACGCCCGGGTGGCTCTGTACTTCCTCGAAGAGTCGCTCCATCCCGGCGCGGTCGTCGGCCCGGAAGCCGACGACGAGATCGATGACGCCCTGGGCGGTGACCGCAACCGCCCCCACCAACCCGAGTGACGTCGCCACACGGGCGCTGAGCCGTGCCGCGCCGGTTGTCGGCTCCGACAGCCTCAGCAGGCCCAGGAAGATCGAGCCGAAGAGCAGCACTCCCGCGATCAGCGCGATATGCCCGCTGGTCCAGGCGAGCCCCGGACCGTGGTCCGGGTCGGAGAGACGGATGGTTCCGTAGGCGAGCATGCACAGGGGCGCGGCGATGAAAGCAGTCCGCGTCAGCGCGGCCCGGCGGGTCCCCCGAGGTCGGTTCGTCATGTGTCGATCTTGTCGGCCGGTCTCGCACACCGAGATCAGGCATGACCCCGAGAAGACCCTTGGATCGCCCCTGACACGCCGTCAGGGGGCGATACTCGCACGGCCTGAGCCCGAGCTGGTACGCCTCCTCGGGGCGCTCGGTCAGGCGGCCTCGCGGTGTTCGGCCCGCCGCTCCCTGGGGGTCGCCTCGGGCTCCGGGGCGCGCGGCGGGCGGGACACCACGTCGGCGGCGGTGCAGGACGCGAGCAGCTCGCGCATGGACACCCCGGCGAGCGTGAACGGTCGCAAAGGCTGGGCCTGGGACTCGGTGGCGGGCACGGACGCCTCCTGCGGGCCGGGGGCGGACCTGGTTAGGTTCACCTAACCAAGGGCTGGCCACCATGTCACCACGTCCGGGACGCCGAACGCAACATCTTGCCGACGTCTTGTCGGAACCTTCATACGATCAGCCCGGGGCCTCTCCGGACCCCCGGCTAACGGACCACGACGATCCGCTGGCCGATCGTCGCGAACCGCCACATCGCCTCGCCGTCCGCCGGCGTCTCGCGGATCCCGCCCGTCCGGGACTCCGGGTCGGGCACCGGCATCGAGCCGTCCGTCGTCGCACTGAAGCCGATGACCACATCGCCGACGTCGGTGAAGCGCACGACGTGCTCGACCGGCACGCCGTCGGTCCCCGTGGCCGTGCTGGAGCGGGACGTGACGGCGTACGAGCCCGGCACCGGGTCGACGGTGCCCGGGGTGACCGCGAACGTCCGCTCGACCCGGCTGTCGGGGCCCACCAGCCACACCCGGTCGCCGTCCAGCGCGTACACGACCCGCTCGCCCACGCCGGAGGAGGCCGGCAGCGCGAGGGAACGCGTTCGCCCGGGGGCCGCCTTGGCCGCCGCGGCCTCCGCGCGCGGCTCGGCCGGCCCGGCCGGCGCGGTCGCCGACGCCCGCAGGGCGAGGAACCCGACGGTCGTCAGCGCCGCCGCGGTCAGCCCGGCCACGATCGTCGCGCTGCTCCCGGCCACCGGAATCCACCTCTTCGTCGCTTCGGTCGTATTGGTCGCATTGGTCGTCTTCACCCAGGAATATGCCCGGCCGTGACGTTAGCAGCCGTCGCGGCCGCGGCCCGTGTGCCCGTGCGCGGCACGCGCGCTGGCCGGGGAGCCGTAGGCTGTTTGTGTGCTCTTGCTCGCTCTGGATACCGCCACCCCCGCCGTCACCGTCGCGCTGCACGACGGCGCGGACGTCGTCGCCTCCTCCAGTCAGGTGGACGCGCGCCGGCACGGTGAGCTGCTGCTGCCGGCCGTCGACCGTCTGCTCGCCGAGGCGGGGCTCCGGCTCGACGCCGTCACCGGGATCGTCGTAGGCGTCGGACCCGGCCCCTACACCGGGCTGCGCGTCGGTCTGATGACCGCCGACACCTTCGGTCTCGCGCTCGGCGTCCCCGTGCACGGGCTGTGCACGCTCGACGGCCTCGCCTACGCCGCCGACCTGTCGGTCCCCTTCGTCGTGGCGACCGACGCTCGGCGCAAGGAGGTCTACTGGGCCCGCTACACCGACTCCCGCACCCGCGTCGGCGACCCGGCCGTGGACCGGCCCGCCGACATCGCCGACCAGGTGGCCGGGCTGCCCGCCGTCGGCGCGGGCGCGCTGCTCTACCCCGACACCTTCCCCGACGTCCACGCGCCGGAGCACGTCTCGGCCGCGGCGCTCGCGAGTCTGGCCGCCGAGCGGCTCGCCGCCGGCGAGGAACTCCCCGAGCCCCGCCCGCTGTACCTGCGCCGGCCCGACGCCCAGGTGCCCAAGAACTACAAGGTGGTCACCCCGAAGTGACCGCGCCCGCCGCCTCCGAGACCGCCCTGCCCGCGCTGCGCGAGATGCGCTGGTGGGACATCGAACCCGTGCTGGAACTGGAGAAGGACCTCTTCCCCGAGGACGCCTGGTCGCGGGGCATGTTCTGGTCCGACCTGGCCCACGCCCGCGGCCCCGGCGCGACCCGGCGCTACGTCGTGGCCACCGACGGCGACCGCATCGTCGGGTACGCCGGTCTGGCCGTCGCCGGCACCGCGTCCGAGGGCGGGGGCGAGGGCGAGGACGGCTCCGCGACGGGCGCCGACATCCAGACCATCGCCGTCGCCCGCGAACGCTGGGGCACCGGGCTCGGCGCCCGCCTGCTCACCGAACTGCTGCGCGCGGCGACAGAGTTCGACTGCACCGAGGTCATGCTGGAGTGCCGGGTCGACAACGTCCGCGCGCAGAAGCTGTACGAGCGTTTCGGCTTCGAGGCCATCGGCTTCCGGCGTGGCTACTACCAGCCGGGCAACGTGGACGCCCTGGTGATGCGCCTCACCGATCCCTCCACCTCCCTGAACGGCGTACAAGGAACCGAGATCAATGGCTGACGAACCGCTCGTCCTGGGCATCGAGACCTCCTGCGACGAGACCGGCGTCGGCGTCGTGCGCGGCACCACGCTGCTGGCGGACGCCATCGCCTCCAGCGTCGACGAGCACGCCCGCTTCGGCGGGGTGGTCCCCGAGGTCGCATCCCGGGCCCATCTGGAGGCGATGATCCCCACCGTCGACCGCGCGCTGAAGGAGGCGGGCGTCTCGGCGAAGGACCTGGACGGCATCGCCGTCACAGCCGGCCCCGGCCTCGCGGGCGCGCTGCTGGTCGGCGTCTCGGCGGCGAAGGCGTACGCCTACGCGCTCGGCAAGCCGCTGTACGGCGTGAACCACCTCGCCTCGCACATCTGCGTGGACCAGTTGGAGCACGGCCCGCTGCCCGAGCCGACGATGGCGCTGCTGGTGTCCGGCGGCCACTCCTCGCTGCTCCTGTCCTCCGACATCACCTCCGACGTCCGTCCGATGGGCGCCACGATCGACGACGCGGCCGGCGAGGCCTTCGACAAGATCGCCCGGGTGCTGGACCTCGGCTTCCCCGGCGGCCCGGTCATCGACCGCTACGCACGCGAGGGCGACCCGCGGGCGATCGCCTTCCCGCGCGGCCTGACCGGCCCCCGCGACCCCGCCTACGACTTCTCCTTCTCCGGTCTGAAGACCGCGGTGGCCCGCTGGATCGAGGCCAAGCGGGCCGCCGGCGAGGAGGTCCCGGTGCGTGACGTGGCGGCCTCCTTCCAGGAGGCGGTCGTCGACGTCCTCACCCGCAAGGCCGTGCGGGCCTGCAAGGACGAGGGCGTCGACCACCTGATGATCGGCGGCGGCGTCGCGGCCAACTCCCGGCTGCGCGCCCTCGCCCAGGAGCGCTGCGAGGCCGCCGGCATCCGGCTGCGGGTCCCGCGTCCCAAGCTGTGCACGGACAACGGCGCGATGGTGGCCGCGCTGGGCGCGGAGATGGTCGCCCGGGGGCGGGCCGCGTCCGGCTGGGACCTGTCCGCGGACTCCTCCCTCCCGGTGACCGACCCGCACGTTCCGGGCCACACGCACGACGACGACCACGGGCACAGCCACGGCCACGATCACGTGCACGAGGTCAGCAAGGAGAACCTGTACTCATGAGGGCTGCGGCATGACGGTCGCGCTGATGTGGGAGGCCCGGGCGGCGGCGGGACGCGGCGAGGAACTGCTGGCCTGGGCCCGCGCCCAGCGGCTCGACGGCGTCCCCCTGCGCCGCGAGACCTTCCGCGCCCCCCAGGACCGGGTCCTCGTCATCACCTGGTGGGACGCCGACCTCGACGCCGAACTTCCCGAACTGCCCGAGCCGGAAGACGGGTTGACGACCCGGTCGGTGCACCGCTGGCGCTTCGAGTCGGTGACCGACCAGGCGTGAGCCCGTGCGGGGCCGATCGCCCGTGCGGCGTCGTCCCTCAGCCCGCTGACACCTCCGTCTCGCAGCACAGTCGGCGGTCGGTCCCCACCTCGCGCACCGGACCCGTCAGCCGCAGTGACGCCGTGTGGCGGTGGTCGGCGCTGGAGGAGGACAGCCGGAGTTCCAGCGCGCCGGGCTCCACCACGCGCCGGCCCTCGCGGTCGGTGAACGCCGACAGGTCGGTGTGGAAGCGGAAGGTGACCCGGCCGGCCTCGCCCGGGGCCAGTTCCAGGCGCTGGTAGCCGACCAGGCGCACGTCGGGGCGGGTCACGCTCGCCACCGGGTCGTGCAGATACAGCTGGACGACCTCCGCGCCGGCGCGGTCGCCGGTGTTGCGGACGGTGACGGAGAGGTCGTAGGAGCCGTCGGTGGAGATCTCCGCGTCGGGGCCGCCCGTGACGTCCTCCCAGACGAACGTCGTGTACGAGCGGCCGTGCCCGAAGGCGTACAGCGGGGTCGGGTCCAGGTTGCTGACCTCCCCGGCCAGGCCCAGCGGCGGCTGGAGGTACGTCCACGGCTGGCCGCCGGGGACGCGCGGCACGCTCACCGGGAGGCGGCCCGAGGGGTTCACCCGGCCCGACAGGGCTCCCGCGACCGCCGGGCCGCCCTCCTCGCCGGGGAAGAAGGCCTGGACCGCCGCGCCCAGCCGGCCGTGCCACCGGCCGAGCGCGTAGGGGCGGCCGGTCAGCAGGACCAGCACCACCGGGACGCCCGTCGCCGTCAGCGCGTCGAGCAACTCCCCCTGCACGCCCGGCAGTCGAAGGTCCGTCACATCGCAGCCCTCGCCCGAGGTGCCCCGCCCGAACAGGCCCGCCCGGTCGCCGAGGACCGCCACGCAGACGTCGGCCTCGGCCGCCCGGGCCACCGCCTCGTCGAACCCGGACCGGTCCGGCTCCGACACCGGGCACCCCTCAGCGAACGTGACCTTGGCGTCGGGCAGTTCGGCGCGCAGCGACTCCAGCAGCGTCGGGATCCCGATGCCGGTCTCCACGCCGGGGTGGTGGGTGAGGACATGGGAGGGGAAGGAGTAGCAGCCGAGCATGGCGAGCGGGTCCGCCGCTCTCGGGCCCACCACCGCGATCCGGGTGCCGGGGGCGAGGGGGAGCAGCCCGTCGGGGTTGTCGAGCAGCACCACGGACTCCTCGGCCAGCCGACGGGCGAGCGCGCGGTTGGCCCCCGAGTCGAGCCGGATGCGGGGCCGGTCGGACCCGGCCGTCTCCCCAGCCGCTTCCCCGGCCGTCTCCTGCTCCGCCGCCCCCTCCGGCCGCCAGTCCTCGTCGAGGAGCCCGAGTTCGCACTTCTGCACCAGCACCCGGCGGGCCGCCCGGTCGACCAGGTCCTCCGGGACCAGCCCCTCCCGCACGGCCGCGACCAGCGCGTCGCCGTAGTACTTCACCGTGGGCAGCTCGACGTCGACCCCGGCCTCCAGCGCCAGCCGGGCCGCCTCCGCCGGCGTGCCCGCCACCCGGTGCAGGGTCTGGAGGAAGCCGATGCCGAAGTAGTCGGCGACCACCGTCCCGGTGAAGCCCCACTCCTCGCGCAGCAGCCCGGTCAGCAGCTCCGGGTCGGCGGAGGCGGGGACGCCGTCCCGTTCCGTGTACGCGGCCATCACCGAACGCGCCCCGCCCTCGCGCAGCGCCATCTCGAACGGCGGCAGCGTCACGTCGGCGAACTCGCGCGCGCCCGCCCGCACGGGGGCGAGGTTCCGCGCGCCCGCCGAGGAGGCGTACCCGGCGAAGTGCTTGAGCGTGGCGACGATCCCCGCCGACTCAAGGCCCCGCACATACGCCGTGCCGACCGTGCCGACCAGGTACGGGTCCTCGCCGATCGTCTCCTCGACCCGCCCCCACCGCGGGTCGCGGACGACGTCGAGCACGGGCGCCAGTCCCTGGTGCACGCCGACCGAGCGCATGTCCCGCCCGATGCGCCGGGCCATCTCCTCGACCAGCGGCGGGTCGAAGGAGGCCCCCCAGGCCAGCGGGACCGGGTAGGCCGTTGCCCGCCAGGCGGTGAACCCGGCGAGGCACTCCTCGTGCGCCACCGCCGGGATGCCGAAGCGGCTCGCCCCGGCGATCTGCCGCTGCGCCCCGGCCAGGGCGCGGGCGCCGACCGCCGGGTCCACGGGGGCGGTGCCGAAGGAGCGGGTCAGCTGGCCGAGTCCCCGGGTGATCAGCTCGGCCCAGTCCCGCTCGGCGGCCTCGGCGGTCATGTCGTGCTGGTGCGGGGCGACTCCCTCGCCGTCCGTCGCGGCGCCGACCCACACCCCGTACAGCTGGGCGGTCTTCTCCTCCAGGGTCATCCGGGCGAGGAGGTCGTCGACTCGGGCGGCGGCGGGCAGAGCGCTGTCACGCCAGGGGGCGGTGGTCATGAAACTCCTGTCCCGGAGGTGTCCTGGAGGAAACCGGTCCCGAAGGATTCGAATGTTTCGTAACACACTTCGAATGTTCCGGGAACCTATGGTGCCGTACGAGGTTCGTCAAGAGGGGGTGCGGGGATACGATCGCCGCCATGACTTCCCCGGATCCCGCTGGAACGCGGACAGGAGCGCGGGCGACGCAGACCGCCACGCTCGCGGAGATCGCCCGCGAGGCCGGCGTCTCCGCCCCGACTGTTTCGAAGGTCCTCAACGGCCGCGCCGACGTCGCCCCCGCGACCCGCACCCGTGTCGAGGAGCTGCTGCGCGCCCACGGCTACCGGCGCCGGCGTGCGGAGGCGACCCGCTCGCCCCTGATCGACCTGGTCTTCCACGAGCTGGAGAGCGCCTGGGCGATGGAGGTCATCCGGGGTGTGGAGAACGTCGCGCGGGACGCCGGGCTGAGCGTGGTGCTGAGCGAGAGCGCCGGGCGGCTCACGCCCGGGCGGACCTGGGCCGACCAGGTCGCCGCCCGCCGCCCGCACGGCGTGATCCTGGTTTTGTCCGGGCTCGACGAGTCCCAGCGCGCGCTGCTGACCAGCCGTTCCATCCCGTTCGTGGTGATGGACCCGGCGGGCGACCCGGGCGCGGACGTGCCGTCGATCGGCGCCACCAACTGGCAGGGCGGGCTGGCCGCGACCCGGCATCTGGTGGAGCTGGGGCACCGGCGGATCGGCGCGATCAGCGGGCCGCCGCAGATGATGTGCAGCCGGGCCCGCATCGACGGCTACCGGGCCGCCCTGGAGACGGCCGGGCTGCCGGTCGACCCGGCGCTGATCAGGACCGGCGACTTCCACCACGAGGCGGGCTACCGGATCGGCCGTGAGCTGCTCGACCGCCCCGACCGCCCCACCGCCGTCTTCGCCGGTAACGACCTCCAGGCGCTCGGCGTGTACGAGGCGGCGCGCGAGCTGGGGCTGAGGATCCCGGAGGACCTGAGCGTCGTCGGCTTCGACGATCTGCCGGTGGCGCCCTGGGTGGGGCCGCCGCTGACGACCGTACGGCAGCCGCTGATGGAGATGGCGGAGGCGGCGGCCCGGCTGGTGCTGGAGCTGGGGCGGTCCTCGTCGCAGGAAGGGCCGGCGGCGACGCGGGTGGAACTGGCGACGAGTCTCGTCGTGCGCACGAGCACGGCGGCGCCGGGCGGATCGACGGGACCGAAGCAAATCGGCTGACCGGTCGAAACTTTCGCCGTGCCGGTCATCCCGTGGAACAGGTCCAGAACCTGTTTGGGGCGGACGTCCTAACAGCCCCCTAATAATTCGGACTTACGTTCATCGCGTGACGGAAATCGACGCGAGCGAGCATGGAGACGGCCGGCGCAGACGGCCGGGAACGCTGAAGACCGTCGGCCTCACCCTCGCCGCCGCGCTGGTCCTGGGCGCGGCCGCGGCGGGCTGGGCGGCCTACCGGCACCTCGACGGCAACATCACGAGCGTCGACATCGACACCGCGCTCGGCGACGACCGCCCGGCGCGGGCGGTGAACGCCCCCGTGCCGTACGGCGCCGCGTCCCCCGCCCCGTTACCGGCGGGGTCCCTCAACATCCTCGTCCTGGGCTCCGACTCGCGCGGCGGCAGGGAGAACCGGGAACTCGGCGGCGGCGACAGCACCGGCGCCCGCTCCGACACCGCGATGGTCGTGCACGTCGACGCGGGCCGCCGCAGCGCCACGATCGTCAGCATCCCGCGCGACACCCTGGTGACCCGGCCGTCCTGCCCGCTGCCCGGCGGCGGCTCCACGTCGAGGGCGCACGGCGTCATGTTCAACACCGCGTACTCCGTGGGCGGTCCGGTGTGCGCGGTGAAGACCGTCGAGTCGATCACCGGCGTGCGCATGGACCACTACGTCGAGGTCGACTTCTCGGGCTTCGCGAAGCTGGTGAACGCGCTCGGCGGGGTCACGGTGACCACGACCGAGGACATCGACGACGAGGACAGCCACCTCACCCTCGCGGCGGGCGTCCACCACCTCGACGGCGTCCAGGCCCTCGCCCTGGCCCGCACCCGGCATGGCATAGGCGACGGCAGCGACCTCGGCCGCATCGGCCTCCAGCAGACCCTGGTGAAGGCCCTCCTCGAACAGATCGCCTCCACCGACCTGTTCACCAGCCCCACCCGCCTGTACGAGGTCGCCGACGCGGCCACCCGGAGCCTCACCACCGACACCGGCCTGGACTCCCTCTCCGAGCTGACGGAACTCGCCCGGAGTCTGAAGTCCCTGTCCGCAGCGCAGGTCACGACCGTGATGATGCCGGTGCGCCCGGCCCCCTCGGACCCCAACCGGGTGGTCGCCCGCAACCCCGGGGCAAGCGACCTCTGGAGGTCCCTGCGCCGTCCCTGATGCGCCTGCCCCGCGGCATGCGCAACTGAGCTACGGGCGGGGGCCGTCGGTCGTGGGGGCTTCGGTCGGGCGGCCGACGAGCATCGTCGGGGCTCCCGCCACGCGGGTCAGGAAGACCGTCGCCGCGTTCGGTCCCTGGGGCCTGACCTTCTTGCGGAGTTCCTCCGGTTCCACGGCCGACCCGCGCTTCTTCACCGTCAGGATCCCCACCCCCCGCTCCCGCAGCAGCGCCTTCAGCTTCTTGACGTTGAAGGGCAGCCGGTCGGTGATCTCGTACGCGGTGGCGTACGGCGTCGGCCGCAGGGTGTCCGCGGTGACGTAGGCGATGGTCTCGTCGACCAGGCCGCCGTCGAGGTCCCGGGCGACGTCAGCGACCAGATGCGCGCGGATGACGGCCCCGTCGGGCTCGTAGAGGTAGCGGCCGACGGGGCGCACGGGCGGGTTCGGCAGACCGGCGCCGCGCAGGGTGC
The DNA here is from genome assembly GCF_004217285.1 of Streptomyces sp. BK239. GTDB lineage: Bacteria > Actinomycetota > Actinomycetes > Streptomycetales > Streptomycetaceae > Streptomyces. The sequence continues at coordinate 277,660 of NZ_SHKS01000005.1, forward strand.
GCGGGCCGGGCAGCAGCGTGGCGCGCACGGCGCCCGGGGCCGTCCCGAACCACAGCACCGCCTCCTTCACGTCCCCGCCGTCCGAGATCCACTCGGCCTCGGCCTCGGCGGGCACGGCCTCGTGGGGGATGCCCGGGGCCACCTTCAGCGCGGCGTGCGGCGCCTCGAGCGCGGCCCCGACGGCCCAGGACAGGGGCGGCGAGTACGCCTCCGGGTCGAAGATCCGCCCCCGGCCGCCCCGCCTTGCGGGGTCGACGAACACGGCGTCGTACCCGGCCGTGTCCACCTCCGTCACGTCCGCCTCCCGTACCTCGATCAGGCCGGCGAGGCCGAGCGCGTCCGCGTTCGCCCGGGCCGCCGCCGCCGTCACCGGGTCCCGGTCCACGGCCAGCACCGTGATCCCCGCGCGCGCCAGCGCGATCGCGTCGCCGCCGATCCCGCTGCACAGGTCGGCGACGCGGGACACGCCCAGCTCCCTCAGCCGCGCCGCCCGGTACGCCGCCACGCTCGCCCGCGTCGACTGCTCGACCCCGTTGGGCGTGAAGAACATCCGCGCCGCGTCCTCGGCCCCGAACTTCACCGCCGCCCGCTGCCGCAGCCGTTCCTGCCCCAGGGCGGCGGAGACGAGCGGGGCGGGATGCGTGCGCCGCAGCCGGGTGGCGACGGCGAGTTCGTCGGCGGGGGCGGTACCGCGCACGGCGTCGAGCAGGGCGCGGCCTTCGGCGGTGAGGAGAGGGACGAGGTCGTTCACCGGGTCATTTTGACATCCTCCCCCTCTAGAGAGAGGGGGATTCCAACCCATTTGGGTTGAGGTTCACGGGCGTTCGGACGGCGGGTGGCCGTTGTCGCCCCTCCGGCACCGGCTGTGCGCCGGGGGCGGGGGATCCCCGCCCTGTCCTGCCGCGACGTTGTTACTGGCGTTGGTGTCCGCGTTGCAGGTGAAGCCGCAGGCGGAACAGACGAACTCGGCTTGGCTCTTGCGCGAGTTCTTGTCGATCCATCCACAGGCACTGCACCGCAGACTCGTGTACGGGGCGGGAACGTCCTCGACCCGGCCGGGCGCCTTGTGCCCGGTGCGTTGCCGGAGCAGGCCCCAGCCCTGGGCGAGGATCGACCGGTTGAGACCGGACTTCTGCGCCACGTTCCTGCCGGGCTGCTCCACGGTCCCCTTCGCGGAGCGGGTCATGTTCTTGATGTTCAGCTTCTCGAACCGCACCAGGTCGTAGGTGCGGGCGAGCATGGTGCTGGTCTTCTCGCACCATGTCCTTGCGCCGCATCGCCTCCCGCGCCCTGAGCCTGGCCATCTTCGCGTACTCGGCCGCCTTGCGGGGGCTGCCTTTCGGGGCGCGGGCGGCGCGCCGCTGGTGCTTTCGGATCTGGGCGCGTTCCTTGACGGTGAGCTGCGGGCAGTTCAGCATCCTGCCGTCGGCGAGGGCGGCGGTGACCGTGACACCCCGGTCGATGCCGATCACCCCACCCGTGCCGGGCGCCGGGACCGGATCAGGGACGACCGCGAACGCGACATGCCACTGCCCGTTGCGGAAGGTGCCCCGGAACGTCTTCGCCTCGGGCGGCTTCGCACCCTTGCCCCGGGCGCTGAGACGGAAGCGGACCCAGCCGCAGCCGGGCACCCTGACCTGCGCCCACCGCCGGCTGAGCCGGCGCACCACGACCGAGCGGCCCATGACGGGCCTGCCGGTCCTCGCGTTCAGCTTCGGCGACCCGTCCGCGTGACACTCCGGTACACGGTCGGTGCCGATGACCCGGAAACCCTCGTGCACATGCTTCTTGCGCCAGGCCGGCTCACCGAACCCGGACGTGAACCTGGCGTTCTTGGCCCGGGCGAAGTCCTTGAGCGCCTGCTGCTGCACATCCGCGTTCCCCGCACCCAGCCACACATGCTCCCGCCGCGCCTCGGTGAGCTGACGGCACTGCTCGGCAAAGGACGGTGCGGACCGGCGACCCGGCCGCCAGTGCGCGTGCTGCTCGACCGCGAGGTTCCACACATACCTCGCGTGCGCGCAGTGCGTGAGCATCCGCTCGGCCTGCGCAGGCGACGGGTACATCCGGAAACGCGACATGCCGCGAACCTAGCCATCCCGTTCCCCTCCCGCCCACGCCTTCGATCACCATCACCCGCAAGAGTGACCAGCACCGCTCTCATCCACCCGGGCAGCCCCCCCACGCCAGGGCCCTCGACCCGCCGACACCACGAACGGCTCACGTCGGTTTCACCCAGCTCAGGCCGCCGTCCCTCCCGAGACGCCCAATCGCCCTGACGGCGATTCGGCTCCCCCTGCCCCGCTACGCGGGAGCGGGCATTCACCCCGGCCCTGAAGGGCCGGGCACCCTGCCCGGCAAGCAAGTGGGCCAGTCGGTGGACTGTGCGCCTCCGGCCGCGGTGTCGGACGGGGGTTTCCGGGCCGGACTGCGAGGATCCGGCGCCATGGGATCAGTCGTACGAAATGATAAATGCCGGACGAGGTGGACGGCGTACCAGAGCGGTCTCACGGCCCTCGCCCTGGCCGCGATCGTCTCGGGCTGTGCGGAGAGCGGCGGCGGCGCGGTCGGTCCCGCCCCCGGTCAGCAGCCCGACGAGAGCCCGAAGGCCGGCCCCCTCCACTCGTACGCGGCCAGACTGCGCGCCGACCACGCGGCGCGGGTCGCGGCGGCCGAGCGCTGGGACCTGGAGAAGGCGCCGCTCACACCCCCCGCGCCACCCGCGAGGAAGCCGAGGATCGGCACCCGCGAGGGCTTCGAGGTGGACGACCACGAGGAGCTCGGCCTCCCGCCGGTCTTCACCACCGTCCCCACCGACGACAAGGTCGTCTTCCTCACCGTCGACGACGGCGCGGAGAAGGACCCGGCGTTCCTGCGCATGATGACCGAGCTGCGGATCCCGTACACCGCGTTCCTCAGCGACTACCTCGTCAAGGACGACTACGGCTACTTCAAGAAGATGCAGGACGACGGGGTGACCCTCAACAACCACACCCTCCACCACCCCTACCTGCCGGGTCTGTCCTACCAGCGCCAGAAGCGCGAGATCTGCGGCATGCAGGACGTCGTCGAGAAGCAGTACGGACGCCGCCCGAGCCTCTTCCGCCCGCCCTACGGCAACTACAACAAGGCCACCCTGCGAGCCGCGAAGTCCTGCGGCGTCACCCATGTGCCCCTGTGGAACGAGGAGGTGTTCGTCGACCACTGGGAGTACCGCGAGTGGGACCGCGAGCTCCACCCGGGCGACATCGTCCTGAGTCACTTCCGCGGCCCGGACGACTGGAAGGGCACAATGCCCGACATGGTCCGCACCTTCCTGAACAAGGCGACCAGAGAGGGGTACGCGGTGGCCCGCCTGGAGGACTACCTGTGAGACACCGGGGGCGGCCCTCGGCCCCGGCGGCGCCGGCACTCGCGGCGGTCCTCGTCGCGGCGGCCCTCAGCGTCTGCGCCCTCACGGCCTGCGCCCCCGCGGGCGAACCGGCGGCGGGTCCGGCGGCGACCCGAGCGCGCTCCGCGCACGCCCCCGCGACGAACGAGCCGCCGTACCGCCGCTGGGGCCTCCCGTCCCCCCTGGCCCCCGCACCGGCCCCCGCCCGCCCGAAGCCCCCGCCCCGGCGGACCCTCCCCCCGGTCCTCGACCGCGTCACCACCTCCGACAGGGTCGTCTTCCTCACCTACGACGACGGCGCCGAACGCGACCCCCGTTTCGTCGACATGGTCCGCGAACTGCGCCTGCCCGTCAGTGTGTTCGTCACCGACAGCGTCGCCGGCCCGGCCTACGCCCACTTCGCCCGCCTGCGGGAGGTCGGCGCGGACCTCCAGAACCACACCCTCGACCACGCCGCCCTGCGCGGCCTGCCCTACGCCGGCCAGCGCGCCGAGATCTGCGGCCAGCAGAACAAGCTCAACGCCCGCTTCGGCCTGCGCCCCCGCCTCTTCCGCCCGCCCTACGGCGCGTACGACACCACCACCCGCCGAGCCGCCGCCGACTGCGGCATCACCGCGATCGTCCTGTGGCACACCCCCACCGACCCCCACCGCCTGCACCCAGGCGACATCCTCGCCACGACCCCCGACCGGACACCGGGCCTGCTGCGCGAGATCCAGCGACAACACCTGACGGTGGGAAAGCTGGAGGACTACCTGTAAGGCGCGGTCGGCTGTAGCCGGCCCGTCTGGGGGTGCCCTCTCTGGGGGAGTTTTCGGACGAGGCCCGTACAGGGCCGAAGCGGGGGTCTGGGGGCGGCAGCCCCCAGCCGGCGCCCACCCCGGCACCGGGTGCCGAACACACTCACCCGAGCGGAAATTTCGGCCGACGCGCCGCAGGCATTGGCACTCCGCTTGACCGAGTGCTAACCCCGGTCATAGTCTCGGCTCTGGCACTCCCCACTGGAGAGTGCCAACAACGCGACGGGCAGGTCCGGCACCCGCGACGACGGATCCACCTGGTCGCCACCTCAGACAGTTAACCCCGTGAGATCTCCGAAGGGGGAGGTCGGATCGTGACGACCACCAGCTCCAAGGTTGCCATCAAGCCGCTCGAGGACCGCATCGTGGTCCAGCCGCTCGACGCCGAGCAGACCACGGCCTCGGGCCTGGTCATCCCGGACACCGCGAAGGAGAAGCCCCAGGAGGGCGCCGTCCTCGCCGTGGGCCCGGGCCGCTTCGAGAACGGCGAGCGCCTGCCGCTCGACGTCAAGGTCGGCGACGTCGTCCTGTACAGCAAGTACGGCGGCACCGAGGTGAAGTACAACGGCGAGGAGTACCTCGTCCTCTCGGCTCGCGACGTTCTCGCGATCATCGAGAAGTAGTTCACCCCGGATCGTTCCGGAAGCACATTGATGCTTGACGCTGCGCCCCTGGCCCCCGCGACCACATAAAAAGCCGGGCGCCCGGGGCGCAGTGCGTTTTTTTCAAAGCTTCATCCACAGATCTCCGAGAGGGCTCCCGCTGTCATGGCGAAGATCCTGAAGTTCGACGAGGACGCCCGTCGCGCCCTCGAGCGCGGCGTCAACAAGCTGGCCGACACGGTCAAGGTGACGATCGGTCCCAAGGGCCGCAACGTCGTCATCGACAAGAAGTTCGGCGCCCCCACCATCACCAACGACGGTGTCACGATCGCCCGCGAGGTGGAGATCGACGACCCGTACGAGAACCTCGGCGCGCAGCTGGTGAAGGAGGTGGCGACCAAGACCAACGACATCGCTGGTGACGGCACGACCACCGCCACCGTGCTCGCCCAGGCGCTGGTGCGCGAGGGCCTGAAGAACGTGGCCGCCGGCGCGTCCCCCGCCCTCCTCAAGAAGGGCATCGACGCCGCCGTCAAGGCCGTCTCCGAGGACCTGCTCGCGTCGGCCCGCCCGATCGACGAGAAGTCCGACATCGCCGCCGTGGCCGCGCTGTCCGCCCAGGACCAGCAGGTCGGCGAGCTCATCGCCGAGGCCATGGACAAGGTCGGCAAGGACGGTGTCATCACCGTCGAGGAGTCCAACACCTTCGGTCTGGAGCTGGACTTCACCGAGGGCATGGCCTTCGACAAGGGCTACCTGTCGCCGTACTTCGTGACGGACCAGGAGCGCATGGAGGCCGTCCTGGAGGACCCCTACATCCTCATCAACCAGGGCAAGATCTCCTCGATCGCCGACCTGCTGCCGCTGCTGGAGAAGGTCATCCAGGCCAACGCCTCCAAGCCGCTGCTGATCATCGCCGAGGACCTCGAGGGCGAGGCGCTCTCCACCCTCGTCGTCAACAAGATCCGCGGCACCTTCAACGCGGTCGCGGTCAAGGCCCCCGGCTTCGGCGACCGCCGCAAGGCGATGCTGCAGGACATGGCCACCCTCACGGGCGCCACGGTCATCTCCGAGGAGGTCGGCCTCAAGCTCGACCAGGTCGGCATCGACGTCCTCGGCTCCGCCCGCCGCGTCACCGTCACCAAGGACGACACCACGATCGTCGACGGCGCCGGCAACTCCGCCGACGTGCAGGGCCGCGTCGCGCAGATCAAGGCCGAGATCGAGAACACGGACTCCGACTGGGACCGCGAGAAGCTCCAGGAGCGCCTCGCGAAGCTGGCCGGCGGCGTGTGCGTGATCAAGGTCGGCGCCGCCACCGAGGTGGAGCTGAAGGAGAAGAAGCACCGCCTGGAGGACGCCATCTCCGCGACCCGCGCCGCGGTCGAGGAGGGCATCGTCTCCGGTGGCGGTTCCGCGCTCGTCCACGCTGTCAAGGTCCTCGAGGGCAACCTCGACAAGACCGGCGACGAGGCGACCGGCGTCGCCGTGGTCCGCAAGGCCGCCGTCGAGCCGCTGCGCTGGATCGCCGAGAACGCCGGCCTGGAGGGCTACGTCATCACCTCCAAGGTCGCCGAGCTCGACAAGGGCCAGGGCTTCAACGCGGCGACCGGCGAGTACGGCGACCTGGTCAAGGCCGGCGTCATCGACCCGGTCAAGGTCACCCGCTCCGCCCTGGAGAACGCCGCCTCCATCGCCTCCCTCCTCCTGACGACCGAGACCCTGGTCGTCGAGAAGAAGGAAGAGGAAGAGCCCGCCGCGGCCGGCCACGGCCACGGCCACGCCCACTGAGGCACCCCGCCACTGACGGGCACTGACCGACATCGGCAGTGAGGCCCGGCGCCCCTGAACGGTGAGACCGCTGCATCGACCAGCAGCCTCCCCGGACGGAGCGCCGGGCCTTCGTGCTGCCCGGGCGCAGGGGCGGATTCATGAGCGTCGGAGCCCTCGGAGGAGTAGTTCGATCAGCCTCCGCGGGTCGTAGCGGGGGTCGCTGTCGTGCCCGATGCAGAGGTTGCCGATGCCGCGCATCAGTTCGTAGGGCTGTGTGCCGGGCCTGATCTCGCCGGCGTCGACGGCGGCGTCGAGCAGCCGGGCGCAGACGGGCATCAGCCGGTCGAGGAAATGGGTGTGCAGCGTGGCGAAGCGGTCGCTGTCGGACTGGAGGGCGTCGGCGAGTCCGTGCTTGGTGACCAGGAAGTCGGCGAAGAGGTCGATCCACTGGCGCAGCGCGTCGAACGGGGAGGCGGCGTCGGCCAGCAGCCTCGGGCCGGCTTCGGCGCAGGCCTCGATCTGATGGTGATAGACGGCGGTGACCAGGTCCGCCCGGGTGGGGAAGTGGCGGTAGACCGTCCCCAGCCCGACACCCGCCCGGGCCGCGATCTGACGGATCGGCGCGTCGATGCCCGAGGTCACGAACACCTCCGCCGCGGCGTCGAGCAGCGTCTGCTGGTTGCGTACCGCGTCTGCTCGCTTGCTGCGGGCGGACGCTCCCTCGGCCGGGCCTGCTGCGGGCACCACGCTCTCCTTCCGGCGGCCGTTGACTAAGCGGATCAGTGTTCCGTATCTTAAATGGAACAACGATCCGCTTTCAGGTTAGCTGACTGCGGGCACTCCGCCGTACCCGCCGCCGCCGTACGCGGCCAGGCGACGGGTGTCACCGAAGGGCATGCTCCTCATGAGCGCACCTGCTTACCCGGCCCGCACCCTCCACTCGCCCACCCCCGTCCTCTCCGTCAGTCCGGTGGTGCTGCCGGCCCCCGGCCGCGCCGTGGACCTCCAGGTGCGCGTCTCCGCGCCGGTGACCGGGAGCGAGCTGCCGGTCGTTCTCCTCTCGCACGGCCTCGGCTTCTCCCACCACCTCTCCTCGCTGAACGGCTACGCCCCGCTCGCCGACTTCTGGGCCGGACGGGGCTTCGTCGTGATCCAGCCCACCCACCTGGACTCCAGGACGCTGAGCCTGGACGCCGACACCCCCGGGGCCGCCGCGCACTGGCGTACCCGGGCCGAGGACATGACGCGCGTCCTCGACCAGCTCGACGCGATCGAGGAAGCCGTTCCGCAGCTCGCCGGACGTCTCGACCGGAGCCGGATCGCCGTCGCCGGGCACTCCATGGGCGGGCACACCGCGAGCCTGCTGCTCGGCGCCCGACTCACCGATCCCCACGACGGAACCGAAGTGGACCTGGCCGACCCGCGGATCAGGGCAGGCGTGCTGCTCGCCGCGCCCGGCCGGGGCGGCGACGCCCTCACCGAGTTCACCGTCGAGAACTACCCCTTCTTCCTGACCACCGACTTCTCCACGATGACCACCCCCGCACTCGTGGTCGCCGGCGACAAGGACGACTCCGCCTTCCTGACGGTCAACGGCCCGGACTGGCACACCGATCCCTACACCCTCGCCCCCGGCCCCAAGTCCCTGCTCACCCTGTTCGGCGCGGAGCACGGGCTCGGCGGGGTCTCCGGATACGACGTCGCTGAGACCACCGACGAGAACCCCGAGCGGGTCGCCGCCCTCGCCCACCTCGCCTGGGCCTACCTGCGCAGCGCGTTCCACCCCGAGGACCGGGCCTGGCAGACGGCGTGCGACGCGCTGGCGGCCGACTCCGACCCCGTCGGACGCGTCGAATCCAAGTAGGCCGGCACGCCTGAGCGCAGGCACCTGTCGCAGCAGTGGGGGTGTTTGGCCGGTCGGCGGGAAAACGAGTCTCCAACCAAGAGGAGGCTGGTGTGTTGCGTGAGCGGGTGGAACTGGCGGACGTGCTGACGGCGGCCGAGGAAGCCGCGCCGGTCGGCTCGCTGGATGTCGTGGCGCACAACCTGCGCCGGCGTTTCGGAGCGCGGTACGTGTCGTTCCTGTTCGTCGACGTCGTCGGCCGTCGTCTGCTGCGCGTCAGCGACAACACCGCCACGCCGCAGCAGCACCGTGCCGAACACATCTCCCTGGCCGGCAGCAGCGTCTACGACGAGGTCCTGCGCACCCAGAAGCCGGTGCGGACGCCGCACGACGGACACGAGCAAGGACAGCGGGTGCTGGCCCCCGTCACCAACCGCGGCGACACCATCGGCGTCCTCGAACTCTTCCTCGACGACGCCACCGAGGACGTGCTCGCACAGGTCGCGGAGGCCGCGCACGCGCTGGCGTACATCATCGTCACCGACCGCCGCTTCACCGACCTCTACCACTGGGGCAACCGCACCACCACGGTCAGTCTGGCCGCGGAGATCCAGCGCCAGTTGCTGCCCTCGGCCGCCTCCTGCGAGGCCGCCGAGTTCGACCTCGCCGGCGCCCTGGTCCCGGCCTCCGACATCGCCGGCGACACCTACGACTACTCCCTCGACCAGGACACCCTGCACCTGTCCGTCACCGACGCCATGGGCCACGACGTCGACGCCTCACTCATGGCCACCCTCCTGGTCAACGCCTCCCGCGGCGCCCGCCGCGCCGGAAAGGACCTCGCCGAACAGGCCCGCCAGACCCACCAGGCACTCATCGACCACGGCCGGAAGACCTTCGCCACCGGACAGCTCGTGCGCATCGCCCTGGACGGCAGCGGTGCCCAGCTCGTCAACGCCGGCCACCCCTGGCCGCTGCGACTGCGCGACGGCACGGTCCAACAGCTGCGCCTGGCCGTGAACCTGCCCTTCGGCGTCGCCTGGCAGGGCGCCTACCGGGTGCAGGACCTCGACCTGCGCCCCGGCGACCGCCTCATCCTGTACACCGACGGCATGCAGGAACGCGAGGCGGACACCGTCGACCTGCCCGCCCTGATCAGCGACACCGCCGCCGAGCACCCCCGCGAGGTCGTGCGCACGCTGGTCGGCGCGGTGGCCGACGCCTACGGCGGTCGTCAGCCGAGAGACGACGCCACCGTCCTGTGCCTTGACTGGCACGGCCCGCAGACGAACGACCCGCGCGACCCGACATCGCACAGAGCAAGCCCCGCCCCGGTACGGCCGGACTGACCAAGAACTCAACAGACGCCTCGGACGAGGGTCGTCGTGCTCCCGGCCCGCCGACCGCGGTCTGCCACGTCGGCGAGCCGGCCACCGGTGGCACAGCGTGGGCAGAGGGTTTCTCCGGCGGTCGGGCGGAAGAGCATCGGTTGGGTGTGGGGGCCCTGGCACTCGACGGCGCCGGTCAGGCGGGCGGAGAGACGTGGGCCTGCGGCTGGCGTCGGCGGGAGTGGGTCCGGCGCGGGCCTCGGCGGCGTGGGCTCGGGGACGGGCGGGACCTCGCGGAGGAGGTGGCGCAGGAGGCCGCCGGGGCGGTGGACGGGGGTGGTGTCGTCGGGCAGGCCCCGCAGGATGTGGATGCGGACGGCGCTGGGCGGATGCCCCGCTTCCAGCCAGCGGGCGGTGAGCCGGGTCAGCTCGGCGTGCATCGGCCGGGGGACGTGGCGCAGCGCGGGGGAGAGGCGGGGGAAGCCGGCGACGAGGTCGGTGGCGGCGGAGAGGATCTCCGGGGGCGCGTCCGTCTCGGGTTCAGCCGCGACAGCCGGCTCGGGGCCCGGCTGGACCGGGGGCTCGGGGGGTTGGTCGGAGGTGTTTCCTGCAAGGTCTTTCTTTGGATGACCGTCGGAGAGCCGGGGAGTCGGATCACCGACGGCCGGAATCAGGGGACTCGGTGCCACCTGCGGCGACACGGGTTCGGGCGCCGCGCCCGCCACGGGCATCCGCCCGAGGAGCTTGGCCGCCTCGGCGGCGCTCAACGGCACGTTGGAGACCAGCTGTTGGGTGGCCCAGTGACCGCCGGAACCCTGGACGCGCCGCTCGTGCACGAACCCTTCCTCCTTGAGCTGCCGCTTGGCCCGACTGAAGGCGCAGGCACCGATGTTGGCGCGTTCGGCGGTGCGGGAGAGGGGCTCGCGCGCTCCCTGGGGAAGGGAGAGCTGCCAGGTGAGGAGACGCACGGCGTCGGAGGAGAGCCGGGGGTGCCGGATGATGTCGTGCGAGAACTGGGTGTAGGCGCGCGGGGGCGCGATATGGTGACGATAAATCACGGTGGAGGCCGTACTTCCACTAGTGGTCCAGGCCCTCGTGAGCGGTTGCCGCCGCTGCGGGGGCCGTTTGCATGGGGTGCTGCGTTCGCGGTGAATGTGCCGCACGCAAAGTCTGCGGGCGGACGCGTCGAGTGAGGACCGTTTCGCGCTGCGTTCACCCACACGGAGCAACTCCACTGCGTGGACGCATGACAAGATCCCGAACCGCAGGCCGGGGCTTTCACCTTCCCGGTGTTCAATCGCCATCCACAGGAGCGGCTGACTGCGCGGGGGCCCCGTCCCGGCCGGCCCGGGCGGAACGGGGCCCCCGCGTGCGCGGCCTACCGGCCCAGTGCCCCCAGCTGTTCCAGCAGCCCCGCCCGGTCGTACTGCCACCAGGCCTCGCAGATCATGCCCTCGCGGAAGCGGTGCCAGGTCATGCCGGTCATGGTGACGTCCTGGCCGGTCGCCGGGATGCCGACGAAGTCGCCGTGGTGGCGGCCCGTGAAGGTCCAGCGGGTGCACACCCGGTCCTCCTCGGCGAGCTGGTCGTCCACCCGCATCGAGAAGTCGAAGGCCCGCCGCCAGCCCGCGACCTCCTCACGGGCGGCCCGCAAGCCCGTGTCACGCGCGTTGGCCGGGTCGTGGTCGAGGTAGTCGTCCGAGACGCGCTCGAACAGCCGGTCGATGTCGCCCCGTCCGAGCCCCTCGAAGAACTCGCGGGCCATCACGCGGTTGAGCTGCTCGTCGCGCACCACGTCCAGGTCGGTGAAGGTCGGCGTCTCCTCGCACAGGGCGACCATGTCCTGGAAGATCCGTCCGGTCTCCGGCAGGTTCGAGTTCCGCATCGCCTCCTCGTACGACGGGAACTCCACGATCTCGATGAAGTGCGAATCGTCGGAGCGGTCCTTGCCGACCAGCGCGTGCGTGGCGGTCCGCTTCCCCTTGGTCTGTTCGACCCACGTGTCCAGCAGCCGGTTCATCTCGTCGAACCGGCTGGTCCTGCAGTCGATGAGCTGTACGAACGTCATGGCGCAGCCTCCGGCCCCCCTGGGTCCGGTTCCGTCACGCCCATTTTCCCACCGGAGCGCCGACGCCACCCACCGCTCACCGCCCGCCTACTGCGGCCCGTACTTGCGTCCCGTCCGCGAGCTGACCCCGCCCAGCAGGCCCCTGGGAGTCACCTTCACCAGGCCCATCAGCGCCTTGTAGCGGGCGTCGGGGATCGACACGGACTTCCCGCGCGCCAGGTCGTGCAGCGCCGCCGCGACCAGCTTGTCCGCGTCGAGCCACATCCAGCCCGGGATGTTGTCCGTGCCCATCCCGGCCCGCTCGTGGAACTCGGTGCGCACGAAGCCCGGGCACAGCGCCATCAGCCGCACCCCGCTGCCCGCCAGGTCCTTCGCGGCCCCCTGCGTGAACTGCACGACCCACGCCTTCGACGCCCCGTACGTCCCGCGCGGCAGGAACGCCGCCACCGAGGCCACGTTGACGACACCGCCGCGTCCCCGCTCCCGCATCGCCGCCGTGGCCGCCGAGGTCAGCCGCAGCACCGCCTCGCAGTGCACCTTGAGCATCTTCAGCTCGTCGGCCATCGGCACGTCGAGGTAGCGGCCCTTGTTCCCGAAGCCGGCGTTGTTGACCAGCAGGTCGACGGGGTTCTTGCGGTCGCCGAGCCGGGCGGCCACCGCCTCGATGCCCGCGTCCTCGGCGAGGTCGGCGGTCAGCACCTCCGCCTCGATGCCGTGCCGGTCGTGCAACTCGGTGGCCTGCTCGCGCAGCCGCTTGGTGTCCCGGGCCACGAGGACCAGGTCATGCCCGTCCGCCGCCAGCCGCCGCGCGAACGCGGCACCGATGCCCGCGGTCGAACCTGTGATCAGAGCCGTAGTCATGGCGCAAGATTATTGAATCCTCCCCTCCCTGTGGGGGAGGGGATTCCTGGCTCAGGCTGCCTCCCGGAGCGGCGCTCCGGGAGGTCTTGTGCCGTCGGCACCAGCCGGGTGAAACCAGCCCGGACGAGCATGACGCGTGCGGAGTTCTTGTCCCGTGGGCAGGTGTGTCCGCATGCGGTGCAGGTGTAGGTGCGCATCCCCAGCGGCAGGCGATGCTTGGCTCTCGCATCGCAGTGCGCGCAGTCCATCGTGGTGTGCGCGGGGTGGACCAGGCGGATGTCCCGTCCGTGTTTGCGGCCCATCTCGATCAGGGCGATTTTGGTGGCGCCGATGGCGGCGTCTGCGGCCTTGCGGGCCATCGTGGTTCTGGCCAGGAACTTGGGGCGGAAGTCCTCGACCGCGACGGCGTCGTGGTCGCGGACGACCTTCTTGGCCCACTTGCGGCCGGTGTCCTGACGCCGCCGTGCGACCTTCTTGTGCGCCTTTGCCCGCAGCTTCTTCGCCTCACGGTAGCCCTTCGACGCCGGCTGCCCCTTCTTCGGCTTGCGGCGGGCCATCATCCGGTCGTACCGGGTCAGCTTCTCCTTCGCCTTCCTGCCGTGCTCGGCGTGGGCCAGGTCGTACGGGTCGGAGGTGGTGGTCGCGGTCTGGCTCACACCCCAGTCCACACCGAGCACCCGCCCGGTCTCCGGCAGGGGCTGTACCTGGGCGGGGACGACGAACGAGCCGTACCAGTGCCCGAGGCTGTCCTGATAGACGCGTACCGAGGACGGTTGTGTCGGTAGTTCCCGCGACCACACCACCCCCACCACGGTCCCGCCCGCCAGGTAAAGCCGGCCGTCCTTCAGGCGGAAGCCGCGCTGGGTGTAGTTGAGGCTCGGCAGGGCCTCACGCTTCTTCTTGTGCGCGGGCATACCGGCCCGGCGGGCCTCGGGCAGGCGCTCGCGGATGTCCTTGTGCGCCTTGGCGCGGGAGCGGCCGAAGTCACGGATGACCTGTTGTTGGACCACCGACGAGCCCTCACGCAGCCACGGCGCAGTCCTGCGGGCTTCGGTCAGCATCTTGTCCAGCTGCGCCGGACCGCACGTCTGCTTCTCGCCACTCGCCTTGTTGTGCAGGTGCACGGCCCTGGACTTGGCGACGCATTCGTTCCAGATCCAGCGGCACCGATCCCCCTCCGCCAGCAGGGCAGCGCGGGCAGTGGACGACACACGCAGCCGGTAGGTGTAGCGGGCATGCCCGACCTCCGCAACCGCCTCCGCCTGCGCCATCTCGCCCCCTCAAAGGCCCGCCCGGGATCCGGTGCCTTCCCCGACCTTGCGAAGGACCATACGTACGGCGGTCGCACACACGCCCTCCGATCTCACGGCCACCACCCCGACCAGCGACCACGCGCACCCACGTTCGCACCACCTCGGTGGAACAGCAGCGGTACGGGCACTTCGCGCCGGTACCGACGCGGCGACGCTCCGCGTCGCGACACACGGATGCGTTCCCTCTCCGGCGTGAACGCCGGGGCTTCCTCGCAAGACGCAGGTGACCAGAAATGTGCTCGCCCGCTCCCGTCGCCCTGCGGAGCGGGACGGTCGCCGTCAAAGCGCCGACGCATGATCGACCGATGATCCCAAGGGCCGCTTATGCTCGAAGGGTGATCGAGGCCCGTCATCTCCGTGTGCTGCGCGCCGTCGCCGCCACCGGCTCCTTCTCGGCGGCCGGGCGCGAGCTCGGCTGCACCCAGCCGGCCGTCAGCCAGCAGATGAAGGCGCTGGAGGCGTCCGTCGGCACGCCCCTGCTCGTGCGCAGCGGACGCGAGATGCGGCTGACCCAGGCGGGCGAGGCCCTGGTACGGCACGCGGCCGGGATCCTCTCCGGGCTGACCGCCGCCGAGGAGGAGGTCGCCGCGATCGCCGGGCTGCGCGCCGGGCGGGTGCGGCTCGTCTCCTTTCCCAGCGGCAGCTCCGCCCTCGTGCCCACCGCCCTCGCCGCGCTGCGCGCCGCCCACCCCGGTACCCGCGTCTCCCTGGAGGAGGCGGAACCGCCCGCCTCGGTGGACAAGCTGCGCGCCGGCGACTGCGACATCGCGCTCGCCTTCCGCTACGAGAGCGCGCCGGGCTGCGCGCAGGAGTGGGCCGACCTGGTCGTACGTCCCCTGCTGACGGACCGGCTCGTCGCCCTCGTCCCCGAGCGGCATCCCCTCGCGCGCGCGGAGTCCGTCGCCATAGGCGAACTGGCCCGGGAGCCCTGGATCGCGGGCTGCCCGCGCTGTCGTGGCCAGCTGGTGGAGGTGTGCGCGGAGGCGGGCTTCACGCCCCGGATCGACTTCGCCACCGACGACTACCCGGCGGTCGCCGGCCTGGTGGGCGCGGGGCTCGGTGTCGCCGTCCTGCCCCAGCTCGCGATCGAGTCCGTGCGGCCCCGAGGGGCGCGGGCGGTGACGCTGGAGCCGGCGGTGCGGCGGGAGATCGTCGCGCTGACCCTGCCCGACCTGGCGCCGGTGCCGGCGGTGGCGGCGACCCTGGACCAGCTGGAGCGGGCGGCGGCGCGCTGAGAGGGGCGCGCACAGGAACGGGGGCGCGCTGAGAGGGCGCGCACATGACACAAGGGCACACGTGTGCGTGCCCCATCCCTTTGCAGACCTTCGTGCAGAACCTCTGTGCCGACCTTGATGCAGACCTCTGAGCTGACCTCTGTGCAGAAACGTTCCTTCAGTTGTCCTGATCCGCGTTCCTTCAGTCGTCCGGCGGTGTCTCCCCGCCGGTCGACGCCGACACCAGGCGGTGGCGTGCCCGGCCCATGAGCTCCTCGCGTTCGTCCTCGGTCAACCCGCCCCACACGCCGTACGGCTCTCTCACCGCCAGCGCGTGCGCCGCGCACTGCGCGCGGACCGGGCATCTCATGCAGACCTCCTTGGCCGAGTTCTCGCGAGCGCTCCGCGCCGCCCCGCGCTCACCTTCCGGATGGAAGAAGAGCGAACTGTCCACCCCGCGGCAGGCGGCCAGGAGCTGCCAGTCCCACAGGTCCGCGTTCGGTCCGGGAAGGCGGGAGAAATCTGCCATTGCGTGACCCCTTGTAGCCGTTTCGAGCGGATACGGTGCCAACGACCGTACAACTACGATCTAAGGAGATGAAAATATGACTCATTGCGAATCTAGCCTCAGACACCAGTAAATGGGAAGAAATGGGGCTAATTGGGGCATCGCTCGTGATGAAAGACCGAGGGCCCGCGCGGCTGCCTCCCGCGTGTCCGTCCCCTCACGTAGAGTGCCGAAGACTGCACGCAGCCCGTAACTCTTTCGAGTGACCATCGTTGAGAGTGCGGAGGCGGTTGAAAACACAAACGCTCGGGCAGGCGTCCGAGACGGTCGACCGCACAGGTGACGATTCGTACCAGCCTGGAGGCACAAGGTGACGCGCATCAGCTGCGGAGGGCGGCCATGACTTCCGTCCTCGTCTGCGACGACTCCCCGCTTGCCCGAGAGGCGCTCCGCCGCGCGGTCGCGACCGTGCCCGGCGTCGAGCGCGTGACGACGGCGGCCAACGGCGAGGAAGTGCTCCGCCGCTGGGGCGCCGACCGCTCGGACCTGATTCTGATGGACGTGCGCATGCCCGGGCTGGGCGGCGTCGAGACCGTCCGGCGGCTGCTGTCCGCCGACCCCGGCGCGCGCATCATCATGCTGACCGTCGCGGAGGACCTCGACGGAGTCGCTCTCGCGGTGGCCGCCGGGGCCCGCGGCTACCTGCACAAGGACGCCTCGCGCGCCGAACTGCGGGCGACCGTGACCCAGGCCCTCGCCGACCCGACCTGGCGGCTCGCCCCGCGCCGGCTGCGCTCGGCCGAGATGGGCGCGGCCCCCACGCTCACCGCCCGCGAGATCCAGGTGCTGGAGGGCATGAGCCACGGCCGCTCCAACGCGGAGATCGGCCGGGAGCTGTTCCTCTCCGAGGACACCGTGAAGACCCACGCCCGCCGACTGTTCAAGAAGCTCGGCGCCTCGGACCGCGCGCACGCCGTGGCGCTCGGGTTCCGCTGGGGGCTGGTCCGCTGAGGACCGGTCCGCCGGGTCGAACATTCGAGCCGAACACCGGGGCGAACACGCGTTCCGGTGGGGGAGGGCTTCGGCCCTCTCGGCACCCCGTTCCGACCACTCTCCGTGACGGGCGCGCACCGACACGCGAGTGACGGGAGTCGCCGTGTGCGCCGTGCGTGTGGAAAACGTCACGGGTGAGGCGAGCGCCACGGTGCGGGCGACGGCGGCCCGGGGACACCGTCGTACGACCTCGGCGCACGACTCGTCGTATGAGTGGAATCCGTCGCGTGCGCGTACTTCGTCACAGACGCGGTCTGCCGGACGGGGACGGAGTGAGCCGACGTCGGCGGAGGGGAGCGGGGTATGCGGGACGGGCCCTGCTCGCGCGGGACCGCGAGCGCGCGGAGAGTACCCGTACGCGGGGCGCAGACCGGTGGCGGCGCCGGATCCCGCCGGACCGCCCGCTGCTCGTTTCCCGGCGGATGCCGCATCCTTGAGGTGTGGAGTTCCTCGGGGACGAGTCGGTCGAGCGGAAGGGGAGGGCGCAGGGGATGAGTTCCGGCGCACCTGCTCATAACGCTTCGGTGCACAACGACGGGCACGGCGCGGCGGCCGGCCCGGCCGCAGGGCACCATGGACCGATGCGCGATGACGAGGCGGTCCGTGCCCACGCCCAGGGGGCGATCGGCGGCCTCGTGCACCGCGCCGTCGACGGCGACGAACAGGCCACCCACGACCTGCTCGCCCACGTCCACCCCCTCGCCCTGCGCTACTGCCGCACCCGGCTGTCCCGGCTCCCCGGGGACGCGCGGCACTTCGTGGAGGACCTCGCGCAGGAGGTCTGCGTCGCCGTCCTGCTCGCCCTGCCTCGCTACAAGGACACCGGCCGTCCCTTCGAGGCCTTCGTCTTCGCCATCGCCGCCCACAAGGTCGCCGACCTCCAGCGCGCGGCGATGCGCCACCCCGGCTCGACGGCGGTCCCGTCGGACGAGATGCCGGAACGCCCCGACGACTCCCTGGGGCCCGAGGAGCGGGCCCTGCTGAGCAGCGACGCCGAATGGGCGAAGAAACTGCTGGCCAACCTGCCCGAGAACCAGCGGGAGCTGCTCCTGCTGCGCATCGCGGTGGGCCTCACGGCGGAGGAGACCGGTCAGATGTTGGGAATGTCACCCGGCGCGGTCCGCGTCGCCCAGCACCGGGCGCTCAGCAGACTGCGCGCCCTCGCCGAGCAGTAGTCCGGACCAGCGGCCCCTTGCGGCGGCCCCCCGCTGAACGGGCCCGGGGCCGGTGCCGTACGAACATACGAAGCCAGGAGTCCTTCCGAACCGTGGAATGAGTGAAGCGCGCTTCCCGTTAGCATGGACATCCGCACCGATCAAGGCCATTTGGGGAAGGTGTCATGACTGCCAACGTCGACGGAGTGCCCGACAAATTCGCGACCCTCGGGCTGACCTACGACGACGTGCTGCTGCTGCCGGGAGCGTCCGAGGTGCTCCCCAACGCGGTCGACACCTCGTCCCGCATCTCCCGCAACGTCCGGGTGAACATCCCGCTGCTCTCCGCGGCGATGGACAAGGTCACCGAGTCCCGCATGGCGATCGCCATGGCCCGTCAGGGCGGCGTCGGCGTGCTGCACCGCAACCTGTCCGTGGAGGACCAGGTCAACCAGGTCGACCTGGTCAAGCGGTCCGAGTCCGGCATGGTCACCGACCCGATCACGGTGCACCCCGAGGCCACGCTCGCCGAGGCCGACGCGCTGTGCGCCAAGTTCCGCATCAGCGGCGTCCCGGTCACCGACCCGGCCGGCAAGCTGCTCGGCATCGTCACCAACCGCGACATGGCCTTCGAGTCGGACCGCACGCGCCAGGTGCGCGAGGTCATGACGCCGATGCCGCTGGTCACCGGCAAGGTCGGCATCTCCGGCGGCGACGCCATGGAGCTGCTGCGCCGCCACAAGATCGAGAAGCTTCCGCTGGTCGACGACGCGGGCGTCCTCAAGGGCCTGATCACGGTCAAGGACTTCGTCAAGGCCGAGCAGTACCCCAACGCGGCCAAGGACGCCGAGGGCCGGCTGCTCGTCGGCGCGGCCGTCGGCGCGAGCCCCGAGGCGCTGGAGCGCGCCCAGGCGCTGGCCGAGGCCGGTGTGGACTTCCTGGTCGTCGACACCTCGCACGGCCACAACAGCAACGCCCTCAGCTGGATGTCCAAGATCAAGTCGAGCGTCGGCGTCGACGTGATCGGCGGCAACGTCGCCACCCGTGACGGCGCGCAGGCCCTCATCGACGCCGGTGTCGACGGCATCAAGGTCGGCGTCGGCCCCGGCTCGATCTGCACCACGCGTGTCGTCGCCGGCATCGGCGTCCCGCAGGTCACCGCCATCTACGAGGCCTCGCTCGCGGCCCGCCCGGCCGGCATCCCGCTGATCGGCGACGGCGGCCTGCAGTACTCCGGCGACATCGGCAAGGCGCTCGCCGCCGGCGCCGACACGGTGATGCTGGGCAGCCTCCTCGCCGGCTGTGAGGAGTCGCCGGGTGAGCTGCAGTTCATCAACGGCAAGCAGTTCAAGTCGTACCGCGGCATGGGCTCGCTCGGCGCGATGCAGTCCCGCGGCCAGGCCAGGTCCTACTCCAAGGACCGGTACTTCCAGGCCGAGGTCGGCTCCGACGACAAGCTCGTGCCCGAGGGCATCGAGGGCCAGGTGCCCTACCGCGGCCCGCTCGGCAACGTGCTGCACCAGCTCGTCGGCGGTCTCCGCCAGACGATGGGCTACGTGGGCGCGGCCACCATCGGGGAGATGGAGAGCAAGGGCCGCTTCGTCCGGATCACCTCGGCGGGCCTGAAGGAGAGCCACCCGCACGACATCCAGATGACGGTCGAGGCGCCGAACTACAGCACCAAGTAGAAGCAGGGCTTCCGCCAGGGCGGCCCCGGGTCCCCCGGGGCCGCCCTCGCTCGTTCCGGGGCCGCCCTCGGTGTGCCCGTCGGGCCCGTCGGCGATACTGGAAGACGCTGAAACGCATCAGGGAAAGGCCACAGACGTGACTGAGATCGAGATCGGGCGCGGCAAGCGCGGCCGCCGGGCGTACGCCTTCGACGACATCGCCGTCGTCCCCAGCCGCCGTACGCGGGACCCGAAGGAGGTCTCGATCGCCTGGCAGATCGACGCCTACCGCTTCGAGCTGCCGTTCCTGGCCGCCCCCATGGACTCGGTCGTCTCCCCGGCCACCGCGATCCGCATCGGTGAGCTCGGCGGGCTCGGCGTGCTCAACCTCGAAGGCCTGTGGACGCGGCACGAGGACCCGCAGCCGCTGCTGGACGAGATCGTCGGGCTGCCCGTCGAGGCGGCCACCCGGCGTCTGCAGGAGATCTACGCGGCTCCCATCAAGGAGGAGCTGATCGGGCAGCGCATCAAGGAGGTGCGCGACTCGGGCGTGGTCACCGCCGCGGCGCTCTCCCCGCAGCGCACCGCCCAGTTCTCCAAGGCCGTCGTGGACGCGGGCGTGGACATCTTCGTCATCCGCGGTACGACGGTCTCGGCGGAGCACGTCTCCGGCTCGCACGAGCCGCTGAACCTGAAGCAGTTCATCTACGAGCTCGACGTCCCGGTGATCGTCGGCGGCTGCGCCACCTACACCGCGGCCCTGCACCTGATGCGCACCGGCGCGGCCGGCGTGCTGGTCGGCTTCGGCGGCGGCGCGGCGCACACCACGCGCAACGTGCTCGGCATCCAGGTCCCGATGGCCACGGCGGTGGCCGACGTCGCCGCGGCACGCCGCGACTACATGGACGAGTCCGGCGGCCGGTACGTGCACGTGATCGCCGACGGCGGCGTCGGCTGGTCCGGCGACCTGCCCAAGGCGATCGCCTGCGGCGCGGACTCGGTGATGATGGGCTCCCCGCTGGCCCGCGCGACCGACGCGCCGGGCCGGGGCCACCACTGGGGCATGGAGGCCGTCAACGAGGAACTGCCGCGCGGCAAGAAGGTCGACCTCGGCACGGTCGGCACCCTCGAGGAGGTCCTCACCGGCCCGTCGCACACCCCGGACGGCTCGATGAACTTCTTCGGCGCCCTCCGCCGCGCCATGGCGACCACCGGCTACAGCGAACTGAAGGAGTTCCAGCGCGTGGAGGTCACGGTCGCGGACTCGGTCCACCGCCGCTGACCCGGAACCCCCGAAAGGGGCCGGCGGGCTCACCCAGGTGAGCCGGCCGGCCCCTTTCGCATGCCGCTCGCGGGGCGGAGTGCGGGGCGAACCGGGGGCGCGCTGGGCGCCCCCCTCACAACCGGTGCGCCGCCCCCGTCGGGGTGGCTCCTCTGGTGTCCAGGAGCAGTTGCGCCTTCACCGAGAGGCCCTGGAGGTCGTACACGCGGTGTTGCTGGAGCAGGATCGTGAGGTCGGCGTCGGCGGCTGCTTCGTAGAGGGACTCGGCGCGGGGGACCGGGCGGTCGAGGACGCTCCAGGACGGGACGTGCGGGTCGTGGTAGCTGACCGCGGCGCCGAGCTCCGTCAGCCGGATCGCGATCTCGCGCGCGGGGGTGTTCTGCCGGTCGGCGAGGTCGGGCTTGTAGGTGACGCCGAGGAGCAGGACGCGCGCGCCGCGGGCGGACTTGCCGTGCTCGTTGAGGAGGGCGGCGGCGCGCTGGACGACGTAGCGGGGCATGCGGCTGTTGACCTGCTCGGCCAGCTCCACCATCCGCAGGGGGCTGCCGAGGTGTCCGGTGCGGTTCAGCGGCACGGAGTGGCCGCCGACGCCGGGGCCGGGGCGGAAGGCGTGGAAGCCGAAGGGCTTGGTCTCGGCGCAGCGGACGACGTCCCAGAGGTCGACGCCGAGGTCGTGGCAGAGGACGGCCATCTCGTTGACGAGGGCCATGTTGACGTGCCGGAAGTTGGTCTCCAGCAGATGCACGGTCTCCGCCTCGCGCAGCCCACGCGCGCGTACCACCTTGTCGGTGAGGCGGCCGTAGAACGCGGCGGCCGACTCGGTGCAGGCCGGGGTGAGGCCGCCGATGACCTTGGGGGTGTTGACGGGGGTGAAGTCCCGGCGGCCGGGGTCGACGCGGCTCGGGGAGTACGCGAGGTGGAAGTCGCGGCCCGCGCGCAGACCGGACGTCTCCTCCAGCAGCGGCCGCAGGAACTCCTCCGTCGCCCCTGGGTAGACGGGTGACTCCAGGATCACGGTGGTGTGCGGGCGCAGATGCCCGGCGAGGGTGCGGGCGGCCGCCTCGACCTGGCTCAGGTCGAGCCCGCCGTCCGCGTCGCGCGGGGTGGGGGCGCAGATGACGGCGGTGCGCACCCGGCCGAGCAGTGCGGGGTCGGTCGCGGGCCGGAAGCCCCCCGAGAGCATCCGGCGCAGTTCGGCGGGGCTGAGGGAGCCCGCCTCGGGACCGGTGCGGTAGCCGAGCGTGGGGATGCCGGCGGCCACGGCGGCCTGGGCCAGGGGCAGGCCGAGCGGTCCGAGTCCGATCACGGCGAGATCTGCGGGCATGGCGTGAGCCGTCCTTCCCAGTAACCGAAGCGGGACAGGTGCGCAAGCCCTGTGGACAGGACGAGCGAACTCAATGTCACACTAGGAGTAAATATGACCGATATGCGGGATTGGTCGGCTGTGTTCGGTGGTGTTTCCCGAGTTTTCGGGCACTCGGCGACGGTCACGTGAGGGTTGTCCACAGGCTGGGGGTGCGTGGTGGCCGAAGTCGGACGATCCAGCCAGAATCTGGGCATGGGGACAAGCGACGCGGCCTCGCCCTGATGGCGAGGCCCACGCGAGGCGACAGCGGGAGGCAGCGGTGAGGACAGCGACACTGGGACCGGCGCAGCGAGCGCGGTCACTGGCGGCCATGGCCGAGGGCGAGCTGGACGTGCTGGTCGTGGGAGGCGGAGTGGTCGGCGCGGGCACCGCGCTCGACGCCGTCACCCGCGGACTGTCGACCGGCCTGGTCGAGGCGCGGGACTGGGCGTCGGGCACCTCCAGCCGGTCCAGCAAGCTGATCCACGGCGGCCTGCGCTACCTGGAGATGCTCGACTTCTCCCTCGTCCGCGAGGCGCTCAAGGAGCGGGGCCTGCTGCTGGAGCGGCTCGCGCCCCACCTGGTCAAGCCCGTGCCGTTCCTGTACCCGCTCCAGCACAAGGGCTGGGAGCGGCTCTACGCCGGTTCGGGCGTGGCCCTCTACGACGCCATGTCCATGGCCCGCGGTCACGGCCGGGGCCTGCCCATGCACCGGCACCTGAGCCGCCGTCACGCCCTGCGCGTCGCCCCCGCCCTGAAGAAGGACGCCCTGGTCGGCGCGCTCCAGTACTACGACGCCCAGATGGACGACGCCCGCTTCGTGGCCACCCTGGTGCGCACCGCGGCGGCGTACGGCGCGCAGACGGCCAACCGGGCGCGGGTGACCGGCTTCCTGCGCGAGGGCGAACGGGTCGTCGGCGCGCGCGTGCAGGACGTCGAGGGCGGCGGCGAGTACGAGGTGCGCGCCCGGCAGGTCGTCAACGCCACCGGAGTGTGGACCGACGACACCCAGGCGATGGTGGGCGAGCGCGGACAGTTCCACGTCCGCGCCTCCAAGGGCATCCACCTCGTCGTCCCCCGGGACCGCATCCACTCCACCACCGGGCTGATCCTGCGCACCGAGAAGTCGGTGCTGTTCGTCATCCCCTGGGGCCGGCACTGGATCGTCGGCACCACCGACACCGGCTGGGACCTCGACAAGGCCCACCCGGCCGCCTCCAGCGCCGACATCGACTACCTGCTGGAACACGTCAACGCCGTCCTCTCGGTACCCCTCACCCGCGACGACGTCGAGGGCGTCTACGCCGGTCTGCGCCCCCTCCTCGCGGGCGAGTCCGACGCCACCAGCAAGCTGTCGCGCGAGCACACCGTCGCCCACCCCGTGCCCGGCCTGGTCGTGGTGGCAGGCGGCAAGTACACGACGTACCGGGTGATGGCCAAGGACGCCGTCGACGCCGCCGTGCACGGGCTGGACCTGCGGGTCGCCGACTGCGTCACCGAGGAGGTGCCCCTGCTGGGCGCGGAGGGCTACCAGGCGCTGTGGAACGCGCGGGCGCGCACGGCCGCCCGGACCGGGCTGCACGTGGTGCGGGTCGAACACCTCCTCAACCGGTACGGCTCGATGGCCGGGGAACTCCTCGACCTCGTCGCGGACGACCCGTCGCTGGGCGAACCGCTCCAGTCCGCCGACGACTACCTGCGCGCCGAGATCGTCTACGCCGCCTCCCACGAGGGCGCCCGGCACCTCGACGACGTGCTGACCCGGCGCACCCGCATCTCCATAGAGACCTTCGACCGGGGCGCGCGCAGCGCGCGGGAGGCGGCCGAGCTGATGGCGCCCGTCCTCGGCTGGGACAAGGACCAGATCGAGCGCGAGGTCCAGCACTACGAGAAGCGGGTGGAGGCCGAAAGGGAGTCCCAGCGCCAGCCCGACGACCTGACGGCGGACGCGGCACGGCTCGGGGCGCCGGACATCGTCCCGCTGTGACCCGCCCGGAGCCTCGGATCCGCGCGATGCGGCCCGCGGGGAACTGTGCGATCGGCCACGACCGGCCGGCGCCCGGCGACGAATGCGCGCCCCCTGCGGAGTGCTGCCGCCGTCCCGAACTCGGCGGCGGGCGGGGCCGGTTCGAGGAGGCGCGGATCCGCGCCGCGCCTTCTGGCCGGAACACGTCGGCGCTCATGTGCCGTCAGGGGCCCCCTGGGCGTCGGGCACTTGTCGGGTAGGGGACAATGGAGGCTCTGTCAGGGCGGGTTGCATGAGGGGACGCATGTCGGAGGCGGAGCGGGCGGGGACATCCCGTCAGGACAAGAGTGCACGTCTCCTCGCCGGGCGGTACCGGCTGGGAGACGTACTCGGCCGCGGCGGCATGGGGACGGTGTGGCG
The DNA here is from genome assembly GCF_004217285.1 of Streptomyces sp. BK239. Taxonomy (GTDB): domain Bacteria; phylum Actinomycetota; class Actinomycetes; order Streptomycetales; family Streptomycetaceae; genus Streptomyces. The sequence continues at coordinate 302,248 of NZ_SHKS01000005.1, forward strand.
CGCGGAGGACGAGACCCTCGGGCGCACGGTCGCCGTCAAGGAGCTGCGGTTCCCGTCGAACATCGACGAGGAGGAGAAGCGCCGGCTCATCACGCGGACGCTGCGCGAGGCCAAGGCCATCGCCCGTATCCGCAACAACAGCGCGGTGACCGTCTTCGACGTCGTCGACGAGGACGACCGGCCGTGGATCGTGATGGAGCTCGTCGAGGGCAAGTCGCTCGCCGAGGTCATCCGTGAGGACGGCGTGCTGCGGCCGAGGCGCGCCGCGGAGGTCGGGCTCGCGATCCTCGACGTGCTGCGCTCGGCGCACCGCGAGGGCATCCTGCACCGTGACGTGAAGCCGTCGAACGTGCTGATCGCGGAGGACGGCCGGGTCGTCCTCACCGACTTCGGCATCGCGCAGGTCGAGGGCGACCCGTCCATCACCTCCACCGGCATGCTCGTCGGCGCGCCCTCCTACATCTCCCCCGAGCGCGCCCGCGGCCACAAGCCCGGACCGGCCGCCGACCTGTGGTCGCTCGGCGGTCTGCTGTACGCGTCGGTCGAGGGCAGCCCCCCGTACGACAAGGGCTCCGCGATCGCGACGCTCACCGCGGTGATGACCGAGCAGCTGGAGGAACCGAAGAACGCGGGCCCGCTGAAGGACGTCATCTACGGTCTGCTCACCAAGGACCCCGAGCGCCGGCTCGACGACGCCGGGGCGCGGGCGATGCTCAACGCGGTGATCCACGGGCCCGACCCGGACGACGCCGAACCGGCCGACGCGACCAAGCTCGTGCCGCTGCCGATCCAGCCGGACGGCAGGGGCGGTTCGGGCGGCTCCGGGGGCGCGGAGGCGGCCGAGAAGCTGCGCGGGGCGTTCCGCTCCGTGCGCAAGGCCGCCGTCGCGGCCGGGGCGGCCACCTCGGCGGCCGCGGCGCGCGCAAAGTCGGCCAACGGGTCGGCGGGTTCGGGTGGTGCAGCGGGCTCGTCGGGCACGGCCGGTTCAGCCGGCTCGCCCGGTGCGGCCGGCTCGGGAGCCCGGCGGGCCGGTGACTCCGTGAAGGGCGGCGAAGGGGCCGGTTCCGGTTCCGCTTCCCGTTTCGACTCCGGTTCCGGTTCGGGGTCCGGTTCTCGTTCGGGGTCGGGCTCGGGATTCGGCTCGGGGTCCCGTGCCGGGGCCGCCAAGTCCGCGCCCTCCGCCGCGGCTGCCGCCTCGCCGGCTGCCGCGCCGAGGTCCGAGGCCGGTGCGCGGACCGGCGCGGCCACGGCCACGGCGGCGTCCGGATCCGCGTCCGCCCCGGTGTCCGGATCCTCCGGGACGGCCGGCGGCACGGGCGGCCGCAGTTCCGGGTGGCCCGTGATGACTCCGCCGGACCTTCCGCCGCGGCCCGTGCCCCGGGCGCCGATCACCGACGTGGTGCCGAAGCGGACGCTGGTCATCATCGCCGTGGTGGTCGTCCTCGCGGTGCTCGGCACCGTGCTGGCCGTCGTCCTCAACGGGGACGACGAGAAGACGAACGGCGCGAAGCCCGGCGGCTCCCCGGCCGGCGTGAGCGCCGGCTCGGCGCCGGGCAAGAGCCCGAGCCCCGACACCAAGGGCGACGAGGCCGACGGCACCCGCACCGACGGCGCGACCGGCCAGTCCGCGTCCACCGGCACGGGGTCCGCGGCCGCCCCGAGCGGCGCCGTCGGCGGGACCGGCGGCGCGGGCGGGGCGGTGTCGACCCACAAGGGCTCCCAGGGTTACTCCATAGGCCTGCCCGCCGGGTGGAAGTACCAGGAGGCGAGCGAGGCCGGCGACCGGTTCACCGGGCCCGACGGACAGAAGCTGCTCGTCGCCTGGACGTCCACGCCCAAGGACGACCCGGTCGCGGACTGGAAGAACCAGGAGCGCTCCATGAGGCGCTCGCAGTACCAGAAGATCCGCATAGAGAAGGTGGCCTACCGGGGCTGGAACACGGCCGACTGGGAGTGGACCTACTCGGCGGACGGCACCGGCTACCGCACGATCGACCGCGGGTTCGTGGTCAGCCCGAGCCAGGGATACGCGCTGATGTACACGGCGAAGTCGGCCTCCTGGGACGGCGAGCTGCGCCGGAGCACCTGGACGACGCTGACGGAGACCTTCCAGCCGAAGAAGTAGGACGCGGGTCCGCCGTGTGCGGTGCGTGAGATCTGGGCATCCCTCCTTGCGAGTTGCCTCCGGCACGTATCGTGAGTGGCTGCGGACCGTACGCATCCGGCTGTTCGGCCGGATCCGGCCGGAACGGACCGCGGGACGAACGGAATTGATCGACCGGGCGGCCGGGGGAGGCATCGTGGACGACTATGCGGGACGGGTGCTCGCCGACCGCTACCGCCTGCCGCTGCCGCCCTCCGACGAGTACGAACTCGCCGAGACCCGGGCCTTCGACACCTACAGCGGGCAGGAAGTCCTGGTCAGGCAGGTGCCGTTGCCCGAGGTCGTCGAGGCTGAGGTGCTCGACGCGGAAGGGCTGCCCGACGGGTTCACGGCGCGTACGCCCGGCGCCCGGCGGCCTGCGGGACGCGCGGGGGCCAGTACGCGCAGGCCCGCCGATCCTGTCGTGCGGCGCGCGGTGGACGCGGCGCAGGCCGCGGCCGGCATCCCCGACCACCCCCGGCTCGACCAAGTCTTCGACGTGTTCGCCGAGGGCGGCTCGCTGTGGGTGGTGAGCGAGCTGGTGGCGGCACGACCGCTCGCGGCGCTGCTCGCCGAGAGGCCGCTGACGCCTTACCGGGCCGCCGAGGTCGCCTCCGACGTGCTGATGGCGCTGCGGGTGCTGCACGCGCACGGCTGGGTGCACCGCAACATCACCGCACGCACCGTCCTCGTCTGCGACGACGGCCGGGTCATGCTGACCGGCCTGGCGGTCGGCGCGGCGGAGGAGGCGCTGTGCGGATACGACCCGGTGCCGCAGGAGGAGAACGAGGACACCGGTACGGGCTTTGACGCTCTGTCGGGCGCGGGGCCGGGGCAGGGTCCGGGCGCCGGTCCGGCCGGCCTCGGAGGTCCGCCCGGCTTCGGCGGTCCGCCCGGCTTCGGCGGTCCGGCCGGTCCGGCGGGCGGCACGGCAGGGCACGCGCGGCCGCTTCCGGGCGGGCATCGGGCGGGGCAGCTCCCGGGCGGAGCCGACGGGGGCGACCCCGAGGCCGCGCGCCGGGCGGCGATCGAGGCGCGGGCGGCCGGAGGGCTGCCGCCGGCCGGCCCGGAGCGCGCCGACGCCGACGGGGCGTCCGGCGGACCGGCCCCCGGAGCACTGGAGACCGGCGGGGACGTCCGCGCCGCGCGCGCCGGGGCGATCGCCGCGTACCGGGCGGGCGCGCGGGCGGCGGCCCGGGTCCAGGAGGCCCAGCAGAGCGGGCGGGCGGCGCTGCCGGGAGCGCGCACGTCGTCCGAGGGCGACGCCCGGGCCACCGGCGTGCCCGGTGCGCCGTACGCCCTCGGTACCGGCCGGGAGCAGCCGCCCGGGAGCCCGGGCGGAGGTGCGCGGCCGGGGCAGATCGCCGACCCCTACGGGACACGCGGGGCGCACGCTCCGGGCAGGACGGAGATCGGGCCGGTGCCCGTGCCGCCGCAGGGCGTCGCGGCCGCCGGCGAGACCCTCGCCGGCGCGCGATGGGACGAGCCGGCGGCCGGGGCCGGGGTGCGCCGGGGGCCCGGCACCGCGCTGGCCGCCGAACGGGCACGACAGGCGCGGATGGCCGTCGTCGGCCCCGTCACCGAACGCTGGGCACCGGAACAGGCCGGCCCCGTGCACGACAACTGGCAGCTGGCAGCGCCCATCGGACCCGCGACCGACCTGTGGGCGCTCGGCGCGCTCCTGTTCAGGTCCGTCCAGGGACACGCCCCGTACCCGGAGGACTCGACGGCGGAACTGGTGCAGCTGGTGTGCGCCGAACCGCCCGCCTTCGCCGAGGAGTGCGGCCCGCTCCGCCCGGTCGTGGAGTCGCTGCTGCGTCAGGACCCCACCGAGCGGCCCGAGTTCGAGGAACTGAGCGGCTGGTTGCGCTCGCTGGTGCGCTCGGCCCCCGAGCCCGAGGCGGGCACGTACGTCGTCGCCGCGCCGCCCACCGATCCGCGCCGGCTGCCGATCGTCCGCCGCCGGGGTGAGCTGGTGCGCAGGCGGCGCGCCGGTCTGCCCGCGACCAGCGGACGGCACAAGCGGGCCCGCGAGGAGAGCGGCCGCTCGCCCCGCAGCCTGGGCCGCACACTGCTGCTGCTGATACTGCTGGCGATGGCCGCGGCGATCGCGTACGCCGTGCTGTTCATGCCGAAGGCCGGCGAGGAGAACTCGGGCGGCACGCCCGGAGCCGACCGCACCGGGGCCGCCGGCCAGGCCGAACAGGCGCCCGACGCGAGCAGCGCGCCCCGGCCCGACCAGAACTCGCCGTCGGCCGACGAGAGCGCCTCCGCCCCGGCCTCCGGTGGCTCGGGTGAGTCCGGAGGGCCCGCGACGCAGTCCGGCTCAGCCGGGTCCGCGGCGGGCGCCGCCCCGGGTTTCACCGTGCGCAAGGACGCGGAGGGGTTCCAGGTCGCCGTCGCCAACGGCTGGGACCGCGCGCCCAGGAACGGGCGCGGTCAAGTGGTGTACTCCCATGGCGGTTTCGAGCTGATCCTCGTCCCCGGCCGGGACACCGCCGCCCGGTTCGGCGGCGACCCGATGGTCTACCAGCGGGAGAAGGAGAGCGAACTCCAGCCGTACCGCGACTCCAGCTGGGCCACCGCCTCGGGCCTGCGGACCATCCAGGTGGGCGGACGGACCATGGCCGAGGGACAGTTCACATGGACGGGCGCCGGCGGGCGCGAGCTGTTCGTGCGCAACCTCGCACTGCTCCTCGACGGGCGCTACCACGTCGTCCAGGTGCGCGGCCCGGCGGCCGAGCGCGACGAGGTGACACGGCTGTTCGAGCAGGCGTCGGCGACGTACCGGTACACCGGCTGAGCCGGACGGGGCTTTCGCGACAGGCCCGAAGCGCGATCGGTTCCCGTTCCGGCCAGGAAGCGACAACCGTCACAGTGCGGTTTCCTTGCCACCCCGCTTGTTCCCCGAAGGGGTGACGGTCTTTACGCTGACCCTGTCAAGAACATTGCGGGGCAACGTGAATCAGATGCAGGGCTCGCTCATCGCGGGCCGCTACCGGCTCGCCGACGCGATCGGCAGCGGCGGCATGGGCCGTGTGTGGCGTGCGCACGACGAGCTGCTGCACAGGGCCGTCGCCATCAAGGAACTGACCGCCGCGCTGTACGTCTCCGAGAGCGACCAGGCCGTCCTGCTGGCACGCACCCGGGCGGAGGCCCGCGCCGCCGCGCGGATCAACCACTCGGCCGTCGTCACCGTGCACGACGTGCTCGAACACGACGGCCGTCCCTGGATCGTGATGGAGCTGGTCGAGGGCCGCTCGCTGGCCGACGCGGTCAAGGAGGACGGACGCGTCGAGCCCACCGAGGCCGCGCGGATCGGCCTGTGGGTGCTGCGCGCGCTGCGCGCCGCGCACACCGCCGGCGTCCTGCACCGTGACGTCAAGCCCGGCAACGTGCTCCTCGCCCACGACCGGCGGGTCCTGCTCACCGACTTCGGCATCGCCCAGATCGAGGGCGACACGACCATCACCCGCACGGGAGAGGTCGTCGGATCCGTCGACTACCTCGCGCCCGAGCGGGTCCGCGGCCAGGACCCGGGCCCGTCCTCCGACCTGTGGGCGCTCGCCGCGACCCTCTACACGGCGGTCGAGGGCCGTTCGCCGTTCCGCCGCACCTCGCCGCTGACCACCCTCCAGGCGGTCGTCGAGGAGGAGGCCGAGGAGCCGCGCCACGCCGGCCCGCTCGAACCCGTGATCACGGCCCTGCTGCGCAAGGACCCGGCGGACCGGCCCACCATGGCCGAGGCCGAACAACTGCTCGCCGAAGCGGCGGAGGGCCGCCGTCCGAGCGGCGCCCAGGCGTTCGTTCCGACGCGGTTCACCGGCGACGGCACGGGCGGCTACCGGACGGGCGGCACGGGCGCGGGTGCGGGCACGGGCGGTCATCAGGGGACCGGCACGGCAGGCTCGTACGGCGCTGCGGCGGCGGAAGCGGCGGCTGCGGCTCCGGGCTCCGGCGAGGCGCCCGGCCGGCACCGGCACGACACGCAGCCCCACGCCCAGTCCGGGCACCAGCCGTACGGGACGGTCCCGACCGCTGTCGGCCGGCCCCCCGTCGGCCAGGCGGCCCCGGCCGGTCCGGGCCCGGTGCCGCCGGTGGCGGTCCACTCCTCGCGGGCCCCCGCCGAGCCCACGCGCTCCTCGCGGCGCCGGAAACTGCGCAACCTCACGCTCGTGGTCGTCGTCGCCGCGCTGGTCGGCGGCGGTACGGCGCTGACGTTGCAGAAGTGGGACGAAGGCCGGCGCTCGACCGCCGGCGCCGCCACGCCCGGCACCTCGCCGACGCCCACCGGCAAGCGCGCCGAGCAGGGCGCGGTGCCCGACTCCTGGGAGAAGGTGACCGACCCCCTCGGCTTCGGGCTCTCCCTGCCCCCGGGCTGGAAGCGCCAGATGTTCCAGGACGCCGGCGACCTCAAACAGATCGACTACACGCCCGACGGCGGCGAGCACTTCGTCCGGATCGCCATCGACGCCTCCCCGGACTTCGCCGACCCGCTCGCTCACCAGCTCGATCTGGAACAGCAGTTGCAGCGGCTGGTCGACTACAAGCGGGTCACGCTGGAGCGGAACCTCTACCGCGACCGCGACGGCGCCGAGTGGGAGTACTCCTGGACCGCGCAGGCCAAGGACACGGAGTTCCCCGGCCCGCGGCGCGCGATCGAGGAGACGTACATCGCCCGCGACGGCACCGAATACGTGATCTACATGTCCTCGCCGGCCGAGGACTGGGACACCGCCGCCCAGCAGTTCAAGTCCGTGCTGCGGAGCTGGCGCGAACCGGCGGGCGCTTCCTGAGCCGGAGTGTGCGCCGCCCTCCGCTCCGCGCCCTCCGGCCGTGTGTGTGACTTGGCCGGTCGCCGCCCCGGAGGCGTGCCGTCCGGTGCGGCATGATGGGGCGCATGGGGACCGAGGGGGACGACGGCCGGGTGATCGCCGGCCGCTACCGGCTGGAGACGAGGCTCGGGCGCGGTGGCATGGGCGTCGTCTGGCGGGCCACCGACCGGCTGCTGGGGCGGCGCGTCGCCGTCAAGGAACTGGTCCAGGACGACGCGCTCTCGGCGGCGGAGGCCCGTGGCCGGCGCGACCGGACGCTGCGTGAGGCCCGCGCGGTCGCCCAGCTGAGCCACCCGCACATCATCGTCGTGCACGACGTCGTCGAGGAGGACGAACGTCCCTACATCGTGATGGAGTTGGTCGACGGCGGCTCGCTCGCCGACCGGATCGCCGAAGGCGGCCCCGTGGAGCCGCGCGAGGCGGCCCGGATCGGCGCCGACCTGCTCGGCGCCCTGAGTGCCGCGCACGCCGCCGGAGTGCTGCACCGGGACATCAAGCCCGCCAACGTCCTGATCGAGGCCGGCACCGGCCGCGCCGTCCTCACCGACTTCGGGATCGCCCAGGTCGCGGGGGCCACCACGCTCACCGAAACCGGGTCGTTCGTCGGCTCGCCCGAGTACACCGCGCCCGAGCGGATGTCCGGCGAGCGGACCGGTCCGGCGTCCGACCTGTGGTCCCTGGGCGCGCTGCTGTGCACCGCGCTCAGCGGTGAATCGCCTTTCCGGCGCGACTCGTTGGGCGGCATCCTGCACGCCGTCGTCTTCGCCGAGATCCGTACGCCCCCGCAGGCCGCGCCGCTGCTGCCCGTCGTGCGGGGGCTGCTGGAGCGCGACCCCGACCGGCGGCTGGGCGCGGCGGAGGCGGAGCGCCTGCTGCGCGCCTTCCTGGACACCGGGCGCACGCCGGAGACGGCTCGGGACACCGGACGTACGCTGTCGGGGTGGCGCAACACCGGGCGCACGGCTTCGGCCTGGCTGCACACCGGGCGTACGCCGTCGGCGCGGGCGGCGGTCGGGTACACGCCCACGCAGGCCGACGTGCCGCTGCGGCAGCCCCCGCTCCCCGAGGAGGCGGGCTCCGGCCGGGAGCGCTCCCCGAGGGGCGTGCTGGTGGCGGCGCTGCTGGTCGCCGCGATGGCGGGGGCCGGGGTGTCCGCGGCGGCGCTGCTGGTGGACCAGGGCGCCAACGACGGCGGCCCGACGGCGAGTTCCGCGCCGGGACGGCCCACGAGCGCCTCGCCCACGGGGGCGTCACAGACGGGGTCGCCGCCCACGACGTCGTCTTCGGGAACTTCCTCCACGGGACCGTCGTCCACGGGATCGTCCAAGGGGGCGGACGCCACCGGCGCGGGCCCTTCGCGGACGAGCGGGGCGTCCGGCAGGGAACGGCCCTCCGCGCCCTCCGGGTACCGCGTCGCCGACGACCCGGCGGGGTTCGCGCTCGCCGTGCCGGACGGGTTCACCCGCGTCCCGCAGGGCGAGCGCGTCTTCTACATGTCGCAGGGTGACAGGTTCCGCCTGGGCATCAAGATCTCCGCGCCCCAACGGGGCGGTCCGCTCGGCGTGATGCGGCGCTCGGCCGCCAAGGGGGGCGACAACTACCCCGGTTACCGCGACGGCCGTGTCACCGAGACCACGCGCGACGGACGGCCCGCCGCGCTCTGGGAGTTCAGCTGGGACGGCTTCAGCGTGACGGAGGGGCGCCGGCACACCTACGACCTGTGCTGGGAGGAGGACGGCCGGATGTACGACGTGTGGGTGTCGGGGCCGGTCGGCGAAGTCCGGCAGGCGCGGGAGTACTTCGACGTGGCGGTCGACACGCTGGTCCCCGCCTGACGCCCAGGAGTCCGTCCCGCCGCCCTGCGACGCCCGCCACACGTCGTGCCGGTCTACGCCGGGCCCTTCGTGGTAGTCATGAGACATGACTGACGACGGGGAGCCCGAAGACGACAAGGGCCGGATAGTCGGCGGGCGTTACCGGTTGCTGGAACGCATCGGTTCCGGCGTCACGGGCACCGTCTGGCGGGCGCACGACGAGATCGACGAACGCGAAGTCGCCGTCAAGCGGCCCCACTCGCCCGACGACCCCGACGACGAGGAGCAGCGCAGAGCCGCCCACCGTCTGTACCGGGAGGCGCGCGCCGCCGCCCGCGTCGACCACCCCTCCGCGGTCGCCATCCACGACGTGGTGATGGAGGAGGACGAGGGCCGCCAGGACGCGTTGCCCTGGATCGTCATGGAGTCGGTCCGCGGCGAGTCCCTGGACGAGGTCCTGCGGCGCGGCCCGCTGAAGCCGTCCGAGGCCGCCCGCATCGGCCTCGCCGTCCTCGGGGCCCTGCGCGCCGCGCACGCCGTGGGCATCGTCCACCGGGACGTGAAACCCACGAACGTCCTGCTCGCCCCGCCCGACCGGGTCGTCCTCACGGACTTCGGCATCGCCGACACCCAGGGTGAGGACGCACCCGTGCAGGGTGAAAGCCAACTCCTTCTGGACCACGGCGAGTTCGTGGCGCCCGAGCGGACGTCCGGGCTGGGGGCCGCCGGGCCCGCCGCCGATCTGTGGTCGCTCGGCGTCCTGCTGTACGCCGCCGTGGAAGGGCGCGCCCCCGGTCACGCCGGCTCCGCGGACGGGCGACCCGAACCGAAGGAGGCCGGCCCGCTGGGCCCGCTCCTCGTACGGCTGCTGGAGCGGGACCCCGAGCGCAGGCCGTCCGCGACGGAGGCCGCCGCGGTGCTGGAGGCGGTGGCGGAGGGGCGGACGCCGCCCGAGCCCGGCCCGCGCCCTGGGAACGCCAGGAGCCTGAGGAACCCCAGGGGGCAGAAGCAGCCGAGAAGCCCCAGGGGGTCGAGGCGGCGCAAGGCGGAGCCGTCGTCCGACGACCCGCGCGTGGCGTCCTCCGAGGAACGGACGGCCGCCCCGCTTCCCACCCCGCCCCCCGATCCGTCGCCGCGCCGCCGCCCCCTGCACAGCCGCCCCCTGCCCCTGACCCTCCTCACGCTCCTCCTCGCCGGAGGCGCCTGGCTCGGGACGTCCTTCGTGGGCGAGCCCGACAGCGGGGCGAGCACCGAGCGGACCGGGTCGTCCTGGGTCGCCCACCCCGAGCCCGCGATGGGCGCCGTCCTCTCCCTACCCGCCGGTTACCGGGAGACGGCCCGGCAGGGCAGCGGCGGCGGGCGTGAGCCCCGGGTGGTCGTCTACTCGGCCGGCCCCCTCGTCGTACGGCTCACGCAGTGGGACCGTGCGCCCGCCTCCCCGGCGGAGCGGGCCGCGCAGGCGGGCGAGGCGTGGAGCCGTGCCGGGGGAGGCGCGCGGACGCTGACCACCGTCACGAGCTTCCGCGGTCAGGAGGCCGTCCTCACCGACACCACCCGCGGTCCCGCCGGCCGTGCGGCCCGCGTCCTCGAACTCTTCGTCCGCACCGACGACCGGCGACTGTACGAACTGCGCGTGGACATGCCCAAGGGAACGCCGGAAGAGGAACGCGGCGCCGCGGTTTTCCGGTCGGCCCGTGACCGCCTCCGCGTCGGTGAACACTGATGCACGCCGCCTGATCAGCGGCTTTGCTGCCAGTGACCACTGGCGTCGTGTGCGCACCCGGTGAACGACTATTACCGACGGGTACCAAAAGGCCTTCGGGCGTCATACCCTGCGCCTCATGACGGACTCGCAGGCCACGGACAGCACCGGCGCCAAGACCCCGGCCGGTACCAATCCCCTCGCCCCCGCCCCCATCGGCGTCCGCACCGCCGCGGACGTGGTCACCCCCCAGCTCGTCGCCCACCTCACCAAGGGCGTCGTGGGCTCCGGGCGCACGGCCAACCACACGCCCTTCACCGGCGAGAAGCTCGCCGACCTGCCCGAGTCCACCCCGCAGGACGTGGAGAAGGCGTACGAGGCGGCCCGCGCCGCCCAGCGGGTCTGGGAGCGGGTCCCGGTGCGCGAGCGTGCCGCGGTCCTGCTCCGCTTCCACGACCTGATTCTGGAGCGCCAGGGCGAGGTCCTCGACCTGATCCAGCTGGAGACCGGCAAGGCGCGGCTGCACGCCCACGAGGAGGTGCAGGCGGTCGCCGTCGCCGCCCGGCACTACGGCCGCAAGGCCCCCGCCTACCTGAGGCCCAAGGGCCACACCGGCGCCGTACCGACGCTGACGAAGGTCACCGAGCTGCGCCACGCGCGCGGGGTCGTCGGCCAGATCGCGCCCTGGAACTACCCGCTGGAGCTGTCCGTCGGCGACGCGCTCCCGGCGTTCGCCGCGGGCAACGCCGTCGTCATGAAGCCGGACACCGAGACCTGCCTGACCGCTCTGTGGGCGCGGGACCTGCTCGTCGAGGCGGGCCTGCCCGAGGGCGTCTTCCAGGTCGTCCTCGGCGAGGGCCCGGTCGTGGGCCCCGAGGTCGTCCGGCACGCCGACTACGTCTCCTTCACCGGCTCCACCCGCACCGGCCGCGAGGTCGCGCAAGGCGCCGCCGCCCGCCTGATCGGCGTCTCGCTGGAACTCGGCGGCAAGAACGCCATGCTGGTCCTCGAGGACGCCGACATCGAGAAGGCGGCCGCGGGCGCGGTCCGCGCGTGCTTCTCCTCCGCCGGCCAACTCTGCATATCCATCGAGCGGTTGTACGTCCACGAGTCGATCGCCGACGCCTTCCTGGAGCGCTTCGCCGCCCGCACCCGTGCCATGCGGCTCGGCAGCTCCCTCGCCTACGGCGCCGACATGGGCTCGCTCGCCGGAGAGCGCCAGCTGAAGGCGGTCGAGCAGCACGTGGAGGACGCCCTCGCCAAGGGCGCGAAGGCGATCGCGGGCGGTGTGGCGCGCCCCGACATCGGCCCGTACTTCTTCGAGCCGACCATCCTCGACGGCGTCGAGGACTCCATGAGCGTGTGCACGGAGGAGACGTTCGGGCCGGTCGTCTCCGTCTACCGCTTCAAGAGCGACGACGAGGCGGTCGAGCGCGCCAACTCCACGCCGTACGGGCTCAACGCCTCCGTGTGGACGACGAGCGCGCGCCGCGGCCGGGACGTCGCCGCCCGGCTGCGCACCGGCACGGTCAACGTCAACGAGGGCTACGCGTCCGCCTACGGCAGCGTCCAGTCCCCCATGGGCGGCATGAAGGACTCCGGCCTCGGCCGCCGCCACGGCTCCGAGGGCATCCTCAAGTACACCGAGGCGCAGACGGTGGCCCACCAGCGCCTGCTGCCGATGGCGCCCTCGCTCGGCATGGACGACGAGAAGTACGCGCAGTTCATGAGCCGCAGCCTGAAGCTGATGAAGACCCTCCGGTTCAAGTAGTCCCCGGGCCGCAGGGGCGCCCGGGCCCGCCGGCCGTTCGGCAGGAACACCCGTTCTCGACGAGGAGAGCACGTGCCACAGGACACCTACGACTACGACGTGGTCGTCGTCGGATCGGGCTTCGGCGGCTCGGTGACGGCCCTCCGCCTCACCGAGAAGGGCTACCGCGTGGGCGTCCTGGAGGCGGGCCGCCGCTTCACCCGCGCCACGCTGCCGAAGAACTCCTGGGACCTCAGGAACTACCTGTGGGCGCCCCGGCTCGGCCTGTACGGCATCCAGCGCATCCATCTGCTGGGCAACGTCATGGTCCTGGCCGGCGCGGGCGTGGGCGGCGGCTCCCTCAACTACGCCAACACCCTCTACGTCCCGCCGAAGCCGTTCTTCGAGGACCCGCAGTGGCGTGACATCACCGACTGGCAGGACGAGCTCCGGCCGTACTACGACCAGGCCCGCCGGATGCTCGGCGTCCGCCTCAACCCGACGACCACCCCTTCCGACGTGCATCTGAAGGCGGCCGCCGAGCGGATGGGCGTCGGGGACACCTTCCACATGGCGCCGGTGGGCGTGTTCTTCGGCGACGGGCAGGACGCCGACGGGTCGGCGCGGGCGAAGCCGGGGGAGGAGGTGCCGGACCCCTACTTCGGCGGGGCGGGTCCGGCCCGCAAGGCCTGCACGGAGTGCGGCGAGTGCATGACCGGCTGCCGGCACGGCGCGAAGAACACCCTCAACGAGAACTACCTGTACCTCGCGGAGAAGGCGGGCGCGGTCGTGCACCCGCTGACGACGGTCGTCTCGGTCACGGACGACTCGCGCGGCGGCTACGCGATCGCCACCCTGCCTACCGACGACCGCCGCAAGGGCGGGGGGCGGACGTTCACGGCCCGCAGGGTCGTCCTCGCCGCCGGCACCTACGGCACCCAGACCCTCCTGCACCGCATGAAGGAGAGCGGCCGGCTCCCGTACCTCTCCGACCGGCTCGGCGAGCTGACCCGCACCAACTCCGAGGCCCTGGTGGGCGCCCAGACCGACGACCGCCGCTACCGCAGGGCCACGGGCCACCAGAAGGTCGACTTCACCCGCGGCGTCGCCATCACCTCCTCCATCCACCCGGACGACGACACCCACATCGAGCCGGTCCGCTACGGCAAGGGCTCCAACTCGATGGGCGGCTTGTCCATCCTCCAAGTGCCCTACGCCGAGGGCTCGTCGAGGGTGGCCGGCTGGCTGGCGCACGCCGCCCGTCACCCCCTGCTCGTCCTGCGCTCCCTGTCCAACCGGCGCTGGTCGGAGCGGACCATCATCGGCCTGGTGATGCAGTCCCTGGACAACTCGCTCACGACATACCTGAAGCAGTCCGGCCCCGGAAGAGGTCTGCTGACGGCCCGTCAGGGGCACGGCAGTCCCAACCCGAAGCAGATCAGGGCGGCTTCGGAGGCGGCCTCCGCGATCGCCGCCGACATCAACGGCTTCGCCGGCTCCAACGTGGGCGAACTGATGGGCACCCCGCTCACCGCCCACTTCCTCGGCGGCTGCCCCATCGGGGACTCGCGTGAGAGCGGCGTGATCGACCCCTACCACCGTCTCTACGGCCACCCCGGGATCTCCGTGGTCGACGGTGCCGCGGTCTCGGCGAACCTGGGCGTCAACCCGTCACTGACGATCACCGCCCAGGCGGAGCGCGCGATGTCCTTCTGGCCCAACAAGGGCGAGGAGGACCCGCGTCCGGCGCAGGGCGCGGTGTACGAGCGTCTGAAGCCGGTCGAGCCGAAGGCGCCGGCGGTCCCGGCGGACGCCTTCGGTGCGCTGCGGCTGCCGTTCCTGGGGATGCCGGCGGTGCCGCCGAAGAAGTAGCGGGGTGCGCGGGGTGTGCGGGGCGCCCGGCGTGGGGGCACTGTGAGATCGGGCGGGGTGCGGGGTGCTCTTGGCGCGGGGCGCGCGGTGCTCCTGGCGGGGGCGCATGTGAAAGAGGGACCTGCGCCCCCCTCCGAGTGCAGGTCCCTCTTCGTCCGTGGCCGGCTCTCAGCGCCGGCTCGGGGTCACGCCGTCTTGCGGCGACGCACCGCGAACACCACGCCCGCGCCCGCGAGGACGGTGACGCCGCCGGCCAGGGCGATCACCGGCAGAGCGGAGCCGGAGCCGGTCTGGGCGAGGCTGCCGCTGATCGGCTTGGCGCCGCCCTGGACCTTGGTGCCCTCGGTGCCGGTGGGCTTGTCCCCGTTGGGCTTCGCGTCGTCGACGTCGCCCGGCTCGCCGCCGGCGGCGAGGATCTCGACGTCGTAGAAGTCACCGTTGCCGTAGCACGCGGAGTCCTTGCCGGCGTAGACGGCCCCGCTCAGCGCGAACGCCGTGCCGGCCGGCGCCGACGCCTTGACCTGGATGCGCAGGTCGAGGGAGGCGGAGCTGTCCTTCTCCAGTACGTCCAGCAGGCCGGTGAAGGTGCCCGTGAGGTTGACCTGCTTGCCGTTCTCGTCCTCGTAGGAGTCCTGGTACGCGTCGGTCCACTTGCCGTCCTCCTTGACCTGGATGACGGCGAGGTTTTCGACCAGGGACGCGTCCGTGTCGTCGCCGTACTCGAGCATGACCTCCATGTACAGGTCCTTGAGGTCCTTGGCGGAGTCGTTGCTCACCGTGTACTCGAAGTCGTGCCAGCCGGAACCGGCGACGATCTTGTTCGGCAGCCCGGTGACCTCGGCCGAGAGGTCCTCGTCGAGCTCCATGTCCTCGCAGTCGGTCTCCGGGTCGAAGGCGCCCTCGTCACCGGCCGGTGCGCTCGCGGACGGTGACGGCTTGGTGCTCGACGAACTCGACACCGACGCGGACGGCGAGCTCGCGGTGCTCCCGCTCTGCGACGCCGAGACGGAGCCGGAAGGGCTGGGGGACGTGGACGAGGAGGCGTCGGCGCTCGACCCCTCGGAGGGCGAGGCGGAGGCGGAGCTGCTCTCGGACGAGGAGACGCTCGGGGACGGGGTGCTGTCGTCGGCGAAGGCGACGGGCCCGGACAGCAGAGCGAGCGGTGCGATGGCAGCGGTCGCCGCCATGGTGACCATGGCGCGGCGGAGCTTCATGAAGACCTCGTGTAGAGCAGGAGTGACCCGTGTGCAGTAGGTGTGACGGGTTGAAGCTGTGAACAGTTGTGCTGTTCTCACACGATCTTTATGTGTCCCGCGTCACATCACGGTCTTCCAGGCATGGCGAAGGGCCCCGCGGGACGGATCCGCGGGGCCCTTCTTCCGTCAGCACCGGCGTCAGGGCAGCGCCGGTGCCTGGGAGCGGCGCCGGGGGGTTGCGCCGCTGGTATGGGTGTCGCCCCTGGTGCGGGGTGACGATCTGGGGGAGTTTCGGCTGTTCGGGGCCTTCTGTGCATCGTGCTGGATGAAGGCGGTACCCGCAACCGTTCGACCCGCCCCTTGTGCGTTCTCACGGTTTCCGCCGGTCGGCCCCGGGCGTCCCCGGGGCCGGCCGTTCTCTTGGGTGACCGGGCTGCTGTCCCCTGCCGTCCGGTCACATCCCCGGAGCGAGGTCCCACGACGCACGACAGCGATCCGTGCGTCTCATCGCTCCAGCGAGCCACGCGTGGTTTCTTCCGGGCCCGCACCTGGCTGGTACGGACACCGGGACCAACGAACCCGCCCCCGGCCGGTCACGCGCCGTACGGGTGAGAGCGGTCCCGAACTCAGATGCGACCGCGGCACAGTTCGAGGAGCGTCATCGCGAGCGACGTGCCCGGCTTGCCGAGGGCCTCGCTGTAGTGGCCGAGGACCTCCATCTCGCGGGAGAGGTTCACGCGGCGGCCGCCGGAGGCGAGCCGGGCGTCCTGGATCACCGCGGAGACGGCCATCCGCTCCTGGATCAGACCGATGATCCGGTCGTCGAGCGCGTCGATGCGCTCACGGGCGCCGCTGATCACGTCGGCGGCCTCGGGGGTACGGGCGCCGGTCACGTCGAGGACGGTCATGGAGGGCTCCTTGGGGTGGAAGGCGGCCCGGCCCGGCAAGCCCCGGAGAACGCCAGACGCCCCGGGCCTTGTCGGCCCGGGGCGTCTGGGGAAGTCGCTCGTCAGTTGCTTCGAGCAGCACGACCACGGCAGCCGGCGGGCCGGGTGCCATAGGTAAAGACGAAGGTCGTGTGCGCGAGCATGCGGCCAGTATGCACGGCGTGGGGGCGGCGGCCAAAGGCGCTCGGATCCTGAGACGCCCGCCCGGATGATCAGCCCGTCCTGCGCCTGAGGACGAGCCCGTCCAGCGCCGAAACGGGGGTCCGGGGGCGGCAGCCCCCAGCGGCGGGACTGTCCCCACGCCACCTCGGTAGACTCGGCTAGCACAGAGACCAGCCCAAACCGCCGGAAGGCTCCCGTGTCATCAGCGACTCCCGCTGCCGCCGCCCCCGACACCGTCCTGGTCGTCGACTTCGGCGCGCAGTACGCCCAGCTCATCGCCCGTCGAGTCCGCGAGGCGCGGGTCTACAGCGAGATCGTGCCGAGCACCATGCCGGTGACGGAGATGCTCGCCAAGAACCCGGCGGCGATCATCCTCTCCGGCGGCCCCTCGTCCGTGTACGAGGAGGGCGCCCCCCGCCTCGACGGCGCGCTCTTCGAGGCCGGCGTCCCCGTCTTCGGCATGTGCTACGGCTTCCAGCTGATGGCGCAGACCCTCGGCGGCACCGTCGACAACACCGGCGCCCGCGAGTACGGCCGCACGGACCTGCACGTCTCCAAGTCGTCGTCCACCCTCTTCGAGGGCACCCCGGCCGAGCAGGCCGTGTGGATGTCGCACGGCGACGCCTGCTCCGCCGCCCCCGAGGGCTTCTCCGTCACGGCGTCCACCGACGTCGTCCCGGTCGCCGCCTTCGAGAACGACGAGAAGAAGCTCTACGGCGTCCAGTACCACCCCGAGGTCATGCACTCCACGCACGGCCAGCAGGTCCTGGAACACTTCCTCTACCGGGGCGCGGGCCTCAAGCCGGACTGGACCACCGGCAACGTCATCGAGGAGCAGGTCGCCGCGATCCGCGAGCTGGTCGGCGACCGGCGCGCGATCTGCGGTCTGTCCGGCGGCGTCGACTCCGCCGTGGCCGCCGCCCTCGTCCAGAAGGCCATCGGCTCCCAGCTGACCTGCGTCTACGTCGACCACGGTCTGATGCGCAAGGGCGAGACCGAGCAGGTCGAGAAGGACTTCGTGGCCGCGACCGGCGTGCAGCTGAAGGTCGTGGACGCGGAGGCCCGCTTCCTCGACGCCCTCGCCGGGGTCTCCGACCCCGAGGAGAAGCGGAAGATCATCGGCCGCGAATTCATCCGCGTCTTCGAGCAGGCGCAGGCCGAGATCATCGCGGACGAGGGCCCGGCCGTGGAGTTCCTGGTCCAGGGCACCCTGTACCCGGACGTCGTCGAGTCCGGCGGCGGCACCGGCACCGCGAACATCAAGTCGCACCACAACGTGGGCGGTCTGCCCGAGGACCTCGAGTTCAAGCTGATCGAGCCGCTGCGCAAGCTGTTCAAGGACGAGGTCCGCATGGTCGGCCAGGAGCTCGGCCTGCCGGAGGAGATCGTCCAGCGCCAGCCGTTCCCGGGTCCCGGCCTCGGCATCCGGATCGTCGGCGAGGTCACCAAGGACCGCCTGGACCTGCTGCGCGACGCCGACGCCATCGCCCGCGAGGAGCTGACCGCCGCCGGCCTCGACCGTGAGATCTGGCAGTGCCCGGTGGTCCTCCTCGCGGACGTCCGCAGCGTGGGTGTCCAGGGCGACGGCCGCACCTACGGCCACCCGATCGTGCTGCGCCCGGTCTCCTCCGAGGACGCGATGACCGCCGACTGGTCCCGTATCCCGTACGACGTGCTGGCGAAGATCTCCACCCGGATCACCAACGAGGTGCGGGACGTCAACCGAGTCGTCGTCGACGTCACCTCGAAGCCTCCGGGCACCATCGAGTGGGAGTGACCCCTCCGGGGTTCAGGTCCGTTTGAGAGTGCGCACCGGCTCTCCGGGCTTCCAGACCTGGACGACGAGATACGTGTCGTCCTCGACGTAGGTCCGCACGACCTCCGTCACTTCGGTGCGGAAGAGGTGGAACGGCTCCGGCGGTCCCACCTCTTCCACGTATCCGGCCTTCGTCGCCTCCTCGTCGCCGACCTCGAAGGCCCGCCCGCTGATCCGGACGTCCCCGCCGCCCATGTCGGTGCCTTCCCCGGGGTTGGCCTGGAGCGAGAACCGCGGATCCCGGCGCAGATCGAGCGCCTTGAGCGAACCGGTCATCATGCCGAGCCACAACTGTCCGCCGATGAACCGGACTTCGAGCCCGCTGGTGCGGGGCGAACCGTCCTTGCGCAACGTCGCCAGCACATGATGGACGAAGCCCCCGAACCGCTTTTCCACCACCGCCGCGAACTCCGGCGCCTCGGCGGCGAACCCCGCCCAGCTCACCGCCCCGCCCTCAGGCGTCCCACCATTGGATGTCATACGACGAGTCTGCCGCCGCCACCCGTCATCCCCCACCCGCGTCGTTCAGACCGCGTACCGCTCCGGGCGTACGAACCGTTCCTGCCCTTCCGCGTCCCGCACGGTCGTGCAGCCCGCCGCCGTGAGCCGCTCGGCGAGCTTCGCGCGCCGGGCGGTGTTGAAGCGCAGCACTCCCAGCGCGCCGAGCGGGAGCAGCACGGCGATCGTGAGGCAGACGGCGTACTTGCCGCTCAGAGCCGCCAGCAACGCGAAGAAGACGGCGGAGCCCCAGGCGATCGCCTTCAGCTGCGCCTGGTTGGCGGCATGGCCCAGACCCTCGTAGCGGATGAGGTCGGTGAGCAGATCGACGTCCGCCTGGGCCTCCGGCAGCGGTGTGAGCGTTCCCGGGCGCATCCCCGGGACCGGCCGGCCGGGGCCCAGATCGGGGAAGGCCGCCGAGTTGACCGCGGCCCGCTGCCGTGCCGCGGGGCTGGGATCGCGGACCAGATGGACGTGCACCATCCGCTGCCGGCCGACCAGTTCGACGCGCTCGTACCGAAAGCCGTAGCACTCGGCCACGTAGACCTGGGCGGCGAAGGTTTTCAACTCCGCGAAAGGGTGCATGAGCACGAAGGCGTTGCGCGTGGCGATCTGGCGCATGAGATACGTGAGGTGCCGGTCGGCGAGGGACAAGACGTGCTCCACGGATGACGGAAATCGTCATCTTTACATAACGACTCTGCCCTTTTGCTCTGACCGGCGGTAACTTCCGCAACGTAAGGCAACCCAGTCTGGAGGACCGATGCACGGGCCCACGCCGCCTGCCCCGCTGCCCACCGACCGGTTGCGGTTCGCGATGCCGCCGATGCACGACTCGGTCGAGGACGAGCGCCGGCACCGCAAGGAACGGCTGGCCGGCGCGGTGCGGATCTTCGGACGGCTCGGCTTCGAGGACGGGGTCTCCGGGCACATCACCGCACGCGACCCCGAGTACAGCGACTGCTTCTGGGTGAACCCGTTCGGCATGCCGTTCAAGCACGTCACGGTGAGCGACCTGGTGCTCGCCAACGCCGACGGTCAGGTCGTCGAAGGCGGCTACCACGTCAACCAGGCCGCCTTCACCGTGCACGCCCAGGTGCACGCCGCACGGCCCGACGTCGTCGCCGTCGCCCACTGCCACTCCGTGCACGGACGCGCCCTGGCCGCCCTCGGCGAACTGCTCGACCCGATCACCCAGGAGAGCTGCGCCTTCTACGAGGACCACGCCCTCTACGACGCCTACACCGGCGTGGCCGTCGACACCGAGGAGGGCCGGCGCATCGCGTCCGCGCTCGGCAGCCGCAAGGCGCTCGTACTGCGCAACCACGGCCTGCTCACCGTCGGCGACTCGGTGGACGCGGCCGCCTGGTGGTTCCTGTCGATGGAACGCTCCTGCCAGGTCCAGCTCACCGCCCGCGCAGCGGGCCGCCCGGTGCTGATCGACCACCGGGCCGCCGTCGCCACCCGGGAGCAGCTCGGCGGCGACCTGGTCGCATGGATCAACTACCAGCCGCTGTGGCAGGACATCAGCCGCAGCGAACCGGACCTGCTGTCCTGACCCCGGGCCCGCACCCGGCGTCCACCCCGCCGGGCGCACTTCCGACCCGGTCAACTCCGCGAAACACCCTTCACCCGCGCTGACCAGACCCGCCGAAACCGGACGGTGTGCCGTAGGGCACAATTCGCTCTCATCGCAGGCGAGTTGTTCAGCAGGACCGTGGCCGAAATTCTCGAGGGCCGCCGGTCGTGAAGGTCGCGGGGAAGGCAGGCATCGGACATGGCGGTCCAGGAGGCGCGACAGGGCCCGGACACGGGCGCGCACGCCGGCGGTTGCGCCTGCGGGGACTGCCCGCACGGGGCACGGGAGGGCCACCGGCGCGCGGTGGCCGCGTTCCTGTCCCGGCGCGACGAGTTCGCCGCCGGCCAGGGACTGCCCGCCGCCGTCGCCCACTCGGTCTCCGCCTCGCGCCAGTGGGTCTCCGAGGAACTGGCCCAGTCAGCCGAGCTCGTCGCAGAACGCGGCCGCGCCGAGGGCCAGGCCTGGCTCGCCCGCCTCTGGCTGCGCACGACGTACACGGTGTGGGCGGCGGTCCTCGCGCTGCTGCTGACGCAGTCCCTCACCGCGGTCGGCGCGGGCTGGAGCGACGCCCGCACCGCCGGGCTGCTCGCCGCGCTCGCCGTCGCCGGCGCGCTGACCGCGGCCTCCTGGTTCCACCGCGCTCGCGGCGGAGCACTGGCCCCCGTCATCGGCGAGGACAACCGCCTGTCCACCTCCCGCGCGGTCGCGGCCGCCTGGGTCCTGCTCGTGGCGTACGCGGTGCTCGTCCTCGCCGGACGGCTCGCCGCCGCCTCCGGTCCGCACGAACGCGACACGCTGATCTCCGGTCTCGCCCTCGAACGCGGCGCCGGCGTGGTGACCGTCCTCGCCGTGGTCTGCGGGATCGCCGTGCTGGTGCGTCGAGTGGTCGGCCTGCGCGTCCTCGGCCAGCGCCTGCAGAAGATCCGCGCCCACCGGCCGCGCGCCGCCGACCTGCTGACCGACGACTCCGGCCGCGGCGCCTTCGCCGACATCCAGTACGTCGTGATCAGCGCCGTCGCCGTCGTCTTCGCCGCCGTGCGCCTCGCCCGCCGCCCCGACCAACTGCCCGACCTGCCCTGGGGACTCGCCGTGGTGGTGCTGGTCTCCGCCGCGACCTACCTCGCCGGCAAGTACGCCGAGGGCGGCCGCCCCGTCATCCTCTCCGTCGTCCGCTCCCGCGAGGCCGGCGACCTGGACGCCCCGATCCGCACCGGCGACGACATCGAGATCCGCGGCGCGGGCTTCGTCCCGCCCGGCGCGCAGACCGCCGACCGTCTCTCCCGCATGGTCGTGCGCATCGGCACGGTCCACGTCCATGTGCCCCTCGTCCCCGTGACGGGCGGCTTCAGCAACCCCGCCGACGCACTGCTCACCGTCCCCGTCCCGGCGGACGTCGAACCGGGCCGCGTGGAGGTCCAGGTGGTCACCGCCGCCGGTGTGGAGACGAACCGCTGCACGATCGACGTGACGGACTGACCGGCGCTCACCGTCACTGCGCGCGGCACGCAGCGCCCGCCGGCGTCGCAACGCGCCGAGAAACCACGGCCACATTGTGAGCGCACCTCCTATTTCGTACGTAAGGTCTTTCGAGGGGTCCACCACGTCGGGCGAGAGGCGGCTACGGGCGATGACGCACAGCATGCGGACGGACACACACCCTCCCTACCTCGACGGGGGAAGCGACTGGCGGGACACCGCCACCCGGTACGCCCTCCTCCCACTGCGGGTCTTCCTCGGCATCACGTTCATCTACGCCGGTCTCGACAAGCTCACCGACAGCGCCTTCGTGCAGAGCAGCGGCGCCGGCTCCATCGGCGACACGATGCGCGCGGTCCGCGACTCCTCGGCCATCCCGGCCCTCGTCGACCTGGCCCTGAAGAGCCCGGTCGGCTTCGGCTACGCCATGGCCTTCGGTGAACTCGCCGTCGGCATCGGCACCCTCCTGGGCGTCCTGTCCCGGCTGGCGGCCCTCGGCGGAGCCCTGATCTCGCTCAGCCTCTGGCTGACGGTGAGCTGGGCCTCGGACCCCTACTACTACGGCAACGACCTCGCCTACCTGATGGCCTGGCTGCCCCTGGTGCTCGCCGGCGCTCCCGTCCTCTCCGTGGACGCCGTCTGGCGCACGAGGAAGCGACAGCGAACGGGCGGCTACTGATCACTCAGGGCCGGCCGGGGCGGCCCCCCTCCGGTCGGACTTCTCCGACAGGACCCGTCAGGTCGGGCCGTCTTCGCTCCCGGCCTACCGCTCAGCTCGCCGTTTCCGAACCGGCTCCGGGCGTCGCCCGGGCCGGTTCGCGCCGTCTGCGCAGGGACCGGCTCACCGCTCCCGTCGCCCCCGCGAGGACCAGACCGCCCACCACGACCGGGGCGACCACGAACCACGGGGTCTCCCACAGGCCGCCCGCGTCCCCCGCGTAGAGGACGCCCACCACGGTGAAGACCACGCCGGCGACCAGCCGGCCCGGCCGGAACTCATGACGCAGCACGGGCCACCTCCGCCTGTCCCACCGCGACCTGGAGGTCGAGGTCGATCGTCCCGGCGTCCTGACCGCCCGACGCCGGCGACAGGGTCATCTGCTTGTGCCGCCCCGGTTGCACGTCCACGTCCTTCTCGTCCTCGCCCGGTAGCTGGATGTCGCCCAGGGCCACCTCGACGCTCAGCCTCACCGTCACCTCCGGCGGCACGATCACCTTCAGCCGCCCGACCCCCAGCTCGGCCCCCGTACGAAGGGTCTGCCCCTTCGTCAGGTTCAGCCGGGACAGGTCCAGGACGGCGTCCCCGGTGTCGACCTCGTAGTCCGCCCGGACCTCCGTCACCGCGGCGGGCCGCCATGTCGTGTGCGTCCACCGGGTGCCGATGTTCTTGGGCAGGACGGCCGCCCCGGCCAGCAGGCCCGCCACGACGACCGCCAGGAACACCGACCCGGCGCCGGTGCGCCCGAGGTACGAGCTGACCGCGATGCCCACGCCCAGGATCACGAGCCCGGTGGCCAGACCCGCCTGGAGGCTGGTGCCCAGCGGGTGCTCGTCCCAGGTGAGCCGGGTGACGAGGCCGCCGGCCAGCGTGGCGAGCAGGAACAGCCAGCCGCCGATCCGTCGGGGACCGCGGGGCCGCGGCGCCGGGGCGGGCGGGCGTATCGACGTGTAGGGGATCTTGTGCCCGGCGAGCTCGACGTCGAAGACCGAGGTGGCGTCCGGGGTGTGCGGGTCCCGCGGGCCCCACAGATAGCCCGTGCCACCCTCGTGGGTGCCGTCCTTGACGATGGGGTCGCGCCACCAGGACGAGTAGGCGGCCGGAGCCGGCGGCGCCTTGGCCTCCGGCGGGGCGTCGGCGACGGCCTGGGCGGCGAGCGGGTCGGTATCGGAGGCGTCCCGGTGCTGGGACCAGTACGCGGCGCCGGCGAGCAGCAGGGAGAGGAGGGCGGCGAAGCTCAGCACGCCGCCGTTGTTCAGCATGGACAGGAACACCCCGCAGCCGACCAGCGCGAACAGCAGCGCCGCGAGCGCCTGCCCGTCGACCCGGCCGGTGAGGAGCTTGCGCACCTCGTTCTGGTCGTCGCCCGCGTACGGGACGAACAGCCAGGCGAAGCCGTAGAAGATGAGGCCGATGCCACCGGTCGCGGAGAGCACGGCGAGCGTGATCCGGAAGATCACCGGGTCCATGTCGCACTGCCGCCCGAGTCCCGCGCACACACCGGCGAGCAGCTTGTGCTCGCGGTCGCGGCGGAACCGGTGCGGGAGGCGGCCGGCGGGGTCCGGGTCGTCGGGCGGCCCGTGGACGCCGGAGGGCCTGCCCCGGTCTCCGGGGCCGCCTCCTGGGTCTCCGGGGTTTCCTGATCCGCCGGAGGTGCGGGGCCCGGTGCCTTCACCGGTGCCCGCGCGGGCGTCCGGCTGCTTGAACCCGGCCGCCTGCCCGTGTGCGCGCGGTTCCTCACCTGCGGCGCCGGGTGCGCCGGAGGACGGGGTGGCCGCGTCGGGCGCGGCGCCCCTGTCGGGCCCGGCGTCCGCGGCGTGCTGGTGATCTGTCATGGCTCCATGGTGGCGGGCGAGCCGCCTCCGCGGCAGTCGGAACGACCCTGGTCGGACCCTGATATCGGCCCTGAGAACCGGCCCGGGAGGCGTTCGAGCCGCGACGGCGCCGAAGATCAGGGGCGTCTCGGGGGCGAACCCTGATGCCCCTGTCCGACCGCCGTGTGAACATCGTTGGCATGCCGGAAGTCGCAGCAGCGCCACTCGTCGAACCGCGGCCGCCGCGCAAGCTCTACCGCAGCAGCGACGGACGCTGGCTGGGTGGTGTGGCGCGGGGGCTCGCCGGGCATCTCGGGCTGCCCGTGATCTGGGTGCGGCTCGTCTTCGTGGGCCTGTTCACGGCCGACGGCCTCGGCGCCCTGCTCTACGCGGCCTTCTGGTTCTTCGTGCCGCTCGGGGTCGGCGGAGTCGGCGACCAGAGGTCCCCCTCCCTCGTCGCCACCGAGACCGCTCCCGACGGCCGCCGCCGGCTCGTCGCCCGCAAGCCGGACAGGGGCCAGATCGTCGCCCTGCTCCTCATGGTCGTCGTCGCCATGGTCTTCGTCGGCAATGTGAACCTGGGCAGCGGCGCCAAGGCGTACCTGGTGCCCGCGGTGCTCGTCGGCGCGGGCGTCGCCCTCGTCTGGCGGCAGGCGGACAACGCCCGCCGGGCCCGCTGGGTCGAGGTCGGCCGCAGACGCCGTACGCTCACGCTCCTGCGCGCGGGCGCCGGCGTCCTCCTGGTCGCGGCCGGCGTGTCCGGGGTCTTCGTGCTGCAGGGCTCCACCGCCCACCTCGGCTCGGTCCTGCAGGCGGCCCTCGCGGTCCTCGTCGGCATCACCCTGCTCGCCGGGCCGTACCTGGTGCGGATGACGCAGGACCTGTCCGAGGAGCGGCTGATGCGCATCCGTGCCCAGGAACGCGCGGAGGTCGCCGCCCACGTCCACGACTCGGTGCTGCACACGCTCACCCTGATCCAGCGCAACGCCGAGAACGCCGGCGAGGTGCGCCGCCTCGCCCGCGCCCAGGAACGCGACCTGCGCACCTGGCTCTACAAACCCGAGGGCACCGGCAAGGACGAGGCGGACGAGCCGGACACGGTCGCCGAAGCGGTCCGGCGCAACGCCGCGGAGGTGGAGGACAACCACGGTGTGCCCATCGAGGTCGTGATAGTTGGCGACTGCCCGCTCGACGAGGGGGTGGCCGCGCAGATGCAGGCCGCGCGCGAGGCGATGGTGAACGCCGCCAAGTACGGTGGCGAGGGCGGCGCCGTGCAGGTGTATGCGGAAGTGGAGGGAAGGACGGTCTTCGTGTCCGTCCGGGACCGCGGTCCCGGATTCGACCTCGAGTCCATACCCGCCGACCGCATGGGCGTCAGAGAATCGATCATCGGCCGTATGGAGCGCAACGGCGGGACCGCGCGGCTGCGCGCGGTGCCGGGGGGCGGCACGGAGGTCGAACTGGAGATGGAGAGGGCGGAGAAGACGTCATGAGCGACCCCACCGAGGCCACCGAGGCGAACGGAACGGCGGGCGCGGCCGAGGCGGCCGAGCCGGCGCACTCCATCGGAGACGGCGACCGCGACGGCGCGGGAGGGCGCCGGGTGCGGGTGGTCCTCGTCGACGACCACCGCATGTTCCGCACCGGCGTCCAGGCCGAGATCGGCCGGACCGAGGAGACCGGCGTCGAGGTCGTCGGCGAGGCCGCTGACGTCGACCAGGCCGTCACGGTGATCACCGCGACCCGGCCCGAGGTCGTCCTCCTCGACGTGCACCTGCCGGGCGGCGGCGGAGTCGAAGTGCTGCGCCGCTGCGCCCCGTTGATGGCGGACGCCGAGCAGCCCGTGCGGTTCCTCGCCCTGTCCGTGTCGGACGCGGCGGAGGACGTGATCGGGGTGATCCGCGGCGGCGCCCGGGGCTATGTCACCAAGACGATCACCGGCGCCGACCTGATCGGCTCCGTGTTCCGGGTGCAGGAGGGCGACGCCGTCTTCTCGCCCCGCCTCGCCGGGTTCGTCCTCGACGCCTTCGCCTCCACCGACGCCCCGCCGGTCGACGAGGACCTCGACCGTCTCACGCAGCGCGAGCGGGAGGTGCTGCGCCTGATCGCCCGCGGCTACGCGTACAAGGAGATCGCCAAGCAGCTGTTCATCTCGGTGAAGACGGTCGAGTCCCATGTGTCGGCGGTCCTGAGAAAGCTCCAGCTGTCGAACCGGCACGAGCTGACGCGGTGGGCGACGGCACGGCGGCTGGTGTGAGCTCGGCGGCGGGCGCCGGAGCCAGCATCCGCAGCGCCCACCGGTAGTGCCGGACGGCTTTCACCACGCCGATCAGGCCCGCCAGCCACAGGATGGTGCCCGCGCCGACGCGCAGGGCGACGTCGGCGTGCGCCGACCGCCCGGCGCTCGCGCCGGCAGCGGAGGTGAAGGACGCCCACAGGCCGATCGCGCCGACGGTGAGGGAGGACAGCAGCCAGAACAGACTGAGGCCCGGGGAGCGCAGACGGGCGTCGGACAGCGGGTGGCTGTCCAGGGCGAGCCAGGCGTCGAGGAGCCGGCGCAGCTGCTGGTCGCGGCGCACGGCGAGCGCGACGGCGACGACGGAGGGGGTCAGCGCGGCGAGTCCGAGAAGGGCGAAGACCGGGCCGAGCAGGAAGCCCGTGGGGTCCCGCTCCTCGAACTGCTTCAGCGGCAAAACCAGCAGCGCCCAGCCGATGATCGCCGCGAGCGCCAGCAGCCACAGCAGCAGGACACGGTGCACGCCGAGGCTGTGCCCGTGCAGCTCCTCCAGCGCCCGCTCCCGGTCGGCCAGCAGCGCCGACCGGTCGGGCCAGGACCGGATGTGCGGCGGGGGAGGGGGAGGCGGCAGCGCGGCTGGAGACATCGGGCCTCTTTCGAGCGGGCCAGGGGCGTGAGCGGCAGGCGCGAGACGGCGGTCTGCCCGACGCCGACGTACAGGCGCGGTGCCGTTCGCTTCGCGCGCTGAACCTACCGCGTCGCATGCCCATGCCACGCAGACCCGACGGTCGGTCCGCATCGGGTCGCAGCCCGGCCACCCCGCCCCGGCCGCCCAGGTGCTCTCACACCACTCGCGTCGCCCCCGCGAAGGGCATCTCGTCGAGGGGGGCCACGCGTACCGGGGCCGAGGGGTTGGGGGCGTGGATCATCTTGCCGTCGCCGATGTAGATGCCGACGTGGGTGATGCCGGAGTAGAAGAACACCAGGTCGCCGGGGCGCAGTTCGGAACGCGAGACACGTCGGCCGGCGTCGATCTGCGCATACGTGGTGCGGGGCAGGGCGACGCCCGCGGAGCGGTAGGAGGCCAGGACGAGCCCCGAGCAGTCGAAGGCGTTCGGGCCGGTCGCCCCCCATACATAGGGGCTGCCGAGCTTGGAGTAGGCGTAGGAGACGGCCTCCGCGGCACGGGAGCTGGGCGCCTCGGCGGTGGCGGAGCCGACGGCCGGGAGGGCGTCGCGGGCGCCCGTGGAGCCGCGGGAGGCCCGCGGGTCCGTGCCGCCGCCCGTCCCCTCGTCGTCGAACTCGGCCCGGTCCCGCGCCGTGAGCCGGGACAGCAGGTCACGCGCGGCGTCCAGCTTGCCGGTGATCGTCTTCTTGTGCCGCCGCAGTTCGGCCTGGCGCTTCTTGAGCGAGGTCAGCTCCACGCGCGCGGCGCCGCGCAGTTGCTCCACCTCGCGCACCTGCTCGCGGACCCGGGCGACGGCCCCGGACTGCCGGTCGCCAGCCCGCTCGGCGAAGGCGGCGCCGTCGAGGTAGGCGTCGGGGTCGTCGGAGAGGAAGAGCTGCATCGCGGGATCGAGGCCGCCGCCGCGGTACTGGGCGGCCGCCATGTTGCCGAGCGCCTCACGCGCCGTGTTCAGCCGCAGTTCCCTGCGGGCGGCCTCGTCCTGTAAGCCCTTCAGCCGCCGCTCGGTCGCCGTCGCCTTCTCCTGCGCCCCGTTGTACTTCTCGGTGGCGGCCTCCGCCTCCTGGTACAGCTTGTCGACCTTGGCCTTCACCTGCGCCGGAGTGGCCTGGGGGGCGGCGATGCCGGCCCCTTCGAAAGCCGTCGCGCCCGCCGCGCCGGCGAGGGCGAGGGTGGCCGCCGTTCGGACCGTATGGCCGCCGAGCGAGCGATGTCTCGGCTTGCGGTGCGCTGCCACGTGGGACTGCACGTCCTTTCGTACGACCGCCTCGTCGGTACGGCCGTCGGGTGGGGCCGGGCGGGGGCCCGTGCCCGCCGTGGGGAGCGGACGGACGTACGGCCGCGGGGAGCGGCTGACGCGTCCGGCGACGGCCCGCTCAGGGAAGCGGACGCGCCGCCGGACTTTCGGCGGTGGTGGCCGACTGCCGTCCCTGGTCCGGACGGCGGTGGGGAGCCGGTCACCTGGGGGAGGACGCTAGGCCCGGTGATGTCGGGTCGGTAACGAGATGTACGGAAGTGACACCAGTGGACTGGAGGGTGACCGGACATGGTCGTCAGGCCGGTCCGAAGCCGTCGGTTTCGCGCACTTCGGTGATCGATGCGGTGCTTTCGGGGCGGCTTCCGACGGCGGGCTGCTATGCGGCGCACATATGCGAGACCGGCGCGAGGGGTGGGCCGGTGTCGGGCGGCGACAGCACCGCTGACTAGCATCCGGCTCCATGGACGTACTCATCCATCTCTTCGTCGGCCTGCACATCATCGGCATCGCCGCGCTGCTCGGGGGCTTTCTCACCCAGATGAAGGCGATGGGCCGGGGCACGGCCCATTTCGTCCCCGCGATGCTGCACGGCGCGGCGACGATGCTGGTCACCGGTGTCGTCCTGGTCGGCCTCAACCAGGCGGACGACCAGGCCGTCAACAACATCAAGATCGGTGTGAAGCTCGCCCTGCTGGTCGTGATCCTCGGTCTCGTCTACGTGAAGCGGGACGAGGAGAGCGTGGAGAAGCCGCTCTTCGGGCTGGTCGGGGCGCTGACCGTGGCCAACGTCTTCATCGCGGTGCTCTGGACCTGACGCGGCGCGCAGGGCAGGGGCCCGGCACACCCGACCGGTGACCCCGTGCCCGTGCCCGGGCCCGGGCCTCCGGCTCAGGCCGGCCGGACCACGCCGTGGATCGCGGACTCGCCGTCGTAGAACACCGACTCCTCGCGCACGTACGCCCCGGGCTTGGGCGCGTGGATCATCATGCCGTTGCCGATGTAGAGGCCCACGTGGGTGACGTCGTCGTAGAAGAAGATCAGGTCGCCGGGCAGGGCGTCGGCCACGGAGACCGTCGTGCCGGCGCCGACCTGGTCGTAGGTGGTGCGCGGGAGGGAGACTCCTGCGGCCTTCCATGCGGCCTGGGTGAGACCGGAGCAGTCGTAGGAATCGGGTCCGGTGGCGCCCCAGACGTACGGCTTGCCGATCTGCGCGCGGGCGAAGCTCAGCGCCTTCCCCGCCTTGGTGCCGTACGAGGCGTCGGCGGTCGAGGAGGAGGATGACGACGGGGGCGCCGAGGGCGATGACGAGGGCGCGTCCGAGCCCGCGGAGCCGGCGCTCTCCTCCTGCGCCGCCCGCTCGGCCGCCTGCTGCCGCGCCAGCTCCGCCGCCTTGCGGGCGGCCTCCCGCTGTTTGCGCCTCTCGATCTCGGCGAGCCGCGCCTTCTCCTGCGCCGTCAGCTGCGACAGCAGCACGCGCGCGTCGCTGAGCTTCTTCTGGACGGTGGCCTTGGCGGTCCTCAGGTCGTTCTGGGAGGCGGTGAGCGTCTGAAGGCTCCGGGACGCCTCCTGCCGCTTCTTCATCGTGGCCGACTGCTCGGTGACGTAGGCGTCGACCGACTCCTTCTGGCGGCTGGTCAGCCGGTCCATCAGCTGCGTCCGGTCGAAGTAGTCCTGCGGGGTGTCCGCGAGCAGGAAGGTCGCGGTGTCGGGCGCGGAGGCGCCGGTGCGGTACTGCGCGGCGGCGAAGGAACCCAGCTCCTCGCGCGCCTCGTTGAGCTTCTCGGTGCGCCGGGCGACGTCGTCGAGTAGGCCGTCCACGCGCGTGCGTTGCTGGGCCGTCCTCTCCTTGGCGGCGTTGTACTTCTCGGTCGCCGACTCCGCCTGCCGGTAGAGGTCGCCGACCTTCTTCTCGACCTCCTCCAGACTCGGCTTGCCGTCGGCGGGGGGCGCGGCCTGGGCCGTCTGAGAGAGCAGCGCCACGGAGGCGAGGGCGGCGGTGGCGAGGGCGGGGGTGCGTATGCCCGCTACGCGCGTAACCGGCGAGCGTGGCTTGCGGTGCTGCGACGCCAAGGGAGGCGACTCCTTCCGTGCTCCGCCTACCGGGTTAGCTGTCGGGTTCGGGCGGGTGCTTCGGAAGGGTTGCCCTACGGCCGCGCCCTCGCGGGGCGGGCGGCCGATTCACCCCAAGGTCTCGGTGGGTCCCCGGCTCCGGCTGCCGCGAGGGCGCACGCCGGACTCGGCGGAGGCCGCGCGGTCCGGCGGGGTTCGCCGGTGTGGGGCGTACGGCCTTCCCGGCACGGTAGCCAACTGGTGTGGCCCCTGTGAAGGTTGATGGGTGATATGCCCCGATACATTTCCGTGACTCTCGGTCAGGTCTTTGGTGTTCTGTGATCGATGCGGCGAATTCGGTGCGCTTTGCCGCGCTCTGGGCGATTGGTCCGTCATGTTCATGCCCACCGGGTGGTGATGTTCCCGGGACGGCGGCGGGTTGTCGGTGCGGCACCCTAGACTCGGAGAGCGATGAGCAGCCTCTTTGACGACAGCTTCCTGGCGGACCTCCAGGCCCCGCGCGGCCACGAGGAGGAGCCCCCGCCTCCGCCCGAGGACGATCACACTCCGGAGTCGGTTCCGGACGATCTGTTCGGCGGGAAGTTCGACGTGTCCCCGGACCGGGAGGCCCACTACCGCGACGGCGCTCCCCGCCCGGTCATCGACGCCGCCGCGCTCCTGGAGGGGCTCAACGACAACCAGCGCGCCGCCGTCGTCCACGCCGGCGCGCCGCTGCTCATCGTCGCAGGCGCCGGCTCCGGCAAGACGCGCGTGCTGACCCACCGCATCGCCCACCTCCTCGCCGAGCGGGACGTCCACCCCGGGCAGATCCTCGCGATCACCTTCACCAACAAGGCCGCGGGCGAGATGAAGGAGCGCGTCGAGCAGCTCGTCGGCCCGCGCGCGAACGCGATGTGGGTGATGACGTTCCACAGCGCGTGCGTGCGCATCCTGCGCCGCGAGAGCAAGAAGCTCGGCTTCACCTCGTCGTTCTCGATCTACGACGCCGCCGACTCCAAGCGTCTGATGGCCCTGGTCTGCCGCGACCTGGACCTCGACCCCAAGCGCTACCCGCCCAAGTCCTTCAGCGCCAAGATCAGCAACCTGAAGAACGAGCTGGTCGACGAGGAGGACTTCGCCGCCCAGGCCGCCGACGGCTTCGAGAAGACGCTCGCCCAGGCCTACGCGATGTACCAGTCGCGGCTGCGCGAGGCGAACGCCCTCGACTTCGACGACCTGATCATGACGACGGTCAACCTGCTGCGCGCGTTCCCCGACGTCGCCGAGCACTACCGCCGCCGCTTCCGGCACGTCCTGGTCGACGAGTACCAGGACACCAACCACGCCCAGTACGCCCTGGTCCGCGAGCTGGTCGGCACCTCCGAGCACCCCGTCGACGTGCCGCCGAGCACGTACGACGTGCCGCCGGCCGAGCTCTGCGTCGTGGGCGACGCCGACCAGTCGATCTACGCCTTCCGCGGCGCGACCATCCGCAACATCCTCCAGTTCGAGGAGGACTACCCGGACGCGACGACGATCCTGCTGGAGCAGAACTATCGCTCCACCCAGACGATCCTGTCCGCCGCCAACGCGGTCATCGAACGCAACGAGTCCCGCCGCCCCAAGAACCTGTGGACCAACGCGGGCGAGGGCGCGCGCATCACCGGCTACGTCGCCGACACCGAGCACGACGAGGCGCAGTTCGTCGCCGACGAGATAGACCGCCTCACGGACGCGGGCGACGCGAAGGCCAAGGACGTCGCCGTCTTCTACCGCACCAACGCGCAGTCCCGTGTCTTCGAAGAGGTCTTCATCCGCGTCGGCCTGCCCTACAAGGTCGTCGGCGGCGTCCGCTTCTACGAGCGCAAGGAGGTCCGGGACGTCCTGGCCTACCTCCGGGTCCTCGCCAACCCGGAGGACTCGGTGCCGCTGCGCCGCATCCTCAACGTGCCCAAGCGCGGCATCGGCGAGCGCGCCGAGGCCATGGTCGACGCCCTGTCCCAGCGCGAGAAGATCAGCTTCCCGCAGGCCCTGAAGCGCGTCGACGAGGCCTACGGCATGGCCGCCCGGTCGACCAACGCCGTGAAGCGGTTCAACGTGCTGATGGACGAACTGCGCACCATCGTCGAGTCGGGCGCGGGACCGGCCACCGTGCTGGAGGCGGTCCTCGAACGCACCGGCTACCTGGCCGAGTTGCAGGCCTCCACCGACCCGCAGGACGAGACCCGCATCGAGAACCTCCAGGAACTCGCGGCCGTGGCCCTGGAGTTCGAGCAGGAGTCGGGGGAGAGCGAGACGCCCGCCTCGCTCGCCGAGTTCCTGGAGCGGGTCGCGCTCGTCGCCGACTCCGACCAGATCCCCGACGAGGACGAGGACGGCTCGGGCGTCATCACACTGATGACCCTGCACACGGCCAAGGGCCTGGAGTTCCCGGTCGTCTTCCTCACCGGCATGGAAGACGGCGTCTTCCCCCACATGCGCGCCCTCGGCCAGACGAAGGAACTGGAGGAGGAGCGCCGCCTCGCCTACGTCGGCATCACGCGCGCGCGTGAGCGGCTGTACCTCACGCGGTCCGCGATGCGCAGCGCCTGGGGGCAGCCCTCGTACAACCCGCCCTCCCGGTTCCTGGAGGAGATCCCGGCCACGCACGTCGACTGGAAGCGCACGGGCTCGACCTCGCCCCTGTCCTCCGGCGGCCCGGCGTCCTCGGTGGCGGCCTCGCTGTCGTCGTCCCGCTCCCGCTCCTCGGCGGCCGGCGCGTCCGGCTTCGCCACGCGGCGCACGGCGGAGAAGCCGGTCGTCTCCCTGGCCGTCGGCGACCGCGTCACCCACGACCAGTTCGGGCTCGGCACGGTCGTCGCCGTGAAGGGCACGGGCGTGAACGCCGAGGCCACGATCGACTTCGGCGACGTCAAGCCGAAGCGGCTGCTGCTGCGGTACGCGCCGGTGGAGAAGCTCTGACATGACGGAAAGCCCCCGCCGCGACGGAGTCCGTCACGGCGGGGGCTCACCGAAAGCTGGTGCCGGCAGGGCCTACGTCGGGTCCAGACCGTGGCTGCGCAGCCAGGAAAGCGGGTCGACCGAGCTGCCCCCGCCCGGCCGCACCTCGAAGTGCAGGTGGGGGCCGGTCGAGTTGCCGGAGTTCCCGGAGTACGCGATCGGCTCGCCGGCCTTCACCTTGGTGCCGGAGGAGACGCGGTAGCTGGAGAGGTGGCAGTACCAGGTCTCCGTGCCGTCCTTCGCCGTCAGGATCAGCATGTTGCCGTAGGCGACGTTGTACTGCGTGCGCACGGTTCCGTCGGTCGCGGCCATCACGGTCGTGCCGTAGGAGACCGGGAAGTCGATGCCGGTGTGCTGGGACATCCAGTTGATGCCGGACTGGCCGTACAGGGCGCTCAGCCCGTGCGCGGCGACCGGAAGGGCGTACTTGGGGCGCAGCCGCTCCTTGCGGGCCGCCTCCGCGATCGCCTTCTTGCGGTCGGCCTCCTGCTGCGCCTTGAGGTCGATGCGCTCCTGGGTGCGGCTGACGCGGTCGCCGAAGTCGTCGGCCTCGGCGCTCAGCGTCTGGAGCTGGGCGTCCAGCTTGTTGTTGGCGGCGGAGGGCTTCACCGGCTGCGCCTCGGCGGCGGACGCCGTGGTCTCCGTGTCGTCACCGCCGGTCAGCGTGCCGACGGAGGCGGCGGCGATGCCGGCGACGCCCATCACGCAGGCCGAGGGCACGGCCACGGTGAGGAGCGCGGAGCGCTTCGCGGGCGAGCGGCGGCGGGAGCGGTTGGCGGCGCGGGCGGCGACCCGGGAGGCGGGGGCCGGCGCGGTCTCCTCCTGGTCGTCGAGGAGCGGGGCGTCGGGGACGGCGGTCAGCTCACCGGTGGCGGCGGGGTCGCCGTCGTCGTAGGCGAGAGCGTCGTCGTACGCGCCGTTCTCGTCGTACGCGCCCGTCTCTTCGTACGTAGCCGACTCGTCGTAGTCGTGTGCGCCCGGCTCGTCATAGGCGACGGCTTCGAAGGCGGAGGTGGCCTGCTGGTCGAACGGCGCCTCGTGCTGGTGCTCGTACTCCTCGGCGCCCGGCGTGGGGACACCGCCGTCGGAGTTCCACTGCGTGGCGTCGTAGGCGCCGGTGTCGAAGGCCTGCGTCCCCCACTCCCACTGCTGGGTCTGGTCGGCGAGGCCGCTCGAGCGGTCGGGCTGCTGCCAGGCGCTCGCGTCCCACTGGCCGCTGGTGTCGGGGGCCGGGGACTGCTGCGGGATGGCGGACAGCTGCTGGTCCGTGGACCAGGCGGTCGTGTCGTAGGCGCCCGTGTCGTAGGCGGCGTGGTGCTGGGCCGCGTACGGGTCGTAGTTCAGGGTGTGGTGGCTGCCCGTCGCCCAGTGCGTGGCGTCGTACGCGCCGGTCGCGGAGCCGTCGTCAGGCAGGACGCCGTAGAGGGGGCCGGCCGCGTAGTGCCCGGAGGACTGGGCGTCCTGGTCGACGTACGAGGTGAAGCCGTCGTACGGAGCCTCCTGGGTGCCGTAGGACGCGTAGTGCGCGGAGTCGGCGTCGGAAGCCGGAGCCGGGGTGGTCATGGTCCCCGACGGATGACGGTCGTTCACCAACTTCTCTCTCGCCTCGACAACAGGGGCTGCCAGAGCAGTGCGGCGACTGTACCCGGCGGTATGCGGGCGCGACAATCTTCCGCAGGTTTCGTGCCCGAGGGAAAGGGGCATTCGGCCCTGTTTCGGGGGAGGGCGGGCGCGGGTTTGGCCCTATGTTCGAAAACTGTTCGATGTTGTACGACCGTCAGGGCGGTCGCAGGGCGGTCGCAGGGCGCTCCGGTCCGGTCGTCAGGCGACCGTCAGGCCGTCCGTGTGCGGGGCTGCCGCGGCTGCGGCCGCGCGGTCGAGGTCGAGGGCCTGCCGTATCCCGGTCGCCACGGCCGGATGGACGGGCAGCGCGAGATGGCCGATGCCGCTCACCTGGACGTTCTGTGCGCGCAGGTCGGGGTGGTCGAGCCGGGCGCTCTCCAGCGGGACCATCAGGTGGTCCAGGTCGCTCCAGAAGCTGACGAAGTTCGTCCGGCACCCGGGGGCGGGGCGGGACAGCTCCTCCATGACCTCGGACTCGGGGCGCATCTGGCGCACTATGGGGTGCGCGTTCGCCAGCGGCGCCACCCGTGTGCCGGCGTGCGGGGTGCCGAGCGTGACCAGCGTGCGCACCCGGCTGTCGCCGCCGAGGCACTGCACGTAGTAGCGGGCGATCAGACCGCCCAGGCTGTGCCCCACGACGTCCACGCGGCTGCTGCCCGTGCGCTCGCAGATCTCCTCGATGTGCCGCCCCAGCAGCTCGGCCGCCGTGCGGATGTCGCAGGTCAGCGGGGAGTAGTTGAGGGACTCCACGCGATGCCTGCCGTGCTGGGCGAGGCTGCGGCGCAGCAGCACGAACACCGAACGGTTGTCGATGAAGCCGTGCAGCAGGACGACAGGGGGCGCGGCCTGGGTCGGCAACCGGGCCGGATCGCTCGCGTCGTCCGCGGTGGGGAGCGGCGGGACGACCTGTCCGCGGCGCTCCTGGACGATGCCCGAGGGGTACAGGAGGAGGTGCCCGGCGAGAATCGCGAGTTCCAAGGCCGTCGCCTTGAGAAGCGTCACGGAGAGCCCCGCCAGTCTGCTCGGCAGCAGACGCTGACACAGCGGAAACAGGGGCTCCAACGCCCGGGTGACCTGCATGGCCGACCTCCTGTCGGCACGCTGGGGACGCCTCTGTCCCCCGTGTGCCCTCGTGGAAGTCGCGGTGCGGGCCCCTCGGCCCGCCGGGCGCGCGCCGCCACGGCGCGCCTTGCGCCTCGGCGGTGCGGCGACCTCGTGTGCGGCTCCCGGTGCGCGAGTACCCCCCTGATGCGGAAGGAACCCCGCGCGGCGAACGTCTACGTGTCCCATCGTGTGATTTCCCCCTCGCCGCATCCCAGAAACTGCCGGGTGCGGGATGCTGGAGATAACGTTCGTTCACTTCGAAATGGCTTCATGGAGGCAGTGATGGGTGTGGCAGCCGGTCCGATCCGCGTCGTGGTGGCGAAGCCGGGGCTCGACGGCCACGATCGTGGAGCCAAGGTGATCGCGCGCGCTCTGCGCGACGCCGGCATGGAGGTCATCTACACCGGCCTCCACCAGACCCCCGAGCAGATCGTCGACACCGCGATCCAGGAGGACGCCGACGCGATCGGCCTGTCGATCCTCTCCGGGGCGCACAACACGCTCTTCGCCGCCGTGATCGAGCTGCTCCGGGAGCGGGACGCGGCGGACATCCTCGTCTTCGGCGGGGGGATCATCCCGGAGGCCGACATCGCGCCGCTGAAGGAGAAGGGCGTCGCGGAGATCTTCACGCCCGGGGCGACGACGACGTCCATCGTGGAGTGGGTGCGGGAGAACGTGCGGCAGCCGGCGGGGGCGTAGGGCCGCCGTGCCGGGGCGTGGGGGCGTTTCTCGGGGCGGTTCGTGCGCGGGCGCCGGGGAGCGGGGCTTTTCTCGGGCGGGTGCGGGCGTCGTGATCGGTGCTTTCATGCCGGACCCGGCTCCTGTGCCGTCGTCCGCTCCGCCGTCCGCAGTTCCGCCGCCATCACCGCCCGCAGCCGCAGCGTCGTGCCCAGTCGCTGGAACGCCTCCGTCCAGTAGCCGCCGGCTCCGGGCGACGCGTCCTCCGGTTCGTCCGGGGCCGTGAGCAGGCTGTCCAGGCGGGACGCCTCCGACGGGTCGAGGCAGCGCTCCGCCAGGCCCATCACCCCGCTGAAGCTCCACGGGTAGCTGCCCGCGTCACGCGCGATGTTCAGCGCGTCGACCACCGCCCGCCCCAGGGGCGCGGCCCAGGGCACCGCGCACACTCCGAGCAACTGGAACGCCTCCGACAGGCCGTGCGCCGCGATGAAGCCGGCCACCCACCCGGCCCGCTCGTCCACCGGCAGCGTCTCCAGCAGCTTGGCCCGCTCGGCCAGCGAGACCGCGCCCGGGCCGCCCGCGCCGGGCGCCGACGGGGGCCCCAGCAGCGCCCGCGACCAAGCGGCGTCCCGCTGCCGTACGGCCGCCCGGCACCACGCCGCGTGCAGCTCGCCCGTCCAGTCGTCGGCGACCGGCAGCGCCACGATCTCCTCGGGCGTACGACCGCCCAGGCGAGCGGGCCAGGCGGCGAGCGGGGCCGCCTCCACCAGCTGGCCCAGCCACCAGGACCGCTCACCCCGGCCCGACGGCGCCTTGGCGGCCACACCGTCGCGTTCCATGGCCGCGTCGCACTCCTGCGGCGCCTCCACGACGAGCGTCGGTGAGTCACGGGTGTGGTCGAGGGCCACACACGCGCCGGCCCGGACCGCCATCCGTGCGGCGAGCGCCGAGCCGGGCAGCGCCGACAGCAGCTCCGCCGCCGTCGCCCGGACGTTGCGGCTGCGGTCGGCGAGGGCCTGCTCCAGGAACGGCTCGTCCCGCGGGCCCAGGCCGGTGCGCAGCGAGTCGAGGAACATCAGCCGGTCCTCGGCGCGCTCCGTCGGCCAGGTGGCCGCGAGCAGGGTGCGGGCCGCGTCGGCGTCGCGGGCGCGCAGCGCCGCGAGGAGGGCTACCCGCTCGGCGAACAGCCCCTCCCGCCAGAGCGCTGTCACCCGGCCCGGTTCCTCCGGCCCCGGCAGGGACGCGCCTGCGCCGGGAGTGGTGCGCAGGGCGAACCGCCAGTCCGGGTTGAGCCGTGCCAGCCACAGGGCGTGTGAGCCCGCGAACTCCAGGACCGCCGGACGCAGGTCCGTGCGGGCCCTCGCCGCGTCGAGCAGGGCGGGCAGTGTCTCGGGGGGCGGGGCGAAGCCGTGGGCGTTCGCCGCCGCAAGCCATTGGGGGAGCAGCTCCATGAGATCGGGTGCGCTGCCTCTGCGGCCGCCTCCGCCCGCGTTGGGGCGGTCGGCCAGGAGGAGGGCGAGCCGGCGGGCTGCGGGGGCGGGAAGTCGGGGGCGGGGGTCGGTGGGGGCCGGCTCGAGGCGGGGGGCCGCTCGGCCCGGCTGGAGGCCGGCTCTCCGGCGTACGGTCTCGGCGGCGGCGGCGTCCAGCAGGGCTTTCGGGTGGGCTGTGGGGTGGGCTTGGCCGGCGGTGGGCTTCCGCCGGTCTGTGCCCAGGAGGGCTGCGGTGAGGAGGTCTTGCCAGGTGGGTGGGGTGTGCGGGGCGTTGTTCATGGGAGGCGTGTGCCTTCCGTCGGGGCCGGAGGTGGGGCGGTGGCCGGTGTGGTGGTGCCGGCGGGGTGGTGGCTTGCCGGGGTGGGGGTGGGCCGGCATCGCCGGGTGCCGGTGCGGCCACCCGTGGCGCACCGGCGGCACGACTGCCCGCAGCTTGCTGCGTTGTCAGCACAGGGGGGTCGGGGGGTTTGGGGGTGGGGGCCAGGCCGTGAGGGGGGTGAAGCCCTGGTGGCCGCAGGTGCCGAAGATTTTCAGGGGAGTGCCGCAGGAGAGGGCGATCAGGCGCCACAGGGCGGGGCGGGCGACGGCGGCCGGGGTGAGGGGGAGGGCCGTGTCGCCCTCGGCGTCCGCCAACTGCCAGGAGTCCCCGTTAGGGGTCGGTATGACGTCGTCCAGGGTGACCGGGACGGAGTCCAGCCAGGGGTCGTCGCGGAGGGCGTCGCCGTAGCGGGCGGTCGCCTCGGACGTCGTCATGCCGGGTGGCCGGACGTCGGCGGGGGCGGGCGGGGCGAACCGCTCGCCGAGGGAGGCCCTGAGCCGTCCGGCGCCGGGGTGACCGGGATGGAAGGCCAGTTCCGCGTCCAGGGTCGCCCCGACCGGCAGGGACAGCTCGGGGGCACGGCCGGCGGCGCCGTAGGAGAGAAGGAGCGCCGTGCGGGACGAAGCGGCGCCGTGCAGCCAGACGCGGCGGGTGGTCAGCCTGGCGTCACCGGTGTCGTACTGGGCGAGGACCAGCCAGTCGTCCCGCAGCGGCGGGCCGGCCGGCGTGGAGGGCAGCCCGACGCGGGTGCGGACCGTGGCGGCCAGGGCGTCCGGCAGCTGCGCCCGCCGCAGCCAGCCCTGGTCGAGGAGGTGGAGCAGCGCGCACTCCTCCAGCAGCCGCGCCGGCCAGCCGGGCCCCGAGGAGGGGATGGCCCCCAGTTCCCGGACCCGCGAGGCCAGCCCGGGCGCCTGGGCGTCGACCATGCGGGCCGCCGTCTCCTCCCACAGTCCGTATCCCGACTGCTCGGCCGTGGCGAGGCCGGAGCGCAGGAGGTCGGCGAGCCGCTGCTCCAGCTCCGTCACCCCCGCCGTGATCCGCTCGGCGCGCCGCTCCGCCCGCCGCCGCGCCCCCTCCGGATCGGCGGGCCCGGTCCCGGAACCAGGCGGGCCCGCCGCCCGTTGCTCCGGCGGGCGGTCGCGCCGCGCCGCCGTCCACCGCTCGGCCCAGTCCGGCGCCCGCCCCGGGGAAGCCGTCACCTCCCCGCCGGACCAGAGCAGCAGCAGCCCCAGCGCGTGCTTGCACGGGAACTTCCGGCTCGGACAACTGCACGAATACGCCGGACTCGACGCCTCCCTGACGTCGACCACCGTCCGGTACGGCGAGCTGCCGCTCCCCTTGCACACCCCCCACACCGCCCCCTCCTCCGCACTCCCCGTCTCCGACCACGGACCTGCCGTGCCGAGTTCGCTTCCCGCTGCGCGTGACATGGCGTCAGGCGCCAGTGCCAGCACCTGTTCCGCAGTCCAGCGCACCCCCTGCTGAGTCATGCCGTCGAAGGTAGATCCCGCCACTGACAATCGGCCCGGCTGCGACCTCCGCGAGCACGTTTGCGCAGGTCACATCGCATTGTCAGTGCCGTGGTGCACGGTGGACACCAGATCCGGACCGGTGGAACCGAAGGGGGGCCCGGACATGTTCGTGGGACTGAATGAGCGGCACCCGGCCGACGTGCTGCGGCCGCATGCCGAGGCGGCCTTCGCCGACGAGCTCGCCGCGCTCGCGGCACAGGACGACCGCCCCCGCCCGGCCCGCTGGAAGCTGTCGCCGTGGGCGGTCGCCACCTACCTCCTCGGCGGGACGCTGCCCGACGGCACGGTGATCACACCGAAATACGTGGGGCCGCGCCGCATCGTCGAGGTCGCCGTCTCCACGCTGGCCACCGACCGCGCCCTCCTCCTGCTGGGCGTGCCCGGCACGGCGAAGACCTGGGTGTCCGAGCACCTGGCGGCCGCGGTCAGCGGCGACTCGACGCTGCTCGTGCAGGGCACGGCGGGGACGCCGGAGGAGGCCATCCGCTACGGCTGGAACTACGCGCGGCTCCTCGCGCACGGCCCGAGCCGGGACGCCCTCGTCCCCAGCCCCGTCATGCGGGCGATGGCAGAGGGGAGGACGGCGCGCGTCGAGGAGCTCACCCGCGTCCCGGCCGACGTGCAGGACACGCTGATCACGATCCTGTCGGAGAAGACGCTGCCGATACCGGAGCTGGGACAGGAGGTGCAGGCGGTCCCCGGCTTCAACCTGATCGCGACCGCCAACGACCGCGACCGCGGGGTCAACGAGCTTTCCAGCGCCCTGCGCCGCCGCTTCAACACGGTGGTGCTGCCGCTGCCCGCGAGCGTCGAGGCCGAGGTCGACATCGTCACGCGGCGCGTCGACCAGATCGGCCGCTCCCTCGACCTGCCCGCCGGGACCGACGGCATCGACGAGATCCGCAGGGTCGTCACCGTCTTCCGTGAACTGCGCGACGGGATCACCGCCGACGGCCGGACGAAGGTCAAGTCGCCGAGCGGCACGCTGTCGACCGCGGAGGCCATCTCCGTCGTCACCGGCGGGCTCGCCCTGGCCGCCCACTTCGGCGACGGCGTCCTGCGCCCGGCCGACGTCGCCGCGGGCGTCCTCGGGGCCGTCGTCCGCGACCCGGCCGCCGACCGGGTGGTGTGGCGGGAGTACCTGGAGGCGGTGGTCCGCGAGCGGGACGGCTGGACCGACTTCTACCGCGCCTGCCGGGAGGTGAGCGCATGAACGCGAGCCGCCGCGCCCACGGCGTCCGAGGCCCGCACACGCGCGCGTGCGACCGACGACGGGGTGCGTCCGAGGGCGGCGGCCCGGCGTGGGCGCGCGGGCGGGGGAGGCCGGGATGACGGACGTCGCGGAGCGGCCGCTGCTGCTCGGTGTGCGGCACCACGGGCCCGGTTCGGCCCGGGGGGTGCGGGCCGCCCTGGAGGCGGCCCGGCCCCGGACGGTGCTGATCGAGGGTCCGCCGGAGGCCGACGCGTTGATCGAGCTGGCCGCCCACGAGGACATGCGCCCGCCGGTCGCGCTCCTCGGGCACGCCGTGGACGAACCCGGACGGTCGGCGTTCTGGCCGATGGCCGAGTTCTCCCCGGAGTGGGTCGCCCTGCGCTGGGCCCTGGAACACGGGGTGCCGGCCCGGTTCATCGACCTGCCCGCCGCCCACTCGCTGGCCTGGGACAAGGAGGAGGAGACGGAGGACGGGGGAGCCGGGGGCCTGCGCGTAGACCCCCTCGCGGCGCTCGCCGGCGCCGCCGGTCACGACGATCCCGAGCGCTGGTGGGAGGACGTGGTCGAACACCGCTCGGCGGGGGAGGGGGACCCGTTCGCGCCCTTCGCCGCGCTGGAGGAGGCCATGACGGCGTTGCGGGACACGTACGACGGCACCGGCGTCGACGACGACAGGGACGGCCTGCGCGAGGCGTACATGCGGCTCCGGTTGCGTGCGGCGCTGCGGGAGCACGGGGCCGGCGGGGTGGCCGTGGTGTGCGGGGCCTGGCATGTGCCCGCGCTGCGGCGGCGGACCACTGTCGCGGCCGACCGGGCGCTGCTGAAGGGGCTGCCCAGGGTGAAGGCCGACCTGACCTGGGTGCCGTGGACGCACCGCAGACTGGCGCGGGTCGGCGGGTACGGCGCGGGCGTCGACTCGCCGGGCTGGTACGGGCACCTGTTCGCCGCGCCGGACCGGCCGGTGGAGCGGTGGCTGACGAAGGTCGCGGGCCTGCTGCGGGAGGAGGACCGGATCGTGTCCCCGGCGCACGTCATCGAGGCGGTGCGGCTCGCCGAGGCGCTGGCCGCGCTGCGCGGCCGTCCCCTGCCGGGCCTGGGCGAGACGACGGACGCCGTGCGGGCGGTGCTCTGCGAGGGCTCCGACGTGCCGCTGGCGCTGGTGCACCACCGGCTGGTCGTCGGGGACGCGCTGGGGGAGGTGCCCGCCGGGGCGCCGGCCGTGCCGTTGCAGCGCGACCTGGAGAGGACGCAGCGGCGGCTGCGGCTGAAACCTGAGGCGCGTGAGCGGGAGGCGGAGCTCGACCTGCGCAAGGAGAACGACGCCGAGCGCAGCAGGCTGCTGCACCGGCTCGGGCTGCTGCACGTCCCCTGGGGCCGGCCGGCCGCCTCCCGGGGAAGCACGGGCACGTTCCGGGAGACGTGGCGGCTGCGCTGGGAGCCGGAGCTGTCGGTGCGGGTCGCCGAGGCCGGCGTGTGGGGGACGACCGTCCTCGCCGCAGCGACCGCCAAGGCGCAGGCCGACGCCGTCGCCGCGCGGAGCCTCGCCGACGTGACCGCGCTCGCCGAGCGCTGCCTCCTGGCCGGCCTGCCGGACGCACTGCCGACCGTGATGCGGGTCCTCGCCGACCGCGCAGCGCTCGACGCCGACGTCGGCCACCTCGCCCAGGCCCTGCCCGCCCTGGTCCGTGCCCAGCGCTACGGCGATGTGCGCGGCACCGACACCGGTGCGCTGGCCGGCATCGCCGCCGGGCTCGCCGAGCGGGTCTTCGTCGGCCTGCCCCCCGCGTGCGCCGCGCTGGACGCCGAGGCG
This sequence comes from Streptomyces sp. BK239, assembly GCF_004217285.1. GTDB lineage: Bacteria > Actinomycetota > Actinomycetes > Streptomycetales > Streptomycetaceae > Streptomyces. Next base: position 345,567 of record NZ_SHKS01000005.1, read on the forward strand.
GCCGAGGAGATGCGGCGCCACGTCGACGCGGTGCACGGGGCGGTCGCTCTGCTGGCGGAGACGGCCGGGCCGGGAGAGAGCCGGGGCGACGTCGCCGACGCCAGTCGGGGCGGGCTGCGCCCACGGTGGCTGCGGGTACTGCGCACACTGTCCGCGCGGGACGCTGTGGCCGGAATGGTCCGGGGGCGGGCCGTCCGGCTGCTGCTGGACGAGGGTGAGGTGGCCGGCGGGGAGGCGGCCCGGCTGATGGGGCTCGCGCTGTCGCCGGGCACGCCGCCTGCGGACGCGGCCGCCTGGATCGAGGGCTTCGTGGGAGGCGGCGCGGGCGGCGGGCTGCTCCTCGTGCACGACGAACGGCTGCTCGCGCTGGTCGACGCGTGGCTGACGGGAGTCTCCGCCGAGGCGTTCACGGACGTGCTGCCGCTGCTGCGGCGGACGTTCGCGGCGTATGGGACGGGAGTGCGCAGAACGCTCGGGGAGCTGGTGCGGCGCGGGCCCGGGCAGCGGGCGGACGTGGTGGGGGCGGCGTCCGGAACGCCGGGCTTCGCCTCCGAAGCCGACAGGGTACGGGCGGACGCCGTGCTGCCGGTGGTCCGGCTGCTGCTGGGCGACGACGACCTTGTGGAGGTGGGCGTATGACGATCGGACCGGCACGGACGCCGGAACCGACGGGGGCCGATCGGGAGAGGGCGGCGGGGGACGCCATGGCGGAGCGGGACGCCACGGCGGAGCGGCTGCGGCGCTGGCGGCTCGTGCTGGGCGGCGACGAGGCGGACGGCACCGGTCACGCGCTGTCCGGGCGGGACGCGGCCATGGACGGCGCGCTCGACGCGCTCTACGGGGACCAGGAAAGGAAGGTGAGGAAGGGGGAGTCGCAGCGGTCGGGGCGGGACCGTTCGGCGGGGCTCGGGGCGTCGGCGCCGGCCGTGGCGCGCTGGCTCGGGGACATCCGCGCATACTTCCCCTCCTCCGTCGTCCAGGTGATGCAGCGGGACGCCGTCGACCGGCTCGGACTGTCCGCGCTGCTGCTGGAGCCGGAGATGCTGGAGGCGGTGGAGCCGGACGTGCACCTCGTCGGCACGCTGCTCTCGCTGAACAAGGCGATGCCGGAGACGACGAGGGAGACGGCGCGGGCCGTCGTCCGCAAGGTGGTCGATGAACTGGAGAGGCGGCTCGCCACCCGCACCAGGGCCACGATCACCGGCGCTCTCGACCGCAGCGCGCGGGTCGCCCGGCCCCGCCACCGCGACATCGACTGGAACCGCACGATCGCCGCCAACCTGAAGCACTACCTGCCCGAGCGGCGCACGCTCGTGCCGGAGCGGCTCGTCGGTTACGGGCGGGCGTCGCGGTCGGTGAAGAAGGAGGTGATCCTCTGCGTCGACCAGTCCGGTTCCATGGCGGCCTCGGTGGTGTACGCCTCGGTGTTCGGGGCGGTGCTGGCGTCGATGCGGTCGATCAGCACCCGGCTCGTCGTCTTCGACACGGCGGTCGTCGACCTCACCGACCAGCTCGCCGACCCCGTGGACGTCCTGTTCGGCACCCGGCTCGGCGGGGGCACGGACATCAACCGCGCGCTCGCCCACTGCCAGGCCCGGATCACCCGTCCGGCGGACACCGTGGTGGTGCTCGTCAGCGACCTGTACGAGGGCGGCATACGGGACGAGATGCTGAAGCGGGTCGCGGCCATGAAGGCGTCGGGCGTGCAGGTCGTCGCGCTGCTCGCGCTGTCGGACGAGGGGGCGCCGGCCTACGACCGGGAGCACGCGGCAGCGCTCGCGGCACTGGGCGCGCCGGCGTTCGCCTGCACGCCCGACCTGTTCCCCGAGGTGATGGCGGCGGCGATCGAGAGACGCCCGCTGCCGGTGCCGGACCCGGAGGGCACGGCGGCGCCGCGCGGCTGACCTGCCTCGGAGGCATCGCGGGGCCCTCGAGGGGTCTCACCGGAGCCGCCCCGGCCCGGTGAGGCCCCTCCGTTCCGGCACGGCGTGCCAGTGAGCCCGGCATCATGTGACAGGTATCACCGCTCAGGTGTGACCCGCGATTTAGAGGCCCCCCGGAAGCAGAGATAACCTGCGAGACGGACATGCCGCGCGCTCGGACACCGTGTGCGCTTCCCTTGTGACACAGCGGACGTCGTCACGTTGCCCTTCGCGGCACGCCCACGCATCCAACGAACCGCGATCACTGATAGGGACGGAAGCGCGTGGACCTGTTCGAGTACCAGGCGAGGGACCTCTTCGCCAAGCACGATGTACCGGTGCTGGCCGGTGAAGTCATCGACACGCCTGAGGCGGCGCGCGAGATCACGGAGCGTCTGGGCGGCAAGTCCGTCGTCAAGGCGCAGGTGAAGGTCGGTGGTCGTGGCAAGGCCGGCGGCGTCAAGCTGGCCGCATCCCCGGACGAGGCCGTCGCCCGCGCGACGGACATCCTCGGCATGGACATCAAGGGCCACACGGTCCACAAGGTGATGATCGCCGAGACGGCTCCGGAGATCGTGGAGGAGTACTACGTCTCCTTCCTCCTCGACCGTGCCAACCGCACCTTCCTCTCCATCGCGTCCGTCGAGGGCGGCATGGAGATCGAGGAGGTGGCGGCCACCCGTCCGGAGGCCGTCGCCAAGACGCCGATCGACGCCAACGAGGGCGTGACCGAGGCGAAGGCCCGCGAGATCGTCGAGGCGGCGAACTTCCCGGCCGAGGTCGCCGACAAGGTCGCCGACGTGCTGGTCACCCTGTGGAAGACCTTCGTCGCCGAGGACGCGCTCCTCGTCGAGGTCAACCCGCTGGCCAAGGTCGCCTCCGGTGACGTCATCGCCCTCGACGGCAAGGTGACGCTCGACGAGAACGCCGAGTTCCGTCACCCCGACTTCGAGGAGCTCCACGACAAGGCGTCGGCGAACCCGCTCGAGGCCGCGGCCAAGGAGAAGAACCTCAACTACGTCAAGCTCGACGGCGAGGTCGGCATCATCGGCAACGGCGCGGGTCTCGTCATGAGCACCCTGGACGTCGTCGCGTACGCCGGTGAGAAGCACGGCGGCGTGAAGCCGGCCAACTTCCTCGACATCGGTGGCGGCGCCTCCGCCGCCGTCATGGCGAACGGCCTGGAGATCATCCTGGGCGACCCGGACGTCAAGTCGGTCTTCGTCAACGTCTTCGGCGGCATCACCGCCTGCGACGAGGTCGCCAACGGCATCGTCCAGGCGCTGCAGCTGCTCAAGGACAAGGGCGAGGACGTCACCAAGCCGCTGGTCGTCCGTCTCGACGGCAACAACGCCGAGCTGGGTCGCAAGATCCTCTCCGACGCCAACCACCCGCTGGTTCAGCGTGTGGACACCATGGACGGCGCGGCCGACAAGGCCGCCGAGCTCGCGGCTGCGAAGTAAGGGACGAGGACACACAGCCATGGCTATCTTCCTCAACAAGGACAGCAAGGTCATCGTCCAGGGCATGACCGGTGCCACGGGCATGAAGCACACCAAGCTCATGCTGGCCGACGGCACCAACATCGTCGGTGGCGTGAACCCGCGCAAGGCGGGCCAGTCGGTCGACATCGACGGCACCGAGATCCCGGTCTTCGGCACGGTCGCCGAGGCGATCGAGAAGACGGGCGCGAACGTGTCCGTGCTCTTCGTCCCGCCGGCCTTCGCCAAGGCCGCCGTCGTCGAGGCGATCGACGCGGAGATCCCCCTCGCGGTCGTCATCACCGAGGGCATCGCGGTGCACGACTCCGCCGCGTTCTACGCCTACGCGGTCGAGAAGGGCAACAAGACCCGCATCATCGGTCCGAACTGCCCCGGTCTGATCACCCCTGGTCAGTCGAACGCCGGCATCATCCCGGGCGACATCACCAAGCCGGGCCGTATCGGCCTGGTGTCGAAGTCCGGCACGCTGACGTACCAGATGATGTACGAGCTGCGGGACATCGGCTTCTCGTCGGCCGTCGGCATCGGTGGCGACCCGGTCATCGGCACGACCCACATCGACGCGCTCGCCGCGTTCGAGGCCGACCCCGACACCGACCTGATCGTGATGATCGGCGAGATCGGCGGCGACGCCGAGGAGCGTGCCGCGGCCTACATCGCGGAGAACGTGAAGAAGCCGGTCGTCGGCTACGTCGCGGGCTTCACCGCGCCCGAGGGCAAGACGATGGGCCACGCCGGCGCCATTGTCTCCGGCTCCTCCGGCACCGCCCAGGCGAAGAAGGAGGCCCTCGAGGCCGCCGGCGTCAAGGTGGGCAAGACGCCCACCGAGACGGCGAAGCTGGCGCGGGAGATCCTCGCCGGCTGAGACCGGTTGCGACCGGTTGCCGAGCTGAACCGCGAGAGTCCAGCGTGAGCGGGCCCGTTCCCCTGTGGGGCGGGCCCGTCGGCGTTCTCGGCGCCGGCGGCTCGCTCGGGAGGGCGCCGGGCGCCGGGGAAGCTACCGCAGTTCCGGGGTCAGTCTCTGGGGGCCGTGTGGCAGTGCTCTGAGTTTGGCCCTCAGGGCCAGCTCCGTGTCGGACAGCGGGCCGGGCGCCGCTCTCGGGGGGACTCCGGGAACCGTCCGGCCTGGGGGAACCGGAGGCTGGTAGCGGGTCGGGGCCGTGTACAGGGCCAGGACGGTCACGCCGATCAGGGCGACCGTGAAGGTGATCGCCGCCCTCGTCCACAGCCGGGCCCGGCGTTCGCCGCCCATGCGGACGACGGCGGGTCTGGCGGCGCGCAGGCGCTCCGCTGACGCCACCTCCGCCAGCCGCCGGCGCAGCAGTCCGGGGGCCGCCAGGTCGGGCAGGCGCGCGACGACCGCCTCGCGGGCGTGCAGCAGACGGCTCGCGGTGGCGGGCGTGCTGGCCTCCGTCTCCGCCGCGGTCTCCGGCAGCCCGAGGCCGATCCCGTCGTACAGCAGCAGGGTGCGGCGGTAGGACGGCGGGAGGGACAACAGGACGTCCATCAGCGCGCGGTCGGCCGGGACGGCGGGCGGGGGCTCGGGGTTGCGGAACCGGGGGCGGAACTGGTGCCAGGGGGAGAGGGCGTACTCGTGGGCCGTCGCCCGCACCCAGCCCGCGGGGTCGGGGTCGACGGCCACCTCGGGCCAGCGGTGCCAGGCGATCTGGAAAGCCTGTTCGACCGACTCGCGGGCGAGTTCGCGGCGGCCGGTGAGGAGGTAGGCCTGCCGGATGAGGGAGGGGGCGCAGTGGGCGTAGAGGGCGTCGAAGGCCTGAGCGGGGGTCTGGGCGGCGGCGGGGGAGTCCACGGCGGACGAGTCGGCGGAGGAGCCGACGCCGGGAGAGCGGGCCGCGGCGGAGTTCGTGGGCGTCCGGTCTTCCGGGCGCGGTCTCGTCGTCCGTGCGTTCGGCCGTGGTCCACGGGCGGGTTCCGGGGTGGGAGTCGGCGGGTCGGCGAGCGTGGCGAGGAGTTTCGCGTAAGCCTCTCCTCTGCGGCCTTGGGGGGTCGTACGGCCGGCCTCCCATGCGCGCACCGTCTCCCGGCTGACGCCCAGTCGGGCGGCGAGCTGAGCCTGTGTCAGCGAGGCGTGCTCGCGCAGGCGTCGGCGTTCCTTGGGCGGGGGGAGCGGGGTGCCAGGGCTCTGTGTCGTCACCGGTCGCCCCTCCGTCCAAAAAAGTACATAAACGTATATTGAGCGACACAACGGCAGTTCGCCTATTACGACGGGAAGGCGCGTGTCGTTGGGACCATGACGGGCGTGATCCGAAAGCCCCTTCGCCGACCGTTGCCGTCGCCGTCGCTTCTGCGTACTTGGCTGCTCGACCGTTCGCCCGCGGGCCTCGGCGCCGGGCTGCTGGGCGGAGCTCTGGCCGCCGGGCTTGGGCTCGGCGCGCTGGCCGTGCTCGTGACGATGCTGTGGATCAGTTCGCCGTATCCCGACAGCGGGCCGGGGAGCGCGTTGCGCGTCGCGGCCTCGCTGTGGGTGCTGGCCCACGGGGCCGAGCTGGTGCGCACCGAGACGTTGTCCGGGGTGCCGGCGCCGATGGGGGTCACGCCGCTGCTGCTGCTGGCGCTGCCGGTGTGGCTGGTGCACCGGGCGGCGCGGGACGCGGTGGACGGCGGCGGTGGGGGCGGAGGCGGGGCGGGGCTGACCGGGAGCGTGCCGCTGGTGAGTGCGCGGACGGCGTGGGCGGGGGTCGTCGCCGGGTATCTCGCGGTGGGCGTGTGCGCCGTGGTGTATGCGGCGGGCGGGGTGCTGCGGCCGTCGTGGGTGTGGACGGCGGTGTGCCTGCCGGCGTCGGTGGCGGGGGCGGCGGGGGTGGGGGTGTGGGCCGGGTACGGCCGGCCGTGGGCGCCGGTGGAGCGGGTGCTGCGGGAGGTCGTGGGGGTGCGGTGGTTGTTCCGCGGGGACCAGGACGGGGCGGCCGGGGCCGGTGGGGGGCGCGTCGCGCTGCGGGCGGCGGGGCTCGGGGCGGCCGTGCTGGTGGGGGGTGGGGCCGTGTTGGTGGTGGTGTCGTCGCTGTGGCATCTCGGGGCTGCGCGGGGGGCGTTCGTGCAGCTCACGGAGGGGTGGTCCGGGCGGTTCGCGGTGTTGTTGCTGTGTGTGGCGCTGGTGCCCAACGCGGCGGTGTGGGGGGCGGGGTATGCGCTGGGGCCCGGGTTCGTGTTGGGGGCGGGGCACGTGGTGGGGCCGCTGGGGTCGGCGCCGGCGCCCTTGCTGCCGCCGTTTCCGTTGCTGGCGGCGGTGCCCTCGCCGGGGGCGGGGAGTTGGGTGAACTGGGTTGCCGGGGTGGTGCCCGGGGTGGCTGCGGGATTGGTGGGGTGGGTTGTGGGGCGGGCGGCTCGGGGGGAGGTGGGCGACGGTGGTGCTGAGCGCTGGGGTTTCCGGAGGACTGTGGGGGTGGTGGTGTGGTCCGGGGTGGTGTGTGGGGCGGGGTTGGCCTTGCTGGCGGGTTTGGCCGGGGGGCCGTTGGGGGTGGGGACGTTGGCTCGGTTCGGGCCGGTGTGGTGGCAGGTGGGGGGCGCGGTGGTTCTCTGGGTTGTGGGGGTGGGGGTGCCTGTGGGGGTGTTGGTGCGGGGCGTGCGGCGGGGGGCGGAGGCCGTGGTGGAGGAGGTGGGGGAGAGCGTCGCGGATGACGATCTCTATGACTTCGTGGAGGAGGAGGGTGGGGTGGGGTTGTGACCGTCGAGGGGGTTCGCCCCCGCCGCCCCTTCCCGTCCCGGCCCCGGGGGCTGCCGCCCCCGGACCCCCGCTTCGGCCCTGGACGGGCCTCGTCCTCAAACTCCCTCAGAGGGGGCACCCCCAGACGGGCTGAAAAACCAGCCGCCGCCCCCGGCTCCCGCTTCGGCCTCGGACGGGCCGCTGAATAACCCGCTACGCGTTCGCCCCCAGTACCTCTCGCAGCTGTTCCGGCAGCAGCTTGCTGCATGTCTGCTTCGCCTCGTTCGTCAAGGCGTCGTTCGTGCAGGTGTAGTAGTCGCGGTAGACCAGTTGCGCGGTGAAGGTGACGGCCACCAGGGACAGGGCCAGGCCCGCTGTGACCAGGCCGCTGATCGCGGCGGTCCGCTGGGGGCGGCCGGTGGGCTCGGTGGGCTGGGGGGCCGTCGGGTCGGGGGTGCGGGGCTTGGCGCGCAGGGCGCTGATGCCCCAGTGCAGGGCGAGCGCGCCGAGCAGCAGGGCGACGTACGGCCAGCCGAAGAGGGCGAAGAAGAAGGCCCACATCCCGCACAGCAGCGCGTACCGCGCGCGGCGCTGGGAGGGATCCGCCGGATCCCAGCGCGGGCCGGGCTGCTGCTGGCCGCCGGGGCCGCCCTCGCCGCCGCCTGGGCGCTCGCCGAAGCCGCCGGGGGCGCGGCCGGGCTGGCGGTCGCTCCACTGGCTGCCCCAGGGGGAGCCCGACGAACCGCGGGAGCCGTCGGAGTCGTCGCCCGGGGCGGGGTGACGGGGCTGCCAGGGGCGGTCGGGGGCGCCCTCCGGCGGCGGGGCGAAGGGGTTGTCGTCCTGGGGCGCGCCGCCGGTGCCGGACGGCGCGTCGGGCGGGGTCGTGGGGCGCTCTCGCAGCAGCACGGCGCCGCGCTCCCCTCTCTGCGGTGACTGCGGGGGGAGCGTGAGGAGTCGCAGACTGCGGTCCGGCATCAAGTGAGCGTCTTCCCCTAGGTGATCAGGACCGAGATCGAGTCGGTCTCGCATTCGGTCTCGGATTCGACTGTGTTTCGACTGTGTGCGGATGCGTACGGATGTCTGTGGGATCGACCGCCGCTGTCCACGGTCACTTCGAGAACGTGCCGCACGGCGGTCGCGTTCCCGAGCCCGCTCGCCCCTGACGCTACCTGTCGGCCCCGCCCCCGTCCCGAGGGGGCCGTGCGGGGTGCCGGTATCGTTGCTGGCGGTCGGCCGCTTCGTAGACTTCCCCGTATACCGGGGCGCGAAGCATTCGTACGACCCTACAAAAGCTCTCCCGAGAAAGGGCCCCGCCGTGGCCGCCAAGCCCGTGGCCGAGCCGGCCAAGCGCCTCGTCGTGCTGGTCTCCGGATCCGGAACGAACCTTCAGGCGCTGCTCGACGAGATCGCCGCCGCCGGCGCGGAGGCCTACGGGGCCGAGATCGTGGCCGTCGGCGCCGACCGTGAGGGCGTCGAAGGGCTCGCGCGGGCCGAGCGGGCCGGGATCCCCACCTTCGTGCGGAAGGTGAAGGACTACGGCACGCGCGAGGAGTGGGACGCCGCCCTCGCCGAGGCCGTCGCCGCACACGAGCCCGACCTCGTCGTCTCGGCCGGGTTCATGAAGATCGTGGGCAAGGAGTTCCTGGCGCGGTTCGGGGGGCGGTTCGTCAACACCCACCCGGCCCTCCTGCCCAGTTTTCCCGGCGCCCACGGCGTCCGTGACGCGCTCGCGTACGGCGCCAGGGTCACCGGCTGCACCGTCCACTTCGTCGACGACGGCGTCGACACCGGCCCGATCATCGCCCAGGGCGTGGTCGAGGTCCGGGACGAGGACGACGAGAGCGCGCTGCACGAGCGCATCAAGGAAGTCGAGCGAAGGCTGCTCGTCGAGGTCGTGGGGCGGCTCGCCCGCAACGGCTATCGCATTGAGGGACGAAAGGTAGTTATCCAGTGACCGCCGACAGCACTGTCACGGCCGAGAGCGGCAAGCGGGGCATCCGTCGCGCGCTCGTCAGCGTCTACGACAAGACCGGGCTCGAGGAGCTCGCCCTCGGCCTGCACGAGGCCGGCGTCGCGCTCGTCTCCACCGGCTCCACCGCCGCCCGTATCGCCGCCGCAGGCGTGCCCGTCACCAAGGTCGAGGAGCTCACCGGCTTCCCTGAGTGCCTCGACGGCCGCGTCAAGACCCTCCACCCGAAGGTCCACGCCGGCATCCTCGCCGACCTGCGGCTCCCCGAGCACCGGGCGCAGCTGGAGAAGCTCGGCGTCGAGCCGTTCGACCTCGTCGTCGTGAACCTCTACCCGTTCCGCGAGACCGTCGCCTCCGGCGCCTCGCCCGACGAGTGCGTGGAGCAGATCGACATCGGCGGGCCGTCCATGGTGCGCGCCGCCGCGAAGAACCACCCCTCCGTGGCCGTCGTCACCAGCCCGGAGCGCTACGGCGACGTCCTCGCCGCGGTCGGCTCGGGCGGCTTCGACCTCGCCACCCGCAAGCGGCTCGCCGCCGAGGCCTTCCAGCACACCGCCGCCTACGACGTGGCGGTCGCCTCCTGGTTCGCGTCGTCGTACGCGCCCGTGGACGAGTCGCAATTCCCCGACTTCCTCGGCGCGACCTGGGAGCGCAAGAACACCCTGCGCTACGGCGAGAACCCGCACCAGCCCGCCGCCCTCTACGTCGACGGCGCCGGCGGCGGCCTCGCCGAGGCCGAGCAGCTGCACGGCAAGGAGATGTCGTACAACAACTACACGGACACGGACGCCGCGCGCCGTGCCGCGTACGACCACGACGAGCCCGCCGTCGCGATCATCAAGCACGCCAACCCGTGCGGCATCGCGGTCGGCGCGGACGTCGCCGAGGCGCACCGCAAGGCGCACGCGTGCGACCCGCTGTCGGCCTTCGGCGGGGTCATCGCCGTCAACCGGCCCGTCAGCAAGGAGATGGCGGAGCAGGTCGCCGAGATCTTCACCGAGGTCATCGTCGCGCCGGACTACGAGGACGGCGCGCTGGAGGCTCTCGCGAAGAAGAAGAACATCCGGGTGCTGAAGGCTCCCGGCGCGCCCTTGGCCCCCGTCGAGGTCAAGCCCGTCGACGGCGGCGCGCTGCTCCAGGTGACGGACCGGCTCCAGGCCGACGGCGACGACCCGGCCCGGTGGACGCTGGCGACCGGCGAGGCGCTCGGCGAGCAGGAGCTCCAGGAGCTCGCCTTCGCCTGGCGGGCCTGCCGGGCCGTGAAGTCCAACGCCATCCTGCTCGCCAAGGACGGCGCCTCCGTCGGCGTCGGCATGGGCCAGGTCAACCGGGTCGACTCCGCGAAGCTCGCGGTCGAGCGGGCCGGCGCGGAGCGCGCGCGGGGGGCGTACGCCGCCTCCGACGCGTTCTTCCCCTTCCCGGACGGGCTGGAGATCCTCACCGAGGCCGGGGTGAAGGCCGTGGTGCAGCCCGGCGGTTCGGTCCGCGACGAGCAGGTCGTCGAGGCCGCGCGCAAGGCCGGCGTGACGATGTACTTCACCGGGACGCGGCACTTCTTCCACTGAGCCGCTGCTGACGCGATGAGAGGGCCCGCCGACCGGAGTGACGGTCGGCGGGCCCTCTCACAGGCGTCTCGGCAGGAGTGCCGGCATCGACTACCGGGCGCGGACCACCAGGGTCGAGCACACCTTGTCGGCGAACGTCTGCTTCTTGTCGTCCCACAGCGGCCACAGGTAGCCGAGGTAGCAGGGCAGGCCGTCGAGGATGTGCGCCAGGCGGCGGACGAAGGCCATGCCGAAGCCGACCGTGTTGCCGTCCGCCTCGCGCAGCAGGCGCGTGCCGACGGCCTTCTTGCCGATGGTCTGGCCGGTCGTGCCCTCCTGGTAGATCTGGTAGATGCCCATGCCCAAGGCGTACAGAGCACCGACCAGGGACAGGATGCCCGCCGCCGCCGAGTCGGAGCCCATGGCGCCCCCGATGCCGATCAGCAGGTACATCGGCCCCATGATGATCAGGCCGTCGAGCAGCGTCGCCCCGAGCCGCAGGCCCCAGTGGGCGAGTTGGGGCCCGGTGCCGTAGCCGTAGCCCGGCTGCTGCGGGTAGTTGTAGCCCTGCTGCGGATAACCCGGCTGCTGGGGGTAGCCGTAGCCCTGCTGCGGCGGGACGCCCTGGGGGGCCTGGGGGTAGGCCGGGTAGCCGGGCTGCTGCGGGGGCTGCTGCTCCCCGTAAGGGTTGGCGCCGGGCTGACCGAAGCTCGGCGGCTGGTCCCCGTAGGGGTTGCCCCCGGGCTGACCGAAGCTCATGACCGTGTTCCTCCGTTGCGTTTGCGGGGACGTGGCGATGCCGCGGAGGAACGTGTGAGCTTGAGCGGTTCGTCCCCCTGCCGGACCGCGGTGATGCGCCGTTCATCGTCATGTGCCGGACGAGTGATTGTCCAGTCGGATATACGGCTGTTGTGCAAGTGCAACCTCAGTGGTCAGGACGGGGCCGAGTGAGCGGCCCTGGCGACCCTGATTGGAACCGGGGTCCGGTCATCCGGGAGGATGGGCGTATGACCGCCCAGCTTCTCGATGGCAAGGCCACCGCAGCCGAGATCAAGTCGGATCTGACCGCCCGCGTGGCGGCGCTGAAGGGCAAGGGCGTCACGCCCGGCCTCGGCACGATCCTCGTCGGGGACGACCCCGGCAGCCAGAAGTACGTCGCCGGCAAGCACCGCGACTGCGCCGAGGTCGGCATCGCCTCCATCCAGCGTGAGCTGCCCGGCACGGCCACGCAGGAGGAGATCGAGGCGGTCGTCCGCGAGCTGAACGAGGACCCCGCCTGCACCGGTTACATCGTGCAGCTTCCGCTGCCCCGGGGCATCGACGAGAACCGCATCCTCGAACTCATGGACCCGGCCAAGGACGCCGACGGCCTGCACCCGATGAACCTCGGCCGTCTCGTCCTCAACGAGCCCGCCCCGCTGCCCTGCACGCCCAACGGCATCCTCACGCTGCTGCGCCGGCACGGCGTCGAGATCAAGGGCGCCGAGGTCGTGATCGTCGGCCGTGGGGTCACCATCGGCCGTCCCATGCCGCTGCTGCTGACCCGGCGCAGCGAGAACGCCACGGTCACGCAGTGCCACACGGGCACGCGGGACCTGTCGGCGCACCTCAAGCGCGCGGACATCATCGTCGCCGCCGCCGGTTCCGCCCACCTGGTCCGGCCCGAGGACGTCAAGCCGGGCGCGGCCGTCCTCGACGTCGGCGTCTCCCGAAACGCCGAGGGGCGGATCGTGGGCGACGTCCACCCGGACGTCCGCGAGGTCGCCGGCTGGATCTCCCCCAACCCGGGAGGGGTGGGCCCGATGACCCGCGCGCAACTGCTCGTCAACGTGGTCGAGGCGGCCGAGCGCAGTGCCGGCTGACAGCGCGCGGAAGCCCGAGCCCCCCGACCCCGCCGGGAACGTCGAGGAACACACGGCGAACACGGCGAACACGGCGAACGTCCCGAGCTCCCACGACGAGGCGTTCGAGGAACCCATCGCCCGCGACCCCGTCAGCGCGCCCGACGCCGAGGGCGTCCCGCGCCGCAGCACGCGCCGCTTCCCGCTGTTCACCCGGGACACCGCGCGCCCCGAGGGCGGCGGCCGGGCCGCGCCCCGTGACGCCCCGGCACCGGCGCGGCAGTGGCCGATGCTCGTGGTCCTGGGCCTGGTCGCACTCGGCCTGCTGCTCACCGCGTTCGACGTGTTCAGGATCGGCACCATCCTGATCGGCGCGGGGCTGCTCACCGGCGCGGTGCTGCGCTGGCTCAGGCTCAACGTCGGCATGCTGGCCGTCCGTTCGCGCTTCACCGACGTCGCGACGTACGGCGTGCTGGGCGTGACGATCGTCCTGCTGGCGCTGATGGCGCAGCCGCGCCCGTGGCTCCAGATCCCTTTCCTGGGCGACACCTTGCACTTCACCGTGAGCAACTAGTGCCGGGGCACTAGCCCGTCCGAGCGCTACCGTGGTCGAACGGCCGAAACGGTCGATAAGCGGATAAGGGTTCACGGCGGAGGGAGGGGGGCCGATGCCTCGCTGGAGGGACCTCCCGGACGAACTCGATCCGCGGGTCGAGGAGTTGGCCCGTCGGCTACGGCGGCTCGTGGACCACGCCGGCCTCGGCGTCGCCACCCTCGCCGACCGCACCGGCTACGGCGTGGCGGCCTGGGAGCGGTATCTGGACGGGCGGCTCCTCGCGCCCAAGGGCGCGGTCATCGCCCTGGCGGAGGCCACCGGCGCGGACCCGGCCGCGCTGATACCGCTGTGGGAGTCGGCCGAGCGGGCCTGGAGCCGGGCGGAGCTGCGGGACGACGCCGCCTCGGAGGCCGTCCGCCTGTCCCGGGCGCGGACCCCCACGATCACCCACCACCCCGTCCCGGAGCGCCCGCCCGCTGCTTCCGCGCCGCCCCAGAGGCGGCCAGGCACGGTCGTGTTCCTCGCCGGCGCGGTCGGCGTCGTGGGCGTCGCGGTGGGGGCGTTCCTGCTCACCCACGCCGACGCGGACTCCCCGGCGAACGGCCGGACCGTCGCCGCCTCCCCTTCGCCGTCCCCCGCGCCCGGCGCGCCCCTCCCGCCCGGCGTGCTGTGCTTCGGAGCCGGCTGCACGGGCAGGGACGCGGAGAAGGCGGGCTGCGGCGGGGAGTCGGCCGCCACGGCGAGGAGCGTCACCGTGGGCGCCGTGCTGCTGGAGGTCCGCTACAGCCGGACCTGCGGGGCGGCCTGGGGGAGGATCACACCGGCGGTCGCGGGCGACGAGGTGAGGGTGACCGCCGGCGCGATCCGGTACGCCGGGCGCGTCACGGCGGCCGGCGAGACCGTCGCGTACACCCCTATGGTCGCCGTGAGGAACCCGGCCGAGAGCCGTGCGTGTGCCGTACTCGCCTCGGGCCACGAGGGCTGCACGCCGCAGTGACCGCGGCCCCGTACTCCACCCGAGTGAAGCCGGCGAAAAACCCGCCCGCCGAAGGAATATCCGGCCCGCCGCTGGGCACGCGAACCGTACCCCCACGGGAGTCCGGCCCCCCGGCACCCCCTCCGGCGGCCGCCCGTTCCCTCTCCCGAACCGGCGGCCGCCGCTTCGCGCCCCCAAACGCCCTCGCGCAGATCCCCGCGTTCGCGGCCTGTTCGGCCGTGGTCAGCGCCGCCATGGTGCAGGCCCCGGCCCGGTCTCCCCGGGCAGGTCCCGGCCAACCCCCAAGCGGCCCGGGCGGATCCGGCCGCCCACCACCGAGCTGTGGCCTGGGCCACACCGCCCCGGCGGCCTGGGATCCTGGAGGCGCGATAGCCTGACCGCTGGTCGATCTCTTGGTATCAAGAGATCGATCATCTGTACGTCCCACCCGGGGCAGGGACGCCCCACCGCCAGCTGTCATACGGAGAACGCCATGACCCGCACTCCCGTGAACGTCACCGTCACCGGCGCGGCCGGCCAGATCGGTTACGCCCTGCTCTTCCGCATCGCCTCCGGCCAGCTGCTCGGCGCGGACGTGCCGGTCAAGCTGCGCCTGCTGGAGATCACCCCGGCGCTCAAGGCCGCCGAGGGCACGGCCATGGAGCTGGACGACTGCGCGTTCCCGCTGCTCCAGGGCATCGAGATCACGGACGACCCGAACGTCGCCTTCGACGGCGCCAACGTCGCCCTCCTCGTCGGCGCCCGCCCCCGCACCAAGGGCATGGAGCGCGGCGACCTGCTCGAGGCCAACGGCGGCATCTTCAAGCCGCAGGGCAAGGCCATCAACGACCACGCCGCGGACGACGTCAAGGTCCTCGTCGTCGGCAACCCGGCGAACACCAACGCGCTGATCGCCCAGGCCGCCGCGCCGGACGTACCGGCCGAGCGCTTCACCGCGATGACCCGCCTCGACCACAACCGCGCGCTCACGCAGCTCGCGAAGAAGACGGGCTCCACGGTCGCCGACATCAAGCGCCTGACCATCTGGGGCAACCACTCCGCCACGCAGTACCCGGACATCTTCCACGCCACGGTCGCCGGCAAGAACGCCGCCGAGGTCGTGGACGACGAGAAGTGGCTGGCCGAGGACTTCATCCCGACCGTCGCCAAGCGCGGCGCCGCCATCATCGAGGCCCGTGGCGCCTCGTCGGCCGCCTCCGCGGCCAACGCCGCCATCGACCACGTGTACACGTGGGTCAACGGCACCGCGGACGGCGACTGGGCCTCCATGGGCATCCCGTCGGACGGCTCCTACGGCGTCCCGCAGGGCCTCATCTCCTCCTTCCCGGTCACCGTCAAGGACGGCAAGTACGAGATCGTCCAGGGCCTGGAGATCAACGAGTTCTCCCGCGCCCGCATCGACGCCTCCGTCAAGGAGCTGGAGGAGGAGCGCGAGGCGGTCCGCGCCCTCGGCCTCATCTGAGCTTTCTGAGCCTCGACTGTTCCGACGATCCCCGGGTGGAGCCCTTCCACCCGGGGATCGTCGCGTTCATGTGCACGATTTGTCCCGTTTCCTGTGCATCTTCAGTGACACGGCCCACTTTCGGCCATGGATTGCGCATGCAATCGCAGGGCCGGGGCATGCGGTCACGGTCCCAGTGAGTGACACGTGTGTGACGCACGGGCAGTGAACAGGAACGGAAGGCTATCCCGATCATGGCGGACAACACAGAACTCCAGGCGCGGAAGACCATCCACGTGGACGGGGAGTGGCGTGAAGCCGTCTCCGGCGCCACGCGCGAGATCCTCGACCCCGCGGACGCCCTGCCCTTCGCCGTGATCGCGGAGGGTGACGAGAAGGACACCGATCTCGCGGTCGCCGCCGCCCGCAAGGCCTTCGACCACGGCCCCTGGCCGCACACCCCGGCCGCCGAGCGCGCGGCCCTGCTGCGTCGCGTCGCCGACCTCCTCGTACGGGACCGCGAGCGGCTCGGCCTGATGGAGAGCCGTGACGCGGGCAAGACCGTCGAGGAAGGCCGTGTCGACATCGACTGCGTCGCCGACGCCTTCCGCTACTTCGCCGACCTCGTCGCCGCCGAGGCCCCCGGACGGGTCGTCGACGCGGGCTCGCCCGACATCCACAGCGTCGTCGTCCACGAGCCGATAGGCGTCTGCGCGCTGATCACTCCCTGGAACTACCCGCTGCTGCAGGCCAGTTGGAAGATCGCGCCGGCTCTGGCCGCCGGCGACACCTTCGTGGTCAAGCCGAGCGAGATCACGCCGCTGACCACCGTCGCGCTCATCGAGCTGCTCGCCGAGGCCGGACTGCCCGCCGGCGTCGCCAACATCGTCACCGGTCCCGGCCACACCGTCGGCGCCCGGCTCTCCGAACACCCCGACGTCGACCTGGTCTCCTTCACCGGCGGTCTGGTCAGCGGCACCAAGGTCGCGCAGGCCGCCGCCCCCACCGTCAAGAAGGTCGCCCTCGAACTCGGCGGCAAGAACCCGAACGTCGTCTTCGCCGACGCCTGCGCCACGGAGGAGGGCTTCGACACGGCCGTCGACCAGGCACTGAACGCGGCCTTCATCCACAGCGGCCAGGTCTGCTCGGCCGGCGCCCGGCTCATCGTCGAGGAGTCCGTCCGCGACCGCTTCGTCGACGAACTCGCCCGCCGCGCCGGGAAGATCCGCCTCGGCCGCGGCACCGAGGACGGCGTCGAGTGCGGCCCCCTCGTCTCCGAGCAGCAGCGCGCCAAGGTCGAGGACTACGTCGAGTCCGCCCTCAAGGAGGGCGCGGTGCTGCGCTCCGGCGGCCGGCGCCCCGACCCCGCGCCCGAGCGGCCCGAGAACGGCTACTTCTACGAGCCGACCGTCCTCGACCACTGCCACCGCGAGATGAGGGTCGTCCGCGAGGAGGTCTTCGGACCCGTCGTCACCGTGGAGACCTTCCGCACCGAGGACGAGGCCGTCGCCCTCGCCAACGACACCGAGTACGGCCTCGCGGGCGGCGTGTGGACCGCCGACGCCGGCCGCGCCCGCCGCGTCGCCGCCCGGCTGCGCCACGGCACCGTCTGGATCAACGACTTCCACCCCTACCTGCCGCAGGCGGAATGGGGCGGCTTCGGCAAGAGCGGCGTCGGCCGCGAACTCGGCCCCGCCGGACTCGCCGAGTACCGCGAGACCAAGCACGTCTACCAGAACCTCGCGCCCAAGCCCGTCCGCTGGTTCGCCGGCTGAGCCGACGCACCCCTCCGACGCGCCCGCCACGGGCGTCCTCTGGTCTTCCCTCACCCCTCCCATCCCACCCCTCCTCCCCTCAGGACCCCGCCAGATCTCCAGCTCCTCCCCCATCGCACCCCTGGAGTACCACTCTCATGTCCGATCACACCCACGCGTTCGATGAATACGACTATGTCGTCATAGGCGGCGGCACGGCCGGGTCGGTCATCGCCTCCCGTCTCACCGAGAACCCCGACGTGACCGTCGCCGTCATCGAGGGCGGCCCCAGTGACGTCGGCCGTGACGACGTGCTGACCCTGCGCCGCTGGATGGGTCTGCTCGGCGGCGAGCTGGACTACGACTACCCGACCACCGAGCAGCCGCGCGGCAACTCCCACATCCGGCACAGCCGGGCCCGCGTCCTCGGCGGTTGTTCCTCCCACAACACCCTCATCGCCTTCAAGCCGCTGCCCTCCGACTGGGACGAGTGGGAGCAGGCCGGCGCCGAGGGCTGGGGCGCGGTGCCGATGGAGGCCTACTACGCCCGCCTGAAGAACAACATCGTCCCGGTGGACGAGAAGGACCGCAACGCGATCGCCCGCGACTTCGTCGACGCGGCGCAGTCGGCGCTCGGCGTGCCCCGTGTCGAGGGCTTCAACAAGAAGCCGTTCGACGACGGCGTCGGCTTCTTCGACCTCGCCTACCACCCCGAGAACAACAAGCGCTCCAGCGCCTCGGTGGCCTACCTGCACCCGGTGATGGACGAGCGCCCCAACCTGACGATCCTGCTGGAGACCTGGGCCTACCGGCTGGACCTGGACGGCACCCGCGTGCGGGGCGTCCACGTGCGCGCGAAGGACGGCGAGGAGTTCGTCGTACGGGCCCGGGGCGAGGTCCTGCTGTGCGCCGGCGCCGTCGACTCCCCGCGCCTGCTCATGCACTCCGGCATCGGCCCCAAGGCCGACCTGGACGCGCTCGGCATCCCCGTCGTCCACGACCTGCCCGGCGTCGGCGAGAACCTCCTCGACCACCCCGAGTCGGTGATCGTCTGGGAGACCGACGGCCCGATCCCGGAGAACTCCGCGATGGACTCCGACGCCGGCCTCTTCGTGCGCCGCGACGCCCAACACGCGGGCCCGGACCTGATGTTCCACTTCTACCAGATCCCCTTCACCGACAACCCGGAGCGACTGGGCTACGAGCGGCCGGAGTTCGGCGTCTCCATGACCCCGAACATCCCCAAGCCCAAGAGCCGCGGCAGGCTCTACCTGACCAGCGCCGACCCGTCGGTCAAGCCCGCCCTGGACTTCCGCTACTTCACCGACGAGGACGACTACGACGCCCGCACCCTCGTCGACGGCATCCGCATCGCCCGCGAGATCGCCGCGACCGAGCCGCTGGCCTCCTGGCTCAAGCGCGAGGTGGCCCCCGGCCCCCACGTCACGAGCGACGAGGAGCTCAGCGAGTACGCCCGCAAGGTCGCCCACACCGTGTACCACCCGGCGGGCACCTGCCGCATGGGCGCCGCCGACGACGAACTCGCGGTCGTCGACCCGAAGTTGCGCGTGCGCGGCCTTGAGGGGCTGCGTATCGCCGACGCGTCGGTCTTCCCGACGATGACCGCTGTGAACCCGATGATCGGAGTACTGATGGTGGGGGAGAAGGCCGCTGAACTGCTCGGCGAGGACGCCGGTGGCCAGGTCGGAGCGCGTACCGCCGAGCGGATCGGCGGTGGTGTGCGATGACCGAGGTCTCCAACTCCCCGGTGTTCCGCGTCGAGGGCCTGTGGAAGGTCTTCGGCCCCAAGCCCGAACGCGTCCCGGTGGACCCCGAGCTCGCCGCCCTCCCGGCCGCCGAGCTGCGCTCGCGCACCGGCTGCACGGCCGCCGTCCGCGACGTCTCCTTCGACGTGCGCAAGGGCGAGGTCTTCGTCGTCATGGGCCTGTCCGGCTCCGGCAAGTCCACCCTGGTGCGCTGCCTGACCCGGCTGATCGAGCCGACCGCCGGCAGCATCGTCGTCGACGGCGAGGACGTCCGCGCCATGGACCGCGCCCGCCTGCGCGAACTGCGGCGCCACCGGGCCGCCATGGTCTTCCAGCACTTCGGTCTCCTCCCGCACCGCACGGTCCTCGACAACGTGGCCTACGGCCTGGAGATCCAGGGCGTCGGCAAGGCCGAGCGCCGCGAACGGGCCCGCGAGATCGTCGCCAAGGTCGGCCTGGACGGCATGGAACAGCGCCGGCCCGGCCAGCTCTCCGGCGGCCAGCAGCAGCGCGTCGGACTGGCCCGCGCGCTCGCCGTCGACCCCGAGGTCCTGCTGTTCGACGAGCCGTTCAGCGCGCTCGACCCGCTCATCCGGCGGGACATGCAGGAGGAGGTGGTCCGCCTCCACCGCGAGGAGGGCCGCACGATGGTCTTCATCACCCACGACCTCAACGAGGCGCTCAAGCTCGGCGACCGCATCGCCCTGATGCGCGACGGCCGCGTCGTCCAGCTCGGCACCCCCGAGGAGATCGTCGGCTCGCCCGCCGACGAGTACGTCCGCGAGTTCGTCCGCGACGTGCCCCGCGAGCAGGTCCTCACCGTCCGCTCCGCCATGCGCCGGGCCTCCGCCGACGAGGCCGGCAGCGGCCCCGCCGTCGCCCCCGACGCCACCGTGTCCGAGGCGATCGAGGCGGTCGCCCGCGCCAAGGCCCCGGCCCGGGTCGTCGACCACGGGCGCTGCGTCGGCGTGGTCGACTCCGAGGCGCTGCTCGGTGTCGTCGCCGGCACGACAGGCACGACAGGCACGACAGGCACGACTGACGCGACCGGCGCGACCGGCACCGACGGCACGGGGCGGCACGCCGCCGCGCCGGAGCCTCGTAAGGAGGCCGCCCCCGAGCCGCGTAAGGAGGCCGTGTGATGGCGACGGTCACCGCACCCGTCTTCCGCCCCGGCGTCCCCGCCTTCCTCAAGCACCGGGCCGTGCACAAGCTGCTCGCCCTCGCGGTCGCCGCCGCGATCCTCGTGCCGCTCGCCGACGCCCGCTGGGCGAGCGGCAGCTGGCCGCAGGCGCTGACCGTCGACCTCACCAAACCGCTGACCGGCGTCAGCGACTGGATCATCGACAACCGGGACAGCCACCCGCTGTTCCTGTACTTCTTCGGCCACATCAGCAATGCCGTCGTGCTGTCCGTGCGCGCCGTCTACCTGGTGCTGCTGGGCGTCGGCTGGGCCGGCGTCACCGCGCTGGGCGCGCTCGTCGCCTGGCGGGTCGCCGGAGCCCGGCTGGCGCTGGGCACCGCCGCCGCGTTCCTCGCCTGCGGGGCCCTCGGCATGTGGGTCCCCACCATGCAGACGCTCGCGCTCATGGTGGTCGCCGTCCTGGCCTCCGTCGTCGTCGGCGCCCTGCTCGGCCTCGCCGCGGGGCTCTCCGACCGCATGGAACGGATCCTGCGGCCGGTCCTGGACACCATGCAGGTGCTCCCCGCCTTCGCCTACCTGCTGCCCGTCGTCCTCATCTTCGGCATCGGCGTCCCGGCGGCCGTCCTGGCCACCGTCGTCTACGCCGCCCCGCCCATGGCCCGGCTCACCGCGCTCGGCCTGCGCTGCGCCGACAAGGGCGTCCTGGAAGCGGTGGAGTCGCTCGGCGCGACCGCCCGCCAGCGGCTGCTGACCGCGCGGATCCCGCTCGCCCGCAAGGAACTCCTTCTCGGCCTCAACCAGACGATCATGATGGCGCTGTCCATGGCCGTCATCGCCTCCGTGATCGGCGGCGGCGGTCTCGGTGACCGCGTCTACCAGGCGCTCGCCTCGGTCGACGTGGGCGCGGCCCTCGCGGCCGGCATCCCGATCGTGCTGCTCGCCGTCGTCCTGGACCGGGTGACGGCCGCCGCCGGGCAGGGCACCGGCGAGAACCACCGCACCCGGGGCGTCTACGCGCTGCTCGCCGTCGCCGTGGCGGTCGCGGTCGGCGGCCGGCTGATCGGCCGCCTCGACTGGCCCGACGCCTGGACGTTCTCCATCGCCGAGCCGGTCAACCGCGTCGTGGACTGGATGACGGCGCACCTCTACTCCGGCGTCCCCGTCATCGGCGGCACCGCCGACTGGGCGGGCCACTTCACCACCTGGCTCCTCGACCCGCTCCGGGACGGCCTGCAGGCGCTGCCCTGGTGGTCGGTGCTGCTCCTGGTCGCCGCGCTGGCCTGGGTGATCGGCACCTGGCGCACCGCGCTCACCGCCGTCCTCGCCATGGCCGCGATCGGCGTGCTCGGCGTGTGGGAACCCTCCCTTGACACGCTGTCCCAGGTCCTCGCCGCGGTCGCCGTCACCCTCGTCCTCGGCTTCGGGACCGCGATCGCCGCCGCCCGCAGCGACCGCGTGGAGCGGCTGCTGCGGCCCGTCATGGACGTCTTCCAGACGATGCCGCAGTTCGTGTACCTCATCCCGGTGGTCGCGCTGTTCGGCGTGGGCCGCGCCCCGGCGGTCGCCGCGGCCGTCGTCTACGCCCTGCCGGCCGTCGTCCGCATCACCGCCCAGGGGCTGCGCCAGGTCGACCCGGCCGCCATGGAGTCCGCCCGCTCCCTCGGCGCCACCGGCAGCCAGCAGCTGCGGGGGGTGCAGCTGCCGCTGGCCCGCCCGGCGCTGCTGCTCGCCGTGAACCAGGGCGTCGTCCTGGTCCTCGCCGTCGTCATCATCGGCGGCCTGGTCGGCGGCGGCGCGCTCGGCTACGACGTCGTCTTCGGCCTCGCCCAGGGCGACCTGGCGACCGGTCTGGTGGCCGGCGCCGCGATCGTCTGCCTCGGCCTGATGCTCGACCGGGTGACCCAGCCGGCCGACCGGCGCGCCCAGAAGGGAGCGTGACATGCGACTCCGTATCACGACCGCCGCGGTGAGCGGCGCCTGCGCGCTCGCGCTGCTGACCGGGTGCGACGCCGCCGACATGACCAAGCAGGCCTCGCCGTTCGCCAACGCCCAGGGCTCCAAGTCCGTCACCCTGTCGGTGCAGTCCTGGGTGGGCGCGCAGGCCAACGTCGCCGTCGCCCAGTACATCCTGGAGCACGAGCTCGGGTATCGCGTCGACACCGTGCAGGTCGACGAGGTCCCCGCCTGGGACGCCCTCAGCCAGGGCCGCGTCGACGCGATCCTGGAGGACTGGGGCCACCCCGAGCAGGAGAAGCGCTACGTCGACGACAAGAAGACCATCGCGCGCGGCGGCGAACTCGGCGTCACCGGGCACATCGGCTGGTTCGTGCCGACGTACTTCGCCAAGCAGCACCCCGACGTCACGAACTGGAAGAACCTCGACAAGTACGCCGAGCAGTTCCGCACGCCCGAGAGCGGCGGCAAGGGCCAGCTGATGGACGGCTCCCCGTCCTACGTCACCAACGACAAGGCGCTGGTGAAGAACCTGAACCTGGACTACCAGGTGGTCTTCGCCGGCTCCGAGGCAGCCCAGATCACCCAGATGAGGCAGTTCGCCAAGGAGAAGAAGCCCTTCCTGACCTACTGGTACGCCCCCCAGTGGCTGTTCGAGAAGGTCCCCATGACGGAGGTCCAGCTGCCCCCGTACAAGGAGGGCTGCGACGCGGTGCCCGACAAGGTGGCCTGCGGCTACCCGCACACCCCGCTGGAGAAGTACCTCAACGCGGACTTCGCGAGGAAGGGCGGCAAGGCGGCGGCCTTCCTCAAGAAGTTCAAGTGGACCACCGAGGACCAGAACGCGGTCTCCCTGATGATCGCCGACCAGAAGCTCACCCCCGAGGACGCGGCGAAGAAGTGGGTGAAGACCCACGAGTCGACCTGGCGCTCCTGGCTGAGCTGACCCGGACGGGGCCGCCCCACCGCGGGCGGCCCCCGGCCGGGTCTTCCGGTGCCCGGTAATGCCGAATGAAAAGTGCGGGCGTCGAAGTTCTTCTCACCGGAAGTGAAAACGTCGGTTAGAGTCGGCGCATGAGCACTAGTGACCCCATATCGCGCGTGGCCCTCAAGAAAATCACCCCCGATGTGTCCGCCGCGATGGGCGCCCTGCACGGCGCCGCCGTTTCCGCCGCCCGGGACGCGAAGGTCGAACCGGAGATCCTGGAACTGGTCAGGATCCGCGCCTCGCAGATCAACGGGTGCGCGTTCTGCCTCGACATGCACACCAAGGACGCCCGCTCCCAGGGGGAGACCGAGCAGCGGATCTACGCCCTGAACGCCTGGCGCGAGACCCCGTTCTTCAGCGGGCGGGAGCGTGCCGCACTGGCGTTGACCGAGGCGGTGACCCTGGTGCACGACGGCCACGTGCCGGACGACGTGTACGCCGAGGCGGCCGAGGTCTTCGACGAGGAACAGATCGCGGCGCTGATCTGGGCGGCCACCGTCATCAACGCCTACAACCGGATCGCCGTCGCGACCCGGATGGTTCCCGGGGGTTATCAGCCTGCCGCCAAGTAATGCAATACGAATTCGGGCATCGGCTTTCCGTCGATGCCCGTCGGTATTTCTTCGATGTTTTTCCCGCAATCAGTCCGGCAGCGGCTCCGTGAGGTTCTCCAGCCAGTGCCGCCATTCCGCCGCCTTTTCCGCGGGGCCCGCCTTCATGGTGTCGTCCGTCCAGCTCGTCACCGGGCGGATGCCGTGCAGCGCGTTCACGAGCCACACCTCCCGGCCCGCCAGCTCGGCCACCGTGCGCCTGCGGTGGGCGACGGGGACCGCCGAGCGGGCGGCCCGCTCCTGGATCAGGCCGGCCGTCACCCCGGGCAGCACGGGCGCCCCGTCCGGGGGCAGGCAGAGGGTGTCGCCCTCCCACCACAGCACGCTCGCGGTCGCCGACTCCAGCACCGTCCCCGACGCGTCCACCAGCAGCGCCTCCTGGGCCCCCTCGGCGACGGCCCGCGCCCGCACCCCGGCCAGGGCGTCCAGGTCCGGGCCCTTGTGCCGGGGCACGCTCCGGGGGTCGGGCTGTCCGGCCGACCACAGCCGCACCCGCGTGCCGAGCGGCGGCGCCTTGCGCAACCGCAGCCGCAGCTCCAGGGAGCCGGCGGCCAGCTCCACCCGGGGGAACCACTCACCCATGCGCGGCAGCACCGCCGTCATGTCGTGCCAGAACCCCACCAGCCGGCGCGGCCCCGGCCCGCCGGGCTCCCCGCACGCCCCTGACTCCGCGCACGCCCGCAGGAACCGCTCCCGGTGCCGCCCGAACCCGCGCACCCGGCCCTCGGCCAGCAGCCATGAGTCCGCGACCAGCAGAGGCTCCCCCGACGCCCGGCCCGACGTCCCCTCGGCCGCCGTCTCCGTCCACGGCCTCAGGCTCCCGTCCGGCGTCCAGGTCAGCAGCCCCTCTCG
This sequence comes from Streptomyces sp. BK239, assembly GCF_004217285.1. Classification (GTDB taxonomy): domain Bacteria; phylum Actinomycetota; class Actinomycetes; order Streptomycetales; family Streptomycetaceae; genus Streptomyces. The sequence continues at coordinate 370,071 of NZ_SHKS01000005.1, forward strand.
CGCGGCCAGTCGTGCAGTCACCTCTGCCTCCCGCTCAGTACTTACCGCCCGCCACCGCCGGCGCCCCGTGCCGGGGACCGTACGGCGCGTGCTCCAGCCACGACCCGCACGACGGCAGCACCGGCGCGAGAGCCGCCGCCGCCCGCTGGCGGAGCCGTACGCTCCGCCGCGGCCGCAGATGGTCCAGGGCGATCCCCGCGGCCTCGCTGTTGAACAGGCCCGCCGCACGCCGTACGGCCGCGAACTCCTCCACGGCATCGGCCGTGCCGGCCGCGACCGCTCCGGCCGCCGCCGCCGCGTCCGCGATCCCGCTGTTCATGCCTCGCGCGCCGAACGGCGGGAACAGATGCGCCGCCTCCCCGGCCAGCAGCACCCGCCGGTGCGGATCGGTGAAGGAGGCCGCCACCTTGCGCAGAAAACGGTACGTCGACACCCACAGGATCCGCTCGGCGTACCCGTCGCCCACCACACCCGGGAGCCAGCGCCGTACCGCCCCCTCGCCGCCCCAGTCCTCCTCCGCGTCGTCGTCGTGGCACTGCAAATCCACCTGGAAGCCGCCGGTGAACGGCACCCGCATCACACTGCGGCCGCCGACGCCCGGATGCTCGTAGTGGAACACCCGCTCCAGCGGCAGCTCGCCGCCCGGCACGTCCGCGACGTCCGCCACCACGTGGAAGCCCTCGCCCCGCGTCCCCTCCAGCGCGATGCCCAGCGCCTCACGGACCGCCGAGCGCGCCCCGTCCGCCGCGACCACGAACCCGGCGCTCCACTCCCGGCCGTCCTCGGCGGTCAGCGAGACACCGGCCGCGCCGGCCTCCACGCCCGCGACCCGCGTGCCCCAGACGAACTCCACGCCCTCCCGCTCGCACGCGGCGCGCAGGAAGCGCTCGGTGTCCACCTGGCGCAGGCTGGTGAACGGCGGCAGCCCCGACGGGGGCGGGAACGTGCGCGCGTACACCTCGCGGCCCCGGTACAGGGTGCGCCGGGTGTGCCAGGTCCGGCCGTACCCGGTGATCTCGGCGGCCAGCCCCGGGCACATCCCGTCCAGCAGCCGCAGCGTCTCCCGGTGCACGAACAGGGCCCGGCTGCCCGGCCGTTCACGGTCCTTCGGATCGGCCTCCAGCAGCACCACGGGCAGTCCGCGCCCGCGCAGCGCGAGCGCCGCCGACAGCCCGACCGGGCCGGCGCCGACCACCACGACCGGCGTCATGCGCGCGCGCCCTCGGCCAGCATGCGGGTGATCTCCACCCGCTTCACCTTCCACGTCGCGGTCATCGGCAGCTCCTCGAACCGCCACTGCCGGGGCTCCGCCATCGCAGGCAGGTCCGCCGTCGCCTCCCGCCAGCGCTCCGCGTCCAGCGGCCGTTCGCCCCGCACGCACACCACCGGCACCGGCTCCCGGTCCACACCGGGCACGATGACCACCTCACGCAGCTCCTCCAGACGCGACATCAGGACGTCCTCCACCTCCAGGTTGCTGTGCACCGAGTCGATCCGGTCCACCTCACGGTCGATCAGGTGCAGCACCCCGAACCGGCTCCGGTAGCCCATGTCGCCCATCTGCCACCACTCGCCGTCCAGTTGGCGTTCGTAGGTCTCCCGGGCGCCCAGGTAGGTGAGGATGCGGCCCCGCGTGCGCGCCTCGATGCGGCCCGCCACACCCGGCGCGATCGGCCTGCCGTGGTCATCGGTCACACGGACCCGGGTGAAGCCCGGGATGCCGCTGCCCACCCGGCGGCCGTCGGCGCGGGCGGCGCTGCGCCGGGTGAACCACTGGAACGCCACCGGACCCGTCTCGCTCTGCCCGTACAACTGGATCAGCCAGGGCGCACGCCGCTTCGACGCCCCCAGCAGCCGTCGCACCGTGCGCGGATGGATCGCGTCGAACGTCGAGCCGTACGACCGGACCCGGGACAGCGGGGCCCCGGGCGCGTCGGCCAACTCCTCCCACAGCACGAAGGTGTTGGGGTGGGTCTCGACGATCCCGGGGCGGTGCCGCGACAGCAGCGGTCCCACGCTCGTCGGCTCGGGGTCGGTGATCAGCACCAGCGGGCTGCCGAAGCGCAGCAGGACGCCGAGCAGGTGGTAGAAGCGCGAGTGCACGAACGACATGTGCAGGGCCGCGGTCTCCCCGCGGGTGGGCCAGCCCATCGCCTGCTGGGGCACGAGCCGGTTCCACATGGTGTTCGCGCAGTGCACGGCCAGCTTGGGGATGCCGGTGGTGCCCGAGCTGTGCGTGATCAGCGCGGGCTCCCGCGGGTGGAGCCGGACCGGCGGGGGCGGCTCGGCCCCGGCGTGGTTCCCGAGGGGCTCGGCGTACGGCGCGGAGAGCGCCGCGGGCCGCTCCGAGGGCGCGCCGGACCGGTCCGGTTCCCCGGCGGTGGGCATGTCGTCCACGGTCAGCGTCCGCCGCACCAGGGAGGGCACGTCGACGTCGGCGAGCGGACCCGCCAGCTTCGCCCGGTCGGTGATCAGCCACGGCCGGCGCAGCCGCGCCAGCAACTGCCCCACGACCGGGCCGGACAGCCCGGGCGACAGCAGTGCGGGCACCGCGCCGATACGGGAGATCGCGCAGGTCAGCAGCACGATGTCCACGTTGTCGCTCTTGTGGACGGCCACCTGTTCCGAGGGCCGCACCCCCGCCTCCCACAGCCGGGCCGACAACTCCTCGACGACATCGGCCAGCACCGCGTAGCTCAGGTCCACCCCGCGGGCCGGGTCGACGTCCAGCGGCCGGTCCAGGGTGACGAAGACGGCCCCGTGCCGGTCGGCCGCCCGACGGAACAACGGGCCGAGATAGAACCCGCGGTCGGCGAGCAGGGACTGCTGGGACATGCGGCTGGTCCTTTCACTTCGGTCGTGCGGCTGCCAGGGAGGCGCGTCCGGCCCGTGCCGGGTCACCACGCGCCCTTGCGGACCAGGTGGCGGCGGAGCTTGCCGGTGGGGGTGCGGGGCAGCGACGGGACGAGGCTGACGCTGCGCGGCACCTTGAAGGCGGCCAGCCGCCGGCGCGCCAGCGCGATCAGGTCGTCCTCCAGACCGGCAGGCGCCGCGGTGCGGGGGACGACGAACGCCCGCAGCCGGCTGGCGCCGTCGCCGTCGCGCACGGCCACGACCGCGACCTCCCGCACCGACGGATGACCGCGCAGCACCTCCTCCACCTCCAACGGCGAGACGGTGATCCCGCCGACCATCTCCATGTCGTCGACGCGGCCCAGGTGCCGGTACGTACCGTCCGGTTCGCGGCGCGCCCGGTCACGGGTGGCCAACCAGCCGCCGACCAGGGTTCGTTCGGTCTCCTCGGGACGGTTCAGATAGCCGGACGTCACCGTCGGCCCGCGCACCCACAGCTCGCCCTCCGCGCCCTCCGGCAGCGGACGCCCGTCACGGTCGCGGACCTCCACCTCGAAGCCGGGCACGGGACGGCCTACGGTGCCGGGGCGGTTGTGAGCCACGCTGTTGGCGCAGAAGGCGTGCCCGGCCTCGGTCGAGCCGATCTGCTCCAGCACCGGCGCGCCGAGCAGAGCGGCGACCTGTCTCTCCAGTACGGCCGGCATGCCCTCCCCGGCCGACACCGCGGCCCGTACGGAGGCGAAGCAGGCCTCGTGCCCGTTGCCGCGGTCGGCGGCCAGCGAGGCGTACGCGGACGGCACGGAGTACAGCAGCGTCACCCGGTGCCGGGCGACCAGCTCGTCCACGGCCGCTGGAGTGGGGCGCCGGTCGGTGAGCACCGCGGAGGAACCGGAGAAGAGCGGGAAGACGAAGGCGTTGCCGAAGCCGTAGGCGAAGTACAGCCGGGACACCGACAGCGTGACGTCGTCCTCGGTGATTCTCAGCAGCCGTCTGCCCACCAGCTCGTGGTAGAGACGCGGGTCGCCGTGCCGGTGCACGACCCCTTTCGGGCTGCCCGTGGTGCCCGACGTGTACTGGACGTACAGCGCGCTGCGCTCGTCGACGGGGTGGGCGGCGGCCGGCTCGGCGAAGGGTGCGAGCGCGAGGAGCTGGTCGGCGCCGAGCTGGGCCCGGCCGGCGAACCGGCTCTCCAGGCCCGGGCCGGTGACGCACAGGACGGCGTCGGTGTCCTCGGCCATGAACGCGTGTTCGCGGGCGGGGAGTTCGGGGTTCACCAGGACCGCGGTGGCGCCCGCTCGGGCGGCGCCGAGGAAGGCGACGATCCAGGCGATGCCGTCCGGCAGGGCGAGCAGCACCCGGTCGCCGGGACGCACGCCGTGCTCGGCGAGCACGGTGGCCGCGCCGGCCGCGAGCGCGTGCACCTCGCCGTGGGTCCAGGTCCGGTGCCCCTGGTGGAAGGCGGCCCGCCCGTGCCAGCCGCGCTGCCCGGCGAGCACGGCGAGGTGCGCCGCGAGGTTGCCGGGGACGTGGAGGTCGGCCGGGGACAGCGTGGACTGCGGTGACGTCATGGGGCCGGCTCCGGGGTGACGATCTGGGAGGTCTGCGCGGCCCGGGGGTCGGCGCGAACCGTGGACGGGCGCAGCTGGGGACCGCGGGAGGCGGCGGCGACCGGCTCCCGGCGCTGCCGGGCCGGCGGACGCTCGGCGGACTGCCGTACGGGAGGCAGCGCCGACGGCGGGGCCGCCGACCGGGCGGCCGCTCTCGGGGACGGCCGGCCGGCGGGCCGGGGAGCCCGGGCCAGGGCGGCGGCGTGCGCCCGCATCTGCCCGGCCGTCTTCAGCAGCATCTCGTCGTACTCCGCGACCGGGTCGGAGTCGAGGACGATCGCCCCGCCGGCCCCGACGCGCATCAGCCCGTCGGCGATCACGGCCGTGCGGATGACGATGCTCAGATCGGCGTCGCCGCCGCAGCCCAGGTAGCCGAGGGCGCCGGAGTAGACCCCGCGGGCCTCGGTCTCCAGGCCGTCGATGATCTCCATCGTGCGGAGCTTGGGCGCGCCGGTCATCGAGCCGCCCGGGAAGCAGGCGCGGACGCAGTCCACCGCGTCCCTGTCCTCGCGCAGCCGGCCCTCGACGGTGGAGACGAGCTGGTGCACCGTCGTGTACGTCTCGGTCTCCATGAGCCCGGTCACCCGGACCGTCCCGGTCCGGCAGAGCCGGCCGAGGTCGTTGCGCAGCAGGTCGACGATCATCAGGTTCTCGGCGCGGGTCTTGGCGTCCGCGCCGAGCCCGTCCCGCAGCCGGGCGTCCTCCACGGGGTCCTCGGCGCGGCGCGCGGTGCCCTTGATGGGCCTGGCCTCGGCCACGCCGTCCCGGGTGACGCGCAGGAACCGCTCGGGGGAGGATCCGGCCACGTCGAGGTCCCCGAACCGCAGGAAGGCCCCGTAGGGCGCCGGGTCGCTGCGGCGCAGCACGCGGTAGAAGTCGAAGGCGTCGGGCGGCGCGGGCAGCCGGGCGGCGTCCGTCAGGCACACCTCGTAGCTGGTGCCGGCCTGCAGTTCCCGGTGGCAGGCGGCGATGTCGGCGAGGTACGTCTTCCGGTCGCGGACCAGCCAGGGTTCGGCCGCGGCGGGGTCCGGCTCCGCCGTCGGCACGGCCGGCGCGGGCACAGCGGGGCCCGGGTCCGCGAGCAGGCGGGTCAGCCGGGCCTGCGCCGAGTCCAGCCAGTCGGCGGCCTCCCGCGCGCCCTGCGCGGTGTCCTCCGCGAAGCACACGGCGTACGTGACGCCCTCCTCGTGGTCCACGGCGATCAGCCGGTCGACGAAGAGCCAGCAGGCGTCGGGGACGTCGGAGCTGTGCCGGTTGGGGGAGCCGCAGTCGGCCTTGGTCTCGTAACCGAAGTAGCCGACGTAGCCGCCGGTGAAGCCGAACGGCAGCCCGGCGGGATCGACCTTGCGGCTCGCCAACTGCCGTTTCAGGTAGTCGAAGACGCTCGCGCGGACCTTGCGCGGGGGCCGCCCCGGCCGCTCGATCTCACAGCGCCCGGCGTCGACGTCGTAGCGCACGAACTCCGAGAGGGGGCCGCTGCCGTCCCCGAAGAAGGAGAACCTCGACCGCCCCGGTTCGACGAGTGAACTGTCCAGCCAGAACGCCCGCTCGGCGCCCGCGCACATCCGCCCGAACGCCGCCTCGGCGTCGACGGCGCCCTCGACCCGCCGCCACTGCACCCGGTACCCGATCCCTTCGGCCCGCCGGGGGCGGGGGAGGAGGGGGGCGGCCGGGGTGCCGGCGCCGGTCGCCGCGGGGGCGGTGTGATCCGCCGCCGTGGCCGTGGTGCTCTCCGCGGGATTCTCCGTGGGCGCGGGGTTCGGCGGGTGGGCCAGGGTGGCCAGCGGGAGCACCGTCGCCGTCGAGGTCACCGGCGTCGGTCCGGGCGGGGCGGGGGTGCGCAGAACTCCCGCCGTCCGGGAGGCGCCCGCGGGGCGGGCGGTCGCCGTCAGGGGGACCGCCGTGTTCTTCGCGCGCAGCTTGCGCGCCCGCTCGGCCGTCAGGTTGCGGAAGTTCACCAGCATGCGGTGGCCGTACTCGGTGAGCACCGACTCCGGGTGGAACTGCACGCCCCACAACGGCCGCGTACGGTGCCGCAGGCCCATCAGCACGCCGTCCTCCGCCCAGGCGGCGGCCTCCAGGGCGTCCGGCAACGGCTCGCGCACGGCCAGCGAGTGGTAGCGGACCGCGGTGAAATCCTGCGGCAGGCCCTGGAACAGGTCACCGCCGTCGTGCCGCACCGTGGTCAGGAAGCCGTGCCGGGGCTCCGGCGCGGCCGCCACCTCGCCGCGCTCCCCGAGCGCGATCCCCTGGTGCCCCAGGCAGACACCGAGCAGGGGCAGCGGGGAGCCCGCGATCACGCGGGCCGCGATGCCGAAGTCACGCGCGTTCGCCGGGTGCCCCGGTCCGGGCGACACCACCACGTTGTCGAACTCGGCGAGGTCGGGAACCGCTTCCGCCGGGGTGTCGTTCAGGACCACCACCGGCTCCTCGCCGTTGACCTCGGCGATCAGCTGGAACAGGTTGTACGTGTACGAGTCGTAATTGTCGATGAGCAGGGTCTTCACCAGCCCACCTCCCTCTGGTCGTTCCCGTCCTACGCGGTGCGTTTGTGCCGTCCGCGCAGCGCCTGAAGCGGTGGATACAGCCATTTCTTGAAGAATCGCTGGAGGCGCGGCATGAGAATCCAGGTGACGAGTGCCGTCACGCAGAGGCACAGCAACAGCGTACGAATGAGCGGATTGAGCGCGCCGAGATAGGGAAGCACGGCCACATTGAATATGAGCACCGGTGGAAAAACGGCGCTCATATTCACGAACCAGAGCTTCCATTTCGACGGCGGAGCCGGTGGGGCGGGCTGTGGGGCCTGGGAGTCGAACCAGGCCTTGCCGCCGCGAACACTCTTGCGGCCCGTCTGCCGGGAGAACCCGACGGCCTCGACGTCCCACTGCCGGCGAGCGCTCGACTCCTCCCAGGCGGCAAGGTCGCGCTCGCCGGCGAAGCGGTAGACCACATGCCATTCCGCCTCTCCGTCGACAAGGACGCCACCTCCAAGAAAGCCCGGTTGCCGCGCGCTCGCGGCCAGCATGGCCCAGCCCCAGGAGTGGAAGTCCGACTCGTGGCCCGGCACCACGTGGTAGGCCACGGTGACGGTGACGGGATTACTGGTCACGCTTTCGAGTACGGCCGGAAGAACAGCTGTGTTCAAGCTTCAATGAACTTTTTTGGCCGCCGCGAATGTCGAACTTGTAACGTTTTGGGGCGGGCTCCTTGAGTATGTCTGCCGATACTCGGGGTAACTTTCGACGGAATTACGGAAAGCGCTTGTGCAAGTGGATGGAATAGCGCATCATTCCCCGCGCGCCCACGAAAAGGGCCGGGAAAGAGCCCAGAGAGGCGTCGCTCGCATGGTGGACGCGCGCCCTTGCCGTCGAGGCCCGGCCGGTAGGCTGGCCGACGGGCCGTGACTGGCGCGCTGGGATGGGACGGACCATCGGGGAGCGGCCCGGAGTGAGACGAGTGCCGTGCGCCTGGGCCGAGCCGTGAACCCGTGACCGCTTCTCAGCACCCACGCCACCCGGAGGCCGACGAGATGTCAGAGCAGCAGCCCCTCTCCACCCAGTCCACCGCCTTCCGCGCCGCCCTCGACGTCGTCCGCGCCGTGGAGCCGCGCGTCGCCGACGCCATCGGCCAGGAAGTCACCGACCAGCGCGAGATGCTCAAACTGATCGCCTCGGAGAACTACGCCTCCCCGGCCACGCTCCTCGCGATGGGCAACTGGTTCAGCGACAAGTACGCCGAGGGCACCGTGGGCCGCCGCTTCTACGCCGGCTGCCGCAACGTCGACACCGTCGAGTCCCTCGCCGCCGAGCACGCCCGCGAACTCTTCGGCGCCCGCCACGCCTACGTCCAGCCGCACTCCGGCATCGACGCCAACCTCGTCGCCTTCTGGGCCGTCCTCGCCGACCGCGTCGAGGCGCCCTTCCTGGAGAAGACCGGCGCCCGCCAGGTCAACGACCTCTCCGAGGCCGACTGGGCCGAACTGCGCCAGGCCTTCGGCAACCAGCGCATGCTCGGCATGTCCCTCGACGCCGGCGGGCACCTCACCCACGGCTTCCGCCCCAACATCTCCGGCAAGATGTTCGACCAGCGCTCCTACGGCACCGACCCGGCCACCGGCCTGATCGACTACGACGCCCTGCGCGCCTCCGCCCGCGAGTTCGAGCCGCTGATCATCGTCGCCGGCTACTCGGCCTACCCCCGCCTGGTGAACTTCCGGATCATGCGCGAGATCGCCGACGAGGTCGGCGCGACGCTGATGGTCGACATGGCCCACTTCGCGGGCCTCGTCGCCGGCAAGGTCCTCACCGGCGACTTCGACCCGGTGCCGCACGCCCAGATCGTCACCACCACCACCCACAAGTCGCTGCGCGGCCCGCGCGGAGGCATGGTCCTGTGCGACGACTCCCTCAAGGACCAGGTGGACCGCGGCTGCCCGATGGTCCTCGGCGGCCCCCTCCCGCACGTGATGGCCGCCAAGGCCGTCGCCCTCGCCGAGGCCCGGCAGCCGTCCTTCCAGGACTACGCCCAGCGCATCGTCGACAACTCCCGCGCTCTCGCCGAGGGCCTCAAGCGCCGGGGCGCGACCCTCGTCACCGGCGGCACCGACAACCACCTCAACCTGATCGACGTCGCCACCTCCTACGGCCTCACCGGCCGCCAGGCCGAGGCCGCCCTGCTGGACTCCGGCATCGTCACCAACCGCAACGCCATCCCCGCCGACCCCAACGGCGCCTGGTACACCTCCGGCATCCGCGTCGGCACCCCGGCGCTCACCACCCGCGGCCTGGGCACCGCGGAGATGGACGAGGTCGCGGGCCTGATCGACCGCGTCCTCACCACGACGCAGCCCGGCACGACGAAGTCCGGCGCCCCCAGCAAGGCCTCCCACGTCCTCGACCAGAAGATCGCGGACGAGATCTCCCACCGGGCCACCGACCTCGTCGCCGGATTCCCCCTGTACCCGGACATCGACCTCGGCTGACCGAAGCCTGAGAGCTCCGTCTCCCGTCAGAGATCGGTGAGCTTCTGACGCGGCTCGTGCGGCGGCCCGGACCCCTCCGGCGCTGCCGCACGGCGGGCCAGAAGCGTGCGGCCGAAGCCCAGGGCCAGGCCCAGAGCGAGCCCGGGTATCGCCCACCACCAGCCGGCGCCGAGGGCCGGGCTCACGGTGTCGGCCGACCTCGTGACCGGCTCGCCCGCAGCGGCGGACGGCTCCGAGGAGGCCTTCGCCGCCCCGGCCGCGGGCCCCTCCGCCGCGTCGGACCGGCCGCCGGACCCAGTGCCCGCCGACTCGTCCATGAGCCCCAGCTCGGTGAAGAGCGTCCGCAACCGAGCGGGATCCTTCGGCTGGTGCCAGGCCCCCGTCGACGAGGCCTCCAGGGACGTCGATATCCAGATCCCCCGGTCGTCGGGCGTCAGCCAGTACACCCGGTCCACCCGCCAAGGGTGCACGTCATGCGCGAGCCACGTGATGTTGATCAGGCGGCCCGTCATCTCCTCCAGCTTCGTGGGCCCCGCCCCGCCCGCGCGCGCCCCGCCCGAGTCGTGCAGCAGCCCGTCCAACCGGCTGTAGTCGTTGTCGGTGCTGTACAGCGAGGCCGTCTCCCGGCTCGTGGGCGAGGCCAGCAGCACACTCGTCGGCCCGCCCGCCACCGAGGCCGTGGCGCCGAGCACCACAGCCGCGAAGGCCATCGCCAACGCCCCCGCAAGAGCGACCAGTTCACGCAACCAGCGCATCCGAAACCCCCATGTCCGAACCGGTGCGGCCCGCCCGCACTCGCTGTGTCACTTCTGGTACACCGCTCGGCCCGCCGGGGTTCCCGCCTTTCCGGGCCGTTCCCGGCCGCCTCCGAGGCCGAGCGTCAGGTCACCGACCGGGCGATCTCCAGAGCCCGTTCCCTGGAACCGACGCCCTCCAGACGGAACGTCAACTCGACGCCGTCGGCGCCCCGGTGGGTCCACAGCAGCGTCGGTCCGGCCGTGCGCTCCGACCGGGTGAAACGCCCGCCGTCCGCGCCCACCAGCCAGAACGTCAGCACATGCGGCCTCGGGAACCACAGGGCCTGCTCCGGCACGACCTGGCCGGTCTCCGCGCCCTCCCCGCCCTCGCCCAGGGGCAGGTACTCGGGCTGCTCCTCGACGGTCTTGACGAACGCGAAGTCCAGACCCGCCCGGAACTCGTCGACCCGGATCATGCGCCCGCCCTCCCGCCGGCACAGGCCGACCAGGGACCGGCCCCCCGGCAAGGGCACCACCGTCACCGCGTCCGGCTCACCGAACGCACGCGGCACCACGGGCCGGAATCCCGCCCGCCGCGCGGCCTCCCCGAGCGTGACGGACCCCTCGCAGCCCGGCGCCGAATCCCGCGCCGACGGCACCGCGGACGGATCCACCCGCACCTCGACCCCGCCGAAGCCGAACCAGTCCGCCACCGACGCCCGCACAGGAGGAGTGAGCACGAGGACGGCGACCAGCCCGCACACCCCGGCCGTCACCGCCCGCCACCGCGCCCTCGCCCGGCGGCGCGCCGATCTCAGCCACTCGGCGGGCCCCCGCGGCTCGGCCACCGGCACGGGCACCTGCTCGGCGAGTATCCGCCGGAGCACCTGCTCGACCACGGTCTCGCCCCCGTCGTCCCCCGGCCGGTCCAGCGCCCGCCCGAGCGCCCGCAGTTCCTCCGGCAGCCCGGCGTCCCGCTCCCGCGCCCGCAGTTCCTCCGGCAGCCCGGCGTCCCGGTCCTCACCCATCGTCGTCACCTCCTCCCCGCACCCCGCCCTCCGGCAGCAGCCGCCCCAGTTTGCGCAGGGCCCGATTCAGCCGGGACTTCACCGTCCCCCTCGGCCAGCCCAGCGCCTGGGCCGTCTCGGGCTCGTCCATCTCCAGCAGGTAGCGATACGTGACGACCAGCCGGTGCTCCTCACTGAGCCGTTCCAGCGCGGACAGCAGTGCGAGGCGTCGCTCGCCCGCCACGGCCGCGACCGCCGGATCGACCGATTCCGGTATCAGCGGCTCCGCCCCCGCCATCGCCGCCTCCCGGCCCGCCAGCGTCAGCCGCCGACCCGCCGCCCGCACGGTGTTCCGCGTCTCGTTGGCGACGATCGACAGCAGCCACGGCCGGAAGGACTCGCCGTCCCGGAAGCGCCCCAGCGAGCAGTACGCCTTGAAGAAGGCCTGCTGCACCACGTCCTCCGCGTCCGCGCCCGCGCCCAGCGCGCGGGCCGCCCTCAGCGCGATCCCCGTATGGGCGCGCACCAGGTCCGCGTACGCCTCCGGCTCCCCGGCGCGTACGCGTGCGATCACCGCGGCCTCATCGGCGATGCGGCCCCCCTCCCGCGCTTTCACACCCTTGCTACACCGCCCGGCGCCGATCGGTTCCCACCCGCGGCGCATCTGTTTTCCGGCGGATTCAGGAGCGGCCCCCGACACCTGAGACAATGGTGGACATGGCCAATGACCGACCCCGCGTGCTCTCCGGCATCCAGCCCACCGCCGGCTCGTTCCACCTCGGCAACTACCTCGGCGCCGTGCGCCAGTGGGTGGCTCTGCAGGAGTCCCACGACGCCTTCTACATGGTCGTCGACCTGCACGCGATCACGGTCCCGCAGTACCCGAAGGAACTGGTCGCCAACACGCGGCTGGCCGCCGCTCAGCTCCTCGCGGCGGGCCTCGACCCGGACCGCTGCACGCTGTTCGTGCAGAGCCACGTCCCCGAGCACGCGCAGCTCGCCTGGGTGATGAACTGCCTGACCGGCTTCGGCGAGGCCTCCCGGATGACTCAGTTCAAGGACAAGTCCGCCAAGCAGGGCGCCGACCGAGCCTCCGTCGGCCTGTTCACGTACCCGATCCTCCAGGTCGCCGACATCCTGCTCTACCAGGCCGACGAGGTCCCCGTCGGCGAGGACCAGCGCCAGCACATCGAGCTCACCCGTGACCTCGCCGACCGCTTCAACGGCCGCTTCGGGGAGACCTTCACGATCCCGAAGCCGTACATCCTGCGGGAGACGGCGAAGATCTACGACCTCCAGGAGCCGTCGATCAAGATGAGCAAGTCGGCGTCCACGCCGAAGGGCCTCATCAACCTGCTCGACGACCCCAAGGCCACCGCGAAGAAGGTCAAGAGCGCGGTCACCGACACCGACACGGTCGTGCGCTACGACGCCGAGAACAAGCCGGGCGTCAGCAACCTGCTCAGCATCTACTCGACGCTGACCGGCGTGAGCATCCCCGAGCTGGAGCAGCGCTACGAGGGCAAGCTGTACGGCGCGCTCAAGACCGACCTCGCCGAGGTCGTCGTCGACTTCGTGACCCCGTTCAGGGAGCGCACCCAGCAGTACCTCGACGACCCCGAGACCCTCGACTCGCTCCTGGCCAAGGGCGCGGAGAAGGCACGGGCCGTCGCCGCGGAGACGCTGTCCCAGGCGTACGAGAGGGTGGGCTTCCTGCCCGCGAAGCACTGAACGCGGCCGCGCCGAGGGCGCACCACCGCACACACCGTCCGCCGGGCAGAGCGCTGCACATCACTTCGGCTGCGCCTGCCCAGCGCACAGCGGTGGCCGTACAGTCGATAGACGTACGACTGAGCACGCGTGCGACAGCACGTTTGACACGACGACAGGAGACGACGTGGGGACCGTAACGATCGGCGTGTCGATCGCGGTCCCGGAGCCTCACGGCAGCCTGCTCCAGGAGCGGCGCGCGGGCTTCGGCGACGCCGCCGCGCACGGCATCCCCACGCACGTCACCCTGCTTCCGCCGACCGAGGTCGACTCCGCGAGCCTGCCGGCCGTCGAGGCGCATCTGCTGCGGGTCGCCTCGGCGGGCCGGCCGTTCCCGATGCGCCTGTCCGGCACGGGCACCTTCCGGCCCCTGTCGCCGGTGGTGTACGTGCGGATCGCCGAGGGCCGGACCGACTGCACCCGACTCCAGCAGCAGGTCCGCGACCCCGCCGGCCCCATCGCCCGCGAACTGCAGTTCCCGTACCACCCGCACGTCACCGTGGCGCACGGCATCGACGAGGCGGCCATGGACCGCGCCTTCGAGGAGCTCGCCGACTACGAGGCGCGGTGGTCCTGCACCGGCTTCGCGCTCTACGAACAGGGCGCCGACGCCGTCTGGCGCAAGCTGCGCGAGTACCCCTTCGGCGGCCCGACGGTGCCCCCGCAGACCCCTCACGTCGACCGCGACACCCTGCCCACCCGGTAGCTACAGCGGCAGTCTGCGGAAGAGCCCCCGCGGCAGGTGCCGCAGCGCCGACATCCGCACGCGCAGCAGGCCCGGCGCCCACACCGTCTCCGAGCGGCGGCGCAGGCCCAGCTCGATCGCCGTGGCGACCGCCTCCGGGGTGGTGGCCAGGGGTCCTTCGGGAAGGCCGGCGGTGCTCCTCGTCCGCACGAAACCCGGGCGTACGACCATGACGTGCACGCCCGTGCCGTACAGCGCGTCGCCCAGCCCCTGGGTGAAGGCGTCCAGGCCCGCCTTGCTGGAGCCGTAGATGAAGTCGGCGCGGCGGGCCCGCTCGCCGGCGACGGAGGACAGCACGACCAGCGAGCCGTGGCCCTGAGACTGGAGCGCGCACGCGGCGACCAGGCCCGCCGACACCGCGCCCGTGTAGTTGGTCTGCGCGACGCGCACGGCCGCCGCCGGATCGCGCTCGTCGTGCGCCTGGTCGCCGAGCACGCCGAAGGCGAGCAGCACCATGTCGACATCGCCCTCCGCGAACACCTTGCCGAGGACGCTCTCGTGGGACCCGGGGTCGAGCGCGTCGAAGGCGACCGTGTGCACCAGCGCCCCCAGGGCGCGCAGCCCGGCGGCGGCCGACTCCAGGGCCGGCGACGGACGCCCCGCCAGCCACACCGTGCGGGTGCGGCGGGCGATCAGACGGCGCGCGGTGGCCAGCGCGATCTCCGACGTCCCGCCGAGGACGAGGAGGGACCGGGGGAGGCCGGGGGCGTCCTTCACGACAGCTCCAGGAGGTCGAGGGCCGACGGACATGTCGGCGACCGTACCGCCCCTCCGCGAGGCGGTTCATGGAGAGACATCCCGTGATACCCGAAACGGGTGATTAGTGGGATGTCGTTCCGTGTGCGGCGCGTCCTGACCCCGCGGGTCACTCCAGGCGTATCGCTGCCGATCGGGGAGCATCGGCCGTATCCGCGAGGGCAGAGTCGGAGTATGGACTGGCTGAAAAAGCTCCCCGGGATCGGGCCGCTCGTCACGCGCGCGATGCTCACGCACGCGTGGCGGTCCTACGAACGGCTCGACCGGGTGAAGTGGACCCGGCTGGCCGCCGCGATGACGTTCACCAGCTTCGTCGCGCTCTTCCCGCTGCTGACCCTGGCCGCCACCATCGCCGCCGCCACACTGGGCGCCGAGCGGCAGGGCGAGCTCCAGGACAAGCTCGCCGAGCAGGTGCCCGGCATCTCCGACCAGCTGGACATCGACGGCCTGGTGCAGAACGCCGGCACGGTCGGCCTCATCGCCGCCGCCGCGCTGCTGTTCACCGGCGTCGGCTGGGCCGGCTCGACGCGCGAATGCCTGCGCGCCGTCTGGGAGCTGCCGGACGAGGAGGAGAACCCCGTCCTGCGCAAGGCCAAGGACCTCGGCATCCTCCTCGGCCTCGGCGGCGCGGTCCTCCTCACCCTCGCCGCCTCCACCGTCGCCTCCGGCATGGTCGGGTGGATCACCCGGCAGCTCGGCATCGACGAGGGCGGCTGGGGCGGCGTGCTGCTGCACGTCGTCGCGTTCCTCGTCGCCGTCCTCGCGGACTTCCTGCTGCTCCTGTACGTCCTCACCCTGCTGCCCGGCGTCGAACCGAGCCGCCACCGCCTGTTCGTGGCCGCGCTGACCGGCGCGGTCGGCTTCGAACTGCTGAAGCTGCTGCTCAGCGGCTATATGCAGGGCGTCGCCACGAAGAGCATGTACGGCGCGTTCGGCGTGCCCATCGCCCTGCTGCTGTGGATCAACTTCACCGCGAAACTCGTCCTGTTCAGCGCCTCGTGGACGGCGACGCCCGCCAAGGAGGCGGACGGGGAGCGCCAGGAGGGCGCGCACGACGACGCAAGCGCCGGCAGCGGCGGGGTCAGCGGCGGCGGCGCACCAGGTCCGGCAGCGGCCACCGGCGGTTGACCAGGTACGCGGCGCCCGCGAGGAGCACCAGCACCCCGCCGGTGATCGCCATCGCGACGCCGACGCCCCCGGCGCCCTTCCCGGTCACCGCGCCGGCCACCGGCTTCGCGGACCCGTCGCCCGAGCCGCCGGCCCCTCCGGTCGCCGCGGAGTCCTCACCGGTCCCCTTCGAGGGCTGGGCGCCGGACTGCGCGGCGCCCTTCGGCGGGACCAGCTCGCCGACCGGCCGCACCTTGCCGGCCGCCTGGAAACCCCAGTCGAACAGGGCGGCTGTCTCCTTGTAGACCTCGTTGTGGGCGCTCTTCTCCGGGTTCATGACGGTGACCAGCAGCACCCGGCCACCCCGCTCGGCGACCCCGGTGAAGGTGGCGCCCGCGTTGGTGGTGTTGCCGTTCTTGACGCCGGCGATGCCCGGGTACTGGGAGATGTCGTAGTCGCCGCGCAGCAGCCGGTTGGTGTTCTGGATCTCGAAGGTGCGACGGGTGATCTTGCCCGTCTTGTCCTTCTTCGTCTCGCCCGGGAACGCGGCCCGCACGGTCGAGCAGTACTCCCGGAAGTCCTTCTTCTGCAGACCGGAGCGGGCGATCAGCGTCAGGTCGTAGGCCGAGGACACCTGGCCCGAGGCGTCGTAGCCGTCGGGGGAGACCACATGCGTGTCGAGGGCCTGGAGCTCCTCGGCGTGCTCGTTCATGGCCGCCACCGTCGGGCCGACGCCGCCGTTCATCGCCGACAGGACGCGCACGGCGTCGTTGCCGGACTTCAGGAACACGCCCAGCCAGAGGTCGTGGACCGAGTAGGTCTCGTTCTCCTTTATCCCGACCAGGCTGGAGCCGGGGCCGAGGCCTTCCAGGTCCTTCGGGGTGACCTTGTGCCGCGCGGTCCCGGGGAAGCGCGGCAGCACGGTGTCCGCGAACAGCATCTTCAGCGTGCTCGCCGGGGCCAGCCGCCAGTGCGCGTTGTGCGCGGCGAGCACCTCGCCGGACTCGGCGTCCGCGACGATCCACGACCGTGCGGTCACGTCCTTCGGCAGCACCGGGGCGCCGCCCGCCAGGTCGACCTGCGTCCCGGCCTGCCCGAGCCGCACGCCGCCCACGGTCGACATGCCCGCCGGGGGAGTGGCCGTCGCACTCTTCGACGGCGAGGCCCCCGCCGACGGGGAGACTCCCGCTGACGGCGAAGCCCCCGTGGACGGGGAGGCGGGCGCGGACGGCGACGGGATCGGCGGGGCCGCCAGGGACACCGGCGCGGTCAGCGCGAGGGACGCGAGGGTCGCTGAGGTGACCAGCAGGGATCGCCTGACGGTCTGCATCAAGGGTGCGGGCACGACGCAGAACGTACCTGCCCGACGGGGCGAAGTCCCGCGGCCCTCCCCACCCCGGGCACGGAACCGGACACCGGGCGGCGATACTGAAGGCATGAAGCTCAGCCGCCCCGTGTCCTGGTTCCTGCTCGCCTTCGGGGTGTGGAGCTGGGTCATCTGGATCACTTTCGTCAAGAACCTCATCAAGGACGGCAGCGGGCTGGCGTTCGAGGACGGCGACCCGACGGCGTACTTCTGGGTGCATCTGCTGCTGGCCGTCGTCTCCTTCGTATTGGGGACGGTCATCGGCGTCATCGGGTTGCGCGGACTGCGCGCACTGCGTCGAACGTCATAGTCACCACCGACCACAGCAGACAGCGGGGACCAAGACACCGTGGCCATCCTTTTCGTGCTGCTCGCCCTGGCCGTCCTGGCCGTCGTCGTGACGGCCAACTGGTACGTGTGGCGGCGGCTGTTCCGGGACACCACCCGTGCTCCCGGCTGGGGCCGCCGCGGCGGCGCGGCCCTCATCGCGGGCGGCTGGGCCATGGCCGTCGGCGCTCTCGTCGCCGAGCGCACCGGCGCCCCCTTCCCGCTCCAGCAGGCCCTGGCCTGGCCGGGCTTCCTGTGGCTGGCGCTGTCCGTGTACCTGCTGCTGGGCGTCCTCGCCGGCGAGGCGGTACGCCCCCTGCTGCGCCGTCACCTGGAACGACGCGACCGCACGTCCGAGCGGACGGCCGCCGCCGCAACCCCTGCGGTCGTGACGGCGCCCGCACTCGCGCCCCCCGAGGACCCGGTCCCTCCCGCGCCGCCCGCGTCCCCTGAGCCTCCCGCGCCCTCCAGGCGTCTGTTCGTCTCCCGGGTCGTCGGCGGGGCCGCGGCGGCAGCCGCCGTCGGGACCGTCGGCTACGGCACGTACGGCGTGCTGCGGGGGCCGAGGGTGAAGCGGGTCACCGTCCCGCTGGCCAAGCTGCCGCGTGCGGCGCACGGTTACCGGATCGCCGTCGTCAGCGACATCCACCTGGGGCCGGTCCTCGGCCGGGACTTCGCCCGGAAGGTCGTCGACACGATCAACGGCGCCCAGCCGGACCTGATCGCCGTCGTCGGCGACCTGGTCGACGGCAGCGTCAAGGACCTCGGCCCGGCCGCCGCGCCGCTCGCCGGGCTGAAGGCCCGTCACGGAAGCTTCTTCGTCACCGGCAACCACGAGTACTTCTCCGGCGCCGAGCAGTGGGTGGAGGAGGTGCGCCGCCTCGGCCTGCTGCCGCTGGAGAACGCGCGCACGGAACTGCCGTGGTTCGACCTGGCCGGCGTCAACGACGTGGCGGGCGAGAGCGAGGGCCACGGCCCCGACTTCGGCAAGGCGCTCGGCGACCGGGACACCGCACGCGCGTGCGTGCTCCTCGCCCACCAGCCCGTGCAGATCCACGACGCCGTCGAGCACGGTGTCGACCTCCAGCTCTCCGGCCACACCCACGGCGGCCAGCTCTGGCCCGGCAGCATCATCGCCGCCGCCGCGAACCCCACGGTGGCGGGCCTGGAACGCTACGGCGACACCCAGCTCTACGTCTCCCGAGGCGCCGGCGCCTGGGGCCCGCCCACCCGAGTGGGCGCCCCCTCGGACATCACCCTCCTCCAACTGGCGTCCCCCGACGCCTGACCACCCGCCCCACCGGCCTCCCCAGCCGCGGACAGCCGCGGGTGACCGCGCCCCCTCGGGGAGGGAGGACCTGTGGAACCCGGCTGAGACAACCGGTCGGCAAGTACTTTCTCATCTCCGCCCGATCCCCTTCCCCCGGCCGAAACCCGTGTGGTTAGGTGAGCCCGCCGCCAAGGGGAGCGGCACTTTTCATGTGCCGGGCGTACGGCCCGGGGAGGGCAGGGCACACCCATGCGCTCGGTTCGCATGCGCATCCTGGTCACGTCGTCGGTGCTCGCGGTGGTCGCGGTGGGCGGCTGGCAGTTACTGCCCGCCCGGGGCGGCCCGGGCAAGGCGATCAGGGTCGGCACGACGGACACCGTCACCTCGCTCGACCCGGCCGGCGCCTACGACGCCGCTTCCTGGGCCCTGTTCAGCAACGTCTTCCAGTCGCTGCTGACGTACGAACCGGGCGGCACGACACCGGTCCCCGACGCGGCCGAGAGCTGCGCGTTCAGCGCCGGCGGCCTCACCACCTACCGGTGCCGCCTCCGCGACGACCTCACCTTCCCCAGCGGCCGCGAGCTGACCGCCGAGGACGTGAAGTACTCCTTCGACCGGGTGAAGAAGATCGACGCCGAGGTCGGCCCCGCGAGCCTGCTGTCCACCCTGAGGTCGGTGGACGCCCAGGGCGACACCGTCACCTTCCACCTCTCCGCCCCGGACGCCACGTTCCCGTTCAAGGTGGCCACCGGCGCCGGCTCGATCGTCGACCGCGAGCGCTACCCGGCGGACGCCCTGCGCACCGGCGACCAGGTCGACGGCACCGGACCGTACACACTCACCGGCTACACCAAGGGCAAGCGCGCCGAGCTCACCCCCAACTCCCGCTACCACGGCGCGGTCAGCACCGGACGACCCGTGCACCTGCGGTACTACGCCGACCCCGAGGCCCTCGACCAGGCGTGGAAGGCCAAGGAGGTCGACGCCGCCACCCGCCAGCTGCCGCCGAACGTCCTGGCCGCCCTGAACAGCAGCGACCCGGACCAGCGCGTCACCGAGGCGGGCAGCTCCGAGACCCGCAACCTGTACTTCAACACCCGCGCCGGCTCCCCCCTGCACCAGGCGGCCGTCCGCAAGGCGGCGGCCTGGCTGATCGACCGCGAGCAACTGGCGAACTCCGTGTACCACGGCACCGTCGACCCGCTGTTCTCACTGATCCCGACCGGCATCACCGGCCACACCACCTCCTTCTTCGACGCCTACCCGGACCAGAACCCCCAGAAGGCGCGCAAGCTGCTCCAGCAGGCCGGCGTCGGCGTCCCCGTCGCCTTCACCTACGGCTACGGGCTCGGCAGCGGCGCGGCCGAGCAGGAGGCCAGGGAGATCAAGCGGCAGCTGGAGGCCTCCGGCCTGTTCAAGGTGACCGTCAAGGGTTACGAGTGGACCGACTTCCAGGAGCGGTGGGCGACCGGCAAGCTCGACGCGTACGCCGTCGGCTGGGTCGCCGACTATCCCGACCCGGACACCTTCGCCGCCCCGCTCGTCGGCACCGGCTCCACCATGAACACGGGCTACAGCAGCAAGCCGGTCGACGGCTTCATCAAGGACAGCCGCCGCTACGCCGACCGGAGCCGTGTCCTCGACGACTTCCGCGAACTGCAGAAGTTCATCGCCGAGGACGTGCCGGTCGTCCCGCTGTGGCAGCGCAAGGCGTACGTCCTGACCAGTGCCGACGTCGGCGGCGGCCAGTATCTGGCGGACGGCGACGGCGTGTTCCGGCTGTGGAAGCTGAACTGGATCTGACTCCGGCAGCGTGCGTCCGCATGCGTCCGCCGCACACCGGGCAGTCACCCGACGCGGGTCCCGGTGGCGGAGGTGTGTGAGGAGCAGACGTGCTGAGACGCAACTCCTTCCGGCTGCCCCGGCACCCGGCGTCCGTCGGCCTCGCCCGGCGCCGGGTGCGGGACCATCTGGCCCAGTGGGGCCACGGCCCGGACGACCCCGCCCTCGGTGACGCCCTGCTGCTGGTGTCCGAGCTGGCGACCAACGTCGTACGCCACGGGCTGCTGCGGGAGCGGGAGTTCGAGGTGGCCGTGACGGCCCTCGCCGACGGCTCCTGCCTCATCGAGGTCTCGGACGAGGGCCGTCACGAGCCGCGCCCCCGCACGGTCTCCGAGTGGGACGAGCACGGCCGCGGGCTGCGCCTGGTGGAGCACGTCGCGGCGGCCTGGGGGGTGTGGGGCCGGGGCCGGCACGGCAAGACGGTGTGGGCGCTGGTGCTCACCGCCGACGAGGCCTGACGGAGAGCCCGCGACGCCGGCGGGCCCGCGCCGCCTACGACTCGTCCCGCTTCTTCGCCGGGTCCGGCAGGGCCCTCGTCATCCCCGGCAGGAAGTCCGTGAACAGCTCGTGCACCTCGTGGACGAGCGGCCGCAGCACCCGGAACCGGGACAGCGTCACCCCGCGCGCGGTGAGGCGCGCGCCCCGCTCCACGAGCCGGTAGCTGCGCTCACGCCCCTCCGTACGGTCGAAGATCCAGTACAGGACGAGCCCCATCTGGGAGAGCCACATCAACTCGGGCAGCACCTCCCGCAGTTCCTCCGGCACCTTCGCCTTGGACCCGGCGAGCACCTGCCGGTGGACGGAGATCGCTTCCAGGCGCGCGTGCTCGGACTCCGGGGAGAAGGGGCTGAGCGGGCTGTCCGGGTCGGCGGCGTTCTTGAAGAACTGCACGGCGAACTCGTGGTACGGCGTGGCCACGTCCAGCCAGACCCGCAGCACGCCCGCGAGCCGCGCCTCCAGGCTCGTCTCCCGGGCCAGCACGTCCTGGATCGCCACCCGGTGCTCGGCGGCGAGCCGGTCGTAGAAGCCCTGGATCAGGTGCTCCTTGCCCGCGAAGTAGTAGTAGGCGTTCCCCACGGAGACACCGGCCTCCTGGGCGATGGCCCGCATCGTCGTCTTGTCGTAGCCGCGCTCCTGGAACAGCCGCATCGCGGTCTCCAGGATCAGCGCGCGGGTCTGCTCGGACTTGGACCGTGCGGCGCCCTCGGCCCCCTCCGCCCCCTCGGCGGACTCGGAGGGCTCGGCGGGCTCGGACGGGGCGGCGCCCTCAGCGGGGCCTTCGTTCTTCGCGGACACGGAAGGAAAGCCTAGTCAGTGGCGCACGCGCCGTCGGCACAGGAGGGCGGGGTGTAGGACCAGCCGTCGCGGGGGTCGAAGGACCAGCCGTCGGCCGAGTAGTACACGCCACCGCCCCAGCCGGTGTCCGTCCGCCGGGCCCCACGCCACTTGGCGGCGGCCAGGACCGCGCCCTTGGCGAGCTTCGCCCCGGCGGGGGTGCTCAGGCGGTGGGCGAGCGGACGGTGCTCGCGCAGCGCCCACAGGGTGACGATCCAGGCGGCGGAACCCCGGTAGACCTGGCCGCCGTCGCCCACGACGGTGATCTCCTCCAGGGTGGCCCGGTGGTCGAGCCAGGGGAAGCGGGCGCCGGCCTCCGCGGAGGCGGCCGGGACCAGGTCCAGCGGGACCAGTTGCGGCTGCCGGGCCAGCCAGTCGCGCACGAAGGAGCACAGGGCGCAGTGGGCGTCGTAGAGCACGGTGAGCCGGCGGACCGGGACGCGGGCGGCGTCCCGGTCGTCGGCGGCGCGGTGGGCCGTCACCGCGCTCACGCCCCGGCCGAGGGGGCCCAGCCCTGCGGGGCGACCGGCGGGACCTGCTCGCGCTCCATGACCCCGCGCCGCCGGATCCGGTTGAGCACGTACACGTTGCCCAGGTGCATGACGCCGAGCACCAGCAGCACCACGCCGAGCTTGGTCGACAGGGCCTCGAAGATGCCGCGGGTGTCCTCGATGGTCTCGTCCCCGCTCAGGTACAGGGCGACGAAGCCGAGGTTGACGAGGTAGAAGCCGACCACCAGGAGGTGGTTGACGGCGTCGGCGAGCTTCTCGTTCCCGTGCAGCACGTCGGCGAGGAAGATCCGTCCGTTGCGGCTGAGGGTCCGGGCCACCCAGATGGTCAGACCGATGCTGACCACCAGGTAGATGACGTACGCGATGACTGTGCGATCCATGTTCCCCACCTTTTCTGAACGCGTTCAAAACGCTGTCGCGAGGTGACTGTAGACCTCTTTCTGAACACGTTCAACCGCAGGGCGGGTGATGCCGGGCGCGCCGCCGCGCGAACGGGCGGACGCGCCGCCCCGGAGCTCAGGCCCGGCCCAGCTCGGGGCGCTTGGAGTAGTCCGTGAAGCCCAGGACGTTGCCCCATGGATCGGCGATCTCGACGGTCCAGCCGGTGGCCGCGGAGGCCGGCCCCTCCAGCGGGGTGATGCCGGCGGACGCCAGCCGCAGGGCGGCCGCGCGGGCGTCCGGCACCTCCAGCCACAGGCGCGGGCAGGCCCACGGCGGCGGGCGGTGCCCCAGGGCGTCCTCCTGGCGCAGCAGGACGCCGGGCGTCTCGCCGCCGACCC
This sequence comes from Streptomyces sp. BK239, assembly GCF_004217285.1. Taxonomy (GTDB): domain Bacteria; phylum Actinomycetota; class Actinomycetes; order Streptomycetales; family Streptomycetaceae; genus Streptomyces. Next base: position 393,068 of record NZ_SHKS01000005.1, read on the forward strand.
TCAGCAGGGCGATGCCGGCCTCGTCGAACCGGTACGTCACCGCGAACCCTGCCCGCTCGTAGAAGTCCACGGCCTCGCCGAGATCCCCTACGGGCAGCAGTACGTTGTCGAACCCGAGCAGCTCGTACGACTCATCATCTGACATACCGTCACCATAGGGTCGCAGTGGTCACGAACCGGTCATTGCCCGAGGGTGCTCCGGGCCCGGCTTCTCACCGTCGCCCTCTCTGCTGCAAGATGACCTGCACTCACCTGTTGCGCCGTACATCCGATCATCTGGTCCCGGGAGACATCACCTTGTCCGAACAGCCGCAGTACCCCCAGCAGCCGCCCCAGCAGCCCGGGTACGGCTATCCGCAGGGCGGCGGCCCCTACGGGTACCCGCAGCAGGGCCAGCAGCCGCCCGGCTACCCCCCGCCCGGCGGACACCCCGGCGCGGGCGGCTACCCGCCCCCCGGAGGCGGCTACCCCGGCGACCCCAACGCCCCCTACGGCTACGACCCCTACGGGCGGCCCTACTCCGACAAGTCGAAGATCGTCGCCGGCATCCTCCAGCTGTTCCTGGGCAGCTTCGGCGTCGGCCGGTTCTACATCGGCCACGTCGGCCTCGGCCTCGCCCAGCTGTTCACCTGCGGCGGGCTCGGCATCTGGGCGCTGGTCGACGGCATCATCCTGCTGACCAGCAACGACAAGACAGACTCCGACGGCCGGATCCTGCGTGGCTGACCCAGTGCCGCGGCAGACGACGTCCGCCCCGTCGCGAACGTCGCCTGCCGCGGCGCGGGCGGGCCGGGCGCGCGGCTCCCTCCTGCGGCACCCGGCGGCGGCGCCCCTCGCGGTGCTCGCCGCCGGGGCGGCCGGTTCCGCCTATCTGTACGTCACCGACCCGCACGAAGGCGGGCACCTGCTGCCCCGGTGCCCCTTCCGGTTCGTCACCGGGCTGCTCTGCCCGGCCTGCGGCGGCACCCGCATGGTCTACGACCTGATGCACGGCGACCTCGCCCGGGCCTGGCTGGACAACCGGGCCCTGCTGCTCGCCTCGCCGTTCGCCCTCGCGCTGCTGGGGCGGTGGATGTGGGAAGGCCTGCACGGCCGGCGCCGGCAGCTCCGGCTCGGCCGCCCCGCCCAGGCCGTCGTGCTCGGCCTGGCCGTGACCTGGACCGTCGTACGCAACGCTTTCTGACCGGTTCAGCTCGCGCGTGGCCGATTTTGATCACGGAACAGGAACGATCGGCCCTCGCCCCTCCCTTCGGCCTCACAGGCATCTCTAGGCTCAGGTTTCACAGGGGGGCGTTCTCGCATGTCTTGCGCGGCCGACGCGACCGCACGTCGCGTCGCATTCCTCCTGGCGTCCCCGTTCACAGTGAATCCAGGAGCAGCTTCTCCATGACCGTCCCCACCCCTGACGCCCCCTACGGTGTCGACCCGCTGGGCCGTCCGTACTCCGACAAGTCGAAGATCGTCGCGGGCATCCTCCAGATCTTCCTGGGCGGTTTCGGCGTCGGCCGCTTCTACGTCGGCTCCGTCGGCGTGGGCGTCGCCCAGCTCCTCACGTGCGGTGGCCTCGGCCTCTGGTCGCTGATCGACGGCATCCTGTTCCTCACCAGCAACGACCGCACCGACAAGCAGGGTCGCGTCCTGCGCGGCTGAGCCCCGCCGCCGTACACGCCGACGGCCCCGCTCCGTTCCGGGAGCGGGGCCGTCGGCGTTGCCAGGGGCGGGGAGCCTCAGAAGCGGCGCGTGATCAGCGCCCGCTTCACCTCCTGGATCGCCTTGGTGACCTCGATGCCACGCGGGCAGGCGTCCGTGCAGTTGAAGGTCGTGCGGCAACGCCACACGCCGTCACGGTCGTTGAGGATCTCCAGGCGCTGCTCGCCGGCCTCGTCACGCGAGTCGAAGATGAACCGGTGCGCGTTGACGATGGCCGCCGGGCCGAAGTACTGCCCGTCGTTCCAGAACACCGGGCACGACGACGTGCAGGCCGCGCAGAGGATGCACTTCGTCGTGTCGTCGAAGCGCTCGCGGTCCTCCGCCGTCTGAAGGCGTTCGCGCGTCGGCTCGTTGGTGTCCTTCGTGATGAGGAAGGGCATCACGTCGCGGTACGCCTGGAAGAACGGCTCCATGTCGACCACGAGGTCCTTCAGGACCGTCAGGCCCTTGATGGGCTCGACCGTGATCGGCTTCTCCGGGTTGATGTCCTTGATCAGCGTCTTGCACGCCAGACGGTTCTTGCCGTTGATCCGCATCGCGTCCGAGCCGCAGATGCCGTGGGCGCAGGAGCGGCGGAAGGTCAGCGTGCCGTCGACGTCCCACTTGATCTTGTGCAGACCGTCGAGGACGCGTTCCTTGGGGTCGATCTCCAGCTGGAAGTCTTCCCAGGTCGCCTCCGCCGAGACCTCCGGGTTGAACCGGCGGACCCGGAAGGTGACGGTGATGTACGGGGAGGCCGCGGACGCCGAATCGGGGGTCTCGGCCTTGTCCAGAACGGGAGTTGCCATCAGTACTTACGCTCCATCGGCTGGTAGCGGGTCTGGACGACCGGCTTGTAGTCGAGGCGGACGGTCTCGGTGCCGTCGTCGCCGACCTCGCGGTACGCCATGGTGTGACGCATGAAGTTGACGTCGTCGCGGTTGGGGTAGTCCTCGCGGTAGTGACCGCCGCGGGACTCCTTGCGGGCCAGCGCCGACACCGCCATGACCTCGGCCAGGTCCAGCAGGTTGCCCAGCTCGACGGCCTCCAGCAGGTCCGTGTTGAACCGCTTGCCCTTGTCCTGGATCGCCACGTTCCGGTAGCGCTCGCGCAGCTCGCCGATCTTCTCGACGGCCGTCTTGATCGTCTGCTCGGTGCGGAACACCATGACGTTGGCGTCCATGGTCTCCTGGAGCTCGCGGCGCAGCTCCGCCACCCGCTCGGTGCCGGTCGAGTTGCGCAGCCGCTCGATCTGCTCGACGACCAGGGACTCCGGGTTCTCCGGCAGCTCGACGAACTCCGCCTTCTGGGAGTACTCCGCGGCGGCGATGCCGGCGCGGCGCCCGAAGACGTTGATGTCCAGCAGCGAGTTGGTGCCCAGACGGTTGGCGCCGTGCACGGACACGCAGGCGACCTCGCCGGCGGCGTACAGGCCGGGCACGACGGTGGTGTTGTCCGCCAGCACCTCGCCCTCGACGTTCGTCGGGATGCCGCCCATCGCGTAGTGCGCGGTCGGCTGGATCGGGATCGGGTCGGTGTACGGCTCGATGCCCAGGTAGGTCCGCGCGAACTCGGTGATGTCCGGCAGCTTGGCGTCCAGCTGCTCCGGCGGGAGGTGCGTGAGGTCGAGGTAGACGTGGTCGCCCTCGGGACCGCAGCCGCGGCCCTCGCGGATCTCGGTGTAGATCGAGCGGGAGACGACGTCACGGGACGCGAGGTCCTTCATGACCGGCGCGTACTTCTCCATGAAGCGCTCGCCGTCCTTGTTGCGCAGGATGCCGCCCTCACCGCGGGCGCCCTCCGTCAGCAGGATGCCCATGCGCCAGATGCCGGTCGGGTGGAACTGGAAGAACTCCATGTCCTCCAGCGGCAGCCCGCGCCGGTACACGGCCGCCTGACCGTCGCCGGTCAGGGTGTGCGCGTTCGACGTCACCTTGAAGAACTTGCCGGTGCCGCCGGAGGCGTAGATCACGGCCTTCGCCTGGAAGACGTGGATCTCGCCGGTCGCCAGCTCGTACGCCACGACACCGGCCGACTTCTTGACGCCGTCGACCTCGGTGATCAGCTGGTCCAGGACGTAGAACTCGTTGAAGAACTCCACGCCCTCCTTGACGCAGTTCTGGTACAGCGTCTGGAGGATCATGTGACCGGTGCGGTCGGCCGCGTAGCAGGAGCGGCGGACCGGGGCCTCGCCGTGGTTGCGGCTGTGGCCGCCGAAGCGGCGCTGGTCGATGGTGCCGTTCGGGGTCCGGTTGAACGGCAGGCCCATCTTCTCCAGGTCGAGGACGGAGTCGATGGCCTCCTTCGCCAGGATCTCGGCGGCGTCCTGGTCGACCAGGTAGTCACCGCCCTTGACCGTGTCGAAGGTGTGCCACTCCCAGTTGTCCTCCTCCACGTTGGCCAGCGCGGCGGCCATGCCGCCCTGCGCGGCGCCCGTGTGGGAGCGGGTGGGGTAGAGCTTCGTCAGGACCGCGGTGCGGCTGCGCTTCGTCGACTCGATGGCCGCGCGCATGCCCGCGCCGCCGGCGCCGACGATGACGGTGTCGTACTTGTGGATCTTCATGATTCTCGCAGCCCCGTGCCTAGCGGATGTTCGGGTCGAAGGTGAAGATCACCAGCGTGCCCAGCAGGATGGTGAACACCGTGGCGGTGTAGAGCAGGCCCTTGAGCCACAGCCGGGTGTTCGCGCGCTCCGCGTAGTCGTTGATGACCGTGCGCAGACCGTTCGCCCCGTGCAGCATGGCCAGCCACAGCATCAGCAGGTCCCAGACCTGCCAGAACGGGGACGCCCAGCGGCCGGCCACGAAGGCGAAGCCGATCTTCGAGACGCCGCCGTCCAGCACCAGCTGGATGAGCAGGTGGCCGATGACCAGCACGACGAGCACCACGCCGGACAGGCGCATGAACAGCCATGCGGCCATCTCGAAGTTGCCCCGGGTCGACTTCGGGGACTTCTTGGTGCGCTTGCGCGGGGCCTCGATCAGCGGGGCCGGGTTGTCGACGCTGTAGCCGGAACCGCCCTCGACGGGGCCGATACCGGAAGCGGTGGTTTCAGTGGTCGCCATCTGTCTCAGCTCCCGAGGACTTCACGAGCGGCGTGGCCGAGGACGGGGTAGATCGCCCCGAGCATCAGCACGACCCAGATGCCCACGACGGTCCAGAGCATCTGCTTCTGGTAGCGCGGGCCCTTCGACCAGAAGTCGACGGCGATGACACGCAGGCCGTTCAGCGCGTGGAAGAGGATGGCGGCGACGAGGCCGTACTCCAGCACGGCCACGATCGGCGTCTTGTACGTGGCTACGACCTTGTCGTAGTCCTCGGGGGAGACACGCACGAGTGCGGTGTCCAGCACGTGTACGAACAGGAAGAAGAAGATGAGGACGCCGGTGACTCGATGAGCCACCCAGGACCACATTCCTTCCCGGCCGCGGTACAGCGTTCCAGCCGGCACGGAAGAACCCTCCGGGAGCGGGGACTGGGGCCTGCCGGCTTCGGCGTCGGACGGGCCCGGCCGGGTACGGTCCACCGGCCCCCAGCATCGTAGCGACGTGCTGTCGCCGGGCTTACGGGGGGCCTACCGGTGTGATCAAAGTGGCACGCGTTCGGGTGAACCGTCGACGGCGGCGGGGGTGGTTTGTTCGGTTATCCGCCGACTGCGGGGGTGTTCCGGCTGGTTACGCGCACGCGGCGGTAGCCGCACATCGATCACAGCCCCGCGCCCCTCAGGTGGGTCATCAACCGCCTTCTCGCCAGGCGGCGGAGTTCCTCGGCCGCCACCTCCCGCTCCGTCTCCGGATCGTTCGTCAATCGTGACCGGAATGCTTCGAGGGTGCGGTCCAGGGATTCCTCGGGCGGTGTGTCGCCGAGGTAGAGGACGAAGGCGTGGCCGAAGCGGGACTCGTAGGCGGCGTGGGCCGCGCTGAGGGCCGTGTGGGCGGCTCCGTAGGCGTCGGCCGGGAGGGCGGGGAGGGCCTCCGCGGCCAGGGCTTCCGCCAGGTCGGCCGGGGTCAGGTCGTACGCCGCCTCGTCGGACGCGGCCAGCAGGGCGTCCGACGTGGGGTAGGGGCGGTGGTCCGCGACGCTGCGGGCCCAGCGGGGGCTGTGCAGGCAGGTCAGGAGGGTGCGGCTGGCCTCGTCGTCCGGTGCGCCGTTGAACCTGTCCAGGGCGGGCGAGGGCATACGGGTCTGCTCGGGGAGCGCCGGTATGGCGACGCCGCCCGGGAGGCGGGAGATACGGTGCGCAGACAGCGTGGGTCCTCGCGTCACATGTGAGGTGTCAGGGGATCTTGTGAATGGTGTGACCACGTTATCGAGAGTGGTCATGACCTGTCCGAGAGATGCCCGAATTTCACCCGCACGGGAGAGTTTCGGAATCGGGAGTAGACCCCTTCGGCGCGCTTGACTCGCGCTCGGGTCGTAGGTTGGCGGAGTGAGCAGGCACAGGCACCGGCGCAGGGCGCCGGAGAAGAACCCGCAGAAAGTGACGCGGCGGGCCCTGCTGGCCGGCGGTCTCGTCGTCGTCCTGGGAGCCGGGGTGGGCGTGTGGGCCTCCGGCGACGGGGACGGCGGAGCACCGGCCGGAGCGGCGGCGCGGCAGACCGGCGGCGGCGGTCCGGCCCCGGGCGGCGGCAAGGCGGCCGGCGGCAGGTCGGCGGGCGGCCCCGCGGCGGCCGCGAGCCCGTCGCCCAGCCGCTCGTACCCGCTCTCGCAGCCGCCGCGGACCATACCCGCGGTCCGCTCGCACACCGCCGAGCGCGGCCCCGGCTGGCGTCCGGCCGCGGGACACCGGGTGGTGGTGGGCGACGCGGGCCTCGCCGACGAGGGGAAGCTGATAGCCGGCGAGCTGAAGATGACGTACGCGGGCGTACGGGGCGACACCCGCGCGGGGGACCTGCGGCTGACGCGGAACAAGGGCGCGGGCGCGAACCCGGAGTCGTACACCATGACCGTGCGGGGCGGGCAGGTGACCGTCAGCGGGCCGTCCGACGCCGGGGTGTTCTACGGGACGCGCACGCTGAAGCAGGAGGTGCACGGCGGCGGCACGGCCCCCGAGGGCGTCGTCCGCGACGAGCCGGCCAAGCCGCGGCGCGGGTTCATGCTCGACATCGCCCGCAAGAACTTCACGCCGGACTGGATCGAGGACCGGGTACGCGAGCTGGGCGACCTGAAGTACAACGAGATCGGGCTGCACTTCTCCGACGACCAGGCCTTCCGGATCCAGTCCGACACCCACCCCGAGATCGTCTCCGCCAAGCACCTCACCAAGGCGCAGGTCAAGCGGATCGTCGACCTCGCGGCGAGCCGGCACATCACCGTCGTCCCCGAGATCGACTCGCCCGGCCATCTGGGCGCGGTCCTGGCCGCCCACCCCGAGCTGCAACTGCGCAACGTGCGGGGCACGGCCACCCGCGGGGCGATCGACATCTCCAAGCCCGCCTCCGCCGCCCTCCTGGACGACCTGCTGAACGAGTTCGCGGGGCTGTTCCCGGGAGCGCAGTGGCACCTCGGCGGCGACGAGTACCAGGCGCTGACCGTCTCCGACCCCGAGGCCTCCTACCCGCAGCTCGCCGCCGCCGCCCGCAAGGCCTACGGCCCCGGCGCGGGGGTCGCCGACCTCGCCACCGGCTGGCTGAACGCCCGCGCCGACACCGTCCGCGCCCACGACCGGACCATGCGGGTGTGGAACGACGGCTTCTTCCGGCAGACGACGGTGAAGGCCGCCGGCGACCTGGAGGCCGCCTACTGGACCGGCAAGGAGATCGGCGCCCGGCAGCCGCTCGCCTACCTGAGCGCCGGCCGCAAGGTGATCAACTACAACGACGAGTACCTGTACTACGTCCTCGGCGAGCCCCAGACCTTCGTCTACCCCACGGGGCAGCGGATCTACGAGCAGTGGACCCCGCGGGTGCTGCGCGGCAGCACGGCGGTGCCCGCGAAGTACGACGGCCAGATACTCGGCGGGACCTTCGCCGTCTGGTGCGACCTCGCGAACTCCCAGACGCAGGACCAGGTCGCGGCCGGCGTCCGGATGCCGCTGCGGGCGACCGTCCAGAAGCTGTGGGACCCGGGCGCGCCGAAGCTGCCCTGGACCCAGTTCAAGGCGCTGGCCGACCGGCTGGGCTGACGGGTCCTCAGACGGATCGGCGCGGGGTGATCGTGGCTGAATCCTTGCGTTGATCCGTTTTGCCGTGCACCCTTTGACCTCCCTGACTGTCGCACGCAGTGAGGGGAACTGCGGGCTCCGTAAGGATGAGCCCGGGGGAGGGAGGCGTGCATGAGCGTGGTGGACCTCATCGCCACGGCGGACGATCGCGGCCTGGCGGCGAGCGGACTGGCTTGTTTGGATCGGTGCGTGCCGCTGCTGGGCGGCGACGACGAGATCCTGCGCCCGCTGTGGGCGAACCTCACCGACGACTCCGACCCGGCGGGCTGGGGCGCGCTGGTCGAGCAGGCGCGGGCGAAACTGGACGCCGGCTCCGACGCGGACGCCGGCGACGAGTCCGTGCGGCTGGCGCGGCGCATGCTCGACACGGCTCCCGCCGGGCGCTCCGCCGCCGAGCTGCGGGAGTGGGCCGAGGCCTGCTCGGTCGCCTCCCTCGGCGTCCACCGGCTCCTCGACCCGGCCGACGACCCGGCCCCGCTCGACGCGCGCCGCGCCGGCGACACCGTGGGCATGCCCCCGCTCGCCGCCGCCGAGCTGCGCCGCCAGCTCACCGTCCTGGAGGTCCTCGCCGCACACGGCGCGGGCGGCCTGCGGCAGGCCCTGGGCCTCACCACGGAGGGCCGCCGCGTCCTGCGCGCCGCCGTCTCCCGCCGGGCCCGCGCCGCGGGCTGAGGTCTCCCGAGGCACGCGCGGCCTATGGGCGTCGTGTGGGCGTGCTGCGGGGGAGGCGGGGTGGTCCTGCACCGGTCCGGGAAAACACCCGCGTCCGGGCGCTCGACCCGGTGACGAACGCGGCCCCTTCCGCACATGATCGCTGGTATGACCAGCGCGACGACAGCCTTCCCGCAGACCCCGCAAGCCCCCGAGGGACGCCCCCACGCCGCCGCGAAACCCGTGCGGTGGGCGTCCGACGCCGTGGCCACCCTGCGCGAGGGCGCGCGGCTGCGGCTCGACTACTCGGCGCGGAGCCTGTGGCGCGTCGACCGGCTCATCGAGGACCTGCGGCGCGAGGGCACGCCGTACGCCGCCGTGGACGGCGTGCTGCGCGGCCTCGGCTCGTACGCGGGCGAGGTGCTCGCCCGTGAGACCGGCGGGGAGTGGTGGGCGACGGGCGGCGACCACTGGGTCCGCACGCCCGACGGCCGCCTCTGGGACCCGATCGACGAGGCCCACCGCTGCTTCGCCGGCCACGGCTCGCTGCGCCTGCTGTGCCGGGACGCGGCCACCGGCGGCCCCGCCTCGACGAGGTGACGTCACCTGGGGGCTGCCCTTGGCTCACCCACCCCTGTGCTCGCCGTCGACGCGGGTCCGCGCCACTCCGCCGGCGGACCGGGCGCAGGTGACGTCGGTGGACGGCAGGCGGCCGGTGGCCAGATAGGTGTTGACCGTCGTGTCGACGCAGTCGCTGCCGAACACGCCGTACACGGCGTGCTGGTCCGCGTCGCGGAGGGTCACCAGGCGCGAGGAGGGCCACATGCGGCGCACGGCCTGCGCGTTCCGGTGGACGGTGCGCGGGTCGCCCGTGGCGCTGACCAGCAGGGCCGGCAGGTCGCCGCGGATCGCGGTCGGGCGCTCGCGCGGTCGGTCCCAGAAGGCGCACGGCCCGACGGAGTGGGTGACGGGGCCGAACAACGGGTCCTGGGCGCGGGCGCGTTCGACGTCACGCCAGTACACCTCCGGTGAACGTGGCGCCGGCACGTCCCCGCACAGGATGGCCGCCTGGACGCTGCCGTACGCGGACGCCGATCCGTCCAGCAGGAAGGAGAGCGTCGCCGCGAATCCCGGTGAGGGGGTGACCGGACGGCCTTCGGCGGCGCGCCGCATGTCCCGTACGGCTCCGGCGAGATCGGCGTAGGCGTCGTCGTTGTCCTGGGAGAGGCCGCTGAAGACGACGACGGGCAGCACGTGCTCGTCCACCCGGTGGTGGCCGATCACCAGCGGGGCCCGCCCGGCCGCGTCCTGCACGCCGTCCACGACCGCCAGCACCTCGTCCCGGGTGCGGCCCAGACCGTACGCCGAGTCACGGGCGGCCGCCCAGGTGGCCCAGCCCTCCAGGGCGTGCCTGTTGGCCGACTCCGTGCCGCGCAGCAACCGGGGGCTGTAGCGGTCGGGGTCGACGACGCCGTCCAGGACGACCCGGTCGGTGCGGCCGGGGAACATCGTCGCGTACACCTGACCGAGGTAGGTGCCGTAGGAGTAGCCGAGGTAGGAGATCCGGCGTTCGCCGAGCGCGGCGCGGACGACGTCCAGGTCGCGGGCGGTGTTCCGGGTGGTGGCGTACGGCAGGACGTCGCCCTGGGACGCCCGGCAGCGGTCGGCGAGGTCCTTGGCCAGCGCCACCGTGCGGTCGAACCCGGCACGGTCCTTCCCCGCGCCGCGGATGAAGGAGCCGGTGGGCCACCGGCAGTCCAGCGGCGTGCTGCGCCCGACGAAACGGGGGTCGACGCCCACCACGTCGTAGCGCTCACCGACCTGCTTCATCGAGGCGCGTACCCACGGCGGGTCCCCGATCGTCTGACCGCCCGGGCCCCCGCCGTTGAGCAGCAGCGCGCCCACACGCCGGTCCATGTCGGTGGCCCGGATGCGCGAGACGGCGACGGTGATCGTACGGCCGTTCGGCTTGTCGTAGTTCAACGGGACCGTGACGTCGGCGCACCGGGCGCCGGCCTTCGCCAACTCCCTGCCGGTCTCGTCGTCGGGCCCGAGGACACAGCTCCTCCAGTCGAGGTGCTGGCGGTGGTAGCGGGCGAGGGGGTCGCCGGTCGCGCGGGAGGGTTCCGCCGCGGCGGGCGAGGCGACGGCGGGCGACGCGGCGATGGGCGATGTGACGAACGTGAGGGTCCCGGCCAGCAGGAGCGCTGCCCCCGCCGCGGCGCGCGACACGAGCCGGCGCTGGCCGCTGCTCGCGAGCCCGCGTCCGCGGCCGGTGGTTGACGAGGGGCCGGTGGCGGACGCGGCCGCTCCCGGTCGGCCGCCGGGCAGGGGAGAGGGGGAGCCGGTCATGCGTAGGTCCTTTCGGAAGGCGTGCCCTCGCAGAGGGACCGGTCGACGAGGTCGAGGAAGTCGGACTCGGCGCGGAGCGAGGCGGGCACCTCGTTGAGGGCGACGGCGGCGCTGCGGCCGCCCGGACCGACGGCGACCAGTGCCCGGTGACCGCCGGGCACCGTGCCCGCGTGCCCCCACCACGTCCCGCCGCAGGACAGCGGCGTCGAGATCAGGCCCAGCCCGTAGCGGGCGCCCGGCCAGAGCCGGTCGGCGTCGGCCTCCACCGTCCGCCGCATCTCCGCGAGTTGGGCCGCGGGCAGCAGGCGGCCGTCGAACAGGGCGGTGGCGAACCGTGTCAGGTCGCCCGGTGACGAGACGAGGGCGCCGCCGACCCCGCCGAAGGTCATGTTCCAGGCGGTGCCGTCGACGCGTCGGCCGTCGCCGTCGGTGAAGTAGCTGCGGGAGTGCGGTCCTCGCAGGTGGACGTCGTCACCGGGCCAACGGGTGTCGCGGAGCCCGAGCGGCTCGATGATCCGGCGAGTGATCTCCGTCTCGGCGGAACGGCCGGTGACCTCGCGGACGATCATGCCGAGGACCAGGTAGTTGGTGGTGGCGTAGTGCCACGTGCCCTGGGGGCGGGGCAGTTCGAGCGCACGGGCGACGAGGTCGCGCGGCTCGAAGTGCCGGTACCGCCGCTGTTCGAGACGCTCCCACTCGGGGGCGTCGAGGAAGTCGGGCAATCCGCTGGTGTGCCTGAGGAGTTGCCGCACGGTGATCGGCCGGCCGTCGGGGCCGCCGACCGGGAGCAGGCCGGGCAGATAGCGGTCGACGGGGGCGTCCAGGGCGAGGCGGTGTTCGGCGACGAGTTGCAGGACGACGGCCGCGGTGAACGTCTTGGTCACACTGCCGGCCCGCAGCCGGTCGGCGGCGTTCATCGGGCGCCCGGTGCGCACATCGGCGGTTCCGGCGGCCTCGCTCCAACGCCCGCAGGATCCGCGGGCGTCGGGGTCGGTCACCAGGACCGCTGCCCCGGTGATGCCGTCGTGGTCGGTGAGGACACGCAGTGCCTGCCGGGTCCCGTCGTGCGTGCCGCAGTTCCGGGCGGGGCGTGAGTCCGGCGCCTGCGCGGTCGCCGTCGGGCCGGTGGCCAGGACGACGGCGGCCACGAGTGCCGCGAGACCGGCACGCCGGCCGGTCTTCGTGATCGGTGAGAAGGTTGGCATGCCACCTCACGGTAGGCATGGGCCGCCGCATGATCACTCCGGCAGGCAGGTGCTTGCGAGGTGCCGCCGGCCCGAGCGGCGAGCCGGGAGCCGGCCCCATGGACGGGGTGGGCCGACCGCTGCTATGGCCAGCGGTCGTACGTGTTGTCCGCTGGAGCGTCGAGGAGTGCTTCCAGGCCGCCCGGGGCCGGGTCGGACTCGGGCGGCGCTACTTTCGGGACACGCCCTGGCCCTGTGGCGGCGCCGTCGAGCCGCGGGGGGTGAGCGAAGGGGTGGCGACCTGGTGGGACCGGGCTTCCCCGTCGTCGATGACCGCGAACAGGGTCCGGGCGACGTCCGCGCCGAACCCGTGCACGTCGTGGCTCATCGCGGACAGCGGCGGGTGGGTCAGCCGGCACAGCTGGGAGTCGTCCCAGGCGAGCAGGGAGAGGTCACGCGGCACCGACAGGCCCAGTTCCGCGGCGACGGCGGTCCCGGCGACCGCCATGATGTCGTTGTCGTAGAGGACGGCCGTGGGCCGCTCGGCCATGAGCAGCAGGGAACGGGTGGCGCGGGCCCCCTCCTCGCCCTCGTAGCCGGTGGCGATCTGAAGGTCGTCGGCGAGGCCCAGTTCGCGCGTGGCCTCGGTGAACGCCTTCGCGCGGATGGCGCTGTGCCCGAGTCCGGCGGGCCCGCCGACCCGGGCGATACGGCGATGGCCGAGCGCCGCGAGATAGCGCACGGCCTCCGTGGCGGCGGTGGCGTCGTCCGTCCACACCGAGGTGAAGCCGCCCGTCAGCGACGGGTGGCCGACCGCCACCGCGGGGAGCCCGATGGCCCGCAGCGCGGGCACGCGGGGGTCGTTCTCACGGAAGTCGACCAGGATCGACCCGCCCACCTGCCGGCCCTGCCACCACCTCTGCTGGAGCGCGATCTCCTCTTCCACGTCCCGCACCAGGTGCAGCAGGAGCGAGCAGGACCGCTCGGCCAGCACGCTCTCCACCCCGGAGATGAACTCCATGTAGAACGGCTCGAGGCCGAGCAGCCGGGCCGGCCGGCAGATGGCGAGGCCGACGGTGTCGACCCTGGTCCCGGAGGACAGGCCGCGGGCCCGGACGTTGGGGGCCCAGCCCAGGTCCCGGGCCGCCTGGAAGATGCGGTCACGGGTGGCGTCGGACACGCCGGGCCTGTCGTTGAAGGCGAGCGACACCGCTCCCTTCGACACGCCGGCCCGGGCCGCCACGTCCTTGATGGTGACGCGCCGGGGAGGTGCCGCGCTCACGTCGGTTCCACGCAGAAGAGGGCCGCCCGGGCCGCCGAGGCGTCGGGCTCGGGCCAGCCGCCCACCCGGATCCTGGCCCGCTCGCCGGGAAGCAGGGTGACGAGACCTGTGTCGGCCGTCGCGTCGGGGGCGAGGCGGTCGGGTTGCAGGAGGAGGTCCCGTACGAGGGTGTGCGCTGTGACCACGACGTCGACTGTATCCGCAGCGCCGGCGACCGGTTCCACGCGCACGTCGAACCGGGGGCGCGGGTAGGGGAACGCGCGGTCCGGCACGGGGAAGTGCACGGCGCGCAGCCCGTCCACGTCCGCGACCAGGAACTCTCCCTCCCCGGTGACGCCCGGCGCGGCCACGGGCAGCGGTGTCCGGACGGCGTCACGCGCGGCCACCTCCACGGTGAGCGGCACCCGGGCCGGCACGCTCCCGTCGGCGGTGATCCGGCGGACGGTGACCTCCGCCCGCCACGGGGCGGCCGACTGGTTGACCAGCCCGAGCACGACCCCCTCCGGGGCGGGCTGGAGGGTGAGCAGCCGGTCGGCGTACAGGCGCCGCAACTCGTGGTGGAGCGGCTTGAGCCGGCCGTCCCCGTCGACGGCGGACCAGGAACTGACCGGCCAGCAGTCGTTGAGCTGCCACACGATCGTGCCCGCGCAGCGGGGCCAGTGGGAGCGCCAGTGCTCGACGCCCGCGGCGATCGCCCGTGCCTGGACCACCTGGGTCAGGTAGTGCCAGCGGTCGAAGTCGCCCTCGGGGAGCGCGAAGTGGCGTGCCACCCCGCGGTTCAGCTTGCCGTTGCCGTCCTCGGCCTTCTGGTGGTGCAGCATGCCGGGCGAGTCGGGCGCCAGGTCCTCGCCCGGCAGGGCGCGGCGCAGGGTGGCCAGGGCGGGCGGCGCCTGCCAGCCGAACTCGGCGACGAACCGGGGGACGCTGTCGCGGTACTCGGCGAAGTCGCGGCGGTTCCACACCTCCCAGGAGTGGTGGGTGCCGTGCGCCGGGTCGTTGGGGTGGTGGTCCCAGGAGCCGGACCAGGGGCTGCCCGCCGTGTACGGCCGGGTCGGGTCGAGCTCGGCCACGACCCGCGGCAGCAGGCCCAGGTAGTACCCCTCGCCCCAGGAGTCCCCGGCGAGTTCGGGCTCCCACCCCCAGTCCCGGAAGCCCCACAGGTTCTCGTTGTTGCCGTTCCACACCACCAGCGAGGGGTGCGGCATGAGACGCACGACGTTCTCCCGCGCCTCGGCCTCCACCTCGCCGCGCAGCGGCTGCTCCTCGGGGTAGGCCGAGCAGGCGAACAGGAAGTCCTGCCACACCATCAGGCCGAGTTCGTCGCAGGCGTCGTAGAAGGCCTCGTCCTCGTAGATGCCGCCGCCCCAGACGCGGACGAGGTCGACGTTCGCGTCAGCGGCCTGGGTGAGGCGGTGGAGGTAGCGCTCGGGGGTGACGCGGGAGGGCAGGACGTCGTCGGGGATCCAGTTCACGCCGCGGGTGAAGAGGCGCACGCCGTTGACGACGAGGGTGAAGCCGGTGCCGTGCTCGTCGGCGGTGCGATCGAGTTCGATCGTGCGGAAGCCGATCCGGCGCCGCCAGGTGTCCAGCGTGCTGTCGCCGTCGGCGAGCGTGACCGTCAGGTCGTGGAGCGGCTGTTCGCCCTGGCCGCGCGGCCACCACAGCTCCGGCTCGGGAACGTCCAGGACGAGGGTCGCATCCGTGCCCTCGACGGTGACTTCGGTGTCGACGCCGGCCACCGAGGCCCGCGCGGTCAGCGGGCGCCCGGCTCCGGTGGCGGTGCGCTCCACGGTGAGGTGGACCTCCACCCGTCCGCTTGTCCCGGCGACCGTGACCGCGGGCCGGACCTGGGAGATCCGCGCGGTCGACCAGTGCTCCAGGCGGACCGGCCGCCACATTCCGGCGGTGACGACGGTGGGGCCCCAGTCCCAGCCGAAGGCGCAGGCCATCTTGCGGATGTACTGGGACGGTTCGGGATAGACGTTGGGCCGGTCGCCGACCGCCTTGCGCACCGCCTCCGCCTCCTCGCGGGCCGGGGCGAAGAGCACCCGGAGCTCGCCGCCGCGGCCGGTGACGTCGAACCGGTACGAGCGGTGCATGTTGCGGGTCCGGCCGAGCACCTCGCCGTCCAGGGTGATCTCGGCCGCGGTGTCGAGGCCGTCGAAGACCAGGTCCGTCCGCTCGTGGGCGCTCTCGGCGGTGAGCCGGGCGGTGTAGGTCCAGGCGCGGTCGCCGACCCAGGCCACCTCGTGCTCGTCGGCGCCGATGAAGGGGTCCGGGATGAGCCCCGCGTCCAGGAGATCGGCGTGCACGCAGCCCGGCACCCGGGCGGGCAACACCTCGTCCCCGTGACACAGCCCCCACCCGTCGCTGAGCAGGGTGACGTCCTTCATGTGCGGCTCCCCTCACGGAGGTCGGTCTCGGTCGCGGCGCAGGCCAACCTAACCGTCCGGGCAAGCGATGTCCATAAACCGGTATAGCTCCGCCCTGTGTGCGGCTTATGGCGAGTTTTACCTTGATATAGCCCCGCGTAATCGTCGACCCCAGGAGGAGGGGTAACGAATTCGTCCCTGGAGCTTTACCGGTTCAATTCAGCGGTGTCATAGTGCCGACAGCCCGAAGGAGGGTCAGAGCCGCACACTGGAGGGAGCTGGGCGTATGGGGAGGAAAGCGTTAACCGTCGCCGCGCTGATCGCCGTCACGGCGGTCACCGCGACGGGATGCACGGGAGCGGCGGCGCCGAAGGGCGAGTCGGCCGCCGCGGCCTCGGACCCGGGCAGCGTGTCCGGCGCCATCACCGTCCTGACGCACCGTACGGACCTGGTGCAGAACGGGACCCTGAAGAAGTACGCCGCCGAGTTCAACAAGGTCTATCCCGAGGTGACGGTGAAGTTCGACGCCCTCACCGACTACGAGGGCGAAGTCAAGATCCGCATGAACACCGCCAACTACGGTGACGTGCTGATGATCCCCAACGCGATAGCGAAGAAGGACTACCCCTCGTTCTTCGCCTCCCTCGGCAGCGCCACCGAGCTGAGCAGGAAGTACCGCTTCACCGACAAGGCGAACGTCGACGGCAAGGTCTACGGCCTCGCCACCGTGGGCAACTCCGACGGCTTCGTCTACAACAAGGCCGTCTGGAAGAAGGCCGGCATCACCTCCTGGCCCACCAGCCCCGAGCAGTTCCTGGCCGGCCTCAGGGCCGTCAAGGCCAAGACCGGCGCGGTGCCGTACTACACGAACTTCAAGGACCAGTGGCCGGTGACCGCCGGCACCGCGAGCATCGGCTCGGTCACCTGCGACGCGCAAGCCAACGACAAGCTGGCGACCTCCACCGCCCCCTGGGCCGCGGGCGGCGACCTCAACGTCATCGACACCCTGCTCTACGACGTCGTCCACGAGAAGCTCATCGAGAAGGACCCCACCACCACCAACTGGGAGAACTCCAAGGGCATGATCGCCCGCGGTGAGATCGCCACCATGCAGCTCGGCTCCTGGGCCATCAGCCAGATGCAGAACGCGGCGAGGACGGCCGGGACGAACCCCGACGACATCGGCTTCATGCCGTTCCCCGCGCAGACGAACGGCAAGTTCTGCAGCATGCTCTCCTCCGACTACCAGGACGCGGTGAGCATCCACTCGAAGAACAAGCCCGCGGCCCGGGCGTGGGTCGACTGGTTCACCGACAAGTCCGGCTTCGCGCAGAACGAGGGCTCGATCCCGACGCTCAGGTCCGGTGCCCTGCCGGCCACCCTGAAGCCGTTCCAGGACAACGGTGTCAGCATGCTGGAGCGCTCCGAGGCCAGGAGCAGCCAGGTCAACGCCATCGACAACGCGGCCGAGATCGGTCTGGCCAAGCCCGACTACCGGCAGAAGCTCGTCGACATGGCACGAGGCGTCCAGGGCGGAAGCCTGAAGGACTACTTCGCCGGCCTCGACGAGAAGTGGAGCCGGGCAGCGAAGTCCGCGGGCAGCTGACGGGGAGACACCCGGGTCCGGGGCCGTGTGCCTTCCGGCCGGCCCCGGCCGCCGACCGCGTCCAGTGGACGACCGAAAGGCCGACATGACCCACACCGTTCACACGTCCACCGCGCGCGTGGACAAGGAGGGCGCCGGCGCCCGTACGGCGGCGAGCGGTTCCCCCTCCGGCCGGGGAGTGCTGCGCCGGGCGACCCCGTGGCTGTTCCTGCTGGCGCCGCTGGCCCTGCTGATCACGTTCACCTACGTGCCCGTGGCGAACATGGTCTACTACAGCTTCACCGACTGGGACGGCGTCAGCCCCGAGATCCACCTCACCGGGACCGACAACTACGTCGAGCTGTTCACCCGGCCCGAGCTGTTCCGGGTGTTCCTCGTCAGCCTGTACTACCTGGCAGCGTCCGCCGTGCAGATCGTCGTCGCCCTGTACTTCGCGACCGTCCTCAGCTTCGACGTGCGCCTGCGCAACCTCTTCAAGGGCATCCTGTTCTTCCCGTACCTCATCAACGGCGTCGCCATCGGGTTCGTCTTCCTGTACTTCTTCCAGGACGGCGGCACCCTCGACTCGGTGCTGTCCTGGTTCGGCGTGGGCGCCGACCGCGCCTGGCTCGGCACACCGACGTCCGCGAACGTCTCCCTGGCGGGTGTGTCCGTCTGGCGTTTCACCGGCCTGAACTTCGTGCTCTTCCTGGGGGCGATCCAGTCCGTCCCGGGTGAGCTGTACGAGGCGGCCCAGCTCGACGGCGCCACCCGGTGGCACCAGTTCAGGTACCTGATCCTGCCGAGCATCCGGCCCGTGGTCAGCCTGAGCGTGATCCTCGCCGTGTCCGGCTCGCTGTCGGTGTTCGAGATCCCCTACATCATGACCGGCGGCGCCACCGGCACCATGACCTTCGTCATGCAGACGGTGAAGCTCGCGTTCCAGTTCAACAAGACGGGCCTGGCCTCCGCCGCCGCCGTCGTCCTGCTCCTGATCGTCCTGCTGATCACCTGGATCCAGCGCCGCCTCGTGCCCGACGAGAGGGTCGACCTCGTATGACCACCGACGCCGTGGACGGCCGCCGTCCCCGGGGCATCGCCTCGGTCCTCATCCATCTGTCCCTGGTCCTGGCCTCACTGGTGGTCCTGGTCCCCCTGGCCGTCGTCTTCCTCACCTCGCTGAAGACGGAGAAGGAGGCGACGGACGGCGGCGGCGCCTTCCAGCCGCCGGGCGACTGGCTGAACTTCTCCAACTACGCCACGGCCTTCCGGGACGGCCAGATGCTGTCGGCGTTCGGGAACACCGCCTTCATCCTGCTGTTCTCCATCACCGGCACCGTGATCATCGGCTCGATGACCGCGTACGCCGTCGACCGCTTCCGCTTCCGGGGCAGGAAGCCGGTCATGGGGCTGTTCCTGGTCGCCACCCTGGTACCGGGTGTGACCACGCAGGTGGCCACCTTCCAGGTGGTCAACAGCTTCGGCCTCTTCGACACCCGGTGGGCGCCGATCCTGCTGTACATGGGCACCGACATCGTGTCCATCTACATCTTCCTGCAGTTCATCCGCTCCATCCCCGTCTCCCTCGACGAGGCCGCCCGGCTCGACGGCGCCAACGCGCTCACCGTCTACTGGCGGATCATCTTCCCGCTGCTCAAGCCGGCGATCGCCACCGTCGTCATCATCAAGGGCATCACGGTCTACAACGACTTCTACATCCCGTTCCTCTACATGCCCTCCGAGGACCTCGGCACGATGTCCACCGCCCTGTTCCGCTTCAAGGGCCCCTTCGGCGCCCACTGGGAGGCCATCTCGGCCGGCGCGATCCTCGTCATCGTGCCGACGCTCGTCGTCTTCCTCTTCCTCCAGCGCTACATCTACAACGGGTTCGCACGCGGCGCCGGCAAGTGAGGCCGGCGACCGGCCACTTGCCCGCGTGACCCCGCTCGGCCGGCTCACGGCTCGAAACGAGCCGCCCTTCCCGCACGCCGCCCTTCCCGCACGAGGAATCGCCCCGTCGAAGGAGACGTACATGACCGACTCGCCGCTGAACCGCCGCACGTTCCTCGTCATCGGCACCGCGGTCGCCATGACGGCCGGCACCCGGTCGCCGGCGGCCGCCGCCCCCTCGGCGGCGCCTGCCCGCACCGCGACGCCGGTCCGGATCGTCGACGACAAGGCGACCCCCGCCACCCGTTCACTCTTCGCGTACCTGAAGAGGCAGCAGGGCAAGGGCATCCTGTTCGGTCACCAGCACGACCTCACCTACGGCTTCACCTTCACCACCCCCGACGGCAAGGCGTCCGACACCCTGGCGGCGGTGGGCGACCACCCCGCGGTCTTCGGCTGGGACACCCTCATCCTCGACGGCCGCGAACGCCCCGGCAGCGAGGACGCGACCGAGGCCGAGAACGTCGCCGCGCTCAGCCGGTGCATCCAGCAGGGCGACGCACGGGGCGGGATCAACACCCTCAGCGCCCACATGCCGAACTTCGTCACCGGCGGGGACTTCTACGACACCTCGGGCCGGGTGGTCGCCCAGATCCTCCCCGGGGGTGCGAAGCACGCCGAGTTCAACGCCTTCCTCGACCGCGTCGCGGCGGCGGTCAAGGGCGCGCGGCGGCCGGACGGCACCCTGATCCCGGTGATCTTCCGTCCCTTCCACGAGAACAACGGCGGCTGGTTCTGGTGGGGGGCGGGCCACACCTCGTCCGCCGAGTTCATCGAGGTGTACCGCTACACCGTCGAGTACCTGCGCGACACCCGGTGCGTCCGCAACCTGCTCTACGCCTACTCGCCCAACTCCGGCTTCGGAGGCGACCCGGCGGGCTACCTCAAGACCTACCCTGGCGACGCGTTCGTCGACGTCCTCGGCTACGACGCCTACGACGAATCAGCGGGCTCGACTGCCTGGCTCGACGGTCTGGTGAGGGACCTGGCGACGGTGGTCCGGCTGGCCGGCGAACGGGGCAAGGTGCCCGCCTACTCCGAGTTCGGGGAGAGCGGCACCGAGAACCGCGACCCGGACTGGTTCACCCGGCTCCTGGCGGCCGTCAAGGCGGACCCGCACGCCCGGCAGGCGACCTTCATGCTCACCTGGGCCAACTTCGGCGGCGCCAACCGCGCTTACGTCCCCTACCCGGGCCGGCCCCTGCTGCCCGACTTCGTCGAGTACCACAAGGACCCGTACACGGTGTTCGCCGCCGACCTGGGCGCTGTGTTCTCCCTGCGGACCACGGCCACCAGGAACGCCCCGGTCCTGCACCTCGTGACCCCCACGGACCGGCAGCGCGTGACGGTTCCCCGGACGACCGTCCGGGTGCGGGTCACCTCCGGGAAGGCGAGCCGGGTCACCTACTCCGTGAACGACGGCCCCGCCCGGCCGCTGCGCCTCGACGCCGACGGCTTCTGGTCGGGCGTCTGGCCGATCTCCCCGGCGTGGCCGGCCGACCGCTCGGTGACCGTGAAAGTGAGCGCGCGGGTGGGAGGCAGGACGTTCACCGACTCGTCCCTGGTCTTCCTCGGCGAGGCCGTGCCCCTGCCGGCCGGATGGGTCGACGACTTCGAGGGGTACGCCGGTGACGACGTCAGCCTGAGCGAGGCGTACAGCCATGTCAACGCCAACACCACCACCCTGACAACCGACCACAAGTCCTCGGGCTCCCACGGGCTGGCCTACGCCTACGACTTCACCGGCGCCGAGTACACCGGCATCGGCAAGCCGGTCGACGCCGACTGGTCGGCCTTCACCACCATGGCCCTGTGGCTGCAGGGGGACGGTTCCGGGAACGGGGCCGCGCTCCAGATCGTCGCCGGCGGCGCCTGCTTCGAGTACAGGGTCTCGCTGAGCGACACGAGCGGGAAGCAGGTCAGGGTGCCGTTCAGCGCGTTCGAGCCCGCCCCCTGGGACACCGAGCACGCCGGCGCGGTGCTCGACGCGGCCCGTCTCGCCAAGGTGACCGCGTTCAACCTGTACCTCGGCCACGGAGAGGACGCGGCGACCAGGGGAGTCGTCCACGTGGACGACATCAGAGCCGAATGAGCTCCTGAAGAAGCGACGACGGCCGGGGCCGCCACCCCCCACAGGAGAGGCCCCGACCGTCGCGCGGCACGGGCCGCGCGGCGGCCCGTATTCTCCTCAGCGCCGGGAGTGCGTTTTTTGTCACACCGCCAGGCGAGCCCCCGCGTCACGACTCGGTTGCATTTTGTACTGACATGGACGACCGGCGGTTTCAGGTCGTAACGTGCCTTTCGCGCCGGACGGCGGAGCGGCCGGAACACCGCGATCACCCGCGGACCAGTCGCGGACCATCCGTGGATCGGTGAGACCGCCATCATCAATCGAGGAACCACGACGTGGGGGACGACGCGGAGCTGACCGCCGCGGTGCTCGCGGCACAGCGCGGGGACGAGACCGGGTTCCGTGCTGTGTACCGCGCGGTGCACCCTCGGCTCCTCGGCTATGTCCGCACACTCGTCGGCGACCTCGAAGCGGAGGACGTCACCTCCGAGGCCTGGCTCCAGATCGCCCGCGACCTCGAACGCTTCAGCGGGGACGCCGACCGGTTCCGCGGCTGGGCCGCCCGGATAGCCCGCAACCGCGCCCTCGACCACATCCGCATGCGCGGCCGGCGGCCCGCCGTCGGCGGCGACGAGGCGGAGCTCACCGGCCGGCCCGCCGAGTCCGACACCGCCGGCGAGGCCATCGAGGCCCTCGCCACCGGCCGCACGCTCGACCTCATCGCCAGGCTGCCGCAGGACCAGGCCGAGGCCGTCGTCCTGCGGGTCGTCGTGGGTCTCGACGCCAAGACCGCCGCCGAGACCCTGGGCAAACGGCCCGGCGCGGTGCGCACCGCCGCCCACCGGGGGCTGAAGAAGCTCGCCGAGCTGCTCGGCGACGACCCCGAGACGGCCGGGGTCCTCGACGCGCTGCCGCCCCAACGCGCGACGCGCTCCCGCGCGATGACGACGTCCGCCGGTGTGACGCATGCGTACGCACGGACGCAGAAGGACATGTGATGGCCGACGAGCGCTGTGCCCACCCGGGGGACGACGAGCCCTCCGGCGACCCCGCCGCAGGCCGGCGTCCCGGCCGGTGGCTGGACGGCCGTACGGCGGAACGGCTGCTGGACGGGGACGCGCCGGACAACGCTGTCGCCCCCGCCCACCGTGACAAGGCCGAACGCCTCGCCCGCACCCTGAACGCCCTGGCCGCCCTCGCCGACCCGCCGGTCCCGCCGGACGAGGAACTCCCCGGCGAGGCGTCGGCCCTGGCGGCCTTCCGGAAGATCCACGCGGACCGCACGACACCCACCACCGCCTACGTCGACTCCCGTGACCCCGCCGCCGACCCGGCGGTGCTCGCGTTCCGCGCGGCCCGGGCCGACCGGGGCGACGCCTCCGTGGCGCAGGGCGCGCCCGCGCCTGACGACGGGGCGGACGCCCAAGTGGTGCGGATCGGCGCGGGGCGGCCCGAGCGGACGCCGTCGCGCCGGGGCCGGTCCGTGCGCCTGGGCGCGGCGGCCGCCCTGGCCGTCGGCATGGCGGGCGGGGTGGCGGCCGCGACCGGTGTCGGCGGGTTCCCCGCCCCCTTCGACGCCTCCGGGCCCGCCCCCGTCACCTCCGTCTCCGCCGCCGCCACCCCCGGACCTCCCAGCCCGCTCGCCTCCCCGTCGCGTCCGTCGTCCCCCTCACCCGCGCCGGGCGCGGGCCACGGCGGCCAGGCCGGCGCGGGCACCCCGGGCGGCACGGCGAGCGGCGGCCCGGCCTCCCCGAACGCCGGCGGCAAGGCCAAGGACGACGACGGCGGCGGCCCCGACGTCGGGAACCGCCGCGCCTGGCCGAGCGGCGTGCCCGCGGCCTGCCGGGACCTGCGCGACGGCAAGACCCTGAACCAGCAGCGCCGCCGTTCCCTGGAGAGCGCCGCGGGCGGCGTCCGGCGCGTTCCGGTGTACTGCGCCCGCGTGCTCACCGCGCCCGACGGCCCGTCCGGCACGGGAACCGGCGCGGGCGCCGGCACGGGGAAGCCCGGCGGCCAGGGCTGGACGGGCGGCCACGGCCAGAACGGCTGGGGCGGGCAGTACGGCGGCCCCGGGGGCGGCGAGGGAACAGGCTGGGGCGGCGGCAAGCCCGGCCTGGGCGACGGCCACGGCCACGGCCCTGATCACGGCCACGGCCACGACCGGGGCTGGGGCCAGAAGGGCGACAAGGGCGCGGACGACGGCCGCGGCGACGAGGACGGCGACGGCGGCACGAGCGGCGACGGCGACTAGCAACCCCCTCTGACCTGGGGTTTCTCCCGCCGTCGAAATTTCTCCGGCGCAGGTGTGACGTTTTTGCCGGGCCCGGCGCAGTTAGAAGTGAGCCGACTGGTCATCGGCCCTCGCATGGAGCCGGGGTTCCCCCCGTACCTACGGCTTCGTGCACCCGGCGCGGGTGGGACACGTTCCCCCGGTCCCGCCCGCGCCCCCCTTTCGGCCCCGGACGTCTCACCCTCGCCTCACCACGAGACGACGACCTTGTCGCCGTTCCTCACCTGCGCGAACAGCTTCGCGATCGCCCCCTCGTCCCGGACGTTCACACAGCCGTGCGACGCGCCCGCGTACCCCCGCATCGCAAAGTCGGACGAGTAGTGCACCGCCTGGCCGCCGCTGAAGAACATCGCGTACGGCATCGGCGAGTCGTAGAGCGTGGACACATGGTGGCGGGACTTCCAGTAGACCTGGAACACACCTTCACGGGTGGGCGTGTACTGCGAGCCGAACCGCACCGACATCGTCGACACGGTCCGCCCGTCGATCATCCAGCGCAGCGTCCGGCTGGTCTTGTCCACGCAGATCACCCGCCCGGTCAGGCACCGGGGGTCGGGCGCGGCGGCGGGCTGGCCGCCCAGCAGATACAGCTCCCAGCGGCCCGGCTCGTGGGTCATGGCCAGCAGCCGCTGCCAGGTCACGGTGTCCGTCTGCCCCGTGCGCGGCAGCCCGCGCTTGCCCTGGAACCCCTTCACCGCCTCCGCGGTCGCGCCGTCGTACGTGCCCGTCGGCCCGTCGTGCAGCCAGTCGACCTGCCGCAGCCGCGCCTGGAGTTCGCGCACGTCCCGCCCGTAGGCCCCGCGCGACCACAGGACGGCGGGGGGCGTGGCCGCCGCCGAGGCCGAGGGCGTGGGGCTCTGCGTGGGCGACGACGTCCCGGGGCCCTCGTCGGCCGCGGAAGCCGTCGGACCGGGAGCGCCCGAGAGGTCGCCCGCCTCCGGGCTGACGCGCACGTGGACCGGCGCCCGTCCCTTGGGGTCGCCGGGGGCGGGCTGCACCGTGCAGCCGCACACGGTCACCAGAGCCGCCGCACCCACCGCGGCGACGACCGCTCTCACCCTGCCGCGCCTGCCCGTGAAGCCCCTGGAGCCCGCGGCGTCCGTCATTGCCGTCATGCCCGTACTACGCACTCGCGACCCCCGTCGTCTCACCGTCGTACGTCCTCGGTCCCTGAATGGTCCACGGAGTTGTTCCCCGCGGATGACGACGCGCGAACGGCCCGGCATTGTTGGGACCGAAGGCGTGACGGTGCGGCGGAAGGTGTCACCCCATGGCACGCGAGTCGGAATCAGGGCTTCCCATCGAGCCGGTGTACGGACCGGACGGCCTCACGAGCGGCTGGGACCCGGCGGAGAGACTGGGCGAGCCGGGCTCGTACCCCTACACGCGGGGTGTGTACCCGACGATGTACACCGGGCGGCCCTGGACGATGCGCCAGTACGCCGGCTTCGGCACGGCCGCCGAGTCCAACGCCCGCTACAAGCAGCTCATCGCGCACGGCACGACCGGCCTGTCCGTCGCCTTCGACCTGCCCACCCAGATGGGCCACGACTCCGACGCCCCGCTCGCGCACGGCGAGGTCGGCAAGGTCGGGGTCGCCGTCGACTCCCTCGACGACATGCGGGTGCTGTTCGACGGGATCCCGCTGGACCGGGTCTCCACGTCGATGACGATCAACGCCCCGGCCGCCCTGCTGCTCCTGCTCTACCAACTGGTCGCCGAGGAACAGGGCGTGGGCGGCGACCGGCTCACCGGCACGATCCAGAACGACGTGCTCAAGGAGTACATCGCGCGCGGCACGTACATCTTCCCGCCGGGGCCCTCGCTGCGCTTGGTCGCCGACACGTTCAGGTACTGCCGGGCCGAGATCCCCCGGTGGAACACCATCTCCATCTCCGGCTACCACATGGCCGAGGCGGGGGCCTCGCCCGCGCAGGAGATCGCCTTCACCCTCGCCGACGGCGTCGAGTACGTCCGCACGGCGGTCGCGGCCGGCATGGACGTCGACGACTTCGCGCCCAGGCTCTCCTTCTTCTTCGTGGCCCGTACGACGCTGCTGGAGGAGGTCGCCAAGTTCCGTGCCGCGCGCCGCATGTGGGCGCGGCTGATGCGGGACGAGTTCGGCGCGCGCGACCCCAGGTCGCTGATGCTGCGCTTCCACACGCAGACGGCCGGCGTGCAGCTGACGGCCCAGCAGCCCGAGGTGAACCTCGTCCGGGTGGCCGTCCAGGCGCTCGGGGCGGTCCTCGGCGGCACCCAGTCCCTGCACACCAACTCCTTCGACGAGGCGATCGCGCTGCCCACCGACAAGAGCGCGCGCCTGGCCCTGCGTACGCAGCAGGTGCTCGCCCACGAGACGGACGTGACCGCGACGGTCGACCCCTTCGCCGGGTCGTACGCCGTGGAGCGGATGACCGACGACGTGGAGGCGGCGGCGCTGGAGCTGATGCGGAAGGTCGAGGACCTGGGAGGGGCGGTGGCGGCCATCGAGCGCGGCTTCCAGAAGCGGGAGATCGAGCGCAACGCCTACCGCATCGCCCAGGAGACCGACTCGGGGGAGCGGGTCGTCGTCGGCGTCAACCGCTTCCGCCTCGACGAGGAGGAGCCGTACGAGCCGCTCCGCGTGGACCCGGCCATCGAGGCCCGGCAGAAGGAGCGGCTGGCCCGGCTGCGCGCGGAGCGCGACCGGCCGGCGGTGGACGTGGCGCTGGCGGCCCTGCGCAAGGCCGCCGAGGGTGAGGACAACGTCCTGTACCCGATGAAGGAGGCGCTCAGGGCGCGGGCGACGGTGGGCGAGGTGTGCGGCGCCCTCCGGGGGGTCTGGGGGAGCCATGTGCCGGCGGAGGCGTTCTGAACCGGGGGATTCCGCCGAACGGGTGATCCAGGGCGGAAGAGGCGCATTCCCGGTCAGGCGCGCAGAGGGTGCCCTCCTCGACGGCGACGACTGGCGCCCCGGCACTAGCGCTGCCCGAACCGGCTGAGGTAGTCCACGACCCCGGCCGCCCGGTCCCCGGCCCAGCCGACATGGCCGTCCGGCCGGACGAGGAACAGCCCGGAGCCGTACGTCCCCCGCACGCCCTCGCCTTGGACCACCCGCACGGCGGCCGGAACCGCGTCCGGCGCCTGCGCGCCCACCGCGACCAGAGTCCAGTGCGGTCCCCGGAAGGCGTCGAAGAGACGGACGCCGCCGACCGTGCCGTCCGGCGCGCGGTCCCCGGCCCGTACCGCTCCCGGCGTCTCGCGCGTCTCCTCCGTCAGGCTGGACTCCCGGTAGCCGATGCCCAGTTGACGGGTCGCCGCTCCCCGCCGGGCCTCCCCGCGGTGCACGCGCGTCGACAGGCCCAGCATCTCGGCCGCGACGGGCCGCCGTTCCTCCTCGTAGGTGTCGAGCAGGGTGGCGTCCGCCCCGTCCCGCAGCACCGCGCCCAGCTTCCAGCCCAGGTTGTAGGCGTCCTGCACGCTGGTGTTGAGGCCCTGGCCGCCGGCCGGCGAGTGGACGTGCGCCGCGTCCCCGGCCAGGAACACCCGGCCGGAGCGGAACCGGTCCGCGAGGGCCGCCCGCGGGCGGAAGTCGGACGCCCAGCGCACTTCGGTCACGTCCTCGGGCGCGAGGTGCGAGCGGGCGGCGACGAGCTTGCGGACGCCGTCGAGGGAGAGGTCCACCTCGGCCCCCTCGGGGAACTGCGCCACCGCCTGGAAGTCCTCCGTGCCCGTGAGCGGGCAGATGACCAGGAAGCCGTCGTCCTCCCCGCGTGCGGGGAAGATGTGCCAGTTGTCGCGGTCCAGCCCGGTGATCCGCAGGTCAGCCACCAGCGTCGGCCGCGGGTCGACGCTCTCCCCGGTCATCCCGACGCCGAGCGCACGGCGCACGCCGGAGCGGCCGCCGTCCGCCGCGACGAGGTACCGCGCGCGGACGTTGGGCCCGGACGTGAAGTGCGCCGTCACGCCCTCCTCGTCCTCGGCGATCCCGATGACCTCCCGCCCGAAGGCGACCGTCCCGCCCAGTTCCTCCAGCCGCGCCCGCAGGATCTCCTGCGTCCGCCACTGCGGCACCAGCAGCGGCTCGGCGTACGGCGAGTCCTCGGTCGCCTCCGCCGGGTCGAACATCCGGTGCTCGCCCGTCCGCCGTCCGTCCTGCCAGATCATCCCGGCCGGGTAGCCGCCCCCGGCCGCGCGGATAGCGTCCAGTACGCCGAGGTCGTCGAAGACCTCCAGCGTGCGGGGCT
Source organism: Streptomyces sp. BK239 (assembly GCF_004217285.1). Taxonomy (GTDB): domain Bacteria; phylum Actinomycetota; class Actinomycetes; order Streptomycetales; family Streptomycetaceae; genus Streptomyces. Next base: position 420,883 of record NZ_SHKS01000005.1, read on the forward strand.
GGAGGCCCTTGCCGCGCGAACCCGGGAACAGCGCGTCGCCCCGTTCCGCCACGAGCGCGTCCACCCCGCGCCGGGCGAGGTCGACGCCCAGGGTCAGCCCGCAGGGGCCCGCGCCGACGACCAGTACGTCCGTCGTGATCATTCCCAGTCTCCTTAACGCTGTTAAGTCCTGCCTGTCACGAAGACTGGCCTTAACGCCGTTAAGCTGTCAAGCGTGAACACGGAACGACGTGCGCCCCTCGACCGGAAACGGGTGGCCGACACAGCGCTGCGGCTCCTCAACGAGGTCGGCCTCGACGGCCTCACCCTGCGGGCCATCGCCAAGGAGCTGGACGTCAAAGCGCCCGCCCTGTACTGGCACTTCAAGGACAAGCAGGCCCTGCTCGACGAGATGGCGACCGAGATGTACCGCCGGATGGTCGCCGCCGCCCCCCTCGGTCCGGACGACACCTGGCGCGAACGGATGCTCAAGGCCAACCACGGCCTGCGCACGGCGCTGCTCGGCTACCGCGACGGCGCGAAGGTGTTCAGCGGCTCCCGCTTCACCGGCATCGAGCACGCCGGGCAGATGGAGGACAACCTGCGCCTCTTCACGGCCGCCGGCTTCACCCTCGCCCAGGCCGTCCGCGCGATCACGACCACGTACCTCTACACGCTCGGCTTCGTCACCGAGGAACAGGGCGTCCAGCCCCTGCCCGGCGAACGGCGCGAGGGCTTCGACGTCGACGAACGCGCCCGGCTGATGGCCGACTTCCCGCTGTCGGCCGCGGCCGGCGCGGAGATCTTCGGCCACTACGACCGGGGCTTCGCGGAAGGACTCGAACTCCTCCTGGCGGGCATCGAGGCGCGGTATGCGCGCCCGCACGGCCCGGACGACTGAACCCGAGGGCCCCGCGTGGCCGGTTCACCGGCTCTTCATCCGGGTTTCCCCTCGCCCAGGCGCGCAGTTACCCGCCGCTCAAGCCTGCCCTTCCTACGATCGTGCGACCTCCCGCTCAGAATTCAGGTGCGCACACGTGGCCAACAGAATCACCCTGTCCGTCGTCGTCCCCTGCTACAACATCGAGCCGTACGTCGCCGAGACCGTGACCAGCCTGGTCAACAACGCCCGGGACGACTTCGAGTTCCTCTTCGTCGAGGACCGCTCCACCAAGGACAGGACCTACGAGGCCCTCCTCGACCTGACCGGGAAGCTCCCCCGCAGCAGGGTGATCCGGCACGAGCGCAACGGCGGACTGGCGACCGCGCGCAACACCGGCGTCGACGCGGCCGAAGGCCGCTACCTCACCTTCCTCGACGGCGACGACTGGCTGGCCCCGGGCCACCTCGCCCGGGTCGTCGACGTCGCCGAACGGTTCGACGTCGACTTCGTCCGCACCGACCACGTCCAGGTCACCGGCGTCGAACGGGCCGTCCACCGCGCGCCCGAGGGCCGCCGCCACACCCCACTCGACCCGCGCGACTCCATCCTCCCCGTCGACGACACCACCATGGTCGACTACCCCTACGCCTGGGCCGGCGTCTACCACCGCCGCCTCCTCGACAGGGGCCTGCTCCGCTTCCACGACGGGCTGCGCACCGCCGAGGACCGGCCGTGGATCTGGGACCTGCACCGCAGGGCGGACTCCTACGTCGTCGCGAGTCTGCACGGCGTCTTCTACCGCCGAGGGCTCACCGGTTCGCTCACCCAGATCGGCGATGTGCGCCAGCTGGACTTCTTCCGCGCCTTCGACCTCGTCCTCGCCGAACTCGCCGACGACCCCGAGGCCGGCCGGCTGCGCCGCAAGGCGCTGCGCGACTACTGCGTCGTCATCGCCCACCAGCTCCTCGACCGGCGACGCTTCGAACGCGGCGTGGCCGCGCGGCTGAGGCGGCTGGCCGCCGAGGCGCTCGGCGCGATGAGCGAGGAGGAACTGGGGGAGGCCGTGGTGGGGATGGGCGAGGAACGCGTCCGGGTGCTGCGCCGGGTGCGCGGCGGCATGAAGGGAGTGGCCGCGTGATCCAGATCTTCTGCTCCGCCACCCAGTACGCGGCCGCGACGGTCACCGCCGCGATCCGCGCCGGCCTGTTCGGCCCGCGCGAGGGCGTGCGCCGCGTCCTCGTCGTCAGCGACACCTCCGCCGTGCCGGAGGTCGGCACCCCGCTGGACCGGATGCCCGGCTTCGACGCGCTGCGCGGCGAGTTCGACGAGGTGCGCTCCTGGAACGCGTTCGTCTCCCCGCACCACCCGGCCGGCTGGTCGCCGCGCGCCCAGGACGCCCGGCTCTGGGAGAAGGCCGTACGCCTCGCCTGGGACCTCGGCGACGAACCCGTCGAGATCGCCTGCGAGTCCCTTCAGGCCAACCCCTCCCGCGCGATCGCCGACATCTTCGCGGACAGCGCCCTCCACGTGTACGCGGACGGCCTGATGAGCTACGGCCCCACCCGCAACCGCATCCCGCACGGCGTGAGCAGCCGCATCGCGCGCGTGCTCCACCTCGACCTCGTCCCCGGGCTGCGGCCCATGCTGCTGTCCGAGTACGGCGTCCCCTCCGTGGCCGTGCCAGACGCGGCGATCGTCGACGTCCTCGCCCGGCTCGGGGAGTCGAACGCCCGCCTCCTCGCCGAGCGGCTCCCCGCCGACCGCCCGCCCACCGCCGTGCTCCTCGGCCAGTACCTCTCCGCGATCGACCTGATCAGCCAGGACGAGGAGGAGCGGCTGCACGTCCGCATGCTGCGGGCCGCCGCCCGAGCGGGCCACGAGGACGTGCTGTTCAAGCCGCATCCGAGCGCGCCCGCCGGCTACGGCGACGCCCTTCGGACGGCCGCCGCCGAACTCGGCGTACGGCTCACCGTCCTGACCGAACCCGTCCTCGCCGAGACCGTCTTCGCGTACCTGAAGCCGAAGCTCGTCGTCGGCTGCTTCTCCACGGCGCTGACGACCGCCGCCGCGTTCTACGGCGTCCCCGTCGCCCGCGTCGGCACCGAACTGCTCCTGGAGCGCATCACACCGTACGAGAACAGCAACCGGATCCCGCTCACGATCATCGACGCGGCCCTGCCCGACGCGGAACGCGCCCCGCTGGGCGAACCGGTCGAACTCGCGGGTCTCGCGGACGAGTTGACGCCCCTGGTGCGGGCGGTGGCCTACTGCATGCAGTCCCGCAGGCATCACGCTCTGCGGCCCGAGGTGGTCGCCTGGCTCGCCGTCCGTCTCGCCGACCACGAGCGGTACTTCAAGCGGCGGCGGTTGACCAACCTGCGGTTGCCCGGTGGGGCCCCCGTGCGGGGAGCCGCGCTGCGGCGGCATCCCGCCGTGCGGCGGGCGGTACGCAGGCTGCGGGCCACAGCGGCGCGTTAGGGGGCGCCGCGTGCCCTGGCAGGGGCGGGGCGCTGCGCGCCTCCGCCCCTGCCGCCCTAGTCCCGGCGGACTTTCAGTGACTTCTTCAGGCGGGGGCCGAACGGTTTCTCCACGAAGCGGTGCAGCAGCCAGGCGATGGCCAGCATCGACAGGACCGTCGCGGCGAGCGTGGCGTACGGGTCCAGGTGCAGGCCGCGGTACAGCACGCGGATGAAGAACCAGCCCAGGTGCTCGTGGACCAGGTAGAACGGGTAGGTCAGCGCGCCCGCCACGGTCAGCCAGCGCCAGTTCGCCCGGCTCGTCCAGCCCACCGCCACCGCGGCGACGGCGGCGAAGGCGAGGAAGGCGATCGCCTGGACGACGTAGGGGTTGCGGTGGAAGTCGCCGTGCATGCCCGGGTGCCACAGGGCGGTCACCGAGTAGCGCTGGCCGAGCAGGAAGCTCACGCCGACGATCCCCCACAGCAGCAGGTCGCCGCCGAAACGGTGGATCAGGTACAGGGCGAGACCGCCGATGAAGTAGGGCGCGTGGTCGCGCATCACCAGCTCGTCGGTCAGCGGATGGTCGGCGACCCGGGCGAACACCCCGGCCAGCGTCCACAGGACGCAGAACACCACCACCCGCCGGTAGGTGACACCCCGCCAGACCACGCACAGCGCGAACAGGGCGTAGAAGCGGACCTCCACCCAGAGCGTCCAGTCCACGCCCAGCACCCGGTGGGCGCCCATCGGCTGCTGCAGCATGGTGAGATTGACGAGGAGCTCGTCCGAGCGCAGCGGCGCGGAAACCACCGGAAGGATCAGTCCCGCGGCGGTGACCAGCACGATCGCCGCCCAGTACGCGGGGTACAGCCGGGCCACCCGGGAGCGGAAGAAGTCGCCCGGGGTCCGGCCCCAGATGCTCATGCAGATCACGAAGCCGCTGATCACGAAGAAGAACTGCACGCCCAGGCTGCCGTACGTGGCGAACTGCGACAGCGTCGGGAACTTCACGCCGGGGGACTGGCGCCAGGACTGCGCGACCTCGCCGTTCTTGCCGGCGTAGTGGTAGAAGCACACCATCAGGGCCGCCAGCAGGCGCAGGCCGTCCAGGGCGCGCAGCCGGCCTTCCGCCCGGGGCCGCACGGTCGAGCGGTCGGGGAGGGAGAGGGTCAGCCGGGGAGCCGGTCTCGTCGCCGGCCCCGGGGCCTGGTCGGTCGCGCTCATCCTGGAGGCCTTCCTTGGAGGGGCATTCGGGTTCGTGTGCGGATGCGGGAGACGGGTCGACCGCGCAGCGCCCTGGCCCGGCGCGCCAGCCTGCGTACGGCCCGGTTGCGGGGGAGGAACGCCAGTCCCGTCGGGAGGCCCCCCGGCAGGGCCAGTGACGCCAGCCGGCGGCGGGTGAAGTAGCGCGAGGTGTGCCGGCCGGCGTGCGCGGACAGGTACCGCTCCGCCTCGCCCCGCAGCTCCGGATGGACCCGGGGCCGCATGGCGAAGCCCACCGCCCGCAGGAGCGCGGCCAGTTCCCGCACCCGCTCCCGCGACGGAGGTGTCCACCCGGCCACCTCCGCGGGGTCCTCCAGGTCCGGCAGCAGCACGTCGACGACGGTGAGCGGCACCCGCTCGGCGTTCCCGTACGGCGTGAGCCCGGCCAGCGCGTCACCCGTCCCGGCCCGCGCGACCGGCAGGCCGTACGGCACGGCGGCGGTCAGCAGCGCGGGGGAGGAGCAGCCGACGACCAGGGCGGGCCGCAGCCGCCGGACGGCGACCTCCGCGAGCACGGGCCGTTCCAGGACGGTGAGTTCGGCGCCCAGCCGGCTCGCCTCGTCCTCCAGGGCCCCGAACCGGCGTGCGGACGCGGCCGGGTGCGGTGCGAGGACGAGGGTCCGGTGCCCGAGCGCCACCGCGCCGCGCACCATGCGCAGATGCGGCTCCTGTTCCGCGTCGGAGCCGCACTGCCCGAGCAGCAGCACGGGCCGCTCGGACGGCTCCGGCAACTCCTGCTCCGCGTCGGCGAGTTCGCCGATCACCTTGAGGAACGCCCCGGACGGCACCGGCACCGCCGGCACGCCGAACTCGGAAAGCAGCAGCGGGGTGAGACCCGGCACCAGGTCCAGGTGCAGCAGCCGGCCGACACGGGTGCCGATCAGCGGGTCGAGCTTGTCGGGGCTGGGGCCGTAGCTCAGCAGACCGTCGGCGTAGACGTCCACGGGAGCCCCGGTGAACACCTGGCACAGCGCCGACGACGGGTCGGTGTGGACGGACTCCACGACGAGGTGGACCTCGTCGTCGCCGAGCTCCCACAGCAGCCGCAGGTGCCGCTCCCACAGCGGGACGTCGTCCGGGCGCGGCGTCCAGCCGGCCGGGTGGAAGGGGGAGACGGTCTCGTTCCAGGAGCGCACCTCGTCGAAGCGCTCCCGGACACGGGCGAAGCCCGGCACGGCGGCGACGGAAGGGGCGGTCTCCGGGTTGGCCGCGGTGTCGGCGATCAGCAGCAGCCGGCGGTCGGACGGCTCGAACAGGCCGGCGTCGAGAGCGGCGGCCAGCATCGCCGCACCGCGCGCGGTGGAGACGCAGAAGATCCGGGCGGTGCGCGGCATCAGAGGGCCACCGCCCCCGCCGTCACCGGCCGGCGCCGTACCCTGCGCAGCGTGCCCGCCCGCCGGGCGTCCATCGACTCCATGACCTCCGCGAGCACGTCCTGCGGCATCCTGCGCAGCGCTGCGGCGCACAGCGAGCGCAGCCTGCGGGCCACGGCCGGCTCGAACCGCTCGATGGAGCCGAGATGGTGGGCCATGACCGCGCAGTACGTGCGCACCGCCTTCGGCAGCAGCGCCCCCGCCTCGGGGTCGCGTGCCGTCTCCTCGACGACCTGGTCGAAGGCGCGCACGAAGTCCAGTTGCCGCACGTCCGCGATCTGGGTGAGCGAAGAGGCCACCCCGCGCCGGTAGAAGACGCCCAGCAGCCCCACGACCGCGAAGGTCTCCGCCTCCCGGTGCAGCTTCCAGATCCACGGCCGGTCCTCGGCGGTGCGCAGCCCGTCGGTGAAGTGCAGCAGCCCGCGGTCGACCAGCCGGCGGTGGTAGACGCCCGCCCACGCGTAGGCGTAGTCCACGGGGGTGGACCGGTCCGCGGGCAGGATCGCCGCCCGCGGGTCCAGCACCGTCGAACGGCGTCCGTGCGGGACGCGGTGGACGGCGCGGGCCCGCCCGGTGCACTGCACATGGTCGGTGCGCACGAAGTCGCAGCCCAGCTCCTCGATCGCGTCGAGGAGTCGGGCAAGGTACCCGGGCGCGAGCCAGTCGTCGCCGTCCAGGAAGGTCAGATACTCGCCGCGCGCCCTGTCGATGCCGGAGTTCCTCGCGCTCGCCAGCCCCGCGTTCCGCTCGTGCGAGACCAGCACCGCGCCCGGCAGTTCGCGTGTCCCGCGGGCGAGGATGCCGGGGGTCGCGTCGGTCGAACAGTCGTCGACCAGAATGAACTCGAAGTCAGCGCGCGCATTCGCACGCAAACTCTTCAGAGTGTCGGACGCGAATTGCTGCACGTTGTAGAACGGCACGATCACCGAGAGCTTGGGCACGCCGAAACCCTAAGAGGCCTTATTGCGGCTCCTCTTGACGCCCGGAATATGGCTGGTGAACTCGATGTGTCGGAACGGTGCATCGAGGATACGCAACGGCCGTCGGCCTGCCGGTTATTACTTCGGCCTTACTCCGTTAACCATTCGTTGAATCACGGTTCGGCCCGTCCTGGATTTCGCTTCCTAGGTTCGAGCCGTGCCACTTCGTACTCCGAAGCCCCTGCGGGTCGCCGTCCTCGCCGACTCCGACACCCGCTGGAAATGGGGCGCCCTGACCGCGGGACGCGTCCTGCCCGCCGGCCCCGCCCCGGTGCTGGACGGTTTCCTGCTGCGCGGCCGGGCCACCCCCACCCCCCGCCAGCTGAGCGAGGTCGGCGTCCGCGCCGACTCGCTGCGCGAGGTGACGGCCGTGGAGTTCCTGCGCGTCATGGCGCGTGAGTCGTACGACGTGCTGGTCCTCGCCCTCGTGGGCGGCGGCGTCCAGGCCGTGCTGCACGGCCTCGGGCGGGCCTGGGAAGGGCGGAGCGAGCGGCCCGTCGTCGTCACCGGCTATGTCGGCGTCGTCTACGAGAAGCTGGCCGACGGTCTGCTGCTGCGGCACGGCGCGGACCTCGTCCTCGCCAACTCCCGTCAGGACGCGGAGCGTTTCCGCGCGGTGTACGAAGGGGTGGGCGCCGACGCCTCTGCGGTGACGGAGGTGGCCCTGCCGTTCCTCGGCGGCGACCCCTACCAGGGCGAACACAGCCCCTACACCGTGGTGTTCGCGGCGCAGCCCTCCGTGCCGGACAACCGGGCGGACCGCACCTACCTGCTGGAAAGGCTGGTGAGGCACGCGCGGCTGCACCCCGACCGGGAGGTGCTGCTCAAGCTCCGCTCCCGGCCCGGCGAACACACCACCCACGTCGAGGAGTTGCCCTACCAGAAGCTGGTGCGCGACCTCGACGCGCCGCCCAACCTACGCCTGGTCTACGGCAACATGGGCGAGATCCTCGACCGTGCCGACCTCATGGTCACGGTCAGCTCCACGGCCGCCCTGGAGTCCCTGCACCGCCGCGTCCCCACCGTCGTCCTCACCGACCTCGGCGTCCGGGAGACGCTCGGCAACCACCACTTCATCGGCTCCGGCTGCCTCGCCTCCTGGGACCAGCTCGACGCCGGACACCGGCCTGAGCCCGACCCGCGGTGGGTCGCCCGGCAGGGCGTGGCCGCCGGCGCCTCCGGTGGAGCCGCCCCGGCTGGAGGCTCCTACGCCACCGCCTTCGACGCGGCGCGCGAGCGGATCGGCGCGCTGCTCGACCGGCCCGGCGGCCTGCCGCCGCTGACCCCGTACTACACACCCGCGACCGCGCCCGGCTACCTGCCCGGCATCCTCGCCCGCCACCACCTGGGACCGGACGGCAGTCCGCTGCCCGGCGCGCCCGCCGCCGACGAGGAGCCCGGAGCCGTCCGGAGGATCGTCCGCCGGGCGGCGCGCGGCGCCTACCGGCACGGAGTGCAGCGGGTGGCGCCCGTCATCCGGCGGATGGGGGAGCTGTGACCCGTCAAGGAGAGACACCCATGACCGACCCCCGGCCCGGCGCGCACCGCGTCCTCGCCGTCATCCCCGCGCGCGGCGGCTCCAAGGGAGTGCCCGCGAAGAACCTCGCACCCGTCGGCGGAGTGCCGCTGGTGGCGCGGGCGGTCCGCGAGTGCCGCGCCACCCGCCTGGTGACGGACGTCGTGGTCTCCACCGACGACGAGGCCATCGCCGCCGCGGCCCGGCAGGCCGGCGCGCAGGTCGTGCCGCGGCCCGCCGCCATCGCCGGCGACACCGCGACCTCGGAGGCCGCGGTCCTGCACGCCATGGACGCCCACGCGGCCCTGAGCGGCACACCCGCCGACGTGGTGCTCCTGGTCCAGTGCACCAGCCCGTTCCTCGTCCGGCAGGACATCGACGCGGTGGCGGCCGCGGTGGTGGAGGGCGGCGCGGACACCGCCCTGACCGTCGCGCCCTTCCACGGGTTCGTCTGGCGCGACGCGGCCGACGACCCCGCCGCGCACACCGGGACCGGCGACGCCCGGACCGCCGGCGGCCACGGCGTCAACCACGACAAGTCCTTCCGCCCCCGCCGCCAGGACCGCCCCCAGGACCTGCTGGAGACCGGCGCCGCCTACGCCATGGACGCGGCCGGCTTCCGCGAGCACCGCCACCGCTTCTTCGGGCACACCGAACTCGTACGGACCGACCCCGCCCGCGTCCTGGAGATCGACGACCCGCACGACCTCGCCCGCGCCCGGGCACTGGCCCCCCTCCTCGACGCGAACAGCCCCGGCGCCCTCCCGGCCGCCGGCGACGTCGACGCCGTCGTCCTCGACTTCGACGGCACCCAGACCGACGACCGGGTGCTGATCGACTCCGAAGGCCGGGAGTTCGTCTCCGTCCACCGCGGTGACGGACTCGGCATCGCCGCCCTGCGCCGCAGCGGGCTGAAGATGCTGATCCTGTCCACGGAACGCAACCCGGTCGTCGCCGCCCGCGCCCGCAAGCTTCAACTGCCGGTGCTGCACGGCGTCGACCGCAAGGACCTCGCGCTCAAGCAGTGGTGCGACGAACAGGGCGTCGCGCCGGAGCGCGTGCTCTACGTCGGCAACGACGTCAACGACCTCCCCTGCTTCGCCCTCGTCGGCTGGCCCGTGGCGGTCGCGAGCGCCCACGACGTCGTACGCGGCGCCGCGCGCGCGGTCACCGCCCTCCCCGGCGGCGACGGCGCGATCCGCGAGATCGCCGGCTGGCTCCTCGGCCCCTGCCTCGACCCGCTCACCCCCCTCGACCCTCTCCCTCCCCTCACCCCCCTCTCCCGGTAAGGAACCCACAGATGAGCACCAACTCCCGCCTCCGCCGCTTCGGTTCGCGCACCGCCGGACCCGGCCGCCCCGTCTACGTCTGCGGCGAGATCGGCATCAACCACAACGGCGAGCTGGAGAACGCCCTCAAGCTGATCGACGTGGCCGCCGAGGCCGGCTGCGACGCCGTGAAGTTCCAGAAGCGCACCCCGGAGATCTGCACCCCGCGCGACCAGTGGGACATCGAGCGCGACACGCCCTGGGGCCGCATGACCTACATCGACTACCGGCACCGCGTCGAGTTCGGCGAGGACGAGTACCGCGCCATCGACGACTACTGCAGGACCAAGGGCATCGCCTGGTTCGCCTCCCCGTGGGACACCGAGGCCGTCGCCTTCCTGGAGAAGTTCGACGTCCCCGCCCACAAGGTCGCCTCCGCCTCCCTCACCGACGACGAACTGCTGCGCGCCCTGCGCGCCACCGGCCGCACCGTCATCCTCTCCACCGGCATGTCCACCCCGAAGCAGATCCGGCACGCGGTCGAGGTCCTCGGCAGCGAGAACATCCTGCTCTGCCACGCGACCTCGACCTACCCGGCGAAGGCCGAGGAGCTCAACCTCCGCGTCATCAACAGCCTCCAGGCCGAGTACCCGAACGTCCCGATCGGCTACTCCGGCCACGAGACCGGCCTGCAGACCACCCTGGCCGCCGTCGCCCTCGGCGCCGCGTTCGTCGAGCGTCACATCACCCTCGACCGCGCGATGTGGGGCTCCGACCAGGCCGCCTCCGTCGAGCCGCAGGGCCTTCAGCGTCTCGTCCGCGACATCCGCACCATCGAGGCGTCCCTCGGCGACGGCGTCAAGAAGGTCTACGACTCCGAACTCGGCCCGATGAGGAAGCTGCGCCGCGTCACCGGCGTCGTCGCCGAGGCGGAGATCGCCGCGGCGGCGGGCGAGCCCGTCGCGGTCTGACGACACCGATGAGCCTTCGCGCCGGTACCGCCGGCACCACCCCCCACACCCTCGCCTTCGTCGAGAGCCCCGTGCAGCTGCTGAACGTCCTGGAATGGGCGCACGCCCGAGGCCTCGGCGGCGAGGAGCGCTCCGGCGCGGGGCTCACCGTCGTCGTCCTGTCCCCGGTCGACCCGATGACCCGCGGCCAGCTGCGCCGCATGGCCGAACTGGCCCGCGACGAAGGCCACACGGTCCGCTGGGAGGACGCCCGCGACGGCGCGGGCGCGCCCCTGCACACCCTCCGCGGTCTGACCCCGCTGCTGCGCGCGGCGAGCCGGATCGTCGTCGGCGACCCGTTCTCCCGCTACGTCCAGCTCCTGCTGACGATCGCCCGCCCCGCCGACCTCGTCGTCGTCGACGACGGCACGGCCACCATGGAGTTCGTCGGCCAACTGGCGCGCGGTGAGAGGCTCGTGCGCTGGCACCGCACGGGCGGCCGGCCCGGCCCCCGCGATCTGCTCCTCGCGCCGGTGTCGGCCGCCGCCCGCCGCCGTCTGACGCCCGGCCAGGACCGGCGGGTGGAGGTCTTCTCCGCCATGCCGGTGCCGCAGACCCCGGCCGGCGTGACGGTCACCGCCAACGCCTTCGCCTGGACCCGGGCCCGCTTCGGCCCGCCCCGTGTGACGAAGGGCGCCGACCTGGTCGGCACGTCCCTCGTCGAGACGGGCGTCGTCGACGGCGACCGCTACCTCCACGCCGTCGGCCTCCTCGCCCGGACCCATGGCGCGGCCCGCTACTTCGCGCACCGCCGGGAGAGCACCGACAAACTCCGCCGCCTCGCCGCCGAGACCGGCCTGGAGATCGTCCGCCCCGACCTGCCCCTCGAACTGATCGCCCGCCGCGGCCCCGTCGGCCGCACCGTGCTCAGCTTCCCCTCCACCGTCGTCCACACCCTGCCCCTGGCCCTGACCGGCACCGGGGTCCGCGTGGCCGTCTGCGACATCGATCCCGACTGGCTGACCGGCCACGCCTCCCCCCGCGCCCAGGGCTTCCTCACCGCGGTGACCGCCACGGCCCGTGCCGCCCACGACCTCGCCGAGGCGACACCGCGAGATCCCTCAGCTGTCCCGCTTGTGGGCCAGCAGGAAGGACACCGGGCGACTGGTCTCGGCCTCGGGCTCCAGGACGGTGCTGGCCAGCAGGGAGAGGCCGGCCTGTTCGAGGTGGGCGGTGACCGCTGACGGCGAGCGCCAGTGGTACGAGAGGGCGACCTCCCGCCCGAACCGCTCGGTGAGCCGCTGCTCCTCCCCGCCGCCGGTCTGGAAGCACAGCAGGACGTAACCGCCCGGGGCGAGGACCCGCCGGAACTCCGCGAGCACGCCCGGCAGATGGGCGTCCGGCACATGGATGAGCGAGAACAGGGCGAGCACTCCGCCCAGCGTCCCGTCGGGCAGGTCCAGGGACTCCATCGACCCCACGTGGAACCGCACCCCGGGATGGGTCCGCCGGGCCAGCGCCGTCATCCTCGGTGAGACGTCGACGCCGAACACCGGGACGCCGAGCCGGGCGAGCCGCGCCGTGACGTGCCCCGGCCCGCTGCCCACGTCCGCGACCGGCTCGCGCCCCCTGGATCTGACCAGCTCCGCGAAGGCGCACAGCAGCGCCCGGTCCAGGGGCCGGCGCTCCAGCCAGTCGGGGATCTGCCGGGCGTACTCCTCGGCGATCGCGTCGTACGAGGTCCGTGCGTCCCGCACGAAACCGGGCTCCGCGATCACCGGACAGGAGCGTGTGTTCGGTGCGCTCACGGGCCGGACTCTACCGACGCGGCCCCCGCCGGGAGGCCGAACCGGCGGATCCGCCCGCTGGTCCCGGGCGCGCGGGCCCGGAATCGGCGCCCTCGGGCCCGGATCGGCGCCCTCGGACGTTCCGGTACGTGGACAGGCCCGGCGTGATCCGCTCGGGGCGTGGTATGCGTGGAAGTGAGAGAGCAAAAAACGGGATGGATCAGGATTCATGATCCACTCGGGCGAAGTCGGCCGAGTGTACCCATCCCGAAAGACAGCCATGCGCCGTGCGACCGGCTTTTCTGCCTCTACGGGCTGAATTTTTGTTGATCGTGGGTCAGTCGACCGCCCCGGCGTCCTACCCTTCAGAGGGTGAAGCAACTGATGTCCCGAGAGTCCGAGGCCGATCCTTCAGGGGACGCGCTGCTCCCCGGCGTCCTGCCGGAGGTCCTGCGCGCAGAGCTCGTCGCCTTCCGCCGCGACATGCACATGCACCCAGAGCTCGGCAACCAGGAGTTCCGCACGACCGCCGCCATCAAGGAGCGCCTGGAGCGGGCCGGCCTCAAGCCGCGCGTCCTCGCCGCGGGGACCGGCCTCGTGTGTGACATCGGCGACGCGAGCGACGGCACGCCGGTCCTCGCCATGCGCGCCGACATCGACGCGCTGCCCATCCCGGACACCAAGACCGAGTGCTCCTACCGCTCGACGGTGCCCGACCGCGCCCACGCCTGCGGCCACGACGTGCACACCACCGTCGTCCTCGGCGCCGGCCTCGTCCTCGCCGACCTGCACAGGCAGGGCCTGCTGCCGCGCCCGGTGCGGCTGGTGTTCCAGCCCGCCGAGGAGGTGCTGCCCGGCGGCGCCGCCGACGCCATCCAGGACGGCGTGCTGGAGGGCGTCGGCCGGATCATCGCCGTGCACTGCGACCCGCGCGTGGACGCGGGGCTGATCGGGCTGCGCGCGGGCCCCATCACCTCCGCCTGCGACCGCCTGGAGATCGCCCTCGAAGGCCCCGGCGGACACACCGCCCGCCCGCACCTGACCACCGACCTCGTCACCGCCGCCGCCCGCGTCGTCACCGACGTGCCCGCGCTCGTCGGCCGCCGCGTCGACACCCGCGCCGGCCTCGCGGTGACCTGGGGCCGGATCGACTGCGGTCACGCGCCGAACGTCATCCCGCAGCACGCCGAGCTCTCCGGCACCGTGCGCTGCCTCGACATCGACGCCTGGCGGCAGGCCCCCGACCTGGTGGTCGCCGCGATCGACGAGGTCGCCAACCTGCACCGCGCCAAGTCGGAGATCAACTACGTCCGAGGCGTCCCGCCGGTCGTCAACGACGCCGACGTCGCCACCCTGCTCAACGACGCGATGATCGCCCGCCATGGCGAGGGCACCGTGGAGAGCACCGAGCAGAGCCTCGGCGGCGAGGACTTCTCCTGGTACCTGGAGCGCGTCCCCGGCGCCATGGCCCGCCTCGGAGTCCGCCACCCCGGCGAGCGCACCGTCCGGGACCTCCACCAGGGCGACTTCGACGCCGACGAGTCCGCGATCAAGGTAGGAGTGGAACTCTTCACAGCGGCAGCTCTCCTGGACGCGAAAACCCGAACAGCGTGATCTGACGCGAGCGGACAGTCTGGGCGGCGGACACCCGGGCGGCCTGCCCGGGAGCAGCCCCCCACCGCCCCTCTGCCGCAGTGGTCGGTGCCGTGGAGTGTCCGGAATGGCGGGCTTTGTTCGGTGGGGTCATGTGGGTGTAACCGGGCGGGGCCGCCTGGGGCGCGGTGGCGGCACGAATCGGTAACGGCCGGTGGGAATCCCGTTCCGCTCGCCTTCTACGCGCGTTACTGTGCGCCGAAATCGCCAGCCGGATCGGACAGTTGGGGGAGCCGCGCCGGAGGCGCCACATGGGGACACGCGGGCCGTTCGGCGGCGCCGTGGGGATGAAGGGTGCTTGCTGTGCGTTCGATCTCTCGGAAGACCAGAATCTCCCAGGCCGCGGTGGCCGTCGCGGTCGTCGCACTCGCGGCCTCCGGCTGCGGCGAGTCCAGCACCGGCGCGAAGAGCGACGGTGACAAGCAGTCGTCCGGCAAGTACTCGGGCAAGGGCGTCGGCCTCGCGTACGACATCGGCGGCAAGGGCGACCAGTCGTTCAACGACGCCGCCTTCGCCGGCTTCCAGAAGGCCGACAAGGAGTTCGGCATCGGCGGCCGGGACGTCGAGCCCCAGGACGGCGAGTCCGAGGCGGACAAGGTCCAGCGTCTGACCCAGCTGGCCAAGGAGGGCTACAACCCGGTCATCGGCGTCGGCTACATCTACGCGCCGGCCGTCAAGGAGGTCTCCGCGAAGTTCCCGAACACCACCTTCGGGATCATCGACGACGAGACCGTGCAGGCCAAGAACGTCGCCGACCTGGTCTTCCACGAGGAGCAGGCCTCCTACCTCGCCGGCGTCGCCGCCGCCAAGGCGACCAAAAAGGCCCACATCGGCTTCATCGGCGGCGTGGACATCCCGCTGATCCACAAGTTCGAGGCCGGTTACGTCCAGGGCGCCAAGTCGGTCAACCCCAACATCAAGATCGAGTCGCAGTACCTGACGGAGACCCCCCAGGAGGGCGGCTTCTCCAGCCCCGACAAGGGCAAGGCGGGCGCGAGCGGCCAGATCGAGGCCGGCGCCGACGTCATCTACCACGCGGCCGGTCTCTCCGGTCAGGGCGTGATCTCCGAGGCCGCCGCCAAGAAGGTGTGGGCCATCGGCGTCGACTCCGACCAGTACAACCAGAGCTCGCTGGCCGCCTACAAGGACCACATCCTCGGCTCGGCCCTGAAGAACGTCGGCGGCGCGGTCTACGACCTCGCCAAGTCGGTGTACGAGGGCAAGCCCCTGTCCGGCGTGGTCCGCGGCAGCCTCTCCAACGACGGCGTGGGCTTCGCCGACACCAACCCCAAGTACAAGGCCCTGACCGACGTGGTCGCCGCGGTCGACAAGGCCAAGAAGGACATCGTCGACGGCAAGGTCAAGGTCGACACGAAGTAACGCTTCGGCACACCCGGGAACGGCCGCGGCCCGCCCGTCCCCGAACCGAAGCCGAACCCGCACCGGCATCCCCGCAGACCACAGCGCCCCTCGCCTTGCGCGAGGGGCGCTGTGCTGTCCGTAGCGCTCGAACCGACTGCGGCCACAGCTCGATAACGGACCGGACAGAAGCCTTTTTCCGCCAGGTCTACGCGCGTTACGCTGCGGCGGAACCAGCGCCTGGTTTGGGCGCTTGCACAAAGGAGTCACGTTCCATGCGCCGGGTGTCCCGTATCGCGGTTGCGGGTGTTGCGACCGCTGCCCTCGCCGTCACCGTTTCCGCTTGCGGAAGCTCGTCCAAGTCGTCGTCCTCCTCTGCCGGCGAAGACAAGAACCTGGGCCTCGCGCTCGCGTACGACATCGGCGGCAAGGGCGACCAGTCCTTCAATGATGCCGCCACCGCGGGCATGGAGAAGGCCAACACGGAGTTCGGTTACAAGTCCTCCGCCGTGGAGCCGCAGGACGGCGAGTCCGAGGCCGACAAGGTGCAGCGCCTGGAGAGCCTCGCCAAGCAGGGCTACAACCCGGTGATCGGCGTCGGCTTCGCCTACGCGCCGGCCGTCAAGGAGGTCTCCGCCAAGTTCCCGAAGACCACCTTCGGCATAGTCGACGACGAGACCATCAAGGCCGCGAACGTCGCCGACCTGGTCTTCCACGAGGAGCAGGCCTCCTACCTGGCCGGTGTCGCCGCCGCCAAGGCCACCAAGACCAACGTGGTCGGCTTCATCGGCGGTGTCGACATCCCGCTGATCCACAAGTTCGGCGCCGGCTTCAAGCAGGGCGTCCAGGACACCAAGAAGGGCGTCACGGTCAAGGAGCAGTACCTGACCGAGACCCCCGCCGAGGGCGGCTTCTCCAGCCCCGACAAGGGTGAGAGCGCCGCCGAGGGCCAGATCGACGCGAAGGCCGACGTGGTCTACGCCGCCGCCGGTCTGTCCGGCCAGGGCGTCATCAAGGCCGCCGCGGCCGCCAAGGTCTGGGCGATCGGCGTCGACTCCGACCAGTACAAGCAGGACGCGCTGAAGGCGTACAAGGCCTCGATCCTGACCTCGGCCATGAAGAACGTCGAGGGCGCGGTCTACGAGCTGGCCAAGTCCGTCAAGGACGGCAAGCCGCAGACCGGCGTCATCCGCGGCAGCCTCTCCAACGGCGGCGTGAGCCTGTCGGCCTCCAACCCGGCCTTCGCGTCGAACAAGGAGATCCAGGACGCGGTCAACAAGGCCGCCGAGGCGATCAAGGCCGGCACGATCAAGGTGAAGACCTCCTGACCGCAGTGTCGAGGCCTGCTGAAGGTCTCTCATAGGCCGGTCCAGGACATGGCCGAACGGGCGCTGTGATGACAGCGTTACGCCCACGCGACGGGGCACGGGACGAAGGCTCGGCCCGCGCCCCGTTCGCGCGGCAGAATGCTCGGAACGGATCGGGACTCGATCGTAGAAGTCGATCAAGTTGATCAAGCCGGTCAAGTCCGAGCACTATTTAAAGCAGGGGCGCTACGCGCGTAGAGTGGCCCCTTTCCCGAGGAGAGTGCGCCATCGACGCGTCCAGCAGCCCTCCGCTCACCGCCCGGTCGACAGTCGCGGTAGAGCTCGCGGGCATCACCAAGCGATTCCCCGGTGTCGTCGCCAACCACGACATCCACCTGACCGTCCGCAAGGGCACCGTGCACGCCCTGGTCGGCGAGAACGGCGCCGGCAAGTCGACCCTGATGAAGATCCTCTACGGCATGCAGAAGCCGGACGAGGGCACCATCGAGATCGACGGCGACCAGGTGAGCTTCTCCAGCCCCGCCGACGCCATCGCCCGCGGCATCGGCATGGTCCACCAGCACTTCATGCTCGCGGACAACCTGACCGTCCTGGAGAACGTCGTCCTCGGCAGCGAGAAGCTGTACGGAATCGGCGGCGGCGCCCGCAAGAAGATCAAGGAGATCTCCGACCGCTACGGCCTCGGGGTGCGCCCCGACGCTCTGGTCGAGGACCTCGGCGTCGCCGAACGGCAGCGCGTGGAGATCCTCAAGGTCCTCTTCCGCGGCGCCCGCACCCTCATCCTCGACGAGCCGACCGCCGTCCTCGTCCCGCAGGAGGTCGACGCGCTCTTCGACAACCTGCGCGAACTGAAGTCCGAGGGCCTCTCCGTCATCTTCATCTCCCACAAGCTGGGCGAGGTGCTGTCCGTCGCCGACGACATCACCGTCATCCGGCGCGGCACCACCGTCGGCACGGCCGTCCCCGCCGAGACGACCCCGCGCCAGCTCGCCGAGATGATGGTCGGCAGCGAGCTGCCCACGCCGGAGACCGCGGAGTCCACGGTCACCGACAAGCCCGTCATCGAGGTCAGCGCCCTCACCGTCTACGCCAGCGGCGGCACCTCCCTCGGCATCGAGGCGGAGCCCAGCGGCGGCACGACCCTCGCCCCGGAGGGCGGCGAGGTCAAGAAGGTCCTCGACGACGTCACCTTCACCATCCACGCCGGCGAGGTCATGGGCATCGCCGGTGTCGAGGGCAACGGCCAGACCGAGCTGATCGACGCGCTGATCGGCACCAAGCACGCCCACTCCGGCGTCATCCGCTTCCTCGGCGAGGACATCACCCCCTGGCCGACCCGCAAGCGCCGCGAGTCCGGCGTCGGCTACATCCCCGAGGACCGCCACCGCCAGGGCCTGCTTCTGGAGGCCCCCCTCTGGGAGAACCGCATCCTCGGCCATGTCACCGAGGCCCCCAACGCCAAGGGCTTCTGGCTGAACCCCAAGGGCGCCCAGGCCGACACCCGCCGGATCGTCGAGGAGTACGACGTCCGCACCCCCGGCATCGACGTCACCGCCGCCTCCCTCTCCGGCGGCAACCAGCAGAAGCTGATCGTCGGCCGTGAGATGAGCCACAACCCCAAGTTCCTGATCGCCGCCCACCCCACCCGTGGTGTGGACGTCGGCGCGCAGGCCCAGATCTGGGACCGCATCCGCGAGGCCCGCCGCGAGGGCCTGGCCGTGCTGCTGATCTCCGCCGACCTGGACGAGCTGATCGGCCTGTCGGACACCCTGCGGGTGATCTACGACGGCAGGCTGGTCGCCGACGCCGATCCCGCCACCATCACCCCCGAGGAGCTGGGCTCGGCCATGACGGGCGCCGCGTCCGGTCATCTGGAACACGTTGAGACGCCCATGGCAGACGACGAAGCTGCCGGCCCGGAGGACGAGGCCCGATGAAGAAGTTCGACAAGGAGCGCCTGCTCCTCGCGGTGGCCGGCCCGGTCATGGCGCTCGTCGCGGCGATCCTGCTGACCTCGGTCGTGCTGATCGCCTCCGGCAAGAACCCGTTCGAGCCGTACGGGCTGATGCTGGAGCAGATCCCGTTCTCCGACGTCCAGGTCCTGATCCTCAACCAGGCGTCGCTGTACTACATCGCCGCCCTCGCGGTCGCCCTCGGCTTCCGCATGAACCTGTTCAACATCGGTGTCGACGGCCAGTACCGCCTCGCCGCCATGATGGTCGCGGTGGTCGGCGCGCACGTGGCGCTGCCGTCCTTCCTCCAGATCCCGCTGCTGCTGCTGGTCGGCTCGCTCACCGGCGCGTTCTGGGCGGGCATCGCGGGTGTCCTGAAGGTCACCCGCGGCGTCAGCGAGGTCGTCGCGACGATCATGCTGAACGCGATCGCCACCAGCGTCATCGGCTACCTCACCCTCCGCGAGAACTTCGGCGTCCTGGTCGGCGACAACGTCACCACGGGTGAGATGAAGGAGTCCGGCTGGGTCCCCGGCATCAACCTCGGCGCGGACGTCGGCGAGATCTACGGCCTGGTCTTCCTCGCCGCGGCGCTCGGCATCGGCTACTGGGTGGTGCTCAACCGCACCCGCTTCGGCTTCGACCTGCGCGCCACCGGCGAGTCGGAGACCGCCGCCGCGGCCTCCGGCGTCAACGCCAAGCGCATGGTCCTCACCGCCATGCTGATCTCCGGCGCGGTCGCCGGCCTGTCCGGCCTGCCGCTGCTCCTCGGCGACGCCCACACCTACAGCCTGAGCTTCCCGACCGGCCTCGGCTTCACCGCCATCGGCATCGCCCTCCTCGGCCGCAACAACCCCGGCGGCATCGCGCTCGCCGCGCTGCTGTGGGCCTTCCTGGAGAAGACCTCTCCCGCTCTCGACTACGCCACCCCGGTCGCGTACGAGAAGGAGATCGCCACGATCATGCAGGGCCTCATCGTCTTCGCGGTCGTCATCTCCTACGAGTTCGTCCGCCAGTGGGGTCTGCGCCGCCAGCAGAAGCGGGTCGGCGCCGAGCTCGCCGCCCAGGCCGCCAACAACAACGCCAAGAAGGAGGTGGCGGCCTGATGTCCACCGCGACCATCGCCGAGCCGCAGGCGAAGAAGCCCGGCAAGGGCGGCCGCCGCATGTCTCTCCCGGTACTCCTGCTGGTCATCGCGGGCGTGCTGGTCCTCACCTCGATCGTCCGCCTGATCAGCGGCGCGGACGGCATCACCTCGACCGGGCAGATGTCCACCGCGCTGCGGCTGGCCGTCCCGATCGGCCTGGCCGGCCTCGGCGGCCTGTGGGCCGAGCGCGCGGGCGTCGTCAACATCGGCCTCGAGGGCATGATGATCCTCGGCACCTGGTTCGGCGCCTGGGCCGGCTACCAGTGGGGCCCGTGGACCGGCGTGGCCTTCGGCATCATCGGCGGCGCGCTCGGCGCCGTGCTGCACGCCGTCGCCACCGTCACCTTCAACGTCAACCACATCGTCTCCGGTGTGGCGCTGAACATCCTGGCCCTCGGCACCACCCGCTACCTGTCGAAGTTCACCTTCGAGGAGGCCCCGCAGGGCTCCTCCAAGCAGTCCCCGCCGATCGACTCGCTCGGCACCTTCGACATCCCGGGGCTCTCGGACTGGCTGCAGACGCTGAACGGCAAGCACTGGTTCCTGGTCTCCGACCTCGCCGGTCTGATCGGCGGTCTGGTCACCAACCTGTCGCCGCTCACCGTCGTCGCCGTCGCGCTCGTCCCGGCCACCTGGTGGGTGCTGTGGCGCACCGCCTTCGGCCTGCGTCTGCGCTCCTGCGGCGAGAACCCGGTCGCCGCCGAGTCCCTCGGCGTCAACGTCTACAAGTACAAGTACATCGCCGTGATCATCTCCGGCGGTTTCGCCGGCCTCGGCGGCGCGTTCCTGTCCATCGTGGCCTCGAACGTCTACCTGGACGGCCAGACCGCGGGCCGCGGCTACATCGGCCTCGCCGCGATGATCTTCGGCAACTGGATGCCGGGCGGCCTCGCCCTCGGCGCGGGCCTGTTCGGCTACACCGACAGCCTCAACCTGCGCGGCGGCACGACCAACGTGCACGCGCTGATCCTGCTGCTGGCCATCCTGCTGGTGATCGGCGCGGCCTACCTGGCCTGGCAGAAGAAGTACGTCAGCGCGCTGAGCACCCTGCTGGTCTCGGCCCTGATGTTCGTCTGGTACGTCAGCGTGGACGAGGTCCCGCGCCAGGTCGTCTCCGCCGCCCCGTACATCGTCACCCTGCTGGTGCTGTCGCTGTCCGCCCAACGCCTGCGCATGCCCAAGGCGGACGGTCTGCCGTACCGGAAGGGACAGGGCAAGTGACCCCGGCCGCCGTCGACTGGGACGCGCTGCGGGAGCTGGCCCGGGAGGCCATGAGCCACGCGTACGCCCCCTACTCCGGCTACCCGGTCGGGGTCGCGGCCCTCGTCGACGACGGCCGCACCGTCACCGGCTGCAACGTGGAGAACGCCTCCTACGGGCTCGGCCTGTGCGCCGAGTGCGGGCTCGTCTCCGAGCTGCAGCGGACCGGCGGCGGCCGGCTCACCCACTTCACCTGCGTGGACGGGCGGGGCGAGATCCTCGTCCCGTGCGGCCGCTGCCGCCAGCTGCTGTTCGAGTTCGGCGGTCCGGAGCTGCTGCTGGAGACCCCGGCCGGCATCCTCCCGCTGGCCGACATGCTCCCGCAGGCCTTCGGCCCCGACCACCTCAGGCAGCCGGGCCACACCGAGTAACCCCCGTGCGGCCCCTGAGCCCGCTCGCCTCGAGCACAGGGGCCGCACGGTTCTGATTTCCCGAAAGGAACGCCATGGCCATGGACGCCATCTCCGTCATCCGCACCAAGCGGGACCGCGGTGAGCTCAGCGACGAGCAGATCGACTGGGTCATCGACGCGTACACCCGCGGCGAGGTCGCCGACGAGCAGATGTCGTCGCTCGCCATGGCGATCCTCCTCAACGGCATGAACCGCCGTGAGATCGCCCGCTGGACGGCCGCGATGATCGCCTCGGGCGAGCGCATGGACTTCTCGTCCCTGTCCCGCCCGACCGCCGACAAGCACTCGACGGGCGGCGTCGGCGACAAGATCACGCTTCCCCTCGCCCCCCTCGTCGCGGCCTGCGGGGCGGCGGTCCCCCAGCTCTCCGGCCGGGGCCTCGGCCACACCGGCGGCACCCTCGACAAGCTGGAGTCGATCCCCGGCTGGCGCGCGCTGCTCTCCAACGAGGAGATGCTGTCGGTCCTGGACGGCACGGGCGCGGTGATCTGCGCGGCCGGCGACGGCCTCGCCCCCGCCGACAAGAAGCTCTACGCCCTGCGGGACGTCACCGGCACCGTCGAGGCGATCCCGCTGATCGCCTCCTCGATCATGTCCAAGAAGATCGCCGAGGGCACCGGCTCGCTGGTCCTGGACGTCAAGGTCGGCACCGGCGCCTTCATGAAGACGATCGAGGACGCCCGCGAACTCGCCTCCACGATGGTGGGCCTCGGCACCGACCACGGCGTGAAGACCGTCGCCCTCCTCACGGACATGTCCACCCCGCTCGGTCTCACCGCCGGCAACGCCCTGGAGGTCCGCGAGTCCGTCGAGGTCCTCGCCGGCGGCGGCCCCTCCGACGTCGTGGAACTCACCGTCGCCCTGGCCCGCGAGATGCTCGACGCGGCCGGCGTGAAGGACGCCGACCCGGCGAAGGCCCTGGCCGACGGCTCGGCGATGGACGTCTGGCGTCGCATGATCGCGGCCCAGGGCGGCGACCCCGACGCGAAGCTGCCGGTGGCCCGCGAGCAGCACGTGATCAAGGCCCCCTCCTCCGGTGTCCTCACCCGCCTGGACGCCTACGACATCGGCGTCGCCGCCTGGCGCCTCGGCGCGGGCCGCGCCCGCAAGGAGGACCCGGTGCAGGCGGGCGCCGGCGTGGAACTCCACGCCAAGCCCGGCGACACCGTGACCGAGGGCCAGCCCCTCCTCACTCTTCACACGGACACCCCGGAACGCTTCGACTACGCACTCCAGTCGATCGAGGGCTCCTACGACATCGCCACCCCGGGAACGCGACACGAGGCGACCCCGGTGGTGTTGGAGCGCATCGCCTGAACCAGCCCGTCCGGGGGCGGCAGCCCCCGGGAACGGTGGGGGAGGGCAGGGGCGGCGGGGGCGAGAATCGCCGTCAGGCGAACACGCCCCCCTCCCCGAAGACCAGCGCGCCGAACCGCTCCCCGATCCGCCGATGCGTGGCGGCATCAGGATGCAGCTGATCTGGCAACGACAGCTCCTCGGAATCCCGCTCCCCGTACAGCTCGCGCCCGTCGAGATACCACAGCAACGGATCCTCCCCCGCCCGCTCGGAAACGATCCGCGCCAACTCCTCCCGAATCACCCGCAACGTCAACTTGCCCCCCGCCACCTCCGCCGCCTCTCCCATCGGCACGAACGTCAACCGCCCTTCCCCCAGCCCGCCGAAGTCCGGCGCGGTGGGCCCGGGCGTCTCCTCGTGCATCGGGCACAGAATCGGAGACACGACCAGCAGCGGCGTCCGCGGATGCCCCTCCCGCACGGTGTCGAGGAACCCGTGCACCGCGGGCCCGAACGCCCGCAGCCGCATCAGGTCCATGTTGACCAGATTGATCCCGATCTTGAGGCTGATCAGATCGGCCTCCGCGTCCCGTATCGCCCGCGCGGTGAACGGATCGAGCAGCGCGCTCCCGCCCAACCCGAGATTGACCAGCTCCACCCCGCCGATCGACGCGGCGACCGCGGGCCAGATACCGGTGGGCCCCGCCCCGTCGGAACCGTGGCTGATCGAACTGCCGTGATGCAGCCACACCCTCCGCCCGGACGGGCGCGCCGGCTCGACCGCCGCGTCCGTCCGCAGGGCGACGAGCTCGGTGGTCTCGTTGTGCGGCAGCCAGATCTCGACGTCCTTGCCGCCCTCGGGCAGACCGGAGAAGCGGACGGTCCCGGGCCGGCCGGCCCGGCGCTCGACGCTTCCGTCCCGCATGTCCATGGTCACCGTGTTGCCGCCGGAGATGCTGCCCCGGCCGGCGGGACGACCGTCGACGAGCAGCTCGTAGACGCCGTCGGGACGGGGCGGCGCGCCGATGTAGAGACGCTTGGTGGGCAGCGCGTCGAGCTCGACGACAGTGGCCCGGGTGCGGAACGCCAGCCGCACGCCCGACGGCTGGGACTCGGCCATGGCGAGCTGCTCGTCGGCGCACTGGGCGCGGGCCCGGGCGGGCAGCCGGTGCGGCAGCACGCCGTGCTCGGTCCGCTCGACGTCCAGGGCGCCGCGCAGCAGCGCGGCGGTGACGGGCGTGGTGGTCCAGCGGTCGCTGGAGCGGTCGTCGGTGGGCATGACCTCATCCTTGTCGTTCGGAAGACGCAGGCCAGTTCCGCAGCAGCGCGTCGAGGGCGTCCACGATCCGGTTCCAGCTCTCCTGACTGTCGGGGGCGCTGTGATCGAAGCCGCCGCCCAGCTCCAGGCCCACGTACCCGTTGAAGACGCTGCCCAGCAGCCGCACGGCATGGGTCTGGTCCGGCTCGGCCAGGTCGTAGCCGCGCAGGATCGCCCGGGTCATCCCGGCGTGCCGGACGCCGGCGCTCGCGGCGGCCGTGGCCGCGTCGAGCCGGAGCTGGGCGGCGGCCCACCGGCCGGGGTGTTCGCGGGCGTAGTCGCGGTACACGCCTCCCAGGGCGGCCAGCGCGTCCTTGCCGGCCCGCCCGGCCAGCGCGGCCGCACCCCGGTCGGCCAGCTCCTCAAGGGCGACCAGGGCGATCCGCGTGCGGAGGTCCTGGGAGTTGCGCACATGCGAGTAGAGGCTCGCGACCTTGACGTCGAAGCGCCTGGCCAGCGCCGAGACGGTCACCTGGTCGAAGCCGACCTCGTCGGCCAGTTCCGCGCCGGCTCGGGCGAGGCGTTCCGGGGTGAGACCTGCACGCACCATGAGGCCGATTATGCAATTGCCTAAAGGTGTTAGGCAAACAAGATGCTCCCTGCCGGAGACTCGGCACCTCTTAGGAGCGAACTGACGATGAGTTACGAGCCCACGCCCGGTCTACCGCACGTGGACGCGACGACACCGCCCGTACTCACCCTGCCCGGACCCATACCCCGCGCCCGGGTGCCCGAACTCTGCGACGACGTGGGCAGACTGCTGGAACGCACCGGTGCCCGTGCCGTCGTCTGCGACGTCACACGCCTCGGACCGCCGGGGCTGCAGACCGTGGACCTGCTGGCCCGGCTGCAACTGGCCGCCCGCCGGGCCGGCGGGGGCGTCCGGCTGCGCGACCCCGATCCCTCGCTACGCGCCCTGCTGGACCTGGTCGGGCTCCGCTTCGAGGTGGAGGGGGAGACCGAAGAGGGGGAACCAGCGCTCGGTGTCGAGGAAGAAGTGGAACCCGGTGAGGCGGCCTTCTGAGATCTCCAGCACCTGGATCGCCCACGGCGCGAACCCGCCCGCCTCGGGGTCGGGCTTGTACTGCGCGAACCCCGGCAGGCCGTTGACCTCGACGGGCAGCAGCCGTGAGCCCGCGCAGGCCGCGCCGAACGTCGTCATGAAGCCCGCGATGTCGTCGTGACCGGTCAGCCACAGGTCGAACGGCGGCATCGACATCACGGCGTCCTCGTGCAGCAGGGCCGTCAGCGCCGTCATGTCGTACCCCTCGAACGCGGCCACGTAGCGCTCCAGGAGTTCGCGCTGCCCCTCGTCCAGAGGGTCGGAGACCGCCGCGTCCGCGCCGGAGTCCGCCCGCTCTGCGAGCGTCGCGCGGGCCCGCTGCAGGGCGCTGTTCACCGAGGCCACCGACGTGCCGAGCAGCTCGGCGACCTCGCTCGCCCGCCACGCCAGCACCTCGCGCAGGATCAGCACCGCCCGCTGCTTGGGCGGCAGTTGCTGCAACGCCGCCATGAACGCCAGCCGCACCGACTCCTTGGCCACGGCCGCCTCCGCCGGGTCCTGCACCGCCGGCAGCACCCGCCCGTCGGGCATCGGCTCCAGCCAGGTGTTGTCGGGGCTGGGCGACAGGGCCGCCTGGGCGAGCGGCGTGGACTCGGTGAGGTCCATCGGGCGGGCCCGCTTGTTGCCGGCCGAGAGCATGTCGAGGCACACGTTCGTCGCGATCCGGTACAGCCACGACCGCAGGCTGGAGCGGCCCTCGAACCTGTCGTAGCTCCGCCATGCCCGCACCAGGGTGTCCTGCACCGCGTCCTCGGCCTCGAAGGAGGAACCGAGCATCCGGTAGCAGTAGCCGGTCAGCTCGACCCGGTGCTTCTCCAGCCTCGCGTCGAGATCGTCGGCCGTCGCCGTGCCCGCCGTACCGTCACTCATCGTCGTCCACCCACCCCTGTGGCCCGTCTGTCACGCGCCAGTGCGCCCAGTACTCCGGAAGCTATCGCACGCCACTGACAACGGCCCCCCGAGCAGCGGAAACCGCAGGTGGGGGGCCGTTCGTCAGAAGTCGGTGGTGGTGCCCGACGGGTCTGTCAGCCGGCGGCGAGCAGCGTCTGACGGCGGGCCGCCCGGGTGCCGAACACGGTGATCGTCACGACGCCGAGCACCGCGAGGACGCCCACGCCGACCGTGCCGGCCCAGCCGCCCGCGTGGAAGGCGATCGCGCCGACCGTGCTGCCCGCGCTGGAGCCGATGTAGTACGCCGACTGGTAGAGCGCCGAGGCCTGGGCGCGGCCCGTCGTCGCCGTCTTGCTGACCGCCGAGGAGGCCACCGCGTGGCCCGCGAAGAAGCCCGCCGTGATCAGGACCAGGCCCAGCAGCACCAGAGGCAGCGTGTCCGCCAGGGAGAACAGCAGGCCCGTCGCCGTGGTGCCGCCCGCCAGGTACAGCGCCCCGCGCCGGCCGAGCGTGCCGACCAGTCGACCCGCCGTCGACGCCGACACCGTTCCCACCAGGTACACCAGGAAGATCGAGCCGACGATGCCCTGCGGCAGCGAGAACGGCGCCTCGGTGAGGCGGTAGCCGATGACCGTGTACACGCCGCCGAAGACGGTCATGAACAGCGCGCCGATCGCGTACAGCCGGCACAGCAGCGGGTTCGACAGGTGGTCGCGGACCGTACGGGCCAGGACGCGCGGGCGCAGCGAGCCCGGGGTGAAGTGCCGCGGCGTCGGCAGCAGCAGCCGGAAGGCGACGGCGCAGGCCACCGCGAGCACGCCGATCGCGCCGACGGCGACCCGCCAGCCCCACTCCTGGGCGACCCAGCCGGTGATGACCCGGCCGCTCATCCCGCCGACGCTGTTGCCCGCGACGAACAGGCCGATCGCGGTGACCAGAGCGCGCGGTCGGACCTCCTCCGCGAGGTAGGCGGTGGCCGAGGCGGGCAGTCCGGCCAGGGCCGCGCCCTGCACGCCCCGCAGCACGACCAGCCAGCCCAGCGAGGGGGCGAAGGGCACCAGCAGTGCGACGCCCACGGCGACGGCCAGCGAGGCCGTCATCACCGCGCGGCGGCCGTAGCGCTCCGACAGGGCGCTCATCGGCAGGACGAACAGCGCCAGACCGCCGGTCGCCGCCGCCACCGTCCAGCTCGCCTCGCTCGCCGCGACCCCGAACTCGCCGGAGATCAACGGCAGCAGCGCCTGCGTGGAGTACAGCAGGGCGAAGGTCGCCACACCGGCGAGGAAGAGGGCGAAGCTCATCCGGCGGTAGCCGGGGCCGCCCGGGGCCATACGGGAGTCGGAATCCGCCCGGGACACACCGGGGACGGCGGAGGCGGAGGAGGGAACGGTCGCGACGGCGCCCACAGCGGTGGACGCCCCGGTACTGGCGGGAGACATGCCTCGAAACTACGGACGACCCCGCTCATCCGTCCAATGCACGGAATCCCCATAATCGTTCCCATGGTGCATCAGAAGAGGTCACAGAGCCGCCTGTCACCGTACAGTGACACAACAGACATGAATGACGACATCGTCACGCTCCTCGCCCCGCGGCTCGCGTACTTCGCGGGCGTAGCGCGCACCGAGCACGTCACCCGGGCGGCGCACGAGATGCAGGTCCCGCAGTCCACCCTGTCCCGGGCCATGGCCCGCCTGGAACAGGACCTCGGCGTCGACCTGTTCGCCCGCCACGGCCGCACGGTCTCCCTCACCCCCGCCGGCCGCACCTTCCTCACCTCCGTCGAACGGGCCCTCGCCGAGATCGAGCGGGCCGCCGACGAGGTGCGGGCGGACGCCGACGCCGCGACCGGCAAGGTCGCCTTCGGCTTCCTGCACACCATGGGCGCCGAGACCGTCCCCGCCCTGATCCACGCCTTCCGCGCGGACCACCCCCGCGTCCGCTTCAGCCTCGTCCAGAACTACGGCGAGGCGATGCTCGAAGGCCTGCGGGCCGGCGAACTCGACCTCTGTCTGACCTCGCCGATCCCCGACGCCCCCGACCTGGTCGCCCGCCGGCTGGACGAGCAGAAGCTCCGCCTGGTCGTCCCCGCCGACCACCGCCTCGCCGCCCGCCGGCGCGTCCGCCTCGCGGAGGCCGCCGACGAGAGCTTCGTGACGCTGGAACCCGGCTACGGTCTGCGCCGCATCACCGACGCCCTCTGCTCGGAGGCCGGCTTCCGCCCGAAGGTCGCCTTCGAGGGCGAGGAGGCGGAAACCCTGAGGGGTCTGGTGGCGGCGGGCCTGGGCGTCGCCCTCCTCCCGCCCCCGGCCGTCCCCCGGCCCGGCGTGGTGGAACTGACGGTCACGGCGCCGAGGGCGGTCCGGGAGATCGGCGTCGCCTGGCTGGACGGCCACCCGGACACACCCCCGGTGGCCGCCTTCAAGAAGTTCCTGCTGTCGAGAAGGGGGCATCTGCTGCCCTGACGAGGCGAGCCCGCTACCGTCGCAGCGACTTGCCGAACCCCGCGGCCAACGGCATCCGCAACCCCAGCGGCGGCGGAGCGAGCATCGCGTCCTCGACCGGCCGGGAGAAGCCCCGCCCGAACAGCACCCCCATCACGAAGTCCTCACCCAGGGACAGCACTTCGCTCCGGTACTGGTGCAACCGGTGCCCGTCGGCGTGGACTTCGAACCGGCACACCTCCCGGTTCACCTTCTTCGCCCGGGCCGCCAGCCGGAACGACAGCTCGGGGTCGGTGCGTTCGTCGTGCGTGCCGTGCACGATCAGCACCCGCCGGCCCACCAGCTGCTTCACCGGTTCGGGCGCGGCCGCCACGTCTTCTTCCGGCAGCCAAGGAGCGATCGCCAGCACCGAGTTGACGGCGTCGTGCCCGCCCGCGTGCAGGGCGGCCCGCCCGCCCATCCCGACGCCGGCCAGGCACACGGGGACGTCTCCGTAGCGTCGTACCGCCTCGTCGGCGGCCCACGAGGCGTCGGCGACGAGCCGGGCCTCGCTGCCGTTCCAGCCGCGGTAGCGGTACTGCACCGGGTGCACGGCCAGCCCGTCGCGCCGCCCCGCGCGGGCGAGCCTGCGGCCGAGGGCACGGACCGGCGAGGTCGCCCGGGCCGCCCAGGACAGCGCCGAGGGTCCGCGCTCGGAGACCTCCGTCCCGTCGGGGAGCAGCAGAACCACACCGCTCACCGCCTCCGGCTCCGGCCCGATCGCCTTCCCCAGCCCGGCCGTTCGCACCGGCGTCGCTTGCTGTCCCATGGCAGAACAGTGTCAGAAGCGCGGGCGTACGCGACCTGTCCTCGCGGTCACCGTTGCATATCGGCCGGAGTGCGCACCGCGCCGTCTACGCGCGTAGGAGTTAGAGTTCACAGATGACGAGCCAGAGCATCCAGAGGGGCGCCGCACCGAGTTCGGACCAGATCCGCCGCGCGCCCAAGGTTCTGCTGCACGACCACCTCGACGGCGGGCTGCGCCCCGGCACCGTCGTCGACCTGGCCCGCGAGGCGGCCTACGACCGTCTCCCCGAGAGCGATCCCGACAAGCTCGGCGTCTGGTTCCGTGAGGCCGCCGACTCCGGTTCCCTCGAACGGTACCTGGAGACCTTCTCGCACACCGTCGGCGTGATGCAGACCCGGGACGCGCTCGTCCGGGTCGCCCGCGAGTGCGCCGAGGACCTCGCCGAGGACGGCGTCGTCTACGCCGAGGTGCGCTACGCCCCCGAACAGCACCTCGAAGGCGGACTGAGCCTGGAGCAGGTCGTCGAAGCCGTCAACGAGGGCTTTCGGCAGGGCGAACGGCTCGCCCGCGACAACGGCCGCCGCATCCGCGTCGGCGCCCTCCTCACCGCGATGCGGCACGCGGCCCGCGCCCTGGAGATCGCCGAACTCGCCAACCGCTACCGGGACCTGGGCGTCGTCGGCTTCGACATCGCCGGCGCCGAGGCGGGCTACCCGCCCACCCGGCACCTCGACGCCTTCGAGTACCTCAAGCGCGAGAACAACCACTTCACCATCCACGCCGGCGAGGCCTTCGGGCTGCCGTCCATCTGGCAGGCCCTCCAGTGGTGCGGCGCCGACCGGCTCGGGCACGGGGTGCGCATCATCGACGACATCGAGGTCGCCGACGACGGCTCGGTGAAGCTCGGCCGGCTCGCCTCCTACGTGCGCGACAAGCGGATCCCGCTGGAACTGTGCCCCAGCTCCAACCTCCAGACCGGGGCCGCCGACTCCTACGCCGAGCACCCGATCGGGCTGCTGCGCCGGCTCCACTTCCGCGCCACGGTCAACACGGACAACCGTCTGATGTCCGGTACCAGCATGAGCCGGGAATTCGAGCACCTTGTCGACGCATTCGGTTATACGCTCGACGACCTCGCATGGTTCTCTGTCAATGCTATGAAGTCAGCTTTCATTCCTTTCGATGAACGGCTGGCCATGATCAATGACGTGATCAAGCCCGGATATGCCGAGCTGAAGTCCGAATGGCTGTTCCAGCAGGCCGCTTCCACCAGCGGTTCCGTGGCCTCGGAGAGCTGAACCCCGAAAATTTGGGGCGCGGAATGCGGGCGGGCCTTCACGGTCCGTCCGCATTTCGGTGTTTGCGGTGGGCGCCTTTCCGTGTTTACGGTCTTGGACCGCTCAGTTCCCCTGTCTTCGAGGACGCATTCATCATGAAGCAGTCTGCTGCCAAGACCCTCGGCGTCGCCGCCCTCGGCGCCGCCTTCGCCGCCGCCGGCGCGGGCGCCGCCAACGCCGCCCCGGCCGTCCCGGACGCCGCCCAGGCGCTGGACGGCGTCACCAGGACGCTGCCGGCGGAGAACGTCGCCCAGGCGCTGCCGGGCGCCGACGGGGCGCTGGAGCAGGCCCAGCCGTCCCTCGGCGCGGGACTGGCCGCCGTGCAGCCGGTCGCCGAGAACGTGCTCGCGCAGGGCCCCACCGCGCCCGTCGCGGGGCTCCTGGGCGGGCTGCCGGTGCAGGGTCTGCCGACCCACGGCCTCCCGGTGAACGGCATCCCCCTGGGCTGACCGGACTCACCCGTCGTCGGGGCGCACCCGGAACCCCGGGCGCGCCCCGACGGCGTACCGGCGACCGGCGTCGCCGACGGATTCCGCGGCCTCACCAGGCCGGCCGGCCCTTGCCCTCCGCGGGCAGGAAGATCCACAGGGCGATGTAGAGCAGGAACTGCGGGCCCGGCAGCAGACAGGACAGCAGGAACAGCACGCGCATCGTGGTCGAGGAGGTGCCGAACCGGCGAGCCAGCGCGGCGCACACTCCGGCGATCACGCGGTCGTTCGTGGGGCGGGCGAGGCTGGACATCTGCGGCTCCTTGGCGAGCGTCGGTCCGGGGCGGCCCTGTGCGGCTGCCCCGACTGCCTTCCACGCTAAGGAGACGAACCGGACGAAGCGTCGCTCTACGGGGCGATCCCGACCCTGGGAATCGTCGGGGTCCGCCCCTGAGCCGCCTCGTCCGCCCAGGCCGCCCGCCGCCTCAGGCGCTCACTGTGACGCCGCAGCCGGCCACGGGCCGCCGGCACCACCGCGACGTGCGCCAGCGCCACACCCGTGGTGTTCAGCAGCAGCGAGTCGACGTCCACGACGCGACCGGGCACCCCCGTCTGCAACAGCTCGACGGCCAGCGACATCAGGGCGCCGGCGGCGACCGTACGGACGAAGGAGGCGACCGGGGAGACCCGCAGCCGGCCGTGGGCCAGCGGCAGCAGCACGCCCAGCGGGGCGAACAGCGCGAGGCCCTCGCCGATGCGACGCGCCGCCTCCGGCCAGCCCAGCCGCAGATCGGCGCGGATCCCGGCGAAGGGACGCAGGTTGGTGGGCATCACCCACGGGACGTCGAGCGGGCGCAGCGTGCACCAGGCGACGAACAGAAGATGTGCGGCCAGGAGGACGATCCCGGTCGCACGGATGCGGATCACGGCGCTGCCGCCGATGGAGCCTTGACGCTGCACGAACCCCTAGACGCGCCCCCCGGCACGATCGGTTCCGGCCCGGGACAGGTGTGCCCCCTGTCACTCCCCGGCCCGCCCGGGACGGCCCCCGACGCGCACCCGCCGGGCATCACGGCAGACCCTTAGGGGACGCGCGAAGAGTCTTGAGGGTCCTCAGGCGATCGCCGTGGACGGCGGCTTCCTGGCGCCCGGCCGTGAACGCACCTCGTCCGTGCACGCGTACCGGCGCGGCCGCTCGGCGCCCGGACCGCCCAGCACCACCGAGCCGTCCCCCTCGGCCGCCGCCGAGTCGGAGAACGTGCACACCAGTTGGGCGAGGGCGTACGAGGTCAGGTCGCCGGGGGAGACGCTCAGCCGCAGCGCGTCGTCGGGATCCCCGGGGCGCGGCCCCGCCACCCTTATGCCGCCGCTCACGTCCGTCGTGTAGCCGGCCCCCTTCTCGGCCGCCGACGGCGACCCGGCCAGCTCGTCCAGCAGGCCCTGGGCGACCAGGACGCGCCGCGCGGAGTCCACCGCGCCGTCCGGCACCGGCAGGCTCCGGTCCACCGCGACCAGCGAAGAGCCGCACAGCAGGAACACCCGCACCGGCACGCCCCGCGCGCTCTGCGCCGCCGCATCCGGCCCGGTGAGGGAGCAGCGCACCCTGGAGGGCGCGGGGCCGAAGTCGGTCGGCACCTCGGTCGCCCGGATCCCACAGCCGGCGAGCAGCACGCCCGACAGCCCCGCGAGCAGCGGCAGGGCGAGCAGCCGGCGAGCGTTCCCGCGTACGTTCATCCTGCGTCCCCCCGCATGTCCCGCTGCGCCTCCGCGCGCGCGTCGCCCCGCACGTCCTTCTGCCGGTCCTCGTCGTCCCCGTCCGGCTCCTCCGCCGGCTCCGAGACGCCCCTCGGCAGCCGCAGCGTGAACACCGCGCCCCCGTCGGGGGAGTTGGCGGCCGTGATCCCGCCGCCGTGGATATGGGCGTTCTCCAGGGCGATGGACAGCCCCAGACCGCTGCCCTCGGAGCGCGGCCGGGAGGCGCTGGCCTTGTAGAACCGGTCGAACACGTGCGGCAGGACGTCCTCGGGGATGCCGGGGCCGTGGTCGCGCACCGCGATGACCATCTCGTCGTCCGCCGCCGTCACCGACACCCGCACCGGCGAACCGCCGTGCTTGAGCGCGTTGCCGATGAGGTTGGCGAGGATCACGTCCAGGCGGCGGGGATCGATCCGCGCGTGGAGGCCGCGCTCGGCGTCCAGTTCGACCGCGTCCAGCCAGGCCCGCGCGTCGATGCAGTGCGTGATCTGGTCGGCGACGTCCACGTCGTCCAGCACGAGCCGTGCCGTGCCGGCGTCGAAGCGGGTCACCTCCATCAGGTTCTCCACCAGGTCGTTGAGCCGTCGCGTCTCGGACACCACGAGCCGCACCGCCGGCTCGATCATCGGGTCGATGCCGCCGGACTCGGCGTCCAGCTCCTCCTCCAGCACCTCCGTGACGGCGGTGATCGCGGTGAGCGGCGTGCGCAGCTCATGGCTCATGTCCGCCACGAAGCGGCGCGAGGCCTCGTCCCGGGCGGCCATGTCGGCGACCCGCTTCTCCAGCGCCTCCGCCGTCCGGTTGAACGTCCGCGACAGATCGGCCAGTTCGTCCGTCCCGGAGACCCTCAGCCGGGTGTCCAGCTGGCCCTCGCCCAGCCGGCGCGCGGCGACGCCCAGCCGGTGCACCGGCTTCAGCACGGTCGTCGCGGCCGCCTGCGCCAGCAGCGCGGCGCCGACCAGCGCCAGCCCGGTGGCGATCCCCAGCGACCAGGCCAGCGAGTTGAGGTCCTTGGCCTCCGGTTCGAGGGACTTGCGCATGTATCCGGTCGGTCCCCCGCCGAGCACCTTCGTCCCCGCCACCAGATACGGCGTCCCGTGGTCGACGACCCGCTGCCAGTACAGGTGGTACGGCGACTTGTTGCCCGCGCCGGTGTCCTGCTCGCGGTTCACAGCGGCGCGCAGCGACTCGGGCACGTCCTGCAGCGAGAAGCCGTTCAGGCCCCCGGAGCTGCCGTACATCGCCCTGCCGTCCGCGTCCTCGGCGACGAGCAGCACGCTGAAACGCTGGCTGCTGTTGGCCATCTGCCCGGCCGTCTGCTGCAGTTCGTCCCGCGAGGGATCGGTGGGCAGCGCGCCCGCCCGGTTCTGCATCTCCTGCTCGAAGTCCCGCAGCACCGCGCCCTGCGTACGCGTCAGCACCGCCTCGCGGTTGAGCCAGTACGCGATGCCGGACGCGGACACGGCGGCGGTCAGCGCCACCAGACCGAAGACCACCACGAGCCGCAGCCGCAGGCTCGTGAAACGCAACCGTGCGATGTGTCCCTTGCGCGCCGCGGACCAGCCGCGGATCCCCCCTTGCCGTCGGATCACTGAGGGTTGTCCAGGCGGTAGCCGACTCCGCGCACGGTACGGATCAGGGTCGGGGAGGACGGCACGTCCTCGACCTTGGCGCGCAGCCGCTGGACGCAGGCGTCCACCAGCCGGGAGTCGCCGAGGTAGTCGTGCTCCCACACCAGCCGCAGCAACTGCTGCCTCGACAGCGCCTGGCCGGGCCGCCGGCTCAGTTCGAGGAGCAGCCGCAGTTCGGTGGGGGTCAGCTGGAGGTCCTCGCCGTTCTTCGTCACCGTCATCGCCGCGCGGTCGATGACGAGGCTGCCGAAGGCCGCCGAGTCGTTCGACTCCCGCTCCCCGCGGCGCAGCACGGCCCGGATCCGGGCGTCGAGCACCCGCCCCTGGACGGGCTTGACCACGTAGTCGTCGGCGCCGGACTCCAGCCCGACCACCACGTCGATGTCGTCGCTGCGCGCGGTCAGCAGGATGATCGGCAGCTGGTCGGTGCGCCGGATGCGGCGGCACACCTCGAAGCCGTCGATGCCGGGCAGCATGACGTCCAGCACGATCAGATCCGGCCGCTGCTCGCGCAGCAGCTTCAGACCGTCCTCACCGCTCGCAGCGGTCGCCACCCGGTGTCCCTGGCGCGTCAGTGAGAGCTCCAGGGCCGTACGGATGGCGTCGTCGTCCTCGATCAGCAACAGGGAAGGCACGGGCTCATTCTGGCCCATGGCGGCCCGTCGTTCGACCTGTGGGGCACGACGGTTGTGGCACCGGCTCGTGTGAACGATCTGTGGTGTCGCCGTGAGCGACCCCTGTGACAGGTCTGTGACAGTCGGCGGACACGGCGATGAAGTGACCCCGGCAAGCTTTTCGGCACAGGCAAGGAAGCAGGACCGGAAGCGAGCCGGAAGGCGAGAGACCGGGAGCGGAACGCCGGCGGCGAACCGCACGGAACAAGAGACCGAAACACCGGAAGTCCACGACGGGGGGCGCGAGATGAACACGCTGCACGGGCTGAGCAACAGCGCAGTGGTCACGCGTCTGCACGACGTGCACCGGGTTTCCGAGAAGACCGGTGTGACGAGCGTGCGGGGGTGCGCTCGCAACACCGGACGTCAGCACACGACCTTCATGTCCGTGGTCGACGGGCGCTCGGGGGAGAGCGCCGGGGCGGCCGACGGGGGAGTCGCGTACGGGGAGGACCAGGGGGAGCGCCGCTCCCTGGCGGAGGCAGCGGACGCCGAAGCGGCGTTCACCGCCTACGTCCAGGAGCGCCGCGCCTCCCTGTACGCGACCGCGTTCCACCTCACCGGGGACCGGTTCGAGGCCGAGGACCTGCTGCAGAGCGCGCTGTTCTCGACCTACCGGGCGTGGGACCGGATCAGCGACAAGGCCGCGGTCGGCGGCTACCTCCGCCGGACCATGACCAACCTGCACATCAGCGCGTGGCGCCGCCGCAAGCTGAACGAGTACCCGACCGAGGAGCTGCCGGAGACGGTCGGCGACACGGACGCGATGCGCGGCACCGAACTGCGCGCGGTCCTGTGGCAGGCGCTGGCCCGGCTGCCCGAACTCCAGCGCACGATGCTGGTCCTGCGGTACTACGAGGGCCGCACCGACCCGGAGATCGCGGAGATCCTCGGCATCAGTGTCGGCACGGTGAAGTCCAGCATCTGGCGGTCGCTCCGCCGGCTGCGCGAGGACGAGGTCCTCAGCTTCGGCCGTGACGAGGAGGACGCCTTCGGCGAGCTCGTCGCCTGAGGTGAACGGGGGAGCCGGCTCCGTTCAGGGAAGCCGGTGCACGGGGGAACACGAGGGAATCACGGGGGAGCGGTACCGGGGGGACCCGACGGGGGAAGCTCGGGAGAGCGGTACCGCGCACCACGCCGTCAACGCCCGCGGGGGGACACGCGGGCGCAGGGACGGGGGAAACACGGGGGAACAGGGGGAAACACCGGGGGAACACGGGGGAGCACGAAGAAGCGGGGCTGGAGGGCCGGGGGGTCCGTCCAGCCCCGCTTCCGTGCTGTCGGGAGCGGGCCGCCGTACGCCCGCTAGGCCGCCGTACGCGTCGTCGGCGCGCGCCGGCCCGCCGCCGCCGAGGCCAGGCGGCCCATGGCCTCGTCACGGTCGCAGGCGTACGCGCCGAGCGCCGACTGCCGGGCCACGATGGAGCGTTCGGTACGCATCAGACGCCAGCCGCGCCGCAGCAGGAAGGGAACCGACTTGCGGCCCTCCTTCAAGTCCCGCAGGAAGCGCCGCCTGAACGTCGTCACCGGACCGCGGCTCAGGCACAACGCGTCGGCCAGGACGCCCAGTTCACGGCAGCGGCCGATGATCTCGGCGGCGAAGATGCCCTCCGCGATGAACAGCGGGGTCCGCCCGATGTCGACCGACTCCACGCCGGTGCGGGCGCTGAGGGAGATGTCGTAGACGGGGACGCCCGTACGGCCCGTGCGGCACAGCTCGGTGATCGCGGCGATCGCGGTGTCCGCGTCCCAGGAGCCGGGATCGTCCCAGTCGATGTCGGAGCTCCCCGCCACCAGCGGCAGGGTCGGGTCGTCACCCTCCTTGTAGAAGTCGTCGAGCCGCAGCACCGGAAGGCCGGAGCGGGCCGCGAGAAGGGACTTGCCGGAGCCGGAAGGGCCGCAGAGCAGCACGACGCGCGCGGGTATGGGCGGATGGGAACTCACGGGACACCAGTGTGAGGCATCGACCGGCCCCGCCACGACCCCGCGGGTCGGCTTTGCAGCGCGCGTCACACCCCAACTACCCTTCGTGTCGACCCGATCACCGAACGCACCAGAAAGCGGGCGCCCCGATGGCACGACACGCTTCCCCCAAGAACCCCGCCGGCCGGCGCACCCTGGTCGCCCTCGCCACGGCGGGGGCGGCGCTGGGCGTGGGCGCGGGAACCGCCGCCGCCGACACCGCACCGGTCCTGGACCTGGCGCAGACCCGCCCCACCTCCCTGGGCGAGGTCGACCCGCAGGCGGCCCTGGCGGCCCTGACCGGCGCGGTCGGCTACGCCACCGGCCCCGTCACGGACCTCAAGCCCAACCCCCTCGCCGGCACCGGGGTGGACCCCCTCGACAACGGCGTGGGCACCCAGGTCGCCGACTTCCAGCCCCTGACGTCCCAGATGCTGACGGGCCCGGTGGCCCAGGCGGAGTCGTTCGGGAGCATGCCGGTGGTCGGCCAGGCGGCGGGCCTGCTGGGCGCCTGACCGCCTCCCGCGGGGCACACAGCCCGAACAGGCCGGGTCTCTCCGCGGAGAGACCCGGCCTGCGCTGTACGGCGTGCGACGCGGGTGTCAGTACGACGAGCCCGACGCGCCCAGCGATCCCGTCGGGTGCCAGACCGTCTTCGTCTCCAGGAACGCCGTCATGCGATCGATGCCCGGGGTGGCGGACCAGTCGTCCACAGGCTGTGGACGCAGGACGCGCTTCAGGTTGTCCGCGGCGGCGATCTCCAGCTCCTTCGCCAGCGCCTCGTCCGCGCCCGCGAGGTCGATCGCGTTGACGTCCTGGTGTGCGGCGAGGGGCGCCGCGAGCTCCGCCGTACGGCCGGAGAGGACGTTGACCACTCCGCCGGGGACGTCGGAGGTGGCCAGGACCTCGCCGAGGGAGAGGGCGGGCAGCGGCGCCTTCTCGGAGGCGACCACGACCGCCGTGCTGCCCGTCGCGATCACCGGGGCCAGCACGCTCACCAGGCCCAGGAACGACGACTGCTGCGGGGCCAGGACGGCCACCACGCCCGTCGGCTCGGGGGAGGACAGGTTGAAGTACGGCCCCGCGACCGGGTTGCCGCCGCCCAGCACCTGGGCGATCTTGTCGGTCCAGCCCGCGTACCAGACCCAGCGGTCGATCGTCGCCTCCACCTGCTCGGCGGCCTTCGACTTCGACAGGCCCTCCGCGTCGGCGACCTCGTGCGTGAACTGGCCCTTGCGGCCCTCGAGCATCTCGGCGACCCGGTAGAGGACCTGGCCCCGGTTGTACGCCGTCGCGCCCGCCCAGCCGCCGAACGCCTTGCGCGCGGCCACGACCGCGTCCCGGGCGTCCTTGCGGGAGGACAGGGGCGCGTTCGCCAGCCACTTGCCCTTCGAGTCGCTCACCTCGTACACCCGGCCGCTCTCGGAACGCGGGAACTTCCCGCCGACGTACAGCTTGTAGGTCTTGAAGACGCTGAGACGCTGCTGCTCGGACTTATCGACTGTGCTCATTTATCGCTCGCCCTCCGGGCTCGACGGGGCGAGGTACGCCTCCAGGCCGTGCCGGCCGCCCTCGCGGCCGAAGCCCGACTCCTTGTAACCGCCGAACGGCGAGGTGGGGTCGAACTTGTTGAACGTGTTGGACCAGACGACGCCGGCCCGCAGCTTGCCCGCCACCGCGAGGATGCGCGAGCCCTTCTCCGTCCAGATGCCCGCCGACAGGCCGTACGGCGTGTTGTTGGCCTTGGCGACGGCCTCGTCCGGCGTGCGGAAGGTGAGGACGGACAGGACCGGGCCGAAGATCTCGTCGCGGGCGACGGTGTGCGCCTGGGTGACGTTGGTGAACAGCGTCGGCGCGAACCAGAAGCCGGACGTGGGCAGTTCACAGGCCGGCGACCAGCGCTCGGCGCCCTCGGCCTCGCCCTGGTCGGCGAGTGCGGTGATCCGGGCCAGCTGCTCGGCGGAGTTGATCGCGCCGATGTCGGTGTTCTTGTCCAGCGGGTCGCCGAGGCGCAGGGTGGACAGCCGCCGCTTCAGCGACTCCAGCAGTTCGTCGTGGATCGACTCCTGGACGAGCAGCCGCGAGCCGGCGCAGCAGACCTGGCCCTGGTTGAAGAAGATGCCGCTGACGATGCCCTCGACGGCCTGGTCGATCGGCGCGTCGTCGAAGACGATGTTGGCGCCCTTGCCGCCCAGTTCCAGCGTGAGCTTCTTGTGGCTGCCGGCGACCGTGCGGGCGATCTCCTTGCCGACGGCGGTGGAGCCGGTGAAGGCGACCTTGTCCACGTCCGGGTGGGCGACGAGCGCGGCGCCCGCGTCGCCGTAGCCGGGCAGGATGTTGACGACGCCCCGGGGCAGACCCGCCTGGCGGCAGATGTCCGCGAAGAACAGCGCGGACAGGGGAGTGGTCTCGGCCGGCTTGAGGACGACCGTGTTGCCGGTGGCGAGCGCCGGGGCGATCTTCCAGGCCAGCATCAGCAGCGGGAAGTTCCAGGGGATGACCTGGCCGGCGACGCCCAGCGGCCGGGGCGAGGGCCCGAAACCGGCGTGGTCGAGCTTGTCGGCCCAGCCGGCGTAGTAGAAGAAGTGCGCGGCGACCAGCGGCAGGTCGGCGTCGCGGGTCTCCTTGATCGGCTTGCCGTTGTCCAGCGTCTCCAGGACGGCGAGCTCACGGCTGCGCTCCTGGATGATGCGGGCGATGCGGAACAGGTACTTCGCGCGCTCGGAGCCCGGCAGTGCCGACCACTTCCCGAACGCCTTGCGGGCGGCCCGTACAGCCCGGTCCACGTCCTCGGCGCCGGCCTGGGCCACCTCGGAGAGGACCTCCTCGGTGGACGGGGAGACGGTCTTGAAGACCTTGCCGTCCGCCGCGTCGGCGAACTCGCCGTCGATGAACAGGCCGTAGGACGGCGCGATGTCGACGACCGAGCGGGACTCGGGAGCCGGGGCGTACTCGAATGCGGATGCCATGGTGATCAGTCCACCGTCACGTAGTCGGGGCCGGAGTAGCGGCCGGTGGCCAGCTTCTGACGCTGCATCAGCAGGTCGTTCAGCAGCGAGGAGGCGCCGAAGCGGAACCAGTGGTTGTCCAGCCAGTCCTCGCCCACGGTCTCGTTGACCAGGACGAGGAACTTGACCGCGTCCTTGGTGGTGCGGATGCCGCCGGCGGGCTTCACGCCGACCTGGACGCCGGTCCGGTCGCGGAAGTCGCGGACGGCCTCCAGCATGAGGAGGGTGTTCGCGGGCGTCGCGTTGACGGCCACCTTGCCGGTGGACGTCTTGATGAAGTCGGCGCCGGCGAGCATGCCGATCCAGCTGGCGCGGCGGATGTTGTCGTACGTCGACAGCTCGCCCGTCTCGAAGATGACCTTGAGCCGGGCGGAGTCGCCGCAGGCCTCCTTGACGGCGACGATCTCGTCGTACACCTTGCCGAACTTGCCCGCGAGGAACGCCCCGCGGTCGATGACCATGTCGATCTCGTCGGCGCCCGCGGCGACGGCGTCCCGGACGTCGGCCAGCTTGACGTCGAGCGCGGCGCGGCCGGCCGGGAAGGCGGTGGCTACGGAGGCCACCTTCACACCGGAGCCGGCGACGGCGGCCTTGGCGGCGGCCACCATGTCCGGATACACGCAGACCGCGGCCGTGGCGGGCGTGGTGCGGTCGGTGGGGTCGGGGTGGACCGCCTTCGCGCCGAGCGCCCGGACCTTGCCCGGGGTGTCCGCGCCTTCCAGCGTCGTCAGGTCGACCATGGAAATGGCCAGGTCGATGGCGTACGCCTTCGCGGTCGTCTTGATGGATCGGGTGCCGAGGGATGCGGCGCGCGCCTCCAGGCCGACCGCGTCGACGCCGGGCAGCCCGTGGAGGAAGCGGCGCAGCGAGCTGTCGGACGTCGTGACGTCCGCGAGTGCGTGAGCTGCGGTGGGTGCGTTGGTGGGCATGGTCACCAGACGAGCATATCTACGCGCGTAGCGGGTGTACACCCCGGCGGGGGATCCGGGGCGGTTCCCGGGTGGCGTGCGGCGGGTCCGGTGGAGGGTCGGTGTCGCGGCGGCCTCCGTGGGAACGGGTGCGCAGCGACCTCCCGTCGGGAACGGGTGCCGCGGCGACCTCCCGTCGGGATCGGGTGCCGCGGCGACCTCCCGTCGGATCGGCGCCTCGGCGGGCTCCCGCTGAGAACCGGTGCCGGGGTGGCCGCCTCCCGTCAAGAATCGGCGCTGCGGCGGCCGTCACGGAGAACCGGCACCGCGGTGGCCTCCCGTCGGGAACGGGTGCCGCGGTGTCCTTCCGCTGAGAACCGGCGCCGCGGTGTCCTTCCGTCGCCGAACCGGCGCTGCGGTGGCCTTCCGTCGAGAACCGGCCGGAATGGCGGATAAAGGGGGAGCGCCACCAGGGGTGAGGTCATCGCCGAAGTTTCGAACGCCGGCGGATATCCTGAATTACCGCGCCTTGACCGAGGGTAATTGCCCTCACTGCCGCCGGGGGCCGTTTCGCGGACTTTCGCGGTACGGACGACCAACCGCCCAGCCGGCGCCAAGGAAATGACGCCGGCTGGGGGATCCATTCCTCTCGGGGGGTGCCCATCGCGGCGTCGAGCCCGATGCTGGGCTGCCCTACGCGCAAGGCAGACAGCGGCCGGACCGGACACCGCGCCCCCCGGAGAGGTTGGGCTGCCCACCGGTTGGATGCCTCCAGTGACGCAGAATGCGGAATATGCCGCAAGGGATATGTGTCCCCGTCACCCGATCGGAGGGGCGTATTCAGGAGCGCATTCCATGGGCGGGCATGGTTCACTAATCCATTACCGGCAATATTGTCCGGTGTACGCGTCATCGATCGCTAATGGAGAAGGTGGCCCCGCCGAGCTTGACGCTCCCGGGAAGGATCGATTTTGCAGCAGCGGAATCCGTTCGGCGGTCCGTCGGTCACCGTGTCGGGCCCCACGCACGCGTGCGGGCCGGACGTCGATCGCCGTCCGGCCCGCACGCGCGTCTGTCACACGTAGGTGAACCCGCCGGAGACGGTCACACTCCCGGCCGGGGTCGTCACGACGACCGCCGCGTTACCGGCCACTCCGGCCGGCGTGATGGCCGCCAGCACCGTGCCGGTGACGTCGACGACCACGTTGGTCGCCGGGACGCCGCCGATGGTCACGCTGGCCCCGGCGAGGTTGGTGCCGATGATGGCGATCGGCGTGCCGCCGACGGTGGCGCCCACCGACGGGGTGATGGAGACCGCCGTGGGCAGCGGCAGACCGACGTAGGTGAACCCGCCGGCGACGGTGGTGCTGCCCGCGGGCGTGGTCACGACGACGGGGACGTTCCCGGCGGCGTGCGGCGGGGTGACGCCGGTGAGCAGGACGCCCGCGATGACGTTCACTCCGACGGCGGGGACGCCGCCGAAGGTGACGCTCGCGCCGGTGAGGTTCGTCCCCACGATCGTGAACGGCGTGCCGCCGGTCGTCGGGCCGGTCGGCGGGGTGAAGACGAGGACCGTCGGGGGCGACGGCACGACCGGTCCCACGTAGGTGTAGTTCGCGGGCGTGCTGGCGCCGGCCGGGGTGGTCACCACGACGGGCACGTTGCCGGCGGCGTGCGGCGGCGCGACCACGGTGATCAGGAAGCCGAAGAGGTCCTGGGAGACGATGGTCGCGGGCGTGCCCCCGAAGGTGACCGAGGTGGCGCCGCCGAGGTTGGTGCCGATGAGCAGGACGCTGTTGCCGCCGGCGGTCGGCCCGAAGCCGGGCACGGCGGCGATCAGCGTCGGCGTCGACACGATGGGGAGCAGGGATGCAGACATGGCTGTCCTCCTGGACGAGGTTGTGGTGTGTGCGAGGTGCGTCGCTCGCGCCCCGCGGGTGCCGGCGTGGTTCCGGGCCGGGTCGGCACGGCTGCACGGGCAGGGGGGACGGCCCGAGTCGGGACGTCGGACGATCAGGGTGCCGGGGTCAGAGGCCACGATCTGGGCGCTGTGACGGCCTTCGACGAGCCGCCGAAGACCTGTCGTCCAGCTCTCGGGCATGGGCTGCGGCGCAGATGCATGTGCGACGGACGCACATGAGACAGGTCGCGGGCATCAGGGATACGCGCTACCCCGAATGGGATGGGCCGCCCACCGGTATGTCCATTGATCCATGCGGGTGAGGGAGTGACAAGAGAGCTGACGGAACATCACCCGTATGGCGGGGCGTGCGACCTGCGCCGACGCCGTACGGCCCGTAATGGCCTTCCGATGCGCCCGTGTGCGCCCTTGTTCACGGCGGGGCGGGAGTTTCATCCCCGCGCGGATGTGGAAGAGGGGGCCCGTCGGAGAGTGGGACGAGCCGGAGGGTGCGAGGGAGCCGGGCCGCGAGGTCGAGGAAACCGGCGTTCCCGCTCACGGACGGTTTCGGCCGCTCAGCCGCCGCTCCGGCGCCCGCCGTCCGGGCGGGTCGGCCCGCCGAGGGGCCCTGCGGCAGAATCGGGAGCATGACGACCCCGGAAGACCAGTCACCAGCACCGCGGCCCCCGGCGCCCGAGTCCAAGGACCGCATCTACCGGTCCCCCGCCGGCATCGCGGCCGGAGTGCTGCTGCTCGGGCTCGTCGGCTGGCTCGGCCTCGACGCGATCCTCGTCGGCAAGGGCCGCACGCCG
This sequence comes from Streptomyces sp. BK239, assembly GCF_004217285.1. Classification (GTDB taxonomy): domain Bacteria; phylum Actinomycetota; class Actinomycetes; order Streptomycetales; family Streptomycetaceae; genus Streptomyces. Next base: position 464,666 of record NZ_SHKS01000005.1, read on the forward strand.
TGGCTGGCACTGGCGACGCTGCTCCTTCTGGTGCCCCTGATCGTCGCGTTCACGCTCCGCCCCGCGGTGTACGCCAACGACGACCGGCTGCGCGTGCGCAACCCGTTCCGGGTGATCGCACTGCCCTGGGGCGAGGTCGACTCCCTCCGGTCCGGCTACTCCAACGAGGTCGTCACCCACGCCGGGGCGAAGTTCCAGCTGTGGGCGATCCCGGTCTCCCTGCGCGCCCGCAAGAAGGCGCACCGGCAGGAGGCCAAGGCGGAGGCGGACCGCGAGGGACGCGGCGGCGGCCGTCGAACCGGCGGCCTTGGCGGGTTCGGCGCCGGCGAACCGACAGCGCGCGGCGCGAACGCGCGCACCGGTACGGGCGTTCCCGAGGGCCCGGTGAGAGCCGAGGGCGACAAGATCATCCACGAGCTGCGGCTCCTGCGCGAGGTGCGCGAGAAGGCGGCCGGCGCGCAGGGCGAGGTGACGATCCGCTGGGCTTGGGAGATCATGGGCCCCGCGGCGGCGGGCGCGGTGCTCCTGGGCATCCTGTTCGGCCTGGGCTGAACCACGACGCGACACGCCTCCCACCGCCGAGGGTCCGCGACGCGACACCCCCGCGCCCGGCGAGGGCCCTGGGGGCGACGCCCTGGCGCGATCGGCTGACGTCTGCCGCGCCCGGCCCCGCGGTCGGCGTGCCGCGTGATCCGTACGCGTCAGCTTGCCGCGTGGGCTGTGCGCCCGCGAACGTGCCCGTCCGGGGTGAGCCTGCCGCGGGCGCGCCGTTGCGGGTGCTATCGCCGGCGCGGACCCCGCGCCGCCCGATCGGGCTCGCGAGGCCCGCCGTCCAGTCAGTCACCGGTGCTCAGGCGCACCGTTTTGAGAATCGAGGGGGCCTTCCTATGAAGACCCGGCGCAATTGGCGCAGCAACAGCAAGCAGAACTCCGCGCCCGGGGCGTGGGCCCCGGCCCTGGTGAACCGGGTGGCCGGCCTGGTGCGGGGCCGCCGCGGCCGGCTGGTGGGCGGTGTGGCCGTCGCGCTGCTCGCCCTGGCGGGTGGCCTGTGGCTGCTCTTCGGCGGGGACGACGGCGCGAACCGGCCCCCCGATCCGAGGGCGCGGCAGTACCGGGACGTCGACGCCTGCCTGTTGACCGGTGCGGACGGCATAGCCCAGGGGACGGTCGCCGCCTCGGTGTGGGAGGGGATGCAGCAGGCGTCCGAGGAGACCCGGGCCAGGGTGAGCTATGTGCCGGTCACGGGGGAGCAGTCGGCGGCCAACGCCCGGCCGTTCCTCAACGGGCTCGTGCAGCGGCAGTGCGAGATCGTCCTGACGGTCGGCGTACCGCAGGCGCAGGCCGTCCGAGCCGTCGCGGGACAGCATCCTTCGCTGCCCTTCGTCGTGGTCGGCGAGGCAGTGGCGACGGCGAAGAGCAACGTCACCGCCGTACCGCCGGGTGACGGGCTCGAGGCCGCGGTGGTGCGGGAGATCCGTGACGCCGCGTCGGACAAGAGGCCGTGAACAGCCGCAAACTGATCACCAGTCAGTAAAGATCATATAAACATGGGGATCCTGTGTAGAAATTTTGTTCGCGAATAGGCAAACCTTGCGAGGTTCTGTAAGGACCACGTAAAGGCTGTCCATGCGCAAGCAACGGGGGCGTGGTGCTCGCCTGTTTCCGCCGGGTCGTACCGGCAGGGGCAGGATGAGGACCACGGCGCTATCTGTTCTCGTGTTCTTCTCCTTCACGCTCACCACCGAGACGGCGGCGGCGACCGGTGCCACGCTGCCCGCAGTGAGCATGCCGAAGCTGTCGTTGTCCGGTCTGTGGGAGTGGGCCGGCGAGTCGCCGCTCGACACGCCCGACCAGCAGGGCGGCACCGCCGAGGGCAAGAGCCACACCGCCTCCACCGCCGCCACCAGCGCCGACGACGGGGTGGGCCACGCGCCCGGCGAGGGCAAGGGGGAACTCGACGCGTACGAACGGCCCGTGGATCAGACCGACAAGGTCACGACCGGCTCCGCGACCGCCACGGCGAAGAGCTTCGACCCCGCCACCAGCGAGCGCGACGCGGCCAAGTCCACTGCCACCTCGGACTACTTCGTCAACGCCGACGGCTCCACCACGGTCCGCCACTACACCGGCCGGGCCAACTTCAAGGACACCGACGGCACCTGGCAGCCCATCGACACCGCCCTGGTCAAGGACGCGGACGGGCGGTTCTCGCAGGAAGCCAACTCCCTCGACGTCGAGTTCGCCCCGGACACAGGCGACGAGCAACTGGCCTCCGTCGAACTCGGCGACGGCCGCGCGCTGTCGTACACCCTCCAGGGCGCCCGCGAGGTCACGGCGGCCGAGAAGCGCGACGGCACCCTCGTCTACGCCGGCGTCCTGCCCGGCACCGACGTGGAACTCGTCCCCACCGCCGACGGGTTCAAGGAGAACGTCGTCCTGCACTCCAAGGACGCGGCCGACTCCTGGGTGTTCCGGCTGGACGCCAAGGGACTGACCCCGCGCCTCGCCGCCAACGGTGACGTGGAGTTCACCGGCGCCGACGGCAAGGTGACCGCGAGCATCCCGCACGCCTTCATGGTCGACTCCCGTGTCGACCCCCGCTCGGGCGAGGGCACGCGTTCGCAGCAGGTCTCCTACGAACTCACCACCGTGGACGGCGAGCCGGCGCTGCGGATGACCGCCGACCGGGCCTGGCTGGACGACCCCGAGCGGGTCTACCCCGTCACCGTCGACCCCACGACGGTCGTCGCCTCCAGCGAGGCGACGTACGTGCAGTCCGACGCGAGCATCAACCGCTCCAACGAGTCCCAGATCAAGGTCGGTTCGTACGACTCGGGCGCCAACAAGGCCAACTCGTTCCTGCAGTTCTCCACGCTGAGCTCCAAGATCGCCGGACAGAAGGTCTCCGCCGCGACCCTCAACGTGTACGCGCTGTGGTCCTCGTCGTGCACCGCGAAGCCGTTCTCGGTGTACCCGGTGACGCAGTCCTGGTCGCCTTCGACGACCACCGCCTACCCCGGCCCCGCCTACGCCGCCGCCATCGGCACGGCGACCGTCGCCCCCGGCGCCTCGTGCAGCAACAGCGACGGCAGCACCGACGTCGGTGTGAAGATGCCCGTCACGCTGTCGACGCCCTGGTTCACGCAGGTCGCCACCGGCGGCGCCAACTACGGCCTGGCGCTGGCCGCGCCGACGTCCGACGGACTGCACTGGAAGCGGTTCCACTCCGACGACTCGGCGAACGCCGCCATGCGCCCCTCGCTCGACCTGACCTACGCGGCCAACACCCAGCCGCAGGTCAACGCCCAGTACCCCCCGGAGAACTTCCAGGCCAACACCCTCCAGCCGGAACTGCTGGTCTACGCCAGCGACGCCGACAAGTGGCCCAACCCCACGCTGACCTACACCTTCGAGGTGTACGACGCCGACTCCGGCAGCACCACCCCCGTCGTCACGTCCGGCGCCCTGGCCAAGGGCAGCTGGAAGATCCCCGCAGGCAAGCTCAAGTGGTCCAAGAACTACGCCTGGTACGTCGGCGTGACCGACGGCTACCAGGAAGTGACCTACTCCAGCCGCTTCACCACCGCCGTGCCGCAGCCGCCGGTCACCTCGGGCCTCGCCCAGAACACCGACGGGCACGACTTCGACCCCTCGGACGGCAACTACACCACCGACGACACCGACGCGGACGTCGAGGTCGTCGGCCCCTCGCTCCAGATCGACCGCTCCTACAACAGCCTCGACCCGCGCACCGACCAGGCCTTCGGCGCCGGCTGGTCGACGGTCGCCGACATGAAGGCCGCCGAGGTCAAGGACCCCTCCGGCACCGTCACCAGCGTGACCGTCACCTACCCCGGCGGTGAGCAGGTCGCCTTCGGCCGCAACACCGACGGCACGTTCCAGCCCCCGCTCGGCCGCTACGCCCGGCTGCTCGCGGTGACCGGCGGATACACGCTGACGGACAAGGAGTTCACCGAGTACGCCTTCAAGCAGGCCACGGCCAAGGCGGGCACGTACGCCATCTCCGGCATCAAGGACTACGCCGGCCGCGCCGAGACGTTCACCTACAACGCCTCCAAGCAGCTGACGAAGATCACCAACAGCACGGCCAAGCGGTCCCTGACGCTGACCTGGACGACCCCCGCCGGCGCGAGCGCCGCGCACGTCGACTCGGTCGCCACCGACCCCTCGGTCAAGAGCGACGCGACCACCGTCCAGACGTGGAAGTACGGCTACTCCGGCGACCAGCTCACCTCGGTCTGCCCGCCCGCGAGCCCGGCCAGGTGCACCACGTACGGCTACGCCACCGGCAACCACTACCGCACCACCGTCCTCGACGCCGACCCCTACGCCTACTGGCGGCTCGGCGAGACGAGCGGCACGACCGTCGCCAAGGACACGGTAGACACCAACCAGGGCCGCTACAACGGCACTTACCACGACGTGACCCTGGGCGGATCCTCCCTGCTGGCGGGCTCGACCCAGAAGACGGCCACCTTCAACGGCACCACGTCCTACGTCGAGATGCCGTCCGCGCCCGGCGCGACGCCGTCGTACATGACGGTCTCCCTGTGGTTCAAGACCACCACGCCCGGAGGCGTCCTCTTCTACTACGGCGACAAGCCGCTCAGCGACTCGGACCCGGTCGCCAACACGACCAAGAACACCCCGGCGGTCTACGTCGGCACCGACGGCAAGCTGCGCGGCTGCCTCGCCATGTCGCCGAGCTGCAGCCCCACCGCCGTCTCCACCGCCACGGTCACCGACGGCCAGTGGCACAACGCGGTCCTCACGGGTCAGGCCAGCAGCCAGACCCTGTACCTGGACGGCGTCTCCCAGGGCTCGCTGACCGGCACGATCAACGACTGGGAGCAGCCCTGGATCTCGCTCGGCGCGGGTGTGAACACCCACGGCTGGCCGGCGATGAACCCGGACGACAAGCTCGGGCACTACACCGGCCAGATGGCCGAGGCGGCGATCTACTCGGAGCCCCTCGACCCGTCGGCGATCACCGCGCAGTACCAGGCCGCCAAGCGGTCCACCGGACTGCTCGACAAGATCACCACGCCCGGCGGCAAGGTCCGGGCGAAGGTCGCGTACGGGACGACCGACGACCTCGTCCAGCAGGTCACGGACGGCGACGGCGGCGTCTGGAAGCTCAACCCGTCCACCGTCACCGGCTCCTCGCAGGTGTACCGCTCCGCGGTCATGGGCTCCGCGCCGACCGGGTACTGGCGCCTCGCCGACACCCTCGGCGCGCCGCAGGCCGCGAACGAGGTGCACACGGGCTTCGGCACCAACAGCACCGTCACGCAGGGCGTGGCCGGCCCGTTCGGCGCCGGTGACGTGACCGCAGCCTCCTTCAACGGCACCTCCTCCTACGCCGAGATCCCGTACACCCCCTGGCACGGCTCCTCGGCCCGCGCCGTCGAGCTGTGGTTCAAGACCGCCAAGCCCGGCACACTCCTGTCCGACCAGTCGCAGCCGCCGACCCTGTCGGCCCCGTCGGGCACCTGGACCCCCACGCTGTACGTCGGCGCGGACGGCAAGCTGCGCGGCCACTGGTGGAGTTCGGGCACCGCGAACGCCGACTTCGGGTCCACGAAGGCGGTCACCGACAACGTCTGGCACCACGCGGTCCTGACCGCCGACGGCGCCAAGCAGACCCTGTACGTCGACGGCGTCAAGCAGGGCGAACTCGCGAGCGGGGTGAACGACCAGTCCAACACCCGCACGTTCGTCGGCGCGGGCTTCAACAGGTGGTTCAGCTCGCCCGGCGACGTGAGCTTCTTCAACGGCTCCATCGCCGAGGTCGCGGCCTACGACCACGCCCTCACCGAGGACCAGGTCGAGCAGCACTGGTCCGCCTACAAGGCGTCGTCCGGCGTCGCACCGGTGCGCACGGTCACGCTCACCGACCCGACCGACAAGACCCTGACCTACGTGTACGACGCGGAGATGGGCAACCGTCCGCTGGCCGCGATCGACACCAACGGCAAGCGGACCACGTACGGTTACGACACCTCCGGCTTCCTGCACACGGTGACCGACGCCAACGGCAACCGGAGCATCACCGGTCACGACGTCCGCGGCAACACGGTCTCGCAGACCGACTGCCAGGACACGGCCGCCGGCAAGTGCGCCACCGAGTACTACACGTACTACCCCGACGCCACCACCGCCTTCCCGGCGATGGACCCGCGCAACGACCTGCTCCTCACCGAGCGGGACGCGCGCTCCGCGTCCGCCGCCGACAACACGTACCTGACCAGCTACACCTACGACGCCGGCGGCAACCTGCTCACCGTCACCGGCCCGCCCGTGCCCGGTCACCCGGGCGGCCGTACGGCGTCCACGACCTACACCACGTCGTCGACGCCGGCCGCCGAGGGCGGCACGGCCCTCGCGCCGGCCGGCCTGATGGACACGGTGACCACTCCCGGCGGCAAGCGGACCAAGTACGTCTACTTCGCCAACGGAGACCTCGCCGAGGCCGTCGACGCCAACGGCGCGAAGGTCAGGTACACCTACGACGACATCGGCAGGCAGAGCAGCAAGACGGAGATCTCCGACGCCCAGCCGAGCGGCCTCACCACCTCCTGGACGTACGACAAGAACGACCAGGTCGTCACCGAGACCAGCCCCCAGGTCACCAACCGCGTCACCGGCGCCAGGCACCAGGCGAAGTCGACCACGGTCTTCGACGACGACGGCAACATCCTGTCGCAGACCGTCGCCGACCTGACCGGCGGAGACGCCTCGCGCACCACGTCGATGACGTACGACGCCTACAACCGGCTCGCCTCGCGGACCGACCCGGGCGGCGACACCACGTCCTTCGAGTACGACGTCTACGGCAACAAGGTGAAGGAGACCGACCCCGAGGGCAACGTCAACGTCTACACCTTCGACGCCGAGAGCCGGCCGCTGACCACCAGCCTGCTGAACCACACCGGCGACCCGAACGACCCGAAGTCGCCGAGCACCCTGGTCCAGGAGTCCCGGGCCTACGACCCGGCGGGACGCCTCGCCTCCCTGACCGACGCCATGGGCTGGGTGACGGCGTACACCTACACCGACGACGGCCTCGCGGCGTCCGTCGTGCGCAAGGATCCGGCGACCGGCAAGCAGTTCGTCGAGCAGGACAACACCTACGACCTGGCCGGCAACCTGATCAAGCAGGTCACCAACGACGGCCGCACCACCACCACGTTCGCGGTGGACGCCGCCGACCGCGTCACCTCGTCGGTGCTCGACCCGACCGGCGTCAACCGCACCACGAAGGTCTCCTACGACCCGGACGACAACGCCGTGACCGAGTCCGAGACCGACCCGGCGACCGGCGACACCGACCGCGTCGACACCCGCTACGACAACCTCGGCAACATCACCGGCACCACCGTCCACGACGGCACCACCGCCCCGGTGGCCCGCTGGAAGCTGTCCGAGACCAGCGGCCTCACCGCCCAGGACTCCTCGGGCGGCAACAACAAGCTGACGCTGACGAGCGCCGTGAGCCGCTCCACCGAGAAGGGCGGAGCGGTCGTCATCAAGGGCGCGGGCTCCTACGCCCAGTCGAGCGGCCCGGCCGTCAACACCGGTGGCAGCTTCACCGTGTCGGCGTGGGTCAAGCTCAACTCGACCAGCGCCAACAGCGACGTCGTCGCCCAGGACGGCAAGACCGCCAGCGGCTTCCAGCTGTACTACTCCACGGCGTACGGCTGGACCTTCAACCGGCACGCGGCCGACGCGACCGACGCGGCGACCATTCGCGCCGCCTCGGGCACCTCGGCGGTGACGTCGGGCGTCTGGACCCACCTCACCGGTGTGTACGACCAGGCCTCCGCGTCGCTGAAGCTGTACGTCAACGGCGCCCAGTCCGGGACGACGACCGCCTTCACCACCCCCTGGGAGGCAACCGGGCCGCTCCAGCTCGGACGGCGTCTGTACAACGGCGTCTACGCCGAGAACACGCAGGCCGCCATCGCCGACGTCCAGGTCTACGGCGAGGCGCTGACCGCCTCCCAGGTGTCCGCGGTGTACGGCGGCACGCTTCCCGCGGCGGGCAGTTCGGTCCGCACCACGACGTGGAAGCTGGACCAGCGCGGCCTGCCCACGTCGATGACCGACCCGGCCGGCAACACCACCGACTACGGCTACGACGAGGCGGCCCAGCAGACCACGGTCACCGAACCCGCCGTCGACGCGGAGACCGGAGGCGGCGCGGCCACCTCCGTCCGCCCCATCTCGATGACGGGCTACAACACCTTCGGCGAGACGACGGAGACCTCCGACCCGCTCGGCAACGTCACGACCGTCGCCTACGACGCGGAGGGTCAGGAGACCTCCACCACGTCCCCGGGCTACACCGCGCCGGGGGCCGGCGCCCCGGTCACCGCGACCTCCTGGAACGAGTACAACAAGCTCGGCCAGGTCACCGCGGAGGTCGACCCGCTGGGCAACCGCACGACGTACACCTACACCCAGCTCGGCGACGTGGCCTCGGTCACCGAACCCGGCGGCGGCAAGTCCACGTTCGTCTACTCCACCAACGGCGACCTGCTGTCGGCCACCCGGCCCGGCGGGGCGCGCGAGGAGTCGACGTGGGACTACCTCGGCCGTGAGCTGACCAGCACGGACGTCGTGCGGCAGCCGACGCAGCGGGCGTACACGTCGATCAACGAGTACGACGCGCCGGGCGGCGACCTGTCCCGGACCGTGAGCGCGGCAGGGGTTGCCGAGTCCTACAAGTACAACGCGCTCGGCGAGGTCACGGAGGTGACCGACGGCGCCGGCAACACCTCCAAGTTCACCTACACCATGGACGGCGACGTCCTCACCGCGACGAACCCCGACGGCACCAGCACCCGCAACACCTACAACGGCTACGGTCAGTTGACCGCGACCAGCGACCTGGACACCGCGGGCGCGGTCCTGCGCACCAGCAGCACCGCCTACGACCGTGCGGGCAACGCGGTGTCGGTGACCGATCCCCGCGGGCACAGCACCACGTACACCTACGACCCGACGGGCCTGGTCACCAAGGCGGTCGAACCCGTCTCGGCCACCGACTCCATCACCACGACCTACGGCTACGACGTGGCGGGCAACCCCACGCGCTTCACCGACGGCCGCGGCAACCCGTTCATCACGACCTACAACACGTGGGGGCTGCCCGAGTCGGTGATCGAACCGTCCACCCCGGCCCACCCCGACCTCGCCGACCGCACCTTCACCACGGTGTACGACGCGGCCGGCCGGGCCAGGGAGCAGCGCTCCCCGGGCGGAGTGGTCGTCACCCAGGAGTACGACGCCAAGAGCCGGCTGGTGAAGCAGTCGGGCACGGGTGCGGAGGCCGAGACGGTCGACCACACCTACGCCTACGACGCCGACGACCGCGTCACCTCGGTGACGGGCACGGACTCCGACACCGGCAGGGACACGTTCACGTACGACGACCGGGGCCTGCTCCTGTCGACGTCGGGGCCGTCCGGCTCCTCGTCCTTCGCCTATGACGGCGACGGCGCGATGACGTCCCGGACGGACGCCTCGGGCACCTCGACGTACGCCTACGACACGGCCGGCCGCCTCAGGACGCAGGTCGACGGCGCCACCGGCTCGACGATGACGTACGTCTACGACGTCGACAACAAGGTCAAGCAGATCGACCTGGGCGACGGAAAGGCCAAGCGGGAGTTCTCCTACGACGCGCTGCAACGGCCGACGTCGGAGAAGCTGACCTCGCCCACCGGCAAGACGGTGGCGTCCCTCGCGTACGGCTGGGACGAGAACGACAACCTGACGTCGAAGACGACGACGGGAGTCGCCGGCGCGTCCACGAACACCTACACCTACGACTGGGCGAACCGCCTGACGTCGTGGAACAACGGGACGTCAACGGAGGTCTACGGCTACGACGCCTCGGGCAACCGCACCCGCGTCGGCGGCGACACCTACACCTACGACGCCCGCAACCGCCTCACATCGGACGGGCACTCCACGTACGCGTACACCGCGCGCGGCACGATGAAGACCACGACGGACGAGGGCGGCGTGCAGACGTCGGTCAAGGCGGACGCCTTCAACCGCGTGATCAGCGAGGGCGACCGCACGTACGCCTACGACGGCCTCGACCGGGTGCTCAGCGCCAAGGACGGGACCGGCGCCGAGGCCTTCTCCTTCCGCTACAGCGGTCTCGGCAACGACGTGGCCTCCGACGGTCACGCCGTCTACAGCCGCGGGGCGGACGGTTCGCTCGCGGGTGTGAAGACGGCGCTGTCGTCGGTGCTGGTGTGGACCGACCTCCACGACGACGTGGTGGCCCAGTTCACCGACGCCGCCGAGACGCTGTCCGGCTCGACGACGTACGCGCCGTTCGGCAAGGTCACCGCCACCACCGGCATGCTGGGCAACCTCGGTTACCAGTCGGGCTGGACCGACCCGCAGACGGCCAAGGTCAACATGGCCGCGCGCTGGTACTCGCCGGAGACCGGGCAGTTCAACAGCCGGGACACGGTGTCCAACAGCCCGCTGCCGGCGTCGGTGAACGCCAACCGCTACTCCTTCGCCAACCAGAACCCGATGACGGAGATGGACCCGACGGGCCACTGGTCCATCGGCGGCCTGGTGAAGAGCTTCAAGAAGACCGTCAAGAAGGCCACGAAGAAGGCCAAGTCGGCCGTCAAGTCGACGTGGAAGAAGGGCAAGGCAGCGGTCAAGAAGGCCGCGAAGAAGGTCCGCAAGGTCGCGAAGGCCGTCAAGCGCGCGGTCAAGAAGGTGGCACGCAAGGCGCACCGTGCGGTGCGCAAGGCGGTGCGGTACGTCCAGGACAGCGTCAAGAAGGTCAAGAGATACGCCAAGCGGACCTACAAGTACGCCAAACGCCAGGTCCACCGCGTGGTCCAGAAGGCCAAGCGGACAGTTCGAGCGGTCGCCAAAACCGTCAAACACGTCGCCAAGAAGGCGGTCGCGGCCGGAAAGAAGGCGGCCAAGAAGATCGGCCGGGGCCTGAAGAAGGCAGCGAAGGCCTCAGCGAACTACGTCAAGCAGCACGCGGCGACCATCGTCTCGGTTGCTGTGGGTGTGGTGGTCTTCGCCGGCTGCACGGGAGCCACTCTGGGCGGTGGCGCCCTGGCCTGCGCGGCCCTGGCGGGCGCGGCGGCCAACGGCGTCGGCTACATGATGAGCGACGGCCCCAAGTCGGTCGGCGGGCTCCTCGGTTCGATGGCGATCGGCGGCCTGACCGGGGCCGTCGGCGGCGCTGTGGGCGGCGCGGCCTCTGGCGCGGTCGGTCGCCTGCTGGCGGGCGTCGGCGGCAAGGTGGCGCAGGGCGCGGCCATGGGCTCCGCGGGCGGCGCCGCCGAGGGCGCGGTCGGCTACGGCATCAGCTGCGCGGCGAGCGAGGAAGGCTGCAGTGCGAGCGGCGCGGCCAAGGCGACGGCGACGGGCGCGGTCGTCGGCGGCATCTTCGGAGCGGCGGCGAGCAAGTACGGCGGCAAGGGCAAGTCGTCCAAGGCCGACGACGAGACGCCGGGGGCAAGCTGCCGCGTCCCCGCGAAGCACAGCTTCACCGGTCTGACCGGTGTGCTGATGGCCGACGGCACGGTCAAGCAGATCTCGCAGGTCAAGGCCGGCGACTACGTCCTCACGGCGGAACCCGGCAAGAAGAAGAAGGAGAAGCACCGGGTCAAGGCGGTCATCGTCACCAAGACCGACCGTGACTACGTCGACGTCGTCGTAGCCACCAAGGCCGGCAAGAAGACGATCCAGACCACCAAGCACCACCAGTTCTACGAGGTGAGCCGCAACAGCTGGACCCAGGCGGGCGACCTCAAGGCGGGCCAGACCCTCCAGAACGCCGACGGGGCGGCGACCCCGATCGTCGAGATCAAGTCGTACACGGCGCAGAGGGTCACGTACGACCTGAGTGTCGAGAGCCTGCACACGTACCATGTGCTCGCAGGCGCCACCCCCGTACTTGTTCACAATTGTGATACCGGTGGGCTGAGCCTCTCGGGCGCGCGGCACGTGAGCGGACGCTTCCCCAAGACCGCCAAACCCGGTGAAGTTCTTTACCGTCAGAAGGAGGATGGGACGGTCACCGCTTACGCAAGATATGACGACGAGGGTGCGATTGCTCAACGTGCGGATATCGACCCCGACTCTGCCCCGCATGCCGGCATACCGGCTCCACACATTCTCGACATGTTGAAGCATGTCAATCCGAAGACAGGGCAGGCTTTCCGTAACTGGGCAAAGCTGCCGCGGCCCCTGCGTCCGGAAGAGGAACTATGCGGCTGCCGGTAGGCGCAGAATTTGACGTGAACGGGACCGTCGAGTGGTCCTGGGGTGATCGAATATTGGCTGAGCCCGAACCGGGCGCCGACACCACCATGGCGGATGCCTAAAGTATTCAACCCGCGCAGATTCCGTATCTGCGCGGGTTGCCGGGAGGCCAGGCCGCTGAGCGAGCAGTGAAAGGAATTAGTCTATGGGTGATCCGATGGAGTATCCCAAAATCAAGTCCTGGGTGGATGACTGGGGAGGTGCCGTCGACTATGTGGATTACGTGAAACATAGTGCCGATCTGGCAACTTTGGTGGCGTTCTCTCGGATCTTCTGGCCTCGTTTTGTCGAGGTGGGGAACTGTGTGCTCTGGGACCGGGCATATGAGGAGTCAACTTTTGAAGCCTGGCGCGAAAAACTCGCTGGCGACACCCGGAAGATCGAGGCGATGCTGAATCAGCTGAGGGTTTGGGAGGTCGTCGAATCGGAAGACGTGGACGAGGATCGGCAGGCGCTGGAATTTTCTGCAGAATGCATTGCGAAAGCTTGGAGCGCTGCTCTGTGTGCCGAATTTCCTGGTCGGGCTTTCGATGTTCGAATCGTTGATTCCGAGGATGGCCCCATCGTGACCTTCTCCTCTGGAATGAGATAGGTCTACGATCCGTTCCGGAATACCGGATTTCGCCTGTGTCGAAAGCATTGGATGAGGGGGCCGGTGAGCTGGATCGGGGAGTGCTCGCCGAGGTGTGGGCTGTCAGATTGCGAAGCGCCGCAGTTTGACGCCGATGGACTCGGCGAGGTGGTTCAGGTCGTCGGGATCGCTGGTGACCACTGCGGCCTGGTACTGGACGGCGGTGGCGACGACGATCGCGTCGACGACGTCCGCGGTCCCGGAGGCGGTGCAGGTGATACCGGCGGCGCGACCGGTCCGCTCGTCGTCGGGGCGGATGTCGCAGCCCTTGAGCACGCGCGAGATCTGGTGCTGCGTTCCGCCGCGCCATGCCTGAGCGAGAACGACCACCGGAACGGTCGCCGAATGCGGGCAGCGGTCGACTCGTCGTGCAGAGCGAGGAAGTCCGGGTTGCGCCGTTCGGCGGCCAGCAGGGCGCCGGTGTCGTAGACGATCGCGCGCACTAACCGGCCGCCCGCCACGGTTCGTCGTCGAGCAGCCCGGCTTCCAGCAGGAACTCGCGGGCGCGCTGCCGGGACTCCTCGGGCAGCTTTCCGTGCCCGCTCTCGTACTCGGCCACCAGCTCGCGGGCGGCGGCACGGCCAGCCGCGTGCAGAGCGGCGACGCGGGCCTTCTCGATGGCAGCCTCGGCCAGCCATGCGGAGACCGGCTTGCCCTCTTCGGCTGCCGCTACCTTGATCGTCTCCTCGACCTCGGGCGGCACCGAGACCGACAGCTTCCGTGGGTCATGGCTCCACGACAGCGCTCGGTAGGAACGCGTTCCTACCCGTGACAGGCGCCCTGCGGTTTCGCAGGGCGCCTGTCATTTGCTGTGTGCCGGAGACTGCCTGGGGTCAGCTCAGATGCCGGCTGCCGTCGACAGGTCGTGCTTGATCGCTGTCAGGAGGGCCGTCGCCTTCGCGCGCGCCGTCGGGAGGTCCGCGTGGGTCGCGGCCGGGACCACTACCTCCAGGTAGCACTTCAGCTTCGGTTCCGTGCCGCTCGGGCGGACGATCACTCGGGCGCCGTCGAGGGTGTAGCGCAGGCCGTCGGTCGGGGGGAGGGTGTCCGTGCCCCGGGTGAGGTCCTCGGCTCGGGTGACCCGGAGACCGGCGAGCGTGGTCGGCGGGTGCTCGCGCAGGCGGCTCATCGCGTTCACGATGATCGTCAGGTCCTCCACACGGACCGACAGCTGGTCGGTCGCGTGCAGGCCGTGCTCGACGGCCAGGTCGTCCAGGAGGCCCAGCAGCGTGCGGTTCTCCGACTTGAGCTGTGACGCCAGCTCCGTGATGAGCAGGGCCGCCGTGATGCCGTCCTTGTCGCGAACGCCCTCGGGGTCGACGCAGTAGCCGAGCGCCTCCTCGTAGCCGTAGCGCAGACCGTCGACGCGGGCGATCCACTTGAAGCCGGTGAGGGTCTCCTCGTAGGGCAGACCCGCCTTCTCGGCGATACGGCCCAGCAGCGACGAGGAGACGATCGACTCGGCGAACGTGCCCCGCGCGCCGCGCGAGACCAGGTGGGCCGCGAGCAGCGCGCCGACCTCGTCGCCGCGCAGCATGCGCCAGTCGCCGCCGTCCTTGACCGCCACCGCGCAACGGTCGGCGTCGGGGTCGTTGGCGATGACCAGGTCCGGGTCGCTCTCACGGGCCTTCGCGAAGGCGAGGTCCATCGCGCCGGGCTCCTCCGGGTTGGGGAAGGCGACCGTCGGGAAGTCCGGGTCGGGTTCGGCCTGTTCGGCGACGAGGACCGGCTCGGGGAAGCCGGCGCGGGCGAACGCGGCGAGGAGGACGTCCTTGCCGACGCCGTGCATCGCCGTGTAGACCGTGCGGGCCGTACGCGGGGAGGCGGGGTCGAGGACCGCGTCCGTACGGGCCAGGTACGCGTCCAGGACGGAGTCGTCCAGGGTCTCCCAGCCGGACTCCGGGCGAGGTACGTCGTCCAGCGAGCGGACGGCGGCGATCTCGGCGGCGATCTCCGCGTCGGCCGGCGGGACGATCTGGGAGCCGTCGCCCAGGTAGACCTTGTAGCCGTTGTCCCGGGGCGGGTTGTGGCTGGCGGTGACCTCGACGCCGGCGACCGCGCCCAGGTGCCTGATGGCGTATGCCAGGACGGGGGTGGGGAGGGGGCGGGGGAGGACGGCCGCGCGCAGGCCGGCGCCGGTCATGACGGCCGCCGTGTCGCGGGCGAAGTCGGCCGACTTGTGGCGGGCGTCGTAGCCGATGACGACGAGGCCGTCGCCCTGGCCCTTGGCCTTGAGGTACGCGGCCAGGCCGGCGGCGGCGCGGATGACGACGGCGCGGTTCATGCGCATCGGGCCGGCGCCGAGTTCGCCCCGCAGGCCGGCGGTGCCGAACTGGAGGGTGCCGGAGAAACGGGCGGCCAGCTCGGTGACGTCTCCCGCGTCGAGGAGCTTCGCGAGTTCCTCCCGGGTCTCCGGGTCGGGGTCCTCGGCGAGCCACGCCTGGGCGCGGGCGGTCAGGTCGTCATGCACGGTTGGGTCAGCCTCTCGTGTGGTCGTGGGTTTCCTCGCCCCCGCCGCCCCTTCCCTTCCCGTTCTCGGGGGCTGCCGCCCCCGGGCCCCCGCTAAGGCCCTGAACGGGCCTCGTCCTCAAACGCCGGACGGGCTGGACGGCCTCACCCTGATGGGGAGCGGGCGAGCCCGGGGGCGGAGCCCCCGGTGGATCAGGGGCAGCGCCCCTGAGTGCCGCGCTGGTCCTACAGCCGGCCCAGCACCTGCGCCAGCAGCGCGCCCATCCGCGTCGCGCTGTCCCGCCCCGCCTGCAGGACCTCCTCGTGGTTCAGCGGCTCGCCCGTCATGCCGGCGGCGAGGTTGGTGACGAGGGAGATGCCCAGCACCTCCGCGCCCGCCTCCCGCGCGGCGATGGCCTCGAGGACCGTGGACATGCCCACCAGGTCGGCGCCGATCGTGCGCGCCATCCGGATCTCCGCCGGCGTCTCGTAGTGCGGGCCGGGGAACTGGGCGTAGACGCCCTCCTCCAGCGAGGAGTCGATCTCCTTGCACAGCGTCCGCAGCCGCGGCGAGTACAGGTCAGTGAGGTCGACGAAGTTCGCGCCGACGATCGGGGAGGTCGCCGTCAGGTTCAGGTGGTCGCTGATCAGGACCGGCTGGCCGGGGCGCATGCCCTCGCGCAGGCCGCCACAGCCGTTGGTCAGGACGATCGTCTTGCTGCCGGCCGCCACCGCGGTCCGCACACCGTGGGCGACGGCGGCCACGCCGCGGCCCTCGTAGTAGTGGGTGCGGCCCAGGAAGACCAGGGCGCGCTTCTCGCCGATCCGGTACGAGCGGATCTTGCCGCCGTGGCCCTCGACCGCCGGCGGCGGGAAGCCGGGCAGCTCGGTGACCGGGAACTCGGCGTCCGGCGCGCCCAGCGCGTCCACGGCCGGCGCCCAGCCGGAGCCCATCACGAGGGCGACGTCGTGGGTGTCGGCGCCGGTGAGTTCGCGCAGCCGCGCCGCGGCGGCGTCGGCGGCCCCGTAGGGGTCGCCCTGGATGTCGTCCGGGAGAAGAGATGCGTTCACGCGATGAGGGTAGCCCGGATCGGCCTACGCGCGTAGATGAGGAACCCGACGGGATGCCGATCGTTGCCTTGTCGTTTCCAACCAGCGGCCCGGACGACCGCTCACGGTCGGTGGGCGGCCGCCTCAGCAGGGCCGCTTGCGCAGCTCCATCACATAGTCGTGGGGCGCCCCCGCGGACTCGGCCGCGTCGGCGATCTCGCCGAGGTAGCGGGCCGACGGCAGGCCGCCCTCGTAGCCGTTGAGGACGTACGTCCAGCCCTGCTCCTCGCCGTCGAGGGTGTGGACGCGGATCCGGGTGCGCCGGTAGACGTCGAGGCTGCCGACGCCCTCCCAGCGGTCCAGGGACTCCTCGTCCATGGGGGCGATGTCGTACAGCGCGACGAAGACCTGTGAGAAGGGGTCCTCCACGATCGTCGCGAGCGCGCCCTCCCAGCCCATGTGCTCGCCGCCGAAGGTCAGCCGCCAGCCGTTCAGCCAGCCCGTCGCGCGCAGCGGGGAGTGCGGGGCGCGGCGGGTCATCAGCCGCGCGTCGAGGTTGCCGGCGTACGCGGCGTAGAGCGACATGGGTCGAGAGTACGGCAGCCAGGGCGAGGTCACCGAGGTGTCCGCCGCCACTCGGGCACCGCCCGCCCCCCGGGGAAGTGCCCCGTCGACGTGTGCGGGACAATGGGGTACGTGACTCGGATCGTGATCATCGGTGGCGGACCCGGCGGCTACGAAGCGGCCCTGGTGGCCGCGCAGCTCGGCGCGGAGGTGACCGTCGTCGACGCCGACGGTCTGGGCGGGGCGTCGGTGCTGACCGACTGCGTGCCGTCGAAGACGCTCATCGCCACGGCGGAGGTGATGACCACCTTCGACTCCTCCTACGAGGAGCTGGGCATCATCGTCGCCGACGACACCCCGCCGCTGGAGCAGGCGGCCCGGGTGGTCGGGGTGGACCTGCACAAGGTCAACCGGCGTGTGAAGCGGCTCGCGCTCGCGCAGTCGCACGACATCACCGCCTCCGTGACCCGCGCCGGCGCGCGTGTGCTGCGCGGGCGCGGCCGGCTGGAGGGGATGCAGTCCCTCGACGGCTCCCGCAAGGTCGTGGTCACCGCCGCCGACGGCACCGAGGAGACCCTCACCGCCGACGCCGTCCTCATCGCCACCGGCGGTCATCCGCGCGAGCTGCCCGACGCCCAGCCCGACGGCGAGCGCATCCTCAACTGGACCCAGGTCTACGACCTGCGGGAGCTGCCCGAGGAGCTCATCGTGGTCGGCTCCGGCGTGACCGGCGCCGAGTTCGCCGGCGCCTACCAGGCCCTGGGCTCCAAGGTGACGCTGGTGTCGTCCCGGGACCGGGTGCTGCCGGGTGAGGACCCGGACGCCGCCGCCGTCCTGGAGGACGTCTTCCGCCGCCGCGGCATGAACGTGATGGCCCGCTCCCGTGCGCAGTCCGCCAAGCGCGTCGGCGACCGGGTCGAGGTGACGCTCGCCGACGGCCGGGTCATCACCGGCTCGCACTGTCTGATGGCCGTCGGCGCGATCCCCAACAGCGAGGGGCTGGGCCTCGAGGAGGCGGGCGTCAGGGTCCGCGACTCCGGGCACATCTGGACCGACAAGGTCTCCCGTACGACCGCCCCCGGCGTGTACGCCGCCGGTGACGTGACCGGCGTCTTCGCGCTCGCCTCCGTCGCCGCCATGCAGGGCCGCATCGCCATGTACCACTTCCTCGGCGACGCGGTGGCCCCGCTCAACCTCAAGACGGTCTCCTCCAACGTCTTCACCGACCCCGAGATCGCCACCGTCGGCTACACGCAGGCGGACGTGGACTCGGGCAAGATCGACGCCCGGGTCGTCAAGCTGCCGCTGCTGCGCAACCCGCGCGCGAAGATGCAGGGCATCCGGGACGGCTTCGTCAAGATCTTCTGCCGGCCGGGCACGGGGATCGTCGTCGGCGGTGTGGTCGTGGCGCCGCGCGCCTCGGAGCTGATCCACCCCATCTCGATCGCCGTCGACAACAATCTGACGGTCGAACAGATCGCGAACGCCTTCACGGTGTACCCGTCGCTGTCGGGGTCGATCGCCGAGGTGGCGCGGCAGTTGCAGACGAGCAAGGCGGGCGGCGAGGGCTGACCGGGGCGCGCGACGGCGCCCACCGGGGCATGAGGGGCGCGGCCGGAACCGATTCCCCGCTGGCCACGGGGAGTTGTGGCCCGTGCGGATGGCATAGGCGGGGCAACTAGACCCCTATACCACCTCTGTCCCTACTGTGCGAACAACTTCTGTTATTCGGCGCAAAGAGCTGAAAGCAGACGGTCGCCCGCGTTACTGTCAGTTTCGTGTTCGCTGCAGAACGTCGCCAATTGATCCTCGAAATGGTGCGAGCCAACGGAGCCGTGTCGCTCCGTGAGCTCGCCCGCGTCGTCCAGACCTCCGAAGTGACCGTACGGCGGGACGTGCGCGCACTGGAGGCAGAAGGACTCCTCGACCGCCGGCACGGCGGTGCGGTATTGCCGGGCGGTTTCACGCGGGAGTCCGGCTTTCCGCAGAAGTCCCATCTCGCGACCGCCGAGAAGACCGCCATCGCCGACCTCGCCGCCAACTTCGTGGAAGAGGGCGAGGCCATCGTGGTCGGGGCGGGTACCACCACCCAGGAGCTCGCGCGCCGCCTCGCCCGGGTGCCAGGCCTGACCGTCGTCACCAACTCCCTGCTGGTGGCACAGGCGTTGGCCCACGCGAACCGGGTGGAGGTCGTGATGACCGGCGGCACGCTCAGAGGGTCCAACTACGCCCTCGTCGGCAGCGGGGCCGAGCAGTCCCTCCAGGGGCTGCGGGTCTCGCGGGCCTTCCTCTCCGGGAGCGGCCTCACCGCCGAGCGCGGACTGTCCACGTCCAACATGCTGTCCGCGTCCGTGGACCGGGCGCTGGTGCAGGCCGCCGCCGAGGTCGTCGTCCTCGCCGACCACACCAAGCTCGGCACCGACACCATGTTCCAGACCGTGCCGACGGACGTCATCACCCGCCTGGTGACCGACGAACCGCCCGCCCATGACGACCGCGCCGCCACCGAACTCCAGGCCCTCGCCGACCAGGGGGTGCAGATCGCCGTGGCCGGGGCGTCGGGAAGCCCGGGGGGTGACGCGGTCCCGGCGCGCCGCCAGCAGCAGCGCCGGGACGTCCCCCTGCCGGCCCCCCGCCGGGGCCAGGTCCCCGGCGCGGCCGGCGCGAACGGCCTGCGCACGGCCGCGGTGCTGGGCGGGGAGCAGGCCCCGGGGGGTGAGCGGGCGGCCCGCGTCGCGGATCTCCGCCGCCGCTGAGCCGTCCCCGCGAGGACCTCTCGAAGGGGCCGCCGGGCCGGGAGTCCGCTCCCGATGTACGGCGAGGCGCCCGCCGGATCCCTTGGATCCCGCGGGCGCCTCGGCGCGTGTGCCTCTGCGTCAGTCCTTGATCTCGCAGATCGCGGCGCCCGAGGTGATCGACGCGCCCACCTCCGCGGTCAGGCCCTTGACCGTGCCGGAGCGGTGCGCGTTCAGCGGCTGCTCCATCTTCATGGCTTCGAGGACGACGATCAGGTCGCCTTCCTGGACTTCCTGGCCTTCCTCGACGGCGATCTTGACGATGGTGCCCTGCATCGGGGAGGCGAGGGTGTCGCCGGAGGCGACGGGGCCGGACTTCTTGGCCGCGCGCCGTTTGGGCTTGGCGCCGGCGGCCAGGCCGGTGCGGGCCAGGGACATGCCCAGCGAGGAGGGCAGCGAGACCTCCAGACGCTTGCCGCCGACCTCGACGACGACCGTCTCGCGGCCGGGCTCCTCGTCCGTCTCCGCGTCCGCGGGTGCGGTGAAGGGCTTGATGTCGTTGACGAACTCCGTCTCGATCCACCGGGTGTGGACCGTGAACGGGCCGGTCGAGCCGGTCAGCTCCGGCGCGAACGCCGGGTCCTGGACCACCGCGCGGTGGAAGGGGATCGCCGTCGCCATGCCCTCGACGCGGAACTCCTCCAGCGCACGCGAGGCCCGCTCCAGCGCCTCCTTGCGGGTGCGGCCGGTCACGATCAGCTTCGCCAGCAGCGAGTCCCACGCCGGGCCGATCACACTGCCCGACTCCACGCCCGCGTCCAGCCGCACCCCCGGACCCGACGGCGCGTCGAAGAGGGTGACCGTGCCCGGAGCCGGCAGAAAGCCCCGGCCCGGGTCCTCACCGTTGATACGGAACTCGAAGGAGTGACCGCGCAGCACCGGGTCGCCGTAGCCGAGCTCCTCGCCGTCGGCGATCCGGAACATCTCCCGCACCAGGTCGATGCCGGCGACCTCCTCGGTGACCGGGTGCTCCACCTGCAGACGGGTGTTGACCTCCAGGAAGGAGATCGTGCCGTCCAGGCCGACGAGGAACTCCACCGTGCCGGCGCCGACGTAGCCGGCCTCCTTCAAGATGGCCTTGGAGGAGGAGTACAGCTCGGCGAGCTGCGCCTCGGACAAGAACGGCGCCGGCGCCTCCTCGACCAGCTTCTGGTGGCGGCGCTGCAGCGAGCAGTCCCGGGTGGACACCACGACCACGTTGCCGTGCCGGTCGGCCAGGCACTGCGTCTCCACGTGCCGCGGCTTGTCGAGGTAGCGCTCGACGAAGCACTCGCCCCGGCCGAACGCGGCGACCGCCTCACGCACCGCCGACTCATACAGCTCGGGGACTTCCTCCAGCGTCCGGGCGACCTTCAGACCCCGCCCGCCGCCGCCGAAAGCGGCCTTGATCGCGATCGGCAGGCCGTGCTCCTCGGCGAACGCGACGACCTCGTCGGCGCCGGAGACCGGATCCGGCGTGCCGGCCACCAGCGGCGCCCCGGCCCGCTGCGCGATGTGCCGGGCGGCCACCTTGTCCCCCAGATCCCGGATGGCCTGCGGCGGCGGACCGATCCAGATCAGACCCGCGTCCAGGACCGCCTGCGCGAAGTCGGCGTTCTCCGAGAGGAAGCCGTACCCCGGATGGACGGCGTCCGCACCGGACTCCCGGGCGGCGTTCAACACCTTGCCGATGTCCAGATAGCTACCCGCCGGTGTGTCACCGCCCAGGGCGAACGCCTCATCCGCGGCGCGGACATGCAGAGCGTCCCGGTCCGGGTCCGCGTAGACGGCCACGCTCGCGATACCGGCATCCCGGCACGCCCGGGCCACGCGGACAGCGATTTCGCCACGGTTGGCGATGAGCACCTTGCGCACGATTGAGGCTCCCTCCTTGAAACAAGCCGAGTTTAGGGACAGCCGACACGCCTCTTCGACCCGTCCCCAGAGGTGAGCTTGCCCACACGGAGCGTGATGCGAGGCTCACTCGACCGCGAAATCCCTTGTAGTACCGCCGTACGCAGCACTCCTCCCGGAAACCCTAGCCCTCCATTGTGGCCAAGGTCTCTGTGAGCACGTGCTGCGGCCCACTCCGTTTCTTTGTGGAGTCCCTACGAATGGCCCAACGATTCTTTGCCGCCCGCGGAACCCTTGTCCCGCGGTTTACCCGTTAGTAGCGTTCGCGATGTCACGAACGCACGTACTTGGAGTAACGAGGGCCCCGCTCGGGGCCGGGGCGAAAGTGGGTGGGGCCGGTGGTGCGCAGGCCGGTGGCTGCGGTGGTGACGCTGGTGCTGTTCGCCGAGGCGTTCGGCGTGGCGGCCCTGAACTGGTTCCTCGGCATCGTCGTCGACCGTCAGCAGATGTCCCTCGCGGGGCTGGACCCTGACGTGATGTCGACCTCGTCGAAGATCGGCGGGATCGTCTTCGGTCTGTACTTCGTGCTGTGCGGGGTGGTCGCCCTGCTGGTGCTGGTCCGCGACCGCCCGCCGGCCGGCCTCGGCCGCGTCCTGCTGATCAGCGCCGCCGTGGTGCACGGCCTGCTGGGCGCCTTCAGCTGGGGCCTGGTGGGCCGGTCGGCGTTCGCCTTCATGATGGTCGTGCTCGGGCTGATCGTCCTGCTCCTGATGGGCTACGACCGCCAGGAGGGCCCGTCCGCCGCCGAACCGGCGCCCACCGCGCCCTCGGACGGCGGCCCGCCGGGGGACGGCCCGACGGACGTCCCTCCGTCGGGGCGCGGTCCGTCGAACGCCGGTTCGCCGGATGACGGACCCAAGGGCGCCGGTCACCCGGCGCAAGGTTCCTCGGGTACCGGGCCCTCCGGCGGCGGCCCCGCGGTCACCGCGCTGGTGACCACAGCTCCGTGATGCCCACGCCCAGTTCGGCCAGCAGCCGCCGGACGAGGGGCAGGCTGATGCCGATCACATTGCCGTGGTCGCCGTCGATGCCGTTGATGAAGGGCGCCGAGCGGCCGTCGAGGGTGAAGGCGCCGGCGACGTGCAGCGGCTCGCCCGAGGCGACGTAGGCGGCGACCTCCTCGTCCGTCGGCTCGCCGAAGTGGACCACCGTGGAGGCCACAGCCGAGGTGTACCGCCCGGCGGCGGTGTCGTAGACGCAGTGACCGGTCTGGAGCGTGCCCGCACGGCCGCGCATCGCCTTCCAGCGGGCGGTGGCCTCCTCGGCGTCCGCGGGCTTGCCCAGCGCCTGGCCGTCCAGGTCGAGGACCGAGTCGCAGCCGATCACCAGCGCGCCCTTGACCTCGGGCTTCGCCGCCACCACGGAGGCCTTCGCCTCGGCCAGGGCGAGCGCCAGCTCGGCCGGGGTGGGGGCGGTGACGGCGTCCTCGTCCACCCCGCTCACGATCACCTCGGGAGCGAGTCCCGCCTGCCGCAACAGGCCCAGCCGGGCGGGGGACTGGGAGGCGAGGACGAGGCGGCGGCGCGGCTGATCGGTCATGCGGTCAAGCGTATCGGCCGGCGTCGGGCCCCCGGCCGCCTCACCCGAGGGCGAGCACCAGCAGCGCCACCAGCATGGCCACCGCGAGGAAGAGACCGAGCCGCCTCAGCGTCTCCTGCATGGCGCGGAGCTCGTCGGGCGGCTCGTTCTTCGGATCGGACCACAGCATTCCATTAGCGTGGGGCTTGGCCAGTGGAGGGTGCCTGAGTACGGGTACTCAAATCGGCGCCCCGGGGACCCTCCCGTGCGCGGTCCCCCACGCCCCTGAAAAATCTGCTCTCAGCTCGGCCAGTAGGTGCGGGCCCAGGACGCCTGGCCCGGTTGTGGCACCCGACGGGCCGCTATCCGGGACGGGTCGGACCACGCGTCCCTGGGGGCGAGGTCCGCGCCGGACGGCTCGGCCGCTGCCGCCGCGGCGCGGGCACGGACCACCGCCAGGGCGGCGGCCAGCTCCTCCGGGGTCGGATTGCCTCGAACGACCTTGATCACAGCGGCTCCTTACAGGGGGATGTTGCCGTGCTTCTTCGGAGGCAGGGATTCCCGCTTGGTACGCAGTTGACGCAGCCCGCGCACGACGTGCCGGCGGGTGTCCGACGGCATGATCACCGCGTCGACGTAACCGCGTTCGGCCGCGACGTAGGGGTTGAGGAGGGCGTCCTCGTACTCCTGGATCAGCCGGGCCCGCGTCGCGTCGCCGTCCCCGGCGGTCTCCGCCTCCGCGATGGTGCGGCGGTGCAGGATGTTGACCGCGCCCTGCGCGCCCATCACGGCGATCTGGGCGGTCGGCCAGGCCAGGTTGAGGTCGGCGCCGAGGTGCTTGGAGCCCATGACGTCGTACGCCCCGCCGAAGGCCTTGCGGGTGATGACGGTGATCAGCGGGACGGTCGCCTCCGCGTACGCGTAGATCAGCTTGGCGCCGCGGCGGATGATGCCGTCGTGCTCCTGGTCGACGCCCGGCAGGAAGCCCGGCACGTCGACGAAGGTGAGCACCGGGATGTTGAAGGCGTCGCAGGTGCGCACGAAACGCGCGGCCTTCTCGCTCGCCTTGATGTCCAGGCAACCCGCGAACTGCATCGGCTGGTTGGCGACGATGCCGACCGGGTGGCCCTCCACCCGCCCGAAACCGGTGAGGATGTTCGGCGCGAACAGCGGCTGCGTCTCGAAGAACTCGGCGTCGTCCAGGACGTGTTCGATCACCGTGTGCATGTCGTACGGCTGGTTGGCGCTGTCCGGGACCAGCGAATCCAGCTCCAGGTCCTCGTCGTTGACGGAGAGGTCCGCCTCCTCCGGGAACGCCGGGGCCTCACTCAGGTTGTTCGACGGCAGGTACGACAGCAGCTGCTTGACGTACTCGACGGCGTCCTTCTCGTCGCCCGCCATGTGGTGGGCCACGCCCGACGTGGAGTTGTGGGTGCGGGCGCCGCCCAGCTCCTCGAAGCCGACGTCCTCGCCGGTGACCGTCTTGATGACGTCCGGCCCGGTGATGAACATGTGCGAGGTCTGGTCGACCATCACCGTGAAGTCGGTGATCGCGGGCGAGTACACCGCGCCGCCCGCGCACGGCCCGACCACCAGGCTGATCTGCGGGATGACGCCGCTCGCGTGGGTGTTGCGGCGGAAGATCTCGCCGTACGCGCCGAGCGAGGCCACGCCCTCCTGGATGCGGGCGCCGCCGGAGTCGTTGATGCCGATGACCGGGCAGCCGGTCTTCAGCGCGAAGTCCATGACCTTGACGATCTTCTGGCCGTAGACCTCGCCCAGGGCGCCGCCGAAGACGGTGAAGTCCTGGGAGAACACGGCCACCGGGCGGCCGTCGACGGTGCCGTAACCGGTGACGACGCCGTCCCCGTAGGGGCGGTTCTGATCCAGCCCGAAGTTGGTGGAGCGGTGCCGGGCGAACTCGTCCAGCTCGATGAACGACCCCTCGTCCAGGAGGAGTTCGATGCGCTCACGGGCCGTCAGCTTGCCCTTGGCGTGCTGCTTCTCGACGGCGCGCTCGGAGCCGGCGTGCGTCGCTTCCTGGACGCGGCGCTGCAGGTCGGCGAGCTTGCCCGCGGTCGTGTGGATGTCGATCCCCGGGTTCCCGTGGATCTCTTGGCGCTCTTCCGGCTCGGACATCGGGATGCGGCTCCCTGCCTGCTCAAAAGGGGGGACGGTTACTCATCCGTAGAGTAGTGCTGGGTCAACCGATCGGCAGTGCGGCGTTTCACACACCTAGGGTGGCTTGCATGACGCCGCGAGATGCAGCAGACGCCAGCCGCTGGTCCGACCTCGACCGCCCGCCGCTCAACGCCGCCGCGCTGCGGCGCGGGCTCGTCCGGGAGGGGGGCCTGTGGACCGCCGTGGACGTCGTGCCGCGCACCGGCTCCACCAACTCCGACCTCGTCGCGCTCGCGGCCGCCGGGAAGGCGGACGAGGGGAGCGTGCTCCTCGCCGAGGAGCAGACCGCCGGCCGCGGCCGCCTGGACCGCCAGTGGTCCGCGCCGCCCCGCTCGGGCCTGTTCTTCTCCGTGCTGCTGCGCCCGGCGCGGATCCCGGTCGGCCGCTGGGGCTGGCTGCCCTTGCTGACGGGCGTCGCGGTCGCCACCGGACTGTCCCGCGCGGCCGGCGTGGACACGGCACTCAAGTGGCCGAACGACCTGTTGGTGACGGTCGGCGGCGAGGAACGCAAGGCCGGCGGCATCCTCGCCGAGCGCGCGGGTGAGGACGGCGTCGTCGTCGGTGTGGGCATCAACGTCACGCTCCGGGCCGGCGAACTGCCCGTGCCGCAGGCGGGCTCCCTGGTCCTCGCCGACGCGGTGAGCACCGACCGTGACACCCTGCTGCGGTCCGTGCTGCGCACCCTGGAGGACTGGTACACCCGCTGGCGCGCGGCCGACGGCGACCCGGCCGTCAGCGGCCTCCAGGAGGCGTACGCGGCGGGCTGCGCCACGCTGGGCCGCACGGTCCGCGCGGAACTCCCCGGCGACCGCGCGCTCACCGGCGAGGCGACGGCGATCGACGCCGACGGCAGACTGGTGATCACCACGAACACAGGCACCCGCGAACCGGTAGGAGCAGGAGACATCGTCCACCTGAGGCCGGCGTGAGAGCAGCCCACCCCACATGGCACCGGGCTGACCACCCCCACCCAAGGCCCGCGGGGCGCCTCCGCCGCGTGGGCGCGGCGGGTCGCAGGGTGACTGCGCCCACCAAGGGGCGCGGGGCTGTGGCATGTGCGGCTCCGCCGCGTGGGCGCGATGGGTCGCAGGGTGACTGCACCCATCAAGGGGCGCGGGGCTGTGACATGTGCGGCTCCGCCGCGTGGGCGCGATCGGTCCCGGGGTGACTGCACCCATCAAGGGGCGCGGGGCTGTGACATGTGCGGCTCCGCCGCGTGGGCGCGATCGGTCGCAGGGTGACTGCGCCCACCAAGGGGCGCGGGGAACTGCGCGATCAACCCCCACAACCCGCACCCGGCAACCAAGAGACCCCCCCCACCCCAGTGGCCGAACAAGGACCACACCAACTCCGTACACCAAGGAAAGGCACCTCACCTGAACCCCGGCGCAACCCAACGGAGTGACCCAGCGCACAGCTGCCGTAGAGTTGAGGCCGGTCGATACCTGACCGCGGTAGATCGGAAGGGCAGCGCGCGTGACCGTCGACGACACGGGCTCCGGCGAGGGCGAGGGCGTGGACGGCCGGGTTGACCCTCCTCCACTCTCGGATTCGTCCGAGCGGGGGGACCCCCTGGCCCCCGAGCCGGGCGACGACCCGCTCGCCCTGCGCCTGGAGCAGCTCATCCTGGGCGCGGAGCGCCGCTACACCCCGTTCCAGGCGGCCCGCAGCGCCGGCGTCTCCATGGAGCTGGCGTCCCGTTTCTGGCGGGCGATGGGCTTCGCCGACATAGGGCAGGCCAAGGCGCTCACCGAGGCCGACGTCCTGGCCCTGCGCCGCCTCGCCGGTCTCGTGGAGGCGGGCCTGCTGAGCGAGGCCATGGCGGTGCAGGTCGCGCGGTCCACGGGCCAGACCACCGCCCGTCTGGCGGAGTGGCAGATCGACTCCTTCCTGGAGGGGCTCACCGAGCCGCCCGAGCCGGGGATGACCCGCACCGAGGTCACGTATCCCATCGTCGAGCTGCTCCTGCCCGAGCTGGAGGAGTTCCTCGTCTACGTCTGGCGCCGCCAGCTCGCCGCCTCGGCGGGCCGGGTCGTGCAGGCCGCCGACGACGATGAGATGGTCGACCGGCGGCTCGCCGTCGGCTTCGCCGACCTCGTCGGGTTCACGCGGCTGACGCGGCGCATGGAGGAGGAGGAGCTCGGCGAGCTCGTCGAGGCCTTCGAGACGACCGCCGCCGACCTGGTGGCCGCTCGCGGCGGCCGGCTCATCAAGACCCTCGGCGACGAGGTCCTGTACGCCGCCGACGACGCGGGCACCGCCGCCGACATCGCGTTGCTGCTGGTGGAGACCATGAGCAACGACGAGACGATGCCCGAGCTGCGGGTCGGCATGGCGTTCGGCACGGTGACCACCCGGATGGGCGATGTGTTCGGGACGACCGTCAACCTGGCCTCGCGGCTGACCTCGATAGCGCCGCGGGACGCCGTACTGGTCGACAGCGCCTTCGCCGAGGAGCTGATCCGCACCGGGGACGCGCCCGCCTCCGAGGCGCAGGCGGCCGAGGAGGCGGCGACCGCCGAGAAGGAGGGCGAGGAGCCGCCCGTCTACCGGTTCGCCCTCCAGCCGATGTGGCAGCGGCCGGTGCGAGGGCTCGGCGTGGTCGAGCCCTGGCTGCTCACCCGGCGCGCCCTCGGGGAGTGAACGCGGCTACCGGCCCTGGAGCGGGTCCACGCAGAGGCCGATGACCGGTACGCACAGCCCGTGGCGGTCCGGCCGCTGCGGCACGGGGGCCGCCGTGCCGGGCGCGGGTGCGGGCGTGGGCGGCTCCGGGTCGGCCGTCGACCGGGGTGGCTCCGGCCGTTCCGCGGGCTCCTGCGCCTCTGGCGCTTCGGGTGTCTCCGGCGTCTCCGGGGCGGTGTCCGCTGCGGCCCCGGTCGGTCCGGGGCGCATCGGGGCCGTCGTCGGAAGCGAGGACGCGTAGGGGGCGCCCCGGGTGAGGGCCGGGGCGGCGGACCCGGTGGCGGCGGGGCTCGTGCCGGGGGCCGGGGTCGCGGAGGGTCCGCCGCCCATGGGCGCCGGGGCCGTCGGGTGCGCCTGCGGGACGGAGGGGGTCGCCGTGGGCGGCGCGTCCGTCGACTCCGCGGTGGGCTCCAGGCGCGGTTCGGCCTCCGCCGTGCCGATGCCGGGCACGGGCGAGTCGGGCGTCAGCCGGACGAGGCTCAGCGCGCCGGCGGCGAGAGCGAGACCGCCGGCGACGAGCAGGACCTTGCGGGGCCTGGGGCGGCGGTGCCGGCCCCGGCCCCGCGGGGGCCAGAGGCGGACGTGCTCCACCGGCTCAGCCGTCCTCTCCGCCGTTCCGGTTGTGGTGCCGGTGCCGGTGCCGGTGCCGGTCCCGGTCGCCGTCCGCCGTTCGTACGGTCTTCCGTACGTTCCGGTGTGCGTCTTCACCGGTGTCGTCGCCATCGCGTTGCCTCCCCCGTCTGTGCGCCCCCGATGCGCCGTGGCGCACGCACGTTATGCGCTCCCGTGGGCGGTGTGGGGAGAGTCGGGCGGGATGTCACCCGAACGGGTAACCGGCCGTCGACGAGAGCGGGGTGACGGGCGGCGTCGGACGCGGCCGGCCCTTTCCCCGGCGGGGCGCGGCTGCGATGATCGGGCGAGCTGGAGTTGTTAACCCGCGTTAACCGGAGGGTGTCATGAGCGAGGAACGGTTCGGGGAGTTCGTGCTGGTGCGGCGGCACGAGGACGGGCACGTCGCGGAGCTGGCCCTCGACCGGCCGAAGGCCATGAACGCAGTGTCGAGCGAGATGGCCCGCTCCATCGGCGCGGCCTGCGCGGCGCTGGGCGGGGACCGGGACGTACGGGTGGTCGTGGTGACCTCGACGCACGAGCGGGCCTTCTGCGTCGGGGCCGACCTGAAGGAGCGGAACTCGCTGACCGACGCGGAGCTGGTCCGGCAGCGGCCGGTGGCGCGGGGCGCGTACACCGGAGTGCTGGAGCTGCCCGTGCCGACGGTGGCGGCGGTGCACGGGTTCGCGCTGGGGGGCGGGTTCGAGCTGGCGTTGGCGTGCGACGTGATCGTGGCCGACCGTACGGCCGTGGTGGGGCTGCCGGAGGTGTCGGTCGGGGTGATCCCGGGAGGCGGGGGGACGCAGTTGCTGCCCCGGCGGGTGGGGGCGGCCCGGGCGGCCGAGCTGATCTTCACGGCGCGGCGGGTGGAGGCGGCCGAGGCGAGTGAGCTCGGGCTGGTGGACGTCCTGGTGGAGGCGGGGCGGGACCGCGAGGAGGCGCTGGCGCTGGCGGCCCGGATCGGGGCGAACTCGCCGGTGGGGCTGCGGGCGGCCAAGCGGGCGTTGCGGCTGGGGCAGGGGCTGGATCTGCGGGCTGGGCTGGAGGTGGAGGACGCGGCGTGGCGCGCGGTGGCGTTCTCCGGTGACCGCGCGGAGGGGGTGGCGGCGTTCAACGAGAAGCGCACGCCGCGGTGGCCGGGGGAGTAGGGCCTGTCCGGCACCGGCAGGCCACAGGGAAGCGGGGGCCGCTGCCGGTGCCGAGCCCCGCGTCGGCGGCACGATCCGCCGGGCAGGCCCTGGCCGCCGGGGCTGGGTGCGGCGTTTGGTGGGGAATGTCCCTAGCCTGGGGTGATGGGTGATGACGGACGGCTCGCGGCTGTGGTGGCGCTCGCTCAGGGGATGGCCGCCGCACGGTCGCCCAGGCAGTCGTGGCGGGCGGCGGCGCTCGGCGCGTGCCGGGCGCTGTCCGGCGGGTTCGCCGCCCTGTCGGTGTGGGAGCGGGACCTCGGACGGCTGCGCGTCCTCGTGAACGTGGGGGAGCTGGCCCCGGACGAGGAGGAGTTCCCGGAGGGCGAGGCCTACCCGGTGCACCAGTTCCCGGAGATCACCGAGTTCCTGCACGAACGCTGGGTGTCCGGCGGCGAGCCCAACGCCTGGGTGGAGACGGCCGAGGGCGCCGCCGCCGGCCGGCCCGGGTACTGCCACCAGCGGGTCGCCGCCCTGCGCCGCCGGGGCCGGGGCTCGTGCGTCGTCGCGCCGATCGTGCTGCACGGCCTCGCCTGGGGCGAGCTGTACGTGGCCCGGCCTGCCGGGGCTCCCGCCTTCGAGCGTGCGGACGCCGACTTCGCCACCGTCCTGGCCGCCGTGGTCGCCGCCGGGATCGCGCAGACCGAGCGGCTGGAGGAGGCCCGCCGGCTCGCCTTCACCGACGCCCTCACCGGCCTGGCCAACCGCCGCGCGGTCGACGTACGGCTGGAGGAGGCCGTCGAGCGGCACCGGGCCGGCGGGGACGTCGTCAGCCTCGCGGTCTGCGACCTCAACGGGCTCAAGCGGGTCAACGACACCCTCGGGCACGCCGCCGGCGACCGACTGCTGGAGCGGTTCGGCTCGGTGCTGTCGCTGTGCGGGGCGATGCTGCCCGGGGCGATCGCCGCACGGCTCGGCGGGGACGAGTTCTGCCTGCTGGCGGTCGGTCCGTCCGCCGACGACGTGGTGAAGGTCGCGGGCGAGCTGTGCCGGCGGGCCGCCGAACTGGAGCTGGGGGAGGGCGTGGCCTGCGGCGTCGCCTCCACCGGCGACCCGATCGGCCCCGTGCGCTCCGCCCGCCGCCTGTTCCGGCTCGCGGACGCCGCCCAGTACCGGGCGAAGGCCGTCCGTGCCTCCCGCCCGGTCGTCGCGGGCCGGGAGGGGCCCGACGATCCCGTCGTACGCCTCGCCGACGAGCCGCCGCGCGGCCCGGCCGCCGAACGCCGCAGCTTCCGCGGGCGGCCGTGACGCGGTCGGTCGCCGCCGCCGGTCGCTGCGACCGGCGGCGAGGAGCACGGCGACCGCCTGGTGACATCCTCGTCTTCACTGCGTACGCTCCTGAATATGGATATGCATACTGTGGTGGTGGGGACGTCCGGCGTCACCGCGTCCGACGTGCTCGCCGTGGCGCGGGGCGGCGCGCGGGTCGAGCTGTCCGAGGAGGCGGTCGCCGCCCTCGCCGCGGCACGCGGGATCGTGGACGCCCTGGCGGCCAAGCCCGAGCCCGTCTACGGCGTCTCCACCGGTTTCGGCGCCCTCGCCACCCGGCACATCAGCCAGGAGCTGCGCGCACAGCTCCAGCGCAACATCGTCCGCTCGCACGCCGCCGGCATGGGGCCGCGCGTGGAGCGCGAGGTGGTGCGGGCCCTGATGTTCCTGCGACTCAAGACCGTCTGCTCCGGGCACACCGGCGTACGGCCCGAGGTCGCGCAGGCCATGGCCGACCTGCTGAACGCCGGCATCACCCCCGTCGTCCACGAGTACGGCTCCCTCGGCTGCTCCGGCGACCTCGCCCCGCTCTCGCACTGCGCCCTGACGCTCATGGGCGAGGGCGACGCCGAGGACGCGGACGGCGTCGTCCGCCCCGCCGGCGAACTCCTCGCCGCGCACGGCATCGCCCCCGTCGAACTGCGCGAGAAGGAGGGGCTCGCCCTCCTCAACGGCACCGACGGCATGCTCGGCATGCTGATCATGGCCCTGGACGACCTGGACACCCTCTACAAGTCCGCCGACGTCACCGCCGCGCTCAGCCTCGAGGCCCTGCTCGGCACCGACAAGGTCCTCGCGCCCGAGCTGCACGCCATCCGCCCGCACCCGGGCCAGGGCGCCAGCGCCGCCAACATGCTGGCCGTCCTGAAGGGTTCGGAGCTCACCGGGCACCACCAGGACGACGCGCCCCGCGTCCAGGACGCCTACTCGGTGCGCTGCGCGCCCCAGGTCGCCGGCGCCGGACGCGACACCATGGCGCACGCCCGCCTGGTCGCCGAGCGGGAACTCGCCTCGGCCGTCGACAACCCCGTCGTGCTCCCGGACGGGCGCGTGGAGTCCAACGGCAACTTCCACGGCGCGCCCGTGGCCTACGTCCTCGACTTCCTCGCCATCGCCGCCGCCGACCTCGCCTCCATCGCCGAGCGCCGTACCGACCGGCTGCTGGACAAGAACCGCAGCCACGGCCTGCCGCCGTTCCTCGCCGACGACGCAGGCGTCGACTCCGGGCTGATGATCGCCCAGTACACGCAGGCCGCCCTGGTCAGCGAGATGAAGCGGCTCGCCGTACCGGCGTCCGCCGACTCCATCCCGTCCTCCGCGATGCAGGAGGACCACGTCTCCATGGGCTGGTCGGCCGCCCGCAAACTGCGCACGGCCGTCGACAACCTCGCGCGCGTCATCGCCGTCGAGCTCTACGCCGCCACCCGCGCCGTCGAACTGCGCGAGGGACTCACCCCCGCGCCGGCCACGCGGGCGGTCGTCGACGCGGTGCGCGCGGCGGGCGTCCAGGGCCCGGGCCCGGACCGGTTCCTCGCCCCCGACCTCGCGGCTGCGGACGCCTTCGTGCGCGGCGGACGGCTCGTCGCGGCGGTGGAGACGGTCACGGGGCCGCTGCGGTAGCCGGCGCGGAAACGACTGGGGCCCTGCCGGGTGCGTCCGCCGGCAGGGCCCCGATGCGTGAGAGGAACTACTTCAGCTTGGCGACCTGCGCCTGGATCACCGGGGCCGGGACCTTGGACTCCCCGCCCTTCGACATCGCGCTGAAGTTGATCGCGTAGAACGTGGCGACGACGCCGCCCTTGCGCGCCACCTCCACGTTGAACTTCGCCGTGCCCTCACCGTCCATGTCGGCCACGGCGGTGAACGCCGTGGACTCGTCGGCGGTGGCGGACGCCTTCCCGACGGTGACCTTGGTGATCTTCTGCTTCTCGCCGTCGGCGGTGATGCCGAACCCGCCGGAGCAGGCGGCGATGCCGTCGGACACCGCCCTGAACGCCTTCTGCGCGCCGTCGCCGTCGTAGGAGGAGAGACCCACGAAGGTCGTGGCGATGTCGAACGCGTCCTCGAGGCTGCTGAGAGCGTCCTTCGAGGCGGAGGGGCTCTGCGCCTTGTCCTCTGCCACCGTGTTGCTCGCACCGGCGTTCGTCTCACCCGGCGGCAGCGCGGCCATGGCATAGGCCAGCGGCGCGCACTCCGCCTTGTCGACCTTCACGACGCTCTTGGACTTGGGCAGGGTGGCGTCCCCCGAATCCACCTTGTAGCCCTTGACCTCACCCTGCGTCAGCAGCAGCTTCTCCAGCTCGGCCTTGGCCAGGCCCTTCGCGGCCGGCGCCGACGACGCGGGAGTGCTCGCGGCGGACCCCGCGGCCCCCTTCGCGTCGTCCTTCTTCGAACCGTCGTCAGAACAGCCCGTGATGAGGGCGAGCGACAGCGCGCCCGCGACGGTCACGGCGCACAGCCGCGCCCCCGATGATCTCTTCATGGGCGGACTATGAACGTTGGGTCATGTAAGCGTCAAGTCGATCCAAAAGCGACTCAGAAGCCGAGCCGCTCCCGCCGCACCGAGTACGCCACGAAAGCCGCCCCCAGGGCGAGCAGGGCGGTCCCGCCGATCACGTAGGGCGTGGTGTCGAAGCTGCCGGTGTCGGCGAGGCGGGCGCCGTCGGCGGTCGTGGCGACGTCCGAGGTCGTGTCGGATGCGGCGGCGGCGTTGCCGGCGGTCGTGTCGGACGCGTTGGAGGCGTGAGACGCGGCCGACGTGTGGGACGTCGCCGAGACGGCCCGTGCCTGCGTGATGGCGTGTGTCGTCACTGCCGTTCTCGCCTGGTCGTCCGGCGTCGCGTTGGCGTTCGGGACGAACCACAGGGCGCCCAACAGGGTCCCCGCGGCGGTGGCGGTCAGCAACGGACGGCGAGCGGATGACACGGAATATCGATCCCCTTGTGGCGCTGGCGAATTGGCCGTGTGGGCCGATGCTAGTGAAAGGCGCGGGTCGCGGGAAAGTTGCGGGAGGGCGGAGCCGTACGCTCCGGTGCATGAACACTGAAGAGACGTCACGATATGTCCGGCTTCGTGTGGAACTTGTGCTGGAAATCGACGATGCGGACGCGGTGACGGAGGCCGCACTGCGACGGGTCGCCGAGGATCCCGAGATGCCGCAGAGCGAGCGCGCGCACGCCGAGAGCACCGTGCGGGAGGACACCGCCGAGGCCCTCGCCTACCTCGTCGACCCCTTCGACCTGGTCGGCGACGTCCCCGGAGTGGAACTCCAACAGGCCTCCTGGTCCAGCGAACCCGTCGCCCACGACCCCGACGCGCCCGACTGGGACCTCGACGACGAGTTCGGCGACGGCCCCGACGGCGAGGGCGACGGCGGCGATGGCGGCGGCGATTCGCGCATCGGCTGAGCGTCTTGGGAAACTCGTGGCCCCGGGCGGCAACCGCCGCCCGGGGTTTCCTCGTCTCAAGGGGCGCGCTGACCGACATCCGCACCACGAATGCCGGCGGACCTTCCGCCGCGAGGCGGCCCGCACCACCGAGTGGACGTGGTGTGGCCCACACATTCCACGGAAGTGGAACGGGGGGAACCGGTCGTAGCGTTGAAGCCCTTGACGAGGACTCTCGACGGGGACTCACGGGGTTAACGGGAATCGGCAACGATGGAGAAGCGTGTGATGACGAACAGTAGGCGGCGCAGGGGTCTGGCGACCGCGTCCGCACTGCTCGGCGGTGTTCTGGTGCTCTCTGCGTGTTCGAGCGGCGACAGCAGCGCCTCGGACGACAAGGGCAGTTCCTCGCAGGCGAAAGCCGACGAGGCGGCGGCCGAGAAGGCATCCGAGGCCCAGATCAAGATCACGCCTGCGGACGGCTCCAACAACGCCTCCATCAACAAGTCGGCGACCGTCACGGTGAGCAAGGGCACGCTCACCACGGTGACGATGACCGCCGCCGACGGCACCGCCGTGAAGGGCGAACTGTCCGCCGACAAGACCAGCTGGAAGCCGAGCGGGCAGCTGGAGCGTTCGACCACGTACAAGCTCGCGGCGACCGCGAAGGACTCCGACGGCCGCGAGGCCCACGAGAACGCGTCCTTCACCACGGTCTCCCCGGCCAACAGCTTCATAGCCAACTTCACGCCGGAGGACGGCTCCACCGTCGGCGTGGGCATGCCGGTGTCGATCAACTTCAACAAGGAGATCACCGACAAGGCCGCCGTCCAGAAGGGCATCACGGTCAACTCCACCGGCGGCCAGGAGATCGCCTGCCACTGGTTCAGCACCACCCGCATGGACTGCCGGCCGGACGAGTACTGGAAGGAGAACTCCACCGTCACGCTGAAGCTCGCGCTCGACGGCGTCCAGGGCGCCAAGGGCGTCTACGGCGTCCAGCAGAAGACGGTCACCTTCAAGATCGGCCGCAACCAGGTCACCTACGTCGACGCGAAGACCAAGCAGATGAAGGTCACGCGGAACGGCAAGACCGTGCGCACCATCCCGATCTCCGCCGGCTCGCCCGAGAACAAGACGTACGAGGGCCAGATGGTGATCTCCGAGAAGTTCAAGGAGACCCGGATGAACGGCGCGTCGGTCGGCTTCACCGACGACGACGGCAAGGGCGAGTACGACATCAAGGACGTGCCGCACGCCATGCGCCTGACCACCTCGGGCACCTTCGTGCACGGCAACTACTGGGGCGCGAAGTCCATCTTCGGCTCGGTGAACACGAGCCACGGCTGCGTCGGCCTCTCCGACGCCAAGGGCGCCAACGACAGCAGCACGCCCGGCGCCTGGTTCTACAACAACTCCATGGTCGGCGACGTCGTCGTGGTCCAGAACACCGGCGACAAGACGGTCTCCCCGGACAACGGCCTCAACGGCTGGAACATGGACTGGGCCCAGTGGAAGGCGGGTTCGGCCGCCTGAGCCGCCCGCGCTGAGCCACGCCTCCCCCGATGCCGCCCCCTTCCCGGGGGCGGCATCGGTGTATGCGCGGCCGCCTCCGCAGCCCCCGAGCGCTCCGCCCGCCGCGTTCGCTGAGCGCTGAGCGAACGCCCCGCCGGAAGACGAGCCTCCAGCGGCCGTTCGTGCTTGCGTAGGCCCATGACGGCAGCAGAGACAGCCAGCAAGGTCATCGAGTACATCCGGTACCGCATTCCCGAGGAACGCTCCGCCGACTTCCTCGCCGCCTACCACCGCGCCGCCCCCCTCCTCGCTGCCTCCCCCCACTGCGTCGACTACGAACTCGCGCGCTGCGAGGAGGACTTCGCTCACTTCGTGCTGCGCATCACCTGGACGTCCACGGCGGACCACCTCGAAGGCTTCCGCACCTCGGATCTGTTCCCCGCCTTCCTCGCCGAGATCCGCCCGTACGTCGGGCACATCGAGGAGATGCGGCACTACAAGCCCACCTCGGTGCGCGGCCGGGGCTCCGCCGAACCCACCCTGTACGCGTGGGCGGGCGGCGCGGAGGCCTTCACCCGCCTGACGGAGGCCTTCTACGCCAAGGTGCTCGACGACGACCTCCTCGCCCCCGTCTTCGCGGGCCTGGCCCCCGAGCACGCCGAGCACGTCGCCCTCTGGCTGGCGGAGGTCTTCGGCGGCCCGCAGACCTACTCCGCGACGCAGGGCGGCCACAGCCACATGGTCGCCAAGCACTTCGGCCGTGACATCACCGAGCCCCAGCGGCGCCGCTGGGTGAACCTGATCCAGGACGCGGCGGACGAGGCGGGCCTCCCCACGGACGCGGAGTTCCGCTCGGCGTTCCTGGCGTACGTCGAGTGGGGCACGCGCCTGGCCGTGTACTTCTCGGGGCCGGACGCCAAACCGCCGGCCGAGCAGCCGGTGCCGAAGTGGGGCTGGGGCGCGGCCCCGCCGTACCAGGGCTGACGCGCCTGGGCCCGGGACCCCGCCGGCGCGGGGCGCCTCGCTCAGGGCGGCCCCTCAGGCCCCGGTCCCGGCCCGCGGAGCAGCCGCGTCAGCGCCCCAGCTGGCCAGCAGCCGCAGCCCGTCCGCCGAGGGCGAGCCGGGCTCCGCGTGATACGTCACCAGCGACTGCTCCCCGTCCCCCATCAGCCGGAACCCCTCGAAGTTCAGGGACAGTTCGCCCACCAGCGGATGCCGGAACCGCTTCACGCCGAAGCTCTTGTCCTTCACGTCGTGCGTCGCCCACAGCCGCCGGAAGTCCTCGCTCTTCACCGACAACTCGCCCACCAGCGCCGACAGTCGGGGATCGTCCGGGTGGCACCCGGCGTCCATGCGCAAGGCGCACACGATGTCGATCGCCTTCTGCTCCCAGTCGACGAACAGCTCCCGGTAGGCGGGCCGCAGGAACACCAGCCGGGCCCAGTTCCGCTCCCCGGCCGGGAGTTCACCCCAGTCGCCGAAGACGGCCGCCGCCATCCGGTTCCACGCGAGGATCTGCGTGTTCCGCCCCACCACGTACGCGGGCACCCCGTCCATCCGGTCCAGCAACTGCCACAGCGACGCCCGCACCTGCTGGCTGCGCGCCGCCGGCTTCTTCTTGTGCTGCTTGGGCTTGGCGAGATGCGTGAGGTGGGCGTGCTCAGCGTCGGACAGCCGCAGCGCGCGGGCGATGGAGCCCAGCACCTCCGCGGACACGTTCCGCCCGTTGCCCTGCTCCAGCCGCGTGTAGTACGCCACCGACATCCCGGCCAGCTGCGCCAGCTCCTCGCGCCGCAACCCCGGCACCCGGCGGCGTCCGAAGTCGGGCAGCCCGACGTCCTCGGGCTTCAGCCGGGCGCGCCGGGTGCGCAGGAACTCGCTGAGCTCGGCCCGCCGGTCCAGCCGCCCGCCGGACTCCTGTGCGGCGGCTTCGCTCTGTTCGTCCATACACCCAGTATTCACGGTCGTACGCCCCCGATCCTGACCCCGCCAGTGGTACGCACACCGAACGTAGGCACAGGTGAGGCCTGGGTGAGCCGCGCGCCTTCGGGCAGGCTGGACGCCGTGCCCGGCCCGAACGACAGGCCGGACGCCGTGTCCCGAACCACTGCTAGGAGATCCCCGGCATGACCACCGTCGCCGCCTACGCGGCC
The DNA here is from genome assembly GCF_004217285.1 of Streptomyces sp. BK239. GTDB lineage: Bacteria > Actinomycetota > Actinomycetes > Streptomycetales > Streptomycetaceae > Streptomyces. The sequence continues at coordinate 502,892 of NZ_SHKS01000005.1, forward strand.
CCCTCCGCCAAGGCTCCGCTGGAGCGCACGACGATCGAGCGCCGCGAGGTCGGCGAGTTCGACGTCCTGATCGACATCAAGTTCGCCGGCATCTGCCACTCCGACATCCACCAGGCCCGGGAAGGCTGGGGCGAGGCCATCTTCCCGATGGTCCCCGGCCACGAGATAGCCGGCGTGGTCTCCGAGGTCGGCCCCGGCGTGACGAAGTTCGCCGTCGGCGACCGGGTGGGCGTGGGCTGCATGGTCGACTCCTGCCGCGAGTGCGAGAACTGCAAGGCCGGCCTGGAGCAGTACTGCACCGGCGGCGGCATGGTCGGCACGTACAACGCCGTCGGCAAGGACGGCGAGCCCACCTACGGCGGCTACTCGCAGAAGATCGTCGTCGACGAGAACTACGTCGTCCGCGTCCCCGACGGCCTCGCGCTCGACGTGGCCGCCCCGCTGCTCTGCGCCGGCATCACCACGTACTCGCCGCTCAAGCACTGGAACGCCGGACCAGGCAAGAAGGTCGCCGTGCTCGGCATGGGCGGCCTCGGCCACATGGGCGTCAAGATCGCGCACGCGCTCGGCGCCGAGGTGACGGTGCTCTCCCAGTCGCTGCGCAAGAAGGACGACGGCCTGCGGCTCGGCGCCGACCACTACTACGCCACCAGCGACCCGGAGACCTTCAAGAAGCTGGCCGGCACCTTCGACGTCATCCTCTCCACCGTCTCCGCCCCGCTGAACCTGGACGCCTACCTGTCCCTGCTGCGGACCGACGGCGCCTTCGTGAACGTCGGCGCCCCCGAGGAGCCCGTCGCGCTCAACCTGTTCTCGGTGATCGGCGGTCGCAAGACCCTCGCCGGATCGGGCATCGGCGGCATCCAGGAGACCCAGGAGATGCTCGACTTCTGCGCCGAGCACGGCTTCGGCGCGGAGATCGAGCTGATCAGCGCCTCCGAGATCAACGACGCCTACGAGCGCGTCCTCGCCAGCGACGTCCGCTACCGCTTCGTCATCGACACGGCCACCATCTGATCCGGCCCCGCCCGCGAACCGCACCGAGCCCCGGCCCCGCGCCGGGGCTCGGCGTGTGCGCCCGGACCACGGAATCGCCGGGAGGCCGCGTGTGTTGTCCACGGTGAGCCCGGAGAACCGGGCCGACCGACGTGGGAGGAGCCGTGATGGCTGTGCAGACGCAGAGGGCCGTGCTTGCGGGCGGATGCTTCTGGGGCATGGAGGAACTGATCCGCCGGCTCCCGGGGGTGACGGCCACGCGGGTCGGCTACACCGGAGGCGACGTGCCGAACGCGACGTACCGCAATCACGGCACGCACGCGGAGGCCATCGAGATCCTCTTCGACCCCGAGAAGACCGACTACCGGGCGCTCCTGGAGTTCTTCTTCCAGATCCACGACCCGAGCACGAAGAACCGCCAGGGCAACGACATCGGCCTCAGCTACCGCTCGGCGATCTACTACGTCGACGACGAGCAGAAGCGGATCGCCGAGGACACCATCGCGGACGTCGACGCCTCTGGACTGTGGCCCGGCAAGGTCGTCACCGAGGTGGAGCCGGTCGGCCCGTTCTGGGAGGCCGAACCCGAGCACCAGGACTACCTCCAGCGCTACCCCGACGGGTACACCTGCCACTTCCCGCGCCCGGGATGGCGGCTCCCCGCCCGCACGGAGGGCTGACCCCGGGGCCGGACCGCCGGGTCCGGCCGCGAGGCGCGACCGTGAGGCGCGACCGCGGGGCCGCCCGGCCGGCGCCCGCTCAGTGCGGCAGCGACGCCGGGCTGCCGCCGTTCGCCTCGTAACCCGCCACCGCCAGGGCCCGGTACACGGCGAACTCCGCCGCCGGGTCCGCGGACAGCGTCCACGGCAGCGCGCCCACATGGCCGTCGACGTGTATCAGCTGGTTCATGGCCTCCGACCAGCGCTCGGAACGCACCAGGAAGAACACCAGCAGATGGCGCACATGCGCCGCCATCGGATCGTCGGGGCGGGCCGACTGGACGGCGAACAGCGCGCCGTGGACCGCCTTGCGCACCACCTCGCTCTGGTAGAAGCCGCTCACCAGGTTCACCTCGGGCAGGTGCTCGAACACCGCGAACAAGGGCATCGCGGCGAGCAGCGAACCCCCGGGCGCGCGGGCCGCGGCCGCCTCCGCGAAGGACGTCGCCTCCTCGCGCGAACCGTGCCACTTCTCGCACCAGTAGTGCAGGGCCGCCAGATGCGCCCCCATGTGCGCGGGCGCGCGGTCCAGGATCTTCAGCCAGAGCCGCTCGAACTCCGGCTGCGAGTAGTCCAGCCCGCGCGCCACCGACAGCTCGACGATGTACGGGATCGGGTCTCCGGGGGCCAGCAACGCCGCCTGACCGCAGGCGTCATGGGCCTCCTCCATGATGATCCGGAAGTCGTCCGTGCCCGGCGTCGACGTCCGCCACGCCTGCTGCACCAGGAACTCGGCGTGCACCGCCGCGCCGCCCGCGTCCTTGGGCTCCTCGGTCCGCCACACCCGCAGCCACTGCCCGCCCGGGGTCTCCGAGACGCCGCCCGGCCGCTGCTGCAGCTCCAGCGCCGCGGCGCCCGCGAAGGCCTGCACGCGCTGCCAGCGCAGCTCGCCCTCCGTCTCGGTCCCCGCCAGCAACTGCTGTGCCGCCCGGTAGTCCTGCGTGCGCTGCACCACGGCCAGGACGTCCAGCAGGTCCTGGTCGGGGCCGGGCATGCGGATGTCGAGCTCCTCCTCGCGGACGAAGCCGTAGTTCGCCGGGTCCGCGGCGTCCGGGTGGCCCGCCGGGACCAGCTCTATCCCGCCCCGCCGGCGCCGCAGGAACGGGAGCAGGACGAAGCCGAGCACGACCAGCGCCATCAGGACCCAGAGAATCTCCATGGCTCAAGGGTTCCAGAAGCCTCTGACAATTGGCCAACCCGGTCGGGTCGAGCGCCCGCCGCTTCGGCGCATTACTCTCGGGACCCATGAGCGACAGGCACATCAGTCAGCATTTCGAGACCCTCGCGATCCACGCGGGCAACACCGCCGATCCCCTGACCGGCGCGGTCGTCCCGCCGATCTACCAGGTCTCGACCTACAAGCAGGACGGCGTCGGCGGTCTGCGCGGCGGCTACGAGTACAGCCGCAGCGCCAACCCGACCAGGACCGCCCTCGAGGAGAACCTCGCCGCCCTGGAGGGCGGCGTCCGGGGTCTCGCGTTCGCTTCCGGACTGGCGGCCGAGGACTGCCTGTTGCGTACGCTGCTGCGGCCCGGCGACCACGTGGTCATCCCCAACGACGCATACGGCGGCACGTTCCGGCTGTTCGCGAAGGTCGTCTCCCGGTGGGGCGTGGAGTGGTCGGTGGCCGACACCAGCGACCCGGCCGCCGTGCGCGCCGCGATCACCCCGAAGACGAAGGCCGTGTGGGTGGAGACCCCCTCCAACCCGCTGCTCGGCATCACCGACATCGCCGCCCTCGCGCAGGTCGCGCGGGACGCGGGCGCGCGGCTCGTCGTCGACAACACCTTCGCCACCCCCTACCTCCAGCAGCCGCTGGCGCTCGGCGCGGACGTCGTCGTGCACTCGCTCACCAAGTACATGGGCGGGCACTCCGACGTGGTGGGCGGCGCGCTGATCGTGAGCGACCGGGAGCTCGGCGAGGAACTGGCGTTCCACCAGAACGCGATGGGCGCGGTCGCCGGGCCCTTCGACTCCTGGCTGGTGCTGCGCGGCACCAAGACGCTGTCGGTGCGCATGGACCGGCACAGCGAGAACGCCACCAAGATCGCCGACATGCTGACCCGGCACGCGCGCGTGACGCGCGTCCTCTATCCGGGCCTGCCGGACCACCCGGGCCACGAGGTCGCCGCCAAGCAGATGCGGGCCTTCGGCGGCATGGTGTCGTTCCAGGTCGAGGGCGGCGAGGAGGCGGCCGTCGAGGTCTGCAACCGCGCCAAGGTGTTCACGCTCGGCGAGTCCCTCGGCGGCGTGGAGTCCCTGATCGAGCACCCCGGGCGCATGACGCACGCGTCCGCGGCCGGCTCGGCCCTGGAGGTCCCGGCCGACCTGGTGCGCCTGTCCGTGGGCATCGAGAACGTCGACGACCTCCTGGACGACCTCCAGCAGGCCCTCGGCTAGGGCGTGTTGCGAAAGTAGCGTCGTCCGCCCGGAGGGCGGGCCCAGCGGCGTCTGGTGCGTGCGATCGCAAGGCGGAGGGTCGCCCTCGTACTGGGTGTACGAGGGCGACCCCGACGACGCAGCGAGCGCGCGTGCCAGGCGTCGCAGGGCAGGCGATACTTTCGCAACACGCCCTAAGGGCTGCCGCAGCCTTACCAGTCCGTCAGGGGTGGGGTCGTCTCCGACGGCGGCTCCACCCAGGGCTGGACCGTGACCGCCCAGACGGTGAACGCCAGGGCCACGGCCAGCAGCGTCAGCCACAGCAGCCGCCGGGCGAGCGCACGGCGGCGCAGCAGGCGGTCGCCGCGGCGTACGACGTCCTCGTGGAGTCCCGGGGGCACGCGCGTCACCGTCCGCTCCATGATCCGCCGTACGGCGGCCTCCCGTTCCGGCCGGTTCACACGAGCCTCCCCGGCCCGTCGGCGTCCGCGTCCGGCGTCCTCACGGCGTCGCCGTCCTGGCCGCCGTGCCGGACGCCGCCGGGTTCGCGGCGGGCGGGCGCGGGGGGTGCAGCAGGGTCGCCGTCGCCCGGTCGCACAGGGCGTGGACGCGCTCCTGGGGAAGGCCGAGGAGAGCCGCGACCTGCTCCTCCCCGACGCCCTCGTACAGCCGCAGCACCAGGATCAGGCGCTCCTGGGGCGTGAGCAGGGCCAGCGCTCCGGTGGGGGGCGGGCCGCCGTGGCGATGCCAGGCGCTGCGGGCGAAGCGGGTGGCCAGGTACTGGCGGGCCCGGTCGTACGGGTCCTCGCCGCGCAGCCGGTCCCAGCACGCGTACGTGTGCGCGAGGGCCAGCGTCAGCAGACGCCGCGCGCGCGGGTTGTCGTCCGGCGCCTCCGCCGTGAGCAGGGTGGCGGTGTGCAGCAGCCGTCCGCCCGCGCCGGCGACGAACGCCTGGAACTCACTGGCCCGGCGGGCCGCCCGCGCCTCGTCACGTGCTCTCACCGCGCCCTCCGGCCCGTCGGCGACCCCCTGGGAACGGGCCCCGGCGGTGTGCGTACGGGGACCCGGTCTCATATAGGGCCAGGGGCGGGGTTTCGGTCAAGAGCCACGCACGCGCGGGATCCCCTCGAGGGGACCTCGCAGGAGGCTCAGGAGGCGGGCGCCGGCTCCGCGCCGGGGAGCCCCTGAGCGGCCATGCGCGCGGAGAGCGCGCCGTTGAAGCGCGTCAGGAGCGTGCAGAAGGACTCGCGCTCCTCCGGCTCCCAGTCCTGGGTCAGTTCCGCCATCAACCTGCGTCTGGAGGAGCGCACTTCCTCCAGCCGCGACATCCCGCGCGGGGACAGCTGCAGCACCACGGCCCGGCCGTCCTCCGGGTGCGAGGTCCGCTTGACCAGCCCGGTGTCGACGAGGGGAGCCACCTGCCGGGTGACGGTCGAGGAGTCGATGCCCATGCTCGCCGCGAGCGCCTTGACGCCCATCGGGCCTTCGTTGTCGAGACGGTTCAGCAGCAGGTACGCGGCGCGGTCCATGGAGTTGCGCACCTGCCCCGCGCCGCCGAGCCGGGTCTGTTCGGCACGGCGCGCGAACACCGCGACCTCGTGCTGCAGCGTGTCGAGAAGACCGGTGTCACCGACGGTCGTCATGTCCATCGACATTTCAGGTGTTGTGGGCATGGCCGGGGGCTCGCTTCATGAAAAGGGGTGCTGGGTTGGGGGACAGGGTACGCGGCCGGAAGGGGGGCCGTACCGGCGCTGAGGAAACCGGTCTCGGTGGTTGGTCACAGCGGTTGTTCCCGCTTGTGAACTGCGATGCTGGAGTCATGAGCTACGGCACGGCTGACTCCTCGCGGCCCGTCACCCTCGACGATGTGCGCGGCGCGCAGAAGATGCTCTCGGGCGTGGCGCGGACGACCGCGATGGAGGGCAGCCGGCACCTGTCCCAGCTCGTCGGTGCGCCGGTGCACCTGAAGTGCGAGAACCTCCAGCGGACGGGGTCGTTCAAGCTGCGCGGCGCGTATGTGCGCATAGCGGGTCTGCTGCCGGAGGAGCGCGCGGCCGGGGTGGTCGCCGCGAGCGCCGGCAACCACGCGCAGGGTGTGGCCCTGGCGTCGTCGCTGCTGGGCGTGCGGTCGACGGTGTTCATGCCGCAGGGCGCCCCGCTGCCGAAGGTCAGCGCGACGCGGGAGTACGGCGCCGAGGTGCGGCTGCACGGCCAGGTCGTCGACGAGACGCTGGCGGCGGCGCAGGAGTACGCGGCCGAGACCGGCGCGGTGTTCATCCACCCCTTCGACCACGCGGACGTCATCGCCGGTCAGGGCACGGTCGGCCTGGAGATCCTGGAGCAGTGCCCGCAGGTCCGCACGATCGTCGTCGGGATCGGCGGCGGGGGGCTGGCGGCGGGCATCGCGGTCGCGGTGAAGGCGATGCGGCCGGACGTGCGGCTGGTGGGCGTGCAGGCGGAGGGCGCGGCGGCGTATCCGCCCTCGCTGGCGGCCGGGCGTCCGGTGTCGCTGAGCAATCCGGCGACGATGGCCGACGGCATCAAGGTGGGCCGCCCCGGTGACGTGCCGTTCGGGATCGTCGGCGATCTCGTGGACGAGGTGCGCACCGTCTCGGAGGGCGAGCTGTCCACGGCGCTGCTGCTCTGTCTGGAGCGGGCGAAGCTGGTCGTCGAACCGGCCGGGGCGAGCCCGGTCGCGGCGCTGCTGAGCGAGCCCGGCGCGTTCGAGGGCCCGGTCGTCGCGGTGCTGTCCGGGGGCAACGTCGACCCGGTGCTGATGCAGCGCGTCCTGCGGCACGGCATGGCCGCGCAGGGCCGCTACCTGGCCGTTCGCCTGCGTCTGACGGACCGGCCGGGGGCTCTGGCCACACTGCTGGGGGCGTTGTCAGTGGTGGACGCTAACGTCCTGGATGTGAGCCATGTGCGGACCGATCCCCGGCTCGGGCTCTCGGAGGCGGAGGTCGAGCTGCATCTGGAGACGAAGGGGCCGGCGCACTGCGTCGAGGTCGGCCGGGCTTTGCGCGAAGCCGGCTACACGGTCATCGACTGACCGGTCGCCGACGAGTTGATCACCGCTCCTTCACTCGTTCGGGTAAGTCCATTGAGAGACGCGATACATCGCGTTATGGTGTGTGTCACATGGCCCGACCGACCGATCGCCCCCGACGACATCCCTACGACGATCCCCGACGACGCGGAGACTCAGGAGACTCATATGCCAGGCGCCATCCATGCCGAAGGACTGGTGAAGACCTTCGGTGACGTCAAGGCTCTGGACGGCGTCGATCTCGACGTCCCGGAGGGCACGGTCCTCGGCCTGCTCGGGCCGAACGGTGCGGGAAAGACCACCACGGTCCGCTGCCTGACCACACTCCTGCGCCCGGACAGCGGCCGCGCCGTGGTCGCCGGGCTGGACGTGCTGAAGCACCCCGACGCGGTCCGGCGCTCGATCGGCCTGTCCGGCCAGTTCGCCGCGGTCGACGAATACCTCACCGGCCGCGAGAACCTCCAGATGGTCGGCCAGCTCTACCAGATGCGGACCGCGGACGCGAAGGCCCGGGCCGCGGAGCTGCTCGACCAGTTCGACCTGGCCGACGCCGCCGACCGCACCACCAAGACCTACTCCGGAGGCATGCGCCGCCGCCTCGACCTGGCCGCCGCGCTGGTCGTCTCACCGCCCGTGATGTTCATGGACGAGCCGACGACCGGCCTGGACCCGCGCAACCGCCAGCTCCTGTGGGACGTGATCAAGCGTCTCGTCTCCGACGGCACCACACTGCTGCTGACCACGCAGTACCTGGAGGAGGCCGACCACCTCGCGCACGACATCGCGGTCGTCGACCACGGCAAGGTGATCGCCCGCGGCACCTCCGACGAGCTCAAGGCCCGCACCGGGGGCGAGCGCGTGGAGGTCGTGGTCCACGACCGCGAGCACATCCCCGCCGCCGCCGAGGTGCTGGCCGGCTTCGGCAAGGGCGAGACCGCCGTCGAGGAGCACACCCGCAAGCTCACCGTGCCCGTCACCGGCGGCGCGAAGCTCCTCGCCGAGGTGATCCGCGAACTGGACGCCCGCGGCATCGAGATGGACGACGTCGGCCTGCGCCGCCCCACCCTCGACGACGTGTTCCTGTCCCTGACCGGACATGTCGCCGAGTCGAAGAACGGCGAGACGGGCCACCACGCCAAGGAGGAAGCGAAATGAGCGCCGCCGTCCAGGCCGCCCCCGCCGCGGCGCCGAACCGCCCGCGAGGGCAGGCCGTCCGGGACTCGCTGGTCGTTGCAAAACGCAACTTGATCAGAATGTCCAGAATTCCGGAGATGGTCATTTTCGGGCTCATTCAGCCCATCATGTTCGTGGTGCTGTTCACTTACGTCTTCGGCGGGTCCATGCAGATCGGCGGCAGCACCAGCGCCACCGACTACAAGAACTTCCTCATGGCGGGGATCTTCGCCCAGACCGTCACCTTCGCCACCGCCGGAGCCGGCGCGGGCATCGCCGACGACATGCACAAGGGCCTCATCGACCGCTTCCGCTCCCTGCCCATGGCGCGCGGCGCGGTCCTCACCGGCCGCACCCTCGCCGACCTGGTGCAGACGGCGCTCACCCTGCTCGTCCTCGCCGTCGTCGCCCTCCTGGTCGGCTGGCGCCCCGGCTCCGACGGCAGCACGAACGCCGGCCGGATCCTGGCCGCCTTCGGGCTGCTGCTCCTGCTCGGTTACGCGTTCACCTGGATCGGCGCCCTGATCGGCCTCAGTGTGCGCACCCCCGAGGCGGCCACCTCCGGAGGGCTGATCTGGCTCTTCCCGGTCACCTTCATCTCCAACGCGTTCGTGGACACCAGCAACATGACGCCCTGGCTGCGCCATATCGCCGAGTGGAACCCCTTCAGCGCCACCGTCCAGGCCTGCCGGGTCCTCTTCGCCAACCCTGGCCAGTCACCGTCCGACGCCTGGCCCATGCAGCACCCGGTCTGGGCCTCGCTGATCTACTCGGTCCTGATCGTCCTCGTGTTCCGCACACTGGCGGTGCGCAAGTACCGCTCGGCCACCGCATGAGCGATGCCCCCCGGCGCCACAGGGGCGCCGGGGGGCATCGGGCAGAGATCAGGGATGTGTCAGCCGTTGTAGGGCACGGCCTTGAGGATGCGCACGGAGGCGGTCTTGCCGTTCGGCAGCTCGTACTCCGCGTCCTCGCCGACCTTGTGACCGATGACGCCGGCCCCCAGCGGGGACTGCGGCGAGTAGGTCTCGATGTCGGCGCTCGCGTACTCGCGCGAGGCCAGCAGGAAGTCCAGGGTGTCGTCCTCGTCACCGTCGAAGGCGATCGTCACGACCATGCCGGGGGCCACCGCGCCGTCCGCGGACGCCGGAGCCTCGCCGACCTTCGCGTTCTCCAGGAGCTGGGTCAGCTGGCGCACTCGGAGCTCCTGCTTGCCCTGCTCCTCCTTGGCCGCGTGGTACCCGCCGTTCTCGCGCAGGTCGCCCTCCTCGCGCGCGGCGGCGATCTTGGCGGCGATCTCCGTGCGCGCAGGACCAGTAAGGTACTCAAGCTCGTCCTTGAGCTTGTTGTACGCCTCCTGGGTCAGCCAGGTGACGTTCTCGCTGGTCTGGGTCACAGGGTGCTCCTCGTCGGTACTGGGAAATACAAAGCTCGCCCTGCCCGGAAGCATGTTCCTCCAGGGATGGGCGAAACCACGAGCCTAACAATTCAGGGGCCGAAGGGGGAGGACATAAGCCACCAGAATTACGTCGGCGCAGGTCACCGTGTACGTATTGCGGAGGAAAGACATGCGCCCCGGCGGGCGGAGGGCCGCCGCCGGGACCGTGAGGTCAGTCCGCGTGACAGCCGAGCAGCTCCGCCGTCGTGCCCTGCGCCGTCGTACGCAGCGTGACCACGCGGTCGATACGGGTGTCCGAGCCGGAGAACCGGAAGTCCGCGCGGCCCACCTCGGCGCCGTTCTCGGCCTGCGAGCGGACCGTGCAGTAGCCGCTCGTGCCCGCGTCCTTGCGGACCTCCAGATGCGCCTGCACCGAGTTCGCGGTGGCCTTGAAGCTGATTACCTCGGCGCTGATCTTGTTCTGGCCCACGTAGTGGTAGGCGAAGTAGCCGAGCAGGGCGAGCAGCGCCGCGCCCAGGACGGCGCCGACGAGCTTGAGGGTGCGGTCGGCGCGCTCGTCGGAGGAGCGGCCGTAACGACCCTGGGGCGGTCGCGTGGTCGCCGTACTCATGATCGTCCTCTCCGCCGGGGCGGGACGAACGTCCCGAAAACGGCACCGGAGCCCCGCTCCGGAATTATCGAGCTCCCGATTCGGTCACTATAGAAGCCGCTGACCGCACCCCGGCCCATGGGGGCGCCGACTTTTCGAGGATTGAGTCTTGACTGACCAGCTGCGACTGATGGCCGTCCACGCGCACCCCGACGACGAGTCGAGCAAGGGCGCGGCCACCATGGCGAAGTACGTGTCCGAGGGGGTGGACGTGCTGGTCGTGACCTGCACGGGAGGGGAGCGCGGCTCCATCCTCAACCCCAAGCTCCAGGGCGACACGTACATCGAGGAGCACATCCACGAGGTGCGCAAGAAGGAGATGGACGAGGCCCGCGAGATCCTCGGGGTCAAGCAGGAGTGGCTCGGCTTCGTCGACTCCGGCCTGCCCGAGGGCGACCCGCTGCCCCCGCTGCCCGAGGGCTGCTTCGCCCTGGAGGACGTGGACCGGGCGGCCGGCGAGCTGGTGCGGCAGATCCGCTCCTTCCGTCCGCAGGTGATCACCACCTACGACGAGAACGGCGGCTACCCGCACCCCGACCACATCATGACCCACAAGATCTCGATGGTCGCCTTCGAGGGCGCCGAGGACACCGTGAAGTACCCGGAGGACGAGTACGGCCCGGCGTACCGCCCGCTGAAGCTCTACTACAACCAGGGCTTCAACCGCCCGCGCACCGAGGCGCTGCACCACGCGATGCTCGACCGCGGGCTGGAGTCCCCCTACGGGGAGTGGCTCAAGCGCTGGGACGAGTTCGGGCGGAAGGAGCGCACCCTCACCACGCATGTCCCGTGCGCCGACTTCTTTGAGATCCGCGACAAGGCGCTGATCGCGCACGCCACGCAGATCGACCCCGACGGCGGCTGGTTCCGGGTGCCGATGGAGATCCAGAGGGAGGTCTGGCCCACGGAGGAGTACGAGCTCGCGAAGTCGCGGGTGGACACCTCCCTCCCCGAGGACGACCTGTTTGCGGGCATCCGCGACAATGCCTGACATGAGCGCAAGCGTGAGCCTGGCAGTGACGCAGTTCGCCACCCTCGCCAAGGAGGTGGACAAGGACAAGGTCACCCCCGGCGTCCTCGGTTTCATCGTCTTCGCGGTGATGGCCGTGGCCGTGTGGGGCCTGATGAAGTCCATGAGCAAGCACATGGGCAAGGTCGACTTCGAGGAGAAGACCGAGGACCGGACGTCGGCCTCCTCCGGCGACGGCCCCAAGGGCAAGGCGTCCCCGGCGAACAGCTGACCCGCCCGCAAGGGCGCGAGGACCCCTGACAGCCGCCCCACACGCACACCGTGCCCCGTGGGGCGGCCCCCGGCACGCCCCCGCGCCGTGCCACGGCCGCCCCGACGGACGCCTGACGCCGGCACAGGTGGCAGCTGGAGTATGTGGGGAGTGTTCCGACCGCCCGCGAACAACGATTGTCCGAGCGCTACCGGTCGGATGGCGCGAGCGAGACCTCTTCGTCCTTACAGGACCCCAAGATCGACCGTGATGGAGAAAGGTGCGGTGGCCTTCACCGTGCCTGTGAACATCTCGCCGTCCCTGTAAGCCTTGGTGGCGGGATCGAGGACGTAGGTGTAGACGATCGGGACACCGGTGGCGGCCTGCTCGACCCGCCAGTAGAAGGGGATGCCGACCTTGGCGTACTGGTCCACCTTCACGATCCGGTCAGTGGTCTCCGAACCGGGCGACACGACCTCGACGACCAAGAGCACGTGCTCGGGGCGGGTAGGCGTGAGGTCGATGGTCTCCGCCCGGTAGACGATGACGTCGGGACGGCGGTTGGTGAGCGGAACGTCCTGCAGACGCACGTCGAAGTCCGTGTCAGCGTTCCAGTCCGGGCCCGCGGCGGCGTCCAGGGCATTGGCCAGGATCCGAGCCAGCCGGTTGTGCCGTTTGGGGGCGCTCGGGCTCACCACGACCATCCCGTCCACGATCTCGATACCGGCACACTGCTCCTCGGACCAGGAGTCGTACTGTTCGGCGCTGATCTGTGAATGCATCCACGCGGGCGCCACCATCTCGGCGGTCATGGTGTACCTCCTTCGAGGAGCCTCGGCAGGTCCAGCGCTGCGTCCAGCCTACTGTTTCGAGGTGTCGAGCCGCCCGGCCCAGGGGAACGCCGGGAAAGGCTGGACAGCGCCTTCGAGGAGAAGTCCGACCCGGACGAGCCGGGCGGCCTCCTCCGGCGACGGCCCCCAGGGCAAGGCGTCCCCGGCGAACAGCTGACCCGCCCGCAAGGGCGCGAGGACCCCTGAGAGCCGCCCCACCGCACACCGTGCCCCATGGGGCGGCCCCCGGCACGCCCCCGCGCCGTGCCACGGCCGCCCCGGACGAACGCCTGACGCACGGGGGGCGGGGTACTGCGGCAGGATGGACGTCATGGCGAACCGACTGGCCCACGAGACCTCCCCCTATCTCCTCCAGCACGCCGACAACCCGGTCCACTGGTGGCCCTGGTCGGCGGAGGCGTTCGAGGAGGCGCGCAGGCGGGGTGTGCCGGTGCTGCTCAGCGTGGGGTACTCCAGCTGCCACTGGTGCCATGTGATGGCGCACGAGTCGTTCGAGGACCAGGCGACCGCCGACTACCTCAACGAGCACTTCATCAGCGTCAAGGTCGACCGCGAGGAGCGCCCCGACGTCGACGCCGTGTACATGGAGGCCGTGCAGGCCGCCACCGGGCAGGGCGGCTGGCCGATGACCGTGTTCCTCACGCCGGACGCCGAGCCCTTCTACTTCGGCACCTACTTCCCGCCCGCGCCCCGGCACGGGATGCCGTCCTTCCGGCAGGTGCTGGAAGGGGTGCGGCACGCCTGGACCGACCGGCGCGAGGAGGTCGCCGAGGTCGCCGGGAAGATCGTGCGGGACCTGGCGGGCCGGGAGATCGCCTACGGCGACGACGTCGCCCCGGGTGAACAGGAGCTGTCGCAGGCGCTGCTCGGCCTGACCCGTGAGTACGACCCGCAGCGCGGCGGGTTCGGCGGGGCGCCCAAGTTCCCGCCGTCCATGGTGATCGAGTTCCTGCTGCGCCACCACGCCCGCACCGGCGCCGAGGGCGCGCTCCAGATGGCCCGGGACACCTGCGAACGCATGGCCCGCGGCGGGATCTACGACCAGCTCGGCGGCGGTTTCGCCCGCTACTCCGTCGACCGGGACTGGACCGTGCCGCACTTCGAGAAGATGCTGTACGACAACGCGCTGCTGTGCCGGGTGTACGCGCACCTGTGGCGGGCCACCGGCTCGGAGCTCGCGCGCCGGGTCGCGCTGGAGACCGCCGACTTCATGGTGCGCGAACTGCGCACCGCCGAGGGCGGGTTCGCCTCCGCGCTGGACGCCGACAGCGACGACGGGACCGGCCGGCACGTCGAGGGCGCGTACTACGTCTGGACGCCCGAGCAGCTCACGGAGGTCCTCGGCGCCGAGGACGCGCAGACGGCCGCACAGTACTTCGGCGTCACCGAGGCGGGCACCTTCGAGGAGGGCGCCTCCGTCCTGCAACTCCCGCAGCAGGACGGTGTGTTCGACGCCGAGAAGATCGCCTCTGTCAAGGAGCGGCTGGCGGCCGCGCGGGCGGCGCGGACCGCTCCCGGCCGGGACGACAAGGTCGTCGCCGCCTGGAACGGGCTCGCGATCGCCGCGCTGGCCGAGACCGGCGCGTACTTCGACCGCCCCGACCTCGTCGACGCGGCCGTCTCCGCCGCCGACCTCCTCGTACGGCTGCACCTCGACGACCGGGCCCGGCTGGCCCGCACCAGCAAGGACGGGCACGTCGGCGCGAACGCGGGCGTGCTGGAGGACTACGCCGACGTGGCGGAGGGCTTCCTCGCACTGGCCTCCGTGACGGGGGAGGGCGTGTGGCTGGAGTTCGCGGGCTTCCTGCTCGACCAGGTACTGGTCCGTTTCGTGGACCCCGAGTCGGGGGCGCTGTACGACACCGCCGCGGACGCCGAGCGGCTCATCCGGCGGCCGCAGGACCCGACCGACAACGCGGTGCCCTCCGGCTGGTCGGCGGCCGCGGGCGCGCTGCTGTCGTACGCGGCGCACACCGGCTCCGAGCCCCATCGCACCGCCGCCGAGCGGGCGTTGGGGGTCGTGAAGGCGCTCGGGCCGCGGGTGCCGCGGTTCATCGGGTGGGGGCTGGCCGTGGCGGAGGCGCTGCTCGACGGGCCGCGTGAGGTGGCCGTGGTCGGCCGGGCCGGGAGCGATCCCGCCGCCGACGAGCTGCACCGGACCGCGCTGCTCGGCACCGCGCCCGGCGCGGTGGTCGCCCGGGGCGCGCTGGACAGCGAGGAGTTCCCGCTGCTCGCGGACCGGGTGCTCGTCGAGGGCGCGGCGACGGCGTACGTCTGCCGGGGGTTCGTGTGCGAGCTGCCGACGACGGACGCGGACGCCCTGCGGGACAGGCTCACGCCGTGAGCGGTGTCGTGACCGGCGTCCGCGCTCAGTCGGTGGAGGCGAACTCCGCCATCGCTCGTTCCACGATGGTCTCCAGCTGTTCGTGGTGGGCGCCCTTCCAGTAGGCGCGGCCGCATTCACGGCACTGGGCGAACACGTCGTAGGAGCGGTGCGTGCCGTGCTCCAGCTGGTCGGCGACCTCGTCCTTGGTGGCCTGTCTCAGCAGACCGTTGCAGGCGGTGCAGCGCGTCCAGGGGCGCAGCTCGGGGGCGAACCGGGCCAGGACGTCCCGGAGCTGGTCGTCGGGGCGGGTGCTGTAGACGTATCCGCCGGCCCACAGTTCGCGGCGGCGCAGCAGGCCCCGGTCGCGGCTGAGCATGACCCGGCGCTCGGCGGCGGAGCGGGCGGCGAGCGCCGGGTCGCCGATGTCCGTCGACTCGTACGCGGTGTCCACGCCGAGCAGGCGCATCCGGCGGGCGAGGGTGCCGAGGTGGACGTCGAGGAGGAAGCGCAGGGGCGCGCCGGGCACCCGCTGGGGCCGGGCGACGGGGCGGACGCTCACCGACTCGCCGTGCGCCGGGATGTGCGAGAACGGCGCCTCACGGCCGTCGACGACGAGGGCGCCGACCTCGGTCAGCGGGACGCCGAGGGACTCCACGACGTGGCCGAGGGTGGAGACGCCGTCGACGGCGAGGGGGTGGACGCCGGTCCGCCGGGCGTGCGGGACGAACAGGGCCAGTTCGGGGGCGACTTCGACGTGGATCTCGGATGTGCTCACCCGGTCAGGATGGCACGGGGAGGGCCGGGGCTCGCCGGGGTTTTCCCGGGCCTTGCCCCGGCCCCCTCCCGGAGGCCTTTCTCAGGGGCTCTCCCGGGGCAGGCCCTGCTGGAGGACCCGCAGGGAGCGGTCGACGAGGTCGGCGAAGTCGTCCCGGTGACCGTTCTCCGCCCAGTACAGCGAGGTCTCCATCAGGCCGCCGAGGAGGGACATCGCGTAGACCCGCACCTCCAGGCTGTCGGGGGCGCGGCCGGTGCGTTCGGCGATCGCGGTGCAGAGCAGGCGGCCGGTGGCCGACATGCTCTCCATCATCCGGGAGCGCACGGCGGGGACCTCGACCATCAGCCGGGTGCGCAGCCGTGCCACCTCGGGGTCCTCCACGACGCCGGTGCGGACGGCCTCCCGCAGCATGTGCCGGATGCTGTCCGCCCACGGCTCGTCGGCGGGCCGGCCGCGGAGCTCCTCCAGCAGGACGGCGTCGTACTCGTCGGTGAGGACGATGTCCTCCTTGGCCGGGAAGTAGCGGAAGACGGTCGACGGCGACACCTCCGCCCGCTCGGCGATCTGCTCGATCGTGGTGGCGTCGTACCCCTGCTCCTCGACGAGGGCGTAGGTCGCGGCGCGGATCGCCTCACGGGTCTTGATCTTCTTACGCTCACGGAGCCCCGGCCGGGGCCGGTCGCCGGGGGAGGTGGTCTGTACGGCCGTCATGCAGGTCATTGTCGAACATCACCCGGCGCCAGGACCACGCCCGAGGGCCCGGACGACTCGTCGGCATCCCGCGCCGCGGGGCGGGGCGCGCTCGGCAGCAGCACGGCGGCGAGCAGGGCGGCGACGATCGCCGCGATCCCGCACACCGCGAGGGCGACGTCCATGCCGTGGACGTAGGCGCTGTTCGCGGAGGCGGTCAGCTCATCGAGGCCCGTGCGCTCGGCGAGCAGGTGGGCGGCGACCACGGATCCCCCGGCGGCGTCGGCGGCCTCCGTGGGCAGTCCGGTGACGTCGAGGCGGCCGCGGTAGGCGCTCGCCAGGAGGCTGCCGAGCAGGGCGATGCCGATCGCGCCGCCCACCTGGCGCAGCGTCATCAGCAGCCCGGAGCCGCTGCCGGCCCGATCCGACGGCAGGGTGCCGAGGGCGCCCGACATCGCGGGCACGAGGGAGAAGCCGAAGCCGAACCCGGCGACCGACAGCCACAGCGCGGTGAAGCCGTAGCCGGATTCCACCGTCGTACGGCTGCCCAAGAGCGCGGCGAAGGCCAGCACCGCCAGACCGGCGCTCACCACGGTCCGCGCCCCGAAGCGGGCGACGAACGGCTGCGCGGCCCGGGCGGCCACGACCAGCCCGCCCATCATCGGCAGCAGACGCACCCCGGTGCCGAGGGCGTCGTGGCCAAGAACTGACTGGAGGTAGGGCGGCAGCACGAACAGCAGCCCGGACAGAACGAAGACCACCAGGGTCGCCGCGAGCGTGTTGAACAGGAACCCGCGGCGGGCGAGCAGTGTCAGGTCGAGCAGGGGCCGGGGCATCCGGCGCTCGCGCAGCACCAGGGCGGCGATCAGGGCGACGGCCGCGCCCGACATGGCGAGGACGAGCGGATCGGCCCAGCCGCGGCCGGGCGCCTCGATGATGGCGTAGACGAGCGCACCGAGCCCGGCGGCGGTGAGCGCGGTGGAGACGGCGTCGACCTTGGGGGAGGACGGGTCGCGGGTCTCCGGCAGCAGCAGGAGGCATGAGGCGATGCCGAGCGCGGCCATCGGGACGTTGACGAGGAAGACCGAGCCCCACCAGAAGTGGTCGAGCAGCCAGCCGCCGACGATCGGGCCGAGCGGCAGGCCGAGCGTCGAACCGGCGGAGACGATGCCGACGGCCTTGGCGCGCTCCTCGGGTGCGAACAGCGAGGGCAGGACCGACAGGGCGAGCGGGGTGACCAGCGCCGCCCCGACGCCCATCACCGCGCGGGCGGCGATGACCGCGCTCACGTTCTCGGTGAGCGCTCCCGCCAGCGAGCCGGCCAGGAAGACGCCGAGTCCGGTGATCAGCATCCGCCGCCGGCCGAACCGGTCGCCGAGCAGCCCGGCGGGGAGCATCAGCGCCGCGAAGACGACGACGTAGGCGTCCGCCGTCCACTGCTGTTCCCCGGTGCTCGCGCCCAGGTCGGCGGCCATGGTCGGCAGCGCCACGTTGAGGATCGTGATGTCGAAGCCGAGCGTGAGCATGCTCGCGACCAGGGCCCCGAGGGCCCACCAGCGTCGGGGGTCCGGGCGGGCAGGCCCGGCCGGTAATGTGACAGCATCCATGAAATGAGAGTAGCTTTCAAAATGTAGGGGCTGTCAATAGCGAGTGTGTCGGTGTCGGGTCGGGCAACGCGGAAGGGCCACGGCTCCGCAAGCCGTGGCCCTCTTCGTTCCGGGGTTGGAGTGCTCTTCCCGTGTTCTACGTGTGCTTGTACGCCACCAGGGAGATGCCCACGTAGTGGACGACGAACGCGGCCAGTGTCAGGGAGTGGAAGACCTCGTGGAACCCGAACCAGCGGGGTGACGGGTTGGGGCGCTTGATGCCGTAGATCACGCCGCCGGCGCTGTAGAGCAGGCCGCCGACGACCACCAGGACCAGGACGGCGATGCCGCCGGTGCGCATGAAGTCCGGGAGGAAGAACACGGCCGCCCAGCCCATCGCGATGTAGCAGGGGGTGTAGAGCCAGCGCGGGGCGCCGACCCAGAACACCCTGAACACGATTCCCGCGGCGGCGGCGGCCCAGATGCCCCACAGCAGCCACTGCCCCTTGGCGCCGGGCAGGAGCAGCATCGTCAGCGGGGTGTAGGTGCCCGCGATGATCAGGAAGATGTTCGCGTGGTCGAGGCGGCGCAGGATGCCGTCCATGCGCGGAGACCAGTCGCCCCGGTGGTACAGGGCGCTCACGCCGAACAGCAGGCAGGCGGTCAGTGCGTAGATGCCGCAGGAGATGCGGCCTCTGGTGGAGTCGGCCAGGGCGGTGAGCACGAGCCCGGCGATGAGCACGGCCGGGAACATGCCGAGGTGCAGCCAGCCGCGCAGCTTGGGCTTGACCGGGTGCGGCAGGGAGAGCGCCACGGGACCGCGGCCGGCGGCCGGCTGGTCCGTGGGCGCGTCGGGGGCGGACGCAGTCATACCCGGCATCGTATCTACGGAGCCGTAAGTTGCGGATCCGCGCGACGAGAGGGGGGCCGCCTGAGGCCGTCATCTCACGCCTAATCGCAGGTGGGGGAGGGGATCGGCCGGTACACGTGGCGAGCCTCACGCTGCTCATCTGTGACGTCCCCTGGACAGATGCGCTCATACGGCGGATGATCAAATGAGTGCAGTCGGCACCGGATGAGCGCTCAGCAGGCAGCTGCGAAGCATCCGGGCCGCGGCCCCCACGGGGCAGACAAGGACAAAATCCCTCACCTAGGAGCGATCGTGGCGCGCGACATCGCGACTCCCCCCGTCATCCCCACCCAGCACCAGGAACTGATCTCGTGGGTCAACGAGATCGCCGAACTGACGCAGCCGGACAACGTGGTCTGGTGTGACGGATCCGAGGCCGAGTACGAGCGGCTCTGCGAGGAGCTGGTCGCGAAGGGCACCTTCAAGAAACTCGACCCGGTCAAGCGCCCGCATTCCTACTACGCGGCCTCCGACCCGACCGACGTCGCGCGTGTGGAGGACCGTACCTACATCTGCTCCGAGAAGGAGGAGGACGCGGGCCCGACCAACCACTGGAAGGCCCCCGCCGAGATGCGGGAGATCTTCAGCGGCGAGAAGGGCATATTCCGCGGCTCGATGCGCGGCCGGACGATGTACGTCGTCCCGTTCTGCATGGGCCCTCTCGGCTCGGACCTCTCCGCCATCGGCGTCGAGATCACCGACTCCGCCTACGTCGCCGTCTCCATGCGCACCATGACCCGCATGGGACAGCCCGTCCTCGACGAGCTCGGCTCCGACGGCTTCTTCGTGCGTGCCGTGCACACGCTCGGAGCGCCGCTCGCGGAGGGCGAGCAGGACGTGCCCTGGCCGTGCAACAGCACCAAGTACATCTCGCACTTCCCCGAGAGCCGCGAGATCTGGTCCTACGGCTCCGGCTACGGCGGCAACGCCCTGCTCGGCAAGAAGTGCTACGCCCTGCGCATCGCCTCCGTCATGGCCCGCGACGAGGGATGGCTCGCCGAGCACATGCTCGTGCTCAAGCTGACCCCGCCGCAGGGCGAGGCCAAGTACGTCGCCGCCGCCTTCCCGAGCGCCTGCGGCAAGACCAACCTCGCCATGCTGGAGCCCACCATCTCCGGCTGGACCGTGGAGACCATCGGCGACGACATCGCCTGGATGCGCTTCGGCGAGGACGGCCGCCTGTACGCCATCAACCCCGAGGCCGGCTTCTTCGGCGTCGCCCCCGGCACCGGTGAGCACACCAACGCCAACGCGATGAAGACGCTCTGGGGCAACGCGGTCTTCACCAACGTGGCGCTCACGGACGACGACGACATCTGGTGGGAGGGCATGACGGAGGAGACCCCGGCCCACCTCACCGACTGGAAGGGCAACGACTGGACGCCGCAGTCGGGCGTCCCGGCCGCCCACCCCAACGCCCGCTTCACCGTCCCCGCCGCCCAGTGCCCGATCATCGCGCCCGAGTGGGAGGACCCCAAGGGCGTGCCGATCTCCGCGATCCTCTTCGGCGGTCGGCGCGCCACCGCCGTACCTCTGGTCACGGAGTCCTTCGACTGGAACCACGGCGTCTTCCTCGGCGCCAACGTGGCCTCCGAGAAGACCGCCGCGGCCGAGGGCAAGGTCGGCGAGCTGCGCCGCGACCCCTTCGCGATGCTGCCGTTCTGCGGCTACAACATGGGCGACTACATGGGCCACTGGATCGACGTCGCCAAGGGCAAGGACCAGGCCAAGCTGCCGAAGATCTACTACGTCAACTGGTTCCGCAAGAACGACGCGGGCAAGTTCGTCTGGCCCGGCTTCGGTGAGAACAGCCGCGTGCTGAAGTGGATCGTCGAGCGCCTCGACGGCAAGGCCGAGGGCGTCGAGACCCCCATCGGCGTGCTGCCGGCCAAGGGCGCGCTGGACACCGACGGCCTCGAACTGGCCGAGTCCGACCTCGACTTCCTGCTCACCGTCGACAAGGAGGTCTGGCGCGAGGAGGCCGCCCTGGTCCCCGAGCACCTCAACACCTTCGGCGACCACACGCCCAAGGAGCTGTGGGACGAATACCGCGCGCTGGTGGAGCGCCTGGGCTGAGCCAAGCCCCCCAAGACGCCGCGGCCGGCTCCGATCGTGCCCTGACCAGCAACATCGTCACGGTCGGCCGCGGTGAGAGCACCAAGTGAACGAGGTCCCGCACAACGGCGTGCGGGACCTCGTCCGTGTGTCGGCGCCCTTGCCGGCGCCGGGCCTTCGCGGGAGTCGGCTCAGGGTGTCCGATTCCATCCTTTTGGGGGTGTGGCGGGCGGTCGCCAAAGGTGTCCGCGCCGCTCGGGTGATCCTTGTCCACGAGGAGGGCGAACACATAATCATTCTTAATGGAAAAGGGAAGAGCTGCCTTGTCTGTGTCCGCAAGGGGATGAGGCACGCAAGTGAGACGAAGTGCGCGAAACGCGCGCCGGCGGTCTGATCCCTCTTCCGTGAGGAAGGTTCTCTTGAACCGTAGAACGATTCGAATCGCGCGCCTGAGGTCCGCCACGATGGTGTCGGTGGGCGCGGTCGCCGTGGCCCTCAGCGTCGTCCCGAGCACGGTGGCCGTCGCCGACGCGATGCACGGGTCCGGTGGCGGCCGAGCCGCGACCCACCTGCGCGCGAACAACGCCCCCACCGGCGCCATCGCCGACGCGATCCGCCGGGCCGGCGCGGCCGGCAAGGCCCCGGTGCGCGCCCTGGACTACGGCAACGACGGCCGTGGACACGGCGGTCACGACCGTGGTCCCCAGGGCCCGCGCGGCCCCCAGGGCAAGCCCGGAAAGCCGGGCCCCCAGGGCCCGCAGGGTGCGCAGGGAGCCCAGGGTGCTCAGGGCGCGCAAGGAGCCCAGGGAGCGCAGGGTGCTCAGGGTGCTCAGGGAGCTCAGGGTGCGCAGGGTGCTCAGGGCGCGCAAGGAGCCCAGGGAGCGCAGGGTGCTCAGGGAGCTCAGGGAGCCCAGGGTGCTGCCGGTGCCGACGGCGCTCAGGGTGCTCAGGGAGCCCAGGGAGCCCAGGGAGCCCAGGGCGCGCAGGGCGCTCAGGGTGCTCAGGGCGCGCAGGGTGCTCAGGGAGCCCAGGGTGCGCAGGGAGCCCAGGGAGCCCAGGGAGCCCAGGGAGCTCAGGGTGCTCAGGGTGCTCAGGGCACGATCGGCAGTTCCTACGTGATCACCGGCACCGGTACGGGTATCGCGACCGCCGACTGCCTTGACAACGACGTCGCCACGGGCGGCGGGGCTCTGACGACCACGGGCGTCCTCATGGGGAGCGTCCCGACCGGCGGTACCGCCGTCACGCCGCCCACCGGGTGGCAGGGCACGGTCTCCGGAGAGGGAGCCACCGTCACCACCTATGTGGTGTGTGCCCTGGTGCCGTAACCCCTCTGCGCGGCGCCCCCGAGGCTCAGGCCGCGGGGGCGCCGTTCGAGTGGTGACACGCGCATCGACCGAACGGGTCGAGGGGCGAGGATCCTAGACCAGCAGCGGCCCGCCGCACCGCTCGGCGCCGTCCTTCACCGCGATGAGGTTGGCGATCACGTACGGGATGTTCTTCTCGGAGTGCCACTCGGACGGGAAGCAGGTGGCCAGCCGCGAACTCTGGAAGCGGGCCTCGAGATCGGGCACGTAGGCGCGGTACTGGTCGTCCGTGTAGTACCAGAACGAGTTCTCGTTGTAGTACGCGACATGACTGGGGTCCTGGTGCGCGCCGCGGCCGTCGGAGCTGGGCGTCGTGGTGAGGAGCATGCCGCCGGGGGCCAGCAGACGGTACAGCTCGTTGATCAACGGCACCTTCGCGGGCACGTGTTCGAGGAAGTTCACCGCCCGCACCAGACCGACGGAGTCGTCGGGCAGGTCCAGCCTGTCGGGCAGGGCGGCGACGATGTCGACCCCCTCGCCCGGATGTCTGTCGACTCCCGTGTAACCGGGGGGCTTTCGGCGGGCCGCGCCCAGGTCCAGCGCGAGGAGCCCCTTGCGGTACGTCCAGGCGAGGGCGTTGGCCTCGATGTACTTGTCGTACAGAGCGACCGTCTCCCGCTGGATGAACGCGTTGATCTCCGGGTCGCGCTGGGTGTTCGCGGGGTGCATCCGCTGGAGGTACAGACAGCGGGGGATGTGGTGGAAGTCCCCCACATGGAACAGACGGCACATCAGGTCCTGGTCGTCCAGCACCGTGCGGGTGGCGTCGTAGCCGCCGGCCTTGTCGTAGGCCTCCTTGCGGAACGCGCGGACGTGGTTGGGCGCGTACCAGATGTAGGCGACGTTGTGCGGGGTCGGCGCCATGGAACGGACCTGCAGCAGCTTGCGGCCGTCGACGCGTACGTCCTCGTAGTGCCAGCCGTGCGTCTCGTTGAAGCGGCTGTCGTCCCGCTTGCCGTCCTCGGTGATCTGCGCGGTGTTGCTGTAGACGAAAACGACGTCGGGATGCGCGTCGAAGGCCTCGCCGAGTTCCGCCAGGCACGCCTTCGCCAGCAGGTCGTCGTGGTCGAGTTCCACGAGGATCTCGCCCCGGGCCAGTTCACAGGCCCTGCGCTTGGCCGCTCCGACGCCGAGGGCATCGTCGGCGATCTCCACCCGAACCCTGTCGTCGGGGTGTTCCGGCCGCCAGCGGGCCCCGTTGTTGAGCAGGACGATCCATTCCCAGTCCGGGCAGGTCTGCGCCTGCAGGGTCGCCAGGCACTCGTCGAGGAACCGGGGCCGGTGGCTGGGGGTGAAGACGGAGAACCTGGGTGTCGCGGTCGACGTCATCTGATGCTCCCTGCTGGTCTCGATCAGGGGGGAGCCAGGCGGTCGGAGCGGGATTCCGGGCACTTCCGGTGCTGGGAACGGCAGGGGGGACCGGCCGCGACCGCTCGGCGTATTCGTCCGCTGACGTTACGAGGCCGCGTAGGCGCCGCCGTCGTCCGGCGGGCTCTGCGGCGCGCGATCCACCCGAATGTACGCAGAAGGCCGGGTGCGCTGATGGCGCCCGGTCCGCGCGTCGCTGCGGGTGCACGCGGACCGGGGCCGATGAGGGGACCCCTGGGCGGGGTCGGTCAGCCGGCGGTGGCCAGTCGTCCGTCAGCCAGCGCGGCGGAGTGGGCGTCCATGCGCTCCGCCGTGAGGATCGCGGCCGCCGTGTCGGCCCGTGAGGCGGCGACGACGAGGGCGCGCCCCGCGAGGGTGTGCGCCCGCCGGTGCAGGGCCGCCGCCTGGGGCGCGCCCGCTCCGGACGTCGTGGAGCGGGCCGGAGCCCTGCCGCCGCGCAGTCGGGTCACCTGCTGGGCGAGCCGGTCCGCCGCCGTGTCCAGATCGGCGGACGGCGTCAGCGCGCGCAGTTCGTCGGTGACGGCGAGCAGGGCCGCGAGATGGCCAGCGAGCTGGATGTCCAGCTCCTCCTCGCGGGACCGGTGCGGAAAGCTGGGGTTGGGCCCGTCCGCCGTGCTGTGGACCGACTTGGTGCGGATCGGTTCGTACATGGGAGGGCCTCCTGAGCGTTTCCAGGAAGCCATCCTAGCTTGGATTGCGTCTAAAGTTGAGTCGAGCGTGAAATTGGTTCGGTTCGCCGCCGGCCGTGTCCGGCGTCAGTGCTGGCTGTAGCCGTCCAGGAAGCGGCCGATCCGGCCGACCGCGTCCCGCAGGTCCGTCACCGTCGGCAGGGTCACCACCCGGAAGTGGTCCGGTTCGGGCCAGTTGAAGCCCGTGCCCTGGACCACCATGATCTTCTCGCGGCGCAGCAGGTCCAGCACCATCCGCCGGTCGTCCTTGATCTTGAACACCGTCGGGTCCAGGCGCGGGAAGAGGTACAGCGCGCCCTTCGGGCGCACGCACGTCACGCCCGGGATCTGCGTCAGCAGCTCGTAGGCGGTGTCCATCTGCTCCCGCAGCCGCCCGCCGGGCAGCACCAGGTCGTCGATGGTCTGGCGACCGCTGAGGGCGGCCACCACGCCGTGCTGTCCCGGCATGTTCGCGCACAACCGCATGTTCGCCAGGATCGTCAGGCCCTCGATGTAGGAGTCGGCGTGGGCGCGCGGGCCGGAGATCGACATCCAGCCCACCCGGTAGCCGGCCACCCGGTACGCCTTCGACATGCCGTTGAAGGTGAGGGTGAGCAGGTCGGGGGCGATCGCGGCGGTCGGGGTGTGCGTGGCGCCGTCGTAGAGGATCTTGTCGTAGATCTCGTCCGAGCAGACGAGGAGGTTGTGGCGGCGGGCGATGTCCGTGAGCCCGCGGATCATCGCCTCGTCGTACACCGCGCCCGTGGGGTTGTTCGGGTTGATGATGACGATCGCCTTGGTGCGGTCGGTCACCTTGCGCTCGATGTCGGCGAGGTCCGGCATCCAGTCGGACTGCTCGTCGCAGCGGTAGTGCACGGCCGTGCCGCCCGAGAGGGAGACGGCGGCGGTCCACAGCGGGTAGTCCGGCGCGGGGACGAGCACCTCGTCGCCGTCGTCCAGCAGGCCCTGCATCGCCATCACGATCAGCTCGGAGACGCCGTTGCCGATGAAGACGTGCTCGACGTCCGTCTCTATGCCGAGGGTCTGGTTGTGCATGACGACCGCGCGGCGGGCGGCCAGCAGGCCCTTGGCGTCGCCGTAGCCGTGCGCCGAGGAGACGTTGCGGAGGATGTCCTCCAGGATCTCCGGCGGGCAGTCGAAGCCGAAGGCGGCCGGGTTGCCGGTGTTCAGCTTCAGGATGCGGTGCCCGGCCGCTTCCAGGCGCATCGCCTCTTCGAGAACCGGCCCCCGGATCTCGTAACAGACGTTGGCGAGTTTGGTCGACTGGATCACCTGCATGTCTGGGAGCTTACGGCTCGGTAACGGCTCTCGGGGGGTGTTTTCCGCCACGTGGGACGAGTGTTTTGGGCGGGTATCGCCGTCGGCTGTCCCAAGGGCCCCACTGGTCTCTAGAATGCGCGGCCATGTCCAGGCGTGGTGAAAAAGGAACCCGGGTTCCGCCGAACGTGTACCTCCCGAGCGGGGCGGACGCGCCGGCGTACGACGCGTACGCGGATCCGGCCGCCGCCCACGGCTGGCAGAACGCGTACGACGAGACGGCCGAGCTGCCCCGCGTCGGCCCGCCGGCCGGTGTCGTCCGCCCGCCGGGCGGACGGGCCGGCCGGCGGCGCGAGGCCCGCCGGGCCGGAGGGGGGCGCTCGCGCCGAGTGGCGCTCGCGGCCGGCGCCGCGGGGCTGGTGTCCGCGGGGGCCGTGGTCGCGGCGCTGGGCTTGTCCTCAAGCTCTGAGGACGGGCGGCGGACGGGCCCGGAGGGCACCCGCTCGGCGACGGACGGCTCCGCCGGTCCGGTGAAGCCCGCTTCCCCTTTCACGGCGGTGAGCGCTCCCGGCGCTCCCGGTGCGCAGGCTCCTGTTTCCCGGGACACTCCCTCTGTCTCGGCCGCCGTCCCGGAGGCCTCCGCGGTCGCGTCCTCGGCCGCGACCGCCACGAGCCCGGCGCCCGTCGCCTCGGCGTCCGCGTCGGTGACGCCCTCCGAGCGGACGAAGGGGAAAGGGCGCGGCCAGGGGGCGACCAAGGGTCACCGGTAGGGCGTGGTCCGAAAGCGGAGTCGTCCGCCGGGAACCGGGCGGGACTTTCGGGCACGCCCTGGGCCGGACAGGGGCACGGGCCGACCGACCGGGGCCCCCGTGGCTGAAAGCCACTGCTTGTTCTCTCCCTCCCTCACGTTGACAATGCGCATGACAAACCAGTGGGCGGCCGGAAGATCTCCGGTCGCTCTGTCATGCAGAGGGGACCCCCCACATGAGAAAGCCTCTCGTCGCCGCGTTCTTCGCCCTGGCGATCGCCGGGGCCGGCGCGGCGCCCGCGACCGCGGCGCCCGCCTCCACGGCCACCGCCCCCGCCGCGGCCGCCGCGAGCGCGGTGCAGACCCCGGTGAGCACCGCGGCGAAGCCGGCCGCCGCCTCGCCGACCCTGAAGGCCGTCAACTTCGCCGGGACCGTCGCGCTCAGCAACTGCTCCGGTTCCGTCGTGCGCTTCCCCAACTCCCTGGACACGGCCCCCGCGCTGGTCCTCACCAACGGCCACTGCCTGGAGACCGGCTTCCCGGAGCCCGGCGAGGTGCTCGTCAACCGGACGTCCACCCGCTCCTTCGGCCTGCTCAACTCCGCCGGCACCCGCGTCGCCACCCTGCGCGCCAGCAAGATCGCCTACGGCACGATGACCGACACCGACGCCGCGATCTACCAGCTGACCAGCACCTACGCGACGATCCGCAACACGTACGGCATCAGCGCGCTCACCGTCCAGGACACCCACCCGACGGCCGGCACCGCCATCACCGTCGCCTCCGGCTACTGGAAGCGGCTCTACAGCTGCAACATCGACGGGTTCGTGTACCGGATGAAGGAGGGCGACTGGACCTGGAAGGACTCGGTCCGCTACACCTCCGCCTGCCAGACGATCGGCGGCACCTCCGGCTCCCCGGTGATCGACCAGGCCACCGGCAAGGTCGTCGCGGTGAACAACACCGGCAACGAGGACGGCGGGCGCTGCACCGAGAACAACCCCTGTGAGGTCGACGCGAACGGCAATGTGACCGTCCGCAAGGGCATCAACTACGCCCAGGAGACCTACCTGTTCGCCGCCTGCTTCACCAGCGGCAACCAGCTCAACCTGAGCGCGGCCGGCTGCACCGTGCCCAAGCCGTAGCCGTAGCCGTTGCCGTAGGCGAAGCCACATCCGTAGGCCACGCCGGGGGGCGATCCGTCACACGGGACTGCGACGGATCGCCCGGCCCGCGAGGATGTCCGTGCGACGGCCGTCCTCGATGACGAAACGGCCGTCGATCAGGACGTGCGGGATGCCGGTGGGCAGGGTGCGCGGGGCGGCGTAGGTGGAGCCGGCCGCGACGGTGCGCGGGTCGAAGAGGACCAGGTCGGCTCGGTGTCCCTCGCGGACCAGGCCGCGGTCCGGCAGGCGCAGCCGGGCCGCCGGGCGCGAGGTGAGATGGGCGACGCACTCCTCCAGCGACAGCGCGCCCGCCTCCCGCACGTAGTGACCGAGGTAGTGCGGGAACGTGCCGTACGCGCGGGGGTGCGGTTTCGCGCCGTGCAGGATGCCGTCGGATCCGCCGGTGTGGGCGCGGTGCCGCATGATCGCGCGGACGTTCTCCTCGTGCCCCACGTGCTGGAGGATCGTCGGGGCCAGCCGGTCCTCGACGAGGAGCCGGCGGGCCGTCGTCCAGGGCGCCTCGCCGCGCAGGTCCGCCGACTCCCGGACCGTGCGGCCGACGTGGTCGGCGAGGTGCGCGGCCGTCACGCCGGAGATCTCGACCGCGTCCCAGTCGACGGGCACGCCGTGGCAACCGTCGGAGCCCACGGCCTCCAGCTCGTGGCGGATCCGGGCGGCGGTCGTGTCGTCCGTCAGTCGGGCGAGGAGCGCGTCGGGGCCGCCGTCGGCCGCCCAGCTCGGCAGCAGGGCGGCCAGCGTCGTGCAGCCGGAGGTGTACGGGTAGGTGTCGAGGGTGAGGTCGACGCCGGCCGCCGACGCCCCGTCCAGCAGGGACAGCAGCCGCGGCGCACAACCCTCGTTCACGCCGAAGTTCAGTGTGGCGTGCGCGAGATGGAGTGGGCAGCCGGAGTTCCGGGCCACCTCCACCATGTCCGCGTACGCGTCGAGCGCGCCCGCGCCGTAGGAGCGGTGGTGCGGGCAGAAGTAGCCGCCGTACGACGCGACCACCCGGCACAGCTCGGTCAGTTCGGCGTCCCCGGCGTACATGCCGGGCGGGTACGTCAGCCCGGAGGACATGCCGACGGCGCCCTGTTCCATGCCCTCCGCGACCAGCCGCCGCATCCGCTCCAGCTCCCGGGGCGTCGCCGCCCGGTCCTCCCAGCCGACGGCGAGCGCCCGGACCGTCCCCTGCGGGACCAGGTAGGCGGCGTTGACCGCGATGCCCCGGCCGTCGACGCCGCGGTCCAGCCGGTCCAGGTACTCGCCCACCGAACGCCAGTCGAAGTCGACGTCGTCGCCGTGGCCGTTCCACCCGGCGACCGCGCGGCGCACCCCGGCCAGGGTCCGATCGTCGACCGGGGCGTACGACAGGCCGTCCTGGCCCAGGACTTCCAGGGTCACGCCCTGCGCGGCCTTGGCGCTGTGGTCGGGGTCGCGCAGCAGCGCCAGATCGCTGTGGGCGTGCATGTCGATGAAGCCGGGGGAGAGGACCAGGCCCTCCGCGTCCAACTCGCGCATCGCGTTCGGGCGTTGACAGCCCGCAGCCGCGGCTTCCTGGACGATCGCGACGATCCTGCCGTCGTCGACCACCACGTCCGCCCGGTACGACGGTCCGCCGGAGCCGTCGACGACGTCCGCGTCCCGGATGACGAGGTCCTGCATCCCGGCGCTCCTCAGAAGAAGGTGCGGACGTAGTCGACGACCGTGCCGTCAGCCTCGGCCAGCGGGATCACCGGCCACTTGTCGAAGGTCGTGCACGGGTGGGACAGGCCGAGGCCCACCCAGTCGCCGACCTCGACGTCCGCCTCGGGCCGGGTGTGCAGCCAGGCGTGCTGGTCGGACAGCGCGGTGACACGGACGCCGGTCGCGGGGCGTTCCACGCCGTCCCGGCGGATCACCCGGGCGACGGGGAGGTCCATGTCGTGGGCGGCGTCCCGCTTGCCGCCGTTCACGAACGCCTGCTCCGGAGAGGGCCGGGAGACCACCTGCGTCCACAGCAGGAACGCCGGTTCCAGCGAGCCCTCCTCGGGGACCCGGTTGAACGGGCTGAGCTCGCGGTAGTGACCGTCGTCGTGCGAGACGTACGCGCCCGAACGCAGCAACTTCAGCACCGGAGCGGAGAGTCGGGGGATCTCCGCGAAGACCTCGGCGACCACGTCGAACCACTCGCTGCCGCCCGCGCTGATCACGATCTCGTCCAGGCCCGGGAAGCGTCCCGCCTCGTCGAAACCCACGGCGAGGGCGACCAGTCGCCGCAGCCAGGCCCGCACGCGCTCCGGGGAGGCGTCCGGCACCGAGGCCTCGTAGCCGGCGACACCGACCAGCCGCAGGGTCGTCGTGGCCGCGACCGCGTCCGCGACCGCCGCGCACTCCGCCTCCGTCCGCACACCGGTGCGGGCGCCTTCCCCGGCGGCCAGTTCGACCACGACGTCCAGGGGGCGCCGCGCACCGCGCAGCGCCGCGTCCATCAGCTCGACGCCGCGCACGGAGTCGACGTAGCAGACGAGGCGGAAGGCGTCGTCCGCGTCGAGCTGGGCGGAGAGCCAGCGCAGCGCCGCCGTGTCCACGACCTCGTTGGCGAGGAACACCCGCTGGAAGCCGAACTCCCGTGCCACACGAACCTGGTGGGGGAGGGCGAGGGTGAGGCCCCAGGCCCCGTGGTCGAGCTGCCGCTGGAAGAGCCGGGGCGCCATCGTGGTCTTGCCGTGCGGGGCGAAGGCGAGGCCGTGACGGGTCGCGTAGGTCTCCATCAGGCGCAGGTTGTGCTCCAGGCGCTCGGCGGACAGGACCAGGACGGGGGTGGTGAAGCCGTCGGTGAAGAGGTTGCGGCGCTGGGCTGCGAGTTCGCCGAAGGTGAGTCCGTCGGCGTCCGGAGGAAGGCCCTTGAAGCGGTGGTCGACTCGTTCCCCGGCTAGACGGGCGAGCGCTTCACTGCTCATCGAGGGCCTCCTGATATGCCTTGTCGCGACTTCCTCACGTTAGTCGCTCATGTGGTCCGCTCCTGTCCGGCATCCGGGCCGCGCGAGGTCCTCCCCGGGCCGACGGGTCGCCCCCGTCTGACCGCTTGGAGCCCCGACCGTCTGAAGTAGGCGTCTGATAACGAAGTTCGGGGCGGGCTGTGTCCGGCACAGGATCGTCGACCATACTGCCCGGTGTGGAGCAGCGCATAGGTTCGAGCAGCCAGCCCCTGGAGGGCGCCGGATTCGACCCGGCATTCATCCCCGGGCTCACGTCGCCCGCGACCGTCGAGCCGGAGGACCGGAAGCCGGGGGACGCGAAGGCGGCGAGGTCCGAGGCGCCCGAGGCCGAGAAGGCCGACGCCGGCAAGAGCGCCGACGAGACCGGAGACGAGTCCGCCGAGGAGCAGGGCGCGCCCGACGGCCCCGTCTTCGAGGCCTCCGACCGGCGGGCGCGGATCGTCGCCGACGCCAGGGGCGTCCGTCTCCGCCTCGACGAGGAGGAGTGCGAGTTCCGCTGGGACGAGATCGGCGCCGTGGAGACGGAGACGCCCCGCTTCGGCAAGCGGTACACCGTCACGGTCCACACCCCTGACCGCCGCTGGTACCCGATCGAGATCGAGGCGACGGCCAGGGACCGCTTCAAGGAGTGGGACGACCGCCTCGACGAGGTGCTGGACGCCTACTTCGAGGACGAGACCCCCGCGGAGCCGGCAGCCTCCGACGACCCGGCGGAACCGGCGGAAGCGTCAGAGCCGGCAGCCGCCGACAAGTGAGCCGACAGGTGCGCGGGAACCCGCGCACCTGCGTCCGCCGCGGCGCTAGGCGCAGTACTGCGCCGCCTTGCCGATGGACCGGTACATGCAGTCCGCGTTCTCCAGCAGTTGCAGCACCGCGTCCCTGTTCCGCGCGGTCTCCCGCTCGATGACCTCGTCGGGCGGGTAGAAGCCGCCGCCGATCGCCGAGCCCGGGTACATCTCGAAGGTGTACCCGAAGATCTTGTGGGCGCCCCAGAGGTAGTCGTCGATCGAGCCGTCCGTGATGTACAGGTCGCTCGACTGCTCGGGCGTGTAGCCGTTGCTCGCGGCCATCGAACGGCCCACCGTGGCGAAGGCGTTGCGGTCGTCCGCCGTCATCCCGGTGGTGGTGTCCGAGTAGGTGAAGCCGAAGGGCCACAGCACCAGTTCGCTGTAGGTGTGGAAGTCGATGCCGGCCTTGATCTGCTGCACGCCGCCGACTACCCGGCCGCGCACGAAGTCGGAGACCACCTTCACCTCGGGCGCCGACTCGGCCGCCGGGCCCCGGTAGGTCTCGGAGGACGTCGAGCCGGAGGAGCCGCCGCAGCAGCCCCAGCGGAAGGCCCAGTTGCGGTTGAGGTCGGTACCGACGTTCGAGGAGCCGGAGTTGGGCTGGCGGTTCTTGCGCCAGGAGCGGTAGGAGCCGGTGGCGACGTCGTACTCGCCGCCGTCCGGGTTGACGTCCGGGACGATCCAGATCTCCCGGCTGTTCACCATGTTCGTGATGCGCGCGTCGGTGCCGTAGCCGGCGCCCAGCTCGCGGATCAGGTAGAGCGCCATCTCGACGGTGAGGTGCTCACGGGCGTGCTGGTGGTGGGTGAACAGCACCTCCGGCTCGGCCTCGTCGGTGCCGACGTTGTCGCTGATCTTGACGGCGACGATGTCCCGGCCCTGGTACGACCTCCCGATCACCCGCTTGCTGATGATGCCCGGGTGAGCCGCGATCCGCTGGTCGATCTCCGCGTTCATCTCGGCGTAGTTGTGGTAGCGGGAGTCGGCGGAGGGGAAGTCGTACAGCCGCGCCCCGCCCCCGGCGGCGCGGTCCGGCGCGGAGCCCAGGAGCGCGACCTCGTAGCCCTGGGCGCGCAGCTTGCGGATCTGGTCGGCGCGGCCGGATACGACGACGGTCTCCTCGTCGGCCTCGTCCACGCTCACGCCGGAGGCGGCGATCGCGGTGCGGGTCTGCGGGGTGCTGTGGGGGACGTGGATCTCGTACTGGCGGACGTCGTCGGGAGCGGGCGCGGTCCTGGGGGCGCTGCGCGCGGCGGCGTCGGTGGCGGTCGCCGAGAGGGGCGCGGCGAGGGCGAGGGCCAGCAGGGCGGCGAGGGCGGCGGTCCGTCCGCCGCGGGAACTCCGGCCGCCCGGTGCGCCGGGCGGGCCGTCCGCGTGTCGTGCGCCTGAGCCGCGTGTGCGAAGTCGCATGAAGTCTCCTCGGTTCTCCGGGAGTCCGGGGTCGCCGGACGTGTGGGGAGTGGAGCGGGGGTGGTCCTGCGTGCGACGTGCTGCTGCTGTGCGCTTGCTGTGCGTTTGCCGTGAAGGGCGTGCGGGGGTGTCGCTCATCGTCGATGCATGTCATGGTCAGGTCAATAGCGTGCCCTCTTGCGACCGGGCCGGCTTTGCTGTTCCTTGACCCTCATGGCGGACACCACGGGAAACCCCACGCACTCCGAGGCATCATCCGGCACCGACCGCACCACCTCCCCCCGCAAGTCCAGTTGGCGCCACATCGGCCCCGGCATCGTCGTCGCCGCGACCGGCGTCGGCGCCGGCGACCTGGT
The DNA here is from genome assembly GCF_004217285.1 of Streptomyces sp. BK239. Classification (GTDB taxonomy): domain Bacteria; phylum Actinomycetota; class Actinomycetes; order Streptomycetales; family Streptomycetaceae; genus Streptomyces. The sequence continues at coordinate 535,814 of NZ_SHKS01000005.1, forward strand.
CGCCACCCTCATCGCGGGCAGCAACTTCGGCTACACCCTGCTGTGGGCGGCCGTCGCCGGCTGTCTGGTGAAGATCTCCCTCGCGGAGGCGGCCGGCCGCTGGCACCTCGCAACCGGGCGCACCCTCTTCGACGGCTGGGCGAGCCTCGGCCGCTGGACGACGTGGTTCTTCGTCGTCTACGTCGTCGTCTGGGGCTTCGTGTACGGGGCGGCGGCGATGTCGTCCAGCGCGCTGCCGCTGCAGGCGCTGTTCCCCGGCGTGATGGACCTGCGATGGTGGGCCGTCGCCTGCGGACTGGTCGGCCTGGTCTTCGTCTGGTTCAACAAGTACGCCGTCTTCGAGAAGGTCATGACGGTCCTGGTCGGCGTCATGTTCGCGGTGACGGTCTACCTGGCCGTCCGTGTCACGCCCAACCTCCCGGACGCCCTCGCCGGCCTGCTGCCGGTCCTGCCCGACGAGAAGGACTCCGTCCTCAACACCCTCGGCCTGATCGGCGGCGTGGGCGGCACCATCACGCTCGCCGCGTACGGCTACTGGGTCAACGCCAAGGGCTGGACCGACACCGGGTGGATGAAGGTGATGCGCCTGGACAACCGGGTCGCGTACGCCACCACCGGGGTCTTCGTCATCGCGATGCTCTTCGTCGGGGCGGAGCTGCTGCACTCGGCGAACGTGGCCATCGCGAGCGGCGACAAGGGGCTGATCCAGCTCGGCGACATCCTGGAGGAGGAGTACGGTTCGGCCACCGCCACGTTCTTCCTCATCGGCTTCTTCGCCACCTCCTTCACCTCCCTCATCGGCGTCTGGCACGGCGTGAGCCTGATGTTCGCCGACTTCGTGGCCCGCTACCGCCGGGGCGACAGCGCCACGGGCGCGGAGGTCGCCTCCGGGGAGCGGGAGCGCTCGTGGCCGTTCCGGCTGTACCTGCTGTGGCTGACGTTCCCGCCGATCGTGCTCCTCTTCCAGGGCCAGCCGTTCCGGCTGATCATCCTGTACGGGGTGCTGGGCGCGGCCTTCCTGCCGTTCCTCGCCGTGACGCTGATCTGGCTGCTCAACTCGCCCCGCACGCCCCGGGAATGGCGCAACGGCCCGCTGAGCAACGTGATGCTCGCGGCGGCGGGTCTGCTGTTCCTGGTGCTGTGCGTGAAGCAGGTCTGGGACCAGCCGTGGGCCGATTTCTTCTGAACCTCGTTCACCTCAAGCGGGTGCCGCAGGTTCGAGCCCTGCCGGGGCACACTGCGTTACTGCTCTGACCTGGGGCTTCTCCCCTGAGAGGTCCTGTCCGGCCTCGGACTTCCAGTCCGGGGCCGTTTGCGACTGGCGCCGCCGCCGTCAGCAGCGATCGCACACCAGCCGTTACCAGCGACAAGCCGCAACTCGGATGTGAGGCATGCCGACTGGAGCGAAGCCCGGCACCCGGTACTGCCCGACAGCCGGCCTGCGCCGTCTACAGTTCGACGCTCTCGCCAGGGTGGAGCCGCCGGATGTCGGCGCCCGCCCGCTCGGCCTCCATGGCGAGGACGTCGTCCAGGACCTTCAGGCCCCACTCGTTCAGGAGCCCGTCATGGATGGCGTACGCACGGCGCGGTGACATCCGGCGCAGGTAGCCGATCATGTCGGGCACCGTCAGCCATGGCGCCTGGCCGGGCACCAACAACGTCGGTGCGTCGACCACGGTCAACGCGTCACCCGGATGGAACACCTCTCCGTCCATCAGGAACCCGACGTTGTCGACGGGAGCCGCATCCGGGTGGCTGAAGTGATGCTTGTCGCCCGCCACCGACACCTCGAAGCCTGCGACGGAGAAGCTGTCGCCTCCGTGGACCACGTGCACGCGCTCGCTGAACCCGTTCAGGTGCCGGGCGACCCCGGCGCAGGTGTAGATGGCCGACGGGACTTCGCGCAGGCGCCCTGGATCGAAGTGGTCGAAGTGTTCATGGGTGATGAGGACCGCCTCGGCCCCCGTCAACGCGTCAGGATCGGACGTCATGACGCCCGGGTCGATGACGATCGCCCGGCCGTTCCTCTCCAGTCGAACGCATGCGTGACCGAACTTGGTGATCCTCATGGCCGTCACCCTGCCAACCGACCCGGCGATGGAACACCTACGTTCGCGATCAGCCGAAGTAGATGGACGAGCACCCACACGGTCCCTCGACGAACGCAAGGGCACCGACCGGGACGCTGTACGGGTTGGCGCTGGCGCTGCCCACCGCCTTCGCCGGACGAGATCTGGTCGGCCCGATCACGTCACGGCCTGTGCAACAGACCGGGCCCCGGAGGCGAGGAGCCGTCGGCGCGGACGCCGTTCGTGACGCGCAGGAACTCCAGCTTTTCCGCGTCGGCGGAACCCGCGGGCACCGTGTAGACGACGAGGCGGACGTCGCAGCCCGGGACGGTGAGCACGTCGCAGTCGCAAGTCACCTCGCCGACCTGGGGGTGCACGACGGTCTTGCGGGCCGAGACGTGCGGACCGACCGCACCCTCGTCCCACAGCCGGGCGAACTCCGCACTGGTGGAGTTCAGTTCCTCGACAAGGTCCGTCAGCCCACGGTCGCGGGGGTAGTCGACGAGCGCCGTGCGCAGATCGGCCACGAGGGCGGGGCCGAGGGCGTCGCCGTCCGGGAGCACGGGCCAGGCCGCGAGCCCCGAGGGCCCTGTGGCGAAGACCGCCCGCACCAGGTTGCGCTCGGCGTGTGTCCGTGTGCTGGGGTCACCCAGCAGCGCTGCCCATGCGGGGGTCCAGGACAGCAAGGTCCAGTCGGCACTGAACACGCCCACGGGGAACTCGCCCAGGCGGGCCAGCATCCGTTGGACCCCCGCCGGCACATGCGTGGAGATCGTCCCCTCCTGGGGAGGGAGGAGGCCGGCCAACCGGTAGGCGTGATCGCGCTCCACGGGTTGCAGCTGCAGGGCCCTGGCCAGGCTCGCGACGACCTGCGACGAAGGGCTCGTGGCGCGCCCCTGCTCCAGCCGCACCACGTAGTCGACCGACAGCCCCGCGAGCTCGGCCAACTCCTCGCGACGCAACCCCACCGCACGGCGTCCGGGCCGCGAAGTCCGCCCGACGTCGAGGGGAGAAAGCCGGTCGCGCCAGCGGCGCAATGCCGTGCCAAGGGTTTCGTCCACTCGGCCATTGTGTCCGCCGGACAGCCGATGTGCCTGGTACTGGCGGTCCTACCGTCGCCCGGGGCACTGGTTGTCCTCTCGTCACGGGCCGAGAGTGAACGCATGACGACGACATTCATCACAGGAGCCAACAAGTCCCTCGGCTACGAGACTGCCCGCCGCCTGATCGAGGCCGGTCACACCGTCCTCGTCGGCGCTCGTGATCCGGAGCGTGGCCGGGCGGCCGCCGACGCACTCGGCGCCCGGTTCGTGCAGATCGATGTGACGGACGAGGCGTCGGTGGCTGCGGCCGCCGCCGACGTCGAGGCTCGCGAGGGCCGCGTCGACGTCCTGATCAACAACGCCGGCGTGTCGGGAACACACCGCCCCGCCGAAGAGATCACGGCCGCAGACGCCGGCGAGGTGTTCGAGGTCAACGTCGTGGGGATCGTCCGGGTGACGCACGCGTTCCTGCCTCTGCTGCGCAAGTCCGCGAACCCGGTCATCGTCAATGTGTCCAGCGGCATGGGGTCGTTCGCGGCCACCCATGACCCGGGGCGCGCCGAGGGCCGAGCCGTCGCGCCGCTCTACACGGCGTCGAAGGCCGCTGTGACCATGCTGACCACGCAGTACGCGAAGTCCTGGCCGGACGTGAAGGTGAACGCGGCCGACCCGGGCTACACCGCGACCGACTTCAACGGGCACAGCGGCCCGCAGACGGTGACCGAGGGAACCGACGCGATCGTCGAACTCGCCACCCTCGGGGCGGACGGACCGACCGGAACCTTCCGCGACCGTCACGGTGCAATGCCCTGGTGATCCGCCACTCCTCGACCTGGCCCTGCGCGCAGGCGACCAGGTCACCACCCTGGTCTGCTGCCCGGCCGGGCCGGGGGAGCCGGCGGGCGCGCGCGGGAGTCGGGGCGCCCCGCCCCGCCGGCCGACCGAGGGCAGAGGCCGGCCGGTGGGACGTGGCTGATCAGCGGCCGACCGACTCCCAGTGCGGCGCGAGGGCGATGTCCCTCAACTCCCGCATGCTGAGCACCGGTTCCGGCCGGGTCGCCCCCGTCTTCAGGCCGGCCGCGTTGTAGGCGCTGACCACGACCCGCTTGCCGTCCTTGCGCATGGTGTCGACGGTCCACATGACGACCCCCGCGCGCCCCTTCTCGTCCGGCTGCTGACGGGTCTTCACCCGGGTGCCGTCGGGGAGGGTCTCGGCCCCCTGGTACAGCGCGTCGGCGACGTCCAGCATGTTCGGCTGCACGTTGATCTCGACGTAGCCGCGGCCCTTGCCGTCGTCGACGACGACATAGCCGTACTCCGTCTCCTGCCCGCCGCGCGAGACGACCTTCACGTCCTTCGGCAGCCTCGCGGTGAGGATGCCGAGGATCCGCTGGAGCCCCACGCTCCGTCCTGCGCTCGGCGAAGCGGTCGGCGCCGGGGACGGCTGGGGCAGGGCGTCGATGATCCGGCGCCACTCCTTCGCCGCGGCGAGCCGCTTCAACTCCGCCGTGTCCAGCGGCGGTTCGGGACGGCTGACCGGCTTGCCCTTCTCGGCGGGGGAGTTCCACTCGGACACGTTCACCCGCTGCCCGGACGGCGTGATCAGCTCCGCCCCCCACGCCTTGGTGTCCGCGCGCCGGTCGGGATACTCCCACCCCTTGAACACGGTGATCGCGGACCCGTCGGACAGCTTGCCCGACTCGCAGCTGTCCAGCCCGGACGGCGCGCCCTCACCCGTCTCGGGGCACGGCAGCACCTCGTGGGCCGGGTCGAAGCCCCGCCCCGTCGAGATCCGGCTCAGCCCCACGGAAACGGCCGCCGGGCCCTTGCCGTCGTCGTACACGACGTAGGCGAGCGGCCCGGCCTCGTCGGCCGTCCCCCGGCCCTCCTGGCCGCTGAACGTGCCCCCCGGCAGCAGCTTCTCCAACGTCTTGACCACCTCGCGGGCCGAGAACCCGCCCGCCGCAGGCTTGGCCTTCCCGTTCGCCGCGACGGAGGACTCGGCCGGCCCGGGGTCGCTGCCGGACGGTACGAGCAGGGCCCCGCCCACCCCCACGAGGGCGAGCCCTGCCGCACCCCCCGCGACGGCGGCCCGCCGCCGCAGCCGCAGCCGGCGACCACGCGCCTGGCCCGCGGCGGCGAGCGCCGCCCGGTCGGTGTCGAAGGAGCCGCCCGCGTCGCGCAGGGCGACGGAGAGCTGCTCCTCGAAGGGGTCGGGGAACTGGTCGACGGACATGGCACACCACCGGTTTCCGTGGCTCGAAGTGATGAGAGAAGTCGTGGGGGTCGTGTGCGGGCGCGAGGCGAACGGGGCAGCGCGTCCTACGGCCGCGCGTACTCGCCGATGTCCTCGCCCAGCAGCTCCCGCAGCCGGCCGAGAGCCCGCACGCACCGGGTGCGCACGGCGGCGGAACTGGCGTTCATGGCCCCGGCCGTCTCCTCCACGGACCGGTCCTCCCAGTACCGCAGGACGAGGACGGCCCGGTCCTTGGCGGGCAGCCGGCCGAGGGCCTGCAGCAGCGTCAGCCGCAGCGTCACGTCGGCTCCCGCGCCGGCGGCGCGTTCGGGGACGACGTCCACGGCGCGCTCGCCGCTGCTGCGCCGGCGCTGGTGCGCGAGGAAGGCTCGGGTGAGGACGGTCTGGGCGTACGCGGCGGGGTTGTCGGCGCGCGCGACGCGCCCCCAGCGGACGTACAGCCTGCCGAGGGTCTCCTGAACCAGATCCTCGGCGAGGTGCGTGTCCCCCGCGGTGAGCAGACAGGCGGACCGGTACAGCTGCCCCGTCCGGGCCGCGGCGAACTCCGCGTACTCGTCCGCGCGGGCCTGTCTCATCGGCTCTCCCTCTTCGCTCTGTCCGTCCGTACCGTCCTCAACCTCACCGATGCGCCGGCCCCGGGGAAATGTTTCAGGGCCGGTGGAAACTTTTTCTCCCGGGGGCCGGTGTGCGCAACCTGCCCCGGTTTGCCGCCACTTGCGCCGAAGGCAGTCTCCGAGAGGCCGTCGAAAGCGGTTCTCCGCCCACAACCACGTGGTTACAGTGCTGCTGTAGTCACGCAATGAAGTCACCCCGGTGCACCGGAGTAACACCGGCGCACCGGACCGCGGGAAGTCGGGGAGCTGCGCGTGCCAACTGCCATTGCCGTGACCGGCGCCGATCTGGCGCTGCCGCCGCAGGACGAACGGACACTGCCCGCGGCCGTCCTCGACGGCCTGGACCGCCGCCCCCTCGACGAGGCCGTCGCCGCCGTGCAGACCCTCGTCGACCAGCACGGCCATGTGATCGTCCTGTACTCGCGGGCCACACCGCCGGCCGTCGTGCAGCGGCTGCACACCGTGCGCTCCCTCCTGGAGAGCGACCGCGTCGCACTGTTCCGGCCCGAACTGCCCCCGCTGTCCGTCGCCGTACTGGCCCGTCAGTTACGCCAGTTGGCCTCCTGCGACCTCGGCCCCGGCGTCCTCGCCTCCGCGGGCCGGCTGCTCACCCACTACATCCACGCCGGCGCCCTCCTCGCCTCCGTCGCCCGCCTCGACCGCGTCCCCGTCGGCCTGAAGTCGCACGCCCGCTCCTGGATGCCGGGCAGCCAGTTCGGCGTCCTCGCCCACCCTCAGCCCCGGTTGGTCAAGGCGAGCCCCGAAAACGTCCTGCCCGGGCCGGAGTTCGCCACCTGGATGCTGGTCGCCCGCGGCCAGCTCCAGTCCGACTGGGTCACCGGCGTCCTCGCCCCCGCGTGGCAGGCGCAGGGACTGCGCGAGACCGGACTGCCCGCCGAGTCCGCCCACTGGTGGGGCACCGGCCGGGTGATCGAGTTCTGCGCCTACCTGCCCGACCTGCCGGTCCTCTACCAACTGGTCGCCTCCGTACGGCAGACCGTGTGCCACTGGTGCGGCATCGACGTCATCGGCGACCGCTGCGTCTTCTGCTGCGCCACCCCGCCGCCCCCCGCAGAGATCACCGCCCGCCCCGCCCGCGCGCTCACCGCGGGCGGCTGAACAGCCCAGGAACCCAGCGCGTCCGTCCCGCTCGACCCGACCCCAACGAGGTTGCACGGAAATGAACTCCCGTCAGCGCCGCGGCGTGATCCTCCTGCTCCTGTCGGTCCTGTGCGCCCTCGGCGCCTTCGCCGGTGTCCTCTCCGTCATCGACGACGTGCGCTCCAAGGTCGGCCCGGAGGTCGCCGCGTACCGGCTCAGGGCGAACATCGCGCCCTACACGCCGCTCACCACGGCCCAGTTCGAGAAGATCGAGATGCCCGAGCGCTGGCTGTCCGACAACGCCGTCACCGACCTCGCCGCCATCCGCGGCAAGATCGCCGTGACGACCCTGAAGAAGGGCTCCCTGCTCCAGACCGACATGATCGTCGACCAGCCCGCCCTCCAGGCCGGCGAGCAGGAGGTCGCCATCATGATCGACGCGGCCACCGGCGTCGCCGGCAAGATCACCCCGGGCTCCTCCGTCAACGTCTACGCCACCTTCGAGGGCGCCAAGCAGAGCGACCCAGACCAGTCGAAGATCATCGTCACCAACGCCCGCGTCCTCGACGTCGGCGAGCTCACCGCGCTCAAGCCCGACGCCGACGACCGCACCCGCCGGCCCACCGACGCGGTCCCCATCACCTTCGCGCTGTCCACCCGCGACGCCCAGCGCATCACGTACGCCGAGTCGTTCGCCAAGCGCGTCCGGCTCGCCCTGGTGGCGCCCGGCACCCCCACCACGGTCCCCGACCAGGACCGGACGTACGAACTCGCCACGGACAAGTGAGAGGCCGCCGCCATGCCCACGAGGATCCTCCCGGCCGTCGGCGACGCGGACGCGGTCCGCTCCCTCACCACCCTGCTCAGCCAGCTCCCGGACGCCGAGCCCCTCGCCCCCGTCACCGACTCCACCCAGTTCGTCGACGCCCTCGCCCGCCTCGCCGCGGAGTCCGTCGACGAACTCCCCGAGGTCGTCGTCGTCCACGAACGGATCGGCCCCGTTCCGGCGTTGGAGCTCGTGCGCGAGGTCGCCCTGCGCTTCCCCGCCGTCGGCGTCGTCCTCGTCACCACCGACGCGAGCCCCGGCCTCTTCCAGGCCGCCATGGACGCCGGGGCCCGCGGCCTGGTCACCCTGCCGCTGAGCTACGAGGAACTCGCCAGCCGCGTCCAGTCCGTCGCCCAGTGGTCGGTCGGCGTCCGACGCCATCTCGGCCACGGCGGCGACGTCTTCACCGGCGTCGGCGGCACCGTCGTCACCGTCAGCGGCGCGAAGGGCGGCGTCGGCGCGACCCTGCTCGCCGTCCAGCTCGCCCTGGCCGCCCAGGCCTCCGGCCGGCCCACGGCCCTCGTCGACATGGACCTCCAGACCGGCGACGTCGCCTCCTACCTGGACGTGCAGTTCCGCCGCTCCGTGGTCGACCTCGCCGCCATCGCCGACATCTCGCCCCGCATCCTCGCCGAGGCCGTCTTCCGCCACGACAGCGGCGTCGCCCTGCTCCTCGCCCCCGGCGAGGGCGAACGCGGCGAGGAGGTCACCGACCGCGCCGCCCGCCAGATCGTCGGCGCGCTGCGCTCCCGCTACGAGGTCGTCGTCGTCGACTGCGGCGCCCAGCTCGCCGGCGCCGGGGCCGCCGCCGTGGAGATGGCCGACCGGGCCCTGCTGGTCACCACCCCCGACGTGGTCGCGGTACGCGGCGCCAAACGCGCCGTCCGCATGTGGGACAGGCTCCAGATCCGCAAGGCGGAGGAGACCACCGTCGTCGTCAACCGCCACGGCCGCGGTACGGAGATCCAGCCCGCGCTGATCCAGCGCATCACCGGCACCGCCGTCGCGGCCACCACGGTCCCCGCGAACTTCAAGGAACTCCAGGCGGCCGTAGACGCCGGCCGCGTCCACGACCTCGACGCCAAGGGCGCCGTACGGCAGGCGATGTGGGCGCTCGCCGGGGAGCTGGGGCTGGTCCGGGCGCCCGGGGCCGAGCCGGCGCGCCGCGGGGGACGCGCCCGGGAGCGGGGCGCGGGCGGCCTGCGGCGGCGGAAGGAGTGAGGGGGATGAGGGGGACCGCGAAGGCGATGAGAGCCGGACGGCTCGCGCGGGACCGGGGCCAGGTCACGATCGAGTTCCTCGGCATGACCCCGCTGATCATCGTGACCCTGGCGGTGGTCTGGCAGTTCGTACTGGTGGGATACACGTTCTCGCTCGCGGGGCACGCCGCCGACGAGGCGGTACGGGCGGGCACGGCGGCGCCACGGGGGGAGCGGTCCGCGGTGTGCGAACAGGCGGGACTGAAGAACCTGCCGCCGGCGTGGAAGGGGAACGCGGAGGTGACGTGCGGCGGCGAGGGCTATGTGACGGCCCAGGTCACCCTGCACGTCCCCGTCCTCTTCCCGGGCCTGATCGACTTCCCGTTCCCTGTGCACGGCCACGCCGGCGCCGTAGAGGAAGAGGACGGCGACTGACATGCGGCACGCACCCGCACGCCGGGGACGGGACCGGGGCCAGGTGGCCCTGGAGTACCTGGGTTTCCTCCCGCTCCTCCTCTTGGTGGCGCTGGCCGCCGTCCAGTTGGGCCTGATCGCGTACGCCGCCCAGCAGGCCGGCACCGCGGCCCGCGCGGGCGCCCGAAGCGCGTCCCTCGCCGGCGACGCGCAGGGGGACTGCGCACGGGCGGTGAGCGGCCGGCTCAACGCCCGCTGCGGCGGCCCCGTGTTCCTGGGCGACGAGGTCCAGGTCACCTCCACCGTCGACATCCCGTCCGTCATCCCCGGCATCGCCGACTTCGGCCAGGCCCACAAGACGGCCACCATGCCGGTCGACCACCGAAGCCCATGAGGAGGAACCGGAGATGAGCCTGAGGGCCCGCATCACCTCCCCCGAGGAGAACGGCGGCCGGGGCGAGGACGGCCACCTGATCTCCTCGTACCGGGCGAAACTGCTGGAGGAGATCGACCTCGCCGAGATGAGCTCGCTCGCGGCGGCCGAGCGCCGGGCACGCCTGGAGCGCGTCCTCGGGCACATCATCAGCCGCGAGGGCCCGGTGCTGTCCACCGTCGAACGCTCGCAGCTGATCCGCCGCGTCGTCGACGAGGCCCTCGGCCTCGGCATCCTGGAACCGCTCCTGGAGGACGCCTCCATCACCGAGATCATGGTCAACGGCCCCGACGCGATCTTCGTCGAGCGGGCCGGCCGGGTGGAGCAGCTCCCCCTCCGCTTCGCCTCCGACGACCAGCTGATGCAGACCATCGAACGCATCGTCTCCACGGTCAACCGGCGCGTGGACGAGACGAACCCCATGGTCGACGCCCGGCTGCCGTCCGGCGAACGCGTCAACGTCATCATCCCGCCGCTGTCGCTGACCGGCCCGACCCTCACCATCCGCCGCTTCCCGCGCTCCTTCACCCTCAACGAGCTGATCGGCTTCGGCTCCCTCGACGAGTCCATGGTCCATCTGCTGGCCGGCCTGGTGCAGGCCAGGTTCAACGTGATCGTGTCCGGCGCCACCGGCACCGGCAAGACCACCCTGCTGAACGCCCTGTCCGGGCTCATCCCCGACGGCGAACGCATCATCACCATCGAGGACTCGGCGGAACTCCAGCTCCAGCAGTCCCACGTGATCCGGCTGGAGTCCCGCCCGCCGAACGTCGAGGGCAAGGGCCGCATCACCATCCGCGACCTGGTCCGCAACTCTCTGCGGATGCGGCCCGACCGGATCGTGGTCGGCGAGGTCCGCGGCGGGGAGTCGCTCGACATGCTCCAGGCCATGTCCACCGGCCACGACGGCTCCCTCGCCACCGTCCACGCCAACAGCGCCGAGGACGCGCTGATGCGGTTGCAGACCCTGGCCTCCATGAGCGACGTCGAGATCCCCTTCGTCGCCCTGCACGACCAGATCAACAGCGCCGTCGACGTCGTCATCCAGCTCACCCGCTTCGCCGACGGCGCCCGCCGCATCACCGAGATCGCCCTGCTGGAGAGCCACGGCGGAGAGCCGTACCGGCTGGCGACGATCGCCCGCTTCAACGCCCGGCCGATGACCGCCGACGGCCGCGTCCACGGCGTCTTCGAGTACTTCCCCCTCCCGCGCCGCACCGCCGACCGCCTCCACATGGCGAGCCAGCCCGTCCCGCAGGCCTTCGGCGTGGCCCGCACCCTCGACGAACTGACGACCAGGGAAGCCCGGTAGCCGCATGGACCTCGACACCCTCATCAGCCTCACCACCGGCGCCGCCCTGCTGACCTGCGCCCTGGCCGTCACCGGCGTGCACGTCTACGCCAGGGGCCGCGCGCAGCGCGCGGCGCTCGTGGAGCGGCTGTCGTACACCGGACAGACCGCGGCGAGCGGACGCCGGCGCCGCTTCCGCACCCTGGACCGGCGGCTGCGCCGCACGGCGGCGGGCCGCAGGCTGGAACGGAAACTGGCGGCGACGGGACTCGACGTCACACCCGGGGAGTTCGCCGTCTGCATGCTGGCGGCGGTGGCCGGACTGTGGCTGATCGGCCAGGCCACCCTGGCCCCCTTCTTCGGCCCACTGGCCGGACTCCTTGGCCTCTGGGCGGCCTGGCAGTTCCTCAACTGGCAACGCCAGAAACGCATCGAGCGCTTCATCAACCAACTCCCCGAACTCGCGCGCATCCTGGCCAACGCGACCAACGCAGGACTCGCCCTGCGCACCGCGATCGGCATGGCGGCGGAAGAACTCGAAGCTCCCGCTGGAGAGGAACTCGCCAAAGTGGCGAACCAGTTGGCCGTCGGCCATTCTCTCGACGACGCACTCGGCGAACTCGCCGACCGCCTCCCCTCCCGCGAACTGGTCGTGCTCGTCACCACGCTGGTCCTCTCCAACCGCGCCGGCGGCCAGGTCGTCGCCGCCCTGCGCAACCTGACGGAGACCCTGGAGGAACGCAAGGAGACCCGACGCGAGGTACGCACGCAGCTTTCCCAGGTGAACATGACGTCCTACGCGGTGCCGGCGCTGGGCGTCGGGGCGCTGTTCCTCATGGACAGCGTCGAGGACGGCACCCTGGACCGCATGACCGGCTCCGCCGTCGGCCAGGCCTGCGTGATCGTCGCCTTCGCCCTCTACGCCGTCGGCTTCGTCCTCATCCGCCGCATGTCCCGCATCGACGTCTGAGGAGGAAACCACGGCATGGATCTCCTGCTCGCACTCCTCATGGGCGTCGCCGTCTGGGGCGTCTTCACCGGCATCCGCATGTACCGCGCCGAGGTGGAACTCCCCGGCGACCTCGCCCTCGCCCTGGAGGTCGGCTCCACCCGCACCGGAGCGGTGGGCTCGCTCGTCGACCGCCTGGGCATGCGGTACGCGCCCGCCGTCCTGCGGCTCATGGGCCCCCGGCAGGTCGCCCGCTACCGGCGGCGCATCGACCTCGCCGGCAACCCCGGCGGACTCACCGTCGACCGCTACGCGGCCCGCCGCGCGGTCTACGGCGCGATCGGCGCTCTCGGCGTCCTCGCCGCGCTCCTCCAGGGCAGCTTCCTCATCGCCCTGCTGATGTTCGCCTTCGCCGCGTTCTGGTCCGAGGTCGGCATCTGGTCCGCGATCCGCGTCCGCAAGGACGCCATCGAACGCACCCTGCCCGACTTCCTCGACGTGCTGGCCGTCGTCGTCAGCGCGGGCCTCGGCTTCCGCCAGGCCCTGGACCGCGTCGCGTCCCGCTACCAGGGCCCGTGGGCGGACGAGATCCGCATCACCCTGCGTCAGATGGACCTCGGCGTCAGCCGCCGCGAGGCCTTCCAGGAACTGCGCCGCCGCAACGACTCCGAACAGGTCGCCATGTTCGTCACCGCGCTCCAGCAGGGCGAGGAACTGGGCGCGCCGATCGTCGACACCCTCGTCTCCATCGCCAAGGACATGCGCCGCACGGACGCCCAGAACGCCCGCCGCAAGGCCGCCCGCGCCGTCCCCAAGGCCACCTTGATGATCACCACGTTCATGGTCCCGGCCACGATGCTCCTCCTCGGCGCGGGCATGCTGCTCGGCTCCGGCACCGACTTCAGCTCGATCACGGGCGAGTAGGGGGGAGGGGGATGGCCATGACGGCGACGGCGCGCCGGGAAGCCAGAGGACTCAGAGCGCTGTTAGGACGCCGGACAGCGCCCCGGGAACCCGTCACCGGCCCGCCGCTCACCCTTCAGATCAACGCCCTCCAGGCGATGTGCCGGCAGGTCTTCGGCTTCCGCCTCGCCATGATCGCCCTGGCCGCCCCGGCGGCGCTCCTCAACGCCACCCCCGGCCTGGGCGTCCGCCTGGTGGGCGCGGCCGTCGTCATCACCTTCATGGGCTCCTACGCCCTCTTCCGCGACTGGGAGCGCTTCGGCCCCCTCCTCCTGCGCCACCCCAGCCTCCTGGCCGTCGACACCCTCTTCGGCACCCTGCTGCTGGTCTCCGCCGGCCCCGACACCACGCTCGCCTACGTCAGCGTCTGCACCCCGCTGCTCGCCGGCATCGTCTACGGCTGGCGCGGCGCCGCCTGCTTCGCCTCCCTCCAGTCACTGATCCTCCTGCTGGTCCACGCCACCCTGGAGCGGGAGTCGGGCACGGGCCTCGCCGAGAGACTCGTACTGCCCGGCTTCTGCCTCATCACCGGGGCCGTGGGGTCCACCCTGCGCGGACTCATGCTGCGCTTCGGCACCGCCACCCAGGCCCTGACCGCCGTCCGGGCCCGGCTCGCCGTCACCGAGGCGGTCGCCGCCGAACGGGCCCGGCTCGCCCGCGAGATGCACGACTCCGTCGCCAAGACCCTGCACGGTGTCGCCCTCGCGGCGGACGGCCTGGCCCACTCCGCGACATCGCCGCACCCCGACCCCGAGCGGGTACGGCGACAGGCCGAACTCGTCGCCCGTGCCGCCCGCCGGGCCGCCGCCGAGTCCCGCGAACTCCTCACCGACCTGCGCCGGGAATCCGACCCGGCCCACGGTGTCGACGTCCTCGCCGAACTCGCCGCCCTCACATACGACTTCGCGTCCCGCACGGACCTGCCGGCCACGTACCACGCCACGGGCGACCACGCCTCCCTCCCCGTCCCGCCCGCCGTCGCCCGCCAGCTCCTGACGATCGCCTCGGAAGCCCTGGAGAACGCCCACCGCCACGCGGACTCCTCCCAGGTCCAGGTGCGGGCGGGTGTGGACGACCACCTCCTCCGCGTCGGCGTCCTCGACGACGGCCGCGGCCTGCCGGCCGACACCGACCTGCAACGGCTGCGGAAAGAAGGGCACTTCGGGATCGTCGGCATGACCGAGCGGGCAGCCTCCGTCGGCGCCCGCCTCACCATCGGACCCCGCCCGGACGCCCGCGGCACCGAAGTCCTCCTGGAACTCCCGCTCGACGCCGTGACCGACCACCCGCTCACCTCATGAGAGGAGGCCGCCCGATGCCGAACCAGCCGCCGCCCGGCCGGGAACCCGCCCCCACGCCCGTGCGCGTGATCGTGGCGGACGACAACCCGGTGGTCCGCGCGGGCCTGACCGCACTGCTCCACTGCCGGGAGGACATCGACGTCGTCGCGGAGGCCGCGGACGGCCGCCAGGCCTACGAGGCCGCCCTGCGGCACCGGCCCGACGTCGTCCTCCTCGACGTCCGCATGCCCGGCGTGGACGGCCTCTCCGTCCTGCCCCACCTGGCGCCGATCGCCCCGGTGCTGATGCTCACCTACAGCGACGAGCACAGGATCGTCCAGGAGGCCCTGCTGCGGGGGGCCGGCGGCTACCTGGTCCACGGGGAGTTCACCGTGGACGAGCTGCTCTCCGCCGTACGGGACGCCCGCCGGGGCCGCGCCCACTTCACCCCGACGGCGGCCACCGCGGCCCTCGCCCACCTCCGCGCCGGTGCGACTGCACATGCTGACGTAGGCTCACTCCCCCCATTCTCAGGAACTTTTACGGAACCGCTTTCGCAACTGCAATCGCCTGTGGGACAGTCACGCACAGGGTTCCGGCTCAGCGGGAGG
Organism: Streptomyces sp. BK239; assembly: GCF_004217285.1. Lineage (GTDB taxonomy): Bacteria > Actinomycetota > Actinomycetes > Streptomycetales > Streptomycetaceae > Streptomyces. Next base: position 550,864 of record NZ_SHKS01000005.1, read on the forward strand.
GAGGCGGAGATCATGGACCTGATCGCCTCGGGCATGAACAACCAGCAGATCGCCGCCGCCTGCTTCATCAGCGAGAAGACGGTCAAGAACCACATCAACCGCATCTTCGCCAAGCTGCACAGCAGCAGCCGCGCCGAAGCGGCGGCCAAGTGGCTGGGCACGGCGGTGACGACATGACGCGCCGCACACCGACGACTTGGGCCCGGGCTTGGGCCCTGGGACCCTCCCCCTCATCCCGCCTCGCGCCCTACGTTCCTCGTGCCGGTAACGCCTCATACGGAGAGGAACGCCATGAGCGACCTGATGCTGAAGACCACCGTCGCGGCCAGGACCCGGGTGAGCGGCTGGGCCGACACGACGGTCCGGGCGATGCGCCGGCGCGGCGACCGGGGGCAGACGGCGGTCGAGTACCTGGGCATCATCGCGGTGGTGGTGGCGATCGTAGTGCTGATCGCGAACACGAATCTGGGGCAGACGATCGTGGACAAGCTCACCACTCAGATCGGCAAGGTAGCTCCCTGAGCCAACCTCGCCTTCGGAGCGACGCAGGGCAGGTCTTCCCCATCTACATCACGGTGGTGGCGGGCCTGCTCTTTGTCGCGTTCGCGTTCTTCGCGGTCGGTCAGGCGGCGGTGAAGCGCAACGAGGCGCAGACCGCCGCGGACGCCGCGGCGCTGGCGGCGGCCCAGGAGACCAGGGACGAGCTCGCCGACCTGTGGGTGCTGGCCGTTCTCGACCCGACGAAGTGGCAGGACATCTTCGACGGCGACGGCGGAAGCAACCGGTGCGAGCGGGCGGTGGAGTTGGCCGCGATGAACGACGCGACGGCCCAATGCTCCCCTGACGGCCCACTGAGTTACAGAGTCGAGGTGGCCACGAACAAGCCCATCGGCGAGTCGGTCGTGCCCGGCACGGCGGGCAGGCTCGCGCACGCCGAGGCCGTCGCGGTGATCGAGCCGCTGTGCGACCCTCCCGGCCAGATCCCGCCGGGCAATGGACTGCCCACGCTCAACTGCGACGACGACGTCGACTGGGTGCTGGACCCGGCGGACCTGACCGACCTGCCCGCGCCCGAGGACCTGTTCGACGTCCACCTGGCCGACGGCTGACGAAGAAAGCGGAGTGATGAACATGCGATGCACGGCGAAGGCCCGAAGGGGGATGGTCGCGCTGGCGGTCGTCGCGGGGCTCACCCTGGGCTCGGCCGCGTGTGGCGGTGGAGGTGGAGGTGACGGCGACGGAAAGAAGCCTCAGAGCTCGTCGCCCGCTTCCAAGACCGGAGGATCGCAGCCCAACCCCCAAGAAGGGCAGGCCGAGGCGCCCATCGCCGAGTTGAAGGGCCCGAGCGGACTTCTCCTCCGGATCACTGCTGCGGTACGTGATTCCGGTGGCTTCGTTACTGTGAACGGCTCCCTGAAGAACGACAGTGGGACGGTCGCCACTATCCCGTCGGCGTTGAGCGGCAACGAAACCGAGATCATGAACAACGGCAGGTCCCTCGGCGGAGCCACCCTCGTCGACTCGAAGAGCAAGAAGCGCTACTACGTCCTCCGCGACACCGAAGGGCGCCCCCTCACCACCACAGGCTTCTCCACCCTCAAGGCCGGCGAATCGATCGACGTCTTCCTCCAGTTCCCGGCCCCGCCCGCCGGCACCACCGACGTCTCCTTCCAACTCCCGCTGTTCCCCAGCGCGGTAGTCAAGATCTCCGGGTGAGGCCGCCATGACCCCACGCCTCACCCTCGCGGTCGTCACGGCCACCTTGGTGATCGTCGGCACGGCCCCCACCGCGCACGCCGACACCTCGCCCAGCGTCCCCCCGGGCACCGAACCCACCGCCGCCGCCCCCGTGAAGGTCGACGCCAACGACCCGGACCTCAAGCTGCCCGAGGGCGGCACCCTCGCCGAGCCCAAGGTGCTGGACATCAAGGAGGTCGTCGAGGACGAGTCGGGTGACGAGCGGCGCGAGGACACCAACGCGGACGTGACGTTCGCCCTCCAGGCGGAGGTCCTGTTCGGCAAGGACAGCGCGCGGCTCGGCGCGGCGGCGAAGGCACGGGTCGCGGCGATCGCCGCCGAGATCAAGAAGCAGAACACCACCCTGGTCCGCGTCTTCGGCTTCACCGACAACCTGGGCTCCTCCGCCCACGGCGACGTCCTGTCGAAACAGCGCGCCGACGCCGTACAGGCGGAACTCGCCGGCGACCTGAACAACCCGGGCATCACCTTCGAGGTGCGCGGCTACGGCGAGCAGTACCCCATCTCCGACAACTCCACCGAGGAGGGCCGCAAGAAGAACCGCCGGGTGGAGGTCACCTTCCCCCGCACGACGAACTGACGACCTCCACCCGCACCCCGGCCCCCATCCCCCACCCCGCCATCGCACCGGCCTCCGCCTCCAGGACGTGCCGGGCTCGTGGGCGGGGCAGGCCCAGGCGGTTCGGGGGCATGGTGCGTACCGTGAGGACACGCAGGTCGCGGTCCAGGTAGGCCACGTCGATGGGGATGCGCATGCGGAAGGTGTGGACGCTGTTGGCGGGGGACAGGAGCAGCGCCCCGTCCAGGGACGTCCGCCCCAGCAGCCCCCGTGTGCGGGCGCGGTAGGAGGACGCGATCTCCAGCGGGACGGTGACCGCCCCCGCCTCCCCCCGCACGACCAGATGACCCCGTCCGTCACGCCAGCGCGCCATGGCGCTCCCCTCACCGGATCTGATCCGTAAAGCACTTGTCGTCGCGGCGGACGGCGGATAGGAAAGGATCATGACCGCACTCGGCGCCCTCTTCCGACCCCAACTGCCGCCTGAACGGCTGCGCGAGATCGCCCGTCTCGCCGACGGTACCGGGCTGGACGAACTCTGGCTGTGGGAGGACTGCTTCCGGGAGGCGGGGATCTCCTCGGCGGCGGCCGCGCTCGCCTGGACCGAGCGGGTCCGCGTCGGCGTCGGACTGCTGCCGGCCCCGCTGCGCAACGTCGCGCTCACCGCGATGGAGGCGGCCACCCTGCACCGGATGTTCCCGGGCCGCGTCGTCCTCGGCGTCGGCCACGGCGTCCAGGACTGGATGGGCCAGGTCGGCGTCCGTGCCGCGTCCCCGCTGACGCTGCTGCGCGAGTACACCCTCGCCCTGCGCGGTCTGCTGAACGGCGAGCGCCTCACGAGCGGGGGGCGTTACGTGACGCTGGACGACGTCGCCCTGGACTGGCCCCCGCAGAGCGGCGCCGAGGTGCTGGTGGGCGGCATCGGCCCGCACACCCTGCGGCTGTCCGGCGAGGTCGCCGACGGCACCGTCCTCAACGAGTCCTTCTCGCCGGACGGCGTGCGCGAGGCCCGCCGGATCATCGAGGAGGGCAGGTCGGCGGCCGGCCGGGACGACGGACACCACCGGATCGTCGTCTACCTCACCACCGCCACCGGCCCCGGCGCCGCCGCCCGCCTGGACCGCGAACTGGCCGCGACCGGCCTCACCGGCACCCCCGGGCTGGGCGTCGCCGGTGACGCGGCCACGGTCGCGGAGACCGTCCAGCGGTTCGCCGACGCCGGCGCCGACACCGTCGTCCTCCTCCCGACGGCCGACGAACCCGACCCCGAGGGTTTCGTCCGGTTCGCCGGGGACGCCGTACGACCGCTGGTGAAGTGACATGACGCACACTCACGAGGAGGGGGGCGCCGCCGGGCGCACCTTCGAGGACCTCGTCGCCGAGGGCGCCGCCGTGCCCACCGAGGGGTGGGACTTCTCCTGGTTCGAGGGGCGGGCCACCGAGGCGCGGCCTTCCTGGGGGTACGCCGTGTCGCTGGCGGGACGGCTGGCCCTCGCGAGCGCGGCGCTCGACCTGGACACGGGCGGAGGGGAGGTCCTGGACTTCGCCCTCGGCCGCGCCGCCCCCAGGGCCCCGGTCCTCACCGTCGCCACCGAGGGCTGGCCGGCGAACGTGACCAAGGCCACCGCCCTGCTCCGGCCGCGCGGCGTCGCGGTCGTCGCCGTCCCCGAGGACGCGCCCCTGCCCTTCGCCGACGACGCCTTCGACCTGGTCTCCAGCCGACATCCGGTACGGCCGCCGTGGGCGGAGATCACCCGGGTCCTCCAGCCGGGCGGCACCTACTTCGCGCAGCACGTGGGCCCGCGCAGCGTCTTCGAACTCGTCGAGCACTTCCTCGGCCCCCTGCCGGACGAGGTCAGCTCCGCCCGCCACCCCGACCGCGAGCGCGCCGACGCCGAGGCCGCCGGCCTGGAGATCGTCGACCTGCGGGCGGAGCGGCTGCGTGTCGAGTTCCACGACATCGCCGCCGTCGTCCACTTCCTGCGCAAGGTGGTGTGGATGGTGCCGGGCTTCACCGTGGCGGGCCACGAGTCCCGGCTGCGCGCGCTGCACGAACGGATCGAGTCCGAGGGCCCGTTCGTCGCCCACAGCACCCGTCACCTCGTCGAGGCGCGCAAGCCGTCCCGCTGACCGGGAGGGCAGGCGGCCCGCCGCCCTCCCGGCCCTGGCTGACTGGACGTCAACAGTCCATCGCCACGGGGCGGTTCACGATCGGGAAGCGGGTTCGTGTCCGCGCCCCGGCCGGTGCGGCCGGGAACCGCTGCCGAAACCGCCTGCCCGCTCGCCGCGCACCCACCGCCCGGCTGTCCGCGCGCCATCCGCAGCCTCCGCGACCTTCAAGGCTCCCTGCCGCTGCAACGCCGCGAAGAGGGTGGCCCGCAAGCCCCGCACCCCGGCACGGAATCGGACATTCCAGGTCACTCCGCAGCAGAGTGACCCTCATCTCCACGCGGTTTCCACATTGTTATCGCGAACGGCTCGCATCTGCTCCCCGCCTCACGTAAGTTCAGTTTCAGGCAATTCGCGTGAGCAAAGCTGCGCGGGCGTCACCGCGCGGAGGAGGGGGCCGCGCGGTGCCGTCGGCGTCAAGGGGACGCACGTGCCCGGGGTAGCCCGTCGGAGGGACCCCGGGTGCGGCGACCCGCCGCGAGGTGAAGTGGCCTCAACACCTCCACTTCCACCGTGCGCCACCTGATTCGCCTGCGAATCCGCCGTTTTCCGGCCATGAATCACCCGAATGCCTGCCTCCGGGCGACCACCGGCCCGTCGCCGCGCGGTTTCGGAGAGTAATTGTGGTGCGCCGATGCACGCGGCATCCCTCACGAAGGGTTATGGTGGGAACCCCCCCTCGGGCCGGTCCGTCTCCCCCCCCACGGACCGGCCCGTTTTTCTGTCCGCATCCGGGTGACTCGACCGGAGCAACCGCCCGAGCACCCCACCCCGCTCGCACCCGACCGCTCCCGGAGAGGTAGGCTGCGCCTCGCGGGGACCGCCACCGCACGGAGGGGCTGACAATCACGTGAACCTGCGCGACAAGCTGCGCGGCCTGTTGGTGAGGCTGTACGCGCGCCGGGTGGAAGGTCACCTGGACCACGCTCAGGTGCCCAAGCACATCGGCGTCATCATGGACGGCAACCGCCGCTGGGCGAAGGCCGCCGGCTCCACCACCGTGCACGGCCACCGGGCGGGCGCCGAGAAGATCGAGGAGTTCCTCGGCTGGTGTTCCGAGACCGACGTCGAGGTGGTCACCCTCTGGCTGCTGTCCACGGACAACTTCGACCGCGCCAAGGAGGAGCTCGTACCGCTCCTCGGCATCATCGAGGACGTCGTGCGCACCCTCGCCGCCGACGGCCGCTGGCGCGTCCACCACGTGGGCACCCTGGACCTCCTCCCGGCCGGCATGCAGCGCACCCTGAAGGAAGCCGAGGAGAGCACCGCCGACAAGGACGGGATACTGGTCAACGTCGCCATCGGCTACGGCGGCCGCCAGGAGATCGCCGACGCCGTGCGCTCGATGATCCTCGACGCCCACGACAAGGGCGTCCCGATGGAGGAGCTAGCCGACTCCGTCACCGTCGACATGATCGGCCGCCACCTCTACACCAAGGCCCAGCCCGACCCCGACCTGGTGATCCGCACCAGCGGCGAGCAGCGGCTGTCCGGGTTCATGCTGTGGCAGACGGCCCACTCGGAGTACTTCTTCTGCGAGGTCTTCTGGCCGGCCTTCCGCAAGGTCGACTTCCTGCGCGCCATGCGTGACTACGCCGCGCGCCACCGCCGCTACGGCGGCTGACAACCGGCCACGGGCCGGGGCGCGTTTCAGCACTGTGGAGCGGTCACACGCGGCCCAATGGGCCGTTCGAGTACCCCGTTCGGGGCAGAAGTAACGCGGAGTTCACCGGTGCGCCGTCATATGCCGTGGCATGGCGGCGTGTGTTCGAGGGAATAAGCCAAGCAGGTCGACGCCCGAACCACGGGTGTCGGATCTCAGCGGACGGCACGGGGCCGTCCGCCCGGGAGGCCCCTTGCACCAGCCCGACCGTGCGGTCCGCACGGACGCAGCGGAGGGCCGGTTCTCGGCCCGTGCAGACGGCCGACTTCCGGCCCAGTTCCACTCCGTCGCTCCCCGACCTCATCCGAGGGGGTACGTCCTTCCGTGGTGACCAGCACAAAGCGCCACAAGCCCGACCGGCGCACCTACGTTCTCGACACCAGCGTCCTGCTGGCCGACCCGAACGCCCTGACCCGATTCGACGAGCACGAGGTCGTGCTCCCCATCGTCGTGGTCACGGAGCTGGAGGCCAAGCGGCACCATCCCGAACTCGGCTACTTCGCCCGGCAGGCCCTGCGCCTGCTGGACGACTACCGGGTGCAGCATGGACGCCTCGACGCCCCCATCCCCATCGGGGACCTGGGCGGGACCATCCGTGTCGAGCTCAACCACTCGGACCCCAGCGTGCTGCCCACCGGCTACCGCCTGGGGGACAACGACTCACGCATCCTCGCGGTCGCGCGCAACCTGCAGGCCGAGGGGTTCGACGTCACCGTCGTGTCGAAGGACCTCCCCCTGAGGATCAAGGCGTCCTCGGTCGGCCTGCTGGCGGAGGAGTACCGCGCCGAACTCGCCATCACGGACGCCTCCGGCTGGACCGGGATGTCCGAACTGAGCCTGTCGGGCGAGCAGGTGGACATCCTCTTCGAGGAAGGCCGCGTGTACGTCCCGGAGGCCGCCGACCTGCCCGTGCACACCGGTCTGACCATCCAGTCCGAACGCGGCAAGGCACTGGGCCGGGTCACGCCCGACGGCAACGTCCGCCTCGTGCGCGGCGACCGGGAGGCGTTCGGCATCAAGGGCCGCAGCGCCGAACAGCGGATCGCGCTGGACCTGCTGCTCGACCCGGACGTCGGCATCCTGTCGATGGGCGGCCGGGCCGGCACCGGCAAGTCGGCGCTGGCGCTGTGCGCGGGTCTCGAGGCGGTGCTGGAGCGCCGTCAGCACCAGAAGGTGATGGTCTTCCGTCCGCTGTACGCGGTGGGCGGGCAGGACCTGGGCTACCTGCCGGGCACCGAGGCCGAGAAGATGGGCCCCTGGGCGCAGGCGGTGTTCGACACACTGTCGGCCGTCGCCTCCCGCGAGGTCATCGAGGAGGTCACCGCCCGCGGCATGCTGGAGGTGCTCCCGCTGACCCACATTCGCGGCCGCTCGCTCCACGACGCGTTCGTGATCGTGGACGAGGCCCAATCCCTCGAACGGAACGTGCTGTTGACCGTTCTGTCGCGGATCGGCGCCAACTCGCGGGTCGTTCTGACCCATGACGTGGCGCAGCGGGACAACCTGCGAGTCGGGCGCTACGACGGTGTCGTCGCCGTGGTGGAGAAACTGAAGGGGCATCCGCTCTTCGCGCACGTCACCCTGAGCCGGTCCGAGAGGTCCCAGATCGCGGCACTCGTGACCGAAATGCTGGAGGACGTGCAGATCTGACCCGCTCGCCCCGTTACGCGGGGCCCGTACGGCAGTTGGCGCCGTCCGGCAAAGGCCGTGAGCCTAGCCGGGCGGCGCCTCCATGTGTGGCCGAACCCTGAAATTCCCGGGGCCAAACGGGGTGTGAGCTTTCACACGCAACTCGGAATTGCCTCGCGGCGTCCGGTTACGGCAAAGTCTCATTCCTGTCAGGCCCCGCATACGACACACGTGTACCCCCAGCGGTCCACAGCACCGAAGCACCACCTTCAACTCCATATCCGCGTCGTATGCCGCCCGAGCATCACACGGCTCTCCCGCAAGGGAGTCGCCCACCGGGCCCGCGCCTCCGTGACCCCGCAGTTGGGAGGCCAGCGCCAGGGGCACGATTGCGTCCGCCAGGGTCACCGCGGCGGGCGCTGCTGGAAGGAAAACCGTGTGAGCCGGATCTCGGTCCGGGGATTCGCAGTGGCCTCGGCCACGGCGGTCACCGCTGTCGGAAGCGTCGTCGGCGTTGCCTCGGGCAGCACCGCGCAGGCCAACGACGCAGAGGCGACGGCGAGCGACGCCACGCTCCTCGCGGACGTGCCGGTCGGCCTCCAGGCCACCGTCCAGACGACGTCCCTGACGGAGCAGGCCAGCGTCCAGGCGATCGCCGCGGACGAGAGCGCCAAGAAGGGCGCCGAGGAAGCCGCTCGCAAGGCCGCCGCCAAGACCGCCGTCGCGAAGAAGGAAGCCGCCGAGAAGGCGGCCAAGGACGCCAAGAAGCGCGCGGAGCTCAAGGCCGCGGCCAGCCGCAGCGCCTCCGACTTCCCCGTCCTCAGCCACTACAGCGTCGAGCAGATCCAGGCGATGGCACGGCAGATGGTCCCCAGCGGCCAGTTCCAGTGCTTCAGCAACATCGTGGACCACGAGTCCGACTGGAAGATCGACGCGGTCAACCCCTCCTCCGGCTCCTACGGCCTGTTCCAGGCCCTGCCGGCGTCCAAGTACTCGTCTGCGGGAGCCGACTGGCGCACCAACCCGGCCACGCAGATCAAGTGGGGCCTGAACTACATGAACGACCGCTACGGCAGCCCGTGCGAGGCCTGGTCGTTCTGGCAGGCGAACCACTGGTACTGAGCACCGGCGGCCCCGGCCGCGCGCACCACTTCCATCTGACGCCCAGAGTTAAGGAAAACGTGTGAGCCGGATACCGGCCAGAGGATTCGCCGTGGTGTCGGCCACCGCGGTCACCACTGTCGGCGCGGTCATGGGCGTGGCCCAGGCCAACACCGGACAGCCCGGCGACGAGGCCGAGACCAAGGCGAGCGGGTCCGCTCTCCTCGCCGACTTACCTGTAGGCGCACAGGCCCAGGTGCAGACCGCCTCGCTGACCGAGCAGGCGGACGCCCAGGCCATCGCCGCGGACTCCACCGCCCGCAAGTCGGCGGAGGAGGCGGCCCGCAAGCAGGCCGCCGAGGACGCGGTGGCCAAGCAGAAGGCCGCCGCGGACAAGGCGAAGGCCGACAAGGCCGCGCAGGAGGCCAAGGAGCGCGCGGAGCTCCAGGCCAAGTCGGCCCAGGCCACGACCGAGAGCGCCGTCACGGGCGGCAGCAGCGCGAGCTTCCCGCAGCAGTCGTCGTACTCGGTCTCCGAAGTGCAGGCCATCGCCCGGCAGATCGTGCCCAGCGGCCAGTTCCAGTGCTTCAGCAACATCGTGGACCACGAGTCCACCTGGAACTACCGGGCCGTCAACCCCTCTTCGGGCGCCTACGGCCTCGTCCAGGCCTACCCCGGCTCCAAGATGTCGTCGGTGGGCGCCGACTGGCGGACCAATCCGGCCACGCAGATCAAGTGGGGCCTGAACTACATGAACGACCGCTACGGCAGTCCCTGTGACGCCTGGGCGTTCTGGCAGGCCAACGGCTCCTACTGAGCCCGTCCCGCGCCCGGCCGCGACTCCTTCGACAGCCCCTCCCCGTCCCCGGGTGAGGGGCTGTCGCCCTGTACGGTCGAAGCCGACGACTCCAGGGCGACATCAGGTCACCCGGAGGGGGGAACCGGTGAGGGAGAGACGGGGGAAGAGGACGGACATGTCGCGACTGCCAGGGTGGCTTGGCCGACTGGGCACGGGTCTGAGCGAGATGGGCGAAAGGCTCGACCAGCGCCGCGCCGAGGCCGAGCGTAAGGACGACGGCATCGAGCCGCCGCTGCCGGACATCGTCCGGACGCTCCCCGAGGAACTGCCGCCGCACGTCCAACGCCCCGACCCCGCGCACGTCGTGCCGTGGGGCGTGCGGGTCGCGGCCGAGGCCGGCTGGCGGCTGCTGGTACTGGCGGGCACCGTCTGGGTGCTGATGAAGGTGATCAGCGCCGTCCAACTCGTCGTGCTGGCCTTCGTGGTGGCGCTGCTGCTGACGGCGCTGCTCCAGCCGACGGTCGCCCGGCTGCGGCGGAAGGGCGTCCCGCAGGGGCTCGCCACCGCGCTGACCGCCATCCTCGGGTTCGTCATCATCGGCCTGATGGGCTGGTTCGTGACCTGGCAGGTCATGGAGAACATCGACAACCTCTCCGACCAGGTCCAGGACGGCATCGACGACCTGCGCCGCTGGCTGCTCAACAGCCCCTTCCACGTCACCGACAAGCAGATCAACGGCATCGCCCAGAACCTGCGGGACGCCATCGGCGCCAACACCGAGCAGATCACCTCGGCGGGCCTGGAGGGCGTCACCGTCGTCGTCGAGGCGCTCACCGGCATCCTGCTGGCGTTCTTCTCGACGCTGTTCCTGCTCTACGACGGCAAGCGCATCTGGGAGTGGACGCTGAAGCTGGTGCCCGCGGCGGCGCGGCCGGGCGTGGCCGGCGCGGGTCCGCGCGCGTGGGCGACGCTGACGGCGTACGTGCGCGGCACGGTGGTCGTCGCGTTGATCGACGCCATCTTCATCGGCCTCGGCATCTACTTCCTCGACGTGCCCATGGCGGTCCCGCTCGCCGTCTTCATCTTCCTGTTCTCCTTCATCCCGCTCGTCGGCGCGGTCGCCTCCGGCGCGCTGGCGGTGGTGGTGGCGCTGGTGACGCAGGGTGTGTTCACCGCGGTGATGACGCTGGTGGTGGTGCTGGCGGTGCAGCAGATCGAGGGGCACATCCTGCAGCCGTTCATCCTCGGGCGGGCGGTGCGGGTGCATCCGCTGGCGGTGGTCCTCGCGGTGGCCTCCGGCGGGATGGTGGCGGGGATCGGCGGAGCGGTGGTGGCGGTGCCGCTGGTGGCCGTGTCGAACACGGTGGTGTCGTATCTGCACGCGTACTCGCGGGAGGCGGCGGTGCGGACGGCTCCGCAGCCACGGGGGGCGACGGCGCTGGACGCGGCGCCGGTGAGCCCGCCCTCCTCGGATAACCCGTCGTCGTAACGGCGACTCGGTCTGGGGCGGAGCCCCCGGGTACGGCGACGGGCCCCGCCCACCACCAGGTGAACGGGGCCCGAGGCGCGTGGCGCGGTCACTCGGAGAGAATCGACTCCGCGTCCAGCGTCACGCCGACCGCCTGGATCACCGAGGCGATCTTGAACGCCTCCTGGATGACCTCACGCTCGACGCCGGCCTTGCGCAGCACCTGCTCGTGCGAGTCCAGGCACATCCCGCAGCCGTTGATGGCGGACACGGCGAACGACCACAGCTCGAAGTCGACCTTGTCGACCCCGGGGTTGCCGATGACGTTCATCCGCAGACCGGCCCGCAGGTTGCCGTACTCGTGGTCGGACAGCAGGTGCCGGGTGCGGTAGAAGACGTTGTTCATCGCCATCACCGCGGCGGCGGACTTGGCGGCCGTGTACGCCTCCGGCGACAGGTTCGCCTTGGCCTCCGGCTCCAGCTCGCGCAGGACGATGGGGGAGCGGGAGGCGATGGCCGTCGCCAGCACCGTGCCCCACAGCTGCTGCGCGGGAAGGTCGGAGTTGCCGATGACCGAGCCCAGGTTGAGCTTGAGGTCCTTGGCGTAGTCCGGGACGCGCGACTTCAGGGTGTCGAGGGACATGTCAGATCACTCCCCGGACAGCAGCGCGACCGGGTCGAGGGTGTCCTCGCCCTTGGACCAGTTGCAGGGGCACAGCTCGTCGGTCTGCAGGGCGTCCAGGACCCGCAGGACCTCCTTGGGGTTACGGCCGACGGAGCCCGCGGTGACCATCGTGAACTGGATCTCGCGGTTGGGGTCCACGACGAACACGGCGCGCTGCGCGAAGCCGTCCTCGCCCTCGATGCCCAGGTCCCGCATCAGCTCGTGCTTGGAGTCGGCCATCATCGGGAACGGCAGGTCCGTCAGGTCCGGGTGGTCCTTGCGCCAGGCGTGGTGGACGAACTCGGAGTCACCGGAGAAGCCGAGGATCTGCGCGTCGCGGTCGGCGAACTCGTCGTTCAGCTTGCCGAACGCGGCGATCTCGGTCGGGCAGACGAAGGTGAAGTCCTTGGGCCATGCGAAGACCACCAGCCACTTGCCCTCGTAGGACTTGTGGTGGATCTGCTCGAACTCCTTGCCCTTCTCCAGCGAGACACAGGCCGTCAGTTCGAACTCGGGGAACTTGTCACCAACAGTGAGCACACGCTCTCCTTGCAGCGAAGAAGCGTCCGGATCGCGGACGCTTCCCATGGGTTGGACGAGTGCGACTCTGGCACAGGGTGCATTGATTAGAGAAATCGCTACACTCGGTCGGGTTGATCGGAGGTGGCTATCAGTGACCGTGGGTGACCCGAACCCCAAGAGCGCCGGCGTCGGCGTGGGCGTCGGAGCCAAGCGGCGGCTCCCCAGCCTCGCCCAGCTGCGCGCCTTCGCGGCCGTCGCCGACCATCTGCACTTCCGGGACGCGGCAGCCGCCATCGGCATGAGCCAGCCCGCCCTGTCCGGCGCCGTCTCCGCGCTGGAGGAGGCGCTCGGTGTGACCCTCCTGGAGCGTACGACGCGCAAGGTGCTGCTCTCCCCGGCCGGCGAGCGCCTCGCCGTACGGGCCAGGGCGGTGCTGGCGGAGGTCGGCGCGCTGATGGAGGAGGCCGAGGCGGTACGGGCGCCCTTCACCGGGGCGCTGCGCCTCGGTGTCATCCCCACCGTGGCGCCGTACCTCCTGCCCACCGTCCTGCGCCTGGTCCACGACCGCTATCCGCGCCTCGACCTCCAGGTCCACGAGGAGCAGACCGCGAGCCTCGTCGACGGCCTGCACACCGGCCGGCTCGACCTGCTGCTCCTCGCCGTGCCCCTGGGGGTTCCCGGCACGGTCGAACTGCCCCTGTTCGACGAGGACTTCGTGCTCGTCACGCCCCTGGGGCATCCGCTCGGCGGCCGGGACGGCATCGCCCGCGAGGCGCTCAAGGAGCTGAACCTGCTGCTCCTGGACGAGGGGCACTGCCTGCGGGACCAGGCCCTGGAGGTCTGCCGTGAGGCCGGCCAGGAGGGAGCGCCGGTCACCACCACCGCCGCCGGGCTCTCCACGCTCGTCCAGCTCGTCGCCGGCGGCCTGGGCTGCACCCTGCTGCCGCGCACCGCCGTCACCGTCGAGACCAGCCGCAGCACCCAGTTGCGCACCGGCCGCTTCGCCGACCCCGCCCCCACCCGGCGCGTCGCCCTCGCCATGCGCGCGGGCGCCGCCCGCCGGGCCGAGTACACGGAGTTGGCCGACGCCCTGCGCGAGGCGTTGCGGCCGCTGCCCGTACGGGTTCTCGGGGCCGGCGGCTGACCGCTCACACCCGGTCGACAGAGCACCCGATCCGGTGAATTGAGCGCCCCACGAGAATACGAACGGGCAACTTCTCTCACCCTGGGGGCAGCTGGGGAATCCGCCACTGGATCATCCGCCCGCCCTGATACACCTTCCCTCCTCAGTGCTACGCGTCAGGCGTATGTGCGACATGCCAAGGGGAGTGATGTCGGGCTACGAGCTGCTGGCACGCGAACTGGCCGCGTGCGGGCGTGACGGCTTCACCGGCGAGGTGCGGGTGTCCGGCTCACCCGGCGGCACGGTCCACCTGCGCGGCGGACTGGTCGTCGCCGTCGAGTCGCCGGGCGCTCCGGGACCGGACGCCCTGCTGCTGCGCTCCGGCCGCATCGGCGGCGAGGAATGGGCCGACCTGGTCCGCGAGTCCGGCGGATCGCGCTGGCCGGCCGCCCAGCTCATCGCCCAGGGCCGCACCGGCGCCGCCCAGCTCCGCGTCGTCTGCGTGATGGCCCTCCAGGACGCCGTGTTCGCGCTCGTCGCGGGCATCGTCGACGACTGCGAGCGCGGCCCCGGCGACGGCAGCCCGCCCGCCGCCATCGCCGTCGGCGAACCGCCCACCCGGCTGCTCCAGGACGCGGCACGCAAGGTCAACGCGCTGCTCGCGCTCCCGTGTCCCGTACGCCCCGAGCGGGAACGGCCCGCGCCCGCCCTGCCGTCGTACGACGCCACCCGGCTCGGCCCGCTGCAACGCGAGCTGCTCCTGCACGCCGACGGCCGCCGCACCTCCCGTGACCTGGCCTTCCTCACCGGGCGCGGGGTGTACACCGTCACCGTGGAGGTGGCCCGGATGCTCGGGGAGGGACTCCTTGAGTGCCCTCGCACACCCGCGCCGATCCCGGTCCGGCTCCCACCCGGCGGACAGCCCGTCCGCCCCCGCGAACCCGCCCCGCCCCCGCCCGCACCCGCTCAGGCCCGTCCTCCCGAACCGGTCGCGCTGCCCCGCCGCCGTCCCGGCGCGAGCGGCATCACCGAGGCGATCGGCGGCGAACGCGGCGGGACGGGCTGGAAGGAGTTCTTCCGGCTGCGCAACCCGACGACGAAATAGGCCCCCGCAGGTACGCGACAGACGACAGACGGTCATATGCGAACAGACACAAGGGAGTTCCACCCATGGACCACCAAGCCCTCGCGCGGGAGATGCGCGGCCTGCGCGAGCAGGTGAGCGGCATCACCGACACCGCGGTCGCGGCGGCCGACGGCCTGCTCATCGCCGCCGACACCGCGGACTCGATCGACCCCGACGGCCTCGCCGCCCTCGCCGCGGCCGGCCTCGGCCTCGCCCGCCGCACCGCCGAGGCCACCTCCCGCGGCTCCCTCGACCGCACGGTGGCCTACGGCAGCCACGGCTGCGCCGCGTTCTACGCGGTCGGCGAGACCGCGCTCATGGTCGTCCTCGGCGACGAGGGCATGGACGTGGAGCGCCTGCACCGGGCGACCCAGCCGGCCCTGCGCCGCATCGACCTGATCCTCACCGACCGGGCCCCGGAGCCCACCCCGTTCGCGCAGCCCCGCAAGGCAGCCGAAGGGGTCTGAAAGGATGGCGACTAAGCGTATGACCCCCGGTTTCTCCGACCAGGTGATGGGCCTGGTCAAGTCGTTGCGCACGGATGCCCCCGACTGCGTCGCCTCGGGCGTCGTCGACATGTCGACCGGCATGCTGCTGTCCTACGAGACCGTCGACAACCACCCGCCGGAGGTCCTCGACCTGCTCGCGGGCGCGACCCTCGACCTGTTCCAGGGACGGACGGTGGTGATGATCGAGGACGTCTTCAAGGAGCGCCGCGGGAGCAGCAGCGACAACCACTTCTTCCAGGAGATCCTCGTCAACAGCGAGAACCTCACCCACCTGTTCGTGAGGATGAACGAGCAGCAGGACGTCGTCGCGGTGGTCGTCTGCCGCAAGTCGGTCAACGTGGGGATGCTGTTCGCCCAGGTACGGCGCGTGGTGAAGGCGTACAGCCTCTGAGAGGGGCGACGGCCCCTCCCCGGGCGGGGAAGGGGCCGTCGCCGGCGCCCACGGGTCGGCGCTCACTCCGTGCGAAGGCCCTCCGGCCGCATCAGCCGCACCAGCGGCGGCAGGCTGAGCAGCGTCACCGCCAGCACGACGGCCGCGCCGATGCCGGTCATGGACAGCACGCTCGCCCAGTCCACGCTCACCGGCGTGTCCGTCATCATCAGCAGCACCGTGCCCAGCGTGATCCCCACCAGCGAGGCCAGCAGCAGGCCCAGCCCGATCGGGATCGCCGTCTGCCACAGCACCGACAGGCTCAGCGTGCGCCGCCGGGTGCCGAAGGCGACCAGCGAGGACAGCAGCTTGCGCCGCTCCCGCAACTGCTCCAGCTGCGACACCAGCAGGCTCGCCCCGATCAGCGCCAGCACACAGGCGGCGCCCACCAAGAGGCCGGTACGGATCTTGTCGAAGGTCTCCGACCGCTCCTCGGCCGTCCACATCGAGGCCTCGCCGATCGGGTCGATCCGCCCGGTCGTGTTCCGCACGTACTCGGCCGCGTCGGCCACCTGGTCGTCGAGCGAGACGTAGACCTGCACGGACACCGCACGCTCGGACCCCGCGGGCAGCGCGGCGGGAGTCAGCAGGAAGCCGCCGCGCAGCTGCCCCGTCGGGTCGGTGACCGGACGCACCCGCTCGATGCCCGCCGGCACCGTCCAGCGGTACGGGCTCTCCTGGCCGTCGTCGAACCACAGGCGCGTGCCGGGCTTCGACACCGCGGGCGTGACGGAGCCGTAGTCGCCGCCCTCGACGAGGAAGGAGTCGCCGTCGCGGCAGGAGGGGATCGAGGCCACCGAGCGCAGGGTGGCGCAGTCGGCGACGGTGATCTGGGTGAGTTCCTCGGCGTCCTTGCGCCGGTCGTTGACGTAGGCCTCACCGAAGACGTGGACCTTCCGCACCCCCTCGGTCGCCTCGAACGCGGCCGCCGTCCCGGCCAGGGCCGTCCCCTTCGGCAGCCACACCTGCATCTGCGCCCGGGAGAGGTCGTTCCCGGTCTCCTCGGTGTACTGGCCCTCCACTCCGGTGAACAGCATCTGAAGGGCGATGGCGCCCGCCACGGCGACCGCGATGCCGTTCACCATGCGGGCGGCCGTCCCGCTGCTCAACTGAAGCCGTCGGATGGCCAGTTGCCAGGCGAGGCCGCCCGCGCCGAGCCGGGCGACGACCGCCTCCACGACCCACGGCAGTAGCGCGGTCACGCCGACGAGCAGCAGCAGCACCCCAGCGGAGACCAGGTACTGGTTGAAGTCCCCGTTGTCGCGGCCCTTTCCGATCATCGGGTAGAGCAGCCCGAGCCCGGCCAGCGGCACCAGCAGCCGCCACCACAGCCGGCGGCGCGGCGGCTTCGCCGTGCGCACCACGCCGAGCGGCTCGATCACCACGCCCCGCAGCGCGAACAGGGTGACCAGCACGGCGGCGGCCGGGACCGCGACCGCGACCAACAGGGCCAGCATGGGGGAGGGGTCCAGATAGCTGGGGAACACGCTCACGTCGAGCAGTTCCATGGACCCGGCGGCCTGCCGTCCGATCAGGAAGAACACCGTGCCGAAGACGAGACCCACCACGGCGCCGGCCATCGCCTCGCCCGCGGCGACCCGCCGGGTCATGCCGCTGTCGGAGCCCACCAGCCGCAGGGCCGCGAGCCGCCGGTCGCGGCGCTCGCCGCCGAACCGCACGGCAGCGGCGATGAAGACGGCGACCGGCATCAGCAGCACCAGGAACACCACGAGGGTCAGCAGGACCAGGATGGGGTCCATGCTCTGCGGGGTCGGATCCGGGTCGCCGAACCGGTCGATGCGGGCGATCCGGTAGGTCTCCTCGGTGATCACGAGGTGGTCCACGCCCCGGAAGTACGCGAACTCCTGCGAGCCGATCAGTCCGGGCTCGCCGATGGTGCCGACGATCCGGTCCGGCAGCCGCTCCCGCAGCAGCTTCCCGTCGTCCGACTCCAGCAGCCGCTTCAGCGCCGGGGAGACCACCATCTCGCCCACACCCGGCAGCCGCGAGAGCCCCGGCGGCACCGGCGCCCGCGGTCCCTCCGGCTGCACCTCACGCCCGCGCACCTCCTTCTCGCGGAAGGTCGTGGGGACGTCGGCGACCAGCAGCGTGGCGTCCGACCTCGGTATCTTCGGGTTGTTGAACGTGACGTCGGTGCGCGCCTCCTCCCGCTCCTGCCGTACGGCCAGAGCGTTGGGGATCGCGGTGGTGAGCAGCAGCAGCGCCACTCCGAGTCCCACGCCGACGGCGGTGAGCAGCATCCGCGCCCACCCCTCCCGCCCGCCGGCGAAGGCGAACCTGGCCCCCATGCCCAGGTCCGACACCCACAGGCGACGTCTCATATCGCCCGCTCCATGTCCCGCGACTTCCCGTCCCTCACGACGATCTCGCGGTCGGAGTAGGCCGCCACCCGGGCCTCGTGCGTCACCAGCACCACGGCGGCGTTGGTCGACCGGGCCGCCTCGGTGAGCAGTTCCATCACGCGTTCGCCGTTGAGGGAGTCCAGCGCGCCGGTCGGCTCGTCGGCGAACACCACCCGCGGGCCGGTCACCAGCGAGCGGGCCACGGCGACGCGCTGCCCCTGGCCGCCGGACACCTCGCCGGGCCGCTTCCCGGCGAGGTCGTCGACCTCCAGCCGCTCCATCCAGGCCAGCGCAGCGCGCTCGGCCTGCTTGCGGGAGGTGCCGTTCAGCCTGAGCGGCAGCGCCACGTTCTCCACGCAGGTCAGCTCCGGCACCAGCTGGCCGAACTGGAACACGAACCCGAACTCCGAGCGCCTGAGGGCGCTGCGCCGGGTGTCGTTCATCGTCGCCAGCTCCTGCCCGTCGTAGAGGATCGAGCCCGAGTCGGGCGTGACGATCCCGGCGAGGCAGTGCAGCAGGGTGGACTTGCCGGACCCGGAGGGGCCCATCACGGCGACGACCTCGCCGGGGTGGATGGAGAACTCGGCGCCGTCCAGCGCCAGGGTCGGCCCGTACGCTTTGCGCAGGTCGTGCGCGGCCAGCAGGGAGCCCGCGGGAGCGTTCACGCGGTCACCGCCTCTCGGAGCTTGTCGAGGCGCGCGGCGGTGAGCTCCAGCCAGCGCAGATCGGCTTCCAGGTGGAACAGGGCGTGGTCGCAGATCAACTGGTCGGCGAGGTCGCCCTTGCGTTTGCGGTCGGTGAGGATCCGCATGCTGCGCAGATGCTCGGAGCGTTGGGCGTCGAGGATCCCGGTGGCGTCGCGCCGGGTGAGCAGGGCCAGGACGACCTTGGTGTAGAGGGTCGACTGGAGGTATTCCTCCGGCTTCTCCGGGGTCGCCAGCCACCGCTGCACGTCGGTGATGCCGGCGTCGGTGATGGCGTAGCGCTTGCGCTCGGGGCCGCCGCCCGCCTCGATGCCGTCGACCTCCACGAGGCCGTTCTTCAGCAGCCGGGACATCGTCGAGTAGACCTGGCCGTAGTGCAGCGGCCGGTCGTGACCGAACTTCTCGTCGAAGGCCCGCTTCAGGTCGTAGCCGTGGCGGGGCCCGGACTCCAGGAGTCCGAGGAGCGTGTGACCGATGGACATGGTCAGGACTGTACATGCGGTGTATACCCGCGATGTATACACGGTGTGCGGAGGTGGTGGCGCGGTGTGCGAGTGCGCAGGTGGGAAGGGGTTGTCACCGTTTTGCTACAGCGCCGCCGCCGCGGGTGCGCCCCGGGTCGTTCAGGTCGGTGGAGGGCCGGGGGGCGGGCCCCCGGGCGGCCGTCCGCGGCGCGGGATCGGCCCGGTGTCGCGCGGCAGCCTCCCGGCCTCGGCGAGGGCGCGGCGCAGCAGGAACTCGATCTGCGCGTTGGCGGACCGCAGTTCGTCCCCGGCCCACCGGGCCAGGGCGTCGTACACCAGCGGGTCCAGCCGCAGCAGCACCTGCTTGCGCTGCTGCGGCCGACGCCGAGGGGGTGTCCCCTCTTCCGGCGAGGTCACTGGTAGAGCGTCCCGGTGTTGAGCACGGGCTGGGGCGCCCGGTCCCCGCAGAGCACCACCATCAGGTTGGACACCATCGCCGCCTTGCGCTCCTCGTCGAGTTCCACGATGTCCTGCTCGGCGATCCGCTGGAGCGCCGCCTCCACCATGCCGACCGCGCCGTCCACGATCTCCCGCCGGGCCGCGACCACCGCGCCCGCCTGCTGCCGCTGGAGCATCGCGGAGGCGATCTCCGGGGCGTAGGCGAGGTGGGTGAAGCGGGACTCGATGATCCGCACGCCGGCCGCCTCCACGCGCGCGTGGAGCTCGACGGCGAGCTTCTCGGTGATCTCCTCGGCGTTGCCCCGCAGCGAGAGCTCGCTCTGGTCATGGGCGTCGTAGGGGTACTCGATGGCGATGTGCCGGACGGCGGCCTCGGTCTGGGTGGCGACGAACTCCAGGAAGTCGTCCACCTCGAAGCTGGCCTGGGCGGTGTCCTGCACGTTCCATACCACGACCGCGGCGAGCTCGATCGGGTTGCCGTAGGCGTCGTTCACCTTCAGCACCGAGGTCTCGTGGTTGCGCACCCGGGTGGAGATCTTCTCGCGGGAGGTGAAGGGGTTCACCCAGCGCAGTCCGTCCTCGCGGATCGTCCCGCGGTAGCGGCCGAAGAGCTGCACCACCCGGGCCTCGCCCGGCGCGACCATGTTCAGCCCGCACATCGCTGTGAAGGAGGCCAGCGCCACCACGATGCCGCCGACGATCAGACCTGCCTTGGCGGCGGTGACGGTCATGGCCGCACCGGCCAGGATCAGCGCGACGCCGGCCAGCAGCCCCAGCAGGCCGGTGAGCAGGGCCAGCCCGCCGCCGACGCTGCGCGCCGGGAACTCGTGCACGCGCGGGGCGGGCATCGCGGGCGCGTCGACGGTGTCCGACGGACGGACGGCCGACGGGTCTGCCGTGGACGGGTCGTGCGCGGTCATGGGGGTCCCCCGTTTCTCGAACTCAGCTTCGGTCTAGCTAAGTGATATCACTTTACCTCGCGATGGCAACCCTGAACCCCTTTCGCACGTCGAATCCCTTGGAACGGGGGCCGGTTCCAGCGGACGGGGTGCTGATTCTCACCCCCGGCCGGGGCCGGATCGAGAGCCCTTTGTCATAGAGAGCGGTGTTAGCTTTCTGAGCTGACTGCCTCCGGGCACGGGTGTGACAGCCGAGTAGGAAGCGGAGCGAGCGGACTCATGGGACGAGCGGACGACAGACGAGCGCGCCAGCGCGGTGGCCGCCGCGCGGCGCCCAAAAATCGTTCGTCACGGGCGGAGGCGCCGCCCACACACAGCAGGCCGGCGTCCCCGGCCGAGGAGACGCCGCCCGCGGCCACCGCCACGGCCACCGCCGCCGCGGGCGGCCGCGCCGCCGCACGCCGGGGGGCCAAGAAGGGCGCCAAGGCCGGCAAGGCCGACCGGAGCCTCATACGCCGCATGTTCACGTGGAAGAAGGTGCTCGGCACGTTCCTCGGCGTGTCTCTGCTCACCATCGGCGCTTTCATCGTGCTCTACGTGACCACGCCGATCCCGGACACCGCCAACGCCGAGGCACAGCTGCAGAGCAACGTCTACAAGTTCAGCGACGGCACGCTCCTCGCCCGCGACGGCAAGCTCAACCGCGAGAACGTCGACCTCGCCGACGTCCCCAAGGCCGTCCAGCGCACCTTCGTCGCCGCCGAGAACAAGTCCTTCTACGACGACGCCGGCGTCGACCTGCGCGGCACCGCCCGCGGTGTCCTCAACACCCTCATGGGCAAGGGCGCGCAGGGCGGTTCGACGATCACCCAGCAGTACGTGAAGAACTACTACCTGACCCAGGAACAGACCGTCACGCGCAAGCTGAAGGAGCTGGTCATCTCCCTGAAGCTGGACCAGGAGGAGTCCAAGGAGTACATCCTGGCCGGCTACATCAACACCAGCTACTACGGCCGCGGCGCCTACGGCATCCAGGCCGCCGCCCAGGCCTACTACCGCGTCGACGCCGACAAGCTCACCGTCGCACAGGGCGCCTACCTCGCCGCACTGCTCCAGGCCCCCAGCCAGTACGACTGGACCTCCGCCACCCCCACCGGCAAGCGGCTGGTCCAGCAGCGCTGGAACTACGTCCTGAACAACATGGTCGAGGAGAAGTGGCTGGGGCAGTCCGAGCGCGCCGGCATGAAGTTCCCGATCCCGAAGGAGCCGAAGCCCGCGCCCGGCATGCAGGGCCAGGTCGGCTACCTGGTCAACGCCGCCAACGGAGAGCTGGAGAAGCAGCTCGTCGCCCAGGGCGTCGCGGCGAACGCCAAGGAAGCCGAGGCGATGGTCAACGCCGGCGGCTGGAACATCACGCTCAACATCGACAAGAAGAAGCAGAAGGCGCTGGAAGCCTCCGTCAAGGAGCAGCTCACCGACAAGCTGGACCCGAAGAAGCGCTCGGTCGACGCCGACGTCCAGGCCGGCGCCGCCTCGGTGGACCCGAAGACGGGCGCGGTCGTGGCGATGTACGGCGGGGTGGACTACGTCAAGCACTACGTCAACAACGCCACCCGCGCCGACTACCAGCCCGCCTCCACCTTCAAGCCGGTGATCCTGGCCGCCGCCCTGGACAAGGGCGCCAAGACCCAGGACGGCGACCAGATCACCGCGAACACCGTCTACGACGGCACCAGCAAGCGCCCGGTCAAGGGCAGTGACATCGGCTTCGCCCCCGAGAACGAGGACGAGCGCGACTACGGCGACGTCACCGTGCAGACCGCGATGAACAAGTCCATCAACTCCGTCTTCGCGCAGATGGGCGTCGACGTCGGCATGGACGAGGTGCTCAAGACCGCGAGCGACCTCGGCATGAACACCAAGGACCTGAAGGCGGTGCCCGCCCAGACCCTCGGCACCATGGGCGCGAGCCCCCTGCAGATGGCCGGCGTCTACGCCACCCTCGACAACCACGGCAGGAAGGTCACCCCGACCCTCATCAAGTCGGCGCAGAACAGCGCCCACTCGGTGCAGCCGGCCGACGGCGTCGGCGAGCAGGTCATCGACCGCAAGGCCGCCGACTCGGTCACCTCGGTCCTCACCGGCGTGGTCGACGACGGCACGGCCAAGCTGTCCGTGCGGGACAACCCGCTGCGCAAGGGCCAGAAGGTCGCCGGCAAGACGGGCACCTCCGACTTCAACAGGTCGGCCTGGTTCACCGGTTACACCCCCGACCTGGTCACCTCGGTCGGCCTGTTCGGCGAGTCCGCCAAGCCCCCGCACGCCCAGGTCCCGCTGACCGGTGCGACCAACGGCCTGAAGGGCGACGACGGCCGCGTCAACGGCGGCACCTTCCCGGCCGAGATCTGGGCCGGGTACACCTTCGGCGTCTCCACCAAGGTCAGCAAGTTCGACCTGGAGACCGACCAGGGCGCCGCCGTCCAGCAGCCCCCCTCGCCCAGCCCGTCGCCGTCGAAGTCCGACGAGCCCTCGCAGGAGCCGAGCAGCGAGCCGCCCACGAGCAGTGCGCCGCCCAAGAGCCCCTCGCCCTCCCAGTCGCCGACCACCCAGGAGCCTTCCCAGTCGCCGACCACCGCGGAGCCTTCGCAGTCGCCGACCACCGAGGACCCGCCCACCACGGAGGACCCCGCCAACCCGCTCGACCCTCAGCTGGGGAGCGGGACGGGACAGTAGGCGGCGGGAAAGGCGGAGGGCGCCCGGTGGTCACCACCGGGCGCCCTCCGCCGTCGTCATCCGGTCACTGACCGCCCTTGTTCAGCTCGAACCAGACCACCTTGCCGGTGCTCAGCCGGGTGGCGCCCCACCGGCGGGCCAGCCGGTTCACCAGATACAGCCCGCGGCCGCCCTCGTCCGTGGCCCGCGCCTGCCGCAGCCGCGGCAGCTGCGGCACGTCGTCGCCCACCTCGCAGCGCAGCACGTCCGTGCGCAGCAGCCGCAGCGTCACCGGCCGCGTGGCGTAACGCACCGCGTTGGTGACCACCTCGCTCACCAGCAGCTCGACCGAGTCGGTCAGCTCCTCCAGCCCCCAGCGGGACAGCGCCCGCCGGGCCAGCCGGCGCGCCTGCCCCGGAGCGGCGTCCTCCGGTTCCAGGTACCAGTACGCCACGTCGCTCGGCGCGATACCGTCGAACCGGGCGGCGAGCAGCGCGATGTCGTCGTCCCGGTCGCCCGGGCCGAGCATGTCGAGCACCTCGTCGCACAGCGCCTCCAGCGGCGGCGGGTGATCCGGCCCGGTGAGCTGCGCGGTCGCCGCGAGCTTCTCCCGCAGCTGCTCTATGCCGGTCGCCACGTCCCGCAGTCGGGACTCCACCAGGCCGTCGGTGTACAGCAGCAGCGTCGCCCCGGCGGGCGCGTCCAGCTGCACCGCCTCGAAGTCGACGCCGCCCACGCCGATCGGCGCGCCCGGCGGCACCCGCAGCACCTCGGCCCGGCCGCCCAGATGCAGCAGGACAGGCGGCGGATGGCCGGCGTTGGCGATGGTGATGCGGTGCGAGACCGGGTCGTACACCGCGTACAGGCAGGTCGCCATGCGGTCGGTGCCCAGGCGCTGGGCCTGCTCGTCGAGGTGGTGCAGCACCTCCTGCGGCGGCAGGTCCAGTCCGGCCAGGGTCTGCGCGGTCGTGCGCAGCTGGCCCATGATGGCCGCGCTGGTCATGGAGTGCCCCATGACGTCGCCCACCACCAGCGCCACCCGGCTGCCCGGCAGCGGGATCGCGTCGTACCAGTCGCCGCCGACCCGCGCGGTCTCCGCGGCCGGCAGATAACGGGACGCCAGTCGTACGCCGGTGGGGCGCGGCAGGGTCTCCGGGAGCATCGTGCGCTGGAGCTCGTCCGCGATGTACGCCTCACGGTCGTACAGCACGGCCTTGTCGATGCCGAGGGCGCTGTGCGTGGCGAGCTGGGCGGCGACCAGCAGGTCGTCGTTCTCGAACGGCATCCGGTCCGGCCGGCGTATGAACACCGCCGCGCCGATCACCCGGCGCCGGCCCCGCAACGGGGCGAGGATCGCCCGCTGCTGGTCGGGCACCTCCAACTGGCTCTCCTCACCCAGGAGTTCGGGCAGTGCGGCGAGGGCGGCCGGGGCGTCCGCGAACACCGGGCGCACCCCGCGCAGCACCTCCGCGAGCGCCCCGCCCGGCCGTACCTCGCACAGCTCGGCGATCGCCGCCGACAGTTCGGACAGCTCCGGCGTCTCCGGCGGCGCCGCCAGGGCCGCGAAGCCGCTCTCGGTGTCCCGCTCCTCCGGGATGCGGTCGGTGCGCCGCAGCCGCAGCACCACCCGGTCCGCGACCGGCCGCTCGTCACCGACCGGCAGCGGGTCGCGCAGATAGACGAGGATCGCGTCGGAGAACGTCGGCACGGTCGCCCGGCACAGCCCCATCACGATCTCGTCCAGGTCCAGACCGCGGGCGATCCGCCGGGTCGCGGCGCCCACGAAGCGCAGCCGGTCCCCTTCCCGCCGCATCGGCGTGGGCCGGCCGGGCGCCGGGATCTGCCCGGTGCGGCGCTCCCGGCCGTCGGCCGCCTGCTCCAGCACCCGGTCGTAGGCCGTGTCCGCGGCGCGTTCGGCTCCGCGGTCGGTCCGCGGGTCGGCCCGGGCGCCGGGCTGGACCGGGATGGACTCGGGCGCGGGGCGCGGCCGGTGGGTGTCCGTCTCGGCGGTCGCCGGCTGGGAGTGCTCGGGCTCGGAACCGGCCGGATCTTGCCCCATGATGCCCTTGCTCCCCCTGATCGCTTTGCTCCCTTTGCTCCCCTTGCCTCCCCGGCCCGCCGGACCGGCCGGGCCGTCCGGCCCGCACGGCGCCGTGTCGCCCGGCGCTGCGGAGGTCGATCCGGTGGCGTCCTCCGGCGTGTGCGCCGGGGTACGGGGGAGCGCCCCACGGGACTCCGTGGGGTCCACGCCCTGGGGGCGTTCGAACGAGGTGGGCTGCTCCGTCACGCGTGTCGAATCCGTCCGTCCGGGGCTGCGTGCCGCGCACGCAGTCGGTCCCGCAGGAATCCCGATACCCGGAATACGTGTCCCCGGAACGGATTTCCCGCGTGGTCAGAGGCTGTTCCCGTGCCACCGGTGGACCGTGCGCGGCCCCCGGGGCCTCTCCCGGGGCGTGTTCCGGACGTCCCGTCCGCCCCGCCGGTGCCGCCCTCGTACCCCTCGCTCACGTCCTGCCGCCCCTCGGTGACGTTCGGTCAGACCCGGCACGTGCTCCGGGAGTTGCTGTTGCGCATCCTTGCGGAGGACGATCCTACGTTTGCTGCCCGGGGGCACAGCAAGGGTCTCATGTCGACAGGTGCGCGGGCGTGCGGTCCCAGTCCTCCGGCAGCAACGGTACGGCCCAGGACGGGTCGGGGCGCCAGTGCTGCCAGCCGTCCGCGAACGGGGACGCCCACGCCGAGATCTCCGCCACCGCCGAGCGGCCCGCCTCCCGCACGCGTTCGGCCACCTGAGCGTCCATCAGACCGTCAGTCTGCGCCTGCGCGAACTCGTCCTCGTCGCACCAGCCCCAACTGCGGTCCGGGTAGACGCAGATGTCCAGGAAGTGGTCCTCGGAGTCCACCCCGCCCTCCCAACGGGCCAGCGGCTCCTCGAGGTTGACGTACCAGTTCTTGAACTTCCAGCCCGGCTCCCAGAACAGCCACACCGACCACGGCTCACCGGGCCGGGCCAGCTTCAGCACCCCGGTGCCGAACCAGCGGTCGCGCACCACGCCGCGCGGCTTGGTGTAGCGGGTGGTCAGCGGCTCCCGGTGCAGCGGGGTGCCGTCCGCGAGCACCGGCTTCACACACTGGGTGCCGGGCGCCATCCACACGGCGAGCAGCTCTGCGTCGTCGCGCACCACCGTGACGGGACGGGCGATGTGGATGCGCGCGCCGCCGTTCTCCCGGTAGCGCCACAGGATCTGGTCCCCGGGCTCCCAGTGGACCGCCGCACCGCCCGTTCCCACGCTTCTCACCGCTCCGCCGTCTGCCATGGACAGATATTAGGTGCCCCGGGCACCCGACGCTGCGGTTCGTGTCACGGTTCGCCCGTCAGCGGCGAAAGGTCACGGGCGCGTCATCCGCAGGACATCCAGCGCCTCGTCGAGCTGCTGGAGCGTCAGGTCGCCCCGCTCCACGTAGCCGCCGTCGAGCACCGCCTCCCGGATCGTCTTCCGCTCCGCCAGCGCCTTCTTGGCCACCTTCGCGGCCTCCTCGTACCCGATGTACTTGTTGAGCGGGGTCACCACGGACGGCGAGGACTCCGCGTACTCCCGGGCGCGTTCGCGGTGCGCGACGATGCCGTCCACGGTCCGGTCGGCGAGCAGCCGCGAGGCATTGGCCAGCAGCCGCACCGACTCCAGGACGTTCTTGGCGATCACCGGGAGCATCACGTTGAGCTCGAAGTTGCCGGCCGCCCCCGCGGTGGCGACGGTGGCGTCATTGCCGACGACCTGCGCGGCGACCATCAGCACCGCCTCCGGGATCACCGGGTTCACCTTGCCCGGCATGATCGAGGAGCCGGGCTGGAGGTCGGGGAGGCTGATCTCCGCCAGCCCGGTCATCGGCCCCGACGCCATCCAGCGCAGATCGTTGGCGATCTTCGTCAGGCCCACCGCGACGGTCCTCAGCTGCCCGCTCGTCTCGACGATGCCGTCCCGCGCGCCCTGCGCCTCGAAGTGGTCGCGGGCCTCCGTCAGCGGCAGTCCGGTGACCCGGGCGACCTCCTCGATCACGGCCGCGGAGAAGCCCGGCGGCGTGTTGATGCCGGTGCCGACGGCGGTGCCGCCCAGCGGCAGCTCGGCCAGCCGGGGGAGGGAGGCTCGCAGCCGCTCCACTCCGTAGCGCACCTGCGCGGCGTACCCGCCGAACTCCTGCCCCAGCGTCACCGGGGTGGCGTCCATCAGATGCGTGCGCCCCGACTTCACCACGTCGGCGAACTCCTCCGCCTTGCGGCCGAGGGCCTCGGCGAGATGCTCCAGGGCCGGGATGAGGTCCCGGGTGACGGCGGCGGTCGCGGCGATGTGGATCGACGAGGGGAACACGTCGTTGGAGGACTGCGAGGCGTTGACGTGGTCGTTGGGGTGCACGTCCCGGCCCAGCCGCTCGCTCGCCAGGGTGGCGATCACCTCGTTGGCGTTCATGTTGGACGAGGTGCCCGAGCCGGTCTGGAACACGTCGACGGGGAAGTGCTCGTCCCAGTCGCCCGCGGCGACCTCCCCGGCCGCGTCCTGGACCGCCTGCGCGACGTCCTTGTCCAGGACCCCCAGCTCGGCGTTGACCTTGGCCGCCGCCTGCTTGATCCGGGCGAGCGCCTCGATGTGCGCGCGCTCGATGCGCTGCCCGGAGACGGGGAAGTTCTCCACCGCGCGCTGCGTCTGCGCCCGCCACTTCGCGTGCGCGGGGACGCGGACCTCGCCCATGGAGTCGTGTTCGATGCGGTAGTCGCTCATGCCCTGTACAGCGATCGAAACGCCGGTGATGTTCCTGCGGCCCGGTGAACGTCCCGGGACGGCCCCGCGCGCATCCTGTGACGCACGCCTCGGCGAAGCCTGCCCGGGCCGGCCACAGGCCTCACCCGGCTCGCACCGGCGAACGGACGCCCGCCCCCTGGCGCGACCGGGGGCGGGCGTCCGCTCAGCGGATCACGCCAGGCCGGGGCCGCGCACCGGGATCGAGGTGAACGTCGGGGCGGGGGCGGGGTCCTTGAAGAAGTCGTTGCCCTTGTCGTCGACGACGATGAACGCCGGGAAGTCCTCGACCTCGATCTTCCACACGGCCTCCATGCCGAGCTCCTCGTACTCGACGACCTCGACCTTCTTGATGCAGTCCTGCGCGAGCCGGGCGGCGGGACCGCCGATCGAGCCGAGGTAGAAGCCGCCGTGCGCGCCGCACGCGTCGGTGACCTGCTGGGAGCGGTTGCCCTTGGCCAGCATCACCCTGGAGCCGCCCGCCGCCTGGAACTGCTCGACGTAGGAGTCCATGCGCCCGGCCGTCGTCGGACCGAACGAGCCCGACGCGTAGCCCTCGGGGGTCTTGGCCGGGCCCGCGTAGTACACCGGGTGGTCCTTCAGGTACTGCGGCATCTCCTCGCCGGCGTCCAGCCGCTCCTTGATCTTGGCGTGCGCGATGTCGCGGGCCACGACCAGCGGGCCGGTCAGCGACAGCCGGGTCTTCACCGGGTACTTCGTCAGCTCGGCGAGGATGTCGTCCATCGGCTGGTTCAGGTCGATCCTGACCACGTCGGACGACTCGTCGAGGTGCTCGTCGGTGGTGTCCGGCAGGAACCGCGCCGGGTCGGTCTCCAGCTGCTCCAGGAAGACGCCCTCGGCGGTGATCTTCGCGACGGCCTGGCGGTCGGCCGAGCAGGAGACGGCGATCGCGACCGGGCAGGACGCGCCGTGCCGGGGCAGCCGCACCACGCGCACGTCGTGGCAGAAGTACTTGCCGCCGAACTGCGCGCCGATCCCGATCTTCTGCGTCAGCTCGAAGACCTTCTCCTCCAGCTCCTTGTCCCGGAACCCGTGCCCGAGCGGCGAACCCTCGGCCGGGATCTCGTCCAGGTAGTGCGCGGAGGCGTACTTCGCGGTCTTCAGCGCGTACTCCGCGCTGGTGCCGCCGACGACGATCGCCAGGTGGTACGGCGGGCAGGCGGCCGTGCCCAGCGAACGGATCTTCTCCTCCAGGAACTTCATCATGGAGGCCTCGTTCAGGACGGCCTTCGTCTCCTGGTAGAGGAACGACTTGTTGGCGGAGCCGCCGCCCTTGGCCATGAACAGGAACTTGTAAGCGCCGCCGTCGGTGGCGTACAGCTCGATCTGCGCCGGGAGGTTGGATCCGGTGTTCTTCTCCTCCCACATGGTGAGCGGAGCCATCTGCGAGTAGCGCAGGTTGAGGTTCAGGTAGGCGTCGTAGATGCCGCGGCTCAGGGCCGCCTCGTCGCCGCCCTCGGTCAGCACGTTCTGGCCGCGCTTGCCCATCACGATCGCCGTGCCGGTGTCCTGGCACATCGGCAGCACGCCGGCGGCCGCGATGTTGGCGTTCTTCAGCAGGTCCAGCGCCACGAACTTGTCGTTGGCCGACGCCTCGGGGTCGTCGACGATCCGCCGCAGCTGCGCGAGGTGGGCCGGGCGCAGGTAGTGCTGGATGTCGTGGATCGCCTCGGCGGCGAGCTTGCGCAGCGCCTCAGGCTCCACCTTGAGGAAGGTCCGCCCGTCGGCCTCGAAGGTGGAGACACCCTCGGAGGTCACCAGCCGGTAGGGGGTGGTGTCCTCTCCCATGGGGAGCAGATCGGTGTACTCGAACTCAGGCATCTCGCCCATTCCTCACTCGACAGACAGCGCGGCTGACCTCCGTTGGCAGCGCCCACCAGCGTAGAACCTGCCCGGAGGGGCCGGGCTTGTGAGGTAAGGCTCAGTTCGGCGGCCGGCTCCGTCCGGCGGGCCCGTCCGCGACACCCGATCGGGGGACTATCGCGATCTATCGTGTTTGGGTACGCTGCTGCCGTGGACCTTCAGAAGCAGACCGCCCCCGCTGCCGCCGCCGAGCTGCGCGCCTCGGACGCCGACCGCGACCGTATCGCCGACATCCTGCGCGACGCCCTCGCCGAGGGCCGGCTCACCGCCGATGAGCACGCCGAGCGCGTCGAGGGCGTCCTCGGCGCCAAGACGGTCGGCGAACTGGACGTCTACATACGGGATCTGCCCGCCGCCCACCAGCGGCACGCCCCGCCCCACGCGTCCGCCCCCAACCGCCCGCCGGCCGGCGCGATCCCCGCCGACCCGGACGACAACCTGGTCGCGATCTTCAGCGCGAACGTCCGCAAGGGCCGCTGGCGCGCGGGCCGCCGCATCCACGCATACGCGATCTTCGGCAGCGTCGAGATCGACCTCAGCGAGGCCCTGTTCGAGTACCGGCAGGTCGTCATCAAGGCCATCTCCGTCTTCGGCAACGTCGAGGTCCACGTCCCGGAGAACGTCTCGCTGCGCGGCACCGGCGGCGGCGTCCTCGGCCACTTCGAGGTGGAGACGCTCGACTCGCCCGAGCCGGACGCCCCGGTGGTCTACGTCGACGGATGGGCCGTCCTCGGCAACATCGAGGGCCGGCCGAAGCGCGGGCGGCTCGTCGCGGACATCCTTGACCGCGTCCATCGCAAGGTCGACAAGAGCCTGCGCAGACACCTCGACCGGTGACGCCGGTCGAAGCGGTTCCCCAGGCGGCGGCTGGGAACCCTGTGCATAGGCGCGCGCACAGCGGGTAGGGCTTGCTGCGTCGTCTCTCGCTCGCGAAGCCGTCGTCAGGAGTAGACCGTGCTGCAACCGCCGCATTCGTCCTTGCAGGTAGCCGCCGTACCGGCCCAGCGGGTGTCAGCGCGCGACAGGGACCAAGACGCTCCATGGCACACCGAGGCGGTGTGCCGGCGCGACGAGGCGGGGCTGTTCTTCGCCCCGTCGAAGGAGCCGACCGCCGCCCGGCTCTCGCGCGAGGAGGCGGCCAAGCGGGTCTGCGCCCGGTGCCCCGTGATGGTGGAGTGCCGCGAGCACGCCCTGCTGCAGCCCGAGCCGTACGGCGTCTGGGGCGGCCTCACCGCCGCCGAACGCCGCGTGGTCCTGGCCCGGCGCCGCCGCCGCGACCTCGACCTGAAGGCGGCGCACACCACGGGCCGCATAGCCGCGGCAGGCTGACGCGGGAAGGGCGCCCCCTCCGCACAGGGGGCGCCCTTCCCGGTCCCGGACCCGGCGGTTCTTCGTCGGGACGCGGATCTCCTCGAACGGCCCGCGCGGCTACTTCGCGCGGTCGAAGTCGATCGCCGAGTACGCCCGCAGCTTGCTCAGCCGGTGCTCGGAGTCGATCCGCCGGACCGTGCCCGACTTGGAGCGCATCACGATCGAGTCGGTCGTGGCCGTCTCCGCCCGGTACCGCACCCCCCGCAGCAGCTCACCGTCGGTGATGCCGGTGGCGACGAAGAACACGTTCTCGCCCTGGACGAGGTCCTCGGTCGTCAGCACCCGGTCCAGGTCGTGCCCGGCGTCGATCGCCCGCTGCCGCTCCTCGTCGTCCTTGGGCCACAGCTTGCCCTGGATGGTGCCGCCCAGGCACTTCACGGCACAGGCCGAGATGATGCCCTCGGGCGTCCCGCCCACGCCGAGCAGCAGGTCGATGCCGGTGCCCTCGCGCAGAGCCAGGATGGAGCCGGCCACGTCGCCGTCGGAGATCAGCTTGATGCGGGCCCCGGTCGCCCGGATCTCCTCTATGAGGCCCTGGTGCCGCGGCCGGTCCAGGATGACGACGGTGACGTCCTCGGGCGTGCCCCGCTTGGCCTTCGCGACCCGGCGGATGTTCACCGAGACCGGCGCGTCGATGTCCACGAAGTCGGCGGCCTCGGGGCCGGTGACCAGTTTGTCCATGTAGAACACGGCGGACGGGTCGAACATGGCCCCGCGCTCGGTGGCGGCGAGGACGGCGATCGCGTTCGGCATGCCCTTGGCCGTGAGCGTGGTGCCGTCGATCGGGTCGACGGCGATGTCCACCTCGGGGCCGGTCCCGTCGCCGACGCGCTCGCCGTTGAAGAGCATCGGCGCCTCGTCCTTCTCGCCCTCGCCGATGACGACCACGCCGTTCATCGACACCGTGGAGACGAGGGTCCGCATGGCGCGTACCGCGGCGCCGTCGGCGCCGTTCTTGTCGCCGCGCCCCACCCAGCGGCCCGCGGCCATCGCGGCGGCTTCGGTCACGCGGACGAGTTCGAGGGCGAGGTTGCGGTCGGGCGCCTCGGAGGGAACGTCCAGCTCGGACGGGAGATGATGATGCTCGGTCATCGGAGCGCACCTTTCTGATACGGCGACGGCCGTATGAGGGTTCGAAAGCTGACTCTATCGCCAGTCCGACAAAATGAGCAGGGGACCCCACGGATGAGCGGCCCGGGCACCTGCGACGATAGGGGCGTG
Organism: Streptomyces sp. BK239; assembly: GCF_004217285.1. Lineage (GTDB taxonomy): Bacteria > Actinomycetota > Actinomycetes > Streptomycetales > Streptomycetaceae > Streptomyces. The sequence continues at coordinate 583,254 of NZ_SHKS01000005.1, forward strand.
GCAGGTAGGAAAGGCAAGACGCAGACGGTCCGGGACATGGTGCTCTCCCTGGGCCTGATCATGGTCGCCGGCTTGGTGATGTACATGTTCGTTCCGCACGACGACACCCCGCCCGAGACCAAGGCGGTCGACTACCGCGTGGAGCTCCTCACCGCCCGCCGCGCGGCCTCGTACCCGGTCGCGGCGCCCGAGGGGCTGCCGGCGACGTGGAAGGCGACGTCGGTGCGGTTCCGGGGCGACCAGTTCGACGCCTGGCACCTGGGCTTCCACACCCCGGACGGGGAGTACGTGCAGATTGAGCAGTCCACCGAGAAGCGCTCCACGTTCGTCGAGAAGGCGACGCAGAGCGCCCGCCGGACGGACAGGACGGAGCAGCTGGCGGGCCGGACCTGGGTCCGCTACGCCGACGGCCGCTACAACGCGCTGGTGCAGGAAGCCGCGGACGGCTCGACGACCGTGGTGGCCGGCACCGCGTCGTGGGCCGGGCTGACACAGATGGCCCAGGCACTGAAGACGGCGTGAGCTGCCCGGTGGCCCAAGCCCGACGCTGAAGGTGGCGTGAGCTGCCTGGTGGCCCGGCGCTGAAGCCGGCGAGCGGTCACGTGGCCCGGCGCTGAAGCCGGTGACCGGTCAGGTGGCCTAGGCGCTGCGGCGGTGTGGGCTGCGGCGGCCGAGGCGCGCTGCCCCCGACGCGAAGCAGGCCCCCGGCGGTCATCGCCGGGGGCCTGCGTCATGCGGTTGCCGCTCAGACGGTGGTGACCACGTCGTCGTAGGCCAGGCGCGGGGAGCGCGGGTAGGACGCGTTCTCGGCCGGCTTGCCGATGTTGACGACCATCAGCGGGGTGTGGTCGTCGTCCAGGAACTCCTTGCGGACGCCCTCGAAGTCGAAGCCGGTCATCGGGCCGGCGGCGAGACCCGCGGCGCGGACGCCGACGATGAAGTACGCGGCCTGGAGGGCGGCGTTCACCGTGGCGGAGCCCTCACGGGCGGTGCGCTCGGCGAAGAAGAGGTCCTTGGCCTGCGGGAACGCCGGGAACAGGGTCGGCAGCTCCTCGTGGAACTCGTTGTCGGCGGAGAGGATCGCGACCAGCGGCGCGGCGGCGGTCTTGGCCTGGTTGCCCTCGGCCATGTGCTGCACCAGGCGCTCACGGGCCTCGGGGGAGCGGACCAGGGTGATGCGCAGCGGGGTCTGGTTGAAGGCGGTCGGGCCGTACTTGACCAGGTCGTAGATCGCCTGCACCTGCTCGTCGGTGACCTGCTCGTCGGTGAACGCGTTGGCGGTGTGGGCCTCGCGGAACAGCAGGTCCTGGGCGGCGGGGTCAAGAACGAAAGACATGCGGGAACTTCCTCCAATGCGCGTCCCGATCCGACGGCGCCGGACCGGCTGACAGGAAGACCGTACGCCAAAGAAGTTCAACGTTCAACAAGGCGGGGATGTGAGGGGGATGACGTGATCCACCTCACGGAGTGCTGGTGTGCGCGTGAGGCGTCACGGGCCACCCGGAGCCTCACGCGCCCTCCTTCAGGCGTCCCCGGAGGGGCTCCCGCCCCCCTCCCCGTCCTCCTCCTCGGCGAGCGCCGCGTCCAGCCGGGCCCGGGCGCCCTCCAGCCAGCGCCGGCACACCTTGGCCAGCTCCTCACCCCGCTCCCACAGGGCGAGGGACTCCTCCAGCGTCGTGCCCCCCGCCTCCAGGCGGCGCACCACCTCGATCAGCTCGTCGCGCGCCTGCTCGTATCCGAGCGCCTCGTCCGTCCTGCTCGTCATGCACCCGATCCCTGCTCGTCGACAATCACCATGAACTCGCCCTCGGCGACCCGCGCCCGCAGCGGCTCCGCCGCCGCCACCTCCTCCGGCCCCCGGACCACATGCCCGTCGGCCTTCTGCAGCACGGCGTACCCCCGTTTCAGCGTCGCGGCCGGGGACAGCGCCACCACGCGCGCGTGCGTGTGCGTCAGCTCGGAGTCGGCGCGGTCCAGGAGGTGCCCCAGCGTGCGCCGCGACCGGTCGGTGAGCGAGGTGACGTGGTCCGCCCGCTCCTCGATCATCCGGTGCGGATCCTGTATCACGGGCCGCGCCAGCGCATGGGCGAGCCCCCGCTCCTCCCGCTCCACGAGCGCCTCCACGCACCGCCGCGCCCGGCCGCGCAGCATCCGCACCCGCTCCAGCTCCTCGCCCACGTCCGGCACGACCTTCTTCGCCGCGTCGGTCGGCGTCGAGGCCCGCAGGTCCGCCACATGGTCCAGCAGCGGATTGTCGGGCTCGTGCCCGATCGCCGACACCACCGGCGTGCGGCAGGCCGCGACCGCCCGGACCAGCTGCTCGTCGGAGAACGGCAGCAGGTCCTCCACGCTCCCGCCGCCCCGGGCGACGATGATCACGTCCACGTCGGGCATGGCGTCCAGCTCCTTCACCGCCTGCACGACCTGCGGCACCGCGTGCACCCCCTGCACCGCGACGTTGCGCACCTCGAAGCGGACGGCGGGCCAGCGGTGCCGGGCGTTCTCCAGCACGTCCCGCTCGGCGGCCGAGGCCCGCCCGCAGACCAGCCCGATCAGCTGCGGCAGGAACGGCAGGGGCTTCTTGCGCTCCCGGGCGAACAGCCCCTCCGCCCCCAGCGACTTCTTCAGCTGTTCGAGCCGCGCCAGCAGCTCCCCGACGCCCACCGGCCGGATCTCGACCGCCCGCAGCGACAGCTGCCCACGCGGCGCGTACCACTCCGGCTTGGCGTGGACGACGACCCGCGCGCCCTCCCCGACGACGTCCGCGACCGCGTCGAAAGCCTGCCGGAAGCAGGTCACGCTCACGGAGACGTCGTACGACGGATCCCGCAGGGTGAGAAACACGACGCCCGCGCCCGGACGCCGCGACAACTGGGTGATCTGCCCCTCGACCCACACCGCGCCGAGCCGGTCGATCCACCCCCCGATGAGCCGGGACACCTCGCCGACCGGCAGCGGGGCGTCCGCGGACGTGTTGACAGCCATGCGGCGAGGGTAGTGGCCGCGACTGACATTTCAGCCCGTCGGCGTTCGAGGACGAGGCCCGTCGGGGCCGGAGCGGCGGCCTGGGGGCGGCAGCCCCCGGCCGCCATCGGTGGCCGGCACCCGGCCTTACGATGGACCACATGACTGCTTCGCCTGGCCGCCGTGTCCTGCTCGCCGCCCCGAGGGGCTACTGCGCCGGTGTGGACCGCGCCGTGATCGCCGTCGAGAAAGCCCTGGAGCAGTACGGCGCCCCCGTCTACGTCCGCCACGAGATCGTCCACAACAAGTACGTCGTGCAGACCCTGGAGAAGAAGGGCGCGATCTTCGTCGAGCGGACGGAGGAGGTGCCCCCGGGCAACATCGTCATGTTCTCCGCCCACGGCGTGGCCCCCGTCGTCCACGACGAGGCCCGGCGCGGCCGCCTCGCCACCATCGACGCCACCTGCCCCCTGGTCACCAAGGTCCACAAGGAAGCCGTCCGCTTCGCCGACGACGACTACGACATCCTGCTGATCGGGCACGAGGGCCACGAGGAGGTCATCGGCACCTCCGGCGAGGCCCCCGACCACATCCAGCTCGTCGACGGCCCCGGCGACGTCGCGGGCGTCGAGGTCCGCGACCCCTCCAAGGTCGTCTGGCTGTCCCAGACCACGCTGAGCGTGGACGAGACCATGGAGACGGTGGACGCGCTCAAGGAGAAGTTCCCGCAGCTCATCTCCCCGCCCAGCGACGACATCTGCTACGCCACGCAGAACCGTCAGCTCGCGGTGAAGCAGATGGGCGCCGAGGCGGAGCTGGTGATCGTCGTCGGGTCGCGCAACTCCTCCAACTCCAAGCGGCTCGTCGAGGTCGCCAAGCTGGCCGGCGCGCGCGAGTCCTTCCTGGTGGACTTCGCGAGCGAGATCGAGGAGGCCTGGCTGGAGGGCGTCACCACGGTCGGCGTCACCTCCGGCGCGTCCGTCCCCGAGGTCCTCGTCGAGGAGGTCCTCGCCTGGCTCGCCGAGCGCGGCTACGAGGACGTGGAACTGGTCAAGGCCGCCGACGAGCACATCACCTTCTCCCTGCCCAAGGAACTCCGCCGCGACCTGCGCGAGGAGGCGGCGGCACTGGTCGCCCAGCGCGGCGGCAGCGGTGCGGCGGGAGCGGACTCCCCGGCACCCGCTGAGTGACTGTCAGTCGGCCGTCGTAACGTGGAGCCATGCAGATCTTCGGCGTGGACATCGGCGGATCCGGAATCAAGGGCGCCCCGGTGGACCTGGACAGGGGCGACCTGGCGGAGGAGCGCTTCAAGGTGCTCACCCCGCACCCGGCGACGCCCGACGGCGTGGCCGACGGCGTGAAGCAGGTCGTCGAGCACTACGGCTGGACGGGCCCGGTCGGCCTCACCTTCCCGGGTGTGGTCACCGGCGGATCCCACGTCCGCACGGCGGCCAACGTGGACAAGAACTGGATCGACACGGACGCGCGGGCCCTCTTCAGCGAGCGGCTCGGCGGCCTGCCGGTCACAGTGGTCAACGACGCGGACGCGGCGGGCGTCGCCGAGATCGCCTTCGGCGCCGGCCGCGACCGCAGCGGCACCGTGATCCTGCTGACCTTCGGCACGGGCATCGGCAGCGCCGTCTTCGTGGACGGCGCACTCGTCCCCAACACCGAGCTGGGCCACCTCGAACTGAAGGGCCACGACGCGGAGAAGCGCGCCTCCAGCAAGGCCAAGGAGGACAACGACCTGACGTGGGAGCACTGGGCCCACCGCGTGCAGAAGTACCTGGCGCACGTCGAGATGCTGTTCTCACCGGAACTCTTCATCATCGGCGGCGGCGTCAGCCGCAAGTCGGAGAAGTTCCTGCACTACATCGAGGGCATCAAGGCGGAGATCGTCCCGGCGCAGCTGCAGAACAACGCGGGGATCGTGGGCGCGGCGATGCACGCCGCCAAGCACTGACAGGACGGGGCGGGAGGGATTCTCCCCGCCCGCCCCGCCTCCCCTTCGGGCTACCGCCTGCCACCGCCCCGCACAGCCCTCTGCCGCAGGGCGGCCCTGCGGCGGCGGGCCATCCGCGCCAGGCCCCGGCCCAGCGCCACCAGCCCCGCCACCAGCGTCCCGCTGTACAGCCAGCCGACCTGCGTGCCCAGGGCGGTGAACAGACTCATCAGCCGATGCCCGATCCCGTCCCCCGCCTCGGTCATCGGCAGCAGCCCCAGCGTGTAGGCGATCGGTACGACGACCGGCGCCGCCACCAGTTCCGTCCCGCTCACCCAGAGGCCGGCCAGCACACAGAGGGGCAGGAACAGCACGCCGTACACCGTCGGCGAGGCCCCGAACAGCAGCTCGTCGACCCACCCCAGCGCGAGCGCCGTCCCCCCGAAGAGGAGACCGGCCCCGAGCCCGGTGAGCCGGGGGTTCGGCAGACGCCGTACGGGCGACGCGGCGGGCGGAGCGGCCGGCGCGGGCCTGGCGCCGCCGAGCGGCCGCCGGCGGACGGCGTCGTAGCCGCGCCCGGCCGGCCCGTTGCCCCGCACGGGCCGCCCGGCGCCCCCCGGGCCCTTGCCTCTCTCCCCGCCCCGGCCTCCACCACCACTGCCCCCGTGCCGCCCCACCTGCAGCGGGACGGGTGGGGTGCGGCCTCGCGGGGTGCTCTGCCGTGGGCGCGTCCTGTGGTGCTCCATCGGACCAACTTAGGTCGGTTAATGTGCCGAATCGGGCCCGGGACACGCCGGGGGACGGGCCCCGGGACTGCGTTCGAGAGGCCAGCGGGGCCGGTCCCGTGCACGCCGTAAACTGGTGGATCGGCCAGCCCGCTGGCCCCTGGCCGTCTGGCCCCCTGGCCCTCTGACTACGGGAAGTCGCAACGTGTCGCTCACGATCGGAATCGTCGGTCTGCCGAATGTCGGCAAGTCGACCCTGTTCAACGCCCTGACCAAGAACGACGTGCTCGCGGCCAACTACCCGTTCGCCACGATCGAGCCCAACGTCGGTGTGGTCGGCGTCCCCGACCCCCGCCTGGCCAAGCTGGCGGAGATCTTCAGCTCTCAGCGGGTCCTCCCGGCGACCGTCGACTTCGTGGACATCGCCGGCATCGTGCGCGGCGCGAGCGAGGGCGAGGGCCTCGGCAACAAGTTCCTCGCCAACATCCGCGAGTCGGACGCGATCTGCCAGGTCATCCGTGCCTTCAAGGACGAGAACGTCGTCCACGTCGACGGCAAGGTCTCGCCGAAGGACGACATCGAGACGATCAACACCGAGCTGATCCTCGCCGACCTCCAGACCATCGAGAAGGTCCTGCCGCGCCTCCAGAAGGAGTCGCGCATCAAGAAGGACATCGCCCCGAAGGTGAAGGCGGTCGAGGAGGCGAAGGAGATCCTGGAGAAGGGCGACACGCTCTTCGCGCACGGCATCGTCCAGGGCACCGAGCGCAACGAGCTCCTCCACGACCTGCACCTCCTCACCACCAAGCCGTTCCTCTACGTCTTCAACGTCGACGAGGACGAACTGGTGGACGAGGACTTCAAGAACGAGCAGCGCGCCCTGGTCGCCCCGGCCGAGGCGATCTTCCTGAACGCCAAGCTGGAGGCGGACCTCGCGGAGCTCGACGAGGCCGACGCCATGGAGCTTCTGGAGTCGGTCGGCGCGGAGGAGCCGGGCCTGGCGACTCTGGCGAGGGTCGGCTTCAACACCCTCGGCCTCCAGACCTACCTCACGGCCGGCCCCAAGGAGTCCCGCGCCTGGACCATCAAGAAGGGCGCCACGGCCCCCGAGGCGGCCGGAGTCATCCACACCGACTTCCAGAAGGGCTTCATCAAGGCGGAGGTCATCTCCTTCGCCGACCTGGTGGAGACCGGTTCGGTCGCGGAGGCCCGCGCGAAGGGCAAGGCCCGCATGGAGGGCAAGGAGTACGTCATGCAGGACGGGGATGTGGTGGAGTTCCGCTTCAATGTGTAGTGGCTGACGTATCACCACGTCGCTGATCTGGCAGACATGCAGATCAGAGAGGGTCCGGCTCTTCGGGGTCGGGCCCTTGGTTTTTTCCCGTGCCGGGATTTGCGCGAGCTGGGCACAGGCCGAGCTGTGAAGGTGGTGCGGGCGTGGCGCTTTTCCTACTCGTTTGACACAATCGGGGCATGGCTGAGACGACGTACAGCATCGGGGAAGGCCCGGCGACGCGGGTGAGCCTGTCGCTGCCGGAGGGGACGGCGGAGGCGATCCGGGCGCGAGTGGGGAAGCGGGAGTTCTCCGCGTTCATCGCCGAGGCGGTCGAGCGTGAGTTGCGCGGGCAGGTCCTGGACGAGTACCTGGCGGACTACGAGAGCCGCAGGGGGCCGGTCTCCGAGCCGGCTCGTCAGCGGGCGCGGCAGGTCTTTGACGAGGTGTTCGCCGAGGAGGCCGAGTGGCCCGCCGCAGGCTGAGTCGCGAGGGGACGCTCGTCCTGGACAGCGAAGGGCTCTCGAAGCTGTTCGCCGATGACGAGCAGGTGGTGGCTCTGATCGCTGAGGCGCGCTCGCGCGGCATGGAGGTCGTGATCAGTGCGCTCACCATCATCGAGGCCGTCCATGCCCGTACGAACGAGTCCCGCCTGAACTGGGTGCTTTCCGGGCTGCGGGTCGTCCCGGTCGGTGACGAAGAGGCAAGGGCGGCCTCGAAGCTGCTGATGAATGCCGGGTTGCACGGACACAAGTACGCGATCGACGCGGCCGTCGCCGAGGCCGCGCTGCGACAGCACCGCCCCGTGGTCATGCTGACTTCCGATATTGACGACATGACCAAGCTGTGCGGCGAGCGGGTCCGGCTTGTGGCGGTTGCGGTGTGATTTCCCCTGGTCCGGCTCAGTAGGAGCGGGGTCCGTAGGGGCTCCAGTGGCCGAAAAAAGGCTTGAGGTCGTCGCCGCTGGGCTTTGGTGGCGTGTGCAGTTTCGGCGCTGAGACCGATTCGGTGAGGATTCGGAGGTGCGCGTCCGCGAACGCCAGCCACGCCTCGATCTCGGTTCGCTCCTGCCCGGGTGGCAGTGATGTGACGTGGTTGCGTACTGCTGCGATGTATTCGGTGCCGGTTTTCGGGCAGGTCGTTCCGGCGGTCGGGTGCTCTGCTCCACGGGGTGGATGCCGCGTTCGATGAGGTGCTGCCGCCCCTTCTCGGTGAGGTGGGCGCTCCAATGCCCGCGGCGTTTGGTGATTTTGATGAGCCCTCGGTTCTGCAGGGCCTGTCCGCTGGTCTTGTAGGTGCTGTCCGGCCAGACCCCGTCGGGACACCCCTGGCCCACCCAGTCGAGCACGGCCTGCTGCCGCTCATTGAGGGCCTGGTGCACGGGGTCGCGTGAACGAGCGACCGGTGTCGATGTGCCCGCGACCGCCGCGATGCTGATCGTGCCCGCCTCGCCCCCCTGTGGTCGGTGAGGCGCGGGGGCTGGGGAGCGTGACCAGGCCACCGGCGTACTGGAGCAGTCCTTCGGATCTCAGTTCGTGGGTAGACCGGGTTGTGCAGCGTTGGCGGCCCAGAGCCCTCTTGTACTTTGCAGTGAATCCCGTGTTGGGACGGTGCTGGGATGCGCCTGCATTTCCGCAGGTCACAGCCTTGTGGTGGAGTTCCGCTTCAACGTCTAGTCGATCCAGCGAAGGGCCGTCCGACCTGCGCGGAGCGGGTCGGGCGGCCTTCGCCGTCCGCACGGAGTTGAGAGGCGGGCAGCCCCCGGTGAGCGGGCTGGATCCTCACTACGTGCGAGTCCAGCCGTTGGCGAACTCGCAGCAGAGGTCCGTCCAGCGGCGCTGTTCGGCGAGCGTGTGGCTGGGGTGGCCGAGGCGTCCCACGCCCTTGACCCACTCGTCCCAGAGGCTGTCGGGCTCCGTGAAGCGGTCGGCGTGGCGGGTGCCGAGGAGGGCGTCGAGACGGAGGAGGGCGCCCAGGGCTGCGGGCTGGTCGTAGTGGAGGTCGGTGCGGGGGAGATAGCGGTCGAGGTAGGCGGAGAGGATCTCGGCGTCGGCGTGTGTGCCGAAGCGGGCCAGGGCGAAGCAGTAGGCGCCGCCGGAATAGCAGACCTCGCTGGCCAGGAGCAGGTCGCCGATGCGTGCTCGGAACCGTTCGCGGCGGTCGACGCCGATCAGCCAGCCGGCGGTGAGACGCGAGCGCCATTCGTACCCGAGGAGGGCTTCGAGTTCCTCGTCGTTGATCGCGGCGGCGTCAGCGAGCAGGTGCCGGGTGAAGCGTGTGGTGTGCCACCACCGGCGGCCCAGGAACCGACCGCCGTTCAGTACCAGATAGCGCGGGAGGCCGCCGTACATCCTCGTCACGTAGGTCTCGACCACATGGCCGTAGCCGACTTCCTCGGGGTGCTGGGACGGCATCGGTCACCTCTCCGGGTGCAGGTCGGTCCGGTCGATCCCACTGGGGGCGACGAAGGTGTCGTCGCCGACGGGGGCTTCGGAGGCTTCCAGAAGGGATCAGGTGCGTCCACTCGCCAGAACTGGGCCGCGGCCATGACTCTGATCGTGTTCGACGAATCGGTGGAGCCCACCCCCGTCGCATCGTTGACCAAGCAGCCGTGGGATGTCGTGGTCGTCGGCGGCGGGATCCGAAAGACCGAGCCTCTGCTTCCGCTCTTCGAACAGATCGTGAACCTGATCCGGCGTCATGCTCCCCAGGCCGCCATCGCGTTCAACACCAGTGGCGGGGACAGCGTCGAGGCGGCACAGCGGTGGCTCTGAACCCGGGCCGCCCCGTCGCCTCCTGAGACACAGTCGGATCGCGACGACGGTGCCGTGGAAGACGTAGGCGCGCTTGTCGAAGCCTGCGGGCCGCCCGGCCAGGGGGCGCCGTCCACCTTCCCCAGCGAGGTGAATCGTTCCTCCGCTCAGAGGGTGAAGACGATCTTTCCGAAGTGGGTGCCCGAGGACATGCGGGTGAAGCCTTCGGGGGCTTCGGTCAGGGGCAGGGTGTGGTCGATGGTGGGGCGGGCGCCGGTGGTGGTGCAGAAGTCGAGCAGGGAGGTCAGCTCGTCCCTGGTGGCCACGGTGGAGCCGATGACGGTGAGTTCCCGGCGGAAGACGCGGGTCAGTTCGGCGTGGGCGGGGCGGTCGCCGGTGGTGGCGCCGGAGATGACCAGGGTGCCGCCTCGGCGCAGGGAGCGGACCGAGTGGGACCAGGTGGCGGCGCCGACGGTCTCGAGGACGGCGTCGACGGGGTGGGGCAGGCGCGCGCCGGGTTCGACGGCGTCGGTGGCGCCCAGGGCGAGGGCGCGGGCGCGTTTGAGGGGGTCGCGGCTGGTGGCGTAGACGCGGAGGCCGGCGGCTCGGGCGAGGGTGATCGCGGCGGTGGCGACTCCGCCGCCGGCGCCCTGGACGAGGACCGAGTCGCCGGGGCGGACGCGCGCCTGGGTGAAGAGCATGCGGTAGGCGGTGAGCCAGGCGGTGGGGAGGCAGGCGGCCTCCGCGAAGGAGAGGCCCGGGGGCTTGGGGACGAGGTTCGCGGTGGGGACGGTGACCTGCTCGGCGAAGGTGCCCTGGTACTTCTCGGTGAGGATCGAGCGGGACTCGCCGGTGGCGAGCCCGTGGCCGGTGAGGCCGACCACGGGATGGACGACGACCTCGTTGCCGTCCTCGTCGACGCCGGCGGCGTCGGTGCCCAGGATCATGGGGAGCCGCTCCGCGGTGAGACCGACCCCGCGCAGCGACCACAGGTCGTGGTGGTTCAGCGAGGCGGCCCTGACGGTGACGCGGCTCCAGCCCGGGCGGGGGCGGGGGGCCGGAAGCTCCCCGAGGCGCAGGCCCCGCAAGGGCTCGGGCAGTCCGATCTCGGCGGCGTAGGCGGCGAACATGTGGAGGAGGTCACCACTCCCGCTGCGGGAAGTTCTCGCCGCCGCACCAGTGGACGACGGTGCCGCCGTAGCTCATGCCGGCGCCGAAGCCGAGCAGCAGGACCTTGTCGCCGGGGACGAGGCGGCCCGTGCGCTCGGCCTCTGCGAGGGCGATGACGACGCTGGAGCCGCTGGTGTTGCCGAACCGGTCGGCGACGATGACGGCCTTGCCGGCCGGCTGGCCGAGGCGGCGGACCAGCTCCCGTACGAGGGTGGGGTTCGCCTGGTGGGTGACGATCAGCTTCAGCTCGTCGAGGGCGACGCCCGCCGACGCGATCACCTCGTCGACGAACCCGGGGACCACCGAGAGGGCGAAGTCCTTGACGCCCTTGCCGTCCATGCGCGTCACGTTCGCCCCGCTGAAGCGGTTCAACCGGCCGTCCTCGGCGACGCGTTCGATGTACGCCGTGTAGTAGCGCTCCGGGTCCGTGCCGAGGAGCGTCCGGCCGATGCCGGGGCTGTCCGCACAGCGCTCCAGGAGGTAGCAGGCCGCGCCGTCGCCGAAGATCGCGTGCTGGGTGCGGTCGTCCGGGTCGTTGAGCTGGGCCACCGTGTCGGCGACGACGACGGCGACGCGCTCGTACTGCCCCGACTCCATGTACTTGTGGCCGACGTCCAGGGCGAAGAGGCCGCCGGCGCAGCCGCCCGCGTTCACGTCGAAGCCGGGCACGCCGTGGACCTGCGCCTTGCGCAGGACCAGTGTGGCGACCGCCGGGATCATGTGGTCGGGCGTGGAGGTGCAGCAGATCAGCAGGTCGATGCTCGCCGGGTCCACGAAGGCCCGCTTGCAGGCGTCCTCCAACGCGCCGAGCGCCAGGTCCGAGGTGAACTCGTCGGGCCCGGCGATCCGCCGGCCGGTGATGCCGAGCCGCTCGCGCATCCAGGCGTCGCTGGTGTCGAAGCGCTCGACGAGCTGCGCGTTGGTGACCTCCCGCTCCGGCAGGCAGACACCTATGGAGCGTATGCCGACGCCGGTGGGCACCGGCGTACTGTCGACGGACCCCGTCATGGTGGACTCGCTTCCCCTGTCTCGGACACTGCCCTGTCAAGAACTGCGGTGCCGCAGGCCGGACGACATCCGCACCGCGCCGTCGACGCGGATCGTCTCGCCGTTGATCATCGGGTTGTCGATGACGTGGGCGACCAGCGCGGCGAACTCGGCCGGGTCGCCCCACCGCCGCGGATGCACGAGATCGCGGTCCAGCTCCGCGCGGGCCGCCTCGGGCACCGTGGCGACCGCCGGCGTCGCGAAGAAGCCCGGCGCGACGGTGACGACGCGGATCAGCCACCCGGCCAGCTCGCGCGCGAGGGGCAGCGTCATGGAGACGACGCCGCCCTTGGACGCGGCGTAGGCCGCCTGCCCGACCTGCCCCTCGAAGGCCGCGAGGGACGCGGTGTTGACGATCACGCCGCGCTCCTCGCCGGCCGGCTCGTTCGCGGCCATGCGCGCGGCCGCCAGCCGTACGACGTTGAACGTGCCGACCAGGTTGGCCGTGACGACCTGCACGAACCGGTCCAGGGAGTGCGGGCCCGACCGGCCGAGCACCCGCGCCGCGTGCGGCACTCCGGCGCAGTTCACGACCGCGCGGAGGGAGCCGTGCCGCTCCGCCGCGTCCAGCGCCTCGGCCACGTCCGGCTCGCTCGCCACGTCGCCGCGGACGAACACCGCCTTTCCGTCGAGGGACTTCAGCGCCGCCTCGCCGCGCTCCTCGCTCCGGCCGAGGAGGACCGGGACGACATCGGAGGCCGTCAGCCTCGCGGCGACGGCGAGTCCGAGGCCGGACGTGCCGCCGGTGACCAGCGCTGCCGTGGTGGGTGACATCAGATCTCCTCGTCCGGGCCGCCGGGACACCGGGAGGCGCCGAGACGTTCCGAGATGATCGCGGCGAGCTCGCGCGGCCGGTGGGTGACGAAGTAGTGCCCGCCGCCGGGGATCTCGGCCAGCTCGACGTGGGCCGCGTACCGCTTCCAGTCCGTGTACGCGTGCGCGTAGCCGCGGGTGGCGGCGTCCTCGTCGCCGATGACGACGACGAGCGGCGCGTCGAGCAGCCGGTGGCGGTCCTCCTCGGCCTCGATCTGGAAGCGCAGGCCCTGCGTCATGTCGTGCCGGAGCACCGCCAGGACCGTCCGCAGATCCGTTTCGTCCAGGACGCCGTCGAAGCCGCCGAGCGACTTCATGTGGGCGTACAGGGAGTCCGCGGGCCAGTCCCGGGCGCGCTCCAGTTCCGGCACGGGAGCGGTGGACGGCAGCGCGGCGCCGATGAACACGGCGGCCGGCCGCCGGCCCTGCCGCTCCACGCGCTGCGCGACCGCGACGGCGAGGGCCGAGCCGGCGCAGTGGCCGTACACGGCGAAGGGGCCGTCGAGCGCGTCGAGGATCTCCGCGGCGATGAGATCGGCCGTCTCGTCCAGGCCTAGGAGGGGTTCGCCGGCGTGCGTCGGGTCGTGGCCGGGCAGCGCGGCGCTCCAGGTCGCGACCCTGGGGGCCAGCTCGGCGGCGAGGCGGTGGTAGGCCGCCGCGGTGCCGCCGCCGTAGGGGACGCAGACGAGGGTCGGGGTCCGCTCCGTCGTGGCGTCCGCGCCCTTGGTCAGGGGCCGCAGGAGGCGTCGCCCTCCGGTGTCGTGGAGCTCCTGGATCCGGCGGGCCAGCCGCTGCGGCGTCGGGTGCTGGAAGACGTCGAGGACCTCGGTGCCCCGGCCGACGGCGCGGGCCACCCTTACGGCCTTGAAGGAGTCGCCGCCCAGGTCGAAGAAGTCGTCGCGGACCGAGAGGTCCGCCACTTCCAGGACGGTCCGGAAGGCGTCCAGGACGATCCGCTCGGTGGGTGTCGCCGCCGTGTCGTCCCGGCCGCCGGTGACGACCGGGTCCGGCAGGGCGCGCCGGTCGAGCTTCCCGTTGGAGGTGAGGGGGATCCGGTCGATCGCCGTCACGGTGGCAGGCACCATGTGGGAGGGGAGCCGGCGGGCGAGGCGGCGGCGCAGGCCGGCCGTGTCGGGATCCGCCGGACCGGTGGGCACGACGTACGCGGCGAGCACGCTGTCGCCGGCCGCGTCCTTCCGGACGACGACGCGGCAGTCCGCGACCGCCGGGCAGGACCGCAGCTCGGCCTCGATCTCGCCGAGCTCGATGCGGAAGCCGCGCACCTTCACCTGGTCGTCGGCGCGGCCCTCGTACCGCAGGAGGCCCTCGGCGGTGCGGCGGGCGAGGTCGCCGGACCGGTACATGCGGGAGCCGGGCGGCCCGAACGGGTCGGCGACGAAGCGCGCGGCGGTGAGCCCCGGGAGGTTCAGGTACCCGCGGGCGAGCTGGGCGCCGGCCACGTAGACCTCGCCCGTGACCCCGGGGGGGACGGGGCGCAGCCGCTCGTCGAGGACGTACAGCGCGAGGCCCGGCAGGCTGCGTCCGATCAGGCTCCCGGCCCGGACGGCGGTGCGGGAGCGGTCGAGCGCCAGATGGCTGGCGTGGACCGTGGTCTCGGTGATCCCGTACATGTTGACCAGCACCGTCTCGTCGCCGGGATGCAGCGCGTACCACTGCGCCGGCAGCCGGAAGTCGAGCGCCTCGCCGCCGAAGACGACGTAGCGCAGAGCCAGTCGCCGGCCCAGCTGCGGATCGTCCGCGTACGCCTGGAGGAGCTGCTGGAACGCCGAGGGCGTCTGGCTCAGGACGGTGACGGCCTCGTCCACCAGGAGCCGGAGGAAGCGTTCCGGCGCGCGGCGGGTCGCCGGGGGCACCAGGACGAGCCGGCCCCCGTGCAGGAGGGGCCCCCACAGTTCCCAGACGGAGAAGTCGAACGAGAAGGAGTGGGCCATCGACCACACGTCGTCCGCGCGGAGGTCGAAGAGTTCACGGCTCGCGGAGAACAGGTCGAGCACGTTGCCGTGCGGGACGACCACCCCCTTGGGGCGCCCGGTCGAGCCCGAGGTGTGGATCACGTAGGCGGCGTCGTCCCGGCTGAGGCGACGGCCGAGCTCCTCGGGGCGCAGGTCGTCCGGGGGGAGGGCGGCCAGCGCCGCGAGGGTGTCCCCGGCGTCGGTCGCCAGGAGGGCCGGACCGGGGAGCGGTGCGGGCGGTGCGGTGTGGGCGGTGGCGCCGATCAGCAGCGAGGGCTTCGCGTCGGCGAGCAGGGACCCGACGCGCTCCGGTGGGTACTCCGGGTCGACGGGAACGTACGCGGCGCCCGCCTTGAGGACGGCCAGGAGCGCCACCACCAGGTCGACGGAGGGAGGCAGACGGACGGCGACCAGCCGGTCGGGGCCGCAGCCGTGCCGCAGGAGCAGGCGGGCCAGCCGGTTGGCGCGTGCGTTCAGCTCCCCGTACGTCAGTGCCTCGCCTTCGCACGTCACGGCGGTGGCGGCCGGGTCGAGGCGGGCCCGCTCCTCGAACGCGGCGACGAGGGTGGAGGGTCCGCCGGACGACTCCGGCCGGCGCGGGCGCACCCGTAGGAGGGCGCGCCGCTCCTCGTCGCCGAGGACGCCGATCTCACCGAGGGGACGGCCGGCCCCCGCGAGGACCTGCCGGAGGAACGCGTCGAACCGCGTCCGGTGACCGGCGAGTTCGGCGGCCTCGTAGAGGCCCGGGTTGGCGTCCAAGGTGAACGTCAGTTCTTCGGGCGTCTCGTACACGCCCAGCATGAAGTCCTCGATCGGGCCCGGCGCGAGGTTGCCCAGCCGGGCGGCGCATCCGTCGAACGACAGCCGCGTGCCGAGCGACATGACGTTGGCCGTGGGGCCGAAGACGCGGGCGGTCCCGCGCCGGGTGCGCAGGTCGCGCCGGATGTCCTCGAACCGGTGCCGGCGGTGGGCACGCGTCTCGTCGATCGTCGCGCTGACTCGGGCGAGCAGCTCCAGGAAGCTGTCCCCCGGGGAGCAGGCGACCCGCAGCGGGACGATGTTGGAGACCATGCCGGGGGTCGTCGCGGCCGCGTCCGTGTGCCGGTTGGAGACCGGGAGCCCCAGGACAGCCTCGGACGCGCCGGTGACCAGGGCGGTGTACGCGGCGAACGCGGCGACCATCGCGCGCGGCCACTTCACGCCGTGGGCGCGCGTGAAGGCGGCGAGCAGCTCCCGGAGCGCGGGGTCCGCGTACCAGGTCTCTCTGAGCGCGACGCCCGTCGGCGGCAGGGACGCGTCGGAGAACGCCGGCACGCCGTCGAGGTCGTCGAACACGCCGAGCCAGTACCGGCGGTCCTCCTGGAAGCCGGCCGAGGCACGGTAGCGCCGGTCCTCCTCGACCAGGGCGGCGAGGGGACCGAAGGGGGTGGCGGTCGGCGCCCGGCCGGCGGCCAGCGCGCCGTGGACCTCCGCGGCGCGCCGGACCAGGAGCAGCGAGCCCACACCGTCGGAGACGATGTGGTGCAGCTGCCAGAACCACAGGTGCCGCTCCGGCGAGAGGCGGAGCACCGCGGTGCGCAGCACCTCGCCCCCGGCGGGGTCGAGCGGGGAGTGGACGCGTGCGCGCATCCACTCCCGCGCCGCCCGCCACGGGTCCGCCTCGTCGGTCAGGTCGACGAGCGGCACGGGATGGTCCGGTACGGCCCCGACCCGCTGCCACGGTCCGTCCGCGTCCTCGCCGAAGGACACCGACAGCGCCTCCGCCTCGGCGAAGGTCCTGCGGACGGCCTCCCGGAGGAGCTCCGGGTCGAGCGGCCCCCGGATGTCCAGGAACTCGGCGTAGGCGTAGGCGAGTTTCGAGGCGTCCAGCCGCTGGCCGTACCAGATCCCGGCCTGGCCTTCGGTGAGCGGAAGCCGGGACGGGAAGCCGGCGGGTGAACCAGACACGTCGGAGCCCTCTCGTGTGAGGAGGGCCGGACGACCCGGCCCTCCCGTGCGGTGCTGCTGCGTGTGGGGGGTGTACGGCTACCGGGAAGTGGCACCGGTGCCGCGACAGATCTCCAGGAGCGCCATCGCGATGGCCGTTCCCTGCCGTCCGTACGCCTCGGCGTAGGGGGAGATGACGCGCATCTCGCGGGTGAGGTCGGTACGGGTGCCGCCGGCGGCCTGGCGGAGGCGCTGGATCTCGCGGGAGAGCTCGCGGCGGCGTTCCACCATGGCTCGGATCTCCGCGTCCACGACGTCGAGGTCGGCGCGGAGGGCGGACACGTCCGCGAGTGCGGTCGACCGGGTCTGCGGCATGGTCAGTTGCCCCAGGTGTGGCCGAGGGGGCCGAGCAGGTTCACGACCGTCTCGGTCAGCTCCGCCGTGGCCGAGATCGTCCCGCCGGCGGAGGACTCCTCCGCGGCCGTGGCCGACGGGGCCGCCGCGAGGGCCGCGAGAGCGACTAAGGCCACGGTGGCGGCTCTGCGGGTGGCCGGCTTGGCGGTGCTGCGGGTGATGATGCGCATGGGTGTCGTCTCCAACATTCACGTCGGTGGGGTGGTCGTTCTCGGTGATGCGATCCTCACACTCACCGCGAGTCCCGTCAGCACTACGCAATGTCAGGGTCCTGTGATGGCAACTCCCTGTCAGGCAACCTGTTTTGGGCGCCCGCGCCGAGCTCTTCCAGGGCGCTGACGAGTGGCCGGGCCGGCGCCCAGCCGAGCTGCGCGCCGACCGCCGTGGGCAGCGCCCGCGTCACCAGACGGGCGGCCGCCCGCTCCGTCTCCCCGCTGTCGGCATGGCCGAGGAACAGCGTCAGGTGCGTCCCGCCGTCGGGTGCGCGCAGCACGTGGACGTGCTCCAGATGGTCCTCGGGTCGTGCCACACGGCGGATCCGGTCGATGAGCGGGGGCTCGCCGGGCAGCGCTCCGGCGGGCACGGTCGTCGTCACCAGGTACATGAGTTGCGCCTCCGCGAATATTCCGTGAACCGACTCCTGTACCCCTGCGTAAGGTTGCCCTGACTCGGAGTGGGCTGGGATGATCGGAGGGACTGTGGTCTGCTTCGTGCAGTCGGCGGGGGAACTTCGGGGGGAGTCGAGTGACGGGACAATTGGGTCTTGATGCGGACGCCGAGGCGGTGTACCGCATCCTTCTGAAGCGGCCCAGGGCGGGCGTGGCGGAGATCGCCGCGGGGCTCGACTGGCCCGTGGAGCGCGCCGAGCGCACCTTGGACAGGCTGGCCGAGCTCACCCTCGTACGGAACTCCTCCGAGGAACTGGGCAAGGTCCGCCTGGTCAACCCGGAGTTCGGGCTCGCCGGCCTCCTGCAGCGCCAGGAGCGGGAGCTGGCCCAGCATCAGCAGGCCGTCGCCGCGACCCGTCTGGCCATCACTCAGATGCTCACCGAGTACGGCGACGACACCGAGGCGCAGACCGACGAGGTCCGCCGCTACACCGGTCTGGACGCCATCAACTCCCAGATCGAGCGGCTG
The DNA here is from genome assembly GCF_004217285.1 of Streptomyces sp. BK239. Lineage (GTDB taxonomy): Bacteria > Actinomycetota > Actinomycetes > Streptomycetales > Streptomycetaceae > Streptomyces. The sequence continues at coordinate 601,391 of NZ_SHKS01000005.1, forward strand.
TCGCTGGGCGCCGAGAGCAGTGTCGAGGTCTTCGCGCCCGGCGGCGCCCAGACGGAGGCCGCCCTGGAGGCCGCCCGGCCCCTCGACAAGGCCACCGTCGAGCGCGGCGTCCGGGTCCGCTACATCTACCTGGACTCGGTGCGCAACGACCCCGCCACGCTGAACTACGCGCGCTGGCTGAACGACATCGGCGGCGAGGTGCGCGTGCTGCCCCAGCTGCCGCCCCGCATGATCATCTTCGACCGCCGGGTCGCCATCGTGCCCATCGACCCCGAGGCCGCCGCCCGCGGCGTGCTGATCCTGCGGGGCGCCGGCGTGGTCACCGCCCTGGTCTCGCTCTTCCAGGAGACCTGGACGCGCGCCCAGCCGCTCTGCGGGAACCGGACGACCACGGCGGACCCGGACGGGCTGACCCGGCAGGAACAGGCCGTCCTCGACCTGCTCTTCGAGGGTCACACCGACGACGTCGTCGCCCGCAAGCTCGGCGTGTCCGTGCGCACCGGCCGCCGTATCACCGCCGATCTGATGGCCCGTCTGGGGGCGCGCAGCCGCTATCAGGCGGGAGCGCTGGCCATGGAGCGCGGCTGGCTCGGCAGGAGCGCCCGCACCGGCGAGAGCCGTGTCGGGGACGACGGCGGGGCGCCCGCCGCGACGGCCGCGGACGCGCCCGCCGGCGGCTGAGACCGCCCCGCGCGCGGCGCCGTTCGACGACCTCATCGCGCGTGCACGGGCGACGGGAGCGGAGCGTCGACCGCGTCGGGCGCACAGGACGGACGGGGGGTGTCGGCCGCGTCGGGCACCGAGGGCGGACGGGGCGTGTTGACCGCGTCGGGCACCGGCATGCCGGTGAGCGCGAGCAGCACCGACTCGGCCGCCTGGGTGCCGGCCCGCTCCTGTGCCTCGGGCGTGCTCGCGCCCAGGTGCGGGGTGGCGATCACGTTGTCCAGCTCGAACAGCGGGGAGTCCGTGCAGGGTTCCTGCGCGTACACGTCCAGGGCGGCGCCGGCGATCCGGCCCTCCTTGAGCGCCGCGTACAGCTCCTGCTCGTCGACGATGCCGCCGCGCGCCGCGTTCACGATCCGCAGGTCGGGGCGGACGCGCTGGAGGGCGTCGAAGCCGATCAGCCCGGCCGTCGTCTCGGTCAGCGGCAGGTGGACCGTGAGGAACTGGGCCCGGGCGAGGAGCTCGTCGAGGCCGGTCAGCCGCACGCCGAGGGCCCGGGCGTGCTCCTCGTCCGCGTACGGGTCGTACGCGATCACCTCCATGTCGAACGCGGCGAACCGGCGTGCCACCAGCGAGCCGATCCGGCCGAGGCCGAGGACGCCGAGCGTCTTGCCCGCGAGCTCCACGCCCGTGAACGAACTCCGCGCCCAGCGGCCGTCCTTGAGCGCGGCGGACGCCTGCGGGACGTGCCGGGCGAGGGCCAGGAGCAGGGCGACGGCGTGTTCGGCGGCGCTGACGACGTTGGACGCGGGGGCGTTGGCGACGAGTACGCCGGCGGCGGTGGCCGCGGTGACGTCCACGTTGTCGAGGCCGACCCCGGCCCGGGCCACGACCTTGAGCCGCGGCGCCGCGGCGAGGGCCTCGGCGTCGATGCGGGTGGCGGAGCGCACCAGCACCGCGTGGGCCCCGGCGAGCGCGGCGAGCAGCGCCGGCCGGTCGGTGCCGTCGACGTGCCGCACCTCGACGGAGCCGTCCCGGGTGAGGACCTGCGCGGCCTGCGGGCTGAGCGCGTCGGCGATGAGGACGACGTACTGACTCATGGGGCGACCGGCCTTTCCGATGGGTGAAGAGTGAGGACCCGGGGCGTCGCGGGACCGTGTGCCGCCGCGACGGCCGCGGCGAGCAGCGCGGACCCGTCGTGCGCGGTCGGGCGCACCGGGGCGCCCACGGAGGCGAGCGCGGCCAGATGGCCGGCGCCGGCGTCCAGGTCGTACAGGTGCAGGGGGAACCGGGGCTGTTCCGGGCCCGACCAGGACAGCAGCAGGGGCCAGGCGTCGGGCCCGGTGACGTGCAGCAGCTCGGGGGGCACGGAGAGCCCGTCGCCGGTCGCCTTGAGCAGGGCCTCCTTGCGCGTCCAGTAGCGCACGAAGCCGGCGGGGCGGCGGGGTTCGGGGAGCGCCGCGAGGACCGCGCGCTCCGGCCCGCGAAGCACCCGCTCCGCGGTCTCCGGGGCGTACGGGGCGATCCGCTCCACGTCCACGCCGACCTCGGTGCCGAGCGTCACGGCGACCACCACCTGGTCGCCGGAGTGCGACCAGGACAGCCCGAGGGGCCCCGGTGGGCGGGGTTTTCCGTGCGGGCCGCCGCACCGCTTGCAGGTGGCGGTCAGCGTCAACTCCCCGGCGGGAACGCCGAGATGGGCGGCGGCCACGGTGCGGGCGAGTGCGTGCGCGGTGACGTGGAGCGCCCGCGCGGCCGGCTGCCGCAGCCGGCGGGCGCGGGCGCGTCCGTCCTCGTCGAGGAGGCCGCGCAGCGCCGGGTGGGCGTCGCGGGACGACGCCCACCACAGCTGGCAGACACCGGGCCGGAGCGCCGGCACCGGTGCCGCGGCCCCGGCCGTCACAGCCCGCCGTCCACGGGCAGCACCGCGCCGGTGACGTACGAGGCGCGGCCCGAGGCCAGGAAGGCCACGGCCTCGGCGACCTCCGCCGCGAGCCCGGTCCTGCCCAGCGCGGTGCGCTCGGCGACCTGCGCCCTGACCTGGTCGTCGAGCACGGCCGACATGTCGGTGTCGATCAGGCCCGGGGCCACCGCGTTGACGCGGATGCCGCGCCGGCCGACCTCCTTCGCGAGGGAGCGCGAGAAGGCGATGATCCCGGCCTTGGACGCCGCGTAGTTGGTCTGCCCCGCATTGCCGTACAGACCGGAGACGGAGGCGACGGTCACGATGTTGCCGGCCCGCCGCTTCATCATCGGGAAGACCACCGCCCGGCAGACGTGGTAGACGCCGTCCAGGTTGGTGTCCACGACCTCGTGCCAGTCGCTGTCGCCCATCATCAGCAGGGGCTTGTCCCGGGTGATGCCGGCCGAGGTGACGGCGACCCCCACCGGTCCGAAGTCCCGTTCCGTGGCCTCCACCCAGTCCCGCACGGACTGCGCGTCGGCGACGTCGACCCGCCGCGCCAGCGCCCGGGCGCCGAGGCCGCTCAGCTCCTTCTCCACGTTCGCGGCGGCCTGTTCGTCGCCGCGGAAGCAGAAGGAGACGTCGTACCCGTCCCGCGCCAGCCGCAGGGCGACGGCCCGGCCGATGCCGCGCGACCCGCCGCTGATCAGGGCGACCGGCCGGTCGCCCGCCGTCCCCCCGCCGCTCACGCGTCCGCCCCGTCCGTCAGCAGCCGCAGCACCGCGCACCCCACGGGACCGTCCGGGTCCGTGGTGGTGACCAGGGCGACGCGGCCCGGCTCGCCAGGCTCCGACAACAGCGCCGCGAGCTGGTACGCCCCGGTGGCGGCGGCCGTCTCGCCGAGCAGCGCGACGGACGCCGCGCGGCCGCGGACCCGTGCCGGGAACAGCTCCTCGTGCACCCGCAGCTCCTGCTCGCCCGCCGCGCCGGGGGCCTGCGAGGGCACCGCCGCCCAGACCGCTCCGGCCGCGACGCCCGCCTCGGCGAGCGCGGCGCGCACCGCCGCCGTGAGCGCCCCGGCGAAGTCGCCGTCCGCCGCCACCCGGTGGTGGACCGCGAGCACCTCGGCCAGCGGCTCGCCGGTCGCGGCGTCACCGGACTCCAGGAGCACCATGACGCAGCCCTCGCCCAGCACCACGTCGGCGCCGTGCGCGGCGTGCGTGAGGTGGGCGCGGGTCGCCGAGTACTCCTCGGCCGAACCGGCCAGCACCCGCTCCGCTCGCCCGTCGGCGAGGAGCCGGCGCGCCTGGTCCAGGGCGACGAGACCGGAGAGCCGGCCGGCCGCCACGGTGGTGTTGGGGCCCTTGAGGCGGTGGCGGATCGCGCCGGCCGAAGCGGCCCTGTTCATCGCCATGTTGGGGATCTTCGACGGTGACACGTCGATGGGGCTGGCCCCTTCGAGGGAGGACTTGGTGAACTCCATGAACCCCTGGACGCTTCCGGAGCCGATGCCGAGCACCAGACCGGTGCCGAGCTCGGCGTGCTCGCCGTCCGGGCCGGCGCCGGCCAGCAGCTCCCGGACGGTCACCGCGGTGAGGCCCGTCAGCCGGTCCATGCCCCGGGTGCCGGCCTTCCCCAGCGCGTCGCGGACCTCGAAGCCGGGCACGACGCGGGCGGTCGCCTCCGGGTCCGCGGTCCACTCCTCGGGTCCGGCGGACGCGGGCGCCTCGGTGCGGGCGCGCAGCCCCGCCGCGAGCGGGTCGCGGCCCGTGCCGTACGGCGACACGGCCGACCATGCGGTGATGACCGCGGTACTCATCGGACGTACTCCCCTCGGGGGCTCTCGTGGCGGCCGAGCAGGACGACGGCGTTGTTGCCGCCGAAGGCGAGGCCGTTGTTCTGCACGATCCGCACGTCGGCGTCGACGGACGTGTTCGGCACCACGTCGACGGGGCAGTCCGGGTCGGTGGTGCGGTGGTTGGCCGTCGGCGGGACGAAGCCGTACCGGACGGCGAGCGCGGACGCGATGGCGCCCAGGGCGCTGGCGGCCCCCATGGTGTGCCCGATCATCGCCTTGACCCCGACGGTGCGCGGCGGCCGGTCCCCGTAGACCTGGCGGATGGCCGCGACCTCGGTGGTGTCGTTGGTCGGCGTCCCGGTGCCGTGCGCGGAGATCAGGTCGACCTCCTCCGGCTTGACGGAGGCGTTCTCCAGGGCGAGGCGGATGCAGCGGGCGACGCTGTCCTCTTCGGGCGCGGTGGGGTGCGAGGCGTCGCAGTTGACGCCGTAGCCGAGCACCTCGGCGTAGATCTCCGCGCCGCGGGCGAGCGCGGACTCCTCGCTTTCCAGCAGCAGCAGGCCCGCGCCCTCGCCGGTGAGCAGGCCCGCCCGCCCGGTGTCGAACGGACGGCACTCGTCGGGCGCGATGAGGCCGAGCCGGGCGAAGCCCGCGAAGGTCTTCCGGTTCAACGCGTCCGCCCCGCCGACCAGGGCCCATTCGGAGCGGCCGCTGCGGATGGCGTCGAACCCGGCGCCGATCGCGTAGTTGCCGGCGGCGCAGGCGGTGGCGACCGTCGAGGTCTCCACGTCGGACAGACCCAGTTCACGGACGACGCCGAGGGCGAGGCCGCCGGTGGCGGTCCGGCCCAGGCTCGCGCCGGTGAAGGCGGCGAGCCCGAGGGTGAGCGCGGACTCGGTCAGCAGGTCGAGCTCGCCGACCTCGCCGTCGGTGGTGCCGACGACGACGGTGCCGCGCCGCTCGTGCAGCCAGGCCTCGTCGAGGCCCGCGTCGTCGAGCGCCATCCGGGCGGCGGCGGCCGCGAACCGCGTCGCCCGGCCGGTCGCTTCGGGCCGCACCCGGCGGAGCACGGCGGCGGCGTCGAAGCCGCGCACCTGGTGGCCGCGGCCGCTGGGGAAGCCGGTGGTGTCGAAGACGCTGATGTCCCCGGTGCCGACCCGGCCGGCCCGCAGGCCCTCGGTGAACTCGGCGATCCCGTTGCCGATGCTGGACAGCGCGCCGCAGCCGGTGAGGACGACGCGGCGCGGCCCCGCGTCGGGGCCGTCCGTTCTCCGGGCGGCGCTCACGGCCGGCGCCTTTCCGCGCCGGCGAGGACGGCGAGGACGGCGTCCAGGTTGACCAGCTTGACCAGGTCGTCCTGCGGGATGACGACGCCGAGCTCCTTCTCGATGCGGGAGAGGATCTCGATGGCGCCCAGCGAGTCCGCGCCGTGGTCCTCGATGAACAGACTGGTGCTCGTCAGCTCGTCGTCCTCGAGCTCCAGGGTGTCGACGATGATGGCCCGGACGGCCGTGACGTCCACGGAAGTGTTCACAGTCATGGCAGCTGCCTCTCGGATCTGTGTGCCTGCTTGTCAGGCGGCGGAGCGGGTCAGGGACTTCGGACGCATGTCGGTCCAGGTGCGCTCGATGTGCTCGAGCGCGGCCTCGCGGGGACCGGCGGGCAGGACGGTCGTCCAGCCGGCCGGGACGGCCGCGAACTCGGGCCAGAGGCAGTGCTGCCCCTCGTCGTTGACCAGCACCAGGAAGGTGCCGTTGTCGTCGTCGAACGGGTTGTTCTTCATGGTTTCCCTTCCTCGGGGAGTACGTCCGGATTTCGCGTTCGGAGTCGTCCGGGAAGCTTCCGGAGTTTCTTCGTGAATTCTCTCGGTGAGGCGCGGGGGTATTCGCCGGATTTCGCGTGAGCGGGGATCCGCGCGAATTCCCCCGCGCGTTCACCGCAGTCGTTCGAGGTGGGCGGCGATGATCCGGCCGATCGCCCGCTGCGGTTCAGGCCGCATCATTCCGTCGTGGTCCGAGTCGATGCCGTGGTGGGTGACGCTGCCGCCGATGTACGGCTCCCACGCCGCGACCGTCGGGGAGTCCTCGTCGGCGCCCCGCTCGGCCGAGAGGAAGAGCACGTCCCCGCCGAAGCGGTCCGGGACGAACTCGGCGCTCAGGACCGCGTGGTTGCGCACGATCCGCAGCAGCCGGGCCAACTGCTCCTCGTCCAGGCCGGCCAGCGGGTTGGCGTCCCGCCGGAACAGCTCCAGGACCTCGGAGAGCGTGGGCTCGCCGCCGGCGAACGCCGCCGCGTCGTAGCCGCAGTACTCCAGGATCTTGGCGATCAGGGCCCGGTCGTCCGGGATGCCGTCGGGCTCGGGGACCGGATAGCTGTCCAGGTTCGCGAGGAGCGCGACGCGGTGCCCGAGCGCTTCCAGGCGGGTGGCCGCCGCGTGGGCGAGGAGTCCGCCGAAGGACCAGCCGAGAATATGGTAAGGCCCCTCCGGCTGAATTTCCAGAATCCTGCGGACGTATTCCCCGGCCATTTCCTGCACCGACCCCGGAAGTGGAGCTTCCGCGATGATTCCGGGCGCCTGGAAACCGTAGACGGGGAATTCCTCGGCCAGGTGCTCGGCCAGTCCGAGGTAGGGCCAGCTGAGCCCCACGCCGCCGTGCAGGAAGAACAGCGGCTCACGGGCGCCGTCGGGCCGGATGGGCAGCAGGGTCTCGAACGCCTCGGTGAGCAGCGCGGGCCGCCGCCCGCCAGCCCGGCCGGTCCCGGAGGGGCGGGTCGCGGCGAGTTCGCCGGCCCTGCGGGACAGGGTGCGCAGCGCGCGGAACCAGCCCTCGGCCAGCGCCCCGGCGTCGTCCGGTTCCAGCAGCCGTCCCGCCCACGTCCAGTTGGCGATCAGGACGGGCCCGTCGGGGCCGTCCTCGACCAGCGCGTCCACCTCGACGGTGTGGCCCAGCGGCATGCCGCCGGCCGTCGCCGCGAACGCCTCCCGGGCCTCGGGAGCGGCCGCCCAGCCGCCGTCGTACGACTCCACCGCGGCGAAGCGGCCGAGGTAGTTGAAGCCGAGCTGCGGGTTGACCGCGGGCAGCGGGGCGGTTCCGTCGCCGAGGTGACGCAGGATGCCGTGGCCGAGCCCGTGGTCGGGGAGCGCGGCGAGCTGCTCGCGCATCTCCTTCACCGCCTGCTCGGCGCCGAGCGCCGCGGCCCTCAGCAGCACCGGGTGGGTGCCGGTGAACCAGCCGACGGTACGGGAGAGGTCGACGCCCTCGCGCAACTGCTCGCGCCCGTGGGTCTCGACCTCGACGAGCAGGCTCCGGCCGCGCCAGTCGGCGACCGCGAGGCCGAGGCCGGCGAGCAGCACGTCGTTGATCTCCGCCTGGAAGGCGGCGGGGCCGTGCTCCAGGAGCGGGCCGGTGTGCTCGGGCGGCAGGGCCAGGCGCAGCGTCCGGGCCGTCGCGTACGTGTCCTGGGCCGGGTCCAGCGCCCGCGCGCCGACCGGCTGCTCCTCGTGCGACAGCAGCTTCGTCCAGTACGGCGCTTCCCCGGTGCGCGACGCGGCCTGCTCCCGGAGGAGGCCGGACCAGTGGCGCAGCGAGGTGCCGACCGGGTCGAGGGCCGCGTCGCGCCGCTCGTAAGCGGTGAGCAGGTCGGGCAGCAGCACGCGCCAGGAGACGCCGTCCACGACGAGGTGGTGCAGCATCAGGACCAGCCGGCCGGGGCGGCCGGTTCCGCGGTCGATCCACACGGCCTGGAGCGTGACCCCCTCGCGCGGGGCGAGTCGGTCGCGCGCCGCCTCCGACTGGGCCGCCACCGCCCGCCGCAGCAGCGCCTCGTCCTCGTACGCCCGGTGGCCCGCGTCGATGCGGGTCACCAGCGGCGCGACCCGCACGGTCCCCGGCTCGCCGATCACGAGCCGCCAGTCGCCGGGACCCCGGCCCGTCAGGCGCAGCCGCAGGGCGTCGTGGTGGTCGACGACCCGCTGGAGCGCCCCGGTGAGCCGCTCCAGGTCCAGATCGGCGGGAGTGGTCAGGACGACGGACTGGTTGAACCCGTCGATCGGGCCGCCCTCTTCGAGGAGCCGCAGCATGACCGGGAGGGGCGCCAGCTCGCCCACGCCGTCGTCGGCGCCGACGATCTCGGCCGGCTCGGCGTCGCCGACGGCGGCGGCCAGCGCGGCCACCGTCTTGTGGGTGAACACGTCGGCCGCGGTGACCCGCAGCCCGGCCCGCCGGGCGCCGGCGACCACCTCGATGGAGCGGATGCTGTCGCCGCCCAGGTCGAAGAAGCTGTCGTCGATGCCGACGGCGGGCAGCCCGAGCACGGCCGCGAAGACCTCGCAGAGGGCGCGCTCGGTGTCCGTGCGGGGTTCCCGCGCGGGACCCTGCACATGGGCCGAGGGGTCGGGTGCGGGAAGGGCATTGCGGTCGATCTTGCCGTTGGGGGTGAGGGGGAGCGCGTCCAGCGTGACGAAGGCACTGGGCACCATGTAGTCCGGAAGGACACTCGCGAGCGTCGTCCTGGGGTCTTCTGTGGTGCCGATGAGGTAGGCGGTGAGGCGTCCGTGGTGGACGGCTGTGGCGGCGTCGGTGATGCCGGGGAGGTCGCGGAGTGCGGTTTCGA
>NZ_SHKS01000006.1 GCF_004217285.1 Streptomyces sp. BK239
CATTCCGAACCCGGAAGCTAAGCCTCACAGCGCCGATGGTACTGCAGGGGGGACCCTGTGGGAGAGTAGGACGCCGCCGAACAATCATTGGGAAATCCCCCGCACCTCACGGTGCGGGGGTTTTTCGTTTTACGGCCCTGTCGGGCCCGTATACGGTGACCGGCATGAACTATGTGATCCGGTCCGTGCGTCCCGACGAATGGGCTCTCGCCAGGGAGCTGCGACTGCTGGCGTTGCAGGACCCGGTCGCGCACCTCGCCTTCCTGGAGACGTACGAGGAGGCGCTGGCGAAGCCGGAATCGTTCTGGAAGGAGCGGACGGCGGGGGGCGCCGAAGGTTCGGACACCGCTCAGCAGCTGGTGGCGATAGCCCCGAGCGGGGAATGGGTGGGCACGGCGACCGTGCTGGTCGAGGAGGCCGGGGTCGAGGACTGGGCGGGCCTCCCGGTCGAGCGGCGCCAGGGGCATGTGGTCGGGGTGTTCGTACGGCCCGACGTGCGGGGGATCGGACTGACCGAGGTGCTGTTCGACGCCGTGCTCGAGTGGGCCTGGAGACGCGAGGTGGAGCGGGTGCGGCTCCTCGTGCACGAGGAGAACGGACGGGCGCAGGCCTTCTACCGCCGGGTGGGGTTCCGGCCCACCGGGGTGGTCGTTTCCGTGCCGGCCGATCCCGACGCCCGGGAGCTCGAGTTCGTACTGGAGCCGGCGCGCGGGCGGGGTGCGTCCGAGGTGAGTTGAGGGGCTGACGGGCCGTCGACGGGGTCAGACGGGCAGTTCCGTGTGGGGCCAGCGGGACCGGGCCTGTTCGCGGGAGCGGAGCAGGGCCAGGGTGGGCAGGCCCGCGTCGGCGCCGACCGCCAGGAGGTCCGGGAGCTGCGGGATCGGCGCCACGGCCGCCACGTCGTCCAGGACCAGCGTCAGTGGTGGGTCGAGGCGACCGGAGGATGACCGTTCGGCCATGCGCCGGCCGCGCTCGACCACGCTGGAGACGAGGGCCGTCAGGAGCGGCATGGCGCCGGGATCGCTCCTCGGGTCCTCGATGGATTTGCCGAGCACATAAAGCGTTCCCCCTTCGTTCACGAAGGAATCCAAGGCGAGGGCATCACTTCGGTTGGGAGTGCATGCCTCGCGGATGTTCACCGTGGAGAGGGCGGCGAGGGCACGGGTCGTCAGCTCGTGCGCGATGTCGCGGCGTTCGGGATGTGACGTGAGGGCCGCTTCGAGCTCGCCGGCCGAACCGGGGGCCGCCTTCGGGTTGGTGCGCAGGGCACGGACGGCCTCCTGGACGCCTGAGCCCTGCGACCAGCGGTGGACATGCCGGATGGTGCGGCCGTCGACGGCGGCGGCGTGCAGGTAGCTGCGGAGGAGGGTTTCCGCGGTGTCGGCGACGGCCTGGTCCAGACGGGCCGTGGGGCGTACGGGGGTGAGGAGGGCGGCGGCTCGCGCTGCCGCCGTCGCCTTGTCCGCGCAGCCGGCCGTCGGAGACCAGTGGAGGCGGGCCGGGGTGTCGCAGAGGTGGGCGGGGTCGTAGAGGAGGACGGGGCCGAGTTTGGCGCGGGCGTCCTTCGTGTCCTGCCAGAGGGCGGGTGCGGAGGTGACGACGAGGAGGGGGCCTTCCGCGTCGCGGACGGCGCGGGCGGCCGTGGCGTGGCGGATCTCCCGGGAGGCGTAGAGGACAGGGCCTTCGGGTTGAGAAGGGGTCGTGGGCAGCACCTCCGTGGGCTCGTGGAGTTGCTGCGGGACGGCCGCGGTCACGGCGACCGTCGTGGCGGAGGGCGGAGTCGGCTCGGCTGAAGCTACCTCGGCCTGCTCCCGTGCAGTGGCCGCACCAGTCGCAGCAGTTCCCGTGGTCTGTGGCTCGTGTCGCTCCGCTGGGGGTGCCGTCGCCGCCGCCACCCGGTCCAGGGCCGCCGCCCTTTCCGCCTTCCTGCGTGCCCGGACCGCCCGCCACCGGGCCACCGTCCCCAGTACGAACACCGTGAGGACGAACACCAGCATCAGCTGGCCGATGAACAGCCCCCAGAAGAGGCCGTAACCGGAGAGTTCGGCGGGGTCGGCCTGCGGCCAGGCGCCGGCGATGTCGTGGGGCCGGCCGACGAGGTGGCGCATGGCGAGGGGCGTGCGGGTGAAGGTGACGCCGGCGGGCCAGGCGCCGTGCGCGAAGAGGGCGGCCAGGCCGGTGGCCGTCCAGACGAGCAGGGTCATGCCGAGCAGGAAGCCGAGTATGCCGACCAGGAGGCCGTCGGGGACGCCTCCCGTCTGCGTCGGCCGGCCGCCTCCCGGGCCCGCGTCCCGGTGGTGCCGCTGGTGACGGTGGTCGTCGGTCGGTCTCATGGCCCGGCGACCGCCTTACGCGACCGTCGACTCGGACGAGGACGAGCCGTCCAGGTCGGCCATGTGCTGTTCCATGAAGGCCGCCGCCCGTTCCTCGGCCTCCCGCTCGGCGGCGCGCAGCGCGTCGTCGGCGGACAGGTCGACGGAGGACTCCGTCATCGCGCGGTCGGTGAAGACCACGGGCCGTTCGGTCTCGGTGACCAGGTGTTTGACGACCTGGACGTTGCCGTTGACGTCCCAGACGGCGATGCCGGGCGTGAGGGTCGGGATGATCTCCACGGCCCAGCGCGGCAGGCCCAGGACGCGGCCGGTCGCGCGGGCCTCGTCGGCTTTCTGGGCGTAGATCGTCCGTGTGGACGCCATCTTGAGGATCGCGGCGGCTTCCTTCGCCGCGGCTCCGTCGACCACGTCGGACAGGTGGTGGACGACGGCGACGAAGGACAGACCGAGCCGGCGGCCGAACTTCAGCAGGCGCTGGAACAGCTGGGCGACGAAGGGGCTGTTGATGATGTGCCAGGCCTCCTCGACGAGGAAGATGCGCTTCTTCCGGTCGGGGCGGATCCAGGTGTGCTCCAGCCACACGCCGACGATCGCCATCAGGATCGGCATGGCGATGGAGTTGCGGTCGATGTGGGAGAGGTCGAAGACGATGAGGGGGGCGTCGAGGTCGATGCCGACGGTGGTCGGGCCGTCGAACATGCCGCGCAGGTCGCCGTCGACCAGGCGGTCCAGGACGAGCGCCACGTCCAGGCCCCAGGCCCGTACGTCGTCTATGGCGACGTTCATCGCCTCCGCGGACTCCGGTTCGGGGTGGCGGAGCTGTTCGACGATGTCGGTGAGGACCGGCTGGCGGTCGACGATCGTCTGGTTGACGTAGGCGTGGGCGACCTTGAGGGCGAAGCCGGAGCGTTCGTCCAGGCCGTGGCCCATCGCCACCTCGATGATGGTGCGCAGCAGCGCGAGCTGGCCCGTCGTGGTGATCGAGGGGTCCAGCGGGTTGAGGCGGATGCCGTGGTCCAGGGCGGCCATCGGGTCCAGGCGGATGGGGGTTATTCCCAGCGCCTGAGCGATGAGGTTCCATTCGCCGACGCCGTCCTCGCCCTGGGCGTCCAGGACGACGACCTGGCGGTCGCGGAAGCGCAGCTGGCGCAGGACGTAGGTCTTCTCCAGCGCCGACTTGCCGTTGCCGGACTCGCCGAGGACCAGCCAGTGCGGCGCCGGGAGCTGCTGGCCGTACAGCTGGAAGGGGTCGTAGATGTAGCCCTTGCCGGAGTAGACCTCGCGGCCGATGATCACGCCCGAGTCGCCGAGTCCGGGGGCGGCGGTCGGGAGGTAGACCGCCTGGGCCTGGCCGGTGGAGGTGCGGACCGGCAGACGGGTCGTCTCGACCTTGCCGAAGAGGAAGGACGTGAAGGCGTCGGTGAGGACGGACAGCGGGTCCCGCATGTGAAGCCCCTACCTTCGGATGCCGGTGGCGAACGGGAGCGTGTTCACGAACGCGCGGTGGTGTTCGCGGTCGCACCACTCCAGCTTCAGGTACGACTTGCCCGCCGACGCTCTGATGGTGCGCTTGTCGCGGGCGAGGGCCTCGGGGTTGCGTGAGGAGACGGTGATGTAGCCGACGAGGTTGACGCCGGCGGCGCCGGAGGCGAGGTCCTCGCCGCGCTGGTCGAGGCGGGAGTGGGCGGCCACGTCGCGGGGGTCGACGGTGCGGTTCATCTTGGCGGCGCGGCTCGCCTCGGCCTCGTCGTTGGTCTTCTCGGTCAGCATGCGTTCGATGGCGACCTCGGTGGGTTCGAGGTCCATCGTGACGGCGACGGTGCGGATGACGTCCGGGGTGTGGACCAGGAGCGGGGCGAGGAAGTTGACGCCGACGGGCGTCATCGGCCACTCCTTGATCCAGGCGGTGGCGTGGCACCAGGGAGCGCGGGTGCTGGACTCGCGGGTCTTGGCCTGGAGGTAGGTGGGCTCCATGGCGTCGAGCTCGGCCGGCCAGGCGTTGCGCCGGGTCATCGCCTGGATGTGGTCGATGGGGTGGTCCGGGTCGTACATGGAGTGGACGAGCGAGGCGAGCCGGCCCTGGCCGAGGGGCTGGCGTACGCGGATGTCCGCCTCCTGGAGGCGGGAGCAGATGTCGGTGAGCTCGCGGGCCATGACGACGGCCAGGCCGGCGTCGCGGTCCAGTTTGCGGCCGTTCTGCGGGCGGGCGGCGCGGGCCATGGCGTGGGCCTCGGCGGCCAGTTCGCGCGTGTAGTGCATGCAGGCGACGAGGTAGGCGCGGTGCTGCTCGCTGCTCGTGGACACCATGGACTGGAGCTGGTCGTACGAGGTCTGCAGCCACGGCAGGGACTTGTCGTCGCCGCGCTGGGCGACGTCCTTGGCGTGGGCGTCGGGGTCGGCGGGGAGGGTGCGGGCGAGCATCTGGATGCGGGTGACGAAGCCGTCGCCGTTGGCCACGTGCTTGAGCAGGGTGCCGAAGCGGTCGACGAGGGCTTCCTGGTCCTCGCTGTCGCGCAGGCCGACGCCGGGGCCCTCGATCTCGATGGCGGCGGTGACGGTACGGCGGTCGGCGTGCAGGAGGACGGCGATCTCGTCGGGGCCGAAGGGCGCGGCGAGCCAGGTGATGCGGCCGATGCCGGGGGGCGGGCCGACCTCGATCTCCTGGCCGTCGAGGCGGGTGCCGGCCTCCATGGCGGCCGAGCGGTAGACGGTGCCCTTGCGCAGGGTGCGCTTGTAGCTGCGGTTGATCTCGAACCACTTGTAGAACGTGCGGTGCTTGTACGGCACGTAGACCACGGCGAGGGCGAGCATCGGGAAGCCGGCGAGCAGCACGATCCGCAGGGCGAGGAGGGGGACGAGGAGTCCGCACATCATGCCGAGGAACGCGCCGACGACGATGAGCGCGATCTCGCCGCTCTCGCGGTTGCGTCCGACGATCGCGTTCGGCCGGGCGCGGCCGATCAGATATGTACGGCGGGGCGCCATCGCGTGGGTCACATGGCCCACGTGGGAATCAGCCGTCAACGCCCTTCACCTCCCGTGCGGTTGTTGCGGGTGTTGCCGGCGTGCGGGGTGTTGACCGGGCTGCTGGAGCGGGGTGCGGGTGCGGCGGAGGGGGCGGATCCGCCCCCTCCGCTCGAGGGGCGTGTGCTGTGTGCGGCGACGCCGCCGGCGGCCTGGTTGGCCTGGCGGGGGCTGCTGGAGCCGGAGGCCGCCGAGCCGCCGCCGTTGCTGTCGGCGCGGGTGCTGTGCGTCTTGATGCCCTGGGCGACGAGGGTCGCCGGGGAGCTGATGACGGCGGCGGCCTTGCCTTCGGCGCCCTGCATGATGCGGTTGTTGCGGGAGCCGGCGATCTCGTCGCCGAAGCCGGGGACGAAGCGGTAGATCATGGCGCTGGCGAAGATGGCCAGCAGGATGATCGACAGTCCGGAGACGACGGCGCCGAAGGCGTCCGGGCCGTCGTCGGCGGAGAGGGCGCCGGCGAGGCCGAGCACGATCACGATCACCGGTTTGACCAGGATGACGGCGATCATGATGCCGGCCCAGCGGCGGACGTGGCTCCACAGGTTCTTGTCGACGAGGCCCGCGTAGACGACGGTGCCGAGGAGGGCGCCGACGTAGAGCAGGGCGGCCCTGATGACGAGCTCCAGCCAGAGCACTCCGGCGGCGAGGACGGAGACCAGGGAGACGACGATCAGCATGATCGGGCCGCCGCCGATGTCCTCGCCCTTCTCCAGGGCGGCGGAGAACGTGCCGAAGAACGTGTCGGTCTGGTTGCCGGTGGTCTTGGCGAGGACGTCGGTGAGGCCGTCCGTCGCGGAGACGACGGTGTAGAGGATCAGGGGGGTGAAGGCGGAGGCCAGGACGGTGAGCCAGAGGAAGCCGACGGCTTCGCCGATGGCGGTGGTCAGCGGCACGCCGCGCACCGCGCGCTTGGAGACGGCGAGCAGCCACAGCAGGAGCGTCAGGACGGTGGAGGCGGCGAAGACGACAGCGTACTGCTGGAGGAACTTGGGGTTGGTGAAGTCGACGTTCGCGGTGTCCTTGACGGCCTCGCTGAGCTTGTCGACGGTCCACGCGGCGGCGTCGGCGCAGCCCCTTGCCAGGGAGGAGAGGGGGTCGAGGGTGTCGGAGACGCCGGGGTTGGTGGTGGTGCCGGGGGTGCGGTTGCCGCGCTCGCAGTACTTCTGGGCTTCGCCCGAGATGATGCTGCAGTCGAAGCTGGTCGAGGGGGACGGCGAGGGGCTGGGGCTCGGCGCGGCGAAGGCGCGGCCGGCCAGCAGCAGGGCCGAGGTCTGGACGGCCGTGACCACTCCGGCGAGCCGGAGCACGCGGTGCGGCTTACCGGGCATACGTGAACCCTCCGTACTCCTCGATGGCCTTGCTGATCTCGTCGGAGGCGGCGGCCTTGTCGTCGCCGGGGACCGGGGCGGGGCCGTCCGTCTGATCGTCGGTGACGATCTTCCAGTCTCCGCCGGACCACCGGAGGTCGAAGGTCCAGGTCTTCCAAGACGAGGTGACGGGGTCGGTGGACTTCTCCCCTGACATGCCGATCAGGCCCAGGTACCAGACCGAGACCTTGGCCGTGGCGTCGGTGTAGGCCCGGACGGTGGCGCCCACGGGGACGACGCGGGAGACGAACGTGTTGCCCTGCGGTGCGTTGCCGTCGGCGTCGAGGCCCAGCTTGGCGAGGAAGTCGGCCGAGTAGGCCTGGTCCATGGGCGCCTTGAGCTTGGTGGCGGCGTCGGCGGTGTAGACGGTGGTGAGGATGGTGTGCCGGCTGTCCTTCTGGAACATGTCGGTCGAGCCGAGCGTCACGGCGTAGTTGGCGGCCGCCGACTGGGCGCCCTGCTCGCTCCGGGCGAATCCCGAGGGAATGCCGGAGGCCTCCGTCCCCACCGGCTTCGTGCCTGTCGCCGCCGTCGTCGACGACTTCGGCTTGTCGGTGTCGCCGGCTGCGGTGGAGGAAGGGGAGTCCTCGCCTCCGCGGTTCGCGAAGGCGATCGCGGCGATGAGGAGGACGACGACGCCGACGACCGTCACCAGGCTGCGCGAGCTGGAGCGGGCGGGGCGTTGGGCGCCGCCGTAGGGGTCGGACTCGGGCAGGCGCATCCGCGTGCGCGTGGGCTCGCCGTAGTCGTGTTCGTCGCCGGGACTCATGCCGTGTACGCCCCCTCGTTGCCGTACCTGCCGTACCGGAACGCCTCGAAGTACGACGGTAGCCGTGCTGGTTCCCGCGCGGGCGCGGTGTGGTGACTCGACATCAGGGAAACGCAACCTCAGCCGGTGGGCACGACGGGTGGGTGGGGTCCGGGGGCCGGGCGTGCCCGGACGGGACGGGGACGGGTGGGGCGGGCTACACGGCCATCCCGTACACGATCGTGAACAGTGTGCCGAGTGATCCGATGATGAAGACGCCCGTCAGTCCGGCGATGATGAGGCCCTTGCCCTGCTCGGCGCTGAAGGTGTCCCGCAGGGCGGTCGCGCCGATGCGTTGCTTGGCCGCGCCCCAGATGGCGATGCCGAGGCAGATGAGGATGGCGACCGCCATCACGACCTCGATCATCACCTTCGCCTCGTTTCCCAGGCTGCCGAAGGGCCCCCAGTCCGGCGCGATTCCGCCGATGATGGTGTTGATGTCTCCCTTGTCGGCCGCAAAGAGCATGTAAGTCACCGCCCCTGGTGGGTAGTTCCACGGGCCTCTGCCGGTGTGCAGAGGTCAGCCATCATTCTCGCCGACAAAGCCGCCGTCGCATGTCGACTTGGCGTCAATCGTGAGCGGGATTCGTACGAATAGCTCGTACGGTTACTCTGTGTATCACGGCAGGTCACGCCGGGCAATGAGGTCGTCGCGGAACCTGAGGTGTGGTTCCGTCGTTGACCCACTTCTCAGCCCTGGCACCGGGGCTGACGGCTGGTCGGGTGAGCTTCCGCGTCGATGTTCTCATGCGCGAGAGGGACCGCGGGGGACGGGCGACGGCCGGTCAGATCCGGGCGCGGCGGCGGTGGTAGTGGACGGTGACCGCGCCCAGCAGGGGTCCCCAGGCGACGAGGGGGAGGTAACAGGCGTTCAGGATCCACTGGCCCCACGGGGTGACGTCCAGGTGCGCGTGGAGGGTGGTCCACACGAGGAGGACGCCGTACACCGTGCAGGCGAGGGCGCCGAGTGCCGCGGGGACGACGGCGGCGAGGACGGGGACGGGCCGGCCGCCGAGGTACGGGATCCAGCGGGGCCACACCTCGCCCCACGGCCGGATCAGCCCGTACGTCAGCCAGGCGAGGCCCTCCTGGGCCAGGGACAGCAGGGGGAGCAGCAGCAGGCCCCAGCCGGGGATGAGCATGGCGTCGTACTCGGACTGGCGCAGCCCCAGCGGTACTCCCAGGACGACGGCGATGCGCCATAAGGAGGACGGGAGGTTGACCCACAGGACCGCCGTGGCCGCCCGCCGGGTCCAGGCGGGGACGTCGGGGCGGGGGCGGACGGGCAGGGCGGGCGCGGGGACGGCGTGTGTCACGGGGGCTCCCGGTGGACTGGGCAGGACTGCGGACGCCGTACATGCTGACGGTCGCGCCCCGCCGCCCACGTCGCCCCTGAGGGCCGACCCCGTACGTCCTGAGAGCCGGCTCGGGGCAGTCCCCGGTACCCCTGTGGGCTTACGGGTCTCCCCCCTCGTGCGGGACGACAGGCGGGGGACAGTCTCCTCTGACCTGGTTCTCACTTTCGGGGGTAACAGTGACCCCGATGAAGCGCACTCGTACCGGTCGTCGCCCGTACGCCCTGCTCTGCGTCCTCGTGCTGCTCGCCGCCACCTCGGCCTCCGAGGCGGTCGCCGGGGACGGACCGGGGCCCCTCGGTGTGACCGTCGCCGCGCGGGCGACGGCGCGCACCGTGCGGGTGGGTGCGTTGTTCGACCGGCCGGGCGGTGACCTCGCCGGCGGGCACTTCTGCACCGCGTCCGTCGTCCGCAGCCCGCACCGCGACCTGGTGGTGACGGCGGCGCACTGCCTGGCCGGGCGGGGCGCTCTGTACTTCGCGCCCGGGTACCGCGACGGGAAGGCCCCTTACGGGATGTGGGAGGTGGAGCGGGTGTTCCTGCCCGCCGGGTGGAGGGAGGGGCGGGCCGATGACGAGGACAGCGACGTGGCGTTCGCGGTGCTCGCCGGGCAGGAGGACGGTCAGGAGGTCGAGGACGTCGTCGGCGGCAACCGGTTCGTCACCGGTTCGGTGACCGGTGCCGGCGTCGTGACCGTCACGGGGTATCCCGACGCCGCCGAGGCCCCGTTGACGTGTTCCAACCGCCCTGTGGCCCGCAGCGCGACCCAGCAGCGCATCGACTGCCCCGACTTCACCGGCGGGACGAGCGGGAGTCCCTGGGTGAACGGTTCGGGGGACGTCGTCGGCGTCCTCGGCGGACACGAGCAGGGGGGCGCCACGGCCGACGTGTCGTACAGCGTGGTACTGGGCGGCGGGGCGGGCGCGTTGTACCGGGAGGCGGCGGCCGATCCCTGACGGACGGCAGGGGTGGCAGGGACAGCGGGGGCGGGGCGGGCGGCGGTACCGCGTCAATGGCGGCCGCGCGGGCTGCGAGGGCCCCGGTTGCGCCGGTTTCCCGGGGGGAAGCTCATAGACTGGCGCGGGCGTAATCCGGCTGGGCGAGGGGCGGTTGACGGTGCGTAAGGCATGGATCGTGGCAAGTGCCGCCGCCGCGGTGGGGCTCAGCTTCGTGATGCTGCTCGTCGTCGGTGTGTACATGGTCGCCGGGAACATCGTCAACGGCGTGGGCGGCGGGAGCGTCGGGCTGGCCAAGGGCGCGGTGCCGGCCGCCTATCAGGCGCTCGTGCAGAAGTACGGAAACCTCTGTCCCGCGATCAACCCGGCTCTGCTGGCGGCGCAGTTGTACCAGGAGAGCGGATTCAACCCGAACGCCAGGAGTCCGGCGAAGGCGCAGGGGATAGCGCAATTCATCCCCGGCACCTGGGCCACGCACGGCGTCGACGGCGACGGCGACGGCGACCGCGACGTCTGGGACCCGAATGACGCGATTCCATCGGCCGCGAAGTACGACTGCACCCTCGCCGCGTACGTGAAGAAGGTGCCCGGCGACCCCACGCACAACATGCTCGCGTCCTACAACGCGGGCGCGTACGCGGTCATCAAGTACGGGGGTGTGCCGCCGTACCAGGAGACCCGGAACTACGTGAAGACGATCACGACGCTGGCGAAGAGCTTCGCCGCTCCCGTCACCCGCGTCGATCCCTCCAAGCAGGCCGCCGGGGCGATCTACTTCGCCCAGAAGAAGCTCGGCACGCCGTATCTGTGGGGCGGGAACGGCACGCCTGATCAGGGCGGACGGTTCGACTGCTCGGGGCTGACCAAGGCGGCCTACGAGAGCGTGGGGATCACGCTCCCCCGGGTGGCCAACGACCAGTACAACGCCGGCCCGCACCCCTCGCGGGACGAACTGCTGCCGGGGGACCTGGTGTTCTTCTCGACGGACAAGACCAACTCCCGGGCCATCGACCACGTGGGGATCTACGTCGGCGGCGGCTACATGATCGACGCGCCGTTCACGGGCGCGGTGATCCGGTTCGACCCCATCGACACCCGCAAGTACTTCGGCGCCACCCGGGTGACCGAAGATGGCGCGAAAGCGCTCCCCGCGACCGCCTGAAGGGGCCGGTAACGCACCGTCTGAGCTGCGAGGACCATCTCCCTTCGATAACGTCTGAGTGATCATTCGGTGGAGAGTGGAACGTATCGACGGGGGACGTGCGTTCCTGTTGACGTAGCCCAGCGATGCTTGTGACCGGCGTACCTGTCCCGTACTGGCGGAAGCGGATCTACGAACCACGGGGGTGGGCACGAACGGCGTGCGTGAGGCGCGCCGGGCAACATCACGACGAAGGGCCGCAGCACCATGGCTGGACTCGCCGCATCCGGGTCGAACCCCGACGTCGACCTGCTCTACGACATCAACGGCCTCGCCAAGGACGCGCCCCACTGGCTGGACCGGATCGTGGAGTTCGTCGGCGAGTACGGACTGCTGCTCGCGATGATGCTGCTGATCGTGGGCTGCTGGTGGACCGTGCGCCGCAGACCGGTCGGCGTGGAGGAGGCCTCGGCGTCCGTGGCCGCGCTGGTGTGGGCGCCGCTCGCCGCCGCGGTCGCGGTGCTGGTGAACGTGCCCATACGCGGGTTCGTCGAGCGGCCCCGGCCGTTCCTCGATCACGAGGGGCTGGAGGTGCTGGTCTCCGGCAAGACCGACTACTCGTTCGTCAGCGACCACGCGACGATCACCATGGCGATGGGCGTCGCGCTGTTCGTCGCCAACCGCCGGTTCGGGATCGCCGGACTCGTGCTGGGCCTCGTCGAGGGCTTCTGCCGGGTGTACATGGGCGTGCACTACCCGACCGACGTGATCGGCGGGTTCGCGCTCGGCACCGCCGTGGCGCTGCTGCTGTCGCCGCTCGCCTCGATGCTGCTGACGCCCCTGCTGCGCGCGGTGGACCGTTCGCCCCGGCTCGGCTGGGTCGTGCGGAGCCGCTCGGCGCGGGAGGCCGCGGACGGACGGGACGCCGTGGTGCCGGGGGCCCGGATGGAGGCCGCCAGCCGGGAAAGGGACCTGGCCGCCTAGGCCGTCCAGCGGTGTCGAAGCGAACTGCCGAAGGGGCGGGGCCGGTCGTGCGACCGGCCCCGCCCCTTTCATCTGTCCGCGGTCACAGGCCCTGCGGGTAGGAGAAGACGCCCTTGGGGTCGTACTGCTTCTTCAGCTGCGTCAGCCGGGGCAGCGCGGCGCCGTAGTACGCCTTGCGCCAGTCGGCGAGGGCGGGGTCGGCGTAGTTCTGGTAGGCGGCGCCCGAGGCGTACGGGGTCATGGCGCGGTGCGCCGAGGTCAGCCAGGCCTGGGCGGCGGCGCCGCCGGTGCCGGCCCGCCAGGACGCGAGGTACTGGGCCAGCATGCGGGAGCGGCGGTGTACGAAGGCGGTGGCCGTCGGGGAGACGCGGTTGACCGCGCCGCCCAGCGCGGTCAGCGCGATGCTGCCGGAGCCGCCGCGGACGGCGGTCAGCTGCCTGAGCAGCGTCTGGATGCCCGCCGCCGACAGCGAGCGGTCGAAGAAGGCCGAGCGGGCCGCGTACGTCTCCCGGGCCAGCTTGCCCTGCGGGGAGCGGCCGGGGGTCGCGCCGGGCAGGTGGCACTGGGCGTCGGCGGTGAACGAGGAGCAGCCGGCGTAGATCTCCATGGCCTGCTCGTAGCCGCGGCGGCGCAGGGACACGCCGGTGGCGGGGGCGCCCACGCGCGAGGCCAGGCGGTCCACGGCGTTCTTGAGTTCGCCGTAGGTGCCGATGGAGAAGGCGGAGACGGAGATCCTCGGGCTGCCGCCGGGGGTGTTGGCGAGGTGGAGGGAGGACCAGATCTCGTCGGGCTGGGACGGGCCCCACTCCTGCCAGGCCTTCAGCACCGCCGCCGCCTTCGACCAGGGCCAGGTGAGGTGACAGGTGACGGCCTGGGGCGCGGGGTGGGTTTTGAAGTGCAGTTCGGTGACCACGCCGAAGTTGCTGTTGCCCGCGCCGCGCAGGGCCCAGAACAGGTCCTTGTCGGTCGTGGCGTCGGCGGTGAGCTCCTTGCCGTCCGCCGTCACCAGCGTCGCCCGGGTGAGGCTGTCGCAGGTCAGGCCGTACGCGCGGGAGACCACGCCGTGGCCGCCGCCGAGGACAAGGCCGGAGACGCCGACCGTGGGGCAGGAGCCCGCCGGGATCGTCACGCCCTTGGCGGCCAGCGCCCGGTAGACGTCGATCAGCTTCGCGCCGGCGCCGACGACGGCGGAGCCGCCGCTCGCCCGGACCCGGTTCAGCCGGGAGACGTCGAGGATCAGCCGGCCGTCGCCGGAGGACCAACCGCCGTAGGAGTGGCCGCCGTTGCGGATGGCGATCCTGACGCCGTGCGCGCGGGCGTAGCCGAGGGCGGTACGGATGTCGGCGGCGTGGGCGACGTAGGCGACCGCGGCCGGCTTGAGCGTGTCGAAGCGGGTGTTGTACAGCTGGCGGGCCGCGGTCCAGGAGGCGTCTCCGGGGCGGATCAGGGACCCGTCGAGATCGCGGGCGAGGGCCGCCCAGTTCGCGGCGGCCGCCGCGCTAGCCGTCCGCATCGGGGCGCCGGCGGTCCGGCTGCCGTCGGCCGGGCTCCCCGCTGAGCCGGTGCCGCCGCCCGCCCGGCGGGCGTCCGCCGCGGCCGCCGCGAACGCGGCCGTGCCGCCCGCGATGAACATACGTCGCTGCATGTCGTCGTCCCCCCTGCGCGCCCACCCGCGCGCCTGCCGTGCCTTCGGCGCGCGGCGCGCGCCGTCAAGGAGCGAGACGGCGGCGCGGAGTCAGGGGTTCCACCGGCGGAGCCTTCGGGCGCCGTGCGCGGTCAGCCGTGGGCGTGGTGGTCCGCGTCGGAGCGGGCCGTGCTGCGGGCCCTGCGGGCGGGGCCGCGCCAGCCGCAGGTGCAGCGGGCCAGACAGAAGCGGCCTTCCTCGACGGTGGTGGTGCGGTGTTCCCCGCCGGGCGCTTCTTCCGGGCCGGGACGCGGGGTCGAGCCGTTCTGCTGGGTCACGAAAGGAACGCTACCCACCTTCGGTCGTTGAACCCGACGACGTGGGCCCGTGACGGACGTACCGGCTGGGGGTAGACAGGCGATGGCGGAGCGGCAGCAGCGGCGGTGGGGATCGGCGGTCGTCGCGGGGCTCATGGCCGGGGTCTGCGCGGCCGGGCTCTGCGCCGGCGCGGCCGGGTGCTCCGCCGACGGGGGCGACGGCGAGGACGATCGTGCGGCGGACCGTGCGGCCCGGATGAGCGCCGATCCGGTGCGCGCGCTGCGGCGGGCCGCCGACGCGCTGGTGGCGGCGGGCAGTTCGAAGGCCCGCACGTCGATGGAGATGGCCACCGGCGGCACCCGGGTGACCATCCGGGGCGAGGGCGTCTACGACTACCGCCGGCGGCTCGGTCGGCTGGAGGTCGTGCTGCCGCAGGAGCCCGCCGGCTCCAGCGGACGCCGGCCCATCACCGAACTCCTCACGCCGGGTGCGCTGTTCATGAAGAACCGGGGTGCGGGTGTGCCCGCCGACAAGTGGGTGCGGGTGGACACGGCCACGCTGTCCGACGGGAACCTGGTGACCGGCGGCGCCACCGACCCGTACGCCGCCGCCGAGGTGCTGCGGGGGGCGCGCGAGGCGACGTACGTCGGCAGGACCCGGCTCGCCGGGGTCGAGGTGCGGCACTACCGGGGGACCGCCGACCTCGCGGCGGCCGCCGCGGTCGCCTCCGGGGGCGGGCGGAACGCGCTGGGCGCGGCGGCGAAGGGGTTCGCGACGGCCCGGGTGCCGTTCGACGTCTACCTCGACGAACAGGGGCGGATCCGCAAGGTCAGGCATCGCTTCGGGTTCGTCAACGGCCGTCAGGCAGGGGCGCGGGGGGCCTCCGGCGCGGTCGTCGCGGTCGCCTCGACGACGTGGCTGTACGACTTCGGGGTGCCCGTCGACGTACGGCTCCCGGCGGCCGGGGACATCTACGCGGGGCGGATCGCCGAGGAATGAGGCACGGGAAGCCGAGAGGCGAGGCGACAAGAACTAGCCCGTCCGTGCCATGCGCGGGGCGTGCGCCCCTCCCTACGCTAGGGCGTGTCGCGAAATCCTCGCCTGCCCCGCGCTCCGGGCGGACGGCGCCGCTTTCGTGACACACCCTAGGGAGCCGGTGACGGCAGAGACGAGGTGATGCGCGTGGCTCCGGTCGGCGGTACGGCGGTTCAGGACCACGAGGCCCTCGCCGAGATCGAACTGTGCGGCGAGCTGATCATCGCGGCCTCGGAGGCCGGGGAGCGGCTCAGCATGGAGAGCATCGACGAGGTGCTGCGTGTCGGCGAGGAGCGGAACGCCACAGGGTGAGCCCGCTCACGGGGAGGCGTTCACCACAGCCGGTCCCGGTCGGGGGCTCAGGTCCGCAGCAGGCGGGCGATGGCCTTCGTGGCCTCCTCGACCTTCGCGTCGATCTCGTCGCCGCCCCTGAGGGCCGCGTCCGCGACGCAGTGCCTCAGGTGCTCCTCCAGGAGCTGGAGGGCGAAGGACTGCAGGGCCTTGGTGGAGGCGGAGACCTGCGTGAGTATGTCGATGCAGTAGGTGTCCTCGTCGACCATCCGCTGCAGGCCCCTGATCTGGCCCTCGATGCGGCGCAGGCGCTTGAGGTGCTCGTCCTTCTGCTTGTGGTACCCGTGCACGGCCGGGGCGGCCCCGGGTGCGGCGGTCGGCGCCTCGGCGCCGGTCCCGACGGCGGTCGTCGCGTCCGTCGTGCCCGTCGCGTGCGTGGCGTCCATCGCATCCTCCATACAGATACCCCTCCTGGGTATATGGTACCGAACTTCGGCGGGTAGGAGCGCCTGTGGCCGTCGCACCGGACGGCCGGTGGACCGGACCTCTCGGCAGCCCCGCTGCCGGTCGCCCCGCACGATGGGTGACACTGGGGGACGGCCCATTAGCCGTGGCCGGATGATGCGCCTAGCATCAGCCTGACCGAAACCGATGCATCCTGAGGACCCCACGTGCGCTTTCGTCTGACCCCCAGGGAGACGAGCTTCTACGACATGTTCGCCGCGTCCGCGGACAACATCGTCACCGGCTCGAAGCTCCTGATGGAACTGCTCGGGGCGGACACCGCCGGCCGGGCCGAGATCGCAGAGCGGATGCGGGCCGCGGAACACGCCGGTGACGACGCCACCCACGCGATCTTCCACCAGCTCAACTCCTCGTTCATCACGCCGTTCGACCGCGAGGACATCTACTCCCTCGCCTCGTCGCTCGACGACATCATGGACTTCATGGAGGAGGCCGTCGACCTGGTCGTCCTCTACAACGTCGAGGAACTGCCCAAGGGCGTCGAGCAGCAGATCGAGGTGCTGGCGCGGGCGGCGGAGCTGACCGCCGAGGCCATGCCCAACCTGCGCACCATGTCGAACCTCACCGAGTACTGGATCGAGGTCAACCGGCTGGAGAACCAGGCCGACCAGATCCACCGCAAGCTGCTGGCGCACCTCTTCAACGGCAAGTTCGACGCCATGGAGGTGCTGAAGCTCAAGCAGATCGTGGACGTGCTGGAAGAGGCGGCGGACGCGTTCGAGCACGTGGCGAACACGGTGGAGACCATCGCCGTCAAGGAGTCCTGAGCTCTTCATGGACACCTTCGCGCTGGTCGCGACCATCGGCGTCGCGCTCTTCTTCACGTACACCAACGGTTTCCACGACTCGGCGAACGCCATCGCCACGTCGGTCTCCACCCGGGCGCTGACCCCGCGTGCGGCGCTCGCCATGGCCGCCGTGATGAACCTCGCAGGCGCCTTCCTCGGCTCCGGCGTCGCCAAGACCGTCAGTGAGGGGCTCATCGAGACGCCTCACGGCTCGACGGGGATGGGCATCCTCTTCGCGGCACTGGTCGGCGCGATCACGTGGAACCTCGTCACCTGGTACTTCGGCCTGCCGTCGTCGTCGTCGCACGCGCTGTTCGGCGGCATGGTGGGCGCCGCGCTCGCGGGCGGGACGACGGTGTACTGGGACGGGGTGCTGGAAAAGATCGTCATCCCCATGTTCCTGTCGCCGTTCGTGGGTCTGATCGTCGGCTACCTGGTGATGACGGCGATCCTGTGGATCTTCCGGAAGGCCAACCCCCACAAGGCCAAGCGGGGCTTCCGCATAGCGCAGACCGTGTCCGCGGCCGGCATGGCGCTCGGACATGGTCTCCAGGACGCCCAGAAGACGATGGGCATCGTGGTGATGGCGCTGGTCATCGCCGATGTGGAGAGCTACGGCGACCCGATCCCGGTCTGGGTCAAGATCGTGTGCGCGGTGATGCTGTCGCTGGGCACCTACGCGGGTGGCTGGCGCATCATGCGCACCCTCGGCCGGAAGATCATCGAGCTGGACCCGCCGCAGGGCTTCGCCGCCGAGACCACCGGCGCGTCGATCATGTTCACCACGGCGTTCCTCTTCAAGGCGCCGATCTCGACGACCCATGTCATCACCTCGGCGATCATGGGCGTGGGCGCGACCAAGCGGGTCAACGCCGTGCGCTGGGGCGTCGCCAAGAACATCGTCCTCGGCTGGTTCATCACGATGCCCGCCGCGGCGGCCGTCGCGGCGATGGCGTTCTGGCTCGTGAACCTGGCGTTCCTCTAGGAACTCGGAACAGACGCCCAGACACGCGGACACGGACAAGGCCCGCCCCCCGGAAGCCAGGGGGGCGGGCCTTCGGCCTCACGGTGGCACCGCCATGCAGCACCGCGAGGGGCTCGGCTCCGGCCGGCTCAGCCGAAGCGGCCGGAGATGTAGTCCTCGGTGGCCTGGACCGACGGGTTGGAGAAGATGCGCTCCGTCTCGTCGAGCTCGATCAGCCGGCCGGGCTGGCCGACCGCGGCCAGGTTGAAGAAGGCCGTGCGGTCGGAGACGCGGGCCGCCTGCTGCATGTTGTGCGTCACGATGACGATCGTGAACCGCTCCTTCAGCTCGCTGATCAGGTCCTCGATGGCGAGCGTCGAGATGGGGTCCAGGGCGGAGCAGGGCTCGTCCATCAGCAGGACGTTCGGCTCGACCGCGATCGCGCGGGCGATGCACAGCCGCTGCTGCTGACCGCCGGACAGGCCCGAGCCGGGCTTGTTCAGGCGGTCCTTCACCTCGTTCCACAGGTTCGCGCCCTTGAGGGACTTCTCCACGATGTCCGGCAGCTCGGACTTCTTGTGCTCGCCGTTCAGGCGCAGGCCCGCCGCCACGTTGTCGAAGATCGACATCGTGGGGAAGGGGTTCGGGCGCTGGAAGACCATGCCGACCTCCCGGCGCACCGACACCGGGTCCACGCCCGCGCCGTACAGGTCCTCGTCGTCCAGGAGGACCTTGCCCTCGACGCGTCCGCCGGACGTCACCTCGTGCATGCGGTTGAGCGTGCGCAGGAACGTCGACTTGCCGCAGCCGGAGGGGCCGATGAAGGCCGTCACCGAGCGCGGCTCGACCGTCATCGAGATGTCCTCGATCGCCTTGTGGGAGCCGTAGTACGCGGTCAGTCCGCTGACGTCGATTCGCTTGGCCATGGCTACTGCTTCACTTCCAGTCTCGGTCGCTGCGGCCGCGTCGGCGACCGGTTACTCGGCTGATGCCGCACAGGGTCATCGGGGGGCCTTCCAACGGGCGAGGCCGCGGGCCACCAGGTTCAGGATCATCACGAAGGCGATCAGCGTGAGCGACGCCGCCCAGGCACGGTCGTACGCCGCCTGGGAGCCCGCGCTCTGCGAGTACTGCTGGTAGATGTACAGCGGCAGCGACGCCTGTGCGCCCTCGAAGGGGTTGGCGTTGATGAACGGGTTGCCGAAGACCAGGAGCAGCACGGGCGCCGTCTCGCCCGCGATACGGGCCACCGACAGCATGACGCCGGTGATGATGCCGCCGATGGAGGTCGGGACGACCACCTTCAGGATGGTGCGCCACTTCGGGACGCCGAGGGCGAGGGAGGCCTCGCGCAGCTCGTTCGGGACGAGCTTGAGCATCTCCTCGGTGGAGCGGACCACCACCGGCATCATCAGGATGGCCAGGGCGAGCGAGCCGGCGAAGCCGAAGGGCTGCATGTCGAACATCAGCATCAGGCTGAGGATGAACAGGCCGGCGACGATCGACGGGATGCCCGTCATGACGTCCACGAAGAAGGTGACGGCCCGGGCGAGGCTGCCGCGCCCGTACTCCACCAGGTAGATCGCGGTGAGCACGCCGATCGGCGCGCCGATCAGGGTGGCGAGGCCGACCTGCTCCAGGCTGCCGAGGATGGCGTGGTAGATGCCGCCGCCGGGCTCGGAGTCGGCGACGACGCCCATGGAGTGGGTCAGGAAGTAGACGTCCAGGACCTTCAGGCCGCGCTGCACGGTCGCCCAGATCAGGGACGCGAGCGGGACCACGGCGAGGAGGAAGGCGACCCAGACGAGCGCGGTCGCGATGCGGTCCTTGGCCTGGCGGCGGCCCTCCACGCGCGCGGCGACGCCGTACGTGCCGAGCAGGAAGAGCAGACCGGCGATCAGGCCCCACTGGATGCGGCTGTGCAGTCCGGCGGCGAGGCCGATGCCCACGGCCAGGGCGGCGGAACCGGCGGCGACGGCCGGTGAGGTCCACTTGGGCAGGGCGGCGCCGCGCAGGCTGCCGGGACGCTTGTCGAGAACGGCGTTGCTCATGCGTTGGCCCCCGAGTACTCCTTGCGGCGGGCGATGATCGCGCGGGCCGCGCCGTTGACCAGCAGGGTGATGACGAACAGGACCAGGCCCGACGCGATGAGCGCGTCACGGCCGAACTCGGTCGCCTCGTTGAACTTGCTGGCGATGTTCTGGGCGAAGGTGCCGCCGCCGGGGTTGAGCAGGCTGGCGTGGATGTCGAAGTCCGGGGAGAGCACGGTGGCGACGGCCATCGTCTCGCCGAGGGCGCGGCCGAGGCCGAGCATGGAGGCGGAGATCACTCCGGAGCGGCCGAAGGGCAGCACCGCCATGCGGACCACCTCCCAGCGGGTGGCGCCGAGGGCCAGGGCGGCTTCCTGGTGCATCTGCGGCACCTGGCGGAAGACCTCGCGGCTGACATTGGTGATGATCGGCAGGATCATGATGGCGAGCAGGATGCCCACGGTGAGCATGGAGCGCGGGGCGCCCTGGTCCCAGGAGAAGATCCCGGTCCAGCCCAGGTACTCGTCGAGCCAGCCGAACAGGCCGTTCAGGTGCGGTACGAGGATCAGCGCGCCCCACAGGCCGTAGACGATGGACGGCACGGCGGCGAGCAGGTCGACCACGTAGGCGATCGGGCCGCTCAGCCGGCGCGGGGCGTAGTGGGTGATGAACAGCGCGATGGCGACCGCGACGGGCACCGCGAGGACCATCGCGACGACCGACGAGACCACGGTGCCGAAGGCGAGCACGGCGATGCCGAACTTCGGCGGGATCAGGTTGGTGTTCCACTCGAACGCGGTGAGGAAGTTCGCCTCGTCCTTGCTGATGGCGAGGGAGGCGCGGTAGGTCAGGAAGACCGCGATCGCCGCCATGATCGCCAGCAGCAGGATGCCCGACCCGCGGGTGAGGGTGAGGAAGATCCGGTCGCCGGGCCGGGTGGCGCCGCGGGCGGCGCGCTTCAGCTCGGCCGTGCCGGGGGCGCCCGGCGTGTGCGGCGCGATCGGGTCGCCCGGTCCGCCCCGTGCGGACGGCGGGGGCGGTGGCTCGGCTGGGTTCTGTGACTTCTTCGTCGATATGTCCATGGGGTTCTCCGGTCTGCGGAGCCGCTCGGGGTGGGCGGCTCGGGCGGGGCCGGGAGTGCGGACGGCCCCTGGCGGCGGTGCACCGGACGGTGCGGTCCGGACCGGGTCGCCCCGGCGCCGGACCGCACCACGGATCAGCTCAGGCCTTCGACGGTGGAGCGGACCTTGGTGATGATGGCCTCGGGGATGGGCGCGTAGTCGATGCCCGAGAGGATGCCCTGACCCTGCTCGCTGGCGATGTAGCGCAGGAACGCCTTGGTGGCGGGCAGAGTCGCGGACTTGTTGCCCTTGTCGCAGACGATCTCGTACGTGACCAGCGTGATCGGGTAGGCGCCCTCGGACTTGGTCGCGTAGTTGATCTTCAGCGCGAGGTCGCTGCCGGTGCCGACGACCTTGGCGTCGGCGATGGCCTTGGTGGCGCCGTCGGAGGAGGCCTTGACCGGGGCCGCGGCGCCGGTGTTGATGGCGACCGTGCCCAGGCCGTCCTTGGCGTACGACAGCTCCATGTAGCCGATCGCGCCGTTGGTCTGCTTCACGCCCTGGGCGACGCCGGAGGAGCCGGACGCGGACTGGCCGCCCTTGGCCTGCCAGGCCTTGCCGCCCTCGTACGGCCAGTCGCTCTTGGCGGTGGCGATCAGGTACTTGGTGAAGTTGTCCGTGGTGCCGGACTCGTCCGAGCGGTGGTACGGCTGGATCTTCAGGTCGGGCAGGCTGGCACCGGGGTTGAGCTTCTTGATCGCCGGGTCGTTCCAGTTGGTGATCTTGCCGTTGAAGATCTTGGCGATCGTCGGGGCGTCCAGGACGAGGTCGTCGACGCCGGAGAGGTTGTAGGCGACGGCGATCGGGCCGCCGACCATCGGCAGGTCGATGCCCTGGCCGCCGGAGCAGACCTGCTTGGAGGCGGTGACGTTCTCGGGCTTCAGCGCGGAGTCGGAGCCGGCGAAGGCGACCTGGCCCTGCGTGAACGCGGTGACGCCGGCGCCGGAGCCCGAGCCCTTGTAGTTGACCTGGACCCCCTTGCAGGCCAGCGTGAAGTTCTTGACCCAGGCGTCGATCGCGTTCTTCTGCGCGGACGAGCCGTCGGCGAGCAGCTGACCCTTGGCGTCGTCGCACTTGACGTCGCTCGCCGCCGCCGCGGGGGAGCTGCCACCGTTCGTGCCGGAGCCGGTGTCGTCGGAGCCGCACGCCGTGAGGGCCAGGGCGCCGGAGACGGCGAGAGCACCGAGGGAGAGGGCCCGCCGGTTCATGCGCTGAAGCTTCACTTGAGGGAGATCCTTCCAGGAGCCGCCGTCCTGAATCCGGCGGCGTGCGAAAGTGCGGTGGTCCGTCGGCGTCCATGAGGGCGCGCGCCGCACCGGGTAAGGCCGAAATTAGGCAGAACAGGTGAAGGCGCCGATGGGCGTGAATGAACGGGGGGTGAACCCCTGTGGTCGGCCTGGTTAGGCGCGGCCGAGGTGACGGAACGCTCACGTCCAGGACACGGGGCGGGCACGGGGCGGGCGGGAGACTGCTGGGGCACGGGGGGCGTCCCGGTGTGGCGTGATCTTCCGGGCCGCGCTATGCGAGGTGCAGGGCGTTCAGCAGGGCGTCCACGAGGGTGCGGTCCCTCGGCTGGGTGAGGCGGTCGCGGGCCGCCGCAGGTGGCAGCCACAGGATGCGGTCGACCTCGTCGTTGCTGGTGAAACGGCCGCCCGCCGCCTCGGCCGCCCAGTAGTGGACCTCCTTGGGGCGGCCCTGCGCGAGGTAGCGCACGGTGGGCAGCCGGGCTCCCGGCAGCGCCGTGTAGCCGGTCTCCTCACCCACCTCGCGCACGGCGCCCGACAGGGGGCCCTCGTCGCGTTTCAGCTTGCCCTTCGGGTGCGACCAGTCGTCGTACTTCGGTCGGTGAACCAGACATATCTCCAGCTCACCGCCGATCGGCGAACGGCGCCACAGGACACAGCCCGCGGCCTGGACGGGGGTTCGGGGAACGGGCACGGTCGCCGCCTCCTGACGGGGTGGGAGGTCGTGAGCCGGGCGGTCGTGGGCTGGGAGGTCGTGGGGCGGGAGGTCGTGGGGCGGGAGGTCGTGGGGCGGGGTCTCCCGCACGGTGGGGGGCTCCTCTCCGAGGCGCTCGGCTAGGTGCTGGTGCCGACGGTCTGCTTCTGCCACGAACGCTGGAAGGCATACCGGGCCGCCTCCACCTCGTGCCGCTGGTCGGCGTGGAGCACACCGAGCGCGTACGCGGTCGCCGGGGCGATCCTCGGTGTGCGGGCCGCCTGAGCGGCGGCGGCAGCGGCCTCCGCCGCGTCGCGGTGCCGGTCGAGGGCCTCGCCGGCGGCGAGCAGCCGCGCGTCGACGGGGACGCGGTCGCCGGTGTGCAGGACCTCCAGGGCGTACCGGTGCAGGCGCAGCAGCAGCCGGACCTGGTGCCAGGGGGTGTCCTGCGGGTGCGGGGCGGGGTCCGGGGAGAGGCCGTGGACCAGGGCTTCCGCGTTGTAGGGGTGGCCCGCGGTGACGAGGGGGAGCGCCGCGACGGCGTCCGTGAGGCGCTCCGCGGCGGCGGCCGCGAAGGACCGCAGGTCGGCGTCCACGGCGGCGGGCGCGAGCGGGACCTCGCTGGCGAGCACCGCCACCTGGTCCGCGACGGCGTGGAAACGGGAGCTGCCCAGGGCCTGGAGGGCGGCGGAGTGCGCGCGGGTGCGGGCGAGGTTCAGCTGCCGGTCGAGCAGGGCGCCGGCCTTCACGGCCCCGACGGTGAGGTGGGCGCGGTCGGGCAGGGGGTGGGGGGAGGTGAGCGTGGCTGCTGCCGTGACGGCGGTGACCGTGGCCGTGGGGCTCGCCGGGCTCGTGGGGGTGGGGGCGCCGGCGGGCGCCGGCTCGGTCAGGTCTGCGGGCTGCCGTGCCGGGGCCGACGACGGCACAGGGGCTGTGGGGGGCGTCGGGGACGTGCCCGAGAGGCGGTGGAGGGCCAGGAGGAGGCGCTCCAGGCGGGCTTCGCAGGCGTGTTCCTGGGCCAGCGTGCCCGACAGCCAGGAGAGTTCGGGGCGGATCCCCTCCGACCAGCCGGGATCGAGGAGCGGACGGAAGGTGTGCAGGGTGCCGCTGATGCGGCGGGCCGCGCGGCGCAGGGCGCGCGCCGCGTCCGGCGAGTGCCCGGCTCCTCCCGTGCGTGGCTGCGCCCGGCCGGCGGCGCCCCCGCCGCCGTACGGTGCGCCGCCGCTCTCCTGGTGCAGGCGCAGGGCGCGGAGGAACTCCACGGCCTGCGCCCGGAGGTAGCCCGTCAGGGCGTCCTCCGCGACGGGCGCGGCCGTGGAGTCCGTCAGTTCATGGTGTCGCTGTGCCACGCCGGCGCCTCCGGGCGTCTATGAGCATCTCCTGGACGTTGCGCAGGGGCTGGCCGTCCGCGTCGGTCGAGTGCCGGGTCCACTCGCCGTCCGGGCCCAGGTGCCAGGACGCGGTCCCGTCCGACATGCCGGTCTCCAGCATCCGGTTGAGCGCGGCCCGGTGGGCCGGGTCGGTGACCCTGACCAGCGCCTCGATACGGCGGTCGAGGTTGCGGTGCATCATGTCGGCGCTGCCGAACCACACCTCGGGCTCGCCGCCGTTGCCGAAGGCGAACACCCGGGAGTGCTCGAGGAAGCGGCCGAGGATCGAGCGGACGCGGATGTTGTCCGACAGGCCGGGCACCCCGGGCCGTACCGCGCAGATGCCGCGCACCCAGACGTCGACCGGCACGCCCGCCTGGGACGCCCGGTAGAGGGCGTCGACGATCGCCTCGTCCACCATGGAGTTGACCTTGATGCGGACGTACGCGGGCCGTCCCGCGCGGTGGTGCTGGATCTCCTTGGTGATCCGGGATACCAGCCCGTCGCGCAGCGACTTGGGGGCGACGAGCAGCCGGCGGTAGGTCTCGCGGCGGGAGTAGCCGGAAAGCCGGTTGAACAGGTCGGAGAGGTCCGCGCCGACCTGCTGGTCGGCGGTGAGCAGGCCGAGGTCCTCGTACAGCCGGGCCGTCTTCGGGTGGTAGTTGCCGGTGCCGACGTGGCTGTAGCGCCGGAGCGTCTCGCCCTCCTGGCGGACCACCAGGGACAGCTTGCAGTGCGTCTTCAGGCCGACCAGGCCGTAGACGACGTGACAGCCGGCCTCCTCCAGTTTGCGCGCCCACTTGATGTTGGCGTGCTCGTCGAAGCGGGCCTTGATCTCGACCAGGACGAGGACCTGCTTGCCGGACTCGGCGGCGTCGATGAGGGCGTCGACTATCGGGGAGTCGCCGGAGGTCCGGTACAGGGTCTGCTTGATCGCGAGGACGTCCGGGTCGGCGGCGGCCTGCTCCAGGAAGGCCTGGACGGAGGTGGAGAAGCTGTCGTAGGGGTGGTGCAGCAGCACGTCCCGGTTGCGCAGCGCGCCGAAGATGTCCGGCGGGCTCGCGGACTCCACCTCGGCGAGGTCGCGGTGGGTGCCGGCGATGAACTTCTTGTACTTCAGTTCGGGCCGGTCGAGGCCGTGGATGCGGAAGAGGCCGGTGAGGTCCAGCGGGCCGGGCAGCGGGTAGACCTCCGCCTCGCTGATCTTCAGCTCGCGGACGAGGAGGTCCAGGACCTCGCGGTCGATTGACTCCTCCACCTCCAGGCGCACCGGCGGCCCGAAACGGCGCCGCATGAGCTCCTTCTCCAGGGCCTGGAGCAGGTTCTCGGCGTCGTCCTCCTCGACCTCGAGGTCCTCGTTGCGGGTGAGGCGGAAGGCGTGGTGCTCCAGCACCTCCATGCCCGGGAACAGCTCCTCCAGGTGCGCGCCGATGACGTCCTCGATGGGGACGTAGCGGCCGGGGGAGCTCTCCAGGAAGCGGGACAGCAGCGGCGGCACCTTGACGCGCGCGAAGTGCTTGTGGCCGCTTACGGGGTTGCGGACGACGACCGCGAGGTTGAGCGAGAGACCCGAGATGTACGGGAAGGGGTGCGCCGGGTCGACCGCGAGGGGGGTCAGGACCGGGAAGATCTGGTGCCGGAACAGCGTGAAGAGGCGGGCACCCTCCTTCTCCGTCAGCTCGCTCCAGCGGACCAGGTGGATGCCCTCCTCCGCGAGGGCGGGCGCGATGTCCTCGTGGTACGTCGCGGCGTGCCGGGCCATCAGTTCGCGCGAGCGGGCCCAGATCATCTCCAGCACCTCGCGCGGCTGGAGGCCGGAGGCGGAGCGGGTGGCCACGCCGGTGGCGATACGGCGCTTGAGACCGGCCACCCGGACCATGAAGAACTCGTCGAGGTTGCTCGCGAAGATGGCGAGGAAGTTCGCGCGCTCCAGCAGCGGCGTGTTCGGGTCCTCGGCGAGTTCCAGAACGCGCTCGTTGAACGCGAGCCAGCTGCGCTCCCGGTCGAGGAAGCGCCCCTGCGGCAACAGGGCCCCGTCGGCCTGTGCCTCTTCGTAGGCGTCGAGATCGGCGTCGAGGTCGGGTTCCAGGTCGGAGACCGTGGCGGCCACGGTGTGCGGGCGGTGCGCGGCTATGGATCCGACGGACGGCTGCGCGTGCTGTGCCTGGGTGTTCTGGCTCATGAACCCATTGTTCCGCGTCAGAGCCGGGACAGGCGCGTCGGAACGGACGACGGGGGGCGCGATGTCACTTCCGCTGTGGCTTGTGCGGTGACTTCCGCGCAGGGGGAGCACCTCGGGGGGCCGCGACGACTCGGAGCGCGGCGCCGGCGCGGGCACGACGGGTTCCATTGCCCGAGCCTCGCAAGCCTGTCTGAACCGACGGTTACGGAGACATGGCGTACGGGATATCTGGGGGCGGCTCGCGGGGGTGGGGTGGGTGGGACGGGGGGTGTCTTACGGGGCTGTCCTGCGGGGTGGGCTGGTGTCGGGCGGGGGCTGGTGTCGGGCGGGTGGGGTGGGCTGGTGTCGGACGGTTCGGGTGGGGCCGGTGCCTGACGGTCGGGCCGGGCTGTCGGAGCCCGTCTCGCCGGTGCGGTTTCGGGGTGCCGGCACGGTGGCGCCGGTGGCGGAAAAATTCGTGGGCCGGGGCGTGAACCGATCGGCGGGGCTCGACCGATGAGGGGATGTGAGCGAAACGAGAAGCGACGGGGAGCTGCTGCGGGCCATCGCGGCAGACGGGGACCGTCACGCCTTCGAGGAGCTGTACCGGCGGTACGCGCCGTGGCTGACCGCGCGCATGCGCGGCCGCTGCGCCGACGCCGGAATAGTCGACGACGTCGTCCAGGAGACGTTCCTCGCGGTGTGGCGGGGTGCCGCCCGCTACCGGGAGGAGGGTCCTTCCGGGGACGCGGCCGGCTGGCTGTGGCGCATCGGCGCCCGTCGGCTGGTGGACGCCATGCGGGGTGACGGCGCGCGCGGGCGGCTTCGGCAGGCGCTGTCCAAGCTGCGCCACCGCGACGAGGCGTCGGCGGAGGAGCGCGTGCTCGCGGGGGTGGAGCACGGGGACCTCGCCGGGGCCCTCACCCGCCTCTCCCCGGAGCTGCGGGCGGTTCTCCAGGCCACCGTCATCGACGGACTCACCACGCGGGAGGCGGCGGTGCTGCTCGGCATCCCCGCAGGCACGGTCAAGACGCGGGCCCAGCGGGCCCGCAAGCAACTGCGGGAGGCGCTGGCATGACATGGCATGTGGCGGAAGACGATATTCGCGCGTACGCGACGGGTGAGCTGGCGCCGCCCCTGCTCTGGTCCGCCGACACGCACCTCGCGGGGTGTGGGGAGTGCCGGTCCCGGCTCAGAGCGGCCGTCGACCCCGTCGCGCTGGACGCGGGCTGGGAGCGGCTGGACGCCGAGCTGGACGCGCCGCGGCCGGGGCTGTTCGAGCGGCTGCTGGTGCGGCTCGGTGTGGCCGACCACACCGCCCGGCTGCTCAGCGCGACGCCGGTGCTGCGCCGCTCCTGGCTGCTCGCCGTGACGTCCTTGCTGGTCATCACGGTCCTCGCGGTGCACACGGTGGACCGTCCCGCCCTGTTCCTCGCCCTCGCGCCGCTGCTCCCGCTCGCCGGGGTCGCCCTGTCCTACGGGCCGGGCCTCGACCCGACGTTCGAGATGGCCGTCGTCGCCCCGATGCACGGCTTCCGGCTGCTGATGATCCGGACGGTCGCGGTGCTGACCACGGGCCTGGCCTTCAACGGCCTGGCGACGCTCGCCCTGCCGGGGTACGGCCTGCTGGCCCTGACCTGGCTGCTGCCGGCGCTCGCGCTCACCGCCACGGGGCTGGCGCTGACCCCGAGACTGGGGCCGGTCCTGGCGCCCGCCCTGGTCGCCGGCTCCTGGGTGACCCTGCTGGTGGTGGCGGAGCAGTACAGCCGCGGGACGCTCGCGCCCTTCACGGCGTACGGGCAGTCGGTCGCGGCGGCGGTCGCCGTCCTCGCCGGCCTGCTGCTCCACCGGAGCCGCGACCGCTTCGACGCCCGCCCCCTCGGCGGTTTCCCCGGCGAAGGCGCCGAATGACACCGCGCCCGGCCGGAGCCCACGTGCCCGTGCGGGACCCCGCCCGAGCGTCGCCCCGCGCACAGGCCCCGGCGCACGCCCCTCAGCGCCGCCCCCGCCCTCCGATTCCCTCCCCGTTCCACGACCGGACTTCCAGGAGCTCCGCATGACCACCGTCCCGGCCACGTCGGCCGCCCCGCCCTCCGCGCCCTCCGCCACCGTGACGGCCACCGGTCTCTCCCTGCGCTACGGCGGCACGCACGCCCTCGACGGCGTCTCCCTGCGGCTCACCCGGGGCGTCACCGGGCTGCTCGGCCCGAACGGCGCGGGCAAGACCACCCTGTTGCGGGTGCTGGCGACGGCGCTGCCGCCCGACCGAGGCGAGTTCACGGCCCTGGGTCACGATCCCCGCACCGCGGCCGGTCGCGTCGATCTGCGTCGCGCGCTCGGCTATCTGCCGCAGAACCCCGGCTTCCACCCGGACTTCACGGCCTTCGACTTCGTCGACTACGTGGCGATCCTCAAGGAGCTGACCGACCGCGCCGCCCGGCACCGCGAGGTGCGGCGCGTCCTGGAGGCCGTCGACCTCTCCCATGTGCGCAGCAAGCGCATCAAGCGGCTGTCCGGAGGCATGCGGCAGCGTGTGGCGCTGGCCGCCGCGCTCGTCGGAGACCCCGGCTTCCTCGTCCTGGACGAGCCGACCGTCGGGCTGGACCCGGAACAGCGCATGAGATTCCGGGAACTGATCGCCGCGGCCGGCGAGGGGCGCACGGTGCTGCTGTCCACGCATCAGACGGAGGACGTGGCGATGCTGTGCCACCGGGTCCTGGTCCTCGCCCACGGCCGGATCCGCTTCGAGGGCACCCCGGCCGAGCTCACCGCCCGTGCCGCGGGCCGGGTCTGGAGCAGCCCCGAGCGCGACCCGGGCGCCCTGGCCGGCTGGCGCACCGGCGCCGGCTCCTTCCGTAACGTCGGCGATCCGCCCGAGGGCGCCGACCTCGTCGAACCCACCCTGGAGGACGGCTACCTGCTCGTCCTCGACGGCACGGACCGGGAGGTACGGGCATGAGCGTCACGGTCGACCCGACCGGGGGCGGCACCGCCACCCACCCCGGACCGCCGCACGCCCGGCCGCCGCACTCCGGCCGCCGCCGGACCGGCGCGGTCCTCGCCCTGGCCCGCTTCGAGACCCGCGAGCTGCTGCTGCAGATTCCGGTGCTGGTCTTCCTCGCGCTCTACGCCGGTGTCGTCGCCGTGCAGATGACGCACTACGACGGCATGGACGACTACCCCGTCCTCCACACCGTCGACCGCGACACGCAGCCGGCGCCCTTGCTGCTCGCCCTCGCGCTGCTGGTCTGCACCAACGCGGCCGCTCTGCGCTCACGCAAGCACGGCACGGTCCAGCAGTTCGACACGCTGGCGATGGAGCCCTGGCGGCGTGACCTCGCCCATTTGCTGTCGGTCCTGCCGTTCGCGGCGCTCACGGCGGTCGCCGTCGGCGTCCGCTTCGCCCGGGAGGCGCTCAAGCCCGGCGCGATCGGGCACGGATCGCTCGGTGAGCTGGCCGTGGGCCCCCTGACCGTCCTGCTGGCCGGTGTCCTCGGTGTCGTGCTGGCCAGAGTCGTGCCCACGCCGTTCGCGCCCATACTGTTCGTGGTCGCCGCGTACCTGCTCGTCGTCATCGCCTCCGCCGCGGCCGGGGCCGGCGGCGAGGGGCTTGGCCGGCTGTCGCCGGTCCTGTTCTCCGGCAACGCCGGCGGCGACCCCGTCCCCGCCGATCTGCTGGGCCGGCCTGCCGGCTGGCACGCCCTCTACGTCCTGGGCCTGTGCGCCGTGCTGGCCTGCGCGGCGCTGCTGCGGTCGGGTGGCCGCACCGGCGCCCTCAAGGCGGTCACCGCCCTCGCCCTGACCGCCACGGTGGCCGGAGCGCTCGGTCAGGGGCTGCGCGACACGGCGGCGCTGGAGGCGGCCCGGCGGACGGCGTCCACGTCACCGCAGAAGGTCCAGACGTGCACGACGGCCGGCGGCTCGACGTACTGCTCCTTCCCCGACTGGGAGAGTGTGCGCGACGACTGGGCCGAGGTCGTCGAGAGGGTGCGGTCATCCGCCGGCGGGACAGCGGCGAACACCGCGCTGACGGTACGACAGCGCATCGACGCCACCGGGGACATCGAGGCGGACGCCGCGCTGACCCCCTCCGGCACGCCGGGCGAGGTGACGGTCGGCACCCGCTGGGGCGGCAACCGCGTCCCCGAGTTCGCGGTGGGAGTCGCCACGGTGCTCGTCGCGGGCAGGGAGGACGCGACGATGCACGGTCTGTGCGGCGCGCGCGGGATCACCGCCATGTGGCTGGTCCTGGCCACCGACCCCACTCCCCGGGCGACCTTCAGAAACGTGCGCCTGGACGACAGCGACAGCGGCCCGGCACAGGTGCTGGCCCCCACGGAGGGCCTGTCCCTGACGGCGCAGCAGACGACGGTCGTCCAGGAACTCCTGGCCCGCCCCCGAGCGGAGATCTCACCCCGGGTGAAGGCGAACTGGCGCAAGCTGACGTCCGCTCAGACCAGCACGGCCGAGGCGGCGGAGCTGCTGGGCGTCGCCGCGCCGAAGGGAGCCGAGCAGTGCGAGGAGTAGGAGGAGCGGGGCGAGGGGCGGCCGGTGTGACCGGTCCGTCGGAGGGGGTGGGCCGGCCCGAGAGGCGCACGACCGTCATCCGGGACCAACTCCGGGCTCTCGTGCCACCCGTGTGGCGGTCCCTCCCCCGGCGGGCGCCGGCAGCGGCGGGTGGCACGGGACTGCTGCTGGCGGCGAGCACACGTTGGCCGGCCGAGGTGCCGGGCGAGGAGGGCGGGCTGATGCTGCTGCGGCTCGTCGCCCTGACCGGTGCGCTGGGCCTGGCGTTCCTCCTGGACGACCCCGCCCGTCACACCACCGCGACGACCCCGCTGGGCCGCCCCCTGAGAGCCGGCCTGCGCCTGGCCATGGCCGTGCCGCTCGCGGCGCTGTGGTGGACGGCGGTCCTGCTCGCCGTCCCCGCGTCCTCCCGCCCACCGCTCGGGCCGGTCACCCTGGAGGCAGCGGCCACGGCCGTCGCCGCGGTCGCCCTCGCCTCGGCCGCGATCCGCTTCTCCGACCGGGCCGAAGTGGGCAAGGGCACGGCACTGCTCCTCGGCGCGGCCGCCGTACTCACGGCACTCGTCCCGGCGCGCTGGGGCCTGTTGACGCTGCCCGGTCAGCCGTGGTGGGAGGAGGCGCAGATGCGGTGGGCGGCGGTGCTGGCTGTGATGCTGGCGTCGGCGGCCCTGTGCACGCCGGAGCCGTTGAGACGCAGGTGAACGGCTCGCCGCACGGGGCGCGCCTTCAGGGGTGCCCGGCGCTTCGGGAGACCTGCCGCGCTCTCACGTCTCCGTGCGGTACATGAGGTCCGTCTCATGGGTGACGAATCCCAGCCGCTCGTAGACCGAGACCGCCGCCTTGTTGTCGGCGTCGACGTACAGCATCGCCGTGGGCAGGCCCTGCCCCGCGAGATGACGGAGGCCGATCGTGGTGAGGGACTTGCCGAGCCCGCCGCCCTGCGCGCCGGGCGCCACACCGAGGACGTACACCTCGCCGAGCTGCTCCTCGGCGTGGACCTTCGTCCAGTGGAAGCCGACGAGCTGCTCGCCCTGGAAGGCGAGGAAGAAGCCCGCCGGGTCGAACCACGGCTCGGACTCGCGGTCGTCGAGGTCGCGCTGGGTGAGCGAGCCCTGCTCGGGATGGTGGGCGAACGCGGCCGAGTTGACGGCCAGCCACGCGCCGTCGTCCTGCCCGGGGACGAAGGTCCGGACGTGCACGCCCTCGGGCAGCACCGGGTCGGGCAGCTCCAGGCCGGTCAAAGGCCGTCGCATCTGCCGCAGTTCGCGGAAGAGGGTCAGCCCGAGGACCTGGGCGAGGTGCCGGGCGGCGGGGTGGCCGCCGTGGGCCCACACGCGCAGCCGCTTGCCGGAGGCGGCGAGGAGGGCGGAGCCGAGCGCGCGGCCGTGCCCGTGGCCGCGGTGGGAGGGGTGGACGACGAGTTCGGCGGCCGGCGCCTCGACGGGGTCGGTGTCCTCCAGCTGGGCGTAGCCGACGAGTTCGTCGCCGACGGCGAGCAGCAGATGACAGACGCCGTCCCGGGGGCCGCCGCGCAACTGCAGCCGGCCCTGCTCGGACACAGCCTGCTGGCCGTCGTTCCGGGCGGCCTCCGCGAGCAGGTCGAGGACGGCCTCGGTCTGCTCGGGGGAGAGCGCGGAGTGGGTCTCGATGGATCGGGAGCCGTAGGTCCGTGCGGCGTCGTCGCTGGTCATGCGTACGAGGGTAAGGGGTCCTCATCGGCGGGCCGGGGAAAAGCGACGGCGACGGGAAGAGCGTGGGCGAACACGCTGCGGAATGCGGGCCGAGGACGGGAACCAGCCAAGCGCAGAAGAGGGCGAGAGCCGGCCGAAGGCAGGCCCATGGCCAGGGCCGCGGGCAAAGGGAAATCAGGATGTGACCTGAACCCCCTGTCGCGCTACGCGCGTTGACCTTAGGCTGCGGCCCGACGGGGCCGCTTGTCTCCGGGGTCCGAGGACCCCTTCATACGCCTCTCAGGGCCGCCCGGCCCGGAGGACCCCGACACCATCGCCGACACACAGGGGGGCGCATGCCAGCCACTTCCCAGTCGTATCCGAGCCGCAGACGCCGTACGTCCCGTCTGGTCGCCGCTGCCGCCGCTCTCGCCACCGCCGGCGCCCTGGCCGCGGCGATGCCGGCCGACGCCCACGACGCCAAGGACTCCGGCAAGCAGGACGACCGCTACCAGGACGTCCAGCTGCTGTCCTTCAACGACCTGCACGGCAACCTGGAACCGCCGTCCGGCTCCTCCGGCCGGGTCACCGAGGTCCAGGCGGACGGCACCACGAAGACGATCGACGCGGGCGGCGTCGAGTACCTCGCCACGCACCTGCGCGAGGCGCGCAAGGGCAACCGCTACTCCATCACCGCGGCCGGCGGCGACATGGTCGGCGCCTCCCCGCTGATCTCGGGCCTGTTCCACGACGAGCCCACCATCGAGGCGCTGAACAAGCTTCAGCTGGACGTCACCTCCGTCGGCAACCACGAGTTCGACGAGGGCGCGAAGGAACTCCGCCGGCTGCAGAAGGGCGGCTGTCACCCGACCGACGGCTGCTACACGGACGAGCGCTTCCAGGGCGCCGACTTCCCCTACCTCGCGGCGAACGTGCAGGACGAGAAGACCGGCACCCCGATCCTGAAGCCGTACTGGGTGTGGAAGGAGCACGGCGTCAAGATCGGCTTCATCGGCGTGACCCTGGAGGACACGCCGGGCGTGGTCTCCGCCGAGGGCGTCAAGGGCCTGAAGTTCAAGGACGAGGTCGAGACGATCAACAAGTACGCCAAGGAGCTGCAGAGCCAGGGCGTGAAGTCGATCGTGGCGCTGATCCACGAGGGCGGCCTGCCGGCCTCCACCGCGTACAACTACGACTGCGACTCGCCGGGTGCGGGCGACGGGATCTCCGGCCCCATCGTCGACATCGCGAAGAACGTCACGCCCGAGGTGGACGCGCTGGTGACGGGGCACACCCACGCCGCGTACGCGTGCACGATCAACGACCCGGCGGGCCGGCCGCGGACCGTCACCTCGGCCGCCTCCTTCGGCCGCCTCTACACGGACACCACGCTGACCTACGACCGTGTCACGGGTGACATCGCCCGCACCGCGGTCAAGTCCGCGAACCACGTGGTCACCCGGACGGTCCCGAAGGCCCCCGACATGACCGAGCTGATCGCCAAGTGGAACACCCTGGCGGCCCCCATCGGCAACCGCCCGATCGGCTACGTCTCCGGTGACGTCCCCAACACGGGCACCGAGTCCCCGATGGGCGACCTCATCGCGGACGCGCAGCTCTGGTACGGCAGGAAGCTCGACGCCGACACCGACCTGGCGCTGATGAACCCCGGCGGCGTCCGGGCCGGCATCACCTACGCGGCCAAGGGCGCGGAGGGCGACGGCGTGGTGACGTACGCCGAGGGCTTCACCGTGCAGCCGTTCTCCAACACCGTGAACCTGCAGAACTTCACCGGCGCCCAGCTGATCCAGGTGCTCAAGGAGCAGGTGAGCGGCTCGAACGCGAGCGCGCCGAAGATCCTCCAGCCGTCCGCCAACCTGACGTACACGCTGGACCTGACGAAGACCGGCGCCGACCGGGTCGTCACGGACTCCATCAGGCTGAACGGCGCGCCCGTCGACCCGGCCGCCGGCTACCGCGTCGCCACCAACAGCTTCCTCGCGGGCGGCGGCGACGGCTTCCCCACGCTGGGCCTCGGCACCGGTGACGTCGTCGGCGCCGACGACCTGACGGCTCTCGAGCAGTACATGACCGCCAACTCCTCGGCCACGAACCCGATCGCGCCCCCGGCGGCGACCCGGATCACCATCGTGAAGTAGCCCGAGACCGGTCGACCGGCAAGCACAAAGGGCCTGTTCCGTACGCGATGCACGTACGGAACAGGCCCCGCCCGTCTCTTCGGCCCGGCTCAGCCCTGGGTCAGCAGCAGGCGGATCGAGCCGTCGGCGTTCTCCTTGCGCCAGGGGTACTCGCAGACCATCTTCTCGACCGGCTCGGCCGCCTCGACGTACGTGCGCTCGGGGTAGGCCTGGCACCTGTGCCGGTCGGCGTACCTGGGGCAGGCCCCGTCGGGCTTGCGGAACTGGTGGGCCTGCCAGGCCAGCGTGCCCGCGAGCTTCTCGCCCGGCGCGGTCGGCAGGTACTGGTTGCTGAAGAACGAGCCGATCATGCCGCCGGCGAGCGCCAGCGCGAGCAGCGCGCCCACCGCGGTGAACTGCCGCGGCCCGCGCGTCGTCCCGCCCGGCAGGGCACGCACCAGCGGGGTGAGCTTTCGCACCGCGAACACGCAGGCCAGCACCGTCAACGCGGTGAGCGTCACCTGGATCA
The DNA here is from genome assembly GCF_004217285.1 of Streptomyces sp. BK239. Lineage (GTDB taxonomy): Bacteria > Actinomycetota > Actinomycetes > Streptomycetales > Streptomycetaceae > Streptomyces. The sequence goes on from NZ_SHKS01000006.1 coordinate 34,998, forward strand.
CGATCATGGTGCGGGGGAAGAGCTGGACCTGCTGGTCCGCCTCCATGTGCCCGGCCAGCCAGAACCGGATGAACCAGGCGCTCGCGAAGCAGGCGAGCGGGGCGACGACCACGGCCTTGCGCAGCCCGAGCGCGACGGCGACGCCGAGCCCGATCAGGACGATCACGGCGTAGGTGTGCAGTCCGGCGAACTCCCCGAAGCCTGGGTACTCACCGGGTTCGTCCCAGGCCCGGCTGCTGAGCGGGGTGGTGCCGATGTAGGCGGGCTCTGTGAGGGTGTAGCCGGAGCACCACTGGTCGCGGGTGCCGGTGGCGCCGAGCAGCACCCGCAGATACGGGCCCGCGACGAGCAGGAACCCGGCCAGCGAACTGCCGAGGAAGAGGAGACCTCGCAGCCGTCCGGTCTGCCAGGGGTAGAAGAAGAGGACGGCGACGAGCACGCCGGGCAGGGACCACACGTGCCAGCCGGAGTAGACGAGGAAGAGCAGCCCGAAGACGACCCCGAGGAACGCGCCGCGCCCCGCCGTCCCGCGGGTGGTGAAGCGGGGCGAGGCCCGCAGCCACAGCAGCAGCTTCGCGATGAGCGGCACCAGGGCGACGAGGACGAACGGGCTGTACGGCTTGTGCGGCAGCGTCTGCTGGAGCGCGGGCAGCAGGCCGACGGCGAGCGCCGGCAGCGGCCGCAGGCACGACCGCCAGGCGAGGTAGGCGACCGGCCCGGTCAGCGCGACGAACGCGATGAACAGCCACTTCAGCCCGAAGGCGGGCTGCCCTCCCAGGAATCCGGCCTTGGCCGCGTACCCGAGTATGTAGGGCACGGCGGGCGGGTAGAACGCGTCCATCGAGCCGGTGTGCAGGATCTCCTCGGCCCAGCCGAGGATGCGGTTGTTGTCGCCGTAGGGTCCGTTGAGGGGCCAGGGGGTGCCGCGCAGGGCGAACACCTGGCCCGCGCCGATGAACCCGGTGCTCAGCCCGGCGACGGCCGCCGCGGCGAGCCGGACCGTCACCGCCCGCACCCGCTCGCTCCCGCGCACGGTCGCCCAGCCCACCACGGCGAGGACGACCAGCACGAGCAGGGCGAGCCGGAACTGAAGGTTCGACAGCCCGCTGACCTGACCCACCCGCGTGACCGGGCTGTTGGCGACCGTCACACCCCAGTACGTGAACCCCAACGCCGTCGCCACGGCGACCACGCACTCGGCGAGAGCCGGCCACCAACGGCGGGCGAGCGCCTGCGCACGCTCCTTGACCGCACGGCGACCGGCCGACGCTGTCGCGTCCCGTTCGGCCTCGGAGGCCTCATCGACCTGGGACGGCACGGCCGTCTCCACGGACGGGGATGTCTTCAACTGTGTCTCCATGATGAGCGGCCGGGCAGGGGACATCAGCCGCCGCGAACGTGAAAAGCCGGGCACCGGCGAAGCGCGGGGCCCTCGGGGCCGTCAGAGATGAGGGCCCCCAAGAGAGATGACGGCAAATCAGGCTCCCCGGGTTCCCCCGCGAACCCTCCGAACAACACGTCCGAGCCCGCGCCTGATCCGGATCGGCATCGACGGCGGCTCGGGAACGGGCCTGATCTCCACGACGAACCGCCCGCGCTTCGGGCCGACGCTCACCGTGTGCGGGCGGTCGTCGCCGTCGGCCCGCGGCAGGACGACGACCCGCTGTTCGGCCTGGCGCGGGACGTCGGCCCCGAGGGCCGTGCCCAGGCCGCCGCGGGCGGTGAGCCCTTCGGCGGCGCACCGCAGGGAGACCTCCCAGGTGCCGGGGCCGAGGGGACGGCCGTCGTCGGCGGCGGCGAGATCGACCGAGGCACGGAACCCGGCGAGCCCGAAGTCATACGTCTCCTTGCCGCGGCTGACCGTGAGGTGCGGTGTGGCCTCGAGTCGCGCCGGAAGGACGAGCTCCCGTTCGGTGCCGGTGTGCCGGAGCAGCACCTCGGTGCGCAGGGTGCCGGTGTCGACCTGGTCGAGGTAGGCGTATCCGGAGAGTTCGACGACGCTGCCGTCCCAGCCGACCTTGTCGAGTCGGCGGCGTGGGCTGGCACCGAGTGCGGCGTCGGTGATGTCACACAGCTCCTCGTACGCGGCGGAGGAGACCGGAGGGAAGGGGGCGGGGGCGTAGAGCCGGCCGCCGCGGGCCAGGGCTTTGCCGGGCCGTCCTGCCATGTCCCACTCGACGACGGCGGCGAGTTCGTCCAGGAGTCCTTCCCGCAGGCAGTGCACTCGCAGCCGCTCCGCGACGTCGAGCTCGGCGAGGACTCCGGGCGTGACCCAGGTGTGCGCGTGCGGGGCTGCGAGGTCGGCGAGTTCCTTGCGTTCCTCGGGACCGGCGGCGAGGAACCGGCGGTCGAAGCGGCGTAACAGCTCCGCCTTGGCGTGCCGGGCCACCATCCGGTCGCGCGTCGGGCCGGGCTCGGTGAGGCCTGTGACCAGTTCCACCGTCTCCGCGGCTTGGGCGACCATGGTCGGGTAGTCGAGGCCGCCGAGGGTGATGTTGCCGTTGTCGCCGCGTCGGACGAGGTAGTAGCAGTCGTAGTCGGCGACGATCGATATGACCTCGCTGTGCAGGTAGGCGCGGGCGACGAAGTGCTGGTCCTCGCTGATGCGCATGTGCTCGGGGAAGCGCAGCCCGTGCTCCTCCAGCATGGCCCGCCGGAACAGCTTGAACGGCATCAGCGTGTAGTACACGGCCGCCTTGTCGGCGCGGTCGACGTTCTTGGCGAAAACCTCCCGAACCTCCGGCCGGATGACCCTCCCCACGCCGACGAGTTTGCCCAGGACGGTGTCCGCGCCGTTCTTCTCGGCCATGGCGACCAGACGCTCCAGCGTCTCGGGCCCCAGGCAGTCGTCACCGTCGAGAAAGAACACGTACCGCCCGGTGGCGTGGTCGAGCCCGACGTTGCGGGGCCGGCTGGGGCCGCCGGACGCCTCCTGGTGAACGACCGTCATCCGCCAGGGCTTGTCCTTCGCCCAGGCGTCGAGGACCTCGCCACTGCCGTCCGTACTGCCGTCGTCGACGGCGACGACCTCGACGGCGTCCATCCCGATGCTCTGCCGGGCCACCGACGCGAGCGTCTGCTCCAGGTACGGCATCGCGTTGAACACGGGTATGACCACGGAAACCGTAGGAAGGAGCTCTGCGCTCATCGAGTTAATACCCCCAGAGAAACCTCGAATGTGCGGACAAGATTAGGTGCCGGGTGGTCATGTTTCTAGAACGCTCAGGTTGCCGCAGGTCATTTTCTCGCCCATGGAAGTAATCTGCGCGCAGCCGGTGGCCGTGAAAGCGAAGACCGCTAAAGCGAATGCAGTGAATAAATTCGCCCGAGGAAAGTTCTCGCAAATCGCCCAAAATGAGATAAGGGTATGCAAGAAAAGGCGTGTGAAGTATGCGCGGACGATGACGTCGACACCGGCAAGCGTTCTCGAACGCACTCACGGCAGCCGTCGTCCCGACCTTGAGCCCCCTGAAGCGCTGAGCGAGGGGAGGTGCCGTCCTGGTGAGCGGCATGCGTTGATGCCGTCCCGGGCCTCAGTCGCTCTTCCTCCGGTCGAACCACACCGTCGCCAGCGTGGGCAGCAATCCGGCCCAGAAGATCACTTGGGGGATCGTCCGCTCCGTCCACGGGACCTGGGTGAGGAGCAGTGCGCAGAGCATCGCCCAGGCCGCTTGGGCCAGGACGATGCGGGCCCAGGTGCGGCGGCGGATCAGAGAGCGGAGGTTGACCCGGACGCCGGTGCGTAGCCGCCGGTACCTCAGCAGGGCTCCGAGCGTCCAGATCACGGCCATCGGCACGAGGTTCCAGAGCCGTTGACCGAGCGGCAGCGGAAGCGTGCGCTGGACCTCGCCCTCCATCTGAAAGAGGTCGAGCCCGACGCCGGCGAGCGCCACACAGAGCAACGCGAGCCAGCGGATGCCGCGCAGCAGGCGGTAGGAGGCGTCGTCGAGACCGCGCTGCATCGTGGTCGAGTCCGGGACGGAGGCGAGCGCGTCAGCGTACAGGGTGGCCGCCTGCGTCGCGTTGACGCCGGGTGTGGTCGCGGCTTCCTTCGTCCGCCGTTCCAGGGCGGCCTTGTGCTGCGGGTCCAGGCGGAGGATCGCCTCGTCCAGTCCCGCGGCGACGGTGCGGTTGTTCGCCAGGTCGGCGATCGTCCAGGCCACCTCGTACGCGAACACCTTCTCGGGACCCAACCGGATGGCCTGATCGGCCAGTTCCCCCGACTCGCGCAGGAAGCCGTCCATGGCCCGTCGGTCCACGGCCCCGCCGTGGGCCTGACCGTGGCGCACCACTCGGATGCGGTACAGCCAGTTGGCGAGCAGCGCGTAGCCGTACCAGTGGTCGGGGGCGAGGCGGATCACCTCTCGCAGGACGTCCTCGGTCTCCACGAAGCGGCCGCCCACCGCCTGCAGGGCGTGTGCGTGCATGAGGAGCGCGCCGACGTCCTCGGGGTCGAGGGCGAGCGCCCGCTCGGTGGCCTCCAGTGCCTTCGTCCCGTCCGGGGCGTCGCCCAGGTGGCTGTGCGCGAGCCCGACCCAGGCGCGGACGTCCTCCGGCACCTCCGCGAGCCGCTGGGCCAGCAACTGCCGGGCCTCGTCGTACCGCTTCAGGTCGATGAGTACGTCGGCCCGCTCCACGACGGGATGCACGGTGCTCACAGCTTGCGTCTCTTCTTCAGGTAGGCGACGAGGTCGTCGTACATCCCGCCCTCGTTGGCGAACATCGCCACGTTGCGGGCGGAGGCGAACCAGGGCTCGGCCGACGGGACGACGTCCTTCGCGGCGGCCAGCAGGTCCTTCATGCCGATCATGCGGACGGTGCCGGTACGCGCCGAGTCGAGCAGCGCCCGCTCGGCGGCCGTCTCGCACACATGGGCCAGGTCGGCGCCGGACAGCCCTTCGCTGACCTTGGCGAGCTTGCCCAAGTCGATGTTCTCGACGGGGCGTTCGCGCAGGTGGTAGCGGAGGATCGCCTCGCGGGCCGGGGCGTCGGGCGGCAGCACGAGCAGGGTGCGGTCCAGACGGCCGGGGCGGCGCAGGGCGAGGTCCACGTCCCAGGGCACGTTGGTGGCGGCCAGGACGAACACGCCCTCGTTGGCGTCGGACCCGATGCCGTCGAGTTCCGCCAGCAGTTGGTTGACGGTGTTGCGCATGCCGCTGTGTGCGGTGCGGCTGCGTTTGGCGCCCAGCGCGTCCAGCTCGTCGAGGAAGACCACGCACGGGGCCTGGCGGCGGGCGGTCTCGAAGACCTCGTGCATGTTGCGCTCGGAGTTGCCGATCCACATGTCGAGGACGTCGTTGACGGACACGGACAGGAAACCGGCGCCGAGTTCACCGGCGACCGCGCGGGCGATGAACGTCTTGCCGCAGCCGGGCGGCCCGTACAGCAGCAGTCCGCCGCGCAGGCTCTTGCCGTACAGGCGACGCAGTTCGGGGTTGCGCAGCGGGGCGAGGAAGGCCGCCTCCAGCCGGTCCTTGACGTCCCGCATGCCGCCGACGTCGGCCAGTCGCACGGCGCCCGGCCGCTCCACGTCCCACGCGTCGGCGTCGCCGAGGTCGTCCTGCGTGTCGGCGCGGAGCGGCGCCTCGACGAACCTCGGCGGGACGACACCCTCGACCTGCTCCTCGGCGGCTTTCCAGTCGAACCCCGTGCGTGCTGTCGTCAGAGGGGCCTCCGCGGGGCGTGCGGGCGCCCCGAGTGCCCGGGCCATCAACTCCCGTGCCTGCGCGTCCCCCGGAGCATGCTGAAGCGCGACGGCGACCTCGGCGACGGCGGCGTCCGCCCGTCCCTCACCGAGGAGGAGCTCGGCCAGGTGCAGTCGCAACGGAACGTCGGCGGGGGCCGCCGCGACTGCCGTGCGCAGACTGTGGATCAGGGGCGGCTCTTCCGGCATGGCCCCTACCTTACGGAGCCCCTCCGACAGTCCCTCCGCCCGCCCGGAGGACGGTCGTTCAGGAGGTCGACGGCGTCCAGCCCGCCAGCCAGGCCGCGATCTCCTGGTTCGCTGCCTGGGTGTCGGTCAGTTGGGGGCGGTCGCTGCTTGCCGGGTCCGCGCCGGCGCCGGTGTTGCGGTACTCCGCGAAGCGGTCGTCCTTCCAGGAGAAGCCGCTCATGTCCGTCCACGGGGCGGTCCTGATCGCGGCGCTGAGGTTGGTGTTGCGGACCGTGGTCTGCGGGTCGAGGGTGGCGTCCCCGCCGGCGTGCCAGGGGCGGCCGAGGTAGAAGCTGCGGCTGGAGACGTCGCCGCTCACCGTGGAGTTGGCGATCAGGATGCCCTTGCGGTTCGCGGCCGTGCTGGGGGCGGTGACGTAACCGGCCGAGGTGCCGTTCCAGCGCTTCTTCAACGTGATGACGGACCGGTCGATCACCGCGGTGGCCCGGCCGAAGATGAAGTCGACGTTTCCGACGATCGAGGAGTTCGCCATGTAGACGCGGCCCAGCCGGTCCTTGGACGCGGTGTCCAGGAGCAGGGTGTCCTGGTCGCCGCTGACGGTGACGCCGTCCAGGACGACCTTGTCCGCGGCGGTGCGCAGGGCGACCGCCTGCTGGGCGATGTTCTGGTGGGCGGCCTCGTCGAAGTCGTTGGAGAAGGTCAGGTTGCGGGCCTGGAAGTCGTCCGCCTCGACGGCCACGGTCGCGCTGCCGCCCGTGCCGTAGGTGCCCGAGCCGTCGGGCTTCGGCGTCCCCGACGCGTTGTTGTAGACGATCACTGTGTCCTTGCGGTTGCCGCCCGTGCCCTGGATGGTGACGTGCGGCTTGTTGGAGGGAACCTTGACGAGCTCCCGGTACGTCCCCGGCTTGACCGAGATGACGACGCGGGAGGGGTTGTTCGCCGGTACGGCGTTCACCGCGGCCTGCACGGTCCTGTACTGGCCGGAGCCGTCCTGCGCGACCGTGAGGGTCGTGGCGGCGGCGGCCGCGGACGCGGTGCGCTGCGCGTCCGCGCCGAACAGTCCGAGATCCGCGCCGAAGGCGAGCGCGAAGGCGCCGGTCGTGGCCAGTGCCAGCGGGAGGCTCACCGCGGCGGCGCCGCGCCGGCGGTGAGAGGTCGTGCGGCGGAAGTCGCTCATGTGTGGGGTTTCCGTTCCGTGCGAGGGGGAGGGACCACCCTGACGACGTGGGTCATCCGGGGGTCGCCGCTCGCTGCGGAAAGGTTGCCGCCCTAGGGGGCTTCGGGAACCTCCGGCGGCGGTACGGGCGCGCCCGGCAGCCGTACGGTCGCCACCGTGCCGCCGCCCTCCGCGCGGGCCAGCGTGACCTGTCCGCCCGCCTCCCGCACCGTCCGGACGACGATCGACAGGCCGAGGCCCGAGCCGGGGAGGGCGCGGGCGTCGGGGGAGCGCCAGAACCGGTCGAAGACGTACGGGAGTTCGTCCTCGGGGATGCCGGGGCCGTGGTCGCGGACGGTCAGCACGCCGTCGGTCAGCCGCACCTCGATCGTGCCGCCCTCGGGGCTGAACTTCACCGCGTTGTCGAGGATGTTGACCACCGCCCGCTCCAGAGCCGCCGGTTCCGCCCGCGTGAACCAGGGTTCCAGGGTCGCCGTGATGGTCAACTCCGGCCCGCGCAGCCGTGCCCGGCGCAGGGCCGACTCCACGGTGTCCTCCAGGGACACCACCTGGACGCGCTCACCCCGCTGCCCCTCCGAGCGGGACAGGACCTGCAAGTCTCCGATGAGCGCGGCCAGTTCGCTCATCTGCGCCTTCACCGAATCGAGGAGCGCCTTGCGGTCGGCGGCGGGGAGGGGGCGGCCCGTCTCCTCGCTGCGGGTGAGCAGTTCGATGTTCGTGCGCAACGACGTCAGGGGCGTGCGCAGTTCGTGGCCCGCGTCGGCGATCAACTGCTGTTGCAGCTCACGCGAGTCGGCGAGGGAGGCCGTCATCGAGTTGAAGGAGCGGGAGAGACGGGCGACCTCGTCGTCGCTCTCGTCCTCCACCGGGATGCGGATGCCGAGGTCCTCCGTCCGTGCCACGTGCTCGACGGCCTCGGTCAGCTTGTCCACGGGGCGCAGCCCGGCCCGGGCGACGGCGAGACCGGCGGCGCCCGCGCCGACCACCCCGATGCCGGAGACGAGGAGGAGGATGAGGGCGAGTTCGTTGAGGGTGGAGTGGGTGCTCTTGAGAGGGGTGGCGATGGCGAGTGCCGCGGGACCGTCACTGGTCATCAGGGGCACAGTGAAGACTCGCACGGGGTCGCCGTTCTCGTCAGTGCCGTCGTGGTAGACGCCGTCACCGTTCGCGGCGGCGTTCCTGATGACGTCTTTGTCGGTGCCGGAGACCTTGACCTTCCCCACCGAATAGGGGTTCACGCAGACAGTGCCGTCCTCGCGGACCACCTGGAAGTACTGGTTGCCGCTGAAACCGCGGGCGTCGCCGCCCTGCACCTCTTGAGGGCAGCCGGTCAGAACGCTCTGGGCCTGGTCCAGCAGCCCCGGCCGCTGGGCCGTCTTCAACAGGTCGCCGTCGAGCTGGTCGTACAGCTTCCCCTGCACGATGAACCAGCACGTCACCGACACCGCCGCCACCGCGAACGCCACCGCCGCGGCGACCAGCATCGACAGACGGGCCCTGATGGGGAGGGTCCGCAGCCGCCGTACGAGCTTGTTCACTCCGCGCCGCCCTGCCGCAACACGTAACCCACGCCTCGCACGGTGTGCACGAGCCGGGGCTCGCCGCCCGCCTCGGTCTTGCGGCGCAGGTACATCACGTACACGTCGAGAGAGTTCGACGACGGCTCGAAGTCGAAGCCCCAGACCGCCTTGAGGATCTGCTCGCGCGTGAGGACCTGGCGCGGGTGCGCCATGAACATCTCCAAAAGCGTGAACTCGGTCCGGGTCAGCTCCACCGGCCGTCCGGCCCGGGTCACCTCCCGCGTGGCCAGGTTCATGCGCAGGTCGGCGAAGGTGAGGGCGTCGTCCTCCTGGACGTGTTCCGTGGCGGCCGCCGCGTAGGAGCTGCGGCGCAGCAGCGCGCGGACGCGGGCGAACAGCTCGTCGAGTTCGAACGGCTTGACCAGGTAGTCGTCGGCGCCCGCGTCGAGGCCGGTGACCCGATCGCCGACCGTGTCGCGGGCGGTCAGCATGAGGATGGGCGTGGTGTCGCCGGCCCCGCGGATGCGGCGGGCGGCGGTGAGGCCGTCCATGCGGGGCATCTGGATGTCGAGGACGACCAGGTCGGGCCGGTAGGCCGTCGCCTTCTCCAGTGCGTCGGCGCCGTCGACGGCGACCTCCGTGGCGTAACCCTCGAAGGCGAGGCTGCGCTGGAGTGCTTCGCGCACCGCCGGCTCGTCGTCGACGATCAGGATGCGCTGCGGGTCACGGTCGCCTTCGGCGGGGCTCATGGGCGTGGATTCCTCGGGTGCGGTGGGAGGACGGGAGGCCGGACGATCTGAACGGTTTCAGCCTCGCATGCTTCCCGGCGGGTGCGGGGATCGTGTCCGGACTCAGCGGACCCACACGGTCCGGCGGCGTCGGCGTGCGGTGGATCGACGGGCCGACGTGGTCGCCGCGGCGGCGGTCGTTGTCGCGGTGCCGGTCGCTGCCACCTTGGGGGGCGGCGTCGGCACCGCCGTCGTCACCTGCTTGAGCATGACGCGCTCCGTGCTGGTCGAGCGGGGTCAGTTGTCCGAGCCGCCGGCCCGCAGCGAGGCCAGGTCGGCCTTGACGGTGTTGATCGGGATGGCGAAGCCCAGGCCGACGCTGCCGGCGTCGGAGGAGGACGACGCGTTGGCCGCGGAGTACATCGCGGAGTTGATGCCGATGATGTCGCCGCCGGCGTCGATCAGCGCGCCGCCGGAATTGCCCGGGTTGAGCGAGGCGTCCGTCTGGATCGCCTTGTACGTCGTCGTGGACGATCCGGTGTCGCCGTTGAACTCCCGGCCGCCGAACTCGAACGGCCAGCCGCCGCCCTGCTGTTGCTGCTGCTGACCCTGGTTCTCGTCCGTCGATACCGTCACGTCGCGGTTCAGGGCGGAGACGATGCCGCTGGTGACGGTGCCGGTGAGGCCCTCGGGGGAGCCGATCGCCACGACGGTGTCACCGACCTTGACGCCGGCGGAGTCGCCGAGGGTGGCGGCCTGCAGGCCGGAGGCGTTCCGCAGCTTGATCAGTGCGAGGTCCTTGGCGCTGTCGGTGCCGACGACCTGCGCGGTGTACTGCTTGCCGTCGCTCGTCCTCACCTTGATCGAGGAGGCGCCGGAGATCACGTGGTTGTTGGTGAGGATCTCGCCGTCGCCGGTGATGATCACACCGGAGCCGGTGGACGAGCCGCCGGCGAGGGTGGCGTTGATCTCCACGACGCTCGGGCTGACCGCGGCGGCGATGGCGGCGACGTTGCCCGTCTTGCTGGAGGGGACGACGCTGGTGCTGGTCGAGGAGGAGACGACCTGGTCCTTGCCGGTCAGCTCCTGGATGCCGAAGGCCGTGCCGCCGCCGATCGCGGCCGCGACGATCGCCACGGCGGCGAGCAGCGCGAGCGGGCCGCGGGTGCGCTTCTTCTTCGGCGCGGTGGGGCCTGCGGGCACGGGGCTGAGAAGCGCGGTCCCCCCGCCTTCACCGAAGCCCCCAGCGGCCCCCGAGCCACCGAAGCCCCCACCCGCCCCGGAGCCACCGAAGCCCCCGCCGACCTGGGAGGCGCCGAAGCCCCCGCCGACCTGGGAGGCGCCGAAGCCCCCACCGGCCTGGGAGGCGCCGAAGCCCCCACCGGCCTGGGAGCCGGCAAAGCCCCCGCCGCCCCCGCTCGGCACCTGCGCCTGCACCTGCGGCTCCCGCTGCCACTCCCCCGCCGGCTCAGCCGCCCGCGCCGCCGGCCGGTAAGCCGGCGGAGGCGGCCACTCCGGGTTCACGGGGGTGGAGGCGTGCTGCGGGGCGCCCTGCTGAGGGTTCGCGTGGTTCTCGTACGCGTCGTGTTCGCCGCTGCGGCGGATGCTCTCGGTCATGGAAGCGAGCTTCGCGCCCGACCATGAGAGGTCCCTGAGTGCTCCCTGAGAACCACGGCAGAACCTCGTCCGCCCGGCGTAAAGACGCCTCTCGGCACCCTGAGAGCCCTCTCAGGGAACCCTCATGAGAACCGGCGCCGCCGCGTCCTACTGGCAGCCGCAGGAGCCGCGGACGACCAGCCGTGAGGGAAACACCTTCAGCCGTTCGCGGCGTGAGCCCGCGACCCGCAGCCCGTCGTCCAGGACCAGGTCCACCGCCGCGCGGGCCATCGCCGGGCGGTCGGAGGCGACCGTGGTCAGGGGCGGGTCGGCGAGCGCGGCCTCCTTGATGTCGTCGAAGCCGGCGACGGCCAGCTCGCCGGGGACGTCGATGCGCAGTTCGCGCGCCGCCCGCAGCAGGCCGATCGCCTGGTCGTCGGTGGAGCAGAAGACGGCGGGCGGACGGTTCGGGCCCGACAGCAGCTCCAGGCCCACCCGGTAGGCGTCGTACCGGTTGTAGGGGGCCTCGAAGAGCCGCCCCTCCGTGCTGACCCCGGCCTCGGCCATGGCGCGCCGCCAGCCCTCGACGTGGTCGGAGACGGGGTCGCCGACGGCGGGAGTCTCCGCGGTGCCGCCCACACAGGCGACGTACTCGTGGCCGTGCTCCAGCAGGTGGCGTACGGCGAGCTGCGCGCCGCCCTGGTCGTCGGTGACGACGGCGACGTCGTCGATGGCCTCGGGCCGCTCGTGCAGCAGGACCACCCGGGCGTCCCAGGCGTCGATCTCGGCGGCCGCGTTGTCGTTGAGCGCGTGGCTCACGAGGATCAGGCCGGAGACCCGCATCCCGAGGAAGGCGCGCAGGTAGTGGACCTCGCGCTCGCCGATGTAGTCGGAGTTCCCGACGAGCACCATCTTGCCGCGCTCGGAGGCGGCCTGTTCGACCGCGTGCGCCATCTCCCCGAAGAAGGGCTGGCGCGCGTCCGGCACGATCAGGCCTATGAGGTCCGTGCGCCGGGACGCCATGGCCTGGGCGACGCGGTCGGGCCGGTACCCCAGTTCCTTGATCGCGGCGAGTACGCGCTCGCGCGTGGCCGGGGCGACCGGCCGGGGTCCGTTGTTGATGACATAGCTGACCACGGCAGTGGACGTCCCTGCCAGCCGCGCTACATCGTCCCTAGTCACCTTGGCCACGCGCGGAGTCTACGCGGATGGACCCGCTGCGGGCAGGGCGTGAAAGCGCCTTCCCGCGCGGCCGCCGCGCGCTCCCCGGGCGGCCGTCGCGGGTACCGGCCGGTACTAGGCGTCCGCCGAGACCTCTTCGGCGTTCGCCGAAGGCGTGTTGTCCGCATCCTCCGCCTTTGAGCGGCCCGCCTTGCCCTTGCTCTCGTCCGCGGCGCGGTCGGCCTTCTCGGGCGTAACGAATCGGTAACCGACGTTGCGGACGGTTCCGATCAGCGACTCGTGCTCGGGGCCGAGCTTGGCGCGCAGCCGCCGTACGTGGACGTCGACGGTCCGGGTGCCGCCGAAGTAGTCGTAGCCCCAGACCTCCTGGAGCAGCTGCGCGCGCGTGAACACCCGGCCCGGGTGCTGGGCCAGGTACTTCAGCAGCTCGAACTCCTTGAAGGTGAGGTCGAGGACGCGGCCCTTGAGCTTCGCGGAGTACGTCGCCTCGTCGACCGAGAGGTCGCCGTTGCGGATCTCCATCGGGGAGTCGTCGTTGACGATCTGCTGGCGGCCCATGGCCAGTCGCAGGCGCGCCTCCACCTCGGCGGGGCCGGCGGTGTCGAGGAGAACGTCGTCGATGCCCCAGTCGGCGGTGACGGCGGCGAGGCCGCCCTCGGTCACCACGAGGACCAGCGGACAGCCGGGGCCGGTGGAGCGCAGCAGCTGGCAGAGGCTGCGGACCTGCGGAAGATCACGACGCCCGTCGATCAGGATGACGTCGGCGCCGGGGGTGTCGACGAGGGCGGGGCCCTCCGCCGGAGCCACGCGCACGTTGTGCAGCAGCAGCCCGAGCGCGGGGAGCACCTCCGTCGACGGCTGGAGGGCGTTGGTCAGGAGCAGCAGAGAACTCATACGTCTGGTTCCTCCTCGGTCCCTGCGAGGACGCTTCGGGTACTGCGGCACTTCGGCACCGCGCTGCTTCGGTACTGCGGTACGCGGGTACTGCGTCACTTCGGCTTTGCGTTCCCGGGGGCCCGTACACCGGCGGTCACCTGGAGTTTCCCGCTTCGTATACAACGCTTCCGAAAGCACAAAAGGACCCGGGGGCAACGCTGCCCGAGTCCTCTGTCCAGCACAATAGCCCACATGAGCAGCAGCCGGGCAGGTCATCGGGCCGGTCGTCCGCACTCCGAGACGGACGGACGACCGCCTTCCCGGACGTTTCTGCGCACGGCCGACGGCGTTTCCATCGACGCCGTGTACGACCCGGGAAAGGTCCCGCACCACACCTCACGTCCGCTTTCCGGCACCGGCCGCACGCGTTCCCGTCACCCGGTGTTCGTCATCGCGCACGGATTCACCGGGGACGTGGATCGGCCGCATGTTCGGCGGGTGGCGTCGGCGTTCTCCGCGTACGGGGCGGTCGTCACCTTCTCCTTCCGCGGACACGGCCGCTCCGGCGGGCACTCCACCGTCGGCGACCGCGAGGTCCTTGACCTTGCGGCGGCCGTGGAGTGGGCCCGCGGGCTCGGCCACGCGCGCGTGATCACCGTCGGTTTCTCCATGGGGGGCTCGGTGGTGCTGCGGCACGCCGCGCTGCACCCGGGGACGGTGGACGCGGTGGTCTCGGTGAGCGCGCCCGCCCGCTGGTACTACCGGGGCACCGCCCCCATGCGCAGGCTGCACTGGCTGGTCACCCGCCCCGCGGGCCGCCTGGTCGGCCGCTACGGCTTCCGCACGCGGATCCACCGCCGGGACTGGAACCCGGTGCCGCTCTCCCCGGCCGAGGCGGTCCCGCGGATCGCGCCGACGCCGCTGCTCCTGGTCCACGGCGACAGCGACGGCTACTTCCCCCTCGACCACCCCCTGATGCTGGCCGAGGCCGCCGGTGAGCACGGCGAACTCTGGCTGGAGCACGGCATGGGCCACGCCGAGAACGCCGCCGCCGACGCGCTGCTCGCCCGGATCGGGGACTGGGCCGTCTCCCGGGCGGGCTAGCCTGAGCCTGTCGAGCGTCGACAGATCGAGTATTCGAGTCAGGAACCAGAGGAACGGCATGGCAAAGGTCACGGTGCGCTACTGGGCGGCCGCCAAGGCCGCGGCCGGGGTCGCCGAGGAGCCGCACGAAGCGGCCGACCTCGCCGAGGCGCTCCGTGCCGCGCGCGAGCGACACCCCGGCGACCTCGCGCGCGTCCTGCAGCGGTGCTCGTTCCTCGTCGACGGCGACCCGGTGGGCACCCGCGCACATGAGACGGTACGGCTGGCCGACGGCGGCACGGTCGAGGTGCTCCCGCCGTTCGCAGGAGGGTGAGGATGAGCGACCAGCCGTATCGACAGGGGCAGGGCCACGAGGGGGAGAACCCCTACGCCCAGCAGCAACAGCAGCCGCAGCAGGCGTGGCCAGGGCAGCAGTACGGGTACGACGACCAGCAGGCCCACCTCCAGTACACGCAGGAGTGGCAGGGCCAGACCTGGGAGACCAGCGTGCAGCCGCAGATCGACGCGACGGACGCGGCGCAGACGGCGTACCTGCCGCAGCAGACGGGTGAGGCGCCCGCGTACGGCGCCGCCCCCCAGCCCGGCGCGCTCCCGCCGCAGCCCGGCGCGCTCCCCCCGGAGACCGGCGCCCCGACGGTCTGGCAGCACCAGTCGCCCTACGGCACGCAGCAGCCGTCCCACACGCCTGTGCCGGGCAACCCCTACGCACCCGAGTCCGGCGCGGGGCACGAGCCCGCCCACGGCGCGGCTCACGGGCACGGGCCGTCCGCCTACGGCCCCACGGCCGAGCCGGCCCACGGCAGCACCCCCGGGCAGCCCCCCGTCGGCGCGCTCGCCGAGCCGCCCCCCGCCGCCTCCGGCGGTGACAGCAGCGGTTACGGTCCCGCCACCCTCGCCGGCAACGCCCGTGTCACCGACGCCCAGCGGGCCCGGCTGGAAGGGCGGTCGCCGATCATCGAGCCCGGGATGCAGCCCGCGGCGCTCACCGCGCTGCTCGGACTGCTCCTGTCCGCGGCGGCGGCCGTCGGCACGTACGCGCTGCTCGTGCCGGTCGTCGTCCTCCAGGCCGTCACCGCGGCGGGCTGGTTCCGGCTGAACGGCATGTGGCCGGCCCGCCAGGGCATCGCGCTGGCCTTCCTGGGCGCGCTGGCCGCGGACGCGGCGCTGCTCGTCGCCGGCCGGGGGAACGCCCCGGCGGCCATCCTCGGCACGCTCGGCGTCTGGGTCCTGCTCTGCCTGGTCCTCCAGCTGCGCTCGCACGCCGACCCCGACGAGCGGATGTACGGCCTGATGGCGACGGTCGCCTCCGCGGCCCTCGCGATCGTCGCCACCGGTCACCTGGGGGCCGACCCCGACGCGGTGACCGTCGGCACGGCGGCCGTCGCCGTGGCCGCCCTGGCCCGGGCCCTGCCGCTGCCGACGCCGGTGTCGGTGGTGGTCGCCCTGCTCGCCGCGGCGGGCGCCGGCATCGCGGTGGGCGGGATGACCGGCCTCGGCGCGAAGGGTGCGCTGCTCGGCGCCGGCGCGGCTGTCTGCGCGCTGATCGGCCACCGCGTCGCGAGCTACGACTACCCGTCCCGGTTCGTCCACTTCACGGCGGGCGTGGCCCTGCCACTGGCTGCCGCCGCCCCGGCGGTGTACATCCTGGGCCGGTCGCTGGCCTGAGCCACCCGACCGCCTCGCGGCGGGTCCCTCACTGTCACAGGTGGTCGACAGTTCCCGGTCACCCCTCACCAGGGGGTTACCGTGTGTGGGCACTGAACTGTCCGTCGGACACACCCGGGTGGGGGACCAACCGCAATGCGCGCGCTTCGAATACTGCTGGTCGTCGTGGTGATCCTCGGCGGTCTCTTCGTCATCGCCGACCGTCTCGCCGTGAACTTCGCGGAGGACGAGACCGCGGAGAAGCTGAAGGCCAACGAGGGCCTCGCCACCACGCCGGACGTGTCCATCAAGGGTTTCCCCTTCCTCACCCAGGTCGCCGGCGGCGAGCTGGACGACGTCGAGGTGGGGATCAAGGACTACGAGGCGACGGCGGGCACGGGCGGCGAGAAGATCCGCATCCAGGATCTCCAGGCGAACATGAAGGGCGTCGCGTTCTCCAGCGACTTCAGCTCCGCCACCGCCGCCGACGCCACCGGCAGCGCGTCGATCTCGTACGCCGAGCTGCTGAAAGCCGCCAAGTCCGAGCCCAACCGGGTCGGGCCGGGCGTCACCGCCCAGGTCGTGGGCCTGTCCGACGGCGGCAACGGCAAGATCAAGGTGACGGTGGAGGCGTCCGTCCTCGGCAACAAGCTGCCGCAGCCCCTCACCGTGCTCAGCTCGGTCGCCGTCGAGGGCGACACGGTCCGGGTGCACGCGGACACGCTGCCCAGCTTCGGCGGGGTGCGGGCCGCGGAGAACGAGGTGCGCTCGATCACCGACTTCCAGCAGAAGATCGACGACCTGCCCGGCGGCATCAAGCTGGACAAGGTCGAGGCGGCGGCCGACGGTGTGGAGATCTCGGTGAAGGGTTCGAACGTCCGCCTCGCCGGGTAGGGCCGTTCTCGGACGATTCCCGCGAGGTTGGGGCCACCACAGGAGCCTTCCCGGCGGCGAATGTCCGACAGGCGAGACGCCGCCGTCCGTACAGTAGATATGAGCGCCCCCGCACGCGCCCGGAAGCCGTCCCGCGACGGCCCGGGCGCGTCGTCGTTTCTCCACCCGTTCCGAAATGCGGACGATCGCATCTCACCATTCGGCACGCTGATGACATGCCGCCCTTTCCGTCCCTACGATCGGCAGCATGATGCAGCGACAGGCGGATCTCACGAAGCGGCGGGCAGTAGACCTGTGCCGCGTCGCCGCCATGCTCTGTCGCCCCTTCTGAGCGCAAGGCGCCGCCCGCCTTCCGCGCCCTCCCGGCGCCCCCGATCTCGAGGGCATCCGTGCGCCCGGCCGCAGGCGAGTCCCGGCCGCGCACCCTTCTTCATCCCACCCCGCCGTAACTGCCCCGGAGGAGAACGAGCATGAGCCGCAGCGACGTCCTGGTCGACGCCGACTGGCTGCAGGACCACCTGGACGACGAGAACATCGCCGTCGTAGAGGTGGACGAGGACACCTCGGCGTACGAGAAGAACCACATCAAGAACGCGATCCGGATCGACTGGACCAAGGACCTCCAGGACCCGGTCCGCCGTGACTTCGTCGACCAGGAGGGCTTCGAGAAGCTCCTGTCGGCCAAGGGCATCGCCAACGACACCCTGGTGATCCTCTACGGCGGCAACAACAACTGGTTCGCGTCCTACGCCTACTGGTACTTCAAGCTCTACGGCCACGAGAACGTGAAGCTCCTCGACGGCGGCCGCAAGAAGTGGGAGCTCGACGCCCGCGAGCTGGTCGACGGCACCGACGTGCCCGAGCGCCCGGCCACGGACTACAAGGCCAAGCCGCAGGACGCCTCCATCCGCGCCTTCCGTGACGACGTCGTCGCCGCGATCGGCTCGCAGAACCTGGTCGACGTCCGCTCGCCCGACGAGTTCTCCGGCAAGCTGCTCGCCCCCGCGCACCTGCCGCAGGAGCAGTCGCAGCGTCCGGGCCACGTCCCGAGCGCCCGCAACATCCCGTGGTCGAAGAACGCCAACGACGACGGCACCTTCAAGTCGGACGACGAGCTCAAGGAGCTCTACGCCGAGGAGCAGGTGGACCTCGCCAAGGACACCATCGCCTACTGCCGCATCGGCGAGCGCTCCGCGCTGACCTGGTTCGTCCTGCACGAGCTGCTCGGCGTGGAGAACGTCAAGAACTACGACGGCTCCTGGACCGAGTACGGCTCCCTCGTCGGCGTGCCGATCGAGCTCGGCGCCAACAAGTAACCACCTCCGACCGACCTTTCAACGAACTCTGGAGTAGCAGCATGTGTGGAGCGAAGGCCGGCGGCCCGGACGCCTCGACGATCAAGCCCGGTGAGACCACGATCCAGGGTCAGGTGACCCGCGACGGCGAGCCCGTGACGGGCTACGTCCGTCTGCTGGACTCGACCGGCGAGTTCACCGCGGAGGTCCCGACCTCCGCGACGGGCCAGTTCCGCTTCTACGCGGCGGAGGGCACCTGGACCGTCCGCGCCCTCGTTCCCGGCGGCAGCGCCGACCGCACGGTCGTCGCCCAGCAGGGCGGCCTCGCCGAGGTCGCGATCGCCGTCTGAGAGGTCGCCTTCCGAGGCACGACGTGACGGTCGCAAGGGCCGCGCCCCGCGGGTTGGACGCCTGGGGTGCGGCCCTTGGACGTGCGCCTACGCTGGACGTATGTACGCACGCCGGAGGCGTCTCTACTTCGCCATGATGGGCACCTGCGTCGCCCTGTTCGTCCTGGCCTGGGGAGTCGTGCGCCTCTGGTCGACGCCGGTGGCCGTCGGGATGTGCGTGGTGGCGATGGTCATCCCGCCGCTCGCGGCGATCGTCGCCAACCGTCGCGGTCCCGAGGACCGCTGGTGGGACGCCCCGTCCGGGGACACGAAGTCCGACGAGTGGTGGGACGAGCTGGACGGCAGGAAGCGCCACCCGTGAGCGGCGCGTCTCAGTAGACGAGCGCCTGCGTCCCGTCCCCGAGCGCCTCCTGCACGAACACCTGCGCGCCCGCGATCCGTACGCCCTCCAGGACGTCCCCCTCCGAGATGTCCCGCCGGGCCGCGCACTGCGTGCACAGCGTGATCCGCCCGCCGGCCAGGATCGACTCGATCAGGTCGGGCAGCGGCGCGGCGTGCGGCAGCTCGAACTCGGCGGCCTTCCCGGGCAGCGCGAACCACGCGGACTCCCCGGTCAGCCACAGCGACACCTCGACCCCACTGGCCACGGCCACCGCCGCGACGGTGAACGCCTGGGAACACCGCTCAGGAGCATCGGCCCCCGCCGTCACCTTCACCACAAGCTTCTTCGCCATCCCCGAATCGTAGTCAGAGCCGCTCCTCGGCCGCCCCCTGGGCGCACCTCGCGCGGAGGGCGTCGGGGGGGCCGCGTAAGCTGGGGGGCGGCCCTGTGTCGTACCGAACCGCGCTCATGCGAGGAGCACCCCGTGGAGATCTTCTTCGAAGCCCTGCTGGTCCTGGTCTGCGTCGGCGTCCTCGCCTTCGCCGCCCTGACCGTGAAGAAGCTGTACCAGGGCCAGCGCTGACCCCCGTCTAGGAACTGTCACCCATGATCGAGATCCCGTCCGACCTCCACAAGGACCTCGTCCCCCTCGCCTTCCTGCTGGGCACCTGGGCGGGCGCGGGCGTGCACGACTTCCCCGGCTCCGAGAAGTGCAACTTCGGGCAGGAGGTCACCTTCAGCCATGACGGCCGGGACTTCCTGGAGTACCGCTCGCACACCTGGGTCCTGGACGGCGACGGCAACAAGGTCCGCCCCCTGGAGTCGGAGTCCGGCTTCTGGCGGATCGACGGCCTGCGCAAGGTCGAGGTGACGATGACCCGCGACGACGGCGTCATCGAGATCTGGTACGGCGAGCTGGCCGACAAGAAGCCGCAGATCGACCTGGTCACCGACGCCGTGGCCCGCACGGCCGCCTCCCGCCCCTACACCGGCGGCAAGCGCCTGTACGGCTATGTGAAGAGCGACCTCATGTGGGTCGGCGAGAAGCAGACCCCCGAGGTCGAGCTGCGCCCCTACATGTCGGCGCACCTGAAGAAGGTCGTCACCCCGGAGGAGGTCGAGCGCTGGGCCAAGGCCCTGCCCGACGACATGCCGGACGACGGCATCGCCTTCTTCAAGTAGTCCTAGACTCGTCGGTGTGGTGAGCACCGACTGGAAGAGCGACCTCAGGCAGCGCGGCTACCGGCTGACGCCGCAGCGACAGCTTGTCCTCGAAGCCGTGGACACCCTGGAGCACGCGACCCCCGACGACATCCTCGTGGAAGTGAGGAAGACGGCGTCGGGGGTCAACATCTCCACCGTGTACCGGACCCTGGAGCTCCTGGAGGAGCTCGGGCTGGTCAGCCATGCCCATCTGGGGCACGGCGCGCCGACCTACCATCTCGCCGACCGGCACCATCACATCCATCTGGTGTGCCGGGACTGCTCGAACGTCATCGAGGCGGACGTGCAGGTGTCGGCCGAGTTCACGGCCAAGCTCCGCGAGACCTTCGGCTTCGACACCGACATGAAGCACTTCGCGATCTTCGGCCGCTGCGAGGCGTGCACGCGGAAGGCCGGGGCCGCCCAGAGCCCGACCACCGGGTCGTAGGCTTGCGTTCATGAAGAGCCCCCTGCTGTCCCTGCCCGGCGCCGTCCCCGCCGAGGGCGTGGACGAAGGCGTCGCGGCCCACTACGGGGACCTGTTCCGCGAACAGCGCGCCCTCGCCGACGGCGCCGGCTTCGTCGACCTCTCACACCGCGCGGTCGTCGCCGTGACCGGCGAGGACCGGCTGAGCTGGCTGCACCTGCTGCTCACCCAGCACGTCAGCGACCTGCCCACCGGCGAGGCCACCGAGGCGCTGATCCTCTCCGCGAACGGCCACATCGAACACGCCCTCTACCTCGTCGACGACGGCGCCACGGTCTGGGCCCATGTAGAACCCGGCACGCAGGACGCGCTGATCGCGTACCTGGAGTCGATGAAGTTCTTCTACCGGGTCGAAGTCGCCGACCGCACCGCCGACTTCGCGGTCGTCCACCTGCCGGCCGGCTCGATCGCCGAGGTCCCCGAGAACGTCGTCGTCCGCGAGACCGCCCACGGCCGGGACCTCTTCCTGCCGCGCGCCGACCTGGAGTCGTACGCCGCGAAGTCCGGTCCCGCCGCCGGGATCCTCGCCTACGAGGCGCTGCGCGTCGAACAGCACCGTCCGCGCCTCGGCTTCGAGACCGACCACCGCACGATCCCGCACGAGCTGGGCTGGATCGGTACGGCGGTCCATCTCCAGAAGGGCTGCTACCGGGGTCAGGAGACGGTCGCCCGGGTCCAGAACCTGGGCAAGCCCCCGCGCCGCCTGGTCTTCCTCCACCTCGACGGCAGCGAGGTCCACCTCCCGCCCGCCGGCACCGAGATCCGTACCGCCGACGAGGGCCCCGACGGCCGCAAGATCGGCTTCGTGACGACGTCCGCGCGCCACCACGAGCTGGGCCCGGTGGCGCTGGCCCTGGTCAAGCGGAGCGTCCCGGTGGACGCCCGCCTCATCGCCGGCGAGACCGCCGCGGCCCAGGAAGTCGTCGTCGAGCCGTAGGCCCGGTCGGACCTCGGCCGGCAGCCCTGCTCAGATCTCGATCAGCACGGTGAACGGGCCGTCGTTCGTCAGGGAGACCCGCATCTGCGCGCCGAACCGGCCCGTCGCCACCGTCGCGCCCAGCGCGCGCAGTTGCGCCACCACCTCGTCGACGAGAGGCTCGGCCACGTCGCCGGGGGCGGCCGCGTTCCAGGTGGGGCGGCGGCCCTTGCGGGCGTCGCCGTAGAGCGTGAACTGGCTGATCACCAGCAGCGGCGCGTCGACGTCGCTGCACGAGCGCTCGTCGGTCAGCATCCGGACCGACCACAGCTTGCGGGCGAGCTGGGCCGCCTTCTCCTTGGTGTCCTCGTGCGTGACCCCGACGAGCACGCACAGGCCCTCGCCGTCGATCGCGCCGACCGTCTCGCCGTCCACGACGACGCTCGCGCCGTCCACCCTCTGCACCACCGCACGCATGCGCCCCATCATGCCGTGCCCCCGTCGAGCGTCGGCCTGGGGGTCGCTTTTTGATCCCTAGGGGTCCTTACGGCCCTATCTGAGGCCGTTCGGGGGCACTCGGTCACATTGCGGCCACTTGGGGTGGCACGATGCTTCCACACGCCGGTCGAGGGGACGGTAGAGGTACATGAGCACTTCGAGCACCGTGAGCACAGTGAGCGCCGCGAAGCCGGCCGGGCGCTGCCCGGCGGCCGCGGCGTCCACCGGCGAGGGCGTCCCCGGCGGGGCCGGCGCGGACAGCACAGGGGGCGGAACCGGCATCGGCGGAACCGGCACAGGCGGCACCGGCACCAGTGCGGGGCCGACAGGGGGTCGCGCCGCCGCCCGCCCCCAGCGCCCCCCGGTGCAGCGCACCGACAGCCCGCCCCGCGCGCTCCCCGTCGAGCCGCCCGCGCCGGACCTGCCCCGGCTGAGCCTGCCCGAGCTGCGCACCCTGCGCCGGGACGCCCAGCGCGACGAGGCCGACCTGAGTTACGTACGGCGGCTGCTCCAGGGGCGGATCGACATCCTGCGCGCGGAGCTGGCCCGGCGCGCCCCGGCGGCCGCTCCCGCGCCGGCCGAGGCGTCCATGGTGGCCCGGCTCCCGGAGATCCTCACCGACGCCCCGGCCCGCCACCGTTCCTCCGCCCGGCACGTCACGCTGGGCACCCCGTCCAGCGAGGAGTACGGCAGGCTGGCCGCGGAGATGCTCTCCGAGGTCGAGCTGTCGGACCTGGACGCCCGCACGGACGAGGAGCTGCACGAGGCGATGGCCCGTCTGGTCCGGTACGAACAGCAGGTCTCCAGCCGCCGCCAGGGCCTCCAGCGCACCGCCGACGGCTGCGGGGCGGAGATCACGCGGAGGTACCGGGAGGGCGAGGCGCAGGTCGACGACCTGCTCGTGTGCGACAGCCCGCCCGGGAGCGCCCCCTCCGGGGGAGCGTGAGGCGAGGCCCTCCGGGGACGGGGAGGGACGGGCGGCGGGGCGGAGAAAATCCCCGCACCCCTCCCCCGGCCCCGCCTACCGTGGCTCCCATGACCTCCCGAGCCGACGCCAACGCCCCGATAGAAGTACGCCGGATCACCGATGCCGAACTCCCCGACTGGATGCGCGCGGTCAACACCGGCTTCCTCAGCAGCGCGGCCATCACCGACCGTGAGATCGCCGACCGCCGCACCAACCTCACCGGGTCCCGCGTCTCCGCCGCCCTGGACGCGGGCCGATGCGTCGCCACCTTCCGTTCGTTTCCCCAGGAGCTGACCGCCGTAGGCGGTGCCCGGGTCCCCGCGGACGCCGTCTCCGCCGTCACCGTCTCCCCCACGCACCGCCGCCGGGGCCTCCTCACCCGGCTGATGACCGACGACCTGGCCGCCGCCAAGGAGCGCGGCGACGTCGTCGCCACCCTCATCGCCGCCGAGTACCGGATCTACGGCCGCTACGGCTTCGGCCCGGCGACCACGTCGACCGAGTGGTCGGTGGACGTGCCCCGCTCCGGCCTCGACCCACGCTGGTCGGGCCCGGAGGACGGCGGCCGCGTCGACCTGGTCGACGGGGAGGAGGCCCGCAAGGTCGGCCCCGAACTGCACGAGCGGCTCCGCCTCGCCCAGCCCGGCGCGGTGAGCCGTACAGAGCACTGGTGGGAGGTGGAGACCGGCGTGCTGCGGCTGCACGGGGAGGCCTCGTGGACCGAGCCGTTCTACGCGGTGTACCGCTCGGCGGACGGCGAGGTGCAGGGGCTGGTCTCCTACCGGGCGGACGACAAGTGGGGCGACGCCAAGCAGCCGTTGAACACCGCCTCGGTGCGCTGGCTGATCACCTCGACGCCGGCCGCGGAGCGCGCTCTGTGGCACTACCTCTGCTCGATCGACTGGGTGGTGCGGGTGAAGTCGGGCTGGCGGGGCCCCGACGACCTGCTGCCGCAGCTGCTGCCCGACCCGCGCGCGGCCACCGTCACCACGCAGGCGGACTGGCTGTGGGTGCGGATCCTGGACGTCGTACGGGCGCTCGAGGCCCGGACGTACGGCGCGTCGGGGGCGCTGGTGCTGGAGGTGGCCGACGGCGGCGGTCTCGCCGGGGGCCGCTATCTGCTGGACGCGTCCGGGGACGGCGTCTCCTGCGCGCCGACGACCCGTACGGCCGATCTCACGCTGGACGTGGCCGACTTGGCGAGGCTGTGGCTGGGCGACGAGTCGGTGACGCGGCTGGCGGCGCTGGGCCGGGTCCGGGAAGAACGAGCGGGCGCCGCCCGTGAGGCCGACGCCCTGCTGCGTACGCCCGGGCGACCGTGGTGCCCGGACATGTTCTGAGGCTCCTTCCAGCTCGTCCGTAGCCGTGGCTGTCGTTTCCTCCGTGCTTGTTCAGTTGTGGCTGTGCGGGTGACGACGATCTGTGGTTGTGGCTGTGCGGGCGATCTGCAGTTGTGACTGTGCCTCGGTGCCGGCCTGCGCGGGCTCCCGGCTCCCCTCCGGAAGGGAGCCCGACCGGCCAACCGTCTGAAAGTTTGACCACGTTGTTGAAGTTGGCAGCCAACTTCACTGTACTTATGTCCGTTTGGAAGCGTCCTATAACCATCTCTCCTTGAACTGCCGCAAGATGGCGAGAAGTTGTAGTGTTCGGTCGTGGAGCCGGAACATGCCTCCGTCAAGGGGCGGGGGAGCCCGGGGCGGCCGGCGCGGCCGCGGCCGACCCCCCGTGACGTGGCCGACGAGCTGCGCACCCGGATCAGGACCGGGGTGCTGCGGCCGGGCCAGCGCATGCCCACCCAGGCCAGGCTGGCGGACGAGTTCGGGGTGGAGCGGGGCGCGGTGCGCCAGGCGCTGCGCATTCTCCAGGCGGAGCGCCTGCTCACCAATGTGACGAAGGGCGCCCCTGCGACGGTCGCCCCGCACTCCGGCGGGAGAGGTTTCCCGGCCGGGCCGGGGGCGCCGCCGCAGCCCACGATGGCGGCGCTGACCCCGCGTATCGTCGAGGCGTTCGCCGCTCCGCACGTGCGGATCGACGCCCTTTGCCTGACGGCCGTCTCGCTGACCCTCGCCATCGGCGAACCACTGCGGCGGATCCACGCCGGGGAGCTGAAACCGGCCAAGATCGAGGTGCGGGTCCTGCTGCCGTCCCGGGACATCGAACTGGCCTTCCCGACACCGGTGGACGCCTCGGAGACCGGGCGGCTGCAACGCCGCTGGCTGTCCCACCGCAACGCCCAGGGCCAGGTGCTGCGGCACAACCTGCTCACGCTGCGCGAGACGCACGGCATCGACGTCGACGTCAGCTTCCGCGCGCTGCCCTTCACCCCGCCGGTCAAGCTGTACCTCCTCAACGGCACGGAGGCGCTGCTGGCGTACTACACCGTGCAGCGCCGCGAGCAGGAGATCGACCACGAGCAGCTCCAGATGTACGACGCCGAGGGCACGCGGTCGGTTCTGTTCGCCTTCGAAGAGGGCGCCGGGCCGCGTGACTCGGCGTTCGTGAAGCAGTCGCTGCGCTGGTTCGACGCGCTCTGGGAGACGATCAGCTCCGGGCTGACGCTCACGAGTTGACGGCGGGGCCGCTGACCAGGAGGGCGAGGATCACGGCGCCGGCGGAGCTGACGCCGGGGCGGCCGGTCCTGATGCCGACGGTGAGCATGAGCAGGCCGACGGTGCCGGCGGTGCCGTACTTCCACTGGACGGCCTGTTCGAGAACGGCGGAGAGGACGGTGAGGGCGGTCATGGCGGTTCCTCTCTTCGGATGTGCCGCGGAGGCGGGTCCCTTCGGAGACGCTGCGGAGACGGGGTTCTGCCAACTGAGCCAAGTTGGCAACCAACTTTGATAATGTTGTCCCCACTTGGCAGCAACTACTAAACAACTTCCAAGCAACTGCCGTCAGATGGATCGAAGTTGTAGCGTTTGGTCGTGACCCAGGAGAACGTGGCCGTGAACGGCAGCAGAAGGCTCTCGCCCCAGGAGATCGCCGATGTCCTGCGCGAACGCATCCGCGTCGGGGACCTCAAGGCGGGCGACCGCCTGCCCACCCAGGCCGAGCTGGCTCACGAGTTCGACGTCGAGCGAGGCGCCGTGCGCCAGGCCCTGCGGGCCCTCCAGGACGACGGACTGCTCACCGACGTCAGCAAGGGCAGCCCACCGCGCATCGCCGAACCCCCGGCGCCGGCCCGGGAAGAGCCCCAGCCCACGATGGTCGCCCTCGCCCCCCGCCTGACCGAGGCCTTCTCCGCCCCGCACGTCCGCATCGACGCCGCCTGCCTCACCTCCGAGAGCCTCATACCGGCCCTCGGCGAACCGCTGCGCCTCATCCACGGCGGCAGCATCCGCCCCGAGCGGATCGACGTCCGCATCCTCCTGCCCTCGCGCGACATCAACCTCGCCTTCCCCGTCCCCGTCGACGGACGGAGCGACGACGACCCGGTGCACCAGCGCTGGCTGGCGATGCGCAACGCCCAGGGCCACGTCCTGCGGCACAACCTGCTCACCCTGCGCACCCACGGCGTCGACGTCAACGTCACCTTCCGGGCCCTGCCGTTCACCCCGCCGGTGAAGCTGTACCTCCTCAACGGCAGCGAGGCGCTGATGGCGTACTACATGGTCGAGCGCCGGGAGGAGCCCACCGAGGACGGCACGCTCGACATGTACGACGTGCTGGGCACCGAGTCGCTGCTGTTCTCCTTCGAGAAGGCGGCCGGCCGGCGGGACGCCGCCTTCGTCGAGGAATCCCAGAAGTGGTTCGACGCCCTCTGGGAAACAATCACCTCGGACCTGACACTCTCCTAGTGACTTCTGATACGACGCAGACTGATCTGGTGGCATCCGAGACCGAGGACACAACCGTGGATCTGCGGGAAACGATCAGGCGTGCCCGAGTCGTGCTCTGGGACTTCGACGGGCCGATCTGCCGGCTGTTCGCCCGGCACTCGGCCGAACTGGTGGCCGACGGCCTGGTGGAGTGGCTGGAGGGGCGCGGACTGCGCGGACTGCTGACGGAGTCCGAACGGGAGTCGCTCGACCCCCACGCCGTGCTGCGCGCCGTGGACCGCCGCCACCCCGGCAGCGACCTCGTCGCGGAGCTGGAGGAACGCCTCACCCAGGAGGAACTGAAGGCCGCCGCCTCGGCGATGCCCACCGCCTGGGCCGACCCCCTGATACGCACCTGGTCGGCCGTCGGCGCCCGCCTGGCCATCACCACCAACAACTCCCCCCGGGTGGTCGGCGCCTACCTGGACAGCCGCGGCCTGACCGGCTGCTTCGCGCCCCATGTCTACGGCCGCACCCAGGACCTGCACCTCCTCAAGCCCCACCCGCACTGCCTGCGTCGCGCCCTGAACGCGACAGGCTCGGCCCCCGGCACCGCACTGATGATCGGCGACACCCCCGCCGACTTCCTGGCCGCCCGCGAGGCCGGGGTCCCCTTCCTCGGCTACGCCCGCAACGAGCGCAAGGAAAAGCTCCTGAGAGACGCCGGAGCGACGACCGTGGTGGCCTCGCTGGAGGCGGTGCTGGACACCGTCAGACAGGCGGCCTGAGTCGAACGGGGTGACGGTCACGGCGTCATCTCCCGTCTTGGCGCCACCGGGCTCAGGAGCTGCGCTACAGTTCCGCAATCGCGTGAGCAACAGCTCCCGCCGGCACGTATGAGACGGCGAACAGGCCCGATTCCTCGACCACGCCGGACGCGTCTGAGCGGCGATCAACCCAATGGCCCAGCTCATGGCGGTCCGGGCGTGCGCGGCAGCACACGGCATCTAGCGTTTGCCGTATCCATTCGACGAGTGTGAGCACCCGGAGCGGCCCAGTGGGCGACGACCCTGTTTCCCCCCGCCCCTTCGGGGGTCGGACGGCCGCACGGAGCAGGTCCGCCGCCGTGCTCCACGCCTTCGTCCGGGACGCGGCGTCGACCCCGTCGGCCGGCGGTCCCCACCGTCGCGACCATGTGCTGGACCTGCCGCCGGACGTGGCCCGGATCGTCGGCGGGCAGGCCGGGGCACCGGTCACCGTGCGGATCCGGCGCCCCGACGCGCTGCCCGCGGTGATCAGGACCTGGCGCGAGGAGAAGGCCGTCCAGAACGCCGTCCGCGCCGTCCTGCCGCACACCCCGCGGTGCCTGGCCGAGGGGCCGGGATTCGCCGTCCACAGCCATGTGCCGGGCGTACCGCTGCCGGCGCTGTGCGGAAACGGTAAACCTGTCGACGCGGTGCTCGTGGAGTCACTGACCACCCTGCTGGCCCGGCTGACCCAGGTGCGCGCCTCGGCGCTGCCGCCCCTGCCGTCGGCGTGGCCCGCCAACCACACCGACAGCCGCGCCTTCCTGCGGACCCTGGCCCGGCTCGCCGACGAACAGATCCGCAGGCCCAACTGGGCCGTCTTCGGCGGCCTGTTCACGGCGCTGGGCATCCCCGCCGACGCCCTGTCCGCGCTGGCGGAACGGGTTCCGCCGATGACGCGGAGGCCGTACAGCCTGCTCCACACCGACCTGCGCCGGGACAACCTGATCGTCCCCGAGCCGGACGGCGACGCATCCGTCGTCTGCGTCGACTGGGGGCCGGCCACCTACGGGGACCCGCTGCACGACCTCGCCACCCACCTGGTGCGCATGAGGTACCCGCGGCACCAGGAGCAGGAGGTCACCGAGGCCTGGGCGCGGGCCATGCGGCACGTCCGCCCCGCCGCGGTGAACGGCCTGGCCAAGGACCTGGACCACTACCTGGCCTTCGAACGGGCGCAGTCCGTGTACCCGGACGTCATGCGCGCCGCGCGGTCCCTGGAGCGGTCGTTCACCCAGGAGAGCCTGGAGGAGGCGACGGCGGAGGTGCACCGGGCGGTCCTGGCGGCGGCCGAACCGCTGCGGCTGAGCCGTGTCCCCACCCCCCTGGAGATCGAGGGCGCCCTCTTCCGCTGGCTGGCCTCGCGCGGCCTCGACGACATCGGCGGCCGGCACCGGGGTGCCGGGGCCTTCGACTGGAAGCCCGACCCCCGCCTCCCCGAGCACCCCGACTTCCCGGCGTCCGCGGTCCGGGACGCCCTCCTGGCGGAGGGCGCCGCCCCGGCCGGCCGGGTGGTGAAGGGGACGGCGCACCTCAACTCGGTGGTGCGGGTGCCGGGCGTCGAGTTCCCGGTGGTCGTCCGGCGCAGACTGCGCGACGTCTGCCGAAGGGAACCGAGCTTCCTCAGCGAGCACGCGGTGCTCCGCGCCATCGAGGACTCCGGTGTAGAGGTGGCCGCCCCGAGGGTCCTCGCGCTGGGCACGGACTTCACCGGCGACGCCTTCGCCGTCCACACCTACGTGGGTCCCTGGGACGTCGACCTGCGCCCCGTCCACCCCGTGAACGGCCTGCGCCCGCACGAGGCCGACGCTCTCGTCGACCAGCTGTGCGCCCTGACCGCCGTGAACCACGAGAGCGTCGACCCGGCGGCAGGACAGGGCGGCTTCCACGCCTGGCTCACGGGGCAACTCGTCGCCTTGGTGAGGGACCTCCCCAGGGACTCCATGCGGCTGGCGCGGTCGCTCGGCCTGCCCGACCACCAGCGGCTGGGGGAGATCCTCTCCCGGCACACGGTCACCGACCGCGTGCCCGCGCTCCTGCACGGCGACCTCAACCCGTGGAACCTGGTGTGCCGCGACGACGCGCTCGGACTCACGATCATCGACTGGGAGATGGCACTCGTCGGCGACCCCCTCTACGACCTGGTCCGGCACATGCACCTCACCCCCAACCGCCAGGAGATCAGGGAGCGCATGGTGCGCCGCTGGGAGCGGCGGCTGGCCCCCGAGTACACCCGGGACTGGCGCCGCGACTGGCGCGTCTACCGCTGCGTCGAGATCGTCCGCTCCGCCTACATCGACCTCGACCGCCTGGTCACCGGCGCCGCCCTGGACGCCCCGAACGTCCGCCGCGCCGTCGACTCCTACGCCTCCACCCTGGTCGCCGCCACCACGGCCCTGGGCCTGCCCGTCCCCCCGACGACGAACCCGTACACGGCCCGCGCCCGGGTGAGGACGGCGGATGCGTAGGCTCGCCCCATGAGCGAGCCCGGCCTGCGTGAACGCAAGAAGCGACGGACGTTCCAGAACGTGTCGGACACCGCCGTACGGCTCTTCGTCGAGCGGGGGTTCGACGCGGTGTCCGTCGCGGAGGTTGCGGCGGCCGCCGAGATCTCCAAGCCGACGCTGTTCCGGTACTTCCCGGCCAAGGAGGACCTCGTCCTGCACCGGATCGCCGACCACGAGCGGGAGGCGGCCGACGTGGTCACCGCGGCGCGCGCCGAAGGCGTCGCCCCCCTGCCCGCGCTGCGCCGCCGTTTCCTCGACCTGCTGGCCGCCGCCGACCCCGTCACCGGCCTGAACGACGACCCGGAGGTCCGCGTCTTCCACACCCTCCTCTACGGCACGCCCGCCCTGGTCGCCGGCCTCCACGCGCATGTGGAGCGCTCCGAGGCCGCCCTCGCCGACGCCCTGGGCGGCGACCTCGACGCCAGGCTGGCGGCCGGTCAGATCGTCGCCGTGCGGCGCGTCCTCGCGGAGGAGAACTGGCGGCGGATCGAGGCCGGCGAGCGGGTGGCGGCCGTCCGCCCGGACGCGGTGGCGGCGACGGAGCGGGCGTTCACGGGGCTGGAGGCGGGGCTGCCGCACTTCGCGTGAACGATCACTGATTGGAACTCGGTAAAAAATTTAACTCGGTAACGTCAGTGGGCTAGGGTCGTCGGCATGACGTCTCCCGCTGCCGCCCCATGCCCCGAGGACCCCGCCGAGCTCCATGTCTCCCTCCGCCGCGAACGCGCCCACCACGACGCCTGCCGCACGGCCTTCGCCGCGATGGTCGCGGGCGCCGACCTCCAGGTCGTCACCGGCGAGGACGTCTCCGCCTCCGGCGCCGACGCCGAAGTGCTCGGCCACCGGCTGCGCAGCCAGGCCAAGGCCCTGCGCGAACTCCCCGAAGGGCCCCTGTTCTTCGGACGGCTGGACTTCGCCGAGGGCGCGGGCGACCACGCAGGCCTCAGTCACCACATCGGCCGGCTCCGCATCGGCGAACACCCGGCCGCCCCGCCCCTCGTCGTCGACTGGCGCGCGCCCGTCTCCCGCGCCTTCTACCAGGCGAGCCACCGCGACCCGCTGGGCGTCGCCGTGCGCCGCCGCTTCGGCTGGGCGCCGGGCAGCCGCGGCGACTCCGCCGACCTGACCGCCCTGGAGGACGAACACCTGGGCCATGGCGAGCACGGGCACGGCGACCTCCTCGCCCGCGAGATCGAACGGCCCCGCCTCGGACCGATGCGCGACATCGCGGCCACCATCCAGCCCGAGCAGGACGACCTCGTCCGCGAGGACCGGGACCGGTCCGTGTGCGTACAGGGCGCCCCCGGCACCGGCAAGACCGCGGTGGGCCTGCACCGGGCCGCCTACCTCCTCTACACCCATCCCCGGCGCCTCCACCGCGACGGCGGCCTGCTGATCCTCGGCCCCCACCGCGGCTACCTCTCCTACATCGCCGAGGTCCTGCCCGCCCTCGGCGAGACCGGCGTCCGCCAGTCGACCCTCCTGGACGAGATCGCCCGCCACCCGGTGACCGCCGTCGACCCCGCCGACACGGCCGCCGTCAAACACGACCCCCGGATGGCACAGGTGCTGCACCGGGCCCTCCACGGCAGGGTGACCGCCGCCCGCTCCGACGACCTCGCCGTGCCGGACGGCTCGTACCGATGGCGGGTCACGGGCGACGAACTCGCCCGCATCGTGACCGACGTGCTCGCCGAGGCCCCGCCGTACGACGTCGGCCGTGAACGCGTACGCAGCCGGATCACGCGCCGGATCCAGGAGCAGGCCGAGCGCCGCGGGGGACCGCGGCCGGCCGCCTGGCAGCGCCGGACGCAACGGTCGCGTCCGGTCAGCGCCTGCGTGGACGCCGTATGGCCGAAGGCACGACCGGAAGAGGTGCTGGCCGAACTCCTCACAGATCCGGAGGCGTTGGGCGAGGCCGCGCACGGAGTCCTCGGCCCCGCCGAGCAGCGCGCCCTCCTCTGGCCGCGCCCGCCCCGCTCGTACAGGTCCGCACGCTGGTCGGCGGCCGACCTCGTCCTCCTCGACGAGATCGCCGGCCTCATCGAACGCCCCCAGGGATACGGCCATGTCGTGGTCGACGAGGCGCAGGACCTCTCCCCGATGGAGTGCCGGGCCATCGCCCGCCGGGCGCCCTCGGGGGCGCTGACCGTCCTCGGCGACCTGGCCCAGGGCACCACGCCCTGGGCCGCGCGCACCTGGCCGGAACTTCTCGCCCACCTGGGCCGGCCCGACGCGGCGGTGGTCACGCTGACCACCGGTTTCCGAGTCCCCGCAGCGGTGCTCGCCCTGGCCAACCGGCTCCTCGCCCGCCTCGACACCGGCGTCCCGCCCGGCCGCTCCCTGCGCCGCGACGGTGAACTGCGCGTCCGGCGCGCGCACGGCGGCCTCACGGCCGAGGTGGTGGCCGCCGTGCGGGACGCCCTCGCCCACGAGGGCTCCGTCGGCGTCGTGACCCCGGACGCCGACGCCTCCCGCATCCGCCAGGCCCTCGCCGGGGTCGGGATCCCCCTCGCCGCCGACCCCGCCGACAAGGCCGCACGGGTGACGGTGATCCCCGCGACGCAGGTCAAGGGCCTCGAGTACGACCATGTCGTCGCCGTGGAACCGGCGGCGATCGCCGAGGCGGAGGAACGCGGCCTGAACCGGCTCTACGTGGTGCTGACCCGCGCGGTGACGCGCCTGGAGGTGATTCACGAGCGGGAGCTGCCCTGGTGAGGCTTCGGGGCGGGTGGGATGGTGGGCGGTGATGCTGCTCTTCCTCGACGTCGACGGGCCGTTGATCCCCTTCGGGGGGCCGGGGCCGTATCCGGCTCACCGTCCTGGCCCCTCCTGGGGGCCTCGGGCCGCGCCGGACGAGGTGCATCCGCTGCTGTCCCGTCTCGACCCGGCTCTCGGGCCTCGCCTGCTCGCACTCGGGTGTGAGCTGGTGTGGGCCACGACCTGGCTGGACGACGCCAACGCGGTGGTGGCGCCGTGGCTCGGACTGCCCAGGCTGCCGGTGCTGGAACCGCCGCGGACGCCGGCCCCGTCCGGCCCGCACTGGAAGACGCCGTCACTGCTGGACCGGGCGGCCGGCCGGCCCTTCGTCTGGGTCGACGACGAGATCAGCGCCGTGGACGAAGACCTGGTCGCCGCCCTGCACCCGGCTCCGGCCCTCCTGCACCGTGTGGACCACCGGCACGGCCTCACCGACGCCGACTTCGCGGTGCTGGAGGAGTGGCTGCGGGCTAACGCCGCGCCGGCGTCTGCTTCGGCTCCATTTCCTCCACCACCCGGATGTACCCGTCCGCGCCGTGCCCCCGGCCGATGACCCGGCGGGCCTGACCCTCCACCGCCCGCATGACGGCCGCGTCGATGCCGTGCGCTTCTGAGGCGTCGATGACGTGCTTCATGGTCACCGCCGCCGACGTGACGGGGTAGGCCTCGCCGGAGAAGGTGGCCGCGTCCACCTCGGCGGCGGTCTCCGCGAACTGCGCCGGGAGGATCGCCGCGATGCCCGCGGCGTAAGGGGCCAGTTCACTTGCGGTGACGCCCTCGGCGCGGGCCAGCGCCACGGCGTGGGCCCAGCCCGCCTTCGCCGTCCAGAACACGTCGAGCAGCGCCACGTCGTGGGCGGCGGCCCGGCCGATCTCCTCGCCGAGGTGGGTGTGGGAGCCGCCGAAGGCGCGCAGCGCGGGCAGCCACTCCTCGTAGAGGTCCGCGGGCCCGCTGTACAGGAACACCCCGGCGGGCGTTCCGATGGTGTCCGTCGGCGTCATGATCGCGCCGTCCAGGTACCGCACTCCGTGCCGTGCCGCCCAGTCGGCGGTGTCCCGGGCGCGGGCCGGGGTGTCGGCGCAGAGGTTCACGACCGTGCGCCCCTTGAGCGCGGCGGTGACCGGCTCCGCCCGCAGGACGGCGTCGGCGGCGTCGTAGTCCCGCACGCACACCACGGTCAGCGCGCTCGCCGCGACGGCGTCCCGCGCCGTGTCCGCTGCCACGGCGCCCCGTTCGACCAGTTCCCGGTCCCGGCCGGGGGTCCGGTTCCACACCGTGGTGCGCAGCCCCGCGTCCAGGAAGGCGCCGGCGAGCGCACGCCCCATGGGGCCCAGCCCCACAACGGTGACGGAGAGGTCGGCAGACGATGAGGACATGGCTCAACTCCCTTATGATGAAGAACATTTGATGACAAAGAGGGGGAGACGGATGGCGAGCAGGCGTGCCGAGCACACGAACGTCTGTGGAGTGACCGCCGCGATCGCCGTGATCGACGGCAAGTGGAAGACCAGCGTGCTCTGGCTGCTGGAATCCGGCCCGCACCGCCCCGCCGAACTGCGCCGGCGGCTGCCGGGGCTCACGGAGAAGGTGCTGACCCAGGCGTTACGGGAGATGGAGGCCGACGGTCTCGTGCACCGGGAGGTGCACGACGTCCTCCCCCTGAAGACCGTCTACTCCCTCACCCCGTTCGGCCGTGAGCTGTCCGAGGCGCTGGCCCCCCTTTCCGACTGGGGCCACCGCCGCCTGGACGGGCTGGCCGCCTCCTGACCACCTGTCACCAGCCTCGCGGCAGGGCCGTCCGCTGCCAAGTACGCACAAAAAAGTGGGTACGGCACGGCCTTCCCGCCTACGTCGCGGCGGGGGCGAAGTCGTACGTGGACCACTCGGTGAGCGGGCGGTAGCCGAGGCGCTGGTAGACGGCGTTGCTCGTCGGGTTGGCCAGGTCCGCGAAGAGGACGACCTCCCGTGCGCCCGCCGCCAGCGCCGCCCGGCTCACCTCGGCCGTCACGGCTGCCGCGTAGCCACGACCGCGCAGGTGGGCCGGGGTGTAGACGACGTCCACCTGGACCTGGCCGCCGATCAGCGGGTTCATGCCGGCGACGGAGACGGCGTCGCCGTCGGGGGTTTCCCACACGGTGTAGCGCTTGTCGGCGTAGCGGGTGCCGGTCCAGGTGCCGGCGTCGACGGTGACGTCCTCGCCGACGGCTGCGGCGAACTCGCCGCACCAGTAGATGACTTCCTCGAGGTCCTCGTCGCCAAGGAGGCGGGCCCGGCCGGCCGGGTGCGGGTCCGGCGGGGTGAGCGTGCCGAGGCCGTACAGGCAGAGCCGGGTGGCGCGGAGCGCCGGGATCGCGCCGGTGCGCCGCTGCCAGGCCTCGGCGAAGGCGGTGGCGGTGTCGTGGTCCGCGCTGACGGCCGGGAGGGGGTGCCCGAGGGCGGCGAGACGGTCGGCGAGGCCGTCGGCCTGCCCGGGGGTGAGCGGGGTGGGGGCCACGGCGCGGGGCCGGAGCTGGTGGAAGGCGGCCTCGACCCCGCCCGCCCGCTCCAGCACCCCGAAGACGGGAGCCTCGGTGCAGCCGAACGCCTCCGCCCCCCGCGCCCGAAGCCTCGCGGCCCACGTCGACTGCATGACATGCCGCCCCGGCCGGGACCGCAGGAACCCTCCGGCAAGGGCGAGGTATTCGTCCACGTCCTCGGTGAGACGCCATCGCCCGACGTCCGGGCCACTGCCCGGGCGGCGCCGGTCGCCTCGGGTGGTGTCGCCTTCGGTGGTCTGCACGTCATCGGGGAGCATGCTTGATGATGCCCCACCCCGAGGCCGCGCCCCACGCTTTTGCGTCAGCGCGAGGGGGCGCCGGCGGGCGTCCCCACTGTCACCCGTGCTCCTCGGCGAGGAAGCGCCGGACGTCGGCGGCCAGGGACGTCATCTGCTCGCCGGCCTCCAGCCATGTGGTCGCCGAGGCGCTCCAGCCGCCGGCGGCTCGCGGCCAGGGGCGCAGGGTCCAGGTCAGCCCGACGTGGCCGCCCGACCGGAAGACGGCCGACACCTTCAGGTCACCGTCGTCGGTCTGCCGGCACCGCTCGCCTTCCCATCCCCGGTAGTCCGCGGCCAGTCCTTCCAGGAACGCGGGGAGGCCGCCGTCCCGGACCCAGGCGACCACCTCGTCGACGCGGGCGGTCAGACCCGGGGCCCGTAGCTCGACGGCGTAGTGCACGCAGTCCGCGTCGAGGCGGAACCGGTCGCAGAGGGTCACGCCGACGGAGGCGTTGTCCTGGCAGCGGATGGTCACGCCGGCCTTGTCGTCGGTGTCGGTGTCCAGGGACGTCATGGTCGGAAACGGTAGGCCGACGTCGCGTGGGGCGGCAGTGGAATTCTTCCCTGCACGAGCGGGTGTCCCGGACCGGGCGAGGTCAGGGCCGCGTGGCCCGGAACGCGAGGTAGCGGTTGAAGGCTTCGTGGCTGTCGGGGGTGAAGTTCCACTCCCGCAGGGCCGACCGGAGTTGCGGCTCGGTCAGCCAGGCGTGCCAGGCGACTTCGCCGGGATCGGCGGTCACGGTGTCCGGCGCCACGGCTTCGTGCACGCCGAGCCAGTGAGGGCTCACACCGCTGCGGTTGAGGAACGTGAACAGCAGGCGGGGCCGCACACGCACGCCCAGCTCTTCGGCCAGCTCCCGCGCGGCGGCGTGTTCGTAGGACTCGCCGGCATTCACGGCGCCGCCGACCAGGACCTCGTAGCGCCCGGGGAAGCGCGACAGGTGCTCCGACCGGCGGTGGACGAGGATCCGCCCGCGCTCGTCCCGGCACACGGTCACGGCGACCCGGTGCAGCCACCCCTCCCGGACGGCCTGCCGGCGGCTGACCACCGCCCCCAGCCCACGATCCTGATCGTCGACGCGCTCCACCAGCTCATCCATGACCGACACCCTGGCAGGGCCTACCGACAACGCAGCCCCGGCGCCGAGTGAAACCGCACTTTTGCAAGCGGGTGCTTGCAATTGTTAGCGGAAGTGAGGCACTGTGGAGGCATGGCATCGCTCAACGTCGGCAATCTCGGTGAGTACCTGCGCGAGCAGCGGCGAAACGCTCAGCTCTCGCTGCGGCAGCTCGCCGACGCCGCCGGGGTGTCCAATCCGTACCTGAGCCAGATCGAGCGAGGGCTGCGCAAGCCCAGCGCCGAGGTGCTGCAGCAGGTCGCCAAGGCCCTGCGGATCTCCGCCGAGACGCTCTACGTGCGCGCGGGCATCCTGGACGCCGAGCGGGGCCGTGACGAGATCGAGGTGCGGGCCGTCATCCTTGCCGACCCCGCGCTCACCGGGCAGCAGAAACAGGTGCTGCTCCAGATCTACGAGTCCTTCCGCAAGGAGAACGGGTTCGCGCCCGGCGACGGCGCGGTGGACTCCCGGGACCTCGGCGGCAGCGACGCCGATCCGCAGCAGACGGCCGGTTGACCGGACCAGGGGACCGGACGCCGGCTGCGGATCCGCACCAACCGATATCGACGAACGTCAAGAACGCGACTACGGGAGACCAACACCATGGCCATCAGCGACGACCTGCGCAAGACCCTCAGCGACCCGACTCCGCTCTACTTCGCCGCGGGCACCGCCGACCTGGCCCTCCAGCAGGCGAAGAAGGTGCCGGGTCTGGTGGAGCAGCTGCGCACGGAGGCCCCGGCCCGTTTCGAGGCCGTCCGCAACACCGACCCCAAGGCCGTGCAGGAGAAGGCCGCCGCCCGTGCCAAGGAGGCCGGCGCCAAGGCCAAGGAGGCGCAGGAGTCCTTCCAGAGCAAGGTCGGCGAGTTCCTCGGCAGCCTCGACGGCGACCTGAAGAAGCTGGGCAGCACGCTCGACGCCGACCTGAAGAAGCTCGGCGAGTCCGCCCAGGACTTCGCGCTGCGCGGTGTCGGCGTCGCCGCCGAGTACGCCGTCAAGGCCCGTGAGACCTACGAGAAGGTCGCCGAGCACGGCGAGCAGGCCGTGCGCACCTGGCGCGGTGAGGCCGCCGAGGAGATCGAGGAGCTGGCGATCGTCGTCGAGGGCAAGGAGGACACCACGCCCGGGACGGTGACCGAGATCAAGACCGAGCCGAAGCCCGCCCCGACGCCCGTCGCCACCCCGCCCGAGGCCAAGATCGACCCCCTGACGGCGAAGAAGCCCGCGCCGGCCCCCAAGAAGGCCCCGGCTCCCCGCAAGACCCCCACGGCGAAGAAGACGACCCCGCCGGCCAAGTGAGACCGACCGCGCCGGACGGGCACGTACGAAGACGGCGTGACCGCGAGCGGAGCGGACGCGGCGAACACGCCGAAGGGCCGGGCACTCCTGGAGTGCCCGGCCCGTTGTCCGGGTAGCGGGAGTGAGGTTGCGGGTACGGTGAGCGCGTAGAACCGAGAACGAACTGGGCGAGTAGGCCCAGTCCAGTCGGAGTCGTGCCGAGTCGGGTGGTGGACGTAGTGCTGATGCAAGGTTTCGCAGGGTTCATGTCTCTGCTGAGCCTGGCCCTGATCGTGTTCAGCGGCTTCGCTCTCGTCGACGCGGCGATCCGCCGCGAGGACGGCTACCGGGCTGCCGACAAGCAGACCAAGCCGTTCTGGATGATCATCCTCGGCCTGGCCTTCGTGGTGGACCTGATCTTCCCGATCCTGTCGTTCCTGCCCGTCATCGGCCTGGTCGCGACCATCGTGTACATGGTCGACGTGCGCCCCGCTCTGCGCTCCCTCCCCGGCGGCGGCCGCCCCCGCCGAGGCGGCTCCAGCAGCGACGGCCCCTACGGCCCGTACAACGGCGGCCGCTGAACGCCGCTCCCGCCGCGTCACCGCCGGCCGGACACCGCCAACGAGGCGCCACCGCTGGTCATGCACGACCGCCGTTCAGGCGCCACCGCTGATCAGGCACCTCCGACGTTCAGGCGCCAGCGCTGATCCGGCGCCGCGACCGTGGTCACGGCACGCGGTCGAGCAACACCACGGCCACGTCGTCCGTCAGCTCCCCGCCGTTGAGCTCCCGCACCTCGTTGACGGCGGCCCGCAGCAGATCCTCCCCCTGGAGGCCGGAGGCCAGCTGGCGGCGGATCATCTCCACCATGCCGTCCTGGCCCAGCCGCTCGCGGCCCTCGCCGACGCGGCCCTCGATCAGTCCGTCGGTGTAGAGCATCAGGCTCCACTGCGCGCCCAGCTCGACCTGCATCCGCGGCCAGCGGGCGCCCGGCAGCAGGCCGAGGGCCGGGCCGTTGTTGTCGTAGGGCAGCAGCCGGGCGGGCCGGTCCGGGCGGGCGATCAGCGGCGCCGGGTGACCGGCCAGGCACAGGCCCGCACGGCGGCCGTCGGGCGCGATGTCCACCGTGCACAGCGTCGCGAAGATCTCGTCGTCGTCGCGCTCGTGCTCCAGCACCTGCTGCAGCGTGTTCAGCAGCTCGTCGCCGCACAGCCCGGCCAGCGTCAGCGCCCGCCAGGCGATCCGCAGCTCCACGCCGAGCGCCGCCTCGTCCGGGCCGTGCCCGCAGACGTCGCCGATCATGGCGTGGACGGTGCCGTCCGGGGTGCGGACGGTGTCGTAGAAGTCGCCGCCGAGCAGCGCGCGCGAGCGGCCGGGGCGGTAGCGGGCGGCGAAACGCAGCGGCGAGCCCTCCAGGAGAGGCGTCGGCAGCAGGCCGCGCTCCAGGCGGGCGTTCTCCTGCGCGCGCAGCTTGCCCTCGGCGAGCCGCCGCTCGGCGGTGTCCGACCGCTTGCGCTCCACGGCGTACCGGATGGCGCGGCTGAGCAGCCGGCCGTCCAGCTCGTCGCGGAACAGATAGTCCTGAGCGCCCACCCGCACGGCCTGCGCGCCGCGCTCGGCGTCGCCGGACGCGGTCAGCGCGAGCACGGCGTGCCGGGGCGCGAGCTTCAGGACATGCCTGAGTACGGCCAGCTCGTCGTCGTCGGCGGTGCGTCCGGGCGCGGGCAGCGCGAGGTCCAGCAGGATGCAGTGGACGTCGTCGGTGAGCAGCCGCTCGGCCTCGGTGAGGTTGCGGGCGGTGCGCACGCGGATCGGCTTGCCGGCCGAGTCGAGCAGGCCGGGGACGATCGGGGCGGCCGCGGGGTCGTCCTCGATCAGCAGCAGTGTGAGGTTGGTGTGGGCGGCGGCGCTCATACCGTGAGGGACGCGGTCGCCGTCGGTGGCGGCGTCGTCCCCGACCGTGGGGTTCTTCGCTTCGTCGCGATGGTCGTTCCGGTCGTCCGTGCGCGGGGCTTCTTCCTTGGAGGGGCCGCCGACTGCGGGCGCGGCCTGCGCCTGACCACACTCCACGGCCGGGATCGCTCTCTGCCGCGGTACGGGTACGGGCATTGTCCTGGGTTCCTTCCCTCCCCCCGAGGGCATGGCGGGTACGAGGGACCTCGACCCACCGACGGGGACCATAGCGGCAGAAAGGGTCGCAGCGGAATGGTCCACGGCACGCCGCTTGATCTCAGACCGGCGTCATATGCCGCCAATTGTGGCGCAGTTGGGCAGGGTCGGACCGGTCCGGGGATGACGAAGGTCACGTCGGCGCGTGGTGTGCCGACGGGTTGAGGTGCGGTGGGTCACGTGGGCGGTGTCACGGGCGGGCGCACCCCCGGTCGGGCGCACCCCCGGTCGGGCGCGCCCTCAGCCCCGTACACGCCGTACGTCCCGTGCGCCGCGGCCGGAGCGCCCTCACGCGTCCGGGCGGACCACCCCGAGTATCGGCATCGAGCCCGCGCCGGCGACGGTGATCGTCCGGCCCGGGCGCGGGGCGTGGATCATCTTCCCGTCGCCCAGGTAGAGCGCGATGTGGCTGGCGTCGTCGAAGTAGACGATCAGATCCCCGGGGCGCATGTCCTTGACGTCGACGCGCGTCAGCTGCCGCCACTGCTCCTGCGAGGTCCGCGGGACCTGGACGCCGGCGGACGCCCAGGCCTGCGACGTCAGGCCGGAGCAGTCGAAGGACTCCGGGCCCTCGGCGCCCCACACGTACGGCTTGCCGAGCTGCGCGGTCGCGTACGCGATGGCCCGCTCGCCCTGCGGGCCGGCCTGGCTGTCGACGCCGGCCAGGGCGCCGCTGTCCAGCCAGGCGGTCTGCGCCCGCTGGGCGGCCTGCTCCTGGAGCCGGGTGAGGCGGTCCCGCTCCTCCTGCTCCAGCTCCGATTCCAGCTTCTCGGCGGCCGTGATCTGCTGCTCGACCTTCTTCTGGGCCGTCGCCTTGGCCTTGCGGTTGGCCTCCAGCTTCTGCCACTGGGCCGAGGCGTCCTTGGCGTACTGCTCCAAGTCCTGCTGGGTGCGGGTCATTTCGCCGAGCAGTCCCTCGGTCGCCCGCTGGCCCTGCCGGGCCCGGCCCGCCCCGTCGAGGAACTCGCCCGGGCTGTCGCTGAGCACCAGTTTCGCCTCGTCGGGCAGACCGCCGCCCCGGTACTGGGCGCGGGCCGCGGCACCCGCGCGGTCCTTCAGGCCGGCCAGCGCCTCACGGCCCTCGGCGATCTTCTTCGCCAGCTCCACGATCTCCGTGGACTGCTTCTCCGCCTGCTCCTCGGCCGCGTTGTAGGCGTCGGTGGCGACCGCGGCGTCGTGATACAGCGCGTCGAGCCTGGTGCGCACCGCCTCCAGGTCCGTGTCGGACGACGGCGGCAGGGTCAGATCGGGGTTCGTGGTGGGCAGCGGCGTGGGTGTGGGAGCCGGGGCCGCGAAGGCGGTGCCCGGAACCGTCAGCACGGTGACCGCGCAGACCGCGGCCACCGCGGCCGCGATCAGGCTGCGCTTGCCCCTACCCATACATCCCCCAAGACCTGATTTCCCGTCAGTAACATACGGTCGTCCGGGGGATCGTGCCACGCCGCGCCGGAAAACGACAGGGTCTGTCCCACCCCGTCCTCACCTGCCGTGAGGATCTCCCCGCCATGTGTGACGAACGCCTCGCGGAGATCGTTCCCGGCGGGCGCGGGTCGATCGGCTCAGTCGTCCGACGGCAGCCCGCGCCCGGGTCGCCCGGTCCCAGCACCCCCGTGTCCGCCTCTCACCCCCGAGGGGCCAGCGCCTCCCACCGCACGGTCACTTCGCCCTGCCGCCACCGCCCCGGCCCGTCCGCCACCGGCCAGTCCGCGGTGAGGTCCCGCACGGCCCGTATCCACCGCTGGCGCGCGCCGTACGACGCGTAGGGCGCCGCCGCCGCCCAGGCGCGGTCGAAGTCACGGAGAAACGTGTGCACGGGCTCACCGGGCACGTTCCGGTGGATGAGCGCCTTGGGGAGCCGCTCGGCGAGGTCGGAGGGGCGGTCCAGGGAGCCGAGCCGGGTGGCGAAGGTGACCGTCCGCGGCCCTTCGGGCCCGAGCGCGACCCACACGTGCCGCCGTCCGACCTCGTCACAGGTCCCCTCGACGAGCAGTCCCCCGCCGGAGCCGTCCGTCGCCGGCGCGAGCCGTGCGCACAGCCGTTCCCAGACGCCGCCGACCTCCTCCTCGTCGTACTGCCGCAGCACGTTGGCGGCGCGGATGAGGTGCGGCCGGTGGGGGAGCGGGATCTCGAAGCCGCCGTGCCGGAAGACGAGGCCGTCGCGTTCGTACGGCTTCGCGGCGGCCACCCGGGCCGGCTCGATCTCGACGCCCACCACGCGCGCGTGAGGCGCGACCGACCGCAGCCGGCCCAGCAGTTCGACGGCGGTCCAGGGGGCGGCGCCGTAACCGAGGTCGACGGCGACGGGACGGCCCGCGCGGCGCAGCTCGGCCCCGTGCACGGCCGCGATCCAGCGGTCCATGCGGCGCAGCCGGTTGGGATTCGTCGTCCCGCGCGTGACCGTCCCCACGGGGCGGGACGGTGCGCGGGAAACCATGCATACGAGTATGCGGTGCCCGCGCGGGCGCCCGGTCCCCCCGCTCCACCCCAGGCGCGGCCGCTGAAGGCGCTCCAGGGCCCCGGACGCCACCCGCCCTCGAACGGTTGAGCGACCACGGTAACGCTCAGGCAAAAACCGCCCCAAGGAGTCCCTTCCAGGAATGGGAACGTGCCCTTCCGGTGTTCCTCCCCCCGGAGGGCGCCCCACACCCTCCGCCCGGCATGCCCGCAGCGAGGAGGACCGGCAGTGAGCCAGTACGGCAGCAGGCTCGGGCGTCGCTCCACGACGGCAACCCCACGCCGCAGACTGCACCGCCGCCCCCGCCGTGTCGCCATGCTCTCCGTGCACACGTCACCGCTCCACCAGCCCGGCACCGGGGACGCCGGCGGCATGAACGTCTACATCGTGGAGCTCGCCCAGCGCCTCGCCGCGCTCAACATAGAGGTCGAGATCTTCACCCGCGCCACCACCGGCGGTCTGCCCCCCACCGTGGACCTGGCACCCGGCGTCCTCGTCCGGCACGTCGACGCCGGCCCCTACGAGGGCCTCGCCAAGGAAGACCTCCCCGCCCAGCTGTGCGCCTTCACGCACGGCGTGATGCAGGCCTGGGCCGGCCACCGCCCCGGCTACTACGACCTCGTCCACTCGCACTACTGGCTCTCCGGCCACGTCGGCTGGCTCTCCGCCCAGCGCTGGGGCGCCCCCCTCGTGCACGCCATGCACACCATGGCCAAGGTGAAGAACGCCAACCTCGCCGACGGCGACACCCCCGAGCCCGCCGCCCGCGTCATCGGCGAGACCCAGATCGTCGAGGCCGCCGACCGTCTCATCGCCAACACAGCGGAGGAGGCCGACGAGCTCGTCCGCCACTACCGCGCCGACCCCGGCAAGGTCGCCGTCGTCCACCCCGGCGTCAACCTCGACCGCTTCAGTCCCGCCGACGGCCGCGCCGCCGCCCGCGCCCGCCTGGGCCTGCCGCAGGACGCCCTGATCCCGCTCTTCGCCGGCCGCATCCAGCCGCTCAAGGCCCCCGACGTCCTGCTGCGCGCCGTGGCCGTCCTCCTCGACGAGCGGCCCGACCTGCGCTCCCGGCTCGTCGTCCCCGTCGTCGGCGGCCCCAGCGGCAGCGGCCTCGCCAAGCCGGAGGGGCTGCAGAAGCTGGCCGCCCGCCTCGGCGTCTCCGACGTCGTACGGTTCCGCCCGCCCGTCGGGCAGGAGCAGCTCGCGGACTGGTTCCGGGCTGCCTCCGTCCTCGTCGTCCCCTCCTACAGCGAGTCCTTCGGCCTCGTCGCCATAGAGGCGCAGGCGGCCGGCACACCGGTGCTCGCCGCGTCCGTCGGCGGACTCCCGGTGGCCGTGCGCGACGGTGAGACGGGATTCCTCGTCGAGGGCCACGACCCGGCGGCCTACGCGCGCGTGCTCGCCGAGTTCGCCGACCGCCCCGAACTCCCCGCCCGCATGGGCGCGGCAGCCGCCCGGCACGCCCAGTCCTTCGGCTGGGACACGGCGGCGGCCGCCACCGCCGACGTCTACGCGGCCGCGACGCAGGCGCACCGCCGTCGCGTACGCTCCCAGCATGGGTGATGCCGAGAAGACCGCCGCGCAGGTCATCGAGGACGTCCTGAAGGACGCCGAACTGGAATGGGAGAGTCCCGAGCCGGGCAACTACGTCGTCCAGCTCCCCGGCACGCGCAAGCTGAAGACGACGCTGTCACTCATCGTCGGCCGCCACTCCCTGTCCCTGAACGCCTTCGTCATCCGCCACCCCGACGAGAACGAGGCCGGCGTCCACCGCTGGCTCCTGGAGCGCAACCTCAAGCTGTACGGCGTGAGTTACGCCGTCGACCAGCTCGGCGACGTCTACGTCACCGCCCGCCTCCCCCTCGCCGCCGTCACCGCCGACGCGACCGACCGTCTCCTCGGCCAGGTCCTGGAGGCCGCCGACGGGGCCTTCAACACCCTTCTGGAACTGGGCTTCGCCACCGCGATCCGCCGCGAGTACGCCTGGCGCGTCTCCCGCGGCGAGTCCACCCGCAACCTGGACGCCTTCGCCCATCTGACGCGCCGGGAGGAGCAGTGAGCACGCCGGTCAGCGGACGGCGGGCCCCCGCGCATACCGTCCCGGAGTGACCCCGACCCACTTCCTGAAGTGGCGGGTGAGATGGGACTGGTCGAAGAAACCGCTGGCCACCGCCGCCTCCCCGGGCGGCAGACCGCCGAGCAGCAGGCCGCGGGCCCGTTCGAGGCGGCGGGACATCAGATACCGGTGGGGCGCGATGCCGTACGCCGTGCTGAACGCCCTTACGAGGTGCGCCGGGTGAGCGCCCAGCAGCCGGGACGCCTCGTCCAGGGCCACGCCCTCCAGGACGCG
This sequence comes from Streptomyces sp. BK239, assembly GCF_004217285.1. Lineage (GTDB taxonomy): Bacteria > Actinomycetota > Actinomycetes > Streptomycetales > Streptomycetaceae > Streptomyces. The sequence continues at coordinate 79,730 of NZ_SHKS01000006.1, forward strand.
CTCGTCGAGGAGTTCGCGGAGCCGACGGGCCAAGGCCGGGTCGCGGCGGACGGATTCCACGGGGTCGCGGGGACGCAGATGCGAGCGCAGTCGCTCGCCGATCAGCGTCAGCCGGCTGTCCGCCTCCAGCTCGCCGCCGGGCCCGGCGAGCGCCGTGTGCAACTGCCCGACGCGCTGCCTCAGTACGGGATCCCGCAGGTCGGGGCCGTCGACGGCGGCGCCGATCAGATCCGCGCCGAGCACGCTCGCGTCGAGGTACAGCACCCGCTTGCGGAAGCCGCCCGGGGTGGCGGCGGAGCCGTTGTGCGGCACGTGCGGCGGCAGCAGCGTCACCGTGTCGTTCGGGGTGCCGTGCTCGTGCCGCTCCAGGTCGTACCGCACGGCCCCCGCGTCCACGATGAGCAGCGTCCACACGTCGTGCACGTGCATCGGGTACGCGTGGTCGGTGAAGTGGGCGTGGAAGACCTCGACGACGCCCGGGACACGCGGGCGCCAGGCGGAGACGTCGGCGACCATGCAAAGAACGTACAAGACCCCGTCGTGGCGGGAGAGGCAGTCTCGCCCTATGAGCACGCACCCGAATCCGAATGCGGACGTCGACGCCGGTGACGCCCCCGTCCGCTTCGACACGAAGATCGCCGTCCTGCTGCGCGGGGACCTGGAGACCTGGCAACGCCTGAACGTCACCGCGTTCCTGGTCAGCGGCCTGGGCACCCAGCTTCCCGAGGTGATCGGGGAGCCGTACGAGGACGCGGACGGCGTCGGCTACCTGCCGATGCTCCGTCAGCCGGTGATGGTCTTCGAGGCGACGAAGGAAGTGCTGACGACGGCCCACACGCGTGTGCTGTCCCGGGCCCTCCCGCGCGCGGTGTTCACCTCGGACCTCTTCGCCACCGGCAACGACCGCGACAACCGTGCGGCGGTGCGGGCGGTGCGGACCGACGACCTGGACCTGGTGGGCCTCGCGGTGTACGGCCCGCGGAACGCGGTCGACAAGGTGGTGAAGGGGGCGCGGATGCATCCCTGACGGATGCGGGAGGTGACGGCCGGGCGGCGGGGGCGGCGGTGAACGCCTCTGCCGCCCGGCGGGGTTGGGGGAGGCGACCAGCCGGCCGGGAGTGGACCGGGCGGCTGGAGGGGCGGCGGCCGGTGACGGCTCGGACGGCCGGGAGTGGGCCGGGCGGCCGGTAGCGGGTCAGACGGCCGGGAGTGGGCCGGGTGGCCGGTAGCGGGTCAGACGGCCGGGCTGACCTCGGGCTTGCCGCACGCGACTCCGCTCGCCGTCCGAGGCGCGTCCTCGGCCCCGTCGGCCGGCTCCGCCGCAGGCACCGCCTCGACCTCGTCAGCAGGCTCCGCCCTCTCAGCCCCTTCGGCAACCTCGGCCGCTCGCGTCTCCTCCGCCGGCAGCCACCGGGTCAGCGCGGCGAACCCGACGCCCGCCACCGCCCCGACGACGGCGCACAGCCCCCACAGCCACTCCGCCCCCAACCGGTCGATGACGAGACCGGAGAACACCGGGGCGATCAGCGAGGCCACCGCCCACGACATCGTGTACATGCCCTGGTAGCGCCCCCGCCCGTGGACGGGGGAGAGGCGCACGACGAGACCGGTCTGGGTCGGCGCGTTGACGATCTCGGCGAGCGTCCACACGCAGACCGTGAGCGCGAAGACCCCGACCGACCCGGCGAAGGCGGTGAGCCCGAAACCGGCCCCGGCGAGCACGGACGACACGAAGAGCAGCCGCCCGGGGTCACGGTGCTGGATCAACCGGGTGACCGGGATCTGCAGGACGACGATGAGGACGCCGTTGACGGCGATGGCCATGCCGTAGTCGGCCGGCGTGAAGCCGGCCTCGCCCATCGCCACCGGCAGGCCGATCGCGCCCTGCTGGAAGATGAAGGCGACGGCGAAGGACAGCCCGACGAGCCCCATGAACCGCCCGTCGCGCAGCACGGAGCCGAGACCGACGGCGCTCTCCTCGACGGACGCGGCCTCCCGCACCGGCCGCGACTCGGGGAGCTTGAGGAAGACGACGACCGCGCAGAGCAGGGTCATCCCGCCCTCGATGAGGAAGCCGGCGAGGTAGCTGAACTCGGCGATGAACCCTGCGCCCATGGAGGAGACGGCGAAACCGAGGTTGATGGCCCAGTAGTTGAGCGAGAACGCCCGGACGCGGTCCTCGGGCCGCACGATGTCGGCCATCATCGCCTGCACGGCGGGCCGGGAGGCGTTGGAGGCCGCGCCGACGAGGAAGGCGACGGCCGCGATGGCGACGGGATGCTCCATGAAGCCGAGCAGCGTCACCGACAGACCGGTGGCCACCTGGGCGACGAGCAGCGTGGGCCGCCGCCCGAGCCGGTCCGCCATCACACCGCCCGCGAGGGAGGAGAGGACGCCGCCGAGCCCGTAGAGGGAGGCGACGACACCGGCGTAGACGGCGGAATAGCCACGTTCGAGCGTCAGATACAGGGCCATGAAGGTGGCGACGAACGCCCCGAGCCGGTTGACGAGGGTGCTGGTCCACAACCACCAGAACTCCCGGGGCAACCCGGAGACGCTCTCGCGGGCGGCACGTCTCAAAGAGGCGACGGACACAGGGATCCCCCGAACGGTAAGAGGCACGGCAAGAGACACGCACCGGAGGTGCATGTAAGAGGCGAAGACGGTGTCGACAACTTACGAGCACGGAGGTGCCGATGGCCACTCGATTAACAGATCCCGTCAACCGTCCGCTCTACGGGCGGGGCGCACCCCCGCCCAAAGGCTTGGATTACGCTCATACGCATGGCCGACGCACCGTACAAGCTGATCCTGCTCCGTCACGGCGAGAGCGAGTGGAACGCGAAGAACCTGTTCACCGGCTGGGTGGACGTCAACCTCAACGAGAAGGGCGAGAAGGAGGCGGTCCGCGGCGGTGAGCTGCTGAAGGACGCCGACCTGCTCCCCGACGTGGTCCACACCTCGCTCCAGAAGCGCGCGATCCGCACCGCGCAGCTCGCCCTGGAGTCCGCCGACCGCCACTGGATCCCCGTCCACCGCTCCTGGCGCCTGAACGAGCGCCACTACGGCGCCCTCCAGGGCAAGGACAAGGCCCAGACGCTCGCCGAGTTCGGCGAGGAGCAGTTCATGCTGTGGCGCCGCTCCTACGACACCCCGCCGCCGCCGCTCGAGGACGGCACGGAGTTCTCCCAGTCCGACGACGCGCGCTACGCGACGATCCCGCCGGAGCTGCGCCCCCGCACGGAGTGCCTCAAGGACGTCGTCATCCGGATGCTCCCCTACTGGTACGACGGCATCGTCCCCGACCTCCTCACCGGCCGCACGGTCCTGGTCGCCGCCCACGGCAACTCCCTGCGCGCCCTGGTCAAGCACCTCGACGGCATCTCCGACGCCGACATCGCCGGCCTGAACATCCCGACGGGCATCCCCCTGTACTACGAACTCGACGCCGACTTCAAGCCGCTGACCCCGGGCGGCAAGTACCTCGACCCCGAGGCGGCAGCAGCAGCCATCGAGGCGGTCAAGAACCAGGGCAAGAAGAAGTAACGCGACACCAGCAAGCCCCCGATCTGCGTTTCCTGGCAGGCCGGGGGCTTTGTGGTGGGGCTGGGCCGTCAGCCGGTTGATCCGGCCGTGCTCAGCGCTTCAGGAAGTCCGGCTCCGGCTGTTCTCTCGTCTCCGCCCGCGCTCCCGCATCGCGGAGGGCCGACACGGCCGCCGCCGCATCTTCCTCGGGCACGCCGGCGAGAATGACGGCGGGGACCCGAGTCGCCAGAACCTTGCTGCGCCACAGGCTCAGTCCCGTAAGCCGACGCACGACCTGGACGACGTCCATCACACGGACACCGAGGTCAGTGAGCACCACGTCATGAGGCACGCCGTCGCAAACCAGCAAGAAGTACTCGTCCGCCATTGCTCTCCCCGTCCCGTCCTCGCCTTGGCGCGCCGCAGAGGCGCGGGCTCGGGGATCACCCGGAGGCGCACTCACGGCTGGGCCGGCGGGGCGAGTTCGTCGACCAGGACGCGGATGCGCTTCTCGATCTCGTCGCGGATCGGGCGGACCGCTTCGACTCCCTGTCCGGCCGGGTCGGGGAGCTCCCAGTCGAGGTAGCGCTTGCCGGGAAAGACCGGGCAGGTGTCGCCGCAGCCCATCGTGATGACGACGTCGGACGCCTGGACGGCCTCCACGGTGAGCACCTTGGGGGCCTCGGCCGAGATGTCGATGCCCACCTCCGCCAAGGCCTCCACCACGGCGGGGTTCACGGTGTCGGCGGGGGCGGACCCGGCGGAGCGCACCTGAACGCGGTCGCCCGCCAGCCGGGTGAGGAAGGCGGCGGCCATCTGGGAGCGGCCGGCGTTGTGGACGCAGACGAACAGAACGGAGGGGCGCGCGTCGGGAGTGGGCATCACGGGTGTCTTTCTGAGCGGAGCGGGTCAGGGGGCGGCGAGTTCGGGTTCGTCGTCGGTGACGACGGCGCCGGTCCGGGGCGGTGCGGGGTGGGTGAACACGGCGGCCACCAGGCCGAGGCCGGTGACGGCGCCGACGAACTGGGCCACGATGAACGGGAGGACCGAGGCGGGTGCGATGCCGGCGAACGTGTCCGTGAACGCGCGCCCGATGGTGACGGCAGGATTGGCGAACGAGGTGGAGGACGTGAACCAGTACGCCGCGCCGATGTAGGAGGCCACGGCGACGGGGGCGAGCTGGGCGCGGCCGGTGCGGGTGAGGCCGAGGACGAGCAGGACGAGCCCGGCGGTCGCGACCAGTTCACCGAGCCAGAGGTGACCGGCTGAGCGGTCACGAGTGGACCACTGGACCAGCGGCTCGGCGAACATGGCGTCGGCCAGGATCGTGCCGCCGATCGCCCCGGCCGTCTGGGCCGGGACGTACGCGGCCAGGTCCCGTAGGGTCGGCCCGTCGAGGGTGTGGCGGCCGGTGAACCAGGCGGCGAGTGTCACCACGGGGTTGAAGTGCGCGCCGGAGACCGGCCCGAACAGCGCGATGAGTACCCCCAGGCCGAAGACGGTGGCCAGGGAGTTGGCCAGCAACTGGACGCCGACGTCATCGGTCAGTCCGGTGGCCTGGATGCCGGAGCCGACCACCACCGCGGTCAGGGCGGCCGACCCCACCGCCTCGGCCAGGGCCCGGCGGCCGAGCGATGCGCTCACGCGGTCGCCTCATCGGTCCGTGTGGTCGCCAGGAAGGCGGACAGCCGCTCCAGGGTTCCGGGAAGGGCCCAGTAGTACACCCACGTCCCGCGGCGCTCGCAGTCGATCAGCCCCGCCTGGCGGAGCAGCTTGAGGTGATGCGAGATCGTCGGCTGTGAGAGGTCGAAGGCCGGGGTCAGGTCACACACGCAGACCTCGCCGCCCGACGGCGAAGCGATCATCGACAGCAGCCGCAGCCGGACCGGGTCGCCCAGCGCCTTGAAGATCTTCGCCAGGCCGGCCGCCTGGACGTCGTCCAGAGGGGCGGTCGCCAGCCCCGGGCAGCAAGCGGCGGACCCGTCGTCCTGCCCGACCACCACTAGTTCTTGCTTCGACATTCTTCTATGTTGACGTTTCTCGATCCAAGGCGCAAGCTCTGTATTGACAGACATCAATGCAAGCAGATCGGAGTCACGTCATGTCTCGTGCCCAGCTCGCCCTGCGCGTCAGCGACCTCGAAGCCTCGATCACCTTCTACTCGAAGCTCTTCGGCGTCGAACCGGCCAAGCGCCGCGAGGGCTACGCCAACTTCGCCATCACCGAGCCCCCGCTCAAGCTCGTACTGATCGAGGGCGGGCCCGGCGAGGAGACCCGCCTGGACCACCTCGGCGTCGAGGTCGAGTCGACCGGCCAGGTCACCGCCGCCACCACCCGACTCAAGGAGGCCGGCCTGGCCACCTTCGAGGAGAACGACACCTCCTGCTGCTACGCGCTCCAGGACAAGGTGTGGGTCCACGGCCCCGGCAAGGAGCCGTGGGAGGTCTACGTCGTCAAGGCCGACGCCGACACCCTCGGCAAGAGCGCCGGCACCGACGCCGCCGGCGACGGCTGCTGCACCGGCCAGGCCACCGACGAGGCCCCGGCCGCTGTCGGGTGTTCCTGCGGCTGACCAGTCCGTCGCGCGCCGGCAAGGCCGACGACGGGACGTCAGCTCACGCCCGCCGACCGGGCATCGCTCCCCTGCGCGCGCCGCCACTCGTACGCACCGGGTGACGTCTCGACGACCTCTCGGGGACAGGCCTCGTACCCGGGCCAGCAGATCACGCTGCTTGTCGTCCCGCTCGCTGTTGTCTCGGGCGGCTTCGACGGCCCATGAGCGGCCGCCGTCGCATGGCGTCGACGCGGGGAGAGGCGCCGGCGGAAGGCTGAGGTCCGGTGGGGCCCCGCGGAGGTGGGCCGGGCGCTGACGGCCCGTGTACGGAGAGGAAGGGGCCCGGGCGGAACGCTGGGCCCCTTCAGTGGCGGTGGGCTGTCAGCCGCACTGGCACGGGCTTCCCGACTGGCACCCGCACCCGCAGCCCGAGCCGCAGCCGCACGCCGCGATCAGGGGCAGGCTCCTGATCTGCGCGGGCTGTTCGGTCGGGCGTTCCTGGGTGGGGGCCGTCGGGGTGGAGGTGCTGGGAGCTTCGGCCATGGGTTCCTCCTGGAGGCCTGAAGGCTGGAGCGCCTTGTCGCCCATTGCATGCCCCTCCCGGCGGGCGCATCAACGGCGCACGGAGGCTCCACCGCGCCCGGGGCTCGCTCCTCCGCGCCGACGCGCCGACGCGCCGTCGCGCCGTCGGGGACGGCCGCCTCCCCGGGCCCACGGTCCCGCGGCCGGCTACGCCCCCTCCGTCCCCGGCACCGGCTGGATCTCCGTCGGCAGGTCCTGCTGGAGTTCGTCCGCGTGTTCACCGGTCACCAGGAACACCACCCGCTTCGCGACCGCCACCGCGTGGTCGGCGAAGCGTTCGTAGTAGCGGCCCAGCAGGGTGACGTCCACCGCCGTCTCGATGCCGTGCTGCCAGCGATCGTCGATCAGGTGCTGGAACAGCGTCCGGTGCAGCAGGTCCATCTCGTCGTCGTCCGTCTCCAGCTGGAGCGCGAGGTCGACGTCCTTCGTGATGATCACCTCGGCCGCCTTGGCCATCAGACGCTGCGCCAGCTGGCCCATCTCCAGGATCGTGGCGTGCAGGTCACGCGGCACCGCCCGCTCCGGGAAACGCAGTCGCGCCAGCTTCGCCACATGCTGGGCGAGGTCGCCCGAGCGCTCCAGGTCCGCCGACATGCGCAGCGACGTCACCACTATGCGCAGGTCCGTCGCGACCGGCTGCTGCCGCGCCAGCAGCGCGATGGCCCGCGCCTCCAGGTCGTGCTGAAGCTCGTCGACCTTCTGGTCGGCCTCGATCACGCTCTCGGCCAGCTTGAGATCGGCGTCGAGGATGGCGGTCGTGGCGCGTCCGACTGCCGACCCCACCAGCCGGGCCATCTCCACCAGACTGTCGCCGATCGAGTCCAGTTCCTCGTGGTACGCGTCCCGCATCAGGGTTCCCTCTCGTACGTCGTTCTTCAGGGGCTCCGGGGGCCGGACCGGCCGTGGAACCGGCGCTGTGAACCCCACCGTGCCACGGTCCGCCCCGTACGCGTCGGTTTCCGTCACCTCAAATGAACCACCACTGGCTCCAAGGTGAACTCTGGGCGACGAGTGTCCGAGGTCCCACACCGATGGCTGTGGCCAGGCCGGACGCCATGCCTAACCTGGACGCATGGACGTGAACGCGGCGGTCGCCGCAGCGGCTGCGATCGCCGGGGTGCTCACCGGTGTCATCGCCATGCTGGCGTTCCGTTGGAGCGAACGCGAACAGAAACGACCCACCAGGACCTCCTTGCACACCGATCCCGTCCTCCCCCCGGGTGTGGACACCGTCCTGTCCGTCCTCCGTTCCTCGGCCGTCGTCCTCGACGAGGCCGACGCCGTCGTCAAGGCCAGCTCGGCGGCGTACGCCCTCGGCCTGGTCCGCGGCGGCAAACTCGCCGTCGAGCCGATGCTCCAGATGGCCCGCGACACCAGACGCGACGGGGAGATACGCCAGGTCGAACTGGACCTGCCCAGACGGGGCACCGGCCGGGGCGAGGCCCTCGCCGTCTCCGCCCGCGTGGCGCCCCTCGGCTCCCGCCTCGTCCTGCTCCTCGTCGAGGACCTCACCGAAGCCCGGCGCATCGAAGCCGTACGACGCGACTTCGTCGCCAACGTCAGCCACGAGCTGAAGACGCCCGTCGGCGCGCTCTCCCTGCTCTCCGAAGCCGTCATGGACGCCTCCGACGACCCGGAGGCCGTGGAACGCTTCGCCGGCCGGATGCAGATCGAGGCCACCCGGCTCACCAACCTGGTCCAGGAGCTCATCGACCTCTCCCGCGTGCAGAACGACGACCCCCTGGAGGACGCCGAGCCCGTCGCGGTCGACGAACTCGTCACCGAGGCCGTCGACCGCTGCCGCCACCAGGCCGGCGCCAAGCAGATCACCATGGCCGCCGCCGGCGCCTCCGGCCTGCGCGTCCACGGCAACCGCGGCCAACTGGCAGCCGCCCTCGGCAACCTCGTCGAGAACGCCGTCAACTACTCGCCCGCCCGCACCCGCGTCGGCATAGCCGCCCGCCGGGTGACCGCCCCCGGCGGCGACCTGATCGAGATCGCCGTCACCGACCAGGGCATCGGCATCTCCGACAAGGACAAGGAACGCATCTTCGAGCGCTTCTACCGCGTCGACCCCGCCCGCTCCCGCGCCACCGGCGGCACCGGCCTCGGACTGGCCATCGTCAAGCACGTGGCCGCCTCGCACGGCGGAGAGGTCACCGTGTGGAGCGCCGAGGGACAGGGCTCCACCTTCACACTCCGGCTCCCGGAAGCGGCCGCCCGCCGCCGCACCGACCCCTACGGCGAAGACGACCACTCCTACGGGGACGACGGCGCGTACGGCGACGATGCCGACCTCTACGCCGACGGCGTCTACGGCCAGGACCCCGGACCCTACGACCCCGACGCGCCCGCCGGCGGCGCCCGCCGCACCTCACCTCCCCCGGGCCCCGGCCCCTCCCCGGGGACCCCCGAACACCCCGCAACTCCCGCATCCCCCGACTCAACCGCGTACCAGACGCTTTCCGCCCCGGAGGTCCTTCCGTGACCCGAGTGCTCGTCGTCGAGGACGAGGAGTCCTTTTCCGACGCCCTGTCGTACATGCTCCGCAAGGAGGGTTTCGAGGTCGCCGTCGCGACCACCGGGCCCGACGGACTCGACGAGTTCGAGCGCAACGGCGCCGACCTCGTCCTCCTCGACCTGATGCTGCCGGGGCTGCCCGGCACGGAGGTGTGCCGGCAGCTGCGCGGCCGCTCCAACGTCCCCGTGATCATGGTGACCGCCAAGGACAGCGAGATCGACAAGGTCGTCGGCCTGGAGATAGGCGCAGACGACTACGTCACCAAGCCGTTCTCCTCACGCGAGCTGGTCGCCCGGATCAGGGCCGTCCTGCGCCGGCGGGGCGAGCCGGAGGAGACGACCCCCGCGGCGCTGGAGGCGGGGCCGGTCAGGATGGACGTCGACCGGCACGTCGTGACCGTCGCCGGCTCGAAGATCGACCTCCCGCTGAAGGAGTTCGACCTGCTGGAGATGCTGCTGCGCAACGCGGGCCGCGTCCTCACCCGTATGCAGCTCATCGACCGCGTCTGGGGCGCCGACTACGTGGGCGACACAAAGACCCTGGACGTCCACGTCAAGCGCCTGCGCGCGAAGATCGAGCCCGACCCGGGCGCGCCCCGGTACCTGGTGACGGTACGGGGGCTCGGCTACAAGTTCGAGCCGTAGGCCGTCACGGCCGGCCGGGAGCGGTCACCGAAGGCATGACGAAGGGCGGCGCCCCACGCGGGGCGCCGCCCTTCGTCATGTGTACGAGGCGGTACGGGGCTCAGTGGCCGGCGGCCGCCGACTCCGAGGCGCTCGCGGAGGCCGCGCCCGCCGTGCCCGGCTGGCCCGCCGACGCGGAGGCCGACGCCGACGCGGAGGCGGACGGGGAGGCCGAGGCCCCCGGCGCGGACGGGATGTCGCTCGGGCCCCACTCGCTGAAGTAGCTCTCGGCGGGGACGACGAAGGCCAGCAGGCTGACCTCGCCGGTCTCGCTGAAGGTGAACGTCACCTTCTGGGCGTTGCCGCCCTGGACCGCCTCTTCGCTGCCGTCCACGACCGCGGAGGCGTTGTCCTTGCCGCCGATGACGACCGAGCCGCCGGCCGGGATCGTCACCTTGCTCTCACCCTTGGCGGGCTTGATCTCGACGGGCTTGCTCACCCCGTCCACGCTGATCGAGTCCAGCGTCTGCGGCTTGTCGCCGCCGTTGAAGACTGTCGCGGAGACCGCGGCCGGACCCGTGGACTCCGGGTCGGGCTGGGTGATGACGACGACGTTCTGCAGCTTGATGTCGCCGACGCTCGTGGCGGCGTTGTCCGGCTTGATCTCCAGCGTCTGGCTGTCGTTGCCTGCGCCGCACGCGGCGAGCGTGGCGATCGAGAAAGCAAGGGCGGAGGCGGCGAGGGCGCCGCGTCGAAGGCTGCTGCTCACGGCGGCGGCATCTCCTTGGAACGCGCGGGCAGCTCTCCTGGATAAAGCCACCCTAAGGGTCTGTCAGCGGGCCACAAGGTTACCGAGCCGCTCCCACGCCGCCGCACCCGACCCGCCTCTACGGCGTTCCGCACCGGTGAGGGCGGCTCCCGCGGGCGGGCGGCACCTCCGGCACTCGGGTGCCCTGGGGGCGCGGTGGCCACTCAGATCACTTCCGTCACTCACATCACAAGTGACTCACCAGTCACTTCAGCCACTTCAGTCCCTTCGTCATTCACATAACCGCCACTCGGCGGGACCGGGGATTTTCGGTGCGGGAAAGCGGGGCCGCCCCGGAAATTGATCACCGGGCGTTCGGTCGGCGGTGCGATCCCCCGGCGTGATCAATTCGGGAAACGGCTCGGATGCGACTCAGCACACCGAACGGAGTAGCGGAAGTCGCACACCGGCAACCGGACATATGGGGATGTTCGGGCACTCGGGAGGGGTTGTGGATGCGTGTAACGTACGCGTTTCACCCCCGTCGGACAGCCGCTCCGACCTGCGAATACCTGCTTCCGCGCACCGTCCGCAGCACGTCCCTGTCGTGGTTGTCAACCCCCGAGATATGCCCTGACCTGCGAAAACGCCATTCAGAACCCGCGGATTCCGTGTTACCCTGGATAGCCACGGAAGGGGTACCTGTCACATGACGTTCAAGGTTGGCGACACCGTGGTCTATCCCCATCACGGGGCCGCGCTGATCGAGGCTATCGAAACTCGTCAGATCAAAGGCGTGGACAAGACCTACTTGGTGCTGAAGGTCGCCCAGGGCGACCTGACAGTGCGTGTGCCAGCGGACAATGCGGAGTTCGTCGGCGTGCGTGATGTGGTCGGTCAGGACGGGCTGGACCGGGTCTTCGAGGTGCTGCGCGCGCCGTACGCCGAGGAGCCCACGAACTGGTCGCGTCGTTACAAGGCAAATCTCGAGAAGCTCGCCTCCGGCGATGTCATCAAGGTCGCGGAAGTCGTGCGTGACCTGTGGCGTCGTGAGCGTGAGCGTGGACTCTCCGCCGGCGAGAAGCGCATGCTCGCCAAGGCCCGCCAGATTCTGGTGAGCGAGCTCGCCCTCGCGGAGAACACCAACGAGGACAAGGCGGAGGCGCTCCTCGACGAGGTCCTCGCGTCCTGACGCCGACGCACACCGGCCTCGGCTCAGCACACTGAAATGCCGCGGTGCCCGATGACGAAGCTCAAGTCGCCGGGCGCTGCGGCATGTCCGTGCCCGGACGCCGTCCGCATGTCTCTCCCGCAGTGCCGCACGCCGTCGCCACGCCACCCCGAGTGCTCTTCGCATGTCGCGCGCAGTCGATCGCGTCTCGCGGTCGACCGCATCGTGCTTCGGAGGAAGATCCCCCGATTTTCCGGGGTGCCGGGCCCGGGCAGCAGGCTCGACCGGCGTCACGGAAGGGTCCGGTCAAGGCGTCGCGCCCGGCACGCTGTCTCCGTACCCACCAAGGCCGAGCACACAAACCTGACAGGAACCGATGTCTGACGATTCGCGTCCCTCGCCCGCCCCGGCCCGTGCGGCCGCGGTCATCCCGGCTGCCGGCCGGGGCGTACGCCTGGGCCCGGGCGCCCCCAAGGCGCTCCGCGCGCTGGGCGGGACCCCCATGCTGATCCACGCGGTGCGCGCCCTCGCCGCCTCCCGCGCGGTCACCCTCGTGGTCGTGGTCGCCCCACCCGAGGGCGCCGCCGAGGTCAGGTCACTGCTCGACGCACACTCCCTGCCCGAGCGCACCGACTTCGTCGTCGTCCCCGGCGGCGAGAGCCGGCAGGAGTCGGTCAGGCTCGGCCTCGACGCGCTGCCGCCCGGCCACGACATCGTCCTCGTGCACGACGCCGCCCGGCCGCTGGTCCCCGTCGACACCGTCGACGCCGTGATCGAGGCCGTCCGCGACGGCGCCCGCGCCGTCGTCCCCGCCCTGCCCCTCGCCGACACCGTCAAAGAGGTCGACCCCGCGACCGCCCCCGGCGAACCGGAGCCGGTCGTCGCCACCCCGGAGCGGGCCCGGCTGCGCGCCGTCCAGACCCCCCAGGGCTTCGACCGCGCCACCCTCATCCAGGCCCACGAGAGCGTGACCGACGAGGTCACCGACGACGCCGGCATGGTCGAACGGCTCGGCCTGACCGTCGTCGCCGTCCCCGGCCACGAGGAGGCCTTCAAGGTGACGCGCCCGCTCGACCTCGTCCTCGCCGAGGCGGTCCTGGCCCGCAGGAGGCTCAACGATGGCTTCTGACGCCCCGCTTCTGCCCCAGGTCGGCATCGGCACCGACATCCACGCCTTCGAGGACGGCCGCGAGCTGTGGTGCGCGGGCCTGAAATGGGAGGGCGAGGGACCCGGGCTGGCCGGCCACTCCGACGCCGACGTCGTCGCCCACGCCGCGTGCAACGCGCTCTTCTCCGCCGCCGGACTCGGCGACCTCGGACAGCACTTCGGCACCGGCCGCCCCGAGTGGTCCGGCGCCTCAGGGGTGACCCTGCTGACGGAGGCCGCCCGGATCGTCCGCGCCGCCGGCTTCACCATCGGCAACGTCGCCGTCCAGGTGGTCGGCCCGCGCCCGAAGATCGGCAAGCGGCGCGACGAGGCCCAGAAGATCCTCTCCGACGCCGCCGGCGCCCCCGTCTCCGTCTCGGGCGCCACCACCGACGGCCTCGGCTTCCCCGGCCGGGACGAGGGCCTCATGGCGGTGGCGACGGCGCTGGTCGCCCGCACGGGCTGACGCGCCCGGGCGCCCCCGGCAGCCGCGCCGGGAGCGCCCGCGGGCCGTCATATGCCGTGTCGTGTCACGAATCTGTGGCCCTTGAGCGGAAGAGAGCGGGGCATGGTCCCACGCCCACTACCCTGGAGGGGTGACTATTCGCCTGTACGACACCAGCGCCCGGCAGATCCGTGACTTCTCCCCGCTCCAGCCGGGTTGCGTCTCGATCTACCTGTGTGGCGCCACCGTGCAGGCGGCCCCGCACATCGGGCACATCCGCTCGGGCCTGAACTTCGACATCATGCGCCGCTGGTTCGCCCACCGCGGCTACGACGTCACGTTCATCCGCAACGTCACCGACATCGACGACAAGATCATCGCCAAGTCCCACGACCAGGGCCGCCCCTGGTGGTCCATCGGGTACGACAACGAGCGCGCGTTCAACGACGGCTACCACGCCCTCGGCTGCCTGCCGCCGACGTACGAACCGCGGGCCACCGGGCACGTCCCCGAGATGATCGAGATGATGCGCGGCCTCATCGAGCGCGGACACGCCTACGAGGCCGACGGCAACGTCTACTTCGACGTGCGGTCCTTCCCGGGGTACCTGCGGCTGTCCAACCAGGAACTGGACAACCTGCTCCAGCCCTCCGGCGAGGGCGAGACGGGCAAGCGTGACCCCCGCGACTTCGCCATGTGGAAGGCGACCAAGCCCGGCGAGCCCAGCTGGGAGACGCCCTGGGGCCGAGGCCGCCCCGGCTGGCACCTGGAGTGCTCGGCGATGGCCCACAAGTACCTGGGCACCGCCTTCGACATCCACGGCGGCGGCCTCGACCTGATCTTCCCCCACCACGAGAACGAGATCGCCCAGGCCAAGGCCTACGGCGACGACTTCGCCCGGTACTGGGTGCACAACGCCTGGGTCACCATGAGCGGCGAGAAGATGTCGAAGTCGCTGGGCAACAGCGTCCTCGTCTCCGAGATGGTCAAGCAGTGGCGGCCCATCGTCCTGCGCTACTACCTCGGCACACCGCACTACCGCTCGATGATCGAGTACAGCGAGGAAGCCCTGCGCGAGGCCGAGTCGGCGTTCGCGCGGATCGAGGGCTTCGTCCAGCGCGTCGTCGAGAAGGCGGGGGGAGTCGTCGAACCCGCCCCCGAGGTCCCGCCGGCCTTCGCCGAGGCGATGGACGACGACCTCGGCGTCCCCCAGGCGCTCGCCGTCGTGCACACGACGGTCCGGCAGGGCAACTCCGCCCTCGCCGCCGACGACAAGGAAGCCGCGGTGGCCCGCCTCGCCGAGGTCCGCGCCATGCTCGGCGTCCTCGGACTCGACCCCCTCGACGCACACTGGGCGGGCGAGACCGACCGGGGCGAGGACCTCCACGGCGTCGTCGACAGCCTCGTACGCCTCGTCCTGGACCAGCGCGAAGCCGCCCGGGGACGCAAGGACTGGGCGACCGCGGACGCCATCCGCGACCAGCTCAACCAGTCCGGCCTCGTCATCGAGGACGGCCCGCAGGGACCACGCTGGTCCCTGGGCCCGCGTTGACAGCACCCTTGATCGATTGTGCCGCCCGGCCCCCCGGGCGGCACACTGCATGTACGCACGCACCACAGTTCACGGAAAACAGGTAGGTCATGGCAGCCAACAACCGTCGCATGTCCGGCAAGAAGGGCGCGCAGGTCGGCAGCGGCGGCCAGCGGCGCCGAGGCCTTGAGGGCAAGGGGCCGACCCCGCCCGCCGAGATGCGCAAGGGCCACAAGAAGAACCGCATCGCCACCGCCAAGACCAAGCAGGCCGCACGCCGTCCCGCACCCCGCGGCCGAGGCGGCAAGTCGGCCTCCGAACTGGTCGTCGGCCGCAACCCGGTCGTCGAGGCACTGCGCGAGGGCGTCCCCGCCTCCACGCTCTACGTCCAGCAGTTCATCGACAACGACGAGCGCGTGCGCGAGGCCCTCCAGCTCGCGGCCGAGCGCGGCGGCATCAACCTCATGGAGGCCCCGCGCCCCGAGCTCGACCGCATGACGAACGGCCTCAACCACCAGGGCCTCGTCCTCCAGGTCCCGCCCTACGAGTACGCCCACCCCGAGGACCTCGCCGCCGCCGCCTTCGACGCGGGCGAGGACCCGCTCATCGTCGCCCTCGACGGCGTGACCGACCCGCGCAACCTCGGCGCCGTCGTCCGCTCCGTCTCCGCCTTCGGCGGCCACGGCGTCGTCGTCCCCGAACGGCGCGCCGCCGGCATGACCGCCGGCGCCTGGAAGACCTCCGCCGGCACCGCCGCCCGCACCCCGGTGGCCCGCGCCACCAACCTCACGCGCGCACTGGAGGCCTACAAGAAGGCCGGCATCGCGGTCGTCGGCCTGGCAGCCGACGGAGAAGCGGAGATCGGCCAACTGGAAGCCCTCCAGGGCCCCGTCGTCATCGTCGTCGGCAGCGAGGGCAAGGGCCTGTCCCGACTGGTCGGCGAGACCTGCGACTTCCGGGTGCGCATCCCCATGCCGGGCGGCGCGGAATCCCTCAACGCCGGTGTGGCGGCGGGAGTCGTGCTGTACGAGGCCGCGCGCCGACGGGGATAGCCCGGCACGCGGGAGACGGGGGCGCGCCGCCGGGGCAGTCACGCGTGTACGGGGCGGCGCGCCGGCGCAGGTCGCCGGGCGCCGTGCGCGCGGCTCCCCGGGGGCGCGGGCGGCTGTGGGCAGCCTTGACGGCGTCCGGACAGATCCGGTCGGTCAAGGCAGTGTCCTAACGTCACGTCACTCGGTTAGATGAGTGTGGACACCAGAACACCCCGCACACCCACGGGGGACCGCTCGTCGGGATTCGACGACGCTCCCGCGCTGAGCATGGTGAAGGTGCCGAGCGATCCGGCGCAGGTCATCGTCAGTCACGCGAGCTTCCGCGTGCAGTTGGGCGCGTCGGCCCGGCGCACCCAATCCCCGCGCGTCGCCCGGCACTTGAGCGCCACCCAGGACACCGCCCGCATCCCCGTCGTAGGGACCGCGGGCAGAGCGGGCCTGGCCGGCGCGCCCGGAACGCGCCGCCGGGCCGTCGTCTGGAGCGGCCGGTCGGCCCCGGACGACACCGGTGCCCACCGCCTCCTCCAGGCCGTGCGGGCAGGCAGCGTGGGCCACGGCGAACCGCCCTCCGACATCGCCGGAGCCACCCGCGTCATCCCCCGCGTCGGGCCCGGCGAGACCTACGACGGCTACGACGGCGGCCTCACCGCCCAAACCCTCGAAACCCCCACCGTCGGCGCCCAGCGCACCCCCGGCGCCGGCGAGAACCGCATCCTGCCCGCCATGCGCACCGTCGGCAGCGCCTACGACGAGCCCGCATACGCTCCACCGGGCCACGGCCACGACCTGTCCGGCTACGACGAACCGCCCTACGACGACGCCCCCTTCGAGGAGTTCGGCGAAGCCGTCGCCGCGCAGACCGCCCCGCGCTCCCGGCGCCACGGCGACGAACCCGCCCGGCACGCCTTCTACCCCGACCGCCGCCTCAACCTCGGCGTGGTCCTGCTCCCCCTGCGCGTCCTCCTCGGCTTCATCTCCGTCTACACCGGCATGGGCAAACTGTGCGACCCCGTCTACTTCGACGGCGGCGAACGCGGCTCCATGGTGAAGTGGCTCAACACCCTGCACCCCTGGGAAGTCGCCGAGCCACTGCGCCAGTTCGCCCTGCACCACCCCGTCGGCTCGGGGCTCGTCATCGCCTTCCTCCAGGTGATCGTCGGCGTCCTCACCGTCCTCGGCTGCTGGCAGCGCGTCGCCGCGTTCGTGGGCGCGTCGCTCTCCGCCGCACTCCTCGTCACCGTCAGCTGGAAGACCGCCCCGGTCTACGAGACGCCCGACATCATCTACCTCGCCGCCTGGTCGCCCCTGGTCATCGCAGGCGCCCCGGTCTACTCCGTCGACGGCCGGCTCGCCGCCGGCGCCTGGCGCCGGCTCGGCCCCCGCGCCGACCTGTGGGACCTGCGCCGCTACGTCCTGCGCCGCGGCGCACTCGTCACCGCGATCACCGTGGGCATCACCCTCCTCGTCGGCTCCCTGCTCGGCGGCGCCGTCCGAGACGCCGACCGCGTCGTCGTCCCCGGCCCCGGCGAGGCCCCGCGCAACGAACTGCCCGGCTCCCCGCTCCCGCAGGAGTCCGGCGGCCAGCGCCCCAGCAAGAAGAAGGCCTCGCCGTCCGCCGAGCCCACCCGGGAGGCCACCTCGGCGGCCCCCACCGCCGGCACGGACAGCTCCCCCGACGCCACCCAGGACGACACCGAGAGCGCCACCACCGGCGCGCCCAGCCAGACCCAGGGCACCGGCGGCGGCCAGGCCCCGCCCCAGCGCTCCACGCCGGACCAGCAGGCCCCCAGCACCAGTTCCGGCCCCACCTCCGGCGGTTCCTCCAGCACCGGAGGCTCCACGAGCGGCGGCTCCGACAGCACCGGCGGATCGTCGTCCGACACCGGCCGTCCGGGCCTGGTGGGCGGGCTCCTCGGCTGACACACAGCTCCTCAGGAGCCCTGCGGAATCGACGGTGGCCCCGGTGCTCTCCAGCACCGGGGCCACCGTCATGTCGAGGCCGGACGGGCCGTCAGCGCCCCAGCGCCGCCAGCTCCTTCGCCGCCTCCGTCAGGTCCTTCGCCGTGTCGATCGCCCGCCAGTACGCGCCCTGCGGGATCGGGAACCCCGCGAGGCGCCGCTCCCGGGCCAGATGCGGGAACGTCGTGCGCTCGTGATCCCCACGCTCGGGCAGCAGGCCGGCGAACTCGGGGGAGAAGACGTAGACGCCCGCGTTGATCTCGTACGTCGTCGGCGGCGCCTCGATGAAGTCCGTGATGTGGCCGAAGCCGTCCGTCTTCACCGCACCCCACGGGATGCGCGGACGGGCCAGCGCGAGGGTGGCGAGGGCGTCGCGCTCGGTGTGGAAGTCCGCCATGTCGCGCAGCGAGAACCGGGTCCAGATGTCGCCGTTGGTGGCGTACCAGGGCCGGTCCGGGTGCGGGAGGCGGGCGGCCGCGTACTTGAGACCGCCGCCGCGGCCGAGAGGCTCGGACTCCACGACCGTCGTGACACGCACCGGCAGATCGGCGGTCTCCAGCCACTTCTCCAGCACGTCGGCGAGATGACCGCAGGAGACGACGACGTCGGTGACGCCCTCCTCGGCGAGCCAGCCGAGCTGGTGTCCGATGATCGGCTTCCCCGTCCCGGGGATCTCGACCATCGGCTTGGGCCGGTCGTCGGTGTAGGGGCGCAGCCGCGACCCCTGGCCACCGGCCAGGACGACGGCTTGCGTGGGGCGGGACGCGGCATGCGGATGGGTCATGACGGGCACTGTACGCGGCGCCCTCACCGGCCCTGGGGGCTGCCCCGGAGGCAGGCGGGCACGGGGGCCCGGGCGGACGGCAGCCACCGCGACGGGGCAGCGGAAGACGACAGCCGCGACTCAGCCCGCTTCCTCACCGGAGCGCCGGTGCTTGACCTTACCCTCAGGGGCAAGGTTTAGCGTTCTTCGAGGTGAGAGGCATGCGGATAGGTGAGCTGGCCCGGCGAGCAGGTGTGACGACCAAGGCGGTGCGCTACTACGAATCGCTGGGGCTGCTCGCGCCGGTGCGTTTGGCCAACGGCTACCGGGACTACGACGAGCACGACGTACGGCTCACCCGGGAGATCCGGGCGCTGGGCCGTCTCGGCATCCCCGTCGAGGCGACACGGCCGTTTCTGGAATGCCTGGGCCTGGGGCACCGGCACTCGGACGACTGCCCGGCCGCGCTGGCCGGGTACCGGGACGCCATCGATGAGCTCACGCAGCGGATCGAGGGCCTCACCGCCCGCCGGGCGGTGCTGGTGGCGCACCTGCACGAGGCCGCTCACCGCAACAGCCGCTTCTCACCGGCTGACGGAGAGGAACCGATGACCGACTACACGATCCTGCCTGCAGACCTGCCCGTTCCCGAGGACGACGGCGCTGCTGCCCGCCTGCGCGGTGCGAGCCTGCCGCAGCTGACGCTCCATGCCACCGACGGCGCCATGATCAGCCTTGAGGCGCTGGGCGCAGGTCGCACGGTGCTCTACATCTATCCGCTGACGGGCCGCCCCGGCACCGATCTGCCCGAGGGCTGGGACACCATCCCCGGCGCCCGTGGCTGCACCGCCGAGGCATGCGGCTTCCGCGACCACCACCAGGACCTGCTCGCGGCCGGCGCGACCCAGGTGTACGGCCTCTCCAGCCAGGACAGCGACTACCAACGTGAGGTCACCGAGCGGCTCCGTCTGCCGTTCCGGATGCTGTCCGACCCCGCACGGCGTCTGGGCCGGGCACTTGACCTTCCCACCTTCACCGCAGGCGGGCTGACGCTGTACAAGCGGCTCACGCTGATCATCAAGAACAACATGATCGAGCACGTCTTCTACCCGGTCTTCCCGCCGGACAAGCACGCCGACCAGGTGCTGGCCTGGCTCAGCGACAACGCCCACCGGCCTTGATACATCGCCGCTGACCCGGTTCTCGTATTCGCGGCGGGCCTTGCGCTGTGCCGGGACGGTCGGCTCACCTTGAGTGCCGTCGAGGAACTGGCAGCCGGCGGTGGGCTGCCGGGGGAAATCACTGTGCTTATTTCTCCCCTTCCCTGCGAGAACACCGGACGATCACACTGCACGCATGCAGAGAGCGAGAAGACGAACCGCAGCCTACGCGGCAGCGTTAGCGTTGATCCTGCCGGCCGGCGCAGGCTGCTCCGGGGGCCGCGAACCGGACGTCGCACACAGCCAGGCGGCCACCCTTCATCTGGACAAGCCGGTTGGTCTGGCGGACGAGCCGGTGCACACTCGGATCAGCGGGCTCGCCTCCGGCGAGGAAGTCACCGTCACAGCACGCGCCACCGACGCCGACGGCATGACCTGGACGGGGCGCGCCGTCTTCACCGCCGACGACAAGGGCATCGTCGATCTGGATCACGCCGAGCCCGAGGCAGGCACCTATCGGGGAGCCGACGGCATGGGTCTGTTCTGGTCCATGACCCCCGCCAAGGGCGATCCCGACAAGAGCTGGTTCCGCACGGAACATCCGCAAAAGGTGTCCTCCTACCAGGTGCGCCTCATGGTCGAAGCAGGCAGCCGGACCATCGCGGAGCGACAGCTCACCCGGACATGGGCCATTAACGGAGTGCACCGCAAGGAGCTCACCGTGGCCCACGACAAGCTGCGCGGGGAACTCTTCCTGCCTCCCTCGCACGGACCCCGGCGTGCGCCGGTCCTGCTTCTCGGGGGCTCGGAGGGCGGCCTCGGCGACCCGCTCGCGGCGGCCCTGCTGGCCTCCCGCGGCCACCCTGCCCTGACCCTGTGCTACTTCGACTGCCAGGGACGGCCCAAGAACCTGGCCGCCATCTCCCTGGAGTACTTCGCCGCCGCCGCCCGGCTTCTGCGCAACCAGCCGCAGGCCGATGCCCAGCGTCTCGTGGTGATCGGTGCATCCCGCGGCTCCGAAGCAGCTCAGCTGATGGCCCAGTACTATCCGGACCTCGTCCGCGACGCCGTGGTCTACATGCCCAGCCGCAACACCAACAGAGCGTATTACCGCGGCTGCTTCGAATGCGGGCGAGGGCAGGCCGCATGGACCAAGAACGGCAAGGGCCTGCAGCTCATCCCCATTCCGCTCGACCACGTCCGAGGCACCGTGCTGGCCATCGCCGGCGGCGACGACCCGGTGTGGAACTCGCTCCCGTCCGCCGAATCGATCGCACAGGAACGCAACGCGACCGGCCACAAGCACAGGGCCCTGCTCTATCCGAAGGCCGGTCACGCAGTCGGGGTCTTCCCCTACCTCCCCGACAGCGGCGGCAGCCACTTGGGTGGAACCCGCACAGCGAACGCCCGAGCGAAGGCCGACAGTTGGCCACACGTGCTCCGACTCCTCGGACCATGATCTACATCAGGTGCTTCCTGCGATGGATCGACATCGATCTCATCTACGGGCCTCAGACGTGGAGCTCCGGCGGGAAGCCGGTCCAGCGGAGCTCGGCGGGGAGGTGGCCGGTGTCGTTGAAGAGGAGGACCGCCGGGGGACGATCAGGTGTGTAGCGGATGACGGTCAGGGCCGCGTTGGCATGGTTGATGCCCAGCCATCGCCACTTCGGCGCGTCGAGGGCGGCTCGGATGAGCCAGCCGACGAGGAAGTTGTGGGTGACGACAAGCTCGTGGCGCGGTTCGTCTCCGGCGACAGTCCCGGTGAACTCTGCGAGTGCCGCCGCCGCGAGCCCGGGGCCCTGCTCGCGTTCCTCGACCGTGAACTGCTGCAGGAACTCGATCCAGGCGTCCGCTGCCTCCGGCGGCAGCTCCTCACGTGTCGGCAGGTAGGGGAGGTAGTCGCCAGCCGCTTCGGAACGACGGCAGGGAACTCCGTCGAGCTGCTCACCGACCAGCAGCGCGGTCTGTTCGGCACGGGCGAGAGGGCCGTGGTGTATCGCCGCCAGCGGGACCCCACGGAGCCGCTCCCCCAGCAGGGCGGCCTGGCGGCGGCCCGCATCCGTCAATTCACTCTCATCCGGCGATGCCTCGCCGTGACGGGCGAGATAAAGGTAACGGGCGGCCGTGCCGGTCATGGATGCGTCCTTGAGTGAAGTCGATCTTGCGGACTCATGGAAGGACGCCGACCCATGCGGACCGGTTCCACGAGGGGTACGACCTCTTGGAGTTCGGGCCGAAGCCGGTGGTCTCCCTCAACCGTGCGGTCGCCGACGCTGACGACCGCATGGCCCGCCTGTGACGGCGCCGAGGCGACGGAGAGGTGGGCGCGGGTGCCGGAGTGGGGTACGCGGGGGGTTTTCGCGCGCCGGCGCGCGGGGGCGCGATCCGGGGGGCGGTGCGGGTGGCGGCGTGCGGGCTCACCCGGAGGGGTGCGCCCGCTGCCGTGCCTCAGCTGTGGGCCGCCATGACTCCCGAGGCGAAGGACGTGTCACAGACGGGCCGGGCGTAGGACTGCGCCCGGGTGGGGCCGTGGAGACGGACCGCCGCGCGGCCGAGGGCGCGGGCGATGGAGGCGCAGTGCCTGGCCAGGGACGGCTTGCCGTTCACCGCTTCCTGGAGGTGGGTCAGCGCGACGCCCGGGTTCTCGTCGTGGAGCTCGGTCAGCAGCCGGTCGCGCAGGATGTCCTGCGGGGCCTTCACGGCGCTGTGGGAGGTGCGGTGCCCGGTGGAGGCGGAGGCGTCGGAGGCGGTGAGCACCGAATCCGAGGGGTCCCCCGACCAGTTGACCCGGGTGACCGCCAGGGTGCCGGAGAGCACCATGACGACGGGCAGGACGAGGGCGAGGGAGCGACCGATCCGCCGGGCGGGGCCCCGGCCGCGTCGCGTCTGAGGGGTGCTGGAGTGCTTCACGGAGTGCTTCACGCGTGTGAGGGTAGCGCGCCGTAATGACACGGCGACATTAAGTCACTCGGTCGGGGGATGAAGGCGTGCTTCTTTTTGGGTAGGGGGTTGACGAGTGCCGTTCGAAACACCCGGTGTGTCGGGGTTCGCCGGGTGGGCGACGGCGACGAGAAGGGCCCCGCGGCAGCCGCGGGGCCCTTCTCTTGAAGCTGTGGAGCGGTCCGACGTCAGTCGGAGAGCCGCTCGCCCGTCGAGGTGGAGAACACGTGGGTCTCGCCCGCGCGCGGGACGACGTGCAGCGTGCTGCCCTTCTCCGGGACGTCACGGCCGCTGACACGGACGACGAGGTCCTTGGAGTCGTCGCCGCCGAGCTTGGCGGTGCCATAGACGTAGGCGTCGGCGCCCAGCTCCTCGACCACGTTCACGGTGACCGCGAGGCCCAGGTCGGACTCCGGGCCGGCGACGTCGAAGTGCTCGGGGCGGACGCCGACGGTGACCGTCTTGTCGGTGGTCGCCGAGATCGCGTCGCGCTGGACCGGCACGACCGAGTTGCCGAACTTCACGCCGCCGTCGGCGATCGGCACCTCGACGAGGTTCATCGCCGGCGAGCCGATGAAGCCGGCCACGAAGAGGTTCGCGGGACGGTCGTACATGTTGCGCGGGGTGTCGACCTGCTGGAGCAGACCGTCCTTGAGGACCGCCACACGGTCGCCCATCGTCATGGCCTCGACCTGGTCGTGGGTGACGTAGACGGTGGTGATGCCGAGACGGCGCTGCAGCGAGGCGATCTGCGTACGCGTGGAGACACGGAGCTTGGCGTCCAGGTTGGACAGCGGCTCGTCCATGAGGAAGACCTGCGGCTCGCGCACGATGGCGCGGCCCATCGCGACACGCTGGCGCTGGCCGCCGGAGAGGGCCTTCGGCTTGCGGTCCAGGTACTCGGTGAGGTCGAGGATCTTCGCGGCCTCCTCGACCTTCTGCCGGATCTCCGCCTTGTTGACGCCGGCGATCTTGAGCGCGAAGCCCATGTTGTCGGCGACGGTCATGTGCGGGTAGAGCGCGTAGTTCTGGAACACCATGGCGATGTCCCGGTCCTTCGGCGGCAGGTGCGTGACGTCGCGGTCACCGATGCGGATGGCGCCGCCGTTGACGTCCTCGAGCCCCGCGAGCATCCGGAGCGAGGTGGACTTGCCGCAACCCGACGGGCCGACCAGGACGAGGAACTCGCCGTCCTCGATCGCGATGTCGAGTGCGTCGACGGCGGGCTTGGTGGAACCCGGGTAGATCCGGGTCGCCTTGTCGAAAGTGACAGTGGCCATGGCTCGAAGGCCCCCTTCTACCGGCAGGAACGTGCCGGACGATCCGTTGTAGGAAGGTGGTTGGTGTAGTCCACCGGAGTGAACTGGCTCAGGACGGTACCCGGACACCGCCGCCCTGTCAGCACCTGCGGGCCTGTGAACTTCACGGAAATTTTCGAGGGCGTCCGGCTCCGGACCCCCGGGCCGTTCTCCGGGACGGCAACTCCGTGGCTGGGTGAAGCGGCGCCTGTGTAAAGTGGTCCCGCCTTCGCGTGCGGCCTTGTAGCGCGTGATGCCGCCTTAGCTCAGTTGGCAGAGCAGCGTACTTGTAATGCGCAGGTCGTCGGTTCGATTCCGACAGGCGGCTCAGCAGCCCAGGTCAAGCAGTGTTTGGCCTGGGCTTCTCCATGTGTGCGGCGTGGTCATGGCCGCCTTCCCGGGCCTGCGCGGTCGTCGCCGAGGCGGTGGGCGATCTCCAGGTCCTGTGCGGAGGGGCGGTCGCCGTTCTCGATGTCCCAGAGGGCGTTCTGGAGGAGGCGGGCCAGGATCCAGGCGCGGGCCCGGGCGCGGTCCAGGGACAGGACGTCGGTCATCGCGTCGAAGCGCCAGCGGACGTCGGCCGGGTCGAAGCGGTTGGCGAGGGCGGGCCAGAGGTCGAAGCCGGGGTCACCCGCGAGGGGTTTGGGGTCGATGGCGAGCCAGGGGGCGCGGTCGGCGGCGAGGACGTTTCCGTCGTGGAGGTCCCAGTGGAGGAGCCGGTCGCCGGGTTCGTCGGCGACCTCCCGCAGTGCGGCGGCGCAGTCGGCGAGCTGTCGGCGGGCGGTGGGGTCCTCGACGCGGGTCAGGGCGTGCGGGGTGCGTTCCAGCATGCGGGCCGCGATGTCGCCGAGGCGGCGCATGCCGGCGGGTGCGGGGGCGGCGGTCAGTTCGGCCAGTAGCCGGGCGATGACGAGGACCGCTTCGTGGGGGTCGGGGACGTGGGTCAGCATGCGGGCGGGGTCGAGGCGTTCGAGGAGCAGGGCGCCGGTGGGTTCGTCGTGCCGCAGGAGTCGTACGGCACGTTGGCCGGCCCAGGTTCTCAGGGCGACGGGTTCGCCTGCGCTCTCGTCGTCGACCGGTTGGAGTTTGAGGGCGGCGTGGGCGCCGTCGGTGGTGGAGGCGACGGGCAGGACCAGGGCGCATCGGCCGTGCATGGGGGTGCCGTCGAGGCGTAGGTTCCAGCGTTCGAGGAAGTGCGCGGCGAGTGCGGGCAGTGCGGCGATGAAGGCTCGTCCCGCCTCGCCGTTGGCTTTGGCCTGTGATGTCGCCAGTGCGTCGGGAACGTCGATCATTCCTGGGACGGTAGGGCGGAGCGGGTGCCGTATCACGCGGTTTTCCCGCGGTTTCCGGCTGGGGCGGGGGTGGTTTCAGGTGATTGATTCGGGCAGGGCCGGTTGTTCGGTCGGGACGTGGTGGCGGGTGGGTCTGCCGGTGACCATCAGGCCCGCCACGAGGGCGGCGGTGAGCATGATGGCGGCGGCGCACCAGATGGCGACGGTGTAGCCGTGCACGGTGGCCTCCGCGGCGATGCGTGCTCGGTCGGCGTGGTCGGTGAGGTGGGCGCCGGCGTACGCGGTGGCGCTGGTGGTGGCGATGGTGTTGAGCAGTGTGGTGCCGATCGAGCCTCCTACTTGTTGTGAGGTGTTGACGGTGGCCGATGTGACTCCGGCGTCTTGGGGGTCGACGCCGGCGGTGGCTGTGGAGAAGACGGGCATGAAGGTGAGGCCCATGCCGAGGCCCATGAGGACGAGTGCGGGGAGGATCTGGGTGGCGTAGACGCTGTCCACGGTCATGCGGGTGAGGACGAGCATGCCGCCGGCCGCGAGGGTCATGCCGGGTGCCATGAGCATGCGGGGTGGGACGCGGTTGATGAGCCGGGCGGAGATCTGGGTGGAGCCGGTGACGATGGAGGCGGTGAGGGGGAGGAACGCGAGTCCTGTTTGCAGGGGGGAGTACTCCAGGACCACTTGGAGGTAGTAGGTCATGAAGAGGAACATGCCGAACATGCCTACGACGGCGAGGGCCATGGTGAGGAAGCAGCCGGCGCGGTTGCGGTCCCGGACGATGTGCAGGGGCAGCAGGGGTACCGGTGCGCGGGTCTGCCACCAGACGAACACCGTCAGGAGTGTGATCCCGGTGGCGAGGAGGGTGGGCACGAGGGGGTCGCTCCAGCCGCGTGGCTGGGCCTCGCTGACGGCGTAGACGATGGAGATGAGGCCGCCGCAGCCGAGCAGGACGCCGGGCACGTCGAGGCGGGCGGCGGTGGGGCCGGGGCGGTCGCGCAGGACGGTGAGGGCGATGCAGACCGCGGCGATGGCGAGGGGGACGTTGACGTAGAGGCACCAGCGCCAGTTCAGGTACTGGGTGAGGAGTCCGCCGACGATGAAGCCGATGGCTGCGCCGCTGGCGGAGAGCGTGCCGTAGGTGCCGAATGCTTTGGCGCGTTCCTCGGGGTCGGTGAAGGTGGTGGTGAGGAGGCTGAGCGCGGAGGGGGCGAGGACGGCGGCGAAGACGCCTTGGAGGGCGCGGGCGGCGAACAGCGTGCCGGGGCCGGTGGCGGCGCCGCCGAAGATCGAGGCGAGCGCGAAGCCGACGAGGCCGAGGACGAAGGTGCGTTTGCGGCCGACGAGGTCGGCGATGCGGCCGCCGAGGAGGAGGAGGCCGCCGAAGGCCAGTGAGTAGGCGGTGATGACCCATTGGCGGTTGCCGTCGGTGATGCCGAGGTCGTGTTGCGCGGAGGGGAGCGCGATGTTCACGATCGTGGCGTCGAGGACGACCATGAGCTGTGCGAGCGCGATGACCACCAGGGCCCACCAGCGGCGGGGGTCCGGGGTGGGCTGGGGGTCGGGCTCGGGGGCGGGGACGGGGGCCGGCGCGGGCTCACCTGCCCTGTGGACGATCACCTGGCCAGAAGATCACGCCCGGGGCGGGGGCGCATGCGGGGCGGGGCCGCTCGGGGGTCTGCCCGTTCGTCGGTCTCATGCGGGTTCGCGTTCGCGGCGGGTGCGGCCGAGGGCGAGGGAGACGGCGGTGAGGGCGCTGGTGAAGGAGACTTCGCAGAGCACGCCGGGTGAGGCCACCTGGTCGCCGGCCAGGTAGACGTCGTCGCCGCGGTCGATGGCGGGGCGGTCGCGCCAGTTCGTGCCGGGTGGGTCGACCGCGCCGGTGCGGCCGGTGGAGATCGCCTCGCGTCGCCAGGTGAGGCGTTCGCGCCAGTCGGGGAAGCCGAGGTCGAGGAGCTGTTCCGCGCGTGCGATGCCGTCGGCTTTGGTTTCGTGCGGGGCGATCGGGATCTGGCCTTGGATCAGTTGCTCACCGGCGGGGGCGAGGGTGCGGTCCTGGGCGGTGAATCGTTCGATCCAGCCGGGTGCGTCGAGGTCGGAGAGGGCGAAGACGTCGCGGGCGGGGGTCCTTCCGGCCGAGTGGGTGCGCAGGGCGAGGTCGATGAGTGCGGTGCGGCCGCTGGGCCAGGTGAGGGAGTCGTCCTTGAGCAGTCGGCGGGCGGCGTCGAGGGAGGTGGCGACGATCACGGGGGTGTCGTCGGGGAGGGTGTCGACGCGGGACTGGGTCTCCAGGCGGACGCCGAGGTTCCAGGCGTGGGTGGCCATGCGGTCGATGAGGGTCGTCCAGCCGCCGCGCGGATAGTGCGCTTCGGGCGGGAGTTTGGTGGCGCGGCGCAGGCGCTCGTGGACGAAGGCGGCGGACAGGGCGCCGGGGTCGTGGTGGAAGAGGGCGACGGCGCTGTAGTGGGCGGCGGCGCGGGCGCCGTCCTCGCCGGCCAGCTCGGTCGCCCAGGTGAGGAAGTCGGTGTCCACGGGTGCGTGGTGGCGGGCGGCGCGGTGCAGGAGTCTCAGCATCGCGAGGGGCGGGGTGCGGCGGAGGGCGCCGTGGTGGCGGAGGCGGAGGCGGGTGGCTTCCAGGGGCGGCAGGGGTGCGAGGGGCCCGATGAGGTCGCGTCGGGCGAGCCAGGTCCAGTGGGGGCCGCCGTTGTAGAGGGCGTGCGGGCCTTCGTTCGTCCGGTAGCGGCCGTCTGTGGTCCTGGCTCGCCCGCCGAGGGTGTGGTGGGCTTCGTGGAGGGTGACTTCGGCGCCCGCCTCCGCGGCGGCGATGGCGGCGGTGAGGCCGGCGAGGCCGCCGCCGATGACGGTGATGCGGTGCACGGGCTCTCCTTCGGTCGGTGTGCTGGGGTCTTGTGGATACGACCGGTTCGGGGCCCTGGTTTGTGACATCCCGGTGTCTGTGCTGGTCGGGGGGTTTGTCAGTGGTGGGGTGCAGGATGGGGGCATGGCGAGGACAGGTGTCGGCGGGGCCGGTGCGGGGCGTGCGGCCGGCGGGAGCGTGGTGAAGGGTGCTCGGCGGCCGGAGGTGCGGTTGCCGGCGTCGTTGGAGCCGTACGGGGGAGGGGAGGTGGAGCCTGACGGGGATTACGACGGGTTGGAGTTCGTGGGGGCGGATCTCGCGCGGCAGGACGGCGCGGGGGCGCGTTTCATGGACTGCGCGCTGAGAGAGTGCGCGTTGGACGGGACGCGGCTGCATCACGCCCGCTTCCTCGATTCGGTGCTCACCGGGGTGCGGGGCGTGGGCACGGAGCTGGCCGATGCGACGCTGCGGGATGTCGAGGTCGTCGACGCGCGGCTGGGTGGCGTCCAGTTGCACGGGGCGGTTCTGGAGCGGGTGTCGGTGCGCGGCGGCAAGATCGACTTTCTGAATCTGCGGCAGGCGCGGTTGCGGGATGTGGTGTTCGAGGGCTGTGTGCTGGTGGAGCCTGATTTCGGAGGTGCGCGGCTGGAGCGGGTGGAGTTCGTGGACTGTGCGCTGAAGGCCGCTGATTTCACCGCCGCGGTCCTGAAGGACGTGGACTTCCGGGGTGCGGCGGAGCTGGGTCTCGCGGGCGGTCTGGACCGTCTGTCGGGCGCGGTGATCAGTGCGGCCCAACTGCTGGATCTGGCACCTGCGCTGGCTGCGGAGCTGGGGATCAGGGTGGAGGGCTGAGGCGGGGCGGGGTCAGCTGATACGGGGGAAGCGTGCCTGGAGGGTCCAGATCGCGGGGTTGTCGGCGAGGTCCTCGTGGAGGTCGGCGAGGTCGGCGATCAGGTCGTGCAGGAAGTCACGGGCCTCACGCCGGAGTTCGGAGTGGGAGAAGGTCAGCGGCGGTTCTTCAGCCGGCATCCAGTCGGCTTCGATGTCCACCCATCCGAAGCGGCGTTCGAAGAGCATGCGGTCCGTGGATTCGGTGAAGTCCAGCTCCGCGTGCTGGGGGCGGGAGGCGCGGGAGCCCGCCGGGTCGCGGTCGAGGTGTTCGGCGATGTCGCACAGCGCCCACGCGAAGTCCAGTACGGGCACCCATCCCCAGGCTGTGGACAGCTCGCGGTCCGCCTTGGTGTCGGCGAGGTAGACGTCTCCGCAGAACAGGTCGTGCCGCAGTGCCCGGACGTCCGCGCGGCGGTAGTCGGTCTGCGGGGGGTCGGGGAACCGGTTGGAGAGGGCGTAGCCGATGTCGAGCACGTAGGCGATGGTGTCATGAGGTGGGTGCGATCAGGTGTCCGGTCGAACGGCTGCGCATAGGATCGCCGGCATGTACCGAACTGTGCGGCTTGTCCGGGCCGCTGCCGCGGGGGTTGTCGTTCCGGTGCTCGCGTTATGTCTGGGGGCGTGTGACGGAGGGGAACGGGGCGATGCCGAGGGTTCTTCGGGGGTGGGGGACCCGTACTTCCCGAAGGCCGGCAACGGTGGTTACGACGTCACGCACTACGCCTTGGACCTGGCCTACGATCCGGCCACGCGTCGGCTGTCCGGCACCGCCCGGATCACGGCCCGGGCCACCCGGGCGCTGGACGGGTTTCACCTCGATCTGAAGGGGCTGGAGGTCGAGGGGGTCACGGTCGAGGGCAAGGAGGCGTCCTTCGACCATGAGGGCCAGGAGTTGATCGTCCGCCCGCCCGCCCGGCTGGCGGAGGGCGCGATGTTCGAGACGTCCGTGCGCTACGGGGGGCGTCCGGCTGTGATCACCGATCCCGACGGTTCGGAGGAGGGCTGGCTGCGCACGGCCGACGGCGCCTTGGCGTTGGGCGAGCCGACCGGCTCCATGGCGTGGTTCCCGGGCAATCACCACCCTTCCGACAAGGCGTCGTACGACATCA
Source organism: Streptomyces sp. BK239 (assembly GCF_004217285.1). Classification (GTDB taxonomy): domain Bacteria; phylum Actinomycetota; class Actinomycetes; order Streptomycetales; family Streptomycetaceae; genus Streptomyces. Next base: position 109,889 of record NZ_SHKS01000006.1, read on the forward strand.
CGGTGAGCGTGCCCGAGGGGCTCACCGCCGTCTCCAACGGTGAGTTGCGGGGTGAGCGGACCGCCGGTGGGCGTACCGCCTTCTCCTGGCACACCGCGGAGCCGATGGCGAGCTATCTGGCCACGGTCGCCGTCGGCCGGTACGACATCAGCCGGCCCGCTGCCGGGGACGGGCCGCCCCTGTACGTCGCCGTGGACTCGACCCAGGCCGCCCGTGGTCGTGAGGCGCTCGCCCGGTTGCCGGAGGTGCTGGAGTGGGCGGCGTTCAACTTCGGGCCGTATCCCTTCTCCTCCGCCGGTGCGATCGTCGACCGCCCGGACGACGTCAAGTACGCCCTGGAGACGCAGAACCGTCCTGTGTTCCCCGGCCCGCCCGATGCCTCGCTGCTCGTCCATGAGATCGCCCATCAGTGGTTCGGTGACTCCGTGACGCCGCGGACCTGGCGTGACATGTGGCTCAACGAGGGGTTCGCCACCTACGCGCAGTGGCTGTGGACGGAGGACGAGGGCGGCCCCACCGCCGAGCAGACCTTTCAGGAGCTGTACGACGAGGGCGAGGAGTCGTTCGAGGATTTGTGGTCCTTCCCGCCGGCGGTGCCGCCTGGCGCCGAGGACATCTCGGCGCAGGGGCCCGTCTATCAGCGTGGCGCGATGGTGATCCACAAGATCCGGCAGACCGTGGGCGACGACGCCTTCTTCGATCTGGTCCAGGGCTGGACCGCCGCCCACCGTCACGGCAACGCCACGACGGAGCAGTTCACGGCCTTCGTGGAGAAGCAGGCGCCGGACAAGGACTTCCGCCCCGTCTGGCGGGACTGGCTGTACGGGGAGGGCAAGCCGGAGCGGGCGTGACGGGGTCTCGCCCTTCGGGAGACGCGGGGGTGGCTTCCGCCGGGCACGCCGGAGCCCCCGGCTTTTCGGCCGGGGGCTCCGCGAGACGTGATGCTCGCTCAGGCGTGGCACCGGGGTGCCGCAGGGGTGCGGGTCAGACGTTGACGCCGAAGTCCTGGGCGATGCCGACCAGGCCCGAGGCGTAGCCCTGGCCGACCGCGCGGAACTTCCACTCCGCGCCGTTGCGGTACAGCTCGCCGAAGACCATGGCCGTCTCGGTGGCCGCGTCCTCCGACAGGTCGTAGCGGGCGACTTCCGCGCCGCCGGCCTGGTTGACGATGCGGATGTAGGCGTTGCGGACCTGGCCGAAGTTCTGCGAGCGGTTCTCCGCGTCGTAGATGGAGACCGGGAAGACGATCTTGTCGATGTCGGCGGGGAGGGCCGCCAGGTTGACGTTGATCGCCTCGTCGTCGCCCGCGCCTTCGCCGGTGCGGTTGTCACCGGTGTGGACGATGGAGTTGTCGGGGGTCTGCTTGTTGTTGAAGAAGACGAAGTGGGCGTCCGAGTAGACCTTGCCCTGGGGGTTGACCGCGATCGCGGAGGCGTCGAGGTCGAAGTCCGTGCCGGTGGTGGTGCGGACGTCCCAGCCGAGGCCCACGGTGACGGCGGTCAGGCCCGGAGCCTCCTTGGTGAGCGAGACGTTGCCACCCTTGGACAGGCTTACAGCCATGGGAGTCCTTTCCCTCGTTGCGTAGAGGCTTCGTGCGCCACGAAGCTACAGCTACCCCTATGAACGCCGTGCGGGATGTCCAAGGTTCCCGTGTCTTTGCTTTCTTTACCGACGGTTCCGCCGACGGTCACACGGACGGCCGCACGGGCGGCCCGCGGCCCTCGGGAACCCAGTCGGATATTCGGGTGACGTGGACGGGTCACAGCCGGGAACATGGACGTCATGTCCGGTTCCTCTCGGGGGCCTGGGGGTCCGACCCCCGGGCGACACATCATCCGCGGCTCCGTCTCACTGCCCGAGGCCGAGCTCATGTGGCGTTTCTCGCGGTCGTCGGGGCCGGGTGGCCAGCACGTCAACACCAGCGACTCGCAGGTGGAGCTGCGCTTCGACCTCGCGTCGACCGAGGCGCTGCCCGAGGTGTGGAAGGCGCGGGCCCTGGAGCGGCTGGCCGGTCGGCTCGTCGACGGGGTCGTCAGCGTCCGCTCCTCCGAGCACCGCTCGCAGTGGCGCAACCGCGAGGCCGCCCTGGTGCGCCTCACCGCCCTGCTCGCCGAGGCGACCGCGCCCCCGCCGAAGCCGCGCCGCCCGACCCGCATCCCGCGGGGCATCAACGAGCGCCGGCTGCGGGAGAAGAAGCAGCGTTCTGAGACCAAGCGCGGCAGGACCAGCCGAGACTGGTCCTGACCTGACCTGACCTGGCCTGGCCTGACGTGGGCGCAGCCGCGAAGGCTCCAGCCCGTGCGCCCGCTGTCAGCCCAGTTCCAGCACACCCACCGTCTCCCCCTCGCTCTTCTCGCCCGTGTCCTTGAAGCCCAGGTTCTGGTAGAAGCGCTCGGGGCCGTGCGGGCCGGGGTGCCAGGTGACGTACAACCGGCGTCCGCCACGGCGGCGGATCTCGGCGGCGACGGACTCGACGGCGAAGCGGCCGTACCCGCGGCCCTGTTCGGTAGCGGCGATGTTCAGCCGCCACAGGCCGGAGCGGATCAGGCTGCCGCCGTCCTGCTTCCAGTCGATGTCGAAGAAGGCCATCAGGAAGCCGACGGGCCGGCCGGCGTCGACGATCAGGCGGGGCCAGGCGACGTCCTGGTACACGTAGGCCTCGGCTAGGGACTTCGCGACGGGGGACACCGCGAATTCCTGCTCGGGGCGGACCTGAATGGCGAGCGCGGCTTCCACATTCGCGCGGGTGATTTCCTCGAGTGTGAGGGAAGACCCGGAAGGAGAAGGCGCGGCGGGGGTGGCGGAGGTCGTCATCCGGGCACGTTAAGGCGGCGATCCGCGGCGGGCCACTGAATTACCGTTCAGTCCGGGTCAGCCCAACTGCCGGTAACGGCCCTTGAAATAGAGCAGCGGGCCGCCTTCGGCGCTCGGCACGCGCGCGCTCAGCACGCGTCCGATCACCAGGGTGTGGTCGCCCGCCGTCACCCGCTGCTCGGTGCGGCATTCCAGGGTGGACAGCGCGCCGCCCACCAGGGGCGCGCCGGTGGCCTCGCCGGTCACGTACGGGATGTCCTCGAAGAGGAGGCGGTCGCTGAGGCGTCCCTTCATGGCGAAGCGGCCGGCGATGTGCCGCTGGCTCTCCGCGAGGACGGACACCGCCCACAGGGGCTGTTCGTCGAGCACGTCGTCCATGCGGGAGCCCGTGCGCAGGCTGACCAGGACCAGTGGGGGGTCCAAGGAGACGGACAGGAAGGCGGTGGCCGTCATGCCGGCGTACTCGCCCTGCGGCGCCAGCGGGTCGTCCGGGTCCAGCGGCGGCTCCTGCGCGGTCACCAGGACGACCCCGCCGGCGAGCCGGGACAGGGCGGTGCGGAACTCGTCGTCGCTCACCCCCACAGCATGCCCGGCGGCCGGCGGGGCGGCCGGGACGGGGTGGGGCGGGAGCAGTTCGGGGGGCATGGGGGAAGGCACGTTCCGCACGCTAGTGTCCGCCGGGGCCGTCCCGCATCGGACCTCCGTCCGAGAGGGGTCGTAGGTCCGGGGACCGATTCCCGTAGGCTCTGCGGCACACTGCGTCATGCGCGCAGGAATGACACAGGAAAAACGCAGAATCATCACTCAAATGTTCACGTTCTTATGTGACTTGAGTCACAAGAGGCGTGAATTGTTGACCCTGTGTACCGAGTGGGGAGCGCGCTGTGATTCAGTGGCGGAGGCGTTACTGAAGACAGGCACAACGTCGACACAGCGCGACACACAGGGGACACGTGTCACGCGCGGATCGAAACAGAAACGACAGCGTCGACAGCAACGACGTCACGCCGAAGACAACCCTTGATTCGCTGCGAAGTCTCGGGGGGAGGGCGAAGCATGGAGACCGAGTCGGAGCCGTATGTCCGCCTTGCGTCCCTGCGACAGCTGCACCAGGTCATGGCCGACATGAACACGGCACGGAGCATGGCCGACACACTGCAGACCGTCGCCGACGGCGTGGTCACCGCACTGGGCTACGAGCTGGCGTGCGTGAACCTCGTGCGCCCCGACGGCGACCTGGTCGTCGCCGCCTTCTCCGGCAACCCCGCCGCCGAGGCCCTCATCACCGGCCGGGTCGGCTCGCGCGAGTCCTGGGAACGCCGCCTGACCATGGGCGAGACCTGGGGAGACCTGGTCTTCATACCCCACACCGAGGGCTGGATCCTCGACGACGACGACGTCCCGCAGTGGTACACCGACGGCCCCGAGCCGCGCTTCGAGGACGAGTGGCACCCCTCCGACCGGCTCTTCGCGCCGATGTACACGCCCGCCGCGCCCGGCGGCGGCTCCTGCGGCGAACTGATCGGCGTGCTCTCCGTGGACCGGCCGCGCAACGGCCGCCGGCCCGGCGCCTGGGGCCGCGAAGCGCTCCAGATGTACGCGTTCCAGGCGGCGATAGCCCTCAGCAACGCACGTCTACGCGCGAATATGCAGCGGGCGCTGGTCAGGCTCGGTCGCGAGCAGCAGGCGCTGCGCGCCAGTGAGGAATCCTTCCGCCAGGCCTTCGAGTACGCCCCCTCCGGCATGGCCATCGCCGAGATGGGCGGCGACCAGCACGGGCGGATCCTGCGCACCAACGACGCCCTGTGCCGGCTGCTGGGCCGCCCCGCCTCCGCGATGCGCCGCTACTCCTTCTCCGACCTCGTCCACCCCGAGGACATAGGCACCCTGCTGCGCACCTCCGCCGAGGGCGGCCGCGCCGAACTGCGCCTCGGCCGCCGTGACGGCACGTACGTGTGGGTGTCGCTGCGCAACTCCGTGGTCGCCGACGCCGCCGACGGGCCCCGCTTCCTCCTCACCCACGTCGAGGACATAGAGGAGCGCAAGCGCCGCGAGCTCCAGCTCGCCCACCGCGCCTCCCACGACTCCCTCACCGGCCTGCCGAACTCCGCCGAGCTGCGCTCCCGCCTCTCCGCCCGGCTCTGCCGGCGCCCCCAGTCCGCCCACCCCGCCGCCCTCGACGCCATGGAAGCCCTGTCCACGACGGACGCCGTGGACACCGTGGAGAGCGCCTACGGCCACCCCGCCTTCGACGCCCAGGACCACGGTTTCGACTACCGGCCGGCCGGCGCCGAGGCGTACGACGCCTACGACCACCACGTGCACACCGTCGCTCCCGAGGAAAGCGCCCGCGACGACGGCTCCAAGGGCCTCGCGGTGCTCTTCTGCGACCTCGACGGCTTCAAGTCGATCAACGACCGGTTCGGGCACAACGCCGGCGACGCGGTCCTCATCGAGGTCGCCCGGCGGCTTTCGGGCGGGGTCCGCGACGGCGACACCGTCGCCCGGCTCGGCGGCGACGAGTTCGTGATACTGGCCGACGGACTCGGCCGGGCCGACGCCCAGGACCTCGCCGTACGCCTGCGCAACGAGATCATCCAGCCGATCCGCGCCGAGGGCCGCGCCGTCCGCGTCGGCGCGAGCTTCGGCATCGGCTGGGCGCACTGCGGGATGACCGCCGACGAGGTCCTGAAGTCGGCCGACGAACGCATGTACGTCGAGAAACGATCTCGTCCCAAACAGCACAGACGCGCGGGCTGACACCCAGGTCAGCGGACCGGTCGCGGAGTTGATGCGACCCGAGTCACCCGTTTGGGGGTTGGGATGGGGGTAGGCTCGGCTTTCTCCGCACGAATCGGTCCGCGCACCGAACGGAATGAAGAACTCCGCCCGCGGACCGCATCCGCCCCGCACCTGTTGAGGAGAACGAAGGGATGACGCCCGGCAACAACGGCGCGAGCACGCCCGAGGACGACGACCCGTTCGGCTACCTCTACGCCGACGGTCAGGCCAACGGAGCTCAGCCGCCCTCCGGGGGCTACGGTTACCCGAACTCGGTCAGCCGTGTGCGTGCCGTCGGCGAGCGCAAGTACGCCCAGCCGCAGCAGCAGTCGACCGCGCAGTACGGGCAGTCGACGGTGCCGCAGCAGGGCGCTTACGGCCAGCCGAACTCTCACTACGCAGCCCCGGAGACCCTCCCCGGCGGCGGATCCGTGCCCACCGGCAACCGGCAGCCGGCGCCGTCCGGCGGCGGCCGGGGCCGCGGCCCCAACACCAAGGGCCTGCTGATCGGCGCGGTCGCGGTCGTCGCCGCGGTCGTGGTCGGCATCGCGGTGGCCATGTCGAACGGCGACCCCGACGACAACAAGAAGGACGACACCGCGGCCTCTCCCGGCCCCGCGGCGTCCGCGAGCGCCTCACCCAGCCCGTCCGGCAGCGGAGAGCCCTCCCAGGAGGCCGAACTGCCGACGGTCGACGCCAAGGCGCTGCGCCTCGGCGGTGCCGCCGCACTGGCCTCCGACGTCAAGGGCGCGCAGTCCGACGGCGGCACTTACGTGGGCAACCTCAACCAGGTCGGCAACTCCGTCACCTGGACCGTCGACGCCATCCCGTCGGAGGGCGACTACACGCTCTTCACCCGGTTCAACGTGACCGGCGCGGACCAGGAGATGACGCTCACCGTCAACGGCAAGCCCTTCGGCAACAAGGTCAACCTCGGCAACTTCACGCACGCCAAGGAGGGCGACCTCGAGAAGGGCTGGACGACCACCTACACGTGGCCGACGCTCAACAAGGGCACCAACACCTTCACCATCTCCTGTGAGAACGGCGACAAGTGCAACGTGCTGCTCGACCAGTTGTGGCTGAAGAAGGGCCAGGTCACGAAGTAGCGGTCAGGCCGCGTTGACCTCGCCGGTCACCGCGACCCGGCCGAGCAGGTCCTCGTAGGCGGCCGGGTCGAACTCGCAGGCCGCCGGGGCGAGGACCTTCGCCGTGGACAGGGCCACCGCGCGGGCCAGGGTCTCCGGCCAGGGGAGGCGTTCGGCCAGGCCGGACAGCAGTCCGGCGGTGACGAAACCGCCGGCGTCGGTGAGGCCGCCGTGCGGACGGGTGGGCGGTACGGCCCGCCAGTGGCCCTCCGGGGTCGCCGCGACCAGGCCCTCGGGGCCCAGAGAGGCCACCACGGAGCGGGCGCCGCGCCGGCGGGCGTCCCGGGTGGCCCGCAACGGCTCGTGCGAGCCGGTGAGTTCGGCCAGTTCGTCGCGGGTCGGCGCGATCAGATCGGGGCGGGCGGCGACCGCGCGGCGCAGCGGCTCCCCTCCGGTGTCCAGCAGTACGGGAACCCCCGCGGCGCGCGCGAGACGCACCAGGCCCGCGTACGCGCCCACGGGCACTCCCGGCGGCAGGCTTCCGCACAGGGCCACCGCGTCCGCGCCGGCCAGCAGACCCTCGTACGCCTGGAGGAAGGCGGTCCACTCGGCGGGCGTGACGAGGGGGCCGGGTTCGTCGAGGCGGGTGGTGTCGCCGGTGCGGGCGTCGACGACGGCGATCGTGCGGCGGGTGGAGCCGGATATCGGTACGAGCGCGTCGGCGACGCCGGTCAGGCGCTCCCGCACGACCCGGCCGGTGGCGCCGCCCGCGAAACCGGTGACGGTCGCCTCGTGGCCGAGCGCGGCCAGGACGCGCGCCACGTTCAGTCCCCGGCCGCCGGGCCGTTCCGTCACCTGGGTCACCCGGTGCGCGCTGTGCGGGCGCAGCGCCGGGACGCGATACGTGACGTCGAGAGCGGTGTTCAGCGTGACGGTGAGGATCACCTGGTCCGACCTCCCCCGAGGGCCGGCTGTTCGCCGTCCGTTCGCGTGCTGTGACTTGCGGATTCCACTTCCGTGGAAGCCGGTTCTCCGTTTTCCGGAGGCACGATCATGCCAAAGAGACGGCGGCCGGCCCAGTCCCCGGGTCGGCCGCCGTCCGCGGGCGGGCGGACGTTTCAGCCCAGTTGGGGATCGACCACCCAATCCCCCTTGCGCATCACGCCCTTGAGGTCGAAGTTCTCGTCGAGGATGACCAGGTCGGCGTCCTTGCCGGGTTCCAGGGAGCCCACCGTGTCGGCCATGCCGAGCAGCCGGGCCGGGGTGGCCGACAGGGCCGTGACGGCGTCCTCGACCGGGATGCGGTCGACCGTCACCGCCCGTTTGAAGGCGCGGTCCTGGGTGAGGGTGGAGCCGGCGATCGAGCCGCCCTCGACCAGCCGGGCGACGCCGTCGACGACGTCGACCGCGAGCGGTCCGAGGTCGTAGCGGCCGTCGCCGAAGCCGGCGGCGTCCATGGCGTCGGTGATGAACGCCACCCGGTGCGGGCCCGCGTGACGGAACGCCAGCTCCAGTGCGGCCGGGTGCAGGTGGACGCCGTCGTTGATGAGCTCGACGGTGACCCGTTCGTCCGCGAGGAGCGCGGCGATCGGGCCGGGGGAGCGGTGGCCGAGGGCGGGCATCGCGTTGAAGAGGTGGGTGGCGACCGTGGCGCCCGCCTCGATGGCTTCGACGGTCTGCTCGTAGGTGGCGTCGGTGTGGCCGACGGCGGCGATCACTGCGTGGTCCCTCAGCAGCCGTACGGAGTCGATGCCGCCGGGCAGTTCGGTGGCCAGGGTGACCATCTTCGCCTGGCCGCGGGCCGCGTCGACGAGCTTGCGCACCTCGGCCGGGTGGGGGTCGCGCAGCAGCCGTTCGGAGTGCGCGCCCTTGCGGCACGGTGAGATGAACGGGCCCTCGAAGTGGATTCCCGCCAGGTCGCCCTGCTCGGCCAGCTCGGACAGCAGGCCGGCCTGTCGGACCAGGGCGTCCATGTCGTCGGTGACCGTGGAGGCGACGAGGGTGGTGGTGCCGTGCAGGCGGTGGGTGTGGACGGCTTTCAGCACGTCGTCGGCCGGGCCGGAGAAGGATGCTCCGCCGCCGCCGTGGTTGTGGAGGTCGACGAAGCCGGGGATCAGCCAGTGGCCCTTCACGTCGATGAGCTGGGCGTCTGCGGGAGTCGCGGCGGAGATGCGGGTGCCGACGACGGTGACGCTTCCGTCCGGGACCGTGCCGGTGGGCAGCACGACCCGGGCGCCGGTGAGCACCTTCGTGCTTCGGCCGCCCGCGGGCTGCGGCTGCGTCGTGGCTTGTCGTGCCCCGCGGCGGAGCCGCATGTCGGCGCTGTCCCGCGCCCCCAGGGGGGTGACCATCAGGGCGTTACCTCCGTGGCGTCGGTTGTTTCGAGGAGATCCCAGGCCAGGAGTCCCGCTCCCAGGCAGCCGGCCGTGTCGCCCAGGGCCGCGGGGACGATCCGCGGCGGTTTCTGGAAGGTGAGCCGCCGCCGGACGGCGTCCCTCAGTGGTGTGAACAAGGTTTCCCCCGACTCCGCGAGGCCGCCACCGATGACGAGCATGTGGGGGTCCAGCAGGGTGAGCGCGGTGACCAGGCCGTCGGCCAGGGCGTCCACGGCGTCCTGCCAGACCCGGACGGCGTTCGGGTCGCCGGCCGTGACGGCCTTCGCGCAGTGGGCCGCGTCCGCCTCCGGGTTCCCGCAGGCGACGGCCCATGCCTCGCCGACCGCCGCGGCGGACGCGTACCGCTCCAGGCAGCCGCGCTGCCCGCAGGGGCACGGGGTTCCGCCGGGCCGTACGACGACGTGCCCGATCTCGCCCGCGAAGCCGTGTGCGCCGGCCTCGACCCGGCCGTCGAGGCCGATGGCGCCGGCGATGCCGGTGCCCAGCGCCACGAACAGGAAGCGGTCGGCGTCCCGGCCCGCGCCGAGGCGGCCCTCGGCGAGCCCGCCGGTGCGTACGTCGTGGCCGAGGGCGACCGGGACGCCCAGGTCGGCGGCGATCAGTTCGCGGAGCGGGACGTCGCGCCAGCCGAGGTTGGCGGCGTAGACGGCGGTGCCGCGGGCCTCGTCGACGATGCCGGGGACGACGACGCCGGCCGCGGCCGCGGGTTCGCCGAGGTGCTCGGCGCCGTGGGCGCGCAGTGCGGCGGCGAAGTCGCGGACGCCGGCGACGACGGCGTCGGGTCCGCGTTCGCGGCCGGTGGCTCGGCGGGCGCGGTGCAGCAGCGTGCCCGCCGAGCCGACCAGGGCGGCCTTCATCCCGGTGCCGCCCACGTCGAGGGCGATGACATGTCTCACGGGGAACAGTGTGGACCGACGGCCCTCAAGAGGTCTAGTCCACTATGGAGTAGACCTCTGGAGTAGACCTCGGTCCGGATAGCGGTTTAATTGGTCGGAACATTCATTCGACGATGTCGACCGTCCGGTGCTCACCGGCCGGTCGCCGGCCGGAGCCCCTGAGCGGCGACGGCCCTCAGGGGAGCGGAGACGGGCAGTGCGGCTGCGGGCAGGGAAATCGGGGACGATCGCGGTGACGACCGCCCTCGGGATGACGGCGGTCCTCGCGGGCTGCGGTGTCGGCGGCTCCGAAGACGTCACGCTGAGACTGGTGGCCGCCGACTACGGCGACAACGGCGCCAACACCTCGAAGAAGTACTGGGACAAGCTCGTCCAGGCCTACGAGGCCGAGCACCCCGGCGTCACCGTCGACGTCAGCGTGTACTCCTGGAGCGACGTCGACGCCAAGGTCAAGGCGATGGTCAAGGCCGGTGACGCGCCCGACATGGCGCAGATCGGCTCCTACTCCGACTACGCCGCCGCCGACCTGCTCTACAAGGCCGACGACGTGCTCTCCATCCCCGTCCAGGCCGACTTCGTCTCCCGGCTCGCCGACGCGGGCCAGGTGCGCGGCGTGCAGTACGGCATGCCGTTCGCCTCCTCCACGCGGCTGCTCTTCTACAACAAGACCCTTTTCGCCAAAGCCGGCATCACCCCGCCGACCACCTGGGCCGAGCTCGCCGACGACGCCGAGGCGCTCAAGGACGAGGGCGTGAAGTACCCCTACGCGCTGCCGCTGGGCCCCGAGGAGGCGCAGGCCGAGACCCTGCAGTGGCTGCTCAGCGGCGGGGGCGGCTACACCCCGAGCGCCACCGGCTACAACTTCGACTCCGCCGAGAACGTCGAGACCGTCACCTGGCTGAAGAACGAGCTGGTCGGCAAGGGCCTGACCGGGCCGGTCGCGCCGGGCAAGCTGAACCGGGCCACCGCGTTCTCCGCGTTCACCGCCGGCCAGGTCGGGATGCTCAACGGGCATCCCTCGCTGATGAAGGCGGCGAAGAAGAAGGGCGTGCAGTTCGGCATGGTGGCCATGCCGGGCGCCGACGGCCCGAGCAAGACCTCCCTCGGCGTCGCCGACTGGATGACCGCCTTCAAGCAGAACGGGCACGCCGAGGAGATCGGCGACTTCCTCGACTTCGTCTACGACGAGGACAACGTGCTCGCCTTCTCCCGCGAGTACGACCTGCTGCCGGTCACCAACTCCGCCTCCGAGACCATGAGCAACGCCCCGGAGGACGCGGACCTGCGGCCCTTCCTGGACATGCTGCCGGTCGCCGAGGCCTACCCCGTCGGGCTGACCTCGTGGGCGACGGTCAGCGCCGACATCAAGCGGCGGATCGGCTCCGCCGTCACCGCGAACGGCAACCCCTCCGGTGTGCTGAGCGAGCTCCAGACGGCGGCGACGACCGCGGAGAACTCCGCCGGCTGAGCCGGTTCGGCTACCGTGCAGGGCATGGAACGGCCTGAGGCGCAGGAGCTGGGGGCGAGGGAGCGGGACATCCTCGCCCTGGAACGGCGCGGGTTCTCCGGGCCCGGCGCGAAGGAGCGGGTGATCCGTGAGGAGCTTCAGCTGTCCCCGGTGCGCTACTACCAGCTCCTCAACGCCCTCCTGGACGACCCGCGCGCCCTGGCCCACGACCCGGTGACGGTCAACCGCCTCCGCCGCGTCCGGGAGGCCCGCCGGGCGGAGCGCTGAGACCCCCTCCGGGGGAGGTGCGCCGATTCGGTGAGCCCATGTGCGTCCTCGCGCCCTGGGGGCTACGCCCCCAGACCCCCTGTCGGCCCTGAACGGGCCTCGTCCTCGAACTCCCCCGGAGGGGGGACCCCCGGACGGGCTGGGATGGTGTCGGCGCCCGCGGATAACCTCACCGTATGGGCACCCAACTCCCCACCCCCACGACCCCCCGCGGCCGGGAGGCGCTCGAGGCGATCCTCGCGCGCCCCGGCGCCACCCTCGTCGCCCTCGACTTCGACGGCACCCTCGCCCCCATCGTCGAGAACCCCGACGACGCCCGGGCGCACCCCGACGCCGTCCCCGCGCTCGCGGCGCTCGCCCCGAAGGTCGCCTCCGTCGCGGTCGTCACCGGCCGGCCTCCCGCCGTGGCCGTGCGCAACGGCGGCTTCGCCGGGGTGCCGGGCCTGGACCGGCTGGTGGTGCTCGGGCACTACGGCGCCGAACGCTGGGACGCCCGCACCGACACCGTCAGCGCGCCCGACCCCCACCCCGGCGTCGCCTCCGCCCGCGCCGAACTGCCGGACGTGCTGGAGGCGGCCGGGGCGTGGCAGGGGACGTGGGTGGAGGAGAAGGGCCGGGCCGTCGCCGTGCACACCCGGCGCGCCGAGGACCCGCAGGCCGCCTTCGAGGCGCTGCGCAAGCCCCTCGCCGACCTCGCCGCCCGGCACGGGCTGATCGTCGAGCCGGGCCGCATGGTCCTGGAGCTGCGGCCGCCCGGCGTGGACAAGGGCGTCGCCCTGACCGAGTACGTGCGGGAGATCGGCGCCGAGTGCGTCCTCTACGCCGGCGACGACCTGGGCGACCTCCCCGCCTTCGCCGCCGTCGACGAGCTCCGCTCCGAGGGGGTGCCCGGCCTGCTCGTGGCCAGCGGCAGCGCCGAGGTCACCGAGCTCTCCGAGCGCGCGGACCTCGTCGTCGACGGCCCGGCAGGCGTCGTACGACTGCTGCGCGTGCTCGCGGATCAGCTGGGCTGAACGCCCCGCAGCGCCTGCAGCTGATCCAGGAACCACTGGGCCGGGGGCAGCGCGGTCGCGGCCGCCGTCAGCCTCTTGGTGTGCTCCGCCCGCTCCTGCGCCGGCGTGGTGAGCGCCTCGTGCAGGGCGCGGGCGGTCTCCAGCACGTCGTAGGGGTTCACCACGATCGCGTCGTCGCCGAGTTCCGCGTACGCGCCGGCCTCCCGGGACAGGACCAGCACGCAGCCCTCGTCGGAGACGACCGGCACCTCCTTCGCGACGAGGTTCATGCCGTCCCGGATGGGGTTGACCAGGGCGACGTCGGCGAGGCGGTAGGCGGCTAGGGAGCGGGCGAAGTCGTCCTTGACGTGCAGGACGACCGGGGTCCAGCCGGGGGTGCCGTACGACTCGTTGATCTCCCGGGCGACCCGCTGCACCTCGGCGGTGTAGTCGCGGTAGACCGCGAGGTCCTGGCGGGAGGGGTAGGCGAAGGCGACGTGGACGACGCGTTCGCGCCACTCCGGGCGGTCGTCGAGGAGCTGCCGGTAGGCCAGCAGGCCGCGCACGATGTTCTTCGACAGCTCGGTGCGGTCGACGCGGACGATGGTCCGGCGGGCGCCGCCGTCGGGAGCGGCGCCGATCTCCTCGCGCAGCGCCGCCATGCGCTCGTCGACGTCCGGCTCGTGGGAGCGGGCGCGCAGGAAGTCGCCGTCCGCGCCGAGCCCGTGCACGCCGACCTCGGTCCCGTCGAGGCCGCCGGCGAACTCGTCGCAGCACGCGGTGAAGGCGTCCGCCCAGCGGCGGGTGAGGAAGCCGAGCCGGTCCGCGCCGAGCATGCCCCGCAGCAGCTGCCGGCGGACGTCGGCGGGCAGCAGGCCGAAGTAGTCCACGGGCGCCCACGGCGTGTGCGAGAAGTGGCCGATGCGCAGGTCGGGGCGGAGCTCGCGGAGCATCCCGGGGACCAGGCACAGGTGGTAGTCCTGCACGAGGACGGCCGCGCCCGGCGCCGCCTCCTCGGCGAGCGCCTCCGCGAAGGCGCGGTTGTACGTCTCGTACGACGCCCACTGGCGTCGGAAGCCGGCGTCGAACACCGGCTCCAGCGGGGTCTGGTAGAGCAGGTGGTGGACGAACCAGAGCACGGAGTTGGCGATGCCGTTGTAGGCGTCGGCGTGCACGTCGGCGGGGATGTCCAGCATCCGCACGCCGTCCTCGCCGACCCCGCGCCGGACCGCCTCGCGGTCGTCGTCGGAGAGGGCCGAGCACACCCACAGGGCGCCCGCCTCCGGGCCGATGGCGGACAGGCCCGACACCAGGCCGCCGCCGCCCCGTTTGGTCTGCAGCGAGCCGTCCTCGGAGACCGTGTAGGAGACCGGGCCGCGGTTGGACGCGACCAACACCTGAGCACCCTGAGCAGCGACGTCGTGCGGGGAAGCCGTGGAAGCCATACGCCTCAACCTAGCCCGCACGGGAAACGCTCAAACGTACGGAAGCCCTCCGAGGGGGTGTCGCTCACGCCACCCTGCGGGAGGCGTATTCCGCGATCTCCGCCATCGGCGGCCGCTCCTCGGTGTCCACCGGGTGGGTGCGCGGCTCGAAGCCGTTCGCGCCGCGCTCGAACTGGGTGAGGGCGGGGCGCACCAGGTGGCCGCGGGCCAGCCGCAGTTGTGCGGTGCGGTAGATCGCCGCCGCCATCCGGCCGAGCGCCTGCCCGTCCTGGTGGCGGTGCCTGCGCACGCCCACGTCGACCTGGGCGAGCGCGTCCAGACCGACCAGGTGCAGCGCGTCGACGAGCATCCCCAGCTCCACCCCGTAGCCGACGGGGAAGGGCAGCCGTTCCAGCAGGCTGCGGCGGGCCGCGTACTCGCCGCCGAGGGGCTGCACGAAGCCCGCGAGATGCGGCCAGTGCATGTTCAGCAGCGGGCGCGCCATCAGTTCCGTGACCCGGCCGCCCTGGCCGGCCGCCCCGGTGGGGGAGGGCGTGTCGGCTCCGGCGCCCAGGGGGCGGTCGTACATGGCCTTGACCAGGTCCACGCCGGGATCGGTGAGCAGAGGGCCGACGATTCCGGACACGAAGTCGGAGGAGAACTCCCGCAGATCGGCGTCCACGAAGCAGACGATGTCGCCCGTGGTGACCAGCAGCGAGCGCCACAGCACCTCGCCCTTGCCGGGCAGCGCCGGGATGCGGGGGAGTATCGCGTCCCGGTGGACGACGCGCGCCCCCGCCGCCGCGGCGACCTGGGAGGTGCGGTCGGTGGAGCCGGAGTCGACGACGACGATCTCGTCGACGAGCGGGGCCTGCCGCATGAGGTCGTGACGGATGACCGTGACGATCTCGCCGACCGTCTCCTCCTCGTTCAGCGCGGGCAGCACCACGGAAACCGACTGGCCCGAGGCGCGCTTGGCGGCCAGGATTCTGTGCAGCGGGCGATCGGTCACCGACCAGGAGCGGGTGGCGAGCCAGCGCCCGACTTCTTCCAGCACGGTCTGCGGCTCCTCACTGTCGCGATCACACCAGGTGCACAGGGGGTGACCGTGTGATCCGTCTCGCGCTTCGGACGACTATCTCAACTGTCCGGGGTGTCGGTTACAGTCTTGAACAACGCGGATGACCATCGCATGTCCGGGGTCAATCCGGCGTTCAGGGATCAACAACTGCATACCGCTCATCCAGAGGGGCAGAGGGACACGGCCCGATGAAGCCCCGGCAACCCTCCAGCCGGCTCTTGTCACACAGACGTGGCGGGGCTCCCGGCTCGGGAAGGTGCCAAATCCGTCTCACGGCGAGATGCGTCGTGAGGAAGATGAGGAGAAAGGGCCTCGCCTCACATGGCTGCGCAGACTGTTGCGACCGGAACCACCGCTTCCATCGGCACCTCCGCCCCCGCCGTCGATCTCGGCCCCGCCGCGGCGCTGAGCTGCCGGGAGTGCGGTCACCGCGTCCCCCTCGGCCCGCTCTTCGCCTGCGAGGAGTGTTTCGGCCCGCTGGAGATCGCCTACGACTTCTCCTCCTACGACACGGAGGAGCTCCGCAAGCGCATCGAGGCCGGCCCTGCCGACATCTGGCGCTACGCCCCGCTGCTGCCCGTCCCGGCCGACGTCGCGGACAAGCCGAACATCAACCCCGGCTGGACCAAGCTCGTCCAGGCCGACAACCTGGCCCGCGAGCTGGGCGTCGAGCCCGGCAAGCTGTTCGTCAAGGACGACTCCGGCAACCCGACCCACTCCTTCAAGGACCGGGTCGTCGCCCAGGCCCTGGAGGCCGCCCGCGCGTTCGGCTTCACCACCCTTTCCTGCTCCTCCACCGGCAACCTCGCCGGCGCGGTGGGCGCCGCCGCGGCCCGGGCCGGCTTCCGCTCCTGCGTGTTCATCCCGCACGACCTGGAGCAGGGCAAGGTCGTCATGGCGGCGGTCTACGGCGGTGAACTCGTCGGCATCGAGGGCAACTACGACGACGTCAACCGCTTCTGCTCCGAGCTCATCGGCGACCCGGCGGGTGAGGGCTGGGGCTTCGTCAACGTCAACCTGCGGCCGTACTACGCCGAGGGCTCCAAGACGCTGGCGTACGAGATCTGCGAGCAGCTCGGCTGGCGGCTCCCCGACCAGCTGGTGGTGCCCATCGCCTCCGGTTCCCAGCTCACGAAGATCGACAAGGGGCTGCAGGAGCTGATCAAGCTCGGGCTCGTCGAGGACAAGCCGTACAAGATCTTCGGTGCGCAGGCGGAGGGGTGCTCCCCGGTGTCCGTCGCCTACAAGGCGGGGCACGACGTCGTCCGGCCGCAGAAGCCGGACACCATCGCCAAGTCGCTGGCGATCGGCAACCCGGCCGACGGCCCGTACGTGCTCGACATCGCGCGGCGCACCGGCGGCGCGGTGGAGGACGTGAACGACGAGCAGATCGTCGACGCGATCAAGGTGCTGGCGCGGACCGAGGGGATCTTCGCGGAGACCGCCGGCGGTGTGACCGTGGGCGTGACGCGCAAGCTGATCGAGAACGGCGTGCTGGACCCGGCGCTGACGACCGTCGTCCTCAACACCGGGGACGGTCTGAAGACCCTGGACGCGGTGGCCGGCACGGGGCTCACCGCGACGATCCGGCCGAACCTGGAGTCGTTCCGCGAGGCTGGTCTCGCCTAGGGCGTGTTTCGAAAGTCCCGCCTGCCCGGCGGCGTCTGGCACGCACGCTCGCCGCGTTGTCGGATCACCCCGATACATCCAGTATCGGGGCGACCCTCCGCCTTGCGATCGCACGCTCCCCCACGCTCGAACCGAACTCGCGCGGGAGGGGCCCCCATCGCCGCCGCCGGGCCCGCCCTACGGGCGGACGACGCTACTTTCGAAACACGCCCCAGTCCCGTCGGGGCACCGGCCCCCGCGCCCGTCAGCAGTCCGCTTCACCGGAGGTCCTGAGCATGAGCGTCACCGTCCGCATCCCGACCATTCTCCGCACCTACACGGGCGGGGCGGCCGAGGTCACCGCCGAGGGCGGGACCCTCGGGGAGGTCATCGCCGATCTGGAGAAGAACCACACGGGCATCGCCGCCCGCGTTCTCGACGACCAGGGCAAGCTGCGCCGGTTCGTCAACGTGTACGTGAACGACGACGATGTCCGCTTCGAGCAGGGCCTCGAGACGGCGACGCCCGAGGGCGCGGGAGTTTCCATCATTCCGGCGGTCGCGGGTGGCTGAACGACTGTCACTACCCGCCGGTAGTAACCGTCGGTAACAGTGATTACCGAGAGTTCATCGAATTGCCCTCTCCGCAAGAGAAGCGGAGGGGGCAATTCAGTGTGGTTGAGCGCGGTACAGTTGGGGAACCGGCCTCCGATTCAATGATCCGGAGCCTTTGATTTCTGCCTTACGTCCGACAAGAAGTAGCCAAAGTGTGTGCGTCTTCTGCGGCTTTTGTAACGTTTGGGCAGTCCGACTCGCCCTGAATCCGGGCGAATTCTCACCACTTTCCGGACGGTGTGCGTCCAGAATTCTCGTCCGATTGACCTGTTGCAGACGGCAGTTGGACAGATACATTCAGCCGCGGTCGACGCGTTCCGGCGCACGCCCCCAACCAACCGGGGGGTGAGGTCTGACCCGGATCCGCGAAGTGTGGATCTGTGCAAGGGCCAGTAATAGGGGAGTTAGGCATGGCTCAGGGCACCGTCAAGTGGTTCAACGCGGAGAAGGGGTACGGCTTCATCGCGGTCGACGGTGGTGCGGACGTCTTCGTCCACTACAGCGCCATTCAGATGGACGGCTACCGCACCCTGGAAGAGGGCCAGCGGGTCGAGTTCGAGATCTCGCAGGGCCAGAAGGGCCCGCAGGCCGACATGGTTCGCGTCACCGCCTGAACGTTTCAAACGAAGGGCTCGCACCCCGCCGACGGGGGTGCGGGCCCTTCGCGCTGCCCGGCCGTCGATCAGGCCGTGCCGCGGGCCGCACATCGGGCCGCGCCGCGGCCCCGTCCCGGTGGTTCCGGGGGCGCCGGCGGTGTTCGCGCATGGCCGACAGTCCCGGCGTATCCGACGAAGGCGCTTGCACTCGCCATGGCCGAGTGCTAATCATTGGCGTTAGCACTCTGAAGGTGAGAGTGACAACGAAGGACCGGGTCGGTGAGGCCCGCAGGCCGGGTGGGAAGGAACCACGAGGCCGGCGAGCCGTCCGTCGCGGGCGCGGGCGCGGTCCGAAGGAATCACCCCCAGTCCTGGAGGGACCACTTCACATGGCCAAGATCATCGCGTTCGACGAGGAGGCGCGGCGCGGCCTCGAGCGCGGCATGAACCAGCTCGCGGACGCCGTCAAGGTGACGCTCGGCCCCAAGGGCCGCAACGTCGTCCTCGAGAAGAAGTGGGGCGCCCCCACGATCACCAACGATGGTGTCTCCATCGCCAAGGAGATCGAGCTCGAGGACCCGTACGAGAAGATCGGCGCCGAGCTGGTCAAGGAAGTCGCCAAGAAGACGGACGACGTCGCCGGTGACGGTACGACCACCGCGACCGTCCTCGCCCAGGCCCTGGTCAAGGAGGGTCTGCGCAACGTAGCCGCCGGCGCCAACCCGATGGCCCTCAAGCGCGGTATCGAGAAGGCCGTCGAGGCCGTCTCCGGTGCCCTGCTGGAGCAGGCGAAGGATGTCGAGACCAAGGAGCAGATCGCTTCGACGGCCTCCATCTCCGCCGCCGACACCCAGATCGGCGAGCTCATCGCCGAGGCCATGGACAAGGTCGGCAAGGAAGGCGTCATCACCGTCGAGGAGTCGCAGACCTTCGGGCTCGAGCTCGAGCTCACCGAGGGCATGCGCTTCGACAAGGGCTACATCTCGGCGTACTTCGCCACCGACATGGAGCGTATGGAGGCCGTCCTCGACGACCCGTACATCCTGATCGCCAACTCCAAGATCTCCAACGTCAAGGACCTGCTCCCGCTCCTGGAGAAGGTCATGCAGTCGGGCAAGCCGCTGCTGATCATCGCCGAGGACGTCGAGGGTGAGGCCCTGTCGACCCTGGTCGTCAACAAGATCCGCGGCACGTTCAAGTCCGTCGCGGTCAAGGCCCCGGGCTTCGGCGACCGCCGCAAGGCCATGCTGAACGACATCGCCATCCTCACCGGCGGCGAGGTCATCTCCGAGGAGGTCGGTCTCAAGCTCGAGAACACCTCCCTGGACCTCCTGGGCAAGGCCCGCAAGGTCGTCATCACCAAGGACGAGACCACCATCGTCGACGGCGCCGGCTCCTCGGACCAGGTCGCGGGCCGTGTGAACCAGATCCGCGCCGAGATCGAGAACAGCGACTCGGACTACGACCGCGAGAAGCTCCAGGAGCGCCTGGCGAAGCTCGCGGGCGGCGTGGCCGTCATCAAGGCGGGCGCGGCCACCGAGGTGGAGCTCAAGGAGCGCAAGCACCGCATCGAGGACGCCGTCCGCAACGCGAAGGCGGCCGTCGAGGAGGGCATCGTCGCCGGTGGTGGCGTGGCCCTGCTGCAGGCCTCCCAGGTCTTCGAGAAGCTGGAGCTCGACGGTGACGAGGCGACCGGCGCCAACGCCGTGAAGCTCGCGCTGGAGGCCCCGCTCAAGCAGATCGCCGTCAACGGTGGTCTCGAGGGCGGCGTCGTCGTGGAGAAGGTCCGCAACCTCCAGGTCGGCCACGGCCTGAACGCCGCGACCGGCGAGTACGTCGACATGATCGCCGAGGGCATCATCGACCCGGCGAAGGTGACGCGCTCCGCGCTGCAGAACGCCGCGTCGATCGCCGCGCTGTTCCTCACCACCGAGGCCGTCATCGCCGACAAGCCGGAGAAGGCCGCTGCCCCGGCCGGCGGCGGCATGCCGGGCGGTGACATGGACTTCTGATCGACCTGACGGTTGATCGCCTGTCCTTCGGACCGAGGGCGGCACCCCCTGCTGACGCGGGGGGTGCCGCCCTCGGGCGTTTCGGCTGCCGCGGCCGGCCTCCGGGTGCGGGCGGCCGGTGCGGGCGTGGGCGGGATCACAGGGTGGCGTGGCCGGGAGCCGGAATGCGGGAGCCGCCCCGGCTGGTTGAACCGTTCGCAGGAACTTGATGCATATGCACATACCAACGGTTACGTCCTGAGGAGCCCCCACGTGAGCGTCACCCCGCCCACTTCCACCCGCGCTGCCGAGATCCTCTCCCGGCCGGTCACGATCAACGGCCTCACGGTCCCGAACCGTATCGCGATGGCGCCGATGACGCGCATGTTCTCCCCGGGCGGCGTTCCCGGCGACGACGTCGTGTCCTACTACGCCCGTCGCGCCGCCGCCGGTGTCGGCCTCATCGTCACCGAGGGTACGTACGTCGGGCACGACTCCGCCGGCCAGAGCGACCGGGTGCCCCGGTTCCACGGCGAGGAGCAGCTCGCGGGGTGGGCGAAGGTCGCCGAGGCGGTGCGCGCGGCGGGCGGCACGATCGTGCCCCAGCTGTGGCACATCGGGATGGTGCGCAAGGAGGGCGAGCCGCCCTACGCGGACGCGCCCGCCGTCGGTCCCTCCGGCATCCGCGTCGACGGCGACGACGTCACCGGCAAGGCCATGACCCAGCGCGACCTGGACGACGTCATCGGTGCGTTCGCGCAGGCCGCGGCCGCCGCCGAGCGCATCGGCTTCCACGGCGTGGAGATCCACGGCGCCCACGGCTACCTCGTCGACCAGTTCCTGTGGGAGCACACCAACCGCCGCACCGACGCCTACGGCGGCGACCCGGTGGCCCGTACGAAGTTCGCCGCCGAGATCGTGGCCGCCGTGCGGGAGACCGTCTCGCCCGAGTTCCCGATCATCTTCCGCTACTCGCAGTGGAAGCAGGAGGCCTACGACGCGCGCCTCGCCGAGACCCCGGAGGAGCTGGAGGCCATCCTGACCCCGCTCGCCGCAGCCGGCGTCGATGCCTTCCACGCCTCCACCCGCCGCTACTGGCTCCCGGAGTTCGAGGACTCCGACCTCAACCTCGCGGGCTGGACCAAGAAGCTCACCGGCAAGACCGCCATCACCGTCGGCTCGGTCGGTCTCGACGGCGACTTCATCAAGGGGTTCCAGGGCGAGGGCTCGCCGGTCAAGGGCATCGACGACCTCCTCGACAGCCTGGAGCGCGACGAGTTCGACATGGTGGCCGTGGGGCGCGCGCTGCTCCAGGACCCGCAGTGGGCGGCGAAGGTCCTCGCCGGCCGCTTCGCCGACCTGGCTCCGTACGACGCGTCGGCGCTGCGCACGCTGAGCTGAGCGGTGTCCGGGGTGCGTCCCGGATGAGTCCGGGGTTGAGCCCTCGCGGGGCCCGGGGTGGAGATCTCTCTGCCTCGGGCCCCGTTCATGTCATACGACTTTCCGGTGCGGCTGTCACTCACACGAGGGGTGACGGCCGCTTCCGGCACTTCCCTCGACCGCCGGCCGTTCCATGAACAGCCGGCCGATGACAGCGGATCACCGCAGACGACAGCTGATCACAGCCGACGACAGTCCATGACAGTCGAAGCCAGTCGAAGTCAGTCGATGACAGGAGTGTTGGATGACGATCGCCGAGTCCCAGCTCGTCGTGCGCACCGCCGCGGGAGCCGTGCGCGGGCGCCGTGAGGACGGCCTGACGGTGTTCCGCGGCATCCCGTTCGCCGCGCCTCCGGTCGGCGAGGCCCGGTTCCAGGCCCCACGCCCGCCGCAGCCGTGGGAGGGCGTGCGGGACGCGTACGCCTTCGGGCCGCCGCCCCCGCAGGAGGCGGTTTTCCAGGGGCTCGCGGCAACCCGTGAGGAGCCCACGGGCGACGACTGGCTGACGGTGAACGTCTGGACGCCGGAAACGGGCGGGCCCGGGGCGGACACGGCGGAGTCCGCCCGGCCGGTGATGGTGTGGATCTACGGCGGCGCCTACAAGCTCGGGCACTCCGGCAGCCCGGGATACGACGCCCAGCACATAGCCCGCGCCGGCGACCTCGTGGTGGTCACCTTCAACTACCGCGTCGGCATAGAGGGGTTCGCGCGGCTGGACGGCGCTCCCGCCAACCGGGGGCTGCTGGACCAGATCGCGGCGCTGGAGTGGGTGCGGGACAACATCGCGGGGTTCGGCGGGGACCCAGGCCGGGTGACCGTGTTCGGCGAGTCGGCGGGCGCCGGTTCGGTGGCCGCGCTGCTCGCCGCACCGGGCGCGCGCGGGCTGTTCGGGCGGGCGATCGCCCAGAGCGTGCCCGGCACGTTCTTCTCCGACGAACTGGCCCGCGACCTGGCGGCGGCCATCGCCGCCGAGGCCGGGCTGCGCCCCACGGCCGCCGACCTGTCCGCGGTGGACCCGCGCCGGCTGACGGAGGCCGGGGCCGCGCTGGGCGCGAAGATGGGGCAGCGGGTGGACCGCTGGGGGCAGGTCGCGCCCACGGCCACGCCTTTCTCGCCGGTCGTCGACGGCGAGGTCCTGCCCGCCACCCCCTGGCAGGCGCTGGCGGCGGGCGCCGGGCGGGACGTGGAACTGGTCGTCGGGCACAACGCGCAGGAGTACCGCCTGTTCGTCGCCATGGCGGGCCGCCTGGGGCAGGTGACGGAGGAACAGGCGGCCGCCGCCCTGCGGACGTTCGCCCCGGACGGCGGGGACGCCGCTTACCGCGCGGCCTACCCGGAGGCGGGAGCCGAGGAGTTGTACGAGCGGGTGCAGTCGGACTGGCTGTTCCACATACCGTCCCTGCGGCTGGCCGAGGCGCAGATCGCGGGCGGCGGCAAGGCCTATCTCTACGAGCTGACCTGGCCGGCGCCGGGCATGGGCGGGGGGCTCGGCGCGTGCCACGCCCTGGACGTCCCGCTGCTGTTCGGTACCTACGAGGCGGACCTCGGGGCGCTGCTGTTCGCGGGGGTGGAGGTGCCGGCGGAGGCCAAGGAGCTGACGGCCCGCTTCCAGGCCGCGTGGACGTCCTTCGCCCGGACCGGCGACCCGGGCTGGCCGGCGTACGACGGACAGCGGCGGCTGACGCAGGTGCTGGACGTGCGGCCGGAGGTGCGGGCGTATCCGGAGGAGACGGCGCGGCGGCTGTGGGAGGGCTACGACTTCCTGGCGCTGCCGCTGCCGGGGCGGTGACCGGGACGGAGAAACAGGAAGGAGGGAGGGGACGGAGAAGGGACTACAGGTTGCCGAGAGGTTCGATGTCGGTGCGGACCGGGGTGCCCCAGATGCGCAGCACCTCGTAGTCGGTGAACTCGTGCACCAGCCGGTAGGCCATCGCGGGGCGGGAGCCGCGGCGCAGGGCGGCGAGGTAGAGCTCGGCCTCGCGGCGGTCCCGGCGGGGGGTGCCGCACAGCTGCCACTCCTGTCCGTTCCACAGCTCCGGGAGCCAGCGCTGCTGGGGCTGGGGGCGGTCGGCGCGGGTGCCGTAGCGGGAGGGGGTGGGAGCGGCCGGGCTCGATGAGTGCGGTGCGGGGCCGTTGAACTCGGCGCGGCGGGCAGCGCGGCGGCGGGTCTCGCAGAGCAGGCAGAGGTCGGGGGCGGCCTTGTCGACGGGGCCGCCGGGGTGCTCGGCGCAGCGGGTGGCGGGCGCGGCGGCGGTGACGCTTTCGTCCAGCAACTCCAGGGCGCGCCGCAGGTCCGCCTTGACCTCGTGGAGCTTGGCGTCCGGGGTGTCGGCGGTGAGGGCCTCGCCGTGCTCACCGAGGAGGCGGAGGGCACGGCCCAGATGGGTGAGCTGGGCGTGGTTCATGGCGGGCGGCTCCGGTTTCTGCTGCTGGCCGAGGTCGCGTCGCACGGGCGACGCGGGGCGGGGGTTCTCGAAACCACGGTCGCACATGTCCGCGGCGGAGCGGGGTCAGGTCGGTGGGCGCGGGCGGTCGGGGACGCCGAAGAGGTAGGTCGCGGTGAAGCCGACGGCGTAGCCCGTCAGCAGGCCGCCCGTGTAGATGGCGAGCAGGGAGCCCCAGCCGTGGTTCCCGGCCAGCAGGGGGAACAGGGCCCAGCCGGACGGACCGATGGCCGTCGCGCCGACGCGGTCGCCGAGCATCGCGAAGAAGCCGACGAACGCACCGCCGGCCGCCCCGCCCGCGCAGGCGGTGAGAAAGGGGCGGCCCAGAGGAAGGGAGACGCCGTAGATCAGGGGTTCGCCGACGCCCAGCAGACCCGCCGGGAGCGCCGAGCGGATCGTCGTACGCAGGGAGGTGTCATGGCGCAGACGGACGTAGACGGCGAGGCAGGCGCCGACCTGGCCCGCGCCGGCCATCGCCAGGATGGGCAGCAGCACGGTGTAGCCCTGCTGCTCGATGAGGGTGGCGTGGATGGGGATGAGGGCCTGGTGCAGCCCCAGCATCACCAGCGGCAGGAACAGTCCGCCGAGGACGAGGCCGGCGAAGGGGCCCGTCGTCGTGAGCAGCCAGTTCGCGGCTGTGCCGATGGCGGTGGACACCGCGCCGGCCGCCCACATCAGCCCGTAGAGGGTGGCGAGGCCCGCGACGAGGACGGTGAGGGTGGGGGTGAGGAGCACGTCCAGGGCGTCGGGGACCCGACCCCGGCACCACTTCTCGACGCGGGTCGCCAGCAGGGCGGCGGCCAGCGCGCCGAGGACGCCGCCCTGGCCGGGGGAGAGCGTCACCCCGAACACGGTGAGCTTCGCGACGCCCGGATACACCACGATCGCGGCGACCGCACCGCCGAGGACCGGCGTGCCGCCGAACTCCTTGGCGGTGTTGAGGCCGACGAAGACCGCGATCAGCGCCATGAAGCCGGAGGCGACGGCGGCCAGCGCGGGCGTCAGCCACGGCAGCAGGCCGGCGTTCACCAGCAGCCCGTTGACTCCCGCGACGACGCCGCAGCCGATGAGGGCGGGGATGAGGGGCACGAAGACGTTCGCGAGGCGGCGCAGGGCCGACTTGAGGGGCGTGGCGTTGCGCCGCCGCCGCTCCTCCCGCAACAGGTCCCCCCGCGCGGCGAGTTCACCGGCGAGTTCGCCGCGTGCCGCACCGGGGGGCTCGCCGCCGGTGGGCGCGGCGAGCAGCGCTTCGAGGGCGGAGGTCACCTGCGTCACCGCGCCCGGGCCCAGCACCACCTGGTACGAGCCGTCGTCCACGACGAGCCCGAGGACGCCGGGCAGGGACCGCAGCGCCTCCTCGTCCACCCGGGACGGGTCGGCGAGGCCCAGCCGCAGCCGGGTCATGCAGTGGGCGACGGAGACGACGTTGGCCCGGCCGCCCACGAGGGGAAGGACGGCGGCGGCGGTGACGGTGGGGTCGATGCGCACTCCCCGAGGGTGCGGCTCAACGCCCCGCGGCGGCGAGCGCGGCGCGCAGACGGCCGTCGGACTCCTCCAGAAGGCGGGCGGCCGACGGCCCGTCGACCCCGGCGAGCAGGGCCAGGATCGCGTGCTTCACCTCGCCGCCGGTGGCCGTGAGGGCGGCCTCGATCTCCTCGTCGGCGGCACCCGTGGCGAGGGCGACGATCCGGCGGGAGCGGGCGCGCAGCTTCTCGTTGGAGGCGCGCACGTCGACCATGAGGTTCCCGTAGGTCTTGCCGAGCCGGATCATGGTGATCGTCGAGATCATGTTCAGCACCAGCTTCTGGGCGGTGCCCGCCTTCAGCCGGGTGGAGCCGGTGAGGAGTTCCGGTCCGACGACGACCTCGATGCCGTGTTCGGCGGCGGCGGCCAGCGCGCTGCCCGGGTTGCAGGCCAGCCCGACGGTCAGGGCGCCCCGGGAGCGGGCGTACTCGACGGCGGCGAGGGCGTAGGGGGTGCGTCCGGAGGCGGAGACGCCGACCACGGTGTCCTCGGGGGTGAGCGCGAGGGCGGCGAGGTCCGCCTCGGCCAGCTCGCGGGAGTCCTCGGCGCCCTCGACGGAGCGGATCATCGCCTCCGGGCCGCCGGCGATCAGTCCGACGACCTGGCCAGGGGCGGTGGCGAAGGTGGGCGGGCACTCGGAGGCGTCGAGCACGCCGAGCCGTCCGGCGGTGCCGGCGCCGGCGTGGACGAGCCGTCCGCCGCGCGCCATCCGCTCGGCGACGGCGTCGACGGCGGCGGCGATCTCGGGCAGCCGCGCGGCGACGGCGGCGGGCACGGTGGCGTCCTCGCCGTTCATCAGGCGGGCGATGTCGAGGGTGGGGAGCCGGTCGATCTCGGCCAGCTCGGGCCGGAAGGCCTCGGTGGTGAGGGAGTCGAGCTGCGAGCGCAGTTCGTCGTGACGGGCACGGGGGCCGGGAGGAGGAGAGGAGGAGGTGGTCACGGGGATGGCTCTTTCCGGTGCGGGTCGATACGGCCGGCTGGGGTGCGCGGCGGTCAGGGCGTGCGGCGGTCAGGACGTGCGGCGGTCAGGGCGTGCGGTCCGCCGCGGGGGCGCGACCGTTGGGGAGGGCCCCTGCCGGCCTGGGGGCGAACACCCCTACGGTTTACCGGTGCCGGCGGGCCGACGCCTCGCACGACGCGGCCAGGGCGGGCGCCGGGCTGTCGCGGGTGCGCCGGGCAGGTGAGCACATGGTCCGCGTACCGGGTCGAAAAGCGCTTCCGGTTCGAGGTCGGGGGAGGGAGTTGCGCACAATGGGGGCATGGACCCCTCCTCCGGCAACCCCGTCGCCCCCCTGGAACAGGCGCTGCACGCGGCCCGCGCCCTGGTGCTCGCCGATCTGGCCGCGGGCGACGTCGCCGCGGCGGACGTCGTCTCGATGGTCGAGGACTCCGTGGTGCAGCGGCGCTGGTGGGTCGAGCAGTGGCCGGAGGGCGTGGCGTTCGTCGCCGGGCTGGTCGCGCAGGACGTGCAGGACGCGCTGCTGGAGCGGTACGGGCGCTGGCCGTTGTGCCCGGTGTGCGGCTCGGGCGACCCGCACGCGCTCGAAGTGGAGCCCGAACTCGGTCCGGACCCGCACTGGGTGTGCCACAAGGCGGGGGTGCGGGTCGCGGCGGTGGGCACGCTGGGCCGGGCGGTCGGCGGGCCGCCGGCCTCGTGAGGTCCCGGTGACGGTCTACATCGACCCGCCGAGCTGGCCCGGTCACGGCCGGCTGTGGTCCCATCTGGTCAGCGACCTCTCCTTCGACGAACTGCACGCTTTCGCCGAGGCGTTGGGTGTGCCTCGGCGCGCCTTCGAACGGGACCACTACGACCTCCCGTCGCACCGCTACGCGGACGCGGTCGCGGCCGGCGCGGTCGAGGTCAGCAGCCGCGAGGTGGTCCGTCTGCTGACGGCGGCCGGCCTGCGCAGACCCAAGGGCCGGCCGGCCTGACGGGGCGGGGTGCGAGAGCAGCGCCCGCCCGCACGTCTCACCCCCGGCTGCGGACGTACAGCAGCAGCTCGTCGCCGTTCAGCCGTGCGCGGGTGAACCCGGCCCGGTGCAGCACGTTCTGGGACGCGGTGTTCGTCTCCTCGACCGTCGCGCACACGCAGCCCACGTCGTCCCGGGCCAGCGTCCAGGCGGTGAGGACGTCGACCGCCTCGGTGGCATAGCCGTGTCCGCGGGCGGACTCGACGAGGTCGTAGCCGATCTCGACGCGGCCCTCGTCGTCGGGGGGTCCGTGGAAGGCGATGCTGCCGACGGCGAGGTCGTCGTCGCGCCGCACGAGCGCGAACATCCCGAACTCGGGCCGGTACACCCCGGCGGCGTGCGCCTGCGTCAGCATCCCGGAGACGTCCCGGGTGCCCTCGAAGGGCGCGCCCCCGAGCCAGGCGAACCCGCCGTCGCCGCCCGCCCGGAGACCGGCGGCGGCGTCCGGGGCCACGCCTTCGAGAGTGAGGCGCGGCGTGGGGATGCGCAGCGTGCCGCCGTGAGGGGACGCCACGACCGTCTCGGCGGGCGCTCCCGGCAGCGGCGGCTGTTCGCTCATGGAGCGCGATCCTTCCGGTAGGGGGACGCGCCCGACGCTACTCCGAGGCAGGTCACCGCGTCAGCAGTTCGAGTTCCGCTCGGAGGTTGTGGCGCGCCGTCGGCTCCCAGTGCTCCACGCCGTGCGGGGTGTGGAACAGGCTGGGCAGGTCGAGGAGTTGGCGCAGGATCGCCGCGCGGCCCTCGCGGAAGGCGTCGTTCGGGACGAAGTGGTACTCCTCGCGGACCGCGGCCGTGTACGCGGCGTACGCGGACGGCGGCGCGGCCAGGATCGCGAGGTCGGCGTCGCAGAGCACCTGGCCGTCGGGGTCGTCGTCGGCCGGGGCGTGGGTGACGGTGAGCCGGACCAGGCGGGCCACCTCGGCGGTCTTCGCGTCCGGCAGACCGGCCTCGGGGAGCGCGCGCTCGGCGAGACGGGCCGAGCGCTCCTCGTTCTCCGAGCGCTCGGGCAGGTAGACGGCGTCGTGGAACCAGGCGGCGAGGCGGACGACGTCCGGGTCGCCGGCGTGCTCCGCGAGGGCGTCGACGTGGTCGAGGACGGCCGTGAGGTGCGTGAGCGTGTGGTAGCGGCGTTGCGGCTCCCGCCAGCGGGCGAGGAGGGCGTCGGCGTAGGGGAGGGGGTCCGGGCCGGGGGCGGGGCCGCGGGCGCTTTCGAGGGCGTGGGCGAAGCGGGCGCGCAGGGCGTCGAGGCCGCCTCCGGCGGCCGGGGCTTCGCGGTCGTCGGCCGATGGGGTCATGGACGTCATTCTTACGCGCCGCGCGACGTGGCCGATGACGGCGCCGCCGACTCCCGCGTCCCGGGCGGGCGGCGTACCCTTGAATTGGACTAGACCTATAGCCGACCCGGAACCTGTACCCGACCCGGACCTGTACCCGGCCCGGAACCTGTACCCGACCCGGACCTGTACCCGGCCCGGACCTGTGCCGGCCCGGACCTCTACCCGATCCCACCCGGACCTGTAGCCACCCGTGAACGCCGACGAATGGGGACCCATGAGCAAGCGTGCAGTCCTGGAGGTGATCGCACTCGACGCCGAGGACGCGATCGCCGCCCAGGCCGGAGGCGCGGACCGCCTCGAACTGGTCGCCGACATGGCCGCCGACGGGCTCACCCCGCCCGTGCGGACCTTCGCGGCGATCCGCGCCGCCGTCGACATCGACCTGCGCGTGATGCTGCGCCTGACCGACGGCTTCGCCGCCGGCGGCCCCGAGGGCCTCGCCCGGCTGGTCCGGGCCGCCGGGGAGCTGACGGCGGCCGGCGCACGGGAGTTCGTGCTCGGCTTCCTCGACGAGGAGGGCGCGGTGGACCTGCCGGCGGTGGAGAGCGTCGTCGCGGAGCTGGCCGGCTGCCGCTGGACCTTCCACCGCGCCATCGACCACGCCGCCGACCGCGACGCCCTGCGCAAGCAGCTGGACGGTCTGCCCGGCCTGGACGCCTACCTCACGGCCGGCTCCCCGGCAGGCGTCGACGAGGGCCTGCCCACCCTCCTCGCGGAGGCCTCCCGCGGCGGCGAGCCGGGCTACGAGCAGCGCCTCCTCGTCGGCGGAGGCCTGCGCCTCGACCACGTGCCCACCCTGCGCGCCGCCGGCGTCGACGCCTTCCACATCGGAGGAGCGGCCCGGCCCGCAGGCTGGACCGAGCCGGTGTCGACCTCGGCGGTGGCGCGGTGGCGCGGCGCACTGGACGCGGACCGGAAACGGGTCAGCACCTAGCCGAGCTGGGCCGGCAGCGGGGTCCTGTGGGTGATGACCAGGCCGGAGACGGCTCGGGTCAGGGACACGTACAGGCGGCGCAGGCCCGTTCGTTCGTCGGGTTCGCCGTCCACCACCGCCTGCGGCTCGTCCAGGACCACGTAGTCGTACTCCAGGCCCTTGGCGAGCGAGGCGGGGACCAGCGTCAGACGGGTCTCGTGGGTGGTCTCCTCGCCGGGGGCGAGATGGCCGATGCCCGCCGCGCCGAGCGCCTCGGCCAGGGCCGGGATGCGGGCGTCCGCCGCGATCAGCCCCGTCGAGCCCTCGTGGCGCAGCAACTCCTCGCACGCGGCGACCACTTCACCGTCCCCCGAGGTCTGGCGGACGGCGAAGAAGCCCGGGTTCTCACGGACCGAGGCGACCGGGGTCAGGCCCGGCGCGATGTGCGGGAGGAGCCGGGAGGCGTAGCCGATGACGTCCGTCGGGACGCGGAAGCCGGCCGTCAACTCCTCGATCACCGCCTCGGGCTTGCCGAGGTGGGCGAGGGCTTCCGGCCAACTTCTCGTCGCCCAAGGCGTGGTGCCCTGCGCGAGGTCGCCCAGCACGGTCGCGCTGCCGGTGGAGCAGCGGCGGCCGACGGCCCGGTACTGCATGGGGGAGAGGTCCTGCGCCTCGTCCAGCACCACGTGGCCCAGCGAGTGCGTGCGCTCGACGAGGTCGCACGCCTCGTCGACCAGCACCGCGTCCGCCGTCGACCACTTCGCCGACTTCACGGAGCGGACCGGCTTCGCCCACAGGATCGTCTTCTGCTCCTCCTCGGTGAGGACGCCCTCGGCGTGGGCGGCGAGGAACTCCGCGTCGGTCAGCAGCCGCAGGACCAGCTTCGCCGGGTCGACCGGCGGCCACACCGCCTTCACCGCCGCCTTGACCGCGCTGTTGCGGGCCACGGCGTCCTGCACCCGGTCGTCGGGAGCCTCCCCGGCCCGCTCCATCTGGACCAGCACCGCGTGCGCGACGCGCTGCGGCAGGGCTTCGCGGGCGGCACCGTAGCGGATGTCCCGCTCCAGCAACTCCCGCACGATCGACTCCAGTTCGTACGCCGGGATCCGCCAGCGGCGGGAGCCGCGCACCACGACGACGGGCTCGGCCGGCATCGTGATGTGCGAGTACAGGGCCCGGCGGAGCACCTGCGCCATACGGGCGTCGCCCTTGACGACGGCCGCCGCCGCCTCGTCCTCGCCGCGCACCTCCACATGCGCGACCAGGTCCTCGACCGTGGCCTGCCGGACCGTCAACTCACCCAGTGCGGGAAGCACTTGCTCGATGTAGTGGAGGAAGGACCGGTTCGGCCCGATCACCAGCGTGCCGGTGCGGGCCAGCCGCTCGCGGTGGGCGTAGAGGAGGTAGGCGACGCGGTGCAGACCGACGGCGGTCTTCCCGGTCCCCGGACCGCCCTGCACGCAGACGCTGCCCGAGAGCCCCGACCGTACGATCTCGTCCTGCTCGGGCTGGATCGTCGCCACGATGTCGCGCATCGGGCCGACGCGCGGACGCTCGATCTCCTGCTGGAGCAGCTTGCTGACGACCGCCGCCTCGGCGGGGTCGGAGAGGTGCTCGTCCTCGTACGCGGTGAGGGCGCCGCCCGTGTAGCCGAAGCGGCGGCGCAGCCCGACGTCCATGGGATCGTGCTTGGAGGCCCGGTAGAACGGCTGCGAGACGGGCGCGCGCCAGTCGATGACCATGGGGTCGCCGTCGTGGTCGTGGACGTGCCGCCGCCCGATGTAGAAGGACTCCCCTTCGGCCCCCTCCGCCTTCTCGGCCCCCGGAGCGTGCAGGTAGTCGAGGCGGCCGAAGAACAGCGGGATGTCGCTGAGGTCGGCCAGCGCCTTGATCCGCTCGCCGATCTGGCGCTCCAGGATCTGCGCGTTGACCCAGTTCGCGGTGACGTCGCTGATGTCGAGGGCCTCGACGTCCTCGCGCATGGCCCGCAGCGCGGCACGCGAGGCGCCGAGGTGGGCGCGCTCACGGCCCAGCGGGTCGTCGACGGCGTCGGGGGAGTCCTGCGCGGGTACGGCGGGCGTGGACAAGGGGGTGCCTCCGGAGGGACCTGCGGGAAGGGCGCTGCGGGAACCGCGCCGGATGCTGGGCTCCGGCGCTGCGGGATGCCGTCCGGTTTCCGGCCGGACGACGGCACTCCGTGAGGGAGGCGGGCAAGAGCGGAGAGTGTAGGTGAGGGGCGCCGGGTGACGCCAATGGATTTACGCCCCCGTTGACGGCCCGCTCCAGGGGCGCGGGGAGACGGACGCCGCCTGTGATCCCGTCGTCCGTGTCCGCCTCGGCGCGGCCCCGGACCGCAGCCGATGCATCACCGGGGAAGCGGCTCGCATGATGGAGACATGAGTGCAGCGACCGTTCACCCAGCCCGCCTCCCGGCCGGCGCCACTCCCGTCGCGGGCGCCCACCGTCACCTCCTCGGCGACGCCCTGCGCGCGGTGAAGGTCTTCGCCGGCGCCGCCTTCGACGTGATCGTCCTCGGTGAGTACGGCGAGGAGGCGGGCGTCCGCCGCAAGTGAGACGCCCGTCGGCCGAACCCGTGGGAAGCTCCCGGCGTCAGCTGTCCGCCAGCAGCTCGTCCGCGTCCACGATCCGGTACGCGTAGCCCTGTTCCGCCAGGAACCGCTGACGGTGGGCGGCGAAGTCCTGGTCGATGGTGTCGCGGGCCACGACCGAGTAGAAGTGGGCCTGGTGTCCGTCCGCCTTCGGGCGCAGGACCCGGCCCAGCCGCTGAGCCTCCTCCTGCCGTGACCCGAAGGTCCCCGACACCTGGATGGCGACCGTCGCCTCCGGCAGGTCGATCGAGAAGTTCGCGACCTTCGACACCACCAGCACGCTGATCTCGCCCTCCCGGAACGCGTCGAAGAGCTTCTCGCGCTGCGCGTTGGAGGTCTCGCCCTTGATCACGGGCGCGTCCAGATGCTCGCCCAGCTCGTCCAGCTGGTCGATGTACTGCCCGATGACGAGGATCTGCTGCCCGGCGAAACGCCGCACCAGCGCCTCGGTCACCTTCCGCTTCGTCGCCGTCGTCGCGCAGAAGCGGTACTTCTCCTCCGTCTCTGCGGTCGCGTACGCGAGCCGCTCGGAGTCGGTCAGGTTCACCCGGACCTCGACGCAGTCCGCCGGCGCGATGTAGCCCTGCGCCTCGATCTCCTTCCACGGCGCGTCGAACCGCTTCGGCCCGATGAGGGAGAACACGTCCGACTCACGGCCGTCCTCCCGCACCAGCGTCGCGGTCAGGCCCAGCCGCCGCCGCGCCTGGAGGTCGGCGGTGAACTTGAAGACGGGGGCCGGCAGCAGGTGCACCTCGTCGTAGACGATCAGGCCCCAGTCCCGGGAGTCGAACAGCTCCAGGTGCGGGTAGACGCCCTTGCGTCTCGTCGTCAGCACCTGGTAGGTGGCGATGGTGACAGGCCGGATCTCCTTCTTCGTGCCGCTGTACTCGCCGATCTCGTCCTCGGTCAGCGAGGTCCGCTTCACCAGCTCGTGCTTCCACTGCCGGGCCGAGACCGTGTTCGTGACGAGGATCAGCGTGGTCGACTTGGCCTGCGCCATCGCCCCCGCGCCGACCAGCGTCTTGCCCGCGCCGCAGGGCAGGACCACCACGCCGCTCCCGCCGTGCCAGAAGTTCTCCACGGCCTGCTTCTGGTACGGCCGCAGCGCCCAGCCGTCCTCGGCGAGCCCGATCGGATGCGCCTCGCCGTCCACGTACCCGGCGAGGTCCTCGGCCGGCCAGCCCAGCTTCAGCAGCGTCTGCTTGATCTGGCCGCGCTCGGAGGGGTGCACGACGACGGTGTCCGGGTCGAGGCGGGCGCCGACGAGCGGCGTGATCCGCTTCGAGCGCAGGATCTCCTCGAGCACCGGCCGGTCGGTGGTGGTCAGCACCAGACCGTGCGCCGGGTGCTTGCTGAGCGTCAGCCGGCCGTAGCGGTCCATCGTCTCCGCGACGTCCACGAGCAACGCGTGCGGCACCGGGTAGCGGCTGTACTGCACGAGCGCGTCCACCACCTGCTCGGCGTCGTGCCCGGCCGCCCGCGCGTTCCACAGGCCGAGCGGGGTGACCCGGTAGGTGTGGATGTGCTCGGGCGCCCGCTCCAGCTCCGCGAACGGAGCGATGGCGCGACGGCACTCGTCGGCCTGCTCGTGGTCGACCTCGAGCAGCAGAGTCTTGTCCGACTGGACGATCAGCGGTCCGTTCACGTACGCACATCCCTTCCGCACGGCCAAACCTCCAGTGTGCCGCACCGCGCGTCCGAGCGGCGGGCCGCTTCCCCGGAACGGCCGGACAACCCTGTGCCCCCCTCGGGCGTCTGACCAGGGGACGACCGGAGGTTGCGGCCGCGCGGGGCGTGGCCGTGGCCGTGGTGAGGGAGGTCTCGGTATGACGGTGCTGTCGGCCCGTGGCTGGGCGACCGGCGCGGGAGCCGTGGTGGTGCTGGTGGCCAGCGGAGTGTGGGCGATGCGGCCGGCCGAGGTCGACGACGGGCTGTGGGGCCGGGTGCGGCCGGTCCTGGAGGACGGGCTGGAGGCGCGCGGGGCCGACGAGGGCGAGCCGGCGTCTCAGGCGCGCTGGTTCTGCCGGGCGGAGGCGCTCGGTCTGGAGGAGCGCGGGGACGCCGTGCGGGCCGACGTCGACACGCTGTGCGTGGAGTACGGGGTGCGCGAGGACGCGCTCGTGGAGTGCGCCGGCGCGCAGGTCCCGCAGGTGGTGCGGCTGGAGCGGGACGCGTCGGCCGCCGGCGGCTACCGGATCGTGTCCCGGGAGGAGCCGCCCGAGGGGGCGGCCGCCGCGCCGTGGGTGCGGGCCCGCTTCGGCGTCGTCGCCGCGTCCGCCGTCCAGGACCCGATGTCCTCCGACGCCCTGGCGGCCGAGGCCCGCGCCCACTTCGACCTGCCGGCCGACGCGGACGTCGGGGACTGCTGAGGCCGACGGCCGCCCGAGGGCGTCCCGGCCCGGTCAGTCGTCGGCCAGCTCCGCGACGCCCGTGATCCGGTGCAGCGGGTAGGTGCGGACCTCGTCCGCCGTGTGGTCGTACGCCGTCACGAAGCCGCCCTCCACCCGCACCGGGGCGATGACACGCTGGCTGGCGGCGCCCTCCGCGTTGACGTAGCCGATCCACAGGGCCTCGCCGGTGAGGACGGCGGCCTGCATGGTGGCGAGGGTCTCGGCCGGACCGGTGCGGGGCAGTTCGCCGGGGGCCAGAGGGGCGGCGTCGGGAGCCTTGCGCGGGGCCGTGGAAGCCAGGTCGCCGGCCCGGATCGCGCGGATCGCGGCGGCGAGAAGGGTGGCGTCGGGGACCGGCGGGCCGTCCGGGACCGGCACGGGAGCCGTGCGGGGCGGGGTGCGGTGGGCGAGGGCCCGGGTGATCACCACGTCCCCCTCCGCGGACTCGGCGGCCGGCGCGTAACCCATCGCGCGCAGCCCCTCCAGCAGTGTCGCCGGGTCGGCCTGGGCGGCGATCACGGTCGGCGCGAGCCGGCGCAACCGCAGGGTCGCGGCACGCTTGTCGGCGAGGATCTCGTTCAGCAGGGCGTCGTCGTCGCAGCGGACGTAGGCGGAGGCCGCGCCCACGCGCAGATGGCCGTGCCGGCGTGCCACGTCGTCGATCAGGTACGCGAGCGGCTGCGGGACCGGCGTGCGGGAGTGCGCGGTGAGAAAGGCGTGCAGGTCGGACGCGGTCTGCCCGGAGTCCAGGGCGCGCCGCACGGAGGCGGGCGTGAAGCGGTAGACGGTCGCGCCGCCCTTCGACTCCACGTCGGCGAGTACGCCGAGGGTGTCGGCGAGCGGGCGGTGCAGGGGGCCCGGTGCCACGGCGGTCAGATCGGCCTGGAGCAGCACGTGGTCCAGCGGCTCGGGCAGCAGCGGCGCGAGCAGCCGGGCGGCGTCGGCGGCTGCGGCCTCCGCGTCGGCAACGCTAGCGGCAACTGCCTTGCCGAGTACGGTGGTTGTGGGGCTCAGGGCCGCTGCGGCACCCACAGTGGTGCCGCCCGCCCCGGCCTCCGGTTCCGCGTCCGCGCCGAGCAGCGCCCGCCCGTGCGCCGACAGCGCGCCCCGGCCGGTCACGCCCAGCAGCTCCGCCTCGCTCAGCGTCCAGCGGGCGAGCCGTGAGCGCAGGTCGTCGTCCTCGCCCCGCGGCGGGTGCGGCTGCCCCTGGGCCGGCTGCGAGACGCCCTGGTTGCGCAACGGCCGCTCCCAGCGCAGCCGGGCCAACACCGTCTCCGCGTCCGGCGCCCCGCCCTCCGGCAGCCGGGCCAGCAGCGTCAGCACGCGGCGCCGTACCTCCGGCGCGGCCGAACGGTCGAGCCCGGGGCCCAGCGCCGACAGCGCGCGGTCCTTCAGGTCCCGCCCGCCCACGACCCCGGACGTCCGGGTCGCCGACAGCCACACCCGGGCGAGCCGCGCCCACCGCTCGGCCGCCGGACGCTCCCGCCACTCGTCGTACTCCGGGGTCGCCGCGTACCGCTCGTCGGCCTCGCCGTCGGAGGCGATCAGCCCCGCCGCGTAGGCCAGTTCCACCCAGAACGCGGCGACGGGCTCGGAGACGTCCAGCGCGACGGCCGTGCGCTTGAGGTCGCGCACGCTGAGCCCGCCCGCCCGCAGCACGGTCGGGCCGCCCTCGTCCCAGTCCTTCAGCAGTTCCTCGACCGTCGTCAGCGCCGTGTACGCCTGCCCGGCCGCCGTCGCGTCCACCACCTGTGGGCGGTGGACCACGGCCGGTTCCACGGCGGGCGGCACCGGCTCCACCGCGCGGTGGGCCCGGCCCGCCCGCAGGTGCAGGGCGACCTCGCGCGGCAGCACGACCGTGCCGGGCGAGGTGGGCAGCAGCAGAGCCCGGTCCAGCAGCCAGCGCAGCCTGGGCGCGGGGTCCGCCGTCACCTGCCCGTACGGCGGCCCCCACACCAGCCGGTCGAGCACGTCGAGGGAGTCGGCCGGGGCCTTGGCCAGCAGCGCCTTCATCCTGCGCCGGTCGGAGAAGAGGGAGCTCAGCGCGGCCACCGCCGACACGGAGTCGTGCGTCGACGGCAGTCCGGCCGCCGCCACGATCTCCTGGATGCGGCCCGGCGACATCCCCGCCGTGGCCTCCCGCACGGAGGGGCCGAGCCCGGTGGGGGACGGGTGCTGCGGCGACGGCGCGAGCAGCTCCCGCGCGGTGCGGACCAGCCGGAGCCGATCGTCGGCGCCCCACACCAGCGCCTGCTCCCGCAGTGCGGCGACCGCGCCGGGCAGCGCCTCGACGACGGCCCGGTCCGGCTTGTCCCCCGCCATCAGCCCCAGCAGTTCGTCGTACGACGCCGGGTCCCCGGCCACCGCGAGCGCCTCCGCGGTCTGCAGGGCGAACCGGTCCAGCCGCTCCAGCGCGCGCACGACGGAGGCGCGGGTGCCGGCGCGGGTGGCGAGCTGGGTGAGGTCGGTGGGGACCGGGGTGATGAGATCGGGGCGGTGGCGCAGGAGGGCGGCCAGGGAGGCGTCGTCCCTGCCGCGGAGGGCCTCCGCGAGGGAGCGGGGGGCCGGGGCGTCCTCAGGGCTCATCTGACCCACGTTAGCGGGTGGGTACGACGGCGGCCCCGGAGAGCATCGCTCAGCCCGTCCGGCGGTCGAGGACACGGCCGTTCAGGCCGATGCGGGGGGTCTGGACGGCGGCACCCCGCCGGCACGGTACCGTGACCAAAGGGGACGACAACGACCAACCCCCCGGAGGGACTTCGTGGGGATCGAGAGCGACCAGGTCGTGTACGAGTTCCTGAGCCGCGTCGGTGACGTGGCCCAGCAGCGGCAGTTGTCCTCGGCCATGCGGATGCGGCTCGTGTCGGACCTGCGGAACGAGATCGACAAACGGCGCGCCAGGTCGCCCGTGGACTCTCCCGCCGCCGTCCGCCGCATCCTCGACCGGCTCGGCAGTCCGGACGACCTGGTGGCCGCCGCGGCCGGCGGCTCCCCTCACGTGCCCGAGGAGCCCGCCGCTCCCTCCGTGCCCGCGCAGCGCGACCGCGAGGACGAGAGCGGGGGCGAGCGGCCCGGGCGGTTCCGCCGGGTCGTGCCGCGCCCCCGGCAGAAGCCGGACACGCCCGCCCCTCCCGACGTCCCGTCCCCGCCGCACCGCGCCGGCGCGCACGAACTCGGCGACGGCGTCGAGTCCCCGGACTGGTGGCGGCGGCGCGAGCCGAGTCCCTTCGACCTGGGCGACGAGGTCCCCGGCTTCGTCGGCGGCGTCGAGATCCCCGACATGCTCAAGCCGCCGCCCCCGAAGCGGACGGAGAAGGAGCAGGCCCCCGAGGAGCCCGAGAGGGAAGAGGAGGCGGAAGCCGCCCCGGCGGGACGTCGGCGCCGGCTGGCCCCCCTGCTGCGGGGCGGCCGCTGGAGCAACCCGCTCCTGCTGCTCGCCGCCGGCTGCCTCGTCGCCGGCGCGGTGGCCGGGAGCTGGCTCGCGCTGATCGTGGGCTGGCTGATCGCCTACGCCTCACGCCGGCTGACCGAGCGGGAGACGCAGTGGGCCGTCATGGTCCTGCCGGGGCTGGCGGTGGCGTCCGGCGTGGTGTGGCTGTGGGGCCGTACCGAGGGCCGCTGGGGCGCGCCCGTCGCCGAGGGCCACCTGAACGACGCGATCCACGAGACCTTCCCGTGGGTCGTGCGGGGGGCGGCGGTGGCGTCGGCCCTGTTCCTGGTGTGGCGGTCGCAGCGGCGGAAGTAGCGCTCGGGGCGCTCGGGCGGGAGGGGGCGGCGGGGGCGCCGGCCCCGCCGGCCAGCACAATGGCCTCCATGGCCACCACCCCCACGCTCACGGTCGGCTTCGACCTCGACATGACCCTCATCGACTCGCGCCCCGGCATCCACGCCTGCTACACCGCCCTCTCCGAGCGCACCGGCCGCCCCATAGACGCCGACCTCGTCGTCACCCGTCTCGGCCCGCCGCTCGCCGACGAGCTGGTCAACTGGTTCCCGGCCGACGAGGTCGACGCCGTCGGGAACCTGTACCGCGAGATCTACCCGACCGTGGCCATCGCCCCCACCCTCGCGCTGCCCGGCGCGCGGGAGGCGATCGCGGCGGTGCGCGCCGCCGGAGGGAAGGCAGTCGTCGTCACCGCCAAGTACGAGCCCAACGCCGAGCTGCACCTCGCCCACCTGGGCATCGAGCCCGACGCGGTCGTCGGCGACCTGTGGGCCGAGGAGAAGGCGGCGGCCCTGCGCGAGCACGGCGCGGACGTGTACGTCGGCGACCATGTCGGGGACGTGCGCGGGGCGCGGGCCGCCGAGGCCCTCTCCGTCGCCGTGGCCACCGGCCCGTGCGACGCGCGGGAGCTGACGGACGCTGGCGCGGACGTCGTCCTCGGGGACCTCACGGAGTTCCCCGCCTGGCTGGCCGCCTACCGTCCCGCGCGCGCCTGACGCCGCCCCGCCGCGACCGACCGCAGCACGCCCGCCCCGGTCAGCAAGAAGCCGACGCCCATGAGCATGCTCAGTCCGAACATGAACGTCGGGAAAGGCGTCGTCCCGAGGAACAGCGGGGCCACGGTGACCAGGGTGGCCACGGCGCCGGCGAAGAACACCAGCGCCCCGGCCCGGATCAGCCTGTCGCCGGGCGCGGGGGTCTCACCGCGAGCACCGGAAGCGCCGGAAAGACCGGGAGTGCCGGAAGTGTCTGAAGTCGTCTCGGTCTCGTCACGCACCGCTCCAGGGTAGTCCCGCTCCTCCCGGGGCCGTCCGGCACGAGGGTCACCGCTTCGGCGGAACGTGATCGTCCCGGCGGTTTCGCGACCCCCTTGGCGCACTGTGCTTCGGCTCGTTTTAAGGCGTGCCCGCCTGGAGAGACCCCCGGTAGGGTGTCATGACGGCAGTTCAACCGGCGTCCAGGAGCGCCCGGGACCGATCGAGGGAGCGTGTGCTTTGCCGACTGGCAAGGTCAAGTGGTTCAACAGCGAGAAGGGCTTCGGCTTCCTCTCCCGCGACGACGGCGGCGACGTCTTCGTCCATTCCTCGGTCCTCCCCGCCGGAGTCGAGGCACTGAAGCCGGGACAGCGCGTGGAGTTCGGCGTCGTCGCCGGGCAGCGCGGTGACCAGGCCCTCTCCGTCGTCGTCCTGGACCCGACCCCCTCGGTCGCCGCCGCGACCCGCAAGAAGCCGGACGAACTGGCCTCGATCGTCCAGGATCTGACGACCCTCCTGGAGAACATCACGCCGATGCTGGAGAAGGGCCGCTACCCCGAGAAGACCTCCGGCAAGAAGATCGCCGGCCTGCTCCGCGCCGTCGCCGACCAGCTGGACGTCTGAACCGCGGGGGCTCAGGGGAAAGCGAGCGCGTCCGGGCCGAGGGGCGGCACCAGTCCCTCGGCCGCCGCGCGCGTCAGCAGCCCGCGCACCGCCGCGTAGCCGTCGTCGCCCAGGTCGGCCGTGAACTCGTTGACGTACAGGCCGATGTGCTGGTCGGCGACGGCCGGGTCCATCTCCTGGGCGTGCGCCATGACGTACGGGCGGGAGACCTCCGGCGCGTCCCACGCGGCTCGCACGGAGGTGCGGATCGAGTCGGCGAGCCGGGTCAGCGCGGCCGCTCCCAGCGCGCGCTTGGCGATGATCGCGCCGAGCGGGATGGGCAGGCCCGTCGTGTCCTCCCAGTGCTCGCCCATGTCGGCGAGCTTGTGCAGCCCGTAGTTCCGGTAGGTGAAGCGGGCCTCGTGGATGACCAGTCCCGCGTCCACCTTGCCGTCCCGCACGGCCGGCATGATCTCGTGGAACGGCATGACGACGATCTCGCCGACCCCGCCGGGCACCTGGTCCGCCGCCCACAGCCGGAACAGCAGATAGGCCGTCGACTTCTCGCTCGGCACGGCGACCGTGCGGCCGGCAAGTCCGAGTCCCGGCTCCCGGGTGAGCACCAGCGGCCCGCAGCCCCGGCCCAGCGCGCCCCCGCACGGCAGCAGCGTGTAGGCGTCGAGGACGTACGGCAGCACGGCGTACGACACCTTCAGCACGTCGTGCTCGCCGCGCTCGGCCATGCCGTTGGTGACGTCGATGTCCGCGAACGTCACGTCGAGCGCGGGCGCGCCGGGCACCCGGCCGTGGGCGAGGGCGTCGAAGACGAAGGTGTCGTTCGGGCAGGGCGAGTACGCGATACGCAGCGGGTCACCGGTCGTGGTCATACGCGTTCCAACTCCTGAGGACGGGCGTGAGCTTCCCGAAGGCCCCGGTCAGGGCGGTCAGGGCGTCGCCGATGCGCCAGGCGGCCCGGTCGCGGGGGCCGACGGGGTTGGAGACCGCGCGGATCTCCAGCACCGGCGTGCCGTGCGCGGCGGCGGCCTCGGCGACCCCGAAGCCCTCCATGGCCTCCGCGAGGGCGCGGGGATGGCGGGAGCGCAGGGCGGCGGCGCGGGCGGCGGTGCCGGTCACGGTGGACACCGTGAGGACCGTGCCGGTGCCCGCCCCGACGGCGGCCGCGGCCTGCCGCACGAGGGCGGCGGGCGGCCGGTGGGTGACGGCGCCGAAGCCCAGGTCGGTGACGGGCAGGAAGCCGTCGGCGGTCTCTGCGCCGAGGTCGGCGGCGGTGATCTCGTCGGCGACGACGAGGGAGCCGACGGGCGCGCCGCTCTCGTCCTGCCCGGCCGGGGCTTCCGCTGAGGGCGTGAAGCCGCCGGCGATACCGGCGGAGACGACGAGGCCGTAGGGGGCGTCGCCGAGGGCGGCGGCGGTCAGGGCGCTCGCGGTGGAGGCGGCGGCGAGGGCGGGTCCCACGCCGGCGGCCAGCAGATCCACCGTCAGCGGCCCCGACGTCGTCCTGAGCAGGCTCGCCCCGGGCAGCCGCACCTCGCGCCCCGGCCCGTCGAACGCCTGTGCCACCGCGTCCCGCTCCACGGGGACCGCGGTGGCCACCAGCACGCGCCGCCCGGCGGAAGCGATCAGTCGTCCTTCTTCAGCTTGAACGACCACAGCCCGGTGACCGCCTGGCTCTCCTTCTTGCCGTCCCCCGCCTTGATGGAGACGAGCGTGGAGTCGCCCTGCGCGCCGTACTGGGCGTTGAAGAAGACGCTGCCGGGGATCGTGCGGTACGTCTTGTCGGTGTCCTCGACGAGCGGCTGACCGTTCATCAGGATCGTCCAGCGCTTCTCGGCGACGTCGGGGTCGACGCCGAAGCGCACCGTCTCGTCCGGGTCGACCTTGATCGACTTGATGTCCGTGTCCTTCAGGCACGCCGTGAGCGCCTCGGTGGTCAGGGTCTTGCCCTCACCGCCGCAGGTGGCCTCCTCGCTGACCGAGGACTGGCCGACGGTGATCGTGGACAGCGGGGTCGGCTTGTCGCAGGCCGACAGGACGAGCAGTCCGGCACAAACGGCGCCGGCGGCGGCGACGGCGCGGCGGCGTCGCACAACGCCGTGGACATCAGCGGCTCCGCCGCGGGGCATCGTGGTCATGGCGGAAGGCTATCTGGCAGGCCCCGAGGTCTCTCTACGTGGGGTACGGCGTGCCCGCGTGTCAGGGTCGTGCGGGGTACGGCGCGTCAGGGTCGTTCACGCCACGCGCGCGCGTGGGCCCGCGCCGTGGCGCGAGGAGACGAGCAGGCCGCGGACCGTGGTGACCCAGCCGAGGGCGACCACCGCGGCCGCCACCGACAGGCCCAGCGTGCCGTTCAGCGGCATCACGATGCCGACCGCGCCGCCGAACACCCACGACATCTGCAGCAGCGTCTCCGAACGCGCGAACGCCGACGTGCGCACCAGCTCCGGCACGTCCCGCTGGATCAGCGCGTCCAGGGACAGCTTCGCCAGCGCCTGCGAGAAGCCCGCCACCGCCGCCAGACACGCCACCAGGAACGCCCCGAAGAACACCGCCGTCGTGATCGCCGCGCCGAGGACGACCGCCACCACCGTCACGATGATCAGCTCCGGCGCCCGGGACCGCAGCCACGCCCCCATCGCCGTCCCGAGCGCGTTGCCCGCGCCCGCCGCGACGGCCACCATGCCGAGCGACACCGCCGCGCTCTGCCCGGTCAGCGGGTGCTCGCGCAGCAGGAACGCCAGGAAGAACGTCAGGAACCCCGACAGCCAGCGCAGCGCGGTGTTCGCGCCCAGCGCGTGCGTGACGGCGATGCCGACGGTCCTCAGGCCCGGCCGCTTCACCGGCTGCCGGTGCGGGCCGTGCAGATGCTGCTCGTCCGCCGCGAGCAGGGCGGTGTCCTCGCCCTTCGCCGAGTCCACCTTCGGCGGCAGGGAGAACGACAGGAACGTCCCCACGACGAAGATGACGAACGCGCCGTAGAGCGGATAGCGCGGGCCGAGCGCCTGCAGCCCGGCGCCGACCGGCGCGGCGACCCCGGTGGCGAGGAGCCCGCCCAGCGTGACGCGCGAATTGGCCTTCACCAGGGAGAAACGCGGTGGCAGCAGACGCGGCACGACGGCGCTTCTGACCACGCCGTACGCCTTCGACGCGACGAGCACGCCCAGGGCGGCCGGGTACATCTCGATGCTGCCGGTGACGACGGCGCCCGACAGCACCAGCGCGAGCAGCGCCCGCGCGCCCATCGCACCGGCCATGGCGGCCCGGCGGCCGTGCGGCACCTTGTCCAGGAGGGGGCCGATCACCGGCGCGAGCACCGTGAACGGCGCCATGGTGATGGCGAGGTAGAGCGCCACGCGGCCGCGGGCCTCGTCGGTCGGCACCGAGAAGAAGACCGTCGACGCGAGCGCGATGGTGATCATGACGTCGCCGGCGCCGTTCACGCCGTGCAGTTCGATCAGCTTGCCGAGGCCGGACTCGCCGGCGCCGTGCGCGTGGGTGGCCTTGCGGATGCCACGCGCGGTGCCGGTGAACGGCAGGTGCAGGGCACGGCCCACCGCGCGGACGGACCCTCCGACCCGGCCCGAACCGCTCACCCGACTCTCCTCCTCGAACCCCTTGTGCCCCTCGGCCCCGCCCGTCCCGGCGGCGTCAGGGGGCGTCCTCGCCGTTGCCACCCCGTCATAGTGCCCCGAGATGGGCGGACGTAGTGCGGATACCGCGCGTATGGGCGTGCGGGGGGCGGGGTGGCGGAGCGGGCCCGCGGGCGTCGTAGGGTGGGAAACGTCCCGTCGGTGTAGGCCGAGCGGCGGTGAACAGGTAGCGTGCGTAGCGCGCCGTGGCGATTGTTCTCGGCCGCGCGCCTCCCGGCCATCCCGCAGAATGGATGACAGCAGGTGCGTCCGAGCGCGATCGGGCGCGGACGTCGACGCGGCCCTCAGGTCCGCTCCGTCCGCACCCGCCCGCCTTCAGGCCGGCGCACTCGAGAGACGGCGTAGGAGAGAAGCGATACCTGTGAGCGCAGCGACCACGCGAAGCCGCATCCCCGACCGCCTGTGCGCCGAGGCCGTCGACCTCGCCCGCGCCGCGGCGGAGGAGGCCGCCGCCCCCGGCGTCGTCGGGGAGCACGTAGGGGTGGTCTCCGACGGGGACCGCGTGGTCACGCACTTCTTCGAGTGCAAGGAGCTCGGGTACCGCGGCTGGCGCTGGGCGGCGACGGTAGCGCGGGCCTCCCGCGCGAAGACCGTCACCCTCGACGAGGTGGTGCTGCTGCCCGGCCCGGACGCGGTCCTGGCCCCCGAGTGGGTCCCGTGGAGCGAGCGCCTGCGCCCCGGCGACATGGGCCCCGGCGACCTTCTGCCCACCGACGCCGAGGACCTGCGCCTCGAGCCCGGCTTCACCGGCGAGGACGCCTTGCCGCCGAACTCGGCCCTCTCCCACGAGATGGCGGAGCTGGTCGAGGCGGAGGACGCCGAGGTGACGGAGGAACCGCCCGCGCGGCTGCCGTCCGCCCCCGCGCGCGGCTCCATCCCCGCCGTCGCCGAGGAACTCGGCATGCGCCGGGCCCGGGTCCTCTCCCGCTACGGCCTCCACG
The DNA here is from genome assembly GCF_004217285.1 of Streptomyces sp. BK239. GTDB lineage: Bacteria > Actinomycetota > Actinomycetes > Streptomycetales > Streptomycetaceae > Streptomyces. The sequence goes on from NZ_SHKS01000006.1 coordinate 154,443, forward strand.
CCGCCGCCGACCGCTGGGAGGAGGCCTACGGCTCCAAGACGCCCATGGCCCAGGCGGCCCCCGCCTCCTGCGTCAGCTGCGGTTTCCTCACCCCCATCGGCGGCTCCCTCGGCCAGGCCTTCGGCGTCTGCGCCAACGAGTTCTCCCCGGCGGACGGCCGCGTGGTGTCGCTGGCGTACGGCTGCGGCGGCCACTCCGAGGCCGCGGTCATGCCGAAGCCCCCGCGGCCGGCCCCGCCGGTCATCGACGAGACGCGGGTGGACCCCTTCCCGCTGCGCCCGTCCGCCGACTCTGGTTCGGTGCCGGCGACGACGGACGAGGAGTCGGCGGAGCTGGGGCACTCGTAGTGCTCGTGCGCTCGTCTCGTGCGCTTGTTTCGTGCGCTTGTGAAGTCTCCTTTGACCTCTGGGAGTTGAGGGGCGGGCCGGGCAACTCCGGGATCATGTGCCGGTGCGCGTCGGCGGCGGCGCCGCTTCGGCTTGGCCTTCCGGCGGCAGCGGCCGTCCCCGTCCCGTACTCCTCCGGAAGCTGACCCCCTTCCTCGCGCGATACCTTCTCCTCACGCAGACGACGAGAGGGAAACCGACGTGAGCAAGTTCGTGCGGCCGGCACCCGAGGGAGCGGACCCCTTCGGCACGGCCCGTCTGCGCCGCGGTGTCCTGGACGCCTGGGCGACCAGTCCCGCCCGTTTCCGGGAGGACGCCAACGCCGAGGAGGACCTCGTCCTCGGCGGCTACCGGGACCGCCTCGTCGTCGAGCTGGCGCAGAACGCGGCCGACGCGGCGGCGCGGGCCGGCGTCCCCGGCCGGCTGCGCCTCACCCTCCGCGAGGGCGTCCTCGTCGCCGCGAACACCGGCGCCCCGCTGGACGCGGCCGGCGTCGAGTCGCTCGCCACGCTCCGCGCCTCGGCGAAGCGGGACACACGGCAGTCGGCGGTGGGCCGGTTCGGCGTCGGCTTCGCCGCCGTGCTCGCCGTCACCGACGAGCCCGCCGTCGTCGGCCGGCACGGCGGGGTGCGCTGGTCGCTCGCGGAGGCCCGCGACCTGGCCTCGGACACCGCCCGCCACAGCCCCGGCCTCGGCGACGAGATCCGCCGCCGCGACGGCCACGTCCCGCTGCTGAGGATGCCGTTCGCCGCCGAGGGCACCGCGCCCGACCCGTACGACACGGCCGTCATCCTGCCCCTGCGCGACCCGGCCGCCGCCGACCTCGCCGAGCGGCTCCTGACCGCCGTGGACGACGCGCTGCTCCTCGCCCTGCCCGGCCTGCACGAGGTCGTCGTCGAGGTGCACGACCAGGAGCCGCGCACCCTGCGCCGCGCGGCCGACGGCGAGCTGACCGTCGTCGAGGACTCCCGCGACGGGAGCACCCGCTGGCGGATCGCCGCAGCCGACGGCCCGCTCACGCCGGACCTGCTGGCCGACCGTCCGGTGGAGGAACGGCTGCGGCCGTACTGGTCGGTGACCTGGGCCGTCCCCGTCGACGGCGACGGCGCACCCGCGCGGCCCCGCACCGGCCCCGTGGTGCACGCGCCCACCCCCAGCGACGAACCCCTCGGCGTGCCCGCGCTGCTCATCGCCTCGCTGCCGCTGGACACGACCCGTCGGCACGCCGCGCCCGGCCCGCTGACCGACTTCCTCGTCCAGCGCGCCGCCGACGCCTACGCCGGGCTGCTCGCCGCGTGGCGGCCGGTGGGCGCGGGGATCATCGACCTGGTGCCGGGCCCGCTCGGCAAGGGCGAACTGGACGGCGCCCTGCGCCAGGCGATCCTGGAGCGGCTCCCGCGCACCGCCTTCCTGCCGCCCGCGGTCCCGCCGGCGCCGGAGGACGAGCTTCCGCCGGCGCTGCGTCCACGGGACGCGGAGATCGTGGAGGGCGCAGGCGCGGACACCGTGCGCGTGCTGGCGGAGGTCCTGCCCACGCTGCTGCCGGCCGGCCTGGAACGGCGGGTCGAGCTGCGCACCCTCGGCGTGCCCCGCATCCCGCTGGCCGACGCGATCGACCGGCTGGCGGGACTTGAGAAGGACCCGCACTGGTGGCACCGGCTCTACGACAGCCTCGCGGGCGTCGACCCGGACCGGCTGACCGGCCTGCCCGTGCCGCTGGCCGACCGGCGCACGACCATCGGACCCCGCCAGGTCCTGCTGCCCACCGCGGACACGACCGGCGTCGACGCGGACGTCCTGGCCCGCCTCGGCCTCAAGGTCGCCCACCCCGACGCCGCGCACCCGCTCCTCGAGAAGCTCGGCGCGCTGCCCGCGACGCCGCGCGCGGTCCTCACCACCCCGCAGGTGCGGGCGGCCGTCGCCGCGTCCCTGGACGACGACGGCGGAGCCTTCTACGACGACCAGGACGCCCCGGACGCCGAGGAACTCGCCGACACCGTCCTGGCGTTGGTCCGGGACGCGGACCTCGCGCCCGGCGACGAACCCTGGCTGGGCGCGCTCGCCCTGCCCGACGAGGACGGCGAGCTCGCCCCCGCCGGTGAACTCGTCCTGCCCGGCAGCCCGTTCGCATCCGTCATCCGCGAGGACGAACTCGGCATGGTGGACGCCGAGTTGGCGGAGAAATGGGGCGAACAACCGCTGGCGGCTTGCGGGGTGCTGGCTGGCTTCGCACTCGTGCGCGCCACGGACGTCGTCCTCGACCCGGACGAACTGGAGCCCCGCGAGGGCGACTTCCCCGAGCCGGACGACGCGGGGCTGCTGGACGCGGTGGACGTGTGGTGCGAGGACGTCCTCGACCGGTTCCCCGACGTGCCGGTGCCGCCCGTCGCCACCGAGCTCGTCGCCGTCCGCGACCTGGACCTCGTCGACGACGACAAGTGGCCCGAGGCCCTCGCCCTGCTCGCCCGGCCGCCCCTGCGCGACGCCCTCACCCAGCCGGTCCGCGTCCTCCTGCACGACGGCACCCACGAGGTCGTACGCCCGTACACGGCGTGGTGGCTGCGCGGGAACCCGGTGCTCGACGGCCGCCGCCCCGCGGGCCTGCTGGCCGCGGGCGGCGACCCGCTGCTCCACGGCCTCTACGACGAGGCGGACGCGACCGGCTTCGACGACGAGCAGGTGCTGCGCGCGCTCGGCGTCCGCACGTCGGTGTCCGCGCTCCTCGACGAGCCGGGCGGCGCTGCCGAACTCCTGGACCGCCTGGCGGACCCGGACCGCGAGGTATCCGCGACCCAACTGCACGGCCTGTACACGGCGTTGGCGGACCTCGACCCCGAGCAGGTCACCCTCCCCGACGACCTGCGAGCCGTCGTCGACGGCGAGATGAGGATCGTGGACGCGACCGAGGCGATGGTGGTCGACTCACCCGACCTCCTCCCCTTCACCCAGGGCATCCCCCTGCTCCCCGTACGCCCGTCCCGTGCGGCCGAGTTGGCGGAACTCTTCCAGGTCCGCCGCCTCAGCGAGTCCGTGACGGCCGCGATCGACTCCGAGGGCACGGAACACGAAGTCCCGGACTCGGTGCGGACCCTGCTCGGCCCGAGCACACCCCACTCGTACGTCGAACACGAGGAACTGATCGTCGACGGCGTGGAGATCGACTGGCGCCTGACCCCCGACGGAGTGCTCCATGCCGCCACCCTGGAAGGAGTAGCCGCCGGCCTGGCCTGGTCCACAACCCAATGGCCCCGCCGCTTCGAGGTGGCAGCCCTCCTGGAAGACCCGTCCCGCACGGAGGAACTGGCCAGGGACCGCTGGTTCGACTGACAAAAATGGGGCCGTCCCGTCGGGCGGCCCCATTTTTGTCAGTCTGCTTCGGTTTCGATCGCTGTGGAGCCCGGTATCCCGGGCTCCACAGCGATTGTTCAGCTGGCCAAAATGAACGCCAGGAAGCACATGACGATGACAGAAGAGAGCGTGAATATTTGATATTTACGGGGATATTGATACTGTTCTCTTTTGATCCCGTTTCGAAATTCTTCGCTGTACTGGAGGAGGATTTTTCGATATGGCAGAAACCCAATCGCCAGCCCCGTCCATGCGAACGAGTACAGGATCAGCATTTGATGGGCGTTCCAGTGCTGCCATTGAGCTTTGCCGACCGCGATCATGCCGAGGCAGGAGGCGATGGAGAGGGCGAAGAACATCAATGTCAACTTGCGCACCTTCATCCATCTGTCCACTGCAAGGCACAGCAGCAAAGTTGCGAAAGTGGCCATCATGATCAGGTAAATCAGGGGAAGCCGGGCAAGCACAAGAGGTCCCATCGGTAGTCAGGGGGCCGCCGGCCGGCCGGCGGCCCCCTGCAGCACTGGCGTCTTCAAGTGTTCAGAATAGAGATCCGAGCAGACCGGTGACGGGTGATATGAGATCGTGCCCGAACTGCGTGATCTTGGTAGCCACCTTCGTGCCGCCGAGGGCGCCGATCCATTTTGACTGGCCGAAGGTAAACACACCCAGAGCGGTGCTAGCCACGGAGCTCTTGAACTCGCTGCTGCCCCATCCGTAGCCGATCCCGGTGAAGAGGGTGTTCAGACCCGCGAAGCCCAGCGAGGCGTAGGCGAAGCCTGCCGCAAAACCTTCTACGAACGGCACGGCGGGCGGGAAGACCACGCCGGCGCCCAAGCCGCTGACGCCGAGAATGGCAGACATGAAACCGGTGCCGATGCTCAGCCAGTTGGTGGCGTTAGCGAGCCACCTCGCGTCTTCCTGCCACCAGGGAAGACCGCCCTGTACGCTGTCGTTGTCAGGAGTGTCGGCCGGGTTCGTTCCGCCTGCCTTGGCCTTGCGTGCCTCCTCAGCTGCTTTTTTGGCTGCTTCTGCGAGTTCGGCTGTCCGCTTGGCGGAAGCGATCTGCTGAGCTTGGCTTGCGGCGGCTGAAGCCGCTCGCGCGTCTTGGCCGGCTTGGATGGCAGAGGCGCGGGCGGCTGCTGCGGACGCTTGAGCGAAGTTCGCGGAGGCGACGGCGCTGCGGGCGGACTCCAGAGCACGATTGGCGGAGTAGTTCGCCGAACGCGCGGCCGTGCGCGCAGTGCTGGCCGCTTGTTTGGCTCTGTCCGCGGAGGCTTGTGCATTTTTGGCGGCCTGCTCGGCGGCGTCCGCGTTCGCCTTTGCCTGCGTCGCGTAGACAGCGGCCTGATCGGCTGCCTGCTTTGCTTTGTTGGCCCACTGCAGCGCTTCGGATGCTGCGTTACGGGCCTTGGCCGCTGCTTCCTGGGCGCGGGCCGCGTCTTCCTGGGCCTTGTTTGCGATCTTCGCGGCAGCGGCGATTGCGCCCTGCATGGCGGCGATATGTGTGGCCGAGTCGTAGTCGAGTTGTGCGGTCTTGTATTGCACCGAGGCGATGAAGTTGCGGCGCATCCACGCCGGGCCCTCCAAGGCGGCCTCGGCGTGGGCTTTGGTGTAGGGGCCTGCGGTGGCCAGGATGGTGGCGGTGGCGACCGCGTCATCCTCCCGCTGTGCTGCTTCGCCGGTGACGGTGAGGAAGCGGTACATGGCTTCCGCTGTTCCTGCGTTCAGCGCTTCGGTCGCCGCCTTCCTCACCGCGGTGCCGGGGTTGTTACTCAGGAAGCGGGCCACGGCGACGCGATTGTCCTCCGCGGCGGCGCCGATGACACCACTGCTGAGGAACTTCGTTGCGGCCTCTGGATCGCTGTCCTGCAGCACCGTAGTCGCGGCATCTGCGACGTTGGGGGTGGAGACTCGAGCCAGAAACAGCGCGGTCTCGCGATCGTCCTGCCGCTGGGCGAGCAGTCGGTCGGCGTCGATCCAGGCGTGAACGTCCGAATCAGACCCCGACAGAGCGAAGCGCGCAGCCTCACGCGACCACGTGCCGTGGGAGTTCATGACAGCGATGGCTGCCTTGCGCCCGAGGAGCGCGGCAACGGATTCGTTTCCCGCCTTGAGCGCTGACTCGGCCTTGGCGATGAGGTCCTTCGTGGCCTGGTCGGCTTGTTCTGCCTGTGTCCGCTTCTGAGCGAGTCCTGCCTTCTCCTGCTGTTCGATCTGCGCCAGCAGGCGCATTTCCTCGACCGCTTGCTTCCGGTCCTCGTCCAGGCGCTGCCATTCAGCCTCGCGTGCCTTCTTCTCCACGTCGATGGCCTGGGTGACAGCGTTGGTGGCGGTGTTCGCAGCCTTGGTGGCTTCATTGGCGAACTCAGTGGACTTCTTCGCGTACTCAACGGCCTGTCCCGCATACTGGGCAGCCCACTCGGCAGCGTCCGCAGCCTTGTCTGCGTGAGTCGCGGCACTGTTGGCGGCGTCTCGTGCGGTACGGGCGGCGACTGCCGCACTGTTCGCCAGCGCCTGCGCAGTGCCGGCGGCGTTGGTGGCGATCTGCGCGTTGGCGGCAGCGATCTGTGCCTGCTTGGAGGCTTCCGCGGCCTCGGCCTGCGCCTTGCCGGCGGCGCTGGCTGCCGCAGCGGATGATGTCGCGGCAGCGGCGGCGTTACGCGCCGCGGATGCGGCCGCTGACCCGGCGCTCGCGGCCTGGGCTGAGGCACCGGCCGCGTAGTCGGCGGCAGTCGCTGCACTTCGGGCCTTGGCGGCAGCGTTGCGTGCGGCTACGGCGGCAGTCTTGGCGGCGGATGCTTGCGAAGCATCCTTGGATGCGGCGATCGCAGCGTTGTAGGCCCGGGCGGCAGCGGAGCCGGCGCTTGCGGCAGCCTGGCTTGCTGCGCTGGCGGCATAGGCGGCACGGCGCGACGCCTGGACCGCGGCGTGGGAAGCACGGATGGCGACTCGGGCCGAGTCCGCCGCGCCCTGCGCGGCCTCGGCAGCCTTGCGCGCTGCTGCACCGGATTTGATGACGTCGTCTTGCGCGGCCTGGGCCTCGGCCGCGGCCTTCTCTGCCGCCTCCTTGGCCTTGGCGGCGGCCTCGACAGCGCGAGCAGCGGCCTCTTCGGCCTGCTTCGTCTTCGCATCTGCCTTCTTGCCTTCGCGCTGGACGACCGCGACCAGCTCCTCGATCGTCATGGCCTCCTGGTCTCGGGCACGCGCGATGTGCTGACCGATCTCCAGAAACCATTCGATGTCGTCGGCGGTGCCGGATAACGCACGGGATGCGTACTTCTGAACCTCAGGACCAGCCTGTGTCAGAAGCTTGGAGGTCTCGAAGCGCATGTCTTCCAGGCGAGCGGTGTACTGGCCCTGCGTCAGGAACTGTTCTAACGCCGTGCGGGTCCCCGCGTTCAGGGCTGCGTTGCCCTCGCGACGCACGGCCTTGTCACCCGCGGCCATCACCGTCGCAGTGGCCACCCGCAGGTCCTCCATGAGGCCAGTCTTGAAACCGCCCTTCAGATAGTCGGCGATGGAGGCGTCGCCGCCCTCGAGCGCGGCGACGGCATCGCGACGACTGCCCTTTCCGGCACCTGCAAGGGACGTGGCGAGTGCGACACGGTTGTCCTCTGCGGTGGCCCTACGAAGCTCCACAGCCAAGAACGTCTGGACGTCGGTATCCGAACCGGTCAGCGCCAACTCCGCAGCAGCACGGACGGCTTTGCCGCCCAGCAGCCATGCATGGACGACCCGAGCGCGGTCGGTGTCAGGCAAATTGAACGGGTCGCCGTCGGGCGGCGCTGTATCGGCTAAGGCCAGGGAGGGACTGAGCACAAGGCTCGAAGTAGCAGCTAGTGCTGTGGTGGCCGCGAGGGCACCGAGAACGCGCCGTCTGCTCCAGTAGGTGGTCTCCAAGGCGTTCCTCCAGCTGATTGTCAGGCAGCGGCGTCACCCTTGGTGACGTCCGCCGTACGAGCTTGGTGAGGGTGTGTCAAGAGTTGGCTCGGGCTGTGGTTGCACCGCGCGGCGGGCGAGCCCCGTGACGATAAGCATGTAAAGAGCCTGTTGGCTACATGGATAATCTGCCTACGGCAAGAGGGAGCGGCAACAAGATCATTTTGCGCCACTGTGCTGCAGACAGGCTGATTTCCGTGTAGCCCCTGACTGTGAACGAGTGCTTGAATCCCACGTCTCTGTGTTGATCACTACCGTTCAAGCAAGGAACCTGCATGACAGTCATACGGCGGGTCATCGCTACGGCTGCGACTGCTGCCGGTGCGGCCGCGATCGTCGCCACCGCCTTATCCCACACCGCACGCAGCAACGCGCCCGAATCGGTTTCGGTGGTCGACAGTCAACCGGGCCCTGCCATCGAAACCTTCGACTACCCGAACGCAGATCAGATCAAGGCGCAAAAGGGGATCACCCTCAAGCGAGGCGATGGCAACATCACCCTGGTCGACTGCTCCTCTGGCACCGGCCTGATGGAAGTCTGGGCACGCAGCAACGACAAGTTCTGCTTCCGAGCGACCGGCAGCTCCGGCTGGCTCAGCCTGGAGCTCCCTTCCGTGCACGTGGTCAAGGGGCCGGGCGATCAGGCTGCAGAGGTCACCCTGACCGCACCCGACAACACCCAACAGGAGGTCAAGGTTCCTAAGGGCACCTGGACGTCCGTCGGAGAGGCCACCGATCCGCAAGGGCGCGAGTTCGTCCTGGTCGAGATCCGCACGACTAAGTAGCGGGACGCACCCGTACTGTCGGCGGTCGGCCTCCGGGCCACCACCCTCCTTGCTGGGGGCGCCCTAAGCGCGGTGCTCGACCATTCGCAGGCGGGCATGTAAGCGTCAGGGCACGAGGTGAGATTCGCGAGGCGGGCTTCCTACCGCTTGCTGCGGCTGTCGAACCGGCGGCTGCGCCACTTTCGCTTTTTCACTGTCCCGCTGCTAACTCCAATCGCCGGGTACGGCAGTCGGTCTCGAAGGGCTCGCGGTATCGCCGCTGCGACGAAGTCCCGTCTTTCCTGACGGCAGGTCTTCGAGACACACAAGTCCGAGTGCCTATATGGACACTGCACTCTGTCCCAGAATTCATACTTACGGGGATCATTAATGCATCACACGCAATCCGGCCGCTTAGTCAGTCTTGCCGCCGCGACTGCACTACTGACCGTGCCTCTGGTGCTTGCAACTCCTGACCCTGCATCCGCCCTCGCGGGCTCGCCCGAAACGGGCAACTCCTACACGTTCACCGCGAAGCTTGCCATCGGCGATGAGTTCAGATCCTGCACAGGAACGCTCATCAACGCCCAGTGGGTGCTGACCGCGAGCAGCTGTTTCGCCGACGACCCCGCCGCCGGCTACACCATCGCCGCCGGCAAGCCGAAGTGGAAGACCACCGCGACCGTCGGACGCACCGATCTCGCCACGACGACCGGTCAGGTCAGAGAAGTCGTGGAACTCGTCCCCCGGACAGATCGCGACCTCGTTCTGGCCAAGCTCGCCACGCCGGTGCGCGGCATCACCCCGCTTCGGGTCGGCTCCACGTCGCCTGCCGTGAACGATCAGCTCAAGGGCGCAGGTTACGGTCGGACGAAAGACACCTGGGTGCCTGGCCGCCTCCACGCGGGGGACTTCACCGTCAACCAGGTGGACACGAACCGCCTTCAGATCGACGGCACGCCCGTCTGCAAGGGCGACACGGGCGCTCCCGTCTTCCGCGAGAAGAACGGTGTACTCGAACTCGCCGCCGTGGCGACCGCTTCGTGGCAGGGCGGCTGCCTGGGAACGTCCGAGACGCGGACCGGCGCTGTCGCCACTCGGGTGGACGATCTCGGCACCTGGGTGAGGCAGTCGACCGCGTCCACGCTCACGCCATGGCGCCTTCAGATGGTCACGGTCGCGGGCAAGGACCTGTACCACTCGGTCAGGGACAGCAACTGGGACTGGACGGCCTTCGGTGCCGTCGAGCAGGCGGCCGGTGGCATCGGCGATGTCGAGCAGGCGGCCGAAGCGGGCATCAGCGGCACGAACACCGTCCTCGCGCTGGGTGCGGACGGTGTCGTCTACGAGACCAAGCGCAACCCGAACGGCGCGTGGGTCCCGTTCCGCCCGCTGACGTCCGAGCTCGGCAGCTTGGCCGGCCTGAAGAAGATCTCCGTCACCTCCATGGGCTCCACGCTCGGGCTCGTCGGCATCGGAGGCGGCCGGGTTTACCACAGTGTCCGGGACGCGTCGGGCAAGTGGATCAAGTGGGGTGACGTCTCCGCCGCTGCCGGCAATCTGACCAACCCCACCGACATCACCATCACGAAGGTGGGAGACGCCACGCACGTCGGCGTCGTCGCCAACAGCAACAAGGCCTACCACGTCGTCCGCGACAGCCTCGGCAACTGGGGCTCCTGGGGCGAGATCACCAAGATCACCGGCGCGCCCACCAGTGTCAGCGCCGTGGCCTTCTCCGGTACCGGCGCTGACGACCTCCAGGCCGTCCTCGTCGAGCCCAACGGCGGCCTGAGGCACGTCGCCCGCCTGTCGAACGGCAACTGGACCGCGTTCGGCGACCTCGCCGGCCCCGTCCTCGGCACAGGCCCCGTGACCGCCGTCAGTGCGGCGACCGTGGACAACGAGTTCCACACGGCGATCATCCGCAACGGCACCATCAAGCACACGGTGCGCCACGTCGACGGCACCTGGGAGCCGGCCGACACCCCGCCGGGCGCTCCGGCAGACCCCACATCCCTTGGCATCACGGCCAGCCGGAACTGATCGGTTCGGCTCCGGTCCGACGCGGACCGGAGCCGGACTTCCCCTCGAAAAGGTGTATGTCATGCAACGTGCCCTTGTGCGCCGCCTGCAAGCGTGGCGCTGGTCGCACGGCACCGTTGCCGAGCTGCTGTCGGGCCGGGACAACAGTCTCGGATTCCTGCGGTTGGCCCTCGCCACCGCCGTCATCGTGTCGCACGCCCGTGCTCTCGGCTACGGCGGCAAGGAATACGGGCGCGGCTTCTCCGGGGAGCAGATCTCTCTGGGCACTCTCGCCGTCTACGGCTTCTTCGTCCTCTCCGGTCTTCTGGTCACCCGCAGTGGCTTACGCCTTCCGGTGGGCCGGTTCCTGTGGCACCGGGCGCTGCGTATCCTGCCCGGCTTCTGGGTGTGCCTCGCGCTGACCGCGTTCGTCGCCGCCCCGCTGCACTACTGGCACGTGCACTCCACCTTCGACGGAATCGGCGGCCCGACCGGTCCGATCCGATACGTCCAGGCCAACTGGGTCATCGCGACACGCGAGTACGACATCTCCGGGCTCATGGAGTACGAGCGCTCCCGCGGGGTCACACACGCCGCCGCCTTCAACGGGTCGCTGTGGACGCTGCGTCACGAGGCGCTCTGCTACATCGGCGTCGCCCTCCTCGCCGTCACCGGGATCCTCGCCCGGGCCCGCCGTGCCGTCGTACTCATCACCGTCGTGCTCGGCTGGCTGGTCGTGCGGCAGGCGATCCACACCCCCTACTGGGGCGGTCCCGTCCAGGCCGGCTACCTCCGCACCTTCTGGCTGCCGCTGATCGGAGCCGTCACCCCGGCCTTCATGTTCTACCTCGGCCTGGCCTTCTGCCTCGGCATGCTCGGCGAGCTGTACAAGAAACACGTCCCCGTGAGCGACCCGCTCGCCCTCGTCTCCTTCGCCGTCCTGCTCGGTAGCCTGCACTACGGCTACTTCTACGTCGTGGGCATACCGGCCTTCGCCTACGCCCTGCTGTGGCTCGCCATCCGACTGCCCGGCGCCTTCCGCCGCATCGGCGCCCGCAACGACTACTCCTACGGCATCTACATCTACGGCTTCCTCGTGCAGCAGGCCCTCGCCGTCGCCGGCTGCACCCGCTTCGGGCTCACCGTGTACTTCCTGCTGACCATGGCGCTCACCCTGCCCCTCGCCGTCGCCTCCTGGCACCTGGTCGAGCGCCCCGCGCTCCGCCTGAAGGACCTCGGCAGGCGCCGGGCCGTCGTTGCCCCGGGGGTGCCGCCCGTTCCACGGGACGGCGGCAGGTCCGAGGAGCGCGCCGAGGATCGCCTGGTGCGCTAGCGGCAAAGCGATCTGGATCGCTCGGACGGAACCGGCGATGGTGCAGAAACACTCTTCCTCACCGTCGCCACTCGGAGAAATCCTCTCGATGCAGGGCGACATGACGTTACGTCAGCTGTTCGGGCATCGATCACACAGTCACGACAAACGGGGAAGCAATGCACCGCGTCTTAGCGATCCGGTGGTCACACGGCACCGTCGCGGAGCTCCTGACCGGCCGCAACAACAGCCTGGGCCTGCTGAGGATGTGCCTGGCCCTGGCGGTGGTCGTCTCGCACGCCCGCATCCTGGGGTACGGCGGGAAGGAGTACCTCCACCACTTCAGCGGAGGTCAGACCGAGCTCGGCAAACTGTCGGTCTACGGCTTCTTCGTGCTCTCCGGCTTGCTCGTCACCCGCAGCGGTGCCCGGCTTCCGGTGGGTCGCTTCCTGTGGCACCGGGCGCTGCGCATCCTGCCCGGCTTATGGGTGTGCCTGACCGTCACGGCTTTCGTGATAGCCCCCTTCCTCTATTGGCGCCTGCACTCCACGCTCGACGGTTTCAACGGTCCTCGCGGACCGTTCGAGTACCTTCAGGCGAATTGGAGCGTGACTACCATGCAGCCGGACATTGCCCGGATCATGGCCGACGGCCGGTCAGCCGGGCGCATACACGCAGGCGCCTTCAACGGTGCCTTGTGGAGCCTGCGTTACGAAGTGACGTGCTACCTGGGGGTCGCGGTCCTCGCCGTCACCGGCGTTCTGGCCCGTGCCCGACGGGTCGTCCTGTTGATCACGCTGGTACTCGGCTGGCTGGTCATACGCCATGCCAGTACGGACCCTTTCTGGGCCGGTCAGTACTCGTCCCACTACCTGCGCGACCTGCACCCGCCGCTGGTCGGCCAGCTCAGCCCGACGTTCCTGATCTACCTCGGCTTCGCCTTCGGGCTCGGCGCGGTCATCGAGGTGGCCCGTCACCGGATTCCCGTCAGCGACCCACTGGGCCTTGCTTCCCTGATCGTCCTGGTCGGCAGCCTCCACTACGGTTACCTCTTCACCGTGGGCATACCGGCCTTCGCCTATCTGCTGGTGTGGCTCGCCGTCCGCCTCCCGGCTCCCTGCCGCCGTATCGGGGCCCGTAACGACTATTCCTACGGCATCTACATCTACGGCTTCCCCGTCCAGCAGGCCCTCGCGCTGCTCGGCGGCACACGGTGGGGCATCGCCGCCTACCTGGCCCTCACCCTGGCGTTCACCCTCCTGCTCGCCGCGGCGTCCTGGCACTTCGTCGAGCGTCCGGCCATGAGGCTGAAGGATCTCCGTCTCCGCAGGGGCGGCCGGGACAGCGATCCGGTAGAACCGCCGGCTGACCCGAAGGCGGTGATGCCGCAGCCCGTCGGAGCCGTGCCGGCGAACCTGCCGTGAACCCCGGCCGATGCCCGAGCTGATGCGACCGGACTCCTGGTGACTTTCCGGCGGGAGGGAATTCCGGCAGAGGGTATTCGCTTTCATGGCGGTTTTCGATGGCCGACTTTTCGGCGGCGCAGAGTCGGTCACCTTTCGTTACGTCGAGCCGAGTGATCCGCCGGCACCTCACGAAAGGGCCGGACGGGCACATGAGCCTCTGCCGCAGGCTCATTGCCCGGTGCGGATCTCGTCGAGCTTCTCCGCGAGGGCCTTCGTCTCGGCGATCAGACGCTCATGTGCCTTCTCCTGCGTCCTGTCGCCCTGCTCCTTGAACGCCCCGCTGAAATGCGGTCGGAGTTGGGTCCACCAGCCGTAGTCCAGCATCGCCCAGGCCTGCGGGCAGAGCGGGGCGCGGGTCTTCGGCAGGTACCCCGGCCCGACCAGCGGCTCGTAGTACTTCTTCGGGTCGCTCCCCTCGAGGTGGCAAAGGAAGGTGAAGACCCGTTGCTGGGTGACGGGGTGATCGCTCGAGAACCCTTCCAGTGTCAGCCGGCCCTCCTCGCGGGCGAGCTCGTCGAAGAGGAGCGCGGCTGCCAGCGACGGCCCCGGGCCGACCTCGTTGACGGTGTAGAACGACGCGAACCCGTCGGCGGCGTCCTCCTCCAGTCCGAGGTTCGCGAGCAGAAGCTGCCGCAGCAGAGCATGACCCACCTCGTGCCCGAAGACGAACTGGGTCGACAGCGCGGTCAGGTCGTCGACGTTGTAGCTGGAAGGGGGGAGCAGGGCGGGACGCTCGACGGTCCTGACCACCTTGCCGAGGACCCCCTGGATCTGGGTCAGGAACGGCGGGGGCACATAGACGGTCCTGCCGTCGGGCTGAGTGACCGCGTCCGTGACCCCCGGCGGGACCTCTCCGGTGACCTTCACGACCAGGTCGTATGGGAGGGCGATCGACGTGTTCAGCCAGCCGGCGACCCGCTCGAGCACCCGGGACCGCCGGATGACCGCTACCGCCCGTCGGTCCGCGGGCTTGACCGTGTCGTCCTCGTAGACGACCGTGACCTTGCCGTTCGGAGCGTCGGTCTTGTCGCCTTCGCCGCCGCAGGAGGCGACTGCGAAGGAGGCGACGAGCAGCAGCGCTCCCGCGACAGCGCTCCTCGACGCGGCCGAGTACCCACCACTGCTCAGCACCTGGTCAGCTCTCTTCCCCGGGCGGCCGGCGGTATCGCGGGTTCGGCAGGATGCCGGGGGCAGGGCTCGAGCCCGACACGCGGATTATGATCGACGACCTCTTTGCGTGCAATGACCGGCTTGAGGTCGTTTTGTGTCAGGTCACTCCGGGGAACGCCGGTCCAGCCACCGCCACAGCAGCTCCAGCACCGCCGACGCCGCCGCCGCGACGGCGACCGCCGTCCACGGCATCGACACCCCGACCAGCTTCAGGGCGAAGAAGTCCTGGAGCCAAGGCACCACCAGCACCACCAGGAACGCCGCGCCCATCGCCGCCACCAGGGCGATCCGCCACCACGTGTACGGGCGGGCGATGATCGCCAGGATCCACATGGAGGTCAGGAACAGCGTCAGCGTCGCCGCGCTGGTCTCCGCGTCCAGTGCGCCCGGCCCGGCGTAATGGTGGCGGGCGATCAGGTACGTCGTGAAGGTCGCCGCCCCTGCCAGCACCCCGCCGGGGATCGAGTACCGCATGACGCGGCGCACGAAGTGCGGGCGGGCGCGTTCGGTGTTCGGGGCGAGGGCGAGGAAGAAGGCCGGGACACCGATCGTCAGCGTCGACAGCAGGGTCAGATGACGGGGCAGGAACGGGTACTCCACCTGCCAGCACACCACCAGCAGCGCCAGCAGCACCGAGTACACCGTCTTGACCAGGAAGAGCGTCGCCACCCGGGTGATGTTCCCGATCACCCGCCGGCCCTCCGCCACCACCGAGGGCAGCGTGGCGAAGCTGTTGTCCAGCAGCACGATCTGCGCGACCGCCCGGGTCGCCTCGGAGCCCGAGCCCATCGCCACGCCGATGTCCGCGTCCTTCAGCGCGAGCACGTCGTTGACGCCGTCGCCGGTCATCGCGACGGTGTGCCCGCGGGACTGGAGCGCGCCGACCATGTCCCGCTTCTGCTGCGGGGTGACCCGCCCGAAGACGGTCGCCCGGTCCAGCTCCCGCCCCATGTCGTCCCGGCCGTCGGGCAGCTCGCGCGCGTCGACGGTACGGGCGTCCAGGCCGAGCTTGGCGGCGACCGCGCCCACGGACACCGCGTTGTCCCCCGAGATGACCTTGGCGCGGACGTCCTGCTCGGCGAAGTAGCCGAGGGTGTCGGCCGCGTCCGGGCGCAGCCGCTGCTCCAGGACGACGAGGGCGGTGGCCCGCGCGCCCCGGGCCGGCTCCGCGTCGGACAGGTCGCCGGCGGCACGGGCGAGCAGCAGGACCCGCAGGCCCTGCTCGTTGAGCCGCTCGGTCTCCGCGAGGGCCGGGTCGTCGGCGGCCAGCAGGACGTCGGGGGCGCCCAGCAGCCAGGTGCTCCGCACCCCGTCGCCCTCGCTGAACGTGGCCCCGCTGAACTTGCGCGCAGAGGTGAAGGGGAGCGCCTCGGTGCAGCGCCAGCCGTCGGCTTCGTCCGGGTAGGCGTCGATGATCGCCTGGAGTGAGGCGTTGGGCCGCGGGTCGGCCTCGCCGAGCGCGCCGAGCACCCGGCGTACGTAGGCGTCGTCGGCCCCGTCGAGCGCGCGGACCTCGGTGACGTCCATCCCGCCCTCGGTGAGGGTGCCCGTCTTGTCCAGGCACACGGTGTCCACGCGGGCGAGGCCCTCGATCGCGGGCAGCTCCTGGACCAGGCACTGCCGGCGGCCCAGCCGGATGACGCCGATCGCGAAGGCGACCGAGGTGAGCAGGACCAGCCCCTCCGGGACCATCGGGATGATCCCGCCGACGGTCCGCGCGACGGAGTCCTTGAGGTCGTTCTCCTTGACGATCAGCTGGGTGACGACCAGGCCGATCGCGGCGGGGACCATCATCCACGTCACGTACTTGAGGATCGTCGAGATGCCCGAGCGCAGCTCGGAGTGGACGAGCGTGAACCGGGAGGCCTCCTCGGCGAGCTGCGCCGCGTACGCCTCGCGGCCGACCTTGGTCGCCTGGAACGCGCCGCCGCCCCCGACGACGAAGCTGCCGGACATGACCGCGTCGCCGGGGTGTTTGACGACGGGATCGGCCTCGCCGGTGAGCAGCGACTCGTCGACCTCCAGCCCGTCCGCCTCCGCGCAGGTCCCGTCGACGACGATCTTGTCGCCGGGGCCGATCTCGATGAGGTCGCCGAGGACCAGCTCGGAGGTGCCGACCCGCACGGCGACGCCGTCGCGCCGCACGGTCGGCCGGGACTCGCCGATGACGGCCAGGGAGTCGAGGGTCTTCTTCGCCCGCCACTCCTGGACGATGCCGATGCCGGTGTTGGCGAGGATCACGAAGCCGAAAAGGCTGTCCTGGATCGGGGCGACCGCCAGCATGACCAGCCACAGGACGCCGATGATCGCGTTGAACCGGGTGAACACGTTCGCCCGGACGATCTCGCCGGCGGACCGGCTGCTGCGGACGGGGATGTCGTTGACCTCACCGCGCTCGACGCGCTCCGCGACCTCGGCGGAGGTGAGTCCGGTCGCCGCCGGGCGGGCCGGGGCGGCTGCTGCGGCTGTGGCGGCGTGCTCGGCGTCGGCGTCGGTGTGGGTCATGGGTTCGACAGTACGTGCGGATTAGGGCGGTCACCCTCCGGAAGTCCGAAAGATCCGACCCTGGGAGGAGGGGGGAGGGCGACCGTCGTGCGGCGGTACTACGGGTTCTACGGGTTGTCCGAGGGGCGCGCGTCGGCGCCCCGCAGGCCGGCGGTGTCCGCCGCGTCCCCGGTGTGGCTCGCGTCCGTCGCGTCCCCGCCGTGTGCCGCATTCCCGGTGCGCGCCGCGTCCGCCGCGTCTCCCGCCCTCGCGGCCTCCCGCTTGATCGCCGCGTCCCGCTTGCGCACGTACCAGATGCCGATGAGGCCGAGGCCCGCACCGGCCAGGCAGGTCCACAGCCACCACAGATGGCCGTGGTCCTCGTACCAGCCGTAGAAGGGGAGCTGGGCGAGGAAGAGGACGAACCAGATGACGGTGCCGCCGGTGACGGTGCCGACCACGGGGCCCTCCAAGGGCTCCGGCGCCTCGTGTCTGGGAGATCCCGTAAGGAAGGGGGCCATGGGGGACAGCCTACGAGGCCTGTCGGTCTACGCGCGGAGATGGCGTGGCTTCATCTATGTGTTCATACTGAAACGGTTTGTCTTTGTCCCTTTCTGTTCGTAGGAAACGCCAATGTCGCCCTCGGCCACTGCCAAGGACCCCGCGCCGCAGGAGCCGGGCAGTACGCCCGAGCACGGTGCTCTCGACCGCTACTTCCGGATCTCCGAGCGCGGCAGCAGCCTCGCCCGTGAGATCCGCGGCGGCTTTGCCACCTTCTTCGCGATGGCCTACATCATCGTGCTGAACCCGATCATTCTCGGCAGCGCGAAGGACATGTACGGTCACCAGCTCGACAACGGTCAGCTGGTGACCGCGACCTGCCTGACCGCGGCGTTCACCACGCTGCTGATGGGCGTCGTGGGCAACGTCCCCATCGCCCTCGCCGCCGGCCTCGGCGTGAACTCCGTCGTGGCCCTCCAGCTCGCGCCCCGGATGTCCTGGCCGGACGCGATGGGCATGGTGGTCCTCGCCGGTCTCGTCGTGATGCTGCTCGTGGCGACCGGCCTGCGCGAGCGCGTGATGAACGCCGTGCCCTTCGGGCTGCGCAAGGCGATCTCCATCGGCATCGGCCTGTTCATCATGCTGATCGGCCTCGTGGACTCCGGTTTCGTCACCCGCATCCCGGACGTCGCCCAGACCACCGTCCCGCTCCAGCTGGGCACCGGCGGTCACCTCACCGGCTGGCCGGTGCTCGTCTTCGTCCTCGGCGCGCTGCTGACGCTGGCGCTGATCGTCCGCAAGGTGCCCGGCGCGATCCTGATCTCGATCGTGGCGATGACCGTCCTCGCGGTGATCGTCAACGCCGTCGCCGACGTGCCGTCCTGGGGCCTGACCACCCCGGAGTGGCCGGGCAACCCCGTGGCCAGCCCCGACTTCGGCCTGATCGGCCAGGTCAGCCTGTTCGGCGGGTTCTCGAAGGTCGGCGTGCTGACCGGAGTGCTGTTCGTCTTCACGGTCCTGCTGTCCTGCTTCTTCGACGCCATGGGCACGATCATGGGCGTCAGCGACGAGGCCAAGCTGACCGACGCCCAAGGGCAGATGCCCGGCATCAACAAGGTGCTCTTCGTCGACGGCATCGCCGTCGCCGCGGGCGGCGCGAGCTCCTCCTCCGCCACCACCGCCTTCGTGGAGTCCACGGCGGGCGTCGGCGAGGGTGCGCGCACCGGCTTCGCGAACCTCGTCACCGGCGGCCTGTTCGCCGTCGCCCTCTTCCTGACCCCCGTCGCCACGATGGTCCCGTCCCAGGCGGCCACCCCGGCCCTCATCGCGGTCGGCTTCCTGATCCTCGCGAACTCGGTCAGGGACATCGACTGGGCGGACTACACGATCGCCGTGCCCGCCTTCGTGACGATGGTGATGATGCCGTTCACCTACTCGATCACCAACGGCATCGGCATGGGCTTCATCACCTTCGCCGTGCTGCGCCTTGCGGCGGGGCGGGGCCGGGAGGTGCCGACGCCGATGTACGTCGTCGCCGCCGTGTTCGCCTTCTACTACCTGATGCCGGCTCTCGGACTGACCTGATGCCGGACCGCCGGTCAGCCCGGTCCGCAGGCCTGCCGGCCGGCGGGCCCACGGGCCTGTGAGCCGACCGGTGTGAACCCGGCCTTCGGGCCGGCCGAGGCGTGAGCCCCGCGGCCTCGCGTGATCCGCTCGACGCGGTTCACGCGAGGCCGTAGAACTTCTCCGTCTCCTCCACAGCGGTCTGGAACCGCTCGTCGAAGTCGTTGCGGACGAGCGTCTGGACGACGTAGTCCTGGACGCTCATCCCGCTTCTGGCGGCATGGTGCCGGAGCCGTTCGAGCAGGTCGTGGTCTATTCGCAGGCTGAGCACACTGGTCCCCATGACTATGAGGGTCGCGGCACGTATCGGGACGGTGGGAGGCATTCCGTGCACGTATCACCCGTATGAGTGACATTCGGGTACGGGTGAGGTTGCGTGGCGGGCGTCACGGGCACTCGGGGACCCCTGCGGTGGTCCTTAGCGAGGGTAATGAGTTACGCTAAAGAACATGCCGGACCTTACCCATGGCGACGACGCTGCCGCCGTGAACTCCCTGCGATCCGCCGTGATGCGGTTGTCCCGTCGGCTCAAGCACCAGCGGGTCGACGAGTCGCTGAGCCCCACCGAGATGTCGGTGCTCGGCACCCTCTCCCTGTGCGGCAGTGCCACCCCGGGCGAACTCGCCCGCAAGGAGCACGTGCAGCCGCCCTCGATGACCCGCATCGTGGCGCTGCTGGAGGCCAAGGGCCTGGTCCGGCTGGAGCCGCACCCCGAGGACCGGCGCCAGAAGGTCGTCACCAAGACCGAGCAGGCCGAAGTGATGCTCGAGGAGAGCCGCCGCAAGCGGAACGCCTTCCTGGCCACCCTCGTCGACGGCCTCGACGACGACGAGTGGGCGAAGCTGCGCGCCGCCGCCCCCGTACTGGAGAAACTCGCACACCTGTAGGACGCCAGAAGGAGGCGAACCCGTTTGAGTTCGGGACCCGGAGCAGACTCCGCCCCCGCACCGACCACCCACGACACCGTTCCACCGGCGCCTGCCGAAGGCGCCCGCAAGTCCTCGATGTTCAGCTCCCTGAAGGTCAGGAACTACAGGCTGTTCTTCGCCGGCCAGGTCGTCTCCAACATCGGCACCTGGATGCAGCGCATCGCCCAGGACTGGCTGGTGCTCAGCCTCACCGGCTCCGCCACCGCCGTCGGCGTCACCACCGCCCTGCAGTTCGTGCCCATGCTGTTCTTCGGGCTCTACGGCGGCGTCCTCGTCGACCGGCTGTCCAAGCGCCGCACGCTGCTCGGCACCCAGGCCGCGATGGGCCTCACCGGCGTCGCGCTCGCCGCGCTCACCCTCTCCGGACACGTTCAGGTCTGGCACGTCTACGTCGCCGCCTTCGCCGTGGGCCTGGCGACCGTGCTCGACAACCCCGCCCGCCAGTCCTTCGTCTCCGAGATGGTCGGCCCGGCGCAACTGCAGAACGCGGTCAGCCTGAACTCCGCGAACTTCCAGTCCGCGCGGCTCGTCGGCCCCGCCGTCGCGGGCCTGATGATCACCGGTGTGGGCACCGGCTGGGCGTTCCTCGCCAACGGCCTGTCCTTCGTCGCGCCCATCACCGGCCTGCTGCTGATGCGCGCCCGTGAACTGCACGTAGTCGAGCGCGCCCCGCGCGGCAAGGGCCAGCTGCGGGAAGGCCTGCGCTATGTCGCCGGACGCCCCGACCTGATCTGGCCGATCGTCCTGGTCGGGTTCGTCGGCACCTTCGGCTTCAACTTCCCCGTCTACCTGACCGCCTTCGCCGACGACGTCTTCCACGCCGGCGCGGGCTCCTACAGCCTCTTCAACACGCTCATGGCCGTCGGCTCGCTGATCGGCGCGCTGCTCGCGGCCCGGCGCGGCACGGCCCGGCTCCGGGTGCTGGTCGCGGCGGGAATCGCCTTCGGCGTGCTGGAGCTGGTCGCGGCGGCCGCCCCGTCCCTGTGGCTGTTCGCCCTGCTCATGGCCCCGATCGGGGTGTTCGGCATGACGCTCAACGTCACCGCCAACACCAGCATCCAGATGGGCACCGACCCCGCCATGCGCGGCCGGGTCATGGCCCTGTACATGATGGTCTTCCTGGGCGGCTCCCCGGTGGGCGCGCCGATCGCAGGCTGGATCACCGACGCGTACGGTGTCCGCGCCGGTCTCGCGGCGGGCGGCGCCGTCTCCGCCGTCGCCGCCGTCGCGATCGGTGTGATCCTCACCCGCATCGGCGGTCTGCGGCTCGCGGTGGGCTGGCGCCACGGGCACCCGACGGTGCGGTTCGTGCCGCGGGAGCGGGAGGAGCTGGCCGCGGCGGCGTAGCCCTGGTCCGGCGTTCGGGGGCCGGGCCCTTGAGATCGGCCGCGCACGGGTTCAGTCGCGTGGGAACTCGTCGGTCTTGAGGGTCAGGCCGAGGGGGGTGGCGGTCATGTCGACGTCCGTCCCGAAGACCACGGACAGTTCACTGAGGTACTCGCCGTCCTTGGGCTGCGTGTAGAGGTGACACTTGCCCTGGTAGGGGTCGGCGACGAGGTAGACGGGCACCTCGGCGACGGCGTAGGCGGTCTTCTTGGGGCCGTAGTCGTTGGCGGCGGTGCCCTTGGAGATCACCTCGGCGACGAACTCGACGTCGTCGTGACGCCAGCGGCCTTCGTCGTCCTTCACAGCCGAGGCGCTGAGCAGGGCGACATCGGGGCAGAAGCCGTTCTCGTGACCAGGGAAGTCGATGCGGACGTCCGAGAACACCTTCACCTCCATCCCGAACTTGTCCTCGACGGCCCGCACGATCCTGCGAATGATCAGCCAATGAGTGTCGCGCTGCGGCGTCATGTGAACAGTGCCCCCGACGATCTCGACCCGGAATCCTTCGGGGACGGGCATCTGCTCCAGCCGCTCGAACCACTCGTCCAGGCGCTGGGTGTTCGCGTCGGCCATGGCGATCCTGTCGTCGACGACGGTCATCGTGGCGCTTCCTCCCCGGCTGTCCCGTGGGCGGGTGCAGCCGCGCAGTACAACGATACGTACGGTGCCCGGGACACGCCCGGAACCTGGGGCAGGGGCAGGGGCAGACTGACCGTATGAGACTCTTCGCCGCCGTCCTGCCTCCCGAGGACGTCGCCCTCGAACTCGCCGACGAGGTGGCCGCGTTGCGGAAGCTGCCCGGTGCGGACGCGTTGCGCTGGACCGGACGGCCCGGCTGGCACTTCACGCTCGCCTTCTACGGCGAGGTCGACGACGACGTCGTACCGGAGCTGTCGGCCCGGCTGGCGCGGGCCGCGCACCGCACCGCGCCTTTCGGTCTCGCGCTGCGGGGCGGGGGGCAGTTCGGGCACGGGCGGGCGCTGTGGGCCGGGGTGGACGGTGAGACTGCGGCGCTGCGGCTGCTCGCCGAGCGGGCGGAGGCCGCGGCGCGCAGGGCCGGCCTCGACATGGGGGAGCACCGCCGCTACAAGGCCCACCTGACGCTGGCCCGCAGCCGGGACGCCGTCGACGTCCGGCCGTACGTCGAGACGCTGGACGCCTTCGCCGGCCGGACGTGGACGGTGGGTGAGCTGGTGCTGGTGCGCAGCGACCTGCCCAGGTCCGGGACGCCGGGGGAGCAGCCCCGCTACGACCCGGTCGGCCGGTGGGCACTGGGCGGGGCCGGTTAGGCTCGTGGTGTGGACCCGAAAACCCGTAACCGGATCATGGCCGCCGTGCTGGTGCTGATGTTCGTCGTCGTGGCGGTGGCCGCGGCGCTCTAGCTCCGCCGGTCGGGCGGCTCGGGGTGCCCGCCGTCGCCGGTCGGCTGCGGGTCCGTGGGGGCCGGTCGCGCGGTTCCCCGCGCCCCTCGGGGGGTGTGCTCGCGTGGAGTTGGAGAGGGGCGCGTGGTTCCGCGTGCGCCTTCCGCGGGTCTCTTGCTTCGAGTGGGCTTCAAGGCGTTGGCTGGGGCCCCATGGAGTACACGCAGCTCGGACGTACCGGACTCAAGGTCAGCCGACTGGTCCTGGGGACCATGAACTTCGGACCGCAGACGGACGAAGCGGACAGCCACGCGATCATGGACGCGGCGCTGGCCGCCGGTATCAACTTCTTCGACACCGCGAACGTGTATGGGTGGGGCGAGAACAAGGGCCGCACCGAGGAGATCATCGGCAGCTGGTTCGCCAAGGGGGGCGAGCGGCGCGACAAGGTCGTCCTCGCCACGAAGGTGTACGGCAACATGGCCGGCGACGGTGCCGCATGGCCCAACCACGACAAGCTCTCCGCGCTCAACATCCGGCGCGCGGTCGACGCCAGCCTCAAGCGGCTGGGGACCGACCACATCGACGTCTACCAGTTCCACCACGTCGACCGGAACACCCCGTTCGAGGAGATCTGGCAGGCCGTCGACGTGCTCGTGCAGCAGGGCAAGATCCTCTACGCCGGGTCCAGCAACTTCCCCGGCTACAAGATCGCCCAGGCCAACGAGATCGCCGCCCGCCGCGGCGGCGCCATCGGGCTCGTCAGCGAGCAGTGCCTGTACAACCTGGCCGAGCGGCGCGCCGAGATGGAGGTCATCCCGGCCGCGCGGGAGTACGGGCTCGGGGTGATCCCCTGGTCGCCGCTGCACGGCGGACTGCTCGGCGGCGTCCTCAAGAAGGAGGCGCAGGGCGTCCGCCGCGCCTCCGGCCGGGCCGCCGCCGCACTGGAGGACGACGGCGTCCGCGCGCAGGTGCAGGCCTACGAGAACCTCCTCGACAAGCACGGCCTGGAGCCCGGCGAGGCCGCCCTGGCGTGGCTGCTCACCCGCCCCGGCGTGACCGGCCCGATCGTCGGCCCCCGCACCGCCGAGCAGCTCCGGTCGGCGGTCCGCGCGGTGGAGTTGGAGCTGTCCGACGAGCTCCTCGCCGGCCTGGACGAGGTCTTCCCCGGCCCGGGCCCGTCCCCGGAGGCCTTCGCCTGGTGACGACTTGAGCGTCAGCCGGCTGTGCCGTCGGGGTTGTAGGGGGCGTACGGGTCGTAGGGGTCCGGGGGTTCCGGCCCACGAACTTCTGCGCCCCCTAGGGGTCTTACGGGTCGTACGGGTCTTACGGGCCGTAGGGGCCGCCCATGCCCCACGCCTGGTGGAGCGCGTCCGCGAACGCGCCGGCGAGTTTGTGTTCGCCGCTGGCGTTCGGGTGGGTGCCGTCGTAGGTGTCGGTGTGGATGTCCCAGGTCTCCGGGACCGACGCCATCAGCAGCGGGGACGAGGGCTGGTCGAGGTCCGCCGCCGTCTTGGCGAGCAGTTCGTTGAAGCGGGCGACCTGCGTGGCGAAGGGCGCGTCGTTCGCGGCGCGGACGTTGGGGATCACCGGCAGCAGCACCGCCCGCGTCCGGGGCCGGGCCGCCCTCGCCTCGGCGACGAACGCGCGGACGTTGTCCGCCGTCTGCTCGGCGTTCGTGTAGAAGCCGAGGTCGATCAGGCCCAGGGAGACCAGCAGGACGTCCGCCCGGTGCTCCCGCACCGCCTCGCCGACCAGCGGCGCCATGTGCAGCCAGCCCTCGCCCCACCCGGCCAGGTGCCGGCGCGGGAAGTCGGGTTCGGCGTACGCGTACGAGGTGGGGGCGTCCGCCGTCTTGTCGTACAGCGTCTCGCGCGGGCCGACGAAGGTGAACGAGCCGCCGTACGTCTCGCACAGGTGCAGCCACAGTCGGTAGCGCCAGGTGTGCTCACCCGCGCTGCCGATCGTCATCGAGTCGCCGACGGGCATCAACCTGAGCATCCGCTCATCATGAGGGATCAAGGTGACGTGTGGGGTGTGAGGCCTGCCACGGACGACGCAAAGGCCGGGCGGGATGGCAGTCTTGGGGCATGCGTCGACCGTTCGCCCTCCTTGCCGGGGCCCTGCTCGTGGGCGCCCTCACCGTGCCCGCCTCCGCCGCCGACGGCGACGGGAGTTTCACGATCGAGGACCCGCGCATCACCGAGTCCAGCGGCCTGGCCGCCTCCCGCCGGCACCCCGGGATCTACTGGACGCACAACGACCAGGACAAGGGCGCCTTCCTCTACGCGGTGGACAGCTCCACCGGCCGCACCGTCGCGACGATCACCATGACCGGGGTGGGCACCCCGCGCGACGTCGAGGCGATCGCCGTCGGACCGGACGGCCAGCTCTACGTCGGCGACATCGGCGACAACGACGGCGTCGAGTGGGACCACGTGTGGGTGTACCGGCTGCCCGAGCCGAAGGAACTCAAGGACCAGAAGGTCCGCGCCACGCAGTACGTCGTGAAGTACCAGGACGGTCCGCGCGACGCCGAGTCGCTCGTGGTGCATCCGAAGACCGGCCGTGTCTACATCATCGACAAGCAGGAGGAGGGCGGGCACCTCTACGAGGGCCCGGCCCGGCTCTCCGCCTCCGGCGTCAACGTGTTCAGGCCCGTCGCCCCCATCGACCTGTGGGCCACCGACGCCGCCCTCTCCCCGGACGGCCGGCGTCTCGCCGTGCGCGGTTACTTCGGCGGTATCGACTACGACTGGAACGGCGGCCGGCCCGAGCGGCTGGGGCGGCTCGACCTGCCGTTGCAGCGGCAGGGGGAATCCGTCAGCTTCTCGGCCGACGGCTCGAAGCTGCTGTACGGCACGGAGGGCGAACAGAGCCCGGTGCAGGCGGAGGACGCTCCCGGCGATGCCGGTGGGAGCGGCAAGTCCGCTTCTGGAGGCGGGAGTTCGGCGTCCTCGAAGAGCGGAGACGGGGGCGGTGAGGGGGCGGGCAGGACCGTGAAGCTGGGCGGGGCGGCGCTGGCGGCCCTGTGCCTGGCCGTGTTCGGCGTGCGGCGACTGCGGCGGCGGGGGTAGCGGGAGCGGCGGAGACGCCAGGGGGGTAGGCGCCGGCAGCGGCGGAGGCCCCCGGGGGCGGCGGAGGGCCCCCGGGGTCGGCGGAGGTGCCCGGGAGCGGCGGGGGGCGAGCCGTGCCCGATCGGGCGCGAAGCCGAGTCCGCGGCGTTCCGCATCTTGACGTGTTCATGTGCCTTGACTTCCATGGGAGAGCGGGGTGGGAGCGCTCCCACTGATTCCGGCCCGCACCTCCCGAGAGGAAGCAGGCACATGTTCCTCACCAGCTTGCGCAGGACGCTGTGCGCGGTGGTCGCCGCGCTCGTGTTACCGCTGGCGGCCGGCGCGCGGGCCACCGCCGAAACCGCCGCCGACGTGGGGGCCGGAGCCGGGGCGGTGGCGGGCGAGCTCCGCTCCGCCGACGCCGGAGCCGGCTACTGGCACACCAGTGGACGCCGGCTCCTGGACTCCGCCGGTCAGCCGGTCCGCGTCGCCGGCATCAACTGGTTCGGCTTCGAGACCGACAACCGGGTCGTCCACGGCCTGTGGACCCGCGACTACAAGAGCATGGTCGACCAGATCCGGACGCTGGGTTACAACACCCTCCGCGTCCCCTACAGCGACGACATCCTCAAGCCGGGTGCGACGCCCGTCGGCGTCGACTTCTCCGGCGGCAAGAACGCCGACCTCCAGGGCCTGACCTCGTTGCAGGTGCTGGACAAGGTCGTCGGCTACGCCGGTCAAGCCGGCCTGAAGGTCATCCTGGACCGCCACCGGCCGGACTCGGCGGGTCAGTCGGCGCTCTGGTACACCCAGGCGGTCCCCGAGTCCACGTGGATCGCCAACCTCAGGGCGCTGGCGGGTCGTTACGCCGGCAACTCCACCGTCGTCGGCATCGATCTGCACAACGAGCCTCACGATCCGGCCTGTTGGGGGTGCGGCGACACGACCAGGGACTGGCGGCTGGCCGCCGAGCGGGCCGGTAACGCGGTCCTGTCCGTCAACCCGCAGCTGCTGATCTTCGTGGAGGGCGTGCAGAGCTTCAACGGCTCCTCCAACTGGTGGGGCGGCAACCTGATGGGCGTCGCCCAGTACCCGGTCCGGCTGAACGTGGCCGACCGACTGGTGTATTCGGCGCACGACTACGCCACCAGCGTGGCCCAGCAGCCCTGGTTCAGCGACCCTTCGTTCCCCGCGAACATGCCAGGCATCTGGGACCGGTACTGGGGTTACATCTTCAAGCAGAACATCGCCCCGGTCTGGCTCGGCGAGTTCGGCACGACGCTCCAGTCCACCGTCGACCAGCGCTGGCTGTCCGCCCTGGTGAGCTACCTGCGCTCGACGTCGGCGTACGGCAGCGACTCCTTCCACTGGACCTTCTGGTCCTGGAACCCCAACTCCGGTGACACCGGCGGCATCCTGCAGAACGACTGGACGACCGTGGACACCGTGAAGGACGGCTACCTGGCGAGCGTCAAGGCCCCGGGCTTCCCTCCCGGCCCCGGAGGCGGCGATCCCGGCGGCCCCGGTGACCCGGGTGGCGGCACGCCCGCCTGCACCGCCGTCTACAGCGTCAGCAGCGACTGGGGAGGCGGCTTCAACGCCGAGGTGAAGGTCACCAACTCCGGTTCCAAACCGCTGAGTTCGTGGAAGGTCACCTGGACGTGGCCCGGCGCCCAGAAGGTGACGAACATGTGGAACGCGACGTACACCCAGACCGGTGCGACGGTGACGGCGGCGAACGCGGCGCACAACGGCAGCGTCCCGGCGGGCGGTTCGGCGAGCCTCGGCTTCGGCGGGGCGCCGGGCGGGGGAGGCGTACCGAGCGTGAGCTGCACGGCGACCTAGGCGGAAGGTCCCTCCCCACTGCCCTACGCGCGGGGGAGGTCCCCCCAGGCTCGCGTCGCCTGGCGCGCGCTCGCCGCGTTGTCGGGGTCGCCTTCGTACGCCGGGTACGAGGGCGACCCTCCGCCTCGCGACCGCACGCTCCCCACGCTCGAACCGAACTCGCGTGCCGGGCTTCTGTCTATGGCTTCACGTCGAGACGTACGAGCGCGCCGATCTCAACGAGTTGTTCCGGCAGTGCCAAGTCGGAAATTCCCATGACCGTGCTGGCGGGCCGGTGCTCCCCGAAGTACTCGGCGTGGAGACGCGCTGTCGTGTCGAAATTCTCCCGCAGGTTCCTCACCAGGACCGTGGTCTCCACTATCTGGCTACGCTCGGCCCCGCACTGCCTCAGCACCAGGTCCAGATTCTCCAGCGTGGTTCGCACCTGCAGTTCGAAGTCGCCTGCGCCCACGAAGTTGCCGTGACCGTCATGAGACAGCTGTCCTGAAACGTAAACCGTGTCACCGACCTGGGTGGCCTGGCTGTACCCGTACAACGACTCCCACGGCATACCGAAACCGAATCTCTTTGCCTGGGTACTCATGAACTACTCCCCTGGAACAGTGCGCGGGACCGTCGATTGCAGACAGGCTCCTTGCATTCGGAAGTTACAGGTTCGTGCAAACGATTCTTGTCCGGCAGTGAAGTCGTAGTGTTCTCTGCGTGCACAAACGGCGGGCGCCGTTCGCGTCCTGGCAACGGCGATGACTGTCGGGATTCTCCTCGTCACCACCGCCTCCCGGACCCGATGGGCGCCGCGGTGACGACGAGGTTGGAGAGGTAGCCGCCCCGCTCGGGGACGTACGGGGGCGCGCAGGTGATGAGAGTGAGCACGGGGGCGCCCGAGCGGCGGAACGCCGACGAGGGCAGTTCGTCCTTGGGGACCGTGACGCGGGAGAGGATCCGGTAGCGCACCGGGGGCGCCCCCGAGCGGCGTACCTCCACCCGATGACCTCTCCGCACGTCGTACAGCGCGGCGAATTCGCCCAGGTCGCCGGAGTCCGTGTCGACGTGGCCGACCAGCACGGTCGAGCCCTGGGCACTGCCCGGCGCCGGGCCGTAGCGGTACCAGCCGGCCGTGGCCGGGTCGTCGGGGACGGTCATGTCGCCCCGCTCCGTCACGCCCACCGGGATCACGCGCGCGTCGAGGTCCACGTCGTCCACCAGGATCCGTACGGGTGGGCCATGCTGCGGCGCGGCCGGTGACGGCGGCTTCGGGAATGCTTCCGCGGGCCGTCGCGGTGCGGCGGCAGTGGAGGGGGGACGGCCCGACGGGGCCGCCGCGAAGTCCTCCGGGAGCGCGGACTGTTCCGGCGGCGGTCCCGTGAGGCCGATGGTGGCCGCCAGTGCGGCAGCCACCATGATCGGGCCCGGGCGGCGACGCCTGCCGTCACCCACGTCGGCCGGCGAAGCGGCGGGCCGTCAGGACGACCGTCACCGTGACCACCCCGGCCGCGGCGGCCCACGCCGGCCACATGTCGGAGGAGTCCGGGTTGACGGCGGCGCCGCTGCCGCCCGCGTCGACGCCCCGGGGGGCCGATGCCATGCCGCTGAACGACTGGGTCGCCAGGGCCAGGTTCTTGTCGGCGGCGCTGCCCCAGGCGTAGACGACGTTGCTGGTGCCCTCCTTCAGGGGCAGGTCGACCGGGCCTATGGCCACGGTGTCCGTCCCGGCGAGCACCACATCGGCGTTGACCGTGCCCGCGTCGACCTCGGCGGTGTCCTGCTTCGGGTTGGTCAGGTCGGTGAAGACGGGCTGCCCGCCGGCCCGGACGTCCACTGCGGGAGCGGCCGCGACATGGCGGACCGTAAGACGCGACTTGCCGGCGTCGACTCCGGAGACGTCGTTGGTGAAGGCCGTCAACTGCGGCTTGCCGTCGGCGGAGAGGTGCGCGGCGACCGTGGCGTTCCCGCCCTCGGGCACCTCGACCTTCTTCTCCAGGGCCGGAGTCCCCTCCGGCCCCTTGCCCGCTTCGAAGATCTTGATGTCGTAGGTTCCGGCGTCGAGGGACTGCGGGTTCGTCACGGTGCCGGGCTCGAAGTCGCTGAGCAGCTCGTCGCCGTTGGCGTACACGTCCACGGTCAGTCCGGGGATGCCGTGGAAGACGGACACCATGGCCTTGTCCTGCTGGTCGGCCAGGGCCGGGGCGGCCGCGCCGAGGGCCAGGGCGCAGGCGCCGGCGGAGGCTGCGAGTGCGACGGGGAATCGGGAGCTCATGGGGATCTTCCCTTCGAAAGGAGTCTCGATCCTGCTTCGCGGGTGGCGGCCGCATCGGATGCGCAGCCGGCCGTGCTCGTGCGAGGTGGTCACGCGCCCGGGTCGGGGCACAGACGGCTTCTGCGCCCTGACGGCGACGCGGATGCCGCCCGTCGAGGCGGCGCGCACGGTGCGGGACGAAGCACCACCGGCAGCGGGCACGGACGGGCGTGCCGCCGGGACCGCGAGTGCGATGCCGGGCTCCCTCGCCCAGGCCGGGGCGGCGCAGCCGGGGCGGCGCGGCCGGGAGCGGACCCGCCCGGCCCGCTGCCGGGTCCTCGCCCGGGGCGGACCGGGCCAGGCACCCCGCCGAGGCCTCAGCGGGAGCGGCCCCGGCCGCACACCCCTGGGAAGCCTCGACGCAAGCGGACCCGGCAGGGACCGCCGCCGCAGCCCGCGCGAGGTCCGCCACCCGCCGGCGCCCCGCTGAGCTCACCCGCCCATCCCCGCGCAGGCTGCCGCACTGGTCGAACCGGCGTGGACACCACCGAGCCGGCCCGGCGCAGCCACTGTCAGCGACGATCCGCCACCCCCCGCAATCGGATGGATCACGAAGTCGCATGGAGTCCCAGGGGCGTCACCACGACACCTCGCGGACGTCGGCCCTGCTCTGCGGCTGGGTCGTGGCGGTGATCTCAGACCGGTGGCGGCTCGCCGAGAACGTCACCGTGAGCGTCTGCGCCTCTGTCCGGCTCGTAGTCACCGTGAACCCCCGGTTCGGCACCGCCGAGACCAGGCACACCGCGTCGTCGCCGAACCGCACGGTCGCCTTGCCGCCCTCGGACGGCACCGTGTAGACACCGGCGCCGCCTTCCCGGCACCCCGAGCCGTCCGCGCCGGCCGGCGTCTCCCGGGCACTGGCGCGCGCGGTGGGCGTCGGCGGTGGCGTCGGGCTGGGATCGGTCGCCGGCTCGCTGCTCCGGGGCGGCGGGCTGGGCCTGCGGCTGCTCGCCGACGGGCTCGGGGAGGGTTTCGCGGTGGTGGGACTCGGCCGCGGGGACTTGACGGGCTCACTCGGCGCGGACTGCGCGACCGGCGCGGTCGGCCGGGTCGACCCCACCACGAAGTGAATCGTGAGGATGACAGCGGTGACACTGGCTGCCGTACAGGCCAGCCATATGATCAGGTAGCGCAGGAGGCGGAACACGGCACCATAGTGACGGACCGGCTAACGTGCCTGCCCATGGCCTCCGTACTTGTCGTCGAGGACGACCCCGTCATCCGGGCCGCGCTGATCGAGGTCCTGACCGGGCACGGTTACGCGGTCAGGACCACCCATCAGGGTTTCGAGGCACTGCGCGAGATCACCCGGAGCCCGCCGGACATCGTGGTGCTCGACCTGGGGCTGCCCGATCTCGACGGTCTCGACGTGCTGCGCATGATCCGGGGCATTTCCCGCGTGCCGGTCCTGGTCGCCACCGCCCGTGACGACGAGAGCGAGATCATCCGGCTGCTCAACGCGGGGGCCGACGACTACCTGGTCAAGCCGTTCTCCGGCGGCCAGCTCGCCGCCCGGCTCGCCGCCGTGCTGCGCCGGTCCGTGCCCGCCGACGTGACTGCGGCCCAGCGGCCCGTCCTGCAGGTGGCGGACCTGCGCATCGACCCGACCGCGCGCACCGCGCACCTGGCCGGCCGGGAACTGCCCCTGACCCGCCGCGAGTTCGATCTGCTCGCCTACCTCGCCGACCACGCCGACCAGGTCGTCTCCCGGCAGCGCATACTCGCAGAGGTGTGGCAGCAGCCGTACCTCGAGGACCAGACGGTCGACGTCCACCTCTCCGCGCTCCGCCGCAAAATGGGAGAGAAGGCGCGAAAGCCCCGCTATCTGCGCACGGTTCGCGGCCTGGGCATCAAGTTGGTCAGCTCGCCATGAGACGTGCCCTCGCCGGGATCGCCCTGGCCGTCACCTCGATGGTGGCCCTGTCCTTTCTGATCCCTCTCGCCCTCCTCGTGCGCGAACAGGTGCGGGACCGGGCCACCACGGCCGCCGAGCAGCGGGCGTCCGCCCTGTCTCCGGTGCTCGCCCTCACCACCCGGCGGGCCGACGTGCAGCAGGCCCTCGCCGAGCTCGGCTCCTCCGACCAACTCGTCGTACGTCTGCCCGACGGCGACTTCGTCGGCACCCCGCACGCGCCCCGGGCCGCACTCGACCGAGCCGTGCGCGGGCGCGAGACGCTGGCGGTGGACACCGCCGGCGGCTGGGTCTACCTCCAGCCCGTCGTCCTGCAGGGCGACCGGGTCGCGGTCGTGGAGGCCTTCGTGCCCGTCGCGGACCTCACCCGGGGCGTGGTCGCTTCCTGGGGCGTCATGGCGCTGCTCGCGCTGGGTCTGGTCGGCGGTTCGGTACTCGTCGCCGACCGGCTCGGCGCCCGCGTCGTCCGCTCGTCGCGCAGTCTCAAGCGCGCCTCACTGGCGCTCGGCTCCG
Source organism: Streptomyces sp. BK239 (assembly GCF_004217285.1). Taxonomy (GTDB): domain Bacteria; phylum Actinomycetota; class Actinomycetes; order Streptomycetales; family Streptomycetaceae; genus Streptomyces. The sequence goes on from NZ_SHKS01000006.1 coordinate 186,762, forward strand.
GTGATCTGGACGTGCGTGTCGAGCCCGACGGCCCGCCCGAACTGCAGGAGGCCGGTGCGGCGTTCAACACCATGGCCGACCGCGTCCTCGACCTGCTCGCGGTGGAACGCGAGCTGGTCGCCGACCTCTCGCACCGGCTGCGCACCCCGTTGACCGCTCTGTACTTGGAGGCCGACCGGATGGGGCCGACGCCCAGCGCCCGGCGGGTCGCCGAGGCGGCCGGCCAGCTGGAGAACGAACTCGACTCCATCATCGCCGCGGCACGTACACCGCTGGCGTCGGCGCAATCGGTCCGTGCGGCGGCCGGCGCGGCGAAGGCGTGCGACGTCGCCGAGGTGGTCGCCGTGCGCCTGGACTTCTGGTCGGTCCTCGCCGCCCAGCAAGGACGACCCTGCGAGCGCTCCCTCACGCCGCGACCGGCGCCCGTGGCCTTCCCCGAGGACGACCTCGCGGCCGTCGTCGACGCCCTGATCGGCAATGTCTTCCGGCACACCCCGGAGGGCACCGCCTTCGCCGTGCGTGTGGAGCGGGCGGATCGGCACGTGTTCCTCACGGTCGACGACGCGGGACCGGGTGTGGCGGACCCCGACGCAGCGCTCACACGGGGGGTGAGCGTCGGAGGTTCGACGGGTCTGGGCCTGGACATCGTGGCCCGGGCGTCCCACGCGGCGGACGGCGAACTGACGATCACCCGGGCGCCCTTGGGCGGCGCCCGGGTGCGGGTGTCGTTCCTGCTGGCCGACGTGGGCGGGGCCGGCGGCGGGGTGCGGTGAGCGGGGTCAGCGACGGGCGCCGAAGTCCTGCGTCCACCAGGGGCCGCCGTCGCCGAAGTGGACGCCCACGCCCAGCTCCTTGAAGGAGCAGTTCAGTATGTTCGCGCGGTGCCCGGGGCTGTTCATCCAGGACTTCATCACCGAGGCGGAGTCCGCCTGGCCCTGGGCTATGTTCTCGCCCAGGGTCGACCACTGGTACCCCGCGGCCTCGACCCGGGTCGTCATCGTCGAACCGTCGGGGCCGGTGTGGGACATCACGCCGCTGTTCGCCATGACGTCGCTGTAATCGTCGGCGGCCCGGGTGAGCCGGTCGTTCGCCGTGACCGGTGAGCAGCCCGCCGCGGCCCGCTCCTTGTTGACCAGCGCGAGCACCTGGGCCTCGGGCCCGCCATCGGACTGCGAACCCGATCCGGAGTCCGGTCCGGTGCCGCCCGGCCGCGCGCCGCCGGAACCGCTCGCCGACCCGCCGCCGCTGCTCTTCGCCGTCGTCCTCACAGGCGCCTTCGACACGGGGACGGTCGTCTTGCGTGCACGGGTGGTCGGGCTCGCCGACTGCTTCCGCTTCTCCTTCGGCTTCGCGCTCGGCGAGCTGCTCGCCGTGGTGCTCGGGCTCGCCGAAGCAGAGGCGAGCGGCGCGGCACTGTCGCCGGAGTCCCCGGCACCCGGCGTCCCGTGAGTGCTGTTCGCGACCACCCGGTCCGAGGCGTCGCCGTCCTCGCCGCTGACGACGGCCACGGTGATCCCGACGCCCACGAGCGCAGCGACGGCTCCCATGGCCAGCGCGGGACCGCGCCTCTTCTGCCCACCGCGGGGGCGGGCGTGGAAGCGGGACGGGGGAGCGGCTCGGCGGGAACCCATGCAGGACACCTCGGTCTGTCGGTCGGCTGACTCGGTCCCCTGCCCGGTGGCCGCGATCGCGGCCACCGGACCTGTGGGGGGTTTTCGAGAGCCTAGGACCAGGCCGGGGCGGGGAGCTGTGTTCGAAGGGCATCTTCAAGAAGCCTTAAGAGAGCCGCCAAAGTCCGCTGAGAAACAGTGGCCGTGGGGGCGCGCAGGCAGGAGCGCAGGACGGCGAGTTCGTTCTCCCGGAGGGAACGCCGTGGTGGCGCCGGCTGGGTGCAGAAGTGCGGCAGCGCCGTGACCCCAAGGACCCCGCGGACACGGCGAAGGGCGCCCGGTGCCGTCACCGAGCGCCCTTCGTCGTGGTGCCCTTGGGGCTAGAGCTGTTCGATCACGTAGTCGACGCACTTCGTCAGTGCCTCGACGTCCGCCGGGTCGATCGCCGGGAACATCGCGACGCGCAGCTGGTTGCGGCCGAGCTTGCGGTAGGGCTCGGTGTCGACGATGCCGTTGGCGCGCAGGACCTTGGCGACGGCGGCGGCGTCCACCTCGTCGGTGAAGTCGATCGTGCCGATGACGGCCGAGCGCTTGGCCGGGTCGGTGACGAACGGGTCGGCGTACTTGACGTCCTCGGCCCAGCCGTAGAGCGTGCGGGCCGAGGTCGCCGTGCGGCGCACCGACCAGTCCAGGCCGCCCTGGCCGTTGATCCACTCGAGCTGCTGGTTCAGCAGGAAGAGGGTCGACAGGGCCGGGGTGTTGTACGTCTGGTTCTTGCGGGAGTTGTCGATCGCCGTCGGGAGCGAGAAGAACTCCGGGACGTGGCGGCCGGAGGCGTGGACGCGCTCGGCGCGCTCGATCGCCGCCGGGGAGAAGACGCCGATCCACAGGCCGCCGTCGGAGGCGAAGGACTTCTGCGGGGCGAAGTAGTAGACGTCCGTCTCGGCGATGTCGACGGGGAGGCCGCCGGCGCCGGAGGTGGCGTCCACGAGGACCAGCGCGCCCTCGTCGGCGCCCTGCACCCGCCGGACGGGGGCGGCGACGCCGGTGGAGGTCTCGTTGTGCGTGAAGGCGTAGACGTCGACGCCGGCCTCGGCCTCGGGCTCGGGGTGCGTGCCCGGGTCGGAGGAGATGACGGTGGGCTCGGCGAGCCAGGGGGCCAGCTTGGCGGCCTTGGCGAACTTCGAGCTGAACTCGCCGAAGCTGAGGTGCTGCGACTTGTTCTCGATCAGACCGTGGGTCGCGATGTCCCAGAAGGCGGTGGAGCCGCCGTTGCCCAGGATCACCTCGTATCCGTCCGGGACCTGGAACAGCTCGGAGATTCCCTCGCGGACCTGGCCGACCAGGTTCTTGACCGGGGCCTGGCGGTGGGAGGTGCCGAGGAGTGAGGTGCCGGTGGCGGCCAGGGCGTCCAGCGCCTCGATCCGCACCTTGGAGGGGCCCGCGCCGAATCGACCGTCGGCGGGCTTGATGTCAGCAGGAATCTGGATCTCAGCCACGCAGGCGAGCGTAGCCGTTTCCGTAATCGCGGGCGAAACCTCGTCCGTCGGGTGAGACGAGAATCAGGGGGAGGGCATGGTCCAAGGAACCCAGGTGCGGACGGCTGATCGGCGGGACGGATGTCGGATCTCGAGAACGAACTGCGCAAGGCCGTCAGGGGTGACGTCGGGTTCGACGTCACCTCCCGGGCGCTGGTCACCATGGACGCCTCCAACTACCGTCGCGTCCCGCTCGGCGTCGTCGCCCCGCGCGACGCCGACGACGTGGCGGCAGTGCTGGAGGTGTGCCGGGAGCGCGGGGTGCCCGTGGTGCCGCGCGGCGGGGGCACGTCGATCGCCGGGCAGGCCACCGGCGTCGGGGTGGTGCTGGACTTCACCCGGCACATGAACCGGCTGGTCTCCCTGGACCCGGGCGCGCGCACCGCCGTCGTCCAGCCGGGGCTGGTCCTCGACCGGCTCCAGGAGGCCGCCGCGCCGCACGGGCTGCGCTTCGGGCCCGACCCGTCCACCCACAGCCGCTGCACGCTCGGCGGGATGATCGGCAACAACTCCTGCGGCTCGCACTCGGTGGCCTGGGGGACGACGGCGGACAGCGTACGCGAGCTGGACGTGGTGACCGCGCGGGGCGGGCGGCTGCGGCTCGGGCGGGGGTGGAGCGGAGCGCCGGACGGCCTGCGGGAACTCGTCGACGGCGAGCTGGCCCGGCTGCGCACCGGCTTCCCCGAGCTGCCCCGCCGTATCTCCGGTTACGCGCTGGACGCCCTGCTGCCGGAGAACGGCGCCGACGTGGCCCGCTCCTTCTGCGGCTCGGAAGGCACGCTGGGCGTGCTCACGGAGGCCGTCGTCCGTCTCGTCGAAGCGCCACGCGCGCGTGCGCTCGCGGTGCTCGGCTACGCCGACGAGACGGCCGCCGCCGAGGCCGCGGCCGGGCTGCTTCGGTACGGGCCGCTGACGGTCGAGGGCATGGCGGCCGACCTGGTGCCGTCGCCTGCGGGGCTGCCGCGGGGCGGGGCCTGGCTGTTCGTGGAGACGGGCGGGGACTCGGCGGGCGAGGCACGCACGCGTGCGGAGGCCGTCGTGCGCGGGGCGGACGTCCTGGACGCTCTGGTCGTGACGGACGAGGCCGGGCAGCGGGCCCTGTGGCGGGTCCGCGAGGACGCCAGCGGCACCGCCACCCGGATGCCGGACGGTTCGGAGGCCTGGCCCGGCTGGGAGGACTGCGCGGTTCCGCCGGCCCGGCTCGGCGCGTATCTGCGCGACTTCCGGGCGCTGCTCGCCGCACACGGTCTGCGCGGCACGCCGTACGGGCACTTCGGGGACGGCTGCATCCACGTCCGCATCGACTTCGACCTGCTCGGCGCGGCGGGCGTGGCGCGCTTCCGCCGCTTCTCGGAGGAACTGGCCGAGCTGGTCACGGCACACGGCGGCTCGCTGTCGGGCGAGCACGGCGACGGACAGGCGCGGGCGGAGCTGCTGCCGGCGATGTACGGCGCGGACATGGTCGCCCTCTTCGAGCGGGCGAAGGGGGTGTGGGACCCGGACGACCTGCTCAATCCGGGGATGCTGGTGCGGCCCGCGCCCCTGGACTCCGGTCTGCGCTTCTCCGTCCTGCCCCGCGAGCCCGTCGACGTGGCCTTCGGTTACCCCGGCGACGGCGGCGACTTCTCGGCGGCGGTCCGGCGCTGCGTCGGCGTCGCCAAGTGCCGTACGACGACGGCGTCCGGGCCCGCCGTGATGTGCCCGTCCTTCCGCGTCACCGGCGAGGAACAGCACTCCACGCGCGGGCGTGCGCGACTGCTGCACGAGATGCTGGCGGGCGAGCTGGTGACCGACGGCTGGCGCTCTCAGGAGGTGCGGGAGGCGCTGGACCTGTGCCTGTCCTGCAAGGGCTGCCGCTCGGACTGCCCGGTCGGGGTCGACATGGCCACCTACAAGGCGGAGTTCCTGCACCACCACTACGCGGGCCGGCGACGCCCCGCCGCGCACTACAGCATGGGCCGGCTCCCGGTGTGGCTGCGCTGGGCGAGCCGCACGCGCGCGGTGGCGCTGTTCAACGCGCTGGCCTCGACGGGGCCGGTCGCGTGGGCGGTGAAACGGGCGGGCGGGATCGCGCCGGAGCGGACGATCCCACGGCTCGCGCGGGAGACGTTCAGCCGCTGGTGGCGGCGCAGGCGCCCCGCTGACGGCACGGGCGATCTCGTCGTGCTGTGGCCGGACACGTTCACCGAGCATCTCTCGCCGTCCGTCGGACGGGCGGCGGTGCGGGTGCTGGAGGCGGCGGGGCTGCGGGTCGCTCTGCCGCCGACGCTGCGGATGCGCGGACGGCCCGTCGGCGACGCCCGCTCCCGCTCCGCCCTGCGGCTGCTGACGGCCCGCCGGGGGCGCGTCTGCTGCGGGCTGACGTACGTCTCCACCGGGCAGCTCGACCACGCGCGCGTGGTGCTGCGCCGCACGCTCGACCTGATGGAACCGGTGCTGGAGACGGCGGCCCCGGTCGTCGTCCTGGAGCCGAGCTGCGCGGCCGCCCTGCGCACCGACCTGCCGGACCTGTTGCCCGACGACCCGCGCGCGGCGCGTCTCGCCGCCCGCGTCCTCACCTTCGCGGAGACCCTGGAGCGCCACGCCCCCGACTGGACTCCGCCGCGCCTGGACCGCCCGGCGGTCGGCCAGACCCACTGCCACCAGCACGCGGTGCTGGGCGACGCGCCCGACCGCCGCCTGCGCGCGGCCGCCGGCCTCACCGGCGAGCTGGCAGGCGGCTGCTGCGGCCTGGCCGGCGACTTCGGCTTCGAGAAGGGGCACTTCGAGGTCTCCGAGCGCTGCGCGCAGGAGCAGCTCCTGCCCGCCGTGCGCGGGGCTCCCCCTGAGGCGGCGGTCCTTGCGGACGGCTACTCCTGCCGGACCCAGCTGGAACAGCTGGCGGGAGTGCGGGGGCGGCATCTGGCGGAGGTGCTGGCGCAGGCGTTGGAAGGGGCGTCCGGTGAGAAGACGTCCGACGCTTCCGGGGCACCCGAGGGGCCCAGGGTGTCCGGGATCTGAGATGACGGAGTGACAGCGGCTAATCCGCTTCACACTCCTGTCCTGGTGCACTAACGTGGACTGGAAAGTACATCTTGCTGAACGCATGCGCCTCGTCGCCCCGTGTCGTCGCCGTCGGCGCCGGCGCTCTTCCCGAGCTGAGATCCAGGACCGCCCGTGAGCACCTCCGACACCGCCGCCACGTCGACCTCGTCGTCCCGGTCCGCCTCCGCCCCCACGGGGGCGGGCGCCGGTCCGGGCGGGCGCCGGGGATCCCTCGGGCCCGTCGGGCTCGTGCTCGCCGGGGGAGTGTCCGTGCAGTTCGGCGGCGCGCTCGCGGTGACCTTGATGCCGAGGGCGGGCGCGCTGGGCGTGGTGGCGCTGCGGCTGCTGGTGGCGGCCGTCGTGCTGCTCGTCGTCTGCCGGCCGCGGCTGCGCGGGCACTCGCGGGCCGACTGGGCCACCGTCGTCGTCTTCGGCGTCACCATGGCCGCGATGAACGGCCTCTTCTACCAGGCGGTCGCCCGCATTCCGCTGGGCCCGGCGGTCACCCTCGAAGTGCTCGGCCCGCTCGCCCTGTCCGTCCTGGCCTCGCGCCGCGCCGTCAACCTCGTCTGGGCCGCTCTCGCCCTCGCGGGCGTCTTCCTGCTCGGCGGCGGCGGATTCGGCGACCTCGACCCGGTGGGGGCGGCGTTCGCCCTGGGCGCGGGCGTGATGTGGGCGGCGTACATCGTCTTCAGCGCCCGCACGGGCCGCCGCTTCCCGCAGGCCGACGGTCTGGCGCTGGCCATGGCGGTGGGCGCGCTGCTCTTCGTGCCGCTGGGGCTCGCCGAGTCCGGCGCCAGGCTCCTCGACCCGGTGACGCTGGGGCTCGGGGCCGCCGTGGCGATGCTGTCCTCCGTCCTGCCGTACACCCTCGAACTCCTCGCCCTGCGCCGCCTGCCCGCCTCCACGTTCGCGGTCCTGATGAGCCTGGAGCCCGCCCTCGCCGCCCTGTCCGGCTTCCTCGTCCTCGACCAGACCCTCTCCGCCGCGCAGGCCGCCGCGATCGCCCTCGTCGTCGCGGCGAGCATGGGGGCCGTGCGGACCCAGGTGGGACGCGTCAAGACGGCTGTGCCGGAGGCGTGAGGCGCGGCTGTCCTCGGCCGGCGCGCCGCACCCGCGCGTACGGCAGGGCGGTCACGCGTGCGTACGACACGGCCGGCACCTGTCGGCGGGCCGCACGCGTGCGTGTCCGTGCAGCAAATAATGCAAGCATGCTTGCTTGTTTCTAGGCCCGCTGCCATGCTCCCCCCATGGCCGACCCCACGCCCGTGCTAGCCGACCTGCGTGCCGAGAGCGACGAACTCGACCTATTGGTAGCCGAGTTGACGTCCGATCAGTGGGCGCTCCCGACGCCCTCCCCCGGCTGGACCGTCGCCCACCAGATCGCGCACCTCGCCTGGACCGACCGTTCCTCCGTGCTGGCCGTGACCGACCAGGCCGCCTTCGCCCGCGAGGTGGAGAAGGCGCTGGCGGAACCCGGCGACTTCGTGGACAACGGCGCGAACGAGGGGGCCGGGAAACCGCCCGCGCAGCTGCTCGCGGACTGGCGGGACGGGCGCGCGGCCCTCCAGGAGGCCCTGGCGGCGGTTCCCGAGGGCGCGCGTCTGCCCTGGTACGGCCCGCCGATGACCGCCGCCTCCATGGCCACCGCCCGGCTCATGGAGACCTGGGCCCACGCCCGGGACGTGGCGGACGCGCTGGGCGTGACGCCCGAACCCACCGCCCGGCTCCGGCACATCGTCCGCCTCGGCGTGCGCACCCGTGACTTCTCCTTCGGCGTGCATGGGCTCTCCGTGCCGTTCGAGGAGTTCCGCGTCGAACTGCTCGGCCCCGGCGGCGAGCTGTGGACGTACGGCCCCGAGGACGCCGCCGACCGCGTCACCGGCCCCGCCCTCGACTTCTGCCTCCTGGTCACCCAGCGCGCCCACCGCGCCGACCTGGCCCTGCGCGCCGACGGACCCGACGCCGACCGCTGGCTGGACGTCGCGCAGGCCTTCGCGGGCCCGCCCGGCGCCGGCCGCCCGCCGAAGTCCGGCGACAGCGGGAAGGGCCCGGTCCGGTGACCGCGCCGCTGCGCGTGGGCAACGCCTCGGGCTTCTACGGCGACCGCTTCGACGCCCTGCGCGAGATGCTCACCGGCGGCGAACTCGACGTCGTCACCGGCGACTACCTCGCCGAACTCACCATGCTGATCCTCGGCCGGGACCGGCTGAAGGACCCCTCCGCCGGGTACGCCCGCACCTTCCTGCGCCAGCTGGAGGAGTGCCTCGGTCTCGCGCACGACCGGCGCGTCCGCGTCGTGACCAACGCCGGCGGCCTCAACCCGGCCGGACTCGCCGACGCCGTGCGTGAACTCGCCGGCCGCCTCGGCGTCCCGGTGCGGGTCGCCCACGTCGAGGGCGACGACCTCGGCCCCCGCCACCCCGGCAGCCTCACCGCCCACGCCTACCTCGGCGGCTTCGGCATCGCCGCCTGCCTGAAGGAGGGCGCCGACATCGTGGTCACCGGGCGGGTGACCGACGCGGCGCTGGTCACCGGGCCGGCCGCCGCCCACTTCGGCTGGGCTCCGACCGACTTCGACCGGCTCGCGGGGGCCGTCGTCGCCGGGCACGTGCTGGAGTGCGGCACGCAGGCCACCGGCGGCAACCACGCCTTCTTCCGCGCGGGCGACGTCCGCCGCCCCGGCTTCCCGCTCGCAGAGCTCCACGCCGACGGCAGCTGCGTCATCACCAAGCACCCGGGGACGGGCGGCTTCGTCGACGTCGGCACGGTGACCGCCCAGCTCCTGTACGAGACCGGCGGCGCCCGGTACGCGGGCCCTGACGTCACCGCCCGGCTGGACGCCGTACGGCTCACCCAGGACGGGCCGGACCGGGTGCGGATCGACGGCGTGCGGGGCGAGGCCCCGCCGCCGGACCTGAAGGTCGGCCTCAGCCGGATCGGCGGCCACCGCAACGAGGTCGTCTTCGTGCTCACCGGCCTCGACATCGAGGCGAAGGCGGCGCTGGTGCGGCAGCAGATGGGGGATGTGTTCGAGAAGGCGCGCCCGCAGGAGGTGGACTGGGAGCTCGTCCGCACCGACCGGGCCGACGCCGACACCGAGGAGGGGGCGAGCGCGCTGCTGCGGCTCGTCGTCCGCGACCCCGACGAGGCCGTCGTCGGACGCGCGCTGACCGGCGCGGCCGTCGAGCTGGCCCTGGCGAGCTACCCCGGCTTCCACGTCCTCGCCCCGCCCGGAAGGGGCTCCCCCTACGGGGTGTTCGAGGCCGCCTACGTCCCGCAGGACACGGTGGAGCACACGGCCGTCCTCGACGACGGACGCCGCGTCCCGGTGCCCCCGCCGGCCGTCACCCTCGCCCTCGACGCCGTACCGCGGCCGCCCCTGCCCGGCCCCCTCCCGGCCGGGCCCGTGAGGAAGGCCCCCCTGGGGCTCGTCGCCGGGGCTCGCAGCGGGGACAAGGGCGGGGACGCGAACGTCGGGGTGTGGGTGCGCACCGACGAGGCCTGGCGTTGGCTCGTCCACACGCTGACCGTCGACCGGTTCCGGCAGCTGATCCCGGAGAGCGCCCGGCTGACGGTCACCCGGCACGTCCTGCCCGAGCTGCGCGCCCTGAACTTCGTCGTCGAGGGCCTCCTCGGCGCCGGCGCCGCCTCCCGGCACCGCTTCGACCCGCAGGCCAAGGCCCTCGGCGAATGGCTGCGCTCCCGCCACCTGGACATCCCGGAGGTCCTGCTGTGACCGTCCTGCCGTCGGCGCTGGATCCCCACGGCCCCGACTTCCGCGCCCACCGCGAGGCGATGCTCGCCCAACTCGACGAGCTGACCGCCGAGCACGCCAAGGCGCTCGCGGGCGGCGGCGAGAAGTACGTCGCCCGGCACCGCGCGCGCGGCAAGCTCCTCGCCCGGGAGCGCGTCGAGCTGCTCCTCGACCCCGACACGCCGTTCCTGGAACTGTCGCCGCTGGCCGCGTGGGGCAGCGACCACGCCGTCGGCGCGTCGCTCGTCACCGGCATCGGGGTCGTCGAGGGCGTGGAGTGCGTGATCACGGCCAACGACCCGACCGTGCGCGGCGGCGCGAGCAACCCGTGGTCGCTGAAGAAGGCCCTGCGGGCGAACGACATCGCGCTCGCCAACCGGCTGCCCCTCATCAGCCTGGTCGAGTCGGGCGGCGCCGACCTGCCCTCCCAGAAGGAGATCTTCATCCCGGGCGGGGCCGTTTTCCGCGACCTGACCCGGCTGTCCGCCGCCGGCATCCCGACCCTCGCCGTCGTCTTCGGCAACTCCACCGCCGGGGGCGCGTACGTCCCCGGCATGTCCGACCACGTGATCATGGTCAAGGAGCGGGCGAAGGTGTTCCTCGGCGGGCCGCCGCTGGTGAAGATGGCCACCGGCGAGGAGAGCGACGACGAGTCGCTGGGCGGCGCGGAGATGCACGCGCGCGTGTCGGGCCTCGCCGACCACTTCGCCGTCGACGAGCCGGACGCGTTGCGGCAGGCACGCCGCGTGGTCGCACGCCTCAACCACCGCAAGGCGTACGAGGATCCCGGCCCGGCCGTCCCTCCGAAGTACGACCCCGAGGAACTCCTCGGGATCGTCCCAGGCGACCTGCGCACACCCTTCGACCCGCGCGAGGTGATCGCCCGGATTGTCGACGCCTCCGACTTCGACGAGTTCAAGCCCCTGTACGGGACGAGCCTGGCCACCGGCTGGGCGACCCTGCACGGCTATCCCGTCGGCATCCTCGCGAACGCCCGGGGCGTGCTGTTCAGCGAGGAGTCGCAGAAGGCCGCCCAGTTCATCCAGCTCGCCAACCAGCGCGACGTCCCGCTGCTGTTCCTGCACAACACCACCGGCTACATGGTCGGCAGGGAGTACGAGCAGGGCGGCATCATCAAACACGGCGCGATGATGATCAACGCGGTGTCCAACTCGCGCGTCCCGCACCTGTCGGTGCTCATGGGCGCCTCGTACGGCGCCGGGCACTACGGCATGTGCGGGCGGGCCTACGACCCGCGCTTCCTGTTCGCCTGGCCCAGCGCAAAGTCGGCCGTCATGGGCCCGCAGCAGCTCGCCGGGGTGCTGTCCATCGTCGCCCGCCAGTCGGCCGCCGCGAAGGGACAGCCCTACGACGAGGACGGCGACGCCGCGCTGCGCGCCATGGTGGAGCAGCAGATCGAGTCGGAGTCGCTGCCGATGTTCCTGTCGGGGCGGCTGTACGACGACGGCGTCATCGACCCGCGCGACACCCGCACCGTCCTCGGGCTGTGCCTGTCCGCCGTCCACACCGCGCCCTACGAGGGCGCGCGCGGCGGCTTCGGCGTCTTCCGGATGTGAGGGGAACTCCAGTGATCGCTTCTCTGCTGGTCGCCAACCGGGGCGAGATCGCCTGCCGTGTCTTCCGCACCTGCCGGGAGCGGGGCATCCGGACGGTCGCCGTGCACTCGGACGCCGACGACGACGCCCTGCACACGCGCGTGGCCGACGCGGCCGTACGTCTGCCGGGATCGGCGCCCGCCGACACCTATCTGCGGGCCGACCTGATCGTGAAGGCGGCCGTGGCGGCGGGCGCGGACGCCGTGCACCCCGGGTACGGCTTCCTGTCGGAGAACGCCGGCTTCGCGCGCGCGGTCCTGGACGCCGGCCTGGTCTGGATCGGACCGCCGCCCGAGGCGATCGAGGCGATGGCCTCCAAGACGCGCGCCAAGGCGCTCATGGGCCTGCCCCCGCTGAGCGCGGACGCGCTGACGGACGCCGACCTCCCGGTGCTGGTGAAGGCGGCCGCCGGCGGCGGCGGGCGCGGCATGCGCGTCGTACGCCGCACGGAGGACCTTCACGGCGCCCTGGAGGCCGCGCGCACCGAGGCCGCGAGCGCCTTCGGCGACGGCGAGGTGTTCGTCGAGCCGTACGTCGTCGACGGCCGCCATGTGGAGGTGCAGATCCTCGCCGACGCGCACGGCACGGTGTGGACGCTCGGCACGCGCGACTGCTCGCTCCAGCGCCGCCACCAGAAGGTGATCGAGGAGGCCCCGGCGCCCGGCCTCTCCGACGCGCTCACGCGGGAGCTCGGCGCCCTCGCCGTACGGGCGGCGCGCGCGGTGGACTACGTGGGCGCGGGAACCGTCGAGTTCCTCGTCGCCGACGGCAGGGCGCACTTCCTGGAGATGAACACCCGCCTCCAGGTCGAACACCCCGTGACCGAGGCCGTGTTCGGGCTGGACCTCGTCGCCGAGCAGATCCGCGTCGCCGAGGGGCACGCCCTCGCCCCCGAGCCCCCACGCGCGCGTGGCCACGCCGTCGAGGCCCGCCTCTACGCCGAGGACCCGGCGACCGGCTGGACGCCCCAGACCGGCGTGCTGCACCGCCTCGCCGTACCCGACGCCGTCCGCCTGGACACCGGCTACGCCGACGGAGACACGATCGGCGTCCACTACGACCCGATGCTCGCCAAGGTCGTCGCGCACGCCCCCACGCGCGCGGAGGCCGTCCGCACCCTGGCGGGGGCGCTGGAGCGGGCCGCGATCCACGGCCCGGTGACCAACCGCGACCTGCTCGTCCGCTCCCTGCGCCACGAGGAGTTCACCTCCGCCCGCATGAACACGGGCTTCTACGACCGCCACCTCACCTCGCTCACCGAGCCGGCCCCCGACCCGTACGCCCCGCTCGCGGCGGCCCTCGCCGAAGCCCACGGCCGCTCCCGCTTCGGCGGCTGGCGCAACCTGCCGTCACAGCCGCAGATCAAGCGGTACGCGCTGGGCGGCGAGGAGCACGAGGTCCGCTACCACCACACCCGGGACGGGCTGGCGGCGGACGGCGTGCGCGTCGTGCACGCCGGCGTGGACCTGGTGGTCCTGGAAGCCGACGGCGTCCGGCGCAGGTTCGAGGTCGCCAGGTACGGCGACCAGGTCCACGTCAACGCCACGACCCTCACGGCCCTGCCCCGCTTCCCCGCCCCGACCGCCGAACGCGCGCCCGGCTCCCTGCTGGCCCCCATGCCGGGCACGGTCGTCAAGGTCGCGGACGGTCTCATCACCGGATCGAGTGTCCTTACCGGCGAACCGCTGATCTGGCTCGAAGCGATGAAGATGCAACACGTCATCGCGTCCCCGGCAACGGGCACGGTGACAGCCGTGCACGTGATGGCAGGGCAACAGGTCGAGGTCGGGGCCCTCTTGGCGGTGGTCGACAGCGACGAACCTTAGGGGCGCGGGGCCTTATCGAAGTGCGGCTCCGCCGCGCGAGCCCGACCAGCCACGACGACGCCGCACACGAAGGAGCCACAGTGACCGACCTCATCGAGTCCGAAGAGCACCAAGCCCTCCGCAAGGCAGTCGCGTCCTTCGCCGGGGACCACCCCGACGTGGGAAACCGGACCCTCTGGCAGGAAGCAGCCAAGCTCGGCTACATCTCCGTCAACCTGCCGGAGGCATACGGCGGCGGCGGTGGCGGCATCACCGAACTCTCCCTCGTCCTCGAAGAGCTCGGCGCCGCGGGCAACCCCCTCCTGATGATGATCGTCTCCCCGGCGATCTGCGGCACGGTCATCGCCCGCTTCGGCACCGAAGCGCAGAGACAGCAGTGGCTGCCCGCCCTCGCGGACGGCTCCCGCCTGATGGCCTTCGGCATCACGGAGCCCGACGCCGGCTCCAACAGCCACCGCATCACCACCACGGCCCGCCGCGACGGCACGGACTGGCTGCTCACCGGCCGCAAGGTGTTCGTCTCCGGCGTGGACATCGCGGACGCGACCCTCGTCGTCGGCCGCACCGAGGACGCCCGCACCGGCAGGCTCAAGCCCTGCCTGTTCATCGTCCCGCGAGACGCGCCCGGCTTCACCCGCCGCATGATCGACATGGAACTGCACAGCGAGGAGAAGCAGTTCGAGCTGGTCCTCGACGAGGTCCGGCTGCCCGCCGACGCCCTCGTCGGCGACGAGGACGCGGGCCTGCTCCAGCTGTTCGCCGGCCTCAACCCGGAGCGGATCATGACGGCCGCCTTCGCGATCGGCATGGGCCGCCACGCCCTCGCCAAGGCGGTCGGCTACGCGCGCGAACGCACCGTCTGGAACGCTCCCATCGGCGCCCACCAGGCCATCGCCCACCCCCTCGCGCAGGCCCACATCGAACTGGAACTGGCCCGCCTGATGATGCAGAAGGCGGCCCGTCTGTACGACACGGGCGACGACGCCGGCGCGGGCGAGGCCGCCAACATGGCGAAGTACGCGGCCGGGGAAGCCTGTGTGAAGGCGGTCGACCAGGCCGTGCACACCCTCGGCGGCAACGGCCTCACACGCGAGTTCGGCCTCGCCCGGCTGATAGCGGCCGCGCGCGTGGCTCGTATCGCCCCGGTGAGCCGGGAGATGATCCTCAACTACGTCTCCCACCAGACCCTGGGCCTGCCCAAGTCGTACTGACCAGCTCGCAGCCGCACCGGCCGCGGCGCCGGCGGCTCAGGGAGGAACACGGATGACACCGCTGATCGGCCGCACCCGCGCGCGGGGCGTCGAAACCCTCAGCCTCGACTCCCCACACACCCGCAACGCTCTCTCGAGCGCGCTCGTGGCCGAACTGACCGACGCCCTGAAGCGGTGCGGCGAGGACCCCGGCGTACGGGCCGTCCTGCTCACCCACACCGGGAACACCTTCTGCGCGGGCGCCGACCTGCGTGACCCGCCGCCCGCCGAGGCGTTCACCGGCCTGCTGGAGCTGATCGTCCGCCTGCCCAAGCCCGTCGCGGCCCGCGTCGACGGCCACGTACGGGCGGGCGGCCTCGGACTGCTCGGCGCCTGCGACCTGTCCATCGCCTCCACCGCGGCGACGTTCGCGTTCACCGAGGTCCGCGTCGGCGTCGCCCCCGCCGTCATCGCGCTGCCGCTGCGGCCCCGTGTCGACCCGCGCGCCCTGGCCCGCTACTGCCTCACCGGCGAACGGTTCGACGCACGGGAGGCGGCCCGCATCGGCCTCGTCACCGCCGCCGCGGGCGAGGAGGGCCCGGACGAGGCCCTCGCCCCCGTCCTCGACGGCCTGCGCCGGGCCGCCCCACAAGCCCTGGCCAGGACGAAGGAGCTGCTCACGGTTAAGGTGCTGGAGGCCTTCACCGAGGACGCGGGCGGGATGAGCCGGCTCACGGCCTCGCTGTTCTCCCAGCCCGACGCACGCGAGGGGATGACGGCCTTCCTCGAACGACGGGATCCCGCATGGGTGCTGTGAGCACGGCCGACCGTGTCCCGGGCGACCGCGCCCCCAAACAGGACCGCAGCCGCGCCACCCGGCAGCGGCTCCTGGAGGCCGCCGTGGCCTGCCTCGCCGAGCACGGCTGGGCGGGCTCCACGGTCTCCGTCGTAGCCGAGCGCGCCGGCGTCTCCCGCGGCGCCGCCCAGCACCACTTCCCCACCCGCGAGGACCTCTTCACCGCCGCCGTCGAGTACGTCGCCGAGGAACGCTCCACCGCCCTGCGCGCCCTGTTCCCCGAGGGCGCGGCAGGCGACCGGCAGGCCGTCGTGGCCGCCCTCGTCGACCTCTACACCGGCCCGCTCTTCCGCGCCGCCCTCCACCTGTGGGTCGCGGCCTCCGACGAGGAGCCGCTGCGGCCCCGGGTGACCGAATTGGAGGCCCGCGTCGGCCGTGAGACCCACCGGATCGCCGTCCAGCTCCTCGGCGCGGACGAGTCCCGTCCAGGTGTGCGCGAGACCGTCCAGGGCCTCCTGGACATGGCCCGCGGCCTCGGCCTCGCCAACCTCCTCACCGACGACAGCGCCCGGCGTGAACGGGTGGTGGCGCAGTGGGCGGCGCTGCTGGAGGAGGCGCTGCGCTGAACGGGCCGCCGCGGATGCTCAGGGGCTGAGCCGCTCCAGCCGCCAGCCGCCGTCCGCCTCCGCGACGTACCGCAGGCGGTCGTGCAGGCGGTTCTCGCGGCCCTGCCAGAACTCCACCGACTCCGGCGCCACCCGGAAGCCGCCCCAGTGCGGCGGCACCGGCACCTGGTCGCCCTCGGGATAGCGGGCCGCCAGCTCGGCGTAAGCGGCGTCCAGACCGGCGCGGCCGTCGATCACCGAGGACTGGGCGCTGGCCCACGCGCCCAGCTGGGAGCCGTGCGGCCGGGTGCGGAAGTAGGCGGCGGTCTCGTCCCGCCCCGTGCGCCGGGCCACGCCCCGCACGATGACCTGCCGGGCCATCGGATGCCACGGGAAGAGCAGCGAGACGTACGGGTTCTCCGCCAGGTCGCGGCCCTTGCGCGAGTCGTAGTTGGTGTAGAAGACGAAGCCCTGGTCGTCGAAGTTCTTCAGCAGCACCGTGCGGGAGCTGGGCCGGCCCTCGGCGTCCGCGGTGGAGACCACCATGGCGTTCGGCTCGAACAGGTGGGCCTCGGCCGCCGCCTGCTTGAACCAGCGCGCGAACTGCTCCACGGGCGTGGCGGCCAGATCGGCCTCGGCCAGGCCCTCGGCCCGGTACTGCTTGCGCATGGAGGCGGGATCGGGGGAGGCGGCGTCTGCTGCGTTCACATGGTCATCCTGCCGTATGACCGGCCGCGCCACAGGAGGTGGCACTGAGTGCCGTAAGGGCTCCCCAAAGGTGACACTCGGGGATATGGTGCAGATGCCGCCACGGTGGGGTGGCCCGACGCCGCACGGGGCATCACCGGGGTGGCCGCCCTGGACCGCGAGCCCCGCACGGGACCGTGGATCCGCCGGCGCCGCCGACGCGTACACCGCATGCCGCGCACACCGTCCGTACCGTCGTCGTACCGCCGTCACCGCAAAAAAAGAGCCGTCCACATCACGAGGAGCCGCCTGATGTCCGACTTCGTACCCGGGCTCGAAGGAGTCGTCGCGTTCGAGACGGAGATCGCCGAACCGGACAAGGAGGGCGGCGCCCTCCGCTACCGGGGCGTCGACATCGAGGACCTGGTCGGCCACGTCTCGTTCGGCAACGTCTGGGGGCTCCTCGTCGACGGCGCCTTCAACCCCGGCCTGCCGCCCGCCGAACCCTTCCCCATCCCCGTCCACTCCGGCGACATCCGCGTCGACGTCCAGTCCGCGCTGGCCATGCTCGCCCCCGTGTGGGGACTGAAGCCGCTCCTCGACATCGACGCCGAACAGGCCCGCGAGGACCTCGCCCGCGCCGCCGTGATGGCCCTGTCCTACGTCGCCCAGTCGGCCCGCGGCCAGGGCCGCCCCATGGTGCCGCAGCGGGAGATCGACAAGGCGCAGTCCGTCGTCGAACGCTTCATGATCCGCTGGCGCGGCGAACCCGACCCCAAGCACGTCGCCGCCGTCGACGCCTACTGGACCTCCGCCGCCGAACACGGCATGAACGCGTCCACCTTCACGGCCCGCGTCATCGCCTCCACGGGCGCCGACGTCGCCGCCGCCCTCTCCGGGGCCGTCGGCGCCATGTCCGGCCCGCTCCACGGCGGCGCGCCCTCACGCGTCCTCGGCATGATCGAGGAGATCGAACGCACGGGCGACGCCGAGGCCTACGTCAAGCAGGCCCTCGACAAGGGCGAACGCCTCATGGGCTTCGGCCACCGCGTCTACCGCGCCGAGGACCCCCGCGCGCGCGTGCTGCGCCGCACCGCCCGCGAACTGGGCGCCCCGCGCTTCGAGATCGCCGAGGCCCTGGAGAAGGCCGCCCTGGCGGAGCTCCACGCCCGCAGGCCCGACCGGGTGCTCGCGACGAACGTCGAGTTCTGGGCCGCGATCATCCTGGACTTCGCCGAGGTCCCGGCGCACATGTTCACCTCGATGTTCACCTGCGCCCGCACGGCCGGCTGGTCGGCGCACATCCTCGAACAGAAGCGCACGGGCCGCCTGGTCCGCCCCTCGGCCCGCTACACAGGCCCCGGCGCCCGCGGCCCCCAGGAGATCGAGGGCTACGGCGACATCGCCCACTAGGGCGGACGCCCCCTGGAACGCAGACGACCCGCGAGTCTGGTCCTCCCTTGGGAGGGCCGGCCGGACGTACCGGCGACTCGCGGGTCGGGTGACTGCGTGGAACTGGCCGGCTGCGCGCGTCTCACACGCGCTGGTCCGGCACCGCACTGAAGCGGGGCGACGGGCCGCTAGCCCGCAGCCACCTCCGACGTCCGGTGTGCATACATGCTCCGAACCACCTCCTTTCCTCGGTGCGACCACACTAAAAAGCGCCCGGTGCGGCTTCAAGTCTTTTTTTCGAGAAGTCGACGGCGACGCCCTCCCTCGCCCGCCCGGCGCGGCCTGACGCGTTGACGCGCGGGGGCGCGGCGCGGTTCCCTGCCGGGGTGACCGATCTTCGAAGCGATGTCCTGCGCGTGGAGCCCGTCGAGGGCGAGGCCATGCTGGAGCAGTGGCGGTACGTCCACAATCTGATCGTCCCGCCCGCCGCCCTGACCCTGGACGAGGTACGCGCGCGTGCCGAGCGCTACCGGCTGGAGAACGCCTACGCCGGCGACGTCCTCGTCGGCTGCACGACCGTCCGCCCGCCCGCGGCCGGCGGCGAGGAGGCCGTGGCCACCGTCATCGCGCGCGTGCTGCCCCCGTACCGCCGGCGCGGCTACGGCGCCGCCCTCTACGACCGCGCGCTCGCCCTCGCGCGCGAGTTCGGCGCCGAGGCGGTCGAGACGTGTGTGCTGGCCGCCAACGAGGACGGCCTGCGGTTCGCGCTGGCGCGCGGGTTCGCCGAGACCGAGCGGTACACGCTCGACGGCGAGAGCGACGTGTGGGTCGACCTGAGGCTGGCCGGGTAGCGCGGGACGCGGACGTGGCGGCCCTCCTCTCGGGGCGGCGATTCCTCCGCGAACTCGTCCTCCGCGAACTTGCGGGAACCATATGTGCGCTGCGTCACGTTCAAGTTGAATGAGGGCACGTGAGCGAACCTGCAGGGGGTTCAGGTGAGTGCTTCCCGGCGTAGTGGGACCACCGACGAGTTGGGACCGGACGAGCCCGAGCGGCCCGGCCCGGACGGCTCCGACCTGCTCGCCGCCCTCCTCGACGGGATGGACGCGGCCCTGTGCGCCTTCGACGCCGACGGGGTCGTCACCCATTGGAACCGCGAGGCCGAACGCATCCTCGGCTGGAGCGCGCGGGAGGCCGTGGGCCGTCGCGGCTTCGCCGGCTGGGCGGTCCGGGAGGCGGACGCCCCGGAGGTCGAGAGCCGTCTGACGTCCGCGATGCACGCGCCGGGCCGCCAGGTGCACGAGTTCGCGCTGCTGACCAAGGACGGCGGCCGGGTCCTCGTACGCACCCAGTCCGCCGCCGTGCGCGGCGCCGACGGCAAGCCCGCCGGACTGTACTGCGCGTTCAGCGAGGTGCACGCGCAGATCGACCTGGAGCGTTCCATCGCGCTCAGCGAGGCGCTGCTCGAGGACGCGTCCTGGGGCGTCGTCCTCGTCGACGCCGACCTGCGCCCGGCCGTCGTCAACGCGCACGCCGCCCGCGCGCTCGGCACGGGCCGTACGACCGTCCTGGGCCGCCCGCTCGGCGAACTGCTCACCCGCGGCGTGGAGGAGCTGGAGAACGCGCTGACGCACGTCCTCGCCGAGGGCGCGCCGCCCGCCCCCGCCGAGATGTGGGTGGGGGTGCGCTCGCCGGACGGCGAGAAGCGGCGCTGCTGGCGGAGCGGCTTCCTGCGGCTGGCGTCACCGCTCACGGAGGAGCCGGTGCCGCTCGGGGTGGCCTGGCTGTTCCAGGACGTCACCGAGGCCAAGCTGGGCGAGCAGGAGGCCGCGCTGCTGCGGTTCCGCGCCAACCAGCTGCACCGGGCGTCCCGCGCGGCCGCCGAGTGCGAGGACCCGGCGGAGGCGGCCACCGTGCACCTCGACTTCGCGCTCGCCGGGTTCGCCGACCACGCCGTGATCGACCGCGTCGAGGGGCCGCCCGCGGCCGACGGCGAGGCGAGCGGCGGCGGGAGCGGGTCCCGGCGGCTGGTGCGGGTCGCGGCCACTCCCTCGGGCGGGCCCGGCCCGAGCGCGCTCACCGGACACGCGGGGCTGCCCGTGCGCTACGCCAACGGCCATCCTGCCCTCCAGTGCGTGGCGCGGGCCGGCTCGGTGCGGGCGTCGGCGGGGACGGTGGCGGCGGAGGAGGCGCACGAGTGGGCACGCGTGCGTCAGTGGCCCGAGGACACCGTCCACGCCCTGTGCGCGGTGCTGCGCAGCCGGGGGCGCACCCTGGGCGTCGTGACGTTCCTCCGGGGCGCGGGCCGAAGCCCCTTCGAACGCTCCGACGCGACGTACGCGGAGGACGTGGCCGTGCGGATAGCGGGGTCGCTGGACCTCGCGGGGGCGACGGACGCGGGCGCCCGGGGAGCGGCGGGGGACGTCGAGGGCGGGATCGCCTGACGCGGCGGGCCGGGCACGGCCCCGAGCGGTCGGCCGGTCCCACCGGGACGGCCGGCGGGGGCCCGCGCTCAGTGACGGTAGAAGATCCGGTCGCGGTACTGCTCCATCACCCGCCTGTTCCACTCGTGGCCGCCGTCCACGTTCCCGGAGCGCAGCAGCGGGGGCTCGACGCCGCGGTCGGCGAGCGCCGTGGCCGCCGTGGCCATGACGGCCTGGAGCAGGGCGGTGGTGACGACCGTGGAGGCGGGCGCGAAGGGCGCCGGGACGGTGTCGTAGGTCAGCTCGGCGTCCCCGACCGCGATCTTCGAGTCCAGGACGACGTCGCAGTGGTCCTTCAGGAACGTCCCCGAAGCGTGCCGGGACCTCGTCTCCTCGGTGTACGCCACAGAGGTCACGCCGATGACCTTCACGCCCATGGCGCGCGCGTTGAGGGCCATCTCCACGGGCAGGGCGTTGCGGCCGGACAGGGAGATGATCACCAGGGCGTCGCCCGCGCCGACCGGTGAGGTGTCGAGGACGGCGGCCGCGAGGCCGTCGACGCGCTCCAGCGCCGAGCCGAGCGTGGCAGGGGTGACGTCGACGCCCACGGTGCCCGGGACGGCGAGCAGGTTCATCAGGGCGAGGCCGCCGGCACGGTAGACGACGTCCTGGGCGGCCAGGGAGGAGTGGCCGGCGCCGAAGGCGAAGAGGCGGCCGCCGGAGGCGACGGTGTCGGCGAGGAGGGCGCCGGCGGCCTGGATGTCCGCCGAGTTCTCGTCGCGGACGCGGCGGAGCAGCGCGATCGCCGCGTCGAAGAACTGTGCGGCGGGCGTGCGGTCGCTCATCCGAGGGGCCCCTTCGCCGTGTCGGGTGGGTGCGAGGTGGTGCGTGGCCGTGCGAGAGGCGCCAGGCGCGTGGACGGCGGCCGGCGCCTGCCCGCCGTGTCGCGGATCACGGTGCGGTCTGGACCAGTGCGGTGTCAATACGGCGGGGCCTCGAGGGCCGCTCGTTCGGGCGGGGCGGCACGGTTGTCAGTGGTATCCGGCAGAATTGACGTCAGGGCCAGCGCACGCGCCGGAGCCGGCCGGCCTTCGGCAGAGCTAATCGAGGGGCACGTATGTCCGGACTGATCGACACCACGGAGATGTATCTCCGCACCATCCTCGAGCTGGAGGAGGAAGGTGTGGTCCCCATGCGCGCCCGGATCGCCGAGCGGCTCGACCAGAGCGGGCCGACGGTCAGCCAGACGGTGGCGCGCATGGAGCGCGACGGCCTGGTCTCCGTGGCCAGCGACCGGCATCTGGAGCTGACCGACGAGGGCCGACGGCTGGCCACACGCGTGATGCGCAAGCACCGCCTCGCCGAGTGCCTCCTCGTCGACGTGATCGGCCTGGAGTGGGAGCAGGTCCACGCCGAGGCCTGTCGCTGGGAGCACGTGATGAGCGAGGCCGTCGAACGCCGAGTGCTCGAACTGCTCCGGCACCCCACCGAGTCGCCCTACGGCAACCCCATCCCCGGGCTCGAGGAACTGGGCGAGAAGGACGGCGCCGACCCGTTCCTGGACGAGGGGATGGTGTCCCTCGCCGACCTCGACCCCGGTACGGAGGGCAAGACCGTCGTCGTGCGCCGGATCGGCGAGCCCATCCAGACGGACGCGCAGCTGATGTACACGCTGCGCCGCGCCGGAGTGCAGCCCGGCTCGGTGGTGAGCGTGACGGAGTCGGCCGGCGGTGTGCTCGTGGGCAGCGGCGGCGAGGCGGCCGAGCTGGCGTCGGACGTCGCCTCCCACGTGTTCGTCGCCAAGCGCTGAGGCGCCGCCGACGCCGGGTGCCCGGCCAGTGCTGAGGCTTGTTCAATTCCTGGCGCCACAGGGGCTGTTGAGGCGCGGGTGGATGTCATCGGATCGGTGATTCCCTGTGTCGAATCGCAGCGCATCGCCGCCGCGCGTGCCACCCTGTCGCGTGAGGCGTGACCTGAGGGGGCGGGATGGTGTGCCGCAGTCGACAGGAGGGCCCCGGCGCCGTGTGGCGCCGGGGCCTGTCCTCCCCTGTTCTGACCCGGAGCCCCGAGCTCTCAGGGTCATTCCCCGCGGACCGTTTTCCCCGAGCGGTCCGCCCCCCGCTGAAGATCTCCCCTCGGTCCGGGCGATCAATCCTTGAGCGAGGTCACTCGAACGAGGGGTGTTGCCCGCGGAAGAACCAATTCTCGAATAAGAGTTCGATAATGTGCGAGTGACGGAGTGAATGACGGCGCGCAGGGCGATGCGTGAGGGTAGGTAGCGGCAGCACAGCGGAGCTAGGGGGGTGCCAGAACGTATGGCGCGACGCATCGACGTGACCGGAGCGGACGGCGTACGCCTGGCCGCCTGGGAGTTCGGTGACCCGCCCAAGGGGGACCCCCCGGACCACGCGCCGGACATCATGATCCCGGCCCAGTCGCCGTCCGCGGCGGGCGCGGGCAAGGGGGCGGGGGCGGGCTCCGGCGTCCTGTTACTGCACGGCCTGATGGGCCGTGCCTCACACTGGGCGTCCACCGCCCGATGGCTGGCCGAACGGCATCGGGCCATCGCCCTCGACCAGCGCGGTCACGGCCGGAGCGAGAAGCCCCCGCAGGCCGCCGCCTACACCCGTGAGGCGTACGTCGAGGACGCCGAGGCCGCTCTCGAACAGCTCGGTCTCGCCCCCGCGGTCCTCATCGGCCACGCCATGGGGGCGCTGACCGCCTGGCAGCTCGCCGCCAAGCGGCCCGATCTCGTCGCCGGCGTGGTCATCTGCGACATGCGGGCCTCCGCGCTCGGCGCGGCCTCGCAGCGGGAGTGGGCCGACTGGTTCAAGTCCTGGCCCGTTCCCTTCGCCACCCTCGCCGACGTCCGCAAGTGGTTCGGCGAGGACGATCCCTGGGTGGAGCGCCCCAATCCGGCGCGGGGCGAGTTCTACGCCGAGGTGATGCGCGAGTCCGCCGACGGCTGGGAGCCGGTGTTCGAGCCCGAGCAGATGCTGAAGTCCCGTGAGACGTGGGTGCTCGACGCGCACTGGGAGGAGCTCACGCAGGTGCAGTGCCCGGCCCTCGTGGTCCGCGGGCTCGACGGTGAGCTGGGGCGGGCGGAGGCGCAGGAGATGGTGCGGGTGCTGCCGCGCGGGGAGTACGCCGAGGTCGCCGACGCGGGGCATCTCGTCCACTACGACCAGCCGGCGGCCTGGCGGTCGGCGATCGAGCCGTTCCTGGAAGGGGTGCTCGCCCGGTAGCGCGGGGCCTTCTCGTGGGCGGGTGCGGTGCGGTGCGGGTCGGGGGCGGGTGCGGGTTGTGGGGGCTGGTCGCGCAGTTCCCCGCGCCCCCGGGTTGGCTGGGCGTGCCCTTCGTCGGAAGTGAGCCCGAGTACCGGGGTGGGTGGGGCGGCCCTTGTTGGAAGGGCCCCGTGGCGACTTCCAGTTCCCGGTTCAGCCCTTGCTCACCGCTGTGAGGATCTCCGGTAGGTGGGTCGCCGTGTGGGGGGCTGCCAGGCGTAGGCCCAGCAGGGTGAGCGCCGTTCCGTAGGCCGCGCCTGTCGGCAGCAGGGTCCAGGTCCACGCGTCGCCGCCGGCGCTGACGTTCAGCCAGATCGTCAGCGCGATGACCGGGGCGCACAGCAGTGCGGCGGCGACCATGCCGCCGAAGATGGCGATCCAGGCCAGGCCCGCCTGCCCGGGAGCCACGTTCTTGTAGCCCTCCTGGGGAATGGAGTACGGGAAGCGGGCGGACGTCCACGCCCCGGTCGCCAGCATCGCGCCCAGCAGCGCGAACGACAGCCCCAGCGCCTCGGGCAGCCTCGCCCAGTCGCCGAGCAGCGCCGTCGTCAGGGCGGTCACGAGCGTCGCGTACGGCAAGGTGATCACCAGCAGCGCCAGGGCACGCGCGCGCAGCTCGACGTACGCGTCCCGGGTCGAGGACACGGTCGTCGCCACCATCCAGAACGCGGACGTGTCCTGCCCGAACTGGTTGTACATCTGGATGCCGAGCATCCCGGCGGCGAAGCAGGCGAAGTAGATCGAGCCGGTGCCCTGGACCGCGTTGAAGACGGGCACGATCAGCCCGATGGCCAGCGAGGACACCCACGCCGCCTTCGTCTTGGGGTCGCGCCAGACGTAGCGCAGGCCGCGTTCCATGACCGCGCCGGTGCGCCCGTCCGGCAGCAGCCGCCGTGCCCCCGGGGCCCGCCCGGCCCGCCGGCCCTCGGCCGACGGCTCGGCGGCCTGGAGGGTGGAGCCGTCGGGCGCCGTCATCAGCCGGTTCAGGCTCCGCGCCCACAGCGCCACCAGAGCCGCCAGCGCGCCCGCGGTCACCGCGAGCCGCGCCGCGGCGACGCCGTACGAGCCCTGGCTCGCCGCGTCCACCGCGCCGATCGCGGAGGCGGGCGGCGCCCAGGCCAGCACCCGCGCCACCGGATCGAGCGGCCCGAGCCCGGCCGTGCCGAGCCGCTGTGCGCCGAAGTTGACGACCTGCGCCCCGATCGCGATGACCAGCCCGCTCAGCACGGCCAGATCGCGTCCCTTGCGGCTGGTCAGCAGCCGGATGTTCGCCGCGGCGACGGCCCGCGCCAGCGCCACGCACACCAGCAGCCCCAGGACGACGCCCAGCACGGCCGTCCCGTACGCCACCGCCCCGTGCGCCACGGCGATCGCCGAGCCCAGCAGCGTCAACGCCGTGAACAGCGGCCCGATACCCACCAGGGAGGCCGCGAGCAGTGCCCGCACCAGAGGACGCGGCCGCAGCGGCAGCATCACCAGCCGGGTCGGGTCGAGGGTCTCGTCGCCGCTGGGGAAGAACAGCGGCACCACCGCCCAGCCGAGTCCCAGCACGGCCACCAGCGACACCCCGAGCGACGCCGCGTGCGCGTGCCCGCGCAGCGCGACCAGTCCGACGAACTGGAGCACGGCGAACAGCAGCGTGACGACCGCGGAGGCGACGTACGCGGCCCGCCGGCCCCCGGACTGCCGCAGCCCGTTGCGCACCAGCGACAGCTTCAGTCGTACGACGACGCCGGTCACGCCGGTCACCGGGCGCCGCCGCCCAGCCAGTCGAGGTCGGCGACGGCGTCCCGGCCGTGTGCGCCGACGAGTTCGAGGAACGCCTGCTGGAGCGAGGGGGCGGAACCGCGCACCTCCGCCAGCGGGCCGTGGGCGCGGATCCGTCCCGCCGCCATCACGGCCACCCAGTCGCACAGCGACTCGACCAGTTCCATGACATGGGAGGAGAACACCACGGTCGCGCCGGAGGCGGTGTAGCGCTCCAGCACACCCCGGATGGTCTGCGCGGACACCGGGTCCACGCCTTCGAACGGCTCGTCCAGGAAGAGCACTTCGGGGTTGTGCAGCAGCGCCGCCGCGAGCCCGATCTTCTTCCGCATGCCCGTCGAGTAGTCCACGACGAGCTTGTGCCGGGCCCCGGCGAGGTCGAGGACGTCGAGCAACTGGCCGGCCCGCTTGTCCACCTCGGCGCCCGGCAGGCCGCGCAACCGGCCGCTGTAGCCGAGCAGTTCGCTCCCGGACAGCCGCTCGAAAAGCCGCAGTCCCTCGGGCAGCACGCCGATCCTGGCCTTCACCTCGACCGGATCGCGCCACACGTCGTGTCCGACGATCTCGACGCTTCCCTGGTCGGGCCGCAGCAGCCCGGTGACCATGGAGAGCGTGGTGGTCTTCCCGGCTCCGTTGGGGCCGACCAGCCCGATGAACTTCCCGGCGGGCAGATCGAGATCGATCCCGGCCACGGCGACCTGCTGCCCGAACCGCTTCCAGAGCCCGCGCACACGGACAGCGGCACCGGCGACGACTGCATCGGAGGTCATGCCAGAACTCTAGGCCGTGACAGCCGACTTCAGTGGACCCGAAGGCGCCCTCAGCGCTCCCGCCCGCACGCGTAGGCCAGCGGCGAGATCAACTCCTCCGCGTCCGGCAGCCATCGGTTGGCCGGCGTCGGACGGCACGCCCACTGCACGGCCCCGCGGGACCCGAACCGGGTGGGCGGCGCGGCCACGTACGCCCCCTCGCCCCACGCGAGGAGATCGAGCGAGGCCGGCGACCAGCCCAGCGCGCGGACCAGCCCCGGCACCTTCGCCGACGTACCCGGCAGGACGAAGAACTGCATCCGCCGGTCGGGCGTCAGCGTCACCGGCCCCAGCGTCGACTCCATCCGCTCCATGCGCGCCAGCGCCAGGAACCCGGCCGTCTCCGGCACGGAGATCGCGTCGAAGGTCCGCCCCGTGGGAAGCAGGATCGACGCCGCCGGCTGCTGCTGCCACATGCGCCGGGCGACGGTCGCGCTGCCCGTCGCCTGGGCCGCCCAGTCGGGCCGCGCGGGGTGCGCGCCGGGCGCCGGACACGCGGTGTCGTCGCAGGAACAGCGCTGCACCCCGTCGACGGCTTCCAGCCAGGTGCCGGGGACCACCTCCCAGTGACGCTCCTCGACGTAGCGAACTGCGGTCTCCAGCAGCGATTCTCCGCGCTGCTTCGGGATCTGGGTGGCTTCGGCGCCCGCGATGGTCTCTTCCACGACGAGCACAACTCCGGGCGTCACCAGGGGTTACGCCCGCCCGTGTGCGCGGGGGAGGAGCACCGGCCCCTCGTTCGGGGCGCACGGGTGCATGTGCGGGGGCGCGCGGCAGGAACGGGCGCGGAAGCGGGTAGTGACGTTCGGGGGTCGGCTTCCGTCCGAAAGGGCCCCGCACCCGGCAATCCTCACATGCCTCGCATTTTCGCCGTGTGAGCGGGGCATCGATCTTCACGGCCGGAAACATCCGGTGGAAGAGACGTCAACTCGGAACGCGCCAAGGCGCCGCCGCCGCACGCGAGCCGCCAAGACACAGGGGGTAGTGCCCATGGCCGCAAGGCCTCTCGTCGCACGGCAGCCGAACGAACGGCTGCAGGCGCTCATCCAGGAGGCGGGGTGCTCGAACGCCGGACTCGCCCGCCGCGTCAACATGTGCGGCGCGGAACACGGCCTCGACCTGCGCTACGACAAGACCTCCGTGGCGCGTTGGCTGCGCGGACAGCAACCGCGGGGCCGCGCGCCCGCGATCATCGCCGAGGCGCTGGGCCGCAAACTCGGCCGCACGGTCACGATCGACGAGATCGGGATGGCCAACGGCAAGAACCTCGCGTCCGGCGTCGGCCTCCAGTTCTCCCCCACGGTGCTGGGCGCCATCGAGCAGGTCTGCGAACTGTGGCGCAGCGATGTGGGCCGCCGGGACTTCCTGTCCGGTTCGTCCGTGGCCGCCTCGGCGCTCGTCGAGCCCAGCCGGGACTGGTTGATCTCGTCCGCCGACGCCCAGGTGGCGCGTACGGCGGGGCCGCGGGTGGGCCTGTCCGACGTGGCGGCGGTACGGGCGACGACCCAGGCGCTCGTCGACCTCGACCACCAGTACGGCAGCGGGCATGTGCGCCCGGTCGTCGTGCACTACCTCAACAGCGTCGTCTCGGGGCTTCTCGCCGGCTCCTACCGGGAGGCCGTCGGGCGTGAACTCTTCGCCGCCGTAGCGCGGTTGACGGAGCTGGCCGGCTACATGGCCGTCGACACCGGCCAACCCGGCCTGGCCCAGCGCTATTACATCCAGGCCCTGCGTCTCGCGCAGGCCGCCGGCGACCGCGGCTACGGCGGCTACGTGCTCGCCGCCTCCATGAGCCACCTCGCCGCACAGCTCGGGAACCCTCGGGAGATCGCCCAGTTGGCGAGGGCGGCGCAGGAGGGCGCGCGCGGGAGGGTCACCCCGCGCGCGGAGTCGATGTTCCACGCCGCCGAGGCCCGCGGGCACGCGCTGATGGGCGACGTACGCGCGGCCCAGACGGCGTCCGCGCGGGCGGTGTCGGCGCTGGACGCGGCCGATCCGGGGTCGGGGGACGACCCGCCGTGGATCGCGCACTTCGACCAGGCCTACCTGGCCGACGAGTTGGCGCACTGCCACCGGGACCTCGGCCAGGCCGAGGCGGCGGCGCGCTGCGCGGAGCAGTCCCTGGCCGGGCATCCGGAGAGCCGGGCCCGCCGCCGGGCCATCGGCTTTGTGCTGTTGGCCACGGCGCAGGTGCTCAAGCGTGAGGTCGAGGAGGCCTGCGCGACCGGCCTGAAGGCGGTGGAACTGCTCGAGACGCTCCGCTCCAACCGGGGCGCGGAGTACCTGGAGGACCTCCAGCAGCGGCTGGAGCCGTTCCGGGAGGAGGCGGTGGTCAGGGAGTTCGGAGCGCGTCTGGACCTGCAGACCGCCGCCTGAACGGACGGGGCGCCGTGGCGTGAACGGGTCCTCGCCACAAGCGGAAGCGGCCCTTCGTCGCGCGGGGCGCGGCGGACGCAGCGCACGGCGCTCCGGTTCTGTTACCGACGTCACTGGGAGGTACGTCACGTCCTGAGCTGCGTGGCACGGGATTCGGGGAACCCGGTAGCGTGAGCCGACGATTGACGAAGGTCCCCCATTCGTAGGAGTCCCGGTGACGCAGAGTGGACAGGGCGAGGAGCCCTCGGCGCGGCCCGCGCACGAAGGCATCGTGCTGCCCTCCGACGGCGGGGAGCCCCTGCTGCCGGGCATGACGAACGCTTCCTATTCCAGACCCCGCCCGCACGAGCAGCAGCAGCCCTCGGCGTCCGCCCCGGGCGGCGGCCAGACCTGGGGCCAGCCCTGGGGCCCGGAGCAGCAGCAGCCCGGGCAGGGCTGGCCGCTCCCGGCGGACCAGCAGCAGTGGGGTGCGCCGCAGGGCGCGGGCCCCGACGCGTGGACGCAGCAGTCCCCCGACGGCGCCGGCGCGCCCCGCCCGGCCGGCGCGGGCCCCCTGCCCCCGGAGGGCGCCCCGGCCCCGTCCTACGGCCATGGCATGCCCGGCGCGCCGCTTCCGCCCGCCTCCGGCGACGAGGGGGCGACGCAGTACATACCGCCGGTCCCGTCCGGCCACGGCGGCGGCCACCCCGCCTCCTTCCCGCCGGCCGCCTCCGCCGACGAGGGCGCGACGCAGTACATGCCCCCGGTCCCGGGCGGCGATCACCGCACCTCCTACCCGCAGCCCCCTGCGGCCGACGAAGGCGCGACGCAGTACATACCCCCCGTCCCGTCCGGCCCCGGCGACGAGGGGGCGACGCAGTACATACCCCCCGTCCCG
Source organism: Streptomyces sp. BK239 (assembly GCF_004217285.1). Classification (GTDB taxonomy): domain Bacteria; phylum Actinomycetota; class Actinomycetes; order Streptomycetales; family Streptomycetaceae; genus Streptomyces. Next base: position 216,339 of record NZ_SHKS01000006.1, read on the forward strand.
TCCGGCCCCGGCGACGAGGGCGCGACGCAGTACATCCCGCCGGTCCGTCCCGGCGCGCTGCCGCCCGAGACGCCGTCGGAGTCCACCCACTACCTGGGCCGCGCGGCGGCCTCCCAGGACGCCGAGGCCACCCGGTACATTCCGCCCGTCACCGGCCAGGGGCCGTACGGCCCGGGCGCGGGCGGGGCGGACCAGCAGCCACCCGCCGGGTTCGAGAACCTCTTCCGCGACGGCCCGGCCGACGGCTCCACGCAGCAGATGCCCCGCATCTCCGAGCGCGAGGACGCCGGGCACGGCCACCCCGCCGCTCCCCAGCCCTCCTACACCCCGACCGGCGACGGCTCCGGCGGCCGGCGTGGCCGGCGCGGCGACGACCACGGGCGCGGCCGTGACAGCCGTACCGGCTCGCGGCTGCCGATGATCGCGGCGATCGGTGTGGGCATCGCCGTCGTCGGGGTCGGCGCGGGCGCGCTGCTCGGGGCCGGCGGCGACGGCGGCGACCAGGGCGACGACAACAAGACCGTCGCCGCGTCCGCGCCCGCCACCGAGGGCTCCGCCTCGGCGTCCGCCGACGTGGCCGAACAGCAGGCGATCGCGCTGGACAAGCTGCTGTCGGACAGCGGCAGCAGCCGGGCCACGGTGATCAGCGCGGTGGCCGACGTCAAGGCGTGCACCGATCTGGCGCAGGCGGCCACCGATCTGCGGGGCGCGGCGCAGCAGCGCAACCAGCTGGTGACCAAGCTGTCCGCCCTGAGTGTGGACCAGCTGCCCGACCACGCCGCGCTGACCGACGCCCTGACCAAGGCGTGGCAGGCGTCGGCGTCGGCCGACGACCACTACGCGGCCTGGGCCGACCAGGTCGCCGGCGACAAGAAGCGCAACTGCAAGAAGGGGCAGGCTCGCAGCACGCCCCAGACGCAGGCCGGCAACCGGGCGAGCGGCACCGCCAGCACCCAGAAGACGCGGGCCGCGAAGGTGTGGAACGAGATCGCGCGGAAGTACGGCCTGACGGAGCGCCAGCCCGTCCAGCTCTGACGGCTCGACGGCCGCGACGCCGGCGGGAGCCGTTCCCTGCCGGCGCCCGGCGGGCGCAGGGCGAGCGCCACTCAGTCCACCTCGGCGGCCACTCAGTCCACCTCGGCCTTCTCCATCGTCCGCGTCACGTCCACGAATCCGGGCTTCGCCGCGACCAGCCGGCCCCGCCGCACCGTCTGCAGGGTCACATGGGCGTTGACCAGGCGCGGAAGCCCGATCGAGGCGAGCTTGTCGCTGAACTGCCAGCGCAGCGCCGGCGTGAGCTCGCCGGTGTCGATCCTCAGCCCGTCGTCCAGGGCGCCCCGTACGGTGGTGGCGCTCACCTCGCCGTCGCCGAGCGACTCCACGACCGCGCGCAGCACCGCGTACGCGATCCAGGTGGTCTGCACGCCGGTGTCCGCCGCGTCGATCCGGGTGTCGGAGAAGGCGCTCTCGCTGATCACCTTCTTCATCCCGTCCCAGCGCGGATCGCTCGCCACCGGATACCAGCCGGTGACGTAGGCCCCCTCGAACGCGCTGGACGCGCCGCCGGTGGAGTCGACGACCGTCTGGTCGACGCTGCCGAGCACGGTGGCGGTGCGCACGTCGGCGTAGTCGTCGCGGGTGCGGCGGAAGGAGTCCATGAAGGTGGCGGTGCGGTCGCCGAGGGCGGGGATCACACAGCCCTTCTCCTCCTGGTCGCCGGTCGCCTCCTTCAGCGCCTTCTCGGCCTGCGCGGAGTACTCGGCGGAGTCCTCGGGGGCCCGCTGGTCCTCCGCCGAGTCGTGCCCGCCCGTGGTAAGACCGGCGTCGAGCATGGGCGGCAGGGCGTCGCCCGCGATGGTGTCGGGGCGGACCAGGGCGACCGGACCGCAGTTCCCGGCGAGTTCCTTGCCGAGCCCGGCGAGCAGCGCGGGCTGGCCGCCGTTGACCGGGTAGGACAGCGGGCTGGTGAACTCGGCGTTGGTGACGCCGTAGCCGCCGATGTAGGGGATGCCGGCGCCTTCCAGGTGCGGGAGGAAGGAGTCGGAGTGCTGGCTGTAGGAGCCGACGACGGCCACCGCCCCCTCCTTGACGGCCCGCCGGGCGCACTTCGCCGCGTCCACGGCGGTGTTGTGGTCGTTGCAGGTCAGGACGGTGAGCTTGCGGCCGCCGATGCCGCCGTTCGCGTTGACCCAGCGGGCGTAGGCGAGGGCGAAGGCGGGCATGCCGGGCTTGTTGGTCGCGCCGGTGCCCTCGGGCGCCCAGGTCATGACGACGACCGGGCCGCCCCCGGAACCCCCCGTGGCACCGGGGACGACCCCGCAGCCGGCGAGGAGCGACGCACAGCCCGCCAGTGCGCCCGCCGAGAGGACGGCGGCCCTGGTGGAGCCGGTGAAGCGGAGGAGCCTGGGGAGGAAGGTGCTTCGCGTGCGTCGCCTGCCGGTCATGGCTCCACACGATTCCCTCACACGGCCAACCCTGGAGTGACCCTTGGTCGACGCCTGGTGACGCGGAGGTGAATTACAGGGGCCTGCGAGGCGCGCAGGACGGAGAACGTACGATCGACGACCGTGCAACAAGGTTCGGAGAACTCTTCCCGTCGCGGCCGTCGCTCCTCCACCATGGGCGGCATGCCACTGAACGACATGCCGTGGTGGCGCTGGCGCAGCAATGTGCGCTCCGCGCTGCACATGCTCTCCGACCCGGTGTTCCAGCGGGACGTCTGGCTGGCCGGGGTGGACGGCTACGGTGACGTCACCGACGCCGTGTACCGCCTGGTCGAGGACACCTGGCTGGACAACTGGTCCGCCGAGAAGTACGTCGGCACGATCTTCCGTGACTCCCAGGAGGCGGCGCTCGTCGACACCGCGGTGCTGCGCGTGCTGCGGATCATGCACCAGGTCGGGCCGGACGCGCCGGTCTCCGCGTACGTCGACCACCCCGGCTGGCCGGAGGCGGTGCGGGCGGCGCGCGACGCGCACGTCCGGATGGCGGCGGCCGACGGCGAGGACGCGGACGCGCCCCCGCGCACGCTCGAGGTGCTGCGCATCCTGACCAGGTCGGCGTAGCGCTGCCCGGTTCGTCTGTTCCGCCGGGCCCACCCGAGGTTCGTCCGGAACACCCGGTCCGTCCCGTCCTTCCTGCCCGCTCTGCGGACGGATGCCGGGCCGCGCGGGCCGTCGTGAGACCCTGTGCTGCATGAGTGAGCAGTCCACCCGAGCCTCGGCGAGCCTCGCCGACCAGTACGTCCTCACCCTGTCCTGCCCCGACAAGCAGGGCATCGTGCACGCCGTGTCGAGCTACCTCTTCATGACCGGCTGCAACATCGAGGACAGCCAGCAGTTCGGCGACCACGACACGGGACTGTTCTTCATGCGCGTCCACTTCTCGGCGGAGGCGCCGGTGACCGTGGACAAGCTCCGGGCGAGCTTCGCGGCGATCGGCGACTCCTTCCACATGGACTGGAAGATCAACCGGGCCGACGAGAAGATGCGCGTCGTCCTGATGGTCAGCAAGTTCGGGCACTGTCTGAACGACCTGCTGTTCCGTGCGCGGATCGGCGCGTTGCCGGTGGAGATCGCGGCGGTGGTGTCCAACCACACCGACTTCGCCGAACTGGTGGCCTCGTACGACATTCCCTTCCACCACATCGCGGTGACGCGGGAGAACAAGTCCGAGGCGGAGGCCCAGCTTCTGGAGATCGTCCGCGGGGAGAACGTCGAGCTGGTCGTCCTCGCCCGGTACATGCAGGTGCTGTCGGACGACCTGTGCAAGCAGTTGAGCGGGCGGATCATCAACATCCACCACTCCTTCCTGCCGAGCTTCAAGGGCGCGAAGCCGTACCACCAGGCGCACGCGCGGGGCGTGAAGCTCATCGGCGCGACGGCGCACTATGTGACGGCCGATCTCGACGAGGGGCCGATCATCGAGCAGGAGGTCGAGCGGGTGGGCCATGACGTCACCCCGGACCAGCTGGTCGCGGTGGGGCGTGACGTGGAGTGCCAGGCGCTGGCGCGGGCCGTGAAGTGGCACGCGGAGCGGCGCATCCTCCTCAACGGCCGCCGCACGGTGGTGTTCGCCTGACCCGCAGCCCGGTGGCCGGCCTTCACTTCGGAGGTGACGGCCGGTGGGCGGCCAGCCCTACATCCGGCTCAGGCTCGCCGCGGCGAACAGCACGTCCCTGATCGCCGAGCGGTCCCCCAACTGCCCCGCCGCCGCCTCCTCCGGCGGCACATGACCCGCCGCCAGCCGGCAGAACTCCACGTCGTCCAGCGCCACGTGGGCCACCTCGTGGTCGGCGGAGCCCACCGCACCCGGGGAGTCCAGCGGGATCAGCCACTGCCCGCCGCCCTCCCCCTCGATCTCCAGGCGGAGGCTGCGGCCGGGACTGCCGGCGCTCACCAGGTGCCGTCGGGCGCCGGGGGCCGTGAGCCCCGCCCGGCGGCGCGCGGCGAGGGCCTTGGGCAGCATCCGCGCCGCGAGGTCGATCATGCCGTGCAGATGGCGCGGCGCGGGCGGGGCGTACGGGTAGTCGACGGCGTCGGCGATGTCCTCCGCGTGCACCCAGCACTCGAAGGCCCGGTCCAGCAGCGCGTCCCGGATGGGCAGTTCGAAGTGGCCGTACGACACGGGCAGCGCGCCTGGGGCCGTTCCGGTGGAGGAGACGGTGCGCACGACGGCGTGGGTCTGCTCCCGCCACGGCCCGCGCACCGAACGCGTCGGCGGGAAGTGCGATGCCTCCCAGAGGGCCTCGGTCCGCGCGGCCGGGGTGCGGACCGCCGCCGGCGCACGGCCGGGGCCCGCGACGTCCCTCGCGTCGGTCGCCGTCCCGCGGTCGCGCCTCGGGCCGCCGCCCGAGCGCAGCGGGTCCTCCAGGCCGAGCGCGGCGGCGACCAGGCCGTCCACGGCGATCAGGTGGGCGATGACCCCGGCGACGGTCGTGCGGCGGCTGGTCGCGCCCTCGCCGCGGAACCAGCGCAGCCGCACGGGCGCGTGCCACTCGGCGTCCCCGAAGTCCTGCAGCAGCGCGTCCAGGCGCGCGGTCTCCGCGTCGTACGAAGACGCCCAGACGGGCACCGGGACGCGGGGCGGGCGGCGGTCCAGGCAGGCGTCGAGGACGCGGGTGCGCAGGGCGGGGTCGAGGTCGAGGCTCTCGGGGCGCTGGAGCAGGCCGACCGCCTCGCGCAGCCGCCGCGCCTCGTCGGCGCAGGGCCCGCACTCGCCGAGGTGCTCCTCGACGGCCGCGGTCTCCTCCGCCGAACAGGCCGCCAGCGCCCAGGCGCCCAGCATCGACTTCAGCACCGGGTGCTCCAGCGGCGGGGGCGACGACGCGCGGCCGTCCGGGTCGTGGCGCGGGTCGTCGTACGGGTCGTGGTCCGTGCCGTCGTGCCGGTCGCCGTGCGGGGCGGTCATGCCGCGCCCCCGTATCCGGGCGGCGCCCCGGGGGCGGTGGCGTCCGGGGTGGTCGCGTCGTGCGCGGTGGACAGCAGTTGCAGGCCGAGGCGGAGACGGCGGCGGGCCTCGTCCTCGGTGACGCCGAGGTCGGCGGCGGTCTGGTGGTAGTCGCGGCGCTGGAAGTAGGCCAGTTCCAGTGCGGCGCGCAGCGGGGCCGGCATGGACTGGGCGATGTAGTCGGCGCGGGCGGCGACGGAGGCGTGCCGGACCTTGTTCTCCAGGTCCTCCCGCTGCTCGGCGGTGCCGGGGCCGCCGTCGCCGAGGGCCTCGGTCTCGGTGGCGCGCAGCCGCCGCACGGCGAGGCGGTGGGTCAGGGAGGCCACCCAGGTGCGCAGGGGGCCCTGCCGGGGGTCGTAGGCGTCGGGGTGCTCCCAGACGTGGGCGAAGACCTCGCGGGTGATGCCGTCGGCGGCCCGTTCGTCTCCGAGCACGCGGTGGGCGAGTCCGTGCACGAGCGAAGCGAACCGGTCATAAAGCTCACCGAGGGCGGCGGCCTCCCCGTGCGCGAGTCGCTGCTGCATCGTGCGGTCCCAGCGGGGCAGTGTGTCCTTCTCCACCCTGCGACCCCCTCGCCCCTGCTCCGTTCGGCGTCCTCGCCGACCTGTGTCCTTGTCCAGCCTGCGTCCCCCGTCAGCTCGAATGTAGTCGGCACACCGGTCGGCGCACGCCCCTTTGTCGCAATGTGCGCCCCCGTCGCGCCGGGGGTGGTAAAGGAGCGTCAGCACGCCGGGCCGGTCCGTTCCGCCTGTGATCGGGTTCGAACGGACCTGTTGCAGCACGTTCGAACGGGACCGAAAGAGACTGAATCAGGCCTCTTTTCTTCATGGGCAGTTTTCTGTGCGGAGTTTCGGGGAACGGCCGCTGGGCAGCCGCGCTGCGAGGAAGCGAAGGGACAGCTTCCGTTTCGGCGACTGAAGGGCGTGGTGGTGGCTTTCAAAGTGATCGGCGTCGAGCGCGGCGGATGGGCCGTGCTCCATGTTTCCGGTGAGCTGGACCTGGTGACGTCACCGGTGCTGCGTCAGCGGGTGCACGACGAAGTGGCCGAGGGCAGGCACAGTCTCGTCCTCGACCTCTCCGAGGTGCACTTCTGCGACTCGAGCGGCGTCGGAGTCCTGATCGCCTCCCGCCGCCTCATCCGCTCCTGCCGGGGCAGGCTGCGCCTGATCCTGCCGGCGCGCGGAGCCGAGGAGCACTCCCACGTCAACCGGGTGCTCGGCGCGCTGGGGGTGCGCCGCCTCTTCGACGTGTACGGCGACGTCCCGGCGGCCGTGGACGACGGAACCGAGCCCCTGTCCGCCTGACGCGCGCCTCGGGGTCCTCGCGCCCGACGGTGAGTCACCTCACGTCGGCGCCACACGTTTGTCCCGAATTCACCCCGGTTCAGGCACAACCGCCGCCTTCCCGCCCCCGGTGCGTCACCGGCGTCGTACGCTCCCTGCCGACAAGCACCCGCACGCGACGACGTAAGGCGGCCCGAGAAGAGATGGTCAGCAGCGAGTACGAGCGCAGGATCGCCGGCCGGTTCGCCACCTTCGACCAGGACGGCAACGGCTACATCAGCCGCGAGGACTTCGCGGCGGCGGCCCAGGCGCTGCTCACCGAGTTCGACACCCCGGCCCGCTCGGACAAAGGGCAGGCCCTGTACGCCGGCGCCGAGGCGTTCTGGCAGGGCATGGCGGGGATGGCGGACCGCGACGGCGACCAGCGCATCACGCGCGAGGAGTTCGTCGGCGGCGCGGTCAAGCGACTGCGCGACAACCCCGACCGGTTCGGCGAGATCGCCCGCCCGTTCCTGCACGCGGCCCTCGCCGTGGCCGGCGCCGACGGAGCGGTCACCGTGGAGGACACCGTGCGGGTGCTGACCTGCCTGGGCGTGCCCGGACAGGCCGCGCACGCCGTCGCCGCCGCCCTGGACGCGGACACCGACGGCCGTGTCCTGGAGACGGACGTCGTCCCGGCCTTCGCCCGCTACTTCACCGTCCCCGAGTAGCCCCGGACGCCGGGCGCTCTCTTCACGGCGTGGGCGGCGCGGCCGAGAACCGCTCCCGCAGCTTGTACTTCAGCACCTTGCGCAGCGTCTCGTTGCGCGGCAAGGCGTCCACGACCTCCAGTTGCTCGGGCAGCTTGTGGGGCGACAGCCCTTCCGCGCGCAGGTGCGCCGTCACCGCCTCCAGGGTCAGCGCGCCCGCGTCCGCCGCCCGGTCCGCCGCCGGTTCGACCACCGCGCACACCCGCTCCCCGCGCTCGGGGTCCGGCAGCCCGATCACCGCCACGTCGCCCACCGCCGGGTGGGTGTGCAGCAGGTCCTCGATCTCCTTGGCCGAGACGTTCTCCCCCTTGCGGATGATCACGTCCTTCAGCCGGCCGGTGAGCACGAGATGGCCGCTGCCGGTCACCCGCCCCAGGTCGCCGGTGCGCAGGAAGCCCTCCTCGTCGAAGGCCTCGGCCGTCTGCGCGGGGTCGAGGTAGCCCCGGCAGACCGCCTCCCCTCGCAGCCGCACCTCCCCGTCGGGCGCGATCCGTATCTCCATGCCCCGCGGCGGCCGTCCCTCCGTCGTCGCGAGGTTCTCCGGGGTGTCGTCGGGCGAGCCCATGGTGATCATCGGCACCTCGGTCATCCCGTACCCGTGGGTGAGCTGGACGCCCATCTCGCGGACGACGGCGTGGTACAGCTCCGGCGGCTTGGGCGCGCCCCCGCCCGCGAGCAGCCGCAGCGAGGGGACCACCGGGTCGCCGGGCCGCTTGCGCTGCTCGGCCAGGAACATCGAGTAGAACGCCGTGGAGCCGCCCGCCACCGTCACCCCGTGCCGCCGGTACTCCGTCAGCGCGTCCGGCATCGCGAACTGCTCGAACATCACCGCCGGGAAGCCGTACAGCAGCAGCATGACCGTGTAGTCGGGGCCGGCGATGTGCGCGTACGGGAAGGCCATGGAGCCGACGTCGCGGGCGGTCAGGCACAGCGCGTGGGCGAGGCAGGAGCCGCCCGCGATCAGCGAACGGTCGGTGTGCAGCACGCCCTTGGGGTCGGAGGTGGTCCCCGAGGTCCAGTAGATCCAGCGTACGGACGTGCCGTCGCGGGGCGGGGCGGGCAGCACGGCCGGATCGCCCTCGGGCAGGTCGTCGTAGGCCTCGAAGACGCCCTTCGCGCCCAGGCGGCGCGCCATCTCGCCGTGGTCGAAGCCCCGCCACACACCGGGCACGGCGAAGTACTCCGCTTTGGACTCGCGCAGCGCGAAGCCGACCTCGCGGTCCCGGTAGAACGGGATGACCGGGCTCTGCACGGCGCCCAGCCGGGCCAGCGCGAAGGTCAGCACGGCCGTCTCGAGGCGGGTGGGGAGCTGCCAGGCGACGACCGTGCCGGGGCGTACGCCCATGTCGTACAGGCCGGCCGCGGTGCGTTCGGCGCGCTCGCGCAGCCCGCCGAAGCTCAGGGTGCGGTCGCCCTGGAGGAGGACCGGGCGGTCGGGGGTGAGGGCGGCGCGTCGGTCGAGCAGGTCCCACAGGGTGCGGGACGCGCTCAGGGCGTGGGCGGTGTCGGTCACGGCGGCCCCCTCAAGAGCTGACGGGCAGTCAGATTGTGCGCAGAGCGTAGGGCTCGTCGCCTTGTCGGTCCAGGGGTCGCGGACTAGCCTGCTGGGAAGAACAGATCTGACGGGCCATCAGATTCCGGGGTCCGGACCACGCCCGCCGGACCACGGCCCGCGGACCCGGCCGTGGCACCTGCGGCCTTTCAGCACGCGTCCGCCAGGCGGAGGGGACCATGACCGAACTGCCCCGCATCATCAGCGTCGACGACCACGTGATCGAGCCCGCGCACCTCTTCGAGACCTGGCTGCCGCGCAAGTACCACGACCGCGGCCCCAAGCCCCTCACCGCCGGGATCGGGGAGCTGGCGTACGTGGGCGGCAGGTACCGGATCACCATGGACCCCGACGGTCCGCCCACCGACTGGTGGATCTACGAGGACCTCCAGTTCCCGTACAAGCGCAACATCGCCGCCGTCGGCTTCGACCGCGACGAGATGACGCTGGAGGGCATCACGCGCGCGGAGATGCGACGCGGCTGCTGGGACCCGAAGGCGCGGCTCGCCGACATGGACCTCAACCACGTCGAGGGCAGCCTCTGCTTCCCGACCTTCCCGCGCTTCTGCGGTCAGACCTTCGCCGAGGCGCACGACAAGGAGGTCGCACTGGCCTGCGTGCGCGCCTACAACGACTGGATGGTCGAGGAGTGGTGCGGCGACAGCGGCGGCCGGCTCATCCCGCTGTGCCTGATCCCGCTGTGGGACGTCGAGCTGGCCGTCGCCGAGATCAGGCGCAACGCCGCGCGCGGCGTGCGCGCGGTGACCTTCTCGGAGATCCCCACCTACCTGGGCCTGCCCTCCATCCACTCCGGCTACTGGGACCCGTTCTTCGCCGTGTGCCAGGAGACCGGCACGGTCGTCAACATGCACATCGGGTCCAGCAGCCAGATGCCGGCCGCCTCACCGGACGCGCCGCCCGCCGTCCAGGCCTCGCTGAGCTTCAACAACGCCATGGCCTCGATGATGGACTTCCTCTTCAGCGGCGTCCTGGTGAAGTTCCCGGCCCTGAGACTCGCCTATTCCGAAGGCCAGATGGGCTGGATCCCCTACGCCCTGGAGCGCGCCGACGACGTCTGGGCGGAGCACCGCGCCTGGGGCGGGGTCCGCGACATCGTCCCCGAGCCGCCGTCGACGTACTACTACCGGCAGATCTTCTGCTGCTTCTTCCGCGACAAGCACGGCGTGGCGTCCCTGGACGTCGTCGGCCGCGACAACGCCACCTTCGAGACGGACTACCCGCACGTCGACTCCACGTTCCCGCACACCAAGGAGGTCGCCCTCGACCATGTGAAGGGCCTGGACGACGAGACCGTGTACAAGCTGATGCGGGGCAACGCGATCCGCATGCTCGGCCTGGACCTCGACCTCGACCGCCGTCCCGACCGCTCCGGGTGACGCCGATGGACCTCGCGGACACCCCGCAGGAAGCCGAGTTCCGGGCCCGACTGCGTGAATGGCTGGCCAAGGCGCTCCCCACACTGCCCCCGAAGCCCTCCCCGGACGACTGGCCGGCCCGCAGGGCCTATGACCTCGGCTGGCAGCGCATGCTGTACGACGCCGGGTACGCGCACGTGCACTGGGACGCCTCGCCCACCGTACGGCTGATCTTCCTGGAGGAGACGGAGGAGGCGGGCGCGCCCTATGTCGGCGCGGGCTTCGTCGGACTGCTGCACGCCGGGCCGACCATCGCCGCCGAGGGCACCGCGGCCCAGCGGGAGCGCTGGCTGGCGCCGATCCTGCGCGGTGAGGAGGTCTGGTGCCAGGGCTTCAGCGAACCCGGCGCCGGCTCCGACCTCGCGGCGCTGCGCACCCGCGCGCGACGCGACGGCGACGCCTACGTGGTGAACGGATCCAAGATCTGGACCTCGCACGCCGAGGTCGCCGACTGGTGCGAACTGCTGGTGCGCACCGACCCGTCGGCCCCCCGGCACCGTGGCATCACCTGGCTCGCCCTGCAGATGGACGCCCCCGGCGTCACCGTACGGCCGCTGCGGACGCTCGCCGGGTCCGCCGAGTTCGCGGAGGTGTTCCTCGACGACGTGCGCGTGCCCGTCGCCAACCGGGTGGGGGAGGAGAACGACGGCTGGCGGGTGACGATGGTGACGCTGTCCTTCGAACGCGGCACGGCGTTCGCGGGCGAGGTGGTGGCCTGCCGGCGCACCCTCGGCGAACTCGCCCGCGAGGCGCGCCGCAACGGCCGCTGGGACGATCCCGCCCTCAGGAGGCGGCTCGGCAGGCTCAACGCCGAGCTGCGGGCGCTGTGGCGGCTCACCCAGTGGAACGTGAGCGAGGCGGAGGCCACGGGCGGCGGCGTGCCCGGCACGGGCGGCTCGGTCTTCAAACTGAGCTACTCGCACACCCGCCAGGAGCTCTACGACGCGGCGGCCGACGTCCTCGGCGACGACGCCCTCGACCTGGAGCGGCCCTGGGCGCTGGACCGGCTCTCCTCCCTCTCGTACACCATCGCGGCCGGTACCTCGCAGATCCAGCGCAACATCGTGGGTGAGCGGATCCTCGGCCTGCCCAAGGGAGGCTGACGTGCGTTTCCGGCTGACGAAGGACCAGCGGGACCTGCGAGGCGGCGTACGGGAGCTGCTGGCGCGGCGGTTCGGCCCCGAGGAGCTGCGCGTGGCGGTGTCCCGGCCCGGGCTCGACCGGCGGCTGTGGCGGGACCTCGGGGAGGCCGGCTTCTTCGCGCTCCGGCTGCCCGAGGCGGACGGCGGCGTCGGACTGGGCCTGCCCGAGGCGGTCCTGGCCTTCGAGGAGGCCGGCCGCGCCCTGCTGCCCGGCCCGCTGACGGCCACCTTCCTCGCGGCGGGTGAGGTGCCCGGCGCGGCGACCGGCGAGAGCGTGGTGACCGCGGTCGACGGCGGCCTGGTGGAGTGGCTGGCCGAGGCGGACGTCGTCCTGGGCGACGCGGAGGGCGCGCGGCCCCTGCGGTCGGTGGACCCGCTGACCCCGCTGCACCGGACGCCGGGAGGCCCGGCCCCGGCCCCCGATCCCGTCGCGGTCCTCCTCACCGCCGCCGAGCAGCTCGGCACGGCCACGCGCGCGTGCGAGCTCGCCGTGCGACACGCGCGCACGCGCGAGCAGTTCGGGCGGCCCGTGGGCGCCTTCCAGGCCGTCAAACACCTCTGCGCGGACCTGCTGGTGCGCGTGGAGGTGGCCCGGGCGGCGGTGTACGCGGCCGCCGTCACCGCCGGACCGGCCGATGTGGCGGCGGCCCGGCTGCTCGCCGACGAGGCCGCCGTGCGCGGAGCGCGCGACTGCCTCCAGGTGTTCGGCGGGATGGGATTCACCTGGGAGGCGGAGGTTCATCTGCTGCTGAAGCGCTCCTGGGTGCGCACGAGGCGTACGGGGGGTGGCACGCAGAGTGAGGAAAGGCTCGCCGAGGACCTGCTGACGTCGCCGGGCCACCAGCCGCCGCAGGCCGCCTGCCTGCGGTGATGTGCAGGCGCGGGGTGCGCCGCGCGGCACGTGTCACTGATCGTGGCAAGACATGGTCACGGAATGTGAGATTCGGTTGTGTCCGATCGGTGACCCGTCACGGCCCGGAGTCGGGTGGTCGCTCCGGTACCTTCTGTGAGATGCGAGTTGCCGTGAGCGCGGACCGTGCCGGCCGAGCCCCTGGGGCGACGCCGGGGACGGGGGTGCGCACCGCTGCTCGCAGGGCGGACGGGCGTCACGGCCCCGTCTGTTCGACTTCCCGCGATGAGCGTCGCACAGTATGCCGCACGGGTACTCCTTCGCGCTGGAATATGCCCGAAGCGCTTGTTGAGGTGACTGTACGTCAACCAAGCTGTCTCTCAAGGGATTCACGTTCCGTCACTCTGCCCCTGGCTGTTGTTCTGGTCATGCAGAAAATGGCTACGATCGTGGCCCTCGTCGTCATGGTCCTCGCGTGGCTAGCGTGGCTCACGTGGCGCGCGGCCATGTGTCCGCCGGTTCGGATGGTGTGAGCGGTGCAGGTGCTTCAAGTGCAGCTGGAGATCCGGCCCGACCCCACTGAGGTGGGTCGCGCCCGCAGGTGGGCCCGTGGGCGCCTCGCCGGGTCCGGGATAGGGGCCGACGAGCCGCTCGCCGAGACGCTGATCCTGCTCGTCTCCGAGCTGGTCACCAACGCCGTGGTCCACACGGGCTGTCCGGCCGTCCTGAGGCTCTCGCTGCCCGGCGCGGCGGTCGGGGCCCCGGAGGGCGCCGGGGGCCCCTGGGAGGGCGTCGTACGCCTCGAGGTGGCCGACAGCAGCGACCGCGCCCCCGTCCCCCGCTGTGTGGGCGACGACGCCACAGGCGGCCGCGGACTGGCTCTCGTGGACTGCCTCGCGGACCGCTGGGGCTGGAGCGTCGAGGGTCCCGGCAAGCGCATCTGGTGCGAACTCGACCGCTGTGCGGCGCCCCGCCCGGACGCCGGCCCGACGGGCGGGACGGCGACGGTCTGTCAGAAGCCGTCGTACGGGGGGATCGCGTACGAAGCCGTGTGACGCGCGGCGTGCGCTCGGCCCCGTACGGCCGGTGCACGGTGGCAGGGGATGTGGCGCGTGTGTCCCCGGCAGGCCTCGGTGCGCCCGTGCGTGCTTCCGTGCGCGCCCGTGACAAAACGGGGTGCAAGTAACAAATCACCGATCGGGTGTTGACGTCACGTGTCCGTTTGATCACGCTTGTGGTCAGCGATTCGCCGTGAGGGGACGACGAGGGCGTCGGTGACGGAGGCCCTCGCCGAGTGCGGATCGCCGATTCGGCGTCGGAGCCCTCAGGGCCGAGGGGAACCGAGGGGAGGGTACGCCGAGTCGGATGGTGGCGCGCGGTGCCGTGCTCGGGGCGGGCAGCGGCGCGCCACCATCCGTCGAACCCCGCGAGCCGCCCCGCCGTGCGTGCCGTCGGCCGGAGCCCCGAACCGCCCTACAGGATCGCCACCGGCGCCACCGGAGTCCCGGTCCCGCCGACGAACGGCTCGGGCATCGCCGACAGCAGGAACGCGTAGCGCCCCTCTTCTCCACAGGCTGTGGACAACTCTTCGAGATTCCAGTTCTGCCCCTGGAGCATCCCCATCTCCACGAGGTCGAGGGCGTGCACGGGCAGCCACAGGTCGTCGATCTCCGGCGGGAAGATCTCGAACGTGAGGGTGTCGTCGGCGACGGCGGCCACATCGCGCGCGTGGAACCACTCCGGGGTGCGCAGCGACAGCCCCGGCGAGGGGTACGCGTACCCGTGTTTGTCCCCGGCGAGGTACAGCCGCATCTGCCCGGTGCGCACGAGCACGATGTCGCCGGCCCGCACCCGCGTCCCCGCCAGCTCCTCGGCCGCCTCCAGGTCCTCGGGCGTGACCGCGTGACCGCCGGCCAGCCGGTCGGCGCCACGCGCGCGTGCCACGTCCAGCAGCACTCCGCGCGAGACGACGTGCCGCGCCTTGTCGATGCCGCTGAACTCCGCGCCGCCGTGCGGGGTGATGGTGCCGGCCGGGCGGCCGTTGTAGAGCTTGCCGGAGTGCGAGACATGGGTCAGCGCGTCCCAGTGGGTGGCCGCCTGGAGGCCCATCGTCACGGCGTCGTCGCTGCACGCCACCGAGCCCGGGCCGAAGATCTCCTGGTTGATCTGCACCATGGTGTGCAGCGGGTTGACCCGCCCCGGGATCATCCCCGTCTGCACGCCGTCCTCCCGCAGGGGCAGGGCGAGCGGGACCCGGCGGCCCGTGCGGACCTCGGCCGCCGCCGCCCGCACGACCTCGTCGGTGATCAGGTTCAGGGTGCCGATCTCGTCGTCGTCCCCCCAGCGCCCCCAGTTGTTGACGCGCTTGGCGATGTCCTGGAACGCCGGATGGAGCGAGGGCAGTGCCATTGGTGCCTCCCCGGGGCTTGTCCCCGACTGACTGACGGGCCATAAAATCTAACGGTCCGTCAGAAACTGCGGGAAGGGGCCCGGCGTGGGGAACTTCTTGAGCGGCAAGGTCGTCGCCGTCACCGGCGCGGGACGAGGCATCGGACGGGCGGTGGCGCTCGCGGCGGCGGCCGAGGGGGCGCGGGTCGTCGTCAACGACTACGGCGTCTCGGTGGCCGGCGCCTCACCCACCAGCGAGGTCGCCGAGGCCGTCGTCAAGGAGATCGAGGCGGCCGGCGGGGAGGCCGTCGCCGTCGCCGACGACATCTCCACGATGGCGGGCGGACAACGCGTCGTGGACACGGCCATGGAGTCCTACGGGCGGCTCGACGGGGTCGTCTGCGTGGCCGGCATCCTGCGGGAGCGGATGCTGTTCAACATGACCGAGGACGAGTGGGACCCGGTCGTCGCCACCCACCTCAAGGGCACGTTCACCGTGTTCCGGGCGGCCTCGGCGGTCATGCGGGCCCAGCGGTCCGGCACGCTCATCGGCTTCACCAGCGGCAATCACCAGGGCTCCGTCTCGCAGGCCAACTACAGCGCGGCCAAGGGCGGGATCATCTCGCTGGTGCGCAGCGCGGCGCTCGGCCTGCACAAGTACGGGGTGACCGCCAACGCGGTGGCTCCCGTGGCCCGCACCCGGATGTCGGCCGGGGTGCCGACCGAACTCGCGGAGATCGGCGAGCCGGAGGACGTCGCCGCCATGGTGACTTTCCTCCTGTCGGACCGCGCACGCGACCTGGGGATAACCGGCCAGGTCTACACGGTCGCCGGTGAGAAGATCGCGGTGTGGGCGCAGCCCCGCGAACTCCGCTCGGCCTACGCCTGCGACGGCTGGACGCCGGACCGGATCGGCCAGGCGCTGGCAGGAGCGGTCGGCTCGGACCCCATGCCGATGCTGGAACGCCTCCAGGAGATGGCCCGCGCGGCGGCACAGGGAGCGCGACCCAACGCATGAGCGGGGGCGCCGGCGGGCGGGGACGGACGGCGTCCCGTGCGAGCGAAGTCGAGGCGGCCGCGCCGGCGACGCGGTTCCGGCGCGTCTCAAGGCGGCGGTGGGCCAAACCCCCGCGCGCCCGACGGCGGAGCCGCTGCCGGGCTGGTGCAGCAGCAGGACCGTGTCCACGGGCGCTACCGCGTGGCGCCGTCGGCGCTGGACTCGGGCACCGGCTCCGGTCCGTACCGCTTCCGGGGGAGAGGGCGGTCCGTGGCCGGGCGGGGCCGCGGAGCGCACTGCACCGGACATCGACACCCGTGAGCGGGGCCGTGTGGTCCCCGGCTGGAGGAGGCAGCGTGGACTTCGGGTTTGCCGCGGCTGATGACGAGTTCCGGGCGGACGCGCGGGCGTGGCTGGCCGCGCACGCCGGCGGACAGGCCGACCGGCGCGGCTGGGAACGGACCCTCGGGAGCGCCGGCTGGATCGGGCTCGGCTGGGCGGAAGGGGGGTACGGCAACCGGACCGCCACCCTCACCCAGCAGGTCGCCTGGGCCGAGGAGTACGCGCGGTCGGGCGCCCCGCCCCGCTCCGGGCACATCGGGGAGAACCTGCTCGCGCCGACCCTCGTCGCGCACGGCAGCGCCGGCCAGAAGCGCCGCTTCCTGCCGGCGATCGCCGCCGGGGAGGAACTGTGGTGCCAGGGGTACAGCGAGCCGGGCGCGGGATCGGATCTCGCGGGCGTGCGCACGCGTGCCGAGCGGACGGCCGACGGCGACTACCGCGTCACCGGGCAGAAGATCTGGACCTCCCTCGCCCACGAGGCCGACTGGTGCTTCGTGCTGGCCCGCACCGACCCGCAGTCCGCCCGCCACCACGGGCTGACCTTCCTCCTCGTGCCCATGGATCAGCCCGGGCGGATCGAGGTGCGGCCCATCCGGCAGATGACCGGCACGAGCGAGTTCAACGAGGTCTTCTTCGACGGGGCGCACGCCCGCGCGGAGCACGTGGTGGGCGGCGCCGGCGACGGCTGGCGGGTCGCCATGGGGCTGCTCGGCTTCGAGCGCGGGGTCTCGACGCTGGCCCAGCAGATCGGGTTCGCCGAGGAGCTGGGGCGCGTGGTGCGCACGGCCGTGGAGACGGGCGCCGCCGACGATCCCGTCGTCCGCGCCCGGATCGTGGAACTGTGGGCCGAGCTGCGGGTGATGCGGTGGAACGCGCTGCGCACGCTCGGCGGCTCCGGCGGGCCGGGCGCGCCCAGTGTGGCCAAGCTGCTGTGGGCGGGCTGGCACCAGAGGCTCGGGGAGCTCGCGGTGGAGGTGCGGGGCGCGGCCGCGGGGGTGGGCCCGGCCGACTGGTCGCCCACCGCGCCGTACGAACTCGACGAGGCGCAGCACCTGTTCCTGTTCTCCCGGGCCGACACGATCTACGGCGGCTCCGACCAGATCCAGCGCACGATCATCGCCGAGCGGGTGCTCGGCCTGCCCAGAGAGCGCAAGGGGGTCGTCTGATGCGTGGCGTGGTGTTCGACGGGAAGCGGGCGGAGGTCGTCGACGATCTCGTCGTCCGCGATCCGGGCCCCGGGGAGGTGCTCGTCGCGGTGTCGGCGGCCGGGCTGTGCCACAGCGACCTGTCGGTGGTCGACGGGACGATCCCCTTCCCGGCGCCGGTGGTGCTGGGGCACGAGGGCGCGGGGGTGGTGGAGGCGGTGGGCGCCGGGGTCGCCCATGTGGCTCCCGGGGACCATGTGGCCTTGTCCACGCTCGCCAACTGCGGGACGTGCGCGGACTGCGACCGGGGGCGGCCGACGATGTGCCGGCGGGCCATCGGGCGGCCGGGGCGGCCGTTCACGCGCGCGGGGCGACCGGTGTTCCAGTTCGCGTCGAACTCCGCGTTCGCCGAGCGGACGGTGGTGAAGGCCGTGCAGGCGGTGTGGATACCGCAGGACGTCCCCCTGACGTCCGCCGCGTTGATCGGCTGCGGGGTGCTGACCGGTGTGGGGGCCGTGCTCAACCGCGCGCGCGTGGACCGCGGGGAGTCCGTCGTCGTCATCGGGACCGGCGGCATCGGGCTCAACGTGTTGCAGGGCGCGCGGATCGCGGGCGCGGGGCGGACCGTCGCCGTGGACGCCAACCCGGCGAAGGAGTCGGTGGCGCGGCGGTTCGGGGCCACCGACTTCCTGGCTTCGGCGGACGGCGTGCGGGACCTGCTGCCGACCGGGGCGGACCACGTGTTCGAGTGCGTGGGGCGGGTGGAGCTGATCCGCCAGGCGATCGACCTGCTCGACCGTCACGGCCAGGCCGTGCTGCTCGGCGTGCCGCCGGCGACGGCGGAGGCGTCCTTCCTCGTCTCGTCGCTCTATCTGGACAAGTCGATCCTGGGCTGCCGTTACGGCTCCTCCCGCCCCCAGCGGGACATCGCGCTGTACGCCGCGCTGTACCGCGAGGGCCGGCTGCTGCTGGACGAACTCGTCACCCGGACCTACCCGGTCGAGGACTTCGAGAAGGCGGCGACGGACGCGGAGGCCGGGCGGGTGGCGAGGGCGGTCCTCACGTTCTGAGGGCGGCGCCGGTCCGGAACGTCCGCCGATAGGCGGTCGGGGTGACGCCGAGCGCCGTCTGGAGGTGCTGGCGCATCGACTGGGCGGTGCCGAAGCCGGCGTCCCGGGCCACCTGGTCGACGGACAGGTCGGTCGACTCCAGCAGGTGCCGGGCGCGTTCGACGCGCTGCCGGGTGAGCCACTGGCCGGGACTGACGCCGACCTCCTCGCGGAAGCGGCGGGTGAAGGTGCGTACCGACATCGACTCCCGCGCGGCCATGTCCCGCAACTGGAGCGGCTCGTGGAGGTGGCCGAGGGCCCAGGCGCGGGCGGCGGTCGTGGTCGCCTGCTGGGGGTCGGGCACGGGCCGGTCGATGTACTGCGCCTGTCCGCCGTCACGGTGCGGCGGGACGACCGTGCGACGGGCGACCTCGTTGGCGACGGCGGTGCCGTGGTCGCGGCGCACCATGTGCAGGCACAGGTCGATCCCTGCGGCGACCCCGGCGGAGGTGAGGACGTCGCCGTCGTCGATGAACAGGACGTCCGGGTCGACCTGGATCCGCGGGAAGAGACGCTGGAGGCGGTCGGCGTCGGCCCAGTGCGTGGTCGCCGGGCGGCCGTCGAGGAGGCCTGCGGCGGCGAGGACGTAGACGCCGGTGCAGATGGAGGCGAGGCGCGTGCCGGGTCGGATGTGGCCGAGAGCCGCGGCCAGGTCCTCCGTCAGCACGCCCTCCTCGAAGACGGGGCCCAGCTCGTAGGAGGCCGGGACGATCACGGTGTCGGCGGTGGCGAGCGTCTCCGGTCCGTGCCCGACCTGGATCGCGAAGTCGGCGTCCGTCTCGACCGGGCCGGGCGGGCGGACCGAGCAGGTGACGACCTCGTACAGGTGCCGGCCCGCGGCGTCCTTGGGCCGGCCGAAGATGCGATGCGGGATTCCCAGCTCGAACGGGAGCAGGCCGTCCAGGGCGAGGACGACGACGCGGTGGGGGCGCAGGCCCGTGGCCGTTTCCATGGCCCGATCCTAACGAACTGTGTCGTTCGGGCCACTCGATGGGCGTGGTGCCGTGCCCGCAAGCTCTATGGCGTGACCCGGACCATCGAAGCGCTCGCCGCCTCAACCGACCTCAAGCCCGCCCGCAGGCGTGTCCACCGCGCCTGGCTGGTCGCCGCCGTCACCTTCGTGACGATCATCGGGGCGGCGGCCTTCCGCTCGGTGCCGGGGCTGCTCATCGACCCCTTGCACGAGGAGTACGGCTGGTCGCACGGCACGATCGGCGCGGCCGTCTCGGTCAACCTCGCGCTGTACGGGCTCACCGCGCCGTTCGCGGCGGCGCTGATGGACCGCTTCGGCATCCGCCGGGTGGTGGCCGTCGCCCTGACGGTGATCGCGGCCGGCTCCGGACTGACGGTGTTCATGACCTCGGCCTGGCAACTGCTGCTGTGCTGGGGTCTGTTGGTGGGCGCCGGCTCGGGGGCGATGGCGCTGGCCTTCGCCGCGACGGTCACCGATCGCTGGTTCACCGAGCGGCGCGGCCTGGTCAGCGGCATCCTCACCGCGGCCTCCGCCTCCGGCCAGCTGATCTTCCTGCCGCTGCTGTCCTGGCTGGTCACCCGCTACGACTGGCGTCCGGCGGCGCTGACGGTCGCCCTGGCGGCCCTCGTGGTCGTCCCCTTCGTCTGGCTCCTGCTGCGCGACCACCCGGCCGACGTGGGCCTCAAGCCCTACGGCGCACGGGAGTTCGTCCCGAAGCCCGCGCCGGTGACGGGCGCCGCGCGCAGGGCGGTCTCCGTGCTCCTCTCCGCCGCGCGCACCGGCCCCTTCTGGCTGCTGGCCGGCACCTTCGCGATCTGCGGGGCCTCGACCAACGGCCTGGTGCAGACCCACTTCGTGCCCGCCGCCCACGACCACGGCATGCCCGTCACGGCCGCCGCCTCGCTCCTCGCGGTCATCGGCGTCTTCGACGTCGCCGGCACGATCGCCTCCGGCTGGTTCACCGACCGCTTCGACTCGCGCCGGCTGCTGGCGGTGTACTACGCGCTGCGCGGCCTCTCCCTCCTCTTCCTGCCCATGCTGCTCGCGCCGTCCGTCCACCTGCCGATGGTCTTCTTCATCGTCTTCTACGGCCTCGACTGGGTGGCCACCGTCCCGCCCACCCTGGCCCTGTGCCGCGAGCAGTACGGCGACGACAGCGCCATCGTCTTCGGGTGGGTCCTCGCCGCCCACCAGGTCGGCGCGGCCCTGATCGCCTTCCTCGGCGGCGTCGCCCGAGACGTCTTCGGCACGTACGACATGGTCTGGTACGCGTCCGGCGCGCTGTGCGCGGCGGCGGCCCTGATGGCCCTGGTGATCCGGCGGAGGCCGGAGGCGGGGGCGCGAGCGACGGGCGGCGGGTGAGCCGCTCGCTCGTCTACGGCGCTGTGAAGAGCATCGGGAAGCGCAGGCCCAGCCACGGTTTGCGGCCCCAGGCGACGACCTTGGCGCGGGCCATGACGGCGGGGGCGGTCCAGCGGCCCAGGGCGAGGAGGAGGAAGGCGACGGGGTCGATGGCGATCGTGCAGTCGGGGCGCCGGGGCGGGGTGTCGGTGACCGTGGGCACGCCGTCCGCGAAGGTGACGGCGAAGCGGTCGGGGCCGATCCGCAACAGGTAGCACGCGTGGTGGCCGGCCGCGCCGGCGTTCACGACTCGCGGCATGGCCTGTCGCATGAAGGGCAGCGTGAACGCGACCACTTCCCGGTCGACCATGTGCGGCCCGCGCAGCGCGACCGCGATGTCGTATCCGTGTCCGAGCAGGTGCGTGAGCAGGTACGAGCCCAGGGTGGCCACGTCCATCGGCCCCATCGGCGTCAGCACCGCCTTGCGCGGACCGCGGTCGGCCGCGGCCGCGACGAAGTCCCGGGCGCTGTCCGCGATCTCCGCGCCGAGGATCGCCGGATCCCGCTGCGGGTAGTCGGCCAGAGCCGCACGGTTGGCCGCCGCGAGACCGCTCGGCGTCCCGTCGCCGTAGGGACGGTCCTCGCCCGCCCCGACGTCCGCCATCAGCTTCCCCGCCAGCGCGAGGTGCGCCGCCGCCTCCCCGACCGTCCACTCCGCGCCTGGCAACGGCGTCCGTGGATCGGCCCCCGCCTGCAGCAGCACCGCGATCCGGTCGGCCGTGGCGACAATGGCGTCCTCGGGTGTCATGAGCACGATCGTGTCCCCACTCGGACGTCCTGTCCAGTGTCAGGGGGTCAGAGGAAGCGGCCTCGGTGGAACAGCAGCGGTGCGCCGTCGGACGCGGGGGCGCCCAGGGCGTTCACCCTGCCCACGACGATCAGGTGGTCGCCTCCGGTGTGGACCGCGTGGATCGTGCAGTCGATCCAGGCGGCGGCGCCGGTGAGGCGGGGGGAGCCGGTGGCGGGGGCGCTGTCGTGGGCGACGCCCGCGAACTTGTCGGCGCCGCTCACCGCGAACGCGCGGCACAGTCCGGCCTGGTCCGCACTCAGGACGTTCACGCAGAACACGCCCGCGCGTGCGATCCGCGGCCAGGTCGTGGAGGTGCGGCCGACCATGAACGCGACCAGCGGCGGGTCGAGGGAGAGGGAGGTGAACGACTGGCAGGCGAAGCCCGCGGGCGCGTCCTCGTCGGCGCCCGCCGGCGCGGTGATGACCGTGACGCCCGTCGCGAACGCGCCCAGCACGCGCCGGAACTCGCCCTGGTCCACCGGCGCCCGCTCGTCCTCGCGGACGCAGCGCAACTCGGGCCGGGGGTGCGCCTCGACCGGCCGGCCGCGGAGGTGGCGGACTGCGGCGGCCGCCATGCCTGCGTGTCCCATCATGTCGCCATTGAAGCTGACGGCTCGTCAGATAGGAAGGGCGCTGCGGGGAGGTCGACGGCGACTTCTACGCTGCTCGCATGGGGTGGGCTGGCGTTCGGCGTCGGGTGGACAAGGGGCGGGCGTGGCCCGAGTCGGTCGCGGCTGTGGCAGCGGGAGCGGCGCAGCTTCCGGCGGTGTGCGCGCTGCTGTTCTGGCAGGCGCTGGCCGCCGATCGTTACGGCGTCGGCTACGGCCCGGCGTTCGGGCTGCTCTGTCTGCTCCTCTTCGCGCCGGTGCTGCTGCCGGTGCTGGGACTGCTGCACGCGGGGGCGCAGATCCTTCCGGGGGCCCTCGTCGCCGACGTCGTGCTGCGCCGCGTCCCATGGCCCCGGTGGGTGCGCCGTCTGCTGGGCGTGACCCTCGTCGGCGCGGTGTGGGCCGTCGTGGGGGCCGTGTGGGCGGGGATGTCCTTCTTTGTTACGGTCGCCTGCCTCGCCGCCCTCGGCGCGCTGCCGGTGCTCGCGATGGAGTACGCGCGCGTGCGGCCCAAGAGCAACCGGGGCCTGTGGTGGCGGGCCGCGGGCGCCTCCGTCGTGCTGTTCGTCCTGGCCCTCGTCGGCGGGTCCGTGGCCTCGGCGGTGGGCCTGGTCGAGGAGTACGAGCCGCCCGCGCTGTCCGCCGAACGGGTCGCCGGGGTCTGGCGAGGCGAGGACGGGGCCGTGCTGAAGCTGCTTCCGGGCGGCCGGGCTGAGTTGACGCGGATGCCGGTCGATCCCGGCGGCCGGGCGACCGTGGACTTCGTGGTGTGCGACGGGGTCGGTAGCTGGCGGCTGGAGCCAGGTCGCGTACGGGACGGCGTGGTCGTCCGCCTCGCCGCCGACGAGGCGGGCGAGGAGGACGGCTGCCGTGGGGAGACGGTCTGGTCTTCCGGTGGGACGGAGCGGTCGCCCGAGTTGTTCGTGTTCTTCGGGGATCCGGACGCGAGCAGTCCGCGGGTGCTGACCCGGGATCCCTGAGCCTCAGCGCCCCCGGAACCGCGCCTGGCGCCGCTGCACGAAGCTCGCCACGCCTTCCTGGGCGTCCGCCGTCGTCATGTTGATCTCCTGGGCGGCCGCCTCCGCCGCGAAGGCGGTGGCGCGGTCGGAGTCGAGGGACGCGTTGACGAGCTGCTTGGTCAGGGCGAGGGCGCGGGTGGGGCCGCAGGCCAGACGGTCGGCCCAGGTGCGGGCCGTCTTGTCCAGGTCGGCGTCCGGCACGACCCGGTTGACCAGCCCGAGGCGTTCGGCGTCGGCCGCGGTGAGGGCGTCGCCGAAGAACATCAGTTCCTTGGCGCGATGCGGGCCGATGAGCCGGGGCAGGAGGTAGGCGCCGCCGGCGTCGGGGACCAGG
Source organism: Streptomyces sp. BK239 (assembly GCF_004217285.1). Taxonomy (GTDB): domain Bacteria; phylum Actinomycetota; class Actinomycetes; order Streptomycetales; family Streptomycetaceae; genus Streptomyces. The sequence continues at coordinate 239,905 of NZ_SHKS01000006.1, forward strand.
CCGCGCCGTACGAACACCTCGATGAAGCGGGCCGACTCCGCCGCCAGGACCAGGTCGCAGGCGAGGGCGAGGTGCGCGCCGAGGCCGGCCGCCGTACCGTTCACCGCCGCGATCACCGGCTTCTCACAGTCCAGCACGGCGGCGATGAGACGCTGCGCGCCCAGCCGGAGGGTCCGGGCCACGTCACCGGGGATCCGCTCCCCGGCCGCCGTGCCGCCGCCGCTCCTGTCGCCGTTCGCGCCGGCCCTCCTCGCGGGCCCGCCCCGCAGGTCCGCGCCCGCGCAGAAGCCCCGTCCGGTCCCGGTGAGGACGACCGCCCGGACCTCCGGGTCGGCGGAGGCGTCCGCGAGGTGCTGGATCAGGTGTTCGCGCTGGTCAGGGGTGATGGCGTTGAGTGCCTGGGGGCGGTTGAGGGTGAGGGTCGAGACGTGATTGTCAGTGGCGTGCAGTACCAATGAGTCAGCGGATCTTTCCGGCTTGTCCGTCCAAGTGGGGTCATCGGGGGAATTGTTGATGCGCATCTCAGCGACACACCGCCAACGCGTCCAGCGCCACCGCGCCCTGCCCGCGGGGCAGCACCATCAGGGGGTTGATGTCCAGCTCGGCCAGGTCGTCGCCCAGTTCGAGAGCCATGTGCTGCACACGCAGGACGACTTCGACGAGCGCGTCCAGGTCCGCGGGCGGGCGGCCCCGGACGCCGTCCAGCAGGGCCCGCCCGCGCAGTTCGCCGAGCATGGCGCGGGCCTGGTCCTCGCCGAAGGGCGGCACGCGGACGGCCGCGTCCCGCAGCACCTCCACCAGGACGCCGCCCAGCCCGACCGTCACCGTCGGCCCGAACAGGTCGTCATGGGTGACGCCGACGACCATCTCCACGCCCCGCTCGACCATCTGGCAGACGAGGACGCCGTCCAGGTCGACGCCCTCGTAGCGGGCGATGTCGGTCAGCTCGCGGTAGGCGTCGCGGACCTGGCTGGCCGAGGTGAGGCCGATCTTCACCAGGCCCAGCTCGGTCTTGTGGGCGATCTGCGCGCCGGACGCCTTCATCACCACCGGGTAGCCGACCGGCCCCGCCGCCCGCACGGCCGCCGCCGCGCTGGTCACCAGCTGTTCGCGCGGCACGCGTATGCCGTACGCGCGAAGGAGCTGCTTCGCCGCGTGCTCGCTCAGCTGCTGCCCCGGCCGCATCAGCATCCGCGCCTTGCGGAAGGACGGGGAGGGGGTGCGCGGGGCCTGGTCGAAGGGCGAGCGGTAGTCCCGTACGAAGCGGTGGTGCTCCAGATGGGCGCGGACGGCGGTGAGGCAGCCCGAGACCGTGCGGAAGGTCGCCACCCGGGAGGAGCCGAGCAGGACGTCCCGGTAGGCGGACTCGGTGCCGACCGGCGAGCCCCACACCACGCAGACCAGCTTGTCCGTGGTCTCGGCCGCGTCGACCAGGTCCCGCACCAGCCGGTCGCTGAGCGGCGGGAACGGACCGGTGACGGGGCAGATCAGCACGCCGATCCCGGGATCGGCGAGGATCGCGTCGATGATCTTGCGGCCCCGTTCGTCGCCGACCGGGTGCCCGCCGTTGTCGACGGGGTTGGAGACGTTCAGGTACTCCGGTATCCACTGGTGCAGCTCGGCCTGCTTGGCGGCGGACAGCTCGGGCAGCCGCAGTCCGGCCGCCGTCGCCAGGTCGGCCACGTGCGCGCCGGTGCCGCCGGAGATGGCGTACACCGCCACGCCGTCCGCGCGCGGGGGCTTCGCCCGGGCCAGCAGGGTCGCGGTGTCCTGGAGTTCGTCCAGGCCGTCGACGCGGATCACACCGTACTGGCGCATCGCCGCGTCCACGACGTCGTCCGCGCCGGTCAGCTTGCCGGTGTGGGTGGCGGCGGTGCGCGCGCCCACCTCGGTGCGGCCGACCTTGACCGCGACGACCGGGACGCCGCGCCGGGCGGCCCGGTCGGCGGCGAGCAGGAAGGCGCGGCCGTCCTTGAGGCCCTCGACGTAGCAGGCGATCGCGCCCACCTCGGGCTGCTCGGCGAAGTAGGAGAGGAAGTCGGCGGTCTCCAGGTCGGCCTCGTTGCCGGTCGGCGCCCAGTGCGAGAGGCGGACGCCGAGCTCCTGCAGCGCGAAGACGGGGCGGCCCTGGTGGCCGGACTGCGTGATCAGCGCGATGGCCGGGCCGTCGAGGTCGTCCCGGAACCGTTCGAAAGCGTTGAGGTTGGTGTTGGGGCCCAGCAAGCGCATCCCGGAGCGGGCCACGGCCGCCGCGAGCCGGCCCTGCGCCTCAGCGCCCTCCGCGCCGGTCTCCGCGAACCCGGAGGCGAAGACCACCGCGAACTTCACCTTCGTCTCGGCGAGTTCCTCGATCACCGGGAGTGGGTCGGCGACCAGCAGCACCGCCAGGTCGACCTGCTCGGGCAGGTCGGCGACGGACGGCGCGCACGGGATGCCGAAGACGGTCGCGCGGGTGGGGTGCACCGGGTGCAGCCGTGCCCCCACCCGCTCCGCCCAGGCGGCCAGTTGCCGGGTGATGCCGGTGTTCGGCCGGCCTTCGGCGTCCGAGGCCCCGATCACCGCGACGGACTCGGGGCGGAAGAACCGGTCCAGATCGGGTACGGCCTGGTACAGCGGGCGTCCGCTGACGTCCAGGTCGTCCGCGTCGGCGGACCGGCCGTGGACGGCGGGCCCGGGGCGTTCCTCGCAGGCGAGGACCCGGGCCCGGCGGGAGTCGGTGGTGAGGGTGCCGTGGGTTGATCCAAGCATGGGCCCGCCCGCTCCTGTGTGACTGCCAAGTAACTGACGAACTGTCAGGTTACAGAACTGACGGTCTGTCAGGAATGGGCTTGCACAGAGGAGATGCCCCATTCGCGGCGGGCCGCGAAACGGGCGGTGTCGCGACCCCGGGCGTCACAGCGCCGCGAGCACTTCTCGGGCCACCCGCTCGCCCGAGCGCACCGCTCCGTCCATGAAGCCCATCCAGTGGGTGGACGTCTCGGTGCCGGCCCAGTGGATGCCGCCGACGGGGGCGCGCAGGGCGGGGCCGTACTGGGTGAGCACGCCGGGCGGGGCGATGGAGACGGGGCCGCCCCGGGTGTAGCCCTCGTTGTTCCAGCGCTGGAGCACGAAGGAGGTCGGGTTGGCGGCCTTCTCGCCGAAGTACGTCGTGTAGTCCTTCAGCACCGCCGCCCTGACCTCCGCCTCGCTCGCCGCGTCCAGGGCCCGTGCCTTGTCGGCCTCGATGAAGCCCATCAGCGCGCCGTAGGAGGCGTCGGGCGGGGAGTTGTCGAAGGTGGAGCTGATCACGCCGGTGTCGCTGACGACCTGGCCGTTGAGGCCGTCGGCCCGCCAGAAGGGGGTGTCGTAGATCGCGATGGCCTTGCCGACCGAGGCCATCGGCATGCGCTGGGTGAGCTGGTCGCGGGCGGCCGGCAGGAGGGGGTCGTAGGAGATGCGGGCCGCGAGGGGCGGGGGCAGGGCGACGACGACGCGGTCGGCGGTGACCGTGGTGCCGTTCGCGCTCACCACGTATCTGCTGCCGGAGCGTGAGATGGAGCGCACCGGGGCGTTCAGCACCACCCGGTCGCCGAGTGTGGCGGCGAGCTTGACCGGGAGCAGCTGGGAGCCGCCGACGAAGCGCAGCTCCTGGGCGCCGTTCGCGGTCTCGGTGAGGCGTTCCAGGGTGCCCGGGGTGGAGGGGTTGCCGGCGGCCGCGATGTAGAAGAGGACGAACAGGAAGGACAGTTCGCGGGGCTCGGCCGAGAAGATCGAGGTGCAGGCCACGTCGAGGAGGAACTTCGCCGACGGGACCACCGCGTTGGCGCGCAGCCAGGTCTCGAAGGTCTGCCGGTCCCACTCCGCGGCCTTGGCGGCGGTCCAGGGCGCGTCGACCGGCACCTGTTTGGCCAGGTCGTCCAGGCTGGCCTGCACGATCGCGGCGTTGGCGAGCCCGGCCGCGTCGATCGGCGGGACGGATCCGAGCAGCCCGTCGGTGGCGTACGGGGTTCTCCTGCCGTCCTTGTAGAGGAGGTTCTTGCCGCTGTTGTAGGTCGCGAAGGTGGCCACGCCGAGGGAGTCGGCGAGCGCCTTCACACGGTCCTGGGTCGGGCCGATGAACTCACCGCCGCCCTCGGTGATTCCGCCGCCCGCCAGCGGCAGGCCCATCACCCGGCCGCCGACGCGGTCACGGGCCTCCAGGACGACGACCTTCTTCCCCGCCGCCACGAGATCGCGGGCCGCGGTGAGGCCGGCGAGCCCGGCGCCGACGATCGCGACGTCCACGTCTCGCGCGGTCGCGGAGGTCCCGGCGCCGGCCGCGGTCGCCGTGCCGGCGGCGGTCGCGGTGAGAGCGGTCGCGCCGGCGGTGGCTCCCGCGGCCACGGCGGCGGTGCGGCCGAGCAGGGAGCGGCGGGAGAGGGCTGCGCCGGAACCGGGGGAGAGCTGTCTTTCACTTGCCACGTGCGTCCTCCGTCGAGGGGGTGGTACCCGGAAAGGTGAACAGGTCTCACATTCTGGCTCCGCACAAAGGTACGGGACAACGCTCCGGTCACACCGAAGTCATCTGTAACGGGCAGCCATGGAAATGGAGTTGGGAGACACGGCCGACCCTTTCAGCTCGGTCGGCCCAAGTGGCGGCGTATCGCCTTCGCTATGCGTTCTGCGTCCAGGCCGAGTTCGCGCAGGGTGCCGCTGATGGGGGTGGTGAAGCCGGTGAAGTACAGGCCCGGTGCGTCCTTCGGGGCGCGGCCGCCGTGGGTGAGCGGGCGGCCCTGCTCGTCGAGCACGCCGAGGTGCCCCACCAGATCCTCCAGCGCCCGCTCGTAACCGGTCGCGGCGATGACGGCGTCCGCCTCGACGCGGGAGCCGTCGGCGAGGACGACCTTGCCGTCCTCGAAGCCCTCCACGGCGGCCACGATCTCCACCTTGCCGGCGCGCACCGCGTCGATGAGGCCGACGTCCTGCACAGGGATCGCCCCCTGCCTGGCCCGGCTGTAGAGCCCGGTGTCGGGACGCGGCAGCCCGTGCGCCGAGAGGTCCGGGACGCTCGCCTTCGCCATCACCCGGCAGAGCCGGTCCACCAGCCCCACCGGCAGCCGGCGCACGAGGATGCCGCTGTACTGGGCGGCCCAGCCGGCGGTGGACCGGCGCACGATGTGCGGGACGGTCCGCACGGCCAGCCGCACCCGCGCAGCCCCGCGCTCCACGAGGTCGACGGCGATCTCGGCACCCGTGTTGCCGACGCCGACGACGAGGACGTCCCGGCCGGCGTACGGGGCGCCGTCGCGGTAGGCGGACGCGTGGACGAGCTCGCCGGGATAGTCCTCGAGGCCGGGCCAGTCGGGCAGCGACGGGGTGTGGTTGTAGCCGGTGGCGACGACGACCGCCGCCCCGGTCAGCTCGCGTCCGCCGGAGGCGCGCAGCAGCCAGCCGGTCCCGTCGGGGGAACGCTCGACGCGGGAGACCTCGACGCCGGTGACGAGCTCCAGGTCGTGGTGTTCGGCGTACTTCTCCAGGTACCGCACCACGTCGTCCCGGGCGACCCAGCGTCCGAAACGGCGCGGCATCGCGAGGCCCGGCAGCGCCGACAGCCGCCGGGTGGTGTGCAGATGCAGCCGGTCGTAGTGCCGGCGCCAGGACGTGCCGACCCGGTCCGCCTTCTCCACGACGACCGCGCGTATCCCCCGCCTCCGCAGCGTGTACGCGGCGGCGAGCCCGCCGGGGCCGCCGCCGATGACGTAGACGGGGCGGTCGGCGGGGTTCCCGGAAGCGCCGCCGTCAGCGTTTGCGGTGGTGTGCGCGGGTGGTGCGGAGTCGGCCATGAGCGGGAGCGTAATCACGCAGAACGTTGATGGGTCTCGGTCAAGACCGGAATTGGTTGCGGATCGATCACGCTTGGGGGAGGTCTGCGCGAAGCGTGTGCCGCGGGCCGCCCGTTCATGGACGTGATGTGGTGACGCGGGCGCTTCCGTGGCCTTCCCCGCCCTCACTGTCTGACGTACCGTCAGATTCATGGACACGATCTGGCTCACCGGTGCGCAATGGCTGGCCGTGCTGCGGATCGGGCTCGGCCTGTGGTGGCTGGAGAGCTGGCGGCACAAGGACAAAAAGGGCTGGTTCGAGCGCGGCACGGGTATCGCGTGGGCGTCGGACGTGGCGGCCCGGCATCGCTGGAGCGCCGTACGGTCGGGCTTCGAGAGGGTGGTGGCCCCGAGGCCGCGGGAGATGGCGTACGTGGTCGTCTACGCGGAACTGGCGCTCGGGCTCGGTCTCGTCGCCGGTTTCCTGACCCCGGTCGCACTGGTGGGCGGGCTGCTGCTCAACCTCCTCTACTTCACCCTCATGATCCACGACTGGGCGGAGCAGGGGCAGAACGCGATGATGTCGCTGATCTCGGCGGTGGCGCTGTTCGCGATGGCGTGGCAGACGTGGTCGCTGGACAGCGCGCTGGGGTGGTTCTGAGATGGGTGCGGCGGCCGAGGGCCGGTACGACGTCCCCGACGCCGACGCCTTCACGCGCGCGTACTGGGACGCGGCGGCGCGGGGCCGGCTGCTGATCCGCCGCTGTGCGGCCTGCGCGCGGGCCCACCACTACCCGCGGGAGTTCTGCCCGTACTGCTGGAGCGACGACGTGAGCTGGGAGGACGCGAGCGGCCGGGCGACCCTCTACACCTGGTCCGTCGTCCACCGCAACGACCTGCCGCCCTTCGGGGAGCGGACGCCGTACGTCGCGGCGGTGGTGGATCTGGCGGAGGGGCCGCGGATGTCCACGGAGATCGTCGGCCCGGGGGAGCTGTCCGCCGGGGCGGAGCTGGAGGTGACCTTCCGGGTGGGCGTGCCGGTGTTCCGCCGCGCGGACCCTCCCGGTGTTCAATGACCGGATGACCGAGATACGTGTGCCGCGCTCCGTCCTGCCCGCATCCGGCCTCCAGGGTCACGGCCTCCTCCTGCGCGCCTGGGACCCGGACGCCGAGGCCGACGTGGACGCCTGGCTGCGCGGCCACCAGGACCCCGAGTTCCTGCGCTGGAACACACCGCTGCGGGACGTCACGGACGCCGGGGACGCCCGGGAGGCGCTGCGCTCGAAGGCCGCGCAGGCGGTGGCCGGGACCGGCGCGGCCTTCTGTGTCACGGACGCCGGTGACGGGACGGTCCTCGGGCAGATCGGGCTGAACTCCCTCGACATCGTGCAGAGCGTCGCCAACGTCGGCTACTGGGTGCTGCCCGAGGCGCGAGGCCGCCAGGTGGCCACCCGTTCCCTGCGGCTCGTGGCGAGCTGGGCGTTCGGGGAACTCGGCCTGCACCGGTTGGAGTTGGGTCATGCCGTAGGGCATGAGGCGTCCTGCCGGGTCGCTGAGCGGTGCGGCTTCCGGTACGAGGGGACCCTGCGCGGGGCGATGTGGGAGGCGGGCCGCAGGGACGCCTGGCGCGACGTCCACCGCCACGGCCGCCTGTCGACCGACCCGGAGTAACTCCCTTATATGTTGCTAACGTTGACCGGGGCACTCTGTGATCGACGCGTTGTCATCAGGGGGGAAGCGCGATGCGTGAGCTTGCAGTGTCCTCAAGAGATCCCGAGACGGTCGGGTTCCGCCGGATCGGCTGGTCGGCGGCGGCCGCTTGCGGCTTGGCCGCTCTGGTGCACGTCGGTACGGCGGGTCTGCTGATCGGCGGCCTGCTGCTCGTCGTTCTCGGCTGGAGCACCGTGGTGCAGCCGCTGATCGGCTTGTTGATGATCGGGCTCGCCGTCCAGGTGCGGCCCCGCTTCAGCAGGCCCAGACCCGACCTGCCCACGCTCACACGGGACGACGCGCCGTCCCTGTTCGCCTTGCTGGACTCGATCGCGGACGCCGCCCGGGTGCGGCACATCGACATCGTCCAGCTCAGTGGGAACTTCGCCGTACGGCTCTCTCTCACGGGCGTCCGGCGCAGACGGTGCCTGGAGTTGGGCCTGCCGCTGTGGCAGACGTTCACCCCGCAGCAGCGCGTCGCCGCCGTCGCCCACGAGGTGGGCCACTTCGCGGCGGGCGACATCCGGCGCGGCAGCCTGGTCGGCACGGCTCTCAGCTCGCTGGCGGGTGGCGCGGACCTGACGCAGAGTCGCCCCGAAGGGACTCATTCCGGTGTCGCTCTTTCCCCCACCTCTCGGTATGCGGACGAGGCTACGACCGCGGTGAACAGGTTCAAGGCCCGCGGTCGCACGAACAACTGGATCATGTGGTTGCCCGGCCTGCTGGTGCGGGGCACGGCGCGGCTGCTGACCCGGCTCACCCGGTCCGGCTCGCTGCACGTCGAGTTCCGGGCCGACGAGGTCGCCGCCCGGATAGCGTCCACCCGGGCGATGGACTCCGTCCTGCGCGACCGGCGACTCGCCGACGCCGTCGGCTTCGAGGTGCACCGGCTGGCGGTGTCGGCCCGCACGTTCGGCCACGGTAAGGCCGCGAGCACCGAGCGGGAGTTCTGGGACCGCGTCGCGGTGCACGCCCGTGTGCTGCCCCACCGCACGGGGGACGGCCCCGAGAGCCCCCTCCACACCGACGCCGGGCCGCCGCCCGCCCACCGCCGGGGCGAGGACTGCGCCCCCGTACCCGAACCCCGGCGCCTGGCCCGCCTCTCCCGCACCGAGGCCCAGCCGGCGACGATCACGCTCGACCCCCGCCTGGCAGAGACGATCGCCGAGGAACTGTCCGCTCCGGGACGCCTGTTGGCGAGAAAGATCATCCGTGACTGCGTCACCACGTGACGCTCCCCTCTCGCGGCCGAAGGTCAACTGAGTTCGTCGGAAGGGACGTTAAGGTCTCCACCCGTGACCGAACCGACCTACCTGCAAGCCACTCGCGCGGCCTACGACACCGTCGCCGTCGACTACGCCGAGCTCGTCCCGCCGCTGTTCGAGGGCGACCTGTACGGCCGCGCGATGATCAGCACGTTCGCCCAGCTCACGCGGACCCTCGACGCCGGACCGGTCGCCGACCTCGGCTGCGGGCCCGGCCATGTGACGGCGCATCTCCAGTCGCTCGGGGTGAGCGCGTTCGGCGTCGACCTGTCCCCGAAGACGGTCGCGGTCGCCCGCCGCAGACATCCGGACCTGCGGTTCGACGAAGGGTCGATGACCGACCTGGACCTGGCGGACGGCAGTCTCGGCGGCGTCATCGCCTGGTACTCGATCGTGCACACGCCTCCTGAGCTGCTGCCGGTGGTGTTCGCCGAGTTCCACCGCGTACTGGCTCCGGGCGGCCGTCTGCTGCTCGCCTTCAAGGCCGGCGACAGGCTCCGGCACCTGGAGAACGCCTACGGCCACGACCTGTCCCTGGACGTCTACTGGGTCTCCCCGGACCGCATCACCGACCTGCTGACCCGGGCCGGACTGCCAGTGGAAGCCCGCCTGATCCGCGAACCGAACGCCCAGGAGAAACCGCGCCAGGGCCAACAGGCATACCTCCTGGCCCAAAGACCGGCCCAACCGGGGACGAGCGCCGACGACACCGTCAAGTGACCCGGGCGACCCGGTCGGTCGAGCAGTGCGCAGGCCCCGCCCGCCGCACAAAGACCCCGCCCCCGCCGCTGATGTGCGCGGCGGGGGCGGGGTCTTGGAGCGGGGTGTTACGGGCCGTCGGTCAGAGGTAGTAGCCGAACAGGTCCGCGATCACGTGGGCGCTGCCGGCGTTCGGGCGGAAGTCGATCTTTCCGTTGACGACCGGCACGGTCACCAGGTTGGCCACGGTCTGGCCGGCGGTCCAGTTGAGGTTGGACGCGTTCGGCAGGGTGGTTCCGTCGGGCCAGACGGTCAGGAAGCCGTTGGTCGTCGGGGCGGTGACGGTCACGTTGAGGACCACGGCCTTGGCCTTCGCCAGGGTGTGGCCGTCGTTGATGTTCAGCACCAGGTTGGTGCCGCCGGGAATCGGCGTGTTGCGGGCCGTGCCGAGGGCGTACCGGGTGTCGAGCAGTCGGCTCGGGCCCGCGGTGTGGAAGGACGAGCCCTCCGACGCGGACGAGAAGTAGCCGAAGACGTCCGCGATGAAGTGCACGGTGCCGGTGCCGGCGTTGTACAGGTTCACCTTGCCGTCGGGGCCGATAGGCAGGACGACCATGTTCGGACGGGTCTGGCCCTTGAGCCAGTTGATGTTCGACGCGGTCGGCTGGGCGGCACCGCTCGGGTACGCGATCAGGTGACCGGTCGAGGTCGGCGCGGTCGCCGTGACGTTGAGGACCACGGCGGTGGCGCCCGAGGCCGGCACGCCGCCGGCGCCCGCGACCTGGAGGGACACCGTGCCCTTGCCGGCGACCGGGGTCTTGCCCGGGACGCCGATGGCGTTACGGGTGTCGAGGATCCGGGCCGGGCCCTTGGCCAGGTAGGTGCTGCCGCCGGCCTCGGTGGAGTAGTAACCGGACACGTCGGCGATGAAGTGCGTGGTGCCGCCGCCGGCGTTGAAGAGGTCGATCGAGCCGTCCTTGCCGACCGGCACGGTCACCAGGTTCGGGACGATCTGGCCCTTCAGCCAGTTCATGTTGGACGAGGACGGGCGGGTGGTGCCGCTCGGATAGGCGATCAGGAAGCCGGACGCGGTCGGCGAGACGGCCGTGACGTTGACGACGACGGCGGTGACGCCGGTCGCCGGGACGCCGCCGACGCCCGCCACCTTCAGCTTGACGGTGCCGTTCGCGGCGACCGGGTTGGTGCCGGCGCGGCCGATGCCGTAGCGGGTGTCGAGGACACGGGCCGGGGTCAGCGCGTTGAACGTGCTGGCCGGGGAGGCCGGGACGGCCTGGCACAGACCCTTGACGATCTCGCGGCCGTTCGGGGAGCCGAGGCCGGTCGCGAGGTCGTAGCCGGCGCCGGCCTGGTACGAACCGCTGAAGTTGCCGGACGCCGTCACGTTGTTGTTGCCGGTGGTGACGTCACGGAAAGCGGTGCCCGGGAGCTGGTACAGCGCGGAGTGGACGTAGCCGACCGAGCCGTTGGCCTGGCAGGCGAGGTCCTGGTCGGCCTGCGCCATGAGCGCGGCCCACACCGGGGCGGCGCCGCTGGTGCCGCCGATGATGTTCCAGTACTGGGTGCCGTCGTCGTCGTGACCGAAGGCGACGGGGTAGCCGGTGGCCGGGTCGCCGACACCGGAGACGTCCGGCACCTGACGGCAGACCTTGTCGGCAGGGGCGCCGCAGGCGTTGCCGTAGCCGGCGCCGGTGCGGTTCTGGAAGCCGTCGTTCGCCAGCTGGATGCGCCGGGAGACACCGCCGCCGGAGCCGTTCCAGGTGGTCTGGTTGGTGACCGCGGTCCGCATGGTCGTGCCGCCGACGCCGAGGACGTACGGCGAGCTGGCCGGGTTGTCGGTGACCAGCTGGTTCGCGTTGGGCGCGGCGTAGTCGGGGCTGTAGCAGCCGGTGGAGCCGCTGTCGCCGGAGGCGGCGACGACGGTCTGGCCCTGGGCGGCCGCCTGCTGGAAGATCAGGTTCTCGGCGTCGAGGACCTCGTTCGGGGTGTTCAGCTCACAGCTGCCCCAGCTGACCGAGACGACCTTCGCGCGGTTCTCGTTGACGATCCGGCGGAAGGTCTCGGTGCCCTGGTCCCAGGTGTTCTCGCCTTGGTAGACGAGGATCTTGGACTGCGGGGCGAGGCCGACGATGGTCTCGACGTCCAGCGCGGTCTCCAGGCCGACACCGGTGTACAGGTCGGCCGGCTCCTGGGGGCCGGAGCCCACCCGCACCGAGCTGACCGGCACCTTCGTGCCGTGGCACGCCTGGTAGCTGTTGATGTCCCGCAGGTCGTAGTTCTCCAGCGAGTAGACGGCGATGGTGGTGCCCGTCTGCACGTTGGGCTGGTCCGCCATGTTGTAGGCCGCGGCCAGCGACTTGGCGCTCCAGTAGTCCTGCTTGTCGTAGGCCGGCTGGGAGCCGCCGTCGGTCGACGCGTACAGGTCGCTGATGGACTTGCACATCGTCGGCGTGGTGCCGGTCAGCCGGGACTGACGGGCGCCGTCGCTCGTCACCGCGGTCCGCTGCGCGCGGGCCGCGCTCTTCGCGCCGGTGTTGCGGGGCTCGTACGAGGCGAGCGTGCTCAGGCCGACCACACCGCGGACGTCGTCCGCGACCGCGCCGTCGAACTGCGGGGCGCGCGTGTTGGTGAGGCCGGTGTCGCCGTCCTTCAGCTTGTAGCCGTCGAACTCGGTGGAGAAGGCCTTGGACGCCTCGGCGACCGTCGTGCGCACCGGCAGGGTGAGCCCGTCGGAGCCCAGCTCGCCGACCGTGAGGCCCTTGTCCTCCAGCTCGGCGCGGACCTTCGCGACGGTCTGCGGCAGCGCGCCGAAGACCTTCGCGAACTCGCCTGTACCGAGGTAGCGGCGGTAGTTCGGCGACTTGGGGTCGGACACCTCGGCGACGAAACGGTTCAGCGCCGCCGGGTCGCGGGGCTCCAGGACGACGCTCAGGTCGAGCGACTCCCCGGCCGCCGGGTCCGCCGCGCGGACGGCGCCCTGCGGGATCTTCGGCGCGGAACCGACCCGCTGCGGGGCCGGCTCGTCGGTCGTGGTCGCGTACGACAACGGGGTCATGGTCGCGGTCACGGCCAGGGCGGCGACGGTCGCCGCACTCCACCTGAACGCCTTCTCACGGGCGGTTCGGCCCATGCACACTCCTTCTCGCGGTCCCTGTCGCCCGGTCAGGGCGTGGGCGGGTGAGACCGCGGAAGGGGCGCGTCCGTGCGGACGTGCGCGCGGAAGTGCGCGCACGCGGGCACGGCGAAAGCGTGAAGAGTCGGTTCACTGGGTCCGGGCACGATGAGCCCGGACAGGACGACCTACGTGAGCCCCCCCGGCGGTGTCACCGCTCCCACGCGGCGGACGACAGCCAGGAGTGAATCTTTACGCGTCGTCAGGGCGACCGCTACGAGCGAGGAGTGGTTTTTATCTGACCGTGATCAGACAAATTGGAACATCCATGGACATTGATCGTCTCTTGTGGTCAAGGCCACAGCAGTTCCCTGACCCAGGACGCGTCCTCGCGGCCCGTGCCGCTCTGCTGGGCCGCGCCCTCCCGCCGGTACCTGAGCCGCAGGTGCCGCCGACGCGCGTCCCCCTGGAAGAACTCCGCCTCCTCTGGCCGCAGCCGGTACAGCGTCCAGGTCGGCGAGGGGGCGTCCGGCTCCCGGCGGGCCCGCTCCCAGGCCGCCTCCGACTCCCTCGCCAGCTCCTCGGGCGACGCCAGGACCTCGCTCTGCCGGCCCGTCAGCGCGGCGGCCAGCGCACCGGTCGAGCGGGCGTGCAGATCCGCCTGTGATTCGGCGGACGGCGACGCCGCGACCGGACCGCGCAGCCGGACCTGACGCCCCAGGACGGGCCAGTAGAAGGTGAGCGCAGCGTAGGGGCGGGCGGCGAGGGAGCGGCCCTTCCTGCTCGTCGCGTGGCCGGCGAAGGACCAGCCGTCGGCGTCGGCGCCGTGCAGCATGACGATTCGGGCGTCCGGCAGCCCCTGCTCGTCGGTGGTCGAGAGGGTCATGGTGTGCGGCTCCCGCTCGCCCGCCGCCGCCACCTCGCCGAACCACGTCGTGAACAGCGTGAGCGGATCGGCGGGCGCCGCCCCCGGGTCGAAGGCCGGCAGCTCGGTCACCTCCGGGTCCCACACCCGCAGCGACCTCAGCAGCTCGTGAAGATCCGTTGCCATGCCGCGAGTATCGCCCGTGCGCTCCCGGAGGGGCGCGCGTCCGGGCCGGGCGGGTGCTCACTCCCGGCCCAGGACCACCGTCCCCGAGGAGCAGAACCATCCGCCGGTCCCCGAGGCCACGCCCAGGCGGGGCAGGCCGCCGTCCCGCCCGCGCACCTGCCGCGCCCCCGCCTCGCCGCGAAGCTGCCGTACCGCCTCCACCAGCAGGAACAGACCGCGCATCCCGGGATGCTGGGCCGACAGGCCGCCGCCGTCGGTGTTGACCGGCAGCTCTCCGCCCTCGACCCTGAGCCGGCCCTTCTCCACGAACGCCCCGCCCTCGCCCTTCCCGCAGAAACCGAGGTCCTCCAGGGTCACCAGTGTCATGTAGGTGAACGCGTCGTAGATCTGCGCGAAGTCCATCTCCGCCGGGCCCACCCCGGCCCGCTCGAAGGCCAGGCGCCCGCTGACCGCGGCCGGGGAGACGGTGAAGTCGTCCCACTCCGTCATGCTCGCGTGCGAGACGTGCTCGCCGGCGCCGAGGATCCAGACGGGGGCGGTGCGGCAGTCCCGTACGTACTCCTCGGCGGCCAGCAGGACCGCCGCGCCGCCGTCGGAGCGCAGGCAGCAGTGCAGCTTGGTGAACGGGTCGGCGATCATCGGGCCGGACAGGACGTCGTCCACGGTGACCGGGGTGCGGAACATCGCGTCCGGGTTGAGGGCCGCGTTGGCGCGGGCCTGGACGGCGACCTCGGCCAACTGCTCGATGGTCGTGCCGTGTTCCAGCATGTGGCGGCGCGCGGCCATCGCGTACTTGGCGATCAGGGTGTGGCCGTAGGGGACTTCGAACTGGAGCGGGCCGCGGGCGCCGAACGCGAACGTGCCGGTCCGCCGGCCCGCCCGGATGTCGGCGCGGGCGGTGGAGCCGTAGGCGAGCAGGACGGCGTTCGCGTGCCCGGCCGCGATCGCGTCGGCGGCGTGGGCCGCCATGACCTCCCAGGTGGAGCCGCCGACGGAGGTGGAGTCGACCCAGGTGGGCCGCAGGCCCAGGTAGTCGGCCACCTCGACGGGCGCGAGGGCGCCGAGGCCCGCCGAGGCGAAGCCGTCGACATGGGCGCGGTCCAGTCCCGCGTCCGCGAGCGCGCGGCGGGCCGCCTGGGCGTGCAGGGCGTACGGGGTCGCGTCGTCCACCCGGCCGCAGTCGGAGAGGGCCGCGCCGACCACGGCGACCCTGCGAGAGCTGACGGTCACCATGAATCTGACGGTACATCAGAAACCTACGCCGGGGCAGGCGTCGTCGCTCTGGGCATCCCCGGCTGTCCGCCCTAATATGACGCTCCGTCAGATCCGGAGCGTGTCCGGACAGGGGCGTCCGGAGGGGGCGTTCCGGAGGGGAGTGCCGCCCATGGACCCCAGCTTCACCGCCGAACAGGACGAGATCCGCCGCACCCTGCGGGAACTGCTCTGCAAACGCTGCGGCCCCCACGAACTGCGGGCCGCCCTCGACACCCCCGCCGGCCATGACCCCGCCCTGTGGACCGCCCTCGCCGAGCAGCTCGGCCTGCCCGGCCTCGCCCTCCCGGAGGAGTACGGCGGCGTCGGCTGCCCGGTCACCGACCTCGCGCTCGCCTGCGAGGAGACCGGTCGCGCCCTCGCCCCCTCCCCGCTCCTCGCCACCTCCGTGCTCACCGCCCCGCTGGTCCTCGCCCTCGGCGGCGACGCCCAGCGGGCCGCTCTCCTCCCGCGTCTCGCCTCCGGCGACCTCACCGCCGCCCTCGCCGTTCCCGGCCCCGCCCTCGCCACCGCCCTCGGGCTGACCGGCGGCAACGACGGCGACTGGGCGGGCGGCGGACGCGCGGGCGGCGTCCAGGCCCGCCGTACGGCAAGCGGGCGGGACGGCGGCGCGGGCTGGCGGCTGTACGGGGAGGCGGCGCAGGTCCTCGACGGGCACAGCGCCGGCCTGCTGCTCGTCGCCGCCCGCACGGGCGGATACGTCCGCTCCCGCACCCTGCTCTTCCTCGTCCCCGGGGACGCCCCCGGCCTCGTCCGCACCCGGCAGACCGCGCTGGACGCGACCCGGCCGCAGGGGCGCGTTCAACTGCGTGACGTGGAAGCGGAGTTGCTGGGAGACGAAGACGGGGAGCAGGTGCTGCGAGCCCTCCTGCGGCTCGGCGACCGCGCTGCCGCCGTCCTCGCCTGCGAGGCCGCCGGGGCCGCCGGCCGCGCGCTGGAGCGCACCGTCGAGTACGTCGGGCAGCGCGAGCAGTTCGGCCGGGCCGTCGGCTCCTTCCAGGCCGTCCAGCACCGCCTGGCCGACGTCCACGTCCAGGTCCAGGCCGCCCGCTCCGCCGCCTACTACGCCGCCTGGGCGACGCCCCGGGGCGAGCGGGTCGGCGGGCTCGCCCTCGCCCAGGCCCTCAAGGCCCAGCGCACCGCCGCCGCCGAAGCCGTCCAGCTGCACGGCGGCATCGGTTTCACCTGGGAGCACGACGCCCACCTGTACTTCAAGCGGGCCGCGGGCGACGACCTGCTCTTCGGCCCGGCGCACCGGCTGCGCGCCCGCGCAGCCGACGAGGCCCGCGTCTTCGGGCGGACGGAGGTGACGGCGTGATCGGCGTACGTCTCGTGCAGAAGATGTCCTCGACCCCGGCCTTCGCCAAGGTCGCGCCCCATGTCATTCCCGCCCTGGACCGTGCCGTCCACCGGCTCACCCGGGGAAAGGTGCTGCTCAGCGCGCAGATGCTGCCCGGGGTCGTCCTCACCGCCACCGGCGCGCGCAGCGGGCGGCCCCGCCGGACGCCCCTCGCCTGCGTACCCGAGGAGGGCGGCCGGAGCTGGCTGCTGGTCGGCTCCAACTTCGGCCGGCCCGGCCACCCCGCCTGGACCGCCAACCTCCTTTCCCACCCCGACGCGGAGATCAGCTTCAAGGGCGCCGACCTCCCCGTAACGGCCCGCCTGCTGGCGGGGGAGGAGCGGGCGGCGGCCTGGCGGGCGGCGCTGGCGTTCTGGCCGCCGTACGCGACGTACCAGGCGCGGGTGGAACGCGAGATCCGCCTGTTCCGGATCACCCTCAGGGACGCCCACGAGGCCCCGGACCCCCCGTAGGGGGCGCTCAGAAGGCGTGCTGGAGCAGCAGGAACGCCCCGATCCCCAGCATCGCCGCCCCCGAGGTGCGGGTGACCGCGCGGGCTGCGGCAGGGCGGGCCCCGAGCAGTGTGCGGGCCAGGACGCCCACCGTCAGGTAGACGGCGGCGCAGCACGCCATGTGCAGGACTCCGAGGGCGGCGGTCTGCGCCGGCACCGGCAGGGCCGCGTCCCGGGTGACGAGGAACTGGGGCAGCACCGACAGATAGAGCAGCAGGCCCTTGGGATTCAGGCCGCTGATCGCCGCCCCGCGCAGGAAGACGCGCCGTCCGCCCTCGGTCGCGGGCGCTTCCCCCGCCTCCGGCACCGCGGGCCGGCGCAGCACGCTCCACCCCAGCCACACGAGGTAGCCCGCGCCCGCGACCGTCAGCGCGGTGAGCAGCGCCGGCGAGCCCGCCACCAGCATCGCCAGGCCCGCCGCGGCCAGAGCGGTGTGCAGGGCGTACCCGCCGACCAGGCCGCCCACGGCGGCGGCGACCGAGCGGCCGCGCAGCCCGGCGGCGATCACGTACGCCCAGTCCGCGCCCGGCACGCACACCAGCAGCAGGTCGACGAGGAGGAAGGAGAGCAGGGTTCCCGAGTCCATGGAGGGGACATTAGTGGCGATAAGGGCGAAGGTGTTCCCGGAGTTTTCCCAGCAAGCGCGTGCTTGAAGAAAGATCTGCCCCATGGACGACGTTGACCGGAAGATTCTTGCCGAGCTGCAGCAGGACGGGCGGCTGACCGTGACGGAGCTGGCCGCGCGGGTGCGGCTGAGCGTCTCGCCCTGCCACCGGCGGCTGCGGGAGCTGGAGCGGTCGGGGGCGATCAGCCGGTACCGCGCGGTGGTGGAGCCGGCCGCGGTGGGGCTGAGCTTCGAGGCGCTGGTCTTCGTCTCGATGCGGCAGGAGGACCGGGACACCGTCGCCGAGTTCGAGCGGGCCGTCGGCGAGGTGGAGCACGTCCTGGACGCGCAGCGGCTGTTCGGTGAGCCCGACTACCTGCTCCGGGTGGCCACCGCCGACCTCGCGGCCTTCCAGCGGCTGTACGACGAGCGGCTGGCGACCCTGCCGGGGGTGCAGCGGCTGACGTCCACGCTCGTGATGAAGCACGTCGTGAAGGACCGCCCGCTGCCGGCGTGAACAGGGCGCCCGCGCGCGCACTTTCGCACACCTTCGAGCCGGGCGCCGGTGAGGACCGCACAGGACCGCACATCCTCCTCACACGGCCGCAGGCGGTGGCCCACCGGGGTGGACCACCGCCTGCGTGACAGGACTCGGGGCATCGATGCGGGAGTGCTACAAGGGCGCTACTTCGTCGGCTTCTTGCCGGTGATGCCCAGATGCACCAACAGGGCCAGGTTCGGCTTGAGTTCGGCCTGCTTGACGCCCCAGCTCTGGAAACCCTTCTGGTGCGAGGCGACCGCCGCGAGCATCGCGACGATCGAACCCGCGATCGCGGCCGGGTTCACGTCCTTGTCGACGCGGCCCTTGGCCTGCAACTCGGCGACGGCGTCCGAAAGGGAGTTGTTCACCGAGTTGAGGATCTTCATACGGAGTTTGTAGAAGCGTTTGTCGCCTTCGGCCGCGCCGAGGTCGACGACGCGCAGGATGGCGTCGTTCTTCCGCCAGAACTCCAGGAAGCCGTCGACGAGTTCCTGGGCCGTCTGCCAGCCCGCCTTGCCGACCCAGGACCGTCCTTCGAGCAGCTCGGTCAACCCGGCTCCCTCGGCGGCCATTTGGTCGGCGATCTCGAGGACGGCGCCCTCGACGTCGGGGAAGTACTGGTAGAACGTCGCGGGCGAAGTGCCCGCCCTCCGGGCGACGTCGATGACCTTGACGTCCCGGTAGGGGGAGGAGCTGAGCATCTCGCTGAGGCAGTCGAGCAGCTTCTGCCGCGTCGCCTGCCCGCGCCGACCGGCCACGCGGCCGTCGACGGTACGCACTTGTCCTGTCATGCCGTCAGCTTACCGAGGGGTGATCGGAGCGCTATTCGGCCGACTGCAAATGGGGTGCGAGGGGGTCGACGGGCGGGTGTGCCTGGTCTGCGGCCCGCGGACGGCGCGGTTAGTTTGGCAGCATGGCCGAAAACAGGGCATCGGTGGACGCGGCGGGCGTCACGGAGGGCGTCCCCTGCTGGGTGGACGCGCAGCTTCCCGACGTGGGCGCGGGCAAGCGGTTCTACGGCGAGCTGTTCGGGTGGGTGTTCCAGGAGCCCGGTACGGCGTACGGCGCCACCGTGTGGGCCCGGCTGGACGGCGAGCCCGTCGCCGGTCTCGCGCACAAGACGGACGGCCGTATGCCCACCGTGTGGACGGTGTACTTCGCGACGCCGGACGCGGGGGCCACCGCCCGCCGGGTGCAGGCGGCCGGCGGGCAGGTGATCATGGCGCCCTACCCGGTCGACGACCTGGGCCGGGCCGCCCTCGCCGCCGACCCGGAGGGCGCCGTCTTCGGCCTGTGGCAGTCCGGCGTCCACCGCGGGTTCGGCGTCCGGCACCGGCCCGGCGCGTTCGCCTGGGCGCAGCTGTACGCCCGTGACACCGGGACGGCCAACACCTTCTACGGGCACCTCTTCCACGAGGCGTTGTTCGGGTCCGGCGCGCAACCCGACTTCGGGCGGGCGCCGGTCACCGACGTCTTCTCCGAGATGATGCCGCCGCACTTCCTCGTCCACTTCGGTGTGGAGGACTGCGAGGCGGCTCTCGGCGCGGTGACCCGGCTGGGCGGCCGGGTGCAGGCGGGGCCGTTCACCGCGTCGTACGGAACGGTGGCCGTCGTCACCGACAATCAAGGGGCGTCGTTCGCGGTTCTGGAGCGCTGAGCTGTAGCTTTTGCCCGGGAATGGCGTTGGACACCCCGTTTGTCGCCGGGTTCGCAACCGGTGGCCGGGCCAGGAAGAATCGGGGTGCGTGCCGCCACGGCGGTGCGGTGGTGAGACGCTGCACGGGGCCGCGTACACAAATGGGCTGCACGGGGTCGCGTACACACACGGGTGGCGTGGCTCGTACGGGGAGGTGGCAGGCAAGTGGTGGATCAGCTGACGCAGCACGATCCGCGGCGGATCGGGCCGTTCGAGGTGCTGGGACGGCTGGGGGCCGGCGGCATGGGGCTGGTCTATCTCGCGCGGTCGGCCTCGGGCCGGCGCGTGGCGATCAAGACGGTCCGGACCGAGCTCGCCGAGGACCAGCTCTTCCGCGTGCGTTTCACGCGCGAGGTGGAGGCGGCGCGGGCGGTCTCCGGCTTCTACACGGCCGCCGTCGTCGACGCCGATCCGCGTGCGGCCGTGCCCTGGCTGGCCACCGCCTACGTTCCCGCGCCCTCCCTCGAGGAGATAGTGAACGAGTGCGGGCCGCTGCCGGCCCAGGCGGTGCGGTGGCTGGCCGCGGGCGTCGCCGAGGCGCTCCAGTCCATCCACGGCGCCGGGCTCGTCCACCGCGACCTGAAGCCGTCCAACGTCCTCGTCGTCGAGGACGGCCCCCGGGTGATCGACTTCGGTATCGCCTCCGGTGTGTCGAACACACGTTTGACGATGACGAACGTGGCGGTGGGCACGCCCGCGTACATGTCCCCCGAGCAGGCGAAGGACTCGCGCAGCGTCACCGGCGCGAGCGATGTGTTCTCGCTCGGCTCCATGCTGGTCTTCGCGGCCACCGGGCATCCGCCGTTCCACGGGGCGAACCCGGTCGAGACGGTCTTCATGCTGCTGCGTGAGGAGCCCGACCTCGACGGGCTCCCGGACGAGCTGCGCCCGCTGATCGACTCCTGTATGCAGATGGACGCCACGGGCCGCCCCAACCCCGCCGACCTCCAGGCCCAGCTCGCCCCGCATCTCTTCGGGTCGGGATCCGACGACAGCGGCACGGCGTCGGCGTGGCTGCCCGAGAAGGCGGTCGCCCTCATCGAGACGCGCCGCGGCGGCCGCCCGGCGAAACCGGCGCCCAGCCCCGCCCGGCCGGCCCTGCCGCCCCCGCCGCCGCCCTCGCACGACCCGGTCGTCCTCTCCCGCCCCGCGACGGCCGCCCCCGGCACCGGCCCGGTCCGGCTGCCGGGCGCCGCCGTGCCGATCGGCCCCGGGCCGCGCGTCGCCGACGTCCGCGCCACCGCCGCCGTCAAGGCGCCCCTGCCCGAGCCCGGCCTGGTCGCCTCCTGGTCGCGGCCCCGCCCCGGCGTCAACGGCGCCGACCCGGCCGCCCTGCCGGCCGCCCCGTCCGCGCCGCCCGAGACCCCGGCCGGCTGGCGCCCCTGGCGTTTCCGCATGTCCAACGACGTGTGGGGCACTCCGTCCGTCGCCGGCGACCTCGTCTACGTCACCTCCTTCGAGGTGCACGCCCTGGACGTGGCGACGGGGCGGCGACGCTTCAAGACGCGGGACGTGGCCTGGTCGACGGCGGTCGCCGACGGCCGCGTCCACGCCTCCGACGGCCCCACCCTGTTCGCCCTCGACGCCCGGGAGGGCACCGACCTGTGGCGGCTGCCCACGGACGGCTGGGTGTACTGCCTCAAGGCCGAGCGGGGCACCGTCGTCACCGGCACCCGCGGCGGCGGCGTCCAGGCCTGGGAGGCCTCCACCGGCCAGAAGCTGTGGGAGGTGACCGGCTGCCAGACGGACTTCGAGTCCCCGGAGGCCGGCCCCGCCCTGCACGACGGCACCGTCTACGTCTGGCAGGACGCCCGGCTGCGCGCCCTGGACGCCCGCACGGGCGACGAGCGCTGGTCGTACCCCATCGGCGACATGGCGTCCTGCGGCGGCGTCCCCGTCCGCGTCACGGCCGCCCCCGACGGCCACGTCTACCTCTCCGCCGGCACCCGCGTCCTCGCCGTCGACGTGGCGAGCGGGATGGTGCGCTGGCACTTCGAGGCCCCGGCGGTCTTCCTCTCCCCGCCCGCGTTCGTGCCCGGCCCGGCGGTGACCGGCGGCGGCGTGTACCTCGCCGACTACCTCGGCACGGTCTACGCCCTCGACGCCGCCGACGGCCGCGACCGCTGGCGCATCGCCACCGAGGCACGCTCCTCCATCGACCCGGTGCTGGTCGCCGGCGGTCACGTCCACGTCGGCAGCGGCAAGGGCCTCTACACCCTCGACGCGGTCACCGGCACGCCCAAGTGGCGCTTCCAGGCGGGCGGCGACATCGTGGGCGCCCCCGCGGTCGCCGAGGGCCGCATCCACTTCGGCTCCACCGACCACCTCCTGTACACCCTCAAGGCCGACGACGGCCGCCTGCGCTGGAAACTCGCCACCGGCGGCGAGATCACCGGCTCCCCGGTCGTCCGCGACGGAGTCGTCTACGCCTGCAGCAAGGACCGCTGCGTCTACGCCCTGGACGCGGAGAAGGGCACGGGCACGGCGCGGACGACCTGACCCGGCCCGCTCACCGCACCCGGTACCCCCCGGCCCGGCGGCCCGTGAACAGCTCTGCCTGACGCTCCGGGGGCAGGTTGCCCAGGGTGACGAGGTGGGGGGCCTCGGCGAAGGCCGCGGCACGGGCCGGGGCCCGGGTCGCCCAGAGTGCCCTCACCGTGCCCTGGACGGCGGTGGGCGGCAGGCCGGCGAGGGTCGCCGCGTGGGTCAGCGTCGTGGACAACGCCTCGCCGGGTTCGGTGAGTTCGGAGACCAGTCCGATGTCGTGGGCGCGGCGCGCGGAGAGGCGTTCGGCGGCGCCCATGAGCGTCATCCGGGCGACCTCCCCGTACGGCATCCGCTGCGCCATCAGCGCCGACTCGTACGCGCTGACCATCCCGTACGTGGTGTGCGGGTCGAAGAAGACCGCGTCGGCGCCGGCGACGAGGAACTCGCACTCGCCGAGCAGGTAGAACGCGCCGCCGCACGCCATGCCCTCCACCGCGCCGAGGACCGGCTTCCACAAGTCACCGGACTTCGGGCCGACGGTGAGCAGCGGATCGTCCTGCATGTACGGCGAGGCGGGCTGGGGCACGACGGCGTCCCGGTCGATGCCGGTGCAGAACGCCCGCCGGCCCGCGCCCGTGAGGACGACCGCGCGCACCGAGTCGTCGAACCGCAGCTCCCGCCACACCTCGCGCAGCCGCCCGGCCATGTCGAGGTCGATGGCGTTGAGCCGGTCCGGCCGGTCGAGGGTGACGACGGCGACGCCGGTGTCCCCGTCGCGGGACAGCCGCACGCTCACGGCCGCTCCAGGACCCACTGGGGCAGGCCGCCCTCGGGGAAGACGGCCCGCACCCGGGCGCCGATGCGCAGCCGGGCCGGGTCGAACGAGTCCAGGGGCGCCCCGGGTTCGGTCACCAGGTTGCCGACCAGCCGGATCCTCGGCGCCTCGGCCAGCTCCACCACGACGACGTTGTACGGGGCGTGGGCGGCGTAGTCGGGCAGCAGCGGCGAGTGCGGGACGACGAACGACCACAGGCGTCCGCGTCCGTCGGTGCGCCGCCATTCGCTCGCGAAGGACTGGCAGTGCGGGCAGCAGGGGCGGGGCGGGAAGCGGGGCTCGCCGCAGTCCGCGCAGGCCTGGACGCGCAGTTCGCCGCGGGCGGCGTGGGCCCAGAAGGGGGCGCCGTCGGTGTCGACGACCGGTTCGAGCATCTCGGACTCCTCAGTTCCTGAGCAGCAGCGCGGAGGTCGGGACGCCCTCGCCCGCGGTGACGAGGCAGGTGGCGGCGCCGGGGATCTGGGCGGTGCTGGTCCCGCGGAGCTGCTTGACGCCCTCGTTGATGAGGTTGAAGCCGTGGACGTACGCCTCCGACAGCCCGCCCCCGCCGGTGTTGACGGGCAGCCGTCCGCCGGTCTCCAGCGCGCCGCCCTCGGTGAACGCGCCGCCCTCGCCCCGGCCGCAGAAGCCGTACCCCTCCAGGGACAGCGGGACGAGCGGGGTGAACGCGTCGTAGATCTGGGCGACATCGACGTCCTGCGGGGTGAAGTCGGCGTGTTTCCACAGGTGTCGGGCGGCGGCCCAGGCGGGGCCGGTGAGCGGGTCGTCGTTCCAGTAGTTGACCATCCCGTGGTGCTGGGCGGGCAGTCCCTGGGCGGCGGAGTGCACGTACACGGGCCGCTGCCGGCAGTCCCGGGCGCGCTCACGGCTCACCACCACGCACGCCAACGCCCCGTCCGTCTCCAGGCAGTTGTCGTAGAGGCACAGGGGTTCGCTGATCCAGCGGGCGGTCATGTACGACTCCCGGGTGAGGGGCCGCTCGTACATGATCGCGGCGGGGTTCTGGTTGGCGCGGTTGCGGCAGGCCAGGGCGACGTTGAAGAGGTGGTCGCGGGTCGCGCCGTACTCGTGCATGTAACGGCGGGCGAGCATGGCGATCTCGTCGACGGGCCGCAGCAGCCCGTAGGGCCGCGTCCACTGGGCGGGCGTGGGGAGTTGGACGGCGGTGTTGGTCCACGGGCGGGGCCCGCTGCCCCGCTTCCGCGACCGCCACGCGACCCCTACCGTGGCCTGTCCGGCGGCGATGGCGGCGGCGAGGTGGGCGACGGTGGCGCAGGAGCCGCCGCCGCCGTAGGGGACGCGGGAGAAGTAGGTGAGGTCCCCGAAGCCGACGGCCTTCGCGAGCTCCACCTCGTCGGTCTCCTCCATGGTGTAGGAGGCGAGCGCGTCGACCTCGCCGGGGGCGATCCCGGCGTCGTCGAGAGCTGCGAGGACGGCGCGGCAGGCGAGCGTCTTCTCGTCCTCGGGGAGGCGCTTGGCGAAGGGCGTCTGGCCGATGCCGACGACGGCGGTGGCGTCCTTGATTCCTGGTGCTCCGGGCATGCGCGCACACCTCCGCGACAGGGACGGACGGAGCTGACAGGTCGTCAGGTTACAGCTAATCTGACGGTCAGTCAGTAACCGTGCCGGGGAGGCGTCATGGGTCGTGACGTGGAGTGGGAGACGATCCCGGAGCTGGTCCGGTGGGCCGCGGTGCGGTTCGCGGACACCGAGGCGGTGGTGGAGGGCCGTACGCGCGTCACCTACGCCGAGTTGGGCGCCCGCGTGGAGCGTGCGGCGGCGGCCTGCCTGGCGAACGGGGTGGAGCCGGGCGACCGGGTGGCGATCTGGGCGCCCAACTCCCTGGACTGGATGGTCGCGGCGCTCGGGGCGGTGTCCGCGGGCGCGGTCCTCGTCCCGCTGAACACGCGGTTCAAGGGCGGCGAGGCGGCCGATGTGCTCCGGCGCAGCGGCGCGCGACTGCTGTTCGTGACCGGCACGTTCCTCGGGACCTCGTACGTGGCGTCGCTGCGGCGGGCGGCCGGTGAGGGGCCGGGGGAGGGCCCGCTGCCCGGGCTGCCTGCGCTGCGCGAGGTGGTGGTGCTGTCCCAGGACGCGCCCGTCGGCTTCCGCACCTGGAAGGACTTCCTCGCGGGCGGGGAGGGGGTGGGCGCGGCCGAGGCCAGGTCGAGGGCGGAGACGGTGGCCGGTCACTGGCCCTCGGACATCGTCTTCACCTCCGGCACGACCGGCCGTCCCAAGGGTGCGGTGATCACCCACGGGCAGACGCTGCGGGCGTACGACATCTGGTCCGAGCTGGCCGGGCTGCGCCGGGGCGACCGCTACCTCGTCGTGAACCCCTTCTTCCACACCTTCGGCTACAAGGCGGGCGTCATCGCCTGTCTGACGCGGGGCGCGACGATGATCCCGCAGCCGGTGTTCAACGTGGAGACGGTGCTGGCGAACGTCGCGTCGGAGCGGGTGTCGGTGCTGCCCGGCCCGCCGACCCTCCACCAGTCCCTGCTGGACCACCCGTCCCGGGACGCCTACGACCTCTCCGCGCTGCGGCTGGTGGTGACCGGCGCGGCGGTGGTGCCGCTGCGGCTGGTGGAACGGCTGCGGGGCGAGCTGGGCGTGTCCACCGTGCTCACGGCGTACGGCCTGTCAGAGGCGAGCGGCATCGTCACGATGTGCCGCCGGGGCGACGAGCCGACGGTGATCGCCTCGACGTCCGGCCGGGCGATCCCGGGTACGCAGGTGCGGGTGGTCTCCGCCGAGGGCGCGGTGCTCGGTCCCGGGGTCCCGGGGGAGGTCCTGGTCCGCGGCTTCAACGTCATGCGCGGCTACTACGAGGACGAGGGGGCCACGGCGGAGGTGCTGGACGAGGACGGCTGGCTGCGCACCGGCGACGTGGGCGTCCTGGACGCCGAGGGCAACCTGCGCATCACCGACCGCATCAAGGACATGTTCATCGTCGGCGGCTTCAACGCCTATCCGGCGGAGATCGAGCAACTCCTGGGCCTCCACCCCGACGTGACCGACGTGGCGGTGATCGGCGTCCCCGACGCCCGCCTCGGCGAGGTGGGCAAGGCCTTCGTGGTCCGCCGCCCCGGCGCGCCGTTGACCGCCGACGACCTGATCGCCTGGTCCCGCCGGGAGATGGCCAACTACAAGGTGCCCAGAGCGGTCGAGTTCGTACGGGAACTGCCGCGCAACGCGAGCGGGAAGGTGGTCAAGGGCGAGCTGCGGGAGGGCGCCCGGGTGGCGGTACGCAAGCTCTGACGGACACACGTCGGCCGCGGTGGCGCCCCCTCCCCGCCACCGCGGCCGAACTCCCCCGTCGAGGCGCCTACTCGGCGCGTTCGGTGGTGGCGTGGTTCTCCATCGTGCGGACGTCGGCGACGCCGCCCGTGGCGTGGTTCTCAAGGGTGCGCACGTCGGCGACGCCGCCGGTGGCGTGGTTCTCCATCGTGCGGACGTCGGCGACGCCGCCCGTGGCGTGGTTCTCCAGCGTGGTGACGGCCGGCTTCTCGCCCGTGGCGTGGTTCTCCGCCGGCGTGGCGGCGGCCTGTGCCTCGCTGTTGTGCTGCTCGCTCATGATGTGACTCCTAAAGGACGGGACGAGGTCCGTGAAGCCCGCCCAGCGACTCCCCCGCGGGTCGCTGGACGGGCGTTCGGGGCGCCCACCCTAGTGGTGGGGACCGACATCGACCCGCCTGCCCCCCGACGCGCCGGATCGACGTGAAAGAAGCCTGCCGGACGGCGATAAACGAACGATGAATGCGCCGGACCAGGGCCTTCTCAGGCCGCCGGGACGGGGGCCAGCAGCGCCCGGACCTCCTCGGTCTCCGGTGAGCCGAGTTGCTCGAAGACGGCGAGCGCCTCCTGCCAGCAGGCCCGCGCCCGATCCGACTGCCCGAGCCCCCGCAGGCTGCGCCCGAGCACCGTCAGCACGTTCGCCCGCCGCCACTCGCCCCCGATGCCCCGCAGCACGGAGAGGGAGTGCTCGGCCATGGCCGCCGCCTGCGCGGACCGGCGCGCGGCGAGATGGACCTCGGCCGTGCGGAAGATGGTCATGCCCTCCCAGAGCCGCTGGCGGCACTCCCGGAACACCTCCAGCGCGTCGTCGAGGCAGCTGACGGCCTCCTCCAGCTGAGCGGCCTGCGTCAGCGCGAGGCCCAGCGCGTACCGGGCGTTCGCGCCCCGCAGGGAGTGCCCCAGCCTGTCGTAGATGGCGACGCCCTCCCGGGCCAGCGCCACGGCGCCCGAGGTGCGGCCGGTGGCCAGGAGGATCCGCGACATGTTGCACAGCGCGCTGGCCTCGCCCGGCCGGTTGCCGTCGGCCCGGTAGTTGGCGATGGCCTCGTTCAGGAGGGCCTCGCCGTCACGGTGACGGCCCTGGTAGAGGGCGATGATCCCGCGGTCGTTCGGGGTGCAGCCGCTCGGCAGCGGATCCCGGGTGACGCGCGTCAACTCCATGACCTGGGCGGCCTCTTCGTCGGCTTGCGTGAAACGGCCGGCGACGATGTGCACGTTGGTGATGGCCATCCGGGCCCGGCCTTCCGTGCGCGGATCGCCCACGGCCCGCGCGGCCTCGCGGGCGGCGGTCGCCGACACCTCGTAGTCGCGGGCGTTGGCCCCCGACTCCGCGAGGTCCTTGGCGGCCCACAGCAGGTCAGTGGCCCGCCGCAGCCGCTCGTCGCAGAGCGACTGGCGCACGCAGGCGAGCAGGCAGTCCGCCTCCGTGTACAGCCAGTCCAGCGCGGCGGCGGCCTCGGCGAAGCGCAGCCCCGGGTACTCCGTCCCCGCCAGATGGTCCACCAGCCGGTCGCCGGGCCGCTCGATGGCGTAGACGCCCGCCGCCGTCGCCAGGTAGAAGTCCAGCAGACGCGACATCGCCGCCTTCCGCTCGCCGGGCGGCTGTTCGTCCCGCTCCGCGCATGCACGCGCGTAGAGGCGGACCAGGTCGTGGAAGCGGTAGCGTCCGGGGGCCGCCGACTCCAGCAGAGAGGTGTCGACGAGGGACTCCAGCAGGTCCTCGGCGTCCTCCGGCGCCAGGTCGAGGACGGCCGCCGCAGCCGGAAGGGAGATGTCGGGGCCGTCCGCCAGGCCCAGCAGGCGGAAGGCACGCGCCTGGGCCGGCTCCAGCTGGCCGTAGCCGAGTTCGAAGGTCGCCTTGACCGCGAGGTCGCCGGCCTGGAGCTCGTCCAGCCGCCGCCGCTCGTCGGCGAGCTTCGCCGCGAGGACGGACACCGTCCACGTGCGGCGGGCGGCGAGCCGCGACGCGGCGATACGGATCGCCAACGGCAGGAAGCCGCACGCCGCGACGACGTCCAGCGCGGCCTCCCGCTCCGCCGCCACCCGCTCCTCGCCCACGATCTTCGTGAACAGCGACAGCGCCTCGTCGGGGGACATCACGTCCAGGTCGACCAGATGCGCGCCCGCGAGCCCCACCATCCGCACCCGGGAGGTCACGAGGGCCGCGCACCCCTCCGTGCCCGGCAGCAGCGGACGCACCTGCGCCGCGTCCTTGGCGTTGTCCAGCAGGACCAGCACCCGCCGCCCGTCCAGCACCGACCGGTACAGCGCCGCCCGCTCCTCCAGGGAGTCGGGCACCGCCGAGTCCGCCGTGCCGAGGGCGCGCAGGAAGGCGCCGAGGACCGTCACCGGCTCGGCCGCCCGACCGCCCGCACCCTGGAGGTCGACGTACAACTGGCCGTCGGGGAAGGCGGACCGGGCCTGGTGGGCGACGTGCACGGCCAGCGTCGTCTTGCCGACGCCCCCGATGCCCGCCAGCGCCGACACGGCCATCACCCGGCCCTCACCGTCGCCCTGCGGCCCCGACGCCCCCGCCAGCACCTCGCTCAGCTCGGTCACGAAGGCCGCCCGGCCCGTGAAGTCAGGCACCGTCGCCGGAAGTTGCGCGGGCCGCACGCGCACCACCGCCGCCTCCGTGGCGGCCGACGGCTCCGCCAGCTCCGGATCCGCCTGGAGGATACGGCGCTGCAGCTCACGCAGGCCTGGGCGCGGATCCACGCCCAGCTCCTCGGCGAGCAGCCGCCGCGTGTCCGCGTACACCGCGAGCGCCTCCGCCTGCCGGCCGCTGCGGTACAGCGCCAGCATCAGCAGCTCACGGAAGCGTTCGCGCAGCGGATGCGCCGCCGTCAGCGCGGTCAGCTCCGAGACCGCCTCGGCGTGGCAGCCCTGCTCCAGGTCCATGTCGAGCCGGCTTTCGAGGAGTTGGAGCCGCCACTCCTCCAGGCGGACGCGCTGCGCCTCCGCGTACGGGCCCGGCACCCCGGCCAGCGCCTCGCCGTCCCACAGCGCCAGCGCCCGGTTCAACGTCTCCCGCGCCTGCCGCAGGTCACCGGCCCCGCGCGCCTTCTCCGCCTCGGCGGACAGTTCCTGAGCTGTCGTCAGATCCAGTGAGCCGTCGGCCGGGGCGCGCACCGCGTACCCGCCCGACTCGCTCACCAGAACGCCGGGGTCCAGCGCCTTGCGCAGCCGGGAGGCGTACGTCCGCACCGCCGCCAGCGCCTGCGACGGCGGTTCCTCGCCCCACAGCGCGTCGATCAGCTCGGCGGCCGTCGCCGTACGTCCCTCGCGCAGCAACAGGGCGGCGAGCAGCGCGCGTTGCTGAGGAGATCCGGTCGCCAGCGGCTGATCGCCGCGCCAGGCCCGCACCGGACCCAGCACGTCGAAGCGCAGCGCCGCGGGCTCCTCCGAGGAGCCGGGGCGTCTTGGCTCCGGTACGCGCGGTACACCCTCGTTCATCGGGGTCCCCCTAGGCATCATGACCGACCAGGTCAGTTTGCCCTGTCCGTGCCGGAACCGTCAGCCGGGGGCGACGCCGATCGCGGACCGGCACACGGAAGCGACACAGCCGTGACACATCCTCCGCACACGAAGGCCCGCGAACCGGCCCCGCCCCGCGCTGTCACCGCTCACGAACGCGTACGAAACCGTCTCGCACACCGTTACTGACGGACCGTCAGATCGGCGCTACCGTGCCCCCATGGAGACATCGGAGACCTTGGCGACCGACGAGAGCTTCCCCCGGATCATCTCCGTCGACGACCACACCGTCGAACCCCCCACCGTCTGGCAGGACCGCCTCCCCAAGAGGTACCTGGACGCCGGACCCCGCGTCGTCCGCGCCCCGCTGAAGGAGATGACCTTCCTCGGCGGCCGCTTCGCGCCCGTCATGGGCGCGCCGGGGGACGACGGCCCCGTCGGCGACTGGTGGGTCTACGAGGACCTGCACCGCCCCCTGACCCGCCTCGACACCGCCGTCGGCTTCAGCCGGGACGAGATCAGGCTGGAGGTGATCACCTACGAGCAGATGCGCCCCGGCTCCTACGACGTCCCCTCCCGCCTCGCCGACATGGACGTCAACCACGTCCAGTCCGCCGTCTGCTTCCCCACCTTCCCCCGCTTCTGCGGCCAGACCTTCACGGAGGCCGCCGACCGCGAGCTCGGCCTGCTGTGCGTGCGCGCCTACAACGACTGGATGGTGGAGGAGTGGTGCGGCCCGCAGGCGCGCGGCCGGCTGATCCCGCTCACCCTCATCCCCCTGTGGGACGCCGAGCTGGCCGCCGCCGAGGTCCGCCGCAACGCCGCGCGCGGGGTCCGCGCGGTCGCCTTCTCCGAGATACCCCCGCACCTCGGGCTGCCCTCCGTCCACACCGACGACTGGGACCCGTTCCTCGCGGCCTGCGACGAGACCGGCACCGTCGTCGCCATGCACATCGGCTCCTCCAGCCGTATGCCGTCGACCTCCGCCGACGCCCCGCCCGCTGTCGGCTCCACCATCACCTTCGCCAACTGCTGCTTCTCGATGGTCGACTGGCTGATGAGCGGCAAGTTCGAACGCTTCCCAGACCTGAAGGTGATGTACGCGGAAGGGCAGATCGGCTGGATCCCCTACATCCTGGAGCGCGCCGACGTCGTCTGGGAGGAGAACCGCGGCTGGGGAGGCGTCGCCGACAAGGTCCACCGCCCGCCGTCGGAGCTGTTCGCCGAGCACGTGTACGGCTGCTTCTTCGACGACGCGTTCGGGCTGAGGAACCTGGACGCGATCGGCGTCCCGAACGTGCTGTACGAGACGGACTACCCGCACTCCGACTCCACCTGGCCGAAGTCGCGTGAGGTCGGCGAGGCGCAGATGGGCCACCTGGACCCCCAGGTCGTGGAACGGATCGTCCGGGGCAACGCGATCGACCTGCTGGGGCTGACCCGGGACGGCCTGTGGCCGGGCGGCGCCCGGTGAGCCTCGCCTACGGCATCCAGCTGCCCGTCCAGTCCCAGTCCGCCCTGTACGCCGAGCGCTGGGAGGCCGACGCCGGCCCCGCCGACCTGGTCGCCGTCGCCCGCGCCGCCGACCGCGCCGGCTTCTCCTACGTCGCCTGCTGCGACCATGTCGCCGTGCCGCGCCGGCTCGCGTCCGCGATGGGCACGATCTGGTACGACCCGGTGGCCACCCTCGCCCACCTCGCCGCCGTCACCGAACGCGTCCGGCTGCTCAGCCATGTCGCGATCGTCGGCCTTCGGCACCCGCTGGTCACCGCCAAGCAGTACGCCACCCTCGACCACCTCAGCGGCGGCCGGCTGATCCTCGGCGTCGGCGCGGGGCACGTACCGGAGGAGTTCGAGGCGCTCGGCGTCGACTTCACGAGCCGCGGAGCCGTCCTGGACGAGTGCGTCGACGCGCTCAGGGCGGCGCTCGGCCCCGAGGAGTACCCCGTCCACCACGGAAAGGCGTACGACTTCGAAGGGCTCGGCCAGCGCCCCCGGCCCGCCCAGCCGCGTGTGCCCCTCTGGGTCGGCGGCTCCTCCCCGGCCGCCGTGCGTCGCGCCGCCCTCAGGGGCGACGGCTGGCTGCCGCAGGGGGACCCGCGCGACCGGCTGCCCGCGCAGATCGAGCGAGTCCGCTCCCTGCGGGCGGGCGCGGGCCTCGACGCCCCGTTCACCGTGGGGGCCATCACCGAGCCCCTCTACGTCGGCACGCCCGCCTGGGACGTCGGCCGCCGCACCCTCACCGGCCCGCCGCGGGAACTCGCCGCCTCCCTTCGCGAGTACCCCGCGATGGGCGTGGACCAGATCCAGGTCCGCTTCCGCTGCCGCTCCCGCACCGAACTCGCCGACCAGATCGAGGCGTTCGGAGCCGACGTGGCCCCGCACCTCGACGCCGGCCCCCGACCCGGCGTCGCCGCACACCCCTGAGGAGACACCATGGGCAAGCTGGACGGACGTGTCGTGCTCGTCACCGGCGGCGCGCGCGGGCAGGGCGAGCAGGAGGCGCGGCTGTTCGCGGCGGAGGGCGCGCGGGTCGTCGTCGCCGACGTCCTCGACGAGCGGGGGCAGGCCCTGGCCGACGAGATCGGGGCGCTGTACACGCACCTCGACGTGCGCGAGGAGGACAGCTGGCGGCACGCCCTCGACACCGCGCAGCAGGCGTACGGCCGGGTCGACGGCCTCGTCAACAACGCCGGCATCCTGCGGTTCAACTCCCTCACCGACACCCCCCTCGACGAGTTCATGGAGGTGGTCCGGGTCAACCAGGTCGGCTGCTTCCTGGGGGTGCGGACGGTGGCCCCGGCCATGGCCGACGGCGGCACCATCGTGAACACGGCCTCCTACACCGGGCTGGCCGGGATGGCGGCAGTGGGCGCGTACGCGGCGACCAAGCACGCGATCGTCGGGCTCACCCGGGTCGCAGCCCTGGAACTGGCCCCGCGCGGCATCCGCGTCAACGCGATGTGCCCCGGGGCCATCGACACGCCGATGTCGAACCCGGCCGCCCTGGACCCGGCCGCGGACGCCGAGGAGACCGCCAAGGCGCTCGACGGGCTGTACCGCAAGCTCGTGCCACTGGGCCGCATCGGCCGCCCGGAGGAGGTGGCCCGGCTGGCGCTGTTCCTCACCTCGGACGACTCCTCCTACATCACCGGGCAGCCGTTCGTCATCGACGGGGGATGGCTGGCCGGGGTCAGCATTACCTGACGGGCAGTCAGCTCATGGGGGTGCGGCTATTGACGGTGCGAGGGGGCGGTGCCACAGTCGGCGGCAAGCTGATCTGACGAGTCGTCAGAAAAGGAATCGGTGACCTGGGGACGGTGAACCTCCTTGGAATTCGGGCTCTTTGTACAGGGATACGTCGGCAAGCGCGCGGAGACCGACCCGCTGGCCGAGCACAAGGCGCTGATGGAGGAGACCGAGTACGTCATCCAGGCGGACAAGTCCGGCTTCAAGTACGCCTGGGCGTCCGAGCACCACTTCCTGGAGGAGTACTCCCACCTCTCCGCCAACGACGTCTTCCTCGGCTACCTCGCGCACGCGACCGAACGCATCCATCTCGGCTCCGGCATCTTCAACCCGCTGGCCCAGGTCAACCACCCCGTGAAGGTCGCCGAGAAGGTGGCCATGCTCGACCATCTCTCCGAGGGCCGCTTCGAGTTCGGCAGCGGACGCGGGGCCGGCTCCCACGAGATCCTCGGGTTCATCCCGGGCGTGACCGACATGAACTACACCAAGGAGATCTGGGAAGAGACCATCGCCGAGTTCCCCAAGATGTGGCTCCAGGACGAGTACGCCGGCTTCCAGGGCAAGCACTGGCAGCTCCCGCCGAGGAAGATCCTGCCCAAGCCGTACGGCTCCTCCCACCCGGCGATGTGGTACGCGGCCGGCTCCCCGCCCTCGTACGCGATGGCCGCGCGCAAGGGCCTCGGCGTGCTCGGCTTCAGCATCCAGAAGGTCTCCGACATGGAGTGGGTGCTGGAGCAGTACAAGACGGCGATCGTGAACGCCGAGCCGGTCGGGGACTTCGTCAACGACAACGTGATGGTGACGACGACCGCGATCTGCGCGCCCACCCACGACGAGGCGATCCGGATCGCCGCCTCCGGCGGGCTGCACTACCTGCCCTCGCTGGTCTTCCGCTACCACGACACCTTCCCCCGGCCCGAGGGCTTCCCGGAGTGGCCCGAGACGCTGCCCGAGTACACCCCGGAGTTCGTGGAGCTGCTGGTGGAGGAGGAGCTGCTGATCTGCGGGGACCCGGACGAGGTGCTGCGCCAGTGCAAGCGGTGGGAGCAGGCGGGCGCCGACCAGTTGTCCTTCGGACTGCCCGTCGGGGTGCCGAAGGAGGAGACGCTGCAGACGATCCGGCTGATCGGGGAGCACGTGATCCCGAAGATCGACACCGATCCCGTGCACCGCACCTCGCGGTTCCGGGCCGCCGCGTGACCGCCGTCGGCGGGTGAGGGTGCGGGTGCGTCGTGGCTGGTCGCGCCCACGCGGCGGAGCCGCAGACCGGTACAGCCCCGCGCCCCCAGGCAGGCATCCTCACGCACTCGAAGGAGTCACCTCCATGCTCGACCACGTCATCAAAGGGGCGACCGTCGTCGACGGGACGGGCGCGCCCGCCCGTGTCGCCGACGTCGGCGTACGGGACGGCCGTATCGCCGTGATCGGCCACGTCACCGAGGAGGCGAGGTCCGTCGAGGACGCCTCCGGGCTCGTCCTCGCCCCCGGGTTCGTCGACCCGCACACCCACTACGACGCCCAGCTGTTCTGGGACCCCTACGCCACGCCCTCGCTGAACCACGGGGTCACCACGGTCGCCGCCGGGAACTGCGGGTTCACCCTCGCGCCGCTCAACCCGGAGCGGCCCGGCGACGCCGACTACACGCGCCGCATGATGTCCAAGGTCGAGGGCATGTCGCTGGTCGCGCTGGAGGAGGGCGCGCCCTGGAACTGGCACTCGTTCGGGGAGTACCTGGACGCGCTGGAGGGCCGGATCGCCGTCAACGCCGGTTTCATGGTGGGGCATTGCGCGCTGCGGCGGTACGTGATGGGGCCGGACGCGGTCGGCGGGCAGCCCAGCGAGGAACAACTCGACCGGATCGTGGGGCTGTTGCACGAGGCGATGGACGCCGGTGCATGGGGCTTCTCCACCACCCAGTCCTCCACCCACTCCGACGGAGACGGACAGCCGGTCGCGTCCCGGCACGCCCGCCCCCGGGAACTGCTCGCCCTGGCGCGCGCCGTCGGGGAGCACGAGGGCACCCAGATCGAGGCGATCGTCGCGGGCTGCCTCGACCAGTTCAGCGACGCCGAGATCGACCTGTTCGTCGAGATGAGCGCGACGGCCGGACGCCCCCTGAACTGGAACGTCCTCACCGTCGACGCGGCCGTGCCGGAGCGGGTGCCCCGGCAGCTGGCGGCGAGCGAGCGGGCGCGGAAGGCCGGGGGCCGGGTGGTGGCCCTGACCATGCCGATCCTCACCCCGATGAACATGTCCCTGGGCACCTTCTGCGCCCTCAACCTCATCCCCGGCTGGGGGCCGGTCCTCGCGCTGCCGGTCCCGGAGCGGATCGATAAGCTCCGTGACCCGGCCGTCCGGGCCGAGATGCTGCGGCGCGCCGACTCCAAGGAGGCGGGCGTCTTCCGGCGGCTGGCCGACTTCGGGCGGTACGTCATCGGCGACACCTACAGCGAGGCGAACCTCGGGCTGAGCGGCCGGGTGGTGCGCGACATCGCGGCGGAACGCGGCCTGGACCCGTTCGCCTGCCTGGTGGAGATATGCGCCGCCGACGGGCTGCGCACGGTGCTGTGGCCGATGCCGACGGACAACGACCCGGCGTCGTGGGCGCTCAGAGCGGAGACCTGGCAGCACGAGGACGTGCTGCTGGGCGGCTCCGACGCGGGCGCGCACCTGGACCGCATGTGCGGGGCGCCGTACACGACCCGGTTCCTCGGCGACTGTCTGCGCGGGCGCCGGCTCGTCGCCCTGGAACAGGCGGTGAAGATGCTCACCGACGACCCCGCGCGGCTGTTCGGCCTGCGGGAGCGGGGCCGGATCGAGGAGGGCTTCCATGCCGACCTGGTCCTGTTCGACCCCGAGCGGATCGACGCGGGCACGGCCACCCTGGTGCACGACCTGCCGGGAGACAGCCCACGGCTGGACTCCAAGGCGCTGGGCGTGCGGGCGGTGTGGGTCAACGGGGTCGCCGCGATCCGCGACGACGTGGTGACCGGGGCGGTGCCGGGCCGGGTGCTGCGCTCGGGCCGCGACACACGGACGGTGGCGACGAAGTGAGCCGGGGATCCGGGCCGACCGCGGGCGGCGGCCGAGCGGGCGACGGGCAGCGGCTGTTCGTCGGCGGTGCGTGGGTCGAACCGGACGGCGGTCACTACACGGTGACCGACCCGGCGACCGAGGAGAGGGTCGGATGGGCTCCGGAGGCCTCACGGGAGCAGGTGCTCGCGGCCTGCGCGGCGGCCCGTGAGGCCTTCGGCCCCTGGTCGCGGACGGCGCCCGAGGAGCGGGCGGCGGTGCTGGCCCGGGCCGCGGACTTCATCCGCGGCCACCTCGTGCCGTACACCGAACTGGCCCGCGCGGAGACGGGCGCGACGACGGGGACCGCGCGGGCGATGCAGGTGGGCGTCGGGGCGGCCCGCTTCCGCCGGTACGCGCGCGTGGAGCCCGCCGAGTGGGCGATCCCGCCGCAGATCAACGAGGCCGGCCCGATGGGGAAGGCCGGGGTCACGGGCGCGCTGGCCGTGCGCCAGCCGGTCGGCGTCGTCACCTGCGTCACCTCGTACAACAACCCGTGGGCGAACCCGGCGGGCAAGGTCGCCCCGGCGCTGGCCATGGGCAACACGGTGGTGGTGAAGCCGGCCCCGCAGGACCCGCTGTCCGTGTACCGCATGGCGGAGGCACTGGAGGCCGCCGGGGTGCCGAGGGGCGTGGTGAACGTCGTCTCCGGCCGCGCGGTGGAGGTCGGTGAGACGGCGGTGTCCTCGCCGGACGTCGACATGGTGAGCTTCACCGGGTCCACTGCGGTCGGGCAGCGCATCGCCGAGGAGTGCGGGCGTTCCATGAAGCGGCAGTTGATGGAGCTGGGCGGAAAGGGCGCGGCGCTCGTCCTCGACGACGCGGACGTCAGGTCGGCGGTGGCCGGGATCGGCACCACCTTCTCCTTCTACAGCGGCCAGATCTGCACCGCCCCGACCCGCGTCCTGGCCCAACGGGGCGTGTACGACCGGCTGGTGGAGGGTCTGGCGGCGTACGCGGGCCGGCTGAAGGTGGGCGACCCGAGTGAACCGGACACCGTCGTCGGCCCGTTGATCTCCGCCGCCCACCGCGACCGGGTGGAGTCGTACGTCGAACTGGGCCGAAAGGAGGGCGCGGTGGTCGTCACCGGCGGTGAACGCCCGCCGCTGGAGCGCGGCTTCTACGTCGCCCCGACCCTCCTGGCCGACTGCACGAACGACATGCGGGTCGCCCGGGAGGAGATCTTCGGCCCGGTGGTCGTGGTGATCCCCTTCGACGACGAGGAGGAGGGGGTGGCCCTGGCCAACGACAGCGACTACGGCCTGATCGACTACGTCTGGTCCGCCGACGTGGCGAAGGCCTTCCGCGTCGCCCGCCGCCTCCGCGCCGGCGGCGTCGGCGTCAACACGGTCGCCCGCAACATGGAAGCCCCCTTCGGCGGCTTCAAGAAGAGCGGAGTAGGCCGCGACGTCGGCTCCTACGCCCTGCACGCGTACAGCGAGCTCCAGGCGATCGTCTGGCCGGGCTGAGGACCGCGCCGCCGGTCACTGAGGGCGAGGCCGAGGCTCGGAGTCGCGGAGACGCCCGCCTGCACCTACGGCCTCGAACATCGCAGCACTGCGGCCGTCTCAGCCCGGTGTCTCTCGCCAGTGGTGTGGGCACTTCGTCGTGGACGCCTTCGACCGGTTGGCGTCGATGATCTCGCGCGTCCGGGGCAGCTCCGCGCCGCTGGACGCGTCCGTCTCCAGGTCCTCGCGGACGGGACGACGAGCAGGAGGTGCTGCCCCTTGGCGAAGGGCTCCTCGACCTGGGCGACGGAGGGGTCGACCAGGTCGAGTTCGACCGTGCCGGCACCCCGCCCGGGCTTGATCCAGTCGCTCACGGCGAACCTCAGCAGCACGCGGCCCGGCCGGGAGGCCGGGTGGACGTCGAGCACGTCCCCCTCGGCGATCAGGCGTGCGCAGGCGATGCCCTCGGCGTAGGTCTGGCCCTGGCCGCCCGCGTCCCGCGAGGCCCCGTCGGGGGCCCGCCTGTCCTGGGGCGACGCGGTCAGCAGGGCTGCACAGAGGGCGGCCACGGCGGCCAGGCCGACGGCGGCGGCGAGGGCGGGGCGCATCCGGCGCGGGCGCGCTGAGCTCGCCCGTTCCTCCTCGGCAAAGGCGGCTTCCGCATGTCGGCTTCCCTTCCTCGCCACGTACGACTGTGACGCGGCCGCCCCGGAGAACGTTCGCCCCGGGGCGGCCGCGTGCCTCAGTCGCAGGCGGCGGCGTCGCCGGCCGTCCTCGACGCGGCCCCGAACTCCTGCGGCGTCGCGGGAGCGGCCGCCTTGAGCTCGCTCACCAGCGCGCTCGCCGATCCGCCGGCCAGCTGCTCCTCCAGACCGACGTCCGGGTTCTCGTCCGCGGCGAGGGCGGCGGCCGCGGGCGAACCGCCCTGCTGACGCACCACGCGTCCCGCTTCCTCCCCGTTGCCGAGGATCCCCGCGTCGAAGGGGATCTCGGACCCCTCGCCCAGGCCGAGCCACTTGCCGGGCGTCCGGCCGTCGCCCTCGGCGCAGCGCGGTCCCTGCCAGACGATCGCCATCACGTAGGAGTGGCCGGCCTCCACACGCGGACGCTCCTCCAGCACCATCTTGCGCCGCTTGCCGGTGTCCCCGTCGCTGAACTGCCAGCCGGCGGCGTTGTACTCCCACGACGTCGGCGGCTTCTGCGGGGCGGCGGCACGCGACCACAGCACCTTGTCCACCCGCAGGGTCACCTGCCGGCCGACGATCCCCTCACCGCGCTCGGTCTCGCTGCGGCTCGGCGCGATCTCCCGTTCGGAGACGGCAGAGACCACGACCACGTGGTCGGCGTACGTCACCCAGTCCTGGGCCGTCGTGCTGGGCAGGCGATCGGAGGCATGGCCCACGATCACCCCGTCGCCGGAGGCCTGTCCTTGGCGGTTTCCGGCGGCGGCCGACGACCCGCCGGCGGGGCTGACGACGGCGGCCGTGACGACGGCCGTGAGGGTCGCGCCGGTGACGGCGGCAGCGATACGTGCCAGGCGTCTCACAGGGCCTCCCTAGAACTGGCCGTTGATGTTGTCACGGTTGTTGGCTCCCAGCCCGACGTCGGACCCGACCGGCGTGACCAGGCAGCCGAGCCGGCTGTCGGTGTTGGACAGGCGGGGATCGGCGTCCCGGCCGTGGGTGAGCCCGATCGCGTGGCCGGTCTCGTGGCAGGTCAGCCCGCGGGTGTACGAGCCGGGGCCGCGCAGGCGGACGTACTGCTGGTCGCACTCGAACTCCGCGTTGTCCACGGCGTCGTTGCACCAGGTGACACCGTCGGCGGTGGAGGGCACGCCCGCGTCGCACTCCTGGTAGATGATGTCCGTCTCGGCGCTGCCCTCGAACGTGGGCGACGAGTCGTAGCTGATCGTCAGGTCGGTGGGCGAGTAGTCGCTGCCCATGGTCGTGGTCACCGCGTTCTTGTCCTCGGACTCCAGCTCGCACACCGGACCGTTGCTGTCCATGTAGTAGGTGACGGTGGCGTTGTCCGTGCGGCAGCTCAGCCTGCCGTCCCCGCCCTCGGGGTCGTTGAAGCAGGCGAGGTTGTTGTTCGCCGTCGGGTGCATGTTGTCGGTCACCGCGGCCCACGCGATTCCGGCGGAGACGCCCACCGCGAGCGTGGTGACTATTCCGGCCAATACCAGCGCCGGGCGCCGGTGTCTGCTTTTCCTGGTGAGAACGGGCACACAAGTCCCTTCGCAGTGCTGTCACTTGAGTCACTTGAGTGAGTCACTTGGTGAGTCGCTTGAGTGATCGTGCACACGCCAAGGGAAAACAAAACCCAGGGGCATCAATTGTTTTCACCGGAAACAGAAAAGCGGAATACGAGGTTCTTGTTCTGCTCGTCAAAACGGTGATGTCAAGAGCTTTTCCCGTCAGAGGGAGGCTTCACTTCCGCCCCAGGAACACCGGATTCGTCAACGCCGCCATCACTCCCGGCACCGGCCCCGCCGCCGTCTCGTGCCGCACCTCGGCCCGCACGTACGCCGCGCGCGAGGGCGTCGTGCGCCACTCCGCGACACCCCTGCCCGACACCGGCAGCGGGCCGCCCGTGAACAGCACCCCCTGGTCGGTCACGAAGCGGACCGTGCAGCGGGGGGCGCCCGTCACCTCCAGGCGGACGGTCACCGGGGTGTCCGGCTCCACGTCCAGCCGCTCCCCGATGCCCGCCCGCGCGCCCCGGTCGTCCGCCGCCGTGAACGTCAGCGCCAGTCTGGCCGACTCGGCCACGTACGACCGGCCGGCCCGGAGGCCCGCCAGGACGGCCTGTCGGGTCAGGTCGTCGGCCAGGACCACCGTCTGCGGCAGCCCCACCGCGTCCGGGGCCCGGTGTGCGTCGCTGCCGCCCGTCGCCGGCAGCCACTCCCGCCGGCCCCCGCGCGCCCCCGACGCCAGCCTCGCGTCCCAGTCCGCCAGCGTCGTCTCGTCGTCCGGTGTGTACGGCCCGTTCCACACCTCCACCGCGTCCGCCTCGTCGTAGCCGAACCGCCAGCCGCAGCCGACGCACGGGGCGTGCGGGTGGGCCGGGACGACCAGGCCGCCCGCCGCGCGGATCTGCCGGGCGAACCGGCCGAAGCAGTCGTCGCGGGCCCGGTGACGCCAGTCGACGAAGGTGCCGGGGTCCGTGCCCACGGCCAGGGCGTGGCCGTTGCGCGTGGTGACCTCCTCGCCCAGCAGGACCAGCAGGTCGTCGCCGGCCGCGTCCGCCCAGGCGCCGTGCCCCGCATGGGTGTTGTGCTCCGAGGTGTTGACGAAGTCCAGTCCCGCCGCCCGGGCCAGCGCGGCGATCTCGCCGGGTGTGCGGCGGCCGTCGGAGTGCCAGGAGTGCAGATGGCAGTCGCCCCGGTACCAGGCTCGTCCCCGGCCCCGCGCCCGCTCCGGCGGGTACAGGGGCCTGGGGGTCTCGCCCTGCTCGCCGAAGGTCAGCGTGACCGTCAGCTCGTACGACAGGCCCTGCGGGGCCACCGTGTAGGGGCCCAGCGCCACATGCCATGTCCCCTCGCGCACGGGACCGGCGACGTAGCCGGGCGTCGCCTCGTCCGCGCGGACGAAGAACTCCGAGCGGGCGCCTCCCGACCAGCCCCGGAAGCCCTCTCCGCCGAGCCCGGTGCCCCGCTCGTCGAAGACGCCGACGTCGAGCGCGTTGCCGGGCGTGCCCGGGGGGACGGACGGCCGGTCGTAGGTGTACGCCACCCTGAACTCCCGTACGCCGGACGGGACGTCGACGGGTATGTACACGTAGTCGGGGGCGCCGGCGGGCAGTGTGCCCCGCACGGTCCTCGTCACCCGCTCACGGCCGCCGCCGGCCGGGAAGAAGCCCACCCTTGGAAGCGTAGGCCCGACGGCGGCCGTCGTCGCCGGGGGAAGCGCGGCCCACGCGTGATGCCGACCGGTCGGTATGGACAGTGGCTCCTTGCGGCGGTACAGATGAGGGCGACTCCCGTGTCGCCGAGTCGGACGAGACGAAAGGCCCATCATGCGCATCGCCGTCACGATCTTCCTCACCGATGAGACGATCACCCCGACCCGCCTCGCCCGTGAGCTGGAGGAACGCGGGTTCGCCGGCCTCTATCTGCCCGAGCACACCCACATCCCGGTGGAGCGGACCACGCCCTACCCCGCCGGCGGCGACCTGCCCCGCGAGTACGGCCGCACCCTGGACCCCTTCGTCGCCCTGGGCCAGGCGGCGGCCGTGACGGAGAACCTCGGCCTGGGCACCGGCATCACACTCGTCGCCCAGCACGACCCGATCGGCCTCGCCAAGCAGATCGCGACCCTGGACCACCTGTCCGGCGGACGGTTCACCCTCGGCCTCGGCTACGGGTGGAACGTCGAGGAGGCCGCCGACCACGGCGTGGAGTGGCGCACCCGCCGTGAACTCGTCCGGGACCGGATGGCGTTGATGCGCGCCCTGTGGTCGGCGCGGCCCACCGCCCACGAAGGCCCCTACGCCTCCGTCCGCGCCAGCGACGCCCACCCCAAGCCCGTCCAGCGGCCGCGCGGCCCGGTCGTCGGCCCCCGCACCCTGATCGGCGGGGCGGCGGGACCCAAACTGTTCGCCCACATCGGCGAGTACGCCGACGGCTGGCTGCCGATCGGCGGGCGCGGCCTGTCCGAGTCGCTGCCGGTACTGCGCGCCGCCTGGGCCGACGCCGGCCGCGACCCGTCCGCCCTCCAGGTCGTCCCGTACGCCGTCCAGCCGTCCCCCGGCAAGCTCGCGTACTACGCCGACCTGGGCATCGAGGAGGTCGTGCTGCAACTGCCCCCGGCGCGCGAGAAGGAGGTCCTGGGGCTGCTCGACGACTGCGCCCGGTACCTGCCCGCCGCCGGCGCCATCGCGTGACGCCGCCCGGCCAGGCGGGACCGGGCGTCCCCGTCGGCCCTGATCAGCGCGAACGTATGCTCAAGAGATGACGAATTCCGCGACCTCCGGAACCGGACCCGCCGACCGCCCCGGCGGCGCAGGACCCACCGAGAACTCCCTGCGTCGCGCGCTCAAACGTGCCCGGGACGGCGTCGCTCTCGACGTCTTCGAGGCCGCGGTCCTGCTCCAGGCCCGCGGCGCGCACCTGGAGGACCTGGCCGCGTCCGCCGCCCGCGTCCGGGACGCGGGCCTGGAGGCGGCCGGCCGCCCCGGCGTCATCACCTACTCCAAGAGCGTCTTCATCCCCCTCACCCGGCTGTGCCGGGACAAGTGCCACTACTGCACCTTCGTCACCGTCCCCGGCAAGCTCCGCCGCGCCGGGCACGGCATGTTCATGTCCCCGGACGAGGTCCTCGACATCGCCCGCAAGGGCGCGGCCCTCGGCTGCAAGGAAGCCCTGATCACCCTCGGCGACAAGCCGGAGGACCGCTGGCCCGAGGCCCGCGAGTGGCTCGACGCGCACGGCTACGACGACACCATCGCCTACGTCCGCGCCGTCTCCGTCCGCATCCTGGAGGAGACGGGGCTGCTGCCCCACCTCAACCCGGGCGTGATGTCCTGGACCGACTTCCAGCGGCTCAAGCCCGTCGCGCCCAGCATGGGAATGATGCTGGAGACGACCGCGACCCGCCTGTGGTCGGAGCCCGGCGGCCCTCACCACGGCTCCCCCGACAAGGAGCCCGCCGTGCGGCTGCGCGTCCTGGAGGACGCCGGCCGCTCCTCCGTGCCGTTCACCTCCGGCGTCCTCATCGGGATCGGCGAGACCTACGAGGAGCGCGCCGAGTCGCTGTTCGCGCTGCGCAAGGTCTCGCGTGCTTACCACGGCATACAGGAACTGATCATCCAGAACTTCCGCGCCAAGCCGGACACCGCGATGCGCGGCATGCCCGACGCGGAACTCGACGAACTGGTCGCCACCGTCGCCGTCGCCCGGCACATCATGGGCCCGAGCGCCTGCCTCCAGGCGCCGCCCAACCTCGTCGACTCCGAGTACGAACGCCTCATCGGCGCCGGCATCGACGACTGGGGCGGCGTCTCGCCGCTCACCATCGACCACGTCAACCCCGAACGCCCCTGGCCGCAGATCGAGGAACTCGCCGCGAAGTCGGAGGCCGCCGGCTTCACTCTGCGTGAACGGCTGTGCGTCTACCCGGAGTTCGTCCAGCGGGGCGAGCCCTGGCTGGACCCGCGGCTGCGGCCGCACGTACGGGCGCTGGCCGACCCCGCGACCGGGCTCGCACGCCCGGACGCCGTCGTCGAGGGGCTCCCGTGGCAGGAGCCGGAGGAGGCCTTCGAGGCGTCCGGCCGCACCGACCTGCACCGCACCATCGACACCGACGGCCGCACCTCCGACCGGCGTGACGACTTCGACGAGGTCTACGGCGACTGGGCCGCCCTGCGCGAGGCCGCCGCCCCCGGCATGGTCCCGCAGCGCATCGACACCGACGTACGGCAGGCGCTGGCGACGGCGGCCGACGACCCGACCCGGCTCACCGACGAGGAGGCCCTCGCCCTCCTGCACGCGGACGGCCCCGCGCTGGACGCCCTGTGCCAAGTCGCCGACGACGTACGCAAGTCGGCCGTCGGCGACGACGTCACCTACATCGTCACCCGCAACATCAACTTCACCAACGTCTGCTACACCGGCTGCCGTTTCTGCGCCTTCGCGCAGCGCCGCACCGACGCCGACGCCTACACCCTCTCTCTGGAGCAGGTCGCCGACCGCGCCCAACAGGCCTGGGACGTGGGCGCGGTGGAGGTCTGCATGCAGGGCGGCATCCACCCCGACCTGCCCGGCACCGCCTACTTCGACATCGCCAGGGCGGTCAAGGAGCGCGTCCCCGGCATGCATGTGCACGCCTTCTCGCCGATGGAGGTCGTCAACGGCGCGACCCGCACCGGCATGTCGATCCGCGAGTGGCTGACGGCGGCGAAGGAGGCCGGCCTCGACTCCGTCCCCGGCACGGCCGCCGAGATCCTCGACGACGAGGTGCGCTGG
The DNA here is from genome assembly GCF_004217285.1 of Streptomyces sp. BK239. Lineage (GTDB taxonomy): Bacteria > Actinomycetota > Actinomycetes > Streptomycetales > Streptomycetaceae > Streptomyces. Next base: position 284,334 of record NZ_SHKS01000006.1, read on the forward strand.
ATCCTGACCAAGGGCAAGCTGCCCACGGCGACCTGGATCGAGGTCATCACCACCGCCCACGAACTGGGCATCCGCTCCTCCTCGACGATGATGTACGGCCATGTCGACCAGCCGCGGCACTGGCTCGGCCATCTGCGCACCCTGGCCGGGATCCAGCAACGCACCGGCGGCTTCACGGAGTTCGTGACGCTCCCCTTCATCCACACCAACGCCCCGGTCTACCTCGCGGGCATCGCCCGCCCCGGACCGACGACACGGGACAACCGGGCGGTCACCGCGATGGCCCGCCTCCTGCTGCACCCCTGGATCCCCAACATCCAGACCAGCTGGGTCAAACTGGGCACGGAGGGCGCGGCCGAGATGCTCCGCTCCGGGGCGAACGACCTCGGCGGCACGCTGATGGAGGAGACCATCTCCCGGATGGCGGGCTCCTCCTACGGCTCCTACAAGTCGGTCAAGGACCTGATCGCCGTCGCCGACGCGGCCGGCCGCCCGTCCCGGCCCCGCACCACCCTGTACGGCGAGGTCCCTGAGGAGCGGCAGCGCGCGGCCACCGCCTCGGACGGCCATCTGCCCGACCTGCTCCCGGTGCTGGACTGAGCGCCTCCGAGGGACAGCGGGATCCGACGCCGGGCCGGGCATGGTTCCGGCGTCGGATCGCGGGCCGGGGGACGGGAACCGGCGGCCGGGGGACGGGAGCCCGGGGGCGGGAACCGCACAGTACGATGATCGGGCCCCGGAGGACGGGGCCCCGTACCTGAGGAGATGTGCCCGTGGCTGCCCGACGGCTTCCCTCGTGGGCTTGGGTCACCGGTCTCACGGCCGGCGCGATCGTCGCCGTCGGCGCGCTGACGCTGCAGGCCGACAAGGGGGAGCGGCCGGCGGTGACGGCGGCCAAGCCCTCCGCGTCGGCCTCCGCGAGCCCCCGGCCCCCGGCGTCCGCGCCGTCCGCCCCGGCGAAGGCCGCCGTGCCCGAGGACTCCGGCACGGGCCGCCGTATCGTCTACTCCCTCCAGCAGCGCCGCGTCTGGCTGGTCGACGCCGACGACGCGGCCCGCCGCACCTTCCTCGTCTGGCCGGGCACCGTCGACCCCGACCCCGGCAACTACACGATCTCCCTGCGCAAGGACGAAACCACCGGCTCCGACGGTGTCGAGATCGAGCACATCGTGTACTTCACCGTGAAGTCCGGTGTGAACATCGCCTTCTCCAACGCCGTCGACGGCGCGTCCCCGAACCCGGCCGCCGGCGCCCAGACCGGCGGCATCCGCATGGCCAAGGCCGACGGCTCGGCCCTGTGGGCGTTCGGCGCGACGGGCACGAAGGTGCGCGTCGTCAACTGAGCGCGTCGGCGACCCCGCCCGTTCGTGACAGGCGGCCCCCGGCCGTGCCGGGCAGGCCTCCTCTGCCGCTCCGGCCTCGTTCGATTACAGTGGCGAACGTCGTACGTACGGACGGTGCCGGGAGGACTTGGTGGGTGCGACAGCCGGCCCGGTCTGGGGCCGTACCGAACAGCAGGACTTCCGCAGCCGGGTGCGCGGCACGCTGCTGGGCGCCGCCGTCGGGGACGCCCTCGGCGCGCCCGTCGACCGGCTCGGCCTGGAGGAGATCCGGCAGGCACACGGCCCCGAGGGCGTCGTCGACCTCGCCCCCGTCCACGGCCGTCGCGGCGCCGTCACCCACCTCACCCAGCTCAGCCTGTTCACCGTGGACGGCCTGATCCGCGCCCAGGTCCGCCGGGACACCGGCGCCTGGCACCCGCCGACCGACCTGCACCGCGCCTACCTCAGATGGGCGGCCACCCAGCGCGACTGGGGCCCCGACCTGCGCCGCAAGGAGGACGGCTGGCTGGCCCACGAAGAGTGGCTGTACGTCCGCCGGGACCCGCCCCGCGCGCTGCTCCTCGGGCTCGGCGACGAGGTGATGGGCACCCTGGAGGCGCCCAAGAGCCCCGGGGAGACGGGCCCCGAGGCAGCCGCCCGGTCGGCGCCCTTCGGGCTGCTGGTCGGCTGGGAGCCGCAGCTCGTCGCCCAGCTCGCCGTCGAGTGCGCGGCCCAGACCCACGGTCACCCCGTCGCGTACCTCTCCGCGGGCGCGTACGCCGTGACCGTGCACGCCCTCGCCCGCGGCGACAGCCTCGACGGCGCGGTGCAGCGGGCGCTCGCCGTGCTGGCCGCCCGGCCCGGGCACGAGCCGGTGTCGGAGGCGCTGCAGCACGCGCTCGGCGCGGTCCGGCAGGGGATGCCCGGCCCGGCGCGGGTGGCGGAGCTGGCGGGGGAGGGGACGGCGGCGGAACTGCTGTCGGCGGCCGTGTACTGCGCCCTCGTCGCGGAGGACGTCCGGCACGGGCTGCGGCTCGCGGTGAACCACGGCGCCCGCTCGGCCCCGGCCGGAGCGCTGACCGGCGGGCTGCTCGGCGCGCTGCACGGCGAGACGGCCCTCCCGCCGGCCTGGGTGGCCGAGCTGGAGGGCCGTCCGACGATGCTGGAACTGTGCGACGACTTCGCGATGGAGATGACGCAGGGGCCGGCCCTGCACAGCCCTGCGGGGGCTTGTGCGGCTTGGTCGGCGCGGTATCCCCGGGGCGGGGTGGACTGAGACCCTTCGGGGTCGGCGGGTCTCGTCCTCAAGCCCCGGACGGGCTGGAGGTGCGGGCCGCCGTCCCGGACTCCGCCGCAGCGCCCGTGTCGCCCCCGTCGCCGTTGACTCGGTCGATGATCGCCAGGCGTTCCGGGGTGTCCTCCGGCTTCAGGTAGCCGATCAGGATGTAGAGGACCAGGGAGACCGCCAGCGGCACCGAGACCTGGTACTGGAGGGGCACGCCGCCCTCGACGTTCCAGTTGATCGGGTAGTTGACCAGCCAGAAGGCGAGCAGGCCCATCGACCAGCTCGTCAGGGCCGCCGTCGGGCCGGAGCGGCGGAACGGGCGCAGCAGGCCGAGCATCATCGGGATCGCCATCGGACCCATCAGCCCGGCCACCCACTTGATCACCACGGTGATGATGTCCTTGAACGTGGGCGAGTTGACCTGGGTCGCGGCCGCCATGGACAGCCCGAGGAAGACGACCGTGGCGATCCGCGCCACCCGCAGGCCCTGCCCGTCGCTCCAGGTGCGCGCCCTGCGCCACACCACCGGCGCGCAGTCCCGGGTGAAGACGGCGGCGATGGCGTTGGCGTCGGAGGAGCACATGGCCATCGTGTGGGAGAAGAAGCCGACGATGACGAGGCCCAACAGGCCGTGGGGGAGGAGCTGTTCGGTCATCAGGGCGTAGGAGTCGGAGCCGTTCGGCTTCTGCGACTTCACCAGCAGGGGTGACATCCACATGGGGAAGAACAGCACCAGCGGCCACACCAGCCACAGCACGGCCGACAGTCGCGCCGAGCGGGCGGCCTCCCGGGGGGTGGCGGTGGCCATGTACCGCTGGGCCTGGTTGAGCATGCCGCCGTTGTACTCGAAGAGCTTGATGAAGAGGAACGCCAGCAGGAAGACCACGCCGTAGTCGCCGACCAGCGGCTCTGCGTGGCCCTTCATGGCCGGCTCGTCCCACGCGCTGACCGGCCCGAGGCCCTTGTCGTCGAGTTCAGCCAGGACCGCGACGAACATCGCCACACCCGCGAGCAGTTGGATGACGAACTGCCCCAACTCGGTGAGCGCGTCCGCCCACAGCCCGCCGATGGTGCAGTACACGGCCGTGATGCCGCCGGTGATCAGGATGCCCTGGTTGAGGGAGATGCCGGTGAAGACGGACAACAGGGTCGCGATGGCGGCCCACTTGGCGCCCACGTCCACGATCTTCAGCAGCATCCCGGACCAGGCGAGCGCCTGCTGCGTCTTCAGGTCGTAGCGGTTCTTCAGGTACTCCAGCGGGGAAGCGACATGGAGACGCGAGCGCAGCCGGTTGATGCGGGGCGCGAAGAGCTTGGACCCGATGGCGATGCCGAGCGCGATGGGGAAGGACCAGGTGACGAAGGAGGTGACGCCGTAGGTGTAGGCGATCCCGGCGTACCCGGTGAACATGACCGCGCTGTAGCCCGACATGTGGTGCGAGATGCCCGACAGCCACCACGGCATCCTGCCGCCCGCGGTGAAGAAGTCGCTGACGTCGTCCACGCGTTTGTGGGACCAGACGCCGATGGCGACCATCACGCCGAAGTAGCCGATGAGCACGGCCCAGTCGAGACCGTTCATGTGCGCCCTCCCAGGGATCAGCCCGGCGCTCATCGTGGGCGCTGTCACGTGAACACGACAAGTAACCGTAGGGTCAAAGGGAGGTAAAGGTATTCGTCATGGTGTCCGGCGTTCACTCACATGAACATGCGGTGAGGGCTCACCGGCACTCCTCCGCAAGGCCCACCCCCGCGCTCACCGCATCAGCTCCCCCGCGTTGACCAGCAGCGACTGCCCGGTGATCGCCCGAGCCCGGTCCGACGCCAGGAACACCGCCGCGTCCGCCACATCCGCGTCCGTGGCCAGCTCCGGCAGCGCCATCCGCTCCGCCAGCCGCCCGAGCACCACCTCCTCGGCCACCCCCTCCGTCGCCGCCGTGAACTGCACGTACGCCCGCACCGGCGGCCCCCACATCCAGCCCGGCAGCACGGTGTTGACCCGGATCCGGGACGGCCCGAGCTCCCGCGCCAGCGAGTACATCGCGCTGGTCAGCGCCCCCTTCGACGCCGCGTACGCCGCCTGGCGCACCTGCGAGGGCGCGGCCACCGCCGACTGCGTCCCGATGAACACCACCGAACCGCCCCGCGCCCGCAGCCCGCCGAGGCAGGCCCGCGTCATCCGCAGCGACCCCAGCAGGTTCACGTCGATGACCGACTGCCAGGTCGCGAAGTCCGCGTCCTCCAGCCCGCCGAAGCAGGAGTCCCAGGCCGCCACGTGCACCACGGCGTCGATCCCGCCGAACCGCTCCACCGCGAGCCCCGCCAGCGCCGCGCACTGCTCCTCGTCGGTGACGTCCGTCGCCCGGTACGCGGTGTGCGTCCCGTCCGGGTCGATCTCCGCCGCGCTCTTGGCGAGGTTCGCCTCCGTCCGCGCCCCCAGCACCGCGGCGCCGCCGTCCCGTACGACCGCGGCGGCGACCTGGTGACCGAGCCCGGCGCCGACTCCCGAGACGACGACGGTCTTGCCGGTGAGCAGGGGCATCGGGACCTCCCGGGTCTGGGGGCGTTTCGAAAGTCCCGCCTGCCCGGCGGCGTCTGGCACGCACGCTCGCCGCGTTGTCGGATCACCCCGATACATCCAGTATCGGCGCGACCCTCCGCCTTGCGATCGCACGCTCCCCCACGCTCGAACCGAACTCGCGCGGGAGGGGCCCCCATCGCCGCCGCCGGGCCCGCCCTACGGGCGGACGACGCTACTTTCGAAACGCGCCCTGGCGCATCATCTGACGGGGCGTCAGAGTAGGGGCGACCGCAGGAGGACGGAAGAGGACGGAAGGCGACGCCATGAGCGAGGAGACCCGCAGCGAGACCTACGCCGAACTGGCCGCCGTCGGCCCCTACGGGGTCCACCCCGGCCACGCCCTGATCACCATGGTCGAACCCCACCCCGGCCATGAGTACGCCTACAACCGCTGGTACGAGGACGACCACTACTACGCCGGCGCGATGGCCATGCCCTGGATGTACGCGGGCCGCCGCTGGGTCGCCACCCGCGACCTCCAGCTCCTGCGCGCCCCCGAGAAGTCGGCGATCGCCCAGCCCGTCACCGCCGGCTGCTACCTCTCCACCTACTGGATCACCGACGGCCGCTACGACGACCACATGCGCTGGACGGTCGCCATCAACAAGCGCCTCAACCGGGACGCCCGCGTCTACCGCGACCGCACCCACGTCTTCACCGCGTTCCAGGACCACGAGACGACCGTCTACCGCGACGGCGCGGCCGGCCCCCGCGACTTCCACGCCCTCGACCACCCCTACGCCGGACTGGTCCTCCAGGTCGTCGACGCCGACACCCCCGAGCAGCGCCCCGCCCTCCTGGACTGGCTGCGCACCCGCCTGCTCCCCCGGCGTCTCGCCGGCTCACCGACGGCGATGGTGACCGTCTTCCGCCCGACCCCCCTCCCCGGCGACCGCATGACCTACGTCAAGCAGGTCGAGGGCGTCGGCACCCGGCTGACCCTGCTGTGGTTCCTGCAGAGCGACCCCAGGGACTGCTGGGACGCCCACTTCGCCGACCTGGAGACGGCGGTGGGGGAGTCGGGCCTCGGACGGCTGGAACTGCTGGCGCCGTTCATCCCGACAGTCCCGGGCACGGACGCCTACGTGGCGGACCTGCGCTGACCGGCCCAGGGCGGCGACGCCCACTCCGGCCGGCGGTCACCGGGACAGGAACCTCACCGCATCTCGTCCGGGCAAGGCGTCCCCCGGGGCAGCTCGTACGGCGCGGCAAGGCGATACGTCCCCGCCCGTGGAGCGACCAGCATCGTCCACTTGTCGCCCTCCCTGTCCTCCTCGGTCTCGAAGAGGCACCCGTTGAGGTTGTCGTACGTCTTGGCCTCGCCCTCGGAGCGGTCCTTGGACGCCTGGGTCTCCTGCGGCGGCTCCAGCTTCTCGCCCTCCGAGTCGACGATGCTCAGCCACGGCGAGTACGGGATCTTGATCAGCACCCGCCCGGCCTTCCGCACGTCGACCGTCAGCTCGCCCTGTGCCGCCCGCTGCACGACGGCGTTCGGCTCCGCGAGGGACGCGGGGTCCTTCACCCGGAACAGCTGCCAGTTGGCGTCGCCCCAGATCTGCTCCAGGAACGGCAGCCCGCGCTGCAGCAGCGCCCGCTCCCGCTGCCCGCCGTCGCCGTCGGGCTCGTCCTTCGGCAGGACCACGAAGTGCACGGCCCACCGCTGGAGCCACTGGTGGTAGTTCGCGGAGTTGAGGGTGTCGTCGTAGAAGAGGGGGTTGCGCTTCATGTCGGCCTGGCGGTTCCAGCCGCGGGCCAGGTTCACGTACGGCGCGAGCGCGGACGCCTCCCGGTGCGAGCGGGCCGGCACGACCTCCACCCGGCCCCGCTCGGCGCCGACCTCCTGGAGTTCGTTGACCAGCGGCGCCAGCTCACGCGCCCAGGACGCCCTCGGCGTCGTGTGGATGATGTCGTCGACCGTCTTGAAGCCGACGAAGCCGACGAACACGGCCGTGGTCAGCACGATCGCGTACCACTTGCGGGTCTTCGGGGCCGCGAACGGCAGCGCCGCCATCAGCACCACACCCGCGAACAGCATCGGCAGCCGCGTGATGTTCGAGCCGATCTGCGAGCTCACGATCCACACCATGAGCACCGCGGTCCCGTACACCGCCGCCGTGATCCGCACGGTCGTCCAGTCCTGCGGGACGGCGATGTAGACCACCACCGAGAACAGGATCGGCAGCACGGTCGAGCCGAACAGCATCGGCTGGGTGCCGGAGAACGGGAACAGCCACGCGGACAGCGCCACGACCACCGCCGGGGCGAGGCCCAGCGCCCACGCGCCCGGCCGCCGCTTCTGCAGGAACATCGCGACGGCGACCAGCCCCACGAACAGGCCCGCCACCGGCGAGCCCATCGTGGCGAGCGCGGCCAGGGGCGCGGCGGCCAGCGCCTTCGCCCACCGCTTGTAGCGCCAGCGGTGCGGCCAGCAGAACACGACGGCGACCGCGCCGAGCGCGAACATGGTGCCGAGCCCGAAGGTGACCCGCCCCGAGATCGCGTTGCACAGCAGCCCGAACACGCCCGCCAGCGCCGGCGGCAGGGGGTCCCGTACCGGCCGGCAGCGCAGCAGGATCAGCGTCAGCAGCCCCGCCGAGATCGTCCCGGCGATCATCATCGTCGTACGGACGCCGAGCACGGACATCAGATACGGCGACACCACGCTGTACGACACCGGGTGCATCCCGCCGTACCAGGCGAGGTTGTACGCGGAGTCGGGGTGCCGGCCGACGAACTCGGCCCACGCGTCCTGCGCCGCCAGGTCCCCGCCGCTGTTCGCGAACGTGAAGAACCAGATGACGTGGAGGAGGCCGGACAGCAGGGTCACGGACAGCACGAGATGCCGCCGGCACCACGCGCGCGCCCGCTCGGCGACGCCGCCCGGAGCAGCGGTGGGCTCGGGGGCGGTCTCCTGCGGGGCGGTCTCCTGCGGGGCGGCGGTGGTGTTCCGCGGGCCGGCAGGCTCGGCGTCGGGTTTCACGGGGTCACCGGAGGCGAGGTCGTCGTCGGGGGTGTCTGAGGAGTCTGGGGCAGCGGGGGCCGGGCGGGTGTCACGGTCGTGGTCGCCCGCCTGCGGCGCGGGCAGGCGCACCCGTGTGTCGTCGGCGCGTCTCGGCTCCGCAGTGGCCACCTGAAGGCACTCCCCGTGTCCCGTCTTCCCGTCCTCGGCCGCGTCGCGTTCGCGTCCGCTGCACGGCCGCGTCGCCACGACCGCCGACCTGTCCCGGTTCGGGACGCTAGCACGCACCCCGCCGGGCGGCTGCCCGGCGGGGTGCGTGAGGGTGCTGTGAGCGGGGCGGGGCTCAGCTGACGCGGGTCAGCTTGTCCAGGAAGCCCGGCTCGGCCAGCTCCGACTTGAGCGCGACCGGAACCTTGACGGCCCCGCTGACCCCGTCGCCGACGGTGAGCGTGCCCACCTGGGTGCCCGCCTTCGCCGTGTGCGGAACCTCACCGGGGGCGAACGACAGCTTCACCGTCAGTCCGGCCCAGCCGACCGCCGAGACGTCCTCGGTCGCCACGACGGGCGTGTGGTGCCCCATCTTGTCGTCCACGTACCCGACGACGTCGCCCTTCTTGAGGATCTTCGCCGAGGTCATCGCGTCCTGGGCGGCGAGCAGCGCGGTCTTGCTGACCGCGTTGACCGTGTCGATGATCGGCGCGGTGTGCTGGCCGAGGACCGCGCCCACCAGGGTGACGGTCTTGCCGCCGGCCTCCTTGGTCGCGGCGAACAGCAGGTTGCCGCCGGCCTTGCTGGTGGAGCCGGTCTTCAGGCCGATGGCGTTGTTGAACGGCACGAGCGTGTTGTAGTTGCGCCACTCCTTGCCGGTCGGGTCGAACCACTTCGGCAGCTTGGTGATCTCCACCAGGGAGGGGATCTTCACCAGCTCGTTGCCGAGCTTCACCTGGTCCGCGGCGGTGGAGACGGTGGTCTCCTTCAGCCCCGAAGCGTCGGTGTACGTCGTGTTCGTCATCCCCAGCCGCTTGGCGGTGGCGTTCATCTTGGCGATGAAGGCCGCCTCGTTGCCCGCGTCCCAACGGGCCAGCAGCCGGGCGATGTTGTTTGCCGAGGGGATCATCACGGCCGACAGGGCCTGACGCAGGGTGAGCTTGTCGCCCGCCTTGACGGTGTTGAGGGTGGACTCGCCGCCGCTGACGTCGTAGCCGCCCTCCTTCTCGGCGGTGGGGTCGACGGTGATGGCCGGCCCCTCCTCGCCCGACTTCAGCGTGTGGTCCTTGAGCACGACGTACGCCGTCATCGCCTTCGCCACCGAGCCGATGGCCACGGGCTTCTGGTCGCCGAAGCCGCTCATGGTGCCGATGCCGGTGACGTCCATCGAGCCCTGGCCCTCCCCGGGCCACGGCAGCGTGAGCTTGCCGCCCTCGAAGGTGTACGTCTCCTTCGCGGTGAGAGCCAGCGCGGGCGCCGGGAGCGGCCGTACGGCCTGCGCGATCGCGAACACGATCACCAGCAGCACGAACAGCGGCGTCCAGATCTTGACCCGGCGGCCCAGCGTGCGCAGCGGGGTGGGCGGGGGCGGCGGGGTGTTGGTCAGCTCGGCCAGCAGGTCCAGCGGCGGCTTGGGCGGCAGCGGCTGCTGGGTGGTGCGCTCGGGGCCGATCTGCGGCACGACGGCGGTGGCGTCGGCGGCCGGCTTCGAGGGCTCGGTGGTCGGCTGCGGGGACGGCTTGGCGGCCGGCTTGGCCTCAGGCTTGGCGGTCGTCTTGGCGTCGGGCTCGGCCGGGGCGGGCTTGGGCTCGGCCGGGGCGGCGGTCGGCGGCTTGCGGGTGGAGGGGTCGTCGAGGGGCTTGAGCGCGACGAACTTGCTGGTGCGCTCGGGGGCGGGGGTGGGGTCGGGCTCCGCCTCGCCGTCGGCGGCCTTCGGCTTGTCGGCGTCGGCCTTCGGCTTGTCGGTGGCCGGCTTCTTCGCGTCCTTCTTCGCCCCGGACGCGGGCTCGGTGGCGTCGCCGCCGAGCTTCAGCATCGTGGTGGGCTGGTCCACGGCGGGCTTGGCGGACGGCATCTTGAAGATGGCGGTGGGCTGGTCGACGGGGGCGTCGGTGTCGGCGTCCTCGTCGTCTTCGGCGGCCTCGGGGGACTTGGCGTCCTCGGCGTCCGTGTCGTTCTCGGGGGCGTCGTCGGCCTTGCCGGCTTCGGGCTCGTCGTCCTCGGAGGTCTCGCCGCCCTCGGGAGCCTCGTCCTCAGCCTTCGCGTCGTCCGTCTCGTCCTCGGTCTTCGCGTCGTCCTTCGCGGCCCACTTGGGCGCGGACTTGGCGGCGGGCTTCGCCTCGGAGTCCTTCTCGGACTCCTTCTCGGCCTCGGACGACTCCTCGGTCCCGTCCGCTTCCTTTGCGTCCTTTGCGTCCTTCGTGCTCTCCGGGGCCTTCCCGGCCGTCTTCTCGTCCGCGGAGGACACCCACTGGGCCACCGCGGCCCGCAGACGCTCGTCGCCGCTCCCCGAGCCGCCGGAAGCGCCGTCGGAGGCGCCGGCCTTCTCCGTGGAGCCCTCGGCGGCCTCTGAGGCCTCCTCAGCGCTCTCCTCGGGCTCGCCCGGTTCTTCCTGCCGGTCCTCGTCGGTCTTCAGCTCGCGGACGGAGAACACCCTTGTCGCCGTGTCCACACCCCCGCGTGCCGCACTCGACGAACTCGACGCCTCGCCGTCACGTGCCGCCGCGACCCTGGGATCCCGAGCCTCGGGAACCGCGCCGGCGCTCCCCGACGTCGGTTCTGCCGACGACTCGCGCTGCTTCGACTTCGACTTGTCGGGGGACTCGCCCGCCACCGATGCCTCCTCATGTGCCGCACGCCCACCGCGCGCGCCTGCCGAACCGTGAACCGCCGCCCGTGACAGTGCCGTACGCGCTGTCCGAACCATCTACCAGTGTCCTGGGTAGTGACCTTGGCTCCTGCGGTAGACGAGAACGACATACCTACTGGTTCCACTACGAACCGGTCACGCACCCTCGACAGATGAATGTGAGAGGGGTCACCCTGTCATTCATCCACGCGGGGAGGCATGGATGGGCAGGAGCCGCAGAACACTTCCGGAGGAGCTTCTGCTGCTGGCATTGGACCCGACCACGGGTACCACTGCGCAGCCGCAGTCGCTCGACCTTGGTCTGGCCGGAGCGCAGCTAGTGGAGCTGGCGCTGGCCGGACGGATAGCCCCAGACGGGGATCGTATCGCCGTGGTGTCCCCACGGCCGACTGGAGATCCGACTCTGGACTGCGCGTTGGAGTTGCTGCGAAGGCGCGGCGCTCCCGTACGGGCCGTCCACTGGATCGGCGGACCCCGGCTGGGGCTCCGTCAGACCTACCTCTCGCATCTGGAGCGGTGCGGCATGGTGCATGCCGTGGCGGGCCAGATGTGCGGAGTGCTGCCGACGACTCGCTACCAGGCGACCGACACGGCGATCAGCCGGGAGATCAGGGCCCGGCTGGACTCCGCGATCCGCACCGGCGTGCCGCCGGACCCGCGGACCGCGGCGCTCGCCGCGCTGGCGCACGCGGTCGGGCTCGGCAAGCACCTGTACCCGGGCAACGAGGGACGCTCGTCCCGTTCCCGGCTGCGGGACCTGATCAGGCACGACCCCATGGGCGGCCTCGTGGCGCACGCCGTGATGGACGTTCAGAACGGCGCGGCGGCCCAGCCGCGCCGGAGCCCGGCCCAGGCCGGCCGTCAGGCCGGACCGGGAGTGAGGACGGCCCCGGAGCCCGCCCGTGGCGTTCCGGCGCAGCCTCATCGAAGCGCCATGGCACGTGTCGTGGCCCACTGAGCACCGTTGAGGGACGGCTGACGGGGATCCCCTTCACCCCCGTGAGACCCGTAGTACCTGTTGCGATGTGTACGACCCGTAAGACCCGTTCGGGAGCCGCCGCGGCCCGCGCGGGGCGGTGACGCCGTACGTCCCTCAGGGACGCCTTCGGTGTCGCCGTCCCGCGCGGACGCATGTCCGGGGCAGGCGATCGCATATCCACAGTTTTCCAGCGGTGGAAAGCACCTTGGTGGCAGTCTGCTCAACAGCAGATACGCAAAGTGTCAGATACAGGCATGCAGCCGGAGGTGCACGTCCCGTGGCGTCGAATGTCAATCCCACCGTCCGGCGGCGCCGGCTGGGCCAGGAGTTGCGCAAACTCCGCGAGGACAAGGGCATGACGGCGGAACAGGTCGCCGACCGCCTGCTCGTGTCGCAGTCGAAGATCAGCCGTCTGGAGAACGGCCGGCGCAGCATCAGCCAGCGTGACGTCCGCGATCTGTGCGGGGTGTACGAGGTCGAGGACCAGCGGATGGTCGACTCGCTGATGGAGATGGCCAAGGACTCCCGTCAGCAGGGCTGGTGGCACGCCTTCGGGGATGTCCCCTACAGCGTCTACATCGGCCTGGAGACCGACGCGGCGAGCCTGCGCGTGTACGACCCGCAGGTGGTGCCCGGCCTGCTGCAGACCCGTCAGTACGCCGAGACGCTGATCGCCGGCGCGCTGCCGGAGACCGCGCCGGCCGAGATCGACAAGCGGGTGCAGGTGCGGATGCGCCGTCAGGAACGCATCAGCGCCGAGGAGAACCCGCTGCGGCTGTGGACGGTGATGGACGAGGCGGCGCTGCGTCGAGTCGTGGGCGGCAGGTCCCTGATGCGGGATCAGCTGGAGTATCTCGTCGAGCAGTCCCAACTGCCGCACGTCACCGTGCAGGTGATCCCCTTCGACATGGGCGCGCACCCGGGCCTGAACGGCCAGTACGCGATCCTGGAGTTCCCCGACGCGTCCGACTCCAGCGTCGTCTACATCGAGGGCGTCACCAGCGATCTGTACCTGGAGAAGCCGAACGACGTCCAGAAGTACAGCGTGATGTACGAGCATCTGCGGGCGCAGGCGCTGAACGTCGAGCAGTCCCGGCAGTTCATCTCGCGGATCGCCAAGGAGTACGCCCAGTAGAGCCGTCGGCGGCCGCTGAGAGGCCGTCGGGTGGGGAAGGTGCCGCAGAGTACACCCCACCCGACCGGGATGGAAGACTCATCTGGAATATGCCATCCGGTCGAGTGAATAGTCGCTTCGTACGTCGATGTCGGCGAGTAGCGTCGATCACGCCATCGGGCAACGCCGTTGGCGGAAACCGTTCCTGGGCTCGCGTTCCTGCCCGGGGCGGCGACACAGCAACTCATCACACCGGCAATCCGGAGCAAAAAAATGGCAATTCGTCAGGGTGCCACGGACACGTGGACCAAGTCCTCCTACTCCACCGGCAACGGCGCGTGCGTCGAGGTCAAGTCGCCGGTCGTCGCGGCCATGGCCGTGCGGGACTCCAAGGTCGAGAACGGGCCCGTGCTGGACTTCCCCGCCACCGCGTGGAACGTCTTCGTCGCCTCGGTCAAGGCGTAGTCTCCGGTCACGGCTCAGGGGGAGGACAGGTCCTGAACTCCTCGCCCCGCGCCGCGACCGGCCAAGCCCTCTCGACGAGCTCGCCGTCCTTGCCGAGGGGGCTCGGCTTGCGCCCTGGCGCACTCGGGGATCCCTCGGGGAGCCTCAGCCCAGGTGCTTCTCGACAGCGGCGACGACCTCGGCGGACTCCGGCTCGGTCTGCGGCGAGAAACGGGCCACGACCGTGCCGTCCCGCCCGATGAGGAACTTCTCGAAGTTCCAGCGGATGTCGCCGGAGTGGCCCTCGGCGTCGGGGAAGTCGACGAGCCGCTCGTAGAGGGGGTGCCGGCCGTCCCCGTTCACCTCGACCTTCTCGGTCAGCGGGAAGGTCACGCCGTACGTGGCGGAGCAGAACTCGGCGATCTCCTCGGCGGAGCCCGGCTCCTGCCCGAGGAACTGGTTGCACGGCACCCCGAGCACGGTGAAGCCCTGCCCGGCGTACCGCTCCTGGAGCCGCTCCAGCCCCGTGTACTGCGGGGTCAGGCCGCACTTGGACGCGACGTTCACCACCAGCACGACCTGCCCGGCATACCGCGAGAGCTCAGCGCCGCCTCCCTTGAGCGCACCGATCTCCACGTCGAGGGGCGAACCAACAGCATCAGTAGTCATGCCCGCGATGCTAAACGCTCCGCTGCCTCAGCCCGCCCCTCACCTGGGCGCGGTGCCTGGAAAGCACCGTGCACGCGTCTGCGCCGAGCCTCGATGCGTTGTCGGTTCGGTGCTGCGCCGTCGTGGCGGGTCGCGCAGTTCCCCGCGCCCCTACGCGGCGCTGCCGCACCCGGTGTCCAGCCGTGCGGCTTGGGCCGGGTGGGGTGGCCGCGATGCGTCGGGGGTTCGGTGCTGCGCCGTCGTGGCTGCTCGCGCAGTTCCCCGCGCCCCTACGCGGCGCTGCCGCACCCGGTGTCCGCCCAGCGTCCCGCCCTGGCCGCGCAAGCCGCGCGCCCGCTCAGCCGGGGTCCGCACGTCCGCCCAACCCCGCGGGCTCGCCCGTCCGCCCAGCCGCGCGGCCCGCCCGTCCGTCCAACCGCGGGCAGTCGTGCCGCTGGGGCGGCACGGGTGGGCGCGGCGGCACCCCGGCAGCGCCGGGCTGCGCGGCCCACCCCCAGTCCCGGCCGACCCGCACAACACATCCCGGGCGGCAGCCGACCCGCACAACACACCCCGGGCGGCAGCCGACCTGCACAACACCCCCGCGTAGCAACTAACCCCCCGCCTCCACCACCGCATCCCCCACCCCCGTACGGGAGTACAGCACCGACCGTCCCACCCTCCGCCGCTCCACCAGCCCCGCGTCCAGCAGCACCCGCAGGTGCCGGCCCACCGACCCCAACCCCTGCCCGGTCAGCGCGACCAGCTGCGTCGTGGTCAGCGCCCCCTCCCCGAGCAGCATCAGGACCACCGCCCGCCCAGCCCCCAGCAGCGCGCTGAGCGCAGGCGTCGCCGCTGCGCCGCCGCCGTCCCCGGCGAGAGCCCCCACGCAGGGATAGACGACGGCATACCGCCCCCACCCTCCCCGCTCCCCAGCCCCTCCCCGCCTCTCCGCCTCCTCCCACGACACCCACCCCGCGCGCGGAGTCACCGGCACGAACAGCAGCTCCGCGCCGGAGATCTCCCGAGGGGGGTACTCATGCAGGTTCACCTGCAACCGGCTCTCCCCGAGCCACCGCGTCCCCGGCCGCAACGAATCCAGCACCGAGGCCCACCCGCCCCGACTGACCTGCGCCGTCCGCACCGCGACATCCGCTTCGAGGACTCTGCGCCGCCGCTCCCAGTAGGGCAGTACGGCCGCCTCCCACACGTACTCCAGCAGCGCCGCCGCCCGCTCGGGCAGGTCGTCCCGCTCCAGGACGTCCGGCAGCGGCCCCGCGAGGGACACCCGCAGATGCGCACGGGCGTCCGCCGCCCGCGCCGACCGCACCCGCCCGAGGCCGTCCTCGAAGCTCTCCCCGTCCCTCGGGGTGGGCGTCAGGAAGTCGGCGAGCCAGTGCCGCCCGAGCCCCGCCCGCACCAGCCGCGCCGTGACCGGATCGGCGGCGAGCCGCGCCCGGTAACCGGGCAGATGCGCCCGCAGCCAGGCCGTCTCCCCGGGATGAGCGCCCACCCCGGAGTGCAGCAGCTTCAGACTCGCGAAGGTCTCGGCGAGCGGCGAGATCAGAAACCGACTCCCGGCGAGCGTGTCGGCGTTCACCTGCCACCACCCCACCCGCCCCACCCCTCACCTCTGCCACACGGCACAACGGTCCCGCTCGGAGCCAGGGCTCACGCCCCTCCCACGCCCAGGCCCAGCCAAGCCCGACTCCCCACCGCTCCCCAACGTTTCGCACCCCGGCGAAACAATAACCACCCCCTCCTGCCCCGCCCGAGACTCCCCGCATGACGCTCAGCGAGACCGGATACCGACCCCTCTTCCGGACCCCGGAGTTCACCCCCCTCCTCCTGTCCTCAGCCGCCCACACCGCCGCCCAGACGATCGCGGGACTCGCCCTGGGCACCCTCGTCCACCGCGCCACCGGCTCCCCGTTCCTCTCGGCGGTGAGCATGTTCGGGCCGTCCCTCGCCCAGGTCCTCGGCGCGACGCTCCTCCTCTCCGCGGCCGACCGCATCCCCCCGAGACGTGTCCTGGCCGGCCTCTCCCTGGCCTTCGCCGTCATCACGGCCGTACTCGCCCTGCCCGGGCTGCCGATCGGGGCCGTCTTCGTCGCCGTCCTCGCGCAGGGGCTGGTCGCGGCGCTCGGCGGCGGGGTGCGCTGGGGCCTGCTCAACGAGATCGCCCCCGAGGGCGGCTACCTCACCGCGCGGTCCGTCTTCAACATGACGCACGGGCTGCTGCAGATCACCGGGTACGCGACCGGCGGCGTCCTCGTCGCCGTCCTCTCCCCGCGGCCCGTCCTCCTCCTCGCCGTCCTCCTCCACGCGAGCGCCGCGCTCGTCGCCCGCGTCGGGCTGACCGTCCGCGCACCCCGTGCCGTGGGCCGCCCCTCGATCGCGCGGACCTGGCGCACCAACGCCCTCCTGTGGTCCTCCCGTCCACGCCGGCTGCTCTACCTCGGCCTGTGGCTGCCCAACGGCCTGATCGTCGGCTGCGAAGCCCTCTTCGTGTCGTACGACCCCGATGCCGCGGGCACGCTGTTCGCGTGCGGGGCGCTGGGCATGCTGGCCGGAGACCTCGCCGTCGGACGCCTCCTCCCGCCCGCGGTGCGCGGCCGCCTCGCCACCCCGCTCCTGCTGCTCCTGGCCGCCCCGTACGCGGTCTTCGTCCTGCGTCCGCCGCTGCCCGTGGCCGCGGTCGCCGTCGCCGTGGCCTCCGTCGGCTTCGGCGCGAGCCTCGTCCAGCAGGAACGACTGATGGCCCTCACCCCGCCCGAACTCGCCGGCCAAGCCCTCGGCCTGCACTCCGCCGGGATGCTCACCCTCCAGGGCGTGAGCGCCGCCCTCGCCGGCGCCTCGGCCCAACTCACCTCGCCGGAAACGGCGATGACGGCGTTGGCGCTCGCGTCGGTCGTGGTGACCCTGACGCTGACCCGGGCGGGATCCCGAGGAGCCGCCGCACTCCGTAGAGTGCGAGGAGAGGGGGACGGGGTCCGCCAGGGAGGGGAAGCGGGATGAGCAGGACGGAAGGGACACCGGTCAGTCCGGAACAGCTGATCGCGGAGGCGCGCAAGGCCTTCTTCACGGTGTTCGCGTTCCTGGCGGTCGTCTGGCTGGTCCAACTGGCCAACGCCGCACAGGATTACGGACTCGCCCGTGACTACGGCGTCTCGTCCGGCGACGTCGGATCGCTGCCCCACGTGCTGTCCGCGCCGTTCCTGCACTGGAGTTGGGCCCACATCGAGAGCAACTCCGGCCCGCTGTTCGTCTTCGGCTTCCTCGCCGCGTACCGCGGCGTCGCCCGCTTCCTCGGGCTCAGCCTGCTGGTCGCCCTCACCAGCGGCACGGCGGTGTGGCTCCTGGAGCAGGGCGACGCGGTGACGGTCGGCGCGAGCGGCCTGGTCTACGGGTATTTCGCCTACGTCGTCGTCCGCGGGCTCTTCGACCGGCACCTGATCGACACCCTGATCGGCCTGGTCATGGCGGCCTCCTTCGCCTACCTGCTCACCACGGCCGTCCCCGGCACCCCCGGCGTGAGCTGGCTCGGCCACCTGGGCGGTCTGGTCGGCGGTCTCGCGGGAGCCTGGCTCTTCCGAGACCGCGACCGCGGCACCCGCCCCGAGACCGCCCCGGCACTCGCGACCGCTGCCGCCCGTAGCCCGAAGGGCCGCTCCGTGTCACCGACGCCCGCCGACCACCCCCGCGCGGACCTCCACAAGGAACTGGACGACCTCGGCCTGCTCTGACCGGGCGGGTCCCTCGTGGTCCACCTCGCGGCCCCGCCGCTGGTGGCGTGTCCCGACCCGCCCTACCGTCGTGGATACGGCGACGGCGCTCCCGGCGGAAGGAGACGGGCCATGCCAGGACGGCGGGCGGAGTCGCCGGCGATGCCGGCCGGCCTGCGGGCGATGCTGGCCGACCTGGAGGAACTCGTGCGGTGCGAGTCCTTCTCCGCCGACCACGCCGCGGTGGCGCGCAGCGCCCGCACGGTCGGCGCGCTCGGCGCACGGCTGCTGGGAGCCGCGCCGGAGACCATCGTGATCGACGGGGTGACCCACCTGCGGTGGACGTTCGGCACACCGCGCCTCCTGCTGCTGGGCCACCACGACACGGTGTGGCCCCTCGGCTCGCTCCGCTCCCACCCCTGGTCGGCCGAGGACGGGATCGCCCGCGGTCCGGGCGTCCTCGACATGAAGGCTGGCCTGGTGCAGATGTTCCACGCGCTGGCCTCGCTGCCCTCGCCGTCCGGGGTGTGCGTGCTGGTCACCGGGGACGAGGAGGTCGGCTCCCCGACCTCGCGCGCGCTCGTCGAGCAGACCGCGCGGCGCTGCGCGGCCGCCTTCGTGCTGGAGGCGGCGGCCGACGCGCGGGGCGCGGTGAAGACCGCCCGCAAGGGCACCTCGCGTTACGAGATCGTGGTGCACGGCCGGGCCGCGCACGCCGGGGTGGAGCCGCACGAGGGGATCAACGCCTCCGTCGAGGTGGCCCACCAGGTCCTGGCCGTCGCCGGCATCGAGGCCGCGCTGCCCGCCGACGCCGCCCACCCCGTGCTGGGCGCGACGACCGTCACGCCGACGCTGCTGTCGTCGGGCAGCGTCCGCAACACGGTGCCCGCGCGGGCGAGTCTGTGGGTGGACGTCCGGGTGCCGACGGCGACGGCGCAGCACCGCGTCGACGCCCTCGTACGCGGCCTCGCTCCCGTGACGCCCGGCGCACGTCTGGAGATCGTGGGCGGCGCGCAACGCCCGCCGATGCCACCGCAGGCCTCCGCCGACCTGTTCGCCCTCGCCGCACGCACCGCCGCGGACCTGGGCCAGGCGCCCCTGGCGGGAAGAGCCGTAGGGGGATCCTCCGACGCCAACTACACGGCGGCGGCGGGCTGTCCCACCCTGGACGGCCTGGGCGCGGTGGGCGAGGGCCCCCACGCGGACACCGAACACGTGAAGATCCCCCACATGCTCCCCCGCACCCACCTGCTGGCCGAACTGATCACCCGGGTCGTCGACCGCCGCTGAACCGGCCCGGCGGATGTCACTTCCCGGTCGCGCCGGGCTCCCCGCCGATGGACCGTTCCACGACTGCCTTGCCGCGGCGACGCCCTCACTGTCACCGAGTAGCCCTTGAGAGTCAGGGGTACGGGCAGCGCGACCCTCACTCCTCCTCCGGAGGCGACGACTCCAGAAGGCGTTCCGCGATGTCGTCCGCCCACTCCTGCGCCCACCGGCGCAGCGCGGCCACGGCGGGACCGTCGAGGCCGTACGCGGTGAACTCGACGTCGTCGATCATCTCCGCGCCGGTCAGACGGGCCTGGAGATCGGCGAGGTCGAAGGCGTCGCGGGCGTGGCGACGGCCCAGTTCCTCCAGCTCGGGGTGGCTCCAGCGCCCCGCGGCGGCGTGGACGTCGATGAGGTCGCGCGCCAGCCCCCGGTCGGCCAGCGCCCGGACCTTCGTGCCGACCACGTCCTCCAGGGAGAGCGCGAGACCCAGATCCGTGGGCACGGGCGGCCGCCACAGCACCTCCTTGAGAACGTCGACCTGGCACTCCTCGCCGGTGACCGGTTCGACGACGACCAGCCGGGCGGAGAGGGGGTCCGTCTCCGGGGGCCGAGGGACGAGCCACCCGCGCTCCTCCAGCCCCGCCCGGAGCACGCCGGCGATGTCCTCCATCCCGGCCGGGCTCTCGGTCGCGACGGCCACATGCCGTACGGCGCGTTCCACGAGCCCGTGCGCCTGGGCGGCGTGACCACCGGTCAGCGCCAGGAGATAGGGCGCGCCCAGGTCGAGGAGGTCGGCCAGCAGACGGCGGTGCAGATCGGTCACTCTCACAGGGCCAGTCTCGGGCAACGGGCAGCCGACGGCACACGCGTCACGCCCGCCCCGTGTAACGCTTCTCCCGCCTCGGGCCAAGAACAGACGACGACGTTGCCCGACGACGAGAAGGAGGCCGCCCGTGGACGGCGCTGAACGGGGTGAGCCGGAGGCGGCGTTACGGGACCCGCGCCTCTTCGAGGACTTCTACCGACGTCATGTGGACGCCGTCCTGCGCTTCGTGGCCCGCCGGGTCGACGACCCGCACACCGCGGCGGACCTGACCGCCGAGATCTTCCTCGCCGTCCTCGACTCGGCCGCCTCGTACCGCCCGAGCCTCGGCAGCGAGACGGCCTGGCTGTACGGCGTCGCGCGCAACGTCGTGTCGTCGGAGCGCCGCCGGATCGCCCGTGAGGCCGCACGCGATCTGCGCCTGTCCGGGAGACGGCTGCTGGACGCCGACGACGTCGTCCGCCTGGAGGACAAGCTCGACGCGGAGAGCCCGGGGCGGCGCGCCCTGGCCGCGCTGGCGAGACTGCCCGAGGGGGAGCGGGCGGTCATGGAGCTGATCGCCGTGGACCAGCTGACCGTCAGCGAGGCGGCGGCCGCGCTGGGCATCCGCCAGGTCACCGCGCGGGTGCGCCTGCACCGCGCGCGCCGGGCGCTGCGCGCCGAGGCGGCCGCGACGGCCGCACCCATGACTTCGGGTGCACCCATGGCTTCGGCTGCACCCGTGACCCGGCGGCGTCCGGAGGGGGCACGGACGCCGGACGGACCCCTGATGTACGTCGCCGGGGGAGAGGCATGAGCACGGGGCCGACGTTCGAGGACCGTCTGCTGGCCGAGCTGAAGCGTGACATCGGGACCCGCGAGCAGCCGCCCCCCGCGACACCGCCGCGCCGCCTGCTCACCCCCCGGCGCCTGGCCGTCGTGGCGCTGCCCTGCGCGTTGCTCGGACTCGCCCCGCTGCTCGGGCTCGGTCCCGTGCTCGCCTCCGAACCACCGGCCCAGCCGGTCGCGTACGCGGTGCAGGGGCGCGGCGACGGCAAGGTGAGGCTCACGGTCCAGGAGCAGTTCATCAGCGTGGAGGCCCAGGAGGCCCTGGCGAGGGCGCTGCGCCCCTGGGAGATCCACGTGACGATCGACGTACTGCCACCGGGGTACGTGTGCGAGCGCAGCGCCCCCGCTCCCACGCCGGTGGCTCTGGACGAGCAGGGCGACCCCGTACCCGTAGTGCCCCTGGAGTCGAGCTGGGACTTCACCCTGGGCAGAGGCGACCTGCTCGCCTTCGAGAACACGGCGGGCGGCCACAGGGCCCGCGCGGTCGAGCACTACGGCGCCGGGACCGAGGCGGAACCCTGCGTCCCGGTGAAACTCACTCTGCCGGACGGCTCGAAGCCGAAGAAGTGACACCCGGCAACCAGAACGACTCGCCCTCCCACGTGCGGTCTCCCCCGCGAAGAAAGGCGCTTGCCCATGCCCCCCTCCCCCGTACCCGTAGACACCGGCCGATTACGCACGACGTCACCGCTCTCACCCCAAGTGACACCACTGCGGGAGAGACCCAGGATCGGCTGGCTGGACGCCCTCAGAGGCATCGCCGCCCTGGTCGTCGTCTTCGACCACTCCTCGTACGCCTTCCTGCCGCAGTTCCGGCAGGAGTTGATGCCCGAGTTCAACACCAGCCGTTACGGCATCATGGTGTTCTTCCTGGTGAGCGGCTACATCATCCCCGCGTCCCTCGAACGCGGCGGCTCCGTGAGGACGTTCTGGATCGGACGCCTGTTCCGCGTGTACCCGCTGTGGGCGGTGGCCGTCTCGGCGCTGGCGGCGCTGCACGCGCTGGACCTGGCCCGGATCCGCCCCGATCTGGCGCAGCAGCCCCTGGCCGCCGTGGCCGCCGCCCATCTGACCATGTTCCAGGAGCTGTTGGGCACACCCAACGTCCTGCTGGTCCTGTGGACGCTCTCCTACGAGATGGCCTTCTACCTCCTCACCGTCGCCCTCTTCACGGTGGGCCGGCACCACCGTTCGGCGACGGTGGCGGTCACCCTGGCCGTACTGGCCGCCGCCGTCGTCGCGGCCGGAGTCAGCCTGCCTCCCTCGGCCCTCTCCCACGTCCTGGGCACCGGCCCGCTGGTGGCGATCACCTCCGTCGCCATGGCGACCGCCGTCTGCTGCGCCTGCACCGGGCGGCCCGTACTGCGCACGGCCGGAGGTGTGCTGGGCGGACTGCTGGCCCTGCTGCTGGTGACGGCGAACGGCACGGTCCCCGTCTGGGAGGGGTTGACGATCCTCGCCGTGATGTTCCTGGGAACGGCGATCCACCGCGCCGAGCACGGTCAGGTGACGTGGCGCGCCACCGCCTGCGCGACCGCGGTGGTGCTGCTGTGCGCCGTGGCCAGTGCCCACGGCCACGGCGACGCCCGACAGTTCACGGAGCGCGGCTGGCTCACGGCGTTCCTGATGGCCGTCCTCACCTTCGCCGCCGGCTGGGCCCTCCGCCACCGGCGGACCCCCCGCTGGCTGACGGTCCTGGGGGCGATCAGCTACTCCGTCTACCTGCTCCACCCGGTGGTGCTGGCCGTGACGGACGCCACGATCGGCCGTTCCGCCCGCGACGACCTCGTCCTGGAGGCGGCCTTCGCAGCCGTTCTCCTCCCCCTCTCCTGGCTGACCCACCGCTATGTCGAGACCCCGCCCCAGAGATGGGGCCGCGCTCTCTCCCGGCGACCACGGGGGCGAGCCGGCGGGTGATCCCGGCGTCACTGTGACGACCGACCTTCCGGTCGACGAAGCACGGTGATAGACAGCCGGGGTGGAGAAGACTCAGGAGTCCCGCGCCGCCCCGAGGGTGACCGATTCAAGGACTCAAGCCCGACTTCACACCCTCTCCGATAGTATGTTCGATCTCGCGATGGTCACCCCTGTCGCCTTTCGTTCATCGACCACTCGACACCATCGGCCAGACGATTGATAACTAGACCATCGCGGGTGTTTTCGCGGACAAGCGACAGGATCTCGCCGGTCGCGCGGCGTCACGGGCGCGCGATGCTGTGGGCGACGGCGGGGGCGGTGGCTCTCGCGCTCCTCGTCGCACTGGAGGTCGCCGCACGCCGCTACGGCGAACCGGGCCCCATCACCACCCAGGTGGAAGCCCTGGTCTTCGCCCCGAAACCGGGGCCGCTGTACGGCGGTCTGGCGCTGATGCTGGTGGTGCTCACCTGGCGGCAGCGGTTCATCGCGGCCGGCGCGGCGATCGGCATCGACGCCGTCTTCGCGCTGGTGCGGTGGGCGGTCGACGCCCGGATACCCGAGGACCACTCCGTCGGAAACGGCGCGTTGTGGGTGATGCTCGGCACCGCGGTCATCGCCGTCACGCGCCGCACCGGCCCGGAACGCGTCCTGCTGCTGAAGGGCGTCGGCCTGGCCCTGCTGCTGGTGGCCGGCCGCAAGATCGGCGACACCTGGCTGTTCATCACGGCGAAGACCCGCACCGACGTGCTCGACCCCTACGTGGCGACCGCCGATCAGGCGCTGGGCAACCCGTCATGGCTGGTGGGCCGGATGGTCGAGGCCACCAGCCCGGTCAGCTCCCACCTTCTCCAGTGGGTCTACGCGCAGCTCGCGGTCGCCGCGGTCGTCGTCGCGCTGTACCAGCTGCGCCGCGTGGCGGCCGAGCGCCGCTTCCCCCGCCATCACCTGGTCCGCACGTTCCTGGTGATCGGCCTTCTCGGGCCCGCCATCTACATGATCTTCCCGGTCGTGGGGCCGGTCTTCGCCTACGGCCCGGGGGCTTCCGGCACCGGCGGCGTGCAGTGGGCGGTGGCCGATCTGTGGCCGAACACCCCGCCGCCGGTCACCGTCCCCCAGCCGGTGCCGTACGACGGGCTCACCCCCCGCAACTGCATGCCCAGCCTGCACACGGCATGGTCCGTCGCGATCTTCATCCACACCCGCAAGGCGCCCCGCCTGCTGCGGTTCGCGGGCACGTTCTGGCTGGTCGCCACGCTCACGGCGACCCTCGGCTTCGGCTACCACTACGGCGTGGACCTCGTCGCGGGCGTGGTGTTCGCGCTCACGATCGAGGCGGGCCTGCGCTCGTTCGACCGGGGCTGGGACCGGGCAGGAGTCCACCTCGTCCTCCACGGCACCGCGGTCTTCGCCGCGCTCCTGGTGTCGTATCGCTTCCTGCCGATGGAACTGGCCGCGTACCCGGCCGTGTCCGGCCCCCTCATCGTCCTGGCGATGGCCTCGGTGATCTACGGCTACCGGCGCACCACCAGAGGCTGGGAACCGTCCCTCGCCCCGGCCCGGCGCCCGGAACCGCAACCCGAGCCGGCCTGAGACGGCCGCCGCGGGAGCCGAAGGGAACGGCTCGGCCCCCGCGCGCGTCCCCCTTTCCGGGGCACGGCGTCCGTGTCCGGGAAGAGGGGACCGGGTGCGTACGAGCGGCTTCGCCGAGTGGACAAGGCGGTTCGAGGACGAACGCGACCGCAGGAGCGCCCAGGGCGACCCGGACTGGACGAGGGGCGCGACGCTGCACCCGGCGGTGTGGGCCGGCATCCAGCGCTTCCAGGTCGGTGAGGACGGCGACGGCGCCAACCTCGTCGCCAAAGCCGACCAGGCCGGCGACCCCGACTACGCGCAGGCGGTCAGACTCTTCGTCGCCGAGGAACAGAACCACGCCCGCCTGCTCGCTCTGCTCCTGGCGGCGGGCGGCCGCAAGACGCTGACGGGCCACTGGAGCGACACGGTCTTCGTACGGCTACGGCGCCTGATGGGCCTGCGCATGGAACTGCTGGTGCTGATGATCGCGGAAGTGGTGGCCCTGCGTTACTACCGTGCCCTGCGCGACGGCACGGACGACCCGCTCACCTCGGACGTGGCCGCCCGGATCCTGTCCGACGAGCAGCGCCACGTCCCGTTCCACTGCGAGCGCCTCCACGCCTCCCTGACGGAACTGCCCCGCCCGACGCGCCGCCCGGTGATGGCGGCGTGGCGACTGCTCCTGCTCGCAGCCGCCCTCGTCGTGGCAGCCGACCACGGCCCGGCCCTGCGCCGCCTCACCGTGGGCCGCCTGAGATTCGTCACCGACGTCATGAAGTCATCCACCACGGTCGTCACCGCGATCCTGACCCCACACCCGGAGGTGCGGACGAACGCGTCCTGACCCTGCCCGAAGCCAGAGGGTCATACCCAGGTCTGATCCCGAAGACCAGTTCCTGGTCCGACGCCCCTTGAGGGGAGGCAGAGGCATCGTCATCGGCATGACGAACCCGACGACGTCCATGCCCGCCTCGGCCACCACGATCGGCACCCGCCTCCACAGCGCGCTGCCCGTGGAACGGCTGGAGACCACCGGCTTTCCCGGACGCTGGGTGGGCGGCACGGCACTGGTGCTCGGTCCGCTCCTGATGCTGACCGGCGCGTTACTGAGGGCCCGCTTCCACTTCTTCTTCCCCGACCAACTCGCCGCGTACGAGCGGCACCCCACGCTGATGGCCACCGCGTACGGCCTCTTCGCCGCCGGCAACCTGCTGCTGTGGCCCGCTGTGGCGGTGATGGCCGCACGGATCGGGGCGCGGAGCGCCGGCTGGGGCTTGTGGGGCGGCGTCCTGGTGATGTCCGGGCTCTTCGCCCGCACCTTCCATGCGGGCGTGGACCATCTGGCCTTTCAACTGGTGCGTTCCCAGGGGGCCGGAGCGGCCACCGAAGCGGTCTCCGCCGGCTACGGCGCGTTCCATGTCTTCGCCACGCTGAACCTCGCCATCCTCGCCGGGTGGGTGGTCCTCGCCCTCGGCGCCTGGCGCACGCGGGTGCTCGGCCCGATCCGTGCCGCCGCACTCGGCCTCACCGCGGCGCTGCCCCTGGGGGTGCTGAAGGGCACGACGCCTCAGTCGCTGGTCGCCCTGGCCGGACTGTGCGCCGCCTTCGTGCCGCTGGGTCTGGCGCTGCTGTGGCGAGCGCCCCGGCCCGGTCGGGCGGCGGTGCTGCGCTGGATGCCGCTGACCCTGGTGACGCTCGCACTGATGGTGCTGCTGGGACAGGTCGGTTGAGTGGACGCGTACAAGTACGGTCGGGCCATGAAGCCCGAAGGCCAGCGCCACGCCCACGCCCTCGACCTCGTCGCTGCACTGGCCCTCACCGCCGTGTACGTGGGCTTCGCCCGGCTGGCCTCCGACGACGGGCAGCCCGTCTACACGGGGCCGCCCTGGCTCGGCTTGCTGATCGCAGCCATGGTCGGCCTGCCGATCGCCGTGCGCCGCCGTTGGCCCGTCACGGTGCTGACGGCCGTGCTGGCCGCCCTGGCCACGGCGTCGCTCCTCGACATCCCCCGCGAGCCGTACGCCGCCGCCGGGCTCGCGGCCTACCTCGTCGGACTGGCCGAGCCCGCCCGCCGTTCCGTGCCCGCGCTCGCGGTCGCGCTGCCGGTGGCGTGCGGCGCCGTCTACGCCGGGGAAGCGGTGGTCACTCCCAGCGAGGACTGGCGGGGCGCCGTCGGGTTGGCCTCGGTCGTGTTCCTGGTGATCGGAGGGGCGTGGGGCGCGGGGTTCGTCCTGCGCGGGCGCCGGGCCGCAGCCGCCAGGGAACAGCGGCGCCGGTCGGAGCGGGCGCTGATCGAGGAACGTCTGCGGATCGCCCGTGAGCTGCACGACATCGTCTCGCACAACCTCAGCCTGATCGCCGTCAAGGCGGGCGTCGCCGGGCATGTGGCGGAGGCCGACCCGGCGGAGGCGCGGGCCGCCCTCAAGGTCATCGAGGAGACGAGCCGTGCCGCCCTCACCGAGATGCGGCGCACGCTCGGCGTGCTGCGCACCGAGGGCGCGCCCCTCGAACCGGTGCCGGATCTCGACCGACTCGACCGGTTCGCCGCGGAGGCGCACCGGGCCGGCGTGGAGGTCGACCTGACGGTGCGGTCCGTGGAAGGTCTGGCCGGGGGAACGCGGCTGACCGTCTACCGGATCGTCCAGGAGGCCGTCACCAACGTGGTCCGGCACGCCGCCCCGACCCGCTGCCGGGTGAGGGTCGAGGCGGACGCGCGGGAGGTGCGCATCGACATAGTGGACGAGGGCCCGTCGTCCGCGCGCAGCCGAACCGCCCCGGAACTGCCGGGCGGGCATGGCCTCTTGGGGATGCGGGAGCGCGCGATGATGTACGGCGGCAGCTTCGAAGCGGGCCCCCGGCCGGAGGGCGGTTTCGCGGTGTCCGTCCGTCTGCCCGCCGAAGGGAGCCGATGACCGTGACCGATGTGCGCCCCGTCCGGGTGCTGATCGCCGACGACCAGGCGATGGTGCGCGGCAGTTTCCGGGTCCTCGTCGACCACACGCCCGGCATGACGGCCGTGGGCGAGGCCGCGAACGGAGCGGAGGCCGTCGAACTCGCCCGCCGTGAAAGCCCGGACGTCGTCCTGATGGACGTACGCATGCCGGACGTCGACGGCATCGAGGCGACCCGGCGGATCAGCGCCGACCCGGCCCTGTCCGGCGTCCGCGTCCTCATCCTCACCACGTTCGACCTCGACGAGTACGTCTACGCCGCCCTGCGCGCCGGCGCCGCGGGCTTCCTGCTGAAGGACACCCCGCCGATGGAGGTCCTCACCGCCATAGGCGTCGTCGCCGCGGGGGAGGCGCTGCTCGCTCCCTCGGTGACCCGCCGCCTGATAGCGGAGTTCGCCCGCCGCCCGGAGCCGGCCCGCCCACCCAGCCGCTCCCTGGACGCGATCACCGACCGCGAGCTGGAAGTGCTCGGCCTGATCGCCCGAGGTCTGTCCAACACGGAGATCGCGGAACACCTCCACCTGAGCCTGGCCACGGTCAAAACCCACATCGGACGCCTGCTCACCAAACTCCACGCCCGAGACCGAGCCCAACTCGTGATCGTCGCCTACGAGACGGGGGTGACGGGCGTCGGCCGAGGCGGAATGTGAAGCCCGGCCCTGCTGAGGGCGAACGGGGCGGAACTCAAAGAGGGGGCTGTCCCGTATCGATGAAGCTCACCCTCTTCGACGAGTCCGCGTCGGGATCCTGAGGGGCAGTTGGACATGGCCGTCCCGCAGGGGGCGTTTCAGGGTGGTTGAGTCGACGACGGCCGCGCTCGGGCGGTTCAGAGCAGGCTGGGGCTGTTGTCGGTGTCGACGTCGAGGCTGTTGTCGACGCGCTTGCTGTTGTCGATGCGCGTGCTCGCGTCGACGTCCGAACTCACACCGCAGCGGTTGTTGTTCGCCGACTGGGAGGCGTCGCCGCCGGTCGCCTCGCCGCCCGAACCTGTGATGACTCCGGAGGCGTTGCTGCCTCCGTTCGTACCGGTGGCTCCCCCCTTCGGTGACGACCACGATCAACTGGCTCACCAGGCTGTCGCCGCCGGACGCGTCGACGAGGGAGAGGTTCGTCGGGTTGTTGCACTGGATGACGAGCGGAAGGTCGCCGGAGTCGGCCCCCGCGACAGCGGCGCCGGAACCGAATACCGGGGTGCCGAGGGCGAGCACCACGGCCGTGGCGGTGCGAATGACAGGTCCCACGAGTTCTCCTTTCCGAAGGGCGCCCGATTCGGCGCCACAGAGAAAACAACCACCCCACCCGAAAACGGTTCAGGGCCGGCAGCGCCCGGACATCTCAGGCCGAAGAAGGCCGGGGGCATCGAGCGGACGCCGCGACACGGCAAACCGACGACTGCGCAGGGTTCACAGCAGGCCCGGGGCGTTGTCGAACGTGAAATCGGGTCGGGAAGCCCCGTGAACACAGGAGAACTACGGGGTGGTGTTTCCCCAGGCCAGATGCACTCAGACCGACGTCTCTGCAGGTCACGGCCCCGCTCAAGGAAAACTCCTGTGTGCTGGATCCGTTCCCTCGGGGGCGGGGCGGGAGGGCGGGCGCTCTTGCAGACGTCGGTGCGTGTGGCGCCAGGAGTAGCGTGGGAGCTGCGGGGCGGAGTCCCGCGGTCGCACCGGCCCTACAGACGGGTGGTCATTATGACCAGCTCGGATACACCACCTGTCCCCCGGCGTCTGCCCAGTGGCGTCCACGAGGCCGTGCGGCCGGGGTGTGCGCTTCTCCGGCTGGAGACGACCGAATCACGCAAAGGCGTGCTCGACGGCGCGTGGTGGCCGCGCTCGCGCGACATCGGCGCCGAGCTGCCCGCCCTGTTGAGTGCCCTCGTCGCCCACCTCGGCCCCGTGTCCCGTGTGGGGTTGGATGCCGCCGCCTGGGAGGGTCTCCCGACGCGTACCGTCGTGGACGACCACGTGGTGCACGTCGACTCCTTCCCGGTCGGTGACGACACGGTCCTGATCACCCGGGCCGACCGGGACATCTTCTCGCTGCTGGTCGTCCCGCCCGACGCGGCACCGGATGCCGCCCGTGCCGCGATGGCCCAGGCGGTCCGGGCGGACAACGTCAGCGACGCGGAACAGATCCTCATCGACACCGTGAGCGGGCGTGGTCCTGTGGGCTGAAGGGGTGGCGCGGGGCGCGACCGGCGTACGGCTTGACCACGGCGGCCCGTTCCCTGGGGCGCTTCTGCCGACGTCAGGCCCGCTGAGGGCGCGTCCCTCCCGGCCTCATCGGGTAGAGCAGGCCATCGGAGCCCGTGTCCATGAGCAGTCGTTCGGTCTGCGGGGAGGGGTGGTGCAGCAGGAGGAACGCCTGGGCCTCGGCGGCTTGCTCGGACACGTCGAGGAAGACGCTCAGGCCGCTGTCGTCACAGCGGTCGACGGTGGTCAGATCGACGTCGATGAGGGTGATGCCGTCCCGCAGACACTGCTCCAGAGCGGCGCGCATCCGGGGCGCGGTGACGGGGTCGATCACACCGGCCAGGGTGACCAGGGCCCGCGCGCCCCGGTCGTGCCGGTAGATGTTCAGCCGCGGAAGAGTCATGACGCCTCGGTTCAGATGCTCGGATCCTCGGGTGCTCCAGAGCCTGCGTCCACGCCCCGGGCTCGCGTCGCCGCGGGCCGGGCGGGCGGTGGGGCGGGGTGGCCGGGTGGCCTGTCGGACGCCTGGATGCCGGCCCATGGCGCGGGGTGCGTCTGGGGCGCGCCACGGCCACGGCGACCGGGCCGGGGGGTGCTGTACCGGTACGCCGCGATCCTGTCGGCGTGCTGGAGCTTGAGCCGGTGGATCACGTACGCCGCCACTGTGACTAGGGCCAGGAAAGCGATCGCCGTCAGGAAGGCGTTCATGGCGGCCACCTCACATACCGATGATCAGCCGGCTGGCCGGCCCTGGCGGACCGGTCTGTCCGGTGCCGGCCGCGGACACCGCCGAGGCGCCGCCCTCGTACTCCCATGCCTCGTCCGGGTCCAGTGCCTGGTCGGTGGGGGAGACGGCGTGCCGGGCCGCTTCCGCCGCGATCAGCGCGCGGGCGGTCAGGGGTGGGCCGTCGTGGTCGGACGCGGCTGCCAGCAGCCGGGCCGCCGACTCCGCCCCGGTCCCGGGCGGGATGACGAGGAGATCGAAGCGCCCGGTGCCGTAGGAGAGCAGCAGCAGCTTGTGCGGGTCGATCTCCGGCGTGATCCAGCCGACCTTGACGATGTGCCCACTCACGGGGATCTCGCGAGGGATGACCGGCCAGTGCTCCGGGTTGACGGCGATACGGGTGATGCGGCCCCACAGGGGGTCCAGCACGTCGGTGAGCGCCGGCAGTTCACTCAGTAGGTCCCGGGACCGTGGCCACCAGGCTCCGTCCAGCAGCCCGCGGGAGGCGCCGTCGGTCTTCAGCGCGAGACGCGCGGCCGGGGCTGTGACGGGCTCGCGGTGCGGCAGGGTGGGGTACAAGGTCGCCGACATGGCGCAGACCTGTCTCCGGGCCACCTGTGCCGCGGCCCGGGTGTCATCCTTCGCCGGGGACGACCCGGCGTGGAAGCCGGTGTGCGAGATGCCCTCGGTACTGCCCACACTACTCCGCGTTCACGGGCGGCGAGGGGCAGTGGCCGCACGGATGTGCGGTACCTGCCGTCGTGCAACGGTGACGGACGGCGGGGACGAGAGGTCAGCCGCGCCACTCCGCCATGAGCAGCGTCGCGTCGTCGCTGGTCTGTCCGCCGCGCGCCCGTTTGAGCGTGTGGGACAGGGCGCGCGTCACCGCTCGGATGCCGCGGCCTGTCCTCTCCAGATGGTTCACACAGTCGATCAGCTGGTCCTCCCCGAACTCCTCCCCGCCGCTCTTGTGTTCCTCGACCACTCCGTCGGTGAAGCAGAGGACTCGGTCCCCGGGCACCAGCCCCAGTTCGCTCACCCGAGGCTCCGAACCGCCCAGCCCGACGGGAAGGGTCGTCGGGGCGACCAGACGCTGTGCGACGCGGTGGTCGCGGACGAGGATCGGCGGCGGGTGCCCGGCGTTGACCCACTGCACCCGCCCCGTCGTCGTGTCCAGCTGCAGCATCTGCGCAGTGGCGAAGTGCTCGGGACCGAACTGCTCGGCCACGGCGCGGTCCATGAATTCGTAGATCTTCTGCAGTCCGATGCCGGCGCGGCGGGCGTGGCGGTAGGCGCCGATGGCCACGGTGGCCATCGCGGCCGCGTCCAGTCCGTGCCCCATCGCGTCGATCATGACCACGTGGAGGACGTCGCCGTTCAGCGCGTAGTCGAAGCTGTCGCCGCCCACGTCGTAGGCGGGCTCCAGGATCCCGGCGACGGCGACCCGGGGCATGATCATGGCCAGCGGTGGCAGCAGGGACCACTGGATCTCCGCGGCGACGCTCATCCCCTCATCGCGTCGGACGTCGAAGAACAGGTCGGAATAGCCGTGCTTGGTCACCAGAAGGTCGGCCACCAGGCCGGAGATTCTGAGCAGCAGACGACGGTCGTCGTCATCGACGCTGTCCAGCGTCACCGCCATGACCCCCACCTGGTCACCGCCGTCCAGCAGGGGCAGATGGACCCGGACGCCGTCCTCCTGGGGCACCTCGACAGGGACGGCGTCGAGAAAGCAGCGGCCCGCCTCGGAGCCGTCGATCACCTGGGGTTCCCCGCCGGTGAGTCCCTCACCGGGCAGCGGTACGAGCACCATCTGGCCGTAGTCCTGCAACAGCACCTGCGGACGGCGGCCGCCGAGCCGGTCCACCACGTCGGCGACCAGGGGCCCGATGAGATGGGGCGGGAGTTCGTGCGCGCTGTCGAGGATCTTTCCGAGGAGCGCTTCCCCGAAGCTTTCGGACCGGTCCGGGCGCCGTCCTGCTGTCAGCCCCTC
Organism: Streptomyces sp. BK239; assembly: GCF_004217285.1. Lineage (GTDB taxonomy): Bacteria > Actinomycetota > Actinomycetes > Streptomycetales > Streptomycetaceae > Streptomyces. The sequence continues at coordinate 316,520 of NZ_SHKS01000006.1, forward strand.
ACCTTCCGCGGTCACGCTTCGGGCGGGGGCGGGCCGGGGTGACAACGGATCTGTCGGTGCCATGGCTCCATCATGCGGTCGTGGACGCCCGTCCCGCCGGTCGGGCGGAGCCGGCCGGGCTGCTCACCTGGGTCCGGCTCCTCCTTCCGACTCCCATGTGTCCTGTCCGTCGAGGCCGCTCTCGGCGAGTGCCAGCAGGCGCGGAGCCGACAGCGGGTTCGCGGGGTCGGCAGCAGCGGTCAGCAGCCGGGTGGCCACTCGGGCCGGCTCGTCCGGGGGGATCACCAGCAGTTCCCAGCGCCCCACGGTGCCGCAGTCCACGGTGATGGCGTGCGCTTCGGCGGCGGAATCGGTCAGTACCACCTCGATCACGTGGCCGGGTGCCATCACCTCCTGCGGGGCATCGGGCCAAGAGGCCGTCCCCACGGTCACGCGGGTGATGGTGCCGATGCCCGGATCCAAGGAGCCGACCAGCACGGGCAGCTCCAGTTCCAGTGCGTCGCAGCGCGGCCACCATGCGCCGTCCAGCGGGCCATGGCTGACGTCCGGCGTGAGGCGCAGCCGGGGCCAGGGCATGCGGTAGGAGTGCCCGTCACCTGGCGCCGTACCCTCGGCGGGCTTTGAGATGGCGTTCATCGTGCGATCCCGTTCCGGGCCGTGCGGTTTCCGGCTGCCCGTGTCGTGTCACTCGCCGGGAACGGCGCCACAGTCATAGTGCGCCCGGAAGTTCTCGGTATGTCCCAGATTACTCCCGGCTGTGGCAGGCGGTGGCGCGCAGCCATCGCACTGCCGCATCACCGGCGTGCCGAGGGCTGTCCTTCGGCGGACAAGGTCAGCACGCAGGGGGCGACGGCGCCGTGCAGCCCCACGACCTCACCCATGTTCTGCCAGCCCCAGGACGAGAAGGCGGCTTGTCCTGCCTGGTCGGCAGAATGCAGCAGGGTGACCCCGAGGGAGCAGTGCAGGTCTGTGAGCAGACGCTGCTGCAGCCGGCGGGCGATGTCGCGGTGCTGTGCGTGCGGATGGGCCACGACCTGGGTGAGGACGACGAACCGTGCCCGGGAAGTGAGCCGCTGGACGATCTCCTGGAGCGTTCCGTCCCCCTGCCGGCCGTCGGAGCCGTCAGAGCCCGCCGGAAAACCGAAGGCGCAACCGACCAGCACCGTCGTCTCGGCGACCAGCAGTGCGAAGCCGGGACGGTGGGCGGTGACCGCCAAGTAGTGCAGGAAGTCTCCGCGGTCGTGGTATGCCTCTCCGACGGTGCCCGCGACGGACTCCGCAGCCAGGTCGGCGATGTCCTCGCGCATGTCTTCTGCCTGCCGGCGGGTCAGCCGGCGAAGGCGGATACCGTCCCTGAGGACCGGCTGGTCCGGCCGACGAGCGGGGTCCTCGGGCACCCGCGTCGCGGTACTCATGAGGTCGCCGGATGCGGTGGGCGGCACGGGACTCACGGGGGCCGTAAGGAGCAACGAAGTCGATCCGGTGGCATCGAGGAGTTGGGCGATCTGAGCGCACGGATGGTGCAGCCGCAGGCGAGCGTGGACCCGGCCGGCGCGCCGTGCTGCCGACAGGAGGACGTCCAAGCCCCTGGCGTCGCAGGAGCCGACCGTGGTCAGGTCGATGTCGATCTCGGTGACGCCGTCCAGCAGACATTGCTCCACTGCGGCTCGCAGCAGCGGCGTCGTGGTCGGCCCGATGTCGCCGGCAAGCGTGACGAGCGTTCGCTCTCCTCGGTTCCGCCGATGGATGTCCAGCCGGGAAAGGGCCATCACCTCTCTCCTCGGCGGGGTTGTGGACCTGCGCGGGAGCTCAGCGCGGCTCCTGCCGTGATCAGCTCGCTGAGTTGCTTCGACCGCGGCGGACATGGTGCCGACCCGTCTCCGCGCCGACCACGGGGGCGGCCCGGATTCACTCGTCTCTCGCCGAGGACGACCCGGCGTGGGGGCCGGAGTGCGTGATGCCCTCGGTACTTCAACCGTACGTCGGCCGCAACCGGAAGCGGCAGCGTCGAAGGACGCGCACCTCACAGCCGAGGGCCGGCGGGGTAAGGGCAGGGGCGCCACCCCGCCCCTGCCCTGTCGCTGCAGGTGCCACTGGACGCGCGCCGGCTCTGGGACCAGCACCGGCCGCCGCGCAGTGCCCTGAAATCCAGCACAGCGCTACCGTCCGCGATCGAAGCCGGACGGCAGTCATCCGGCTCCACGACGCCCGCCACGGCACCGCCACCCTCCTCACGGCGGCCGGAGTCGCGCCCCGCGTCGTGATGGAGATCCTCGGGCACAGCCAGATCAGCATCACCATGGATGTCTACACGCACGTCGTCCAGGACACGCAGCGCGAAGCCATGAGCCACATGGACCGGCTCCTCAGGAAACGGTGCCCCGGTCGTGGCTGACCGCTCGCGTTGATGTCAGAAGTAGATGTCAAAGGCCCCGGACCATGATCGGTCCGGGGCCTTCTGGCTGGTGCCCCCGGCAGGATTCGAACCTGCGACACCCGCTTTAGGAGAGCGGTGCTCTATCCCCTGAGCTACGAAGGCGGGGCTTGGGCGAAACCGTGGTCACGCCCTGAGCGACCCGGGGCGAGCTGCCGTGTCGAGGAGGTGGGCTGAGGGCCCACGACGCATGTCACAGCGCCCGCCGGGGCGCTCGGTCCACAGGTTACCGGATCAGGGCTCGGTTGGGCGCTGGCGTCGGGAAGCCGGGTGCTGAGGTGGTCAGGCCGTGTGCCTCGGCCCTCGGCAATCCCCCTGCCCGAGAAGTCGAAGGGTCGTGCCCTCCGCCGACGAGGTGCAGGCGTCCCGCAATAGCCGGGACTCCAATCGTCTCATTGACGATAAGTGGCGGGCTGTGCCAAGCTGGCGGGGCGTCAACGTGCGGACAGTTGCGCTGTTTTCGGGACTTCTTCGCCCGCGCCCCCCGGCGCTTCCGTCTCGCACTGCCGCCTGCCCCGTCCCGTCCCGTCCCGTCACCGTCCGTCCGGCCCGCCTCTCCCGCGCGCCGCCGCACCTCACGGAGCCCCCCGATGGCCCATGCCCGCGTTCCGCACCCCCCACTCGACGCGCACAGCGTCGACCGGGCCGCCGGTGTACTTCTCGGTGCGGCCGTGGGTGACGCGCTGGGCGTGCCCTACGAGTTCGAGGCGCGACTGCGCGACGACCAGCAGCCGCGGATGATCGGCGGCGGGCTGGGGCCGTACGAGCCCGGCGAGTACTCCGACGACACCCAGATGCAGGTCTGCATCGCCGAGGTCGCGGCCACCGGCGCGGACCTGCGCACCCCCGAGGCTCTCGACGCGATCGCCGTCAACTTCCAGAAGTGGCTGAGCGGCGGCGCGAGCGACGTCGGCGCGCAGACCCGCACCGTTCTGGGCGCAGCCGCTCGTGCCGGTGGAGCGCCGGGCGCGGCACTGCTCGACGCCGCCCGCCGCTTCAGCGCCGGCAACGAACGCGCCGCCGGCAACGGTTCGCTCATGCGCACCGGGATCGTCGCCCTGAGTCACCTGGGTGACCCCGAGGCGATGGCCGAGGCCGCCGTCGCCGTCAGCGCGCTCACCCATCCGGACCCGGACTGCGCCGACGCCTGCGTGCTGTGGTGCTCGGGCATCCGCACCGCGGTACTCGACGGCACGTTCGACGGTGTGCGCGCCGGCCTGGACCTGATACCGGCGGAGCGCCGAAGCGTGTGGGCGCGACGGCTGGACGAGGCGGAGGCCCACCCGCCGCACCACTTCACCAACAACGGCTGGGTCGTCCACGCGCTGCAGGCCGCCTGGTCGGCGATCACCCGCACGGCAGTTCCCGAACCGTCGCCGCCACAAGGGGAGTTCCCGGCCCAGCACCTTCGCCTCGCCCTGGAGGCGGCGGTGCGGGCCGGCACGGACACGGACACCGTCGCGGCGATCGCCGGCGCACTGCTCGGCGCGCGCTGGGGCTGCTCGGGCGTCCCCCTGGAGTGGCAGCGGGTCGTCCACGGCTGGCCCGGCCACACCGGGGCAGACCTGGTCCGGCTGGCGGTGCTCACCGCCCGCGGCGGGAAGGACGAGGCCCAGGGCCGGCCCTCGCCGCCTCACGAGGCGGCGGAGTTCGTCGAGCGGGATCAGACCCGGCGTCCTAAGGCGTTCGACGAGAGCAGGAAGCCGGAGCGGGACCGGACCGCGGAGCCGGGGCGGCCCGGGGACTTCCTGAAGGAGAAGACGGCCCTCTCCCGGGTGCGCGGCCTGCTGCTCGGACTGGCCGTCGGGGACACCCTCGGCGCCGCCGGGGGGAAGCTGCCGTCCGGCGTCCCGTTGCGAGCCGGGGTCTCGACTCAGCTGGCTTGCTTCACCGCCGAGGGCACGATCCGTGCTCTCGTGCGCAGCGCCCACAGGGGCCTCGGGCCGACCCCGGGTGTGGTGTTCCACGCCTACTGCCGGTGGGCCGCCCTGCAGGGCATCGAGTCCGAGCGGATGCGGAGCCGCTGGGTCGGGGCGAAGGACGACAGGGTGTGGCCGGACGGCTGGCTCGCCCAGGTGCCCGTGCTGGCCCAACGACGCGGTTCCGCACCGGCGACCGTCACCGCCCTCTCCCGGGTCGAGCCCGGCGGCATGGGAAGTCCGACGGCCAGCCGCGGCTGCCACGCGCTCACCCGCGCTCTTCCTGCCGCTGTGGCGGGCACCGCTGTGGTCGACGGCGCGAAGGCGTCAGCCTATTGGGCACGCGAGATCGCCGCCTTCACACACGGCGACTCCGCCGCGCAGTCCGCGGCGGCGCATGCGGTCGTACTGGCGGGGCACTGCCTGACCAGCGGACCAGACATGCGGGAGAGCCCGACCGGCGGGCGGTCGCAGGTACGGCAAGCGCTGCTGGAGGGCCTTCACGCCCTTGACGAGGTTGACGATCCCGGCCTCACCGCCGATGAACGCGATCGACTGCACGCGGCGCTCGAGCAGGCCGACGAACGTCCCGGCGAGGCGGCGCGGCTCGCGCACCTCGCCCCGGACGCCACCGCGCCCTCGGCACTGCTCGGCGGTCTGTACGTCGCGGCTTCGTTCCCCGACCGGGACCAGGTGGACGCGGCTCTGCGCTTCGCCGCCCAGGCGCCCGACGGCGACTCGGTGGCCTGTGTGGCCGGGGCGTTCCTCGGTGCCGCGCACGGCGCCGAGGCGTTGCCCGTCGACCTGGTCAGCCGCCACGAACTGGCCTGGGTTCTCGACACCCTGGCCCGCGATCTCATCGCCCAGCTCACCGACTCCCCCAGTGGCGGCGAGTACACCGGTGGTTGGGATCCTCACTGGCAGGGCCGCTACCCGGGGTGGTGATCCACCGGCTGGGGAGTCCGGAGCATCGGACGACCCGCCGTGCGTCGGCCGGACGAGGTCCTGGGTGCAGGCTGTTCCACCTGCGGGTTCTTTCGCTCGGGCGAGAGCCCCCCTGTCCCGCCCTTCTTCGAGGGCGGCTCAGGCCGACGGGACTCGGGTGAAGCGGGATGTCATGTGGAGGTCCGATTCGATGCGGGCCGCTGTCGTCCGTAGGCGGGGGAGGAGGTCGCGTTCGCATTCCTCCGGGGTGCGGCGGGCCGCGTGGGTGGTCATGGTCAGGGCCGCGACCGTGCGGCCGGCGCGGTCGTGGACGGGGACGGCCAGGGCGCGCAGGCCCTCCTCCCACTGCTCGTCGACCAGGGTGTGCGGGGTGTCCTCCAGGAGCAGGCGGCCCGCCGCCGTCTCGCGGGCCGGCAGGTGCGTGCCGGGTTCTATGGACACGCTCATGACGTGACGGGCCTGCGCGCCGGCCGTGCAGCGGATCTCGTCGCCGGAGGGCGTGAGGACCGCCAGCCACGTCGACTCCTGGATCAGGTCCGTCAGGTTCTTCAGGTGGGGAGCAGCGATGCGGGGGAGCGTGGTGCGGGACAGGGGTGGGAAGCCCAGGGCCAGGACTCGGGGCGTCAGGGAGAAGGCGCCGGACGGCGAGCGGGTCACCAGGCCCAGGTGCTCGTACGTGATCAGGGCCCGGCGTGCCGTCGCCCTCGTCAGACCCGTCGCCCTCGCCGCCTCCGCCAGGGTCAGCCCGGGTCTTCCCTCGTCGAACGCCGTCAGCACCGTCAGGCCCCTGGCCAGGGACTCGATGAACTCGCGGCCCAGTTCCTGCTTGGAAGCGCCCGTCCACAGAGCCAGGGGCGAGGGGGGTGACATGGGCTGTGGAGGAGCGCTCTCGTGCAGGGCTCGCTGCATCGCGTCCGCCGCCTTCCGCAGGCGGGGCAGAAGCGTCGCCCGCAGGTCCTCGGCCGTATGACGGCTCGTGTGGCTCACCACGCTCGCCACGCAGGCGATCCGGGACGTGCCGGGGTGCCGTACCGGGACCGACACCGCCACCAGGCCCGGTTCGATCAGCTGGTCGTCCAGCGCCCAGCCGTCCCGCGCCGCCTGGTCGGTCCGGCGGGCGAAGTCCTGTTCGAGCGTCGCGTTCGGGGCGCGTGGGGGGAGCGCCGGGAAGTCCCTGCCGTCCGGGTCCGTCGTGCGGCGGGAGCGCCAGCGGGTCCAGTCGTCGTCGGCCCATTCCGTCGCGAACAGCGGTCCGGGCGCGGTGCGTTCGGCGGGGAGCAGGTCGCCGATGCGGAAGCTCAGGGACATCGCACGGCGGCGGGTCGCCTGGTGGATGAAGCGGATGCCGTCCCGGTCGGCGACCGCGAGGGAGACGGACTCGTCGAGTTCGTCCGCGAGTTGGTCCGCCCGGCCGCCGAGCAGGGCGGGGAGGCGGAGGGCCGCCAGGTAGGCGTTGCCCAACTCCAGCACGGGCGGCGCGAGTACGACGTCCCTGCCGTCCAGGCGGACGTGACCCATGCGGGCCAGGGTCGCCGCGATGCGGTCGACCGTGGAGCGGGCCAGCCCGGTGGCCCGCTCCAGACCGCTCAGGCTCATCGTGCCGCCCGCCGCCGTCAGCTCCCGGAGCACGGCGATCCCCCGCATCAACGGTGCGACAGCCTCCTGCGGGGCCGCCGCATCACCCGTGTCGACGGCATCATCCGGTGCGGTCGCACCATCCGGCGCCACCGCGTCATCCGGGGCGATCGCATCCTTCGGGACGGCGACTGCCGCGACGGCGACTTCCGGCACGGCCACCTTCCGCCCAGCCGCCCCCGGCGTCCCGCGCCCTCCCCCCGGGGACCGTAGCGGTCCGTTCGGCCTCGGCGGATCCCCGGCGGGCGTGGGCGTGTTCGCGGACATGAGCTTCGGTTCTCCGATACGGGGGTGCGGCGATACGACTGTGCGGCGCGATACGGCAGTACGGCGGTGGCGGCAGGCCCCACCGTAATGCGCGGCCGTCCGGCCCTCGCCTACGACCGTGTCACCCGCACCCGGTAGTTCCCCTCCAGGTCGGCCGCCGTCACCGCGACGCGCAGGCCCTGCTCAGGGTCCTCGAACGTCTCACCCGGCGCGAACGGCGCGTCGGACAGCTCGGCGTGCACGTTGGGGCTCCGGGTGCAGCCGCCGCTGTCGCGGTGGGCGTCCTGGACGCGCACCGGGCCCATGCCGGTGTCCACCTCCGCGTCGATCTTGTAGACGAGGACGCCGGGACGGCACACCGTCTCGTCGTTGCCGCCACGCGCGCGCAGTTCGAACGCGTAGCTGGTGCGACGGTCGATCGGTACGACGATCAGCTTGGGGCCGCCGGCACGGTAGAGCGGCGTGAGGGTGTACTCGACGGTGCCGCTCGCGCTCGCGCAGCGCACCTGGTCGGTGTCCAGCCAGCCCAGCTTCCACTTGTGCCAGCCGAGCAGGTCGTTGTTGGACCCCCAGTCCTCGCTCATGATGTCCCAGTGGCCGACCGCGCCCCCGCCCTCCTGGGTGTACAGGTCGGGCAGGCCGAAGACATGGCCGTTCTCGTGGGGGAGGACCCGGTAGCCGGTGCGGTCGTAGGTGCCGGAGCCGTCGTCCTGGCGGGAGTAGACGAAGGACGCGTTGGCGACGGGGACGCCGTCGGCCACCGGGGCCTCGGTGTTGCCGGCGAACGTCACCGACAGGACCGTGTCCAGCGCGGAGGGGCCGGCGTTGGGGGTGACCAGCACGTTCACCAGGTCGTACGAGCGGAAGTCCACCTCGGGGTCGGCGGCGGCCACGATGTCCTGGATCAGCCGCCGGTAGCCGGGGTCGAAGGGCGCCCCGCGCTCCATGCCGTACTCCTCGAAGGACTTGGGCATGCGCAGCCAGCCGGGGACCGGGGTGTCGGGGCGGTAGTCGAGGCGGCCGTAGGACGCGGTGCGGAACCACTCCTGGGTCTGCGGGAAGAACTCGCGGTAGCGGTCCAGCGCGTTGCCCGCGCCCGGCGCGTCGGAGAAGTCGATCATCAGCGTGAGGGCGCGGACGGTGCCCGTGGAGCGTGCGTAGCCGACGGGCGTCGGAACGCCCTCCGACATCTGCACGGTGGGGCTGCCGTAGATCAGGCAAGGAGCGTGGGCGGCGGTGCGGGCGGGGGAAACAGGGCCGGCCCCGCCCGTCGCCGGGTTCGGGGGGAGCCGTCCGGAGCCCGCGGAGGTGCTCACCGCCAGGGTCAGAGCCGTCACGGACGCGAGCGCGGCCGCCCGGCGGGTGCGTATCCGACGGCGGGGCGCGCGGGGCAGGGCGGCAGGGAGCCCGTCCCCCGAGGAGGCCGACGGCGCCTCCGCGGCAGGACCGCCGGGGCGCGCGCCTTCCCCCGCTTCCGCGGCAGGAGCGGTGGGGCGCGCACCGTCCCCCGCTTCCCCGGCGGGAGCGACAGCCCGCCTGCCGTCCCCCCGCAGCCGTCCCGGCCCGGCGCTCGTCTCGGGGCGCTCGGGCTGCGGCTGCATGCGGGGACCCTTCGCTCCGGCAGCCGCCGGTCACCGGCTGCACCCTCGGCATCACCCTCCGTCGCCACGTGGTGGCGCGCGCGTTGAGGCGGCCGATCGTGGGTTACCGGAAGGTAGGCCGAGAGTGACTCAGGTCACAGGAAAAGGGTTCGGCTCTCGGAATTAACGGGGACTGTTCCCCCGTTTAGCCAGTGTCCGAGCGAAACGGGGAACGCTTCCCCGGTTCGGTCCAAGGATCAACCGGTTCGAAGGAGTGCACCGTGCAGACCGTCCACCCCGTGACGCGCAAGGCGACCCGGCCGCGCGCCGACGCCCTGCGCAACCGGGAGCGGATCGTCACCGCCGCCCGCGAGATGTTCGTCGAACTCGGCCCCGACGTGCCGCTCGACGACATCGCCCGCCGGGCCGGCGTCGGCAACGCCACGGTGTACCGCAACTTCCCCGACCGCGACGCGCTGATCCGCGAGGTCGTCTGCTCCGTCATGGACCGGACGGCCGAGGCGGCCCGGCAGGCGCTCGCGGAGACCGGCGACGCCTTCGGCGCGCTGGAGCGCTTCGTGCACGAGGCCGCCGACGAGCGCATCGGCGCGCTGTGCCCGATGTCCGCCAGTACGTTCGACGAGAACCACCCCGACCTCGTGGCCGCCCGGCTCCGCGCCGAGCAGCTGATCGACGAGGTCATGGAGCGCGCCCGGCAGGCGGGGCAGCTCCGCGCCGACGTGGGCATCGGGGACCTGATGGTCGCCGTGGCCCAGCTCAGCCGCCCGCCGGCCGGCACCGCCTGCCTGAGCGCCGACCGTTTCGTCCACCGCCATCTTCAGCTGTTCCTGGACGGACTGCGGGCCCCGGCCCGATCCGTTCTGCCGGGCGCGGCCGTGACCATGGAGGACCTCCGCCAGGCCTGACCCACCTGAGTCACCTCACCCATCCGACCTACGTCACCCAGCCAGCCCCGAGCTGATCCGCGTCAGCCCGCAGACCTTCCGGCCGTCGCCGTTGCCGTGTCGTCGACGCGCCGCGCCTTTTCCCGTCTTTTTTCCGTCACGCAGTCCCGAAGTGGGTACCTCCATGTCTGAAACAGCCAGCAAGGCTCCCGGCGCCGTCCAGGCGGACCCGGGCCGCTGGAAAGCGCTCGTCTTCATCGCGCTGGCCCAGCTGATGGTCGTCCTCGACGCCACCATCGTGAACATCGCCCTGCCTTCCGCCCAGCAGGACCTGGGCATCTCCGACGGCAACCGGCAGTGGGTCGTCACTGCCTACGCCCTCGCCTTCGGCGGTCTGCTCCTCTTCGGCGGCCGGATCGCCGACCTGTGGGGCCGCAAGCGGGCCTTCGTCGTCGGCCTGGCCGGTTTCGCCGCCGCCTCCGCGCTGGGCGGCGCGGCCACCAACGAGGCGATGATGTTCGGCGCCCGCGCACTCCAGGGCGTGTTCGGCGCGCTGCTCGCGCCCGCCGCGCTCTCCCTGCTCGCCGTGATGTTCACCGACGCCAAGGAGCGCGCCAAGGCGTTCGGCATCTACGGCGCGATCGCGGGCGGCGGCGGCGCCGTCGGCCTGATCCTCGGCGGCTTCCTCACCGAGTACCTGGACTGGCGCTGGACGTTCTTCGTGAACATCCCCTTCGCCGTCGTCGCCGCGGCCGGCGCGTACTTCGTCATCCGTGAGCCGGAGGGCGGCCGCAACCGCTCGCCGCTCGACATCCCCGGCGTCATCCTGTCCACCCTGGGCCTGGTCGCTCTGGTGTACGGCTTCACGCGCGCCGAGTCCGAGGGCTGGAGCGACTCCCTGACCATCGGCATGTTCGTCGCGTCCGGTGTGCTGCTGCTGGCGTTCGTGCTGGTCGAGGCGAAGGTCAAGGCCCCGCTGCTGCCCCTGCGTGTGGTCACCGAGCGCAACCGCGGCGGCGTCTACCTCTCGCTCGGCCTGGCGATCATCGCCATGTTCGGCCTGTTCCTCTTCCTTACCTACTACCTGCAGGTCGTGAAGGGCTACACGCCGGTGAAGACCGGCTTCGCCTTCCTGCCGATGATCGTGGGCATGATCACCGGGTCCACCCAGATCGGCGCCCGGCTGATGACCCGGGTCCCGCCGCGGCTGCTGATGGGCCCCGGCTTCCTGGTCGCCGCCCTCGGCATGCTGCTGCTGACCCGCATGGAGATCGGCTCCTCCTACGCGACCCTGCTGCTGCCGGCGATGCTGCTGCTCGGCCTGGGTATGGGCTCGGCGTTCATGCCGGCCATGTCTCTGTCCACGCAGGGCGTCCAGGCCCGGGACGCCGGTGTCGCCTCCGCGATGGTCAACACCTCGCAGCAGGTGGGCGGCGCGATCGGCACCGCCCTGCTGAACACCGTCGCCGCGTCCGCGACCACGTCGTACATCACGGACCACATGGCCTCGGCGACCTCCGCTCCGCAGCGGCAGCTGGTCCAGCTGGAGGGCATGGTGCACGGCTACACCAACGCGATCTGGTTCGCCGTCGGCATCCTGGTCACCGCCGCGGTGATCGCCCTGACCCTCGTCAACGCCGGCAAGCCGGACATGGGCGCGGTGACCGGCTCCGACGCGCAGGACGCCGACGACGCGGTGCCGGTCCCGGTGGTCGCCCACTGACCCCCGGCCGCTAGTGCCGTGACCGGAAAGGTTCACCGGCTCGCGACGCCCGCGAGCTTCCCGGCAAACCTTTCCGGTCACGGCACTAGGGGGGGCTTCCCGCCGACCGGCGCGTTCGGAAGGGCGCCCGCCCACCGGCACCCGCGCCCCGGCGGAGCCTCACCTCAGCCAGGGCAGGTCCGCCCCCGCCTCGTTGGGCTGCAGTCCCTCGGCGATGATCTCCATGATCTCGCCGAGGGACTTCTGCTGTTCCGGGGTGAGCCGGTCGAAGAGCGCGTTGCGTACGGCGTTCACATGGCCCGGCGCGGCGCTCTTCAGCATCTCCAGTCCCTGCTCGGTCAGCACCGCGAACTGGCCGCGCTTGTCCGAGGGACAGTCCTCGCGGCGCACCCAGCCGTTCTTCTCCAGGCGGGCGACGGCGTGGGAGAGACGGGACCGGGTGATCTTCGCCTGCATGGCCAGCTCGGTCATGCGCAGCCGCCGGCGCGGGGCCTCGGCGAGTTTGACGAGGAGCCCGTAGTAGACGTGCGGCATCCCCGCGTCCCGTTGGAGCTGGCGGTCCATGTGGTCTTCGAGGAGGTACGTGGCGTGCAGGTAGGAGCGCCAGATGCGCTGCTCCTCTGCGGTGAGCCACTGGGGCTCTTCAGCGGGTGCGGCAGCCGTCTTCATGTACCCCACTGTACGGGTTTCGTCCTTGAAACTTAAACAAGTGGTGCGTACAGTGAGATGGAGATGAAGTTTATTCTTCAAGCAAAGCTGTCGAGGGTCCGGCCCTCGGAGGGAGTCACGCCATGTCCGCCCCCGCCGCTCAGGAACGCGCCGTCCCGCACGAGTGGGAGCGCATGCCCGCCCTGTACCTCAGCCACGGCGCCCCGCCCCTCGCGGACGATCCGGTCTGGCCCGGCCAGCTCGCCGCCTGGTCCGCCGGCCTGCCCCGGCCCAGGGCGATCCTCATGGTCTCCGCCCACTGGGAGGAGGCCCCGCTCGCCCTCGGCGCCGTGGAGACCGTCCCTCTGGTCTACGACTTCTGGGGCTTCCCCGAGCACTACTACCAGGTGACCTACGGCGCCCCCGGCGCACCGGAGCTCGCCGAGAGCGTGCGCAAGCTGCTGCGCGCCCCCGGTATGCCCGTCCAGGACATCCCCGACCGCGGCCTCGACCACGGTGCGTACGTCCCGCTCGTCGAGATGTTCCCGGACGCGGACATCCCCGTGCTGCAGATCTCCATGCCGACCCTCGACCCGGTGCGGCTGATGGAGATCGGACGCCGGCTCGCGCCCCTGCGCGACGAGGGCGTCCTGATCGTCGGCTCCGGCTTCTTCACCCACAACCTCGCCGCGCTGCGCCACGCCGGCGGCGTGCCCGGCTGGTCGACCGAGTTCGACGACTGGGGGCGGCGGGCGCTCGACGCTGGCGACGTCGACGCGCTCCTCGACTTCACCCGCAAGTCACCGGCGGGCCTGCTCGCCCACCCGCGCACCGAGCACTTCGCACCGCTGTTCGTGACGATGGGCGCCGCGGACGCGTTCGGCGAGCTGGGGGAGCAGCGGTCGGTGATCGACGGCTTCTGGCTGGGCCTGGCCAAGCGGTCGGTGCAGTTCGGCTGAGCGCGCGCAGGGACGCCGCGCCTGCCCGCGCCGCCCCGCCTGGCCGCCCCGTGCCCTCACAGCTCCTTCTCGTACCAGGCCACGTCCCAGTACCTGCCGAACTTGCGGCCGATCTCCCGGTAGGTGCCGATGTAGCGGAACCCGAAGCGTTCGTGCAGACGGGTGGACGCCTCGTTGGGCAGCGCGATGCCCGCGTACGCGCGGTGCAGGTCCTCGCCGGCCAGCGCCTCGAAGAGCGCCTCGTAGAGCAGGGTGCCGACACCGCGGCGGCCGGCGCCCGCGGCCACGTAGACCGTCACCTCCACCGACGTCGAGTAGGCGGCCTTCGGGCGGTGGGGGCTGGAGGTGGCGTATCCCAGAATCTCCTGTGAACCGGCGTCCACGGCAACCATCAGGCGGTACGGCCCGTCTTCAGGGTGGGAGAGCAGCCAAGGGCGGCGCTCCTCCACCGTGAAGGCCACCGTGTCGAATGTGATGGGCGTCTCACGTACGTAGTGGTTGTAGAGCTCCGTGAGGGCTTCGAGGTCCGCCTCGACTCCCGGTCTGACCTGCACCTCTGTACGGTCCGACATCCTCTCGCCTCCCTGGGTGGCCGGACAGGGTACTGCATGATCAGAAAATTCGTGGGTCGGGTTGGGAATTCTGTCCTGATTCCAGTCGTTGTTTCCATCGGATGCCGGGCACACGAGAAGAGTGCCGAGCGTCTACGGACCACCCGCTGACCCACCATCGCAAGGGAGCACGCATGGCAACCCGTGCCGTCGCCCGTCGTCAGTCCGCCACCGGCGAGACCGGCGCGGCAAGCAGTGTTCGCGTCCACGGCGGGGAGCTCGCCGACCGCGATCTGGTCGGCATGTACCTCGACGAGATCGCGCGCACACCACTGCTCGACGCCGCCAAGGAAGTCGAGCTGTCGCAGATCATCGAAGCGGGTGTGTTCGCGCGACAGGTCCTCGACGGGTACGAGGACTCCAAGGCGGACGCCTCCCGTGAGGAGCTCGAAGCCCTCGTCGCCGACGGGGAGCGCGCCAAGGACGTCTTCATCCGTTCCAACCTGCGCCTGGTCGTCGCGGTCGCCCGCCGCTACCCGCGCAGCGGCCTGCCCCTGCTCGACCTGATCCAGGAGGGCAACGCCGGGCTGGTGCGCGCGGTCGAGAAGTTCGACTACCGCAAGGGCTTCAAGTTCTCCACGTACGCGACCTGGTGGATCCGCCAGGCGATCACGCGCTCGATAGCGGACCAGTCGCGCACGATCCGGCTGCCCGTCCACCTGGTGGAGGAACTGGGCCGCATCCGCCGCGTCCAGCGCGAGTTCAACCGGGAGAACGGCCGTGACCCGGAGCCCGTGGAGATCGCCGAGGAGCTGGGCTCCACGCCGGAGCGCGTCATCGACGTGCTCGACTGGGCCCGTGACCCGGTCTCGCTGAACATGTCGGTGGACGACGAGGGCGAGACGCAGTTCGGCGACCTGCTGGAGGACACCTCCGCGGTCTCGCCGGAGCAGTCCGTTCTGACGCTGCTGCGCAGCGAGGAGCTCGACGGCCTGATCGACCGCCTCGACCCGCGCACGGCCTCCATCATCAAGATGCGCTACGGCATCGAGGACGGCCGGGAGCGCACCCTGACGGAGGTCGGCAAGCAGCACGGCCTGACCCGTGAGCGCATCCGCCAGATCGAGAAGCACGCCCTGCTGGAGCTGAAGAAGCTGGCCCGGTCCACCGGGTTCGAGGCGGCGGCGTAGCCGAAGAGACCGGTGCCGTCCTCAAGGCGCCGTGGAGACCCCGCTGTGCGCCGCCCCTCGCGGGCGGCGCCGGGCCGCCGCGTGGACGGGCTGAGTGAGCCGCCTCGCGCGCACGGTGGCCGAAGTCCGCGCCAACATGGCGATACAACGCCGCTTAACCGGTGACACCGGGGGAACAAGAATTCCAGGCACGGGAGTTCGGACCCACCGGACCCCGAAGCCGTACGACCACGTGGCCCGCGTCGCACCTCGGCTTCGCGCCGAGCGTCCGCTTCGCATGCCATGCGCAGGAACCCCCGGACCACGTCCCGACGCACCCCCCCCGGCGGCGGGACTGCCCCAGGCCGGGCCTCGGCGCCTTCCCCCCCAAGGCGCCGGGCCCGGCCTTCTTCTCACGCCGGTCACGTGCGCCAGGCTTCCCGCCCGCGCCCGGACATGCGGAACGGCGGGTCACCCCGTACCTGAACCCCGGGGTGGCCCGCCTGAATGGCAGATTGTGTCACAGGGGCATAGCCTGCAACTGTGACCAGTTCCACCCCCGCTCCGGTCCCGGCATCGGCCTCGCTGACCGAGCGACGCAAAGCGGAGACACGGATGGAGATCGCGCGGGCGGCCGCCCGCCTCTTCGTGAGCCGCGGCCTCAAAGCCACCCGGGCCGAGGACATCGCCGGCGCCGCGGGCATCGCTCCCCGCACCTTCTACCGGTACTTCGCCACCAAGGAGGAAGCCGTCGCGCCCCTCTACGCGGAGGGCGCCCGGCGCTGGGCCGACGCGGTGCGCGACGCCCCGCGCGAACTGCCCCTGCCGCAGGCGCTGGAACACGCGGTGCGGCACACCCTCACCCCCGGCGAGGGGGTGTCGGCCGCGGCCTGGGAATGGGCCCGCACCCTGATCCGCCTCGCCGCGAGCAGTCCTGCCCTGGGCAAGGTCTGGGCCGAGGTCTGCCACACCTCGGAGGAGACGCTCGCGCGGATCCTGCGGGAGCGGCGCGCGGGCGCCCCGGAGCACGACGACGTCACCGGCCTGACCGCCGACGAACGGTTCACCGCGGCGGTCGCCGACGCCGCGGTGAGGGTGGCCGTCGAGAGCTGGTCCCGGGGCGACCAGCCGCCGACCGGCCCGCAGGGCCCGGCCGAACTGGCCCTGCGCAACCTGGAGAAGCTCCGCGGGACCGGCTGGGAGTAGCCCTACTCCTGCGAACCCGCCCCCGCCCTGCTCAGTCTCCCGCCCAACTCCCTCACGCACTCGACCAGTTCACCCGGCCCGTGAACGGTGAACTCGCAGCCGACCAGGGCCAGGCGCATCGCCACCCATTCCACCGGGTCACTGGTCACCCCACGCAGCCGGCAGCCGCTCATGGTCCCGTCCTCTGAACCTTCGCCGGTTTCGGAGCCCGAGGTGAGCCAGGCGGGCAGCCGGGCGGTGACGAACTCGGCCGGCTCCGCGAACGTGACGTCGTACGCGTACTCACGGGTGTCCGGGCGGCGGTGGATCGACCGGCGCAGGTACTCCGCCGCGTCCCCCGTCGGCAGTTCCCGGGGGGCGAAGCGGGCGCCGGTGGCGAAGGGGTCGCGCACGCGGTCGACACGGAAGGTCCGCCAGTCCTCCCGTTCGAGGTCGTAGGCCACCAGGTACCACCGCCGACCGGTCGACACCAGCCGGTACGGCTCGGTCAGACGGCGGGACTGCGTGCCGTCCTTCGCCCGGTAGGCGAACCGCAGCCGCTCATGACCGGCCACTGTGGACGCCATCACGGTCAGCGTCTCGGGGGCGATGCTCGCGCCGTCGCCGCTGGTCAGCGGGGTGGTCGCGGCCTGCAGAGTGGAGACGCGGTGGCGGAGGCGGGCCGGCAGCACCTGCTCCAGCTTGGCAAGGGCCCGCACCGAGGCCTCGTCCACGCCCTCCAGCGCGTGCCCGGCGCCGGCCCGCAGGCCGACCGCTATCGCCACCGCCTCCTCGTCGTCGAGGACGAGCGGCGGCATGGCCTTTCCGGCGACCAGCCGGTACCCGCCGTCCGACCCCATCGTGGCCTGGACCGGGTAGCCCAGTTCGCGCAGCCGGTCGATGTCGCGCCGGACCGTGCGCCGGGACACCCCGAGCCGGTCGGCGAGCTCGCCGCCGGGCCATTCGCGGGGCGTCTGGAGGAGAGAGAGGAGCTGCAGCAGCCGTGCCGGAGTGTCCGTCGTCATGCCTTCGAGGATGCCGCACCACTAGGACATGATCTGACCTACTCGGCTCCTAGTCTTCGGGGCATGACTTCCACCGAGACACCGCCGACGTCCACACCCCCGAGCGCCGGGGACCGCCGCCGCTGGTTCGCCCTCGCGATCGTGATGACCGCGGCCTTCATGGACCTCGTCGACGTCACGATCGTCAACATCGCCATCCCGTCCATCCGGCAGGAGGCCGGCGCCTCCTGGAGCCAGATCCAGTGGATCACCGCCGGCTACGCGCTCGCGTTCGCCGCCGGTCTCGTCACCGGCGGTCGTCTCGGTGACATCCACGGCCGCAAGCGGCTCTTCCTCGTCGGCATCGGCGGATTCACCCTCGCCTCCGCGCTGTGCGGATTCGCCGTGAACCCGGAGATGCTCGTCGCCTCCCGCATCCTCCAGGGAGCCATGGCGGCGCTGATGGTCCCGCAGGTGCTGTCGATCGTGCACGCGACCTTCCCGGCGCACGAGCGGGGCAAGGTGTTCGGGCTGTTCGGCGCGATCGTGGGGCTCGGCGCGGTCTCCGGGCCGCTGCTGGGCGCGCTCCTGACGGAGTGGAACCTGTTCGGGCTGGGCTGGCGGCCCATCTTCCTCATCAACCTCCCCGTGGGCGTCGCGGGTCTGATCCTCGGCAGCCGCTTCATCACCGAGTCCCGTGCGCCCAGGGCGCTCAAGCTCGACCTCGTCGGCGTCGCCCTGGTGACGCTGGGTCTGCTGATGCTGCTCTACCCGCTCACCCGCGGCCGCGAGTTGGGCTGGCCGCTGTGGGGGCACGTCTCGATGGCCGGTTCGCTCGTCGTCTTCGGGGCGCTGGTCGCGTACGAGCGGCGCAAGGGCGCGCGGGACGGCTCTCCGCTGATCGAGCTCTCCCTGTTCCGGGTGAAGAGCTTCGCCGCCGGCATCGCGGTCCAGCTCGTCTTCGGCATCGCCCTCGGCATCTTCTTCCTGGTGTGGACGCTGTACATGCAGGAGGGGCTCGGCTGGACCCCGCTGCACGCCGGTCTGACCGGTGTCCCGTTCTCCCTCGCCGTCTCGACGGCCGCCGGTCTGTCCGTGCAGAAGCTGGTCCCGCGCTTCGGCCGCAGGGTGCTTCAGGCGGGCGCGCTGACCCTGGCTCTCGGCGTCCTGCTCTACATCTGGGAGTCCGCGCGGTACGGCCTCGGCATCACGTCCTGGCAGATGGCACCGCCGCTGGTGGTGATGGGCGTCGGCATGGGCCTGATCGTCGCGCCGCTGACGGACGCGGTGCTGTCCGGCGTGCCGCGCGAGCACGCCGGGTCGGCTTCCGGGCTGATCAACACCGTGCAGCAGATGGGCAACGCGCTCGGTCTGGGCCTGGTGGCGGTGGTCTTCTTCGGCCGGATCGGCGAGCGGCTGACGCCGGCCCAGGTGGGCCCGGAGTTCGCGGACGCCTTCCAGTACGCGCTGGGCTGGGTGGCCGCGGTGATGGGCGCGATCTTCCTGCTGATGTTCGCCCTGCCGAAGCGGCCCGCGCAGCACGTGGAAGGCGCGGACACGGCGGGCGGGGGAGAGGGCGCCGACCAGCAGGCGGCCGGGGAGCCTGCCGACGCGAGGAAGCTGCCCGGGCAGAAGACGGCGTCCGAACTCGTCGGCTGAACGAGGTCGCGAGGACGAGGTCCCGACAACGAGGTCTCCGAGGAAGGGCCCGGCGATGGACGCCGGGCCCTTCGGCGTGTGCCCGACCCTGCGACGGCGGCCGAGCGAAGTCCGTTCATGCCCGATTCGGGCCCGAACCTGTTTACTTTCGGGAAAGCCGGGCGTAGCCTCGCTATAGAAACCACACGTTCGGGCATGACTCGGAGGCGAAGCGGACATGTACGCACCGGAGCGTCAGCAGGCGATCCTGAGGCTCGCCCGTGACGGCGGCCGTGTGGACGTCGTGTCGCTCGCCGAGGAGTTCCAGGTCACCGCGGAGACCATCCGCCGCGATCTGAAGGCCCTCGACCGCGCCGGCCTCGTCCGCCGCGTCCACGGCGGCGCCATACCCGTCGGACGCCTCGACTTCGAGCCGGACCTCGCCGAGCGCGAGAGCACCTCCGCCGACGAGAAGGACCGCATCGCCAAGGCGGCCCTGTCCGAGCTGCCGTCCGAGGGCACGATGATCCTCGACGCCGGCACGACGATCGCCCGCCTGGCCGCCGCCCTCCCCCTGGAGGCCTCGCTCATCGCCGTCACGCACTCCCTGCCCATCGCGGCCCGCCTCGCGGACCACCCGGGCATGCAGCTCCACCTGGTCGGGGGGCGCGTACGGCACCGTACGCGCGCAGCCGTGGACGCCTGGGCGCTGCGCGCGTACGGCGAGATCCGCGCCGACGTCCTGTTCGTGGCCGCCAACGGCTTCTCCGCCGAGCACGGTCTGACCACGCCCGACCTCGCCGAGGCCGCCGTCAAGAGCGCGGCGATGGCGGCGGCCCGCCGGGTGGTGCTGCTGGCCGACTCCGCAAAGCACGGCCAGGAGCACTTCGCGCGCTTCGGCGACCTGAGCGACGTGGACCTGCTGATCACCGACAGCGGGCTGAGCCCCGACGACGCCGCCGCCATCGAGCGCGGCGGCACGGAAGTAGTGCGCGCATGATCCTCACCGTCACCCCCAACCCGTCCCTCGACCGCACCTACGAGGTCCCGTCGCTGGAGCGCGGCGAGGTCATCCGCGCCACCGGCGAACGCATGGACCCCGGTGGCAAGGGCGTCAACGTCTCGCGCGCCGTGACCGCCGCCGGACGGCGCACGGTCGCCGTCCTGCCCCTGGGCGGCGCACCGGGCGCGCTCGTCGCCGACCTGCTCGACGCGCAGGGCATCGAGGTCGCACCGGTGCCCGTCGCCGGGGCCACCCGCTCCAACATCGCGCTCGCCGAGTCCGACGGGGTGCTCACGAAGATCAACGCGCCCGGCCCGGAGCTGAGCGCCGCCGAGCAGGAACTGCTCCTGGAGACGGTGCGCGAGCAGTCCCGCGACGCCGACTGGATCGCCTGCTGTGGCAGCCTTCCCCGGGGCCTCGCGCCCTCGTGGTACGCCGATGTCGTCGCGCGGGCGCACGCCGGGGGAGCGCGGATCGCGCTGGACACCTCGGGGCGCGCCCTCCTGGAGGCGTTGCGTGAGCGGCCCGACGTGGTGAAGCCGAACGCCGAGGAGCTCGCGGAGGCCGTCGGGCGGCCGCTGGCGACGGTGGGCGACGCCGTGAAGGCGGCGGAGGAACTGCGGCAGATGGGGGCGCGCGCGGTGCTCGCGAGCCTGGGCGCCGACGGGCAGCTGCTGGTCGAGGACGGGGGCGCCTGGTTCGCCTCCGCGCGAGTGGACGTCGTACGCAGCAACGTGGGCGCCGGCGACTCCTCGCTCGCCGGCTTCCTCATCGCCGGCGGCAGCGGCCCGCAGGCCCTCGCCTCCGCCGTCGCGCACGGCGCGGCCGCGGTACAGCTCCCCGGCAGCGTGATGCCGACCCCGGCCGATCTGGACCCGGCGGCGGTGACGGTCACGGCGGACCTCCCGACGGACCGCGAACTGAAGGAGCCGGTGTCATGACCGCACCGCAGAGCACGGCCGTGCCCCTCGTCGCACGCCCCGGGCAGGGGTGGCGAGCGGATGTGTTACTCGCCGCTCCTGGCGGGCAGCAGGGCAACGGGTCGCGAGGCGACCTGAGCCGCCGTGTGACACCGCCGAGGCGAGGGGTCCCCCGCCCCGCCTCCACCGCCTCCCTCTCCCCCATCTCCGTCCCCGTCCCCACCCCCGCCCACCCCACGCCCCGGGCGATACGCGTGCGAAGGAGCCCGCGATGAGTGACATGATCACCGCGGACCTGGTCGACCTCGACCTGTCCGCCGATACCAAGGAAGCGGCGGCGCGATCCCTCGCCGAGCGCATGGTGGCCCAGGGCCGGGTGACCGACCTGGACGGCTTCCTCGCCGACGTCGCCGCCCGCGAGGCGCAGATGCCGACCGGCCTCGACGGCGGCATCGGCATCCCGCACTGCCGCAGCGTCCACGTCACCGAGCCGACGCTCGCCTTCGGGCGGGCCGCCGACGGCATCGACTTCGGCGCGCCCGACGGCCCCGCCGACCTGATCTTCCTGATCGCCGCCCCGGCCGGCGCCGACGACGCCCATCTGACGATCCTGTCCTCCCTGGCCCGTCAGCTGATGAACGCCGACTTCACCTCCGCACTGCGGTCGGTGCGGGACGCGGGCGCCGCCGCCGCGCTGATCCGCGGCGAAGAGCCGGCGGCCGGCACGGACACCGCGGCGGCCCCGGACACCGCGGCCGACGCCACCGGCAACGCCGGTGAGCACACCCAGGACGCCGCCGTGGCGTCGGCGGCGGCCTCCGCCGACGCCACGGCGGGCAGCACCACGACGGGCAACACCACGCCCACGCCGGCTACGGGCGGCACTCCCGACGAGACCCCCGCCGAGCGCCCCTTCCGCGTCGTCGCCGTCACCTCCTGTCCCACCGGTATCGCGCACACCTACATGGCGGCCGAGTCGCTGGAGAACGCCGGCCGTGAGGCGGGCGTCGAGCTGGTCGTCGAGACGCAGGGCTCGGCCGGCTTCACCCGGCTCGACCCGGCCGTCATCGCCGCCGCGGACGGCGTGATCTTCGCCCACGACGTGCCCGTACGTGAGAAGGACCGTTTCGCCGGCAAGCCCACTGTGGACGTCGGCGTGAAGGCGGGCATCAACCGCCCGGCCGAACTGATCTCCGAGGTCCGCGGCAAGGCCGAGCGCGGCGAGGTCAGCGCCTCCGCCGGCGGCGGCACGCCGGTCGAGCGGGCCGGGGAGGCCGGCGACGGCTACGGCACCAAGCTCCGCAAGTGGCTGATGACGGGCGTCAGCTACATGGTCCCGTTCGTCGCCGCGGGCGGTCTGCTGATCGCCCTCGGGTTCGCGATCGGCGGCTGGGAGATCAGCAAGGCTCCCGCGGTCACGGAACACTTCTCCTGGACCCAGGTCGACAGCTGGGCCGCCCTGATGTTCCAGATCGGCGGCGTCGCCTTCAACTTCCTCATCCCCGTCCTCGCCGGATACATCGCGTACGGCATGGCGGACCGGCCCGGTCTCGTGCCCGGCTTCGTCGGCGGAATGATCTCCTCCACCATCGCCGCGGGCTTCCTCGGCGGCCTGGTCGCCGGTCTGCTGGCCGGTGGCGTGGTCCTCGGCATCCAGCGGATCAAGATCCCGCCGGTGCTGCGCGGCATCATGCCGGTGGTGGTGATCCCGCTGATCTCCTCGATGATCGTCGGCTTCCTGATGTTCGTCGTGGTCGGCAAGCCCATCGCCGAGGCGCAGAAGGCCATGACGGACTGGCTCGCCGGACTGTCCGGCTCCAACGCCATCCTGCTCGGCATCCTGCTCGGCCTGATGATGTGCTTCGACCTCGGCGGCCCCGTCAACAAGGTCGCGTACGCCTTCGCCACGGCCGGCATCGCTGTCCAGAACCCCAGCGACTCGGCGATGAAGATCATGGCCGCGGTCATGGCGGCCGGCATGGTCCCGCCGCTGGCGATGGCCCTGGCCACCACCGTGCGCGGCAAGCTCTTCACCCCGACCGAGCGCGAGAACGGCAAGGCCGCCTGGGTCCTCGGCGCCTCCTTCATCTCCGAGGGCGCGATCCCGTTCGCCGCGGCCGACCCGCTGCGCGTCATCCCCGCCTCGATGGCGGGCGGCGCGGTGACCGGCGCCCTGTCGATGGCCTTCGGTGCGACGCTGCGCGCCCCGCACGGCGGCATCTTCGTGGTCCCGCTGATCGGCAACGCGGTCCTCTACCTGGTCGCCATCGCCGCCGGCGTGTGCGTCACGACCGCACTGGTCGTCGTCCTCAAGGGTCTGCGCAAGACGGCCCCCGACGCCTCCGCCGCAGGTCAGGGTGCCGGCGCGGCCACCTCGGCCACGCAGCAGAAGCAGCCGGTCGCGGCGTGAGCCGCGGCTGGCGGTACCGGCCACTCGGCTGACACGAACGGCCGGTCGCGGCCCGCCCCACGAGGGAGGGACGCGACCGGCCGCTTCCGTCCGACCAGCGGGGGCGCACGGCGTCCACCGCACCGCCTGCGAGATGCATCACGATTCGATACCGAATCCCGGATCTTGCTGTGTACTGTGCGCATGCCTGAGGCCCTCTCGATCCACCAGACGGCGAGCGCGGCCGCCCTGGCCCTCGCCCTCGCCGCCTGGCTGTGCGTCCTCTTCCGCCTCCTGCGCCGAGGCCGCCCCGGCTCGGCCGCACGAGGCTCCGCCGGGGCGGACGGGACGAGCCGAGGCGACCGCAGGGAAGGCGACGACCGCACGGGCGCGAGCGACCCCGCTGGTACGGGCGAACGCGCGACGGGAAGCGACCCGACGGGCGCGGGCGGCGGCGGGACGGGAGGGCGGCGCGTACGGCGCTCAGAGCGTGCGCGACCGGGCCGCCCCGACGGGCGCGCCCGTCGCGTGCGCACCTCCAGGGCGGACAGTCTGCGCCTCAACTCCGAAGGATGGCGCCGCGGCGCGGCCGCCCGCCCCGCGGACCCCGCCGCGCCGCAGGACCTTCCCTCGCTCCCGGGCCTGCCGCGCCAGCGCCAGGAACGCCCCCACCTGGAGACCGCCGAACTGACCCGGGCCGAACAGGCCGCCTTCGCCGATCTGGTACGACGGCTCACCGACGCCGACGGCTGAGCCGGCCGCCGGGCGGACGGCTCACGCGGGCGGCGCTCAGGAGACCTGCGCCGCCCGCCGCTCCATCGCCTCACGGGCCGCCGCCTCCGACGGATACACCTCGCACATGTGCCGCCCGTCGGGCGTCGCCGTGTGCTCGACCTCCCACAGGGAGATCTCCTGGCCGTCGCGCAGCAGGAACGCGTGCTCGTACAGCGCGAAGCCCAGGCCGATGCGCCCGGCACGGCACGGGCGGCCGAACGCCTGAGTGATCTGGTGCGCGAACGCGGTCGTCAGCAGCGTCGCCGTGTCCGGGCCGGGCCGGTCGGCGTTCTCCGCACGGCGCAGCAGCCGGCGCGCGTGGTCGGCCGAGTCGTCCGGCGCGTACACATGGCGCGGCGCGGGCACCGGCGCCAGCTGCACCAGCACCGGCAGCTCGAAGTCCGGCGTGTCCGGCGGCAGCGGCAGCCGGGCGGTGGCGGCGCGCAGCTCCTCCTCGTCCACGTACACCTCGTGCTGCGGCTCGCTGCCCGGCTGGGGGTTGTGCACGAGCTCCCACAGCGTGAGCGCACAGCCGTCGGCCAGCAGCCAGGTGTGCCGGTAGGTCTCGCGGTGCAGCCCCGCGCTGTGGTGCGCGGAGTGCAGCGAGCTGTCATGCGCCAGTGCGCAGTCGAGCCGCCTGATCGTGTCGTCGGGCAGCTCGAACGAGTTCAGGGCACGGCCGAGGAGCCGCGCGAGATGCTCCTCCGGAGTCTCGGGCGACTCTGCTGGTCCGTGCGCTTCCGTCTCGTACGGAACGCTCAAGGTCTCTCCCGGCGTCGCTGCATGTCACCTTGTGGGTGCATACCGTAGCCCCTCGGCCGGACATCATGTCCAGGAACCGAGAAAACGTCCGTCGGGAAAACGTCGGGGCCGCGCGAGATGTTCCCGCCCGGCCCGACGATCCGTCAGAAACCGCCGGTCAGGGCCCCGTTCCACCGGAACGGCCGCCCGCGCCGCCCGGCGGTCCGGGCGCGCGGCCCGGCGCACGACCCCATGCACGCGGCCCCATGCGTACGGGTCCCGGGCGCGCGGCCCGGCGCCTCGCCGTGTCAGACCGCGCTGCCGGCCGTCCACTCGCTCCACTCCATGTTCCAGCCGTTCAGCCCGTTGTCCGGGGCCACCGGCTTGTCGGGGGAGTTCTCGACGATCAGCACGTCCCCGACGATCGAGTTGTCGTAGAACCACTTGGCGGGCGTGTCGCCCTGCGCGCCCCGCACGTCCCGCAGCCCCACGCAGCCGTGGCTGGTGCCCACCCGGCCGAACGGCGGCTCACCCTTGTACCAGTAGTTCCCGTGGACGAACGTGCCCGACGTGGTCAGCCGCATCGCGTGCGGCACGTCCGGGATGTCGTAGGCGTTGGCGAGGTCGACCGTCCTGCTGTCCATGTGGAGCTGAGTGAACTTCTCCGAGATCACCATCTGCCCGTTGTACGTGGTGAACTCCGCGCTGCCCGTCGACACCGGCACCGACTTCAGCGTCTTCCCGTCCCGCACGACCGTCATCGTCTGCGTGTTCACGTCCACCGTGGACACCTGGGAACGCCCGACGGTGAAGCTGACCGTCTTCTTCTGCACCCCGCGGACGCCGTTCGCGCCCTGCACCCCGTCCAGGTCGATCTTCATCGTGACCTTGGAGCCGGCCTTCCAGTACTCCTGCGGCCGGAAGTCGAGCCGCCGCGACCCGAACCAGTGCCCGACCACCTTCTGCCCGCTGCTGGAGGTCACCGTGATGTGGGACTGCACGGCCTTCTTGTCGGTGATCGTCTTGTCGAACGTGAACGACACCGGCATCCCCACGCCGACCGTCGACCCGCCGTCCGGCGTGTACGTCCCGATGAAGCTGCCGGCCGCGGTGACCGTGGTGAAGGACGAACCGGCATTCACCGTCCGGCCGTTCGCGTCCTTCGCGGTCGCCGCTATCTCGTACTCCGTCCCCCGCTCCAGCTGCTCCTTCGGCTTCCAGCTCCTGCCGTCGGCCGACAGCGAACCCTCGACCGCCTTCCCCGACCCCGCCACCGTCATCTTCACGGCGGTGAGTTCCCCGCCGCTCACCGTCACCCCCGTCGAGTTGATCGACGCGCCCGTCGAGCCGTCCGCGGCCGAGATGGCTATCTTCGCGGTCGCCGTCCTGGCGGAGTCCTTGCCGCCCTTGCCCCCTGCGCCGTCGTTGTCGGCCTTGGCGCTGCCACCGCAGGCGGTGAGGGTCAGGGCGCCGACCACGAGGGCGGCACACGCCCCCAGTACGCGCCGCGCTGCTATGTCCGGCGTTGTCACGGGCTGCTCCAGCTTCATGCGATGTGCGAGATCCGCTCCCTTACGCGGGAGTAGAGGACCCCGGCGTACGACGGGGTTCCCCGCCGGACGCCGTTGACGCCGTCGCGTGACAGAACCGGGACAATCACCTTTCGCGCAGGGCGCGTTGGGCGGATCCGTCAGCCGTCGTGGCCGTTGTTGCCCTCGTCGCCGCCGTACAGCTCCGTGTACGACGGCCACGCCCCACCCGCTCCCTCCACCGGTTCCGCTGCCCGCACCGCCCGCACGATCGCGCGCGTCACCATGTCCGCGCCCGCCGCGAGCAGCTCGTTCAACGCGAGCGGATCCCCGGCGGCGGACGGGCCCCCCGCGGTGAGCGGACGCGCGCCCGTCGCCAGCGTGAACACGGTGTCCCCGTCGTTGAGCAGATGCACCGGCCGCACCGCCCGCGCGATGCCGTCGTGCGCCGTACCCGCCAGCTTCTGCGCCTGCGCCTTCGTCAGGTCCGCGTCGGTGGCGACCACGGCCAGCGTCGTGTTCAGCGGCGGCGGAGCGTTGCGCGCCGCCGACTCGGCCAGACGCCGGCGCGCCGCGTCCCGCACACCGTCCCGCGGATACTCCACCCGCCCCTGGAACAACTCCCCGTACAACACCCCCGTCTCCGGATCCAGCACCGAGCCCACCGCGTTGGCCACCACCAGCGCGGCCACCGTGATCCCCGAGCCGAGCACCACGCTCGCGCTGCCGACCCCGCCCTTCAACGGTCCGACCACCGCACCGGTCCCCGCGCCGACGCAGCCCTGCGGCACCGGCTCGCCCGGCCCGGTCGCCGCGGCCGCCTCCACCGCCGCCCGGCCGGCGGCCGCGTCCGGACGGGCCCGGAAGTCGCCGCCGCGCCCCAGGTCGAAGACACAGGCGGCGGGCACCACCGGCACCACGTGGGTGGGCTCCGGACCGACGGACACCCCGCGCCCCCGCTCCTCCAGCCAGGCCATCACCCCGGACGCCGCGTCGAGCCCGTAGGCGCTGCCGCCGGTCAGGACGACCGCCTCCACCCGCTGCACCAGGTTGCGCGGATCCAGGGCGTCGGTCTCCTTCGTGCCCGGACCACCGCCGCGCACGTCCACGGCCGCCACGGCCCCGCCCTCCGGCGCGAGGACGACCGTCACACCGGTGAGCCAACCCTCGCCGGCCCGCGTGGCATGGCCCACCCGCACACCGGCGACATCCGTCAGAGCGTCAACTGTCATGCCGGCCAGTCTCGCGCGTCCCCCTCCGCCGGCGGTGGTACGCACGCCGCCGCAACTGTGGCGGGCGGCTGGGGCTGGGGACGCGGTTGCCGTTGCCACTCCGGCTGCGGGAGCGGCTTCGGCTCCCCCTGTGGCTCCGGGCGGGGCTCCGGATCGTGCCGCGGCTGCGACCTCGGCTCCCGCTTCGGCCGGTCGACGACGGCACGGCCGGTCCGGTGCCGGGCCGTACCCTGGACCTATGACCACCCCCTCGGCCCCCGAACCGCGCGAGCAGCCCAAGCCCGCGCTGATCTTCGACGACCCGCTGGACCAGCAGTCCTCGGACGACACGGACCGCGGGTGGGGTGAGCGCCCGGGCGCCGGCGGCGACAGTGCGGCCGACCTCAGGCGCTTCCTCGACGAGAAGCCGCCCCACCACCTCTGAACAGGCGCCGGCGCGGCCGGACGCGAGGCGACGCCGTCCAGGGCCGCCGCCGCACCCCCGGGGCCGCCGCCCCGCCGGTTCAGCGCCCGCCGTAACCGGGGCCCTGCTGCCCGCCATGCTGCTGCTGGGCGACCAGCGCGTCGCGGATCTCCTTGAGGACCTCCAGCTCGGTCACCTCGATGACCTCGTGGGTGCTCTCCTTCGCCTTCCTGCGGGCTTCCATCCGCGCCAGGTACTTGGCCATGGGCAGCACCATCAGGAAGTAGACCACCGCCGCGGTGATCACGAAGCTGAGCGTCGCTCCGAGGACCGAGCCCCAGAGGATCTGGATGCCCTCCTCGCCCTGGCAGCTCGCGCTCAGGCACGAGCTGTAGTGGTCCAGGTTCTGGGTGCCGATCGCGCCGACCAGCGGGTTGATGATGCCCTTCACCACCGAGTTGACGATGTTCGTGAAGGCCGCGCCGATCACCACCGCGACAGCCAGATCCACGACGTTCCCACGCATCAGGAAGGCCTTGAAGCCCTGCAGGACGCTCGGCTCCTTCTTGTTCTCGCTCACCTCGGGGACACTCCTCGTCTGCACAGGTCGTGGAACGAACAGCTCCGCAACCTACGTCAGGGCGAGGCGGGCGTGTCCAGCCCGGGGCGGCCGGCGAGGCCTCCGACACCGAACCGCGCACAAAACGCACCACAAGCTTCACCACAGCGTCACCGCCAGCCGCGCCGTCGCGCTCGCGCCCGCCAGGCGCACCGCCGTGGTCCGCGGCACCGACAGCACGACGAGCGCACCGTCGTCGGCCGGCCCCTCCAGGAGTTCCGGCACCTTCGTCACCCGCGCCCGGCGGGCCACCACCCGGGCCCGGCCGCCTCCCGCAGTCTCCTCGGCGGCGATGACGTCGACCCGGTCGCCGGGCCGCAGCAGCCGTACTGTCGCCGCGTCGGAGATCCGCACCGGCGCCGCCACCGTCTCGGGGGGAGGCGGACGGCGTACCGGTTCGCCGGTCGGCGCGAGGGCGCCGGTGCTCGGGCTGTCGTCGGGATGCCCGCGGGCCCCGTCCGCGTCACCCGGCCCCGCCGCCACCAGCGCGGCCGCGGTGACCGCCAGTCCCAGCGCCAGGGCCCGCCTGCGGCCGCGCGCCAGCCGGCGCGCCTGATACCGCCCACCGCGCACCCGCACGGGAGGGAACTGCGGCACCCCGCACGGCGCGGGAGCCTCCGGACCCGGCGGAAGCGCGCCGGGGGCGGACGGAGACGCGCACGGGGATGCGTTCGGAGTTTCGGACACAGGGAGAGAAGGAGCGAAGAACACGGG
This sequence comes from Streptomyces sp. BK239, assembly GCF_004217285.1. Lineage (GTDB taxonomy): Bacteria > Actinomycetota > Actinomycetes > Streptomycetales > Streptomycetaceae > Streptomyces. The sequence goes on from NZ_SHKS01000006.1 coordinate 345,406, forward strand.
ATCACCACCAGCGACGAGGAATCGGCCTGCGAGACCACGATCGGCCATCGCACCGCCGCCCGCCGAAGCCCGTGGACGACCGAAGGGTTGTGGACAACTCCCACACCCGAACGGTGACTTCCGCTTCCGTACCCTGTGCGCCGGCCCCCGCACCCCGTGCGGTAACTTCCCGCACCCCGAGCGCCAGCCCCCGCACCCCGTGCGAGAACCCCGCACGGACGACCTACGGCAGCTCGAACCCCGGATCCATCCCGCCCAGCGCCGTCGTGCACAGACAGTCCCGCTCGCCGTCGGCCGGCAGCGCCGCCACCGCGTCGAACAGCACGCCACGCAGCCGGTCCACGTTCGCCGCGAACACCTGGAGGACCTCCTCGTGCGAGACCCCCTCGCCGCTCTCCGCGCCCGCGTCCAGGTCGGTGACCAGGTTCAACGACGTGTAGCACAGCTCCAGTTCACGGGCGAGCGCCGCTTCGGGGTGGCCCGTCATGCCGACCACCGACCAGCCCTGCGCCTGGTGCCACAGCGATTCGGCGCGGGTCGAGAAGCGCGGTCCCTCGATCACGACGAGCGTCCCGCCGTCCACCGGCTCCCACTCCCGGCCGCGCGCGGCCTTCAGCGCCGCCGCGCGCCCGGCGGGGCAGTAGGGGTCTGCCAGCGACACGTGCACCACGTTCGGGATCGCGCCGCCCGGCAGTGGCAGCCCGTCGAAGTAGGTTCCCGCCCGGGACTTCGTGCGGTCGACCAACTGGTCCGGCACGAGCAGCGTGCCGGGCCCGTACTCGGGGCGCAGACCGCCCACGGCGCACGGCCCGAGGATCTGGCGCGCGCCGACCGAGCGCAGTGCCCACAGGTTCGCCCGGTAGTTGATCCGGTGGGGCGGCAGATGGTGGCCGCGTCCGTGCCGGGGCAGGAAGGCGACCCGCCGGCCGGCGATCTCGCCGAGGAAGAGGGAGTCGCTGGGCGGCCCGTAGGGGGTGTCCACCTGAATCTCGGTCACGTCGTCCAGGAACGAGTAGAAACCCGAACCGCCGATGACGCCGATCTCTGCGTTCGCCATGACCAGCACACTAGCCGGAATCGAACACCGGCCGTCCCCGCTCCGGGGACCGACCTGTCAGCCGACGTCCCCCGCTCCGGGGCCAGACCTGTCAGCCGACGTCCCCGCCCCGGCCTCACCGTCTCGGCGGACGCCGAAGACCCCGTCGTCGTGTCGTACGACGACAGGGTCCTGGAAGCGGGCTGTGCGGGTCCTCAGGCGGCGGAGGAGCCGGCGGACGTGCTCGCGCCGGACGGCTTCGAGTCCGAGGACGTCGACGCCGAGGACGACGACGAGGAGGACGAAGACGAGTCCGAGGACGTCGACGACTTGGACGACGCCGGGGAGCTGCTCGACGAGGAGCCGCGGCTGTCGTTGCGGTAGAAGCCGGAGCCCTTGAAGACGATGCCGACGGCGGAGAACACCTTCTTGAGGCGGCCACCGCAGCTCGGGCACTCGGTCAGAGCGTCGTCGGTGAACTTCTGCACCGCCTCGAGGCCCTCGCCGCACTCGGTGCACTGGTACTGGTAGGTCGGCACTGTCTTCCTCCTGGCACTCTCACTCGATGAGTGCTAACGACGATCCATAGTGACGCATTCCCGGGGATCAGTCCACTGTCACCGGCACGCGGTGACCCACGCCACGTGCGACCGTACGCTCGCGCGGACTCCCCACCAGCCGTGACCGCAGCGCCAGCAGCACCGCGAGGGCCAGCAGCGTGCCGCCCAGCGGCACCAGGAACCCGGCGCCCGTGCGGAGTCGGTCCTCCAGCTGGCCGGCGACCGTGACCGCCGCCGCCTGGCCCAGTGCCACCGCACCGGTCAGCCAGGTGAACGCCTCGGTGCGGGCCCCGGCCGGCACCAGGCCGTCGACCAGTGTGTAGCCGGTGATCAGCGCGGGAGCGATACACATGCCGACCAGGAGGCCGAGGCCGGCCAGCACGAGCACCGAGTGCGCGGCCCACAGGCCGGAGGCCGTCAGCGCCAGCGCCGCGTACGCGACGACGAGGCGGTGCTGCGGGGCGGCCTTCCAGGCGATGGCGCCGCAGACCAGGCCGGAGAGCATGTTGCCGGCGGCGAACGTGCCGTACAGGATGCCGTTCAGGCCGGGCTCGCCGATCGACTCGGAGTACGCGGCCAGCGACACCTGCATGCCGCCGAAGACGGACCCGATCCCCAGGAAGGTCACGATCAGCACGCGCACGCCGGGGACGCTCAGGGCGGAGGCGTGCTGCACGCGCGCGTGGCCGCCGTCGGCGACGGACGGCTGGGTGCTCTTCTGCGCGGCGAACAGCAGTCCGCCCACCAGGGTCAGCGAGGCCTCGGTGACCAGGCCGGCGGCCGGGTTCACGGCGGTGCACAGCGCGGTGGCCAGCAGCGGGCCGACGACGAAGGTCAGCTCGTCCGTGACGGACTCGAAGGCCGCCGCGGTGCTCATCAGGGGCGAGCCCTTCAGCTTCACGCCCCAGCGGGCCCGCACCATGGGCCCGACCTGCGGGACCGACGCGCCGGTGGGCACGGCCGCCGCGAACAGCGCCCACAGGGGCGCGTCGGCCAGGGCCAGCGCCGTGAGCGTCAGGGCGGCCACGGCGTGCAGGATCACCCCGGGGACGAGGACCGCGCGCTGGCCGTGGCGGTCGGCGAGGCGTCCGCTGTAGGGCGCGAAGAGGGCCATGGAGACGCCGGTGACGGCCGCGGCGGCGCCGGCGGCGCCGTAGGAGCCGGTGGTGTGCTGCACGAGCAGCACGATGGACAGGGTGAGCATCGCGAAGGGCTGGCGCGCCGCGAAGCCCGGCAGCAGGAACGTCCATGCGCCGCGGGTGCGCAGCAGTGACCCGTATCCGGGGCGGGGGGCGGCCGACGAGTCCTTCGACGGCTCGGAGGTGACCGTGGATGCCACGGCCCGTGCCTTTCTGCCGCCTGGTAGCGCGACCCGGTGGAGCTGCGGGGCGCCGAGAGCTGTCCTCTTGCGCGTACGCGGTAGATACCGGCGCTCACTGCGGAGGGCGTCCCGGCCGCCATACGGTCGCGCCAGCTCTGCGTCAGGCAGAGTTGGTTCGATCAAGGTGCGCCTTCATGATACAGGGATCACGCGCCGTAAGGCCTGTGAAAGTGAGCACCCTGACCGCCCCCGCCTTTCGATCCGGAGCGGTGTGAACGTGCTGAAACCGGCCGTTAACGCCTGCCTCGCGCGTCCCGTCCGTCACCTTCCGCGCCCCCGTCGGTGCCCAGCCAGCCGGCCAGCTTGCCGCCGCGGCCCACGGCGCGCAGCCGGCGCTCGGCGGCGTCCCGGACCGGGTCGGTGGCCACGACGAGGAGTTCGTCGCCGCGCCGCAGGACCGTCGTCGGCAGCGGCACGAACGACGTCCCGTCGCGCACGACGAGGGTGACGGCGGCCCCCGAGGGCAGCCGCAGCTCGTGCACCTCGACGCCGTGCATCTTGGAGCCCTCGGGGATGGCGACGGACAGCAGATGGCCGCGCAGCCGCTCCAGGGGCGCCGACTCGACGCCGAGGTCGGCGGCCTCGGCGCCCTGGCCGAGGCGCAGCTTGCGGGCCAGCCAGGGCAGCGTCGGCCCCTGCACCAGGGTGTAGACGACGACCAGCACGAAGACGATGTTGAAGATGCGCCGGCTGGCCTCCACGCCCTGCACCATCGGGATCGTCGCCAGGATGATGGGCACCGCGCCGCGCAGTCCCGCCCAGGACATCAGCGCCTGCTCCTGCCAGGGCACCCGGAACGGCGTCAGACAGGCCACGACGCCGAGCGGGCGGGCCACCATGGTCAGCACCAGGCCGATGACGAGCGCGGGCACCACGTCGTCGCCCAGCTCGTGCGGCGTGACCAGCAGGCCGAGCAGGACGAACATGCCGATCTGGGCGATCCAGCCGAGCCCGTCGGCGAACCCGCGCGTGGCCGGCCAGTGCGGCAGCTTGGCGTTGCCCATGACCATCGCGGCGAGGTAGACGGCGAGGAAGCCACTGCCGTGCGCGATGGCGCCCGCCGCGTAGGCCACGACGGCGATGGCCATGACGGCGATCGGGTAGAGGCCGGAGGCGGGCAGGGCGACGTGTCGCAGTCCCCAGGAGCCCAGGAAGCCCACCGCTATGCCGATGGCGGCGCCGATGGCCAGCTCAAGGAGTATCTCGCCGATCAGCATGTACCAGTGTTCGACGGGCCCCGCGGTGGAGAAGGCGACGACCAGGATGACCACGGGTGCGTCGTTGAAGCCGGACTCGGCCTCCATCGTGCCCGTCACGCGCGCGGGGAGGGGGATCCTGCGCAGCACGGAGAACACCGCCGCCGCGTCGGTCGAGGACACCACCGCCCCGATGATGAGCGCCTGCCGCCACTCCAGCCCCACCAGGTAGTGCGCGCCCGCCGCCGTCACCCCGACGCTCACCGCGACGCCGCCCAGGGCCAGCGCGGTGGCGGCCGGAAGAGCGGGTCTGATCTCGTTCCACTTCGTGCCGAGGCCGCCCTCGGCCAGGATCACGACCAGGGCCGCGTAGCCGATGACCTGGGTGAGCTCGGCGTTGTCGAAGTGGATGTCGCCGATGCCGTCCTGGCCCATGAGGACGCCGATGCCCAGGTACACGAGCAGGCTGGGGAGCCCGCTGCGCGAGGAGATCCGGACCGCTGCGACGGCGACGAGCAGGACGAGCGAGCAGACGAGCAGGAGCTGGTTGAGGTGGTGGACAGTCAGCGGCGGTTCCCTTTCCTGGCGCACGCGACGCGCGCGCGGGTGCACACGTACATCGGACACGAGGGCGATGTGCCGCGCGTCCAACTACTTCATTACCTTACCTAACTCTTGACGATTTCTTGACGTTCGCTCGGGCAGGATCGAACGTCCTTCCGGGCTGGTTGCCGACTCCGCGTCAAGTGCCGCGGACCCCTGCGCCTATGGTTGCTCCAGCGCTCATTCAAAAGGACAGCCCGCCCTGCCGCTCGCGTTAGGACAGCAAGGACAGCGATGCCCCCCAACACCACCGCCACAACGGGTGACAAGCCCGGCAAGTCCGGCAGGAAGAAGGGGCGCAAAGCCCGTCTTATCGTGCTTGTACTGGTGCTGGCCATCATCGGCGGCATCGCCTACGGCGCCTACTGGTCGATCAGCACCGTGCGGGCCTCCTTCCCGCAGACGGAGGGGTCGGCCACGCTGGAGGGCCTGTCCGGCCCGGTCGACGTGAAGCGCGACGGCTACGGCATCCCGCAGATCTACGCCTCCTCCGACCAGGACCTGTTCATGGCGCAGGGCTACGTCCAGGCGCAGGACCGCTTCTACGAGATGGACGTCCGCCGGCACATGACCTCCGGGCGCCTGTCGGAGATGTTCGGCAAGAGCCAGGTGGACAACGACGAGTTCCTGCGCACCCTGGGATGGGACCGCGTCGCCAAGAAGGAGTACGACACCAAGCTGTCGGCGGCCACCAAGAAGTACCTCCAGGCGTATGCCAAGGGTGTCAACGCGTACCTGAAGGGCAAGGACGGCGAGGACATCTCGCTGGAGTATGCCGCCCTCGGGTTCACCAACGACTACAAGCCCGCGGAGTGGACGCCCGTCGACTCCCTCGCCTGGCTGAAGGCGATGGCCTGGGACCTGCGCGGCAACATGCAGGACGAGATCGACCGCGCCCTGATGACCAGCCGCCTCGGCCCCCAGCAGATCGCGGACCTGTACCCGGGCTACCCCTACGACCGCAACCAGGCGATCGTCCAGGAGGGCGGGTACGACGAGTCGACCGGGGCGTTCGAAAAGGACGGCGGATCGTCCAGCGGCTCCAGCGACTCGAGCGGCTCCGGCACCTCGTCGAGCGGCTCCAGCGGCACCGGATCGGGCGGCAGCGGTTCAGGCATCGGTTCAGGCGCCGGCACCGAGAGCTCCGCGCTGCAGAGCCAGCTCGGCGGCCTGTACGGCGTGCTCGACGACCTGCCCACCGCCGTCGGCGTGAACGGCAACGGCATCGGCTCCAACTCCTGGGTCGTCGCCGGGTCGCACACCATCACCGGCAAGCCCCTGCTCGCCAACGACCCGCACCTGTCGGCCTCGCTGCCCTCCGTCTGGTACCAGATGGGCCTGCACTGCCGCGCCGTCTCCAGCACCTGCCAGTACGACGTCTCGGGTTACACCTTCGCCGGAATGCCCGGTGTGGTCATCGGGCACAACCAGAAGATCAGCTGGGGCATGACCAACTCCGGGGTCGACGTCACCGACCTCTACCTGGAGAAGCTCACCGGCGACGGTTACCTCTACGACGGCAAGGTGAAGCCGTTCACCACGCGCGAGGAGACCATCCAGGTCGCCGGCGGCGCAGGCAAGAAGATCGTCGTCCGGCAGACCGCCGACGGCATGCCCCTGCTGTCCGACCGCAGCAACGAACTGGTGAAGGTCGGCCAGAAGGCCGGCGTCGACACCCAGGCGCCCGACCGCGGGGACGGCTACGCCGTCGCCCTGAAGTGGACCGCTCTGGAGCCGGGCACCTCCATGGACGCCGTGTTCGCCATGAACAAGGCGGCCGGATGGGACGACTTCCGCGCCGCGGCCAAGCTCTTCGACGTCCCCTCGCAGAACCTGGTCTACGCGGACACCGACAACCACATCGGCTACCAGCTGCCCGGGAAGATCCCCACGCGCGCGAAGAACCACAAGGGTTCGGTCCCCGCTCCGGGCTGGGACCCGAAGTACCGGTGGACGGGCTACATCGACTTCGACAAGCTGCCCTACGAGTTCGACCCCGAGCGCGGCTACATCGTCACCGCCAACCAGGCCGTCGTCGATCAGGACAAGTACCCCTACACGCTCACCACGGACTGGGGCTACGGCACCCGCAGCCAGCGCATCAGCGATCTGATCAAGCAGAAGATCGAGGGCGGCGGCAAGGTCTCCACCGACGACATGCGCCAGATGCAGACGGACAGCGACAGCCAGATCGCCCGGCTGCTCGTGCCCACCCTGCTCAAGCTGAACCTCAAGGACGCGGACGTCCGCCAGGCGCAGGACCTGCTCCAGGGCTGGGACTACACCCAGGACGCCGACTCGGCCGCCGCGGCCTACTTCAACGCGGTCTGGCGCAACATCCTGAAACTGGCCTTCGGCAACAAGCTGCCCAAGGAACTGCGCGTCGAGGGACAGTGCCTGTGGGTCGACCCGGTCAACAACACCGGGCCCGTCGACGCCACCGGCAAGGTCCGCGAGTGCGGCCAGCGCGACCCCGACCAGGCCCAGCCGGACGGCGGCGACCGCTGGTTCGAGGTCGTGCGCAACCTGATGGACAAGCCCGGCAGCGACTGGTGGACGACCCCCGAGAACGGCAGGCGCCCCGGCGCCGACCACAACCGCGACAAGCTGTTCGAGCGCGCCATGATCGACGCGCGCTGGGAGCTGACCGCCAAGCTCGGCAAGGACGTCGACACCTGGAGCTGGGGCCGGCTGCACCGCCTGTTCCTGGAGAACCAGACCCTCGGCACCAGCGGCCCCGGCTTCCTGCGGTACGTGCTCAACCGCGGCCCGTGGGAGCTCAGCGGCGGCGAGGCCGCGGTCAACGCGGCGGGCTGGAACGCCGCAGGCGGCTACGACGTCGTATGGGTGCCGTCGATGCGGATGGTGGTCAACCTCGCCGACCTCGACAAGTCGAAGTGGATCAACCTCACCGGCGCCTCCGGGCACGCCTTCAGCGCCCACTACACCGACCAGACGGGCAAGTGGGCCAAGGGCGAACTGCTCGACTGGGCCTACTCGGCGAAGGCCGTCGACGGCAGCACGAGCGACACCCTCGTCCTCAAGCCCTGACGCGGTCCCGGTCCGAGGGCATCTGAGAGGGGCGCTCCACGCACGCACGCGTGGAGCGCCCCTTTCGCGTTCCCGCCCGCGACGGCGGTCCCCCGCTCAGGTGAAGCGGCGTACCCCGGACGGCGTCACCACGGCGTGCACCGGCGCGTCGTGCGGCTCCTCGGGAACCCGCGCGACGACCTCGCCGTCGTACAGCAGCACCACCAGCGAGGGACGGGCACCGGCCCGCTCCAGGCGGGCCAGGACACGGTCGTATGAGCCCCCGCCGCGCCCGAGCCGCATCCCCCGCCCGTCGACCGCGAGGCCCGGCAGCAGCACCACGTCGGCGTCCGTGACGGCGTCACGGCCGAGATGCTCGCCCGAGGGCTCGAACAGGGCCATCCTGCCGCCGTGCCGCACACGTGTGAGGGAGCCCTCACCGTCGTACGCGCCCCAGTCGAGGTCGTCGTCGGGCAACAGCACCGGCAGAAGCACGCGCACGCCCCGCGCGCGCAGGGCGTCCAGCAGGGCGAGCGTCCCCGGCTCGGAGCCCACCGAGACGTACGCGGCGACCGTGCCGGCCCGGGCCAGCTCCGGCAGGTCCAGGGCGCGCCGGGCCAGCGCCCCGGCCGCCTCCCGCAGGCCGTCCGCCGTCAGCGTGCTCCTCGTCGCGAGGAGCTCCCGCCGCAACCTACGCTTGTCGGACTCCGGACCGCCGGTGGCCTGCCCCATGTGTCACTCCCGCCTCAACCTCTACGAATGCGCTCATATGAGCATGAACCAGCCGGGGGTGCGGTTTCCCGTCCAGGGCACCGGATATGGTGGCCGGCATGACTCAGTCGCACCCCAGGATCAGCAAGGCTGTCATCCCCGCAGCCGGCCTCGGCACACGGTTCCTGCCGGCGACCAAGGCCACTCCCAAGGAGATGCTGCCGGTCGTCGACAAGCCCGCGATCCAGTACGTGGTCGAGGAGGCCGTCACCGCCGGCCTCGACGACGTCCTCATGGTCACAGGCCGCAACAAGCGGCCCCTGGAGGACCACTTCGACCGCAACTACGAACTCGAGTCCGCGCTGTCGAAGAAGGGCGACGCCCACCGGCTCGCCAAGGTCCAGGAGTCCAGCGACCTGGCGACCATGCACTACGTGCGACAGGGCGACCCCAAGGGTCTCGGCCACGCGGTGCTGTGCGCCGCGCCGCACGTCGGCCAGGAGCCGTTCGCCGTCCTCCTGGGCGACGACCTGATCGACCCGCGCGACCCGCTGCTCCAGCGGATGATCGAGGTCCAGGAGCGGCACGGCGGCAGCGTCATCGCGCTCATGGAGGTCGAGCCCGAGCAGGTCCACCTCTACGGCTGCGCCGCCGTCGAGCACACCGCCGACGGCGACGTCGTCAAGGTGAGCGGCCTCGTGGAGAAGCCGGAACCGGCCGACGCCCCCTCCAACTACGCGATCATCGGCCGTTACGTCCTCGACCCCGCCGTGTTCGGCGTGCTGCGCGAGACCGAGCCGGGCCGCGGCGGCGAGATCCAGCTCACCGACGCCCTCCAGCAGCTCGCCCAGGACGAGAAGATCGGCGGCCCCGTGCACGGCGTCGTCTTCAAGGGCCGCCGCTATGACACCGGAGACCGCAGCGACTACCTCCGGGCGATTGTCCGACTCGCGTGCGAACGTGAAGACCTGGGCCCGGACTTCCGGACCTGGCTTCGCAGTTACGTCACGGAGGAGATGTAGCCACTTGAGCACCGCCGCGCCCCGCGCCACCGGTCAGGACCGCCTCTGGTCGGTGGACGAGCACCTGGACGACGTCCTCGCCACGGTCCGCCCTCTGGAACCGATCGAGCTGCAACTGCCCGACGCCCAGGGCTGCGTCCTGGTCGACGACGTCACGGTCCCGGTGTCGCTGCCGCCGTTCGACAACAGTTCGATGGACGGGTACGCGGTGCGGGTCGCGGACGTCGAGGGCGCGAGCGAGGAGTTCCCCGCCGTCCTGGAGGTCGTCGGGGACATCGCGGCGGGGCAGCCCGGCCTGCTGCACGTGGGCCCCGGGCAGGCCGCCCGGATCATGACCGGCGCGCCGCTGCCGCACGGCGCGGAGACCGTCGTCCCCGTCGAATGGACCGACGGCGGGCTCGGCGAGGGACCGGTCGACTCGATGCGGGCCCGCGCTCTCGCCCCCGAGCAGGCCGAGGGGCACGTACGCGTGTACCGGCCCGCGGGAGCACGCGCGCACGTGCGCGCCAAGGGCAGCGACGCGAAGGCCGGCGACCGCGCCCTGGACGCCGGCACCGTCCTCGGCCCGGCGCAGATCGCCCTGCTCGCCGCGATCGGCCGCGGCACAGTCCGGGTGCGTCCACGCCCGCGCGTGGTCGTCATGTCCACCGGCAGCGAACTCGTCCAGCCCGGCGAGGAGTTGGGCAAGGGCCAGATCTACGACTCCAACAGCTTCGCCCTCACCGCGGCCGCCCGGGACGCCGGCGCGATCGCCTACCGCGTGGGCGCGGTCGCCGACGACGCCGAGACCCTCCGCTCGACCGTCGAGGACCAGCTGGTGCGCGCCGACCTCGTCGTCACCACGGGCGGCGTGAGCGTCGGGGCGTACGACGTCGTCAAGGAGGCCCTGTCGTACGTCGGGGACGAGGACCAGGGGGGCGGCGGGGTCGAGTTCCGCAGACTCGCCATGCAGCCCGGCAAGCCCCAGGGGTTCGGCGCCATCGGCCCCGACCACATCCCGCTGCTGGCCCTGCCCGGCAACCCGGTGTCGTCGTACGTCTCGTTCGAACTGTTCGTACGGCCCGCGATCCGCACCATGATGGGCCTCAAGGACGTCCACCGGCCCACCACGCGCGCGAGGCTCGTCGCCGACGAGGCGCTCACCTCGCCCCGGGGGCGCCGTCAGTTCCTGCGGGCCACCCACGCCGAGGGGACCGTGCGCCCGGTCGGCGGCGCCGGTTCGCACCTGGTCGCCGCCCTCGCCCACGCCGACGCGCTGATCGTCGTCCCCGAGGGCGTGGAGTCGGTCGAGCCGGGAGCCGAGGTAGAGGTGGTCCTGCTCGGCTGAGCAGGCCTCGTTGCGGGTAGCGTGTCGCGCACGAGGAGGACCGCGCGGCGCAGCGTGCCGGGCCCGGACCGGGAGTGCGACACAGCATGAGCAGGCAGGACCGCCAGGACGCGCGGGGCGGGCACGACGGGCAGGACCGGCTGACGCACATCGACGACGCGGGCGCCGCCCGCATGGTCGACGTGTCGGCCAAGGACGTCACCGCGCGCACCGCGCGCGCGAGCGGACGCGTCCTCGTCTCGCCCCGCGTGGTCGAGCTGCTGCGGGGCGAGGGCGTCCCCAAGGGCGACGCGCTGGCCACCGCGCGGATCGCGGGCATCATGGGCGCCAAGCGCACGCCCGATCTGATCCCGCTGTGCCACCCCTTGGCGCTCTCCGGTGTGAAACTGGACCTGTCGGTCGCGGACGACGCCGTGGAGATCACCGCCACGGTGAGGACGACGGACCGCACGGGCGTCGAGATGGAGGCCCTCACCGCGGTCTCGGTCGCCGCGCTCACCGTGATCGACATGGTGAAGGCGGTCGACAAGACAGCGGTCATCACGGACGTGCGCGTGGAGGAGAAGACGGGCGGCAAGTCGGGCGACTGGAGCCGGGCATGACACTTGATGCGTCGATCGGCGGCGCGCTGCTCTCCCCCTACAGCGCGCTGGTCGTGACGGCGTCCAACCGGGCCGCGGCCGGTGTCTACGAGGACCGGGGCGGACCGCTGGTCGCCGAGGGCCTGAGGCGCTTCGGCTTCGCCGTCGACGGCCCCCAGGTCGTCCCGGACGGCGACCCCGTCGAGGCCGCCCTGCGCGCCGGAGTGGACGCCGGGTACGACGTGATCGTCACCACCGGCGGCACCGGGCTCTCGCCCACCGACCGCACGCCGGAGGCGACCCGCGCGGTGATCGACCACGAGGTGCCGGGGATCGCGGAGGCGATCCGGGCCTTCGGCCGGGAGAAGGTGCCGACCTCGGCGCTCTCCCGGGGGCTGGCGGGCATCGCCCGCGGGACGCTGGTCGTCAACCTGCCCGGTTCCACCGGCGGGGTGAAGGACGGGCTGGCGGTCCTGGAGCCCCTGCTGACCCACGCCGTCGACCAGTTGCGCGGCGGTGACCACCCCAGACCCGGCGACAGCAGTGGGGGTGCGCGCTGAACAGCCTGTCCTGGCCCGTCGAACTGGCGGAGGGCGATGTCGTCCTGCGGCCGATAAAGCTGCGTGACCAGCGGGCCTGGCGCGAGGTCAACCGGCGCAACCGGGACTGGCTGCGCCCCTGGGAGGCGACCATCCCGCCGCCCGCGCCGAGCGGGCCGATCGCCCACCGGCCGACCTACCGTCAGATGGTCCGCCATCTGCGGGCGGAGGCGAACGCCGGGCGGATGCTGCCGTTCGTCATCGAGTACCAGGGCCGTCTCGTCGGGCAGTTGACGGTGGCCGGGATCACCTGGGGGTCCATGTGCTCGGGCCACGTCGGCTACTGGGTGGACCAGTCCGTGGCGGGGCGCGGGGTGATGCCCACGGCGGTGGCGCTCGTCGTGGACCACTGCTTCCGCACGGTCGGGCTGCACCGCGTCGAGGTCTGCATCCGGCCCGAGAACCGGCCCAGCCTCCGGGTGGTGGAGAAACTCGGATTCCGGGCGGAGGGGCTGCGGCCCCGCTATCTCCACATCGACGGGGCCTGGCGCGACCACCTCGTCTTCGCGCTCACGGCGGAGGAGGTCCCGGAGGGGCTGATGAGCCGCTGGCGACGCGCCCGGCCGCGGAACCTTCCCGACGAGCCGGCCGATCCTCGTGACCCGCAGAACGCTCCGGGGAATCGGACCAGCCCCGGTAATTGAATAAGTGTTCGAAATTGATCGGGCGATGACCGTCTTGAGGCTTTCAATTCACTGCCGGGCGGCGCGGTGATCGCATCCGTCACAAAAAAAGTTCGAAATATCAGCCAGATCGTGCGACACACCGGCCCAATTGGCGGATGGCCTCACGCAAACCCCTCTACCGTGTGAGACGTGAGCAGCAGCGGCCTCATCTACGCAGTCATCGTCGGGGCCTGGGCCGCCTACTTGGTGCCGATGTGGCTCCGTAGGCAGGACGAGCTGAACGAGGCCCGTCCGACGGAACGCTTCAGCACCGCCATCCGGCTGCTGTCCGGACGGGCGGGGATGGAGCGCCGGTACGCCAAGGACCTGCGGGCGCGCTCCTCCGAGGAGGGCGAGCCCGACGCCGACGTCCCGGACGCGGTCACCGAATCGGTGGACGTCCGGGCCTTCGCCATGCCCCCGACCCGTCCGCAGACCAAGGTGACGGTGCAGGAGCGCGAGCAGCCGCGCCCGGAGGGGGCGCGCGATCCCTCGCGGGACGCGACGCGTGAGCCGGTCCGCGATCAGGCGGCCCCGCACGCCCACGTCTCCGCGCCTCCCGCGTCCGCCGCCTCCACGCAGGCGGCGGCCGCCCGGGCCAAGCGCTCGAAGGCGCTCGCCCGCCGCCGGCGCACCACCGTCCTGCTCTTCCTCGCCTTCACGCTGGGCGCGATCGTCGCGGCCGTCGGCGGACTGGCGTTCCTGTGGGCGCCCGGTGTGCCCGCGGTCCTGCTCAGCGGCTACATCGCCTACCTGCGCACCCAGGAGCGCCGGCGCTTCGCCTACCAGATGGACCGCAGACGCGCCGAGGCCGCCGCGCAGCGGCTGCGGGAGCGTCAGCCCCGCCGGCGCGGCTCCACGGCAGGGGCGGCGCACCCGCCGTCCCTGGACGCCGACGCCGAAACCGGCGCCGAGGAACCGCACGCCGCCGCCGAGCCGGAGACCGACCCGGGCCTGCTGGCGCTCGCCGCGGACCGCAGGGCGCTCGTCGAGCAGACCGACCACGCCGAATGGGTCGACCAGCAGCGCGAGCGGCAGCGCCGGCCCGGGCACGGTGAGAGCTGGGACCCGGTGCCGGTCCCGCTGCCGACGTACGTGACCGCCCCCGTCGCCCCGCGCGCCACCTCCGACGTGGACCTCGGCGCGCCGGACGCCTGGAGCTCGGCCCGCTCCAGCTCCTCGGCCCCGCCGGAGCAGGAGACGGCCGACGCCGCCGCGGACACGCCGTCCGCGTCGGACACGGCGAACACCGGGAGTGAGGAGCCGGCCGGCGCGGAGGACGGCGAACGCAGCGACGCACGGCGCGCCGCGTCCGCCCGCCGCTCCCGCGAGCGGGGCCGCACCCCGCTGTTCGACCAGTACGAGGACGGGGAGCGCCCCCGCGCCGCCAACGAGTGAGCGGCCCTCCGCCCGCCCCGGCAGGCGCCGGGGAACGGATTTCCAAGCAGCCCGATGGGGGTGCTAGAGTTTCACTCGTTGCAAGGGCCTGTGGCGCAGTCCGGTAGCGCACCTCGTTCGCATCGAGGGGGCCAGGGGTTCAAATCCCCTCAGGTCCACTGCAGCTCAAAGCCCCGGTCGGGATTCCCGACCGGGGCTTTGGCCATTCCGTACAGCAGCGAAGTACAGCGACTACTCCGGGTCTTGCTTCCCAAGGCGCTTGCCCAGCTTGCGCAGTGCCCGGCGGGTGGCTTCCGACGGGACGTGCCGAAGGATCTGCCGGCGTCCGTCAGATCCGTCTGCACGACACCCGGCACACGTGCCTGCCGTCGACCCACACACCGCGTCTGCTCGGCTCTGCCTGGGTCGACGGCAGACGGGATGGGAGCTGGAGGAGAGTGGTGGGCTGAACCGCGTGGCTTGACCCGCTGTACCGTGTCCGCCCCAGGAAGGGGAAGTGATCGTACCCAGTCGATCACAGAATGCGAGGACACCGTGCAGGGGTTGAAGAAGCTCTACAGAACGTTCAGGGCCACGCACCATGCGGCCGAGGACGAGACATTCGCCAAGACAGCGCCTTGTACATGCTCGCCAAGTTGGCCTGCCCTGGAGACGACAGCCAATGGCTACATGGTCCGGGCGCTGCCATCGTCGCACTACAGCATCATGACGAACCCGGAAGTCGGGACATTCGTCGCGCGGTGCACTGGATGCCACGCCCGCTACCCTGAGCCGTGGGTCATCGACACCACCGACCAGATGCCGTATGCCTGGGCACGAGAGTCCGACTGAGGCACCCAGGTGCAGCTACCGCCCGAGTGGAGACCGTGGGCGGGAGAACGGCTCCTGTGCCCCCTGAGTGCCCGTTCGAGCGGCATCGCACGGGGAACAGCGGGGAGTTGCGGCGAGCGTCCGAGGAGCACGCAGGTCAACGTCCTGCCGGGTCAGGGCGGGTGCGCATACGCGATCTTCCAAACTGGTGCGCCAGGGTCCGAGCGCGGCGGCGCTTGACCAGGCCATTGCGACTCCGGCCCGAAGCCGCTCCGCCGGCCGCGCGAACGCCTCAAAGGTGGGAGATGAGGCGATGGCACGGAAGGTCCGGCTGGACAACCCTGGTGTCGTAGACCATGAAGGACGAGATGTCGTTGTCCAGACTGATCGGGTAAGAGATCCCGCTGACCACCATATTGTGCAGGTCACTGATCTGGGTATTCGCCGGGATGTACACGCATCTTCCCTGATATCCCGGCTCGGTGTAGACCCAAAGGTCGACCGGGGACTGCCCGCCGCCGGTGGTGCTCAGCGAAGAGATCCGGTTGTCCCAGTTGCCACTGCAGAACCAGCAGCTCAATCCCTCCCTGGACAGGTCTGGGATCTGCGCGTACCCCTGGCTCCACACATCCTTGTCGAGCTTCCGACTCTGATACCCCGTGCCGTCCCAGAACTGGGCGCGGGGCGTTCCCGTGGCAGACGCCGCGCCGGATTCGCATATCAAGGCGGCACAGCTCAACGCGAACGCGGTAAGAACGGACAGTAAGCGACGCACGGAGAGTCCTCCTCGAGTAATGCCAGGGCAGGAACCTGAGCAAGGCCCAACAACTCCCCTGGTCGAGACGAAGCATGACCGCTGAGCCGTAGCTGCACGAGGGCGTGAAGGTGCAAACGTGCGGCGCAGATGCAGAGACGGTCACACGCCCGCACATCACACGCAGAGTTGCTGGATGCGGTACGGCTCGGCGGTACAGCAACCGTGGTACACACCGGTACGCCGCTAGCATCCCGGTAACCGGCCTCACGCGGCCGGTCGCAACTGCCCGTCCTCACGCGGGCGATTGCTCCGCCCGTCCTCACGCCGCCGGTCGGCGTCGCAAGGTCCATGCCGTCGGGATCAGTGTCGCCGTCAGTGCGAGCAGGGCGCAGGCGGCTGTCGTCCAGGCCAGGGCCGGCCACGGGACGACCACGGTCACCGGTGCCGTCAGCAGGTGCAGGGCCGCCGCCATACCGGCGAGGTTGACCGCCGTCACCGCCAGGCCCAGCACCGCGCCCAGACCGACCACCGTCAGCGCCTCCGCGGCGGCCAGCCGCAGCACCTGGCCGCCCGTCGCCCCGGCCAGCCGCAGCGCGGCCGTCGCCCGGCCCCGCTCCCCGGCGGCCATGGCCAGGGTGTTGGCGAGGAACAGCCCGGTGTACAGGAGCGCGATGCCGAGGACGAGGAACGTCCCGAGCCTCGTCCTCGAGTCGGTACGGGGTTCCGCGTCGGCCACCCACCGCGCCCCACTCGACACCCGGACCCCGCCGACCGCCCGCAGCCCGGCCGCGACCGCGCCCGGGTCGGCGCCCGGCCGCACCCGCACGTCGACCCGGTCCACACCCGCCCCGCCCGCGTTGGCCGCCGTCACGTACACGCCGTTGTCACCGGTGCCGGTGGCCAGCACGGCGGCGATCCGCAGCGACCTCGGCGTGCCGTCCCCGAGCCACACCCGCACCGTCTCTCCCACCCGGTGCTCGGCCCATTCCTCGTTGACGACGATCGAGGCGTCGTCCAGGTCCGCGAGCCTCCCGGCCGTCACCGGCAGCCGTGCCGTCGTGGCGAGCAGCCCCGGATCGACGGCCCGCGCCTCGGACGCGATCAGCGCCACCCCGTCCTCCAGCGTGTACACGGAAGTCCCGGCGGTGGGGGAGGCCACCGCACCGGGCACCCGAACAAGTGCCGCCGTGTCCAGCGGGGTTCCGGTGTCCGAGGTCACCACGAAGTCGGCCGTCGTGCGCTCCCGCACCTCCGCGGCCCGCGCCCCGTTCAGCGTGGCCGTCGCGCCCAGCAGCGAGCCGGCGAGGGCCACCGTGACCAGGACCGGCGCGGCGACGGCGGCGGTGCGCCGGACCCCGGCGACCGCGTGCGCCCGCACCAGCATGCCCGTCGTCCCCGGCAGCCGGGGCGTCAGCGGCCGTACGACGGCGGGCGCCAGCAGGGCCACCGCCGTGATCAGCAGCATCGGACGGCTGATGTACGTCTTGCGGTGCAGCAGTTCACCCGGATCGCTCAGCAGCGTGTACGCCGCGGCCGCCCCGGCAGCCAGGAGCAGCGCCGTACCGCACAGCAGCCGCCCCCGGGTCAGTGCCCGCCCGTCCGCCGACGCCTCGCGCAGCGCCTGGGCGGGAGCGGTCCGCCCGGCCCGCCACGACGCGGCGACCGCGCCCGCGACGGCGACCACCAGGCCCGTCCAGAAGGCCAGATGGTACGGCCAGACAGCCCCGCCGATCGTGTACCAGCGCGGTGCTAGGCCGCCGTCGACGACCGCCTCGCCCAGCCACGGCGCCCCGTACGCCCCCAGCGCGCACCCCGTCGCCGAGGCGAGCACGCCCACCGCCAGCGCCTCCGCCAGCACCGCCCGCCGCACCTGCGCCGGGGTGGCGCCGGCGGTGCGCAGCAGGCCGAACTCCCGGCGCCGCCGCTCCACCGCGAAGGCGAACGTGGAGGCCACGACGAACACCGACACGAAGGCCGTCACCCCGCCCGCCGTGCCGAACAGCGCGTTCAGCGCGGTGAGCGCCTCGGCGTCGCGGCCGGGATCGGCGTCGGCCAGCCGCCGCTCGTCCCCGGTGAGCACCCGGGCGCCGCTGCCCGCGACCACCGCCCGCACCGCCGCCACATCCGCCTCGACCACCAACTGTGCGGACAAGGGCGAGAGTTGCGCCGCCCGTGCGTCCGTATAGAACACGGCGTCCTCGAAGCCGAGCCCGCGCACGGTCCCCACCACCCGTTCACCACCGCTCAACCGCGCACCCACAGCGGCCCATTCGCCCGAGACCACCACCTCGCCGTCCGTGCGCGGAGCACGGCCCTCGCTCAACTCGTAGGAGGCGAACCGCGCGACGGGCCAGGGGTGCCCGACCAGGTCAGCCGGCCCGCCCGCCGCCCGCATCGGGAAGGAGCGGTCCTCGGTGACCGGCCCCAGCGCCCGCACCGCGGCCACGACGGCGTCCGGCACCGCTCGCGGACTCGCCAACCCGGCGCTCCGCGCCCCGATCGGCGTGTCCACCCGCAGGGTGTCCTGCCCCCGCACCACCGCCGGAGCCGCCGCGAACCGCTCCGGCGACCGCACCGGCGCCTTCGCCGACGCGGCCAGCGCCTGCCCCATCACGGCCAGCAGCCCGACCCCCACCGCCAAGGCGACGAAACTGCCCACGAAGGACGCCCAGCGGGCACGCAACGTGCACCATGCGACACTCAGCACGAGGCGCCCTCCAACGACTCGCCGTCCAACGAGTCGCCGTCCGAGCGGACTTGTGCGCCCCGCCCGCCGCCGCCCTCCAGCCCCGCCATCCGAGCCGCGATCGACTCCGCGTCCGCACCCGCCAGTTCGCCGTGCACCCGCCCGTCGACCAGGAAGACCACCCGGTCCGCGTACGAGGCGGCCACCGGGTCGTGGGTCACCATCACCACGGTCTGGCCCTCGCCGTCGACCATGCCGCGCAACAGCGTCAGCACCTCGCGGCCCGTCGTCGAGTCCAGCGCCCCCGTCGGCTCGTCCCCGAACAGCACCTCGGGCCGGGTGATCAGCGCCCGCGCCAGCGCCACCCGCTGCTGCTGGCCGCCGGACAGCTCACCGGGCCGGTGCCCGCCGCGCTCGCCCAGCCCGACCTGCCGCAGCGCCTCACGCACCCGCGCCCTCGACGGACGGCGGCCCGCCAGCCGCAGCGGCAACGCCACGTTCTGCTCGGCGGTCAGCGCCGGCAGCAGGTTGAACGCCTGGAACACGAACCCGATCCGCTCGCGCCGCAACAGCGTCAGCCGCCGCTCACTCAGCCCCGTCAGCTCCGTCCCGCCGATCCGCACCGACCCCGAGTCGGGCCGGTCCAGACCGGCCGCGCACTGCAGCAACGTCGACTTGCCCGACCCGGACGGCCCCATCACGGCCGTGAAGGAACCCCGGGGCAGAGCCAGGCTGACACCGTCGAGGGCGGTCACCCCGGCGGTCGTGGACCCGTACCTCCGCCGTAAGGCGGTCAGTTGGACGGCGTGCTCGGTCATCTCGGCCCGTACTCCCTCGGTCGGCATGTCGACGGCGCCACGAAGCCTCGTGGGACCGCCTGTCGGGTCCAGACAACCGTGCGGCGGTACTCCCGGTCGCTGGGGCAGGCGCGAGAGTCGGGGTAGGGCCAGGCATACCGTTCCTAATCAGTGAGCAGGAGTGAGTCTTGGACCCATTCCTGGTCACTGCGGACATCCCGAACGGTTTTGGATGTCCTGGTCGCCCGCGTACTCGCCGCGTCCGGCGGCACGGATCGTGTCCGTGGTCCGGGGATGCGGGGGCGGGGTTCCTCACGCCCAGGGGCACGCCGGTCGGCCTGGACGGTCCGATGCCCGTGCACATCGCTCTGGTGTGCGCGGGGCGGTGTCGTCCGTCGCCGGATCGGGTGTCCTTGGGCGCGTCGTCCGATCGCGATGCTCGCCGCATCGTGCCGGGTGGTCTTACGGGTGGGCCCGGTCGTCGGTTTTTGCCAGTGCTGGGCCCCCCACTTGCTGGTGTAGGCCGGGTCCACGGTGATGATGGCGATACCTGTGGCGTGGGCCATGGAGGTCAGCCGGGCGCGGAGTCTGCTGGTCGGCATGCCGGAGATGAGCTGCCGGAATCGGCGCTTGCGCCCGTGCTTCTCTCTGGTTTTCTCGTCCTGGAAGTCGAGGTCTTCGACCGCGATGGCCTTGACGCCGCAGGTCTTGGCCCAGTTCAGCAGCCGCGTGAGGGCGTGCCGTACCTGGGCGTCACGGTGCTGGGCGTTGCCGGACAGGTCGTAGAAGAACCGGCGCGGCCGGGCGATCGGGTTGCCGTGGGTGTCCAGGCGCCATGCGGCCAGGTGATCGGCGTTCATGTCGACGCCGATCACGCCATCGGCGAGGGCGGCTTCGAGCGGGAGGGTCCTGGCGGGTGGGATCTGCCAGGCGGCGTCCGCGTACCAGCGCATGCGTCCCGTGTCGTAGTGGATGCGGTAAGCCACGGCCCGGTTGGCTTCCACGCGGTCGGCCCACTCCTGCCCCCGGTGCCAGAACCGCACCTTCGCAGCGAGTACGTACCGGCCGTGCCTGGCGTTCGCCAGGTCGGCAAGCGGGGCCGGGAGCTTGATCGATATTTCGCCCTCGGGCGTGATGCGGATCGTCTCGTTGCCGAATCTTTTCCCCGACTCGCCGTCCGCCTGGAGGAACCAGCGCTCGGCTTCCCACCGCTCACGCCACCCGGCCCCGGTGAGCTGCGCGGTGTCGAGGTTGTGACGGGTGCGCAGCAGACGTTTGCCGCCACGCACGACATGCACCCGTCCCGCTTCCCGGTCGGCCCGAACCTTCTCGAGTCGGTCCTCCAGCACATGCAGCCGTCGAGTTTTGTGAAACCACTCGTGCGCGCAGCAGTAGCCGCCCGGAGCCCGCTTGGCGCCCTTGTGGCCGACCGGCAGCGACAGCCGGTGCCGGATCGTGGTGATACCGGCTTCGAGGGACTGGATGTGCGCGGCCTGGCCGCGCCGGGCGAGCGCCCACTGGTCATGCGTGGCCCTTGTGATCGACCCGGCCCACCTGGACGACGACTCGGCTGTCAGGTCCCGCTTACGGGCCGCCCATGACTCGGTGGAGTGCTCCAGGCCGTCCGCGCAACGCGCTTTGAGGTCCTTCGAGGCGAGCGAGCCCAAGTGCGCACCCACCAAGCGCAGAACCTTCTCATCCCCAGGCGTGAGGTCCTTCAGCCGGGCACGGATCGCAACACCGGACGGGCCGAGAACGACGAACGGCGCGGCGATCGAGCGGAGGTCAGCCATGTTCGGCGGCTTCCAGTGCCTTGCGGGCGCGGTTCTTCGCCGACCTGCGCCCGTACAGGCGGGCGCAGAACGAGGTCAGCACCTCCACCATGTCCCGCACCAGGTCGTCTTCGACTTCGCCGTCATCCAAGACCAGCAGGCGACGGCCCGTCGCGGACAAGGCGGCCTCGACAAGCTCGACGTTCATCCGGCCGAGCCGGTCTTTGTGCTCCACCACCACACAGGTCACGTTCGGGTCGGCCAGCAGACGCCGGGCCTTGGAGCGGCAGCCGTTCATCCCGGAAGCGATCTCCGCCTCGACACGAACGACTCGGTGACCGGCCTGCGCTGCCCACGCCGACAAGCGAGCGACCTGGCGTTCCAGATCGGTCTTCTGATCGTGCGAGGACACTCGGGCATACAGGCCCAGACCGCCGATGGTCTCGGGTGTGGTGTTCGCGTCGATGTTCACCAGGATCGTGCGTGGCCCGACCCGCTGAGCCGGTACCGGCAACGCCCCCTCACGGAACCAGCGATACGCGGTCTGCGGATGCACACCCTGCGTCTTCGCCCACTCCGTCAGATTCACGCTCTGACAACGACACTCACTCACACATGGTTACGCCCACTTAACCGACTTCGAGGACCAGCAGGTGGAGAACCCCCGGACCCCCCGCCGGCCCCATGGCCCGACGACCCCACCCCCTCCTACGGTGATCCGCATGACCCCCCGTGCCCCCCACGCCCCCCGAACCGCGCCCGCCGCGCCCGCGTCCGTGTGGCAGGCCCTCGCCCGCCCGCGCTACCTGCTGTCACCGTGGCCCTGGCGCGCCGCCGCCTATCTGCTGACGGGGACGCTGACCGGGGCGCTGCTCCTCCTGGGCCTGGTGGCCTGGGCGGCCGCCGGCGGAGTCCTCACGATCGGCCTCGTCGGACTGCCCCTCCTCGCCGCCCTGCCCCTCGCCGGGCTGCCCGTGGCCGCCCTGGAGCGGCGAAGACTGCGGCTGATCGACCCCGGCGACCACCCGGACGAGGACGATCCGCACGCCGAACCGCCCGCCCCCGGCCTGCGCAGCTGGTTCACCACCAGGCTGCGCGAGACCGCCACCTGGCGCGAACTCGGCCACGCGCTCCTCACCGCGGGCCTGCTCTGGCCGGCCGAGGCGCTGCTGCTCACGACGGCCCTGGCCGCGCCCCTCGCGGTGATCGCCACCCCGCTGCTGATGGCGACGGCCGGCGAGGGCCGGGAGGCGAAGGTGCTGAAGGCGTGGACGGTCACCGACTGGCCGACCGCCTGGGCCGCCGCCGCGCTCGGCGTCCTGCTGCTGGCCGCCGGCGCATATGCACTCGGCGCCGCCGCCGGCGCCCGGGCCGCCCTGACCAGGCTGCTCATCACCCCGGACGACGACGACCAGCGCGCCAGGGTCGTCGAACTGACCCGCTCCCGGGCCCGGTTGGTGGACGCCTTCGAGACGGAACGCCGCCGCGTCGAACGCGACCTGCACGACGGCGCCCAACAACGCCTCGTCGCCCTCACCATGAGCCTCGGCCTGGCCCGCCTCGACGCCCCGCCCGGCGGCCCCCTCGCCGAACAGCTCGCCCGCGCCCACGAGGAGGCGGGCGCCGCCCTCGCCGAACTGCGCGAACTCATCCACGGCATCCACCCCAAGGTCCTCGCCGACTACGGGCTGGAGGCCGCCGTCGCCGACGCCGCCGACCGCTCGCCCGTCCCGGTCGACGTGGACCTCACGCTGCCGCACCGGCTGCCGCGGCCCGTCGAGAGCGCCGCGTACTTCGTGGTCCGCGAGGCGCTGGCCAACGTCGCCCGGCACAGCGGGGCGGGCCGTGCCCGGGTGGGCGGCGGGCACCGAGACGGCCGGCTCTCGCTGGAGGTGGAGGACGACGGCCGCGGCGGCGCGGACGCGGCCCACGGCACCGGACTCACCGGTCTCGCCGACCGGGTCTCGGTCCTCGATGGAAGACTTACGCTGACCAGCCCGCCCGGCGGGCCCACCCTGCTGCGTGTGGAGATCCCTTGCGAGCCGACGGAACCGGCCTGCGCGTAGTCCTCGCCGAGGACAGCGTCCTGCTGCGCGACGGACTGACGACGCTGCTCACCCGCTTCGGCCACGAGGTCGTCGCCGCCGTCGGCGACGCCCCGGCCCTGCTCGCGGCGGTCGCCGCCCACACCCCCGACATCGTCGTCACCGACGTGCGGATGCCGCCCGCCTTCCAGGACGAGGGCCTGCACGCCGCCGTCCGCCTGCGCGCCGAGCGCCCCGCGCTGCCGGTGCTCGTCCTCAGCCAGTACGTCCAGCGCGCCTACGCCGCCGAACTCCTCGACTCCGGAGACGGCACCGGCGTCGGCTACCTCCTCAAGGACCGCGTCGGCCAGGTCGAGGAGTTCGTGGACGCCCTGCGGGAGGTCGCCGCCGGCGGCACCGTCGTCGACCCCGAGGTCGTCCGCCAACTGCTGCGCCGCCGCCGGGACCCGCTGGCCCGCCTCACCCCGCGCGAGCGGGAGGTGCTGGCGCTGGTGGCGGAGGGCAAGTCCAACGGGGCGATCGCGCGCACCCTGGTCGTCTCCGAGGCCGCCGTCGGCAAGCACATCGGCGGCATCCTCACCAAGCTGGACCTGCCCCCGGCGGACGACACCCACCGCCGGGTGCTGGCGGTCCTCGCCTACCTCAGAAGCTGAGGGACCGTCAGGAAGCGTCGTGGCCCAGCGGCTTGGCGTAGCAGCGGCTGGCCTCGTGGCACCGGTAGTAGCCGAACTTGGCGCACGGCTCGTACCCGCTGGACGTGTACAGACCGATCGCCTCGGGCTGCTGCGTACCGGTCTCCAGCACCATGCGGCGCCGGCCGGCCGCACGGGCGTCGTCCTCCAGCGCGCTCAGGACGCGGCGCGCCAGACCCAGCCCGCGCATCTCCCGGATCACGAACATCCGCTTGAGCTCGGCGTCGCCGTCCTCGTTGCCCTCGCCGTTGTGGTCCTGGCTGCGCCAGCCGCCCGTGGCCACGGGACGCCCCAGCGCGTCGTAGACGATGAGGTAGACCCCGCGCGGCGGCTGGAAGTCGGCCGGCTCCAACAAGGTGGCGTCGCCGCCGTCGCCGTAGCGCTCGTGGTACTCGGCCTGGACCTCGTCGTTCAGCTTGACGGCGTCGGGATGGTCGAAGGGGACGCGGCGTATGTCCATGGTAGTCAAGGTACGTCTGTGCATTCTCTGCGAGAGGTGGAATCCGGACTGCGTCCAGTGTGCCGGTATCGTGCCCGGGTGCTGACCGTGACCTCCGTGAACGTTAATGGGCTGCGGGCCGCCGCGAAGAAGGGCTTCGTGGAGTGGCTCGCCGACACCTCCGCCGACGTGCTGTGCCTCCAGGAGGTGCGCGCCGAGGCGAAGCAGCTGCCCGACGAGGTCCGCGCCCCCGAGGGCTGGCACGTCACCCACGCCCCCGCCGCCGCCAAGGGCCGCGCCGGCGTCTCCCTCTACACCCGGCGTGAGCCCGACGCCGTCCGCGTCGGCTTCGGCTCGGCCGAGTTCGACACCGCAGGCCGCTACGTCGAGGCCGACCTGCCCGGCGTCACGGTCGCCTCCCTCTACCTCCCGTCCGGCGAGGTCGGCACGGACCGCCAGGACGAGAAGGTCCGCTTCATGGACGAGTTCCTCGCCCACCTCAAGGACCTGCGCCAACGCGCCGCCGCCGACGGCCGCGAGGTCCTGGTCTGCGGCGACTGGAACATCGCCCACCAGCAGGCCGACCTGAAGAACTGGCGCGCCAACCAGAAGAACTCCGGCTTCCTGCCGGAGGAACGGGAGTGGCTGACGCAGGTCCTCACCCCGGAGGCGGGCGGCTACGTCGACGTCGTACGGGCACTGCACCCGGACGTCACCGGCCCGTACTCGTGGTGGTCGTACCGGGGGCGGGCTTTCGACAACGACTCAGGATGGAGGATCGATCTCCATGTGGCCACGCCGCGTCTCGCCGACAAGGCGCTCAAGGGCTTCGTCGAGCGCGCGGCCACCCATGAAGAGCGCTGGTCGGACCACGCGCCGGTGACGGTGGTCTACGACCTCTGACGGTCGACGGCCTTCACGCCTCGCCCGCGGCGGACCGCTCGAGCTTCTGCAGCCGGCGGTCGAAGGCGAGGGACAGCTCCGCCTCCACCACGCTTCGGGCCATGGGGCGCAGTCTGGGCAGGTCGTCCTCGGTGGCGTGGTTCAGGACGAGGTCGGTGAAGAGGTCGGCCAGGGCGTCGGCGTGTTCGCGGACGCGGGCGCCCGCGGCGAGGACGGCGGCGAGCGGGATGCCCTCGCGGACCAGGACGGTGGAGACGTCCAGCAGCCGCCGGCTGATGTGGACGATCTCGTCGCCGTCGGTGCCGAGGTAGCCGAGGTCGAGGGCGGCGGCGAGGTTCTCCGGGGTGGCCTGGCCCTCGAAGCGGGCGGCGAGTTCCTCCGGGGTGAGGCGGACCGGTTCCTCCTCGGTGGGGCCGCTGACGCCGAGCAGGTCGGCCACGTCGCGGCCGTGGTCGAGGGCGTCGGCGAGTTCGGCGATGCCGTTGAGGGTGTGGCCGCGGTCCAGCAGCGCCGCGATGGTGCGCAGCCGGGCCAGGTGGCGGTCGTCGTACCAGGCGATGCGGCCCTCGCGGCGGGGTGGCGCGAGCAGTTTGCGCTCGCGGTAGAAGCGCAGGGTGCGCACGGTGATGCCGGCCTCCCTGGCCAGCTCCTGCGTCCGGTACTCCCTCTTGTCCGCCACGCCGGAAGCCTATGCCGTAGCGCCGGCGCCCGCGGCGGCGGCCGCTGATGTGAAACGTCCCCCGCGCGGCCCCTACCCATCGGTACGCCGCTGCTCTACGCTCCCACTGCGCCAGTGTTCACTGGCAAGGTCGCGTTGAGGCGGGAGGCGTCGGGATGACCGAGCACGTCCATGTGCGGGTGGCGGTGATCGGATCGGGGTTCGGCGGACTCGGGGCGGCCGTGCGGCTGCGCCGGGAGGGGATCACCGACTTCGTCGTGCTGGAGCGGGCCGGCGGCGTCGGCGGCACCTGGCGCGACAACAGCTACCCCGGGTGCGCCTGCGACGTTCCCTCCCACCTCTACTCGTTCTCCTTCGCGCCCAACCCCGAGTGGCCGCGCACCTTCTCCGGGCAGGAGCACATCCGCGCCTACCTGGAGCGCGTCACCGACACCTACGGCCTCCGCCCCCATATGCGCTTCGACTCCGAGGTCAAGCGGATGACGTGGGACGCGGAGCGGCTGCGGTGGGACATCGAGACGGCGAGCGGCGCGCTCTCCGCCGACGTGGTGGTCTCCGCGACCGGCCCGCTGTCCGATCCGAAGATCCCCGACATCCCCGGCCTCGACTCCTTCCCCGGCAAGGTCTTCCACTCCGCCCGCTGGGACCACGACTACGACCTGGCCGGCAAGCGCGTCGCCATGGTCGGCACCGGGGCGTCCGCCATCCAGATCGTGCCCGCGATCCAGCCGGTGGTGGACCGCCTCACCCTCTTCCAGCGGACCCCGCCGTGGGTGATGCCCCGTATGGACCGGGGGATCACCGGCGCCGAACGCTGGCTGCACAGGCGGCTGCCCTTCACCGCGCAGGCCCGGCGCGGGCTGCTGTGGGGCATCCGGGAGCTCCAGGTGCAGGCCTTCACCAAGCACCCGAACGAGCTCGGCTTCGTCGAGCGGCTGGCCCGCGGCAACATGGCGCGCGCCGTGCAGGACCCGGCGCTGCGCGCCAAGCTCACCCCCGACTACCGCATCGGCTGCAAGCGGATCCTGCTCTCCAGCGAGTACTATCCGGCGCTCACCCGCCCGAACGTCGACCTCGTGGCCGCGGGGCTGCGTGAGGTCCGCGGGTCCACGCTGGTCGCCGCCGACGGCAGCGAGGCGGAGGCCGACGCGATCGTCTTCGGCACCGGCTTCCACGTCACCGACATGCCGATCGCCGACCGGGTCGTCGGCGCGGACGGGCGGACGCTCGCCGAGAGCTGGAAGGGCGGCATGCAGGCCCTGCGGGGCGCGAGCGCGGCCGGCTTCCCCAACTGGATGACGATCATCGGGCCCAACACCGGCCTCGGGAACTCCTCCATGATCCTCATGATCGAGTCCCAGTTGAACTACATGGCGGACTTCCTGCGCCAGTTGGACGTCCTCGGCGGTCCGGGCGTGCGCGCCGCGCTCGACGCCCGGCCGAGCGCCGTGCACGCCTGGAACCGGCGGGTGCAGGACCGGATGCGGCGCACGGTGTGGAACACGGGCGGCTGCACCAGCTGGTACCTGGACCCCGAGGGCCGCAACACCACGATCTGGCCGGGGACGACGAGCGAGTTCCGCCGGGCGACGCGGCGGGTGGACCTCGCGGAGTACGAGGTGCTGCGGTCGTCGTCGGTGCCGGGCCAGGGCAAGGGCGTGGACGCCGGCGCCGCGGAGGTGACCGCGTGAGCGTGACGGACGCCGTTCTCGCCGAACTCTACGATCCGCCCGCCCCCTCCCGGGTCCTGACCGTCCGCTCCGCCGACGGCGCGCACCTCCATGT
This sequence comes from Streptomyces sp. BK239, assembly GCF_004217285.1. Taxonomy (GTDB): domain Bacteria; phylum Actinomycetota; class Actinomycetes; order Streptomycetales; family Streptomycetaceae; genus Streptomyces. The sequence continues at coordinate 372,880 of NZ_SHKS01000006.1, forward strand.
GGAGGTGCACGAACCCGTCAACGGCGCGGTGGGCGCTCCCGCCGTGGTCCTCGCCCACGGCTGGACGTGTTCCACCGCGTTCTGGGCGGCTCAGATCCGCGCCCTCCGCGCCGACCACAAGGTGATCGCCTACGACCAGCGCGGCCACGGCCGTACCCCGGCGAGCCCCGCGTGCAGCACGGACGCCCTCGCCGACGACCTCGAAGCCGTCCTGGAGGCCACCCTCGCGCCCGGTGAGCGGGCGGTGGTCGCCGGACACTCCATGGGCGGCATGACGGTCATGGCGGCCTCCGCCCGCCCCGCGTTCCGGGCCCACGCGGCGGCCGTCCTGCTGTGCAGCACGGGCAGTTCGCGGCTGGTCGCCGAGTCGACCGTGCTGCCGCTGCGGCCCGGGCGGCTGCGGACGTGGCTGACCGGGCACATCCTCGGCTCGCGGGCGCCGCTCGGCCCGGTCACACCGGTCGCGCGGCGCATCCTCAAGTACGCGACGATGGGCGACGGTTCGGCCCCGCACATGGTGGAGGCGTGCGCCAGGATCGTGCACGCCTGCCCGCGCCGGGTGCGGTACTCGTGGTCGAACGTCCTGGACCTGCTCGATCTCGACCATGCCGTACGGGAGTTGCGGGTGCCGACGGCCGTGGTGGCGGGGACCGCGGACCGGCTGACGCCGCCGGTGCACGCACGCCGGCTCGCCGAGGCGCTGCCGGACTGCGCAGGCCTGACCGAACTGCCCGGCGTCGGCCACATGACGCCGGTCGAGTCCCCGGACGTGGTGACCGACAGGATCCGCGAACTGGTCGCGGCGTACGTCACGCGCCCCGCGCGGGAAACCCAAGAGCAGCAGCATCTCAAGGAGGGCGCATGACCAGGGTGGGTCTCGAAGGGCAGGTCGTGGTGGTCACCGGGGCCGCCCGCGGGGTGGGTGAGCTCCTCGCCCGCAAGCTGTCCGCGCGCGGGGCGAGCATCGCGCTGGTGGGGCTGGAGCCGGACGCGCTCAAGCAGGTCGCGGAGCGGCTGCACGGGGACAGCGCCCACTGGTACGCCGACGTCACCGACCACGAGGCGATGGTCCGGGTCGCCGCGGAGGTGAAGGAGCGGTTCGGGAAGGTGGACGTGGTGGTCGCCAACGCGGGCGTCGCCACCGGCGGTCCCTTCGCCGACTCCGACCCGGAGTCCTGGCGGCGGGTCATCGAGGTGAACCTCGTCGGCTCGGCGGTGACGGCTCGCGCCTTCCTGCCGCTGCTGACGGAGAGCCGCGGCTATCTGCTGCAGATCGCCTCGCTCGCCGCGATCACCCCGGCGCCGATGATGTCGGCGTACTGCGCGTCGAAGTCGGGTGTGGAGGCGTACGCGCACTGTCTGCGGGCCGAGGTGGGCCCCAAGGGCGTGCGGGTCGGGGTGGGTTACCTGTCCTGGACCGACACCGACATGGTGCGCGGGGCCGACCAGGACGAGGTGATGCGGGAGTTGAGGCGGCGGCTGCCGTGGCCGGCGAACAAGACGTACCCGCTGGGCCCGGCCGTCGACCGGCTCGTCGCCGGTGTCGAGCGTCGCTCGGCCCATGTGTACGGGCAGGGGTGGCTGCGCGCGATGCAGGGGGTGCGCGGCTACCTGCCCGGAATCATCGGGACGGTGGGCCAGCGGGAGATGAAGCGGTTCGCGGGACGGCTCCAGAGCGTGCGGACGGGCCTGGTGGGAGCGGGCGGGGCGGCCGACGAGCAGGCCCGGGCTGGGCGTATCACGCACCGTAGTTGATCGAAATGCGAGCGTTGTCCTCCCGTGTGAATCTGGTCGAGGCCCGACCAGGGGCCGTTCCCCCTCACCCTCCACGGGAGTGAACCCACATGGGTATGAAGGACAAGATGAAGGACCAGGCCGAGCAGTGGCAGAACCAGGCCAAGGAGAAGATGGACCAGGCCAAGGAGCAGGGCCAGCAGCGCGGCCGTCAGCGTGACCGCGAGGAGGACCCGCAGCGCACGCAGCGCGAGCGTGAGGAGCGGGACCGGTTCGACCGGGACGACTTCGAGGTCTGACCCGAGCGTCACGGACCGGACTCCTCGGCGGTTCCGGGCCGTTCGACGGCCCGCCGCCGAACGGAAGGGGCGCCCTCACGGGGGCGCCCCTTTCCCCGTGTTCTCATGGGCGTGGCGGCAGCTTGGGGCGGGAGCGGTCGGGGATGTCGCCGCGGTCCGGGGGCGATGCCGGCAGGTCGGTCTCCAGGAGGTCCAGGGCGAGGCGTACGGCGTCGTCGAGTTGGGCGTAGCGGCCCTCCGCCCAGTCCAGGGGGGTGCGCAGGGCCTCCAGGTCGGGGGCGACGCCGTGGTTCTCGACGGACCAGCCGTAGGCGTCGAACCAGGCCGCGTTCATGGGCACGGTGATGACCGTGCCGTCGCCGAGCCGGTGCCGGCCGGTCATGCCGACGACGCCGCCCCAGGTGCGCTGGCCCACCACGGGCCCGAGGCCGAGCAGTTTGAACGCGGCGGTGATCATGTCGCCGTCGGAGGAGGTGGCCTCGTCGGCGAGCGCGACCACCGGCCCCCGGGGCGCGTCGGACGCGTACGACACCGGCTGCGCGTCGCGGGTCAGGTCCCAGCCGAGGATCGTGCGGGTGAGTTTCTCCACCACCAGTTCGCTGATGTGCCCGCCCGCGTTGCCGCGTACGTCCACCAGCAGGGCGGGGCGGGACATCTCCATGCGCAGGTCGCGGTTGAACTGGGCCCAGCCGGAGCCGCCCATGTCGGGGATGTGCAGGTACCCGCATCGTCCGCCGCTCAACTGCCGTACGACTTCGCGTCGTTTGGCCACCCAGTCCTGGTAGCGCAGCGGCCGTTCGTCGACGAGGGGCACGACGGCCACCCGCCGGGGCTGCTGTTCGCGGCCCCCGGCCGCTGTGAACGTCAGCTCCACCGTGGAGCCGCCCGCCCCGGCGAGCAGGGGGTACGGGCCGGTCACCGGGTCCACCGGGCGGCCGTCCACATGCGTGAGCAGGGCGCCCTCCCGGATGCCGGTGCCGGCCAGGGGGGAGCGGGCCTTGGAGTCGGAGGAGTCGCCGGGGAGGATCCGGGCGACCGCCCAACCGGCCTCGCTCCGCACGAGGTTGGTCCCCAGCAGGCCCTGTCGGCGCTGGTAGTGCGGCGGGCCCTCGTTGCGGCGGGCGGCGGTGACGTAGGCGTGGGAGGTGCCCAGTTCGCCGAGCACCTCGCGCAGCAGATCGGCGAACTCGTCGGGGGAGGCGACCCGTTCGACCAGCGGCCGGTACTGGTCCAGCACCGCGTCCCAGTCGATCCCGCACATGCCCGGGTCCCAGAAGTAGGCGCGGATCAGCCGGCCCGCCTCCTCGTAGGCCTGCCGCCACTCCGCGCCGGGGTCGACCTCGTGCAGGATGCGGCGCAGGTCGATCCAGACCGTGGTGTCGGGGTCGCCGGACTCCGTGGACGGCGTCGCCCGCAGCTCGCCCTCGTCGACCACGACGAGCCGGGAGCCGTCGCCGCTCACCGCGAACCAGTCGAGGTGGCCGACGAGTTCGGACTTCTTGGCCTTGCCGATGGAGAAGTGCTCCAGAGTCGGCCGTCCGCTGGTGTCGTCGGGGTTGGCGAAGGTCTCGCCCAGCGCGCCAGAGATCGGCCAGCGCAGCCACACCAGTCCACCGCCCGCAACCGGGTGCAGCGCCGAGTACTTGGACGCGGGCACGGGGAACGGCGTCACGCGGTTCGCCAGGCCCTCCACCTCGACGGTGACCGTCCCGTCGCCGCCCTCGTCGTCCTCCAGCGGGTCCAGCCCTCCCGCGGCCGGCCGGCCCTCCGGGTTGAGCGCGAAGGGGGAGGGGGTGGCCGAGGACAGGGGCACCAGGTAGGGGCGGCACCCCAGCGGGAAGGACAGGTCGCCGGTGTGCACGTCGTAGACGGGGTCGAAGCCCCGCCAGGACAGGAACGCGAGGTAGCGGCCGTCCCGGGTGAAGACGGGGTTCTCGTCCTCGAACCGTCCGTCGGTCACGTCGACGACCAGCCGCTCGCCCTTCGCGGGGCCGGTGACGCGCGCCATCCTGATCTGCCGCAGGGACCGCCCGATCCCCGGGTGCGACCAGGTCAGCCAGGCCCCGTCCGGGGAGAACGCGAGATCGCGCACGGGCCCGTTGACCGAGCGGACGAGTTCGGTGACGGCGCCGTCGAAGGCTTCGTCCGAGTTCTCGGCAGAGCCCTCGCCCGAACTCTCGTCCGTGTCGAGGAGCAGCAGCCGTCCGTCGTGGGAGGCGAGGGCGAGGCGTTCGCCGTCCGGGGCGGCGACCATCTCCAGCACCCGCCCCAGCCCCCCGGAGGCAGGCCGCCTCGGTGCGCGGTCCCCGCTGGCGCGCGGGAGGTGGGCGATCTCGACGGCGTCCTCGCCCTCGGCGTCGGTCACATAGGCGACCCGTCCGCTCGAACCGAGCATCTCCGGGAGGCGGACCCGTACGCCTGGCGTGTCGGTGATGGTGCGCGCGGGTCCGTCCCGGTGGGTGAGCCAGTGCAGGCTGCCGCGCACCACCACGGCGCTGGCCCGCCCGGTCTCGTCCACGGAGATGCCGTCCACGTGCTGGGCCGCCGGGATCTGGTACGGCCGCCGGCCCGCGCGCGGGCCGCAGAGCCGTACGTCGAGCCGGTGCGGCTCGGAGCCGGCGGACAGGTCGTCGACCATCCATAGGTCCCCGGCGCACTGGTAGACGACCCGCGTGCCGTCGCTCGCGGCGTGCCGGGCGTAGAAGGCGTCGTGGTCGGTGTGCCGGCGCAGGTCGGAGCCGTCGTGGGCGCAGGAGTAGAGGTTGCCGACGCCCTCGTGGTCGGAGAGGAAGGCGACCCGCCCGCCGACGAGCATCGGGGAGTGCAGGTGCCCGCCGAGGCCGGGCAGCAGCCGTCGTCCGTTCAGCCAGAGCCGGCCCGTGGCCCCGCCCCGGTAGCGCTTCCAGGAGGCCGGCTCGTGCGGCGGTGTGCCGGTGAGCAGCAGGGTGTCGCGTTCGCCGTCGACGCCTGCGGACTGGAGGTCGGTGACGGGTCCCCAGGGCAGTTTGCGGCCGGGGTCGCCGTCGGGGGAGACCTTGTAGGCCCAGGTGAAGTGCGAGAAGGGCTGGCCGTGGGAGGCGACGGCGAGGATGTCGGCGGCGCCGTCCCGGTCCGGGGGCGTCCAGCCGCAGACCCGGGTGTCGGGGCTTCCCCAGTACGTCAGCCGCCGTCCCGGGCCGCCGTCCACGGCGGCGAGGTGGATCTCGGGCGCCAGGCTGCGCCAGCTCGTGTACGCGATGTGGCGGCCGTCGGGCGAGAAGCGGGGGTGACCGGCCTTGGCGCGGTCCACGGTCAGCCGCCAGGCACGGCCCGGTCCGTCGAGGGGTGCCAGCCAGAGGTCGTCCTCGGCCACGAAGCACAGGAGGTCGCCGCTGAGGTGCGGCAGGCGCAGATAGGTCACCTCCCCATGCTTTTCCTCCGGATGGACCAGGGCAACTCGTACCAAAGGGGGTGGGTGGAGGAGGATGTCGCGAACGTGACCCACGACACGAACGAAACCGTTTCGTTTCGCAGGGTGGCTGCGCTACGCTCCTCCTGTGCGAAACGGTGTCGTTTCGGAGCTTGCTCCGGAGCCGGCGCCCCCGGAGCGGAAGGAGGCGGAGGGCGAGATGACGCAGACCACGCACGTGCGACGCAGTCGGATCACCCCCGAGCGTGCGGCCGAGCTCTACGAGGCCGTGCTCGACCTGCTCCGCGAGGTCGGCTACGACGCCCTCACCATGGACGCCGTCGCCGCCCGCACCCGGTCCAGCAAGGCCACGCTCTACCGCCAGTGGGGCGGCAAGGCCGAGCTGGTCGTCATGGCGCTGCGGCACGACAAGCCGGGGCCGGCCGACGAGATCGACACCGGTTCCCTGCGGGGCGACCTGCACACGCTGGTGACCCGCGAGGACGACTGCGCCATGGAGCGCAACACCGCGCTGATGCGGGGCGTCGCCATGGCGATCCACAACGACGCCGAGCTGCGCCAGGTGTTCCGCGAGCAACTGGTCGAACCCGAGATGGCCGCCTTCGGGCGCGTCCTGCAACGGGCCGTCGACCGGGGCGAGATCCGCGCGGACTGTCCCGCGCTGGACTTCCTCATCCCCATGCTGGTCGGGGCGTTCGCCACCCGCGCGCTCCTCGACGACCAGCCGCCGACCCAGGCCTACCTCAAGTCGTACATGGACGCCGTGGTCCTCCCCGCCCTCGGCGCGCCCCCTCTCTGATCCCCTTCGGCGACCGTCCCCACGGTCCGCCCCACCACCCTGACGCCACCGCTCACGTCGTCGGGACGATCACCCCTGCACGCCCGCCGGGTTGATCACCCCTGCCCTCGGGCCGCGCCGGAACTCCGGCCGCGCCCACCGCACACGACCTGACCGGGAGAACGCCTCCGTGGCCATGTTCCTCAGCAAACTCGGACGGCTCGCCTTCAGGCGACGCCACTTCGTCGCCCTGATATGGGTGGCCCTGCTGACGCTCGCGGGCGTCGGCGCCGCCTCCGCGCCCGCCGCGGGCAACACCTCCTTCTCCATCCCGGGAACGGAGGCGCAGAAGGCTTTCGACCTGCTGGAACAGCGCTTCCCCGGGATGAGCGCCGACGGCGCCACCGCCCGCGTCGTCTTCAAGGCCCCCGACGGCCGGAAGATGACCGACCCCGCCGAAAAGGCCGTCGTCGAGAAGACCGTCCGGGAGCTGTCCGACGGCTCCGAGGTCGCCTCCGTCGCCGACCCCTACAAGACGCACGCCGTCAGCAAGAACGGCGCCATCGCGTACGCCTCCGTGAAGTACGACGTCTCCGGCATGGAGCTGGAGGAGTCCTCGCGCGAGCAGCTGAAGGACGCCGCGAAGAAGGCCCAGGAAGCAGGCCTGACCGTCGAGATCGGCGGCGACGCCCTCCAGGCCGCCCCCGAGACCGGCGCCACCGAGGTCATCGGCCTCGCCGTCGCCGCCGTCGTCCTCGTCATCACCTTCGGCTCCCTGATCGCGGCGGGCATGCCCCTGCTGACGGCGGTCATCGGCGTCGGCATCGGCGTCTCCACGATCACCGCGCTGGCCTCGACGCTGGACCTCGGCTCCACCACCTCCACCCTGGCCTCGATGATCGGCCTCGCCGTCGGCATCGACTACGCGCTCTTCATCGTCTCCCGCTACCGGGGCGAGCTCGCCGAGGGCCGCTCCCGCGAGGACGCGGCCGGCCGCGCCGTCGGCACCGCGGGCTCCGCGGTCGTCTTCGCCGGACTGACCGTCGTCATCGCCCTCGTCGGCCTCTCCGTCGTCAACATCCCGATGCTCACGAAGATGGGCGTCGCGGCGGCGGGCACGGTCGCCGTCGCCGTCCTCATCGCCCTCACGATGATCCCGGCGCTCCTCGGCTACGCCGGCCGCAAGGTGCGCCCGGCGGGCGAGAAGAGCCGCCTGCTCGGCGGGGGCCGCGCCCCGTCCGCCGAGAAGGCCGCGAAGCCCAACATGGGCACCCGCTGGGCGAGTTTCGTGGTCCGCCGCCCCGTCGCCGTCCTCCTCCTCGGCGTGATCGGCCTCGGCGCCGCCGCCGTACCGGCCGCCTCGCTCGAACTGGGCCTGCCCGACGACGGCTCCCAGCCCACCTCCACCACCCAGCGCCGCGCCTACGACCTGCTCTCCGAGGGCTTCGGCCCCGGCTTCAACGGCCCGCTGCTGATGGTCGTCGACGCCAAGGGCAGCGACGACCCCAAGAAGGTGTTCACCGACGTCGGCGACCAGGTGGAGAAGCTCGGCGGCGTCGCCACGGTCACCCCGGCCGCGCCCAACAAGGCCGGCGACACCGCGACCATCACCGTCATCCCCGACTCCAAGCCCTCCTCGGTCACGACGGAGAACCTGGTCCACGCCATCCGGGACACGGGCGAGCGGATCAAGGCCGACAAGGGCGCCGAGGTCCTGGTCACCGGCTCCACGGCCATGAACATCGACATCTCGCAGAAGATGAACGACGCGCTGGTCCCGTACCTGATCCTGGTCGTGGGCCTGGCGTTCCTCCTGCTGATCGTGGTCTTCCGCTCGATCCTCGTCCCGCTGAAGGCGGCCCTCGGCTTCCTGCTCAGCGTCCTGGCCGCGCTCGGCGCCGTCGTCGCGGTGTTCCAGTGGGGCTGGCTGTCCGGCCTGATGGGCGTCGAGGAGACCGGACCGGTCATGTCGATGATGCCGATCTTCATGGTCGGCGTGGTCTTCGGCCTCGCGATGGACTACGAGGTCTTCCTCGTGACCCGTATGCGCGAGGCGTACGTGCACGGCGAGAGCCCCGCCCAGGCCGTCGTCACCGGCTTCCGTCACGGCGCCCGCGTGGTCACCGCCGCCGCGGTGATCATGATGGCGGTGTTCGCCGGCTTCATCGGCTCGTCCGAGGCGATGGTCAAGATGATCGGCTTCGGCCTGGCGATCGCCGTCTTCTTCGACGCGTTCGTCGTCCGCATGGCCATCGTCCCCGCGGTGCTGGCCCTGCTCGGCAAGAAGGCCTGGTGGCTGCCCAGGTGGCTGGACCGCGCCCTGCCCGACGTGGACATCGAGGGCGAGGCCCTGCGCGCCGAGGACGACCCGCGGGACGAGGACCGCGAACTGGCCCGCGCCTGAGGGCGAAACGAACGCGGCACGCCGGCGCCCTCAAGCACGGGGCGCGGCGTGCCGACGTGATCGGCAGTGGAGCGTGCGCGGCGGGCGCCGACGGAGCGTCAACGTAGCGGAATGCTGTGACCCACTTTCGGGTGACGGGCTTCGACCGCAAGGGCCGTCAAAGGCTCAACCAAGGGCACCGCGTTCATTCAGTGCATGGATGGACATTGCATCTGTCTGTCACCGGAATATGGACGATCGGTAACACAGTGCGCGGTCGAGCCCACACGCTCCGAAATCGGTGGTCAGCTGTGCGTGCCGCAGCCGAACGGGCCGCGGCCCGCACCACGCAAGGAGACCTCGTGACTGTTTCGACCGTTTCCGCCCGCCGTCTGGCCGCCGCCTCCCTCGCGGCCGCCGCCCTGCTCGGCGCGGCAGCGCTGCCGGCGACCGCGGCCGACCGCTTCCCGAACCGGCCGCCGGTGGAGATCAGTGACGTGCAGTACGACGCGCCCGGCCACGACCGGCGCGCCAACCACTCGCTGAACAAGGAGTGGGTGGAGCTCAAGAACAACACCCGGCACGGGATCAACCTCCGGGGCTGGACGCTGACCGACCAGGACGGCGACCGGTACACCTTCCGCAACTACCGCCTCGCCCCCCGCGCCACCGTCCGCGTCCACACGGGCGAGGGCCGCGACACCCTCGGTGACGTGTTCCAGGACCGCAACCGCCACATCTGGGACAACCGCTCCGACACGGCCACCCTGCGCGACGACCACGGCCGCGTCATCGACCGCGAGTCCTGGAACGAGCGCCGCCACCACGGCGGCTACCGCCACCACGGCGAGCGCCACCACGGCGGCGACCGCCACCACGGCGACCGCCACCACGGCGGTGACCGCGGCTGACGCCCAGCCACGCACGGACAGCAGCGCGTCCGCCCCGACCACCGGGGGCGGACGCGCCGCTCGTTCGTCTCTGCCGCTAGCGTGCCTCGCATGACGACGACCGGAGCGCCCGCCCGACCCCGCCCCGCCGGCTCCCCGAGCGAGCGCGTCGCGTGACCCCGCTGGTCACCGCCGCCGTCCTGCTCGCCGCGGTCACGCACGCGTCCTGGAACGCGATCGCCCACCGCATCACCGACAAACTCACCGGCTTCACCCTCATCTCCGGCGGCGGCCTGCTCATCGGGCTCGCCCTGACACCGTTCGCGGCGTTCCCGGCGGCGGGGGCCTGGCCGTACCTGCTCGCCTCGGCCGCCGTGCACATCGCCTACTACGCGCTGCTGATGCGCTCCTTCCGGCTCGGCGACTTCGGCCAGGCCTACCCCATCGCGCGCGGCTCCGCCCCGCTCGTGGTCACCGTCCTGGCCGCCGTGTTCGCGCACGAGGTGCCCGACGGCTGGGCGGCCGCCGGCGTCGCGGTGTCCTGCGCCGGCCTGACCGGGGTCGCCCTGTGGGGCCTGCGCGGGCGGCGGCCCGACTGGGCGGCGATCGGCGCGGCCCTGGCGACGGGGCTGACCATCGCCGCGTACACGGTCATCGACGGCCTCGGCGTCCGCGCCGCCGGCTCCCCGCTCGGCTACATCGCCTGGCTGATGGCGGTCCAGGGCACGGTCCTGCCGCTGTACGCGATCACCCGCTGGCGCGGCCGGACCCTTCAGGTGCTGCGCCCCCACGCCGTCCTCGGCCTGCTGGGCGCGGCGCTGTCCGTCGCCGCCTACGCCCTCGTCCTGTGGGCCCAGACCCACGCCGCCCTGGCCCCGATCGCCGCGCTGCGCGAATCGTCGATCATCGTCGGCGCGGCGATCGGGGCCGTGTTCTTCAAGGAGCGGTTCGGCGCGCCCCGCATCGCCGCCGCGGGACTGCTCGTCCTCGGCATCGGGCTGATGCTGCACGCCGGTTGAGGGCGGGCGCGGCTCAGGGCCTGGCGTACGGACGGGTGATGATCTCCATGTTGTGGCCGTCCGGGTCGGCGAAGTACGCGCCGCGGCCGCCGAACAGGCCGTTCACGCGGCCTGGTTCGGTGTGGCGGGGGTCGGCGTAGTACGTGACCCCGACGGCCTCCAGGCGGGCGATCATCGCGTCGAACTGCTCGTCCGGCACGAGGAACGCGTAGTGCTGGGACTGGATCGGCTCGTCGCGCAGCTCGTAGTAGTCGAGGGTGACGCCGTTGCCGAGGTCGACCGGCAGGAAAGGCCCGAAGGGCGCGCCGACCGGGACGCCCAGGATCGCGGCGAGGAACTCGGCCGAGAGCCGGCGGTCGGAGGCGTAGACGGCGGTGTGGTTCAGCTGGGGCAGCGCTGTGCTGGCAGACATGTGAGGTGGTTTCTCCGGGTCGTTGACGGCGTGAAGGGCTGTCGAAGGACACGGAGGCCGGGCGGGTCTCTCCCCCGCCCCGGGCTCACGCCGAGGCCGGGCGCCTCACTCGTGTATGGCCCATGGCCGACCCGGCAGTCACCCGGGTGACGCTAGCGCCCTTCTGCGGCCCGATGCAATCCCCGGCCGGGAGGCGCACCCTGGAAGCAGATGTTCCGGAGGTGATCGTCATGATGCGTACCGCTGTGGGATGGCATGTCGAGCTGGAGTTCCAGGAGGACGAGCAGCACACGCGGGCGGTGGCGATGGTCCGCTTGCCCGACGGGACCGAGGTCCGGGCCCAGGGGCACGCGAGCCGTCACCGCGTCGACGCCAACCAGCCCAGGGTCGGCGAGGAGATCGCGGGCGCCCGCGCGCTGAACGAGATCGCCATGCAGCTCCTCACCAAGGCCCACATGGAGATCGACGACGCGTCGGGGCGCACGTCGCACCCGATCAACGTCTGAGCGGCGGGGTCACGACATCCGCTGTGCGCTCTCCCGCAGTGCCCTGACCAGCGCCTGCGCCCGCGGGTCCGCCGTCACGCTCTTGCGGAAGCCGTTGGTGACGTAGCCGAACGCGAGGCCGGACTCAGGGTCGGCGAAGCCGAGGGCGCCGCCGCGGCCGGGGTGGCCGAAGGAGGTGGGGGACAGCAGCGGGGACGCGGTGCCGTGCAGCATGTAGCCGAGGCCGAACCGGGTGTTCACCACCAGCACCCGGTCCGGCCCCGCCGCGCGCTCACCGCGCGCCGCCCGCGCGGTCTCCGGGAGGAACAGCCGCTTCCCGCCCTCCACTTCGCCGATCAGCGAGGCGTAGAAGCGGGCGAGCCCCTCCGCGGTGGCGATGCCGTTGGAGGCGGGGAGGGCGGCGGCACGGTAGGCCGGGTCGTTCTCGTCGGGCAGCGGGGTGATCGCGGCGAAGGCGCGTCGGGTGAGGGAGGCGGGGTCGGCGTACGCGTCGGAGACGGCCCGCTTGGGCCGGGTCCTCAGGGCGCCCGCGGGGACGGGCGCCTCGACCGGCCCGACGCGCCCCACGCGCGCGCTCTCGCCGGCCGGCAGCCCGAGCCAGAGGTCGGCGCCGAGCGGCCCGGCGATCTCCTCGGCGATCCACGCGCCGATCGTGCGCCCGGTGACCCGGCGCACCAGCTCGCCGGTCAGCCAGCTGTAGGTCTGCGCGTGGTAGCCGTGGTCGGCGCCCGGCTCCCACGCCGGCGCCTGGGCGGCGACGGCCGCCGCGCCGAGGTCGGGGTCGGCGGCCTCGGCGGGCGTCAGCGGCCGGTCCAGCACGGGCACGCCCGCGCGATGCGCGAGCAGGTCCCGTACGAGGGTCCGCTCCTTGCCTGCCGCCTTGTACTCGGGCCAGTACGCGCCGACGGGCGCCTCCAGGTCCAGCTCCCCGCGCTGGTGCAGCAGCAGGAGGACGGCGGCGGCCACGCCCTTGGTGGCAGAGCGCACGATCTGCGCGGTGCCCCGCTCCCAGGGCGCCTCGCCGTCGACGTCCCGGACGCCGCCCCACAGGTCGACGACCTTGCGCCCGTCCCGGTAGACGGCCACCGCCGCGCCCCGGTCGCCGCGCGCCGTGAAGTTCCGCGCGAACGCCTCCCGGACCGGCTCGAAGCCCTCGGCCACCGCACCGCTCACGTCCACGCCCGCACATCCTCTCGACTGCCTGTCGGCCGACCTTCGACTCCCATGGAACACCGGCCCGCCGCCTGCGATTCCTGGGGGGTCAGCCCAGCAGGATCGTCACGTCGATGTTGCCGCGCGTGGCGTTGGAGTACGGGCACACCTGGTGCGCCGCGTCGACCAGCTTCGCGGCGAGGCCCGCGTCGAGGATGGGCAGCGAGACGCTCAGGGCGACCGCGAGGCCGTAGCCGCGGGTCCTGTTGGGGCCGATGCCGACCTTCGCCGCGACCGTGGAGCCGGTGAGGTCGTAGCCCGCGCGGTTGCCGACGAGGATCAGAGCGTTGTGGAAGCAGGAGCTGTAGCCGGCCGCGAAGAGCTGCTCGGGGTTGGTGCCGGCGCCGTCGCCGCCCATGGCCTGCGGCATCGCCACCTTCAGCTGGATATGGCCGTCCTGGCTGGTCACATACCCGTCCCGGCCCCCGTGAGCGGTGGCCTCGGCGACGTACATGATCTTCGTCGGACGGGTGTCGACTTCGGCGTCCTCGGTCACGGCGGTCCCTCCCCCGTACAAGGTGTGCAATTACATCGTGCACAAGGTACCGGCCGGTATGAAACCGCTTGTCCACCAGGGGTCGCAACCGCGGGTAACAGCTGGTGGGGCGGGTGTGCCCGAGGGGTCAGCGGGCGCGTTCCGCCGCTTCCTGTGCCCGCCCCGCGAGCTGCCACAGCTCCTCGCGCAACCGCGCCACCTCCGCCTCCTCGACCCCCGTCGCCGCGAGCAGCGCTCCGGGCACGCGCTCCGCGCGCCCCCGCAGCTCCTCACCGCGCCCGGTGCACGCCACGAGCACCGAGCGCTCGTCGCGCGCCGAGCGCTCCCGGCGCACCAGCCCCGCCGACTCCAGCCGCTTCAGCAGCGGCGACACCGTGCCGTAATCCAGCCGCAGGGCCTCGGCCAGCTCCTTCACGGTGATCTCGCCGCGCTCCCACAGCACCAGCAGGACGAGGTACTGCGGATAGGTCAGCCCCAGCTCGTCCAGGAGCGGCCGGTAGGCGGCCGTCACCGCGCGCTGGGCGGCGTACAGCGCGAAGCACAGCTGCTGGTCCAGCTGCAGCGACGCCTCGGCCCCCGAAGGCGCACCGGCCCCCGAAGGCGCACCGGCCCCCGAAGGCGCACCGGCCCCCGAAGGCGCACCGGCCTGCGCGGGCGCACCGGCCGCCGGTCGGGCACCGGCCCGTGCGGGCCCTCCGGCCGCCCCGGTCACGTCGGATCGCTCGTTCGTCACGCGCCCATTGTCACGGAGCGCGGGTCGAACCCGAACGGCAGCTCCAGGCGGTGGGCGCGCATCAGCTCCGCGTCGGACAGCAGTTCGCCGGTCGGTCCGTCCGCCGCGATCACGCCCTCGCTGAGGATCAGCGAGCGCGGGCACAGTTCGAGCGCGTACGGCAGATCGTGCGTGACCATCAGGACGGTGACGTCCAACGAACGCAGGATGTCGGCGAGTTCGCGGCGGGAGGCCGGGTCGAGGTTGGAGGACGGCTCGTCCAGGACGAGGATCTCCGGCTCCATCGCGAGGACCGTCGCCACGGCCACCCGGCGGCGCTGCCCGAAGGACAGATGGTGCGGCGGGCGGTCCTTGAAGTCCGACATGCCGACCCGGGCGAGCGCGCGGTCCACGCGCTCCTCCAGCTCGGCCCCCTTCACCCCGGCCGCCGCGGGCCCGAACGCCACGTCCTCGCGCACCGTCGGCATGAACAACTGGTCGTCGGGGTCCTGGAAGACGATGCCGACCTTGCGCCGGATCTCGGCCATGTGCCGCTTGCCGACGGGCAGTCCCGCGACACTGACCGCGCCCGCGCCGCCGGTGAGGATGCCGTTGAGGTGGAGGACGAGGGTGGTCTTGCCGGCGCCGTTCGGGCCGAGCAGCGCCACCCGCTCACCGCGCGCGATCGAGAAGTCCACGCCGAACAGCGCCTGATGCCCGTCGGGGTAGGCGAAGGCGAGCCCGGCCACGTGGAGCGAGGGCGGGGCGGATGCGGGGTCGGGCGCGGGCGTCACGGCGGTCATAGGGTCCATCCCAGCACGCACACCGCCAGCGCGGCCAACGGCAGGGTGAAGGCGTACGACCACTGGGCCCGGGAGGCGCTCACCTCGTCGATCACCGGCATCGAACCGGCGTACCCGCGGCTGACCATGGCCAGGTGCACGCGTTCCCCGCGTTCGTAGGAGCGGATGAACAGCGCGCCCGCCGTCTTCGCGAGCACCCCCCAGTGCCGCACCCCGCGCGCCTCGAAGCCGCGCGACTCCCGCGCGATCCGCATGCGCCGCAGCTCGTCCGTGATGACGTCGCCGTAGCGGATCATGAAGGAGGCGATCTGCACCAGCAGCGGTGGGAGTTTGAGCCGTTGCAGGCCGAGGAGGATCTCCCGCAGTTCGGTGGTGGAGGCGAGGAGGACGGACGCGGCGACGCCGAGCGTGCCCTTGGCGAGCACGTTCCAGGCGCCCCACAGCCCCTCGACGCTGAGCGACAGGCCCCACACGTCGACCCTCTGGCCCTCCGCCACGAACGGCATCAGCACCGCGAACGCGACGAACGGCACCTCGATCAGCAGCCGCTTCAGCAGGAAGCCGGCCGGCACGCGCGCGAGGAACGCGACCACGCCGAGCAGGGCCGCGTACAGGCCGAACGCCCACATCGCCTCGCGCGGGGTCGACACCACGACCGCCACGAAGGCGAACGCCGCCGCCAGCTTGGTGTGCGGGGGCAGGGCGTGCACGGGGGAGCGGCCAGCCCGGTAGAGCCGGTGGGCGTGTCCGGCGCCCATGCCTAGACCCCCGTGCTCACCGGGGAGGCGTCGTCCGTACGACGCCTGCGCACCGCCCAGAACACGGCGCTGCCCGCGACGACGGTCACCCCGACGCCGATGACCCCGGCGAGGCCGCCGGACAGACGGGCGTCGGCGACGTCCTTGACGCCGTAGTCGGCGAGCGGGGAGCCGGCGGCGGCGTGCTCGCGCGCCTTGGCGTCGATGCCCTTGTCGGCGGCGACCTTCTCCAGGCCGTCTGGGCTGGCCGAGGCGTAGAAGCTGACGAACCCGGCGAGGACGAGGGAGGTGACGAGGCCGCTCACCCACAGCGTGCGGCGGGAGGCGCCCGCCGGGACGGGGGCCGTGCGCTCCTCCTCGGCGTCCGGCGCGTCGACGAGTTCGCCGTTCACCCGCAGCCGCAGCTTCTGGCGCAGTCCGCGCGCCCCGTGGACGAGGTCCGGGCGCACGGCGAGGACGGCGCCGACGGTCAGCGAGGTGATCACGGCCTCGCCGATGCCGATCAGCACATGCACGCCGACCATCGCGGTGGCGACCTTGCCGATCGGGACTTCGGTGGTGCCGCCGATCCAGTACACGAGGGTGAAGGCGAGGGCCGCGGCCGGCACCGACAGCAGCGCGGCGACGAAGGAGGCGACGGTGACGCAGCGGCGGCTGTGGGGCAGCACCTTCACCAGGGCGCGGAAGACGGTGTACGCGACGACCGTCGTCACCACGGCCATGACGGTGATGTTCACGCCGAGCGCGGTCAGACCGCCGTCGGCGAAGAGGACGCCCTGCATGAGCAGGACCACGGACACGCACAGGACCCCCGTGTAGGGGCCCACGAGTATCGCGGCCAGGGCGCCGCCCAGCAGATGGCCGCTGGTACCCGCGGCCACGGGGAAGTTGAGCATCTGCACGGCGAAGATGAACGCCGCCACCAGGCCGGCCAGCGGGGCCGTGCGCTCGTCGAGTTCGCGGCGCGCCCCGCGAAGGCTCACGGCGACCGCGCCGGCGGCTACGACTCCGGCGACGGCGGAGGTCGGGGCATTGATGAATCCGTCAGGTACGTGCACTGTCCGATTGTAGAGGGCAGCTGCGAACCGTTCGCAAGAGCGAGTGTCTCGTTTCTTGCGGTCACCTATCGCACATATGAGATCGACCGGTCTCAGGGGGCGGCGTCCGGAAAATATGCGACATTGGAAGGGCGGCGGACGCACAGATTCCGCACAGGTCACGCAGCGTCAAGGGGCGGCCGATGTCTGTAGTCGAACAGTACGCGCGAGCCCACATCGTCACGGACGCCGACCTGGTCGAGGAGGGGTGGGCGGCCGTACCGGTCGTGCTGCGCTACGACCCTGAGGACGACCCGCGCTCGGTCCGCGTCGGACTGCCCGGCGCCCACGAGCGGACCATCGCCCGCACGCTCCTCGAACAGGGCCTGCGCACTCCGGCGGGCAGCGGCGAGGTACGGGTGTGGCCGTGCGGCCGGGTGCAGGCGGTGGTGGAGTTCCACTCCGTGCAGGGCGTCTCGGTGGTCCAGTTCGAGTCCAAGACCCTGCTCCGCTTCCTGCGCCGCACTTACACGGCCACGGGCCGGCCGGTCGGCCGCTGAGACCGGCCGTCGGCGCCCGGCCCCGCGGCTCGCCCCCCGGTCAGCGGCCCGCCCGGTCAGCGGCCCGCCTTCAGCAGGGTCGCCACGATCGGGCCCGCCGTGTCACCGCCGTGGCCGCCCGCCTGGACGACGCCGGCGGCCGCGAGGTCCCCGCGGTAGGCGGTGAACCAGCCGTTGGGCTGCTTCTGGCCGTCGACCTCCGCCGAGCCGGTCTTCGCGCCGTAGTCGGGGCCGAGGCCGGTCATCGCCTTGGCCGCGGTGCCGTAGGCGGCCGTGTAGTTCATCAGCTCGCGCAGCTGGGACAGCGTGGACGGCGACATCTTGCGCGCGGCGGTGGCCAGCGTGCGGTCGTCCACCGACGGGGCCACCAGGTACGGCTGGTGGAACGTCCCCGACTTGATGGTGGCCGAGACGGACGCCATGTTCAGCGGGTTCATCCGCACCCCGCCCTGGCCGATCAGCTCGGCCGCCATCTGGGCCGCCGACTGCACCGGGACCGCGCCGTCGAAGCTGGGCACGCCGACCGACCAGTCGTCCCGGGACAGGCCGAAGACCTGCTGGGCCTGCTGGGTCAGGCTGTTCTCGTCGAGCTTGCCGGCCTGGCTGATGAAGGCCGTGTTGCAGGAGCGGGCGAAGCTCGCCTTGAACGTGCCGCTCTTGATCTCGAACTCGTCGTCGTTCTGGAACTTCCAGCCCCCGTACGTGAAGTACTTCGGGCACGGGTGGGGCTTGTCCGCCGACGCCAGCCCCTTCTCGATCAGCAGCGAGGCGGTGACGACCTTCATGGTGGAGCCGGGCGCGAGGGAGCCCTGGAAGGCCGTGTTGAAGTTCGGGTTGCTGTTGGCGACGGCCAGGATCTCGCCGGTCGACGGGCGTACGGCGACGACCGAGGACCGCGCCCTGCTCGCCACCTGCTTCTCCGCCGTGGCCTGGAGGGTGGGGCTCAGCGTCGTCTTCACGGAGCCCGGCGTGCCTTCGCTCAGCTCCAGGAGCGTCTTGTCGGAGGCCTTCTTCGCCTTGGAGTCCTTGCCGCGCACCACCCGCAGCTCGACGCCCGCCGTGCCGCCGGCCTTCTTCCCGTACTTCTCGCGCAGCCCGTCCAGGACCGTGCCCAGCGACGGGAACCTCTTCGCGGTCAGCTCGCCGCCGTCCCGGTCGAACGCCTTGACCGGCGGGTCGCCGGCCTCACCGGTCACCAGGGTGTCCCCGTCGGCGAGGTCGGGGTGGACGACGGAGGCGTGCCAGTCGACCAGCGGCTTGCCGTCCGACGCCCGCCGTACGACGGTCAGCGCGCTGTCGTAGGCGAGCGGCTTCGCCGTCTTCTTGTACGTCACCGTGCCCTTGACGGAGAAGGCCAGCCTGTCGCCCGAGCGCGCGCCGGCGGTGAGGGCGGCGCCGGTGACGTGGGCGTCCTTGGTGTAGCCGGTGAGCAGCGCGGCGGCGGCCTTCGGGTCGTCGGTGGCGGCGGCGGCCTGGGCGACCTTGCCCTGCTGCCAGGCGGTCAGGAACGCCTGCGCCGCGGAGCTCACCTCGGCGGCCGACAGCGGGCCCGTCTTCACCGCGGGCTTCCGCTCGCCAGCCCGGGACGAGCCGTCCTCGGCCGCCGCGCCGCCGCCGTACAGCGCGTACCCGGCGATGCCGGCGCCGCCGACGACCGCGGCGATCACACCGCCGACCACGACGGGCCGCTTGTTCCGTCGCTCGGCGACGCGCCTTCTGTTGCCCACAGCCCGAGATCCTCCAAGCTTGTCCGAGGCCGCCCTCGCCCCACTGCCCTCACCGATCCCAACGAGGGGAACCAGCCTAGAGTCCCCGGTGGCGGGGGTGACATCACGTGTGACGTCAACCACGCCCCCGTTCGGCTGCTTCTTGTCAGCCGTCGTACGGCTCGGCCGACGTACGGCCAAGCCGGCGTACGGCTCGGCCGCACCGCGCCGGTTCAGCCGCCCGTGCGCAGCACCGTGGCGACGATCGGGCCGGCCGCGTCGACGCCGTGGCCGCCGTCCTCGACCATCGCGGCGGCGGCGACGTCGTCGCGGTAGCCGGTGAACCAGCTGTCGGAGGTCGCGTTGCCGTCGGTCTCGGCGGAGCCGGTCTTCGCGCCGATCCGGCCGTGCAGGCCGGACATCACGCCGGCCGCGGTGCCGCTGGTGGCGGTGCGGTTCATCATCGAGCGCAGCTGGGTCACGGTCGTGCCGGGCAGCCCCTCGGCCTGGGCGAGCGTCCGCCCGTCGAGGCTCCTGGGGACGATGACCGGCTGGCGGAAGTCGCCCGTCATCGCGGTGGCCGTCACGGAGGCCATGGTCAGCGGGTTCATCTGGACCTTGCCCTGGCCGATCAGGTTGGCCGCGGTGTCGGGGCCGCCGGCGGCGGGGACGGAGCCGTCGAAGGACGGGATGCCGGTCTTCCAGTCGTCGCGCCCGACGCCGAAACGCTGCTGCGCCTCCCTGGTGAGGGAGTCGACCCCGACCTCGTCGGCGAACTTCACGAACGCGGTGTTGCACGAGCGGGCGAAGCTCTGCGCCAGGGTGGCCTTCTCGTCCGCGGGCAGGTCTGCGAGGTTGTGGAAGGTCTGGCTCTCCCAGACGGCCTCGGCCGGGCAGGGGGCCGGGCCGTTCGCCGTGGTCAGCCCGTTGTCGATGAGGGTGGCCGCGCTGACGATCTTCATCGTGGAGCCGGGCGCCCGCTCGCCGAGGAAGGCCGCGTTGAAGCCGTCGGCGCGGTGGTTGGCGACCGCGAGGACCTCGCCGGTGCTCGGCCGCACGGCCACCACCGAGGCGTTGTCGAACTTGCCCACCGCCTTCTCGGCGGCCGCCTGCGCCGTCGCGCTGATCGTCGTGGGCAGCCGGCCCGCCTTGCCCTCGGCGAGGGTGAGCAGCGGGGTGTCGGCGGTGTCGGGCGCCGCGTGCCGGATCGTCAGCTCGACGCCGGCGGTGCCGCCCGCCTTCTCGCCGTAGGTGGCTCGCAGCTGGTCGAGGATCGGCCCGAGCGAGGGGTACTTCTCCTTGGTGAGCACCTTGCCGTCGCGGTCGACGGCCTCGATGGGCGGCGCCGCCGACTCCCCGGTGACGAGGGTGTCGTCCATCTCCTTCAGGCCGGGGTGCACGAGCGAGGGCTGCCAGTCCACGAGCGCCTTGCCGGTGGTCAGCCCGCGCACCACCTTGAGGGAGCTCTTGTAGGCGAGCGGCTTGGACTTCCCCTCGTACGACACCGTCGCCGCGACGCTGAACGGCACCGTGGTGCCGCTCGCCCTGCCCGGCGTGATCCGCACGCCGGTGATGTGCGCGGCCCCGCCGTAGGCGGCGAGCAGGGGTTCCGCCTTCTGGTCGTTGTTGGTGAGCGCCGCGGCGGCCGCGGCCTGCCCCTTCTCCCACGCGGCGAAGAACGCGGCCGTGGTGTCGGCGACCTCCGACGCGTCGGGCGGCCCGCTCTTCTTCACGGACACCGGCCCGTTCGCCCCCGCGGTGCCGCCGCCGTCCGAGTTCAGCGCGTTCAGGATGTTGAAGGCGCCGTAGCCGGCCCCTCCCACCATCACGGCGAGCACCGAACCGACGATCGCCGTCTTGGCCCCCTTGTGCATGGCCGCACCCCTCCCCGTTCTTTCCCCGTTGGTCCCGTGAGCCTCTGCGCGTGCGATTGAACGCGTTCAGAAAGGCGGGTCTCGGTCGCACTGTATGCGCAACCGGGGGCCGCGGGGAAAGGAGTTGACGGAAGTTGGCCGAAGGGAGATCGACTCATGGTGAAAAACGGGCAACCGAAAGGACGGTCAAGGATCTGAACGCGCCCCCGGGCGACCGCCTCACACCCAGGTGTCGAGCCACATACGTGAACGCCAGGAGTCGATGGGGATCGCCTGTCCCGTGTACAGCGGATAGAAGTAGATGAAGTTCCACGCGATCAGCAGCACCAGCACCCCCGCCGCCGTCGCGCCCGCCACCCGCCGGGTGTCGCCGCCTCCCGGCCGGCCGACGAGCGCACCGACCATCATCGCCACCGCCAGGCACAGGAACGGCAGGAAGACCACCGCGTAGAACAGGAAGATCGTGCGCTCCTGGTACAGGAACCACGGCAGGTACCCGGCGGCGATGCCGCAGGCGATCGCGCCCGCCCGCCAGTCACGGCGGAAGAACCAGCGCCACAGCACGAAAAGGATCGCGAAGCAGGCCGCCCACCACAGCAACGGCGTGCCGAGCGCCAGCACCTCCCGCGCGCACTTCTCGCCCGCGTCCGCCGGGCAGCCGTCCCTGCCGGGCGCCGGGGACTCGTAGAAGTACGACACCGGTCGGCCCAGGACGATCCAGCTCCACGGGTTCGACTGGTACGGGTGCGGCGAGGTCAGGTGGGTGTGGAACTCGTACACCTGCGTCTCGTAGTGCCACAGGCTGCGCCACCAGTCGGGGAACAGCCAGGTCCAGCTGCCGCCCTTGCCGTCGCCCTCGGCCCAGTCGCGGTAGTAGCCGCCCGAGCCGTCGCGGGCGGACAGGATCCAGCCCGTCCACGTCGCCACGTACGTCACCAGCGCGACCGGCACCGTCGCCAGGAACGCAAGCCCCGTGTCCCGCCGCAGCACCGCGAGGTAGGGGCGGCGCGCACCGGCCACCCGGCGTGCGGCGACGTCCCACAGGACCGCCATCAGGCAGAACGCCACCATCACGTACAGCGCGTTCCACTTGGTGCCGATCGCCAGACCCAGCATCAGACCGGCCGCCCAGCGCCACGGCCGAAGGCCGAGCCGCGTCGTCTCGGCGACGTGCGCGTCCGGACGGCGCGGGCCGCCCTCCCGGTCGTCGAACGCCGGCAGCGCCGCCGCGAGCCGCTCGCGCGCCTTGTCCCGGTCGATCAGCAGACAGCCGAACGTCGCCAGCACGAAGAACATCAGCACCCCGTCGAGCAGCGCGGCCCGGCTCATCACGAAGTGCAGCCCGTCGAGGGCCATCAGCGCGCCCGCAAGACAGCCCAGAAGCGTGGAGCGCAGCAGCCGGCGGCCGATCCGGCACAGCATCAGGACGGACAGCGTCCCCAGCAGCGCCGTCATGAACCGCCAGCCGAACGGATCGAACCCGAACATCAGCTCGCCCAGCCCGATGACGAACTTGCCGACCGGCGGATGCACCACGTACGCCGCGTCCGACGGGACCGTGACATGGCCGCCGGAGGACAGGATCAGATCGTTGGCGTTCTTCTCCCAGTTGACCTCGAAACCCCGGTGGACGAGCGCCCAGGCGTCCTTCGCGTAGTACGTCTCGTCGAATATCACCGCCTTCGGGCTGCCCAGGTTCCAGAACCGCAGCACGCCCGCCATCAGCGTCACCAGCAGCGGCCCGCCCCAGCCCGACCAGCGCGTGATCCGCCCCGCCCACACCGGCCCGATCCCCAGCACCGCCCACAGCCGCGGACCGGGCTCGGCGAACGGAGGCGACAACCGCTCACGGACGTCGCCTCCCGGCTCCGCCGAGTATCCGAAACGGCGCAGCCGCTGCCGCCACGCCGGCCGCTGATCCTGCGGCGCCTGGTCCTGCCGGTAGTCCGTGGAGTCCATGGAGGACGCGGTACTGGTCACCGCGCCATCGTAGGGAACCCGTCTGTGGGAGTCCCGTGCACCGGGGTTCTCGTGGTCTTGGGAGACTGGAAAGGTGACAGACGCACCCGGAACCCTGGTCCTCGCCGGCACGCCCATCGGGGACGTCGCCGACGCACCCCCCCGACTCGCCGAGGAACTGGCCGGCGCCGACGTCGTCGCCGCCGAGGACACCCGCAGGCTGCGCCGGCTCACGCAGGCGCTGGGGGTGACGACCACGGGCCGGATCGTCTCCTACTTCGAGGGCAACGAGTCCGCCCGTACGCCCGAACTCGTCGAGGCGCTCCTCGGCGGCGCGCGCGTGCTGCTGGTGACCGACGCCGGGATGCCGTCGGTGTCCGACCCCGGCTACCGGCTCGTCGCCGCCGCCGTCGAACACGACGTGCGGGTCACCGCCGTGCCCGGACCGTCCGCCGTCCTGACCGCCCTCGCGCTGTCCGGCCTGCCCGTCGACCGCTTCTGCTTCGAGGGGTTCCTGCCGCGCAAGGCGGGCGAGCGGCTGTCCCGGCTGCGGGAGGTCGCCGAGGAGCGGCGCACGCTCGTCTACTTCGAGGCCCCGCACCGGCTCGACGACACCCTCGCCGCGATGAGCGAGGTGTTCGGCGGTCAGCGGCGGGCGGCCGTCTGCCGCGAGCTGACCAAGACGTACGAGGAGATCAAGCGCGGGCCGCTGGCCGAGCTGGCCGAGTGGGCGGCACAGGGCGTGCGCGGCGAGATCACCGTCGTCGTCACCGGGGCGCCCGAGCCCGGGCCCGAGGAACTCGACGCGGAGGAGCTGGTGCGGCGGGTGCGGGCGCGGGAGGAGGCCGGCGAGCGGCGCAAGGAGGCGATCGCCGCGGTGGCGGTGGAGGCGGGGCTGGCCAAGCGGGTCGTGTTCGACGCGGTAGTGGCGGCGAAGCGCTCCGCCACCGGCCGGTAAAGAAGTGCTGGGGAGTGCAAAGCCCATAGCTCGCCCCATGTCCCACATGGGCAAGGCGCGCCCAAAACGGAGCCAACACTCGGCAGATCGGCTGCTTTCGGACGCGCCGCGCAGTCCACTGGGCTGAGGGCACTTCGTCCTCGACCAGTGGATCAAAGGAGCCGGGATGGGTGAGATCACAGGGCGGTCCGGCCTGCGCGCCGCGGGGGTTCCCGTCGTGCACGAGTCCTATTCCTTCGCCTGCATGCGCTGCGGGCACGGCTGGGAACAGTCGTACGAGATCGAGCACCACACGGACGCCGACGGCCACGAGTTCGTCCGGTACGTCGCGGACGGACGCGTCGTGCCGTCGCCGTTGAGCCGCCCCGTGTGCCAGAACTGCGACGCGCACATCGTGCGCATCATGCGGGCGGGGCAGGTCTCCTCGGTGCTCAGCGCGGCACGGCGGCAGCCGCCGGACGAGGGCGCCGAGCCGGCGGGCGAGCCGGCGGGCGTGGCCGGTGAGCAGCGCCACCACTGGCAGCTGTCCGACCTCCTCCACCCCTTCCACCGCCGGGCCGGCTGACCCGGACGGCGCGGCCCCGGCCCTTTCGTAGGATCGGGGCATGCCTTCGAACGCCGACAAGGCCGACAAGAACACCGCGCCGCCGCTCCCGGCACCCCTCGCGGTGCCCGTCGCCGACTCCCACACCCACCTCGACATGCAGTCCGGCACGGTGGAGGAGGGCCTCGCGAAAGCCGCGTCGGTCGGGGTGACGACGGTCGTCCAGGTGGGCTGCGACGTGCGCGGCTCCCGGTGGGCGGCCGAGACGGCGGCCGCGCACGAGCGCGTCCACGCGGCCGTCGCCCTCCACCCCAACGAGGCGCCCCGCATCGTCCACGGCGACCCGGACGGCTGGTCGCGGCAGGGCGCACGGCAGCCGGGCGGCGCGGCGGCGCTCGACGAGGCGCTCGCCGAGATCGACCGCCTGGCCGGGCTCGCCCACGTCAAGGGCGTCGGCGAGACCGGGCTCGACCACTTCCGCACCGGCCCCGAGGGCAAGGAGGCGCAGGAGCGCTCCTTCCGCGCCCACATCGAGATGGCCAAGCGGCACGGCAAGGCCCTCGTCATCCACGACCGCGACGCCCACGCCGACGTCCTGCGGATCCTGAAGGAGGAGGGCGCCCCCGAGCGGACCGTCTTCCACTGCTACTCCGGCGACGCCGAGATGGCGGAGATCTGCGCCCGCGCCGGGTACTTCATGTCGTTCGCCGGCAACGTCACCTTCAAGAACGCCCAGAACCTGCGCGACGCCCTCGCCGTCGCCCCGCTGGAGCTGGTCCTGGTGGAGACCGACGCGCCCTTCCTCACCCCGGCCCCGTACCGGGGAAGGCCGAACGCCCCGTACCTCGTCCCGGTGACGGTCCGTGCGATGGCCACCGTGCGCGGCGTCGACGAGGACGTCATGGCGACGGCCCTCGCCGCCAACACCGCCCGGGCGTTCGACTACTGAACCACTCGAACACGACGCTGTGTAGCCGAGCCGCTTTGGAGAGTGACGGCCTCTCCGCTAGGTTCTGGGGGCCCGATCCGGGCCCCTTTCGGACCCCCAGGCCCCCTGGAGCGTGTCGGCGTGAGCATCTCGCACCATCCGTGGTACGCACCGCACCCCGCGTACCCCGAGCACCCCGGCGCCGATCTGCACAGCGCGCAGACGCTGGCGTACGGCGTGTACGTCCCCCCCGGCCAGCAGGGCACGCCCGGCCTCTACGGGACGCCCGGCCTCTACGGGACGCCCGAGGCGTACGACCTTCCCTTCGACGTCCCGTACACCGACACCTACCGGCCCGGTTACGCGACGGCGGGCGAGTCGCCCACTCTCGTCGACTGGGCGGCGGCCGCCACGGCCGAGGCGCCCACCGTGACGCTCACCGGACCCCGGACCGAGCCGGACGCCGGACGACGGGCGGGGCGGCGGCGCAGGGCGCGGACCCCTGAGCGACTTGAGCGGCCCGATCGGGGCGAGCGCTCCGAGCGACCCGAGTCGGCGGTGCGCCGGTTGCTTCCCCAGGCGCTCGTCGTCGCGTTCCTCGCCGGCGGGACCGCCGCGTTCGTCGCCAAGGACAAGGCGGTCGAGCTGACCGTCGACGGCAAGCCGCGCACCCTGCACACCTTCGCCGACGACGTCACCGAGCTGCTGGCCGACCAGGGCGTGCCGCTGGGCGCGCACGACGTCGTCACGCCCGCCCCCGGCACGCCCCTCGCCAGCGGCGACGAGATCGAGGTGCGCTACGGACGCCCCCTGCGGCTCACCCTGGACGGTGAGCGGCGCGAGGTGTGGACGACGGCGGACACGGTGGAGGGCGCGCTCCGGGAGATCGGGGTGCGCGCGGAGGGCGCGTACCTCTCCGTCGCGCGCACCCGGCGCATCGGGCTCGGAGGGCTCGCGCTGGACGTCCGCACCGAACGCGCCGTGACGATCCTCGCGGACGGCCGGGCCCGCACCGTCCGCACCAACGCGGCGACCGTCGGCGAGGCGGTCGAACAGGCCGGGATCACCCTGCGCGGCCAGGACGCCACCTCCGTGCCCTCCGGCAGCTTCCCCAGGGACGGGCAGACCGTCACCGTGCTGCGGATCACCGGCGCCGAGGAGGTGCGCGAGGAGGCGATCCCGTTCGCCGTGCGCCGCGCCGAGGACCCCTCCCTGTTCCGGGGCACACAGGTCGTGGAGCAGCCCGGTCAGCCGGGGCTGCGGCGGATCACCTATGCCCTGCGGGCCGTCAACGGCGTACGGCAGAAGCCGAGGCGGATCAGGAGCGAGATCGTGCGCGAGCCTCGGGCGCGGCTGGTGAAGGTGGGCACGAAACCGCTGCCGGCGTCCGTGCGCGGCGCCGACGGCCTGAACTGGCGGGGCCTCGCGGCCTGCGAGTCCGGCGGCCGCGCCGACGCCGTGGACTCGTCCGGCACGTACGGCGGCCTGTACCAGTTCGACACCCGCACCTGGCACAGCCTCGGCGGCGCCGGCCGCCCCCAGGACGCCCCCGCGGCGGAGCAGACCTTCCGCGCGAAGAAGCTGTACGTCAGACGGGGCGCGGCCCCCTGGCCCCACTGCGGGACCAGGCTGCAGGGCTGAACCGGCGTGAGCCGTCGGGGCGCGGGGCGGCTCCCGGACGGCCGCGCCCGGCGGCCCCCGTACCCTTGTCCCGTGACCAGCCCCACCCCCGACGCCCTCCTGGGCCCCGCCGACATCCGCGAACTGGCGGCAGCCCTCGGCGTCCGCCCCACCAAGCAGCGCGGCCAGAACTTCGTCATCGACGCGAACACGGTCCGCCGTATCGTGCGCACCGCGGGCGTCCGCCCGGACGACGTGGTCGTGGAGGTGGGGCCGGGCCTGGGCTCGCTCACCCTCGCGCTGCTGGAGGCCGCCGACCACGTCACCGCCGTCGAGATCGACGACGTGCTGGCGAGCGCGCTGCCCGCGACGATCACCGCGCGCATGCCCGAGCGCGCGGGCCGCTTCGCGCTCGTCCACTCCGACGCCATGCACGTCGCCGAGCTTCCCGGCCCCGCCCCGACCGCGCTGGTCGCCAACCTGCCGTACAACGTGGCCGTTCCGGTGCTGCTGCACATGCTCGGCACCTTCCCGAGCATCGAGCGCACCCTCGTCATGGTCCAGTCGGAGGTCGCCGACCGCCTCGCCGCCGCCCCCGGCTCCAAGGTGTACGGGGTGCCGTCCGTGAAGGCCGCCTGGTACGCCGAGGTCAAGCGGGCCGGCGCCATCGGCCGCAACGTGTTCTGGCCCGCGCCGAACGTCGACAGCGGGCTGGTCTCCCTGGTCCGCCGGACCGAGCCGGTGAAGACCACGGCGTCCAGGCGCGAGGTCTTCGCCGTCGTGGACGCGGCCTTCGCGCAGCGCCGCAAGACGCTGCGGGCGGCGCTGGCCGGCTGGGCCGGTTCGGCCGCGGCCGCCGAGGCGGCGCTGGTCGCCGCCGGGGTGTCGCCGCAGGCCCGCGGGGAGTCGCTCACCGTCGAGGAGTTCGCCCGGATCGCGGAGAACAAGCGGGAGGACGCCGCGTGAGCGTCACCGTGCGCGTGCCCGCCAAGGTCAACGTGCAGCTCGCGGTGGGCGCCGCCCGCGCGGACGGCTTCCACGAGCTGGCGAACGTCTTCCTCGCGGTCGGCCTGTACGACGAGGTCACCGTCACCCCGGCCGACGAGCTCCGCATCACCTGCGCGGGCCCGGACGCAGCCCAGGTCCCCCTGGACCGCACCAACCTGGCCGCGCGCGCGGCCCTCGCCCTCGCCGAGCGGTACGGCCGCGACGCCGACGTGCACCTCCACATCGCCAAGGACATCCCCGTCGCCGGCGGCATGGCGGGCGGCAGCGCGGACGGCGCGGGCGCGCTGCTCGCCTGCGACGCGCTGTGGGGCACCGGCGCGAGCCGTGACGAACTCCTCGACATCTGCGCCGAGCTGGGCAGCGACGTGCCCTTCAGCCTGATCGGCGGGGCGGCCCTGGGCACCGGGCGCGGCGAAAAGCTGACGCCGCTGGAGGTGGGCGGCACGTTCCACTGGGTGTTCGCGATGGCCGAGCGGGGGCTGTCGACTCCGGCGGTGTTCCGCGAGTTCGACCGGCTGGCGGAGGGGCGCGACATCCCCGAGCCGGAGGCCTCCCCGGACGTCCTGGCCGCCCTCGCCAAGGGCGACCCCGACGCGCTCGCGGCCGCCGTCACCAACGACCTCCAGCCCGCCGCCCTCTCCCTCTTCCCCGAACTGGCCGACACCCTCGCCGCGGGCCGGGCGGCGGGCGCCCTGGCGGCCCTGGTCTCCGGCTCGGGCCCGACGACGGCCTTCCTGGCACGAGACCCGGGTTCGGCGGCGGCGGTGGCCGAGGCCCTGCGGACCTCCGGCGCCTGCCGCTCGGTGCGCGTGGCGACATCACCGGCGGCGGGGGCGACGGTGCTCTGAGGGACGGCTCCGCTCAGAGTCGGTCGATGGCGGTCAGGTCGATGGCGATGTCGTAGGGCTTGTCGACCTTGACCTGGTCCCGATGCATGCCCATGTGGACGTACGCGTGGGTCATCGGGTCGAGCTCGTACACATGGACGAGGGGCCTGCCGCCGGTCCCGCTCTGCTCCACCCGCCAGAAGTTCGGGATGCCGGCAGCCGCGTACTTCTGTGGCTTGGTCGTGCGGTCCCGCGACTCCGAGTCCGGCGAGACGACCTCCACGGCGAGCAATACGTCCTCGGCCCGGTAACTCGTCTGGTCCGGCCCCTCGACCGCGTCGGCGCGGATCACGCTGACGTCCGGTTCGGGGCCGTTGCGGGTGTCCAGGATGACGGTCATCTCGCGACTGACTCTCAGCTCGGACGGCAGTCCCGTGCGCAGACCCCAGACCAGAAGGTCGATCATATTCGCGTGGAATCGGCGCTGCGGACTCACGAAAACCAGGCTCCCGTCGATCAGCTCGGTGTGCGGCGGGAGATCGGGCAGCGTGAACAGGTCGTCCACGGTGTAGCCGTCCTGTGGCGGCACCGGCCACTGGACGCGGTGCTTCACGGATTCGGCGGTCATGGTTCCTCCCATGGACGGGATCCTGCTGCCCCGCCTCCACGGTAGCGGCCGAAGACCGATCACGTCATCGCAAAGAGTGATCAGCTCCTCGCGCTCCGTCGCTCACCTCGCAGGCCCTAGGCTAGAAGGCTGACCGACCCACACGCGCAGGAGTGAAATGGCCGTCAATCTCGTCAATGTCGAGAACGTCAGCAAGGTGTACGGCACCCGTGCCCTGCTCGACGGCGTCTCCCTCGGCGTCTCCGAAGGGGACCGCATCGGCGTGGTGGGCCGCAACGGCGACGGCAAGACCACCCTGATCCGGATGCTGGCCAAGCTGGAGGAGGCCGACACCGGGCGCGTCACCCACTCGGGCGGCCTGCGGCTCGGGGTGCTGACGCAGCACGACTCCCTCGACCCCGCGGCCACCGTCCGGCACGAGGTCATCCGGGACCTGGCCGACCACGAGTGGGCGGGCAACGCCAAGATCAGGGACGTCCTCACCGGCCTCTTCGGCGGACTCGACCTCCCCGGTTTCCCGCAGGGCCTCGACACCGTCATCGGCCCGCTCTCCGGCGGCGAGCGCCGCCGTATCGCGCTCGCCAAGCTCCTCATCGAGGAGCAGGACCTGATCGTCCTCGACGAGCCCACCAACCACCTCGACGTCGAGGGCATCGCCTGGCTAGCCCGCCACCTGCGCGAGCGCCGCTCCGCGCTCGTCTGCGTCACCCACGACCGTTGGTTCCTCGACCAGGTCTGCACCCGCATGTGGGACGTCCAGCGCGGCGACGTCCACGAGTACGAGGGCGGCTACTCCGACTACGTCTTCGCGCGCGCCGAGCGCGAGCGGATCGCGGCGACGGAGGAGACCAAGCGGCAGAACCTGGTCCGCAAGGAGCTCGCCTGGCTGCGTCGCGGCGCCCCCGCCCGCACCTCCAAGCCCCGCTTCCGGGTCGAGGCGGCCAACGAGCTGATCAAGGACGTGCCGCCGCCGCGCGACAGCAGCGAGCTGATGAAGTTCGCCTCCTCGCGGCTCGGCAAGACGGTGTTCGACCTGGAGGACGTGACCGTCCAGGCCGGACCCAAGGTGCTGCTCAAGCACATCACCTGGCAGCTCGGCCCCGGCGACCGCATCGGCCTGGTCGGCGTCAACGGCGCCGGGAAGACGTCCCTGCTGCGGGCCATGGCCGAGGCCGCCCGCACCGAGGGGGAGACGCAGCCCGCCGGCGGGCGGGTCGCCGTCGGCAAGACCGTCAGGCTCGCCTACCTCTCCCAGGAGGTCGGCGAACTCGACCCGAACCTGCGGGTGCTGGAGGCCGTCCAGCGCGTCCGTGAACGCGTCGACCTCGGCAAGGGGCGCGAGATGACCGCAGGGCAGCTGTGCGAGACGTTCGGCTTCAACAAGGAGAAGCAGTGGACGCCGGTGGGCGACCTCTCCGGCGGTGAGCGGCGGCGGCTCCAGCTCCTGCGGCTGCTGATGGACGAGCCCAACGTCCTCTTCCTCGACGAGCCCACCAACGACCTCGACATCGAGACGCTGACCCAGCTCGAGGACGTCCTCGACGGCTGGCCCGGCTCGATGATCGTCATCTCCCACGACCGCTTCTTCCTGGAGCGCACGACGGACCGGGTGTACGCCCTCCTCGGCGACGCCACCCTGCGGATGCTCCCGCGCGGCATCGACGAGTACCTGGAGCGCCGGCAGCGCATGGAGGAGGCCGTGGCCGCCACGGCGGCGCCCGTCGCCGCGAAGGCCGCCCCCGAGCGGAGCGCCGCCGACCAGCGCGCCGCGAAGAAGGAACTCCAGAAGATCGAGCGGCAGTTGGACAAGATCTCCGAGAAGGAGGCCAAGCTGCACGCCCAGATCGCCGACAACGCCACCGACTTCGGGAAGGTCGCCGAACTCGACGCGCAGTTGCGGGAGCTGGGCGGCGAGCGGGAGGAACTGGAGCTCAAGTGGCTTGAGTTGGCCGAGGACGCGTAGAGGGGCTCGCGGGGGTTCAGCCCCGGTTCCGGTCGGCTCGCGCCCCGGCGTGAAACATCCGCTCGCCGGGCCTGTCACGCCCGGCGGGCGAGGACGGCGCGCGCGTCGCGTGAAGGGGGCGTGAAGGCGCGTAACGACGGCATCACGGCCCGGTCCTCCCTTGGAAACAGGGGTGGACACGGGCCGGTTCGCTGTCGGAGGCGGGTGATAGAAAGAGCCGTTCGAGAACTTTCTGA
Source organism: Streptomyces sp. BK239 (assembly GCF_004217285.1). Lineage (GTDB taxonomy): Bacteria > Actinomycetota > Actinomycetes > Streptomycetales > Streptomycetaceae > Streptomyces. Next base: position 404,139 of record NZ_SHKS01000006.1, read on the forward strand.
GTACGACTCTGAGTCCGTCACGAGCCTCAGGGCGTGGCTAAAAATCAGTGACGAGGGGGAGCACGCTGATGACTCAGCCGCCCAACCAACCGCCGCCGCAGGGCGGTTTCGGAGCACCGCAGGATCAGCCGCAGCCGCCGCACCCGCCGCAGGCAGGGCAGCCCGCTCCGGCGGGGGATGCGCAACCGCCCGCCCAGAGCGACGGGTTCGGCGCTCCGCAGGGCGGCGGGTTCGGGGCCCCGCAGGGTGGCGGACCGGGGGCGCCACAGATGCCCGCCCAGCCGCCGCAGGCCCCGCCCGGTCCTCCGCAGCCGCAGCCCGGTTACGGCTACCCGCAGCAGCAACAGCCGGCGCAGCCGGGCCCCTACGGTCAGCCCAGCGGCCCCTACGGGACCCCGCCCGGGCCGTACGGGCAGCCGGGCGCCGCCCCTTACGGGCAGCCGGGTCCCGGCCCCTACGGTCAGCAGCCCGGCTACGGCGGCTACCCGCCCCCGCCGCAGTTCCCCGGCGCTCCGGGCGCGCCCGGCACACCGCCGAACGGTTCGCGCGGCCCCTTCCGCAAGCCCGCCGTGGTCGTCGGCGCGGCGGTGGCGGCGCTCGCGGTGATCGGCGGCACCGTGTTCGTGGTCGCGAACGGGGACGACGGCAAGCAGGACAAGCCGCCGGTCGCAGGGCAGAGCAAGAGCGCCGGGCCGGCCACGAGCGACAAGCCCGTCAACCCCGGCGACGGCAGCGGCGACGGCGGCGAGGAAGCCGACTTCAACGCGGACCGCAAGTCCGGCGAGGCGAAGGTGCTCTGGTACAAGGAGGCGCCCGACGCCCCCGCGTCCGGCGCCGAGGCCCCCGGCATGTGGATCACGTCCTCGACGGCGGTGAAGGCGGCCTACAAGGAGGTCGTCGGATACAACGTCACCGACGGCAAGCCGACCTGGCCGACCGTCGCGTTCCCGCAGAAGATCTGCGCGGTCACCCCGCAGAAGACGGCGGACGACAAGATCGTCGTCGCGTACATGAGCGGCACCAGCGACCGCGCCAAGTGCAACCAGCTCCAGCAGCTCGACCTGAAGACCGGCGCCAAGGGCTGGACCGGCGTGGTCGCGGACGGCGCGCTGTTCGACAGCGCGATCACCATCGAGCTGTCGGTCACGGGCAACACGCTGATGGTGGGCCGCTCGCAGTCGGGCACGGCGTACGACGTGCGCACCGGCAAGAAGATGTGGGACAAGACGAAGTACGGCGACGCCTGTTTCCCGACCGCCTTCGCGGGCGGCGGCAAGCTGATCTCCGTGGCGTCCTGCGACGCGACCGGAGCGAACGAGCACGACGAACTCCAGGAACTCGACCCGGCCACCGGCAGGGTCAAGTGGACGCAGAAGTTCGACAAGGGCTGGACGGTCGGCCGGACGTACTCCGTGGACCCGCTGGTCGTCTACAGCACCAACAAGGACAAGAACGCCTGGAACATCGCGTCGTTCAAGCCGGCCGGCGGCTTCCGTTCGCAGGTCGCCTTCGACGAGGACTTCGCACCCGAGTGCGGCTGGGCCCTGCTCCAGCGCAACCTCAGCGGCTGCGAGGGCACGGCCGCCGACGCCGGCACGCTCTACCTGCCGACCGAGGCGACCACCGGCCCGAACGAGATCGTCGCCATCGACCTCGCCACCGGCAAGGAGAAGTGGCGCGTCAAGTCGCCCACGGACGAGTCGATGCTGCCGCTGAAGGTGGAGGGCGGCAACCTCGTCGCCTACGTCGAGCCGTCCTACGACGCGGCGGGCAAGGTCGTGTCGATCCCGACGGCCGGGGCCGCCCACACGCCGTCCACGCTGCTCCAACTGCCCGAGAGCACCGTCGACCTGGAGGACAGCTTCTTCTCCCGTGACGTCGCCTGGACCGACGGCCGCTTCTACATCTCCTCCACGCGGCTGTCCGGCAAGGACGACGCGAAGGAGAAGCTGATGCTCGCGTACGGCAAGTGAGCCGACCGGCCGCGTCGCGCGGCGCGGGCTCCACGGCCGCCGGGGGCGGCGATCGGCTTGCGCCGGCCGCCCCGGCGGCCGCTGCCGCCGCCCGCCCGGGCCGCGCCGTCTCCGTAGGCCGACCGGTCCGTCGCCCGTCGACCCGGCCGTGTCCCCGGCCTCCTGTCCCGTCCCTGTCCCCGTCTTCACGAGTGCTTTCCGAGGTGCCCACGCCATGACCCAGCCGCCGAACCAGCCACCGCACGGGGGAGCTTCCGACGCCCCCGAGGACCGGCCGCCACAGCAGGACGGTTCCGGCGCGCCGCAGGACGCCGCCGGCGCGACCCCGGAACCGCAGGACGCACGCCCCGAGGGCGACGCCCCCGAGGACGCGGCCCCGCAGGACGCCCCGCCGAAGGGTGAGTCCGGTGCGCCCGAGCCGCCGCAGGCACCGCAGGACGCGCCGCCCAAGGGCGCCTTCGGCGCACCCCAGGCCCCCCAGCCCCCGCAGACACCGCACACGCCGCAGGCACCGCACACGCCGCCGGCCTCGCCCCCGCAGGGCGCCTTCGGCGCGCCCCAGCCGCCCGCGCCGCCTGCCGGGCCCCCCGCTGCCCAGCCCGCGGGCCCGCAGCTCAGCAAGGAACCGCAGCCGGGGCACAATCACCCCGCGCCTCCCGCCGGTCAGTCGCCCCAGAGCCCGCCGGCAGCGGCCCCCGGTCAGCCGCCCCAGGCGCCCCCGGCCGCCCCGGCGCCCCCCGCGCCCGCCTCCCCGGCCGCCCCGGCGCCCCCCGCGCCCGCCTCCCAGGCCACCCCGGCGCCTCCCGCGCCCGCCTCCCCGCCGGCGGCCGCCGCCGCTCCCCTGCCTCAGCCGCCGCAGCCCCCGCCCGGTTACGGCTACCCGCAGGCTCCGTCGGGGCCCGGGTACGGCTATCCGGGGCAGCAGCCTCAGCCCCCTACGGGACCCGGGTACGGGTATCCCGGGCAGCCGGGGCAGCCGAACCCCTACGGGCAGCAGACCGCGTACGGGCAGCAGCCGGGGTACGGCTACCCGGGCCAGCCGGGCGGGCAGCCCGGTTTCCCCGCCCAGGGATACCCCGGGCAGCCCACCGTGCCCATGTACGCCCAGCCGGCGGGAGGGGGCCGTAAGTCCAACGCGCAGTTGTGGATCATCGTCGCCGCCGTCGTCGCGATCGCGCTGATCGTCGGCGGGGGCGTCTGGTACGCGAACTCCGCCGACGGCGGCAAGAAGAACGAGACCGCGAGCACCGGCGGAACCGGCGGCAAGGGCGGCGGCGAGAAGGGCGGCGGCACCGGCGGCACGTCCTCCGGCGGGTCCGAGAAGGCGCCCTCCGACCCGGCGTCGAAGCTGCTCTTCCAGATCCCCTCGCCCAAGGTCGCCAAGGACGACAGCGTCATCGTCTCGGGCTCGTGGCTGACGGAGAAGGCGTACGTGAAGTCCGGCGTCGCCGAGATCGTCGGCTACGACCCGGTCAAGGGCTCCAAGCTGTGGACCGTCAAGCTCCCCGGCCCGGTGTGCACGGCGAGCGAGCACGCCACCGACGACGGGAAGACGGCCGTCGTCTTCCAGCCGAAGATGCCCCCCAAGGACTCCTCCGCCGGATGCAGCCAGGTCGCGGCGATCGACCTCGTCGCGGGCAAGCAGCTGTGGACGAAGACGGTCTCCTCCGGTGACTACCCGGTCACCTTCGACAACGTCACCGTCAGCGGACGCACGGTCGCCCTGGGCGCCACCGAGGGCGGCTCGGCCTTCGACATCGACAGCGGAAAGGCCCTGTGGGCCCCGAAGACGTCCGACACCTGCTACGACGCGGGCTACGGCGGCGGCGCGAAGCTGGTCGCTGTGCGCAAGTGCGGCACCTACGACGCCCGTGAGCTCCAGATCCAGACCATCGACCCGGCGTCCGGGAAGGTGATCTCGGAGTACAAGCTCGCGAAGGGCATCGAGTACGCCAGCATCGTGTCGACGGAACCGCTGGTCGTCGCCGCCGACGTCGGCGACAGCGCCCAGGACGGCAGCGGCATCTCGGACTTCTTCTCCATCGACAACAAGACGGGCAAGCTGAAGACGCGGATCTCCGCGCCCGGCGAGCAGTTCGCGGCCCGCTGCGACGGCATCACCAGGGTCGAGCACTGCTCGGGCCTGGCCGTCGGCGCCGACCGCCTCTACCTCCCGACCGAGGAGCACGACGGCACCGGCGAGTACAGCCGCACCAACGAGATCGTCGCCTTCGACCTGAACACCGGCAAGCAGACCGGCCAGCGCGCCGACGCCGGCGACGGCTACGAGCTCACCCCGCTGCGCACGGACGGCGGCAACGTGATCGCGTACAAGAGCGCGCCGTACGACGAGGGCGGGCAGGTCGTCAGCATCGACGGCGGCTCGTTCAAGCAGACGACGCTGCTGCGCAACCCGGCGACGGAGAGCGTGCGGGACGCGGAGTCCAGCATGTCCCCGGAGTACTCCGAACTCATCTACTCCCAGGGACGCCTGTACATGTCCGCGGTGTACGCCGCCGACGGCGGCTCCGGTGACGAGGAGTACCTGGCGCTGGCGTTCGGCGCCGCAGGATGACCGCCGCCGGCTGACCCCGAGGCCCGTTCGTCAACGGCCCCGCCTCCCTTCACTCGGAAGGGTGGCGGGGCCGTTCGCGTACCGCTGATCACCGGCGCAGGAGGGGAATTCCAGCGATCCGGGGCAGTTCTCACGGTAGGGGGAGCGCGACGTCGAACAAGCGTGTAGCTTCCGGGAGGCATGAGGGGACGAGGTGCCGGGGGGCACCTTCTTTGGGGGGTTGCCCAATGGGAGTGCGGCTGATGGTGGTCGACGACCACCGACTGCTCGCGGAGGCGTTGGCCTCGGCGTTGAAACTGCGCGGGCACCGGGTGCTCGCCGCGGCGGCGCCGGCCGCGGGCGCGGCGGAACTGGTGATCACGCGGGCGCCGGAGGTGTGTCTGCTGGGCACGGCGGCGCCGGCCGAGCCGGGCGTGTTCGACCCGGTGGCGCGCATCAAGCGGGAGCGGCCGCAGGTGGCCGTCCTTGTCCTCGGCCCGGTGCCGAGCCCACGGGGCATCGCGGCGGCCTTCGCGGCCGGCGCCTCGGGGTACGTACGGCACGACGAGCGCATCGAGGGCGTGGAGCGGGCCATCATGAAGGCCCGGGCCGGCGAGGCGGCGATATCCCCCCAGCTCCTCCAGGGCGCCTTCGGTGAACTCCTCAACCCGGCGGCCCAGCCCGACGACGAGGGGCAGCGCCTGCTGCAGATGCTGACGCCGCGTGAGGTGGAGGTCCTGGTCCGGGTCGCCGAGGGCGAGGACACCCGGGTCATCGCGGCCGGCATGGGCATCGCGCCCTCCACGGCCCGCACCCATGTCCAGCGGGTCCTGATGAAGCTGGGCGTCGGCTCCCGGCTGGAGGCGGCGGCGCTCGCCGCGCGCACCGGTCTCCTGGACCGGGCGGGCCCCCTGCCGCACACCCGCGCCCACACCGAGACGACCCCGGGAGCGTAGAGGGCTCCAGCCGCTGTGAGTTCGTCCGGCCGAGGCATTGGATCACCCGGGTGGCGCGGCGTCGGTTGCCGGTAAGGGCTCCGCGTGTTGGGGTGCAAAAGGTGTGATCGTAGCATACGGTCATCAATCGTGACGCTGCGTCACCCCCAGCATGCCACTCTCGGACGAAAAGGGATGTAATGCGCAACCTTCGGAAGGCCGCTCTGGTGGCCGCCATGATCGGCACCCTCGGCTTCGTCGGTGCGGGCACCGCCTCCGCCGGTGACGGACGCCACGGCGACGACGCCAAGCAGTGCGTCCAGGGCGCCGAGCAGGGCGACCCGAACTTCCAGATCGGGCTCATCAACCTCAACCAGGTGCCCCTCCTCGGCGCGCTGTCGAAGCAGAACACGCTCCAGCAGACCTGCGTCGACGACGGCCTGGCCTTCACCGGCTCGAGGGAGGACTCGATCCAGGCGGGCAACGGCACCCTCAGCCTCCTGCCCGTTCTCGGGGGCTGACACTGAAACCCCCGCAGCGCCGGGATCCGCCCCCGCGGACCCGGCGCTGCGCTGTGCCCGACGCCCCTCCCCGCCTACTCGCGCGGAGCGCCTCCCCCCTCGCCCTCCAGAGCCTCCGGCGGCAGTGTCGGCGTCGGGTGCGCCGCCGGCCGCAGCCAGAGCCAGGCCAGGAAGAAGAGGCCGAGAAGCAGCATGCCCAGGCCGGTCCAGAGGTTGATGTTGATTCCCTGGGCCTTGTCGATGTCCGCGTCCGTGTCGGTCAGGCCGGTGATCATGAGGATCACGCCGTAGAGGACGAACAGCCCGCCGATGATGCGGCGCAGGTCGAAGATGCGCGCCGCGGTCGCGGACTTCTCCTCCAGCTCGATCACCTCCCGCTGGAGGTCGGCCTCGGAGTAGCCCGCCCGGCGCAGCCGCTCGGCCGCCGCGGCGTGCTCTTCGGGTTCAAAGTGCTCGGGTCGCTCGGACATGGTCTTTCCATCCTCTCGCGATCGGGGTCGGCGGGCTCAGAACGAGAACGGGATGTAGCAGGCGGCGGCCAGGATGATCGCGCCCCAGCCCAGCAGCGCCGGCCTGCGGTACCAGGCGTCGTCGCCCTCGGCCGCCGGCTCGGCCATGCCGGGGGAGACAGTGCCGTAGACCAGGCCCTGGAGCTCTTCGGCCGGTTTGGGGGCGGTGAACAGCGACACGGCGAACATGACCACCGCGCCCGCCGCGAAGCCCGCGATCGCCGAGACGAAGTTGGCGCCCTGGTCGGTGGGGATGCCGATGACGCCCTGCTTGTAGAAGACGAAGTAGTTGACCATCGCGGCCGTGGTGCCCGCCAGCAGGCCCCAGAAGCCCGATTTCTTCGACGCCCGCTTCCAGAACATGCCGACGATGAAGACGACGAACATCGGGACGTTGAAGAAGGAGAACAGCGTCTGGAGGTAGCTCATGATGTTCGAGAAGGAGGAGGCCAGGAACGCCGTGCCGATGGACGCCACCACGCCGATCGCGGTGATCAGCCGGCCGAAGCGGACGTAGTAGGCGTCCTCCCGGCCCAGCACCACGTACCTCGCCCAGATGTCGTTGGTGAATACCGTGTTGAAGGACGACACGTTCGCCGCCATGCCCGCCATGAACGCGGCCAGCAGGCCCGTCACGGCGATACCGAGCACGCCGTTGGGCAGCAGTTGCTCCATCAGGTAGGGGATGGCGTCGTTGTACTGGAGGTCGGAGTCGGCGGTGCCGATCCGCGGCACCAGGACCGCCGCCACCAGGCCCGGGATCATCACCAGGAAGACGATGAAGATCTTCGGGTACGCGGCGATCAGCGGTGTGCGCTGCGCGGCGGAGAGGTTGCGCGCGGACAGGGCGCGCTGCACCTCCGCGAAGTTCGTCGTCCAGTAGCCGAAGGAGAGCACGAAGCCGAGGCCCAGCACGATCGTCAGCCAGTTCGCCCCCAGCGGGTTGTCACTGCCGATGCCCGTGCCGCCCCAGGCGGTCACGAAGTCGTCGCCATGGGCCGCCGTCAGCTTGTCCGTGAGGCCGCCCCAGCCGCCCACCTTCTTCAGGCCCAGCAGCGTCAGCGGGATCAGCGCCGCCAGGATCACGAAGAACTGGAGCACCTCGTTGTAGATCGCCGAGGACAGGCCGCCGAGCGTGATGTACGCCAGTACGAAGAAGCCCGCGACCACGATGGCCACCCATTGGGGCCAGCCGAGCAGCGCCTCGACGACGATCGCGAGCGCGTACAGGTTCACGCCGGAGATCAGGATCGCGGCGAAGGCGAACAGCGCCGAGCTCAGCAGGTGCGCGCCCTTGTCGAAGCGCATCAGCAGGAACTCGGGGACCGAGCGGACCTTGGAGCCGTAGTAGAACGGCATCATCACCAGGCCGAGGAACACCATGGCCGGGATGGCGCCGATCCAGTACCAGTGGACGGTGTACGCGCCGTACTGCGCGCTGTTGGCCGCCATGCCGAGGATCTCCGTGGCCGCCAGGTTGGCCGAGATGAAGGCGAGACCCGTGATCCAGGCGGGCAGGGAGCGGCCCGAGAGGAAGAAGTCGAGGCTGGTCTTCACGGAGCGGCGGGCCGCGAAGCCGATGCCGAGGACGACGACGAAGTAGATGCCGAGGATCGTGTAGTCGAGCCAGTTGGTGGGGAGCCGCAGCTCCGCCGCCAGCGGCGCGGCCGCCGGATGCACCGGATACATGGGGATACGCATGCACTGCTCGCTTCGGTCGGGGTGCTCTGCGCGGTCGTGGTGGTGACGCGCATGGGGGATTGTGGTTTGATGTGTTCGGTTCTGTTTGAAGCTTTGTTCGGTAGGGATGGAGAGTCGCGGTGAAGAAGACCTCGACCCGCTTGGCCGACGGTCGTGAGCTCATCTACTACGACCTGCGGGACGATGCGGTGCGCGACGCGGTGGACCGCCGCCCCCTGGAGCGCACCGTCACCACTTCGGAGGTACGCCGGGACCCGCTCCTCGGCGACGCGGTCGCCGTCGCCTCCCACCGGCAGGGGCGCACCTACCATCCGCCGGCCGACGAATGCCCCCTGTGCCCGTCCCAGGGCGAACGGCTGAGCGAGATCCCCGACGCGTCGTACGACGTCGTCGTGTTCGAGAACCGCTTCCCCTCGCTGGCCGGCGACTCCGGGCGCTGCGAGGTGGTCTGCTTCACCTCCGACCACGAGGCGTCCTTCGCCGACCTCACCGAGGAGCAGGCCCGGCTGGTGCTCGACGCCTGGACGGACCGGACGTCGGAACTGTCGCACCTGCCGTCGGTGGAGCAGGTGTTCTGCTTCGAGAACCGGGGCGCCGAGATCGGCGTCACCCTCGGCCACCCGCACGGGCAGATCTACGCCTACCCCTTCACCACCCCCCGCACGGCCCTGATGCTGCGCCAGGCCGCCGCCCACAAGGACGCCACCGGCGGCGAGAACTTCTTCGACGCCGTCCTGGAGCGCGAACTCGCCGAAGATCGGGTGGTCCTGGCCACCGAACACTGGGTCGCCTTCGTGCCCTACGCGGCGCACTGGCCGTACGAGGTGCACCTCTACCCCCGCCGACGCGTCCCCGACCTGCTCGGCCTCGACGAGGCGGCGCGCACGGAGTTCCCCGAGGTCTATCTGGAACTGTTGAGGCGCTTCGACCGGATCTTCGGCCCGGGTGAGCCTCCGACGCCGTACATCGCCGCCTGGCACCAGGCGCCGTTCGGCCAGCTGGAGGAGTTCGACGGGGTCAGCCGCGACGACTTCGCGCTGCACCTGGAGCTTTTCACCATCCGCCGTACGTCCGGCAAACTGAAGTTCCTCGCGGGCTCCGAGTCCGGCATGGGCGTGTTCATCAACGACGTGCCCCCGGAGCGCGCGGCCGAGCGACTGCGAGAGGTAGCGAGTTCATGAGCGGCAAGTATCTGGTCACGGGCGGCGCGGGATACGTGGGCAGCGTCGTCGCCCAGCACCTGCTGGAGGCGGGGCACGAGGTCGTCGTCCTCGACAACCTCTCCACCGGTTTCCGCGAGGGTGTCCCGGCCGGCGCCGACTTCGTCGAGGGCGACATCCGCGACGCCGCCAAGTGGCTCGACGCCTCCTTCGACGCGGTCCTGCACTTCGCCGCGTTCTCGCAGGTCGGCGAGTCGGTCGCCAAGCCCGAGAAGTACTGGGACAACAACGTCGGCGGGACCATGGCCCTGCTCGGCGCGATGCGCGAGGCCGGCGTGCGCAAGCTGGTCTTCTCCTCCACGGCCGCGACGTACGGCGAGCCCGAGCAGGTCCCGATCGTCGAGACCGCGCCCACCAGGCCCACCAACCCCTACGGCGCGTCGAAGCTCGCCGTCGACCACATGATCAGCGGCGAGGCGGCCGCCCACGGCCTCGGCGCGGTGTCCCTGCGCTACTTCAACGTGGCCGGCGCGTACGGCGCCCAGGGCGAGCGGCACGAGCCCGAGTCCCACCTCATCCCCCTGGTCCTCCAGGTCGCCCAGGGCAAGCGGGACGCGATCTCCGTCTACGGCGACGACTACCCGACCCCCGACGGCACCTGCGTCCGCGACTACATCCACGTCGCGGACCTCGCCGAGGCCCACCTCCTCGCGCTGAAGGCCGCCGAGCCCGGCGAGCACCTCGTCTGCAACCTCGGCAACGGCAACGGCTTCTCCGTGCGCGAGGTCGTCGAGACCGTCCGCAAGGTCACCGGCCACCCGATCCCCGAGATCGTGGCCCCCCGCCGCGGCGGCGACCCCGCCGTCCTGGTCGCCTCCGCGGACGCCGCCCGCGAGCGGCTCGGCTGGACCCCGTCCCGCGCGGACCTCGCGGGGATCGTCGCGGACGCGTGGACGTTCGCCCAGCACATCGCGGCCGGCGGCACGCCGGCCGGCGCGAAGGAGCAGTAGTGGGGGCACAGCAGGTCCGGGACGGTTTCGCCGCGCTGTACGGCGCCGAGCCCGAGGGCGTCTGGGCGGCGCCCGGCCGCGTCAACCTCATCGGTGAGCACACCGACTACAACGACGGCTTCGTGATGCCCTTCGCGCTGCCGCACACCGCGCTCGCCGCGGTCTCCCGCCGCGACGACGGCCGGCTCAGGCTGCACTCCGCGGACGTCGAGGGCGGCGTCGTGGAGCTGGGCCTGGACGAGCTGGCCCCGCAGTCGGACACCCGGTGGACGGCCTACCCGGCCGGTGTGGTCTGGGCCCTGCGCGAGGCCGGCCACGCCGTCACCGGCGCCGACGTCCACCTGACCTCGACCGTCCCCTCGGGCGCGGGCCTGTCGTCCTCGGCGGCCCTGGAGGTCGTCGTCGCCCTCGCCCTGAACGACCTGTACGACCTCGGGCTCCAGCGCTGGCAGCTCGCCCGGCTGTGCCAGCGCGCCGAGAACGTCTACGTCGGCGCCCCCACCGGGATCATGGACCAGACCGCGTCCGCCTGCTGCGAGGCCGGCCACGCCCTGTTCCTCGACACCCGGGACCTCTCCCAGCGGCAGATCCCCTTCGACCTCGCCGCCGAGGGCATGCGCCTGCTCGTCGTCGACACGCAGGTCAAGCACGCCCACAGCGACGGCGAGTACGGCAAGCGCCGGGCCGGCTGCGAGAAGGGCGCGGCCCTCCTGGGCGTCGACGCCCTGCGGGACGTCCCCTACGGCGAGCTCGACGCGGCGCTGGACCGGCTGGGCGACGAGGAGGAGGTCCGCCGCCTGGTGCGGCACGTCGTCACCGAGGACCAGCGGGTGGAGCGGGTCGTCTCGCTCCTCCGGTCGGGCGACACGCGGGCGATCGGCCCGGTGCTGACCGAGGGGCACGCCTCGCTGCGGGACGACTTCCGCATCTCCTGCCCCGAGCTGGACCTGGTCGTCGACACCGCGCTCACCTCGGGCGCGCTCGGAGCGCGGATGACCGGTGGCGGCTTCGGCGGCTCGGCGATCGTGCTGGCCGAGGCGGCCGACGTGGAGACCATCACCAAGGCGGTCGGCGAGGCGTTCGCCGCGGCGGACTTCACCGCGCCGCGCGTGTTCGAGGCGGTGCCGGCGGCGGGGGCGACGCGGCTCGCCTGAACCACCCCGCGTGCGGCGAAGGGCCGGGACCCGGCAAGGGCTCGCGGCCCTTCGCCGTGTCCCGGGCTCAGGCCAGCCGTTTGGTCAGCGTGTACTCCGTGACGCCAGGCGGATAGTCCTCGATCACGCACACCACCTCGTACCCGCGCCGCCGGTAGAACCCCGGCGCCTGGAAGTCCCAGGTCTCCAGCCGCGCCCGGCGGCAGCCGCGCTCCTCGCGGGCGACGCGCTCCGCCTCCTTCAGCAGGGCGCTGCCGAGTCCGAAGCCGCGGTGCCGGGCGTCGACCCAGAGGTGGGCGATGTGCAGCCAGGTCGTCCAGGTGTGGCCGACGGCGCCGCCCGCCAGCGCCCCGCCGCCGTCCACCGCCCACACGTGCAGCGGCGTCTCCCGCTCGTTCGGGGTGCCGCGCAGCGCCCGCAGGACGGGGGAGGCCGCCGTGTCCGTCTCGCGGAGCCGGGCACGGAGCAGATCACGGCGCGTCCTGTCGACTTCTGTCTCAAGGCGGAACATGCGGCACACCATAAACGCGGCGGCCAACCAGTTCTGTCATTTGTCTTCCGCTGTTCACCCGCGGCCCTACCCTGTGAGACAGCGCCGGTGGGGGCCGGCGCCGATCAGGGGGCGAGACGGTCGGGTACGACGCTCGCGGTGGGGGTATCGATGTCGGCACGGCGGCGGCCGTGCCGACGCGCACCACCTCGCGGGCGCCGTGCCCGCGCCGGTCGTCGTTCTCCGGACCTGGGGTATCCCCTGCTCCGCGAGGAGTGTGGGGAAGGGGGTTTCGTGGTTCGCATCCGAGTCCTGGTCGTCGACGACCACCGTATCTTCGCCGAGTCGCTCGCCGCGGCCCTGGCCGCCGAGCCCGACGTCGACGTCTCGGCGGCCGGCAGCGGCCCGGCGGCGCTGCGCAGCATGGAACGCGCGGCCGCCGAGGGCCGCCGGTACGACGTGCTGCTCGTCGACGCCGACCTGGGCGGCCACCTGCCGGGCATGCGGCCGGCGGCGCCGGTGCAGGACGGCGACGAGGACGGGCTCGTCGACGGGCTCTCCCTCGTCGCCGGCGTCCGCTCCGCGCAGCCGGCCGTACGGATCGTCGTCCTCGCCGAGAAGGACGACCCGCGGCGCGCGGCCCTCGCCCTGCAGGCCGGGGCGTCGGGCTGGGTGGCCAAGGACTGCTCGCTGTCGCGGCTGCTCAGCGTGATCCGCGGGGTGCTGCGCGAGGAGACGCATCTGCCGCCGGCGCTGCTGACGGGCGTGCTGCGGGAGCTGACGGCGGCGCGCAGACACCGCACGGAGAGCGAGCGGCTGGTGGAGTCCCTCACGCCGAGGGAGCGGGAGGTGCTGCGCTGCATGGTGGCGGGCCTGGGCCGCAAGGCCGTCGCCGAGCGGCTGTTCCTCTCCCCGCACACGGTCCGCACCCATATGCAGAACGTGCTCGGCAAGCTGGGCGTCCACTCCACCCTGGCCGCCGTCGCCCTGGCCCGCCGGGCGGGAGTGGGACCCGCCGACCTGGAGCCCGCCGGCCGGCCGCTAGCCGGGGATGTTGTCGAACGGGGCGGTCAACTGGCGTAGGAGACCGGCGAGTTCACCGCGCTGGGCGTGGGACAGCTCGGCGAGGATCGCCCGCTCCTGGGCGAGCAGGCCGGCCAGCGCCTGGTCGGCGCGGTCCTTGCCGTCATCCGTGAGCCGGACCAGGACACCGCGCCGGTCGCTCGGGTCGGGCAGCCGCTCCACCAGGCCCTTCTTGGCGAGCCGGTCGATCCGGTTCGTCATCGTGCCCGAGGTGACCAGCGTCTGCGTCAGCAGCTGGCCGGGCGAGAGCTGGTACGGGGCGCCCGCGCGCCTGAGCGCGGTCAGCACGTCGAACTCCCAGGGCTCCAGCTGGTGCTCGGAGAACGCCAGACGGCGCGCCCGGTCCAGGTGCCGGGCCAGCCGGCTCACCCGGCTGAGCACCTCGAGCGGCTCCACGTCGAGGTCCGGGCGCTCCCGGCGCCACGCTGAGACCAGTCGATCGACCTCGTCCTCCATGACGATCAGTGTAGTGGTTGTGTCGACATGAAGTCTCTTGATGTCGAGTCTCTTGACGTCAAGATAGTGCTGGGTGGAGAGTGGACGTCATGACCGACACCGCCTGGGACCCGGCCCAGTACCTGCGCCACGCCGACCACCGCGCCCGCCCCTTCGGCGACCTCCTGGCCCGCGTCCCGGACCCGCCCGGGGACCCGGCACGGCCGCTCCGCGTCGCCGACCTCGGCTGCGGCCCCGGCAACGTCACTGCCCTGCTCACCGAGCGCTGGCCCGACGCCCACGTCACCGGCTACGACAACTCCGAGCAGATGCTCGCCGAAGCCCAGGCGCACGCCGGCGCGCACCTCGACTTCGCGTACGCCGACCTGACCTCCTGGACGCCCGCCGAGACCTACGACGTGATCGTCTCCAACGCCGCCCTGCACTGGGTCCCCGGCCACCTCGACGCCTTCCCCGCCTGGCTCGACGGCCTCGCCCCCGGCGGCGTCCTCGCTTTCCAGGTGCCCCACAACATCGACGCGCCCCTGCACGCCCTCATGCGCGAACTCGGGAACACGCCCCGCTGGAAGGGCCGCCTCGCCCACGTCCTGCGCCACGAGGACTCCGTCCATGCCCCCGGCGTCTACCTCGACCGCCTCGCCCGCCTCGGCTGCGACACCGACGTCTGGACGACGACGTACCGCCACGTCCTCAAAGGCCCCGATCCCGTCCTCGACTGGGTCAAGGGCACCGGCCTGCGCCCCGTCCTCACCGCCCTGGCCGACGACCCCGAGGCCAGGGACGCCTTCCTCTCCGAATACCGAACCGTGCTCCGCGAGGCCTACCCGCCCCACGACTACGGCACGGTCCTCCCCTTCCGCCGCCTGTTCGCGGTGGCGAGAAAGGGGACGTGAGGTGATCGTCGCCGTCGACCACGTCCAACTGTCCGCCCCGCCCGGCTCCGAGGACCTCCTGCGCCCCTTCTACGTCGATGCTCTCGGCATGGCCGAGATCCCCAAGCCGCCCGCCCTCGTCGGCCGCGGAGGCTGCTGGTTCCAGGCGGGCGGCGCGCAGCTGCACCTGGGCACGGAGCGGGACTTCCGCCCATCGGCCAAGGCACACACCGGGCTGCGCGTCACGGACATCGATGCCCTCGCCGCCCGCCTTCAGACCCACGGCGCGCAGCTCACCTGGTCCGACGACCTGCCGGGCCACCGCCGCTTCCACACCCACGACCCTGTCGGCAACCGGCTGGAGTTCCTGCAACCGCGGACGACGGCGGCCCGGCCCGGCGGCCGGACGGGCTGACATCGGGCGTCAGCGGTCCAGCCCCAGGAGGCGTCGGACCTCCTCGTGGGGAATGCCCGCCGTGAGTTCGCCCTCCGCCTTGCGCCGCTGGTAGTCGGCCACAGCGAAGGCGTCCTCGAGGTCCTCCAGCACCTGCGGGGAGACGAGCAGCGCCGCCACATCGCCGTGCTCGGTGAGCGCGATGGTCTCGCCGTCATGGGCCACGCGGCGAACGAGTTCGTCGAGCCGGCGGCCGGCCTCGTCGACCGAAATCTTTGCCATGCGCGGCCCTCTGCCACAGGACCGATCCGACGGGCCGGGGTTTGAACCGGCATGTGCGGGTCACCCGTTGTCACAAGACAGACCGCAGACCTGACTGGGAGTGATCTGAAGTGGCAGGCGAGCAGAAGTCCAAGGCGAAGATGGAGCAGGCCAAGGGGAAGGCCAAGGAGACGGTCGGCCGTGCCGTGGGCAACGAGCGGATGGAGGCCGAGGGCCGCGCCGAGCAGGCCACCGGCGACGCCCGCCAGTCCAAGGAAAAGGCGAAGGACGTCTTCAAGCGCTGAGAGCGCAAGGTTTCAGGAGGGCCCCCGCCTCACGAGGCGGGGGCCCTCCCCGTGTCAGCTCTTGCGGCGCCCTATCAGGTGCGGCTTGGCCTCCAGGCCGTCCAGGCCGTGCCACGCCAGGTTCACCAGATGCGCCGCCACCTCCGCCTTCTTCGGCCGGCGCACGTCCAGCCACCACTGCCCCGTCAGCGCCACCATCCCCACCAGCGCCTGCGCGTACAGCGGCGCCAGCTTGGGATCGAAGCCGCGGCTCTTGAACTCGCGGCCGAGGATGTCCTCCACCTGGGTGGCGATGTCCGAGATGAGGGAGGCGAAGGAACCCGTGGACTGCGGGATGGGGGAGTCCCGGACCAGGATGCGGAAACCGTCCGTGCACTCCTCGATGTAGTCGAGGAGCGCGAACGCCGCCTGTTCGAGCAGTTCCCGCGGATGACCGGCGGTCAGGGAACTCGTCACCATGTCGAGGAGCCGGCGCATCTCGCGGTCGACGACCACCGCGTACAGCCCCTCCTTGCCGCCGAAGTGCTCGTACACCACCGGCTTGGACACCCCGGCCTTCGCCGCGATCTCCTCCACCGACGTGCCCTCGAAGCCCCGCGCCGCGAACAGCGTCCGGCCGATCTCCAGCAACTGCTGGCGTCGCTCGGCGCCGGTCATCCGCGTGCGGCGCGTGCGCCTCGGCTTGGCCTCGTTGCTCGGGGTGCTGCTGGAGTCGGTCGACACGGCGTCCATCATGCCGCTTCGGCGGTGGCCTTCCGGCGTCGGGAGCCGTCCTCCCCCGCGTTCCGGCGCGAATCGATACGCGAGCGTGACGGCCAGCGCACGTCGTACGCCCACCCGAGTTTCTCGAAGATCCGGATGAAACGGGCGGAGGAGTCCACCTGCAGTCGCTCCACCCCGTGCCGCGCCGACGTCGGGTCCGCGTGGTGCAGGTTGTGCCAGGACTCGCCGCACGACAGCACGGCCAGCCACCACACGTTGCCCGAACGGTCCCGCGACCTGAACGGCCGCTTGCCCACCGCGTGGCAGATCGAGTTGATCGACCACGTCACATGGTGCAGCAGTGCCACCCGGACCAGCGAACCCCAGAAGAACCCGGTGAACGCACCCCACCAGGACATCGTCACCAGCCCGCCGATCAGCGCCGGCAGCGCGAGCGACAGCGCCGTCCACAGTACGAACTGCCGTGAGATCGCCCGGATCGCCGGGTCCTTCACCAGATCCGGCGCGTACTTCTCCTGCGGCGTCTGCTCCTCGTCGAACATCCAGGCGATGTGTGCCCACCACAGGCCCTTCATCAGCGCCGGGACCGTCTCCCCGAACCGCCACGGCGAATGCGGGTCGCCCTCGGCGTCGGAGAACCTGTGGTGCTTGCGGTGGTCGGCCACCCAGCGCACCAGCGGACCCTCCACCGCCATCGAACCCATGATCGCCAGCGCGATCCGCAGCGGCCGCTTCGCCTTGAAGGAACCGTGCGTGAAGTAGCGGTGGAAGCCGATCGTGATGCCGTGGCACCCGAGGAAGTAGAAGAAGACCATCAGGCCCAGGTCCAGCCAGCTCACCCCCCAGCCCCACGCCAGCGGCACCGCCGCGAGCAGCGCCAGGAACGGCACGGTGATGAAGAGCAGCAGGGTGACCTGCTCGATCGAGCGCTTCTGTTCGCCACCCAGGGTGGCCGAGAGCGCGGCGGAGTCGACGGGCGCCTTCGAAGGGTCTTCGATCACGTCGGATGGTGTGCTCATGCGCGTCCCCTGTGGGGTGGTGGACTGACGACAGAGCCGGCAGGCCGCGAACCAGGGCTGTTCCCTACGGTTCCGTAACCTACGGCATCGTAAGTATGGCAGTGCCTCGCCCGGCGGCACGAGCCCGCCAGACTGCGCGTCCGCACCGACACCTATCCTTGGAGGCGGTCGGACAGCGCGGTCCGCTCTGTTTTCCACCCCGATGCCCGGCCCGTGAGCGGCGCCAGCCGCCGTGGGACCGGGACACGACGGGGTTCCCCCTCCCGGATGAGCTTCAACACTGCAAGGAGCCGCACCTGTGAGCAGTGCCGACGACCAGACGACCACCAGCACCGAGCTGCGCGCCGACATCCGCCGACTGGGCGACCTCCTCGGCGAGACCCTCGTCCGGCAGGAGGGCCCCGAGCTCCTCGACCTCGTCGAGAAGGTCCGCCGCCTCACCAGAGAGGACGGCGAGGCAGCCGCCGAACTGCTGCGCGGCATCGAACTGCAGACCGCGGCCAAGCTGGTCCGCGCCTTCTCCACCTACTTCCACCTCGCCAACGTCACCGAGCAGGTGCACCGCGGCCGTGAACTGCGAGCCCGGCGCGCCGCCGAGGGCGGCCTCCTCGCCCGCACCGCCGACCGCCTCAAGGACGCCGACCCCGACCACGTCCGCGAGACCGTCCGCAACCTCAACGTCCGGCCCGTCTTCACCGCCCACCCCACCGAGGCCGCGCGCCGGTCCGTCCTCAACAAGCTGCGGCGGATCGCCGCACTGCTGGAGACCCCGGTCATCGAGTCGGACCGCCGCCGCTACGACACCCGTCTCGCCGAGAACATCGACCTGGTCTGGCAGACGGACGAACTGCGCGTCGTACGCCCCGAGCCCGCCGACGAGGCCCGCAACGCCATCTACTACCTCGACGAGCTCCACGCGAACGCCGTCGGGGACGTCCTCGAGGACCTCACCGCCGAACTCGAACGCGTGGGCGTCACCCTCCCGGACGACACCCGCCCGCTGACCTTCGGCACCTGGATCGGCGGCGACCGCGACGGCAACCCCAACGTCACCCCCCAGGTCACCTGGGACGTCCTCATCCTCCAGCACGAGCACGGCATCAACGACGCCCTGGAGATGATCGACGAGCTGCGCGGCTTCCTGTCGAACTCGATCAGGTACACCGGGGCCACCGAGGAACTCCTGGAATCCCTGCGCGCCGACCTCGAACGCCTCCCCGAGATCAGCCCCCGCTACAAGCGCCTCAACGCCGAGGAGCCCTACCGGCTCAAGGCCACCTGCATCCGGCAGAAGCTGGAGAACACCAAGCAGCGCCTCGCCCGGAACATCCCGCACGAGCCCGGCCGCGACTACCTCGGCACCACCGAGCTCCTGAAGGACCTCGTCCTCATCCAGACCTCCCTGCGCGAGCACCGCGGCGCCCTCTTCGCCGACGGCCGCATGAACCGCACCATCCGCACCCTCGCCGCCTTCGGTCTCCAGCTCGCCACCATGGACGTCCGCGAACACGCCGACGCCCACCACCACGCCCTCGGCCAGCTCTTCGACCGCCTCGGCGAGGAGTCCTGGCGCTACACCGACATGCCCCGCGAGTACCGCACCAAGCTCCTCGCCAAGGAGCTCAGGTCCAGGCGGCCGCTCGCCCCCACCCCGGCCCCCGTCGACGCGGCCGGCGAGAAGACCCTCGGCGTCTTCCTCACCGTCAAGCGCGCCCTGGAGGTCTTCGGACCCGAGGTCGTCGAGTCGTACATCATCTCCATGTGCCAGGGCGCCGACGACGTCTTCGCCGCCGCCGTCCTCGCCCGCGAGGCCGGCCTGATCGACCTGCACGCCGGCTGGGCCAAGATCGGCATCGTGCCCCTGCTGGAGACCACCGACGAACTCAAGGCCGCCGACACCATCCTGGAGGACATGCTCTCCGACCCCTCCTACCGCAGGCTCGTCGCCCTGCGCGGAGACGTCCAGGAGGTCATGCTCGGCTACTCCGACTCCTCCAAGTTCGGCGGCATCACCACCAGCCAGTGGGAGATCCACCGCGCCCAGCGCCGGCTGCGCGACGTCGCCCACCGCTACGGCGTACGGCTGCGCCTCTTCCACGGCCGCGGCGGCACCGTCGGCCGCGGCGGCGGCCCCTCCCACGACGCCATCCTCGCCCAGCCCTGGGGCACCCTGGAGGGCGAGATCAAGGTCACCGAACAGGGCGAGGTCATCTCCGACAAGTACCTCATCCCCTCCCTGGCCAGGGAGAACCTGGAACTGACCGTGGCGGCCACCCTCCAGGCCTCCGCCCTGCACACCGCGCCCCGCCAGTCCGACGAGTCACTCGCCCGCTGGGACGCCGCCATGGACGTCGTCTCCGACGCGGCCCACGCCGCCTACCGCGCACTCGTCGAGGACCCCGACCTGCCGACGTACTTCCTCGCCTCCACGCCGGTCGACCAGCTCGCCGACCTGCACCTGGGCTCGCGGCCCTCCCGCCGCCCCGGCTCGGGCGTCTCGCTCGACGGACTGCGCGCCATCCCGTGGGTCTTCGGCTGGACCCAGTCCCGCCAGATCGTCCCCGGCTGGTTCGGCGTCGGCTCCGGCCTGAAGGCCCTGCGCGAGGCCGGCCTCGACACCGTCCTCGACGAGATGCACGAGCAGTGGCACTTCTTCCGCAACTTCGTCTCCAACGTCGAGATGACCCTCGCCAAGACCGACCTGCGGATCGCCCAGCACTACGTCGACACGCTCGTCCCCGACGAGCTCAAGCACGTCTTCGACCGCATCAAGGCCGAACACGCCCTCACCGTCGCCGAAGTCCTCAAGATCACCGGCGAGCGTGAACTGCTGGACGCCACCCCCGTCCTCAAGCAGACCTTCGGCATCCGCGACGCCTACCTGGACCCGATCTCCTACCTCCAGGTCACGCTCCTCAAGCGCCAGCGCGACGCCGCGGCCGCCGGCGAGGAACCCGACCCCCTCCTCGCCCGCGCCCTCCTCCTCACCGTCAACGGCGTGGCAGCCGGCCTGCGCAACACCGGCTGACCCGCACGCACAGGACGAAGGGCGCCTGCGAGGTCGTACGACCTCGCAGGCGCCCTTCGCCTGTACGGCGGCTCGTCCTACACGGCCAGGAACGCCGCCGTCAGCAGCGTCACCCCCGCGCCCGCCAGCACCCAGCCGGCCCGGACCCGCCGCAGACCGCCCGCGACGACCACCGACGCCAGCAGCAGCGCGCCGCCCATCGGCACCCACGAGTACAGCACCCCCGCCGGACCCGAGCGCACCACCTCGTCGCTGGCCGGCTTGATCACCACCGTGTACGTCTGCCCCGACCGCACCGCCACCGTCTTGTCGATCACCACCTGCGGGCGCGGCGTCGACCCCGGCGACAACGGCGTGTACGGGCCCGTGCACGACTCCTCACCACACCGCGTCACCACGACCGTGCCCTGCTCCCGCCCCTTCGTCAGCATCACGTGCTGCGCGGTGCCCCAGGAACCCCACACCCCCGCCACGAGGATCAGCGCCGACACCACCGCCATCGCCGCCGCTCCGCCGAACCGCAGCGCGGCGGCAGAGGCCTTGCGGGAGGCGGCGGCCCGGCGGGAGGAGGCCCGGTGAGCCCGGCGGGCGGGACGCCTACGGGAGGAGACGGCGGTGGCAGGCATGGCCGGGATCCTTGGCCATGCCGCCACGAACAGTCAACTCATCGGGCGTTTCACAGACCGACACGTCACGAGTTGTACGTACTCTGCGCCCGCTCGAGACCGTCGATCACCAGACACTCCACCGCGTCCGCCGCACGGTCCACGAAGTAGTCCAGCTCCTTGCGCTCCGCCGAGGAGAAGTCCTTCAGCACGAAGTCCGCCACCTGCATCCGCCCCGGCGGCCGCCCGATCCCGAACCGCACCCGGTGGTAGTCCGCGCCCATCGCCTTCGTCATCGACTTCAGACCGTTGTGCCCGTTGTCCCCGCCGCCCAGCTTCGAACGCAGCACCCCGAAGTCGATGTCCAGCTCGTCATGGACCGCCACGACGTTCTCCGGCGGCACCTTGTAGAAGTCCCGCAGCGCGTTCACCGGACCGCCCGACAGGTTCATGTACGACATCGGCTTCGCCAGCACCACCCGCCGGCTCCCCGGCCCCGGCGGCCCGATCCGGCCCTCCACGACCTGCGCCTGCGCCTTGCCCGCCCGCTTGAACCTCCCCCCGATCCGCTCGGCCAGCAGATCGGCCACCATGAACCCCACGTTGTGCCGGTTCATCGCGTACTCCTGGCCCGGATTGCCCAACCCCACGATCAGCCACGGGGCGCTCGGATCGCTCGTCACGTCACTCTCTCCCTACGCGACAGCCGCCGCTCCCCGAGGAGAGCGGCGGCTGGAGCCAAAACCGCCGACGGCGGCAGGACGGCTGATCAGGCCTCGGCGGCCTCGTCGCCCGCCTCGGACTCCTCGCCCTCAGCGGCCTCCTCGGCCTGCGCGGCCAGGACCTGGAGGACCACCGCGTCCTCGTCGACGGCCAGCGTCGTACCGCTCGGCAGCTTGATGTCCTTGGCGTGGACGGAGGCACCGGCCTCCAGGCCCTCGACGGACACCGTGACGGACTCGGGGATGTGCGTGGCCTCGGCCTCGACCGGAAGCGCGTTCAGGACGTGCTCCAGCAAGTTGCCGCCCGGCGCCAGCTCGCCCTCGGTGTGCACCGGGATCTCGACCGTGACCTTCTCGCCACGCTTGACCAGCAGCAGGTCGACGTGCTCCAGGAAGCCCTTCAGCGGGTCGCGCTGCACGGCCTTCGGGATCGCCAGCTCGTTGGTCTTGCCGTCGATGTCCAGCGAGATCAGGACGTTCGGCGTACGCAGCGCCAGCAGCAGGTCGTGGCCCGGCAGCGTCAGGTGCAGCGGGTCGGCGCCGTGGCCGTACAGGACACCGGGAACCTTGTCGGCACGACGGATACGGCGGGCGGCGCCCTTGCCGAACTCGGTGCGCGACTCGGCGGCGATCTTCACCTCGGACATAACGATCACTCCTCGCAGTAAGCGGAACGGACGGGGTCACCCGGCCACGAACGGCCTGCTACGAAGAGCGCGTCGATAACGGACAACCGCACAGCAGTGCGGCCTCCCTCGCCGAGCAACTTCAGAAGTCTACTCGGCGGAAGAGGCCGCACAGAAATCGATCACCGCAAAACGCGGCCGACGACGCCTACTGCTCGTCGAACAGGCTCGTCACCGAACCGTCCTCGAACACCTCACGCACCGCGCTCGCGATCGTCGGAGCGATCGACAGCACCGTGATCTTGTCCAGCTCCAGCTCACCCGGCGTCGGCAGCGTGTTCGTGAACACGAACTCGCTCACCTTCGAGTTCTTCAGCCGGTCCGCCGCCGGACCCGACAGCACACCGTGCGTCGCCGTCACTATGACGTCCTCCGCACCGTGCGCGAACAGCGCGTCCGCCGCCGCACAGATCGTGCCACCCGTGTCGATCATGTCGTCGACCAGGACACACACCCGGCCCTTGACCTCACCCACGACCTCGTGGACCGTGACCTGGTTCGCCACGTCCTTGTCACGCCGCTTGTGCACGATCGCCAGCGGCGCGCCCAGCCGGTCGCACCAGCGGTCCGCGACCCGCACCCGGCCCGCGTCCGGCGAGACCACCGTCAGCTTGGTCCTGTCCACCTTGCTGCCCACGTAGTCCGCCAGCAGCGGCAGCGCGAACAGGTGGTCCACCGGGCCGTCGAAGAAACCCTGGATCTGGTCGGTGTGCAGATCCACCGTGAGGATCCGGTCCGCGCCCGCCGTCTTCATCAGATCCGCGATCAGACGCGCCGAGATCGGCTCACGCCCACGGTGCTTCTTGTCCTGCCGCGCATAACCGTAGAACGGCACGATCACGGTGATCGAACGCGCCGACGCGCGCTTCAGCGCGTCGATCATGATCAACTGCTCCATGATCCACTTGTTGATCGGAGCGGTGTGGCTCTGGATCAGGAAGCAGTCCGCACCACGCGCCGACTCCTGGTAACGCACATAGATCTCACCGTTGGCGAAGTCGAAGGCCTTCGTCGGGACGACCCCGACACCCAGCTGGTGGGCGACCTCCTCGGCAAGCTCGGGGTGGGCGCGGCCGGAGAAGAACATCAACTTCTTCTCGCCGGTCGTCTTGATCCCGGTCACAGCACTGTCTCCTCAGAGGTGTCTCAACTGGATGCCGACAGACCTCGCCGCTGGGCGCGACGCGGCCGTCTCAGCTGGTGGGGGTGCGGGTGTGCACTTATCACGGTACGCCGTGTTCGACGCACTCGTTTCCGGTCAGTCCTGGCCCTCGCCCTGCCGCGAGGCCGCCTCCGCCGCCTTCGCCGCCGCGCTGCCCGGACGCTTGCGAGCCACCCAGCCCTCGATATTGCGCTGCTGACCACGGGCCACGGCCAGCGAACCGGGCGGCACATCCTTCGTGATCACCGAACCGGCGGCGGTGTACGCGCCGTCCCCGACAGTGACAGGAGCCACAAACATGTTGTCCGAACCCGTACGGCAGTGCGACCCGACGGTGGTGTGATGCTTGTCCTGCCCGTCGTAGTTCACGAACACGCTCGCGGCACCGATGTTCGAATACTCGCCGATCGTCGCGTCACCGACGTACGACAGATGCGGCACCTTCGTACCCTCGCCGATCGACGCGTTCTTCGTCTCCACGTACGTACCGATCTTGCCCTTCGCACCCAGACGCGTACCCGGCCGCAGATACGCGAACGGACCCACCGACGCGCCCGCACCGATCTGCGCCCCGTCCGCCACCGTGTTGTCCACCCGCGCCCCGGCCCCCACCGACGTGTTCCTCAGCCGGCAGTTCGGCCCGACCTCGGCGCCCTCACCCACATGCGTCGACCCCAGCAACTGCGTCCCCGGCTGCACCACCGCGTCCTGCCCGAACGTCACCGCCACGTCCACCCACGTCGTCGCCGGGTCCACCACCGTCACACCCGCCAGCATCGCCGCCGTCAGCAACCGGTCGTTCAGGATCCGACGCGCCTGCGACAACTGCACCCGGTTGTTGATCCCCGCGATCTCACGATGATCCCCCGCCACCGACGCACCCACCCGGTGCCCCGCCTCACGCAAGATCCCCAGCACGTCCGTCAGGTACTCCTCGCCCTGACTGTTGTCCGTACGGACCTGCTTCAACGCCTGAGCCAGCAGCGCCCCGTCGAACGCGAACACCCCCGAGTTGATCTCCCGGACCGCCCGCTGCTCCTCCGTCGCGTCCTTGTGCTCCACGATCGCCGTCACCGCGCCCGTGGACGCGTCCCGCACGATCCGGCCGTACCCCGTCGCGTCCGGCACCTCCGCCGTCAGCACGGTCACCGCGTTGCCGTCCGCGTCGTGCGTGGCCGCGAGCCGCGCGAGCGTCTCACCCGTCAGCAACGGGGTGTCCCCGCACACCACCACCACCGTGCCGTCCACCGTCCCGCCGAGCTGCTCCAGGCCCATCCGCACGGCGTGCCCGGTGCCGTTCTGCTCCGCCTGGATCGCGGTGCGCACGTCCGGGTCGATCTCGCCCAGGTGGGCGGTGACCTTCTCGCGCGCGTGCCCGACGACGACGACCAGGTTCTCGGGGTCCAGCTCCCGCGAGGCGGCCAGCACATGCCCGACGAGGCTGCGACCGCAGATCTCGTGCAGGACCTTGGGGGTGGCGGACTTCATACGGGTGCCCTCACCCGCTGCGAGAACGACGACGGCTGCCGGGCGAATGGCGCTCACGGAATTGCCCTTCGGCTGTGGAGAGGTGGGACATCCGAAGGATACCGGGGCGGTTTCCGGGCGACATGAGAACGGGTCCTGACCTATGCAGGTCAGGACCCGAGCCGGTAAGCTCCCCCGCCAGGACTCGAACCCGGACATATGGCACCAAAAGCCACAGTGCTGCCAATTACACCACAGGGGAACGAAAGCAGCCGAAACGGACACTCCGTAGGGCTGCCGAGTGGCGTCTCCTACTATGCCGTACCACCAGCCCTCGATGCGACGGCGCGGATCGGCGCTCTTCGACGGTTTGCCGACCTTGATGCCGACTTCGTCCCCCGGTGTACCGCGCTCGCCGTGCTGTAGGGCGGGTGGGGAAATGGGGCGGGAAAAGCGGGGGTTGCGCCCGTAGGGTGGAGGCATGACCACGACGGGGGAAGAGACCGCCACGGCTCGGGGAGGGCCTTGGTGGTGGGGCAGGCGCCGTAGTGCGGTGTTCGACTGGTGTCTCGCGGTGGCGTCCGCGCTGGAGTGCGCGGCGGAGGGGGTTCCGTTCGCGCGGGAGGCGGGGATCCCGGTCGGCGTGGGGGTGGTGTTCGGGTTTCTCGCCGGTTCGGTGCTCCTGGTGCGCCGCAGGTACCCGATCGCCGTGGTGCTGGTGGCGATCGCGATCACGCCGGCAGAGATGGGCTTCCTGATGGGGACCGTCGGCCTCTACACGCTGGCGGCGACGGAGCTGCCGCGGCGGATCATCGGTTCGCTCGCGGGGATGCAGCTGGTGGGGACGTTGATCGTGACGTTCGTCCGGGTGCGGCAGGACATCGCGCGGGGCGATCTGACGTTGGGCGACTGGTTCGTGCCGTTCGCCTCCATCGCGATCTCGCTCGGTCTGACCGCGCCGCCGTTGCTGCTCGGCCTGTACGTGGGGGCGCGGCGGCGGTTGATGGAGAGCCTGCGGGAGCGGGCGGACGACCTGGAGCGGGAGCTGCAGTTGCTCGCGGAGCGGGCGGAGGAGCGGGCGGAGTGGGCCCGCAACGAGGAGCGGACGCGGATCGCGCGGGAGATGCATGACGTGGTCGCGCATCGGGTGAGCCTGATGGTGGTGCACGCGGCGGCGTTGCAGGCGGTGGCGCGCAAGGATCCGGAGAAGGCGGTGAAGAACGCCGCGCTGGTGGGGGACATGGGGCGGCAGGCGTTGATGGAGCTGCGGGAGATGCTCGGGGTGCTGCGCAGCGGTGGTGAGGGGGAGCGGCGTCCGGCGGTGGAGGCGGTCGAGGCGCCGGCGGTGGCGCGGGTCGTGGAGGAGGGGGAGGGGCCCTGTCTTGAGGAGTTGGAGGAGTTGGTGGGGCAGTCCGCGGCGGCGGGGATGGTGGTGGAGCTGTCGGTGGAGGGTGAGGTGCGGGGGTATGCGCCGGAGATCGAGCAGACGGCGTACCGGGTGGTGCAGGAGGCGTTGACGAACGTGCACAAGCACGCGGCGGGCGCCAAGGCGCGGGTGCGGTTGGCGCACCGGGTGGCGGAGATCGCGATGCAGGTGGAGAACGAGCCGCCGCCGGAGGCGGGTTCGGTGGCGTCGGCGCGGTTGCCGTCGGGGGGCAACGGTCTGGTGGGGATGCGGGAGCGGGTGGTGGGGCTGGGCGGGGTGTTCGTGTCGGGGCCGACGGAGGCGGGCGGCTTCCGGGTGTCGGCGGTGATCCCGGCGGGGTGAGCTGTCGTGCGCCGGACGGCTCCCGGTGGGGCGGGTCGGTGGGTGGGCTCGCGGTGGGGCGGGGTGGTCAGCCTGTGGTGAGGCGGGTGGGTTCTATGCCGGAGACGAGGGCGTTGAGGGCTTGGTCGATGTCGGGGCCGACGTACCAGTCGCCGGTGTGGTCGAGGGCGTAGACGCGGCCTTCGGCGTCGATGGCGATGAGTCCGTTGTGGTCGGTTTCGGCGCCGAGGGGGCTGACGTCGGTGTCGAGGGCGCGGCTG
Source organism: Streptomyces sp. BK239 (assembly GCF_004217285.1). GTDB lineage: Bacteria > Actinomycetota > Actinomycetes > Streptomycetales > Streptomycetaceae > Streptomyces. Next base: position 430,957 of record NZ_SHKS01000006.1, read on the forward strand.
AGGTCGGCGAGGGTTCGGGCCATGTGGAGGCCGTGCAGGGGGTTGAGGTCGACGGTGGCGGGGGCGACCTGTCGGCCGGGGCCGGTGGGGGCGACGCGCAGGCCGCCGAACTCGGCCCAGGCTTCGACGGCGGCGGGGAAGACCGCGTGGCGGTGGCCGGCGGGTGAGGTGTGGTCGCGCAGGCGGTCGGCCCAGAGTTCGGCCTGTTTGATGTCCCAGCGTCCGGGGCGCCATCCGGCGGCGCGCAGGGCGGCGTCGACGGGGGCGGGGAAGCGGGTGGTGGGGGTGCGGTGATCGGGGTGCATCTGCCCTTCGTCCGTCGAGATCGTGCGGTTGTGCGGTGGTGCTTCGCGCTCTGTCGCGGGTGTCGCTGTGTGTGGAGGGGGTCAGCCGTCGGTGCGTGCCGGGTCGACGATGTAGACGCCGAAGTGGTCGCTGAGGGCGGTGCAGGCGCGGCAGGGGGTGGCGAAGCTGCCGTGGAGGGGGTCGCCGTCCTCGCGGATGCGTCGGGCGGTGAGTTTGGCCTGCTTGAGGGCTTTGCGGGCTTCGCCGTTGGTCATCGGTTTGCGGGCGGCGCGTCTGCTGCGGGTGGCGTCGACGGCGGCGATGTGGCGGGAGATGAGGAGGGCTTCGGCGCAGCGGCCGGTGAAGCGGTTGCGCTGGGCGGTGGGGAGGGTGTCGAGGAAGTCCTGCACGAGGGGGTGGAGCGTGGGCGGCTGGTCGCCGCGGGCGGCGGTGCAGGTGAGGGTTTCGCCGCGGACGGAGAGGGCGGCGGCGATGGTGGGGAGTATGCCGTCGCGGCGGTGCAGGAGGGTGGGGACGTGGGGGGTGTCGGCGTGGCTCCAGCCGATGCGGGGGTCGCCGGAGTGGCCGGCGTGCGGTCCCGTTTGCGTGCCGTTCATGGTGGTCTTCCCCTCCCGTGCGTCCCCCGGAGGTCACAGGGTGCCAAATGGCGAGGCTGCTGGGGAAGCTGGGGCGTTGCGACACGCCCGGTTGGGGGCGCGTCGTCACGGTGGGGTGACGGCTGGTCACGGAAGCGGAGGCCCGGTGACCGGTGTCGTCGTACCGCATAGGCTGTCGGCACCGCTTGGCGTGCGGTTGACGCGCGTCGGAGACCGTTGGAGACAGTCGGATACGGGGCGTGGTGGTCGGTGCCGTGAGCGGGCCGGTCGCTGCGGTTCGTACAGAGTGCCGCAGGGGGCAACCGCCATGACGACAGGTCGGCTCGGGCAGCAAGCCGCGCCGCCGAACGCGGCCTACGCCGGGCAGGTCGTGCACTTCCCGGATCCGGTCCGGGCGGCGCGCCATCCGAGGGGGGTGCGGGTGGACGAGCGCGGTTACCCGGACTTTTCGCCGTATGCGCGTGCGGCGGCGGAGATCGCGGATCCGCCGGAGGGTTTCGGGGTCGACGAGTTGCGGCTGACGGACTACGTGTCGGCGAACGCCGCGTTGGCGGCGTCGGGTCATGAGTTGTGGGACACGGTCGAGAGCGTGGCGACGCCGCACGGCTGGACGTGGCATCACGTGGCGGGCTCGCGGCGGCTGGAGTTGGTGCCGGTCGAGGTGAAGGCGTTGCTGCGGCATCACGGCGGGGTCGCGACGGCGGCGGTGGACCATGCGAAGCGGGGGACACGGCCGTTGCAGGAGACGCGTCCGGCGCACTTCGGTCTGCCGAAGTCGGGTGTGGCGGTGACGGAGTCGCAGGTGCAGGGGGTCGAGGAGGATCTCGGCTACCGGTTGCCGGGCGCGTACCGGTCGTTTCTGAAGGCGGCGGGCGGTTGCGCGCCGGTGGGGGCGGCGCTGGACGCGGAGTTGGGGCTGCTGGTGGACCAGCCGTTCTTCACGGTGCGGGACGAGGCGGCGGTCAACGATCTCGTGTACGTCAACAAGTGTCTGCGGGACCATCTGACGAAGGACTTCCTGGGCGTCGGGTTCGTGCAGGGCGGTCTGCTGGCGGTGAAGGTGAAGGGCGCGCGGATCGGTTCGGTGTGGTTCTGCGCGTACGACGACGCGCGGGACGTGGATCCGGCGTGGTCGCCGGCGGAGCGGGTGGAGCGGTTGTTGCTGCCGTGCGGTGAGGACTTCGACGTGTTCCTGTCCCGACTGGCGGGCAGGCCGCCGGAGTTGGAGACGGTGGCGAATCTGATGGTGGACGGCGGGTTCGCGCGGGCTGTTCCGGCGGCCGCGGGTTCGTCCGTGTCGTCCGTCGGCGTGGGGGAGTGATCCGGCGATGGTGACGTTCGCTCAGGCGCAGGAGCGCGGCGAGGAGTGGATCAACGGGGACGTCCCGGCGTACCAGCATCGTGAGGTGCGGGTGCGGGAGTTCGGCCTCGGGTTCGTGGTGTGGGCGGAGGACCGGGCGGAGGGACCGCGGTCGGACGGTGGCGGTCAGCGGTTGGTGCTGGCGCGGGACGGCGGGGAGGTCACGTTGTGGCCGTCGCTTCCGGTGGGCGAGGTGATCCGGCGGTACGAGGAGGAGTACGGGCGTCCGCAGGGCGAGCCGGAGCCCGAGCCGGCGGTCGCGGCGCGGGTGGATCTGAATCAGACGTCGTTCTTGTTGTCACCGCCGGAGTGGTTGCAGGAGGCGGCGGACCGGATGGGGATTCCGGGGCGGCGGGGAGAGGGGGATGAGGCGGGGGCCGGTTCCGGTTCCGGGGCGGGTTCGGGCTCTGGCTCGGGTGCGGGTGCTTCCGGTTCTGCCGGTTCTGTGGGTGTGGGTTCCGCCGGTGGCGGGGCCGTGACGCCGGACGCCTCGCTTCCGCAGACACAGGCTGGGGTGCCCGCGGGCGGGGGTGCGGGGCCGGGTGCGCCGTCCGCGCCGGTGGGGGCGACGCCCTGGGCGGGCACGGACACCAACGCCGACGCCGGCGACGACCGTTCCGTGCCGCTGCCGGCGACGGTGTTCGCGCCGCCGCTGAGCGGTTCGGACGACGAGGCGCCGACGCCGCCTTCCTCCCGGCCGGACGCCAAGACGGCGCTGATCGCCGGGGGCAGTCAGCTGCCGCCGACGGCGGTCTCGCCGGCGCTCGGCGATCCGCAGGGGCCGGGTGCGCCGCAGCCGCCTGCGGCGTCGCAGGGTTCGGGCGTGCCGCAGCCGCCGGGTGTTCCGGGTGCGCCGGCGGCTCCCGGGCGGCCGCTCCCGCCGAACGCCGGGGACATCGCCGACGCCGCCACCAGCAAGGCGGCTCCGCCTCCGCGTCGTCCGCGCGGCGGGTCGACGCCGCCGCCCCCGCCGGGCGCGCCGGGCGTTCCCGGTGCGCGGCCGGGCGCCGCTCCGCCGCCGCCTCCGCCCGGTCCGGGTGCGCCCGGTGCGCCGGCGGGCGGGTATGTGCCCACGCAGCTCGTGTCCGCGCTGGGACCCGAGGGTCCGGGCGCGCCGCAGCCGCCGGGCGCTCCCGCTGTTCCCGGCACGCCTGGTGGCTCCGGTAACCCTGGTGGTCCTGGTGGTCCTGGTGGTCCTGGCGGGGGGAACGCGCCCGGCGGTACGCCTCCGGGCGGGGTCCATCACGCGGCCACGATGCTCGCCGACCCCGGTCGGCAGGGTCCGGGCGGAGGTGTGCCGCAGCCTCCGCAGCCCCCGGGTGCTCCCGGTGCCCCGCTGCCCCCGGCCAACCCGCCCGGTGCTCACGGCTCGGCGGGCGGTGCGCAGGGCGCTGTCCACCATGCGGCGACGGTGCTGTCGGGTCCCCCGGCGGGTCCTCCCGCCGGCCCTCCGGCGGGCCCCCCGCCCGGTCCTCCCGGCACGCCTCCGCCGCCGTTCGCCCAGGGCGGGCCGCAGCCGATGCCGCCGGGCGGGATGCCTCCCGGCGCGATGCCGCCGCCGGGCGCGCCCGTGCCGGGGCAGCCGTCGGCGTACGGGTATCCGCAGGGGCAGCCGACGGTCGGCCCCGGCTACCAGGCCGTGCTGCGCTATCGCGCGCAGGACGGTTCGGAGCAGCAACTGATCCGGCGTTCCGCGCCGGGCACCCCGCACCCGGAGTGGCAGATCTTCCACGAGCTGCGCGCGATGAACGTGCCGCCGGACCAGGTGCTGGAGCTGCACACGGAGCTGGAGTCGTGTGAGCTGCCGGGTGCGTACTGTGCGCGGATGATCCGGGAGCAGTGGCCGCAGGCGCGGATCACGAGCATCGCGCCGTACGGCACGGATCATGCGAGCCGTCAGCAGGGGATGCGGCAACTGCTGGCCCACCAGGGTGAGTTGCACCAGGTGGCCGACGGTCCCGCGCGTCCCGCGCCGGTGCGTGCGCCGTTGCCGCAGGTGCAGCCGGCGCCGCCGGTCCCGCCGGAGGCGGTCGCGCAGGAGCTGGCGGCGGCGTTCGGTCCGGGGGTGTTCCGGTTCGAGCAGGCGGCGGTGGCGCGGCAGGGGGTGCCGCCGGTCGTGGCGCACACGCTGGTGACGGCGGGTCTGCCGGTGGACATGGGCCCGTTCTTCTGGGCGCAGCCCCAGCCGGGGCGGCCGGTGCCGACGCTGGCGGAGCTGGCGGCCGAGCGGGGGGTGCAGTCGTCGTCGGACGCGGCGTCGTACCTCGTGATGGGCAGCGACTTCGGCAAGGCGGTCTGTGTGCAGTACGGGACGGCGAACATCGTCGCCGTGCCGGTGGAGGCGGGGCCGGGCGGTGGGCCCGTGCCGCCGCAGTTCGTGAACACCGGGCTGCCGGAGTTCGTGCGCTGTCTCGCGCTGCTCGGGCGGATGTGGCGGCTGCGGTTCGGGCTGAACCAGGAGCAGGCGGGCCGCTGGACCGTCGACTTCCAGGCCCAGCTGGCCTCGCTGGACCCGGCGGCGCTCGGGTCCGCGGACAGCTGGTGGTCGGTGCTGCTGGAGCAGATGTGGGACGGGCTGCTGTGAGGCCTGCGCGCCGCTGACGCGGTGGGTGTCGAGGGCCGGACCGGTCGTATGACCGGTCCGGCCCTTCTGCGTTCGTGTTCTGGATCGTTCGGTGCCGACCGCCACCTGTGCCCGGAGTGTCGCGTTATGAACCCTTAAGTCCGATACATCAAGATATGCGCGAAATCATTTTTTCGAAGTCCGTCTGGTGGAGAGGGGCTACAAATGAGCAGCGCGCACAGCGCACAGGTGTCGCCGCCGGGGTTCGTGACCGTTCGCGGGCGCGGCTACCGGCCCAAAGAGGTCGACGCGTTCACCGCCGCGCTCTCCGCCGAACGCGACGCCGCCTGGGAGCGGGTCACGCGGCTCACCGGGCTCGCGCAGGAGATGCTGGCGGAGTCCGAGCGGTTGCGTGAGGCCGTGAAGGGACTCGGGCCGCAGACGTACGACGCGCTCGGGGAGCGTGCGCGGCGCGTCTTCCAGCTCGTGCAGGAGGAGGCGGCTCAGGTGCGCGAGCAGGCGCGGCAGGAGGCGCAGGAGGAGGTCGAGGAGGCCGAGGCCCGCGCCCTCGCCGTGCGCCGGAGTGCGCAGGAGCAGGCGGAGGCGGTGCGCACGGAGGCCAAGGAGCACGTCCGCCGTCGGCTGCTGGCCGCCCGCGCGGAGGCGCACGGGATCCGGGCCGGCGCGCGGCGCAAGGTGAAGGAGTTCCGTGGCGAGGCGGTGACGGCGCTGCGGGACGTGCGTCACCGCACCGCGGGGCTGCTCGTCGAGCCGAAGCGGGAGTACGCGGAGCGGCTGGCGGCGGCGGAGCGGGAGGACGCCGAGCGGGTCAGCGCCTTCGACGCCAACCACGCCCGGGCGATGGCCCGCGCGGAGGAGGCCCTCGCCGAGGCGCAGCGGGAGCTGGCCGAGGCCGAGGAGTCCTCCCGGCGCCGCCAGGACGAGGCACGCGCGCGTGCCGCCCAGATCGTGGCCGAGGCCCACCTCCGCGAGGACCGCATCGCCCGGGAGACGGAACGGGTCCTGCGCCAGCACGGCGAACGCCGCGACGAGATCCAGACCCACATGGACCAAATGCGAGACACCCTGAAGGTCCTCACAGGCCAACCGGTCGAGTAACCCACCCCGCGCCCGACGGCGGAGGGCCCACGTCCGGCCTCCGTGTCCGGCTCCCGCCTAGCGTCCGACGGCGGGAGGCCCGCATCCGGCCTCCGTGTCCGGCTCCCGCCCCGCGTCCGACGGCGGGAGGCCCGCATCCGGCCTCCGTGTCCGGCTCCCGCTCGCCCCCGACGGCCGGAGGCCCTCACCCCGGCCGCCACGCCCGGCCCCCGCCCCGCGCCCCACGGCGGGAGACCCGCACCCCGGCTCCGGCCCCGCGCCCCACGGCGGGAGACCCGCACCCCGGCTCCGGCCCCGCGCCCCACGGCGGGAGGCCCGCACCCCGGCTCCGGCCCCGCGCCCCACGGCGGGAGGCCCGCGCTCGGCCCCGGCTCCAGCCCCGCCACGGGGCGGATGCCCGCACCGGGCCTCCGCCCCGGCTCCCGCCCCATGGGCGGGATGCCCGTACCCGGCCTCACCCCGGGGCGGGAGGCCCGCACCTCCCGGCCTCCGCCCCGGGCCCGACGGCGGTAAGCCCACCTCCGTGGCCTCCAACTCCCTGACGCTCCGCGCCCCCACGGGGGCGGACGCCCGCTGGCGTGGCCCCCCGTGTCTCGGCTCCAGCTCCACCCGCTCCGCGGTGGGTAATCCGCCGCCTTGGTCTCGCCCCCTTGCGGCGCACCTCGCCGGCGGGGGCCCGTCGCCCCTATGCCTCGCCCCCCGGGCCCCTCCGCGGCTGGCCACCGGTGTTTCCGCATCCCGGTGCCTGGCCCTGCTTCCTCGTGCGTCGCCACGCGCCCCCACGTCGGGAGACCACCGTCCTGGCCGCCCGTCCCACGGCGGGTGGCCCGTCGGCGTCTCCGTGGCTTGGCGCACGTCGGCCCAGCTCCCCTCCCTCGGGCGTCGCCACGCGTCCGGCGGCGGCACGCCCGCTGCCCCGGGCTCCGCCCTGGCTTCCGCCATGCGTGCGTAGGCGCGGCCCCGCTTCCCTCGGGTTCATCACGCGCCCTACGCCGGCACGCCCGCTGCCCCGGGCTCCGCCCTGGCTTTCGCCGCGCGTCCGTCGGCGGGGACCGCTGCCCTGGGGGCTCCCGTCGCATGCGTGCATGGTGCGAGGTCCGCCGCCCCTTCCTCAGCCCGGAGTCGTATGTCGGTGCGAGCGTGCTCCCGGCTCGGTCGAGAGCCCCGGCTGCAACCATGCACGGCCCGTTGCCTTCGCCTGACGCGCCTCATCCACTCCCCGCTCAGGCGTGCGCCGGCCACCCTTCCCCGCACTGGGAAACCCGTCGTGTGCGCACCGTCAGCGCTGGGCGGTTCGGCGTCGAGGGGTGTTCATTGCAACTCGTCGGCGGCAGAGTCGAGTTGCCCTGCGCGCAAGGGTGACCTGCCGTATCGGTCGGTCAGGCCGTGGCCGCCCCTTGCCGTTTGACCCTGACGTGGCGGCAGGGTGGACCCTTGTATGGGGCCGGGAGGAGGAGGTGACCCCGAGATTCGCTCCGTCTGGCGGGTGACTCCCCCTAGGGGTGTCTCCCCCTTACGGGTCGGGGAGGGGTCGTACCGACGGAGGACGAGACGGACCCCCTCTGCTCCTTAACCTGGCTTTACGCCACGGGGGAGGGCCAACCCCACGGGGGGAAGGTGGGGTTAACCCCCCGCCAGGACGGGGCCGGGCACCAGCGCGCCGGACCGGTCCACGCCGACAGACTTGGCGGCGCAGGCCGACGGGCCACCGGCTCACCTGCACGACCGTGAACCGCGGGACGCAACCCGCACCCGGGGCGCCCACGCGTTCCGTTCGTTGACCGACATAGGAGACATACCGTGACTTCGGCTGTGACCATTCCCAGGCACGGGGGCACTGGAGGGCGTACGGCCGTAGCCGCGCGGGCGCGGCAGGTCGTGAAGGCGTACGGGTCGGGGGAGACCCGTGTCGTCGCTCTCGACCACGTCGACGTGGACATCGCCCGCGGCCACTACACCGCGATCATGGGCCCCTCAGGGTCCGGCAAGTCCACCCTGATGCACTGCCTCGCCGGTCTCGACACCGTCACGTCCGGGCAGATCTACCTGGACGAGACCGAGATCACCGGCCTGAAGGACAAGAAGCTCACCAAGCTGCGCCGGGACCGCATCGGGTTCATCTTCCAGGCGTTCAACCTGCTGCCGACGCTCAACGCGCTGGAGAACATCACGCTGCCCATGGACATCGCCGGGCGCAAGCCCGACAAGGAGTGGCTGGACCGCGTCGTCGAGACCGTCGGCCTCGCCGGCCGGCTCAAGCACCGCCCCACCCAGCTCTCCGGCGGCCAGCAGCAACGCGTCGCCGTGGCAAGGGCGTTGGCGGCCCGACCGGAGATCATCTTCGGTGACGAGCCGACCGGAAACCTCGACTCGCGCGCCGGCGCCGAAGTCCTCGGCTTCCTGCGCCGCTCCGTGGACGAGCTCGGCCAGACCATCGTGATGGTCACCCACGACCCGGTGGCCGCCTCCTACGCCGACCGCGTCCTCTACCTCGCCGACGGCCGGATCGTCGACGAGATGCACCAGCCGACCGCCGACCAGGTCCTGGACCGGATGAAGGACTTCGACGCCCGGGGGCGCACGTCATGACCGTCCTGAAGACCTCGATGCGCAACTTCTTCGCGCACAAGGGACGTATGGCCCTGTCGGCCGTGGCGGTCCTGCTGTCGGTGGCCTTCGTCTGCGGGACGCTGGTGTTCACCGACACGATGAACACCACCTTCGACAAGCTGTTCGCGGCCACCTCCTCCGACGTGACGGTGAGCGCGCAGAACGCCTCCGACACCGGTGAGACCACCTCCTCCAACGGCAGACCGCCGGTCATGCCGGACAGCGTCCTCGGCAAGGTCCGCGCGGCGGCCGGCGTGAAGTCGGCGGAGGGCACCGTCTTCTCCACCTCCGTCACCGTCGTCGACGCCGACAAGGACAGCCTGTCGCCGTCCAGCGGCGCCCCCACCATCGTCGGCAGTTGGAACGCCAACGAGGGCCGCACCATGAAGATCACCGAGGGTGCGGCGCCCCAGGGCCCCGGCCAGATCATGATCGACGCGGACACCGCCGACAAGCACGGCCTGAAGCTCGGCGACGAGCTCGGCGTGATCACCGCGGTCGGCACGCACACCTCGAAGATCTCCGGCATCGCCGCCTTCCAGGTCACCAACCCCGGCGCCGCGGTGTTCTACTACGACACCAAGACCGCCCAGCAGACGCTGGTCGGCAAGCCGGGCGTCTTCACCAACGTCAACGTCACGGCCGCGGCCGGGGTGAGCGACGACCAGCTGAAGAAGAACGTCGCGGCGGCGATCGGCGGCCAGTACAAGGTGCAGACCGCCAAGGAGACCGCCGACGCCAACCGCAAGGACGTCGGGGAATTCCTCAACGTCATGAAGTACGCGATGCTCGGCTTCGCCGGGATCGCCTTCCTCGTCGGCATCTTCCTGATCATCAACACCTTCTCCATGCTGGTCGCCCAGCGCACCCGGGAGATCGGCCTGATGCGCGCCATCGGCTCCTCCCGCAAGCAGGTCAACCGCTCGGTCCTCGTCGAGGCGCTGCTGCTCGGCGTCGTCGGCTCGGTCCTCGGCGTCGGCGCGGGCGTCGGCATCGCCGTCGGCCTGATGAAGCTGATGGGCCTGACCGGCATGAACCTGTCCACCGACGATCTGACGGTGGCCTGGACGACCCCGGTCGTCGGCGTCGCCCTCGGCGTGATCGTCACCGTCCTCGCCGCCTACCTTCCCGCCCGTCGCGCCGGCAAGGTCTCCCCGATGGCCGCCCTGCGCGACGCGGGCGCCCCCGCCGACGCCAAGGCCGGCCGGATCCGCGCCGTCGTCGGCACCGTCCTCACCGGCGGCGGAGGCCTCTGCCTGTACCTGGCCACCGCCGCCGACAAGGCGAGCGAGGGCTCCCTGTGGCTCGGTCTCGGAGTGGTCCTCACCCTGATCGGCTTCGTCGTCATCGGCCCGCTGCTCGCCGGCGGCGTGGTGCGGGTCCTCGGCGCGATGCTGCTGCGGGTCTTCGGCCCGGTCGGCCGGATGGCCGAGCGCAACGCCCTGCGCAACCCGCGCCGCACCGGCGCCACCGGCGCGGCCCTGATGATCGGCCTCGCCCTGGTCGCCTGTCTGTCGGTGGTCGGCTCCTCCATGGTCGCCTCCGCGACCGACCAGCTCGACAAGACCGTCGGCACGGACTTCATCATCCAGAACGACACCGGTCAGCCCATCACCCCGCAGGCGGTCCAGGCCGTCAAGGCGGTGCCGGGACTGGAGCGCGTCACGGAGTACAAGATCCTCGACGCCGACCTCAGGACCCCCGACGGCAAGGCGTCCGCCAAGGAGACGCTCAACGCCGCTGACCCGTCGTACGTGAAGGACCTGAACGTCGAGACCGTCGCAGGCGACCTCGCCGACGCCTACCGGCCCGACTCGATGTCCGTGTTCGAGGGATTCGCCGAGGCCCACGGCCTCAAGCTCGGCTCGAAGGTGGACGTGGCCTTCAAGGACGGGAACAAGGCGACGCTCACGGTCCGCGCCATCACCAGCGACGAGATGGTGGTCGACAAGGGCGCGATGTACGTGTCGATCGCGACGGTCGCCAAGTACGTGCCCGCCGACCGGATGCCGCTGGACATGCTGGTCTTCGCCACCGCCAAGGAGGGGCAGCAGGACGCCGCCTACAAGGCGCTGAAGTCGGCGATGCACGACTACCCGCAGTACAAGGTCCGCGACCAGACCGACTACAAGCAGGCCCTGAAGGACCAGATCGGCCAGCTGCTGAACCTGATCTACGGCCTGCTGGCTCTCGCGATCATCGTGGCGGTCCTGGGCGTGGTGAACACCCTGGCCCTGTCGGTGGTGGAGCGCACCCGGGAGATCGGCCTCATGCGGGCCATCGGTCTCTCCCGCCGCCAGCTGCGCCGCATGATCCGCCTGGAGTCGGTCGTCATCGCCCTCTTCGGCGCGCTGCTCGGCCTGGGCCTGGGCATGGGCTGGGGCGCCACCGCCCAGCAGCTCCTCGCCCTGGAGGGGCTGAAGGTCCTGGACATTCCCTGGCCGACGATCATCGGGGTCTTCCTCGCCTCGGCCTTCGTGGGCCTCTTCGCGGCCCTGATCCCGGCCTTCAGGGCAGGCCGCATGAACGTCCTGAACGCCATCGCGACCGACTGACCGGAAACCCCATCGACCCCGGCACCGAGGAGCCACGGGGGGCTCCTCGGCGCCGGGGTTTCCGGTGCCCGCACGGGGCGGATCCCCCTCCCCACACCCCACTGTCGTCCACAGCCCCCGCACACCACCCGGCCCCGACGTACCCTGGAACACCCCCGGCCCGTGACACGAGTCGGGCCCTTCGCGTTGATCATCAACTCGCCTCGGACCCCCGGACGGAAAACCCCCTCCATGAGCCTGCACGGTCTGCTCGACGCCGTACTCAAGGACCCCGCCCTCGCGGAAGCGATCCCCGCGGCCGCAGACGGCAACCGCATGCACGTCGACCTGGTCGGCCCCCCGGCGGCCCGCCCCTTCGCCATCGCCGCCCTCGCGCGCGAGACGACCCGCACGGTCCTCGCCGTCACCGCGACCGGCCGCGAGGCCGAGGACCTGGCCGCCGCCCTGCGCTCCCTGCTGCCCCCGGACGGCGTCGTCGAGTACCCCTCCTGGGAGACACTCCCGCACGAACGCCTCAGCCCCCGCAGCGACACCGTCGGCCGCCGCCTCGCCGTCCTGCGCCGGCTGGCCCACCCCAGCCCCGACGACCCCGAGACCGGCCCGGTGTCCGTCGTCGTCGCCCCCGTCCGCTCGGTGCTGCAACCGCAGGTCAAGGGCCTCGGCGACCTGGAACCGGTCGCCCTGAGGTCGGGGCGGACCGCCGACCTGAACGAGACGGTCGAAGCCCTCGCCGCGGCCGCGTACACGCGGGTGGAGCTCGTCGAGAAGCGCGGCGAGTTCGCCGTGCGCGGCGGCATCCTGGACGTGTTCCCGCCCACCGAGGAACACCCCCTGCGCATCGAGTTCTGGGGCGACGACGTCGAGGAGATCCGCTACTTCAAGGTCGCCGACCAGCGCTCCCTCGAGGTCGCCGAACACGGACTGTGGGCCCCGCCCTGCCGTGAGCTCCTCCTCACCGACGACGTCCGCGCACGCGCGCGTGCCCTCGCCGAACAGCACCCCGAACTCGGCGAACTGCTCGGCAAGATCGCCGAGGGCATCGCCGTCGAGGGCATGGAGTCCCTCGCCCCGGTCCTCGTCGACGACATGGAGCTGCTCCTCGACGTCCTGCCCAAGGGCGCGATGGCCGTCGTCTGCGACCCGGAGCGGGTCCGCACACGCGCCTCCGACCTGGTGGCGACCTCGCAGGAGTTCCTCCAGGCGTCCTGGGCGGCCACCGCCGGAGGAGGGGAGGCGCCGATCGACGTCGGCGCGGCCTCCCTGTGGTCGATCGCCGACGTCCGCGACCGCGCGCGCGAGCTGGACATGATGTGGTGGTCGGTGTCGCCGTTCGCCGCCGACCTGGAACCGGAGGACGACACCCTCCAGTTCGGCATGCACGCCCCCGAGACCTACCGCGGCGACACCGCGAAGGCGCTCGCCGACACCAAGGGCTGGCTCGCCGACGGCTGGCGGGTCGTCTTCGTCACCGAGGGCCACGGCACGGCGTCCCGCACGGTGGAGGTGCTCGGCGGCGAGGGCGTCGCCGCGCGTCTCGACGGCGACCTGACCGAGCTGAGCCCCTCCGTCGTCCACGTCTCCTGCGGCTCGATCGACCACGGCTTCGTCGACGCGGCACTGCGGCTCGCCGTCCTCACCGAGACCGACCTGTCGGGCCAGAAGGCGGCCGGCAAGGACGGCGCGCGCATGCCCGCCCGCCGCAGGAAGACCATCGACCCGCTCACCCTGGAGACGGGCGACTACATCGTCCACGAGCAGCACGGCGTGGGCCGCTACATCGAGATGGTGCAGCGCACCGTGCAGGGCGCCACCCGCGAGTACCTCGTGGTGGAGTACGCCCCCGCCAAGCGCGGCCAGCCCGGCGACCGCCTCTACATCCCCACCGACCAGCTGGAGCAGATCACCAAGTACGTCGGCGGCGAGGCCCCCACCCTGCACCGCCTGGGCGGCGCGGACTGGACGAAGACCAAGGCGCGCGCGAAGAAGGCCGTCAAGGAGATCGCCGCCGACCTCATCAAGCTCTACAGCGCCCGGATGGCCGCCCCCGGCCACGCCTTCGGCACGGACACCCCCTGGCAGCGCGAACTGGAGGACGCCTTCCCCTACGCGGAGACGCCCGACCAGCTCACCACCATCGCCGAGGTCAAGGACGACATGGAGAAGACGGTCCCCATGGACCGCCTGATCTGCGGCGACGTCGGCTACGGCAAGACGGAGATCGCGGTCCGCGCCGCGTTCAAGGCCGTCCAGGACGGCAAGCAGGTCGCCGTCCTCGTCCCGACCACGCTCCTCGTCCAGCAGCACTTCGGCACCTTCAGCGAGCGCTACTCCCAGTTCCCGGTGAACGTGCGGGCGCTGTCCCGGTTCCAGACCGACACCGAGGCGAAGGCCGTCCTCGAGGGCCTGCGCGAGGGCTCCGTGGACGTCGTCATCGGCACCCACCGCCTGTTCTCGTCCGAGACGAAGTTCAAGGACCTGGGCCTGGTCATCGTCGACGAGGAGCAGCGCTTCGGCGTCGAGCACAAGGAGCAGCTGAAGAAGCTCCGCGCCAACGTCGACGTCCTGACCATGTCCGCCACGCCCATCCCGCGCACCCTGGAGATGGCGGTCACCGGCATCCGCGAGATGTCGACGATCACCACGCCCCCGGAGGAGCGCCACCCGGTGCTCACCTTCGTCGGCCCCTACGAGGAGAAGCAGATCGGCGCGGCCATCCGGCGTGAACTGCTGCGCGAGGGCCAGGTCTTCTACATCCACAACCGGGTCGAGTCCATCGACCGCGCGGCCGCCCGGCTGCGGGAGTTCGTCCCCGAGGCGCGGATCGCCACCGCGCACGGACAGATGTCGGAGGCGGCGCTGGAGCAGGTCGTCGTCGACTTCTGGGAGAAGCGGTTCGACGTGCTCGTCTCGACGACGATCGTCGAGTCCGGCATCGACATCTCCAACGCCAACACGCTGATCGTGGAGCGCGGCGACACCTTCGGCCTGTCCCAGCTGCACCAGCTGCGCGGCCGGGTCGGCCGTGGCCGGGAGCGCGGCTACGCCTACTTCCTCTACCCGCCGGAGAAGCCTCTGACGGAGACCGCGCACGAACGGCTCGCCACCATCGCCCAGCACACCGAGATGGGCGCGGGCATGTACGTGGCGATGAAGGACCTGGAGATCCGCGGCGCGGGCAACCTCCTGGGCGGCGAGCAGTCCGGCCACATCGCGGGCGTCGGCTTCGACCTGTACGTGCGCATGGTCGGCGAGGCGGTCGCCGACTACCGGCGTCAGCTGGAGACCGGCGGGATCGAGGAGGAGCCGCCGCTGGAGGTCAAGATCGAGCTGCCCGTCGACGCGCACGTCCCGCACGACTACGCGCCCGGCGAGCGGCTGCGCCTGCAGGCGTACCGGGCGATCGCCTCCGCGAACTCCGAGGACGACGTCAAGGCCGTACGCGAGGAACTCGTCGACCGTTACGGCAAGTTGCCGGAGCCGGTGGAGAACCTGCTGCTGGTGGCGGGGCTGCGGATGCTGGCCCGGGCGTGCGGCGTCGGTGAGATCGTGCTCCAGGGCGCCAACATCCGCTTCGCTCCGGTGGAGTTGAGGGAGTCGCAGGAGCTGCGGCTCAAGCGGCTGTACCCGGGCTCGGTCATCAAGCCGGCCGCCCACCAGCTCCTCGTACCCCGCCCGAAGACGGCGAAGGTCGGCGGCAAGCCGCTGGTCGGACGCGAGCTGCTGGGCTGGGTGGGGGAGTTCCTGGCCACCGTGCTCGGGTCGTAGCCGGCGGCGTCGGGCCGGGGAGCCGTCGGCTCTCCGGCCCGTGGTGCGGGGCGTGACGTTAGGGCTGCTGCTCGGGCGGGCGCTCCTCGTCCATGCCGAGCCGCCGGTGCGCCTGCTGCTGCGCCGAGTCGATCTGCGACTCGTACTTGTCGCCCGTCCTCTCGTTGGCCTTCTGTTCGGCGGTGTCGGACATCTGCTTCGCCTTGTCCCGCCCATGGCCCTTGAACCTGTCGAAGATGCCCATGGAGGAACTCCTTCCGGAGGTGACTCACCCTCGACGATAGGCACCCCCGGCCCGTGATGCCCACTTGTGGGACGCATGGTCTGAACCTGTCCCGCCGGTGCTGTCAGCCGCTCGCCTACGGTGTACGCGCGAGCGTCGGGGGAATCCGCCCCTGTGCGGGGCGGTGACGGGCCAGGGCGACGGGGAGGGGCGCGCGTGAGGCGTCTGAGGGGCGGGACGGCGAATCAGGCTGTGACCGGAGGCGTCCGCGGACGGGCGGCGGGCGGGGCGGCGCTGGCGCTCGCGGCACTGCTGACGGGCTGCTCGCAACTCGCCGACGGCAGCGGTGTGCCAAGCGCGACCGCGTCGGACGCCGCCGGCGGCGCGGGCGGCGGCTCCGCGGCCCACGGGACCAGCCCCCTCACCGACCCCGACGGCACGAAACCGGGTCTGGGGGCGCTCACCTCCGCCCGGGACAAGGCGACGGCGCGCACCCTGATCGCCAAGGTGCCCACCAAGGGCCGCGGCCCGAAGACCGGCTACGACCGGGACGAGTTCGGCCACGCCTGGATGGACACGGCCGACGGGGTGCCGCTGGCGAGGAACGGGTGTGACACGCGCAACGACCTGCTCAAGCGCGACGGTCAGGACGTCGCGTTCCGCAAGGGCTCCGACTGCGTCGTCGTGTCGATGAACCTGTACGACCCGTACACCGGCAAGGACATCGCCTGGAAGAAGGCGAAGGCCGCCGAGGTGCAGATCGACCATGTCGTGCCGCTGTCGTACGCCTGGCAGATGGGCGCCGCCCGCTGGGACGAGAAGAAGCGGCAGCGGCTGGCCAACGACGTGCTCAACCTGCTGCCGGTGTCCGGCCCGACGAACTCCGCCAAGCGGGACGCGGGGCCGGCGACCTGGCTGCCGCCGAGCAAGGTGATCCGCTGCTCCTACGCGGTGCGGTTCGCGCAGGTGGCGCTGAAGTACCGACTGCCGGTGACCACCGCGGACAAGAGCGCGATGCTCGCACAGTGCGGAGCCTGAGCCGAGGGCGGACCGGTGGAACCGGGCGAGCTCCCGGCCGGGCGGAAATCCTTTTTCCAACAGGCGGAGGCCGCCCCTACGGTTGCCCCATGGAACTGAAGATCTCCTCCATCGCCGAGCACCCCGAGATGCTGGACTCGCTGTTCGACATGCCCGACACCTGGCCGGAGTTCACCACCCAGGACCCCGTCGGCAACGCCCATTACGGGCGGATCCCCGAGGAGTTCCCCGAGTACGTGCTGTTCGCGCAGGACGAGCGGGGCGAGGTCGTCGCGCACGCCTTCAGCGTGCCGTTCGCCCTCGGCGCCGAGGGACGCGGCGAGCTGCCCGCCCGGGGCTGGGACCAGGTGCTGCTGTGGGCCTTCTCCGACCGGCGGCGCGGGGTGACGCCGGACACGGTCAGCGCGATCTCCATCGTGATCGCCCCGCACGCCCAGGGAAAGGGCCTCTCCCGAATCATGCTCAAGGCGATGCGGGAGAGCGCCCGCGCCAAGGGCTTCACCGAGGTGGTCGCCCCGGTCCGCCCCAACGCCAAGCACCGCGAACCGCACACCCCCATCGAGGAGTACGCGCACCGGGTGCGGGAGGACGGGCTGCCCTACGACCCGTGGCTGCGCGTGCACGCCCGGGCCGGCGCGCGCATCGAGCGGATCGCGCCGGTGTCGATGACGGTGGCCGCCTCGCTGGCGGAGTGGCGCCGCTGGACCGGCCTGCCCTTCGACGCCGAGGGAGACGTCGAGGTGCCCGGCGCGCTGGTGCCCGTACGCTGCGAGCCGGCACGCGACCACGCGGTGTACGTCGAGCCCAACGTGTGGATGCGGCACCCGCTGTGAGCGTCCGCCGGGCACTACCGTCCGTACGGAGTGCCCGGCTGGTACGGGTAGCCGGGGCCGGCGGCGGGGTAGGCCGGCGCCTTCGGGTCGAACACCGCGAACAGCAGCATGCACGTGGCCGTCACCCAGGTCACGAAGAGCGCGATCCCCAGGAACGGATCACCGGTGGGCCGGTCGTTCGTGCTCGAGAGCCACGGAATCGTCACCGCCTCGTACAGCGCGAAGGCGGCGAGGGCGCCCCAGTCCGAGGGGCGGCCCCGGCGGATCGCCACGTACAGGAACGGCACCCACGCCAGCAGGCCCAGCGAGAGCCACACCAGGGCACTCCAGGCCAGCCGCTGGAACCAGCCGCCCTCCAGCCGCTTCTCCGGTCTCGTCGTCGTCGCCGTGCTCACATCGCCCCCCCAGGTAGCCAGACGGCAAGGTTAGAGCACGCCCGGGTCATGACAGGGCCGCCCGTTCTTTACTGTGACCTGAGCGAATCTTGTGACCGGACGAAGCAGCTGTTTTCCGATCGCGGGGGTGCGCCGGGATACGGTGCGTTCCGGCTCCTCGAGGGTCGAACGGCAGTACAGCAGCAGATCGACGATGGGGTGGGGATGGCAGAGCACCGGCAGTCCAGGAAGCGCAGATACGTCACGTGGGGAGTCGCCGGCGCCGCCGTCGTCGCCGGGGCGGGCATCGCCGCCCAGACCTCCATGGCGGCCACCGTCTGGCCCGCTCAGAAGACCTACACCGGCCGCGCCTTCGACACCTGCACGGCTCCCTCCCTCGCCGCGATGAAGGCCTGGAAGACCACCGACTACTACGGTGCCGCCGCCGTCTACGTCGGCGGCAAGAACCGCGGCTGCGCCCAGCCCAACCTCACCGCGTCCTGGGTGAAGTCGGTCAACGCCGCCGGCTGGAAGCTCATCCCGATCTACGTCGGCGCCCAGCCGTACTGCCAGACCGGCTCCAGCCCCGAGAAGCTCACCGCCGCCACCGCCGCCTCCCTCGGCGCCCAGGACGCCACGGACGCCGTGGCCAAGGCCGGCGCGCTCGGCATGAAGGCCGGCAGCGCGATCTACCTCGACATGGAGCCGTACGACATCACCAACAAGGCGTGCAACGACGCCGTGCTGACGTACGTCCGCTCCTTCAGCAAGACGCTGCGCGCGAAGACCTACCGCGCCGGCTACTACGGCTTCAGCAGCTCCAGCGCCAAGGCGGTCGCCACGGCCGCCGACAAGACGGACCTGCCGGGCAACCTCTGGTACGCGCTGTGGGACAACAAGGAGACGACCACCGCCGACTGGCCCTGGGCCGCCACCCAGTTCACCAACCACAGCCGCGCCCACCAGTACATGGTCAACAGCAAGGAGACCCGCGCCGGTTACACGATCACCGTGGACCGCAACTCCTGGGACGCCCCGGTGGCGATCGTCGGCTGAGGACGCCCTGAGGGGCCGTGCCGCGCGGCGGTGCCGTAAGTCCCGGTGAATCGTTGGTCGAATGGGTTGGCCACAGCCCCGCCACTGCCTACCATCGATCACCGCAAGACTTTGTGCACCGTCGCACAATCTCCTCGGGAGGCTTCCTTGCACAGCCGCCGTCGTCGCACCGCGCTCCTGCTGTCCGCCGCGATCGTCGCGGCGGGCCCCCTCCTCACCGCCTGCGGCAACGAGGCGCACCCCGGTGCGGCGGCCGTCGTCGGCGGGCAGCGGATCACCGTCTCCCAGCTGGAGGAACGGGTCGACGAGGTCCGCGCCGCCCAGCGCGCCGCCGTCCCCGACGACGCCCGGTACGCCCAGGTCGTCGCCCGGACCGGCACGCTCGCCCGGGACACCTTGCACGGCATGATCCTCGACCAGGTGCTGCACCGCGCCGCCGCGGACGCGGACGTCACCGTCTCCCGCAAGGAGGTCCAGGCGATGCGGGCCGGTCTCGAGCAGCAGGCCGGCGGTGCGAAGGCGCTGGAGACGACGTGGCTCCAGCAGTACGGCATCCCGCCGCAGCGCCTCGACGACAACCTGCGGCTCCAGCTGGAGGCGCAGAAGCTCGCCGCCCGGCTCGGCGCGGACACCAGCCAGCCCGCCTTCTGGAAGGCGCTGTCGAAGGCCTCCCAGGACCTCGGCGTCGACCTCAACCCGCGCTACGGCGACTGGGACGTGCAGAAGGTGAGCCGCGTCGACGCCAAGACGCCCTGGGTGCGCGACGTCACCGCGGCCGGGGCACCGCAGACGACCTGACCCCGGGCGGGGCAGGGCGGAGGGCATCAGGGCGCCCGTCGTCCGGCGGACGGGTTGTCGGATCGTCGTACGGCCGCCTGTGGACGACTCGGGGAGATGTCGGCGGCGTGCGTTACGTTCGGGGTGTGAACGCGATCAGCAGCTCCGCAGCGGCCTCCCCGGGCGGTCCCGACCTGTCCCCGGGCCGGGTCGTCCTGCTCACCACCAGCCACCGCGTGGCCCCCGGCCTGCTGGCCTGGCCTGCCTGGGAGGCCTTGCGCACGGCCGACCGCGTGCTGTGCGCGGACGGCGCCCACCCCCAGCTGCCGTACCTGCGCGAGGCGGGCGTGGTGGTCGAGGAGGCGTCCCCCACCGCGGAGGAGCTCGTCGCCGCCTGCGCCGGCGGGCACACGGTCGTGGTCGTCGCCACCGGCGAGGGCGAGCCCGCGCTCACCGACGGACTGGCCCGGCTGGCGGGCTCCGGCCGCCTCGCCATGCCGGAGCTGGAGCTGCTGCCCGCCTCCTACGACCTTCCCGGCGCGCGCCTCCTGGACCTCGTCCAGGTCATGGACCGCATCCGCGCCGAGTGCCCCTGGTCCTCCCGCCAGACCCACAAGGGCCTGGCCAAGTACGGCATCGAGGAGGCGTACGAACTCGTCGAGGCCATCGAGGACGGCGACCGGGAGGAGCTGCGTGAGGAACTGGGCGACGTCCTCCTCCAGGTCGTCTTCCACGCGCGGATAGCCGAGGAGGACGAGGAGGAGCCCTTCTCCGTGGACGACGTGGCGGCCACGATCGTCGCCAAGCTCATCCACCGCCACCCCCATGTCTTCGGCGACGCCACGGCGGCGACCCCGGAAGAGGTCAAGGCGCACTGGATGCGCACGAAGGCGGTCGAGAAGCGGCGCGAGTCGGTGACGGACGGCGTCCCCCTCCACCAGCCGGCCCTGGCCCTCGCGGCCAAGCTGGCGTCCAGGGTGCGCTCGGCCGGCCTGGAGGTCCCCCTGCCCGCCACCGGGGGCATCGGCTACGAACTGCTGGCCCTGGCCGCCCGGGCCGAAGCGGAGGGCGCCGACCCGGAAGCATCGCTGCGAGCGGCCGCCCGCACATACCGGGAGGCCATCCGCACGACAGAGGGCTTGCGGGACTGACCGCAGGGGTCGGCTCCCGCCGGCACGCTCGTCGCCCTCGTGCCGTGTTCGCTCGCCGTGCCGATACCGTCGTGAGGTGAGCAGCCAGACCGATTCGTTCGTTTCCGGGCCCGGGCCCGTTCCGGAGCTTTTCAGCTGGGAATTCGCCAGCGACCCCTACCCCGCATACGCCTGGTTGCGGGAGCACGCGCCGGTGCGGCGGACCCGGCTGCCCAGCGGGGTGGAGGCGTGGCTGGTCACCCGGTACGCCGACGCCAAGCAGGCCCTCGCCGACCAGCGGCTCTCCAAGAACCCCGCGCACCACGACGAGCCCGCCCACGCCAAGGGCAAGACCGGCATCCCCGGTGAGCGCAAGGCCGAGTTGATGACGCACCTGCTGAACATCGACCCGCCGGACCACACCCGCCTGCGGCGTCTCGTCAGCAAGGCGTTCACCCCCCGCCGGGTCGCCGAGTTCGCGCCCCGCGTGCAGGAGCTCACCGACGACCTCATCGACCGGTTCGCGGCGCGGGGAAGGGCCGACCTCATCCACGACTTCGCCTTCCCGCTCCCCATCTACGCCATCTGCGACCTGCTGGGCGTCCCCCGCGAGGACCAGGACGACTTCCGGGACTGGGCGGGGATGATGATCCGGCACGGCGGGGGCCCGCGCGGCGGAGTCGCGCGGTCGGTGAAGAAGATGCGCGGCTATCTCGCCGAGCTCATCCACCGCAAACGCGAGGCCCTCACACCGGAACCCGTCCCCGGCGAGGACCTCATCTCCGGTCTCATCCGCGCCTCCGACCACGGTGAGCACCTCACCGAGAACGAGGCCGCCGCCATGGCGTTCATCCTCCTGTTCGCCGGGTTCGAGACCACCGTGAACCTGATCGGGAACGGCACCTACGCCCTGCTCACCCACCCCGGTCAGCGCCACCGTCTGCAGGACTCCCTCGCCGCGGGCGACCGCGCCCTGCTGGAGACCGGCGTGGAGGAACTCCTGCGCTACGACGGTCCGGTGGAGCTCGCCACCTGGCGGTTCGCCACCCGCCCGCTCAGCATCGGCGGGCAGGACATCGCCGCCGGCGACCCCGTCCTCGTCGTCCTCGCCGCGGCCGACCGCGATCCGGAACGCTTCGCGGAACCCGACACCCTCGACCTGAGCCGCCGTGACAACCAGCACCTCGGCTACGGCCACGGCATCCACTACTGCCTCGGCGCGCCCCTCGCCCGGCTGGAGGGCCAGACCGCGCTGGCGACCCTCCTCACCCGTCTGCCCGACCTCCGACTCGCCGTGGGACCCGAGGAGTTGAGGTGGCGCGGCGGCCTCATCATGCGCGGACTGCGCACCCTCCCCGTGGAGTTCACCCCGGTCGAACGGTGACCTCGTGAACGCCTCGCGCCGGCTCCCAAACCTGATGCCGTGTGACCGGATTGCGAAACGAAGGTGACCGATTCTCAAGTCTGTGATCTTCACGTGATCTACGCGGCATTAACTTGTGACAAGCGATCGTCTGCCGATACGTTCACTCGTCAACGCGGCGACCCTCTTCCGCTCGTCGCGAGGGCACTGCTGTCTCGAGAAAGGCGTTCGCATGCTCACCGGGAACGGTCGTCACCGTCGCCCCCGCCAGGCCCCGGCCCTCATCGTCGCGGCCGGTGTGACCGGTTCCGCCATCGCCATCCCCCTGCTCGGCGCCTCGGCGGCGAGCGCGGCCGACGGCACCGTGTGGGACCGGGTGGCGGAGTGCGAGAGCGGCGGCTCCTGGAGCGCGAACCAGGGCGGCGGCGAGTACGGCGGTCTGTCGCTCAGTCAGGAGGACTGGGACAAGTACGGCGGGGGCGAGTACGCCTCGCGTCCCGACCTGGCCAGCCGCAACCAGCAGATCGCCGTCGCCCAGAAGGTCCTCGCCGGCGAGGGTGTGGGCGCGTGGGGCACCTGCGGCCTGACCTCCGGGCTCACGGCCGACGCGGCCGCGGGCGACGTGGACACCGGCCTCGCGGACGACTCGTCCGACTCCTCGATCACCTCCGGTCTCGCCGACCTCTCCAGAGGCTCCGGTTCCTCGGGCTCCTCCGGCTCCTCCCAGGGGTCCGGCGGCGGCTCCGCCGGATCGGAGAAGGATGCGGGAGATTCGCAGTCTTCGCCCTCCGCGTCACCTTCGTCTCCTTCCTCCCCTTCATCCGGTTCATCCGAATCGTCATCCCCTGCGGGTGACGGCTCGGCGAAGTCGGACGGCGCGGCAGGCTCCGGTGAGGCACAGGCGGGCGACAGCTCGCCCACCGAGTCCCCGAAACTGGACGAGTCGAACAATTACGGTCAGGACGCCGGTTCGTGGAGCCTCGTCGACACCGGCTCCATCGCCGCGGGCTCCGCCGGCGCGGAGACGCTCGACGCCGACGCCCTCGGCTCCGGACGCCACCGCGGCCCCACCGCGGACGAGACCGCCGGCAACGCCGCCCCCTCCTCCGGCCGCCACGCCGCCAACACCCTCGGCGCCGCGGACACCTACACCGTCCGCGACGGCGACTCCCTCGCCTCCATCGCCGACTCCCTTGGCGTCGACGGCGGATGGCGTGCCCTCTACGTCGCCAACCGGGACGCCATCGGCGCCGACCCGGCCGACATCGCACCCGGTCAGACCCTGGTCACCGTGGTCGGCTGACCGGGCGGGGGAGTGGATCAAGAGGGCTGAAAACCCCCCGAAACGGGGGGAGTTCACGTCACATTTCGCTCCTAAATGTCCGTTTCGGTGAAAGTGTGGGATGAGTCTCAGAGGCCCCTCTCGTCTTTGATATTCCGTCGGTTCCGTGCCTACGGTCGTGACCGCTCGGCAACCCGAGCCCCGGCTGCCGCTACGCCGAATCCTGCCGACGGCCGCCCGGGAACAGTCGTCGCATCATGCGCCGCGGGCAGGAGCGGGGGACCCAAGGTAAGCGCCGGGCCCAGCGGTTCAGCTGGATCCGGCTAGGGGTGAAGCCACGCCTCCGACGGAGGAGTGGCCGGGCAACCCAACCGGCCCGAACCCGACAGCTCACCTCGTAGGCGTCGGTGAGGGGATCCACCATGCTGTTTTCCGCCAAGGGCAAGCACCGTCGTCCGGCCAAGGCCACCCGTGCCGCCGCGCTGGCCGGTGTCACCGGCGTCGCCATCGCCGCCCCGCTGATGGCCGCGGGCAACGCCTCCGCCGCCACCTCCTCCGAGTGGGACGCCGTCGCCCAGTGCGAGTCGGGCGGCAACTGGTCCATCAACACCGGCAACGGCTACTACGGCGGGCTGCAGTTCTCCGCCTCCACCTGGTCCGCGTACGGCGGCACGCAGTACGCCTCCACCGCCGACAAGGCGAGCAAGTCGCAGCAGATCCAGGTCGCCGAGAAGGTCCTCTCGAGCCAGGGCAAGGGCGCCTGGCCGGTCTGCGGCAAGGGCCTGTCCGGCGCCGCGTACACCGGCGGCTCCTCCGACAGCGGCTCCGGTTCCGGCTCCTCCGACAGCGGCTCCGGCTCCTCGGACTCGGGCAGCCGCTCCACCGAGAAGCAGAGCGCCTCCCGCTCGACCGAGCGTCCGGCCGTCAAGAGCCAGAAGACGGTCACCACGCCGACCGGCGAGAAGGTCAAGAAGGGCGACGGCGAGTACAAGGTCGTCGAGGGCGACACCCTGAGCTCCATCGCCACCGAGCAGAAGGTCGCCGGCGGCTGGGCCAAGCTCTTCGAGCTGAACAAGGACATCGTCGACGACGCCAACCTCATCTTCCCGGGCCAGCAGCTTCACCTGAAGTGACGGCCGGCTCCGGCCGAAGCCACAGCGTCCTCGCCGGCGAGGCCCGCACACCCGGGGCCTCGTGAGGGCCGCCCCCGTCCCCACGGGCTCCCCGCCCCGGTGCGTTCTCCCCCGTACGCACCGGGGCGGGGTTCGTTCTTCCCACCGCCGGGCGTTCTCCCGGCGTTCGCCCGCCTTCCTTGCCGCCCCTCTTTGTTCCGGCCGGGAACAATGTGTACCGTCTGTCTGTCCACGGGACGGTCGGTCGGCTGCCGACGGCCCCGGGGCGGTTAGGCTCTAGTCGAACCAGCGTCACATCCCATGAAGGAGATGCTCGTGCCGTCCATCGACGTCGTCGTAGCCCGGGAAATCCTGGACTCCCGAGGCAACCCCACGGTCGAGGTCGAGGTCGGCCTCGACGACGGCAGCACGGGTCGTGCCGCCGTCCCCTCCGGCGCTTCCACCGGCGCCTTCGAGGCCGTCGAGCTCCGCGACGGCGACCCCGACCGCTACCTCGGCAAGGGTGTCGAGAAGGCCGTCCTCGCCGTCATCGAGCAGATCGGCCCCGAGCTCGTCGGCTACGACGCCACCGAGCAGCGCCTGATCGACCAGGCCATGTTCGACCTGGACGCCACCGACAACAAGGGCTCCCTCGGCGCCAACGCCATCCTCGGCGTCTCCCTCGCCGTCGCCCACGCCGCCTCCGAGGCCAGCGACCTGCCGCTGTTCCGCTACCTGGGCGGCCCCAACGCGCACCTGCTGCCGGTGCCGATGATGAACATCCTGAACGGCGGCTCGCACGCCGACACCAACGTGGACATCCAGGAGTTCATGATCGCCCCGATCGGCGCGGAGTCCTTCTCCGAGGCCCTGCGCTGGGGCGCCGAGGTCTACCACACCCTCAAGAAGGTGCTGAAGCGCAAGGGCCTGAGCACCGGCCTCGGCGACGAGGGCGGCTTCGCCCCGAACCTGGACTCCAACCGTGCCGCCCTCGACCTCATCCTCGAGGCCGTCAAGGAGGCCGGCTACACCCCCGGCGAGCAGATCGCCCTGGCGCTCGACGTCGCCGCCTCCGAGTTCTACAAGGACGGCGTCTACGTCTTCGAGGGCAAGGAGCGCTCCGCCGCCGAGATGACCGACTACTACGCCGAGCTCGTCGAGGCGTACCCGCTGGTCTCCATCGAGGACCCGCTGTTCGAGGACGACTGGGAGGGCTGGAAGACCATCACCGAGCGCCTCGGCGACAAGGTCCAGCTCGTCGGCGACGACCTGTTCGTCACCAACCCCGAGCGCCTCGCCCGCGGCATCGAGGAGGGCGCCGCCAACGCCCTGCTGGTCAAGGTGAACCAGATCGGCTCGCTGACCGAGACCCTCGACGCCGTCGAGCTCGCCCAGCGCAACGGCTTCAAGTGCATGATGTCCCACCGCTCCGGCGAGACCGAGGACGTCACCATCGCCGACCTCGCCGTCGCCGTGAACTGCGGTCAGATCAAGACCGGCGCCCCGGCCCGCTCGGACCGCGTCGCCAAGTACAACCAGCTGCTGCGCATCGAGGAGATCCTCGACGACGCCGCGGTGTACGCCGGCCGCAGCGCCTTCCCCCGGTTCCGCTTCACGAACTGAGACGCGGCCACGGCCTGACGCCCTCAGGCAGCGTCGTACGTACGTCCCCGTACCCGGTCCCGTACCGTGTGCGGGGACGTACGCGCGTGTGACGCGGGACGGAACACGTGCGACGCGGGACGAGACGGGAGGCGGGACATGTCCGTGAGGGACCGGGACCGGTTCTCCACCACGACCAGGATCAGGCTGCTCGGCGAGCAGACGGCGGCCCGTGTCTACCGCTCGCAGACCAAACGGCAGGCCCGCCGCTCCCGCCTCACCGGCCGCGCCGCCCTGCTCGCGCTCGTCCTGTGCTCGCTCGTGGTGGCCCTCGCCTACCCGATGCGCCAGTACGTCTCCCAGCGCGCGGAGATCGCCGACCTCCAGCGCGAGCGGGAACAGGCCCGGCAGCGGGTGGAGGAACTGCGCGACCTCAAGGCACGGTGGCAGGACGACGCCTATGCCGAGCAGCGGATCCGGGAGCGGCTGCACTACGTGATGCCGGGGGAGACGGGCTTCGTCGTCATCGACCCGGGCGCCGCCAGGAAGTCCCGTACCGACCTCGGCGCCGCCGACCGCCCCTGGTACTCGAACGTCTGGGACGGGGTCGACAAGTCCGACGCCGCCGACCAGTGAATGAACGATAGAAAGACAGTCATGGAAACGCCCCCGCCGACCACCGAGCGCACCGAGCCCACCGACGCGGACGTCGAGGCCTTCCGGCAGCAGCTCGGACGCCCGCCGCGCGGTCTGCGCGCGATCGCCCACCGCTGCCCCTGCGGGCAGCCGGACGTCGTCGAGACGGCCCCCCGTCTCCCCGACGGCACGCCCTTCCCGACGCTTTACTACCTGACGTGCCCCAAGGCGAACTCCGCGATCGGCACGCTGGAGGCGAACGGCGTGATGAAGGAGATGACGGAGCGGCTGGGGACGGACCCGGAGCTCGCCGCCGCCTACCGGGCCGCGCACGAGGACTACGTCCGGCGGCGCGACGAGATCGAGGAGCTGAAGGGCTTCCCGAGCGCGGGCGGCATGCCGGACCGGGTGAAGTGCCTGCACGTCCTCGTGGCGCACTCGCTGGCCGCCGGCCCCGGGGTGAACCCGCTCGGGGACGAGGCGCTGGCGATGCTGCCCCGGTGGTGGGCCAAGGGCGCCTGCGTGACGCTGCCGGAGCCGCCGTCCGGCGAGGGGGAGGCCCAGTGACCCGCGTCGCCGCCGTCGACTGCGGTACGAACTCGATCCGGCTGCTCGTCGCCGACGCGGACCCCGCGACGGGTGAACTCCTCGAGCTGGACCGGCGTATGACGATCGTCCGCCTCGGGCAGGGCGTCGACCGCACCGGCCGGCTGGCGCCCGAGGCGCTGGAGCGGACCTTCGCCGCATGCCGGGAGTACGCGGCGGTGATGAAGGAGCACGGCGCCGAGCGGCTGCGCTTCGTCGCCACCTCCGCCTCCCGTGACGCCGAGAACCGGGACGAGTTCGTGCGCGGGGTGCTGGACATCCTCGGCGTGGAGCCGGAGGTCATCTCCGGCGACCAGGAGGCGGAGTTCTCCTTCACCGGGGCCACGCGGGAACTGACGGGCCGTGACGACCTGGCCAGGCCGTACCTGGTGGTGGACATCGGCGGCGGCTCGACGGAGTTCGTGGTCGGCGACGACCGGGTGCGGGCGGCGCGTTCCGTGGACGTCGGCTGTGTGCGGATGACCGAGCGGCACCTCGTGGTGGACGGCGCGGTCAGCGACCCGCCCACCGCGCGGCAGATCGCGGCGATACGCGCCGACATCGAGGCCGCCCTCGACCTCGCCGAGGAGACGGTCCCGCTGCGCGAGGCGCGCACGCTGGTGGGTCTGGCGGGCTCGGTGACGACGGTGTCGGCGATCGCGCAGGAGCTGCCGGAGTACGACTCGGCGGCCATCCACCACTCCCGTGTCCCGCGTGAGCGGGTCCGCGAGATCGCCGAGTGGCTGCTGCGCTCCACCCACGCCGAGCGCGCGGCCGTCCCGTCGATGCACCCGGGCCGGGTGGACGTCATCGCCGCCGGCGCCCTGGTACTGCTCTCGATCATGGACCGGATCGGAGCGGAGGAGGTCGTGGTGAGCGAGCACGACATCCTCGACGGCATCGCGTGGTCGGTGGCCTGAGCTGAACCGGTGCTCGCGAGGGGTCTCGGCGTCGCTGCCGTGGCACTCCGCTGAGCAGTGCGGACAACGTTTGAGCGGGGTGAAGGGGCTCTTCGGGGCCCCTTTTCCGCACTCCGGGGAGCCGCCCCGAAAAACTTCGTGAAGTTCTTCACAAGGAAATGGGTCCGGCGGGAGCGCGGATCGACCCCGGTTGGCCCTTCCGGGGGCCCAACGGCCCTGTGAACATGTTCAAAAGGCGCGCGGCTGGACGTTTCGCGAGGGGCTGGAGGAGAGGTGTTTCGAAGGCCTCACCCGGGTCGTTCATCACCGGAGAGGCAGCTCACGCGGCATTGACAACGGTGCGGGGCGGCTGCCGGTTCCCCTTCGCCGCCATGATCTGGATCACGTGGGCCGCGGAGGATAGCACACACCCTGAGCGAGCTTGTGAAGGGGCGCACGAGCTACCCCCCTGAGGCGGGTG
Source organism: Streptomyces sp. BK239 (assembly GCF_004217285.1). GTDB lineage: Bacteria > Actinomycetota > Actinomycetes > Streptomycetales > Streptomycetaceae > Streptomyces. The sequence continues at coordinate 459,222 of NZ_SHKS01000006.1, forward strand.
GATACTCGATGGCATGAGCACCACGGAGCGTCCCAGGATCCTCGTAGTAGGCGGTGGGTACGTAGGCCTGTACGCAGCTCGGCGCATCCTCAAGAAGATGCGCTACGGCGAGGCGACCGTCACGGTCGTCGACCCCCGGTCGTACATGACCTACCAGCCCTTCCTCCCCGAAACCGCCGCCGGCAACATCTCCCCGCGGCACGTCGTCGTCCCGCTGCGACGCGTGCTGCCCAAGGCGGAGGTCCTCACCGGCCGGGTCACCACCATCGACCAGGACCGCAAGGTCGCCACGATCGCCCCCCTCGTCGGTGAGGCGTACGAGCTGCCCTTCGACTACCTGGTCGTCGCGCTCGGCGCGGTCTCCCGCACCTTCCCGATCCCCGGCCTCGCCGAGCAGGGCATCGGCATGAAGGGCATCGAGGAGGCCATCGGCCTGCGCAACCACGTCCTGGAGCAGCTCGACAAGGCCGACTCGACCAACGACGAGGAGATCCGCCGCAAGGCGCTCACCTTCGTCTTCATCGGCGGCGGCTTCGCCGGCGCGGAGACGATCGGCGAGGTCGAGGACATGGCCCGCGACGCGGCCAAGTACTACAAGAACGTGTCCCGTGAGGACATGCGCTTCATCCTCGTGGACGCCGCCGACAAGATCCTCCCCGAGGTCGGCCCCAAGCTCGGCCAGTACGGCAAGGAGCACCTGGAGGGCCGCGGCGTGGAGGTCTACCTCTCCACCTCGATGGACTCCTGCGTCGACGGCCACGTCGTCCTGAAGAACGGACTGGAGGTCGACTCCAGCACGATCGTGTGGACGGCGGGCGTCAAGCCCAACCCGGTCCTCGGCCGCTACGGCCTGCCGCTCGGCCCGCGCGGTCACGTCGACTGCGCGCCGACGCTCCAGGTGCAGGGCACCGACTACATCTGGGCCGCCGGCGACAACGCCCAGGTCCCGGACGTCGCCGCCCGCAAGGCCGGCGTGGAGAACGCCTGGTGCCCGCCGAACGCCCAGCACGCGCTGCGCCAGGCCAAGGTGCTCGGCGACAACGTGGTCTCCGGCATGCGGGGCTTCCCGCAGAAGGAGTACTCGCACTCCAACAAGGGCGCGGTCGCGGGTCTCGGCCTGCACAAGGGCGTCGCGATGATCGTCATGGGCAAGATGAAGATCAAGCTCAAGGGCCGGCTGGCGTGGTACATGCACCGCGGCTACCACGGCCTGGCGATGCCGACGTGGAACCGGAAGATCCGTGTCTTCGCGGACTGGACCCTCGGCATGTTCCTCAAGCGTGAGGTCGTCGCCCTCGGCGCGCTGGAGTCCCCGCGCGAGGAGTTCTACGAGGCCGCGAAGCCGGCCCCGGTCGCGGCGGCCCCCAAGCAGGAGAAGACCGAGGTCAAGGCTTCCTGACCCCGCCCACCAGAACCCCGAAAGGGCCGCCCGCCATCCGTGGTGCGGGCGGCCCTTCCGCATACCCGCCCCTCCGGGGACGTGGGGCGTAACTCCACAGAGGCGCACGGTCCACGTCCGAGCGAGTCGGACGGCGGGCAAAGCCGGCGCAACCGGCAAAGCCCCCTGCCGGGGTGTGGGGCACAGCCCCACGGAGGGGCAAGTTCTGCATCCGAGCGAGTCGGACGAGCCAACCGGCGGAGCCCCCGCCGGGGGTGTGGGGCGCAGCCCCACGGAGGGGCGCGTTCTGCGTCCGGGCGAGTCGGACGGGTCGGGATCTGCGCAACCGGCGGGGCCCCTGCCGGGGTGTGGGCGTAGCCCCACGGAGGGGCACGGTTCCTGTCCGAGCGAGTCGGGCGGGCGAACCCTGCGCAACCAACCGGCGGTGTCCGCGCCAGGGGTGTGGTCGTAGCCCCATGGAGGGGTGCCGGTCCATGTCCGGGCGAGTCGGGCGGGTGGATTCTGCGCAACGGGCGGAGCTCCCTGCCGGGGTGTGGGCGTAGCCCCACGGAGGGGCACGGTCCGTGTCCGAGCGAGTCGGGCGGGCGAACCCTGCGCAAGCGACCGGCGGTGTCCCCGCCAGGGGTGTGGGGCGTAGCCCCACGGAGGGGTGCGGTCCGTGTCCGAGCGAGTCGGGCGGGTGGGTGGGCAAAAATCTTCGCAACCGGCGGAGCCAACCGCTGGCACACAGCCCCGCAAGTGCTTTCGTGGTGTCAGGACATTCCGGGATCACCCCTCACGGAGGTGTGCATCATGGCTGACGCCGCTCCGCGGCTCCACGCCCTCGTCGAACAGTTGCTGGCCGCCCCCTTCCGGCTCCGCATCCGCGCCTGGGACGGTTCGCAGGCCGGCCCGCCCGGCGCGCCGACCCTCGTCGTGCACAACCGCAGGGCCCTGCGCCGTTTCCTGTTCAAGCCGGGCGAACTGGGCCTGGCCCGCGCCTGGGTGGCCGGCGACCTGGAGATCGAGGGCGACCTCTACACCGCCCTCGAACGCATCTCCGGCCCCGTCTGGCAGCGGGACGAGGACGCGAGACCCCTCACCGAGGCCCTGCGCGACCCCCGCTTCCGCGAGGCCGTCCGCGGTCTGTTCGCACTCGCCGGCCCGCCGCTGCCGCCCGCCCCGCCGCCGGAGGAGGTCCGCCGCCCCGGCCACCTCCACACCCGCCGCTCCGACCGCCGCGCCATCAGCCACCACTACGACGTGGGCAACGACTTCTACGAACTCGTCCTCGGCCCGTCCATGGTGTACTCCTGCGCCTACTGGGAGTCCCCCGAACGATCCCCCGAGGCCACGCTGGAGCGGGCCCAGCACGACAAGCTCGAACTCGTCTGCCGCAAACTCGGCCTGACGCCCGGTCAGCGCCTGCTGGACGTCGGCTGCGGCTGGGGCTCGATGGCGATCCACGCGGCGCGCGAGCACGGCGTGCGCGTCGTCGGCGTCACGCTCTCCCGGGAGCAGGCGACCTACGCCCGCAAGCGCGTCGCGGACGCCGGCCTCACCGACGTGGTCGAGATCCGCGTCCAGGACTACCGCGACGTCACCGACGGCCCGTACGACGCGATCTCGTCCATCGGCATGGCCGAGCACGTCGGAGCGGAGAAGTACCTGGAGTACGCGGCCGCCCTGCACACGCTCCTGCGCCCCGGCGGGCGGCTGCTCAACCACCAGATCGCCCGCCGCCCCCAGCGGGACGAGAGCGAATACCGCCTCGACGCGTTCATCGAGGCCTACGTCTTCCCCGGCGGCGAGCTCTCCCCCGTCGGCACCACGGTCACCCACCTGGAACGCGTCGGCTTCGAGGTCCGTGACGTGGAGTCGATCCGCGAGCACTACGCCCTCACCCTGCGCCGCTGGGTCGCCAACCTGGAGGCGGGTTGGTCGCGGGCCACCGCCCTGACCAGCCCCGGCCGGGCCCGCGTCTGGCTCCTCTACATGGCGGCGTCCGCCCTCGCGTTCGAACGCAACCGCATCTCCGTCAACCAGGTCCTGGCCGTCCGCACCCCGGACTCCGGCGCCTCCGGCATGCCCCTGCGCGCCCGCACCTGGAACTGACGGCGCGGGGAGACGACGAGGGACCCCGCCGCACACCGCGACGGGGTCCCTCGGGCACCGCTCACTCCGACTTGATCGCCGCCAGCATGTTCAGCCGCGCCGCCCGCCGCGCCGGCCACAGCGCCGCCAGCACGCCCACCGCGGCGGCCAGCACCAGGAACAGGGCGATCCGGCCCCACGGCAGGACGAGTTCGTACGTCGCCATGCTCGTCCCGAGCAGCTCACCGGCCGCCCAGCCGAAGAACACGCCGAGCCCGATGCCGAGCACCGCGCCGAACAGGGAGATCACCAGGGACTCCAGCCGGACCATCCGCTTGATGCCGGTGCGGTCCAGGCCGATCGCCCGCAGCATGCCGATCTCCTGGGAGCGCTCGAACACCGACATGGCCAGGGTGTTGACGACGCCGATGACCGCGACGATCACGGCCATGGCCAGCAGGCCGTAGACCATGTTCAGCATCAGCGTGAACATCTTCGCGATCTCGTCGGAGAGGTCCTTCTTGTCCCGGACCTTCACGGCCGGGTTGGAGCCGAGGGCCTTCTCCAGCCGGTCCTTCGCCGCGTCCGTAGCGCCGCCCGAGGTCTTCACGAAGACCTGCATGTCGGCCGGGTCGCTCAGGTGCGGGGAGAGCACGGAGCTGTCGAGGATGATGCCCTGGATCATCTCGTTGCCCTCGTAGACGCCGGCGACGGTCAGCCGCTGCGACTTGCCGTCCTCGTAGTGGGCGGTGAACCCCGAGCCCGACTTCCAGCCGTGCGCCTCGGCGGTGACGCTGTCGACGACGACCTGCGCGCCGCGGACCGTGAAGGCGCCGCCCTCGACCTTCAGGTCGGTCAGCTCGCCGAACGTGCGCCCGTCGACGCCGGTCAGGTACTCGGTTCCCTCGTCGATCCGGGCGTAGCCGTTGCGCATCGGGCTGGTGGCCGTGACGCCGTCGACGTCCTTCAGCTTCTTCTCGACGTCCGGTGAGAGCTCGTTGCCGTTCGCCATGGACACCACGTAGTCGGCGCGGATCGCCGCCGACGCCATCTTGTCGATCGACTTCTGGAGGCTGCCCGCCATGACCGTCATACCGGTGATGAGGGTGAGGCCGATCATCAGCGCGGAGGCGGTGGCCGCCGTGCGGCGCGGGTTGCGCACCGCGTTCTGCCGGGCCAGCTTGCCCGAGACGCCGAACACGCGCAGGGCCGGGGCCGCGGCCGCGACGAGCGGGCGCGACAGCAGCGGAGTCAGGATGAAGACGCCGATCACCAGGAGCATCGCGCCGATGCTCATGGGCGCCTGCCCGTCGGTGCCCTTCATGGTGGTCGCCGCCAGGACGGCGGCGGCGCCCGCGGCGGAGAACAGCGCGCCCAGCGTGTTGCGCAGCACCAGCGACCTGGCGGTGGCCGGGGTGTGCACGCTGCTCATCGCCGCGACCGGCGGGATCTTCGCGGCCCGGCGGCCCGGCAGCCAGGCGGCGAGCATGGTGACGAGGACGCCGACCGCGAAGGCCGTGCCGACGGTGGAGGGGGAGACCACCAGCGGCCCGGCCGGGACGACGGCGCCGAGCGAGCTGATGAGCGAGCGCAGCCCCGCCCCGATGCCGATGCCCGCGACCAGTCCGGTCACGGCGGCGGCCGTTCCCACCACGAACGCCTCGATCAGCACCGAGCGGGTGATCTGCCGCCGGGAGGCGCCGACCGCGCGCATCAGCGCGAGCTCCTTGGTGCGCTGGGCGACCAGCATGGTGAAGGTGTTGGCGATGATGAACGTGCCGACGAAGAGCGCGATGCCGGCGAAGACCAGCAGGGTCTGCTTGAGTCCGGACATCTGCCGGGTGATCATCTCCGCCTGGTCGTCGGCGAGTTGCTCGCCGGTGGCGGTCTCCGAGACACCCTTCGGCAGCGCCTTGTCCAGCGCGGCGCGCAGCGCGGCCTGGCTGACGCCGGGCTTCGCCGTCACGTCGATCTCGTGGTAGGTGCCGGGCTTGCCGAACAGCTTCTGCGCGGTGGCGGTGTCGAAGAGGGCGAGGCTGCCGCCGGCCGCGACATTGCCGTCGTCGGTGGTGAACACGCCGGTGATCCTCGGGGTGAGGACGGGGCCGTTCACCGAGATCCGTACGGTGTCGCCGACCTCGTACCCGGTGCGCTTCGCGGTCGCGGAGTCGATGAGGACCTCGCCGTCGCCCTTGGGTGCGCGCCCCTCGGCGAGCGGGTAGCGCGCGTCCTTCGCGCCCCAGTAGTTCCCGCCTTCCGACTGGAAGCCGCCGCCGGCGAGCTTGCCGTCCTTGCCGGCGATCGCGGTGAAGCCGCGTACGACGCCGACGGCGGAGGCGGCGCCCGGCACGTGCGCGCTGCGGTCGAGCACCGCGTCGGTGAGGTCGGGGAGTTTGCTGATCCGGTTGCCCTCGTCCTCGGGGACCCTGGGCGTGACGGCGACGTCGACGTGGTCGAAGCCCTTGGCGGAGCTCTTCTGGAGCGCCTCGGAGATGGTGTTGGTGAAGACCAGGGTCCCCGACACGAAGGCCACGCCGAGCATCACGGCGAGCACGGTCATCAGGAGCCGGGCCTTGTGCGCGGAGACATTGCGCAAGGCGGTACGGAACATGGGTTTCTTCAGTCCAGGTGGTCCGGAGTTGGGGAGGCGATCAAGTCACCGTGGGCAAGGGGAGTGACGTTTCGTCAGCTCGTGCGGCCCTTGGTGTCGAACCGCTTCATGCGGTCCAGCACCGACTCCGCGGTCGGCCTGTGGACCTCGTCGACGATCCGGCCGTCCGCGAGGAAGACCACCCGGTCCGCGTAGGCGGCGGCCACCGGGTCGTGGGTCACCATGACCACCGTCTGCTTCAGTTCGCGCACCGAGTTGCGCAGGAAGCCCAGCACCTCGGCGCCGGAGCGCGAGTCGAGGTTTCCGGTCGGCTCGTCACCGAAGATGATCTCCGGTCGGGAGGCGAGGGCGCGGGCCACGGCGACGCGCTGCTGCTGGCCGCCGGAGAGCTGCGAGGGCCGGTGGCCGAGCCGGCCGGACAGGCCCACCATCTCGATGACCGTGTCGAGCCACTGCTTGTCGGGCTTGCGGCCCGCGATGTCCATCGGGAGGGTGATGTTCTCCAGAGCGGTGAGCGTGGGCAGCAGGTTGAACGCCTGGAAGATGAAGCCGATCTTGTCCCGGCGCAGCTTCGTGAGGTGCTTGTCCTTCAGGGAGCCCAGCTCGGTGTCGCCGATGCGCACGGAGCCGGAGGAGAAGGTGTCGAGGCCGGCGACGCAGTGCATGAGCGTCGACTTGCCCGAGCCGGAGGGCCCCATGATCGCGGTGAACTCGGCCCGCCGGAAGTCGACGGAGACCCGGTCCAGGGCGACCACCCGGGTCTCGCCCTCCCCGTACGTCTTCGACAGGTCCGTGGCGCGTGCGGCCACGTCGGTGGTCCGGTCGGCGAGAGGGGCAGTGGTCACGGGTGGGGCTCCTGTCGGGACGAGGGTGGTGCCGGGTTACCTGCACCATCGTCCCGGCCCTCTGCCGCCGTGTAGTCACCCGTTGTTCCGGTTCCTAAGGCCGACTTCGGTCGGACCGGAGCACGCCACGTCATACCTGGGGATGACACGCGACCCCGGCAGGGTCAAACGTCAAGAACCGGTGGAGCACCCTCGTTCGTACGGTGAAATTCCGTCATTCCGCATACAGGGCCGATGCTCGCAGGGGACGCTACTGGCAAGTGCGGATGGACAGTTCACGGGGCTGATGCACCCTCAGACCTCAATAAAATAAGACAACATCGGTTCGCTGGGCCGGTGTTCGAGGGGCGCGTCCCGATAGGGTCGGAGCTTCAGCGCGGAGCCCATGGCCTGCCCGGATGGTGGAATGCAGACACGGCGAGCTTAAACCTCGCTGCCCCTCGCGGGCGTACCGGTTCAAGTCCGGTTCCGGGCATCTCCGACGCCTGCCGACACGTGCAGTGTCGTTGCATCCTCCATGGAGGCCTTGACGGCCTCACCCGCCGACGGGCCGTCCGCGCGCACCACCATTGACACCGGCTGACCACGCGCCCAGACTCGCGTCCAGCATAAGTGAAGAAAACTTCACTGTGCGAACCGTGTGCAACGCGTGAACCATGAAGCGCGTGAACACCGACCCGCCGTGGCGGCGACGCCCCGTCGAAGGGAACGCCCGATGCGCACCACCGTCGGCATCATCGGCGCCGGCCCCGCCGGTCTGCTTCTCGCCCGCCTCCTGCACGTCGCCGGCATCGACTCCGTCGTCCTGGAGAGCCGCGACCGCGCCTACGTCGAGCAGCGCCAGCGCGCCGGGATCCTGGAGCAGGGCACGACGGACGTGCTGCGCGCGGCCGGCGCCGGCGAGCGCATGGACCGGGAGGGGCTGCGCCACGACGGCATCGAGCTGCGGTTCGCCCGGCGGCGCCACCGGGTGGACTTCCCCGCTCTCACCGGCGGCCGGTCGGTGACCGTCTACGCGCAGACCGAGGTGTGCAAGGACCTCATCGCCCTGCAGTCGAAGGAGGGCGGCCCGCTGCTCTTCGAGGCGGAGGCGCTCGCCGTCGAGGACGCCGGCACCGACCGCCCCCGCGTCCCCTTCCGGCACGAGGGTCGGGAGGACGTCCTCGTCTGCGACTACGTCGTCGGCTGCGACGGCTTCCGGGGAGTCTCCCGCCGGGCCGTCCCCGCCGGAACGGGCCGCGTCTTCGAACGAACGTACCCCTTCGGCTGGCTCGGCGTCCTCGCCGACGTGCCGCCCTTCCACGACGAACTGGTCTACGCCCGCCACGACCGCGGCTTCGCCCTGCTGTCCATGCGCTCCCCCGTCGTCTCGCGCCTCTACCTCCAGGTGCCGCGGGACACCGACGCCCGGTCCTGGAGCGACGACGAGATCTGGGCGGAGCTGGAGCGCCGCTTCGCCACCGACGACGACTGGCGGCTGGAGCGCGGGCCCATCACCCAGAAGTCGGTCACCCCCATGCGCTCCTTCGTCCACGAGCCCATGCGGCACGGCCGTCTCTTCCTCGCCGGCGACGCCGCCCACATCGTGCCGCCGACCGGCGCCAAGGGCCTGAACCTGGCCGTCGGCGACGTCGTCACCTTCGCGCGCGCCCTGGCCCACCGCCGGCTCACCGGTTCGGCGGAACTGCTCGACGCGTACTCCGCCACCTGCCTGCGCCGCGTCTGGCAGGCCGAGCGTTTCTCCCACGACATGACGACCCTCCTCCACCGCGCCCCCGGCGGCGACCCCTTCGACGACCGCCTCCAGCTCGCCCGCCTGGAGCGCCTGGCCTCCTCACGCGCCGCCGAGACCGACCTCGCCGAGGCGTACACCGGCTTCGCGTTCGAGTGACGCCGGCAGCCCGGACGCCGGCCACGCGCGCGCCTGTGATCTCCGACCGGTTCCGGACGTGTACCGGAACGGTCATGAATGACGCCGGGCGATGCCGGGAATCAAGCGGGGACATAGCGTGTTGCGCAGCACGACGAGGGAAAGATCCTCCCCAAGCAGTAGGGTCAATCCTTTGCCTACCTATTACTCTTGAGCCAAGGCCACGCTGTGTGGCCATGGAGGAGTGAAATGAGGAGCAACAACCCGGTCTTCTCGCGACGGGGGTTCAGCCGCGACAACGGCTACGCGGGCTTCAACGCCGCGCCGCAGGCCGGGGGTCCCGCTGGCGGTACGCAGCAGGGCAATCCTTACGCCCAGCCGGCCGGCAACCCGTACGCGCAGAACCCTTACGCCCAGCAGGATCTGCAGTACGGCGCCCCGCAGACCCCGGTCACCGCCCGCGGCGTGATGACCATGGACGACGTGGTCGCGCGCACCGCCATGACCCTCGGCACGGTGGTCGTCACCGCCGTCCTGTCGTGGCTGCTGCTGCCGGTCGACGAGGCCAACCTCGGCAAGTCGTACGCCATCGGCGTCGGCGCCGGCCTGGTGGCCATGGTGCTGGCGCTGGTCCAGTCCTTCAAGCGCCGTCCCACGCCTGCGCTGATCCTGTCGTACGCCGCCTTCGAGGGCGTCTTCCTCGGCGTGATCTCCAGCGCGGTGTCCACGTACATCGCGGACGGCGTCGTCGCCCAGGCGGTCCTCGGCACCATGGCGGTCTTCGCCGGCGTGCTGGTGGCCTACAAGGCGGGCTGGATCCGCGTCAACCGCCGCTTCTACGGCTTCGTGATGGCGGCCGCGCTCGGCTTCGTGCTGCTGATGGCCGTGAACATGCTGTTCGCCGTCTTCGGCGGCGGTGACGGTCTCGGCTTCCGCAGCGGCGCCCTCGGCATCGTCTTCGGCGTCATCGGCATCATCCTCGGCGCCTGCTTCCTCGCCCTCGACTTCAAGCAGGTCGAGGACGGCGTCGCCTACGGCGCCCCGCGCGAGGAGGCCTGGCTCGCGGCCTTCGGCCTGACGCTGACGCTGGTGTGGATCTACATGGAGTTCCTGCGGCTGCTGTCCATCCTGAACAGCGACTGACGAACCCACCCCGAGAACGCATGAGGCGCCCGGCCGGAGAATCTCCGGCCGGGCGCCTCGCGTTGGTGAGGGGCCGCTCTCAGAGCAGCTTGCGCGCCGCCCTCCTCAGGTCGTACTCATGGATGATCGCCTTGGCGTGGCCGTACGAGAGGTTGTGCTCGTAGCGCAGCCAGCTGACCTTCTCCTCGAAGCGGAGAGCGGGGCCTTCGTCGACGGTGCGCAACCAGTCGGCGACTTCACGACCGGTGCAGTGGGGGATGCGGGCTAGCAGGTTGCGATGGGTCTCCTCGGAGAAGACTTGGGACATCGGCGCCTCCGGTACGCATGGGTGTAAGCCGGTCCTACAGGTCACCGTGCCTGAGCGTTCGCCGGTTGGCAACAGTCGGGGCACAGGGCTGTACGCTCACCGCGTGGTTGATACGACGCCTTTGATCCGTGCGGTGGATCACTTTGCCGATCGTTTGCGGGCGGCGCCGCAGTCCCGGCTCCAGCGGGGCGCCGCCGCGGAGGCGCTGGCGCTGGCCAGGGAGCTGGCCCGCTGGACGCAACGCGTGGAGGAACCCGGCACACAGCCCCGCGAGATGCCCGACGCCGGCATGTTCGCCGCCGCCGACCAGATCACCGTCGCGGGCCACGACCTGGCCGTCGCGCTGACGGACGCCGACGACATCGCGGAGGCGGTGCGGCTGGTGGAGGAGGCCCAGAAGCGGGCCGGCGTCTGAGGAACGGTCGCTCAGAGGCTCGCTATGACCCGGTCCGCCAGGATGTAGATGCTCTCCCCGCCGCAGGCGAAGGTCAGCGTGTACGCGCCGGAGATGCCGGAGCCGCCCAGGAGGTACGGGGTCTCGCCGGCCGCGAGGGCGGTGGAGAGTCGGTCCGCCGTCTCACGGTGTCCCGGGGTCATGCACAGCGTGGTGCCGTCGGCGAAGACGTACACGTCGAGGGTGCCCAGCGGGCCAGGGCGGACGTCGGTCAGCTCCGTGCGGGAGGCGGCCAGGTCCTCCAGCGCCGCGACCGTGCGCTCGTGGTCGTCGACGACCGGCGACTGCACCGGGACGAAGTCCGGGTGGGACGGGTGACGGCGACGGGCCGCGGCCAGCTCGGCGGACTCCCCGGCGAACTCGTCGTTCTCCCCGGTCGGCTCGCTCACCGGTTCCAGGTGTTCCAGACCCACCAGGTCCGCCTGCCGGGGCAGGAACAGCTCGCTGTCGGGCAGGCCCAGCAGGGAGGGCGCGTCGGAGGCGTCACGGGCCTCCTGCGCGGCCCAGAACGCGCGCGCCTCGGCCAGCTCCCGCTCCCGCTCCTCCGCGAGCGCCTCGGCGACCGCGGCGCGTATCCCGTCCGTGTCCGCCGTGGTCCGCGCGGCCGGTACGAGCCCCTGCGTCCCTGCGGTGTTCCGGCCGTTCCCGGCGAGCTGGACGTGCAGGGCCGCGACCTCCCGGCGCAGTTGCAAGAGGGTGCGCAGGACGGCGACACCCACGGCGCCCGTGGCGGCCGTGGTGACCAGCAAGGCGATCGGCAAGGCGCTCACTGACGTACTCCCGGTTTCAAGTCGACCCCCGACTTCCTACATCAGCTTGAAGGGCGGACTATCCAGCTGTCAGTGCGTAACGTCACGAAACGGACAGGACTTTGGCCCGGCGCTCGTGGGTGAATCTGCTCTGAGCTGCGTAAATCCCTACGGCGAGGGAGATAGGTCACATCCTGGGGGAGATTGGATCACAGAACGGCCCGGAATCCAGGGGTTTCCCGGACTCCGGGCCATCGGCTCACGGTGGGTGCCTCAGTGGCTACCCAGAGGTCGTCACGGTCCTCAGCTGAGGCGCTCGATGACCATCGCCATGCCCTGGCCGCCGCCGACGCACATCGTCTCCAGGCCGAACTGCTTGTCGTGGAACTGAAGGGAGTTGATGAGCGTGCCGGTGATGCGGGCGCCCGTCATGCCGAAGGGGTGGCCGACGGCGATGGCGCCGCCGTTGACGTTCAGCTTGTCCAGGTCGATGCCGAGGTCCCGGTAGGAGGGGATCACCTGGGCGGCGAAGGCCTCGTTGATCTCGACCAGGTCGATGTCGTCGATGGTGAGTCCGGCGCGGCGCAGGGCCTGCTGGGACGCCTCGACCGGGCCGAGGCCCATGATCTCGGGCGAGAGGCCGGAGACACCGGTCGACACGATGCGGGCGAGCGGGGTGAGGCCCAGCTCGCGGGCCTTGGTGTCGCTCATGACGACGACCGCGGCGGCGCCGTCGTTGAGGGGGCAGCAGTTGCCGGCGGTGACCAGGCCGTCGGGGCGGAACACCGGCTTCAGGCCCTGGACGCCTTCGAGGGTGACGCCGGCGCGCGGACCGTCGTCCTGGCTGACGACCGTGCCGTCGGGCAGCGTCACCGGGGTGATCTCGCGCGCCCAGAAGCCGTTCTTGATGGCTTCCTCGGCGAGGTTCTGGGAGCGGACGCCGAACTCGTCCATGTCCTGGCGGGTGACGCCCTTGGCGCGGGCGAGGTTCTCCGCGGTCTGGCCCATCGCGATGTACGGGTCGGGCAGCAGGCCGTCCTCGCGCGGGTCGTGCCAGGAGGTGCCCTCCTGCTGCGCGGTCGCCTCCGTGCGGGCCTCGGCCTCGGCGAAGAGGGGGTTGTGGGTGCCCGGCATGTCGGAGGTGCCGTGGGCGTAGCTGGAGACCATCTCGACGCCGGCCGAGATGAAGACGTCGCCCTCGCCGGCCTTGATGGCGTGCAGGGCCATGCGGCTGGTCTGCAGCGAGGAGGAACAGTAGCGGGTGATCGTGCAGCCGGGCAGGTGGTCCATGCCCATCTGCACGGCGACGATCCGGCCCAGGTTGTGGCCCTGCTGGCCGCCGGGGAGGCCGCAGCCGAGCATCAGGTCGTCGATGTCCCTCGGGTCCAGCTCCGGGATCTTGGCGAGCGCCGCCTGGATGATCGTGGCGGTGAGGTCGTCCGGGCGCAGGTCCTTGAGGGAGCCCTTGACGGCGCGGCCGATGGGGGAGCGGGCGGTCGAGACGATGACGGCTTCGGGCATCACGGCTCCATTGGCATGCGGGGGTTCTTCGTACCGGTTGGCTGATTGGGAAGTTACCGGTACGTATGGCCTGGGTCACGGGGATGCCGGTGTGACCCTGACCGCAATTTACTAAGCGCTTGCTTGGGCCTCCGGCGGTGAGCCGAAGAGGGTGCGGGTGGGTGGGGGTTCACGTCCCTGGGGGCTGCGCCCCCAGACCCCCGTCGGCCCGAAGGGCCTCGTCCTCAAACGCCGGACGGGCTGGAGGCGCGGGCCTACCGGCTGGATCGGTCCCGCCTTTCTCCCGAGCGAGTCGGGTGGTGGGTGGGCATAGGTCGGGGGTCTGGGGGCCGAGCCCCAGGGGGTGGCAGGGCCTGGCCCCGGGGGTGGCAGGGCCGAGCCCCCGGGGGGAGGCAGGGTCGAGCCCCCAGGGGTGGCAGGGCTGAGTCCCGAGGGTGGCAGGGCCGAGCCCCCCCGGGGGCGGCAGGGCCGAGCCCCCGGGGGGTCGTCACGGGGACGGGGTGGCTGGGGTGGGTTCCGGTTCGGGGACCCTGCGGCGGCGGCGTCGCTTCAGCAGGGCCCACGGCCCTCGCGGACCCGTCGGCATTGCCGCCGTGACCTCGGTGCCGGCCTCCGCCGCGGCCTCCGCCGCGGCCCGGGCCACCGGCAGGAAACCCTCGCGGCGGAAGGCGTCCGGCCGCTCCTCCTCCGCCGGCCACAGCCCCAGCGCCGCACAGACCGTAGGCAGCACCGCCATCGCCGCCGTGGCGTACCCCTCCGCCGAGGGGTGGTAGTGGTCCGGCCCGAACAACTCCCGCGGGTTCGCCTCGAACTCCGGCCCCAGCAGGTCGCCCAGCGACACCGTGCGCCCGCCCTGCTCGATCACGCCGATCGTCTGGGCCGCCGCCAGCTGGCGGGAGGCGCGCCGGGCCAGCCAGCGCAGGGGCTGCCCGACCGGCTCGATCGTGCCCAGGTCGGGACAGGTGCCGACGACCACCTCCGCACCGGCGGTGCGCAGCCGCCGTACCGCCGCGGACAGGTGCCGTACCGAACGGGTGGGCGGCATGCGCTGGGTGACGTCGTTCGCGCCGATCATGATCACGCACACGTCGGGCACCCGGCCCGCGTTGCCGAGGACCGCCGCGACCTGCCGGTCGAGATCGTCGGACTGGGCGCCGGGCAGCGCCACGTTGCGCAGCTTCACCGGCCGCTCCGCCACCGCCGCCAGCCCCGACGCCAGCAGCGCCCCCGGCGTCTGCCCCGCCCGGTGGACGCCCTGTCCCGCCGCCGTGGAGTCGCCGAGCAGCGTCAGCCGCAGCGCCTCCTCGCCGGGGACCGCGTACGCCCTGCCGTACAGACCGTCCGCGTGCGGAACACGCGGATGCGCCCCGTTGCCGTTCACATGGCGTCGCGCCAACTGCGCCTCCGCCAGCAGCAGCCCGACCACCGCCGCGCCGGCCAGACCGATCCCGCCTCCGCCGTAGGCCGCGCCGGCCGCGATGCGCCGGGCCACCCTTGCCCTGGACATGCTCGTCATGCCTCGACGCCACCTCCTCGTGTCCGTACACCCACTCCTTGCCCCGTACGGACCGTCGGCCAATCTCGACGGTGAGTGAACGTGCGGAGCACGCCTTAGGCTGGCGGGACCACTTCGACACAGTCTTTGCAAGCAACCGGAGACAACGGTGCATTTCCACGACTCGATGATCAGCCTCGTCGGCAACACCCCGCTGGTCAGGCTCAACAACGTCACCAAGGGCATCCAGGCCACCGTCCTGGCCAAGGTGGAGTACTTCAACCCCGGCGGCTCCGTGAAGGACCGCATCGCGCTGCGCATGATCGAGGCGGCCGAACAGAGCGGAGAGCTCAAGCCCGGGGGGACCATCGTCGAGCCGACCAGCGGCAACACCGGCGTGGGGCTGGCCATCGTGGCCCAGCAGAAGGGGTACAAGTGCATCTTCGTGTGCCCCGACAAGGTGAGCACCGACAAGATCAACGTACTGCGCGCCTACGGCGCCGAGGTCGTCGTCTGCCCCACCGCCGTCGACCCCGAGCACCCGGACTCGTACTACAACGTCTCCGACCGGCTGGTGCGTGAGACGCCGGGCGCGTGGAAGCCCGACCAGTACTCCAACGCCAACAATCCGCTCTCCCACTACCACTCCACCGGCCCGGAGCTCTGGGAGCAGACCGAGGGGCGGATCACCCACTTCGTGGCCGGCGTCGGCACGGGCGGCACCATCTCCGGCACCGGCCGCTACCTGAAGGAAGCCAGCGACGGCAAGGTCAAGGTCGTCGGCGCGGACCCCGAGGGCTCCGTCTACTCGGGCGGCTCCGGGCGGCCGTACCTCGTCGAGGGCGTCGGTGAGGACTTCTGGCCGACCGCCTACGACCGGACCGTCGCCGACGAGATCGTGCCCGTGTCCGACAAGGACTCCTTCCAGATGACGCGCCGTCTGGCCAAGGAGGAGGGGCTGCTCGTCGGCGGTTCCTGCGGCATGGCCGTCGTCGCCGCGCTCCGGGTCGCCGAACGGCTCGGCCCCGACGACGTGGTCGTCGTCCTGCTGCCCGACAGCGGCCGCGGCTACCTGAGCAAGATCTTCAACGACGAGTGGATGGCGGACTACGGCTTCCTCGAGGACGAGGGCCCCAGCGCCCGCGTCGCCGACGTCCTCAACGACAAGGTGCACGGCGCCATGCCCTCCCTCGTGCACATGCACCCCGACGAGACGGTCGGCCAGGCCATCGAGGTGCTGCGCGAGTACGGCGTCTCGCAGATGCCCGTCGTCAAGCCCGGCGCCGGTCACCCGGACGTCATGGCCGCCGAGGTCGTCGGCTCTGTCGTCGAACGCGAGCTGCTGGACGCCCTGTTCAGCAAGAAGGCCTCGCTCGAGGACCCGCTGGAGAAGCACATGTCGGCCCCGCTGCCGCAGGTCGGCTCCGGTGAGCCGGTCGGCGACCTGATGACCGTGCTGGGCTCGGCGGACGCGGCGATCGTCCTCGTGGAGGGCAAGCCCACCGGCGTCGTCAGCCGCCAGGACCTGCTGGCCTTCCTGGCCAAGGGCGGCAAGTGACGGCGAACGTCCGTTGAACCGCCGGTGCCGCGGCGGACGTTCGCGTTCATTCGCCGAACCGGCGGACTTCGCGGAAGTGGTACGAGCGCGTCACGTCCGCGCAGCACACGCTTAACACGCGTCCGGCACATTGGTGGGTGTCGGCAGGGCGGCGGAGGTACCTCCCAGGTGCGGAGCACCGGGAGAGCTCCGGCCCCGGCCGGCACCCGAACGGCGTCAAGGACCTCCGGAGCGGCTCCCGGACCTCCATGGACGCCACGGACGCGGGGGCCCGGCCCGACCCGGCCCGCGTCCCTCGCGGGGACCGCCGTCGTCCCGCCCCCCGATACGGGGGTGCGGCGGTCCCCGCGCACACCTCTCACGAGCCCGCGGCTCGCTCAGTCCTCCCAGCCGCCCTCGCGCGACCTGCCGCGCAGGCGCCCGCCGAACAGGCTCGGATCGGCGCGGACGGCCTGGACCACGTTGACGCCCACGATGCCCGCCCAGGTGACGATCAGGCCCGGCAGGTCGGCGTGGGCCGTGCCGATCGCGGACAGCGGGATCGCCAGCACCAGCGAGACGATGCCGAAGCCGAAACGCTCACCCCAGGAGTCCCGCTCCTCGGCTGCCCGACCGCCCCGGGCCGTCGCCACCTGCTGCTCCGCGAACTGACGGCGCACCCGGCGCTCGACCGCGCCGTCGATCCGCAGGTCCACCTTCTCCAGGAACGAGTCCACCAGCGCCGACTCGTACTCCTCCCCCAGCTCCCTGCGCGCTTTGAGGGCGGCGTCGAGCTCCTTCTTCAGCTCGGTGTCCTGTGCGTCCATGCTGGTCTCCCGTCCCGTCATGCCTCAACGGTAGGAACGGGCCGTGCCGGTGGCACTGGGGCTGCCCCCCGTCTTCGCCAGAAGCGGGCGGGAGCACCGGCGTCCGTCGCCTTGCCTGGCTGTATAGCGTCATGCAGAGTTCTGGGTGAGTGAATAGACGACCGGGTGCGGAGGGGGAGCGGCATGGGCGAGGGCGGCGGCGCGGACCGGGGGACGGGAGGCGGCATGGGGGAGAGTCCCGCAGGGCGGCTCCAGGCGCTGTTCGAGGGGCACCGGCTGACCCCGACCCAGCGGCGCATCGCGCACAGCATGGTGCGGCGCGCCGCCGACGTGCCGTTCCTGTCCAGCGTCGAGCTGGCCGAGCTGGCCGGGGTCAGCCAGCCCTCCGTCACCCGCTTCGCGGTCGCCCTCGGATTCGACGGCTACCCCGCCCTGCGCAGGCACCTGCGCGAGGTCGCGCCCGCCGAACAGCCCGTGGGCGGCGTCCCGTACAACGAGTACCAGCAGGCGGTCGAGGCCGAGATCGAGAACCTGCGGCACCTCGCGCAGGTGCTCGCCGACCCGAGGCCGGTGGAGCGGGCAGGGCGGCTCCTCGCCGCCTCACGGCCGCTGCCGGTGCTCGGCCTGCGCGCCGCCGCCGCCCAGGCCCACGGCTTCGCCTACTTCGCCGCCAAGGTCCACCCGGACGTACGGCTGCTGCACGAGGGCGGCACCATGCTGCACGACCGGGTCGACGCGGCCGTGCACGCGGGCGCCACCGCCCTGCTCTGCTTCGCGCTGCCGCGCCACCCCCGCGAGGTCGTCGACGCCCTCGCCTACGCCAAGGAGGCGGGGCTGACCGTGGTGACGGTCGCCGACTCCGCCTTCGCGCCCGTCGCCAAGGTCTCCGACCTGCTGCTGCCGGCCGCCGTCGGCACCGGCCTCGCCTTCGACACGGCGTGCGCGCCGATGCTGCTCGGGCGGGTGCTGCTGGAGGCGATGTGCGACGGCCTGCCGGAGGCCCAGGCCCGGCTGGAGGAGTTCGACGCCGGGGCGGCGGCGCGGGGGCTGTTCGTGGACTGACGGCATCACCCGGCCGTCCTGGACTGACGAACCGGCCCCGTCGTTCTCATGTCCGTCTCACGTTCCCTCGCTACCGTGCTCGACCAGCGTCATGCGTAAGGGAGTTGTCGAGGCGACGAGGAGGCGGGACGTGACACGCGGGGATCACAGAGCTCAGGGTCTGGCTCGGGTGGCCGTCGTCGTACGGGCGGGGGCCGGCCCGCTGTGGTGGGCCGGTGTGATCGCGGCCGGGGTCGGCGTCCTGCCGCCCGGCGTCACGGGCCGGCGGATCGGGGTGCCGGCCGGGGCGGCGCTGTTCCTCGTCGCCGCGGCGGTGGTGGCGCTGACGCGGCGCGGGCGGTACGCGGAACTCGCGCGCGACGCGGTCCGCGCGGGCCGGCACGACGTCCTCCAGGACCGCGCGGTGACCGTACGGCTGTGGCGCCGCGGGCACCGCTGGTGGCTCCTGCTCGCCTTCGCCGCCGCGCTGGGCAGCGCGTTCGCCGTGCCCGCCGCCGGCGGGCTGCTGCTCGCCGGGTGCGGTGCGGGGCTCCGGCTGAAGGCCGCCTGGCTCGGGCGACGGGAGCGGGCCGGGGACGTGTTGCTGTGGGTGCGGGTCGACCGGCTCTCCGCGAACGGCGGCCGTCCCGCCGGCAAGGCGGTCGAGGCCTACCGCAGCACGGGCATCGCGGCGGGCGACGCGGCCCCCGGTGGAGCCCGCCGCCGCACCGCGGCACTCGTGTAGGCGCTGCGCGCTGCTCAGACCTCCAACTCCTCCTCGATCTTGCGGAGCTGGTGGCGGGCCATCGCCAGGTTGGCCCGCTTGGCGTCCAGCACCAGGTAGAGGAAGAGACCGTTGCCGCCGCGACCGCTGATCAGCCGGATCAGGTGGTACTGGTCGGACAGCGTGATCAGGATGTCCTCGATCTGCGCCTTCAGCCCGAGGTGCTCCATGGTGCGCATCTTGGCGCGCACCACGTCGGTGTTGCCCGCGGCGGCCACATTGAGGTCGAAGGTCTTCCCGCCGCCCATGGTGCCCAGCGCCATGCCGCTGGTGTAGTCGACGAGCGCGACGCCGTTGGCGCCCTCGATGGTGGCCAGGGCTTCCTTCAGCGCGGTTTCGGTGTTGGCCATGGCTGGATCTCCTCGTTGTCCGTGATCTGTGGGTTCTGCCTGTGCTGGCTGTGCGGGCCGGGGTCGCCGGGCGGTCGGCCCGGCCGGCCGGTGGTCTGGCGGCGCGGGTTACGGCTCCGAGGGGGCGCCGCCGTCCCCGTCGGAGCGGGGGGCCCGGCGTCGACCAGCTCCCCGATGCGGACGCCGGCCCGGCGGGCCTCCAGGTGCAGCCGGCCGACGTTGACGCGGTCCTGCGCGAGCACCGTCAGCACGGCGCTCTTGCCCGCCGCGTAGGTGGCGACGTACCCGTACACCCCGCGCACGAGCAGCTCGCGGAAGTCGCCCTGCCCGGTCGCGTCCGCCATCCGCACCGCCACCCCGAGAGCCGTGGCGGTGAGCGCGGCCACGCTCTCGGCCTCCACGCCCGGTGTGTCGTGGGCCAGGACGAGCCCGTCCACGCCCGCCGCGAGCGCCCCGGTCAGCTGGGGCACCCGGGCCCGCAGCCGCCGCAGCTCGGCGCGGATGTCGGGCTCCGCCGCCATCAGCTCGCTCCTCTCGGCGCGCGGTCGCTGCCGTTCAAAGGGCCTCCAGCGCATCCCTGAGCCTCTTCAGCAACGTGATGTCGGGGTCGTTGACGCGGGGCAGGGCCAGGCCCGGCGCGGGGAGCGGGACGGGCGGCGGGAACTGGGCGGTGAGCAGCCCCGCCGCCGCCAGCCGGCGGACGTCCACCAGCGTCGCGAAGGCCTGCCGGCCCAGCTCGCGGGCGATGTCCGACGCGGTGCGCGCCCCGTCCACCAGCGCCAGCACCGCGCGCTGCCGGGCGGTGAGCCCCGGTGCGGCGACGGGCTCGGCCGGCAGCAGCGGCGCGCTGTCCGGCAGCGGGTCGGGCCACAGCCGGTCCAGCAGCTCGCGGCGGCGCAGCGTCTCGCGCTCCACCGCGGCCACCGGCACCGGCCGCAGGACGCCGAACCAGTTCCCGGGGCCGTAGCGGAAGCGGCCCGGTGCGCTGCTCGGGGCGAGGGCGAAGTACGCCGCGTCGAACAGCGCTCCCAGATGGCACAGTTCCAGCGCGCCCCGGCCGATCAGACCGGCCTCCAGCAGCAGCCCGGCGGCGCCCCGCTCCTCGTCGGCGTGTTCCACCGCGTCCCGCCAGACGCCGGGATCAAGCGTGCCGTGGGTCAGCAGCAGCACCTCCAGACCGGGGGAGTGGGAGCTCTCGGCGTGCACCACCCAGCCGTCGGCGAGGTAGATCGCGCCGCGCTCGCGCTCCAGGACGCCGGTGGCGCGCTCGGCCGCGAGGCGGCTCAGCATCGGGGAGACCCCGCCGGCGTGGTCGCGGGCCGCCGCTCTGTCCCGCACCGGCAGCCGGGGCGGCGGGGTGGTGTCCACGACCGTCATCCCAGCACCAGCCGTCCGGCCATCTCGCCCAGCCGGATCCGGGCCAGGGCGAGGTTGCCGTCCGGCCGGGCCAGCCACACGTGCAGGAACACACTGCTGTCGAAGGACGTCGGCACGAACCGCAGGACGTGGTAGCTGTCCCGGTTGCTGATGATCAGGTCCTCCACCGGCGGGTCGGCGTCCGCGTCCGTCTCCGGGGTGAACGCCCGTTGTTCGGCCGTGAGCCGTGCGACCTCCGCGGCCTCGGCGGCCGCCGCCTCGTGGTCGCCGCCCGGGAACTCCCCGACCGCGCCCAGGGCCAGCCCGCTGGTCCAGTCGACCAGTGCGGCCCCCCGGGCTCCGGGCAGGCGCATGGCCTCCAGGAGACACTCGTCGATTCCGGGCACCGTTGGCTCCCCTCCCGCCTGCGGTTCGGCTGAGTGAGGAAGAAGCTACGCAACGTGTCCGCGTGGAGGGAGTGTTCTGGCATTTTCCAGCGGAACATGCGCCCCGGTGACTAGTGTGGGTCGACTGACCCCGATTTCTCCCCGCCCGTTCAACACCGCGCCCGGGGCGTGCGCCAAGGGGGGTGCGGGGTTGCTGCGGGTGGTGAGTGGTGGTGCCGCGCGCCCCCTGTTTCCGTGCGCCCCGGTTGCGGCGCCACTCGTTTCCCGTCTTCCGGCGTCGTGCTTCCCGGCTCCTTCCTGCCCGGCCCGGGGGCTCCGTCATGCCGCCGGTGTGTTGACTAGTCCTATTCAGGCGTCCAGGATGTGAATAGACACAGCAACACTCCGCCGGGACCACCCCATCCGCAAGGAGGCAGACCATGTCAGGACCCCGCCCCGTACGAGCGCCCCGCGGTACGGAACTGAGCGCCCTGGGATGGCAGCAGGAAGCCGCCCTGCGGATGCTGCAGAACAACCTGGACCCCGAGGTCGCCGAGCACCCCGACAAGCTCGTCGTCTACGGCGGCACCGGCAAGGCGGCCCGTGACTGGCGCTCCTTCGACGCGATGGTCCGCACGCTCAGGACGCTCAAGCAGGACGAGACCATGCTCGTCCAGTCCGGCCGCCCCGTCGGCGTCATGCAGACCCACGAGTGGGCCCCGCGCGTCCTCATCGCCAACTCCAACCTCGTCGGCGACTGGGCCAACTGGGAGGAGTTCCGCCGCCTGGAGCAGCTCGGGCTGACCATGTACGGCCAGATGACCGCCGGCTCCTGGATCTACATCGGCACCCAGGGCATCCTGCAGGGCACCTACGAGACCTTCGCCGCCGTCGCCGCGAAGAAGTTCGGCGGGACCCTGGCCGGCACCGTCACCCTGACCGCCGGTCTCGGCGGCATGGGCGGCGCCCAGCCGCTCGCCGTCACGATGAACGACGGTGTGGCGATCTGCGTCGACTGCGACCCGCGCGCCATCGAACGCCGCATCGAGCACCGCTACCTCGACGTGAAGGCCGACTCGCTCGACCACGCCCTGCGACTGGCCGTCGAGGCGCGCGACGCCCGTCGCCCGCTGTCCATCGGCGTCCTCGGCAACGCCGCCGAACTGGTCCCGCAGCTCCTCGCCATGGGCGCCCCGATCGACATCGTCACCGACCAGACCTCCGCCCACGACCCGCTGGCCTACCTGCCCACCGGGATCGCCTTCGAGGACATGGCCGACGCCGCCGCCAAGGACCCGGCCGGCTTCACCGCCCGCGCGCGGGAGTCGATGGCACGGCACGTCGAGGCGATGGTCGGCTTCCAGGACGCCGGCGCCGAGGTCTTCGACTACGGCAACTCCATCCGCGGCGAGGCACAGCTCGCCGGGTACGAGCGGGCGTTCGCCTTCCCCGGTTTCGTCCCCGCCTACATCCGCCCGCTGTTCTGCGAGGGCAAGGGCCCCTTCCGCTGGGCCGCCCTGTCCGGCGAGGCCTCCGACATCGCCAAGACCGACAAGGCGATCCTCGACCTCTTCCCGGAGAACGAGTCCCTGGCCCGCTGGATCAAGCTCGCCGGCGAGCGCGTGCACTTCCAGGGGCTGCCCGCCCGTATCTGCTGGCTCGGCTACGGCGAGCGCGACAAGGCCGGCGAGCGGTTCAACGACATGGTCGCGAGCGGTGAGCTGGCGGCGCCGCTGGCGATCGGCCGCGACCACCTCGACTGCGGGTCCGTCGCCTCCCCCTACCGCGAGACCGAGGCCATGCTCGACGGCTCCGACGCGATCGCCGACTGGCCGCTGCTGAACGCCATGGTGAACGTCGCCTCCGGCGCCTCCTGGGTCTCCCTCCACCACGGCGGCGGCGTCGGCATGGGCCGGTCCATCCACGCGGGGCAGGTCTCCGTGGCCGACGGCACGAAGCTCGCCGGCGAGAAGATCCGGCGCGTGCTGACCAACGACCCCGGGATGGGCGTCATCCGGCATGTCGACGCCGGGTACGACATCGCGGAGTCGGTCGCCGACGAGCGCGGCGTGCGGGTGCCGATGCGTGAAGGTGATCCCTCGTGACGGAGCGCGGCGACTCCCTGTCGGAAGCCCGGCTCCCGTCCCCGGACGCGGGCACCGGCGCCTCCTTCCAGGACATGTGGCGGGAGCTGGCCGCCGTCGGGCGGCACCCCGCGTCAGGCGGCTACCGCCGTTACGCCTGGACCGGTGCCGACGCCGAGTGCCGGGCCTGGTTCCGGGCGCAGGCCGAGGCGCGCGGACTGACGTACGAGCTCGACCGCAACGGCAACCAGTGGGCCTGGCTCGGCGACCCCGCCGCCGGGGACGCCGTCGTCACCGGGTCGCACCTCGACTCCGTGCCCGACGGCGGCGCCTTCGACGGCCCCCTGGGCGTCGTGTCCTCCTTCGCCGCGCTCGACGAACTGCGCGGCCGGAACGCCCGGTTGGACAAGCCCCTCGCCATCGTCAACTTCGCCGACGAGGAGGGCGCCCGCTTCGGGCTGGCCTGCGTCGGCTCCCGGCTCGCCGCCGGGCACCTCGGCGTCGAGCAGGCCCACCGGCTGACCGACGGCGACGGCGTCACGCTCCCGCGCGCCATGGAGGCGGCCGGTCACGACCCCGACGCCATCGGACCGGACCCGGAGCGGCTCGCCCGCATCGGCGCGTTCGTCGAACTCCACGTCGAGCAGGGCCGCGCCCTCGACCTCAGCGGTGACCCGGTCGGCATCGCCGCCGCCATCTGGCCGCACGGACGCTGGCGCTTCGACTTCCGCGGCGAGGCCAACCACGCCGGCACCACCCGGCTGACGGACCGGCGCGACCCGATGCTCCCGTACGCCGAGACCGTGCTCGCCGCCCGGCGCGAGGCGCGGCTCGCCGGAGCCGTCGCCACCTTCGGCAAGATCGCCGTGGAGCCCAACGGCGTCAACGCCATCCCCTCCCTGGTGCGCGGCTGGCTCGACTCCCGCGCCGCCGACCAGACGAGCCTGGACCAGGTGCTCGCCGGCGTCGAGAAGGCGGCCCGGGAGCACGCCGCCGCCCACGGGGTCGACCTCGACGTCGTCCGGGAGTCGTTCACGCCCGTCGTCGAGTTCGACCACGCCCTGCGCGACGAACTCGCCCGCATCCTCGGCGAGAAGGCGGAGCCCGACCTCAAGGTGCCCGTCCTCGGCACCGGCGCGGGACACGACGCCGGGATCCTCTCGGGGAGCGTCCCGACCGCCATGCTGTTCGTGCGCAACCCCACGGGCGTCTCGCACTCCCCGGCCGAGTTCGCCGCCGAGGACGACTGCGTGGCCGGGGTGCGCGCACTCGCCGACGTACTGGAAGGGCTGGCCCACACGTGACCCCCGCACCGCCGACCCCCGGACAGCCGACGAAGACGTACTGGCTGGAGCACGCCTGGCTCGACACGCGCGTCGAGCCGGGCGTCGTCCTCCAGACGCGGGACGGCCGGATCACCGCCGTCCGCACCGACACCCCCGCCCCGCCGCCCGGCGCGGAGGTTCTGCGCGGCCTCACCCTGCCCGGCCTGGCCAACGCCCACAGCCACGCCTTCCACCGCGCCCTGCGCGGCACCGTCCAGGTCGGCTCCGGCACCTTCTGGACCTGGCGCGAGGTCATGTACACCGTGGCCGACCGGCTCACCCCGGAGACCTACCACCGCCTGGCCCGCGCGGTGTACGCCGAGATGGCCCTCGCCGGCATCACCGCCGTCGGCGAGTTCCACTACGTCCACCACGCCCCCGGCGGCACCCCCTACGCCGACCCGAACGCGATGGGCGAGGCCCTCGTCGAGGCCGCCGCCGACGCCGGCATCCGCATCACCCTCCTCGACACCGTCTACCTCTCCTCCGGCTTCGGACAGCCGCCCAACGCCCACCAGCTCCGCTTCAGCGACGGCAGCGCGGACGCCTGGGCCGAACGCTGTTCACTTCTCAAGGAACGGGATCACGCACGGATCGGTGCGGCCGTCCACTCCGTACGGGCCGTGCCCGCCGACCAGCTGGCGACCGTGGCCCGGTGGGCCGAGGAGCGCGGGGCTCCGCTGCACGTGCACCTGTCCGAGCAGACCGCCGAGAACGACGCCTGCCGTGAGGCCCACGGGTGCACGCCGACCCGGCTCCTCGCCGAGCACGGCGTCCTCGGCCCGCGCACCACCGGGGTCCACAACACCCACCTCACCGACGAGGACATCGCCCTCCTGGGCCGCTCCGGCACCGGCACCTGCATGTGCCCGACCACCGAACGGGACCTCGCCGACGGCATCGGCCCGGCCGCCGCCCTGCAGAAAGCGGGCTCGCCGCTCTCCCTCGGCTCCGACAGCCACGCCGTGATCGACCTGCTCGAAGAGGCCCGCGCGATGGAGCTGAACGAGCGCCTCCGCACCCGCACCCGAGGCCACTGGACCGCCGCCGCCCTGCTGCGCGCCGCCTCAGCCGACGGTCACGCGGCCCTGGGCCGCGACGACGCGGGCACGCTGGAGGCGGGGGCGGCGGCCGACTTCACGACGATCGCCCTCGACTCGGTCAGGACGGCAGGGCCGCTTCCGCGACTCGGGGCCGAGACGGCCGTATTCGCCGCGTCGGCAGCGGATGTGACGCACACGGTCGTGGCGGGGCGGCACATCGTGCGCGACGGGGTGCACCGTCTTGTGCCGGATGTGCCGCGGGCCCTCGCGGACGCCGTCGCAGCCCTGCGCGGATGACGCCCCGCCGACCGCTCCCGCGCTCCGCTTCCGCCCCCGACCCCCACCCCACCGCCGACCAGGCCAGCAAGGACGCCATGAGCAACGCGACGACCGTCA
The DNA here is from genome assembly GCF_004217285.1 of Streptomyces sp. BK239. GTDB lineage: Bacteria > Actinomycetota > Actinomycetes > Streptomycetales > Streptomycetaceae > Streptomyces. The sequence goes on from NZ_SHKS01000006.1 coordinate 484,818, forward strand.
GCCCCGCCCACTCCGCGAGCACCGCGAGCACGCTCATCACCAACATCGCCGCCCTGGTCACCAACGACCCCTCCCTGAGTGACAGTTCTCCCCTCGGACTGATCCAGGACGCGGCCGTCGTCATCGAAGGCGACCGTGTCGTGTGGACCGGTGAATCAAGCAAAGCACCCGCCACTGACAATCGGGTCGACGCCGGCGGGCGGGCGGTGATCCCCGGCTTCGTGGACTCCCACTCCCACCTCGTCTTCGCGGGCGACCGCACCGAGGAGTTCAACGCCCGCATGTCCGGCCACCCCTACACGGCCGGCGGCATCCGCACCACCGTCGCCGCCACCCGCGCCGCCACCGACGCGGAACTGGAGGCGAACCTCACCCGCCATCTCGCCGAGGCGCTCCGTCAGGGCACGACGACCTTCGAGACGAAGTCGGGCTACGGCCTGACCGTCGAGGACGAGGCCCGCGCCCTGCGCCTCGCCGCCCGCCACACCGACGAGGTCACCTACCTCGGCGCCCACGTCGTCTCCCCCGAGCACGCCGACGACCCGGCCGCCTACGTCGCCCTCGTCACCGGCGAGATGCTCGACGCGTGCGCCCCGCACGCCCGCTGGATCGACGTGTTCTGCGAGAAGGGGGCCTTCGACGGCGACCAGGCCCGCGCGATCCTCACCGCCGGCAAGGCCAGGGGACTGCACCCCCGCGTCCACGCCAACCAGCTCACGTACGGCCCCGGCGTGCAGCTCGCCGTGGAGCTCGACGCGGCCAGCGCCGACCACTGCACCCATCTGACCGACGCCGACGTGGACGCGCTCGCCGCCGGCGACACCGTCGCCACACTCCTGCCCGGCGCCGAGTTCTCCACCCGCGCCGCCTGGCCGGACGCCCGCCGTCTCCTGGACGCCGGCGTCACCGTGGCCCTCTCCACGGACTGCAACCCGGGCTCGTCGTTCACCTCGTCCGTGCCCTTCTGCATCGCGCTCGCCGTGCGGGACATGCGGATGACCCCGGACGAGGCCCTCTGGTCGGCCACGGCCGGCGGAGCGGCGGCGCTGCGCCGCACGGATGTGGGCCGCCTCACGCCCGGCGCCTACGCCGACCTTGTCCTGCTCGACGCCCCCAGCCACGTCCACCTGGCCTACCGTCCGGGAGTGCCGCTGGCCTCCCAGGTCTGGCGCCGAGGCGCCCGCGTGGCCTGAGGCGCCCTTCGTCGCGCCCGGTGAGGCGCGCCTTGCGCGGCGGCCCGTGAACGCGGCTGTGCCCGGGCCGTCCCTCGTGGGACGTCCCGGGCACAGGCATGCGGGGAGGTGAGCGACGCGCGGGGAGGTCGCTCCGCCGCGGTCAGGAGGAGGTCACTCCTCCACGGTCAGGCCCTTGCGGAGCTTGACCAGGGTGCGCGAGAGCAGCCGGGAGACGTGCATCTGCGAGATGCCGAGCTCCTCGCCGATCTCCGACTGGGTCAGACCGGCCACGAAACGCAGGGAGAGGATCTGGCGGTCGCGGGGCGCCAGCTCGGCGATCAGCGGCTTCAGGGACTCGACGTACTCGATGCCCTCGATGCCGTGGTCCTCGTAGCCGATGCGGTCCGCGAGGGCGCCCTCGGTGTCGTCCTCCTCGGGCTGGGCGTCCAGCGAGGCGGCGGTGTAGGCGTTGGAGGCGGCCATGCCCTCGACGACCTGGTCGTTGGAGATGCCGAGGCGCTCCGCCAGCTCAGCCACCGTGGGGGCGCGGTCGAGCTTCTGGGACAGTTCGTCGCCGGCCTTGGCCAGGTCCAGCCGCAGCTCCTGAAGCCGGCGCGGCACGCGCACGGACCACGAGGTGTCCCGGAAGAAGCGCTTGATCTCGCCGACGATGGTTGGCATCGCGAAGGTGGGGAACTCCACACCCCGGCTGAGCTCGAAGCGGTCGATCGCCTTGATCAGGCCGATCGTGCCGACCTGGATGATGTCCTCCATGGGCTCGCTGCGGGAGCGGAAGCGGGAGGCGGCGAACTTGACCAGCGCGAGGTTCAGTTCGACGAGGGTGTTGCGGACGTACGCGTACTCGTGCGTCCCTTCCTCCAGCGACTCGAGGCGCTCGAAGAGGGTCTTGGACAGGGCGCGTGCGTCGACGGCGCCCACCTCGTCGTACGGGGGGATCTCCGGGAGTCCGGCGAGCGCGTCGGCGGGTTCCAGACCCGGCGCGAGGGAATCCGGACCATCCGGAAGGAGTGTCGACGTCGCGTTGGGGGTATGCGGTGCGTCGAGCCGGGGTGACATGATGTCCTCCATCGTTCTCGGCATACGGCTGCCGAAGCCTGTGCGTGCACTGCGGTGTGCGGCGCCTCCAAAGCCGGCCGTGTCGGATACGTGCTCCTCTAGCCCTATCGGCTTTACTCGACCGATCGCAAGTGCGATCTGGTCGGTTATGTCCGTTTGTGGGTGATTGTTCGGCTGTTGGAGTGCGTATCGAAGGCGTAGTGTTCGAGGGCGTCAGGTAGCAGTCACGACCTCGGGAGAGACACGGCATGGACCACGGGACGGTCGGCAGCGCACAGTCTGGCCGACTTCTGGTGGAGGTGCGGGAAGAGGGCTCCAGCGCCGTCGTGACCCCGGCCGGTGAGTTGGATCACCACACGGCCGAATTGTTGCGGGAGCCACTCGACGACTGCCTCGCCAAGGGTGTCAGCCGGCTGGTGGTGGACTGCTCGAGGCTGGAGTTCTGCGACTCCACGGGGCTCAACGTCCTGCTCGGCGCCCGCCTGAAGGCGGAGGCCGCCGGCGGCGGGGTGCACCTCGCGGGCATGCTGCCCGTGGTGGCCAGAGTCTTCGAGATCACCGGCGCGGACGCCGTCTTCACCGTGCACGACACGGTCGAGGCGGCCCTCGCCGACGGGGACGGCTGACCCGCCCGCGGCGGGGCGGTCCGAGGTCGTCGACGGCGGCTCGGGCCCGGTTCCGGCCGCCTCCCGGGGGTTCGCACGACCGGCCGATCGGGTGCCGTTCCGTGCGTCTCGGCGCCGTGTGAGGGACGGGCCGGGTCACCTCCGGGCGAACAGGGGGTGTTCCGCCGGTTCCGTCGGGCAGGAGACATCCTGAACGTGGATGTAGGCGGCAACGGTACGAGAAGGGGACGGGGGCGGGATGCGCAGACCGACCGTGCGGCGGCTGCTGAGCGTGTGTACTGGTTCCTGCACGCTCGAAGTCGGAGACCGCGTGAGTCATACGGGCCCTGTCGTCCGTGTGATTCATGGGGGCCATGTGAGTCGTGTGAACCGCGTGAGTGAAGTGAATCGTGTGAACCATGTATTGGTGAATCGGTGAGGTGAAGCGCTGATGAGCACCACCCGGCCTTGCTCGCCGGGCGACCGCGGCCCTGAGCCCAGCGGCGCTTCCGGGGCGTCGACGGGCCGCGAGGTCCGCAGGCTGAGCTTCGACGGCGCGAGCGGGGTCGTCCCGATGGCGCGGGACTTCGCCCGCCAGGCGCTGTACGCCTGGGGCTGGCTGCCCGCCGCCACCGCCGACCAGCGGGCGGCCGCCGAGGACGTGCTGCTCGTCGTCTCCGAACTGGTCACCAACGCCTGCCTTCATGCCGAGGGGCCCGAGGAGCTGCTGATCGGCTGCGACAACAAGGTGATCCGCGTCGAGGTCTCCGACCGCGGCACGGGTCAGCCGGCCCCCCGCACTCCGCACCGCGCCGGCCGCCCCGGCGGCCACGGCATGTTCATCGTCCAGCGCCTGTGCCTGGACTGGGGAGTCGTGCGCGCGCCCGGCGTCGCCGGCAAGACGGTCTGGGCGGAACTGGGCGCCCCGGCCTGATCAACCCGCCCGGCGCCCGCCCCTCCGGACGAGCGCCGGCACGAGCCCCACGGCGCGGGAGGCCCCCGCCCGCCGTCTCTGGCCGGCGTGGGAGGCGACTCCCGACGGGGCACCGGGCCGTCCGCCCCTGCCCGCGGTCCCGGGCGGTTGCGGGAAGCGCCCACGCCCGCCGTCCCGCGCCGACGCGGGAGGCGACCCCCGCCGGAGTCCGGGGCCGTCCGCCCTCGCCCACGGTCCCGGGTCGCTACGGGAAGCGCCCTCGCCCGCCGTCCCACGCCGACGCGGGAGGCGACCCCTGCCGGGGTCCCAGGCCGTAACGGGAGGCGACCCCCGCCGGGGTCCCGGGCCGTCCGCCCCCGCCCGCCGTCTCGGGCCGTTACGGGAAGCGCCCCGGCTCGCGGCCCCGGGCCGTTACATGGGCCGCCCCCGCCCGCGGCTCCGTCATGTCACGCCCCTCGTGCGCTCGCGTGGGGCGGGCGTAACTCCGGTGTGTTCCTCCCCTTCCTTCCTCACGGTGCCCGGCGTACCTTGACGGCCCTGTCTGATGCACCGTCAGTAAATGGCGGGAGACGAACGACGAGCGCCTGTCGGGAATGAGGGGACCGTGTCGTACCGGAAGCGAACCGCCGCGCTCGCGACTGTCGCGGCTCTGGCCGGCCCGGCGGTGTGGGCGGCCGCCCCCGCGGCCAGCGCCCAGGTCGTGGACGTCAACTACGCCTGCAAGACGCCCATCGGCGACAAGAGCGCCCTCTCACCCATCGACATCAAGGGCGTGGCGAGCGGCGGCGCCTACAAGATCACCATGTCCTGGCAGAAGGGCGTCTCATCGAGCCCCGTCGAGCTGGGCAAGGGCGCGATGAACCCGAGCGCCACGATCAGACTGGGCGGCGCCGACAGCGGCACGATGACCGTCACCGGGCCCGCCAACCAGGCGGCGATCCCCGCCGAGACCCCCATCAAGATCAACGACCTGAGCGGCACGTACACCCCGAAGAAGACCGGCAAGGTCACCTTCACGCCCGGGGTGCTCACCATCAAAGCCCTCGGCACGACCACCACCTGCACCCCCACCAACAGCCCCCCGCCGGCGCTCACCCTCGACGTGACGGCGAAGGACGGCGGCGGATCGACAGGCGGCGGAAGCACAGGCGGAGGCAGCACAGGCGGCGGAAGCACAGGCGGCGGAAGCACGGGCGGAGGCAGCACCGGCGGCGGATCGACGGGCGGCGGCTCCCTCCCGCAGACCGGCCCCGAGGACTCCGCGATCGCCCTCGCCACCCTCGGCGGCACCGTCCTCCTCACGGGCGCGGCGGGCGCCCTCTGGCTGACCCGGCGGACCCGCACCCCCTGATCCCACGCGCACGTGCCCCCGTACGACCGTTGGAGCCGCCGATGCCGTACGAAGACGGAGGGCGAGCCGGCGTGAACGGCGAGCCGCACACACCGCGCCGCACGCCGCAGCGCACGGTGCCGGCCCTGGCCGCCCTGGCGCTGGCCCTGCTGCTGGCCTCCCCGCTTCCGCCCGCCCGGGCCGAAGCGGCCGCAGCGACCGGACAGCCCACCGTGCGGCTGTCGGTGCCCCAGGCGGGTGCGGGCGGCTCCCTCACCGTGACCGGCGGCGGCTGGCGGCCGCACGCACTGCTGACGCTGCTGATCTGCGGACAGGCCACCCCGGCCAGGGGCGTCCTCGGCGGCACCAACTCCTGCGCCAACGCCGACGGCCGGGCCGTCACCACCGACGCCGACGGCCGGTTCAGCCGCGCGCTGCCGGTGGCCGCGCCGCCCGCGCCGTGCCCCTGCGCGGTGCACGTGGCCACCACCACCGGGGCGAAGGCCCAGGCCGACGCCGCCCTCCAGGTGGCCGGGCACCCCGTGCGGCCGCTGCCCGCCGAAACGGGCAAGGGACGCCTGACGGTCCTCACCGACCCCCTGCTGGAGGGCTCCGACGGGCTGCTCACCTGGTTCGGCGCGCCTCCCGACCGCACTCTGACGTTCACCGTCGGCAACGCCGGCGTCGGGACAGTGAAGGACCCCGTCTTCGAGATCGGCACCGCCCACGGCGTGTTCGCGCCGCAGTGGGACGAACGGCAGTGGCGGGGCACCGTCGCCCCCGGCGGCAAGGCCCGCGTCGAGATCCCCGTCGAACTCGCCGCCGGCGCCCACGGCGACTACACCGTCTCGCTGAGATACGGCGGGAAGGTCCTGGACGAGCAGCCCTGGAGCGTGGGCCGGCCCTGGGGTGTGACCGTGTTCTGGGTCCTGCTCTGCCTCGTCGTGCCGGCCGCCCTGTTCCGCGTGGGCATGGCGGTGGTGAACCGGGTGCGGCCCCGCCCGGGGAGTGTGCGCCGCAGCGCGTCCACGGCCGTACGGCGACGCCGTGGGACGGCCGGGACGGACGGCGTCGGACCGCGCTCCCCTGCGGCCCCGTCCGCGTGGCCTCCGGGAAGGCTCGGCACCGGCTTCCCTCGCCCGCTGTGGCGCGACCGGGCCGCCACCGCCGAACAGCCGCCCGCGCGCGCCCCGGCCCTGCCGTGGTTCGCCCCGGACGCCGGTCCGGGCGCGGCGGGCGGGCCCGGCGCACCGCACGACGACGACCACCCGACGAGTCCGACGACGCCCGGCAGAAAGGGACCCCCGTGAGAGAGCGCGACAGAGCCGTACCGGGACCGGCGGGACCCGTAGGGCCGGGAACCGCGCCGTCCGTGCGGCGCCGGGCCGCCGTCGCGGCGGCCGCCGTCCTGACCGGCGGGGTCGCCGTGCTGCTGGGCGTGGCCGCCCCGCCGGCGCAGGCCGCCGAGGTCTCCTACGCCACCCGCTGCATCCCGCCCTCGGGCATCGGCCTGCCCCCGGTCGACGGCACCACCAAGGTCGAGATCACCGCGCCCGCCACGGCGAAGGTCGGCGACACCGTCGACGTCGTCTGGACGTTCACGCAGGCCGCGTCCAAGAACCCCGACATCATCGACCTGCCGGCCGACTCGGTCCAGCCGTCGGGCACCCTCAAGGCGGCCGGCGCGCAGAACGCGGACATCGCGATGCGGGGGCCGCGGGAGAACCCGCCCGTCCCCAAGGGCGGCGCGATGGTCCTGTCCGCCATGAAGGGCTCCCTCAAACTGACGACGGCGGGACAGGTCACGCTCACGCCGGACGCGTACGTCGTCAACGCCCTGTCGACGGACACCAGTTGCGCGCCCACCCAGCAGGTGCAGCCCGCGGCGACCATCACCGTGACCGCCGGGAGCGGGAGTTCGTCCGGCGGCACGGGCGAGCCGTCGCACACCGGGACGCCGAGCCACACCCCGACCAAGTCCGCCTCACCGTCCCCGCCCGCGTCCACGCCGGCCTCGCCCTCGCCCTCCGGGGGAAGCGGCGGGCGGACCGACTTCACCGGCAAGGTGGTGAACGTCCCCTACACCTGCCAGTCGCCCATCGGGCAGAAGAAGGCGACCTCGCCCGTGCAGATCAACGCGAGGAAGAACGGGGGGAGTTACGACCTCACCGTGCAGTTCAAGAAGTCGGTGATGGACAGTCCGATCGACATCCCGGCGAACTCGGTGAAGCCCGCCATGCAGGTGGTGCTCGGCGGGGCAGACAAGGGCTCGGTCGCCGTGGAGGGGCCGAAGAACGCCGCGCCGATCAAACAGGGCGCCCCGATCGAGATCCCCGACCTGACCGGCGTCTACAAACCGGGCGCCACCGGTGAGGCCACCCTCTCGCCGGGCGTCCTGACCATCGACGCCCTCGGCACCAGAACCACGTGCACGCCGGACAGCACGACTGTCTCGCTCACCCTCGACACCACCGAGCAGGCGAGCGGCGCGAGCGGTGCGACCGGCGGCAGCGGCTCCTCGTCGTCCACGGCGGGCGGCGCCTCCACCACCGGCGGCCTCGCCGAGACGGGCGCCGGCGACCACGCGACCCTGAAGGCCCTCGGTCTCGTCGCGGGCACGGCCGTCCTGCTGGGCGCCGCGGTCTTCACGTACCTGCCGGGCCGCCGGCGCACCCGCTGAGACGCGGCGAGGGCCGCCCCCGCCGAGTGCGGGAGCGGCCCTCGACAGAGCTGCGGGACGTCAGTTGACGTCGCCCATGAGCTCCTTCACGCGCTTGCGGTACATCCACACCGCCACGCCGGCCACGACGGCGAGCACGGCCTCCAGGGCCACGATGCCCGTCTTGTTGAGGTCGACGCCGGCGATGGACAGCAGACCGGTCGTGGCGTCGCCGGCGGTGACGGCCAGGAACCAGACGCCCATCATCTGGGAGGCGTACTTGGCGGGCGCCATCTTCGTGGTGACTGACAGGCCGACCGGGGACAGCGTCAGCTCGCCGACGGTCTGCAGGAAGTAGATGCCGACCAGCCACATCGCGGCCGCCTTGTGACCGCCGTCGGCGATCCCCAGCGGGGCGAGGAAGAGGAAGAACGACGCGCCGATCAGGACCAGGCCCATGGAGAACTTCACCGCGGTGCTCGGCTCCTTGCCGCGCCGGGCGAGGGCCAGCCACGCCCAGGCGAACACCGGGGCGAGTGCCATGATCATGATGGGGTTGACCGACTGGTACCAGGAGACCGGGAACTCCCAGCCGAGGACGCTGTTGTCGGCCGAGGAGTCGGCGAACAGCGAGACCGTGGAACCGCCCTGGTCGTAGATCATCCAGAAGACGGCCGCGGCCACGAAGAACCAGATGTACGCCGACATCTTCGACTGCTCGGCGCGGTCGAGTTCCTTGTCCCGCTTGATGCGGGCGATGACCGCCACCGGGATGATCAGACCGGCCAGCGTGATCGGGACCAGCAGCCAGTTCAGCGTGTAGTGGCCGGAGAAGCCGACGACCGCGTAGAACACGAGCGCGACGGCCGCCCACAGCGCGGACTTGCGCAGCGTGGCCGCCTTCTCCTCGGCGGACATCGGCGTCGGGACGACGTCGGAGCGGGCGTCCAGGTGGCGGCTGCCGAGGAGGAACTGGACGAGGCCCAGCGCCATGCCGAGCGCGGCGAGCGCGAAGCCCAGGTGCCAGTTGACGTTCTCGCCGACGGTGCCGATGACCAGCGGCGCGGCGAACGCGCCGAGGTTGATGCCGATGTAGAAGACCGTGAAGCCGCCGTCGCGGCGCGGGTCGTCCGGACCGTCGTAGAGGTGGCCGACCATCGTGGAGATGTTGGCCTTCAGCAGACCGGAGCCGATCGCGACCAGGCCGAGACCGGCGTAGAAGGTGCCGGCGCTGGGCAGGGCCAGGGTGAGGTGACCCAGCATGATGACGACGCCGGCGACGGCGACGGTCTTGCGGGGGCCGAGGACGCGGTCCGCGAACCAGCCGCCGGGAAGGGCGAGCAGGTACACGAGCGACAGGTATACCGAGTAGATCGCGGTGGCGGTCGCCGCGCTCAGATGAAGGCCGCCCGGGGCCACCAGGTACAGCGGGAGCAGGGCCTTCATGCCGTAGTAGGAGAAACGCTCCCACATCTCGGTCATGAAGAGAGTGGCCAGTCCGCGGGGGTGGCCGAAGAAGGTCTTCTCGGAGCCGGGGGTGCCCGGGCGGGCCGAGTCCTTCGTCAGGCTGGACGCCATGGTCGTTCCTTGCTGGTCGGGACGCATGCGTGGTGCGTCACGCGCCCGGTTGGGGCGGCCGGCGCCGGCGTCGGTCCGCCACAGGTCATTCCTTGGAGGGCCGGCATCCGCCGGCCCGCACACAAAAGAGACCTTCAGCGTCTGATGTGTGCCAAAGGTCCCCGCGGTGCTACAGGCGTTCTTTCACCATACGGCAGCACACTGCCGGATATGGAAGGACTTGAGACACGGATCACAGGTGAGAAAGGAACCGTGAGCGGGTATTCCAAGGTCCATCCCAGGATGGCATCCCTCGACCCCAGGTCCGTACCAACTGCGGCCGACCGGGGGAGGGGAGCCCGGCGGCGGCTGTCCGGCTTGTAGGGGTCGTCCCGGAGATGTCCCTGAGTAAGAATCCGGGGCCACCGTCACACCTCTGGCCCTGCCGCCCGCGGACTACCATCTGCACATGACCCGAGTACTGCTCGCCGAGGACGACGCGTCCATCTCGGAGCCGCTGGCCCGTGCCCTGCGCCGGGAAGGGTACGAGGTCGAGGTGCGTGAGGACGGACCGTCCGCGCTGGACGCCGGCATACAGGGCGGCGTCGACCTGGTCGTGCTGGACCTCGGTCTGCCCGGCATGGACGGCCTGGAGGTGGCGCGCAGACTGCGGGCCGAGGGCCACGCCATCCCCATCCTCATCCTCACCGCCCGCGCCGACGAGGTGGACACCGTCGTCGGCCTGGACGCGGGCGCCGACGACTACGTCACCAAGCCCTTCCGCCTCGCCGAGCTGCTCGCCCGGGTCCGGGCCCTGCTGCGGCGCGGCTCCACCGAACCCCAGCAGCCGCCCGCCACCCACGGCGTGCGCATCGACGTCGAGTCGCACCGCGCCTGGATGGGCGACGAGGAGCTCCAGCTCACCGCCAAGGAGTTCGACCTGCTGCGGGTGCTGGTGCGGGACGCCGGGCGCGTGGTCACCCGGGACCAGCTGATGCGCGAGGTGTGGGACACCACCTGGTGGTCGTCCACCAAGACCCTCGACATGCACATCTCCTGGCTGCGCAAGAAGCTCGGCGACGACGCGGCGAACCCCCGGTACATCGCCACCGTGCGGGGCGTGGGCTTCCGGTTCGAGAAGAGCTGAACGCCCCGCCGGGGCGGGGCACCCGCACCCCGTCCCGTGAAGTCACCGCCCGGAGGGCCCCGTGCGTCGCCGTCTGATCCAGTCCACCCTCGCCGTCGTGCTCGTCGTGATCGCCGTGTTCGGGGTCTCCCTCGTCATCGTCGAGACCCGCACGATCAGCAACAGCGCGCAGGAACGCGTGGACCTGGAGGCGGCGCGGCTCGCCAGCATCGTCGACAGCCGGCTCCTCGGTGCCGGGAGCGTCGACGCGGAGGTCCTGAGCGGCCAGCTCACCCAGGAGCGGTACGCGGTGATCCGCATCCCCGGCAAACCCGCCATCGAGGTCGGCTCCCGGCCCGACGGCGACGTCATCCGCGGCGACGCGCGGGGCGAGGAGGGCGAGAGCGTCGTCGTCGAGGAGCCGCGCTCCTCCGTGACGCGTGAGGTCGGCCGCACGTTCCTGATCATCGCGCTGGTGGCGCTGCTCGCCGTGATCGCCGCCGTGCTCCTCGCCATCCGCCAGGCCAACCGGCTCGCCTCCCCCCTCACCGACCTCGCCGAGACCGCGGAACGCCTCGGCTCCGGCGACCCCCGGCCCCGCCACAAGCGCTACGGCGTCCCCGAGCTGGACCGCGTCGCCGACGTGCTGGACGCCTCCGCCGAACGCATCGCCCGGATGCTCACCGCCGAACGCCGGCTCGCCGCCGACGCCTCCCACCAGCTGCGCACCCCGCTCACCGCCCTGTCCATGCGCCTGGAGGAGATCACCCTCACCGACGACCCGGACACGGTGAAGGACGAGGCGACGATCGCGCTCACCCAGGTGGAACGCCTCACGGACGTCGTCGAACGCCTGCTGACCAACTCACGCGACCCCCGCACCGGCTCCGCCGTCACCTTCGACCTCGACGAGGTCATCCAGCAGCAGCTCGCCGAGTGGCGCCCCGCCTACCGCAGCGCGGGCCGCGCCATCGTCAGCTCCGGCAAACGCCATCTGCGGGCGGTCGGCACACCCGGCGCGGTCGCCCAGGTGCTCGCGGCCCTGATCGAGAACTCCCTGATGCACGGCGGCGGCACCGTCGCGCTGCGCACCCGCGTCACCGGCAACCAGGCCGTCATCGAGGTCACCGACGAGGGCTCGGGCGTCCCCGCCGACCTGGGCGCGCGGATCTTCGAGCGGGCCATCAGTGGCCGCAACTCCACGGGCATCGGCCTCGCCGTCGCCCGTGACCTGGCGGAGGCCGACGGCGGCCGGCTGGAGATGCTCCAGGCCCAGCCCCCGGTCTTCGGCCTGTTCCTGTCCCGCACGGCCCCGTCGAAGAGGCCCGCGACGGACGACGAACCCACGGTGCGCTGACCGGGCACGGCTGGGGGTTCCGGACGGGTGCCGGGTCAGGCAGCGCCGGGCAGGGGCGCGGGAACTGCGCGACCGCCCACGACGACCCGGCGGCGAACCGACCCGGCGGCGAAATGACCTGGCTGCCGCGAACGCCCCCCGCTCAGCCGACCCGCTGCCTCGCCTGCTGCTCGCGCGAGCCCTCCGCGAGCAGCGACCGGTCGTCCGGCTCCTCCGCGAGCTGCGACGGGGCCTCCTCGACGGCCCCCTGATCGGGCATCGCCCGGAACACCCACGTCCGGTACGACCAGAACCGGAACAGCGTGGCGATGCCGATACCGACGAACTTGAACACGTTGTTCTGCAGCGGGCTGTTCCACCCGAAACCGTACGTCGCGACGTACAGCAGACCGTTCTGGATGACCATCCCCACCACACTGAACAGCAGGAACAGGGTCATCTCCCGCGTGCGCCCGCTCTTGTCCAGATCCCGGTCGCGGTAGGTGAAGTAGCGGAAACCGACGTAGTTGAAGGCGATGGCGACCACGGTCGATATGACGCTGGCCCGCACCACCTGGAGATCGGTGACGTGCCGGACGAGGTTGAACACACCGAGATCGACGAGAAGCCCCGCCCCGCCCACCGCGCCGAACTTGGCGAACTCGCGGACGAGTCGTCGCAGCCGTCCTCCCCCCGAGGAACCATGTCCCATGGTCGTACAGGCCCCCGTCCGGGTGTCGGTGTCGTCAACCCCGCCATGCTAACCACCCCACCTCCAGGTTTCCTGTGGTGCCGCTCACCGGCCCCGCTCACCGCGGCAAGAAGCCGGAAAGACGCCGGGAAGCGACGGGTAAGAGGCCGGAAAGAAGCGGTCGGGCCGCGTTCGGGAGGCGCGGAATCCGGCCGTCGCACGTGGCCGATACCCTAGGGGCGTGACGTTCCCGGTAGTCGGCATGGTCGGCGGAGGTCAGCTCGCTCGTATGACACACGAGGCGGGCATTCCGTTGGGCATCAGGTTCAAGCTCCTCAGTGACACCCCCCAGGATTCCGCGGCCCAGGTGGTGAGCGATGTCGTCATCGGCGACTACCGCGACCTGGACACGCTGCGCGAGTTCGCGCGGGGCTGCGATGTGATCACCTTCGATCACGAACATGTCCCCACCGAGCATCTGCGGGCACTGGAGGCGGACGGCATCCCCGTGCGCCCCGGCCCCGACGCGCTCGTGCACGCCCAGGACAAGGGGGTGATGCGCGCGAGACTCAGCGCCATCGGCGTGCCCTGCCCCCGGCACCGCATCGTCGCCGACCCGGCGGACGTGGCGGCCTTCGCGGCCGAGGGGGACGGCTTCCCCGTCGTCCTCAAGACCGTCCGCGGCGGCTACGACGGCAAGGGCGTGTGGGTGGTCGACTCCGCGGAGGAGGCCGAGGACCCCTTCCGCGCCGGCGTCCCCGTCCTCGCCGAGGAGAAGGTCGACTACGTCCGCGAACTCGCCGCCAACGTCGTCCGCTCCCCGCACGGCCAGGCCGTCGCCTACCCCGTCGTCGAGTCCCAGCAGGTGGGCGGCGTCTGCGACACCGTCATCGCCCCCGCACCCGGCCTCGACGAGGGCCTCGCCCTCAAGGCCGAGGAGATGGCCCTGACCATCGCCAAGGAACTCGGCGTCGTCGGCCACCTCGCCGTGGAGCTGTTCCAGACCCGCGACGGCCGCATCCTCGTCAACGAACTGGCCATGCGCCCCCACAACTCCGGCCACTGGTCCATGGACGGCGCGATCACCAGCCAGTTCGCCAACCACGTCCGTGCCGTCCTCGACCTCCCGCTCGGCGACCCGCGCCCGCGCGCCGAGTGGACCGTCATGGTCAACGTCCTCGGCGGCGACTTCCCCGACATGTACTCCGCGTACCTGCACTGCATGGCCCGCGACCCCCAGCTCAAGATCCACATGTACGGCAAGGACGTGAAGCCCGGACGCAAGGTCGGCCACGTCAACACTTACGGCGACGACCTCGACGACGTGCTGGAACGCGCCCGTCACGCTGCCGGCTACCTGAGAGGCACGATCAGCGAATGAGCCCGGTTGTAGGCATCGTCATGGGGTCCGACTCCGACTGGCCCGTCATGGAGGCCGCCGCCAAGGCCCTCGACGAGTTCGAGATCGCGTACGAGGTCGACGTCGTCTCCGCGCACCGCATGCCCCGCGAGATGATCACGTACGGCGAGCAGGCCGCAGACCGCGGACTCAAGGCGATCATCGCGGGCGCCGGCGGCGCCGCCCACCTGCCCGGCATGCTCGCCTCCGTCACCCCGCTGCCCGTCATCGGCGTCCCCGTGCCGCTGAAGTACCTCGACGGCATGGACTCCCTGCTGTCCATCGTGCAGATGCCGGCCGGCGTCCCCGTCGCCACCGTCTCGGTCGCCGGCGCCCGCAACGCCGGCCTGCTCGCCGCCCGCATCCTCGCCACGCACGACGAGGACCTCCTCGCCCGTATGCGCGACTTCCAGCAGGACCTGAACGACCAGGCCACCGAGAAGGGCAAACGCCTGCGCAACAAGGTCGAGGGCTCCGGCAGCGGCTTCGGCTTCGGGAAGTGACGCCCGTGAGCACCGCGGACACCGCCCGGGAACTGCTGCGCGAGTTCCCGGTCGTCGACGGGCACAACGACCTGCCGTGGGCCCTGCGCGAGCAGGTGTCCTACGACCTCGACGCCCGGGACATCGCCGGCGACCAGCGCGCCCACCTGCACACCGACCTGCCCCGGCTGCGCGAGGGCGGCGTCGGCGCGCAGTACTGGTCGGTGTACGTGCGCTCCGACCTGCCCGACGCGGTCCCGGCCACGCTGGAGCAGATCGACTGCGTACGGCGGCTCGTCGACCGCCACCCCGAGCACCTCCGGGCCGCACTGACCGCCGCCGACATGGAGGCGGCCCGCGCCGAGGGCCGGATCGCCTCCCTCATGGGCGCGGAGGGCGGTCACTCCATCGCCAACTCCCTGGGCACCCTGCGCGGCCTGTACGCCCTCGGCGTGCGCTACATGACCCTCACCCACAACGACAACGTGGACTGGGCCGACTCCGCGACCGACGTGCCCAAGGCCGGCGGCCTGACCGCGTTCGGCCGCGAGGTCGTACGGGAGATGAACCGGCTCGGCATGCTCGTCGACCTCTCCCACGCGGCGGCGACGACCATGCGCGACGCGCTGGACGCCTCGTCCGCGCCGGTGATCTTCTCCCACTCCTCCTCGCGCGCGGTCTGCGACCACCCCCGCAACATCCCCGACGACGTCCTCGAACGCCTCCCCGCCAACGGCGGCATGGCGATGGTGACGTTCGTGCCGAAGTTCGTCCTGCAGGCCGCCGTCGACTGGACGGCCGCCGCCGACGACAACATGCGCGCCCACGGCTTCCACCACCTCGACACCACCGCCGAGGCGATGAAGGTGCACCGCGCCTTCGAGCAGCGCACCCCGCGACCCGTCGCCACGGTCTCCACGGTCGCCGACCACCTGGACCACATGCGCGAGGTCGCCGGCATCGACCACCTCGGCATCGGCGGCGACTACGACGGCACGGCGTTCACGCCCGAGGGCCTCAGCGACGTCTCCGGCTACCCGAACCTGATCGCGGAGCTGCTGGAGCGCGGCTGGTCCAAGCCCGACCTGGCCAAGCTGACCTGGCAGAACGCCGTCCGAGTCCTCGGCGCGGCGGAGGACGTGGCCCGCGATCTGCGCGCCACACGGGCGCCCTCCCACGCCACCATCGACCGACTGGACGGCTGAGACGGGCCGGGAAGCCCTTTCTTTTCCGGCCTCCCGCGCCGGGCTTCACCCCGCACGCGCCGCCCGCATACGGCAGAATGCAGCCAGACGCCGGTTCGGCCGACTGAGCCTCGGCCGAACCGGCGTCGCCCGCGCGGTACGTCGGCCCGGGCGGTGTCGCTCGTCGGACGGTGTGCCGTCAGGCGGTCGGGCGGCCCATCGCCCGGTACGTCCAGCCGGCCTTGCGCCACAGCTCCGGGTCGAGCGCGTTGCGTCCGTCGAGGATCAGCCGGGCCGCCGCCGCCTCGCCCAGCGCCGCCGGGTCCAGCTCGCGGAACTCCCGCCACTCGGTGAGATGCAGCACGATGTCGGCCCCCCGCACCGCCTCCAGCGCCGTCTCGGCGTAGCCCAGCGTCGGGAAGACCCTGCGGGCGTTCTCCATGCCCTTCGGGTCGTACACCGTGACCTGGCCGCCCTGGAGGTGGATCTGTCCGGCGACGTTCAGCGCCGGCGAGTCCCGCACGTCGTCCGAGTCGGGCTTGAACGTCGCGCCGAGCACGGCGACCCGGCGGCCGAGGAAGGGCCCCCCGCCGAGCGCCTCCCGCGCCAGCTCGACCATCTGACCGCGCTGGCGCATGTTGATCGAGTCGATCTCGCGCAGGAAGGTGAGCGCCTGGTCGGCCCCCAGCTCACCGGCGCGGGCCATGAACGCGCGGATGTCCTTGGGCAGACAGCCCCCGCCGAAGCCGATGCCGGCCCGCAGGAACTTCTTGCCGATCCGGTCGTCGTGACCGATCGCCTCCGCCAGCTTGGCCACGTCGCCGCCCGCCGCCTCGCACACCTCCGCCATCGCGTTGATGAAGGAGATCTTGGTGGCGAGGAAGGAGTTCGCCGACGTCTTCACCAGCTCGGCGGTCGGGAAGTCGGTCACCAGGAACGGCGTGCCCTCCGCGACCGGGCCCGCGTACACCTCGCGCAGCAGCTTCTCGGCCCGCTCGCTGCGCACCCCGACGACGATCCGGTCCGGGTGCAGCGTGTCCTGGACGGCGAAGCCCTCCCGCAGGAACTCCGGGTTCCACGCCAGTTCGGCGTCCTCGCCGGCGGGCGCCAGCCGGGCGACGGTCGCGGCCAGCCGGTCGGCGGAGCCCACCGGCACGGTCGACTTGCCGACGACCAGGGCGGGCCCGTGCAGGTGCGGCGCGAGGGAGGCGATCGCCGACTCGACGTAGGACATGTCGCAGGCGTACTCGCCGTGCTTCTGCGGGGTGTTCACGCAGACGAAGTGCACATCGCCGAAGGCGCCGGCCTCGGCGTAGTCCTGGGTGAAGCGCAGCCGCCCGGTGGACCCCTCGAACCCGGCGACGTGCCGGCGCAGCAGCTCCTGGAGCCCCGGCTCGTACATCGGGGTCTCGCCCCGCTCCAGCATCTCGATCTTCTCGCGCACGATGTCGAGGGCGAGCACCTCGAAGCCCAGTTCCGCCATGGCCGCGGCGTGCGTGGCGCCGAGATAACCGGTGCCGATCACGGTGATCTTGAGGGCCATGTACGTGCTCCTGAAGCGAGGGGGGACCGGACGCGCAACGAGCATAGTCGGGGCGTACCGGGCCCTCGGACCGGGCAGAACGCAGCCGGGGCCGCCTTGTCGCCAAGCTCACGTGTCCAGCAGCACGGGCGGGCCACTAAAATTCGGGTTACTTAACGGTAATTAGCGAGATCACCCCAGCTTCGTGGAGCGTGAGAGACCTTGGCCGGATCGGCTGACTTCGACCTGTACCGCCCGTCGGAGGAGCACGCCATGCTCCGCGACGTCGTCCGCTCACTGGCCGAGGCGAAGATCGCCCCGTTCGCCGCCGCGGTGGACGAGGAGGCCCGCTTCCCGCAGGAGGCCCTCGACGCGCTGGTCGCGAACGACCTGCACGCGGTGCACGTGCCCGAGGAGTACGGGGGCGCGGGCGCCGACGCCCTCGCCACGGTCATCGTCATCGAGGAGGTGGCCCGCGCGTGCGTGTCCTCCTCCCTCATCCCGGCGGTGAACAAGCTGGGCTCCCTGCCGGTGATCCTCTCCGGCTCCGAGGACCTGAAGAAGAAGTACCTCTCGCCGCTGGCCAAGGGCGACGCCATGTTCTCGTACTGCCTCTCCGAGCCGGAGGCGGGCTCGGACGCGGCCGGCATGAAGACCAAGGCGGTCCGTGACGGCGACCACTGGATCCTCAACGGCGTGAAGCGCTGGATCACCAACGCGGGCGTCTCCGAGTACTACACGGTCATGGCGGTCACCGACCCGACCAAGCGCTCCAAGGGCATCTCCGCCTTCGTCGTCGAGAAGTCCGACCCGGGCGTCTCCTTCGGCGCCCCGGAGAAGAAGCTCGGCATCAAGGGCTCCCCGACCCGCGAGGTCTACTTCGACAACGTTCGCATCCCCGCGGACCGCATGATCGGCGAAGAGGGCACCGGCTTCGCCACCGCCATGGCGACCCTGGACCACACCCGCATCACCATCGCCGCCCAGGCCCTCGGCGTCGCCCAGGGCGCGTTCGACTACGCCAAGGGCTACGTCCAGGAGCGCAAGCAGTTCGGCAGGCCCATCGCCGACTTCCAGGGCATCCAGTTCATGCTGGCCGACATGGCCATGAAGATCGAGGCCGCCCGCCAGCTGACCTACGCGGCCGCCGCCAAGTCCGAGCGGGGCGACAGCGACCTCACCTTCCAGGGCGCGGCCGCCAAGTGCTTCGCCTCGGACGTCGCGATGGAGGTCACCACCGACGCCGTCCAGCTCCTCGGCGGCTACGGCTACACCCGCGACTACCCGGTCGAGCGCATGATGCGCGACGCGAAGATCACGCAGATCTACGAGGGCACGAATCAGGTCCAGCGGATCGTGATGGCGAGGAACCTGCCCTAGCGCGATCCTGGGCAGGCGCCGGACCGAGAACGGCCACTGACCCGCGCAGACAGCACAGCCCCCGGCGCACTGCCGGGGGCTGTCGTCGTTGTCAGCCCGCCGGTACGGCGGCGAGGTCACCCGCCGTCGAGCGGGCGCGCCGGTCGTCCCGCAGGGCCGCGTCCAGCTCCGCCGCGCCCTTCTCCAGGATCGACGCGGTCGACGCCGGGAGCCTGGTCGACGGCGGCGGGCCGCCACCCGTGTTCGGATCCGACGGCGGCGGGCCGCTACCCGTGTTCGGATCCGACGGCGGCGGGCCGCCACCCGTGTTCGGATCCGACGGCGGCGGGCCGCCACCCGTGTTCGGATCCGACGGCGGCGGGCCCGGAAGGGAGACGCAGTCCGACCTGCCGGACTCGGCCGCGCCGTTGATCGCGGTCACGCAGAACTCGAAGTTCCAGTAGCCGGGGAACAGGAAGGCGATGCCCCGGCCGGTGTCCTCGGTGACGTACTCGTCGGACGTGAAGGCGCCGCCCTCGGTGACGTTCCGTACCCAGACCCGGTATCCGGCGGCCTCCTTCGAACCCTTCCAGTCCAGCTGGACGGTCGTGGGATCGACGGCCCTGACCTTCAGGTCCGTCGGCCTGGGCGGTGTGCCCATACCGACGGTGACCGAGCGGGCCACGCCGGGCATGCCGCCGCCCGCCCGGTTCCAGGTGGCCACCGCGACGAGGTAGTGGTGGCCGGGTTCCAGACCGTCGACGTGCGCCGACCTCCCCTTGACCGCCGTGCTCCGGAAGAACGCGCCGGGGGTGTCCTTGTCCCAGAGGATGATCTCGTAGCGGTCGATCGTGTCCGTGTGCGGGCCCTTCGGGGCGTCCCAGGACACGTCGACGCCCGTGGCGGTGGCACGGGTGACGATCTTCTCGGGCGGGGCCGCGGTCCTGGGGTCCGCGACCGCGCTGACCGTCGGGGACCACGAGGACGTGCCGTCGTCACCGTTGTCGGTGCGGACCTGGTACTCCCACTTCCAGCCGTCCATGGTCCAGGTCGTGTCGAAACGGTTCGTCGCGACCGGCAGCTCGCTCCACACGGCGTTGCCCGCGATCCGGCTGCGGACGGTGTAGCCGTGGGCGCCGAAGACCGGCTTCCAGGTCACCCTGATCCCGCTGGGAACGGCCTCGGCGACGAGACCGGACACGGCGGGCGTCGGCCGGGCCGGGACCGTGCGGGGAACGTCGGGCACGAAGCTCCCGATCCCGAAGCGCCGGTGCAGGGTCTGCTCGAAGGCCCGCGCGATCTGGAACTCGCCCAGGGCGTTGGGGTGCAGACCGTCGTACGCCGCCGGACACGCCTTGGGGGCGCAGTCGTACGAGCCCGCCCAGTCGACCGGCTCCACCCGGGAGGTGGGGGTGCTCCAGGACGGGATCGCCCTGGCGAGCATGTCGTTGTACGCGGCGGTCGTGACGGGCAGGTCCTCACGGCCCCCGATGGCGGACCGCTGGGGAACGTCGGCCACGGCGAACCGCAGGTCGGGTTTGGCGGCCCGCGCGTTGTCGACCAGGGTCTTCACGCTGTCGAGCGTGCCCTGGGCGCCGCTGACGAACCACCCCATGTCATTGAACCCGAGGCCGACGAGCAGCAGATCGGGCTTGTACTGCGTGACCATCGAGCCGATCAGCTTCTTGTCCTGGGCCGCCTGGCGCCCCCAGACCGCGAAGTGGTCGCTGTCGAAGTCCTGGTCCACCCCGGCGGCGTACCGGCCCGAGACGGGCGGGTTCTCGACGGAGGGTTGGGTGGGGGGCTCGCCCTGGAGCGGCGGCACGGCGGGACCGACCGGGTCGGGATGGTTCTTGGTCCCCCTGTACGGGCCGACGAAGTCGACCTCGACGTGCTGGCTCCTGAACCACTGCCACAACCGGTAGCGCCAGGTCCAGTCGCCCTCGTCGCCCTGGGACATGGAGTCGCCCACGACCATCACCCGCAGGGGCGTGGCGGTCCCGCCGATCCCCCGTAGCCGTTCGAGGGCCTCCAGAAGCTTCGGCCCCATCCCCTCCATGCTGCCGGCCATGAACGTGAGCACGTTGCCGAAGGCCTTGATCCTGGTGGCGAAGTGCCGCAGGGAGACCTGGATCCGCGTGATCAGGGAGGTGGTGCCGGCAGCGGCCCAGTTCATCAGCTGTCCGGCGAAGGCCCCGCCGACCGCGCCCCACATCGCGACGGCCAACGCCTCCTTCCAGACCTCGGCGTCGCCGAGCGACCTTCCGTCGAAATAGGCGTTCATCAGCTCGCCGACGAGCGAGCCGAGCGCGCCGCCCACGGCTCCGCACACCGGGGCGGCCGCGGGCGCACCCACGTTGAAGGCGAGCAGGCACACCGCCGAGGACGCGATGGTGATGCCCAGAGAGACGCCGGCGGCGATCCACTTCTGCCACCAGTTCGCCGCGGTGCCGATGTCGCCCGCCGGGGCGATCAGCACGATGCTGTCGTCGACGGCGTGCACCTGCCCGTCGAAGTCGGGGCCTCCTCCCTGGGGCGGGTAAACCCCGACGCTGTCGCGCTGGGCGCGCTTGGTGAACGACTCCGCCAGGCTCATTCCCGCGCGCTGGTCGGCCTGCGTGTCCTCGACCAGCGTCCTGATCAGGTCGCGGGTCTGCTGGCGGCGTTCCGGCACGTGGAAATCGAAGGCCATGACGAGGTCGTCGTCGCTCTTCGCGAGCGGGCGAAGGGCCCCGGCGTCCTGCGCGCAGCCCATGCGCAGGGTCACGGGCCCGCCGTCGCCGGAATCGGCGGTGAAGGAAGTGGCATGTGTGGCGCACGCCTTGGCCGGCGCGGCCTCGGGGCCCTGGGCCGCGGCGGGCTCGGCGGCCGTGGTGAACATCAGCGCCAGTGAGACCAGCAGAACCAGTAATCCGTCACTCACGGAGCGTCGCGCCCCGCGTCTCTTGCGTAACACTCCTGAAGTGCGCACGTCGGCGCTCCCTTCGCATTCCTTGAGGGCGGACTCCGGCAGGCGCGTGAAGCAGCGCTTCCCACGGGCGTCGCGCCCGGCCGCGGGTCCTGGATCGGCAACGCCGGCGATCTTTCCGCGAGAGCGGGCCGCCCCACAACGAGCCTGAGCGCAAGAAAGAGGGCAGCACCGGGCGCGCTCGGACCGAGGAGGCGCCAGGGCCCCGATGGCAGGGTGGGCTGACAAGGCGTACGACGGAAGGGCAGGTGCGGGGTCCGCGCGTGTGGCCCCGCCTGATCTTCAGGAGGAGTCATGACCCAGCCCGGAACCATGCCGGCCATGAGCAAGGAGATGCGGGACTGCCTCGATGCGTGCATGGCCTGCCACAACATGTGCGAGGAGACCATGAACTCCTGCATGCAGATGGGCGGACAGGCCCAGATGCAGGGACTGGTCATGCGCGCGCTCATCGACTGCTCGGAGACGACCCGTATGTGCGCCGACATGATGATGCGGCGCTCGCCCATGGCGGCCGAGATGTGCGCGCTGTGCGCCAGGGCGTGCGACCTGTGCGCCGAGGCGTGTATGTCCGTGCCCGGCGACCAGCAGATGATGCGCTGCGCCGAGGCATGTCGCCGCTGCGCCGACATGTGCCGTGCGATGGCGGGCGCGACGATGTGAGCCGCCCCGTACGCGACCGAGGGCGCCCCGGGGAATCCGGGGCGCCCTCGGTCGCGTGGAGGCTCAGTTGCCGGAGACGGTCACCTTCTCGTCGTTCTTCAGCTCCTTGACCAGCTGCTGCACCTTCGTCTTGTCCCAGACGAGGTTGCCGCCGGTGGAGCCGGAGATCGGCATGTTCATCGACTTGCCGTCGCCGCCGCTGACGCCCTTCATCGCCCAGAACATCGACCCCAGGTCGTACAGACCCATGTCCTTGTCGACGATCAGGGAGTCCAGGCCCGCGCCCATGGTCGGGTAGAGCTTGAACGGGTTGAGGATCGTGCCCGGGGTGGCGACCTGGTTGGCGAGGGCGGAGAGGAACTTCTGCTGGTTCTTCGTGCGGTCCAGGTCGGAGCCGGCGAGCGCGTAGCGGGTGCGGACGAAGGCGAGGGCCTGCTGCCCGTCCAGGGTCTGCTTGCCCTTCTTGAAGTCGGCGCCGGACTTGGTGTCCTTGATGTCCTGCGGGATGTCCATCTCGACGCCGCCGACCGCGTCCACGATGTTCGCGAAACCGGCGAAGCCGATCTCGACGTAGTGGTCGATGCGCAGGCCGGTGTTGAACTCCACGGTGCGCACCAGCAGCTCGGGGCCGTCCTCCGCGTACGCCGCGTTCAGCTTCACGTGCCTGCCGGTGCCCTTGTAGGTCTTGCCGGAGTCGGAGCCGACGAAGGACGGTATCTCCACGTCGGAGTCACGGGGCAGCGAGACCAGGGTGTCGCCGTTGGAACCGGTGTGCAGGATCATCATCGAGTCGGTCCGCTTGCCCTCGGCGGAACCGGTGTGCAGCTTCTTCTTGTCCTCGGCGGTCATGCCCGCGCGGCTGTCGGAGCCGACGATCAGGTAGTTGGTGCCCTCGCCCGCCTCGGGCCGGTCGATGACCTTCGACAGGTCGACCTCGCGGTGCAGCTTGGAGTCGGCCCAGAAGTACGTGCCGACGGTCGTCACCACCAGCACGGTGACGAGGCTGATCGCCGTCCACTTGATGCGGCGCCGCCAGTTCGGCGCGGGACGCGGGTCGCTGTATCTGCCGGGGGCGCCGCCGTCGGAGCCGCCGCCTCCGTAGACCTGGCCCGTGTTGTAGCCGCTGTCGTACCCGGTGTTCCTCGCGTTGGTGTAGTCGCCGTATCCCTGTCCGTCGACGTACGACGGCTGCTGCGGGACGCCGGGGCTGTTCGGCGGGGCGGCGGGGCCCCGGCGGACCTGCCGCATGACGCGCGCGCTCTCCGGCTGTGCGTTCGCGCTGCCGCTTCCGTACCGGTTGCCGCGGTCGTCGTCCGACCATCCCTCGGGCCACTCGTTCATGCGGACCAGTGTGCAGGGCACAGCGGTGTGCCTTACAAGGGGCGTCGGAGAATCAGGGCCCCGCTGTTGCGAAGCTGACACAAAATCCCGGCTCGTCCGCCTCGGCATAGGGTGGAGGACATGACAGACCAGGTCACCGCAGTGGACTCGGGCAGCTCGGGCATCCCGGGTAAGCCCACGTCCGCGTCCCGCACCACGCTCAGCCACATCATGACGCACAACGACACCAACCTGCTGGGGACGGTGCACGGCGGGGTGATCATGAAGCTCGTCGACGACGCCGCGGGGGCCGTGGCCGGCCGGCACTCGGGCGGGCCCGCCGTCACGGCGTCCATGGACGAGATGGCGTTCCTGGAGCCGGTCCGCGTCGGCGACCTGGTCCATGTGAAGGCGCAGGTGAACTGGACCGGCCGGACCTCCATGGAGGTGGGCGTGCGGGTCATGGCCGAACGGTGGAACGAGTCCGCCCCGGCCACCCAGGTCGGCTCCGCCTACCTGGTCTTCGCCGCCGTGGACGCCGACGGCAAGCCGCGCCGGGTGCCGCCGGTCCTCCCGGAGACCGACCGCGACCGGCGGCGCTGCCAGGAGGCCCAGATCCGCCGCACCCACCGGCTGGCGCGCCGCCGCGCGATCCTGGACCTGCGCGCCCGCCGGGCAGCGGAGGGCTTCGAGGACTGACACACCGGTGCACGGCCGGTGAGCGGGCCCCCAGGGGCGGGCCCGCTCAGGAGCAGTCCACCTCGTCGCCCCGCACCACCCTCGACTCGCCCGGCCCGGGGGTCGCGCCGCGCACCTTGCGGACCTCGCGGAAGTCCGTGCCCACCGTCACCTTCAGCGTGGGGCCCAGTCCGGGGACGGGCCGCAGGGCGCTGCCGGGGAGGGCGGCGGACAGGGAGCGGGCGGAGCGGTCCCACCGGGGGTCGTAGCTGATGACCGTCCGTGTGACGGCCCGGTCGGGGGCGGGGATCGGACGGCCGGTGGCGCGGAAGCCGGTGGCCGCGAGCTCCCGGTCGACCCGTTTGGCCAGGCCAGGCGTGGGCGTGCCGTTCTCCACCTGGACGCTGATCTCCTGCGGCGGCACCTCGACGGAGGCGACCGGGGCGGGGGGCGCCGGGGCGGCGGTGGCGAGCGGCTTGTCCTCGCGCAGCAGCCGGAAGACGCGCTCCGCTTTGGCGGTGTCCCACTTCAGGGTCGAGCCGATGCCCTTCACGACGTGTCCCATCTCACCGATCGGGACGGTCGTGAACTCCGAGGAGGCCGGGGAGAACGTGCGCATCGCCCGCCCGAGGCCGAGCAGCTCGTCCGCGCCGAAGTCGCGGTCGGCCCGGACGGAGCCGAGGGCGGCGCGGGCCACGTCCCGGAACTTGAGCGGGTTGAGCAGCAGGCCGGAGGAGGTGGCGCGGTCGACGAGGGCGGCCAGGAAGCGCTGCTGGCGTTTCATCCGGCCGAGGTCGGAGGCGGCGTCGAGGTGCCGGGAGCGCACGTACTGCAGGGCGGCGCCGCCCGTCAGGGTGTGGGTCCCGGGCGGGAGGTCCAGGCCGGTGTAGGTGTCCTTCAGGGAGCGGGTGGTGCACACCTTGACCCCGCCGAGAGCGTCGACCGTCCGCATGAAGCTGGTGAAGTCGACCTCCAGGTAGTGGTCGATCTTCACCCGGGTCATGTGCTCGACCGTCCGCACGGTGAGCTGCGGGCCGCCCTCCGCGTACGCCGCGTTGATCTTGAGGGGGTGTCCGTGGTGCGGGCGGCCGCTGAGCTGGTCGACGTGGGCGGGCGTCTCGGCGTACGAGTCGCGCGGCAGGCTGACCACGCTCGCCCGCTCCCGGTCCTCCGAGATGTGCAGGATCATGATCGTGTCGGTGCAGTGGCAGGGCGCTCCGCCCAGCCGGTAGCGCCGGCGCTCCGCCTCCGAGACGCGGTCGCGGCCGTCGGTGCCGACGAGCAGCACGTTCATGCCGTGACCGGCCTGCGGGCGGTTCTTCATGTCCTTGAAGGCGTCGACGCGGACGATGTTCGCGTCGAGGCTGCTGACCACCGAGTGGCCGATGCCCGCCGAGGCGAGGATCACGACCGAGAGGGTCGTCGCCGCCCGCATGGCCCAGCGCGGGCGTCTGCGCCGGACGGGCGAACGCGCCGCGCGCCGCGGGGGCTGCGGGCGGCGTGCGGGCCGGGAGGCGGGGGACCGGGGCGGGGTGGGGGGCATGCGGGACACCTCCGGGCTGCGGCCGTACGAGGGGGAACCGTGAGCACCGTAGGCCCATACGATCTGTAGCCCGGCGTACCGCCACCGGCGGGGCGCACCGGTGTCCCCCGTTCGCGGTAACGTGAGGGCCCTATGAACGCCAAGTCCGACGTGCAGCTCCCCGCCGTGTCCGTCATCATGCCCGTCCTCAACGAGGAGCGGCATCTGCGCGGAGCCGTCCAAGCGATCCTCGCGCAGGAGTACGCCGGCGAGATGGAGGTCGTGATCGCCCTCGGTCCGTCCACGGACCGCACGGACGAGATCGCCGCCGAGCTCGTGGCCGAGACCGCGTCCCTGAGCAACAAGCGGGTGCACACCGTGCCCAACCCGACGGGCCGTACGCCCGCCGCGCTCAACGCCGCGATCAAGGCCTCCCGGCATCCGGTCGTCGTCCGGGTCGACGGGCACGGGATGCTCTCCCCGGACTACATCGCCACCGCGGTGCGCCTGCTGGAGGAGACCGGCGCGCAGAACGTGGGCGGGATCATGCACGCCGAGGGCGAGAACGACTGGGAGCGGGCCGTCGCCGCCGCGATGACCTCGAAGATCGGCGTCGGCAACGCCGCGTTCCACACCGGCGGCCAGGCGGGTCCCGCCGAGACGGTGTACCTCGGGGTGTTCCGGCGGGAGGCGCTGGAGCGGCAGGGCGGCTACAACGAGGAGTTCATCCGCGCCCAGGACTGGGAGCTGAACTTCCGTATCCGGGAGGCCGGCGGGCTGATCTGGTTCTCGCCCGAGCTGAGGGTGTCCTACCGGCCGCGGCCCACCGTGCGGGCTCTGGCCAAGCAGTACAAGGACTACGGGCGCTGGCGGCACGTCGTCGCCCGCTACCACGCGGGCTCCATCAACCTGCGCTACCTCGCCCCGCCGACGGCGGTGTGCGCGATCGCGGCCGGTGTGCTCGTCGGTGCTCTGGTGACGCCGGCCGGTTTCGTGATCCCGGCCGGATACCTCGCGGCGATCGTCGCGGGGTCGGCGCCGGCCGGGAAGGGCCTGCCGCTGAAGGCGCGGCTGCGGATCCCCGTGGCCCTCGCCACCATGCACATGTCGTGGGGGTACGGCTTCCTGACCAGCCCGAGGGCGCTGGCGAGGAAGGTCATCGCCTCCCGCCGCCCGGCGGTCCTCAGCACCACCTAGTGCCGCGACGGGCCCGGGCTACCAGCTGTAGGCCGGGTCCACGTGCATGCACTGGCTGGTGTCGGCGGCGTTCATCGCTTCCGCCGACGTCGGCGTGTTGTCGTCCTCCTTGGCCTTCTTCTCCGCCACGGGCGGGGTGTAGGCGGAGCCGGAGCGCCAGTCCGCCCCGACGAAGAGGGTCACGCCGGTGACGTCGGTGGACCTCTTCACCTGGCTCGTGGGGATGCCGAGGGCCTTGGCGACCCGTTCGGCGTCGCCCTGGAGGTCGGCGCTCGGGTAGCGGATCACGGTCTGCTTCTCGGAGGTGGCCGTCGAGGTGTCCGCCACGGCGCCGGTGAAGCCCTTGCCGGTCAGCAGCTGGGTGACCGTGGCCGCCCGTCCGCGGGCCGCGGCCCGGCCGTCGCCGCGGGTGCTGTTGTGGACCTGCACCGCGATGTCGCCGTCCGGGGCGGCCGTGTCGGTGACCGTGGGCGAGGGGCTCGCGGTGGCGGCGGCGGGGGGCTTCTTGACGTCCTTGCCGTCGAGGGCGATGTCCTCGCGCACCAGCCGGAACAGCTTCGCCGCGTCCTCGGTGGGCACGACCCGGGAGCCCGAGTAGCGGTTGGGCATCGTCGTCATGGTGATGCGCTCGGTGGGGACCTTCTGCAGCTCGGTAGCCAGGTCGTACATCCTGGTGATGGTGTCCAGGCCGTCGTCCACGGTGATCGCCTCGGTGGCGGCCTCGGCGAGCTTGCGCAGCGCGTTCGGGTTGGTCAGCTTCGCCTCGGAGCGCAGCTGACGAACCATCGAGTTCATGTACATGTGCTGAGCCTTGGCGCGGGCGAGGTCGGTGTCGTCCTCGAAGCCGTAGCGGGTGCGCAGCCACTGCAGGGCCTGGCGGCCCTTGACGGAGTGCGTGCCCTCCGGCAGCCGCAGGCCGGAGCCCTTGCCGTCGCGGGTGTGCGAGTAGACGCTGGCGTCGACGCACACCGGGACGCCGCCGATGGCGTCGGCCATCGACACCACCCCGGAGAAGTCGATCATCATGAAGTGGTCGATGTGGATGTCGGTGAGCTTCTCCCAGGTGGCCACGGTGCAGCCCGGCCCGCCGCGCCCCAGCGAGACGTTGGTCATCTCGTTGTTCAGCGCCCTGTACTCGCGCCCGTCGTCGGGGTCCGTGCACTTGGGGATGTCGAGCAGCGTGTCACGCGGCATGCTGATCACCGACATGTTGCTGCGGTCCGCGGAGACGTGCAGCAGCATCTGCACGTCGGCCAGCGGGGGGCCGTCGAAGGTGTCCTTGGCGCCGCCGAGCTTCTGGTTCTCGGCGGTGTTGCGGGCGTCGGAGCCGATGAGCAGGATGTTCAGCGGTTTCTGCCCGGCGGCGTTGGCCGTCGGCTCGGCCGCGCGGTCCTTGGCGTCGCCCAGGTTGAGGTCGTCGCTCTTGATGTTGGCGTTGAGATGCTCGTAGTAGAGGTATCCGGCCCCCGCGCCGCCGAGTATGACGACCGCGAGGAGCGTCGCCGACCAGCGCAGCACGCGCCGTCTGCGCCGTCTGCGGTCGGGGCCGCTGCCGGCTCTGGGGCCGCCGCCGTCACCGCCGTCGCCGTCGTCCCCCCGGCCGTCGCCGCTGCCGTCGTCCCCGCCCGCTTCGGCGGGAGCGTCCCCGGCCGCGTCAGGGTCCCCGGCCGCCGTCTCGCGGCCGCCCGTCGCCTGCCCCCGGCCGTCCCCCGCCGCGACGTGGTCCGTCACCCCCGCCTCGGCCGTCGCCTGCTCGGCCTCGGCCGTGTCCGGCCGCACACTGCTCCGCGCCACTTCCCCTGCCCTCCCCGCCCTGCGCCTGACACGGGCCCCTCCCGCGTCAAGTCAGACGCACGACGGGGCCGCAGGGTTACCTATTTGGCGCACTTGACCTTGTCCGCGGTGGACTTCTGGACCGAGTCCGGCACCTTGGTCGGCGTCGTGAGCGAGACGCCCGCCCCCTTGAAGTCCTTGCCGAGCGTCAGCGTCATCGTCGGCAGACCCTGGGCGTTCTGGACGCTCCGGCCCGGCTTGAGCGCGGCTCCCGACAGCCCCATCACGGCGGCGAGCTTGCGCGCCTGGGGGGCCTGGTCGGGCGCGTACTCGAGCGTCGTGGTGCCGAGCGGCGCGGGGGCGTTGCCCGCGTTCTCCGACTTCGTGATGCCCTTGGTGTTCTGCAGCCAGGTCAGCGTCTCCTGCGCGCTGCCGGCGGGGGCCCCGCCGTTCATGACCTGCACCCGCACCTCGGAGGCCGCGGACTGGGGGCCCTTGAGCCGGGCCGCGGCGGCGGCCGCCGCCGCGTCCTTGGAGGCCTGTGCCTGCTGCTTCACCTCGGTGAACGACACGTCGTCGCGGATCATCTGGAAGACGGTGGGGGCGGTCGACTCGTTGAGCACGACGGTCGCCTTCACCTTCTCCGCCGGATTGTCGACCACCGGGACCGTGGCGAAGGTCAGGTTTTCGGTGTTGAGCTTGCCCAGCTCCAGACCCAGGTCCTTCAGCTTGTCGATGCTCTTGAGCTGCCTGTCGACGGTGAGCGCCTTGGTGCCCGCCTCAGCCAGCCCGATCATCTTGCCGGGACTGGTGAGGGTGTCGTTCGACTTCAGCTTGCGCATCAGCGAGCTGAGGAACTGCTGCTGGATGTCGATCCGGCTCAGGTCGCCGCCGAAGCCCACCGAGTGCCGGGTGCGCACGTACGCCAGCGCCTGCTCGCCCTCGATGACGTGCGTGCCCTTGGGCAGCTTCAGATGCGAGTCCGGGTCGTCGATGTCCTTGGCCAGGCACACCTCGACCCCGCCGACGGCCGTGGTCAGCGTCTTGACCGCGTTGAAGTCGGCCACCATGAAGTTGTCCGGGGTGACCCCGGTCAGCTCGGTCACGGTGCGCATGGTGCAGCTGGGCGTACGGCCGTCCTGGCCGAGGCTGGTGTTGAATCGGGCGTTCCGCGTGCCCGGGATGACCTTGGTGGAGCCGTCCTCCTGCTCGGTCTGGCAGTCGGGGATGTCCACCATCAGGTCGCGCGGGATGCTCAACGCCGTCGCGTTCGTGCGGTCCTTGGAGACGTGCAGCAGGATCGTGGTGTCGGCGTGACCGACGCTGCCCGAGTCGCCGTAGCCCTCGTTGCCCGAGCCGGTGCGCTTGTCGGTGCCGATCAGCAGGAGGTTGATCGCCTTGTCCTTGCTGAAGCCGCCGGTGCTCGCGCCGTCGTCGGAGAGGGACGTGATGTTGCCGTTGAGGTGCTCCAGATACAGGTAGGCCGCGCCCGCGGTGCCCACCAGGACGAACGCCATCGTCCCGCCGGTCCACAGCAGGACCTTCTTCGCCTTCGACTTCCGCACCGGCCGGCGTCCGCGCCGGTTCGGCGGCTCCTCCGGCACACCGCGGCGCCGGCGCGGCCCGGGAAGCTGTTCCGCCAGCTGCTCCGAGCTCTGCGGGGCCTGCCGCTCCGGCGCCTGCGTACGGGCGCGGACCGCGCCCGCGGCTCCCGCCGCGCGGGAGGCGGATCCACGAGGTCCGGGCACCGCCGACTGCGGTGCGGAACGACCCAGTCGCAGTTCGTATTCTCCGGTGTCCGGATTGAGCACCCACTGGTCTGCGGGATCGATGTTGTCCGCCCGCCCACGGCCTTGCGCGTCCACGGTTGTCCGAATCCTCCGTCGGGGCCACGCGGCGCCTTCCCCCCTCAGAGGCGCTCGGGTCTCGGTCACACAGTGCACGACCCCAGGACGGTCCTCTGGCCCGGTGCACCGGATCGCTCACACTATCCGCCCAGTTCAGCGTCGGGCGACGACGGTGACAAATTCCACGTCCACACAACCGGGCAATTCGTTCTATTTCCTTGAACTGTTGTTCGCGGAACCCCTTCACTTGGCAAGCGCTTTACCGCGCGGCCGCCGAGGGGTGCTCACGCACAGAGATCCTGGGCGGCGGTGTTCCCGCTGAACGTGGGCGCGGGCGGCGACGGCGACCGGTACGCACCGTGTCCGGGTGACTGCGCAGGGGTGTGATTCCGGCCGCTTCCCCGCGGCCCCTGGGTCACCTCACGGCCGACTTTCCGTGCGACGGACACAGGAGCGTCTCTGCGCAGCCGCTCGAACAACTCTTCCGCCTCGGGCTCCACGAGTTGGTCGCGATTGGCGTTGCCCACGTACGACTCCCGGGGAACGGTCAGGAACTGCACCCGTTCCGTGGGGATCTCCCGCAGACCGCGCACGAGTTCGTAGAGTCCGCGCAGACTCGCCAGCTCGGGGTCGGTCGTCAGGGCGGACGTGGCCGCGTCGAGCACCGGATACAGCTTCGCCGGGTTCAGCAGCACGTCGTTGCCGCGCACCTTGTTGACGAGCGCCCCGAGGAACAGCTGCTGCCGCCTTATCCGGTCGGTGTCGCTGCCGTTGCCGAGGGACTTGCGGGCGCGCACGAACCCGAGGGCCTGCTCCCCGTCGAGCGTGACCCGCCCCGCCGGCAGCCACAGCTTGGCCGCCTTGTCGTGGATCGGCTCCTTCAGGCACACCCGCACCCCGTCCAGCGCCTCCACCATCTCCTTGAACCCGCTGAAGTCGACGACGACGTGGTGGTCGACGCGGATGCCCGTCAGCTTCTCCACCGTCCGGATGGTGCAGGCGGAGCCTCCCGTCTGGAACGCGTAGTTGAACATCGCGAACACCGGCCGGGTCCGGGAGCCGTCCGGTCGCCGGCAGCCGGGCACGTCCACCATCAGGTCCCGGGGGATCGACACCGCCGTCGCGCTGCGCCGCCCGGCGGCCAGGTGCAGCAGGATCGTCGTGTCCGAGCGCTCCGTGCCCGAGTCCCGCCCGTACGCGCCGTTGCCGTCGCCCGAGCGCGAGTCCGACCCGATCAGCAGGATGTTCCGGGCGTCCTTCACCAGCGCGGTCGGCCGCTCGCTCTCGTACCGGGCGAGCTCCGCCGCGGCCGCCTCGTCGGGCGTGATGTTCCCGTCGAGCAGCGCGTACACCACCCAGCCCGTCACTCCAGCCCCCACGACGACCACCCCCACGGCCCCCGCCCCGACCCGCCCCCACCACCGCCGGCGCCGTCGTCGAAGCCCCACCCCGGACGCGGAGGCCCCAGCCGTCTCACCCACCACGACCCACCCCTCCTCCCGGCCGACTCCCGAACACCCCGACCCCTCGACGATGGCCCCCGCCGCCGGGGGGTGGGGGGCGGGACTGGGCCGAACGGGTGATGGTGGGGGGCGCCCGGGGTGGGCACAGGCCGGGGGCGAGCGGGGCTCCAGGGGCCCCTCACCTGGGACACGGCGGCCCCCGTCCAAATGCCGCTCAGGGGCCCCGTCGGAATCCCGGCTCAGGACCCCGCGCGCACCACCGTCACCCGCTCACTCTCGATCCGCGCGGCCACGGTTTCCTCCCCCGCCCGCGACAGGTTCGGGCACAGCACCACCGACCCCCCGCTGGCCAGCGGCGCGTACAGCCCCGCGCTCAGCCCCTCCCAGGTGTCGTACGGCAGCCCCGACAGCAACCGGGACCCCGGACCCGTCAGACCGAGCCCGCCCGCGTCCCCCCGAGCGTGCTCCACCAGCTCCGCGCCCGTGTACTCCGCCCCGGCGACGATCAGCGCCGGCTCCTCAGGGTCGACCGGCGCGTACGGCGTGAACCGGTCACCGTGACCGGGCACGTCCACGGCGTAGTCGGCGTACCCCTGCGGAGGCCCCGGCACGAACCGCCGCCCCAGCGGCGCCAGCGACAGCGCGTACCGCTCCCCCCGGCACGCGAGCCCCTCTTCGAAGCGGCCGGGCCCGGCCACCACGACGTCCGCCCGCGCCGCGTCCCCCGCCACGTCCGCGATCACGCCCACCGACGAACACGCCAGCAGCCACACCGCCGTCTGCCAGTGCGCGGGCAGCAGCAGCGCGACCCGGTCGCCGGGTTCGACGGACAGGCCGTCCTGGAGGAGGTTCGAGGTCTTGGCCACCCAATTGGCGAAGGTGGCCACGGACAATTCGACCCGTTCGCCGGTGGCATCGTCGTAGAAGGTCACCAGCGGGCGCGCGGGATCCGCGGCGAGCGCGGAACGCAGCAGGTCGGCAGGGGTGCGATCGGTGGCGTTCACCCGCGCAAGCGTACGCGCCGTACACGCCGAACACCCGCCCGGACACCACCGGTTCGGCCGAACGCCGCCGACACTCCGTCAACCCGCCCGAGGTGGCGGACCGGTACCGCTGTGCACAGCATCAGTGCCATGCGTGGATTGCTTGCTACCTCGATCGGTGTCACCTGTGCGGCGTCCCTCGCCCTCCCGTTGACGCCGTCCGCCACCGCGGTGACGGCGCGACCGGCGCCGACCGCGGAGACGGCGACCGCCGCGGCCCTGGCCACGAGCCCCGCCGCCCCGCTCCCGGGCAGCACCCAGTCGCTGCCCCTGACCCCCCTCACCCGCGACCGCGCCCGCGCCGGCGCCGGCGCCGAACAGGGCGTCACCCGCCGGGACGTACGCCCCTTCTCCCTCCTCGGCATCGTCTGGGACGACCCGGACGCCGAACTCGACGGCCGCGTCCAGGTCCGCACCCGGGACGCCAAGACCCGTGCCTGGTCCGGCTGGCGGGACGTGGAGACCCACAACGCCGACCACGGCGCCGACCCCGACGCCGCCGAACGCTCCTCGGGCCGTGTCCGCGGCGCCACCGCCCCCCTGTGGGTGGGCGACTCCGACGGCGTCGAACTCCGTGTCAGGCCCGCCGCGGGCCACCGTACGGAGGACACCGCGCGCGGCGTCCGCACCGCGGCGTCGGTCGCCCCGCTCCCGGCGGGCCTGAGCCTCGAACTCGTCGACCCGGGCACCGCCGCCCCGGCCCCCGCCACCCGGATGCTGACGACCCGGGCCGCCACCGCCTCCGGGACGTCCGCGGCCACCGAGATCCCCGCCCTGAGCCGCGAGGCCACCGAACGCGACCTCCTCGCCCACCCCGGCGCCCCGCTGTCGCCGGGTCAGCGGGCGGCGAAGCCGTACATCGGCCCGCGCCCGAACATCGTCACCCGCCGCGGCTGGGGCGCCGACGAGTCGCTGCGGGAGAGCGGCTTCCGCTACACGACGACGGTCAAGGCGGCCTTCGTGCACCACACCGCCTCCGGCAACAACTACACGTGCGCGCAGGCCCCGTCCGTCATCCGCGGCATCTACCGCTACCACGTCAAGAGCCTGGGCTGGCGCGACATCGGCTACAACTTCCTCGTCGACAAGTGCGGAACCCTGTACGAGGGCCGCGCCGGGGGAGTGACGAAGGCGGTCATGGGCGCCCACACCCTCGGCTTCAACAGCAACAGCATGGGCATCGCCGCCATCGGCACCTACACCAGCACCAAGCCGTCCGCCGCGACCGTGAAAGCCATCGCCAGTCTGACGGCGTGGAAGCTGGGTCTGTTCGGGGGCAATCCGAAAGGAAAGACATACCTCAAGTCAGGCGGTGGCAATCTCTACGCAAAAGGTAAGAACGTACGACTGAACGTGATCTCCGGTCACCGGGACGGCTTCGCCACGGAATGCCCAGGACGGCAGCTCTACGGCAAGCTCGCCTCGGCCCGTACGACGGCGGCGCGCTACCAGGGGCGCTGAGGTCGGCCCGGGACGCCCGGGCCGGGGCCCTCCACCGGGTCCCGGCCCGGGCGGACCCATGCGGACCCGCATCCGTCGAAGTTGCCGCACGAGGTCTGCATACACTGGCCGGCCGAAAGAAAGTTCGGCCGGTCCCGGCAGGAAGCAGAGACGAAGGTGACAGAAGCGATCCTCCTGGTCGGCGGCAAGGGCACCCGGCTGCGCCCGCTCACGGTGCACACGCCCAAACCGATGGTCAGGGCAGCGGGGGTGCCGTTCCTGACGCACCAACTGGCGCGGGCGAGAGCGGCGGGCGTGGAGCACATCGTCCTCGCGACGAGCTACCTGGCGGAGGTCTTCGAGCCGTACTTCGGCGACGGCGCGTCGATGGGCCTGCACATCGAGTACGTCACCGAGGAGGAGCCCCTCGGCACGGGCGGCGCGATCCGCAACGTCGCCTCCCGGCTCCACTCGGGCCCCGACGACCCGGTGCTCGTCTTCAACGGCGACATCCTCACCGGCCTCGACATCCGCAGGCTCGTCTCCACCCACGAGACGACCGGTGCGGACGTCTCCCTGCACCTCACCAAGGTGAGCGACCCGCGCGCCTACGGACTGGTCCCCACCGACGACTCGGGCAGGGTGCTGGCCTTCCTGGAGAAGCCCCAGACGCCCGAGGAGATCGTCATCGACCAGATCAACGCGGGCGCGTACGTCTTCCGCCGCTCGGTCATCGACACCATCCCGCACGGCCGGCCGGTGTCGGTGGAGCGCGAGACGTTCCCCGACCTCCTCGAAGCCGGCGCCCACCTCCAGGGCATGGTCGACTCGACGTACTGGCTGGACCTCGGCACGCCGGCGGCCTTCGTCCGCGGCTCCGCCGACCTCGTCCTCGGCCGGGCCCCGTCCCCGGCGTTGCCCGGCCGCTGCGGCGACCGTCTCGTCCTGCCGACGGCCACGGTCGCCCCCGACGCCAAGCTGACCGGCGGCACGGTGGTCGGCGAGGGCGCCTTCGTCGCGGAGGGCGCACGCGTCTTCGGCTCGACCATCCTGCCCGGCGCCGTCATCGAGCCCGGCGCGGTCATCACCGACTCCCTGATCGGCACCCGGGCCCGCGTCGGCGAACGCTCCGTCCTGACCGGCACGGTCATCGGCGACGACGCGGTCGTCGGCGCGGACAACGAACTCCGCGACGGCGCGAGGATCTGGTGCAACGCCGAGATCCCGGCAGGAGCGGTCCGCTTCTCCTCGGACCAATGAGCTCCGGGGGCGGCGGCCCCCAGGCACGGGAAGGGCAGGGGCGGCGGGGCGGAGAACACCCCGCCGGACCCGGCGCCTTCACCACGACCCGATGTCCGTCTTCCGCATCTTCGGCGCCCGCCGCGCCGGCACCCGCCCGCTCAGCAGAATCAGCCGCGCCGCCCGATGCCGCTGCCCGGCGTACGGCTCCAGCAGCTCCAGCATCATCGCGTCGTTCGCCTCCCGGTCCCCCGCCAGCGCGAACCCGACGATCCCCGGCAGATGCAGATCCCCCACGGTCACCTCGTCCGGCGCCCCGTGACTGCGCTGCACCGTCTCCGCCGACGTCCACGGACCGATCCCCGGCACGACCTCCAGCCGCTCCCGCGCGGCCGAAGGCTCCATCCGCACTGTCTCCTCCAGCCGGGCGGCGACCCGCACCGCCCGCAGGATCGTCGACGCCCTCTTGTCGTCCACCCCGGCCCGGTGCCACTCCCACGACGGGATCAGCGCCCACGTCCGCGGCGACGGCGTCACGAACATCGGCCCGCCCGCCGGCCCCGGCCCCGGCGCGGGCTCCCCGAACCTGCGCACCAGCCTCCGCCACGCCCGGTACGCCTCGTCGGTCGTGACCTTCTGCTCCAGGACCGAAGGGATCAGCGACTCCAGCACCAGCCCGGTCCGCGTCAGCCGCAGCCCCGGCCGCCGGTGCCGCGCCGTCGCCACCACCCGGTGCCGGGGCGTGAACGCGTCCGGGTCGTCCGACGCGCCGAGCAGGTCCGGCATCCGCTCCAGCAGCCACCGCGCCCCGGGCCCCCACGCCTGCCCGCGCACCGCGCCGCCACCGGGGGCCGCGCAGATTCGTAGGGTCCCCGGCCCGGCGGGCGTCAGAGCGGTCCGCCACACCGACCCGTCCGGCATGGCTCGGAACGTCGGATCGCCGGGCCCGCGGCGCAGCGGCCCCAGCACCAGCCCCAGGTCCAGCGCCCCCTCCGGCGCCCACGTCCGCACCCGCGCCGCCCCGGCCCCGCCGTCAGCCTCGCCCCCGGCCTGCCGGGGCACCCCGCCGGGCACACCGACATGCCCGCCGCGCACGGTCGTACGCGTGGGCCGGGGATCGAATCGTCCAGACACGGAGAGGTTCCCGGGGGAAAACGGAAGAGGTTCTGGGGGAAGGGGCCTACGGAAGGGGTTCTACGAGAGTAAAGGCAGCGCCGACGGCAAAGGCACCCCGGCGGAACTCACCGGACCTCGATGAACGACCCCGCGTCCCGCTCCGCCCGTGCCCTCGGCTCCTCGGCCGGATGCCCGACCGCCACCGCGCCCATGGGGTCCCACTCCGGCGGCAGCTCCAGCGCCTCCCGCACGACGTCCCGGCAGAACATCGTCGACGACACCCACGCGGACCCCAGCCGCTCCCCGGCCAGCGCGACCAGGAAGTTCTGCACGCCCGCCCCGGTCGCCACGACGAACATCTCCCGCTCGGCCCCGTCCCGCCGCGGATCGCCGTACGTGTGGGACCCGTCCATGACCAGACACGGAACGACCAGGTAGGGCGCGTTGCGCAGCACGTCCCCGCGGCGCACCCGCTTGGCGATCGACTCCTCGGACTTGCCGTCCCGCCGCAGGTCCGCGATCCACGCGTCCCGCATCGCGTCCAGCAGCCGCAGGCGGGACGCCGGCGACTCCAGCAGCACGAACCGCCACGGTGTCGTGTGGTGCGGCGCGGGCGCCGTGACCGCCGCCGCCACGGCCCTCCGTACCGCCCCGGGGTCGACGGGCTCGTCGGTGAAGGCGCGCACGGTCCGCCGCTGGGTGACCGCCAGCCGCACCGCCTCCGAGGTGCCGAGCCGGAACATGTCGTCGCGCGCGCCGCGCACCATGGCCCGCGCGCCCTCCGCGTCACCGTCGGCGACCACATGACCCAGACCGCGCACGACCGCCACCGGCAGTCCGGCGGCCTTGCCCTTCACCAGGTCGCCCGCGGAGGCCAGTTCGTCGGCCGTCGCGACGACGGTCGCGCTCAGCGGGTTGCCGTGCGCGTCCGTGCCCCCGCGCAGGTCGTCGAGCACGCGCACACCGGCGGCGCCGATGGCGACGTCGGTGAGACCCGCGCGCCAGGGCCGCCCGAAGGTGTCGGTGACGACGACGCCGACGCTCACGCCGAGGGCGTCGCGCAGCCCGTCGCGGATCGCGCGCGCGGAGGCGTCCGGGTCCTCGGGCAGCAACAGCACCGTGCCGGCGGGGGTGTTGGAGGCGTCGACGCCGGCCGCGGCCATCACCAGGCCCTGCCGGTTCTCCACGATCCGCAGCGGACCGCGCCGGGCCACGACCCGGACGGTCTCGGCGTCGACGGCGGCCTCGCGGTCCTCGGCCCGGACGATCCGCCCCTCCGCCTTGGACACGATCTTCGACGTCACCAGCAGCACGTCCCCGTCGGCGAGCGCGGGCTCGGCGGCGGCGATCAGCTTGGCGAGGTCGTCCCCGGCGCGCACCTCGGGCAGCCCGGGCACGGCCCAGACCCGGTAGCCGCTCTCCGTGTCCGCTCTCGTGCTCTCGACGCTCACGCTCCCCGCACCTCCTCCGCCAGGGCCAGCGCCTCGCGGGCCATCGTCGCGGTCGCCTCGACGTCGGTCATCATCAGCGGCACGGCCCGGCAGCGGATCCCGGCGGCCTCGACCCGGTCGACGACGCCCGCGTCGACGGTGTCCACCAGCCAGCCGTCGAGGAGGCCCGAGCCGTAGTGCTCGGCGACCGCCGCGGCCGTCGACTCCACGCCGACCGCCGCGAGCACCTTGTCGGCCATGCCCCGCACGGGCGCGTCCCCGACGATGGGGGAGAGGCCGACCACCGGGACCCCCGCCTCCGCGATCGCCTCGCGCACGCCGGGCACGGCGAGGATCGTGCCGACGGAGACGACCGGGTTCGACGGCGGGAAGAGGACGACGTCCGCCTCCGCGATCGCCTCCAGGACCCCCGGGGCGGGCTTCGCCTGCTCGGCGCCCACCGGCACGATCGCCTCGGCCGGCACGGACGCCCGCAGCCGCACCCAGTACTCCTGGAAGTGGACCGCCTTGCGCTCCCCGTCGACCTCGACGGCGACATGGGTCTCGACCCGGTCGTCGGTCATCGGGATCAGCCGCACGCCCGGCTTCCACCGGTCGCACAGCGCCTCGGTCACCGCGCTCAGCGGGTAGCCGGCGCCGAGCATCTGCGTCCGCACGATGTGCGTGGCGAAGTCCCGGTCGCCCAGCCCGAACCACTCGGGGCCCACGCCGTACGCCGCGAGCTCCTCCTTCAGGTGGAAGGTCTCCTCGGCCCGCCCCCAGCCCTGCTCCTCGTTGATGCCGCCGCCGAGCGTGTACATCACCGTGTCGAGGTCCGGGCAGACCTTCAGCCCGAAGAGGTGGATGTCGTCCCCGGTGTTGCCGATGACCGTGATGTCCGCGTCCGGCACGGCCTGCTTCAGACCGCGCAGGAACCGGGCACCGCCGATGCCGCCTGCCAGAACCACAATGCGCATGGCGCAAGTCTCGCAGGCGGGTACGACAACGCGGCGCGCGGCCGGTCCGGCGCGGCCGGCCGGCCTCAGGCGGTCAGGGCGCCGGCCTCGCTGCGGTCCTCGCCGCGCCCCTCGCAGTGGGGCGCCGTGTGCATGGGCATCTCGGTCAGGCCGGGGAAGTAGACGTGCAGGCTGACCGCCGGTTCCAGCGCGTCGTTGACGACCTCGTGCGCGTACCCGGGCGCGAAGACGCGCTGCGCTCCCGCGTCCAGCACGCGCGTGCCGCGCGCCGTGTGCTCGGTCAGCGCACCGTCCAGGACGGTCAGCACGCCCGAGGAGCGGCCGTGGTCGTGCGCCCCGCTGCCCTGTCCGGGCACCCAGGACAGCAGCCACACCTCGTAGCCGGGCCCGGTGCGCAGCCGGTGGTACCAGCGGGTCGTGGCGTCGTAGCGGACGAGGTGCTCCCACTGGGAGCGGTCGGCGGCGATGGAGCGGGCCAGGCCGACGAACTCCGCGACGGTGGAGGGGTGTTCGCGGGGAGCCTGGAGGAGGTGCGGGACTTCGAGGATGTCGCCGGCGATCTGGAGGTCGCTGTCGCTGTTCATGGGATGCGGGGGTTCCTCGGCGGAAGAAGTGGGGGCTGGGTGCACGTGCCGTGCGCCCGGGTCACGGGCGGCGGGGAAGCCCGGGTGCGGGCGTGAAACCGAGCGGTTCGGTCGCGGTGGACCGGGAGGAGCCGGAGCGCGTGAGGCTCAACAGCCGCAGGAACGACAACAGCTACAGCGAGCGCGGGCAGCACCGTGGGACCCGGCGGTGCGGGTCTTGGTGAGTGCCGAGTTCGCGAGCATGCCCACTAGGACACCGGTTCACACTCCCGCTGTCAACTCGACCACCCCCGCGCGGGGCCCCTTCACCTCATCAGGTTCATCTGCGAGGTGAAAGGTTTGTGCATGCCGTTGCCGGGACACATGGCGCACATGCCGGGCACGCAAGCCTCGCGGTGACCTCGTGATCCGAGTGTGATCAGGTTCGCCTTCGCGCGCGTGTCGGAACGGGATCGAACCACTGGGCGTCCTCCTTCGTGCAGGCGTTGTGCGGGCGGGGTGTCCGCCGGGCCCTCGGCTGCGTGTCAAGGTTTATGGCGATTTGAACACTTACCGCACGGCCTTGGTTCCGCAGAGTGAATAAGGGGCTCAATAGCAGATCTCGGCTTGACTCTCCCGGAGCGGCACACTTGTAATTTCACTCGTGTCGTTCAGCCGCCATCGGTAACGGCCACGTCACGGGGACGCGAAAGACAGAGCGAGGGGCGCACATGACCGAGCTGGTGCAGCAACTGCTGGTCGACGACGCGGGCGAGGAACTCGGCTGGCAGGAGCGCGCACTGTGCGCCCAGACCGACCCCGAGTCCTTCTTCCCCGAGAAGGGCGGTTCGACCCGGGAGGCGAAGAAGGTCTGCCTCGCGTGCGAGGTCCGCTCCGAATGCCTCGAGTACGCCCTCGCCAACGACGAACGCTTCGGCATCTGGGGCGGCCTGTCCGAGCGGGAACGCCGCAGACTGAAGAAGGCGGCCGTCTGAGCGGACGGCCCGCCTCCCCAGCGGGAAGATCGCGAACGGCCCGTCGCCGGTGGCTCGTCCACAGGCGGCGGGCCGTTCGCGTCCGCCCGTCGCCCGGCCACCGCCCCTCGACGAGACGCTTCGCGTCGCCCCTTTTGGTTCTGCCGATAGTGTGGTCGCTCGTCCGAACGCCCGCCGCCCCCACACGGCACGGGCGTCCACCGCAGTCCATCGAACCGGGGCCCGTACCTCGATGTCCGTGCACAGCCACACGGCAGCCCAACAAGACGCTGCCACACCGCAGTTCCCCCGCCATGTGGTGACCGCGGTCCTCGTCTCCCACGACGGCGCCCGCTGGCTCCCCGACGCGCTCGCCGGGCTGCTCGGCCAGGAGCGCCCCGTCCAGGCCGTCATGGCCGCCGACACCGGCAGCGCCGACGACTCGGCCCGACTGGTCACCGACGCGCTCGGCCCCGACCGCGTACTGCACCTCGCCCGGCGCACCGGCTTCGGCCAGGCCGTCGAGGAGGCCGACCGCGCCGCCCCCGTCCTCACCCCCGAGGAACTGCCCTACCTCAAGCGCCCCAGCGGCTGGGACCCCGTCACGCGCACATGGCGCGACGACGCCTACGACCTCCCCGAGCTCCCGCACGGAGAGCCCGTCCAGTGGCTGTGGCTGCTGCACGACGACTGCGCCCCCGAACCCGGCGCCCTCGCCGAACTCCTGCGCGTCGTCGACAACGAACTCGAACTCGGCCGCGACGACGTGGCCGTCGTCGGCCCCAAACTGCGCGGCTGGTACGACCGCCGCCAGCTCCTCGAAGTCGGCGTCACCATCGCCCGCTCCGGCCGCCGCTGGACCGGCCTGGACCGCCGCGAACAGGACCAGGGCCAGCACGACCACGTCCGCCCCGTGCTGTCGGTGTCCACCGCCGGCATGCTCGTCCGCCGCGACGTCTTCGAGGAACTCGGCGGCTTCGACCGCCGCCTGCCCCTCATGCGCGACGACGTCGACCTGTGCTGGCGCGTCACCGCCGCCGGCCACCGCGTCCTCGTCGCCCCCGACGCCGTCGTACGGCACGCCGAGGCCGCCTCCCGGGAGCGGCGCGCGGTCGACTGCGCGGGCCGCACCACGGCCTCCCCCCACAAGGTGGACAAGGCCGGCGCCGCCTACACCCTCCTCGTCAACAGCCGCACCGCCCAACTCCCGTGGATCCTGGTGCGCCTCGTCCTCGGCACCCTGCTGCGGACCGTCGTCTACCTCGTCGGCAAGGTCCCCGGACAGGCCGTCGACGAGATCCGCGGCCTGCTGGGCACCCTGCTGCGGCCCGAACGGATCATCGCCGCGCGGCGCGACCGCGCCAAGCCGCAGATCGACAAGGGCGAACTGCGGGCGCTGTTCCCGCCACCAGGAGCGACCGTCCGGGCCGCCGTCGAGCAGATCGCCGGCAACCTCTTCGGCGCCTCAGACCCCGAGACCCCCGGCGGCGCCGGACGGCACGGCGGCGCCATCGAATCCGGACCCGGCGGCGACGACGCCGACTTCCTGGAGATCGAGCAGTTCGCCCGCGTCAAGCGCATCGCCCGCAAACCAGGACCGGTGCTCTTCCTGGTACTGCTCCTCGTCTCCCTCGTCGCCTGCCGCAGCCTCCTGGGCGGCGGCGCGCTCGCCGGCGGCGCCCTGCTGCCCGCCCCGGCCGACGCCTCCGACCTCTGGTCGCGCTACCTGGACGCCTGGCACCCCGTGGGCGCGGGCGGCACCCCGGCCGCACCCCCCTACCTCGCGATCGTCGCCCTGCTGGCCTCCCTGCTGTTCGGCTCGACCGGCCTCGCCGTCACCGTCCTGCTGGTCTGCTCCGTGCCACTGGCCGGCCTCAGCGCCTACTTCGCCTCCCGGCCCCTCGTCCCCTCCCGCCTGCTGCGGGCATGGGCCGCCGTCGTCTACGCCTTCCTGCCCGCCGCCACCGGCGCCCTCGCCGGCGGCCGCATCGGCACCGCCGTCCTGGCCGTCCTGCTGCCGCTCATCGCACGCGCCGGCATCACCGCCGCCGGCCTCGCCAACTCCTCCGGGGCGCGCGGCAGCTGGCGGGCGACCTGGGCGTACGCGCTGCTGCTGACGATCACCACCGCGTTCACCCCGATCGTCTGGCCCGTCGCCCTGGTCCTCGGCCTCGCCGTGCTGGCTGTGCGCCGCAGCGAACTCCTCGCCTACGGCCCGCGTTTCCTGGCCCAGCTCGGCACCCCCCTGCTGATCCTCGCGCCCTGGTCGCTGACCCTGATCCCGTCCGGTTTCCTCACCGAGGCCGGCCTGCCCTACGGCCCCTCCACGGCCACC
The DNA here is from genome assembly GCF_004217285.1 of Streptomyces sp. BK239. Lineage (GTDB taxonomy): Bacteria > Actinomycetota > Actinomycetes > Streptomycetales > Streptomycetaceae > Streptomyces. Next base: position 527,802 of record NZ_SHKS01000006.1, read on the forward strand.
GCCGCCGACCTGCTCGGCGCCAGCCCCGGCGGCCCCGGCACCGTCGACGGCCTGATGCTCATCGGCGTCGTCCTGGCCGCCCTCGCCGCCCTCCTGCGCTCCGAGCGCCAGGCGGGCATCCGCACGGCGTGGACCGTCGCCCTGGTCGGCCTCGTCTTCGCCGTCCTGTCCAACCAGTCCGCCTGGGCCGGCCCCGCCACCCTCGTCTACGGCATCGCCCTGCTCGCCGCCGCCCTCCTCGGCGCCGACGGCGCACGCGGGCGCGTCGCCGAACAGAGCTTCGGCTGGCGCCAGCCGGTCGCCGCCCTCATCGCCTTCGCCTCGGCCGCCGGCCCGCTGCTCGTCGCCGCCGGCTGGATGCTCGGCGGCGCCGACGGCCCGCTGGAGCGCCGCGACCCCGTCCAGGTGCCCGCGTTCGTCGCCGAGGACAGCAACACCCGCGACCAGGCCCGCACCCTCGTCCTCGCCGGGGACTCCACCGCCCACGTCGGCTACATGCTGGTCCGCGGCTCCGGCACCCGCCTCGGCGACGCCGAACTCGCCGCCGCCGACGGCGAGAACGACGCCCTGAGCAAGGTCGTCGCCAACCTCGTCGCCGGCTCCGGCGCCGACCAGAGCGACCAGCTCGGCAAGTTCGCCGTGCGCTACGTCCTCGTCCACAAGGGCGCGCCCCGCGAGATCACCCGCGTCCTGGACGCCACGCCCGGGATGTCCCGGCTCAGCCAGCAGGCCGGCGGCGCCCTGTGGCGCGTCGACCAGGAGGTCTCCCGCGCCGCCGTCGTCACCGCATCCGGCAAGGGCGCGCCGCTGCCCGTCGCCGCCGGCCCCGTGGACATCCACACCGAGATCCCCGACGGCGACGACGGCCGGATCCTGCGCCTGGCCGACGCCGCCGCCGACGGCTGGACCGCCACCCTCGACGGCAAGCCGCTCACCCGCACCACCGTCGACGGCTGGGCCCAGGGCTTCGAACTCCCCGCCGGCGGCGGCGAGCTGGACGTCACCTACGACGACCCGTTCACCCACACCGCCTGGCTGTGGGCCCAGGGCGCCCTCGCCCTCGTCCTCGTCGTCCTCGCCCTCCCCGGCCGCCGCCGCGACGTCGACGACGACCTCCCCGAAGAGGAACCCCGGCCCGAGGCGCCCGCCGACGGCGAAGGCCGCCGCGCCCGCCGCCTGCGCGCCCAGGCCGAAGCGGACGAAGCCGCCCGGACCGAAGGCGAGGAAGCCACCACCCGGGCCGAAGCCGAGGACTTCCCGCCCCCGCCGCAGGAGACCCCGGCCGCCGTCCCCCAGCAGACCCCCTACGCCGACTGGGACGCACCCGGCTACGCGGGCGCCGCACCCCACCCCGCCCAGAGCGGCGAGCAGTACCAGGCCGCCCCCCAGCAGTATCCGCCGGGCGGCTACGACCAGCAGTCCTACGCCCCCTACCAGGCCGCCCCCTACGACCCCTACGACCCCTACGCCCAGGAGGGGCGGACCTCGCAGACGGGCCCCTACGACCAGCCCTACCAGCAGCAGGGTTACGACCCCTCGGCGTACGACAGAGCCGTCCACGACCACCGCTACGACCAGAACCACGACCCCCACGGCACCGGCAGCGAGCGCCCCGACGGGAGCCAGCAGTGAAGCGCACCACCCTGTCCCTGATCGCCGGCACGACCGCGCTCGCCGCCGTCACCGGGTTCGCCGCGCTCACCCAGCCGACCGACTCCGGCGCCGGCACCGCCGCCAAGGCGGCCGCCGTCCTGCCCGTGGAACGCGCCGGCCTGCTCTGCCCGGCGCCCAGCACCTCCGACCTCGCCGAGACGACGTACACGTCCTTCACGCCCGTCACCAAGGGCACCAAGAGCGGCGGCACCACCGAACTGCTGCCCGCCGCCGGGAAGACCGCCGCGGGCGACGGCAAGAAGAAGACCCCGGCCAAGCCCGTCCTCACACCCAAGGCGCCCGGCACACCCGCCGCCGGCGACACCTCCGGCGGCGCGTCGCCCGCGCTGATCGGCACCGCCGAGGGCAGGCTCGCGCCCGGCTGGACCCTCCAGGAGACCACCGAGGTCGCCGCAGGCACCGGCCGCGGCCTCCTCGGCGTCAACTGCACCGCCCCCGACACCGACTTCTGGTTCCCGGGCGTCAGCACCGCCGCCGACCGCACCGACTACCTCCACCTCACCAACCCGGACGACTCCGCCGCCGTCGCCGACATCGAGCTCTACGACAAGGACGGCCCCGTCGCGACCACCACAGGCGACGACTTCACCGTCCCCGCCGGGTCCAGCGAGCCGATCCTGCTGTCCACGCTCACCGGCGAGAAGCAGGACGACCTCACCGTCCACGTCAACGTCCGCAGCGGCCGCGTCGGCGCCGCCGTCCAGGCCCTGGACGACAAACTCGGCGGCGACTGGCTGGCCGCGTCCACCGACCCGGCGGGCAGCCTCGTCGTCCCCGGCATCCCCAAGGACGCCACCGCCGTCCGCCTCGTCGCCTTCACCCCGGCCGACTCCGACGCCGACCTGAAGGTCCAACTCGCCTCCCCGTCCGGCCTGATCACCCCGGCCGGCAAGGAGACACTGCACGTCAAGGCGGGCACGACCACCGCCCTCGACCTCGGCGACGTCACCCGCGGGGAAGCCGGCTCCCTCGTCCTGACCCCCACCGACCAGTCCGTGCCGGTCGTCGCCGCGGTCCGGGTGGTGCGCGGCAAGGGCGACAAACAGGAGTCCGCGTACCTCCCCGCCACCAGCCCCGTCGGCACGCGCGCGTCCGCCGTCGCCAACACCGCCAAGGGCACCACCCTCTCCCTGACCGCCCCCACCGGCACGGCCAAGGTCAAGGTCACCGCCTCCGCCGGCAGCGAGGGCGGAACGGCCGCCTCCCAGACGTACACGATCAAGACGGGCACCACCCAGGACGTACAACTCCCCGCCCCCGCAGGTCTGAAGGGCACCTACGCCCTCACCGTGGAACCCCTCACCGCCACCCCCGTCTACGCCTCCCGCACCCTGACGGCCTCGATCGACGGCCTCCCCGGCTTCACCATCCAGACCCTCCCGAACGACCGCGGGACAGTCGCGGTCCCCCGGACGGAACAGGACATGACGGTGCTGCAGAAGTGACCAGCCGCGGCAGGGCCGCCGCAGGGGACGGGCGAACCCCCGCTCAGTCCTCCCCGTAGCGGGGATCCACCGTCTCCGGGGTGAGCCCCAGCAGCTCCGCCACCTGCTCCACCACCACCTCGTGCACCAACGCGGCCCGCTCCTCGCGCCCCTTGGTGCGGATCTCCACCGGCCGCCGGTAGACGACCACCCGCGCCCGCCGGCCCTCCCCCGCGGGGACCGTCCCGCCCAACGGCACCGCCTCGTCGTTCCACGGCCCGCCCGCGCCGTCCAGCCGCGGCACCTCCAGCACCATGAAGTCGATGTCGGCGAGCTGCGGCCAGCGCCGCTCCAGCCGCTCCACCGAGTCCTGCACCAGATCCGCGAACACCTCGGCACGGCTCGCCGCCAACGGCACCTGAGGGGGCGCGATCGGCCCCCGCATGCCCCGCCCGTGACGATCACGACGACGGGGCCCGGGGGCTGCGCTACGGGGCGGTACGGGGTTGTCCATCACCACTGAAGCGTATTCCCCGACGGGACCCGCCGCCGGACCCCACGCGGCGCCCCGCCCCGCACCGGCCGCCGCGCACCGCACGTCGGCGAATGACCATTCCAGCCAAGGTTGGGCTCGATTCCGTATCTCTCCGGGACCGTGGATCTCACGGCAATTGATGGTGTTTGTCCCCGCCGACGACCGCATCCGACGCCTCACCTTGCCTGGAGGGCTGGCGTTCCCGCAGGTCAGCGGGGTATGACTGGAGTCGTCTGTGGGGCGTTTCACAACCCGACACGGTGGAGTGACCTGGTGGAGAGTCGTCGCGGCCCGCTCAAGAGTGCGGTACCGTCCAACGTCGTGAGCCCTGTACGTCGCTGTTCGCGCACCGCCTGCGGCCGACCCGCCGTCGCGACGCTGACGTACGTCTACGCCGACTCGACCGCGGTCCTCGGCCCGCTCGCCACCTACGCCGAACCCCACTGCTACGACCTGTGCGCCGAGCACTCCGAACGCCTCACCGCCCCCCGCGGCTGGGAGGTCGTCCGGCTCCTCGACGGCTCCGCTCCCGCTCGCCCCAGCGGCGACGACCTGGAAGCGCTTGCCAACGCCGTCCGCGAGGCCGCCCGCCCGCAGGAACGCTCCGCCGGAGCCGGCGGCACGGGCCGCGGGGCGGACCCGATGGAGGTCGCACGCCGCGGCCACCTGCGCGTGCTGCGCTCACCCGACAACTAGGGCGTGTCGCGAGAGCAGCGTCGTCCCAGCCGCTGCCGCCCAGGTAAGCCGTGCGGCACGCGCACGCTGCCGCAGAGGGCCGCCGGTCGCTCCGGGTAGTTTGTGGTGACTCGCAGAACTTCCAGGAAGGGTTGGCCGTGGCTGCTGATCTGTCGCAGATCGTGAAGGCGTACGACGTGCGCGGGGTGGTCCCGGACCAGTGGGACGAGTCCCTCGCCGAACTGTTCGGGGCGGCCTTCGTCCAGGTGACCGACGCCGAGGCCGTCGTCGTGGGCCACGACATGCGCCCCTCCTCGCCCGGCCTGTCCGCCGCCTTCGCGCGCGGCGCGGCGGCCCGCGGCGCGCACGTCACCCAGATCGGCCTGTGCTCCACCGACCAGCTGTACTACGCCTCCGGCGCCCTGAACCTGCCCGGCGCGATGTTCACCGCCTCGCACAACCCGGCCCGCTACAACGGGATCAAACTGTGCCGCGCGGGCGCCGCGCCGGTGGGCCAGGACAGCGGCCTGACCGAGATCCGCGAACTCGTCGAGAGATGGACCGCGTCGGCCGCCCCCGAACCGGCCGCCGAACGGGGAACCCTCAGCCGCACCGACACGTTGGACGACTACGCCGCGCACCTGCGCTCACTCGTCGACCTGACCTCCATCCGCCCCCTGAAGGTCGTCGTCGACGCGGGCAACGGCATGGGCGGCCACACCGTCCCCACCGTCCTCGCAGGCCTGCCCCTCACCGTCGTCCCGATGTACTTCGAACTCGACGGCACCTTCCCCAACCACGAGGCCAACCCCCTCGACCCGGCCAACCTCGTCGACCTCCAAAAGCGCGTCCGCGCGGAGGGCGCCGACCTCGGCCTCGCCTTCGACGGCGACGCCGACCGCTGCTTCGTCGTCGACGAACAGGGCGAACCGGTCTCCCCGTCGGCCATCACCGCCCTCGTCGCCGTCCGCGAACTCGCCCGCCACGGCGGCAGCGGCACCGTCATCCACAACCTGATCACCTCCTGGACGGTCCCGGAGGTCGTCCGGGAGAACGGCGGCACCCCCGTCCGCACCCGCGTCGGACACTCCTTCATCAAGGCCGAAATGGCCCGCACCGGCGCGATCTTCGGCGGCGAACACTCCGCCCACTACTACTTCAAGGACTTCTGGAACGCCGACACCGGGATGCTGGCCGCCCTCCACGTCCTGGCCGCCCTGGGCGGACAACCGGCCCCGCTCTCCTCCCTCGTCGACCGGTACGACCGCTACAGCGGCTCCGGTGAGATCAACTCCACCGTCGACGACCAGACAGCCCGCATCGCGGCCGTCCGCGCCGCCTACGCCGACCGCCCCGACACCACCCTCGACGACCTCGACGGCCTCACCGTCTCCGCCGCCGACTGGTGGTTCAACGTCCGCCCCTCCAACACCGAACCCCTGCTTCGCCTCAACGCCGAAGCCAGGGACGAGCCGACCATGCGCAAACTCCGCGACGAGGTCCTGGCACTGATCCGCGCCTGACCCCCCGGGGCGGACGCACCACGGACGGCGGGCGCCCGGTGCGTCGGACACCCCACGCCCCCGCCGCACCGGCGGTACCCTGACCAGGCACATCCACGCGCCCGCACCACCCGGCCGCGCGACCCGACACCCACCCGAAGGGACACCCCATGCCGCTCGAAGCCGGCCTCCTGGAGATCCTCGCCTGCCCCGCCTGCCACGCCTCCCTCCAGGAGCAGGACACCGAGCTGATCTGCACCGGCCAGGACTGCGGCCTCGCCTACCCCGTACGCGACGGCATCCCCGTCCTCCTCGTCGACGAGGCCCGCCGCCCCGCGTGACGCCCGACCGGCCGCACCCCCACGCGAACACCCCCGCCCCCCGCCCCAGGCGCCGTCGGCGCGGGTGACGGCGCCCCGACGACCCGCGACGACCCGGCGATCGGAGACCTGACGCCATGCTCGACGAATCGCTGCTCGACACGCCGGAGGCCCTGGCCGAGGCAGACCACCGCGCCCTCCTGCGCGGAGCGGCCGAGGCAGGCGCCCGCGTCCGCACCGCCGCCCGGCACGCCACCGAGGCCGGCGTCCACCGACTCCAACCGGACGGCCGCCCCCGCGCCATCCTCATCGCCGGCCCCGGCGCGGCCGCCATCTGCGTCGCCGACCTCCTCGGCACCCTCGCCGGCGCCGCCTGCCCCGTCACCCGCCTCGCCCCCGCCGGCGTCGCCCCCGCCGCGGGCGCCCTGCGCTGGGAACTCCCCGGCTGGGTCGGCTCCATCGACCTCCTCCTCATCACCACCCCCGACGGCTCCGAACCCGGCCTCTCCCTCCTCGCCGAGCAGGCGTACCGCCGCGGCTGCACCGTCGTCGCCGTAGCCCCCGACGGCTCCCCGCTCACCGAGGCCGTCAGCGCCGCGCACGGCATGTTCGTCCCGCTCGCCACCGCCCCCTACGAGCACGACGAACAGCCGCCCGTCGCCGCGTCCGCCCCCGGAGTGCTGTGGGCCCTGCTCACCCCGCTCCTCGCGCTCCTGGACCGCATCGCCCTGATCTCCGCCCCGCCCGAGGCGCTCGAACAGGTCGCCGACCGCCTCGACCACATCGCCGAACGCTGCGGCCCCGCCATCGCGACCTACAGCAACCCCGCCAAGACCCTGGCCGCCGAACTCGCCGACGCCCTCCCCGTCGTCTGGACCGAGGGCGTCTCCGCCGGGCCGGCCGGCCGCCGCTTCGCCGCCGCGCTCGCCGAACTCTCCGGCCGCCCCGCCCTCGTCGCCGAACTCCCCGAGGCCCTCGCCTCCCACAGCGCGCTGCTCGCCGGCCCGCTCGCCGCCAGCGCCGACCCGGACGACTTCTTCCGCGACCGCGTCGAGGAGCCCCCAGCACTCCACGCACGCGTGGTGCTGCTGCGCGACCGCCCCATCGGCGGGCTCACCGCCGCCCCCGCCGCACGCGACCTCGCCCTCAGCCACGACACCCCGATCAGCGAACTCGAACCGGAGCCCGGCGACGAACTCGTCACCCTCGCCGAACTGATCGCCGTCACCGACTTCGCCGCCGTCTACCTGGCGCTCGCCTCGGGAGCCTGACCCAGGTCCCGGCACCGGCGACAGCCCACAGGGCCCTCCACGGCTGACACCACGACAGCCACGCAGACCACGGACCGTCAGACAGACAGGCAGAGACACCCCATGGACCGCCTCGACAACACCGTCCGCCCCTACGCCTGGGGTTCACCCACCGCCATCCCCGCCCTCCTCGGCGTCGAACCCACCGGCGAACCGCAGGCGGAGATGTGGATGGGCGCCCACCCCGGCGCCCCCTCCCGCACCGCCCGGGGCACCCTCGTCGAGGTCATCGAAGCCGACCCGGAACGCGAACTGGGCACCGCGACGACCGCCAAGTTCGGCCCCCGCCTGCCCTTCCTCCTCAAACTCCTCGCCGCCGGCGCGCCCCTCTCCCTCCAGGTCCACCCCGACCTGCGGCAAGCACGGGCAGGTCACGAGGACGAGGAGCGCCGCGGCATCCCCGTCGACGCCCCCCACCGCAACTACAAGGACGCCAACCACAAGCCCGAACTCATCTGCGCCCTGACCGAGTTCGAAGGCCTCTGCGGCTTCCGCGAACCGGCCCGCGCCGCCGCCCTCCTCGACGGCCTGGGCGTCGACACGCTCAAGCCCTACGTCGACCTCCTGCACGCCCGGCCCGAGGACGCCGCCCTGCGCGAGGTCCTCACCGCGATCCTCACCGCCGACCGCGACGACATGGCCCACACCGTCGCCGAGGCCGCGGCCGCCTGCGACCGCCTCGGCGGCGACTGGGCCCCCTACGCCGGCATCGCCCACCACCACCCCGGCGACCCCGGCGTCATCGCCGCCATGCTCCTCAACCACGTCCGGCTCCAGCCCGGCGAGGCCCTCTTCCTCGGCGCCGGCGTCCCGCACGCCTACCTCAGCGGCCTCGGCGTGGAGATCATGGCCAACTCCGACAACGTCCTGCGCTGCGGCCTCACCCCCAAGCACGTCGACGTCCCCGAACTCCTGCGCATCGTCCGCTTCGAGCCCGGCGACCCCGGCGTCCTGCGTCCCGAGGCCGCCCCCGACGGCGAAGAGGTCTACGACACCCCCGTCGACGAGTTCCGCCTCTCCCGCCACGTCCTGCCGCAGGGCGCCACCGCCCGCGACCTCACCCTCCCCACCCCGCAGATCCTGCTCTGCACCGCCGGCGCCGTCGACGCCGGCGAGCACCGGCTGACACCCGGTCACTCCGTCTTCGTCCCCGCGGGCGAAAAGGCCGAAGTGTCCGGAGCGGGCACGCTCTTCCGCGCCACCGTCGTCGTCTGAGGCATCGCCCACCACCCGCCGGGCACACGCACCTCGGCCCGTGCTGCAACAATGGCCCACCGCAAAGGACGGGCAAAGCCGACGACGGCACGAGCGCCCCGAGGACGACCCGAGGACGAAGGGACCACGCGAACACATGAGCGCGTCAGGCGGCACCAAGGCGATCGTGGCGGCACTGGGCGCCAACCTCGCGATCGCGGCATCGAAGTTCGTCGCGTTCGCCTTCAGCGGCTCCTCGTCGATGCTCGCAGAGGGCGTCCACTCGCTCGCCGACTCCGGCAACCAGGCACTCCTCCTGGTCGGCGGCAAGAAGGCCCAGCGCGAGGCCACCCCGCAGCATCCCTTCGGCTACGGCCGCGAACGCTACATCTACGCCTTCCTCGTCTCCATCGTCCTCTTCTCCGTCGGCGGCATGTTCGCCATCTACGAGGGCTACGAGAAGCTCCAGCACCCGCACGAGATCGACCACTGGTACTGGCCCGTCGGCGTCCTGGTCTTCGCGATCATCGCCGAGTCGTTCTCCTTCCGGACGGCCATCAAGGAGTCCAACCCCCTGCGGGGCGAGCACTCCTGGAAGGAGTTCGTGCGCCGCGCCAAGGCCCCCGAGCTCCCCGTCGTCCTCCTGGAGGACTTCGGCGCCCTCGTCGGCCTCGTCCTCGCCCTCCTCGGCGTCGGCCTCGCCATCGTCACCGGCGACGGCGTCTGGGACGGCATCGGCACCATCTGCATCGGCGTCCTGCTCGTCCTGATCGCCCTCGTCCTGGCCGCCGAGACCAAGTCCCTCCTCCTCGGCGAGGCCGCCGGCCCGGAGGAGACCCGCAAGATCGAGGCCGCCCTCGTCGACGGCGACACCGTCACCCGCGTCATCCACATGCGCACCCTCCACCTCGGCCCCGAGGAACTCCTCGTCGCCGCCAAGATCGCCGTGCGGCACGACGACACCGCCACCGAGATCGCGAACGCCATCAACGCCGCCGAGGCCCGCATCCGCCAGGCCGTCCCCATCGCCCGCGTCATCTACCTCGAGCCGGACATCTACAGCGAGGCCGAAGCCGCCAAGGGCCCCGACCGCGAAGCCACCCCCGGCGGCCCCGCCCACCCCGCGGCCGACCACTGACCCTCACTTCCCCAAAGCCTCACCCACAGTGATGGTCCTGATCTGTTCTGAGCCGGACTGGGGTCGCCCCGCGCCAGCGGTGTAGCTTGGATCGGAGCCAGACGTCGCTGCTGATGGCGGTCGGGCGGTCCACCGACGGACCGACCGAGGGAGAGAGGGCCTCCGACGGACTGCGCTGCGCGTACGCGGGCATGCACGGGTCCCTTCGAGCACCCTTGTCCGCCGCCGCGCAGTCAGCCGTATCCAGACCTCGTCCCAAACCCCGAGGAGCAGCTCGCATGACGACTGTCGACAACCGACAGGACTTCAAGGTCGCCGACCTCTCCCTGGCCGAGTTCGGCCGCAAGGAGATCACGCTCGCCGAGCACGAGATGCCGGGCCTGATGGCGATCCGCAAGGAGTACGCCGACGCCCAGCCCCTCGCCGGCGCCCGCGTCACCGGCTCCCTGCACATGACCGTCCAGACCGCCGTCCTCATCGAGACCCTGGTCGCCCTCGGCGCCCAGGTCCGCTGGGCCTCGTGCAACATCTTCTCCACCCAGGACCACGCGGCCGCCGCCATCGCCGTCGGCCCGAACGGCACGCCCGACAACCCGCAGGGCGTCCCGGTCTTCGCCTGGAAGGGCGAGACCCTGGAGGAGTACTGGTGGTGCACGGAGCAGGCGCTGACCTGGCCGAACACCCCCACCGGCGGCCCCAACATGATCCTCGACGACGGCGGCGACGCCACCCTCCTCGTCCACAAGGGCGTCGAGTACGAGAAGGACGGCAAGGTCCCCTCCGTCGACACCGCCGAGAACGAGGAACACCGCGTCATCCTCGAACTCCTCAACCGCACCATCACCGAGGGCTCCCAGAAGTGGACCCAGCTCGCCTCGGAGATCCGCGGCGTCACCGAGGAGACCACCACCGGCGTCCACCGCCTGTACGAGATGCAGCGCGACGGCCAGCTCCTCTTCCCGGCCATCAACGTCAACGACGCCGTCACCAAGTCGAAGTTCGACAACAAGTACGGCTGCCGCCACTCCCTCATCGACGGCATCAACCGCGCCACCGACGTCCTCATCGGCGGCAAGACCGCCGTCGTCTTCGGCTACGGCGACGTCGGCAAGGGCTGCGCCGAATCCCTGCGCGGCCAGGGCGCCCGCGTCATCGTCACCGAGATCGACCCCATCTGCGCCCTCCAGGCCGCGATGGACGGCTACCAGGTCACGACGCTCGACGAGGTCGTCGACAAGGCCGACATCTTCATCACCACGACCGGCAACAAGGACATCATCATGGCCGCCGACATGGCCAAGATGAAGCACCAGGCCATCGTCGGCAACATCGGCCACTTCGACAACGAGATCGACATGGCCGGCCTCGCCCAGATCCCCGGCATCGTCAAGGACGAGGTCAAGCCGCAGGTCCACACGTGGACCTTCCCCGACGGCAAGGTCATCATCGTCCTCTCCGAGGGCCGCCTGCTGAACCTCGGCAACGCCACCGGCCACCCGTCGTTCGTGATGTCCAACTCCTTCGCGGACCAGACCCTGGCCCAGATCGAGCTGTTCACCAAGCCCGAGGAGTACCCGACCGGCGTCTACGTGCTCCCCAAGCACCTCGACGAGAAGGTCGCCCGCCTCCACCTGGACGCGCTCGGCGTGAAGCTGACCACGCTCCGCCCCGAGCAGGCCTCCTACATCGGCGTCGAGGTCGACGGCCCCTACAAGCCGGACCACTACCGCTACTGAGTCCACAGCCCGGCCCACCGGGGAACGCGTCCGTGCACGGACGCGTTCCCCGGCACCGGCAGGCCCTCCGAGACAGGCCCCCGCACCCCCGTGTCGGGGGCCTGTCCCGTCGGCCCACGACCGACCCGGCCCTCCTTCGACTCACCAGCACCGGGCCGGCTCGCCGAGGTGACCGGACCAGCCCGTCACACCACAGGACCCCCATGCCCCGCGGCCGGTATTCGCTCCACGACCCGCACGATCACACCCCTCTCGCCCACGAGCACTTCCACTGCGCCCCCGGCCCCTCCGGCTGGCGCTACGTCTCACAGCTGACCACCCCCACCGGCGAGCACACCGGTTCCGTCGACCTCACCCTCGACGACCTCGGCCGCCCCCTCCGACTCGAACTCCACGCCGCCGGCTGGCAGGTACGAGGCGCCGCCCTCGACGGCGTCACCTGGGTCCGCACCGACCCCACCGGCGCCGAGGCCACGGAAGGCAACGTCCCCGCCCACGCCTTCACCGGCACCTCGCCCGCCTTCCTCGTCGCCACCACCCGTCTCCTGCGTCTCGCTCCCTCCCCTTCCGCGACCCGCGTCCGCCTTGTCGCCTTCACCGATCCGGTCCTCGCACCGCGCACCCTCGACCAGTCCTGGGCCCTGGTGAAAAGAGAAGCACACGCCACTGACAACGGCCCCCTGACCGTGGACGAATACCAGGTCACAGCCCTGGACACCGGCGAACAGCAGACCGTGCACATCGCCGGCGACGTCGTCCTCGCAGCCCCCGGCATCGAGCTGGAAGACCTCGAATCGCCCCCGTCGACGTTCACCGACTGAGGCGGTCAGGAGGGGCGAGCGGTTACGCGGGAGGCACGAACCCGGTGGCCGTCCCCTCGCCCCGCGACGGACCGGACACAGGCGGTACCTGCGGAACGGCGGGAGCAGGAGAGACAGGCGCACCGGGGGAGGGCCCGCCGGGCGGACCGTGGTCACCGTAGGAAGGGGGAGCGGGCGCACCGTAAACAGGGGGAGCGGGCGCACCGTAAACAGGGGGAGCGGGCGCACCGTAGGAAGACGGGGCCGACTGACCGTGAGCATCAGCCACCGGACCGCCCCCGGCCCCGAAGGCCCGCCGCGCCTCCCGGTCCCGTCGCTCGTGCGCCACCGCCGCCAGGAACGCGGCCGCAGGCACCCCCGGTGGCACCGGAGCCCCCGTCCGGGCCGCGAGATCACCGGCCAGCCGCTCCGCAATGGTTCGGCCAACCTGCGGATCCAACTGGTCCATCCGCCCCAGGTACTGCCGGATCTCCAGCCACAGACCGTCCGGCACCGCGGACAGATCGAGCCCCGCGAACCGCCCCGCCAGCCACGGCGGAGGAGGCGGCAGAAAACCGTTCCGCGTCACGGGCACCCGCTCCCTCACCACCAGCGTCCCGGCGAAGACGTCCCCGAGCCGCCGCCCCCGCGCCGACACCAGCGAGGCCACGCACGCCACCACCCCCGCGGTCAGCAGGATCTCCACCACCCCCAGCGCACCCCGCACCAGCGCGTGGCGGAACCGGATCGGCCCACCGTCGTCCCGCACCACCCGCAGCCCGCAGGCCAGCTTCCCGAGGGAGCGCCCATGACTGAGCGTCTCCACCGCGATCGGCACCCCCACCAACAGCAACAGGAACGAGGCGATCGCCACCGCCGTTCGCGCCGCCTCGTCCAGCGACGCCGTGGCCGCCAGCAAGGCGACGCTGACGACGACATAACCCGCGATGACGACGAGCAGATCGAGCAACACGGCCAGCGCCCTGCTCGGCAGCCTGGCGGGACGCAGCTCCAAGGCCACCGCCTCACCCGTCACCAGCTCGCCCACGACCACCGCCCCTTCCCCGACCCGCCCCGACGACGGCCAGTCTGCCAAGCTGACCGCACATCGCGCCTCCGTAGGACAAGCTGACATCACCACCGGTCGCCGACGAGAAGCCGAGGAGCAGACACCCCGATGGACCTCGACGTCTTCGTCTCCGCCCACCGCGCCGAATGGGACCGCCTGGACGCCCTCCTGCGCCGGCGCCGCCTCACCGGCGCGGAAGCCGACGAACTCGTCACCCTCTACCAGCGCACGGCCACCCACCTGTCCCTCGTCCAGTCCAGCGCCCCCGAACCGCAACTCACCGGACGGCTCAGCCGGCTCGTGGCACGCGCGCGCAGTACGGTCACCGGCACCCGACGCGCCTCATGGCACGACGCCGCCCGCTTCCTCACATCGGGATTCCCCGCCGCCGTCTACCGCGCGCGCCACTGGTGGATACCCACCGCGCTCGTCTCCACGGCCACAGCGGCTCTGCTCGGCTGGTGGATCGGAACCCATCCCGAGGTCCAGGCCTCCCTGGCCGCCCCGGACGCGCTGCGCGAGCTCACCCGCCCCGGCGGCCAGTACGAGACGTACTACTCGAGCCACCCGGCCGCCTCGTTCGCCGCCCAGGTCTGGACGAACAACGCCCAAGCCGCCGCCATGTGTCTGGTCCTCGGCGTCTTCCTGGGGCTGCCCGTCCTCTGGATCCTCTTCCAGAACATGCTCAACCTCGGTGTCGGCATCGGCCTCATGTCCTCCGCCGGCCGCCTCGACACCTTCCTCGGCCTGGTCCTCCCGCACGGCCTCCTCGAACTGACCGCGGTCTTCGTCGCCGCCGGCACCGGCCTGCGACTCGGCTGGACCGTCATCGATCCCGGCCCGCGGTCCCGCCGTACCGCCCTTGCGGAGGAAGGGCGCGCCGCCGTCGGCATGGCGATCGGCCTCGCCCTCGTCCTGTTCGTCTCGGGCGCCATCGAAGGCTTCGTCACTCCCTCCGGTCTGCCGACCTGGGCCCGCATCACCATCGGCACCACCGCCGAAGTGGCCTTCCTGGCCTACGTCTACGTCCTCGGCGGCCGTGCCGCGCGCGCCGGGGACACCGGCGACCTGGCGGCGGCCGAGCGCAGCGCCATGGTGCCGACAGCCGCCTGATGTGCGTGGGCCTCCGCCGAACTGCTAGTCTCCTCTTCGCCCCACAAAAACCGTTGACACGGAGCGTGTGGGGAGGTAGATTCGAACGGTTGCTTGGACTGGACATGGTCCGGTCGGCAACCAGTTAGTATCTACAGGGCCTCACGGAACTTCGATTCCGCAGAAGCCACTCCCCGATGAATCGGAAACAACGGCCGGTCTGACTGGCTGAGAACTTCTGATAAAGTCGGAACCGCCGGAAAGGAAACCGCGAAACAAAAGCGGGAACCTGGAAAGCACCGAGGAAATCGGATCGAGAAAAGATCTGATAGAGTCGGAAGCGCAAGACCGAAGGGAAGCGCCCGGAGGAAAGCCACGAGAGAGTCTCTCGGGTGAGTACAAAGGAAGCGTCCGTTCCTTGAGAACTCAACAGCGTGCCAAAAATCAACGCCAGATATGTTGATACCCCGTC
>NZ_SHKS01000007.1 GCF_004217285.1 Streptomyces sp. BK239
GGGCGAGGCTTCTTCTTCCCCATGCTCTCCATGATGGACATCCTCCCGGGGCTGAACCCCTGATCTCGGATGTCCGCCAAAACGGATCAAGCCCAGAGGTTGTCCGGGCGGTCAGTGACCGCGTATGCGTGGGTCGTACTCCGCCGCTGGTAACAGACCCAGCACTGTGCGGCGTTCTTCGAGCCAGTCAGGGTTCCGCAACAGGGGCTCTGTCGTCCTCGATCACCCCAGTCGCTCCGCACGACGAGTGGAAGAAGCCTGTGCAGGCCGCCGGTGGACGTCCGCTGCTGGTCTACCTCACTGCGTCCTGAGGAACTTCTGCGACGCCTCGCCGCACGCAACGAACGCCAAGACGCCAATGTCCTGACCGTATCGCCCGAGGCTCTGGGCGCATTCTTCGCTCGGTTCGAACCTCCCGCCGATGACGAGAACGCAGTGACCCACTACGGCGATACAAAGATCATCTACTCCATGATCAGATGGCGCCCTCGGCCATCCCTCGGAGCAGGGGTGCCAGGTATTCGGCTACCACTATCAGGGTCCGGTCCGAATAGGTAGGTCCCACGAGCTGTACGCCGATCGGGAGGCCGTTCGCGTTTCGAGCGACGGGTACGACGAGGCTGGGCAGGCCGACGTGGCTGGTGAGGTTGGCCCAGCCGGTCTGGTCGAAGAAGCTCCGTTCGACTCCGTCGACCATGAAGGAGCGGCTCCCGGCCGGGATCGCCGCGGTGGGAGCAGCGGGGGTAATGAGGACGTCGTGCTGGGCGTCAGCGAAGAACCGATGCCACGTCGCACGAAGCCGGAGGCGCTCCTCGTTGGCGCGGAGCCAGGCGCGGTGTGTCTGCGTGCGGTGACGGAGGATGGCGGCACGTGGGCTCGCGTCATCCGTGTGCAGGTCACGGGCGGCGGCGAGTTCGGCCTCGCCGGCGTCGTCGTCGGTGGCGGCCGTCGTGGTGGCGTGGAGGAGCTGCTCGAAGAGGCGGAGAGAATCAGCGAAGCCGACCGGTCCCGCGGTGCGGCGGACGCTCGCGCCGGTGGAAGCCAGCGCTCGTTCGAGGGCGGCGAGAGCATCGGCGGTCTCGCGGTCGACGGGGCAGCTCGCGTCCTCGGCCCAGACCGCCACGCGGAGCTCGTCCAACGCGCGCCGTGTATTGGGCAACCTGATACTCCAGGGGTTGTTCTCCTCGGGTGCCGGTGTAGTCAGCGCGGCGAGGAGCAGGTCGAGATCCCGGGGGTGGCGGGCCAGGGGGCCGGGGGTGACCATGTCGCTGCTGGTGATCCATCCCGGCGGTCGGGGGATGTGGCCGCGGGCTGGGATGAGTCCGTGGGTGGGGCGCAGGCCGTAGACGCCGCAGTAGTGGGCGGGAAGGCGCAGGGAGCCGGCGAGGTCGCTGCCGAGGTCGGCAGGGGTCAGGTGTGCGGCGACTGCTGCGGCGGGGCCGCCGGAGGAGCCGCCGGTGGTGCGCTTGGGGTCGTGCGGGTTGAGCGTGGGGCCGAACAGGGCGTTGTCGGTGTGCAGGTCCTGGCAGTACGCCGGGGTGTTGGTCTTGCCCATGATGACGGCTCCTTGGTGGCGGAGCCGGGCGACCGCGTCGGCGTCGCGTGTGGGGACGTGGTCGGCGAGGTCTTCCGCGCCGCTCGTGGTGCGCAAGCCGGCGGTCTCGAAGCTGTCTTTGATCGTGAGGGGAAGGCCGTTGAGGACGCCGGTGCTCTCGCTGCGGGCGCGGCGTTCGTCGGCTGCGTGCGCGGCGGCTCGGGCCGCGCTGTCGTCGCGCGTGACGACGGCGTTGATCTGGCTGGCGTCTATCTGGGCGAGGTGCAGGTCGAGCAGTTCGCGGCTGGAGATCTCGCCGCGGTCCAGGGCCCGGAGCTGGACGTGGGCGGGCTGGTGGGTGAGGTCGTTCGTCATGCGGAGACTCGCTCAAGGTGGGGGGCTCGTGCGGGCTGGCGGGGCAGGTGGCGCGCGACGTCGAGAAGAGCGTCGATGTCTTCCATGGGCCCGGTGGTCTGGCGTTCGAAGTCGGCGAACTCTGTGAGCTGGTCGGGCTCCGGGCGGGCGCCAGCGGCCCTGGCGGCGATTCCGGCGAGGATCTGGTCCGCTGTGACGGCCGCGGACAGATCCTTTCCGTGAAGCCCTCGGGCCCGGTGACGGGCTTCGCTGGCCTCGCGGACGGCGGCGTCGAGGTACTGGCGGATCACGAACCGGCCGTCCCGGATCTCGACGGCTCGGCGGTAGAGCCGGATCGAGATACGACGGAAGCGGCGCCGCTGGGCCGGGTCGACCCTGTCGATCGGCAGCTCGATCTCGGGTGCCTCGCTGTAGAAGGCCAGCCACAAGGGGCGCAGGCCGTAGTAGCTGCGGTACTGCTTGATCCGGTACCGGACGCTCTGGGCCTGGTCGCTGACGGTGGGCACGAGCCAGCCGATCAGCGTGAGCATGGCGCCGACATCGCCGCAGGTCCAGGCAAAGCCCTCCCATTCCGCGAGGGAGGTGTCGAAGGCGCCGGCGATCACGTTGCCGATACGGACGGCGCTGTATCCGAGGGTGACGGTCGCGCCGAGGGCGACGATGCGCAGGCCGACGCGGACGGACCCGCGAATGCTGCGGCGGGCCAGGCGCCAGCAGGCGCGGGCGAGGAGGACTTCGCCGATGGTGTAGGCCGTGACGTACAGGGTGAGGTACGCGGCGTACCAGTCGTCGTGCGCGTAGTAGAGCGTGAAGTCGATCGGGTGCGGCGCGTTGGGCGTCAGCAGGGCGAACAGCACCAGCAGCCCGGCGATCACAGCGAAGCCGGTCCAGAGCCACCGGCGACTGCGCCGGCGGGCTACCTCGGGCGGGGATCCCCAGTAGGTGAGGACCACCTGTTGGCAGGCCAGGAGCGCGACCACGCAGCCCTGCGCGAGGGGCACGGAGATGTTGACGGTGCCGAGCATGCGGTCGAGGTAGTTCCACATCGGCGTGATGGAGAACAGGAACGAGAGCCCTGACAGTAGGAAGACAGCGGCCAGCGCGGCGGAGGCGGGGTCGCGGCGCCGGGTGGGCACGTCCCGCAGGAGGCAGAGGAAGCCGAGCGTCGCGACGACGAGGCTGATCGGGTGGAGCAGGTCCTTCACGGCCGGGCCTCCCGCCGGCGCAGCAACGTGTGCGTGACCCGGTCCTGGACCGCGTCACCGGAGGACTCGTCGCTGCGCAACCAGCGGTCGATGATTTGCCGCTGGAGCAGCGAGGCGAGAAGTTCCGTGTCCCGCTCCTCGGCTTCGTCGTACTTGGTGCGTCCCAGCATCATTTGCACGGTGGCAGGGTCCACGCTGCTGATGAAGGTCGGGGCGAGCGCGGACACCGGGCGGCTTTCGTGGTGGCCGAGCAGCAGGTGGCTGAACTCGTGGGCGATGATGTGGTCTTGATGCATGGGGCTGGTCCGCGGGTCGTAGAACACGTGGACCGCACTCTCCGTGACAGCACATGCCCCGCACACCGAGGGCGCCTGCTCCCGGGGCTCTAGAACCACCGTCCGCCCCGTGCGGCGAGAGACCTCGTCGCATAGATCGCGGATGTTGGTGACTTGCGGGAGGTTGAGCTCGGCCAGGAGGTCAGGCTGGCGGCGCCGCCTGCGTGCAGACCACATTGCATTTCCTTGATCATTTACTGAACTGAAGCTTCTTACGTGCCAGTTGAGGGCGGCAAGCCTTCTGATTTCCGGACGCTCTCAACGACCCCGAGGACGGCATCCTTCCCGTCAGCGGACATGTCGGAGAGACGGAGGAGAACGTTCTTGATCTTCGCGTCGCGGAGCAGGGCGAGCAACTCAAGCTCCTGCACGGTCTTTTCAGCGACCACGTCGTCGAACCAATAGGCAGGATCCACTCCGAAAAAGGCTGCGAGTGCTTCGAGGTGACGCTTCGTCGGATTATCCCGTTGCCCCGTCCGCAGGAGCCACAGGTACTGGCCCGACACGGTTCCGAGCCCACGCTTCTCCATCAGCTCGGCCACTTCAGCGTTGCTGTAAGGGCCTCGTTCGGGCGGGTGCACCGTGTCGAACAGGCGGTTTAGGCGATCCATGAGCCCCTTGGGGCTCACCTGACCTTCGGTCACTCTTTCATGATCCTTTCCCGGGCGGGCTTCGTCGTCACTTCAGCCACCCTACCCCGCCATAAACACCAGTTTGACGCGCCGATCACCTGTGTGGAAAGTTCTTCCCCACCAGCACGTTTCCGCGTGGCGCGTACCGCCCGCTTCAGGTCGGCCTGTCCGTTTTTACCGGCAGGAGCATGCCGGCGGCGTGGCGCGAGCCACAATCGCCCAGCGAGAAGGTTACGTCTGGCGCATAAGGCTTTGATTTTCGACCGGAAAGCGCGGAGACGACTGTGGAAACACCTCAACCACATCGCTTTTCCGCCGCGGGGAATATCAGACACCCCCTCCAGTTCGGACAAAATGGCACATTCTCGGCGTTCGACGCAACCGCGGCAACGGTGCGCGTCGACGCGAGGGCACACCCTGCCAGGGCCTGTAGAGACGGCTGCAGCGCACGACCATTCGGTTACTCACTGCAACCAGTACAGAGATTAAGAACCAAGTCTGGATCTTGACACGGGTGCGTGCGTATGTTCGTCGTCCCCGGGCAGCCCGCCTGCGGCGACGAACGCGAGGAGAGCGCGAGCACCGACCGGACCGCGAAGGTCCACAAAACAGCGACGGCGCCCGAGAGCGGTAACTCGCGGACGCCGAACGCGAAGCGGCGTACCCGCCCCGGCAAGGGCGGAGATTGCCCACCATCACCACGTTGAGTCCTTCCGAGGGGCGCATCAGCGTGGCAACACTGCAAAGGGGAGTATCGCATGCCTCCTGTCCTGCGCAAAAGGCCCTTCCGCCTGGCCTGCGCGGCAACCACGTCCGCCTCGGTGCCTCAGTGCCCCGAGCCGGACCGGACCATCCTGGCCCCGGCGAGCCGCCGGGCCCGCCCGCTCGTCGGGAGCAGCCGATGAGCAGCGAAGCCCGCGAGTGGGTATGGGAGCACAGCTCCAGTCGAGGGGCCGCGCGCCTGGTCCTGCTGTCGATCGCCGACCGGGTGGCCGACGATCAGTGCATCTCCTGGGCCTCGCTTTCCAGCCTGGCCAAGCGCACCCGTGCCTCGGTCTCCACGGTGCGCGAAGCCGTCGAGCGCCTGCTCGCGGCCGGCGAGCTGGAGCAGCTCGATGACCTCGTAGGGCCGCAGCGCAGCACGGTCTACCGCCTGCCTCTCGCCGCCGAAGCGGTTGCCCAGGCCCAGCACGAGGAGCAGGAGGACGGCGACACGGCGGTGGCAGACGAGCCCGCCGGCCCCGCGAAACTCCGGCTCTCGGCTCTGCGGCGGTACGGAATCCGCCCGCGTGAGGTGCCGGAATCCCCCGCGAGGGTCCGGAAACCGGCAGTACCGGAAACCGGCAGGTCGAGGCGGAAACCGGCACAGCGACGTACCGGCTACCGGCACAGCGATGTACCGGCCACCGGCACACAGAACCGTAGTGAACCTGATTTGAACCGGAGGTACAGCAGTGGTGGTGCTGCCGTCCTCTCGGCTGCCGAGTGGCAGGTCGACCCCGCCACCCACACCTGGGCCCGCCAGCAGGGGCACCTCGACCGCCTCGGCGAGGAGGGTCTGCGGGCTGCCGACGCGAAGTGGCGTGCCCATCGGGCGGGCCACACCCCGAGGCCGGCGGAAGCCTGGGCTGCCGACTGGCGCTCCTGGGTCGCCCGGGAGCACGCCCCCAGCCGCCCGAACCTCTACGCCGTGTCCGGCAAGAACACCGCCGCACCGGGGGGCATGACGCGGACAGAGGCCCACACCGCCGCCCTGCTGGCCGCCCTCGACGAGCCGACCGGAACGGAGGGCTGACCGTGGACCGCCGCGAAATCGCCGCCCTGCTGGCCTACATCGGCCGACTCGACCCCCGCACCATCCGCACCGACCAGGGCGAAGCGCGCGACCAGCTCGCCCAGTGGCACGAGCTGCTCGGCGAGGTGCCGATGGCCACCCCCCACGGCTGGGACGTCCGCGTCGCCGCCCGCCAGCACATCCGCACCTCGCCGTACCAGATCCTGCCCGCGGACCTGGCCCGTCCCTGGGAGAACTACCGGCGCGACCGCCTGGCGAGGCACTCCGACCCCACGCCGTCCGTCGACCCCGACGACCAGGCCGCCTGGACCGCCGAGCTGGCCGGCACCCGCCGCGCCGTTGCTGCTGGCACCGCGCAGCCCGCGCAGGCCCGAGCGATCACCAGCGGTCGCGACGGAGTCGACCCGACGCTGGAGGCGCGGCTGCGGGAGATCGGTTCCTGCATACCGCCCGCCGCCCGAGCAGCCCTCGTGCCCTACCGGCCCGCCCGCGCAGCCCGTGAGGCCGCTGTCGCGCAGGGGCTGCCCGACGCCCTGAGCGTGCGGTGCGAGTGGTGCCTGGCCCAGCCTGGCGAGCCGTGCCGCCGCCGGAGGATCGGTCCCGACGGCGGAGCCCGCGGGACCACCCCGCGCGCCACCCCGCACCCCGGCCGCCTCGACCTCGCCGCCGCCCAACAGGCCCAGCAGCCCGCCTTGGCCTGATCGGCGCATCCGGCGCGTACACCCCCTCCGGTGCACCGCCACCCGACACCACCATCCCGCACCGGCTGCGGCACACGCCCACGCGCCGCAGCCGGCAGCCGACGCCGCACCCGCCGAGCACCGCCCTCGCCGGCGGCGCGGCAGCACATCGGAGACCCGCCTTGCGCCACATCACCACCCACGACGCGCCGACCACCGGCCTGCGCGGCATCGGAGACACCAGCTGGCACACCCGCGGAGCGTGCCACGGCATGGACGTCGAGGACGCCGACGCCGTGTTCTTCCCCGGGCCCCGGGATCACGAGGAGATCGCGGAGGCGAAGGAGCTGTGCGGCTGGTGCCCCGTACGCCGCGAGTGCCTGGACTTCGCCCTGGAGAACGTCCTCAAGGAGGGTGTCTGGGGCGGTCTCACCGAAGCCGAGCGGCGCCCGTTGCACGATGGCCTGCACCAGCGCCTGGACTACCGACGCGTGACCGCCTTCTTCCAGGGGCGCGACGTGCACCTGACCGAGGCCGAGCGGCAGGTCGTCATCGACCACGCCTACGTCCGGGGCTGGCGGCCCGACCGGCTCGCCGCCGCCCTGCAGATCAGCCACAAGCACGCCCGCGACCTGCTCCGGCAGGCCGCCAACAAGGTCCTCGACCGCGACCGCAACTACGGCGTGCCCCGCCCCGAGAGGAAGCGGAAGAAGACCTCCAAGGCCAAGGGCACGCCCGCGCCCGCAGCTCCCGGCACTCAGCAGCCGGCAGGCCGCCCGGCGGCGTTTGCCCCGGTGCACGCCCCTCTCGGAAAGGCAGCATGACCCACCCCGTCCTCGCCTTCGGTGCTACTTCGGACCTCCCTCTCCTCCTCGCCGCCGTCGTGCCCGCCGCCCTCGCACTCGTGCTGACCGCTTGGACCATCCGGCGCAGGGGAACCCGCTCGCAGAAACGTCTCGGTGGCCCGGCGGTCAAAGTCGCCGCCGTCGCCGCCCTCGGCTGCACCGCCTACAGCGCCGACACGAGCTGGCGCTTCGCCGCCGACTACCTCGACATGGCCGGCGCCGCCGAGCGAGCCGGAATGTTCGCCGCAGCTGAACTCGCCCTGTTCGCCACCGCACTGATGGCACGGCAGAACCTCGCCGTGCAGGGCGCTCCCGGCCTGCCAGGCACGCTGGTCTGGGTGATCACCACGGTGCAGGTGATCCCCGCCTACGCCGAGAGCGGCCCCATCGGCGGCACGGTCCGCGCCTTCGTCGGACCGGTCATGGCGGCGATGCTGTGGCACCTGGCCAT
The DNA here is from genome assembly GCF_004217285.1 of Streptomyces sp. BK239. Taxonomy (GTDB): domain Bacteria; phylum Actinomycetota; class Actinomycetes; order Streptomycetales; family Streptomycetaceae; genus Streptomyces. The sequence continues at coordinate 7,853 of NZ_SHKS01000007.1, forward strand.
GGGCATCGAACTGCGCCTGCGTACCCCCGGCGCCGCCTCGAACGGACTGATCGCCGTCCTGGGACGGGAGGCACGCGAACGGCTGCTGTCCCGCCTGGGCATCGCCGCGCGAGACCGCGACGCCGCGCAGATCACCCGGGACCGAGCCACCGCCCGTGCGGTCACCCTGGCCGTCCGCCTCGCCGAGCGCACACCCGAACAGCAACGAAACCGTCGCGGCCTACGGCTTACCCGACGCCTGTCGAAGGCGGTCGGCAGGGCCTCGGTCGGCACCGACCCCCTCCAGCGGGCACAGCTGCTCGACCAGCTCGCCGCCCGGCGACACGCGCTCGCGCTCGCCACGGTCCCGCTCCTTTCTCCCTGGTCCCCTGCGCACAGCAGTGCATCGGCGGCCACGGTCCCCGCACAGCCGACATCGAATGTGCCGGTCCCCGTCCCCGGTCCCGACGGTTCCGACGAGCCGGTCCCGGGCCCGGGACCGAGGACTCCTCGGGGACCGGTCCCCGAGGAGGCGGACCCGGAAGCCAAGGTCGGCGCGGGGACCGAGGGCGACGAAACGGGAACGACCGCGGGGACCAAGCTGCCTGAAGACGGCGCGGTCCCGGGGACCGAACCCGCCGATCCAGAAGCCGCAGCGGCCACGAGGACCGACCGCAACGCGCAAGAAGTAGCAGCTCAGGTCCCAGATCCTCATCGGGGACCGGGCCTCTCGAAGTCGGGGACCGAGAGCACCGAGGACCGAGGACCGACAGCCACCGCCTCCGGGACCGAGACCACCCAGGACCGAGGACACAAGGTCCCACGCCGCCGGAAGCCGGCCACGAAGTCCCGGACGAAGACCAAGGACGCGCGTGCCCGGTCCCGCTCTCCGCAGACGGAGCGCCCGGCACGCGAGCTGGGCGAGTCCGAGCGCCAGCTTGTCCACGAGGTACGCCCCCACGTTTCCGGCCTGCTCGAACGGGACGGCAACGGAACGATCACTCGGGTGCAGCTGCGCGAAATTATCCGCCGCCAGGGCCTGACGGGTGTCGGGAACGACCGACTCGGCCTCGTCCTCCAGGAGCTGCGGAACGAGGACATCACGACGACGAGGAGCACCGCCCGATGAAGACCTGCCACCAGTTCGACACCGTCCGCGCGGAGTACGAGCGAGAGATCGGATTCATGCTCGCTCACTCCGAGCGGCACGCGGGCAGGCCGGCGGCGAAGTCCAGTGCGAAGCAAGCTGCCTCGGCGAAACAGCGGATGGCGCGCGCGCTCAACAGTCACGTCGGGCGCTGCCCCGAGTGCGGCTGAACCGGCAAAGCACCAGCTCAAAGCCCCTATCCGTAACGGGTGGCCCGGCTCCGTGCCGGGCCACCGCCCCTTGGAGTACGCCGTGATTCCGCGTCCCCCTCGTTCATCCAAACCCACCGTCGCGGAGGCCGATGCCTGGGCCGACGTACTGGTCCGCCGACACCTCCTGTTCGCCGCCGTCCTCACGCCGACCGGCCAGTGGCTCGTCCAGGAACGCCCCGACGGCCCCGTCCGCGTCCTCGCGGGCCCAGCCGACCTCCTCGCGCTGGCCGCGATCCTCCAGCAGTACACCCGCTCTACGAGGCCCGAATCCCGATGACGAACGCACGCAAGAACGGCGCCACCCCGGAACCTGATCCCGACTCCAACTCGGTCTCGCGGCGAGCAAGTTGGGGCGGAAGCGTAGCTTCCGCCGAACCCGCCCCCTCGGGGGCGGGAGAGGACCTGCACCGGGGGGCGCAGGTCCTTGAGGCTTCGACCGGGGGCGGATCGAAGCCAGGGCAGGAGGAGAAGCAGACTGAACCGCGTGTACGCCGACAGCGCGCTCCTCGCGCCCGCCAGCGTCCGCGCCAGTCGCCCGAGAAGAAGCGCCTCCACCAGCCCAACACACGTTTCAATGATGATGAGTTCGCCGTGATCAAGTCCGCCGCCGCCCAGTGCAACCTGTCCGTCGCCGGGTTCCTCGCCCGCTCCGCGCTCGCCGCCGCCCGCGACCTCAACCGCACCAGTGCCGAGATCGCCGACGAACGCGAAGTCATCTCAGCCCTGTTCGACAGCCGACGTCGGCTCGGCTGGGCCGGCAGCAATCTCAACCAGGCAGTAAAGGCGCTCAACTCCGGTGCAGACGTTCCTCAGCTCGAATCGGCCGTCGCCGCCGTGCGGCGTGCCGCCGACACCGCCCACGAAGCCGCCACACGGCTGATCGAGCACCACGGCTCATGATCCCCAGCGTCAACCCGTCCGGGTCGGACACCAGAGGTCTCCTCTACTACCTCTACGAGACCGGCAAGTACGAGGATCACACCGACCCCCATCTCGTCGCTTCCTTCGACGGTATGTCCCCCGACCCCGGCCGCGACCCGAGCGCCACCCTCACAGACCTCCAGCAGCTCCTGGACCAGCCCGTGATGGCCCTCGCCAAGCACGCCCGCCCGGCCAAGCACGTGTGGCACACCTCCGTACGCGCCGACCCCGGCGACCGGATCCTGTCCGACGAGGAGTGGGCCGACATCGCCCGCCGCATCGTGGCCGCCACCGGCATCGACCCCGGCGACGGACAGCCCGGCTGCCGCTGGGCCGCCGTACGCCACGCCGACGACCACATCCACATCGTCGCCACCCTCGTCACCGAGGACGGCCACCGCCCCGACGACTTCCGCTCCGGCGCTCGCGCCCAGGCCGAAGCCCGGCTCATCGAGAAGGAACTCGGTCTCCATCAGGTCGCGCCGGGCGACGGCACAGCCGCACAGCGGCCCACGAGCGCCGAGCGCCATAAGGCCGAACGGCAGGGTCGCGAGCGCACCGCTCGCGAGGAACTGCGCGAAACCGTACGACGCGCGGTGGCCGGGGCGAGGAGCGACGAGGAGTTCTTCGACCGGCTCGCCGCCGCCGGCCTCCTGATCCGCAAGCGTGCTGCGCCCTCCGGCGACCTGCTGGGATACAAGGTCGCCCTGCCCGACGACCTGAACAAGGACGGCGAGCCGGTGTTCTATCCTGGCGCGCGCCTGGCCCCCGACCTGTCGCTGCCCCGCATCCGCGAGCGCTGGGCCGGTGAGGCCCAGGACGGTCCGGCTGCCCGGCGGGAGGATGCGACCCGTACGGGGCCGGACAGTCCGGCCGCCGCGCGCCGCGGGACGGCTTCGGCCGTGTGGCAAGCGGTGCTCGTCGTCGAGCACGGCGAGGACGCGGTCGCCGCTGCCCACATCGCAGCGACCGGCGAGGTCCTGGATGCCCTCGCGAAGACGTCCGCTGCCCACACCCGCCGCGAACTGCGCGACGCCGCAACAGCTTTCGAACGGGCCTCGCGCTCTCACGTCCGCGCCGTGCGCGGGCACGATCGAGCCCTGCGGCAGGCCGCCCGCGACCTCGTCCAGGGCGGCCCGGCCCTCGGCCGCGGCGAGGACGGAGCCACCACGGCGATGGCCATCGACATGCTGTTCTTCCTGATCACCGCCGCCGCGCACTGGCACGCGCGGAAGGGACACGCCCAGCAGGCCGAGGCCGCCACCCGAGCCGCCGAGCACCTGCGCACCGCCTACCAGGCCGCCTCCACCCAGCCCCTCAGCGTGCTCTACCAGCGTGGCCAGCGTCTGAGCCGGCCGATGCTGCAGCGGCAGACGGTGCTGCTGCGCGAGGCGCTGCCGGAGCTGGCCGAGCAGATCCTCACCGAGCCTGGCTGGTACGCCCTGGCGGCGACCCTCGCGGAAGCCGAAGCCTCTGGCCACGCCCCGGCCGCTCTCCTGTCCGACGCTGCCGCACGGCGCGAACTCGGCACCGCGGACTCCGTCAGCGACGTGCTCGTGTGGCGGATGCGGCGGACCGCAGACCTGCCCGCCGATGCCTCCCACCTGCCCGAGACCAGCACCGCGGGGAACCGGTCCGCAACACGCGGGACGACCACCAGGCCCTCCGCGTCCGGCAGGCGGCGCAGAGGAGAGGAGACCTCACGTCAGACCCGGTAAGCCCGCCGGATGCCGACACACGCCCTCAGCGCGTCACCGCGAGAAGGGACAGCGTCACCGCTCGCTCGCAATCCACAACATGGCCGTACGTCAACATCGAACCTCGGTGGCGACAGGTCCGATGCAGATGCGGTCGGCATCCGTGCACCCGCAGGACGGACGGACATGGCGCAGGTGGGGCCCGTCGAGCCAGCAGGCGTCGCGAAGTTGAGCGGCCGTGGGAGACGACGACGAGTGATCGGGCACACCGTGGCAACGCTGCCGCACCGTACCGAGACGCGCATCGTAGCCAACTCGTCATCTGCGCAGCCGAGATCGACGAGTACCCCTGCTGACCTGGCCGGAGATGACTGTGGACTGTGTGAATTGAAACCGCCGGGGGCGTGGGGCACGATCATGAAGCGCGCATGACGAGGTGACGAGGTAGAGGAGGACGCCAGGGTGTTTCACCGGATACGCCGCCGGCCCAAGGAGCCGAGCGAAGCTCAGAGGCGGTTCGCTGAGCTGCATGCACGGCTCCAGGGCCAGGTCCCGCCCGGCTTCGGAGTGCCGGCGCCCGAGCCGGAGCCCGCCGAGCCGGCCGCCGTCGTGGACGACTTCCTTCCGCCGGAACTGCGCGTGCCGAGCCACGACCAAGTCGAGGGCAAGATGATGCCGTGGAAGCAGCCCCTCGTCCTCGAAGGCGAGATGGTCGCCTGTGCCGAGTGCGGTGCGTACCGGGACTGGCTCATCCTCTCCACGCGTGGCGAGATCTGGCTGCGCTGCCGGGCAGGCCACCAGCAGCAGGAGACCCGCATCGACACCGCCTGGTACAACCGGCACTCCGGGCCGGCGGACGCGACGCACGCCACGTTCGAGGACTGCTTGCGCCACCTCGGGCACTGACCACCACTCCTACGACCCCAACGGGCCCGCGGGCCCGCACTGACCACCCGTCGCCTAGCACCAAGGGGTCAGTTCCGTCATGCGCGTTCGCGTCGCCACCACCGCTCTTGGCATCACCGCCGCCCTCCTCGCCCTGCCAGCCTGCTCCACCGACACCACGGGGGCCACGCACCAGCCCCCCTCCGCCGCCCGGACGGGAAAGCAGTCCGACGCCGTCCAGAAGCCGTCCGTGCTCTCCTCGGCCGCGCTCGAGTCCCGCCTGCTCGACCAGAGCGACCTCGGCAGCGGCTACCTGCTCAAGCCGGAGCGTCCGGCCCAGCACGACGACGTCACCGTCATCGGCTGCCCGGCCCTGAGCGAGCTGGGCGGCGACGCGGCGACCGGCGGCACGCTCGTCTTCCCGCACAAGGCGAAGTCGGGCTTCACCTACGGCGGCAGCTCCTCGGAGATCTCCGAGGAGCTGTACAGCGACAGCCCGAAGAAGCTCTCCGACGGCATCGATCGGATCTTCGACGCCATGACCGGCTGCCCGACCTATCAGGTCGTCGCGGGCGGCACCTCGATCGACGTCGCCTCGCAGAAGCTGCCCACACCCCACTTCGGCGGTGACGAGCAGTGGAGCCAACTCCTGACCTTCATCGCCGGGGGGCGAAGCAGCGTGCTCAAGCAGACCGCGATCCGCGACGGCAGCCTGCTGCTGATCGTCTCCGGCTCCCCGGCCCTCGTCGACCGCCACCTCGACAAGGCCCTCGATAAGGCCACGGCAACGAGCTGAACTGCCCGCCTGCCCCTGCGCTGCTGCCTCCGACCGCCATGGGTCGGGGGCAGCAGCGCGTTACTGACTGACGCGCTGAGCGGCGCGAGCGGCTTGGCCCGGTACCCAAGCACGGACCTGGCCGGGCTGTACGTGGAGCACGTTCGGGTTGTGACTGTGCGGCCCTCAGCCGCTGGAGGCGTTCACGAGCAGGTACGCGCCCGGGGGGAACGTGCCAGTTCCAGAACCAGGCGTCCTGCTCTCGCCCGGCGTCGCACCAGGTCACGACGGCTTTTGAGCCACGGCGGCCGTTCTGGTAGCCCTGCGTCACCTGAAGGAGTTGCCCCTGCCCGGAGCTTCAGTGCTGCTGGAATGCCTGCCACTGCGCCGCGAGGGCAGCCGTGCGCTTGCGGCGTGAACGGACCGTCAACGCGATCGTCACGGCGACGATGAGAGCGATGACCATAAAGGCGCCGGGGTCGGGGTGCATTGCCGCATCCTGCATCGTTCCGTCACAGGGCGGCAAACCATCCTGGGCATCGAAGACCAAACGGCCACTTCACCCAAAGAGCAAGAAGGTCCGGCACGCCGAACTGGGAGGGTGCCGGACTGGGATCGTCGAGAGATATGAGCGGGACGTTAAATGGCCGGCGCGCGCAGAAGGCGCTCCTGAGTGGCCTCGGGTAGCACCCGCCGCAGGACCGGTGCGGTCGAGCTGAGGGAGGCGGCGAAGGCGGCGACGAGATCGTGCGGGACGCTGGCGGCGAACGATGCCGCCCACAGACACGGTGCGCCGAGCACGGGCTCGGCCCACGCCTGCCATCCGGCCGGCCCCGTCTCGTCGTCCTCAGCGGACAGGACACGCGGGTCGGCGTCCTGGATGAGGGGCGGGACCTCGCCGAGGCTGAAGTGCGAGGTGAACGTCGGGTCCGTCGCCGCCGCCTGGGGCTGGTCGATGTCGCGGAACCATCCGTGGGCGGCGACAGCGTCAAGGACCAGGTCGGATCCGGCGAGCGGCACGGCAGGCTGGTCGCTTGCGTCAAGCGCGACGAGGAAGTCGACCACCGCCTCGCCGGGGACGTCGCGGGTGAAGTAGGCCGACCACTGGGCGAGCGGGCTGCTCGCCTCGGCTCGGGCGGAGATCTGCCAGGCGATCGGCAGCTGGCCCAGGTGGAACGGCTCGTCGGCCAGGCCCCACTGGGCCCATCGCAGGGCGTCGGGGCTGATGTGCAGGACGGTGCTGCGCAGGACCTGGCGGTCCTCCGGGGCCTCGTCCGGCTCATGCCGTCCGCGGACGATCGTCAGGCTCGTCCAGCCCAGGCCGGCGAGCGTGTCGGCGACGACGTCGTAGAGGCACCCATCGTCACCGGCCAGGTGCCGGGGGCCGACCCAGAACGCGGGCTGGCCGCCGCGCGGGGTGGACGAGTCGGGCGGGAAGTCGGGGTACAGGGGCGCCTCCAAGGGCTCGGTGCGTATCTAGTGCCGTGACCGGAAAGGTTCACCGGCTCGCGGCGCCCGGCACGGCACCTCGCCGCGTTGTCGCATCACCCGAGTACATCCAGTACACGGGTGATGCTCCGCCTTGCGATGCACCGCACCGGACGCCGCGAGCTTCCCGGCAAACCTTTCCGGCCACGGCACTAGTTGCCGCCGGCACGGCGGCGGGGGCGGTGCGGGGGTGCCTGGACGGGGCCCTGCCATGTCAGCTCGATGGCGACCTCCGGTGGCAGGTGGCCGAGCTGTGCGTCCTCGTCGCGCCCTTCGGCGAGGTAGACGACGGTCCGGCCGGTCTCGTCGACCGACTGCAGGACCTGCGCCAAGCAGTGGGCCATCGGGAAGAACGGGTTCATGGCCTGGCGGACCGGAGCATTCGGATCGCAGCCGGACAGCAGGTCGATGAGATCGCCGACGGTCATTTCCGGGGACGTCACGAGCAGCCTCCTGGGGTGTGGGGAAACGGAGCGGTGGAGCGGGCCGCTGTTCGGACGGCCAGCTCGCTCACAGTGCGGGCAGTTTCTCGGTGTCCGCGCTGTCAGAGGCGGCGTGAGGTCTCTAGCACGCGCGCTACGGCGGCGGCGACGATGTCAGCCGGCGTCTCGGTATCGAACGACAGGTGGTAGCCGCGGACCTGGGCGGTGCCGGTGACGGCAATCTTCCATCCCTCGCCGTCCGCGCCGAGGCGGCCGAGCGGGAACCAGCCGAGGTAGAACCTGCCGTCCTTGCTGCTGACGTGCACGTCCGCGCGATCATCGACGATCAGGTGGAAGTCCTCGGCGGAGAACTGGTCCATCACCAGGGTCGGCTGGCCGGGGCCGAGCTGCCATTCCCGCTGTCGCCGGGCTTCGACGGTGGTGGAGAAACCGGGGCCCTCAGGGGCTACGGTCACGGGCAATCACCTCTCTGACCTGGGGTTTCTTGCAAGGTCGTCTACGTTGACATGCCCTCGCATTCGTTGGCCAGTCTTTCCGGGATCTTTCCTCTCTGCCCCCGGCGAACTGTTGTCCTTCGACACTGAAGTTAGTCGACGTCGTCGCTCTGATCTGGAGCGGCTGACTTCCTTGTCAAGGCGTCTGCCTTATGGCCACCCGGCACAGGACGGCGAGGAGTCCTTGGCTTCGCCAGGCGCGAAGGGCCAGCCCGTCGCAACATCAATCCCACCGTCGTGGCAGACATACTCGGCCCCAGGAAATTCGCGCAGCCACGCGGCCAGAGTCTGGGCGGAGCAGTCGGGCAGGACGTCAATCCGCTCAATTGACGGCGTCGATGCCGACGTGCTTCGCCGTCTCGGCGATCTGGCGGCCACAGGCGCAACCGTCCGGCAATCGCGATCCGGGGATCAGGTCTAGGCTTTCCGGGCCAATCCCAGACCGTGAGCTCTCGTCTTTCGCCCCTGTCCCCCGCGTTGTCGGTCTCGTCGGAACGCCACAGGGAAGCGGGAGCGATCCCGGGGGCGCTCCAAACCGTCCAGCAGGGAGGCGATTTCCGCGTCGGGGCGCCACCGGCCGCGGCCGAACGTCTGCTGTACCTTCTCGCCCTCCGCGGTCTCCGGGTTGTTGCCAGAGCGGAAGTGGCTGACGAAGAAGTAGCTTCGGGGACGTGGTCACGCCATTACGACCTCGGTACTGGTGAGCTCGCGTATTCAACTGTCGCCAGTTCTCGGACAGGTCCAGCCTGATGGTGACCGTCAGTGGTCGCCGGAGGGGACAAGCGGGCACCGATTTGCTGCGCCGGGTGTGGCACGCCCGCCAGGAGAGCCGCCATCGAATACGTTCACCGCATGGATCCGTTGGACAGCTTTGCGACCCACATGACCTCTGACATGCCGCCAGCCGAGCGGATCGCCGGCCTGCTAAAGGTGTACTCCCAGGAGACCGGCGATCAGTTGAGCCCGCCGTTGGCCCCGGCTGCGGCGGCCCGGGTTCGGGCGTGGATGGTGAGCCAAGACCGCTTCCAGATTGCCCACAAGGAAGCCACGCTTCGCGCGGAGGTGCACTCCTCGGTATCCAGCAAGGCTAGTTGGTTGCAGCAGTCAAGGTGCACCAGCTGCGATGCACTGGACTTCAAGTCCACCGCAGCGCGTCCGACCTACTTTGCTGTCCCAGTACCGCCGTTCACCAAGCAGAACAAGGACAGGGCACGGCGCGTAAACAAGGCCGTCAGGCGCGAGATGGAGCGCACACACAGCAGCCGCGACCCTATGACGTGGAAGGGGCTGATGATCTGCGCCAGCGTCGTGGCGGTGCAATCCGAAAATCGCCGACTGATCGACGTGGACAACGCGGCGAAGGCGGTCCTGGATACCTTGTCCAAAACAGTGATCATTGATGATAGGTACGTCCAGCATCTTCGAGCTTCCAGGCTGATTGCTCATGGCACCGAGGGCTACTACCTCATCGGACTCTCGCCAGTGCATCCGCTGGAGGACGACGTCGTCGAGAGGTCAGGACATGTGGTTTTCGCGGGTTTGATCCAACCACCTCAGTGCCTGTGAATACTGATGCGGGGCTATTTGCGGCGCTTTACTGGTGAGCTCGCCTATTCAACTGTCGTCAATTCTCTGAGATGTCCCGGCTCGCTGGTGACTGCGTGTGGTCGCCTGGGGTGTATCGGCTCCACGTCCCGCTCCGTCTCCAACTCGGCGAGAGGAAAGGAATGCAGCGGCTGGTCGGCGTGCCAGCCAGGGAAAGCGATCAGCCTCCGTATCCGCACGGTCCGTGCCGCTGGCCGCTGCGAATGCCTCAGCGAATGCGGACGCGGCACTCACACCGGCCGCTGCCCCAACCTGAACGGACAGCCCGCGTACGGCGCCGGCTCCCGTGTTTCCTTGGCATGGACGGTGCCGCGGGCGACGTGTGGCGGGAAGGGTGCCTCCGCCCTGCTTAGACGTGGTCTCACGTGGTGGTGGTTAGCGTGGGACGGGGCTCCGGCTACGTCGTCACGCTCGTGAGAAAGGTGAGTACCTCGGCAGCAAGGTGTGCCATCTCCTCGCCGGCCGCGTGCACCGTGGTGGTCTCGAAGTGCCACTCCTCGAACGGGGGCCGGTCGTGAATGCCCCAGGTCAGGTAGACGTGGCCGCCCGATCGGTGCTCCGCAGAGATCGTCAGGTCGTATTCCAACGAGTGCCAGGTGCGCGCTCCCTCCCAACCCCGGAAGTCCTCGGCCAGTGAGGAGAGGAAGCTGTGTAGACCGTCGCCGTCCCAAGTCCGTACCGAGGTCTCGACACTCACCCACTGACCGCGTGCCTTCACGAGGAAGTCGAGCGTCGGTTCGTCGTCGTACGGGCGCGTTGGCTCGGAGAAGAGCAGGTGGACGGGGCGAGGTCCGGGGTCTCCCACTCGGACCGTGGGACTGCCGGATTCGTCGTAGTCGATCACGTGAGCAGGTTAGGAGGCCAGGCCGGGTGGTCCAACGTCGTTTTCTGGTGGGCGGGCAGCGGAGTGTGCTTCCATGGGGCATGATCGTCAACCATGGCTGCGGATCTTGGGCGTGACTTGGTTCCTGACGGACTGTGGGAGATAGCCGCGCCGCTGATACCAGCGTTCCGGCCCCGTCGACAGGGTGGTGGGACGGCGCCGGTGGCGGACCGGAAGGTGTTCACCGCGATCGTGTACGCGCTGACCACTTCGTGCGCTTGGCGCCGGTTGCCTCCTTGCTTCGGCGTTAGCCCGGCCATCGCGCACCGCCGGTTCGCCGCCTGGACAAGATCCGGATTGTGGCGGCGTCTTCGCATTGAGGTCCTCGACCGACTGGGCTCCGCGGGAGCGATCGACTGGTCCGCTGCCCTGGTCGACTCAGCCTCGGTCCGGGCGAAAAAGGGGGCCAGCTCATCGGGCCGAACCCGGTGGACCGAGGCAAACCCGGCGCCAAGCTTCACGTCCTGACCGACGCCCAGGGGCTGCCACTGGTCACTGCGGTCTCTGCCGCCAACACCCACGACAGCCTTGCCCTCAAGCCCCTGGTCAAGGCAATCCCCGCCGTGCACTCGCGTCGCGGACCCCGGCGCCGAAAGCCCAACAAGCTTCGCGCGGACAAGGGGTACGACTATCCCGAACTCCCCGTTGGCTGCGGAATCGGAACATCACTCCCAAGATCGCGCGACGCGGCATCGAATCGAGCGAACGTCTGGGGCGCTACCGCTGGAAGTCGAACGCAGCATCTCGTGGCTGTTCAACTACCGGCGCCTGACCGTCCGCTACGAACGCAAGAGCCGCTACTTCGCTGCTTTCCTCAGCCTTGCTGCCACCCTGGTCTGCTGCAAGCGATTTGCCAAGATCACCACGTGAGACCACGTCTTACTCAACCGAGGTGAACGCGGTGGCACCGGACTCGGCTCGTTCCGCCAGAGAACCGGTGGGCTTGAACACGGTGTGTCCTCCAATTGCGAGCTGAGGTGTGTCGTGGTGTGGTGGAAGGGGCCCATGGTTTCCGACCGGGCGAAGCATTCCACCAGCCGAAAACAGCCCTGAAATCCCAAGTTATGAGCGCACCACCCTCCGTCGGGCCGTCGCCGCCGTTCTGGGACTATTGCGGGCACTGCGCCGATCCCGCGACCGACCCTGTCGGCTGCCGCGGCATCCTCGTCCCCGGCCACACTGCATGCCTGGCCCACCTGGACTCCGACAACCGCGACGCCTATTACACGGGCCTTCGTCCGGGCGCGGAAATCGACCACCGTGGCACCCCTTTCACCGAAGGACTCCTCAGGGCACTTCTTCAAGCCATCCACGACCCAACGGGACAGCCCCGCCTTGGCGACGCCCGGTTCAATGAGGCGACATTCTATGACAAGGCCGACTTCGGCAACGCCACGTTCTCCGGCGACGCCTGGTTCGATAAGGCCAAGTTCTCCGGCGACGCCTGGTTTAACGAAGCAAGATTCTCTGGCACAGCAGACTTCGGCAACGCCACGTTCTCCGGCGACGCCTGGTTCGTCGAGACCATGTTCTCCGACGAGGCTCAGTTCGAAGGGGTAACGTTCTCCGGCGACGCTCGTTTCATGCAGGCAACGTTCTCCGGTGACGCCGGGTTCAAAGCGACATTCTCCAGCAGCGCCGTGTTCCAAGGGGCTACGTTCCTCAGCGACGCTGAATTCAGCGAGGTGGCGTTCTCCAGCGTCGCCGTGTTCCAAGGGGTGACGTTCTCCGGCGATGCCCTGTTCGGCGCATCGACATTCTCCGGCGACGCCTGGTTCGCGCAGGCGAAGTTCTTCGGCAACGCTGACATCGGCGGAGTGACGTTCCTCGACGAGGCTGACTTCGGCGAGGCACAGTTTGGCGGAGCGTCGTCGTTCGGACCGGTTGTGTGTGCGGTGATGATGGATCTGTCCGCTGCAGTGTTCAAGGTGCCGGTGACGTTCGAGATCGCGGCGAGAGCATTGCGTTGTGAGAGGACCCGGTGGGAGTCGACGGCGACCCTACGCCTCCGGTACGCGACTGTGGATCTCGGTGACGCGGTACTGTCCGACCTTGTAGCGGTTATCGCCTACCCCGCCCCCTTCACCACCCGCTCGGGTGCGGCAGTGGGCGAGGCCGTACTGTCAGGTGCCGAGAGTGGGGTACGGGTCGTTTCGGTGCGCGGGGTGGACGCCGCGCTCCTGGTCTTGACCGACTCCGATCTGTCCGACTGCCAGTTCGCCGGGTCTTTTCATCTGGATCAACTCCGTTTGGAAGGCGATTGCGCCTTCGCTCCTGTCCCAGCCGGCCTACACCGTCGGCACTTCATCTGGCCGCACCGGTGGACTCGTCGGAGCACTCTGGCCGAAGAGCACCATTGGCGCGCCCTGACGACCGACAATCCTGTCCCGCCTGCGGGCCAAGGTCCCTCGCCTGGGCAGTGGCGCACCGGGCCGGACCACCCCGACCCCGGCCTAACACCTGACCCGGAGGATGTGGCTGCCCTCTACCGGCAGCTGCGCAAGGCATTCGAGGACGGCAAGAACGAGCCCGGCGCCGCCGACTTCTACTACGGCGAGATGGAAATGCGCCGCCACGACCGCAATGGCACCCCGCGCGGCGAACGCGGCCTACTGTGGGCGTATTGGCTGCTCTCCGGGTACGGCCTGCGTGCCTCGCGGGCGCTGGTCTGGCTGGTGGCTGCCATGGCGGTCACAGTCGTGCTCCTCATGGGGTTCGGCTTGCCCGACACTTCGCTCGTCCCGGTTACTGGCGGGCAAGTCACTGTGGCTACGGACAAGCGTGACCCTCAGTTGACGCTTCCTCTCGGCGATCGGTTCAACGAGAAGCGTTTCGACGAGGCTTTGCCCATGGTGGTGAACTCCGTGGTGTTTCGCTCGTCCGGCCAGAACCTGACCACCGCTGGCACCTACATTGAGATGGCTTCCCGTTTGTTGGAGCCCGTTCTCCTGGCGCTGGCCATCTTGGCAATTCGCGGCCGCGTCAAGCGTTAATCGTCCCGGCCGAGGGGGCCTGTACCCACACGATTGCGAGCGGGGAGACGGGGCCTGATACTGGTGGGCTCTCGTATTCAACTGTCGCGGGTTTCCTTGGGAGCCCAGCCCGCTGGTGACCGGCTGTGGTCGCCAGCGGCGTATCGGCTCCAGGTCCCACCGCTTTCTCTGAGGAGGCGGCTGGTGGTCTTGTCGTGGTAGCTGAGGGCGTCCGCGACGACGGGGGCGGGCAGTTCGAGGAGTTGTTGTCGGATGGCGGCGCCGCGGGCGGCGGCGACCGGGATGCCGATCTCCCGCAGTCGTGAGGACATGTGGTCGGGACGGGCCGGCCGTCCGGCTCGGCGGCCGGGGAAGAGCCAGCGGGATGCCTGGTTGGTGGCAGTATTCATGTTGTCGCGGTCTGCGATGTAGGCCAGTAGCAGGGCTGCCGCTGGTTCGGGGATGGGAGAGGCGGGCTCCTCGAGCTGCAGAAGCGTGGTCTCTCCGTCGTGGAGCACGTCGTTGACTGTGAGCTGGAAGATCCGGGTGAAGGGTTGCGCGTAGAGGAGGACGATGACGCCGGCGACACGGAGGCGCATCGGCGTGTCTGCGTCGGTCAGCAGTCGGCCGAGTGCGGCCAGGCGCTCGTCCTCGCTCAGTGCGGGTCGTCTGATCAGTGCGGCGAAGCGGGCCACGGACAAGGACTGGCTGGCGGCCAAGCCCCGGTTGGCGAAGGCGTCCCGTACGGTCACGGCGGTCTACCGGCTGTGGAGCGAGCAGCTGAGCCTCGTCACCGAGCACGGCCCCGACCTGGACGCGGGCGCGATGTGGCGGGCGCTGGAGACGGAGATCGGGCCGCGGGACGAGGTCGAGGCCGTGGCCTCGCTGCTGGAGGAGCTGATGCCGCCGGGGGACGACGAGGCGGAGGCGGAGATGCGGCGCCTGCTGGCCACCCGCTACAGCACCGTCCGCCCCTTCCTGTCCCTGCTCGGGGAGTCGGCCGCGCTGGGGGCGGCCTCCGGCGGCTAACGGGTGCTGGCGGCGGTGAAGCGGCTGCCCGCGCTGGCCCGGCGGAAGGTCAAGCAGAAGCCGCTGCTGCCCCGCGAGATCGACGGCAAGCTGGTGCCGCCGGCCTGGAAGTGCGCGGTGTACTCCAACCCCGAGCTGCCGGAAGGGGCGGTGGACCGCGACGCCTACGTGGTGTGCGTGCTGGAGCAGCTCTACCGCGCGCTGAACCGCCGGGACGTGTTCGCCTCACCGTCCAACCGCTGGTCCGACCCGCGGGCGAGGCTGCTGGACGGCAAGCAGTGGGAGGCCGTCGCCGAGGACGTCCTGCACGGCCTGAGCCTGGACGAGCCGGTCGAGAAACACCTCGCCGGGCGGGTGCGGGCTTTGGATGCGGCCTGGCAGCTGATGGCCGAACGGCTGGAGGAGGCTGGGCAGGACGCCAAGCTCAGCTTCGAAGTGCAGCCCAACGGCCGGCTGAAGTTGAACGTGGACCGGCTCGGCGCCCTCGGCGAGCCGAAGTCGTTGCGCTGGCTGCGCAAGACCACCGCGGCGATGCTCCCGAAGATCGACCTGCCGGACCTGCTGTTCGAGGTCGACTCCTGGACCGGGTTCCTGGACGCCTTCGTGCACCTCGGCGACGGCCGCGCCCGCATGGAGAACCTGAAGACTTCCCTGGTGGCGCTGCTGGTCGCCGAGGCGTGCAACATCGGCTACACCCCCGTCGTCGACGCCAACGACGAGGCGCTGACCCGGGCCCGGCTGGTGCACGTCGACCAGTACTACCTCCGGGCAGACACCATCGCCGCGGCGAACGCGCGCCTCATCGAAGCCCAGGCCAAGGTGCCGATCGTGGCGCACTGGGGCGAGGGCCTGCTCGCCTCGGTGGACGGACTACGATTCGTGGTGCCCAAGCGCACCATCAACGCCGGTCCGTCGCCGAAGTACTACCACTTCAAACGCGGGATCACCTGGCTCAACGCCGTAAACGACCAGGTGGCGGGCATCGGGCAGATGGTCGTCCCGGGCACCCCGCGCGACTCCCTGCACATCCTGGACACCCTGCTGAACCTGGACGCCGGGGTGAAGCCGGAGATGGTCGCCACCGACAACGCCTCCTACTCTGACATCGTGTTCGGCCTGTTCTCCCTGCTCGGCTACAACTTCTCCCCGCGCTTCCGTGACCTGGCCGACCAGCGGTTCTGGCGTGCGGAGATGCCCGGCGTCACCACCGGCGGCTACGGGCCGCTGGAAGCCCTCGCGCGCAACCGGATGAACCTGAACAAGGGCATCACGCACTGGCCGGCCATGCTGCGGGTGGCCGGCTCCCTGGTGACCGGGCAGGTAAGGGCGTACGACCTGCTGCGGATGTTCGGCCGCGAGGGGCGCCCCACCCCGCTGGGGCAAGCGTTCGCCGAGTACGGACGGATCGGCAAGACGCTGCACCTGCTGCGTGTCGTCGACCCGGTCGACGACACCTACCGCCGGCAGATGAACCGGCAGCTCACCGTCCAGGAGTCCCGCCACAAGCTGGCCCGGGACATCTGCCACGGCAAGCGCGGGCAGATCATGCAGGCATACCGCGAGGGCCAGGAAGACCAGCTCGGCGCGCTCGGCCTGGTCCTCAACGCCGCCGTGCTGTGGACGACCCGCTACCTGGACGCCGCCGTAACCGAACTACGGGTGCTGCCTGCCGGCCAGCGTGAGCACGACGTCCTGGCGGAGGACGTGGCCCGCCTCTCCCCGCTCAAGCACGCGAACCTCAACTGCCTGGGCCGCTACAGCTTCCGGGCCTCCACCCCCGTAGGCGGCGGGCTGCGGCCTTTGCGTGATCCGCACAGCGACGGCGCTCCGGAAGACAGCGACGACGAATGAGGAGGTCGCCCCGGCGTAGATGAGGACATCGAAGCCAGCGCCGATGGCTACGCCAATCGGCCCATTACTCCGCGCGTTCGACTCATGTCGCTCTGTAGCGTTTCGGGTGGTGGGGGAGTCATCCGAACGGAGGGCAAATACGCATGCGACGAAGAACCGCTCGCCAATCCCGCCGAGGAAGTCGAGACCGAATACGTCTGCTGACTCTGGTGCCTGTACTCGCGGTGGCGATAGCTTTGCTAACGCCGTCGACCGCTTCTGCTCAGGGCGAGGCGATTACCCTGAGCCCCACTCAGGGGCCGGTCAACACGCCGGTCACCGTACACGGCACGGGTTGGCAAGACTACTTCAGCCGCGGCCTCGACGTCCCGATCAACATCGGAA
Source organism: Streptomyces sp. BK239 (assembly GCF_004217285.1). GTDB lineage: Bacteria > Actinomycetota > Actinomycetes > Streptomycetales > Streptomycetaceae > Streptomyces. The sequence goes on from NZ_SHKS01000007.1 coordinate 24,618, forward strand.
CACAGCAACTGGCTGACGCGCACCCGGATTCGAACGGTGAATTCACCGTCACGATCACGATTCCCGAATCAACGCCTCTTGGCGTCACCCGAGTAGATGCCATTCTCGGAAATGGCGGATCGGCGAGCGCCTCGTTCACGGTCACGGAGCCAGGCTCTGTACCCCCGTCCGCTGAAGAAGAGCCTTCGGTCCCACCGTTGGATCTGACGCCTGGGGAGACATCAGAAGGCTCTGCTCAGCAGGAGCTGGGCACCGGGCAGCCCCTTCCCACTCCGCGGTGCGAGAAGGGCGTAAGAACCATCTACGTTCCTGGATACAACGACGGAACGGACGGGACGTGGGCAGCCGATCCCCTGAAGGAGCGGCTCAAGAAGAAGGGCGTCACGGTCCTCAATGGGAAGCCCGACAAGGTGGACTACCTCGGTGCACGAGGCGGAGCGAACATCCCAGCACGCGAGTCAGTGACCGATGACGGTCGAGACAAGCTCCTGGCGAAGCTGAAGAGTCTCCCCGCCGACGAGTGCTTCGTCCTCATCGGCTACTCAACGGGGGTCATCGCCATCGAGAAGACGCTGACCGTGCTCCCCGCCCCACTGGGAAGCCGAATCGTGGCAGTGGAGCTTTTCGCCGACCCGGTGAACGTTGCCCCCCTCCCCCACAAGGTGCCAGCGGCCTACAGCGCTCGCGTTCGGTATGAGTGCAACGAAACCGATCCACTGTGCTCTCTTGCGCCGATCGGTACTCACACTGCCGAGGAAAAGCAGAAGTGCAAGGAGGAGCAGGACGCGGTCAAGGCGGGCAGGAAGAATGCGCTCGATACAGCAGGCCCCTGCCTAACACCAGCCCACCTCACCGACGCCTACAAGAGCAAGGCTGAGGACGCGGCCGAATGGGCGGCCTCCCAAGTTCCGGGTGGCCATTCCACTCCGAGCCACCTCGCCGTTGCGGTCAATGACACCCTGTGGGATCTCGCGGCGACGTATCTCGGTAACGCCACGGACTGGCGGGCGATCTATAACGCCAACCGATCGCTGATCGAGCGGACCGCGCAAGCCTACGGAAGGCCAACCAGTGACAACGGTCACTGGATCTTCCCGGGAACTACTCTCGCGCTTCCGGCTACGGCCTGATCGCAGCTTTCCTCGACACCAACACGAAGAGTTCGTGCTGGAGGCTCTGGCCTTGAGGCCGGGGCCTCTTTGGTGCGCCTGCGCGGCGAGCGAGCATCCGCCCGTCGGCGATGACATGCAGCCGTGAGGCGCGGAGTCGTCCCGTCGTCGGTGGCGCTCCTCTCCCATCCGCACCTTTCTCACAAATGATATCTGTGAGAGTTCTGCGAGAGCCCCGGACGCGACCACGTTTCCGCAGGTGACCGCTCGCAAAAGTCCCCTCGAAACTCGCGCGTTGTGCGACGGGGTTCTGAGAGACTCCGATCATGGATGTGACGCCCGATCGGGCCGCATTGGCGGTAGAACGCTACGACTGCCCGAACTGTGAGGCCCTGGCGGGCAGTGCCTGCCGCACCCGGGGTGGCAGGACCGCCGCGAAGCACCACACCCCCCCCGCTTCGTCCTCGTTCCCACGCTGCGCGAGGAACTCGAAGTCCCGGTGCCTGCCGACCGCGGCCCCGGCCGCGCATGGAAGCAGAGTCCGGCGCTCGCCGTCGTGCCCGCGCCCCGCACCGAGCGGCCCGTGAGGATCGGGTACGCCCGTACGTCGACCGCCCGGCAGGAGCTGGCGAGCCAGCTCGAAGCTCTCCGCCGGCGCGCCGGATCCGTTCCATGGGCCTCGACGATTTCCTGAGCTGCCGCATCCCCGGCACGGAGGTCCACCTCGGCATGTCCCGGAAGCTGTTCGCCGCCTGCGAGCGCCTCCAAGAGGAGGACCTCGCTATCGCCCGGCGAACCCCAGGACTGCACGCCGAGGACCAACCGCCCGCCGACCGGGAACTCAGCGACGAAGCCCAGAAAGAACAGCGACTCACCCAGCGGCGCATCTTCCGCGAACAGCAAGAAGAAGCCCGCCCCGGCTGCGCCCCCTGCTCCGCGACGCCTGCGAGCGAGGTATAGCGAGCGACTGGAGCGACCTTCTCCGTCGTCCCCAGGAACCGGAACTCGACCTGGACGGCGACAAGAGCCTCTCGAAGCAGCGACGCCGGAACCCTATGTGGCCGTCTACCGCTACGACCTGCCCCCGCACGCGCCTAGACGACCGTGGCAAGCAGTTACCTCGTGTGACTGAGCACGCTCCATGGCCAGTCTGGGCATCACGGTTGGCACACAGGTTGCGACTCATTTGCTCACCCGATGCCGGGTCAGCACGAAATCGCCTACGGCGAACCCCCTTGAGGTCAGCTGCGCTCGGATTCTTAGCGGCTCCAGTGACCGCCGCCTCCATGCCAGACGCACGCGCGTCGAGGTTCGCACGGTGGCACTCACGGAGTGGGGAGGCAGCCCGGCGGAACGGAGAGTGTGGCACTGCTTACGAAGCGGTCATGAGTGACGGAGGTCACGCTTCCTCGTGCCACAACTCCAACCGCCTGAACAGCGGCTGGGCGAGCCGAAGTTGCCAAGCGACCGCCAGCTAACCCGGATTCCTAGATCATCTCATGTCGCGCGTTGCACGCCCAAAGGGGTGGTGTTCCACTTGAGTGGTGGGGGAAACTCGGCGGCACGGTTCGCCAGGGCCCACCTCTGGAGTCGTCATGGCTGAGACAAGGAGAGGAACGGCCGGGGCCCAGCTTTCGGTGGCATTGTGCCTCTCGGGCGGTGGCTACCGAGCGATGCTCTTTCATGCGGGCGCGCTTTTGAGAATGTGCGAGACCGGATGGATGCGCAAGCTGGACTTGGTTTCGAGTGTGTCCGGAGGGTCGATTGCAGCGGGGCAGCTGGCCTCCCAGTGGGACGCCATGATGAGCGGGGACGACATCGTGCCGAGCTATCACCGCTTGGTACTCGACCCCTTGGTGGCGCTATCGCGCCGGACGATCGACAAGCCGGCAACCATCACGGGCCTCCTCACTCCAACGGGCAGTGCTGGGAGAGTCGCAGCGGCCTATCGAAAGCATCTATTTGACGAGAAGACCCTGCAAGACATACCCGATCATCCGCGGTTCATTATCAATGCTACGAACATGCAGAGTGGAGCTCTCTGGCGCTTCTCAAAGCCGTATGCCCGCGATTACAAGATCGGCGGTATCGAGAAGCCAGGAATCAAACTTGCGGATGCTGTGGCAGCATCCTCGGCGTTCCCCCCATTCTTGTCGCCAGCAATCCTTAATTTCTCCTCTGACGCGTGGAACTTGCCCGGCGATGCTCCAGATCTGCAGCACGAGCCGTACACCACGCGTTTGGTACTGGGCGACGGGGGAATCTACGACAATCTCGGCCTGGAGCCTGCCAAACGTTCCACGACGCTGCTGGTGAGTGACGGTGGCGGGCGCATGTCTCCCGTGGCCAGACCGCATGACAACTGGGTTGGCCAACTGCGACGCGTCCTTGCGATTGAGGACCACCAAGTTCGAGCACTGCGGAAGCGTGCCCTGATTGATGGTTACAGAAGAGGGGAAATTTCTGGCGCCTACTGGGGCATTCGAACCGAAGTGGGAAATTACCATATCGCGGATGCTCTCCCCTGCCCCCACGCGGAGGTTATGCGACTTGCGGCAATTAACACACGCCTATCAAAAGAATCGCCAGGCGAGCGCGATCGACACAAGCTAGTGAATTGGGGATATGCCGTTTGCGATGCCGCGCTACGCAAGCACGTAGATGGTGAACTAAGCGCTCCAGCCGGATTTCCTTTTGCTGAGGCAGCACTTTAACCCAGCATCACAGCGAGTTTCCAGAGGTGAATTATATGACTCATGGCGTCATGGAGAGGGGTGTTGGGGTGGTTGGTCGCCTGAGGGCGTGGGACCCCACGTCGGCCGACGAGGGAAAGACACTCAACGTGGAGGCCCTCATGAGACAGTGGACTCGATACGATTTCTATTATTTGGTCGTTGAGGAAATAGCCGTCGATGTAGTCACCTTTGAAGTTTCACGATGGCCCATGTTGGACGAGTTCGGACGCCCGCACTTCTTGGCCACTAATCTCCCTCAAGGGTTCGAGGAAGACGAGAGTATCGCTCTCTTGTCTGTTTCTGTAGATGCTCTACACGAGAAAAAACGTGTGCACTTTGGGAGTGCAATCCAACAGACGATCCGGGTTGATGACGCCTTCGGTGCTGCCATCAACCTGCAGAAGTGGGCCGAAGTGCCAGAAGTTGTCAGCGCTCAGGATCTAATGACACTGATTCCTTCACCGCTGTATGACGTCAGTGCTGAAGCGCGAGAACTAGCCCGTATTACGAGGCTTGCTTCGATCGTCCAGCCGCTCGAAGAGAAGGATGCTGCCGTCGCCGAGGAACATTCGGGACAATTGGATGATTAATCCGTAATGCTTCCAACGGGAGGCCGGGTTATGGGCGAGCCGAAGCCGATACCTGCTACCGACATCGAGGCTCCGCCACGTGGCAGCGATTTTCTTGCTGCCATTACGGAAACCGATATGGTGTACTTCCTACTCAATGTCGGCAACGCTGATGCCCAGCTCATCATGCTCCCACAACACGACGGTAGACGTCGACTCATCGTGGTCGACGTCGGGGGATTCGCAGTAATGGATCAATTGATCAGATCCCTCCAGGCTGCAAATTTTGTTCCGAGTGAACCGGAAATTGCCGTCGTTGTTGCAACCCATCCTCACTGGGATCACATTTCTGGGATGAGTTCGCTCCTCAAGGCTTATAAAGTCAATGAGTTTTGGGATCCAGGCTACGATACGGGAAGGCCCGCATACATCAAGATGTACGCGGAAGCCGAGTCTAGAGCTCACGTCTGCATGCCGACGAGCGGTTACGAGAAGAGATTTGACCTTGTCCATATACGGGTATTGTCTCCATCCATCGCACTTAAGCATGAGTTCGGGATTCAGGGCATTGAGGAGAATAACTCCTCTATTGCCCTGATGATTGAATATCCCGAAAAGCGCGTGGTCCAGCGCTCCAGGGAGAGAAGCGAACTCCGTCGCAGCCGGGGGTCTCGCCTACTGCTTGGGGCAGATGCTCAGACCGCCAGTTGGGCCCACGTGGAGACAGACTTTCCCGCCTTGGAAACCCGGACATCTTGGCTTGCCCGTGAGATGCTGCATCGCCAGGGAGCGGACTACCTCGATGCCGACATTTTCAAAGTGCCGCATCACGGTTCGAAGTATGGCATGAACATCGAACTAGTTGAGAGAGTAGGCCCCAAGTACAGTCTCGTGTCTTGCGCCAAGGGTGGAGGAGTGCATCGTTTCCCCCATGACATCGCTCAGGAGATCTTGCGGGAAGCGCGCCAGCGGACAGCCGGCAGAGGCAGGGCACGGGCAGCTGATCATAAGCTTGGAATCCACTACACGAGTGACCATGTCCACAGCTCAAGTGGTGACAAGCCGCTTGGATCTATCGCCGTCATCGTGGGATTGAATTCCCAGCGGCTACAACTGTGGCGGCTATGCGATGATGTCAAGGCTGGCTATCCAATCGGTCTCAGCCAGGCCGTGAAGGTCAAGTAGGATGCCGTGAGCCCACGCCAGGCCAACAAGGTCATGTGACACCCGGCCGAAACCCCTGGTTCCACACCCGGCTACCAGTGGCTCGGGCTGCCTGGGATGACTTGATGACGAGGAACGGCAGGCCCTAGGTGTATTGATCATGAGCGTTGTTAAAGCCGGCCGGACTTGATCATGGCGAAGGCCTCCGTGTGTGGTGGAGGTGTCGAATCTTCACCGCACGGAGGCCTTCGTGTCCCACCGTAATGCCCGGCTGACCGTTCACGGCAGGCGGCTGCTGGTCGAACGTGACCGCACCGGACGCCCTGTCGCCCATGTTGCCGCCGAGATGGGCATCTCCCGCGTCACCGCTCACAAGTGGATGCGTCGCTGGCAGACCGAAGGCGAGCAGGGACTGCGCGATCGCTCCAGCCGCCCACGCACGACACCGCACCGCACGGCGGGGGCGATCGAAGCCCGCGTGTGCCGCCTTCGGCAGGACCGCAAGCTCGGCCCGACCCGCATCGGTCCGATCCTGGGCCTGCCGGCCTCGACCGTGCACCGCGTCCTGGTCCGCCACGGCCTGAACCGCCTGTCCTTCCTGGACCGGCCCACCGGCCAGGTCATCCGGCGCTACGAACGCGACCGCCCCGGCGAACTGGTCCACGTGGACGTCAAAAAACTCGGCCGCATCCCCGACGGCGGCGGCCACAAAGTCCTGGGCCGCCAGGCCGGCCGCGCCACACGCAACGGCATGGGCTTCGACTTCATCCACTCCGCAGTCGATGACCACAGCCGCCTCGCCTACAGCGAGATCCACGGCGACGAGAAAGCCGCCACCTGCGCGGCCTTTCTGCGCCGGGCGGCCGCCTTCTTCGCAGCCTCGGGCATCGACCGCATCGACCGGGTCCTGACCGACAACGCCTGGCCCTACCGCAAGAGCTTCGCCTGGCAGCAGGCCCTGGCCGACCTGGGTGCGGCCGGCAAGCTCACTCGCGCCTACCGGCCGCAGACCAATGGCAAGGTCGAGCGCTTTCAACCGCACCCTGCTCGACGAATGGGCCTACCTACGGCCCTACGCCAGCAACACCGAACGCACCGCGGCCCTGGCAGACTTACTGCACACCTACAACCACCACCGCTGCCACACCGCACTCGGCGGCCAGCCACCCATCACCCGCGTGAACAACCCTGCGGGTCAATACACCTAGGAGCTCCGCCGCGGCAGTGCTCGGTGTTGTTCCCGCGCCGTCATCGTCTCGGCTCGGTCAGCAAACGCCTCGTCTGTCCCAAACGAAGCCCCAGCGGTGAGTACACCGCAAGGCGACGTGTGGACCTGGCGCGCGCCTAAAACTCGTCGCTCCGATGAGCCTTCAACCGGTCCCGGGCTGCTCGTCAACAGGGATGTCGCGTGCTCGTGGGCTCGGGCCGTCCTCGCAGGGGTGAAGCGGATTAGCCAACTGTGATGCTCCGAGTGGCCAAGTAAGGCGCTCACTGGCCGACTAGCGTGCTCGGTCACACCTCGCCTATCGGCTCACCTGCAAGAATGCGCCAAAAAATCGACAGCGGTCGGCACTGCGCTCCTCGGCGCGAGCCCTCGCCATGGTCTTCGGCCTGGGCATGCTCATCCTGCTGCTCGGGCCGGTCTCGGGTGCGCACTTCAACCCGGTCGTCACACTCGCCATCTGGTTCACCGGCCGCCGTGATCCGGATGGCCCGACCCTGTGTGACGTCGCGTCGTACGTGCCCGCCCAGGTCACGGGGGGAATCGGCGGGGCAGTCTTGGCCGATGCGATGTTCGCCAAGCCACTGGTCAAGTTCTCCGCCCACGACCGGTCCGCCGGTCACCTGCTGCTGGGCGAGGTCGTCGCCACGGCCGGGCTGACCCTGGTGTTCTTCGGCCTCAGCCGGATCGGCCGCGCCGTGCTCGCCCCGTCCGCGGTGGCCTGCTACATCGGAACCCGTACTGGTGCACCTCCTCCACGTCGTTCGCGCACCCGGCGGTGACCACCGGCCGGACGTAACGAGGCCGGCGCGCGTTCGTGGACGACAGAGCCACCGGATTCCAGGCTGTGGAATCCGGGGGCTCTGAGTCGTGGAGGGGGGCGGGTCAGCTCTCAGTGGAGTCGTCGGTGGGGCTGCGGCGTGCCAGGAGGAAAGCCCTACGCCTGCTGCGATCAGCATGGCCGCGCCACCGATCAGCCACGGTGTGGCGTCGGCTCCGGTGTGGGCGAGGGAGCGACGACTGAGGTAGCCGGCTGGGTGGGAGTGCTGCGCGGGGTACGGCCAGCCGCGCGCCCGGGCGTGGACGCGGCCCAGGTGCCGGGGAACCAGACGGCGGTGTACTGCTCGATGGCGTCGCGCAGCCCGGTGGTGACGGCCCCGTCCCACGGCGGGCAGCCGGGGCGGTGATAGGTGTCGAAGGTGCCGTACTGCTTCGTGTTCGGCCCGGTGTTGGTGGCTTCATCGCGGCGATGGAAGGTCCCGTGGTCTGCGAAGCTGAGCACCACCGCGTCGATCTCGCCGCGTTCCGAGTGAACGACGGCGACACGCAGCCCTCCATAGGTGTCCGCGTGGATGGTGCGGGTGAAGTCGATCCGCATCCGCAGCGGTGCATCGGGGATCGGGACAGCGAAGTAGGTGTTGCCAACAACGGTGTGGTCGTGGAAGGGAAGGCACAGCTCGGCGAAGAACTCTGCGGCTTGCAGGGACAAGAGAGGCTCCGGTCGAGGTCTGGCTGGTCCTACCGGCGCGGGCCGGGCAGGGCCGGTCGGCTGGTGGTGCTCCAGCGTGGAACGCTGGCTGCGGGCAGCGCAGCCGGACGGCGGGATGCGACGGCCCGCTGCACGTCGAGCGGAGTGGGAGCCGGCGGGCCGGGCGGGAGGATCGAGGTGAGCTGGGCCATCCCCTTGATGTAGCTAGAGGTCACCGCGCGCCACCGGGGCAGGGGTGCCGGATCGGCGACGCACTCGGTGACGGCGGTGAGCAGGGCGACAGGGGTGTCGGTACTGGCCGTGGCGTACCAGACAGGCCGGTCGACGGACTTGCCCGCCCACAGCTGCCAGCGGGCGTCCCGTGTGGTCAGTTCGGCTTCCGGATCGAGGTCGCCGGTGGTGAACTCCATGCCGGCGAGCCCGTCCGGGGCCTGGACTGCGAAGACGCCCCAGCGAGGGCGGTCGATCTCCCAGCCCTGCTTCAGGAGCGGCACGACCGCGAGGAAGGGATCGTGCTCGTCGATGCCGGAGACCGGCCGGGCAAGGTAAGCATCCGGTCCCTGCTCGTACGCCGTGGCCAGGACGGTGGTGAACGCCTGGACAAGCTCGGTGGGGACGCGGTCGTTGAAGCAGACGCCCCACGCCGGCGACCCGAAGGAGTCCTTGTAGGCGTTGATGCGCCAGAGCCCGTCGTCCTCGCCTTCGGGCAGGTAGCCCAGGCGCACGCGCCGGTCAGGAGCGCTCACGTACACGTTGGAGTCCTCGTCGTACCGCAGGTCCCAGCCAAGTTCGAGCAGCGGGGCAAGGGCGGGGTCGCCGGTTCCGGTGGTGGAGGCGAGGTGGCGCGGGGAGACGTAGACGTCGCCGTCGATCTCGTGGTGCGAATCGGGCTGTGGGTTCATCGGTCCGCCCTCGTGGTGACGGTGATCTCGTCGGCGGCGGTGTCGAGGCGTTCGGTGACCTCGGCGGTGGTGCGGCCGGTAACGATGTAGAACCCGGCCCGGGCGGTGAACAGGTCGCCGTCGGGCGGCAGGACGAGCTGGTCGCCGATCTCGCGGATCCACTGCACCTGGCGCAGCCAGGGGGTGTGGGCGGCGAAGGGCTGGTTGATGTGCCGCGCGGTTAGGGTGCCGGAGGCGTCCGGGTAGAGCATACGGATGCCGGCAGCCCCGCTGCGGGTCGGGGTGAGGTCCGGCGCTCGGCCGCAGGCGAGATCGGCGGCGGCCCGGGGCAGGTCGATGCCGGTGGCTAGACGGACGAGGTGACCGATCATGTCGCCGCCGATGCGCGCGTTAACCTCGATCAGCCGGGGCCGGCCGTCCACCAGGCGCAGCTCGACGTGCTGCACGCCGTCGGTGATCCCCAGGGCCTTGACCGCAGCAGCGGCGGCCGGGGCGACCTGGGCCAGGAGCGGGTCGGAGGCATCAACGGTGTGCCCGGTCTCGGCGAAGTACGGTGCGGGACCCAGGTGCTTGCGGGTCACGGCGACCGCCGTGGTCACGCCGCGGTGGGTGACGCATTCGACCGAGAATTCCGGCCCGTCGAGGTACTCCTCGACCAGGACGCCGGTGTCCTCGCGGCTGCGGTTCGCCCCGGCCGAGGCGAATGCGAACGCGGCGGGCAGTTCTTCGGGCTGGTCGACGCGGATCACGCCGATGCTGCCCGCGAAAGCCACCGGCTTGATGACCGTCGGCAGGCCGAGGGTCATCGTCGCCAGGCCGGCCTCCAGCAGGGTCCGCGCCTTCATCGAGGCGGCCGAGGGCACGCCGTGGCGGGCGAACAGGGTGCGTGCGGTGGCCTTGTTGCGGCAGGCCCGCATCACCTCGACGGACGTCGCGGACAGACCGAGCGCGCGGGCGAGGCGGGCGGTGGGGACGAGGTGCCACTCGTCCCAGGTGACCACGCCGGCAAGGTCGTGGCGCTCGGCCAGCGCCCGGCCGCCGGAGAGCAGCGCTGCGGGGTCGCTCAGGTCGACGACGGCGTGGTCGACGATGAACGGCTTCTCCCACGACGGCTCGGTGCCGGTGAGCAGGACGACGTCGTACGCGGCGGCCACCTGCTCCAGACAGTAGGCGCGATAGGTCTCGTCGCCGGGAGAAACGACGAGCACGAGGGGACGAGCGGACAAGAAGGGGTTCTCCGTATCGGTGGACGGCAGGGCGAGAGAAGAGAGGGGCGTCTCAGGCGGCACGGCGGCGGCGCAGCTCGAACGCCGCAGCCCAGTGCGGGTGTTCGCTGATCAGGCGGCGGGCGTAGAGGGCGGTGTAGTTGTTGTTCAACCCGGCGATCCCGTGAGGGAGCTGGCGGCGCAGGTCCTCGAACAGGTCCTTCAAGCTGACCCGAGTGGCGCCGGCGGCCAGTCGGCGGGCGGCCATGCCCTCCAGGGTCCGGTAGACGTGCGGGTTGCGGGCGTCGAAGGCGTGGAACTGCTTGGTGATGCTGCGACCGGTCGCGCGGTGCGATCCGAGGGCGGCAATGGACATGAAGTTCTCCACAGGGTGGGGGCGCAGCAGGGTCAGGCGCGCAGGGCGGGATCAGTGCGCAGGCGGGCGAAGGTGCAGAACAGACCCAGGGCCTGCAGCGCGGCGCAGACGGTGATGACGTGGCCCAGCGCGTCGGGCGGGGTGAGCGCGGTGAGCGCGCCGGTGACGGGGAAGGGCAGCAGGAGGATGAGGATCGTCGCCGACAGGGTGCTGCCGAACTTCTCCGGAGGGATCAGACGGGAGCGCAGGGTCCGCAGGACGACCGTCATGCCGCCTTCGCCCGCCATGAGGACCGCGACCAAGACGAGGTAGGACCGGTAGTCGGGGGCCTGGGCAGCGGCGAGACATCCGAGCGAGGAGACGGCGGCGCAGGCGGCGCCAACCGGCCACAGGCCGAGGCGGTCGAGCGCGAACCGGCAGAGCGTGACGCTGAGGAGCGTCGCTGCGGCAGCGGCGGACCAGACCAGGCCGACAGCGGTGGTGGACTGCCCGAAATGCTTGACGACGATCACGGGGCCGGCCGCTTGGAGAAGGCCGGTGGCCAGGTTGGACAAGGTCAGCCCGGTCACGAGCCAGCCGAGCACGGGCAGCGAGCGGATGGTGCGCCACCCGGTGAGCAGTCCGCCGCCGGACTGCCCCTTCGGCACACGGGCCGGTGCCACGGGCGAGGGCGGGGTGCGCAGGGCGAGCAGCGCGGCAAGCAGCGAGAGCATGGTGATCACCGCGAGCATCGACGGCGGCCCGGCAAGCAAGAGCACTCCGGCGAGCGCCGGACCGGCCAGGGTCGCCGTCTGGTCGATGCCGAGCAGGACAGCCTGGACACGGTGGGCCGGCCGTCCTGCTCGGCGTCCGGCGGCGGCACCCGCGGTCTCGGCCGCGATATAGCTGAACTCGGTGAGCACGCCGGTCGTCGCCGCCAGCACCATCACGGTCGCGCTCGACACGTTGCCGGACGGGTGGAGATGGAGCAGGACCGCGCCGGCGGCGAGAGCCAGCGCCCTCCCCAGGGAGGCCATGTGGAAGACCACCGCGGCACCGCGCCGGTCGACAACCGATCCGGCCCACCCGAACGCAGCCAGCCGCGGAAGCCACTCCAGGGCGAAGGCGGCGCCCGTCAGCGAGGCGGATCGCGTCGTGGCCAGGACGAGCAGCGGGATGCCGTAGGTGGACATCGCGAACGCCAACGCGTCCGCCGTGCGCGGCAGATAGATGCTGCGCATCAGCCCGCCCGTGCGGCGTGCGTGCCGGGGTGTGACCGCTGCGTTCACGCGACCGGCTCAGGCTCAGACGCCGTGGCCACCTGGGGGTTGTCGGCCAGCCACTGGATCAGGAGCGTGCGGGGACGAGCCAGCCCCGCCTCGGCTCCGTCGCCGATCAGCGGGGAGAGAGCATCGGCTCGCTCGGCGGTGAGCGATGGTGCCAACAGGTCGAGGACGTGCCGGATACGGCTGCTGAACTCGCAGACGGGGGCCGGGACGGCGTGGCGCCGGGCCCAGCGGGCCATCGCGTCGTACAAATCTGCCAACTCCGTCCCGGCGTCGGTCAGTTGCAGACCAGCGCCGGGCGCGGCCCGGACGAGACCGTAAGCGCGGGCCGTGTGGGAAGCACTCCGCAGTTGGTGCGTGGAGAGGTCGGGCAGGATGCCGGCCAGCCGTCGCGGCGGTATGGCGCCGTTATCGTCGATCTCGGTGACCAGGCGGACCAGGGGGCGCGAGGCGAGGAGTTCGACAGCGCGGTGCACTTCGGCAGAGCTGTAGGGGGTGCTCATCGGCGCGGGCCTCCCGCCGGGATGGCTGCCTTCGGGCGGGCGGTCGTGGCGTGCGAGAAGAGATCACGGTTGTGCCACGCCGGAGAGGACTGGGGCGTCCGAGCGGGTGGGAGCGCCGCGGGGGCCGGCCGTGACTGGCTGCTGACCCACGGCCTTTGCGCGGGCTTCGCCCGCGGGTTCCCCCAGACTGGGTGTTGGGACGCCTGGTCGAGGGGCTGCCCGGCGGACCAGGCGGACAGGGTGCCGAGAACGGGGCTCAGGCCGTCGCCTGCTGCGGAGAGCCGGTAGGGCCGGCCGGTGCCCTTGGTGTCGACGAGACCGTCGGCGACCAGCTGCCGCAGCGGCGGGTAGATGTTGGTCCAGTCGCTGCTCGGCATCACGATCCGGGCCAGGGCCCGCCCGCTGACCTCCTGACGGGACTTGAGCACCCACAGGATGGCGGCGGCGTGACGCCGGGTGAGCAGGGTGAGGCTGTCCTCGATCTGCTCGATCGCGGGCAGCGGGCGGTCCGCCTTCTCCAGGTGTTCCTCGGCCCAGGTGACGATCATCGGCAGGACCGGCAGCAGGGCAACGCCACGGTTGGTGTGGCCGTAGGTCACGTGCCGTGAGGTGTGTTCGGTGCGTTCGACGAGTCCGGCGTCGCACAGCGCCGTGAGCTTGGGGTGGAGCTGGCCGCTCTGCAGCCAGGACACCTTCGCCGCCAGCTCGTTGTAGCGCAGCGGCGGGCCGGAGAGGGCCAGGAGGATCCTCACGTTCCAGCGCGGGGTGATCATGGCCAGGGCCTCGGTGACCCGGGCGATGTCGGCGTCGGTGTCAGCGGGCAGAGCGGCGATGGCCAAGGGAGGAACTCCTGGGTGAATGAAAGGGGAATGGCCTGCGGGTCAGCGGCTGTGCGCCGGGCTCTGCGCCGCAAGAGGCGGAGCTGGAGCAGGCGAGGGAGTTGGCGGGGCTGGCGTCGGGGCCGGGATGCGGGCCAGGCTTTGCAGGACGGCGGTGACCGATTTGGCCTGGACCTCGCGGACGGCGACGGCTCCGGCGAGGCGGCGTGCACCGTCGAGGAGGTGGGAGACCTCGTGCGGGCCGATCTGCCGCTCGGGCTGGAAGAGCCGGGCGAGGTGGTCGCGGTGGAAGTCGATGCTGCGCTCGACGAGGGCGAGATCGTCGTGCATGCCGAGCAGGGCGGAGAGCATGCCGGGCGGCTGGTCCTGGGCGTGGGCTTCGAGGTCGGCGAGCGGTGCGCCGTACAGGTCCTCGATCCGTCCGGCTATGTCGGTGGACGTGGGGTGGGGCAATCGGGGGCTTTCACGGTCGGCGGCCCCGGGCCGCCCCGGCACGCGGGGGTGCCGGGGCGGCGGACGGGGGCAGGGTTGCGGTGGCCCTGAGCTGTGCCGTGCGGACGGGACGGGCCTGCTGCGCAGGCGGCGGCATGGTGCGCAGCAGCTCGCCGAGGGCGGCGCGGTAGCCGTCGCGGGCCTCCAGTGCCGCGTCCAGCCACTGCGCGTCGAAGCGGAGCCTGTCGGCCGACAGTTCGCTCATGTCGCGGTCGGGGTCCATGTCGGCGTGTACGCGGTCGCGGACGCGGGCGACCTGCTCCTCGGTGAGCGCCAGGAAGGACCGCAGCTCCAGGGCACGGGCGAACGCGGGCGAGGCATCGTGGCCGGCAGCCGCCTCGTACAGCTCGGGTACCGGCTTCCCGAAGACCTTCTGCAGGTCGCCGTCCATGGTGCTGGCCTTGTCCCGGCTCATCGGGCGGCCCTCGTCGACCGCCACGCCGTCGCCGGTGCGGCTGTACTCGCAGGCCGGTTGGGGGCGCTGGTCTGCACCGCCGGCCCGGTGCGGGGCCGAAGACGGGCGAGGCGCTCTGCGGCGAGGCCCTTCTTCCCTGGGGCGTCCGGGTCGAGGAGCCATCGCACGACCAGGGCCCGGCCGTCGCGGGCGGTGACGGCCGCGTTCACCCGGTGAGCGAGGCCCATCGTCGGGTCGTCGACCTCGCTGGGCTGGGTATGCAGTGCAGCGAGGAGGTCGTCCTCCGCGCGCTCCAGCACGGACTGGGCCTCAACGAGAAGGCCGTGCCACTTGACGACGTCGGTGGCGTCAGGGTTCGCGGTCGGCGCGGCGGCGACCGCGGCCTTCAACTGGTCCATGCCCATGTCGAAGCGTGCTTCGATCCGTTCGGTGAGAACGCCCACGACATTCGCAGAACCCTCGGATATGCCGTCGGACAAAAGGATCTCCTGTTCTGGATTGGCCGATGCGTAGGGAATGTGAGGGTCCCCGTACTGGGCGATCAGCCGCTTGCCGGGACGTGCTCAATCCGGTTAGTCCAGGCACATACGGACGTCGCGGTAGACGTACGTGCCGGAAACCCAGCCCTTGACGCCGGTCGTCTTGTCCGTGATGTAGACCCAGTTGCCGCTCATCTTGGAGACGGTGAACTTGTGGCTCTTGTAGAGCACGCCGAGCGCCGTGGACTTCGAGCTGGCCTTGGACCGGATGGTCACGGCCTTGGCGTGCACTGCGTACGGCAGCGGCGGGAGGGACGAGCAGCTGCTCGCAGGGAGAGCGGAGGCGGCGGTCGGTGCCGCGTTGGCGGTGGTGGCGGACAGCACCGGCAGAGCGAGTGCGCCGAGCATCGCGGCGGATATGGCGATTCGGGTGGAGCGCATGCGGAAGGAACCTCCGTGAAGGCGTGGGGAATGTAGGGAAGGGCGCCGCGGGGTTGTCCTGGCGGCTGTATAAGAGTCCGGAGAATCGCCGGTTTGGCTAACCGGCGATCGTCGGCTATGTTGCGCCGCCCGCGTCGGCTGAGCGCTCAGCGCGAACGGCCGGGCGGGCGCGGAGCAGGGGCCTTCGCCACACCGGCCGGACGGCTGGCGGCGGCTGCCGGGCGAACCGGCGGGAGAGGGCCGGCCTCGCCAGTGAGCCGGTCGTCGCACCACTGCAGGGCCTCGCCCACCGTGTCGAAGCCGCCCTCGCGCAGGGTGTGCGTCCACGTCTCGGTGTCGACCTCTTCGACCACGACGCGGAACGGCGACGGGGCGCGCTCGTCCAGGGCGCGCAGGGCCACGACCACGACCATGTCGTCGGGGTCGTCGCTGGTGTAGGAGTAGCCCATAGCGTATTGGTCGCCGTCGCTGGCGAGGCGTCGCTCCAGCGCTCGCGAGGCCTCGTCCGCCGGCGGCGGGCCCAGTTCGGGGACGAGGCCGATGGCGTCGTGCGGGCAGCCGCGGTGGATGAGCCAGGACTGCGCCATCGCGGGCAGCGGCAGCGGGGCCTGCTCGAAGCTGAACGTCTGCTTCTCGTAGTCCCGTTGCAGATGCACGGCGAGCACCTGGGGCGTGCCGGGGCGTCCCCAGGTCGCGGTGCGGTCGAACAGGACGTAGTAGCTGTGCGGCCCGTCGTGGTGTTCGGCGAGGGGGACGAGCATGTCCTCGTGGACGCCGACCTTGCGGCAGAAGTCGAGGTATTTCTCCTCGTCGGCGTCGAGGTCGTCCAGATCGAAGTCGACTTGGGGGATGGACTTCCGGACCGGCTCCGGTTCGGTGGGAGACAACAAGGGGCCTTTCGGTGGAGAGCCGCTGCGCCGGGGTGGACCGCGATCTGCCGGGTCGAGCTGGGGCCTTCGTCGTGCCCGGTGGCGGCTTCGAGGCGATGGTCGAGCGGGGAGACCGCGCGCCGGCGGGGTGGGTGTCGGCGCGGGTTCAAGGGGGATAGGCGACGCTCCGTGCGTTCAGCGGGTGGGATGGTGCGCGGGGTTCGGTGCGGGACGGGGCAGACCCGGCATCGCGGTGGGCGGCGGAGCGGGCCGGGGCACGGGCGCGCGAGGGGTCAGCTGCGGGGAACGAGAGCGTGCCGCGTGGGTGCGGGCGCTCAGCGGCCGGCGAGTCATGCCCAGACGGCGGCCGACCTCGTCGTAGACGTCGTTGCCCACTCGCGGCCGGATCGCGACGACGTAGATCTCCTTATGGTGGACGGATTGGGCGGGCGCCGGGCGGACTCCGTAGACGACGCGCCAGTCCTTGCGCGAGTCCACGAACAGCTTCCTGAAGCCCTCCAGGTCACCGTCGAGGCGCAGCCCGAAGCGCTGCCCGTTCACGACTTCTTGCAGGTAGGCGAGAGTGAGGTCGCGTACATCGCTTGGGGCCTGGAGGAGATCGGTCAGCGCGCGCGGGTCGAAGCTCAGTCCGAAGGCGGGCTGTCCCTGTCCCGCGGTCATGACGTCGGCTCGTCCGGCTCGGCGGGCCCTGTGGCTTCCGCCGTGGCCGCCGTCTCCGTGCGTACGGAGGGCGGCGGGCTAGGCAGGAGACGGTGTGCAGACCGGTCGGGAGAGGTCATGCAGGCCGACAGCGGGCCGCCCGGTGCACGGATCGCGGCGACGGCGTGGGTGAGGAAGTCCCGGTGCCACACAAACAGGCCAGCGAGCCCGGATTCGGGGTCCTTGTGCTGCTGGTAGGCGAGCCACAAGGCATGCAGCCAGGCCACGACGTCGTCGTGCTCCTGCCACTGCAGGCACCAGGGCGCCGCGGTGGTGACCTCCGCCCCGTAGACCGGGAGGAAGAAGTCGTCAACCCAGTCGGACAGGGCGTCGAGTTCGTCCTCGCGTTCCTCTCCGTCCAGTTCCAGGATCGGACGGGGCTCCGATGGAGCAGCGGTCGGCGAGCCGCCGAGTCCCGGCATGCCGAACGCGGCGAACGGTGATTCACTCGGCGACGGGGCGGACGCGAGGTGGTCGAGTTGCTGAGCCTGTTGCGCCGACTGCTCCATGAGCCGCCGCACGCTCGCCTCGATTCCCTCCAGCTGCGGATCCGGAATACGAAGCGGCTCCAACTCTCCACCGTCGGCGGGTTTTGCGGATTCGGGCATTGAGAAGTTCGGCCTCCTACGAGACGCGGAATGAGGGAAGTGCGGGGGCGCTCTCGCGCGCATCCGCCGGCGGATTGCACGTTGCTTCGGCGGTATTCCGCCGACGGCTGCGCATGGAAGCTGGTCGCCGTGGCGACGGGCAAGGGCCCGGCTCAGGCAGTGAGAACCACGTCGTCCTGCGCAAGGGACTCGCGGATCGTCTCGGTGAGCCGGTCGGCCGCGATCGACGCGTAGTGCTCGGTCTTCTCCACGCCGATGAAGTCCCGGCCTTCCAGCAGGGCGGCCACGCCCGTGGAGCCGGAGCCTGCGCAGAAATCGAGGACCGTGCCGCCCTCGGGGCTGATCTTGACCAGCTCGCGCATCACCTCGACCGGCTTCTGCGTGATGTGCTGGCGCTTCGCGCCCGAGGGCTGCGACGCCGAGTACATGCCGGGCAGATAGACGGGGTTGCGGGAGCCGTCGATCGGCCCCTTGCTGGCCCAGACGATGAACTCGCAGTTCTGGGTGAACCGGCCCTTCTGGGGCCTGGCCTGCGGCTTGTGCCAGGCCAGGACACCGCGCCACAGCCATCCGGCAGCCTGGATCGCGTCCGTCGTGGTCGGGAGTTGGCGCCAGTCGGTGAACAGCAGGGCGGTCCCGCCGGTCTTGGTGAGGCGGTGGGCTTCGGTCATGATCTGCGTCAGCCAGAACGCGTAGGACCTCTGGTCCATGTTCTCGCCGGTGAAGTCGGCAAGGTCGTTCTTGGAATCAGCGGAGGTGTACTTCTGCTTCGCGGAGCGCGTGGTGCGCTCCTTCGCAGTCCGGCCTCCGCTGTTATACGGCGGGTCAGTGACGACGGAGTCGACGCAGCCGTCCGGAAGGCTGGAGAGAACGGCCAGAGCATCGCCCTGGTGAAGGGAAAAAGGCAAAGAGGAACCCCGATTCGGTGCGGAAACGCGGAGGGAAATAGCCGCCTCGCGCAGGAGTCCTCGCGGGCCGGAAGAGGGTATGCAGAAGCCCAGGGCCGCAGAGCGAGGAGGGCGAGGGGGAGTCCAAAAACTGTAGAGGCGAAACCGCCGACGACCAAGAAGTGCTCTGTCGAGGTATCGGTTTCCGGCACCTCACGCCGGCTATTTGGTCAACCGCCGATCCGCGCCTACTGTTTTTGAACCGCCCGGCGCACCCGCCGCTGGCTACTCCTCTGCCACATCTCACGGAGGTACCCTCTGCCCCGGCATACGTAGCTCACAGCCCGGCCACACGGAGCGAGCGGCAACTCGCCCACACCGGTCCGCCTTTGATCGCCCACCCCGGCCGCCGCGCCCTTCCGAGACGCCTCGCGCACGCGGCACGCCGGACACCGCACCCCCAAGGACACGTTCATGACGTCTCGCTGCCAACCCATGCCCGAAACCGCTGACCGGCGAGCGGTCCGCTCGGGTTGAAGGGGCTCGCCGCCGGCATCGGCGTCGTCTTCCTCTCCCCGATCCTGATCGCCGGCACCGGCATGATGCTGGCCTCCTCGGCCGACGCCGTGCAGATCAGCGGCTCCTTCAGCAACTGCCTGACCGACATCGACAGCGACAAGGTCGCCGAACAGGTCACCACGATCCTCGACGGCGCCTCCGGTAAGGACGTGCACGTCGAGGGCCTGGATCTGCCCGCCGAGCAGGTCCCCAACGCCCAGACCATCGTGGCCGCCGGCCTCTCCCTCGACGTCCCCAAGAAGGGACAGATCATCGCGCTCGCCACGGCGATGCAGGAGAGCCGATTGCGCAACCTCTCCTACGGCGACCGCGACTCCCTCGGCCTCTTCCAGCAGCGCCCTTCCCAGGGCTGGGGCAGCGCCGAACAGATCCGCGACCCCACGTACGCGAGCGAGCAGTTCTACAAGCATTTGCTCAAGGTGAGCGGGTGGCAGCAGATGACCGTCACCCAGGCCGCACAAGCCGTGCAGAAGTCCGGCCTGCCGGACGCATACGCGCAGTGGGAGAAGCTGGCCACCGCGCTGCAAGGTGCCATCGCCAAGACCTTCCCCGGCGGCGGTGACGCGGACGGCAAGGACACGGACCAGCACCAGGACCAGGACCAGCAGTCGGCCACGACCGGCTGCGTGCCTGGCCAGGACGGTCCCGGGTTCGGCCGCATCCCCGAGGGGAGCGTCCCCAAGGGTTACTCGATCCCCAAGGACGCAGATCCGAAGGCGCGCAAGGCCATCGCCTGGGCGATGCAGCAGCTCGGCACGCTCTACCAGTGGGGCGGATCCTGCACGAACTCGCACGGCCCCGATCCCATGGGCCGCTGCGACTGCAGCTCGCTGATGCAGCAGGCGTACGCCCACGTCGGTGTCACGCTCACTCGCACCACGTACACGCAGGTGGGCGAGGGCAAAGCGGTCTCGCCCGCCCATCTCAAGCCCGGTGACCTGATCTTCAGCCGCGGCAGCGCCGCACGGCCCGAGCACGTCGGCATGTACATGGGCGAGGGCCTCGTCATCGAGGCACCCCGCACCACCAAGCCGGTCCGGATCACCCCGATCAAGGACTGGACGATCCTCGCCGCCCGCCGCATCCTCTGACGCCGCACCCGCCCGGCTTCGCCCCGGGGCGGTCCGGCCTTGCGGCCACTTCCACGCCTTCGCGCACCTCCCCCTCCGCTTTCTTTCACCTTCCCTGCCAGCCCTCGCTGGGCCCGCGTATGCAAGGAGCCCCACCACCCCTATGTCCGTCCCCCTCGCAGGCCGCGTCATCCAGCTCGCCTACGACCCAGGAATCTCGCCCAAGGGCGGCGGCCTGCCCGGCCTGAGCGTGCTGAAGAACGTCGTCAACTCGATCAACATGTTCGGCATCATCGCCGTCGTCGGCGCCCTCGCCGTCTCGCTCGGCGTCTGGGCCTGGGGCCACCACACCGGTGGCCACCAGGCCGAGGCCAACGGGAAGAAAGGCGCCGTCGTCGCCGCAGGCGCCGCCCTCGGTCTGGGTGCCGCGAACGGCATCGTGGCCTTCTTCTCCGGCCTGGGCTCGCAGGTCCACTGATGCGGAAACGATCCCCCTCCCTCTCACTGTCCTCGTACGGCTCGGGGTGGTCGGCCAACCGACGCATCGCGACCGTCGCCGCCGCCGTCGCCGTCCTGCTCGCCATCGCCGGGGTCGTTGCCATGCTGACTGGGGGCGGGACCAGCCACCAGGCTCCGGACACCGCGGCAGCTGCCCCTACGGGCAGCCCGTCCTCCTCCGAGGCCGCACCGAAGCCTTCATCCGGATCCGGGTCGGTGCCCAAGCCGCCGCAGATCTCCGAGCCGGTCGCCTACGCCAAGGCAGCGGCCCAGATGTTGTGGTCCTACGACACCCGTGACACCAGCCGCGACGAGCAGCTCGCCGGCATGCGCGCCTGGATGACCACCGAGACCGAGTACGCCGACTGGGCCTCGGTCTCCGGCCAGGTTCCCGACCCGGTCCTGTGGTCGAGGATGGCCGACCAGGACCAGCAGGCCACCGCCCACGTCACCGAGGGCCACTATCCCGGCGCGTTCAAGCAGGCGCTGGCCGAAGACCCGTCCGCGATCACCGAGGCGTACATCTACGTCGTCACCGTCAACGGCAAGCAGACGCTCAGCTGGAAGAAGGGCGGCGGCGGGGCCGAGGGACGGGCCGTGACCCTCGCCGTCCAGTGCCGCCCGAACCACGACTGCACCCTGGCCGCCATCGCTCCGAGCGTCACTCAGTGACCCGCGCCTGAGACAAGAAAAGGAGGAGTAACTCCTCGTGGGTTTCTGTGATTACCCCCTGGCCGACAAACTGTGCACGGTCGGTGAGGCGGTGGATTTCGCCTCGGATCCCGGCAAGGCCATCGGTGACTGGATGGCGAAGTCCGCAGGTGAACTGGCTGCTGCTGCAGCCGATTTGGCCGCCGAGGCAGTCAACACCACCACGAAGGTTGACCTCAACGCGACGTGGTTCGTCGACAACTACGAGATGCTGCTGCCACTGGGCCTGGTCCTGCTGGTCGCCACATTCTGCGCGCAATTGGTCCGGGCCGCCGTCAGACGCGACGGACAAGCTCTGACTCAGGCATTCACCGGCACCATGAGCGGCGTCCTGTTCGCCTTCTCCGCCATCGCCCTGACCACAGTCGCCGTCGAAGCGGTCGACGCCGTCAGCGACGGCCTGTTCAAGACCGCACACCTGAACATCGAGTCGGCCGTGCGACGCATCGTCAAGGTCAACCAGATACCGGGCCTGTCCGGGCTGGGCTGGCTCGTTGCGGTCGTCGCCGGGCTCGGCGCTGCCATCGGCGCCTTCCTCTACTGGTGCGTAATGATGGTCCGCAAGGTCGGCATCCTCGTCATGGTCACCCTCGCCGTGTTCGCGTCCGCCGGCGGCGGCTGGGAAGTCGCCCGGCGCTGGCGCAAGGGCTGGATCGAAGCCACCGCCACCCTGGTCGTCTCGAAGCTCCTGATGACCGTGATCTTCGTGCTCGGTATCGCCGCCATGGGCAAGACCGAGGCCAAGGACGGCATCGCCGCCCTCGCCGACGTCATGTCCGGCATCGTGATCATGATCCTGGTGCTGCTGTGCCCGTACGCGGTCTTCAAGTTCGTGCACTGGGCGGCCGACGGGACCGACGGGGAGTCCATCCACCGTGCCGGCGGCGCCGGTGCGCAGATCGCGAAGGCTCACGCCGAGAAGGCCGCCCGCAGGGCCGCCGCCGCCGCGGCCACCGCCGGAACCGGTGGCGCTGCGGCCGGCGCCGGCGTGGGTGCCGCACCGCAGGGCCCCGACGGCGGTGGGTTCCCCGGCGACATCGCTGCCAGCCCGACCGGCGGAGGCGGCGAGGGCAAGGAGGGATCGCAGAGCGGCGGAACGGGTGCCTCGCCAGGCGGCGACGGGGTCAAGTCCGGCCTGGAGAAGGCCGTTCAGCCCGCGCCGACGAGTGTGTCCGACGACACCAGCGGCCAGGTGGGCGGCAGCCCGGGGCCGGGCGGATCCGGCGCGAGTACCGCGTCAGGGCAGAGCGGCGGATGGCAGTCCACCCCGCCGACCACAACCCCGCCGCCGCAGGGCGCACCCCCGTCCTCCGGAACGCAGAACGCCCCGTCCAGCGGGGCGAGCGGGCCGCCGCCTCCGAGCGGCCTGTGATTCCCTGACCGACTCCCAGGGGCGGGACGTGCACGCGCCCTCCCGTCCCCGGGTTCAACCCGCGCCTCCAGGACCCGCCCCATGACTGATCTCTCCGTCGCCCCGGTCACGGTGAAGTTCCCGCACCGGAGCCGCCGCGGCATCCTCCTCGGCCTTTCCCTGCCCCAACTCGTCCTCGTCTCCTGCACGCTGGCCCTGCTGCTGATGACGGTGATCTCCACCGGCCTGCTCGGCGCCATCGCCCTGGCCCCGCTGTGGGCGGCATCCGGCGCACTCGTCGCGATCCGCCGGCACGGCCGCTCCCTCATCGACTGGGCACCGATCGTCACCCGGTACGCGCACCGCCGTCGCACCGGCCAGACCCTCTGGCTCGCCCGGCCCGTCACCCGGCCCCGGCAAGACGGCGTCCTCCACCTGCCCGGCACCACCGCTTCCCTCAAGGTCGTCACCCCCGGCGACTCCGCCAACGGCGCCGCAGCCGTCCACGACCCGCACCAGCAGACCCTGACCGCCATCGCCCGCGTCACCAGCCGCGCCTTCGCCCTCCTCGACCCCGCCACCCAGAACCACAACGTGAGCAGCTGGGGACGCGCGCTCGCTGGCATTGCCCGCACCGGGCACATCGCCACCGTCCAGGTGCTAGAACGCACCGTCCCCGACAGCGGCGACACCCTCACCCGCCACTGGACCCACCACGGACAGCCCCAGACCCCCGTCGCCGGACAGATCTATTCCGAACTGGTCGCCTCGGCCGGCCCCGCCGCCGCCCCGCACGAGACCTACCTCGCCATCTCCCTCGACCTCAAGGCCGCCCGACGCCTGATCTCACAGGCAGGCGGAGGGCTGCCTGGGGCGTTCACCGTCATGGAGCAGACCACCGCCTCCATCGCGCAGGCTGCCCGCAACGCCGGGCTCCAGGTCACCGGCTGGCTGAGCGCGCGGGAAATCGCCGCCGTCATCCGCACCGCCTACGACCCGAAGGCCCTCGCCGCGCTCCAGCAGTGGTCCGAGACCGGCCGCGCCGAGGCCGACCCCGCAGCCGCCGGTCCCGTCGTCCAGTTCGAGGAGTACGACCGCCTCGCCACCGACAGCGCGCGGCACGCAACGTACTGGGTGGAGAACTGGCCGAGGACCGAGATGGGAGCCGGGTTCCTGCACGGGCTGATGTTCACGGCCGGCGTGCGCCGCAGCCTCTCCCTCATATACGTGCCGCAGGGGCTCGAGTCCGCACTGCGGGACGTCCAGCGCAAGAAGGCCGCGATCATCGCCGACGCCAACGAGCGCGCACGCCGCGGACAGGTCGATTCCGAAGAGGACTCCGCCGAGTACGCCGACGTCAAACTCCGCGAACGCCAGCTCATCGCCGGACACGCGGATGTAGCACTGACCGGCCTGGTCACCGTCACCGCCGAGACCGACGCCCTCCTGGACGCCGCCTGCGCACAGATCGAGACCCACGCCGTCACCTCCGGTGTCGACCTTCGTCGGCTCAACTACCAGCAGCCGGACGCCTTCGCCCTCACCGCGCTCCCGCTCGCCCGCACCGCCCTGTGAACCAGCCGCGCCCGTGTGCACCCTGACCCACCGCACTCCGGCTCACCTGCGACGGGACGCCCCCACTGCCCTGCCTACCGGCAGGAAGGACCACCACCTTTGACCTCTCCTACGCGCCCCGACGACGCGCACCCCTACCTCCGCGCCGCGAGCGCCGGCATCCGCCACCACGCACGGGCCTTGGCACCGTCGGACGCGGACACGCCCAAGCCCGGAGATCGTCCGCACCTTGACGTGCTGCACGCCCACCTCACCGCTCTGCTCCAGCTTCTGGACCGGCTCGCCGACAACACCCGGCCCCCGCACCCGGCCGCCGGACGTCACCTGGCCACCGCCCACACCAGGCTCTGGCAGGCCACCAGCGAAGTCCACGCCGCCTTCCACCTGCTGCCCGGCACACCCCTGGCCGACGCTGAGACAAGCGCCTGCCCTCCAGAGCGGCTCCCCGAGGGCCCGCCCGTGCTGACGATCTGCCAGCGCCACCTCGCCGCCGGCCACGTCGTCCGCCGCAAGACCACCCCCACCGACCTCCGCCCGCACAGCGCGGCCTGCGTGCGATGAGCACCACCCGTAGAATCGAGGGCCCCAGATGAGCCACCGGCCCGCCCGTCGCGCCCGCCGCGCGTCCGCCAGCCCGCTGTTCACCCCCCACGGCACCGACCGCGCCAGCCGCAAGGCCGCCCGCCGTCAGCTCGCCGAGGCCACCGCCAAAGCCCGCGCCGA
The DNA here is from genome assembly GCF_004217285.1 of Streptomyces sp. BK239. GTDB lineage: Bacteria > Actinomycetota > Actinomycetes > Streptomycetales > Streptomycetaceae > Streptomyces. The sequence continues at coordinate 49,414 of NZ_SHKS01000007.1, forward strand.
AGCAGGCGCCCACCAGAGCGACAGCCCGCCCGCCGAGCACCAGATGCCCGCCGCGCTCTACCCACCGGGCGGACGCCCCGGGCCCGCCTCCGCGCGTGGGAACCGGCTGCGGCTGCCCGCCCACCGCATGACCACCGCGGTCGCGGCCGGCGCCTTTCCCTTCCTCGCCGAAGGCGGCCTGGGCGCCGAGGGCATCTACATCGGCCGCGACGTCCACGCAGAAGCGTCGTTCGTCTTCGACCCGTTCGCTCTGTACGGCAAGGTCGAGGGATTCACCAACCCGAACGTGCTGCTCGCCGGCGTGATCGGCCAGGGCAAGAGCGCCCTCGCGAAGTCCTTCGCGCTACGGTCGGTCGCCTTCGGATACCGCGTCTACGTACCGTGCGACCCGAAAGGCGAGTGGACGCCGGTCGCCGAGGCCCTCGGCGGCCGGTCCGTCGCCCTCGGTCCCGGACTGCCCGGACGCCTGAACCCCCTTGACGCGGCGCCGCGCCCGGAGAGCGTGTCCGAGGCCGACTGGGTCGGCGAGATCCGCAAGCGGCGCCTGCTCCTGCTCGGCTCCCTTGCCCGCACCGTCTTGGGCCGGGACCTGATGCCCATGGAGCACACCGCGCTGGACGTCGCCCTCGACGCCGTCGTCACCCGCGCCGCCGACACGCACCGCACCCCGCTCCTCGGCGACGTCGCCGCCACCCTCAACAACCCCCACGCGCTCGACGAGGCTGCCGGGATGATGTCGGGCCAACTCGGCGACGCCGCCCGCGACCTGGCCCACGCCATGCGGCGCCTGGTCCACGGTGACCTGGCCGGCATGTTCGACGCCCCCTCCACCGTCGCCTTCGACCCGAGCGCGCCGATGCTCACCATCGACCTGTCCCGCCTCGGCGGCTCCGGGGACGACACCGCCCTCGTCCTCTCCATGACCTGCGCGAGCGCCTGGATGGAATCCGCCCTCTCCGACCCGAACGGCGGCCGGCGCTGGATCGTGTACGACGAGGCATGGAGGCTGATGCGGCACGTCGGTCTGCTCCAGCGGATGCAGGCCCAGTGGAAGCTCTCCCGCGGTCTCGGCATCGCCAACCTCATGGTGATCCACCGGCTCAGCGACTTGCTCACCGCAGGTGACGCCGGATCACAAGGCCGGGCCCTGGCCGAGGGTCTCCTCGCCGACTGCAGCACCCGGATCATCTACCGCCAGGAGACCGACCAGCTCCACGCCGCGGCCTCCCTGCTCGGCCTGACCTCCGTCGAGATGGACGCCATCGCGCATCTCAACCGAGGACGCGGTTTGTGGAAAGTCGCAGGTCGGAGCTTCATTGTGCAGCACCTCCTGCACAGCCACGAACTGGCGCTCTTCGACACCGACGCCCGTATGCACTGAGGATCAAGAGGCCCGTGAAGCCCGACTTCCAACGCGACCTGATACCGAGCGACGAGGTGCTCCAGCTTATCGGCGCGCCTAACGCGATGAAGGACTCTGCCCCGGTCTGCCAACCCGACCGACCGGCACTCCCTCACGAACCGCATGGTCATCGACCATGCCTCGGCCCGCGCCTTCCTGCGGCTCACCTCGGAATCCCTTCGTGACGCGGCTATGGAACTCGACGACCACCTCGGCTTCCAACTCTTCCTCGCGACGCTCACCCGTCAGGGCGGTCCGCCGGCGCCTCCGCCACCCAGGGCGGGCGGTGGCAACCGCTGACCGCGCCTACCGCGGAGCCGATCCACCCACGTCCCCAAGGAATGCTCTGAACCGCCCCGCTCATTTCAGCGACGCCGACTGGGCCGAATACCAGCTGTGTCAGGCCGAGCACGACGGCCTCATGGCGCAAGTCGCCGACCGTGAAGCCCAGATGGAACACGACCTGAAAACCGCCTACGACGAATACGAACTCGACGTCAGTCCAGTTCCGAAGCCGGAAACCGACCTCGCTCGCCGAACGCCTCCGCCACACCGAACGGCGTCCCGCAGGAGAAGCCGTGGCCGCTGACGAGGTGAACGCCACCGACACCCGCGCGGTTCCGCTCGCGCCACTTCCCGACCACCGCGACGTGAACATGCCGTGGTGGCAGGAGCTGTGGTGTCGCCACGCGCACATCACCACACCGCTGCGAGCGCGCGGACTGCCATGCGACATCGAGTTCGGCCTCAGCGCCTACATCGTGCGCGTCTCGCTCCCCGACGACAGCCACCTGCTCATCAGTCCGCCGCAGGAACCGCCCTCCAGGCGCCCGCCCGGAGACCCCGAGGGCTGGATAGCGACCCGCGAGCACCCCGACGACCAGACCCTGTTCGAGGTCCTCTACGACTCGGCCCCCTCCGACGATCCCCGCGCTCGCCAGCGACCCGAAGCCCGCCACGGCGGCAGCGCCCAACCCCTGATCGACGCGATCGACCACCGCCTCGCCCAACTCGGACTGCTACCGCACCCCGCCCTGCCCCACGAAAGCCCCCATGTGCACCGAGCCCAACCAACGCCCCCGCCCCCGGCCCGGGCCATCCCCGGCACACCAGACCGTGGCCCCGTGTACGTCTACGGCGATGCCCTGCGTGCTCTGACCGACCGGCTCAACGGAGCCGAGTCGCACGCGGATGCCGCTGCCCTGCTGCATCAGATCCTGGAACCCACCGACGGCCTGCTGGCACAGCTCGGCGATTTCTTCGAAGCAGCCGGCGAGAAGGCCAAGGAAGCCGGGGAGGACGACGGCTTCGACCTGTCCTACGACCTCGCCGACGCCGCCGCCGAGATCCGCAGCCTCGGAGAGGTCCTGCACGTGGCCGAGGACCGGATGCGGGACCTCACCTCGCTCGCGCCCGCACCGCGGCTGCCCTCCACCCCGACCCGTGCACCGTCCCTTCCGCCGCGAGCTCTCCGGTCAGCGCCGCCGCGGCACACGCGCTGACGCCGCACCGCCGCCTCCTCCGCTAATTCTTCCCGCCCCGCAGATCCCTGGAGCCCTCATCCGCACCGCTCGCCGTACCCTGCCGCTCCTAACCGGCGCCGCCTGCCTTGCCCTGGCCCTCACCGGCTGCGCCGGCGAAGACGGCCCCGCCCATGCCCGGCAAACGCCCAGCGCCAGCACCGCCCCGAAACCCGTGCCCGCTCTCAGCGCCGCCCAGGCCCGCGACGTCATCACCCGCTATTCGGAGATCAACAACGAGGCCAACGCCGACCGCGACCGGCGCCTGCTCGACGCGGTCGAGGACGGCCCGCTCTACGCGATGTCCGTCTCGGACTACACCGAGACCGAAGGGCTCCCCGCGGCGGACCGCAAGCCGTACAAGCCGTGGTCCTACGACTCCGCGGACGCCAAGCTGTACATCCCGCGCTTGGGAGCCGGACAGGACCGCTGGTTCGCCGCCGCGCTCTCGGACCACAAGGGCAGGGCCCCCTCGCGGCTGGCCGTGTTCGCCGAACGCCCCCAGCACAAGCGCTGGGAGATGGTCTCCGTCGTCGACCTCGACAGCCAGGACCTGCCGGACATCGCCCTCGACAACGACGGATACGCGACGGCCGCCGCCGCCGACGGCAACAAGCACCTCGCCGCGGACGCCAAGCTGCTGCGCGCCGCGGTCCTCGACAACTTCGCCACCGGAGGCACGAACACCGGAACGAAGGTCTTCGCACCGACCAAGGCGAGCAAGCGGCAGATCGAAGTCCACGACAAGACAGGCACCCGCTACGGAACCCAGGGCACCACCGTCTTCGCCGGCGCCGCCAACCACTACACGGACGCCTACGCCCTCGAGACCACCGACGGCGGCGCGCTGATCCTCTTCTCCCACAGGCACACCCAGACCGACGCCGTCGCGCACTCCGGCCTGCAGATCAACCCCGGCAAGGACGACCGGGCCTGGCTCCACGACGTGCCCCGCACCTCCATCACGTACACGTTCGTGTGCAACGACGCTGCCACCGTTCCCGCGAAGGCCGAGCCCTCCCGCCTGATCGGCTACACCTGCGCCCGCACCGACGCCTCCGGCCCGCCGGTCCCGTCCTATTCGGACCGCGCGTAGACACACCCTCACGCCACCGTGGCGGCCATCGAACATCCCCCTCAGCACGCTCGTTCCGGAGAACCTCCTGTCCACACGCTCCTTCATCGCCCGCCCCACCCTCGGTACGGGATACACCGGCATCCACGTCCAGCTCGACGGCGTACCCAGCCACCACCTCCCCCTGCTCCTGGCCGCCTACCAGTACAAGTTCGGGCGCAACGTCGGGGCCATGTCCCGGCACCTCATCGACGACGTGGCCGTCGGCTGGGACGAGCTCGGCACCGATCTCCTCGACGACGCCCCGCCCGCACTCGTGAACGCGCTGACCAGCGGCGAGCACTGGCCCAGCCGAACCCTCGACCACCTGATCACCCCGGACGGCTCACCCCCGGTCCGTATGTCGGTCACCGACACGACTGTCGACGAACAGGACATGCAGTGGGGGTACGGCCTGCATAAGCAGGGTGTCGAGGTGATCAGCCTCCTGCACGAGGACATCGGCCCGATCGTGAGCTGGTCCACCGACCCGCGCACCGCATTCAACGACCACCCGGCGGCCTGGTCGTCCCTCGACTCCCCGCCCGCCATCCGGGCATCCCGCGGCAAGCGGCCCCTGAGCGCTCCTGCCGCAGCCCCGGCGAAGGCCGGCACCCCGCGCCCCACCGCCCGCCGCTAGTCTCCCTCGTCTTCCCAGAGCCTTCCCTGCCCCCGCACACCACGCCCCTGATCACCGTCGTCATCGCCAGCCGCCTGCGCGAAGACCGGCTGGACTACCTGGCCGCCATGCACGCCAGCCTCACCCGGCAGTCCGTGCCGTGGGAGGCCGTGATCGCGCTCGACGGAGCATCGCCCGACCGCCTGCCGACCCCGCTCGCACAGGACCCCCGCGTTCGCACGCTGGTGCCGCCCCGGCCGGTCGGCGCCGCCTGCGCCAGGACCTGGCCCTCGCTCACGTACGCACCCCGTACACCAACTGGGCAGACAACGATGACCTGTTCACGGACGACGCGATGGCCGTACGGCTGAACACCCTGGAATCCACCCGGGTCGGCTGGTGTGCCGGCTGGAGCGAGGACCAGCACCCCGACGTTTTCCGGCCGTCGGCGTCGCTCTGTGGCCGATGACCTGGGATTCAACGTAGCGGACATGTACGTGACGGCGCGCCCGACCGGGCTCCGTTCCACTCAAACGGGTGCCGCAGAGGACCAGTTGTCGAATGTCGCGCGAACCGCAGCGGCTCCGAAAGCTAGATGTTGCGGGTCAGGACGTTGGTGACGGCGCATAGTGGAGCGCAAGGTTGGTGGTGAGGTCGCGAAGGTGAGCCCTGACTTCGGTGGGGCCGTGCACAGTGATGGCGCTCCCGAACGGCAGGAGCGCTCGCACGTCCTCCAGATGCAGGAAGCAGATCGTTACCTTGTGGCCGGTAGCGGATTCCTCATGGTCGTCCCGGACGAGTCGTTGGCCGAAGATCCGTTGCGCTCGCTCGATCTGGGTTCGGTCGATGGTGGCGCTGACCTCTATCGCGTGGTTGTGCTCCCACTGAGCAACGAGCGCTGCAGCGGCGGTGGCCAGGGTCTGGCTCTCGCGGATCCGTCGTAGCTGGTCGACTTCTTTCCACGTAGTGATCCGTTCGAGTCGGTACATCCGTGGCACTCGGGCGCAGTCGGCGACGAGGTACCAGATTCCGGCCTTGGCGAACAGCCCGTAGGGATCCACGACCAGGTCGCGTGGGCATGACTCGCGTGAGCTGTCGTACTCGATCCGTAGCCGGCGACCTCGCCGCACCGCGCCGATCAGAGAAGCCGGAGTCGTGCCGGACGTAGGTGCCTGGAGCCAGGGACGGCTGTCCACGTGCACCACGTCGCTGAGCGGCAAAAGCTCATGAGCTCGGCGTGGCTGTGCAGCGGCGATCTTGGAGAGCGCGCGTCGGCTTTCGACGGATGCGTTGAGCTCCGCACGTTGCCTCTCGTCCAGCCCGGTGAGCGACAGATGATCTCGCTCGCCCGGAGTGAGTCGTGTGAGGTCGAGCCCGGATCCGGGCAGCATGGTCACGCCTCCGAGCCGGCCCCGTTGCGCGGTCACCGGCAGACCGGCGTCGCGGAGCCAGTTCAGGTCCCGGGTGATGGTTCGAAGGGACACCCCGAGCGCCGAGGCAAGGTCCTGCGTGGTCACGGCATGCCTCGATGCGAGAAGCAGCATCAAGGAGAAGAAGCGATCCGGCGTCACACCTCAAGTTTTGCAAGAACTGCGACATGATGCGGCGTATTTCCCGGTCAGGCTGCTGGATGCGCACCAGCGACCTGCGAGAAGGAACAGCCATGACCACATCCGTCCTGTCCATCGTCTACGTGAACGACGCTCCCGCCGCAGCTCGTTTCTACGGCGACCTCCTCGGCATGAGCCCTTCGTTCGAGACTTCGGGATTCATCACCTTCGACCTCGGGCCCGGCGCTGATCTCGCTGTGTGGTCCGGCCGGTTCGAGGGTCTGTCACCGGACATTCCGCGCACCAGTGAGGTGTGCCTGGCTATCCACGGAGGTGGGCCCGATGAGGTCGATGCGATCTTCAAGCAGTGGCAGTCCAAGGGCGTCACGATCCTGCGCGAGCCTCATGATGCGGGGTTCGGGCTGACCTTCCTCGCAGCCGATCCTGACGGGAACCGTATCCGCGTCGCACCGCGGGACTGAAAGGTCGCAATGCGGCAGGTGCGCACGATGGGCGTCGCGCCTGCCGTCCTCTGACTTCGAGAGGAAGACGAGTGCCCCACGCGAATGCGCCCTTGAACGTCGAGGGCCGTAGGCGGCTCGTGAAGCGGTGCCAGACACGTCCCATTGCCCACGTCGCCGCTGAGATGGGTATCTCTCGCGCATGCGCCAGCAAGTGGGTAAATCGCTGGCGACTACACGGTGATGTGGGATTGCAGGACCGGCCGTCGAGTCCGCACCGGAGTCCGCACGCGACCCCAGCATGGGCCATCGCGCAGATCGAGTCCTGGCGCCGGAAGTTCAAGTGGTCCGCACAACGGATCACCGACGAACTTGTCAGTATCGGTTTTGTGATCGACCGGCGAACTGTCAGCCGGCACCTGACCCGGCTTGGCCTCGGTAAACGCCGCTTCATCGACCCAGGCGGTGAGAACAACCGGAAGCCGGGCAAGATCACCGCCCGCTGGCCTGGCCACATGGTGCACCTGGATGTGAAGAAGGTCGGCCGGATCCCTGATGGCGGCGGGTGGCGGATCCATGGCCGGGACAGCGATCAGGCCAAGGTCGCTAGTCGGGCGAAGTCGGCTGGGGCGAAGCGCGGCTATGTCTACCTGCACTCCGTCGTCGACGGCTTCTCACGGCTCGCCTACACAGAACCGCTGGGTGATGAGAAGGGCGCGACGGCGGCTGCCTTCCTCGCCCGGGCGAAGGTCTGGTTCGCCGCCCACGGCATCAACCACATCCACCGGGTCGTCACCGACAACGGCGCTTGCTACCGCTCCGGCGACTTCGCCCGCATCGTCGGGCAAGACACCCGGCATCAGAGAACCAAGCCGTACACACCTCGGCACAACGGGAAAGTGGAGCGCTACCAGCGCATCCTGGCCGAGGAAGTCCTCTACGCTCGCGAGTTCAGCAGCGAGGACGCCCGGTCAGCTGCGATCGCAGTGTGGAACATCCACTACAACTACCACCGGCCGCATAGTGCTGCCGCCGGAAAGCCGCCAGCAGCACGCCTCCGCGAGAGCGTCACCAACGTCGAGCCCTCATACAGCTAGATCCACCGTGTACTCCGCACCTGGCTCCGAGGTTGCCGTCGTCACCCCGACGTGGCTGCGCCCTGACCGCATCGCGTACCTGCTGGAGCTCGCGGCCGTCCTACGAGGAGGAGGTTCCCGGCATCGTCGATCCGGGAGCCGGACCGGGCGTGCGGCAAGATCATCACGATAGGTCTTCGCCCTCATCGACGAAGACCGACTTGAACACGTCGGCCGCGTCGGTGCAGGGCTCGGTGGGCACCCGAACCTCACCTCTGGTCACCGTGTCGCTGCCGTCCTCGGTTAGTTCCCACGATACCTCCACCGAACTGGCCTGAAGGTCCCTCGCGATGAGGACGTAGTCGTCTTGGTCGCTCGCCCATACTACGTTCGGACGGAACGCCTCGGGAGTGAGCACAACTTGGGCATCCGAGCCGTGGTTGCTCCAGGTCACGGGATAATCCCGCAAGACGGGTCGGATAGCCGAGTGGTCGAAGATCGCCGGGAATGGCACGTGCGGCCCTAGCACTGGTTCGACGACCTTCTCGATATCCGCGTCGTCCGGATCAAGGCAATCCAGCACCTCGCAGTTGTGAAACGTCAAGGTCAGGTGAGGCTTGGACACGAAACGATCGCGGCTGACCACCTGGACGCCGGCACCCGGAATCCCGACGCCTAGGAGATGTTCCCGGCCCTTGGCGATGTGCTCGGCCTTCTTGCTCCGCCATGCAGCAAGCGCCGCCTCCCTGTCCTCCATCGACAGCGGCTTGCGGTTGCCGAAGATACTTGACGGCAATACCAGCAGTGCCGATCTCGAGGTGTCCTCAGCTGGTGTCGGTTGCTTGCTGAACTGCTCTTCTTCGTAGCAGCGCAGGCTCTCCAAGACCTCGCCCACACGGCTGACCCTGCGGATCGGACCGACCACCTGCACCTCAAGGTCAATCGGTGATCTCCCGCCCCGGCGGACACGCTCGACGAGGGCGAGGACCTCTCCGGAACGTGCAGGCCGCGTGTTGCTGGTGCCTCGAACGTAGATCGCGCCATCCTCAAGGCTGTCCCGGCGATCGTCACTCTGGTAGCTCTTGTGACACGGAAAGATCGTCTGACCATCCTCCGGCGGCTGAGCGATGACGAACAGGACCTCGCGGTCGGAGTCGACGCCGATCCTGCCGAACTCGAAGGCTGGGAACTGGGGCCCGAGGTAGGGGCGGAGCCGGTCCTCAAGCTCATGCGCCTCGGTTCCGCGCAGCACTCCAGGAGCGCTGTTCTTCTGCACGCCGATGACCAGGACCGCGTAGCCATGGAAGTGCCGGGCCGCCTCCCTTGGACGTCGATTCGCTGCCCCCAGAAGGAACTTCGCAATCTTGGCCGCAGTCGCCTTGCTGTTCATGTCGAGAGGGCCCTTGACCTCAAGGTACGTCGTCTCGGCCTCATCGCCAGCAGCGACTACGTGCCCAAGAACGCCCCGCAGAGCGCGCTCACCGAGCGGGATGACGCTGGTGTCGAGAGAAGAGTTCCCGGCGTTCGACTCGTCTGAGGGCAAGATCTCCGGCATGGACCGATTGTCTCATTCACGACCGCCGGGCGGAGTCGAACGTCTGCCTTAGCGAAGGCCAGACCGCGGTCACGGCTCAACATAGCCGATGATCGCCGATTACCCCAACCCGCGATCATCACGACACTTGAAGCTCCCCTTCAACCGCGAATCCCACCGAGCTGGCACGCGCATGCCTGCGAAGCCGCCCCTCAAGGAGCAACCCCATCTCACGAGTACTCAAGCGGGCCGGCCGTCGGGCGGGGCTGGGGCTGAGACGAGCACGTGACGCACGCGGTCACTGGCTCGGCGCACCTCGCGAACAGCCTTCACCGCAGCCGGAAAACCGACGGCTCGGCCACCCTGTGGCGCTGCCCCACGCCGCCCGGCCGACACAAGGCCGGTGACGTGTGGACGTACTGGAAGTCACCGACGGACACCATCCCCACCGGGCCGACCACGATCCTCGCCCGTACCGACCTCGTGCGCGCCGCGCCGATGGGCGGCCTCGTCCAGGGCGAGGACTACTGCGCGGCCGTCGGCGTCACCGCTCTCGCCCCCGGGGTCCTGCTGCCAGTGCCCGTGTACAGGTACCGCAAGTGGAAGGGGCAAATGACAGCCCAGGTCGGATACGACCAGCTGGAGGCAGCGGCCCGTGAACACGCCTGGGCGTACGGCCGCAGCCTGCGCGCCGTCCTGCGCGGTGGCGAGGACCTGGTCCATGGCTGAGGCTCAGATCATCCTGTCGCACAGCCGGGAGTCCGGGATCGTCGCCATCGCCTCGGGCGAGCATTACTCCTGGGCGCATACCGCCCTCGCGGAGAGCAGCTTCCAGCGGGACGACGACGGTGTCTGGCACCTGCCCGCGGACGGCGCCCAGACCACCGTGGTCGACCTGGTCACGTGCGCGAAGCGGCACCGCACCAGCGTGCACACGAGCAGCCGCCGGTTCATCGGCGACGTCGCCCGCGACCTCGCGCGCCTCCTGCCCGGCCAGTGGCACGCCTCGGTCGAGATCTACTCGCACCCCGCCTGGCAGGAAGACCTGGTCCCCTGGATCTGGGACAGCGGCGAACTCGGCCGCGCCGTCCAGAGCGACAGGATCCCCTACGCCGCGCTCCTCACCGATATGGTGCAGGGCACCACGCTGCTGTTCATCGAGCGTCCCGGCCGTCAACTCGACTACCTGGTAGGGGCATTCTCGCCCGAGGGGCTCGAAGGGGGCTACGGCGATCCCCACGCCCCGCGCAGCATCGTCCTGCCGCCGTTCCCCGGGCGGGCTGCCCAGGCCCTTACCGACCGGTATCTCCCCACCTACGAGCAGGCCGTCCACGCCCGCCAGACGGCGGCCATCGCCGCCGTGCTCGGGGACATCCGCTCCGAGCACGACACCTGGCAGGCCATGAACGCCTCCGGACGATACGGCGACGCCACCCCGCTGAGCGCCGCCGCCCTCGGCGCGGCGACGGAGTTGTTCCTCAACCACGCCTGGCACCGTTTCCTGACCGTCGTCGACCACGCCCCGACGCTGCTCGAGCGGTGCCGACCCGCGAGCAGCCCGTGGCCCGACGACGCCGCAGCCCTCTCCTGTCTGGCCGACGCCGTGATCGATGCCGAGGGCCAGGTCGACGAGATCGTCCACGGCGGTTCCGTGCCGGAACAGGAGCGCCGAGCACGCGCGTGGCCAGCCATCGAGACGTGGCTCACCGACGGCCAAACGTTCTTGCGTCAGGCCCGCATCAGCGCACCCGACCGCCGCCCGGCCCTGCCCGTCACCGCGCCAGCCCGCCCCCTCACCGCGGCCCGGCCCGCGCGCCACGGCCCCTGACCCTTCCGCCCCACGCCCCGAGGAGAACCTCGCCCCCTTGCGACCCGGCACCCACTTCGCCTTCGGCGACCACGAGGAACACGGCTTCGTGGCCTCCTTCACCTCCTCCCTGCCCGCACACCTCGCCCACTGGTACCTGGAGCGCGAGCAGTTCGAGCCCGTTCCCGGAGAACCCGGCCTGTACCGGCTCAGCGAGCCCGAGCGCGACGGAGTCCGCCGCACCCGCCAAGCCGTCCACGACCTGCGCCGCCACGGCTACACCGTGCAGGCCGACATCCGCCTCGACCCGTCCCTCTCGGCCGGCCCGCCACGCCCCGCCCGGCCCAACGGACTCCAGGAGCGCCGCAGCCGTCTCGCCCAGGCCGCCGCCGGTCGAACGACGCAGCGCTCCGGACCGCCCACCACCTCCCCGCCGGCGGCCCGGCCGATCCCGCCGAAGCCCACGTACGCTCCGACCGTCCATTTGACGGCCGCGACCGGCGGGCGGTCCCGATGACACCCGCGAGCAGGCCGGCCCCCCACGGCCCCTTGCCGAGAGCGCCCGAACTGGCCAACTGGGCACGTGACTTCCGCTTGCGGATGGCGGTCATCGACTGCGAGACCGAGGACGTGCTCGACATGACACGCGACCGCTACGGCCGTACCGTCCACGCGGGCGCCGCGGCAGCCGCACGAGCCCACCGCGACAAGGCAGCGTTGGAGGCGTACGCCACCCACCTCGCCTCGCACGCCGAGGCTCTCCTCGATGCCGCCCGCCTCGTGCTCGACGAGCTGCCACCCGCCCGGCACCTGGCCGGGTGGCGGGCTGTCCTGGACGGCCTGGCTGCCTCCGCCGCCGAGATCCGCCGGGCCCTCGACCGGCCGGCTGCCCCCGGCTCCCAGGCCGAACGCACTCAGCACGCGGCCCTGTGGCCGCACCTCGCCGCCTGGGCGGACCACAGCTCTATCGCCAGCAACCTCGCCGACCAGCGCGACGGCCAGCGCCACAAGGCTCCGCTGAGCCACGAGAAACAGAAGATGTGGACCGAGAGGGCCCAGGCCGCGCAGCGGCGCGGCGAGCTGGAGCTGACCGAGTCGTGGTACGCCGCCGACGGGCAGCCGATCACCCTCGCTTACCTGGTCGAGGACGACGACTCGACGGTGGTCGCGCTGCGCGGCGATCCGGGGTACCGGGCTGGCAGGTGATCGGGCGCTACGCCCACGAGTACGAGGCGGGGAAAGCACTGCCCGCTCCGGTCCCGCCCGGTGTGCTGCGCGCGGACGTCTCTCGGTTCAACCGCCCGGCGCCGGCCCCGGAGGTGTCCCTGCAGGACCTCATCCGCGACGTCGTGGAAGGCCACAGTGCCGGTGACGCATCGAACGCTCTCCTCGGCGCCGTCCAGCGCGGCTACGACGCCGGCCCGATGGTCCGCCTGCAGGAACTCCTGGAGACGAGCAGCCAGTTCGCCAGCGCTCTGGAGACCGCACAGGGCCGTCAGATCGCCGCCCGCCTCACAGCGCTGGGCCGGCAGATCGAGTTCCTCACCCGCGAAGTCGAAGAGGCGGCCGAGGACCTCGGCGCGACCATCGCCGTCCTGCCCCCGCACCGAGAACACGAGCCCAGGGAGCAGTACGCGATTGTCCTTGCCATCGCAAACTGAAGCACGATCTTGAGCTGCCTTGAGCACCCACGGCCTAGGGGCGGCCATGCCAGCCGCCCCTGAGCAGCGGCTACTGCTGACGCTTACTCACGTGCGACACGGCGGTCATACCAGCGCCGTAGGTGAAGGCAAGGACGGCACCACCAGAAGCTACTGCGGTGAGGGCAGGCTGCCCAAGAACAACGGAGCCGATCCCAGCAACCAGCCCAGTGATGACAGATACCAAGGCAACGACGACAACGTGATACACGCGGTGGTCGCAGGTAGAAGTGGTGGCAGACAAGTAGGGCCCTCCCATACTCCGTCGGAGCGCCGTCACCCGAATCAGGGCAGGGTGCAGCCTGCGCTGGATTCACGTCACAGCGTCGCCGCCCAGCGGGCGTCGCAACAGGGAAGCGCCGGCCAGGCGCGCCTATTGCTCCTCGGCTGGAGCGCTGTAGCGGTTGGCCGTCATCACCGATGCACCATGCCTTTCAAGGAACTCGTCAACCACGCCCATAGTAGCCAACCCCACTGACACCCAGACAAGTTGGTGAACGCTTCCTGGGAGCCCAAGCGCCGATCTGCAGCGACCCTCACTACCTGAGTCTTCACGCGTGAAACCCCGTTGCAGGCACACCTCTCCTGGTGGCCGTGCCCCTGGCCAAGAATCCCGCCCGCCGCACCGCCCTCGCCGGACACCTCGCCAAGCAGCCGCCCGCCAGCGCTGCCCTCCCCGCCACCGGCGCGGCCTTCGCCCTCGCCATCCTTCTCGCCGCGCACCGACAGCTCCGCCCCACGGGACAGCTGCAGCGCGGCCGACACCGCCGCCCATTCCGAGGCCGGCACAAGACGCCCTGATCAGGGCGCACCCCACCACCTACCAACCCCTTGAGGAGACCGATTTATGGCCGTGCGTACGCACTGGACCGTGGAGCACGCCTGCTCCCACAGCGTGGATCATGACCTGTCCAATCGCCCTGCCGACAAGCGGGCCGGCTTCGCCCGCTGGCTCGCGTCGAAGGACTGCACCGACTGCTGGAAGGCGGCGCGCGACACCGACTCCGAGTCCAAGGAGGAGTGGCTCGCAACCAAGCGCGCCGAGGAGCAGGACGCAGCCGTCGCGTGGGCCAGGCGGTTCGACATGCCGCAGCTGGAGGGCCCGGAGAAGGCCCTGGACTGGGGCGAACGCTCCCGCCACCAGCTGATGACGGCCGCGCACACCGCGCTCGTCCTAGAAGGCACCTGGGACGAAGCGGACTGGGCGGATCTGGAGGAGAAGGCCCGCGCCATCACCCGTGCCGGATGGTGGATCGACCAGCGCGACGCCGAAGGCACCGACCTGCTCGAACTCCTCGACGCAGCCACCGAGGCGGACCGCGGGACAGAGAACCCGTACCGCTGACGGCGAGCAACATAGACGGAGAACGCCGGTTAGCCAAACCGGCGTTCCTCCGGACTATTGATGCTCCCACCCCGCCGGCAATCGCGCGGAAGGAACTCATGTCCCAGCCCCCGACCACCTCGGCGTTCGCACCGACGCCAGACCCGCTCACCCCCGACCGGGACATCACCCACGCCCACTTCCAGGCCGGCGACACCGTCGTCGTCCTGAAGGGAGTGGTCGGCGGAGAACTGTGGGGCGACGCGATGCGCGTCGTGGCGCCGTCCTGGCACACCCCGACCGACGAGGACGGGTGGCGGCTGCGTGATCCGGCCGGCGGAGCCCAGTCCTACGTCACCGCCCACCCCCGCTACCTCGTACACCTCTCACGCCGCTGCCCGGACTGCCTGATCTATGCACGGGCCATGGAGGACACCCTCCTCGCGCGGTTCGCGAACCGCGACGAGCTGATCGACTGCGGCTGGTACACGACCACCGCCCTGGGCCAACTCGTGCACATCGCCGACATCCGGAGCGGCCGGTGATCCCCCGCCTGCACGAGCGGACCCACCGGCCCCACGACCCGCTCGAAGAGGCGCTGGGGCGACCGGTCTCAGCGAACGAGGGCCTGACGGACCACACGATCGTCGCCCACTGGCCCGGCCTGGACTACTTCACCCTGGACGACGAGCAGAGACCTGGACGTCCGTCCAGTGGGCAGAGCACCTCGAAGACCCCTACCTGGAGCACCCGATCGCCGCCAGCCCCGACGACGACCGGCGGGCGATCCTCCACCTCGACATCCGCCTTCACCCGGACGACCGGGAGCTGACCGGACCGGAGTGGGCCGAGGTCGCTCACCGGCTCGCGCGGGCCGCGGGCACCGAGATCCCCGGAAAGGAGCACGGCTGCCGGTGGATCGCCGTCCAGGCCCAACCCGGGCGCCTCGACCTGATCGCCAACCTGATCCACCTCGACGGCGCTTGGCACGCTCCTCCCGCCGACAAACTGCGGCGCCTGGCACGCGAGGCGCGTCGCATCGAACAGGATCTCCAGCTGATCCCTGTCCGATCCGACCCCCCTTCACGGCCTGCCGTCCGCGCGGCGCTCACGGCATCGGCCCAGCTCGCGACCGTCCTCACGCAGCTCGCCGACGAACAGGCTGGCCCTCTGGCCGCAGTGCGCGGACTCGTCGAGCACACCTCGCACCGGATCGCCCGCCAGCCGGGAGCAGGACCTGGACACCACCGCAACCCGCCTGGTCCAGCCCCGTGCCGTCCCGGCCCCGGCAGCCGTCCGGTACACCGCCCAACGATCGCCGTAGAAGAAAACGTCTCCTTGCCCCGTACCGACCACTTCCTGGGCATCCGCCGCGACCTGCACTCCGGCGAACTCCTCGCCCGCGGCGGCGACTCCGAAGCGCACAGCATCCTCCAGCGCGCGGGCTTCGTCGCCGTCGTCCGCGTCCACGAGACCTACCACCGCGCCCCCACCGGCCTGACCGGGGACGACGAGTCCCGTCTCGCCACCGACGCCGTCGCCCGCCTGCGAGCGGCCGGTTACCACGTCGACTGCGACGCGGACTTCGACACCGACTCTCGTCCGGTTAGCTACCTGCCGCTGGGCTCCTCCGTCGCCCACGTCGCCGAGCGGATCCGCGAGGCCACCACCACGAACGAGGCGGCCGATGCGCTGACCGAGCTGACCGCGGCTCACGACGGCATCCTCGCCGCGCTGGAGGAAGTCCTCACCGCCACCGCCGACTTCCACAACGGGCTCGGCCAGGCGGCCGACTCCTACATCGCCCGGCGGCTGCGCTACCTCGCCGACGAACACCTTCGCGTCATCCGTATCGACCTCTCCGAGACCCGCAACCAGCTCGCCGACCGGCACGCCCCGCATCCCGGCCGCAGCACCTGCACCGGGGAAGTCCCGTCAACCGAGCACGAGCGCTCCGCCGTGTGCGCCTGCCCGCCACCGCCGCGCACCCTCCCGGCTCCGCCGCCGCCGATGGCTGCCGGACTGCGCCGCTGACTCCCACCTCGCCCAAGGACACCATGCACGACCACGACCCCTCCGAGCGCCTCGCCTCGTACGCCGACGTCCTCGCCGGCGAACTCCCCGACACCTGGACCAGCTCGCACCTGTCAGCCGACGCCAAGGACGACCTCGCCGAACTCGCCGACTGTATCTGGGACCTGGACCTGGTCGCCGCCTCCCTCGCCGAGCACCCCCTGCAGCAGGCCGCCGTCCTGAGCCGACCGGACGGCGCGCAACTCGTGCTTCTGGACCGGCACGACGAGCGCGACGGCTTCCTCATCGCCGCCGTCGCCCCGCGGGCCTTGCCCGACGAGGCGTACCACGCCGTCCCCGAGCCCAACGGCATCGCCCTGGCCGAGGACCCTTTCCTGAGCGCCGAGCAGATCGCCGGCGACCTGCTCGCCCGCTACGACAGCGCCCTCGCCCAGGTCCGCCACAACGCCCTGGGCGGCATACAGCCCTCCCAGGCGGACCGGGTCGTCCTGACCTGGCAGCCAGACGGCAGCATCGCCACCGCCCCCGTCGACGACCGCTCCGGAGCTGTTCTCATGGCCCACGGCTTCGTCCAGGACCCGCAGAGCGGCATCTACCGCCTGAGCGGCGACGACACCCAGGCCCAGGCCCGCGCCCTGCGCGAGATCGGCCCGCGCCTCAACGCGCGCGGCATCGGCACCGCTCTGCAGCATCCGGCAGGCCGGACCGCGCCCACCGCCGCCCCCGCTTCCGTGCCGCCCGTCCCGGCCGGTCCCCGCACGCCTGCCAACCGGTCTCGGTGAAGCAGACGGAGCCCGACTTCTGGGTGCTGGAGTACGTCACCATCACCAAGGACCCTCGCACCGGCCTGGTCGTGGCCATCGGCGGCACCGACAAGGCTGCGGACATCCTCCAGCGAACCGGCGGCTTCCTCTCCGCTCCCGGACCGCAGGGGGACTATCACCGGCTTCCGCACGGCCTGCCCGTCGAGCATCAGCGCCTGAAGGCGACCGCGGCCTCGCACGCCCTGCTCGCCGCCGGGCACAGCGTCCACCTCGACCCCACTCTGAACATGCTGGTCGCACCGGATGGTGAACGTGAGGCCGCCCTGCGCTACCTGGCGGGGCTCGCTGAGCGAGCCGCTGCCGCCACAACCAGCAGCGAGGTGGCCGAGGTCCTGACCGAGGTCGCTGCCCCCGTCCATGGGCTGCTGCCCCTCGCCAGAGAGGTCGTCGTCCGCGCCTGGATCGCCGCCAGCGACTTCCAAGGGGCCGCGCCCGCAGGGGAACGCGATCCCATCGCACGGCTCGGAAGCACCGCCACGTCCATGAGCGAGGCCGCGCGCGCCATCCTCCACGCCCGCAATCACGCCGCACGCCCTGCGCAGCGGCCGGCCACCACCTCACCACCGCCGAGCCGCGCCCAGCCCGCGGAATCCCGCCGCCGCTGACCCCGGAGAACCACATGGCCAACCTGGCCGACGAATACGGCACGGACGTCGAGATCTACATCAAGGCCCTGACGACCACCATCCACGCTGACACCCCGACCGGCGCCCCCGCCCAGCTACACGACCTGCTGGAACGCCTCGGCCTGGAACGCCACGCATACCCCACGGACGCGCCGCTCTACATCTGGCACACCGTGCCCGAGCACCGCGACGCCGACGAGCAGAAGCGCCTGGCGACCCGCGCCATCCCCGACCTGCTCCTAGCCGGGTACGAGGTCAACTGCACGCCCGATGTCTTCGACGAATCCGCCTACCGGCAGGCCGTGGAGGACCTGCGCACCCGAGCGGGTCGCCCTGCCGCGCGGCAACAGGCACCGGCCGGCTCCCCCTCGCCTGCAACCCCGGCCCGCCGCACCCCGTAAGGCGCCTGGGCGGTCCCGGCACCGCGCCGGGTCCGCCCACCTCACCACACCAACCCCGGAGAAACCCGTAGCAACCCGCACACCCCCACCGATCAGCAACCGGCTCAAGCCCCGACTTGCCACGGCCCTCATCCGCCGCTATCTGCGCGCCTGCATTCCGGCCGGCCACAACCACACCTCCCGGCTGGCCGGCGCCCGCCCGGAGGTTGTCCTCGCCGAGACACAGCGCGTCGGGCACCGCCACCACCACTGACCGTCCACCGCCCCGGAGGAGCATGTCCTACCCCACCCCCTACCCGGTGAGACTGGCCGACGAGATCACCCGCCAGCTCGGCCAGCTCGCCGACCACCTATCTCAGCTTCCCCTGCCCCAGGCCGCTCAGGTCATCGTCCGCGTGCTCGACCCGGACACCGGAGTCCTCGGCGGTGTCACCCACCTCGTCGCCACCGGCAGCGTGTTCGCCAAGGACCAGGCAGAGCGAGGGGCGCTTCCCGCGGAGGTGTGGCTCGCCCTGGGCCGTGCCTCGAACGAACTCGGCGACATCACCCTCGACCTGGACGAACACAAAGACGCTCTTCAGCGCGTCGGCGCCCAACCCGCCACTACGGCGGCGAAACCCCCGGCACCCGCACCGCTCGTCGTCCGGCGCCGCCGGTGAAGAAGAAGCAGTGGCAGGGCTGGGGACCCGGCGAGCAGGCCGAGCAGCACTACCTCGTCCAGCCCCGCGCCCTGGCCGGCGGCGGCGACGTCCGGCACCTCTCGGAGTTCCTGCGCGCCTCCGGCTGGCGGGACAAGTCCAAGACCGGCGGCCCCCCACGCATGGAGAGCCCGGACCGCACTGTCCGCATCACCTACGACCCCTACGTCCTCCCCGGCGGATGGACCATCCACGGCGACGCGGACGGAGCGAACGGCGAGTGGTCTGCCCACCTGGGCCAGCAAACGCCGGCGGAGATCGTCGCCGGCCTGACCGACGCCCTCACCCGCCCCCGCTCCGCCCATGCCCCCAACGTCTGGGCCCCGTTGCAGGAACAGAACTGGCGCACGCGCTTCGAGGGCCAGGACTACATGGCGACGAGCCCCGACGGCACCGCGTGGATGCAGTACCGGCAGAGCCCCGACGGGGCGTCGATGTGGTGGACCGGAGCGCATGACAAGCAGGGCAACGGCTGGACGGCCAACTTCGCGCCGAACACTCCGATGCACCTAGTGCAAGCCTTCTCCGCCGAACTCGCCAGCCCGGATCCCGTGATGCGCCCACGCGGACGCGTGCCGCACAGCGCGCAGATTCGTACCTGGTCGGTTTCCGTCAAGCCCTTCCAGCTCAGCGCGTGGCAGCAGGCCCGGATCACGGCCGCCCGCGCCGCCACGTGGGCCCGCACCAGCGCCCGAAGCACCCGGCCGCGCACCACCGCCCGTCCCTACACCCCAGCCGACGGCGCACGCACCCGCCGCTGACCGCAACAGTCCCGTCCCGAGGAGCCCGATGCCCGCACTCACCCCGGACACCATCCGTACCCTGACCGAAACGCTCGCGGACCTTACCGACTACCTGCGCGAGAACCCCGACCCCGCAGAAGCCCTCGCCCTCGTCGAGCCCCTTCTCGACGAGTACATGGGCCTGCCCGTCCAGTTCGCCGACACGCTGCGCGCCCTCGCCCGCGCCGTACAGGAAAACCCGGACACGCCGCGCACGGCGCAGGGCGACCTGCTGATCACCGAGCTGCGCACGGCCGCGTGGGAACTGGCCGACCAGCACACCCTCCACTACGTGCTGGACGATCTCCGTGACCTGTACGGCAGTTCGCCGACGAGCGAGCAGGGGCGCTGCTGGTGCCGCTGAGCAAACGGCAGCTCGCCGCCTTCGCCGACAAGTACGCCGTGCAGATCCCGCACGACACTAGCCCCCGCCACCTCGCCGGCCCCGGAGACGCCCGCCACGTCACCCACGGTCTGGCCGCCGCCGGATGGAACGTAGTCTCCGACCCCCTGAGCGCCGAGATCCTCCTGGCGAGCCCTGACCTTCGCCACCGGCTCCAGTTCGACCCGCAGTCCCGCACCTCGGCGTGGTGGCGGCTACGGGCAGAGCCCGTCGGCACCGAGCCCGGCTGGTACGCCGAGTTCGGCGAACTCGTGCCCGCCGAGGTCCTCGCCGCCTTCACCGACGCCCTCATCGCCCCGCCGCCACAACAGCCGGACCCGTGGCAGCAGGTGACCTCGGCAGGATGGCACCACGAGCCGGACGGCGGGCGATCGCCGGACTCCATGTGTCACATCGAACTCCGGCCATTGAGCGAATTCCACGACCGGTCGTCCTGGCACATCGAGACCCACGAGCCCGGCCACGGGGAGCTTCCTCGCCCGCGTATCTGGCACGCCTACCTCGACGAGAACACCCCCGCTCACCTGGTCAGCGCGTTCCTCACCGCGCTGACCGACCGCAGCCCGCTCCAGCGCGGCATGTTCGAGCGCATCGGCCACTACAGCGCCGTACAAGAGCCCAGCGCCCTGCGCCCGCAGCAGGTGGTAGACGCCCACGCCACGCGCATCAAACACCTCCGCGTCCGGACACGCTCCGCCCGCCGCCAGCAGACGAAACCCGCGACGGCCCCGGCCCACGCCAGCACCGCGCAGCCGGCCGCTCGCCGCTGAACCGACAGGACCCCACCTCATGTTCCGAGACCACCACGCACACCGCGACTTCCTGCGCCACCTCGACCACTACGTGCGGGACAGCCAGAAGATCCTCGACGCCTGGGACGCGTACTCCGACGAGCACACCGACCTCGACGGCTGGCCCTACGACGACCACGCCTACGGCGTGCGCAAGAGCCAGCGCGACGCGGACACCGCCGAGGCGTTCGAGACACTCCGCTACGGTGCCCGGCACCTGCTGGCCACGGCCGAGATACAGCTGGCCCAACTGCCGGAGAACGCGGTCCAGAGCCGCTGGGTCTACCAACTGGGCGTCCTGCACACGGCCCTCGACCGGCTCGACGAACTGCACGAGCAATGGCTGCTCACCCGCGACGCCCTCCCCGCCACCGCCAAGCCCGGCACCGCCGAATTCGACGAAGCCCTCGCCGAACATCACGCCGAATCGTGGAGCTACCTCAACGACTGGGCCACCCACGGCAAAGCGCTCCGGGAAGTCAACACCGCAGCCCGCAAGGCCCCTTCACCCCTGGCCCCCACACCGGCCCTCGCCCCCGCCCGGCGAACCGCGGCACGGAAGTGACTAGGGCCCCCACTCCCGAGACCGTCGAGGTCGACTTCATCACCCCGCACCACCCCGCCGGCGGCGGCGACCCCGCCTGGAGCACCGTCCCCCTCCACCGCGCCTGCGGATGGAGTTACGGCGCCGCCCCCTGATGCCGCGCGTCCTGCCCTCCAGCCCCGACCAGAAGGCCCTCCTGCGCCTCGAGCCCGCCCCCGACGACCAGTGGTGGACCCTGCACCACGCCGCCGAGCCGAATCGGCCCGCCTGGTACGCGAGCTTCGGCGCCCGCACCCCGGTCGAGCTGATCGCGGCCTTCACCGACGCCCTCGCTGCCCCAGCCCCAGCCACTGACGCGCCTTACGACCCATACGGAGCGCTCCGGCGGGCCGCTGGTCACCGTGCGGCGACAACGGCCTTGCTTCCCCCGACAAGACGGCGTACGTCGAGCGGCTGGGAACACCGACTGATCCGGAAGAGTGGTTCGTCACGGCACGCACCAGAAGGTCTGGCAGGCCCGCCTCGGCGCCCACACCCCGCCACACCTCGTCGCCGCGTTCACCGTCGCGCTCGCCGACCCGAAGCCCATGCACCGCACTGACAGCGGGCGCAGTCTGTCGACGCTCGACCCGGACGTCGACATCCGCCGGACGACCGACGTACTCGCCGTGTACGTCGCCGGGCGCGCTGGAAGACCGCGTCCACTCCCTCGCTGCCCGGCACACCACCACGCCAACAGCCCCGAGCCCCTCGTGGCAGGCACCGCCCAGGCACGGCCGCAGCCGCTGACCCTCCCCTCCCCGCCCGGAAGCACGTAGCCCTTGCCCCCTTCCTCCTCCAGCAGCAACATCGACGGATACGACCTCGTCCTGCGCCTCCTCATCGGCGTGCTCGCCGTCGTCGTCCCCCTGTCCCACCTGGCCTGGCTGTCCGGCAACATCACCGCCTACCTCACCGGCACCAGCTGGGCCCCGTACCAACCGACCAAGGCCCTGCTCCATCCCGAGCAGGTCTGGCCCGCCGCAGGAGAAACGTCCCTGCTGATCAGCGCCCGCATCGTCCCCATTCTCCTGTTCCTCGCCCTCGGGGCGGGGGTGGGCGTCCTGTGGGCTCGGCACAAGAACCGAGGCGGCGGCCGGAAGACGAAGATCACCGACATGGCCAAGGCCCGGGACATCGAGCCGCTGATGGCCAAGGCGATCACCGACAAAGCCCGCTCCCTGCGCCCCAGCTTGAAGGACAGCAAGCACATCCACGCGAAGGACACCGGCATCCTTCTCGGCAACCTTCAGGGCAGCCGCCACGAGGTACGGATGGGGTTCGAGGACGTCGCCGTCGCGATCATGGCCCCCCGCTCCGGCAAGACCACCTCGCTCGCCATCCCCTCCATGCTCGGCGCGCCGGGCCCGGTCCTGCTGACGTCGAACAAGGCCGCCGGTGACGCCTTCACCACTGCCTACGAGGCGAGGGCCCGGGCGGGGACGGTGTGGACCATGGACCCGCAGCAGATCGCGCACGCCGCACGCGAGATGTGGTGGAACCCCCTCGCCAGCGCGAAAACCCTGGACGGGGCGAACCGGCTCGCCGGACACTTCCTCGCCGCAAGCGTCGATGCGTCCCAGCAGGGCGACTTCTGGTCGAAGGCCGGCAGCAACATCCTGTCCCAACTGCTGCTGGGCGCAGCGCTCGACGAGCGCCCGATCACCGACATCATGCAGTGGCTCGCCTTCCCCGCCGACCGCACGCCGCTCGACATCCTGCGCGACCACAACTTCGCCGCCGTCGCCGCTCAGCTCAAGGGCACGGTGGAGGGGCCGCCCGAGACCCGGGACGGCATCTACGAGACCGCTCGGCAGTACGCCTCCGCGCTCCTGAACGCGGAGATCGCCGCATGGGTGACCCCGCAGAAGGACGTCCCGGAATTCCGGCCGGAACGGTTCGTCACGTCCACCGACACGCTGTTCCTGCTCAGCAAGGACGGTGGAGGCGGAGCCTCGGCGCTGATCGCCGCGTGCGCGGACTCGGTGATGCGGGCCGCGACCGCACAGGCCGAACGTGCCGGCGGGCGCCTGGATCCGCCCATGGTGGCGATCCTCGACGAGGCTGCCAACGTGTGCAAGATCGGCGACTTGCCGGATCTGTACTCCCACCTCGGCAGCCGCGGGATCATCCCGATCACCATCCTCCAGTCCTACCGCCAGGGCCAGAAGGTGTGGGGAGACGCGGGCATGGACGCCATGTGGAGCGCTTCCACCGTCAAGGTGATCGGCAGCGGCATCGATGACCCCGACTTCGCCGACAAGCTGTCCCGCCTCATCGGCGACCACGACGTGGAGACCACGTCCACGTCGCACTCGGAGTCCGGCAAGAGCACGTCGGTGTCGATGCGGCAGGAGCGGATTCTGCCCGCTGACGCGATCCGCGCCCTCCCTAAAGGCACGGCCTTGTGCTTCGCCACCGGCATGCGCGCCGCCATGCTCGATCTTCGGCCGTGGTACCGGGAGCCCGGCGCTGAGGAACTGTCCACGGCCTCCGCCCGTGCGTCGCAGGCGATCACTGCCCGCGCCGTCGCGAAGCACACGCCAACCCAGTCCGACCTCGGGAAGACCGTGTGAGCGACACCCCACTGCACCTGGTGCCGGTCCGCTCACGCCCGGCAAAGGAGTTCGTGCGAACCTGGCACCGCCACCACCCGCCGCCCGCAGGGCAGATCTCGCCGTCGGTGCCGCCGACGAGACCGGCATTCTGCGCGCCGTCGCCATCGGCCACTCGCCCCACCCTCACCGGCGCCCGGCCCGCCATCAGCCTGAGTGTGCCAAGACGGCATGCGCAGTAACCCGTTGACCGCGGCCCTCGCCCCTCCCGCCTTGCCACACACCCCGCCATTCCAGTCCGTCCCCGCGAGCCAACTGCCGTACTTCCCGGCCTGCAGCCCGCCGAATTCCTTGGCACCGTGTCAATGCTGGACGTCCCCAACGTATTCATCGGATCCACCGACGACGGGCACACCTTCGTCCTCCTCAACCGCCGCATCCGCGACGCCGACCGGCTGCTTACCGAAGTCGGCTTCCGCACACGTGAACACCTCGGCCGCATGCTCTACCTACTGCCACCGGGTACCGCGCAAGACGTACACCAGCGGGCCGGCTTCGCGATGTACAGGCTCCTGGCCCACACCCATGACCTCGTCGACCTTTCCTGGACGACCCGCTGGAGTCCCAACCAGCCGGCAGGCGGACCAGACCTGCACTTCCAGTTCGGTGACGGCACGGTTGCGGTGACCGCCTCGACCACCACCGCCCGGTCCCTGCTGGAGCAACACGGCTTCCTCCCCACGGCAGACGGCGCGTCCTACCGTCCGCAGGACGGGCTGGACGAGCGCGGACTGCTCGGCGCCGTCACCGCTGTCGAGGCGCACGCATACGCCCACGGCCTCAACGCCCGTGTCCGCCTGGGCATCCCCACACCAGCCGACCTCCCCGTCAGTGCCCGCCGCCGCTCTGCTGCCGCCGCCGGTCCGGGGACTGCGCCCTCGGCCCGTCGCCGCACCCGCTGACCACCCCCGCATCATCCAGCACCGCCATCCGAGGAGCTTTCACGTCTTCCGACACCCCCGCCGTGCATGATCTCGCCCGTGCTCTCGCCGACCAGCTCCACCCTGGTGCCGCTCCCGGGGACGGGACTGTCAGTTTCGGCGCCCGTCGAGTACCGCAGCCGCAGTCGGGGCGGATCCGTGACGGTCTACCCCCAGCCAACTGCACGCCGCCCTGTACGGGCCCCCCCGCGTACGACGAGTCGCTGCCCACCGCTCTGGACGCGCTTCTACAGGCCGCGCACACCGCGACCGCCGTGGAGCAGAAGACCGCGGTCCTGCGACAGGTCGCCGAGCAGCTGCGCAACGCCGCCGAGATCATCCAGTGCTACCCCATACCGAGCCCAGTGGGACCGGTTCCCCGCCGAGGTCGTCGAGCAGCTCGCTGACGCTCACAACCATGCCCATCACATCGCTCAGGCCCTCGACCGCGTGGCACCCGCCTTCAGCCACCGGCCCACCACGGACACCACGCCCAGTGCCCAGGCCAGCCACGGCCGGGGGGCCACCACGCCCGTAGCCTCCCCGCCTTCAGCGGCCACACGCCACCGTTGACCTGCGGCGACAGTCCACCCGCCGAGAAAGTCATCCTGGCCACCACCGACTCCCTCCGCACCCTTCTCACCCAACCCCGATGCGCGCTCGGCGTGTTCGTTCCCGCCGGACTGCATCCGCCCAGAGCCGAGCGCCGTCAGCTCGACCAGATCGCACGGGCCGGTGCCGACCTGTTCGAGATCGGCATCGCCCACCATGACGCCAGCCTCGACGGGCCCGTCATCCAAGCGGCCTACCGCCGCGCGCTGAGTCACGGAAACGTCCTCGCCCGAGCCCTCCGCGCGGTCGAGCACGCCGCTGGCCTTCGGCCGACCGTCGTTATGACCTACTGGGGCCCCGTCAGCCTGCACGGCCCCGAACATCTGGCCCGTCTTTTCGCTGACGCGGGTGCCGTAGGCGCGATGGTCGTAGACCTGCCCGACCACCAAGCAGAGCGCTGGCAGACCGCAGCGAAGGACGCGAACCTTCACACCCCACGCCTCGTGCCGCGCAAGATCGATGACACCGGCCTCGCCACAGTGGCCGCCGGTGCGTCGGGATGGCTCTACGCACCCGCCAGCACCGCTGCCACCGGCTACCGCGGCCCGCTCGACGTCCCGTCGCTCGCCGACTTCACGACACGCCTTCGCGCCGCGAGCCCCCTGCCCGTCGTGTCGGGCGTCGGGATCTCCACCCCGGCCCTCGCGGCACGCGTCGCGCCACTGGTAGACGCCGTCATCATCGGCACCCCCGTCGTGCGCGCCCTGATGACCGCCCCCGAGCAAGCCCCCGCTTCGACCACCACGTTCGCCCGGGCCCTCAACCCGCACGCCACCACGGAGACCCGTGCCTGACACCACCAACCTGGCCTCGGTCCTCACCCGAATCTCGTCCGACGCATCGGACCTGCACCACGCCCTGTGCGTCCACCCCGCCAGCCACGGCGCATCCACACTGGCCGCGCGGATCACCGACGCCCAGCAACTCGCTGACACCGCCCTGCGGCTGTTCCTCACTCTCAGCCCACAGGCGTCGCGGCCCTCACGTACGGACCTGCTGCTCCTTCACCAAGTCGCGCAGATCGCCAAGGCCGCCCAGGACGCCGCCGCCGAACTGACCGCTGCTCTTGCCCGCGGCCTGGAGAACGAGCGCCGCCAGGCCGGCGCCACGTCAGGACGGGTCGTCCTGATCGGGCCCACACCGCAGCAGTTCATCGAGTCAGCCGCCGACCTCCTCGGCCACATCCCCTCCCTGTGCCAGGCCATATCCCGCGACCGGCCGGAATCCTCCTGCCACTGACGCGACAGCCACGATGCGGGCACAGACCCTCCCGTTTCCCCACCCCCAGGACAGCCCATTTCAGATCAGCCCCGATTCCGCGCCCTCTCCCTCGGCGCGGGAGTTCAATCCAGCACTCTCCTCGCCCTGTCAGCCGAGGGCATTCTCCCCAGAGTCGACTACGCAATTTTCGCCGACACCGGATGGGAACCCGAAGCGGTCTACACACACCTTGACCGCCTGGAAGAGGAGATAGCCGCACCAGCGGGAATAACTGTACTCCGCGTGTCGGCCGGAAATATCCGCCACGACGCTCTGAACCCCGATCACCGGTTCGCCTCGATGCCGCTCCCTATCCTCAATCGGGACGGGCGACCTGGGATGACCCGGCGACAGTGCACCGGAGAATATAAGATAAAGCCGATAAAGCAGAAGGTTCGCGAACTACTCGGATACCCCTACCCCACCCGCATCCCGGAGGACGTCTTCGTCGAGCAGTGGGTAGGAATCTCGATTGATGAATTCCACCGCGCGAAGGATGCGGACGTCAAGTACATGCGCAACCGGCATCCGCTTCTGGACATGGCCTGGAGCAGGGCCGAATGCGTGCGGTACCTGACGTCGCTCGGTCTCGCCGATACACCGAAGTCGAGTTGCCTGGGATGCCCGTTCCATGGAAACGCGCAGTGGAGGCATATCAGGGACACCTCGCCGTCCGAGTGGGCGGACGTCGTCGAATTCGACGCGGCCATCCGGCAGGGCAATGCCCGTGCCAATGCGTCGGGCAGCCGACTGCTCGGCGAGGCGTTCCTGCACCGCTCCCGCGTCCCGCTGAGCCAGGCACCGATCGACCACGTCACCGCAGCCGAGCGGGCCGCCCTGCGGATCGGTGCGGACGAGGCAGACGTCCTGGAGAACGGTGTCGAGGACGGCTGCTCGCCCTGGGCGTGCCGCGGCGACGCCGATGCGCTGACGCAGGATGACTTCGGGCTGGCCACGTGATACTCGACCTCTTCGCGGGGCCGGGCGGCTGGAGCAGGGCACTGCACGTCCTGGGCGTGCGCGACGTCGGGCTGGAATGGGACCAGTGGGCGTGCAAGACCCGTGCTGCGGCAGGGCAGTTGACCATTCGCACCGACGTGGCCATGTATCCGACCTGGCCCTTCATCGGCCGCACCCACGGCGTGATCGCTTCCCCACCGTGTCAGGCGTGGAGCATGGCCGGCAAGCGCCTTGGTCTGCTCGACCAGCCGCTGGTGCATGCGGCGGTCGAGGACCTGGCCGCCGGACGCGACACCCGCGAACGCCTCCTGGCCGCGTGCCGCGACGAGCGCTCCCTGCTCGCAGCCGAGCCGATGCGCTACCTGCATGCCCTGAACTCGGTCGGCGAGCCCGACTGGGTCGCCATGGAGGAAGTGCCGGACGTCCTGCCCCTGTGGAAGCACTACGCGGCCGTACTGCGCGGGTGGGGTTTCTCCGTCTGGTACGGCATCCTCAACGCCGCCGACTTCGGCGTCCCGCAGACCAGGAAGCGAGCGATACTCCTGGCCTCCCGCGTCCGTACGGCACAGCCGCCCACGCCCACGCACGCCCAAGTCGCTGAGCCGGAATCGCTGTTCGGCCCGGGCCGCACCCGCTGGGTCAGTATGGCCGAAGCCCTGGGATGGGGCGCGACCGACCGGCCCGTCCCCACCGTCTGCGCAGGCGGAGGGCCGGGGGGCGGTCCCGAGCCGTTCCCGTCAGGCTCCCGCAAGACGCTGTCCGACGCCCGGGAGCGCGGCACATGGATGCCCCGGCCGGACAGGGTGGTCCTGCAGTCCCGACGTGAAGGCGCGGGGTGGGCAGCCCGGCACGGCACACGCGAGAACCGTGCCGCCGACGCTCCGGCGCCCACGTTCACCGCCGAGGCCCACCGCTGGTCCTGGTCCCTGCGCAGCAACAACCAGGCCAATGCCACCGTCCGGTCCATCCAGGAACCGGCTGGCACCCTGTTCTTCGGGCACCGCGCGAATGAGTGCACCTGGGTCGCCGAACCCGCCACACCTTCGGCCAAGGACACGGATGCGCCAGCCGTTCCCGAGCCGATCCGGATCACCGCCCGTGAGGCCGGCCTCCTGCAGACCTTCCCCGTCGACTACCCCTGG
This sequence comes from Streptomyces sp. BK239, assembly GCF_004217285.1. Taxonomy (GTDB): domain Bacteria; phylum Actinomycetota; class Actinomycetes; order Streptomycetales; family Streptomycetaceae; genus Streptomyces. The sequence continues at coordinate 78,172 of NZ_SHKS01000007.1, forward strand.
GCCGGCAACAAAGGCCAAGTCTTCGGACAGATCGGCAACGCCGTTCCCCCGCTACTCGCTGGCCACCTGCTCGCCCCGCACCTCGGCGTCACCCTCGACCCCGACGACTTCACCCTCGCCGCCTGATGCCCCACGCCTCCGAACCCGACGAAGACGACCTCGACGCCATCCCACCGCCCCAGCCCGTGTTCCACGTCGAGCAGGCCATCCTGGGGGCCCTCCTCCTCGACCCGCACCGCCTGGATGACGTGAGCGGCATCGCCGCCGACTCGTTCTCCACCGTCGCGCACGCCGCCCTGTACGCCGCGATCACCACGCTGCCGCGGCCCGACCCCGCCGAGCATGCGAAGAACACCAAGTGGCTCGACCGCGTGCTCGCCACCAGCCGGGAGCAGGCACGCGGGCTGACCGCCTCCTACCTGCACACCCTGGTCCAGGTATGCCCCTGGCCCAGCCACGCCCCCGCCTATGCCCGGATGGTCGAGGCGGAGCACGCCCGCCGTCGGCTGCTGACGGCCGCCGAACGCCTCATCCACACCGTCCACGACGTCTCCCTCCCGCACCCCGTCCAGACAATGCTCGCCGAGGCCGAGGCGCTCGCCGCGGTCGTGGACGACATCGCCAACCGCTTCCCGCCACGCGCAGGCGTGCTACCCCGCACCACGGCACCACCTCCGCCCGCCGAGCCCGACTCCGTAGGGGCCGTCGAGGAAGAGCAGATTCTCCTCGCCACCGCCACGGCCTACCCCTCAGACATCGAAGCCGTACGGTGGCTGCTCCCCGACGACCTCACCCTGCCCCTGCACGCTGGCCTATGGCAGTGCCTGACCACCCTGGCCCGCCGCCACGAGCCCGTCGACCCCGTCACGGTCCTGTGGGAAGCCCAGCAGCGCGGCCTGCTGGACGACGGCAGTGAACCGGGCGAGGTCCTCCGCATGCTGGCCGTGCCGGCCGGTTCCGTCGAGCACTGGGGCGAGCGCGTCCTACAGCGCTCCCTCCTGGCCACAACCGAGCACGCCGGCCGACGCATCGAGGCGTATGCCGCCGATCCAGCGAACACCCCTTTCCAGCTCGTCGTCGGCGCCCGCCGCGCCCTCGCCGACATCTCCGCCGTCCGCGCCCGCTGGCAGCACGCCACCGGAGCCACCCCGCCACAACGGCGACGGCCCGCGCCCACCACCCGCGCTGGCCCGCCGACCACCACGGCCGCGCACGCCGCCCGCCCCACACGAGCAACCCGATAGCCCCCGCGTACGGCGGTGGCCGGACCCGAAGGCCCGGCCACCGGCAGAACAGACGAGACCCACGTGACTGCCACCATCGACGCCCACGTCCGCCTCGACACCCACCCCACTCACCCAAGCGCCGTGCAGGCCGTCCTGACCGGCACGCAAGCCCGCGTCGCCCTCACGGCTCTGGAGGCTGCCGACTGGCGCGTCGCCGCCACCAACGTCCTGGTCCTTGCCCGCATCGATCATGAGGAGCCCTATTGGGCTGACGACGCGGCCAAGCACCTGATCGTCGAAGGCATCACTGTCGAGATCACCCCGCGGCTCCAGGAGGCCAGCAATGAGGAATGGACCTGGGCGAACTATCCGATGCCGTGGTGCACCCGCAGCGAAGTCCGCGAGGTCTCCAACCAGGCGCAGAAGATCCACGACGACATCCGCAACGGCCAGCTCCTTATCCACGCCCACGCTCACGACGGCCACACCACCGTCGCGGTCGGCACCTACCTCCACCGGGGCGGCAAATCCGTCTACCTGCACGGTGAGGACCACCTGCGTCAGGTCGCAGACACCTTCGACTCACCCGCAGAGGCACTGACGGCCTTCGAAAGTGTCCACGCAGCCGCGCTGCGCCCCGGCCCGGCGCCCCTGACCGACACCGAACGCGCCGCCATCGAAGCGCGCTCCGTCTTCGACGTCACCACGGCCAAGTCCGAGCCTTCCCGCCCGGAGCCGGAGATCGTCCCCGTCTACCTGGCCGATGCCGGCGACCACGACGCGCTCCTCGAGACCTTCCTCGACGCGCACGACGAGTTCGAGAAGTGGCGGACCTGGTCGGACGACACGACCCACGCCATCCACGAGTCGCAGACCCTGCGCATCGAACGCGTCCACGAAACCCCCGCCCACGAGACTGCCTGGACCGTGGCCGCCTACGAGACTCCTGTCTCCGACCGCATGTGGGTCCTCACCGCGACCGGCGCCACCCCCGCCCCGGTGCTGCAGGATCTACTCACCCACCTCGCCGACGGCGACGGCTGGGACACGGCCATCGGCGCCCCGATCGACGAAAAGATGGTCACCTCGGCCACCCAGCCGCTCTCCGACGCCGGATGGAAGCACACCGTGGACGGGCGATGGATCCGCTGGACGTCCCCCCACGGGGCCGCGGGCGTCCACTTCGACGCCTTCGCCGCGCAGCACCCGAATCAAAACCTGGCCACCTGGACCATCTGGGCCGGTCCCGGTCCGGACCAGCCCACCTGGGCTATCACCGCGTCCCCGCACACCCCGAGTTCGCTGCTGGCGGGCCTTTCCGAGTCCCTCGCCCAGGAGACCGGCACGCGCCAGGTCCAGCTGGGCCGCGAGCACAGGGCCGACCTCGCCGCCAGTGCGCCGGCGGTTCCGGCGGTCACGGCAGGCCGCCCCGTCAGCCGTTCACGCTGATCATCAGCCCGCACGAGCGCGGCAACATTGCGCGGGATCGCCGGTTGGCCAAGCCGGCGATCCCGCGCACCATAGAGACGGGCGGCGGCATCCGATCACGCAGCCGCGTAGCTCGCCCGGAACAGATCCTGCGCCCGCTCCACGTCCCTCGGCGTACGGAGCTGGACCTCCAGGTCACCCGTCCCGTGGTGACCGAGACCGGACACGTCCCGGGTGAAGCCCGGAACGAGGTCGACGTCCTTCGGGTCGACCTTCAGGTAGACCAGCAGCTTGCTCCGCTGCGGCGGGCACAGGCAGGCGAAGTTCCGCAGCCGCTGATACGCCCAGTAGGTCTTGCGCTCCACGCGGCTCACGCCGTCCCCGAGCCCGAGCAGGACCTCGTCGACCGCACCCGCCAGTTCCACCATCGCCGCGCTCTGAACGTCGGCCGCCGCATGGGCAACGGATCGGCCCCGTCCCCGGCGGGCCACCTGTATGCCGCCGCTCACGGAGGCCACGGTCTCAAGGCCGAGCAGGTCACTGCCGAAAAGTCGGTAGCGGACCAGGTCGATCGAGCGTCGGTGCTCGCGCACGGCGTGCGCGTCGTAGCGGGTGAAGTCGCCGGCGATACAGATCAGGCGTGGGCCGCTCCACAGGACCTGGGACGCGGCCGTCACCCCGAGCCGGTCGCGGACCAGGTGCTCGAACTCGGCCCGGTGGTCCATCAGCCACGCCAGGTAGAACAGACCCTGGTTGATGACGCCGGCGTCGACACCACGCTTGTACTCCACGATGACCGGCGATCCGTTCTCGTCCAGCCCGAGCGAGTCGATCCGGCCACCGTGCACCGGTCCGGTGCTGTACTCGCTCGCCAGAAACCGGACGCCCAGCAGCGTCTCCATGTGCGCCTCTACCCGACCCTGCACATCGGCCTCGACCTCAGCAAGACGCGGCACGACCTCGGCCACGCAGCCCTTCGTTGTCTCGGTACGGAATAGTTTCAAGCCGCCCCCCGTTATCGCATCAGGCATCAACAACGTCGGGCAGGCAGAGATTTGTTTCCGCAACAGGCGTAAATCATGTGGAGAACGTGTGCTGAAGGTTCGATCGGCTGGGTTAGCTACCCACGGCACGCACGCCCGTGTTGCCTGCGTAGTAGGTCGGCGTCCGGGACGAATCCAGCTCGGTACAGCTCTCGGGTGGGACCACGAGGGACATCGAGTTCGACTGGACCGTCGTCCCCTCTGTGTGCTGCGCTGGTCCGATCGGACGGGCGTCTCCGGCCTCAACACCGACGTGGACACATACTCGACTACATGCCGCCACACCCAGGTCGCATTCCAAGTCTTGGTCACGATGGCAACCTCGCCCACAGTAGGCACACTGCAGTTCCGACGGGTTCAGCGCATCTCGGACACGACCGCGACCATCATGCGGGCCAGCTCCTTCCTCCAGCTCAACCGCACCGCCTGAGCGTCGTGTTGGCCCACAATCCCAGGAGGTCCCTGGCTGGCTCGCCCCGGGGCTGTGTTCACCAATTCGATCGCCCCTGTAGTACAAGCGGCGATATCGTCGTCGCCATGGCTCGCACCTGTGTCTTCTGTGGCGCCACTCCACTTACGAAGGAGCACACACTTCCCAAGTGGCTCAAGTCCGCGTTGGCGTCCGACGGCTCTAGTGCTCTCCACGTGAGAGAGACGGAGACAACCCGGATTCAACACTTCGCATCGGCCTATGACGCCACAGTTAAGATCGTTTGCGCGTCCTGCAACAACGGGTGGATGAACGGTCTCGAACATGAGGTTCGCCCGTTTCTGCCCAACTTGATCAACGGACGAACGGTCGACCTGACCACAGAGGACCAGAAGGCACTGGCCTCTTGGTCTCTCAAGACCATGTTCATGTTCGCGGGCCAGAACAGGCATCCCAGGTTGGAGTCGCTGCCACTGAAGGACTGTGCCGCCTTATATCACGATCGTGAGCCCAGTCGCTTCATGATCGCCAGAATTGGCGCCATGGAGCCCTGGGGAGACGACGAGGGTACGGCCATGGTCGAATTCGTGTGCCCTCAGTACAGCTGGCCATCCCCCACCACCGACCCGACATATCTATCGACGCTGAGGATCGGCTGGTTGTTGGTTCAGCTAGTCCGGGCTGGATCCCTCAACGAAGATCAAATTCTCGCGCCTTTCGATACTCATCCCATGTTCCATCCATTGTGGCCTGTCGGCGACACGGTGACGTGGCCGCCGCCGAGGCACATACCAGCAGCCCATATGGCGGCCATCGCCTGCCCACCCACTCTGCCTCTTCAGGTGGCACTCCCTCCACAACTTACGGTTCGCGCATAACCCATCGCCTTCCAACTCAGGGGCGGTTACCGTCCGTCCATGGACGATTCGCTCTCGTTCGAGAGCTTCTTCGAAGGTGCGAGTAGGGCCGCCCAGAAGGCCATGGAGGATCATGGGCGCGGCGAGTACGACGAGTTTGCCCTGCACGCCGGTGTCGCCGTCGAGCGGCTCGCCAAGGCCGTCCTTGTCATGAGAAACCCGCTCTATCTGGTCGAGATGCGTAACGGCAATTCGGACCTGCTGCTGTACTTCGGGGGCGACCTGGATTTGGACACGGCAAAGGTCCGCACCGTCGGCGCGAAGGAAGCCATCCAGCGCCTTCGGCGCATGAGCGTCCTCCCTTCCGACTCACAGCTCGACCTGTTGATCGAGCTGCGTAACGGCACTGCCCACACGACCGTCGGCGATGAGGCCAAGACACTCCTCCCCACGCTCGCCGAGACTGTCGCGATCTTGCTGACGGCCATCGGCACGAGCTTCCGTGTGTTCTGGGGCCGGTGGTCAAGAGCAGTGATCGTGGCCGTCGACAAGCAACTCGATGAGATCCGCCGGGATGTACAAATCCGGATCGACCAGGCCAGGCACCTATTCGAGGACAAGTTCAGGGGATTGTCCGAGGATGTAAGGGCGCTAGTACTGGTAGCGTCTGAACCACACGTACCAAGGTTCGATCCAGGTCTCAATGCAAGATGGCTGGACGAGGTGCCCGCAGGTGGCCATTACTTCCATTTGGCCACAGTCGACTGCCCTGCATGCGGGGGTCCCGCCACGGTCAGAATTCTGCCGTCCGGGGACACCGTCCCAAGGAGCATGGACATCCTGTACTGCGATCTGTGCAACCTGTACCTGACAGGACAGGACGAAGTGAAGGCGTCCGGCGCAAGCAGCCCATTTCAGAGCAGCAGACCTCCTCGGCTAGTAACAATCACCGGCATTGGGCCCATACCTGTCCGGGATCCCGAGTCGGCGACCGGGAACTGATCCAGCCCCGAAGCCCCAGCATCGGATCTGCGGAAGATCCTCCAGGACTTCAGGCGGGCGACGCCGCGTTCGACGGGTGCCCGTGTCGCGGCAGGGCACGGTTGCGGGTCTTCTCGGTGGGGGTGAGTTCCTGCAGGGGCCTGCGTTTGATGCCCGTGGTCAGCCAGGGGCCGCCGCCCTGGTAGGCGAGATCGGACACGATGGGAACGCCCTGGCGCTCGCAGATTCGGATGATCCGGTGGGTGCGGGCAGCGGTCAGGTCGTGGGTGCGGCCCGGCAGGGCGGGCGAGAGCCACAGCAGCCGGCCGCCGGGATCGGTGACAACCTGCACGTTCACGCCGTGAGCGCCGGTGTTTGTGGGAATAGTCGGCCCGGCCGTCGCCGACCCGGTCGCACTCGGCGAGAGTCCCGTCGAGGAGGACGAAGTCAGGATCATGCTCGCCAGCGTCTTCAGCAGGCCCGGTGCGCGTTCGGCGAGCAGGTCGACGACCTCGCTGGTGTAGGCGTGGGCGGTGGACTCGCCGATCCCGAACCCGGCGGCGATCCTCGCCAGAGTGGTGTGTTCGCGCAGGTACACCAGTGCCACCGCGCGCTGGGACGGGTGGAGCTTGCAGCGCCGGTCGCCCTCACGGGTGACAATCAGCATGGTGACCACTCGACGAGCGCATGCGGTAGGTCGAGTGCGGCAGGATGGATGACCAACGAGGCCCCCGAGCAATGTGATTGAGACGTCAGACATCTCGATCAACAGCCCGGGGGCCTCGCTCGTTGCGGCTCGCAGACCATCACCCGATCGGTGGCCACCTCGAAGAAGCTCACTCATCTAAAGGTTGTCCCGTAACGAGGCCCGAGGTCTCAGGCATACTGGCGCTCGTTGTAGCTGGGGACCGGACCTAGGACGGGAGCCTGAGTGCCTGAGCTGCGGTGTGAAGCGGTTCGTTGGGTGGATGACGAGCCGCTTCCCGGCATCGTCGAGGTTCAGTTCGTTGACGCTGCGGGCCAACGTTGGTCTTTGATCGACAAGAGCTCGGTCTTCGCGCAGACCGCTGAGCTGGCTCCCGACTCGGTCTACCCGGTGAAGGTCACGGTGGCGTGCGAGGTCGAGGGCGATATCGAGGCGACGGCCGGCGACGGAGTCGTGACTATTTCCACGTCACCGGACGGGGTCACGACGCCGGATGGACGGGACACCTTCGCTGTGAACCAGAGCCAGCTCATCCCGTGAGAGCGAGATTGTGAAGTCGGGCGATGCCGAGCATGGCCTGGTGAACGCCGGTGCCCTTGAGTCGGCAGTCGCGCAGGATCTTCCAATTCTTCAGCCGGGACAGGGCGTGTTCGACCCGGGCGCGTGCCCGGCGGTGGACGGCGTTCTCCGCCTCCTGCTGCGGGCTGAGATGCGTCTGGCCACGTTGTTTGCGGTGCGGGATGAGCAGGCCGGTGCCCTGGTAGCCGCCGTCGGCGATGACCGGGGCGCCGCGGCAGGCCCGGTCGACACCGGACTCCGTAAAGGCCCGGCAGTCGTTGCGGCTGCCAGGCAGCGGGATCCCGATCGCCACGACCAGGCGGCTGTTGGCGTCGATGACAACCTGCAGGTTGGTCGAGTACCGGTAGTTTTTGCTGGAAGCGGCGATGCTGCGGTCGCGGGTGGGCACCAGGGTGCCGTCGACGATATAGACGGTGTCCTTACGCGGTCGACGGGCCGGCGAGATGGCCAGCAGAGGTGCGAGGTGATCGAGAATGCGGTCCGCCGCGGACTTCGAGACTCCGAACAGCGGCGCTACCTGCCGCAATGTGAGGTTCGTGCGCCAGTACGTGGCCACCAGCAGCACCCGGTCCTCCAGCGGCAGTCGCCAGGGACGGCCGCGCTGAACATCACCGCCACGGCGCCGTACCAACGCCACCAGCCTGGCGAACTGCACCTCGGACAGCCCGGAGAACGGCTCGATCCACTTCGGATCATCCGCTGAGATCACCCCACCCATGTCCATGGCAACGCAGCAACCGCCACACGGGTTACGGGACAACCTCTAGCGAGGCGAGAAATTGCAGCATCCGGCCTCCATCAAGACAAGGATCCGGACCATACGCGGGTCAACACTCCACCCAAGGCGACTTATCGCACGTCTGCCCTTCTCAAGAAGCCGTGCGAGTTGTACCACTGCAGACGAAGAACCTGCTGACCTCAGCGTCGAATCAAGCTGCTTCCCACAAACCTGCGTCCAGAATGCGAGCCGCCTTCGTGATGCTCCCAGGCATCAAGTGCCGGTAGGTGCGATACGTCTCCTCGATGGATTTGTGGCCCATCCATTCAGCCACGTCGGTGATGGGTATTCCGTTTCCGAGGGTGTTCGAGGCGAAGTAGTGCCGGAAGCTGTACATCCCCACACCGTCCGCTGCAGGGAGTCCCTTGAAGAGCTTCTGCGCACGCCGACGTTCCATCGGCTCTGTGTAGTAACCGCTCGGGCCACGCAGCAGGTATCCATCCTTCGTAGCTCCGTGCTTCTCCTCGTATCGTTCCATCGCCTCCCGCACCGAGCGTGGCAGAGGAACTTCCCGGAACTCTCCCGCCTTGCGGTGCTTCAGCTTTGCCGGCTTGTGTGTGTTGGAGTGGATCTGCTCGTGCACCCGGTAGACGTCATCCGCCACGACATTGTTTACGTTCACCGCCCGTGCCTCGCCATTTCGCAAACCGCAGCCCACCATCAGGACGATCTCGAGGGCGAGGATGTGATCCGCGACGGTCAGCGCCGTGTTCACATAGTCGAGGGATGGGATGACCACCTTCTCGCGGACGTACTCCGGTTCCTGGACCCCCTTTACAGGGTCGTCCGCCATGGCCCCCTTGCCATAGGCATCCCGCAGAATGGCCTTGAGGACCCGGAATATATTCACCTGGTTTCCGCGTCCGACCCCGTCGGTCTCCAACTCATCCAGGAAGCGTTCCATCACGATTGGCGTGACGGAGTTAAGCTTCCTCGATCCAAGACGGGGGACAATGTGCACGTTGATGGAGCTGTCCACGTGCCAGCCTGTGGAGTACTCCGTCAGCCTGCGCTGCCGGGGCCGCCACTGCTTCGCGTATTCCGCGACCGTCTGCTGCCCGAGTTCGCGGCGGGCCACGGCAACGGATGGCGCCGTGTTTTTTTTCTCAGCGTAGATCTGCGTGAGGCGCTCGATTGCATCGTCCTGTGTGTCATAGCCGGCCTCCTCTCGCTGCTTGCCGAGAGCATCCCTGAACCGAATCGTGTACGGGTGCGGGCAACGAGTCTGCTTGGCACAGTCGCAGTCCTTGAAGAAGGACCCCATGCCGCGGGCGAGCTGTCGGGCCACGTATCGAACCTTCCGAGCGCAAGTCAGTGATCAGGCACCCGCGCGTGCGCAGCGGGCAGGAAGTCAGCAAGCGGAGACGCCGCTGCGACGCATGCTGACCAGTGGCCTCCATCATGCTCCTGACCTGTACAAACGTCCAAATGCTAGATCCTGGACTTGATCAAAGTTCGCAGCACTTTGGACTCGTAGAAGACGGCTCCCCGCCAGCTTCCTGCAGGTCAGGGGCGTCGTTCACTGTATACGGGCACGCGTCGAACTCGAGATGTCGAGGAACATCGGTTGTCTCTCACGACTACGCTCTCTACCTGCACTTTTACGAGAGCCTGGCTGCCGTGACAGCGCTGATCTGGCATCTGTTCGGGCAGCCGTTTCGGAATTTTCAGGGCCTGATGCTGATCAGTTGCTGAGTTACCTGATGATGCATCAGGCAAATGGGCGGCCTCTCAGCACGCAATCGCGAGGTATCGGCCGCAAAGTGAGCTGGTGGACGCGGCACAACAGTTGTCGCCGTCGGCGCAGGAGGCTCTACGAGAAGCGCAGTGCCCGCCCTCCTCTCGGTCGCGCCCCGGCCGCGCTTTCCGTAAGGGTTAGGGAGCATCTGGATGGGTGGGGGCGTGGGTCACCCCCAGGAGGCGCCAGCTGCCCGCGTGCTGGCGGCCGCGCGGACCTCGCTCTCTCCTAGCTCGAAGCGGCCGCCTTCGCCCGCGGTCGCCTCCACCTCGTGCAGGTAGGGCTGGCTGCCGGAGCCGACCCGGAAGTTAAGCCGGGACCGTCATCGCCGGACGGTTCCGAGGAAGGCTTTCCGACAGTTACCCGACACCCAGCAGGTCTCGTCCATGCGGTGCGAGCCGTGCAGGTCGGCGTGGTGGGAAGCAAGTTGGTGAGCGGCGAGGCGCAGCCGGTTCGACAGGTGGGCATCCGTGGGGTGGGGCGCTCATCACGAGGTCGAGTGGCGCGGGCTGCGGGCTGCGGGTGTCGTGGGACTGGCTGGCGCGCTGCCCGCCCGAAGCCCATACCCCTTTGCTGACCTGGTGTTTTCCGGGACGTTGTACGTTGACATGGTCCCGGAGGAGGTTGCAGTCCTTTGGGGCTCTTTCAAGTCTGTCGTGGGCGAATGCCCTGCCGACGCCGCACGTGAGGCGCGCCAGTTGGACCCCTCCGGGCGACTGAGCGGCGATCTCTTCGCTCCCTCGAGCCTTGGAGAGATTTTCACTGCCGCGGCCCCGCTTCCTGCGCATAAACGCACAAACTTGATAGAAGCGCAGTAAAAGGGCGACCCGCCTTCTAGCAGGGATCCATGACACAGCCGCCGCGCACGATATCGAGGACCGTTCACAGATGCTTGCCCTCGAAGCAACGCCAGCCGAGATCGATGAGCTGGATCAATGCCAGCGCGACGCTCTTGATGCGTGCGTGATCGCAGCAATGACGTTGTGCACCCGCGAGGGGGATGCGCGGGGTCGTGCGCGCCTCCTGATGGAGTGTCACGGCCGCTATACGCGGTCGTGGGGCGTATTCGGTAAAGCAGCTTCGTTCCCTGCCTTCCTGAACCAGTTGCAGTCGGCTCCCGTTGGCGCATTGTTGCCGGGGCCTGCGTCGTGGTCAGAGATCTGGGAGGTGCGTCTGCTGGAGAATGACGGCACCGCCACGGCCACTCTGACGCGTCTGATCATGGAAGCGTCCGGTCAGGCCCACGAGGTGCCTGGTCTCTCGGCTGATCTGCGGCACCTTCACAGTGTGCTGCGAGCCCTGGGGAAGCTTCCGCCAGGAGCGCGGCTGGCTCGCATCGCGGCCGAGGCGGTGCAGCACGCCGTATTTCGCACTTTGCAGCAGGCCGGGTTCGCCGCCTACACCGAAGGCCGCAGGACCTTGGTGAACGAGCCCGTCCTTGGACGGCGTGCCCTGTCTCGCTATGCCCTTCTCACGGACCTGGGGGTGTATACGGGCATTTCCCCCGTCCGGCAGTTCGCCAGCCAGTGGGCGCCATGTCCGCTGTGTAAGTGGACCATGCGGGCAACGCCACGAGGCCGCCACAGCGCGGAGTTGGCCTGTGAGGACGAGCGTCATCGCCAACGGGGTGCGCGCTTCAAGATGGAGTCGGACGACGGACAGTGGCGGCTCAAGCCACTGGGTGAGATCCGGGAGAAGCCCGAACTCCGCCCTGTCGAAGGGTGGATCGCTCTGTCGTACGGGCTGTGGCAGTGGATCACGATCCCCGGGTTGCTGGAGATTGACCTGGAGGCGCTTGTTCACGGCGCAGGCGCAGATGTTCGCCTGTGGCCGTTCGGCGACAGCTACGACCTCCACATCACGAAGAACGGCATCACCTGGCGTGTCGATGTCAAGACCTGGGCTGACCCACAGGGCATCGCGGAGCAGATGCGCGCGGATCCGGAGGGCTGCTCAGGTCTGACCGTGGTCATCCCCGAGCATCTACGCGGATACACCGCTGTGCTCAACCGGGTGCTAGGCCCATTCGGCGCGAGGGTGATCACGGACCTGGATCTCGTCGTGGAGGTTCGCGCGGCATGAGCCGGACTCTCGCGGCGGCTCTCGCGCTAGCTGAGCACTACTTCCCGGCAAAGGACGACGCAGGCCGTGCAGTCGTCCGGCTGGAGGACGCCCACGTGCTGATGTCAGGGCAGGCGGCACAGGTGTGGCCCGAATGGGACTCGCTGACGTACCCCGAGCAGCAGCGCATCGGACGGCTAGTCGCTCAGCGGTCTCGCGGCGAGGCCGATCTGACGTCGGTACAACGCCGTGTGCGCAAGTGCTTCGACCAGCAGTGGGAAGATCCCGTCTTCTACCGCTACACCGCAGGGGCCCGAGATGGCTGGCGCATGGTGGAGGTCTACCCGCGCCACGGCCAGGACCCGCTGGAGTCGGCGGATCGGCTGCTCGTGCCCACGGACCGGGAGGTCCAGATCCGCGTGGCCAGTGGTGGCGGCTGGGTCGCCACCAGCTCCCGCGGTCCGCTGCAGCTGGCCTTCGAGACCACCGCTATGCCCTACAACCCGCCCGTCATCACCACGGTCGACGCGACCGGCCCGATCCCTATCAACCCGAACGTACTGAGCTGGCTTACACGCAAGACCGACGTCGGAATGGGCGGCGATCCGTTCCGGGAGCGACAGGTGGGGCTTCTGCTGAGCGGCACGATGGGGGGAGGGGAACTTCCGCAGTCCGCAGTGCTGATGGACCCCGGGCTGATGCGTCATCTGAGCGCACCGACGGGTGTGGGAAAAAATGTGTTCGCCCGCGCCCAGGCCAAGCAGCTGGCCCGGGACGGTTACACAGTCACCCTGCTGGTCAGCGACAACGCTGACGTCTTCGGCGAGGTGGCCACGCTGCGGCGGGAGCTGGCCGCCTTGAGCCTCGATGTGGCGGTGACGCCCTTGATCGCGCCGGGAAGTCGCCACGAGTTCACACTCCAGATCGCGCACAAGGCGGTCGACGAGCACACTGCCCTCTCCCAGATGCCGGCCGACCTCATGGAACGCCTGGCCGAGTCGGGCTATGGCTGCGCGGTTAGGGCGCAGTTGGAGGGGCGCGACGCCTTCGGTGACGGGCGGGAGCCGTGCAGCAGCCTGCGTCATACGGACCCCGACGGCCCCCAAGGTGCCGCCTTGTGCCCATTCGTGAACCGATGTGACAAGTTTTCCCATATCCGGGCTGCCTGCTCGGCCCAGATCATCGTGACGACGCATGCCTGTTTCCAGCGCGGCATGGTGAAGGTCCCCGTCATCGTGGACGGCGAACTGCGTCGTCAGGTGAGCGTGCGCGAGACGCTGCTGCGTCTCTCCCACCTGGTGATCATTGATGAGGTCGACGCCTACCAGTCCCATGGCTTCGAATCGTCGCAGAGCTTGGTGCTGGCGTCGGTCAGCGAACCGAACACCATGATGCGAAAGATCCGTGACAACCTGCACCGTGCCCCTGAACGGCTGCGGCTGGAGGCGCGGGGACCGCTGACTCGGGCCGTCTTCCTCTCCGAGCAGCTCTTGGACCTGGCCAGCAGTGGCGAGGTGTGCACGGAGACGTACCAGGCGCATGCGTTGGCCTCCGGGCAGGACCCGCGACGGATGCGGCAGGTGCTCCGCGACCGCCGGCGCTGGTATCAGCCGCATCATTGGGACCGCGAACTCCTGGAAGATCTCATCGGTGTAGAGGTCGATGACAGCGCCTCCATCGCGCAGATGGACCAGCTGCAGGCCCTGCTGCCACCTGTCGCTGCCCGTCCGGAAGACCGCGTTTCCGCTGCTGTGTTGCCGGACCATCTGCGGCAGATCCCTAACGTGCTGGAGCGGATGCTCAGTATTGACGAAGGCGGTCAGTGGGAACTCGATGAAACCAAGGAGTTGCTGCGTGAAATCGTGGAGAAGGCCGTCACCAAGCTCGCCAAGGCCCGCGAACGCAAGAAGAGGGACACGGGTCAGCAGGCCCACGAAGCGCCACCGCATCCCGAGCAGAAGAGCCGCAGCGATAAGCGCCAGGAGCTGTCCGCCCCGGTCCTCGCCGTTGGGGTCTTCCACGCGGTGATGATGAAGGCATGGCTGAGCGCGTTGAACCACACCGTGTTCGATCTCGCCGATCGGGCCGGTGAGCTGGCTGGTCACGGCATCGACGCCGCCTCAGCGGTGGCGGATGCGGTCGGACACCGCGACACCGGCAACATCGTTCCCTTCGGCCCGCTGGGACAGCAGATCAGCGGATTCCGGTTCGAGGGCCTGGATGTCCCCACGGCAAAGCCCCGCCTGCTCATGGAGGTGTTGCGCGGCGATCCGCACACCGAGACCGCCTACCTCGGCGACATCGTGTCGCTGGCCCTCGCCGGCCACCGCAGGGTCATCCTGGGCATGTCAGCAACCGGATATCTGCCCCGGGCCGCACGGACACACCTGCTAGCCGAACCTCAGTGGACAATGCCCGACGCTCAACAGGGCGGCCTCGTCATCTTTCGAAGCACCCCCGTCATCGACCAGCGCACCCTGGCGGTGGGCAGCACTCCCTACCGCGAACGCGCCCAACGCGTCGCCGCACTGGCCAGCGGATACGCGCCTGCCCTCATCGCAGACCTAGCCCGCTTGGCCGCTGACCCGGTCACCGCACATCGGGCCCGGGCTCTGATCGCCGTCAACTCCTACGCACAGGCACGCTGGTTCGCCGCCGCCTTGTACGAAGCCGCGCTGGCCTTGGGCCGCAAGCTGAAGATCTGCGTCGCCACCCCCGACAAGGAGGACCCCGACCTGCCGCCGGTTCCCGACGCGGTCAGCCTGGTCACCCGCGACCAGTTCTCGCAGCTCGCCGACCGAGGCGGGGACGTCCTCATCTCACCGCTTCCGCGCACCGAGCGGGGCCTGAACATTCTGACCACGGCGCCGTCGGGGAAGCGGGAGTCGGCGATCACGCTGATCGGACTCGCCATTCGCCCGGTCATGCCGGTGGATGAGCCGCCCGTCCTGGCCGCCAGCATCGCTTCCTGCGCCTGGCGTTCCACCCCCCGTAAAGGCTCTCCTGCAGTCCGCCTCGCCGCGGTCCGCAAGATGGCCCGGCAGCGTCTGTGGGCTATCCTCGCGGCCCCCAAGCGGTTCACCGCCCTCCCCGACGATCTCCGCAGTGAGCTGATCGCCACCCTGCTCGGGCAGTGCATCCAACTGGCCGGCCGCGGCAGGCGGGGCCAGACGCACGTCGAACTGCACTTCATCGACGGCGCCTTCCACGACACCACCTGGGGCAGCGACCTGCCCACTCTGGTGCGCGACCTGTACACGAGCTACACCCCCAAGGAACTGGCCGGCACCGGCCGCACCTACGGGTACACCGCCGAAGAGTTCCTCGATTATGCCCAGGCCCCCCAGCTGCGCGCCGGCCTGCGGGACGGATACCCCGACCACTTCGGAGTTGCCGCATGAACCCGTGTCCCCCCGGCGACGAGACCCGCAAGCGCGCCGGCCTCCTGCAATACCGGACCGACGCCAACGTCCTGGGCACCGTCTATGCCTACCGCCCCGGCCCGACGGCCTTTGGTCTCTGGTGCGACCTGTGCAGCGCCTACAAGGAACGCTTCGGTGACAAGAAGAAGGGCGTGCAGCCCCCGTACCGCTCCCTGGAGGCCATCCTGCGGGCCGTTCTCGGTGACTGGGCACGCTGGGACGTAAACGACGGGCAGGCGCAGCTGATCACCGGCGCAGAGATGACAGCCGAGGACCGCTATGACGTCTTCCTGTACTGGGGCGAAGCGATCTTCTCCGACGGGCACGGCAGACAGCTCGCCCAGCAGTTGTCCGAGCTGGTCGCCCGGGCCCCGCTCCTGCCCTACCCCGACCTCCCGCGCCCGGTGGCCGGACGACGCACCCTGAGCTGGTGGCCCGGCGAACTCGCCCGCTGGCGCCTGGCCGAGGATCTGGCCCGCATCGACTGGAAGCTCGGCTCCAACGATCCGGTCCGCTTCACGTTGTGCACGGACGGCACGCTCGCTGCCATCGGCCACGAGCTGCCCAGCGCACCCGATGCCCAGGGAAGAATCCGCCGCCTCCTGCCCCGCATCAAGATCGGCACGGCAGCCACAGGACACTCCTCACGCCACGCAGTCACCATCAACGCCGTCACCACACTGCTGGCCAACCGGTGGTACGGCGTCGCCACCGTCCTGCTCTCCAACCCCGAGCAGCCGCTCGCGGTCGCCGCTCAGACTGATGGACCTGCATGGCAGCGTCGCTTGAACGTGCCCGCCGTCGCCGCCAGCCGACGGCTCGCCGGCCTATCCCGGCTGAACCGACGCGTCCCGCCCTTCCCCGAGACACTGGACGAACAGGCCATCACGCCCGATGCCGAACTGAGCACGGTGCGGGCCGTTGCTCCCAAGAGTGTCGTCACGCCCGGCCTCGGCCGCGGCCACGGGATGGAGATGTTCCGCCGGATCGAGGAGCACATCGACGAATACTGCGAGCGCTACCGATCCCGCAGCCCGCTGTATGTCGAGGTGCCGGACCTCTCCGTTCCCCCGGGCAAGACTGGCATCCGTATCAGCGGCCCGATCCTTCCCCAACACCTGCCCGCCGCCATGGACGCTGCCCAGCTCGACACGGTCCTGGTCGTGGTGCTGTGGCACACGGATGAGGTTCGTGCCCGCCTCCAGCGCGAGATCGCCCGGCAGTGGAACCTCCGGGACGACTTCGTCGCACCGGACAACACCGTCGTGCCCGATGTGATCCCGGGCCGTGTGCACCTGCTGTTCCTGGAGGACAAAGCCGGTGCGCTCACGCACGGCCCCGCATCCTCAGCACACCGCCAACAGCAGCTCGAGACCCTCCTGGCTCCACATCGCGCGCCAGGACTGACGATCGCAGCCCTGTGCGAGACCCAATGGGATCCCGACCGCAAGTTCGCCAGTCCGGAGGAGAAGGAACAGGCTGAGGCCGAAGACGGCAAGTGGCCTTCGAAAGCCGCGCTGGCCCGCATGGGTATCACATCGCAGTACATCAAGCAGGCCCCTGCCCCCGTCCCCACGCACAAGAAGAACGGCGAGCCCTGCTCCCCCAAATACATCGAGAAGGCCACCGCAGCACGGGAGTCGGGCCTCGCCAACTCAACCGAGAACTCGTTGCGCGACATGCTCCGCGGCCTCGGCCTCGCCGACCACCGCCTCGGCGCGGCCTTCGGCCCGCTCCCGCTGCACCCTTGGTGGCACATCGGCATCCACGTACGACGCCACAACCAGCCACGCCAGTACGGCCAGCGCAACACCAAACCCGCCCCCATCACCACCACGCTCACCGCCATCCGCCCCGCCGGCGGCCCCAGCGAACCATGGACCATGTGGGCCTACTCGCCCGTCACCTCCCAATGGGCCCCCTACCTCCACACCCGCCTCGCCGTGCACGCCACTGAACTCGGACTCGACGTCTCTGACTTCGAAACCGTCGGCGACGAGAGCCACCAAGCATCCGCCGCAGCACAGATCACCGAGGCCGCTCTGCTAGCAGCCCGAACCCAACTGCCCCAACCAGGGCCCATGGTCATCTACGTCAACGGCGACACCACCGAGTACATCTGGGCCGGCCTTCGAGACGAGAACATCGGCCAGCAGCCCACCAGCGACCTCCCACGACCAGCCTCGTGGCTGCCCGGACACGGCCTTCCGCGGGCACAGCGCCCACTGGCAGTGGTGCGCACGATCACCGAACTTGAACGCATCGGCCGCCCCACCGGCGCCTACGTCTACGGCAAGGACGGTCAATGGCGCCGGACCGGCACCACCAACAGTCCTTTCCAGCTTGTCTCGGACGACGGTGTAACCTACCTGCCCGACTTCCTCCTCATCAACGTCCCGCGCACATATGCCGCTGGTCCCGGTGGCCGCTTCGGAGGTGAATACACCCGACTCGCCCCGCAGGCGACAGCACGGCAAGGAAAGAACGGATACGCCCACACCGCAGTACGCCTCACCGTCATCCTCGCGGCCGAGGCAGCCGATGCAGATCTCATCGGCAAAGTCGGCGTCGTACTCACCAACCAGGGCGTCAGTTGGGATGGTCGACAGACCGAGCCCACACCTCTTCGTCTAGCAAGACAGATCGACAAGGACCACCCCTACTGGCGACGCAGCTGCGAGGAGGCGGCGCCGCAGACTCCAGAAAACAACGAATCCGGCGACCATCCGTGAACAGCGAGTTTCACGCGCGGCCGATTTCTCCTCCCAGCAAGCACACATAGTTCAAGGCACACACCTCAAACTAGACGCATTCACCAGCTCAGTTCTGGTTTTGGTTGGGGTACGGGATTGTCAACTCGTGCTCCTCCAAGCTACGCAGAACCGCTGTGTCATTGGAGAGCTTATTCAGCAGGAACAGCTCTCGCGTGCGGCAGTCCGGACACAAGCTGACCATCGCCAATGGCCATAGATCGATTGGGACGCCCGGCGGAGTGCCGTCGACATAGATTCGGTCCGGCCGCAGAGGGTGGTTGATCGATCGGCTAAACGGCTCCCAGCTCGGATGGCTCCCGCGCAGCCTCAGACCCACAGCCTGGAAGGAGGAATCATCGAGGTATTCGCAGCGCTCTACCCAAAACCAGTCGGTGCTCGACAACCAGTTGGATGAGCTGATAGCCGATACCACATAGGGTTCAAGCTTTTCGACGTCCTCGTCGAGTTCGTGACTGCTGCGCACTCCGTGAGCATGGTGGGAATTATTACGGAGATCCTTGATGTCCTTCAGAAGCGATTGAGTGACGCCATATTCACGGAGTGCGACGAGTTCCGGAAGCTGAGGAGTTGTGACCTCATCCGTGAATCTCTTAATGAGCGTGGTCCAGGTGCCAAACGTCGCCCCGTTGCTGAACATTTTGCGTAGAGCGCTAGTGAAACTCCCGTGGTGCACAATGAGCTCACGCAGGGCGAGGATACCCAGGGTGCGCGCCGTTCCTTCACCGAGCTTGAGGAGTCCGTCCTTCCGCTCGGCTGGGTGGGTGCTCACACGGTAACGCCGCGCGAGAGCCGCGACATGAAATGGATAGCTAGCCTCCGCACGCCACACGGGGTCGTCGAAGGGGCGCACCAGTTGTCCCGCGAGGCGCGCCTCGCGGGCGACGAACCGGATGGACTGACGGATCTCCGCAACGCGTGTCTCGGGGCCGGCGAACACGTTCGGCAAGATGCCCTCCGTCGCCATTCTCAGCGCATGACGACCCTCCTGCACCTCTGCGAGAAGATCCTCGACCTCCAGAGCAGTGACCAGCTCCACCGGTACGGGCGTGTCGAGCAGTTCTCGGGCTTGTGGGTAAGCCGCGTTTCCCTTACGGGAGTTGAGCCATTCGCATAGCCCACGCCCGCTCCCCTGGGTGGGGTGCAGCACGAACAGCCGAGTGACTGCGTCACCGAACCCTGCAGGCAAGAGGCGCCAGTTACCGGGGCGCCCGACCAAGTCGCCACCTAGGCATGGTGTCAGTTCGGAGCCATCCAGTTCCGCATCTGGCAGTTCCAAGGCCGAGTCGACACTGTGCAGGTGGGACGCCGTGAGGTGTTTGGGCGGGATGTGTTCCGCCTCGCCTCGCTGCGGAGGACGCAGCTTGACACGCTCCGTCTCCAGCTGCGCGAAGGCCCGCAACGGTCCGAACGCCCCGTCGAGTTCCGCGACGTAGAAGAGCGAGGGCCGGATGGCGCAGCCAAGACGGGTCTTCGCGTGGTCGAGCCAGGCGTCCGGGTTTTGGGGTAGCACCTCCGTGCGGAAGTACGCATCAGGGTCGTCCAGCAGCGGCACGACGACCAAGTCACGCAACTCCGGATCAGGTTCCGTCACGCCGCGGCGCTGCTGTACTTCTCCTTGATCGTCGCGCACCCCAATTACGTTTCGGACGCTTCTTTCGAAGGCGGCACCTCGCGGCCAGGTCTGGCCGACGGCCGCAGCTGCGCCTCGTAGTGCCGAGAAGGCGTCGGCGCTGGTGGCCCAAGACGTGCCGACCAACCCACGCAGCGCACCGATCAGCTTTTCGGGGTGACCCCCTCGTTGGATCGGTCGCAGGGAGGAAAGCTGGTGCAAGGCGTCGGTGGTGAGTTCAAAGCGCAGACGCAACGGGCGTTCAATGACAATCTGCCGGTACAGCAGGTCCTCGTTCCGCACGACATTCACCTGGTCGCGGGGGGATCCACCGAGCGGAGCCGACAACGCCTCTTCGTAGAGCCGGACGATCTTGTCGAGTTGATCGGGGCCGAGATACTTCCGCTTGCTGCCCGATGACTGCCGCGTCTTCTGCCAGTGGTCCTGAGCTTTGATCAGGGCCACCCTGCCCTGGTGCGCCGGCTTCTTGCGATTGCTCAGGACCCAGAGGTACGTGCTGATGCCAGTGTTGTAGAAGAGTTGGCCAGGCAGGGCGACGATGCCCTCGAGCCAGTCATTCTCAACGATCCATCGCCGGATGTCGGACTCACCCGAGCCAGAGGCTCCGCCCTGCATCGGAGAGCCGCTGAAGAGGACAACAACACGGCTTCCACCGCCACCGGAGGCGTCCGCCGGTTTCATCTTCGCCAGCATGTGCTGGAGGAAGAGCAGTGACCCGTCGCTGAGACGCGGCAGCCCCGCGCCGAAGCGCCCCATATTGCCCAGTTCATGCTCGGCACGGACCTGATATTCGGCGGTCTTCCAACTAAGACCGAACGGAGGATGCGCCAACAGGTAGTCGAAGCGCTCGTGGCCGAAGAGGTCGTCCCGCAGCACATTCCCGAACCGGATCTGCGCCGGGTCGCGCCCGCTCATCAGCATATTGGCGCCAGCGACGGCCCAGGTCTCGGCGTTGATCTCCTGGCCGTGCAGGGACACGTGCGCCTCGGCGTTCGAGGACTCGATGCACTCGGCCACCTCATCGAGCAGTCCCCCGGTTCCGCAGGCCGGGTCGTGAACCGTGCGGAGGACGCCGGGCAGCGCGAGCTCCTGCTGATCGGGCCGCACGAGTAGTGCAGACATCAGTCGGCCGACGTCACGGGGGGTGACGTGCTCGTCTGCGCCAGTCCCTCCTGCCGTGTCGGCCGAGCGCCGTACGAGGTCCTCGAACACGAACCCCATGTCGCGGGCAGAAAGGGAGGCCCCCAGGTCCAGCGAGAGAAACCGGCGGACGACCCCATACAGCAGCCCAGTGTGGTGCAGCCGTTCGATGGTGCGGTCGAACCCGAAGCGCTGGAATACGTCTCTGACGTTCTCGGAGTACTCGCGCACGTACCCACGTAGCAACGCCTCCAAGTTGCTCGGGTCGGCGACGACAGAGTCCAAGGCGTAGCGACTGGTGTTGAAGAAGGGATGGCCGGAGGCGCGGCGGAGCGCAACCTCCCGGAATGAGTCCGGATATGCACCGTTGTCCGCCAATTTGGCCGAGGTGCCCAGTACCTCCTGGCGCGAGGGGTCGAGCAGGCAATCCAAGCGCCGCAGCACGGTGAACGGCAATACAACGCTGCCATACTCAGATGTCTTGAAGTCCCCGCGAAGAAGATCCGTGAGCGACCAGATATGCCTGGAAAGCTGCGTCCCTGATTCGCTGATGGCGTTCCCCCTCCGACCCCCCGGCCCCTCCTGCACCCAGGGCCGATCTTCACACGGTCATTGATCTTACGCAGAGGGCATCACCGTGACGGCCCGCTCCCGCCAATCGGCCATTGCCGCTCCCCCAGCAGCAGCCGGCGGGCACATGGACTCCGCAATCTGGCATGACCGCGCCAATAAGCTGCGATGCGCAGGTACAACGTCACCGGGCGCGCGATGTGATCGCCCACCCGTCACCCACCGCTTCATCCCGCGCCGCCGCGCCAGCCGCTCCGTCATGCCGGGCCGAGTGGTTCCTCCCTTCGCATCCTTGGGTGCCGACAAGAGCCCGTAACCCGGCCCCGGCAAAGCACCAGCAATGACCTTCGACCCCTTGAGACGGGACTAGCAATCCCATATGGAACCAGATGCCAATCCACTAAGATCAGGTGAGGCAACGGCAACATCACGTGGGTCAGGACAACTCTTCCAGAGTCCTCCCGGGCGCCCTCCACGACCAGGAGGAAACGCTACCGATCGCAGACTCGTCACGCAGACGGTTCCGTGAACGGCAGCGCAGAGATCACCCGCCTGCCACTGTCGCTGTAACCTGCGGCTCAGGGTTCGGGCCGACTCTCAGGCCGGAGGGACGCGAACCGCACTGCGGCCAACAGCAAGGTCGTCTCGCCCTCCACGCGCACCAACATCCCCGGTGCCTTCGCCGCCGACGATGTCGTCGACCACACCTACCGCCAGATCATCACGGCCGCTGGCAGTGGCTGCCAGGCCGCACTCGACGCAGAGCGGTACCTCGCCGGGCTTGCCGACAACAGGACCAAAAAGGCGTTGACCATTCTTACGGAAATCGCTCCCGGGGCGGCCTCGCTCGTACATCTAGCCGCCCCGGTCATCCCGACTTGACGATTAGGCAAGATACGTAAATCACGTGCACTAGTACGACTTTCACCCATACCCTCAAGTCGTGACAACCACCACTGAGGAAGATCAATACCTCAGACGGACCCTTGCACTGCTGGACAGCGCCAGGCCGTACGAGAGCCTCACCCAGTCCGACTCCAGGCAGTGGCAGGTGCAGCCCGGAAGCGCCCTGGCCGGGGACGACGCCAAGACTGACCCCTACCAGGTGTCGCACAACGCCTGGAACGCTCTGGGCGTGGCCGTCGACCACCTCCACTGCTTCCGCTCCACGTTCGCGGACGACCCGCGGGACAACTCGATGTCGATCACGCTCCACACCCACGGACAGTACTCATTGCTGCGAGGCGCTTTTGAGAACAGCGCCCGCGCCGTATGGATGCTCGGGCCCAACCAGCGTCTCGTCCGCGTGCAGCGGCGACTGTGCATGCAGGCCGGCGAGAACAAGAACTCCGACCGCATGAACGCACTGCTCCATCAACAGCCCAGGCGGCCGCTGGACGTACGGATGCAGCAGCTGACCGACCTCGTCATCAAGGCGGGAACAGACCCAACCGACGCCAAGAGGGTCCTCAAGCCCGCGACGTACTCGGAAATCGTGCGGGAAGCGGGAGCCCTGACTCTCATGGGCTCTGCCGAAGCCGAAGTCGTGTGGAGCAGCTGCAGTTCGCTGGCACACGGCGACATCTACGGCACCCTCAGCATCCTGGAGCGCAACATCGTGGACACCCAGGGGCGCCTGGTCCTCGCACAAATCACCAGCTCTCCCAAGGTGCTGTTTTGGGCCACAGACCGCACCGTCGCGATGATGCAACGCGGCTTCGGCCTCTTCAAGGAACGCATCACCTGTCACCGCTGACCAGCGGCGCACGCACAGAAGCCACTGTCAGCACCGAGGGGAACAATCAGCTCATGCGCGACCACCGCAGATTCAGAATGGCCGATGGTGCCGAACTCGTCGGCCGTCAGGGCGAGTCGTTCGAGATGCGGGTCAGCATTCCTTCCGATGACAACGGGTTCTTCGGCCGTCAGTGCCCGGAGTGTTCGCTGGTCTTCCGCATGGACGTTCATCAGTACGAGGCGCTACCCGACAACCTCGTCCTCTGGTGCGTCTACTGCGGACACCCCGCGGAGCACTCAGAGTTCATGACCGAGCAGCAGCGCGATCGCCTCATGCGCGCCGCAGGTGACTTCGCCATGCAGATGGTCAGCCAGGAGTTGGACAAGATGTTCGGCGGGCTGGTACGCAGCTCGCGCGGTGGCAGCATCTCCTTCTCCTATAGGTCGCAGCCCATCTACCCCCGCCCGCTGCCGGGCATCGACGAGGAGCAACTCGTCCGTGTCCGAACCTGCGCGGGATGCCAGAACGACTACGCTGTCTTCGGGGAACACCGATACTGCCCCGTGTGCGGTCAACTACCGGCCGCATCGGTCGCCTTCGACGCCCTCCAGGCCGATACCGCCCGCCTGGACGCGTTGGAAGCCCTGCCCACGGACGCGAAGGCACTGCTCCGGGAGCAGGGAGTGTTCACGCGCAACTGGGTCGACACCGTAGAGAACGTTGTAGGAGTCGTGGAAGCCTTGGCTTCCTCCCTCTTCCGCGCGGCCGTGCCGAACGCGGACAGCCTCCTCAACGGCAAGGGGGCCATCTTCCAGCGTCTCGACCACATGGCCGAACTGATCGTCGCCGCTGGCTTCCCCGACCTACGGACCACCCTCGGCTCGCAAACGTGGCAGCGCCTCCTCGAAACGTGGGCCGCTCGACATGTCTTCACCCATAACGACGGCATCGTGGACGAGAAGTACCTGATCAAGGTGCCTCATTCATCCGCGCAGATCGGGCAGCGTCTCGTACTGACCGAAACCATGTGCCGCAGCGCGCTGGACGATGCCAAGGCCCTGTGCGAAACCCTCGTGGACGTGCTGCGCTAGAGGCGCGCGAGGGCACATCTCAGTCACATGAGCCTGGGAAACGGCCCCACGTACCCTTATGCATGCGGATGTGAGCGGACGGTCCGGCACGAGCTGTCACCAGCGGGATGGTTCAGGCTGCTTCCCAAGGCCGGCGTCCAGGATGCGGGCCGCCTTGGTGATACTCCCCGGCATCAGATGCCGGTAGGTTCGATACGTCTCCTCGATCGACTTGTGGCCCATCCATTCCGCCACGTCGGTGATCGGTATCCCGTTTCCGAGGGCGTTCGAGGCGAAGTAGTGCCGGAAGCCGTACATGCCGACACCGTCCTCCGCGGGCAGGTCCTTGAAGAGCTTCTGCACACGGCGGCGTTCCATCGGCTCCGTGTAGTAGCCGCTCGGACCGCGCAGCAGATAGCCCTCCTTCGTGGTGCCGCGCTTCTTCTCGTACCGCTCCATCTCTTCCCGCACCGAGCGCGGCAGGGGAACCTCCCGGAACTCCCCCGCCTTGCGGTGCTTCAGCTTCGCCGGCCTGTGCGTGTTGGAGTGGATCTGCTCGTGCACCCGGTAGACGTCGTCGGCCACGACATTGTTGACGTTCACTGCCCGGGCTTCCCCGTTCCGCAAGCCGCAGCCCACCATCATGACGATCTCAAGCGCGAGATCTTCGTCAGCGGCCGCCAGCGCCTTCTTCACGTAGGCGAGGGACGGAATGACCACCTTTTCGCGGACGTATTCCGGTTCCTGGACGCCCCTCACAGGGTCGTCCGCCATAGCACCCTTGCCATACGCGTCCCGGAGGATCGCCTTGAGGACACGGAAGATGTTCACCTGGTTTCCGCGCCCCACCCCGTCCGCCTCCAACTCATCCAGGAAGCGCTCGACCACGATGGGCGTAACCGAATTCAGTTTCCGCGACCCGAGACGAGGAATGATGTGCACGTTGATGGAGCTGTCCACGTGCCATCCCGTCGAGTACTCCGTCATCTTGCGCTGCCGCGGCCGCCACTGCTTCGCGTATTCCACGATCGTCTGCTGACCGAGTTCGCGGCGAACCTCGGCGACGGATGGCGCCGTTGTCTTCTTCTCCGCGTAGATCTGCGTGAGACGCTCGATCGCGTCGTCCTGCGTCTCGTAGCCAGCCTCTTCACGCTGCTTGCCGAGAGCGTCCCGGAACCGAATCGTGTACGGGTGCGGGCAACGGGTCGGCCTGGAACAACCGCACTCCTTGAAGAACGACCCCATCCCACGAGCAAGCTGTCGAGCCACGCATCAAGCCTTCCGAGCAGGGCAATGGGCAGCGCAGGAGGCCCCTGCCACAGGTGCAGGTCAGCACGCCGGACACCATCCGACCCGATGCTGACCGTTTGCTGACCCGGGGGCAGCGATCAGGGCTCTGACCTGCGAAAACACCCAAACGCTAGATCTTGGACTTGAACATGGTGCGCAGCATTTTCAACTCCTGGAAGACGGCTCCCTGCCTGCTTCATGCGGGTCAAGGGCGGTCTCCGGAGAGTACAACGAGTCGCATGTCCGGTCAGCTGTCGTCCGGTGTTCCAGGGGTCACACTGAACTCATCTCTGATAGGCCATCATCCCGGAGCGCGATGAGTCGCCGGCCGGCCGTGACGACTCCGCGCCGGCCCGGGAACCTCGGTGGCACGGGCCCGGCCCCGAGCAGCCCTTGATGCTGGGGGGTGAAACGACGGCGCGATCAAACAGGCGTCTGCCTGCTGGCCGAGAAGTGAGCGAGATGGCGACCGTCGGGGCGAATGACCACGTTGGTCATCCGCGCAGCAGGTCACCGGGTCCCACCTGTGCACACAGTGGCGTGCGAGCCGCAGGGCCGGACCGCCACCGAGCGCCCCGGAACGAAGTTCTTACGAGACGCTGACGCGGTACCAAAACACCTTCAGCTCACCCTCCCCACAGGCAACTCTGGTTCTGCACGTCACCAACCGTCGGTGGCGGCGAGGCACTACGAGGAGTCAGGCGTGAGCAGGCATACCAGGCGCAGGTCGAAGTCGCAGGTTCGGATGACCATCGCCGGGGCCGGCATCCTCGCGTCGGCGGGGGTCGCGACCACGGTGGCGATCGCATCGGCGGGGGAAGCTCCCCGACCGTCCGAAGGCGCGACGACGAAGCACGCCGAGCAGGGAGCCGACCACGCCGTCTTCGTACAAGGCAACGAGCTCGCCGGAAACACCATCCATGTCTTCAAGCGCGACGAGAACGGCAAGCTGACCGGCTCAGGTACCTATGCGACCGGAGGCAAGGGCGGCGACCAGGTCGACGCGCCCACCGACTCTCTCGCCTCCCAGGGCTCACTCGTCTACGACCGCGGCTCGCACCTGCTGCTGGCGGTCAACGCGGGCAGCGGCACCGTGACCTCCTTCCGGGTCGAGGGACAGAAACTGACGAACCGACGGGTGGTGCGCTCCGGCGGTGACTTCCCCTCCTCCATCGCGGTGTCCGGCAACCTCGCCTACGTCATGAACGCGGGAGGCACGGGGAGCGTCCAGGGCTTCAAGATCACGGCCAACGGACTCGAGCCGCTGGGCGGTTCACACCGCTCCCTGGGGCTGAAGAACGACAAGGTGCCGTTGTTCAGCAGCTCGCCCGGCCAGGTCGCGTTCACGCCGGGCGGCCGTGAGCTGGTCGTCACCACGAAGTCCGCCAACACCATCGAGGTGTTCCCGGTGCGACGCGACGGACGTCCCGCCCACCGGGCGAAGGTGAACGACTCGGCCGGCGGCGTGCCGTTCGCGATCACCTTCGACAAGGCGGGCCGCATGCTCGTGGCCGAAGCCGAGAAATCGACGGTCAGTACGTACAAGGTGCTCGCCGACGGCAGCCTCAAGGTCGTCCAGAAGCCCCTGGCCAACGGTCAGAACACGCTGTGCTGGCTGGAGCGCGCCGGCAACTTCTTCTACGGCGGCAACACTGGCAGCTCAACGGTCACCGGTTACCGCGCTGACCGGTACGGCAGGCTCGCGCTGACCAACGAGGCGGGCATCGCCACCATGCCGTCCGCCATCTCCCAGGGCGTCATCGATTTGGCGGTGACACAGGACGAGAAGTTCCTGTACGTGCAGAACGGAACCTCCGGCACCGTCGACGGCTTCCGCATCGGCAGGAACGGCTCCCTCACCAAGGTCACCACAGCCACCGGACTCCCTCCTTTCGCCGAGTCCGGCATGGAGGGAATAGCCGCGGTGTAATGAAGCGGCCACCGTGGCCTGGCGCCCTGGAGACACCTCTCCGGGGCGCCGGCCCCGTAGCGAGACCGGCCGCAACAATCGCGCGCAGTGCCGCCCAGTTCGAAGCCTTCCCGATGCCTCACTCCAGGGTGCGATCCGTCCCACGGGCGAGCTGCCCGAAGCAGTCCACACTCCTGCTCGCCGTCGGCGACACGGGCACCAACCACGAGCCGCGCTCCGTCAGCTCCGAAGGCGCCCCCGACACCGGGAAGCTCACCAACGCGAAGGCGGCGATGGCCGTGACCCCGTAGCCACGCTGAGGCCGGCCCCGTCCCTGCGGGACGGCCCGGCGTCAGCGGTCCGCGTCGGCAACCGGTCGTGGTGGGGCGCGGTGACCGTCGCGTCGGCGTCGAACTCCTTCAGAAAGGTGAACTCGGTCAGGCGGGAAACGAAGTCGAACCACCGACTCCAGGCCCGCCGGTCACGGGATGAACTCGATGTGGGGGTGGGACGGGTCGGCCGGGCAGGCGTGGAGCTGGAGATTGTTGCCGCCGGCGATGTCGATCAGGGTGAAGTCGCTGCTGTGCGCGCCCAGGCGCCGCGGCGCCGGGTGCCTCTGTTCCTCCTCGGGGGTCCAGGTCACGCTGCCGGAGTCCCATTCCCAGGAGGCGATGGTGAGGAGCGGGACCTGCTCGGTGCCGCACTCGGGGCAAGGGCGGTCGACGGGGCCGGCGACCACCCAAGGGGTCCAGCCGCCGGCCTTCCAGCCGGGGGCGTGGCAGAGGTTGTTGAGGTAGAGCTCCTCCGGGTCGTCCGCGTACGAGCTGTACAGCGCCGGGTCGACCGTTTCCCAACGGCTCATGTCCTCCAGCTGCTCGCTCAGCTCCTCGTCCAACTCCGTGGGGTTGGGGAATTCGGTGACCTGCTCCGGTGAGAGCAGACATGGCTGCGGGAGGTAGCCGCCGAACTGGATGATCGGCGGCTCGGGCGGTGTACGGAGGATCTCGGTGACGGTGGCGGAGCAGCGCCAGAACAGTGCGGTCCTGGGGTGGGTCGTCCCTTCGGCCGGGTGGTCGAAGGGACACCACAGGACTTGGAGGATGTCGGCGTCGGGCGGACAGAGCAAGGGGACGTCGCGGGTGTACAGCTGGGCCACGGGCAGGAGCGGGACGGGGCCGTCGAACCACGGGCGGCCCGCGCTGATCCGTCTTTCGGTCTCCAGTTCCTCGGGGGTCCACTCGGGCGCCTGAGGGTCGCGGCGCAGCCGTTCGGTCGCTTCCGCGCGGTCGCGGCGGAGAAGCCGGATGTCGTCCGGTGAGTGGACGACCGGCGCCGCGCCTTCATCGTGCGGTCCTTCGCAGTACGGCCACGGCTCGTCGGCGGGCCACAGGAGCGGCCCGCCCACGGAGCTGTCGTGCATGGTCGGCGACCCCGGCCGCGGGTGCAGCCGGGTCGCCGTCCGCGCCAACGGGGCCAGTCGAGGGAAGAGTGCGGTCACGTCGACCGGCCTCGGCGGGGTGGTGATACTCATTCGGGCTCCGTTGGCGCGCATCGGTGGAGAACGGTCGATCAGTTGCCGAGGTTGTACTGCAGCGTGTTCTGCCTGGTGTTCGGGATGTAGACGTTGGGGAAGAGTTCCTCGGTCGTCCCGTTCGCCCGCTCGATGTGAGCGTTCATCGTGACCCCCACCGGAATGGTGCTGTTCGCGTTCTTGTAAGCGGGTGTCACCTGGTAGAAGATCGCGTCGTTCGTTCCGAGACCGGGCTTGTTGCCCTTGATCAGATCCTCCGCCATGGTCTCGTACGTCCGCATGCTGGGTGTGCCCGTGTTCATGCCCACCTGCCAGCACGGGACGAGGTTGAACTTGGTGCGGCGCGAGGTCCCCTTTCCTCCCAGGACCTTCGCGATCAGATGACACCGAACCGGCGAGTCAGCGAACCCGTTCGCCGCCTGGAACGCCTCCGCGTCCTTGAGGCCTGTGATGTCCTTCCTGGTTCCGGTCCCCTCTTTGGTCTTCTTCCCAAGGCAGGCCTGCGCCTGGGTAGGCCGTTGCCCGGGCCCGTCCGACGGGACGGTCTGGTTGATGAGGGGAACCGGCTCGGTGGTGTTCTTGAACCAGCCGTTGCCGTTGGGAAGCGCGCCCTGCGGTAGGGGGTCGTTCAGGCAGCTGGCCTGCGGGCCGGCGTCCGGAGTCGAGATCGTCAGCTCGAACTTGTCGGCGTCGAGCACCCGCTGGTCCTTGAAGCCGTCGGCGAGCTGCGCCTCGGCGAACTGCTTCTCGGCGGGCGTCACATGGGCCTGCACACAAGGTGAGGCGGGGTCCATGTCACGGCTGTCGTTGAAGATGTACGTGTCCCATTCCCCGTTGCCGAGGTTGGGGATCACCTCCACGCACCGGTCGCCGGCGGCGCCGCCCTCCTTCGCCTCCCCGAACGGGAAGTCCGCGCAGGTGTCGGCGTCGACGAGCTCCGTCTGGGGCGTGAAGCCCCCGCAGGTGGCGGCGGTGCGGTTGGCCACGCCGCTCGTCGACCGGGTCAGCGGCGTGCTCTTCTTGCCCCACGCGCCGTTGAGGTTCTTCTGGGCCCAGGCGTAAGCGGCCACGACGCCGCCCGCGTCCGCGCTCGTCGCCTTCATCGGCACGACGGCCATGACGGAGGGAACCGCGCAGCCCGCCCCCGAAGTGCCGCCCACCGCGTCGTCGCACCTGATCTCACGCGCGTTCTTCCACGACGCGTTCGGGTCGGTCGGCGTGGCTCCCGGGGCCGTCACGTACATCTTGTAGGACGTGAAGAAGGAGGCGGAGGAGCCGGTGCTCTGGGGCGACGAGAAGGTGACGTCCCCGGTCAGGGGTTTGGCGGGGGTGACAGTGCTCGCCCACCACGGCGCGTCCTTGGTCGCGGTGCAGCCGGCGTCGCAGGAGGCACGGAACTTGGCGCTCAGGGCGGTGACATCACCGGAGGCGCTGGTCATCGCGACGGTGACATGCTCGTTCCAGGTCGTGGCGGTCGGGGAGAGGTCGGCGCTGGTGGAGACCGCCAGGGTGCCGCGTCCGATCTCCAGACCTCTGCTGTCGCGGAGAACGTAGGTGACGTTGATGCCGGTCACGCAGTACGAGAAGCGCTCGTAGCTGTAGTTGCCGGGGTTGGTGATGCTGCAGCTGGCCGCGGCCGCGGCGGCGGCGGTGCGGGTCTTCGCCGTCACCGGTGCGGGGGTGACCGTCACACAGGACTCGACGGCGCCCGCGCGGCGCTCCTTGGAGCCCGGGGCGGTGGCGGTGCAGTCTTCACCGGAGCCGGCCACGAACCTGCTGGTCTCGGTCGAACCCGTTCTGGGCGCCGCGGACTTGGTGGCGGACGAGGCCCTCTTCGCCGCGGGCGGCTCGGCCGCCTGGCTCGTCGCGGCTGTCGTGACGACGAGGGTCAGGGCGGTGAGGACGGTCAGGACCGTGGAGCGGGCGCGTCTTCTCGTGGCGCGCCCGCCGGGTATTCCGTGCATGGAGGCAGGAACTTTCCGTGAGTGACGGGGAGGAGGGGGCGCCGCCTGGTCGCGGCGCCCCCGGGGAGGGAGAACGGGCGGGGTCAGGCCGCCAGGCCGAAGTCGCTGAGGCCCTTCGTGATGCCGGAGACCAGGTCCTCGCCGACGTCTGTGATCTTGCTGACGACCGGCTTGACGACGCTGCCGCCGAGCGCCTTGTCCGCGGCGCCGACCCACTTGTAGGCGCCGAAGGAGACCAGGCTCAGGCCGGTGCCGGCGGCGGACTCCCAGAAGGCGCCGCTGGTGAAGCCGTGCTCGATGCCCGTGAAGAGGCTGCCGAGGGCTCCCGCGCCCGCCGAGACGCCGGCGAAGAAGCCGGCGGCGGCGAGGGCCGGCGGGAAGACGGTGGCGGCGAGGGCGCAGCCGGCCGCCAGGAACCCGGCGCCGACGCTGACCACGTTGGCGGCGTCCGCGTAGAACTGGGCGTCGTTCCACCACTCGTCGGGGTCACCGGCCGCGGTGCCGTTCGGGTTGACCTGGTTGTTCTTGTCGTTGTTGGCCGGGTCCTGCCCGTTGTCGCGGGCCCGCGCCGCCTCGAGGGCGAGCGCCTTGGCCTTCGCGATGTCCTCGGCCCGCTTCTTGTCGGCGGCGATCTTCTTGGCCTGGGCGTACGCCGCGGCGGCGGCCCTCGCATCGGCTGAGGCGGCGAGCTCGGCGGCTCTGGCGGCGGCGGCGGAGCGCTGGGCCTGGGCGGAGGAGGCGAGGGCCGCGCGGGCCGAGTCAACGGCCTTGTTCGCCGAGTAGTTGGCGGAGCGGGCGGCGCCGCGGGCGGTGGCGGCGGCCTTCTGCGCCTTGGCGGCGGAGGCCTGCGCGTCCGCTGCGGACTTGTCGGCGGCGTCGGCGTTGTCCCGTGCCTGCTTGGCGTAGTTGTCGGCCTTTGCAGCGGAGTCGAGCGCCTTCTGCTGCCACTTCTTGGCCTCGTCGGCGGCCTTGCGGGCGTCGGCGGCGGCCTTCGAGGCCAGGGCGGCGTCCTCCTGCGCCTTCTCCGCGATCTTGGCGGCAGCGGCGATGGCCCCGCGGACGGCGGCGACGTGGGTGGCCGTGTCGAAGTCGAGCTGGGCCGTGCGGAACTGGATCACGCTGATGAAGTTGCGCAGCATCCACGCCGGTCCTTCGAGTGCGACCTCCGCGTAGGCCTTGGTGAAGGCGCCGGCGGTGCTGATCAGCTGGACGGCTCGGACCCGGTCGTCCTCCTGGATGGCCAGCGGGTAGTCATGGTCGAAGAAGTAGTTGAGGGATTCGGTGGTGTTCTTGTCCAGCGCCTTGTCGCCGGCCTCGATGACGGCCTTGCCCGGGGCGTCGGCCATGATCTTGTTGATGGCGACGCGCAGGTCCTCGTCCGAGGCGCGCTTCATGCCGCCGGTGAGGAAGTCGCCGACAGCCTTGGAGTCGTTGCTCGCCAGCGCGGCGGCGGCCGCCGCCGCGACCTTCGGACTGCCGACCGCCGCCACGTGCAGGGTGGTCTCCCGGTCGTCCTGCTCCTGAGCGAGGACCCGGTCGAGGTCGATCCAGGAGTAGACGTCGTAGTCGGAGCCGGCGAGGGCGTGCTGGGCGGCCTGGCGGGTGTGAGCGCCGCGGGCGTCGATCAGCGCGACCGCGGCCTGCCTGCCCAAGGTCGCGGCGACCGACATGTCGCCGGAGTAGAGCGCCGTCTCCGCCTTGGACAGGAGGTCCTTGGTCGCTTGCGTCATGCGCTCCTGCATCTGCCGCTTCTCGCGGACGTCGGCGAGTTCGGCCTTCTCTATGGCGGCGAGCTGCTGGGCCTCCTCGATGGCCTGCTGCTTGTCCTGCGCCAGGGTCTGCGCCTCGGCGGCGCGGGCGTTCTTCTCCACCTCGATGGCGTCGGTGACGGCCTGGGTGGCGACGTTGGCGGCCTTCACGGCAGCGTTGGCGTGGGCGGTCGACTTGTTGGCGTAGTCGATGGCCTGGCCGGCGTACTTCACGGCCTCCTCGGCGGCGTCCGCGGCCTTGTCGGCGTGGTCGGCGGCGGAGTTGGCGGCGTCGCGGGCGGTGCGGGCCGCCTTGGCGGAGGCGCTCGCCAGCGCCTGGGCGGCCGAGGCGGCGTTGGTGGCGCGGTTGGCGGCGCTGCTGGCGATGGCTGCCTGGCGCTTGGCCTCGTTGGCTTCCGCCTGGGCGGCGCCGGCCGACACGGCGGCCTGGGCGGCGGCGGCCGCGGCGGCGGCCGAGTTGCGGGCGGCGGAGGCGGCGGCCAGACCGGCGGACGCGGACGCGTCGCCGGCGAGGGCCGCCTTGGCGGCGGCCGCGGCGGCGCTGCGGGCCTTGGCGGCGGCGTTGCGGGCGGCCACCGCGGCGTTCTTGGCCTCCTTCGCCTTGCCCGCGTCCTTGGACGCGGCGATCGCGGCGTTGAAGGCGCGGGCGGCGGCGTTGCCGGCCTTCGCGGCGGCCTGGGCGGCGCCCGCGGCGGCCCAGGAGGCACGGCGGGAGGCGTTCACGGCGGCGTTGGAGGCGTTGACGGCGTTGCGGGCGGCGTCGGCCGCGCCCTTCGCCGCGCTCGCCGCCTTGCGGGCCGCGGCCCCCGACTTGCGCACGTCGCTCTGGGCCGCGGCGGCTTCCGCGGCGGCCTTCTCGGCGGCATCCTTGGCCTTGGATGCGGCGGTCTCGGCGCGGGCCCCGGCCTCGACGGCCAGATTGGTCTCGCGTTCGGCGCGCTTGCCCTCACGCTCGACGACGGCCACCAGCTCCTCGATGGTCGCCGACTCCTGGTCGCGGGCGCGCGCGATGTGCTGGCCGGTCTCCATGAACCATTCGGCGTCCTTCGCGGTGCCGCCGAGCGCACGGTCCGCGTACTTGCGCACCTCCGGGCCGCCGGTCACCATCATGGCGCTGATCTGGACCCGGGTGTCCTCCAGCCGCGCGTCGTACTGCTTGTCGGTGAGGAAGCCGACGAGGGCCTGCTCGGTGCCGGCGTCGAGGGCGGCGCTGGCCTCGCGCGCCACGGCCTTGCCGCCGGTGGACGAGACGATGCTGGTGGCGACCTTGAGGTCCTCCCGAACGGCGGGGGCGAAGCCTCCCGCGAGGAAGGCGGCTATCGCCGCGTCGCCGTTGTCCAGGGCGGCGACGGCCTCGCGGCGCAGGCCCTTGCCCGCGCGGTCCAGGCTGCGGACGATCGCGACCCGGTTGTCCTGAACGGTCTGCTGGGGCAGCGTCACGGCGAGGAAGTTCTGTATCTCTGCGTCGGTCCCGTAGAGGGCCGTGGCGGCGGCGGCCTTGACGCCCGTGCCGCCGGTCAGCCAGGCGCGGACCGCCTTGGCGCGGTCGGTGTCCGGCAGCGGCACCGGGCCGGTTCCCGCCGTCTCGGCGGCCGCGGCGGTGGCCGGTCGCAGAACCGCGGGAGTGGAGGCGACGGCGGTCGCGGCCGCGATCGCGCCGAGAACGCGGCGTCTGCTCCATAAAGCTGTCTGCATTCGGGACTTGCCCTTCTCTGAGTAACGCGGCGAGCTGTCGGATTTCGCGTCGTGACGGACGACGGATCCATGGATCGATGGCCGCCACAAGTTGTGGACAGTATCAACTCCGTGGGCCTTTTGCGGGAGTTGGGTCAGTCGAAGCTCGAACAGCCCATATGAGCACGGGAATTCGACGAACCAGCACATACCTCGCGAAGTCGTGACACAGGCCCGGGAAGCACCGGGAAGAGTGACGCAGGTCACGGAGAAATTGCTTTCTATATCCAGATATGGGCAGTTCAGGGAGCTGGACGTGGGTGCGTCGCCGTGTTCAGATGCCAGGGTCGATGACGATCACCGGGTTCACAGTGCGTCACGGACGCGGCGCACTTGGTGCACGGGGGACTTCACATGCCGCATGTACGGCTTCCCCTGTTCGCGACCGGCTCTTCTACTGCCGGAGGTCATCAACTCCGGCCGGTGGACAGGAAATTAGGGATACGATGAAGGAAAACAACGCCAATGTCGGAAAGCCGCGAAGAATGCGGCTCGCGATGCAGACACTCGGCGTAGCAGTCGGCGGTGCGTTAGCCTGGATCGCAGTGACCAACGGTGGACACGGCCCGGACGCAGGCACCGCACAGGCCGCCGACGCCGCCGTGCTGGTGGCAGGGGCCACCCCCGGCTATGCCGTGGAAGACTTCAACTATCCCCAGGCCGACAAGATCCTGGCGGAGCAGAAGATCACCCTGAAGCGAGGCGACGGCCACATCACCCTCGCCAACTGCGTTCCCAACACGGGGCAGTTGCGGCTCCTGGTGCGCAACAGGGCAGAAGAGGTCTGCTTCAACACCACCGGCAACGAGGGCTGGCTGACCCTGGACCTCCCCGGCGTCTACTCGATCAGGGGCAACGACTACTCCACCACCGTCGACATGACCGTCGGCACCGAGGAGAAGTCCTACGAGATCACCAAGAACACGTTCACGCCGGTCGGCGAGAGCACGGACCCGGAGTCCCGCGCGCACACGCTGGTCGAGATCCGGACGGCCAAGTAGCCGCCTTCCGTCCCGCCACCGACCTGCTCAGCACCGCACATCGTTCCTGATCGGTGAGCAGTTCAGACATCAGGCAGTCGACGGGGCCCTCGGCAGCCGGCACACGCCTCCCGGTCACGGTTCCTCCCCGTCAATCAGCCTGCTCAGCCTTGTGATTGAGGTCACCACTTCTATGCACCCCACCAGACGCCCTCGCACGGCCGCGCTCGGCGCCGTCCTGGCCACCGCGTCGCTCGCGTTATCCGCGGTTCCCGCAGCCGCCGTCACCGGGGGAACCCCGGTCGCCGACGCGGACACCACCTTCGCCTACACCGCACAGATCATCGTCGGCGACCACGACCGCGGCTGTTCCGCGGCCCTCGTGGACATGGAATGGCTCCTCACAGCGGCCAGTTGCTTCGCAGCCGACCCGGCCGCCTCGCTCGCGGTCGCTGCCGGCGCCCCGGCGAAGGCGACCACCGCCGTCATCGGACGCGCCGACCTCTCCGGCACCCAGGGCGCCCAGCGCCGTATCGTCGAACTCGTACCGCGCGCGGACCGCGATGTGGTCCTGGCCCGGCTGAACAGGCCGGTCACCAATGTCGCGCCCATCGCCCTCGCGACCGCCGCGCCGACGGCCGGCCAGGAACTGCGGTTCGCCGGATACGGCCGTACGAAGACCGAGTGGGCGCCGCTGAAGCTGCATACCGGCACCTACACGCTCGACTCCGCCGCCGCCACCTCGGCTCAGGTGACCGGCAAGGACGGCGCCGCCGCGTGCATGGGCGACTCGGGCGGCCCGGTGATCGGCGACGGCAAGCTCGTGGGCCTCAGCTCCCAGTCCGCCCAGGGCGGTTGCCACGGCATCGACGCCACGCAGACCAGTACCGCGGGCGTCATCGCACGCGTCGACGACCTCACCTCCTGGGTGAACTCCAAGGTCGGCGCCACCCGCGTCACCGACTTCAACGGCGACGGCGTCGAGGACATCGCGATCGCCGACCCGGCAGGCACCGTCGCGGGCAAGACCAACGCCGGTCTGGTGCGCGTCTCCTACGGCGGAGGCAAGGGCACCGCGGAGATCAGCCAGGAGCTCGCCTGGGTCGTCGGCGACCCCGAGCAGGGCGACTCGTTCGGCGACGCGATGGACACCGTCGACTACAACGAGGACGGCTACACCGACCTCGTCGTCAGCACCACCCTGGAGGACGTCGGCTCCGTCGCGGACGCGGGCTTCGTCGATGTGCTGTACGGCGCTCCCGGCGGCCTGGGCACCGGCGCGGTGAAGGACACCCACTTCGAGCAGGGCGCGGGCACCGGCGCGATCAAGGCCTCGGTGAACGGGGCGGGCGACCGGATGGGCGACGCCCTCGCCGCCGGCACCACCGCCGCCGGCGAGCCGTACATCGTGATCGGAGTGCCCGGCGAGACGGTCGGCACGGTGGCGAAGGCCGGGTCGGCCTTCTACCTGCGCGGCGCCACCAACGCCCTGATCCACCAGGACAGGACCGACGTGCCGGGTGGCGCCGAGGCCAACGACGGCTTCGGCACCTCGGTCGCGGCCGACGCCAACCACATCGCCATCGGCGCGCCCAACGAGAACATCGGGGGCGACAACTCCGCCGGCAACCTGGCCGTCTTCAGCCACGCGCTGCACGCCGAGGGGTACCCCAAGCCGCTGTTCGGCCTGGACCAGGACCTCGCGAGCGTCTCCGGCGACGCCGAAGCGAACGACGACTTCGGCTGGTCGCTCAGCCTGACCGAGTACCGGCCCTCGGGGGCCGCCGCAGCCACCGACTCGATCCTGGCGATCGGTTCGCCCGGCGAGACAGTGGTCGTGGGCACCGACAAGAAGGCCGACGCCGGCCGGGTCGTCGTCGGCCGGGTCACCGCCGCGGGCACCTGGGCCGAGTTGCGGGAGCTGAAGCAGGGCACCGCAGACGACGACGTCTCCGGCACCTCCGAGGCCGGCGACCGGATGGGCGAGGCCCTGACCGCCGTCAACACCGCGCCGCGCGCGGTCGGCACCACCGCGACCATGCGTCTCGCCGTCGGCACCCCTGGCGAGGCCCTCGGCACCACCGCCAACGCCGGCGCCATCCACACGTTCTCGCTCGTCGCGGCGGCCGGCGCCAACGACCGCTGGCTCGAGGCCGGCGACGGTGACGGCATCCCCGGCCCGCCGGGCGCCAACCAGTACGTGGGCCGCGCGATTCACTACACGGGCACCAAGCTCTACGTCGGCATGCCCTACGGTCCCGGACTCGGCGCTCTGCTCGCCCTGCCGATGTCCAACACCGTCAACGGCGGCACCGTCGCCGCGGTGACCACCTACAAGCCCGGCACCGGCGGCTTCCCCGCCGTGGGCACCCGGTTCGGCGCCCAAGCCCGCTGAGCCGGTCCGGCAACCGGCAGCGAACTCACATTGGTTGATGCCGGAGAGCCCCCGAAAGCCTCACGGCCTTCGGGGGCTCTCCGGCTGTGACGCATCAGCGCACGCCCTGGCTTCTGCCGGCCGCCGCCTTCACGCAGGTCCTGAAGGCGGGCCACTTCATCGCCCTGGTACGGCCCGACATGCCGGCCGATCTGCACTCCCGCGGTGTGCCGACACGGCCCCGTACCTCACGGAGTCCCGGAAAGGATCTCGACGTATCCGTCGGTTCCGTGGACGCGGATGCGCTGGCCGTCCCTGATGCGCCGGGTGGCCCGGTCCACGCCGACGACGGCCGGCAGGCCGTACTCGCGGGCGATCACCGCGCCGTGGGTCATCAGGCCGCCCACCTCTGTCACCAGCCCCGCGATGCCGACGAACAGCGGCGACCAGCTGGGGTCCGTGAAAGGCGTGACCAGGATGTCGCCCGCTTCCAGGTAGGCGTCCGCCATGTCGAGGACGACGCGGGCCCTTCCCTCGACGGTCCCGGCGGAGACCGCGACGCCGGTCAGGGCGCCCGCCGGGACGTCGTCGCGCCGGTACGACCCGGTGACGGCCTCGCCGTCCGAGGTGAGGACCCGGGGCGGAGTGAGCGCGTGGTACGAACGGAACGCGTCCTTGCGCTGCCGGATGAGCCGGCCGTCCACCTCGTGCGTGCGCACGACGTCGTGGAGTTCCTGGAACGTCAGGTAGAAGACGTCCTCCTTCTCGGGCAGCGCTCCCGCCCGCACGAGGCGCTCGGCCTCCGCCATAAGGGCCTGCTTGTAGACGAAGTAGCGGCTGATGACGCCGTACTTCGGGTACTCCCGGTACCCGATGAAGGTCCGGACCCGGTCGATCATCCGCTTGGTCTCGTCGGCTTTGCGGTCCCCGTCCGGGAGGGCCCGCAGGCGGGCCAGCACGTCCTGTTCCTTGCGCAGCGCCTGCAACCGCCCTTGCTCGAAGCGCCGTTCGGCCGCTCCAGGCTCGAAGTTCCGCACATTGTCGAGGAGCACGGGCACGAGCGTGGTGGGGCGCTCGCGCCAGCGCGGCCTCGTGATGTCGATCTCGCCCACGCAGCGCATGCCGTACCGGTCGAGGTAGGACTCGACGGCTCGGCGCGCCTCGGCGCCGCCCGCGACCTTCGCCAGTTCGTCCAGGAAGGCGTCGTCCTCGAGTTCCTCGACGTCGTGCAGGAACGCCACCACCTCCGGATGCGGGCGGATCACGTCCGCGACGTCGAGCAGCGCCAGACCCATCTCGGACGTGATGTTGCCGGGGGCGGACAACGTGAGCGTGTCGGCCGCGTTCTTCTCCCCCAGCCATTCCCGCAGCTTGTCGTTGAGCCACCAGGTGGCTTCCATCCCCGCCATGATCGCCTGGATGCTCAGTGGATCGCTGAGGACTCGTTTGTGCTCCTCGAAGGCGTCCAGCAGGAAGTCGAACAGCGCGGGTCCGGTCTTCGTCCGGATGTCGCGTTCGAGGGCGACGAGGAACTCCTCGCTGCGCTCGACCAGTTCGGTGACGATGGCCGGATCGGTCTCGATCGGGGCGGGCGCGGGGCCGGCCGGCGGCTCGGCGGGGGCCTCGTCCGGGAGCGAGGGGACGAAGTCGCCGTTGTCGAGGACGGTCTCCAGGGCGTCCCTGGTCAGCGGGTCGCCTCGCCCGATGACGTCGAGGAGGCCGGCGCGGCTCGCGGGCGAGGCGAGACGCGGGGTGACGTCGACGAACAGCCTCCCGCCGGCCACGTGCATCGGCGCCATGGCCGTCAGCTGCCACACGGACAGCCCCAGGGGCTTCATGGGGTCGGTCATCATCTGCCCGTGTCCGACGGAGACGTAGACGTGGTTGTCCTGGTCGTCGGTCTCGGGGACGGGGAACAACGTCGTGACGGGACGGCTCTGGACGATGTGGAAGCCGTCGTCGGCCAGGCACCATTCGATGTCCTGCGGGCGGCCGAAGTGCGCTTCGATCCGCCGCCCGAGGCGCACGAGCCGCACGACCTGCTCGTCCGTCAGCGCCGGCTGCTCCCGGCGTCCGGAGTCGATCTCCACTTCCCGCGTGCCGCCGCCGGGCAGGGCGAGTACGGCGCGCTGTTTGGCGGCGATCGTCCTGGCGACGATCTCGCCTTGCCGCACCTTGAAGACGTCGGGGTTCACCAGGCCGGAGACCAGAGCCTCGCCGAGGCCGAAGCCGGCGTCGACGGTGGCGACCTTCCGGTTGCCCGTGACGGGGTCGGCGGTGAACAGGACGCCGGCCGCTCGCGGGAAGACCATCCGCTGCACGACCACGGCCATGTGGACCGTGCGGTGGTCGATCCCGTGCCGCTCGCGGTAGGTCACGGCCCGCTCGGTGAACAGCGAGGCCCAGCACCGGCTGACGCTCCGCAGGATGGCCGCCGGCCCCACGACGTTCAGGTACGTGTCCTGCTGGCCGGCGAAGGAGGCCGTCGGCAGGTCCTCCGCCGTCGCGCTGGACCGGACGGCGCAGGCGGTCTGTTCGCCGAGCCGGTCGTACGCCCGGGTGATCGCCGCCGCGAGGTCGGCGGGGATGGCGACCTCTTCGACGGCCCGGCGGATCCGCCCGCTGAGCGTGCGGATCGCCTCGCCGTCGTCCGGGCCCAGGCCCGACAACCGGTCGAGCAGAGCGTCGATCGACGGTGCTTGCGCGATGATCCGCCGGAAGGCGTCCGTCGTCACGCAGAAGCCGGCCGGTACGGAGATGCCCTCGATCCGCGACAGCTCGCCCAGGTGCGCGCCCTTGCCTCCGACGACGGCGACCTGGGATGCGTCGACCTCCCGGAGATCCGACACGTACTGCTCGTTCACCGCGACACCTCCGAGGTTGCCGTGCTCCGTCGTCCTGCGCTGACTGCTTGAATCGCCGACACCTCACGCACGTCGTGCCCCGTTTCCGCTGGTTGTGGCTTCGGCCGGGAATTCTGCGCCACCACGGGGGCCTTGCCGCAAGCCCCCGGGTGCGCTATAAGTTAGGAGAGGCGAGGAGAGGACTCCTTGCCTTTTTTGTTTTTCCGCCCCTTCCGCCTCCCCTTCCGCCGCCCCTTCCGCCTTCGCCTTTGCCGCGCCGCACCGGTGCTGAGGCGGCCGGTGTCGGTCGCCTGAACGACCGTGCGGTCCGCGGAAGTCGTCGACCGACAAAGCACGAGACAGCACATGTGAGGCAGTTTCCCGAATTTCCGCCGAAATCGGCGCCGTGCGCCAGACTCGTAGGGCCGGGGCGCCGCCGGAAGCGCCCCGCCCACTCTCCGGCGAGGAGCGCCCATGGAACCACGCGGCTACCGCATGGTGGTCTCGACCGAACTCAACTACGTGACCGCCTGCGGTACGGCGGAGCGACGGCTGATCGAATGGATCCGGGACAAGGGCTACGACCCGTCCGGGCTGGACGAGGGGCGCACCGAGATCGCCCCTCACGCCACCCTGGACCGTGACTTCGAGTCAGGCCTCAAGGGCGCCTACAGCAGGTGGCGTATGCGCGAAACGCACTCGCCGGCCTCGGGTACCTGGCAGTCGACGCTCATCGTGCGTTCGGGGCTCCAGGAGGACGAGGGCCGTACGTGGGTCCAGGTCGACATAGAGCACCAGCCGGCCCTCGCCGGAGAGGTCCCCACCCGCGCCAACACCCCGAACATCGTGCGTTCGCTCCTCGACTCGCTGGAGGCACGAGACGCGCAGGCCGACGTCGCCGCCTCGCCCGTCTTCATCGAGGCCGAGGACGTCGACGACTCCATCGAGGAGTTGTGCGACAGCAACCGTCGTCTGCCCGTCGTCATCGCCACGGTGCCGTACGGGAAGGATCCCGACGACTGGTCGCGGTCGGTCGTCGAGCCGCTCTTCCGCTGCCTGCACGGACTGGCCGTGCTGTACGTGCTCACGCCGGAAGCGCAGGCCAAGTTCAACGCCGCGTTGGAGTACCACCCCGTGTTCGGCGGTGGCGTCCGCACCTACCTGCCGGGGCTCGACCCGGCGTGGAAACCCGACGCGCAACGGCACCCCGTGATGTCGCGCCGGACCATAGAGGCAGACCTCCGCCGCGCCGCGTCCATCCTCGCCGCGCTTCCCCAACGGCTGTCCTCCCGGCAGCCGTTACCCCCCGCGCTGCTCGGCATCCCGCGCCAGCGGACCCGCCCCAGGTCGACCGCGGACGGCACGGACATCGCTCAACTCCGTTCGGACAACACGGCGCTGACGGCCTTGCTGGACGAGGCGGAGCGTGCGGAAGGCATCCGGGTCAGCGAGATCAACGACCTGTACGCGGAGCTCGCGAAGGCGGACGAGGCCGAGAGCGAACTGCGCGGCGAGAACGAGGAACTGTACGACAAAGTCCAGGAGTCCCAGCGGCTCATACTCCACCTGCGTGAACAGCTGCGGGAGGCAGGGCGGTTCGCGGTGGCCCACACCGGCGCCGTCGCCGCGGACATCACCTACCCCAAGACCTTCTCCGAGTTGCTGGACCGGCTCAAGGAACTGCCCGGCATCTCGTTCACCGGGCAGCGCAAGATCACCAGGGGGCTCGACAGCCAGTCCGTGGACAACTGGCTGCGTGTCGCATGGGACGGGCTGCTGGCCCTGGACCACTTCGCCGCCGCCTCCGCCGGCGACAAGAAGTGCGGCGACTTCCTCAGTTGGTGCAAGTCCGACGCCTCCAGCGCCTTCCCCTTCCCGACGGCCAAAGTGGCCATGCGGGAGTCGGACACCGTCGCCCGCAAACCGAGACTGCGCGCTGAGCGCATGCTCCCGGTTCCGAAGGCGGTCGACCCCGAGGGCCGGGTCTTCATGCAGGCGCACCTGAAGATCGGCGGGGGCAACACGGTCGCCCCGCGCCTGCACTTCTACGACGACTGCCCGCGCTCGGGCAAGGTCTACGTCGGCTACCTCGGCCCGCACCTGCGCAACACCCTCACCTGACGCCCCGGCGCTCACGAGAACGTGCTGTCCGCCGCCGTGCCCTCGGCCGCGGCGGACGGCACACCTCGCGATGGGCCGTCGACGCGACGGACGGGACGGGCGCCTCCTCCCGGACCCGCCCCTGCGCGGACTGCCGGATTCGGCCCGGCGGTCCGCGCCTCGATCCGCTCGCCGAAGAACGAGTCAGATCGAGAGGCCCGCCGCCTCAGCCGCCGCTCTTGCGCCTGAACGATCGCTGGCTCGCCGCAGGGCCGTGGGCCGCGCGGACTTTCGACGCGTCGGGGTTGGCGGCGGCCTCGGCTGCGTCGGCCTGGGCGCCGCGTTTGCGGGCCAGGGCTTCGCGGAACTTGCGCTTGAGGTCGTAGTTGCCGTCGCTGTCCGGCGTCACAGGGGACGTCTCCGGGGTGGCCGGCTCCGAACCTTCCGTGGATGCGGGCTCTGCGGTCATGGTGGCCTCCTGGGTTCGGGGTGGGGCGACCACAGCTTGTCATGCCGGACGCTGGTGACGTCGTCCTTTTCGTTTCGGCCGATGCCCTGTCATGGCCGAGGCCGTTCCCCGCGCGGGTGCTTGCCCCGGCAGTCGCCGGCGGCTTTCAGCCGTTGCGGCGTGCGTGGGCGGCCTTGCGGGCCTCGGCCAGTTTGCGGGCCTCGCCGGCCTTGCGGGACTTGCCGCCGGTGCCGCGGGGCGTGCCGAGCCCTCGGAAGGGGGCGTTGGTGTTCTTGGGGCGGGGCGCCGCGGGGCCGCCGTCGAGCGGGGTTCCCGAGGGGCGCCTGGCGCCGGTGATCCGGGTCAGTTCCGCCTCGCCCGAGCGCACCTTGGTGACGGTCGCCTCGACGCCGGCCTCGGCCGTCATGCGGCTCACCTCGCGGCGTGCGCCCGCCGTCACGAGCGTGACCACCGCGCCCGACTCACCGGCGCGGGCGGTGCGGCCCGCCCGGTGGACGTAGTCCTTGGGGTCGGTGGGCGGGTCGACGTTGACCACGAGGTCCAGGTCGTCGACGTGCAGGCCGCGGGCCGCGACGTCGGTCGCCACCAGTACGGTGACCCGGCCGTCCTTGAACTGCGCCAGGGTGCGGGTGCGCTGCGGCTGCGACTTGCCGCTGTGCAGGGCGCCCGCGTGCACCCCGCTCGCCCGCAGATGCCGGGTGAGCTGGTCGACGGCGTGCTTGGTGTCGAGGAACAGCAGGACGCGGCCGTCGCGGGCGGCGATCTCCGTGATGACCGCGTAGCGGTCGGGGCCGTGGACGACCAGCACGTGGTGCTCCATCGTCGTGACCGTGCTCGCGGACGGGTCGACCGAATGGACGACGGGGTCGTGCAGGAAGCGCTGGACCAGCTGATCGACGTCGCGGTCCAGCGTGGCCGAGAACAGCATCCGCTGACCGTCGGGGCGCACCTGGCCGAGGAGGTCGACGACCTGCGGCAGGAAGCCCAGGTCGCACATCTGGTCCGCCTCGTCCAGGACGGTGATCCGCACCCGGCCCAGGCGGCAGGCGTTGCGCTCGATCAGGTCGTGCAGGCGTCCGGGGGTGGCGACGACGACCTCGGCTCCCTGGCGCAGCGCGGCGATCTGCCGGCTGATCGACAGGCCGCCGACGACCGTGGCCATCCGCAGCCGCAGCGCCTCGGCGTACGGCGTGAGCGCCTCGGTGACCTGCTGGGCCAGCTCCCGGGTGGGCACGAGGATCAGGGCGAGGGGCTGCTTCGGTTCGGCGCGCCGCCCGG
Organism: Streptomyces sp. BK239; assembly: GCF_004217285.1. Taxonomy (GTDB): domain Bacteria; phylum Actinomycetota; class Actinomycetes; order Streptomycetales; family Streptomycetaceae; genus Streptomyces. The sequence continues at coordinate 122,584 of NZ_SHKS01000007.1, forward strand.
CCGTACGCGTCAGCAGCGGCAGCCCGAAGGCGAGCGTCTTGCCCGATCCGGTGCGCCCGCGTCCGAGGACGTCGCGTCCTCGCAGGGCGTCGGGCAGGGTGGCGGCCTGGATCGGGAAGGGGTCGCGCACTCCTTGTCCGTTCAAAGTCCGCAGCACCTCGGCGGGCAGGTCCAGGTCGGCGAAGGAGACGGCCGTCGGGGCGGTGGCGGCGTCGGCCGTGCCGTCGGGGTGCTTCATGTACTGCCTTCCGCAGAGGAACGTGTCGAGGAAGGCCCGGCGGGATCTTACGCACGGCGGCGCCCACCGCGACGACCACGCGAACGCGTGACCCTAACACGGGGAGCACACGCCATGGCTCCGTGCCGGGAACCCCGGCCGCGGAGCACGGCCGGGGTTCTCGCGGTCACCGTGGAGCGGACCTGTCAGCGTCGCAGGGTGAGGACGCCCGGCCGCCAGGGCAGCAGGTTGTAGGGGCCGCTCGCGGAGGGGTTCTTGCCCTGGTAGAGCAACTGCAGGTTGCAGGGGTCGATGGTCATGGTCTGGTCGGGGTTGTTGCGGACCAGGTCGCCGTGGCTGATGTCGTTGGTCCAGCCGGCGCCGCTGTTGGCCTTGCCCGCGAAGGGGTTGTTCTCACTGGCGGCCTGCGGGGTCCACGAACCGTTCAGGCTGGAGGCCGTGAAGGAGCGGAAGTAGCGCTGCTCCGTCGCACCCCGGGCCTCGACGATCATGAGGTACTGGTTCTGACCCTGGACCTTGTAGACCTGCGGCGCCTCGAACAGGTTCTTCGTCGTGTCGCTCATGATCGTCGTGTAGGACGAGCCGAAGTTGCCCGGGAAGTTCCCGATCGGCATGCTCGCCCGGTAGATCTTGCCGTTGTCGCCGGCGAAGAACAGGTACATGTTCTGGCCGTCGGCGATCAGCGTCTGGTCGATCGGGCCGGTGCCGGAGCCGGGGATGCTGCCGGTGAACAGCGGCTGCGGGGCCGACCAGCCGTTGGGGTTGGTGGGGTCGCTGGAGGTGCGGTAGATGAAGGGCCACGCGCCCCACTGGTACGCCAGCACCCAGATGTTCTTGGGCGCGAAGTAGAACAGCGTGGGCGCCACCGCGGACTGGTTCATCGCGCTCTGGCCGGTCGACGCCATGTTCGACCAGTTGGTGAAGGGGGCGAACCTCATCGAGCCGTAGGACGCACCGCCCGTCACGTGCGACCCGTAGACGAGGTGCTTGCCCTGGTAAAGGACGTGGGTGAAGTCCTTCAGTGCCACCCAGCCGTTCGCCGGCTGGGCCAGCGCGCCCGTCGACGTCCACCGGTAGGTCGACGGAAGGGAACACGCTTGAGCGGCCGCCTGGGCCGGGCCCGCGACGAGCGTCGCCGCCACCGAGACCATGGCCGCGGTCGCGGCGGAGAGCGCCAGGGACAGACGCTTGCGGCTGAAGCTTCCTCTGCGCATGAGGACCTCTGATTCTTGAGTGAGCGGTCCCGGCCGGCCCTGTCACGGGCACGACCGGGCTGACCGGACTGTCGAGGTGGGGCTCTGGATGCGGCAGGTGGCGGCCGCCGGTGTGCGCGACGCGGGCGTCGGTGACGTGGTCATGACATACAGGTGCGGCCATGACGTACACCTGGGCATGGGCGGCGTGCTCCTTGCGACTCGGCCGGATCGGCGGGCAGGACCCGCACCGACTGGGCGTGTGCGTGATATCGAACAAGGGGCGAAGTGTCGAGCAACTGGATGATGCGGGGGGCCGGTGAGAGCGTCAATACCTCTCGCAAGATTCGGTACGGACACCGAAACGTTTCGCGAAGCCGGGGTTCCGCCCGGAGCGGGCACTCGGCGCGGCCCTCACCCCCCGGCGCGTGTGCGGGCGCCGACCTGCCCGCGACGGGCGCCTGGCTCCCCGAGTTCCAGGCGATGCCCGCCCGCTGACCGCCCGCCACACCGACCCGAGGACCGCCGGCGGCGCCTGCACTGCCGGCACACCCGTCAGCCCGCCCGCCGCACCCGGCGCGACGCCTGCCCGGACAGCTTCGAGATGACGGTCTAGGACCTCGCCGCCACCCCCGAAGTGCCCGCCGTTCCCCCGCTCATCGGGGAATCGTGACTCCTGCCCGGCCTGCCCGGCGGTATGACGGTAAGCGTGGTCACATTCAGGGAGAGGGCAAGGTCACAGCCGTGCCCTCTCCTGCTCCTTTGCGCCTCTGGCCTAGCATCCGAGCATGACGGTCCTGCCTGACGACGGGCTTGAGCTGGCCGGCGAGTTCCCTGACGTGACGCACGAGCAGTGGCAGCACCTGGTGGCGGGTGTGCTGCGCAAGGCGGGCAAGGACGTCGAGGGGGACGCGGCCGAGGAAGCCCTGTCCACCGCACTCGAGGACGGGTTGCGCACCCGCCCCCTGTACTCCGCGCGCGACAGCGCGCCGGAACCCGGTCTCCCCGGATTCGCGCCGTTCGTGCGCGGCGGCCGGCCCGAGGGGAACACCGTGGGCGGCTGGGACGTACGGCAACGGCACTCCGCGGCCGACGGCGGCGCGGTCCTCGCCGACCTGGAGAACGGCGTCACCTCGCTGTGGCTGACGGTCGGTGAGGACGGCATCCCGGTGTCGTCCCTAGGCCGGGTCCTGGACGGCGTCTTCCTCGATCTGGCGCCGGTCGTCCTCGACGCGGGCGCCGACGTCGAGGCCGCCGCCGAGGAGTTGCTGCGGCTGTACGCGGAGCGGGGCGTCGCCCCCGAGGCGGCGCGCGGCAACCTGGGCGCGGACCCGCTCGGCCACGAGGCGCGCACCGGGCAGGCGTTCGACGTCGCGCCGGCGGCGGGCCTCGCCCTCCGCTGCGCCGGGGAGTACCCGGGCCTGCGGGCGTTCACCGTGGACGCGCTGCCGTACCACGAGGCCGGCGGGTCGGCCGCGCAGGAGCTGGGCTGCTCCCTGGCCACGGGCGTGGCCTACCTGCGGGCGCTGACCGAGGCCGGGATGAGCGTCGAACAGGCCTGCGCACAGCTGGAGTTCCGGTACGCGGCGACCGCCGACCAGTTCCTGACGATCGCCAAGCTGAGGGCGGCGCGCCGGCTGTGGGCGCGGGTGGCCGAGGTGTGCGGGGCGCCCGCCGCCGGGGGGCAGACGCAGCACGCGGTGACCTCGCCGGTGATGATGACGCGCCGCGACCCGTGGGTGAACATGCTGCGCACGACGGTGGCCACGCTGGCCGCCGGGGCCGGCGGAGCCGACTCCGTCACCGTGCTGCCCTTCGACGAAGCGCTCGGCCTGCCGGACGCGTTCGCACGGCGCATCGCCCGCAACACCTCCACGATCCTGATCGAGGAGTCGCATCTGTCCCGGGTGATCGACCCGGCGGGCGGCTCCTGGTACGTGGAGCGGCTCACCGACGAACTCGCCCACGCGGGCTGGGAGTTCTTCCAGGAGATCGAGCAACGGGGCGGCCAGGCAGCCGCCCTGCGGTCCGGGTGGCTGGGGCAGGAGCTGGCCGACACCTGGCGTGCGCGTACCGCCCGGCTCGCCAAGCGGCGTGAACCGGTCACCGGGGTCAGCGAGTTCCCGTTCCTGGCGGAGAAGCCCGTCGTGCGTGCGGCGGCTCCCGAGCCGCGGTCCGGCGGTCTGCCCCGGGTCCGCCGCGACGAGGCGTACGAGGCGCTGCGCGCGCGGTCCGACGCCCATCTCGCGGCGACCGGATCCCGGCCGCGGATCTTCCTGGCCGCGATCGGCCCGGCCGCCGCGCACACCGCACGGCTCACCTTCGCCTCGAACCTGTTCCAGGCGGGCGGTGTCGAGCCGGTCACCGAGGGCACGTTCGCCGAGAGCGGCGCCACCGAGGTCTGCCTGTGCTCCAGCGACGCCCTCTACGAGGAGCGGGCGGAGGAGGTCGCCGCCGAGCTGCGCGCGGCCGGCGCCGCGCACGTGTTCCTCGCGGGCCGCCCCGGGCAGCACGCCGGGGTCGACGGTTACGTCTTCGCGGGCTGCGACGCCGTCTCCGTGCTCTCCTCCACCCTCGACCGCATGGGAGTGTCCTGATGGGAATCCCCGACTTCTCCGGGATCGAGCTGGGGAGTCCCGCCGCCGAGGGCGGCGCCGACGAGTGGCGTACGGCCGTGAAGAAGGCGGCCGGCGGGGACGACCTGCTGTGGGAGACACCCGAGGGCATCCCGGTCAAGCCGCTGTACACCGGGCAGGACCTGGAGGGCCTGGACTTCCTGGGCACCTATCCGGGCGCCGCCCCGTACCTGCGCGGGCCGTACCCGACGATGTACGTCAACCAGCCCTGGACGATCCGGCAGTACGCGGGCTTCTCCACGGCCGAGGAGTCCAACGCGTTCTACCGGCGCAACCTGGCGGCCGGCCAGAAGGGCCTGTCGGTCGCCTTCGACCTGCCCACGCACCGGGGTTACGACAGCGACCACCCCCGGGTGACCGGCGACGTCGGCATGGCGGGCGTGGCGATCGACTCGATCTACGACATGCGGCAGCTCTTCGACGGGATCCCGCTGGACCGCATGAGCGTGTCGATGACGATGAACGGCGCCGTGCTGCCGGTGCTCGCGCTGTACATCGTGGCCGCCGAGGAACAGGGCGTGCCGCCCGAGAAGCTGGCCGGGACCATCCAGAACGACATCCTCAAGGAGTTCATGGTCCGCAACACCTACATCTATCCGCCGAAGCCGTCGATGCGGATCATCTCCGACATCTTCGCGTACACCTCGCAGCGGATGCCCCGCTACAACTCCATCTCGATCTCCGGCTACCACATCCAGGAGGCGGGTGCGACGGCCGATCTGGAGCTGGCGTACACCCTCGCGGACGGTGTGGAGTACATCCGCGCCGGCCGTGAAGCCGGCCTGGACGTGGACGCGTTCGCGCCCCGGCTGTCGTTCTTCTGGGCGATCGGCATGAACTTCTTCATGGAGATCGCCAAGTTGCGGGCGGCGCGCCTGCTGTGGGCCAAGCTGGTCAGGCAGTTCGACCCGAAGAACGCCAAGTCGCTGTCGCTGCGCACCCATTCGCAGACGTCGGGCTGGTCGCTGACCGCGCAGGACGTGTTCAACAACGTGACGCGCACGTGCGTGGAGGCCATGGCGGCGACGCAGGGGCACACGCAGTCGCTGCACACCAACGCCCTGGACGAGGCGCTGGCGCTGCCCACCGACTTCTCGGCGCGCATCGCCCGCAACACCCAGCTGCTGATCCAGCAGGAGTCGGGCACCACCCGGGTCATCGACCCGTGGGGCGGCAGCGCCTACGTGGAGAAGCTGACGTACGACCTGGCCCGCCGGGCGTGGCAGCACATCCGGGAGGTGGAGCAGGCGGGCGGCATGGCGCAGGCCATCGACGCCGGCATCCCCAAGCTGCGTGTGGAGGAGGCGGCGGCCCGCACGCAGGCCCGGATCGACTCGGGGCGGCAGCCGGTGATCGGCGTCAACAAGTACCGGGTGGACAGCGACGAGGCGATCGAGGTCCTCAAGGTCGACAACTCCTCGGTGCGCTCCCAGCAGATCGACAAGCTGCGGCGGCTGCGCGAGGAGCGGGACGAGAGGGCCTGCCGGGACGCGCTGGACGCGCTGACCCGGGCCGCCGGGGGCGACGGCAACCTGCTGGAGCTGGCGGTGGAGGCGGCCCGCGCCAAGGCGACCGTCGGGGAGATCTCCGACGCCCTGGAGAAGGTGTACGGGCGGCACGCGAGCCAGATCCGTACGATCTCCGGGGTGTACCGCACCGAAGCAGGAGAGTCCCCGTCCGTGGAACGCACCCGGAGCCTGGTCGACGCCTTCCAGGAGGCCGAGGGGCGCAGGCCGCGCATCCTGGTCGCCAAGATGGGCCAGGACGGCCACGACCGCGGCCAGAAGGTGATCGCGACCGCGTTCGCCGACCTCGGCTTCGACGTCGACGTCGGCCCGCTGTTCCAGACGCCGGCCGAGGTGGCCCGTCAGGCCGTGGAGGCGGACGTGCACATCGTGGGCGTTTCGTCGCTGGCGGCCGGACACCTCACCCTCGTGCCGGCGCTGAAGGAGGCGCTGGCCGAGGAGGGGCGCGAGGACATCGTCATCGTGGTCGGCGGGGTCATCCCGCCGCAGGACGTGCCCACGCTCCTGGAGATGGGCGCGGCGGCCGTCTTCCCGCCGGGGACGGTGATCCCGGACGCGGCGTACGACCTGGTGGCACGACTCGCGGGCGACCTGGGGCACGCCCTGTGATCGACGTCGACGCCTATGTGAAGGGCGTCCTCGACGGCAAGCGCGCCGTCGTCGCCCGCGCCATCACACTCGTCGAGTCCACCCGCCCCCAACACCGGGCGCTGGCGCAGAAGTTGCTGACCGAGTTGCTCCCGTACAGCGGGCGGGCCCGGCGGATCGGCGTCAGCGGGGTGCCGGGCGTGGGCAAGTCGACGTTCATCGACGCGTTCGGCACCCTGCTGACGGGGCGGGGGCACCGGGTCGCGGTGCTCGCCGTCGACCCGTCCTCCAGCCGCACCGGCGGGTCGATCCTCGGCGACAAGACGCGCATGGAGCGTCTCGCGGTCGACCCGGCGGCCTTCGTGCGGCCCTCCCCCACCGCGGGGACGCTCGGCGGGGTCGCCAAGGCCACCCGCGAGTCGATCGTGGTGATGGAGGCGGCGGGTTACGACGTGGTGCTGGTGGAGACGGTCGGCGTGGGCCAGTCGGAGACGGCGGTGGCGAACATGGTCGACTCCTTCCTGCTGCTCACGCTCGCCCGGACCGGGGACCAACTCCAGGGCATCAAGAAGGGTGTTCTGGAACTGGCCGACGTGATCGCGGTCAACAAGGCGGACGGTCCGCACGAGCGGGACGCGCGCGCCGCGGCCCGTGAACTGTCGGGCGCGCTGCGGCTGATGCACGGCCGGGACGCGGCCTGGACGCCGCCCGTGCTGAGTTGCAGCGCCAGGGAGTCCAGCGGCCTGGACACGGTGTGGGAGCGGCTGGAACAGCACCGCGCCCTGCTGGACTCGACGGGGCGGCTCGCCGGCAAGCGGCGTGAGCAGCAGGTCGACTGGACGTGGTCGATGGTCCGCGACGAGCTGCTCGGCCGGCTGCGCACGCATCCCGGCGTACGGGCCCTCACCCCCGACCTCGAACAACGGGTCAAGGGCGGGGAGTTGACGGCCACGCTGGCCGCGGAGCGCATCCTCGAGGCGTTCGGGGCCGACGGACAGGGGTGAGGCCGGCGGGGCGAAGGCCCCTGACTCCTGACCTCGCGAAACGGTTGCCGCGACAGAACGTGACATCCGTCACGTGTGTTCTCTCCGTCAACGCCGTTCGGTAGTACTCGACGCGTGGGCGACATAAGGTGATCTGCCCTTACGGATACGGACATACGTCGCGTGTCCCGCCGCTCCCGAGACGCGCTTCGCGCCCTTCGCCCTCCCCCCGGGCTGGGGCGACACCCTGTCGGGATGTCAGGTTCCGGCAGGCCGCGCGGCGCGGGGACAGCACACCGCCGCACCGGTTTCAAGGGGCGCACACGCCTACGATGCCGGGTAGTAGAAGGGCTCTTGGCCGGTCGCTCACCTGGGCTTAACAATGACGGCCCGAAAGGCGTCGCCGCAGGTCAGGGCCAGCATGCATGGTGTGCCCTGCAGGTCGGCGGCGCGCAGTGGAGTCGACCGAGCGAGGCCCGCACATGAGGAAGCACCGCAGGCAGAGGCAGCACCGGTACGCAGTCATCGGCGCTGTCACCGTCGGGGCGCTGGCGATACCGTCCGCCGCCATGGCCTGTCCGAACGACCCGACCGCCGTGCCGCAGGTGCCGTGGAGGCAGTGGACGATCGGCGGAACGGGAGCACAGCCCCCCGCACCGGCCGCGCCGCCGGCTGCCGCCCCGAGCGCCGCCGCCCCCGGCGCTTCCGCGGCCGCCCCGGCGTCCGGCGCCGTGGCCAAGGTCGTTTCTCTGGTCAACGGCGAGCGCGGCAAGGCGGGTTGCTCCCCGCTGACCGTGAACGCGAAGCTCACCAAGGCCGCCCAGGACCACAGCGCGGACATGGCGAGCCACCGGAACATGTCGCACACCGGATCCGACGGCTCGGACCCGGGCGCGCGCATCACCCGCGCCGGCTACGCCTGGAGCACCTACGGCGAGAACGTCGCCTACGGGTACTCCACCCCCGAGCAGGTCATGGCGGGCTGGATGGCCAGCCCCGGCCACAAGCGCAACATCCTGAACTGCGCGTTCAAGGAGATAGGCGTCGGCCTCGCCCAGCCCGGCTCCTACTGGACCCAGGACTTCGGCACGGCCCGCTGAGGACGGCCGGTCGCGCACGGGGGCGCGGAGAGCATGGGCATGCTCTCCGCGCCCTCGCGCGTGGGTCCGCGTCGCTTTCCGCTCAGTCGGCCGGGTCGAGCACCACCGGCAGTTCCGCGAGACCGCGGAAGGCCGGGAACGGGACCTGCATCCAGCGCGGTCCGTCCTCGGGGCGGGCCAGGGCGGCCCTGGGGAACCGGTCGAACAGTGCCGTCAGGGCGAGTTCCATCTCCAGCCGGGCCAGCGGGGCGCCCAGGCAGTAGTGGCCGCCGTGCCCGAACCCGAGGTGGGCGCCCGCGCCCTTGCGGGTCACGTCGAACTCGTCCGGCCGGTCGAACTTGCGCGGATCGCGGTTGGCCGAGTTGAGCGCGATCTGCACCAGCGCGCCCTTGGGGATCCGGGTCCCCGAGTACTCGACGTCCTCGGTGGCGTAGCGGAACGTCGCGCTCTCCACGGAGCCGTCGTAGCGCAGCAGTTCGTCGATCGCCGGGCCGAGCAGCTCCGGGTCGTCGCGGACGAGGCGCAGTTGCGCGGGCTGGGACAGCAGGTGGTGCACGGCGTTGCCGATGAGGTAGGCGGTCGTCTTGTGACCGGCGAACATCAGCAGGAACGCCGTGGAGACCAGCTCGGTCTCGGTGAGCCGGCCGTCGCCGTCGGTGTCCCGTACGGCGATCAGGGCGCTCAGCAGGTCGTCGTCCGGGCGGGCCCGCTTCGCCGTGATGAGCTCGGTGAAGAACGCGTGCAGGTCCTTCTCCGCCTGCTGCTGGGCCCGCTTGGACGCCGGGTCGAAGCCGGTCTGCGCCACCGTGGTGGACAGGTGCTGCATCCTCGACCGGTCCTTCGGCGGCACGCCGAGGAGTTCGCAGATCACCACGATCGGCAGCGGGAACGCGAACGCGGGCAGCAGGTCGAAGGGTTCGCGGGTCGGGCACGCGTCGAGCAGTTCCGCGACGACGGTCTCGATCCGCGGCCGCAGGGACTGCACCCGCCGCGGGGTGAACGCGGAGTTGACCATCCGGCGCAGCCGGGTGTGCTTCGGCGGGTCGGCGTTGAGCATGTTGTCGTCCAGCGCCATGGACGAGTCGCCGAAGATCCTCCGGTAGGCGTCCATGGCGCCGTACATGTCCTTGCTCAGCCTCGGGTCCGCCAGGGCGGCCTTCGCGTCCTCGTACCGGGTGATCAGGTACGTCTCGTTGCCGTGCGGCGGTCTCATGGGGCAGACCGGCGCCGCCTCGCGGAGCTGGGCGTAGACCGGGTACGGGTCGCTCCGGTACTCCGGGGTGCAGCGTTCGGCGGCGGCGACGGCTTCCTCTGTGGTCGTCATGGACGGCTCCTCAGGTCGAAGAGGGCCTCCGCGTTGCCGCCGAGGATCAGCTGCTGGGACGCCTTGTCGACGGGCAGCTTCTCGACCATGCGGACGAAGTCCTCCAGTGGCGCCGCCATCGGCGGCGAGTCGGTGCCGAACAGCATCCGCTCCGGGCCCAGCACCTCGGCGTTGAGGGCCAGGTGGGCGGCGCTGAAGGGACTGGTGTCGACGTACATGCGGCGCAGGGCCGCGACGGGGTCGGCCGACGGCGCGGGCGCCCCGGCGGGTGCGCCCGCGGGAGGCCGGCCCCCTCCCGGGGCTCCCGGGGCTCCCGCTCCCGCCGCCGTTCCGGGGGCCCGGCCCACCGGCGTGCCCGGGGGCGGGCCGCCCCCGGGCCAGTGCCGGGGGCGGGCCGCCGTCTGGAGGCGTTCCGGCAGCAGCGCCATCGCGCCGCCGCCCGTCGCGCCGATCAGCCGCAGACCGGGGTACTTGTCCAGCCACCCCGCGAACGCGATCATCGCCATGCCGACCGTCAGGTCGCCGAACCTGCCGATCTGCTCGACGAAGCGGACGTCGTCGACCTGTTCCGTGCCGACCGGTTCGGCCGGCGCGTGCACCAGGACCGGTACGCCCGCCTCCGCCGCCAGCGCGAAGAACGAGTCGGCGCGCGGGGAGCCGAGCAGCTCCCCGCGCACGCTGGAGGTGGTGATCAGGCCGACGAAGGCGGGGTCCGCCAGGGTCTGCCGCACCCCCTCCAGGTGGTCGTCGTCCCCGAACGGGTTGGCGTACACGTAGCCGCGCAGCTGGTCCGGGAAGGTGGCGATGAGCCCGGACATCCAGGCGTGGAAGGCGTGGAGCCGGTCGCGGGGTTGCGCGTAGTTGTCCACGCCCGGGACCCGGGCCATCGCGCCGGCCCCGACGGGGCTGCCGATGATCGTGAGGTCGATGCCGGCCTCGGCGCGGGCGGCGAGCATGCCGTCCACGTCGGTCAGGCTGGGGGGCATGGGGAAGCGTTCGGCCGCCTCCGGTGGGGACAGGTGCCCGTGGATGTCGATGATCATGTGTCGCTTCCCGGGTTCGGTGTGAGCGCGCGGGCGACCGCGGCGCAGTCCTCGTCGCCGAGTCCCTGCTCGGTGGCGCGGACGTGGGTCTCGGCCGCGGCGGCGGCCAGCGGGAGGCTCAGGCCGGCCGCCGCCGCCTGCTTGGAAGCGAGCATGAGGTCCTTGGCCATCAGCCGCAGCCGGAAGTCCGGCTCGTCGAAGGTGCCGGTGGCCAGCCGCCGCGACTTGAACGCCATGACCGGGGAGGCGAAGCCGCTGCCCGCGATGGTCTTGAGGACCTGGTGCCGGTCCAGTCCGCAGGCGGTGGCCAGGGCGGTCGCCTCGGCCATGGCCTGCACCTCCACCCCCATCAGGAGGTTGAGGAGCAGTTTCATCCGCATGCCGGACCCGAGTGCGCCCAGATGGACGACCTCCTTGCCCAGCGTCTCCAGCAGCGGCCGGCCGGCCTCGAACACCTTCTTGTCGCCGCCGACGAACAGCCGCAGCTCCCCGTCGCGGGCGTGGTCGCGGTTGCCGAGCATGCCGACGTCCAGGACCGAGGGGATGTCCCCGGCGATCTGCTCGACCTCCTCGGGCGCGACGGTGCTGGCGCAGAGCAGGGTGCCCGGGTAGGGGCCCCTGGACAGCACGCCGTTCGGGCCGCGCAGCACGTCGGCGAGTGCTTCGCCGTCGGCGACGCTGCAGATGGCGGTGGCCGTCTTCTCGACGGCCTCGGCGGGGTGGGCGGCCACGAAGGCGCCCACCCGGGCGAGCGGCTCGGTCCGCTCCGCGGTACGGTTCCACACCCGGACCGGGATGCCCTGGTCGATGAGTCGGGCGGCCAGGCCGGCGCCCATGGTGCCGAGGCCGAGGACGGCGACGGGGCCGTTGCTCACGGGGGTCATGACGCCACCCCCGCGGTCTCCTTGACGACCCGGAACCGCAGCGACTGCGTCGAGTCGACCCACTGGCGCAGCGGGGCGACCAGCGCGCGGTGCTCCTCGCTCTGCTGCCAGGCGAAGAAGTGCTCGGGCGTCTCCCACTCGCTGGTGATGACCCACTGGCGGGAGTCGTCCACGGGTTCGCCGAGCTTCTCGACGATGTGGCCGGGGGTGCGGGCGACGGACTTCCGGATCTGTTCGTACAGCTCCAGGAACCCCTGCTCGCCGCCCTCGATCACGCGGACGGTGTACACGACGGACAGCTTCTCGGCCGGACGGCCGTTTCGCTCGGTGCCCATGTCTCCTCCTGAGGGTGAGATCCGGCAGGACACGAGTCCTACGCACTCATGGCCCCCGGGCGGACGCAACTCCGAATGGGGGACGTGCCAAGCCCCACAAGGGGCCTCACGCTGCGTTGTTGACCTGTTCGAGTGAGAGGCCCGGCGTTCCGTTTCCCGTCGCCGGCGGCACGGACGGAGGTACGGCGGCGAAACTTCTTCCGGAACTCGTCGAATTCGTGGGCGTACTCGGCGTGAGGCCGGGTAGGCGCGCTTTCGTCGCCCCACGGCGGCACGGCACGGCTGAACGGACGCAAGCGGGAGGGAACGGACATGGCCATGGTCCAGGTGCAGGAGACGAGCGTCGTTCGGAGCGCGGGGGCGCCGTCCCGGGAGGCTGCCCCTGGTGCGCCGCTGCCGGAGGTCGCCGAGCCGACGAAGGTCGCGCCGAAGGACGCGCGGGAGCTGACGAAGCTGTTCCTGCAGCGGCTGGCGGTGCTGGAGGAGGGCACGCGCGAGTACCAGGACGCGCGCAACACCCTGATCGAGATGAACATGTCCCTGGTGCGCTACGCGGCGGGCCGTTTCCGCGGCCGGGGCGCGGACACCATGGAGGACATCGTCCAGGTCGGCATGATCGGCCTGATCAAGGCGATCGACCGGTTCGAGCTCACCCGTGAGGTGGAGTTCACCTCCTTCGCCATCCCCTACATCGTGGGCGAGATCAAGCGGTTCTTCCGTGACACCTCCTGGGCCGTGCACGTGCCCCGCCGGCTTCAGGAGGCCCGGGTCGAACTGGCCCGCGCCACCGAGGAGCTGAGCTCGCGCCTGGGCCGTACGCCGACCGTCGCCGAGCTGTCGCAGCTGATGAACCTCTCCGAGGAGGAGGTCGTCGAGGCGCGGCTGGCCGCCAACGGCTACAACTCCTCCTCCCTGGACGCGGCCATCGGCGGCGACGCCGACGGCGAGACGGTCCTCGCCGACTTCATCGGCGCCGACGACGCGGCGATAGGGCTGGTGGAGGACTTCCACGCGCTGGCCCCGATGATCGCCGAGCTCGACGAGCGGGACCGGCTGATCATCCACATGCGGTTCGTGGAGGAGCGCACGCAGGCTCAGATCGGCGAGCACCTCGGCATCTCGCAGATGCACGTCTCGCGTCTGCTGTCGCGCACCCTGGCCCGGCTCCGCAAGGGCATGCTGACCACGGACTGACCGCGGTCCCCCGGTCGCGGGGAAGTGTCGTCGGACGGCCGGAAGGGGCGAGGATCCCCTCCGGCCGTCCGCTCGTGGCGTCCACCGAAGCCCCGCCCCGTCAGGCGGGGTTTCGTCGCGTTCCCACCCGTTCCGAGGCGGCGGTCTCTCAGACGGCCGCCGTGGCCTGGGGCTCGTCCTGGGCGAACTGGGTGCGGTACAGCTGTGCGTAGCGGCCGTCGGCGGTGAGGAGTTCGCTGTGGGTGCCCTGTTCCACCACGCGGCCCGCTTCCACGACCAGGATGAGGTCGGCGGAGCGCACGGTGGACAGGCGGTGGGCGATGACGACCGCGGTGCGGTCGTGCAGCGCTTCGGCGAGCGCCTCCTGGACCGCCGCCTCGGAGGTGTTGTCGAGGTGGGCGGTGGCCTCGTCGAGGATGACGACGCGCTGGCGGGCCAGCAGCAGCCGGGCGATCGTCATCCGCTGGCGCTCGCCGCCGGAGAGGCGGTAGCCGCGTTCGCCGACGACGGTGTCGAGGCCGTCGGGCAGGGAGCGCACGAGGTCCTCCAGACGGGCCCGGCGCAGCGCGTCCCACAGGTCCGCCTCGTCGGACTCGGGGGCGGCGAGGAGCAGGTTGGCGCGGACGGTGTCGTGGAAGAGGTGCCCGTCCTGGGTGACCATGCCGAGGGTGGAGCGCAGGGACCGCGCGCTCAGCTCGCGGACGTCGACGCCTCCGATGCGGACCGCGCCGGAGTCGACGTCGTAGAGGCGGGGCAGGAGTTGGGCGATGGTCGACTTGCCGGCCCCGGAGGAGCCGACGAGGGCGACCGTCATGCCGGGCTCGGCGCGGAAGGAGACGCCGTGGAGGACCTCGGCGCCGCCGCGGGCGTCGAGGGCGGCGACCTCCTCCAGCGAGGCGAGGGAGACCTTGTCGGCGGCGGGATAGCCGAAGCGGACGTCGTCGAACTCGACGGAGACCGGCCCCTCGGGGAGGTTGCGGGCGTCGGGCCGCTCCTCGATGAGCGGCTTCAGGTCGAGCACCTCGAAGACGCGCTCGAAGCTGACCAGGGCGCTCATCACCTCCACCCGGGCCCCGGCGAGGGCGGTGAGCGGGGCGTACAGCCGGGTCAGCAGCAGCGCCAGGGCGACGACGGCGCCCGGGTCGAGGGAGCCGGCCAGGGCGAGTCGGCCGCCGAGGCCGTAGACGAGGGCGAGGGCCAGGGCGGACACGAGGGTGAGGGCGGTGATGAACACCGACTGGGCGGTGGCGGTGCGCACCCCGATGTCGCGGACGCGGGCGGCGCGGGCGGCGAACTCCGCCGACTCCTGCTCGGGACGGCCGAACAGCTTCACGAGGGTGGCGCCGGGCGCGGAGAACCGCTCGGTCATCCGGGTGCTCATCGCCGCGTTCAGTCCTGCCGCCTCGAGCTGCATGGCGGCCATGCGCCGGCCCATGCGCCGGGCGGGCAGCACGAACACCGGCAGCAGGGCGAGCGCGAGCAGGGTGATCTGCCAGGACAGCGTGAGCATGACGACGAGGGCGACGACCAGGGTGACCACGTTGCTGACCACTCCGGACAGGGTGTTGCTGAAGGCGCGTTGAGCGCCGATCACGTCGTTGTTGAGTCGGGAGACGAGCGCTCCCGTACGAGTACGTGTGAAGAACGCGACCGGCATCCGCTGCACGTGGTCGAACACGGCCGTGCGCAGGTCCAGGATGAGCCCCTCCCCCAGCGTCGCCGACAGCCGTCTACCGAGGACGCCGAGCGCCGCCTCCAGCACCGCGATGAGCGCGATGAGCAGGGCCAGGCGGACGACGGCGCCGGAGTCGCCGTGCGACACGATCGTGTCGACGACCCGCCCGGCCAGTACGGGGGTGGCGACGGCGAGCAGCGCGGTCACCACCCCGAGCAGGACGAACAGGGCGATGCGGCGGCGGTGCGGACGGGCGAAGCCGTAGATGCGGCGCAAGGTCTGGCGGTCGAAGGGCCGGCGCTCGTGCCGGGCGTTCATGACGCTGTACAACTGCGTCCAGGCGGTGGTCTCCATGCTCATGCGAACGACGTTAGAACCTCGAGCATTGTTGAGGTCAAGATGACGATGTCTGCTCCACTGCCGCAGTCCACGCTGCGGCCACCCCTCGTCGAGGCGGCGGGGACAGCCTCTGCGGGTGTGAGCCCGGTCCACGCGCCCGAAGCGCCCCTCGTCCGCCGCCGGCCGGCCGGGCGCGTTCCGGTGCGCAGGGCGCTGTGCCTGCTGCCCTTCGTCCTCGTCGGGGTCCTCGCGGTGCGGCACCGGTCGGTGCTCGCCGACGGACTCGGCCAACTGCGTTCCGCGGAGTGGCCGTGGCTGCTCGCGGCGGCCTGCTCGACATGTCTGACCTGGGTCGCGGCGGCCTTCACCCGGCAGGGCGCGGTGGTGACCAGGCTGCCCCGACGGCGTTTGCTGGCCACGCAGTTCGCGGCGGGCGCCGCCAACCATCTGCTGCCGACCGGTCTCGGCGCTAGCGCGGTCAACCTGCGGTTCATGACGGTGTGCGGGGTACCGCTGGCGCGTTCCTCGGCGGCCCTCGCGCTGTACGGGCTGGCGCAGACCGCGGCCCGTACGGCGCTCCTCGGCCTGCTGCTCCTCGCCTTCCCGGGCGCGCTGCGGGTCGGCGCGCTCCTGCCGGACGGCGCGCTCGGCCCGCTGCTGGCGGCGCTGGCCGGCGCCGCGGTCCTGGCCGCGGGCGCGCTGCTGGGCGTACGGCGGCTGAGGTCGGCCGTGTGCGCGCTGCTGCGCACGGCGCTGACCGAGGCCCGCGCGGTGCACGCGCGTCCGGCGCGGGCGCTGGCCCTGTGGGGCGGCGCTCTGGCGTTCCCGCTGCTCCAGGGGGCCTCCCTGGCCGCGGTGGGGCGGTCGTTGGGCCTCGCGGTGCCGCCCGCGCATCTGCTGGTCGCGTATCTGGCGGCGTCGGCGGCGGTCGCGCTGGTCCCCACACCGGGCGGGATCGGCTCCCTGGACGCGGCGCTGGTGGTGGCGCTGGTGGCGGCGGGCGCCCCGGCGGCGGCCGCCACGGCCGCGGTCCTGGCCTACCGCATCATCACCGTGTGGCTGCCGCTGGTGCCGGGGACGTTGACGCTGGGCGCGCTGGTGCGCCTGAAGGTGGTCTGAGCCGGGACTTCGGCGGCTTCCGGGCCGGTCGCGCGGTGCGAACTACCCTGGGGGATACGGCAGGATGAGTCGTCGCGCCGGTCCGGTGGACGGGCGCCGACGCACTTCCCGGAAACTCGAACAGGTGATGACGTGACGAGACCTCACATCCGGTCGTGGACGGCCCCGTCGGCCGCGGAGCGTTGCCCCGGAGGCGCCCGGTGAACCGATCGCTGACCGTGCACGACCTCGTGTTCTGTGGAATCGCCCTGGCCACCGGTCTGTTGGTGGCCTTCCTGTCGCGCACGCTGCTGCGCTGGCTTGCGGGGCACGCCAAACGCACCCGCTGGAGCGGCGACGACGTCATCGTGGACGCGCTGCGCACGGTGGTGCCGTGGGCGGCGATCGCGGGCGGCGCGGCGGCGGCCGCGGCGGTGCTGCCGCTGACGAGGACGATCCAGCACACCGTGAACCAGTGCCTGACGGTGCTGCTGATCTTCGTGGTGACGCTGTCGGCGGCACGGGTGGTCGCCGGGCTGGTCCAGTCGGTGACCTCCGCGCGCTCCGGCGTCGCCGGTTCGGCCACGATCTTCGTCAACATCACCCGGGTGCTGGTCCTGGCGATCGGCTTCCTGGTGGCGCTGCAGAGCCTCGGCATCTCCATAGCGCCGATGCTCACCGCCCTCGGCGTCGGCGGTCTCGCCGTGGCGCTGGCCCTTCAGGACACCCTCGCCAACCTCTTCGCGGGCATCCACATCCTCGCCTCCAAGACCGTCCAGCGCGGCGACTACATCCGGCTGAGCAGCGGCGAGGAGGGGTACGTCGAGGACATCAACTGGCGTCAGACGACGATCCGCGCGCTCTCCAACAACCTGGTGGTCATCCCCAACGGGGAGCTCGCCAAGTCGAACATGACCAACTTCATGCGCCCCGAGCAGCAGTTGACGATCCTGGTGCAGGCGGGCGTCGCCTACGACAGCGATCTGGAGCATGTGGAGCGGGTGACCCTGGAGGTCGTCGCCGAGGTGATGACCGGGATCACCGGCGCGGTCCCGGACCACGAACCGGCCGTGCGCTTCCACACGTTCGGCGACTCGCGGATCGGGTTCACCGTGATCCTGGGCGTGGGCGAGTTCAGCGACCAGTACCGGATCAAGCACGAGTTCATCAAGCGTCTGCACCGCCGCTACCGCGAGGAGGGCATCCGCATCCCGGCCCCGACGCGGACGGTGGCGCTCCAGCAGGGCGCGGTGCTGATCCCGCAGCAGCGGGTGTCCGACGACGCCGTGCAGGGCGGGGCGTCGGCCCTGCACGACTGAGCGCCTGAACGGCTGTGCGCGGAGGCGGTTTTGAGCCCGTGCCGGAGCCTCGCTCCGGCACGGGCTCACCTGTCGGGTCCGGGAACCGGTGTACCGCGTCTCAGTGAGCGTTTGATTCTCGGTTGTCCGTTTCATTTGGCTTAGTTGTCACGCCAGTTGGTGGTGCTTTCGTGGGTGAGGCGGCGGGTCATGAGGTTGATGGCGGCGAGTTGGATCATGGCGGCTGAGCGGTGGGGGTGGGTTTCGTAGTCGCGGGCCAGGCGGCGGTGGTGCATGAGCCAGCCGAGGGTGCGTTCGATGACCCAGCGGCGGGGCTGGACGTGGAAACCGCGGGTGGTGGGGTCGCGTTGGACGATTTCGAGGTCGATGCCGAGGTGGGCGGCTTGTTCGACGGCTTTGGTCTTGTAGCCGTTGTCGGCCCAGGCTTTGGTGATGGTGGGGTGGCGCTCGCGGACTTTGGTGAGGAGTTGGGTGCCGGCGGCGGAGTCGTGGACGCTGGCGGCGGTGACGGCGACGGCCAGCAGGAGGCCGAGTGTGTCGGTGACGATGTGCCGTTTGCGTCCGATGATTTTCTTGGCGGGGTCGATGCCTTGGCTGGTCAGGTGGACGGTGGCGGAGGTTTTGATGCTCTGGCTGTCGATCAGGCAGGCGCTGGGCTCGCTGGTGCGGCCTTCGGCCTGGCGGACTTTGCCGCGTAAGAGGCCGGTGAGCTGGTCGAAGATGCCGTCGGCTTCCCAGTGGGCGAAGTAGCCGTAGACGGTCTGGTGGGGCGGGAAGTCGTGGGGCAGGTAGCGCCAGGGGATGCCGGTGCGGTCGACGTAGAGGATGGCGTTCATCAGGGCGCGCAGGTCGTGGGTGGGTTTGCGGATGCCGTTGCGGGCCTGGCGCCAGGCT
Organism: Streptomyces sp. BK239; assembly: GCF_004217285.1. Classification (GTDB taxonomy): domain Bacteria; phylum Actinomycetota; class Actinomycetes; order Streptomycetales; family Streptomycetaceae; genus Streptomyces. The sequence continues at coordinate 140,953 of NZ_SHKS01000007.1, forward strand.
TCGAGGGTGGGGCGGATGAGTTCCCAGCGGGCGTCGGACAGGTCGCTGGGGTAGGGCCGTGAGGGCTGCATGTTGCCTGGGTATGCGGTGGCGGCCAGCCTGGGCAGGGCGTGTGCGGGGGCGTTGGGTGCATCGGGGCGTGTGTTCTCAATCTAGCGTGAACCGGTGGGTTTCTAAATGAGACAGGAGCTTTTGTAAGGAACCCGGCGCATAACTGGTCTGCCGACTGCCGCAGAAGCCGTTTTTCCGGCGTTTCACTTGGTTCAGTGTTCGTGTCTGGCCGCTGAAAACCGGCATGAACTAATCAATAAGCGAATCAAACGCTCACTCAGAGCGTGGCCGAGTTGTCGTGCCGGCCGGCGCCGGTGCGGGCGTCCGGGCGGACGAGCGACTGCGGCACCGGCGTGACCGTCCAGTCGGGGTGGCCGGGCATCCGCGGGGTCGTCGTCCCGTAGAGCCACTCGCGCAGGAATCCGCTCACGTCCTGGCCGGAGACGTGCGAGGCGACGGCGATGTAGTCCTCGGTGGAGGCGTGGCCGTCGCGGTGGCGGGCCAGGAAGGCGCGCTCGACGGCGTGGAAGGCGTCCTCGCCGATGAGCTGGCGCAGCGCGTACAGGACGAGGACGCCGCCCAGGTAGCGCTGGCTGTCGAAAAGGTTGGCCGCGTTCGGCGCGGCGACCGGTCCCGAGGTGCGGCGCCACTGGTCGCCGCGGGCGTAGGTGTCCTTCATCCGGGCCTCGAACGTGGTCAGGCCCAGGGAGTCCGCCCAGCCCCGCTCGTAGCGGTACAGCAGCCCGTAGAAGTCGGCGTGGCCCTCGTTGAGCCACAGGTCGGCCCAGGTGGCGGGGCTGACGCTGTTGCCGAAGTAGGAGTGGACCAGCTCGTGCATCATGTGCGAGCCGATCTTCTTCTCCTCCTGGAGGAGGTAGTTCGGCTTGTACAGGGTGAGGGTCTGGGTCTCCAGGCCCGTGAAGTCGAAGGCCTTCGGGTCGTCGGAGTTGCAGGGCAGCAGCCCGTACGTCTCGAAGGGGTAGGCGCCCAGCCGGGCCTCGATCCATTCGACGAGGTTCGGGGTGAGCGCGAGGGCCGGTTCGAGGGCCTCGGCGCGGGCGGTGGGGACGATGTCCCGCAGCGGCAGTCCGTGCGGGCCCTGCCGCTCCTTGACGACGTAGTCGCCGACCGTGATCTGCACCAGCTCGGTGGCGACCGGGGAGCCGGAGCGGTAGGTGTACGCGGTCCGGCCGCCGCTGAGGCGTTCGGTGCGGACGAGCCGGCCGGTGGCGACACCGCGCAGGTTGTCGGGGACGGTGAGCCGCACGGTGAGGCCGGCCTTGTCCGAGGGGTGGTCGTTGCACGGGAAGACGGTGTGCGCGGAGTTCGGCTGGGGGCACACCGCGAAGCCGTCCGGGGTGGGCACCCAGGCGGTGTGCGCCAGCGTGCGGCGCGGGTCGGCGGTGTAGGCGACGCGGACGGTGGTCCGGCAGCCCTCGGGCAGCGGCCGGGCCGGGGTGATCCGCAGCTTCTCGTCGGCCTGCTCGAACGCGGCGGGGCGGCCGCCGACGTGGACCGACCGTATGTCGAGGCCGAGGGCGTCGAGGGAGAGCCGGCTCAGGCACTGGGTGGTGGTGATCTCGACGGCGGCCGTGGCGTCGACCAGGGCGGTCGTGGCGTCGTAGGCCAGGTCGAGGTGGTAGGCGCCGACGCGGTAGCCGTCGTTGCCGAGGCTCGGGTAGACGGGGTCGGAGAGGGTCTCGGGGCCGGGGGCGCTCTTCGCGGCGGGCGCGCGGCGCCGGCCGGACGCCGCCGGAGCGGTGGCGGCCGCGTGGGCTGCGGGGGCCGTGGTCAGGGCCGCGGCGGTGCCGATCAGGGCGATCGCGGGAGCGGTCACTCGGGTGCGATATCTCATGGTCTTCTCGGTCTGCTTTCGCTGGGCGGCCGGTCGGTCGCCTCCGGCCGTCGGGAGGGCGGATCGAAGATCTACCTCCTTGACGACATGGGGAAGCGATTCGGTTGCCCGGACGGACGCAGAGCTCCGCGAGCGGGGCGACCGGGGGGGGCGGCGAGGGGATCGCGCGGACCGGTGTGCGGACCCCTGTCGAGCCGGAGACGGTCAGGAGATATCTTGATGTCGAGCAATGTTGCAGACGTGGAGCGGAGCACCCGGTGACTGACTCGACCATCATCTATACGCACACTGACGAGGCCCCGGCCCTGGCGACGTATTCCTTCCTGCCGGTGGTCCAGGCGTACGCCTCGCAGGCCGGTGTCGCCGTGGAGACGCGGGACATCTCGCTCGCCGGGCGCATCATCGCGGTGTTCCCGGAGTACCTCACCGAGGACCAGCGCATCCCGGACGCGCTGGCCGAGCTGGGCGAGCTGGCCAAGACGCCCGAGGCCAACATCATCAAGCTGCCGAACATCTCGGCCTCGATCCCGCAGCTCAAGGCCGCGGTCGCCGAGCTCCAGGGCCAGGGCTACGCGCTGCCGGACTACCCGGACGAGCCGAAGACCGACGAGGAGCGCGAGATCCGCGCCCGCTACGACAAGATCAAGGGTTCCGCCGTGAACCCGGTCCTGCGTGAGGGCAACTCCGACCGCCGCGCCCCCGCGTCGGTCAAGAACTACGCCAAGTCCCACCCGCACCGCATGGGCGCCTGGACCTCCGAGTCCAAGACGAACGTCGCCACCATGGGCGTGGACGACTTCCGCTCCACCGAGAAGTCCGTGGTGATCGCCGAGGACGGCGCGCTGCGCATCGAGCTCAAGGGCGACGACGGCTCCACGACCGTCCTGCGCGAGTCCGTACCCGTGCTGGCCGGCGAGGTCGTCGACGCCTCGGTGATGCGCGTCGCCGCGCTGCGCGAGTTCCTGACCGCGCAGGTCGCCCGCGCCAAGGCCGAGGGCGTGCTGTTCTCCGTGCACCTGAAGGCCACGATGATGAAGGTCTCCGACCCGATCGTCTTCGGTCACGTGGTGCGCGCCTTCTTCCCGAAGACATTCGCGCGGTACGGCGAGGCGCTCGCCAAGGCCGGTCTCACCCCGAACGACGGTCTCGGCGGCATCTACAAGGGCCTGGAGGGCCTGCCCGAGGGCGCCGAGATCAAGGCCTCCTTCGACGCCGAGCTCGCCGAGGGCCCCGAGCTCGCGATGGTCGACTCGGACAAGGGCATCACCAACCTGCACGTCCCCTCCGACGTCATCGTCGACGCGTCCATGCCGGCGATGATCCGCACCTCCGGTCACATGTGGGGCCCCGACGGCCAGGAGGCCGACACCCTCGCGGTCCTGCCGGACTCCTCCTACGCGGGCGTCTACCAGGCCGTCATCGACGACTGCCGCGCCAACGGCGCCTACGACCCGTCGACGATGGGCTCGGTCCCCAACGTGGGTCTGATGGCGCAGAAGGCCGAGGAGTACGGCAGCCACGACAAGACCTTCGAGATCCCGGTCACGGGCACGGTCCGCCTGGTCGACGCCTCCGGCGAGGCCCTGATCGAGCAGGCCGTCTCCGCGGGCGACATCTTCCGCGCCTGCCAGACCAAGGACGCCCCGATCAGGGACTGGGTGAAGCTGGCCGTCACCCGCGCCCGCGCCACCGGCGACCCGGCGGTGTTCTGGCTGGACGAGACCCGCGCCCACGACGCCAACCTGATCGCCAAGGTCAACGCCTACCTGCCGGAGCACGACACCGAGGGCCTGGACATCCGGATCCTCGCCCCGGTCGAGGCGACCAAGCTGTCGGTGGAGCGCATCCGCCGCGGCGAGAACACCATCTCCGTCACCGGCAACGTGCTGCGCGACTACCTGACCGACCTGTTCCCCATCCTGGAGCTCGGCACCAGCGCCAAGATGCTGTCGGTCGTCCCGCTGATGGCGGGCGGCGGCCTCTTCGAGACGGGCGCCGGCGGCTCCGCCCCGAAGCACGTGCAGCAGCTGGTCCGGGAGAACTACCTGCGCTGGGACTCGCTCGGCGAGTTCTTCGCGCTGGTGCCGTCCCTGGAGCAGTACGCCAAGCTCACCGGCAACGGCCGCGCCCAGGTCCTCGCCGACACCCTGGACCGCGCCACGGCGACCTTCCTCAACGAGGACAAGTCCCCGACCCGTCGCGTCGGCGGCATCGACAACCGCGGCAGCCACTTCTACCTGTCCCTGTACTGGGCGCAGGAGCTGGCGGCGCAGACCGACGACGCGGACCTGGCGAAGGCCTTCGCCCCGCTCGCCGAGACGCTCTCCGCGAACGAGCAGCGCATCGTCGACGAGCTGAACGCCGTGCAGGGCCAGTCGGCCGAGATCGGCGGCTACTACCAGCCCGACCCGGCCAAGGCCGCGAAGGTGATGCGCCCGTCCTCGACGTGGAACGAGGCGCTGGCCGCGTTCTGAGCCGGCGCCGGGCCAGGCCCCTCCAGCTGACGCCGTCCCGACGGTCGTGAGCCGGGGCCCGGCCCACCCCCGCGACACCCCTCCGCCCCGACCGGCGCACCGCCGGCCGGGGCGGAGCGCTGTCGGGCCGGGGCCCGTACGCACGCAACGCCTCACGCACAGGAGTCATCGCATGTCCGCCGACGCCGCCTCCTTCTCCCTCCTCCCGGGCGCCGAGGGCTCCCCGGTGATCCTCCATGTGCCGCACTCGGCGCGGGCGATACCGCCCGAGGCGCGCGCGGGCATCGTGCTCGACGACGGTTCGCTGGAACGGGAGTTGGACCACATCACCGACGCGCACACCGCGGAGATCGCGGAGCTGGCGGCCCGGTCGGCGCGCCTCGCGCCCTGGCGGTTCGTCAACCTGCTGTCGCGGCTGGTGGTCGATCCGGAGCGGTTCCCGGACGAGCGGGAGGAGATGCTGTCGGTGGGGATGGGCGCGGTGTACACGCGGACCACGCACGGCCGGGCGCTGCGGCCCGCCGGCGCCGATCCCGGGCCGCTGGTCGACCGGTACTTCCGGCCGTACGCGCGGGCGATGAGCGAGGCGGTGGGGGAGCGGCTGGCCGCCGTCGGGCGAGCGGTGATCATCGACGTGCACTCGTACCCGAGCGAGCGGCTGCCGTACGAACTTCATGGTGACGGGCCCCGGCCGCCGGTGTGCCTGGGCACCGACTCCTTCCACACCCCGGCCGCGCTGACGGCCGCCGCGCGAGAGGCGTTCGCGGCTGTCGGGGAGACCGGGCTGGACAGCCCGTTCGGCGGGACGTACGTACCGCTGGAGTACTACGGGTCGGAGCCGAGGGTGTCCGCGCTGATGGTGGAGATCCGCCGCGACACGTACATGACCGAGCCGGGCGGCCCCGCCGGCCCCGGCCTGCCGCTGCTCGCCGCCGCGCTGGCCGGGCTGGTCGAGGCGGTCTCCGTGTGACCAGGTCCCCAGGCGGCTAGCCTCGGGCAGCTCACCTCGGGCAGCTCGCGTCAGGCTGCTCGCCTCATGCGCGGAGCCACTCCGTGACGACGACCTCGCCGCCGGTGCGCAGGCGCAGGGCGAACGGGCCGGCGGGCGGGGCGTCGGCGGTGAAGCGGCCCATGGCGTCGGCGGTGAGCACCGCGCCGGCCCGGGGGCCGTCGAGGATCTCGATGGCGGCCGGCTGCGGCGGCAGCAACTGCCCCATCAGACCGTGCTCGGTCACCTCCACGTCGACGGTGAGCCCGCCGGTGTCGAAGGTGAGCATGCGCGGCGCGTCCACGGCGCCCCGGACCGGCACGGCGTCCACCAGCGAGTCGAAGGTCAGCTCCGCGACGCGGGCGTCGAGGTCGCGCAGGGCGAACGCCTCGACGGCGATGCGGCGCAGCTCGGCCGGGACCGGGTCGAGGACGGCGACCGCTTCGCGCAACTCCTCCTCCAGGCCGCTGTGGTCGTCGGCGCCGCTCGGGACGTGGTCGTCGTTCATGGCGTTCACAGTGCTCCCCGTGCGTCGAGTCGGGAGCGCAGGCGGCGCAGGCATCGCTGGCGCATCGGTCCGATGCTGCCCACCGCGATGCCGAGCGCGGCCGACACTTCCTGGTAACTGGGCGGCGGCGAGGAGATCAGCACCCGCAGCAACTGCCGGCAGCGCTCGCCGAGCGCCTCGAACTCCTGCCAGAGGTGGCGGACGCGCTCGCTCCGCTCGGCCGCCTCCTCCGAGTCCAGCACCGACTGCTCCGGCGTACGGTCCTCGCTGACCCGGTCGAGCAGCTGGGGATCGTCGGTCGGGGTGAGCCGGCGCAGGCCTTTGATCACTTTCAGGCACTCGTTGCGCGCGGTGCTGGCCAGCCAGGAGCCCGCCTTGTCGGGTTCACGGATCCGCCCGAGGTGCTGGGCGAAACGGAACCACACGGTCTGGTACACCTCGTGCGCGTCGGCCTCGGAGAGCCGGTGTGCGCGTACGACGGACCACACCAGCGGGCTCAGCCCTTCGACGAGTCCCTCCCAGGCCGCCGTGTCACCGTCGACGGCGGACCGGACGAGCACGCCGACATCACTACGGTCCACGGCCCCACCCCTCGTGTACGGCATGTCATCGTACGCCGTGACGGGGGCCGCCTCGCTCCTCATGCCGGCCTCATACGGATGCGGTGAGCTGTCCGACCGCGACCGGACGCCAGGTCGGCGGGCGCAGCGCCGGCACATGGTGTCCGCGCACCTCGGCGAAGTCGGCTTCGGCGGCGAGCAGTTGACGGGCCGCGGCGCGCGGGTCGGGCACCTGGTGCGCCTTCATGTGGGCGGCGACCAGTCCGGCCACGAGGGGGGTGGCGAACGACGTCCCGCTCCAGGAGGCGAGCCCTTCGAACATCACCTGGTCCGGCTTGCCCTCGCCGGCCGCCCGGGTCTCGCTCAACACCCCTGTGTGACGCGGCGACTGGCAGGTGCAGGAGTAGCCGAAGCCGTAGCGGCACACCTCGTAGGTGGAGTGCTGGTAGACGTACGGGACGGGGCGGTCGAAGCCGGTGAGGGCGCTGACCAGGCGCTCACCGGGGGCGTAGACCCTCACCCAGGGGCCGTGGTTGCTGAAGCAGGCGCCGAACTCGCCGTCGCCGCGCAGCGCGCCGACCGAGAGGACGGCGTCGGCGTACTCGGGCAGGGCGGCGTAGGCGGCGGGCCAGAACGGCGTGGCGCTGGCGTTGTTGCCGGCGGCGGCGACCAACAGGGTTCGCCGGTCGCGGAGTTCGTCCATGAAGGCGGCCGCTCCGAGCAGTCCGTCGACGCGGCCGTTGGAGGTGCCGGCGGAGAGGCTGAGGATGTCGGGCCAGCCGCCCTGCTCGACGGCGTCGAAGAGCCGGTCGCCGAAGTCGTACTCCAGGATCGCGCCGGCGTCGTTGAGGGTGTTGCGCACGGTGACGTCGGTGTCGGGGGCGACGGCGGCGACGAGTCCGGCGATGAACGTGCCGTGGCCGACGTACTGCTGGAGGACGCCGTCGGGGTCGGTCTCCTGGATCTGCGCGTCGCCCTCGGTGCGGTCGAGCAGCGGGTAGGAGCGGTAGTCGTGCATCAGGCCGGTGTCGACGACGAGGACGGACACGGCGCCGCCGTCCTCGTCGCGAGCGGCCCGGGCGGCGGCCGGGTTGGGTGTCTCCCCGGACGCGACGGGCACCGGCTCGTCGCCGGGGCAGGCGTTGACCGCGATGGACACGACGTGGTTGCGGCTGACGAGCCGGCGGCCCGTGCGGTCCTCGGCGCCCCGCAGGGCGCGCAGGGCGCCCGCGACATTGCGGTCGGCGCCGGGCACGCCCTGGCCGGGGTCGCCGACCTGGATGCGGGTGATGCCGGAACGGTTGGTCCGCGGGCCGGCCCGGCGGACGTGGTCGGGGACGAGGCCGTCGGTGGCGGTGAAGTGCGCGCGGACGGCGTCCTCCACGACCTGCGCCTCCTCGCCGTCCCGGGCGAGGACGACGCCCTTCTCGTAGATGAACTCGGCGGAGTCGTCCGGCCCCATGGCCAACGGGACGCCGGGAAGGGCTCGTTGGATCTGCTCGAACTGCTCGTGGAATCGCTGTGGCGCCATGGCGTGTCCTCCCTGAGCCCGGTGGTCGTCAGTCAGAGCCGCGACGACGGCCTTTGATACAGGTGGTGCGACGCCGGGGGCGGGGGATGCGGTTGCGGGGACCGGGGGTGCGGTGCGCGGAACGGCGTGTGGCCTTCGGCTGTGCGCGCCGGCGTGCGCTGGCGGTGCGTTCGGTGGGCTCGGTGCGCCTGGTGGGTTCGTCGCCGCGATGTTCGATCGATACCTCCTGTGGCGGGCCGAACCGGTGTGCCGTACAACCGGGGCCACTACCATCCGTGGGGTGACAGCGGGAAACGACACGGTTCTCGAACTGCTGCCGATGGTGTTCGCCGCCCCGAACGCCGCCCTGGCGCGGGCGGAGGAAGTGCTCGACACCGGTCCGCCGCCGCTGCACGCCTCCGTGGCCCACCAGGTGATCGGCATCTGGCAGCGCGACTGGGGCGACATGCGTCTGGCCCTGGACCATCTGCGCCGGGCCCGCTCACTGGCCGCGCGCGCGGACTGCGCCGAACGGGAGGCCGACGTCCTGGCCACGCTCGGCGTGGCGCTGGTGCACGCGGGCCGCACCCGGCAGGGGCTGGCCGCGTTCGAGCGGGGCGTCGGACGCGGCACCGGGCACACCCGCGCGCGTGTGCTGTACCGGCGGGCCTACTCCTGGTGGGTGCTGGGGCATCACCGGGAGGCGCTGGACGACGTACGGCGGGCCATACCGGTGCTGCGGCAGGAGGACGACGTCATCTGGACGGCGCGCGCCCTGACCCTTCGCGCCACCGTGCACCTCGCGCTCGGCGCGGTCGACCGGGCCGACGCCGACTTCACGGCCGCCGAGGCCCTGTGGGACACCACCGGCCAGGAGCACGACAAGGCCGACGCGGTGGAGAGCCGGGGTCTGGCCGCGTTCCGGTCGGGGGACGTGCCGGCGGCGCTGCGGCTGCTGGACGAGGCCGAGGAGCGGTACGCCAAGCTGGGCACGCCCACGTTCATGCTGAGCATCCGGCGGTGCGAGGTGCTGATGGCGGCGGGGCTCGCGCCCGAGGCGCTGGCCGAGGCGGACGCGGCGATCGCCGTGCTGGACGGGATCGGCGGGCAGTCCACTCGCAAGGCCGAACTGCTGCTGGCCGCCGCCCGGTCCGCGCGGCTCGCGGGCGATCCGGGGACGGCGATCGCGCGTGCGGCGCTCGCCGTGCGGCTGTTCGCCGGCCAGCGGCGCACCTGGTGGGAGGCGCACGCCCGGCTGGTGCTGATCGAGGCGCGGGTGGCCGCGGGGCGCGGTTCGGGGCGGCTGGTCGCCGAGGCGGTGCGGGTGGCGGAGCGACTGTCCGGGTTCGGGGCGCCCGCCGCTCCCGAGGCGTGGCTGCTGGCGGGCCGGATCGCGCTGGCGCTTCAGTGGACGGCGGACGCGGAACGGTATCTGGCGGTGGCGGCCCGCGGCCGGCGCAGCGGGCCGCCGCTGGCCCGGGTGACCGGCTGGGCGGCGCGGGCGCTGTGGGCGCGGGCGGCCGGATCGGGGCGGGGTGTGCTGGAGGCGTGCCGGCGAGGGCTGGACGTGCTGGACGACCACCGTACGACGCTGGGCGCCTCCGAGTTGCGGGCCCGGGCCACCGCGCAGGGCGCGGAACTGGCGGCGCTCGCCCAGGAGGTGAGTCTGGAGCGGGGCGGGCCGCGGCAGTTGCTGGTGTGGAGCGAGCGGTGGCGGGCCACCGTGCTGTCGGCGCCGCCCACCCGGCCGCCGGCCGATCCGGCGCTGCTGAGCGGGCTGACCGCCTACCGGGAGATCGCCGCGCGGGCGGAGAGCGCGCGCATGGACGGCAAGCCCGTGCCGACCCTGGAACGGGAGCAGCGGCGTCTCGAGCGGGAGGTCCGCTCCCGGACCCTGCACATCCGCGGCGGCTCCCCCGGCGGCACGGGCCGCTTCGACGTCGGCCGGCTGCTGGAGCGGCTCGGCGACGGGTGGCTGGTCGAACTCGCGGTGCTGGACGGGCGGGTGCAGGTGCTGCTGTGCGGGGGCGGTAGGGTCCGGCGGTTCGCGGGCGGGCTGCTCGCCGAGGCGGAACGGGAGGCCGAGCACGTCCAGGCCGGGCTGCGGCGGCTGGCCCACCCCGGCGCTGAGGGACGCCTTCCGGTGGTGGAGGCGGCGGGGCGGCGGCTGGAGACGCTGCTGCTCGGCGAGGCGGCCGGGCGGCTGGGCCCGGGACCGGTGGTGGTCGTGCCGCCGGCCCGGCTGCACCGGGTCCCCTGGGCGCTGCTGCCGTCGCTGCGGGAGCGGGTGCTCAGCGTGTCGCCGTCGGCGGGGAGCTGGCTGCGGGCCCGGGAGACCGAGCCGCCGCCGGGCGGACGGCACGTCCTGGTGCGGGGGCCGGGGCTGGCGTCCGGAGGGGCTGAGGTGCCGGAGGTCGCGGACCGGTACGGCCGGCCGACGGTGCTGGAACACGCGGACGCGTGTGTGCCGCGGGTGCTGGAGGAGCTGGACGGGGCCGCGCTCGCCCATATCGCCGCGCACGGCGTGTTCCGGGCGGACAGTCCGCTGTTCTCGTCCCTGCGGATGGCCGACGGCCCGCTGATCGTCCACGACTTCGAACGCCTCGCCCGCAGCCCGTACCGCATCATCCTCTCCAGCTGCGACACCGCCCGCCTCGCCTCGGTGGGCGCCGACGAGCTCCTCGGCCTGGTCACGGCCCTGCTGCCGCTCGGCACGGCGGGCGTGGTGGCGAGCAGCGCCCCCGTCAACGACGACGCGGTGGTCGCCCTGATGCTGGCCCTGCACAAGGGCCTGAGCACCGGTCAGTCCCTGGCGGAGTCCCTGCGGGACGCCCGCGCGTCCCTTCCCGACGACGCCCTCCACCAGGCGACGGGCTGGGCGTTCACGGCGTTCGGGGCGGCTTGAGCTCGGCGGCCGATGCCGCCGGCCCGCGTGCGGTGGCCCGGCGGGCGGCCGCTCGGGGCGGCCGCCCGTCGACGCCGTGTGCGTCAGGTCATGAGGCGGCGCGCTCCTCCTGCCGGGGCTCGTCCTGCCGGGGCTCGTCCGGGTGGGCGAGGCCGAGGTGGTCGCGGAGCGTGGAGCCCTCGTACTCGGTGCGGAAGACCCCCTGCTCCTGGAGGATCGGCACGACCTTGTCGGCGAACTCGTCGAGGCCGCTCGGGGTGATGTGCGGGACGAGGATGAAGCCGTCGGCGGCGTCGGTCTGCACGTACTCGTCGATGGTCCGGGCGACGGTGGCCGGGGAGCCGATGAAGTTCTGGCGGCTGCCGGTCTCGATGACGAGGTCGCGGATGGACCAGTTGTTGGCCTCGGCCAGCTCCCGCCATTCGCGGACGGTGGCCAGCGGGTCGCGGTACATGCGGACCTGGGCGCGGCCCCGGGAGACGGTGTGCTCGCCGAGCAGCGGGTCGACGTCCGGGAGGGGGCCGTCGGGGTCGTAGGAGGACAGGTCGCGGTTCCACACCCACTCCAGCTGCTTGAGCGCGGTGGCGCCGCTGACCTGCTGCCTGCGGACCTCCCTGGCGATCTCGCGGGCCTCGTCGTCGGTGTCGCCGAGGACGAAGCTGGCGGCGGGCAGGATCAGCAGCTGGTCGGGGCGGCGGCCGTACTTGGCGAGGCGGGACTTCACGTCGGAGTAGAAGGCCCGGCCGGTGTCCAGGGAGGCGTACCGGCTGAAGATGGCGTCCGCGCCGGAGGCGGCGAACTCGCGGCCCTCGTCGGAGTCCCCGGCCTGGAAGATCACCGGTCGGCCCTGGGGGCTGCGCGGGACGTTGAACCGGCCGTGGATGTCGAAGTGCCGCCCCTGGTGGACGAAGGCGCCCGCCTTGGCGTCGCGCAGGAAGGCGCCGGTCTCCTGGTCGGCGAGGATCTCGTCGCCCCGCCAGGAGTCGAAGAGCTCGCTGGCCGTGGCGAGGAACTCCTTGGCGCGGGAGTAGCGCTCCTCCTGCGGGAGGAAGCCGCCGCGGCGGAAGTTCTCGCCGGTGAAGGCGTCCCAGGAGGTGACGACGTTCCACGCGGAGCGGCCGGCGGAGAGGTGGTCGAGGCTGGCGAACTGGCGGGCCACCTCGTAGGGCTCGTTGAAGGTGGAGTTGATGGTGCCGGTCAGGCCGAGCCGGTCGGTGACGGCGGCGAGCGCGGCGAGGACGGTGAAGGTGTCGGGGCGGCCGACCACGTCGAGGTCGTAGATCTCACCGCCCTGTTCGCGGAGCCTGAGGCCTTCGGCGAGGAAGAGGAAGTCGAACTTGGCGCGTTCGGCGGTGCGGGCGAAGTGGGCGAAGGAGCTGAACTCGATGTGGCTGCCGGCCCTGGGGTCGCTCCACACGGTGGTGTTGTTGACACCGGGGAAGTGGGCGGCGAGGTGGATCTGCTTCCGGGGCTTGCTCATGGCCGGGTCTCCCTCCCGCTCAGGCGACGGGTGCGGCGTAGCGGTTGGCGGGTCGGGGCAGGCCGAGCAGTCCGCGCAGGGTGTCGGCCTCGTAGGCGGTGCGGAAGGCGCCGCGGTGCTGGAGTTCGGGGACGAGGCCCCTGGTGATGGCGGGCAGGTCGTGGCCGGCGACGGCCGGGCGCAGCCGGAAGCCGGTCAGCCCGGCCGACTGGGACTCCTGAAGCAGGTCGGCGAGTTGGGACGGGCTGCCGGTGAAGACGCGGGCGTCGCTGAGGTGTTCCTCCCCGGCGAGGGCGTCGAGGCGGGCCCGGCGGTCGGCGGCCTCGGCGGGGTCGTCGTCGAGGTGGACGACCAGGTCGGCGAAGACGTGCAGCGGTTCCGCGGCCCGTCCGGCGGCCTGCTGTTCGGCGCGGATCTCGGCGACGATCGCGCGGGCCTCGCCCGTGTCCCGCGGGGTCACGTAGCCGACGTCGGCGGAGCGGGCGAGGAGCCGGTAGGGGACGGTGTCGTGGGCCAGGGCCGTGACCGGGGGCTGCCCCTGCGGCGGGCGCGGGGTGATGGAGGGGCCCTTGACGCTGAAGTGGCGGCCCTCGAAGTCGATGTAGTGCAGCTTGTCGCGGTCGACGAACCGGCCGGTGGCCACGTCCCTGATCTCCGCGTCGTCCTCCCAGCTGTCCCAGAGGCGGCGTACCACTTCGACGTGGTCGGCGGCCTCGTCGAACAGGTCGGTCACCAGCTGCCGGGTGGCCGGGGCGTCGTGGGAGGTGAGGTGCGGGAGCGTGCGGCGGCCGAAGTGCGCCGCCTCGTTCGGGCGGGCGGTGATCTGGACGCGCAGGCCGGCGCGGCCGGTGCTGACGTAGTCGAGCGTGGCGATCGCCTTGGAGATGTGGAACGGCTCCGTGTGGGTGGCCACCACGGTCGGGACGAGACCTATGTGGCGGGTCAGCGGTGCGACGCGGGAGGCGATCAGAACGGCGTCGAGTCGGCCGCGGACCTGGTCGGTGCGGTCGTCGGGGTGCAGGAAGTGCGAGGACTGCGGCCCGAGGCCGTCCTCGATGGTGACGAAGTCGAGCAGGCCGCGCTCGGCCTCGGCGACGAGGTCGGCCCAGTAGCCGGCGGTGAACAGTTCCCGGGGGCGGGCGGCCGGCTCGCGCCAGGAGGCGGGGTGCCAGCCGGTGCCGTCCAGGGCGACGGCGAGATGCAGGGGTGCGGGAGGGGTCGGTGACACGAGGGTGCCTTCCTGGAGGTCCGTGGCTGAGCGCCGGCCCGGTGCGCGGGCGCGCGGGGGCACGGCGGGGCCGGGGCACGGCGGGTGGGGAGGAACGGGTCAGCAGCGACAGAGCGCGCCGGCGACGCGCTGGAGGTCGATGTGGACCCGGGAGGTCAGGCGCGGGGCGTGGGGTATGCCGGTCACGTCCCTCACCTCCTCCTGTCTGCCGCGTGGCGGCGTCTTGAGGGACCCTTGTCGCGGCCGGCGAGCTGCGCACGGCTCACTGGCCTCGTCCTCGGCTGCGTCTCGTCGTCAGTCACAACGGCCGGTCCTCGCCCGGTGTTCCCGGGGTGCGCACGGCGACGATCGCCGAGCGGCGGCGCAGGGCGAAGCCGAGCGACTCATAGAGGCGGACGGCGTGCGTGTTGCCGGCAGCGGCGTGCAGGAACGGGGTGTCGCCGCGTTCGCGTACGCCATGGGCGACCGCCCGGACGAGCCGGTTGGCCAGCCCTCGGCCCCGGTGGCCGGGGGCGGTGCAGACGGCGCTGATCTCGGTCCAGCCGGCCGGCCGCAGCCGTTCCCCGGCCAGGGCGATCAGCCGGCCCCGGTGCCGGATGCCGAGGTAGGCGCCGAGTTCGACGGTCCGCGCGAGGAAGGGGCCGGGCCGGGTACGGGCCACCAGGTCGAGGATCTCGGGCACGTCGGCGGGGCCGAGCGGTTCGGCCTCCGGGGCGGGCGCGGTGCGCAGCGCCTCGGTGGCGACGAGTTGGACGCCCTCTCCCCGGCGCAGGAGCGTCCATCCGTCGGGGACGTGGTCCACGGGTTTCATCCGTACGGTGGCGCCGGGACCGGCGAGCCGGCGCAGGTCGGCCCAGGCGGCGGGGTCCGCCGGGTCGGCCAGGGCGGCGAAGGCGTAGACGTCCGCGGGATAGCGGGCGGCGAGGCCGACGCGTTCGGCGAGGTGGGCGTGGGGGCCGGTGAGGGCGGCCCAGACGGCGTTGTCGAGGGGGTGCCGCGTCTGCGGGGCGGGGCCTGTGAAGGTGCGGTTCTGGAGCGGCAGCTGTGTGGGCGGGTGGTCTTCGAGCGTGGGCGGGGCTCCGCCTCCGCGGACGTCTACGGTCTGGGCCACGGAGGCGGAGTCCCTTCTCGGTGCGACTCGTCGTGTGACGAGCCTGGATGACGGTGTGTCAGGAGTTGTTCAGCGGCAGACCGGGCGGGTTGATCTCGGACTTCGGCACGGCTTCGCCCGAGAGGTTCCAGGCCGCGAGCCACTTGGCGTACTGCCCGCCGGAGATCAGGTGGTTGATGGCGTCGGCGACGGGCTTGGCGAGGCCGCTGTCCTTCTTCGCGGTCGCCGCGATCAGCCCCTGGAGCGTCTCGCCGGCGCCGGAGAACTGACCGGCGATACGGGTCGCCTGGGGCGTGTTCTCGGTCTTCGCCGCGTGGTAGGCGAGGTTGGGGTTGGGGCCGAAGTAGGCGTCGATCTTGCCGCTGTTGAGGGCCAGGTAGATGCTGTTGCTCTCCTGGAAGTACTTGACGGTGAGGGGCTTCTTGCCCTCCTTGGCCAGCCGCGCCTTCCACTCCAGGAGGATCTTCTCCTGGTTGGTGCCGTTGCCGACGGAGACGGTCTTGCCGGCGAGGGACGCGTAACCGCCGTCGAACTTCCAGGGGTTGTCCTTCTTCACCTCGAAGGCGAGTTCGTCCTTGCGGTAGGAGGCGAAGTCGTACTTCCGCTTGCGCTCCTCGGTGTCGGTGATGTTCGAGAAGCCGACGTCGACCTTCCCGCTGTCGATGCCGATGAAGAGGTTCTCCCAGGTCGAGCGGCGGACCTCCGGCTTGAGTCCGAGGACGGCGGCGACGAGCCGGCCGAGGTCGATCTCGGAGCCGGTGACCGTCTTCTGGTCGTCCCCGACGAAGCCGAGCGGCGGGCTGCCGGACGGCAGGGTGCCTGAGCCGATCACCAGCGTGCCGCGCTTCCTGACGGCGGCGGGGAGTCCGGCGCTGATCGACTTGACCTCGGGCACCTTCAGGGTGGTCTCCTGGGCGGCGCCGTTGGACAGCCGGCCCACGGTGACCGTGCCGGCGGCGTCGGTGGTCCGGGTGGCGGCGTCGCTCTCGCCCCGGCAGGCGGCGAGCCCGGTGGCGAGGGCGGCGACGGCGGTCGCCGCGGTGATGCCGCGTGTCAGGCTGCGTCGGGTGATGTGGGCAGGCATGGCCGTCCTTGAGTGGAGAGGGTGGTGGTGGGGGGAGGCTGAGGGCGGGTTCAGAGCACCTTGCTCAGGAAGTCCCGGGTGCGTTCGTGTCGCGGCTTGTCCAGGACCTCGGCGGGCGGCCCCTGTTCGACGATGCGGCCGCCGTCGATGAAGACGACCCGGTCGGCGATCTCACGGGCGAAGCCGATCTCGTGGGTGACGATGACGAGCGTGGTGCCGCTCCTGGCCAGGTCCTTGATGACGGCGAGGACCTCGCCCACGAGTTCGGGGTCGAGGGCCGAGGTGGGCTCGTCGAAGAGGATGACTCCGGGCCGCAGAGCGAGCGCCCGGGCGATGGCCACGCGCTGCTGCTGTCCGCCGGAGAGTTGCCGCGGGTAGGCGTCCGCCTTGTCGGCGAGGCCGACCCGGCCGAGGAGTTCGCGGGCGAGGTCCTGGGCCCCCGCCTTGTCGAGCTTGCCCGTGGCCACGGGCGCGGCGGCCACGTTGTCCAGCACGGTCAGGTGCGGGAAGAGGTTGAAGTTCTGGAACACGAAGCCGATGCGGCTGCGCTGGGTGAGGATGACCCGCTCGCTGAGCTCCTTGAGCCGCTCGCCCTGCCTGCGGACGCCGACGAGTTCGCCGTTGACGCTGACGTAGCCGATCTCCGGCTTCTCCAGGTGGTTGATGACCCGCAGCAGCGTGGACTTGCCGGAGCCGGACGGGCCGAGGATGACGGTGACCTCGCCCGGCCGCACCGTCAGGTCGACGCCGTCGAGCACCCGGTGGGCCCCGTACCACTTGTGCACGTCGTGGACCTCGACGGCGGCGGCGTTCTGGATCGTCTCGGCGGTCATACGGCGGCCTCCCGGCGGATGCGGGCCCGCAGGCCGGCGACGCCGTCCCGCAGTCTCCGCAACGGGGTCGGCGGCAGGCTGCGGGTGGCGCCCCGGGCGTAGTGCCGCTCGACGTAGAACTGGACGACGGACACGACGCTGGTGAGGATCAGGTACCAGACGGTGACGACCAGCAGCAGCGGCACGATGTCGCCCGGGTAGGTGGAGCCCATGGTCTGCGCGGCTCCGAACAGGTCGAGCAGCGACACGTAGAACACCAGCGAGGTGCTCTTGATCAGGCCGATGAGCTGGTTGACGTAGTTCGGGGTGATGGAACGCAGCGCCTGCGGCCAGACGATCCTGCGGAACTGGTAGCCCTTGGGCAGGCCGAGCGCGGAGGCCGCCTCGTGCTGGCCCTGGTCGACGGAGAGGATGCCGCCGCGGACGACCTCGGCAGCGTACGCCGCCTCGTTGAGGCTGAGTCCGACGACGGCGACGACCATGTCGGTGGCGAGACGGGACTCGTCGAAGGTGAAGAAGGCGGGTCCGAAGGGGACGCCGACGCTGAGCGTCTGGTACAGGGCGCTGAAGTTGTAGAGGAACAGCAGGACGACGATCAGGGGCGTCGAGCGCAGCGCCCACACGTAGGTCCAGCTGACGGCGCGCAGCACCGGGGATCTCGAGAGCCGGGCCAGGGCGAGCAGGATCCCGCCGACGAGCCCCAGCACCGCGCTGTAGGCGGCCACTTCGAGGGTGATGAGCAGTCCGTCGAGGATGGCCGGCCGCAGGAACCAGTAGCCGAACCGGTCCCACTGGTAGAAGGGGTTGGACACCAGTCCGTGGACGAACTGGGCCGCGAGGACCAGGACGACGGCGGTGGCGATCCAGCGGCCGGGTCGCCGCAGTGGCACGACTCGCTGCGCTGTCAGCAATTCTGACGGTACGTCAGAGGGCGGCGGTGCCTCGGCGAGGGACACGGCGGCGCCTGAGGGTTCGCTCATGAGGGGCTCCGGCGGAGGTCGGGGGCCCCGGGGCGCGGCGGGGGTCGCGCACGGCACGACGGCCGCCCGGTCGGGGCGGGTCGTGACATGCGGGGACGCACGGCACCGGGGATGGCTGGACGGGCGCACCGCGCGGGCGGTGTCCGTCGGGGAAGCGGGGCTGCGGAGGGGGCGTCAGCCCCGACAGCGGGCGCGGCCCGGTGCGGTACACAGTGCGCTGCTCACGCGCAGGAGGTCGACGGCGCGGTCGGCGACGAGCGGGTTCGCGTACGGCCGTACGCAGCCCTGGTGGCGGCCGGTGGCCGCCCTGGGAGCTGCGCACATGTCCGTCACCATGCTCTTCCGGCCCCGGCGGGCCCTCGCGCTTACCGAATCGTCGTCGGTCCGGTCGTCACCTGGGGCACCCCACCACGGCGCGAGGGTTGCCGGTCAGCAAGCCAGGGCTTGTCGCTGACGCTCTTGACCGTTCTGGCACGTAAGTTAAGACAACGGCCCGAACGGATGTCAACGCCGGTCCGGCAGATGGACGGGGGTCAGGGGCGCTCGACCTGCGGTCGGCCGCCCGCGCCCGGGTTCGCGTGAGCCGCCCAGTCCAGGATCTGGACGGCGGCCCCGGCGGCTTCCAGCCCCTGGCAACCGGCGTGGTGGCGACGGTCGATGGCGTCGAGGTCGAGGTGCTTGCCGAAGGCGGGGTGGGCGGCCAGCCGGCGGGCGTACGCCCACAGGGCGGGGTGGTCGGCGATCCTGTGCACGGCGGACGCGTCGAGGTGGTGGCGGTGCACGGTGTCGAGCCGCACCAGCGCGGCCCACAACTCGACGTCCGCCAGGCTGATCTGATCGCTGATCAGGTAAGTGTGGGTGCCGAGCCCTCGGTCCAGTGTGCCCAGGGTGGCGAGCAGGGCGTCGAGGGCGGCGGAGCGTTCCGCGTCCGCGGCGCCGGCCGCCCCGGCGCGTTGCGCGGCTTCCTCGACGCCCTGCGCGCACATCCGCTCCACGGCCTCGATCTGCGACTCGGCCCCGCACGGGTACAGCGCGGCCCGGCCCCCGCCGAAGCCCCGGGCGAGGTCGCGGGCGATGTCGGGGCCGTGGGTGGAGACGATCCGCCCGGACCAGTCGTCGCTGAGCACGGGCGCGAGAGCGGGGCCCTGGTAGCGGTGCGCGCTGGCGTCGTAGAGCGGCCGAAGCGCGGAGTGGCCGCCGTCGGAACAGTCCGGGACGGCGGGCAGGAACGTCACCGGGCAGGCCTGGTCCAGGCCCAGGAGGCTGTGGGTGACGGCGATGCGCAGGCCGTCGGGGTCGGCGAGCGACAGATGCAGGCGGTAGCGGCGCGGCACGGCGTAGTGGCCGCTGCGCGCGTCGCGGCCGATGCGCCCCCGGAAGGCGGGCGTGGGGCGGGCGGACGGGTGGGCGGCGAGCGGGGTGAGGGACATGACTCTCCCGGGGGCGGGCGCGGCGAGGGGTGCGCGCGGCGGATGCGGCGAGGGCGCAGGGGCGGCATGTCGCCCCGCGACGGGGGTGGAGAGGGCATGGCACCAGGGCACGCGTCCGACGGCCGGCCGGTGTCAGCGGGAAGCCGAAAGGCGCCGGACGGGGACGCCCGTGGACGCCTCGGTGCGCGGCCGGGCGTGGCCGGTGCGGCCGTGTCAGCCCTGGAACGGCCTGGCGTCGAGCCCGTTCGTGCCGCACGGTCCGGCGCTGCAGACGCGCATCAGATCGATGTGCCTGCGGGAGGTGAGGAGGGGCGAACGCCATGCCGCGGGGCTCACTCGACGGCTGACCGGCTCAAGGCGCCCCATGTTTCCCTACCTGTTCACTAGGATTCCTCGCCTCGAGTGTCGATCGCCTCACGACCGCCGTCAAGGGGGCGTCCACGGACCGAACGGCCCGGCGGTCGGACCACCGGGCCGGGTGAGACTCACCGTGGCGCCGGGTGTGTGCGCCGTCGTGCCGGGTGTGTTCGGCGTCAAGCCGGGCGAGTCGGCCGTGACGCCGGGCGAGTCGGCCGTCGTTCCGGGCGAGTCGGCCGTGGCACTGGGTGAGTGGGCCTGGCACCGGGCGAGTCGGCCGTCGTTCCGGGCGAGTCGGCCGTGGTGCCGGGTGAGTTTCGCGTCGGTCCGGGGCGGCCGGTCAGCTCACGGGGTGCGTCTTGTGGTGGGCGGCGAACTCGTCGGCCGCGGCGAGGTCGAAGTCGCCGTGGTCGCTGCCGAGACCCTGGGCCACGAGGGCGGCGGCCGCGCAGCCCAGTACGGCGGCCTCGGCCGGGGAGCGGCCGAGCGACACGCCCCGCAGATAGCCCGCGGAGAACGCGTCTCCGCAGCCGGTGGTGTCGGCCACGTCGACCGCGAAGGCGGGGACCGTTTCGGCGCCCTCCGCCGTCGCCACGAGCGCGCCCTCGCCGCCCCGGGTGACGGCGACGACGCCGACGCCCGCGTCGAGCAGCTTGCGCACGCCTGCCGTGAGGTCCTGCTCGCCGGAGAAGCCGAGCACCTGGTCCTCGTTGGGCAGCAGATGGTCGATGTGGGGCAGCGCGGCCTCGATCTGCTCGAAGCTGCCGAGCACGCCGGGGGCGAGCAGGTCGACGGAGGTGACCGTGCCGTGCTCCCGGGCGAAGGACAGGACGCGCGCGGCGACGTCGACGCCGATCAACTCCGGTCCCCCGAGGTGGAGATGGTCGGCTTCGGCGACCGCGTCCCAGGGCACGTCGTCGAGACCGTAGGTGATGTTCGCGCCGAGCAGGTGCAGGGAGGGCCGGTCACCGTTCGGCCGGATCGGCAACACGCTCGCGGAGGTGGGGGTGTCGGCGCGGCGGGCGAGGAACTCGGTGCCAACTCCGGCGCGTTGGAGCAGCTGGACGAGCATGTCGCCGGTGGGGTCGGCCCCCAGCGCGCCCGCGCTGCGGACCGACGCGCCCAGTTTGGCCAGGGTGAGGGCGGTGCCGCCGGCCGTTCCGGCGGCGGTCATGCGGATGTCCTCCACCAGGGTCGCGCCCTGCCCCTCGGGTATGGCCTCCACCGGCCGCACCAGTACGTCCAGGACGTGCACGCCCATCGTGACGACGTTCATCGGTCTCCCTCCTGCGCGGGTGGTACGGGGCGGGTGGTGCCGTAACCGCGGGCGAGCGCGGCCTCGATCACCGCGAGCTGCTGCCGTTCGTCGAGGACGCGGGGGCTGCCCATGGCGGCCGCTCGCTGGTAGACGCCGCAGGCCCATTCGAGGAGCAGGGCGTTCTCGACGGCCTTGTCGAGGGTGGGGCCGTGGGTGATCGCGCCGTGGTTCGCCATGAGCGCGGCGCTGCGGCCGTCGAGGGCGGCGAGCACGGACTCGGCGAGTTCCGGGGTGCCGAAGGTGGCGTACGGCGCGACCCGGACCGTGCCGCCCAGGGCGAGCATCTGGTAGTGGACGCAGGGGAGTTCGTCGAGCACGCAGGCGACGGCGGTCGCCATCGGGGCGTGCGTGTGGACGACCGCGCCGACGCCGTGACGGCGGTAGACGCCGAGGTGCAGTTCCAGCTCGGAGGTCGGCTCCAGGGCGCCTGCCACGATCTTGCCGTCCAGGTCGACGACGGTCACCTGCTCCGGGGTCAGCTCGGCGAGTACCGCTCCGGTCGCGGTGACGGCGACCAGCTCCCCCACCCGTGCGCTGACGTTCCCGGCCGTGCCGATGAGGAGGCCCTCGGCCCCCAGGCGCCGGCAGGCGTCCGCCACGGCGGCGCGTTCCTGACCCAGCGCGGAGCTTGAGTCGGTCATGGGCGCGACGCTAGCGTAAACATGAATCAAAGTCACGTTCATGTTCGGAGGCGGCACGTGGACCAGGCCGAGACCGATCCGGGCCGAACTCCCTTGCGCCGTACGCCCCGTCAGGCGCGGAGCAGGGCGCGGCTGGCGCTGGTGCTTCAGGCGGCGGAGCGGGTGCTGGTCGAGGAAGGGGTGGAAGCGCTCACGACGACACGGGTGGCGGCCGAGGCGAAGGTGTCGGTGGGCTCGCTGTACCAGTACCTGCCCGACCGGGACGCGATCATCGACGCCCTCGCGGCGGGCTACTTCACACGGCTGGAAGCGGCGATGGACGAGCTGGCGCGGGCCGCGGCGGCCGAGCGGTGGGAGGACCCGGTCGGTGTGCTCGTCGACGCCTTCGCCGGCATCTACCGGAGCGAACACGGTTTCCGCGCGCTGTGGTTCGGCAGCGGGCTGACCGAGCGGACCCGGGCCGCCGACCGCGAGCACAAACGCCGGATGGCCGACGGCGTCCGGCGTGTGCTGCTCGCACTGGACGCGGCGGACGACGACGAGGCGCTCGCCCACGCCTGTCACGCCGCGACCCTGGCGGCGGACGCCCTGGCCCAGGAGGCCTTCCGCCGCGACCCCGGCGGGGACGGGGCGGTCCTCGACGAGGCGAAGGTCATGCTGCGGGGCTACCTGACGGCGGTCACTTCACGCTACCGGGGGCGGTGACGGCGGCGGGGCGTCGAGCGGCACCAGGGCGCGAACCGGGGGTCACGGGGCGCCGAGACGACAGCAGGGCGCGCGCGGAGGGCCACGAGGGTGCCGCCACGGGGTGCCGTGCGGACCGGACGCCCACCGCGCCGGACGCCGACGCGGGGGTGCCGACCGGGCGCCCGCCGCGCAGGGTGCCGACCGGACGCCCGCCGCGCAGGGTGCCGACCGGACGCCCGCCACGCAGAGTGCCGACCGGACGCCCGCCACGCAGAGTGCCGACCGGACGCCCGCCGCGCAGGGTGCCGACCAGGCGCCCGCCACGCGGAGTGCCGTGCGGACCAGGCGACCGCCGCGCGAGGCGCCGTGCCGAACGGACGCCCGCCGCGGGCGCCGCGCCGATCAGGCCGTCGCTCACCGCGGCGAGCGAAGGCTCAGGCCTCGCATCCTCCCTTGTCGTACCCCGCCTCCGGCAGGTGCTGTTCCGCCCAGGCCCTCAGCTCCCGCAGGGCGGGCCCCAGGGCCGTGCCGGCTTCGGTGAGGCGGTAGGCGACACGGAGCGGGGGGCCGTCGTCGACCTCTCGCAGCACCAGGCCCGCCGCGCCCAGTTCGGCAAGGCGGTCGGAGAGCATGCGTTCGCTGATGCCGGGGATGGCGCGCCGCAGGTCGGCGAAGTGCACCGGGCGTTCCATCAGCACGGCCACGATCAATCCGGTCCAGCGCTTGCCCAGCAGCACGAAGACGCGGGCGATCGCGGCGTCGACCGGCTTGCAGGGCCGGCCGGCCGCTTCCTTGCAGGGCTCGTGGACCGCTTCTTTCATGCACCCAGTGTACGGTGACGACCAAAGCTGCTGAAAAAAAGTAAGCCCCTGTGCTATTACTAGGAGCGTATGGAACGGCAGCTCGCCTACTCATCCCTTTGGAGACCCGTCATGGCCACCCTGCTCCACCTGGACTCCTCCCTCATGCCCGAGTCCGCCTCCGCCTCCCGCGCCGTCACCGCCGCCTTCCGCAAGGCCTGGGAGGAGCAGCATCCCGACGGCACCGTGGTGTACCGCGATCTCAGCGTGGACCCGGTACCGCACCTGGACGCCCTCGCCGCGACGGCCGGCTTCAGCGACCCCGCCGGCCACTCGCCGGAGCAGGCCGCGGCGTTCGCCGCGCGGCTGCGGCTGATCGAGGAACTGGAGAACGCGGACGCCGTGCTGATCGGCGCCCCGATGTACAACCTCACGATCCCGTCCACCCTCAAGGCCTGGCTCGACCAGGTGATCCTCATGGGCCGCACCGCCGGGGTCGAGGAACTCCCGGCCAAGGGCACGCCGGTCTACGTCGTCGCCAGCCGCGGCGGCTCCTACGCGCCGGGAACCCCCCGTGAGGGCTTCGAGTACGTACAGAACTACCTGCGCGCGGTCCTCGGCGACCTGCTGGGCATGGAGGTCGACTTCATCGTGCCCGAGCTCACCATGGCGCACGTCAACCCGGCGATGTCCGAGCTGATCCCGCTCGCCGACGCCTCCCGCGCCCGGGCCCACGAGGACGCTCAGGCCAAGGGCAAGTCCGCCGCGCAGGCCGCCGCCGCCTGACCCCGCCCCGCCGCACAGGGCGCGGCACCCCTCACGGACACATGACGGAGGCCGTCCCCTCGCATGAGGAGACGGCCTCCGATCCAGGATGAAACCCGGTCGGGACGACAGGATTTGAACCTGCGACCCCTTGACCCCCAGTCAAGTGCGCTACCAAGCTGCGCCACGTCCCGCCGCGCACCCGCCGGGTGAACCGTGGGAACGCGCAGGTAAACCCTACCGCACCCGCACCGGTGCCCGTTTCGCGGTGGGGCGGGAGGACCGTGCGAACCCACGGCTCGGCGCGGGTGGAGGAGGGACCGCGCGGCCGAGTCGGTCGACGACCTCCCGAAGGCCGGCTCGGCTGCGCGGTCACGTCAGTTTTCGCGCCGGACTGGGATCACGTCAAGGACGTGTCCACGACTCGGATCAGGTCGCACGCGCGCATACCGCGCCTACTCGGCGGTAATCCAGGCCGCACCACGGCCACAGACACGCCGCGCGCTCACGTCAACAATGCCTTCCCGGTCACTCCTGTGCCGACACAAGGAATTTCCCCGCCGTCCACCCGGAGCCGGAAACAGAGCTCCCCTTTCGGACATGCGGTCCCAAGGAACCCATTTCTCACGCCCGTTCATGTTTCCGCGGCATGAGGCGACGGTGAACGCGATCATGCCGCGCAGCAATTGACCCGCTTTCCTCCGCCCTGGCCGCGCGCCGCCGCCTGACCGAATCGAAACGGCCGGATACCGGCGCTTCGTTCAATCGTTGACCGGCGAGTAATAACAGCACTACCTTGCAACACGTTTCGAATCACGCGCTTCAGTCGGCGTTCCGCGGTGATCCTTTCCCGCCGGAATCCGGTGTGCCGCCTTTGCTGTCCCGAACCCCCACCGTGCAGTTTCACCGTTGATTCGGAGAATCATGACGTCCACTGTGCGTTCCGAGGACATGATCATCGGCATCACTCCGTTCGGCGAACCCGATGCCGGGCTCGCCCTGGCGGTCTGCCGGGCCGGCGGGCTGGGCGTGCTCGACCTGGGCGCCGGCGACCGCGGGGGCCGCGAGGCGCTGGCCCGGTTGCACCGCGCCGCCTCGGCCGGCGAGGCCGCCCACACCGGTTACGGCGTGCGCGTCGGCCCCCGCTGCCGACTCTCCCCCGCCGACCTCGAGGCCGACGGCTCCCGGTCCGCCCCGCACACGGTCGTCCTCGCCGAGGGCGCCCCCTGGCACATCTCCGAGGTCGCCGCGCACCACCGTGTGCTGGTGGAGGTCACGGACCTGGAGAGCGCGCGACGGGCGGCCCGCGCGGGGGCACACGGGCTGATCGCCCGGGGCGCCGAGTGCGGTGGCCGGGTCGGCGACCTGAGCACGTTCGTGCTGCTCCAACAGCTGCTCTCCGCCGATGAGTTGACGCTTCCGATGTGGGCCTGCGGCGGCATCGGCCCGCACACCGCCGCCGCGGCGGTGGCCGGCGGGGCGGCCGGGGTCGTGCTGGACGTGCAGCTCGCCCTGCTGGCGGAGTCGGCGCTCCCGGAGCCGGCCGCGGCCGTGCTGCGCAGCCTGGACGGCTCGGAGACAGCCGTGCTGGCCGGTCACCGCGTCCTCCAGCGCCGGGGCCCCGGCACCCCGCACGTCCCGGACGGCGCCTCCCCCGACACGGTCGCCGCGCTGCTGGGCGCGCGGGACGCGCGCACCCAACTGCTGCCGGTCGGCCAGGACGGCTTCCTGGCCGTCAGGTTCGCGGACCGCTGGAGCGATGTCCGGCGCGCGGTAAGGGAGTTGAAGGAGGCGGTACGGAACTCCGTACAGGAGGAGGGGGCCGGACAGGCTCTGGAGGCGGATTCCCCGATGAGCCGGGCGCTCGGCACGCGGCTGCCGGTGGCGCAGGGGCCGATGACGCGGGTGAGCGACGGGGCGGAGTTCGCCGCGGCGGTCGCCGCCGACGGGGCGCTGCCCTTCCTGGCGCTGGCGCTGGCGGACGGAGAGCGCACCCGGGCGATGCTGGCCGCGACCCGGGACGCGGTGGCGGGCCGCCCCTGGGGCGTGGGCGTCCTCGGCTTCGCCCCGGAGGACGTGCGGGCCGCCCAGTTGGAGGCCGTACGGGAGATGCGGCCGACGCACGCCGTCATCGCCGGCGGACGCCCGTCGCAGGCGAAGGCGCTGGAGCGGGACGGCATCAGGACGTTCCTGCACGTGCCCTCGCCGGGATTGCTGCGGCAGTTCCTGGAAGCGGGCGCGCGGCGTTTCGTCTTCGAGGGTTCGGAGTGCGGCGGGCACGTCGGACCGCGCGGCAGCTTCCCGCTGTGGGAGTCCCAACTCGCCGTTCTGGAGGACTACTTCGACGGCGGGGACGCCGCCGGTCTGGAGGTGTTCTTCGCGGGCGGCGTGCACGACGGGCGGTCGGCCGCCATGGTCGCCGCGCTCGCCGCGCCGCTCACCGCGCGCGGGGCGGCCGTCGGGGTGCTGATGGGAACCGCGTACCTGTTCACCGAGGAGGCGGTGGCACACGGCGCGATCCGCCCGCTCTTCCAGCGGCAGGTCCTCGCCGCCGAGGCGACCACGCTGCTGGAGTCGGCGCCCGGCCACGCCACGCGCTGCGTGCCCAGCCCCTTCGCCGCCGGCTACCGGGAGGAGGCGGCCCGGCTGCGCGCGCGGGGCGTGCCGGACCGCCGTGTCTGGGAGGAGCTGGAGCGGCTCAACGTGGGCCGGTTGCGCGTCGCCAGCAAGGGCGTGACCCGGGCGGAGGACGGCGCGCTGGTGCCCGTGGACGAGCAACGGCAGCTGGACGAGGGGATGTTCATGGCCGGGGAGGTGGCCGTGCTCAGATCGGCGACCACCACGGTCGCCGCGCTGCACACGTCGGTGACGACGGGAGCGGCGGAGTTCCTGAGCCGGCGGGCGGCCGAGCTGGGCGGCGACCGGTCGGTCCCACGGACGGTTCCCGCGCCCCTGGACATCGCCGTCGTGGGGATGGCCTGCATGTTCCCGCAGGCGCCCGACCTGGCGGCCTTCTGGGCGAACGTCGTCGGCGGGCACGACGCGGTCACCGAGGTCCCGCCGGAGCGCTGGGACCCGGCCGTCCACCACGGCACGTCCACGCCGTCGAAGTGGGGCGGCTTCCTGCCGCCGATCCCCTTCGACCCGTTGCGCTACGGCATCCCGCCAGCGTCCCTCGGTTCCGTCGAGCCGGTCCAGCTGCTGTCCCTGGAGGCCGCCCGGCGTGCCCTGGAGGACGCCGGGTACGGCGGCGGGGGGCGGGAGTTCGACCGCTCGCGCACCTCGGTGGTGTTCGGCGCGGAGGCCGGCAGCGACCTGTCCAACGCGGCCACGCTGCGGGCCGTGCTGCCGTCCTACTACGACCAGGTCCCGAAGGCGCTGGACGACCAGCTCCCGCAGCTCACCGAGGACTCCTTCCCCGGGATGCTCGCCAACGTGATCTCGGGGCGGATCGCCAACCGGCTCGACCTCGGCGGCGCCAACTACACCGTCGACGCCGCCTGCGCCTCCTCGCTCGCCGCCGTCGACGTGGCGTGCAAGGAACTCGTCGGCGGCACCAGTGACGTGGTGCTGTGCGGGGGCGCCGACCTGCACAACGGCATCAACGACTACGTCCTCTTCTCCTCCGTGCACGCCTTGTCCCCCACCGGGCGCTCCCGCGCCTTCGACGGCTCGGCCGACGGCATCGCCCTAGGCGAGGGCGTGGCCTGCGTCGTCCTCAAGCGGCTCGCCGACGCCGAGCGCGACGGCGACCGGATCTACGGCGTGATCAAGGGCCTCGGCGCCTCCAGCGACGGCCGCTCACTCGGGCTGACCGCTCCCCGTCCCGAGGGCCAGCGGGTGGCGCTGGAGCGGGCCTACCGCAACGCGGGCGTCTCACCGGCCGACGTCGGGCTGGTCGAGGCGCACGGCACCGGCACGGTGGTCGGCGACCGCACCGAACTCCGTGTCCTGACCGAGGTGTTCGCCGAGGCGGGGGCGGAGCGGGGCCGTTGCGTGATCGGCTCGGTGAAGTCGCAGATCGGGCACACGAAGTGCGCCGCGGGTCTGGCCGGGATGATCAAGACGCTGCTGGCGCTGCACACCGGTGTCCGGCCGCCCACGCTGCACGTCGAGACGCCCAACCCGGCCTGGGACGCGGACAGCAGCCCGTTCGTCTTCCACAGCGAGGCCCGCCCGTGGGCCGTGCCCGCCGCCGAACGCCTCGCCGGGGTCAGCGCGTTCGGCTTCGGCGGCACCAACTTCCATGTCGTGCTGGCAGCTCACGGCGACGGGGTGCCGCCGGTGCGCGCGGTGGACGCCTGGCCCGCCGAGCTGTTCCTGTTCCGCGGCCGCGACGAGCAGGCGGCCCGGCGGGCGGTGGCGGAACTGCTCACCACCGCCGAGACGGAAGGCAGGCCCTGGCGGCTGCGGGACCTGGCGCTCGGCGCGGCCCGCCGCTCGGACGCGAGCGATGACCCCGTCCGGGTGGCGGTCGTGGCGACCGACGTGGACGACCTGGTCACCAAGCTGCGCGCAGTGGCGGCGGACGGTGGCGCACAGGGCCCGGACGCCGGCACCCGCGCACAGGCCCCGGCGGCCGGCGTCCACCGGGCTCCCGCCGCTGCCGCCCCGGAAGGCGTCTCCGCGAGCCCCGCCGAGCCCGGCGGACCCGGAAAAGTCGCCTTCCTGTTCCCCGGCCAGGGCAGCCAGCGGCCCGGGATGCTCGCCGAACTCTTCGTCCACTTTCCCGAGTTGCGCGCCCACCTGGAGCCGGTCCGGAGCCATGCCGACGCGCTGTACCCCCCGGCCGCCTTCGACGACGCCGGGCGCGCCCGGCAGCAGGACGCCCTGACCGACACCCGGGTGGCGCAGCCCGCCCTCGGGATCGCCGGGCTCGCCGCGTACGCCGTGCTCACCGGGGCCGGGGTGCGGCCCGACATGGCCGCCGGGCACAGCTACGGCGAGCTGGTCGCCCTGTGTGCGGCCGGGGCCCTCTCCCCCGAGACGCTGCTGGCGCTGAGCTCCGAACGGGCGGCGGCGATCCTCGAAGCCGCCCGGCGGCACGGCGACGACACCGGCGCCATGGCCGCCGTCGCGGCCGGAGCCGACGACGTCACCGGGGCCCTGCGCGCGGCGGGCGCGCCGGACACGGTGGTGGTCGCCAACCGCAACTCGCCGGAGCAGACGGTGATCTCGGGACCGTCGGAGGCGGTCGCCGAGGCGGTGCGGCTGATACGGGAGGCGGGCCTCGGGGCCAAGCGCATCCCGGTGGCCTGCGCCTTCCACAGCCCGCTGGTGGCCGGCGCGGGAGAGCGCTTCGCGCAGGCGCTGGCCGCCCGCCCGGTGCACGCCCCCGAGTTCCCGGTGTGGTCCAACCGCACGGCCGCCCCGTACGACGCCGACCCGGACGCGGTCCGCGCGGAGCTCGCCGCCCAGATCGGCGCGCCCGTCGCCTTCGTCGAGCAGATCGAGGCGATGTACGCCGCGGGCGCGCGGATCTTCGTCGAGGCGGGCCCCGGGTCGGTGCTGACCCGGCTGGTCGGGCGGATCCTCGGCGACCGCCCGCACACCACGGTCGCCTGCGAGCCCCGCCCGGGCGGCGGGCTGCCCGACTGGCTCGACGCCCTCGCCCGTCTCGCCGTGGCCGGGCTGCCGGTGCGCACCGGCCGGCTGCTGCGCGGGCGGGACGCCGTCGACGCCGTGCGCACACCTGTGCCGAAGCGGCCCGGCTGGACGGTGGACGGGCAGCTGGTCCGCACCGCCTCCGGGGCCCTCCTCCCCGGTGCGCTCGCCCCGGCCCGACGCGTGATGGAACCCGTCGAAAGGACTGTGCCGACTGTGACGACCAACCCCCCGCACGGCGTCCCGTCCGACCGGGACGCGATCGTCTCCGAGTTCCTGCGCACCAGCCGGGAGATGATCGCCGCCCAACGGGACGTACTGCTCACCTACTTCGGGGCGACTCCGGGTGGGACGGCGGCCGCACCGCCGTCGCCGGAACCGCTGTCCTGGGAGACGCCCGCGCCGGTGGGCCAGGCGGCGCCGTCGGCGCTGCCCGCGGCGCTTCCCCCGGCCGTGGCGCCGGCGGACGCACCGGATCCGGCCGCCGGCGCCGTGGACGTGCAGCGCGTCGTACTGGAGATCATCAGCGAACGCACCGGCTATCCCGTCGACATGATCGAGCCCGACCTCGATCTGGAGGCGGATCTCAGCATCGACTCCATCAAGCGCGCCGAGATCGCCGGTGAGCTGGCCAGGCGTCTCGGCGCGCAGGGAGGCGCGGACCTGACGTCCCTGGAGGACGCCGAGCTGGAGGAACTGGCGAAGGCGCGGACGGCCGCGGCGGTGACCGGCTGGCTGACGGCAAGGCTGGGTGGTTCGCCGCCGGATCCGGGCGCGGACGACCGGCATCCCGC
Source organism: Streptomyces sp. BK239 (assembly GCF_004217285.1). Classification (GTDB taxonomy): domain Bacteria; phylum Actinomycetota; class Actinomycetes; order Streptomycetales; family Streptomycetaceae; genus Streptomyces. The sequence goes on from NZ_SHKS01000007.1 coordinate 170,916, forward strand.
TGTGACGCCCTCGGCGGCTGAGCCGGTCCCGGTGCGGGCTCCCGCCGCCGAGACCGCCGCGCCGGCCGTCGGGGAGGTGTCCGGCGAGCCGCCGAAGCGGCATGTGCTGCGGCCCGTACCGCTGGACACGCCGGAGGCGCCCCTCGACGCGGCCTCGGTGTTCGCCGGCGCCCGCTGGGCCGTCCTGGGGGAGGTTCCCGAGGTCGCCGCGCGACTTGAAGGGCTGGGGGCCGACGTCGTCGTACGCGGCCGGGAGCATGTGCTGACCGAGGCGGACGGGCCGGTCGACGGGGTGGTCCACCTCGGTGCGCTCACCGGCGGCGACACGCCCGTGCTGCCGGACGCGTTCGCCGTGCTGAAGGCGGCGCTGGCCCGCTCCCCGCGCCGGCTGCTGGCCGTACGGCCCGCCGAAGGGGGCGTCCGCGCGGCGGGTCTGCACGGACTGTTCCGCACGGTGGCCCGCGAGTATCCGCACCTGACGGCCCGGGTCGTCGACCTCGCGGACGTGTCGCCCGCCGCCGTCGCGGACGCCGTCGTGACGGAGGCCGCGCTCCCCGAGGGCGCGCCGGTCGTGCTGCGGACGGCGTCCGGGCGGTACGGCTTCGAGCTTGTGGAGGCGCCGCTCGGCGCGCTCGGCAACACCGGCGCCGGGCCGGCCGGGGAGGGGGCCGCCGAGGCCGCCGCGCTCGGCCTGGACCGCGACTCGGTCGTGGTGCTGGCGGGCGGGGCGCGCGGCATCACCGCGCAGTTCGCCGCCGCCCTCGCCGGCGCGTCCCGCTGCCGGCTGGAGCTCCTCGGCCGGACGCCCGCGCCGGACGGCCCGGAGGACGCCGACACCGCCGCCGCCCGCACGCCTGCCGCACTGCGCGCGGCGCTCGCCGCCCGCGGCGGGCTGAAGCCGGCCGAGATCAACCGCGCCGCCGAACTGCTGCTGGCACAAAGGGAGATCACCGCGACGCTTGAGGAGCTCACCGCGCTCGGCAGCCGGGTCCGCTACCGCTCGGTGGACTTCCGGGAGCCGGAGGCGGTGGTCCAGGCGGTCAAGGAGATCCACGCCGAACACGGACGGCTCGACGGCGTGGTCCACGCCGCCGGGGTGATCGAGGACCGGCTGATCGCGGAGAAGAGCGTGGAGTCCTTCCAGCGCGTCTACGGCACGAAGGCCACCGGCGCGGACGCCCTGCTCACGGCGCTGGAGGAGCTGCCGGCCCGGCCCGGGTTCACCGTGCTGTTCGGCAGCGTCTCCGCCGTCCTCGGCAACCGGGGCCAGGTCGACTACGCGGCCGCCAACGACGCCCTGGAGACCCTCGGCGCGGCCTTCGCCGCCCGGACCGGGCACCGTGCGCTGACCGTGCACTGGGGGCCGTGGGCGCCGTCGGCAGGTCATTCCGGCATGGTGGGCGCGGAGTTGGCCCGGGAGTACGCGCGGCGCGGCATTCGGCTGATCGACCCCGAGGAGGGGACCGCCGCGCTGCTGCGGGAGCTGGCCTGGGGCGAGGAGTCCGCGACCGCCGTCGTCTACACCGCCTCCGCCTGGTGACGGCCTCGGTGACCCGTCCACACCGTCAAGTCCCGGTCGCCATCGTCGGCATGGCGGTGCTGCTGCCGGGCGCGGCCGATCTGGACGCCTACTGGCGGAACCTGCGTGACGGTGTGGACGCCGTCGGCGAGGCGCCGGACGGGCGCTGGGACGCCGGCTACTACCGCCCCGGCAGCGCGACCGGACCGGCCGTGGCGGACCGGGTCTACGCCCGGCGGGGCGGGTTCGTGGACGGGCTGGCGGAGGTCGAGGTGACCCGGTTCGGGATCATGCCGAACTCGGTGGCCGGGACCGAGCCCGACCAGCTGATCGCCCTGCATGTGGCCGCGGCCGCCCTCACCGACGCGGGCGGCGTGGACCGTCTGCCGGAGCGAGGGCGCGTCGGCGTGGTCCTCGGACGGGGCGGCTATCTGACCCCGGGCCTGGTCCGGCTCGACCAGCGCGTCCGCACGGCAAGCCAACTCACCCGGACTCTCGGCGAGTTGCTGCCCCATCTCACCGGCGAGCAACTGGACCGGGTGCGCGAGGCGTTCACCGACCGGCTGGGCCCGTACAGCCCCGAGTCGGCCATCGGGCTGGTGCCCAACCTCGCCGCGTCCAGGATCGCCAACCGGCTCGACCTGCGGGGGCCGGCCTACACCGTGGACGCGGCCTGTGCCTCGTCACTGGTCGCCGTGGACCAGGCGGTGGGCGAACTGGTCAGCGGGCGCTGCGACTTGATGCTGGCGGGCGGTGTCCACCACTGCCACGACATCACGCTGTGGAGCGTGTTCTCCCAGTTGCGCGCGCTGTCCCCGAGCCAGCGCATCCGCCCCTTCCACCGGGACGCCGACGGCATCCTGATCGGTGAGGGCACGGGTGTGGTCGTCCTGAAGCGGCTGGCCGACGCGGAGCGCGACGGCGACCGGGTCTACGCCGTGGTCCGGGGCACCGGGGTGGCGAGCGACGGCCGGGCGGCCGGGCTGGTCAACCCCGATCCGGGCGGCCAGGCGCAGGCGGTGCGGCAGGCCTGGCGGGCCGCCGGTCTCGACCCGGCCGCCCCCGGTTCGCTCGGCCTGCTGGAGGCCCACGGCACCGCGACCCCGGCCGGTGACAGCGCCGAACTCGCAACGCTGGCCGAGGTGTTCGGACCGGGTGACATTCCCGGTGCCGGGTCCGCCGCGCCGGGTCGGGAGGCGGAGTCCTCGGCCCGTACGGCCGTCCTCGGCTCGGTCAAGTCGATGATCGGGCACACCATGCCCGCCGCCGGGGTCGCCGGTCTGGTGAAGGCCGCGCTCGCCGTGCACCACCGGACGCTGCTGCCCACGCTGCACTGCGACGACCCGCACCCCGCCCTCGCCCGCACCCGCTTCCGCACGCTGGAGAAGGCCGAGCCCTGGGAGACCACCGGGGAACAGCCGGTGCGGCGGGCGGCGGTCAACGCCTTCGGGTTCGGCGGGATCAACGCCCACGTGGTGCTGGAGGAGGCGCCGGGCGCCTCCCGGGCCGCTCCGGCACGCGCCCCCGGGGCACGCCCGGCAGCGGTCACTCAGGTGACCGAACCTGAACGCGTCCTCCTCCTCGCCGCCGACTCACCCGAACGGCTGGCCGCCGCGCTCGACGCCGACGACGAAGCCGTACGGCGCCAGGGTCTCGACCCCGCCCGCACCCATCCGGCGGCCGGCCCGGCCCGGCTCGGCATGGTCGACCCGACCGACAAGCGGCTCGCCCTGGCCCGCCGGGCCGTCGCCCAAGGGAGCGCCTGGCACGGCCGCAACGACGTCTGGTTCCGCCCGGGCCCCCTGCTCGACCCCGGCCACCGCACCGGCCGCCCTCCCGCCCGCGCCACCGGCCGCCTCGCGGCCCCCGGCAGACTCGCCTTCCTCTTCCCTGGCCTGGAGGGAGACTTCACCCCCCGCGTGGACGACGTCGCCACCCACTTCGGCCTGCCGCCGCTGCCCGTGCCCGAGGAGCGGGCCGGTGACATCGGTCTCGGTCTGCACGGTCTCGGGGTCGTCGCGGCCGGCCGGCTCCTCGACACCGCGCTGCGCCGGACGGGGATCGTGCCGGACGCGGTCGCCGGACACAGCGTGGGCGAGTGGACGGCGATGGCGGCGGGCGGACTCTACGCCGGGGACGACGTCGACGCCTTCATGGCCGCGTTCGACCCGGACGCGCTGACCGTGCCCGGCGTCGCCTTCGGCGCGATCGGCGCGTCCGCCGAGCGGGTGACGGCCGCCCTGCGGGAGGAGGACTGGGAGGAGGCAGGTCTGGTGCTCTCCCACGACAACGCGCCCCACCAGTCGATGGTGTGCGGTCCGCAGCCGGCGGTCGACGCCTTCGTGCGGGCGTTCCGCGCCCGGGGGGTGCTCAGCCAGGTGCTGCCGTTCAGGTCCGGCTTCCACACGCCGATGCTGGCGCCGCACCTGGGCCCCATCAAGGAGGCCGCCGAGCGCTTCCGGCTGCACCCGCCGCACACCCCGGTCTGGTCCAACACGACCGCCGCGCCCTTCCCCGCGGACGAGGCCGAGACCCGCGCCCTGTTCGTACGCCATCTGCTGGAGCCGGTGCGCTTCAGGCAGTTGACCGAGGCCCTGTACGCGGCGGGCCACCGGGTGTACGTCCAGGTCGGGCCGGGGCAGCTCGGCTCGCTCGTCGGTGACACCCTGGGCGCGCGGGACCATCTCGTCGTCGCCGCCAACTCCACCCGCCGCACGGGTCTCGCTCAGCTCCGCCGGGTCGCGACCGCGCTGTGGACGGCGGGCGCCGCGGTGGCCCCGGCCCTGCCGCACACAACCGACGCCGTGACATCCGACGCCGTGACATCCGACGCCGTGTCCGCCGGGACCGTCTCCGCCGGCGGCGCGTCCGGCACCGGCCGGGCGGCGCTCTCACGGCCGGTCCGACTGGACCTGGACGGCGCGCTGGTCTCCCTCGACCCGGGACGACTCGCCGAACTGCGAGCCGACTTGCGTACGGCACCGGCGCCGGCCCACGCGGCGGGCGTCACCCGCGCCTCAGGGTCCAGCACCCCCCTGGACGCCCTGGTCCCCCACTCCCCCGTGGCCGCCGAACTCAGCGCTCTGCTGCGGGAGACGGCGGACACGGCGGCCGAGCTCCTGACCGCCCCGCCCCGCCCGCACCCCACGCACCCCACATCCCCCGCCCCCCTCACCGCACCCGCCTCACCCGCCTCACAACGGCCTCTCACTCCCCGCCGCTCCACCGTCCGCGTCTCGCCCGACACCATGCCGTACCTCCTGGACCACTGCTTCTTCCCGCAGCGGCCAGGCTGGCCGGACGTGGCGGACCGGTGGCCGGTGGTCCCGGCGACGACGATCGTGCGGCACATCATGGACGCGGCCGCCGAGGCCGCGCCCGGTCTGGTGCCGGTCGCCGTGCTCGGGGCGCGGTTCGAGGAGTGGCTCACCGCGACGCCCGCCGTCGACGTGCCGGTGACGGTCACCCCCGAGGGCCCGGACCGGCTGGCGGTGTCCTTCGGCCCGAGGGCCCGTGCCACCGTCGAAGTCGCCGCCGTGTACCCGCCCCCGCCGCCCGTCCGGCCGCCGCTCGATCCGGCGTCCGAACGCATCCCCGAGCACACGGCCGCCCAACTCTACGAGCAGCGGTGGATGTTCCACGGCCCGGCGTTCCAGGGCGTCACCGAGCTCACCGCGATCGGGGACCGCGGGGTGCGGGGTGTGATCACGACGCCGCCCGCGCCGGGCGCCCTGCTCGACAACGTCGGTCAGATTCTCGGCTACTGGATCATGGCCACCCGCACCGAGCGCACGGTCGTCTTCCCGGTCGGGATGCGGGACATGCGGTTCTACGGGCCGCACCCCGCACCGGGCGCCGAAGTGGTGTGCGACGTGAGGATCACTTCGCTGACCGACACCGCCCTGGAGGCCGACGTCCAGTTGACGGTCGACGGCACGGTGTGGGCGGAGCTGCACGGCTGGCAGGACCGCCGGTTCGACAACGACCCGACCACCCGCCCCGTCGAGCGCTTCCCCGAGCGCAACACGCTCTCCGAGGTCCGTCCGGGCGGCTGGACGCTGCTGTTCGAGCGCTGGCCGGACCTGGCCTCCCGCGAGCTGATCATGCGCAACTCCCTGAACAGCGCGGAGCGTTCGCGGTACGCCGAGCATCCGCCGCGCGGACGGCGGCAGTGGCTGCTGGGGCGGATCGCGGTCAAGGACGCCGTCCGCCGATGGCTGTGGGAGCACGGTGAGGGCCCGGTCTTCCCGGCGGAGCTGCGGGTGCACAACGACACGGCGGGCGGCCCGTATGTGACGGGCGTGCACGGCCGGGTGCTGCCCGCGCTCGACGTGTCGCTCGCGCACCGCGCGGAGGCGGGCGTCGCCCTCGTCCGGCCGCACACGCCCGGTCCGGGCCCCGGCATCGACATCGAGGAGGTCGTCGAGCGAACGCCGGAGACCGTGGCGACCGTGCTCGGCCCACGCGAACTCCGTCTGCTACGGGGCCTGTCGTCGTCCGCCGGTGACTCCGAGGCGCTGTGGTTCACCCGGTTCTGGGCGGCGAAGGAGGCGGTCGCCAAGGCGGAGGGAACCGGGTTCGGGGGCCGGCCACGGGACTTCGCGGTCCTGGACGCCGCCCCGGACAGCGGCCGGCTGACCGTCTCCGGGCGTCTGGAACGCGCCTACACCGTGCACTGCGCCCCGGTCGCCAACCCGCCGTCCCTGCCGGACCGCCGCTACGTCGTGGCCTGGACGACCGGGCCCGTCGAGCCGTCCCCCGCCCCAGCGAAGGAGTACGACCGATGACCGCCGACAGCCCCCGCACTCCCGATTCCCCTCTCCCGCCGGTCGCCGACGAGGAGGCCGTCCTCGCAGACCTCAGGGACATGCTGACCCGGCTCCTCCAGGACGAGTACGGGCTCGACGACGTCGAGATCGGCCCGCACACCACGTTCAACCGCGATCTGGAGCTGGAGAGCATCGATCTCGTCACCCTGGCCGGGATGCTCCAGGAGCGGTACGGCGAGCGGATCAACTTCGCGGAGTTCGTGGCCGGGATGGAGTTCGACGAGATCATCGAGCTGACCGTGGGGCGGCTCGTCGAGTACGTCGTGACCGGTCTGAAGGCCGCGGAGGCGAGCTGACCGTGGCGATGGTCGACACCGGCGCCGTCCGGTTGCACGTACAGAGGATGGGGCCCGGCGGCGGCCGCCCGGCGGCCGCCACCGTGGTGCTGGTGCACGGTCTGCTCACCGACAGCCTGGCCAGCTACTACTTCACCGTGGCCCCCGCGTTCGCGGCCGCCGGCCTCGACGTCGTCATGTACGACCTGCGGGGCCACGGCCGCAGCGAACGCCCCGCCGAGGGTTACACGTTGGACCACAACGTGGACGACCTGGAGGCGCTGCTCGACCGTCTCGGCGTCACCGGCCCCGTGCACCTGGTCGGCAACTCCTACGGCGGCACGGTCGCGTTCGGCTACGCGGCCCGCCGTCCGGAGCGGGCGGCGAGCGTCACGCTGGTCGAGTCCGAACCGGCCACCGCCGCTTGGGCGGTGAAGCTGGGCGGCATCCTGGAGCGGGTGGTGGCCGAGCTGGCGTACAACGAGCCCGACGTGATCGCCTGGATCACCGCCCATCGCGGCCACAACACCGCCCGGCTGGCCAGGGGCGCGGCCCGTCTCGCCCGGGAGACCACGCTCGGCCGGGACATCCCCGCGAGCCGGGTGATGACGGAGTCTCAGATCGCGGGGGTGCGCTGCCCGGTGCTGGGCGTGTACGGCGGTGACTCCGACCTCGCCGAACTCGTGCCGTGGCTGGAGGGGTTGCTGCCGGACTGCCGGACCGTGGTGATCCCCGGGCAGGAGCACTCGGTGCTGGTGGAGGCGGCGGGGACGGTGGGCGGGCACGTCCTGTCGCTGCTGCGGGAGGCCGAGTCGGCCAGGGCGGCGGAGGTCCGGTGAGCCGATTCCTCTGTGTCGTACCGCCGTTGACGGGGCACATCAACCCGCTCGTCGGTGTGGCCGCCGAACTGACCGCGCGCGGGCACCGGGTGGCGTGGGCGTGCTCCGACCCGGCGCTGGTGCGGCGGCTCGCGGGCGACGGCGTCGAGGTGCACCCCTGCGCCGGGGCGCCGGAAGGGTCCCGGCCGCCGGAGCTGCGCGGACCGGAGGCGCTGAGGTTTTTGTGGGAGTGGTACCTGCTGCCGCTGGCCGAGGCGATGGCGCCCGGTGTGCGGGCGGCCGTCGAGGCGTTCCGGCCGGACGTGGTGGTTGCCGACCAGCAGGCGTTCGCGGGCGCGCTGGTGGCGGAGCGGATGGGCGTGCCCTGGGCGACCTCGGCGTCGACGTCGGCGGAGTTCACCGATCCGCTGGCCGGGCTGCCCAAGGTGCGGCAGTGGCTGGAGGAGCGGCTGGCCCGGCTCCGGGAGACGATGGGCGACCCGGCGGGCGTCGCCGATCCGCGGTTCTCCCCGCGTCTCGTCCTCGCCTTCAGCACACCGGAGTTGGCGGGGCAGCGCGCCGGGGTCCGGTGGGTCGGCCCGTCGATCGCCGCCCGCCCGTCCCCGGCCGCCTTCCCCTGGGAGTGGCTGGATCCGGGCCGGTCCGTGGTGCTGGTCACGCTCGGCACCGCTAACACCGACGTCGGCGGCCGGTTCCTCCAGGTGTGCCGCGGTGCGCTGCGCGAGCGGGCCGACCGCGTGCAGGGGGTGATCGTCGACCCGGGCGGCGCCCTGGGGGGCGGCCACACCGGCGGGAAGGATCTCCTCGTGGTGCCGTCGGTCCCGCAACTTCCGCTGCTGGAAAGGACGGACGCCGTCGTCTGTCATGCCGGGCACAACACCGTGTGCGAGGCGCTGTGGCACGGCGTCCCGCTCGTGGTCGCGCCCATCCGGGACGACCAGCCGGTCGTGGCAGGGCAGGTCGCGGACGCCCTTGCCGGGGTACGCGTGCGGTTCGGCCGCGTCGGCGAGGAGAAGCTGGGGGCCGCCCTGGACGCCGTACTGGACGATCCGGGGCACCGAGCGGCGGCCCGCCGGATCGGCGCCGCGTTCCGCGCCGCGGGCGGCGCGTCCGCCGCCGCCGACCATCTCGACGAGCTGGCGAAGGAGTTGTGGTGAGCGACGAGAGCAAGCGGACCACCGAGCGGATCGCGGAGCTGCGTCCGGGCTACCAGGCCGACCTGGCGGCCGGCCTGGACCGCTTCTTCGAACCGCGGCGCACCACCTGCCCCTGGTGCGGCTCGGAGCGGCTCACCACCCGGCTGCGCACCACCGACCTGCTCCAGCACAAGCCGGGCCGTTTCGTCCTGGACCGGTGCGAGGCCTGCGCCCACACCTTCCAGAACCCCCGGCTGAGCGCCGAGGGACTGGAGTTCTACTACCGGGACTTCTACGACGGGCTCGGCGAGAAGAAGCTCGGCGACACCTTCGGCGGGCGCACCGCGATGTACCGGGGGCGGGCGGAGTCGATGCTGCCGCACGACCCCGGGCCGAAGACCTGGCTGGACGTCGGCACCGGGCACGGCCACTTCTGCGCGGCCGCCCGCGAGGTGCTGCCGGACACCGTCTTCGACGGCCTCGACTTCACCGAGGGCGTCGAACTGGCCGCCCGCGAGGGCCGGGTGGGGCACGGCTACCGGGGTGAGTTCCACGAGCTGGCGGCGGACCTCGCGGGCCGGTACGACGTGGTGAGCATGTTCCACTACCTGGAGCACAGCACCGATCCCGACCGTGAACTGCGCGCCGCCCGGGAGACCGTCCGTCCCGGCGGACATCTGCTCATCGAGGTCCCGGACCCGGAGAGCCGGTGGGCGCGCCTGCTGGGCCGCTGGTGGCTGCCCTGGCTGCAGCCGCAGCACCTGCACTTCGTGCCGGTCGCCAACCTGCGGCGACGCCTGACGGACCTGGGCTTCACGGTGGTGTCCGAGCAGCACCGCGAGCCGCACGACCCGGTCGACCTGCTGGCCGCCGTCTGGCTGTCGCTGGACCGGCTGGCCCCGCGGGACGACGCGCCCTGGCTGCCGCGGCGGCCGGGGGCGGCCCGGAGGGTGCTGCGCGGGGCGCTGCTGGTCGCCGGGATCCCGGCGCTGGTCGCCGGCACGCTGCTCGACCGGTTCGCCATCCGGCCGCTGTCGCACCGGCTGGGGCTGTCCAACGCCTACCGGATCGTGGCCCGTCGGGACTGACGGGGGCGGGGCCGCGTCCGGCGGGCGGCGGCGCGCCGCAGGGTCACTTGATCACCGCGTTGGCGACGACCACGATCACGCCCAGCAGCGCGTCGAGCAGCCCGGTCAGCAGCGCCTTCGGCCATGATCTGCGCGACCAGCGGGCCGAGACCAGGCCGAGGCCGAACAGCATCGAGATGTTGAGGACGAACGCCGGGAACTCGACGCCGTCCGGCCGCCACCAGCCCCACCCCGCGCCGGCCAGGACGAAGACCGTGGGCAGGACGGCCACCACCAGCGGCCACTCCTCGCCCACGGTGCGCAGGGCGTCCCACCGCCGGCTCGGCCGGCGCTCGGCGACGAAGTGGGCGTAGCCGTGGGCGAGGGCGGAGGCGAGCGCGGTCACCAGCAGCCACAGGGCGTCGTAGCGGCGGCTGGCCCGCGAGGAGTGGCCGTAGGTGCTGAGCGCCGCGACCAGCGACGAGGCGAGGACGGCGCCGTAGACACCGCCGAAGAGGACGGCCTCGCGGGTGTCGTGCCGGGGCGGCACGTCGTCAGCCGCGGTGGGGTCCGCCATGATCTCCACGATCGCCGGTGTACGGCCGGGTCGCCAGCCACGAGGCCCGAAGGGGCGGGAGCGCGGCAGGAGGGTTGACACGGCCGCGACCGCGCCCCCAGGGTGGCCTGGCAAGGACATCAGGACATATGGACCGCTCATGTGGGCCTTCCGAGGAACGTCCCTGTGCACGTCCGTGTGGACCGCTCGTGGGGAAGGGCAGGGCTCTCGTGGTGGACGCGCTGGGTGTCGCGGTCGTCGGGTTCGGCTGGATGGGCCGGGTGCACACCCAGGCCTACGCGCGCGTGCCGCATCACTTCCCGCGGCTCGGGGTGCGGCCGGAGCTGGTCGCGGTCGCGGAGGAGGTGCCGGGCCGGGCCGAGGAGGCCGCGGCGCGTTACGGATTCGCCTCGACGTACCGCGACTGGCGTGACATCGCCGCCGACGCGCGCGTGGGGGCCGTCAGCATCACCGCGCCGAACTTCCTGCACCGGGAGATCGGCGTCGCGATGGCCGAGGCCGGCAAGCACATCTGGATCGAGAAGCCGGTGGGCCTCACGGCCGCCGACGCCCGCGCGGTCGCGGACGCGGTCGCCCGCGCGCGCGTGCAGGGGACGGTCGGCTTCAACTACCGCAACGCGCCCGCCGTCGAGGCCGCGCGCGAGCTGATCGCCTCCGGGGAGATCGGCGCCGTCACCCATGTCCGCATCCGTCTCCTCAGCGACTACGCGGCCCACCCGGACGGGGCCCTGACCTGGCGCTACGAGCGGGAGCGGGGCGGCAGCGGGGTCCTCGGCGACCTCGCCTCGCACGGCGTCGATCTCGCCCGCTTCCTGCTCGGCGACATCACCTCCCTCGTCGCCGACACCGCGGTCTTCATCCCCCGGCGCGCCCGCCCCACCGGCGCCACCGCCGGGCACGCCCTGGCCGCCGGCGGCGAGCCGGGTCCCGTGGAGAACGAGGACTACGTCAACTGCCTGCTGCGGTTCGCCTCCGGGGCCCGCGGCGTCCTGGAGGCCTGCCGTGTCTCGGTCGGCGAGCAGAACGACTACGGCTTCGAGGTGCACGGCACCCGGGGCGCCGTCTCCTGGGACTTCCGCCGGATGAACGAACTCGCCGTCAGCCGCGGCACGGCGTACCAGGACCAGCCGGTCAGCACGGTGTACGTCGGCCCGGGCGCGGGCGAGTTCGCCGCGTTCCAGCCGGGCGCGGCGAACGCGATGGGCTACGACGATCTGAAGGTGATCGAGGCGTACCGGTTCCTGCGCTCGATCGCCGAGGGCCGGCCGTACGGGACGACGCTCGCGGACGCCGTGCACAGCGCGACCGTCCTGGACGCGATGACCCGCTCGGCCCGCACCGGCGCCTGGACGGCCCTGGAGCCCGCGTCCTGACAGGCGCCCTCACCACGTCACCCTTTCGGCCGGCCGCGCGCGATCCTCCTCCGCGCTCGCGCGCCGAGGATCACCTTCGCCGGGAACAGGGCCACCCACCACCACGCGGCCGCGCCGTCCAGCACCTGGGCGAGCGGGATCGTGACCGCGAAGACCGCCACCGTCGCGATGAGGTCGGCGGCGGACAGGAGGAGGTCCGGGTCGCCGGCGGGGGCCTCGCGCAGCCAGGGCCGTCGGTTGAGGAGGACGGCCAGCGCGAGGTGGGTCGCCCCGAGGGCCGTGACGGCCGCGGAGTAGACGACCACCGAGACGGCCTCCTGCGGGTACTCCGAGATGAGGGTCGTGGGGAAGGGCAGGAGAGCGGCGAGGCCCATGCCGAGCAGGGAGAGCCGGACGATCTGGGAGTCGACGTGCCGCACCCGGCGGAAGATCCGGCGGTGGTCGCGCCAGAACTGCGCCAGCACGAAGAAGCTCAGGGCGTAGGCCCCGAGGTTGGGCAGGACGTCCCGCAGCGCGTCTCGGTACTGCTCGTCGTCCAGGCCCGGCGGCACGGACAGGTCCAGCACGAGCAGGGTGACGGCGATCGCGAACACGCCGTCGGCGAGCGCGACGAGCCGCTCCGGTTCCCCCTCGGGGGCTGCTTTCCACACGCGTACGACAGTAGGAAAGCCGACGGCCCGCACATGCCCTCACACGCCGGACGTACCGGGTGACAGCGAATGCCCGGTGCCGCGGTCAGCCGGCCGTCGCCTGGGGCGGTGTGTTGTACGGCGTCACCACCTGGATCGCGGAGGGCAGCACCGGTCCGGCCGGCGGCAGTGCGCCGTGGGCCCGCATCACGACGTGGCAGGCCTCGCGCATGTCCTGGCGCAGGTCGTGGTGGAGCACGGCGGACAGGCGGTGTTCGCGCAGCAGCCGGGTGTTGTCGTGGTCGAGGTCGTGCGCGACGAACACGACGCACTCGCGGCCGAGGTCCTCGAAGGCCCTGAGGGTGGCGATGTTCCCGCCGCCGATGGAGTAGACGGCGCGGATGTCCGGGTCCCGTTCGAGGGCGGCGCGGACGACGTCGTACTGGGTGGCGTCCAGGCCCTGGCCCTCGGCGATCTCGACGAGCGCGCGCTCGGGATGGCGGGCGCGCATGACGCTGCGGAAGCCCATCTCGCGCTCTTCCTCGTTGCGGAAGAACCCGCTGCTGAGGCTGGTGAGCACATTGCCCGGCCGCTCGCCCAGCCACTGGCCCATGAGGTACGCGGCGGTGGCGCCGGCGGCCCGGTTGTCGATGCCGACATAGCCGAGCCGGGCGCTGGCGGGCAGGTCGGTGACGAGGGTGACGACAGGGATGCCCGCGGCGGCGAGCCGGCCGACCGCCGCCGTGACCTCGGGGACGTCCGGCGCCTTGAGGATGACGCCCTGCGAGCCGCGGCGGGCGATCCGGTCCAGGCCGGCGACGAGTTCCCGGACGGGGCCGGTCTCGCGGAAGTGGAAGCGGGAGCGGAGCACGGCCGGGTGGAGCGCGGGCAGTTCGGCCTCCAGCGCGGCCCGCACCGCCGTGGTGAACCGCTCGGGCGCCTGCATCACGATGTCGACCATGAAGGTGCGGCCGACGAGCCGGACCTGGGTGCGCTGCCGGTCCAGGTCGGCGATGGCCCGGCGCACCTCCTGCTCGGTGGAGGCGCGCACCCCTCCCCGGCCGTTGAGGACCCGGTCCACGGTGGCCTCGCTCAGGCCCGCCTGGCGGGCGATCTCACGGATCGGGAAAGGGTGGCCCACGGCCGGCTCCTGAAGGTGTGCTGGACGGATGACCCCGACGGCGCTTGAGGGGTTTTTGATGGCTCGCTGCAGGTTGTTCGAGGGTTTTGTGCTGACAAGAATGGCAGAGCCGCACGACGCCGTGGGGCCCCGCGGAACGCAGCGGGCTCCGTCGAGCCCGCCGGCGACGCCGCGAGAGCTGAGAGGAACGCCGATCCATGCCACTTCTCGACGACAAGGTCGTCCTCGTCAACGGCGGCAGCCAGGGCGTGGGCGCCGCGACCGCCAGGGCGGCCGCCCGCGAGGGCGCCGTCGTCGCGGTGAGCGGCCGGCGCCCCGAACCCGGCGAGGCCCTGGTGACGGAGCTGACCGCGGCCGGCGGCGAGGCGATGTTCGTCCCCGCCGACCTGGCCGACGCCGCACAGGTGACGTCCTGCGTCACCCGCGTGGTCGAGGCGTACGGCCGGATCGACTGCCTGGTGAACTCCGCGGGCCTGACCTCGCGGGGCACACTCCTGGACACCACGCCCGAACTGTTCGACCAGCACATCGCGATCAATCTTCGGGCGCCGTTCTTCGCGATGCAGGCCGCCGTCCGGGACATGGTCGGCCGGGGCGCGCCCGGCACCGTGGTCAACATCATCACCTCGTCCGCGCACGGCGGTCAGCCCTTCCTGGCGCCGTACGTGGCCGCCAAGGCCGGGCTGGCCGGCCTCACCCGCAACGCGGCGCACGCCCACCGCCACGACCGGGTGCGCATCAACGGGCTGAACATCGGCTGGACGGCGACCGAGGGCGAGGACGCGACGCAGCGGGCCTTCCACGGCGCCGGCGACGACTGGCGGGAGCAGGCGGCGGCACGGCTGCCGATGGGCAGGCTGGGCCTGCCGGACGAGATCGCGGACTTCGTGGTCTTCCTGCTGTCCGACCGGTCCGGCGTGGTCACCGGTTCGGTGATCGACTGGGACCAGAACGTCCTGGGCGGCCTCGACTAGGCCGTTCGACAGTCCCGCCCCTGCCTCCTCCGGCCCTTCCCGCACGACCCTCAAGGAGCTGCACCCCCCATGCGCATCGGAATCCTCGGCCTCGGCCGCATCGGCGCCTTCCACGCCGAGACCCTCTTCGGACTCGACGCCGTCGAGTCGCTCGTCGTCGCCGACCCGTTCGCCGAGGCCGCCAAGACCGCCGGGGAGCGGTTCGGCGCCGAGGTCGCGGACTCCCCCGAGGCGGTGCTCGCGGCGGGCGTGGACGGCGTGGTGATCGCCGCCGCGACGGACGCCCACCCGGGCCTGATCCTCGCCGCCGTGGAGGCCGGGGTGCCCGTCTTCTGCGAGAAGCCGGTCGCCCGGACCATGGCCGAGGGCGTGGAGGTCCTCAAGGCCGTGCAGGGCCGGGACGTCCCGATCCAGATCGGCTACAACCGCCGCTTCGACACCGGTTTCGTCAACGCCCGCGCGGCCGTGCGGTCGGGCGAGCTGGGCACGCTGCACACGGTCCGCTCGACCACCCTCGACCCCGCGCCGCCGCCCGCCGCGTACATCGCCGCCTCGGGCGGCATCTTCCGCGACTGCTCGGTGCACGACTTCGACATCATCCGCTGGGTGACGGGCCGTGAGGTGACCGAGGTGTACGCGGTCGGCGGGAACCGGGGCGCGGACTTCATCAAGGAGGCGGGCGACGCGGACACCACCGGCGCGATCCTCACCCTGGACGACGGCACGATCGCGGTGGTCTCCAACTCCCGTCACAACGCGCGCGGTTACGACGTGCGCATGGAGATCCACGGCTTCCAGGACTCCATCGCGGTGGGCCTGGAGGACAAGCTGCCGCTGCGCTCGGTGGAGCCCGGGGTGACCTTCCCGGCCGGTCCGCCGCACGACTTCTTCATGGACCGCTTCACCGCCGCCTACCGCGCCGAACTCACCGCCTTCACCGAGGTGGTGGCGGGCTCCCGGCCCTCACCCTGCACGATCGAGGACGCGCTGGAGGCCGGCTGGATCGCGGAGGCGTGCACGCTGTCGCTGCGCGAGCACCGACCGGTGACGATCGCGGAGGTCCGCACGGCCTGACCGGCGGACTCGGTCGGACCACCACCCGCCCGGCCCGCCTCGACGCGCGGTGGTCCGACCGGCCTCACTGCGCCGCCGGCTGGGCCGGCAGGTTGTACACGTGCTCCGGCGAGATGATCTTCGTGATGGCGTCGCCGAACAGGGTGCTGGGCTCCTCGTTGTCGTGCCCGATGTCGGTGTTCAGCACCACGACGAGGGTGGTCCGGGCGGACGGCAGGTAGATCGTCAGGGACTCGTAGCCGGGCAGGGAGCCGTTGTGGCCGATCCACCCCTGCACGTCGAAGATGCCCAGGCCGTATCCCGCGCCCGGGATCGGGGTCGGCGGGGTGGTCAGCCGCTGCTTCTGCAGAGCCGGGCTGATCAGCCTGCCGCCGTCGGGCAGTTCACCCGTGGCCACCGTGCGGGCCCACACGCGCAGATCGTCCAGGTCTGAGATCATCGCCCCGGCCGCCCAGCCCCAGGAGGGGTCCCAGTCGGTGGAGTTCTCGACCTTCCCGGTGGCCGTCTGGTTCGTGTAGCCCTGCGCGTGCGGCGAGGGGAACTCGCTGCCCGTGGGGAAGAGCGAGTGCTTCAACCCGACCGGATCCAGGACGCGTTGCTGGATGTACTCGGCGAGGGGGCGTCCGCTCGCCTTCTCGACGACCAGGCCGAGCAGGATCAGGTTGGTGTTGCAGTAGTAGAACTTCTCGCCGGGCGGGAACAGCACGGGGTGCTTGAAGCTGTAGTCGAGCAGCTGCTGCGGGGTGAACGGGCGGCGCGGGTCGGAGGTCAGGGCCTTGAAAAAGTCAGGGTCCTCCGAGTAGTTGTACAGTCCGCTGCGCATGCCGGCCAGTTGCCGCAGGGTGATCTTGTCGCCGTTGGGCACGCCGGCGATGTACTCGCCGATGGTGTCGTCGAGGCCGACCCTGCCCTGGTCGACGAGTTGGAGCAGCGCGGTGACGGTGAACGTCTTGGTCTCGCTGCCGATGCGCATGTACAGGTCCGGCGTCATCTTCTGGCCGGTGTCCTTGTCCGCGACGCCGAACGACTTCACGTACTCGCCCCGGTCGGGCGTCCAGATGCCGACGCTGACGCCGGGGGTGCCCGTCTCCTTCTGGACCCGCTGCACGGCCTGGTCGATCTGTTCCTGGACGTCGGCGGTGAGCGCGCGGACGTCTCCCCCGGTCGGCGTCGGCGAGGGCTGGGCCGCGGGGGCGGCCGAGGACGGCTCGGCGGTGACCGCTCCGCCCACGGCGGGTGCCACCAGGGCCGCCAGAGCTGCGGCCACCAGGGTTCCCCTGCGCAGTCGGACACTCGGACGCGTCATGGGCTCACTCCTCCACGAGGAGACGAACGCCGCAGGCCACAGCCGCACCAACGGGTACGGGCCGCGTGCGGCCCATCGATCCCCAGCATAGAAGCGCCCCCGGGCGGCCGCCCGTCGGCGAGGCAGCAGCCGCGCCGTCACCGCCGTACGTGCAGATGTCCCGGCTGCGGATAGTCGGGCGGGGCGGCCGGCAGCACGGCGTCGAGGACGTAACCCGTCTTCTCCGCGACCCGGCAGGACGCCGTGTTGTCGCTCTGGTGGAGGAGTTCGAGACGGGTCAGGCCGCCGACGGCGGTGAAGGCCCAGTCCGTCAGCGCGGCCAGCGCACGGGGGGCCACGCCGCTGCCCCGCGCGTGCGCGGCCGTCCAGTAGCCGACCTCCGCCGAGGGGCCGCCTGACGCCTTGAGCACCACGTTCCCGACCAGCGCCCCTTCCCCGCCGCCGGATCGGGCCTCCAGCACGGCGAACGCGAAGCGTCGTCCCGAGGCCCAGCCCTCCTGTTGCGCGCGCACCCAGCGCGCCGCGCTCGCCTCGTCCCGGACGTCACCGCTCCCCCAGCGGCGCAGCGCCGGGTCCCGGTGGACGTCGATCAGATCGGCGGCGTCCGAGGGACGCCAGGTGCGCAGGACGAGGGCGGGGGCCGTCGCGGTCGCGACGGCCCCCAGCCTGACTTCGGCGTCGAACATGCCGAGCATCATAAGTGAGCTGCGGCGGAGTGCATCTGACGGATGCTCAGTGAGGCAGGCGCGAATCTCAGTCCTTCTTCTCCCCGCCGCCCGCCACCGGTGCGGTGAGGTCCGTCTCCTCGGGGAGCCCCTCGACGTCGACTCCGCGCACCTGTGACAACTCGTGCTTGAGGGCGGCGAGTTCGGCCCCGCCGGCCATGTGGTTGGTGAGCTCCTCCAGGCTGACCTGGCTGCGCTCGGCCGACAGTTCCATCGTGCCGAGGCGCAGGACGCTGAAGTGGTCGCCGACCATGTAGGCGTGGTGCGGGTTGTGGGTGATGAAGATGACGCCGAGGCCGCGCTCGCGGGCGGCGGCGATGTACTTGAGGACCACGCCGGACTGCTTGACGCCGAGGGCGGCGGTGGGCTCGTCCAGGATGAGCACGCGGGCGCCGAAGTAGACGGCGCGGGCGATGGCGACGCTCTGCCGCTGCCCGCCGGAGAGGGTGCCGATGGGCTGTTCGAGGTCGTCGAGGACGATGCCCATGTTGCGCAGTTCCTCGTCGGCGGTCCTCTTCATCCGGTCGATGTCGAGGCGGCGCACGGGCCAGGGGCCCTTGGTCATCTCGGAGCCGAGGAAGAAGTTGCGCCACACCGGCATGAGGGGGACGGTGGCGAGGTCCTGGTAGACGGTGGCGATGCCGTGGTCGAGAGCTTCGCGCGGGGTGGAGAAGCGCACGGGCCGGCCGTCGACGAGGAACTCGCCCTCGGTGTGCTGGTGCAGCCCCGAGATGATCTTGATGAGGGTGGACTTGCCCGCTCCGTTGTCGCCGAGCACGCAGGTCACGTTGCCGGGGCGGACGGCGAGGTCGACCCCGTGCAGGGCGCGGATGTTGCCGTAGGACTTGCCCGCGTTGCGCAGTTCGACGAGGGGGTGCTCGCCGTCGGCGGACGGGGTGTCCATCAGGACGGCCCCGTGGGCGCCGGTGTCGTCGTCGGTCATGGCGGTCACCTCCGGGTAGCCGTGCGCTGGACCCACAGATTGATCAGGACGGCGCCGAGCAGCATCACGCCGAGGAACGCCTTGAACCAGTCGGGGTTCCAGCCTGCGTAGACGATGCCCTGCTGGACCATGCCGAACATGAACGCGCCGAAGACCGGGCCGATCGCGGAGCCGTAGCCGCCGGTGAGCAGACAGCCGCCGATGACGGCCGCGGCGATGTAGATCAGCTCCTGGCCGACGCCCTCGCCGGACTGCACGGTGTTGAACGTGAACAGCTGGTGCATGCCGACGAACCAGGCGCCGAAGCCGACCAGCATGAACAGCGAGATCTTGGTGAAGGTCACCGGCACGCCGACGGCGCGCGCGGACTCCTTGTTGCCGCCGACGGCGAAGATCCAGTTCCCGTACCGGGTGCGCAGCAACACCCAGGTCGCCAGCGCCGCGAAGACCAGCCACCACACGATGGTGATCTTCACCTGGACGCCGCCGACGTCGAACGTCGAGGCGAAGATGCTCTTGGCCTGGCTGAAGCCGTCCATGTCGCTGATGCCGTCGGTGGCCACGTCGCCGGTGACCAGCCGGGTGACGGCGAGGTTGACGCCCTGGAGGATCAGGAAGGTGCCGAGGGTGACCAGGAAGCTCGGCAGGCCCGTCCTGACGAGCATCCAGCCGTTGAACGCGCCGATCCCCAGGGAGACCAGCAGCGCGACGACCACACCGACCCAGACGTTCATGGTGAGCTGGTAGCTCAGCATGCTCGCGGTGAGCGCCGAGGTGATCACGGCGACGCCGGCGGAGAGGTCGAACTCGCCGCCGATCATCAGCAGGGCCACGGGCAGCGCCATGATCCCGATGGTCGACGACTGGTACAGGATGTTCGCCATCGAGCTCGCCTCGCGCACCGGCGGCGCGGCGAAGAGGAAGAACACGTACACCGCGGCGGCGCCGAGGAAGACGCCCACCTCGGGGCGGGCCAGCAGCCTGAAGGCGAGCGGCCGCCGCGAGGTGCGGCCGTCGGTCTGTCGCGGGCCGGAGGCCGGCGGTGCGCTCACCGCCGGCTCGGCATGCCGGGCCATGCTCATCACCGGGTGCCCTTCGCGGCGTACGAGGCCACCGCCTCGACGTTCGACTTGTCGACGAAGGCCGGGCCGGTCAGCACGGGCTGCTCGCCGCCGCCCATGTAGTTGCCGTTGTTCTTGTAGAGCCACAGCGAGTCGATCGCCAGGTAGCCCTGGAGGTAGGGCTGCTGGTCGACGGCGAACTGGATGGTGCCGTCGGAGATGGCGCTCGTCAGGTCCTTGTTGAGGTCGAAGGTGGCGATCTTCGCCTTGGAGCCGGCCTCGGACACCGACTGCACCGCCGTCAGCGCGAACGGGGCGCCGAGGGTGACGACGTAGTCGATGGCGCTGTCCTGCTTGAGCTTGGCGGTGATCGTCGACTTCACCGACGGCATGTCGGTGCCGTTGACGTAGAGGGTCTCGGTGGCGCCGGAGAAGGTCTTCTTCACGCCGTCGCAGCGCTGGGTGAGGCCGATGTTGCCCTGTTCCTGGACGACGCAGACCGCTTTCTTGGCGCCCTCCTTGTTCAGCCGGTTGCCGAGGGCCTCGCCGGCCACCGTCTCGTCCTGCCCGAAGAACTCCAGCAGGCCGAGGCTCTTCCACTCGCTGACACCGGAGTTGAGGCCGACCACGGGTATCTTCGCGGCCTTGGCCTTGGCGATGACGTCCTTGAGGGCGTCCGGCTTGGCGAGGGTGACGGCGATGCCGTCGACCTTCTGGTCGATCGCGTTCTGGACCAGGTTGGCCTGGTTGCCGGCGTTCGGGTCGTTGGAGTAGACGAGCTTGACGTTGTCCTTGGCGGCGGCGGCCTCGGCGCCCTTGCGCACGATGTCCCAGAAGGTGTCACCGGACGCCTGGTGGGTCACGAGGGCCACCGTCATCTGCGGGGTGGTCGCCTTGCCCGCGGAGGCGCCGTCCGCGCTCTCCTCGGCCTTCTTGCCGCCGGAACTGCTGGAGCAGCCTGCGAGGGTCAGGGCCACCGCCGCGGCCATGGCCACGACCGGGGCGATTCTACGGGAGCGGGCGGGAGACGAGCTGTCCATCTTTCCGGCACCTCACTGTGCGACGGGGGAACGACGGCCCGGACCTGGCGGGGTCGGACTGCTGCGCTGTTGGGACGGGATCAAAGTACGTGTTCAGCCCGCTGTCAATGCTTTGTTAAGACATCATTTCACGCAAAGGTCCGAATGTAAGTACAAAACATTGACAGAGTGATCACTCCGCCCCCGCACCCGAGGGGCGACCTACCCCGTGCGCGGCGGCCTCACCCGCGCCAGGACCGCGCTCCCCGCCGGAGCCGGGGCCGCCCTACCGGGGGGCCATCCGCAGCGCGCCGTCCATCCGGATCGTCTCCCCGTTGAGGTAGTCGTGGTCGACGATCGCCAGCGCGAGCTTGGCGTACTCCTCGGGCAGGGCCAGTCGGCGCGGGAAGGGCACACCGGCCGCGAGCGAGGCGCGGAACTCCTCCGAGACGGTGGCCAGCATCGGCGTCTCCACGATGCCCGGCGCGATGGTGCACACGCGGATGCCGTACTGGGCGAGGTCGCGGGCCGCGGGCAGGGTGAGGCCCACGACGCCTCCCTTGGAGGAGGAGTAGGCGGCCTGGCCGACCTGCCCGTCGTAGGCGGCGATGGACGCGGTGTTGACGATGACGCCGCGCTGACCGTGCTCGTCGGCCTCGGTCCCGGCGATCGCCTCGGAGGCGAGGGCGAGCACGTTGAAGGTGCCGACCAGGTTGATCTGGATGACCTTGGCGTACAGAGCCAGGTCGTGCACGCCCTTCTTGCCGAGGATGCGCGCCGACGGGCCGATCCCCGCGCAGTTGACGACCGTGCGCAGCGGGACGCCCGAGCCGGCCGCGACGGCGACGGCGGCGCGCACCTGCTCCGGGTCGGTCACGTCGGCGGGCACGTAGGTGACGCCGTCGACCTCGGGGGCCTTGTCCACGCCGTCCTTGAGGTCGAGGGCGAAGACCCTGGCGCCGCGCCCGGCGAGCGCCGCGGCGGTGGCCGCGCCGAGGCCGGACGCACCGCCGGTGACGAGGGCGGCGGTGTTCTCGAGCTGCATCATCACTCCTTGCCGAGGACGGTGAGCACACCGCCCTCGTTCCGGTCCAGCGCACGAGAGATGATCATGCGCTGGATCTGGTTGGTTCCTTCGAAGATCTGCATGACCTTCGCCTCGCGCATGTAGCGCTCGACGGGGAAGTCGCGCGTGTATCCGTACCCGCCGAGGACCTGCACGGCGTCGGTGGTCACCTTCATGGCGTTGTCGGTGGCCACGAGTTTGGCGACGGACGCCTCGCGGGTGAAGGACAGACCGAGGTCCTTCAGCCGGGCGGCGGCCAGGGCGGTGGCCCGCGCCGACTCGATCGCCGCGCCCATGTCGGCGAGGACGAAGGCGAGCCCCTGGTGCTCGATGATCGGCTTGCCGAAGGTCTCCCGCTCGCGGGCGTAGCGCACGGCGTGGTCGAGGGCGCCCTGGGCGAGGCCGGTGGCGACGGCGGCGATGCCGAGGCGTCCGCAGTCCAGCGAGGCGAGCGCGATCTTCAAGCCCTGCCCCTCCTCCCCGATCCGCCGCTCCACGGGCACACGGACGTCGTCGAGCCGCATGGTGGCGGTCGCCGACCCGGTCAGCCCCATCTTCCGCTCCGGCGGGTCGGCGCTGAGCCCCGGGGTGTCCGCCGGGACCAGGAAGCAGGAGATGCCCTGGGTGCGGTGGTCGGAGGTGCGGGCCATGACCGTGTAGAAGTCGGCGTATCCGCCGTGCGTGGTCCACGCCTTGGCGCCGTTGAGGACGTAGGAGTCCCCGTCGCGCACCGCACGCGTGCGCATGGCCGCCGGGTCGGAGCCGGCGTGCGGCTCGGACAGGCAGTACGCACCGAGGAGTTCGCCGCCGAGCATGTCCGGCAGCCACCTGCGCCGCTGCTCGTCGGTGCCGTAGCGGGCCAGCGGGAAGCAGGAGAGCGCGTGCACCGAGATGCCGACCGCGACGCTGGACCAGACCGCGGCGACCTCCTCCAGCACCTGGAGGTACACCTCGTACGGCTGCCCCGCGCCGCCGTCCTCCTCGGCGAACGGCAGCCCGAGCAGACCGCTGCGCCCGAGGGTGCGGAAGACGTCCCGGGGGAACGCGCCGTCCGCCTCCGCGTCGGCGACGCGGGGGGTGAGTTCCTTGGCGGCCAGGGTCCGCGTGAGCTGGACGAGGTCGACGGCTTCCTCGCTCGGCAGGGCGCGAGTGGCAGGCATGGCGACCTCCGCGGAGTAGTACTGGAAGTGATACTGGAGTGCGTACGAACGTATCATTCACAGTACGGCACGCGGGCGTGCCGAGGCCATACGTGATCGGGTCGGTATCCGGGCCGCGGGGTCCCGCCGGCTCCGCCGTCAGGAGGAGACGGCGTGCACGATCAGCGAGGCGAGCTGCTCGTACGCCTCCGCGTCGCTCAGCCCGGTGCGGGCCTTCAGCTCGCCCTGCTGGATCTGCCGCATGGTCGCGGCGGCGACCTCGCCGACGAACGCGGTGTGCACCTCGCGGAACGCGCCGTCCGACACGCCCTCCGCGATCAGCCGGCGCACCCGCTCCGCGGCCATCCGCGTGTTCGCCTCGTACACCTCGCGCGCGGGCGGGAAGTCCGCCACGTCGTCCAGGAAGCGGCGGGAGAGCGGGCGCAACTGCTCGGCGACGGTGGTCAGGTACACCCGCACCCGGTCGGAGGGCTCGTCGGTCTGGGCGACCCGCTTCTCGACGGCCTCGGTGGCCCCGCGGAAGTAGTGCTTGACGGCCTCCACCACCAGCCCCTGCTTGCTGCGGGCCAGTTGGTACAGCGTGGTCTTCGAGCAGCGCAGCCGCACGGCGAGGTCGTCGAGGGTGAGGTCGGAGAACCCCTCCGCCGTCAGCAGCGCGACGAGTCGTTCCAGCAGGTCTGCCTGTCGGGCGGTACGGCGGGAGGACGGCGGCATGATCCCAGCCTATCCGCGCGCGCCCCGCCCCAGAACACGCCGAAGCCGCCCTCCCGTGAACGGGAAAGCGGCTTCCGACCGCGATGTCGCCGGTCGGGACGACAGGATTTGAACCTGCGACCCCTTGACCCCCAGTCAAGTGCGCTACCAAGCTGCGCCACGTCCCGGTGCGCTTCCCGCGGAGCTCCGCGTGATCGCGCGAAGAGCACTTTACCCCACGCCGGGCGGTGCTCCGAAGACGGCGTGGGCGCGGGACAATCGCCGTATGGACAGCGATCACCGAACGGGCGGCGCGGGAGACGGGAGCGGCGGCCGGAGCGCCGGGACGCGGGACCGGGACGAGGAGGGGCGGGCGCGCAACGCCAGGCCCCGGGACGGCCTGGGCAGGCCCCTTCCGTACGGCGCGACGGGCGTGGCCCGCCAGCCCGAGGGGGTCGTGCGCACGCCGAAGGAGTCGGTCGCCGAGGCGCAGGCCCTGCTCGACGAGGGCAAGCCGTTCCACGCGCACGAGGTGTTCGAGGACGCCTGGAAGTCGGGCCCCGAGGCCGAACGCGCCCTGTGGCGGGGACTCGCCCAGCTCGCGGTGGGGCTGACGCACGCCGCCCGGGGCAACGTGACCGGCGGGGCCCGGCTGCTGCGGCGCGGCGCGGGGGCCGTCCAGGAGTGGGCGGCGGACGACGGGCACGCGCGCCCGTACGGCATGGATCTCGACGACCTGGCCCACTGGGCGCGCGAGCTGGCCCAGGACGTGGAGCGGACGGGCACGGCGGTCGACGCGCGCGAGTCGGCGCCCCGGCTGCGCTGAACCCCCGCGACCGCGGAGGACCCGGGCGTCGAGGCCGGTGTCAGTGGCGTGCGGCAGACTCGAAGACGTGCGAAGGATCCACGTCATCGGCATCGGCGCGGGCGACCCCGACCAGCTGACCCTTCAGGCGGTCAAGGCCCTGCGCGACTCCGGCGTGTTCTTCGTGCTGGACAAGGGCGATGCGACGAGCGACCTGACGCGGCTGCGCCGGGAGATGCTGCGCACGCATCTGCCGGAGGGTTCCTACCGGGTGGTCGAGGCGCGCGACCCCGAGCGGGACCGCCGCGCGGACGGCGCCGCCTACGCCCCGGCCGTCGGCGACTGGCGGGACGCCCGCGCCGCCCTCTGCGAGCGGCTGATCGGCGAGGAGCTGGGCGCGGACGAGACCGGCGCGTTCCTGGTCTGGGGCGACCCCGCGCTGTACGACGGCACCCTGGGCGTCCTGGAGGAGGTGCTCGCGCGGGGAAGGGTGGCGTTCGAGTACGACGTGGTGCCGGGGATCAGCAGCGTCTCGGCGCTCGCGGCACGGCACCGCACGGGGCTGAGCCGGGTGGCGCGGCCGGTGCAGATCACCACCGGGCGGCGGCTCGCCGAGGGCTTCCCCGAGGGGGTGGACGACGTGGTGGTGATGCTCGACGCCCACCAGGCCTTCCGGGCGTACGCCGGCCAGGACGTCGACATCTACTGGGGCGCCTACGTCGGCACCCCGGACGAGATCCTCGTGTCCGGGCCGGTGGCCGAGGCCGGCCCGCGCATCGAGCGGTTGCGGGCCGAGGCGCGCGCCCGCAAGGGCTGGATCATGGACACGTACCTGCTGCGCCGCCGCCCGGCGGACGGTCGCTGATCAGCGCAGCAGCAGTTGCAGACCGCCGACCACGGTCGCCGCGATCACCAGTTGTTCGAAGAGACGCTGGTTGATGCGGTCCACGGCCCACTTGCCGAGCAGCGCCCCGGGGACGACGAAGGCGACGAGCGTGGCGTCCAGCAGGAGCGAGCGGGCGTCGATGAGGCCGAGGCCCACGCTGAAGGGCACCTTGGAGACGTTGACGATGAGGAAGAAGAACGCGGAGGTGCCGAGGAAGCCGAGTTTGCGGAAGCCCGCCGACAGCAGGTACATCGACATCACCGGGCCGCCTGCGTTGGCGACCATGGTGGTGAAGCCGCCGAGGACGCCGTAGGAGCGGGCCTTGATCCGGCCGGCCCGGGTGGCCACGCCGTCCGGTTCCGCGGCGGCGTCGGCGGTGCGCCGCCGCCACACGGTGACCGTGGCCATGAACAGCAGGATCGCGCCGATCGACGTCCGTACGACCGCGTCGTCGGCCCACGTCAGGAACGCCGTGCCGGCGACCACGCCGACGGCGACCGCCGGGAACAGCCGCCACAGGGTGGGCCAGTGGGCGTGCCGCCGGTAGGTGAGGACGGCCAGGACGTCGCCGGCGATCAGGATGGGCAGCAGGACGCCTGTGGAGGCGCGGGCGGGCAGGACGGCGGCGAAGATCGCCAGGCTGACCGTGTTGGCCCCGCTGACGGCGGTCTTGGAGAAGCCGACGAGGCCCGCCGCGCAGGCGAGCGCGGCGAACTCCCAGCCGGTGAGGTGCGTGATCGTGTTCATGCGGAGACCGATGCTAGATGCATCGAACGGCGGCGTCGGACACCGTCTCGCCTGGTGACCGCCGACGGGGTTCGGCGGCCGGCCCCGCGCGGGCGTCCGTCAGTGCCGTTCGACCAGCACCGCGCTCCCCTGCCCCACGCCCACGCACATGGTCGCCAGGCCGCGTTCCGCGCCCGTCCTGCGCATCCGGTGCAGCAGCGTCGTGAGGAGGCGGGCGCCCGAGCAGCCCAGCGGGTGGCCGAGGGCGATCGCGCCGCCGCTGGGGTTGACCAGGTCGGGGTCGATGCCCAGCTGGTCCACGCAGGCCAGCGCCTGGGCGGCGAACGCCTCGTTGAACTCGGCCTCCTGGACGTCGCCCACGCTCCATCCGGCGCGCGCCAGCGCCTTGCGGGTCGCGGGCACCGGGCCGATGCCCATCACGTCGGGGTGCACTCCGGCGGAGGCGCCGGCGACGTAGCGCCCGAGGGACTCCAGGCCCAGGTCGTTCAGGGCCTCCTCGCTGACCAGGAGGAGCCCGGCGGCGCCGTCGTTCATCGGGGAGGCGTTGCCGGCGGTGACGGTGCCGCCGGGGCGGAAGACCGGCTTGAGCCCGGCGAGCTTGTCGTAGGAGGTGTCCTCGCGGACGGACTCGTCGGCGTCGACGAGCACGCCGTCGGGGCGGGTGACGGGCAGGAGTTCGTCGTCGAAGTGGCCGTCCTTGCGGGCCCGGGCGGCGCGCTGGTGGCTGCGCAGGGCGAACCGGTCCTGGCGTTCGCGGGAGACGCCGTACCGTCCGGCGACCTCCTCGGCGGTCTCGCCCATGGCCAGCAGGCCGTGCAGGTCCTTCATCGCCGGGTTGACCAGGCGCCAGCCGAGCCGGGTGTCGACGGTCTCCACGCGGTGCGGGAGGGCCTCGTCGGGGCGGGCCAGCACGAACGGGGCGCGGCTCATCGACTCGGAGCCGCCCGCGATCACGATGTCGGCCTCGCCCGCGGCGATGGTGCGGGCGGCGGCGGTCACGGCCTCCATCCCGGAGGCGCACAGCCGGTTCACGGTGGCGCCGGGCACGGTCTCGGGCAGGCCGGCGAGGAGCACGGCCATCCGGGCGACGTTGCGGTTGTCCTCGCCGGCCTGGTTGGCGGCGCCCCAGTAGACGTCGTCGACGCGGGCGGGGTCGAGGGCGGGCACCTCGGAGACGAGGGCGCGCACCACGGTGGCGGCGAGGTCGTCGGGCCGCACGGTGGACAGGGCGCCGCGCAGCCGGCCGATGGGGGTGCGGCGGGCGACGGCGAAGTGGACGGGACGCACGACAGGCACTCCTGATCGGGATGTGCGGAAGGCGAGGACGCCGTTATTAGCACTGCTAGTTTAGGACTATAGACCGCCCCGCCCGCCCCTGGGTAGATCACTCCCCGGTGAGCCTGCCCGAGTGGCGCGTATCGCGAGGACAGGCCGTGTTTGCGGGTGTTCGCCCTGGGCACCCGCGCGGTCATGGAGTGGTTGCGCAGCGCCGCCTGCGTGGGCGAGGACCCCGAGCTGTTCTTTCCCGTCGGCACGTCCGGCCCGGCCCTGAGGGACGCGGCGGACGCCAAACGCGTCTGCGCCCGGTGCAGGGTGACCGCCGCGTGTCTGGCCTTCGCCCTCGACAGCCCGCCGACGTCGGGCGTCTGGGGCGGGACCGACGAGGAGGAGCGCGCCGAACTGCTCCGTACCGCACGTGACGACGCGAGAAGGAGAACCTCGGTATGACTGTCGTGAAGAGCCCGCTGCCCGAACCGGACCGTCAAGTCACCTTCGACGCGTTGCAGAGCACTCTCGTCGACCTGCTGGGCCTCTCACTGATCGGCAAGCAGGCCCACTGGAACATCGTTGGCCCCCGCTTCCGCTCGATCCACCTCCAGCTCGACGAGGTGGTCTCGACGGCCCGCACCTACTCCGACACCGTCGCCGAGCGCGCCGCCGCCCTCGGCCTGCCGCCGGACGGCCGGCCGGAGACGATCGCGTCGGCGTTCACCCTGCCCGCCCCGAAGGACGGCTGGGTGCGCGACGAGGACGTCGTGCAGGTGATCTCGGAGACGCTGGGCGCGGCGATCGGACGGCTGCGCGAGCGCATCTCGGCGACGGAGACGGCCGACCCGGTGACCCAGGACCTGCTCATCGCCATCACCGCCGATCTGGAGAAGCAGCGGTGGATGTTCGAGGCGGAGAACTGGCAGCCGGGCGACTGACCCGCACCGACCGCATCGACAGGCCCGGTACGGCTGCCCCGGCGACACAGGCCGAGCGCCGCCCGGACGGCACGTACGACGCAGAACGACGCAGAACGACGCGAACGACGCACGACGACGCACGGACGGAGGAGCACCGCATGACGGACGCCCTCGAACTCGACGCGCTGTGGGAGGACTTCCACCGCGTGGTCAACATGACCTCGCAGGAGCTGGCCGCCTGGCTGCGGGTGCGGGACGCCGACGAGAACGCGGAGCCGCTGCCCGACGAGGCGGGGACCGCGACCGGTCAGCACGTGCTGGCCATCCTGCAGAAGCGGCGCACCGACCTCACCGAGGACGACCTGCGGGTGATGCACCGCGTCGTGGACACGGTGACCGAGCGGACCGACCTGGAGGACGAGCCGGCGGCCGACGACACCCGGCTGCGGCACCGTCTGATGACGGTCGGCCACGACCCGCTCAAACCATGACGCCGGGGCCCCGAGCCCCACACGTTCGACGAGGGGTCCGCGGCGCGCGCCGCGGACCCCTCGTCGTCGTCAGCGCAGGTCGCTCAGCGGCAGGTCGAGCAGCCGGGCGATCGTGCGCAGCACGCCGTTGTCGTTGTTGGACGGGGCCAGATGGCGGGCCCTGCCGACGACCTCCGGGTGGGCGTTGGCCATGGCGAAGGACCAGTCGGCGACGTCCAGCATCTCCAGGTCGTTGAGATAGTCGCCGAAGACCACGGTCTGCGCGGGCGTGATGCCCAGCTCCCGCTGGAGCCGGCGCAGCGCGGCGCCCTTGGTGGCGGTGCGGTTCATGACGTCCACCCAGTGCTCGCCGGAGACGACGACGTTGTGGGTGCCCGTGAACGCGGCGAGGGCCGGGGCGGTGATGCGCTCGGCGGAACGGAAGTCGTAAAGGGCCACCTTGAGGACGTCGTCGTCGACGGCGGCGATGTCGTCGACGACGGCGTTGCGCCGGTAGTAGCGGCGGACCTCGGCCAGGAACGCGTCGTCGGTGCGCTCCACGTACGCGGACCGCTTCCCGCACACGACGGCGCCCACGTCCGCGCCGCCCGCGACGAGCCGCCGCACGCACTCCACGACCTGGGCGACGACGTCCGGGTCCATCGGGTCGGAGCTGAGCTCCTCACCGTCGCGGACCACGTACGTGCCGTTCTCGGCGATGAAGACCATGCCGTCGGCGAAGCCGTCGAACTCGTGCGCCAGCGTCGCGTACTGCCGGCCGCTCGCCGGGCTGAACAGCACCCCGCGCTCCCGCAGCAGCCCCAGCACCTCCCGCAGCCCTGCCGGCGGCCGCTTGTGGTCGTCGAGCAGGGTTCCGTCCATGTCGGTGACGATCAGGCGGACACCGGCCGACGCGGCCGACGGCTCCGGGACGGGCGCAGGCTCCGGGACGGGCAGAGGGGCGGCTTCGGAGTAGGGCATGTCCTGCTTCCTGTACGAGGGCGACCGGGTCGTCACCCTACCGGGGGACCCCGCGCGGCCCTCGAACACGGACTGGGCCGTCCGAATCCCGGGACACCGGTGATCACCGGGCGGCACAATGACGGCTGACGGGCTGGATGCGACGAGTACGCGACAAGAGCGCGGGAGGGAGCGGTCACGTGAGCGAGGTCCACACGCCGTCGGGCGGACCGGCGGCGCCGCTGAACACCGGGGTGGCGCACAACGCGCGGGTGTGGAACTACTGGGTCGGCGGCAAGGACAACTACGAGGTCGACCAGCGGGTCGGCGAGCACGTCGCCGGGATGTTCCCGCTGATCCGGGAGATCGCCCGCGCGGACCGCTGGTTCCTGGGCCGGGCGGTGCGCTTCCTGGCCGAGGAGCGCGGCGTCCGGCAGTTCCTCGACATCGGCACCGGGCTGCCGACGGCGGACAACACCCACGAGATCGCCCAGCGCGTCGCCCCCGACTCGCGGATCGTGTACGTCGACAACGACCCGATCGTGCTGGTGCACGCGCGCACCCTGCTGACCGGCACCTCGGCCGGCGTCACCGACTACGTCGACGCCGACGTCCACGACCCCGACGCGATCCTGCGACGCGCCGCCGGCACCCTGGACTTCACCCGGCCCGTCGCGGTGATGATGCTGGGCATCCTGAACTTCGTGCTGGACGTGGAGGCGGCGCGGGACATCGTGCGCCGGGTCATGGCGGCGGTCCCCTCGGGCAGTTTCCTGGTGCTGACGCATCCCACCCATGACAGCGAGGTGGGCGGCGAGGGCCAGATCCCCGCCATGAGGTTCTGGAACGAGAACGCGACCCCGCCGATCACCGCGCGCAGCGGCGAGGAGATCGCCGCGTTCTTCGAAGGCCTCCAGCTCCTCGAACCGGGCCTGGTGTCCTGCTCGCGGTGGCGTCCCGAGCCGGGCGCTCCGGCCGTGGTGCCGCAGTACGGCGGGGTGGCCGTGAAACCCTGACGACGCGCGCCGCCCGCGGGCACCGGCGGGGCGGACCATCGACGACGCCACTGACCCGGAGGCCGTATGAGCACCCTCGACGATCCCGTGCCCGGCGGCCGCCCCGGCGACGTGGAGCGGGCGAGAGCCCTGGCCGGCGAGCTGTCGGGGCGCGGTGTGCACGGGGTCGTGCTGGCCTACGTCGACACCGCGGGCGTGGGCCGGGTGAAGACGGTCCCGGTGGCGCGGCTGGCGTCGGCCGCGGCCTGGGGCGTCGGCATGTCCCCGGTGTTCGACACGTTCCTCGCCGACGACCGGATCGTCTCCACGGACGTGCTGGGCTCCCCCGACGGCGATCTGCGTCTGTACCCCGACCTGGACCGGCTGGTGGTCCTCGCCGCACAGCCGGGCTGGGCGTGGGCGCCGGTCGACCGGATCACCCAGGACGGCGAACGGCATCCGGGCTGCTCGCGCACGTTCCTGCGCGACGTCGTCGCCGACGCCGCCCGGACGCACGGCCTGTCCTTCCGGGCGGCCGTCGAGATCGAGTGGTCGTTCGGCCTGGACTCCGCGCCCGCCGGCGAGTTCGTCCCGGCGACCACCGGGCCCGCGTACGGCGCGATCCGGCAGGTCGAGCTGAGCGACTGCACCGCCGACCTGCTCGCGGCGTGCGCGGCCCAGGGCGTGGACGTCGAGCAGGTCCACCCCGAGTACGCGCCCGGTCAGTTCGAGATCTCCGTGGGCGCCCTGGACCCGGTGGCCGCCGCCGACCGCAGCGTCCTGGTGCGCCAGACCGTGCGCGCGGTGGCCCGGCGGCACGGGCTGCGGGTGTCGTTCTCCCCCGCCGTCACCGCCCAGGGCGTCGGCAACGGCGGTCACCTCCATCTGTCCGCCTGGCGTGCCGGGGTCAACCTGCACACGGGCGGGGACCGCCGGCACGGGATGACGGCCGACGCGGAGGCCTTCGCGGCCGGTGTGCTGGCCCGGCTGCCCGCCCTGACCGCGGTGACCGCGCCGAGCCCGGCCGGCTATCTGCGGCTCAAGCCCTCCCAGTGGGCGGGGGTGTTCACCGCGTGGGGCCTGGAGACCCGTGAGGCGGCGGTACGGCTGGTGCGGGGCACCGCGGGCCGGCGCGCGGAGCTGGCGAACCTGGAGGTCAAGCCGGTCGACCTGGCCGCCAACCCCTACCTCACGCTCGGCTGTGTGATCGCCGCCGGCCTGGACGGGATCGCGTCGGGCGCGACCCTGCCGGAGGAGACCGTGGGCGACCCGGCCGCGCTGGACGCCGCCACGGCCGAGGCCCGGGGCGTGCGCCGGCTGCCGGCCTCGCTGGCCGAGGCCGTGGAGCGGTTCCGGGAGGACGGGGTGCTGCGGGCCGCGCTGGGCCCGGTCCTCGCCGACGCGGTGACCGCCGTACGCCGGGGCGAGATCGAGGCGGTCGCCGGGCTGGACGACGAGCGGGTGGCGGCGGCCTACCGCTGGGCGTACTGAGATGCGCGCCGGGCCGGTCCACGAGGCGCTCGCCGCCCTGGCACTGGTGGACCACCACTGTCACGGGGTGGTCGCGGGCCCGCTGGACCGGGCGGGATTCGAGGAACTGCTCACCGAGGGCGACCGGTGGCCCGGCAGCTCGTCGTTCGACACCCCGGCCGGTGTGGCCGTACGGCGGTACTGCGCGCCGCTGCTGGACCTGGACCGGCACGCCCCGCCCGAGGAGTACCTGGCGCGGCGGGCCGACCTGGGGCCGCGGGAGGTGAACCGGCGGTTGTTGACGGCGGCCAGGACGGGCCGGTTCTTCGTGGACACCGGTTTCGACGCGGACCGTCTCACCCCGCCCGCCGAACTGGCCGCGCTGGCGGGCGCGAGCGCCCACGAGGTCGTCCGGCTGGAGACCGTCGCGGAGGCGGTGGCCGCGCGGGGCGTGGACGCGGGCGGGTACGCGGACGCGTTCCGGGCGGCGGCGCTGGACGCCGTGCGGGCGCCGGGGGTGGTGGCGGTGAAGTCGGTGGCCGCCTACCGCACGGGCTTCGACCTCGCCCCGGCCCGGCCCTCGGACGCCGAGGTGACCCGGGCGGCCCGGACCTGGCTCTCGGCCGGCGGCAGGCTGACGGATCCGGTGCTCGTACGCCATCTGCTGTGGACGGCCGTGGACCTGGGGCTGCCGCTGCAACTGCACACGGGCTTCGGCGACCGGGACATCCGGCTGCACCGCGCGGATCCCGCACTTCTGACGGACTGGTTGCACCTGATCGCGGGCACGATCCCGGTGCTGCTCCTGCACTGCTGGCCCTACCAGCGGCAGGCCGCCTTCCTGGCGGCCGTGTTCGAGCAGGTGTACCTGGACGTGGGACTCACGCTGCACCATGTGGGTCCCGTACGAGCGCGGGCGGTCCTGGAGGAGGCCTTGGAGATCACACCGTTCCGCAAACTGCTGTACAGCTCCGACGCCTACGGTGTCGCCGAGTTCCACGCACTCGGCGCGCTGGCGTTCCGCCGGGGTCTGGGGGACCTCCTCCAGGACCGGGTGGACGCCGGCGAACTCAGTCTGGCCGACGCGCTGCGCCTGGCGCGGTGGGCCGGGGCGGACAACGCCCTCGGGGTCTACCGGCTTCCCGACGGACACTGAAAGTATGATCAAGCAATGTCTGACCTGACCGATACCACGCCCGGTTGGCTGAGCGCCGACGAGCTCGAGATGGCCCGCGCACGGATGCCGATCCTGTACGTCGAGGCCGTCCCCGTGCGCGTCGACGACAGCGGTGAAGTCACCAGCATCGGCCTGTTGCTGCGGATCGGACCGGACGGCAACGTCAACCGGACCCTGGTCTCGGGCCGGGTCCTGCACCACGAGCGGGTCCGCGACGCGCTGCTGCGTCACCTGGAGAAGGATCTCGGCCCGGTGGCCCTGCCGCGGGTGCCGACCTCGCTGCAGCCCTTCACCGTCGCCGAGTACTTCCCGACGCAGGGCATCACCCCGTACCACGACCCCCGTCAGCACGCGGTGTCCCTCGCCTACATCGTGCCGGTGACCGGTGACTGCCGGCCCCGGCAGGACGCGCTGGACCTGGTGTGGTTCGACCCGCAGGAGGCGGCTTCGCCCGCGGTGCAGAGCGAGATGCCGGGCGGGCACGGGTTCCTGCTGCGGCAGGCCCTGGCCCACGTCGGCCTGTCGGCCTCCTGACCGGGGTGGGACCGCGTCGCACGGTGCCCGGTCAGCGCGCGGTGGCGATCGGCGCCGCCGCGCGCCGGCCCTGCACCCTCGTCGTGTGCCGGGGCTGCTGCTGCGGGGACGCCCGCAAGCATCCCGGCTTCGACCACGCCTGGCAGCTCGACCGGCTGCGCGCGGCCGCCGCCGCGTCCGACGGAGGCTTCGCGGTCCGTACGACGGACTGTCTCGGCCCGTGCGACCAGGCCAACGTGGTCGTCGTCCAGCCCTCGGCGGCCGGACGGCGGGCGGGCGGCCGGGCCACCTGGGTGGGGTTCGCCATGGACGACGACTGCACGGAGGAGCTGATCGGCTGGGCGGTCGCGGGCGGCCCCGGTGTCGCCGAGCCGCCGCTCACCCTGGAGCTGCAGTTCATCGCCCCACCGAGGGGCGCGCGGACGCGCGGCCGACGGTAGGGGAAGGGCCGGCGGGCATGCGCGGACGACCCGGCCCCGACTCGGGCGTCCCTCGCATGGCCAGGCACGACTGGTGGGGCGTGGCGCTGGAGGCCCCCGATCCCCGGGCGCTCGCCCGTTTCCCCGCGGAGCTGCTCGGCTGGGAGATCGTCAAGGAGGACGCGGACGGAGCGGCCGCCGTGCCGCCCGAAGGCCTGGGATACCTGGGCTTCCAGGTCTCGGAGGACCATGTCCCGCCGGTCTGGCCGGCCCGGGCGGGCGCCCAGCGGATCACGATGCACCTGGACTTCGAGGTGGTCGATCTGCGGGCCGCCGTGGCGCACGCGCGAGAGCTCGGGGCGCGGGAGGCGGACCACCAGCCCCAGGCGAACGTCCGCGTGCTGCTCGACCCGGCGGGCCACCCGTTCTGCCTCTACGTGGACGCCGACACCGGACAGGCCGCCTCCTCGTAGTCGAGAAGACGGCCTGCGACCTGCGTGAAGCTGGTCGGGACGACAGGATTTGAACCTGCGACCCCTTGACCCCCAGTCAAGTGCGCTACCAAGCTGCGCCACGTCCCGGTGCCCGTCTGACCTGGGGTTTCCCCCGGCAGAACGTGCATGGAAACCATACCGCACTCGCGTCGGTGGTCGCGCATCCGTTTCGGCGCGCTCAGCGCCGGCCGGGGATCCCCAGTCCGGGGTGGGCCTCCAGCAGGCGCGGCGGGGCCGCCTGGCGCCAGGAGTCGGCGAGGATGTCCCGCAGCTCGCCCTCGTCCTCCAGGGCGGCCAGCCGGACGCGCACCCAGGCGAACTGGGCCTCGTGGCCGGCGATCCAGAACTTGCCGGGCTCGGCGAGGACCAGCTCGTCGCGCTCCTCCTTGGGGCAGCGCACCGCGAGGGAGGTCTCGTCCTCGGGCAGGGTGGCGAACATCTTCGTCCCGACCCGGAACGTGGGCATGCTCCAGGCGATCTTCTCCGTGGTGTCCGGCAGGGACAGGGCGATACGGCGTACGTCTTCGGCGTCCGGCATGCTCCGCACGGTAGCCGCTGCCACTGACAACGCGGGTGTCACGCCGTCTGCGCCCGTGCCGCCTGACCGAGCGCCTCCAACACCGGCCGGATCAGCGGGTGTTCCTCCGCGCCCCGCCGTACGGCCGCGAAGACGCGTCGCGTGGGGGCCACCCCGTCGACCGGGCGGACGACCACGCCGGCGAGGTCCATGCCGCGCAGCGCCGAGCGCGGGACGAGGGCCACGCCGACGTCCGCCGAGGCCAGCGCGACGACCGCGCGGAAGTCGTCGGAGGAGTGCTCCAGGCGGGGCTGGAAGCCGGCGTGCTCGCAGGCCAGGACCACCACGTCGTGGCAGGGGTTGCCGGGGTACGGGCCGATCCAGGGGTCCTTGGCCAGCTCGGCGAGCGGCACCTCCGGGAGGTCCGCGAGCCGGTGGGTGACGGGGACGACCGCGTCGAAGGGCTCGGCGTACAGCGGGAGGTGCGCCAGACGGGGGTCGTCGGCGGCCGGCGCCCCCCGGTACTCGACGGCGACGGCCACGTCGACCTGCCGGTCGAGGACCATCCGCAGACTGGCGTCGCCCTCGGCGTCCTGGACGCGGATCCTTATCCCCGGGGCGGCGCCGGCGAGCCGGGCCACGGCGGGCGCGACGACCAGGGCGATGCCGGTCGCGAACGCGGCCACCGTGACCGTGCCGGCCGCCCCGGAGCCGTAGGCGGCGAGTTCCGCCTCCGCCCGCTCCAGCTGGGCGAGAACCGCGTGGGTGTGGGCGAGCAGGATCTCCCCGGCGGGGGTCAGCCGCACGCCCTTGGCGCCCCGCTCGACCAGCCGGTGCCCGGTCTCCTGCTCCAGCGCCGTGAGCTGCTGGGACACCGCGGACGGCGTGAGGTACAACGCGGCGGCGGCCGCCGTCACCGTACGGTGGTCGGCCACCGCCCGAAGGATGTGCAGCCGCCGAGCTTCGATCACCCCACGATTATCGCAGGCCACGAGGCCTGGGCGGGGCCGTCAGGCGGGGGTCGGTTCCGCGTCCCCCAACTCGGCCCGGGCCGCGACGAAGGCGTCCACCGCGCGGTCGACGTCGTCCGTGGAGTGCGCTGCGGACAGCTGGACCCGGATCCGGGCCTGGCCCTGGGGGACGACCGGGTAGGAGAAGCCGATGACGTACACCCCGCGCTCCAGCAGGAGTTCCGCCATCCGGCCGGCCCGCGCCGCGTCGCCGATCATGACGGGGGCGATGGCGTGGTCGCCGGGGAGGACGTCGAAGCCCTCCGCCGTCATCCGGCGGCGGAACAGGGCCGTGTTCTCGGCGAGCCGCACGCGCAGGTCGTCGGCCGACTCCAGCAGGTCGAGGACCTTGAGGGAGGCCGCGGCGATGACCGGGGCGAGGGTGTTGGAGAACAGGTACGGCCGGGAGCGCTGGCGCAGCAGGGCGACGATCTCGGCGCGGGCGGCGACGTACCCGCCGGAGGCGCCGCCGAGCGCCTTGCCCAGCGTGCCGGTGATGACGTCGACGCGGTCCATCACGCCGTGCAGCTCGGGCGTGCCGCGGCCGCCGGGGCCGACGAAGCCGACGGCGTGCGAGTCGTCGACCATGACCATGGCGTCGTAGCGGTCGGCGAGGTCGCAGATCTCGCGCAGGGGCGCGACATAGCCGTCCATGGAGAAGACGCCGTCGGTGACGATCAGCTTGCGGCGGGCGCCGCCCTCGGTCGCCTCCTTCAACCGGGCTTCCAGGTCGGCCAGGTCGCGGTTGGCGTAGCGGAAGCGGCGCGCCTTGCACAACCGGATGCCGTCGATGATCGACGCGTGGTTGAGGGCGTCGGAGATCACGGCGTCCTCGGGACCGAGCAGGGTCTCGAAGACCCCGCCGTTGGCGTCGAAGCAGGAGGAGTACAGGATCGTGTCCTCCTGGCCGAGGAACGCCGACAGCCGGGCCTCCAGCTCCTTGTGCACCTCCTGGGTGCCGCAGATGAAGCGCACGGAGGCCATGCCGTAGCCCCAGCGGTCCAGGGCCTCGTGGGCGGCGGCGATCACCTCGGGGTGGTCGGCGAGCCCGAGGTAGTTGTTGGCGCAGAAGTTGAGGACCTCGCCGGGGCGGCCGCCCGCGGTCACGGCGACGGTCGCGGACTGCGGGGTGCCGATGACGCGCTCGGGCTTGTGCAGTCCGGCGGCGCGGATCTCGTCGAGGGTGGCGCGCAGGTCGTCGCGCACGGAGTCGAACATGGGGGAAGCTCCTGAAAGTGTCTCGCCGGTGAGGGAGTTACGCGGTCCAGTCGAGGATGACCTTGCCGCCGCGGCCGCTCGCCGCGTCCGCGAAGGCCGCCTCGAAGTCGCGGTGGTCGTAGCGGCCGGTGATCACGGGTGCGAGGTCGAGTCCGCCCTCCAGCAGCACCGACATCGCGTACCAGGTCTCGAACATCTCACGGCCGTAGATGCCCTTGATCGTGATCATCGACGTGACGATCCGGGACCAGTCGACCGGGAACTCCTCGGCGGGCAGGCCGAGCATGGCGATACGGCCGCCGTGCGTCATGTTGGCGATCATGTCGCGCAGGGCCTCGGCGCGGCCGGACATCTCCAGGCCGATGTCGAAACCCTCGCGCAGGCCCAGCTCCCGCTGCCCGTCGGCGATGGACTCCCGCGAGACGTCGAGGGCGAGACTCGCGCCGATCTTGCGGGCCAGCTCCAGCCGCTCCTCGCTGACGTCGGTGACGACGACGTTGCGGGCGCCGGCGTGCCGGGCGACGGCGGCGGCCATGAGGCCGATCGGCCCGGCGCCGGTGATCAGGACGTCCTCGCCGACCAGCGGGAAGGACAGCGCGGTGTGGACGGCGTTGCCGAACGGGTCGAAGATCGCCGCCACGTCGAGGTCCACCGGCACCCGGTGCACCCACACGTTGGACGCGGGCAGCGCGACGTACTCCGCGAAGGCCCCGTCGCGGCCGACGCCGAGGCCGACGGTGGCGCGGCACAGATGGCGGCGGCCGGCCAGGCAGTTGCGGCACTTCCCGCACACGAGGTGCCCTTCGCCGCTGACCCGGTCGCCGACGGCGATCTCCGTGACGTCACGCCCGGTCTCGACGACCTCGCCGACGAACTCGTGTCCGACCACCAGCGGGGTGCGGATCGCCTGGCGCGCCCAGCCGTCCCAGGCCCGGATGTGCAGGTCGGTGCCGCAGATGCCGGTGCGGAGCACCTTGATCAGCACATCGCCCGGTCCGACGACGGGCTCCGGCACGTCCGCGAGCCACAGCCCGGGCTCCGCCTTCTCCTTGACCAGCGCCTTCACGCTACGGCTCCTGTGGTTCGGTCCCCCGCGTCCGGGCACGCCGAAGGGGCCGCCGGTACCGGGGAAGGGGTGGAATCCCGTAGCAATCTGCCGTACGGCGCGGGTGCGGTCCATCGAGAGTTTCTTAAGCGGCTCCACAGTTCCGCTTCACACGCCGGCGCTCACCGGGCCGACGCCTCTCACCGTGCCTCACAGAAAGCTTCCGTCGGCGTTCCGGCGTTCCAGCCGGCCGGCGAGGTCGGCGGCGGTCGCCTTGATCGTGTCCAGACCGGTCCGGCCCCAGGCGCGGGGCGCGAGGTCGGCGACGCACACCGTGCCGAGCGCCATGCCCGTCGAGTCGATGAGCGGGGCTCCCAGGTAGGAGCGGACGCCGTACGCGTCGACGACGGGGTTGCCCGCGAACCGCGGGTAGTCGTTCACGTCCTCCAGGACCAGCGCCTTGCGCCGGACGACGACGTGCGGGCAGTAGCCGTGGTCGCGGGGCAGGGTGCGGCCGATCTCGGGCTTGCCGCCGCGGGCCTCCCGGCCGCCGGGCGGGGTGTGCAGCCCGGCGAAGAACTGCCGTTCCCCGTCAGGGAAGTTGACCATGGCGTACGGCGCTTGGGCCAGCTGGGCGAGACGGTCCGCGAAGGCGTCGAGGGCGGGCTCCGGCCACACCCCGAGGCCCAGCCGGCGCAGTCTGCTGGTGCGGGCGGGGGCGTCCTTGTCCTCGGGGGTGAGCAGCAGTCGACCGGCCGGGCGCGGCGGGTCGTAGCTCATGAGCGGGCTCCGTCCCCGTGGACGCTCGGCTGGGGCGTCGCCGAGACGTGGGCGATGAGGTGCCGGACGAGGGTGAGCAGCGTCTGGACGCCGGAGGCGGAGATGCGGGCGTCGCAGGGCACGACGGGGACCTGCGGGTCCAGGTCGATGGCCGCACGGACCTCCTCGGGGTCGTAGCGGTGGGCGCCGTCGAACTCGTTGACGGCGATGATGAATCCCAGGCCGCGTTCCTCGAAGAAGTCGACGGCGGCGAAGCACTCCTCCAGCCGACGGGTGTCGGCGAGGATGACCGCGCCGAGCGCGCCCTCGGAGAGTTCGTCCCACATGAACCAGAACCGCTCCTGGCCCGGGGTGCCGAACAGGTACAGGACGTGGTCGGCGTCCAGGGTGATGCGGCCGAAGTCCATGGCGACGGTCGTCTCGACCTTGTTCTCGATGCCGTCGAGGCTGTCGGTCGCGGCGCTGACCGTGGTGAGCAGTTCCTCGGTGCTCAGCGGCGCGATCTCGCTGACGGTGCCGACGAACGTGGTCTTGCCGACCCCGAACCCGCCCGCGACGAGGATCTTGAGCGCGTTGGGGAAGGGCTCGGGGCGGTCGCGGCGTTCGTCGTAGGGGGCGGCGTGGGCGGCGCGGGCGCCCTGGCCGGCGCGGTTCGGGTCGAATGCGTCGTGCCCTTCTCGGGCGGCGCGGGCGTCGCTCTCAGAGCTGTCGTCGTAGTCCATCGAGCACTGCCTCCAGTAGGGCCCGGTCGGTGGGGATGTGGTGGTACTCGGGTGGCTTGGTGGTGAGCGCCCCGCAGTCGACGAGGTCCGACAGCAGCACCTTGGTGACCGCGGCCGGCAGCTTCAGGCAGGCGGCGACCTCGGCGACCGGGACGGGTCCCCGGCACAGGTCCAGCGCCTGCGCGTGCTCGGGGCCGAGATAGCCGAGGGGGGTCGACCCGGTGGCTCTCACCTGTGACATCAGATCGAGGGCGACACTGGGCTCGGTCCGGCCGTTGCTGACCGTGAAGGGGCGCACCAGCCGGCCGGCCGCGTCGTCGAGCCAGGGGCCGTCGCCGGCCGCCGCCACGCTCAAGGTCCCGTCACCGACGGTTCGACGGCGTGCCGGCGGGGCGCGGTCTCCAGGTAGGGGCGGACGCTCTTGACGAGCATCGCCATCTCGTAGCCGAGGACGGCGGCGTCGGCCTCGCGGCCGGCGAGGACGGCGAGGCAGGTGCCGGAGCCCGCGGTGGTGACGAACAGCAGCGTCGAGGCGAGTTCGACGACGACCTGGCGCACGTCGCCGCCGTCTCCGAAGCGGACGCCGGCGCTGCGGCCGAGCGAGTACAGGCCGGAGGCCAAGGCGGCCATGTGGTCGGCGCTGTCGTGGTCGAGGCCGTGGACCGACTTCACCAGGCCGTCGCAGGAGAGGAGGACCGCGCTGTTGGTGTGCGGTACGCGCTGCACGAGACCGCTCATCAGCCAGTCGAGGTCGGATACATGGCCGGTCGGCGCTTCGCTCGCCATGGTGGATCGACTCCTTGGGGTACGCGGGTCCGCGGGAGCGGCGGGGGTGGGGGTGGTGAGGGCGGTGCTGATCATCCGGCCGGCGGGCTCCCGTCGTACGGGCCGGTGGGGTACGACACCCGTCCCGGGGGCGGGGTCGGGGTGGAGTACCGGGGCGTTTCCAGGTCTTCCGGCTCCAGGCTCTGCTGGGCCTCGGCGAGGCCCATGCCGCGCTGGAAGGCGGCCATGAGGCCGGGGTCGTGGCCGACGGGCCGCTCCATGTCCTGCCGGGGAGCGGGGCCGCCGCGCAACTGGGGCACGATGTGCTCCTGGGCGCGGCGGCGGGGCAGCTGCGGCTTGCCCACGGTGCCGCGGATCGCCCCGGCGCGCGGGGTGGGCGCGATGCCCGAGTGCTCGTCCAGCACGGGCCGGTCGGCGGGCCGGATGCCGGGTACCGCCTCCGCCGGGGTGGGCCGCTCCTCGTGCGCCCCGCGCACGGGCAGCGGAGCCAGACCGTGACCGTCCGGGCGGGGGGCGTCGTGCCGGGCGCCCTGGCCCCGGGGCCGCGCACGCGGCGACCCGGGTGGGACGGGGGCGGACGCGGTGGTGGCGCCGGCCGGCCCGCCGGGGGGCACGGGACCGGGGGCCATGGCCGCGTCCAGGGCGGAGGGCGGGGCAGGCGGTGGCGCCGGCGTCCGGGGCGGGTTCGGCGGGTGGGGCGTGCCCGGCAGACGCGGCGGCAGCGCGGGGGGCCTGGGTCGGCTCCGCGCCCCCGCCGCCGAGGGCGCCGGGCCACGCCCCTGCCCGCCGCTCTCCGACGGCGCTCCTCCCCCGCCGGTCGCGCCCCCGGGAGACGGCGTCCCGCCTCGCGCGACGACGCCGGCCCCCGACGGCACCTCGCCCAGGCCGACCGCGCCGGCCCCCGACGGCACCTCGCCCAGGCCGACCGCGCCGCCCGTCGGCGTAGCCCCGGGCTGTTCCCCGGTGGCTCCTGCTCCCTCCTCCCCTGCCTGCGGCAGCCCCTGCGCCGGGCCCAGCAGGGCCTGCGGTACGACGAGCACGGCCTGGACGCCGCCGTAGATGTTGCCCTGGAGGCGGACGTGGATGCCGTGGCGGCGGGCGAGTTGGGAGACGACGTAGAGGCCGATGCGGCCGTCGGCGAGCAGGCGGCCGACGTTGACCTGGTCGGGGTCGGTGAGCAGGGCGTTCATCCGGCTCTGCTCCTCGGCGGGCATGCCGAGTCCGCGGTCCTCGACTTCGACGGCGAGCCCGGAGGTGACGAGGTTGGCGCGCAGCAGGACGTGGGTGTGCGGGGCGGAGAACACCGTGGCGTTCTCGACGAGTTCGGCGAGGAGGTGGATGACGTCGGCGACGGCGTGCCCGCGCAGGTCCCCGGCGATGGGTGGGACGAGCTTGACCCGCGAGTACTGCTCGACCTCGGCGATGGCGGAGCGCAGCACCTCGGTCATGGGGACGGGGTTGCTCCACTGCCGCCGGGAGACGGCGCCGCCGAGCACGGCGAGGTTCTCGGCGTGGCGGCGGATGCGGGTGGCGAGGTGGTCGACGTGGAAGAGGCCCTTCAGCAGGTCGGGGTCCTCGATCTCGTTCTCCAGCTCGTCCAGGATGGAGATCTCGCGGTGCACGAGGGACTGAAGGCGCCGCGCGAGGTTGACGAA
This sequence comes from Streptomyces sp. BK239, assembly GCF_004217285.1. Classification (GTDB taxonomy): domain Bacteria; phylum Actinomycetota; class Actinomycetes; order Streptomycetales; family Streptomycetaceae; genus Streptomyces. The sequence goes on from NZ_SHKS01000007.1 coordinate 213,201, forward strand.
CACCTCCAGTTTCTGTTCGTTGCCGGCCTGGCTGGAGAGCTGGGCGGCCTGGACGACGGCGGTGACGGCCCCGTCGTGGGCGCGGGCGAGGTCGGCGGCGAGGAGCTCGAAGTCGTCGGCGTCGCCGGGCGGTCCGCCGCGTGTCCTGCGGGGCGGCGGGGCCTCGCCGCGGCGCAGGGTGTCGAGCAGCGCGCGCAGGTCGGCCTCGCCGCGCGCGCTGCCGGCGCGCAGGGCGGCGATGCGGTCGCTGACGGAGCGGGCGGCGCGGTCGGCGGCCACGGCCGCGACGAGGATGCCGACGGCGGTCACGCCGACCGCGCCGGTGAGGACGGCCCACAGGGTGGGGCTGGGCCGGGCTCCGGTGGAGCGCACGGTGAACAGCACGGCCGCGCAGGCGCTGAGGGCGACGGCGGTGGGCGGGAGCACGGCGAGCCGGACGAGCTGTGGCCGTATGTGTGTCTCGGCCGGCGCGGGTGCGGGTCGGGCGACCGGTCGTCCGTGCCGTCCGCCCTCGCGGCGGTCTGCGCGTGGGGCGGGTGCGCCAAGGTGAGACATCGGTGTCCTCGTACTGTCGGTCCGTCGGGCGTACTCGGCCGCGCGGGTGCGCGTCCCGGGCATGCGCCATCGCGGTGTCGGTCGAGAGGGCCGGGAATTCGGCCGCGCGTCGTCCGACGGACACTCACAGTAGTCGCCAACGCATCATGTGCGGTGGGCAGTTGACAAACTCCCCCGGGGAGGGTCCCGCTCTGGTATGAGACTTCGCACGACAGACCGATAAGGACCGCAATGCCCCCGTTCGCAGAGCGCCCCGAAACAACGAAGGAACGGTCGACGTCGATCAGAATCGGTCACTGTCGGTGAACACACCGGAGGTCGCCTCAACCGTGCCAGGCCCTCGGGGAGCTGTAGGTCCCGAGGCGGTCCGGGCGGGTCCAGCCGGCTGTGGGGGGCCGCTGCGGAGCGGGTTCGTCGGGGGGCGTCAGGAGCAGCGTCAGGACGACCGTCACCGCCGCGAGTTCCTCGGCGCTCGGCTCGCCCCGCAGGACCCGCAAGGACGTGGCGGCGAGCAGGTCGGAGGGTGTCGGCGTCGCTGGCATGCGGTCTCCTCACTGGGGCGGGTTGCCGTGCTTGCGGGTGGGCAGGGCGGCGGACTTGGCGGCGAGCATCGCCACGGCGCGGCTGAGGACCAGCCGGGTGTCGCGGGGATCGATCACGTCGTCGACGAGTCCGCGCTCGGCCGCGTAGTAGGGGTGGACCAGTTCGTTCTTGTACTCCTTGATCTTCTGCCGGCGCATCGCCTCGGGGTCGTCGGCGGCCGCGATCTCACGGCGGAAGACGACGTTGGCCGCGCCCTCCGCGCCCATCACCGCGATCTCGTTGGTGGGCCAGGCGAGGGCCACGTCGGCGCCGATGGAGCGGGAGTCCATGACGATGTAGGCGCCGCCGTAGGCCTTGCGCAGGACCACCGAGACACGCGGCACGGTGGCGTTGCAGTAGGCGTAGAGCAGTTTCGCCCCGCGCCGGATGATGCCCTCGTGCTCCTGGTCGACGCCGGGCAGGAACCCGGGCACGTCCACGAGGGTGAGCAGAGGGATGTTGAAGGCGTCGCAGAACTGCACGAACCGCGCGCCCTTCTCACTGGCCCTGATGTCGAGCACACCGGCCATGGACGCGGGCTGGTTGGCGACGATGCCCACGACGTGGCCGTCGAGACGGGCCAGCGTGCAGACGATGTTGGTGGCGAAGGCGGCGTGGACCTCCAGGTGGTCGCCGTCGTCGACGATCTCCTCGATCACCTTGCGCATGTCGTAGGAGCGGTTGCCGTCCTCGGGGACCAGGTCGAGCAGGGCGTCGCCGGGGCGGTCGGCCGGGTCGCCCGCGGGGTGGGCGGGCGGCAGTTCGCGGTTGTTGGAGGGGAGCAGGGTGAGGAGGTAGCGGACCTCTTCGAGGCAGGTGCGCTCGTCGTCGTAGACGAAGTGGGCGACTCCGGAGGTGCCGCCGTGCACGTCCGCGCCGCCCAGGCCGTTGTGGCTGATCTCCTCGCCGGTGACCGCCTTCACCACGTCCGGGCCGGTGATGAACATCTGGGAGATGTCGCGTACCGCGAAGACGAAGTCGGTGAGGGCGGGCGAGTAGGCCGCGCCTCCCGCACACGGGCCCAGCATGACCGAGATCTGCGGGATCACCCCGCTCGCCTTGGTGTTGCGCTGGAAGATGCCGCCGTAGCCGGCCAGGGCCGAGACGCCCTCCTGGATGCGGGCGCCCGCGCCGTCGTTGAGGGAGACCAGGGGCGCGCCGGCCGCGATCGCCATGTCCATCAGCTTGTGGATCTTCTGGGCGTGGGCCTCTCCGAGGGCGCCGCCGAAGATGCGGAAGTCATGGGCGTACACGAAGACCGTACGGCCCTCCACCGTGCCCCAGCCGGTGATGACGCCGTCGGTGTACGGCCTTCTGGCCTCCAGGCCGAAGCCCTGGGCCCGGTGCCGGCGCAGGGCCTCGACCTCGGTGAACGAGCCTGGATCGAGAAGGAGTTCGATGCGTTCGCGGGCGGTGAGTTTGCCCTTGGCGTGCTGGCGCTCGGTGGCCTTGGGGTCGGGGCCCGTGCGGACGAGCTCCTTGATGGTGTGCAGTTCCGTGAGACGGTCCACCTCGTCGAGGGTGTCCGGGGCGGTGTCGAGCACGATGGCTTCGGGATCGGTGAGGGTCATGATGCCTGGGCCCTTTCCTTCCTGTTCCTTGTGTCGATGAGGGCGTGCGGGCGCACGGAGAACGGGTCGTGGGCGCGCAGCATGGTGCGCAGGCCCGGTTCGACGGCGGAGATCCGCTCGACGGCGTCCCGGGCGTACAGCGACTCGGCGGGCACCGGGTACATGGCGGCCCGCCAGTCCTTGCCGCCGGCCAGCGCCGCGGCGCCGACATGGCCGTCGCACAGGGGCGCGTTGCGCACCGTCCAGCCGGCCGGGCGCCAGGACTCGGCGGCCTCGCCGAGGTAGTCGAGGTCGGCGGCGCGGGCGAGCCCGGTGCCGAGCCCCTTCAGGTAGGCCTCCTTCCGGGACCACAGCCGGGCGAAGGCCGTCTGCCGCCCGGCGGCGGGGAGCCGGGCGATCTCCTGGCGCTCGGCCGGGTGCAGCAGGGGCAGGCAGGCGTCGACGGTCTCCTGCGACGGCAGCGCCTGGACGTCGACGCCGACCCGGGCGCGGGCCACCGCGACCAGGGCGAGGCCGTGGCTGTGGGAGAGCGAGAACTGCGGGGCGCCCGGCAGGTCGACCAGCACCGGCCGGCCGTGCCGTTCCCCGCACTCCTCGCACCACTCCCGGCCGATGTTCAGCCGCCGGGGCTCCACGCCGGTGTACACCGACAGCACCCGGCGCAACCCCACATGGGCGGCGATGTACGTCTGCCGGTCGCCGGGCCGGCGGTAGGCGGCCGCGCGCCGCCGTTCGTCGGGGGCGAGTTCGCCGACCGGTACGTCACGCGGCGAGGCGGGGGACGGGAGCAGCCAGAGGTGCAGGTTCGACGGGCCCAGCTCCCTGGCCGGGTGCGGGCTGTTCGGTACGAGGGGGACGTTCACGTACGGCTCCTGGTTCCGGTCGTGGGTGCCTGCGGTCGCTCTGCGGGAGCCGCCGGCCGCGTGGCGCGGTCCCGCGACCGCCGGCGTGAACCGGGGCGCGGTCACCGGGGCGGGTGCGGTGCCGAAGTCTCATGGCCCGTCCCGCTCCGGCAGGCACTCCTCGAAGAAGGCGAGTGCGCGCAGGTGGTAGGCACGGGCCGTGCGGCCCAGGCTGATGTTGTGCCCGGCGTCCGGCTGCCGGTCGACGACGACCCGTGGCGCGGCGCTCAGCCTCGTGCGCAGGTCGTCGAGGGTCTCGGTGTCGTGCCGCCACCACAGTTCGTGCTCGGCGAACGTCAGGCGCACGGGGACGCGTACGCGCGGGGCGAGCGCGTCGAACGCCTCCGGCCAGCCCGAGGCGCCGCGCAGCTCCTGTTCCGGGATGGGTTTCACCAGGTCGGCGCTGCGCTGGAAGGTGGCGGGCGGGTAGAGGCCGAGCCGGCCCCAGTTGTGGCGCCACCGGGCCCGGTCGGGGCCGGCGAGCAGTTCCGCGGAGCGCGGGGCGTAGCGGTGGCCGCAGCCGGAGATGTCGAGGCCCAGCAGATCGTCCGGCGGGGCTTCGGCGGCCAGGGTCAGGGCGAGCTTGCCGCCGAAGGAGTGGGCGAGCAGGAACGTGCCGGTGCCGACGGGATGCTCGGCGTGGAAGTGGTCGAGCCCGGCGCGCAGGACCCGGGCCTGTCCGGCGAGGTCCAGGCCTTCGGGGAGCCCGACGGCGGAGTCGCCGTAGCCGGGCCGGTCGACGGCGAGGACCGCGAACCCCAGGTGCGCTCCCAACGCGCACATGGAGGCGTCCGGCTGTGCCCCGCCGTCGAAGTACCCCGCGCTCATCCCGGCCCCGTGCAGCGCGACGACGGTGGCCCGCGGTGGCGTGTCCTGGGGCGCGCTCAGCAGGGCGGACAGAGTGTGCCCGGCGGCATTCAGGGTGATCCGCCGTACGCGGGGGCCGACGGTCGAGGGCGCGGTGGTCATGGTGCTACGCCACCTCCGGAGTGCCGAACCAGCGGTGCAGGGCGATGACGAGACCGTCGATGCCGGCGGCCACCTCGGCCTCGGTCGGCTGGGGGACTTCGGAGGTCGCCGCGGCCGGCGGCTGCGGGGCTGCGGCGTGCGGGTCGGCCATCGTGCGGGAGTCCTTTCCTCCGGCGGCCCAGGCCACGTGGCCGTCCGGGCGTACGAGCAGGGCGGTCGCGCCCGAGAAGACCCCGGTGCTCTCGGGGGTGGCCGTGACGACCGTGACGCGGTCGTTCCACCGGGCGGCGTTCGCACGGAGGTCCGGGTCGTCGGTGAGATCGAGCAGGACGCCCCGGGCCGGGTGCAGCAGGTCCGTCGTGGTGGTCCGCGTGCCGTCGGCGAGCGTCAGCGGGCGTGGGGGCAGGCGCCGGCCGAGGAGGGGGTGGGCGCCGGGGGCGAGGTCGTAGGCGATGTCGAGGTGGCTGACGACACCGGCCAGCAGGCGGCGGACCTCCTCCAGTCGCATCAGCTCGCCGAAGACCTTGCGCACCGGGTCGGCCTCGGCTCCCCCGAGGAAGATCACGCCCTGCGCGCGGGTGTTCATCAGCAGCCGGGCGCCGACGGGGTGCCGTTCGTCGTGGTAGGTGTCGAGGAGCGCGTCGGGCAGGTCCCCGCGGACCACCGCGGCCAGTTTCCAGCCGAGGTTGACCGCGTCCTGCACGCCCGTGCTGAGCCCCTGGCCGCCGGCCGGGAGATGGACGTGCGCGGCGTCCCCGGCGAGCAGCACCCTGCCCCTGCGGTAGGCGGAGACCTGCCGGGTGGCGTCCGTGAAGGAGCTGACCCAGTCGGCGCCGCCGCCGGCCAGCGACTCGCCGGTGATGCGCTCCCAGGCGGCCGCGACCTCGTCGAACCCGACCGTGCGCGGCCGGTCGTCGGCGGGCGTGCCGTCCTCGCACACGATGATCCGGTCGACGCCCGGCGCCAGCGGCGCGGCCATCACCATGCCGTTCTCCAGCCGCTCCCCCAGGAAGCGGGGGCGGATGTCGCAGCCGGTGACGTCGGCCAGGTACATCAGGCGCGTGGCCGGCAGCCCGGGGAAGTCGAAGCCGGCCGCCTTGCGCACGACGCTCTGCCCGCCGTCGCAGCCCACCAGGTACGCGCCGCGCACCCGTTGTTCGCCCTCGGGCGTGGCCACCACGATCTCGACGCCGTCCCCGTCGTCGGCGAGCTTGGTCAGCTCCCAGCCCCGCCGTATGTCCGCGCCCAGCTCGCCGGCCCACTGCTCCAGGACGGCCTCGGTCTGCGACTGCGGGATGCCGCGCGCGCCGAAGTGGGCGTCCTGGAGGACGGTGTAGTCGAACTGCACGCCGCCGAAGTGGCCCATCGGGCTCTTCTCCGGCGTGCCGAACCGCGGCAGCAGCCCGCGCTGGTCGAACACCTCCATCGCGCGGGCCGTGAATCCGAGCCCCCGGGACTGCCCGGTCGGCTCCGCCAGTCTCTCCACGACGACGACCCGGGCGCCGCCCAGCCGCAGTTCCCCGGCGAGCATGAGGCCCGTCGGCCCCGCGCCGACGACGATCACATCCGTGTCCACAGCGCTTCCCTCTCTGAGCCTCGCTGAAAAATGTCGAGTCCTGTGACGGCAGGACCGGCCGCTCGCGGCGTCCTGCCGTGCGTGTCCGTCACAACCCGGGGTCGGGCCGCCCGAACCAGTGGCGGAACGCCGCAGTCGCCGCCCACGGGTCCGAGCCCGCCCAGGCGACATGGCCGTCAGGGCGGACCAGCAGCCCCTCGGCGCCGTGCAGCGGCTCGGCGGCGTCCGGTCGTACCGCCACCGAGGTGACCCGGTCCGACCAGACCTTGCCGAGCCAGCGCAGTTCGGCCCGGGCCGAGTCGGAGACGATCAGCAGTCCCCGGCCGTCCCGCAGCGACATCGCGACCTCGACCAGGCCGTCCGGCGTGGGCAGCGCGCTGAGCGGGAGCCGTGCGCCGAGCAGTGGATGGGCGCCGCCACCCGTGGGGTACCGGACGTCGAGCCCGGTGATCATCGCCGCGAGGTGGTCCCGCGCGGGTCCCGCGGCGATGAGTTCGGCGAGCAGGGTGCGCGCCGCCTCCACCTCCGGCCCGCCGAGCAGCAGGAGCGCCTGGGCCCTGATGTTGGCGAGCACCCGGCGTCCCACCTCGCGCCGCTCGTCGTCGTAGGTGTCGAGCAGCCCCTGCGGGCTCCGGCCGCGCGCCACCGCGGCCAGCTTCCAGCCGAGGTTGGCTGCGTCCTGGAGGCCCAGGTTGAGGGCCTGTCCGCCGCTCGGCATCTGGCGGTGGGCGGCGTCCCCGGCGAACAGCACCCGCCCGTGGCGGTACCGCTCCAGCTGCTGGTTGGCGTCCCCGAAGGCGTTGAGCCACACCGGGCGCCCGGCGCCGAGGTCCTCGCCGGTGACCTGCCGCCACGCGTCGAGGACCTCGGTGAACGCCGGCGGTCCCGTCCGCCGCCGGGCCGGGCGGCCGAACACGTGCACCATCACCCGGGTCACCCCGCCGGGCATCCGCGCGGCGATCGCCAGCCCGTGCTCCCGTCGCTCGAAACGCCGGTTCGGGATGTCGATCCCGGCGATGTCCGCCCGCAGCAGCTCCCGCCCCGCCGGGGCGCCGGGGAAGGCCGCTCCGGTCAGCCGCCGTACGGTGCTGTCCTCGCCGTCGCAGGCGACGACGTACGCCGCGCGCAGCCGCCGTACGCCGTCCGGGGTGTCGGCCGTGATCTCCACGTGCCCGTCCTCACGGCCGTCGTGCGGGCTGAGTTCGCGCACCTCCCAGCCGCGCCGGATGTCGGCCCCGAGGGCCGTGGCCCAGTCCTGGAGGAGTTCCTCGGTCCTGGTCTGGGGCACCTTCCACTGGCCCGAGTACGGGCCGGGCATGGTCAGGTCCATCGGCACGCCGCCGAAGTGGCCGCGTGGCTCGCGCGGCGGGTCGCCGAGCGCGTCCAGCAGCCCGCGGCAGTCGAACAGCTCCACCGTGCGGGCGTGCAGCGTGGAGGCGCGGGACTCCGTGGTGGGGGTGCGCAGCCGTTCCAGTACGACGACGTCGGCGCCGCCGAGGCGGAGCTCGCCGGCGAGGAACAGGCCGACGGGGCCCGCCCCCACCACGACGACCCGGGCGGCGGCCTGGGAGGTGTCGGTGGCCATGGTCAGCGGCTCTTCTCCGCGTGGTCCCTGGCGTGGCCCAGCGTGGCACGGCTGTTGGTGCTCAGTGCGCCCTGGACGTACTCGCGGGCGTCCTCGACGGTCGCGTCGGGGCCGAGGATCCGCTGGATGTTGTCCGGGTTGAGCACGACCGTGTGCTGCGAGGTGGCGGCGACCCCGCGCGGGTACTCCTCGAACGTCCACAGTCCGGTGTGCAGGGTCATCAGGGCCGGCAGGGTGACCTGCTTGTAGGCGATCGCGCGGTGCGGGAAGGTCACCCGGTACGACTTCGTGGTGTGCGTCGAGCCGTCCTTGGCCCGGGTGTCCATCTCCAGCTCCTGGAGGCCGGGCGTGGGCTCCTCGAACCGGACGCGGGCCACGTGCGGCAGCCTGTCCACCCAGCGGTCGGCCTCGTTGACGAAGTCGTAGACGTCCTTCGCCGAGCCCTCGATCAGAACGGTGTCCTCGAAGGAGAAGGTCAGCTCACGCGTCGCGTGGGCCCGCTCGACGTTCTCCTTCAGGGCGGCCAGCTCCGAACGGGAGTTGCGGTCGACGGCGTCGTCGATCCAGGCGAGGCCCTCGGGATCGTCGTCGACGGCGCGGTAGTCGTGCAGCAGCCGTACCAGCGAGTCGCCGCCCGGCAGCTCCTCGATCACCCAGGTGCCGCCCATGGCGGCGACCGGGGGCGCGGAGACCTCCTGGCGGAAGGTGATCCGGCGGTTGTCGGGGTCCAGGGTGCGGTGCGAGGTCCAGCTCTTGGGGGCGCCGCCCGCGGTGGCCCAGATGCGGATGCGCTCCTCGCGCTCGCCCTTCTCCAGGTGGTCCACGTGGATGGTGGGCGGGAAGATCCGCGGCCAGTTCTCCACTTCCGCGATCAGGCGGTAGACGGCGTCGGCGGGGGCCGAGACGGTGATCTCGTGCGCCACCTCGCGGGTCGTTGCTTCCGTCGTGGTCACGTCCTTGTCCTCTTCTTCGTCGGGTGGTTGCTTCGGGTGCGCCGGGTCCGGGGTGCGGGCCGGGTCAGAAGTTGCCGAGGCCGCCGCAGACGTTGATCGCCTGAGCGGTGACCGAGGCGGCGGTGTCGGAGGCGAGGTAACCGACCATCCCGGCGACCTCCTCGGGCGTGGAGTAGCGGCCGAGCGGGATCTTGGCCTGGAACTTCTCGAGGATCGCGTCCTCGGTGGTGTCGTAGGCGGCGGCGTAGCCCTGGCGGACCCGCTGGGCCATGGGGGTCTCGACGTAGCCTGGGCAGACGGCGTTGACCGTGACACCGGTCGGCGCGAGCTCGTTGCCGAGGGCCTTGGTGAAGCCGACGACGCCGTGCTTGGAGGCGGAGTACGGGGCGCCGAGGACCACGCCCTGCTTGCCGGCGGTGGACGCGATGTTGATGATCCGGCCCCAGCCGCGCTCGCGCATGCCGCCGGTGGTGAGCACCTCCCGGGTCATCCGGAAGACGCTGTTCAGGTTGGTGTCGATGACGTCGTCCCACAGCTCGTCCGCGAGGTCGGCGGTCACCCCGCCGCCGCTGCGGCCGGCGTTGTTGACGAGGACGTCGACGGGGCCGAAGCGGTCGACGGCGGCCTGCACGAAGTCACGGACCGCGTCCCGCGAGCGCACGTCCACGACGGCGCCGTCGGCCTCGATGCCTTCTTCCTGGAGCTGCTTGACCGTCGCGGCCACGTTGTCGGCGTCGCGCGCGCCGATGAACACGCGGTGCCCGTCGGAGCCCAGCCGGCGGGCGGCCGCCAGGCCGATGCCACTGGTGGCTCCGGTGATCAGTGCGACCCGCTGCGTCTGCTGCTGCGGCATGCTCTTTCAACTCCTCTGCGTGAAGGACTGCGTGGAGCGTGGGGGGACAAGGGGAAGGGGGGAGTGGGGGGCGTGGGGGGGTGCCGCCGCCGGTCCGGTGGGGGTGGGTCCGGCGGCGGATCACAGGCGGGCGGGGAGCCGATGTCCCGGGTGTGGCGGAGTGTCAGGCGGCGGCCTGCGTCCCGTCCTCCAGATGGGCGTTGACCGCGTCGATGAGGGAGCGCGGGGTGTTGCTCTCCGACAGGACGTCGTCGTCCAGGACGATGCCGTACTCACGCTCGATGCGGCCGCCGGTCTCGAGCAGTGCCAGCGACTCGTAGCCGAGGTGCTCGAAGTCCTCGTCGAGGATGTCGCCGTCGAGGTCGACGGTCTCCTCGGCGCCGGCGCCCTCGATCAGGATGCGCTTGAGGTCGTCGAGGGTGAAGGCTTGCGTTTCCACGTGTGTTCCTCTCACGTCGTGTTCGTGTTCGTGTTCGTGTTCGGTGTCGGTGTTCGTCGGTGTTCGGTGTCGGTGGCGCGGTGGGTCCGGCGGTCAGGCCACCGCCCGTACGACCGCCGCCGAGTTGAAGCCGCCGTGGCCGCGGGCGAGCACGAGCGCCGTCCGCAGCTCGCCCGTGCGCGGCCGGTCGACGACCAGGTCGAGCCGGTAGTCGGGGGACGGCGTCACGTGCACCGTCGGCGGGATCACCCCGTCACGTATGGACAGGAACGCGGTGGCCAGGTCCAGCGGCGCAGCGCCCGAGTAGAGGCGGCCCGTCATCGTCTTCGGCGCGGTGACCGGGACGCCCCTCGGTCCGAACAGTGCCGTGATCGCCTCCGCCTCGATCCGGTCGCGCTCGGGGTCGGCCGCCGCGTCGCAGAACACGACGTCCACCTGCTCGGCCGCCAACCCGGCGTCCGCCAGGGCGAGTTCGATCGCCCGGCGCAGGCCCGGCGGCCGCTCACCGCCCGGCGCGGGGTCGAACGTCGCGGCGTACCCGGCGATCTCGCCGTAGATCCGCGCGCCGCGCGAGCGCGCCGACTCCTCCGACTCCATGACGAGCAGCGCACCGCCCTCTCCGGGCACGTAGCCGTCGGCCGCCCGGTCGAAGGGCAGATACGCCTGGCTGGGCTCCTCGCGTGTGCTCAGCCGCTGCGCGGCGAGCTGGGCGACCCAGCCCCACGGGCAGATGGAGGCGTCCACGGCTCCGGAGACCACGACCGCGGTCCCCTTGCGGATCTGCCGGCGTGCCTGCGCCACCGCGTCCAGACCGCCGGCCTGGTCGCTGACGACCACGCTGCTCGGGCCCTTCATGCCGTGCCGGATGGAGATCTGGCCGCTGTTGACCGCGTAGAACCAGGCGAACGACTGATAGGCGCTGACGTACTGACTGCCCTGGCTCCACAGCGCCTGAAGCTCGCCCTGGCCGAACTCGAAGCCGCCCGACGAACTCGCCGTGACCACGCCCATGCTGGACTCGGGCAGCTCCTGCGGCCGTATCCCGGCGTCCTCGAGCGCCCAGTCGGCGGCGACCAGCGCCAGCCGGGTCATCCGGTCGGTCTGCGGCAGCAGCCGGCTCGGCAGGTACTCCTCGGCCGCGAAGCCGGGGATCTCACCGGCCAGCCGCGCCGGGTACTGCGACGGGTCGAAGCGGGTGATCCGCCCGATGCCGCTCTTGCCGGCGAGCGTGGCCTCCCAGTAGTCCTGGACGCCGAGGCCGTTGGGGGCCGTGATGCCCAGCCCTGTCACCACCACCGCGGTCATGCCGCACTCCTCTCGGGACGGGCGAGCACCATCGCGCTCTGGAAGCCGCCGAACCCGCTGCCCACGGTCAGCACCGCGTCGGTCAGCTGCTCACGCGCGGTGACCGGCACGTAGTCGAGGTCGCACTCGGGGTCGGGGGTGTGCAGGTTCGCCGTGGGCGGCACCACGTGGTGCTCCATCGCCAGCGCGGAGGCGGCGATCTCGATCGAGCCGATGGCGCCGAGCGAGTGCCCCACCATCGACTTGATGGAGCTCACGGGGGTGCGGTAGGCGTGCTCGCCCAGGCTCTTCTTGAAGGCGGCCGTCTCGTGCCGGTCGTTCTGCTTGGTGCCGGAGCCGTGGGCGTTGATGTAGTCGATCTGGTCCACGTTCATCCGGGCCTCGTCGAGGGCCACGGTGATGGCCTCGGCCATCTCCGCGCCGTCCGGTCGCAGCCCCGTCATGTGGTAGGCGTTGCTGCGGGTGGCGTAGCCGGCGATCTCGGCGTAGACGTGCGCCCCGCGCCGCAGAGCGCTCTGAAGTTCCTCCAGGACGAACACCGCGCAGCCTTCACCGAGCACGAAACCGTTGCGGGTGCCGTCGAAGGGGCGCGAGGCCTGCTCGGGGTCCTGCCTGCGCGGGGTCGTCGCCTTGATGGCGTCGAAGCAGGCCATGGTGATCGGCGAGATCGGCGCGTCGGACGACCCGGCGATCATCAGGTCCGCCGAGCCCTCGCGGATCAGCTCGACCGCGTATCCGACCGAGTCGATGCCGGAGGTGCAGCCGGTGGACACCACGGAGTTGGGGCCCTCCGCGCCGACCGTCCAGGCGACCTCGGCCGAGAAGGAGCTGGGGACGAAGTAGTTGTACAGGTGCGGTACCGCGTACTCGTGGTCGACCAGGTGCAGCCGGCCGCCGTCGCTGACGATCCGGTACTCCTCGTCCAGGCCCATCGTGGCGCCGACCGCGCTGCCGATGGTGACGCCCACCCGGTGCGGGTCGTGGGCGGCGAGGTCGATCCCGCTGTCGGCGACCGCGCCGCGCGCCGCGACCACCGCGAACTGGGCGGCCCGGTCCATCCGGCGGACTTCCTGCGGGGTGAGCCCGTGCTCCTCGGGGTCGAAGTCCATCTCCGCGGCGACCTGCGAGCGGAACGGGCTCGGGTCGAAGAAGGTGATCCCGCGCGTGGCCGTACGGCCTTCGCTCAGCATGTCCCAGAACCGGTCCTTGCCGACGCCGCCGGGCGCGAGCACCTCGATCCCGGTGATGACGACTCGGCGGCCGCTCATCGGGAGGCCTCCCAGGAGTAGAAACGCGTGGCCATCGCGTCGGCGGGAGACCGCCAGGTGGCCGGGTCGTACGCCTGGATGTAGGGCTTCAGGTCCTCGCTGATGCGCACGAAGCGCTCGTCGGACTTGGCCTTCTCGATCAGCTCGCCGCCGTTGTCCGCGTCGAAGTCCTGGAGGTGGAAGTACAGACCCCGGTACTGGAAGAGCTGACGGCGCCGGGTGCCCATCAGATGCGGCATCTCGGACTCGTCGAACGCGCCGAACAGTTTCGCGACGTCGGCCGCCGAGCCCGGTTCCATCCGAGCCACGATCAAGGTGCTGTGCATGATCTTTCTCCTTGAAAAAGGGTGCGTGGGACCTGGGGGCGAAAGGGAATGTGTGAACGGAAGGGAATACGGGGGGGCGGAAACGTGGGGGGAATCCGCATTCGGTCAGTCGATGCCCCGGCAGATGTGCGGATGGTCGCTGACGTTCTCGTCGTCCTCGCCGGCCAGGAGCCAGGCGGGGGCTTGGGGCGCGGGCGCGTCGCGCCCGTCGCGGGAGTCGGAAGAGATCTCGGAATACGTCCGCGTGAGCGGCTGGGAATGCGTCGTCGAGTACATCTGGGTCACACCTCCCCGGGAATTCAGTCCTTGATTTCGCAGATGGGTGCGCCGGAGGAGACGGAGCCGCCGACCTGGGCCGACAAGTCCTTGACGGTTCCGGACTTGTGGGCGTTGAGGGGCTGCTCCATCTTCATGGCCTCCAGGACGACGATCAGGTCGCCTTCCTGGACTTCCTGGCCTTCCTCGACGGCGATCTTGACGATGGTGCCCTGCATCGGGGAGGCGAGGGTGTCGCCGGAGGCGACGGGGCCGGACTTCTTCGCCGCGCGCCGTTTGGGCTTGGCGCCGGCGGCCAGGCCGGTGCGGGCCAGGGACATGCCCAGCGAGGAGGGCAGCGAGACCTCCAGACGCTTGCCGCCGACCTCGACGACGACCGTCTCGCGGCAGGGCTCCTCGTCCGTCTCCGCGTCCGCGGGCGCGGTGAAGGGCTTGATCTCGTTGACGAACTCCGTCTCGATCCACCGGGTGTGGACCGTGAACGGGCCGGTCGAGCCGGTCAGCTCCGGCGCGAACGCCGGGTCCTGGACCACCGCGCGGTGGAAGGGGATCGCCGTCGCCATGCCCTCGACGCGGAACTCCTCCAGCGCACGCGAGGCCCGCTCCAGCGCCTCCTTGCGGGTGCGGCCGGTCACGATCAGCTTCGCCAGCAGCGAGTCCCACGCCGGGCCGATCACACTGCCCGACTCCACGCCCGCGTCCAGCCGCACCCCCGGACCCGACGGCGCGTCGAAGAGGGTGACCGTGCCCGGAGCCGGCAGAAAGCCGCGGCCCGGGTCCTCACCGTTGATACGGAACTCCAGGGAGTGACCGCGCAGCACCGGGTCGCCGTAGCCGAGCTCCTCGCCGTCGGCGATCCGGAACATCTCCCGCACCAGGTCGATGCCGGCGACCTCCTCGGTGACCGGGTGCTCCACCTGCAGACGGGTGTTGACCTCCAGGAAGGAGATCGTGCCGTCCAGGCCGACGAGGAACTCCACCGTGCCGGCGCCGACGTAGCCGGCCTCCTTCAAGATGGCCTTGGAGGAGGAGTACAGCTCGGCGAGCTGCGCCTCGGACAAGAACGGCGCCGGCGCCTCCTCGACCAGCTTCTGGTGGCGGCGCTGCAGCGAGCAGTCCCGGGTGGACACCACGACCACGTTGCCGTGCCGGTCGGCCAGGCACTGCGTCTCCACGTGCCGCGGCTTGTCGAGGTAGCGCTCGACGAAGCACTCCCCCCGGCCGAACGCGGCGACCGCCTCACGCACCGCCGACTCATACAGCTCGGGGACTTCCTCCAGCGTCCGGGCGACCTTCAAACCCCGCCCGCCGCCGCCGAAAGCGGCCTTGATCGCGATCGGCAGGCCGTGCTCCTCGGCGAACGCGACGACCTCGTCGGCGCCGGAGACCGGATCCGGCGTGCCGGCCACCAGCGGCGCCCCGGCCCGCTGCGCGATGTGCCGGGCGGCCACCTTGTCACCCAGATCCCGGATGGCCTGCGGCGGCGGACCGATCCAGATCAGACCCGCGTCCAGGACCGCCTGCGCGAAGTCGGCGTTCTCCGAGAGGAAGCCGTACCCCGGATGGACGGCGTCCGCACCGGACTCCCGGGCGGCGTTCAACACCTTGCCGATGTCCAGATAGCTACCCGCCGGTGTGTCACCGCCCAGGGCGAACGCCTCATCCGCGGCGCGGACATGCAGAGCGTCCCGGTCCGGGTCCGCGTAGACGGCCACGCTCGCGATACCGGCATCCCGGCACGCCCGGGCCACGCGGACAGCGATTTCGCCACGGTTGGCGATGAGCACCTTGCGCACGGACGGCCCTCTCCTCGATCGGCGGGAATTGGCGGGATGATCAGGCGGGCCCGGGGTAATTCTGGTTCCGGGACCGGCGCCTGAACACTCGTCCATCCTCCGAGGAGGACAACGGTGCTTTCAACAGATGGCGATTAAGCCTTCGGACCAGAACCTCAGAAGGGATACGGCTTTGTCGGCGCAGCGCCAGGCAGATGTCAGAGAATTGTCAGAACGGCTGGAGGAATGCTCCCGGCTCGACGACAGGACCGAGCACGCGGGAAGCATGCCGGCTCCGGGATCGTCGGGCCGGCCGGGCCGCACACGCGAAACGCCCGGCCGGGAAACCCGGCCGGGCGTCTGCGTGAACTGTTCACGGCACTGATCAACGGTGAGTGTCAGCCGTTTCCGAAGCGGAACCCCACTCCGCGTACGGTGACGATCCAGTCGCTGGCCCCTAACTTTCCTCTCAGACTGCTGACATGGGTGTCCACGGTCCGCCGGGACCAGGAACCGCCCCAGACCTGCTGCATGATGCGCTTGCGGGAGATCACGGTCTCCGGATGGCAGGCGAGCATGTAGAGCAGATCGAACTCCTTGCGCGTGACCTCCACGACCCGGCCGTGCAGACTGACCTCGCGTGAGGCGGCGTCGATGCGCAACGGCCCGTGCAACACGACCTGTTCGATGTGCGTCTGCGGACGTGAGCGACGCATGACGGCGTCCATACGGGCCATCAGTTCCCTGAAGCCGTAGGGTTTGACGATGTAGTCGTCCGCGCCGGCCTGGAGGCCGAGAACGCGGTCCAGCTCGGTTCCCCACCCCGTGACGGCGATGAGCGGCACGTCGCTCAGGGACCGGATGGAGCGGCACACCTCCAGGCCGTCCACGTCGGGCAGTTCGAGATCCAGCAGAACGATGTCCGCCCGCTGGTAGGCCTGGAGAGCGGCGTTCCCCGTGCCCACTCCCTCGACCTGATGACCGTGCCGGCGCAACCCGGTGGCCAGGGCCTCCATGTCGCCGGGGTTGTTCTCGACGACCAGGACCCGCCAGGTCGTCGACGTCTTACGGGCCTGCGGCGGGACGGGCTTTCGCGACTCCAGAGTGCCGCTCATTGCGTGTTGGCTCACTGCTCTCCCCCTGAACACGTAGTTCCCGCTCGAGCACCTTGGCTCGTCGAGCCTAAAAACCTACTCCTCGGTTTGTCAAAAAAAGGTTAGGTAAACTCACCCACCGTGATATTTGCCGTCACTTTTGCCGGAATTGTCGACACATGAAGGATCAATTCCGCTCCGCAGCGTGATCGGTCGGGAAGCCCTCGGTCGAAATATCGACCCCGCCTCCGGCACAAACAGCCACTGACGGCCACTGCGGTCTGCTCTGGACGTCCAGCACCGCCCATGCCGACCGGTTGACAGGAGCACGACGGTCACCTCCGTCCGATGCATTGCGCATCCCTCAGGGCGGTGGTAGACCGTCCAGCACGTCCCCAACTGGCTGATTCCCTGCTTCCACTTTGCCCTTGCCCTGGTCACGAGGTGGGAAAGTGTGATCTTCTGGGCAGTATTGACGGAGCGTCAAAGCCGACGAGGGTGATCGACGGGCCCGACTCCCCCGGAGCGGGCACCCGTGATCCACAAACAAACCATCAAGTCCGTTTCAGGACGGGGGAGGATTCATGCCGGTGGGACTGCAACAGGAGCGGGCGATCCGCACACGACGGCTGCTGCTCAGGTCGGCGGCAGAGATCTTCGACCGGGAGGACTACTCCTCCGCGAGGCTCTGCGACGTCAGTGCGCGGGCCAACATGAGCACCGGCGCGCTGCACTTCCACTTCGCGAACAAGGAGGATCTGGCCCAGGCGGTCGTGAGCGAGGCGCGCGGCATACTGTGGCGCGCCGCGCGCCTCGCGTACGAAAGGAACTCCAAGCCGCTGCAGGCCCTCACCGACATCTCGCACACACTGAGCCAGTTACTGGCCTGGGACGTGGTGTCGAGGGCGGGGCTGCGTCTGGACAACGACCGCTCGCGCAAGGGGCGGTCGCAGTTCATCCATCCATGGCACGCCTGTGTCCAGCGCCTGCTGGACCGCGCGCGTCAGGAGGACGGGCTCGCGGGACACGTCCAGCTACGAGGGCTGACCTGCGCCGTCGTCGCCGCCACGACGGGCATGGGCGTACTGATCAAGGGCGGAGAGGGCGATCGGATCCGGACGGCCTTCACCGGCTTCTGGCAGGGCTTCCTGCCGGGGATCGCCGCGCCTGACGCGCTCGGCGGGCTGAACCCCGGCGGGACGGACGACGTGGTCGACCACGCGGTGACCGCCTCGCGTTACCTGCCCTACGGCCCGGAGGACGGTGTCCGCAGGGAGGTGGTGGTCTCCAGGGCTACGTGAGCCGGGCCCGCTGACGGGTCCGGGACCGGCCGAGGGCCCCGGTACGGGCCGGCGTGGCGGCGGAACCGCTCGGCGAACCCCGCTCCGGGGTCGCAGCCGAGCTCGGTCCAGACCGTGTCGTCCGTGAACCAGTGGTCCGCCGCCAGCAGTTCGAAGTGATGCCGGGCGAGCGGGTGGTCGCGGAGCCGGGCACGGGCGATGTCGGCCGGGAGGCCGGGCAGGGACTCCGGAAGGAGACCGTGCGCCTCGGCGACCGCCGCGAGCAGGTGCTCACCGGGTACGGGATCCGGGTGGTTGACGAAGTGGACACGCCCCGCACGGCCCGCACCGCCCGCCGGCGCCAGCGCGGCCGCGAGCAGCACGTCCCCCAGACTCGCGGCGTCGATCATCGACTGCCGTCCGAGCCGGCCCTGCGGCCGCCCCCCGAGCGCCCGCAGCAGGGTCAGCACGCCGGGCGCCACCCAGCGGTCCCCCGCGCCGTACACCAGGTGGGGGCGCAGCACCGTGCCGCCCGCCGCGAGGACGTGACGCTCGGCCGCCGCCCTCGTCCGGCTGGTGTCCGAGCCCGGCGCGATCGGCGCCTGTCCGGGCCGCACCCCGCTGAAGGGGCCCCGGCCGTGCACCGCCGCCGTGCTCAGGTGCACGAACCGTTCGACCCCGGCCCGCCGGGCCTCCTCGACCAGGGCGGCCGTGCCCAGGTCGTTGACCCGCCGCAGCTGCCGGGGGTCGCCGCCGACCTGCGCCGCGCAGTGGACGACCGCGTCGACGCCGTCGCAGACACCCCGCAGGGAGCCGGGGTCGGTGAGGTCGGCCCGCACGTACTCGACCGGGACGCCGCCCGGGAGCGGCGGGCCCTGGGCCGGCGGCGGGTCGGCCGCGGGCGGCAGGGCGCGGACCAGCAGGCGCAACCGGACGCCCGCCGCGGCGCGGACCGCGGCGACCACGTGTCCGCCGACGAAACCGCCGGAGCCCGTCACCAGGAGGCGCCGGCTCACCTGCTTCCCCGTACGGCGCCGCCCAGGGTCGCGGTGAAGACGGGTTCCTCGTCCTGCACGCCCTGTACACGCAGCACCGCTCCCTGCTCCGGGCACAGGTCGTGCCGGGCCAGGATCCAGCAGGGCTCGGCCAGTTCGCAGTACTTGTCGAAGGAGATCCGCATCGACGCGGGGTGGAAGTCGTGCCCGGGCGTGAGCGCGATGGCGGCCTGCCGGGCGGCTTCCAGCAGCACCATGCCGGGGACGTGGTCGTTCGGGCGGGCGAAGAGGGTGGGGTGGGTGGTGTCGAGGCGGAGCCGCCAGCCGGGGCGGTGCTTGGACAGTGCGAGGACGACGTCCTTGCGGTCGTCGCGGCCGGCCTCGTGCGGGGCGACCGCGGGGAGCAGTGGCACCGGACGGCTCGGCACGGACATCTGCTCCCCGCGCAGTCTTCGGTAGACGCGGGCCGAGGTGCAGATCAGGATGCCCATGCTGGTGGCGAGCACGCGGCCCAGCCGCTGGAAGGTCAGGTCCACCCGCATGCCGACGAGGCGGCCGGCACGCAACCGGACGTCGGAGCACTCGACCACGACGTCGACCGCGCCCGAGGCGCTGTCCACGGTGAAGTCCGGCGTATGGAGCCGGTATCCGATCTCGCGCATCACGAACTGGTCGTCGAGGGGGACGCCGAACTCGGCGTGGGCCAGCATCATCGTCGCCTGCCGGGTGGTCTCTGCGACCAGCAGCGGATCCTGGCGGCCGTCGGGCAGCGGGGCGAAGAAGCGGTGCGCGGCGGGCCAGTCGACCGAGACCAGGAAGCGGTGCTCGGCGAGACGCAGCCAGTCGACGGGGAAGCGGTCCTCCGGGTCCGGGCGGTGGCAGAGCGGGCCGGTGGCCAGGCCGCCCGGCGTAAGAACCGGGGAGTCGGTTCGGTTTGTGAGCTGCGCGGCGCTGAGGTCGGAGGGGATCGTCGCGGGTTGCCCGGCGAGCAGACCGGTCTGGGGTGCGGAGTGGGCCACGGTGGTGCGGTCGGAGCGTTCTGGGGCCGGGTCCAGAACGGGGTGAACACCGGCAAAACGGTTGACCACGGATATGACGCCATCAGACATGGTTTGCCCCCTGAGTCGATACATGCGGGGATCGCTCCCCTCTCGACAAAAGACTGGCAGTCCGGTTCTCTTTGCGCGGGGACCTGACCAAGCTCTGACATAGAAACAGGCACGGTGGCATGGCACGTCAAGCACGAGCAATCCAGACCCGCACGTCGATCCTGCTCGCAGCGGCCGAGGTGTTCGACGAACGGGGCTACAGCACGGCCACGATCACGGAGATCATCGCGCGGGCCGACGTCACCAAGGGGGCGTTGTACTTCCACTTCACCTCCAAGGAGGATCTGGCCCTCGGGGTGATAGCGGCACAGCTGGAGCTGGGGCCGTTGCCTCCGCAGCGGACGAAGCTGCAGGAACTGGTCGACCAGGGCCTGCTGTTCGCGCACCGGCTGCAGCACGACCCTCTTACCCGGGCCAGCGTGGGTCTGGCCATGGACCAGTGGAGCGAGAGCGCCGAGGGCGGCAACCCGTTCCACGGCAGGCCGTTCCAGTCCTGGGTGGAGCGGCTGACCGAGGTACTCGTCGAGGCGCGCAGCCGCGGGGAGTTGCTGCCGCACGTCGATCCGGCGGAGACGGCGGAGTTGCTCTCCGGGTCCTTCACCGGCATCCAGTGGACGTCCCAGGTGCTGTGTCAACGCAAGGACCTGACGGGCCGGGTGATCGCCATGTTCCGCCACCTGCTGCCGAGCATCGCGATGCCGCAGATCCTCCCGACGCTGGAGCTGACCCCCGACCGGGCCGCCTCGCTCCTCGCGTCCCGCGCCGCAGACCCGGAGGACGAGGAGGACGACTCCACCCAGGAAGGGGACGGCGGCGCCTCCCCGGAGAGGGAGGACAGCACCTCCTGACCGCCCCGCCGGGCGCTCGGCACGGTTGCACGGCAGGCTCGGCACGACCCGGCAGAACACGTCGGGGCACGGCGAACCGGCACCCCGCCCTGCCGATCGCACTCCTGGCCGGACCGGCGGCGGGCCGGCCGGGAGCCCGGCGGCGTGATGCAGGCGCCGGCTGAGTGCGAGCCGCACGGGCGCTCGCCGGCCGCCGCTCTTCATGGCGCCGCCAGCGAGACGCGGACGCCCGGCCTGTCCTGAGGCCGGGCTCCCGCGACACGCTGCCGCCCTCAACCCGCCATCCCCGCAAGGGGATCCGGCCGGCCGTCCCTCTCGCCCGGCCCCGCACGGCCCGGCAGCGAAGCGGTGCGGGACATGTCCTCCAGGCGGTAGCCCACGCCTCGGACCGTGGTGATCCAGCCCTCGCCGAGCTTGGCGCGCAGGGCGCTGACATGGGTGTCCACCGTACGGGTGGAGATGGCCCAGTCGTCCGCCCAGACCGCCGCGATCAGGTCCCGGCGTGAGATCACCGTCTCGGGCACCGAGGCCAGCAGCAGGAGGATGTCGAACTCCTTGCGGGTCAGCTCCAGGGGCTGCTCCGCCAGCCATGCCTCCCGCGCGCCGGGGTCCAGGCGCAGCGCCCCGCAGGACACGCCGGCCGGACCACCGCCCGTGGCGACGCGTCGCGTCACCGCGTTCATCCGGGCGATCAGCTCCCGGAACCCGTAGGGCTTCACCAGACAGTCGTCCGCACCCGACCGCAGACTGAGCACCCGGTCCAGCTCGGAGTCCCGGCTGGTGAAGGTGATCAGCGGTGTGTTGCCCCGGGCCCGGATCTCGGCGCACATCTCGAGTCCGTCGAGATCCGGCAACTCCAGGTCGAGCAGGACGACTTCGGCCTGTTCCCAGGCCATCAGGCCCGCCCGCCCGGTACGGGCCCGCCGGACCTGGTGGCCGTTGCGCACCAGGCGGCAGACCAGGGGTTCGGCGGTCCTGTCATCGGGATCGATCACCAGTACGCGCATGTGCACCCCACACCGGGCCGTGCCCCGTCGGCGCCACGCACCTCGGGCCGACGGCCCGGACCGTCACTCGCCCGCCGAGCGGGTGTGCACCACGCGGTAGGTGTTGGAGTCCCGCCAGACGGCCAGCGCGTCCACCCGGGCGTCGGTCTTCTGCCGCTCCGCCGACCGCTCGGCGCCCGGCTGATCGAGGAACGCGTCGTAGGCCTCCTTGCTGTCCCACTGCGAGTAGACGACGACCCACTTGCCCTCGATGCCACGCCCGCGCAGGCCGCGCAGCACCGTGTGGCTGCGGTAACCCGGGACCTTCTGCAGCCAGTCCTGGGCGGGGCCGAGGGCCTCGACCAGGTCGTCCTGGTGCTTCTCGGTGACGCCGTAGAGGTCGATGACCGTGTAGTCGTCGCGGTCCGGCCCGATCTCGGTCTCGCCGGCGCCGGGCTTCTGCTGGGTGAAGACCACCTCGTTCTGCAGCAGCCGGATCGCCGTGGTGATCTCACCGAACAGCGGCAGCGTGCGGTGCTTGAACTCCTCGCCGGCGTAACGGGCCTCCAGGTCCTCGGTGGAGCGCCACTGGATGAAGTTGGCGGTGCCGAACTTGGTGTGCCCGCTGTGCACGGTGCTGGACTGCCAGCCCTCGTAGGCCGCGGCGTCGACGATCTCGCGCATCGCGGCGAGCAGGCTGTCCTGCCTCTCGGCGGAGTCGGTCGAGAACAGGTTGAGGACGGTCAGGTTCTTACCATCGGCTGCGATCTTCGGCATTCTCTCTTCTCTTCCGGTCGATCGGTTGGTGAAAGAAGCAGAACTCGTAATTGCCGGGTCGGTGCTTCCCGATCAGCATGACAAGCCGACAAGTCGGGTTGAAGACCGTTGTGTTCAGGACTGCGCGTGGATTGTCAGGTCTTTGCCGCCCGCGTCAGATCTTCGGCAGCTACGTCAGGTCTTCGACAAGTGCCCTGGGCACCCATTGGCCCCCGCGCGATGATCGAGCGATGAATTCCGTCACGTCAGCAGCCGAAATCGGCACCCTGTTGGACCGATATCTCATCGATCTCGACGAGGAGAAACTCGACGACGCGTGGGCCCGGGCGCTGTTCAGCGACGACGCCCGTGTCGAGTTCCCGATGGCCCGGCACGAGGGCGTCGAGGGACTCGCCGACTGGCACCGCAAGGCGCTGGAGGCCTTCGCGCGCACCCAGCACCTCAACTCCCCCGCGGTCGTCGACCTCACCGGCGAGGACCGGGCGGTCCTGCGCGCCAACCTGGTCTCCACCCACGTACACCACCCGGACACACCCGGCGATCCGCTGTTCGTCGCCGGCACCCTCGTGCACGGCGCGGCCCGGCGCACCGAGCGGGGCTGGCGACTGACGGAGCTGTCGTTCCGGCTCGTGTGGTCGACGGGCAGCCCGCCCCTTCCGGGTGGCACCGGATGACCGCGCTGGCGGCCGGTGTCAAGGAGCAGCAGATCGCGACCATGCTGTTGGACATCGGCGTGATCCTGCTGGTCGGCGCCGCTCTCGGGGCCCTGGCCCGGAAGCTGGGGCAGCCCAAGGTGATCGGCGAGATCACGGCGGGCATCGTCCTCGGCCCGAGCCTCCTCGGCCTGCTGCCCGGCGATCCGACGGGAGCTCTGTTCCCGGCCGACGTCCGTCCGTTGCTGTCGGCGGTCTCCCAGGTCGGTCTGGTCCTGTTCATGTTCGTGGTGGGCTGGGAGTTCGAGCGGCGGGTGATACGTCCGTACGCGCGTCTCGCGGCCGGCGTCTCGCTGTCGTCCATCGTGCTCGCCTTCGGGCTGGGCGTCGCCGCGGCGGTCGTCCTGTATCCGCATCACGACACGGTGGCCGGACACCACATCTCCTTCATGGCGTTCTCCACCTTCATGGGCACCGCGATGTCCGTGACGGCGTTCCCCGTGCTGGCGCGGATCCTGTCCGAGAACCGGCTGATGGACACCCGGGTCGGCGCGCTGTCGCTGGCCAGCGCCGCGATCGACGACGTCCTGGCCTGGTGTCTGCTGGCGTACGTGTCGGCGCTGGTCAGCTCGGACGGCGACTACGCGGGCCTGGCCCGGATCGGGGCGCTCAGCGTCGTCTACGTGGCGCTGATGTTCCTGGTGGTGCGGCCGCTGGTGTCCCGGCTGGTGTGGCGGTGGTCCGCCATGGAGCGCTGGAACGTGCTGCTCGCGGTGCTGTGCGCCGGGGTGTTCGCCTCGTCGTGGCTGACCTCGTGGATCGGCATCCACCAGATCTTCGGCGCGTTCCTGTTCGGCTTCGTCATGCCGCGCGAACCCCGGCGGGTGCTCGCGGCGCACCTGCGCCGGCCGCTGGACGACGTCAGCGTCGTACTCCTGCCGGTGTTCTTCATCGTCACCGGCCTCGGCGTCGACCTCGGCGCCCTGACGGCGACCGACTACCTGGCCCTGTTCCTGGTCGTCGGCGTGGCCTGCGCGGGCAAGCTGCTGGGCGCGATCGTCCCGGCCCGGCTCTTCGGTCTGTCCTGGCGCGAGGCCAAGGACCTGGGCGTGCTGATGAACACGCGCGGCCTGACCGAACTCATCATCCTCAACGCCGCCGTGAGCCTCGGAGTGCTGGACGGCCGGATGTTCACCATGCTGGTGATCATGGCCCTCGTGACGACGGCGATGGCGGCCCCGCTGCTGTCCCGGCGCGAGCACCTCACGGCCGGCGAGACCCGGAAGGTTCGTACGACCGCCGCGGACGCGACCGCGCCGCACACCTGACGAGGGGGCTCTCGTGACACCCGTACAGCCATTGTCCCAGCACGGCAGACACCTGCCGCAACCGCCGGTCGACGGCCGTGCGCTGCGCACGGTGTGCGGCAACTTCGCCACCGGCGTCACCGTCATCACCACCGGCGGCCCCGAGGGCAGCGCCGCCACCACGGTGAACTCCTTCACGTCCGTCTCGCTGCAGCCGCCGCTGGTGCTGTTCTGCCTGCACCGGCAGTCCCGGCTGCGCCCGGTCCTTCAGCGCTCCCGGGGCTTCGTGGTGAACTTCCTGACGCACAGTCAGGCGGGGCTCGCCTGGAAGTTCTCGGGCCGCGAGTCGGCCCGGCTGGCGGACGTCCCGCACCACCGCTCCGCGAACGGGCTGCCCGTTCTCACCGACGCCCTGGCGTTCCTCGAGTGCCGTCTCGCGGAGGAGTACGACGGCGGCGACCACGCCATCGTGGTCGGCGAGGTCACCGCCCTGGGCTCCTCCGGGGAGGAGGCCGACCCGCTGGTCTTCTACAAGGGCGCCATGCGCGTCCTCGACAGCGACGTCCCGGAGCCCGCCCGTGGGTGAGGGTGGCGCCGGGCGCACCTCAGCGCGGCGCCGGCATCTGCTCGTCGGCCTCGTCGAACTCCCGCCTGGCCCGCTCGACCTTGCGGAGGTTCTCCGCGGACCATTCGGCGAGGTGGGCGAAGATCGGCGCCAGGCTGCGGCCGAGCTCGCTGATCTCGTACTCCACCCGGGGCGGCACCTCGGGGTGGTACGTGCGCACCACCAGGCCGTCGCGCTCCATCTGGCGCAGCCGCTGGGTGAGCACCTTCGGCGTGATGGTGCGGATGTTGCGCTGGAGCTGGACGAAACGCTGCCGTCCGAACTCGTTCAACGTCCACAGGATCGGCGTCGTCCAGCGACTGAAGACGATGTCGACCACCGGGGAGACCGGGCACGCCAGCTCCGAGTCGACCTTCCCGCCGCGCGTGGTGGCGCCGCCCATGGTGCCGGTGCTGTCGCCCATTCGAACCCTCCCAGGAAGTCACTTTCCTCTAGGTACCTACTATACCCAGGATGCTAACTTCCCGGAAGACGGTGAGCGGCCCCCCGCTCCCGGTCCCGCGCCATGTCCTTCCGTGCGGCTGTCCCGTCCCTGATCAAGCCGTACTTCCCGTCCTACGGATCCCTTCCTTCACATCCCCTTAGGAGCGACATGTCGACCCAAGAGTCGATGCGCCTTCCCCGCCACACCGCCGAAACGGAGCCGCCGCGCCGCCCGGGACTCATCCTGGCGTTCCTGTGCCTGGCCGGCTTCATGACCTTCCTCGACGTGTCCATCGTCAACGTGGCCCTGCCGACCATCGAGGACGAGCTGAACATCTCCCAGACGTCTCTGCAGTACATCGTCACCACGTACGGCATGCTGCTCGGCGGCTTCCTGCTGCTGGCCGGCCGGCTGGCCGACGCCTTCGGCCGCCGCCGGATGCTGCAGACCGGCCTGGTCCTGTTCGCCCTCGCCTCGCTGCTCGCCGGGTTCGGGCAGAGCGCGGCCATGCTGATCGTGGCGCGCGGCGCCCAGGGCCTCGGCGCCGCGTTCATCGCGACCGCCGCGCTGTCCCTGCTCGCCAACAACTTCGAGGAGGGCGCCGAGCGCAACAAGGCCCTCGGCGCCTGGGGCGCGCTCAGCGGTATCGCCGCCGTCGCCGGCGTCACCCTGGGCGGTCTGCTCACCGACGGTCCGGGCTGGCGCTGGATCTTCTTCGTCAACGTGCCGATCGGCCTGGTCTGCGCCCTGATCGCCCCCAAGATCGTCGCTGAGAGCCGTGCGGCCGAGCGCAGCAAGTCCTTCGACGTCGCCGGCGCCGTGACGCTGACCGCCGGTCTCGTGCTGCTGATCTTCAGCCTCGGCCAGACCGTCGACGACTCCGACGTGCCGATGGCCCGCGTCTACGGCGGCTTCGCCCTCTCCGCGGTCCTGCTCATCTCGTTCCTGCTGATCGAGCGCCGCGCCGAGGCTCCGCTGATTCCGCTCCAGGTGTTCAGGCGCAAGTCGCTGCGGGCCTCCAACGTCGTCGCCGTGCTGCTGCTCGGCACCTGCGTCACGCTGTTCTTCTTCGCCAGCCTGTTCATGCAGCAGGTCCTCAACTGGTCGGCCCTGAAGACCGGTCTGGCCTACGTCCCGCTCGCCGTGATCGTCGCCGTGGGCGCGGGCATCGCCTCCCAGCTGGTCACCAAGGTCGCGGCCAAGCCGGTGCTGATGACCGGCCTGACCCTGACCAGCGTGGGCATGTTCCTGCTGTGGCGGGCCCCCTCCGACGCCTCCTACCTCGTCGACCTGCTGCCCGCCTTCCTGATCTCCGGCCTGGGTCTCGGTCTGTCGTTCGTGCCGGTGCAGGTCGCCGCGTTCTCGGGCACCGACGAGGACGAGTCCGGTCTGTCCGCCGGCCTGATCAACACGGCGCAGGAGGTCGGCGGCGCCCTGGGCCTGGCCGTGGCCGCCACCTACGCCTTCCGCCAGGTCGACGAGCTGACGAAGTGGGCGGACGGGGTGCCCGCGCGGGTGACCGAGGCGCGCACCGAGGTCTTCCACGACGCGTTCCTCGCGGGCGCCTGCTTCGCCGCGGCGGGCCTGGTGCTCACGCTGATCCTGCTGCCCTTCACCAGGGCGTCGGAACAGCCGGCCGCCGGCCCCGCCCACGCCTGAGACAGGAAGACCCGCCATGCCGACGTCACCGCAGCTGTCCTCCGCGGCCGAGGGCTTCCTCGCCGAGAACCACCTGTGCACCTTCACCACCCTCCGCCCCGACGGCACGCCCCATGTGACGCCCGTGCGCTTCACCTGGGACGGCGACGCGGGTCTGGCACGGGTCATGACCGCGGTGAGCCGGCGCAAGGCCAGGAACGTGCTGGCCGCACCCGGCGGCCGGGTCTCCCTCTGCCAGACGGCGGGGCCCCACTGGCTCACCCTGGAAGGCGCCGCCACCGTCCACGACGACCCGTTACGAGTCCAGGAGGGGGTGCGGCGGTACGCCAAGCGGTACTGGTCACCGCCGCCCGAGCCGCCGGGCCTGGTCGTGATCGAGATCCAGGTCGACAAGGTGATGGGCCTGATCTGATCCCGGGCCGCCGATCCCGTGCCGAACCGCCCCGAGGGTGCCGGAAGTCTTCCGGCACCCTCGCCCATTTCCGCCGCCCGACCCGGCTGCAGAACCTCTGACGCAATTTGTCACAGACCTGTACTTGCGGCCGTTCAGATTCCCTCACTCCCCCGGAATACTGGTGAAAAATCCACTGGGAGAGGAAACATGGACCGTTTTCATGCCGATGTGATCGTCGCCGGCGCCGGCCCTGCCGGCTTGATGCTCGCCGGTGAACTCCGCCTGTCCGGACTGTCGGTGGTCGTGCTCGACCGCCTGACCGAGCCCATGCAGCAGTCCCGGGCACTCGGATTTTCCGCTCGCACGATCGAGGAGTTCGGCCAGCGCGGACTTCTCGACAAATTCGGCGAACTCGAGACGATACCCTTCGGGCATTTCGGTGGACTGCCCATCGACTATCGCATCATCGAGGGCGGGAATTTCGGCGTACGGGGTGTTCCGCAGTCGCGGACCGAGGCCATTCTCCACGCGTGGGCCGCCGGCCTCGGCGCCGAGATCCGCCGCGGGCACGAGGTCGTCGGCATGACCCAGGACGACACGGGCGTCACGGTGGAGGTCACCTCCGCCGCCGGCGTCGAGACGCTGCGCGCCCCCTACCTGGTCGGCTGCGACGGCGCCCGCTCCACCGTGCGCCGCCTGGCCGGCGTCGACTTCCCCGGCACCAGCGCCACCATCGAGATGCTGATGGCCGACGTCGCCACCAACGAGCTGCGCATCCGCCCGACCGGCGAGGTCGGCGAGTCCGGCATGGTCGTGGTGCTCCCGCTGGGCCCGCAGGCCACCCGCGTCGTCGTCTTCGAACGCGGCGCCGGCGTCCGCCCGACCCAGGAACCGCCCACCTTCCCCGAGGTCGCCGCCTCCTTCCAGCGCGTCACCGGCGAGGACATCACCGGCTACCGGCCGCTGTGGAGCAGCTACTTCACCGACGCCAGCCGCCAGGCCGCCGAGTACCGCAAGGGCCGGGTCTTCCTCGCGGGCGACGCCGCCCACATCCATCTGCCCATCGGCGCCCAGGGCATCAGCGCCGGCGTCGGCGACGTGGTCAACCTCGGCTGGAAGCTGGCCGCGGCGATCAAGGGGTACGCGCCCGAGGGGCTGCTGGACACCTATCACTCCGAGCGGCACCCCGTCGGCGCCCGCATCGTCGCCAACACCCTCGTGCAGCGCTCCCTTTACCTCGGCGGCCCCGAGATGCAGCCGCTGCGGGAACTCTTCGGCGAGCTGGTCGGCGTCGAGGAGGTCCGCCGCCACCTGGTCGGCCTGGTCACGGGCCTGGACATCACCTACGACATGGGCGAGGGCGGCCACCCGCTGCTCGGCCGCCGGCTGCCCGACCAGGAGCTGCTGGCCGGGGACGAGAAGACGAGCACGTACGAACTGCTCACCCGTGGCCGCCCGTTGCTGCTGAACCTGCGGGGTGGCGAGGCCCTCACCGCGGCTGCCGCCGGATGGTCCGACCGTGTCGACGTCGTCGCCGCGTCCCGGCCCGACCCCGACGCCCCGGCCGCCGACCTGCTGGTGCGTCCCGACGGCTACATCGCCTGGGTCGGGACGGACGGCTCCGCCGAGGGGCTGACCGAAGCCCTCCAGCGCTGGTTCGGCGCGTAAGCGCTCCGCGAAGGCCGCGAAAGACCGTCGCTCGTCTGCGGGTTCATCGTGGCTGGTCGCGCGCACGCGGCGGTAGCCGCACATCGACACAGCCCCGCGCCCCGTCGAGGGCGCCGCCCGTTCGTCAGAAGAGGAGTTCCGAGTTGACCGGCAAGGCCGAGACGAAGATGCCCACCAAGACCGACACACAGAAGAGGGCGCCGAAGGCCGGCGAGTGGACCGAGTGCGACGTCGTCATCCTGGGCGCCGGGATCGGCGGCTCCATCACCGGCGCGATCCTGGCCCGGCAGGGCGCCAAAGTGGTGCTCGTCGACGCCGGCCAGCACCCGCGGTTCGCGGTCGGCGAGTCACAGAACCCGCAGCTCGTGGAGTGGCTGCACATCCTCGCCGTGCGCTACGACGTCCCCGAGATCAAGCACCTGCTCGACGTCAAGGCCGTCACCAAGTACATCGGCGCCCACCACGGCAGGAAGCAGAGCTTCGGATTCGTACGGCACGTCCCCGACCGGGAGCCGGACCCGCGCGAGGCGACGATGTTCGTCATCCCGAAGATGCTCACCGAGGCGACGCACATGTTCCGCCAGGACACCGACACCTACTACTTCAACGTCGCCGCCAAGTACGGCTGCACCCTGCGCCAGAACTGGCGCGCCACCGACCTCGACTTCGACGACGACGGCGTCACCGTCACCGGACAGAACGGCGAGGTCTTCCGCGCCAAGTACCTCATCGACGCCAGCGGTTTCCGCTCGCCGCTCGCCCAGAAGTTCGACCTGCGGGAGAAGCCCTCGCGGATCAAGCACCACGCACGCTCGCTGTTCACGCACTACGTCGGCATCAAGCCGTACGACGACGTGTGCAACTACCCCGAGGCGCTGCGCCCGCCGGCGGAGTCCCCGTTCCACGGCGGCACCCTGCACCACCTGATCGAGCGCGGCTGGTTCTGGATCATCCCGTTCGACAACTACGAGGACTCCCGCAACCCCGTCTGCAGCGTCGGCCTCACCTTCGACGAGCGGCTGTACCCGCAGCCCGACAACATGACCCCGGACGAGGAGTTCAACCACTACCTCGACATGTACCCGGCCGTGAAGCGCCAGTTCGAGGGCGCACGGCGGGTACGCGAGTGGGTGTCGACGCCGGACCGGATCCAGTACTCGTCCAAGCAGACGGTCGGCGACCGCTGGTGCCTGATGTCGCACGCCGCCGGTTTCGTCGACCCGCTGTACTCGCGCGGCCTGTCCAACACCTTCGAGGTCGTGGACGCCCTGTGCTACCGCGTCCTGGAGGCGCTGCGCGACGACGACTTCTCCGCCAAGCGCTTCGAGTACGTCGAGCGCCTGGAGCAGGGGCTGCTGACGTACAACGACATGATCGTCAACAGCTCCTACATCGCGTTCTCCCACTTCCGGCTCTGGAACGCCGTGTTCAGGGTCTGGGCCTGCTTCACCACGCCCGCCACCATGCGGCAGATCCAGGCCCGCCAGGAGTTCTCCCTGGACGGCGACGACCGGCACTTCCGGGAGATGGAGAACGCCCCCTACCCGGGCCTGTGGTGGCCGGACAGCCACGCCTTCAAGCACCTGCTCGACGTCACGCACGAGACGTGCCTGAAGTACGAGGCCGGTGAGATCGACGGCGACAAGGCGGCCGACATCGTCTTCCAGGCCATCAACGACTGCGAGTCGGTCAACACGCCGTTCGGCTGGAAGGACGGCGAGGACCACCGATTCTACCGGGCCACCACGCCCACGATGATCAAGTTCATGTGGTGGGCGAGCACCAACGGCCCCAAGGAGATGCGCGACCTGGGCCGCTCGATGCTCAAGGGCGTCGTCAAGTCCGCCGCGCGCGGCCGCAAGGTCTCCTGACCCCCGGGGCGTGTCGCGAAGGTGTCGCCCCTGCCCCGCGACGCCCGGCACGCGCGCTCACCGCCCCCTCCGACCGGCCCGCACGGGGCCTGGTGCCAACCCCCGTGCACCCGTTCCCGTGCGGGCCCGTGCACCGACTTCTCCGCACCCGACCGCTTCGACTCTGGGACACCGTGTGATCAGTCGTAGAACCCTGCTCAGCGCCGGCACCGCCGCCGGCCTCGCCCTCGTACCCGCGGCCTCCGTCGCCGCCGAAGACTCGACGACGCCGTGGAGCCGGCTCGCGAGCAAGCTCTCGGGCAAGCTGGTGCTGCCCACCGATCCCTACTACACGGTCGCCCGCCAGGTGGAGCTCGGGCAGTTCGACTCCGTCAACCCGCAGGCGGTCGCCTACTGCGCGAGCGCGGCGGACGTCTCGGTCTGCGTGCGCTTCGCCCAGGACCACGGCGTCCGCACGGCGGTCCGCAGCGGCGGCCACAACTACGGCGGCTGGTCCACGACACCCGGCATGATCATCGACGTGTCCCGGCTGAACGCCGTGACGGTGCAGAGCGCCTCGTCGGTGGAGATCGGCCCGGGCGCCCAGAACGTCAACATCCTCAACGCGCTCGCCCCGCACCACCTGGTGGTCAGCGAGGGCGGCTGTCCGACCGTGTGCGCCGGCGGCTTCCTCCAGGGCGGCGGCTTCGGCTTCCTGACCCGGCCGACGGGCATGGCCTGCGACGCGGTGACCTCCGCACAGGTGGTGCTCGCCGACGGCCGCGTGGTGACCGCGTCGGCACAGCAGAACACCGACCTGTTCTGGGCCCTGCGCGGCGGCGGAGGCGGCAACTTCGGCATCGTCACGAAGTTCACGGTCACCCCTCACAGCGGCGACCAGACGGCCATCAGCAACCTGATCTTCCCCTACGACCGGACGGCCGACGTCCTCGACGGTGTGGCCCGTTGGCTGGTGGACGCCCCGCACACGATCGGCGGCGGCGCCTACGTGGTGCAGCCCGACGCCGCGCCCGGCTCGGTGCCGCAGGCCAACGTCTTCCTCGCCTCCCGCGGCACACCCGCCGAACTCGCCGGTGAGACGGCCCGGTTGCTCGCGCTGACCGGCGCCCCGCTGCAGCGTCAGGACGGCGTCATGACGTACCAGCAGCTGATGATGATGATCTTCGGCTGTGCCACTCTCACCGAGGCCCAGTGCCAGCGCTCCGGGAAGACCCCCGAGGGCACCCTGTCCCGCCCGGCCTACGGCCTGGAGCGCACCCGCATGGGCAGCGAGCCCTACTCCGCCGCCGGCTGGGCGGACGTGATGACCGCCTTCGACGCCAACCGCAGGGCGGGCCAGGCGCGTTACCTGGACTTCCACTTCTTCGGCGGCGCCGCCAACGACATCTCGCGCACCGCGACGGCGTACGTGCACCGCGACTCGCTCTTCTCGGTCAACTACCGGGTCCTGATCAACGACCCGGCCCAGGTGACCGACGAGGCCAAGGCGGTGGCGAACTCCTGGATCGACAACGGCTTCGCCACGATCGACCCGCTGTCGAACGGCGAGACCTACCAGAACTGGATGGACCCGTCGCTGACCGACTGGAAGGCGTCGTACTACGCCGAGAACTACGCGCGGCTGACCCGCGTCAAGGCCAAGTACGACCCGAACCGGTTCTTCCGCTTCCCGCAGTCCATAGGCACCGCCTGACGGCCCTCGTCGGACGGTGCCGCACCGACCGCCCGCCCGATCCCGGGCGCCCCTCCCCCAGGCCTCCGTGAGAACGGGCGGGCACACGCGCGAAGCCGCCGGACAACGGGGTCCGGCGGCCTCGCCTGGCGTCCCTCCCGCGGGAGGGACGCCAGGCGACGGGCTCAGGGCTTCCGGCCGTACCAGCCGACCAGGCGGTCGATGGCCGGGGCGTCCTCCGGAACGTCCACGACGGGTCCGAACGGCACCTGGCCACCGCGCGGTTCGCGGGGCACGGCACGGTGCATCGCGGCCAGCGGGCCGGCCAGGACGCTCTCGTCCCACTCCGGGCTCTGGCCGGTCGCCTTGGCCAGGTCCCAGGCGTGCAGCACGAATTCGTTGGTGTAGATGACCGCGGCGACGGCGCCGGGGACGGGGCCCCAGGGCAGGCCGATCTCCCGGCCCAGGATCGCCGGGTCGCTCCAGACGGACGTCAGCTCCTTCGCACCGGCCGCCCAGGCCTCGTCCCAGGCGCCGTCGGCGACGTCCTCGGCGAAGTGCGGAACGCTGAAGAACTGCCCGCCGGCGCCGATGACGGCGACCCTGCGGAGCACCGAGACGAGGTGGTTGGAGAGCTGGCGCACCGAGTAGTCCGGACAGGGCGTGGCGTTGTCGTAGTGCTCCGGCCGCACGGCGGCGAGCACCTCGCCCGCCAGGTCGACGGCCTTCAGCAGACCGGTGCGGGGGTCAGCGGGGGCCGGCGTGGCAGGGGTGTTCATCGGGTTCGTCATGCCGTCGAGTCTTCCGACCAAACAGGCCATCCCCCGGCCACTTTCCACGAAAGGCTGAATCACTGATGCGAGCTGACCGGTTGGTGGCGGCTCTGTTGTTCCTCCAGGCGCGCGGCCTGGTGACCGCCGCGGAGCTCGCCGCGGAACTGGAGGTCTCCGAGCGCACCGCACGACGCGACCTGGAGGCGCTGACCGCCTCCGGCGTCCCGGTCTACGCGCAGCGCGGCCGGGGCGGCGGCTGGCGGCTGGTCGGCGGAGCGCGCACGGACCTGACCGGACTCACCTCACCGGAGGTGCAGGCACTGTTCCTGGCCGCGGGCTCGTCGGGCGCCTCCCCCGAACTTCGGTCCGCTTTACGGAAGTTACTGCGCGCGGTGCCGGAACCGCTGCGCCCGCAGGCCGAGGCGGCGTCCCGGGCGCGGATCGTCGACGAGCTGGACCGGTCGGGCGCCGCCATGACAGCGGTCGGCCCGCACCGCACGGTCCTGGAGCGCGCGGTGCTGGACGGCGTGCGGGTCCGGCTCGGCTACGCCCGCCCCGGCGACGAGCCGCGCGAGCGCGTCGTGGACCCGCTCGGGCTGGTCCTCAAGGCGGGCCACTGGTACATGGTGGCGGGCACCGCGGACGGCCTGCGCTCCTTCCGGCTGGGCCGGGTGACCTCGGCCGAGCCGACGGAGGAGCCGGTCCACCGTCCCGCCGGCTTCGACCTGGCCGCCGCCTGGCGCTCGCTCGCCGCCCGCCTGGAGGACCGCCTGCTCGCGGCGACGGTCACGGCGCACGCGGACCAGGACGCCCTGCCCGTGCTCCAGCGGCTGTTCGGCGGGCGGCTGAGCATCGGCCGGCTGCTGGCGGACGGCAGGCGGGAGATCGAGGCCGCGGGGCCGTCGCTGGAGGTGCTGGCCGCACAGCTGGCGGGTCTCGGGCCCCAGGTCGAGGTGGTGGGCCCGCCCCGGGCACGGGCGCACCTGGCGCGCCTCGGTGAGGCACTCATGGCGAACTACGGAACGGCCCGTGAGGCGGCGGTCCGATAGTCACTTTCCTCTAGGTACCTACTATACGGAAGATGCTAACGTCGCAGACACAGCCCGATCGGGCCCAACCACCCCTCTTCTCACCACCTTTGGAGTTGTCATGATCGTTGTCACCGGAGCCTCCGGAAACGTCGGCCGTCCGCTCGTCGAAGCGCTCACCGCGGCGGGCGAGAAGGTCACCGCCGTGTCCCGCAGTCCCCTCTCCTACGACCTTCCGGAGGGAGCGCGGCACGTCCGCGCCGACCTCGCCGATCCCGTCACCCTCGCCCCCGCCCTGGACGGCGCGGACGCCCTGTTCATCCTGCTGGCCGGCGAACTGCTCGGCGGCGGCGCACCCGCCGTCGAGGTCCTGGCCGCGGCGGCGCAGGCCGGCGTGCGGCGCGTGGTGCTGCTCTCCTCCCAGATCAACGGCACCCGCCCGGACGCCCTCTCGCACGGCCGGCTCCGGGAGTTCGAGGAGGCCGTACGCTCCTCGGGCCTCGACTGGACGATCCTGCGCCCGGGCGGCTTCGCCTCCAACGCCTACGCCTGGATCGAGACCGTCCGCACCCAGCGCGCGGTGGTCGCCCCGTTCGCCGACGTGGCCCTGCCGGTCGTGGACCCGGCGGACATCTCCGCGGTCGCCGCCGTGGTCCTGCGCGACGAGGGCCATTCCGGACAGACCTACGAGCTGACCGGCCCGGCCGCCGTCACCCCGCGCGAGCAGGCTGCGGCGCTCGCCGAGGCCCTCGGCGAGCAGGTGGGCTTCGTGGAGCTGACCCGCGAGCAGGCCCGCGAGCACATGGCGCAGTTCATGCCCGAGCCGGTGATCGACGGCACCCTCGACATCCTCGGCGCGCCGCTCCCCGCCGAGCAGCGGGTCAGCCCGGACGTCGAGCGGGTCCTCGGCCGCCCGGCCGGCTCCTTCGCCGGATGGGCCGAGCGCAACGTCCACGCCTTCAAGTGACGGCGACGCCCTGACCGGCGCCGACGCCTTCGAGCAGCGCCGACGGGCCCCAGCACCGCCCCGGATCCGCACGTCCCCCGCACGGATCCGGGGCGGACCATCCGTACGGACACAGGTGGCGCACGGTACGAGCATGCGGGTGGTGGCTGATTTCGTGGGGAGAAAGCGGGACCGCGTGATGAGGTGTGAGCCTCTGATCACTCCGACAGCAGGGAGCGCTTCCTCCGATGACCGCACAGCCCGTACGCCCTGAGCGCACCGGTCCAGCGACCGCCTCTGCCATGGGTGTCGCGCCGTTCGCACCTTCTCTCGTCAAAGCGGTGTTCAGGGACGTGACCCCGATGCACGTCTCCCGGTCGGCCGCGTGGGCCGCCGCGTCGGTGACGCGAACAGTGCTGACGGAGATCATCGCCGGCGCAAAAAAAGCGGCGGCGGAGGAGGCCCGGAAGAGGCTGGTCCCCGGGGACCTCCTCTCGGCGATCGGCCGGAACGTCGAGGTCGAAGTGGCGGACACGTGGTACGGCCACAGCCCGACGTTCAAGGACGGGACCGGCGTCCTGTACGACGCCGAAGGTGTCATCGTGTCTTCTCCCAAGCGCAGCAGGTCACGCAAACCGAGTGCGGTGGTCGGCGCCCACAGGTTCGAGGCCGGCATCAAGAGGTTGCTGCGGAGCCAGGGGGCCAGGGCCGTCCCGGTGATGCTCCGCGACCTGGACGGAATCGCGAGCGTGTTTCTGACGAACCTCGCCCGGGACGCGGCCATGGTCGTCCGCGAGGGCGGGATCAAGCGTTTCGGTACGGTCACCCTGGGGACGCCGGGCGAACCGGCCCCTCCTCCGTCGTTCGAGAATCCCCTCCAGGACCTGTCCGTCCGCAGCGGGGACAGGCGGACCATCGGCAGGGACGACGTCCTGGCCGCCACCACGATCCAGTTGTTCGGCGACATCAGGCAGCGAGCCCTCACCGAAGCACGCGAGGCGACCCGGAACACACCGGCCGGCTGAGCGGACGGCCGCTCCCTTCCGGACGGAGCCGATACGGCTCAAGTCACCCGTCAGGCAGGCGAACACCCGACGCCGCCCGATCAAGTTCCGTAGCGTGAAGCCGTGATCGTATGGCTCAACGGCACCCACGGCGCGGGCAAGACGACGACCAGTGCACTCGTGCAGCAACTGATTCCGGACTCAAGGGTGTTCGACGCCGAGAAAGTCGGCGAGACACTCATGGACATCACGCCGGGCCTGCCCACGACGGACAACTTCCAGCACTGGCCGCCGTGGCGGCCACTCGTGGTCGAGACCGCCCGGCGCGTCCTCGAGTACACCGGCGGCACCCTGATCATGCCCATGACGGTCCTGGTCGAGCAGTACTGGCGCGAGATCAGCTCGGGCCTCGCCCACCATGCCGTACAGGTTCGGCACTTCGTCCTCCATGCCGACCAGGACACCCTGCGCGGGCGCATCGCGGGCGACACCGTCGTCGGCCCCGACTCCCCGTTCCGGCTCCAGTACCTCGAGCCCTACGCCGAGGCGGCCCGCACGTGGCTGCACGCCGAGGCCGAGGTCGTCGACACCACACACCTCACACCCGTCCAGGCCGCCCGGCAGATCGCGGCGGCCGTCGAGAGCGGAAGTCACGACTGACGAACGCACGGTTTCCCGGCGTTCGCCGCCGTCGGTCACAGGGCGGTGGCGGCGCGGACCAGCCCCGCGACCGCCGTCGAGCGGCTGTGCGGGGGCCAGGCGATGACCGTCGTGACGTGCGGGGCGTCGGGGACCGGTACGGCGGTGAGGTCCTCGCGCAGTCCGGTGCCGCCCGACTCCGGCACTACCGCGCAGGCGCGGCCGAGGGCGATGAGCTGGGTGAGTTGCGTGTGGTCGCGCACCTGTGGTCCGGGGCCGTCCGGGAAGGTGCCGTCAGGGCGGGGCCAGCGAGGCAGGGGCAGCTCGGGAAGATCGGTGATCTCGGCGAGCCGCACATGGGGGCGGGCGCTGAGAGGGTGGCCCGCAGGGAGGATCGCTACCTGACCCTCGGAGTGCAGGTCCTCGGTGTCGAAGCCGGCCGTGTCGTCGAACGGCCGATGCAGCAGGGCCACGTCGGC
This sequence comes from Streptomyces sp. BK239, assembly GCF_004217285.1. GTDB lineage: Bacteria > Actinomycetota > Actinomycetes > Streptomycetales > Streptomycetaceae > Streptomyces. The sequence continues at coordinate 250,367 of NZ_SHKS01000007.1, forward strand.
CCGGCCGTCGTGCAGCAGCCGTGCCTGCTCGCCCGGCCCGCACAGCACGACGTCCACGGCGACGGCGCCGGGCTCGGCGGCGTAGGCGTCGAGGAGTTTCGCCAGCAGTTCGCTGGAGGCGCCCGCCTTCGCGGCCAGGACCACGGCGGGGCGGCCGGTCGCCGCGAGGGCGGCCCGGCGGGTGCGCCGTTCGGCGGCCTCGACGGCGTCCAGCGCCGCCCGCGCCTCCCGCAGCAGCACCGCCCCTGCCCCGGTCAGGGCGACACCCCGGCTGCCGCGCTCCAACAGGAGGGCGCCCAGGCGTCGTTCGAGCCCGCCGATCGCCCGCGACAGCGGGGGCTGGGCGATCCCGAGCCGCTGCGCGGCCCGGCCGAAGTGCAGCTCCTCGGCGACCGCGACGAAGTACCGCAGCTCACGTGTCTCCACCCCGCCAGCCTAGCCGGGCCGGCCAGGAGCGATACCCGGGCGGTATCGCCGCACACCCAGTCGGTCTTGGACGCCCTGCCCGGCGAGGGAGAAGTATCGAGGTCATGAGTGAGACGAACACCATGAACCATCCCAAGGTCGCGCTGGTGACCGGGGCCAACAAGGGCATCGGGTACGAGATCGCCGCCGGGCTCGGCGCCCTCGGCTGGTCCGTCGGAATCGGCGCGCGGAACGAGGAGCGGCGCGAGACCGCTGTGGACAAGCTGCGCGCGGCCGGAGCCGACGCGTTCGGCGTGCCGCTGGATGTGACCGACGACGACAGCGTGACAGCGGCGGCTCGGCTGATGGAGGAGCGAGTCGGGCGGCTCGACGCGCTCGTCAACAATGCGGGCATCACCGGCGGCGGACCGCAGGAGCCCACCACGGTCGACGTGAACCGGGTACGGGCGGCCGTGGAGACCAACGTGATCGGCGTCATCCGCGTCACCAACGCCCTGCTCCCCCTGCTGCGCCGCTCGCCGTCGCCACGGATCGTGAACGTCTCCAGCAGCGTCGGCTCCCTCACGCTCCAGACCACGCCCGGCGCCGAGGTGGGCCCCGTCTCCGTCGCCTACACCCCGTCGAAGACGTTCCTCAACGCCGTCACCGTGCAGTACGCGAAGGAACTGGCCGACACCCCCATCCTGATCAACGCCGTCTGCCCCGGCTACACGGCGACCGACCTCAACGCCTTCCAGGGGGTACGGACCCCCCAGCAGGGCGCAGCCGCAGCGATCCGCCTGGCCACCGCACCGACCGACGGACCGACGGGCCGCTTCTTCGACGACGAGGGAGAGGTGCCGTGGTGACACGCTTCCGCCGGCGGGCGCGCGGGGCGGTGCCTGCCGGAGTCGTACGCGGCCTGAAGGTCGTCCCGTAACAGGGACGCGCGTCGAGTCGCGATCAAACTACCTGCCGCACAAGCCGGTTGGGGCCGCCTGCGTCGACCCGCGTGAGATCATCCGGCCATGAGCAGCGATCTGGAAGTAAGCGCTCTGGCGATCAACGTCGTGATCCCGCAGGCGCTCCGCTGGACGGACACCCGACGCGGTGAAGCGTTCACGCTGACCACGCTCAACGTCCGCCTCCTCCCCGACGGTCACCTGGCCGTGAAGGCCTACGGCAAGCCGGTCGGAGGCGGTCGGGGCGCATACGTCTCGTTCCCCGTCCCCGACAAACCCGAACTGGCGGCCCTGGTCTCCGACGCTGCCAGCCGTGCCGGGGCGTTGTGGGCCGCCCATCGCGGACTCGGCTGATCGCGGGCGCATATCGGGCAGCGGGATCTCCTCGTCGGTGATCACTTCCGGCCCTGCCGGCGGACGAGGATCGGTGCAGGGCCCAGGTGCGGTGTCGCGCCAGAACGCCGGTACCGTGCTGCTGTGACCAGTGACAAGGCCGACCGCCGCGGGCTGTGGGACGGTGCTGCGGTCCGTGCCCGTGTCGCCGCCATGGCACAAGGAGACCCTGGGCGTAAGCGCTTCGGGTCCTCACACCATCGATATCTCCTTCGGCCTCCTCTCGCGGAGGACACGATCCGGCTGTTCGAGCAGCAGCATGGTGCCCGGCTCCCCGCTTCCTACCGCAGCTTCCTCAAGGATGTCGCCGACGGAGGAGCGGGACCGCACTACGGGATCCTGGGCCTGACGGAGGAAGTGGACGAGGAAGAGGCTCTGCACGACGTTCGAGAGGAGGACCGGCGCGCGGGCTTCCTGTCCACGCCGTTTCCGCACACCGACGAGTGGCCGGGGCCGGGCAAGGGCGGCGATGCCGACTACTCGGTCGCCGGGAGCTTGGTCATCGGGGAGTGCGGTTGCGGCACGTTCCACCGGCTGGTCGTCACGGGGACGAACGCCGGCCAGGTATGGCTCGACGATCCTGACTGGGGCGGCCTGATACCAGGGCCGGACTTCGGAGACTGGTACCTGGCATGGCTGGCTACGACCTGACCCATGGAGGTCGGCGTCCTGAAACGAATGGTCGGGGCGAGCCTGACGCGGCAGGATCCTCCGCATGACATTGCCCACCCCCGAGCTGCACACCGCCCGCCTGCGACTGCGGCCGTTCACCGACGCCGACGCGGGGCCGCTCTACGCGCTGCACAGCAGCGCCCACGTACTGCGCTACTGGGACTCCCCGCCGTGGACCGAACCGGCCCGCGCCCGGCGCTTCATCGCGACCTGCCGGACGATCGAGGAGGAAGGCACAGGAGCGCGAATGGCCGTCGACCGGGTCTCCGACGGTGCGTTCATCGGCTGGTGCGGACTGACCGCCTGGAACCCGGACTTCCGCAGCGCGTCCCTGGGTTACGTCCTCGACGCCGCCGCGTGGGGCCACGGCTACGCCACGGAGACCGCGCACGCCGTCCTGCGGTGGGCGTTCGACACCCTGGACCTGAACCGCGTCCAGGCCGAGACCGACACCCGCAACGTGGCGTCCGCCCGCGTCCTGGAGAAGCTCGGCTTCGTCCGCGAAGGCACCCTCCGCGAGGACTGCGTCGTCAACGGCGACGTCTCCGACTCCTGGGTCTTCGGCCTCCTGCGCCGCGAGTGGCACCCGACGCCCACGCCGACGGCCGACCGCTAGGACCGGGACCCGTGCGTTCGTCGGGCGGTGCTTGTTCCGTCAAGTGATGTAGGGGCGCTGCAGGTGGCCTGGCCGGCCCGTCTGCCATCGACACTGGCCGAGCAGCGCGGCCGAGCCCTGCCCGGGCGGCTCTCCCTTGCAAGGCTCACCGTCCGCGGCGAGCGGTTCGGCCACTTCCTCGGCCGAAGACGCTCCAGCACCCTCTGCCGGCCCGGACAGCCCACCGTCGGTGACTACGCCTACGACTGGGCGCTGATCGACGTGGAAACCTCAGGACTCATGCCCCGGCGAGACCGAGTGCTGTCCGTCGCAGGGGTGACGGTCAGCCCGGAAGGGCGACAGACCGGGGAGTTCTTGAGGGTCAGAGCCGGACCGCAGTGCCCGTGACCCGGATGCGCTCATCGTCCGGGTGCAGCTCGACCTCCAGCAGCGACGGCCGGCCCATGTCGTGCCCCTGGTGCAGGGTCAGCCGGGCGTCCGGCGGGACCAGGCCCAGCTCGCGGGCGTACGCGCCGAAGGCCGCGGCCGCGGCGCCGGTGGCGGCGTCCTCGACGACGCCGCCGACGGGGAAGGGGTCACGGACATGGAAGACAGTCGCCGACTCGCGCCAGACCAGCTGCACCGTGGTCAGGTCGAGGCGGCGCATCAGCGCGAGCAGCCGGTCGAAGTCGTAGTCGAGGCGGGCCAGTCGCTCGCGGGTGGCGGACGCCAGCACCAGGTGCCGCACTCCCGCGTACGCGATCCTCGGCGGCAGCGCGGCGTCGAGCTCCCCGTCCGCCCAGCCGAGCGCGCTGAGGGCCTCCGCCACGTCCGCGGGATCCGTCTCGCTCACCTGGGGCGGCACGCTGGTGAGGGTGGCTTTCAGCGCTCCGTTCTCCTCCCGTACGTCCACCGGCACCAGGCCGGCCTGGGTGTGGAGGTCGAAGTGGCCGGGTCCGAACTGCTCGCCGAGCGCGACGGCGGTGGCCACGGTGGCGTGGCCGCAGAAGTCCACCTCCGCCTTGGGGCTGAAGAAGCGGAGAGTGAAGGACCGGCCGGCCGCGGAAGGTGTGGCGCCGTCCGGGCCGGGGGTGAGGAAGGCGGATTCGGAGTAGCCGAGTTCGGCGGCGATTGCCGTCATCGCGGCATCGTCGAGTCCGGTGGCGTCGAGCACGACGCCGGCGCCGTTGCCGCCGGCCGGGCTGGTGGCGAAGGCGGTGTAGTGCAGCACGTCGGGGGTGATCGCGGCGTTCATCGGAAGTGATCCCTTCATACGGAGCAGGCTATGCGGAACAGGCTTTGCGGAACGGACGTGGGTAGCTGGTCGCGGGCGGGGCGGGCAGGTCAACGGCTGGCGGCTGCGTCCCGCCGTGCTGCCAGGGCGAGCAGGGCGCCGGCGGCGAATGCGGCCGCGGCGATGCCGGCTGATAGCCGTAGGCCCGCGGTGAAGCTTGCGGCCGTGGCGAAGGTGCCGAAGAGGGCCACGCCGACGGCGCTGCCGGTCTGCCGGGCGACGTTGAAGACCGCAGTGGCAATGCCCGCGCCGGCGGCCGGGGCGGCGTCGACGATGGCGGCGGTGGCCGCCAGCGCCGTCGTGGTCTGGCCGAGGCCGGTAGCGATCAGGGCGAACAGAAGCGCCGGGTACGGGGTGTGCTCCCCGGCGAACAGCCAGCCGAGGAAGCCGAGTGTGCCCAGGACCTGACCCGCGGCCATCGGCACGTACGGGCCGGTGCGGGCGGAGATGCGGCTGAACAGTGGCGCCGCGAGTAGGCCCATGCACACCGACGGCAGTAGGGCCAGGCCGGTGCCAAGAGCGCTGAAGCCGCGCTCCTGCTGGAAGTACAGGGTGGTCAGGAAGAGCATGCCGTAATAGCCCAGGCTGATCAGCAAGCCCACGGCTGCGGTGGCGGTGAAGGCGGTCGAGGCGAAGAGGGACGGCGGCAGCAGCGGCGATCGCGGCCCGCCGGCAGTGGCGCGGGCTTGGAGGCCGCGCTCCACGGCGGCGAAGGCGAGAAGTGCGGCGCCGCCCACGCCGAGGGCGAGAAGCACCAGCGGCGAGGTCCAGCCGCGCGCGCCGGCTTCGTTGAGACCGGCGGCAAGCGCGACCAGGCCGACGGTGCCGAGGACTTGGCCCAGCAGGTCCATCCTGCGGTTACGCGACGGGCGGGCCGCGGCCGGCAGGCGCCACAGCGTCAGTGCGATCGCGGCGGCGGCGATGGGCACGTTGAGCCAGAACACCGACCGCCACCCACCCGCGGAGATCAGCAGCCCGCCGACCACCGGCCCGGCGCCGAAGGCCACCGAGGCGACCACACCCCACACGGCGACAGCACGAGCGCGTAGCGCCCGGTCTGGATATGTCGCCTGCAGCAGCCCGAGTGACGCCGGCACCAGCAACGCGGCGCCGCCTCCCTGCGCCAGCCGCCCCGCGATCAGAGCCCCCGCAGACTCGGCGGCCGCACACGCCAGTGAAGCGGCCGTGAAGACACCGAGCCCAGTCACGAACATCCGCCGGTGACCGAGCCGGTCGGCCAACGAGCCACCGAGCAGCAGCAGACCGGCGAAGACGGTGCTGTAGCCGTCGACGATCCACTGCACAGCGGTGCCGCCGGTTCCCAGCGAGGCGCTGATGCCGGGGATGGCGACGTTGACGACCGTGACGTCGAGCATGACGAGGAAGTAGCCGAGGCTGAGCGCGATCAGCGGGACCAGGGCGGGCTTCGGGCGCCGGACATCTTTCTGTGACCGCGTGGTGTCAAGGACTTCGGTGTGCGCAGAGAGGTTCGTTGCAGCCATGAGGAGATCATCGAAGCCAGATACTTCGTCACCCGTCAAAGTGTCGATGTCGTACGCTGCGCTCATGGACGGCGAACCGCTCAAGCAGCAGACCGACATCGCCCGCGCCGCGACCCTGATCGCCGATCCCTCGCGGGCGAAGATACTCAAGTGCCTGGCCGACGGCCGCCCCCTGCCTGCGAGCGCGCTCGCAAGCGAGGCGGGCATCAGCGCCGCCACGACCAGCGTGCACCTGGCGAAGCTGGTCGAGGGGGAGTTCGTCACGGTGACCCGGCAGGGTCGTAACCGATACTTCCGGCTGGCCGGACCGGACATCAGCGCCGCGCTGGAGGCGCTCGCGCTGATTGCCCCGCCACTGCCCATCACCTCGCTGAAGCAGAGCAACCGCAACAGTGCCCTGCACCGCGCCCGCACCTGCTACGACCACCTGGCCGGACAACTCGGCACCGACCTCATGGCCGCGCTGCTCGAGCGCGGGATCCTGGCCGGCCACGACGGCATCCACCGCGCCGAGGACGCGGTACGCGACCGGCCCGCGTCCTACGGGCACGACATCCGCTACGAACTCACCGACACCGGCCGTGCGCACCTGGCCGACCTTGGCATCGACACCGACCACCTGCCGCCGCGCCGGCCCTCGATCCGCTACTGCGTTGACTGGAGCGAACACCGCCACCACCTGGCCGGCGGCCTCGGCGCCGCGCTCGCCGCCCGCCTGTTCGAGCTGGACTGGGTGCGCTGGGGCACGGTCCCGCGCACAGTGCATCTGACCCAGGCGGGGGCAACCGGTCTTGAGCAAGCATTCGGCCTGGCGCCGGCGGATTAAGCCGGCGTCCGGGGGTGCCGACGCATGGGTGTCCGGCGGCGAGACGGTGTGCCAGGAGTTCGCCGGCCCCTTCGTCGGCGGCCTGCTGTTCGCCGCCGGCCCCGGCCTCGCGCTCGGGGCGACCGGGATCGCCTACGCGCTGGCCGCCCTCACTCTGCTCGTGCTCCCCGGAAGCTTCCGCGCCGACTGTAGTGCCGCCGCCCCGGCCTCCATCACCGCGCAGATCGCGGAGGGTGTCCGCTACCTGTGGCACCACCGGCTGCTGCGCACGTTCACCCTGGTCCTGCCGTTCCTGTTCCGCGTCTGAGGCGGCTGGTTCGCGCTGATACCGCCGTACGCCCGGACGGAAATGCACCTCTGCCCGGGCGGTACGGGATGGTGCTCAGCGCCCTCGGCATCGCCGGACTCGTCGGCGCCCTCACCGTAACCACCGTCGACCGGTCGCAGTTGACCTTGTTGCAGGCCACCGCGTCCAGCGGCCCGTACCCGCCTGCGGGGGCGCCGCCGTCGGGCAGGTCGGCCGGCCAGAACCGCTGGTCGTTCAGGTCGCGGAAGCGCGGGGCTAAGCGGAAGCCGAGCATCTTGCACAGACCGAAGGCCATGTCCGAGTACGAGGCGTTGTCGGTCGCGACCATCTCGGGCTTCACCCCGCCGTCAACCGGGATTTCCTGTACGCCAACTACGCACACCCGGGCATGCGGGCGGTCGCCCGGCGGGGGCCGTGCGGGTCTTAGGACATGCTGCCGCGGCACACCTTCCCCGGGCCCGGGGTGCGGCCTGTGCGGAGGTACTGGTCGACCGTTTCCGTGACGCAGCGGTTCTGCGGGTAGCTGCCATGGCCCTCCTCCTCGGCCGTCAGGAGGACGCCGACACCGTCGCCCAGGGCGCGGGCCATGCGGGGGGCGCCGGGGTACGGGGTGATCGGGTCGCCTGTGCCGCCGACCACCAGCACGGGGGCCGCGCCGTCGGCGTTCACCTGAGGTGTGGGGCGCTCGCCGGCGAACGGCCACTCGTAACAGAGGTAGACGCCGGTGGACCAGGCCGCGCCGAAGACGGGTGAGGCGGCTTCGACGCGGGCCTCGTCCCTGTCGAGGCGTTCGAAGTCGGGGCGCAGGCTGGAGTCCGCGCAGGTGATCGCGGTCAGCGCGGCACGGCTGCTGTCGTGCGGCGTCTTGGCGCGGTCGGCGGAGCCGGTGTCGTCCGCGCCCTCGCTCAGCGGACGGCCGTCGTTGTGGTCGATCAGCGCGGTGAGGGCCTTGGCCAGCGGCGACCAGCCGTCCGTGCCGAGGACGAGATGATCGCTGACGGTCCGTGCGAGGTCGTCGGCGTCCAAATTCCTTCCGTCGCCGGCTGGGGCGGGCTTCTTCTCCAGACGGTCGGCCAGGCGCGCCATGCGTCGCGCGGCCTCCTCGGGCCCGTCGCCGGTAGGGCAGTCGCGGATACGGGCCGCGCAGTGCGCGGCGAACCGGTCGAACGCCGCCTGGACCGCCTTGACCTGCGACACCTGCCCCTCGCTGAGGTCCTCGGTCGGATCGACGGGCGCTTCGAGGACGAGCCGTCCGACGTGCGACGGGTACAGGTGGGCGTAGACCGCGCCGAGCCTCGTTCCGTACGAGACGCCGAAGTAGTGCAGCCGCTCGTCGCCGAGGAGGTAGCGCATCAGGTCGAGGTCACGCGCTGTGTGCGAGGTGCCGATGTACGGGAGAAGCGCCCCGGAGTGCTCGGCGCAGGCGTCGGCCCCCTCGTAGCCGGTGTCGTCCGCGGTTTTCCCGCAGCGCACGGGGATGGTCGCGCCGACGCCGCGCGGGTCGAAGGAGACGAGGTCGTAGCGGTCGAGGAGCGGCTCGTACTGGGCGAGGTGTTCGGGCAGTCCGCTCACGCCGGAGACGCCGGGGCCGCCGAAGTTGAGGACGAGTGAGCCGATGCGCCGGCTGTTCGGGCCGGTGGCCTTGCGGCGGATCAGGGCGACGTCGATCGTCCTGCCGTCCGGTTTCCGGTAGTCGAGGGGGGCCTTCATGGCGGCGCAGTCGTAGCCCGTGCGCGCTGATGACGGCGAGGTGCAGCGGGACCAGCGGAGGTGCTGGCCGGTGGTGAGCGCGGTCGGCAGACCGGCGGGCGGGTTGTTCGCGGTGAACTCCGTACGGGGTTCCGCACTCCGGCCGGGAGCGTCGTGCTGGAGCCAGGCGCCGATGGCCCCGATCACGGCGAGGACGACGCCGGCGATGATGAGCGCACCGGCCGAGAGGCCCGGTCTGCGGCTTCGTAACGGATGTGCGTCACGCATGGGAATCCCCCCGCTCCCGCCCCTGGCCGCCCAGACCCCGTACCCGCATGCCCGTCCCCGTGGTCGTCCGATCGTCGAATGAGTGCAGGGTACTAGGGTCCGTCTTCAAAGATCGCCGGGTGGTGGATCATGGTGGGGTGATACGTCGCCATGAACTCACCGATGGGGAGTGGGAGTTACTCGCTCC
>NZ_SHKS01000008.1 GCF_004217285.1 Streptomyces sp. BK239
AGCCTCGGCTACCGCAGTCCCGCCGAATACGAGACCACACTCGCAGCCTGACCACCACACACCGATGGTGTCCGTCAAAGCGGAACAAGCTCACTAGGCCGGACGAGCCCACGGGCTGGAGCGAAGCCCAAGGCCGGGTGAGCCACAAGGCCGGACGAACTCACGGGCCAGAGCGAGACCCGGACAAGCCCACGGGCCGGAGCGAGGCCCAAGGTCGGGCGAGCCACAGGACCGGACGCACTCACCGGCCGGGGCGAGGCCCGAGGCCGGACAAGCCCATGGGCCGGAGCGAGGCCCGAAGCCGGGCGTCCACGGACCGGGGCGACGCCCGAGGCCGGCCGAGCCCGCGGACCGGGGCGAGGCGCAAGGCCGGGTGAGCCACAAGGCCGGGCGGACTCATGGGGCGGAGCGAGGCTCGAGGCCGGGCGCGCTCGGGGGCCAGAGGCCCGAAGCCGGGCGCCCTCGGGGCGGCCACGTGAGGCTCAACGCCCGTCTTACGCCTCGTTCTTCGTCAGGCGGGTGATGCCCGCGATGCGGTAGGCGTCCGCCTCCTCCAGTGTCTCGTGTTCCAGCAGCGCCTCCGCCAGCGCGTCCAACTGCCCTCGGTGGTCGCGGAGTTTGCGGATGGCCTCCTCGTAGCAGTCCTCCACCACGCGCCGCATCTCGTCGTCGATCACATCGAGGGTGCGCGGCGCGGCGGCGAGGCCGTAGGCCTGCTGGGCGTCGCTGGGGAGGGCGGACAGGCGTCCCACGCGCTCGCTCATGCCCCACCGGGCGACCATGCCCCGCGCGATGTTCGTGACCTGTTCGAGGTCGTTCTCGGCTCCCGTGGTGACCACCCCGTAGATCACCTGCTCGGCCGCCATCCCGCCCAGGGCGCCGATGATGCGGCCGCGCAGGTACTCCTCGGAGAGCGCGTACCGCTCCACCTCCGGCGTCGACATCGTCACCCCGAGCGCCCGGCCGCGCGGCACGATGGTGACCTTGCGGACGGGGTCGGCGCCGGGCTGCAGCATGCCCAGCAGCGCGTGCCCGCTCTCGTGGTAGGCGGTCCTGCGGCGGTCCTCCTCGGGCATGACGAGCGTGCGCTCGGCCCCCAGCTGCACCTTCTCCAGCGCCTCCGACAGGTCCGCCGAGGTCACCCGGTCCTGCTTGCGCTTGACCGCGAGCAGGGCGGCCTCGTTGGCGAGGTTGGCCAGATCCGCACCCGTCATGCCCGGGGTCGTGCGCGCCACCTGGGCGAGGTCCACGTCGCCGGCGAGCGGGATCCCCCGGGTGTGGATGCGCAGGATCGCCTCCCGTCCGCCGCGGTCCGGCGGGGAGACGCTGACCACCCGGTCGAAGCGGCCGGGCCGGGTCAGGGCCGGGTCCAGGATGTCGGCGCGGTTGGTCGCGGCGATGACGATGACGCCCTCCGAGCCCGAGAAGCCGTCCATCTCGGTGAGGATCTGGTTCAGCGTCTGCTCGCGCTCGTCGTGGCCGCTCACCGAGGCGCCTCCGCCGCGCACCCGCCCGATGGTGTCGATCTCGTCGATGAAGATGATCGACGGCGCCACCTTGCGCGCCTCGGCGAACAGCTCGCGCACCCGGGACGCGCCGACGCCGACGATCATCTCGATGAACTCCGAGGCGGAGGCCGAGAAGAAGGGCACCCCGGCCTCGCCGGCCACCGCCCGCGCCAGCAGGGTCTTGCCGGTGCCGGGCGAGCCCGCGAGCAGCACACCGCGGGGCATCTTGGCGCCCATCCTGCGGTAGACGTCCGGGTGCTCCAGGAAGTCGACCACGTCGTCGAGTTCGCCCTTGACCTCGTCGATGCCGGCCACGTCGGCGAAGGTGGTGCGCTGGGTGCCGGCGCGCAACTCGACCGGCTTGGGCGGGGTCTTGCGCCCCAGCATGCCGCCCGCACCGCCCAGCCCGCCGCCGAAGCGCCGGGCGACGAAGATCCACACGGCGACCAGGACCACGATCGGCACCAGCGAGATCAGCAGGTTGGACAGCAGACCGCGCTGCTGCACCACCGGCCGCGCGGTCACGGTGACGTCCCGCCGCTCCAGGTTCTGCCAGAGGTCGTCTTCGGCGAAGGCCGGCCGCTGGGTGCGGAAGCGGGTGTACTGGCCGCCGCCGTCGGGATCGTCCCGGGCCTTCTTGAGCTGGCCCTCGATCGCGTCGCCCTTGGAGTAGATCTTGTCGACGTTGCCCTCGTCGACCTGTTTGCTGAACTCCGTGTAGGCGATCGTGGGCTCGTCGCCCCGGTCGAGGTAGTTGAGCCCGATGTAGGCCAGCAGGAAGACGATCACGGCGGTGACGGCAAGGCCCCACCAGCGCCCGCGTCTCCTGCGGCCGCCGGGCCTCGCCGGCGGCTCGTCCGGAGTGCCCTCGGTGCGCCACGGCTGGTCGGGGTTCCGCCGCGGCGGCGCGGCATCGCTCATATCTGGACGTTACGGCACACAGCGGACGGCGGCACGCGCTGAGGGCGCCCTCCCGTGCGGAAGGACGCCCTCAGCGCCTTGCGTTCCTCGCGGTGTCACACGCCTCTGGCGTACGGCACCGGCGGGCTCAGCCCATGAACTTCTTGAACTCGTCCGGCAGCTCGAAGTCCTGGCCGCCCTGCTGGCCGGGCAGGCCGAAGGCGCCACCGGGGCCGCCCTGCGCGCCGGCCGCCCTGCGGGCCGCCTCCTCCTGCTCCTGCTGCCTGCGCTTCATCGGGTTGCCGGAGCGCTGCTTGCCCTTGGCCTTCTTCGGCTGCTTCTTGGTGCGGCCGGGGCCGCCGCCCATGCCGGGCATCCCCGGCATCCCGGGCATGCCGCCGCCCTGCGCCATGCGGGACATCATCTTGCGGGCCTCGAAGAACCGCTCGACCAGGCCCTTCACCGCGCTGACGTCGACACCGGAACCCTTGGCGATCCGGGCGCGGCGGGAGCCGTTGATGATCGTGGGGTCCTGGCGCTCGGCGGGGGTCATCGACTTGATGATCGCGGCCGTGCGGTCCACGTCCCGCTCGTCGAGGTTGTTGATCTGGTCCTTGATCTGCCCCATGCCGGGGAGCATGCCGAGGAGCTTGGAGATCGACCCCATCTTCCTGACCTGCTCCATCTGGGCCAGGAAGTCGTCGAGCGTGAACTCCTGACCCTTCTTGGACGCCAGCTTGGAGGCCATCTTGGCGGCCTCTTCCTGGCTGAAGGTCTTCTCCGCCTGCTCGATCAGGGTGAGCAGGTCGCCCATGTCGAGGATGCGGGACGCCATCCGGTCGGGGTGGAACTGGTCGAAGTCGTCGAGCTTCTCGCCGTTCGACGCGAACATGATCGGCTTGCCGGTGATCTGCCGGATCGACAGGGCGGCGCCGCCGCGCGCGTCGCCGTCGAGCTTGGAGAGGACCACGCCGTCGAAGCCGACGCCGTCGCGGAACGCCTCGGCGGTGTTGACGGCGTCCTGACCGATCATGGCGTCGACGACGAAGAGGATCTCGTCGGGGCTGACCGCGTCGCGGATGTCGGCGGCCTGCTGCATCATCTCGGCGTCGATGCCGAGGCGGCCCGCGGTGTCCACGATCACGATGTCGTGCACCCGGGACTTCGCGAAGTCGACGGAGTCCTTGGCGACCTGGACCGGGTCGCCGACGCCGTTGCCCGGCTGCGGCGCGTAGACGGCGACACCGGCGCGCTCGGCGACGACGCTCAGCTGGTTGACGGCGTTGGGGCGCTGGAGGTCGCAGGCGACCAGCAGCGGCGAGTGGCCCTGCTCCTTCAGCCAGCGGCCCAGCTTGCCCGCGAGGGTGGTCTTACCGGCGCCCTGGAGACCGGCGAGCATGATGACGGTGGGCGGCTGCTTGGCGAAGCGCAGCCGCCGGGTCTCGCCGCCGAGGATCGTGACGAGCTCGTCGTTGACGACCTTCAGGACCTGCTGGGCGGGGTTCAGCGCCCGGGAGACCTCGGCGCCGAGGGCACGCTCCTTGACGTTCTTGATGAACGTCCGCACGACAGGAAGGGCCACGTCCGCTTCGAGGAGCGCGATGCGGATCTCGCGCGCGGTGGCGTCGATGTCCGCCTCGCTCAAGCGCCCCTTGCCGCGGAGATTCTTGAAAGTCGCGCTGAGGCGGTCGGAGAGGGTATCGAACACGGCGACGTCGGTCCTCGGTGTCGGGGGCAGTGTGAGCGTCTTCCAGGGTATCGGTCCGCGCAAGCGAATCGTCCCCGCCCGCCGCGAACGGCGGACGGGGACGGCCTGCTGACGTGGTCCGGCCGGGGCCCGGGGTCAGGCCCTCAGCGTCTCCTCGAGTTTCCGCGCGACGGCCGTGGCCTCGCCGGGCGGCAGGGGGGCGCCCGTGTCGTCCGTGACGTAGAAGGCGTCGACGGCGTTGGCGCCGAGCGTGCTCACGTGCATGCTCCGCACGCGTACCGCCGCGTCCTCCAGCGCCCGCCCGATCCGCAGCAGCAGTCCGGGGGCGTCCTGGGCGCGGACCTCGATGACCGTGGCGTGGCGGGAGGCCGCGGGGGCGACCGTCACGCGCGCGGGGGGCGCGACCGTGCCCCGGCGCCTGGGGTAGGCGGCGTCCCGCTCGGCGAGCCGGCCCGCGATGTCCAGTGAGCCGTCCAGCGCGCGGACCAGGTCGGCGCGCAGCCGGGCCGCCTGGGGCAGCGAGCCGTACTCGGCGGCGACCCGCCAGTTGAGCAGCAGGACGGCGCCGTCGATGCCGGAGGGCAGGTCGTGGGCGCGCAGTTCGGCGGTGCGCACGGTCAGCCGGTGCAGGGCGAGGACGCCGGCGACGGCCGGGAGCACGCTGGGCTGGTCGGGTACGGCGACGATGAGTTCCACGCCGAGCGGTTCGGGGTCGCCGGGCGCTGGTCCGGCCGCCGGGTCGGCGGGCGGTTCGGTCTGGGCGCGCAGCGAGAGGACCGGGCTGCCGGTGGCGGCCGCCTCGATGGCGAGGCGCTCCTGTTCGGCGGTGGGCGCGGCGGCGGCCGGCTCCTCGGGTTCGTCCCCGGCGAGGACGGCGGCGACGCGTTTGACCAGGTCGGCGACGAGCGAGCCGCGCCAGGAGGACCAGGCGGCCGGGCCGGTGGCGAGGGCGTCGGCCTCGGTCAGGGCGTGCAGCAGTTCGAGTGTGCCGGGTGAGCCGACGGCTTCGGCGACCGAGTGGACGGTGGCCGGGTCCTCCAGGTCGCGCCGGGTGGCCGTCTCGACGAGCAGCAGGTGGTGGCGGACGAGGGTGGCGAGGACGGCGGCGTCCGCCTGGTCGAAGCCGATGCGGACGGCGACGTCCCTGGCGATGGTCTCGCCGGCCACGGAGTGGTCGCCGGGCCAGCCCTTGCCGATGTCGTGCAGCAGCGCGGCGACCAGGAGGAGGTCGGGCCGACTGACGCGTCGGGTGAACTCCGAGGCGCGCACGGCGGTCTCGATGAGGTGCCGGTCGACGGTCCACAGGTGCACGGCGTTGCGCTGCGGCCGGCAGCGCACCCGCTCCCAGTCGGGCAGCAGCCGGGTGATCAGGCCGGCGGCCTCCAGTGCCTCCCAGACGTCGACGGTGGGGCGGCCGGAGCCGAGCAGGGTGACCAGTTGTTCGCGTGCCTCGGCGGGCCAGGGCGTGGGCAGGGGACGCACGGTGGCGGCGAGGCGGCGTACGGCGTGGAGGGAGAGCGGGAGGCCGGCCTGGGCGGCGGCGGCCGCGGCGCGCAGCGGGAGCACGGGGTCGCGTTCGGGGCGTGCGGCGCGGGCGAGCACCACCTCGCCGTCCTGCTCGACGACGCCTTCGGCGAGCGGGGAGCGTTCGGCGGTGGGCTTGCCGCCGCCGAGCATGGCGCGCAGCCTCGGCCGCACGGCGCGCGACCGGAGCACGCGCCCCACTTCGCGCCAGGTGACGTCGCTGGCGTAGGAGATGACGCGGGCGGCCTCGTAGACCTGGCGCAGGAGGGTGTCGGCGTCCAGGAGGCCCAGTTCGGCGGCGACCTGGTCCTGCTCCTGGAGGGAGAGGCGGTCGGTGGCGCGGCCGGTGGTCAGGTGGAGGGCGTCGCGGACGTCGAGGAGCCTGCGGCGGGCGTCGTCGAGGCCTTCGCGGGGTGCGTCGGCGAGCCAGGAGGCGGCGACGGCGCGCAGGGCGGTGGCGTCCCTGAGGCCGCCGCGGGCCTCCTTCAGGTCGGGTTCGAGGAGGTACTGGAGTTCGCCCTGGCGGTCGGCGCGTTCGGCGCAGAGCTCCTGGAGCTGGGGCAGGCGTTTGGGCGCCTGGTTGCGCCAGTCGGCGAGGGCGGCGGTGCGCAGTGCGGCCGTCACCGCCGGGTCGCCGGCGAGGTGGCGGGCGTCCAGCAGGCCGAGGTGGACCTTCAGGTCCTCGCCGGCCGTCTTGCGGGCCTCGGCGGGGGTGCGCACGGAGTGGTCGAGGGCGAGGCCGAGGTCCCACACGGGGTACCAGAGGCGGTCGGCGAGTGCGGCGATCTCCGCGGGGTCGCCGCCGTCGTGCAGCAGGAGGAGGTCGAGGTCGCTGCGCGGGGACAGTTCGCCTCGGCCGTAGCCGCCGACGGCGACCAGGGAGACGCCCTGGGCGGCGCCGGCGGCCGCGGTGAACAGTCCCGCGAGCCAGTCGTCGGTGAGTTGGGACAGGGCCTTACGGCGCGGCGGCCCGGACCGCGTCTCCTCGGTGAGGAGGCGCAGCCGGGCCGCCGCGTAACCGCTGGGTCCCGAGTCCTCTGCTTCTTTCCGCACGTCCGTACTCGTCACCCAGTGGCTCCTGTTCTGTGCTGCCGTCAGAGCGCGTCCGGGCCGCGCTCGCCGGTGCGGACCCGTACGGCCGTCTCGACCGGGAGGGACCAGACCTTGCCGTCGCCGATCTTGCCGGTGCGGGCCGCCTTGACCACGACGTCGATCAGCTGTTCGGCGTCGTCGTCCTCGGCCAGCACCTCGATGCGGATCTTGGGGACCAGGTCCACCGTGTACTCGGCGCCGCGGTAGACCTCGGTGTGGCCCCGCTGACGACCGTAGCCGCTGGCCTCGGTGACCGTCAGACCGTGCACGCCGAAGGCCTGGAGGGCTTCCTTGATCTCGTCGAGGCGGTGGGGCTTGACGACGGCGGTGATGAGCTTCATGCGTCCACCTTCTTGGCGGTGTCGGGCACGGGGGCCGGGAGGGCGGTCGAGCGGGCGCCGCCGCCGGCTCCGCTGAAGTCGTATGCGGTCTCCGCGTGCTCGGCCTGGTCGATGCCGGCGACCTCGTCGTCCTCGGGGACGCGCATGCCGATGGTCTTGTCCAGGAGGAAGGCGAGGATCGCGGAGGCGATCAGGGAGTAGGCGAGGACGGCGAAGACGCCGGCGCACTGCTTCCAGAACTGGTCGAGGCCGCCGCCGTAGAAGAGGCCCTTGACGTCTGACTGGCCCTTGCCGCTGGCGAAGAAGCCGATCAGCAGGGAGCCGAGGACACCGCCGACCAGGTGGACGCCGACGACGTCGAGGGAGTCGTCGTAGCCGAACTTGTACTTCAGGCCGACGGCCATGGCGCACAGGAAGCCCGCGATGGCGCCGACGGCGATCGCGCCGAGCGGGGAGACCGCGCCGCCCGCCGGGGTGATGGCGACCAGGCCGGCGACCGCGCCGGAGGCGGCGCCGAGGGTGGTGAACGCGCCGTGGCGGATCTTCTCGTAGATCAACCAGGCCAGCATGGCGGCGGCGGTGGCGACCTGGGTGTTGACGAACATCAGCGCGCCCACGCCGTCGTCGTTGCCGAGCCAGGAGCCGGCGTTGAAGCCGAACCAGCCGAACCACAGCAGACCGGCGCCGAGCATGACCAGCGGAAGGCTGTGCGGGCGCATCGGGTCCTTCTTGAAGCCGACGCGCTTGCCGATGACCAGGATCACGCCGAGGGCCGCGGCGCCGGCGTTGATGTGGACGGCCGTGCCGCCGGCGAAGTCGATGACGCCGAGTTCGAAGGCCCAGCCGCCGGCGCCCCAGACCCAGTGCGCGACGGGGAAGTAGACGACCGTGGCCCACAGGGCGACGAACAGCGCCCAGGCGCTGAACTTGACGCGGTCGGCGAGGGCGCCGCTGATCAGGGCCGGGGTGATGACGGCGAACATCAGCTGGAAGACGAGGAAGACGAAGACCGGGATGGTGTAGCCGTCCCACAGCTCGGTCAGGCCGATGTTGCTGAGGCCGACCCAGTCCGAGTTCCAGCCGATGAGGCTGCCGGAGTCGGTGCCGAAGGCGAGGGAGAAGCCGTACAGCACCCACAGGATGGTGACGATCCCGAGGCTGATGAAGCTCATCATCAGCATGTTCAGGGTGCTCTTGACGCGGACCATGCCTCCGTAGAAGAAGGCCAGGCCCGGTGTCATGAGCATCACCAGGGCGGAACAGATGAGCATGAAGCCTGTGTTCGCGGACGACAGCGTGGGTGCGTCCGCCGCAAGCGTGATGGCTGATGCCATCGGCGTCTCCTCGTCGTAGGTACGGCCCCGTGCGGGCGAAGCCTGAGCGGAATGAGGGGTGGGCCGCTTATGGGCCACGAGATTGACGCAGCGCGGTTTCGGTGGAAGCCCCTCGTTGTTTCGCCGCCGTGACGAAGGCGCCGTGCGTGTTACGCGTCGATGAACTGGCGGATGCCGCCTCAGCCGATCGTTATCGTGGCGCAACCTTCACCCGGCGGACGCCGGGGCTCGCCGGGAGGGAAGCGGACCGGCCGCGGTCGGCCTTCCGACGACCTGGCATGGGGGAGCCGAGTCGGGCGGTTCGGGAAGGCCGGCCGCGGCCGGGGTTCAGGGCGGTCGCGTCGGCGGTCAGACCGCTTCGGCGGCCTCCGGCAGCTCGACGGCGAGCCGGTCGGTGAGGTCGACGACCTCGGTGAGGTCCCCGAAGTCGCGGACCGCGCAGTCCACGGTCTTCCGGATACGGGTGTTCACCCGCTCGGAGCGGACCTTCTTGGCCTCCTTCATGGCCTGCGCGGCCAGCACCGCGCTCTGTCCGGGCTCGCGGCGCAGCAGATGGACGGTGGCCATGCCGATGAGGTTCAGCACGTAGGACCGCTGGTGGTGCTCGTCCTTGGCGAAGAGATCGACGGCCCGCTGCATCAGGGGTTCGGCGAGTGAGGCGTAGGTGGGGCTGCGGCCGGCGACGTAGGCCAGGTCGCGGTAGGAGTGGGAGTTCTCGCCGTGCAGTTCGGCCTCGGAGAAGAAGCGGATCCAGTCGGGGTCGGGCTCGTCCCAGTCGGCGGCGTCGGCGAAGGTGTCCTCGGCCATCCTGACCGCCCGTTTGCACCGGCCGGGCTGGCCCATGTTGGCGTAGGCGCGGGCCTCCATCGCATACAGCATGGACTGGGTGCGCGGGCCGGCGCAGTCCCGGCTGCCGTACTGGGCGAGGTGGATCAGCTCCAGGGCGTCCTCGGGCCGTCCCAGGTGGATCATCTGACGGCTCATGCTGGACAGGATGTAGGAGCCGAGCGGCCGGTCGCCGGCCTCCTTGGCGGCGTGCAGGGCGAGGACGAAGTACTTCTGCGCGGTGGGCTGGAGTCCGACGTCGTAGCTCATCCAGCCGGCGAGTTCGGCCAGTTCGGCGGCGACCTTGAAGAGCCTGCGGGCGGTGGCCTCGGGCTGGGGCTCCTGGAGGAGGTCCGTCACCTCGTGCAGCTGTCCGACGACGGCCTTGCGGCGCAGTCCGCCGCCGCACTGGGCGTCCCACTGCCGGAACATCACGGTCGTGGACTCCAGCAGGTCCAGCTCGGGCCTGGAGAGCCGGCCGCGCGCGCGGCTGGTCGGGAGGGGCTCCGCCTCCGGCGGGGTGGGCGGCGAGGGGACGAGCCAGCGCTGCATGGGCTCGATGAGGGTGGGGCCCGCGGACAGGGCCAGCGACGTTCCGAGGAAGCCGCGCCGGGCCAGCATCAGGTCGCTGCGCGAGAACTCGCTGAGCAGGGCCACTGTCTGCGGGCCGGTCCAGGGCAGGTCGACGCCGGTGGCCGCGGGCGTCTGCCGCGGGGTGCGCAGACCGAGGTCCTCGACGGAGACGACGCAGCCGAACCGCTCGGTGAACAGCTCGGAGAGGATCTTGGGGATGGGCTCGCGGGGGTTCTCGCCGTCCAGCCAGCGGCGCACGCGCGAGGTGTCCGTGGAGATGTGGTTGGCGCCCAGCTGGCGGGCCCGGCGGTTGACCTGGCGGGCCAGTTCGCCCTTGGACCAGCCGCTGCGCACGAACCAGGACGTGAGCAGCTCGTTGGGGCGCTTGTCGGCGGGCGCGGCGCTCCCCGCGCTCGTCCCCCTACCGCTGTTGCCGCTCACTGGAACGCCCCCATCCCTGAGACCACTTGTCGCTTCGCTGCGCCAAGCCCTATCAGAATGCCGGTGGACGGGGTCCGCCGTCCGGCGGTTCTCACCCTTCGAACGGCTGGCCGACTTGCCCCCGGCATACCCACAGAGGCAAGTGCCCCTGGGTCTCGCACACTCAAAGTAACCCCACGATCACGCGCCGACCACGGCGGTTCCAGAAACGCCACCATTCGCCACCCCTTCGAATGAACCTACGGTGGCGCGTTGGCGATTCACTTGACATAGGACGGCCAGGGGTGGGCGGAACGGTGCACTCAGGGGCGTGCGCAGTTGTACGCACCACCTGGAGCGCTCCCGCAAGCCGCCTGAAAACGGCTGGGCCGGGAAGGCGAAAGCACGCAGAGTCACGAGGCGCGTCCGCTGCGTGACCACCGGTGCGCCGGACCCGTTGGAGGGGGCATGGGCTTCACGATCGGCGGCATTCGCGAGATCCGCTCCGGCGCGCGCAGGCGCGGTCGCTCGTCCGAGTGCACCGCCGTCGCCGAGTTCACCGGACTGTGGGGGTGGGACGTGGTGCCGGGGGCGCGGGCCGCCGGCGGTCTGTGCTCCTGCGGCCGCCCCGGCTGCCGGGCACCGGGCGCGCATCCTCTTTCGTGCGCGCCCCGCGTTCCGGCCGGCGCCACGCTCGACGACGTCACGCGCGCGTGGGCGGAGTACCCGGGCGCCTCGGTGATGCTGCCCGTCGGGGAGGCCTTCGACGTGGTCGAGGTGGCCGAGCCGGCCGGACGGCACGCCCTGATCCGCCTCGAACGCATGGGCCTCCCCCTCGGCCCGGTGACCGCCACCCCCGAGGGGCGCGCCCAGTTCCTGGTCGCTCCCGGGGCCGCCGACGAGCTGCCCGACCTGCTGTACCGCATGGGCTGGGACGCGCCGGACTCCCTGGACCTGCGCGGCCTCGGCCCCGGCGCGCACATCACGGCGCCGCCCTCCGACCGGGGCGGCCTCGGCCCCGTGCGCTGGCTGCGCCCGCCCGCGCTGGACTCGGCGACCCGGCCGCCCGAGGCCCGCCTGCTGCTCGGCACCCTGGCGTACGTGGCCCACCGCTCCCGCGCGTAGGGCTCCGGCGTACACACCCACCGGCTCCGGCGTACACCCCACCGGCGTACGCCACGAAAACCCCTCACCCCGGCCGCACACGGCGAAGCGCCCGCTCCCACTGGATCAGGGGCGGGCGCTTCCTCGCGTGGCGGAGGTGGTCAGTCCCCGATGAGCGCGTCGACGAACGCCTCGGGTTCGAACGGCGCCAGGTCGTCCGCGCCCTCGCCGAGCCCGATCAGCTTGACCGGCACGCCCAGCTCGCGCTGGACCGCGACCACGATGCCGCCCTTGGCCGTGCCGTCGAGCTTGGTCAGCACGATGCCGGTGATGTCGACGACCTCGGCGAAGACCCGCGCCTGGACGAGGCCGTTCTGGCCGGTGGTGGCGTCGAGGACCAGCAGCACCTCGTCGAGCGGGGCGTGCTTCTCGACGACGCGCTTGACCTTGCCGAGCTCGTCCATGAGCCCGGTCTTGGTGTGCAGCCGCCCGGCGGTGTCGATGAGGACGACGTCGACCCCCATCTCCTTGCCCTCCTTGACCGCGTCGAAGGCGACCGAGGCGGGATCGCCCGCCTCCGGCCCGCGCACGGTGTGGGCTCCGACGCGCTCGCCCCAGGTCTGGAGCTGGTCGGCGGCGGCGGCCCGGAAGGTGTCGGCGGCGCCCAGGACGACCGTACGGCCGTCCGCGACGAGCACGCGCGCGAGCTTGCCGGTGGTGGTGGTCTTGCCGGTGCCGTTGACGCCGACGACCATCACGATGCCGGGCTTGCGGTCCTCGGGCTCGGTCTTCACGGTGCGGTCGACCTCGGTGCCGACCAGCTTGAGCAGCTCCTCGCGCAGCAGGCCGCGCAGCTCCTCGGGGGTGCGGGTGCCGAGCACCTTGACCCGCTCGCGCAGCCGTTCGACGAGTTCCTGGGTGGGCTGCACGCCGACGTCGGCGGTGAGCAGCGTGTCCTCGATCTCCTCCCACGTGTCCTCGTCGAGGTGCTCGCGCGAGAGCAGCGTGAGCAGACCCTTGCCGAGGGCGGTCTGGGAGCGGGAGAGGCGGGCGCGGAGGCGGACGAGCCGCCCCTCGGTGGGCTCCGGGATCTCGATCGGCGGAGCCTCGACGACGGGAGGTTCCTCGACGGCGGTGGGAGCGCCGCCGCCCGGGAGGTCCACCTCCTCGATGGTGCGGCGCGGTTCGTCGCGCGGCGTCTCGGCCTCGTCGCCGACGTGCGGCTCGGCCGGAGGCGCCGTGATGTCGGGCGCGGCGGGGGGCGGCGGGGGCAGCGGCTTCTTGCGCCGGCTGCCGACGACGAGCCCGCCGAGCGCGGCGACCACGACCACGGCGATGACTACAGCAAGGATGACGATGTCCATAACGCGTCCAGTATGCGCGACCCCTCCCCGCCGGGTCGGCCGCCGACGCGTGCGAACCGGGCGCCGCCCACCTCTGGCTACCTGACGGCCCGTCAGCTAGCGTCCTGCCCTCCACGACCGAAGGGGGCCCTGCCATGCCCGTGACCGTCGTCCGTTTCAACCTCGTCGCTCCCGGCGCGAGTCCCGCCGAGCTCGGCTCGCGCTACCGGGCGGCCCTGGAGATGGCCGCGTACGCCGACGAGCACGGGATCACCACGGTGCAGACCGAGGAGCACCACGGCGTGGAGAACAACTGGCTGCCCTCTCCGTTCGTCTTCGCGGGCGCGGTCCTCGGGGCGACCCGTCGGCTCGCGGTCACGGTCTCCGCGGTGATCGGCCCGTTGCACGACCCGCTGCGGCTGGCGGAGGACATCGCGGTGCTGGACCTGCTGAGCGGCGGCCGGCTGGTCACGGTAACCGGGATCGGGTACCGGCCCGAGGAGTACGCGCGGGCCGGGGTGGAGTGGGCGCGGCGGGGGCGGCTCCAGGACGAGGTGCTGCGGACGCTGCTGCGGGCGTGGACCGGAGAGGAGTTCGCATACCGGGGCCGTACGGTACGGGTCACCCCGCGGCCCGCTTCCGAGCCGCACCCCCTGCTGCTGGTCGGGGGCTCCTCGCGGGCCGCCGCCCGCCGGGCCGCCCGGCTCGGGCTGCCGTTCTTCCCCAGTGCGCACCTGCCGGAGCTGGAGGCGTACTACAAGGAACGGCTGGTGGAGTACGGGACGCAGGGCTGGGTGATGATGCCGGGGGCGCAGACCCCGCTGCTGCACATCACCGAGGACCCGGACCGGGTGTGGGCGAAGTACGGCGGGCACTTCCTCCACGAGGCCCGCACCTACGCCTCCTGGCAGTCGGCGGACATCCGCTCGGCGGTGCGTTCGCGGGCCACGTCGGTGGAGGAGCTGCGCGCGGAGGGCGTCTACCGCGTCCTGACCCCGGAGCAGTGCGCGGCGGAGGGCCTGGACAACCTCGTCCTCCATCCGCTGGTCGGGGGGATGCCCCTGGAGGAGGGCTGGCGGAGCCTGCGCCTGTTCGCCGAGCGCGCCCTCCCGGCCCTCGACGGCTGACCCGGGGCCCCGGGTCCGGCGACACGCGTGTCCAGGGTGTCCGGCGACACCGCCGCCCCCGTCCGGCTGTGGGCCGGGCGGGGGCGGCGGTGGGTGGGGAGGAGGGCGGCGGGGTGGTGGCCCTGCTCCCCGGGTCGGGTCAGCCCATCTCCTCCAGGGACTTGCCATTCGTCTCGTTGACGTACTTGAGGACGAAGGGGATGGAGAGGGCGGCGAAGGCCGCGTAGATCACGTAGGTGAGGGACAGGTTCCAGTCCGCCAGCGACGGGAAGCTCGCCGTGATGGCCCAGTTGGCGATCCACTGCGCGGAGGCGGCGACGCCGAGCGCGGCGGCGCGGATCCGGTTGGGGAACATCTCGCCCAGGAAGACCCAGACGACCACACCCCAGGACAGGGCGAAGAAGAGGACGAACACGTGGGCGGCGACGAGGGCGATCCAGCCCTGCGTGGCCGGGAGCTTGCCGCCGACGAGGTCGTAGGAGAAGGCCCAGGCCTCCAGCGCGAGGCCGATCACCATGCCGACGGAGCCCACGATCGCGAGCGGCTTACGGCCGACGCGGTCCACGAAGATCATGGCGATCACGGTGCCGACGATGTTGATGATCGACGTCGTGAACGAGTAGAAGAACGAGTCCGCCGGGTCGACGCCGACCGACTGCCACAGCGTCGAGGAGTAGTAGAACGCGACGTTGATGCCGACGAACTGCTGGAAGACCGACAGGCCGATGCCGATCCAGACGATCGGCTTGAAGAAGAAGGAGCCGCCGAGCAGGTCCCGGAAGCTGGACTTGTGCTCGCTCTTCATGGCGTGCTCGATCTCGGCGACCCGGGCGTCGAAGTCGACGTCCTTGCCCTCGACCTCCTGGAGGATCTCGCGGGCGCGCTCACGCCGGCCGACGGAGATGAGGAAGCGCGGCGACTCGGGGATGGCGAAGGAGAGCAGCCCGTACAGGACGGCCGGGACGACCATCACGCCCAGCATGACCTGCCAGGCCTCCAGGCCCATCAGCTGACCGCGCTGGTCGCCGTCGGCGGCGTTCAGCAGACCCCAGTTGACCAGCTGGGACACGGCGATGCCGACGACGATCGCGGCCTGCTGGAAGGAGCCGAGGCGGCCACGGTAGGCGGGCGGGGCGACCTCGGCGATGTAGGCCGGGCCGATGACGGAGGCCATGCCGATGGCGAAGCCGCCGACGACGCGCCAGAAGGCGAGGTCCCACAGGGAGAAGGGCAGCGCCGAGCCGACGGCGCTCACGGTGAACAGCGCGGCGGCGATCTGCATGCAGCGGATGCGGCCGATGCGGTCGGCTATCCGGCCGGCGGTCGCGGCGCCGATGGCGCAGCCGATCAGGGCGACGGCGATGACCTGGGCCAGGGCGGCGGAGCCGATGTCGTAGCGGTCGCGGATGGCTTCGACCGCGCCGTTGATCACGGAGCTGTCGTAGCCGAAGAGGAAGCCGCCCATGGCGGCCGCCGCGGCGATGAAGATGACGTGCCCGAGATGATCGGGATGAGCCGTTGCGGCTCCTGACTTGGGTGCCTGCGCTGTGCTGGTCACGTTCAACTCCTCGGGCCACCGGCAGCGCTGCCGGTGTGGGGTCAGCCCTTCGAGGTAGGCGGTACCTGAAGGTAAAAACGACGTTGCCGAGACTATGCCTTCAAGTTTCGAAGTCAAGGCCCGTACGTGTGTGAGAAAAGAGGCACACGTGAAGAGCATGTGTTCAATACTTGAAAGTAAGGTTCGGGGGTAAAAGAGGGCCCGCCGCTAGCGGAGCCGCTGGGAGATCACCTTCGACACGCCGTCGCCCTGCATCGAGACGCCGTAGAGCGCGTCGGCGACCTCCATGGTGCGCTTCTGGTGCGTGATCACGATGAGCTGCGAGGACTCCTGGAGTTCCTGCATGATGCGGATCAGCCGCTGCAGGTTGGTGTCGTCCAGCGCCGCCTCGACCTCGTCCATGACGTAGAACGGGCTCGGCCGGGCCTTGAAGATCGACACCAGCATGGCGACGGCCGTCAGCGACCGCTCCCCGCCGGACAGCAGCGACAGCCGCTTGACCTTCTTGCCCGGCGGCCGTGCCTCCACGTCCACACCCGTGGTGAGCATGTTGTCGGGGTCGGTCAGGATCAGCCGCCCCTCGCCACCGGGGAACAGCCGGCTGAACACGCCCTCGAACTCCCGGGCGGTGTCGCGGAACGCATCGGTGAAGACCTGTTCGACCCGTTCGTCGACCTCCTTCACCACCTGGAGCAGGTCGGCGCGCGTCTTCTTCAGGTCCTCCAGCTGCTCACTGAGGAACTGGTGACGCTCCTCCAGCGCGGCGAACTCCTCCAGGGCCAGCGGGTTCACCTTGCCGAGCTGCTGGTACGCCCGTTCCGCGGCCTTCAGCCGCTTCTCCTGCTCCGCCCGGGCGAACGGCCGGGGCCGGTTGCGCGGGTGCTCGGGATCCTCCGGCAGCTGCTCGCCGTCGGCGGGGGGCGAGGGCGGCACCAGTTGGTCCGGCCCGTACTCGGAGACGAGCCCTGCCGGTTCGACACCGAACTCCTCCAGCGCCTTGTTCTCCAGCTGCTCGATCCGCAGCCTCTTCTCCGCTCCTAGTACCTCGCCTCGGTGGACTGAATCCGTCAACTTGTCGAGTTCCGCCTTGAGATCACGCCCGGTGGTGCGGGCGGCGGCCAGTTCCCGCTCGCTGTGCGCCTTCGCCGCCTCGGCCGCGACCCGCTCCTCGTCCGCCCGGCGCACCGACACCTCGACGTGCGCGAGCAGTTGCCGGGCGCCGGAGGCGACGGCCTCCGCGACGGCGGCCTCGTGCCGCAGCCGCGCCCGCCGCCGCTCGGCACGCGCGCGTGCCTCCCGCTCGGCACGGGCCGCCCGGTCCAGCGCATCGGCCCGCCCGGCCAGACCCTTGACCCGCTCCTCGTGCGTACGGACCTGGAGCCGCGCCTCCATCTCGGTCTGCCGGGCGTTGGCCCCGTCGGCGGCGAGCCGGTCCCGCACGTGGGTGTCCGGCTCCTCCTCCCCCGGCATCTCCTCGGCCACGGCCAGCCGCTCGGCCAGCTCCTCGGCCTCCTCCACGGCCCTGTCCAGCGCCTCCTGGGCCCGGGTGGCCGCCGCGGCGGACCGCTCGGCCTCCCCCGCCGCGCCCCGCGCCTGCCCCGCGAGCCGCCCCAGCTGCTGGGCCACGCCCGACTTCTCCCGCTCGGCGGCCCGCCGCCGCTCCCCCGCCTCCTCGACGAGGGCCGCGCACGCCTCGCGCCGTTCACCGGCAGCGCGCTGCGCCTCCGTCAACTCCGCGCAGCGCACGGCAAGCTCATCCAGCTCGGCGGCGGCCTCGTCCACGGAGGCCTGCACCTCCAGCAGGCTGGGCGCCCCCGCCGACCCGCCGTGCGCGAAGTGCGCCCCCAGAAGGTCGCCTTCGGCGGTGACGGCGATGAGGTCCGGCCGCGCGTACACCAACTCCTCGGCGTCCTCCAGCGTCTCCACGACGACGATCTCCCGCAGGAGCCGCCGCACGGCGGGCAGAAGTTCGACAGGGGCCTTGACCAGGCCGGCGGCGTAGCGGGGAGCTCCGGGACCGTGGTCGATGCCGGTGGCGTGGGCGGGAGTGCTGCTGCCTGACGCGGGGGCGGGAGTGACGTTGTGGGCGGGTGCGGGCGTCTCGCCTTCCCCGGAGGCGAGGTGTGCGGGGACGCGGGCCGTGCCCGGCGCGGTGGTGGGGGCGTGGTCGTGGTTCCCGTCCGTGTCCTCGGCCTGCGCGGGCGTGACGGGGGCGGGGGCCTGGTCCTCCGGTGCTCCCGTCAGGAGCAGGGCCGCACGGCCCGCGTCCTGTTTGCGCAGGAGGCGGATGGCGTCGGCCGCCGCGGACGGGGTGGTGACGGCGAGGGCGTCGGCGGCGGCGCCGAAGGCCGCGGCGAGGGGGGCCTCGTAGCCGGGGGTGACGGTGAGGAGTTCCGCGGCGGGGCCGAGCACCCCGCCGAGGCGGTCCCTCGCCGCCAGCAGCGCGCCCGTGCCGTCCTTGCGGCGCAGGCCCAGCGCCAGGGCGTCATGGCGGGCCTTGGTCGCGGCCCGTTCGCGTTCGGCGGTGCCGGCCGCCTCGCGGGCGGCGCTCAGCGCGGCATCCGCCTCGGCGAGCCGCCGCTTCGCCTCCTCGTGCCGTTCGGCGAGTTCGGCGTCGTCGGCGTCGAGGCCGTCGACCTCGGCCTTCAGCGCCTCGTACTCCTCCTCGGCGGCGACGGCACGTTCCCGGGCCTCGTCCCGGGCGGCGGCCAGGCGGTCGATCTCGGCCTGGGCGGAGGCGGCGCGCGAGCGGGCCGCGTTGACCTGGCCGTTCAGCCGGGCGAGGCCCTCGCGGCGGTCGGCGATCGCGCGGGCGGCGTCCTTCAGCCGCCGTTCCTCCACGGCGAGCTCGCGCTCCAGGTCGGCGCGGTGGGCGACGGTGTCGTCGAGCGCCCGCTGCGCCGCCTCCAGGGCGGCTTCCAGCTCGGCCTCCTGCTCGCGCACCCGGGCGGCCTCACGCTCCAGGTCCTCGGGGTCGCGGCCACGCCGTTCCTCGGGGGGCGCGGAGGTGGCGCTCTTCACGCGCGCGTCGGCGAGCGAGATCGTGCCGCGGACGCGCTCGGCGAGCTGGGAGAGCTCGTACCAGGTCTGCTGCGCACGCTTCAGGCGTGGCGTGAGCCGGCGCACCTGGTCCTCCAGGAGTGCCTCGCGCT
Source organism: Streptomyces sp. BK239 (assembly GCF_004217285.1). Classification (GTDB taxonomy): domain Bacteria; phylum Actinomycetota; class Actinomycetes; order Streptomycetales; family Streptomycetaceae; genus Streptomyces. Next base: position 18,510 of record NZ_SHKS01000008.1, read on the forward strand.
GGAGCGCCTTCCTCAGCTCCTGCTCGGCGCTGTCCTTGCGTTCCTTCAGCGCGGCCTCGTCGGCGACCTCGGCCCGGAGGGCCTCCTCCAGCCGTACGAGGTCGTCGGCGAGCAGGCGCAGCCGGGCGTCACGCAGGTCGGCCTGGATGACGGCGGCCCGGCGGGCGACGGCGGCCTGCCGGCCCAGCGGCTTGAGCTGGCGGCGCAGTTCGTCGGTCAGGTCCTGCACGCGCGCGAGGTTGGCCTGCATCGCGTCCAGTTTCCTGAGCGCCTTCTCCTTGCGCTTGCGGTGCTTGAGGACGCCCGCCGCCTCCTCGATGAAGGCGCGGCGGCCCATGGGATCGGCGTGCAGGACGGAGTCGAGCTGGCCCTGGCCGACGATGACGTGCATCTCCCGGCCGATGCCGGAGTCGGACAGCAGGTCCTGGATGTCGAGGAGGCGGCAGGTGTCGCCGTTGATCTGGTACTCGCTGCCGCCGTTGCGGAACATGATCCGCGTGATGGTGACCTCGGCGTACTCGATGGGCAGGGCCCCGTCGGAGTTGTCGATGGTCAGGGACACCTCGGCGCGGCCCAGCGGCGGGCGGCCGGTGGTGCCGGCGAAGATGACGTCCTCCATCTTGCCGCCGCGCAGCGACTTGGCGCCCTGCTCGCCCATGACCCAGCTGAGCGCGTCCACGACGTTGGACTTGCCCGAGCCGTTCGGTCCCACGACGCACGTGATGCCCGGCTCGAACCGGAGCGTGGTCGCCGAGGCGAACGACTTGAACCCCCGCAGGGTCAGGGCCTTGAGGTGCACGGCGCTGGACTCTACCTTCCCGACTTGTCCCACTCCGTGAACCCGCGGTTTCACCCTTGAACGCTGAGGGCAGACCCTTCGTTGAAGAGGGGGAAGGATGCGCGGGGGAAGACGATCGGCGGATCGGGACGGAAGCGGGGGTCAGCCGGGGGATCGGGGGAAGAAATAAGGGACGCCGAAGCGTCCCTTGCTACTTCTGACAACTTTAGCGGTCCGACGCGATGGGAATGTTTCTCCCCTTCGCTGCGCCTGCTGTCGTGGAGCGGTGCAGCGATCAGGTGAGCGCAGGCTCCGCCTGGTGTGCGTCGATGCTCTCCATGAACCTGTCGTGAGAAGCGGCAGCCGTCAGAGCGTCGTTCTCGGCCTGGATACGTCCGAGCTCGTTTTCCAGGTCCTGGACGCGCTGCTGGAGCCGTCGCATCTCGGCGAGGAGTCGCGGGTCGGAGCCGCCGACGTAACCGAGAAGCGCCTTTGCCATGATGGATGGTCCTCCACACTGAGTGACCGACCGAAGCGGTGGTGGGTCGTGAGGGATTCGCACCCGCGGTGTTGACCGGATCTTGTTCGTGCTGACGTTCATCCATGCCAAACAGCTAGGTGCGCGGGGTGCTTTCAGCGTCTCACCAAAAAGTTTGACGGTCAACACGATCACGCCCCGTATCGGTGGGCATCCGTGGGGCGCGCGGCCGGAAACGGCGGCGCTGTGACTCCCGCGGGCCCTCAGGGCGTGGCGATCATCTTTGCGTGCGGAGCCTGCCACGGCAAGCGGTTCTTGGCAACCACCTGCTTCTTTTCGCTTCGGGCGGCCGCCGACGGTACGTTTCCGCGCCGCCGCGTCCCGCCGGGGCGCGTGTTTCGTCAGCGGATGGCGAAGCCGTCGTAGCCGCCGCGGGGTGTGTCCCATATCTCTGTGACTCCGTCCACGCGCCCGGGCGTGTCGTCACTCAGGAGCCACTCCAGCAACCCCTGGCAGGCCTCACGACTGCCCTCGCCGACGACCTGGACCCGCCCGTCGGCCAAATTGAGAGCAAAGCCACTCAGGCCGCCGATCTCCAGCGCCTTGGCCCGCGTGAACCAGCGGAAACCCACACCCTGGACGTGTCCGCGCACCCAGGCCACCATCCGTACTTCCTCGCTCATGACTGCCATCTAACCGGGCGAAGTCACTCGGAACGCTTCCGCCCCCAGCGCCATGCGGTACCGTCCCGACCCAATGAATCTCATATGAAACTCACTCGATCGAGTGAGTCAGGTTGACCGTATGGAGTCAGTGACGCCATGCGCCGCCCGGCGCGGGTCGACCGAGGGAGACCGTTCGGACGAGGAAGGCCACATGGGACGCCACCGACGCGCCACCGCCGGCCACGGCGCGCAGGACCGTCACGCCGATGACCCCGTCATGGGCATCGCGCCGTACCTGAACCCGGAGGCGTACGCCGACTCGGCCGCCAGGAGCCGCGACTACCTGTACGCGACGGACGACGACCACGCCCGGTCCGCCGAGGACACCGCGGTCCTCACGGCGGACGGCTTCAGCCCCGGCGGTTCCGGGTCGACCAGGCCCGGCCGGGGCGGGACGGGCCGGCGCCGCAAGCGCAAGGCCGTGACCCCGGTCAAGACGGGCCTGCTCGGGATGTCCGCGGCCGTTGCCCTCGGCACGGTCGCGGTGGCGTCCGGCGTGGTGCCCGGCCTCGACGGTTACAAGCTGGGCGGGGGCGGCGGCCCCTCGGACAGGGTGACGGCCGCCGACCCGCCGGCCAACTCCGCCACGGAGTTCGGCGGCACGTCCGGCTCCGCCGACGCCGGCGCCGAGCGCGGCGAGTCGCCGACCAGCCGGGACGCGGGCCGGTCCGGCGCGCCGTCGGCCTCGGCTTCGGCCCCCGCGTCGACGCCGGCCTCGCCCAGCCCGTCGGCCTCGACGGCGTCGCCGAGCGCGTCGCCCGGCACCGGGAAGCCGACGACCACGCCGACGAAGCAGGCGCGCAAGCCCGCCCCGTCGAAGACGGCGTCGAAGTCGCCGGGCCGCAGCAGCGCCGCGGTCACGGTGTCCTCGGAGGTCCAGGCCGCGGCGGAGGTGCTGAAGCTCGTCAACGAGGAGCGCTCGAAGGTCGGCTGCAGCCCCGTCGCCGCGAACAGCTCCCTGGCCTCCCTCGCGCAGGCCTTCAGCGTGGACATGGCCAACCGGAACTTCTTCGACCACACCGACCCCGGCGGCGCGAGCCCCTGGGACCGGGCCGCGAAGGCCGGCATCACCGACCTCGGCGGCGAGAACATAGCCCGCGGCCAGGCCGACGCGGCGGCGGTCATGCAGGCCTGGATGAACAGCCCCGGCCACCGCGCCAACATCCTGAACTGCGACTTCAAGACCCTGGGCGTCGGCGTCCACTTCGGCTCGGGCGGCCCCTGGTGGACGCAGGACTTCGGCTACTAGGAGCGCCGACCGAGAGCGCTAACCATTGGTTAGCGCTCTCTGTCGTTCAGCGCTGTGCTCGCGTATTCTGAAGGAATGGACGGCATCCCGGAGCAGGAACTCCCCTACGACGTGTTCGCCAAGGCCTGCCCCTCGCGGGGCACCCTGGAGCACGTCACGGGCCGCTGGGGCGCGCTCACACTGGGGGCCCTGCACGAGGGCTCCCTCAGGTTCAACGCGCTGCGCCGCCGGGTGGACGGCGTGAGCGAGAAGATGCTGTCCCAGACCCTGCACGCGCTGGAGCGCGACGGCCTGGTGCACCGCGAGGCCCAGCCGACCAACCCGCCCCGCGTCGACTACGAGCTGACCCCCTTCGGCCATGAGGTCGCCGAACGGCTCCTGGGCCTGATCCACCTGGTGGAAGGGCGGATGGACGACGTCCTCGCGGCCCGCACACGCTACGACGAGACGCGCGGCGGCCGCTGACACTTCGGGCAGTAGTAGCTGGACCGGTTCATCCAGGGCCGGCGGCGCATCGGCGTGCCGCACCGCTTGCACGGCAGGCCCTCGCGTCCGTAGGCGTCCAGCGACCGGTCGAAGTAGCCCGACTCGCCGTTGACGTTGACGTACAGGCTGTCGAAGCTGGTGCCGCCGACGGCCAGGGCCGCGTTCATCACGTCCCGGACGTGGCCGAGGAGCTCGGCGGTGCGGGGGCGGGTGAGGGACGCGGTCGGCCGGTCGTAGTGGAGACGGGAGCGCCACAGGGCCTCGTCCGCGTAGATGTTGCCGACCCCGCTGATCAGCGACTGGTCGAGCAGGGCCCTCTTGATCGTGGTCCGCTTGCGCCGCAGCGCCTGGTGGAAGGCCGCGTCGTCGAACAGCGGGTCGAGGGGGTCGCGGGCGATGTGCGCGATGACGTCGGGCAGACCGTCGGGGGTGGTGTCGTGCAGGGAGAGGCCGCCGAAGGTGCGCTGGTCGACGAAGCGGAGTTCGGTGGCCTGGGCGTCTGCGAAGCGGACGCGGATGCGCAGGTGTTTCTCGTCGGGCGACCCCTGCGGCTGCACCAGCAGCTGCCCGCTCATCCCGAGGTGCGCGAGGATCGCCTGGTCGGTGTCCTCCAGCGGGAGCCACAGGTACTTGCCGCGCCGGCTGGGGACGCCCACGCGGTGGCCTTCCAGCCGGTGCGCGAAGTCGCCGGCCCCGGCCGTGTGACGGCGTACGGCACGCGGATGCAGCACCTCGGCGGCGGCGACGGTCCGGTGGGCGACCCACCGCTCCAGGCCGCGCCGGACGACCTCGACCTCGGGCAACTCGGGCATGACGACCCCCGTGGGACTGGTGGACGAACCGAGCGCCCGCCCCCTGGTGAGGGGCGGGCGCTCGTCGGGGCGGAGGGGGTCAGGCGGAGGCGGACTCGGTGTCCGCGCTGCCGTCGACCACCGGAACGGCCTGGACGGTCTTGGCCGCCGCGGCGCGTTCGTCCGCTGCGGCCCGGATGGACCGCCAGGCGGACTCGGCGGCCTGCTGCTCCGCCTCCTTCTTGCTGCGGCCGGTGCCGGTGCCGTACGAGACGCCTCCGACGCGGGCGGCAGCAGTGAAGGTCTTCTCGTGGTCGGGGCCGGTCTCCGTGACCAGGTACTCGGGGACGCCGAGGCCTTCGGTCGCGGTGAGCTCCTGGAGGGACGTCTTCCAGTCCAGGCCGGCTCCGAGGTTCGAGGACTTCTCGATCAGCGGGTCGAACAGGCGGTGCACCAGTTCGGAGGCCGCGTCGAGGCCCTGGTCGAGATAGACCGCGCCGATCACCGCTTCCAGGGTGTCGGCGAGGATGGATGCCTTGTCCCGGCCGCCCGTGCCCTCTTCACCGCGGCCCAGCCGGATGAAGGAGCCCAGGTCGAGGCCGCGACCGACCTCCGCCAGCGCACGCGAGTTGACCACCGCGGCCCGCAGTTTGGCCAGCTGGCCTTCGGGCAGGTCGGGGTGGATGCGGTACAGCGTGTCCGTGACGACGAGGCCGAGCACGGAGTCCCCGAGGAACTCCAGCCGCTCGTTCGTCGGCAGACCGCCGTTCTCGTACGCGTAGGAGCGGTGGGTCAGCGCGCGCACCAGAAGGGCGGACTCGAGCCGATAGCCGAGCCGCCCTTCCAGAAGCGTGTGGGACGAGGCCGTGTCCGCCTTGTTCTTGGCGGTCGTGTCCGCCTTGGCGTCAGACATGAAGCCTCTCACCAGCCGCTCAGACCTCGAGGACCTGGCGCTTGTTGTAGGTGCCGCAAGACGGGCACGCGATGTGCTGCAGCTTGGGCTCGTGGCAGCGCTCGCACGCAACCAGGGTGGGGACCGCAGCCTTCCACTGCGACCGGCGGTGGCGCGTGTTGCTGCGCGACATCTTCCGCTTCGGAACAGCCACGGCTACTTCTCCTGCTTCTCGGCGGCGCGCGCTGAATCGGGCGCTTCGCCGCTCATCTCGTCCTTCTCGCCGTCTTCGAGTGAACCGGCGAGTCCCTGCAAAGCCGCCCAACGGATGTCGACGGCGTCATGGTGGTGGTCCGGGTCGTCCGCCAGCCGGGCTCCGCACTCGGAGCACAGGCCGGGGCAGTCGTCCTGGCACACCGGCTGCATGGGCAGTGCGAGCACCACCGCGTCGCGCAGCACGGGTTCGAGGTCGAACAGGCCGTCCTCGAGGAAGAGCATGTCCTCGTCGTCCTCGGCGTCGTCGGCCGGTTCCGTCTTCACACGGCCCCGGTCGTCGGCGTCAGGGTACGAGAACATCTCCTGGAAGTCCGCTTCGAGCTCCAGCTCGACCGGCTCCAGACACCTTACGCACTCCCCCTCGGCCGTCGCACGGGCGGTGCCCGTGACGAGCACCCCTTCCATGACGGATTCGAGGCGGAGCTCCAGCTCCACCGGGGCGCCTTCCGGCACTCCGATGACCCCCTGGATCCCGAGGTCCCTGGGGGCGTCGATCTCGCGGGTCAGGCGCTGCTGCGCGCCAGGACGCCGACCCAGCTCGTGCGTGTCGAACACGAGAGGGTTGCGGTGGTCGAGGCGGGCGTTGGAAGCCATTCCTGCTTTCGATCTTTCCGAGCTCTGAGGGTCGCCGCCCTCCGGTTTCCGGGCAGCGGTGATCGCGAACGGCACGCAGTCAGTGACGCGCACACGCGACCGAAGAGCCAGGATACTGGACCTTGCGCTCATGGCCCAATCGGGTGCTCACGGCCGCCCGTGACCGCCCGCCGCCGTCACAGGCCGCGGCCCTGTTCGTAGGCGCGCAGCTGCTCTGCGCTGATCATGCCGGTGTCGAAGAGGCTGGTCTCGTCGAGGGCGTACGCCTGCGGGTCCTGCCCGGACTGCTGCTGGGGCTGCGACTGCTGCTGCGGCTCCTGCTCCGGGGCCGGGACCTGGTGGTGGGCGGCCTGGTTCGGGTCGTAGGGCGCCTGGTGGGCGTCGTAGCCGTGGTAGGCGTACGGGTCGGCCTGCTGCTGGTAGCCGTAGGGGTCCTGCCCGCCGGGGTAGGCCGTCTGCGGCTGGTAGCCGCCGTAGGGGTCCTGCTGCCGGCCGTAGTCGTACGCCGGCTGGGGCTCCCTGTGGTCGTACTGCTGCGGCTGCGGCTGCGCGGGCTGCTCGGCCGGGGTGTCCCGCGCCGCGAGGGCGGCGAGGTCGGCGAGGTAGTCGGCGTCGGAGGAGTGCTGGAAGGTCGTGGTGTCGTCGGCGAGGAGGCCGAGGTCGTCGGAGGCGATCCGGCCGTGCAGCTTCTGCCGGCCTCGGCCGACCGCCTCCAGGGTCTTGGCCAGGACCGCCTCGAAGGCGCCCAGCTTGACGTCCACGTAGGCGTCGGCGTCGCGGCGCAGCGTCTCCGGGTCGTGGCTGCGCTCGGGGGCGTCCTCGTCCTCGAAGCCGTTCTCGTCGGTGCCCGGGCCGGTGCCGAGGAGCTTCTCCCGGCCGCGACCGACGGAGCCGAGGGTCTTGGTGAGGACGACCTCGAAGTTGGCGAGCTTGGAGTCGACGTAGTCGTCGGCCTCCGCGCGGATGTCCTCGGCCTCCTTGCGGGCCTCGGCGAGGATGCGGTCGGCCTCGGCCTGGGAGCGGCGGGCGATCTCGGTGCCGGAGACCAGCGAGCCGCGTTCGGCGTGCGCGGTCTCGATGATCCGGTCGGCTTCCTGGCGGGCCTGCTCGACCATCTGCTCCCGGCCGCCGATCAGCTCCTGCGCCTGGGCGAGGGAGTCGGGCAGGGCCGCGCGCACCTCTTCCAGCAGGGCGAGCAGGTCCGCGCGGTTGACCACGCACGAGGCCGACATCGGCATCGACCGGGCACTGGAGACCGCCGTGACGATCTCGTCGAGCTTCTTCTGCACGTCCACCGGTTGCTCGCCACTCTCTACAGCTGTGAAGGAGACGGACGGGACGACTGTACGGCCAGGAGGCGGCCGCGGGACACCGGGTGAGGAGCCGTCAGCGGCTCAGGCGGCCGTCAGTCCTGGCGCAGGCGCTCGGTGAGCACCTCGTGGACGAGCGGCGGGACCAGGTGGGAGATGTCGCCGCCCCAGGTCGCGACCTCCTTGACCAGGGAGGACGACAGGAAGCTGTAGGCGGGGTTGGTGGGCACGAAGAGGGTCTCGACGCCGGAGAGGCCGATGTTCATCTGGGCCATCTGCAGCTCGTAGTCGAAGTCGCTGACCGCGCGCAGGCCCTTGACGATGGCCGGGATCTCGCGCTGCTTGCAGAAGTCGACGAGGAGGCCGTGGAAGGCCTCGACCCTGACGTTGGCGTACTCGGCGGTGACCCGGCGGATCAGGTCGATCCGCTCGTCGATCTCGAACAGGCCCTTCTTGGACTTGTTGATCATCACCGCGACGTAGACCTCGTCGTACAGACGGGAGGCACGGGAGATGATGTCGAGATGTCCGTTGGTGATCGGGTCGAACGACCCGGGACAGACGGCGCGGCGCACTTGTGATCCCTCGCTCTCCGGTCCGGTCATCGTGCGTCTTCGCACGTTGAGGCGGCGCGACCGTACCAAAACGTTCCCTCGCCGTAGCGGCGGGAGCGGAGGGCGTCGAAGCCGTCCGGCCACCCGAATTCCCCGCCTCTGGTGCTGCGCTCCACGGTGACCAGCGCTTCGGCGGCGAGCCAGCCCCCCGAGCGGAGTGTGAGCAGGATCTCGCGAAGATCGTCGTCGGTGACCGCGTACGGGGGGTCCAGGAAGACGAGGTCGTACGGGGCCGCCGGCGCCGTCTGGATCACCTGGTGGGCCTTGCCGGCCCTCACCTCGGCGCCGGGGAGCGCGAGGTTTCTCACGTTCTCGCGGATGACGCGGGCGGCGCGGGCGTCGGCCTCGACCAGGAGGGTGTGGCTCGCGCCGCGCGAGAGGGCTTCGAGGCCGACGGCGCCGGAGCCGGCGTAGAGGTCGAGGACCCGTTCGCCCTCCAGGGGGCCGCCCAGGAGGGACTGCCAGGTGGAGAAGAGGCCTTCGCGTGCGCGGTCGGAGGTGGGGCGGGTGCCGGTCCCTGGCGGGACGGCCAGGCGACGTCCGCCGGCTGCGCCGGCGATCACGCGGGTCATCTTCGGTCCTTGGTCGTGGGCTGCTTCAGGTTCATTGTGGCTGGTCGCGATCCCGCGGCGGTAGCCGCGCAGGCGATGCGGGCCCGCGCCCCCCGGGAGTCTCCCCCTCACCCCTTCTCCAGGTACCGCTCCCGTTCGTCGTCCAGCAGGGCGTCCAGGGCGGTCCGCAGCCCGGGCAGGCCCGTCAGCTCCGGGTCCGCCGCCACCAGCGCCACCGCCTCCTCCCGCGCCTGGGCGATGACCTCCTCGTCCTCGATGACCGCGAGGACGCGCAGCGAGGTGCGCGCGCCGGACTGGGCCTGGCCGAGGACGTCGCCCTCGCGGCGCTGTTCGAGGTCGATGCGGGAGAGCTCGAAGCCGTCGAGGGTGGCGGCGACGGCGCCCAGGCGCTGGCGGGCGGCGCTCGCCTCGGGCATCTCGGTGACCAGCAGGCACAGGCCGGGGGCCGAGCCCCGGCCGACGCGGCCGCGCAGCTGGTGCAGCTGGGAGACGCCGAAGCGGTCGGCGTCCATGATCACCATGGCGGTGGCGTTCGGGACGTTGACGCCGACCTCGATGACGGTGGTGGCGACGAGGACGTCGGTGTCGCCGGCGGCGAAGCGGCGCATGGCGGCGTCCTTGTCGTCGGGGGCCATGCGGCCGTGCAGCACCTCGATCCGCAGGCCGGTGAGCGGCCCCTTCGCGAGTTGGTCGGCGACGTCGAGGACGGCGAGGGGCGGGCGCTTGTCCGCGTCTTCCTGCGCCTTCCTCTTCGGCTCGTCCTCGTCGTCGCCGATGCGCGGGCAGACGACGTACGCCTGGTGGCCGTTGCCGACCTCCTCGCGGACCCGTTCCCAGGCGCGGGCGAGGAAGTGGGGCTTGTCGGCGGCCGGGACGACATGGCTGGCGATGGGCGAGCGGCCGGCCGGGAGCTGGTCCAGGACGGAGGTCTCCAGGTCGCCGAAGACGGTCATGGCGACGGTGCGCGGGATGGGCGTGGCGGTCATGACGAGGAGGTGCGGGGGCTGTTTGCCCTTGCCGCGCAGGGCGTCGCGCTGTTCGACGCCGAAGCGGTGCTGTTCGTCGACCACGACCAGGCCGAGGTCGTGGAACTGGACCTTGTCCTCGATCAGCGCGTGTGTGCCGATGACGATGCCGGCCTCGCCGGTGACCAGGTCGAGCAGCGCCTGCCGGCGGGCGGCCGCTCCCATGGACCCGGTGAGCAGCACGACCTTGGTGGCCTGTTCGGCCCCGCCGAGCATGCCGCCCTCGGCGAGCTCGCCCATCATCTCCACCACTGACCTGTGGTGCTGCTGGGCGAGGACCTCGGTGGGCGCGAGCATCGCGGCCTGTCCGCCGGCGTCGACGACGGCGAGCATGGCGCGCAGGGCCACCAGCGTCTTGCCGGAGCCCACCTCGCCCTGGAGCAGCCGGTGCATCGGGTGGTCGGTCGCCAGATCGTCGAAGATCTCGCGGGAGACCTTGCGCTGGCCGTCGGTGAGGGTGAAGGGGAGGCGGTCGTCGAAGGCGGTGAGCAGGCCGTCGGGGCTCGGCCGGCGGGGGACGGCGGGCAGTTGCGCGTCGGCGTGCCGGCGGCGGGCCAGGGCGACCTGGAGGACGAAGGCCTCGTCCCACTTCAGGCGGGCGCGGGCGTCGTCGATGTCGGCCTTGGTGTGCGGGCGGTGGATCTTGAGGAGGGCCTCGGGGAGGGAGACCAGCCCGCGGCCTTCGCGCAACGTGCCGGGCAGGGGGTCGACGGCTTCCTGGGCGCTGGGCAGCACCGTCTGGATAGCCTTGCCGATCTTCCAGGACTCCAGTTTGGCGGTGGCCGGGTAGATCGGGATGAGGGCGCCCGCCCAGGTCTCCACCGACTCCTCGGTGTCGCCGCGGAGCAGTTCGTAGGCCGGGTGGGCCAGTTGGAGGCGGCGGTTGAACAGGGAGACCTTGCCCGCGAACATCGCGCGCGTGCCCGGCAGGAGCTCCTTGTGGGGCTTGTGGACGCCGTTGCCGAAGAAGACCAGCTGGAGGCGGCCGCTGCCGTCGGTGATGGTGACTTCGAGGCGCTGTCCCTTGCCGCGGGGGGCCTTGGCGGAGGCGAAGCTGTGCAGCCGGGCGTCGGCGACCTGAGCGACGACCGTGACGTGCTCGTCCATGGGGAGGTCGGCGAGGTGGGTGAGCTGGCCGCGCTCCTCGTACCGGCGGGGGTAGTGGTGCAGGAGGTCGCCGACCGTGTGCAGGCCGAGGTGCTCGGCCATCACCTTCGCGGTCGGTGGGCCGAGCACCTTCTTCAGCGGTTCTTCGAGTGCGGGCACGAGATCCATTGCACACCACCGCACTGACATTGCCGTAGACGTGTCCCGAAACCCCTGGTCAGACGGCTCGTTCGGGCTCTAGGATGACGCGCTCCGGCCATCTCACCGCGGTCACCGCCCCACCGGGACCGCCCGACCCCGCGCCGTCGACGCCCCCAACCGCGGCGCTTGAGCGATGGACTCCCAGACGTCACAGTCATCCCAGGCATCCCCGTCACCTCACACGTTCCAGGTCGACCTGCGCGGTCTGGTGGACCTGCTGTCCCATCATCTCTACTCCAGTCCGAGGGTCTACCTGCGCGAGCTGCTGCAGAACGCCGTGGACGCCATCACCGCCCGGCGGGCCGAGGAGCCCGACGCCCCGGCGCGGGTGCGGCTGTTCGCGTCGGGCGGCACGCTGCGGGTGGAGGACTCCGGTGTCGGGCTCACCGAGGCCGACGTGCACGACCTGCTGGCCACCATCGGGCGCAGCTCCAAGCGGGCGGAGGGGCTGCAGGAGGCCCGCTCCGACTTCCTCGGGCAGTTCGGCATCGGGCTGCTGGCCTGTTTCGTGGTGGCCGAGCGGATCCGGGTGGTCAGCCGCAGCGCCCGTACGCCCGGCGCGCCGCCGGTGGAGTGGACGGCCCGCGACGACGGCTCGTACACCGTGCGGACGCTGCCCGACGAGGAGCGCCCGGAGCCCGGCACCACCGTGCACCTGACGGCGCGGGCCGGGGCGGCTGAGTGGCTCGACGAGCAGCGCGTGCTGCGGCTGGCGCGGGACTTCGGCTCACTGCTGCCCTACGACGTCCGGGTCGGCGAGGAGGCGGTCACCGATCTGCCGGCCCCCTGGGACCGGCCGTACGCCTCCCCCGCGGGCCGGCGGGTGGCGCTGGCCCGGCACTGCCACGAGCTGTTCGGTTTCACGCCGCTGGACTCGATCGAGCTGAACGTGCCGCTCGCCGGGATCCGCGGGGTGGCGTACGTGCTGCCGGCGGCGGTCAGTCCGGCGCAGCGGGCGGGTCACCGGGTGCACCTGAAGGGCATGTTGCTGACCGAGCGGGCCGAACAGCTGCTGCCCGACTGGGCGTTCTTCGTGCGCTGTGTGCTGGACACGGACAGTCTGCGGCCGACGGCCTCGCGTGAGGCGCTGTACGAGGACGAGACGCTGGCGGCCGTGCGCGAGGCGCTGGGCGAGCGGATCCGGGCGTGGCTGACGGGTCTGGCCGCCGGTGATCCGGAGCGCCTCGCCGCGTTCCTGGCCGTGCACCACCTGGGGGTGAAGTCCCTCGCGCGGCACGACGAGGAGATGCTGCGCACGATGCTGCCGTGGCTGCCCTTCGAGACGTCCGACGGGCGGCTGTCGCTGGAGGAGTTCGCGCAGCGGCACCCCGTCGTGCACTTCACGCGGACGGTGGAGGAGTACCGGCAGGTCGCGCCGATCGCGTCCGCGCAGGGCGTCGGTGTGGTGAACGGCGGTTACACGTACGACGCCGAGCTGGTCGAGGCGCTGCCGTCGGTGCGGCCGGGGACGGTCGTCGCCGAGCTGGACGCGGACACCGTGACCGCTCATCTGGACGCGGTGGAGCCGGCGGTGGAGCTGGCCCTGTCGGGTTTCCTGGTGGCGGCGCGGGCGAAGCTCGACCCGCTGGGCTGTGACGTCGTCCTGCGGGCGTTCCACCCGCTGTCCGTGCCCGCGCTGCACCTGGACGACCGCGCGGCGCGGCACGAGCAAGCCCGCGCGGAGGCCGAGGAGCGGGCCGACGAGTTGTGGGCGGGGATCCTGGGCTCGCTGCGGGGCAGCGCCCCGCGCGCGCGGCTGGTGCTGAACCATCTCAACCCGCTGGTCCGGCGCATCAGTTCGCTGCGGGACGCGGAGCTGATCGGGACCGCGACGGAGTCGCTGTACGGGCAGGCGCTGCTGATGGCGCAGCGGCCGCTGCGGCCGGCGGACTCCGCGTTGCTGAACCGGGCGTTCATCGGGCTCCTGGAGTGGGCCACGCACGGGGAGTCCGCACAGGGCGACCCCGCACAGGGGGAGGGCGGTCGCTGATGACCGAGATCGGGGACTTCGAGGCGCTGCGCCGGGCGATGGCGGAGAACTCCGGGCAGCCGGAGGGGCCGGCGCGCAACGCGCGCGCGGAGCGACTGCTGGTCGAGGCCGAGCGGTTGAACATCCCGCTCGCCGTGATCGAGGCGCTCGGGCACCAGCTGAAGGTCTACAACTACAGCTCCGAGAAGGGCAAGATGTTCGTCCCGTTCGCGCGGCTGCTGCGCATGTGGGACGAACGGCCCGGTGACTTCGACGAGTACGAGACGCACTCGCTGCACTGGGTCTTCAAGTGGGTGACGTCCGGCATGCTCGACCAGCCGCATGTGCCGCTGGCGTCGGTGGAGAAGTGGCTGGGCGAGATGGAGCACCGCTACCGGCTCGCCGGGCACTCCGAACGGGCCGTGCGCAGCGCGGAGTTCAGTGTGGCCGCGCATGTCGGGGACGTGCCGCGGGCGGAGCGGGCGTTCGCCGCCTGGCTGGCCGCGGACCGGGACAGCATGGCCGACTGCCACGCGTGCGAGCTGCACGGGCAGGGCTGGTGGCAGGCCGAGCGGGGCCGGGACGCGGCGGCCCTCGACCTGTGGGCGCCGGTCCTCGAGGGCGAGTACACGTGCGCGCACGAACCGCACACCGTGCTGGCCTCCTCGCTGCTGCCGCTGCTGCGGCTGGACCGGCCGGAGGAGGCGCGCGCCCACCATCTGCGGGGTTTCCGGCTGGTGCGGGCGATGGAGAGCATGCGGGGCGCGTACGCGGACCATGTGGAGTTCTGCGCGCTGACCGGGAACGAGGCGCGGGGCCTGGAGCTGCTCGCGGAGCGGCCGGCGTACTTCACCGACGACGGCCATCCGCGCAGCAGGCTGGAGTTCCTGAGCGTGGTGGCGCTGCTGATGGAGCGGCTGTCGGCGCGGGGCCTGGGCGGCCGGCCGGTGCCCGGCCCGGCGGGGCGGGCGTGGACGGCGGACGAACTCGCGGCCCACGCGCGCGAGGAGGCGCTGGCGCTGGCCGCGCGCTTCGACGAGCGCAACGGCACCCCGTACGTGAGTGAGCGCACCCGCGCGCGTATGGCGCAGGAACCGCTGGTGGAGCGGCTCCCGTTGGGCGTGCGGACGGCCCGCCCTGCGACGCCGGTCGTACCGCCGCCCGCGTCCTGGGAGCCGCCGTCGGCCGCGGACCCGCGGGCCGTCGAGGCGGACCTGCCCACGCTGCTCGCCGAGGCGCGGCGGCTGTCGGACGCCCTGCAGCCGCACGCCATGGAGGCGTGGGCCGCGGTGGCGCGGGCCGCCGAGGGCGTCGCGCTGGAGGCGCGCGACCGCGCGGAGATCGCCGACCACGAGGCGATGGCGCTCGGCCCGGAGGGCGCGCGGAAGTTCGAGCGGGCCGCCGAGCTGTACGCGGAGGCCGGCGACCCCGGGGAGGCTCTGGCGGCACGCACGCGTGCGGCGTACGTCCGCGCGCTCGCCGGGGACGTCGACGCGGCCCTGACGGCCGTCGCCGAACCCTACGACCTGGTCCTCGCGCTGTACGCCGACGGCGGCACGGAGATGCCGCAGGCGGCGGGTGTGCTGATGGGCCGCGCCCGCATATTGATGCGCCGTGTCCAGGCGGTCGGGGAGCCGGACGCGGCGGAGCCGACGGACACGGCGGAGGCCGCGGCGGTGCTGGCGGAGGCCGAGGCGGCCGTGCGGGAGCTGCTCGCGCTCGTCGACGGGCGGGCCGGGGACGACGTGCGGCTCGCCGCGCGGGTCGCCGAGGGGCACGCGATGCTCGCGGAGCTGGCCGTGCGCTCGGGGGACGCGCAGGCCGGCGCGGAGCTGTTCGCGCGGGCGGCGGCGGAGTTCACCGAGGCGGGCCTGCCCTGGTTCGCCGTGGAGTACGAGGCCCGGCTCGCCGGTCTGGCCCACCACCTGGGCGACCTGGTGGAGGCGGAGCGGGCGCTGCGGGCGGCGCTGGAGCACGGCGGGGCGTTCCTGGAGCCGGTGGGGCGGGCGCAGCTGGGCCTCCAGCTCGCCGAGGTGGTCGGCGGCCGGGGAGAGCCCGGGGAGGCCGCGGAGCACGCCCTTGAGGCCGCGCACTGGGCCGACGAGGCCGGCGAGGGCCCGACGCTCGGGGCGTGGGCGCGGCACCAGCTGGGCGGGTTCCTGGTCCGGCAGGGCCGGTGGGCGGAGGCGGCGGAGGTGCTGGAGTCGGCGCTCGCGGACCTGAGCCCGCAGACGCACGGCGACGGCGCGGTCGTCCAGACGCTGTGGTGGCTCGGCGACTGTCTGAGCGAGCTCGGCGAGCACCGGGCGAGCGCCGAACGGAGGCTCCAGGCGGCCGAGACGGCCCGGCACTGGCCCGAGCAGCACGACCACGCCACGCTCGCGCACCTGGCCGGCGAGTCCCTCGGTCAGGCGGGGCTCCCCGAGGAGGCGGACCGGGCGTACGCGCGCGCGGGTGAGCTGTGGCGCTCCCTGGGCAACGTCCACGGGCTGATCCGGTCCCTGCGCGCACGCGCGTGGCTGGCGCTGCGCGCCGAGGGCGGTGTCGACGCGGCGCGTGAGCTGATGACGAGGGCCGTCGAGGAGTGCGCGGACGCGCTGGAGGCGCTGGACGCGGCGGACACCGCGGACGCGGCGGAGGAGCGTCCGCGGCTCGTCCTCGAACTCGGCCACACCCACCGCCAGTTCGGCGATCTGCTGGCCCGCTCGGCCGCCGAGGACGCCGACGACGAGTCCATCCGGGACACGTGGGAGGACGCCCTGTCGCAGACGGCCCGCGCGGTCGCCGTGTTCGTCCCCCTGGGGGAGGACGCCCTGCACGCACGTACCGCGGCCGAACTGGCCGCGGGCTGGCTGGAGACCGACCTCGGCCGCCCCGGGCAGGCGGCGGCACGCGCGCGTGCGGTGCTGGCGGCCTACGCCGACGACGCCCCCGACACCGGCGACGGGACGGTCCGCGCGCGACGGGCCGAGGCCGAGCAGTTGATCCAGGTCACGACGGAGCAGACCGGCTGAGCACCCGGCGGCGGGTCACTCGACGCCGATCAGCAGCAGCGCCCCCTGCCGGCCGCCCCGGTAGACCACCGTGTCGACGGCGAGGTACGCCTCCCGCACCCGTGCCTCGAGGCGCTCGGCGACGCCCTCGGGCGCCTCGTCGCCGAGCACCAGGGTGACCAGTTCCCCGCCCGCCGACAGCATGCGGTTCAGAACGGTCTCGGCGGTGGCGGTGACGTCGGCGCCGATGACGGCCACGTCGCCGTCGACGAGCCCGAGCACGTCGCCGGCCTGGCAGATGCCGGCCATGGTCCAGGACTGGTGTTCGGCGACCGTGATCTCGGCGTAGCGGGTGGCGCCGGCCGCCGAGGTCATGGAGACCACGTCCTCGTCGAAGCGGCGCTCCGGCTGGTGGACGGCGAGCGCGGCGATCCCCTGGACCGCCGAGCGGGTGGGGATGAGGGCGACCCGGATGCCCTCCGTGCGGGCCTGCTCGGCCGCCGCGGCGGCGGTGTGACGCAGGTCGGCGTCGTTGGGCAGCAGCACGACCTCGCGCGCGTGGGCCCGTCGCACGGCGTCGACGAGTTCTCCGCTGGCGGGCGGCTCCCCCGGGCGCGCGAGGACCGTCGTCGCGCCCGCCTCGGCGTACAGCCCCGCGAGGCCCTCGCCCTCCACGACGGCGACGACCGCCCGCTCGACGCGCTCACGGGGCGGTCGCTCGCCACCGCGCGCGTGCACGTCGTCGAGGCCGAAGTGCGTGATGCGGATGCGGTACGGGCGGCCGGCCTCCACGCCCGCTTCCACGGCCGCGCCGGCGTCGTCGACGTGCACATGGACGTTCCACAGCCCGTCGCCGCCGACGACGACGAGGGAGTCGCCGAGGGCGTCGAGACGGCTGCGGAGCCGGTCCACGGCGGTGTCCTCGGCCTCCAGCAGGTAGATCACCTCGAAGGCGGGGCCGCCGCCCTCGGGGCCGTCCTCGCAGACCTCGGGGCCGAGGTGGTCCGGGGCGGCCGGAGAGCGCGGGGTGTCCGGCGCGTCCGGGGAGCGCACGGCCCGGGAAGGGACCGGAGGGGCCGTCGGCGATTCCCCGGTGAGCGTCTCCACCAGTGCCGCGAGCACCGCCACCAGGCCCCGCCCGCCCGCGTCGACCACCCCGGCGCGCTCCAGCACGGCCAGCTGGCCCGGGGTCGCGGCGAGCGCGGCGCACGCGCCCCGGTAGGCCGCGCGGGCCACCGCCCCGCAGTCGCCGTCGGCCGCACCGGCCGCGTCGGCCGCCCCCACGGCGACGGACAGGACGGTGCCCTCGACGGGGTGGGCCACGGCCCGGCGGGCCGAGTCGGCCGCGTGCCGCAACGCCAGGCGCAGCCCCCCGGCGTCGGTGTGAGGCCTCTCACCCTCGGCGGCGAGCACCTGGGCCATGCCGCGCAGCAACTGGGCCAGGATCGTCCCGGAGTTCCCGCGCGCACCTATGAGCGCGCCGTGCGCCATCGCGCGCACCGCGTCCGCGAGCGAGGGGACGCCGTGGCCCCCGCCGCCGGCCGACCCGGCCTCGTGTCCCGCGAACACGGCCTCCACGGCGGTCACCGCGGACTCGACGGTCAGATAGAGGTTGGTGCCGGTGTCCCCGTCCGCGACCGGATAGACGTTGATCGCGTCGATCTCCTCACGCGCGCGTCCCAGCGCGCCCAGCGCCAGGCCGCACCAGGTGCGGACCGCGAGAGCATCGAGGAATGTCTGCGGCACCTGCGGCACCTGGGCCTCCTTGAGCTGCTGGACTGGCACGCAGCGTAGACCTTGG
Source organism: Streptomyces sp. BK239 (assembly GCF_004217285.1). Classification (GTDB taxonomy): domain Bacteria; phylum Actinomycetota; class Actinomycetes; order Streptomycetales; family Streptomycetaceae; genus Streptomyces. The sequence continues at coordinate 36,371 of NZ_SHKS01000008.1, forward strand.
AGGGGTGTCCGCCGGAAGCGGGCCGGGGCGGGGCCCCTGAGCAGCCATGGTAGTTTCGTTGTACTGGCGCAGCCGTTGTATGCTGCTCCGGTTGCCCGATCCGTATCGGGCCATCCCCTGGCACCGCCACTCAGATCTCTGATCCCATCGATCTTGATCCCGGCATGCCGGGATCAACCGTAAGTGCATCTGAAGTCTTTGGAGTGACCCGTGGCTGCCAACTGCGACGTCTGCGGCAAGGGGCCGGGCTTCGGCAACAACATCTCGCACTCGCACCGCCGTACGTCCCGTCGCTGGAACCCGAACATCCAGCGCGTACGTACCGTGGTCGGCGGGACGCCGAAGCGCGTGAACGCTTGCACCTCGTGCATCAAGGCCGGCAAGGTCTCGCGCTGACGCTCAGCTGAGCGCGCGGCCACTGCCGGTTCGCTGCATCAAGCCGGTCCACCCTGGGTGGACCGGCTTCTTGCTGTACCCGGATCCGGCGGGACGGCGGTCAGCCGCCCCGGGTGAGGTTCCAGCCGTGGTCCACCGGCCCGATGCCCCGGCCCAGCGCGAACCCGGCGGCGATCGCCCCGGTGACGTACTCCTTGGCCGCCGTCACCGCTTCCGGCACCGGCCGTCCCTTGGCGAGCTGCGCCGCGATCGCCGAGGCGAGGGTGCATCCCGTGCCGTGGGTGTGCCGGTTGTCGTGCCGGGGTGCGCGCAGCCAGTGCTCGGTGACACCGTCGGTGAGCAGGTCCACGGCGGGGCCGGCCAGATGCCCGCCCTTGATCAGGGCCCACCGCGGCCCGTAGGCCAGCACGGCGTGCGCCGCCTCCCTGAGGTCGGCCTCCGACTCGACGCGCACGCCGGTCAGTTGGGCCACCTCGTCCAGGTTCGGGGTGGCGACGGTCGCCGTCGGGAGCAGCTTCGTGCGGACGGAGTCCAGCGCCGAGGCCGCCAGCAGCGGGTCGCCGTGCTTGGAGACGCCGACCGGGTCGACGACCACCGGCGCGTCCGTGCCGGCGAGCAACTCGGCGACGGTCTCGACGAGTTCGGCGGAGGCGAGCATGCCGGTCTTCACGGCCTGGACGCCGATGTCGTCCACGACGCTGCGGTACTGGGCGCGCACCGCCTCGGCCGGCAGCTCCCAAGCGCCCTGCACGCCGAGGGAGTTCTGGGCGGTGACGGCGGTGAGCACGCTCATGCCGTGCACGCCCAGCGCGAGCATCGTCTTCAGGTCGGCCTGAACTCCCGCCCCGCCGCCGGAGTCGGAGCCGGCGACCGTCAGCACCCGGGGCGGTGCGCTCATGACTCCATGTCCCCGAAGTGGTCCCAGCCGCCCTTGCTCGTCCACGGGGCGCCGTCGACCGTCACCTGGGGCAGCGCGGACGGGTTGAGGACCTCGCCGATCACCTTCCAGCGGGCCGGCAGCTTCACGTCGGGCGGGAAGGTCGCCACGATGGCGTGGTCCTCTCCCCCGGTCAGCACCCACTGCATGGGGTCGACGCCGACGGCCTGGCCGATGTCGTTCATCTGCGAGGGGATGTCGATCGCGCCGGACCGGATGTCGATGCGGACCTTGCTGGACTCCGCGATGTGCCCGAGGTCGGCGATCAGCCCGTCGCTCACGTCGCACATCGCGGTCGCGCCCAGCGCGGCGGCCGCCGGGCCCGCGTGGTACGGCGGCTCGGGGCGGCGGTGCGCCTCGACGAAGGCGCGGGGCGAGCGGAAGCCGCGGGAGAGGATCGCGTACCCGGCGGCCGACCATCCGAGCCAGCCGGTCACCGCGACCAGGTCGCCGGGCTGCGCGCCGGCCCGGGTGACGGGCTCCTGGTTGCGCAGGTCGCCGAGCGCGGTGATCGACACCATGATCGTGTCGCCGCGCACGACGTCCCCGCCGACCACGGAGGCGCCGGCGACCTGGCACTCGTCGCGCAGGCCGTCCATCAGCTCCGTGGGCCAGGTGACCGGCAGTTCGGCGGGCACGACCAGGCCGAGCAGCAGCGCCGTCGGGACGGCGCCCATCGCGGCGATGTCGGCGAGGTTCTGCGCGGCCGCCTTGCGGCCGACGTCGTAGGCGGTGGACCAGTCCCGGCGGAAGTGCCGTCCCTCCAGCAGGATGTCCGTGCTGGCCACGACCCGCCGGTCGGGGGCGGCGACCACGGCGGCGTCGTCGCCGGGGCCCACCCGGACCACCGCGGAGGTCGTGAGACGGGAGGTGAGCTCCCTGATGAGCCCGAACTCACCGAGCTCACCAACAGTGCCCTTCATTGACCTTTCGCCCCTTCTGATGCTGTCCTTGCCCGGTCGCGCGTCACCAGTGTCCTCGATACGGTCGAGGTGGCCGTCAACTTCTGTCCTGCCCCCACCCCGGCGCGCGAGTCGCGCTCCCCGCGGGTCTCCCCGTGGCGAGCTACGACGCGATACCGTGGCGTTCCTTTTCCCCACATGATCCTCGTGGCCGCCCTGGAGGTTCCGTGGTACAGGCGTACATCCTGATCCAGACGGACGTCGGTAAGGCGTCGACCGTCGCAGAGTCGATCGGCAAGATCCCCGGCGTCGTCCAGGCCGAGGACGTCACGGGTCCCTACGACGTGATCGTGCGGGCCCAGGCCGACACCGTCGACGACCTCGGCCGCATGGTGGTCGCCAAGGTCCAGCAGGTGGACGGGATCACGCGAACCCTGACCTGCCCGGTCGTGCATCTGTAGCCCCCGTCTACGCTTGGCCGGTGAATCTTTTCCGTCGCCGGCTCAGTGGCCTGCCCGTCCTCGCTCTGCTCTGCGCGGCCGTGGGCTGCTCCTCGGCAGACGACAGCGCCTCGGTCGCGGTTCCCAGTCCTTCCGCGAAGGTCGTGGAACTGTGCCGGAACCTCGACAGGGTGCTGCCGTCGAAGGTGGACGGACGTGACCGCCGGGATCCCGGACCCGCGTCTGCGCTGACCGCGGGTTGGGGGGACCCGGCGATCATACTGCGCTGCGGTGTGGAGCGGCCCGCCGAGATGAGCGATGCGAACGCCGACTCCGGGGAGGTGGACGGCGTGGCCTGGCTGATGCAGAAGCAGGGGGACGGCGGCTACCGGTGCACCACCGCACTGCGGCGGGCGTACGTCGAGGTCTCGGTGCCCTCCGGGGACGGGGCGGCCGCGCTGGTGGACCTCGCGCCGGCCGTCAAGAAGGCGATCCCCGAAGGGATCGCCGACTGACTTCGGGCCGCGAGGGTCAGCGCAGTCCCGTGGAGCGGCGCAGCGCCGCCTGGATGAGCCGCTCGACCAGCTCGGGGTAGCCGACGCCGCTGGCCTGCCACATCTGCGGGTACATCGAGATCGGCGTGAAGCCGGGCATGGTGTTGATCTCGTTGATCACGAACTCGCCGTCCTCGGTGAGGAAGAAGTCCGCGCGCACGAGGCCCTCGCAGGAGGCGGCCTCGTAGGCGTCCACCGCGAGCCGCCGCACCTCGGCGGTCTCCTCGCCGGTCAGCGGCGCGGGCACGATCCCCGGCGTCGAGTCGATGTACTTGGCCTCGAAGTCGTAGTAGGCGTGCGCGTCCGGCGGCGGGATCTCGGCCGGGACGGAGGCGCGCGGGCCGTCCTCGAACTCCAGGACCCCGCACTCGATCTCGCGGCCCCGCAGCGCCGCCTCGACGAGGATCTTCGGGTCGTGGCTCTGCGCCTCCGCGATCGCCTCGTCCAGTCCCGCGAGGTCGTCGACCTTGGTGATGCCGATGGAGGAGCCCGCGCGCGCGGGCTTCACGAAGAGCGGCCAGCCGTGCTCGCCGGCGAAGTCGACGATCTTCTTGCGGGCGGCGGACTCGTCCTGCCGCCACTCCCGGGGACGGATCACCACGTACGGGCCGACCTTGAGCCCGAAGGAGGTGAACACCCGCTTCATGTACTCCTTGTCCTGGCCTACGGCGGAGGCGAGCACGCCCGAGCCGACGTAGGGGACGCCGGAGAGCTCCAGCAGACCCTGAAGGGTGCCGTCCTCGCCGTAGGGGCCGTGCAGCACCGGGAAGACGACGTCGACCTCGCCGAGCGCCTTGGGCACCGATCCGGGCTCGCTGTAGACGACTTCGCGGTTGGCCGGGTCGACGGGGAGGATCACGCCGCCCTCGGCCGTCTCCGCGAGCTCCTCCACGCTGGGCGTCCGGCGCTCGGTGATCGCCATGCGTTCGGGCGCGTCGGCGGTGAGCGCCCAGCGGCCGTCCCGGGTGATGCCGATCGGCAGGACCTCGTACTTCGTCCGGTCGATGGCCTTGAGGACGGCGCCCGCGGTGACCACGGAGATCCCGTGTTCGGAGCTGCGCCCGCCGAACACGACGGCCACGCGCGGCTTGCGGGCGGGCTGGCCGGGGCTCTGGGGGAGGTTCTCGGTGCTCATATCGCGTTGAGAGTACCCGGTGGCAGTGCCCGGACCCAGCGTCGACTCCCGGGGGTCGCTCAGGGTCCCTCCGGAGTCGCTCAGCGTCGTTCGGGCTTCGCGCTGCGCGACATCAGCTCCTTGAGCGCGACCACGGGGGGCTTCCCCTCGTGCACGATGTCGACGACCGTCTCGGTGATGGGCATGTCGACGCCGTGCCGGCGGGCCAGATCCGCCACGGACTCGCAGGACTTGACGCCCTCGGCGGTCTGCCGGGTGACGGCGATGGTCTCCTGGAGCGTCATGCCCTTGCCGAGGTTGGTGCCGAAGGTGTGGTTGCGCGACAGCGGCGAGGAGCAGGTCGCCACCAGGTCGCCGAGACCGGCGAGTCCGGAGAAGGTGAGCGGGTCCGCGCCCATCGCCAGACCTAGGCGGGTGGTCTCGGCGAGGCCGCGGGTGATCAGGGAGCCCTTGGCGTTGTCGCCGAGGCCCATGCCGTCCGCGATGCCGACGGCGAGCCCGATGACGTTCTTCACCGCGCCGCCCAGTTCACAGCCGACGACGTCGGTGTTGGTGTAGGGGCGGAAGTACGGGGTGTGGCAGGCGGTCTGGAGCCGCTGCGCGACGGGCTCGTCGACGCAGGCGACGACGGCCGCCGCCGGCATCCGGGAGGCGATCTCCTTGGCGAGGTTGGGTCCGGTGACCACGGCGACGCGTTCGGGGGCCACCTTGGCGACGTCCTCGATCACCTCGCTCATCCGCATGGTCGTGCCGAGCTCGACGCCCTTCATCAGGGAGACGAGGACGGTGTGCGGGGCGAGCAGCGGGCGCCATTCGGCGAGGTTGTCGCGCAGGGTCTGCGAGGGGATCGCGAGGACGGTGAAGTCGGCGTCCCGCGCGGCCTCGGCGGCGTCGGCGGTGGCGCGCAGGTTGGCGGGGAGTTCGACGCCGGGCAGGTAGTCCGGGTTGGTCCGCGTGGAGTTGACCGCGTCGGCGAGCTCGGCGCGGCGCGCCCACAGCGTCACCTCGCAGCCCGCGTCGGCGAGGACCCGCCCGAAGGCGGTGCCCCAGGATCCGGTGCCGAACACGGCCGCCTTGACGGGCTTGGTCACGTGCCGTTCTCCCCTTCTCGGACGGTCGGCCGACCGGTCTGCGTCGGTGCGGGCGTCTTCGTCTGTGCCGGTGCGGGTACCGATGCCGGAGCCGGCGTCCGGTCAGCCTGCGTCGCCTCCGGCGGCCGCGTCTGCTCCTCCTGGGTGCGGCGGCGCTGCTCGATCCGCTCCCGGCGCGGGTCGTAGGGCGTGGCGGGCGCCTTCTCGCCGCGGATCTCCTCCAGCTGGCGGGTGACGGCGGCCATGATGACCTCCGTCGCCTCCTTCAGCAGCTCGGGAGTCATCTCCTTGCCGTAGAACCGCGCCAGGTCCACGGGCGGGCCCGCGAGGACGTGGTGGGTCTTGCGGGGAAGGAGGTTGGGCTTCTTCGCGTAGGGCGGCAGCAGTTCGTTGGCGCCCCACTGTGCGACGGGGATCACCGGGCACCTGGTCTGCAGGGCCACGCGCGCGGCGCCGGTCTTGCCGGTCATCGGCCAGCCGTCCGGGTCGCGGGTGAGGGTGCCCTCGGGGTAGAAGGCGACGCATTCGCCGCGCTCCACGGCGTCGATCGCGGCGCGGAAGGCGCTGAGGGCGTCGGTGCTCTCGCGGTAGACGGGGATCTGCCCGGTGCCGCGCATCGCGGCGCCGACGAACCCCTTCTTGAACAGCCCGCTCTTCGCCAGGAATCGCGGCACTCGTCCGGTGTTGTACTGGTAGTGCGCGTAGGCGAAGGGATCGACGTGCGAATTGTGGTTCACCGCGGTGATGAATCCGCCCTCGGCCGGGATGTGCTCCGTTCCGCGCCAGTCCCGCTTGATCAGCACCACCAAGGGCGGTTTGCACAGGACCGCAGCGAAGCGGTACCAGAACCCGATTCTGCGGCGGGGCACGCGGACACCTTCCTCTAGGACTTCCCTACGGCGCCTGGGGGCCGCACAAGTGTCGCCCCAGGCCGTCTCTCTGTCGAGAACACCGTACGCCCCGACCGCGGCCGCGCCGGAGGGGCCGGGTGACAATGGCGGCGACGAGAGAGGGACGGTACACCGGTGCAGTGGAACTTGGTCATACCCGTGAAGCCTCTGGCGCTGGCCAAGAGCAGGCTCGCGGACACCGCGGCCGGCGAACTGCGCCCCGGACTCGCCCTCGCCTTCGCCCAGGACACGGTGGCGGCCGCGCTGGCCTGCCCGGTGGTGCGGGATGTGGCGGTCGTCACGGACGACGTGCTGGCCGGGCGTGAACTGGCGGCGCTGGGCGCCCGCGTCGTCCCCGACGAGCCGCGCACCGGTCTGAACGGCGCGCTGGAGCACGGGGCGGCCTTCGTGCGGGCCGCACGTCCCCGGAGCGCGCTCGCGGCGCTGAACGCCGATCTGCCGGCTCTGCGGCCACTGGAATTGGCGCGGGTACTGGACGCGGCCGCTGAATTCCCGCGCGCTTTTCTCCCGGATGCCGCGGCGATCGGCACGACCCTTCTCGCCGTCGGCCCGGACGGTGAATTGCTTCCCGCATTCGGTCCGGATTCCCGGGACCGCCACCGTGTTTCCGGGGCGGTGGAACTCCGGCTCGACGCGGTGGATTCCGTCCGCCAGGACGTGGACACCGGCGAGGACCTGCGGGCCGCGCTGGCTCTGGGCGTGGGCCCCCGCACGGCCGCCGCGGCCGCGCGGCTGCTGATTCCCGGGCAGTAGGCTGCCGTCATGCAGGCCACCGCGTACACGTACGACCCCGGCAGCCGCAGCGGACAGGTGCTGCTGGACGACGGCACTCCGGTTCCCTTCGACGCGCCGGCGTTCGACGCGGGCGGGCTGAGGCTGCTGCGCCCCGGTCAGCGGGTGCGGATCGAGACCGAGGGCGAGGGGGACGCGCGGCGGATCACGCTCGTGACGCTGCAGACGTTCTGACCGGCGCCCGGCGGGAGCGTCAGGGTCGCGGGTTTTCGGGGGCGTGGCGCGCGTGCGGACACGCCGCGGGCCGGGCTCCATGAGGGAGTCCGGCCCGGCGTGTGAGTGCCCCTGAACCCTTACGCCTGGCGGGCGGCAGTGGTCTTCTTGGCGGTGGTCTTGCGCGCGGTCGACTTCTTGGCGGGGGCCTTGACGGCGGTCGCCTTCTTCGCCGGGGCCTTCTTCGCCGTCGTCTTCTTCGCGGTGGCGGTCTTGGCGGCGCTGGTCTTCTTCGCGGCGGCGGCCGTCTTGCCCGTCGTCTTCTTCGCGGTCGTCTTCTTGGCGCCCGAGGTCTTCTTCGCGGCGGCCGTCGTCTTCTTCGCGGGGGTGGTCTTCTTGGCGGCGGCCTTGGTGGTGGCCTTCTTCGCGGCGGCCTTCTTGACCGTCGCCGTGGCGCCACCGCTGAGGCTGCCCTTGGGGGCCTTCTTGACGGCGACCTCGCCGCCGCGCGGGAGCTTCTTCGAGCCGCTCACCAGGTCCTTGAAGCCCTGGCCGGCGCGGAAGCGCGGCACGGACGTCTTCTTGACCCGAACCCGCTCGCCCGTCTGCGGGTTGCGGGCGTAACGCGCCGGACGGTCGACCTTCTCGAACGAACCGAAGCCGGTGACCGAGACCCGGTCCCCGGCGACGGTCGCGCGGACGATCGCGTCCAGGACCGCGTCGACCGCGTCGGCGGCCTGCTGGCGGCCGCCCAACTTGTCGGCAATCGCTTCTACGAGCTGCGCCTTGTTCACGTCTTCCCCTTCGGAACCTCGCCAGAACGAAAGTGTTCAAGCTTTTTCGCACGTTAGGCAGATATATACCGCAAATCAAACACGAAACGGGCTAATCACCCTTGTGCCGCAACGAAATCGGCTGCTCCGGAGGCGATCAGCGCTCCTCTTCAGGCATTCGTCCCTGATCGAGGTCCGCCATGAACCGCTCCAGCCGCCTTGTCGCGTCGGCGAGATCGTGCTTGGCCGCGGCCGTAATGACCAGCAGCTTCCGGGCCAGCGCCATCCGTACGCCCTCCGGGACTTGCAGTGCGCGCACTCGTGAGTGCGCTTCCTTGAGTTGGTTCGCGACCGCCGTATAGAGCTGGAGTTGGCCGTCGTGTTCCATGCACAGATTGTGCCATCTGGGGCGAGTTGTCGCCCGCCCAGGGGGCAACTGCCGCCCGGGACAGCCGTCCGGGCGACTGCGGAGATCGCGTCCACACACCTCGCGTACCCCGGCAACCACCTGCTTAACGTGGGAAGTTGGGAGGAACCGCGAAGACTCGCCGAGGTGTACGAGGACGAAAACGGCCGTACCCCCGATCGGAGTGATCGGGGGTACGGAAGGGTTTCGCGATGGCCGGATCTCGCCCCTGCCGGCGGGCGGAACCGGGACAACCCCCTGAGGGGTCCCGCGGATCAGACCGTGAGCGTCCGCGGCTTGTACGACGGGCGCTTGGCCTCGTAGGCGGCGATGTCGGCCTCGTTGCGCAGGGTGATGGAGATGTCGTCCAGCCCGTTCAGCAGCCGCCAGCGGGAGTTCTCGTCCAGCTCGAAGGAGGCGGTGATGCCCTCGGCGCGCACCTCACGCGCCTCGAGGTCCACGGTGACCTCAGCGGTCGCGTCCTTCTCGGTGAGCTCCCACAGCGCGTCCACCGTTTTCTGCTCCAGGACCACCGTGAGCAGGCCGTTCTTCAGCGAGTTGCCGCGGAAGATGTCGGCGAAGCGGGAGGAGATCACGGCCTTGAAGCCGTAGTTCTGCAGCGCCCACACGGCGTGCTCGCGGGAGGAGCCGGTGCCGAAGTCGGGGCCGGCGACCAGCACGGTCGCGCCCTGCCGCTCGGGGCGGTTGAGGACGAACGACTCGTCCTTGCGCCAGGCCTCGAACAGCCCGTCCTCGAACCCGTCCCTGGTCACCTTCTTGAGCCAGTGGGCGGGGATGATCTGGTCGGTGTCGACGTTGGAGCGGCGCAGCGGGACGGCCCGGCCGGTGTGCGTGGTGAATGCTTCCATGACTGATCAGACTCCAGCGGGCGTGACGGGGGCGTCGTCGGACAGGTCGGCCGGGGAGGCCAGGTGGCCCAGGACCGCGGTGGCCGCGGCGACCTGCGGCGACACCAGGTGCGTACGACCGCCCTTGCCCTGCCGGCCCTCGAAGTTGCGGTTGGAGGTGGACGCGGAGCGCTCACCCGGGGCCAGCTGGTCGGGGTTCATGCCGAGGCACATCGAGCAGCCCGCGTGCCGCCATTCGGCGCCGGCGTCCTTGAAGACGACGTCCAGGCCCTCGGAGACGGCCTGCAGACCCACGCGCGCGGAGCCCGGGACGACCAGCATCCGTACGCCGTCGGCGACTTTACGGCCCCGGACGATGTCGGCGGCGGCCCGCAGGTCCTCGATGCGGCCGTTGGTGCAGGAGCCTACGAAGACGGTGTCCACGCTGATCGAGCGCAGCGGCTGCCCGGCCTCCAACCCCATGTATTCCAGGGCCTTTTCGGCGGCGAAGCGCTCCGAAGCGTCTTCGTACGAAGCGGGGTCGGGGACGTCCGCCGAAAGCGGCGCGCCCTGGCCGGGGTTGGTGCCCCAGGTGACGAACGGCGACAGTTCGGAGGCCTTGATGACGACCTCGGCGTCGAACTCGGCGTCGTCGTCGGTCTTCAGGGTCTTCCAGTACGCGACGGCCGCGTCCCAGTCCTCGCCCTTCGGGGCGTGCGGACGGCCTTCGAGATAGGCGAAGGTCGTCTCGTCGGGGGCGATCATGCCGGCCCGGGCGCCGGCCTCGATCGACATGTTGCAGATGGTCATCCGGGCCTCCATCGAGAGCTTCTCGATGGCGGAGCCGCGGTACTCCAGGACGTAGCCCTGGCCGCCGCCGGTGCCGATGCGGGCGATGATCGCCAGGATCAGGTCCTTGGCGGTGACGCCATCGGGCAGTTCGCCGTCGACCGTGATGGCCATGGTCTTGGGGCGGGTCATCGGCAGCGTCTGGGTGGCCAGCACATGCTCGACCTGCGAGGTGCCGATGCCGAAGGCCAGTCCGCCGAACGCGCCGTGCGTGGAGGTGTGGGAGTCGCCGCAGACGACCGTCATGCCCGGCTGGGTCAGCCCCAGCTGCGGTCCGACGACGTGGACGACGCCCTGCTCGACGTCGCCGAGCGGGTGCAGCCGGACGCCGAACTCGGCGCAGTTCTTGCGCAGGGTCTCCAGCTGGGCGCGGGAGACCGGGTCGGCGATGGGCTTGTCGATGTCGAGGGTCGGGGTGTTGTGGTCCTCGGTCGCGATGGTGAGGTCGAGGCGGCGCACCGGCCGGCCGTTCTGGCGCAGTCCGTCGAAGGCCTGCGGGCTGGTCACCTCGTGCAGCAGGTGCAGATCGATGAAGAGGAGGTCGGGCTCGCCCTCGGCGCGCCGGACGACGTGGTCGTCCCAGACCTTCTCCGCGAGTGTCCTACCCATCGCTTTCCCTCCGGCCGGCGGAAGTCGCCCGGCCCAACTAGATCTTGTGGAGGCGGCGCCCTGTCCCGGTCCCCGGGCGCTCGCCGCCGGGCCCGTTGGTCTGCGGGCCGCTGTAGGTCCAAGGGTTGCGCGTCTCACGGAAAATTGAACTTGCGTTTCACAGAGTGAGACGGGAATATCGTTTCATGGACAACAGTAGCGGCGTCGGCGTTCTGGACAAGGCAGCCCTCGTCCTGAGCGCTCTGGAGTCCGGTCCGGCCACCCTCGCGGGCTTGGTCGCGGCGACCGGACTGGCACGACCCACGGCCCACCGGCTGGCCGTGGCACTGGAACACCACCGCATGGTGGCGCGCGACATGCAGGGCCGGTTCATCCTCGGTCCGCGGCTTGCCGAACTGGCCGCCGCCGCGGGCGAGGACCGCCTGCTCGCGACTGCCGGCCCGGTGCTCACCCACCTGCGCGACGTGACGGGCGAGAGCGCGCAGCTCTACCGCCGCCAGGGCGACATGCGGATCTGCGTGGCCGCGGCGGAGCGCCTGTCCGGCCTTCGGGACACGGTCCCGGTCGGCTCGACGCTCACGATGAAGGCGGGCTCCTCGGCGCAGATCCTGATGGCCTGGGAGGAGCCCGAGCGCCTGCACCGCGGACTGCAGGGCGCCCGGTTCACGGCGACGGCCCTGTCGGGCGTACGGCGGCGGGGCTGGGCCCAGTCGATCGGCGAGCGCGAGCCGGGCGTGGCGTCCGTCTCCGCGCCCGTGCGCGGCCCCTCCAACCGGGTCGTGGCCGCCGTCTCGGTGTCCGGCCCCATCGAGCGTCTGACCCGCCACCCGGGGCGGATGCACGCGCAGGCCGTCATCGACGCGGCGGGCCGCCTCTCGGAGGCGCTGCGCCGCACGGGCTGACCGGAAGCCGAGGACCACGTTCCTCCGGGGCCGGCCTCAACGCCGCGGCGGGCCACGGAGGACGATCACACGACGCGCTCGGGGCGGCGGCGTCAGGCGAACCCCGACCTTGTCCGTCGTACAACGCGAACGGCTCCCCGCCTCAGCTGAGGTGGGGAGCCGCTGTCTTGTACCCCCGACCGGATTCGAACCGGCGCTACCGCCTTGAGAGGGCGGCGTGCTAGGCCGCTACACAACGGGGGCGAGGATCTTGCAGGCGTTCGAACTGCACCGCCGCAGATCCGAGCTGGTCTACCAGGACTCGAACCTAGACTAACTGAACCAGAATCAGTCGTGCTGCCAATTACACCATAGACCAATGTGGTTTAGACCAGTTTGTACCCCCGACCGGATTCGAACCGGCGCTACCGCCTTGAGAGGGCGGCGTGCTAGGCCGCTACACAACGGGGGCCCTAGCGATCCTGCATCGAGGTGAGCGGGAGCTACCCGAACTCTCCCCGCGGGAAGGATCTGTACCCCCGACCGGATTCGAACCGGCGCTACTGCCTTGAGAGGGCAGCGTGCTAGGCCGCTACACAACGGGGGCTTCGTGGAGCAGATCTCCACTGGTGCAGATGAGCTCTGCGAGCTGGCCTACCTGGACTCGAACCAAGACTAACTGAACCAGAATCAGTCGTGCTGCCAATTACACCATAGGCCACTGGAACGCCGATCCCGGAAGGGATCTTGTTCTAGTTCGCTCCCCCGGGTTCCGGCCTTTTCGGCCCGCTCCCCGGCGGCGCAGAAGGAACATTACCCGAAGGTGGACTGCGCTCCAAAACGGGTATCCGCGCCGAGGATCGCCGGGAGTTCGGACAGGCTGGCGATCCGGTGCCGTCCGGAGGGCAGTTCGACGGTGGCCGTGCCGCCGTGGCGGTCGATCCACACGGAGAGCAGGCCGGCGTCGGCGGAGCCCTGGCCGTCGATCTCCGGGTGGTCGCCGACGTACGCCACCTCGTGCGGGGGCAGCCGGAGCGCCTCGCAGGCCGCGAGGAACGCGGCGGCCTGCGGTTTCGCGACGCCGAGTTCGGCCGCGCACAGGATCGCCTCGAAGCGGTCGTGCACGCCGAGGACGCGCAGCTTGCGGTCCTGGACGTGGATGCTGGAGTTGGAGAGCACGGCGTGGCGGTGGCTGGTGGCGAGGGCGTCCAGGACGGGCAGCACGTCGGGGAAGAGCGCCCAGGCCGCCTCGTAGTGATCCATGTAACGCCGGAACCAGACGTCGGCCTCCGCGTCGGTCATCTCCCGGTTCAGGAAGACCCGGACCCGGTCGCGGCGCTGCCCCTCGAAGGTGACCTCGCCCGCCTCGAAACGCCGCCACTGCCGGTCGGTGACCTCCCGCCACCGGACGACGGCGGCCTCGGGGGTGTCGTACGCGGCCAGGAGTCCCTCGACGTCCAGATGCCTGCGCATGCCCTCCCGGTCGGCGCTCGTGTAGTCGAAGAGGGTGTCGTCGACGTCCCAGACAACCGCGCGAATCGTCATGGCCTCGACGGTAGCGCGTGCGTGAGGGGCGGCGCCCGGGCTCTTTCCGGACACCGCCCCTCACGTGGCGCGCGTTACGACGCCAGCCTGGCCAGGGCCGCGTCGATGCGGGTCAGGGTCTTGTCCTTGCCCAGGATCTCCAGGGACTCGAAGAGGGGCAGGCCGACCGTGCGGCCGGTGACGGCGACGCGGACCGGGGCCTGGGCCTTGCCGAGCTTGAGGCCGTGGGCCTCGCCGGCCGCGAGGACGGCCTCCTTGAGGGACTCGGCGGACGTCCAGTCGGCCGACTCCAGCTTCTCGCGGGCGGTGCGCAGCAGGGCGTCGCTGCCCTCCTTCATCGCCTTGGTCCAGCTCGCCTCGTCGAAGACCGGCTCGGGGAGGAAGAGGAAGTCGACGTTGTCGGTGATCTCGGAGAGGACCCTCAGCCGGGTCTGTGCGTGCGGGGCGATCGCGTGCCACTTGCCCTCGTCGAAGTCCTCCGGCGCCCAGGGCGCGAACGGGGCCTTCAGCCACGGGGCGCAGCGCTCGGTGAAGTCCTTCACGTCGAGCAGCCGGATGTGGTCGCCGTTGATCGCCTCGCACTTCTTGAGGTCGAAGCGGGCCGGGTTGGGATTGACGTCCGCGACGTCGAAGGCCGCGACCATCTCGTCGGTGGAGAAGACGTCCTGGTCGGCGGAGAGCGACCAGCCCAGCAGGGAGAGGTAGTTGAGCAGCCCCTCGGGGAGGAAGCCGCGCTCCCGGTAGAGGTTCAGGCTCGCCTGCGGGTCGCGCTTGGAGAGCTTCTTGTTGCCCTCGCCCATGACGTACGGCAGGTGGCCGAAGGCCGGGATGTCCTTGGCGACGCCCAGTTCGATCAGCGCCTTGTAGAGGGCGATCTGTCGGGGGGTGGAGGAGAGCAGGTCCTCGCCGCGCAGGACGTGGGTGATCTCCATCAGGGCGTCGTCGACCGGGTTGACGAGCGTGTAGAGCGGGGCGCCGTTGGCGCGGACGATGCCGTAGTCCGGGACGTTCTCCGGGGTGAAGGTCAGCTCGCCGCGGACCAGGTCGGTGAAGGTGATCGTCTCGTCGGGCATCCGGAAGCGCACGATGGGGGCGCGGCCCTGGGCCTCGTACTCCGCGACCTGCCCGGCGGTCAGCTCGCGGCAGTGGCCGTCGTAACCGGAGGGCTTGCCGGCGGCGCGGGCGGCCTCGCGACGGGTGTCCAGCTCCTCCTGGGAGCAGTAGCAGCGGTAGGCGTGGCCGGCGTCGAGGAGCTTGGCGGCGACGTCCTTGTAGAGCTCCATGCGCTGCGACTGGCGGTACGGCGCGTGCGGGCCGCCGACCTCGGGGCCCTCGTCCCAGTCGAAGCCCAGCCAGCGCATCGAGTCGAGCAGCTGCTCGTAGGACTCCTCGGAGTCGCGGGCGGCGTCGGTGTCCTCGATCCGGAAGACCAGGGTGCCCTGGTGATGCTTGGCGAACGCCCAGTTGAACAGGGCGGTGCGGACCAGGCCCACATGGGGGTTACCGGTGGGCGAGGGACAGAAACGGACGCGTACGGGGGAGCCGGGTGCGCTAGCCACGCTTGACAACCTTGTTGGTGAGAGTGCCGATGCCTTCGATGGTGACGGCGACCTCGTCGCCGACGTTGAGGGGGCCGACCCCTGCCGGGGTGCCCGTGAGGATCACGTCGCCGGGGAGCAGCGTCATGGCCTCGGTGATGTTGACGATCAGATCCTCGATGGGGTGGATCATCTCGCTGGTGCGGCCGAGCTGCCGCTGCCGGCCGTTGACCGTGAGCTGGACGGTGAGGTCGGACGCGGCCTTCAGGTCCAGGTCCGTCTCCACCCACGGGCCGAGCGGGCATGAGCTGTCGAAGCCCTTGGCCCGGGCCCACTGCTTCTCGCGCCGCTGGACGTCACGCGCGGTGACGTCGTTGGCGCAGGTGTAGCCGAGGATGACGTCGGCGACGCGTTCGCGCGGGACCTCGCGGCACATGCGGCCGATGACGACGGCGAGCTCGGCCTCGTGGTGCAGTTCCTCGGAGAACGGCGGGTACTGGATCTGGTCGCCGGGCCCGATGACCGAGGTCGACGGCTTGAAGAAGGCGAACGGGGCGTCGGGGACGTCGTGGCCCAGTTCGCGCGCGTGCTCGGCGTAGTTGCGGCCGAAGGCCACGACCTTGTTGGGCAGCACGGGCGGGAGCAGCCGGACCTTGCTCATCGGCACCCTGGTGCCGGAGAGCTCGTGTTCCGCGAACGGGATGCCCTTGATGATGTTCAGGACGAGCTCGTCCGGCTTGTCGCCTTCGACCGCGCCGAAGGCGACGTTCCCGTCGATGGAGAACCTGGCGATGCGCACGGGTTGGTTGGCCCCTTGCTGAGCTGGCGGGAAGTCTGACGGTCCAGGCTAACGCGGAAGGGCGTCCCCGGCCGGGGACGCCCTTGACATCCGTGGACGGCAGCCTCAGGGGTGCTTGAGCATCCGGCGGCCGGCGTGCGTACTACTCCGCGGAGGCGGCGAGTGCCGCGACGGGTACCTCGTTGAGGATGGTGCGCTTGGGGTTGGCGGTCTGGGCCGGGAGATCGACGGCGTGCTCCCTCTGTTCGAGGAGCCGCAGCTCGTCGGCGTCCTTGAGGTGCGCCAGCGTCGTACGCTGCGGGTTGGCGATCTTGTGGAACATCGCGGTCGTCTTCACTGTTCTACGTAGCCCTGTTCTCTTCGGGCGCCGGGAGGGCCGTCGGCGGACCTCCGCAGGGGCGCGGCTTGTCGGATTTGCCATATCTGTAAAGGCTCAGGCTATGCACGCCATTCCCGGGGAAGGCGTGAAGGTCTCATGATCTGCGTGTGAGTTTGCTCACGAATCCCCGCCCATTTCGGTCAAATCAGGCCCTTCCCCAGGCATGAGGAAACGGACATCGACGTACCGAACCACTCATTCCGCTCCTGATCATGGCGACTGGGACACGTCCCTGATCCCAGACCTTCGCCCACCTTTGTCCGCATTGCGAGAGAACACTTTCTACATGCGGTAATGCACCCCTCACGGACTGTCACTCATGTCACAGCCCGGCCAACAAGCCTTGTTGGAGATCCGGCACTGTGCTGGAATCTCACGGACCGCCGCTGGAACTGGCCGGCGCGCAGGGCGCACAGCAGCGCCGAGCGGCGGTGAGAAGGGGGAGCCAGCGCCGGTCCATCACGACCGTTAGAGGGGCCGCATTCAGGGCACCCCTCAACACGCCGACACCGTCCTTCCGTTCACGCGGGGGGCGCCTGGTCCAGAGGTTGCGACGCTAGTGCAGGGACGTTTCAAGAGGGATGGCAGCGCTTCGGCGGAGCCGGAGCCGCACGGCGGGACTGGCCCCACGGCCGGCAGCTCCTCGCCCCAGCACGCCCAGAACCCGGGCCAGGCTTCCGGCGACGGCGGCCGCTCCGGCACGGCCGCGTCCGCGGCCGCGGCCCCCCAGACTCAGACGGTGAAGCCCACGGCCGCCTCCCCCGGCACCGGCTCCCGTGTCGCTCTGCGCAACTGGCGCATCTCCACCCGACTGGTCGCGCTGCTGACCCTGCCCGTGGTCGCGGCCACGACGCTGGGCACGCTGCGCATCAACCAGTCGATGGACGACATCCAGCAGCTCGACAACATGCGGCTGCTCACCGACATGACCAAGCAGGCCACCGAGCTGGCCAGCCGCCTCCAGGAGGAGCGCGACAAGTCCGCCGGCCCCCTCGCCCACGGCGCGAAGGAGACCGACGCGACGGTCAAGGGCGTCCGGGAGAAGACGGACCAGTCGCTGGCCGCGTTCAGCGACGCCTCCGAGGACATCGACGCCGCCAGCTCGGACGACAACCTCCAGGGCGTCCGCGACAGCCTCGTGGGTCTGCTCGGCGACCTCGGCAACATCGCCAAGGTCCGCAAGGCGGCCTACGCGGAGCAGAAAAACTCCACCCAGACGGTGGAGGCGTACCACCGCCTCATCACCTCGCTGCTCGACCTGTCGCAGGACATGGCGCAGGCCACCAGCAACCCGGAGATGATCCAGCGCACCCGCGCGCTGGCCGCCTTCTCCTCCGCCAAGGAGTACGCCTCCGTCCAGCGGGCCGTCCTGTCGGCCGCCCTGCCGGCGAGCAACACCCAGCTCGGCAAGCTCTCCGAGAACGACCGCCAGTACGGCGACGCCGCGCTCCAGAACCAGGACTCCGAGCTCGCGAGTTTCCGCAGCATCTACGGCGACGACGACGCCGAGACCCTGCTGGAGCCCGTCGAGCAGGGCAGCCCCACCATCGAGGACGCGGACACCTACGCCACCCGGGCCCTCGGCTCGGCCACCGGTCTTCAGTCGCTGAACAAGCGGTCGTACCAGGACTGGTTCGACGCCAGCACGACCAAGATCCAGCAGATGAAGAACATCGAGACCACGCTGCTGGAGCAGATGGAGCAGAAGGCCCGCGAGCTGCGCGCCGAGTCGGAGCAGGAAGCGATCATCTCCGGTGCGCTGATCCTGCTCGTGCTCGGCGTCTCGCTGGTCGGCGCGTTCGTCGTCGCCCGGTCCATGATCCGCTCGCTGCGCCGCCTCCAGGAGACCGCCACCAAGGTCGCCCAGGACCGGCTGCCCGAGCTGGTCAAGCAGCTGTCCGAGTCCGACCCGCAGGACGTCGACACCTCCGTCGAGTCGGTCGGTGTGCACTCCAGGGACGAGATCGGCAAGGTGGCCGCGGCCTTCGACGACGTGCACCGCGAGGCCGTCCGTCTCGCCGCCGAGCAGGCCCTGCTGCGGGGCAACGTCAACGCGATGTTCACCAACCTCTCGCGCCGCTCCCAGGGCCTCATCCAGCGTCAGCTCTCGCTCATCTCCGAACTGGAGTCCCGCGAGGCCGACCCGGACCAGCTGTCCTCGCTGTTCAAGCTCGACCACCTCGCGACCCGTATGCGCCGTAACGGTGAGAACCTCCTCGTCCTCGCGGGTGAGGAGCCCGGCCGGCGCTGGACCCGCCCGGTCCCGCTGGTCGACGTGCTGCGCGCCGCCGCGTCCGAGGTGGAGCAGTACGAGCGCATCGAGCTGGCCTCGGTGCCGACCACCGAGGTCGCCGGCCGGGTCGTCAACGACCTCGTGCACCTCCTCGCCGAGCTGCTCGAGAACGCCACCTCGTTCTCCTCGCCGCAGACCAAGGTCAAGGTCACCGGTCACGCGCTGCCCGACGGCCGGGTGCTGATCGAGATCCACGACACCGGCATCGGCCTCTCCCCCGAGGACCTCGCCGCGATCAACGAGCGGCTCGCCGCGCCGCCCACCGTGGACGTCTCCGTCTCCCGACGCATGGGTCTGTTCGTGGTCGGCCGGCTGTCGCAGCGGCACGGCATCCGCATCCAGCTGCGCCCGTCCGACTCCGGCGGCACGACCGCGCTGGTCATGCTGCCCGTCGACGTCGCCCAGGGCGGCAAGAAGCCGCAGCCCAAGCCCGGCCAGGGCGGGGCCTCCGGCGGTCCCGCCGCCGCGCAGGCCGCCGCCGGCGCCGCTGCCGCCCGCCGTCAGGGCGGTCAGCAGGCCGGCGCGCTCGGCGGCGGCGCCTTCGGCGGCGGCAACAGCGGCCGCCTGCCCGCCGGTCAGGGCCCCCGGGCCGCGCTGCCCGGACGGGACGGCGGCGGCCGTCCGAACAACGCCCCGCGCGGACCTCAGCCCCCCGCCTCGCCTCAGCAGGGCCGCCCGGCCCCGGCGGGCGCCGGCTTCGGCGGTCAGGCCCCGGGCGCCCCGCAGGGCCTCCAGGCGGCCGGTACCGGCGCGCCCTCCCAGGGTCAGGACCTGTTCGGCGGCGGACGTCCGCCGTCCGCGCAGCGCCCCCAGGACAACAACCGGTCCGAGCAGGGCGGCCGCGGCCGTCAGCCGCAGCTGCCGCCGCGCGGCGGCCCGCGCGCCGAACTGCCGGGCGGCAACCAGCCTCCGCGCGGGAACGTCGGGACCAACTGGGCCGACGACGCCGCGTACCCGCCGTCCGCACGCACCCCGCTGGACGCTCCGCGCGGCCACGAGGAGCCGGACGCCGCCCAGACCGCGCAGATGCCGCGCGTCAACGACCGGGGTCCCGGCTCCACCGCCGAGATACCCGCGATCCCCCGCATCGACGAGCGCCAGGGCACGGCCGGCCCCGCCGACTTCATGCGCCCGGCCGGCGGCCAGGGCACGGGCCAGTACCCGGCGGTCAACGGGGGCCAGGGCAACGGCCGCCACCAGGACACGGGTCAGTTCCCGGCTCCCGGCGCGGGCGGCCAGCAGGACGGCTTCGTCCGCTCGGACGTCTTCGGCGCCCCTGGCGGCCAGAACACCCCGGCGGACCAAGGCCAGTTCGCCGCTCCCCAGGCGTACGACAACGGCTCCACCGGCCAGTTCGCCGCGCCGGGCTACGACAGCGCCGCCCCGGGGCAGCCCTCGCTGCCCGCCCGTCAGGACCCCGCGTCCACGGGCCAGTACCAGCGGCCCCAGAACGACACCGCGGGCAACGGCTACGGCTCCCCACAGCAGCAGCCCGCCCCGCAGCGTCACGCCGCCCGCCCCGAGCCGGAGGCGCTGCCGCCGGCCCAGGGTCCCGGCGACGGCCGTACCCCGCTCTACGACACCCTGGAGACCAACTGGTTCCACGGTGCCCAGGGCGAGGACGGCAACGGCACGGCGCCTGCGCCGGCGCCTCAGCGGCAGCAGCCGCAGGCTCCCGCCGCACCCCAGCGTCCCGCGGCCACGGGCGCCACGACCTCCTCGTGGCGCACCTCGCCCAACGACGAACTCGTCCGTCAGGCCGAGCGCGTCCGGCAGCCGGCCGCGGGCGGCGTCACCACCTCCGGCCTGCCGCGCCGGGTGCCCCGGGCGAACCTCGTCCCGGGCACGGCTCAGCAGCAACAGCACCAAAGCGGTCCGCAGGTCTCGCGTGCGCCTGACGACGTACGCGGACGGCTGACCAATCTCCGTCGGGGCATCGCACAGGGTCGTCAGGCCGGCAACGGCTCGACCGGCAGTTTCCCCAGCCCCACTCACCAGCAGGAGCGTTAGTTGAGCCAGATGAGCCAGGCGGCCCAGAATCTGAACTGGTTGATCACCAACTTCGTGGACAACACCCCCGGGGTGTCCCACACCGTCGTCGTGTCCGCCGACGGGCTTCTGCTGGCGATGTCCGAGGGATTCCCGCGCGACCGTGCCGACCAGCTGGCGGCCGTCGCGTCCGGGCTCACGTCGCTGACCGCGGGCGCCTCGAGGATCTTCGAGGGCGGCCGGGTGTCCCAGACGGTCGTCGAGATGGAGCGGGGATTCCTCTTCCTCATGTCCGTCTCGGACGGCTCGTCCCTCGCCGTGCTCGCACACCCGGAGTGCGACATCGGCCTCGTCGGCTACGAGATGGCGCTCCTCGTCGACCGCGCGGGCGCGGTCCTGACGCCCGACCTGCGCGCCGAACTCCAAGGCAGTCTGCTCCACTGACCGTCCCCGGTACCACCCCCCTCACGAAATCACCGTCCGGCCGACACCATCCCCCCACCGGCCTCGACGGACGGCACGACTGACCGAGACATGCTGTCCCGCCCGGAGGATTCATGACCCCGCCCACCGCCTCTCATGACCCGTACGCGGAGCCGTACGGGGATGAGGGCGACCAGCCGCTGGTGCGTCCTTACGCGATGACCGGCGGCCGGACCCGGCCGCGCTATCAGCTCGCCATCGAGGCGCTGATCACCACCACGGCCGACCCGGCAGCGCTCATGGGGCTGCTCCCCGAGCACCAGCGCATCTGCCACCTCACCCGTGAGGTGAAGTCGGTCGCGGAGGTCTCGGCGCTCCTGGCCATGCCGCTGGGCGTGGCGCGGATCCTCGTCGCGGACCTCGCCGAAGCCGGTCTGGTGGCCATCCACCAGCCGGGCGGCGATGAGAACAACGGCGGCGCACCTGACGTGACGCTGCTCGAAAGGGTGCTCAGTGGACTTCGCAAGCTCTGACGGGGGCCGGGCCACCACCTCCGCGAAGATCGTGGTGGCGGGCGGCTTCGGCGTGGGCAAGACCACGTTCGTGGGCGCCGTCTCCGAGATCAACCCGCTGCGCACGGAAGCCGTGATGACGTCCGCGAGCGCGGGCATCGACGACCTCACCCACACCGGGGACAAGACCACCACCACGGTGGCCATGGACTTCGGCCGCATCACGCTCGACCAGGACCTGATCCTCTACCTGTTCGGCACTCCGGGCCAGGACCGGTTCTGGTTCATGTGGGACGACCTGGTGCGCGGCGCGATCGGCGCGGTGGTGCTGGTGGACACGCGCCGGCTGGCGGACTGCTTCCCGGCGGTGGACTACTTCGAGAACAGCGGCCTGCCGTTCGTCGTCGCCCTCAACGGCTTCGACGGGCAACAGCCGTACCAGCCGGAGGAGGTGCGCGAGGCGCTGCAGATCGGACCGGACACCCCGATCATCACCACCGACGCACGGCACCGGTCGGACGCCAAGAGCGCTCTGATCACCCTGGTGGAACACGCGTTGATGGCGCGTCTGCGCTAGCACTCCCGGCGCTGCCCTACGGCAGCCGTCGTAGGCGGATCGGAGCCGGCTGTGGCCTTTGACACGGCCGGCTCCGGTGTTCATAACGTTTCGGCAGAGGAATCGGGTGGTACGGCCACGCTTCGCGGTCGTCCGGTCTCACTGCGCTCCCGCGAGCCCCGTCATTTGGCGGGGCTCGCGCTGTTTGACCGTTTTATCTAGGGCTTACATCACAAGTATTCGTCCCCTACCGGTGTTTGGAGGAGCGCAGGCCGACGTGCTGGAATGCCTGAACTGCCCAATAGTCAATGACGTACTCATGGTCGATGGCTGACCGGGCTCTGAGACACTGCGGCACGACGAAGGTGCCGACCGCCGAGAGGTTGTTGGTCGAGTGAGGCGAAGCAAGAAAAGTCCCGAGCCGGCGGCGCGGGGCAACTTCACCCCGCCGCCGCGCGGAGCGGCGACCGCCCCTGTGCCCGGCTCGGAGCCGACGGCCGCACCCGCCAAGAGCGGTGGTCGTCTCTCCCCGCGCAACTGGCGAGTGCCGACCCGGCTGAACGCCATCCTGCTCATACCCGTGCTGGTCGGCCTGGTCATGGGCGGCTTCCAGGTGAAGACGTCGATCGACACCTGGCAGGAGGCGCTGGACGCGGAGAAGACCGCGAAGATCGTGGCCGCCTCGGGTGAGTACGCCGAGGCCCTCCTCAACGAGCGGGACGTGTCCGCCGAGCCGCTCCTGCAGAACAAGAAGGACAGCGAGGTCGTCAAGAACGCCCGCGCCGTCACCGACGAGAAGGCCAAGGCCTTCCACGCCGAAGTCGTCGGCATGCCGGACAAGCCGGGCCTCAAGCGCAGGCTGAACCTTGTCGAGGAAGCCGAACCGAAGCTCGCCCAGGTGCGCGCCGCCGCTTACACCGCGAAGTCCGACCCGGTGCAGACCGAAGAGGGTTACGTCGCCGTCGAGCACCTGCTGATGGAGTTCTCCAACGAACTCGGTCTGGGCACCGGCAACATCACCGCTTACGGCCGCACGGTCTACGCCATCGCCCTGGCCAAGGGCGCCGAGTCGCTCCAGCGCTCGATCGGCATGCACCTGCTGGTGCGGCCGAGCCCCGAGGAGAAGACCTTCACCCGGCAGGTCACCGCGTTCACCTCGTACGCGTACCTGGAGCAGATCGCGCTCCAGGAGTACGTGTCCGGCGGCACCACGGCGGACGCCGCCCGACTGCAGCAGGTCCTGCAGCAGAAGCAGGCCGAGGGCCAGCAGCTGGCGGCCGACGCCAAGGCCAAGGCGGAGGCCGCGGGGCAGAACTACGTCCCCGCGCCCCCCATGCTGAAGATGATCGAGGCCATCGGCAGTGGCCAGAAGCCCTCCGACCTCGCCGACAAGGGCATCACCGCCCAGGCGTGGATGGGGGCCGCCACGCTGAAGTTCCAGGCCTACAGCCAGGTCGAGAAGGAACTCATCGACCGCGCGGTGAGCGACGCCGGCAACATCGCCTCCGACGCCCGCCGTGACGCCATCGTCAACGGCAGCATCGTCATCGTCGCCCTTCTCGCCGCCTTCATCATCGCCAGTCTCATGGCGCGGCAGATGAGCCAGTCCATGCGCCAGCTGCGCAACGCCGCCTTCGGGGTCGCCGAGCAGCGGCTGCCGATGCTGGTCGACCAGCTCTCCCGCACCGACCCCGGGCGCGTCGACACCCGGGTCGCCCCGATCCCGATCACCACCACCGACGAGATCGGCGAAGTCGCCCGCGCCTTCGACCAGGTCCACCGCGAGGCCGTCCGGCTCGCCGCCGAACAGGCCCTGCTGCGGGGCAACATCAACGCGATCTTCACCAACCTCTCGCGCCGCAACCAGTCCCTGATCGAGGGCCAGCTGACCCTGATCACCGACCTGGAGAACAACGAGGCCGACCCGGACCAGCTGGAGAACCTCTTCCGCCTGGACCACCTGGCGACCCGTATGCGGCGCAACGGCGAGAACCTCCTCGTCCTCGCCGGCGAGGAGCCCGGCCGCCGCTGGGACCAGCCGGTCCCGCTGGTCGACGTGCTGCGCGCCGCCTCCTCCGAGGTGGAGCAGTACGAGCGCATCGAGCTGTCCGGTGTCCCGGAGGCCGAGATCCACGGCCGTGCCGTGACCGACCTCGTGCACCTGCTCGCCGAGCTCCTGGAGAACGCGACGACGTTCTCCTCCCCGCAGACCAAGGTCCGCGTCACCGCGACCCGTCTGCCCGACGGCCGGGTGATGATCGAGATCCACGACAAGGGAATCGGCCTGACCGCCGAGGACTTCGCGGACATCAACCACAAGCTGGCCAACCCGCCGACCGTCGACGCCGCGATCTCCCAGCGCATGGGCCTGTTCGTGGTCGGCCGGCTGTCCGACCGGCACGGCATCCGGGTCCAGCTGCGCCCCTCGGGCGAGCAGGCCGGTACCACCTCGCTGGTCATGCTGCCGGACGCGATCACTCACGGCGGCGGCGGCGAGCAGCCCGCCGAACGCGACGAGTTCACCGTCTCGCAGATCATCCCGGAGCAGAACTTCGGCGCCGAGGACTTCAGCAACGGCGTGCCGATGCGCACCGCGGCCGAACTCGGCTTCGACGACAACGCCTACCCCTCGGTCCCCGACGACCTGCGTGACCTGGACCCCGTGGGCCGTTCCCTGATGCGCGAGGAGCGCCGGGCGGCCCTGGAGTCCCAGCCGCACGAAGAGCAGCAGCAGCCGCAGTCTCAGCAGCAGCAGCGCGCCCCCGAGTCGCCCGCCTACGGCGAGAACTTCGGCCAGCAGCAGCAGTCCTACGAAGCCCCGCAGAACGGCTTCGCCGGTGCGCAGGGCGGCTACGACGCCGGCGCCAACGGAGCCACGGGGTACGCTGAGCAGCCCTCGGCCTACGACCAGCAGACGCCGTACGGCGAGCAGCAGCGCCAGGCGTACGAGGACCCGTACCTCACGTCGAACGGTCAGGCGCCCCAGGGCGACGCCTTCTCTGCGGGCGACGGCTTCTCGACGGGCGGCGGTGCGCCGCACAACGGCGGCTACGCGCAGAACGGCGGCTACCCGGACCCCGCGTACGCGGAGCCGGCGCAGGACGAGCGTTCCGCGGGCCGTGCCGACGCCGCCGACGGCTTCGGGTCCTACGAGCAGCAGTCCTACCAGGACGACTGGCCGCAGCAGAGCGGTTATCGCAACGGCTACCCGGACCAGTACGCTCCGGAAGCGGAATCCGCGCAGGCCGCTGACGCGGGTGAGCAGGACCGCGTAGGCTTCGACCGTCCGGGTCCGGCCGCCTCCTCCGCCCACACGATGACCGACTCCGGGCTGCCCCGCCGCGGATCCATCGCGGCGGCGAGCGGTTCGAACGGCTCTCGCCCCGTGAACCAGGAAGCGCCGGCCACCACTTCGGAGGGCGACGGTGGGGGCGACGACAGTTGGCGTTCGGCGAACGACGCGCGCTGGCAGCAGGCCGCCTCGCTCCGCAAGCCCAAGGCGGGCGGGGTCACCTCCTCCGGTCTGCCGCGACGCGTGCCCAAGGCCAATCTGGTCGAGGGCACCGCCGAGAGCACCCCCCAGGGAGGCCCCCAGGTCTCCCGCGCCCCGGAGGACGTCCGAGGCAGGCTGAGCAACCTGCGTCGCGGCGTCCAGCGCGGGCGCAACGCAGGCAGTGAAACGAACGGCCAGGGCCTCGGTCCTGACAGCACCTACAACCAGGAGCGTTAGTGTGAGCCCGATGAGCCAGGCGGCACAGAACCTGAACTGGTTGATCACCAACTTCGTGGACAACACCCCGGGGGTGTCCCACACGGTGGTGGTCTCCGCCGACGGACTCCTTCTGGCGATGTCCGAAGGCTTCCCCCGCGACCGCGCCGACCAGCTCGCGGCCGTCGCCTCCGGTCTGACGTCTCTGACGGCAGGCGCCTCCCGCATCTTCGAGGGAGGCAGTGTGAACCAGACGGTTGTGGAGATGGAGCGGGGATTCCTCTTCATCATGTCCATCTCCGACGGTTCCTCGCTCGCGGTACTCGCGCACCCGGAGGCGGACATCGGCCTCATCGGGTACGAGATGGCCCTCCTGGTGGACCGTGCCGGTACGGTTCTGACGCCCGACCTTCGTGCGGAGCTCCAAGGAAGCCTTCTCAACTAACAGACAGACGGTGCGTTTTGGCGTCCCGAGGCCGTAGGGTTTCGGGACGCGGCTTCCACATGAACGGGTGCCAGGCACAGTCGGAGGAGGAGAGAAAGTGGCAACACCCCCAGGCGGTTCACATTCGGGCAACTGGTCGTACGGCCCTGCCCAGGGTCAAGGCGACGGTTCCCAGAACCCGAACCGTTACAACTTCCCCTCCGCCCCGAGCCAGCAGCGGCCGTACACGCCCCAGGGTCCGCAGGGTCCCGGGCCGTCCCCGTACGACCAGCCGCACTCGCCGCGCATCCAGCCCGTGCAGCCGCAGCGCCGTCCCGAGCCGGCGCCCGCCGGGGCGTCGAACAACCCCCTGGTGCGTCCGTACGCCATGACCGGCGGCCGGACGCGCCCGCGCTACCAGCTCGCCATCGAGGCGCTGGTGCACACCACTGCGCAGCCGCACCAGATGCAGGGCCAGCTGCCCGAGCATCAGCGGATCTGCAATCTGTGCCGTGAGATCAAGTCGGTGGCCGAGATCTCGGCCCTCCTGACCATCCCTCTCGGCGTGGCCAGGATCCTCGTCGCCGACTTGGCGGAGGCGGGACTGGTCGCCATCCATCAGCCCGGCGGCGACGAGAACGCCGGCGGCCAGCCAGACGTGACACTGCTCGAAAGGGTGCTCAGTGGACTTCGCAAGCTCTAGCGGCGGTCCTTCCCGCTCCACCACCTCAGCGAAGATCGTGGTGGCGGGTGGCTTCGGCGTGGGCAAGACCACGTTCGTCGGGGCCGTCTCGGAGATCAACCCGCTGCGTACCGAGGCCGTCATGACGTCTGCTTCGGCAGGCATCGACGACCTCACCCACACCGGAGACAAGACCACCACCACGGTGGCGATGGACTTCGGCCGTATCACCCTGGACCAGGACCTGATCCTGTACCTCTTCGGTACGCCCGGCCAGGACCGCTTCTGGTTCATGTGGGACGACCTGGTACGCGGCGCCATCGGCGCGATCGTGCTCGTGGACACCCGCCGTCTCGCCGACTGCTTCCCCGCGGTCGACTACTTCGAGAACTCGGGTCTGCCGTTCGTGATCGCCCTCAACGGCTTCGACGGCAATCAGCCGTACAACCCGGACGAGGTGCGCGAGGCGCTGCAGATCGGCCCGGACACCCCGATCATCACGACGGACGCGCGGCACCGCGCCGACGCCAAGTCGGCGCTGATCACTCTCGTGGAGCACGCCCTTATGGCTCGCTTGCGTTAGTGGGCGTGCGGCCACCGGGCTGCCTGTGACGGTTGTGCGCCGTCCGCGGGCAGCCCGTGGTCGGTCGCGCAGTTCCCCGCGCCCCCTGGGCACGACGAGAAGGGCCCCTCGAAAGAGGGGCCCTTCTCGTCGTTGCCGAAAGGCTCAGCGCCAGCTGTGGGGGGCGCGGAAGCCGTTCTCGCGCTCCAGGCGGCGCCAGCCGGCCCTGGGGCGGCCGCGGTGGGTCGGGGTGGGCTCGGAGGTCCGGGCGGCGGCGCGGGCCAGGAGGATCGCCGTGATGGCGGCGACTTCCTCGGGCTCGGCGTGGCCCTTCTCGACGCGGATGTCAGGCGGGTTCATGAAAGTGAGTCTCCGTGGAAGAGGTTTCCGCTGTGGTGTCGCGGAGCGTCCGCTGGGTTACTGCGGGGGGTTGCCGTGCTTGCGCGAGGGCAGGTCGGCGTGCTTGGACTGGAGCATCGCCAGCGACCTGATGAGCACCTCGCGGGTCTCGGCGGGGTCGATGACGTCGTCGACGAGGCCGCGCTCGGCCGCGTAGTACGGGTGCATCAGCTCGGACTTGTACTCCTTGACCATGCGGGCCCGCATGGCCTCGGGGTCCTCGGCGTCGGCGATCTGACGTCGGAAGATGACGCCCGCGGCGCCCTCGGCGCCCATGACGGCGATCTCGTTGGTGGGCCAGGCGAAGGTCAGGTCAGCGCCGATGGACTGGCTGTCCATGACGATGTAGGCGCCTCCGTACGCCTTGCGCAGGATCAGGGAGATCCGGGGCACGGTCGCGTTGCAGTAGGCGTAGAGGAGCTTCGCGCCGTGGCGGATGATTCCACCGTGCTCCTGGTCGACGCCGGGGAGGAAGCCGGGTACGTCCAGAAGGGTGACGATCGGGATGTTGAAGGCGTCGCACATCTGCACGAACCGGGCGGCCTTCTCGCTGGCCTCGATGTCGAGGACGCCGGCGAGGGCCTGCGGCTGGTTGGCGACGATGCCGACGACCTGGCCGTCGAGGCGGGCCAGCGCGCAGATGATGTTGCGCGCCCAGCGCTCGTGGACCTCCAGGTACTCGCCGTCGTCGACGAGCTCCTCGATGACCTTGGCCATGTCGTACGGGCGGTTGCCGTCCGCCGGGACCAGGTCGAGCAGGGCCTCGCCGCGCCGCTCGGCGGGGTCGGAGCACTCGACGCGGGGCGGGTTCTCGCGGTTGTTCTGCGGGAGGAGCGAGAGGAGGTAGCGGACCTCCGCGATGCAGGTCTCCTCGTCGTCGTACGCGAAGTGGCAGACGCCGGAGGTCTCCGCGTGGACGTCGGCGCCGCCGAGGCCGTTCTGCGTGATCTCCTCGCCGGTGACCGCCTTGACGACGTCCGGACCGGTGATGAACATCTGCGAGGTGTCGCGGACCATGAACACGAAGTCGGTGAGGGCGGGGCTGTAGGCCGCGCCGCCCGCGCACGGGCCGAGCATCACGCTGATCTGCGGGATGACGCCGGAGGCCTTGGTGTTGCGCTGGAAGATGCCGCCGTAGCCGGCGAGCGCGGAGACGCCCTCCTGGATACGGGCGCCGGCGCCGTCGTTGAGGGAGACCAGGGGCGCGCCGGCCGCGATGGCCATGTCCATGATCTTGTGGATCTTCGTGGCGTGGGCCTCGCCCAGCGCGCCGCCGAAGATGCGGAAGTCATGGGCGTAGACGAAGACCGTGCGGCCCTCGACCGTGCCCCAGCCGGTGACGACGCCGTCGGTGTACGGCTTCTTCGCCTCCAGACCGAATCCGGTCGCCCGGTGCCGGCGCAGCTGCTCGACCTCCTGGAAGGAGCCCGGGTCCAGGAGCAGCTCGATGCGCTCCCGGGCGGTCAGCTTGCCCTTGGCGTGCTGCGCCGCCGTCGCCTTCTCGCCCGGCCCGGCCAGGGCCTGCGCACGGATCTCGTGCAGCTCGGCGACGCGCCCGCGCGCGTCCGTGGGCTCGGCGGTCGGCTCACCCGTCGTCTCTTCCAAAACGGTCATGTAGCGACCTTACGAAGAGCACCAAGGAAAGGGAGACGTCGACTCCGTACAGTCTCCGACCCGTTTTCCTGGTGCCACTGAACAGAACCAGGGCGGCTTGCAGGCGTTCGGACTGCTCAGAGGGCCGGGCGGTTGTAGAAGTCGCACAAAGCCGGACCGTGAGACGCCCTTCACACCGACCGGCGCGTCGGCTGACCCGTCGGAGTGACGCGCCATGAGTGCGCGCCGGGCGGGAGCCCTTGGGCGGGGAGTGTACGTGGCCGGATCGCCTCCCTTGTGCGGTGGGCGCGGGGTTCTCATACTCCAGCCAACAGGCTTGACCTGCCCATGCCAACCCCCCACATGGAAGGCATCACGGTGAAGAGAATCCTCACGGCGCTCAAGAGATGCGCCACGATCGGCGCCGCCGCCCTCGCGATCGTCAGCCTCCAGCCCGTCTCGGCCGCACAGGCCGCCCCCTCCCCCGTCGTCGGCGGCACCCGCGCCGCCCAGGGGGAGTTCCCGTTCATGGTCCGGCTCTCCATGGGCTGCGGCGGCGCGCTCTACACCCAGCAGATCGTGCTCACTGCGGCCCACTGCGTGGGCGCGACCGGCGCCAACACGGGCATCACCGCCACCGCGGGCGTCGTGGACCTCCAGTCCACCTCGGGCCGCGTCCAGGTGCGCTCCACGTACGTGTACCGCGCCCCCGGCTACAACGGCGACGGCAAGGACTGGGCGCTCGTCAAGCTCGCCCAACCGATCAACCTGCCGACGCTGAAGATCGCGTCGAGCGCGCAGTACAACACCGGCACCTTCACCATCGCCGGCTGGGGCGCGGCCCGTGAGGGCGGGGCCCAGCAGCGCTACCTGCTCAAGTCGACCGTGCCGTTCGTGAGCGACGCGACCTGTCGCTCGTACAGCGGCTACAGCGGTCTGATCGCCAACGAGGAGATCTGCGCCGGCTACGCGGCCGGCGGCGTCGACACCTGCCAGGGCGACTCCGGCGGTCCCATGTTCCGCCGCGACGCCGACAACGCCTGGATCCAGGTCGGCATCGTCAGCTGGGGCATCGGCTGCGCCCGGGCCAACGCGCCCGGCGTCTACACCGAGGTCTCCACCTTCGCCTCGGCGATCGCGTCGGCGGCCGCCTCCCTCTGACGGGGCGTGCGACATCGGCGGGCCCGGCGCATCCCGCGCCGGGCCCGTGCCGGCGGGTCACGTGGCCGCCGGGCTCAGAAGCCGCCGCCGAAGTCCCCGCCGCCGCCTCCGAAGTCCCCGCCGCCGCCGAAGTCGCCGCCGCCGAAGCCTCCACCGAAGTCGCCGGGGTCGAAGTCAGCGCCGGAGACGTCGCCGCCCTCGTAGCCGCCGCCGAAGTCGCCGTACCCGGAGCCGTAGTCGGCCGCGTAGGTGGGGGTGGCCATCATGCTGCCGAGCAGGGTGCCGACCAGCAGGCCGGGCAGGATGCCGCCGCCGAAGTAGCCGCCCGCCCAGGGGCCGTAGGCCGGCCCGGCCTCCCAGTAGGGGCGGCGGCCCCAGTCGGTGTCGACCTCGCGGATCACCGGGTCGCGGCCGTCGGCCAGCCGGGTGGCGTCGGCCGCGCAGACCGGGACCTCGCGCGGGGCCCCGCCGGGCGGCGTCCAGGTCGCGTCAGCGACCGAGGGGCCGTGCCGCGGGTCGAAGAAGCAGGGCGGGCGGCGCTCGGGCAGCGGCCGGCCGGAGCGGCGGGCGGCGAGGACGGCCAGGGAGAACCGGCCGTCCTCCAGGGCCTCGGTGACGGTCCGCACGTCCTCCGGTGCGGTCGCCGCCGCCATGGCCGTCTTGGCCCGGTCGTAGGCGTCGAGGGCGTTCTCGTAGTCGGTGCGCATGGCGTCGTCGGCCTCCGGGGCGGCCGGCTGGAAGTCGAGCCGGTCGAGCTCCTCGCCGAAGGCCGTGATGTCCTCGTCGACGACGACCCTGAGGCGGTCGAGGGCGGCCCGCTGCTCCTCCGCCCGGCGCCTGCGGTTGCGCCGGACGACGGTGTACGCGCCCGCGCTGCCGGCCAGCAGGACCGCTCCCGCGGTGATGAGCGCGGTGGTGGAGACCGCGCCGCCCCCGGAGGACGGGCTCCAGCTCGCGGGAGCGGAGCCGCCCATGTTGGCCAGCGCGCGGTCGGTGAACTCGTTCAGCTGGTCGCGGGCGCCGGTCACGTCACGGACGCTCGTGACGAGGTTGCGCACGGCGGCGTTCGGCAGCACCGAGGAGTCGGCACGGGCGTCGAAGCGGTCGCCGAGGCGGATCGCGTACAGGCCGGTCACGCCGGTGGCGGTGCGCAGGTCGGTGAAGAGGCCCGCGGTCGGGTAGCCGGCCGGCAGGACGGCGACGAACACCGGCTTGCCGGCGTCCTCGATCTTCTTCTGCAGCGCGTGGGCGTCGGCCGGGGAGAGCTGGCCGGAGGCCTCCGGGTCCACGTACACCGGGCTCTCGCGGAGCGCCTCGGCGATCGTCGACACGCTGGTGGCGGCGGGGGCGGCGGACGTGCGCGGGGCGCCCGCCGCCAGGAGGGTCAGGGCGGCGAGCGCCAGCGCGACCAGCAGTCCGGCGAAGCCTCGGGTCGAACGTGCGACCTTCATACTTCGACGCTACCCGAACCGCGCGCAAAGGGGGCCTTTGCACTGTGAGCGTGCGGTCAGGGCGCGTGGTCTGGCGCCGTGCATCGCAAGGCGCCGGAGTCCTCCGGTAGCGGCGCTACCGGAGGACTCCGGCAACGCGGCGAGGTGCGGTGCCAGGCCGCGCGACCCGGACGGGCACAGTGCAAGGACCCCTCAGGACATACGACCGAGGTCCCCGTCGGTGGAGGGCTCCGCCGGCTCGACGCCCGCCCGCAGCAGGCCGTACGTGTACGCGTCTTCCAGCGCCTGCCAGGACGCGGCGATGACGTTCTCGGCGACGCCCACCGTGGACCACTCCCCCGCCCCGTCCGACGTCGAGATCAGGACGCGCGTCGTGGACTGGGTGCCGTGGACCCCTTCCAGGATGCGCACCTTGTAGTCGACCAGTTCGAGCTTGGCGAGCTGGGGGTAGATCTTCTCCAGTCCCACCCGCAGCGAGCGGTCGAGCGCGTTGACGGGGCCGTTGCCCTCCGCGGTGGCGACGATGCGCTCGCCCTTGGCCCACAGCTTGACCGTGGCCTCGTTGGCGTGACTGCCGTCGGGACGGTCCTCGACGATGGCGCGCCAGGACTCGACGGCGAAATACTTCAGCGGCCGGCCCTCGATCTCGGCGCGCAGCAGGAGTTCGAAGGATGCGTCGGCCGCCTCGTAGGTGTAGCCCTCGAGTTCGCGTTCCTTGACCCGCTCGACCACCCGGCCGACGAGTTCCCGGTCGTCGCCGAGGTCGACGCCGAGTTCCTTGCCCTTGAGTTCGATCGAGGCGCGGCCCGCCATGTCGGAGACCAGCATTCGCATGGTGTTGCCGACCAGTTCGGGGGCGATGTGCTGGTACAGGTCCGGGTCGACCTTGATCGCGGAGGCGTGCAGGCCCGCCTTGTGGGCGAACGCGGAGACGCCCACGTACGGCTGATGCGTGGAGGGCGTGAGGTTGACGACCTCGGCGATCGCGTGCGAGATGCGGGTCGTCTCGCGCAGCTTGCCCTCGGGCAGGACCTTCTTGCCGTACTTCAGCTCCAGGGCGGCGACGACGGGGAAGAGGTTGGCGTTGCCGACCCGCTCGCCGTACCCGTTCGCCGTGCACTGGACGTGGGTCGCGCCCGCGTCCACCGCGGCGAGCGTGTTGGCCACCGCGCAGCCGGTGTCGTCCTGGGCGTGGATGCCGAGGCGGGCGCCGGTGTCGGCGAGGACGGTGGAGACGACCGCCTGGATCTGCGCGGGGAGCATGCCGCCGTTGGTGTCGCACAGGATGACGACGTCTGCGCCGGCGTCGGAGGCCGTCCGTACGACCGCCTTGGCGTAGGTGGCGTTGGCGCGGTAGCCGTCGAAGAAGTGCTCGCAGTCGACAAAGACGCGGCGGCCCTGCTCGCGGAGGAAGGAGACGGTGTCGCGGACCATCTCCAGGTTCTCCTCGAGCGTGGTGCGCAGCGCGAGTTCCACATGGCGGTCGTGCGACTTGGCGACCAGGGTGATGACCTCCGCGCCCGAGTTCAGGAGCGCCCTGACCTGCGGGTCCTCGGACGCCTTGCCGCCGGCGCGGCGGGTCGCGCCGAAGGCGACGAGCCGGGCGTGCCGGAAGTCGATCTCCTGCCGGGCGCGGGCGAAGAACTCGGTGTCACGGGGGTTGGCGCCGGGCCAGCCGCCCTCGATGAAGCCGACGCCGAAGTCGTCCAGGTGCCGTGCGATCGCGAGCTTGTCGGCGACGGTGAGGTTGATGCCCTCGCGCTGGGCGCCGTCGCGCAGGGTGGTGTCGAAGACGTGGAACGAGTCGTCGAGCTCGCTGGTTGCCGTCTCGGTCATGGTCTCAAGGCTCCTGTTGTGGATCTTCGGTCTTACCGGAATGACCGGCTCCACCGTCCCCCCAGAGGGTCCCTCGCACCTCGCTCCCGGCTGAAGGTGGGCCGGGAAAACGAAAGACCTCTCGCGGGTGCGAGAGGTCTGCGCGCGGGTCGAGGACGACGATGGCCACCCGTACCTGGTCGTACGTGGCGGTCACTGCGGACCGGCGCGCCTGCTGCCAATAATCGTGGCGAACGAGAGCACGGGGGAAGTCTGGCACAAGCCTCCCCCGCGCTCACCGACCGTCTCAGGATGCGGTCGCCCGACGGACGGTAATCGGACGGCGTCGCCCGGGGCGCCGCCTGGGGCGCTCCCGGGCGGGCGGCTCAGCCCAGTTCGTGCATCCAGCCGTGCTTGTCCTCGGCCGTTCCCCGCTGGATGTCGAGCAGCGCCCTGCGCAGCTTCATGGTGACCTCACCGGGGCGCCCGTCGGACTGCTTCCACTCGGCCCCGGTGCGCTTGACGGTGCCCACGGGGGTGATGACCGCGGCGGTGCCGCAGGCGAAGACCTCGGTCAGCTCGCCGCTCTCGGCGTCCCGCTGCCACTGGTCGACGGAGACGCGGCCCTCCTCGGCCCGGTAACCGAGGTCGCGGGCGACGGACAGCAGGCTGTCGCGGGTGACGCCTTCGAGGATGGAACCGGTCAGGGACGGCGTGACGATCCGGTCGCCGTAGACGAAGTAGAGGTTCATCCCGCCGAGCTCCTCCACCCAGGTGCGCTCGACCGCGTCGAGGTAGCAGACCTGGGCGCAGCCGTGGGCCGCGGCCTCGGCCTGGGCGAGGAGGGAGGCGGCGTAGTTGCCGCCCGTCTTGGCGTCGCCCATGCCGCCGGGGACGGCGCGGACGTAGTCCTCGGAGACCCAGATGGACACGGGCTCGACGCCGCCCGGGAAGTAGGCGCCGGCCGGGGAGGCGATGACGATGAAGAGGTACTCGTTGGCGGGCTTGACGCCCAGGCCGACCTCGGTGGCGATCATGAAGGGGCGCAGGTAGAGGGAGTCCTCGCCGCCGTGCGCGGGCACCCAGTCCTTGTCCTGGGCGACCAGCGCGTCGCACGCCGCGACGAAGGTCTCGACCGGCAGCTCGGGCATGGCGAGGCGGCGGGCGGAGCGCTGGAAGCGCTTGGCGTTCTGGTCGGGGCGGAAGGTGGCGACCGAGCCGTCGGGGCGGCGGTAGGCCTTGAGACCCTCGAAGATCTCCTGGGCGTAGTGCAGGACGTTGGTGGCCGGGTCGAGGGGGATCGGCGCGTACGGAACGAGCTGGCCGTCGTGCCAGCCGCGGCCCTCGGTCCACTTGATCGTCACCATGTGGTCGGTGAAGTGGCGGCCGAAGCCGGGGTTGGCCAGAACCGCCTCGCGCTCGGCGGCGGCGAGCGGGTGCGCGGAGGGCTTGAGCTCGATCGTGGGCGTCGTCATGAGTGGGTGTCCTTCACCGGTTGTAGTGACGGGCCGCGCTCACGCCCCGCACGGCCGGTGGCCAGTGCTAGGACGTCCGAGCATTCCCTCATTCCGCGGCTCCGCGTTCGATTGTCTCAAGCGGGGTGCCACGGAGGAAAACGGCGTGAATGCGGCCCGGGATGATGGTGTCACCCGGCGGCGGACATGCGGAAGCCGCCGGGCGCTGAGGCGACCCGGCGGCTGCGTGCAAGCTGCGTGCGGCCCGGGTCAGCCGGCTACGCGTACGGCGAGCGCGTCGCCGATCTCGGAGGTGGAGCGGGCGGGCTTGCCGGTGCGCTCGGCGAGGTCGGCCGAGACGGCGTCCTCGATGCGGCCGGCCTCGGCGTCGTAGCCGAGGTGGCGCAGGAGGAGCGCGACGGACAGGACCGTGGCGGTGGGGTCGGCCTTGCCCTGGCCGGCGATGTCCGGGGCGGAGCCGTGGACCGGCTCGAACATGGACGGGAACTCGCCGGACGGGTTGATGTTCCCGGAGGCGGCCACGCCGATGCCGCCGGAGACGGCCGCGGCGAGGTCGGTGATGATGTCGCCGAAGAGGTTGTCGGTGACGATGACGTCGAAGCGCTCGGGCTGGGTGACCAGGTAGATGGTCGCCGCGTCGACGTGCATGTACTCGGTGGTGACCTCGGGGAACTCCGCCGCGACCTTGTTGAAGACATTCGTCCACAGGTGGCCGGCGAAGGTCAGCACGTTGTTCTTGTGGATCAGCGCGAGCTTCTTGCGCGGGCGGGCCTGGGCGCGGGCGAAGGCGTCGCGGACCACGCGCTCGACGCCGAAGGCCGTGTTGACGGACACCTCGGTGGCGACCTCGTGCTCGGTGCCCTTGCGGATCGTGCCGCCATTGCCCGTGTAGGGGCCCTCGGTGCCCTCGCGGACGACGACGAAGTCGATCCGCGGCTCGCCGGCGAGCGGGGTGGCGACGCCCGGGAGCAGCTTCGACGGACGCAGGTTGACGTGGTGGTCGAAGGCGAAGCGGAGCTTGAGCAGGAAGCCGCGCTCCAGCACGCCGGAGGGGACGCTCGGGTCGCCGATCGCGCCGAGCAGGATCACGTCGTGCCGCTTGAGGGCGTCGAGGTCGGCGTCGGTGAGCGTCTCACCGGTGGCGTGGTAGCGCTGGGCGCCGAAGTCGTACTCCTTGGTCTCCAGCTTCACATCCTGCGGGAGGACGGCGGAGAGGACCTTGAGGCCTTCGGCCACGACTTCCTGGCCGATGCCGTCACCGGGGATCACTGCGAGATCGATGCTGCGAGACATGCGGGCACCCTACTCCTCGTCCCATGGGATGACACAGATCGTCCGGCATACGGACAGCCGATGCGGGGTGAACCGGCCGCGGATTCCCTCGTTCGCCGGACGGCCGTCGGGGCCTGCGGGGAGGGTGGGGGCATGGAGACACCGGACGTCGGCATTCCGCCCCGGCTCGCGGAGCGGATGAGCATGGCCGAGCAGTACGAGTACCTGTGGAGCGCGCACCGTCGGGCGAGGCCGTCGCGCCGCCGGGCGCTGGCGGGCGCCGGGGCGCTGGCGGGCTCGGTCGCGGGCGGGCTGCTCACCGGATGCTCCCCGGCCGCGCCCGCGCCGCGGCCCACGGCCGGAGAGGTCGCCGGCCGCGACGCCGTCCCCTTCGGCCGCCATCTCTCCTTCGGCACCGACCCGCGTACCCGGATGCGGGTCTCCTGGCAGGTGCCCGCCCCGGTGCGCCGTCCGTTCGTCCGCCTCGGCGCCCCCCGACGCGCTGGGCGCGAAGGCCGAGGCCGAGGTGCGCTCCCTGTACACGCCCGGGGTCCGGGGTGTGCGCCCGGCCGTGGAGCAGTACTACGTGCACGCGGCCCTGGACGATCTGCTGCCGGGCACGACGTACTACTACGGCGTCGGCCACGACGGTTTCGACCCGGCCGCCCTGGAGCACCGCGCCTCGATCGCGTCGTTCCGCACGGCGCCGGCCCGTCCGGAGCGGTTCGTCTTCACCGCCTTCGGCGACCAGGGCGTCGGCCGGGGCCCGGTCGCTGTCAACCGGCTGCTGGCCCGGGAGCGGCCCGCGTTCCATCTGCACGCCGGCGACATCTGCTACGCGGACGGCGCCGGGCAGGGCGCGCGGTCGGACCGCTACGACCCCTTGGCGTGGGACGCGTTCTGGCGGCAGAGCGAGCCGGTGGCGCGCTCGACGCCGTGGCTGGCGACCACCGGCAACCACGACATGGAGGCCTGGTACTCCCCCGACGGCTACGGCGGCCTCCTCGCCCGTTTCTCCCTCCCCGACAGCGGCTTCGCCCCGCGCACGACGCCGGGCGCGTACTCCTTCGTCTACGGCAACGTGGGCGTGGTGGCGCTGGACGCGAACGACGTGTCGTACGAGATCCCCGCGAACCTGGGGCGGACGGGGGGCCGGCAGACGGCCTGGCTGCGGCGGACGCTGGGCGCGCTGCGGGCGGCCGACGAGGTGGACTTCGTCGTCGTCTTCTTCCACCACTGTGTCCACTCCACCTCGACGCACGCCTCCGACGGCGGGGTGCGCGACGCGTGGCTGCCGTTGTTCGAGGAGCACCAGGTGGACCTGGTGATCAACGGTCACAACCATGTGTACGAGCGGACGGACGCCGTGAGGGACGGCGGGGTGGGCCGGCCGGTGCCGGTCGGCGGCTCGGCCGATCCCGCGCGGGACGGGACCGTGTACGTGACGGCGGGCGGCGGCGGCCGGGCGCTGTACGGGTTCCAGGCGGGCGTGGCGGAGAGCTATGAGGGGCACGTCACCCGCCACCGGGAGATCGACAGCTTCCGGTGGACCCGGTCCGGGGAGCGGGCGGCGGAGACGGTGGAGTGGTCGCGGGTGCGCTACCGCGGCTTCTCGTTCCTAACGGTGGAGGCGGTCGCGGGTCCGTCACCGCGGCTGACGGTGTCGGCGCGCGCGGCGGACGGCGCGCGGATCGACCGGTTCGAGGTGCGGCGCGGAGCCCGAGGTCCCGTTCGGGCCCCGCGCCGCATCCTCGACGGGCGCGGCTCCCGGGGTGCGGCTCCCGGCGGGCGGCTCCCGGTTCAGGAGGGCCGGGCGGGCTGAGGGGGCGTCAGTGGCCCGTCTCGCCGCCGTTGTCGCGGCGGTCGAGGGCGCGCTGGAGGGCGGCGGCGGCGTTCTTGCGGTCGGACTCGCTCGTGCGGGAGACGCGGCGGACTCGGCGGCGGACGGTCGTCTCGGCCATGGGGAATCGACTCCTTCTCACAGGACAGGGAGCACGGCAGGGGGTACGAGACGCCGGATGGGCGGGGAGCGCCGGCCGCAGGGGTTGCCTGCACGGGGCCTGGCTCACGACCGCCATTCGCTGGATCGAGCGAGACGTTCGGCTCCTACAAAGCTAAGCGAGGAGCGCGCGCCTGTCTCCACAATTACTCGGACTTCCTACTATCTGAGACGGCGAAGGGCCGGCCCGGGGGTGGGTGCCCCCGGACCGGCCCGTTCGACGGGGCGTCAGCCCATGTGCGGGTAGGTGTAGTCGGTCGGCGCGACCAGCGTCTCCTTGATGGCGCGGGTCAGGGTCCAGCGCGTCAGGTTCTGCGGGGCGCCGGCCTTGTCGTTGGTGCCGGAGGCGCGGCCGCCGCCGAAGGGCTGCTGGCCGACGACGGCGCCGGTGGACTTGTCGTTGATGTAGAAGTTGCCGGCCGCGTAGCGCAGCTTCTCCATCGTGTACGCGGCCGCGGCGCGGTCGCCGGAGATGACCGAGCCGGTCAGGGCGTAGTCGGAGGCCGACTCCATCTGGGTCAGCATCTCGTCGTAGCGGTCGTCCTCGTACACGTGCACGGCGAGGATCGGGCCGAAGTACTCGGTGGTGAACACCTCGTTGTCCGGGTCGGTGCACTCGATGACGGTCGGGCGGATGAACCAGCCGACCGAGTCGTCGTAGCTGCCGCCGGCGACGATCGTGCAGGACGGGTCGTCCTGGGCGCGGTCGATGGCGGCCTTGTTCTTGGCGAAGGCGCGCTCGTCGATGACGGCGCCGATGAAGTGCGAGAGGTCGGTGACGTCGCCCATGGCGATGCGGTCGACCTCGGCGGCGAACTCCTCACGGAAGCCGTCGTTCCAGATGGACGCGGGGATGTAGGCGCGGGAGGTGGCCGAGCACTTCTGGCCCTGGTACTCGAAGGCGCCGCGGGTCAGCGCGGTCTTGAGGACGGCGCGGTCGGCGCTCGGGTGGGCGACGACGAAGTCCTTGCCGCCGGTCTCGCCGACCAGCCGCGGGTAGGAGCGGTACTTCTCGATGTTGGCGCCGACCGTCTTCCACAGGTACTGGAAGGTCTTGGTCGAGCCGGTGAAGTGGATGCCGGCGAGGTCGCGGTGGTTGAGGGCGACCTCGGAGACCTCGATGCCGTCGCCGGTGACGAGGTTGATGACGCCCTTGGGCAGGCCCGCCTCCTCCAGCAGCCGCATCAGCAGCACGGCGGCGTGGGTCTGCGTCGGGGACGGCTTCCACACGACGACGTTGCCCATCAGCGCCGGGGCGGTGGGCAGGTTGCCCGCGATGGCCGTGAAGTTGAACGGCGTGATCGCGTAGACGAAGCCCTCCAGCGGGCGGTGGTCCAGCCGGTTCCACACACCCGGGGAGTTGGCCGGGGGCTGCTCGGCCAGGATCTGGCGGGCGTAGTGGACGTTGAAGCGCCAGAAGTCGACGAGTTCGCAGGGGGTGTCGATCTCGGCCTGCTGGGCGGTCTTGGACTGGCCGAGCATGGTGGAGGCGGCCAGGGTCTCGCGCCAGGGGCCGGCCAGCAGTTCGGCGGCACGCAGGATGATCGCGGCGCGGTCGTCGAAGGACATCGCGCGCCAGGCGGGCGCGGCGGCGAGGGCCGCGTCGACGGCGTCCTGCGCGTCCTGCCTGGTCGCGTTGCGGTAGGTGCCGAGGACGGCCTTGTGGTTGTGCGGCTGCACCACCTGGAAGGCGTCGCCGCCGCCCATCCGCTTCTCGCCGCCGATGGTGCACGGCAGGTCGACCGGGTTCTCGGCCAGCTCCTTGAGCTTGACCTCCAGCCGGGCCCGCTCGGGCGAGCCGGGGGCGTAGCCGTGCACCGGCTCGTTGACGGGGGTGGGGACCTGGGTCACAGCGTCCATGGGTTCCTCTACTCCTTACTGAGCGGTGTTACGAGCGGGGTGGTGCGGGCTCAGCCCTTGGTGACCATGCTCCGTGCGAAGAAGCGCAGGTTCGCCGGCTTCTCCGCGAGACGGCGCATGCTGTGCCTTCCCGGGGGACGACCCCCGGACCCCCGGCAGAGGCTGCGGCACAGCCTCGTCGGGTCAGCCATGGCTGATCATGCTCCGCGCGAAGAAGCGCAGGTTCGCCGGCTTCTCAGCGAGGCGGCGCATGAAGTAGCCGTACCAGTCGGTGCCGTAGGCGGTGTAGACGCGCATGCGGTGGCCCTCGGCGGCGAGCCGGAGGTGTTCCTCGCCGCGGATGCCGTACAGCATCTGGAACTCGTACTCGTCGAGCTTGCGGCCGGCGCGCCGGGCCAGTTCCTGGGCGATGGAGATCAGGCGCGGGTCGTGCGACCCGATCATCGGGTACCCCTCGCCCTCCATCAGCGTCCGCAGCACGCGGACGTACGCCTTGTCGATCTCGTGCTTGTCCTGGTGGGCGACCTCTGCGGGCTCCTTGTACGCGCCCTTCACCAGGCGGACGCGGCTGCCGCTGCCGGCCAGGCGGCGGGCGTCGGCCTCGGTGCGGAAGAGGTAGGCCTGGATGACGCAGCCGGTCCGCGGGAAGTCCTTCCGCAGCTCCTCGTGGATGGCGAACATCGAGTCGAGGGTGGTGTGGTCCTCGGCGTCGAGGGTGACGGTGGTGCCGATGGCGGCGGCGGCCTCGACGACCGGGCGGACGTTGGCGAGCGCCAGCTCGTGGCCGCCGGGGAGCGCCTGGCCGAACATCGACAGCTTCACGGACATCTCGACGCGCTCGCCGAGCTCCAGCCCGGCCAGCCGGCCGATCAGCTCCAGGTAGGCGTCCCGGGCCGCGGCGGCCTGCTCGGGGGTGGTGATGTCCTCGCCGACGACGTCCATCGTCAGCTCCAGGCCGCGGGCGGTGAGCTCCCCGACGATGGGGAGCACGTCGTCGACGGTCTCGCCCGGGATGAAGCGGTCGACGACCTGCTTGGTCACCGGGGCCGCCGAGATCAGGCGACGCATCCGGTCGCTGCGCGACGCGGCGAGAATCACGGGACCCAGCACGGGGCACCTCCACATACCAACCCACACGAGGCCGTTCCCGACGATCCGGGACGGCACGGAGAACCACCGTGAAACCTAAGGATCCCTCCGATCGTCTGCCATCGACAGCTGTCACGCATCCGTGCCGCAGATCTCAGACAGATGTATGAAGGGTCGCGCGCGATGCGGGAGAATGGCGTGGTGAGCGGGGACTTCCGGGACTTCAGAGGCGACTACCAGGAGCTGGTCGACGAGCTGTCGGAGCTGCTGGGCGCGCCGGCGACGCTGGAGAACCGCGACTTCGAGCTGATCGCCTTCGGCGCGTACGACAGCGACGACGAGCTCGACGCCGCCGCCCTGGACCCGGTGCGCACCCGCTCGATCCTGACCCGGCGCTCCACGGCCGCGGTCCGGGCGTGGTTCGAGGGCTTCGGCATCACCCGGGCCTCCGGCCCGGTCCGTATCCCGCCGACCCCGGAGGCCGGCGTCCACCGGGGCCGTGTGTGTCTCCCGGTGCGGCATCGGGGCGTCGTCCTCGGTTACGTCTGGCTGCTGGAGGGCGACCCCGGCCCCTCCGACGAGCAGCTGGCAGCCGCGATGCGGGTGACCGCCCGGATCGGCGCGCTGCTCGCCGACGAGGCCCGGCACGGTGCGGGCCTCACCCGGGAGCTGCGGGCGGTGCTGACCGCCGGGCGGGGCTGGCAGCGGGACATGGCGGTGGCCGAGCTGCGCACCGCGCTGGGCTCGCGCGCGGACGCGCCCCACACGGTGGTGTGCGTGGCCCCCTGGCCGTCCGCCGACCCCGCCGAGGCCCCCTCCCTGCGCACGCTCGCCGGCGCGGAGGCCCTGTGCACCGTCCCCTGGGGCGCGGCGGAACAGTGCCTCGCGGTGCTGGTGCGCCTCCGCTCGGCGTCCGCGTCGACGCCGGCGACCGTGGTGGCGGGGCGGCTGCTGGAGCGGGTGACGGGCGGGGACGCGGGGACGGACGCGGCGAAGGGCGCCGGGGGGCGTGCGGCCGCCGGGGTGGCCGAGGGGCGGGCGGGTCTCGCGGAGTTGGGCACGGCGTGGCGGGAGGCCTCGGCGTCGGCGCGGGCGGTGCTCGCCGAGCCACGGCTGGGGCCGGTCGCCCAGTGGGCGGACATCGGGCCGTACCGGCTGCTGACCGCGCTGCCCCCGGAGGCCGTCCACGACCGGGCCGTCCACGCCTTGCTGGCCCCCGCGCACCGCGAGCTGGCCCACACCGCCGAGACGTATCTGGACTGCGCGGGGCAGGCCGGCCGCACGGCGGCGGAGCTGGGCGTCCACCGCCAGACGCTGTACTACCGGCTGTCCCGGGTCGAGCAGCTGACCGGCCTCGACCTCGACGACGGCGAGGACCGCCTGCTGCTGCACATGGCGCTCAAGGCGCGCCGGCTGTGAGGCCGCGCCTCAGGAGGCGGTGGCGTTCTCGGCGGGCCGCATCCCCGCGATCACCTGGCGCATCCCCTCGGTGAGCCGGTCGGCCTCGGGGGCGGTCGCCGGGTCGAAGTTCCACTGGGCGATGAGGCCCGTCATCAGGGTGACGCAGAAGGCGCCGAGGGTGTCCGCGGTCTCGTCGGAGACGTCCTCCTCGCGTCCGCCCATGATCAGGGGCACGAGACCGCGTCCCGCCTCCCGCTGGGCCCGCGCCAGATGGTCGCGCACCTCGGGCATCCGGTCGCCCATGACCAGGGCCTCCATGCCCAGCCGCCAGATCGAGCCTGGCTCCCGCATGGTGCCGATGATGTTCGACCAGAGCGCCTGGAAGCGCTCCAGCGAGCCCGGCTCGCCGGGAAGGCTTCCCTCGCCGCCGCCCGCGAAGGCCGGGCCCATGTCCTCCACC
Source organism: Streptomyces sp. BK239 (assembly GCF_004217285.1). Lineage (GTDB taxonomy): Bacteria > Actinomycetota > Actinomycetes > Streptomycetales > Streptomycetaceae > Streptomyces. Next base: position 79,434 of record NZ_SHKS01000008.1, read on the forward strand.
AGCGCCACGTAGGCCTGCGCGAGCAGCGCGTCCTTCGAGCCGTAGTGGTAGCCGATCGAGGCCAAATTGGTCCCCGACTCCTTGACGATGTCGCGCGCCGTCGTCCGCGCGAAGCCCTTCTGCACCAGGCAGCGCTTGGCGCCGTCGAGCAGATCCTCACGGTGTCCCATGCGGACCAGCCTACCGCCCGATCCATACATCTGTCCTAGACGAAGTTTTACACGACTGTTTTATACAACCGTTCTAGACACTCGTTTAATGCGGCCGTACAGTCCTTGCCATGACGAACTCGACGCACACCTCTGCGGGCCCCCGTGCGGGGCGCCGCGAATGGACCGCCCTCGGCGTCCTGATGCTTCCGCTGCTCCTGGTCTCGATGGACGTCTCCGTCCTGTACTTCGCCGTCCCGGCCATCAGCGCCGACCTCGAGCCGAGCGGCGCCCAGCAACTGTGGATCTTCGACATCTACGGGTTCGTCCTGGCCGGCCTGCTGATGACGATGGGCTCGCTGGGCGACCGCTTCGGCCGCCGCCGGCTGCTGCTGGTCGGTGCGGCCGCCTTCGGCGCCGCCTCCCTGGTGGCGGCGTACGCCGGAAGCGCCGAGACCCTCATCGCCGCACGCGCGGTCCTCGGCATCGGCGGCGCCACACTGATGCCGTCGACGATGGCCCTGCTGCGCACGATGTTCACCGACCCCGGGCAGCGCGCGAAGGCGATCGGCCTGTGGTCGGGCGTGATGACGGCGGGCGTCGCGCTCGGCTCGGTGATGAGCGGGGTGCTGGTCGAGTACTTCTGGTGGGGCTCGGTCTTCCTGGTCAACCTGCCCGCGATGGGCCTGCTGCTGGCCCTCGGCCCGGTGCTGCTGCCGGAGTCGCGCGACCCCTCCCCCGGCCGCTTCGACCTGCCGAGCGTCCCGCTGTCGATGGCCGCCGTGCTGCCCGTGATCTACGGCCTGAAGGAGATCGCCGTCGAGGGCGTGCACGCCGAGTACGTCGTCTCGCTCGCCGTCGGTCTGCTCTTCGCTGCCCTCTTCGTCCACCGCCAGCGCACAGCGGAATCACCGATGATCTCCCCCGCGTTGTTCCGCGGCCACGGTTTCGCTCCCGCGGTCGTCCTCAACCTGGTCGCCTCGTTCGGCATGATGGGATCGGCGTACTTCACCACGCAGTACCTGCAGTCGGTCCTCGACAAGAGTGCCCTGGAGGCGGCCCTGTGGGCGCTGCTGCCCTCGGTGCCGATCGGCATGACGGCCCCGCTGGCCACCGCCCTGGTCCAGAAGGGGGTGAACCGGGCCTACGTCGTCACGGCGGGCTTCGTGATCGCCGCGGCCGGCTACGCCCTGCTGCTTCCCGCCGGCACCGCCTCGTTGTGGCTCGTGCTGGTCGCCTGCGGGGTCCTCGCCTCCGGGATGGTCGTGGTCGTCTCCCAGATGACCGACCTGGCGCTGGGGGCCGCCCCGGCCGAGCGCGCCGGCTCGGCCTCCTCCCTGCTGGAGACGGGCGCCGAGTTCGGCGGCGCCCTCGGGATGGCCGTCCTCGGCTCCATAGGCACGGCCGTCTACCGCCACGGCGTCCCGGCCTCGGCGCCGGACGCGGCCCGGGAGACCCTGGGCGGGGCGCTCGCGATCGCCGATCAGCTTCCGGGGCGCGCGGGAGACGCCCTGGCGACGGCCGCGCGGGAGGCGTTCACCAGCGGGATGCAGGGTGCGGCGGTCGCGGCGGCGGTGCTGCTGGCGGGGTCGGCGGTGGCGGCCGCCATGACGCTGCGGAGCATCCGCGTGAAGTGACGGGGAAACGGACGAGCGCCGGGCGGGCTGACGTCGGTCAGCCCGCCCGGCGCTCGTGCGTGGGTCGCGTCAGACGAGGTTCACGGAACGCGCGGACGTCGCCCCGATCTCCTCCGCCACCTCGGCCAGCACGGCCGCGGTGACCGTGTCGTCCACGGTCAGGACGGCCAGCGCCTCGCCGCCGACCGTGGCACGGGCGACCTGCATGCCGGCGATGTTGATGCCCGCCTCGCCGAGGATGCGGCCGACGGTGCCGACGACACCGGGACGGTCCTCGTAGCGCAGGACGACCATGTGGTCGGCGAGCGCGAGGTCCACGTCGAACTCGCCGACGGCGACGATCTTCTGGAGGTGCTTGGGGCCGGCCAGCGTGCCGGAGACCGACACCTCCTCGCCGCTGCCGAGCGTGCCGCGCACGGTGACGACGTTGCGGTGGTCGGCCGACTCCGAGCTGGTCGTCAGCCGCACCTCGACGCCGCGCTCCTGGGCGAACAGCGGGGCGTTGACGTACGACACCGTCTCGTCGACGACGTCCTCGAAGACGCCCTTGAGGGCGGACAGCTCCAGCACCTTCACGTCGTGCTGGGTGATCTCGCCGTACACCTCGACGTCGAGGCGGACCGCGACCTCGCCGGCGAGCGCGGTGAAGATACGGCCGAGGCGCTCGGCGAGCGGCAGGCCGGGCTTGACGTCCTCGGCGATGACGCCGCCCTGGACGTTCACCGCGTCCGGCACGAGCTCGCCGGCGAGGGCGAGGCGCACGGACTTGGCGACGGCGATGCCGGCCTTCTCCTGGGCCTCGTCGGTGGAGGCGCCCAGGTGCGGGGTGGCGACGACCTGGTCGAACTCGAACAGCGGCGAGTCGGTGCAGGGCTCCTTGGCGTACACGTCGAGACCGGCGCCGGCGACCCGGCCCTCCTTGAGCGCCGAGTACAGCGCCTCCTCGTCGACGATCCCGCCGCGCGCGGCGTTGACGACGCGCACGCCCGGCTTGACCTTGCGCAGCGCCTCGTCGCCGATGAGACCGACCGTCTCGGGCGTCTTGGGCAGGTGGACGGTGATGAAGTCGGAGACCTCGAGCAGCTCGTCCAGCGTCAGCACCTTGACGCCCATCTGCGCGGCCCGCGCGGGCTGCACGTAGGGGTCGTAGGCGACGACCTTCATGCCGAACGCGGACATCCGCTGGGCGACGAGCGCGCCGATGCGGCCGAGACCGACGACGCCGAGGGTCTTCTCGGCGAGCTCCACGCCCGTGTACTTGCTGCGCTTCCACTCGGCGTTCTTCAGCGCGGCGTTGGCCTGCGGGATGTTGCGGGCGGTGGCGAGGATCAGACCGCAGGCCAGCTCGGCGGCGGTCACGATGTTGGAGGTGGGGGCGTTGACGACCATCACGCCGGCCTTGGTGGCGGCGGAGACGTCGACGTTGTCCAGGCCGACGCCGGCGCGGGCGACGACCTTCAGCTTGCGCGCGGCGGCGATCGCCTCGGCGTCGACCTTGGTCGCCGAGCGGATCAGGATGGCGTCGACGTCGGCGATGGCCGGGAGCAGCTCGGCCCGGTCCGCCCCGTTGCAGTGCCGGATCTCGAAGTCCGGCCCGAGTGCGTCGACGGTGGCGGGCGACAGCTCTTCAGCGATGAGTACGACGGGTTTCGAGCTCACGTGAGTCCTCGCAAGTCTGGGGGCACCTCCCATGCCCTCCAGGCTATGGGGGCGCGTGCGGACGGCCGTCCCGACGGCCGCAGGCGGTGGAGGGTGGCTTGCCGCGGAAGACGCACGACGCTGTGGGCCTGACGCGTATTAGTGCAGCAGTCTAGTGCTGCGGCAAAGGTCGTCCTGCGCCTCTGCGGAAGGATCACCCGTCCGTGAATGGACGGGGTGGACAACACCGTCTCCTACGACGTTACCCGGGGTTCGCCGAAAGGGCCGGAGCGATCGGCTCCGGCCCCGGCGCTCAGGCTTACGCCTCCTCGTCGACCCAGCTCATCAGCTTGCGCAGCTGCTTGCCGGTGGTCTCCAGCAGGTGCTCGGAGTCCTGGGTCTTGTACTCGTCGTACTTCTTCAGGCCGCCGTGGTACTCGTCCATCCAGTTCTGGGCGAAGGTGCCGTCCTGGATCTCGGCGAGGACCTTCTTCATCTCGGCCTTGGTGGCGTCGGTGATGATGCGCGGGCCCGTGACGTAGTCGCCCCACTCGGCGGTCTCGGAGACGCTCCAGCGCATCTTCTCCAGGCCGCCCTCGTACATGAGGTCCACGATCAGCTTCAGCTCGTGCAGGCACTCGAAGTAGGCGATCTCCGGCTGGTAGCCGGCCTCGACCAGGGTCTCGAAGCCCGCCTTGACCAGGGCCGAGGTGCCGCCGCAGAGCACGGCCTGCTCACCGAACAGGTCGGTCTCGGTCTCCTCGGTGAAGGTCGTCTTGATGACGCCGGCGCGGGTGCCGCCGATCGCCTTGGCGTACGACAGGGCCAGGTCGAAGGCGTTGCCCGTGGCGTCCTGCTCGACGGCGGCGATCGCGGGGACGCCGCGGCCCTCCTCGTACTGGCGGCGGACGAGGTGGCCCGGGCCCTTGGGGGCGACCAGGGCGACGTCCACGCCGGCCGGGGGCTTGATGAAGCCGAAGCGGACGTTGAAGCCGTGGGCGAAGAACAGCGCGTCGCCGTCCTTCAGGTTCGGGGCGATGGACGCCTCGTAGACCTGGGCCTGGATCGGGTCCGGGATGAGGATCATGATGACGTCGGCCTCGGTGGCGGCCTCGGCGGGGGTCACCACGCGCAGGCCCTGCTCCTCGGCCTTCGCCTTGGACTTGGAGCCCTCGTGCAGACCGACCCGCACGTCGACACCCGAGTCACGGAGCGACAGGGCGTGGGCGTGGCCCTGGCTGCCGTAGCCGATGACCGCGACCTTGCGGCCCTGGATGATGGACAGGTCGGCGTCAGCGTCGTAGAACAGCTCGGCCACTTGGGTTCTCTCCTTGAATGCAGATGTTGCGTCCCACCGTATGACGGCGGGCGGAAGGGAAGTCTCGGGGTCTCGGTATACGGGCGGCCGGTGTCACCCGACCGCCCGTATCGGTCGTCAGGCCGACCGGTCGAGGGCGCGCAGCGATCGGTCGGTGATCGAACGGGCGCCACGGCCGATCGCGATCGTGCCCGACTGGACCAGTTCCTTGATGCCGTACGGTTCCAGCATCTTGAGCATGGCGGACAGCTTGTCGCTGCTCCCGGTGGCCTCGATGGTCACGGCCTCCGGGGAGACGTCCACGGTCTTGGCGCGGAAGAGCTGGACGATCTCGACGATCTGGGAGCGCGTCTCGTTGTCGGCGCGCACTTTCACCAGGACGAGTTCACGCTGAACCGCCTGCGAGGGGTCCAGCTCGACGATCTTCAGCACGTTGACGAGCTTGTTGAGCTGCTTGGTCACCTGCTCCAGCGGCAGGTCGTCGACGCTCACCACGATGGTGATGCGGGAGATGTCGGGGTGCTCGGTGACGCCGACCGCGAGCGAGTCGATGTTGAAGCCGCGGCGGGAGAACAGGGCGGCGATCCGGGCGAGGATGCCCGGGGTGTTCTCCACCAGGACGGAGAGCGTGTGCTTGGACATGTCTCTTGGGTCTTCCTCGCTCAGTCGTCTTCGTTGTCGCCGAAGTCGGGGCGGACGTCCCGGGCGGCCATGATCTCGTCGTTGGAGGTGCCTGCGGCGACCATCGGCCACACCATCGCGTCCTCGTGGACGATGAAGTCGACGACGACCGGGCGGTCGTTGACCGAGTTCGCCTCCTCGATGACCTTGTCGAGGTCGTCCGGGGACTCGCAGCGGATGGCGTAGCAGCCCATCGCCTCCGACAGCTTCACGAAGTCGGGGACGCGCGTGCCCCGGGCCTCCGGGTTGACGTCGCCCGGGCCGGAGTGCAACACCGTGTTGGAGTAGCGCTGGTTGTAGAACAGGGTCTGCCACTGGCGGACCATGCCGAGCGCGCCGTTGTTGATGACCGCGACCTTGATCGGGATGCCGTTCAGGGCGCAGGTGGTGAGTTCCTGGTTGGTCATCTGGAAGCAGCCGTCGCCGTCGATCGCCCAGACGGTCTTCGACGGGGCGCCCGCCTTGGCTCCCATCGCGGCCGGGACCGCGTAGCCCATCGTCCCCGCGCCGCCGGAGTTCAGCCAGGTGGCCGGCTTGTCGTACTGGATGAAGTGGGCGGCCCACATCTGGTGCTGGCCGACGCCGGCCGCGAAGACGGTGCCCTCCGGGGCGAGTTGACCGATGCGCTCGATGACCTGTTGCGGGGACAGCGAGCCGTCCGCGGGCTGGTCGTAGCCGAGGGGGTAGGTCTCGCGCCAGCGGGACAGGTCCTTCCACCAGGCGGTGTAGTCGCCCTTCTGGCCCTCGCCGTGCTCCTTCTGCACCGCCTGGATCAGGTCCGCGATGACCTCGCGCGCGTCCCCGACGATCGGCACGTCGGCTTCGCGGTTCTTGCCGATCTCCGCCGGGTCGATGTCCGCGTGGACGATCTTGGCGAACGGGGCGAAGCTGTCGAGCTTGCCGGTGACGCGGTCGTCGAAGCGGGCGCCGAGGGCGATGATCAGGTCGGCCTTCTGCAGGCCGGTGACGGCGGCCACCGAGCCGTGCATTCCGGGCATGCCCAGGTGCTGCGGGTGGCTGTCGGGGAACGCGCCCAGCGCCATCAGCGTGGTGGTGACGGGCGCGCCGGTCAGCTCGGCGAGGACCTTCAGCTCGGCGGTGGCGCCGGACTTCAGGACACCGCCGCCGACGTAGAGGATCGGCCGCTTGGCGGCGGTGATCAGCTTGGCGGCCTCGCGGATCTGCTTGGCGTGCGGCTTGGTGACGGGCCGGTAGCCGGGCAGGTCCATGGTGGGCGGCCACGAGAAGGTCGTCCGCGCCTGGAGGGCGTCCTTGGCGATGTCGACCAGGACGGGGCCCGGGCGGCCGGTGGAGGCGATGTGGAAGGCCTGCGCGATGACCCGCGGGATGTCCTCGGCCTTGGTGACCAGGAAGTTGTGCTTGGTGATCGGCATGGTGATGCCGACGATGTCCGCCTCCTGGAAGGCGTCGGTGCCGATCGCCTTGGAGGCGACCTGGCCGGTGATCGCGACCAGCGGCACGGAGTCCATGTGCGCGTCGGCGATGGGGGTGACCAGGTTGGTGGCGCCGGGGCCGGAGGTGGCCATGCAGACGCCGACCTTGCCGGTGGCCTGCGCGTAGCCGGTGGCCGCGTGGCCGGCGCCCTGCTCGTGACGGACCAGGACGTGGCGCACCCGGGTCGAGTCCATCAGCGGGTCGTAGGCGGGGAGGATCGCACCGCCGGGAATGCCGAATACCGTGTCGGCGCCGACCTCCTCGAGGGAGCGGATGAGGGACTGCGCGCCCGTCACGCTCTCGACGGAAGCGGAGTGTCCTCCGGATCGGGGCCGGGGCTGCGGGTGACTGGCCCCGGTGGCCTGCTCGGTCATCGGCATTCTCTTCTCGATGCTGAGGGTTTTTGCGTTGTTTGTGCGGTGTGCGAATGCTGCCTGTGCAACAAAAAACCCCTCGTGCCATAGGGCAAGCGAGGGGAGCGCGCCGGGTGGGGTCGCTGGGAGTTCCGGGTCCGTCCGGAGCGTCACCAGCTTCAGCCGACGCGCTTTCCAAGTACGAGAATTCGGGTGCGCATGGCACTGACCCTCCCCCCGGCGCGCACCGACTGTCAAGTGGGTGGGACATGGGTCTCATTATGTGAGCGTAGGGGCGTCCCGCCCAGGACGGCGGTGATGCCGCTGGTGTACGTCGCCGTCCCGCCGCCCGCGAACGCGGGTTCGACGGGTCCGTGCGGCACCGGGTAGTCGCCGCGGCCGAGGGCCCGGCGCAGCCGGTACTCGTCGAGCGGCCCGGAGAACGCCATTCCCTGCCCGTGCGTACAGCCCATCGCGCGCAGGGCGACGACCTGCTCGGGCAGGTCCACTCCCTCAGCCACGGACTGGAGTCCGAGGTCGCCCGCGATCCGCAGCAGCCCACTGGTGATCTTGTGCAGCCGCGCGGACTCGACGACGCCCTCCACCAGCCCGCGGTCGAGCTTGAGCACGTCGACGGGCAGCCGGCGCAGGGCCGTTATGGCCACGCAGCCGCCGAAGCCGTCCAGTGCGATCCGCACGCCGAGCCGGCGCAGGGCGCCCAGCCGGCGCTCCAGGTCGTCCAGCGGCACCCGGGAGTCGATGTCGGACAGCTCTATCACCAGTGACGCGGGCGGCAGTCCGTGCCGGGTCAGCAGTGCCTCGACGGAGCCCAATGGCATCGACCGGTCCAGCAGGCGACGGGCGCCCACCCGCACGACCACCGGGTGGTTCAGCCCGCCGGCGGCCCGGTCGGCGGCCTGGGCGACGGCCTCCTCCAGCGTCCAGCGGCCCAGTTCGGCGGTCTTGTCGCTGTCGTCGGCGTCCTGCGAGACCCGCAGGAACTCCGCCGGTGTGAACAGCACGCCCTGGGAGGACCGCCAGCGCGCCTGGGCGGCGACCGACGCGATCCGGCCGTCCTCCAGCCGCACCACCGGCTGGTGCAGCAGGGCGAACTCGCCGTCGTGCAGAGCGGCTCTCAGCCGCGTGGCCAGCTCCGCCTTGCGGACGACGTCCTGCTGCATCTGCGGCTTGTACAGCTCGACCCGGCCCTTGCCGCCCGCCTTGGCCCGGTACATCGCGAGGTCGGCGTTGCGCAGCAGTTCGCCGGCGCCGAGCCCGGTCTCGGCGAAGGCGACGCCGATGGACGCGGCCACCCTGACCTCGCTGCCGTCGATGAGGTAGGGCTGGGACAGCGTGACCCTCAGCCGGTCGGCGAGGTCCACGATGTGCCGCTCGCGCGCGGAGCGGTCGCGAGTGCCGTCCCCGACGATCAGCGCCGCGAACTCGTCGCCGCCGAGCCGGGAGGCGGTGTCGCCCTGGCGGACGGAGTCCTGGAGCCTGCGGGCGGCCTGGACGAGCAGTTCGTCCCCGGCCTGGTGGCCGATGGTGTCGTTGACGGCCTTGAAGCCGTCGAGATCGATGAAGAGGACGGCGGTGTTGCGCAGGGCGGTGCCCCGGTCGGAGCTGCGGCGGCCGGACAGCGCCTGCCGCACGCGCCGGGTGAACAGCGCCCGGTTGGGCAGGTCGGTGAGCGGGTCGTGCTCGGCGTTGTGCTGGAGCTGCGCCTGCAGACGCACGCGTTCGGTGACGTCCCTGCTGTTGAAGATCAGGCCGCCCTGATGGCGGTTGACGGTCGACTCGACGTTGAGCCAGCCTCCGTCGCCGGAGCGGAAGCGGCACTCGATACGGGTGGTGGGTTCGTCCTTGGGGCTGGCGGCGAGGAAGCGGCGCACCTCGTGCACCACGCAGCCCAGGTCCTCCGGGTGGATGAGGTGGGCCAGTTCGGTGCCCACCAGGTCCTCCGCGGACCGTCCGTAGACGCCGGCGGCGGCCGGGGAGACGTAGCGCAGGATGCCGCTGGGCGCGGCGATCATGATGACGTCGCTGGAGCCCTGCACCAGGGAGCGGAAGTAGTTCTCCTTCTGGGCCAGTTCCTGGGTGAGGGTGATGTTGTCGAGCAGCATGATGCCCTGGCGCACCACGAGGGCCAGCACGACGGTGCCGCCGGTCAGGAGGACCACGCGGTCGACGCTGCGGCCGTTGAGGACGTTGTAGAGGATGCCCAGGGTGCACACGGCGGCCGCGAGGTACGGCGTGAGGGCGGCGAGGGAGCCGGTGATGGGGCGGGTGGCCGGGTACCGGGCGTGCTCGCCGGGCGGTTGCGGCCGGGGGTCGCGCTGCGGGGGCGCGGCGACGACGGTGCGCCGGCCGGGCAGGTGCTCGTGCACCACACGCGTGTGCCCGTCCGCGCCGCGCCGGTGCTGCCGGTCCGCGGCCCAGGGGGCGTAGGCGAGCAGCAGCGAGCCCGCGAACCAGCCCGCGTCGAGGAGTTGGCCCGAGCGGTAGGAGTGGTGCAGGAGCGGTGAGGTGAACAGGGCGTCGCACATGACGGTCAGCGCGAGGGCGCCGACGGCGGTGTTGACCGCCGTGCGGTTGACCGGCGAGCGCCGGAAGTGGAGCACCAGCACCATGCTGACGAGGGCGATGTCGAGCAGCGGGTAGGCGAGGGACAGCGCGGCGTGGGCCACGCTGGGGCCGTCGAGCTGCGCCGCCTGGGCGAGCGCGAGGCTCCAGGAGAGCGTGAGCAGTGAGCCTGCGATCAGCCAGGCGTCGAGCACGAGGCAGACCCAGCCGGCCTTGGTGACGGGGCGGGCGGCCAGCACCAGCAATCCCACGATCGCGGGCGGCGCGAAGCACAGGAAGAACAGGTCGGCGTAGCTGGGACTGGGCACGGGCCGGTTCAGCACGACCTCGTACCAGCCCCAGACCAGGTTTCCGAGGGCGGCCATCGTCGAGGAGAGCCCGAACAGCAGCCAGGCGGGCCGAAAGCGGATGCGGCGGTTGCGCGCGTAGAGGAAGCAGGACACGGCCGCCGTCCCCGCCGCGGCGGCGAGGCCGAAGTCGCCCATGACCAGGGCGGTCCGGTCGGATCCCCAGCCGCACGCGGAGCCGACGGCGTATCCCGCGCACACCAGGGCCAGCACCAGTTGGCGGACCGCTCCCGGTCCATGGCCGCAGAACGGCGGCTCGGACGGCGACGCACCCGGCGCCGGGTGCGCGCGCGGCGCTCCGTCGAGGAGGGGGGTGGAGGTCGGCGGCGAACTCACCGTGGCCTCCCGGTCGGTGCCCGGTGACCGGCGGGGCCGCCGCGTCGTCGGCGCGTGGACGCGTGGCAGGGCCGTCGGCGGCCGCTCCACCGCGTCGGATCGTTCGTCCATTGGCCGTGCATCGCCCGTCGCCCCCCTCACGTCTGGAATGTTCGTCCCCGGCGCCGAACGGTGCGCGGCGCAGCCCCAGTCCGGACGATACACCAGTCTCGTCACTCAGGGACATAGTTCCTCTACGCTCAGTGACGACCAGCGGCGACGCGCGCACGTACCGCGTCCGCGGGACTGCGGAGGGTGCCCGAACCGGAGCGCCCGCGTGCCACGGCCGTCACGTCTCGTCCGTGACGCCCGTCGTGAGGATCACGTTGCGCAGCGGCTCCTGGTTCACGAATCGCCTCAACTGGTCCGTCAGCAGCCGTTCGGCGCGCGGCCGGAACGCGGACGTGGGGCCGCCGACGTGCGGGCTGATCAGAACGCCCGGCGCCCGCCACAGCGGGTGCCCCCGGGGCAGCGGCTCGGGGTCGGTGACGTCCAGGGCGGCGGTGAGCCGGCCGCTCTCCACCTCCGCGAGCAGGGCCTTCGTGTCGACGACCGCGCCGCGGGCCACGTTGACGAGGAGGGCGCCGTCCTTCATGCGGGCGAGGAAGTCGCCGTCCACGAGGCCGCGGGTGCTGTCGTTGAGGGGCGTCGAGAGGATCACGACGTCCGCTTCGGGGAGGAGGGCGGGCAGATCGGTGAAGGGGTGCACCGGGCCGCGCTCCGTGGTGCGCGCGGAGCGCGCGACGCGCGCCACCCGCGCCACCTCGAAGGGCACGAGCCGGTCCTCGATCGCCTCGCCGATGGCCCCGTAGCCGACGACGAGGACGCTCTTGTCGGCGAGCGCCGGATGGAAATCGCCGCGCCACACGCCCTGTTCCTGCGCGCGCACGAACTGCGGGATCCCGCGCAGCGAGGCCAGGGTCAGGGTGAGGGCGAGCTCCGCGGTGCTGGCCTCGTGCACCCCGCGCGCGTTGCACAGCCGCACCCCGGGCACGAGGTCGGACAGCCGGGCGGTGATGTCGTCGACGCCCGCGGTGAGGGTCTGCACGACCTGGAGGCGGCGCATCTCGCGGAGCGGGCGCACCTTGACCGGCTGACGCTTCATGTACGGCACCACGTACAGGACGCAGTCCGCGGGATCGCCGGGGAAGTCCTGGTCGCCTGCGTCGCCGCCGTCCCAGAAGAGGTAGCGGGGGCCTTCGGGGAGGCCCTCGATCTCGTCCGGCGGGAAGGGCAGCCAGACGTCGCGGGGTGTGTCCGTAGTCATGCTCAGGAGGCTATGTGAGGCACGCACGCGTGCAGAGGTTAGGTTGGTGGACCAGGACAGGGAGGGTCACGAGCAGGTGGAGCGCAGGACGATCGGCGCGGCGGCGCTCGCGGTGGGGGCCGTCGGACTCGGGTGCATGCCGATGAGCTGGGCTTACAGCGGGTCGCGTCAGCGGGGTGACGAGTCGCTGAGGGCATTGCACCGGGCACTGGATCTGGGCGCCTCCCTTCTGGACACGGCCGACATGTACGGCCCGTTCACCAACGAGCTGTTGGTGGGGCGGGTGTTGAAGGAGCGGCGCGCGGACGCGTTCGTGTCGACGAAGGTGGGGCTGCTGGTCGGCGAGCAGCACATCGTGGCCAACGGCCGTCCCGGCTACGTGAGAAGGGCCTGTGACGCCTCGCTGCGGCGGCTGCAGACGGACGTCATCGACCTCTACCAGCTGCACCGGGCCGACCCCGAGGTTCCGGTGGAGGAGACCTGGGGCGCGATGGCGGAGCTCGTACAGGCGGGCAAGGTACGGGCGTTGGGGTTGTGCGCGGTGGGCGCGCGGGGCGGCCGGCGGTCGGGCGGGCGGCTCTACGACGCGACGATCCGGCAGTTGCGGCGGGTGCAGCAGGTCTTCCCGGTGAGCGCGGTGGAGGCGGAGCTGTCGGTGTGGTCGCCGGAGGCGCTGGAGGCGCTGCTGCCGTGGTGCGAGGCGCGGGGGGTGGGCTTCCTCGCGGCGATGCCGCTGGGCAACGGCTTCCTCACCGGGACGCTGACCCCGGGGCAGGGCTTCGAGCCGGACGACATGCGGGCCCGGCACCCCCGGTTCACCGCCGAGATGATGGCCGCGAACCAGCCGATCGTCGCCGGGCTGCGGCGGGTGGCCGCGCGGCACGGCGACACGGTGACGGCGGCGCAGGTGGCGCTGGCGTGGGTGCTGGCCCAGGGCCGGAACGTGATCCCGGTGCCGGGGACCAAGCAGGAGCGCTGGGTCACGCAGAACGCCGCGGCGTGCGGGCTGCGGCTGACCGTGCGCGACCTGGCGGAGGTGTCGGCGTTGCCGGCGGCGCGGGTGTCTTGGGAGTGAGGGACGCTCCGCTGGTGGTGCCGGGAAGCCTGTGTTGCCGCACCGGGGAGGGTACGCCCGGGTCGGTGCCTGGCTTCTTGCGCGGCGCCGTCGTGGCTTGGCGCGCAGTTCCCCGCGCCCCTTGAGTGGGCTGCCCTGGCCGGGGGTGAGTGGCCTGGTCGGTAGGTGTGTTCGGGTGCGGCGGCGTCGTGGCTTGGCGCGCAGTTCCCCGCGCCCCTTCCCGGTGCTGCCCCGCCGTCGCTGACATGGCCGGGTCGGTGCCTGGCTTCTTGCGCGGCGCCCTCGTGGCTTGGCGCGCAGTTCCCCGCGCCCCTTGCGTGGGCTGCCCTGGCCTGGGGTGAGTGGCCTGGTCGGTAGGTGTGTTCGGGTGCGGCGCCGTCGTGGCTTGGCGCGCAGTTCCCCGCGCCCCTTCCCGGTGCTGCCCCGCCGTCGCTGACATGGCCGGGTCGGTGCCTGGCTTCTTGCGCGGCGGCGTCGTGGCTTGGCGCGCAGTTCCCCGCGCCCCTTGCGTGGGCTGCCCTGGACGGGGCGGTTGTTCTGCGTTGGGATTTGGGGATCGGGAACTCTGACGGGGTGGGCGGTGTATGACAAGGGGAAGGTAGCCGTGAGCGTTGTGGCGAAGGGACCAAGAGCGTGCAGCGTCGAGCAGTGAGGGCCGTGGCGGCCGCGAGTGCGCTTCTGTTGGCGGCCGGCTGCTCATCCGACGGTGGAGGGCCGGCCGGTGGTGCGGCGAAGCCGTCCGCCGCGCCCACGTCCGCCGCGTCCTCGCCCGCGCGGTCTCCCGCCGAGGCGGCCCCGCCCGCCAAGGGCGCCGTCACGGTGGTGCGCACGGTGGCCGAGGGGCTGAACAGCCCCTGGGGTCTCGCCCCGCTCCCGGAGGGCGGCCTGCTGGTCGCCTCGCGGGACGAGGGGACGATCACCCGGGTCGACGCGGCGACGGGGAAGAAGACCCTGCTGGGCGAGGTGCCGGGGGTCTCGGCGGCCGGCGAGGGCGGTCTGCTCGGCCTGGCCCTGTCCCCCGACTACGCCGCGGACCACATGGTCTACGCGTACTTCACCTCCGCCTCGGACAACCGCGTCGTACGCATGCTGTACGACGCTCGGCGGCCCGCCGGGGAGCAGTTGGGCGCGCCCGACACGGTGTTCAAGGGCATACCCAAGGGCATGATCCACAACGGCGGCCGGATCGCCTTCGGCCCGGACCGGATGCTCTACGCGGGCACGGGCGAGACCGGCGACGTGGGACTGGCCCAGAACAAGGAGTCGCTGGGCGGCAAGATCCTGCGGCTGACCCCGGAGGGCGAGCCGGCCCCGGGCAACCCGTTCCCCGACTCCCCCGTGTACTCGTACGGGCACCGCAATGTGCAGGGCCTCGCCTGGGACTCCAGGCAGCGCCTGTTCGCGGCGGAGTTCGGCCAGAAGACGTGGGACGAGCTGAACGCGATCACGCCGGGCGGCGACTACGGCTGGCCCGAGGTCGAGGGCAGGTCGGACGACCCGGCGTACCGCAACCCCCTCGCCCAGTGGAGCACCGACCAGGCTTCCCCCAGCGGCATCGCCTACGCCAAGGGCTCGATCTGGATGGCGGGCCTGCGTGGGAAGCGGCTGTGGCGCATCCCGCTGAAGGGCACGCAGGCGTCGGCGGACCCCCAGGCCTTCCTGGAGGGCGAGTACGGCCGGCTGCGCACGGTGGTCGCGGCGGGCGGCGACAGGCTCTGGGTCACCACCAGCAACACGGACGGCCGGGGCGCGCCCAAGGGGGGCGACGACCGAATACTGGAACTCCGGGTGAGCTGAGCGCCCCGAGGGGCACCGCGCCGCTCACGCCCCCGCCTCCGGCTCCCCTTCGCCCCGGTCCGCCGGCGGACGGACGACGACTTTGCCGGAGGACAGGTCTATCGGCCCGTGACCGGGGTCGGTGTCGCCGACGTCCTCCCGGGTCAGCTCCAGGCGGTTCTGCTCGTCGCGGGTGTGCTTGCGGCCGGGCGCGAAGAGCTCCTCGAACATGTTGAACACAACGCCTCCACAGCCGGGTCCTGCCAGCGTACGCCTCAGGACGTCGCGGGCGTCTCGGCCGGGAAGAGCCCCAGCCGGTGCGCCGTCGCCGCCGCCTCGCCGCGGCCGGAGACGCCGAGCTTGGCCAGGATGTTGGAGACGTGGACGCTCGCCGTCTTGGGTGAGATGAACAGCTCCTGCGCGATCTGCCGGTTGGTGCGGCCGGCGGAGACCAGACGCAGGACGTCGCGTTCGCGGTCGGTGAGGCCGAGGGCGCGGACGGGGTCGTCCGGTGCGCCGGCCGTTCGCGCGGCCAGGGCGAGGCGGGCGCGCTGGGCGAGCCGGGCGACCGCGTCCGCGAGCGGGCGGGCGCCGAGGTGGCCGGCCACGGCGTGGGCGAGGCGGAGCAGTTCGGCGGCGCGCTCGCGTTCGTCGTCGCCGCCGGCGGCCAGGAGCGCCTCGGCCAGGCGGTACCGGGTGCGGGCGAGGTCGTAGGGGCGCTCCAGGGCCTCGAAGGCGGTGACCGTCGCGCACCAGTCCCCGGGCACGGCACAGCCCTCGGCGCGCAGGAGTTCCACGGACAGCCAGTGTGCGTGGGCCTGCCAGACGGGGACGATGGCGGGGAGCTGCTTGGCCGCCTCGCGGATGCGGTCGAGGACCGCGGCGCGGCCCTCCTCGGCGGCGGGCCGGGTGCGGGCGTCGCCCTCGACGGCGGCGGCGGTGATCAGCAGGGGCCAGGCGTAACGCTGGGCGCCGGGCGGGAAGCCCCGGTCGAGGACGCGGGTGAGGTGGTCGCGGGCGTCTTGCAGGCGGCCGTCGGCCGCGGCGAGGGAGACGGCGAGGCGGGCGAGGGGGATCTCGTGTTGGGGTGAGTGGTCCTGGGCGCCGAAGTAGCCTCGAGCCGCCTCCAGTTGGCGTTCTGTCTCGGTGAGGTCACCGCGGCAGAGGGCGAGTTCGGCGGACAGGGCGGCATGGAAGCCCTTCATGGCGACGCCGAGGCCGATGCGGCCGGCGACGGCGCAGGCGCGCTCGGCTTCGTCCCAACGCCCCAGGGAGATCAGGGATTCCGCCCGGTTGGCCTGGATCCAGGCCTCACTCTCGGCCAGTTGGCGGCCTCGGGCGAAGGCCACGCCCTCCTCGATGATGGGCAGGGCCTCGTGGGAGCGGCCGACGGCCTCCAGTTCGTTGGGCAGGTTGACGTAGGCGTTCAGGGCGACGGAGGGGACGTCCTCGGCGAGCGCGCGCTCCTTGACCTCGTACAGCTCGGTGAGACCGTCCTCGACGTGGCCGGCGTCGACCATGAGGACGCCGAGGATCTGGCGGGCGTTGAGCTCGACCTCGCGGGCGCCGACCATCCGGGCGTACTCCACGGCGTGCTCGCCCGCCGAGTAGGCGTCGGGGCCCGGGGCGTGCAGCAGCGACCAGTTGGCCATGTGGGTGAGCACCTCGGCGTGCACCTCGCTGGGCGGCAGGCCGCGGATCAGGTCCTGGGCGGTGGCCAGTTCCTCGCGTCCGCTGCCCCGGCCGAGGAAGCGGACCAGCCGGGAGCGCTGCACCCAGAACCAGGCGGCGCGCAGCGGGTCGTCGGCGTCCTCCAGGAGGCGCAGCGCCCGCTTGGTGATCTTCAATGCCCGTTCGCGTTCCCCGCAGAGGCGTCCCGCGACGGCCGCCTCGGCCAGGAGGTCGAGGTAGCACAGCGGCTCGGTGGCGGAGCCGCCGTCGCGGGACGGGGGGACCTCGATGTAGTCGGCGGGGCGCAGCCGGGCGCGGACCTCCTCGGGCACGGTCTCCCACAGTTCCATCGCCCGTTCCAGCAGCCGCAGTTGCTCGCTGTAGGCGTGCCGGGAGCGGGCGGCGACGGAGGCGTCGAGGACGGCGGGCAGGGCCCTGGCCGGGTCGTGGGCGTGGTACCAGTAGCTGGCCAGCCGCATGACGCGCTCGTCGGCGGGGACGAGTGTGGGGTCGGCCTGGAGGGCTTCGGCGTAGCGGCGGTTGAGGCGGGAGCGTTCGCCGGGGAGCAGGTCGTCGCTGACGGCCTCGCGGACGAGGGAGTGGCGGAAGCGGTAGCCGTCCCCGGCGGGTGTGGCGAGCAGGAGGTTGGCGCCGACGGCGGCCCGCAGCGCCTCGATGAGGTCGTCCTCGGTGAGCCGGGCGACGGCGGCGAGCAGCCGGTGCTCGACGGTGGAGCCGCCCTCGGCCACGATCCGGGCGACGCTCTGGGCGCTCTCGGACAGCGCTTCGACGCGGACGAGCAGCAGGTCGCGCAGGGAGTCGGTGAGTCCGGTGCGGCAGCCCTCGTGGGCGGCGACGGCGAGTTCCTCGACGAAGAAGGCGTTGCCGTCGGAGCGTTCGAAGATGTCGTCGACCTGGGCCGGGTCGGGTTCCTGGGCGAGGATGCCGGCGACCTGCCGGCCGACCTCCTCGCGGGTGAGGCGGGCGAGTTCGAGGCGGCGGACGGTGCGCAGCCGGTCGAGTTCGGCGAGCAGGGGGCGCAGCGGGTGGCGGCGGTGGATGTCGTCGGAGCGGTAGGTGGCGAGGACGACGAGGCGTCCGGTGCGCAGGGTGCGCAGGAGGTAGGCGAGGAGGTGGCGGGTGGAGGCGTCGGCCCAGTGCAGGTCTTCCAGGGCGACGACGACGGTGCGGTCGGCGGCGACGCGTTCCAGGAGGCGGGCGGTGAGTTCGAAGAGGCGGGCCATGCCCTCCTCGTCGTGCCGGCCACCCGTGGCCTCACCCAACTCGGGGAGCAGGCGGGCGAGTTCGCCTTCCTGGCCGGCCGCCGCGGCGGCCAGTTCCGCGGGCAGTGCCCGGCGCAGGGCGCGCAGGGCGGTGGAGAAGGGCGCGAAGGGCAGCCCGTCGGCGCCGATCTCGACGCAGCCGCCGAGGGCGACGACGGCGGCGGGGCGGTGGTCGCCGGTGCGGCCGGCCGTGGCGGCCGTGGCGGCCGTGGCGGCCGTGGCGGCCGTGGCGGCCGTGGCGGCCGTGCGGGCGAACTCCTCGACGAGCCGGGTCTTGCCCACCCCGGCCTCGCCGCCGATGAGAAGTGCCTGTGGTTCTCCCGCGGCGGCGCGGGAGAGGGCGTCGTTCAGGACGCCCAACTCCTCGGCTCGGCCTACGAAGACGGGACTGACGCACCTGGTATCCACGGGGGCGAGCATCGCACAGCGGCGTGGAACCGCCCCAGTGGTCGTCGTCACGGCGGTGGTCGTCGTCACGGCGGTGCGGGAAGCGCGGCCGGCGCTCACGCCGTCCGGGTGGACCGGAGCCGGCGCGGGCGGCCGTCGCGGGGCGCGCCGTTGTCGGCGCAGACGCGTTCGGCGGCCTCGCGGCGGGCGGCGCGGCGGGCGCGGACGGCCTCGCGGGCGAGCCGCTCGTCGTCGGCCCGCCGGATCAGTTCGGCGGCCCGGACCTGCTGGTGGGTGTACTCGAACACGGTGTCCCCCTGGATGCCGGTGGTCGGGGCTGCTGTCGCGGCGCCGTCCGCCGCGATGCCTCCACCTTCCTGGGCCGGGGTGGTCCGTCACATCGGGAGGGTTCCGCATCTTCGGGCCGCTCGGGAGGCCTCAGACGCGCGTAAGGGGCCTCAGACACGCGTAAGGGGCCTCAGAGCGGCCGTAAGGTGCTTACGGCCGGGCCTGAGGCCCCTTGTCGTCGCTCGGTGCGTCCGGTGAGCCGGGCGCGGCGCTCAGCTCGCGGACGGCAGTCCGAACAGGATGCCGGTGTACTTCAGGACGGCCAGCAGCAGGCCGATCACGCCGACCGTGACGCCCGCCCAGGCGACCGACTTGATCCACGGCGCCTGCGGCCTGCCGGGCGCGCCGAACGCGGGCCGGGCGAGCACGACGAAGCCGGTGACGAGCGCGGCCAGCGCGAACACGCCGGCCCACAGGGCGGTGGCCTGCCAGGCGTCGCCGTAGACGGCCTGGATCTGCTGGGCCACGCCGGCGCGCGAGGAGGTCTCCAGCTGGCCGATGAGGGTCTGACGGGCGGCGGCGACGGTACCGAGCCAGCCGCCGTTCAGGGACGCCAGGCCGAGCACGACCGACACCACCGCACCGGCGCCCTGGCCGACCCCGGAGGGTCCGGCGGCCGGGGCGCGGCCCGCCTGTGCGGTCGGTTCGCCGTCGGTGTCGTCCGCCGCGTGGGGCGTGTTCTCGGCGACCTCGGCCGTCGTCTCGCGGCCCGGGCCGTCGGCCTTCTTCTCGGCGGCTTCGGCGCCCGTCGTGACGCCGTTCTCGTCTTCAGTCCTGGTTGCCATGTCCCGCACCGTACGGACGCTGTCTGAGAGGTTTCTTAACGTCCGCTGTGAGCGCCACGCGCGCGTGCGGCGCGCCATTCGGGGGCCAGCACGGACCAGGTCTCGAGGTCGTGCCGCACCCCGTGATGGGGGTAGGCCTCCCGCCGTACGCCGTCCCTGGTCATCCCCAGCCGGCGGGCCACGTTCAGACTGGGCTCGTTCCCCGCGGAGGCGACCCATTCGACGCGGTGGACGCCGCGCTGCTCGACGGCGAAGTCGATCAGCACCCGCATGGCGCGGGTGACCAGTCCCCGCCCGGTGCCCGCGGGCTCCAGCCAGCAGCCGACCTCGCAGTTTCCCTGCTCGGCGTCGAAGTTCAGGAACAGCACGCCGCCGACGAGCCGGCCGTCCAGCCACAGGCCGTGCAGGGAGGCGGTGTCCGCGGCGCGCATGTCGGCGTACCGCTGGAGCAGCTCGCGGGCGGTGTCCACGTCGGTGGCCTTCGCGCCGAAGGGCACGAACCGGTTGATGAACTCGCGGCCGCGTTCCAGGTGGGCGAGGAACTCCTCGGCGTGCCAGGGCTCCAGTGGGCGCAGTTCCGCTCCGTCGTCGCCCAGCGATATCGCGTACATCCTGCTGCCGCTCCTCCCGTGAGACCGTCCCGACCTCGGTGAGCCTCTCACGGACGGTTCTCGTGGCCGGGCCGTCAGTCGGACTGGTCGCCGACGGCCATGATCATCACTCCGGCGATGAGCAGCCACAGTGCGCGTCGGGTGCGGCCGCGGGAGCCGAGGAGCGCGGCGAGCGCGCAGACGGCGGCGCCGAGGGCGTACGCGGCGGGGACGAGCGCGGGGGCGGGGCCGGTCAGCCGCAGGAGCGACGCCGCGAGGCCGGCCAGGGTGAGCAGGGCGCCGGTGCCGGTCGCCGTCCAGCGGGCGCGCCGGGCGTCCTCGACGCCGTACTCCTCGTCCTCGTCGACGGCCGTACCGCCCTGGACGTCGCCTTGCCTGCCGGAGTCGGGTCGTGCACTCATGCCGCGCGAGCGTAGCGCCTTCTACGGCGGGGCAGGTCAGGGGGGTCGCCGAAGCCGGGACGCGCGAAGGGGGACGCGCCGAGTCGGCGTGTCCCCCTTCGAAACCCCGTGGGCCGGGTCAGGCGTCGGTGACGCCGAGCTGCTGCAGGATCAGCTCCTTGACCCGGGCCGCGTCGGCCTGACCCCGGGTGGCCTTCATGACCGCGCCGACCAGCGCGCCGGCCGCGGCCACCTTGCCGCCGCGGATCTTGTCCGCGATGCCCGGGTTGCCGGCGATGGCCTCCTCGACGGCGGCGGTGAGCGCGCCCTCGTCGGAGACGACCTTCAGGCCGCGCTTGTCGACGACCTCGTCCGGCGTGCCCTCGCCCGCGAGGACGCCCTCGATGACCTGACGGGCCAGCTTGTCGTTCAGGTCGCCCTTCGCGACGAGTTCGGCGACCCGGGCGACCTGCGCCGGGGTGATCGCCAGCTCGTCGAGCGCCTTGCCCGACTCGTTGGCGCTGCGCGCGAGTTCACCCATCCACCACTTGCGGGCGGAGGCCGCGTCGGCGCCGGCGTCGATCGTGGCGACGATCAGGTCCAGAGCACCGGCGTTGGTGATCGACTGCATGTCGGTGGCGGAGATGCCCCACTCGGCGAGCAGCCGGTTGCGGCGGGCCAGCGGCAGCTCGGGCAGCGCGGAGCGGATCTCCTCGACCCACTCGCGGGACGGGGCGACGGGGACGAGGTCGGGCTCCGGGAAGTACCGGTAGTCCTCGGCCTCCTCCTTCACCCGGCCCGAGGTCGTCGACCCGGTGTCCTCGTGGAAGTGGCGGGTCTCCTGGACGATCGAGCCGCCGGAGGAGAGCACGGCCGCGTGCCGCTGGATCTCGAAGCGCGCCGCACGCTCCACCGACCGGAGCGAGTTCACGTTCTTCGTCTCGGAGCGCGTGCCGAACTTCTCCGTGCCGTTCGGGCGCAGCGACAGGTTGACGTCGCAGCGCATCTGGCCCATCTCCATCCGGGCCTCGGAGACACCGAGCGCCCGGATGACCTCGCGCAGCTCACGCACGTAGGCCCGCGCCACCTCGGGGGCACGCTCGCCCGCGCCCTCGATCGGCTTGGTGACGATCTCGATGAGCGGGATGCCGGCGCGGTTGTAGTCCAGCAGCGAGTGCGAGGCGCCGTGGATGCGGCCGGTGGCGCCGCCGACGTGCGTCGACTTGCCGGTGTCCTCCTCCATGTGGGCGCGCTCGATCTCCACGCGGAAGGTCTCGCCGTCCTCCAGCTGCACGTCGAGGTAGCCGTCGAAGGCGATCGGCTCGTCGTACTGGGAGGTCTGGAAGTTCTTCGGCATGTCCGGATAGAAGTAGTTCTTCCGGGCGAAGCGGCACCACTCGGCGATCTCGCAGTTCAGCGCGAGACCGATCTTGATCGCGGACTCGACGCCGGTCGCGTTGACGACCGGCAGCGCGCCGGGCAGGCCGAGACAGACCGGGCAGGTCTGGGTGTTCGGGGCGGCGCCGAGCGAGGTCGAGCAGCCGCAGAACATCTTGGTGCGGGTGCCGAGTTCGACATGGACCTCGAGGCCCATGACGGGGTCGTACGACGCCAGCGCGTCCTCGTACGACACCAGGTCGGTCGTGGTGGTCACGGTGAACTTTCCCTCTCAGCCCAGCAGGACGTCGTCGTCGCCCAGCCGCTTCAGCTCGCGGTACAGGACGGCGAGGCCGGTGACGATGGCGGCGGCGGACACGGTGGCGTCGATCACGACCAGGAGGTCGTTCTCGGCGCGGGCCTTCCGGAGCCGCTTGGCGACGCCGAGCGCGCCGAACGCGGTGCCGGCCATGGACAGGTACAGACCGGACTTGGACTTGTTGAAGCTCTTGGCCTTGGTCAGTGCGCTCACAGCGACGGAGCCTCCTCGAGAAGCGGGTGCCCCCACCTTTCCACGAAGGCGGCCTCGACGGCGGCGCCGACCTTGTACAGCCGGTCGTCCTTCAGGGCCGGGGCGATGATCTGCAGGCCGACGGGGAGGCCGTCCTCCGGCGCGAGGCCGCAGGGCAGCGACATGGCCGCGTTGCCCGCCAGGTTGGTGGGGATGGTGCACAGGTCGGCGAGGTACATCGCCATCGGGTCGTCGGCACGCTCTCCGATCGCGAAGGCGGTGGTCGGCGTCGTCGGGGAGACGATCACGTCGACCTGCTCGAAGGCCTTCTCGAAGTCGCGGGTGATGAGCGTGCGGACCTTCTGCGCGGAGCCGTAGTAGGCGTCGTAGTAGCCCGAGCTCAGCGCGTACGTGCCGAGCATGATGCGGCGCTTGACCTCGGGGCCGAAGCCCGCCTCACGGGTGAGGGAGGTGACCTCCTCGGCCGAGTGGTCGCCGTCGTCGCCGGTCCGCAGGCCGTAGCGCAGGCCGTCGAAGCGGGCGAGGTTGGAGGAGCACTCGGACGGCGCGATCAGGTAGTACGCCGACAGGGCCAGGTCGAAGGACGGGCAGTCCAGCTCGACGATCTCGGCGCCGAGCTCCTTCAGCAGCGCGACCGACTCGTCGAACCGCTGGATGACGCCGGCCTGGTAGCCCTCGCCGCGGAACTGCTTGACCACGCCGACGCGCATGCCGGCGACGCTGCCGTTGCGGGCGGCCTCGACGACCGGCGGGACCGGGGCGTCGATGGAGGTGGAGTCGAGCGGATCGTGCCCGGCGATGACCTCGTGCAGCAGGGCCGCGTCCAGGACCGTACGGGCGCAGGGGCCGCCCTGGTCGAGGGAGCTGGAGAAGGCGACCATGCCGTAACGGGACACCGCGCCGTACGTCGGCTTCACGCCGACCGTGCCGGTGACGGCGGCGGGCTGGCGGATGGAGCCGCCGGTGTCGGTGCCGATGGCGAGCGGGGCCTCGAAGGAGGCGAGCGCGGCGGAGGAACCGCCGCCGGAGCCGCCGGGGATCTTGGTGAGGTCCCAGGGGTTGCCGGTCGGGCCGTAGGCGCTGTTCTCCGTGCTCGACCCCATGGCGAACTCGTCCATGTTGGTCTTGCCGAGGATGACGACGTCGGCGGCCTTCAGCCGCCGGGTGAGCGTCGCGTCGTACGGCGGGATCCAGCCTTCGAGGATCTTCGAGCCGACGGTCGTCGGGATGCCCTCGGTGGTGAAGATGTCCTTGAGCGCGAGGGGGACGCCGGCCAGCGGGCCGAGCTTCTCGCCGCGCTCCCGCTTCTCGTCGACGGCGCGGGCCTGCGCGAGGGCGCCCTCGCGGTCGACGTGCAGGAAGGCGTGCACCTTCTCGTCGACGGCCTCGATCCGGGCCAGGTGGGCCTCGGTGACCTGCACGGCCGTGAGTTCGCCGGAGGCGATCTTCGCGGCGATCTCGGCGGCCGTGAGCTTGATGATGTCCGTCATGGCTGTTAGTCCTCCCCCAGGATCTGCGGCACCTTGAAACGCTGCTGCTCCTGGGCCGGGGCGCCGGAGAGCGCCTGCTCGGGGGTGAGCGACGGACGGACCTCGTCCACGCGCATGACGTTCGTCAGCGGGAGCGGGTGCGAGGTCGGCGGTACGTCTTGGTCGGCGACCTCGCTGACGCGGGCCACCGCGCCGATGATGTCGTCCAGCTGTCCCGCGAAGTGGTCGAGCTCTTCGGGCTTCAGCTCCAGACGCGCCAGCCGGGCGAGGTGGGCGACCTCCTCGCGCGTGATGCCAGGCATGCAGCGTTCCTCTGGGGTGAGTGCGTGTGGTGTGGGGCCAATCCTAGGGTGCGGCGGCCCGTGACCGTGAAACGGTTTCGCGCGGGCGCCCCGCTCAGACCAGGAACAGCAGGGCGGCGCTGATCAGTACGACGACCGCGGTGGCGAAGTGGATGCCGAACGCGGTGGCCTTCGAGCCGCCGTGCCGCAGCACGATCAGCGTGTCCGCGAGCGGCACCACCGCCACGCAGAGCATGAACCAGGCCTCGGGGCGCGCTCCCGCGAAGACCAGCAGCGCCAGGCCGACGAGGCCGAGTGCGCCGTCCCTGAGGCCCTTGACGGTGAGGAAGGCGCCCGCGTCGCCGGAAGGGTCGGCCGGGACGCCGTAGCCGGCGGCGGCGGACGCGGGCCGGAACAGGAAGCAGTAGCCGAGGTACAGGCAGAACAGGTCGAGCACGACGGCGAGGGTGTACGCGGCGACGGTCATGTCTGTCTTCTCCTTGCTAGCGGCGCTAGGGATGAGAGTGAAGCTAGCAGAGCGTCGACAGGTTGGCTAGCGCTGCTAGAATCAGAAGCATGTCGATTCAGACGCGCCGGGAGCGCGAACGAGCGGAGCGCGAGCAGTTGATCGTCACGGCCGCGCGGGAACTGGCGGAGGCCGAGGGCTGGGAGGCGGTGACGACCCGCCGGCTGGCCGCCGAGATCGAGTACAGCCAGCCGGTCCTCTACAGCCACTTCAAGGGCAAGGACGCCATCATGGCGGCGGTCGCGGTCCAGGGCTGCGCGGACCTGGCCGTCGAACTACGAGCGGCGCGTACGGCCGCCGACGGCGCCCGGGCCGCCCTGACGGCGGTGGGCGAGGCGTACACCGCGTTCGCCCGGCGCCGGCCCGCCCTCTACGACGCCATCTTCACGCTCACCGTGGACCTGCCGTTCGCGACGCCGGAGGCCCCGGCAGCGCTTCAGGAGGCGTTCGGTGAACTGCTGCAGACCGTGCAGCCGATCGCGGCCGACGGGGACGACCTCGGCGCCCTCGCGGAGACGTACTGGGCGTGCCTGCACGGGCTGGTCACGCTGATGCGCAGCGGCCGTCTGCCCGAGCACGCCCATGAGACGCGGCTGGCCCTGCTGATCGGTCACTTCTCGGCGCGGGCGGACTGACGGGACCGGCGCGGGAACGTCACTCGGCGGCGGGGAGGGCGGCCCGTGGCCGCTGCCAGCCCCGGGAGCCTCGGGCCAGGAGCCAGGCCGTGGCCTCCTGCGGGGGCATCGCCGCCGCGACCAGCCACCCCTGTACGGCGTCGCAGCCGAGGTCGCGCAACCGCTCCCACGTCTCGTCGTCCTCGACGCCCTCCGCGACGACGAGCAGGCCCAGCGAATGAGCTAGGTCGACCGTGCAGCGGACGATCTCGGCGTCCTGCGTGTCGACGGCCAGCCGGGCCACGAACGAACGGTCGATCTTGAGCTCGCTGACCGGCAGCCGGCGCAGATGGACCAGCGAGGAGTACCCGGTGCCGAAGTCGTCCAGCGACATCTTCACGCCGTGCGCGGTCAGCCCGTTCAGGGTGTCGGCGGCGCGCTGCGGATCCTCCAGCAGCACATGCTCGGTGATCTCGAGCTGGAGCGAACCCGCGGGCACCCCGTGCCGGGCCAGCCGCGCCGCGACGGAGCCGGCGAAGCCGGGGGTGTGCACGTCGCGCGGGGAGACGTTGACCGCGACCGGCACGTCCAGCCCCTGGGAGCGCCACTCGGCGACCTGCCCGAGCGCCGTCTCCAGCACGTACTCGGTGAGGTGCGGCATCAGCCCGGAGGACTCCGCGATCGCTATGAACTCGTCCGGCGGCACCTTCCCCCGCTCCGGGTGCACCCACCGCACCAGCGCCTCCAGGCCCGCGACCTGCCCGTCGAAGCGGACCTTGGGCTGGTAGTGCAGTTGCACCTCGTGCGCGTCGAGCGCGCGCCGCAGATCTCCCAGCAGGCCCAGTCGGTCGGGGGTGTTGGAGTCACGCTTGGACTCGTAGACCTCGACGCCCGTACGGTCCCGCTTGGCCTGGTACATCGCCACGTCGGCCCGCCGCAGCAGCCCCTCCGCGTCGAGGGCGTGGTCGGGGAAGACGGCGACTCCGGCGCTGGCCTCCAGCACGAGGGTGAGCCCGTCGAGGTCGAGCGGGGAGCTGAGGGCGGAGACGAGTCCGCGGGCGACCCGGGTCGCGGAGGTCGTGGAGTCGGCCACGGGCAGTAAGACGGCGAACTCGTCCCCGCCGAGCCGGGCGACCTCGGCCCCCCGGGGCAGCGCGAGCCGCAGCCGGTCGGCGATCTGCAGGAGCAGCCGGTCCCCGGCCAGATGACCGAGGGTGTCGTTCACCGAGCGGAACCGGTCCAGGTCGATCAGCATCAGCGCGGCCCGGGCGCCGATGCGTTCGGCGTCGTCCAGGGCGGTCCAGATGCGTTCCCCGAGCCACTGGCGGTTGGGCAGCCCGGTCAGCGGGTCGCGCAACTGCTCCTCGGCCCGGGCGCGGGCCATCCACAGGGTGGAGTCGAGGGCGGTGAGCGGGATGGCGAACAGAGGCAGCAGGACCGGCTTCGCCATGGCCACCACACACACCAGCGGGGCTATGCCGAGCAACGCGACCGCGACCAGCCCCTGGCGGACCAGGGCCGTGCGGGCGACGGTGGGCAGACCGCCCGAGCGCGGCGCGTTCAGGTACCACAGCAGGACGCGGGTGACCGAGAGATAGGCGACGGCGACCAGCGCCACCTGCGGCGCGGTGTACAGGGTCCAGGTGTCGGGAGCCCAGGGGCGCTCGACGGACGGCACCCGCCCGCAGGCCGCCAGCAGCAGGGCGGCGCAGCCGATGCCGAGGATGTCGACCGCGCCGTGCAGGACGCCCTGTCGCCAGCGGTGGCGCCGGGCCACGCCGACGAGGACGACGACGGTGAGGCTGACCAGTCCGGCGGGCAGCCAGCCGTAGAGCAGCAGGACGGCGAGGGTGAGGGCGGCGCCCGATCCGGTGCCGCCCCACCAGCGCGCCCGGCCGAGCATGACCAGATGGCCGACGACTACGCCGGCCAGCAGGGCCAGCGACCAGCCGGCCGCGCCGGACGGGAAGAGGGCGTGATGGCCGGTGAAGGCGCGGTAGAAGCCGGCGCCGAGGGCGAGTGCGGCGGCCGAGACGATCACCATGGGCAGAACCGGCCAGGGCGGCCGGTGCTCGGCCCCGTCGCCGGGGGGCCGGGGCGCGGACCCGGCCGGCGGTGCGGCGGAGGCGCAGGAGGCCATGGAGCCGTGCGGTGTCCCGGTGCGCGCCCGCTGGCTCTCGGGCGGCGCTGTCCACGCCACCCACCGGCTGCCCCACCAGACGCCGGCGGCCCGGCGCCGGCGCAGCCCTGAGTCGGGGGCGGCGCTCTCGGTCGGTTCCATTCCCGTCCCTCTCACAGCCGGCGGTGCCCACGCCCCGCGGCCCGCCGCCCGGCGATGTCCGGGCGGCGCCGCGTCGGAAAGCCCTTCACCCCGGTCCCGGCGGGCCTCTCGGGGCTCCGGGGTCTTTCACGGGGATGCGCCGACCGCAGCGGGGCACGGCAGGCGCACCCCTCAACAGTAGGCCGCGGTCGGCGTCCACGGGCAGCGGTCGTCGACGGTTGCCCGAATGCGCCCCGGCCACCCGTATGCATCTGGTATGCGCCGATCGAGTGGCCTTCAACCGCTCCTGGACCGGGTCTTCGGCCGGCGTCCCGTGCTACCCCTCGGCCGGGAGGGCCGCCTCCGTGGCCGCTTCCGGCCCCTGTTCGAGCAGGACGGTGAAGCCGTCCTCGTTCAGGACGGGCACCTTGAGCTGCATCGCCTTGTCGTACTTCGATCCGGGGCTGTCACCCACCACGACGAACGACGTCTTCTTCGACACCGATCCGGTCACCTTCGCGCCACGGCTCTGCAGGGCGTCCTTCGCGCCGTCCCGGGTGAAGTGCTCCAGGGTGCCGGTGACGACGACGGTGAGGCCTTCCAGCGGACGCGGCCCCTCGTCCTCGCCGGAGCTCTCCTCCTCCATGCGCACTCCGGCGGCCTTCCACTTGCGCAGGATCTCCTGGTGCCAGTCCTCGGCGAACCACTCCTTGAGGGAGGCGGCGATGATCGGACCGACGCCCTCGGTGTTCGCGAGTTCCTCCTCGCTCGCGGCCTGGATGCGGTCGATGGAGCGGAACTCCCGCGCCAGCGCCTCCGCGGCGACCGGCCCCACGTGGCGGATCGACAGACCCGTCAGAACGCGCGCGAGCGGGCGCTCCTTGGCGGCCGCGATGTTCTCCAGCATGGCGACGGCGTTCTTCCTCGGCTCGCCCTGCTGGTTGGCGAAGACCGTGGCGATCTTCTCCTCGCCGGTCTTCGGGTCGCGCTTGGGCAGACCGCTGTCCTGGTCCAGGACGTACGCCCTGATCGGCAGCAGCCGCTCGATGGTGAGGTCGAACAGGTCGCCCTCGTCGACCAGCGGCGGGTCGCTCGGCTCCAGCGGCTTGGTCAGGGCGGCCGCGGAGACATAGCCGAAGTGCTCGATGTCCAGGGCCTTGCGGCCGGCCAGGTAGTACAGCCGCTCGCGCAACTGGGCGGGGCACGTGCGGGCGTTGGGGCAGCGCAGGTCGACGTCGCCCTCCTTCATGGGCCGCAGCGCCGTACCGCACTCGGGGCACTCGGCCGGCATCACGAACTCCCGCTCGCTGCCGTCCCGCAGGTCCGCCACCGGACCGAGGATCTCCGGGATGACGTCACCGGCCTTGCGCAGCACCACCGTGTCCCCGATGAGGACGCCCTTGGCCTTGACGACGTCCTGGTTGTGCAGCGTCGCGAACTCGACCTCCGAGCCGGCCACCGTCACCGGCTCGACCTGGGCGTACGGCGTCACCCGGCCCGTACGGCCCACGCCCACACGGATGTTGACGAGCTTGGTGTTGACCTCCTCCGGCGCGTACTTGTACGCGATCGCCCAGCGCGGCGCGCGGGAGGTGGAGCCGAGCCGGCCCTGGAGGGGGATCTCGTCGAGCTTGACGACGACCCCGTCGATCTCGTGCGCCACCGAGTGGCGGTTCTCGCCGTAGTACGCGATGAACTCCCGTACGCCGTCGAGGCCGTCGACCACCCTGTTGTGCGGCGAGGTGGGCAGGCCCCAGGACTTCAGCAGGTCGTAGGCCTCGGAGAGGCGGGTGAGTCCTTCGTAGCCCTCCAGGGCGCCGATGCCGTGCACGACCATGTGCAGGGGGCGGGTGGCGGTGACGCGCGGGTCCTTCTGGCGCAGCGAACCGGCCGCCGCGTTGCGCGGGTTGGCGAAGGGCTTGTCGCCGGCCGCGACGAGGCGGGCGTTGAGCTCCTCGAACTTCTCCATCGGGAAGTAGACCTCGCCGCGGATCTCCACGAGCGTGGGCACGCCGTCCCCGGAGAGCCGCTCGGGGATCTCCGCGATGGTGCGCACGTTGGGCGTGATGTCCTCGCCGGTGCGGCCGTCGCCGCGGGTCGCCGCACGCGTGAGCCGGCCGTTCTCATAGGTGAGGTTGACGGCCAGGCCGTCGACCTTCAGCTCGCACAGGAAGTGGTACACGGAGGCGCCCACGTCCTTGTGGACGCGCTCCGCCCAGGCGGCCAGCTCCAGATCGTCGAAGGCGTTGTCCAGCGAGAGCATCCGCTCGCGGTGCTGGACCGCCGTGAACTCCGTGGCGTACGCGCCCCCGACCTTCTGGGTCGGCGAGTCCGGCGTGCGCAGCTCCGGATGACGCTCCTCCAGCGCCTCCAGAGTGCGCAGGAGCCGGTCGAACTCCGCGTCGCTGATGACGGGAGCGTCCTTCACGTAATAGCGGAAGCGGTGCTCCTCGATCTGCTCGGCGAGCTGCGCGTGCTGCTCCCGTGCCTCGCTGGGCACCGCCGTCTCCGCTTGCCTGTCGCCGGCCACCGTGTCGTCCTCCCGTTACTCTGGGTTGTCCGCGAGTGATCTCGCCGCCCGGGCGCAGTGGGCGAGCGCCTGTCGCGCGTACCCCGGGGAAGCCCCCGCGAGGCCGCACGCCGGCGTGACCGTGACCGTTTCCGCGAGCAGCCCCGGTCGCAGGCCCAGCCTGCGCCACAACGTCCTGACACCCATGACGCTACCGGCAGGGTCTGACAATGCGGTGTCCGTGCCGGGCACGACACCGGCGAACAGCCGGGTGCCCGCTTCCACCGCCTCGCCGATCGCGTCGTCGTCACGTTCGGTGAGAAGGGAGAAGTCGAAGGAGACCGCCGCAGCCCCGGCTCTGCGCAGCAGCGCGAACGGCACGTCCGGCGCGCACGAGTGGACCACGACGGGCCCCCCGGCGTGCACCCCGACGACGTCCCGCAGCGTCGCCTCGACGAGCTGCCGGTCCACGGCCCGGTGGGTGCGGTAGCCGCTGGCGGTCCGCACCCGGCCGCGCAGGACGGCGGTGAGGGAGGGCTCGTCGAGCTGGAGGACGAGGTCGGCGCCGGGGACGCGGCGCCGTACCTCGGCGAGGTGCAGGCGCAGGCCCTCCATGAGGGAGGCGGACAGGTCGCGTACGGCGCCGGGGTCGGAGAGGGCGGCCTCGCCGTTCTTCAGCTCGAGTCCGGCGGCGAGGGTCCAGGGGCCGACGGCCTGGACCTTCAGGGGGCCCTGGTGGTCCTGTGTGAACTCCTCCAGCGCGTCGAGGTCCTCCCCCAACCACGACCTGGCCCGTCTGGTGTCCCGGCCCGGGTGGTCGCCGATGCGCCAGCCGCTGGGCTCCACGCGCGCGTAGAGCTCCACGAGGAGGCCCGCGGTACGGCCGATCATGTCGGCGCCGGGGCCCCTGGCGGGGAGTTCGGCGAGGAAGGGGAAGTCCTCGAAGGAGCCGGTGGCTGTCTTCGCGGCCTCTCTGGCGTCGCCGCCGGGCAGGGACCCGACGCCGGTGGCGGAGCCGAAACTGAAAGTTGCGTTCACGCGAGAAGCCTACGGAGTCCCGCCCGGACGGGCTGAACGCCCTCACCCCGGTGGGGCCCGTCAGCGGCCCGGCCGTACCGTCAGGTCGTTGATCTCCGCGTCCCTCGGCAGGTCGATCGCCGTGAGGATGGCCGTCGCGACCGACTCGGGGTCGATCCAGCGGCCGGGGTCGTACTCCTTGCCCTCCTGCCGGTGCACCTTGGCCTGCATCGGACTGGCCGTCCGCCCGGGGTAGACCGACGTGACGCGCACGCCGCCCGCGTGCTCCTCGTGGCGCAGGGAGTCGGCGAGGGCCTTCAGGCCGTGCTTGGAGGCGGCGTAGGCGGACCAGTCGGCGTGGGCGTTCAGTCCCGCCCCGGAGTTCACGAACACGACGTGCCCGCGGGCCGTCCGCAGCTGCGGGAGGAAGTGCCGCGTCAGCTCCGCGGGCGCGATGAGGTTGACGTTGAGCTGATGGCGCCAGGACTTGGGCGTCAGCTCCCCCACCGGTCCGAGGTCGACGACGCCCGCGATGTGCAGCAGGCTGTCCACCCGCTCCGGCAGCGTCTGGTGCGAGAAGGCCCAGGACAGCCGGTCCGGGTCGGCGAGGTCGCCGACGAGCGTCCGCGCCCCGGGGAACCGGGCCGCCAGTTCCTTCGCCCGTCCCGCGTCGCGCGCGTGCAGCACGAGTTCGTCGCCGCGCTCGTGGAGACGGCGGGCGACGGCCGCGCCGATGCCGGAACCGGCCCCGGTGATCACATGAGTAGCCATGCCCGCCATGCTCGCATCACCGTGGGCTCACCCGGCGCCCTGGCCCGCCTCGGCGGCCGCCGACGTCACGGCCTCCAGGTGGGCCAGCGCCCCCGCGGGTTCCTGCGCGAAGAACATCAGGTCGCTCAGCGGACGGGGCAGGAATCCCTCGGCCTCCATGCGCCGGAACTGCTGCTCGAGCCCGTCGTAGAAGCCGGCGGTGTTCAGCAGGACCACCGGCATGTCGGTGTGGCCGTGCTTCTTCAGCTCCAGGATCTCGGTGGCCTCGTCCAGCGTCCCGGTCCCGCCCACCATGATCACCACCGCGTCGGCCCTCTCCAGCAGCAGCCGCTTGCGCTCGGCCAGGTCCCGCGCGACGACCATCTCGTCGGCCCCCGACCGCGCGGTGGCCACGAGGAAGTCCACCGACACCCCGCAGAGCCGTCCGCCCGCCTCCTGGACCCCGTCGGCGACCACCTTCATCAGGCCGACGTCGGAGCCGCCCCACACGAGGGTGTGCCCGCCCTTGCCGAGCAGCCGCGCGAACTCGCGCGCGGGGCCGGTGTAGCGGTCGTCGAGGTCGGCGGCGGAGAGGAAGACGCAGATACGCATGCCGCCACCGTACGCGGGCCCCCGATCCGGGCGGGCGGGCGTCCCTGGGGCGCCTGTTCTCCGGAACGCGAGGTGTCGCAGAGCGCTCGCCGCCGTGTCGTGCGGCAGTGTGCACAGGCATGGACGAGAAGACCTTTTCGCGCGACGGCACCGAGCTCGCGTACACGCGCGCGGGGCGGGGTCCCGCGGTCATCCTGGTCAGCGGGGCGATGTCGACGGGCGGCACGGTGGCGCCGCTGGCCGGGCTCCTCACCCACCGCTTCACCGCCCTGTGGTACGACCGCCGGGGCCGCGGCGAGAGCGGTGACACGGCGCCGTACGCGGTGGAGCGCGAGGTGGAGGACCTGGCCGCGCTGATCGACGCGGCGGGCGGCGAGGCGGCGCTGTACGGCGTCTCCTCGGGCGGCGCGCTGGCGCTCCGGGCGGCGGCGAGCGGACTCCCGGTGAGCCGGGTGGCGGTGTACGAGACGCCGTACGCGGACTTCTCCGAGAACGGCGCGCAGGAGCGTGCCGCCTACACCGCGCGGTTGACCGAGGCGCTGGCGGCGGACCGGCGGGGTGACGCGGTCGAGTCGTTCCTGCGGCTGACGGGCCTGGCCGAGGCGGTGATCGAGGGCGCACGCCAGTCGCCGATGTGGGCGTCGATGGAGGCGATGGCCCCGACCCTCGCCTACGACGACGCCGTGATGGGCGACGGGCTGCTGCCCCGGGATCTGCTGGCCGGGGTCGGCGTGCCGGTGCTGGCCGTGGCGGGCTCGGAGAGCCCGCCGTGGCTGCGCCGGGCCGTGGAGGAGGTCGCGCGGGCGGTCCCCCGGGGCGCGCAGCGGACGCTGGAGGGCCAGACGCACATGGTGGACCCGAACGTCCTGGCGCCGGTCCTCACGGAGTTCCTGACGCC
Source organism: Streptomyces sp. BK239 (assembly GCF_004217285.1). Taxonomy (GTDB): domain Bacteria; phylum Actinomycetota; class Actinomycetes; order Streptomycetales; family Streptomycetaceae; genus Streptomyces. Next base: position 112,419 of record NZ_SHKS01000008.1, read on the forward strand.
CTGAGGGAGCCTCGGGGCGTCACACCGCCGCGGTCGTCGCGCGCGTGGTCGACGCGATCGTCGCCGAGCCCACCACGCGCGTGCCGTCGTACAGGACGATCGCCTGGCCGGGGGCCACGCCCCGGACCGGCTCGGTGAAGGCGACGTTCAGGGTGCCGTCGACGAGTTCGGCGCTCACCTCGGTCTCGCCGCCGTGGGCGCGCAGCTGGGCGGTGTAGACGCCAGGGCCGGCGGGGGCCGTGCCGCACCAGCGGGGCTTGATCGCCGTCAGGCCCGTGACGTCGAGGGCGTCGGCGGGGCCGACGGTCACCGTGTTGTTCACCGGCGAGATGTCCAGGACGTAGCGCGGCTTGCCGTCGGCGGCCGGGGTGCCGATCCTGAGCCCCTTGCGCTGGCCGATGGTGAAGCCGTACGCGCCCTCGTGCGTGCCGAGCTTGTTGCCGGCCTCGTCGACGATGTCGCCCTCGGCCCGGCCGAGGCGGCGGGCGAGGAAGCCCTGGGTGTCGCCGTCGGCGATGAAGCAGATGTCGTGCGAGTCGGGCTTCTTGGCGACGGCGAGGCCGCGCCGCTCGGCCTCGGCGCGGATCTCTTCCTTCGTGGTCACGGTGTCGCCGAGGGGGAACAGCGCGTGGGCGAGCTGCTTGTCGTCGAGGACGCCGAGGACGTAGGACTGGTCCTTGGCCATGTCGGAGGCCCGGTGCAGTTCGCGGGTGCCGTCCTCGCGGACGACGACCTTGGCGTAGTGGCCGGTGCACACGGCGTCGAAGCCCAGCGCGAGCGCCTTGTCGAGGAGCGCGGCGAACTTGATCTTCTCGTTGCAGCGCAGGCAGGGGTTGGGGGTGCGGCCGGCCTCGTACTCGGCGACGAAGTCCTCGACGACGTCCTCGCGGAAGCGGTCGGCGAGGTCCCAGACGTAGAACGGGATGCCGATGACGTCGGCGGCGCGGCGGGCGTCGCGGGAGTCCTCGATGGTGCAACAGCCCCGCGCGCCCGTGCGGAACGACTGCGGGTTGGCGGAGAGCGCGAGGTGGACGCCGGTCACGTCGTGGCCGGCTTCCGCGGCGCGGGCGGCGGCGACGGCGGAGTCGACCCCGCCCGACATGGCGGCGAGTACGCGAAGGGGGCGGGGGCGCTGCGAGGTCTCAGTCATAACCCTTCCAGGGTACGGGTCGCGGGGAACCGGAACCCGTGCGTATCCGTTGGAAGTGTTCGAGGGCCCGGTGCGGGAGGGGGCTCGCGGGCCGGGCACGGCGGTCCGGGTGGGCGCGTCGAGGTGCGGATGAGGGATTCAGAGGGGCAGGGCGTGCGTATGGGGGCGAGCGGCAAGGACGGCGACCGGCGGCTGGGGCGGCGGGCCCTGCTGGTGGGCGGGCTGGCGGCGGCGGCCGGTTCCGCGGCGCTGGCGCGTGACGAGCTGGCCCGGCTGTGGTGGCGGGCGCCGGGGGTGGAGAAGCCCCGGGTGGAGGGAGCGGTCGACTTCCACGGCGCGGGGTGGGTGGCGGCGTCGGAGGCGAACTACCGCCGGGCCGACCGGCCGGACGACTACGGCATCGACCGGGTGGTCGTCCATGTCACGCAGGGGGACTTCGCGAGCGCGGTGAAGGTCTTCCAGGACCCGTCGCACAAGGCGGCCGCCCACTACATCGTCCGTCAGGACGGCCGTGTCACGCAGATGATCCGCGAGCTGGACGTGGCGTACCACGCGGGCAACCGGTCGTACAACGAGCGGAGCATCGGCATCGAGCACGAGGGGTTCGTGGACCGGCCGCGGGACTTCACGGACGCGATGTACGCGGCGTCGGCGCGGCTGACGGCGGGGATCTGCCGGCGCTACGGCATACCCGTGGACCGCGAGCACATCATCGGGCACGTGGAGGTGCCGGGGACGGACCACACCGATCCCGGCGAGCACTGGGACTGGGACCGGTATCTGAGACTCGTCCGGGAGGCGCACACCGCGGCGGCGTGAGGCCGGGCGGCCCTCAGGTGAGTCCCGCCGCGCGGGCGCGTTCCACGGCGGGGCCGATGGCCTCGGCGACCGCTTCGACGTCGGCCTCGGTGGAGGTGTGGCCGAGGGAGAAGCGGAGGGTGCCGCGGGCGAGGTCGGGATCGGTGCCGGTGGCGAGGAGGACGTGGCTGGGCTGGGCGACGCCGGCGGTGCAGGCGGAGCCGGTGGAGCACTCGATGCCCTGGGCGTCCAGGAGCAGCAGCAGGGAGTCGCCCTCGCAGCCTGGGAAGGTGAAGTGGGCGTTGGCGGGGAGCCGGCCCTCGGGCGCGGGGTCGCCGCCGAGGATCGCGTCCGGGACGGCCGTGCGGACGGCGTCGATCAGCGAGTCGCGCAGGGCGCCGATCTCGTGGGCGAACCACTCGCGCTGCTCGGCGGCGAGGCGGCCGGCGACGGCGAAGGAGGCGATGGCGGGGACGTCGAGGGTGCCGGAGCGGACGTGCCGTTCCTGGCCGCCACCGTGCAGCACGGGTACGGGCGTGTACTCACGGCCGAGCAGGAGCGCGCCGATGCCGTAGGGGCCGCCGATCTTGTGGCCGGACACGGTCATCGCGGCGAGGCCCGAGGCGGCGAAGTCGACGGGCACCTGACCGAAGGCCTGGACGGCGTCGGCGTGCAGGGGGACGTCGAACTCGGCTGCGGTCTCGGCGAGTTCACGCACCGGCATGAGGGTGCCGATCTCGTTGTTCGCCCACATGACGGTGGCGAGGGCGACGTCTGAGGGGTCGCGGGCGATCGCTTCGCGGAGGGCGTCGGGGTGGACCCTGCCGTGGGCGTCGACGGGGAGGTATTCGACGGTGGCGCCCTCGTGTTCGCCGAGCCAGTGCACGGCGTCCAGGACCGCGTGGTGCTCCACGGGGCTGGCGAGGACGCGGGTGCGGGCGGGGTCGGCGTCCCGGCGGGCCCAGTACAGGCCCTTGACGGCGAGGTTGTCGGCCTCGGTGCCGCCGGAGGTGAGCACCACCTCGCTGGGGCGGGCGCCCAACGACTCCGCGAGGGTCTCGCGGGACTCCTCGACGGTGCGGCGGGCCTGGCGGCCGGACGCGTGCAGGGAGGAGGCGTTGCCGGTGACGCCCAGGTGGGCGGTCAGTGCCTCTGCCGCCTCCGGGAGCATGGGAGTGGTCGCGGCGTGGTCGAGGTATGCCATGGTGAGGCGATTCTACGGGGCGGGGTCGCGGTGCCTCGTGCCACGGTGGTCCGGAGCGGCTGCCCACGGCGGTGGGGGCGGGCCGTCTCGGCGGGTGGCCGCCGCGCGAGCGCGCGGGGGGCCGTCGGCCTGGGTCAGAAGTTCCAGGAGACGGTCGCGTCGGCCTGCATGAAGGCGATCAGGACGATCAGGTCGGCGACGCCCAGGGAAAGGCCGAGCCAGGCACGGCCACGGCGCTTGGTGCCGCGCCAGAGGGCCACGGACGCCAGGACGATCGCGACGGGTCCGAGGAACACGTTCAGGACGAGGAGGCCGACGAGGCCCAGGACGAAGGACGCGACGGCCATGCCGTCGGTGTCGCGGACGCCCGTGCGGCGGGAAGCCGGTGCGGTGAGCTGCATGGTCGTTCTGCTCCTTCCGGTCAGTGGGACGAGGTGTGGTGCCGGCGGCCGTGGCGCTCGCGGAGCGCGAAGATGCCGAGCCAGGCGGCGATCACGGCGGCGGCGGCGAGCGAGAAGCCCAGCGGCGCGTGGGCGACGGTGCCCAGGACGACGCCGAGCAGCAGCAGTGCGGCGACGAGGAACAGCATGGGAACGGATCCCCCTTCGTGAAGTTTCGGTGAACAGTTGTAGTTACAGTTGTTCACTGACTTTCGAGTCTACCGTGCCTCCCGACTTGCATTTCCAGAGAACAGTTGTTAACTGGATGATATGAGTCACACCCTCGGCATCCGTCAGGCCCAGAAGCAGAAGACCCGGCAGGCGCTCCTCGACGCGGCGCTGGGCCTGCTGGAGGAGCAGAGCCTGAGCAGCCTGGGCCTGCGCGAGGTCACCCGCGCCGTCGGCGTCGCCCCGACCGCCTTCTACCGGCACTTCCGCTCGACCGCCGACCTCGGCGTGGCCCTGGTCGAGGAGGCCCTGGGCAGCCTGCACCCGATGATCCGGACCACCGTGACCACCGCCCAGTCCAGCGACGAACGCATCACCCGCGCCGTCGAGTTGATCGCCCGTCACGTTCACGCGTACCCCGCTCACGTCCGTTTCATCGCCCGGGAACGACATGGCGGGGTCCAGCCGGTGCGGGAGGCGATCCGGGAGCAACTCGGGCGATTCGCCGAAGAGGTGAGGATCGAACTGGCCAAGGACCCGGAGTCGGAGGGCTGGAGCGACGACGACCTGCTGATGCTCTCCCACCTCTACGTCGACCAGATGCTCGTCACCGCCTCGCTGTTCCTGGAGGCCCAGGAACAGGAACTCCAGCCGGCCGCGGACGGCGAGGCGGACGGGGACGTCCGGGCGGAGCGGGAGACCGCCCAGGAGTACGTCACCCGGCTCGCCACCCGCCAGATGCGACTCATCAGCATCGGCCGCCATCACTGGCTCGACTGAGCCCGGTCCACGCCGACGGACGAGCGGCGTACTCACCCCGAGTGCGCCGCCCGCCGCTCGTGCCTTACCGAGGGCGCCCCAAGGTCAGCCCTGCTGCTGCGCCTGCCCCTGCTGCTGCCCCGGACCACCGCAGCCGCCGCCCTGGCCGCCGGCCCGGCCCCCACCGGGCCCGCCGCTCGGCATACCCGAGGGCGCACCCGAAGGCATGCCCGAGGGTGCGCGCGACGGCGCCCCGGAGGGAGCCCCCGACGGGGCACCGGACGGCGCTCCCGACGGCGCCCCGCCGGGCATCCCGGACGGGGCCTGGCACCCCTGCTGCCCGGCGGAGCCGCCGCCGGAGGATGTGGACGACGAGGAGTCGCCCGAGCCGCAGGCCACGAGGGCCAGGGACGAGAGCGCCAGCAGTGCCACCGCGGGGGCGAGACGGGCCGACTTCAGTGCGCGCTTCATGAGAACCAGCTCCGGAGAGGATGAGGAACGGCTTGCGCCGGGACTCAACCACCGTCGCCTGGGCCCTGCTTGGGCCCGCGCTGTGCACCGTCTGTCAGCCGGCCGGCGCAACCGCGCCGAAGCCCCTCCCGAACCGGGGGCTCCCCCCGGCGGTCACCGCTGTACGCGGGCCAACTGCCGTGACTGCGCGACCAGTCGGTCCTCGCTGTCCCAGACCTCGGCGTCCTCCTCCAGGAAGCCGCCCGCGAGGTTGCGGGTGGTGATGGAGACGCGCACCGGGCCGGGGGCCGGGCGGCAGCGGACGTGCACGGTGAGTTCGACCGTGGGGACCCAGCCGGCGATACCCAGGTCGAAGGCGGTGGGCGGCAGGGCGTCCACCGCGAGCAGCAGGGAGAGCGGGTCGGCGTCCCGGCCGTCGGCCAGGCCGAACCAGGCCCTCATCTCGCCCTTGCCGGAGGGCTGTCCGAGCGCCCAGCCGATGGTCGAGGGGTCCAGTTTGAGCATCAGCCGCTGGGCGATGGGCTGCTGGTCGGCGTCGGGGGCGGGGGCGGGCCCGTCCTCGGGTCCGAAGCACTGGCCGATCGGCGGGAAGGCGGGCGGCTTCGCCGACGTGCGGACGTCGTCGGGGAGGGCGTCGAGGTCGCCGTAGGAGGCGAGGACGCGGATGCGTTCGACCTCGCGGCCCTCTCCGTCGTACTGGAAGAGGGAGGCCTGCCCGGTGGAGAGGGTGCGGCCGGCGCGGACCGTCTCGGTGCGCACGACGGCGGGGCCGGGGCGGGAGGCGCTGAGGTAGTGCGCGGAGACGGTGAAGGGGTCGCCGTGCGGGAGGGCGTCCGCCAGCGCGCGGCCGAGGACCGCGAGGAGATAGCCGCCGTTGACGGCGCCGAAGATCGTCCATCCCGCGGAGAGGTCGGTGTCGTAGACGCCGGGTTCGCGCAGGGTGACGGCGGTGTCGCGGTCGAACTCGCTGTCGCCGACGGCGGCGGGGGCGATGGCTGCTTCTGGCATGCCTGAACCGTACAACAGGAGATTACTAAGCGGTAGCTTTTCTCTTTGAGCCCCAGCCTGAGCCCGAGCCGGAGCGCATCTCCCTTCCCCAGGTGAGAACCCGGCAAGACCCCGGTAAGCGTCCCCCTCCCCCGTGAACCCCCACCCCCGGCCGCCCCTCTGCACAGACATGAGCCTCACCGGGACTCCGTTCCTCTGCACCCTGCTCGTCCTGTCCCTCGTCGCCGTCGCCCTGCCGCTGCTGTTGTGGTCGCGGCTGCGCGGGCCCAGGGTCGTGCGGGCCTCGGCCCGGATGCTGATGCTGCTGTTCGCCCAGGGCACGGCCGTCGCCCTGGTCTTCGTGCTGGTCAACAACGCGAACAACCTGTACGACACCTGGGGCGACCTGCTCGGCACCGGCAGCCATGTGGAGCAGGCCGCCGACCTCGGCGCCGACGGCGCGGCGGGCATCGCGGCGGCACGGCTGCCCAGGGTCCGGCAGACCTTCACCCAGGGCGACGGAGCCGGCATGCACGCTGCGGGCGGGGTGCGCGTCACCCAGCTCGAAGGCCGCGTCTCCGGCGTGAACGCCGAGGTCTACGTGTGGCTGCCGCCGCAGTACGACCAGCCCGCCTACCGGCACCGCACCTTCCCCGTGGTGGAGCTGCTGCCGGGCTATCCCGGATCGCCGAAGTCATGGTTCGGGCCGCTCGGGGTGCACGAGCGGCTGCTGCCGCAGATCCGCGCGGGCAAGATCGCGCCGTTCATCCTGGTCGCGCCGCGCACCACGCTGCTGCCCGGCGTGGACACCGGCTGCGCCGACGTGCCGGGCACCGTCAACGCCGACACCTGGCTGAGCGTGGACGTCCCGAAGATGGTGACGGACAACTTCCGGGCCGAGCCCGCGCCCCGGGGCTGGGCGGTCGCCGGGTTCTCGGCCGGGGCGCACTGCGCGGTCGAGCTGGCCGTCGCCCACCCCGACCGCTACCGGGCCGCGGTGAGCCTGTCCGGCTACAACGATCCGGCGGGCGAGCCCTCCTCCATGGCCGCGCAGGACCCGGCCCTGCGCCGGGCCACCGATCCCCTGCTGGTGCTGCGCCGGGCCGCCGAACCGCCAGCCGTCGCGCTCTACCTCTCCGGCCAGCCGCACGACGGCTACGAGGACGCCCTCGCGCTGCGACGGGAGGCGAAGGCGCCGACGAGCGTGCACGTCGTGTATCTGCCGAAGAGCGCGGGCGGTCACAACGCGACGCTGTGGCGGCCGCAGATCGTGCCGGCGTTCCGGTGGCTGACCGAGCAGATGGGCGAGCACCCGGTCGGCGGCGCGAGGTCGGCTCCCGCCGCTCCTCACTCGCCTCCCGCTACTCCTCGCTCACCGTCGAGCGACGGTTCCACGCGCGAGGCGCTCGCCAGTGGAACCGCATCGCGAGCAGCCGCAGGACGAAGGCGGTGACGGCGGCCCCGCCGCTGGCCCAGGGGCCGATGACGTCGTAGCGGATGCAGAGCACGACGATCGTGGCGCCGACGATCGCCGGCACCGCGTAGAGGTCGCGGTCCCAGCGCAGCAGCGAGGGCACCTCGTTGGCGAGGACGTCGCGCAGCACGCCGCCGCCCACGGCGGTGGCCAGGCCCAGGGCGGCGGAGGCGGTGAGGCCGAGCCCGTAGGCGTACGCCTTCGTCGTGCCGGTGACGCAGAACAGGCCGAGGCCGGCCGCGTCGAAGACGTTCACGCCGGTCTGGATGCGCTCCACGTGCGGGTGGAGGAAGATCACGAGGAGCGCGGCGAACAGCGGGGTGAGGAAGTACCCCAGATCCGTGAAGGCCGCGGGCGGCACCGCGCCGATGATCACATCACGGAAGATCCCGCCGCCCAGCGCGGTGACCTCGGCGAGCACGGCGATGCCGAAGACGTCGAAGTTCTTGCGGACGGCCAGCAGCGCGCCGGAGATGGCGAAGACGAAGATGCCGATCAGGTCGAGGGTGTGCTGGACGGAGGGGCTGAACATTTGCTGGAACACCCTTCCATTCTGACCCAGCACAGAGCCCCCGCCTTCCATTGCAAGGCGGGGGCTCGATGGTGCTTACTTCTCCTTGGAGGGCGTCTCCGCAGGCGGGGCGGGCGGCGTGGCCGGCTCCGTCTCGGCGGTCGCCGTCTCCTCCGTGAGGGACGCCACCGCCGCCGAGGTCTCCGCCGACTCCGCGAGCACCTCGTCGGCCACCAGCTCCGCCGCCTCCTTCGCGGCGGTCAGCAGGACGGTGTCCTGCGGGGCCTGGTCCGCGAAGTTCTCCGGGTGGTGGCAGGCGACCTGCTGGCCGGGGCGCAGCTCGACGAGCTTGGGCTCGGTGGTCTTGCAGATCTCCGTCGCCTTCCAGCACCGGGTGTGGAACCGGCAGCCGGTGGGCGGCGAGATCGGCGAGGGCACGTCGCCCTTGAGCAGGATCCGCTCGCTCTTGGCGTCCTTGCGCCGGGGGTCCGGGATCGGCACCGCCGACATCAGCGCCTTGGTGTACGGGTGCATCGGCGACTTGTACAGCGCGTCGCGGTCGGCCAGCTCGACGATCTTGCCGAGGTACATCACCGCGATCCGGTCCGAGACGTGCCGGACGACCGAGAGGTCGTGCGCGATGATCACGTACGTCAGGCCGAGCTCCTGCTGGAGGTCGTCGAGCAGGTTGACCACCTGCGCCTGGATCGACACGTCCAGCGCGGACACCGGCTCGTCGGCCACGACCAGCTTCGGGTTGAGCGCGAGCGCGCGGGCGATGCCGATGCGCTGGCGCTGACCGCCGGAGAACTCGTGCGGGTAGCGGTTGTAGTGCTCGGGGTTGAGACCCACGACCGACAGCAGCCGCTGCACTTCCTTCCTGACCCCGCCCTCGGGGTCGACGCCCTGGAGCTTGAAGGGGGCGCCGACGATCGTGCCGATGGTGTGGCGCGGATTCAGCGACGAGTACGGGTCCTGGAAGATCATCTGCACGTCGCGGCGCAGCGGGCGCATGCCGCCGACGCCGAGGTGCGTAATGTCCTTGCCCTCGAACTCGATCTTGCCGCCGGTCGGCTCGAGCAGCCGGGTGATCAGCCGGCCCATCGTGGACTTGCCGCAGCCGGACTCGCCCACGACGCCGAGCGTCTCGCCGGAACGGACCTCGAAGTCCAGCCCGTCGACCGCGTGCACCGCGCCGACCTGCCGCTGGAGCAGGCCCTTCTTGATCGGGAAGTGCTTCTGCAGGCCGGTGACCTTCAGCAGCACCTCACCGTCGGTACGACGGGTCTCACCGGCCTGCGCGGGAATCGTCACCGCTTTGTCGTCACTCACAGCTTCGGCGCAATCTCTTCGGTCCAGATACGCTCCCGCTGCTCCTTGCTCAGGTGGCAGGCGGCCCAGTGCCGGCTGCCGACCTCGGCCAGCTCGGGGCGGACCGTGCGGGTGACGTCGTCCTTCGGGAGGTCAGCGTACGGGCAGCGCGGGTTGAAGGCGCAGCCGGACGGGACGTTGATCAGGGAGGGCGGGGAGCCCTTGACCGGGATCAGGCGTTCCTGCTGGTCGCGGTCGAGCCGCGGCATCGAGCCGAGCAGACCCCAGGTGTAGGGGTGGCGGGGCTCGTAGAACACCTTCTCGGCCGGCCCGCGCTCGACGCAGCGTCCGCCGTACATCACCAGGATGTCGTCGGCGAGTTCGGCGACGACGCCCAGGTCGTGGGTGATGACGATGACCGCGGAGCCGAACTCCTTCTGCAGGTCGCGGATGAGGTCGAGGATCTGCGCCTGGACGGTCACGTCCAGGGCGGTCGTCGGCTCGTCCGCGATGAGCAGCTCGGGGTTGTTGACCAGCGACATCGCGATCATCGCGCGCTGGCGCATACCGCCGGAGAACTCGTGCGGGTAGTTGTCCACCCGCTTGTCCGGCTGCGGGATGCCAACCCGGTCGAGCATCTCGATCGCCCGGCGCCGGGCGGTCTTCTTGTCGACGTCGTGGTGGATCCGGTACGCCTCCACGATCTGCTGGCCGATCGTGTAGTACGGGTGCAGCGCGGACAGCGGGTCCTGGAAGATCATCGCCATTTCGCGGCCGCGCAGCTTGCGCACGTGGTCCGGGTCGGCGCCGAGGAGCTCGGTGCCGTCCAGCCAGATCTCGCCGGAGATCTGCGCCTTGCGCTTGCCGTACTGGCCGGCGGTGTGCAGGCCCATGATGCCGAGCGAGGTCACCGACTTGCCGGAGCCGGACTCGCCCACGATGCCGAGGGTCTTGCCCTTCTCCAGCTGGAAGCTGAGCCCGTCGACGGACTTGACCAGGCCGTCGTCGGTCGGGAAGTGCACCTTCAGGTCGCGCACTTCCAGGAAGGCGGTCGGAGCCGGGGAGGACGGCGTGGGCTCGCCCACGGCCGCTCCGGTCTTGCTGAGTTCCGTCATGCGAGCCTCACTCGGGGGTCGATCACGGCGTACAGGACGTCCACCACGAGGTTGGCGATGAGCACCGCGAGAGAAGTGATCAGGACGACGCCCAGAATGATGGGCAGGTCCTGGTTCCTGATGGCGTTCAGCACGGCCTGGCCGAGGCCGGGGAGGCTGAACGTGGTCTCGGTGAGGATCGCGCCGCCGATGAGGGCGCCGAGGTCCATGCCGAGCATGGTCAGGATGGGCGTCATCGTGGAGCGCATGGCGTGCTTGCCGATGACGGTCTGCTCCTTGAGGCCCTTGGCGCGGGCGGTGCGGATGTAGTCCTCGCCGAGGATCTCCAGCATGTTGGCCCGGGTGATCCGGGCGTACATCGCCGCGTAGAGGAACGCGAGGGTGATCCAGGGAAGGATCATGCCGCCGAACCAGCCGCCGAAGCTGTCCTCCAGGGGCACGTACTGCGCGTTGAACCACTTCAGCCCGAAGGCGAAGACGGCCAGGCTCAGCATGCCCGTGAAGTAGATGGGGAGCGAGACGCCGGCGAGGGCGACGACCATCGCACCGCGGTCCCACAGGGTGCCGCGCTTGAGCGCGGACAGCACGCCCGCCGCGACACCGAAGATCAGCCACAGCACGGCGGCGCCGAGCGCGAGGCCCAGGGTCACCGGGAAGCGGTCGGTCAGCACCGGCCAGACGGCCTGCTCACTGCGGAAGGAGTAGCCGAAGCACGGTGCGGCGCACTGGATGGTGTCCCCGCCGCCCGTGTAGGTGCGGCCGGCGAAGATGCCCTTGAAGAACTCCCAGACCTGGAAGTAGATCGGTTCGTCCAGGGACAGCTTCTCGCGCACGCCCGCGATGGCGGCAGGGTCGGCCTGCTTGCCCACGAAGCTCAGCGCGATGTCGACACCCGCCCACTTCGGGACGAGGAAGAAGATGCCGAAGACCACCATGATGATGACCACCAGCATCACTGCGGCGGCGAACAGCCGCCTGATGAGGTAAGCGAGCACAGCTCTCGGCCCGCCGCGGACGGCGGGCCACCGGGGGTTTCCCGATGGCCCGCGGTCACGCTGCGCCGGCCTTCACCTGCCTTTCGTGCCGTGTGGCGGGTGCGCCGGGTCTACTTCTGCGGGTTCTTCAGACCGAGGTTGACGAAGTCGTACTGACCGCTGTAGCCGTCGGTCGTGTAGACGTTCGCCAGGTTGTCCGAGCGCCAGTTGACGAACTTCTCGAAGACGAAGGGCAGGTAGTACGCGCCCTCCATCACCTTGTGGTTGATCTCCGTGGAGATCTTCTCCTTGCCGGCGTCGTCCAGCGTGTTCACGTACTGGTCGAACAGACCGTCAATGGTCTTGTCCTTGATGAGCGCGTAGTTGTTGTTACCGCTCTGCTGGATGTACTTGCTGTTCCACAGCGGCAGACCGAAGCCCTGCACGGACGGGAAGTCCGGGCCCCAGCCCATGATGATGATGCCGTACTTCTTCTTCTTGACGTTCTCGGGGCTACCGATGATGCCGGTGGTCTGCGAGCCGTCGAACTGGTCGATCTCGGCGGTGATGCCGACCTTCTTCAGCGACGCCTGGAGCGACTGGGCGGTGGCCACCTCGACCGGCTTGTTGTTGCGGACCGCGATGGTGGTCGTGAAGCCGTTGGGCTTGCCGCAGGCCTTCAGGGCCTCCTTGGCCTTGGCCTCGTTGCCGCTCTTGTTGGCGCCGGCGATCTCGTACGGGTCGTACTTCTGGCCCTCGGCGCCCGGGACGGACGGCGGCAGCATGTTGGTGCCGATGTCGCCACCCGCGACGGGGCCGCCGCGCGCGGTCTGGAGCGAGACGTGGTCGGCGCCGTAGATGACGGCCTTGCGGCACTCGATGTTGTCGAACGGCGCGACGCTCTGCGGGAAGACCGCGTAACGGACGTAACCGGAGACCGGGTTGTCCAGGTTGCCCTTGTGCTGCTTCAGGGCGGTGGTGCGGCCCTGCGGCGACATGCCGGTCTGGTTGAGGTCCAGGTCCAGGTCACCGTTGAGCAGGCGCTGGTCCAGCTGGTTGGCGTCGGAGAAGAACTGGATCGTGATCTTGTCCGGGTAGGCCTTGCGGACCGGGTCCGACGCCTGCTTCCACTGGTCGTTGCGGACCAGCGTCAGCGACTTGCCGGGGCTGTACGACTGGAACTTGTACGGGCCGGAGGAGAACGGCTTCAGCTGGTACTGGGCCTTGGTGTCCTTGTCCTGGCGGACCGGGGACGCGGAGATCAGGCCGAGCATCTCCTCGAAGTCCGAGTTGGCCTTCGGCAGCTTGAAGACGATGGTCTTGTCGTCCGGGGTCTCGATGGCCTTCAGACCGAGCTTGTCCGCCGCGGTGTCCTTGTACGGGCCCTTGTAGGCGCCGGTGGGGTCCAGCACGTCCTTCAGGTACGTCGGGCCGCCGGACAGCACGTCCTGCGCCCACACGCGCTCGATGCCGTACTTGATGTCCTTGGAGGTGATCGGCTTGCCGTCCTCCCACGTCACGCCGTCACGCAGCGTGTACGTGTAGGTCTTGCCGTTGTCCGTCACCTTGGCGAGACCCGTGGCGAGGTCCGGGGTGAGCTCGGCGCCCGCCTTGCCCGGCTCGGTCTTGTTCGTGACGAGCTGACGGCTGTAGTACCGGGCGAAGTTCCACATCATGCCGTAGTAACCGCGCGTGGTGTCCCACGAGTCGGCGTCCTGGGCGGCGCCGAACTTCAGGGTCCCGCCCTTCTTGGCGAGCGAGGCCTGGGCGACCTTGTTGTTCGCGGCGTCGAAGCCGGCAGCGCCGTTCTTCGAGCCGCCGCCGTCGTTGTCTCCGCCTCCGCACGCCGCCGTGGTCAGCAGCGCGGCGACCGCGGCGGCAGCGGCAAACGCCTGCTTCCGCCGCCCTGAGGTGCGTTCGGTAGTCACGATCTCGGATCCTCCGGATAGATGAGAGCCCCCGTGTGAGACCACGGGACAGTCAGTGGGTGCGGCGGTTCAGCGGGAGGCCTTCGGGTCGAGCGCGTCCCGGACGCCGTCGCCGAAGAGGTTGAAGGCGAGCACGGTGATGAAGATCGCCACACCCGGGACCACCATGTACATGGGGTCGGACTCGTAGTAGTCGATCGCGCTGGAGAGCATCTGCCCCCAGGAGGCGGTGGGCGGCTTGACGCCCACGCCGAGGAAGCTGAGCGCGGCCTCGGTGAGGATGTTCGTGGGGATCATCATCGTGGTGTAGACGATGATCGGGGCCACGAGGTTGGGCAGCAGCTCCTTGAAGAGGATGTACAGCCGGCCGGCGCCCAGCGAGCGGGCTGCCTCGACGTACTCGCGCTCACGCATCGACAGCGTCTGGCCGCGCACCACTCGCCCGATGTAGGGCCAGCCGAAGAACCCGATGACGAGGATCATCACGAAGACGCGCACGTTGGAGCCGGTCAGGCCCAGCAGGTTGCTCGGCATCACGGAGACCAGCGCGATGATGAACAGCAGCTGGGGGAAGGCGAGCAGACCGTCCATCACCCGGCTGACCAGGGAGTCGACCCAGCCGCCGAAGAAGCCGGCGAGGATGCCCAGGACCGTGCCGAGGATCACGGCGACGACGGCGGACAGGAAGCCCACCAGCAGGGAGATGCGGGCGCCGTAGAGGATGCGGGCGAAGATGTCGCGGCCGTTGACGGGCTCCACGCCGAGCAGGTGCTCACCGCTCACGCCGCCGAGCGAGCCCGTGGGGGTGCCGAACAGCGGGTCGATGAGGTTCTCGTGATACTCGTTCGGGTCCTGCCCGAGAGCGCCGGTGATGACCGGGGCGAGCAGGGCGACCACCACGAGGAAGAGCACGATGATGCCGCCCGTGAGAGCGAGCTTGTCCCGCTTCAGGCGCTCCCAGGCGATCCGGCCGAGGGAGCGACCCTGTACGGCCTTCGTGCCGGAAGCGGCGACCGCCGCTTCCTCGACCGGGCTCGGGGCCGCTTCCGCGGTCGGCTCGTGCAATGGTGCCGTCATCTGGCAGGGACCCCTCTCAACCGGCGGTAGCCGGCCCGCACTTGCCGCTGTAGCGGCGTGATCAGTCCGTTCGTGTGCAGGGGCGAAGCACCCCTGGAGCGGGAGTCTTCAACGCTTTGGCGATCTGTTGCCAGACTTGGCAGGAAAAGGATGCGTAAACGTGATGCGGTCAGAGGGATTCCGTTATCCGGACGGTGGGTAATGACTGCCGGACGGGGGCGAATGCGGACATATGCTCATTGATGCGCCTCAACTGCCGTTATCTACGCGCGAAGACGTTCGGCACCTCCCCGGAGGGAACACGCTGGGTGAGGGGTGGGACGCCGAGTCAGAAACGGCCGGCAGGAGGATAGCCGTAGCCCGCCGCGGACGCCTGCGAGGGAGCGACGGGGGCCGTGGCGTGAGCCTCGCGGTCGTAGAACGGGCGGGCGTGGACGCGCATCCACATCACCACCGGGTCGTGGTCGTCGGTCATCGCGACCGTCGACACCGGCAGGCCCTCCGGGACCGCGCCGATCGACTGCTGCATCATCGCCCGCACCGCGTCCACGGCCGGCGGGGACGTGTCGTACACGTCCAGCCCGATGACGAGGTACGGCGCGCCCAGGGCCGGCTGGACCCAGGCGCGGCGCAGTGAGCGCAACGCCGGTGTGCGGTGGGCGTTCTGCGCGAGGAGGGCGTAGAACTGCGGGATCTCCACGCCCGGTTCGGACAGCCGCAGGGGGCCGGCCGGCTGGCGGTCCAGGCCGGTGGCGATGCGGCGCAGGTCGAGCCAGGGGATGCCGACGCCGCCGCCGGGGGCGTGCGGGTTCAGCCAGAGGCCGTGGTGGTCCGGGTACAGCGTGCGGGCCACGTCGAGGCCGTCGACCACTTCGTACGATCTGTTCCAGCCGCTGGCCGAGAGTTCCTGGGCGGAGGTGACGCAGGGGGCGTAGCCGTGGCCCTCGACGTCCATCGTGCCGTACTGGGCGTCCGGGGAGCCTGCCTGGCCCTGCCACAGCAGCATCCACACCTGGCCGGTGGTCGGGGTGGCGAGGGCGCGCAGGAGCGCCTCGTAGGCGTCGTAGCGCCCGGGCGTCACCTGGCGCAGCATGTGCTCGACCTGTCCGGTCGCGATGCCGCTGGCGCTCACCTGTACCGCCCCTTCGATTGGTTGGCCGCGTTTCGTGGAGACCAGCTTAGGTGGCTTCGCCGACAACGGGTGCCCATCGGGTGTCGGTTGTTGGGGCGGGGCCCCGGGGTGGTGGCCTGGGGCGGGGGCTCGCCGTGGGCCGGTGCGGCTTTGGGGGGCTGGGCGCGCAGTTCCCCGCGCCCCTGAGGTGGGGACGGTCGCCCTTGGGGTCAGGGGGCCGGGGGTTCCCTCACCTGCGGGTGCGGGTTGTGGGGGGCTGGGGGCGCAGTTCCCCGCGCCCCTGAGGTGGGGACGGTCGCCCTGGGGGTCAGGGGCCCGGGGTGGTCAGCGGGTGTAGAAGGGGCGGACGTTTTGTTTCAGCCACTTGGCCACCGGGTCGTCCGTGACGTCCAGGAGGACCAGGTTGACCGGCCAGTGGGTCGGGGTGGCGGTCAGGGCCCGGCCGAGGGCTTCCAGGGGAAGGGCCCTCAGGTCGCCCTCCCACTGGGAGAGTTCGACGCCGACGAACATCACCGGGTCGGCCGTCTCGATGGCCGCGAGGCAGCGGCGGGCCGTGACGACGACGCCGATCGCCTCGAACTCGGCCGACGCGGCGGACAGGAAGTCGATCGGGTCGTCCTGCCAGTCGGGTTCGAACAGGCGGACCCGGCCGCCGGCGGCGGGGCCGTCCAGCGGGGTGCGGCCGGCCCGGCACAGCTCGGCGACGGCGCCGGGCGGCAGCGGGACGCCGACCACGCCCTCCGGGTTGACCGCGATGCCCACCTGCGGCGGCAGCCCGCGCGCGAACTCCACGGCCGGGGCGATGGTGTACGACATGTGCGAGCCGACGACCTGGCGGAACTGCTCCTCGGAGCTGAAGACGGGCACGTAGGCCTGGCCGTCGAGCTCCAGCGTCGGCAGGTCCAGGGGGCCACTGTGCGGGCCGCCGCCGCTGGGCAGCGGGATCCACACGAAGCTGCGGCTGAGCACCTCCACGATCCGCGCGCCGGCCCCGGGCACGCCGAGGGAGGCGGACAGCGCTTCCTCCAGCTCGTTGCCGGGCCATCCGCCGTGCGAAGGGGGGTGCGCCTGTGCCGGGAAACCCGCGGAGAAGTCCGCCGGGAAGTCCGCCGGGGGGAAATCCATCTGCCTACCGCCGCCTGCCGAGAACCACTGGTGCCAGAAAAGGCTAACGGGTACCGCCACCCCGCCCCGGCCCCACGGGACCTTTCAGCCGGTGAAGTCGATGCGGCGCAGCGTGTCCGCCGCGTCGCGGTCCAGGAGGACGGCCGAGCCGCAGCCTGCGGGCAGCCGGCCCTTCTCCACCGCGCGCAGCAGGCGGGACGCGGCCCGCCGGTGGCGCAGGAAGGCGTAGCGGGAGACCCCGCGCCCCCGCTCCCGCTGGCCGTCGAGCGCGGTGTCGACGGTGACGTCGAGCAGCAGCAGATGCAGCGTGCCCCCGCGGCGACGGGCCTCGCGGGCCAGCCAGTCGCGCACCCAGGCCTGCGTGCCGCAGTCGTGCACGACCACCCCCTTGCCCTCGCGCAGCGCGCGCCGCAGCCCCGCGTAGTGGGCGAGGCGGACGAGGGGGCGGTAGAGGGCGTACGGCAGCGCGCGCGGCGTCCGCGCGTCCCAGCGGTCCCGGGTGTCCTGCGAGTCGACGCGGTGGCCCTTGACCGTGCGCCGCATCAGGGTGGACTTGCCGCTGCCGGGCAGGCCGGTGACCACGACCAGGTCGCGGGGGCCGAACAGCAGGCCGTGCGGGCTGTGGCCGGCGCGGGCGCGCAGGTCGCGGACGACGGGAGCGGTCCGGGAGCCGCAGGCCGCTTCGGCGGGCGCCGCGGGCTGCGCCGGCACGGCGATCGCCGAGGTGGTCGCGTAGGCCGAGGTGGTCACGTACGCCGTGGTCCTGTTCACCGTGGTCGTCCTCCCCTGGGGTCCGACAAGTCTTCTCCCCGTCGAGCGTAAAGAGAAGGTAATGCGCGGTGTCTTCCGTTTTCGTGCACGTACCGCCACAAGCCGGTTACAGATGCGGCCTGCCCTGACCGGGGCGAGCCGTGCAATGATGGCCGCGCCAACTGCATACCGGCCGTTTGAATCCGCGCGGGAGAGTTCCCGGCGGCGCTCGTCCAGAGCGCCGGCCCGGGGCGCCGAAGGAGCAAGTCCCTCCCTTGAATCTCTCAGGCCCCGTACCGCGCGGGCGAGGCACATCTGAAAAGCGGGCCGGCTCCTCGTAGGGGGCGGCTCCACCCAAGGTGCAAGCCATGGTCACCCCGTCGTACGGATGGCCTTCATGGCGAACCTCTCAGGTTCCGATGACAGATGGGGAGGAACGACCTCGCCAGTCTTGCCTTGGGAGACGAACGCCCGATGAGCAGCACCCCGCTCCGCCATACCGCCCTCGACGCCCTGCACCGCTCGCTGGGCGCGACCATGACCGACTTCGCCGGCTGGGACATGCCCCTGCGCTACGGCTCCGAGCGCGACGAGCACAACGCCGTGCGCACCCGGGCCGGTCTCTTCGACCTCTCGCACATGGGCGAGATCACGGTGACCGGTCCGGCCGCGGCCGCCCTGCTGAACTTCGCGCTGGTCGGCGACATCGCCTCCGTCGGTGTGGGCCGCGCCCGCTACACCATGATCTGCGTGGCGGACGGCGGCATCCTCGACGACCTCATCGTGTACCGGCTGGCCGAGACCGAGTACATGGTCGTCGCCAACGCCTCCAACGCCCAGGCGGTGCTGGACGCCCTGGTGGAGCGGTCCGCCGGCTTCGACGCCGAGGTCCGCGACGACCGGGACGCCTACGCGCTGCTCGCCGTCCAGGGCCCGGAGTCCCCCGGCATCCTCGCCTCCCTCACCGACGCCGACCTCGACGGTCTGAAGTACTACGCCGGACTGCCCGGCACGGTCGCCGGCGTGCCCGCGCTGATCGCGCGCACCGGTTACACCGGCGAGGACGGCTTCGAGCTGTTCGTGAAGCCGGAGCACGCGGTGGAGCTGTGGCAGGCGCTGACCAAGGCGGGCGAGGGCGTCGGCCTGATCCCGTGCGGGCTGTCCTGCCGGGACACGCTGCGCCTGGAGGCGGGCATGCCGCTGTACGGGCACGAGCTGTCGCTGTCGCTGACCCCCTTCGACGCCGGTCTCGGCCGGGTGGTCAAGTTCGGCAAGGAGGGCGACTTCGTCGGGCGCGAGGCGCTGCTGGCGGCCGCGGAGCGCGCCGAGGCGAGCGCGCCGCGCGTGCTGGTCGGCCTGGTCGCCGAGGGCCGCCGCGTCCCGCGCGCCGGGTACGCCGTCGTCGCGGGCGGCGAGGTGATCGGCGAGGTCACCTCCGGCGCCCCCTCCCCCACCCTGGGCAAGCCGATCGCGATGGCGTACGTCGACGCCGCGCACGCCGCGCCGGGCACCGAGGGCGTGGGCGTGGACATCCGGGGCAGCCACGAACCGTACGAGATCGTGGCCCTGCCGTTCTACAAGCGCCGCAAGTAGCGACCGGGCGCTTCGCGTGAGGTCGCGTCCGCCGGCGTGACCCCGCGCACATTTCACCGCCCACCAGCGGTTTCCCCCGTCACCCAGCCATCAGCACTCCCCCGCGTACAGGAGAATTCAGGCCATGAGCAACCCGCAGCAGCTGCGTTACAGCAAGGAGCACGAGTGGCTGTCGGGCGCCGAGGACGGCGTCTCGACGGTCGGCATCACGGAGCACGCGGCCAACGCGCTCGGCGACGTGGTCTTCGTCCAGCTCCCCGAGGCCGGCGAGACGGTCACCGCGGGCGAGACCTGCGGCGAGCTGGAGTCGACCAAGTCGGTCAGCGAGCTGTACTCGCCGGTCGACGGTGAGATCGTCGCCGTCAACCAGGACGTCGTCGACGACCCGTCGCTGGTGAACTCCGCCCCCTTCGAGGGCGGGTGGCTCTTCAAGGTACGGGTCACGGGCGAGCAGGAGGAGCTGCTCTCCGCCGACGAGTACACCGCCTACACCGCCGGCTGAGGAGTCGTAGACGCATGTCTGTCCTGAACACGCCCCTGCACGAGCTCGACCCCGAGGTCGCCGCGGCGGTCGACGCCGAGCTGCGCCGCCAGCAGTCCACGCTGGAGATGATCGCCTCGGAGAACTTCGCTCCGCTCGCGGTCATGGAGGCACAGGGCTCGGTCCTGACCAACAAGTACGCCGAGGGCTACCCGGGCCGCCGCTACTACGGCGGCTGTGAGCACGTCGACGTGGCCGAGCAGATCGCGATCGACCGGATCAAGGAGCTGTTCGGCGCCGAGTACGCCAACGTCCAGCCGCACTCGGGCGCCTCCGCCAACCAGGCCGCCCTGTTCGCGCTGGCCCAGCCCGGCGACACCATCCTGGGCCTGGACCTGGCGCACGGCGGCCACCTCACCCACGGGATGCGGCTGAACTTCTCCGGCAAGCAGTTCGACGTGGTCGCCTACCACGTGGACGAGGCCGGGCTGGTCGACATGGCCGAGGTGGAGCGGCTGGCCAAGGAGCACCGCCCGAAGGTGATCATCGCGGGCTGGTCGGCGTACCCGCGGCAGCTGGACTTCGCGGAGTTCCGCCGGATCGCCGACGAGGTCGAGGCGTACCTGTGGGTGGACATGGCGCACTTCGCCGGCCTGGTGGCCGCGGGGCTGCACCCGAACCCGGTCGAGTACGCGGACGTCGTCACCTCCACCACCCACAAGACGCTGGGCGGCCCGCGCGGCGGGATCATCCTGGCGAAGAAGGAGTTCGCCAAGAAGCTGAACTCGTCCGTCTTCCCGGGCTTCCAGGGCGGTCCCCTGGAGCACGTGATCGCGGCGAAGGCGGTCTCCTTCAAGGTGGCGGCGAGCGAGGAGTTCAAGGAGCGCCAGCGGCGTACGGTGGAAGGCGCCCGCATCCTCGCCGAGCGTCTGACGGCCGCGGACGCCCGCGAGGCCGGGGTCAACGTCCTGTCGGGCGGCACGGACGTGCACCTGATCCTGGTGGACCTGCGCGAGTCGGAGCTGGACGGCCAGCAGGCGGAGGACCGTCTCCACGAGGTGGGCATCACGGTCAACCGCAACGCCGTCCCGAACGACCCGCGGCCCCCGATGGTCACCTCGGGTCTGCGGATCGGCACGCCGGCCCTGGCCACGCGCGGCTTCACCGCCGAGGACTTCGCCGAGGTCGCGGACGTGATCGCGCAGACGCTGAAGCCCGCCTACGACGCCGAGGCGCTGCGGGCGCGGGTCGTCGCCCTGGCCGAGAAGCACCCGCTGTACCCCGGTCTGGGGAAGTAGTTCCGTAGTTCCATCGTTTTCCGGCGGCCGCCCCGCGCACTCGTGAACGGGCGGGCGGGGCGCCCGGCGGAAGGCTTCTGCACCACCCTGTATGGAGGAGTTCCCGTGGCCATCTCGGTCTTCGACCTGTTCTCGATCGGCATCGGCCCGTCCAGCTCCCACACGGTCGGCCCGATGCGGGCGGCGAGCATGTTCGCCCGCCGGCTGCGCAACGAGGGCCTGCTGTCCTCGGTCGCCTCCGTCCGCAGCGAGCTGTACGGCTCCCTGGGCGCCACCGGCCACGGCCACGGCACCCCCAAGGCCGTGCTGCTCGGCCTGGAGGGCGACTCGCCGCGCACGGTGGACGTGGAGACGGCGGACGAGCGCGTGGAGGCGATCAGGTCGGCCGGCCGCATCCGGCTCCTGGGCGAGCACGAGATCCCGTTCGCCTACGACGACGACATGGTCCTGCACCGCCGCGAGACGCTCCCGTACCACGCCAACGGCATGACGCTGTGGGCCTACGACGAGCGGGGCGAGGAGCTCCTGACCAAGACGTACTACTCGGTCGGCGGCGGCTTCGTGGTCGACGAGGACGCGGTCGGCGCCGACCGCATCGTGCTCGACGACACGGTCCTGAAGTACCCCTTCCGCACGGGTGACGAGCTGCTGCGGCTGGCGCGGGAGACGGGCCTGTCGATCTCCTCGCTGATGCTGGAGAACGAGCGGGCCTGGCGGACCGAGGAGGAGATCCGCGAGGGGCTGCTGGAGATCTGGCGGGTGATGCAGGCCTGCGTGGCGCGCGGCATGTCCCGCGAGGGCCTCCTGCCCGGCGGCCTGCGCGTCCGCCGTCGCGCCGCCATGACGGCCCGTCAACTGAGGGCGGAGGGCGATCCGTTGGCCCACTCCATGGAGTGGATCACGCTCTACGCGATGGCGGTCAACGAGGAGAACGCGGCCGGCGGACGGGTGGTCACCGCCCCCACGAACGGCGCGGCCGGCATCATCCCCGCCGTCCTGCACTACTACATGAACTTCGTCCCCGGCGCGGACGAGGACGGCGTGGTCCGCTTCCTCCTCGCGGCGGGCGCGATCGGCATGCTCTTCAAGGAGAACGCCTCCATCTCCGGCGCGGAGGTCGGCTGCCAGGGCGAGGTCGGCTCGGCCTGCTCGATGGCCGCGGGCGCGCTGGCGGAGGTCATGGGCGGCTCGCCCGAGCAGGTGGAGAACGCGGCCGAGATCGGCATGGAGCACAACCTGGGCCTGACCTGCGACCCCGTGGGCGGCCTGGTCCAGATCCCCTGCATCGAGCGCAACGGCATGGCCGCGGTGAAGGCGGTCACCGCCGCCCGCATGGCGCTGCGCGGCGACGGCTCGCACAAGGTGTCCCTGGACAAGGTCATCAAGACGATGAAGGACACCGGAGCGGACATGTCCGTGAAGTACAAGGAGACCGCCCGGGGCGGGCTCGCGGTGAACATCATCGAGTGCTGAGGACACGCAGCGGACGGACACCGCCCGTGCGGCACGGGCCCGGCCACCCGTACCGCGGTCGTCAACGTCATGCGGGGGTTGAACTCCATCGGGTGACGTGAGCGGAGGGGAAGGTTCCGGGGTGGGGGGAGCGGGCATCAGACAACTCCCTCCCCTCCCCCAGCACTTCAGGAGTGCACCATGCTCCGAGGCATCGACGTCAGCGCGTTCCAGTCGTCCGACTACCGTACGGACGGTCTCTCCTTCGTCTTCGTCAAGGCGACGGAGGGGCGTACGTACGTCAACCCCAAGCTCGCCGCCCAGACCAAGACCGCGCGTGAGGCCGGACTGGTCGTGGGGTTCTACCACTTCCTGTGGCCCGGGAACCTCACCGAGCAGGCGGAATACTTCGTCGCCAAGGCCCCCGACCGGCCGGGCGACATCCTCGCCGTCGACTGGGAGACGACCGGCGGCGGGACCTACGCGAGCAACGCGGAGAAGGACCGCTTCATCCGCAAGGTGAAGGCCCTGCGGCCGGACAACCGCGTGATCCTCTACTGCAACCGGCACTTCTGGCTGAACGTCGACACCACGTCGTACGCCGGGGACGGGCTGTGGATCGCCGACTACGGCACGGCCGGCAAGCCCAGGATCGAGGCCCCGTGGCGCTTCCACCAGTACACCGACGACCCCGTCGACACCAACGTGGCCCGGTTCGCCGACCGGGCGGCGCTGCGGGAGTGGGCCGCGGGCGACTGAGCGCGCCCACTCCCGTGGCAGTTCGTCACTTGCTGAGGTAGCCCCAGAACTCGTCGAACGACAGGAGCTTGTCGCCGTTGAGGTCACGGCTGGCGATGACGGCCTCGGCGACCGACTCGGTGACGTTCCAGTCGCCCTGCTGGGCGAGGGCGGTCTTGAACTCGGCCGCGGTGATGAAGCCGTCACCGTCCGTGTCGATCCGCTGGAACTGCTTGCGTGCTTCTTCGATGTCGACCACCGGGTCCGCCCCTTATTCCGTAGCTTTGCTGTCGTACTGACGCAGGTCAGGTTAACGGCCCGAGTGGGCGCCCCGTGCGGCGACCACCGGCGGACGCGAGGAGCGCGGCAGTGGAGACGTTGCGGGACATACTCGACGCGGCGGCGCGGGGCGTCTTCCCGCCGGCCGACGGCGGGACGACCGTCGTCCCGCAGCACTCCGCCCGGGACGCCGGGGTGCTGTGCTTCACCGCCCACTCCGTCGTCTTCACGGACGAGGACCCCCGCTGGGTGCGTGAGACGCTCGCGGCCCTCGACTGCGACGCGCTGGCCGCCACCATGAACCCGCTCTTCCTGGCGGCCTTCATGGAACGCACCGGCCGCGCCTGCGACACCGTCGACGCGCTGCTCGTCGGCCCGCCGCTGACGGGTGAGCCGGCCCTCGCGCTGAAGGAGATCGAGGACGCGTCGCATCCCCGGGTGCGCTCCGCGCGCCGCCGCCGTGACGACGTGCGCGTCTGGTCCGCGGACGGCGGGATGCTGGCGATGGGCCGCGGGGTGGGCGGACGGCTGGAGGTGTCGGTGGAGGTGAACCCAGTGGACACAGCGGACACGGCGGACGCCGACGCCCGCCGCCGCGGGCTCGGCCGGGCCCTGGTCACCGCGGCGCGGCAGCTCGCCGGTGAGCCGCTGTGGGCGCAGATCGCGCCGGGCAACGCGCGCAGCATGCGGGCGTTCCAGGCCGCCGGGTACGTCCCGGTGGGGTCCGAGGCGCTGCTCCTCGCCCGCTGAGGACCGCGCCGCCCGCGGGTTCAGGTGAGGACGCGCAAGAGGAGCACCGAGCGGGCCGGGACCGTCAGCGGGACCGCCGAGGGGTGCGAGGTCAGCGGCGGGCGGGACTGGTCCTCGGTCGAGGTGTCCAGGACGAGTTCGTAGCGTTCGGCCCAGGGCGGGCCGGGCAGGACGAACGGGGCCGGCCGGTCGCCGGCGTGCAGGACGGCGAGGAAACTGTCGTCGGTGATGGGCGCGCCCCGCTCGTCGCGGCCGGGGATGTCGCGGCCGGAGAGGTACATGCCCAGCGTGGCCGCGGGGGCGTACCAGTCCCGTTCCGTCATCTCCGTGCCCCGCGGGGTGAACCAGGCCAGGTCGCGCAGCCCGTCCACCGAGTGGGGCCGGCCGGAGAAGAACGCCCGGCGGCGCAGCACAGGGTGGTCGTGCCGCAGGGCGATCAGCCGTGAGGTGAGGTCGAACAGGTTCTTCCAGCCCGGGTCCTCCAGCAGCCCCCAGTCGACCCAGCTGATCTCGTTGTCCTGGCAGTACGCGTTGTTGTTGCCCCGCTGGGTCCGCCCCATCTCGTCGCCCGCGACCAGCATCGGCACGCCCGTCGACAGCAGCAGCGTGGTCAGCAGGTTGCGCAGCTGGCGGCGGCGCAGGGACCGTACGCGTTCGTCGTCGCTCTCGCCCTCCGCGCCGCAGTTCCAGGCGCGGTTGTCGTTCGTGCCGTCCCGGTTGCCCTCACCGTTGGCCTCGTTGTGCTTGCGCTCGTAGGACACGAGGTCGCGCAGGGTGAACCCGTCGTGCGCGGTGACGAAGTTGACCGAGGCGTAGGGCCGCCGGCCGCCCCAGGCGTACAGGTCGCTGGAGCCCGAGAGGCGGTAGCCCATCTCGCGGACGTCGGGCAGCGCGTGCCGCCAGAAGTCCCGGACGGTGTCGCGGTAGCGGTCGTTCCACTCCGTCCACAGGGGCGGGAAGGCGCCCACCTGGTAGCCGCCGGAGCCGACGTCCCAGGGCTCGGCGATCAGTTTCACCCGGCGCAGCACCGGGTCCTGGGCGATGACCGCGAGGAACGGGGAGAGCATGTCGACGTCGTGCATGGAGCGGGCCAGCGCCGCCGCGAGGTCGAAGCGGAAGCCGTCGACGCCCATCTCGGTGACCCAGTAGCGCAGCGAGTCGGTGATCAGGCGGAGCACCTGCGGCTGGACCACGTGCAGCGTGTTGCCGCAGCCGGTGTAGTCGGCGTAGCGGCGGGCGTCCGACTGCAGACGGTAGTAGCCGCGGTTGTCGATGCCCTTGAGGGACAGCGTCGGGCCCAGCTCGCCCGCCTCGGCGGTGTGGTTGTAGACCACGTCGAGGATGACCTCGATGCCGGCCGCGTGCAGCGCCCGCACCATCCGCTTGAACTCGCCGACCTGCTGCCCCCTGGTGCCGGACGCGGCGTAGGCGGCGTGCGGGGCGAAGTAGCCGACGGAGTTGTAGCCCCAGTGGTTCTTCAGGCCGCGGCGCAGCAGATGGTCCTCGT
This sequence comes from Streptomyces sp. BK239, assembly GCF_004217285.1. GTDB lineage: Bacteria > Actinomycetota > Actinomycetes > Streptomycetales > Streptomycetaceae > Streptomyces. The sequence continues at coordinate 137,891 of NZ_SHKS01000008.1, forward strand.
GGGCGAACTGGTGGACGGGCAGCAGCTCGACGGCCGTGACGCCCAGCTTCACCAGGTGCTCGATCGCGGCGGGGTGCGCCAGACCGGCGTAGGTGCCGCGCAGTTCCTCGGGGATCGCCGGGTGCCGCATCGTGAAGCCGCGCACGTGCAGTTCGTAGATGACGGAGTCCGCCCAGGGCGTCTTGGGCCGCCGGTCGTCGGCCCAGTCGTCGTCGTCGTGGACCACGACGCCCTTGGGGACGAACGCCGCGGAGTCCCGTTCGTCGCGCACGGTGTCGGCGACATGCTGCTCGGGCCAGTCCCGCACATGCCCGTACACCTCGGGCGGCAGCGCGAACTCACCGTCCACCGCACGCGCGTAGGGGTCGAGGAGGAGCTTCGCCGGGTTCCAGCGCCCACCGGTCCACGGGTCCCAGCGGCCGTGCACCCGGTAGCCGTAGCGCTGGCCGGGCATCACGCCGGGGACGAAGCCGTGCCAGATCTCGTGGGTCAGCTCGGTGAGGCGGGCCCTGGTCTCCCGGCCCTGCTCGTCGAAGAGGCACAGCTCGACCGCCTCCGCGCCGGCCGCCCACAGCGCGAAGTTGGTGCCGGCGACTCCGTCCGGGCCCACCCGGAAGCGGGCGCCCAGCGGTGTGGACGCGCCCGGCCACACCGGCACGCCAGGCGTCCCCCGCCGTGCCCCGTTCACGACGGCGGACGCGGCGGTACGCCTCTCAGCCACCGCCTCCTGCTCGGCTGCGCTGGACACCGTTGCGCCTCCCGCGGCTCGTGGAACGACGGTGGCACCGGGGCGTACGGCGTCCCGGCCGCGGCTCCCCGTAGCGTCGTCCTCCCCCCTGTTCTGCCCAGACCATGCCTCGCACTCACGTTTCCCCGGAGCGTGCCCCGTCGTTGGGTATCGCGTGAGGCACGTACAACGGCGCGCGCGGCGCGCGGGGGCCGCGCTGGCCGCCGTACTGACATGGGCAGGACTGCTGGCCGGCGCGGCCGGCTGCACCGGGGAGGGCGGCCGCGGCGGCCCTGACCTGACGCAGGGCAAGGCGCCGCCGGCGAGGGACGTCATCCGCGTCACCCCGCAGGACGGGGCACGGGCGGTGCGCCCCGGCAAGGAGCTGCGGGTGCGGGTGACGGAGGGGCGGCTGGAGTCGGTGAAGGTCGTCAAGTGGCAGGACGCGCGGGAGACGCCGGTGCCGGGCGGGCTCTCCGCCGACGGCCGCACCTGGAGCCCCCGGGACGCCCGGCTCGGGCTCGCCGCCCGGTACACGGTCGACGCGGTGGCCGTCGACGGCAAGGGCCGCCGCTCGGCCCGGCACACCGCCTTCACCACCTTCGTCCCCGAGGAGCGCTTCATCGGCTACGTCACGCCGGAGAACCGCTCCACCGTCGGCACCGGGATGATCGTCTCCCTGGAGTTCAACCGGGAGATCACCGACCGGGCCGCCGTCGAGCGCGCGGTGCGGGTCACCGCCGAGCCGGAGGTCGACGTCCGGCCGCACTGGTTCGGCGACAGCCGGCTGGACTTCCGCCCCGAGACGTACTGGCGGCCCGGCACCCGGGTGAGCGTCGCCCTGCGCTTCCGTGACGTGGAGGCCGCGCCGGGGGTCTACGGGCTCCAGGACAGGACGTTCTCCTTCACCGTCGGCCGGCACCAGGTCTCCCGTGTCGACGCCGCCGCGCACACCATGGAGGTGCGGCGCGAGGACGAGCTGATCGCCACCGTCCCCGTCACGGCCGGGGCGCCGAAGACGACGACGTACAACGGCAAGATGGTGGTGACCGAGATGCTGGAGCTGACCCGGATGAACGGCGCCACGGTCGGCTTCAAGAAGAAGGACGGCAAGAGCGAGTACGACATCCCGGACGTGCCGCACGCCATGCGGCTGACCGGCTCCGGGACGTTCCTGCACGGCAACTACTGGGCGCCGGCGGACGCGTTCGGCACGGTGAACCTCAGCCATGGCTGCGTGGGCCTTCGGGATGTCAAGGGCGGCGGTTCCGACACCCCGGCGGGCTGGTTCTTCGACCGCAGCCTCGTCGGCGACGTCGTCGAGGTCGTCAACAGCAAGGACAAGACGGTCGCGGCGGACAACGGGCTCGGCGGCTGGAACATGGACTGGGAGGAGTGGACGGAGGGCAGCGCGGTGGAGTGACGGCGCCCCCGACTCGGCGACCCCGGTGATCCCGGCGACGTGATCTCCCCTCCGTGACGCGCCGCGCGTTCCCCGCCCCCGTTTCGGGAACCTTTCCTCCCAAGGTCGAAGTTGGGACGGAACGGTGACACACGGGGGCCGCCAGGGCCGTTGACCTTGTGGTTAATATGCGGCCAGCGCGGGGGACGCGCCGGTGCGCGGGCCTGACCGGCCCGGGGGAGGGGAAGAGAAAAGTGAACATGCGACCGATATCGGGGGCATCGGTTGGCAGGCGCTCAGGCGGCCGCGACAAGCGGCTGGCGCTGATCGTCGGGGGGCTGATGCTGGCCGTCACGGCCTGCGGCGGGGGCGGGGACTCCGGCTCGGAGAAGCCGAAGGCCGACGGGGGCTCCGGCTCGGCCACCGCGCAGGGCGCGCAGTCGGAGGCGGTCGTGAGCATCGCGCCGAAGGACGGCGCGAAGGACATCGACACCAACGGCACGCTGAAGGTGACCGCCGCCAAGGGCAAGCTGACCGAGGTCGTCGTCAAGGACGCCAAGGGCACGGCGATACCGGGCGCGATCTCCGCGGACGGGGCCGGCTGGACGCCGAGCACGCATCTGGCCGCCGCCACCAAGTACCAGGTGCACGCCGTGGCGAAGGACGCCCAGGGCCGTACGGCCGCCGAGGACGCGAGCTTCACCACGCTGACCCCTCAGAACACCTTCGTCGGCGCCTTCACGCCGGAGGACGGTTCCACGGTGGGCGTCGGGATGCCGTTCTCGGTGAACTTCACGCGGGGCATCACCAAGCCCGCGGACGTCGAGAAGGCGATCACCGTCAAGACCGAGCCGCCTGTGGACGTCCAGGGCCACTGGTTCGGCAACGACCGGCTGGACTTCCGTCCGGAGAAGTACTGGAAGGCCGGCACCAAGGTCACGGTGAAGATGAACCTCAACGGCGTCGAGGGCCGTGAGGGCGTCTACGGCAAGCAGACCAAGACGGTCTCCTTCACCATCGGCCGCAACCAGGTCTCCGTGGTGGACGTCGACAAGCTGACCATGCAGGTCACCCGCGAGGGCAAGACCGTCAAGAGCATCCCGGTCACCACGGGCCAGCCCGGCATGGAGACCTGGAACGGCCAGATGGTCGTCAGCGAGAAGCTGACGGTGACCCGGATGAACGGCGAGACGGTCGGCTACGGCGGTGAGTACGACATCAAGGACGTCCCGCACGCGATGCGGCTGACCAAGTCCGGGACCTTCATCCACGGCAACTACTGGGGCGGCGACGCGTTCGGCAACCGCAACGCCAGCCACGGCTGCATCGGTCTGCGCGACGTGCGCGGCGGCTACGACGGCGGGGTGCCGGCCGCGTGGTTCTTCAAGAACTCGATGATCGGCGACGTGGTCGTCGTGAAGAACTCCAACGACGAGGTCGTGTCCCCGGACAACGGCTACAACGGCTGGAACATGTCGTGGGCGGAGTGGAAGAAGTAAGCCCTCCCCCTCCCTCCCGCGGCCACCGTCAGTCACCGTGCCGCGCCACCCGGGGGGCGACCCCCGGACCCCCGGCCGCCGATGTGACCCGCGCCGCCCCGGCACCCGTTAGTCACCGTTCCGCGCCACCCGGGGGGCGACCCCCGGACCCCCGGCCGCCGATGTGACCCGCGCCGCCCCGGTACCCGTTAGTCACCGTTAACCTGCTGGCATGACCGTGAATCTCGAAGTCGCCGAGGGCGTCGGCACGATCCGCCTCGACCGCCCGCCCATGAACGCGCTGGACGTCGCCACCCAGGACCGGCTCAGGGAGCTGGCCGAGGAGGCGACCCGTCGTGACGACGTGCGGGCCGTCGTCGTCTACGGCGGCGAGAAGGTGTTCGCGGCGGGCGCGGACATCAAAGAGATGCAGGAGATGGACCACACGGCGATGATCCTGCGCGCCCGCGCGCTGCAGGACGCCTTCACGGCGGTGGCCCGGATCCCCAAGCCGGTGGTGGCGGCGGTGACGGGCTACGCGCTGGGCGGCGGCTGCGAGTTGGCGCTGTGCGCGGACTTCCGGATCGCCGGCGACAACGCGAAGCTGGGCCAGCCGGAGATCCTGCTCGGTCTGATTCCCGGTGCGGGCGGCACCCAGCGGCTCGCCCGGCTGGTCGGCCCGTCCAAGGCGAAGGACCTGATCTTCACCGGCCGGATGGTGAAGGCGGACGAGGCGCTGAGCCTGGGCCTGGTGGACCGGGTGGTCCCGGCCGACGAGGTGTACGCGCAGGCGCACGCGTGGGCGGCGAAGCTGGCGCAGGGTCCGGCGATCGCGCTGCGCGCGGCGAAGGAGGCGATCGACACGGGTCTGGAGACGGACATCGAGACGGGTCTCGCCGTCGAACGGAACTGGTTCGCGGGCCTGTTCGCCACGGCGGACCGGGAGATCGGCATGCGGAGCTTCGTCGAGGAGGGGCCGGGCAAGGCGAAGTTCCTGTGAGGCGAGCCGCGTGAACGCGCGGTCCACCGGATTACGGGAACCTTAAGGCAGCCTTAAGCCTGTCTTGTCCGGGGAGCCCGGGGCCCGCTTCCCGGCCGGTCGTCGCGGCAGGTGGACGCGGGTTTCCGCCGACCCCGTCCACCTTCGGCACATCCCGGGGGCGCCCTTCGGAACAGTGCCCTCCAGGGGGTGTATTCCTTGGGAACCACCTCGGCGCCCGCGCCGGACGGCCATGATGGGGGGCATGGCGGGGCTGGAGGGTATCGATCAGCCGCGGGGGGACGGTCGCGTGGCCGCGGCACGCTGGTCGCCCGCGGTCGTGGACGAACGGGCGCTCAACGCGGTGGAGTTGTTCGGCGACCCGACCGAGGCGGAGGTCCGGCTGCCGTCCCGTCCCGAGTCCGCCGCCGCCGCCCGCCGACTCGTCCAGGTCATCGTCCTGCGCCGCTGGCAGCTCACCCCGAGGATGACGGAGGACGCCGTACTGCTGGCCTCGGAACTCGTCGGCAACGCCGTCCGGCACACCGGCGCGCGGGTCTTCGGCCTCCGGATGCGCCGCCCGCGCGGGCGGATCCGCGTCGAGGTCCGCGACCCCTCGCGCGGGCTGCCCTGTCTGATGCCGGTGCAGGAGCTGGACGTCAGCGGCCGGGGCCTGTTCCTCGTCGACAAGCTGGCCGACCGCTGGGGGGTCGATCTGCTGCCCCGGGGCAAGACGACGTGGTTCGAGATGCGGGTCGCGGACCACTGACCCCACGACCACCGCCAGGCCGTTCGCATGACCGAACACGCAGGTCGTAGGACCATCGCACGATCACGTTCCGGCCAAAACCCGCTGGGCGATGTCAGTGGCGGTCCGTAGGCTCGCCGGTGATGCCGACGACACGTGCAAGCACCAAGGATCGTTCCTCCGTCCGGACGTTGCTCCGCCTGTGGCCCTACGTGCGCCCGGTGCGGGTGCGGTTGTTCACCGCCGCGTTCGTCGCCGTCGTGGCCTCGTGCACGGGACTGGTGATCCCCCTCGTGCTGAAGTGGATGGTGGACGGCCCGGTCGCCGACCGGGACCCGGCCGGGGTCTGGCTGGGCGCGCTGTACCTGCTGCTGCTCGGCATCGCGGAGTCGGTGCTGTTCGGACTGCGGCGGTGGCTGGTGGCCCGGCCGCTGGCCCATGTCGAGGCGGAGATGCGCTCGGGCCTCTACCGGCACCTCCAGCGGCTGCCGGTGGCCTTCCACGACCGCTGGCCCTCCGGGCAGCTGCTGTCCCGGGCGACCACGGACCTGATGCTGCTGCGGATGTTCCTCGCCTTTCCGCTGACGTTCCTGCTGGTCAACGGGGTGACGATCATCGTCGGCGTGATCATCATGCTGATGCAGGACTGGTCGCTGGGGCTGGTGATCCTCGGGCCCGCGATCCCCGTGATGGTGATGTGCGTGGTCTTCGAACGCCGGTACGCGATCGTGGCGCGGCAGGCGCAGGACCAGGTGGGTGATCTGACGACGGTCGTCGAGGAGAGCGTCCTCGGGATCCGCATCATCAAGGGGTTCGGCCGGCACCGCAGTCAGGCGCGGGCGTTCCGGGAGCTGTCGCGGACGCTGCGCGGGACGGAGCTGCGCAAGGCGCGGCTGCTGGCGACGATCTGGGCGGTCATCGTGACGCTCCCCGAGGTGGCCATCGGGGCGGCGCTGGTGCTCGGGGCGGTGCAGGTGGCGGACGGGGACCTGTCGGCGGGGACGCTGGTCGCCTTCCTGTCCACGGCGCTGGCCCTGCGGTGGCCGGTGGACTCCATCGGGTTCCTGCTGGCGATGAGCCAGGAGGCGGCGACCGCCACCCAGCGGTACTTCGAGGTGATGGACGCGGAGCCGGAGGAGCGCGGCCCGGCGGCGCGGGAGGCGGCTGCGCCCAACCGTGCCGAGGACGGCTTGCTGTTCGACGGGGTCGTGTTCCGGTACCCCGACGCCGAACCGGACTCCGCTCCCACCCTCGTGCGGGTCGACCTGCATGTGCGGGCCGGGGAGTCCATGGCGCTCGTGGGCGCTACCGGGAGCGGGAAGACGACGCTCACCGCGCTCGTGCCGCGGCTGCACGAGGTGACGTCCGGGCGGATCCTGCTCGACGGCGAGGACGTCACCGCGATGTCCCGGGAGGAGCTGCGGGCGAAGGTCGCCGTGGCCTTCGAGGAGCCGACGCTGTTCTCCGCGAGCGTCGGGGAGAACGTGCTGATGGGGGCGGACGCCGACGCGGGCGCCCAGGAGCTGGAGCGGGCGCTCGCCGTGGCGCAGGCCGACTTCGTGCACGCGCTGCCGCAGGGGACGCTGACCCAGGTCGGCGAGCAGGGGCTGAGCCTGTCCGGCGGGCAGCGGCAGCGGCTCGCGCTCGCGCGGGCGGTCGTGGGGCGGCCCCGGTTCCTCGTCCTCGACGACCCGCTGTCCGCGCTGGACGTCCACACGGAGGCCGCCGTGGAGGCCGCGCTGCGCCAGGTCCTCGCCGACACCACCGCGCTGATCGTGGCCCACCGCCCGTCGACCGTGCTGCTCGCCGACCGGGTCGCCCTGCTGTCGGGCGGCCGGATCAGCGCCGTGGGCACCCACCACGAACTGCTGCGCACCAACGCCGAGTACGCGCACCTGATGTCCGGCGAGACGAGCGACGTGACGTCGGGCGCGACGGCCGGCGCCCCGTCCCGGGACCAGGAGGACGACCGCCGATGACCGCCCCCACGCCCCCCACCCCCTCCCCCACCGCCGAGGGCACCGGGCGCGAGCACGAGCAGCCGCCCGCGCGGGGCGACGGCGACCCCTTCGACCGGGACGTCCTGCCCACGCCGCCGGGCGCCACGTCGGCCCTGCTGCGGTCGCTGCTCGCGCCGATGAAGGCGCGCGTCGCCCTCACCACGCTCCTGCTGCTGCTCCAGCAGGCGGCCGTGCAGGCGGGCCCGCTGCTGGTCGCGTACGCCATCGACCGCGCCGTGCCGGCGTTCCGCGACGACGACCACGGCCCGCTCGTCGCCGTGGCCGCCGGATACCTGCTGTGCGCGCTGGCCGCCGGCGGGTTGCAGTACGGGTTCCTGATCGTCTCGGCCCGCGTCAACCAGGACGTGCTGCTGGACCTGCGCGGCCGGATCTTCCGGCACGCGCAGGCGCTGAGCGTCGACTTCCACGAGCGCTACACCTCGGGCCGGCTGATCTCCCGCTCCACCACGGACGTGGAGTCCCTGCGCGAACTGCTCGACGAGGGGCTCCAGGAACTGATCACGGTCGTCCTGTCCTTCGTCTTCATCTCGGCCATGCTGCTCTGGCTCGACCTGGGACTGGGGGCCGTGGCGGTGGCGTCCTTCGTGCCGCTGCACTTCCTGGTGCGGATCTACCAGCGGCGCGCGAAGGCGGTGTACCGGGCGCGGTCCACCGCGATCGCGGCCGTGATCGTGAAGTTCGTGGAGACGATGAACGGCATCCGCCCGGTGCGCGCGTTCCGCCGCGAGAATGTCAACGACGCCGAGTTCCGCACGCTGAACCAGCGGCACGAGCGGACCAACGGCGACGCACTGCTGGAGATGGCCCGGTACGTCGTCGGCTCCCGGCTGGTCGCCAACACCTCCGTCGCGCTGATCGTGCTGTGGGGGGCCTACCGGGTCGCGGACGGCACCCTGGCCCTGGGCGTGCTGGCGGCGGCGGTGCTGTACCTGCGGCGGCTGTACGACCCGATCGACCGGCTCGCCATGTTCCTCAACTCCTACCAGTCGGCGGCGGCCTCGCTGGAGAAGATCGCGGGGCTGCTGGCCCAGACGCCGTCCGTGCCCGAGCCGTCCGCGCCCCGGGAGCTGCCCGCCCGGCAGGGCGGACGCCCCGGCCGGGAGGTCGTGTTCGACGCGGTCGGCTTCGGTTACCGCACCGGCGGCGAGGTGCTGCCCCGCTTCGACCTGACCCTGCCGGCCGGGCAGACGGTCGCGGTGGTCGGCTCCACCGGCGCCGGCAAGTCCACGCTGGCCAAGCTCCTCGCCCGCTTCTACGATCCCAGCGCCGGCCGGATCCTCCTGGACGGCGTCGACCTGCGCGATCTCGCGGTGCCCGAGCTGCGGCGCGGCGTGGTGATGGTGACGCAGGAGGCGTTCCTGTTCTCCGGCACGGTCGCCGAGAACATCGCGATCGGCCGGCCGGAGGCGAGCCGGGAGGACATCGAGCGGGCGGCGAAGGCCATCGGCGCGCACGAGTTCATCAGCGCGCTGCCCGACGGCTACGACACGGACGTACGCAAGCGGGGCGGCCGCATCTCCGCCGGTCAACGCCAACTGGTGGCCTTCGCGAGGGCGTTGCTCGCCGATCCGGCGGTGCTGATCCTCGACGAGGCGACCAGCTCGCTCGACGTGCCGGGCGAGCGGGCCGTGCAGGCGGCGATGGCGACGGTGCTCAAGGGCCGTACGGCGGTGGTGATCGCGCACCGGCTGTCCACCGTGGAGATCGCCGACCGGGTGCTAGTCATGGAGCACGGCCGGATCGTCGAGGACGGCAGTCCGGCCGAACTCGTGGCGGGCACGGGCCGGTTCGCGGATCTGCACCGGGCGTGGCGGGACAGTCTGGCGTGACGCGCGCAGAAGGGGACGTGAGGACCGGCAGGGGGGACAGTTGATCGACGCGTACGAGGACCCGGGGACGCCCGACCGCCGTGGCGGCGCCCGGTACCTGTGGTGGCTGGTGTGCTGCCAGCCGGGGCGGTCGGTGGCCGGCGCGGTGCTGGGCAGCGTATGGCTGGTGCTGATGGCGTCGGCGCCGTACCTGCTGTCGAAGGCCGTCGACGAGGGGCTGGAGCCCGGCGACACGGCCGCGCTGGCCGGCTGGACGACGGCCCTGTTCGTGGTCGGCGCGGGCAACGCCTGGGTGAGCATCATGCGGCACCGCACGATGACGCGGGTGCGCATGGACGCCAACTTCCGCACGGTGAAGGTGGTCGTGGGGCAGGCGGTGCGGCTGGGCGCCGCGCTGCCGCGCCGGGTGGGGGCCGGTGAGGTCGTCACCGTCGGGGTGGGCGACGTGGGCACCGTCGCTTCGGCGCTGACGGTGATCGGACCGGGCGTCGGCTCACTCGTGGTGTACGTCGTCGTCGCCGGGTTGCTGCTGTCCGTCTCGCCGCTGCTCGCGGGGGTGGTGCTGCTGGGGATGCCGGTGGTGGCGGTGCTGGTCGGGCCGCTGATGGCACGGTTGCAGGGCGCGGAGAGCGAGTACCGGGAGCGTCAGGGCGTGCTCACCGCCCGCATCGGCGACCTCGCGGGCGGGCTGCGCGTGCTCAACGGGCTCGGCGGCAAGCGGTTGTTCGCGGACGCCTTCGCCCGTGACTCGCAGCGGCTGCGCGCCCAGGGGTACCGGGTCGGCTCGGTCACCAGCTGGATGCAGGCGCTGGGCGTGGGGCTGCCGACGGTGTTCCTCGCGGTGGTGACCTGGCTTGCGGCCCGGCTGGCCGCCCAGGGGGAGCTGACCGTGGGCGAGCTGGTCTCGGTGTACGGCTATGTCGCCGTGCTGGTCGGCCCGGTGGCGTTCCTCGTGGAGATGGGGTACGAGCTCAGCCGTGGTGTGGTGGCCGCCCGCCGGGTCGTACGGCTGCTGCGGCTGGAGCCCGAGCCGGACACCGGGACCGCCGAAGCGCCCGCCGAGCCGTCGGTGCTGGAGGACCCCGCGTCGGGTGTGCGGGTCGCGCCGGGCCGGCTGACCGCGCTGGCCGGAGCCCGGCCCGCCGACGCCGCCGAGGTCGTCGACCGGCTGGGCCGGTACACGCCGTCGGACGTCACCTGGGGCGGCGTGCGGCTCGACGCGGTCGCCCTGGAGCAGGTCAGGGCGCGCATCCTGGTCGCCGACAACGAGGCCGACCTGTTCGCGGGCAGCCTGCGCGAGGTGGTGGGCGGCCGGCGGGGACGCTCACCGGAGGAGGAGCGGCGGGCGCTGCGGGCGGCGGCCGCCGAGGATGTCGTGCAGGGGCTGCCCGAGGGACTCGACTCGCCCGTGGCGGCGCAGGGCCGCAGTCTCTCCGGTGGTCAGCGGCAGCGTGTCCGGCTGGTGCGGGCGCTGCTCGCCGACCCGGAGGTGCTGCTCGCCGTCGAGCCGACGTCGGCGCTGGACGCGCACACGGAGGCCGCGATCGCCGGACGTCTGCGTGCGGCGCGGGCCGGCCGCACGACCGTCGTCACCAGCACCTCCCCGCTGCTGCTGGACCACGCCGACACCGTCCACTACCTGGTGGACGGCAAGGTGGCGGCGAGCGGCCCGCACCGCAGTCTCCTGGCGACGGAGCCGGGCTACCGGGCGCTGGTGGCGCGAGACCCGGACGACGACGAGGACGACGGGGGCGCCTCAGGCGGGGTGAAGGTGCGGGGCGGGCAGGCCGCGCCGGGCGCCGAAGGTACAGAAGGTGTCGAGGAGGTTCTGCGGTGACGGCGGGCGGCGGGGGCGTGGCGGCGGACGACGGGCGGGGCGCGGGGCGGCTTCCCGTCGCCGGGCCGGGCGAGGTGCGACGGGCCGTGGGGCGGCTGGTGCGGGCGGACGGACGGGCCTTCGCCGTCGTCCTCGCGCTGAACTCGCTGGCCGCCGCGGCCGGTCTGGCCGGTCCCTGGCTGCTGGGCCGGATCGTCGACGCGGTGCGGGAGGGCGGCGGGGTCGGCGCGGTGGACCGGCTGGCGGCGGCCATCCTGGTGTGCGCGCTGGCCCAGCTGCTGCTGGCGCGCTGGGCCCGGTACGCGGGGCACCGCTTCGGGGAGCGCACGCTCGCCCGGGTGCGGGAGCAGTTCGTCGACCGGGCGCTGTCGTTGCCGGCGTCGGTCGTGGAGCGGGCCGGGGCCGGTGATCTGACCATGCGCGGCACCGCCGACGTGGCCGCCGTGGGCGCCACCCTGCGCGACGCCGGTCCCGAGCTGCTGGTGTCCTCGGTGCAGGCGCTGTTCCTGATCGGCGCGGTGTTCCTGGTCGACCCGCTGCTCGGCGCGGTCGGGGTGCTCGGGCTCACGCCGATCCTGGTCGTGCTGCGCTGGTACCTGCGGCGGGCGCGGACCGGCTATCTGGCCGAGGGCGCGGCCACCTCCGAGGTCGCCGAGATCCTCGCCGCGACGGCGACGGGGGCCCGTACGGTCGAGGCGTTCCGGCTGCGGGAGCGGCGGATCGCGGCCAGCAGGGAGGCGCTGGAGACCTCGCGGCGGGCCCGCTTGCACACCCTGTACCTGCGGTCGGTGTTCTTCCCGGTGATCGAGGTGTCGTACTCGCTGCCGGTGGCGGGCGTCCTGCTGCTGGGCGGGGCGCTGCACGCGCGGGGCGCGGTGAGCCTGGGGGCGGTGGTGGCGGCGGCGCTGTATCTGCGCCAGTTCACCGGGCCGCTGGACGAGATCCTGATGCGGGTTGACCAACTCCAGAGCAGCGGGGCCTCGTTCGCCCGCGTGGAGGGGCTGGGCGAGGCGTCGCGGCCGGCGGGGGCGGCCGGCGGCGCGCCGGACTCCGCCCCGGTTCGTGTCCCGGCGGACGACCTGATCGAGATGACGGACGTGCGGTTCGCCTACGAGCGGGGCGGCGAGGTGCTGCGCGGGGTGGACCTGACCGTGCGGCCGGGTGAGCGGCTCGCGGTCGTCGGCCCGTCCGGCGCGGGGAAGTCCACGCTGAGCCGGCTGATCGCGGGCGTGGACGCGCCCACGGCGGGCTCGGTGACGGTCGGCGGGGTGCCGGTGGCGGAGCTGGCGCCGGAGGTGCTGCGCCGGCAGGTCGTGCTGGTCACCCAGGAGCACCACGTGTTCATCGGCACGGTTCGCGACAATCTGCTGATCGCGGAACCGGCGGCGACCGACGAGCAGTTGTGGGCCGCGCTGACGACCGTCGGCGCCGAGGGCTGGGTGCGGGAGCTGCCCGGCGGCCTCGACGCGGAGCTGGGCGCGGACCGGGGCCGTACGGACGGCTCCCGGGCGCAGCAACTCGCGCTGGCCCGGGTGGTGTTGGCGGACCCGCACACGCTGATCCTGGACGAGGCGACGGCGCTGCTGGATCCGACGACCGCCCGGCACACCGAACGCGCCCTGGCCGCGGTCCTGCGCGGCCGGACGGTCATCGCGATCGCCCACCGGCTGCACACCGCGCACGACGCGGACCGGGTGGCCGTGATGGAGGACGGGCGGCTCGCCGAACTCGGCACGCACGAGGAGCTGGTGGCGGCCGGGGGCCCGTACGCGGCGCTGTGGGGGACATGGCACGGGGAGCCGAGGAACTGACAGCCGGGAGAAGGCCGTTCAGGGCCGGATCCGGATGGCTCATCCGTATATCGAACATGAACTCCCGGTCAACGAACCGTTTCCGGCCAACTTTCTGACGCGCTCCTGACAGACAGCGCTGCCACCTGCCACTCTTCCCCCTGCTACTGCACAGCAACCCCACAGCACCACCCCGTTCTGCGTACCGCCCCAAGACGTCCAAGACGTCCAAGTCGTGCCCGGACGGCCGATCCGCCGTCCGGTCTCCCCTGGCCGCGTGATCCGCGGCCGCGCAGAAGGAGTCAGTGTGAGCAGCAGTTCTCGCAGACGCACCCCCCACACCCCGTACCGCAGAGCCACGGCCGCCGCGCTCGTCGGCGTGGCGGCGCTCCTCGCCACCGCCGTGCAGTCCGGCGCGGCGACCGCCGCCCCCACAGCGGCCCCGAAGGCGGCCGGCCAGGCGACCCCGGGCTCGGAGTCGGTCCGGCTCTCCCCCGCCCAGCGCGCCGCGCTGATACGCGACGCGAACGCCGACAAGGCGCAGACCGCCAAGGAGCTGGGCCTGGGCGCCCAGGAGGCGCTGGTCGTCCGTGACGTCGTCAAGGACGGGAACGGCACGGTCCACACCCGTTACGAGCGCACCTACGCGGGCCTGCCCGTCCTCGGCGGCGACCTGGTCGTCGAGAGCACTCCGGCCGGCGCCACCGAGAGCGTCGTCAAGGCCACCCGCGCGGCCATCGCGCCGGCGACCACCACGGCCAAGCTGCCCGCCGCGAAGGCCGAGGCGCAGGCGCTGGCGGCCGCCAAGGCCGAGTCCGCGAGGAACCCCGGCGTCAACCGCGAGCCCCGCAAGGTGATCTGGGCGGCGAACGGCAAGCCGACGGTGGCCTACGAGACGGTCGTCGGCGGGTTCCAGCACGACGGCACCCCGCAGGAGTTGCACGTCGTCACGGACGCCACCACAGGCGCGAAGCTGTACGAGTGGGAGGCGATCGAGACCGGCGTCGGCAACACGGTGTACAGCGGTCAGGTCACGCTCACCACCACGCAGTCCGGGTCCACGTACAACCTGACCGACGGTGCGCGCGGCGGCCACAAGACCTACAACCTCAACCGCGGCACCTCCGGGACCGGCACGCTGTTCTCGGGCCCCGACGACGTGTGGGGCAACGGCAGCGCCTCGAACCTGGAATCGGCCGGCGCGGACGCCCACTACGGCGCTCAGCTGACGTGGGACTACTACAAGAACGTGCACGGCCGTTCGGGCATCCGCGGCGACGGCGTCGGCGCGTACTCCCGCGTCCACTACGGCAACAACTACGTCAACGCGTTCTGGTCGGACAGCTGCTTCTGCATGACGTACGGCGACGGCTCCGGCAACGCCAACCCGCTGACGGCGATCGACGTGGCCGCGCACGAGATGACGCACGGGCTCACGTCCAACACGGCCGGCCTCAACTACAGCGGTGAGTCCGGCGGTCTGAACGAGGCGACGTCCGACATCTTCGGCTCGACCGTCGAGTTCTACGCCAACAACTCCTCCGACGTCGGTGACTACCTCATCGGCGAGGAGATCAACATCAACGGCGACGGAACGCCGCTGCGTTACATGGACAAGCCGAGCAAGGACGGCTCGTCCAAGGACAGTTGGTACTCCGGTCTCGGCGGGATCGACGTGCACTACTCGTCCGGTCCGGCGAACCACTTCTTCTACCTGCTGTCCGAGGGCAGCGGCGCGAAGACCATCAACGGCGTGTCCTACAACTCGCCCACGTCGGACGGGCTCCCGGTCACCGGCATCGGCCGCGACAAGGCGGAGAAGATCTGGTTCCGCGCGCTGACGACCAAGTTCGTCTCCAACACCAACTACGCGGGCGCCCGCACCGGCACCCTCGCGGCGGCCGGTGAGCTGTACGGCACCACCTCCGCCGAGTACACGGCGGTGGCGAACGCCTGGGCGGCCATCGCGGTCGGCTCGCGTCCCGGCGGCGGTGGCGGTGGCGGCACCTCGTTCGAGAACACCGCCGACGTGTCGATCCCGGACAACGGCGCGGCCGTCGAGTCGCCGGTCACCGTCTCGGGCCGCACGGGCAACGCCCCGTCCAACCTCGCGGTGGCCGTGGACATCGTCCACACCTACATCGGCGACCTCCAGGTGCAGCTGATCGCCCCGGACGGCACGGCGTACACGCTGAAGGCGTACGGCACCGGCGGCAGCACGGACAACATCAACACCACGTACACCGTGAACGCGTCCTCCGAGGTCGCCAACGGTGTCTGGAAACTGAGGGTCCAGGACAACGCCGCGCGGGACACCGGCTACATCAACAGCTGGAAGCTGACCTTCCCGTAGGCCGCTGCCAGGAGGCCTCTGCACCGCGTCAATTGAGGCCCACCCCCCACATACAGGGCGCCGTCCCGGAGGTTCGACTCCCCGGGGCGGCGCCCTCTTTTGCCTGGCGATTGCCTACGTCCTGTTGGCCTTTTACCGGCGTCGAGCCGCTTAACACAGCGGCAACATTCGCCGGTTGGTCATTTTCCGGCCAACATCACCACACCCTCATGACATGTACGCGACTTGGTGCCAATCTTCCTTCCACCTGCCGCACAACTTCACAGCAGCACCGGCCGGCCACCCCACGCCGACCGGGCAGCCCCCACATCCAAGGAGCTTGTGTGTCCTCCCTCTACGCGCGTCACAAGCGCACCTCTCTGGCCATCGCCACCGCCGTCGCGGCCGGAGCCCTCGTCACCACCGGCCTGACCGCCGGCACCGCCGCCGCGCAGTCGCCGGCGGAGTCCACGAGCGCCAAGCCGCTCGCCGTGCCCACCGCGCTGGCCCCCGCCGCGCGCACCGCGCTCATCCAGGACAAGCAGGCCGAGGCCCCCGCGACCGCACAGGAGATCGGCCTGGGCGCGCAGGAGAAGCTGGTCGTCCGTGACGTCGTCAGAGACGCCGACGGCACCGTCCACACCCGCTACGAGCGCACCTACGCGGGCCTGCCGGTCCTCGGCGGCGACCTGGTCGTCCACGAGTCGGCCGCCGGCGTCGAGCAGGGCGTCAGCAAGGCGACGAACGCCGCCATCAAGGTCGCCTCGACCAGCGCGGCGCTGCCCGCGGCGAAGGCCGAGTCGCAGGCGCTGTCCCTGGCCAAGGCCGCGGGCTCGCAGGACACCGACGCCTCCCGCGCCCCCCGCAAGGTGGTCTGGGCGGGCAACGGCAGCAAGCCGACCCTCGCCTACGAGACGGTCGTCGGCGGCCTCCAGGACGACGGCACCCCGAACGAGCTGCACGTCATCACCGACGCGGCCACCGGCGCGAAGCTCTACGAGTACCAGGGCATCGAGACCGGCACCGGCAAGAGCCTCTACTCCGGCACGGTCACCCTCGGCACCTCCCTGTCGGGTTCGACGTACCAGCTGAACGACACCGGTCGCGGCGGCCACAAGACGTACAACAAGGCCCGCAGCACCTCCAGTTCGGCGGGCACGCTGTTCACGGACGCGGACGACACCTGGGGCACCGGCGCGGCCTCCAGCTCCTCCACGGACCAGACGGCGGCGGTGGACGCGGCCTACGGCGCCCAGACCACCTGGGACTTCTACAAGAACACCTTCGGCCGCAACGGCATCAAGAACAACGGTGTCGCCGCGTACTCCCGCGTCCACTACGGCAGCGCGTACGTCAACGCCTTCTGGGACGACAGCTGCTTCTGCATGACCTACGGCGACGGCTCGGGCAACACCAAGCCGCTCACCTCGCTGGACGTGGCCGGCCACGAGATGACCCACGGCGTCACCTCGAACACGGCGGGCCTGAACTACTCCGGTGAGTCCGGCGGTCTCAACGAGGCCACCTCCGACATCTTCGGCACGGCGGTGGAGTTCTACGCCGCGAACAGCAAGGACGTCGGCGACTACCTCATCGGCGAGAAGATCAACATCAACGGCGACGGCACCCCGCTGCGCTACATGGACCAGCCGAGCAAGGACGGCGCGTCGGCCAACTACTGGTCGTCGTCGCTGAAGAACCTGGACGTGCACTACTCGTCCGGCCCGGCGAACCACTTCTTCTACCTGCTGTCCGAGGGCAGCGGCGCGAAGACGATCAACGGCGTGTCCTACAACTCGCCGACCTCCAACGGCTCGACGATCACCGGCATCGGTCGCGCCAAGGCGGTCCAGATCTGGTACAAGGCCCTGACCTCGTACATGACCTCGACCACCAACTACGCCGGCGCCCGCACCGCGACCCTCAACGCGGCCTCGGCGCTGTACGGCTCCACCAGCACCGAGTACAAGACGGTGGCGGCGGCCTGGTCGGCGGTCAACGTCGGCTGAGCTGACGCGAGTTGACCGAGGGCGGCACCCGGAAGCTGGACCTTCCGGGTGCCGCCCTTACTCTTGGGTCCCATGTCTGTTGGGGAGTTCACGTACGACGACGTCGGCGCGACGCGCGAGCGTCCGGGGCACTGCCCGCCGGGGTTCCACGCCCTGCACGTGCGCACCCGCCTCGGCGAGGGCGAGGCCGTCTTCCGCCGCGCCGCCGAGGCGGTCCTCAGCTGGGAGATGCACCGCGCGCTGGGCGTCGGCGTCACGACCACCGCCGACCGCGCCGCCCCCGACGTGGACGTCACCGTCACCCTGGCCGGCATGATCAAGGCGCCCTGCCGCGTCGTGTGGACGCTGGAGGAACCCCGCCGGGCCGGCTGGGCCTACGGCACCCTCCCCGGCCACCCCGAGTCCGGCGAGGAGTCCTTCGTCGTGGACCGCACCGGCGACGGCACCGTGTGGCTCACCGTCTCGGCGTTCAGCCGCCCGGCGAAGTGGTACTCCCGGGCGGGCGGCCCGGCGACCCGCGGCCTGCAACAGGCGTACGCCCGGCGGTGCGGGGCGGTGCTGCGGGACTTGGCGGCGGGACCGGACACGGAATAGCGCGGGCCCGCCGGCGATCCGTACCGCCGTTCACCACGCGCATGACGTCGCATCAGGTACGGGACACCACTCCGCATCCCCCCTCGCGGCCGGCGGCGATGTCCTTGCTGCGGTCGTAGGGGTCCACCGTCGGCCCGGTCGGGGGCGGTCCCGTGGGCCCGTTCGTCGAGAAGTTCGGATGCAGGAAGCCGTCGTGGACGTCACAGGCGGAGTTGCCGATGTCCAGCCGATAGTTCCGGACGGAGATCTTCCCCGGCGTGGTGAGGTACTTCGCGGGGTCGGGCAGCTGGACGTCCAGCACACGACGGACGATGGCGCGGGACACCTCGGTCGCGCCCTTCTCGGCCCGCGTCAGGGGATAGACGAAGGTGTAGTCGGCGTGCACGGCCATGGAGGCGTCCTTGCCCGCTGCGAACGTCATCCGCCCCCGGGTCTTGACCACGTCGCCCGCGAGGCGCAGTTCGCGGGGATCGAAGCGACTGAACATCGACAGTGGGTCGTACTCCTTGCCCGGCCTGCTCAACGCGGTGTTCAGCCGGGTGTGCAGGTCCTTCTGCTGCGGTTCGATCACGTCGAGCGCGGTCTCGGGGCGTCCGCCCCGCAGGGTGACCGGGTCGAGGTTCGCGTCGACCAGGAGCTTCTTGGTCTGCCGGAGCGCCTGCTCCACCTGGGCCTTGGACCACGTGCCGACCGCGGTCGCCTCGGGCAGGACGATGCCCGCCTCTCCGTCGGCCCAGCGCTGCGCGGGGGACCCCGCGAACGGCCGGTCGACAGTGGGCCGGCCGGGGCCGGCCTCACCGGGCGCTCCGGTCGGGGCCGCGGTCTCCGCCGGCAGGGGCGACGCGGAGAAGACCTCCGGCTCGCCGCCGAAGAGGTCGCCGGGCAGCAGCGAGGGCCGCATCGCCACGACGGCCAGCGCGATCACGACGGGCACGGCGACGAACGCCCACGTCCTGCGCTTGCGGTCCGCCCTGGCTTCCGTCTGCCTCGTGACCGGTCCGGTGCGCCAGCCCGCGGGCACTTCGCCTCGTGCGTCCTGCTGCCGCAGGCGCTCCGTGACCATACGGGCCCGCGCCGACGGCTCCTTGCGGACGGAGGCGTCCGGCCCCCGCTCGCTCTCCTCGAGAAAGGCCCGCAGTTCCTCATCGGATATGGACGAACCACTTCCAGAATCATCTTCGGGAGATCTACCCACCACTCCGACGCACGCCTTCCCCGAGTCGCATGGTTGTTCCTCAACCAGGCGAGGTTACTGGGTGGTTGGAGTGGGTCGTGCGCGGAACGGCCGTGCCGGGCGGGCATCCGGCACGGCCGCGTCGAGCACAAGGGGATCGAGGCGCCCCGTCAGCGCATCAGAACGCCCGCACCCTCCCCCGCGTCCTCCAACGGCGTTGCCATCAATCCCAGTTCGGCGTTGGTCGCCAGGAGGGGATGGGTGGGGAGCACGCGGACCGTGTAGCCGTAGGGGCCGGTGCGGTCGAGGGAGAGCGGGCCCTCGTAGGTCCAGCGGTTGCCGGAATCGGGAGCTCCGGCCGGTTTCAGGGGAACCGTCGTCGCGTCCGTGATGCGGTCCTCCTCGTCGACGCGCCCCGAGACGGCCTGCACCTCGACGTCGTCGGGGGTGAGGTCGCCGAGGCTCAGACGGACGCGAAGGGCGAGGGTGGTGCCCAGTTCGGCCGTGGGGGTGGCCACGGAGGTCTCGACGTGGTCGACGGTCACGCCCTGCCAGGCGGCGCGCACCCGCGCCTTCCAGGCGGCCAGGTCGCGGGCCGCGTCCGGGGCGAGGGCGCGGTGGGCCCTGGCGGCCGGCGCGTAGAGACGTTCGACGTACTCGCGGACCATCCGGCCGGCCAGCACCTTCGGGCCGAGCAGGGTGAGGGTCCGGCGGACCATCTCGATCCAGCGGTCGGGCAGCCCCTGGCGTCCGCGCTCGTAGAAGCGGGGCGTCACCCGCTGCTCCAGCAGGTCGTAGAGGGCCGCCGCCTCCACGGCGTCACGGTGGTCCTGGTCTGTGCCCGCGCCGTCCGCGGTGGGGATCGCCCAGCCGAAGTCGGGCTGGAACCACTCGTCCCACCAGCCGTCCAGGACGGACAGGTTCAGACAGCCGTTCAGCGCGGCCTTCATCCCGGACGTGCCGCAGGCCTCCAGCGGGCGCAGCGGGTTGTTCAGCCAGATGTCGCAGCCGGGGTACAGCTTCTGCGCCATCGCCATGCCGTAGTCGGGGAGGAAGACGATGCGGTGGCGGACCCGGGGGTCGTCGGCGAACCGCACGAGTTCCTGGACGAGCCGCTTCCCGCCGTCGTCGGCGGGGTGCGCCTTGCCGGCGACCACGATCTGCACCGGGCGCTCCGGGTGCAGCAGCAGGTTCCGCAGCCGGTCGCGGTCGCGCAGCATCAGCGTCAGCCGCTTGTACGACGGGACGCGGCGCGCGAACCCGATGGTGAGGACGTCCGGGTCGAGCACGCCGTCGATCCAGCCCAGCTCCGCCGTCCCCGCGCCCCGCTGCCGCCAGGAGGCCCGCAGCCGCGCCCGTACCTCCTGGACGAGCTGTTCGCGCAGGTCGCGCCGGAGGTCCCAGACGTCCTGGTCGGGAATGTCGGCGACGGAGTCCCACCGGTCGGAGCCGCCGACGCTGAGCGCGTCCTCGGTGCGGTGCACGCCGATCTGCCGGGCGCCGAGCCGCAGCACCTCCGGGGCCACCCAGGTCGGGGCGTGCACGCCGTTGGTGACGGAGGTGATCGGCACCTCGTCGGCGTCGAACCCGGGCCACAGGCCGGCGAACATCTCCCGGCTGACCTGGCCGTGCAGCAGCGAGACGCCGTTGGCGCGCTGGGCCAGGCGCAGGCCCATCACGGCCATGTTGAACAGGTTGGCCTCGCCGCCGGGGTAGGTCTCCCGGCCCAGGCTCAGGACGCGGCCGACGTCCAGGCCGGGGAGTTCCGCGTGCGGGCCGAAGTGCCGGGCGACCAGATCCCGGTCGAAGCGGTCGATGCCGGCGGGGACGGGCGTGTGGGTGGTGAAGACGGTGCCGGCGCGGACCGCCTCCAGGCCGGAGTCGAAGTCGAGCCCCTCGGCGCACAGCTCGGCGATCCGCTCCAGGCCGAGGAAGCCGGCGTGCCCCTCGTTGGTGTGGAAGACCTCGGGTTCGGCGTGGCCGGTGAGCCGGCAGTACGTGCGCACCGCCCGGACACCTCCTATGCCGAGCAGCATCTCCTGGAGCAGCCGGTGCTCGCTGCCGCCGCCATAGAGCCGGTCGGTCACCCCGCGTTCGCCGAGGTCGTTCTCCTCGACGTCGGAGTCGAGCATGAGCAGCGGGACGCGGCCGACCTGGGCCAGCCAGATCCGCGCGCGCAGCTGCCGGCCGCCGGGCAGGGCGAGGGCCACGTGCGCGGGAGTGCCGTCGGCCTCCTTGAGGAGGGTCACCGGCAGTTCGTTGGGGTCGAGGACGGGATAGTGCTCCTGCTGCCAGCCGTCCCGTGACAGGGTCTGGCGGAAGTAGCCGTGGCGGTACAGCAGCCCGACGCCGATCAGGGGCACGCCCAGGTCGCTGGCCGCCTTGAGATGGTCGCCGGCGAGGATGCCGAGGCCGCCGGAGTACTGGGGCAGGGCGGCGGTGATCCCGAACTCGGGTGAGAAGTAGGCGATGCCCGCGGGGAGCCCCGAGGGCTGGGTCTGGTACCAGCGGTCGCCGGTCATGTAGTCGTGGAGGTCGTCGGCGGCGGCGGTCAGCCGGCGCAGGAAGCGGCGGTCGTCGGCCAGCTCGGCGAGGCGTGCCGGGCGCAGGCCGCCCAGCAGCCGTACCGGGTCGCCGCCGCAGGTCGCCCAGCGCTCGGGGTCGACGGACTGGAACAGGTCACGGGTTTCCACGTGCCATGACCAGCGCAGATTGCGGGCCAGGTCGCTCAGCGGCCGGAGGGGTTCGGGCAGAAGGGGTCGGACGGTGAATCGACGGATCGCCTTCACATTCCACCTCGGCGTGCGGTTGAAGGAGGCGCACGGCAGTGTGCGTCCACGTCTTCTGAAACGTTACCGGTGCGGGTGTCGGCGCCGCTGAGGGCAGGCCGAGCCGGGGCCGGGGGCCGGCGGGCGTACGGCGCGCTCTCCTCGGCCGGGCCGGGACACGGCCCGTTCTGGCCGGTTTCACCCCCGTGGGCCACCTTGTCGCCCTCCACGGGGCACGAGAGGCTGCCCAGTGGCGCACACGGCACGGTTGTCGTATGCCGGTTCGAAAGGGGAAACACGGCCGGACTTATGTGTGGACATACGCGCGAGTAGTTAACAAAGTGCCGGATTGTTCACCCGAACAGGGTGGGAAGGCTCCTCCGGTACGAGACCGAGCACGACCCGAACGGAACCCCGGGACATCCGGTCAGTTGTACGACCGGGCCGATTCCGGGTACCAGTACATCTTCGGCACCCCCACAGCAGGACCCACCTCCCCACAGCCATCCGCCCACCCCTCGTTGATGCGGACAGGAGCGGTCATGCCCGCCAGGCACCATTCGTCAGCACCCCCGACACCCCCACGCGCCAAGGGCTCCGCGAAGGATCCCGGGCCGGCCCCCGGCGCGCGCCCCGCCGACGCCGGGCCACCCGCCCCTGAGCGGCCCTCCGCACCCGCCGCGACCGCCGTGGGGCGCATCCCCGTCCTCGACGTCCGCCCGATGGTCCAGCACGGGCGCCGGCCCGCCAAGGCGGTCGCCGGGGAGACGTTCCAGGTCTCGGCCACCGTGTTCCGCGAGGGCCATGACGCGGTCGCCGCGAACGTGGTCCTGCGCGACCCCGACGGCCGTCCCGGCCCCTGGACCCCGATGCGCGAGCTGGCCCCCGGCACGGACCGCTGGGGCGCCGACGTCACCCCGGACGCACCCGGACGCTGGTCCTACACGGTGGAGGCGTGGAGCGACCCGGTCGCCACCTGGCGGCACCACGCGGAGATCAAGATCCCGGCGGGCATCGACACCGACCTCGTCCTGGAGGAGGGCGTCCGCCTCTACGAGCGGGCCGCCGCGCAGGCGCCGGAAGGCGAGCGGGACGTCCTGCTCGCCGCGGTCGAGGCCCTGCGCGACCAGGACCGCCCGGCCGCCTCCCGGCTCGCGGGGGCCCTGGCCCCGGAAGTGGACGCCGTCCTGGCCCGCCACCCCCTGCGGGAGCTGGTCACCGCTTCGGAGCCCCTGCCGCTGCTGGTGGAGCGGGAGCGGGCGTTGTACGGGTCGTGGTACGAGTTCTTCCCGCGGTCGGAGGGGACGGCGGAGCAGCCGCACGGGACGTTCCGTTCGGCGGCGCGGCGGTTGCCGGTGATCGCGGCGATGGGGTTCGACGTGGTGTATCTGCCGCCGGTGCATCCGATCGGGACGACGTTCCGCAAGGGCCGCAACAACACGCTGACGCCGGACGCGGAGGACGTGGGGGTGCCGTGGGCGATCGGGTCGCCCGAGGGCGGCCATGACGCGGTGCATCCGCGGCTGGGGACGCTGGAGGACTTCGCCTGGTTCGTTCAGCGGGCCGGGGAGCTGGGTCTGGAGGTGGCGCTGGACTTCGCGTTGCAGTGTTCGCCGGATCATCCGTGGGTGCACAAGCATCCGGAGTGGTTCCATCACCGGCCGGACGGGACGATCGCGTACGCGGAGAACCCGCCGAAGAAGTACCAGGACATCTATCCGATCGCCTTCGACGCGGACATGGACGGTCTGGTGAAGGAGACGGTGCGGGTGCTGCGGCACTGGATGTCGCACGGGGTGCGGATCTTCCGGGTGGACAATCCGCACACCAAGCCGGTGGTGTTCTGGGAGCGGGTGATCGGCGAGGTCAACCGCCGGGACCCGGACGTGATCTTCCTGGCGGAGGCGTTCACCCGGCCGGCGATGATGCACACGCTGGCGCAGATCGGCTTCCAGCAGTCGTACACGTACTTCACCTGGCGCAACTCCAAGGAGGAGCTGACGCAGTACCTGACGGAGCTGTCGGGGGAGGCGGCCTCCTACATGCGGCCGAACTTCTTCCCCAACACGCCCGACATCCTGCACGCCTACCTCCAGCACGGCGGCCGGCCCGCCTTCGAGGTCCGCGCGGTCCTGGCCGCGACGCTGTCGCCGTCCTGGGGCGTGTACAGCGGTTACGAACTGTGCGAGAACACCCCGCTGCGCGAGGGCGGCGAGGAGTACCTCGACTCGGAGAAGTACCAGCTCAAGCCCCGCGACTGGGAGGCCGCCGAACGCGAGGGACGCACCATCGCCCCGCTGATCACCCGCCTCAACGAGATCCGGCGGGCGAACCCGGCCCTGCACCGGCTGCGCAACCTGCACTTCCACCACGCCGACCAGGAAGCGGTGATCGTCTACTCGAAGCGCAGCGGTTCGAACACGGTTCTGGTGGTCGTCAACCTCGACCCCCACCACACCCAGGAGGCCACGGTCTCGTTGGACATGCCGCAACTCGGCCTGGAACGGCACGAGTCGGTGCCGGTGCGCGACGAGCTCACCGGCGAGACCTACTACTGGGGCAGGGCCAACTACGTGCGTCTCGAACCGGGCATCCGTCCCGCGCACGTCCTCACCGTCCTGCGACCGTCCAACCCGCAGATCGGAGGGTCACCCACACGATGATCGTCAACGAGCCCGTTCAGGACACGTTCGAGGACACCCCCGCCAAGGACCGCGACCCCGACTGGTTCAAACGCGCGGTCTTCTACGAGGTCCTCGTCCGCTCCTTCCAGGACAGCAACGGCGACGGCGTCGGCGACCTCAAGGGCATCACCGCCAAGCTCGACTACCTGCAATGGCTCGGCGTCGACTGCCTCTGGCTCCCGCCCTTCTTCAAGTCGCCCCTCAGGGACGGCGGCTACGACGTCTCCGACTACACATCCGTCCTCCCCGAGTTCGGAGACCTCGCCGACTTCGTCGAGTTCGTCGACGCCGCCCACCAACGCGGCATGCGCGTCATCATCGACTTCGTCATGAACCACACCAGCGACCAGCACCCGTGGTTCCAGGAATCCCGCAAGGACCCCGACGGCCCCTACGGCGACTACTACATGTGGGCCGACGACGACAAACAGTACGCCGACGCCCGCATCATCTTCGTCGACACCGAAGTGTCCAACTGGACCTACGACCCCGTCCGCAAGCAGTACTTCTTCCACCGCTTCTTCTCCCACCAGCCCGACCTCAACTACGAGAACCCGGCCGTGCAGGAGGAGATGATCTCCGCACTGCGGTTCTGGCTGGACCTGGGGATCGACGGCTTCCGCCTGGACGCGGTGCCCTACCTGTACGCCGAGGAGGGCACGAACTGCGAGAACCTTCCGGCGACGCACGAGTTTCTCAAGCGGGTGCGCAAGGAGATCGACGCCGCCTACCCGGACACGGTCATCCTCGCCGAGGCCAACCAGTGGCCCGAGGACGTGGTCGACTACTTCGGCGACTACGCCTCCGGCGGCGACGAATGCCACATGGCGTTCCACTTCCCCGTCATGCCCCGCATCTTCATGGCGGTGCGCCGCGAGTCGCGCTACCCCGTCTCCGAGATCCTCGCCAAGACCCCCGCCATCCCCGCCAACTGCCAGTGGGGCATCTTCCTGCGCAACCACGACGAGCTCACCCTCGAAATGGTCACCGACGAAGAACGCGACTACATGTACGCGGAGTACGCCAAGGACCCGCGCATGCGCGCCAACATCGGCATCCGCCGGCGCCTCGCCCCCCTCCTGGACAACGACCGCAACCAGATCGAGCTGTTCACCGCCCTGCTGCTGTCCCTGCCCGGCTCGCCGATCCTCTACTACGGCGACGAGATCGGCATGGGCGACAATATCTGGCTCGGCGACCGCGACGCCGTGCGCACCCCCATGCAGTGGACCCCCGACCGCAACGCCGGATTCTCCTCCTGCGACCCCGGCCGGCTCTCCCTGCCCACCATCATGGACCCCGTCTACGGCTACCAGGTCACCAACGTCGAGGCGTCGATGTCGTCGCCCTCCTCGCTGCTGCACTGGACCCGCCGCATGATCGAGATCCGCAAACAGAACCCCGCCTTCGGACTCGGCTCCTACACCGAGCTGCCCTCCTCCAACCCCGCCGTCCTGGCCTTCCTGCGGGAGTACGAGGACGACCTGGTGCTCTGCGTCCACAACTTCTCGCGCTTCGCCCAGCCCACCGAGCTGGACCTGCGCCGCTTCAAGGGCCGCCACCCCGTCGAGCTGTTCGGCGGCGTCCGCTTCCCCGCCGTCGGCGAGCTGCCCTACCTGCTCACCCTCGCCGGCCACGGCTTCTACTGGTTCCGGCTCCGCAGGGAGGCCGTCTAGACGGGCCTGTCCGGGGCGGGGCGTTTCCTCCGCCCCGGCCGGGGCACGCATGAGTAGCACCCCAGACCCCGTCCCCGGGGAAAGGATCGTGACGCCATGGCGGAAACTGTCACACTTTCCGGCAAGACGAGCTCCGGCCTCCTCGCGTCCCTGGGGCCCCTGCTGCGCGACTGGCTCCCACGCCAGCGCTGGTTCGCCGGGAAGGGAAGCCCGGTCACCGGGTTCTCGCAGGTCGCGGCCACCGAGCTGCTGCCCGAGGACTCCCCGCTGGGCCTCTACCACCTGCTGGTGCGCGCCCACCAGGGCGCCGGTCCCGGCGACTGCTACCAGCTCCTGATAGGCGTGCGCGAGGCGCTGCCGCCCCGGCTGGCGCCCGCGCTCATCGGACACGTGCCGGACGGCCCGCTCGCCGGGCGGACCGTCTACGACGCCCTGTACGACACCCGGCCCGCCGAGCTGCTCCTGGAGGCGCTGCGCACCGGGTCCCGGATCGGCGTGCTGCGCTGCGAACGGGACCCGTCCCAGGAGATACGCGCCGGCCTGGTGCCGCGCCGGCTGACCTCCGAGCAGTCGAACTCCTCGGTCGTCTATGGAGATACGTTCATTCTCAAGCTGCTGCGCCGGGTGGTGCCCGGCGTCAACCCCGACCTGGAGTTGCCGCTGGCGCTGGCCCGGGAGGGCTGCCCCCGGGTGCCCGCGCCGACGGCGTGGATGCGCGCCGAGGCCGAGGACCTCGCGGAGGGGCCCGGGGAGAGCGGCGAGCCGTACGTCCTCGGAGTGCTCCAGCCCTATGTGCAGGGGGCGACGGACGGCTGGGAGCTGGCCCTGCGGGAGCTGGCCAAGACCGAGGACTTCGGCGCGGAGGCGCGGGCGCTGGGCCGGGCCACCGCCGAGGTGCACACGGCGCTGGCCCGTGCGCTGCCCACGGTGACCTTCGGGCACGCCCAGTTGGAGCCGCTGGTGCACGGCATGGTCGAGCGTCTCGACGCGGCGGCGCAGGCGGTGCCCGCCCTGCACCCTTACGCGCCCGCGCTGCGCACCGCCTTCACCGCGCTGGCCGACCTCGCGGCCGAGGGTCACACCTGGACCGCCCAGCGCGTCCACGGCGACCTGCACCTCGGACAGTGCCTGCGGGCCCCGTCCGGCCAGTGGTCGCTGATCGACTTCGAGGGCGAGCCGGCCCGGCCGCTGGCCGAGCGCAGGATGCCGCAGCCGCCGGTGCGGGACGTGGCGGGGATGCTGCGGTCCT
Source organism: Streptomyces sp. BK239 (assembly GCF_004217285.1). Lineage (GTDB taxonomy): Bacteria > Actinomycetota > Actinomycetes > Streptomycetales > Streptomycetaceae > Streptomyces. Next base: position 165,188 of record NZ_SHKS01000008.1, read on the forward strand.
TCGACTACGCGGCGCACTCGGCCACCCCGCCGGCGCCGGGCTGGGCCCGCGCCTGCCGGGCGGCCTACTGCTCGGGGTACGCCGAGGTGTCGGGCGCCGACCCCCGCACCGATCCCGTGCTGCTGCGGGCCTACGAGACGGACAAGGCGGTCTACGAGGTCGTCTACGAGGCCCGGCACCGCCCGGACTGGCTCCCCGTCCCGCTCTCCGCGATACGCAGGCTCGCAGCGTCCGACCAGCTCTGAGGAGGCTTTGTCCGTGACTCCCAGCCCCCCGTCCAACGGTTCCGAACCGAAGAACCCGAAGAAGAAGGCGGCCGCGGCCGAGGAAGGGGCGGCCGGGAAGGCGGCGGCGAAGAAGGCCGCTGCGAAGAAGGCCGCTGCGAAGAAGGCCGCTGCGAAGAAGGCGGCGGGCGGGAAAGCGGCCGTGAAGGCGGTGAAGGCCGCGACGCCGGCGAAGGCGGCGGCCAAGGCGGTGAAGGCTCCCAAGCCAGTGAAGGCGGCGAAAGCCGCGAAGGCTGTCGCGAAGAAGGCCGCGCAGGTGAAGGCGTCGCCGCCCACGCCTCCCGCCGGGCCCCTGGAGGTCGGCCTGTCCCCCGCCCTCGACGCCGGCGACCGCGACCGCCTCCTGCACGGCTCCCACCACGACCCGCACGGCGTGCTCGGCGCGCATCCGGCGCCCGGCGGGATCGTCTTCCGGGCCTTCCGCCCCTACGCGCGCGCCGTCACGGTCGTCTCCGGCGAGCTGCGCGCCGACCTGCACGACGACGGCGACGGCTTCTTCTCCGGACTGCTGCCCCTGCACGAGGTCCCGGCCTACCGCCTCCTCGTCCGTTACGAGGACGCGGTCGTGGAGACCGAGGACGCCTACCGCTTCCTGCCGACGCTGGGCGATCTGGACCTGCACCTGATCGGCGAGGGCCGGCACGAGCAGCTGTGGACGGTGCTGGGCGCCCACCCGACGACCCACCAGGGCGTGCGGGGCACCCGGTTCTCCGTGTGGGCGCCGAACGCGCGCGGCGTACGGCTGGCCGGCACCTTCAACCTCTGGGACGGCGCCGGGCACGCCATGCGCTCGCTCGGCTCCTCCGGGGTGTGGGAGCTGTTCGTGCCGGGCGTCGGCGAGGGCGAGCTGTACAAGTTCGACATCACCCGGCCCGACGGTTCGCGCACCCTGCGCGCCGACCCCATGGCCCGCCGTACCGAGGTCCCGCCGGCCACCTCGTCGGTCGTGACCGCCTCGCACTACGAGTGGGGCGACGAGGAATGGCTCGCCCGCCGGGCCGAACGCCCGGTGCACGAGGCCCCGTTCTCGGTGTACGAGATCCATCTCCCCTCCTGGCGACCAGGGCTGACCTACCGTCAACTCGCCGAGCAGCTCCCCGCGTACGTCAAGGATCTGGGCTTCACCCATGTCGAGCTGATGCCGGTCGCCGAGCACCCCTTCGGCGGGTCCTGGGGCTACCAGGTCACCGGCTTCTACGCGCCGACGGCCCGCCTCGGCACGCCGGACGACTTCAAGTACCTGGTGGACGCGCTGCACCGGGCCGGGATCGGCGTCCTGATGGACTGGGTGCCGGCGCACTTCCCGCGCGACGACTGGGCGCTCGCCGAGTTCGATGGGCGGCCGCTGTACGAACACGAGGACCCGCTGCGGGCCGCCCACCCCGACTGGGGGACCCTGGAGTTCGACTTCGGGCGGCGCGAGGTGCGCAACTTCCTGGTGGCCAACGCGGTCTACTGGTGCGAGGAGTTCCACATCGACGGGCTGCGGGTGGACGCGGTCGCCTCGATGCTCTACCTCGACTACTCGCGCGAGCCCGGCCAGTGGACGCCGAACGAGCACGGCGGCCGCGAGAACCTGGACGCGGTGGCCTTCCTCCAGGAGATGAACGCGACCGTGTACCGCCGGGTGCCCGGTGTCGTGACGATCGCGGAGGAGTCCACGGCCTGGGACGGCGTCACCCGTGCCACACACCACCGGGGGCCGAGCGGTTTCGGCGGGCTCGGGTTCGGGCTGAAGTGGAACATGGGGTGGATGCACGACTCGTTGCAGTACATGAGCAAGGAGCCGGTCCACCGGCGGTACCACCACGGGGAGATGACCTTCTCCATGGTGTACGCCTACAGCGAGAACTACGTCTTGCCCATCTCCCACGACGAGGTCGTGCACGGCAAGGGCTCGCTGGTGTCGAAGATGCCGGGCGACTGGTGGCAGCGGCGGGCCAGTCTGCGCGCCTACCTGGCGTTCATGTGGTCCCATCCGGGCAAGCAACTGCTCTTCATGGGGCAGGAGTTCGCGCAGGGCGCGGAGTGGTCCGAGGCGCACGGGCCGGACTGGTGGCTGCTCGACCCCGCCTACGGGGCGGAGCCAGATCACCGCGGGGTGCGCGATCTGGTGCGGGACCTGAACGGCGTGTACCGGTCGACGCCGGCGCTGTGGGAGCGGGACGTCGCCCCGGACGGCTTCCAGTGGGTGGTGGGCGACGCGGCCGACGACAACGTCCTCGCGTTCCTCCGCCACGACGCGGACGGGACGCCGCTGCTCGCCGTGTGCCACTTCTCGCCCGTCGTGCGGCACGACTACCGGCTGGGGGTGCCGGACGACGTGCCGGCGTGGCTGGAGGTGCTGAACACGGACGCGGAGCGGTACGGGGGCAGCGGTGTCACCCACCCGCACCCGGTGAAGCCGGAGCCCCAGCCGTGGCACACCCACCCGGCGAGCGTCCGCCTGACCCTCCCCCCACTGGCCACGGTCTGGCTCCGCCCGGCCTGACTCATGGGGGCGCCAGCAATCCAGCCCGTCCGGCGCTTGAGGACGAGGCCCGTTCAGGGCCGAAAGCGGGGGCCCGGGGGCGGCAGCCCCCGGGGACGGGTAGGGGCGGCGGGGGCGGGAAACCCCCCTCACCGCCCCTGCCCACACGTCACACGAGTGCCTCCCCCAAGGCCTGCGGCAGCTCCCCCGCGTGCACCACGCCGAGCCGCTGCGTGGCCCGGGTCAGGGCGACGTACAGGTCGCTCGTGCCGAAGTCGCCCGGCTCCACCACGAGGACGGAGTCGAACTCCAGGCCCTTGGCCTGCCGGGGGTCGAGCAGGACGACCGCTCGCGTGAGGTCGGGCTCGTCCCCCGCCGTCACGCCGTCGAGCCGGGCGGCCAGCTCGTGGTGCAGCACCCGGGGTGCGATCACCGCGAGCCGCCCCTCCGCCGGGGTGAGCTCCTCCACCGCCTTGGCGACCGCCCCGGGCAGATCGTCGACGGCCCGCGCCCACGGCCGCACGCCGGTGGACCGCACCGAGCTCGGCGGCACGAAGTCCGGCCGCTCGGCCCGGACGACGGCGGCCGCCGCCTCCATGATCTCCGCGGGCGTACGGTAGTTGACGCCCAGCCGCGTGTGCTCCCAGCGGTCCTCGACGTACGGCCGGAGGATCCGCTCCCAGGACCCCACGCCCCCGGCCTCCGAGGTCTGCGCCGGATCGCCGACGAGGGTCATGGAACGCGTGGGGCTGCGCCGCATCAGCAGCCGCCACGCCATCGGCGACAGCTCCTGCGCCTCGTCGACGATGATGTGGCCGAACGCCCACGTCCGGTCGGCCGCCGCGCGTTCGGCGGCGCTGCGGTGGTCGTCCTCCTCGTGCCGTTCGGCGAAGCGCTCCGCGTCGATGATGTCGTGCGCGGACAGCACCTCGGAGCCGTCCGGGTCGCTGTCCTCCTTGTCCTCGAACTCGTAGGTCCGGGAGGCGTAGGAGACGTCGAGCACGCCCTGGGCGTAGGCGATCTGGGTCCGCCGTTCGCGTTCGGCGCGCTCGCGGGCCGCCCGGTCGTCCTCGCCGAGGAGTTCGGCGGCCTCGTCGAGCAGCGGTACGTCGGCGACGGTCCAGCCGCGGGTGACCGGGCGGCGGACGGCGGCCGCCTCCTCGTCGCCCAGATACCCCTCGGGGTCGGCGAGGAAGTCGGCGACCAGCCGCTGCGGACTGAGCACGGGCCACAACTGGTCGACCGCGGCCCATACTTCGGGGTTCTCGGCGATCTCGTCGCGGATCTGGGTGACGTCGCTGGGGTCGAGGAGACTGGAGCCGTCGTAGGGGTCGGTGCCGACGCGTTCGGCGTACAGCTCGGTGAGGGTGTTGAGAATGTGGCCCTCGAAGTGCTCTCGGGCGGCGTTGTGCGGCAGCTTCAGCGCCCGGGTCCGCTCGCGGGCGATGCGCACGAGCCCTTCGTCGAGCATCAGCACCTCGCGGTCGTGCTCGACGGCGATCACCGGGTCGGGCAGCGCCTGCCGGTCGCGTACGACGGCGGCGAGGACGTCGGCCATGTGGGCGCCGCCCTTCACCACGGCCGCCTCGGGCGTGTCCGCGGCGGTCGCCCGCACGCCCGGGTACAGCTCGCCGACGGTCGCGAGCAGCACGCCGGTCTCGCCGAGCGAGGGCAGCACCTCGCCGATGTAGCCGAGGAAGGCGGGGTTGGGGCCCACGATGAGGACGGCCCGCCTCGCGAGCAGTTCGCGGTGCTCGTAGAGGAGGTAGGCGGCGCGGTGCAGGGCGACGGCCGTCTTGCCGGTGCCCGGGCCGCCCTCGACGACCAGCACCCCGCGGTGCGGAGCGCGGATGATCTCGTCCTGCTCGGCCTGGATGGTCTGGACGATGTCGGCCATGCGGCCAGTGCGGGCGGCGTTCAGCGCGGCGAGCAGGACGTCGTCGCCGGCCGGGTCCTCGTAGCCCGTGCGGGTGGCGTCGTCGACGTCGAGGAACTCGTCGTGCAGGGCGGTGACCCGGCGGCCCTCGGTGCCGATGTGTCGCCGGCGGCGCAGGCCCATGGGGGTGTGGCCGGTGGCGAGGTAGAAGGGGCGGGCGACGCCGGCCCGCCAGTCGATGAGGACCGGGGTGCGTTCGGCGTCGTCGCGGCGCAGGCCGATCCGCCCGATGTGGTGGGTGACCCCGGAGACGAGGTCGATGCGGCCGAAGCACAGGGAGCCGTCCACGGCGTTCAGCGCGGCGAGCAGGCCGGAGCGTTCGGCGACGAGGATGTCCCGCTCCAGCCGGGCCTGCCTGGGCTTGTCACCCTGGGCGAGGGCGTCGGCGACGGACGCCTCGGTGTCGCCGCGCAGGGCGTCGACACGGGCGTACAGGCCGTCGATGTATTCCTGTTCACGGCGCAATTCACTGTCCGTAAATCCGTTGTTTGACAATTCCGCTCCCGCCCGGATACACTGTGCCTACTGAACTTCACTGCGACCTCCCGGTAATCGTCACAATGAAGACGGCGAGAAAGTCGCGAACCATTCAATATACGCAGGGAAATCCCCCGGACGCAATTGCCCGGGGGATTTCTCTTGCGCCGGCACAGCCTGGCGCAGGCGCCCGGTCAGAGCACGTCGGACAGCTCCTCCAGCAGCCGCCGCTTCGGCCGTGCCCCCACCATCGCCTTCACCGGCTCACCGTCACGGAAGACCATGAAGGTCGGCATCGACAGCACCTTGTAGTGGTTGGTGATCGCCGGGTTGTGGTCGACGTTCAGCTGCACCACCTTCAGCCGCTCCCCCTCCTCCGCGGCCAGCGCACTCAGCACCGGCGCCATCTGACGGCACGGCGGACACCAGTCGGCGGTGAACTCCACCAGCACCGGCAGCCGTGCCGCCAGCACCTCCGCCGAGAAGTCGCCGTCCGACACCTCGCTCACTCCCGCGGCCTTGCTCACAGTTCCCGTCCTCCCAGCTCGCACCCGGGTTCCGGGCCCCCCGGAACCAGCGACTCGGCGGCCAGTTCGTCGCGGGCCTGCTCGGCCCGCTCCAGCTGACCGGCGACCTTCTCCCGCACCGCCCGCAGCTCCCCGACGAGCGCGTCCAGTTCGTCCAGCTTGCGCCGGTAGACCGCGAGCGACGCCGGGCAGGAGTCGCCCTCCGGGTGCCCGGCGCGCAGACACTCCACGAAGGGCCGGGTCTCCTCCAGGTCGAAGCCGAAGTCCCGCAACGTCCTGATCTGCCGCAGCAGCCGCAGATCACGCTCGTCGTACGCGCGGTGCCCCAGCTCGTCGCGGCGCGCGGGCAGCAGACCCCGCGCCTCGTAGTACCGCAGCGCCCGCGTGGTGGTCCCGGCCCGTGCGGCCAGCTCGCCGATTCGCATGACGACGAACGTACGGCCTGACGCCGACGTCAAGGCAAGAGCGGCTCGTGCCGGCGGGCACAATGGCAGCCATGACCACGGGCAACACCGGTCGCGCCGAGGCCAATCGCCGCCGCATCCTCGACGTCGCCCTCACCGAGCTGCTGCGCGACCCCGACGCGTCCATGGACCAGATCGCGCGGGCCGCCGGGGTCGTACGCCGCACGGTGTACGGGCACTTCGCCGGCCGGGAGGCGCTGATCGGGACGCTGGTGGAGGACGCCGTCCAGTCGCTGGCGGCGGCGCACGCGGCGGGCCGGGAGGGGATAGAGGAGCCGGCGGAGGCGCTGGCCCGGTCCGTGCTCGCGGTGTGGGAGGTCGCCGACCGCTACCGGCTGCTGGTCGCGCTGGCCCAGCGCACGGTCACGGTGCAGGGCATCCGGGAGCGGCTGACGCCGGTCCGGGAGAACAGCGTGCGGCTGCTGCGGCGCGGTCTGGAGGAAGGGGCGTTCGTCTCACCGCTGCCGGCGCCGGCCCTGGCGTACGTGCACGAGCAGATCCTGTTCGGCCTGATGGAGGCCGTGAACGACGGCCTGGTGAGCCCGCGGGAGGCGGGCCGCTCGGCCGCGGTCACCGTCCTGACGGCGGCGGGCGTCCCGGCCACGCTGGCCGCGGCGCTGGTGACGAAGGCGACGCGGACGGCCGGCCGCGCTCCGGAGAGGACGAGGCCGGCCGGAACCGCTTTGACGCGTACACATCCCCCCACATAGGTTCTGCCCGGCCCTGATCGTCCGTCAGGCGCCGACATCGATCCCGGGGGACACGTAGTGCGCTGGTTCTTCGTCGTGCTCAGGAAGTACTGGGTCTTCAGCGGGCGCGCCCGCCGCGCCGAGTACTGGATGTTCACGCTGGTCAGCACGATCATCTACCTCGCGCTGATGTTCGCGGACGACCGGGCCGGCAACGAGGTGCCCACGACCGCCTTCACCCTGGCGATCGCGCTGCCCTCCCTGGGCGTCACGGTGCGCCGGCTGCACGACACGGGCCGCACCGGCTGGTGGGCCCTCATCGGGGTGCTGCCCTGCGTCGGCCTCATCACCCTGCTGATCTTCACGGCCGAGGACGGCGTCCCGGGCCAGAACAAGTACGGCCCGAACCCCAAGGAGATCCCCCTGCTCACCGACCCGGCGCCCACGGACGCATGAGAGAGCCGGGCGGCTGAGCAACGGGGGAGTCTCAGCCGCCCGGCGTTCTGGGGGGGGCGGAACCGCAAGGCTTGGCCGGGTGTCCGGCCCCGGTTCAGGCGGGGCCGGACACCCGGGGTGCGGGGGGCGTCAGGCCTTGGCGAGTTCCTTCTCGCCGCCCTCGCGCTGCTCGGGCCGGACGGCCTCCTCGGCGGGCGCCGGAGCGCCGTGGCCGTCGTCGAGCAGGGTGGTCTCGTCGAAGGGGATCCGGCCCGCGAGGACCTCGTCGACGCGCGCCTTGTCGATCTCCTTGGTCCAGGTGCCGATCAGGACGGTGGCGACGGCGTTGCCCGCGAAGTTCGTCAGGGCGCGGGCCTCGCTCATGAAGCGGTCGATGCCGACGATGAGGCCGACGCCGTCCACCAGGGCCGGCTTGTGCGACTGGAGGCCGCCGGCGAGGGTCGCGAGACCGGCGCCGGTGACGCCCGCGGCGCCCTTGGAGGCGACCAACAGGAAGAGCAGCAGCGGGATCTGCTCGCCGAGCGACATCGGCGTGCCCATGGCGTCCGCGATGAACAGCGACGCCATGGTCATGTAGATCATGGTGCCGTCGAGGTTGAAGGAGTAACCGGTCGGGACGGTGATGCCGACGACGGGCTTGCTGACGCCCAGGTGCTCCATCTTCGCGATGAGGCGCGGCAGCGCGGACTCGGAGGAGGACGTCGACAGGATCAGCAGGAGCTCACGGCCCAGGTACTTCAGGAACGTGAAGATGTTCAGGCCGGCGACGATCCGCAGCAGCGCGCCGAGGACGACGAAGACGAACAGGAAACAGGTGACGTAGAAGCCGAGCATCAGCACGGCCAGGCTCTTCAGAGCGTCCACGCCGGCGGAACCGGTGACCGCGGCGATCGCGCCGAACGCGCCGATCGGGGCGGCCCACATCACCATGGCCAGGATGCGGAAGACGAGCCGCTGGATGTGCTCGACGCCGCGCAGGATCGGCTGGCCCGCGGAGCCCATCGCCTGCAGGGCGAACCCGGCGAGCAGCGCGATCAGCAGGGTCTGCAGCACCTCGCCGCCGGTGAAGGCGGAGACCATCGTGGTCGGGATGATGCCCAGGAGGAACTCGGTGGTGTCCTTGGCCTCGGCCGACACCTGCGCCTGCCCGGTCTCCTTGATCGCGTCGGTGACCGCGAGGCCGGTGCCCGGCTCCAGGATGTTGCCGACGACCAGGCCGATGCCGAGGGCGACCAGCGACATCACCAGGAAGTAGCCGAGAGCGATGCCTCCGACCGCGCCGACCTTGGCGGCCTTGCGGACCGAGCCGATGCCGAGAACGATCGTGCAGAAGATGATCGGCGAGATCATCATCTTGATCAGGTTCACGAACCCGGTGCCGATGGGCTTCAGCTCCACGGCGAAGTCGGGCGCGATCAGGCCCACGGCGATACCGAGGGCGACCGCGACGATCACCGCGATGTACAGGTAGTGGGTGCGGTCCCGCTTGGCGGGTGCGGCAGGTGCCGTATTCGTGGTGCTGCTGGCGGCCACGGCTGCCCTCCTTGACGTCTTCGTCGGCATCACCGGCGTGCGGCTCACGTCCGGGGAGTTAAGGGGAATGCTGGGACTATCTCCCGGCGTGTGAGGGCGGTCACCCTTCCGTTCATTTAGTTCACAATGCACGCCGGGGGCACACTGACGACATGCGTCTACCCGTTCCCGCACCTCGCAGCCTGGCCGGCCAGCTGTTCGCCATGCAGGCGGTGCTGATCGCGGTCGTCGTGGCGGGATACGCGATGTTCACCTACGTGAGCGACCGCTCGCAGGCCGAGGAGGCGGCGGGCCGGCAGGCCACCGCCGTGGCCCGGTCGGTGGCCGACTCCCCCTCCGTGCGGGAGGCGATCGGCACGCCGGACCCGACGGCCTCCCTCCAGCCGTACGCGCTGCGTGTGATGCGGGACACGGAGGTCGACTTCGTGACGATCATGAACCCCGAGGGCATCCGCTGGACGCATCCCGACGCCGGCCAGATAGGCCGGCACTTCCTCGGCAACACCGCCCGCGCCCTGAAGGGCGAGTCGTTCACGGAGACGTACACGGGCACCCTCGGCGCGTCCGTGCGCGCGGTGACGCCGATCGAGGACGACGGGCGGGTCGTCGGCCTGGTCAGCGCCGGCATCAGGGTCGAGGCGATCAGCGAGCGGGTCTCGGACCAGGTGAAGGCCCTGTTCGCGGTGGCGGCGGGCGCTCTGGCGCTCGGCGCGGTGGGCACGTACGTGGTCAACGCCCGGCTGCGCCGCCACACCCACGGCATGAACGCCACCGAGCTCAGCCGGATGCACGACTACCACCAGGCGGCGCTGCACGCCGTACGCGAAGGGCTGCTGATGCTGGACGGCCGGTTCCGGGTGGCGCTGATCAACGACGGCGGGCGGGAGTTGCTCGGCGTGGGCGAGGAGGTGGTCGGCGTCTCGGTGGCCGACCTCGGGCTGCCGGCCCCGCTGACGGGCGCGCTGCTGGCCTCCGAGCCGCGGGTCGACGAGGTGCATCTGACGGCGGACCGGGTGCTGGTGGTGAACACCTCGCCGGTGTCCGGCGGTGAACGCCGGGGCACGGTGGTGACCCTGCGGGACGTGACGGAGCTCCAGTCGCTGATGGGCGAGCTGGACTCCGAGCGCGGCTTCACCCAGGCGCTGCGCTCGCAGGCGCACGAGGCGGCGAACCGGCTGCACACGGTGGTGTCGCTGATCGAGCTGGGCCGGGCGGAGGAGGCCGTCGACTTCGCGACCGCCGAGCTGGAGCTCGCCCAGGCGCTCACCGACCAGGTGGTGGCGGCGGTGAGCGAGCCGGTCCTGGCGGCGCTGCTGCTCGGCAAGACGGCACAGGCGAACGAACGGGGAGTGGAGCTGGTGGTGTCCGAGGACAGCGGCCTGGACGACGGTCTGCTCCCCGAGTCCCTGCCCGCCCGCGACCTGGTGACCATCCTGGGCAACCTCATCGACAACGCCGTGGACGCGGCGCAGGGCAGCATGCGGGCCCGGGTGACGGTGACGGCGTCGACGGACGGCGACGACCTGCTGCTGCGGGTCGCCGACACCGGCGACGGGGTGGACCCGGCCCACGCCGCCCAGGTCTTCGAGCGCGGCTTCTCCACCAAGCCGGCGGGCCCGGGGGGCCGCGGTCTCGGCCTGGCGCTGGTGCGGCAGGCGGTGACCCGGCACGAGGGCACGCTGTCGATGGCGGCGTCCGGCAACGGCGGTGCCAACGGTGACGGCGGCGCGGAGTTCACCGTGCGGCTGCCGCTGCGGTCGGCGGCGGGCGCGGCGCGGACGTCGGGAGGCGCGAGATGACGGACGCCACGGGCCCCGCCGTCGCGCACCCGATCCGGGTGCTGGTCGTGGAGGACGATCCGGTCGCCGCCGACGCGCACGTCCTGTACGTGGGCAGGGTGCCCGGTTTCGTCGCGGTCGGGAAGGCGCACACGGGCGCGGAGGCGCGGCGCATGCTGGACCGCACGCCGGTGGACCTGCTGCTGCTGGATCTGCACCTCCCCGACGGCCACGGTCTGCAGCTGGCCCGGTCCCTGCGGGCGGCCGGCTATCACGCGGACGTGATAGCGGTGACGTCGGCGCGGGATCTGACGGTGGTCCGGGAGGGGGTCTCGCTGGGCGTCGTCCAGTACGTCCTGAAGCCGTTCACCTTCGCGACGCTGAGGGACCGGCTCGTGCGCTACGCCGAGTTCCGCGGCGCGGCGGGCGAGGCGAGCGGTCAGGACGAGGTGGACCGGGCCCTGGCGGCGCTGCGCGCCCCCAGCCCCGCCGCTCTGCCGAAGGGGCTGAGCGGGCCGACGCTGGAGCGGGTGACGGTGACGGTGCGGGAGGCGGACGAGGGCCTCACGGCGGCCGGCCTCGCGGAGGCGGTGGGCATCTCACGGATCACGGCCCGGCGGTACCTGGAGCACCTGGTGGACGCGGGAAGAGTCGAGCGAAAGCCGCTGTACGGCCAGGTGGGCCGCCCGGAACTGGTGTACCGCTGGGTGGCCGCGGGACGGTGACACAGGCGGTGCGACGACGCGGCGCCGACCGCACCGGGTGGTCGACCGCGGGGCGGTGACACACGCCGTGCGACAACGCAGCGCCAGGTGCACCGGCGGCAGACCGCGAGGGCGTGACACACACGGTGCGACAACGCCGCGCCCGGTGTACCGGCGGGTGACCGCGAGGCGGTGACGCACGCCGGGCGGCCTCGCGGCGGTCCGGCTGACGGGCCGCCGCCGTGCCCCCTGCCGTTCTAGAAGACCGACTCCGCCTCGTCCATGCGGTCCTTGGGGACCGTCTTGAGTTCGGTGACGGCCTCCGCGAGCGGGACCATCACCACGTCCGTCCCGCGCAGGGCCGTCATCCGGCCGAACTCGCCGCGGTGCGCGGCCTCCACCGCGTGCCAGCCGAAGCGGGTGGCGAGGACACGGTCGTAAGCGGTCGGGACGCCGCCGCGCTGGACGTGGCCGAGGATGACCGGGCGGGCCTCCTTGCCGAGCCGCTTCTCCAGCTCGTACGCCAGTGCCGTGCCGATGCCCTGGAAGCGCTCGTGGCCGAACTTGTCGATCGCGCCCTTGCCGTAGTCCATGGTGTCGTCGGCGGGGTGCGCGCCCTCGGCGACGCAGATCACCGCGAACTTCTTGCCGCGGGAGAAGCGCTCCTCCACCATCTTGACCAGGTCCGCCGGGTCGAAGGCGCGCTCGGGCAGGCAGATGCCGTGGGCGCCGGCGGCCATGCCGGACTCCAGGGCGATCCAGCCCGCGTGCCGGCCCATGACCTCGACGACCATCACCCGCTGGTGGGACTCGGCGGTCGTCTTGAGGCGGTCCATCGCCTCGGTGGCGACGCCGACCGCGGTGTCGAAGCCGAAGGTGCGGTCGGTGGAGGAGATGTCGTTGTCGATCGTCTTGGGGACGCCGACCACCGGCAGGCCCGCGTCGCTCAGCATCCGCGCCGCCGTCAGCGTGCCCTCGCCGCCGATGGGGATCAGCGCGTCGATGCCGAAGTCGTGGATCATGTCGCCGGCGCTCTCACAGGCCTCGCGCAGCCGGTCCCGCTCCAGGCGGGAGGAGCCGAGGATGGTGCCGCCGCGAGCCAGGATGCCGCTGACCGCGTTGAGGTCGAGGGCCCGGTAGCGGCGGTCCAGCAGACCCGCGTAGCCGTCCTCGAAGCCGATGACCTCGTCGCCGTAGTTGTCGACCGCTCGGTGCACGACCGACCGGATCACTGCGTTCAGCCCGGGACAGTCGCCGCCTGCGGTGAGAACTCCGATGCGCATCGTGCTGTGTCTCCTGCTCGCTGTCGATACCGGTGAGCCGCTCCGATTCTTTCACGCCGTCGAGGGCACTGTCTCTTGACGGGCGCCTTATCCAGACGCAGGGGTACTGTCAAGAGGGTTCGCTCACCCCGGTGGGCCATTTTTCTGCCCGGGCGGCGGCCCTCGACAACAAGCACCCGACGCAAGAAGTGGAGAGCACGCGTGACGCGCAGCGTGTACGTGACCGGGATCGACCGCGGCGACGGCCGCCAGGTCGTGGAGCTGGGGGTCATGGAGCTCCTGACCCGTCAGGTCGACCGGGTCGGCGTCTTCCGCCCCCTCGTCCACGACGGACCCGACCGCCTCTTCGAGTTGCTGCGCGCCCGCTACCGGCTGGCGCAGGACCCGGCGACCGTCTACGGCATGGACTACCACGAGGCGTCCGCCCTCCAGGCCGAGCAGGGCACGGACGAGCTGGTGTCCACGCTCGTCGACCGGTTCCACCGCGTCGCCCGCGACTACGACGTCGTCCTCGTCCTCGGCACCGACTACGCCGACACCCAGTTCCCCGACGAGCTGTCCCTCAACGCCCGGCTGGCCAACGAGTTCGGCGCCTCCGTCATCCCCGTGGTGGGCGGCCGGGGCCAGACCGCGGAGGCCGTGCTCGCCGAGACCCGCAACGCCTACCGCGCCTACGACGGCCTGGGCTGCGACGTCCTCGCCATGGTGACCAACCGGGTGGCCCGCGAGGACCGGGAGGCGATAGCCGAGCAGCTGATCTCGCGGCTGCCGGTGCCCTGTTACGTGCTCCCCGACGAGCCCGCGCTGTCCGCGCCGACCGTCGCCCAGATCAGCCACGCCCTCGGGGCGAAGGTGCTCCTCGGGGACGACTCGGGGCTCGCGCGCGACGCCTTGGGCTTCGTCTTCGGCGGCGCGATGCTGCCGAACTTCCTCAACGCCCTGACCCCGGGCACCCTGGTCGTCACCCCGGGCGACCGCGCCGACCTGGTCGTCGGCTCGCTCGCCGCGCACAGCGCCGGCACCCCGCCCATCGCCGGCGTGCTGCTCACCCTGGGCGAGGTGCCGAGCGACGAGATCCTCACACTGGCCGCCCGGCTCGCGCCCGGCACGCCCGTGCTGTCGGTGGCCGGCACCAGCTTCCCCACGGCCGAGCAGCTGTTCTCCCTGGAAGGCAAGCTGAACGCGGCCACACCGCGCAAGGCGGAGACCGCGCTCGGCCTGTTCGAGCGGCACGTCGACACCGCCGACCTGCTCAAGCGGGTCTCCGCGCCGAGCAGCGACCGTCTCACGCCGATGATGTTCGAGCACCAGCTGCTGGAGACGGCCCGCACCGACCGGCGCCGGGTCGTCCTGCCCGAGGGCACCGAGGAGCGGGTGCTGCACGCGGCGGAGGTGCTGCTGCGCCGCGGCGTGTGCGACCTGACGCTGCTGGGCCCGGCCGACCGGATCCGCAAGCAGGCCGCCGATCTCGGCATCGACCTCGCCGACGCGCAGGTGATCGACCCCGCCACCAGCGAACTGCGCGACGCGTTCGCCGAGAAGTACGCGAGGCTGCGCGCCCACAAGGGCGTCACGGTGGAGCTGGCGTACGACGTCGTCTCCGACGTGAACTACTTCGGCACCCTGATGGTGCAGGAGGGGCTCGCCGACGGCATGGTGTCCGGGTCGGTGCACTCGACGGCGGCGACGATCCGGCCGGCCTTCGAGATCATCAAGACCAAGCCGGACGCCGACATCGTCTCCTCGGTCTTCTTCATGTGCCTGGCCGACAAGGTCCTCGTCTACGGCGACTGCGCGGTCAACCCCGATCCGAACGCCGAGCAGTTGGCCGACATCGCCATCCAGTCGGCGGCGACCGCCGCGCAGTTCGGCGTGGAGCCGCGGATCGCGATGCTGTCGTACTCGACCGGCACGTCCGGTTCGGGCGCGGACGTGGACAAGGTGCGCGAGGCGACGGAGCTGGTGCGCACGCGCCGGCCCGACCTGATGATCGAGGGGCCGATCCAGTACGACGCCGCCGTGGAGCCGTCCGTCGCGGCGACCAAGCTGCCGGGCTCCGAAGTCGCGGGCCAGGCCAGCGTGTTGATCTTCCCCGACCTGAACACCGGCAACAACACCTACAAGGCCGTGCAGCGTTCGGCCGGCGCGATCGCCGTCGGACCGGTGCTCCAGGGTCTGCGCAAGCCGGTCAACGACCTGTCCCGGGGCGCTCTCGTCCAGGACATCGTCAACACGGTCGCCATCACGGCGATCCAGGCCCAGACCCCCAGCGAGAAGGCTTCCCAGCAGTGAGCGCCACACGTGTCCTCGTCCTCAACTCCGGCTCCTCGTCGGTGAAGTACCAGTTGCTCGACATGAGCGACGGCAGCCGGCTGGCCGTGGGGCTCGTCGAGCGCATCGGCGAGCAGACCTCGCGGCTCAAGCACACGCCCCTGGCGGACGGCGGCGAGTCGCGGGAGCGGACCGGCGCGATCGCCGACCACGACGCCGCGCTGAAGGCCGTCGCCGAGGAGCTGGCCCAGGACGGGCTGGGCCTGGACTCGCCCGAACTGGCCGCCATCGGGCACCGGGTGGTGCACGGCGGCAAGCACTTCACCGAGCCGACGGTCGTCGACGAGGCGGTGCTCGCCGAGATCGAGCGGCTGATCCCGGTGGCCCCGCTGCACAACCCGGCCAATCTGACCGGCATCCGCACGGCGCAGGCGCTCAGGCCCGACCTGCCGCAGGTCGCCGTCTTCGACACGGCCTTCCACACCACGATGCCGGAGTCCGCGGCCCGTTACGCGATCGACGTGAAGACGGCCGACGAACACCGCATCCGGCGCTACGGGTTCCACGGCACCTCGCACGCGTACGTCTCCCGGGCGACGGCCGAGCTGCTGGGCAAGGCGCCCGAGGAGGTGAACGTCATCGTGCTGCACCTCGGCAACGGGGCGTCCGCGTCGGCCGTGCGCGGGGGCAGGTGCGTGGACACCTCCATGGGGCTCACGCCGCTGGAGGGGCTCGTGATGGGTACGCGGTCCGGGGACGCCGATCCGGCCGTCATCTTCCATTTGGCCCGTGTAGGCAAGCTGTCCATCGACGAAATCGACACTCTTCTCAACAAGAAGAGCGGGCTGATCGGCCTGTGCGGCGACAACGACATGCGGGAGATCACCCGTCGGATCGACGAGGGCGACGAACAGGCGAAGCTCGCCTTCGACATCTACATTCACCGGCTGAAGAAGTACATCGGCGCCTATTACGCCGTTCTCGGCCGGGTGGACGCCGTGGCGTTCACCGCCGGCGTCGGGGAGAACGCGGCGCCGGTGCGCGCGGCGGCCGTCGCGGGCCTTGAGACCCTGGGCCTGGCGGTGGACGACGCGCTGAACGCCGTGCGCGGGGACGAGCCGCGGCTGATCTCGCCCGGGGACGCGCGGGTGAAGGTGGCCGTGGTGCCGACGGACGAGGAGTTGGAGATCGCCACGCAGACCTACGCATTGGTGGGGCGGTATTGATAAGCGGCTCCGACGCGGGGCAACTGAACAGCGTCGTCGAAATGCGGCCCCGCCGCTCGGCAACTGAGCGGCTTCCCGCCCATTTGTATCTTCCGCCAGACGGAATATTCCGGAGCGAAACAAACCGTTAGGATCGCCCCATGCGCCGTTCGAAAATCGTCTGTACTCTCGGCCCCGCGGTCGACTCCCACGAGCAGCTCGTCGCGCTGATCGAGGCCGGCATGAACGTGGCCCGCTTCAACTTCAGCCATGGCACGCACGCCGAGCACCAGGGCCGGTACGACCGGGTCCGGGCCGCGTCCAAGGAGACCGGCCGGGCCATCGGTGTCCTCGCCGACCTCCAGGGCCCCAAGATCCGCCTGGAGACCTTCGCCGAGGGTCCGGTGGAGCTGGTCCGCGGTGACGAGTTCACCATCACCACCGAGGACGTGCCCGGCGACAAGACGATCTGCGGCACCACCTACAAGGGCCTGCCCGGCGATGTCTCGCGCGGCGACCAGATCCTCATCAACGACGGCAACGTCGAGCTGAAGGTGCTGGACGTCGACGGTCCCCGGGTGCGGACGATCGTCATCGAGGGCGGTGTCATCTCCGACCACAAGGGCATCAACCTGCCCGGCGCGGCCGTCAACGTGCCCGCGCTGAGCGAGAAGGACATCGAGGACCTCCGCTTCGCGCTGCGCATGGGCTGCGACCTGGTCGCGCTGTCCTTCGTCCGGGACGCCAAGGACGTCTCCGACGTCCACCGGGTCATGGACGAGGAGGGCCGCCGGGTCCCCGTCATCGCCAAGGTGGAGAAGCCGCAGGCGGTGGAGAACATGGAGGACGTCGTGATGGCGTTCGACGGTGTGATGGTCGCCCGTGGCGACCTGGCCGTCGAGTACCCGCTCGAGAAGGTCCCCATGGTGCAGAAGCGCCTGATCGAGCTGTGCCGGCGCAACGCCAAGCCGGTGATCGTGGCGACCCAGATGATGGAGTCGATGATCACCAACTCCCGTCCGACGCGCGCGGAGGCCTCCGACGTCGCCAACGCGATCCTGGACGGCGCGGACGCGGTCATGCTGTCCGCGGAGTCCTCGGTCGGCGCGTACCCGATCGAGACCGTGAAGACGATGTCGAAGATCGTCGCCGCGGCGGAGACGGAGCTGCTGAGCAAGGGCCTGCAGCCGCTGGTGCCGGGCAAGAAGCCGCGCACGCAGGGCGGTTCGATCGCGCGCGCCGCGTGCGAGATCGCCGACTTCCTCGGCGGCCGGGGTCTGGTGGCCTTCACCCAGTCCGGCGACACGGCCCGCCGCCTCTCCCGCTACCGCGCGGCCCAGCCGATCATCGCCTTCACCACCGACGAGGGCACCCGCAACCAGCTGGCGCTGAGCTGGGGCGTCGAGTCGCACATCGTGCCGTTCGTGAACAGCACCGACGAGATGGTCGACCTGGTCGACCAGGAGATCATCAAGCTCAACCGCTTCAACGCGGGCGAGATCGTGGTCATCACCGCCGGCTCCCCGCCCGGCGTCCCGGGCACGACGAACATGGTCCGAGTCCACCACCTGGGCCAGGGCGCCCGCGACTGACGTCCCAGCACTTCAGCCACTGAGGGCGCCCCCGGGACGGGGGCGCCCTCTGGCGTTCTCACGGCTACGGCAGGTCCGGGGCCAGCCGCTCCCACACCTGGACCTCCGCCCAGCGGGGATGCTCCGCGAGGAGCGGCGCCAACCGGCGCACGGGGGCGAGCAGTCGCCGGATCGTCCGGAGCGCCAGGATCTGCTCGCGGTCCAGTTCCCGCCAGTGCCCGGCGCAGCGGACGGCCTCACCCGGGGACAGCGGCATGGCGGCCAGCGCGCTTTCGAGCACGATCTGCGGATCGAGCAGAGGAACGCCCTTGCGCGGCCCTGTCCGCTCCAGCAGCCAGGACCGCAGTTGCAGGTCACGCGACAACCACTCGCCTCGCTGGGGGCCGGTAGAACGCTCGGCGCGCGTCAGCAGCGCCGTCCAAGCTTCTCCGACCGCGCGCCACCGTTCGTCGGGGAGCGTGGACGCATCTTCTTGGACCCTGGCCGCGAACTGCTGAACTGCGGCGATCCACTGGCTCACCTCACCGTCGGTCGCCGCCGGCTCGGATCAGCGCCGCACGTGGCCGTCCAGGTCGAGCCGGTCGAGGCCGTCGAAGCACCCGGTCACCCCGAACACCCTTTGATCGCCTCGCCGTCCATGCCGATGTACTTGTCCCACTGACGCCATGAGGCTGCAGCCCGGGCCCCCGTAAGACGGGGGACCCGGGCTGCGGCGCTTGAGCGGCCCTCGGAGGGAAGTGAGGGTCAGCCGGCCAGCTTGCTGGTGTAGACCTGCATGCCGGGGATGTGCAGGTTGCCGCCGAACTGGCCGGCCTGGACCACCTTGACCTTGGTGAAGTAGATCAGGGGGATGTTCAGCGGCGGCGGGTTCTCCGGGCTGAAAGTGATCGGGAGCAGGCCGAACAGGTTGCCCGAGATGCTCTCGGTGTACATGATCGTGTCGCCGCCGGTGATCTTGGACTTGGTGCCGGCGCCGGCCTGGACGTGGTAGGTCACGCCCTTCTGCTTGTCGTCCACCGTCTGGTGCAGGTCGTCGATCTCGGTGCCGCCGGAGATGACGTACTTGAGAACCTTCTTCTTGGTCCCGTTGGCGGTCTTCACCTCGACGATGCCCTCGTAGTCGGCGCTCTTCAGCAGCAGCGCGCTGGCGTTGAGGTACCAGGGGTCGTCCGCCAGGAGGACCTTGTTGTCGACACCGCTCTCCTTGTCGGTGGCGGCGACGCAGTCCTCGGGCTTCACGGTGGAGCTCGCGGACGGGCTCGGAGAGGCGGAGGCCGAGGGCGAGGCGGAGGCGTCGGCGGCGTCCTTGGCGTCGGAGGCCGCCTCGTCCGTCTTCTCGCCGGCGTCCTCGGCCGTCTCCCCGGCCTTGTCGCCCGCCTTCTGCGTGGTGTCCTTCGCCGTGTCGGTGACGGCGTCGGGGGTGTCCTCGGCGGCCGTGCCGGAGCTCTTGCCGGTGCCCGCGGAGGAGCCCGAGGCGCCCGACTTGGCGCCGGAGTCCGCGGCGGACGGAGAGGCCGACGGCGAGGGGCTCGCCTCGTCCGGCTTGGCGGAGCCGCCGATGCCGCCGCCGTCGAAGACGTCCTTGACGGCGTCGCCGATGGTCTCCAGGACGTTCTTGCCGGTCTCGGCCGGCGCCGGGCTCCCGGTCTCGGTCCCGCCGGAGGACGGCTCCTGCGCGGAGGCCGACGCGGACGGGGCCGGCGCCGGGGCGGGGCCCTCGTCGGAACCTGAATCCGACGAGGAGGAGCCGCCCGAGGAGGAGCCCTTGGATCCCTTCGAGCTCGACGGGTTCTTCGCCCCGCCGGACTTCTCGGAGCCGGAGTCCGACGCGTCACCCTTGGAGTCCTTGGAATCCTTGGAGTCCTTGGAGTCGTCCTCGGAGGCCGACGGGGACGGCGAGGCCGAGGGAGAGGCGGAGGCGCCCTCCAGGGCCGTCAGGCAGTCCTTGTAGTCGTCGGCGAGCTGGCTGTTCGACGTCGGCTGGTCGTCGGCGACGGCGAGCGTCGGCGTGAAGCCCATGCCCATGAGCACGGCCGTGGGCATCGCGGCCATGGCTATCGCCTTGCCGGCCGGCATGTGCAGCCGGGTGAACAGCGGCTTCTTCGGCGCCGCGTGGCGTGCCCCGCCCGACCGGTCCGGCAGGACCGAGCCGTCGCCGAGGACCTCGTCAGCCGACACGGTGCACTCCGTTCGGCTCGTCCGCCTGGACGGGCTGGGACGCGCCGCCGTCCGCCTGCTTGTGCAGCGTGTACGACGGGCCCTGCTCCCCGGCGACGGGGTACGGGCCGGGCGCGGGGGCGCCGTCCTGGGTCGGGGCGGGCGGGAGGTTCTGGGGCTCCGCGCCCTGGGGCGCCGGGTTGCCGGGCGCCCAGGAGAGGGCGAGGGCTCCGCCGATCATCGCCAGCAGGAAGCCGATGATGAAGCCGCCGATGTTGGAGACCACGAGGGAGACCAGCGCGAGCAGGATCGCGGCGATGCCGGCGAAGACGCGGGTGGCCTGCTGGAACCACATCGTCAGGCCCAGGGTGACCAGCAGCACGCCGATGATCAGCGAACCGGCGCCGGCGGTGGTCGCCATGGTGAGCGACATGGTGCCCAGCTTGAGCGTGGCGTAGGGGAAGTAGGCGATCGGCAGACCGCCGAGCAAGGTGAACAGGCCCGCCCAGAAGGGCCGGTTGCCCCGCCAGTCACGGAACCGCAGACGCAGCCGGGTGAAAGTCCCGGTGCTCTGGCCCGGAGTCTCGGCACTCATGGAAAACAGCTCCCTGGGTCCGGGTTGGGTACATACCGGCTCGGCCGTGACGTGGAGAAGCCGGAGAGTCTGTGAGGTGGGGATGCCCGGCGCTCGGTGCCGGGTGGGGGCGCGGGGCGGAGGAGCGAGCGCTCCTCCGCCCCGTCCTGGCGGCTCAGCCTGCCAAGATCACCCCTGCGGCGCGAGCCGTCAGAAGCACTCCATCTTGGGGTCGGCGCCGAGACGCATCGACAGCCCGCTGAGCTTGAACGTTCCGGCGGTGGTCGCCCACGCCGTCTGCTCGACGTTCGAGAGGTCGGCCGACTTCGCCTGCTGGGCGAAACCGCCCGGCAGCACGCTCTCGCCCTCCTTGACGGCGGGGCCACGGGTCTTGTCCTTGACCGCGACACCGATGTCGATCTGGTTGAACGTCGCGTCGGCGTCGAGCTGCGCGACGTCGATGTAGAGGTTCTCGGCGGTGACCGGCTTCTTCGGGTCCTTGCCCGCGTCAAGACGCAGGTAGAACGTCTTGTTGAGGACCGGGATCGTCGTCTTGACCGACTGACACATGTTCGTGATAGTCGCGTTCTCGAACGAGGAGACCGCTACCGGAACCTGCGTCTTGGTCTTGCCGTCGACCGCGGTGTAGACGTTGTCGATGCCGCCGTACTGGGCGAATCCGTCACCGTGCAGGGTCTCGGCCGAGACCTTGAACTGCTGACCGGAGACGCTGAACGAGGCCGCGAGTGCGCCCTGCGCCAGGCCGACGCCCACACACGCTGCCGCGGCGACGCTGGGCACCATGACCACAGCGAACCGCTTCCATCTGGTCCCGCCACGCACCTGGGACTCCATATTTCCTCCTTCTCGGACGTACATCTCCTGGCTCCGGCTCGCCTCCGAGGCGGCGGCTCGGCCGGGCAGGGATGGGAGAAGCACTACGTCCTCGGGAAGGGGAGCGCCCGAACCCGAAAGGCGCGAACCGCGCTCCGAATCACCGGCGATCACCCCCGAGCGACACATCGGTCGCGCCTGACACGCATCACGCACAACCCTGCTGGACAGGCTTCACCGAGCGGCGAAGACCCCCCTGTCCAAGAGCCGACGCCACTGTCGCCGACCCTGCTCGGTGGGGACCCAGGGGACCCGTCGACCCAACCGGCTGTCGGGGTACGGAATTGGACCGAGCGTGGCCGATCGTGGTGCATTCTGGCCGCCCGCACAAGGGGGTTCGTTACCGGCTAGTAACGGCCGGATAACCGAACAACGACCCACAGGTCTCGGCCCACGACGCTGGGTGGCAATCATGCCCAGGACAAAACTATTGATCGCTGGACAGAATCCGACACATCCACGCCTCTGCTTTACTCGCAGTAACAGCGGCCGCGATTACCAAGATTTGGTAAAACGCGGCCGCAGGGGGCATCCAGTCGCCAGATTTTTCACTCCGGCACCACAGGCCCCGGCGTTTAGCGGCTGGTCAGCACCGGGGCCCGGCGGGGCTCAGAACAGGGCGCGCGCCAGAGCCCTGCGCGCCGTGGCCACCCGCGGGTCCTCGGGGCCCACGACCTCGAACAGCTCCAGCAGCCGCAGCCGTACGGCGTCCCGCTCCTCACCGGCCGTGCGCCGCACGGTGTCGATGAGCCGGCCGAACGCGTCGTCGACATGACCGCCCACCAGATCCAGGTCGGCTGCGGCGATCTGGGCCGTCGCGTCCTGCGGCTTCTCGGCGGCCTCCTTGCGCACCGCCTGCGGGTCCATGCCCTGCACGCGCTGGAGCAACTCGGCCTGTGCGAGGCCGAGCTTGGCCTCGGTGTTGCCCGGGTCGTCGGCCAGCACGTTCTGGTAGGCGCGCACCGCGCCGCCCAAGTCGCCCGCGTCCAGGGCCTGTACGGCGGCCTCCAGCAGGGCGTCGTACGGACCGGCCGGCGCCTCGGCGGCCTCGGTGGGCTCGCCGGGCCGGGCGTCGGGGTCGACGGTCAGGCCGGTGAGACCGAAGCGCTGCTCGGCGACGGCCACCAACTGGTCGAGCGTCTGGCGGATCTGAGCCTCCGAGGCGGCCCCCTGGAAGAGCGGCAGCGCCTGTCCCGCGACGACGGCGAAGACGGCCGGGATGCCCTGCACCCCGAACTGCTGCATCAGCATCTGGTTGGCGTCGACGTCGATCTTCGCGAGCAGGAAGCGCCCGGCGTACTCGGCGGCGAGCCGCTCAAGGACGGGGCTCAGCTGCTTGCAGGGCTGGCACCACTCGGCCCAGAAGTCGATGACGACGGGCACCTCGGCGGACCGCTGGATGACGTCGCGCTCGAACCCCGCCTCATCGACGTCGATGACGAGGTCCGCTGGGGACACCGCCCCCGTCCCGCCCTGCCGGGCGGCTTCGGCGCGCGCCTGCTCCGCCTTCGCCTTGGCCTCCTGGGCCGCCTTCACCGCGGCGAGGTCGACGACTCCGCTCATGGACATGTTCCGTGGCTGCATGCGTCTATCCTCCCCCGTTCCCGCGCGTGCGTGAAAACGATCCGCGAATGCGCCGGGGTCCCCACCCCACGCGCCGCGTGATCTCGGCTCGCGGACGTCCACCACGAGCTTTCGCTACGAGTCGTAGCGTAATACCCATGAGGCCGGCGCGGGGGTCGCTTTCCGGTGATCTCCCTCACTGGGAGCGGCACGGAAAGTGGCCGTTATGGTCGATGCATGCAGAGTCGTTCCCCCGCCGGCCGTGCCGGACGACCGCGCAGCGCGGCCGCGGACGCCGCGATCCTCGCCGCGACCCGGGCGGCGCTGGTCGAACTGGGCTGGTCCAAACTGACGTTGGGGGACGTGGCGACCCGGGCCGGGGTCGCCAAGACGACGCTCTACCGCCGCTGGTCCGGCAAGAACGAACTCGTCGTGGACGCGGTGGCGGAGCTCTTCGGCGAACTGCGGCTCCCCGACCGCGGCAGTCTGGCCGCCGACATCGAGGGCGTGGTCCTGCAGTTCGCGGCGATCCTGGCCCGCCCGGAGGCCAGGAGCGGCCTGATGGCGGTGGTGGCGGAGTCCACCCGTGACGAGGCGCTGCGCGCCCGTGTCCGCTCCTCGATCGTCGACCCGCAGAAGGACCTGGTCCTGGAGGGCCGGGCGCGTGCCCAGAGACGCGGCGAACTCCCCCCGGAGACGGACCCGCTGGAGGCGGCCCGCACAGTGGACCTCATCTTCGACGTGGTGGCGGGCGCGGTGGTGCACCGCACCCTCGTGAGCGACGAACCGGCGGACGAGGAGTGGGTGCGGAGCTTCACGAGGGTCCTGCTGCTGGGACTGACGTCGGCTTCCAGCCCGTCCGGCATGTGAGGACGGGCAGGGGCGGCGGGGGCGACCGCCGGGCGTACGCCCCCGCCTCCCGCGTCAGAACCCGGCGGGCTCGGTGTACACCCCCCACTCCTCGCGCAGCACGTCGCAGATCTCGCCCAGCGTCGCCTCCGCGCGTACCGCGTCGAGCATCGGGGCGATCATGTTGCCGCCGTCCCGGGCCGCGGCGAGCATCTTGTCGAGGGCGTCGCGCACGGCCGCGTCGTCCCGCGCGGTGCGGCGCTGGGCGAGCACCCGCACCTGCTCCCGCTCCACCTCGTGGCTGACGCGCAGGATCTCCAGGTCCCCGGTCACCGAGCCGGTGTGGGCGTTGACGCCGACGACCCGCTTCTCCCCCTTCTCCAGCGCCTGCTGGTAGCGGAAGGCGGACTCGGCGATCTCCCCGGTGAACCACCCGTCCTCGATGCCGCGCAGGATGCCGGACGTCACCGGGCCGATGGGGTGCCGCCCGTCGGGGTGGGCCCGCAGACCCCGCTCCTTGATCCGCTCGAAGATCGCCTCGGCGTCGGCCTCGATCCGGTCGGTCAGCTGCTCGACGTACCACGAACCGCCCAGCGGGTCCGCGACGTTGGCGACGCCGGTCTCCTCCATCAGCACCTGCTGCGTGCGCAGGGCGATCTCCGCGGCCTGCTCGCTCGGCAGCGCGAGGGTCTCGTCGAGGGCGTTGGTGTGCAGCGAGTTGGTGCCGCCGAGCACCGCGGCGAGCGCCTCCACCGCCGTGCGCACGACGTTGTTGTACGGCTGCTGGGCCGTCAGGGAGACGCCGGCGGTCTGGGTGTGGAAGCGCAGCCACTGCGCCTTCTCGCTCTTCGCGCCGTAGACGTCCCGCATCCAGCGGGCCCAGATCCGGCGCGCGGCGCGGAACTTGGCGATCTCCTCGAAGAAGTCGACGTGGGCGTCGAAGAAGAAGGACAGGCCCGGGGCGAAGACGTCGACGTCGAGCCCGCGGCTGAGTCCGAGCTCGACGTAGCCGAAGCCGTCGGCGAGCGTGTACGCCAGTTCCTGCGCGGCCGTCGCTCCGGCCTCGCGGATGTGGTAGCCGGAGACGGACAGCGGCTTGTAGGCGGGGATGCCGGACGCGCAGTACTCCATCAGGTCGCCGATGAGGCGCAGGTGCGGCTCGGGCGGGAAGAGCCACTCCTTCTGCGCGATGTACTCCTTGAAGATGTCGGTCTGGAGCGTGCCGTTCAGGACGGACGGGTCGACGCCCTGCCGCTCGGCGGCCACCAGGTACATGCAGAAGACGGGGACGGCGGGCCCGCTGATCGTCATGGAGGTGGTGACGTCCCCGAGGGGGATGTCCTTGAACAGCACCTCCATGTCGGCGGCGGAGTCGATGGCGACCCCGCAGTGGCCGACCTCGCCGAGCGAGCGCCGGTCGTCGGAGTCGCGGCCCATGAGGGTCGGCATGTCGAAGGCGACCGAGAGGCCCCCGCCGCCGTTGGCGAGGATCATCTTGTAGCGCTCGTTGGTCTGCTCGGCGTTGCCGAACCCGGCGAACTGCCGGATGGTCCACGTCCGCCCGCGGTACCCGGTCGGGTACAGCCCTCGGGTGAAGGGGTACTCCCCGGGCCACCCGATCCGTTCGAACCCGGCGTAGGCGTCACCGGGCCGCGGCCCGTACACGGGCTCCACGGGATCGCCGGAGAGCGTGGTGAAGTCGGCCTCCCGCTTGCGCGAGGCGTCGTAGCGGGCCTGCCAGCGTCGGCGGCCTTCCTCGATGGCGTCAGCGTCCATGCTTCGAATTTACTAGGACGTCCTAGTAAATGTCGATGGGAGACCGCCGTACGCGTGCCGTACGGCGGTGACGGCCGGGCGCGGGGCGGCCGGGTCAGGCCTTCGCGGTCGCCGGGGCGTCCTGGGCGACCTTGCCCTCCAGCTCGTGGCTGACCTTGCGCTCCACGAAGAAGGCGGCCGCGGGGACCGTTCCCGCCAGCAGCACCCAGAGCTGCTTCTTCACCGGCCATTTCGCCTTGGAGCCCAGGTCGAAGGCGAAGACCAGGTAGAGGATGTACAGCCAGCCGTGGGCGATGCCCACCACGCGTGTGAAGCTCTCCGCGCCGTCCATCGACAACAGGTACTTGGCGATCACGCCGAGGGTCAGCAGGACCAGCAGTACACCGGTGACGTAGGCCATGACGCGGTAGCGGGTCAGCACGCTTCGTTTCATGCGAACGAGCGTAACCACCCGTTCGGGGAGATCTTGCCCGGGGTCATTCCCCGTCGAAGTCGTGGGCCGCGATGCGCAGGGGGCGCAGGAGGGCGAAGATCTCGGCGCATTCCTCCGCGTCGTAGACGCCGAGGCCGAAGTCCATCGCCATCAGGTCGTGGGTGGCGGCGTCGACGACCTCGCGGCCCTTGGCGGTGATGGAGGCGAGGGTGCCGCGGCCGTCGTTGGGGTTGGGGCGCTTGGCCACCAGACCCGATCTGACCAGGCGGTCCACGGTGTTCGTGACCGACGTGGGGTGGACCATCAGCCGCTCGCCGATCTTCGACATGGGCAGCTCGCCCTCCTTGGAGAAGGTGAGCAGCACCAGCGCCTCGTACCGCGCGAAGGTCAGCCCGTACGGCTTGACCACCGCGTCCACCTCGGCGAGCAGGATCTGGTGGGCGCGCATGACGGAGGTGATCGCGGCCATGGACGGCACGTTTCCCCAGCGCTGCTTCCAGAGCTCGTCCGCGCGGGCGATGGGGTCGAAGGGGAGGCTGAGCGGCTTCGGCACGGCACCAGACCCTACCCGTCGGTCATATGGCGGTCAGCCCCGTCTCGGCCCTCGGTCCCCCGGGCACGCCGGGCCTCCCACGCCAGCGCGGCGCAGCACACCGCCCCCAGCACGCCCGCGCCGGTGACCGCCGCCGTCACCCCCGCGAACTCGGCCGCCACTCCCGCGAGCGCCATCCCGACGCCCTGCACCGTCATCAGCCCGGCGGTCAGCAGCGTCATGGCCCGCCCCCGCAGCTCCTCCGGCACCGCCCGCACCAGCCACTGGTCGAGGCCGAGGGTGTACGCCGAGCCCGCTCCGGCGAGCGCCGTCAGCAGGAGGGAGAGAGGCCAGCCCCGGGGCCAGGGCGAAGCCCAGGTACGGCAGAAGGGTGAGGGAGACCAGGGGGAGGACGATCCGCTCACGGGTCGCCGGCCGCAGGCGCGCCCCCGCGTACAGCTCGCCGGCGATGGTCCCGACGGGCGGCGCGCACATCAGCAGGCCGAGGCCGACCGGTCCCGCACCGAGTTCGTCGGCGTACGGCGCGGCCAGCGCCTCCGGTGCGACCGTGAACATGGGCGGGACCCAGAACAGCAGCATCAGGACGCGCACCCGGCGGTCGGAGAGGCCCGACCGGCACGGGTACCACGCGCCCTGGCTGCGCGGGATCCGGGAGGCGGCCGAGGGGCTCGACCTGACCGGGCTGTGGCTGCTGATGCCCCGCCGCGGTCACTCCCCCGACTGGCTGAGCCCGCCGCCGGCCGGCCCGACGGCCACCTTCGAGGAGGAGATCGCGCAGGTCCGCGCGGCGGACCCGGGGGCCGCGCGCGAGGATTCGGCCCGCTCGCTCGCGGACACCCCGGGCGCGCTGGAGCATCCGCTGGCCCATGCCTGGCTCGCCGACCCCGAACGGATGATCCGGGACCTCGCCGACCTTCTGGAACAGGTCTGGCACACCCTCCTCGCGCCGGACTGGCCCCGGCTGCGGGCCCTGCTGGAGGCGGACGTCACCTTCCACTCGCGGAGGCTCGCCGAGGTCGGCCTCGGCGGGCTGCTGCCCGAGATCCACCGGCGGTGCGGCTGGCGGTCCGGCACCCTCACCGTGGCGTCCGACGGCGAGTACGAGCGGCATCTGGGCGGGCGGGGGCTGGTGCTGATGCCCAGCGTGTTCGTGTGGCCGGACGTGGTCAGCTCCTTCGACCCGCCCTGGCAGCCGACCCTGGTCTACCCGGCGCGCGGCATCGCCGGCCTGTGGGCCGACCCCGCCGGCCGCTCCCCCGACGCGCTCGTACGGCTCCTCGGGCGGGGCCGGGCCGCCGTCCTCGCCGCGCTCGACGACCCGGCGACCACGACCGCGCTCGCCCACCGCCTCGGCCTCGCGCCGTCCTCGGTCTCCGCCCAGCTGACGGTCCTGCGCGACGCCGGTCTGCTGGTCGCCCGCCGTTACGGCCACCAGGTGCTGTACGAGCGGACGCCGCTCGGGATGGCGCTGGCGTCGGGCGGTGCGTGAACGCGGCCGGCCGCGCCCGCTCAGTACAGGGCGCGCAGGCCGAGGACGTCCCCCCGGCCGAGGGTGCGGGCGCCCGTGCTGCACGCGAAGGAGTTGGTGAACATGGTCTGCCCCTCGTGCCCGGGGCCGACGTGGGCCAGGCCGAAGACGTGTCCCGCCTCGTGCGTGGCGACGCTGCGGATGTCGTAGGCGTTGGAGCAGTCGCCGCGGGGGTGGTCGGTGAAGACGTAGTCGCCGGTGTTGAAGCGGACGTCGGCCTCCTTCAGCCAGTCCGGGCCGCGGGGCACCGGGCGGCTCCAGGAGCAGGTGGTGGCGACGACTCCGCTGGTGAGGTCGCCCGCGTCCCAGACGCTCACCCCGTCGCGCGCGGTGCAGCGGGCCTGGGGATCGATGTCGGCCTCGTGGTGGGTCACCGTCCAGTACCTGGAACGCGCCGCGACCGCGTCGCCGTAGCCGCAGTCGTTGCGGGTGCCGGTGATCGCGCTGATGGAGTCCTCGAAGGCGCGGCGGGCCTCGGCGGGGGTGAGACCGCCGGGCAGGGGGCCGTCGCCGATCCACCAGTCGTAGGTGCCGTACTCCTTGTGGTCGGCGATGGCGTAGGCGCTGTCGGCGCACGCGGCGCGCGCGGAGGCGGGGGGCCGCCTGCCCGGCCGGGCGGAGGCGGGCAGACCGTGCTCCCCGGCCTCCCCGTGGGCCGGCAGGTCGTACGACACTCTCCCGTCGGCGGCGACCTCCAGGGTGAAGCCGTGGCGTGAGCCGTCCGTCGTCAGGGCGTCCACGCCGACCTTGGTGCCCGGTTCGGGGACGGTGACGCCGGCGCCCTCGTAGGTGACGAGACGTCCGACGGCGTCACAGTCCAGCACGGAGGAGCCGGCGGGCAGGTCGTCGACGGTCAGCACCCCGTCGGCGAGCACGCACCGGTCGCTCGCGCGCGGGGGTGTGCCCCCGGCGCTCACCACCGCTCCCGACACCGCCAGAACCAGCGCCGCGCCGATGCGGCCCACCAGCTGCGGCCCGTGACGACCTGTCACTTCGCCTCCGCCCGAAGGTCCGCCACGCGGGCGGAACTTGATCGATTCCCGGAGAGGTTAGCCGTCCCAAGCGAGCTGAAAACCATCTATATGTCACCCGTCCGAGCGATCGCTCGGACGGGTGCACGGCATCTTGCGGGCGGGGGCGGGCACCTGGGCCGACCGGCTGCGACGTCGGCCGCGGCGGCGCCGTCCGGTGGCGGCGGCGAGCGGAAGGGTGTACGCGGCCGGGCCGATCGGGGCAACGGTCGGGGCCCCCGGCCCGGCGGATCGCGGAGAAACGTCACTCCTCCGGCGGGCGTCGCTCCCCCGGGTGGGTCAGATGCCGCTCCACCGTTTCCACCTTGGACGTCAGCCCGTCCGTCACCCCGGGGCGGATGTCCGCCTTGAGGACCAGGGAGACGCGCGGCGCCCGCCCCTCGACGGCGGCGACGGCACGCCTGACGACGTCCATGACCTCGTCCCACTCGCCCTCGACGGACGTGAACATGGCGTCCGTACGGTTGGGCAGACCCGACTCGCGGACCACCCGGACGGCGTCGGCGACGTACTCGCCGACCTCCTCGCCCACGCCGAGCGGGGTGACGGAGAAGGCGACGATCACGACGCCTCCACCACGCCCTCACGCCGGGCACGGGAGGCGATCACCGCGTCCTCGGCCTCGCGGCGGAGCCTGCGCTCGGCCATGAAGCCACCGCCGGGAATGATCGAGTAGGCGAAGTACATCGCGCCGGTCTTCGCGTCCCACTTGGCGCGGTTCCAGGCGTCCGCCCAGAAGATCACGTACAGGACGAACAGCACGCCGTGGATCGGCCCGAGCACCGGTGCGGCGTCGAAGCCCTCGGCGACGGTGTACTTGATGATCGTGCAGACCGCCAGCACGATCCAGGAGATGCCCTCCGGGACGGAGACCAGGCGCAGTCGGCGCAGGGCGGAGGCTGTCTTGAGGTCCACGGGTCACCTTCGGTGGGGTCGCGTCGGGAACGGAGACGCTTGTGAACGCACGCACAAGCGCCCGCCCATTGTGACAAACGCGGGCGGCGGGGCGGGAGCGGGGTCCCGGACGGACCGTTGGGGCAATCCCCACGCGGATCCCTTAGGGGGACCATCCGGGATGATCTCCGCCCTCGGGACCTGTCGGCCGGGGCTTCGGGAGGCTACCTTCGCTGCGTGGCGATGTTTCGACTTCAGGGCAGCAAGGTGCTCGCCGTCGACATGACCGGGGACGCCGTGAAGGCGAAGAACGGCTCCATGGTCGCGTACGACGGACAGATGGCCTTCAAGAAGATGAGCGGCGGCGGCGAGGGACTGCGGGGGATGGTGACCCGCAGGCTCACCGGCGAGCAGATGACGGTGATGGAGGTGAGGGGGCAGGGCACGTGCTGGTTCGCCGACCGCGCGTCGGAGATCAACCTCGTGCGGCTCAACGGCGACAAGCTGTACGTCGAGTCGAGCAACCTGCTCGCGACGGACGGGGGGCTGCGCACGGGCACGAGCTTCACCGGGCTGCGTGGCGCGTCCCAGGGCAACGGCCTGTTCACGACGACCGTCGAGGGGCACGGTCAGGCGGCGATCACCTCGGACGGTCCGGCGGTGGTGCTGCGGGTCAGCCCCCAGTACCCGCTGACCGTCGACCCGGGGGCGTACGTCGCGCACCAGGGCGACGTACGGCAGTCCTTCCAGTCCGGGGTGACGTTCCGCACGTTCCTCGGCGAGGGCGGCGGTGAGGCGTTCCAGATCCGGTTCGAGGGGGACGGGCTCGTGTACGTGCAGCCGAGCGAGCGGAACACGATCGCGGGGGACGTGTGACATGCCCTTCCGCGAGATCAACTCCAAAATGGTCGAGGCGACGGTGCTGCCGGGGCAGCGGCTGTTCAGTCAGCGCGGCGCGATGCTCGCCTACAAGGGCGAGGTGTCCTTCACGCCCAACATGCAGGGCGGGCAGGGCGGGGTGATGTCGATGCTCGGTCGCCGGCTGGCGAACGAGGACACCCCGCTGATGTCGGTGGAGGGCAGCGGCACGGTCCTGTTCGGGCACGGCGGCCACCACGTCCAGGTCATCAACCTCACCGGCGACACCCTGTACGTGGAGGCGGACCGCCTGCTCGCCTTCGAGGGCACGCTCCAGCAGGGCACGATGTTCATGGGGTCGCAGGGCGGCGTCATGGGCATGGTGCGCGGCCAGGTCAGCGGACAAGGCCTGTTCACCACGACCCTGAAGGGCCACGGCTCGGTGGCCGTGATGGCGCACGGCGGGGTCTTCGAGGTCCCCGTCACCCCGCAGCGCCCGGTGCACGTCGACCCGCAGGCCTACGTCGCCCACCACGGCGACGTGCGCAACAAGCTGTCGACGGCGCTGGGCTGGCGGGACATGGTGGGTCGGGGCTCGGGCGAGGCGTTCCAGCTGGAGCTGAGCGGCAACGGCGCGGTGTACGTGCAGGCATCGGAGGAGAAGCTGTGACCGCCTACCCCGGCGCGGGTCCCCAGGGGGCGGGCCCCGTGGTCCTCGACCCGATGACGCTGCCCGTCGACGACAACGTCAACGCGTACACCTTCTGCGTGGAGCTCAAGGGGAGCCAGTGGTTCCTGCAGAAGGGGAAGATGATCGCTTACTACGGCTCGATGGAGTTCAACGGCGTCGGGCACGGCGGACTGGACCGTCTGGTGCGGACCTCGTTCCATTCGCCTCTGCACGCGAGCGACTGGGTCGTGGCGCAGGGCTCGGGCAAGATGCTGCTGGCCGACCGGGCCTTCGACGTGAACTCCTACGACCTGGACGACGGCAATCTGACCATTCGCGCGGGCAATCTGCTCGCTTTTCAGCCAAGTCTGGCGC
Organism: Streptomyces sp. BK239; assembly: GCF_004217285.1. GTDB lineage: Bacteria > Actinomycetota > Actinomycetes > Streptomycetales > Streptomycetaceae > Streptomyces. Next base: position 197,012 of record NZ_SHKS01000008.1, read on the forward strand.
TGAAGCAGTCGATCGTGCCGGGCTTCCTCACATTGATCGGAACCGGAAAGTTCGTGGCCGCGTCGAACGGACCGGTGGTGTTCATGGAACCGCCCATCCGGGTGGACCCCCAGGCGCTCGTCGGCTGGGCCGACTGCCCCTCGCCCTGCCACCACTACGACCACGGGTACATGACCGGCGTGATGGGCGGTCTACGTGCGCTGACGGGCCTGGGCGGGGCGTCCGGGGAGGAGCACCAGTTCGAGTTCGTGGGAGCCGGGACGGTGCTGCTCCAGTCGTCGGAGACCCTCATGGCGGAGCAGGCCACGGGTGCCGTTCCGCACGAGCCCGGGGTCCCCGGCGGGGGCTACGCGGGCGGGCACGGCGGCGCTCAGGGCGGCCAGCCCGGGGTACCGCGCCTTCCCGGCCAGCTGGGAGACCTCCAGCGTCGCTTCGGGCTGTGAGCGGTAGTCTGCGGAGTGTGACGTCGAACGCGTGCACGTCGTCACACCACCCTCACTAGTTCGCCTTTCAACATTTTAGGTAGACTTCACTTATGGAGACCGAAACGGCCACGCGCTGGCTGACCGATGCGGAGCAGTGCGCCTGGCGCACCCACCTGGAGGTCAACAGGCTGTTGACGTACCAGCTCGAGAAGGACCTGCAGCCGTTCGGCCTGACCATGAACGACTACGAGATCCTCGTGAACCTCTCCGAGTCGGAGGACGTCCGGATGCGGATGAGCGACCTCGCCTCCGCCACCCTCCAGTCGAAGAGCCGCCTGTCGCACCAGATCACCCGGATGGAGAACGCCGATCTGGTGCGCCGGGAGAACTGCGAGTCCGACCGCCGCGGCCTGTACGCGGTGCTCACCGAGCACGGCATGGAGACGATGCGGAAGGTGGCGCCCCACCACGTGGCCTCCGTGCGGCGGCACTTCATCGACCTCCTCCCCCCGGAGGCCCTCGGGGAGCTCGACCGGGCTCTGAAGCCCGTCGCGGACCACCTCCGCGGCGAGCGGGGCCGCCCCTAGCGCCCCGCGCACCCCACGCCCTCAGGCGGCCGGCAGGCGGAGCTCGAACAGGGCTCCGCCTGCCGGCGCCTGCCGGACCGTGAGCGTGCCGCCGTGCCGTTCGGCCACGTCACGGGCGATGGCCAGGCCCAGCCCCGCGCCGCCCTCGTCCCGGGTGCGGGCCGCGTCCAGCCGGACGAACCGCTCGAAGACGCGCTCACGGTCCGCCTCGGGCACCCCGTCCCCGTCGTCGGCGACCGCGACGAGCGCCCACCGCCCGGCCGGCCCGTTCTCCCGCCGCACCGACACGGTGACCTCCTCCCGGGCGTGCCGCCGCGCGTTGTCGAGCAGGTTGGCCAGCACCCGCCCCAGCTGCCCCCGCGATCCGGCCACCTCCACCGGCTCCGCGTCCACCCTCACCCCGGCCCGCTGAGCCGCCTCCTCACGCACCAGCGCCGCCAGGTCCACCCGGGCGTCCGCGGGCCGCTCCCCCGCGTCCAGCCGGGCGAGCAGCAGCAGGTCGGCGGCCAGGTCCTGAAGCCGTACGGTGTCCTCGACCGCGCCCGGCACGTCCAGCAACTCGGGGTGCGCGGCGCCCACTTCGAGCTGGGTGCGCAAGGAAGCGATGGGGCTGCGCAGTTCGTGGGAGGCGTCGGCGACGAACCGGCGCTGGCGCTCCACCGCGGTCTGAAGTGCCGTCAGCGTCTCGTTCGTCGTACGGGCGAGCCGGGCGACCTCGTCGTGGGTGTCCGGCTCGGGCACCCGGCGGGCGAGGTCCGCGGAGGCGGTGATGGCGGCCATCTCGCGCCGGATCCCCTCGACCGGCCGCAGCGCCCGCCGGGTGACCAGCCAGGTCACGCCCGCCACGACCGCCAGCAGCAGCGGGAAGCCGATCAGCATGACGGTGAGCGCGGTGCCGACCGCGCTGTGCTCGCTGGACAGGGGCGCGCCGGCGTGCACGGCCAGGGCGCCCCGGTCGTCGGTCTCGACGGAGACCGAGGCGAAGCGGTAGTCGGCGGTGTCGCCGTCCACGGTGGCGGAGCCGTCGCGGAAGGCGGTGTCCTCGCCGATCTCACCGGGTCGAGGCACCGAGGACGCGTCGCCGCCCCCGTCGGTGTCATCGTCGTCGTCCGGGGCGGGGGCCGCGTGCCCCGCCTGTGCCGTCGCCCGGGCCGCGCCCGGCGCCGGGCGCACCGCGTCCGTCCCGGTCCCGCTGATCCGCTCCAGGCCCTCCGTGGCCGCGACCAGGGTGCCGCCCTCGGTGACGACCTGGACGGGCCTGTCCTCGTCGTCGAGGGAGAGCCGGTCGTAGGCGTGCCCGGCGGCGAGCTCGGCGGCCACCTCGCGGGCGGCGCGGTCCGCCTGGGCGCCGGCCTGGCCGCTCAGGCTGGACTCGAGCGAGAGCAGGACCGCCGCCCCGGCGGCGACCAGGGCCACGGCGACGACGAGCGTGGCGCCCAGCGCGGCCCGGGCGCGGACGGAGCCGAGCCGGCGCCTCACCGGCCCTCCCCCGGCTCCCCGGGCGCCACGCTCGCCGGGCCGGACGGCGGTTCCGGCCGCTCCAGCCGGTACCCGGCGCCCCGGACCGTCCGGATCAGACCGGCGCCCAGCTTGCGGCGCAGCGCGCTGACGTACACCTCGACGATGTTGGGGTCGCCGTCGTACGCGAAGTCCCAGACGTGGTCGAGGATCTCGGACTTGGACACCACCGCGCCGGCCCGCACCACCAGCTGCTCCAGGACGGAGAACTCCTTCGCGGTGAGCGTCGCCTCGTCTCCCCCGAGGAAGACCCGGCGGGCCGCGGTGTCCACCCTCAGCTCGCCGAGGACGTGCACGGGCGAGGCCCCGGCGCCCTGGCCGCGGCGGCGCAGCAGCGCCTTCACGCGGGCGACCAGGACGACGTAGGAGAACGGCTTCGTGAGGTAGTCGTCCGCGCCGGTGTCCAGGCCCTCCGCCTCGTCGTACTCGCCGTCCTTGGCGGTCAGCATCAGGATCGGGACGTCGTTCCCGGCGGCGCGCAGGGCGGAGCAGACGCGGTAGCCGTTCAGGCCGGGCAGCATGATGTCGAGGACGACGAGGTCGTACGGCGACTCGCTCGCGCGGTGCAGGCCCTCCAGGCCGTCGTGGACGACGTCCACGGCGTAGCCCTCGGCGGTCAGGCCCTTGGCCAGGGACAGGGCGAGCCGCTTCTCGTCCTCGATGATCAGGAGTCGGAAGGGGCGGCGCGCAGCGCCTCGAGCAGGGTGGTGGGCGACGGGCGGGTGCATGCCCGTCAGGGTTTCAGACCGCACCTGAAGCGGTCTTCAGGTGCCTTCAGGTGCCCCTCAGCATGGGTCGGCGACGGTGGTTCCCGTCAGACAACACACGCCTGGAGCTCGGGAGGAACCCGTCATGAAGCGCAAGCTCGTCATCGCCGCCGTCGCCGCGTCCGTCGCGATCGGAGGCGGCACCGCTGTCGCCTTCGCTGACGACGGCGCGCGGGACGCCGCACACGCCGGTGTGAGCGGCACGCGGGCCCCGGCGGACGGGGCGAAGGTCACCGCCGGGCAGGCGATCGCCGCGGCGCTGAAGGCGCAGCCCGGCACGGTGGTCTCCGCCGGTCTCGACGACGACGGGGCCGACCGCCGCTGGGAGGTCGACGTGCTGGGCGAGGGCACGACGGCCCATACCGTCCTCGTGGACTCCGCCGACGGCCGGATCCTCGGCAAGGAGACCGACGGCGACGACGCCGACGACGTCCGCGAGGCCCGCGCCCTGCTGAAGGACGCCCGGGTCACCGCCGCCGACGCCGCGCGGACCGCCGCCGGCAAGGGGGCCGTCACCTCGGTCGAGCTGTACGACGACGGCGGGGACGGTCAGGGCGGCTGGGAGGTGGAGACCACGGACGCGGCGGCGAAGGAGCACGACTGGACCGTGGGCCTGAAGGACGCCGAGCTCACTCCGGCCCACGAGACCGGCGCCGACAAGGATTCAGACGACCAGGCCGACGGCGACGACGCCTGACGCACGGCGTGAGCACGCAGGGCGGTGAGCGCATCGGCGCAGGTCTCGCGATGCGGCGTGACGCCGGCGCTGCCACGGCGGTGCCGCGCCGCGACCGCCGGCCACCGGTGGGCTCCCGTCGGGCTCGTGGCCACGCGGTCGCGGTGCCGCACGCCCCGGCGCGAACCGGGGCGTCCCCGTCACTCCCCCGGCCTCACTCCCCCTGCGTCAGCCCCGCGACCAGTTCGTCCGCCGCGCCGTAGGGGTCCAGTTCGCCGGCGACGATGCGGTCGGCGAGGGCGCTCAGGCGGCGGTCGCCGTGGAGGTCGCCGATCCGTTCCCGCAGGGCGGTGACGGCGATGGCCTCGACCTCGTGTGCGGCGCGGGCGCGGCGGCGCGCCGCCAGGACCCCGCGCTCCTCCATCCACGCCCGGTGCTTCTCCAGCGCCTCCACGACCTCGTCGACGCCCTCCGCGCGGGCCGCGACGGTCTTGACGATCGGCGGGCGCCAGTCGCCGGGGCCGCGGGACTCGCCGAGGCCGAGCATGTGGTTCAGCTCGCGGGCGGTCGCGTCGGCGCCGTCCCGGTCGGCCTTGTTGACGACGTACACGTCGCCGATCTCCAGGATGCCCGCCTTGGCGGCCTGGATGCCGTCGCCCATGCCCGGGGCGAGCAGCACGACGGAGGTGTCCGCCTGGGAGGCGATCTCCACCTCGGACTGGCCCACGCCCACCGTCTCGACGAGGACCACGTCGCAGCCGGCCGCGTCCAGCACGCGGATCGCCTGCGGCGCGGCCCAGGCCAGGCCGCCGAGGTGGCCGCGCGTGGCCATCGAGCGGATGTAGACGCCGGGGTCGGAGGCGTGGTCGGACATCCGGACGCGGTCGCCGAGCAGGGCGCCGCCGGAGAAGGGCGAGGACGGGTCGACGGCGAGGACGCCGACCCGCCGGCCCTGCTTGCGGTACGCCGTGACCAGCGCGGAGGTCGACGTGGACTTGCCGACGCCCGGGGAGCCGGTGAGACCGACGACGTAGGCGTTGCCGGTCAGCGGGGCCAGCGCCGCCATCACCTCCCTGAGCTGCGGGGACGCCCCCTCCACCAGGGAGATCAGCCGGGCGACGGCCCGGGGCCGGCCTTCCCTGGCCTGGGCGACCAGCGAGGAGACGTCCTGCATCACAGCTCCGTTCACGTGTTCCTACGGGAGAGAACTCAGGCCTTGGGCACCCGCACGATCAGTGCGTCGCCCTGGCCGCCGCCGCCGCACAGCGCGGCCGCGCCGACGCCGCCGCCGCGTCGCTTCAGCTCCAGGGCGAGGTGCAGCACGAGCCGGGCGCCGGACATGCCGATCGGGTGTCCGAGGGCGATGGCGCCGCCGTTGACGTTCACCTTTTCCGTGGAAACGCCGAGGTCGTCCATTGACTGGACGGCGACGGCGGCGAAGGCCTCGTTGATCTCGATGAGGTCGAGGTCGGCGACCTCCAGGCCGTCCTTCTTCAGAGCGTGCAGGATGGCGTTGGACGGCTGGGACTGCAGGGAGTTGTCCGGGCCGGCCACGTTGCCGTGGGCGCCGATCTCGGCGATCCACTCCAGGCCCAGTTCCTGCGCCTTGGCCTTGCTCATCACGACCACGGCGGCGGCGCCGTCGGAGATCTGCGAGGCGGAGCCGGCGGTGATCGTGCCGTCCTTGGCGAAGGCCGGGCGCAGCTTGCCGAGGGACTCCGCGGTGGTCTCGGGGCGGATGCCCTCGTCGTGGCTGAAGAGGACCGGCTCGCCCTTGCGCTGCGGGATCGACACCGGGGTGATCTCGGCGTCGAACAGCCCGTTCTTCTGGGCGGCCGCGGCGCGCTGGTGGGAGAGGGCGGCGAACTCGTCCTGCGCGGGGCGCTCGATGCCGAGGCGGGTGTTGTGCTTCTCGGTGGACTCGCCCATGGCGATGCCCTCGAAGGCGTCGGTCAGCCCGTCGTAGGCCATCGCGTCGAGCATCTCGATCGCGCCGTACTTGAAGCCCTCGCGGGACTTCGGCAGCAGATGCGGGGCGTTGGTCATGGACTCCTGGCCGCCCGCGACGATCACGTCGAACTCACCCGCACGGATCAACTGGTCGGCGAGCGCGATGGCGTCGAGCCCCGACAGACACACCTTGTTGACGGTGAGCGCCGGGACGTTCATCGGGATGCCGGCCTTCACGGCGGCCTGGCGGGCCGGGATCTGGCCCGCGCCCGCCTGGAGCACCTGGCCCATGATCACGTACTGCACCTGGTCGCCTTCGATGCCGGCGCGGTCGAGGGCGGCCTTGATGGCGAAGCCGCCGAGGTCGGCTCCGGAGAAGGACTTCAGCGAGCCCAGCAGCCGCCCCATGGGCGTACGCGCGCCCGCGACGATCACCGAGGTCGTGCCGTTGGAACCTGTCGATCCAGTCATGAGCTGCGATCCCCTTACCGGCCTGCACGGGCCGAGGAGTGAACGAGGGTTTACTTCGAATGTACTGAGCGGTAGTGCGCCCCGTCACCTCGCTGTCGGTGTGATCGCCCGCACGTTGCGCAACCACCTCCGGGACGCTCCACTGACTACATGCTGACGCGAATCGACCACATCGGGATCGCCTGCCACGACCTCGACGCCACCGTCGAGTTCTACCGTTCCACGTACGGCTTCGAAGTGTTCCACTCCGAGGTCAACGAGGAGCAGGGCGTGCGCGAGGCCATGCTCAAGATCAACGAGACGTCCGACGGCGGCGCCACCTACCTCCAGCTCCTGGAACCGACCCGGGAGGACTCCACGGTCGCGAAGTGGCTGGCCAAGAACGGCGAGGGCGTCCACCACATCGCTTTCGGTACGGCGGATGTGGACGCCGACGCGGCGGACATCCGCGACAAGGGCGTACGCGTTCTGTACGAAGAGCCGCGACGTGGCTCCATGGGGTCACGAATCACCTTCCTGCACCCCAAGGATTGCCACGGAGTACTGACAGAACTGGTCACATCGGCCCCAGTTGAGTCCCCTGAGCACTGACCCTCGTACAGAGGGGCCGGTAGGGTTGGGGTCGGTCGCCGCTCTTGACGGGCGACCTACGTCCTGCCGCCTCGGCGGCAGGACCAGCCGGGGTCCGGGTTTCGGGGGACGAGCGTCGGGGCGGCAGCCCGTGCTCCGCCGTTGATCTGACACCATTCCCCGGGGGCCCCGTCCGGCGGATGGACGGAGCTCGTGGAAAAGCTTGCGACCAGGGGACGGATGGGACCGCGCAGTGCGGGGCTACGAGAGCCAGGAGCGGGAACCGGCGGCTGACGTCGACCACCTCACTCGGTTCGAAGCCGAGATGAAACGGCTGAAGACCGAGCGGGAAAAGGCGATCCAGCATGCCGAGGACCTCGGCTACCAGGTCGAGGTGCTGCGCGCCAAGTTGCACGAGGCGCGGCGCACCATCATGTCCCGGCCCGCGTTCGACGGCGGCGACATCGGCTACCAGGCCGAGCAGTTGCTGCGCAACGCGCAGATGCAGGCGGACCAGATCCGTTCCGACGCCGAGCGGGAGCTGAGCCAGGCGAGGGCGCAGACCCAGCGCATCCTCCAGGAGCACGCCGAGCAGGCGGCCCGGCTCCAGGCGGAGCTGCACGCGGAGGCCGTGGCCCGGCGTCAGCAGCTCGACCAGGAACTCGCCGAGCGCCGGCAGACCGTCGAGTCGCACGTCAACGACAACGTGGCCTGGGCCGAGCAGCTGCGGGCCCGCACCGAGGCGCAGGCCCGCCGGCTGCTGGAGGAGTCCCGCGCCGAGGCCGAGCAGGCCCTGACGGCCGCGCGCGCCGAGGCCGAACGGGTCGCCGAGCAGGCCCGCCAGCGGCTCCAGAGCGAGGCCGAGTCGGCCCGGGCGGAGGCCGAGCAGCTGCTGCTGCGCGCCCGCGCGGACGCCGAACGGCTGCTGAACGCGGCGTCCACGCAGGCCCAGGAGGCCAGCGACCACGCCGAGGCGCTGCGCAGCTCCACGGCGACCGAGTCCGACGCGGCCCGCCGCCAGGCGGGTGAGCTGAGCCGTGCCGCCGAGCAGCGCATGGCCGAGGCGGAGACCGCGCTGCGGGAGGCGCGCGCGGAGGCGGAGAAGCTCGTCACCGAGGCCAAGGCCGCCGCGGAGAAGGCGCTCAGCAGCGCCGAGTCCACCAACGAGCAGCGCACCCGTACGGCGAAGGAGCAGGTCGCCCGGCTGGTCAGCGAGGCCACCAAGGAGGCCGAGACCACCAAGGCCGACGCCGAGCAGATCGTCGCCGACGCCCGCGCCGAGGCGGAGAAGATCCTCGGCGACGCCGCGGAGAAGGCCCGCGCGGTCACCGCCGAGGAGAGCGCGACCCAGCTGTCGAAGGCGGCCAAGACCGCCGAGGACGTCCTGAACAAGGCCCAGGAGGACGCGCGGCGGACCACGAAGGCCGCCGCCGAGGAGGCCGAGCGCATCCGCCGGGAGGCGGAGACCGAGGCGGACCGGCTGCGCGCCGAGGCGCACGACATCGCCGAGGAGCTGAAGGGCTCCGCGAAGGACGACACCAAGGAGTACCGCGCCAAGACGGTCGAGCTGCAGGAGGAGGCGCGCCGGCTGCGCGGCGAGGCCGAGCAGCTGCGCGCCGACGCGGTCGCCGAGGGCGAGAAGATCCGCGCGGAGGCCCGCCGGGAGGCCGTCCAGCAGATCGAGGAGGCGGCCAGGACCGCCGAGGAGCTGCTGTCCAAGGCGAAGGCCGACGCGGACGAGCTGCGCCAGAAGGCCACCACGGACAGCGAGAAGGTCCGCACGGAGGCCATCGAGCGGGCGACCACGCTGCGCCGGCAGGCCGAGGACACCCTGGAGCGCACCCGCAAGGAGGCCGAGCGGCAGCGCGACGAGGCGGTCGACCTCGCGGAGACGATCACCTCCAACGCCGAGGAGGCCGCGCGCGAGCTGCGCGAGGAGGCCGAGCGGGCGGTCGAGGCCCGGCAGGCGGACGCCGCCGAGGAGCTGGCCCGGCTGCACTCCGAGGCCGAGCAGCGGCTCGCCTCCGCCGAGCAGGCGCTCACCGACGCGCGCGAGGAGGCCTCACGGATCCGCCGGGAGGCCGGCGAGGAGATCGACCGGCTGCGCGGCGAGGCCGCCGAGCGGATCCGTACGCTGCAACAGCAGGCGGAGACGGAGGCCGAGCGGCTGCGCACCGAGGCCGCGTCCGACGCGTCCGCGTCGCGGGCCGAGGGCGAGGCCGTCGCCGTACGGCTGCGGTCGGAGGCCGCCGCGGAGGCGGAGCGGCTGAAGACGGAGGCGCAGGAAACCGCCGACCGGGTGCGCGCGGAGGCGCAGGCCGCGGCGGAGCGGCTGGAGACGGAGGCGTCGGAGACGCTGGCCGCCGCCCAGGAGGAGGCCGCCCGGCGTCTGCGGGAGGCCGAGGAGTACCTCGGCGGGGCCCGTCAGGAGGCCGACCAGGAGCGTGAGCGGGCCCGCGAGCAGAGCGAGGAGCTGCTGGCGTCGGCGCGCCGCCGGGTGGAGGACGCGCAGGCGGAGGCGGTCCGGCTGGTCGAGGAGGCCGACCGGCGCGCCTCCGAGATGGTGTCGGCGGCCGAGCAGCACGCGCAGCAGGTGCGGGACTCCGTGGCGGGGCTGCACGAGCAGGCCCAGGAGGAGATCACCGGGCTGCGCAGCGCCGCGGAGCACGTGGCGGACCGTACCCGCCGGGAGGCGGAGGAGGAGGCGGACCGGCTCCGCGCCGACGCCTACTCCGAGCGGGAGCGGGCCGCCGAGGACGCGGCCCGGCTGCGGCGCGAGGCGCGCGAGGAGGCGGAGGCCGCCCAGGCGCTGGCCGAGCGGACCGTCGGCGAGGCGATCGCGGAGTCCGAGCGGCTGCGTTCGGAGGCGTCCGCGCACGCCCAGCGGGTGCGCACCGAGGCCTCGGACGCGATCGCCCAGGCCGACCAGGACGCGTCGCGCACCCGGGCGGACGCCCGCGACGACGCCAACCGCATCCGTTCGGACGCGGCGACGCAGGCCGACACGCTCATCACCGAGGCGCGTTCCGAGGCGGAGCGGCTGCAGACGGAGACCCTCGCGGAGGCGGAGCGGCTCCAGGCCGAGACGGCCGCGGAGGCCGAGCGCGTGCGGGCCGAGTCGGTCGCCAAGGCGGAGAAGCTGATCGGGGACGCCACCGACGACGCGGAGCGGCTGCGCGCCGAGGCCGCCGAGACGGTGGGTTCCGCGCGGCAGCAGGCCGAGCGGATCCGGGTGGAGGCCGAGCGCGTCAAGGCGGAGGCCGCGGCGGAGGCCGACCGGCTGATGAGCGTCGCCCGCGAGGAGGCCGACCACACGCTGGACGAGGCCCGCAAGGACGCCAACAAGCGGCGTTCGGAAGCGGCCGAGCAGGTCGACACGCTCATCACGGAGACCACCGCCGAGGCGGACAAGCTGCTCACCGAGGCGCAGCAGCAGGCGCTGAAGACCACCGCGGAGGCGGAGGCGCAGGCCGACACGATGGTCGGCGCGGCCCGCAAGGAGGCCGACCGGCTCGTCGCGGAGGCGACCCGCGAGGGCAACGCGCGGGTGGAGAAGGCCCGTACGGACGCGGACGAACTGCTCGTCGGGGCCCGTCGGGACGCGACCGCCATAAGGGAGCGGGCGGAGGAGCTGCGCGACCGGATCACCACCGAGATCGAGCAGTTGCACGAGCGGGCCCGCCGGGAGGCCGCGGAGACGATGAAGTCGACCGGCGACCGCTGCGACGCGCTGATCAAGGCGGCCGAGGAGCAGCTCGCCAAGGCGCAGGCGAAGGCCAAGGAACTGGTGTCGGAGGCCAACTCGGAGGCGGGCAAGGTCCGTATCGCCGCGGTGAAGAAGGCGGAGGGGCTGCTCAAGGAGGCCGAGCAGAAGAAGGCCACGCTGGTCCGGGAGGCCGAGGAGCTGAAGGCGGAGGCGATCCGCGAGGCGCGGCGCACCGTCGAGGAGGGAAAGCGCGAACTGGAGGTGCTGGTCCGGCGCCGGGAGGACATCAACGCCGAGATCTCCAGGGTGCAGGACGTGCTGGAGGCGCTGGAGTCGTTCGAGGCGCCGTCCTCCAAGGACGGCGGGGTCCGGGCGGGCGCGACGATCGGCGCGCCCCGGTCGGGCGGCAAGCCGTCGGAGGGCTGAGGGCCAGTGCCGCGGCACTAGCGGTGCAGGGGGGTCGGGGCCAGTCGACAGGCCGTGGCGCTGCATGAGAATTGCGTTGAGATCTGGGGCCTTTGACCAACTTTTTGGCAAGCTGTCCGGCGGGGAGCCACCCAAAAGGGGTGTCAATCTCCAGATCAAACACGTATCCGCTCGATGACACAGCGCTTCGGCCCCTAGGATTCCACCTATCACCTCACCGGTCTCATTCGACAGGAACCCCATGAGCGACACTTCCCCCTACGGCTTCGAGCTTGTGCGGCGTGGATACGACCGCGCTCAGGTGGACGAACGGATCTCCAAGCTCGTCTCCGACCGTGACAGCGCTCTCACCCGCATCACCGCTCTGGAAAAGCGCATCGAGGAGCTCCACCTCGAGACGCAGCACGCCCAGGCCCAGGTAAGCGACGCCGAGCCGTCGTACGCCGGTCTCGGCGCGCGTGTCGAGAAGATCCTCCGTCTCGCCGAGGAGGAGGCCAAGGATCTGCGCGAGGAAGCCCGTCGCGCGTCCGAGCAGCACCGTGAGCTCGCCGAGTCGGCGGCCCAGCAGGTGCGCAACGACGCGGAGGCGTTCGCCTCGGACCGCAAGGCCAAGGCCGAGGACGAGGGCGTCCGGATCGTCGAGAAGGCCAAGAGCGACGCCGCTCAGCTGCGCCAGGACGCGCAGAAGGACGCGCAGTCCAAGCGCGAGGAGGCCGACGCGCTCTTCGAGGAGACCCGTGCGAAGGCCGCGCAGGCCGCCGCCGACTTCGAGACCAACCTCGCCAAGCGCCGCGAGCAGTCCGAGCGCGACCTGGCGTCCCGTCAGCAGAAGGCCGAGAAGCGCCTCGCGGAGATCGAGCACCGCGCGGAGCAGCTGCGGCTGGAGGCGGAGAAGCTGCGCACGGACGCCGAGCGCCGTGCCCGCCAGACCGTCGAGACGGCGCAGCGCCAGGCCGAGGACATCGTGGCCGACGCCAACGCCAAGGCCGACCGCATCCGTTCGGAATCGGAGCGCGAGCTCGCGGCTCTCACCAACCGCCGCGACTCGATCAACGCCCAGCTGACCAACGTCCGCGAGATGCTGGCCACGCTGACCGGCGCCGCGGTGGCCGCGGCCGGTTCCCCGACCGAGGACGAGCCGGTCTCCCGGGGCGTTCCGGCCCAGCAGTCCCGGTAGTCGCCGGCGGGTCGAGGGGCGGTGGGGGCGAAACCCCACCGCCCCCGCTCATGTGTTGTTGCCGTGGGCGTCGGCCGCCGTTCGCCCGCCGGGTTGGCACAGGCCGTGCGTCGGTCATAGCGTGGCCCGCATGATCGAGCTGGAAGGGCTGACCAAGCGGTACGGCGACAAGGTCGCGGTCGACAACCTCACGTTCACCGTCAGACCGGGCATCGTCACGGGTTTCCTCGGTCCCAACGGCGCGGGGAAGTCCACCACCATGCGGATGATGCTCGGGCTCGACCGGCCGACCTCGGGGGACGTCCGCATCGACGGGCAGCACTACGACCGGCTGAAGGATCCGCTGAAGTACATCGGCGCCCTGCTCGACGCCAAGGGCGTGCACGGCGGGCGCAGCGCCTTCAACCACCTGCTGTGCCTGGCCCAGAGCAACGGCATCCCCGGATCGCGGGTGCACGAGGTGCTCGACACCGTGGGCCTCACCTCCGTGGCGAGGAAGAAGGCGAAGGGGTTCTCGCTGGGCATGGGGCAGCGGCTAGGGATCGCGGGCGCGCTCCTGGGCGACCCCCGCATCCTGATGTTCGACGAGCCGGTCAACGGGCTCGACCCCGAGGGCATCCACTGGATCCGCAACCTGATGAAGTCGCTGGCGGCGCAGGGCCGGACGGTGTTCGTGTCGTCCCACCTGATGAGCGAGATGGCGCTGACCGCGGATCACCTCGTCGTCATCGGCCAGGGCCGGCTGCTCGCCGACACCTCGATGGCGGACTTCATCGCGCGCAACTCGCGCTCGTACGTGCGGATCCGCACCCCGCAGCGGGAGCGGATGCTCGACGTGCTGCACGAGGCCGGGGTCACCGTCGTCGAGGCCGGCAACGGGTGCCTGGAGGTGGACGGGGACAAGTCCGAGGCCATCGGTGAACTGGCCGCGCGCCACCAGCTCGTGCTGCACGAGCTGAGTCCCCAGCGGGCCTCGCTGGAGGAGGCGTTCATGCAACTGACCGCTCAGTCGGTGGAGTACCACGCGCACACCGACGCGCCGCCCGCACAGCCGCCGCAGCAACCGGGGCAGCAGTGGGGCGACGGATGGAGGAAGGGCTGACATGGCGGCGACCCAGGTCATCCGGTCCGAGTGGACGAAGATCCGCTCCGTCGCGTCCACGCTGTGGACGCTCTCCCTCGCCGCGGTGGTGACGATCGCCCTCGGCATGCTCATCTCGGCTCTGTCCGCGAGCCAGTTCGACGAGATGAACGCCGGCGACCGCAGCACCTTCGACCCGACGTTCATCAGCTTCGCCGGGATGAGCCTCGGTCAGCTGGCGATGATCGTGTTCGGGGTGCTGGTGGTGTCCAACGAGTACAGCACCGGCATGATCCGCGTCTCGCTGGCGGCGGTGCCGCAGCGCGGGGCCTTCCTGTTCGGCAAGATCTCCGTCGCGGCGGGCCTCGCGCTGGTCGTCGGGCTCGTCACCAGCTTCGTCGCGTTCTTCCTCGGGCAGGCGATGCTCGGCGAGCACAAGGCGTCGATCGGCGACACCGGGGTGCTGCGGGCGGTGATCGGCGGCGGCCTCTACATGACGCTCATCGCGGTCTTCTCCATGGGCGTGGCCGCCATCCTGCGCTCGCCGATGCTGTCGCTGGGCATCCTGATGCCGTTCTTCTTCCTCATCTCCAACATCCTGGGGAACGTCGACGCGACGAAGAAGATCGGCCGGTACCTGCCCGACCAGGCCGGCAGCAAGATCATGCAGGTGGTCCCCTCGACCGGGGACGACGCTCCCTACGGGCCCTGGGGCGGCCTGGCGATCATGGCCATCTGGGTGGCGGCGGCGCTTCTGGGCGGGTACGTCACCCTCAAGCGACGGGACGCGTGAACCTTTGGGCTTTACTTTGATTTGAGCGGAACCGTCAGCGCCTCGATATCCTCCTAACCCTTACGGGGGGCGTGCGCCCCGCTGTCCTGAACCTGTCGATGGGTGCGGAGCATGATCGAAGCAGTCGGCCTGACCAAGCGCTACGGCGACAAGACCGCTGTGTACAACCTTTCCTTCCAGGTGCGACCGGGCGCCGTCACGGGCTTCCTCGGGCCGAACGGCTCGGGGAAGTCCACCACCATGCGGATGATCCTCGGTCTGGACAACCCGACCTCGGGGACGGTGACGATCGGCGGCTTCCCGTACCGGAAGCTGCCGAACGCCGCCCGCCATGTCGGCGCGCTGCTGGACGCCAAGGCCGTACACGGCGGCCGCCACGCCCGCAACCACCTGCTGAGCCTCGCCCAGCTCTCGGGCATCCCCGCCCGGCGCGTGGACGAGGTGCTGGGCGTCGTCGGCCTCCAGGACGTGGCGAAGAAACGGTCCAAGGGGTTCTCGCTGGGCATGGGGCAGCGCCTCGGCATCGCCGCCGCGCTGCTCGGCGACCCACAGGTGCTGCTGTTCGACGAGCCGGTCAACGGGCTCGACCCCGAGGGCATCCTCTGGGTGCGCAACCTGATGAAGTCGCTGGCGGCGGAGGGGCGGACGGTGTTCGTCTCCTCCCACCTGATGAGCGAGATGGCGCTCACCGCCGACCATCTGATCGTCATCGGACGCGGACAGCTGCTCTCCGACATGAGCGTGAGCGACTTCATCGCGGCCAACTCCGCCGGCTTCGCGCGCGTGCGCACCCCGCATTCGGAGCCCCAGCTGCGCGAGAAGCTCGCCGCCGCGCTCACCGAGTCGGGCGGACATGTGCTGCCCGAGCAGGACGGCGCGCTGCGCGTCACCGGTCTGCCGCTCCCCCGCATCAGCGACATCGCCCACGAGGCCGACGTACGGCTGTGGGAGCTGTCGCCGCACCAGGCCTCGCTGGAGGAGGCGTACATGCGGATGACGCAGGGGGCCGTGGACTACCGGTCGACCATCGACCAGAAGGCGGGCCTCCAGCAGCCGTTGCCGCCCGGCGCCCAGCCTCCCATGCCGGTCCCCGGCCAGGGCCAGCCCGGCTGGTACGCCCCACCGCCCCCGCAGCAGGGCTACGCCCCGCCGCAGCCCGCCCAGGCCCCGTACGGCGGGCAGGCGCCGGCCGGCGGCGCCAACCCGTACGCCCAGCCGTCGCCCGGCCCGGCACAGGGCCACCCGGCCCAGCCGGCTCCGGCCTCGGCCGCCCCGGCCGCGCCGCCCGCGGCCGCCTCCGCGCCGCAGGGGCCCGCGCCGGCCACGAGTCCGGCCACCGTCGCCCTGGGCAAGGTCCCGGCGGCTCCCGCGGACCAGGCCCCGGCCGACGCCGCTCCCTCCGCCCCGGCTCCCGCGGCCCCGCAGGGGCAGGGCACCGTTTCGACCACGACCGAGGACGTCCGATGAGCACCCCGCAGCCCACGTCTTCGCCGGCGGCGCCCGCGGCCGCGTACCCCGGCTACACCTCGCCGATCCCCGTGGTGCGCACGCACCTCGGGCACGCCCTCGCCTCGGAGTGGACCAAGATCCGCTCGGTGCGATCCACCATGTGGACGCTGGGCGTCTTCGTCCTGCTCGTCATCGGCATCGGGCTGGGAACCGCCGCGCTGGTCGCCGCGAACACCGAGGGAGCCGACCTGGAGAGCGAGAACGCGCTGTCGTTCGGCTTCTTCGGGTTGCTCCTCGGCAGCATGTGCGTCATCACGCTCGGCGTGCTGACCACCGCCTCCGAGTACGGCACCGGCATGATCCGGACCACGATGGTGGCCTGCCCGTCCCGGGGGCGCGTCCTCGCTGCGAAGGCCATCGTGTTCTTCCTGGTCGCGTTCGTGGTGACGCTGGTGTCGTCGGTGTTCGTCGCGATGGTCGACGTGGCGCTGATGCCCGAGGCGCGGGAGCCCTCCGGCGGCGAGTGGGCCAAGGGGACGCTCGGCGTGTCCCTGTTCATCGCGCTGCTCGGACTGCTGTCACTGGCCGTGGGCTCGATCATCCGGCACTCGGCCGGCGCGATCACCATCATGATCGGCCTCTTCCTCGCGCCGCTGGTGATCGCGCTGTTCATGTTCTCGGAGTCCCTGGTGGACGTGCGCGAGGCCCTGGTCGAGTACTCGATCCCCAACCTTCTCAGCGTCTTCTACTCCACCTCGCTGACCGACACCGGCCCCTCCGGCTGGGACCCGCTGTGGATCGCGCTCGGCGTCACGGCCGCCGCCTTCGCCGGCGCCTTCGCCCTGCTGGAGAAGCGGGACGTCTGACCGCCCGCAGGCCTAGAATCTCGGCGCGTTACGGGACCGCCGCACCCCCGGGGTGCGGCGGTCCCGCGCGTTCCAGCACGCCTTGTGCCAGTGGCGGCGGTCGTCGACTCCCGCGTGCTCGGGCCAGGCGACGACGTGCGGCACGCCGTCGGGGATCAGCTGGTCGCAGCCGGGGCACCGGTAGGCCTTGCCCCGCGCGCTCGCCCCGGCCACGTGCCGCACGCTCCACCGCTCGTCCTGCCAGCTGACCGTGGACTCCCAGCCGCCGTACCGGCCCGCGCCGTCGTCCTCGGCGCTGCGGCCGGACGAGCCCTCACCCTTGGGTCGGTTGCGGCGCGGGGACACGGGACACCTCACGGGGCTGTACGGGGGCAGGGTTCCCGTCCAGCCTACGCGGCCCGGACAGGGGTATCCGAAGGGTGCCGAACCCCGCAAGTCCCCCTCAGGGACCGCTCATTCTGCAGACAATCCGCAAAATACTCCGACAGGCCGTGTCCTCGGCACGTGTCAGACGGTTATGCCGGGTGGGGGAGCTCCGCGTCGGAGCCGAGGAAGCAGGAAAGTCCCATGCGCGTTGGAAGTTTCGTGTTGGCGGCCCAGTTCCCGGGCCAGGGTCAGGGGGAGGCCCTGCACCGGGCGGTCCGCTCCGCCGAGGTCGCCGAGGAGGCCGGCCTGGACTCGGTATGGCTGGCCGAGCACCACTTCGTGCCGTACGGCACGTGCCCGTCGGCGATCACCCTGGCCGCCCTCCTGCTGGGCCGCACCCGGCGCCTGCGGGTCGGCACGGCGGTCAGCGTACTGCCCACGGCCCACCCCGTCGCCCTGGGCGAGCAGGCCGCGCTGCTGCATATGACGAGCGGCGGCCGCTTCTCCCTCGGCGTGGGCCGCGGCGGGCCCTGGGTCGACCTGGAGGTGTTCGGGGCGGGCTTGGAGGCGTACGAGAAGGGGTTCCCGGAATCACTCGATCTGCTGGTGCGCTGGCTGCGCGAACCGTCGGTCGCAGCGGACGGCGAGCGCTTCCGCTTCCGTGAAGTCCCCGTCGTACCACGCCCGTCGGAGGCCCTGACGGACGCGGCGGGGCCGGAGGTGGTCGTCGCCTGCACCTCCCCCGCGAGCGTGCGGCTGGCCGCGGAGCGCGGACTGCCGATGCTGCTCGGCATGCACGTCGGGGACGAGGAGAAGGCCGAGATGGTCGCCCTGTGGCGGCGGCACGCGCGCGCGGCCGGGCGGCCGGCGGACGAGATCCGCGACGCGGGCCATGTCTCGGCGGGCGTCTGCCAGATCGCCGACCGGCGCACCGACGCCGTGGAGACGCTGGTGAAGGCGATGCCGGGCTGGCTGAAGCAGGGCCTGGACGCCCATGTGACGGTGGACGGCCGCGCCCGCGGCATGCGGGACCCGGTCGCGTACACCGAACTGCTCTGCGGGCTGCACCCGGTGGGCACCCCGCGACTGTGCGCGGACCGGCTCGCCGCGACCAGCGAGCGGACCGGCGTCTCGCGCTTCGCCCTCCTCGTCGAGGGCTCGGGCGATCTGGCGGCCACCGAGGAGAACCTGCGGCGGCTGGGCGCGGAGGTCCTCCCCCACCTCCGGTGAACGGCCCCGCCGCCGAGGAAGCTGCCGCTCCTGTCGATCGGCGCCCTGTGCGACGCCGTGCGCGAGGAGCGGCAAGCGACAGGCTCACGTTGCCTCAGCAGTCCCGGAACTCCGGGGACTGGTTCAGCACCTGACTGCGGACCGAGGTGAAACGGGACAGCTTCTCGTCGACCGATGAGTCCAACGGGAAGACCGCCACCCGGTGGCAGTTCTGGAAGGCCAGCCGCACGCCGAAGTGCCGCTGCAGCGCGCCGCGAATGGCGTCGCTCGCCAGCGCTCGCAGCAGCTGCCCGCGTGCCTGCTCGTCCGGCGGGGGCGTCTGGTTGTCGGCGAAGTCTCCGCCGTCCACCTTCAGCTGGGCCACCAGGGAGCTGACCATCTCCCATGCGTAGGGCAGGGAGGTCCGGACGCAGTCGACGAATTCTGCTTCGTCGACCTCGCCTCGCTCGGCCTGTTCGAGTAGGGCCGGTGAGACGTCGAGCGACATGGGTACTCCTCTCGCACCCCCGACGCGCAGGGGTTGCCGGACACGGAAAGGGAGTTCGCAGTGCACGGACACCGAGAACTGCGAGCACGCTGAGTACACGCATCGCGACCTCCCGTTCCTACGGTAGGCAACGGCCCGTGACCGCACCAGGAGAACGGGCACATAGGGAAATCCTGGTGGGCACACAATCAGCCACTGCCGAACTCACGTTTTCCAGATCAAAAGGTGCGGCGCAACGGGCCCCCGGGGAGCCTGGTGCGGGGTGACGCTCGGGCGAATCGCGTGGCGTGCGGGGCGTCGAGTAGCGTTGCCTGCCATGCGTCTCGTCATCGCCCGGTGCTCCGTGGACTACGCGGGCCGGCTCACCGCCCACCTCCCCTCCGCCCCTCGTCTCATCCTTGTGAAGGCGGACGGCAGCGTCTCGATCCACGCGGACGACCGGGCCTACAAGCCCCTGAACTGGATGTCCCCGCCCTGCACGCTGAAGGAGGGCACGGGCGACGACGAAGGCGTGTGGACCGTCGTCAACAAAGCGGGCGAGAAACTGATCATCACGATGGAGGAAGTCCTCCACGACTCCTCGCACGAACTGGGCGTCGACCCCGGTCTGATCAAGGACGGCGTGGAAGCGCACCTCCAGGAACTGCTCGCCGACCGCATCGAGACGCTCGGTGAGGGCTACAGCCTCATCCGCCGCGAGTACATGACCGCCATCGGCCCCGTCGACATCCTGTGCCGGGACGCCGAGGGGCAGACCGTCGCGGTGGAGATCAAGCGGCGCGGGGAGATCGACGGCGTCGAGCAGCTCACCCGTTACCTGGAACTGCTGAACCGCGACCCGCATCTGGCGCCGGTGCGGGGCGTCTTCGCGGCCCAGGAGATCAAGCCGCAGGCCCGCGTCCTGGCCACGGACCGCGGCATCGGCTGCACGGTGCTGGACTACGACGCGCTGCGCGGCATCGAAGACGACAAGCTGCGCCTGTTCTGAACGCCGGCGCGAGCGTCGGGCGACGAGGAGGGCCGGGCCCTGTACGGGACCCGGCCCTTCGGCGTGCCCGGCGGGCCCGCCCGGCTCAGATGATCGTGTCCGGGGACACGAACGGGGAGCCGACGGCGCTGGGGGAGCCGGTGGCGCTGCTCTGCGAGCCGGCCGGGCTGGAGGCGGGACCGCTGGCCGAGTTCGAGTTGGACGGCGGGGTGGAGGGCTGCGTGCTCGGGGTGTCCGTGGGGGGCGTTGTGGGGTCTTCCGTCGGCGTCGTGGGGTCGTCGGAGGGCGTCGGGTCCTCCGTCGGCGTCGACGGAGGCCTGGACGTGGAACTGGACGACGACGACGGCCTGGGCGTCCCGGTCGAGCCGCCACCGCCTGGCTCCTGCGTGCCGCTCGGGTCCCCCGACGGCTCCGGCGTCGCCTCTCCCGTCGGCGTCGGGTCGTCGGCGGTGCCCATCGTGCCGTCCGGACCGGGGTCCGTCGGCCTGCTGGTGACCGCACCCACGTCCCCCGGGCCGGTGTCGCCGCCGGGCGTCTCCTCGCCCGTGGTGCCGTCGTCGGTGCCCGCGCTGACGGACGGGCGGACGCCGGGCCGGTCGGCGGGGGTGTTCGCGTCGTTCTTGGAGGTCGCGCCGAGCGTCACCACCGTGCCGAGCACCGCGACGAGCACGGCGCCGGCGCCGGCCGCGACGAGGTTGCGCCTCGCCAGGGCCCTGAAGCCGCCGCGGCCGTGGTGGGCGGCCGCCGGGGTGGCGGAGGGCACGCCGGTCACGAGGGTCGGGGCGGTGGGCGTCGGGGTGGCCAGGGCCGCGGGGATGCCGCGCGGCGGGGACGCGGGCTCCTCGCGGCGGGCCTCGGCCCCCTCCTCGACGGCCATGAGCGCGGCCAGGCCGGGCACGTCGCCCGAGCGGTCGGCGACCAGGGCGAGGGCGCGACGGCCCGCGACGGTGCCCCGCTTGTCGGCGAGGGCGCCGCGCAGGGCGAGGGAGGCCTCCAGTTCGGAGCGGGCCCGGTCGAGCTGTCCGGCGCAGAGCGCGAGGACGCCGAGCTCGTGGTGGAAGTAGGACCGGTCGGCCCGGGCTGCGGCCAGACGGGCGGCCTCGGCGCCCTCGTGCAGGGCCTGCTCCCAGGCGCTCCAGTGCAGCCCGGCGGCGAACGCGGGCGCGGCGGCGCGGGCCAGCCGTACGGAGGTGGCCTCGTCCTCGCCCTCGGCGGGCCGGGTGGTGCCGGGCACGACCAGGGCGAGGGCGGTGAGAATGGCGTCGGCCTCGGCGCACACCCGCTCCGGGGTGACCGAGGGGTGTGCGGCCCACCAGGCGTAGTGCTGGGCGGCGGCGTGGGCGCGGCCGTCGACGTCGTCGGCGTATCCGGCGGCCTCGAGCTGGGCGCGGACGCCGGCGGCGAGCCGGTAGCGGGGGCCGACCGGGGAGACGAGCCCGCAGGCGGCGAGTTCGCCGAGCGCGGCGTCGGCGTGGGTGTCGCCGACCAGGGCCGGCAGATGGGCCTGGTGAGGGACCTCGCCGCCGAGGGCGACGGCGAAGCGCAGGGCGGTGCGGGCGGAGGCGCTGAGGCGGGCGGCGAGGAGGGGGGCGGGCGCGGCGGCCTCGCCGAGCGAGGGCAGGGGTATCTCCTCGGCCTCGCCGGCGCCGGTGTCGAGCGACGCGGTGAAGGGGCGGGCGTCCTCGAAGACGCCGAACTCGTCGACCGCGTCGACGTCGGCCCGGAGCTGGTCGCGCTGGCGCAGCAGGGCGCCGGCCTGCACGAACCGCAGGGGCAGGCCCTCGGACTCGAACCAGAGGTCGCCGGCCCAGTTGGCCTCCTCCTCGGTGAGGACGCGGCCGACGGCCCGCTCGATCACCTCGACGCCGCCGGCCCGGTCGAGGCCGGCGAGGACGACCTCCTCGACGGCGGAGCCGGCGGAGGGGGCGGGGACGTCGGGGGTGGCGCCGAGGAGGAAGGCGCACTCGGGCGTCGCGTCGAGCAGTTCGTCGAGGGCGGCGCCGCCGAACTCCAGGTCGTCGACGACGACGACCGCGCCGATCTCGCGCACGTGGGCGAGCAGCTCGTCGTCCTCGGGGCGCAGCCTCGGGGCGTCGTGGACGGTGTGGAAGAGGTCGTGCAGCAGGTCGGAGGGGGTGCGGTGGTAGCCGGTGAGGCGGACGACGCCGTCGGGCGCGAGGTCTTCGCAGTCCTCGGCGACGAGGTCCAGCAGGCTGGTGCGGCCGGAGCCGGAGGGGCCGGTGAGGCGGACCGTGCGGCCCCGGGCGAGCAGGCGGACGAGCTGTTCGCGTTCGTCCTGGCGGCCGATCAGGGGCTGGGCGGGGGTGCGGTGGGTGCCCGCCGGTGCGGGGGGACGGGCGACGCGGTCGGCCTCGGCGCGCTCCTCGGGGGTGCGCCTGGCGGGCGGTTCGGGCCGTTCGGTGGGCGGGCACAGCTCGATCTCACTGCCGTCGACGGGGTTGACGGTGAGGAGGTGCTCGCCGGTGTGCAGCCGCGCGGTGCGGGCGGGCGCCGGGCCGTGCGGGGTGAAGTCGGGTGCCAGGGGGTCCCTGGAGGAGCGGGGGCGCGGCGCGTGGCCCTGCCCGGTGTCGGCGTCGGCCGGGCGGGAGCCTTCGGCGTCGTCGTGGCCGTACTCCTCGGGTCCCCGGTTCGTCGGGTCCATGGGTCCCCCCAAAAGCGTCGTGTGGCGTAGCCCCTCCCGGCCTTGCTGCACACTGCGCTGTCGCTTCTGGTCCGGTGCCCGCCTGAGGGATGCGCGCGGCGGGCAGACGAACCGTAAACCTTCGCACAGTATCCACGACAGTCCGGGGGGCCACGCCGCCCGAGACGTCACAGTCCGGTGAGGATTGCGTGCGGCGCGCGTTTCGTCACGGAGAGGTGTGCGACCGCGACCGTGCCGGTGCGCGCGCCGTGTGCCGGGTCCCCCGTGGGGGCGTTTCACACCCGGGGCAGGGATTCCACCGGGATGCCGCCCTCGATGGCGAGGATGCGGTGCAGCCGGGTGGCCACCAGCAGGCGTTGCATCTGGGGCGGTACGCCGCGCAGGACGAGACGGCGGCCGCAGCGGCCGGCGCGGCGGTGGGCGCCCATGATGACGCCGAGGCCGGTGGCGTCCCAGGAGTCCAGTTCGGACAGGTCGAGCACCAGGTCGCCTACGCCGCCGTCGACCGCCGTGTGCAGGGCCGTACGGGCGTCCGCCGCGGTGCGGACGTCGAGACGGCCCCCGACGACCAGCTCGGCGTGGTCGCCCCTGATGTACATAGCGCTCCCCTAAGCGTGCGTCTCGTGCTCCGCGGTGTGATGTCCGGTGTTGCCCCCTCTGACTGCGTGAAGCGGTCGGAGGTTGCCGTCTGTGAGCGAACCGATAGCAGATTCACCCGCAGGGGTGAGGCCGGTGAGGCCTGTGCGGATTCCGTGCCTGTAGAAGCCCTGCCCGCTCGCGCGTCCGATGTCACCGGCGTCAGCCATCCGGCGTATCGACCGCTTCCTCACGGCTCTCGGCCGGACACTAGCGGGCCTGAGGCGCTGTGTGACCGGTTAGTAACGCGTTTCACGTCTCAGCGGGTGAGACACCGGTCACGTCGTCAAATCCTGTCTGATTCGCACCGATTGACCCCGTGCTGGGCAGGGGTGACGAAGGCGACGGAACGGCTCGGCGGGGAGGGTCTAGATTGGCCGCATGGTCAATCTGACGCGCATCTACACGAGGACCGGCGACCAGGGCACGACGGCCCTCGGCGACATGAGCCGGGTCGCCAAGACCGACCTGAGGATCGCCGCGTACGCGGACGCGAACGAGGCGAACGCGGTGCTCGGCACGGCGATCGCGCTGGGCGGGCTCGACGCGGAGGTCGTCGCCGTCCTCACCCGCGTGCAGAACGACCTCTTCGACGTGGGCGCGGACCTGTCGACGCCGGTGGTCGAGAACCCGGAGTTCCCTCCGCTGCGGGTCGAGCAGTTCTACGTGGACCGGCTGGAGGCGGACTGCGACCGCTTCAACGCGGAGCTGGAGAAGCTGCGTTCCTTCATCCTGCCCG
The DNA here is from genome assembly GCF_004217285.1 of Streptomyces sp. BK239. Lineage (GTDB taxonomy): Bacteria > Actinomycetota > Actinomycetes > Streptomycetales > Streptomycetaceae > Streptomyces. Next base: position 220,582 of record NZ_SHKS01000008.1, read on the forward strand.
GCGGCACGCCCGGCGCGGCCCTGCTGCACCAGGCGTGCACGGTGGTCCGCCGCGCGGAGCGCTCGACGTGGGCCGCGCTGGAGGTCCACGGCGAGGCGATGAACCCGCTGACCGCGACCTACCTCAACCGCCTGTCGGACCTGCTGTTCATTCTGGCGAGGACGGCCAACAAGGCCGAGGGCGACGTGTTGTGGGTCCCCGGCGGGGAGCGCTGAACGCCGCCTAGCGGGCCTTGACCTCCACCGCGTCGTCGGCGTCCGCGTCCGCCGGGGCCCTGCGGGGCCAGACCGTGTACGACAGGGCGATCAGGCCGTAGACGCCGACGATGCGCAGGGTCGTCCACTGGAACGCCCGCAACGAGCTGACGTCCCCGGAGTCGCCCACGTAGAGGACGGCGAGCTGGAGCAGGGCCAGGGCGACCGCCCCGCCCAGGACTGCGCGCAGCCACAGCTTCGCCTCGTGCCGGGCGCGGGCGCGGCCGTAGCGGGGCGGCTTCGGCGGCGGCGGACCGCCGGCCAGGCGGTGCGCGGCGTGGCCGTCGAGCCAGCGGATCGTGTAGTGCCCGTACGCCACGGTGTAGCCGATGTACAGCGCCGCCAGACCGTGCTCCCAGCCCGGCTCGGCGCCGTTCCTCAGGTCGACGGCCGTCGCGGCGAGCAGCACGAGCTCCAGCACCGGTTCGCACAACAGCAGCACGACGCTCGTACGGCGCCACTTCAGCAGATAGCGGGCGCCCAGCCCGAGCGCCAGCAGCACCCAGAATCCGATCTCACAGGCGGCGACCAACCAGACGACCACGGTTCGCTCCTCTCGCTCACCACTCAAGGCTCCCGCGCCCGGCGGCCGGGATCGTCGTCGCCGGTGACGAACCTCCGGTACATCGAACGATGCAGTCCCGGACCCTTCCGGGGGATCACTCGCCGACGCGGTGGGCCGTGTTGGATGGAGGCATGGCCCGACGACTCCCCCGACCGCACCGGCTCGACGTGTACGCGGCGGCCGGCGGGCTGCTCGGCGGGCTGCTGCTGTGGGGCATCGGGCTCGGCACCCGGCGGGCGGCCGACCCGATCGTCCTGTTCGACGGGCGCTGGCCCGTCCTCCTGCCGCTCTTCGTTACGGCGGGCTGCGAGCTGCTGCGCCGGACCGCGCCACGCGTCGCCCTGCTGACCGCCACGGTCGCGCTGACCCTGGACACGATGACCCAGGGCAGCCTGGGCACCCTGCTGATGTTCACGGACCTGGTGTACGCGGCCGTGCTGTACGGCACGCCCGCGTCGGCTCGCCGTATCCCCTGGATCACCGGGCTGGTCACGGTGCTCGCGACGGTGGTGCCGTTCGCGGCCTGGCGGGTGCCCGAGGCTCTGCTGATCGGGGTGGCCGTCGGGCTCGTGTCGCTCGCGCCGGCCTCCACCGGCCTGATCGTCCGCAATCACCGTGACGCCGCCGAGGCCGCCCGGCTGCGCGCCGAACAGACCGCGCTGCTCGCCGAGATGGACCGGACGCAGGCGGTCGTCGCAGAACGCGCCCGGATGGCACGCGAGTTGCACGACATGGTCGCCAACCACCTGTCCGCGATCGCCATCCACTCCACGGCCGCGCTCTCCATCGACAGCCCGGAGACCTCCCGTGAGGCCCTCGGCGTGATCCGGGAGAACAGCGTCGAGGGACTGGCGGAGATGCGGCGGCTGATCGGGATCCTGCGCGACAGCGGCGGTGACCTGGAACCGGTCGCCGCGCCCACCCTCGACGGCCTCGGCTCGCTGGTCGAGGGCGCGCGCGCCAACGGCCTGGACGTCGAGCTCGGCACGGCCCTGGACGACGGCGGCGGACCTGTCCCCGCCCCGGTGGGGCTGGCGGCGTACAGGATCGTCCAGGAGTCCCTCACCAACGCCCTCAAGCACGCCTCCCCCGGCCGGGTGACCGTGTGCCTGGCCCGGCGGGACGGTTCGCTCACCGTGGAGGTGACGAGCCCGTACGGCGACCGGGACGGGCCGCGGGCCCCCGGTTCGGGGGCGGGGCTGGTCGGGATGCGGGAGCGGACGGAGCTGCTGGGCGGGACCTTCGAGGCCGGCCCGGCGACGTCCGCTCACGGCGGACTCTGGTCGGTGCGCGCCGCCCTGCCCCTCACCGACGCCGTCGCCACCCCTGACCCCGTTCGCACCGCCGCCCGAGGAGGCCCCGCATGATCCGTGTGCTCGTCGCCGAGGACCAGTCCGCCGTACGCGCCGGGCTGGTCCTCATCCTGCGCAGCGCGTCCGACGTCGAGGTGGTCGGGGAGGCGGTGGACGGGGAGCAGGCACTCACGCTGGCAAGGGAGTTGCGGCCGGACGTGGTGCTGATGGACGTTCAGATGCCGCGGATGGACGGCGTGTCGGCGACCCGGGCGGTCGTCGCGGAGGGCCTCGCGGACGTCCTGGTGCTGACCACCTTCGACCTGGACGAGTACGTGTTCGGGGCGCTGCGCGCGGGGGCCGCCGGGTTCCTGCTGAAGAACACCGAGGCCAAGGACCTCATCGCTGCGGTGCGGACCGTCGCAGGGGGCGAGGGCGTCGTCGCGCCCGCCGTCACGCGGCGGCTCATCGCCGAGTTCGCGGCGCGGCCGGCCCGGCCGCCGAAGGCGGATCCGGCGGTGCTGGAGTCGCTGACCCGGCGCGAGCGCGAGGTGCTGGCCTGTCTGGGCGAGGGGCTGTCGAACGCGGAGATCGCCGAGCGGCTGGACATGGCCGAGGCGACGGCGAAGACGCACGTCAGCCGACTGCTGGCGAAGCTGGAACTGCGCAGCCGGGTGCAAGCGGCCGTGCTGGCGCAGGAGTTGGGGATCCAGCACGCCGAACCACCGGCATGAGCAGAGTGGTCCAGACCTATTGACCCGTGGTCCAGACCTTTCTATTCTCGCGGCACCGTGGCGTGAGGCTCAGTCACGCCCCCCACAACTCCCCCGAGGAGGCGCACGATGCGCTTCAGGAACCGAGTCGCGGCAGGGCTGGTCACCCTGCTGCTCCCCTTCGCCGGACTGGTCGGTCTCGCGAGCCCCGCCGAGGCGGCCCCCTCCGCCACCGCTTCCTACACCAAGCCCCAGGACTGGGGCACCGGCTTCGAGGGCAAGTGGACGGTGAAGAACACCGGCACCACCACCCTCACCTCCTGGACCGTCGAGTGGGACTTCCCCTCCGGCACGTCCGTCACCTCCGCCTGGGACGCCGACGTCACCTCCGCCGGCACCCACTGGACCGCGAGGAACAAGTCCTGGAACGGCACACTCGCCCCCGGCGCCTCCGTCTCCTTCGGGTTCAACGGCACCGGCTCCGGCTCCCCCGCCAACTGCAAGCTCAACGGCGGCGGTTGCGACGGCGCCACGGTCCCCGGCGACGCGCCCCCGTCCGCCCCGGGCATCCCCACAGCCTCCTCAGTCACCGATACCTCGGTGAAGCTGAGCTGGTCGGCCGCCACCGACGACAAGGGCGTCAAGAACTACGACGTGCTGCGCGACGGCGCCAAGGTCGCCACCGTCACGACGACCTCATACACCGACACCGGGCTGACGGCCGGCACGGACTACTCGTACACCGTCCGCGCCCGTGACACCGCCGACCAGAGCGGCCCGGTCAGCGGCGCCCGCGCCGTGCGCACCACCGGCGGCACCACCGAGCCCCCGCCCACCGGCGACAAGGTCAAGCTCGGCTACTTCACCGAGTGGGGCATCTACGGCCGCAACTACAACGTCAAGAACCTGGTGACGTCCGGCTCGGCTGCCAAGATCACCCACATCAACTACGCCTTCGGCAACGTCACGAACGGCCGGTGCGCGATCGGCGACTCCTTCGCCGACTACGACAAGGCCTTCACCGCCGACCAGTCCGTCAGCGGCGTCGCCGACACCTGGGACCAGCCGCTGCGCGGCAACTTCAACCAGCTCCGCCAGCTGAAGGCCAGGTACCCGCACATCAAGGTGCTGTGGTCCTTCGGCGGCTGGACCTGGTCCGGCGGCTTCGGCCAGGCCGCCGCCAACCCCGCCGCGTTCGCGCGGTCCTGCCACGACCTGGTCGAGGACCCGCGCTGGGCCGACGTCTTCGACGGCATCGACATCGACTGGGAGTACCCCAACGCCTGCGGGCTGTCCTGCGACACCTCGGGCGCCGCGGCCTTCAAGAACCTGATGGCGGCACTGCGGGCCGAGTTCGGCGCGAACTACCTGGTCACCGCGGCCACCACGGCGGACGGCTCCTCCGGCGGCAAGATCGACGCCGCCGACTACGGGGGCGCCGCGGCCTACGTCAACTGGTACAACGTGATGACGTACGACTTCTTCGGCGCCTGGGCCGCCCAGGGACCGACGGCCCCGCACTCGCCGCTCACCTCCTACAGCGGCATCCCGCAGGCCGGGTTCACCACGGCCGACGCCATGGCCAAGTACAAGGCGAAGGGCGTGCCGGCGAACAAGCTGCTCATCGGCATCGGCTTCTACGGCCGCGGCTGGAGCGGCGTCACCCAGGACGCCCCGGGCGGCAGCGCCACGGGAGCGGCCCCGGGCACCTACGAGCAGGGCATCGAGGACTACAAGGTCCTCAAGACCTCCTGTCCGCCCACCGGCACGATCGCCGGCACCGCCTACGCGAAGTGCGGCGGCAACTGGTGGTCCTACGACACCCCGGCCACCATCGCCACGAAGATGAACTGGGCGAAGAACCAGGGCCTGGGCGGCGCGTTCTTCTGGGAGTTCAGCGGAGACACGGCGAACGGCGAACTGGTGAACGCCATCAGCAACAACCTGTAACCGGTCAAGCGACGTCGGCGCTCCCCCGGACTTCGTCCCGGGGGAGCGCCGGACAGCGGGTGAATGCGGCTACGCCACATTCACCCGCTGTCCGGGCGGGGCTGCTTCCAGCCACGCGAGGAAACCGGTCAGCGCGTCCTCGCTCATCGCCAGTTCCAGTCGCGTGCCGCGGTGGACGCATACGAGGATCACCGCGTCGGACAGCAGCGCCAGCTCCTCCTCGCCCTCGGGGAGCCGGCGGCCGGCCACCTCGATCGAGGCGCGTTCCAGGACGCGGCGCGGCCGGTAGGCGTAGGAGAAGACGCGGTACCACTCGATGCGGTCGCCGTTGTAGCGGGCGACGCCGTAGCTCCAGCCTTTTCCGCTCGGGTCCGGTTTCTCGGGCACGTCCCAGCGCAGGGAACAGTCGAAGGTGCCGCCGGAGCGCTGGATGAGCCTGCGGCGCAGGCCGAAGACGAACAGCCCCAGCGCCACCAGCGCCACGACGATTCCGCACACAGTCAGAGCGAGGACCATCGACACCGACCTCCTCGTCTCCTAGGTACCTTCGATAGGTAACGGAACGGAAAAAACATCCAGATCTGCCTCAGCCGCGGCCGGCTCCGGATCGCTCCGGTGCCGGCCGCGGCTGAGTGACGTCATCACACGGTGAGCTGGGTCAGCTCGCCGCCGCCGCGCGCAGTCGTACGTCCGCGCGGCGCTCGGCGGTGGCATCGCCCTCCGCCTTCGCACGCTCGAGCTCGCGCTCCGCGCGCTGGACGTCGATCTCGTCCGACAGCTCGGCGATCTCGGCCAGCAGCGACAGCTTGTCGTCCGCGAACGAGATGAAACCGCCGTGCACCGCGGCGACGACCGTCCCACCGTCACTCGTACGGATGGTCACCGGGCCCGACTCCAGCACACCGAGCAGCGGCTGGTGACCGGGCATGACGCCGATGTCGCCGGACGTGGTGCGCGCGACGACCAGGGTGGCCTCGCCGGACCAGACCTCTCGGTCGGCCGCGACCAGCGCGACGTGCAGCTCAGCAGCCAAGGTGGCTCCTCGGGTCACCACCCGGCGTCTGCCGGGTGTTGGTTACAAGTCTAAGGGGCGTGAAAGAGGGGGCGGGACGAACCCCGCCCCCTCCGGTGTGAGCACGCGGCTCACGGACGTGAGCGGAAGGACCGCTCAAGAGCCGTCAGCTCAGGAGACGCCCAGCTCCTTCGCGTTCTTCTTCAGGTCCTCGATGCCACCGCAGAGGAAGAACGCCTGCTCCGGGAAGTGGTCGTACTCGCCGTCGATGATCGCGTTGAACGCGGCGATCGACTCGTCCAGCGGGACGTCCGACCCGTCGACGCCGGTGAACTGCTTGGCGACGTGGGTGTTCTGGGACAGGAAGCGCTCCACGCGACGGGCGCGGTGGACGGTGAGCTTGTCCTCCTCGCCGAGCTCGTCGATGCCGAGGATGGCGATGATGTCCTGGAGGTCCTTGTACTTCTGCAGGACGTTCTTCACCCGCATCGCGGTGGCGTAGTGGTCCGCCGCGATGTAGCGCGGGTCCAGGATGCGGGACGTGGAGTCCAGCGGGTCCACGGCCGGGTAGATGCCCTTCTCGGAGATCGGACGGGAGAGAACCGTCGTCGCGTCGAGGTGGGCGAACGTGGTGGCCGGGGCCGGGTCGGTCAGGTCGTCCGCGGGGACGTAGATCGCCTGCATCGAGGTGATCGAGTGACCACGGGTCGAGGTGATGCGCTCCTGGAGGAGACCCATCTCGTCGGCCAGGTTCGGCTGGTAGCCCACCGCGGAGGGCATACGGCCGAGCAGGGTCGACACCTCGGAACCGGCCTGGGTGAAGCGGAAGATGTTGTCGATGAAGAACAGCACGTCCTGCTTCTGCACATCGCGGAAGTACTCCGCCATGGTCAGACCGGCGAGGGCCACGCGCAGACGGGTGCCCGGGGGCTCGTCCATCTGACCGAAGACCAGGGCGGTCTTGTCGATGACGCCCGAGTCGGCCATCTCCTCGATGAGGTCGTTGCCCTCACGGGTGCGCTCACCGACGCCGGCGAACACGGAGACACCGTCGTGGTTGTTGGCGACGCGGTAGATCATCTCCTGGATGAGCACCGTCTTGCCGACGCCGGCGCCGCCGAACAGACCGATCTTTCCACCCTTGACGTACGGGGTGAGAAGGTCGATGACCTTGACGCCGGTCTCGAACATCTCGGTCTTCGACTCGAGCTCGTCGAAGTTCGGGGCCTTGCGGTGGATGGACCAGCGCTCGCCGTCGTACTGCTCGTCGACGTTCAGCACGTCACCGAGGGTGTTGAACACCTTGCCCTTGGTGAAGTCGCCGACGGGGACGGTGATGCCCGTGCCCGTGTCGGTGACCGGGGCCTGGCGGACCAGACCGTCGGTGGGCTGCATGGAGATGGTGCGGACCAGGCCGTCACCCAGGTGCTGGGCGACCTCCAGGGTCAGCGTCTTCTTCGCGCCGTCCTGGGCCGGGTCGGCCACCTCGACGTGAAGGGCGTTGTAGATCTCCGGCATGGCGTCGACGGGGAACTCCACGTCGACGACCGGGCCGATGACCCGGGCGACGCGGCCCGTGGCAACGGCCGTCTCAACTGTCGTCGTCATTACCTGTCACTCCCCGCGGTCGCGTCGGCCAGGGCTGCGGAGCCACCGACGATCTCGCTGATTTCCTGGGTGATTTCGGCCTGGCGGGCCGCGTTGGCAAGGCGTGAGAGCGTCTCGATCAGCTCTCCCGCGTTGTCGGTCGCCGACTTCATCGCGCGCCGCGTGGCGGCGTGCTTCGAGGCTGCCGACTGAAGGAGCGCGTTGTAGACGCGGCTCTCGACGTAGCGCGGCAGAAGGGCGTCGAGGACGTCCTCCGCCGACGGCTCGAAGTCGTACAGCGGGAGGATCTCGCCCTTGGGGGCGGCCTCCTTCGCCACCTCGTCGAGGCTGAGGGGCAGCAGACGGTCGCCGAGGGCCGTCTGCGTCATCATCGAGACGAACTCGGTGAAGACGATGTGGATCTCGTCCACGCCGCCGTCCGCCGTGTCCTTCTCGATGGCCTCGATCAGCGGCGCCGCGACCTTCTTGGCGTCCGCGTACGTCGGCTCGTCCGTGAAGCCCGACCACGACTGGGCGACCTTGCGCTCACGGAAGTTGTAGTGCGCGAGACCACGCCGGCCGACGATGTACGTGTCGACCTGCTTGCCCTCGGCCTCGAGGCGCGCCGTCAGCTGCTCCGCGGCCTTGATGGCGTTGGAGTTGAAGGCGCCGGCGAGACCGCGGTCGCTCGTCAGGAGCAGCACCGCGGACCGCACGACCTTGTCGGCCTGCGTGGTCAGCGCGTGCTTGGTGTTCGAGCCGGCGCCGACCGCCGTGACCGCGCGGGTGAGCTCGGTCGCGTACGGCGTGGAGGCCGCCACCTTGCGCTGCGCCTTGACGACGCGCGAGGCGGCGATCATCTCCATCGCCTTGGTGATCTTCTTGGTCGCGGTGACGGATCGGATGCGACGCTTGTAGACCCGGAGCTGGGCTCCCATGAGTCAGGTCCCTTCCTACGTCACTTGGCCGCGGCGGGGGCGTCCTCGCCGAGAAGCTTGCCGTCCGAGGTCTCGAACTGCTTCTTGAACTCGGCGATCGCGTCGGCCACAGCGGTGAGGGTGTCGTCCGACATCTTCGCGCCCTCCTTGATGGAGGTCATGAGGCCCTGCTCCTTGCGGTGCAGGTACTCGAGCAGCTCCTTCTCGAAGCGGCGGATGTCGGAGACGGGGACGTCGTCCATCTTGCCGGTGGTGCCGGCCCACACGGAGACGACCTGGTCCTCGGTCGGCATCGGCTGGTACTGCGGCTGCTTGAGCAGCTCGACCAGTCGCTGACCACGCTCCAGCTGCGACTTCGACGCGGCGTCCAGGTCGGAACCGAAGGCGGCGAACGCCTCCAGCTCGCGGTACTGGGCCAGGTCGAGGCGGAGACGGCCGGACACCTGGCGCATCGCCTTGTGCTGGGCCGAGCCGCCGACGCGGGAGACCGAGATACCGACGTTCAGCGCGGGACGCTGACCGGCGTTGAACAGGTCCGACTCCAGGAAGCACTGGCCGTCGGTGATGGAGATGACGTTGGTCGGGATGAACGCCGAGACGTCGTTGGCCTTCGTCTCGACGATCGGCAGACCGGTCATCGAGCCGGCGCCCAGCTCGTCGGAGAGCTTCGCGCAACGCTCCAGCAGACGGGAGTGCAGGTAGAAGACGTCACCCGGGTAGGCCTCGCGGCCCGGCGGGCGGCGCAGCAGCAGCGACACGGCGCGGTAGGCGTCGGCCTGCTTCGACAGGTCGTCGAAGATGATGAGGACGTGCTTGCCCTCGTACATCCACTGCTGACCGATGGCCGAACCGGTGTACGGCGCGAGGTACTTGAAGCCGGCCGGGTCGGACGCCGGGGCGGCGACGATGGTCGTGTACTCCAGCGCGCCGGCCTCTTCGAGGGCGCCACGCACGGAGGCGATGGTCGAGCCCTTCTGGCCGATGGCGACGTAGACGCAGCGGACCTGCTTCTTCGGGTCGCCCGAGCGCCAGTTGTCGCGCTGGTTGATGATCGTGTCGACGGCCAGGGCGGTCTTGCCGGTCTGGCGGTCACCGATGACCAGCTGACGCTGGCCACGGCCGATCGGGGTCATCGCGTCGACGGCCTTGTAGCCGGTCTCCATCGGCTCGTGCACCGACTTACGGGCCATGACGCCGGGAGCCTGAAGCTCCAGGGCACGGCGGCCGGTCGTCTCGATCTCGCCGAGGCCGTCGATCGGGTTGCCGAGCGGGTCGACGACACGGCCGAGGTAGCCCTCGCCGACGGCCACGGACAGGACCTCGCCGGTACGGGTGACCGGCTGACCCTCCTCGATGCCGCTGAACTCACCGAGGACGATGGCGCCGATCTCGCGCTCTTCCAGGTTGAGCGCGAGGCCGAGGGTGCCGTCCTCGAACTTCAGCAGTTCGTTGGCCATGGCCGAGGGCAGGCCCTCGACCTTCGCGATGCCGTCGCCGGCAAGGGTGACCGTACCGACCTCCTCGCGCGAGGCCGCGTCCGGCTTGTACGACTGGACGAAGTTCTCCAGCGCGTCCCGGATCTCCTCCGGCCGGATCGTGAGCTCCGCCATCTGGGTTCCCTGCTCTCCTTGTTGGGCCCGAAGTTTCACTTTGGGGGGATGTCTGAATCCCGGACTCCCCCCTGAAAGAGGTGAATCCTCTGCACGGCCCAACCAGGGCCGCTTGCGTACGTACTGCGGTCTTCTTGCTGCTAGCTCGCCATGCGGCGGGCGGCGTCCTCGATGCGGTCCGCGAGGGAGCCGTTGATCACCTCGTCGCCGACCTGCACCCGGATCCCGCCGAGGACCTCGGGGTCCACGTCGAGGTTGAGGTGCATCGTGCGGCCGTAGAGCTTCGCGAGGGCGGCGCCCAGGCGCTGCTTCTGCGGGTCGCTCAGCGGCACGGCGGACGTGACGACGGCCACGACGCGGTCCCGGCGCTCGGCGGCGAGCTTGGACAGGGACTCGAGTCCCGCTTCCAGGCTACGGCCTCGCGGCGCGGTGACAAGGCGCGTCACCAGACGCTCGGTGGCCGCGTCCGCACGACCGCCCAGCAGGCTGCGCAGCAGCTCGCCCTTGGCGGAGGCGGTGGCCTTCCGGTTCGTCAGCGCGGCGCGCAGCTCGGTGTTCGAGGTGACGATCCGCCCGAAGCGGAACAGCTCGTCCTCGACGTCGTCGAGCGTGCCGGCCTTCTGCGCGGCGGTGAGGTCGGCGGTGTTCGCCAGTTCCTCCAGCGCGTCCACCAGGTCGCGCGACTGCGACCAGCGGGAGCGCACCAGTCCGGCCACCAGGTCGGCGGTGGCGCCGCTGACCTGGCCGCCGAGCAGGCGCTGAGCCAGCCCGGCCTTGCCCTCGCCGTCCTGCGCCGGGTCGGTGAGGACCCGACGCAGCGACACCTCGCGGTCGAGCAGCGCGGTGACGGCCGCCAGCTCGGCGGCGAGCCGCGTCGCGTCCACGGACGTGGAGTCCGTCAGCGCGTCGAGACGCTCGCGTGCGGCTGTCAGGGCCTCGCGGCTCGCTCCGTTCATCGCGACGCCTCGGCCTTCTCCTCGAGCTCATCGAGGAAGCGGTCGATGACGCGGCTCTGCCGGGCGTGGTCCTCGAGGGACTCGCCGACGAGCTTGCCGGCCAGCTCGGTGGCGAGCTTGCCGACGTCCTGGCGCAGCGCGGCCGCGGCGACCTTGCGGTCGGCCTCGATCTGGGAGTGCCCGGCGGCGACGATCTCCTCGCGCTGCCGCTGACCCTCCGCGCGCATCTCCGCGATGAGGGTCGCGCCCTGCTCCTGCGCCTCCTGGCGCAGACGCGCGGCCTCGTGCCGGGCCTCGGCGAGCTGCGCCTTGTACTGCTCAAGGACGCTCTGGGCCTCGACCTTCATGGCCTCGGCCTCTTCAATACCGCCTTCGATCGCCTCGCGGCGCTCTTCCAGAACCTTGTTGATGTTCGGAAGCAGCTTCTTCCAGAAGAAGAAGAACACGATGGCGAAGGCGATGGTGCCGACGAGCAGCTCGGGGCCCGGAGGAATAAGCGGGTTCTGCTTCTCCTCGGCCGCCAGCTGCACCAGGTTGGCGATCACATCAGTGCCTTTCGTTGGCAGGTTCGCTCGTCAGGGCTCGATCATCCGTAGACGAACGGCATGACGATGCCGATGAGGGCGAGCGCCTCACAGAAGGCGAAGCCGAGGATCTGGTTGGCGCGGATCAGGCCGGCCGCCTCGGGCTGGCGGGCGAGGGCCTGGGTGCCGTTGCCGAAGATGATGCCGACGCCGACGCCGGGGCCGATGGCGGCGAGGCCGTAGCCGATGGAACCGATGTTGCCTTCGACAGCGGCGAGGGTCTCAAGGGCAGCCATGCTGAATCTTCCTTCTTTTTCATGGACCGGCGGGGGTTGGCCACCGGACGATCAGGGGCTTGAGGGACTGGGGCTCAGTGATGCTCGGCGAGAGCGCCCTGGATGTACGAGCAGGCGAGGAGCACGAAGACGTACGCCTGAACCGCCTGCACGAAGAGCTCGAAAAGGATCATGACCATCGTCATGACGAAGGAGACACCGGCGGCCGGGATCATCCAGCTGTTCAGCAGATACCAGGAGGCGACGGTGAACATCACCAGCATCAGGTGGCCGGCGAACATGTTGGCGAAGAGTCGGACCGCATGCGTGAAGGGGCGAACGAGCAGGTTCGAGAAGAACTCGATGACCATCACGAGCGGGAGGACCGGGCCGAGTTCCTTGTCGTAACCGGTGACGTTCTTGAAGAAGCCGACGAAACCGTGCCGCTTGAAGGTCATGGAGACCCACACCACGTAGACGATCGCGGCCAGCACCATCGGGTACGCGATGATCGACGACACCGGGAACTGCGACAGCGGGATCACGGACCAGATGTTCATGATCCAGATGAAGAAGAACAGCGAGACCATCAAGGGGACGAACTTTTCGCCCTCCTTCTTGCCGAGGGTCTCGTAGACGATGCCGCGGCGTACGAAGTCGTAGCCGGCCTCGCCGACCATCTGGAGCTTGCCCGGCACGACCTTCGCCTTGCCGAAGGCGAGGGTGAAGAAGGTGACGACCACGAGGGTGGTGATGATGGCGAGCAGCATCACCTTGTTGAACTCGAACCCCCCGACCGTGGCGATCGGCTTGAAGAGGAACGAGTGCAGGCCCGGAGCCGGAAAACCACACCCGTTGTCGGACATGATCCGACAGCTCCAGTCAAAGGCGAGCTGGGTCTGGTCAGCACTCACCGCGGGCTCCTTCGGCGTGACGCATGGGTACGGCAACCTCGTTGTGTCGGCGCGGCGCGGGGCCGCGGTTCGGCACGGGACTGGTGTTACGGATGTGGGGGCGGCTTGGGGGCATCTCGCCTCGCGATGGAGCAGGCGTCAGCTCGGATGCCCGCGCCCGCGATGCCGCAGTTGGCACCGGACGATAGCAGGAGATCTCACGCCTCTTTATCCCGGCCCTACTCCTCACGACGAGTGCCCCGATTTTTCGGGCTTCGGGCCCGTCGTCGAATCGGGCTCGACGTAAAGGATTTTGGCGTTCATATGGGCACGCGTCTGCGCGGCGATCCAGGCGAGGGTGCCGACGACCAGCGTGATGGCGAAGACCTTGGGGTGGAACAGCGTCGTGTTCTTGAACGCGGCGACGAAGACGAACAGCAGCAGGATCTGTGCCGCGTAGAGCATCAGGCCCATCGCCTGGAACAGGTGCGGAAGCGATTTGGCGGTGCGCTGCAGGACGTAGAGACCGATACCCATGAAGAGGACGACCACGAGCGTCGCGACGACCGCACCGATCGCCCCCTTGCCGCCGGCGACGACACCGCCGACGACGGCGGCAATCGCGCCGACGGCAGCCGTGGGCACGGCAGCCTGGGCAAGGATCCGGACGTCGTTGGACGGCATGGCGGCAACTCCGCTTTCACAGGGGGCAGGGTGTCGTCATGGACGAGCGTAGTCCCGGTCCGACAGGGTGAAGACCTCACACCAATGGACCGTCGCACTACGGTCCTTCGGCTCTATCCGGGGTTCTCGTGAACCGTATCACAAACTATTTGATGAGGTCTTTACCTGGATGGTGTGCTTGCTGTCACACATGAGAATGACAGTGCGCGTCTGTGCAGAAACCGCGCCCACTTGTCTGGTATTGGGCGCTTTGCCACCCGCCCGCTTCCCCACGACTTGGCAATGCTCTCGTCAGATTCTTACCTTGCCGCACGCGAACGAGGGCCCACGGCGGTCGCCCCGTTGACCCCGGAGACCCCGACCGTCACAGGAGTTCGCGGCTCCTCCTGGTCGCCCTCGCCCGGCTCCCCCGGGCCCGCGGCCGCAGCCGCCGGCACGACCTTGCGGCGGCGGTAGCGCGGCGGCACGAACGCCTCCGCCCAGCGCGGGGCGCGCGGCGTGAACCGCGGCATCAGGAGCAGCCCGAGCCCGATCGCGCTGAGGAACACCACGCCCAGGACGATCCACATGGACGCCGAGTTGACCGAGTAGGCGAGCGCGCCGAAGGCGATCAGCGCCGACCAGAAGTACATGATCAGCACCGCGCGGCTGTGCGAGTGGCCGATCTCCAGCAGCCGGTGGTGCAGATGCCCCCGGTCCGCCGCGAACGGCGACTGGCCGCGCCAGGTACGGCGCACGATCGCCAGGATCAGGTCCGCCGCCGGGATCGCGATGATCGTCAGCGGCAGCAGCAGCGGGATGTAGACCGGCACCGTCTGGTGCACCGTCTCGCGCTCCGAACCGGAGAACAGGTTCATCACGTCCGGGTCGACCTGCCCCGTGATGGAGATCGCGCCGGCGGCCAGCACCAGCCCGATCAGCATCGACCCGGAGTCGCCCATGAAGATCCGCGCCGGGTGCATGTTGTGCGGCAGGAAGCCCAGGCACATCCCCATCAGGATCGCCGAGAAGAGCGTCGCCGGGGCGGCGGCCTCGATGCCGTACGAGTACCAGATGCGGTACGCGTACAGGAAGAACGCGGTGGCGGCGATGCACACCATGCCGGAGGCCAGGCCGTCCAGGCCGTCCACGAAGTTGACCGCGTTGATCGTGATGACGACCAGCGCCACCGTCAGCAGCGTGCCCTGCCACTGGGTGAGCGCCACGTTGCCGACGCCCGGGATGGGCAGCCACAGGATCGTCAGACCCTGCATGACCATCACACCGGCGGCGATCATCTGACCGCCCAGCTTGATCAGGGCGTCGATCTCGAACTTGTCGTCCAGGACGCCGATCAGCCAGATCAGGGCGGCCCCGGAGAGCAGCGCCCGCGGCTCGTTGGACTTGTCGAAGACCTCGTTGAGGTTCGTCAGATGGTCGGCGACCAGCAGTCCGGCGCACAGGCCGAAGAACATCGCGATCCCGCCGAGCCGCGGGGTGGGCTCCCGGTGCACGTCACGTGCCCGGATCTCCGGCATCGCTCCGGCCACGATCGCGAATTTGCGCACCGGCCCTGTCAGCAGATACGTCACCGCAGCCGTGATGCAGAGCGTCAGCAGGTATTCACGCACGGGCTTCCCCACAGGTCTCGCTGGCCATCACAGCCCCACACCCTAGCGACGGCTGCATATGGTTGGGGACTTACGGGTAGCCACGATGGTTGCATGTGTGGCTGTGTACGGGAGCGCGCCTACCCCGGTTCAGTCCCGATACGGCGGAAACGCCCCTGCGAGCTCCCTCACTTCCTCACGCGCCCTCTTCAGCTCCACCTCGTCCCTCAGCACGCCCGCCATCACCTTGGCGAGCCGCCCCATCTCCCCCTCCCCCATGCCCTGTGTGGTCAGCGCGGCCGTGCCCAGCCGCAGACCGCGGGCGTCCGCGTGCGGCAGGGCGCAGCAGTCCAGCACCAGGCCCGCCGCCGCGAGCCGGCCGCGCGCGGTGCGTCCGTCCAGGCCGAGGGGCGCGGGGTCGGCGGTGATCAGGTGCGTGTCCGTGCCGCCGGTGGTGACGGCCAGACCCTCCGCCGCCAGCCCTGCCGCGAGCACCCGCGCGTTGGCGACCACCTGACGGGCGTACACCGCGAACGCGGGTGTCGCGGCCTCGCCGAACGCGACCGCCTTCGCGGCGATCGTGTGCATCTGCGCACCGCCCTGTGTGAAAGGGAACACCGCCCGGTCGACGCGCTCGGCGAGTTCGCCGCCGCACAGCAGCATCCCGCCGCGCGGCCCGCGCAGCACCTTGTGCGTGGTGGCGCAGACGACGTCGGCGTACGGCACCGGCGAGGGCGCCGCTCCGCCGGCGACCAGGCCGATGGGATGGGCGGCGTCGGCGATGAGGTACGCGCCGGCCTCGTCGGCCACCTCCCGGAAGAAGGCGTAGTCGATGTGGCGCGGGTAGGCGATGGACCCGCACACGATCGCCTTGGGCCGGTGCGCGCGGGCCAGCGTCCGCACCTGCTCGTGGTCGATGCGCCCGGTCTCGGCGTCCACGCCGTAGGGCACGAAGTCGAACCAGCGGCCGGAGAAGTTGGCGGGCGAGCCGTGCGTGAGGTGGCCGCCGCAGGACAGGCCGAGGGCGAGGACGGTGTCCCCGGGACGCAGCAGCGCCGCGTACGCGGCCAGTACCGCCGACGACCCCGAGTGCGCCTGCACGTTGGCGTGTTCGGCGGCGAACAGCGTCTTGGCGCGCTCCACGGCGAGGCGTTCGGCGACGTCGACGATCTCGCAGCCGCCGTGGTGGCGGGCCCCCGGGTAGCCTTCGGCGTACTTGTTCGCGAGCGTCGAGCCGAGCGCGGACAGCACGGCGGGCGAGGCGAAGTTCTCGGCCGCGATCAACTGGAGCGTCGACGCCTGCCGTTCACGCTCCCCCAGCAGCACCCCGGCGAGCTCGGGGTCCTGCCGCCGCAGCGCATCGGCGGCCGCGCTGACATGGGTGAGCGACATGACGCACTCCGGACCGTCGACGATGCCGTACGTCCAATGTAGGCCGCCGGTACCGGGCCCGCCCATCACCGCCCGGCGGCAGGCCCGCTACATCCGCGCGGGCACCCCGGTGAGCGCCGTGACCACGGGGTCCAGCGCCTGGTGTATCTCGTCGCCGATCGACCGGAAGAACGGCAGCGGCGCGCCGTACGGGTCGTACACCTCGTCGGCTTCCGCCGTGGGCGCGAGCAGCCAGCCGCGCAGCGCCGCGGCCGCCCGCACCAGCGCCCGGGCCCGCATCACGACGCCCTCTTCGAGAGGAGGCAGCGTCGCCGGGTCGATCGCGTTGACCAGCCGGGTGAACTCCTTGAGCGTGAACGTGCGCAGCCCCGCCGAGTGCCCCATGGAGATGACCTGACCCCGGTGGTCACGTGTGGCCGTCAGCACCAGGTCCGCCCGGATCACATGCTCGTCGAGCAGCTCCCGGCCGGTGAACCCGGACGCGTCCGCGCCGAAGTCGGCCAGCACGGCCTCCGCGTTGGCCTCCATCGGCGCGCCCTCGTGACCCCAGGTGCCCGCGCTCTCCACGATCAGCCCGCCGCCCAGCACCCCGAGCCGCTGCGACACGAAATGCCGGGTCAGCCGCTCGGTGATCGGCGAGCGGCACACGTTGCCGGTGCTGACGTGGAGGATGCGGAAGGTGTCGCGGGGGAACCCGAACGTCGTCGTCTCCTCCGCGGCCCTGACCCCGTTGCCTATGCCACGCCCCGCGTCAGGGGCTGTCAATTCGCCACCTCGAGGTCGGGTACGACCTTGCGCAGCTCGTCCGCGGAGATCGCGCCCGCGCGCAGCAGCAGCGGCACCTCGCGGCTGACGTCGACGATCGACGAGGGCACGATGCCGGGCGTCGGGCCGCCGTCGAGGTAGACGGAGACGGAGTCGCCGAGCATCTGCTGGGCGGAGTCGCAGTTCTCCGGCGCGGGGTGTCCGGTGAGGTTCGCGGAGGAGACCGCCATCGGGCCGACCTCGGTGAGCAGTTCGATGGCGACCGGGTGCAGCGGCATGCGCACGGCGACCGTGCCGCGGGTGTCGCCGAGGTCCCACTGGAGGGACGGCTGGTGCTTGGCGACGAGCGTGAGCGCACCCGGCCAGAACGCGTCGACCAGCTCCCAGGCCAGCTCCGAGAAATCGGTGACGAGACCGTGGAGCGTGTTCGGGGAGCCGATCAGCACGGGGGTGGGCATGTTGCGGCCCCGTCCCTTGGCCTCCAGCAGGTCGGAGACCGCCTCCGAGGAGAAGGCGTCCGCGCCGATGCCGTACACCGTGTCCGTGGGCAGGACCACGAGCTCGCCACGGCGGACGGCGGACGCGGCCTCGCGCAGACCGGTCACGCGGTCGGTCGCGTCGTTGGTGTCGTATCGCCGAGCCATGTCTAGCGGGCCTCCTCGTGCACGTACTGCCGGTAGAGAGTGTGGGTGGCGCTCACGGCGTCGCCTTGCGGGCCGTGGCGAAGCGGGGGCGGTTGTTGAGGTCGGGGTGGTCGGCCGCGTCGGCCCAGCCCCGCTCCTCGGCGAAGATCCACGGCACCTGGCCGCCCTGGGTGTCGGCGTGCTCGATGACGACGACGCCGCCGGGGCGCAGGAGCCGGTGTGCGGTGCGTTCGATGCCCCGGATGAGGTCGAGTCCGTCCTCGCCGGAGAACAGGGCGAGCTCGGGGTCGTAGTCCCGGGCCTCGGGGGCGACGTACTCCCATTCGGTGAGCGGGATGTACGGCGGGTTGGAGATGACCAGGTCGACCTGGCCGTCGAGGTCGGGGAAGGCGTCGAGGGCGTTGCCCTGGCGCAGGTCGACGCGGGACCCCTCGACGTTCTTGCGGGTCCACACCAGGGCGTCCTCGGACAGCTCCACGGCGTGCACGCCGGCGCGCGGCACCTCCTGGGCGAGGGCGAGCGCGATGGCGCCGGAGCCGGTGCACAGGTCGACGATGCACGGTTCGACGACGTCCATGGCGCGCACGGCGTCTATGGCCCACCCGACGACGGACTCGGTCTCCGGGCGGGGCACGAACACCCCTGGCCCGACCTGGAGTTCCAGGTAGCGGAAGTAGGCCCGCCCGGTGATGTGCTGGAGCGGCTCGCGCTGTTCGCGCCGGGCGATGACCTCCCAGTACCGGGCGTCGAAGTCGGAGTCGTGCACGGTGTGGAGCGCGCCGCGCTTCACACCGTGCACGAACGCGGCGAGTTCCTCGGCGTCGGTGCGCGGCGAGGGCACGCCGGCGTCGGCCAGCCGCTGGGTGGCCTGAGCTACCTCAGCGAGCAGCAGACTGCGGGGGCTCGGGGGTCGCCCCCCAATGGATCGCTGCACGCTCGTCCTCCGTGTCGTCCTCGTGCGTGGGTGCCTCTTACGCGTTACGCGGCCGCGAGCTTGGCGGCGGAGTCCGCGTCGACGCAGGCCTGGATCACCGCGTCGAGCTCGCCGTCCAGGACCTGGTCCAGGTTGTAGGCCTTGAAGCCGACCCGGTGGTCGGAGATGCGGTTCTCCGGGAAGTTGTACGTGCGGATCTTCTCGGAGCGGTCGACGGTGCGGACCTGGCTGCGGCGGGCGTCCGCGGCCTCCCGTTCCGCCTCCTCCTGCGCGGCCGCCAGCAGCCTGGAGCGCAGGATGCGCATCGCCTGCTCCTTGTTCTGCAGCTGGCTCTTCTCGTTCTGGCAGGAGGCGACGACGCCGGTGGGGAGGTGCGTGATGCGCACGGCGGAGTCGGTGGTGTTGACGGACTGGCCGCCGGGCCCGGACGAGCGGTAGACGTCGATGCGAAGGTCGTTGGGGTTGATCTCCACGTCGACCTCCTCCGCCTCGGGGGTGACGAGCACGCCGGCGGCGGAGGTGTGGATGCGGCCCTGGGACTCGGTCGCGGGGACGCGCTGCACGCGGTGCACGCCGCCCTCGTACTTCAGCCGGGCCCACACGCCCTGGCCGGGCTCGGTCTGGCCGCGGGTCTTGACCGCCACCTGGACGTCCTTGTAGCCGCCGAGCTCGGACTCGGTGGAGTCGATGATCTCGGTCTTCCAGCCGACCCGTTCCGCGTAGCGCAGGTACATGCGCAGCAGGTCGCCGGCGAACAGGGCGGACTCGTCGCCGCCCGCGCCCGCCTTGATCTCCAGGATGACGTCCTTGTCGTCGCTGGGATCGCGCGGGACGAGCAGCAGGCGGAGCTTGTCCGTCAGCTCCTCGCGCTGCTTCTCCAGCTCCTTGACCTCGGCGGCGAAGTCCGGGTCGTCGGCGGCGAGTTCGCGTGCGGTGTCGATGTCGTCGCCGGTCTGCTTCCAGGAGCGGAACGTGGCGACGATCGGGGTGAGCTCGGCGTAGCGCTTGTTCAGCTTGCGCGCGTTGGCCTGGTCGGCGTGGACCGACGGGTCGGCGAGCTTCGTCTCCAGGTCGGCGTGCTCACCGACGAGTTCCTCGACGGCCTCGAACATCTCTGGCTCCTGATACTGCGAACGGAAGGAAAGGCGGGCGACCAAAAACGCCGGTCCCGGCGCACCCCGCGGGGCGCGGCCGAGGACCGGCGAAATCAGGCTCGCTACTTCTTGGAGCCGGCGGCCTTGCCGAAGCGGGCCTCGAAGCGGGCCACACGGCCACCGGTGTCGAGGATCTTCTGCTTGCCCGTGTAGAACGGGTGGCACTCGGAGCAGACGTCGGCGCGGATGCTGCCGGCCTCGATCGTGCTACGGGTGGTGAACGACGCGCCGCAGGTGCAGCTGACCTGCGTCTCGACGTACGCGGGGTGGATGTCGCGCTTCAAGGTGTCTCCTAGGTTTCGGGAGGGCGCCGGGTCGCCGCCGCGGGATGCGGATGCGTGAACCGGAGCCGACGTACCAGTCTGCCAGGACTGGTGCCATCCCCCCAAACCGGAGGGGGCGCCGTTGTATTCCCGGGCCGTCGACGGGGGCCGGGGAGGGCTCCTGGGCGACGGTTACGGGGTGGGGGTCACGGGGTGACGACGCCCGCCGCCTCGCCGCTGGCGTTGCCCTCGGTCGCCGTCCCGGGGATCGGCCGGTCGTCCTTGAGCGCCTTCCAGATCAACTGCGCCTTCTGCTTCCGCAGCAGGACCCGGTTGGGGTTCGCCGGGTCGTACTGCACGGGCGTGGTGACCATGTCCATGTTGCCCGCGCCGATGCCCTTGAGGCCCTCGGCGAAGGACATCAGGGAGTTCAGCGAGCCGAGGTCGGAGTCGGTGGTCACGGTCTTGGTGGCGGTGTCGGCGAGGTCGTACAGCCGGGTGCCGCCGGAGAAGAGGCCGATGTGCTTGACCTGCGCGACGAGCGCCTTGACGAAGGCCTGCTGGAGCTGGATGCGGCCGAGGTCGGAGCCGTCGCCCACGCCGTGCCGGGTGCGCACGAGGGCGAGGGCCTGCCTGCCGTCGAGCGTGTGCCGTCCGGCCTTGAGGTTCAGATGGCTGTCGGGGTCGTCGATGTCCTTCGTGGTGGTGATGCCGACGCCGCCGAGCTCGTCGATGAGCTTCTGGAAGCCGGAGAAGTCGACCTCCAGGTAGTGGTCCATGCGGACGCCGGTCAGCGACTCGACCGTCTTCACCGCGCAGGACGCGCCGCCCGTGCTGTACGCCGAGTTGAACATGACGTCCTTGGCGGCGTCGTGCGCGCCGCCCTTCGCGTCGGTGCACGCGGGCCGGTCGACGAGGGTGTCGCGGGGTATGGAGACCACGCTGGCCTTCTTGTGCCCCTTGTAGACGTGCACGATCATCGCCGTGTCGGAGCGGGCGCTGCCGTCGTCCTCACCGCCGCCGAGCTTGCCGTTGGAGCCGGCGCGGGTGTCGGAACCGAGGACGAGGATGTTCTCGGAGCCGTTGTCCGCCTTGTCGGGCCGGTCGGCGCCGAGGGCCTGGTCGATGTCGACGCTTTTGATGTTGCCGTTGAGCTTGAAGAACACGTATCCGGCGCCGGTGCCGCCGAGGACGGCGATGCCCGCGGCGGTCCAGGCCGCGACCACGAGGCCCTTGCGGCGGGCGCGCGGCTTGCGGCGGCGCCCCTTGCCTCTGGGGCGGGTGGCGGCCGCGTCCTGTGCGCCGGCCTCTCCCGGCGTGACGGGCTTCCCCGGTATGGCGGGATCCGGCGTGCTCTCGGCGGACATGCTCTCCTCGGTTCTCGTCCGGTTTCGGTTACCCCCTCGTCCGGCTCGGTCCCGTCGGACCCTCACCGCACCATCGTCGCTCCGCCCGGCCAGACGGCGAAACTCGGGAAAGGGTTGCACAACGCCCGACACCGCCTCATACCACCGAACCCCCCGACCCGCACCCCGAGCCCGCCTCCGCCCCCCGCTCACCTGCACGTTTCGCCGTGCCCGCCCCCCGACCGCCCCCGTGCCCCTGTGGCAAACGTCTCGGACAAGGCAAAGGGCCGCCCCCCGATTCGGGTGGCGGCCCTGAGGCGCCTACGGACAACGCCCTCGAGGGGCGCGATGAACTGCGCGACCAGCCACTACGGCGCCGCACCGAACCACGTCGGAAAGGCGCGGCCCCTCCAGCGGAGCGTGAAGCGTCAGTCCCCGTTGCCCGGCGCAGGCGTCGTCTTCTGGATCTGCAGCAGGAACTCGGCGTTCGACTTCGTCTGCTTCATCTTGTCGAGCAGCAGCTCGATCGCCTGCTGCGAGTCGAGCGCGTGCAGCACCCGGCGCAGCTTCCAGACGATGCCCAGCTCCTCGCCGCCGAGCAGGATCTCCTCCTTGCGGGTGCCGGACGCGTCGACGTCCACCGCCGGGAAGATGCGCTTGTCGGCGAGCTTCCGGTCGAGCTTGAGCTCCATGTTGCCGGTGCCCTTGAACTCCTCGAAGATCACCTCGTCCATGCGGGACCCGGTGTCCACCAGCGCGGTGGCGAGGATGGTGAGCGAGCCGCCGTCCTCGATGTTGCGGGCCGCACCGAAGAAGCGCTTCGGCGGGTACAGCGCCGTCGAGTCGACACCACCGGAGAGGATGCGGCCGGAGGCGGGCGCGGCGAGGTTGTACGCACGGCCCAGACGGGTGATCGAGTCGAGCAGCACGACGACGTCGTGACCGAGCTCGACGAGACGCTTGGCGCGCTCGATGGCGAGCTCGGCGACCGTGGTGTGGTCCTCGGCCGGGCGGTCGAAGGTCGAGGAGATGACCTCGCCCTTCACCGACCGCTGCATGTCGGTGACCTCTTCCGGACGCTCGTCGACGAGGACGACCATCAGGTGGCACTCGGGGTTGTTGTGGGTGATCGCGTTGGCGACCGCCTGCATGATCATGGTCTTGCCGGTCTTCGGCGGGGCCACGATCAGACCGCGCTGGCCCTTGCCGATGGGCGAGACGAGGTCGATGATCCGCGTGGTGAGGACGCCCGGGTCGGTCTCCAGACGGAGGCGGTCCTGCGGGTACAGCGGGGTCAGCTTGTTGAACTCCGGGCGCCCACGGCCGTGTTCGGGGGCCATGCCGTTGACGGAGTCGAGCCGCACCAGCGCGTTGAACTTCTCGCGGCGCTCGCCTTCCTTCGGCTGACGCACGGCGCCGGTGAGGTGGTCGCCCTTGCGCAGGCCGTTCTTGCGGACCTGGGCGAGGGAGACGTACACGTCGTTGGGGCCGGGCAGGTAGCCCGAGGTGCGGATGAAGGCGTAGTTGTCGAGGATGTCCAGGATGCCCGCGACGGGGATCAGGACGTCGTCGTCGGCGATCTGCGGCTCGGGGCCGCTCATCTCGTCACGGCCGCGACGGCCCCGGCGGTCGCGGTAGCGGCCGCGGCGACCGCGCCGGCCGCCCTCGAAGTCGTCGTCGTCCTGCGGGCCGTTGTCGCGCTGCTGGCGGTCCTGACGGCCGCCGCCCTGCTGCTGGCCGCCCTGCTGCTGGCCGCGGTCGCGCTGACCGCCCTGGCCCTGCTGGTCGTCGCCCTTGCCGCGGCGGTCGCGGTCACGGCCGCGCTCACGGCGGTCGCGGCGGCGGCCCTCGCCGTCGTCGCCCTTGGCGTCGCCCTGCGGCTGGCCCTGGTCGTTCTGCGCCGGGGCGGGCGTCTCGGCCTTGGCCGCGCTCTTCGCCTCGGCCGTCACGGTCTCGGGGCTGCCCGCCTCGGCGGTGGCGCGGCGGCGACGGCGCTCGGTGGGCGCGTCGGCTCCGGCCGGCTGGCCGGGGATCTCGATCTGCTGCTGGGCCACGGCCTTCTCGGCGGGGGCCTCGGCCTGGGCGGCGTCCGCCTTCTTCTCGGCGGGGGCCTCACCCGTACGGGCCTTGGAGGTGGCGCGGCGCTTGGGCTTGGTCTCGGCGGCGGCGTCGGCCTTCGCGGCCGGTGCGCCGGATCCTGCCTGCGCCTCCTTGATGACCTCGATCAGCTGGCTCTTGCGCATGCGCGCGGTGCCCCTGATGCCGAGGCCGGATGCGACCTGCTGCAGCTCGGCCAGCACCATGCCCTCGAGGCCGGTACCGCGGCGCCGCCGGGAGCCGGCACCGGTGGCAGGCGCGGAGGCGTCCGTGGCGGGCGCGGCAGCGGTCTCCTCGACACGTGCGCCCATCAGATCGGTGGTGTCGCTCACGAAGGGTCCTTCCCTGGAGCGGACGTCGGCCTGTCTGGCTCGGCGACCGGTTGTGCTGTCCGGCTTCGTGCCTTGATGTGGCGAAGCCGGGGCGGTGGTCCGCCTAAGCGGCGGAAGAGATTTCTGGTGATGGCGCTTCCTCGACGAGGCGTGACACGCGGTGTCACGCAGCCTGGTCGCACCGATTCCGGAGCGTGCCCGTCGGACCGCTCAGCGTCGCTGTACGGCGTACTGCCCAGGTACGACGTACGGAACGCAGTGCGGCTTGGGGAGCTCCCGGAAGAATGTCTGTCCCGGACGGGGACACGAAGCACCTCGCCATGGTGGGGTCGGGTGCAGACTTGAGGTTAACACTACCGGATCCAACAAACATTCCCCCTCTCGAAATCCGGCAACCGCGCGTTACTGGAGGTCGCCGGTGGCAGCGAGCGGCAGAACGCTCGCTCCCTGCAGGTCGAGGCTCAGCCTGTTCGCCGCCCATTCCCGGCCGGCCAGGGCCTCGACCTTGCCGGCCGTCGCCACGTCGGCCAGCGCCATCACGGTGGGTCCGGCGCCTGAGATCACGGCGGGGATCCCGTCGGCGCGCAGCCGCTCCACCAGCGCGGCGCTCTCCGGCATCGCCGGCGCGCGGTACTCCTGGTGGAGGCGGTCCTCGGTGGCGGGCAGCAGCAGCTCGGGGCGCCTGGTCAGCGCCTCGACGAGCAGGGCGGCGCGTCCCGCGTTGGCGGCGGCGTCGACATGCGGCACGGAGCGCGGGAGCAGCCCGCGCGCGGTCTCGGTCAACACCGGTTTGCCGGGCACGAAAACCACCGGAACGATGGAATCGTCGGGCTCCATCCTGATGGCGCGGGCGGCGCCGGCCTCCATCCAGGAGAGCGTGAACCCGCCGAGCAGACAGGCGGCGACGTTGTCGGGGTGGCCCTCGATCTCGGTGGCGAGCTCGAGGAGGGCGGTGTCGTCGAGCTTGTTCTCGCCGCCTATGGTCACCGCCCGGGCGGCGACGATGCCGGCGCAGATGGCGGCGGAGGAGGAGCCGAGGCCCCGGCCGTGCGGGATGCGGTTGGCGCAGACGATCTCCAGGCCGCGCGGCTGGCCGCCCAGGATGTCGAAGGCGGTGCGCAGGGAGCGGACGAGGAGGTGCCGCTCGTCGCGCGGCAGGGTCTCGCTGCCCTCACCCGCGATGTCGATGTGCAGCCCTGAGTCGGCCACCCGGACCACGACGTCGTCGTAGAGCCCCAGCGCGAGGCCCAGGGCGTCGAAGCCCGGACCGATGTTGGCGCTGGTGGCGGGGACGCGCACCCGGACGGCGGCGGCGCGGAACGCTGGACCGGCCATCGCTCGTTGACTCTCCTTGAGCTGCGTGATGGTCGAATGACATTCGATGACGATTCGATGACGTACGAAGACCCTCGGGCCGACGGCACGGCGCGGCGCCGTTGCCGGCCGCACGACGCGATATGCGAAGGCATATGCGGTAGGCGGGTTCGGTACAGCCTATCGAAGGAAGGTTCTGCGGCGACATAGGGCGCACAGGAGGCGCACGATGCGTGTCGCAAGCCCCTCGTGCACCCCCGACGGGGGTAACCCCCTGCGGCCCGCCGCGATCGGCTGGGAGTGCCTCCCGCGACGCCGGTCCGCGGCCGGGCCGGCGGGCGTCGGCGCCCGCCGGCCGGGAGGCGGAACGCCGGTCAGGCCAGGCCGAGGCGGGCGGCCGCCACCACGGCGTCGACCGGGACGGCGGCCGGCTGCGGGGCGCCGGCCACGGCCCAGTCGGGGTCCTTCAGGCCGTTGCCGGTGACGGTGCACACGATCCGCTGCCCCGGGTCGACCTTGCCCTGCTCGGCCGCCTTGAGCAGACCGGCCACGGACGCGGCCGACGCGGGCTCCACGAAGACGCCCTCCTGCGCGGCCAACAGCCGGTAGGCGCGCAGGATCTCACGGTCCGTCACCTCGTCGATGAGACCGCCGGACTCGTCCCGCGCCGCCAGCGCGAACTTCCAGGAGGCGGGGTTGCCGATCCGGATCGCGGTCGCGACGGTCGCCGGGTCCTTGACGATCTCGCCGCGCACGATCGGCGCGCTGCCCGACGCCTGGAACCCCCACATCCGGGGCTTCTTTCCGGCCACGCCGTCGGCGGCGTACTCCTGGTATCCCTTCCAGTACGCGGTGATGTTGCCCGCGTTGCCGACCGGCAGGACGTGGATGTCGGGGGCGTCGCCCAGCATGTCGACGATCTCGAACGCGGCCGTCTTCTGACCTTCGATACGCACCGGGTTGACCGAATTGACCAGCGCCACCGGGTAGTTGTCGCTCAGCGCGCGGGCCAGCGTGAGGCAGTCGTCGAAGTTGCCGTCGACCTGGAGGATCTTGGCGCCGTGGACGAGGGCCTGGCCCATCTTGCCGAGCGCGATCTTGCCCTGCGGCACGAGAACGGCCGAAACCATGCC
Source organism: Streptomyces sp. BK239 (assembly GCF_004217285.1). Lineage (GTDB taxonomy): Bacteria > Actinomycetota > Actinomycetes > Streptomycetales > Streptomycetaceae > Streptomyces. The sequence goes on from NZ_SHKS01000008.1 coordinate 246,798, forward strand.
GGCGCGCACGGCGTACGCCGCGGCGGAGGCGGACGTGTTGCCCGTGGAGGCGCAGATGACCGCCTGTGCGCCCTCCTCCTTGGCCCGGGTGATGGCCATGGTCATGCCGCGGTCCTTGAAGGACCCGGTGGGGTTGGCGCCCTCCACCTTGAGGTGGACCTCGCAGCCGGTGCGCTCGGAGAGCACCTGCGCGGGCACGAGCGGCGTGCCGCCCTCGCGGAGCGTCACGGCGACCGTGCTGTCGGACACCGGCAGCCGGTCCCGGTACTCCTCGATGATTCCGCGCCACTGGTGGGTCATTGCTGGTTACTCTCCTTCAACCCGCATGATGCTGGCGACACCCCGCACGGTGTCGAGCTTGCGCAGCGCCTCGACGGTCCCGGTGAGGGAGGCGTCGGAGGCCCGGTGGGTGACGACGACGAGGGAGGCCTCACCGTCCTTACCCTGCTGACGAACCGTATCGATCGATACGCCGTGTTCCGCGAACACGGTCGCCACCTGGGCGAGAACACCCGGTTTGTCCGCGACGTCGAGGCTGATGTGGTAGCGGGTGACCACGTCCCCCATCGGCGACACGGGCAGGGCGGCGTACGCCGACTCGCCGGGCCCCGTCGCCCCGCTGAGCCGGTTGCGGCAGACGGCGACGAGGTCGCCGAGCACGGCGGAGGCGGTGGGCGAACCGCCCGCGCCGGGGCCGTAGAACATGAGCTGGCCGGCCGCGTCGGACTCCACGAACACGGCGTTGTACGCGCCGCGCACGGAGGCGAGCGGGTGGCTCAGCGGAATCATGGCGGGGTGCACGCGCGCCGTGACGGAACCCCCGTCGGCGGCCCGCTCGCAGATGGCGAGCAGCTTGATGGTGCAGCCCATCTCCTTGGCGGAGGCGAAGTCGGCCGCGGTGACCTCGGCCATGCCCTCGCGGTAGACGTCGTCGAAACGCACCCGCGTGTGGAAGGCGATGCCGGCGAGGATGGCGGCCTTGGCGGCGGCGTCGAAGCCCTCGACGTCGGCGGTCGGGTCGGCCTCGGCGTACCCGAGCGCGGTCGCCTCGTCGAGGGCCTCCTGGTAGCCCGCCCCGGTGGTGTCCATCTTGTCGAGGATGAAGTTGGTCGTGCCGTTGACGATCCCCATCACCCGGTTGATCTTGTCGCCGGCGAGGGACTCGCGCAGCGGGCGGATCAGCGGGATGGCGCCGGCGACGGCGGCCTCGTAGTAGAGGTCACGGCCGTGTTCCTCGGCGGCCGCGTGCAGGGCGGCGCCGTCCTGGGCGAGGAGCGCCTTGTTCGCGGAGACGACGGAGGCGCCGTGCTCGAAGGCGGTGGTGATGAGGGTGCGGGCGGGCTCGATGCCCCCGATGACCTCGATGACGACGTCGATGTCCCCGCGTTTGACGAGGGCGGTGGCGTCGGTGGTGACAAGGGCCGGGTCGATGCCCTCGCGCACCCGGGACGGCCGCCGCACGGCGACGCCCGCGAGCTCCACCGGGGCGCCGATCCGGGCCGTGAGGTCGTCGGCGTGCGTCGTCATGATGCGCGCCACCTCTGAGCCGACCACTCCACAGCCCAGCAGCGCCACCTTCAGCGGACGCGTACGCATCATCCGACCTCGTTTCCTCATACCGTCTTCGGTTGGACCAGTCTCACCCACCGAACCGGACTTTCTGGCCAGGGTCCGGATCGTGAGACGTTTATTTCATTTTCTCGGCGGTGGCGGACAGGAGATCTTCCACCCGGCGCAAACGCCTCTCACCCGACGTCGAGCCGCAGGAGATCCTCCTCGGTCTCCCGCCGCACGATGAGCCGGGCCTGGCCGTCCGCGACGGCGACCACCGGCGGCCGGGGCACGTGGTTGTAGTTGCTGGCCATCGACCGGCAGTACGCGCCCGTGGCCGGCACGGCGATCAGGTCACCCGGTGCCAGGTCCGCCGGGAGGAAGGCGTCCTTCACGACGATGTCACCGCTCTCGCAGTGCTTGCCCACCACGCGCGCCAGCATCGGCGCGGCGTCGGACGTGCGCGACACCAGGGCGACGCTGTACTCCGCGTCGTACAGCGCCGTACGGATGTTGTCGGACATGCCCCCGTCGACGGAGACGTAGGTGCGCAGCCCGTCGAGCGGCTTGACGGTGCCGACCTCGTAGAGCGTGAACGCGGTGGGCCCGACGACGGCACGCCCCGGCTCGACGGAGATGCGCGGCGTGCGCAGCTTGGCGGCCTCACACTCACGGGTGACGATCTCGGTCAGCGCCTTGGCGATCTCGTGCGGCTCGCGGGGGTCGTCGTCACTCGTGTACGCGATCCCGAGGCCGCCCCCGAGGTCGATCTCGGGCAGTTCGACCCCGTGCTCGTCCCGGACGTCCTTCAGCAGCCCGACCACCCGGTGCGCGGCGACCTCGAACCCCGACATGTCGAAGATCTGCGAGCCGATGTGGCTGTGGATGCCGATGAGCTCGATCCCGTCGAGCTGGAGGGCCCGCCGTACCGCCTCGGCGGCCTGGCCGCCCGCGAGCGGGATGCCGAACTTCTGGTCCTCGTGCGCGGTGGCGATGAACTCGTGGGTGTGGGCCTCGACGCCGACGGTGATCCGGATCTGCACGCGCTGCCGCTTGCCGAGCGACTGCGCGATGTGCGCGACCCGCACGATCTCCTGGAACGAGTCGAGCACGATCCGCCCGACCCCCTCGCGCACGGCCCTCTCGATCTCCGCGACGGACTTGTTGTTGCCGTGGAAGGCGATGCGCTCGGCGGGCATGCCGGCGGACAGCGCGGTGGCGAGCTCGCCGCCCGAGCAGACGTCGAGGTTGAGCCCTTCCTCGTGCAGCCACCGCACGACCGCACGCGACAGGAACGCCTTGCCGGCGTAGAAGACGTCGGCGTCGGTCCCGAAGGCGCTGCGCCATGCGCGGGCGCGGGCCCGGAAGTCGGCCTCGTCGAGGATGTAGGCGGGGGTGCCGTGCTGCTCGGCGAGCGTCTTCACGTCGACCCCGCCGACGGTGACGACGCCCTGGGCGTCCCGGCTGACGGTCTGGGCCCACACCTTCGGGTCGAGGGCGTTGAGGTCGGCGGGCGGGGCGGAGTAGTGGCCCTCGGGATAGACGTCGGCGTGACGGGGCCCGGCGGGGTGTGCGGAACGGCTCATCTTGGGGGTGCTCTTTCGGGGCGAGTCGCGGTGTGAACGTTGACCGGGGCTGGTCGGGGTTCTGTGGCTCAGAGGTGATCGGGAGCGTCGATGCCGAGGAGGGTGAGGCCGCCGGCGAGCACCGTCCCGACGGCTTCGGCGAGCGCGAGCCGGGCGCGGTGGGCGGCCGTGGGTTTCTCGTCCCCGCGGGGGAGGACGGTGGCGAAGAAGGGGAGCGCGGTGTCGGCGAGGTCGAGGAGATACCTGGTGAGGCGGGAAGGCGCGCCGATGCCGTCCGGGTGCGGAAGGGAGGCGGCGGTGCCGAGGACGCGGGGGTAGTCCGCGAGGAGGGTGAGGAGGGGGTGGGCGCCGGGGGTGTCGGCGGGGTGGGGGGCTTGGCCGTCGGCGGGGTGGGGGGTGCAGGGGTCGACGGCGAAGCCGAGGGCGCGGGCGTTGCGCCGGAGGGCGCGGGCGCGGGCGTGGGCGTACCGGACGCGGAAGAGGGGGTTCGCCTCGCGCTGGACGAGGTGGTCGGCGGTGATGCGGGGCCGGTCGTGCGGGGCGGGGTGCAGCAGGGCCCAGCAGGCGGCGTCGAGTCCGAGGGGGGCGGGGTCCTCCGGCGAGGGCACGGGCCGCAGGTTCACGGGCTCCCGGTGCAGTACGTCGACGCGGCCGCCCTGGGCCGCGACGATCCGCCCGAGGACGTCGGCGAGAACCTCGGCACGGACCTCGTACGGCACGCGCAGCTCGAAGACCCGCCCGGCGAGGGCGTCGGTGTGCCCGTACCGCAGCCCCTCGTCCAGGACACGCCGCACCAGTTCCCCGAGGCCGGCGGAGACGGCGGCGGGATCGAGGCTGATGTTGAGGAACCCGGGCCCGGTGATCTCGACGTCGACGACGCCGACGGCGTCGGACAGGTAGCCCTGGAGCACTTCGGCGACGCGGAGGGGAGGCTGCCCGGCGGGGCGGGCGAGCTGGAGGGCGACGTTGGTCGCGTAGTCCCCGCATCCCCCCGGCCCGGGCGGCGCGACGACGACCCGCGAGGGGACGTCCACGCTGAGCTCACCGGCGTCCACGGCACGACGCACCGCGTGCACGACGGTGCGGGAGAGCTCGACGGGGGTCACGGCACAAGCGTAGGGGAGGAGGGGGGTGGGGAGGCGAGCGGCCGGGGCCGGGGGTCCGGGATATGGACGGCACCGCACATGGGTCGCCGCCGGCAGGGCCCGCTCAGGCGGACCGCTCGTGTTTGTGAGGACGAGGCACACGCTCTAACCCGCCGAATCCGGCACCGGCGTCTCTCTCCCCTCTCCCCTCGATCAACTTCCTTACGACGTCGACCAGTTCAGCGGGCTCGAAGGGCTTGCCGAGGAAGGCGTCGACGCCGACGTCGAGACCGGCCTCGACCTCGTAGGGCGTGCAGGCGCTGATGATGGCGAGGGGAAGGTCGCGGGTGAGCGGATCGGCACGGAGCCGGGCGGCGGTGCGGAGCCCGTCAAGCCGGGGCATGACGACATCGAGGGTCACGAGGTCGGGCCGCACCTGATGAACGACTTCCAGACACTCGGCACCGTCGGACGCGGTCACGACCTCGAGGCCCTCCAGCTCGAGATTGACCCTGATCAGCTGCCGGATGACCTTGTTGTCATCGACAACAAGCACCCGGCCCGACGCGCCTGACACAACTCGAGAGTAGGTCGGCACCGGCCACCGCGTCCGGGTTTTCCCCACTTCCACCCCACGCCCCCGAAACCCGTTCCTGATCACCCCGACCGAGCTGGTAGTGTTCTACCCGTCGCCGCGAGCAACGCGACGAACACGCCCCCGTAGCTCAGGGGATAGAGCAACGGCCTCCGGAGCCGTGTGCGCAGGTTCGAATCCTGCCGGGGGCACCTTGCAGAAGGTGCCCAAAGACCCCGCCACCAGCGCTTACGCTGAGGACGGGGTCTTCGCGTATGTGCAGGCGTGTGCGGCCCGGAGCGGGCGTATGTCGGGGTCCGTGGACGAGGCGTGGACGGGATCTTGAGGCATTCCTGCAGGTCGCCGAACGCTTTCCGACGACAGGGCGACTGGCACGCCCCCGGTCGTGAAGTCTGCGGCACCCGACTGCTTAGATCGCCGACATGACGGACTGGTCGCAGCTCAAGCACGCCTACGGCACGGCAGAAGACGTCCCCGGTCTGCTCGACAGGGCGAGCCAAGCCCCGAACGACTCAGACTGGACCGAGCTCTGGTCCCGCCTGTGCCATCAGGGCACCGTCTACTCTGCAAGCCATGCCGCCTTGCCGGCCCTACGAGACATGGCGCGCCAGTGGTCGCCTGCGGACAGGCAGCAACCACTCTTGCTGGCCGGCGCCATCGCGGCCAGCACCGACCAGCCATACGGCGAGCAGGATCCCCACGTGGCCTACGCCTCGGAGATGTCCGACCTGCTGCAACTGACTGAGGAAGCTCTCCGGGATCCGAGCCTGAGCGATGACCCCGGAACTTACGTCTACTTGCTCGCCGCACTCCTCGGATTCGAGGATGTCCCGGTTTGGGGCGAACAACTCGACGGCCTGAACGACGACGAATACGAAGTGCCCTGCCCCGCGTGCAGCGCCGAGAACTTCATAGCCTTCGGTGAGTACGGCTTCTTCTCGACCACGGACAGCATGTACATGATTGAGACGGCGGCAAAGAAGATCCCTCTTCAGCCTGCAGACTCCTCAGCACTAGAGGGGCTTGCCCAAAGACTGCACAGTCGCGCGCTCGCCGACAATCAGGCCGATGTCGCGGGCAAGTTGACTTATCTCTTCGGCAAAGCGCAATGCGCCGAGTGCGACGCTGTCTTCAGCGTCGCGGATGCCGTTGCAACCCGCTGGGACGGGTGAACCGCTTCCGGAAGGGATGACTGACCCCTCGCTGAGACGGACTGCCTCAGGCCTGGCTCCAAGCCTGTCGATGGCGAGCGACGCTGTACACCTGCTCGACCTGCTCGGCCGTCAGCACCCCCGAGAGCGGTGCCAGTGCCGCCACCTGACGCTCCTGGTATACGCGCACGCTGAGCTGTGTGGCGACCACCTTTAGATCGGTCACACCGACGAAGACGAGCACAGGCTCCACCGGTACGGGAAAGCCGCAATAGTGCTCAAGCACTCGAGCTACCCGCTTCGCTTCCGCTCGGCTCTTGCGTGCGTAGGGTTCCGGCTTTCCGCGGTTGACCTTCACGGAATCGTCTCCGACCCATACGGACTTTTTGTGGTGGTGCTTGGTGTTGATGCTGAACACACCGCCGGGCCCGACCAGCAAGTGATCGACGTCCACCTTGTCGGCCAGGGGGATGGAATGCAGGACCCGCCAGCCGTGACGTGCCAAACGGTTCAGCTCGGCTCCCACCTTCCTCTCCCCCTCCAACCCCTTCCGCCAGGACTCCCACCCGGTAGGGCGCCGCAAGAGCTGTGAGACGACCCGCTCAATCAGGCCTACGCCGGATTTGTCGAGCAGGTCTCGTAGAGACTCACCGGGACGGTTGGTGGACAGGTCGTCGGCCAGCGTCATGGGCGGCAGTATCGGGCGGGCTTCAGGCTCGGGTGCTCTCTGTGGCATGACCGACTGAGAGTTACTCCGTAAGTGATGTGTCAGCACGGCGATCACGTTGTCGCGATACTCGGCGACCAGGACCGTGATGTCCCCCGTCCTGACGTCCGCCCAGCCGACCGCGGTGCCATCTGGCAGGTTGGCGTACAGGCGATCCTGTCCGTACCGCTTCCAGCGCGTCACCCTCAGCTCCACGAGCCTCCCCCTCGTCCGCTCTCGGTTCGAAGCATCGCAGCAGGTAGCGCTCAAAACGAGAGAGGCCCCGGACAAGATGCCTGGGGCCTCGGTGGGGTGCAGGGTGTCTCACTCGTACTCGCGCAGAAGGTCCTCGATACGCCGGTTGGCGACGTCCTGCCGTCCGTCGAGGCACTTCGCGTAGCGGGTCAGCAACACCTCGACGCTGTTGCCGGCGCGCTCGGCGACCTCGGTCGGGTCGACACCGGCATTGAGCCAGGTCGACAGCGCCGAGTGTCGAAGGTCGTATGGCCGACTCGCGAGCGGCGAGGAGGCGGAGGCCGGCGGGAGCGCGAGGAGCCGGGCCTCCTGCCACACGCGGTAGTAGGTCGAGGACGGGACGACCGAACCTTTCTCGCTGAAGAACAGGCGCCCGTCGCCCGCTGTGCCAAAGGTGGCCAGGTGCTCGCGGAATACGGCGACGAGGTGAGGCGGAATAGGTACCCGGCGGACGTCCTCGGTCGGCCGGTTCTTCAGCCCGCGGTCGTCGTGGGTCTCCCCCGAGTCGGTCCACTGCTTGCCGACCGACGGGCGTGTTCGGTGGAGCAGCGCCGAGCCCCAGCCCTGTTCCGGGAGGATCAGGTCCGTCTCGGCGAGGCCGACCGCTTCAGCCGGCCGGAGACCACCGAAGTACATCGCGGCGAACAGACCCACGAGGCGACGGCCGCGGGCACGCCGGTATCCGCCCACGTAGGAGACAGCCGCCAGGAGGTTGCGAGCCTGCTCCGGGTTGGCGACTACGCGCGGGTCCACCTGATTGGACACTTTCGGTTTCTGCCAGCGAACCGCCGTGATGGGGTTCTCGCGCAGCTCCCCCAGGTCGACCGCGTAGTTCGCGGCATTGACGAGCGTCCGACGCTTGCGCCGCACGGTCTCTGCCGCTGCCGCCGTGCCGTCGAGCTTGAGCTTCAGCGAGTCGAGGACCGCGCGGGCCGTGGCGGGTTCAGCAAGATCGGCGAGCGGCCGAGAGGCCTTGGACACCCAGTGGAGAACGTTGCGTACGTCGTCCGGGACTTCCCGATCGGCGGGCCCCGGCAAGACGAAGGCCCAGTTGCGCAGCGCTTTGCGGATCACCTCATCGGACGGCCGTCCGGCAAGCTCGTCGAGGAGCTCCAGCGTCACGCTGGTGAGGGATTCATTGATGCCGTCCCTCGTATTGGGGGCGGCATGGGGCCATTTCATGGCGAGGTATCTGAGGGCGAAGGCGTACCAGGACACGGCCGACTTCTTCTCTTCCATCGAGGCCGGGAGCCCCGACTCGGTGTCGAACTCTTCACCGTCGCGCATCGCTCGCATGAGCTTCGTGCGGAAGTGGTCGGCGAGCGCCTTTGTGCGAAATGACTCCGAGAGCACGTTGCCGGCAACGGACCAGCGGACACCGTACGAGGGCGTCTTCGTGTCCCGCTTGCGAACCGCCCAGACCTTCACATCAAGGGACTTCACGCCGCCGCCTCCAGCTGTCGCAGCCACGTGGTGAAGTCGCTCCGCCATACCCGGAGCTCTCCGTTGGGCAGCTTGAACGCGGCCGGCCCGTATCCCAGCTCCCGCCAGCGGTAGAAGGTTCGGCGAGAGACACCGCCCAGCTCATCCAGGACTTGGCGAACAGTCATCAGCTCGTCGTGACGGGAGTCCACGTCGGTTCTCCTTCCGTTCCGAGTGCGGGTTCGAGGGATGAAGCGAGCCAGGCTTCGGCACGGCTCAGGCCAGTACCGGCGAAGACCCAGTGCGAGAGGACGAGAGTCGTTTCCGTCGGCTCTGTCTCGACCACCGCGGTGACCTGTGCGCGTCGCCAGTCAGCGCGAGCGGTGCGCAGTGCGCCGAGGGTGGTGGAGTAGCGGCGGGATTTGGTGGAGAAGTGGCCGCGGAAGCCGAGCATGTGCGCCCAGGCGCGTAAGTGGAGCTCGGCGAGCTCAGGGCGTGCGCCGAGGGTCCAGGCGACGCGGATCATGCGTCGGGCGTGTTCGGTTATGCGTGCCTGGGCGAGCTCGGCGAGGAACTTCAGCGGGCGGTCGAGGTGCCGGTCGCCGTCTCGGCGCCCTTGGTCGCGTACTTCGCGATGTACGAGGCGACAGCGCGTTCGGTGAGGTCCTGGCCGTCGTCGAAGTCGGCGGATCGGATCGTGCGGACGTCGAGTTGGCGGCCGAAGGCGAAGGTATGCGCGCGTCCGTCGACGGTCGGGCCGTCCACGCGGGCGGCGGTGGCCGCGGCCTGGATGGCGTCCGTCAGGAGCTCCGCCGTCGCCCAGGCGGGCGGTGCCGTGTCGCCGCCTTCCGGGCCGTCGATGCGGATGACCGCGTGGAAGTGCACGGCACCGCGCTTCTGATACTCGGCGACCTTGGCGAAGGAGATCCGGGCGTGGTCGCGGAAGGTGCGTTGAGTGAGGCCGGCGCGCTTGGCGACCTCCCGGCGGAGGTAGATCGAGAAGCGCCGCCACAGGGCCCCGGCGTGCGCGTTCCACAGGACGGCCGCTTCGTAGTCGTAGCGGTCCGGGTCGAGCGGGGTGCCGAGGACGGCGTCGTCCTGGTCGTGGTGGGTGCCGCAGCGGCAAGGGCGGCCGTCGGTGGGCGCTTCGCGCAAGATTCTCGGTGATGGAGAATTTCGCAAACGGGGCATGGTGGTCGAGGATGCCTGTCAGTGAGCGAATAGCCGCCACCGGTATCCCGATTGCCCCAACGGCCGCCTTCGCTGCGATAGTGACCGCAGCTAAGGATCTATGGGGCAAGTGAATAGCTTCTTGTCTTTGCAGTAGCCGAAGACCCGTGCCACCGGCCTCTAATGCTGCATTATCGACCACGCACAGCGGCGACAGCCGACCGCTACGTGAGGCACCGATACTCCGGATGGATCGCAGTTTCGCCAGACCGAGATCAAAACCCTAAAGCGGGCGTCGGAGTGTCGGTGTCTATTGGCGACAGAGAAGAGCCTGCCCGGATGCTGGCCGAACGGGGCAGCCCTCTCACGTAGGCCCGCAAACCTGAACTAATGAGTCACCCAGGAAGCAGGTCGCAGGCACCAGTCCGGTCGATAGCTTGGATGAATTCGGTTCCGTACGTCTCCCTGGCTCCCTTAACCATTTCACAGAGACGGGGATCCTGAAAGTGGGCGACCAAGTACTCACTCCAAGCCAGCCAATCATCACACGTGCGTGCAGCTTCATTGTCTGCTCTCAAGACAAAATGCCCATCGTCGGGTACACATTCTTCTCCAATCAAGTCCGGAAGAATTGCGTAAGCGTAATCTGCAAAAAGCAGATCCCATGAGAGGGCAGTCTCCACCCGCTCCCGCATTACGGGATCAGCGATACTCTTCAGCGGAGTCGTATTCTTACCCCAGATGTAAGGGGCGAGTTCAGAGTTGTCCTTGTCCGCCAGGAATTCGCGTCGTTGCAACAGGTGCTGATATAGGCCGTCCAGGCGCTGCCCTGCACTTTGCTTCTCAGCCTCGACGGCCTGCTGCCGGGCAGCCTCTGTTTGCCAGGACAGAAACAGGAGCGTTAGGAGCGCTGCAACACAGAGGGCGATCTCCACTACGAAGCGCCACACCTCGAATCTCGTGAGGGGTGCTCCAGGCGTTGCAGGTGTCGGTGTGGGGCTTGGTACTGGTGCGGGAGTTGGTGTTGGTGACGGAGTTGGTGCGGGACTGGGCACTGGTACTGGTTCAGGTTCCGGGTTCGGCGCCTGCCCCTGGCTCGGAACTGACATATCCCCCCTCAGGATGTATCGGCGCCCACCTTAGAGGCGTGGAACGGTCACAGAAAGAGCCCCGTCATCAATGAAAGACATCCTTCAATTGATGGCCTAATCAGCTACGAAAAGTCGCATCGTGAGCGATGTGGGAACTGGGAGTCCTGCTCGGCGCCGGAGCAGGTAGGGGTAAATCGAACTCCTGATGCGGTGCTCACGCACGAGTGCCCTTCTGAACTGTCTCAGGCCGTGGAAGGGCGCTCAAGATGACCAGGTTCGACAACTACCGACAGCTCAGCAGCAGGTACGGGGGCTGAGCGATAAGGCGGCCGCCGGTGGTCGGTTGTGGCTGAGCTGAGCCATCGTCTCCTCAGCGGGGGCGTGCCGCTGAACGCTGCGTGGATGGCATGGACGGCCGACGGTAGCCACGCCCTGCGGACACGCGTGGCATCGGCGGGAGCTCGCCCGCCGGCAGTCACGCCTACTGGGCCCGCTCATGGGATATCGCTCGAACCCAGGGCCAGACGCTGCGAAGCGCCCGATACTGGGTGCAGCTGAGGGGAGGGGCTTTAGTGATGTTGAGACGGTGGGCACAGCGGCGTCACGACAAAGCTCAGGCGGAGTACTGGCAGAGCATTGAGCCCGTGCTTGAGTCTGGAGAACGGAAGATCGCCAGTGCGCCCGCGCGGAATTTGTGGGACGGCCCTCAGGATGGCGTCCTGTTCCTCACGGACCGAACCATCTACTGGGGTGCATGGCTGGGACAGGGGAGGCGGACCAGGCCCATGTTCGCGCAGGATCTTCGAGAGTGTCGGAGCGCACGCATCGGCGAACAAGGCACGTTGGACGTAGTAGTGGGTGGTGAGCACGTAGGGTCGTTCGCTTCCTTCGCGCCAGCCCCCGGTGCCCAGTGGAGCTTCACCGAGTTCTGCAAGAGCTTCGGCCAGGCCATGGCGAACAGCAAGGAGCTGCCACCGGCCACGGAGACCCCCTCTAGCGACTTGGCAGGCTAGGTGGCCACGGTGGACGAGGCCCGGCAGGAACGCCAGGTCCCGCCTCGAAGTCCGGGCCGTCCCTGGGCCATGCGAGGCTGCCCGACGCCGACCAACAACGACAGAAGCCCACGACATCTGAGCTTGTTCCGCTTTGACGGACACCATCGGTGTGTGGTGGTCAGGCTGCGAGTGTGGTCTCGTATTCGGCGGGACTGCGGTAGCCGAGGCTGC
>NZ_SHKS01000009.1 GCF_004217285.1 Streptomyces sp. BK239
GGGCGAGGCTTCTTCTTCCCCATGCTCTCCATGATGGACATCCTCCCGGGGCTGAACCCCTGATCTCGGATGTCCGCCAAAACGGATCAAGCCCAATCTGAACTGTTCAGAGCCGAGGGCTTCTTCTGCCTCGCTGGTCGGCGAGGGCGGTGATCAGTAGACCGGCTTCTGAGCACACTCCTCACAGATCAAGCTTCCTACGCCCCATCCTCGATGGTCACCCAAGGTGCCTCCAGCTGGCGCGGCGGCTGTTCACCTGCTTAATAGCATCGCTTAGCTCGGCACGTAGAGGCGCTACCCGCTCCTTCCACAATTCCGTGCGCTCTTCCAACGAGGCTCCTAACATCCCACGTCTGATATGCGAAAGGATGCCGTAGCACACCCTATTTATTCGACTTGTAATGACAGAAACCTCGTCAGGCCCTACTTGGCGGATTGCGTGCATGTTGTCATGTATCTCGCGCGAAGCAGCTTGAAGTTCTTGGATGTCAAGTTCATCAGCTAACAGAGAGCGCCGATACAGCGACACAGAGTTATGAAAGTTCCTATATGCGGCACCGCGCAACTCAGTGATCCATCGGGCCCGTTCCAGTTGCAACTGGGCACGTGCAACCTCAGCGGCACTCTGGCGGGCCAGCTCGGCAGCCTCCAGGGCGCTTCGACGGTTCGCCTCTGCCGTCTCCAGGGCGGCTCGATACTGCATCTCCGCCTGATCCAACGCGGCACGCATCTGCCAACGGACGATCAGCACGCTCACAGGGATGCCGGCGAGAGCCAACAGGGCTGCAATGCCAGAGAGGTCCATAGCAAACCATGATGCCGCTGAGCCGCTCGTTGTCCTGGTCTTTGTCCAGTGCACCGACGGACGCCACCGTTCACAGCGGTACGCGCACCCCATCCGACCTGCCGCGCGGACCTCCACGAACGCGCCCGTACAGCCACGCGGACAGTCCGAAAGCGTGCGTCCGCCCCCGCGAGAAGGGGGCGCGCGGCCGACGCTGGCAGGTCACCTCGTGGCCATCGACGAAGCCCGACCGTCGGTTACTGAGGTTGAACTCGTGGAGTCGTAGGGGCTGACGGCTCGTCGCGTGTGCGGTATTACCGGGGCATGCGGTATCCACAAGGGGGCGGGCTGACTGCCGAACGGCAGCAGTTCCGCGAGGGGTTACGGCTCAAGGCGGCCGAGAGGTTCGCCCGGGGCGAGGCGAGCTCGGTGATCGCCAAGGACCTGCGAGTCAGCGTCCGCTCCGTGCAGCGATGGCGGCAGGCGTGGGAGAAGGATGGGCCGCGTGCTCTGCGGTCGCAGGGGCCGGCGTCGTTGCCGAGGCTGAGCGAGAAGCAGTTCGCGCAACTGGAGGCGGAGCTGGCCAAGGGGCCGACCGCGCACGGCTGGCAGGAACAGCGCTGGGCCCTGGGCCGGATCAAGACCGTGATCGGCCGGCGCTTCCACCTGACCTACACCGTCCAGGGTGTGCGCAAGCTGCTGGTGCGCAACGGCTGGTCATGCCAGGTCCTGGCCCGACGGGCCATGGAACGCGACGACGAGGCCGTGGCTGGCTGGGTGAAGGAGACCTGGCCCTGCGCGGAAGACTCGCGGCGGCCCGTGGAGCCTGGCTCGTCTTCGAAGACGAAGCCGGCTTCTCCATGACGCCGCCGCAAGCGAAGACCTGGTCACAGCGTGGCCGCACCCCGGTGGTGCGGGTCCGCGGCCGCTCCCGCAGACGCATCTCCATCGCAGCGCTGACCTGCTACAAACCCGGCCACCGCTCGAGGCTGATCTATCGGCCCCGCCGCGACGACGGCAACCGCAACGGACGCAAGAGCTTCTCCTGGCGCGACTACCGCGACCTGCTGATCGCCGCACACCGACAACTCGGCGGCCCGGTCGTCCTGGTTTGGGACAATCTCAACGTCCACAAGGCCGCCGACCTGCGGGAATGGGCGGCAGCCCAGGACTGGCAGACCATCTACTACCTGCCGCCCTACGCACCCGACCTCAACCCCGTCGAAGGCATCTGGTCCCTCCTGCGACGCGGCTGGCTCTCCAATGTCGCCTTCAGCACCCCCGAACACCTCGTCCAGACCATCCGAAGCGGTCTCCGCCACATCCAGTACCGCAGCCACCTCATAGACGGCTGCCTCACCGAGACGGGACTGACCATCAGCCCCTGATCACCGAAGACGACATCACGAGTTCAACCTCAGTAGGTGCCTAAAGACCCCGTCACCAGCGGAAGCGGTGGAGCCGGGGTCTTCGCGTATGTGCAGGTGGGGCAGCGGAGCGGCCGTACGCGGATCACCAAGTGGGTGGGCTGAGCACATCACCCTGGCCGGAGGCGCAAACGGCGAGGCCCCTGGGGAGCTCCAAGGGCCACGGAGGCTTTGGCGGGGGGAACTGTTCCTTGATCAACGCTCTGGTTTCAGGCCACCGCATCGCTTACTCCGCCAGCGCGTAAGAGGCAGAGTGCGTGAATCCCGCCACGCAGGGAGGATGAGCGGTAGGATGAGTGGCATGAGTGAGCCTACCGGCAAGTACTCGATCACCATGCCGCGCGACGTCGCCGAAGCCGCCAAGGCCCGCAGCGGACCCTCCGGCCTGTCCGCCTATGTGGCCGCGGCCGTGGCCCGACAGATCGAACGGGACAACCTCAACGAGCTGATCCAGGTGGCCGAGGCCGAGCACGGGCCCATCACGGACGAAGAGATCCAGTCCCTGCGGGACCAGCTCCACCAGGCACGCGAGAAGCAGACGCAGGGCGGAGCGAACGCAGCGTGAGCCGTTCCGTCGCCATCCCCGGCGGCACCCTGGTCCTCGACAGCGAAGGGCTGGCCAAGGCTGTCCTGCGTGACCGCACAGTGACCGGCTGGCTTGCCCTGGCACGCGCCGATGATCTGCGCGTGATCACTTCGGCGGCCACCCTTGTAGAAGTGGTTCATCCCCGGATCAACCGCCCGGCCCTGGAATGGACCCTTTCCCGCCTGGTGGTCGAACCGGTCACCGAGCCGATTGCCCGGCACGCAGCAGCCCTCCTCGCCAACGCAGGCCTGCACGGGCACAAGTACGCCGTCGACGCCATGCTCAGCGCCACCGCCCTCACCGCACCCGGCCCCGTCACAGTCCTCACCTCCGATCCCGAGGGCATCGCCGCTCTGTGCGGCGGGCGCGCCACGGTGATCAAGATCTGACAGCGTCCTTCGAGCTCCCGCACAGGGACCGGGGTCGCAGCCGTGACGCGTCGGGCAAGCTGCGCCCCGATCTGATCGCTACGGATGGCCCGTGGCGGTCAGGTGAGACGTCACGACGGCTAGATGATGCGACGTCGCCCAGGCCCGCCACTCCGTGCCTCCACCCGCCTTCTGGCGCCTTCTCTGGGCGCATTCCTGGAGGCGGGCGTCACCCCACGACGTTGCAGCTCCCGTGACGGGCCAATAGGGCGAGTTGACGAGGTCCTGGCTGAGAACGAAGAAGTCGTCATTGCCTCGCCGTAGCCGCGGATAAACGAAGACCTGCCATTCCGACGCTGTCGTGTAGCGCATGTTGGGGTCCGGTGTCCCACGACTCTTGGGCAGAATGCGCGGGTAGGTCACCCCGAAGTCGCCGAAGTCAGGCGGTCGCGGCCCTCGCCACTGCCTGACGACCTCCCTCCACAGATTCGCGTCTTCCCTCACGACAGGTGTGGCCATGCCTCGCGGGAAGCCTGCAAGGTTGACGGGGAACGCGCCGGCCGCAACACAAAGGTGCCGCCACGGCCAGCGGGACAGGCTGTTCAGGGCTTCGGCAATCCGTGTGGCCATGGCATCCCGTGTCCGACCCGAGTGCACCGGGCCGGCGTCAACCAGCAAGTCGACCTCTTGTGGCTCCAGCTGGAGCACTCGAAGCGCGTCGCGTACGTGCTCTCCGTCCGGGATCCGGTCGCTGCGGTCGACGGCCGTGGAGAAGCGCAGGCATGCGCCTTGTCGGTGCACTGCTGCTGCCTTGGCCACTTCGGCCAGCAAAGCTGGGTGATCAGCGATCCTGAAGACCGGGCACATGGCAATGCCGCGAAGGCTCAGCGATTCGCTGACTCGCGCCACGGGGCCTCCCGTGTCTCCTTCGAGTACACGGACGAAGGGCAATGCGCCACAGTCCACCGTCAAGACCATGCCGTTGGGAACGTGCTCCATGGCGTGCTCACAAAAGGTTTCCAGTAGGTCCCGGAGCTCGAAATCAGGAACGATCTCCATGACCGGGCGGATCTGAGCCTGGACTGCCGGCGAGGCATGTCCCAGCGCCAGAAACTCCCCCGCCTTGCCTTTCAGGATCGGAACGTAGGCCATCGGCCACCCCCAAGCGCTCCCCACCCAGCGGGCCGTCGAATCGGTCTTTCTCGACAGTGACCTGGCCGGTCCGATGCAGGTAGAGCGCGGTTCGAGCCATGAGGCTCAAAGTTGAAGGGTGCACGAGGGGCACGCGTCGAGCACACACGCCAACAGCGTTCCCATATCCTTCCGTTGTGGACCGGCTGGAGATCACATCAGAGCAAGTCAGCTATAGAGTCTGGTCGTTACTGATCGCAGATGATGCGGTGCGTCAGTTCCAGGGCAACGCCGGGTACGAGGACGTCGCGGAGGAGTCGTACAGCTATGACTCAACCGTGGGTAACTACCGGCGAGTTGCCGTGGGTGACCTGGTGATCGTGAGGAATCGTGACGAGGCTCTCGGGATCGGGCGCATAGAGCAGTTGGACGTGCTGCCGGGGCAGGAGAAGGTACGCAATCGGTGCCCCTACTGCGGGAGCACCGGCTTCAAGGAACGCACCACTGCATCGGTGCGATACCGGTGCAGCCCTTGTCGGAACGCCTTCGACGAGCCGCGGGTGGAGATGATCCAGGTGACCACCTACCGGGCGCACTACGGCGGCACGTGGCAGCCACTCGAAGGCTGTCTGGACAAGGACGCCCTCGCCGAGATCACCCTCAGCAAGTCGGACCAGCAGTCGATCAAGGCGATGGACCGGCCCGGCACGCTCGCGGCGGTGGCAGCTCGTGGCGTCCGGTTGCCCGAGAGGGACCTCGCGGCCCGTTCCGCGCGCCGACGCTCCCTCGCGCTGGCCGGAGGGCGACGGAGAGCAGTTGCGGCCGTGCGGCGGGGGCAGGATGCGTTTCGCCGGGCCCTGATCCGTGAGTACGGGTTGGTGTGCGCCGTGTCCGGGCCCGCCCCGGCGGAAGTGCTGGAAGCGGCCCATCTTCGGCCGTTCGCCACCACCGAGCGGCACTGTGTCGACGAAGGGCTGCTGCTGCGGGCCGATGTGCACCGCCTCTTCGACTCCGGGCTGCTGGCCATCGCGCCGGACCTTGTGGTCGCCGTCGCCCCCGCTTTGCTGGGGTACGCGGAGTACAGAGCCTTGGCGGGCTCGCCTCTGCACCTACCGGCGAGTGCACCGCTGAATCGTTCCGTCGTGGAGGAGCTCTACTTCGCCACCACGCAGACGTGGTAACTGCCGGGCTTCCCCGGCCTGACTCACTCCAGCCCCACGCCGGCCGCTGCTCTCCCGCTCGCGCCCCCGTCCCCCGACGTTTCCCCCCGCCCCCCACGGTTACCCAGAAAGCCTCGCGCGGGGGTGGTCGAGGTCGGAGTGGAGTGACTTATGGGAAGCGTGAAGGTGTCCGACTACATCCTGCAGCGGTTGCGCGAGTGGGATGTGGAGCATGTGTTCGCCTACGCGGGCGACGGCATCAACGGGCTGCTCGCCGCCTGGGGGCGGGCCGACAACCAGCCGCGGTTCGTGCAGGCCCGGCACGAGGAGATGGCCGCCTTCCAGGCGGTGGGGTACGCCAAGTTCTCCGGGAAGGTCGGGGTGTGCGCCGCCACCTCCGGGCCCGGGGCCATTCATCTGCTCAACGGGCTGTACGACGCCAAGCTCGACCACGTTCCCGTCGTCGCGCTGGTCGGGCAGACCAACCGCAGCGCGATGGGCGGCTCCTACCAGCAGGAAGTGGACCTGCAGAGCCTCTACAAGGACGTCGCCTCCGACTTCTGCGAGACGGCGACGGTGCCGGAGCAGCTGCCCAACCTGATCGACCGCGCCTTCCGCACCGCGTACGCCAAGCGCACCGTCACCGCGATCATCCTCCCCGCCGATGTGCAGGAGCTGGACTACAGCCCGCCCACCCACGCCTTCAAGATGGTGCCGTCCAGCCTGGGCCTGGGGCGTTACGCGCCGGTGCCGGCGGACGAGGACGTCCAGCGGGCCGCCGAGGTGCTGAACGCCGGCGAGAAGGTCGCCGTGCTGGTCGGGCAGGGCGCGCGCGGCGCCCGCGCCGAGGTCGAGCAGCTCGCGGACGTGCTCGGCGCCGGTGTGGCCAAGGCCCTGCTGGGCAAGGACGTCCTCCCCGACGACCTGCCCTACGTCACCGGGTCCATCGGACTGCTGGGCACGCGCCCCTCGTACGAGCTGATGCAGGACTGCGACACGCTGCTGATGATCGGCTCCAGCTTCCCGTACACGCAGTTCATGCCGGAGCTGGACCAGGCGCGCGCCGTGCAGATCGACATCGACCCGCACATGATCGGCCTGCGCTACCCGTTCGAGGTGAATCTGGTGGGCGACTCCCGCGAGACGCTGCGCCGGCTGCTGCCCCTGCTGCGCCGCAAGGAGAACCGGGCCTGGCGGGAGAAGGTCGAGAAGAACGTCTCCCGCTGGTGGGAGGTCATGCAGCGGCGGGCGGCCGTGGACGCCGACCCGGTCAACCCCGAGTACGTGGTCCACGCCCTCGACGGCAAGCTGCCCGACGACGCCATCATCGCCGCCGACTCGGGCTCTTCCGCCAACTGGTACGCCCGGCATCTGCGGCTGCGCGGCCGGATGCGCGGTTCCCTCTCCGGCACGCTGGCGACGATGGGGCCCGGTGTGCCGTACGCGATCGGCGCGAAGTTCGCGCATCCGGACCGGCCTGCCATCGCCCTCGTCGGCGACGGCGCCATGCAGATGAACGGCATGATGGAGATGATCACGGCCGCCAAGTACTGGCGTGAGTGGTCCGATCCGCGGCTGGTCGTCGCCGTGCTGAACAACCAGGACCTCAACCAGGTCACCTGGGAGATGCGGGCCATGTCGGGCGCGCCGCAGTTCGAGGAGTCCCAGCACATCCCCGACCTTCCCTACGCCGAGATCGCCCAGCGCATGGGCCTGGACGGCGTACGTGTGGAGAAGCCCGAGGACGTCGAGGCGGCCTGGGACCGCGCCCTTTCGGCGGACCGGCCCTTCGTCATCGACTTCCGCACCGATCCGGCCGTGCCGCCGATCCCGCCGCACGCCTCCCTGGACCAGATCGAGGCCGCCGCCTCGGCGATCCTCCAGGGGGACAGCGACCGCACGGGCATGGTCCGGCAGGGCCTCAAGGCCAAGGTGCAGGAGATGCTCCCCGGCAGCCGGCACCGTGGCGACCGGCCCGGCGCCGGCCGGCACGACAGCACCGAAGAGAACACGTGAGCGTGCCCGGCCCGGAGACCGGCACAGAGCCCCACACAGAGCCTCGCCCAGAGACTCACCCGCCGGCCCGTGCGTCGACGCCCCACACAGAGCCCCACCCGCCGGCCCGGACGCTCCGCGACGGGCCGGCCGTGGAGCGTCTCGCCGTCTCCGTCTACCGCGTTCCGACCGATCTGCCGGGCGGTGACGCCACCCTGACCTGGGATTCCATCACCCTCGTCCTGGTCGAGGTCGCCGCGGCGGGCGAGCGGGGCATCGGCTGGACGTACGGGTCTGCGGCCGTCGCCCAGGTGGTGGAGGGCGAGCTGGCCGGCCTGGTCCTCGGACACGACGCCTACGACGTCCCCGCGGCCAACGACCGGATGAGCCGGGCCCTGCGCAACGCGGGCAGGCCCGGCATCGGGGCCGGCGCCCTCTCGGCGGTCGACATCGCCCTGTGGGACCTCAAGGCCCGCCTCCTCGGGCTGCCCCTGGTGCGACTGCTGGGCGCAGCGCGCGACGAGGTCGCGGTGTACGGCAGCGGCGGCCTCACCCCGTACGACGACGCCCAGCTGCAACGGCAGCTGCGCGGCTGGACGGAGCAGGGCGTCGGCCGGGTGAAGATCAAGGTCGGTGAGTCATGGGGCCGGTGTGAGGACCGCGACCTGCACCGCACCCGGCTGGCCCGCCGGACCGTGGGCGACGCGGCCGAGCTGTACGTGGACGCCAACGGCGGCTACACCCGCAAGCAAGCGGTGCGCATGGCCGCCGCCATGGCCGATCTCGGCGTGACCTGGCTGGAGGAGCCGGTCTCCTCGGACGACCTGGCGGGGCTGCGTGAGGTGCGCGACGCCGTCACCGCCGACGTCGCCGCGGGCGAGTACGGCTACGACCTGCCGTACTTCGCCCGGATGGCGACCGCGGGGGCCGTCGACTGTCTCCAGGCGGATGTCACCCGGTGCGGCGGTGTCACGGTGTGGCTGCGCGCCGCTGCCGTCGCCGAGGGACTCGGGCTGCACGTCTCGGGCCACTGCGCCCCGCATCTGCACGCGCACGTCGCCGCGGCCGTGCCCAACACCCGGCACCTGGAATGGTTCCACGACCATGTGCGGATCGAGAACCTGCTGTTCGACGGCACGCTCGACCCGCGGGGCGGAAGCGTCAGTCCCGGCGCCCGCGGGGAGCCGGACTCGGACTCGCCCTGAACGAAGTGAACGCCGCGCCCTACCGCACGGCGTGACCGACGACTTTTCCTGAACACCCTTCCCGAGCATGACAGCGATGACGGACGCCATGAACGACCCCGCCTCGAACGGCCCCACCCCGAGCGACGCCTCCCCCGCCGACCGTCCCGCCGCCGGCCCCTTCGTCCTGCGCGACTACGCCCTCATCGCCGACGGCGAGCGTGGCGCGCTCATCGATCCGCGGGGGCAGATCGCCTGGCTCTGCGCGCCCGCCTGGCACAGCGGCGCCGTGTTCTCCGGACTGCTCGGCGGACCAGGCCGGTACCAGGTGTGCCCGGCCGACCCGTGGAACGTGTGGGGCGGCTACTACGAGGACGGCACCCTCATCCGCGTCAGCCGATGGGTCACGGCCGACGGCATCGTCTCCTGCCGCGAGGCCCTCGCCACGCCCGCCGGCACCGGGCGCGCGGTGCTCCTCCGCCAGGTCCGGGCCGAACGCGGCGAGGCCGTCGTCGACGTCGACCTCGATGTGCGCGCCGACTTCGGGCGGCACGCCATGACGGACCTCCGCGCCGAGCCGGACGGCGTCTGGCGGGCGCGCACCGGGCCGCTGCATGTGCGGTTCACCGGCGCCGAGCGTGCCCGTCCCGGTGCGGACGGCGGTCTGCGCACCCGGATCCGGCTGCCCGAGGGCGGCGCCCACGACCTCGTCCTGGAGATCGCCGACGAGCCGCAGGACGGCCCTCTCGACCCGCGCCGGCTCTGGGACGACACCGAGCGCTGGTGGAGGTCCGCCGTGCCCGACTGCGCGGACACGGCAGCGCCCCGTGACACGCGGATGGCGTACGCCGTCCTCAACGGGCTGACCAGCTCCGCCGGCGGGATGGTCGCGGCGGCCACCACCTCGCTGCCCGAGCGCGCCGACACCGGCCGTGACTACGACTACCGCTACGCCTGGGTGCGCGACCAGTGTTACGCCGGCGTCGCGGTCGCCGCGCACGGCCCGCATCCCCTGCTGGAGCGGGCCGTGCGCTTCGTGGCCGACCGTCTGCTGGAGGACGGCGCGCAACTGCGTCCCGCGTACACGGTGTACGGCGAACCGCTGCCGCCTGAGCGCTCGTTGCCGCTCGTCGGGTATCCCGGCGGCCACGACCGGACCGGCAACCACGCGGGCGGGCAGTTCCAGCTCGACGTGTTCGGGGAGACCCTCCAGCTGTTCGCCGCGGCCGCCCGGCACGACCTCCTGGACGGCCGGGCGGCCAAGGCGGCTGTCGTGGCCGCCGACGCCGTCGCCGAGCGCTGGGCCGAGCCCGACGCGGGGCTGTGGGAGCTGGACAGCCGCTGGTGGACGCACTCGCGGCTGTGCTGTGTGGTGGGCCTGCGCGAGCTGGTGGACGCGACGCGCGGCTCCAGGTCGCCGGAGTGGTCGCGGCTGTCCGCCGGGTGGTCCCGGCTGGCGGACCGGCTCCTGGACGCCACCCGGGCGCGCTGTCTGCATCCCGACGGCCACTGGCAGCGCGCCGAGGACGACCCCGGCCCGGAGGGGGCCCTGCTGCTGCCGCTGGCCCGGGGGGCCGTGCCGCCGGACGACGACAGTCTGGCGCTCACCCGTGAGCAGGTGGCGCGACAGCTCTCGGACGACGGGTACGTCTACCGCTTCCGGCACGAGGACGGACCGTTGGGCGACGCCGAAGGGGCGTTCCTGCTGTGCGGGTTCACCATGGCGCTGGCCGCGCACGCGCAGGGGCGGGACCTGGAGGCGGTGCGCTGGTTCGAGCGCACCCGCGCGGCCTGCGGGTCTCCGGGGCTGTTCGCGGAGGAGTACGACGTGGCGCAGCGGCAGTTGCGCGGCAACCTGCCGCAGGGGTTCGTCCACGCGTTGCTGCTGGAGTGCTCGGCCCGGTTCGGCGCCACGGGCGACTGACGTCCGTGACGCCGCCCCGCCCGGCGGCGTCACCCGCGCACGGGTGGGAGAACCCGCCTAACGGGGCGGGAACCGCCGCTTCCCGCCCCGGCCACGCGCCACCGCCACTGCCACCGCGCCCAGCGCCGCGCCGCCCGCGAAGGCGGCGAGGGCCAGGGGACGCAGGGCGCGCGGGCCGGGGGCGGTGGGCCGCTCGGGCCGGGCGTCCTGGCCGCGCAGGGCCGCCGCGAGCACCTCCGCGAGATGCAGCGGGGCACGGCCTGTGCCCGCCTGTTCGACCTGCGTACGGCAGCTGAAGCCGTCCGCGAGGACGAGCGTGGAGTCGTCCGCCTCCCGTACGGCGGGCAGCAGCCCCGCCTCGGCGCAGGCCATGGACACCTCGTAGTGGCCCTTCTCGAAGCCGAAGTTCCCGGCGAGTCCGCAGCAGCCGGCGTCCAGGACGTCGGCGTCGACGCCGGCGCGTTCGAGGATCTCGCGTTCGGCGTCGAAGCCCATGACGGCGTACTGGTGGCAGTGCCGTTGGACGACGGCGCGGGCGTCGGCCTTCGGCGGCTGCCAGTCGTCGGCGCGTTCGACGAGGAGTTCGGCCAGGGTGCGGGTCTGCTCCCGCAGCCGGTCCACGTCGGGGTCCTTGGGGAGGAGCTCGGCGGCGTCGGAGCGGAAGACGGCCGTGCAGCTCGGTTCGAGGCCCACGACGGGGGTGCCGCGGCGCAGGTCCTCACGCAGGACGTCGAGGGTGTGGCCGAGGACCCGGCGGGCGACGCCGAGTTGGCCGGTGGAGATCCAGGTCAGCCCGCAGCAGACGGCCGCGTCGGGGACCTTGACGCGGAAGCCCGCGGCTTCGAGGACCTCGACGGCGGCCCGGCCGACGGCGGGGTGGAAGTGGTCGGTGAAGGTGTCGGGCCATACGACGACCTCGCCGCGGTGTCCGTCACCGCGAGGTCCGCCGCGCTCGCGCCACCAGTCGGTGAACCGTTGCTCGGCGAAGAGCGGCAGGTCGCGCTCGGGCGCGATGCCGCCGAGGGTCTTGGCCAGCCGGGCGAGCGACGGCACCGAGGTCAGCGCGTTGACGGTGCGGGGTGCGAGGGCGGCCGCGCGGGCCATGGCGGGCAGCCAGCCCATCGAGTAGTGCGCGAGGGGGCGCAGCCGGCCCGCGTAATGATGGTGCAGGAACTCGGCCTTGTAGGTGGCCATGTCGACGTTGACGGGGCAGTCGGTCTTGCAGCCCTTGCAGGCCAGGCACAGGTCGAGTGCGTCGCGCACCTCGGGGGAGCGCCAGTCGGGCGCGAGCGGGGAGTCGTCGCCGTGGACGTCGCCGCGGACCATCTCGAACAGCAGCCGGGCGCGGCCACGGGTGGAGTGCTCCTCCTCGCGGGTGGCGCGGTAGCTGGGGCACATCACGCCGCCCTGCGAGGAGCGGCACTTGCCGACGCCGACGCAGCGGGCGGCGGCACGGCTGAACTTGCCGCCGTCGTCGGGGAAGGAGAAGACGGTGTCGGGCTCCCACGGCAGGTAGTCGGCGCCCAGGCGCAGGTTGTCGTCGAGGCGGTAGGGCAGGACGATCTTGCCGGGGTTCATCCGGTTGCCCGGGTCGAAGAGGCCCTTCAGCCGTTCGAACGCCTCGATCAGTTCGGGCCCGAACATCTTCACGAGCAGCTCGCCCCGCGACTGGCCGTCCCCGTGCTCGCCGGACAGCGAGCCGCCGTAGGAGACGACGAGGTCGGCGGCCTTCTCCACGAAGACCCGCATCCGGGCGACGCCGTCCTGCGACTCCAGGTCGAAGGGGATGCGGGTGTGGACGCAGCCGTGGCCGAAGTGCCCGTACACCGACGGGTGGCCGTAGTCGAACTCCTCGTGGAGCCGCTTGAGGTCGCGCAGGTAGTCGCCGAGGCGGGGCACGGGGACGGCGGAGTCCTCCCATCCCTCCCAGGTGTCGGGTTTGCCGGGAACGTGCGCGGTGGCGCCGAGGCCGGACTCGCGGACCGCCCACAGTTCGCTGACGTGCCGCTGGTCCTCGTACCAGGTGTGGTCGACGTCGTCGGGCTTGGCGTCGATGAGGGCCCTCGCGCGGGTCTCGACCTCCTCGCGGGTGTCGCCGGCGAGCTGCACCATGAGGTAGGCGCGGCCGTCGGGCAGGGCTTCCAGCGCTTCGGGGTTGAGACGCTTCTCGCGCTCGAAGCGGATCAGCTGGTGGTCGACGCCCTCCAGCGCCATGGGCTCGTGTTCCAGGACGGCCGGCACATGGTCGGCGGCCTCGCAGACGTCCCGGTAGCCGAGCACCACCAGGGCGCTGTGCCGGGGGACGGGGACGAGTTCGAGTTCCGCCCGCAGCACGGTGACCAGGGTGGATTCCGAGCCGGTGAGGAGCCCGGCGACGTCGAAGCCCTGTTCGGGCAGGAGCGAGTCGAGGTTGTAGCCGGAGACGCGGCGGGGGATGTCGGGGTAGCGCTCCCGGACGAGGTGGGCGTACCGGTCGCGCAGCGCTGTCAGGCCGCGGTAGATCTCGCCCTCCCGGCCCGGCGCGGCGGTCAGCGCCTGAAGCTCGGCGTCGCCGGTGCGGCCCACCCACATGCGGACGCCGTCGTAGGTGAGGATCTCCAGGCGGTGCAGGTTGTCGACGACCTTGCCGTACGCCTGGGCCGTCGATCCGCACGAGTTGTTGCCGATCATGCCGCCGAGGGTGCAGTTCGGGTGGGTGGAGGGGCGGGGCCCGTACTGCAGGCCGTGCTCGGCGAGCAGGCGGTTGAGGTCGTCCAGGACGATGCCCGGTTCCACGACGCAGCGGCGGTTCTCCGGGTCCACGGAGACCAGCCGGTTGCAGTACTTGCTCCAGTCCAGGACCACCGCGGTGTTGCAGCACTCCCCCGCCAGGCTGGTGCCGCCGCCCCGGGACAGCAGCGGCGCTCCGTGCTCCCGGCACACCGCGACCGCGGCCTCGGCGGCCTCCACGGTCCGGGGGAGGACGACGCCGATGGGCACCTGCCGGTAGTTGGAACCGTCCGTCGCGTACGCCGCGCGTGTGCCGGAGTCGAAACGGACCTCGCCGTCGACGCGGGCGCGCAGGTCCCTTTCGAGGGTGGCGACGTCGACGTCGGCGGCGTTCCCGGCGGGCGTGTGGCCGTCGGCGTCGCGGCGGACGACGGGCAGGGGCAGATCGACCGGGTCCATGGACAACCTTCCGCGTGGGAGCCGTTGTTGCGCCGTCGTCGGCGACATTCGGCGTCCGCGGCCTGTGTCGGTCGTCGGGGCGGGTGTCGGGTGCCTGCTGTCGGGTGCCTGCTGTCGGGTGCCGGCGGGTGGTGCGCCCCGACCGTGTATCCCTGCGGACGCGTCCGCAAACGGGAGGCGGCACGACCGGCAACACCCGCCGGTCACTCCCCGGCGGGCTCCTGCGGCACCGCGTAGCCCGGGACGGACGGCCAGCGCACGGTCAGCACCACCGACTCCTCCTCGGCGACCCAGGAGTGGTCCACCCCGCGGCCCCAGACGACGTAGTCGCCCTGCTCCTCGAGCACCACGCTGCGTCCCGGGAACTCGACCCGGAACCGGCCGCTGACGAGCACCTGAAGCGCGGTGCGCTCCTCGCCCCGGACCCACTGCGCACGCCGGTCGCCCCGCGGGTGGACGCCCCACTTGATCTCGAGGTCGTCGCTGTGCCGGGGATCGCCGTCCGGCTTGAAGTGCCCCAGCAGCCAACCCCGGTCGACCGCGGCGTCCTTGCCGGCGTTGCCGACGTACACGTTGTCGTCCATGGGCGGCGGTCAGTCCCGGCGGGCCGCGTAGGTCACGAACGCGGCCCATTCGTCAGCGGGGAAGGCGAGTCGAGCTCGGGCGGGGGCCTTGGAGTCGCGGATGTGGATCGTGCCGGGCGTGGCAGCGGCCTCCAGGCACTCGCCGCCCTCGTTGCCGCTGTAGCTGCTCTTGATCCAGGCGTGGGGTGCGGGCTCAGCGGTGCTCATCGTTCTCCCAGCAAGCTCTCGATCAGGACAAGGGACTCCTGCATCGTAAGCGCCTGGGCCCTGATGCTCCCGTACCGCGCGGCAAGCATCCGCACCTCCTCGGGGTCCGTGATGAGATTACTGCTGCTCTGCGCCTCGGTGTACCCGACCTGCGGCTTCCCTTTGGGCGTCAGCAGCACGAACGGCCCGCCCATTCCCGCGTGTTCGCTTCGCTCCGACGGCATCACCTGGAGCTCCACGCTGGGCAGCCGGCCGAGCTTGAGCAGATGCTCCAGCTGTTCCCGGTGGATGTCCCAGCCGCCGAGGGGGCGTCGCAGCACCACCTCCTCGATCACCGCGGTCACCATGGGAAGGGGCCAGCGAGTCAGGATCTCCTGCCGGTCCACCCGGGAGGCCACGCGCTGCTCGACGGTGTCCTGGTCCAGCACCGGCTTGCGCATCACGTACAGCGCTCGGGTGCGTCGCTCGGTCTGCAACAGACCAGGCACGTCATGGTTGTTGTAGAAGTTGATCTCGACCGCGCTGCGCTCCAGACGCGCGTAGTCCTTGAACCATGCCGGATGCCGGACCCTCGCCTTCGCCTTGGCCCGCTCCACGTCCTCGATCAGCGCCTTCAACAGCCCGCCCGCGTCGAGGAGTTCGTCCGCCGCTTCCAGGAACTCCCGTTGAGGCGTCCGTACGCCTCTCTCCAGCGCGGAGATCAGGTCGGGGCCGTACCCGAGGCGGTCCCCCAACTCCTTCTGGGTCAGGCCGGCTCGCTCCCGCAGCAGCCTCAACTGCTTGCCGACGGCCCGGTTCAGGTCGTTGGCCTGTTCGACCTCTTCGTAGGCCTCCTCGGTCCCCGTGCTTTCCACCTGCTCCGACAAGGTCACCGCGACCCCTCACTCTCCGTCCGAAGGATCCCCACGCCGCGTACAGAGTAGAGCCGAGCGAACACTCTGCGTGACGTGAATCGGGAAAGAGCGCCGACGGTGTCGTCCCGGCCACGGGTTGGTTGCGACAAGGACTTTCCGGGGACGGGGAGTCGGGGAGCGGGGAGCATCCGGGGCATGGAACGGGACCGGTACGTGGACTTCCTGCGCGCGTGGGCCATCGTGCTCGTGGTGCTCGGGCACTGGGTGATCACCGGGCTGGTCCGGCAGCCGGACGGGTCGATCACCGCGCCGGAGCTGCTGGCGACCGTGCCGTGGACCCAGTGGCTGACGCTGGGGTTCCAGATCATGCCGCTGTTCTTCTTCGCCGGCGGCTGTGCGGCGGGCGGGTCCTGGGCGGGGGCACGGGAGCGGGGGGTCACCGTCGCGGGGTGGGTGGGGCGGCGGGCGGTGCGGCTGCTGCTGCCGACCGGCGTCTACAGCGGGCTCGTGCTCGTCGCCGTCGCGGTGTGCGCCGCGCTCGGCGTGGATCCGGTCACGCTGGCGCTGGTGGGGTGGGCGCTGGCCATGCAGTTCTGGTTCCTGCCGGTGTATCTGCTGCTCAGCGCGCTGACTCCGGCGCTGTACGCCCTGCATCTGCGGTGGGGTGCGCTCGCCCCGGTGGGGACGGCCGGTCTGGCGCTGCTCGTCGGGGTGCTGGATCTCGCGGCGGGAGTGCCGTACGTCGGGGCCCTCGACCACGTGCTCGTGTGGGGTGTGGTCTACCAGCTCGGGTTCTGCCTGCGGGACGGGCCGGCGGGTGTGGGGAGGCGGCGGGTGGCGGTGGCGATGACCGTCGGGGGGTGGTCCGCGTTCGCCGCGCTCGTCGGGTTCGGTCCGTTCCCGGTCAGCCTGATCCTCGTGACGGGGCAGGATCCGAGCAACACGAATCCGCCGTCGGCGGCCATGCTGGCGTGGGCGGTCGGGCAGGTCGGCGCGTGTCTGCTCGTCGCGCCGGTGATGCGGCGGCTGCTGGAGCGGGAGCGGCTGTGGCGGGCGGTGCGGGCGACGGGGGCCGTCAGCATGACGCTGTACCTGTGGCACATGGTGCCGGTGCTGGTGATCGCCGCCGCCTTCTATCTGACAGGGCTCGCCCCGCAGCCCGCTTTCGGCTCGGCGGCGTGGTGGGGGTGGCGGGGGCCCTGGCTGCTGGTGCTGGGGGTGGTGCTGGTGGGCGTGGTGCGACTGCTCGTCCCCCTGGAGCGCCGGCTGGCCTCACTGGAGCGTCGGCGGGCCTCACCGGAGGCCGGCGGCTCTCGCGCCGACGCCGGGTCCCGGTGGGCCTGGCGGCTCTGGGCCGGTCTCGGCCTGAGCGTCTGGGCGCTGACGTACTTCGCGGGGCACGGGTTCGCGTACGGGGGGAGGTTCCCGGTGTGGGGCGCGGCGGGGTTGGCCGTGGGCACGGTGCTGGTGCTGACGGCCGGGGGCGGGGGGACGGGGGTGCGGGGGCGGACCGCGCAAGGGCGGGCGCAGGGGGGCGCGCTGGAGGAGGCCGCGTGACCTCGGGTGGGGCCCGCCCCCGCCGGCGGACTCGGGTCACGCCGTGCGTTTGCGGCCCGCCGCCTTCTTCGCCGTCGACGTCGTCTTCTTCGCCGCCGTCTTCTTGGCGGCCGTGCTCTTCGCCGTCGACGTGGACTTCTTCGCTCCGCCGGCGCTCTGGGCAGACTTGGTCTGCTTCGCGGCCGCCGTCTTCTTGGCCGCCGTCGTCTTCTTCGCCGTCGACGTCGACTTCTTGCCGCCCGTCTGCTTCGGCGCCGTACGGGCCGACTTCCCCGGCGGCAGGTGTCTGACCTCGGCCTTCTCGGTCGCGGTCGACTCGCCCCGGGACTCCTTCGCCGCCCGCACGCTGTTCTCCAGGGCCGCCATCAGGTCCAGCACCCGGCCGCCGGTCGCGGGAGCGGGGGCCTCGGGCGGGGTCTCGCCCGCGGCCTTCGCGGCGACGACCTCCTCGATCGCCTCGCGGTACTCGTCGTGCAGGTCGGCGAGGTCGACCTCGCCGAGGGTGTCCATCAGCGCGTCCGCGAGGTCGAGTTCCTGGTCGCGGACGGTGACGGAGGTGTCCGGGGCGACGCCCTCCGGGGCGCGGACCTCGTCCGGCCACAGCAGGCCGTGCATGGCGATGGCCTCGCCGACCACGCGGAGCATGCCCAGCCGCTCCCGCCCGCGCAGCGCGTACTTGGCGATCGCCACCTTGTGGCTGCGCTTGAGCGCCTCCCGGAGCAGGGTGTACGGCTTGGCGGCCGGGGCGCCGCCCGCCTGGAGGTAGTACGCGGCGTCCATCTGGAGCGGGTCGATCCGGTCGGCCGGCACGAAGGCGACGATCTCGATCGTCTTCGCGGTCGGGAGGGGCAGGTGGGCCAGGTCCTCGTCGGTGATCGGGATGATCGTGCCGTCCGCGTCCTCGTACCCCTTGCCGATCTCGCCCTGGCTCACCTCGCGGTCCTCCAGTTCGCACACCTTGCGGTAGCGGATGCGGCCGCCGTCCTCGGTGTGGATCTGGCGGAAGGAGATGGAGTGGCTCTCGGTGGCGTTCACCAGCTTGATGGGGATGCTGACGAGTCCGAAGGAGATGGCGCCGTTCCAGATGGATCGCACGTGCAGCACCTTCCTGACGGGCGCGGGGTGCACCGCCTGCCTGTACCTGTATGTACCGGTTTCGTGTGATTCTCATGGTATGACGCCGATCACAGAGGTGGAGGGGCGACGGCTGGCGCTCAGCAACCTGGAGAAGGTGCTGTATCCGGCGACCGGTTTCACCAAGGGCGAGGTGCTGCACTACTACGCCACGGTCGCCGGGGCCCTGCTGCCCCATCTGCGCGACCGGCCGGTGTCCTTCCTGCGCTACCCGGACGGGCCCGACGGACAGCTGTTCTTCGCCAAGAACGTGCCGCCGGGCACACCCGAGTGGGTCGCGACGGCGCGGGTGCCGAGGGCGGAGGGGCCGGCGCGGATGGTGCTGGTCCAGGACCTGGCGAGCCTGATGTGGGCGGCGAACCTCGTCACCGAGTTCCATACGCCCCAGTGGGTGATCCAGGACCCCGGGGAGGCCGACCGGATCGTCTTCGACCTCGATCCCGGCGCGCCCGCGACCGTGGTCGAGTGCTGCGAGGTCGCGCTGTGGCTGCGGGAGCGGCTGGCGGGCGACGGGATCGAGGCGTACGCCAAGACGTCGGGGTCGAAGGGGCTGCACCTGGTGGCGTCGGTGCGGGGGGCGTCGTCCGAACGGGTCACGGAGTACGCCAAGCGGCTCGCGGTGGAGGCGGAGCGGGAGATGCCCTTGCTGGTGGTGCACCGGATGACGCGGAGTCTGCGGCCAGGGAAGGTGTTCGTGGACTGGAGCCAGAACGCGGCCCGCAAGACCACGGCCACGCCGTACACGTTGCGGGCGCGGGCGGAGCCGACGGTGTCCGCGCCGGTGGGGTGGGAGGAGGTGGAGGCGTGCGGGCGGCCGGAGGAGCTGGTGTTCCGGGCGGAGGACGTGAGCGCGCGGGTCCGTGAGCACGGGGATCTGCTGGGGCCGTTGTTCGAGGCGGGGGCGGCGGAGGTGCCCTGAGTGAGCGGGGGCGGTCCGGGCGGCGCGGGGGCCGGAGGTGCGCGGCCCGGCGTGGACGGGGTGCCGTCGCGCCCACCCGTGCCGCCGCGCCACCCGTGCCGTCGCGCCCATCCGTGCCGCCGTGCGGCACGACTGCCCCCGAGTGTGCGGCTGTGCGGGGGCTTCAGGTCCAGGTGGGTCTGGCCCGGGCCATGGCGTGAAGGGCCTCGATGTCGGCCGGTTTCAGGGTCGCGCCTGTGCGGATCAGGCTCCGCAGTTCCGTGGCGGTCAGGACGCTGACCTGTCTCGGGGGTGTGGTGATGCGGACGTCCGCCGGTTCGACCAGCGCGAGGACCGGGCGGACCTCGGCCGTCAGGGCGTGGGAGGCGCGGTCGGCGTCGGCGCGGACGCGGCGCAGCAGGGGCCGCGGGTCACGGCGGCCCACGGCGACCTCGGGGTCGGCGACGAGCACGCGCCGCCGGCGGGCGTACAGCGCGTGGACGGCGAAGAGGCCGCCGGGGCCGATGACGAGGTGGTGGATGCGGTCGCCGCCGGGCAGCGGGACGGAGTGCAGGGTGTGCCAGCCCGCGCCGTCCAGCCGGTCCAGCGCGTCGCCGACGGCCTGCTCGGCGGCGAGCGCGCGCCGGCGCGGGTCGGGCCGCAGCCGGTGGGCGGGGCCGGGGTCGCGGTCGAGGTCGATGAGCAGGGCCTCGCCGGGACGGTTGGGGGCCAGGTCGTCGTCGGGCGGCAGGGCGAGGCGGGCCAGCTCGGCGGGCGTGGGGACCGGGGGCGGGCCCACGGTGACCGAGCCGCTCAGGAAGGGGCCGAGCACCTCGAGGACGTCCTCGCGGCGGTCGTCGGCGAGGACGTTCACCCGGCCGGCCTCACGGTCGTACCAGGCGATGTTCCGGCCGTCGGCCAGGCAGACGTAGAGCCGCTCCCGGCCGTGCCGCCAGGTCGGTACGACGCGCAGTCCGCTCATGCAGCATCACCCCATGACCATGGGAACAGCAGGGGCGCTTCAGGGGCAAGAAGGCGCATACCTCCGGGCGGGGCGGGGCAGTCACCCGTGACGGGACGGAGCGAGGTTGGGGAGGCGTCGTTGCGGACCCGCAGGAACCAGTCCGGAGTGCCTTCGCCGGACGCGCCGTGGAACGAGATCGTGCCCGGCCTGTGGATGGGCGGGCACGAGTTCCGCGGGCGTGCCGGGCAACGGCAGTTCGCGGTGGCGCGGGACGAGTTCGATCTCGTCCAGACGCTGCTGCGGCTGCCCGGACACGGCCCGGACCCGGGCGTCCCGCACCAGGTGTGGCCGATCCCCGACGGACCGCTGGACGGCACCCAGCTCGCCGGGGTGATGCGGCTGGCGCAGGCGGCGTGCGAGGCGCTGGACGGCGGGCGTACGGTCCTCGTCCGCTGCTGGCACGGCTACAACCGGTCGGGGCTGGTCGTCGCGCACGCCCTGATGCTGCGGGGGGATTCGGCCGATGCGGCGATCCGGCTGATACGGTCGCGGCGCTCGCCGTGGGCCCTGCACAACGAGCTGTTCGTCGAATACCTCAAGGCGGGGCTGTCGACCGCTCGGCTGCTGGAGGAGCTCGCGGAGTAATCGTTTCTCCGGCGGCGTCTCACGCGGCTCCAGCGGCAGCGCCTCCCGAGGCGGGGCCCCACCGGCAGCGCCCCCGAAGGTCTCCCACACGTTCGTACGACTAATACGAATAAGGTGGACGGGGCATCACCGCATGATCACAGGAGCCCCGTGTCCCTCAGACGTCCCGCTCTCGCCGTCGCGTCCGTCGCCCTGCTGGCGTCGGTCACCGCGGCCTGCGGCGACGCCGGCGGGCTGCGCGGCGCGGGTGCGACGCCGACCGCCATCAGCCCGGCCCGGCTCTGGCCGACGCTGAAGCCGGCGTCCAGTCCGGCCTGGGCCATCGACGAGGCGGACACCGAGACGATCAAGGGCGTGGCCGTGCCCCACGGCGACATCCGCGAGGTGGACCCGGTCGCCGTCGTCCGCGCCGAGATCGCCGCGCATCCCGACGAGTACCAGGGCGACTCGGCGTCCTACCGCGGGACCACCGCCCGGATGGCCGACTGCGCCGCCCGCGCGGGGGGAGCCAGCGACGCCGCGAGTCGCTGCCCCCTCCTCGCGCCCTACTACCGGGACCTCACCGGCGACGGCCGCCCCGAGCTGACCCTCGGCTTCCGGCTGCTGCCGGGCGACCTGACCGCCGTACGCGTGTACACCGTCGAGCGGGACCGGCTGGTGCGGGTGATGGCGTGGGAGGACGCGGTCAGCGCGGTCGAGCTGGCCGGGCGGTCGGTGATCATCCGCTCGCCCTCCGACCTCGCCGACTACGAGTACCGGCTCCAGTGGACCTGGGACCCGGAGCAGAAGGCGATGCTTCTCACCCACGACGAGATGCTGCGGTCCGACGGCGCGAAGCGCACGCCCGGCACCCGCGCGCACAAGTCGCCGACCTCGCCGGCCTCGCCGTCGAGGTCTGTGCCCTCCGTGCAGCCCGCGCCCGGCGTCACCCCGCCGGCGTCCGCGTCGTCCTCGGCGAGCGGGCGATGAGACCCCTGCTCCCCCAGTGGGCCGGCACGCTGGCGGTGAAGGCGGCCGTCTTCATCACGGTGATGTGCTGCGCCCTGGCCGCGCTGCTCGGTGTCCTGGTGCACGTGCAGGTCACCGACCAGACCGTGGGGCAGGCCCGCGACCTCGCGCTGTCCCGGCTGACGGACGCCACAGCGGCGTACGAGGCCGGGGACGCGCTGCGGCCGGGGGCCGGGGTGGACCCGGCGGGCCTGCCCACGGCGCTGCGTGAGCTCGCGGCGCACGGGGAGCGCGGCACGATGGTCGCCGTCCACCGGGGCCGCCCGGTGATGTGGGCGGCGGGCCCGGCCGACGGCGGGCGGACGCTGGCCGTGGCCGTCGACTACAACCAGCAGGCGCGCACGATCGAGGGGCTGGACAACGCGATCCTGTGGTCGTCGGTCACGGCGATCGGGGCGACGCTGCTGGTCGGCGCGTTCGCCGTGAGCCGGGTGACCCGGCGGCTGCACACCACCGCCCGGGTGGCCAGGCGGATCACCGCCGGCGATCTGGACGCGCGCGTGAACGACGCGCGGACGAAGGACCCGACGCGTCCGCAGGACGAGGTGGCCGCCGTGGCCGTCGCGCTGGACTCGATGGCGTCCTCGCTCCAGGGCAAACTGCAGAGCGAGCAGCGGTTCACCGCCGACGTCGCGCACGAGCTGCGCACCCCGCTCACCGGTCTGCACGCGGCGGCCGAGCTGCTGCCGCCGGGCCGGCCGACGGAGCTGGTGCGCGACCGGGTGGCGGCGCTGCGCACGCTCACCGAGGATCTGCTGGAGATCTCCCGGCTGGACATCGGGCGGGAGCGGCTGGAGCTGGACGCGGAGGAACTGGGCGCGCTGGCCGGGCGGGTGGTGCGGGCGTCGGGGGCGCGCACCGAGGTCAGGGTGGTCCGCGACGAGCGCGTGGAGACCGACCGGCGGCGGCTGGAGCGGGTGCTGGGCAACCTCGTCTCCAACGCGCACCGGCACGGCCGGGCTCCGGTGGAACTGTCGGTGGACGGCCCGGTGGTGACCGTCCGGGACCACGGGGAGGGCTATCCGGAGTACCTCGTGGCGCACGGGCCGCAGCGGTTCCGCACGGAGGGCGGCGCGAAGGGGCACGGGCTGGGGCTGACCATCGCGGTGGGCCAGGCGGAGGTGCTGGGCGCGCGGCTGACGTTCGCGAACGCGCCGGACGGCGGGGCGGTGGCCACGCTGACGCTGCCTCAGTCTCCTCCGGGCGGGGACGGCCTCCCCGATGGCGCAGTGTGACGGGCGAGCCCCGTGCGCTGCTCCTAATGTGGCGACAAGTCAGTTTCGCCGCCTTCATGGAGGTACCGGATGTCCCTGCGCACCGCCTTCACCCGTCTGGCCATAGTCACCGCCGCAGGCGCCCTCGCCACCGCCGCCGTCGTCACCCCGGCCGGCGCGGACGACGGCTTCGGGTCCGCCTCCGAGACAGGCTCGGGCTTCGCGTCGAACGGGGGAGACTTCGACGGAAACGGCGGCAACGCAGGGAACGCCGGGAACGGTGGCGGAGGCCGGGGCGACAACGGGAACGGCAACGACCCAGGCGGCCGCGGCGACGGCAACGGCAACGGTCAGGGCGGCCGTGGCGACGGCAACGGCAACGGCAACGGCAACGGCAACGGTCAAGGCGGCCAGGGCGACAACAACGGCGGCAACAACCAGGGCGGCCAGGGCAACGACAACGGGCACGGCAACAACCAGGGCAACCAGGCCGGCCACCGCCTCACCCGAGGCGTCGTCACCATCAGCCAGCTCCTCCTGCACAGCGCCCCGACCCGCGGCAGCCAGGTGATCCGGGTCGCCCGCCGCGGCCAGGTCGTCTCCATCTACTGCAAGACCGTCGGCCAGCCCGTCCAGGGCAACCGCTACTGGTACATGCTCACCGACGGCACCTGGGCCTGGGGTGCCGCGCGCTACATCGACACCCGCGGCTCGTCGCCGCGATGGTGCTGAACCGAAGATCAGTTCAAGGCTCACAAGGAGCCCCATTTGGGTAAGTTCCGGACATGACGCGAGCCGGAGCCGAAGCCATCGCGCCGGCGGCCGACGCCCCGGCCCCCGCCGCACGCCTCGCCCGGCGTCGCGGGGTCGAACTCACGCTCATCCTGATGGCCGTCCTGCTCTCGGTCTACGGCTACTGCGCCGTGGGCCTCGCCAGGACCGGGGCCGTCCCGCCCGGCGCCGCCGGCTACGGCGCCGGGCTCGGCGTGCTGGCACTGCTGGCGCACGGGGCCGTCCGGATGCGCGCCCCGTACGCCGATCCCCTCCTGCTGCCCATCGGCGTGCTGCTGAACGGGATCGGCCTGGTGCTGATCTACCGGCTGGACCTGGAGACGCCCGGCGACCGGGCGGCCCCGACGCAGCTGGTGTGGTCCACGCTCGGCGTGGCGCTGTTCGCCTTCGTGGTGGCCGCGCTGCGCGACCACCGGGTGCTCCAGCGGTACGCGTACGTGAGCGTGGTCGGCGCGCTGGCCCTGCTGACCCTGCCGATCCTCTTCCCGGCGGTCAACGGGGCCCGCATCTGGATCCGGATCGCCGGGTTCTCCATCCAGCCGGGCGAGTTCGCGAAGGTGCTGCTCGCGGTGTTCTTCGCCGCGTACCTGGCCGCCAACCGCACGGCGCTCGCGTACGCGGGCCGCAGGATCTGGTTCGTGCAGCTGCCCGCGGGCCGGGTCCTCGGCCCGGTCGTCGCGATCTGGCTGCTGAGCGTGGTCGTACTCGTCCTGGAACGCGATCTGGGCACCTCGCTGCTCTTCTTCGGCCTGTTCGTCGTCATGCTGTACGTCGCCACGGGCCGCACCGGGTGGATCGCGGTGGGGCTGCTGCTGGCCGCGCTCGGCGCGGTCGCCGTCGGCTGGCTGGAGCCGCACGTGCACAGCCGGGTCGAGGACTGGCTGCACCCCTTCGCGTCGATCGAGGCGGGCCGGGGGCCCAACCAACTCGCCCAGTCCCTCTTCTCGTTCGCGGCCGGCGGGCTGCTGGGCACCGGTCTGGGCCTCGGCCACTCCACCCTGATCGGGTTCGCCGTGAAGTCGGACTTCGTCCTCGCGACGGCCGGCGAGGAACTGGGCCTGGCGGGACTGTCCGCGCTGTTCCTGCTGTACGGCCTGCTGGTGGAGCGCGGCTACCGGGCCGGCCTGGCCCTGCGCGACCCGTTCGGCCGGCTGCTCGCGATCGGCCTCGCCTCGATCGTCGCGCTCCAGGTGTTCGTGATCGCGGGCGGGGTGACCGGGCTGATCCCGCTGACCGGCATGGCGATGCCGTTCCTGGCGCAGGGCGGCTCCTCGGTCGTCACCAACTGGGCGATCGTGGCGCTGCTGATCCGGGTGAGCGACTCGGCGCGGCGGCAGTACGACGGGAAGGCGGCGCCGTGAACTTGAGCGGGCCCCGGGTTCCGGTGAGCCGCCGGCACGAGGCGCCGGTGATGGGCCGGCACATCCGGCACGCGGCCGTCTTCTGCGCGCTGCTGCTGGCCGCCCTGCTGGTCAACGCCGCGCGCGTGCAGATCGTCCAGGCCGCCCGCTACGACGACAGCCCCGGCAACCGGCGGGCGTCCATCGCCCGTTACGGGCAGCCGCGCGGCGACATCCTGG
Organism: Streptomyces sp. BK239; assembly: GCF_004217285.1. Classification (GTDB taxonomy): domain Bacteria; phylum Actinomycetota; class Actinomycetes; order Streptomycetales; family Streptomycetaceae; genus Streptomyces. Next base: position 25,165 of record NZ_SHKS01000009.1, read on the forward strand.
TCGACGGCGCTCCGGTCACCGGGTCGCGGGACACCGGGGAGCAGCTGCGCTACGAACGCACCTACGCGGACGGGCCGTTGTTCGCCCCGGTGACCGGGTTCTCCTCGCAGGAGTACGGGACGACGTTCCTGGAGCACGCCGAGGACGGTCTCCTCTCCGGGGTCGATCCGCTGCTCGGGGCGTTCCCGCTGTGGAACGACTTCACCCGGTCCCGGCCGCCCGCGGGGAACGTGGTGACGACGCTCAACGGGCGTGCCCAGCGGGCGGCGTACCAGGGGCTGGCCGGGCGCAAGGGGGCGGTGGCCGCGGTGGAGCCGTCGACGGGGCGGATCCTGGCGCTGGTGTCGGCCCCGTCGTACGACCCGGCGCTGCTGTCGGGGAACGACCCGGGGGCGGAACGGGCCTGGGCGCGGCTGAACGCCGACCCGGACAAGCCGATGCTGAACCGGGCGGTGCGGCAGACGTATCCGCCGGGGTCGACCTTCAAGGTGGTCACCGCGGCGGCGGCGCTGGACGCGGGCGTGGTCCGCGACCTCGACACACCGACCCGCTCCCCCGCGCCCTACACCCTGCCCGGGACGACGACCCGTCTGGTGAACGCCGCCGAAGGGTGCCAGGACGCCACAGTGCGGGATGCGTTCGTGTGGTCGTGCAACACGGTGTTCGCCAAGCTTGGAGTGGACACGGGGCTCCGGGGCATGGCGGCGACGGCGGAGGCGTTCGGTTTCAACGCGGCCGATGTGCGGGTGCCGTTCTCGGTGGCGCGCAGCACCTTCGACACCTCCGTCGACCGTGCGCAGCTCGCCCTGTCCTCGATCGGGCAGTACAACACGAGGGCCACTCCACTGCAGATGGCGATGGTCGCGGCGGCCGTCGCCAACGGGGGGCTGGTGCGCACGCCGTACCTGGTGGAGCGGACGACGCGGTGGAGCGGGGCGACTCTCGCGGCGGGCGGTGCGCGGTCGGCCCGGCAGGCGATGCGGCCCTCGACCGCCTACCGGCTGCGGGAGTTGATGACGGACGTGGTGCGCGAGGGCACCGGCAGGAACGCGGCGATCCGGGGCGCGACCGTCGGCGGCAAGACCGGCACCGCCCAGCACGGCATCGGCAACGCCGGCACGCCGTACGCCTGGTTCGTGTCGTGGGCGCAGGGCGACCGCGATCTCCAGGCGAAGGTCGCGGTCGCGGTGGTGGTGGAGGACGCCTCGGGCAACCGGGGAGAGATCACCGGGGGCGGGATGGCGGCACCGATCGCCCGGGCGGTGATGGAGGCGGTGCTCAAATCCTGACCGGGCCGGGGCATTGCGTCTGACCGATGCTCGCTTCGTGAGACACGGCTACCGCGTTCGGACGCTACCGACCTAACGTTCGGTCATGACTGACGCAGCCGCATTCGAACTCGCCCAGGTCAACATCGCCCGCCTCAAGGCCCCTCTGGACTCGGCGCAGTTGAAGGACTTCGTCGACAGCCTCGACCCCGTGAACGCCGACGCCGACGCGGCCGACGGCTTCGTCTGGCGACTTCAGGACGACGGCGGTGACGCGACCGAGATCGCGGTCTTCGGCGACGAGTGGCTCATCATCAACATGTCGGTGTGGCGGGACGCCGACGCCCTGACCGCGTTCATGTACCGGGGGCGGCACCGGGAGATGCTGGCCCGCCGCCGTGAATGGTTCGAGCGGGTGCAGGAGGCGATGGTGACGCTGTGGTGGGTCCCGGCCGGACACCGGCCCACCGTCGCCGAGGCCGAAGCCCGCCTGCTGCACCTGCGCACCAACGGCCCGACGCCGTACGCCTTCACCCTGCGCGCGGCCTTCCCGCCCGGGGCCGCAGAGCCCGTCGCCCTCGACGTCCCCGACGGCCTGGGCTGTCCCGCCTAGCCGGTCCCCCGGTCGCCGGCCGGACCGTGAAGGAGGCCCGAACAAGTCCCGCGCGAGGGATTGACGGTCTTGCTGACAGGCAGTCTCATAAGGAGGCGAGTGAATCCGGGTGACAGGACACGCCCCCGTGCGACGAGGTGGAACAGCGATGACGACCCAGACGGAAGCCGACGCGCTCGACGGGCTGCGGGACGCGCTCGGTCTGCTCAAGGACCGCGAGCAGGTGGCCGAGCGGCTGCTCGTCTCTTCCGCCAAGCACTCCTTCGACCCGGACAAGGAGCTGGACTGGGACGCCCCCTTCGAGGAGGGCAAGTGGTTCTGGCCGCCGGAGCTGGTGTCGCTGTACGACACACCGCTGTGGAAGCGGATGGGCGAGGAGCAGCGGATCCTGCTGTCGCAGCACGAGGCGGCGGCGCTGGCCTCGCTGGGCATCTGGTTCGAGATCATCCTGATGCAGCTGCTGGTGCGGCACATCTACGACAAGTCGGCGACCAGCGCGCATGTGCGGTACGCGCTGACCGAGATCGAGGACGAGTGCCGGCACTCGAAGATGTTCGCCCGGCTGATCGCGCGGGGCGGCACGCCCTGGTACCCGGTGGGCAGGGCTCACCAGCATCTCGGCCGGCTGTTCAAGACGGTCTCCACCACCCCGGGCTCCTTCACCGCGACGCTGCTCGGCGAGGAGGTCCTGGACTGGATGCAGCGGCTGACCTTCCCCGACGAGCGCGTACAGACACTGGTGCGGGGCGTCACCCGGATCCATGTGGTGGAGGAGGCTCGGCACGTGCGCTACGCGCGGGAGGAGCTGCGGCGGCAGATGGTGACCGCGCCGCGGTGGTCGCAGGAGTTCACCCGGGTGACCTCGGGTGAGTTCGCCCGCGTCTTCTCCGTCGCGTTCGTCAACCCCGAGGTGTACGCGAACGTCGGGCTGGACAAGCGGGAGGCCGTTGCGCAGGTGCGGGCCAGCGGGCACCGGCGGGAGGTCATGCAGACCGGGGCGAAGCGGCTGACGGACTTCCTGGACGACATCGGGGTGCTGCGGGGAGTCGGGCGACGGCTTTGGAAGTCGTCGGGGTTGCTGGCGTAGTCGCTGCGGGCGCGAGCGGGGCCACGGGCGCGGTCGCTGCCCTTGGGGGCGGGGCTGTGCGCGTGGTCGCCGCCTACGCGGGCGCGGGTCGGGCTGCCGACGCGGTCGGGGCTGCCGACGTGGTCGCCTCCCGCATGGGCGGAGCCGCCGGCGTGATCGCTGCTCGTGAGGGCGGGGCTGTGCGCGTGGTCGCTGCCCGCGTGGGCGCGGGTCGGGCTGCCGGCGCGGTCGCCGCCCGCGTGGCGGGGCTGCCGGCGTGGGTGTTCTCGCGGTGGGCGTCCGCGGTCGGCGGTGATCGGGCGGGGCAAGCGATTACGCTGCACGCATGACCCCCGCCGCCCCCGCCTACCGTCGCCTCAGCGTCGAGGAGCGGCGCAGGCAGCTGCTCGACGCGGCGCTCGGGCTGTTCGCCCACCGTCTCCCGGAGGACGTCTCGCTGGACGACGTGGCGGAGGCCGCCGGGGTGTCCAGGCCGCTGGTGTACCGGTACTTCCCCGGCGGCAAGCAGCAGCTGTACGAGGCCGCGCTGGGCTCCGCCGCCGAGGAGCTCCGGCACTGCTTCGACGAGCCCCACGACGGCCCCATGCTCCCCCGGCTCGCCCGCGCCCTGGACCGCTACCTCGCCTTCGTCGACCAGCACGACGCCGGGTTCAGCGCGCTCCTCCAGGGCGGCAGCGTCGTGGAGACGTCCCGGACGACCGCCATCGTGGACGGCGTGCGCCGCGCCGCCGCCGAGCACATCCACAGCCACCTCGGCGTGGCCGAGCCCGGCCCCAGGCTGCGGATGACGGTGCGGATGTGGATCACCGCCGTGGAGGCGGCCTCGCTGATCTGGCTCGACGAGGGCAAGCAGCCACCGGCCGGCGAGCTGCGGGACTGGCTGATGGAGCAGTTCGTCGCCGTCATGACGGTGACCGCCGCGCGCGATCCGCAGACCGCCGAGGCGGTCCGGGGTGCGCTCGCGGAGCGGCCCTGATCGACACTGGTGGTGTGAAGAGCGAAGACACCCCCTTCGAGGGCGGCCCGATGGAGGGCCGCGTCCTCCCCGTCCTGCTGGGCCCCACCGGCCACCCGCCGAAGACGTACCGCATCCCCGTCCCGGGCGCGGAGGGCGGCCCGCCCACGGTCCTGGTCTACCGCCGGGAACCCCGGGGGCACAGCGCGAAGCTGGGCCTGCCCCGAGGGTGGAAGTACGTGTACGACCCCGAGGGGCGCAAGGACAGCCGGCTCCGCTGGCCCTGGTCGAAGCCCGACACCGCGCCGGGAGACAGGGCGGAAGGCGGGCCGGAAGGCAAGCCGGATGACGCGCACGGGTGACTTCGTTGCGCCGAACCGCGCAGTCTTACCGCACTTGTCGCACTACCGCACCTGATGCTCGCCCTGCGGGGTGGAAGGGCCGCCCCGTGCGGGAGGTGATGACGTGTCAGGAAGGCTGCTGCGTCGGGTGTGCACGGCCTGCACGACGACGATGCTGGCCGCGCAGGCCGTACTGCTGGCCCCGGCGGCCGTCTGGGCCGTCCCCGAGCCGCCGGAGCCCGGCGGGCGCTCGGTGACCGAGCTGCTGACGGACCTTCAGCGGCTGTACCGGGAGGCGGAGAAGGCCACCGAGACCTACAACACCACCGAGGAGAAGCTGAGGGAACGCCGGGCCGAGACCGAGCGTGTCGACGCCGAACTGGCGAGGACGAGGCTGTCCCTCCAGGAGAGCCGGGGCGCCGCCGGACGCCTGGCCCGGCAGCAGTACCAGAACGTCACCGGCATCTCCCCCTACGTACGGCTGCTGCTCGCACGGGACCCGCAGCGCGCCCTCGACCAGGGGCATGTGATCGGACAGCTGGCGCGGGAGCGGGCCGAGACGGTGGGCCGGCTGGAGGGCAGCGAACGCAAGGCCGACGCCCTCGCCCGCCGGGCGCGTGCCGCCCTCGACGCGCAACTCACCCTGACCGAACGCAAGAAGAAGGAGCGCGACGACGTACGCCGCAGGCTCGACGACGTCGAGCGGCTCCTCGCCTCGCTCAACGCCGCCCAGCTCACCGCCCTCGCCGACCGTGAACGCGCCGAGACGGCCGAGGCACAGGCCACGCTGGTGGCGTCGGGCGCGCTGGGCGAGGAACGGGCGCCGTCGCCGCAGGGCGACCGCGCTCTGCGCTACGCCGTGGGCCAGCTCGGCAAGCCGTACGAGTGGGGCGCGGAAGGGCCCGCCTCCTACGACTGCTCGGGGCTGACCTCCCAGGCGTGGCAGCACGCGGGCACCCCGATCCCCCGGACCAGCCAGCAGCAGTGGGCCCGCCTGAACCGCGTCCCACTGGACCGGCTCCGCCCGGGCGACCTGATCGTCTACTTCCCCGACGCAACGCACGTGGCGCTCTACGCCGGCAAGGGAATGGTCGTACAGGCCCCTAGACCGGGCGAACCGGTGAAACTCTCCCCCATCGCGGCCAACCCGATCCTGGGCGCAGTCCGCCCAGACCCCGAATCCAAGCCCCTACCCGACTACAAGCCCCTGGACCTCGCAAGAGGCGTGACTGCAACTCCCTTGACTCCGAAGGGGATCGAGGCCACCGCCCCCACCGTGAGGAAATAGCCGACCTGCAGGCCGGCAAGGCGTCCACGGGCGGTTTCTCCCGGCTGGACGCCTTGCACGGCGCCGTGGGCCCTCTGTCGAACAAATGCCCGCGCTCGCCGTGCCGGGCGACGCCATACTCTACGAGTGACTACACCGATCGGGCCTGTGATCCTCTTCGATGACGACCTCCACATGTACGTCCTCAGGGATCAGGCGTTCGCCGAGGCGTGGTGGGAGATGCCCGACGAGTACACCTGCGGCTTCGACGCGTCGGCCAGGCCGCTGCGCATGACGGGCGAGCCCCACCGGGTCCGGCTCGAACTGACCGGCGCGGAGCCGGACGAGGCGCAGCTTCGCCGCCTGGTGGCCGGGCACTATCAGCGCCACCTCCGCGGTGAGGCCTCGCCCGAAGCAACCGCCCTGGCGGATTTCTTGGCGGCCCTGCCGCGCGAGGGGGTCTGACCCGTAGGTCGGTCAGGGGGCTACCGAGGACAGGTAGGCGGCCGTCTTCTCCGGGTCGGAGAAGCAAGCCGACGGCCCCGCAAGGCATCTACCAGCGGTTTTCACCGAGCTGGGCAGCCTCTACGGGGCCGTGGGCCGTCTGTGGGCCGTCAGACAGGACGTTGGGCCTTCGCGTAGACCGTCGCGATTGCCGTCCAAGTTCGCTCCTGGCTGCCCGGCATGAGGTGCGCGTAGATCCGTAGCGTCAGGGCGGCGTTGCTGTGCCCGAGGTACTCGCTGACCGCCTTGATGCTCTCGCCGCCGTCCAGGAGCGCGGACGCGTAGAAGTGTCTCAACGCATGCATGCCATGCTCACGAGCCGCCGCGTAACCGGCCGCCTTGTTCTCCGGCTTCGGGATGACGCCGGCCGCGACGAGCGCAGGCTTCCACACGTCCGCGTTCAGCGACGTACGCCAGACATGGTTACCCCCAGGCGCTACGAAGATGAGCCGCCGGGTCACCTTCGGCCCGTCCGGTGTCTTCCAGGGCAACGTGATCTCAACCGGTGGGAACTGCTTCATGCGGGCCCAGTTCCGGGGCGTCCTCGGCGTGGCGGACGCCGCAGCGGCAGGGCCGCTTGCCCGGCCGGTTGTGCACCGGCCCAAACGAGGGGGCGGTCAGCGTCGCAAAGACACGGGGGTGATGGGAGCCGGGGTGGGTGGTGGGTCTGGTAGCGCGAAAGTGCAGGTAGCAGGGGTGATCCAGCAGACTGAGATCGGGTTAGGCTTCGGTCCGTATGAGTTGCCGAGCACGGTGTTAGCAGACTGGCGACTGCTATTGAGATCGCTGATAAAGCGCGCTTCCGTTAGCTAACGAGAGCTAACGAGAGCTAGGACAGTTATAGTGACAATGCATCTTGGGATGCATTGGCGAACTGGGTTAGGGATACCAAGGTTGACCAAGCAACCCGAGGTCGCACTGGGCCTCCAACACGGAAGCCCGGCCCTGGTCTGGACACCAGGGCCGGGTTCGTGCGTGGAGTAGTCGAAGCGGGTCCGGCCGAGTAGAAGACGGTCGGACCCGCTTCATTCCAGCGGCCCGCCATCGTCCGGCACCCTCCAACCTGTGGCGCTAACGCGCCAGCTGTTCCACGCAGCCTGCGAGTGCCGTTAGTGCTGAGAGGATGGCGATCAAGATCTCGGCCTTGTTGGGCCCACGTCCTCGGTCGCTGTCCGACTCTTCCGGTTTTCGCAGATCTGCCATGTCGCACTCCCAGCCCAGTTGTACCAAACCCCTGACGTGCGTGGGGTCTTCGGCTCTTAAGTCCGAAGCTCTGGATGGACCGGAAGTGGACGGTAGGAGCATAACGGTTGGAAGGGTCTTGAAGGCGTGGATGCGCCGGGAGATGATGGACGATCAGCAGGAAATCGCACAACGCACGGTCTCATGTCGGCATTCGCCGAGGAATGGAGCGGTTCTTCACCTCTCGACATTCACAAAGGGATGGAGCGGTTCCTCACCTCACGCCTCCACCCTCACGGTTTCCCTCAACATGGGACTGGGCAAGGGGGCGCGGGTCCATTTCGGCAGGGCTTATCTCGACCGCTCTGTCGCCAGCATCGGAAAACGTCAAGTTGCCCCCACCGTGTGACACCAACGCCTGACATGACCAGCCCCGTACACCGGCGGTCAGCGCCGTACACCAGCAGACGATCAGCCCAGGATCGCGGCCGGGTGTCCAACGTCGCTGTCACACAATGATTGACCCGATATGGATTAGGCCCTCGGAGGGTCAACGGCGGACATCGAGCGCAACCCTCGCCGCCACGCAGAAGTCGGCCAAGGCCTCCCCCACCTCCAACGCTTGCTGCTCGATGAGCGCATAGAGCTCACCGTCATCTGATGGGCGAGGCGATCTCAGCGCCTCCTTCGTGGCTCGCTCAAGTTCCTCGAGGTTCCTCTGAGCACGCGCAAACAGGTCGACTACCGCGTCAGGGCCCAGTAGGTACAACTCCGCGAGGCCGGCAAAACCACGCCGTGTCAGAGCCCCCGTTTGAGCACCGAGCTCATCCAGGCTCTGCGGCGCCGCATCCCATCCAGCACGACCGCAGTCCGTAATCAACGCCAAATATTCGGTCAAAAAGTTCGACACATCTCGCATACGCCTCGCGCCGAAACTGTTCCCGCCGCACCTTCCGCTGATCGGCGAGCTGCAGTGCGGTCTGACTCCGTCCTGCCAGCCAGGTAAGTACACCTGTCACCAGGCTGGCGCCCAGCGCTGATCCACCTGCAACCAGAGCGACTGAAAGGTCGGACACAATCCCCCTCAGGAACACCATCGAGAGGCGTCCGGATCTAGAGCGTCTCCTTCAAAGGCGGCAAGACAGACTGCGGGAAGCTACCGTGCCCCGAGGGTGCCCGATCGAGCCGGAGCCCACGGGAAACACCGGGCAGTCACGGTAGCGGGACACCAGAACGGCCCCTGACCAAACACTCGGGTCAGAGGCCGTTCTGATTCGTCTGGCCGGTCCCCGACTTCACTCCGTCGGCCGGGGCCGTCTGTGGGCCGTGCGAGGGTGGCCGACGTCGACCAACAACGACAGATGACGACGGCCGAACCCCAGGTCAGAGAACCGTCATGCTCCAGCGACCGAGGCCAGATAGGCACCCGTCTTCTGCGGGTCGTAGAAGTAGTTCTCGAAGTCCGCGGGGTCGTTGAAGCCGTTGGCGAAGCGGTCGGCGACCGGCTGTAGTTGGCCGGCTGCGCCGATGAGGTTCAGGATGTGCTCGGGGGGCGGGGCCAGCATCGCGTTGGTCCACTTCGTGACGTGCTGGGCCGTGTCCCAGTAGCGGTCGAACGTCGCCCGCATCCACTCCTCGTCGAACGGCTTGTCACCCTGTTCGAGGATGGACGCGAGGTAGGCGGCCGCGCACTTGGAGGCCGAGTTGGAGCCCTGCCCGGTGATCGGGTCGTTGGCGACGACCACGTCGGCCACGCCGAGCACCAGGCCGCCGCCGGGGAGCCGGCCGACGGGGTTGCGCACGGTGGGCGCGTAGCGGCCGGCCAGGGTGCCGCCGGCGTCGGTCAGCTCGACACGGGTGGCCCGCGCGTACTCCCAGGGCGTGAACTTCTCCATCAGCTCCAGCGTCAGGGAGAGGTGCTCCGCCGGGTCCTTGACGCCCTTGAAGACGTCGAGCGGGCCGCCGGGCACACCCTCCCAGAAGAGGATGTCGGCACGGCCCGAGGTGGTCAGCGTCGGCATGACGAACAGCTCGCCGACCCCGGGCACCAGGTTGCAGCGGACCGCGTCGTAGTCCGGGTGCTCGGGGCGGGGGCCGAGGCCGTGGACGTACGCCACCGCGAGGGCGCGCTGCGGCTCGCTGTACGGGGAGCGCTCGGCGTCGCGGCCGAACATCTGGACGAGTTCGCCCTTGCCGGCGGAGACCAGGACGAGGTCGTAGGCGCGGGAGAAGTAGTCGAGGTCGGAGACGGCCGCGCCGTGGATCACCAGCTGGCCGCCGCGCTGGGCGAAGACGTCCATCCAGCCGGCCATCTTCACCCGCTGGTCGACGGACTGCGCGTACCCGTCGAGCTTGCCCACCCAGTCGATCGCCCGCTGCGTGGGGCCGGGGTCGTGCGAGCCGGGGGCCGCCACCGAAACCCCGAGCCCCTCGATCCTCGGAGCCTGAGACTCCCAGAAGTTCAGCTGGAGGTCGCGCTCGTGCTGAAGTGCGGTGTGGAACATGCACTGCGTCGACATCACCCGCCCGGAGCGGATCTCGTCGGCGGTCCGGTTGGACATCAGGGTGACCTCGTACCCGTGCGACTGGAGGCCGAGGGCGAGTTGGAGACCGGACTGGCCGGCTCCGACGACGAGTATCTTCCGCATGCGGGGGGTGTCTCCTAGGTGGCCTGGGCGGGGTGTGGGGGTGGGGGGTGGCCTACTCGGGGGTTTCGTCCAGCGCGTGGCCGACGAGGGACAGCAGGGTCTCGATCACCGAGATCCGGCGGCGCGCGTCCATGATCATGACGGGTATGTGCTGGGGGATGGTCAGCGCCTCCCGCACGTCCTCCGGGTCGAACAGCTCGCTGTCGTCGAAGTGGTTCACGGCGACGACGTACGGCAGTCCGCAGCTCTCGAAGTAGTCCAGCGCGGGGAAGGCGTCCCTGAGGCGGCGGGTGTCGGCGAGGACGACGGCGCCGATCGCGCCGCGCACCAGGTCGTCCCACATGAACCAGAAGCGCTGCTGGCCCGGGGTGCCGAAGAGATACAGGACGAGGTCGTCGTCGAGCGTGATGCGGCCGTAGTCCATCGCCACGGTGGTGGTGAGCTTGCCCGGGGTGCCGGTGAGGTCGTCGGTCTCCTCGCTGGCCTCCGTCATCAGCGCCTCGGTCTGGAGCGGGGTGATCTCCGAGACGGTGCCGACGAGGGTGGTCTTGCCGACGCCGAAGCCGCCCGCCACCACGATCTTGGTGGCGATGGGGGCCCGGGTCCGGTCCGTCTGCCAGGACTTCAGGTCCTCGTCGGGCTCGTCGACGAGGGGGGAGACACCGAACGGGGCGTCGGCGTCAGAGACGACGGAGTCCACTGAGCACCCTTTCCAGCAGAGCTCGGTCGGGACGGCCCGTACCGTGGGCGGTACCGGTGCCGTACACACGGATCTTTCCCTGGTCCGCGAGGTCGCTGAGCAGCACGCGGACCACGCCGAGCGGCATCTTCAGCAGCGCGGCGATCTCGGCCACCGTGCGCATGCGGCGGCACAGCTCGACGATGGCCCGCAGCTCCGGCATGACCCGGGTGGTGAGCGAGCCGTTCGTCAGTTCCTTGCGCTCCTCGGGCGCTTCGAGCTCGGCCGTGGTCGCCACGAACGTCTCGACGAGGAGGACGTGACCGAAGCGGGTACGGCCGCCGGTCAGCGAGTAGGGGCGCACCCGCGCGGGCTTGCGGTCGCCGCCCCGGACGGGGAGCGGGCCGGCCGCGCCGCGGGGGCCCGGCGCGTTGCGGGGGCTCGGCGCGTTGCGCCGGGGCGTGCTCATCGGGGGCTCCCCGCCGTCGCGGACTCCAGTGACTGCCTGAGCTCGGTGCGCAGTTCGGGAGTCAGGACGTGGCCGGCGCGGCCCACGAACAGCGCCATGTGGTACGCGACGACGCTCATGTCGCAGTCGGCGGAGCCGTGGACTCCGAGCAGGGAGCCGTCGCTGATCGACATCACGAAGAGGCTGCCCTCGTCCATGGCGACCATGGTGTGCTTCACCCCGCCGAACGCCATCAGCCTGGCGGCGCCGACGGTGAGGCTGCCGATGCCGGAGACGATGGTGGCGAGGTCGGCGGAGGAGCCTCGCGGGCCGTTGCGCTGCGCTCCGCCGGAGTGGCGGGCAGCCTGGTTGAGACCAGGGTCGGAGGACAGCAGGAGCAGGCCGTCGGAGGAGACCACGGCGACGGACTGGATGCCGGGGACCTCCTCCACGAGGTTGGTCAGCAGCCAGTGCAGGTTGCGGGCCTCACTGCTCAGTCCGAAGGTACTGGGCGCGGTCAACTGCTTGCCTCCTCGACGGTGCCCCCCGTGTCTTCTTCGGCGTGTGCGTGTGCTTCTTGAGGTGCGTCAGGTGCGGCGTTCGGCGCCGGCGTCTGCGCCGTCTGTTCGGCGAGCTCGGCTTCCACGTCGCGGTAGCCGGCCTGCGCTCCGCTACGGAAGCCGCCGAGACGGCGACGGAGGGCCTCCGCGTCGACGCTGCCGCTGTGGCGGCGGGGGGTGGGGGTGGGTGCGGTGAGCTTGGGTGTGCGCTTGGGGAGGCCCTTGTCGGTGACGAGCTCCTCGGGGGCGTCGGCTGCCCGCCCGTGCTCGGCCTCGCCCTCGCCGTGACCGGCGGGTCCGCCCGTCGGGTGCGTCGGCGCGCCGCCCGCGTGCCCGTGCGTCGGGCGACCGGCGGGGGCGGCCGCGGGAGCGGTGCCGGGCCAGTCGTCGGCGGCCCTCCGGGCCTGCGGCGAGCGGGCCCCGCCGGGGGCGAAGGGGGCGCGGGCCGACGTGCCGCCGTGGGGTGCGGCGGCGTCGGTGTCCGGCCTGCGGTCGGGGGCGGTGCGGTCCGCGGCCGGCATCGCGTCGGCCGCCGGGACGTCTCCGCCCGGCCAGTCGTCCGCCGCGCGACGGGCGCGCCGGGAGGCGGCGGCGGTCGGCGTGACGCCGCGGTCGGCGGTGCCGCTCGGCGCGAAGGGGGCACGGTTCGGCGTGCCGCCTTCAGTCGGGGGGGCGGTGGCGTCCGGCGTGCCGCCGTCGGCAGCGGGGGCGGCCGTCGGCCAGTCGTCCGCCGCACGACGGGCGCGCGGGGAGCGAGCAGTGGGCGGCGTGCCGGCATCAGTCGGGGAGGCCTGCGCGCCGCCGTCGGCCGCGGGTGCCGTCGTCGGCCAGTCGTCCGCCGCACGACGGGCGCGCGGAGAGCGAGCCGTGGGCGGCGTGCCCGCATCGGCCGGGGAGGCGGGGGCGGTCTCCGGCGTGGCGTCGTCGGCCGCGGGTGCCGTCGTCGGCCAGTCATCCGCCATCCGACGGGCACGCGGGGAGCGGGCGGTGGGCGGCGTGCCGCCGGGGGCGGTGGCCGGGGTGGCCGGTGTGCCGCCGTCCGGCGCTGGGGGGTTGGGGGCCGACGTGCCGCCGGGGGCTGCGTCCGGAGTGGTCGGTGTGCTGGTGTCCGGCATGCCGCCGGGGGCGGTCTGGTCGTCGGGCGCCATGGCGTCGGCCGCCGCGACATCGCTGCCCGGCCAGTCGTCGGCCGCGCGGCGGGCGCGCGGGGAGCGGGCGGTGGGCGGCGTACCACCGGAGGCGGTGTCCGAAGCGGTCGGTGTGCCGCCGGCCGGGGTGGAGGCGGTGGTGTCCGGCATGCCGCCGGGGACGGTCTGGTCGTCGGCCGCCGCGACATCGCTGCCCGGCCAGTCATCGGCCGTGCGACGGGCCGTCCTGGAGTCGGCGTTGTCCACGGCGTCGGGCGTGCTGCCGGCCGTCGTGGCGTCGCCCGTCCGCCAGTCGTCCGAGGCGCGGCGGGCCGTCCTGGCGTCGGCGTTGCCTGCGGGGTCGGCTGTGGGCGGCACGCTGTCGGCGTCCGACGGGGTCGCGGTCGCCGACGTGTCGCCTGCGTCCACCGCGCCTGCCGCGTAGGGCATGTCCGGGGAGCCGGTCGGGGCGTCGGCCGGCGTGTCAGCCGAGGGCTGCGTACCCGCCATGGCCGACGTGTCAGCCTCGCCGAGCGAACCCGGCGTGCCCGACGGGTCCGTCGTGGCGGCCGGCGCTTCCGCCTCAGTCGTCGGCGTTTCGGCGGAGTCCGTCGAGGCCGACGGGTCGGCCGACAGGGGGAGCAGGAGTTCCATCGTCGTCTCGGCCGGGGTTTCCGGGAGCGACGTGGACTTGGTCCGGGTGGGGAGGACGTTGCCGTTGGACTCCGCGTCCGCGCCGGGGAGGGTGACGGCGGGGGTGGCCGCCGTGGTCGGCGGGGCGGCGGGGACGGAGGCGGTCGGGGGCGAGGCCAGCAGCGAGGTGGGCAGGACCACGACCGCCGCCACACCGCCCTGCTTCTGCTCGCGCAGCTGCACCCGCACCCCGTGCCGGTGGGCCAGGCGGGCCACGACGTACAGGCCGAGCCCGAGCCCGTCCTCGCCCTCCTGGTCGTAGGGGGTGTCCGGGTCGAAGTCGGTGAGGCGGGAGTTGAGGCGGGTCAGCCGGTCGCCGGTCATGCCGATGCCCTCGTCCTGGACGGAGAGCATGACCTCGCCGTTCTCCAGGAGCCAGCCGGAGACCTCGACGGGCAGGTCCGGCGGGGAGAACGAGGTGGCGTTCTCCATGAGTTCGGCCAGAAGGTGGGAGAGGTCGTCGGCGGCGAAACCGGCCACGTGCGCGTGCGGGGGCAGCGCGGAGATGCGGACGCGTTCGTAGCGCTCGATCTCGCTGACCGCCGCGCGGACCACGTCCACCAGCGGGATGGGGCCCGCGTGCTGCTGCACGTGCTCCTCGCCCGCGAGGACGAGCAGGTTCTCGCTGTGGCGGCGCATGACCGTGGCGAAGTGGTCGAGCTTGAAGAGCGTGGCCAGCCGTTCGGGGTCGTGCTCGCGCTCCTCCAGGCCCTCGATGACCGCGAGTTGGCGTTCGACGAGCCCGAGGGTGCGCAGCGACAGGTTGACGAACGTGCCGCTGATGCTGGTCCGCAGTTGCCCCAACCGCTCGGCGGCGTCGGCGAGTTCGGCGCGCAGTTCCTCGCGGGCGTCGGCCATCTTCTGCCGCTGCCCGACGAGGTGCTTGCGGTCGGACTCCAGGGTGGCGATGCGCTCGTGGAGGGCGACGGCGTGCTCGTGCAGGGCGTTGACGGAACGGACGACCTGCGCGAACTCGTCGTTGCGGCCGGTGAAGCGGACCGACTCCTCCGCGGCCGGGTTCTCGGCGCCGGCCAGCCGGGCGGAGCCGAGGCGCAGCACGGCCAGCGGGCGGGTGAGACTGCGGGCCATGGCGGTGGCGATGCCGACGGCGATCAGTATCAGCGCGCCGAGGAGGGCGACGCGCAGCTCCAGCGCGGTGACGTCGTCGTCGCGCAGCTGGGCGAGGTCCTTGACGCGGCGGTCGTAGGCGGAGGACTCGGCTCCGCGCATGAGGGCGACGCGTGCGGTGAGCGCGGCGTCGACCTTCTTGGCGTCGAAGCCGAGTTCGTCGTCGCTCAGGGCGGGCTGGTCGGTGAGGGCGGCCAGGTACTTCTGGGCGGCGGTGACGTCCGTGCCGGTGACCGTGGAGTCGTAGGCGTCGACGGCTTCTTCGGGCGCGCGGTCGCGGAAGGAGGCCAGGGCCGCGTCGGAGCGCAGCCGGGCCTGCTGGGCGGCGGCGGTGAGCTCGTCGCGCTGCCGGGTGTCGGCGTCGGAGGAGACCCTCCTGGACTCCGACCGGCCGGTGACCGGGTCGGTGGCGTCCTCGGTGTCCGACGGCACGTTCAGCGCCGCGAGGAGCAGTCCGCGGGCGGCGGTGGCCTGCTGGACGGCGGTGTCGAGCTCGGCGAGGGCGTACGCGCCGGCGCCGGCGCGCGGCGGCATCTGCTGGGCGAGCTGCTCGGCGAGCCCGTGCAGCTCGGTGATGGCCGCCGAGTACGCCCGGTGCGCCTCCAGGGCCGTGCTCCGGCCGGTGAGGGCTGCCTGGCGGACGGCTGCGATGCCGCCGAGGTCCTCGCGGAGTTCGGCGGGGGCGTCGGTGTCGGCGGTCAGTTCCTGTACCTGGCGGTCGACGCGGGCGCTGCTCTCCCCGGAGGGCGCCTTGCCCTTGGTCCGGCCGGCCGCGATGTAGGTGGTGACCTCGTCGCGTTCGTCGGCCAGAGACTGGGCGAGGACGAGGGCGTCCTGCGTCCGCTCGGCCAGAGTGACCAAATTCTGGGAGTCGTTGAGCTGCCCTGAGGCGGCGATGACGGAGGGGGCGCCGGCTCCCGCGATGGCGGCGGCCACGACGGCCACCGCGACGATCAGCCGGTTGCGTACGTGGGCGGGACGGCCCTTGCCGACAGGGGTGCGCTCCGCGCCCTGCTCGGAGGCCGTCTGCCTGCCTGTGCGCCGAGGCCGCGTCTTCTGCACCGGTGCTCGCATTCCTGACTCGTGATACCCATGGGCCAAAGGTGACGCTCCGTCAGTCGGCGCGCCCTTCCGGTTCGGTCCCCGACCCTCCCAGTGCGGGTGGACGGGGTTCGCGCATCGCCTGCCCCGCCACCCGAAGGAGTGAACATCGGAGAGGAGTTGGCGGGCAAGTTCCTCTGGCGTGTGCGACGGCCTTGCGCGCGGGGCCGGTTGGACGTGGACGGCGGGCTTTGACAGGATTCGCCGCCACGTCTTCCCGGAGCGCTTCATTCCCGCCCAAAACAGGCGTCTGACCTGCGTCGGCATGTCCGGACCGCGATGGATGCCGGCCTTTCGCGAAGGGTGTGCGGGGCTCGTGCAGACTGGCTTGATGCGTACGGAACTTGTCTCGGAGCCCGGCGATCAGGCCTTCCCCAACGAGGACTTCGCGAGCGTCGGGCTTCCCGCCTCCGGGCAGGGCGGTTCGCTCGTCCTCCTGGACGGGGTGACGCCGCCGCGGGGCGGTACGGGCTGTCTGCATTCGGTCCCCTGGTTCACCGCTCGACTGGGCGGTGCACTGACCGAACTGACCGTTTCACACCCGGATGTTCCTCTGGCCGAAGCACTGGCCGCCGCAGTCGCGCGTACCTCCGCCGCCCACGCCGAAACCTGTGACCTTTCTCACCCGCGCACTCCTCAGGCGACGGTCGCCCTGGCGCGCTGGTCGCCGGAGACCGTCGAATACCTGGTCCTCTCCGACGCGGTCCTGCTGCTGGCCGCTCCCGACGGCACGGTCACCGCGGTCCTCGACGACCGGCTGGACCGGCTGCCCCGGGCCCTGCTGGCGAGCGCGGAGATCTGCGACGCCGAGGCCCGCAACAAGGAGGGCGGCTTCTTCACGGCCGCCGCCGATCCGGCCGTGGCCTCGCGGGCGGTCACCGGGAGCGTCCCGCGAGCGGGCGTGTCGGCCCTGGCGGCGCTGAGCGACGGGGCGGCGCGCTGGACGGAGACGTTCCGCGAGGGCGACTGGACGGACCTGTTCGCCCGTCTCCGGAAGGAGGGGCCCGCTGCCCTGGTGCGGCGGGTGCGGGAACTGGAACGCGCGGACGAGGAACGCGTCTTCCTCGGCCGCGGCAAGCGCCATGACGACGCCACGGCGGTGTACGCCGAGCTGTGAACGGCGGCCCGGCGGCGGGCTACCTGGCCATGCCCCGGTTGAGCTGGTTGAGGAGACGGGCCAGTTCGGCCACCTCGGCGCGCTCCCAGTGGGACAGCTGGGTGACGTACCGGCCTCGGCGGGCCTCCCGGACGCGGCCGACCCGGGTGCGGCCCTCCTCGGTGAGGTCGACCAGCCAGGCGCGCCCGTCGGCCGGGTCGGGCTCGCGGGCGACGAGCCCGAGGTGTTCCAGGGCGCGAAGCTGCCGGGACATGGTGGCCTTGCCGATGCCGATGTAGGCGGCGAGCTCGGTCGCGCGCTGCCGGCCGCACTCCTCCAGCCGCACCAGCAGGCCGTACGCGGCGGACTCCAGGTCGGGGTGGACCTCGCGGGCCATCTCCCCCTGGCTGGCGCGGGCGCGGCGCAGCAGGACCGTCAGCTCGCGCTCCAGGGACAGGAACTCCTGGTCCACCCCGCGTGGGGGTGTGCCGGTTCCGGGGTCTCCCGGGTTCACCGCGTCCTCGGGACGCCCGGTGCTCCCGCCCGCGCCCGCCGTCGCGCCTGCTTCCGCGTTCGTGTGTCCGATCGCGTGTCCGTCCTCGTGCACGTCAGCACTCCTGATCCGGTCTCGGACCCGATTCTACGTGCGTAGTTGCCTCCTGGCCGCGCCGTGCCGGACGGTCCCCGGCCTCTTTCAGGAAGCCGGGACCCGCGCCGTGCCGGACGGGCCCGGACCTCCCTCACGGAGTCCGGGCCCGCCTCGTCCGGCCACGTCCGTCACGCCGCGACCGGGACCTCGGGCGTCGCGCCGTCCACGGCGGGCGCGAGCGCCAGTTCCAGTACCTGGCGGACGTCGGTGACGGTGTGGACGTCGAGCTTGTCCAGCACCTCCGCGGGGACGTCGTCCAGGTCGGGCTCGTTGCGCTTGGGGATGATCACGGTGGTGACTCCCGCCCGGTGCGCGGCGAGCAGCTTCTGCTTCACCCCGCCGATCGGCAGGACCCGCCCGGTCAGCGAGACCTCGCCGGTCATCGCCACGTCCGTGCGGACCAGCCGCCCCGACAGCAGCGACGCGAGGGCCGTCGTCATGGTGATGCCCGCGCTCGGGCCGTCCTTGGGGACCGCGCCCGCCGGGAAGTGGATGTGCGCTCCCCGGTCCTTCAGGTCGGCCACCGGCAGTTCCAGCTCGGCCCCGTGGCTGCGCAGGAAGCTCAGCGCGATCTGCGCCGACTCCTTCATCACGTCGCCCAGCTGTCCCGTCAGCGTCAGTCCCGCCGCGCCCGTCTCCGGGTCGGCGAGGGACGCCTCCACGTACAGCACGTCGCCGCCCGCGCCGGTGACCGCGAGGCCGGTCGCCACACCGGGCACCGCCGTCCGCCGCTCGGCCGGGTCCTGGGCGGACTCGGGCACATGGTGCGGCCGGCCGATGAGGCCGCGCAGGTCGCCCTCGGTGACCGTGAGGGGCAGTTCCCGCTCGCCCAGTTCGTGCTGGGCGGCGATCTTGCGCAGCAGCCGCGCCACGGATCGCTCCAGGTTGCGCACGCCCGCCTCGCGCGTGTACTCGCCGGCCAGCTTGCGCAGCGCGCTCTCGTCGAGGGTCACCTCGTCGGCGTCGAGGCCGGCCCGCTCCAGCTGGCGCGGGAGCAGGTGGTCACGCGCGATGACGATCTTCTCGTCCTCGGTGTAGCCGTCGAGGCGGACCAGCTCCATCCGGTCGAGCAGGGCCTCGGGGATGGCTTCGAGCACGTTGGCGGTGGCGAGGAACACCACGTCGCTGAGGTCGAGTTCGACCTCCAGGTAGTGGTCGCGGAAGGTGTGGTTCTGCGCCGGGTCCAGGACCTCGAGGAGGGCGGCGGCCGGGTCGCCCCGGAAGTCCGAGCCCACCTTGTCGATCTCGTCCAGCAGGACCACCGGGTTCATCGCCCCGGCCTCCTTGATCGCGCGGACGATCCGGCCGGGCAGCGCGCCGACGTAGGTACGCCGGTGGCCGCGGATCTCGGCCTCGTCCCGGACGCCGCCGAGGGCGACCCGGACGAACTCGCGCCCCATGGCGTGCGCGACGGACTCACCGAGCGAGGTCTTGCCGACGCCGGGCGGGCCGACGAGCGCGAGGACGGCGCCCCCGCGCCGCCCGCCGACCACGCCGAGGCCGCGGTCGCCGCGCCGCTTGCGCACCGCGAGGTACTCGGTGATCCGCTCCTTCACGTCGTCCAGGCCTGCGTGCTCGGCGTCGAGGACGGCCCGGGCGCCCTGGATGTCGTAGGCGTCCTCGGTCCTCTTGCTCCAGGGGAGTTCGAGGACGGTGTCCAGCCAGGTGCGGATCCAGGAGCCCTCGGGCGACTGGTCGCTCGCCCGCTCCAGCTTGTCGACCTCCTTGAGGGCGGCCTCGCGGACCTTCTCGGGCAGGTCGGCGGCCTCCACGCGCGCCCGGTAGTCGTCGGACTCCTCGCCCTGCTCCTCGCCGTTCAGCTCGCGCAGCTCCTTGCGCACGGCTTCCAGCTGCCGCCGCAGGAGGAACTCGCGCTGCTGCTTGTCGACGCCCTCCTGGACGTCCTTGGCGATGGTCTCGGCGACGTCCTGCTCGGCGAGGTGGTCGCGCAGCTGACGTACGGCCAGCTTCAGCCGGGCCACGGGGTCCGCGGTCTCCAGCAGCTCCACCTTCTGCTCGGTGGTGAGGAACGGCGAGTAACCGGAGTTGTCGGCGAGCGCTGAGACGTCGTCGATGGCCTGGACGCGGTCGACGACCTGCCAGGCGCCGCGCTTGCGCAGCCAGGCGGTGGCCAGGGCTTTGTACTCCTTGACCAGTTCGGTGACATGGCCGGGGAGCGGCTCGGGCGTCTGCTCGTCGATGCGGGTGCCCTCGACCCACAGCGCCGCCCCGGGGCCGGTGGTGCCGGCGCCGATGCGCACGCGGCCGCGGCCCCGGATCAGCGCGCCCGGGTCTCCGTCGGCCAGCCGGCCGACCTGTTCGACGGTGCCGAGCACGCCGGTGCTCGCGTAGGTCCCGTCGATGCGCGGCACCAGCAGGACCCTGGGCTTGCCGGGCTCGGACCGGGCGGCGGCCTGGGCGGCCTCCACCGCGGCGCGCACGTCGGCGTCGTTGAGGTCGAGCGGAACCACCATCCCGGGCAGCACCACTTCGTCGTCGAGCGGCAGCACGGGCAGGGTGAGCGGTGTGAACGCTGCGGACTCAGCAGCCATGATCTCCCCTTCGGCAGTCAAGTTGAGTTATGCCGACTCAATGCATAGCGACCCCCGGATGTTCCCCGTACCGGCCCGCGTTCACTGTGGGCGATCACCTCCCTCGTCTCCCCCGCCCCCATTTCCGGCGTTCCCGCCGAACCGGATCCGGGCCGACAGCACAATGCGCACATGACCGATGACTGGAAGCAACGGCTCGACGCCCTGCACGCGGAGCTGGTCCGCCGGGACGACCCCGTCGCCTGGGTGATGGAGGCGGACGCCATGGAGGCGTCCCGGCGCTACCCGGATCTCGCCCCGCGCGGGCCCGTCTTCGGTGTCGCGGCGCAGGACCCCTCCGCCGGCGACCCGCGCTGGCGGCTGCTCAAGCCGGTCGTGAACGGCACCCCGCAGCAGGCCCGCGACGGCCTCAACTCCCACCTGTGGTTCAAGGCGAAGGACGACACCGACGACCCGGCCGTCCGCCGGGAACTGCTGAGCGCGGTGCGGGTGCTGGAGCGGGAGCCGGCCGACGAGGTGACGGCGCTCGGCGTGCGCTACCGGGTCGTGCGCGGCGACGAGTTCGCGCGCATGGGGGACGACGGGCTGGAGCCGCCCCGCCCGACCGACCCGGAACCGGCCGTGTCCCTGTGGGACGGCCGGGACGACACCCCCTCCCCCGACCTGGGGTTCGTCCTCGACCCGGCCCGCGACGAGGGGCCGATGGCGGGCGCCCTGCGGCTGGGGCTGCGGGGCTTCGCCTACACGGGGTCCCGCTACCCGGCCGACGTGCGGGAGGGCTCCGCGCGCGCGGTGCTGACGCACCCCGACGTCGTCTGTCTGCCCGTCGGCTTCTCGGTGGCCGAGCACGACGGCACGGGCTGGACCCCGCACGGCGCCCTCATGGCCACGCCGCACGAGGCCCGCCGGCTGCTGCACGACGGGATGGCCCGCTTCTGGGCGCTGCTGTACGGCTTCGACGAGGCGAGGAAGGCCGTGTACGCGCGCGCGGCCGAGGCGTACCGGGCGGCGGGCCGCGCCGACGAGGCCCGGGTGGAGGACCGGCTGTTCCGGATCTGCCGGGTGGAGCGGATGGTCCGCATGGGCCCGGACGGCCCCGAGCCGCCCCGCTCGTCCGACCTCGACGACTACGGCCCGATGAAGCTGCACCCGACCCTGCACGAGGACGGAACGGTGGTGCACGACGACTGACGTCCGCCGGGACGGGACAAGCGCGGGCGGGCGCGGGGCGTCGTGAGGCGTGCGCGACGTGAGGGGGGATGCGCGCGCTCGCCGAGCCGCTCGTGCCGCTCAAGCCGTCGTCGAATCCCCCCAGTTGCCGATCCTGGACGAGCCGACGCACGTGGGTGCCGGGCTGTGTTGCGCGTTCCGCCGCCGGACGGCCGGCCGAGTGCCAGGATGGACCGATGTCCGTCTTCCACGAGCTTCCCGAGGTGCTGGACCGTCGCACGGGCCCCTACGGCGAGGTGGTGCTGCGCCGGCAGGGGGATGTCCTCCAGATCATCGCCAACGGCTGCTTCCTGATGGACACTTCCGACGGCCGCTCGGAGCGGCTGCTCGTGGACGCGGCGCTGGCCGCGCTCGACGGCCGCCCCGCGCCGCGTGTCCTGATCGGCGGCCTGGGCGTCGGCTTCTCGCTGGCGCACGCCGCCGCCGACGCCCGTTGGGGCCGCATCACCGTCGTGGAGCGCGAAAGCGCCGTCGTGGACTGGCACCGCGACGGGCCGCTGGCCGCGATCTCGGGCCCCGCGCTCGCCGACCCGCGCACGGAGATCGCGGAAGCGGACCTGCTGGAGTACGTCAATGAGACATACGCCACTTTCGACGCGCTGTGCCTCGACATCGACAACGGCCCCGGCTGGACGGTCACGGAGGGCAACGAGGACCTCTACACACCGGCCGGACTCACAGGCTGTGCACGGGTGTTGAGACCCGGTGGGGTTCTCGCGGTGTGGTCCGCACAACCCTCCGGCGAATTCGAGCGAACCCTGAGGAATGCCGGGTTCCAACAGGTGCGTACCGAAGAGGTCCCGGTTGCCCGGGGAGCACCCGACATCGTGCATCTCGCCGTCCGACCTGGATAGCAAAGCCGCGCCGGCTCCCCGTACGCTGCTGCCCTGACGCTAATGATTCACGCGTCAACCGCAGTCATGCGCAGACAGCAGACAAGGGATCACCCCACGGATCCCGGCACAGCACCCCAGGGGCGGGCGATGGAGCAGACACACACCGCACACAACGGCACGGCGACGGCGACCCCGGGCGCGCAGCGGCGCGTCCTCGTGGTCGAGGACGACCCGACCATCGTCGACGCCATCGCGGCCCGCCTTCGCGCCGAGGGATTCCTCGTGCAAACGGCGAGCGACGGCCCCGCGGCCGTCGACACCGCCGAGGCCTGGCAGCCCGACCTGCTGATCCTCGACATCATGCTGCCCGGCTTCGACGGCCTCGAGGTGTGCCGCCGGGTGCAGGCCGCCCGCCCGGTGCCCGTGATGATGCTCACCGCCCGCGACGACGAGACCGACATGCTGGTCGGCCTCGGCGTGGGCGCCGACGACTACATGACCAAGCCGTTCTCCATGCGGGAGCTCGCGGCACGCGTGCACGTGCTGCTGCGCCGCGTGGAGCGGGCCGCGGTCGCCGCCACCACGCCCCGCTCCGGCATCCTGCGCCTGGGCGAGCTGGAGATCGACCACGCGCAGCGCCGGGTGCGGGTGCGCTCGGAGGACGTGCACCTGACGCCCACCGAGTTCGACCTGCTGGTGTGCCTGGCGAACACCCCGCGCGCGGTGCTCTCGCGTGAGCAGCTGCTCGCGGAGGTGTGGGACTGGGCGGACGCCTCCGGCACCCGGACCGTCGACAGCCACATCAAGGCGCTGCGCCGGAAGATCGGCGCCGAGCGGATCCGCACCGTGCACGGCGTGGGCTACGCGCTGGAGACCCCGACGCCATGAGCGGCGGGCCGGCCGGACCGAGAGTTTCCAGGGAACCCTGGGGCGGAGTGCGACCGTTCTCGATCAAGACGAAGCTGGGTGCGCTCGTCGTCATCTCGGTGCTGATCACCACCGGGCTGATGATGATCGCCATGCGCACCGAGACGGAGCTGCGCTTCATCACGGTCTTCTCGATGATCGCCACCCTGCTCATCACGCAGTTCGTCGCGCATTCGCTCACCGCGCCGCTGGACGAGATGAACACGGTCGCGCGGGCCATCTCGCACGGCGACTACACCCGCCGGGTCAGCGAGAACCGCCGTGACGAGCTGGGCGACCTGGCCCAGACGATCAACGTCATGGCGGACGAGCTGGAGGCGCAGGACAACCAGCGCAAGGAGCTGGTGGCCAACGTCTCCCACGAGCTGCGCACGCCCATCGCCGGGCTGCGCGCCGTCCTGGAGAACGTGGTCGACGGGATCGCCGAGGCGGACCCGGAGACGATGCGCACCGCCCTGAAGCAGACCGAGCGGCTCGGCCGGCTGGTGGAGACCCTGCTCGACCTGTCCCGGCTGGACAACGGCGTGGTGCCGCTGCGCAGGCGGCGGTTCGAGGTGTGGCCGTACCTGTCGGGAGTGCTGAAGGAGGCCAACATGGTGGCCTCCGCGCGCGCGACGATGGGCTCGGGCGGCAGCCACACGCGTACGGACGTCCATCTGCACCTGGACGTCACCCCGCCGGAGCTGACCGCGCACGCGGACCCGGAGCGCATCCACCAGGTCGTCGCCAACCTCATCGACAACGCGGTCAAGCACAGTCCGCCGCACGGCCGGGTGACGGTCAGGGCCCGCCGGGGCCCGCTGCCGGAGTCGCTGGAGCTGGAGGTGCTGGACGAGGGTCCCGGCATTCCGCGGTCGGAGTGGCACCGGGTCTTCGAGCGCTTCAACCGGGGCGCCGTCAGCCGGCCGCACGGTCCGGGCAGCGACGGCGGCACGGGACTGGGACTGGCGATCGCGCGCTGGGCGGTCGATCTTCACGGAGGCCGGATCGGAGTGGCCGAATCCGAGCGTGGTTGCCGGATTCTTATCACTCTTCCGGGAGAGCCTTCCGTGCCAAGTTGACGTAAAGTGCCAACCGGAGCCACAAGATCCACTGGCGTTTCCCGCTGCCGCCGCCCCTCTGGCGGCGAGCCGGACCGGTGCGATCAGGCATGCGCCGACGCAGGTCGGCGCGGGTGGGCCCGGGGTTCGTGAAGAACCGGCCCGGGGGTCGCGCGGTCGGTGCGCGCACCCTGCTTCAAACGTTTCCTTTTGCAGCGCAACTGCGCTTGTTTCCCGCCGTTTCAACCCCTGAAACACGCTTGAAGATGTGACTTACGTGACGATGCGGCAGCCCGGCCTGACCTTCACCCGCTGAGGGGCGTAGCCTTTATTCCCGCTGTCCATCACCTTGTGAAGCGGAAGAGGGCGGTTGCCGCCGTGTCGCCACAGTCCCCCAGTAACTCGAGCATCTCGACCGACGCAGACCAAGCGGGGAAGAATCCCGCTGCCGCGTTCGGTCCGAACGAGTGGCTCGTCGACGAGATCTATCAGCAGTACCTCCAGGACCCGAATTCGGTAGACCGTGCCTGGTGGGACTTCTTCGCCGACTACAAGCCGGGGGCCGCCAGCGCTCCGGCTCCGGCGGGTACTGCGGCCGCGGGGGCCGCAGGGACCACCACCACGCCCCCGGCCCAGGCCCAGGCTCCCGCCGCCCCGGCTCCCGCGCCGGCCCCGGCCGCCGCGCCGAAGCCCGCCGCCGCCCCGGCCGCCGCGGCTCCGGCGAAGGCCGCCCCGGCGCCCGCCAAGGCCGCGCCGGCCGCCAAGCCGGCCGCGAAGGCCGCTCCCGCCGACGGGTCCGCCGGTTCCTCCGAGGGGCCCGAGTACGTGACGCTGCGCGGCCCGTCCGCCGCGGTCGCCAAGAACATGAACGCCTCCCTGGAGCTGCCCACGGCCACGTCCGTGCGCGCGGTCCCGGTGAAGCTGCTGTTCGACAACCGCATCGTCATCAACAACCACCTCAAGCGCGCCCGGGGCGGGAAGATCTCCTTCACGCACCTGATCGGCTTCGCGATGGTGCAGGCCATCAAGGCCATGCCGTCGATGAACTGGTCGTTCGGCGAGAAGGACGGCAAGCCGACCCTCGTCAAGCCGCCGCACGTGAACCTCGGCCTGGCCATCGACCTGGTGAAGCCCAACGGCGACCGCCAGCTCGTCGTGGCCGCCATCAAGAAGGCCGAGACGCTGAACTTCTTCGAGTTCTGGCAGGCCTACGAGGACATCGTCCGTCGCGCCCGCGACAACAAGCTGACGATGGACGACTTCACCGGCGTCACGGTCTCCCTGACCAACCCCGGCGGCCTCGGCACCGTCCACTCCGTGCCGCGCCTGATGCCCGGCCAGTCGGTCATCATGGGCGTCGGCTCCATGGACTACCCCGCGGAGTTCCAGGGCACCTCCCAGGACACCCTGAACAAGCTCGGCATCTCGAAGGTCATGACGCTCACGTCGACCTACGACCACCGGGTCATCCAGGGCGCCGCCTCCGGCGAGTTCCTCCGCCAGGTCGCCAACCTGCTGCTCGGCGAGAGTGGCTTCTACGACGACATCTTCGAGGCCCTGCGCATCCCCTACGAGCCGGTCCGCTGGCTCAAGGACATCGACGCCAGCCACGACGACGACGTCACCAAGGCCGCCCGCGTCTTCGAGCTGATCCACTCCTACCGGGTCCGCGGCCACGTCATGGCCGACACCGACCCGCTGGAGTACCGCCAGCGCAAGCACCCCGACCTGGACATCACCGAGCACGGGCTCACGCTGTGGGACCTGGAGCGCGAGTTCGCGGTCGGCGGCTTCTCGGGCAAGTCCCTGATGAAGCTGCGCGACATCCTCGGCGTGCTGCGCGACTCGTACTGCCGCACCACCGGCGTCGAGTTCATGCACATCCAGGACCCCAAGCAGCGCAAGTGGATCCAGGACCGCATCGAGCGCCCGCACTCCAAGCCGGAGCGCGAGGAGCAGCTGCGCATCCTGCGCCGCCTGAACGCCGCGGAAGCCTTCGAGACGTTCCTGCAGACGAAGTACGTCGGCCAGAAGCGCTTCTCCCTGGAGGGCGGCGAGTCCGTCATCCCGCTGCTGGACGCGGTCATCGACTCGGCCGCCGAGTCGCGCCTGGACGAGGTCGTCATCGGCATGGCCCACCGCGGCCGCCTGAACGTCCTCGCCAACATCGTCGGCAAGTCGTACGCGCAGATCTTCCGCGAGTTCGAGGGCAACCTCGACCCGAAGTCGATGCACGGCTCCGGCGACGTGAAGTACCACCTGGGCGCCGAGGGCACCTTCACCGGCCTGGACGGCGAGCAGATCAAGGTCTCCCTGGTCGCGAACCCCTCCCACCTGGAGGCGGTGGACCCGGTCCTGGAGGGCGTCGCCCGCGCCAAGCAGGACATCATCAACAAGGGCGGCACGGACTTCACCGTCCTGCCGGTGGCACTCCACGGCGACGCGGCCTTCGCGGGCCAGGGCGTGGTGGCCGAGACCCTGAACATGTCGCAGCTGCGCGGCTACCGCACCGGCGGCACGGTCCACATCGTCATCAACAACCAGGTCGGCTTCACCGCGGCCCCCGAGTCCTCGCGTTCCTCCATGTACGCGACGGACGTGGCCCGCATGATCGAGGCTCCGATCTTCCACGTGAACGGCGACGACCCGGAGGCCGTGGTCCGCGTCGCGCGGCTGGCCTTCGAGTTCCGCCAGGCGTTCAACAAGGACGTGGTGATCGACCTCATCTGCTACCGCCGCCGCGGTCACAACGAGTCGGACAACCCGGCCTTCACCCAGCCGCTGATGTACGACCTGATCGACAAGAAGCGCTCGGTGCGCAAGCTCTACACCGAGTCCCTCATCGGTCGCGGCGACATCACCCTGGAAGAGGCCGAGCAGGCCCTCCAGGACTACCAGGGCCAGCTGGAGAAGGTCTTCACGGAGGTCCGCGAGGCCACCGCGCAGCCGGTCGCCGGCGACTCCCGCGACGGGCAGGACAACTTCCCGGTCGAGGTGAGCACCGCCGTCTCCGCCGAGGTCGTCAAGCGGATCGCCGAGTCCCAGGTCAACATCCCCGACCACATCACCGCGCACCCGCGGCTGCTGCCGCAGCTCCAGCGCCGTGCGTCGATGGTCGAGGACGGCACCATCGACTGGGGCATGGGCGAGACCCTCGCCGTCGGCTCCCTCCTCCTGGAGGGCGTCCCGGTCCGCCTGGCCGGCCAGGACTCCCAGCGCGGCACGTTCGGCCAGCGCCACGCGGTCATCATCGACCGTGAGAACGGCGAGGAGTTCACGCCGCTGATGTACCTCTCCGAGGACCAGGCGCGCCTGAACGTCTACAACTCGCTGCTCTCGGAGTACGCGGCGATGGGCTTCGAGTACGGCTACTCGCTCGCCCGTCCCGACGCGCTCGTGATGTGGGAGGCGCAGTTCGGCGACTTCGTCAACGGCGCGCAGACGGTCGTGGACGAGTTCATCTCCTCGGCGGAGCAGAAGTGGGGCCAGACCTCCGGCGTCACGCTGCTGCTCCCGCACGGCTACGAGGGCCAGGGCCCCGACCACTCGTCGGCCCGCCCGGAGCGGTTCCTTCAGCTCTGCGCGCAGAACAACATGACGGTCGCGATGCCGACCCTGCCGTCGAACTACTTCCACCTCCTGCGGTGGCAGGTGCACAACCCGCACCACAAGCCGCTGGTCGTCTTCACCCCGAAGTCGATGCTGCGCCTCAAGGCCGCCGCGTCGAAGGCGGAGGAGTTCACCACGGGCCAGTTCCGCCCGGTCATCGGCGACGCGTCGGTGGACCCGGCCGCGGTCCGCAAGGTCGTCTTCTGCGCCGGCAAGGTGTACTACGACCTGGAGGCCGAGCGTCGGAAGCGCGGTGCGACGGACGTGGCGATCATCCGCATCGAGCGCCTGTACCCGCTGCCGGGCGCGGAGCTCCAGGCGGAGATCAAGAAGTACCCGAACGCCGAGAAGTACCTGTGGGCCCAGGAGGAGCCGGCCAACCAGGGCGCCTGGCCGTTCATCGCCCTGAACCTGATCGACCACCTGGACCTGGCCGTCGGCGCGGACGTCCCGCACGGCGAGCGCCTGCGCCGCATCTCGCGCCCGCACGGCTCGTCCCCGGCGGTCGGCTCGGCCAAGCGGCACCAGGCGGAGCAGGAGCAGCTGGTGCGCGAGGTGTTCGAGGCGTGAGCCTCTGAACCCCGCCGTACAGGTCGAAGGGCCCGCCCCGGAGTCTTCCGGGGCGGGCCCTTCGGCGTGCGGGTCCGGAGGCCGCCGCTCGGCGTGCGGGTCCGGAGGCCGCCCTTCGGCCTGCCGGCGGGGGCCGCCTATCCTTTTGCTGTCCCCTCCCTGCGACCGACACACGGAGCACTCGTCATGTACTTCACCGACCGTGGCATCGAAGAACTCGAGAAGCGGCGCGGCGAGGAGGAGGTCACCTTCGAGTGGCTCGCCGAGCAGTTGCGGACGTTCGTGGACCTGAACCCCGACTTCGAGGTGCCGGTGGAGCGTCTGGCGACCTGGCTGGCGCGGCTGGACGACGAGTTCGACGAGGACGACGAGTAGGGCCGGTCCGGCGGCCGCCGTCCTCGGTTCGCCGCCGTCCTCGTCCAGGGGCGCCCTTCGGGGCGCCCTTTTCGTGTGTCTTGACTTTCCGTGACCGCGATATATCGTGTTTGATGGGAGACGCGATATGGCGTGTCACCCGCCTCTGTCCCACGCCTGGGAGGTCTGCCATGTCCGAGTGGTCCGTCGCCGAGCCGCGCAAGCTCGCCTTCGACGAGCCGGTCAGCGAGCTGCACGTACGCGTGGTCAACGGCACGGTGAACGTCGTGGGCACGGACGACGGCGGTCCGGCACGCCTGGAGGTGTCGCACATCGAGGGACCGCCTCTGGTGGTGGCGCATCGCGACGGCATTCTGACCGTGGCCTACGAGGACCTGCCCTGGAAGGGGTTCCTCAAGTGGCTCGACCGCAAGGGGTGGCGCCGCAGCGCCGTCGTCTCGCTCGCCGTGCCGGCGGGCACGCGCGTGGAGGTGGGCGCGGTGAGCGCCGGGGCGGTCGTCTCCGGGATCGACGGACGCACCGAGGTGAGGGGCGTCTCCGGGGACACCACGCTGGTGCGGCTGACCGGGCCGGTGCGCGCGGACACCGTCTCCGGGAACGTGGAGGCCCAGGCCCTCACCGGCGATCTGCGCTTCAACTCGGTCTCCGGGGACCTGACCGTCGTGGAGGCGGGCTCCTCGGTGAAGGCCGACTCGGTGAGCGGGTCGATGATCGTCGACCTCGATCCCGCGAGCCGCCCCACCCACATCGGCCTGACCAGCGTCTCGGGTGAGATCGCGATCCGGCTGCCCCACCCGGCGGACGCCGAGGTCGAGGCGAACACGGCGAGCGGCACGGTGTCCAACGCCTTCGAGGACCTGCGCGTCAGCGGCCAGTGGGGCGCCAAGCGGATCACCGGCCGGCTCGGCGCGGGCAGCGGCAGGCTGAAGGCGACGACGGTCTCCGGCTCGATCGCCCTGTTGCGCCGCCCGGCGGCCGAGGAGGACGGCCCCTGGGAGGCGGAGGAGGGCTCCGGGAGGGCGGAGGGGCCCGCCGCAGGGTCGCCCGACGGCTCCGGGCCCCGCACAGGGCACAATGCGACTTCCGGCCCGGGTGACGCGCCCTCGCCCCCCTCGGACGACTCCTTGGACGCCCCGGCCGACAGCACGACCGACAAGAAGGTGCTCTGACATGCCCCCCGTCTTCGCCCACGGCCGCCTCCGCCTCTACCTGCTGAAGCTTCTGGACGAGGCCCCGCGCCACGGCTACGAGGTGATCCGCCTCCTGGAGGAACGCTTCCAGGGGCTGTACGCGCCGTCGGCGGGCACCGTCTACCCCCGGCTGGCCAAGCTGGAGGCCGAGGGCCTGGTCACCCACACCACCGAGGGCGGCCGCAAGGTGTACGCCATCACGGACGCCGGGCGGGCCGAGCTGGCCGACCGCAGCGGTGAGCTGGCCGACCTGGAGATGGAGATCCGCGAGTCCGTCGCGGAGCTCGCCGCGGAGATCCGCGCCGATGTGCGCGGCGCCGCGGGCGATCTGCGGCGCGAGATGCGGGCGGCGGCCACCGAGGCCCGGCGCGACCCCACGGCCGGCGGGGACGCGCACGCGTACCCGGGCGACAACGAGTCGTGGCGGGCCGCCAAGGAGGAGATGCGCCGGGCCAAGCAGGAGTGGAAGGAACAGGCCCGCCGCGCCAAGGACGAGAGCCGCCGGGCCCGCGAGGAGGCCCAGCGGGCCCAACGGCAGGCCAAAGAGGCCCAGGACAAGGCCCGCGCCCAGGCCCAGGAGGAGGTGCAGCGCATAGCGCGGCGCGTCCAGGAGCAGGTCCAGAGCCATTTCGCCCGGGGCGACTGGCCGACGGGCGTGCGGGAGGGCCTGACCGAACTGGCCAAGGAGTTCGGCGAGTTCGGCAAGGACTACGGCAGGGAGTTCGGGCGCGACTTCGGCTTCGGCCGCGCCGGCAAGGAGACCGCGACCGCGCCTCCGGCGTACTCGCAGACGCCGGAGGACTTCCCGGCCGAGTACGAGCCGGCCTGGGCTCACGAGGAGGCCGGCGGCGACCCGGTCCGCGACCTGGAGCGCCTGCTGGACCGCTTCCGCGACGACATCCGCGACGCGGCCCGTGACAACGGTGTGACCCCCGACCAGCTCCGGCTGACCCGCCGCCACCTGTCGGCGGCGGCGGCCCACATCGGCGCCGCTCTCAGGAGCCCGAAGCCCTGAGTGCCGGCGGTCGAGGAGACGGCGGCGGCCGTTCAGCCCGCCTGGGCCTGGTTCTCGCCGTAGAGGACCCGGGTCAGGGCCGCGTGGGTGACGCCGTGGTCGGCGAGGGTCTCGGCGGGCGGGCCGGGGCGGGCGGTGAGGGCGAGCAGCAGGTGCTCGTCGCCGATGTGCCGGTCGCGGTGGGCCAGGGCGATGCGCAGGGACTGCTCCAGGACGTCCTTGCCGTCGCGGCCGAAGCGGGGACGCCCGCTCCGGCCGACGCCTGAACCGCCCCGGCGCCCACCGGCCATCGCTCCGACGCCGTGGGCCTCCTCCACCCGGGAGACGATCTCCGCGACGTCGATGCCGAGGCCGGCGAGGGCGTCGGCGTCGGCCCGGGAGAGGCCCGCCCTGCGCCGCGCCTCCTCCAGCGCCAGCCGTACGGACCGCCGACGCTCCTCCGTCAGCCCCAGAGCGGTCAGTGCGAACGATCCCCGGCTCGCCGTCCGGTCCAGCAGAGCGAGCAGCAGATGCTCGGCGCCCACCGTCCGAACGCCCGAGCCCTGGCACTGCTCGACGGCGTCCCGTACGACGTCCCGGGCGTCCTTCGTGAACCGTTCGAACATCACTGCCTCCCGTGCTTCTTGTGGACGGCTTGCCTGCTGATGCCGAGTTCCGCCGCGATCTCCTGCCACGACCAGCCCTGGTGACGGGCGCTGCGCACCTGCACCGCCTCCAGCTGCTCCAGCAGCCTGCGCAGGGCGGCGACGGCGCGCAGTCCGACCCGGGGATCGCGGTCGCCGGCGCGTGCGGCGAGATCCGTTGCTTCGGTCATGCCGTCAACTTACGTTGACACGAGTGGGACGTCAACCATGGTTGACAGACGAGGGGCACTTCGGTCCGGGTCAGGAGTGCGTCAGGACGACCTTCCCGAACAGGTCGCCTGAGGCCAGGCGTTCGAAGCCCTCGCGAGCTCGGTCGAGGGGGAGGACCTCGTCGATGACGGGGCGGACGCCGGTCGCGGCGCAGAAGGCGAGCAGGTCCTCCAGTTCCTCCTTGGTGCCCATCGTGGAGCCGACGACCTTGAGTTCCAGGAAGAAGATCCGGGTC
Source organism: Streptomyces sp. BK239 (assembly GCF_004217285.1). Taxonomy (GTDB): domain Bacteria; phylum Actinomycetota; class Actinomycetes; order Streptomycetales; family Streptomycetaceae; genus Streptomyces. The sequence goes on from NZ_SHKS01000009.1 coordinate 56,944, forward strand.
AGCTCGGCGTGCGAGGGCCGGTCCCCGCTCGTCGCGCCCGAGATCACGAGCGTGCCGCCGGGCCGCAGGGACTTCACCGAGTGGGACCAGGTGGCCGCGCCGACGGTCTCGATGACGGCGTCCACCCGCTGCGGCAGCCGTGCGCCCGGCTCCAGCGCCTCGACGGCGCCCAGCTCCAGCGCACGCTTGCGCTTGGCCTCGTCCCGGCTGGTCGCGAAGACGCGCAGCCCGGCGGCCCGGCCGAGCACGATGGCGGCGGTGGCGACCCCGCCGCCGGCCCCCTGGACGAGCACGGAGTCACCGGGCCGTACGCCGGCGTTGGTGAAGAGCATGCGGTAGGCCGTCAGCCAGGCCGTGGGCAGACAGGCGGCCTCCTCGAAGGAGAGCCCCTTCGGCTTGGGCAGGACGTTCCAGGTCGGCACCGCGACCTGCTCGGCGAAGGTGCCCTGATAGCGCTCGGTGAGGATGGAGCGGGGCTCGTCCGGTCCGACGCCGTGCCCGGTCTGCCCGATCACGGAGTGCAGGACGACCTCGTTGCCGTCCTCGTCGACGCCGGCGGCGTCGCACCCGAGGATCATCGGCAGTTTGTCCTCGGCGAGGCCCACCCCGCGCAGGGACCACAGGTCGTGGTGGTTGAGGGAGGCGGCGCGGACGTTGACGGTGCTCCAGCCGGGCCGGCGCTCGGGGGCGGGGCGCTCCCCCGACTCCAGTCCGTTCAGCGGCTGGTCACGATCGATGCGAGCGGCGTAGACGGCGAACATGCAGCCGACGATAGGGTCCGCGCCCGGCGGGCGAAACCGGGCGCCGCTGTGAGACATGCCCTCTTGCCAACCGGCCCGGCGAGGGGCGCACACAGCCGGACGGCCCCGCCCGTGCGGGCGGGGCCGTCCGTCAAAGCCGCGTCAGCGACGGGCCACGCCCTCCGCCCGCGCGGCCGCGGCCACCGCCGCGGTCACGGCGGGGGCGACCCGCTCGTCGAACGGCGACGGGATCACGTAGTCCGCGGCGAGGTCGTCGCCGACGACGCCGGCCAGCGCCTCGGCGGCGGCGATCTTCATGCCCTCGGTGATCCGGGACGCCCGCACCTGAAGCGCGCCCGCGAAGATGCCGGGGAACGCCAGCACGTTGTTGATCTGGTTCGGGAAGTCCGACCGCCCGGTCGCGACGACCGCCGCGTACTTGTGGGCGACCTCGGGGTGCACCTCCGGGTTCGGGTTGGCCATGGCGAAGACGAACGCGCCCTCGGCCATCGAGGCCACCGCCGCCTCGGCGACCGTGCCGCCGGAGACGCCGATGAAGACGTCGGCGCCCGCGAGCGCGTCCTCCAGCGAGCCGGTCAGCCCCGCCTTGTTGGTGAACCCGGCCAGCTGGCGCTTGACGTCGGTCAGGTCCTCCCGGTCCGCCGAGACGACACCCTTGCGGTCGGCGACCGCGACGTCCCCGATGCCGGCCTCGACCAGCATCTTGGCGATGGCGACACCGGCCGCGCCGGCGCCCGAGATGACGGCCCTGAGGTCGGCGATGGCCCGCCCGCTCAGCCGCGCCGCGTTGCGCAGCGCCGCCAGCGTCACGACCGCCGTGCCGTGCTGGTCGTCGTGGAAGACCGGGATGTCCAGCGCCTCCTGGAGCCGGCGCTCGACCTCGAAGCACCGCGGCGCCGAGATGTCCTCCAGGTTGACGCCGCCGAACGAGGGCGCGAGGCGCACCACGGTCTCGACGATCTCGTCGACGTCCGTGCAGGCGAGCGCGATCGGGACCGCGTCGACACCGCCGAACTGCTTGAAGAGGATCGCCTTGCCCTCCATCACCGGAAGGGACGCCTCGGGCCCGATGTCACCGAGCCCGAGGACCGCCGTGCCGTCGGTGACGACGGCCACGACGGACGACTTCCAGGTGTAGTCGTTCACCAGCTCCGGCTGTTCCGCGATCGCGGTGCACACGCGAGCGACGCCGGGAGTGTAGGCGAGGGACAGGTCGTCCTTGTCGCGAACCGGGACGGTGGCCTGCACGGCCATCTTGCCGCCGCGGTGCAGCGCGAACGCCGGATCGAACGAGTCGAGGGGCTCCGCACCGCCCTCCTTGGCCGTATTGTCCGCTTCGCTTTCGCTGCGAGGATTGACGATCTCCGCTGCCACTGTGTCTTACCCCTTAGGTGTACATGGATGAGGGTGGCCACTCCTGGTTGAGAAGTGGGCGGGCATCGCGCAGATCCCAGGCGGTGATACGTACGGGCCTGCGCGTCGGGCACGCCGCACACGCGCCCTGAGCCCCGGATGAGGGGTGTGAAGAACCTTCTTACCGGACGGACGCGCCCCAGGACGAGTCCAATCCGTGCAAGGTCACATGCCGCATCTTGCAGGAGTCCCACAGCCCCCGCACGTCACAGCGCCAACCGCACGCCGCCGACCGCTCCGGAGGGCCCTCGGTGATCATCTCAGTGACATGGCTCTCACGCCGGAACACGAGGGCGAGGACCGGACGAACTCTTGACACGCACTCAAGTCGACGTACACGCCGTATCTCCGGCGACCGCATCGTGAGATGAACCGAAGATCTTTCGGCCGGAGGAATAGATTCCAGGAGAAGGTGCGGCCCAGCGCGGCCGTGATGTACCGGACTGATGCGGTTCGGGGGTCGCCCGTTATCCGATTTTGACATGGCTGCCCCCTCGAATGGCGTAGTCCGAATGGCAAGATGCGGTAATCACACGAGGTCGCGACACCCGAAGGTGTGTGTTCTCGTCGACCCATCGGCATCTCCATTCCATCCGCCGGAGGCACTCACCATGTCCGCACGTTCCATCCGCCCTACCACCGCCGCGCGCACCCGGCTAGCCGCGGTCGGTTCCCTCGCGGTCGCGGGCGCCCTGCTGCTCACCGCCTGCGGTGACCAGACCGCCGGCGGCGGCAGCGGCGACGTAGACGCTTCGGGCAAGGCCAGCACGGCGCCCCTCTTCGCCAAGCTGCCGAAGAAGATCCAGGACGCGGGCGTCATCAAGGTCGGCACCAACGCCGAGTACGCGCCGATGGAGTACGTCGAGGGCGGCAAGATCGTGGGCGTCGACCCCGACATCGCCGCCGCGCTCAGCAAGCAGCTCGGTGTCGAGTTCAAGTTCACCTCGGGCTCCTTCGACGGTCTCATCACCGCGGTCAACACCGGCCGCTACGACATCGCCATGTCGTCGATCACCGACAACAAGCAGCGCCAGGAAGGCCTGGACGACAAGGGCAAGAAGCTGGGCGAGGGCGTCGACTTCGTCGACTACTTCACCGCCGGCACCGCCGTCTACGTCAAGAAGGGCAACCCGAAGGGCATCAAGTCCATCGAGGACCTCTGCGGCCAGACGGCGGCCGTGCAGCGGGGCACCACCTACGAGGAGGCCCTGAAGACGCAGTCCAAGAAGTGCACGGACGGCGGCAAGAAGGCCATCACGATCGAGTCGTTCGAGAACGACACCGAGGCCCAGACCCGGGTGAAGTCGGGCGGCGCCGTGGCCGGCGTCAACGACTACCCGGTCGCCGTGGACATGGCCCGCAAGGCCGACGGCGGCAACGCCTTCGAGGTCGTCGGCGAGCAGTACGACGCCGGCCCCTTCGGCATCGTCGTCGACAAGCAGAACACCCAGCTGCGCGACGCCCTCAAGGAGGCCGTCGACGGGATCATCAAGGACGGTTCGTACCAGAAGGTGCTGGAAAAGTGGGGCGCCCAGAGCGGCGCGATCAAGGCCGCCCAGATCAACGGCGGCAAGTAAGACCCCAGCACCACTGAAGGGCAGTCCCCATGACTGACAAGCTCGACAAGTCCGGCGCGGGCGCACCGCCGGCCGACCAGCCTCCGGTGACGAAGGACTCGGCGTTCGCCGGCCCGCCGGAGGCCATCAAGGCCGTACCCGTGCGCCACTACGGCCGCTGGGTCAGCGCCGTCGTCGTTCTCGCACTCCTCGCACTGCTGGTCAACGCCTTCGCGCACGGCGACATCCGCTGGCAGTCGGTGTCCGACAAGCTGTTCGACTCGACCGTGATCGCGGGCGCCGGCCGGACGCTGCTGATCAGCCTCCTGTCCATGGTGCTCGGCGTGGTGCTGGGCGTGCTGCTGGCCGTGATGCGGCTGTCGAAGAACCCGGTCACCAACAGCGTGGCCTGGCTGTACATCTGGTTCTTCCGCGGCACCCCGGTCTACGTCCAGTTGCTGATGTGGTTCAACCTGGCGCTGATCTTCCCGATCCTGAACCTCGGTCCGATCTACAAGGACGAGATGACGGACGTCATGACGCCGTTCATGTGCGCCCTGCTGGGCCTCGGCCTGAACGAGGCCGCGTACATGGCCGAGATCTGCCGCGCCGGCCTGCTGGCCGTCGACGAGGGGCAGACGGAGGCGGCTCACGCGCTCGGCATGAGCCACGGCAAGACGCTGCGCCGGATCGTGATCCCGCAGGCCATGCGGGTGATCGTGCCGCCGACCGGCAACGAGTTCATCAACATGCTGAAGACCTCGGCGCTGGTGTACGCGGTGACCTACAACGAACTGCTGCGCTCGACCTCGGTGATCGGTTCCCAGTCGTACGCCGTGATGGAGATGCTCTTCGTCGCGTCGATCTGGTACCTGGTCATGACCAGCGTGTTCAGCGTCTTCCAGTACTACCTGGAGCGCTACTACGCGCGGGGTTCCAGCCGGAGCCTGCCGCCGACGGTCTTCCAGAAGATCAAGGCGAACCTGTTCGGATCGAGGAGCGTGGCATGACCGCGATGGTGAAGGCCGAGGGCGTCCACAAGTCCTTCGGCGCGGTCGAGGTCCTCAAGGGCATCGACCTGGAGGTCCAGTCCGGCGAGGTGTTCTGCCTGATCGGCCCGTCCGGTTCCGGCAAGTCGACCTTCCTGAGGTGCATCAACCACCTGGAGAAGATCAACGCCGGCCGTCTGTACGTCGACGGGAACCTGGTCGGCTACCGGCAGAAGGGCGACAAGCTCCACGAGCTCAAGGACAGCGAGGTCGCGCTGCAGCGCCGGGACATCGGCATGGTGTTCCAGCGGTTCAACCTCTTCCCGCACATGACGGCGGTGGAGAACGTGATGGAGGCGCCGGTCCAGGTCAAGGGCACGAGCAGGGCCCAGGCCAAGGAGCGCGCGACGCAGCTCCTGGACCGGGTGGGTCTGGCCGACAAGGCCGGGAACTACCCCTCGCAGCTCTCCGGCGGCCAGCAGCAGCGGGTGGCCATCGCCCGCGCGCTGGCGATGGACCCGAAGCTGATGCTGTTCGACGAGCCGACGTCGGCCCTCGACCCGGAGTTGGTCGGTGACGTCCTCGACGTCATGCGCGACCTCGCCGAGTCCGGGATGACGATGGTCGTCGTCACCCACGAGATGGGCTTCGCCCGCGAGGTCGGCGACAGCCTGGTGTTCATGGACGGCGGCGTGGTCGTCGAGTCCGGCAACCCTCGCGACGTCCTGACGGACCCGCAGCACGAGCGGACGAAGGCGTTCCTGTCCAAGGTGCTGTGACCCGACCCGGGTGAGGGGGCGGTACGAGATCCTTCGTACCGCCCCCTTCGCGTGTGCGGGGTCCTACTTGAGGGCGAGCAGCAGGGTGTCCGACGGCGAGCACCACACCGGCCGGGCCTCGGCGAAGCCCTTCTCGCGCAGTACGCGCGCGTGCCAGGCGGCGGAGGGCATGTCGCCGTCGGCGTGCTCGCCGTAGATCTCGAAGCGGCGGGCGGTGGGTCCGGCGAGGACGGGGTCGGCGGCGGCGAGCTGCCACCACTGGGCCCAGTCGACGGCGCCGGTCTCCTTGGCCCGGTCCATGTGGGCGTGCCGCAGCGCCCGTTCGGCGGCGTTGATCCGGGGCGTGGTGTCGTCGATCATGTGGTCCGCGTTCATGAAGACGCCGCCGTCGCGGACGAGTCCCGCGATCCGGCCGTAGAGGTCCGCGAGGGGTTCGCTGTGCAGCCAGTGCAGGGCCGTGGCGGTCAGCACGGCGTCGTAGGAGTCGTACGGCAGCTTCGCCGTCCAGTGCGGGTCCTTGAGGTCGGCGGTGACGAGGCGGACGCGGTCGTCGCCGGCGAAGGTGCCCTCGGCGATGGTGAGCAGGGCCGGGTCGAGGTCGACGCCGGTGCTGGTGGCGTCGGGGAAGCGGGCGAGCAGCCGGGCGGTGACGGTGCCGGTGCCGCAGGCGAGGTCCAGGACGCGCGGGGCGGTGCCGACGAGCGCCTCCACCATGTCGAGCATGATGCGGAAGCGGTCCTCCCGGTCCGGCATGTACCACTCCTGCTGCCGGTCCCAGCTCTGCTGCCAGCGCTGCCAGTCGGTCCCGGTGTCCATGCCCATGAGAGCCCCCTCGTCGGTCGACACGTAATACCCTGAAAGCACGATCAGTCGTTACCTGACCGCACCACGACCATAGAGCCCTCCCGTAAGGACTACAAGTGGAACTGGCCCATTACTCGGACTACGCCGTCCGTCTCGTCAACAGCGAGGCGCCGGCGCAGGGCAAGGACTCGCTGACGTCGGTCCAGTCCGTCCGGGATCTGTTCGGCGCCAACGGGTCGGCGGCCCGCCGGGCCACCGACGCGGACGTGACCCGCTTCCGCGCCGTACGGGGACGGCTGCGCGCGGTGTTCGAGGCGGCCGACGCCGGCGACGAGACCCTCGCGGTCGACCTGCTCAACTCACTGCTGCTGGAGTTCCCGGTCAGCCCCCAGATCTCCGGCCACGACACCCGGGACGAGGACGACCGCCCGCTGTGGCACATGCACCTCGCCGACCACCCCTCCAACGCGACCGCCGGCTACGCCGCCATCGCCGCGATGGGCCTGGCCTTCCACCTGACCGAGTACGGCGTCGACCGGCTCGGCCTGTGCGAGGCCGCGCCCTGCCGCAACGCCTACCTCGACACCTCGACCAACCGCTCCCGCCGCTACTGCTCCGACCGCTGCGCCACCCGCGCCAACGTGGCCGCCTACCGCGCCCGCAAGCGCCTGGAGGCCGACCGGTCGGCCGGCACCGGCCTGGCGGCGGAGAGCGCCCAGCGCACCAGCGCCAGCGGCGAGCGCTGATCCGGCCCGAGCGGCCGGTAGCGGAACCGCACCCTGCCCAGGATCAGCTCGTCGGGCACGGCGCCGTAATCGGTGCTGTCGCCGCCGGCGTAGGCGTTGTCCCCGAGCACCCACCACCCGCCCGCGCGGCGCTCGACGGCCCGCTTGACGACCAGCAGGTCCTGCTGGAAGGGATGCCTCAGCACGACGACGTCACCGGCCCTCACCCTGGCCCCGTACCGCACCAGCAGCTGGTCGCCGTGGCGGAGCGTGGGCACCATCGACGGGCCGGTCACCTCCGCCAGCCCGAAGGGCGCGGCCGCCCTCGTTCGCTCGGTCTCACGCGACAGCTCCGGCATCCCGGCACCTCCCCTGGTTGTTCCCCCACCAGTCTCGGTCCCGCCTCCTACTTTTGTCCCAAGCCCTAGGGGGCACTCGCGAAAAGCTGTCCGGCGAGGAGTAATGTCCCACCTGAGAAGACGATCACGAGGAAGGAACGCTCCATGCTTTCCCGCCTGTTTGCCCCCAAGGTGAAGGTCAGCGCCCACTGCGACCTGCCCTGCGGCGTGTACGACCCGGCCCAGGCCCGCATCGAGGCGGAGTCGGTGAAGGCCGTGCAGGAGAAGATGGCCGCCAACGACGACCCGCACTTCCAGACGCGTGCCACCGTCATCAAGGAGCAGCGCGCCGAGCTCGCGAAGCACCACGTCTCCGTGCTGTGGAGCGACTACTTCAAGCCCCCGCACTTCGAGAAGTACCCCCAGCTGCACGAGCTGGTCAACGAGACCCTGAAGGCCCTGTCGGCCGCCAAGGGTTCCACGGACCCGAAGACCGGTGAGAAGGCCCTGGAGCTGATCGCCGAGATCGACCGCATCTTCTGGGAGACCAAGAAGGCCTGATCTCCGATCATGCCGTTCGACCTGCGTCCGACCGCTGTCGTCGCAGAGTCTTCATGACCGCACCCGGTCCGCGGGGCGCCGATCCGGCGTCCGTCGCGGTCCGGGTGCGGTCTTGTGGGGCCGCTCGCGTGCCGATCTACGATCGGCGGATGAGTTCACTCGCTCCTGCCGCCCTCGTCCGCTGGACGTACGCCTTCGTCGACCGGCCCGCCGGGGGTTTCGAGCGGGCGTGTGCCTTCTGGGCCGCCGTCACGGACACGCGGGTGTCCTCGCCGCGCGGCGAGGACGGCGAGTTCGTCACGTTGCTTCCGGCGGGCGCCGACGCGTGCGTGAAGGCGCAGGGCGTCACCGGCGGTGACGGCGGGGCGCATCTCGACTTCTGCGCCGAGGACGTGCCCGCGTTCGTGGAAGCGGCGTGCGCGTCGGGCGCGGAGAGCGTCGCGGCGCACGACGGGTGGTCCGTACTGCGGTCGCCCGCCGGACAGTTGTTCTGCGCGGTGCCCTGGCACGGGGAGTCCGCGCGGCCGCCCGTGGCGGCCGGCAGCCGGCTGGACCAGGTCTGCGTCGACGTCCCGCCGTCCGCCTACGACACCGAAGTCGCCTTCTGGAGCGGCCTCCTGGCCGGCCAGGGCTGGACGTCCCGGCCGGGCTCGCTGCCCGGGTTCCACGTGGTCGCCCCGCCCGCGGGGCTGCCGATCAGGATCCTGCTCCAGCGGCTCGGCGAGGAGCGGGGCGTGTCCGCGCACCTCGACCTGGCGTGCGGCGGCGGGATCGACGCCGTGCGCGCCCGTCACGAGGCGCTCGGCGCGACCCTCGTCGCCGTCCACCCGCACTGGACGGTGCTGCGCGACCCGGCGGGCGGGCTGTACTGCCTGACCGCCCGCGACCCGCAGGTGTGAGGGCCCCCGTGCGCGACGGTCGCCGGGCCCCGCGTGAACGCGAGCCCGGCGGTGGTCGGACGTGACGGATATCGGGTCAGGTCGTGGGGGCCGTTGGAGTGTCGGCCGGGTCCGGTTCGGAGGTGGGGTGGGTGTTCTCGGGGTGACCGTGAAGTTCGACGCCTCCCTCTTCGTACGACGCGCAGCCGGGGTTGTGGCACGGACCCGCTACCCATCGCGGGACCCAGGCGCCCAGCGTCTTGTGACGCCGGACGACGGTGTCTACGGCCTGCCCGCAATCGGGACAGACGTGGTTTTCCCTGTCCATGTCCTCAGAGTAGGACGGTTCCCGCCGGCGTGAGTAGGTGTCGGCGGGCACCGCTGCCGCCGTCAGGTGCTGCGCCGGGTGACGAACTCCGCCAGGGACAGCAGGCCCGTAGCGGACTCCGGTTCCGGGACCGCCCGGGCCAGCTCGGACATCGCCCGGGCCATCCGGTCGGCCGCCTGCTCCTGCGCCCACTCGCGCCCGCCGGCCCGCTCCACGGCCCGCGTGGTGCGCTCCAGGTCCGCCGGGTCGTACGGCCGCGCGTACAGCTCGGCCAGTTCCGCGGCCGCCGGGGTGCCCGAGGTGAGCGCGGCGACCACGGGCAGGGACTTCTTGCGGGCGGCCAGGTCCGCACCGGCCGGCTTGCCGGTGCGCCGGGGGTCGCCCCACAGGCCGATCACGTCGTCGATGAGCTGGAAGGCGAGCCCGGCCTGCCGGCCGAACGAGTCCAGCGCCTCGACGTCCTCCCCGGACGCCCCCGCGTACAGCGCGCCCATCGCGCAGGCGCAGCCGAGCAGCGCGCCCGTCTTCGCCTCGGCCATGACGAGCACCTCGTCGAGGGTGACCTCGGCGGGGTGCCGCTTCTCCAGCGCCGTGTCCGCCTGCTGCCCGGCGCACAGTTCGACCACGCAGGCCGCGAGCCGGGCGGCGGCCGCCGGTGACGCCGGGTGCCGGTCCTCGGCGAGCATGCCGAGGGCGAGCGCCTGAAGGGCGTCCCCGCCGAGGATCGCGTCGGCGTCGCCGAACACGGTCCAGGCGGTGGGGCGGTGCCGGCGGGTGGCGTCCCGGTCCATCACGTCGTCGTGCAGCAGCGTGAAGTTGTGGACCAGTTCCACCGCGGCGGCCGCGCGGACCGCCGCCGTACGGGCCGCCGGGCCGCCGAGCGCGGCGGCCGCGGCGAGGACCAGCGCGGGACGGATCGCCTTGCCGGCGTTGCCCGCGGCCGGGGTGCCGTCGGCGTGCTCCCAGCCGAAGTGGTAGAGCCCGATACGGCGCATCGAGCCGGGCAGCGATTCCAGCGCCGTGCGCAGGGCGGGGTCGACGACGGCGCGCGCGTCCTCCAGGATCGCCGCCGCCTCCTGCCCCTCGGCGGCGGCCGCCGGTGCGGCGCCGGGCACGCCCGGTGGGCCGCCTTCGGCACGGCTCGCGGCCGAGGAACGCCGCTGCCGTGCCCCGCCCGGATGGGGCCTGGTGTCCGTCACTTCGGTCATGAGGTCCCCCTCGCAGGGTCCGCGGACGGCGGCGGCGGTAGGGCCGACGGGCATCGCGTGCCCCCCGGACGCCCCCGCCACCGGCGCGTCAGGGCCGGCGTGGTCACCGCCAGCGGCCGATCTCGACGTTCTCCAGGACGCCCAGCGCGTCCGGCACCAGCACCGCGGCCGAGTAGTAGGCCGTGACCAGGTACTTGATGATCGCCTGTTCGTTGATGCCCATGAACCGCACGGACAGGCTGGGCTCGATCTCGTCCGGGATGCCGGACTGGCGCAGCCCGATCACGCCCTGCTCCTGCTCGCCGAGACGCAGCGCGATGATCGAGCTGGTCCGGGCCTCGGTGACCGGGATCTTGTTGCACGGGTAGATCGGCACCCCGCGCCAGGTCGGGATGCGGTTGCCGGCGATGTCGATCGTCTCGGGGACGAGCCCCCGCTTGTTCAGCTCGCGCCCGATCGCGGAGATCGTGCGCGGGTGGGCGAGGAGCATCTTCGTCCCGCGCCGCCTGCTGAGCAGCTCGTCCAGGTCGTCCGGGCTCGGCACGCCGTCGTGCGGCTGGAGCCGCTGGTCGTACTCGCAGTTGTGCAGGAGCCCGAACTCCCGGTTGTTGACGAGCTCGTGCTCCTGGCGTTCCTTGAGCGCCTCGACCGTCAGCCGCAACTGCTGCTCGGTCTGGTTCATGGGCTGGTTGTAGAGGTCGGCCACCCGCGTGTGGATGCGCAACACCGTCTGGGCGATGCTCAGTTCGTACTCGCGCGGCTGGGCGTCGTAGTCGACGAAGGTGTGCGGGATGTCGGCCTCTCCGGCGTGGCCGGCGGCGAGGTCGACGGACTTCTCGCCGTAGCGGTTGGTCTGCTGCGCGGGGATGGAGAGCAGCGAACGCAGGTGTGCGCGCAGGGAGTCGGCGCGCTCGGCGACCTGCTCGAAGTCGGCGCGGGACAGCGTCAGCACCGTGCAGGTGGTGTCGGCGCGCGCCGTGTACTCCCAGATGGACTCGCCGTCCAGGAGCGCCTGGTCGCCGAAGTAGGCGCCGTCGGCGAGGACGCCGAGGACCTGGTCGTCGCCGTAGGGGCCGGTGCCGATCTTCTCCACCCTGCCGTGCGCCAGCAGATGGACCTCGTCGGTCTGGCTGCCGAAGGAGGCGATGACCTCGCCCGGGGCGTACTCGCGCTGGCGGCAGCGCTGGGCCAGCTCGCCGAGCACCTGCTCGTCCTCGTAGGAGCGCAGCGCCGGCAGTTCGCCCAGCTCGGCGGGGATGACCTCGACGCGGTCGCCGGTCTTGACGAACGTGACCCGGCCGTCGCCGACCGCGTACGTCAGTCGCCGGTTCACCCGGTACGTGCCGCCCTGCACGTCCACCCAGGGCAGCGTCCGCAGCAGCCAGCGGGAGCTGATCTCCTGCATCTGCGGTGCGGACTTGGTCGTGGTGGCCAGGTTCCGCGCGGCCGCGGTGCCGAGGCTCTGCTGCGGCTTGCCCTGCTCGGCGCGGACCTCTTCGCCTACCGACATAAGGAATTGCCCTCCCGGTCATGCACGGACGCCGTGGTGCGCCGATGCACTGTCTCGTCGGCAAGCCTTCCATCACGCAGGGTGCTCGTGCTATTACACGAACGAGGGGGAATGGATCACCGGGGGCCTGGGAAGAGCGCTTTCCCCGTCCGAACGATGTTCGACAATGGCCTGGTGACCAGCTCCCTTCCGTTCGATCCCGCCGCGCTGCGCCCCCGGCTGCCCTCGCCCGTGCAGGAGGTGGCCGACGAGCGGTTCGCCCGGCGCGGAGTGCGGCTGCGGCTCAAGCGGGACGACCTGATCCATCCGGAGCTGATCGGCAACAAGTGGCGCAAGCTGGCGCCGAACCTGGCCGCGGCGCGGGGGCGGACGGTGGTGACGTTCGGCGGCGCGTACTCCAACCATCTGCGGGCCACGGCCGCCGCCGGCCGGCTCCTCGGCCTGCCCACGGTGGGGGTGGTGCGCGGGGACGAGCTGGCGGACCGCCCGCTGAACCCCTCCCTGGCCCGCTGCGCCGCCGACGGGATGCGGCTGCACTTCGTCGACCGGGCGGCCTACCGCCGCAAGAGCGAGCCGGACGCTCTCGCGGCCCTTCTGCGCGCCGCCGGCGCCGAGGACGCGTACGTCGTCCCCGAGGGCGGCAGCAACGCGGCGGCCGTCCGCGGCTGCCGGGCGCTGGGCGAGGAGCTGCGGGGACGCGGCGACGTCGTCGCCCTGGCCTGCGGCACCGGCGGCACCCTGGCCGGGCTGGCCGCAGGCCTCGGTCCCGGCCAGTCGGCGCTGGGCATACCCGTCCTCAAGGGGGGCTTCCTCGGCGACGAGGTCCGGGCCCTGCAGGCGGAGGCGTTCGGCGGGCCGCGCGGCCGGTGGCGGCTCGACGAGCGCTTCCACTTCGGCGGGTACGCGCGCGTGCCGGCCGCCCTCGACGCCTTCGCCGACGACTTCGAGCAACGGCACGCCCTGCCGGTCGAGCGTCTCTACGTCGCCAAGGCGCTGTGGGCCCTGACCGCCCTCGCGGAGGAGGGCGCCTTCCCGCGTGGCGCCCAGGTCACGGCGGTGGTCACGGGCTCCCCGTTCCCCGCCTGACGTCATCCCGCTTCGCGGAAAGCGGCCGCCTCCTCCAGGTCGAGCCGGCGCAGCAGCGTGCGCAGCATCTCGTCGTCGATGTGGCGGCCGTCGCGGAGGCGGACAAACACCTCGCGCTCGGCGCTGATCATCTCGCGGGACAGCCGGCGGTAGGTGTCGTCGACGGTCTCGCCGGTGACCTCGTTGACCTGGCCGAGGCGCTCCCAGACGGCGTTGCGGCGGCGCTCCAGGACCATGCGCAGACGGTCGGCGAGGGGCGGGGGGAGGGCGTTGCGCTCGTCTTCGAGGAGGGCGTCCAGGCGTTCCTCGGCGACCCGGGAGGCCTGCGCCTGCGCGTTGGCCTCGGCGAGCGTGGCGGCCCGCGGGTCGACCGCGGGGAACTTCAGCAGCCGGATCAGCGGGGGAAGGGTCAGCCCCTGCACGACCAGGGTGCCGATGACGGTGGTGAACGTCAGGAAGAGGATCAGGTTGCGGTGCGGGAAGGGCTCCGCGCCGTCGTCGATGGTGAGCGGGACGGAGAAGGCGATGGCGAGGGAGACCACGCCGCGCATGCCGGCCCAGGCGACGACGATCGGTCCCCGCCAGGTCGGGTTCTCCTCACGCGCGCGGATGCGCGCCGACACCAGCCGCGGCAGGAAGGTCGCCGGGTACACCCACAGGAAGCGGACCGCGACGACGACGATGAAGAGGGCGACGGCGTACCAGGCGGCGTCCAGGCCCTCGTACGCGCCGAGCCCCTTCAGGACGATCTGGAGCTGCAGGCCGATCAGGGCGAAGACCGCCGACTCCAGGATGAAGGCGACCATCTTCCACACCGCTTCCTCCTGGAGGCGGGTGGCGAAGTCGACCTCCCACGCGCGGTGACCGAGGTACAGGGCGACGACGACCACGGCGATGACGCCGGAGGCGTGGAACTGCTCGGCGGCGGCGTACGCGACGAACGGGATCAGCAGGGACAGCGTGTTCTGCAGCAGCGGCTCCTTCAGGTGCGTGCGCAGCCAGTGCAGCGGCGCCATCAGGATGAGCCCTACGGCGGTGCCGCCGACCGACGCGACCAGGAACTCCTCGACGCCGCCGGCCCAGGACGCGCCCGTGCCGACGACGACCGCGAGGGCCACCTTGTAGGCGGTGATCGCGGTGGCGTCGTTCAGCAGGGACTCGCCCTGGAGGATGGTGGTGATCCGCGAGGGCAGTCCGACCCTGCGGGCCACCGCGGTCGCCGCGACCGCGTCCGGCGGGGCGACCACCGCGCCCAGCACCAGCGCGGCGGTCAGCGGCAGGCCGGGGACGAGCAGGTGGGCGGCGTAGCCGACGGCGACCGTGGCGAACAGGACGTATCCGACCGAGAGCAGCGCCACCGGCCGCAGCTGCGCGCGCAGGTCCAGGTAGGAGCTGTCGGTGGCGGAGGTGTACAGCAGCGGGGGCAGCAGCAGCGGCAGGACGATGTGCGGGTCGAGGGTGTAGTCGGGGACGCCCGGCACGTACGACGCGGCCAGGCCGACCGCCACCAGGAGCAGCGGGGCGGGCACCGGGGTGCGCCGGGCCGCCCCGGCGATCGCCGCACTGCCCGCCACCAGCAACAGCAGTGGCATCACGTCCATGTCGTCCCGCCCTCGATTTTCCGCGCGGTCGCCCGCGCGCGCGTCGTAACCTGGCAATCATGAAACAGTGCACGCACGCCGACGCGCTGCCGCACCCCCCACCGGACCCGCTCGGCGAGACCTGTCCGGAGTGCCTGCGCAACGGCACCCACCCGGTGCAGTTGCGGCTGTGCCTGACGTGCGGGCACGTCGGTTGCTGCGACTCCTCGCCGGGCCGCCACGCGACGGAGCACCACAAGGAGTCGGGCCACCCGATCATGCGGACGTTCGAACCGGGTGAGAACTGGCGCTGGTGCTTCGTCGACCACGTCCTCGTGTGAGCGCCGCATGCTCGGCGAACCTCGCAGGTCGTGGCCCGAACCGCCCCCCGGCGGCCGGGCCGTCCAGCGGGTACGGTTCGAGCATCTGACGCATGGGTACGTCAACCCGGCGCGCCCTGTTCCCATTTGGGCCGGACAGACCCCTAGACACGGAGCGTGTTCACAGGTTTACTGTGAGTGACGCCATGGGGTTGGGGTCCCGGGACAGGAGACTTGAGAGCGCGATAGCGTCACCGCTGCACCACACACGCGTTACCCGGGGGGTGACCCTCGGCCCTGAAAAGCTTGTACCACCTTGGAGGTGAGGGTGTCCCAGATCGCAGGCGAGCCCGCGACCCAGGACTTCGTGGAAGTCCGGCTGCCGGCTGCGGGTGCCTACCTGTCGGTGCTGCGGACGGCCACGGCCGGCCTCGCGGCCCGTTTGGACTTCACCCTGGACGAGATCGAGGACCTGCGCATCGCGGTGGACGAGGCGTGCGCGATCCTGCTCCAGCAGGCCGTGCCGGGTTCCGTCCTCAGCTGTGTCTTCCGCCTGGTCGACGACTCACTGGAGGTCACCGTCTCGGCCCCGACCACGGACGGCCACGCCCCCTCGCGTGACACCTTCGCCTGGACCGTGCTGTCCGCCCTCGCGGGCAAGGTCTCCTCCGCCGTGGACGAGGACAAGACCGTTTCGATCAGCCTCTACAAACAACGCGGCGCGGGACCCGGGCCGGCGTGAGGAACGGGGACGGGCCGGTGCGGGACGAAGAGCGCGGCACACGGGGGCTGCCTGCCGAGGGCGCCGGGGCGCCTCTCTCCTCGGACGCCTCCCGGCGCATGGGCGTCGACGGCATTCCCGAGCAGGCGCGGCCGCATCCGGAGGACGACCAGGCCTCCGTGGGGGCCGGCCTGGCGGGCGGCGCCGTGCAGGAGCCGTCTCGGGAGAGGCGGATCGGGGGTACCCCCGGCCGGGCTGAGACAAAGGCTCGACAGAGGGCGACGGGCGGGACGATGAGCGAGCACGAGCGAGACGACGAACAGGGCGTGCCAGGCGCGCGGCACGAGCCTCAGCGCCGCGAGCCCCACCAGCGCGAGCCGCAGGACCGCAGCGGCGCGCGGGCGCTCTTCGTCGAGCTGCGCGGACTGAAGGACGGCAGCCCCGAGTACGCGGAGCTGCGCAACCGGCTGGTCCGCATGCACCTGCCGCTCGTCGAGCACCTCGCCCGCCGCTTCCGCAACCGCGGCGAGCCGCTGGACGACCTCACGCAGGTCGCCACCATCGGCCTGATCAAGTCGGTCGACCGCTTCGACCCGGACCGCGGTGTGGAGTTCTCCACGTACGCGACCCCGACGGTGGTCGGCGAGATCAAGCGGCACTTCCGCGACAAGGGCTGGGCGGTGCGGGTGCCGCGCCGGCTCCAGGAGCTGCGCCTCGCGCTGACGACGGCGACCGCCGAGCTGTCGCAGCTGCACGGCCGCTCCCCCACCGTCCACGAGCTGGCCGAGAAGCTGGCGATCTCGGAGGAGGAGGTGCTGGAGGGCCTGGAGTCCGCCAACGCCTACTCCACGCTGTCGCTGGACGTCCCCGACACCGACGACGAGTCCCCGGCGGTCGCCGACACGCTCGGCGCGGAGGACGAGGCGCTGGAGGGCGTGGAGTACCGGGAGTCGCTGAAGCCGCTCCTGGAGGACCTCCCGCCCCGCGAGAAGCGGATCCTGCTGCTGCGCTTCTTCGGGAACATGACGCAGTCGCAGATCGCGCAGGAGGTCGGCATCTCGCAGATGCACGTCTCGCGCCTGCTGGCGCGCACACTGGCCCAGCTGCGGGAGAAGCTCCTCGTCGAGGAGTGAGGAGGCTACTTCTCCTCGTCGCCGCCACCGGCGTTCTTGCCGGGCCCCCGGATCCCGAGGGCCCGGGTCGTCTCGGGGTTGACGAGCAGGACGAGAGCGGAGACGGCGACGACGGCGAGGGCGATGCCCGCCGGGATCGCCATGCTCTCGGCCTGGAGCAGGTTGTAGGCGACGGGCAGCGCCAGGATCTGCGTGATCACGGCCGGGCCCCGGCTCCAGCCCCGGCGGCCCAGCAGCCCGCGGGCGGCCAGCAGCGGCAGCAGCGCGAGCACCGCCAGCGTCACCCCGCCGGTGACGGCCTGGCTCCGGTCGTCGGGATCGCCGGCCACCCCGAGGACGAGGATCCACACCCCGCCGACGAGCAGCGCCAATCCCTCCAGGGCGACGAGGCCGGCGACATACGTCAGACGACGCGGGCGCGGGCCTGCGGTTTCCGGCACGACGGGCTTCTGCTCACCACTCACCCCCGAAGCGTATCCGCGGCGGACCCGGGCCGGTGGTGAGGGTCACGGCGGGAACTCTCACCGAACCCTTGATCGGCCTGTGCCCCGGTACCACCCAGTAGGTACGCTGCGGACCATGCGTGCACTTCTCGTCGTCAATCCGGCTGCAACGACCACCAGTGCACGGACGCGTGACGTCCTCATCCACGCGCTCGCCAGCGAGATGAAACTCGACGCCGTCACCACCGAGTACCGCGGGCACGCCCGGGATCTCGGACGGCAGGCGGCGCGCAGCGAGGACATAGACATGGTCGTCGCCCTGGGCGGCGACGGCACGATCAACGAAGTGGTCAACGGCCTGCTGCACGACGGGCCCGCCCCCGAGCGCCTGCCCGGCCTCGCCGTGGTCCCCGGTGGCTCCACCAACGTCTTCGCCCGCGCCCTCGGCCTGCCCAACGACCCGGTGGAGGCCACCGGCGTACTGCTGGACGCGCTGCGCGAGGGCAGGGAGCGCACGGTCGGCCTGGGCCTGACCTCCGGCACCCCGGGTACCGAGGACGAGGCGGTGCCGGCCCGCTGGTTCACCTTCAACGCCGGGCTCGGATTCGACGCCGGGGTCGTGGGCCGTGTGGAACAGCACCGCGAACGCGGCAAGAAATCCACACACGCTCTTTACGTGCGCCAGGCCATGCGCCAGCTTCTCGGTGAACCGCAGCGCCGGCACGGCACGATCACTCTGGAACGGCCGGGCGCGGACCCGGTGACCGATTTGGTGCTGTCCATCGTGTGCAACACGGCTCCGTGGACCTATCTGGGCAATCGCCCGGTGTACGCGTCGCCTAAGGCTTCGTTCGACAGCGGGCTCGACGTATTCGGTCTCAGCCGTCTGTCCACCGCCGCGGTTGTCCGGTATGGCACCCAGTTGCTCACTTCGTCCCCCGAGCGGGGCCCCCATGGCAAGCACGCTGTCTCATTGCACGATCTGGACCGCTTCACCTTGCATTCGAAGGTCCCTCTGCCCCTCCAGATGGACGGTGACCACCTGGGGCTGCGAACCAGCGTGACGTTCACAGGCGTACGCCGTGCACTGCGTGTGATTGTGTGAGCAGAACTGGCTAAAGTCCTTTCACTCGAACGTTTAGGCCAGGATCCACCCCATGGAAGTACGGCTGTGACCTAGTCGACACCGAGGAATCAAAAAAAACTTTCCGGAAGGGGTTGTATCCGCCGCTGAGGTTTGCGAGTCTCTACGTGGCGATCGGGACAGCCCGCAACACCGGCATCCACTGATCACCGGAACCCCTCTACAAACACCAGGACCCACGCCAGGGAAACCCGGCTGGTGGCCCTTCACTTGTTGAGGGATTCGTGAAAGCGTTCACATTCACAAGCAACCTGCACGTAATACCAAGGAGAGGTAGCAGCCATGGACTGGCGTCACAACGCCGTTTGCCGCGAGGAAGACCCCGAGCTGTTCTTCCCCATCGGCAACACCGGTCCTGCGCTGCTGCAGATCGAGGAAGCCAAGGCCGTCTGCCGTCGCTGCCCCGTTATCGAGCAGTGTCTGCAGTGGGCGCTCGAGTCCGGTCAGGACTCCGGCGTCTGGGGTGGTCTCAGCGAGGACGAGCGCCGTGCCATGAAGCGCCGCGCCGCCCGCAACCGGGCCCGTCAGGCCTCCGCCTGACAACACCCGCCCCGCACAGCCTGAGCTTGGCGGCGCGTACACCGCGTACGCTTCTCCCGCCCCCGAGCCGCAGCGCGCAGTACCCCCGATGCGCAGCACAAGCTGGCAACGAGCATTCGAGCCCCGGACCCCTGAACGGTCCGGGGCTTCTTGCTGTGCACGGCCAGTGCGCTCAGGGCGCTCACATTCCGTCAGCAGCTCCCGCACAGGCGGGAGTTCACCCCGGGCAGCTCACTTCTGCGCCCGCACCGGGATGTCCAGGATCACCCGCGTGCCGCGCTCCGGCGCCGGGACCATGTCGAAGGCGCCGCCCAACTCCCCCTCCACCAGCGTCCGCACGATCTGCAGGCCGAGGTTGCCCGAGGTGTGCGGGTCGAACCCGGCGGGCAGGCCCACGCCGTCGTCCTGGACGGTGACCAGGAGGCGGGCCTCCTTGGTGGTGCCGCCGCGCACCGCGGCGACCTCGACCGTGCCGGTCTCGCCCTCGCGGAAGCCGTGCTCCAGGGCGTTCTGGAGGATCTCGGTGAGCACCATGGACAGGGGGGTGGCGACCTCCGCGTCCAGGATGCCGAAGCGCCCGGTGCGCCGGCCGACGACCTTGCCCGGGGAGATCTCCGCGACCATCGCGAGGACGCGGTCGGCGATCTCGTCGAACTCCACGCGCTCGTCCAGGTTCTGGGACAGCGTCTCGTGGACGATGGCGATCGAGCCGACGCGGCGGACCGCTTCCTCCAGGGCCTCCCTTCCCCGCTCCGACTCGATGCGCCGGGCCTGGAGCCGCAACAGGGCCGCGACCGTCTGGAGGTTGTTCTTCACCCGGTGGTGGATCTCCCGGATGGTCGCGTCCTTGGTGATCAACTCGCGTTCGCGCCGGCGCAGTTCGGTGACGTCCCGGAGCAGGACCAGTGAACCGATGCGGGTGCCCTTGGGCTTGAGGGGGATCGCGCGGAACTGGATGACGCCGTCATGGGCCTCGATCTCGAACTCGCGGGGCGCCCAGCCGCTGGCCACCTTGGCGAGCGCCTCGTCCACGGGGCCGTGGGTGGGGGCGAGTTCGGCGGTGGTCCGGCCGAGGTGCTGGCCGACCAGGTCGGAGGCGAGCCCCATCCGGTGGTAGGCGGAGAGCGCGTTCGGGGAGGCGTACTGGACGATGCCGTCGGCGTCCAGGCGGATCAGTCCGTCGCCGACGCGGGGCGCGGCGTCCATGTCCATCTGCTGGTCGGGGAAGGGGAACGCGCCGGCCGCGATCATCTGGGCGAGGTCGGAGGCGCTCTGGAGGTAGGTGAGCTCCAGCCGGCTCGGGGTGCGCACGGTGAGCAGGTTGGTGTTGCGGGCGATGACGCCGAGGACGCGGCCGTCGCGCCGGACGGGGATCGACTCGACGCGGACGGGGACCTCCTCGCGCCACTCCGGGTCGCCCTCGCGCACGATCCGGCCCTCGTCGAGGGCGGCGTCCAGCAGGGGGCGGCGGCCCCGGGGGACGAGGTGGCCGACCATGTCGTCCTGGTAGGAGGTGGGGCCGGTGTTGGGGCGCATCTGGGCGACGGAGACGTAGCGGGTGCCGTCGCGGGTGGGGACCCACAGGACCAGGTCGGCGAAGGAGAGGTCGGAGAGCAGCTGCCACTCCGAGACCAGCAGGTGGAGCCACTCGAGGTCGGAGTCGTCGAGTGCGGTGTGCTGGCGTACGAGTTCGTTCATGGAGGGCACGTGTGCGAGCGTACCCGCGGTGGTGGAGGGCCCGGAAAACACCCGCGGGCCGCGGCGCCTGAGAGGGACCCTCAACCCTCCCGGCACCGCAGCCCGGAGCAATATCGGCCGCTGGGGTGTGCGGTCCCGGTCGGCCGAAGGTGAGGATCCGGGGCAGTCAGGGCAGAGAGCTCCGGTCCTCGGTCCGCCTTCCTGTGCGGGGAAGGCGGAAGCTGTGGCAATGGTGTGCCCACCCCGCAGCCTAGCCTGTGCGGGTTCCCGAGCGGGCCGGATGGGCGGGGCAATTTCTCCGGACGCACACCTCGCGGCCGTGTCGCGCGGCCCACCCCTCTGATAAATTGGTCTAAACCACATGCCACACCACGTCAGATCTCCCCAGAACGGCAGGCCCAGCGTGGAAGTAGTCATCGTTCCGGACGCCGCCTCGGGCGGCGAGCTCATCGCCGAGGCCATGGCGCGACTCCTGCGGCGCAAGCCCGACGCCCTGCTGGGCGTGGCCACCGGTTCCACCCCCCTCCCGGTCTACCAGGCGTTGACGGCGAAGGTGCGCGCGGGAGCCGTGGACGTCTCGCGGGCCCGGATCGCCCAGCTCGACGAGTACGTGGGGCTGCCCGCCGAGCACCCGGAGTCCTACCGTTCGGTGGTGCGCCGGGAGGTGCTGGAACCGCTCGGCATCGAGATGGACGCGTTCCTCGGCCCCGACGGCACGGCCGAGGACGTGCCGGGGGCGTGCGAGGCCTACGACCGGGCGCTCGCCGAGGCCGGCGGGGTCGATCTGCAGTTGCTCGGGATCGGCACCGACGGGCACATCGGCTTCAACGAGCCGTGCTCCTCGCTGGCCTCGCGCACCCGGATCAAGACGCTGACCCAGCAGACCCGGATCGACAACGCGCGCTTCTTCGGCGGCGACGTCGAGCAGGTTCCGCACCATGTGATCACCCAGGGCATCGGGACGATCCTGGAGGCACGGCATCTGGTGCTGCTGGCCACGGGCGAGGGCAAGGCGGACGCGGTGGCGGCGACCGTCGAGGGCCCGCTCGCGGCGGTCTGCCCGGCCTCCGCGCTGCAACTCCACCCGCACGCCACGGTGGTCGCGGACGAGGCCGCGGCGTCGAAGCTGAAGCTGGCGGACTACTTCCGCCACACCTACGCCGACAAGCCGTCCTGGCAGGGGATCTGACCCTGCCGCCCGGTCACCGCGGGCCCGTCAGGGCCTCGGCGGCCGCCTGGGCGCACACCCTCGCCGCTCCGTGGGTGGCCACGTGGAGGGCTCCTCGCGGCGGGGACTGGGGCACGCCCATCTCCACCACGATCGTGTCCGGGCGGGCGGCCAGAAGGGCGTCCAGGGCCTTCGCCATCCAGGGGTGGCGGTGCTCGTCGCGTACCACCGCGACGATCCGGCGCTCCCCCGCCGCCGCCGACGCCGCCTGCCCCGCGTCCTCGCCGGTGAAGCCGCCCGTCCGGGTGCCGGGCAGCAGCCGGGCCAGTTCCGCGGCCAGGCCCCAGGGCGTCTCGTCGCCGACGGCGATGTTGGCGACCGGGGTGAGGGCGGCGACGTAGGGGGCCTCGGTGAGCGGGGTGAAGCCCTCCGCCCCGGTGACGCGGAGCGCGCGGCGGGCCGCGTCCAGGCCGACGCCGGCGCGCGCCACCTCCCGCGGGGACGGGGGCAAGGCCCGCGCCGAAGCCGTCCAGCGGGCCAGCGCCCGCACCCGTTCCGCCGCGTCCGCGAGGCGTTCCTCGGGCAGTTCGCCCGTACGGACGGCCGTGACGAGGGCGTCGCGCAGGCGTCGTACCGTCGCGTCGTCGGCGAGGCCGCCGCCCACGCAGATCGCGTCCGCGCCGGCCGCGACCGCGAGGACGCTGCCGCGCTCGATGCCGTACGTCGCGGCGACGGCCCGCATCTCCATGCCGTCGGTGACGATCAGGCCGTCGTAGCCGAGTTCGCCGCGCAGCAGATCGGTCAGGACGCGCCGGGACAGTGTCGCCGGGCGGTCCGGGTCCAGGGCGGGGACGAGGATGTGGGCGCTCATCACGGCCCGGCTGCCCGCGGCGACGGCCGCGTGGAAGGGGGCGAGCTCACGCCCGGCCAGCACCTCGGGGGCGGCGTCGACGCGGGGCAGGGCCAGGTGGGAGTCGACGGCCGTGTCACCGTGGCCGGGGAAGTGCTTGGCGCAGGCGGCGACGCCCGCGGACTGCAGGCCGGTGACATAGGCGGAGGTGTGCCGGGCGACCAGGTCGGGGTCGGCGCCGAAGGAGCGGACCCCGATGACCGGGTTGCGGGGGTCGGAGTTCACGTCCGCCGACGGGGCCCAGTTGAGGGTGACTCCGCACTCGGCGAGCCGGCGGCCGAGCTCCCGGGCCACCTCCCGGGTCAGTTCCACGTCGTCCACCGTGCCCAGCGCGAGGTTGCCGGGGAAGCTGGAGCCGGTCCGCACTTCCAGGCGGGTGACGTCACCGCCCTCCTCGTCGATCGCGACGATCACGTCCTCGCGTTCGGCGCGCAACCGCGCGGTCAGCGAGGCCAGTTGCCCGGGCGAGGCGACGTTGCGGCCGAACAGGCCGACCGAGGCGAGGCCTTCGCCGAGGCGGCGGAGCAGCCAGTCGGGGGCGGTGGTCCCGGGGAAGCCGGGCTGCAGGACGGTGAGCGCGTCCCGGGTGAGGGCGTCGGTGCCGCTCGTGAGTGTCGTCATCGGGGCGTCATCCCTTCACGGCGCCCGCGGTCAGACCCGCGGCCATCTTCCGCTGGACGAGGAGGAACAGGACGACGATGGGTACGGCCATCATGGTGGCGCCGGCCATCATCGGGGCGTACTCGGTGCCGTGCTTGGTGGTGAAGTTGCCGAGCCAGACGGTCGCGGTCTGGTTCTTCTGGCTGAGGAGCATCAGGGCGTAGAGGTACTCGTTCCAGGCCTGGATGAAGGCGTAGACCGAGGTGGCGACCATGCCGGGGGCGAGCAGCGGGAAGACGACGCGCAGGAAGGCGCCGGTGCGGGAGCAGCCGTCGACCATCGCGGCCTCCTCCAGCTCCTTGGGGATGTTGACGATGAAGCCGCGCAGCGTCCACACGGTGAACGGCAGGACGAAGGTCAGGTAGGTGACGACCAGGCCGGTCAGCCGGTCGTACTGGCCGAGGTCGTTCAGCAGCAGGAAGACCGGGATGATCATGGCGACCAGCGGGATCGTCTGCACGGCGAGGATGCCGACGATCACGATCTTGCGGCCCCGGAAGGCGAACCGCGAGAGGGCGAGGGCGGCCAGCGTGCCGACGACGACGCCGATGGCGACGACGGCCAGCGAGACGGCCAGGCTGCGGCCGACCGGTCCCCAGAAGTCGGAGATGTCCAGCGCCCGGCCGAAGTTGGCGAGCGTCAGCCCGGTCGGCAGCAGGCTCGGGTCGGGGTCGATGGCGTCCTTGGCGGGCTTGAACGCCGTGTTGAGCATCCAGTAGACGGGGAAGCCGGCGACGACGAAGACCAGCAGGCCGAGGAGGTTCCAGCCGAGCCTGGACTTGTGGCGCGCGGCGGCGGGCGCGCGCACGTTGCTGATGCCGCTCACTCGACCTCTCCGATCTTCAGCATCTGGCGCATGTACACGGCGACCACGCCGAGCAGGAGCAGCACGGTGATCAGGGCGATCGCCGAGCCCTGTCCGTAGTCGTTGACGACGAAGGCGCGGTCGTAGGAGTAGGTCGTCAGGATCTGGAACTCGGGCTCGGGGTGGCCGCCGCGCATCACGAACACCTGGGGGAAGACGCCCATGTCCCAGATGACCGACAGCGTCGTGAGCATCACGAGGACCGGCTTGAGGACGGGCAGGGTGACGTACCGCAGGACGCCCCAGGAGCCGGCGCCGTCCAGCCGTGCCGCCTCCTCCAGTTCCCTGGGGACCTGGGTGAGGCCGGCGCCGAGCGTGATCACCACGAAGGGGACGGCTCCCCAGACCACCAGGAGCATGATGACGGCGAGTCCCTGCGGGCCGCTCGCGAACCAGTTGTGGCCGACGAGGTCGACGCCGGGGAGTTCGCTGAGGAGCGCGTTGAGGATGCCGTAGTCGGTGTCGAAGAGCCATTTGAAGACGGTGGTGGCGACGATGACGGGCATGCCCCAGCTCGCCACCAGGGCGATGTGGACCAGCGTCCGCACCCAGCCGGAGACCCGCTGGAGCAGCAGCGCGATCAGCATGCCGACGCCCATGGTGAGGATCACGCAGCCGGTCGCGAAGACGGTCGTGCGCAGGACGACCGTCCAGAACTCGCCGTCGCCCAGCACCCCGGCGAAGTTGTCGAAGCCGACCGACTCGGCCGGCTGGAAGCCCCAGAGCTGGGACTGGCCGAACTTCTGGAAGGAGAGGGTGACCAGCCGGATCAGCGGATAGCCCATCACCAGCAGCAGGACCAGCAGACAGGGTGCGAGCAGCAGCCAGGGGGCGCCGGCGGTGGCGGGTGTCCGCCGCGCGCGCGGGCGCCGTGGCGCGGGCGGTGGCGGCGCCGGTCTGGGCGGCGGCGCCTTGGCGGTGGTGGTCGTGTCTGCGGCACTCATCGGCGCGCTCCTCAGCGGTCCCTCGGTCGTACTGAGGCGGGGCCCCGCCCGCTGCCCGGCGGCGGGGCCCCGCTCTCGCCGGTCACTTCGTGTTGATGACCTTGTCGATGGCGGCGTCCGCCTCCTTCGCGGCCTCCTGGACCGTCTTCTTGCCGGTGCCGATGCTCTGGAGCATGGTCTGGAGGATCTGGGCCTTCTCGACCTGGCCCCAGCCGGGGGCCATCGGGACGAACCAGTTGGACTCGGCGGCGGTGGCCGGGACCGCCGTGGCCGCGTCGTTCTTCAGCGTGGCGAGGTCGGTCTTGTTGTTGGGCAGGTTGCCCTTGGCCATCAGGCCCTTCTGGCCGGCGGGTCCGGTGAAGGCGTTGATCCACTCGGTGGCGAGGGCCCGCGCGTCGGACTTCACGGGCACGGCGAGGTCGGAGCCGCCCAGGAAGACGGGGAGGTTCTTACCCGAAGGACCGGGCATCACGAAGTTCTCGAGGTTGCCCTTGAGCTTGCCGCTCTTGTCGTTCTCGGGTGCCTCCGCGGTCGCGCCCTCCCAGGCCGCGCCGAAGATCATGCCGGACTTGCCCTGGCCGTAGACGATGTAGCGGTCGGACTCGTCCTTGGTCTTGTCGCCGTGCATGTACCTGTCGACGACGTTCTTGAACTCGGTGAGGCCCTTGACGGACTCGGGTGAGGACAGGTTCGCCTTCCACTCGCCGCCCGACTCGACGGCGATCGAGCCGCCGGCGTCGTAGACGAAGGACATGGCGGCGTACCAGTCGCGGGTGGGCTGGTACCAGGCGCTGAACTTGCCGCCCTCCTTCTTCTGGAGTTTGTCCAGGGCGGCGGTCAGCTCGGCGTAGGTCCTGGGGGCGGCCTTGACTCCGGCGGAGGCGAAGAGGTCCTTGCGCCAGTTGCCGACGCGGCCGCCGGCGTAGTACGGGACGCCGTAGGTCTTGCCCTCGTAGGAGACCGAGGCCTTGAGGCCGTCCAGCCAGGCGGAGGAGTTGTCGAACGCGGAGGCGTCGAGCGGGGCGAAGGCTCCCTTGACCATGTAGCCGAGCATCTCGGTGTTGCCCATCTCGACCACGTCGGGGGCCTTGTCGGTGGCGAGGACCGCGTCGAGCTTGGCGTTCTTGTCGGGCCAGCCGTAGTACTCGTGGGTGATCTTCACACCGGGGTGCTTCTTCGCCACGGCGGCGTCGGCGGCCTTCACCAGGTCCGGCCAGTTGTTCTGGGCGTCGACCGTGAGCCAGACCGTCAGTTCGCCGGCCTCGGATCCCTTGTCCGCCCCGCTGTCCTTGCCGTCCCCGCACGCCGCGACGGAGACCGTCATGCCCGCGATGCAGATCGCGGCTGCCAGCTTGCGCTTCACGCCACCCTCCTCAGGGATGCTGCGAACCCCCCTGCCTCCCGTGGTGAACGTGGGGCCGGGACCTGGACCAATGGTGTAGACCAGTGCGCCGAGCCTGGCGCAGGCCCACAGCGGTGTCAAGGGTGGCGGAAAAGCGTTTGACCAGCCGTTATTGGACCTACATATGAAGGAACCTTTAAGTAAGAAGCCCTCGAAAACACGGCCCGCGTGGCATGCTGAGCCGCTAGACCACTTGCCGTATGGACTAGACCAGCAAGGGTCGCGACGGTATACAGAGGGATCACGGATCGACGCGGCGCGCGGCGCGGCGTCGCCGCATCAGATGCGACCCGCATCCGGAGCCGGAAGGCAGGCCATGAGCACCGACGTCAGCAGTGCGGAGAACGAGGGTGGGGCGACCGTCCGCACCGCGCGCGTGCCCAAGTACTACCGCCTGAAGAAGCACCTGCTCGACATGACGCAGACGCAGGAGCCCGGCACGCCGGTGCCGCCCGAGCGGACGCTCGCGGCCGAGTTCGACACCTCGCGCACGACCGTGCGCCAGGCCCTGCAGGAACTGGTCGTCGAGGGCCGGCTGGAGCGCATCCAGGGCAAGGGCACGTTCGTCGCCAAGCCCAAGGTCTCCCAGGCGCTCCAACTCACCTCCTACACCGAGGACATGCGCGCCCAGGGGCTCGAACCCACCTCGCAGCTCCTCGACCTCGGCTACATCACCGCCGACGACACCCTCGCCGGCCTGCTCGACATCACCGCGGGCGGGCGCGTGCTGCGCATCGAGCGGCTGCGCATGGCCAACGGCGAGCCGATGGCGATCGAGACGACCCACCTGAGCGCGAAGCGTTTCCCGGCCCTGCGCCGCTCGCTCGTGAAGTACACGTCCCTGTACACCGCGCTCGCCGAGGTCTACGACGTCCGTCTCGCCGAGGCCGAGGAGACCATCGAGACCTCCCTCGCCACACCGCGCGAGGCCGGTCTGCTCGGCACCGACGTCGGGCTGCCCATGCTGATGCTCTCCCGGCACTCCCTGGACAAGGAGGGCGAACCGGTGGAATGGGTGCGCTCGGTGTACCGGGGGGACCGCTACAAGTTCGTCGCACGGCTGAAGCGGCCGCAGGACTGATCGCGGGCGCCGCGGGAAGACTGGGACCGATATCCGGACGGGGTCTTCCGCTGGGCTTTATCCGTCACCTACATTGCCTGCGCGTTTGCACAGGTGATCAACAAGGGGACGGAGTGGCCTGAATGTCGGAAGCCCCAGAGGTGTCGAGAGGTCCGGTGGTGACGCCCGTGCGCGTCGTCATCGGTCTCTGCTTGTTCGCGCCCTTCGTGGCGATGCTGTGGGTCGGTTCGTACGCCGAGGTGGAACCGGCGGTCGCGGGGATCCCCTTCTTCTACTGGTACCAGATGCTGTGGGTGCTGATCTCCACCGCGCTCACGATGACCGCGTACAAGCTGTGGCAGCGTGACCAGCGCTCCCGTGGCGCCGGCGGGAGCCGGGACGGGGGTGCGGCGAAGTGAACGACGGCGTGAACGGCGTCGCGCTCGCCGTCTTCATCTTCTTCTTCCTGGCCGTCACGGTCCTGGGCTTCCTGGCCGCGCGCTGGCGCAAGGCCGAGAACGAGCACAGCCTCGACGAATGGGGCCTGGGCGGCCGGTCGTTCGGAACCTGGGTCACCTGGTTCCTGCTGGGCGGCGACCTGTACACCGCGTACACCTTCGTCGCCGTCCCGGCGGCGATCTACGCGGCGGGCGCGGCGGGCTTCTTCGCGGTGCCCTACACGATCCTGGTGTACCCGCTGATCTTCACCTTCCTGCCGCGGCTGTGGTCGGTGTCCCACAAGCACGGGTACGTGACGACCTCGGACTTCGTGCGCGGCCGCTTCGGCTCGAAGGGACTGTCGCTGGCGGTCGCCCTGACCGGCAT
The DNA here is from genome assembly GCF_004217285.1 of Streptomyces sp. BK239. GTDB lineage: Bacteria > Actinomycetota > Actinomycetes > Streptomycetales > Streptomycetaceae > Streptomyces. The sequence continues at coordinate 85,293 of NZ_SHKS01000009.1, forward strand.
CCTCGCCACGATGCCCTACATCGCGCTCCAACTCGTCGGCATCCAGGCCGTGCTGGACGTGATGGGCGTCGGCGGCGGCGAGGACACCAACTGGTTCGTCAAGGACCTGCCGCTGCTGATCGCGTTCGGCGTGCTCGCCGCGTACACCTACTCCTCGGGACTGCGGGCCCCGGCGCTCATCGCGTTCGTGAAGGACACGCTGATCTACATCGTCATCGCGGTGGCGATCATCTACATCCCGATCAAACTCGGCGGTTTCGACGAGGTGTTCGCCAAGGCGGGCGACGCGTTCAGCCAGACCAACCCCACAACAGGCAAGCCGCGCGGGGCCCTGGTGCCGGCCGAGGCGGGCCAGTGGACGTACGCCACGCTGGCCCTCGGCTCCGCGCTGGCGCTGTTCATGTACCCACACTCGATCACCGCGACGCTGTCCTCGCGCAGCCGTGAGGTGATCCGGCGCAACACCACGATCCTGCCGCTGTACTCCCTGATGCTGGGGCTGCTCGCGCTGCTGGGCTTCATGGCCATCGCGGCCGGCGTCAAGGTCACCAACGGGCAGCTGGCGATCCCGCAGTTGTTCGAGAACATGTTCCCCGACTGGTTCGCGGGCGTGGCCTTCGCGGCGATCGGCATCGGCGCGCTGGTCCCGGCGGCGATCATGTCGATCGCGGCGGCGAACCTGTTCACCCGCAACATCTACAAGGACTTCATCAAGCCGGACGCCACACCGAAGGAGGAGACGCGGGTCTCCAAGATCGTGTCCCTGCTGGTGAAGGTGGGCGCGCTGGTCTTCGTCCTCACCATGGACAAGACGGTCGCCATCAACTTCCAGCTGCTGGGCGGCATCTGGATCCTGCAGACCTTCCCGGCCCTGGTCGGCGGTCTGTTCACCCGCTGGTTCCACCGGTGGGCGCTGCTCGCCGGCTGGGCGGTGGGCATGGTCTACGGCACCTTCGCCGCGTACGGCGTCGCCTCCCCGACGCAGAAGCACTTCGGCGGCTCCGCCAAGGAGATCCCCGGCATCGGCGAGATCGGCTACATCGGTCTGACGGCGTTCGTGCTCAACGTCGTCGTCACGGTGGTCCTGACGTTCGTCCTGAAGGCCGTGAAGGCCCCCGACGGCGTCGACGAGACGTCCCCGGCGGACTACACGGCGGACGCGGGCGACCCGGGCGTACAGGTGGAGCTCCCGCCGGCGACGGCGGGTACCAGCCACTGACGCGGGGCGAGCGCCCCCGCCCCCGGCGCCGCTGCCGGAGCGGGGGCGCTCGCCTTCTCCGGCCCCGCCGGAATCCGCCCGCCACCTGGACCGGATCACTCTCCTCACCTGCCGGCTGACGCTCTGGAGCCGCCACGACACAACATCTGGGGGTGGCGTGGCGGGCGAGCACAAGATGTATGCTCGTGCTCGCTGTCGCCGCAGGGGAATCCGGTGCGAATCCGGAACTGTCCCGCAACGGTGTACTCGTGCCTCACCGCACGCCAGTCCAGTCCGAGGACCTGCCGACAGCGCGTCCGGCCCATCCGGTCCGGACGCCCGACGTCCGGGCCTCGCGGAGTGGGCCGGTGGACGCGACGCCGTGCGCGCTCGTGTGCTGCCTCCTGCCCTCCGCCAGGCCCCGCCGAGCGAGGGAGAGCCCCACGTGACCATCGCGCCAGCCGGTCCGGCTTCAGCAGTCACCCCCGTGGAGGACGACGGTCCCGGTGCCGCACTGCTGCGGACCCTGACCGAGCTGACCGCCGACCTGCCCGCCGCCGACCCCGGACGGGTCGCCGCCGCCGCGCTGCGCGGCCGCTCCGCCCGGGGCAGCCACGAGGAGGTCCTCGCGGAGCTGCGCGAACTGGCCACGGAGGCCGCCGCGGGCCTGATCTCCGAGGACCCCGCCTACTCCCGGCTGGCCGCCCGGCTGCTGACCGTCGGCATCCGCGCGGAGGCCGCCTCCCAGGGCGTCACCTCGTTCACCGAGTCCATCGCCGTGGGCCACCGCGAGGGCCTCATCGCCGACCGCACCGCCGAGTTCGCCCGCCTCCACGGCCGCCGCCTCGACGCGCTGGTCGACACGGAGGCCGACGACCGCTTCGGCTACTTCGGGCTGCGCACCCTGCACAGCCGCTACCTGCTGCGCCACCCGATCACCCGCAAGGTCGTCGAGACGCCCCAGCACTTCCTGCTGCGCGTCGCCGCCGGGCTCGCCGAGGACGACACCCCCCGCTCGGTCGACGAAGTCGCCGCGCTGTACGGCCTGATGAGCCGCCTCGACTACCTGCCGTCCTCCCCCACCCTCTTCAACTCGGGTACGCGGCACCCCCAGATGTCGTCCTGCTACCTCCTCGACTCCCCGCTGGACGAGCTGGATTCCATCTACGACCGGTATCACCAGGTCGCCCGCCTCTCCAAGCACGCCGGCGGCATCGGGCTGTCGTACTCCCGCATCCGCTCACGGGGTTCGCTGATCCGCGGCACCAACGGCCACTCCAACGGCATCGTCCCGTTCCTGAAGACGCTGGACGCCTCGGTCGCCGCCGTGAACCAGGGCGGCCGGCGCAAGGGCGCGGCGGCGGTCTACCTGGAGACCTGGCACTCCGACATCGAGGAGTTCCTGGAGCTGCGGGACAACACCGGTGAGGACGCCCGCCGTACGCACAACCTCAACCTGGCGCACTGGATCCCGGACGAGTTCATGCGCCGCGTGAACGCGGACGCCGAGTGGTCGCTGTTCTCCCCCGCCGACGTGCCCGAGCTGGTCGACCTGTGGGGGGACGAGTTCGACGCCGCCTACCGCAAGGCCGAGGCGGACGGTCTGGCGAAGAAGACCATCCCGGCCCGTGAGCTGTACGGCCGGATGATGCGCACCCTCGCGCAGACCGGCAACGGGTGGATGACCTTCAAGGACGCCGCCAACCGCACCGCCAACCAGACGGCCGAGCCGGGGCACGTCGTGCACTCCTCCAACCTGTGCACGGAGATCCTGGAGGTCACCGACGACGGGGAGACCGCGGTCTGCAACCTGGGGTCGGTCAACCTGGGCGCGTTCGTCGACACGGCGACCGGCGACATCGACTGGGAGCGGCTGGACGGCACCGTCCGCACGGCGGTCACCTTCCTCGACCGCGTCGTCGACATCAACTTCTACCCCACCGAGCAGGCGGGCCGCTCCAACGCCCGCTGGCGCCCGGTGGGCCTGGGGGCGATGGGCCTCCAGGACGTCTTCTTCAAGCTGCGGCTGCCCTTCGACTCCCCCGAGGCCAAGGCGCTCTCCACGCGCATCGCCGAGCGGATCATGCTCGCCGCGTACGAGGCCTCCGCCGACCTCGCCGAGCGGAACGGCCCGCTGCCCGCCTGGGACAAGACCCGCGCCGCACGCGGGGTGCTGCACCCCGACCACTACGGCGTGGAGTTCACCTGGCCGGAGCGCTGGGCGGCCCTGCGCGAGCGGATCGCCTCCGTCGGCATGCGCAACTCCCTGCTGCTGGCCATCGCGCCGACCGCGACGATCGCCTCGATCGCGGGCGTCTACGAGTGCATCGAGCCGCAGGTGTCCAACCTGTTCAAGCGCGAGACGCTGTCCGGCGAGTTCCTCCAGGTCAACTCCTACCTGGTGCAGGACCTCAAGGCGCTGGGCGTCTGGGACGCCCGCACGCGTGAGGCGCTGCGCGAGTCGGGCGGCTCGGTACAGGACTTCGCGTGGATCCCGGCCGACGTGCGCGCCCTGTACCGCACGGCGTGGGAGATCCCGCAGCGCGGCCTGATCGACATGGCCGCCGCCCGCACCCCGTACCTGGACCAGGCGCAGTCGCTGAACCTGTTCCTGGAGACGCCGACGATCGGCAAGCTCTCCTCGATGTACGCGTACGCGTGGAAGTCGGGCCTGAAGACCACGTACTACCTGCGCTCGCGCCCGGCGACCCGTATCGCCCGCGCGGCCGGCTCCCAGGGCCTGCCCGCGAAGACCGTCCCCGTCCAGCAGACGCCCGCCGAAGAGGCCGTCGCCTGCTCCCTGGAAAACCCCGAGTCCTGCGAGGCCTGCCAGTGATGACCACCCAGAACCTTCTCGACCCCGGCTTCGAGCTGACTCTGCGCCCCATGCGCTACCCGGACTTCTACGAGCGCTACCGGGACGCCGTCAAGAACACCTGGACCGTGGAGGAGGTCGACCTCCACTCGGACGTGGCCGACCTCGCGAAGCTGTCGCCGGCCGAGCAGCACCTCATCGGCCGGCTGGTCGCCTTCTTCGCGACGGGCGACTCGATCGTGGCGAACAACCTGGTGCTGACGCTCTACAAGCACATCAACTCCCCGGAGGCGCGCCTGTACCTGTCGCGCCAGCTCTTCGAGGAGGCCGTGCACGTCCAGTTCTATCTGACGCTGCTGGACACCTACCTCCCCGACCCGGAGGACCGCGCGGCCGCCTTCGCGGCGGTGGAGAACATCCCCTCCATCCGGGAGAAGGCCGGGTTCTGCTTCAAGTGGATGGACTCGGTCGAGAAGCTGGACCGGCTGGAGACCCAGGCCGACCGCCGCCGCTTCCTGCTGAACCTGATCTGCTTCGCCGCGTGCATCGAGGGCCTGTTCTTCTACGGCGCCTTCGCGTACGTCTACTGGTTCCGCAGCCGGGGTCTGCTGCACGGTCTGGCCACCGGCACCAACTGGGTGTTCCGGGACGAGACCATGCACATGAGCTTCGCGTTCGACGTGGTGGACACGGTCCGCAAGGAGGAGCCGGAGCTCTTCGACGACGAGCTGGGGCAGCAGGTCACCGACATGCTGTCGGAGGCCGTCGAGGCCGAGCTGCAGTTCGCGCGCGACCTGTGCGGCGACGGCCTGCCGGGCATGAACACCGACTCGATGCGCCAGTACCTGGAGTGCGTCGCGGACCAGCGGCTGATCCGGCTCGGCTTCGCCCCGGTGTACGGCTCGGAGAACCCCTTCTCCTTCATGGAGCTCCAGGGCGTTCAGGAGCTGACCAACTTCTTCGAGCGCCGGGCCTCGGCGTACCAGGTGGCCGTGGAGGGCTCGGTCGACCTGAACGAAGACTTCTGAGCCTTCTGAGCCGTCCCCCTCAGCTGACGGTCGATCCGGCGTTCGTGGGCCAGTCCCACGAACGCCGGGCCCGCGAGGAGGAGGAACAGGACGAGGACCGGGAGGTAAGCGGTGAGTGCGTTCATGAGGTAAGCATCGTGCGCGGCTGACACTCCTGACAGTGGCAGGACTGCCGCATGACTTCGATTTCCTGCCACTTCCCGTCCCCTCCGGCCGGGTTCCGGGGCACACTGGCCGCATGCTGAAGAACGTGGCCGCGGTCCTCCTCGACGGTGTGCACCCCTTCGAACTCGGCGTGGTCTGCGAGGTGTTCGGCATCGACCGCAGCGACGACGGGCTGCCGGTCTACGACTTCGCGGTCGCCTCGGCCGAGGGGCCGACGCTGTCGACCCACGCGGGCTTCACCCTGCGCACCGAACACGGCCTGGAGCGGCTGGAGAGCGCCGACCTGATCGCCGTGCCGGCCGGGGACACCTACGCCGCCCGGGAGTTCCCGCCCGAGCTGCTCGACGCGCTGCGCCGGGCCGTCGACCGGGGCACCCGGGTGCTCAGCGTCTGCTCGGGCGCGTTCGTCCTGGCCGCGGCCGGGCTCCTGGACGGCCGGCGGTGCGCGGTGCACTGGCGGCACGCGGAGCAGCTGGCCCGGCAGTACCCGCGCACGGCCGTCGAGCCGGACGTGCTCTACGTCGACGACGACCCGGTCATCACCTCGGCCGGCACGGCCGCCGGCATCGACGCCTGTCTGCACATCGTGCGCAAGGAGCAGGGCCCCGAGGTCGCCAACGGGATCGCCCGCCGGATGGTCGTGCCGCCGCACCGGGACGGCGGCCAGGCCCAGTACATCGAACGGCCGCTGCCCCGTTCGTCCTGCGACACCGTCGGCGAGGTGCTGGTCTGGATGGAGCGGCACCTCGACGAGGACGTCACGGTCGAGCAGCTCGCGGCCCGCGCGCACATGTCGCCGCGCACCTTCGCCCGCCGCTTCCAGCAGGAGACCGGCACCACGCCCTACCGCTGGATCCTGCGACAGCGGGTGCTGCTCGCCCAGCGTCTGCTGGAGGCGACGGACGACACGGTCGACGCGATCGCCTGGCGCACCGGCTTCGGCACGGCGGCCGCGCTGCGGCACCAGTTCGTGCGGGCGCTGGGCACCACTCCCAACGCCTACCGGCGCACGTTCCGCGGGCCCGAGGCCGCCTGAGCGCACGCCGGTGGCTCGCGGACGGCCTCCGCGTGCCTTTCAGCGGGGCACGGCCCTCAGCCTGAGGCCCTGGGGACGCAGGGTGATGCCGACCCGGGGCTGAGGCCGGGACCCGGGGACCTGCTCGAACCGGAACGCCGTGGCGAGCGCCGCGGTGACCAGGGTGAGCAGGGCCATCGAGAAGTGGTCGCTGGGGCACTTGCGGTTGCCCACGCTGAACGGCCGCATCGCGTACTTGGGGATGTCCTTCGACCGCTGTGGAAGCCAGCGGTCGGGGTCGAACTCCTGGTGTCGCTCGTAGGAGCGCGGGTCGTGCTGGATCGCGTAGGGGCTGTACACGATGTCCGCCCCGGCCGGAATGCGATACCCGCCGAGTTCCGTGTCGGTGACCGCCCGCCGCGTCAGAATCCATACGGCCGGAAGCAAACGCATGGTCTCGACGACCACGTTGTTGGTGTGCGTCAGCTTGCGTACGTCGCCGAATGCGACCGGCCTGCCTCCGGTTACGGCGTGGACCTCCGCGCGTACTTTGTCCGCGTGTTCCGGATGGTCGGCGAGGACCAGCAGCAGGGACATGATCGTGGCAGCGATGGTTTCGCTGCCCGGGGTGAGTATCGCGACGACCTGGTCATGGATCTCCTGTTCCCCGATGGGGTCCCCATTGTCGTCCTTCGCTTCGAGCAATGCCGTCAGCAAATCGTCCGGCCTTTGACCGGATGCCCGGCGTTCGGCGATGATCTCGTCCACCAGGAGATGCAAATCGGCCAGGGCGCGGTTGAATTCGCGGTTGGCCGGAAGCGGCAGCCGGTACAGCGGCCCGAGGGGCACCACCATGCGGTGGTACATCCCTTCGAAGACGCTGGCGAGTGCCCCGCACAGCCGCTCGGCCCGCTCGTCCATGTAGTGCCCGTGCAGCAGACAGCGGGCGGCGACCCGCACCGCGACGCGGAAGGACTCCGAGGTGCAGTCGATCGTCTCGCCCGCGTCCCCGTCCCGCCAGCGCCGGGCCAGTTCGTGTGTCTCCTCCTCCATGACCGGCCCGTAGCCGGGGATGGCGTCGAGCCGGAACGCGGGTTGGATGGTGCGTCGCTGACGCCGGTGGAGCGGGCCGTTGGCGGTGGCCACGCCCTCCTTGCCGAGCAGGCCCTCCAGGGACTCCCACAGGGGACCGGCGATGATGTAGTCGGGGCTGAGGGCGAGGGCCCCGGTGAGGGCGGGCGCGGTGACGGCGTACACCGTCTTGGGGCCGAGTTTGAGGCGGACGACGTCGCCGTGGTCGCGCAGCCGGCTCATGAAGGCCAGCGGGTCGCGGGCGAGCCGCCAGCCGTGGCCGAGCAGCGGGACCCCGCCGCCCGCCAGCGGCGGCTCCGCCGGCGCCGGCGCGCCGTCCGTCCCGGGGGTCCCGGCCGTCTCCGGGGTTTCGTGTTTCATCGATTCGACGGTCATTTCTCACCTGCCGCTTCGTTGTTGACGTACGGGGGCGTGGACCGGTCGTCCCAGTTGTCGACCCGGTACCGGCCGGACTCGTGATGGAACCAGTAGACGGAACTGAACCAGTTGCGCATGTTTCCCAGACAGGCCAGGACGGTGACGCTCAATTCCTTCCCGTGAACCGTCCCGTCGGCGAGCCGATCGGCCAGGGACAGGACCTCGTGTTCGGCGGCGAGGAACTCGGACACGCATTCCTCGACGCGTCGCCTGAGTTCTTCAACCGCCTCTTCCAGAGTCAGCCCCTCATGGGTGATGAGACTGATCCCGAGATTGTGGACCTCATCTCCCGCTAATTCCTTGGGAAGTGAGCAGAGGTCGTTGTACCAGGCGGCGAATTCCTGACTCAACAGGGCGGCCCGGCGGAATGCGGGGTGTTTGCGCACCTGGTCCGGGAGTTCACGGCCCGCGGCGAGTTCCAGCAGGTCCGTCCAGATCCAGTGGGCGAAGGTGAGGCGGCGCAGCGCGAGATATTCTTCGACCGTGGGAACGCGCCCCTCGACGCGGTTGCCGAATTCCCGGTCGTACGCCTCGATCACGGTGTGGAAGTGCCGGGTGAACCGCGCGTTCCAGGTCTTCGGCAGGAAGGCGAAGAGCCGGCCCGCACTGTCCGCGAGTCCGGCGACCAGAGGGTCGTCGTCGTGCAGGTGACGGGCCGGGGAGTCCAGGGCGGCGTGCAGACGGACGCGTAACTTCCGCCAGGCGCCGGCCCGCTCGTGGACCACGTCGCGGTCGTGCCGGTCGTCCCAGACGAAGAACCAGGCGCTGTAGTCGGCGATGGCCTGGAGCGCCTCGTCACCGGCCCCGAGGTAGTAGCCCGCCATCAGATCCGTGTAGCACAGGCCGTCGGCATATTCCGCGACCTTGTCGGCCGGCATCAGCCGTTTTTCCAGCAACCATGTGCGCGTCTTCTCCTGCAGCCGAGGCCAATACGGATGCAGCCGCCGCGAAAACTCCGCCTCGACGACCGGGAGGGAGAGCGACGGCGGAACCGCGACGGCGGTCCCCGTCGCTGCGGTGCGGTTTGTGGTGCTGTATGGGAAAGCTGGCACGAACAACCCCTCTCAGCCGCCGGTGACGCACACCCCTCCCGCCGTGCCGGGCGTGCGCCGTTGCGTATCCCCGCACTCCCCATTCAGCACTACGACTGACCGCTCTGGGAACGGATTTGCTTCATTCACTCCCCCAACCTGCCGCGTATACGCCCCGGCGTGACTGGTTATGGATCAGTGGATGTGCATAAGCGATCGAACATCCGACGTACATACGAACGACGCCTGACCGGGAGAAGATCTCGGCCAGGCGTCTCGTGCGGGGCGGTGTCGCTCAGTCGTTGGCGACCACGGGGTAGCGGGGCTCGTTCTCGGCCATCTGCCGCAGGGCGTCCTTGCGTTCGCGCTTGGAGAGACGGTCGATGTACAGGTAGCCGTACAGGTGGTCGGTCTCGTGCTGCAAACACCGAGCGAAGTAACCGGTGCCGCGCACCTTGATCGGGTTGCCCTTCTCGTCCTGACCGGTCACCTCGGCGTAGTCCGGCCGGGCGAGCGGCGCGTACGCGGTGGGCACCGACAGACAGCCCTCGTTGCTGTCGTCCAACCGGCGCCTGTCGGCGGGCAGTTCGACGAGCCGGGGGTTGCACACCACGCCGGTGTGGCGCACGCCCTCGTCGTCGGGGCAGTCATAGACGAAGACCTTCAGGTCGACGCCGATCTGGTTGGCCGCCAGGCCCACGCCCTCGGCGGTGCGCTGCGAGGCGAACATGTCCGCCACCAGTTGCCGCAGCTCCTCGCCGAACTCGGTGACGTCCTTGCACTCCTTGTGCAGCACCGGGTTGCCGACGACGGTGATCGGCCGCGAGGTGCCCGCCTCGCACCAGGCCCGCTCGCGCTCCTCCGGCTCCTCGGTGTCGATGACGAAGCCCTCGTCGTCCACGGGGAGCACGCCCGTGTGCTGCTGATCGGTGTCCTGCTGCGCCATGACCGACGATGCCTTCCTCAAAACCGGGGTGAAGTTGCGAATACAGGGTACGTGGGCGTGCGCCACACACGGCCCGCAGCCGGGAGCCCGCGTCAGCAAACCTCTTCGAGATCCCGCCAGTCCCTCGAATCGGGGCTGTCGGCGACCCACCCGTCCAGCAAACCCCGCACCAGCCCGGCGGGCGCGGCGACCCCGCACTCACGCTCCGGCACCCACAGCTGCCCGTCCGTGCGGTGCCCCAGCGGCCCGGGGTGCCCCGGCTCGCTGTGGTCGTGCGGGTCGAGGTGCTCGCCGTCGCCCTCGTCCGACGGCATCCGGGACTCCGAGCACGTCCGGCACAGCAGCCGCACCGACGACGACCAGTCCTCCGCCGCGAAGCCCGCGTCCGCGGCGAGCTGTTCCAGCGCGTCGCGGTCGGCCTCCGTCGCCGCCTCCAGCAGCACCACCCAGGTGGGCACCGGGGAGGGGGCCCACAGCTCGATCTCGTCGAACACCGGGTACGCGTGGCCCGTGGACGTGGTCCGCTCACCGTGCGGGACGCCGTCGTGCAGCACCACCTCGCCCCAGCGCCGCCCGGAGGACGGCAGCGGGATCGACAGCACCTCGATCCGGGCGGGGTCCAGCCGGCGCCCCCACACCACCTCCGCCTCGCCCTCGGGCGAGAGCCGTACGGCCGCGCTGCCCAGTTCCATGCCGACCGGCTCGCCGGAGCCGGTCAGATCGCCCGGCACGCGCAGCCCGTAGGCCTGCCAGGCGCGCCGGGCCAGCGGCCAGTCCTGGAGCGCGGTGGCCGCGATGCCGACGTTCCACCAGTCGGGGGCCCCGGTCTCCCGGTCGAGCAGGGCGACCGCGCGCAGACCGGCCGTGCGGGCCTGCTCCCAGTCGTGCCGGAACTTGTGCAGCAGGGCGAGGTTGAACCAGGACTCCGACAGCCAGGGCTCCAGGTCGGCGGCACGTGTCAGCAGCGCGCCCGCGTCCTCGTACCGGCCGTCGCCGATGAGCGTGAACGCCCGGTCGGTGGCCTGCCGCCAGGAGGCGGAGGGCCGGTGTCGTCCCTTGCCGAAGATCCTCACGATTCCCGCCTGCCAGTTCCGTGGTGTGGGCTGGCCGGTGCCCCCGGACACCCTGTCCCTCGCATCCAACCACGTGTGGCTGCGAGGACGCTCATTACCCATGGGTTACCCCGTGACGGGCAGGGTCAGACAGCCCTTCGACAGCACCCTGGCCAGCGCTTCGACCACCTCGGGCGCGTACTCCCCGCCCGTTCCCAGCCGCAGTTCCTCCAGCGCGGACAGCGGGCCGCCCGGTCCGGCGTCACGCACCTTCTCCTCGTAGGCGTTGACCACCCGGACGATCCGGGCGGCCGGCGGCTGCTCGGGGTAGGGGTCCGCCTGCCGCTCCACGACCGTCGCGACCAGCTCGCCCGCCCCGGTCTGGCGGACGACGGCCCCGCCGAGCAGGGCGATCCGCCGCTGCCGGTCCGGCGGCAGCCCGGCCGTGGCGCCCGCCGGGACCGGATCGACGAGGCTGAGCTGCCCGATGTCGTGCATCAGCGCCGCGTACTCCAGGACGGTCAGCTCGGGCTCGGTCAGCCCCAGGTCCCGGCCCACGGCCTGGCTGAGGGCGGCGACCCGGCGGGCGTGCCCGTGCGGGGTGCAGCCGGCGATCTCGGTGGCGCGGGCCAGGGAGGCGATGGTCTGCCGGTAGGTGGCGCGCACGGCGGCGTACCGGCGCAGGGACAGCTGGGTGAGCAGCAGCGGCACGCAGAACACGGGCAGCGCCCACAGTCCGACGACGGCCACCGCGAGCGCCATGACCGCGCCGGTCGCGCACACGGCGGTCCCGATCCCGGGCAGGCCGCGCAGTTCGTCGCGCAGGAGCGGGGCGAGGGGCCAGCCGGTGCGGGCGTGGGCGAGCACGGCGGCGAGGAGCGCCTCGCACAGGACCGTGAGGACGAGCAGCGCGAGCAGCAGCAGCGCGTACGCCGGACCGCTCCAGGCGTCGAACACCCCGCTGTTGTACAGGGGTTGGAAGCAGGCGGCGGCGAACCCGACGGCCAGCACGCGCCGGACGAGGTGGTCGAGGACCGGCCCCTCCCCGCGCGCGATGCGCGGCACGCTGCCGAGCAGGGAGGCGGCGGCCACCACCGAGACGGCCTGTGCGAGCCCGTGGTGCGTGGCGTGCCCGGCGTGCTCCCCGAGCAGCGCGTACGACAGCGAGCCGGCGGCCCCGAGCGGCGCCGCCTCCCGCAGCCCCGGCGAGCGCGGCCGGCACCGGGGCAGCGCCGACTCCCCCACGGCGACGAGCGCCCCGAACGCGAGCGCGACGCCCCGCTCCTCGACACCGGCGCGCAGGGTGACGAGCAGGGAGCCCGCCACGAGCAGCGCGGCCCCGGTCCGCACCACGCCGAGATACCACCGGGTGCCCTTCACCGTGACTCCGTCTGAGGCGCGCCGGGCCGGCCGGGAGCCGGGACGGGGGCGGGGGGTGTGGTCGTGGTGGCGGGGGCGCCGGCTGCGGAGGGCGGCGACGGCTGCTGCTGCGGCGGGTGGGGGGTGTCGGCGGTGACCACCGGGTGCCAGCCCTCGCGGGTGATCACCTCGGTCAGGGCGGACACCATCCGGGGGTCGAAGTGCTCGCCCGCGCAGCGGTTCAGCTCCTCCAGGGCCGCGGCGACCGGCCGGGCCCGGCTGTAGCTGCGGGTGGAGGTCATCGCGTCGAAGGCGTCCGCGACGGCCACCACCCGGGCCGACTCGGGGATCTGAGCGCCCGCCAGCCCGTAGGGGTAGCCGTTGCCGTCCATCCGTTCGTGGTGGTGGAGGATGGCCGAGCGGGCCTCGCCGAGGAAGGCGATGCCCCGGGTGATCTCGTGCCCGTACTCGGGGTGGAGTTCGATGACGCGGCGCTCCTCAGGCGTCAGCGGCCCGTTCTTGCGCAGCAGCCGCGTGGGAACGCCGAGCTTGCCGACGTCGTGCAGGATTCCGGCGAACCGCAGGGTCTCCACGCGCTGTTCGTCCATCCCCAGCTCGCGCGCGATCATCATCGAGGCCTGTCCGACGCGTTCGCTGTGCCCACGGGTGTAGCCGTCCTTGATGTCGACGGCCTGCACCAGCGCGCGGATGGTCGCCTGATGGGCGGTCCGCTCCTGGTGGTACTGGGCGAACACCCACCAGGACACGCCCATCGGGAACAGCACGAGCAGCGCGGCGACCGGCCCGTAGGGGCTGCGCCACAGCAGGGCCATCATCAGCCCGGCGAGCCCGTGCACCCCTACGGGGGCGAGGGAGCGCAGGAACAGCCCCCGTGTCGGCGGGCGCGACGGCAGCCGTTCGGCGGGCGCGAGCATCCCGCCGTCCGCGGCGGCGAGCACCAGGCAGAACACGAAGACGGCGGCCCCGGCCGGAGCGAGGGCCGCGGAGAGATCCGCGTCCACGACCGCCTCGGCTCCGCCCAGAGCCCCGTGGACCCAGGCGGCGGCCCACACGCCGGTCGCGAGGTGGGCGGCCCGCCGGATCCGCCGCACTGCGGAGGGCCGCTGGCCGTCGGGGGAGCACAACGCCCCGGGCAAGGGCACGAGCGCGGCCGCGGACGGCGGCAGCAGGAAGGCCCCGGCGAGCAGTACCGGGTAGAAGGCGCCGGCGAACCGGCGGCGGGCGACACGCTCCCCGCCGGCGTAGAGCACGGCGAGCGGCAGGACCGTCCACCACGGCGTCCACGCCAGGGGCGGCGGCGTCAGACAGAGCAGGGCGCCGAGGGCGGCGCAGACGACGTAGCCGCGCGCCCGCGCCGGAACTGCCTCCATGTCGCCCTCCCCCGACCACACCTTGGTCCGGGCACCGGAGCCTAGGGCGGCGAGGGACGGCAACGGGGGCTCATCACCCGTCGATTAGCACATTCGGGTGACGGCACGGCCTCCTCGCGGGAGGCCTGGGGGTCAGGACTCCTGGGGCGTGACCGTCACGTCGTGCTCGGGCACGGCCTGGCCGGATCGGATCAGCTCGATCCGGCCCATGACCTTGGAGCGCAGGTCGGTCGGCACGTCGTCATGGCCGCAGCACCGCTTGACCAGCTTCTTCACGGCTTCCTCGAGCCCGTACTTCTCCAGGCACGGCGAGCACTCGCTGAAGTGCTGCTTGAACTTGTCGCGGTCGAGGTCCGGCATCTCGCTGTCGAGGAACTCGTAGAGATGGTCGAGGACCTCACCACAGTCCGTCTCGTGCGGCTCTCCGCAGCTCATGAGCCCGAACCTTTCGCTTCGTCCGACTCTCCGGCGCCGGCCGGGACCAGTCCGCGCTCACGGGCGTAGTCCTCGAGCATCCCGCGCAGTTGGCGGCGGCCCCGGTGCAGCCGGGACATCACCGTACCGATGGGGGTCCCCATGATGTCCGCGATCTCCTTGTAGGCAAAGCCCTCGACGTCCGCGAGATACACGGCGATGCGGAACTCCTCGGGGATGGCCTGGAGCGCTTCCTTCACGTCCGAGTCGGGCAGGTGGTCCAGCGCCTGCGACTCGGCCGAGCGCAGACCGGTCGACATGTGCGACTCGGCACGCGCCAGCTGCCAGTCCTCGATCTCCTCGGCGGCGCTGCGCTGGGGCTCGCGCTGCTTCTTGCGGTAGGAGTTGATGAAGGTGTTGGTCAGGATCCGGTAGAGCCAGGCCTTGAGGTTGGTGCCCTCACGGAACTGGTGGAAGGACGCGTACGCCTTGGCGTACGTCTCCTGCACCAGGTCCTCGGCGTCGGCCGGGTTGCGCGTCATGCGCAGCGCGGCCGAGTACATCTGGTCGAGGAACTCGAGCGCGTCCCGCTCGAAGCGCGCGCTGCGCTCCACGGCCGTCTCCGCGCTCGTGCCGCCCTGGCCCTCGGGCTGCTCCGCCTGGCCGTGATCGGTCCCTGCGTCGGTCCCAGTGACCGGACCCACCTCCTCAAGCGTTCTCGTGAGACCGAGAGCGGCCTCACTCGAATCGGAGGATAGACGACGATCCGGTCCGCCCGCCGCCCGAACCGGGGCGGTCCTGGCCGCGTGCAGCACCGTCCAGTCCAGGTCAGTGCGGCTGCTGCGGGTCGGATAGATGGTCGAACCCATGCGGCGGACTTCCTCTCCTACGACGTCGGTGCTGGTGACCAGCACGTACGTCCCGCACAACAGCGCCGGCCGCCCAGGCATTCCCGAAGCTTCACCCGAGTGAGCCGGTCCACTTCACGACCGCGTCCGTGACGACCGCCACGGCCTCGTCCTGCGAGATCTCCGCGCGCTTGGGCACAGCGAAGCCGTGGTCCGCGTACGGGACCTCCACCAGCTCGTACGCGCCCCCGGGGAACTCGGCCGGCTTGCCGAAGGGGTCGTTGCCGCCCTGGACGGCCAGGGTGGGAACGCCGGAGCCGAGCAGTTCCCCCGCGCGGGACTTCTCCGGCCGGCCCGGCGGGTGGAGCGGGAAGCTGAGGGCGAGCACGGCGTGCGCGCCGAGCTCGGCGGCGGTACGGCAGGCCACCCGGGCTCCGGCGCTGCGTCCCGCGGAGACCACCGGCAGTCCGGGCGCGGCCAGCGCGGGCCAGAGGCCGCGCCAGCCGGTGTCCAGGGTCTTCGGTGCGGGCGCGACCTTCTTGCCGGCCACCCGCCAGGGCTGCTCGACGAGCGCGACGGTGACGCCGTGCGCGGGGAGGACGGCGGCGAGGGCCTTGAGGTCGCGCGCCTCGATGCCGCCGCCGGCGCCGTGGCTCACGGCGAGCAGGAGGCGCGCGTTCTCGGCGTGGCACCAGGTGACGCGGGCCTCGCCGGCGTCGGTGGGGACGGTCTCGGTCGTCCGCCGGCGGGTCGTCTCGTCGCTCGTCGGGTCGTTCGTCACGTCGTTGGTCTCGTCGCTCGTCGCGTCGTTCGTCACGTCAGAAGAGTGTGCCCTCCTCGGGGCCCTCCAGCTCCTTCAGCAGCTCCGGCCCGTTGTTGCGGACGTTGCTGACGGCCGTGGCGACGGGGTAGGCGCGCATCAGCCCGGTGGGCGGGGGCGCGAGGAGCGCGCGCAGGTCGTCGACGTCCGTGCGGGCGGGGTCCAGCCAGGCGTCCCAGCGGTCGGGGGTGAGCATCAGGGGCATCCGGGGGTGGATGTCGGACAGGGAGCCGGGTCCCTCGGCCGGGGCGACGGCCAGCGGTCCGGTCTCGGCCTCCGTGGTGATCACCGAGCAGGTCGCCCACCAGGCCAGCGGGTGTTCGTCCGGCAGGGTGCGGTCCCGCCAGAACTCGTAGAGCCCGGCCATCGCGAAGACCGAGCCGTCGGCCGGCAGCACGAAGTAGGGCTGCTTCCGCGGCCGCTTCTTCTTCCCCTCGACCTCGAGGTCGCGTTCCTGCTGCCCGGTGACCCACTCGTAGTAGCCGTCGGCGGGCAGGATGCAGCGCCGGGAGGAGAAGGCGCGACGGTAGGACGGCTTCTCGTGGACGGTCTCCGCACGCGCGTTGATCATCCGGGCGGCGCCCTCGGGGTTCTTCGACCAGGACGGGACCAGTCCCCACTTCAGCTTGCGCAGCTGGCGAACCGGACGCGGGTCGGCCACGTCCTTCAGGGGACGGTCCAGGACGGCGTAGACCTCCTTGGTGGGAGCCACGTTGTAGTCGGGTTCCAGGGTCTCCTCGGGTTCCCACTTCTCGACCTCGAAGATGCCCGCCAGGTCCTCGGGCCTGCGACTCGCTGCATACCGTCCGCACATACGTGCCACACTGCCAGACTCCGACGACGACAGGGAGCCACCAAGGAACATGGACAGCACCGCCACCACCGCGCTGCCCGACCTGTGGGACCGGCTCACCGGCACCCAGCCCGACCCCGATCTGTGGGTGGTGCTGGCCACCATGGGCGCGGCCCTCGCCATAGTCGTCCCTCACACTCTGTGGCGTATCTCCCGCAACGCCATCACGATCGCCCACGAGGGCGGCCACGGTCTGGTCGCGCTGCTGACCGGCCGGACGCTCACCGGCATACGCCTGCACTCGGACACCAGCGGTCTGACCGTCAGCCGGGGCAAGCCGCACGGCCTCGGCATGATCCTCACCGCCGCCGCCGGCTACACCGCTCCCCCGCTGCTCGGTCTGGGCGGCGCGGCACTGCTGGGCGCCGGCCGCATCACGCTGCTGCTGTGGGCGGCTACGGCGCTGCTGCTGGCGATGCTGGTGATGATCCGGAACGCCTACGGGGCCCTGACGGTGATCGTCACGGGCGGCACGTTCCTGATGGTGTCCTGGCTGGCGGGGCCCCAGGTCCAGGCGGCGTTCGCGTACGCGGTGGTGTGGTTCCTGCTGCTGGGCGGCGTACGGCCGGCGTTCGAGCTGCAGGCGAAGCGGGCGCGCGGCGGGGCGGGCGACTCGGACGCCGACCAGCTGTCGAGGCTGACCCATGTGCCGGCCGCCCTGTGGTTCTTCCTCTTCCACGCGGTGAGCCTGTGCTCCCTGCTGGGCGGCGGACGGTGGCTGCTCGGGCTCTAGGGCGCGTGTCGAAAGTCCCGCCTGCCCGGCGGCGTCTGGCACGCACGCTCGCCGCGTTGTCGGGATCGGCCCCGATACATCCAGTATCGAGGCGACCCTCCGCCTTGCGATCGCACGCACCAGACGCCGCCGGGCACGCCCTTCGGGCGGACGACGCTACTTTCGAAACGCGCCCTAGGGCGCGTTTCGGGGGCTTCAGCGCCGAAACGGCTGACGTCGGCCCGCCCTCGCGGAGACTAAAGTGGGCGCATGCCCGTGAACTCCGCCCACACCGCCCTCTGGCCCGCCCCGCACGCGAGCGGAGCCGTCGACGCGACGGTCCACGTGCCGGGGTCCAAGTCGGTCACCAACCGCGCGCTCGTCCTGGCCGCCCTCGCCTCCGAGCCGGGCTGGCTGCGCCGCCCGCTGCGCAGCCGCGACACGCTGCTGATGGCGGGCGCCCTGCGCGCGATGGGCGTCGGCATCGAGGAGACGGTGTCCTCCAGCTCGTCCGTCGGCGGCGGTCCCGGCGGCAGCGGCGAGGCCTGGCGGGTCCTTCCCGCGGGGCTGCGCGGTCCGGCCACGGTCGACGTGGGCAACGCCGGCACGGTGATGCGGTTCCTGCCGCCGGTCGCCGCGCTCGCCGACGGCCCCGTCCGCTTCGACGGCGACCCCCGTTCCTACGAGCGCCCGCTGAACGGCGTCATCGACGCGCTGCGCGTGCTCGGCGCCCGGATCGACGACGACGGGCGCGGCGCGCTGCCGCTGACTGTGCACGGCTCGGGCGCGCTGGACGGCGGCCCGGTGGAGATCGACGCGTCGTCGTCCTCGCAGTTCGTCTCGGCGCTGCTGCTGTCCGCACCGCGCTTCAACCAGGGCGTGGAGGTCCGGCACACGGGCGGTTCCCTCCCTTCCATGCCGCACATCCGGATGACCGTCGACATGCTGCGCGCGGTCGGCGCCCAGGTGGACACCCCGGAGTCGGGCGGCGAGCCGAACGTGTGGCGGGTGACGCCGGGCGCGCTGCTCGGCCGGGACCTGACGATCGAGCCGGACCTGTCCAACGCCCAGCCGTTCCTGGCGGCGGCGCTGGTGACCGGCGGCCGGGTGCTGATCCCGGACTGGCCGTCCCGCACCACCCAGCCGGGTGACCGGCTGCGGGAGATCTTCACCGAGATGGGCGGTTCCTGCGAACTCACCGATTACGGGCTGGTCTTCACCGGCACGGGCTCGATCCACGGCATCGACGTCGACCTGGGCGACGTCGGCGAGCTGACCCCCGGCATCGCCGCGGTCGCCGCCCTCGCGGACTCCCCGTCCACCCTGCGGGGCGTCGCCCATCTGCGCCTGCACGAGACGGACCGCCTGGCCGCGCTGACGAAGGAGATCAACGAGCTCGGCGGCGACGTCACCGAGACCGCCGACGGCCTCCACATCCGCCCGCGCCCCCTGCACGGCGGGGTGTTCCACACCTACGACGACCACCGGATGGCGACGGCCGGCGCGGTCATCGGGCTGGCGGTGGACGGCGTGCGGATCGAGAACGTGGCCACGACGGCGAAGACCCTGCCGGACTTCCCGCAGCTGTGGGCCGGGATGCTCGGGGTATAGGGGCTTCCGCGATGCGCCGCTACGGCAAGCACACCGACGAGGACG
The DNA here is from genome assembly GCF_004217285.1 of Streptomyces sp. BK239. Taxonomy (GTDB): domain Bacteria; phylum Actinomycetota; class Actinomycetes; order Streptomycetales; family Streptomycetaceae; genus Streptomyces. The sequence goes on from NZ_SHKS01000009.1 coordinate 104,105, forward strand.
ACATCCGCAGCCGCCCGAACCGCAAGGGCAACCGGCCGCGGACGAACATCCGGCCCAAGCACGAGGACGCCGCCGAGGGCATGGTCCTCACCGTCGACCGCGGACGCCTCACGTGTCTCGTCGACGACCGGATCGTGATGGCGATGAAGGCCCGTGAGCTGGGCCGCAAGGCGGCCGTGGTCGGCGACCGGGTGGCCCTCGTCGGTGACATGTCCGGCAAGAAGGACACCCTCGCGCGCATCGTCCGCATCGAGGAGCGCACCTCGGTGCTGCGCCGCACCGCCGACGACGACGACCCGTACGAGCGGGTGGTGGTCGCCAACGCCGACCAGCTCGCGATCGTCACCGCCCTGGCCGACCCGGAGCCCCGCCCGCGGCTGATCGACCGCTGCCTGGTCGCCGCGTACGACGGCGGGCTGGAACCGCTGCTGGTCATGACGAAGTCCGACCTCGCCGCTCCGGACAAGCTGCTGGAGCTGTACGGCGACCTCGACATCCCCTACGTGGTCACCAGCCGCGAGGAGCTGGAGAACGGCGACGCCGCGGACCGGGTGCGCGAGTATCTGGCCGGGCGGATCACGGCGTTCGTGGGCCACTCGGGAGTCGGCAAGACGACCCTGGTCAACGCGCTGGTCCCGCAGGACCGCCGGCGTCTGACGGGGCACGTCAACGCGGTGACCGGCCGCGGCCGGCACACCACGACGTCGGCCCTCGCCCTGCCGCTCGAGGGCACGGACGACTGGGCCATCGACACCCCGGGCGTCCGCTCGTTCGGACTGGCCCACGTCGATCCGTCCCGGGTGATCCACGCCTTCCCCGACCTGGAGCCGGGGACGGTGGGCTGCCCGCGCGCGTGCAGTCACGACGAGCAGGACTGCGCGCTGGACGCCTGGGTCGCCGAGGGCCACGCGGACCAGGCGCGGCTGTACTCACTGCGCCGGCTGCTGTCGACGCGGGAGCGCACGGACGGCGACTGACCTCCGCGTTGTTTGTCGGCGTGCGAGTTCGGTAAGTGCATAATCGCACCGAGCCGCACACACGGGAGGACAGCACATGGCGTGGCTGCTGGTCATCGTCGCGGGAGTGCTCGAGACCGGCTTCGCCGTCTGCCTGAAGCTGTCGCACGGCTTCACCCGGCTCTGGCCGACGATCGCGTTCTGCGTGTTCGCGCTCGGCAGCTTCGGTCTGCTCACCCTGTCGCTGCGGAAGCTGGACGTCGGTCCGGCGTACGCGGTGTGGACCGGCATCGGCGCGGCGGGCACCGCGATCTACGGCATGGTCTTCCTCGGCGACCTGGTGTCGGTGCTGAAGATCGTCTCGATCACCCTGGTGATCACCGGGGTGATCGGCCTGCAGCTGTCGGGGTCGGCGCACTAGACGCGGCGAGCGCTCCGTGCGACGCGGGGATCGGCCCGTGCTTCGCGGTGTTCGCGCCGGCAGCCGCGGTGCCCGGCTGGTGGGGCGCGGCGCCGGGAGCCACGGGGCCCGGCCCTTGGGTCGCGGTGATCACGCCGCGCACCAGTTCCGCGACCCCGCCCTCCCCCGGCGGGACCGCCACGCACGACACCGCCAGTCGTACGGCCAGTTCGCAGGTGCGGGCGAGGTCGTCGGGGGCGGCGCCGGGGCCGGCGATCGCGGCCACGGCCCGGTCCCGGACGCCCGCCAGGAGGTCCCCGGGCGAGGGCAGCGGCCCGTCCGCCCGCCGCTGCGCGGGCACGGCGGAGGAGGAGGGCACCGCGGCGAGCGTCGGGGCGGGCAGGCGCTCGCTCCAGCACCCGGTGAGCAGGGCCCGTACGAGCGGGTTCCCGCGGGCGACGTTCGTCGTCCACTCGGCGGCCGCGGTGAGCCGCTCACGGGCGTCGCCGTGCGCGGACAGGGCCCGTTCGACGCCGGCGAGATAGCCGTCGGCCTCCCGCCTGACGAGCGCCCTGGCCAGGCCGTCCTTGCTGCCGAACTCGTTGTAGAGGGTCTGCCGGGACACCCCGGCCGCCGCGGCGACGTCCACCATGCGCACCACGGCCCACGAGCGTCGCGCGAGCGCCGTGAAAGCGGCGTCGAGTAGGCATTCCCGGGCAGCAGGCATCATCGCCTCCCTGGGGCGAGCGGCTCTGCGCCCAGGTTTGACGCGCGTCCGCGCACTGTCAAGGGTCCGCGGAGGGGGGTGGTGAGTGCCGGCCATGAGTGCGTGAGGGGGGTAGACGACGAGAAACATCTGAAGTACCCACCTGCGCGCCCTTCACTCACCCCGAGCCCCCGTTGGCTCCGCCGCCACCTCGGCAGATAGGTTCGAGTCATGCCGGACTACCTCGACGACCTCCGCCTCGCGCACGTCCTCGCGGACGCCGCTGACGCCGCGACCATGGACCGCTTCAAGGCCCTCGACCTCAAGGTGGAGACCAAACCGGACATGACGCCGGTGAGCGAGGCCGACAAGGGGGCCGAGGAACTCATCCGCGGCCACCTCCAGCGCGCCCGCCCCCGTGACGCGATCCTCGGCGAGGAGTACGGCGTCGAGGGCACCGGCCCGCGCCGCTGGGTGATCGACCCGATCGACGGGACCAAGAACTACGTGCGCGGCGTCCCCGTCTGGGCCACCCTCATCTCCCTCATGGAGGCCGCGGAGGGCGGCTACCAGCCCGTCGTGGGCGTGGTCTCCGCGCCCGCCCTCAACCGCCGCTGGTGGGCCGCGAAGGGCCACGGTGCGTTCGCCGGCCGCAGTCTGTCCCGGGCCACGCGCCTGCAGGTCTCCCGTGTCTCGAAGCTCTCCGACGCCTCGTTCGCGTACTCCTCGCTGAGCGGCTGGGAGGAGCAGGGCCGGTTCGACGGGTTCCTCGACCTCACCCGCGAGGTGTGGCGCACGCGCGCGTACGGCGACTTCTGGCCGTACATGATGGTCGCCGAGGGCTCGGTGGACCTGTGCGCCGAGCCGGAGCTGTCCCTGTGGGACATGGCGGCCCCCGCGATCGTGGTGACGGAGGCCGGCGGCTCGTTCACCGGTCTCGACGGCCGGCCCGGCCCGCACAGCGGCAACGCGGCCGCGTCGAACGGCCTGCTCCACGACGAGCTCCTGACGTATCTGAACCCGCGTCAGTAAGCCGGGGCCCCGCGACGGACCACCCCGCCCGTCGGGCACAGATGAGCGCGTGCGCCCTCAATTGACTGCGCGCGCCCCCTTGTTGACCCGCGCTTTACCTGCCACGCTGACAGCACCCCCACTTGTGAACATGTGAATCCCTGTTCCGGGGATTCTTAGGAGGTGGCTCCAGCCCATGCTCGTCCGTGACGCCATGAGCACAGTGGTCCTCACCATCGGCCCCGCACACACCCTCCGCCAAGCCGCCGCCCTGATGTCCGCACGCCGCGTCGGCGCGGCGATCGTCCTCGACCCGGACGCCGGCGGCATCGGCATCCTCACCGAGCGGGACATCCTCAACTCCCTGGGCCTGGGCCAGAACCCGGACGCCGAGCCCGCACACGGCCACACCACCGGCGACGTCGTCTTCGCCGCCCCGACCTGGACGCTGGAGGAAGCGGCCCGGGCGATGGCACACGGCGGTTTCCGCCACCTCGTGGTCCTGGACGGCGGCGAACCGGCCGGCATCGTCTCGGTCCGCGACATCATCCGCTGCTGGGCGCCCGCCCGCAGCCAGATCCCCGCCTGAGCCCGGGACCGGGCCCGGAGGCGTGACGTCCGGGCACGCGGACGGGCCGGACCCCCCGAAGGGGATCCGGCCCGTCCGTTCACGCCGGCCCGTCCGCTCAGACGAGGTCGAACCGGTCCAGGTTCGAGACCTTGACCCAGGCGGCGACGAAGTCGGTGACGAACTTCTCCTTGGCGTCGTCGCTGGCGTAGACCTCGGCGAGGGCGCGCAGCTCGGAGTTGGAGCCGAAGACGAGGTCGGCACGCGTGCCGGTCCACTTCAGCTCGCCGGTGGCCGCGTCACGGCCCTCGAAGGTGTGCTGGTCCTCGGAGGTGGACTTCCACGTCGTGCCCAGGTCGAGCAGGTTGACGAAGAAGTCGTTGGTCAGCGCGCCCGGCTTGTCGGTGAGGACGCCGTGCGAGGACTGGCCGTGGTTGGCGCCCAGGACGCGCAGTCCGCCGACGAGGGCGGTCATCTCGGGGGCGCTCAGCGTGAGCAGGTTCGCCTTGTCGAGCAGCAGGTACTCGGCCGGCAGCCGGGTGCCCTTGCCCACGTAGTTGCGGAAGCCGTCCCAGAGCGGCTCCAGCGCGGCGAACGACTCGACGTCCGTCTGCTCCTCGGTCGCGTCCACGCGGCCCGGCGTGAAGGGCACCTCCACGTCGAAGCCCGCGTCCTTGGCCGCCTTCTCGACCCCGGCCGCGCCGCCGAGCACGATCAGGTCGGCGAGGGAGACCTTCTTGGCGCCGGAGTTGAACTCCGCCTGCACGCCCTCGAGGACGCTCAGGACGTGACGCAGCTGGTCGGGCTCGTTGACCTCCCAGCTGCGCTGCGGCTCCAGGCGGATGCGGGCGCCGTTGGCGCCGCCGCGCTTGTCGCTGCCGCGGAAGGTGGACGCCGAGGCCCACGCGGTGGAGACGAGCTGGGAGACGGTCAGACCCGAGTCGAGCAGCTTGGCCTTCAGGGCCGCGACGTCGGCCGCGTCGATGGTCTCGCCCTCGGCCTCGGGCAGCGGGTCCTGCCACAGCAGGGTCTCCTGCGGGACCTCAGGGCCGAGGTAGAGCGACTTCGGGCCCATGTCGCGGTGGGTCAGCTTGTACCAGGCGCGGGCGAAGGCGTCGGCGAACTGGTCGGGGTTCTCGTAGAAGCGGCGCGAGATCTGCTCGTAGACCGGGTCGAAGCGCAGCGCCAGGTCGGTGGTGAGCATCGTGGGCAGGTGCTTCTTCGACGCGTCGTGCGCGTCCGGGATGATCGCCTCGGCGTTCTTGGCGACCCACTGCTTGGCGCCGGCCGGGGACTCCGTCAGCTCGTACTCGTACTCGAAGAGGTTCTTGAAGAAGCCGTTGCTCCACTGCGTCGGCGTGGCGGTCCAGGTGACCTCCAGGCCGGAGGTGATGGTGTCGCCGCCCTTGCCGGTGCCGTAGGTGCTCTTCCAGCCCAGGCCCTGCTCCTCCAGGGAGGCGGCCTCGGGGTCGTCGCCGACGTGGTCGGCGGGGCCGGCGCCGTGGGTCTTGCCGAAGGTGTGACCGCCCGCGATCAGGGCGACCGTCTCCTCGTCGTTCATCGCCATGCGGCGGAACGTCTCGCGGATGTCGCGGGCCGCGGCGATCGGGTCCGGGTTGCCGTTGGGGCCCTCCGGGTTGACGTAGATGAGGCCCATCTGGACCGCGCCGAGCGGGTTCTCCAGCTCGCGGTCGCCGGAGTAGCGCTGGTCGTCGAGCCAGGTGGTCTCGGGGCCCCAGTAGACGTCCTCCTCGGCCTCCCAGACGTCGGCCCGGCCGCCGCCGAAGCCGAAGGTCTCGAAGCCCATCTGCTCCAGCGCCACGTTGCCGGTGAGGATCATGAGGTCGGCCCAGGAGATGCTCTGGCCGTACTTCTTCTTGACCGGCCACAGCAGACGGCGGGCCTTGTCCAGGTTGGCGTTGTCGGGCCAGCTGTTGAGCGGGGCGAAGCGCTGCTGACCGGCGCCGGCGCCGCCGCGGCCGTCGCTGATCCGGTAGGTGCCGGCGCTGTGCCAGGCCATACGGACCATCAGGGGGCCGTAGTTGCCGAAGTCGGCGGGCCACCAGTCCTGGGAGGTGGTGAGCACCTCGGCGATGTCCCGCTTCACGGCCGCGAGGTCCAGGTTCTTGAACGCCTCGGCGTAGTCGAAGTCCGCTCCGAGCGGGTTCGCCACCGCCGGGTTCTTGGCGAGGATCTTCAGATTGAGCCGGTCCGGCCACCACTGGCGGTTCCCGCCGCCCTGCGTCGGGTGCGCGGCGCGCCCGTGCGCGACCGGGCAGCCGCCCGTCTCCGCCGGCTTGTCGTCGGTGACGATCGCGTCGTGGTTCTCAGCCATGAAAATCCTCCGGGACTAGGCGGTTCACGGTGCTCAGGGACGACGGGGGCGGTCGTCCCTGCGGGCGGCAGTCGCTCGATGGTCACTCACGTCACCGACGTCACTTCTGCAGCTCCTGTCGCTTGGCCAAAGCCGAGTTAGATCCTACAATGGACAATGTCTAAGTCAAGTGACACTCCAAAGTCACACACGTTCGGGACCTGGTCCCCCTACTGTTAGGCTGATCAGCATGAGTGACCTTCTGGAACGGCTGCGCGGACGCGGCTGGCGGATGACCGCGCAGCGGCGCGTCGTGGCCGAGGTCCTCGACGGCGATCACGTCCATCTGACGGCCGACGAGGTCCACGCACGGGCCGTCGCCAGGCTGCCCGAGATCTCCCGGGCGACGGTGTACAACACGCTGGGCGAGCTGGTCACGCTCGGCGAGGTGCTCGAAGTCGCCACGGACAGGCGCGCCAAGCGGTACGACCCCAACGCCCACCGGCCGCACCACCACCTGGTGTGCGGGCAGTGCGGCGCGATCCGCGACGTCCACCCGAGCGGCAACCCGCTCGCCGATCTGCCCGACTCCGAGCGCTTCGGCTTCGCCGTCTCGGACGTCGAGGTGACCTACCGCGGCATCTGCCCCAACTGCGCGGCGCTCTGAGGGCGCGGCGCTCCGAGGCGCCCCCGCGCGGGTTCGCCTTCGCGCAGTGAAAACACCGAGGGCCGGAATCCCATGGATTCCGGCCCTCGGCCTTCAGTAGCGGGGACAGGATTTGAACCTGCGACCTCTGGGTTATGAGCCCAGCGAGCTACCGAGCTGCTCCACCCCGCGTCGACGAATGCAACGTTACGCGACGCCCGGCCGCCGAAGCAAATCCCTTAATCCCCAGCCACGCAGGCTGCGGCGGCGCGGCCCTGGCACCGGCGGGTGGGCGGGCGTGGGACACGGCCACCCGCGCCACAGGTCAGGGCGGACAGCGCCTGCCGCACCGGGTCCACGCCCGGCCGCCGACAGCAGTCGCACCGCCGTGGCGGCCGGGACGGTGTGGTTGACCCCCGCCGACGCGGGCGAGGCGCGCGCAGGCCGCCCGGTGCCGGGGTTCGTGTGTCGGACACGGCCACCGAAGCGCAAGTCAGGCGAGGAGCTCCTGGCGCAACGCGCCTGGCGAGCGGGCCGCCCGCAGCACTCGCGCCGCTGCGGCGGCATGAGATGCAGTGAAGCCCGCCTGCGCGGGCGAGCGCGCGTAAGGCTCTGCCATGGGACCGGCGGGCGAGCACGCACACCCCGCCCGGACCGACAGCCGCGCAGGCGCCGCCCCCGCACGGCAGGCTGCGTCCCGCACGGGCGCCGCGTGCGGCAAGGGGCACACGCGCAAACGCGCAAGCCCGGGCGAGCACGCACACACCGCCCGCGCCGACAGCCGCGCAGGCGCCACCCCCCGCACGGCAGGCAACGCGTCCCGTAAGGGCGCCGCGTGCGGGAAGGGGCGCAGGTGCAAAGGCGCAGGCCCGGGGGAGCACGCACACGCCGCCTGCACCGCAGGCAACGCAGCCGCCGTCACCCGCGTCGCAGGTCGGACCGACCGCATTTGACGCAACGCATCCCGCGAGCCGCGCCGCCGTGTGGCGAGGGGCACAGGAGAAAGCACGCCGGCGCGGGCGAGCGCGCACTGCCCGACCGGTGCCGGCGAACGCGCGTAAGGGGCCCCGCCCGCACCAGAGGCGGGCTCGCGCGTCAGGCCGAGAGTTCCTGGCGTAGGGCGTCTCGCAGGCGGGCTGCTCGTTCGGCCACCTCCGCCGGGCCCAGGGACACCGCTCGGTCCGCCCATCGCTGGCCCTCGGCCAGCTCGCCCCGACGCGCGTAGACGAGGGCGAGCCGCAGCGCCGCCCGCCCGTGCCCGTCGTCGGCGGCCCGGGTCCACCACACCACCGCCTCCGGCTCGCTCCCCTCCCGGGCCAGCAGCAGCCCCAGGTTGAAGGCCCCGTTGCGCGACCCGGCCTCCGCGGCCTCCCGGTACCAGCGCGCCGCCTCCACCACGTCACCGCGGGCGGCGGCCAGCATCCCGACCCGCACCTGCGCACGCCGGTGCCCCTGGGAGGCGGCCCGCTCGTACCACTCCTCGCACTCGGTCTTCTCGTGCACGGTCTCCCCGAGCTCGTGCGCCGGCTGCGGAGGACGGCGCGCGTCCAGCACCGCCGCCAGCCGGTACGCGGCCTCCGCGCTCCCCCCGCCAGCGGCGCACCGCAGATGCCGTTCGGCCCCCTGCTCGTCCCCGTCCCGCAGCCGGGCCATGCCCACCTGCAACGCCGCCTCGGTGTGCCCGGCGGCGGCGGCCCGCTCGTACCAGCGCAGTGCGACGGCGTCCTCGCCCCGCCCGGCGAACAGGATCCCCAGGTTGAACGCGGCGTCGACGCTCCCCGCCTCCGCGGCCTTGGAGAACCACGGCTCGGCGCCCGCGGTGTCCCCGCCCTGGAGCAGCAGGATGGCGAGCGCGTTGGCCGCCTCCCGGTGCCCGGCGTACGCGGCGCGCCGGTACCACTGCTCGGCCTGCGCGACGCGCCCCTGCTCGGCGCAGAGCAGCCCGAGGTTGTAGGCGCCGTTGTCGTCGCCGGCGTCCAACGCGGCCCGGTACCAGCGTTCCGCGGTCTGGGTCTGGCCGCGCTCGGCGTAGAGCGCGCCCAGGGCGTTGGCCGCGTTGCCGTCGCCGTCCTGAGCGGCCCGCAGCCACCACACGGCGGCGTTCTCGGTGTCGCCGGCGTCACGCAGCAGGAATCCCAGCGCACAGGCGGCGCGCGGCTCGCCGTCCTTGGCGGAGGTCAGGTACCAGCGCCCGGCCTCCTTGAGGTCGCCCCGCTTCTCCAGGATCGTCCCGAGGTGCAGTGCTGCCCGGCGGTGGCCGCGCGCGGCTGCCTGCCGGTACCACTGCTCGGCCTCCGGCGACGCGGCGCCGCCGCCGTCGCTCACGCCGCGCTCGTCGTCGGCGGCGCGGGCGTCCCTGCGGTCGAGGGCGCGCGCGAGGCGGTACGACGCCTCCCGGTGCCCCCGCTCGGCGGCGGCCCGCATCCAGCGCTCGGCGGTGGTGTCGCCGCGGTGCTCCAGCAGGTCGGCGAGGGCGTAGGCGCCCAGCACGTGCCCCTGTTCGGCGGACTGGCGCAGCCAGTACTCGGCGGCCGGTTCGTCGCCCCGCTCACGGTGATGGCGGCCGAGCGCGTGCGCGGCGGCCGCGGAGCCGGCGACGGCGGCGACCCGCCACCAGCCGGCGGCGTCGTCGGGATAGCCGCGCTGGTGGAGGAGGACGCCCAGGTTGTTGGCGGCGGCACGGTCACCGGCCGCGGTGGCTGCACGCAGATGGGGTTCGGCGTCGTCGAGCTCGCCGCGGCGCAGCAGCAGAGCGCCGAGGACGCTCATCGCCTCGACGTCACCGGCCTCGGCGGCCAGCCGTCGGCGTGCCTCCTCGACGGCCTCCACCGTCTCGTCCCGCTGTTCGTCGCGGTGGTCGTCCCCGTCGTTCCCGTCGTTTCCGTTGTTTCGGTGGTTGTCGCGGTGGTCGTCGTCGTACTCGACCCGGTACTCGCCCCGGCTCGCGTCCGGGGTGGCCTTCTCGTCGGAAGGCTGCACAAATCGCCCTGTCTCGAACAGAGTTGCCTTGTCCCCCATAACGTCCATCGTCGCACCACCTGCAACCGGGATACACCTGGTATACCGCAGCCCGTAAGGTCACTTCAGCGTTTTGTCGACATGCCCACAGAGAGACAAGTCAAACACAGACACCCCCAACTCCCCGAGGCGGCGCGGCGACAGAGGCCGCGAATACTGTGCTCGCACACCACGAAGGCCCGGATCCTCTGGAGGATCCGGGCCTTCGCTTTCAGTAGCGGGGACAGGATTTGAACCTGCGACCTCTGGGTTATGAGCCCAGCGAGCTACCGAGCTGCTCCACCCCGCGCCGTGTTCCACAACCGTATCACGGCGCGGGGGTGGGCTTTTCCGATCAGCCGCTGGGTGCGGGGCTGGGCTTCGCGCCCGGACTGCTCGCCGGACTGCCGCCGGGTTCGGCGGCGCCGCTCGGCGTGCTGCTGGGGCTGCTGCCGGGGCTCGGCTTGGCCCCGCCCGTGGCTCCCGCCTTCTTGTCCGCCTCGGCCTGCGCCGCCTCGGCCCGCTTCAGCGCGTCCTCAAGGTCCTTCTGCGCCTTGGCGTACGCCTCCCAGTCGGGCTTCTTCAGAGCCTCCTGGCCGGCGGTGAAGGCCTCCTGGGCGTCCTTCAACGCCTCCTGGACCGTGGGGTTCTGGGACGTCGGCGGCGGGTTGGTGCCCTGGTCCGCGGGCGGCGGCGCGGTGCCCTCCGTGCCGAAGACCTTGTTGAGGGCCTCGTCGAGGGTGTTCTCGAAGGCGGTGTTGCCGCCGTAGGTCACCAACACCTTGCGCAGCAGCGGGTACTTGAGCCCTCCGCCGCGCACGTACACGGGCTCCACGTAGAGCAGTCCTCCGTCGAGCGGCACCGTCAGCAGGTTGCCGTACTCGACCTCGGAGGCACCGCCACTGAGCAGCCTGATGGACTCGGCGATGTCCTGTTGGGAGTTGAACTGGCTCTGGACCTGCTTGGGTCCGTCGACGGTCGTGCTCGTCGGCAGCTTCAGGACTCTGATCTTGCCGTAGTCCGGTGTGCCGGCCTCGGAGTCGACCGCCATGAACGCGCTCAGGTTGTCCCGGCCGTTGGGCGTGAACGTCGTCGTCAGCGAGAACGCCTGTGCCTGCTGGTCGGGCAGCTTCATGCTCAGGTAGTACGGCGGCACCGCGTCGCCCGACTTGTTGGTCGGGTCGTCCGGCACCTGCCACACCTCGCTGCCGCTGAGGAACGTCGTGGCGTCCTTCACGTGGTAGCGGGTGAGCAGCTCACGCTGGACCTTGAACAGGTCCTGCGGGTACCGGAGATGGGCCATCAGGTCGGGGGAGATCTCCGACTTCTTCTCCACCGTGCCCGGGAACGCCTTCATCCAGGTCTTGAGGACCGGGTCCTTGGTGTCCCACTGGTAGAGCTTGACCTCGCCGGTGTACGCGTCGACCGTCGCCTTCACCGAGTTGCGGATGTAGTTGACCTGGTTCTGCTGGGCCACCACCGCACGGGTGTTGTTGGTGGCGGTCAACGAGTCGGCGGTGGTGTCGCCGAGGGTCGTGCGCGAGGCGTACGGGTAGCCGTTGGTGGTGGTGTACGCGTCGACGATCCACTGGATCCGGTTGCCGACGACCGCCGGGTAGGCGTCGCCGTCGATGGTCAGCCACGGGGCGACCGCCTCGACGCGCTCCTTGGGCGTGCGGTTGTACAGGACCCGCGAGCCCTCGCCGATCGCTCCGGAGTAGAGGATCTGCGGCTCGCCGAACGCGACCGCGTACGCCGCCCGGTTCAGCGGGCTGGAGAGGTTGACCCCGCTGTCGCCGGTGTAGCTGGTGGTCTTCTCACCGTCGTCGTCGGAGTAGTCGATCTCCTTCTGGGGACCGCCGACGATCGAGTACGTGGTCGTCTTCTCGCCGTAGTAGACCCGCTGCTCGTACTGTCCGAGGACGCCCTGGGAAGGCAGGTCGGACTCGGTGAACGCCGGACGGCCCTCGGGGTCGGCGGTGGTGCCCTTGGCGGCGACCACGCCGTAACCGTGGGTGTAGCGGAAGTGGTTGTTGATCCAGTTCTGCTTGTCGACGCCCGCCAGGTTCAGCTCGCGCAGACCGATGACCGTGTCCTGGTCCTCGCTCTTGACCTTGTAGCGGTCGACGTCCAGGTTGGTGGGGAAGGCGTAGTACTTCCGCATCTGCTGGAGCTGCTGGAACGTCGGCGACACGATGTTCGGGTCGAGGACCCGGATGCTCGCCGTGGCGCCGACGTCGTCGCGCAGCTTCGTCTTGTCCTCGTTCTTGCTGACGCCCGAGTACTCGGTGACCTGCGTGCCGTCGATGCCGTACGCCTCACGCGTCGCCTTGAGGTTCTTCTCGACGTACGGCGCTTCCTTGGCCTGCTCGTTCGGCTGGACCTGGAACTTCTGGACGATCGCCGGGTACAGGCCGCCGATGAGGATCGCGGAGAGCACCATCAGACCGAAGCCGATCACCGGCAGCTGCCAGGTGCGCCGCCACAGGGTGGCGAAGAACAGCAGGGCGCAGATGACGGCGATGCAGAACAGGATCGTCTTGGCCGGCAGATAGGCGTTGGCGTCGACGTACCGCAGGCCGGTCCAGTTGTCCGTGGCCTTGAAGTCGCTGGACTTCACGGCCAGGCCGTACCGGTCGAGCCAGTAGGCGACCGCCTTCAGCGCGACGAAGACGCCCAGCAGCACCGACAGGTGGCCGGTGGCCGCCGCGGTGGCCCTGGCGCCGGGGCTGGTGACGCGCAGCCCGCCGTACAGGTAGTGGGTGAGCGCGGCGGCGATCAGGGACAGGATCGTGGCGGCGAAGCCGAAGCCGAGCAGGAACCGGTACCAGGGCAGGTCGAAGGCGTAGAAGGCCACGTCGAGCTTGAACTGCGGGTCCTTCTCGCCGAAGGGCACGCCGTTGACCCACATCAGCCACGTGCGCCACTGGCTCGACGCCGACGCGCCCGCGATCAGCCCCACCAGCGCGGTGACGCCGAGCAGCAGCCACTTCTTGTACGGCGCGATGCCCATGCGGTAGCGGTCGAGGCTCTGCTGCTCCATCGACATGGCGCTCAGCGGCGGGCGCAGCCGGTGCGCCAGCCAGATGTTGAGGCCGACGGCGAAGGCCATGAGCAGGCCGAAGACGAAGAACAGCCCGATCTTGGTCGACAGGGTGGTCGTGAACACGGAGGAGTAGTTCACCGACCGGTACCAGAGCCAGTCCGTCCAGAATCCGGCGAACATGGTGAACGCCATGCCGAGGACGGCAAGGACGCCCAGCGTCATGAGCAGGGTCCGGACGCGCCGGGACGGGCGGCCCACTCTGATCCGCGGTCCCGTCGGGCCTCCGCCGCGGTCCGGCATCTGGAAAGCCAAGGTGCGCACCTCGAAAGTCGCTGTTGTCGATTCGTCAGGTCCGCGTGTTCGTGGACCGTGTGGGACGCCCCCTGATCGCGGGCCCCCACCTATGCAACTTACTCACCCTTTACTCGGTTCCCGATTCCGGCCAGGAACGAGGCAGGATTGTGACCATGTCCAACACTCCTATGGCAGCGAGCCCTCTCACCCGGGCCGTACTCGAGATCGACGAGTACGCATCCGGCCTCGGCTGGGACCAGCCCGCCCGCCTCTTCGCCCTCGTAGACACCGCACGGCTGCGGACGCAGGAACCCTCGCTCGCCGCCCAGCTCGGTCTGGACGACGAGTCCGCCACGACCGGTCTCACTCCGATCGAGCAGGACGAAGTGCCAACGGACAAGCCGCTCGACGAGTTCCTCGCCACGATCGCCTGGCCGGACGCGGTGGTCGGCTGCGCGCTGACCGTGGAGCGTCTGATGCTGCCGCCGTCCGCCGAGGCGCAGGTCCCGCAGGGGCTGAGCGGGTCGAAGCTGACGCGGTGGGTGGCCGACCACCCCGACCGTCAGGAGGTGCGGATGACGGTGGCGGTCCTGCGTGACGGCACGCGCGAGTCGGCTCTGCGGCTGCGTGAGAAGGACGCCCCGTCGGAGGTCCTCACGGGCGCCAAGCTGGTCCCGGGTCTCGCGGAGGCCCTGTCGGCGACCTTCGAGTAGCAGGTCGCGGGGCCTGCCGCGGCCCCGCGTGGCTCACCCGGTCGTGCACTTCGGCAGGCCGGCGGTGTCGCCGCCGCGGATGTCCCCCAGGGCGCCGAGAGCGTCGCCGATGGTGTCCACCTTGACGAGCGTCAGCCCGTCGGGGACGTCCTCGGCGGCCTCCGCGCAGTTGTCGGCGGGCGTCAGGAAGTACTGGGCGCCCTTGGCGCGCGCCCCGACCGTCTTCATCTGGATGCCGCCGATCGGCCCGACCTTGCCGTCGTCGTCGATGGTCCCGGTGCCGGCGACGAACTTGCCGCCGGTCAGGCTCCCCGGGGTGAGCTTGTCGTAGATGCCGAGCGCGAACATCAGGCCGGCGCTCGGGCCGCCGACGTCGGCGAGCTTGATGTCGATGGTGAACGGGAAGGTGTGGTCGGTCCCGGCGGAGATCCCGACGATCGCGCGCTGCTGTCCCTGGTCGTCGGATTTGGCGGTGGTGATGGAGACCGTCTCCGCCTTGTTCGGCGTCCGGTTCTCCTTCTCGGCGGCCGCCTGCTCCTTGGCGGGCACGATCCCGAAGACGACCTTCTCGCCCGGCTTGTGCTTGGTGACCAGCTTCGCCACGTCCCCGGGCGCCTTGACGTCCGTGCCGTCGACGGTCTTGATGACGTCGCCGGCGTGCAACCTGCCCTCGGCGGGCGAGCCCTTGACCACGGTGGAGACGATCACCCAGGACCGCACCGGGACGTCCAGCTCCTTCAGGGCGGCGACCTTGGCGCTCTCCTGGGACTGGCTGAACTCCTCGGCGTTCTCCTGGGTGGACTGCTCCTCGGTCTTGCCGTCCGGGTAGAGCGTGTCGTGGGGCACGACCTTGTAGTCGTGCGCGAGCCAGCCGTAGACCGTCTCGACGAGGTTCATCCGGTACTCGGCGCCGGTGACCCGCACGGTGGTCATGTTCAGGTGGCCGGTCGACTCGTAGGTCTTGCGTCCGGAGATCTGCAGCACCGGCTCGCCGTCATGCTCGCCGAGGGTGTTCACCGTGGGCCCCGGGGACATCTCCGAATACGGCACGGGGATGAGCACTCCCGCGCACAGGAGCGCGATCAGCATCAGGGTGGAGGCGAGCATCGTCGCGGTGCGGCGTGGCATGCCTCGACAGTACGGGACGCCTCTGTCAGCGCACCGTCAGGGCCACTTGCCCGATCACGAACCGGTGTGGGACCTCTCCATGGCCGCCCGGAAGCGCGCGTAGCCGTCGAGTTCCGGCCCGTCGCCGCGGACCCTGCGGGTCCGGTTGGCCCAGCTGCCCCACAGGCCGGCGCCGACCGCGGCCACCAGCGGAATCAACAACCAGGCGAGCACCGCCATGCCGACCTCCCGACCGAAGTGAGCCCACAGCAACTGACTGATCAGCAGATTAACCATCCGCACTGACAACGCTCACGGCAGGGGTCGGGTTACGCAACCGGGAGGTGATCGACGCGTGGCGGTGCGTCAGCGGGCCTGACTCAGCGGCCTCACGTCAGTAGGGCCGCCTCAGCAGGCGCGCGTCAGGCAAGCGCGCGTCAGCAGGCGCCCACCCATTCGTCCGTGCCGTCGGAGAACCTCTGGTGCTTCCAGATGGGCACCTCGTGCTTGAGGTCGTCGATCAGCTTCCGGCAGGCCTCGAACGCCTCGCCCCGGTGCGGGCACGACACGGCGACGACGACGGCCAGGTCGCCCACCTTCAGCTCCCCCACCCGGTGCACGGCGGCCAGCGCCCGCACCGGGTGATCGGCGACGACCTTCTCGGCGATCCGCCGCATCTCCGCCTCCGCGGTGGGGTGGGCGGAGTACGCGAGCGAGTCGACGTCGGCGCCCCCGTCGTGGTCGCGCACGGTCCCCACGAACAGCGCCGTGCCACCGGCCGCGTCGTCCCCGACGGCCCGGAAGACCTCGTCCAGGGAGAGAGCGGTGTCACGGACGGCGATCAACTTGAGCGGGTCGGAAGAGCCCTGCTCACCCGGGTGATCGTTGCTGGAAGCCATACTCCCCATACTGCCCCACGCGGACCGGGTGCCCTCCGCCCGCTACCGCCGCCGGGCCTTGCGGGCCCGCCGCACCACGGCCGCGGCACCCAGCAGGGCGACCGTCGCTCCCGCGGCGCCCGCCGCCGTCGCGTCCTTGCGCCCGAGCCGGCGCCCGGCCACCGTGTGCCGCCCGGACACCTCCTCCAGCAGCTCCGCCAGGACCTCCTCGTTGGTCCACCCCGGCCGCCACCCCGCGTCGTGCAGCCGGCTCCCGCTCACCACCCACGGGTACATCGTGTACGCCAGGTCGCCCGCCGGTGACGGCGTCAGACCGATCCGGTGCAGCCGGGCGGCGGCCCCCAGCGCGACCGCCGACGGCAGCTCCATCCGCCGGATCCCGCTGAGCTCCTCCACCTCCTCCTGCTCCAGCCATCCGTCGCAGCCCACGGCCAGCTCCCCGTCCACCTTCTCCAGGACGGCGTACTCCAGCGCACCGCACAGGTCCTCCACGTGGCAGAACTGCCACGCGGGCCGCGACCCGGCGACGACGAGCAGCCGGGGCGACTCGAAGTACCGGGTCAGCGCGGTGTCCGTGCCTCCCACCAGCACCGCGGGCCGCACCACGGTGACGTTCAGGCCGGGATGCGCGCGGGGGGCGCGCCGCGCCAGCCGCTCGATCTCCAGCAGGTCCCCGACACCGGTCGCCTCCGCCGTCGCCTTCAGCTCCGCGTCCTCCGACAGCGGCAGCTCGTTGTCGGGCAGCGCCCCGTAGACCATCGTGGAGGTGCACAGCACCACGCGGTGCACCCCGGCCGCCGCGGCGGCGGTGAGCACGGTCTGCGTACCGCGCACGTTGTACGCCGTCCGGGCGGCGGAGTCGCTCCCCAGGTCCAGGTCGAGCGCCAGGTGGACCACCACGTCCGCGCCGCGCAGCTTGTCGGCGATGGCCGGGTCCCGGACGTCGAGGATGTGCCACTGTGCCGCGTCGCACTCGCCGCGCCGCTCGTCGATGGCGACGACCTGCTTGATCTCGTCCGACGCGGCGAGCCGCTCGGTGAGCAGCGCGCCCACTCCGGTCGCGGCGCCGGTGACGGCGACGACGGGCCCGCGCCCCGCGGACGGGGCCGAGTGGTTTCGCGCTGCGCGAACCTGCGGATCTGGGGAACTCACCAGGTGTCTCCAGCGGTTGTTTTCCATACGAGCGCGAGTGGCGCGTACGTACCAAGTGGCATCCATCCTGCCGCAGGCCGAGAGTCGGCGAAGCACCGAGGCCCGATCGAGCCGGGGTGTCTACGCTGGGTGGTGTTGCAGGGCAGCCGCGCCGCCGGCCGAGAGCCGGTGGCCTTACCAGCCGAGGAACCCCGTGAGTGACACCCCATTCGGATTCGGCCTTCCGCCGGAGGAGCCGGAAGACGGCGACGAGGGCAAGAAGAAGGACCCGCAGAGCGGCGGTGGGCAGGGACCGGCCAACCCGTTCGGTTTCGGGCTGTCCGGCGCCGGCGGCTTCGGCGGCCCGGGAGGCCCGGGTGCCGACAATCCGCTCGCTGCCATGTTCGGTTCGCTGAACCCCACCGACCTGGGCGCCGCGTTCCAGCAGCTCGGCCAGATGCTCTCCTACGAGGGCGGCCCGGTGAACTGGGACATGGCCCAGCAGATCGCCCGTCAGACGGTCGCCCAGGGCACCTCCGACGGCGTCAAGGACGCGAGTGTCGGCCCGGCCGAGCACTCCTCCGTGCAGGAAGCCGTCCGTCTGGCCGACCTGTGGCTGGACGACGCGACCTCCCTGCCGTCCGGCGCCGGATCGGCCGTGGCGTGGTCGCGCGCGGAGTGGGTCGAGGCGACGCTGCCGGCGTGGAAGGAGTTGGTCAACCCGGTCGCCGAGCGCGTCGGCACGGCCATGGGCGACGTCCTGCCGGAGGAGATGCAGGCCATGGCCGGCCCGCTGATCGGCATGATGCGCTCGATGGGCGGCGCCATGTTCGGCTCGCAGATCGGGCAGGCCGTCGGCGTCCTCGCGGGCGAGGTCGTCGGCTCGACCGACATCGGCCTGCCGCTCGGCCCGGCCGGCAAGGCCGCGCTGCTGCCGGCGAACGTCGACGCGTTCGGCAAGGACCTCGGCGTCCCGAAGGACGAGGTGCGGCTGTACCTCGCCCTGCGTGAGGCGGCCCACCAGCGTCTCTTCGCCCACGTGCCGTGGCTGCGCTCGCATCTGTTCGGCGCGGTCGACGGCTACGCGCGCGGGATCAAGGTCGACACCGCCAAGCTGGAGGACGTGGTCGGCCAGTTCGACCCGCAGAACCCCGAGCAGCTTCAGGACGCGCTCCAGCAGGGCATGTTCCAGCCGGAGGACACCCCCGAGCAGAAGGCCGCCCTGGCCCGTCTGGAGACGGCCCTGGCGCTGGTCGAGGGCTGGGTGGACGCGGTGGTGCACGCGGCGGCCAAGCCGCGCCTGTCCTCGGCGGACGCGCTGCGCGAGACCCTGCGCCGCCGTCGCGCCTCGGGCGGCCCCGCGGAGCAGACGTTCGCCACGCTGATCGGTCTGGAGCTGCGCCCGCGCCGCCTGCGCGACGCGTCCCGGCTGTGGGCGTCCCTGACCGACGCGCGCGGTGTCGACGGCCGCGACGGTCTGTGGGCCCACCCCGACATGCTGCCGACCGCCGCCGACCTGGACGACCCGGACGGCTTCGTCCACCGCGAGCAGCTGGACTTCTCCGAGCTGGACAAGATCCTCGGCGAGGCGGCGAGCGGCTCGACCGGCGGGAAGCCGGACCTGGACAAGGGGCCGAAGAAGCCGGAGGCGGGCAAGCCGGAGCCGGGCGCGAAGGACGACGACACCGAGTGAGCCTGCATGACGACGCGGTCCTCGTCCTGAAGGAGTACGAGGACCAGCAAGAGCTGCGCCAGACGTACCTGGACCACCTCCAGACCCACCCTGACGGCATGTGGAAGGCCTGCGAGGCCGGACACATCACCGCCAGCGCCCTGGTGATCGACCCCGCCCGCGACCGGGTGCTGCTGACGCTGCACCGCAAGCTGCGGATGTGGCTCCAGATGGGCGGCCACTGCGAGCCGGGCGACGCGACGCTCGCGGACGCGGCCCTGCGCGAGGCCACCGAGGAGTCGGGCATCGCCGGCCTGAGCCTGCTCCCGGGCGGCCCGGTGCGTCTGGACCGGCATCTCACACCGTGCGCCTGGCACCTCGACGTCCAGTACGCGGCGCTCGCTCCCGACGGCGCTATGGAGGCCATCAGCGACGAGTCCCTCGACCTGCGCTGGTTCCCCTACGAGGAGGTCGCGGGCGTGGCGGACGGTTCGGTCGTGCGCCTGGTGGAGGCGACGCGCGCACGACTGTGAACGCGAACGTGTAAGGGGCGGCCACCCGGGTGGCCGCCCCTTACACGTTCGTCTTCCGGGACCGTCAGCTCCAGACGTTGCCCTGGTTCTGTGCCCGCGCCCCCTGCTGCCCCATGCCGTACTGCGCGGCGAGCCCGGAGCCGATCTGGGCGTTCTGCGGGGGCAGCAGTTCACTCGGCTGGACCAGTGCGAAGCCGGTGCCCATGAAGCTCAGCTCCCAGCCCTCGCCGGTGTTGCCGCGCCGCCGCCACACGCCCGAGGAATGCGTCTGGGCCTGCATCTGCACCCGCAGCCCGGTGGACCAGGCGACGATCGCGTCCGCGTCGCAGTTGACGTACTTGTCGGGCGTCACCTGCATCATCAGCGGGGCGCCGGACGTCATCAGGGCGACCCGGCCCCGGCCTGTGATGTTGAGCTGGTACTTCCCCGAGCCGGAGATGCCGTAGAGGCTGTCGACGGCGATGACCTCGTGGTGCAGCGAGGAGTCCATGGCGAGGACGTAGCTGCTGTCGACGGTGAGGCCGTCCTGCTCCACGTCCACGAGGTGGATGTGCTGGGCCAGGTTGGCGAGGTAGACGGTGCCCTGCCCATGACAGCGCATCAGGTCCAGGCCCTCGCCGGTGCGCGCACGCGCGCGCGCCTGGTTGCCGGTGCGGTACTCGGCGTCGAACTCCACCATCCCCTGGTAGGCGACCATGGTGCCCTTGCGGGCGAGGATGTCGTCGTGGCCCTCCAGGGCGACGCGGAGCATCTGCTTGTTCTGCAGGCTCCAGCGCTCCTGGGTCGGCTGGTCGTTGTAGGCGAAAAGCGAACTCTGCATGGTGCTCTGGCTCCCCCTCAGCCCCGGACCCGGAGACGGTCGGTGCTGTCCTCGCTGGGCTGGACGACGACGATGCCCTCACCGGAGAAGGCCATCTGGTAGGCCTCGCCGCTGCCCCGGCCGATGAGCGACTGCGCCTTGAAGCTGCGCTTGCCCTTGACCTTGAGGTTCGGCGACCAGGCGACCAGCGCGTCCGGGTCGACGTACGTCTCGTTCTCGCCGCCGCCGCAGTCCACGACGATCGGCTTGCCCCGGGAGGTCAGCGCGACCCAACCCTGCCCGGAGATCCTCGTGTTCCACAGGCCCTGGCCGGCGAACTTCGCCAGCCCCTTGACCCGCTCCACGCCCCAGGTGAGGTGCGCGTCGAAGGCGAGCAGGTTGGTGGCGTTGACGGAGATGCCGTCGCCGTTGAGGTTGATCACGACGACGTCGGCGCCGTAGTCGGCGAGGTAGAGCAGACCGTCGCCGGAGCACTTCATCAACGGCGCGCCCTCCCCCGTCATCCAGTCGCGCGCGATCTGGCGCACGGCCGGCGGGTTGGGCTCGTACTGGATGAAGCCCTCGTAGGCGATCATCGAGCCCACGCGCGCGAGGAGGTCGTTCCCGGTCTGGAGGGCGACCTTCAGCATGTGGCTGCCGTGGTTCTCCATACGGGCGGTCACGGGTGCGGGGGCGAAGCCCGCGAGCGGCTGGTTCATGACGGGCTCCCTCAGACCTCGTACGGCTGGACGACGATGAAGTTGCCGGGCGCGCCCCGGAACTGGAGGTTGACGCTCTCGCCGGTGTCGCCGGGGTAGGCGTTGCGGCGCATCCGCACCTGGCTGGAGACGACGACCTGGGCGGCGGCCGACCAGGCGACGACGGCGTTGCAGTCGGCGAACGTGGTGGGCGTGACCGGCAGCACCACAGGTGTGCCGTGCGTCTTCACGACGATCGTCCCGGTGCCGGTGAACTGCATGGTGAACAGGGCGCCGCCGGGGATGCCGTGCCCCTCGACGCGGCGCACCTCGTACTGGAGGCTCTCGTCGAAGGCGAGGACGTTCTCGGCGGAGACGCAGATGCCGTCACCCTGGAGTTCGATGGGGTGCAGCATCGTGGAGTTGTCGGCGAGGAACACCTGTCCCTGGCCGGTGCAGCGCATCAGCTGCATCTCCTGACCGGTCGCGTTGCCCACGATCCGGCCGGCGAACCCGGCGCCCTTGTAGCTGAAGTCGACCTTGCCCTGGTAGAGCACCATGCTGCCCTGGCGGGCCAGCACGGGCTGGCCGCCGATGCCGAGGTCGACGCGGATCAGCTTCTTGTTCTGCTGCGTCCAGCGCTGGCCGGTGGGCGTCTCCTTGAACTTCTGGAGCGCGGCGGAGACCCCTGCGCCGCCCTGGGGCGCGCCCTGCGGCACACCGTAGGGCTGCTGGCCGTAACCGGTGGGGGCCTGAGGGGCCTGAGGGGCCTGGGGCGGCTGGGCGTAGCCGGGGGGCAGCGGTGCGGTCGGGGCGCCGGTGACGCCCTGGCCGTAGGACTGCTGGTGGGGCGGCTGGCCGTACGGCGGCTGCTGGCCGGGCTGACCCGGCTGGCCGTAGGGCGCGGGGGCCGGCGCGGGCGGCGGGACGGGTGCGCCACCGGGCGGGGTCAGCGGCGCGACGATGGTCGGCGCCGCGTGCATCGAAGGCGCCGGCGCGGGAGGCGTGGCCGGTGCCGGGGCGGGCGGGGCGAAGCTCTGTGCTGCGGGCTGCGGCTGCTGCGGGGCGTGCTGCGGCTGGTGCGAGGCGGCGGGGGCGCCGAACGCGGGCGGCGCGGCGGCCTGGGCCGGCGGGGCGAACCCGGGGACGGCGCCGGACTGCGGCTGCTGGGAAGCGGCGGGCGCCTCCTCCTCCAGGACCTCGCCGCCGAAGTTCTTCAGCAGCGCGTCCAGACCGCCGTCGAACCCCTGACCGACCGCCGCGAAACGCCAGACGTCCTTCAGATAGAAGTCGCCCAGCATCACGGCTCGCTCGGTGGAGAACTCCGAGCCGTCGAACGCGTACCGGGCCACCTCCTCGCCGCCCGCCACGATCCGGAGGTAGCCGGGGCCGATCTGCGACATCTGCCCGGCGCCGTCGACGGTCGCCGTGAAGGACAGCTTCTGGATCTGCGGGGGGATCCGGTCGAGGGTGACGCGGAAGGACTCCGTGTCGCCCGCCTGGGCGCCCAGGAGCTGGATGGACTCCTCGGGGGACTTCGGCTGGTTGAAGAAGACGAAGTACCGGTCGTCGGAGAGCCGCTCGTCGGCGTCGAGGCCGAAGCAGCTGATGTCGAAGGTCAGGCCCGGACCGGAGATCTGCACACCGACGTACAGATCCGTGCCCGCGGTGAGGTCACTGATCCTGGCCTTGTGGCCGCGCTGGAATTGCCTGGTCATGCGTAACGACCGTCCCCCATCCCGATTCGAAGTGCGTCGCGCCAGGCTAACGGCAAACTCCGACATCGGACGATGTCGGTACAGACCCGGTACACAACGGGCTCAGTCCTCGCGCACGCCGGGATCCTTGGGCAGGCGGGCGGCGGCGGCCACCCCTTCCAGATAGCCGCGGGCCCGCTCGGTGCGCGGATAGGCCTCCAGCAGCCGCCAGAAGTCGGCGCCGTGGCCGGGCACGAGCAGATGCGCGAGTTCGTGCAGCAGGACGTAGTCGATGACGTACTCCGGCATGCCCTTGAGCCGGTGCGACAGACGGATGCTGCCCTCGGCCGGGGTGCACGAGCCCCAGCGGGTGTTCTGGTTGGTCACCCAGCGCACGGAGGCGGCCCGCGCCCGGCCGGCGAAGTACTGCGCCGAAAGCCGCTCGGCGCGTTCGGCCAGTTCGGCGTCGCCGGGGACGCGCCGGCTCTCCTGGGCGGCCAGCTTGTCGAGCATGACGCTCACCCAGCGCTGCTCCTCGGCCGCGGACATCCGGGCGGGGATGAGCACGATGGTGCGATCGCCCTCGCGGTACGCGGAGACCGTCCGGCGTCGGCGGGCGCTTCTGCGGACCTCGATCGCGCTCGTCCCCGAACCGCTCGGCGGCTGGTTCGTCGTGCTGCGCTGTGGCTTTCTGGCGCGGTGCGGTGGGTCGGCGGGCACGCCAAGACGTTACCCGCTGCGCAGGGCGGAAGTCCCGACTCCGGGGCGGTCGGGTACCGAGCGCCGACCACTGTCCTGCCTCATACGACGGATTAGTACGACGAACCAGTCGGCCTGTGGACAACTTTCGGCACCGGCCTTCGAGTCCCCGGCATGCTGGCACGAGCCGGCGGAGCGAGGTCGTCCCCACGCCTCCGCTCCGCCGGTGTGAGGAGTTGCAGGCTGATCCCGGCGGGGGCCGCGATCTCAGGCTGACGGGGGTTTCCGATGCATCCGATGGTGAAGCCCGCGCTGCGGCGCGGCTGGCGCGACCTCAACACCGTGCAGTTCGGGATGACGCCGGCGCACGCGTTGACGCTCGGCCCGATGGACACCGCGACGGGCAGTTTCCTGGACCTGCTGGACGGCACCCGGGGTCTGCCGCTCCTGCGTCAGGAGGGCAGGCGCATGGACCTGCCCGACGATCATGTGGAACTGCTGGTGAAGCGGCTGGCCCGGGCCGGACTGCTGGACGACGCACGCGGCGGTGGGCCGGACGCCGACGCGCTGCGGGAGAAGAAGGACGTCATGGAGCGGTTGCGTCCCGACCTCGCCTCGCTCTCGCTGACCGCCTCCGAACCGGGCGAAGCGCTCGGCCGCCTGGCGGCACGGCGGCGGATGCGGGTGCAGGTACGCGGGGCGGGACGGGTCGGGTCGGTCCTGGCTTCGCTCCTGTCGGGCGCCGGGGTGGGCGAGGTGGACGTGCGCGACGGCGGCCGGGTGGAGCCGGGGGACGTCGCACCGGGCGGACTGACCGTGGAGGCGGTGGGCGAACGCCGGGACGAGGCCGCCAGGCGCGCGGCACGCGGGGCGGCCCCGGACCGCCCGCCCCGCAGAAGCCCGCACTCCCCGGCCGAGACGGACTCGCCCGGTTTCTCCCTGGTCATCCTCGCCCCTCGGGACGACGTGTCCGTGCACGCGCCCGCGCCCGCGGCGGCCGAGCCTCTGATCGCCTCGGGCACACCGCACCTGTACGCCGGGGTGGTGGAGGCGACGGGTCTCGTGGGCCCGCTGGTCCTCCCCGGGGAGACGGCGTGCGCCGGCTGCCTGCACCAGGGGCGCACCGATCGTGATCCGGCCTGGCCGCGTCTGGTCGCGCAGTGGCACTCCGGGGGACGGCGGCGCCCGGCCCGCGCCTGTGATCTGACGCTCGCCGCGACCGTCGCCGGGCTGGCGGCGGCGCACGCGGTCGCCTTCCTCGACGGCCAGCTCCCGTCGAGCGCGGGCGCGCGCTGGGAGGTCGCCCTGCCGACGCTCCAGTGGCACGCGCGACCGGTGTGGGCACACTCCGGGTGCTCGTGCGGGGCGGCGGAGAAAGGTAAGGAGGAACACACTCGCCCCGAGGACGGGGGGTCGCGCGCGACAATGGCGGAGCAACGGCATTCGACCGGGTTGGGCCGTACGCCACAAGCGACGCGGTCGGCTGGGACTTGGAGGGCGCATGTCTGATCTTCCCCGGAAGGCGGTCACCCGGACCGCCAAGCTCGCCGCGCTCCCGCTCGGCTTCGCCGGCCGGGCGACCTGGGGCCTGGGCAAGCGCATCGTGGGCGAGTCCGCGGAGATCGTCGGCCGCGAGCTGCAGCAGCGCACTGCGGAGCAACTGTTCAAGGTCCTCGGCGAGTTGAAGGGCGGCGCGATGAAGTTCGGGCAGGCCCTGTCCGTCTTCGAGTCGGCCCTGCCCGAGGAGATCGCCGGCCCCTACCGGGCGGCGCTCACCAAGCTCCAGGAGGCGGCGCCGCCGATGCCGACCCGCACGGTGCACGCCGCGCTCGCCGAGCGGCTCGGCGAGGACTGGGCGGACCTGTTCCTGGAGTTCGACGACAAACCGGCCGCCGCCGCCTCGATCGGCCAGGTGCACCGGGCGGTGTGGCATGACGGGCGTGCGGTCGCGGTCAAGGTGCAGTACCCCGGAGCAGGCGAGGCCCTGCTGTCCGACCTGACCCAACTCAGCCGGTTCGCCCGTCTGTTGGGCCCTCTCGTCCCCGGTATGGACGTCAAGCCGTTGATCACCGAGCTGCGGGACCGGGTCTCCGAGGAACTGGACTACGGCCTGGAGGCGCAGGCCCAGCAGGCTCACGCCGAGGAGTTCGCCGACGATCCCGACGTCGTGGTCCCGGCGGTGGTCCACCAGGGCGACCAGGTGCTGATCACCGAGTGGATCGACGGAGTGCCGCTCTCCGAGGTGATCTCCGACGGCACCCAGGAGCAACGGGACCGCGCCGGCCAGCTGCTGTCCCGCTTCCTCTTCTCCGGCCCGGCCCGCACCGGCCTGCTGCACGCCGACCCGCACCCCGGCAACTTCCGTCTGCTGCCCGGCGGCCCCGACGGCGAGGACGACTGGCGGCTGGGCGTACTGGACTTCGGCACCGTGGACCGGCTCCCGGGCGGCCTTCCCGAGCCCATCGGCGCATCCCTGCGGATGACACTGGACGGTGAGGCCGCCGCGGTCTACGAACTGCTGCGCAGGGAGGGCTTCGTCAAGGAGTCCATAGAGCTGGACCCGGACGCCGTCCTGGACTACCTCCTGCCGATCATCGAGCCGGCCCGGGTGGAGGAGTTCACCTTCACCCGTGACTGGATGCGCAGCCAGGCCGCGCGGATCGCCGACCCCCGCTCCCCCGCCCATCAACTGGGCAAGCAGCTCAACCTCCCCCCGGCGTATCTGCTGATCCACCGGGTGACGCTCAGCACGATCGGTGTGCTCTGCCAGCTCGGCGCCACGGTGCGGCTGCGCGAGGAACTGGAGGGGTGGCTCCCGGGGTTCGTCCTGGAGGGGGGCGAGGAGGAAGAACTCGCGGACGTCCTCCAGGCGAACCTGGAGGCCGACGAGGAGGACGGGGAGGAAACAGCGGCTCAGGCGTGACACGGGCCGGCCGGTCAGCCTCGCGGCCGGGCCGGCGCCGCGTGAACGCACTGCGGGGGCCGGTCCGTTCGGACGGGCCGGCCCCCGCGGGGAGAGCTTCGCCTCCCTCACCGGGAGGCCACCGCTTCAGGTGGGAAGGACTACTGCATCACGGCCATCGCGAGCGCCCGGCGAGCACGCAGGGAGGCGCGCTCGGCCCGGCGCTGCATCCGGCGGGCGGTCGCCAGGCGCATGGCCCGGCGTTCCCGCTCGGCCTCGTGCAGCCGGTCGTGCATATGCGCACGTGCCAGGGCTTCTGGGATGAGTTGCATCTCTCGGGTCCTGTTCTGACGCGAGTCGTTCGCGCCGGTGGTGGTGACGTGTTCGGTCGCGGAGCCTGCGGGCTCGCTGGTGGACGGCTTCATCGGGGCCTGCTTCTTGGGGTCGTGCGTGAGGGGACGGTCGATGGTTCCTGCGATGTTCATGCCGTGACCGGGTTCTTGCGCGGGCGGCCACGCGGCCGCTTCCGGGCGACGACGACACCCTGGACGAACAGCTCGCCACCCCAGACGCCCCAGGGCTCACGCCGCTCCTTGGCGCCGGCGAGGCAGGCCTCCATCAGCGGGCAGGTGCGGCAGAGGGACTTGGCGTACTCGACGTCTGCCGGCGACTCGGCGAAGAAGACCTCCGGGTCGTAGGAACGGCAGGGGACGGGTACCCCCAGGTTCTCGATGGCGTCGTCGAGCGCGGTGAGCGCGGTGAGCGGGGTCAAGGCGGAGTCCTCCGTGAGGCCGGGCGGGGGGATCGTTTCGGAAGGCGGTACGGACGGGGCGTGCGCTTCGAGTTGCACGGTTCGTCTTCCTCGTCTGGTCGGTCGGCCCTGTGGGGCCGGTGGCGGCTGGTACCGGGTTCTTTTCTTGTCCCGAGGCCCCTTCGCTTCGTCGTCCCTGGTGGAGGACAAACAGAAGGGCCGCGGATCCCGGATGGGGTTCCGCGGCCCTGAAGGCGCCGGCCTGATCGAAGATCAGGCTGGATCACTCCAGGGTTCTGGCCCACGGAAGGCCCACATCTGGTGGTGCTGCGTCGTCTGCTTCCGGAATCCGGCACCGGTCGCCGTAAAGGCATAGGCCTTCGCCTGTGCCACTACTGCCGCTTCCAGTGCCTTGGTCGGTCGCTCGCTGCGCTCGCGGACAGGGAGGCCCGCAAGAGCGACGGGAGAGGACGCCGGCCGATCGGCACGAATGCCGGACAGACCGGTGCCCAGGTTCGAGGCGCCGAGCATGCACATGGAGACGATCGAGCGATCGGTCAGTTTGGCGGTGCTGGTGGAGCTGGTGTTGTTGATGATCACTTCAATCGCCTCCTCTCGGCGTCTCGGGGGACCAGGGGTGAGCCCGGTCCGACGGATATGCAAGTAGAGCACGGGATCAGGGCCTTCGAGAAGGCCTCTGTTCTCGTGCCTAAGAACCTATGGGGATTGCCGGGGCATGCGCAAACTATTTTTTCGACGAGTTCGGATCAGTCTCATTCGGCCTCTCCAGCCGGGTCCTGGCCTGCACAGATAGCCAGTACATCGGCCCCGTAGCGGTGGAACTTGCGCATACCGACCCCCGGGATCCGCGTCAGCTCGGCCGCCTCCTCGGGGACGGCCTCGGCGATCGCGATGAGGGTCTTGTCGGTGAAGACGCAGTAGGCGGGCTGACCGTTGCGCCCCGCCTGGATCGCTCGCCAGTCGCGCAACCGCTCGTAGAGGCCCTCGTCCATGTCCGAAGGGCAGTCCTCACAGCGCATCAGCTTCATCTCGCCGGCGTCGGTCAGACCGCGCCCGCAGACCCGGCAGCGGGCCGGGGTGCGCTGCGTCCGCCGCGGCACGGCGGAGACTCCCGCCGCCCGGCTCGTCACACCGCGCTCGACGCCTCCCTGGGCGGCGGGCCAGCCCCGCCCCGCCACGCCGCCGGAGCCGGGCCGCAGCCCGTCGAGGAAGCGGCTGGGGCGGCGGTTCGGCCGTCCGCCGGGCGATCGGGACAGCGCCCAGGAGACATGGAGACGCTCGCGGGCGCGGGTGACCCCGACGTAGAGGAGACGGCGCTCCTCCTCGATCTGCTCGTCGGTCTTCGCGTAGGTGATCGGCATCATGCCCTCGGCGACGCCGACCAGGAAGACGACGTCCCACTCCAGGCCCTTGGCCGAGTGCAGGGAGGCGAGGGTGACGCCCTGCACGGTCGGGGCGTGCTGGGCGTTTGCCCGCTCGTCGAGCTCGGCGACCAGGTCGGCGAGGGTGACGCCGGGCCGTGCGGCGGCGAAGTCCTGCGCCAGGTGGACCAGGGCGGCCAGCGACTCCCAGCGCTCTCTGACGGCGCCGGACCCCGCGGGCGGCTTGGGCGTCCAGCCCTCGCCGGACAGCACGGCACGCACCTGGGAGGGCAGGTCGTCGGCGTCGTCGAGGAAGGTGTCGTTGCCGCTGAAACGGGCTGAGCCGCGCAGGGAGACGATGGCCTTGCGCACCTCGGGCCGGTCGAAGAACCGCTCGGCGCCGCGCAGCTGGTAGGGGATGCCGGCGTCGGCGAGGGCCTGTTCGTAGGTCTCGGACTGGGCGTTGGTGCGGAACAGGACGGCGACCTCGGCGGCCGGGACGCCGGCGTCGAGCAGTTCGCGGATGCGGTGGGCGGCGCCCTCGGCCTCGGCGGGCTCGTCGGTGTACTCGCAGTAGGCGGGTTCCGGCCCCGGGGCGCGCTGGGAGATCAGCTCGAGGCGGTGGTCGGCGGCGCGGCCCCGGGCCTGGGCGAGCAGACCGTTGGCGAGATGGACGACCTGGGGCGTGGAGCGGTAGTCGCGGACCAGCTTGACGACGGTGGCGCCGGGGTGGCGGGTGCGGAAGTCCAGAAGGTGGTCGGGGGTGGCTCCGGTGAACGAGTAGATCGTCTGGCTGGCGTCGCCCACCACGCACAGGTCGTCCCGGTCGCCGAGCCAGAGCTCCAGCAGGCGCTGCTGGAGGGGGCTGACGTCCTGGTACTCGTCGACGACGAAGTGCTGGTACTGGGCGCGGACCTGCTCGGCGATGTCGCGCCGGTCCTGGAGGACGGCGACGGTCAGCAGCAGCACGTCCTCGAAGTCGATGACGGCGCGCTGCCGCTTGAGGTCCTCGTAGGCGGCGTAGAGCTGGGCGATCTCCGCGGGGTCGCGGGGGGCGTCCCGGCCCGCCACGGCGGCGGCGGCCGGGTAGTCGGCGGGGACGGTCTGGGTGACCTTGGACCACTCGATCTCGGCGGTGGCGTCGCGCAGCTCGCCCCGGTCGAGTCGGATGCGGCAGGCGGCCGCCGCGTCGGCGACGAGCTGGATCTTGCGGTCGACGAGCCGGGGCAGCGAGCCACCGACGGCTTTCGGCCAGAAGTACTGGAGCTGACGCAGGGCGGCGGAGTGGAAGGTGCGGGCCTGGACACCCTGGGCGCCGAGCTGACGCAGCCGGCCGCGCATCTCGCCGGCGGCGCGGTTGGTGAACGTGACGGCGAGCACGCTGGAGGGTTGCAGGACACCGGCGCGCACTCCGTAGGCGATGCGGTGGGTGATCGCCCGGGTCTTGCCCGTCCCGGCTCCCGCCAGCACGCACACCGGACCGCGCAGGGTGGTGGCCACCTCGCGCTGCTCGGGGTCGAGCCCTTCGAGCACCGCGTCGGCCGAGTCCGGTACCTGCGGGAAGAGGGGGGAATGCGTTGCTGCTGTCACACAGCCATGCTGCCAGGTCGCCGGAGACGGGCGGGACGGTTGTCCACAGGCGGGCACCCGCAGTCGTACTAATGCGGCAGGCGTCACGCCGTGCGGGGCTTCCCCGAGGGAATGACGGCGCGTGCCCGTACGTTCCTCCACTGCGACCAGACGTCCCCGAGCCTTTTAGGAGCGCGACCGACATGCCGGGCACCGTGACGATGTACAGCACCACGTGGTGCGGCTACTGCCGCCGGCTGAAGAGCCAGATGGACCGCGAGGGCATCACGTACGACGAGATCAACATCGAGCAGGACCCGGAGTCCGCGGCCTTCGTGGAAAAGGCGAACGGCGGAAACCAGACGGTGCCGACGGTTCGGGTAGTTCCCTCCACCGGCGGCGACGAGGTCGTGATGACGAACCCGAGCCTTGCCCAGGTGAAGCAGGCGCTCAGCGCCTGACGACCCGCTCCCCACACGCAGAGAGACCCCCGTCATCGAGTTCGACGGGGGTCGTCTGCTGTCTTGCTCCGCCCTTCAGAAGGGAGCGCGCCCGCGCAAGGGCACACCTGCCTCAATCCGGGAGGGTCGAGTACCGCTCAATGCTTGCGCGCCCTGTGGACCGGTCGAGTAGGCGCAGCTCCCACGGGCCCGTGTTCACGTCGAAGTCCTTGCCGAACCCGACCCACTTGCCCGCCATACGTCGGCCCGTCGGCTCGATCAGCAGCTGAATCGGCCGCAGTCGTCATGATCCGAGAGTAGCCACGGCACGCCGCCAGTGACACCGGTTTGACGCCCTCGGGGCGGCTTCTCCGACGTGAGCGTTTCCCTGATTGGTCCACCGGAGGGCAAGACCGTGGGCACCATGCTGGTCTGCGCCTGGTCGACTTGACCGCGCGGCTGTACAGGCCGCCTCAGGCGCCCTCTCCAAGGTGGCGGTACAAGGTGGCACGGGAGATCCCGAGAGCCTTGGCGATGGCGCTCACGCTCTCGCCCTTCGCTTGCCTGGCCAGGGCCACGGTGAGCACGTCCTCACTCACGACTGACGGCCGTCCGCCGGTACGCCCCTGAGCCTTGGCCGCGTCGAGTCCGTTCCCCGACGGTTCGACGCTGACCAACCCTTCGCTGGCTCAGGTGAAGCAGAAGATCGGCGCGTGAGGCACCGCGGCGTGAGCGGGTGGCTCACGGCGGTGTGAGGAGGGCGGTCCCCGAGGGTTCGGGGGCCGCCTTCTCTGTGTCCTGTCAGCCCGTGCGGCGTGTCACGTCGTGCCGGGTCACAGGGAGCTGCGGGTCGGCAGGGGCTTGCCGTACCAGAGTTCGATCAGGCGGGCCGCGATGGAGATGCCGTAGGGCGGCAGGACCTCGCCGGATTCGAAAGCGGCGCCCAGTTCGTCGCGGGAGAACCAGCGCGCCTCGTGGATCTCGTCGCCGTCGACCTGGATGTCGGTGGAGGTGGCGCGGGCCGTGAAGCCCAGCATCAGGCTGGACGGGAAAGGCCAGGGCTGGCTGGCGACGTAGTCGACCCGGCCGACGCTCACCCCGACCTCCTCGAAGGCCTCGCGGCGCACGGCCTGCTCTATGGACTCGCCGGGCTCGACGAATCCGGCGAGGGTGGAGAAGCGGCCTTCGGGCCAGTGGACCTGGCGGCCGAGCAGGATGCGGTCCTCCCCGTCCGTCACGGCCATGATCACCGCGGGGTCGGTGCGCGGGTAGTGTTCGGCGCCGCACGCCGGGCAGCGGCGGATGTGGCCGGCGGCGGCGATGACCGTGCGCTCCCCGCAGCGGGAGCAGAAGCGGTGGGTGCGCTGCCAGTTCTCCAGACCGACGGCGTGCACCATCAGGCCGACGTCCCGCGGGGACAGCAGCAGTCCGGCCTCGCGCAGGCCGGCCGGGCGGGCGGACTGGTCGATACGGCCGGGCAGCGCGTCCTTCTGGAGGGCGAAGTAGCTGACGCCGTCCTCGTCGGTGCCGAGGAAGTACCGGTGGGCCTCGGTGAGGGGGGCTTCGAAGGACGGGGTCATGACGAGCTCGGTGCGTCCGTCGGACGTCTCGTCGATGAGGACCTGGCCGCCGGAGACGACGAAGCAACGCGTCGTGGGGTGGCTCCACGCCGCGGCGAGCCAGGCCTCGTCGAGCCGGTGGTGGGCGGCCCGGTCGATGCCGCTCGGCGCTGTGAGTGAGACGGGCCGGTCGGCGTTCTGGTCGGTCCAGGTGGTCACTGGTGCTTCCAACTCCCCCGTTGAGCGGTGGTGTGGGCGGGCGGTTCAGCAGGACGTGCGGCGGGCGACCGTGCCGGGCGCGGTGGGGCGGGGCGGTTCTTCCGGTGTGCCCCGCGTGGTGCCGCTCCGGATCGGGCGGCGTCGTCAGGGTGCACGGCGCCAGGTCTCGGCGAGGTCGCCCCAGAGGTGCGCGGCGGTCTCGACGCCCTTGAGGAGGAGGCTCAGCTCGACCTTCTCGTTCGGGGCGTGCCACCCGTCGGAGGGGACGGAGATGCCCAGGAAGAGCACGGGAGCGCCCAGGACTTCCTGGAGGTCGGCGGCGGGGCCCGAGCCGCCCTCGCGGGTGAAGCGGACGGGGCTTTCGAAAGCGCGGCCCATGGCGCGGACGACGGCCTGGAGTGCGGGGTGGTCCAGCGGGGTCAGACACGGCCGGGTGGCGGGGCTGAAGGTGATCTCGTGCCGGATCCCGGCGGGCACCTGTGCCTCGGCCCAGGCGCGTACGGCCTTCTCGACCTGGTCGGGATCCTGTCCGGCGACCAGCCGGAAGGACAGCTTCACGAAGGCCGAGGACGGGATGACCGTCTTGCTGCCGGGGCCCTGGTAGCCGCCGCCGATGCCGTTGACCTCGGCGGTGGGGCGGGCCCAGACGCGCTCCAGGGTGGTGTGCCCGGCTTCGCCGTGGGCGGCGTGGGACTTGGCGGTGCGCAGCCACCGTTGCTCGTCGAAGGGGAGTTCGGCGAAGAGTTCGCGTTCGCGGTCGGTGAGTTCGACGATTCCGTCGTAGAAGCCGGGGACGGCCACGCGTGCGTGTTCGTCGTGGAGGGCGGCGACGAGGCGGGCGACGGCGGTGGCCGGATTGGGCACGGCGCCGCCGAAGGAGCCGGAGTGGATGTCCTGGTCGGGGCCGAAGAGGCGGATCTCGCACTCGGCGAGACCGCGCATGCCGGTGCACACCGTGGGTGTGTCCTCGGACCACATGCCGGTGTCGGAGACGATGACCGCGTCGGCGGCGAGCCGTCCGGCGTTGTCCTCGACGAGGGCGCGGAAGTTCGGGGAGCCGGACTCCTCCTCGCCCTCGATCAGCAGTTTGAGGTTGACGGCGGGGGCGGTGCGGCCGGTGGCGGCGAGGTGGGCGCGTACGCCCAGGGTGTGGAAGAAGACCTGTCCCTTGTCGTCGGCGGCCCCGCGCGCGTAGAGGCGGTCGTCGCGGACGACGGGCTCGAAGGGGTCGCTGTCCCAGCCGTCCTCGCGGGCGGCGGGCTGCACGTCGTGGTGGCCGTAGACGAGGACCGTGGGCGCCTGGGGGTCGCCGGAGGGCCACTCGGCGTAGACGGCGGGGGCGCCGGGCGTGGGCCACACCTCGGCGGTGGGGAAGCCGGTCTCCTTGAGTTTCGCGGCGAGCCAGTCCGCGCTGCGCCGTACGTCGGGTGCGTGGTCGGGCTGGGCCGACACCGACGGGATGCGCAGCCACTCGGCGAGGTCGTCGAGGAAGGCGGCACGGTGCCGCTCGATGTGCGTGCGGACGGCGCTGACGGCACTGTCAACGGGATGGCTCATGGTCACGAGCCTATCGGCCCGCGCCGACATCCTCTCCGGGCGGTTGTGCACGCCTCTCACGCGTGGAGGGCTGCCCGGGATCGTCCTCGGCGGCGTCGTCCTGCGTCAACAGGCGCTCCAGCGCGGCCCGGTCCGGCAGTCCTTCGGGGTGGACGACCTCGCCGGTGCGCACGTACACGAAGGCCGCTGTGACGGATTCCACGGGCACGCCCTGCTGCTCGGCCCAGGCGAGCCGGTACAGCGCGAGCTGGAGGGGGTCGGCGGTGCGGCCCCGGTTGGTCTTCCAGTCGACGATCTCGTAGGTGGCCGTCTCGTCGTCGCCCTCTTTGTAGACGGCGTCGATGCGGCCGCGGATGACGCGACCGGCGAGGGTGAGCTGGAAGGGCGCTTCGACGCGGTGAGGGGTGCGGCGGGCGTACTCGGTGCGTTCGAAGGCGTCCTTGAGTGCCTCCAGGTCCCGTTCGTCGGTGATCTCGGCGTCCTCGCCGGGCAGTTCGTCGGGTTCGAGCAGGGGGAGGGTGAGTTCCTCGAAGCGGGCTTCGACCCAGGCGTGGAAGCGGGTGCCGCGGCGGGCGGCGGGTTGCGGGGGCAGGGGCATGGGGCGGGCGAGTTCCTGGGCGAAGCCGTCCGGGTCGGCTGCGAGGCGCAGCAGTTGGGAGGCGGTCAGTGTGGGGGGCAGGGGGACGTCGGTGACGCTCTGCCGGGCGCGCTGGAGTTCTCCGGTGAGGGCGTCGAGGTCGCGGTCCCAGGAGGCGATGGTGCGGGCTTCCTCGGGGGTGAGGCGGGTGTGGCGCGGCTCGGGCGGATGGCGGCGGGCGGGCTGTTCGGGCGGCGGGGCCTGGTGCGGGACGGTGGGGCGGGCCGGGGTCCACTCGTCCTCCCAGTGGACGGGCCCTTCGCCGGAGGCGTCGGGCCCGTCGTCCTCGAAGGGGTCGCCGGCTTCGTCGTACGACGGTTCGTCGTAGAGGGCTTCCTCGTGGGGCGGTTCGTCGTGGGCGGGGTCCTCGTCCGGCGGCGGCCACTCCGGGTGGTCGGTGGTCTCGGGGCCGTGCGCGACGGTGTGACGCCGGTCGTGGGGCGCGGTGTCGGGCGGGTGGTGTGTGCGGGCGGCGAGGGTGTCCAGGTGGGTGAGGACGGTCTCGGCGGCGGCGCGGCGGCGGGCCAGGGCGTCGGCGTCCAGGGGCAGCGGCCAGGCGTGGTCAGCGGCGGCGTGGTGGAGGGCGGGGTTCTCGGCGTCGTCGTCGGGTTCGTCGGCCCAGGCCTCGATCTCGCCGTGGCCGGCCGCGCAGTGGTCGTGGAGGGCCTGGAGGAAGGCGGAGGGTCCGCGGGGCTTCTTCTGGGTCGGGCCCCACCAGTGGCCGGATCCCAGGAGCAGCGAGCGGGGGCGGGTGAAGGTGACGTAGCCGAGGCGGAGTTCCTCGGTGTGCTGGTGCTCCTTCATGGCCTCGTGGAAGGCCTTCATGCCGCGCGAGTCCCAGTCCTGGATGTCGGGGAGCGTGTCGGCGTCGCCGCGCAGCGCGTGCGGCAGCACCTTGGCCTGGGCGGTCCACTTCTCGCGGCCCTGGCCGCTGGGGAAGGTGCCTTCGACCAGGCCGGGGACGGCGACGACGTCCCATTCCAGGCCCTTGGACTTGTGCGCGGTGAGGACCTTGACGGTGTTCTCGCCGCCGGGCAGCGCGTTGTCGAGGCCCTTCTCGTACTGGGCGGCGGTGCGCAGGAAACCGAGGAACGCGAGGAGACCGGCCTCGTTCTCGCCGGCGGCGAAGGAGGCGGCGATGTCCAGGAAGTTCGACAGGGTCTCGCGCCGGCGGGCGGCCAGGGCGTGCGGGGAGGCCGACAGTTCCACTTCGAGGCCGGTGACGGCGAGGACGCGGTGCAGGACGTCCATCAGGGGGTCGGCCAGGGATCGGCGCAGGTCGCGTAGTTCGGCGGCGAGCCGGGCGAAGCGTACGCGCGCGTCCGGCGAGAAGGGCAGCCCGTCGTCGCCGCCGGTGCCCGCGGTGTGGTGGAGGGGTGATTCAAGGAAGGTGTCGAGGGCGTCGGCGAGCGAGATCACTTCGGAGGGGTCGACGCCTTCGACGGCTTCGGCGAGGCGTCGGTCGGGGTCGTCCGCGTCGTCCCCGCGCGCGTGGGTCACCAGCAGCCGGGCCCGCCGCCCGAGGAGGGCGAGGTCGCGTGGGCCGATGCGCCAGCGCGGGCCGGTGAGCAGGCGCACCAGGGAGGCGTTGGCGCCGGGGTCCTGGAGCACCTCGCAGACGGCGACGAGGTCGGCGACCTCCGGCAGGTGCAGCAGCCCGGAGAGGCCTACGACTTCCACGGGGACGTCCCGGGCGACGAGTGCGCCCTGGATCTCCGCGAAGTCGGTGGCGGTGCGGCACAGGACGGCGATCTCGCCGGGCGCCTTGCCGGTGGCGACCAGGTAGGCGACGGAGTCGGCGATCCAGGCGATCTCCTCGGCGTGGGTGGCCAGGAGGGCGCAGCGCACGAGTCCGTCGCGTTCGGCGCCCGGGGCGGGGCGCAGGGCTTCCACGCCCGCGTGCATGGCGCGCAGGGGTTCGGCGAGTCCGTTGGCGAGGTCGAGCAGACGGCCGCCGCTGCGGCGGTTCTCGCTGAGGGCCTGGCGGGTGGCGGGGCGGCCGTCGGCGTGGGCGAAGTGCTCGGGGAAGTCGTCGAGGTTGGCGACGGAGGCGCCGCGCCAGCCGTAGATCGCCTGGCAGGGGTCGCCCACGGCGGTGACGGGGTGGCCGGTGCCGCCGCCGAAGAGGCCGGCGAGCAGGATGCGCTGGGCCACGGAGGTGTCCTGGTATTCGTCCAGGAGAACGACGCGGAACTCCTCGCGCAGGAGCCGGCCGACTTCGGGGACCTGGGCGAGTCGTGCCGCCAGGGCGATCTGGTCGCCGAAGTCGAGCAGGTCGCGTTCGCGCTTGGCGGCCCGGTAGCGGCGCACGAGGTCGGTGAGTTCACGTCGGGCCGCCGCGGCGTCGGGTGCCTTGCGCAGGTCGGCGTTGCTGAGTTTCGCGCCTTCCAGGGTGTGCAGGAGTTCGGCGTCCCACGCGCGCAGGTCCTCGGGAGCGACGAGGTGCTCGGCGAGTTCGGCGTCGAGGGCGAGGAGGTCGCTGACCAGGTCGGCGAAGGAGCGGGTGAGCGCCGGGTAGGGGCCGGGCGCCTCGCGCAGCACGCGGGCGGCGAGCTGGTAGCGGGTGGCGTCGGCGAGCAGCCGGGAGGTCGGCTCCAGGCCGATGCGCAGGCCGTGGTCGGTGAGCAGCCGGCCGGCGAAGGAGTGGTAGGTGGAGATGACCGGCTCGCCCGGCGGGTTGTCCGGGTCGATGACGTCGGGGTCGGTGACGCCGGCTTTGACCAGCGCCTTGCGGACGCGTTCGGCGAGTTCGCCGGCGGCCTTGTTGGTGAAGGTGAGGCCGAGCACCTGTTCGGGGGCGACCTGTCCGGTGCCGACGAGCCACACCACGCGCGCGGCCATCACCGTCGTCTTGCCGGAGCCGGCACCGGCCACGATCACCTGCGGGGCGGGCGGCGCGGTGATGCAGGCCGTCTGCTCCGGGGTGAAGGGGATGCCGAGGAGCTCTTTGAGCTGCTCGGGGTCGGTGATGCGGGCTGGCATGTGGCGAAGGCTAGCGGCGGGCACTGACAGTCGATGACAAACCGCCCGCCGTCGCGCCGGAAAGCGCAGGTCAGCAGGTGTGGTGCGGTCCGTCACACCGGTGTGCTCACTCCACGACGTGGCGTCCTTCGGGGCGGGCGCTGCACGACGCCCGGAAGGCGCAGTGGGTGCAGTGCTGCCCCGCGGTGGGCGTGAACCGCTCGTCGAGGACCTTTCCGGCGGCGGTGGCGAGCAGGTCGCCGACCCACTCCCCCGCGGTTCCTTCGAGGGCTTCCTGGGCCTGGACCTTGGGCAGGCTGTCGCCGCCGTCCCGTTTGGCGGCTCCTTGGCGCAGGTGGACGAGTTCGGCGCCGCCCGGCTGGGGGCGGGCCCCGTCGAAGGCGTCGTCGACGGCGCCCTCGCGGACGGCGAGCTGGTAGACGGCGAGCTGGGGGTGACGTTCCACCTCGCGCGCGGTGGGCGCGTGTTTGCCGGTCTTGAAGTCGACGACGTAGGCGCGGCCTTCGGCGTCGGTCTCGACGCGGTCCATCTGGCCGCGGATGCGCACCTCGTACTCGCCCGCCTCCAGGGTGACGTCGAAGTCGTGCTCGCTGGCCACCGGTGTGCGGCCGGCGCGCAGGCCGCCCGAGTCGACGTGCCATGTCAGGAAGCGTTCGAGGGCCGCGCGCGCGTTGGCCTTCTCCTGGTCCGACTTCCAGGGCGCGTCGAAGGCGAGCGCGTTCCACACCGACTCAAGACGCTCCATGAGGACGGCGAGGTCGGCGGGGGTGTGCCCGGAGGCGACCTCGTCGGCGAGGACGTGCACGACGTTGCCGAAGCCCTGGGCGGCGGTGGCGGGGGCGTCGGCCTTGACCTCGCGGCCGAGGAACCACTGGAGGGCGCAGGTGTTGGCGAGCTGGTCCAGCGCGCTGCCGGACAGGGCCACGGGCCGGTCGCGGTCGCGCAGCGGCACCTTGCTCTCGGTCGGGTCGAACATGCCCCACCAGCGGTAGGGGTGCGCCGACGGGGCAAGCGGCCGGCCGTCCTCGTCGCTGAGCGCGGCGAGGCGGGCCAGGCGGCGGGCGGCGGCCTCCCTGAGGGCGGCGGACGCGCGCGGGTCGACCGTCGTGGCGCGCAGTTCGGCGACCAGCGCGGCGACGGACAGGGGGCGGCGGGGGCGGCCTGTGACGTCCTTGGGTTCGACGCCGAGTTCGGTGAGGAAGCGGGAGGGCTGGTCGCCGTCGTCGGCGGGGGCCTTCACCGCCGTGACGACGAGGCGGTCACGCGCGCGCGTGGCGGCGACGTAGAAGAGGCGGCGTTCCTCGGCGAGCAGGGCGCCGGGAGTAAGCGGTTCGGCGAGTCCGTCGCGGCCGATGCGGTCGGCTTCCAGGAGGGAGCCGCGGCGGCGCAGGTCCGGCCACAGCCCTTCCTGGACGCCGGCCACGACGACCAGGCTCCACTCCAGACCCTTGGCGCGGTGCGCGGTCATCAGGCGGACGGCGTCGGGACGGACGGCGCGCCGGGTGAGGGTGTCGGCGGCGATGTCCTCGGCCTCGATCTCGGCGAGGAAGTTCAGGGCGCCCCGGCCTCCGGTGCGCTCCTCCGCGCGCGCGGCGGTGGCGAACAGGGCGCACACGGCGTCCAGGTCGCGGTCGGCGTTGCGGCCGGCCGCGCCGCCGCGCCGGACGGCCCGTTCCAGTCGGGTGGGCCAGGGGGTGCCCTCCCAGAGGTCCCACAGCGCCTCCTCGGCGGTGCCGCCGCCGGCGAGCCGCTCGCGTGCCTTGCGCAGCAGCGCGCCGAGGCGTTGCGCTCCGCGCGCGTAGGCGGGGTCGTGGGTGATCAGCCGTTCCGGCTCGGCGAGAGCCCGCGCGAGCAGTTCGTCGGAGGGCGGTGGCAGCGGGTCGCCGGCGGCGCGCTCCTCCTCGCGCAGGGCGCGTCCGAGGCGGCGCAGGTCGGCGGCGTCCATGCCGGCGAGGGGGGAGGCGAGGAGCGTGAGGGCGGTCTCGACGTCGAGCCAGTCCGGGGCGGCGCCGCCGCGGGGCGCGGCTGCCCCGTCGTCGGTCCCGCCGCCCGACGGCGGGGTGGTCGCCCGCGTCGCCGCGGTGTCCGTCTCGGACGCCGTGGTGCCCGCCTCGGACGCCGTGGTGCCCGTCTCCGCCGCCGTGGTGCCCGTCTCCGCCGCCGTGGTGCCCGTCTCCGCCGCCGTGGTGCCCGTCTCCGCCGCCGTGGTGCCCGCTTCGGCCATGGCGACCGCGCGCAGTGCCGTGAGGAGGGGGGCGACCGCCGGTTCGTGGCGCAGGGGGAGGTCGTCGCCGTCGATGTCGAGGGGGACGCCGGCGGCCGTCAGGGCGCGGCGGACCGTCGGGATGGTGCGGGCGCCCGCGCGCACGAGGACGGCCATCTCGCCCCAGGGCACGCCGTCCTCGAGGTGCGCGCGGCGCAGGATGTCGGCGATGTTGTCCAGCTCGGTGCCGGCCGTCGGGTACGTGTACACCTCGACGCGGCCGCCCTCGCGCACGGGGGCGAGTTCGCGGTGGGCGCGGACCTTCTGGGCGGGGAGCCGTGTCAGGGGCATCCGCTGGGTGAGCAGCCGGGTGGCCGCCAGCAGAGCGGTGCCGGAGCGCCGGGAGGTCCGCAAGACCTCGACGGGTGCCGGGCGGCCGTCGAGGCGCGGGAAGGCCCGGGGGAAGTCCAGGATGCCGTTCACGTCGGCGCCCCGGAAGGCGTAGATCGACTGGTCGGGGTCGCCGAGGGCGACGAGGGTGCGACCGCCGCCGGCGAGGGCGTCCAGCAGTCGCACCTGGGCCGGGTCGGTGTCCTGGTACTCGTCGACGTAGACGGCGTCGTACTGGGCTGCGAGCCGCTGGGCGACCTCGGGGCGGCGGACGAGGAGGACCGCGCGGTGGACGAGTTCGGCGTAGTCGATCACGCCGTGCAGGTCGAGGACGTCGAGGTACTCGGCGAGGAAGGCCGCCGCGGCCTGCCAGTCGGGCCGGCCGGTGCGGCTCGCGAAGGCGTCCAGGGCGTCGGGGCCGAGACCGAGTTCGCGGGTACGGGCGAGCACCGCGCGGACCTCGTCGGCGAAGCCGCGCGTGGTGAGGCACGCGCGCAGCTCGTCCGGCCAGCGCACGTGCGTGAGGCCGAGGCGTTGCAGGTCGATCTGGCCCTCGAGCAGCTGGCGCACGGCCACGTCCTGCTCCGGGCCGGACAGCAGTCGCAGCGGCTCGGCGAACAGGTCGCTGTCCTGGTGGGCGCGGACCAGGGCGTAGCAGTACGAGTGGAAGGTGGTCGCCTGAGGGGCGTGGGCGGCTCCCATGCGCAGCGCCATGCGGTCGCGCAGTTCGACGGCGGCCTTGCGGCTGAAGGTGAGCACGAGGATGCGCGCGGGGTCCGCGCCGCGGGCGACGCGGGCGGCGACGGACTCGACCAGGGTGGTCGTCTTGCCGGTGCCCGGCCCCGCGAGGACGAGCAGCGGACCGGTGGTGTGGTCAACCACGGAGCGCTGGGCGGCGTCAAGACGAGGGGGATCGACGGGGGCCGGCGGGGTACGTACCAGTCGGTAAGCGCCACGACTCCCCTGTCGCACCGGAGAGTGCGACAGGCGCCTGGTGGAGGAAGAGGAGCTCACGTGGTTCGCCGGTCCTGGTGGTTGTGCTGGTCGGAGCGCCGCTCGGGGAGAGCGGTGGTCGGGGGATGAGGGGGACGCGCGCGGGCGACGCTACGCCGACAGGACGACCGGAGGGGTTACTTCCACTTCGTCCCTCGTGCCCCGCACGGCTCGCGGGCCACGCATGTCCCACGCCTGTCGAACGTACGCCATGCCGGCGACGTGCCCCGCTTCCCCCGAACGGGCCACAGGCTCCCGCACGGCACGGTTCATGGCGGAAGCTGTCAGGTGTGACCCTCCGCACGTTCGCCGCCGTCCCATCGCGCGCGTCTCATGTCGAGGCGCGGCAGGTGGCCTTCCGCGGTTCTGCCCGCCTCCTTGAGAGGCGTGCCCTCCGCGCGGTAGTGGTCCAGGGCCCGCAGCTCGTGGCCCGGCAGCAGCACCCCGTCGGCGCGCACCACGCGCCACCACGGGACGGCGCCACCGTAGAGGGCCATCACCCGGCCGACCTGCCGGGGGCCGCCCTCCCCCAGCCACTCGGCGACGTCCCCGTACGTCATGACCCGGGCGGGCGGGATCGACTCGGCCACTTCGAGAACCCGCTCGGCGTACTCGGGCAGCGCGTCGTCCGGGTACTCCGCGCGGGTGGCTTCGTGCTCCGCTCGGGCGCCGTCCGGGAGGCTCAGCTCGCTCACCCCTCCCATCCTGCCGCACGCCACCGACAACGCGACCGCCGGTCGACGGTGAGTGACTCTCGCTCGAAGGCGACGCTTCGGGCAGACTGTGCGATCCCGCATTTGCACCCTGATGCCCCCGTGTGTCGGTGCGGCATGCCACCATCGTGCGGGCGGTGACCGGTGATACGAGACCAAGAAGAGACGATGAAGCAGCAGGGTGTGCGTCCCGAGGGAGCGGAGGGCACCTCTGACGCTGCGTCGCGCCCGGACCCCGCGCGAAAGGCGGAGCAGAACGCGAAAGCGCTCGCGGAACAGACGGCGGGCCAGGACCCCGAGCTCGTCGAAGTGACGCACATCGACGAGGTCGAGGGCGACGAGCCGCTGCTCCCCGCGCGCGTGCACCGCCCTTCCGACCTCATGCGGCTGCTGGTGGGCGTCCTCGGCGTGATCGTCCTGATCGCCATCGCCGCCTTCGCCCACGGGACGACCTCCGGCCTCGAGCAGGACATCAACAAGGGCACGGGGCAGGCCCCCGATCTCCTCATCAAGATCGCGGGCCTGGCGTCCAGCATCGCGATCCTGCTGGTCCCGGTCGCCTTCGCCATCGAACGGCTGATCAAACGGGACGGGCTGCGCATCGCCGACGGCGTGCTCGCGGCCGTCCTCGCGCACGGGGTGACCCTCGCCACCGACCTGTGGGTGGCCAAGGCGGCCCCGGACTCGATCCAGGAGGCGCTCACCCAGCCCTCCCCCGGCGACATCACCGCCCTCACCGACCCCGTGCACGGCTACCTCGCGCCCGTCATCGCCTACATGACGGCCGTCGGCATGTCGCGCCGGCCGCGATGGCGTGCCGTGCTGTGGATCGTGCTGCTCCTCGACGCCTTCTCGATGCTGGTCACCGGCTACACCACCCCGTTCTCGATCATCCTGACGGTGCTGATCGGCTGGACGGTGGCGTACGGCACCCTGTACGCCGTCGGCTCGCCGAACGTCCGCCCCACCGGCCGGACCCTCATGGCGGGGCTGCGGCACGTCGGTTTCCGCCCGGTCAGCGCGGCCCGCCAGGAGGTCGCCGACACCCCGGAGACCGGCGACCGCGGGCGGCGCTACTTCGTCACCCTGGAGGACGGCCCGCCGCTGGACGTCACGGTGGTCGACCGTGAGCAGCAGGCGCAGGGCTTCTTCTACCGCGCGTGGCGCAATCTGACGCTGCGCGGTTTCGCCACCCGCAGCAGCCTTCAGTCTCTGCGGCAGGCGCTGGAGCAGGAAGCACTGCTCGCCTACGCGGCCATCGCGGCCGGCGCCAACGCGCCCAAGCTGATCGCGACCTCCGAGCTGGGTCCGGACGCCGTGATGCTCATCTACGAGCACACGGGCGGCCGCACCCTGGACTCGCTGCCGGACGAGGAGATCACCGACGACCTGCTGCGCGATGCCTGGCACCAGGTGCGCGCCCTGCAGTCCCGGCGCATCGCGCACCGCAGGCTGGTGGGCGACGCGATCCTGGTGGATCGTTCCGGCACGGTGATCCTCACCGACCTCCGGGTCGGCGAGATCGCGGCCGGTGACCTGCTGCTGCGCATGGACACCTCGCAGCTGCTGGTCACGCTCGGCCTGCGGGTGGGCGCGGAGCGCGCGGTCGCCTCGGCGGTGGGCGTGCTCGGTCCCGACGCCGTCGCCGACTGCCTGCCGATGCTCCAGCCCATCGCGCTCAGCCGCTCCACGCGCGCGACGCTGCGCAGACTCGCCCGGGAGCGGGCGCAGCGCGAGCGGGACGCCGTGCTGGAGGCCTCCCAGCAGGCCAAGCTGGCCCGCCAGGAGGCCGCGGGCGACGCTCCCGCGGTGACCTTGGAGAAGTCCGCCAAGAAGGTCGAGCGCGCGGAGGCGCGGGCGGAGAAGCGGGCCATCGACGAGGCGCTGGAGGAGGCCCGCGAGGAGGATCTGCTGACGCAGATCCGGCACGAGGTGCTGCGGATCCGGCCCCAGGCGCCGGTCGAGCCGGCCCGGCTGGAGCGGGTGCGTCCGCGCACCCTGATCAGCTTCATCGCCGGCGCCATCGGCGCGTACTTCCTGCTGACGCAGCTCACGCACATCGAGTTCGGCCCGCTCGTCGCCAACGCGGAGTGGGGGTGGGTCGCCGCGGCTGTGCTGTTCTCGGCGCTCAGCTATGTCGCCGCGGCGATGAGCCTGCTGGGGTTCGTGCCGGAGCGGGTGCCGTTCCCGCGCACGGTGGCGGCGCAGGTGGCGGGGTCCTTCGTGAAGATCGTGGCCCCGGCCGCCGTCGGCGGGGTCGCCCTGAACACGCGCTTCCTGCAGCGTGCGGGCGTGCGGCCGGGGCTCGCGGTGGCGAGCGTGGGCGCCTCGCAGCTGTTCGGGCTCGGCTGCCACATCCTGATGCTGCTGTCGTTCGGCTATCTCACCGGCACCGAGAAGACGCCGTCGCTGTCGCCGTCCCGCACCGTGATCGCGGGTCTGCTGACGGTGGCGGTGCTGGTGCTCGTGGTCACCTCGGTGCCGTTCCTGCGGAAGTTCGTCGCCACGCGCGTGAGGTCGCTGTTCGCCGGGGTCGTGCCGCGCATGCTGGACGTGCTCCAGCGCCCCCAGAAGCTCGTCACCGGCATCGGCGGCATGCTGCTGCTCACCGCCTGCTTCGTGATGTGCCTGGACGCGTCGATCCGCGCGTTCGGCGACCAGGACGCCTCGATCAGCATCGCCAGCGTCGCCGTCGTCTTCCTCGCGGGCAACGCGCTCGGCTCGGCCGCGCCGACGCCCGGCGGTGTCGGCGCGGTCGAGGCGACCCTGACC
Organism: Streptomyces sp. BK239; assembly: GCF_004217285.1. GTDB lineage: Bacteria > Actinomycetota > Actinomycetes > Streptomycetales > Streptomycetaceae > Streptomyces. Next base: position 148,060 of record NZ_SHKS01000009.1, read on the forward strand.
GTCGGTCTCATCGCGGTCGGCCTGCCCAAGGAGGTCGCCGCGCCGGCCGTCCTGCTGTTCCGGCTGCTCACGCTGTGGATCCCGGTGCTGCCTGGCTGGCTGGCCTTCAACCATCTGACCCGCAAGGGCGCCCTCTGAGGCGACGCGACGGCATGAGGGCGTCGCTGACCACGAGGCCACCGGCCGCCCGTACCTCGTACGGACCGCGTCCCGCGCGCGTGCTTCCGCGCCGCCTCAGGATGGGAGCATGCCGAATCCCTCCCGTGTGCGCGCCGCCGCCCTGACCGTCGCCGTCCTTGTGTCGTCGTGCCTGGTGGCGGGCTGCGGCGGCGACTCCCCGCAGGCGGACCTGGCGGCGCAGGAACTGCGGTGGGAGGACTGCCCGGCGCCGTCGCCGGCGGAGGGCGGCGGCAGCGCGCCGTCCCCGCTGCCCGACGGCGACGCGTGGCAGTGCGCCACGATGCGGGCGCCGCTGGACTGGGCCGAGCCGAAGGGCGACACGATCGGCATCGCGCTGATCCGGGCCCGGGCCAGCGGCGAGGCGAGCCGGCGGATCGGCTCCCTGGTGTTCAACTTCGGCGGCCCGGGCGGCTCGGGCGTCGCCACCCTGCCCGCGTTCGGCGAGGACTACGCGACTTTGCGCACCCGCTACGACCTGGTCAGCTTCGACCCTCGAGGCGTCGGCCGCAGCGCCGGCGTGCGCTGCGAGAACGACCAGCAGCTCGACGCCTACTTCCAGCAGGACATGACACCGGACGACGCCGCCGAGCGCACCGCCTACGTGGACAACGTCCAGGCGTTCAACGGCGCCTGCGAGAAGAACTCGAAGACGATGCTGCCGCACGTGCGCACCACCGACGCGGCCCGTGACATGGACCTCATGCGCCAGGTCCTCGGCGACGACAAACTGCACTACTTCGGCATCTCCTACGGCACCGAACTCGGCGGCGTCTACGCCCACCTCTTCCCCCAGCGGGTCGGGCGGGCCGTGTTCGACGCGGTCGTCGATCCGACGCAGACGCCCGAGCAGGGCTCGCTGGGGCAGGCCCGGGGCTTCCAGCTCGCACTGGACAACTTCGCCGAGGACTGCACGTCGAAGGTCGAGGACTGCCCCGTCGGCGATACCGCTCAGGACGTCAAGGACAAGATCGCCCGCCTGCTGAAGGACCTCGACAGCAAGCCGATCCCGGGGATCTTCCCCCGCGAGCTGACCCAGAGCGCCGCGACCAACGGCATCGCGCAGGCTCTCTACTCGAAGGACTTCTGGGAGTACCTGACCGAAGGGCTGGAGCAGGCCTACGACGGGGACGGCAGGACCCTGATGCTGCTGTCCGACTCGATGAACGGCCGCAGCGAGAACGGCGAGTACAGCAACATCACCGCCGCCAACGTGTCGATCAACTGCGCCGACGACAAGCCGCGTTACTCGCCCGACTTCGTGCAGGGCAAACTGCCGGAGTTCCGCGCCGCCTCCCCTCTGTTCGGGGACTTCCTGGCCTGGAGCATGCTCAGCTGTACGGACTGGGCGGTGCCGGGCGCGGCCGACCATCCCGACGTCAGCGCTCCCGGCTCGGCCCCGATCCTCGTCGTGGGCAACACCGGTGACCCGGCCACTCCGTACGAGGGCGCGCGGAAGATGGTGGACGCGCTGGGCAAGGGCGTCGGCGTGGAGCTGACCTACCGGGGACAGGGACACGGCGCCTATGACAGCAAGAACAAATGCGTGCAGCGGGCGGTCGACGGATACCTTCTGGACGGGCGGGTGCCGCCGGCGGGGACCGTCTGTTCCTAAGCGAAAGCGCAGTTCAGAGAGTTATCCACAGGCTCCGACGGGTCGGCGGTGATCCGCCTACCATGGCATGACCGCCGTTCGCGGACGCAGTCGGACGGCTTGTGAGGGGGGAAGAGACATGAGGCTTTTCGCACGGTGGACGGCGCGGGGGGCCGCCCGTTGGACGGCGTTGGGGGCGGCCACCGCACTGCTGGTGACGGGCTGCGGCGACGGCTCGTCGTCCGACGGCAAGGGAGGCGACGGCGGGAAGGCGAAGGACCCCGCCCGCCCGTCCGCCGCCGCGCCCGACGGCGGCGCCGCACCGGCGTCGGCGCTGCCCACGTCCCTCACCTCGCAGAAACCCGACTGGGGGCGGTGCCGTACCACCGAGGGCGCCCCCGCACCGGGCGACGACTGGCAGTGCGCGACGCTGAAGGTCCCCCTGGACTGGGCTCGGCCTGACGGCGAGACGATCGGCCTCGCCCTGATCCGGTCCAAGGCCAAGGGCAAGGGCGAGGACCGCATCGGTTCGCTGCTCTTCAACTTCGGCGGCCCGGGCGGATCGGGTGTGTCCACGATGCCGTCGTACGCCTCCACGGTGTCCTCGCTGCACGAGCGCTACGACCTGGTCAGCTGGGACCCACGCGGTGTCGGGGCGCAGGGCGGGGTCCGCTGCCGAAGCGACAAGGAGATCCAGGCAGCCGAGGCCGTCGACTCCACCCCTGACGACGCGGCCGAGGAACGGGCGTTCCTGAAAGACGCCTCCGACTTCGCCCGGGGATGCCGGAAGGCCGCCGGGAAGAAGACGGCCCATGTCTCCACCACCGACACGGCCCGCGACATGGACCTGATGCGCCAGGTCCTCGGCGACGACGAGCTGCACTACTTCGGCATCTCCTACGGCACCGAACTGGGCGGCGTCTACGCCCACTTGTTCCCGAAGAACGTGGGGCGCGTGGTCCTCGACGCGGTGGTCGACCCGACCGCCGACACCGTTGGCCACGCCAAGAACCAGGCCAAGGGCTTCCAGCTGGCGCTCGACAACTACCTCAGGTCGACCGGCCAGGACCCGAGGCGGGGCAGTGAGAAGATCGCCGCGCTCTTGAAGCGGATCGACTCAAAGCCGCTGCCGACCTCGTCCGGACGCACGCTCACCCAGACGCTCGCGCTCATCGGCATCGTGGTGCCGCTGTACAGCGAGGCGGCCTGGCCCAGTCTGACCAGCGCCCTCAAGTCGGCCTATCAGGGCGACGGTTCGGAGCTGCTGCGCCTCGCCGACGCCTACAACGACCGCGACACCGACGGGCACTACGGCACGTCGAACCACGCGCAACGGCTCATATCGTGCTTGGACGACAGGCAGCGGCCGACGGTCGAGGAGACGAAGAGGCTGCTGCCGGAGTTCGAGAGGATCTCCCCCGTGTTCGGCTCGTTCCTCGGCTGGGACACGGCGGGGTGGTGCCACGACTGGCCGGTGGCGGGCCAGTTCGACACACCGGAGGTGAGCGCGGCGGGCTCGGCGCCGATCCTGCTGGTCGGCAACACCGGGGACCCGGCGACACCGTACGAGGGCGCGCGCAGGATGGCGAACGAACTCGGCCGGGGCGTAGGGGCCTTGCTCACCTGGAAGGGCGAGGGGCACGGCGCCTACGGGAGCGGGAGCGGCTGCGTCGACTCGGCGGTGGACGGCTATCTGCTGAACGGCAAGACGCCGAAGGACGGCACGGTCTGCTCATGACGGCGGCGGGGGTCTCACACACCTGTGGTGCGCGAAACCCCCGCCGCCGGAACCGGTGGGCCGGATCGGCCGGCCGGTCAGTAGACCGGCTTGTCCGGCTCGATCTGGTTGACCCAGCCGATCACGCCGCCGCCGACGTGCACCGCGTCCGCGAAGCCGGCGGACTTCAGGACCGCGAGGACTTCCGCACTGCGGACACCCGTCTTGCAGTGCAAGACGATCTTCTTGTCCTGGGGGAGGCTCTGCAGGGCGGTGCCCATGAGGAACTCGTTCTTCGGGATCAGCGTGGCGCCCGGGATGGAGACGATCTCGTACTCGTTCGGCTCGCGGACGTCGATGATCTCGATGTTCTCGCCGTCGTCGATCCACTCCTTGAGCTGCTTGGGAGTGATCGTCGAGCCGGCGGCCGCCTCCTGGGCCTCCTCGGAGACGACGCCGCAGAAGGCCTCGTAGTCGATGAGCTCGGTGACGGTCGCGTTCTCGCCGCAGACCGCGCAGTCCGGGTCCTTGCGGACCTTGACCTGGCGGTACTGCATCTCCAGGGCGTCGTAGATCATCAGGCGGCCGACCAGCGGCTCGCCGATGCCCGCGAGGAGCTTGATGGCCTCGTTGACCTGGATGGAGCCGATGGACGCGCACAGCACGCCGAGCACGCCGCCCTCGGCGCAGGAGGGGACCATGCCGGGGGGCGGGGGCTCCGGGTAGAGGCAGCGGTAGCAGGGACCGTGCTCCGACCAGAACACGGACGCCTGGCCGTCGAAGCGGTAGATCGAGCCCCACACGTACGGCTTGTTCAGCAGCACGCACGCGTCGTTGACCAGGTAGCGGGTCGCGAAGTTGTCCGTGCCGTCGACGATCAGGTCGTACTGGCCGAAGATATCCATCACGTTGTCGGCCTCGAGCCGCTCCTCGTGAAGGACCACGTTGACGTACGGGTTGATGCCGAGGACGGAGTCGCGCGCGGACTCAGCCTTGGAGCGGCCGATGTCGGCCTGGCTGTGGATGATCTGACGCTGCAGGTTGGACTCGTCCACCTCGTCGAACTCCACGATGCCGAGCGTGCCCACGCCCGCCGCGGCCAGGTACATCAGCGCCGGCGAGCCCAGGCCGCCGGCGCCGACACACAGCACCTTGGCGTTCTTCAGCCGCTTCTGCCCGTCCATCCCGACGTCGGGGATGATCAGGTGGCGGGAGTACCGGCGGACCTCGTCTACGGTGAGCTCGGCGGCCGGCTCGACCAGGGGTGGCAGCGACACGGGGACTCCGTTGGTCGGTCAATCACTACGGTTGTTCTCCCCGTAACACTGCCATGGGCTTCTTCATTCCGAGACACCTGTTCCGATCCGCGAGACGATCTCGTCCCAGTAGCCGGGCATGGTCTCCCAGGGGTCGGTCAGTCCGCCGCCGTCGCCGCGGTCGGTGAACCAGATGGTCGCCGCACCGTGCCAGCGGGCGATGCGCAGCGCCTCCTCCAGGTGTGCGCCGGGCACGCCGTGGACGAGGTGGCAGAAGCGCTCGGGCGGGTAGGCGGCGGTCCATTCGGCCGCCTGCGACCAGCGGTAGTCGCTCCACGCGCCGGAGAAGGTGACGAGCTGGTCGGCGTTCTCGGCGTAGCCCGGGTAGGGGTGGACGCCATGGCCGAGGACGATGTGGGGGCTCTCGCGGAGCGTGCGCAGGGTGCTGACCGTGCGGCGGATCCCGGGGAGCGCCGTGCGGTCGGACGGGGAGCGGTCCAGGAAGAAGCCGTCGACCTGGTACCAGTCGACGTGCCGTTGCGCGTCGGAGACGACCTCGGGCAGGGCGCGGGCGCCGTGGGCGAGGTCGAGGTGGCCCAGGACGCGGACGCCGGCGTTGCGGAGCCGGCCGGCGGCTTCGAGGCAGTGCGGGTCGGGGCGGACGCCGGGGCCGCCGGCGACGTCGAGGACGACCCAGTGCAGGCTTCTGCCGGGGCGGGTGAGCTCGTCCCACTCGGTCTGCGCGAGGAGGGGGTGCGCGATGCCGGGCACGCCGAAGCCGGTGCGTACGTCGGTGTCCGCGGCACCCGCCGGGGCGCCGGTCAGATACGACACGCGGCCTCCATCCAGATGTCGGCGAGGGACTCCTCCAGGTTGATCCGGGGCCGCCAGCCGAGCCGGTCGCGCGCGGTGCGCACATCGGCCTGCTGCCAGCTGCCGCAGCCGTCGGGGTACGGGTACGCGACCGGGACCGCGTGGTCGGCGTCGGCGCGGGGATGGCCGATGGTCGGCCGGAAGTGGCCGCCGGGCGGGCCGTCGAGCTCGTGGAGGGCGCCGCCGTATCCGGCCACGCGCGCAAGAATCGCGGCGGCGTCGCGCAGCCGGACGGCGCGGCCGGAACCGATGTTGATGACGCCCTGCGCGGCGGAGAGGGAGGCGGCGTGCACGGCGCGGGCGACGTCGCGGACGTCGACGAAGTCGCGCTGGGCCCCGAGTCCGCCGAGCTTGAGCTCCCCGTCGCCGGACTGCATGGCACGGCGCATGGCCTCGGCGAGCCGGCCGAGCGGCGAGCCGGCGGGGGTGCCGGGCCCGGCGGGCGAGAAGACCCGGAGCACCACCGCGTCGAGACCGGAGCCGAGGACGAGTTCGGTGGCGGCGAGTTTGCTGACGCCGTACGGACCGCCGGGACGGGGGACGGCGTCCTCGGCCGTGGAGGAGCCGGGCTGGCTCGGGCCGTACTCGGCGCCGCAGCCGATCTGGACGAGCCGTGCGCCGCAGCCGCTGCGACGCAGGGCCTCGCAGACGGTGGCGACGGCGACGGTGTTGTGGCGGGTGAGTTCGCGGGCGCCGCCGCGGGTGGCGCCCGCGCAGTTGACGACGACCTGGGGGTGGACCGCGTCGAGGAAGCGGGTGAGCGCGCCGGGGCTGCCGGTCGCGAGGTCGAAGCGGACGTCCGCGTCGTCGCCGCGGCCGAGCGCGGTGAGCTGGACGGCCGGGTCGGCGAGCAGACGGTCGGCGACGAAGCGCCCGACGTAGCCGTTGGCTCCGATCAGCAGGACCCTCATCGTGCCGCTCCCGGGGTGTGCGCTCCGGTCGTTCCCGTGGCCGCGAGGGCGCCTGCGGCCGCCGGGGCTCCGGCGGTCCCGGTCGCTCCGGATCGGGAGGTGGTCATCTGGTCTCTCCTTCGGGTGTCGCGTGGATGGAGGAGCGCGTGCGTCGTGCGGTCCGTGCACGGTGGGGGTGGCGCTGCGCGCGGAGGTCGTGGGGCGGCAGGGCACGGGAGGGCGCCGCGGCCGGGGCGGTTCGGTGTCAGCACGGCTGGTCCGTTCGCGCGTGGGCGGACACCCTGGGGAGCGTGCGGCTCGCGTGGATCAGCAGGGCCAGCGCGGCCGCACCGCAGGTGAGGGCGGGTACGCCGGTTGGTCCCCAGGCGGCGACGAGGGACTCGACGGGCACGGCGAGGAAGCCGCAGCCCGGCAGACGGCCCGTGAAGACAGTGGCCACGGCGATCGTCTCGGCGGCGCCCGCGGCGCCGAGGAGGAGCACCGGAAGCCGGGGCGAGCCGTGCACGACGAGGAGGCGGGCGAGGAAGAGCAGCATGCCGAGGGTGAGGGTCCGGGGGTGGTCGGCGGTCTCTCCGAGGGCCTTGGCGCAGAGTCCGGTCAGGGCGGTGAGGGCGCACAGGAACAGGGCGAACACGCCGAACACCAGAGGACGCACGGCGGCGGTGAACTCCTCCAGGCCCCGGCTGGCCTCCAGTCGTCGGCAGGCGCCCACCGCGAGGAGGTGCGCGCTCCACGCGGCGGGGGCGCAGGCCAGGACGAGGGTCAGCGGGGGCGCGAGGGTGAGCGGCCAGGGGCCGTCGTTCGCCCCGGTGGGCAGGCCGTCGGGGCCGCCGTTCACGGCGGCGCGGAGGAGTCCGTCGCCGAGGGCCGCGTAGGCGAACAGCGCGCAGGTCCAGCCGCTGGCGCCGAGTGAGCCGGGGTGCGCGTGGCCGTGCGGGCTCAGCGGGCCTCGGCGCAGTGCCGCGCACAGGGCGAGGAGGACGGCGAGGACGCCCGCGGTCGCCAGGCAGAGGCGCGTCTGGCCGTCGGTCAGGCGCAGTCCGGTGACGGTCGCGGCGAACAGGGCGCCGGGCAGGAGGGTGAGCAGCGCCCAGTCGGAGCGGGCTCGGGGTGCGGCGGCGGGGGCGGGGCGTACGGGGCGGTCGCCGTCGCGGGGAACGCGGGCGTACATCTCCTCCGCGAGGGAGAAGACGTCCCGGTGCCGGAAGCGTGCGGCCGTCCGGTCGGTCATCCCATGGGCCTCGAGACCGGCGGCGATCTCCAGCGGGTCGACGGCGCGCTCACAGAGGTGACGGTGGCGGTGCATCAACGCCTTGACGGGGTCGCCGGCGCCGCGACGGGGGGCGGCTTCCGACGCAGGGGCGGTTGTCGGCGCAGAGGCAGCTGCGGGCCCGGAGGCGAGAGCGGGCGCGGGTAAGGGCGGCTCCCCCGCCGCTCCCGTGGAGTCGGCGGGGCGCTCGGAGCACGGTTCTGCCCGGTTCTCCACGGCCACGCCCGCGGAGAGCGCGTCCTCCGGAGCCGTGTCTTCGACGGCCTCGCCCTCCGGGGCGAGCCACTCCTCCGATCGGCCGTCCCATGCCACCGCGGAGGAACCCGGGCTCGCCGGTGTGGCGGGACGGTCCAGTTCGCCGAGGCCGCTCATCGCGCCCCCTCGGCCGCGGCGACCCGCCCCGCGGCCACGTCACGCTTGCGTGAGCCCGTCCAGGGGCCCGCGAGGCGGGCCTCGGCCGGGACGGCGAAGGGCCGGGGCTCACCGGGGCCGTCGAAGGCGGGACGGTGCACGGGGGTGCGGGAGACGGTCTCCAGGTAGATGTCGTGGAACGCCGTGACGTTCTGCTCGACGGTGAACAGTTCGAGGGCTCGTGCGCGGGCGGCCGCGCCCAGGCGCGCACGGCGCTCGGGATCGCGCAGCAGCGCGACACAGGCGTCGGCGAGCGCTCTCGGATTGCGCGGCGGCACGACCAGTCCCGTGCCGCCGATGACCTCGACCACCGCGCCGACGTCCGTCGACACGGTCGCCCGCCCGCAGAACATCGACTCGACCAGGCCGGCCGGGAAGCCCTCGACGACGCTGGAGAGAACGACGACGGCGCCCGCCGCGTACGCCTCGGCGAGGCCGGGCGCACCCGGGTGGCCGAGGTCCTCGAAGGACACCGGGTTGTCGCCGACGCAGTGCGGTCCCGCCGCCTCGTCGGGGAAGAGCTGCGCGGCCAGCGCACGGCAGTGGCCGAGATACGCCCGGCCCTCCGGCCCGCTCGGCGTGCCGATGATCCGCAGTCGCGTCCCGGGCTCCTCCCGGCGCACCTCGGCGAACGCGTGCAGCAGGGAGACCAGGTCCTTCGCCGGCTCCACGCGGCCGATCCAGACGAGGGTGCGCGGGTCGGCGGTGTCAGGGGAGTCGCCCACCTCGGCGAAGGGCGCGGCGTCCCTGCCGGGGTGGACGGTGCGCAGCTTGGCCCGGTCGGCGCCGCATCGCTCCTGCCAGCGCCGGGCGTGCGCGTTGCCGGCCGTGAGACAGGCGGCCCGGCGGTACACCTCGGCGGCGAGCCGCCCGTGGAAGGCGGTGACGAGCGCCCGCACGGCGGGGGACGCCTCCCCCGAGGCGAGTACGTCACCTCCCGCGTCGGTGCCGCCCTCCCCTGACGCCTCCACCGCTCCGAAGTTCAGGTAGTGCGACCGCAGCCGCACTCCGTACTCCGTGACCACCAGGGGCACCCCGAAGAAGTGCCACGCCAGCAGTCCCACCAGGGCGGCCGCTCCTCCGGAGGTCGCGTGGCACAGGTCGACCGCGCCGAGGCCGCCCCCGCCACGGCCCCCATGGTGCCCACGGCCCCCATGACCCCGTTCACCACGTCCTCCGCCCCCCTCCTCCTCGTACCAGCCGAGGGAAAGGGGCCGCAGGAGGCGTTCCACATGCGCCGCCACCGCGAGCAGTTCGGGCACACGCGCCTCGCGGGCCGTGCGCGTCGCGCCCGGGGCGCGGCAGGCGCGCTCCAGGGCGCGCAGCGCGTCCTCCGAGCGGAGTGCGCGCACCAGTGAGCCCTCGTCGCGGGCCAGCTCGGCGAGCCCGTACAGCGCGCTGCCGAAACGGTCCGCCTGAACGTCCGGGGCGCTTGCCCCGGAGATCCCGGCCGCCAGTTCGCCGTAGCACTCGGTGAACCGCCGGCGCGCGCGGCGGCCGTACGCGACCCCGTCGTCCTCGGCCGTCCACAGCCGGGCCGTGCGCACGCTGCGGACCTGCGGGGGCAGTTCGACCCGGCCGGCGGTGTCCTGTCGTTCGCTGCGGCTGAGTGCGAAGAGGGCGAACTCGTGCTGTCCGAGCCCCCGTACGAGCCGGTCGCACCAGGGTCCGGTGTCACCGCCCACATACGGATAGCCACCCTCCGTAAGCAGTCCGATCCGCACGTGTGCACCCCCGATCTCCCGTTCGGGAGCCGCCGTTGGTCGGCGGCTCGCAGCGGGACGAAGGTATGCGGACGAGGGCGTGGCGCGACGGACGGTTGTCCGTCGCACCACCAAAAGGGGTGAACGCTCGTAACTTTCCCGCGCGGCACGCGTTGTGCCCCGCTAGGGAGGACCTACTGCGTGGGGTACGGCCACGGGTTGGGCAGGCAGCGGATCCCGTCGTGCTCCAGGAACTTGGTCTGCTGCTGCATGACCGGCGCGAGGTCGCCGTTCTTGTCGCAGGTCACATGGCTGTAGCCGAGCCGGTGGCCGACCTCGTGGTTGATGAGCATCTGCCGGTAGGCGTACATCTGGTCGCCGTAGGTCTGCGAGCCCTGCGCCCACCGGTAGGCGTTGATCATCACGCGTTCGGTGGAGGCCGAGTCGCAGGAGACGTTGTCGATGGTGGTGTCCAGACCGGACTTCGCGCACCATTCGGCGGTGGTTCCGGGGCTGGCGAGGGTGATGACGAAGTCGGGCTCGCCGGAGTGGATGCGTTCGAAGGTGCGTGCGCCGTCGTGCGCCCAGCTGCGCTGGTCGTTCAGCGTCTTCTGCACGGCCTGCGCGAAGAGCGCCGCGTCGAGGCCGAGTCCCTGTTCGACGTCCACGCGGTAGGTGTACTTGCGCCCCTTGCCGGGCGCCTTCTCGATGCCGGGCACTGAGTCGAACCTGCCCGAGCCGGTGAGTTCTGCGCCGAGGGGGTACTTCCGGTCCATCTGCTGCGCGTACGTCAGCGGGGCCGCCTCGGGGAGCGCGGCGGAGGGGCCCGGACGGCCGCCGCCCCGGCCGGTGGAGTCCCGGGTGTCGCGCGCGGCCTGGCCGGCGGCGGTCTGCGACCGGGCGGAGTCCTCGTCGCGCGCGTCGGTGACCTGTCCGGCGACCACGATCGCCAGCGCGGTGGTGACGGCGGCGGCCGCGATGCCGGTGAAGGCCCGCCCCTTGCCTCCCCTGCCGGACGAGGGCGCGCCGGAGGGCGGCACGTCGTCCTCGCCCCTGTCGGCCGAACGGGGTTCCGGGTCCCGTTCGGTGACGGAGGCGTACGGGTCGCCGCTCGTGTGCGAGGAGACGGCGCCGGACAGGGGCCTGCGGCGGGCGAAGACGTCGTCCTCCTCAAATGCGTCGAGGTAGTCCTGCCGGGGGCCGCCCGGGGACGCCGGTCGCTGACGGGGGATCAGCGGCCCGGCACCCTGCGCCGGACGTCCCGTCAACTCACCCCATGCTCCCCCGGCTTCCCGCTGCTCGGGGTGACCGCCACGAGCCACCCGGGGGAAACCGTGCGCGGGAGTGCCTTCGGGCAGCCTGGGCGAGCCGTGGGCTGGGGATCTGTCAGAAAGCGGGGGAAAGCCGTGGGCTGGGGTCCCGCCGTTTGGCCGGCCCGCCGCTTCTTGATCGCGGCTGCCCCGCGCGTCCGCCTTCGAAACCCCTCCGCGCGCCCCTGCGGAGGCGCTCCCTTCGGCGCTGGTGGTCGTACCTCGCGGCGCGCTGCTCTGCGCCGGCCCCCGTCGACTGTGCCGTCCCACGTCCCCCCTCAGCTCCCCGCGTCCACGGACCCGGCGCGCTCGGCGGCCGGAGCGGCCCCGCTTCCCGCGTCCGGGGCACGGGTCTCCGCCAGCAGTTCCCGGAACGCCGTGGCGACCGTCTCCGGGTATTCCATCATCGCCACGTGTCCGGCGTCCGGCAGGGTGAGCAGCCGAGAGTCGCGGAAGGCGCGTGCGGACCGCTGCGCCATGCGGAAGCCGACGAGCTGGTCGCGGCCGCCGTAGACGAGGAGGGTGGGGGCGAGGACGCGTTCGGCCTGGCGCCACAGTCCGTGCTGGCCGCCCAGGGTGTAGGCGTTGACCAGCCCGCGCGCGGAGCGGGTCATGGCGTCCCAGAAGTACGGCAGCCGCAGCCGCCGTTCCATCTCCTCCACCGCGTGCTGGAAGGACTCCGGCGCGACCCGCCCGGGGTCGCCGTAGCAGAGGGCGGTGACGCCGCGGACGCGCTGTTCGGCCGTCCACTCACGGGTGAACCTGCTGAACAGCGCGGCCACTCCGGGGACGCCGAGCAGTCCCGTGGGCACCGCGGTGCGCTGTATGCGCAGCTCCGGCAGTGCGGGCGAGACGAGGGTGAGGGTGCGCACGAGGTCGGGTCGTACGGCGGCGACGCGCGTGGACACCGCGCCGCCGAGCGAGTTGCCGAGGAGGTGCACGGGTCCGCGGGCGGAGGCGTCCAGGTAGCGGATGACGGCACGCGCGTGTGCGGTGACGGAGTAGTCGCCGTCGTCCGGGGGCGGGGAGTCGCCGAAGCCGGGCAGGTCGACGGCCTCGCTGTCGACGACGCCGTCGAGCAGGGCCATCAGCGCGGACCAGTTCTGCGAGGAGCCGCCGAGACCGTGCACGTAGAGCGCCGGTTCCAGCCCTTCGCGCGCGGGCGGCCTGGAACGGATCTTCAGCGTGACGCCCGGCAGTCCGACCGACCGCAGCCGCTCGCCCTCGGCGACCCTGACGGACACCGCCTTCGGCAGCACACTGGCGGGCGGCACTGAGGGCAGCTCGGTCGAAGACATGCCGCAATGTTACGAGACGATCACGCCGTGACTTGTGTGTTCGCCGTCACAGCGGACAGGTCGGGGACCGCGCAGATGGCGGCGCGATTCCCGGGCACATCGCATAGCGTCCGAAAAGGGTGTCTCCTAGGCTCGTAGAGAGGGCACCCGCGTGTGGCCCCTGCATTCTCAGGGACGTTCGTAGGAAGGGAGCCCGCCATGACCGTCGACCCCACCGACCCCGAGACGTTCGTGAACGACGACGAGGTCTCGGAGGTCGACGTCGAGGCGCCGGAGAACGACGCCGCGGAACAGCACGCGGACGTCACGCCGCGCCGCGACGACCCCCTGGAGGGCGTCGACCCCGCCCGGGCGAACGAGGCCGACCTCGTCGAACAGGCCCGCGTCGTCTCGCTCGACGAGGACGACTACCGCTGACGCGCACGCCAGGGACTCACGGCGGCGCAGGCCGAGACGGAGGCGCAGTCTGCCCACTGCATACCGGTAGCAAACGTTCTGTACTGCTTTTACCATCGTCCGGTCCGTGAAATTCTGCGCTCGCACCGCGCGCGTCACGGTTACCGAAAAGTACGATGGCCGGGCGGCGGCACACCGCATGAGGACGACTTTGGGAGGCGGCGTGACAGCCATCGAGCAAACTGAGGCGGCGCGCCCGCGAGGCACGCGCTTGCCGCGCCGTGCCCGACGGAACCAGCTGCTGGGCGCCGCCCAGGAGGTGTTCGTCGCGCAGGGCTATCACGCTGCCGCGATGGACGACATCGCCGAGCGCGCCGGCGTCAGCAAGCCGGTGCTCTACCAGCACTTTCCGGGCAAGCTCGACCTCTATCTGGCGCTGCTGGACCAGCACTGCGAATCGCTCATCCAGGCGGTCCGGGGCGCGCTCGCCTCGACGAGCGACAACAAGCAGCGCGTGCGCGCCACGATGGACGCTTACTTCGCGTACGTGGAGGACGACGGCGGCGCGTTCCGGCTGGTCTTCGAGTCGGACCTGACGAACGAGACGGCGGTGCGCGAGCGCGTCGACAAGGTGACGAACGAGTGCGCCGAGGCGATCTGCGACGTGATCGCCGAGGACACCGGCCTCTCGCGCGCGGAGTCGATGCTGCTGGCCTCGGGACTGGGCGGCCTCGCCCAGGTCGTGGCCCGCTCCTGGCTGCACAGCGACCGCAGCGTCCCGCGCGACCAGGCGGTGCAGTTGCTGGCCTCGCTGGCCTGGCGGGGCATCGCCGGATTCCCGCTGCACGGCACCGAGCAGCACTGAGCGCGCACGCCCGCGTGCGGACCGTCGGCTCTTTGTTCCCGTCCGCTGTTCGCTCCTGGCGTGGACGGCCGCGGCGTACCCGTCCCCTCACCGGGCTAATGTGTGCAGCGTACGGCGCGGACGCCCGCGCACCACTGACCGTCGGAGGGACATAGCCGTGGAGGTCAAGATCGGCGTGCAGCACGCGCCCCGCGAGATCGTTCTGGAGAGCGGTCAGAGCGCCGAGGAGGTCGAGCGCCTCGTCTCCGAGGCGCTGGCGGGGAAGTCGCAGCTGCTCAGCCTCGTGGACGAGAAGGGCCGCAAGGTCCTGGTCCCGGCCGACCGCCTGGCCTACGTCGAGCTGGGCGAGCCCGCCCCGCGCAAGGTGGGCTTCGGCACCCTGTAGGCGGCGCGTGACGAGGGGCCCGGCAGCCGATTCCGATTCGGCTGCCGGGCCCCTCGCCGTGCACCGCGGCCGGTCCCACCTACGTGGGCGACGGCCGCCGGGCTCTCGCCGTCGGCGGCGGCGGAATTCTCCACGGATGGAGCACGACTTCCCCACAGGGGAGGATTGCCTTTCGCAGGTCACGGGTAAGACGGGCTACGACCTCGATGCACAGCCCGCCGTCTGGGAGGGACCCGCATGATCTTGGAAGCGCTCGGCTCCGCTGTGCTCGGTCTCGTGCTCGCGTGGGCGGCGTTCCACCGCCTGTCCCACCGACTGCCCGCGCCCACCATGGTGTTCGCGACGGGCGTCGCCGGAGCCCTGTTCGGCGACTTCGTCGCCCACAGCGCGCTCGGCCCGGGCAACGAGCTGCTGAGCCTGCTCGGAGCGGCGGTCGTCTCCGCCGCCTCGCTGTCCCTGCTCCTGCGCCCCACGGGCCGCGGCCTGCGGCGATCAGCCACAGCCTGAGGCGCACCGAGGGAGCGCGGGAACCGCGCGACCAGCCGGCCCCGCACGGGCCGGCAGCCGAAGCGGTCTCCCCGGCCCCCACGGCGCCCGACGGCATCTACGCGGCGAGTCCCAGAGCCGCCATCCGCTTGGTGTGGGCCTCGGTGATGCGGGAGAACATCCGGCCGACCTCGGCGAGGTCGAAGCCGTCCGCGACGCCGCCGACCAGCATCGTCGACAGCGCGTCGCGGTCCGCGACCACCCGCTGCGACTGCGACAGCGCCTCGCCCATCAGCCGCCGCGCCCACAGCGCGAGCCGTCCGCCCACGCGCGGGTCGGCGTCGATCGCCGCGCGCACCCGGTCGACGGCGAAGCCCGCGTGGCCGGTGTCGTCGAGGACGGCGAGCACCAGGGCGCGCGTGTCGGCGTCCAGACGCACGGCGACCTCGCGGTAGAAGTCGCTGGCGATCGAGTCGCCCACGTACGCCTTGACCAGACCCTCCAGCCAGTCGGAGGGGGCCGTCTGCCGGTGGAAGCCGTCGAGCGCGGCGACGAACGGCTCCATCGCGCGCGTGGGCTCCTCACCGATCTCCGTGAGCCGGCCGCGCAGCCGCTCGAAGTGGTGGAACTCGGCGGACGCCATCTTCGCCAGCTCCGCCTTGTCCTCCAGGGTGGGCGCCAGTTTGGCGTCCTCGGCGAGCCGTTCGAACGCCGCCAGCTCGCCGTACGCGAGCGCACCGAGCAGGTCCACGACCGCGGCCCGGTACTGGGGGTCGGCGGCGGCCGTCGCCCAGTCCTGGGCGGCGATGCCGGTGGCGGCGTTCTCGTTGTCGGGCTTGTCAGAGGTCGTCATGAAGCGCACAATAACCCGCTCGCCGCACGGGGGAAGGCCCTGGTCGACGTGTGCGGCGACGAAGCGCGCGGGACCCTGCCCGTCGGTGTGACAACCACAACGTGACCGAATCGGCCATCGCATGTGCGCGGATCCAAGGTATGGTGGTAATGCGCCTGCCGAGTATTCGACGGGCCGCATGTATGAGGATGCCCGGTCGGTGGCCCGATCGGCTCCGACCCGACAGCCCACCCTGACCGTACGGCTCTGCGCGTACGACGATCGGCGGGACACCCTCAGCGGTACGAACGCTGGAGCGTCGGATGAGGTCCCGTGTGCTGACGGCTCGCCCGTGAGAGGCGGCCGCGTCCCCGGCACGGTCCGACACGACCCCCGCGCTCGCCTCGCACCGCGCACACAGAAGAGGCAGCACCCTGACTACGACGTTCCGAGAGCTCGGAATCCTCCCCGAGACCGCCGAGGCCCTGGAGGCCGTCGGCATCACCACTCCCTTCCCCATCCAGGAGATGACGCTCCCCGTGGCCCTGTCGGGCACGGACGTCATCGGCCAGGCCAAGACCGGCACCGGAAAGACGCTCGGCTTCGGCCTCCCGCTCCTCGAGCGCGTCACGGTCCCCGTCGACGTCGAGGCCGGCCGCGCCCGCCCCGAGGACCTCACCGACGCCCCGCAGGCGCTCATCGTGGTCCCCACGCGCGAGCTGTGCACGCAGGTCACCAACGACCTGCTGACCGCGGGCAAGGTGCGCAACGTGCGCGTCACCGCGATCTACGGCGGCCGCGCGTACGAGCCGCAGGTCGAGGCCCTGAAGAAGGGCGTCGACGTCGTCGTCGGCACCCCGGGCCGGCTGCTGGACCTGGCGGGCCAGAAGAAGCTCAACCTCAAGCACGTCAAGTGCCTGGTCCTCGACGAGGCCGACGAGATGCTCGACCTGGGCTTCCTGCCCGACGTCGAGAGGATCATCGGCATGCTGCCGGTGAAGCGGCAGACCATGCTGTTCTCCGCGACCATGCCGGGCGCGGTCATCAGCCTCGCCCGCCGCTACATGTCGCAGCCGACGCACATCAACGCCACCTCGCCCGACGACGCGGGGCGGACGGTCGCGAACACCAAGCAGCACGTGTACCGCGCGCACAACATGGACAAGCCCGAGATGGTCGCGCGCATGCTGCAGGCCGAGGGCCGCGGCCTGGTGATGGTGTTCTGCCGCACCAAGCGCACGGCGGCCGACCTCGCCGACCAGCTCAAGCAGCGCGGCTTCGCCTCCGGCGCGGTCCACGGCGACCTCGGCCAGGGCGCCCGCGAGCAGGCGCTGCGCGCCTTCCGCAACGGCAAGGTCGACGTGCTCGTGTGCACCGACGTCGCCGCGCGCGGCATCGACGTCGAGGGCGTCACCCACGTCATCAACTACCAGTCCCCCGAGGACGAGAAGACCTACCTGCACCGCATCGGCCGTACCGGCCGCGCGGGCGCCAAGGGCATCGCGGTCACGCTCGTCGACTGGGACGACATCCCGCGCTGGCAGCTCATCAACAAGGCGCTGGAGCTCGACTTCAGCGACCCGCCGGAGACGTACTCCACCTCCCCGCACTTCTACGAGGACCTCGGCATCCCCGCGGGCACCAAGGGTGTCCTGCCGCGCTCGGAGCGCACGCGCGCCGGGCTCGACGCGGAGGAGCTGGAGGACCTGGGCGAGCCGGGCGGCCGCGGTGCTCGCGGGCGCGGCGACCGCCGGGGTGGACGGGACGACTCCCGCTCCGCCGAGCAGCGTGAGAGCGTCGGCCGTACGCCGCGCCGCCGCCGTCGTACACGGGGTGGCGCCACCGTCGACGGGACGCCGGCGCCCGAGCAGGCCCGGACCGAGCAGGCAGGGCAGGCCGCGGCTCCCGCCGTCGAGGAGGCGGCGACGTCTCCTCGTACGCCGCGTCGCCGTCGCCGGACCCGGGGCGGAGCCTCGCAGGACGCCGTCGCCGCGTCGGCCGCCACGGCCGTCGAGTCCGCCGCTCCCGAGGCCGCGGAAGCGGCCGTGACGACGGCGGAGGGTCCCTCGGAGATCGCGTCCGCCGAGGCCGAGAAGCCGCGCCGCCGCCGCACCCGCCGCAGCGCGGTCGCGTCGGACGCGCCGGCGACCGTGACGGAGCCGGCCGAGCAGCCGGTCCCCGAGACGACGGCCGTGACCGAGTCGGCCGCCCCGGCCGTCGAGGCGCCGCCGGCGGAGGCCGCCGTCGCTCCGGCGGAGGCCGTGGAGACCAAGCCGCGCCGCCGCACCCGCAAGGCGACGGCCCCGGCTGAGACCGCGGTCGACACGGCCGAGGCCGCCGAGGCCAAGCCGCGCCGCACCCGCAAGGCGACCCAGTCGGAGACGGCCGCCACGCCGGTCATCCCGGCTCAGGCCTCGCAGGAGCCGGAGGCCAAGCCGCGCCGCACGCGCAAGACCGCCGCCCCGGCGGAAGCCGCCGTGGACACGGTCGAGGCGGCGGAGGCCGCGGAGGTCAAGCCGCGCCGCACCCGCAAGACCGCGGCCGCCAAGGCGGAAGCCGCCGCCGACACGGCGGAGACGGCCGAGGCCAAGCCCCGTCGCACGCGCAAGACGGCCGCAGCCGCAGCGGAGGCAGCCGTGGACACGGCCGAGGCCGCGGAGGTCAAGCCGCGCCGCACCCGCAAGACCGCGGCCGCCAAGGCGGAAGCCGCCGCCGACACGGCGGAGACGGCCGAGGCCAAGCCGCGCCGCACCCGCAAGACGGCCGCAGCCGCAGCGGAGGCAGCCGTGGACACGGCCGAGGCCGCCGAGGCCAAGCCGCGGCGCACCCGCAAGACGGCCGCCGCCCCGGCAGCCGTCGACGCGGAGACCGCCGAGGCCAAGCCGCGCCGCACCCGCAAGACCGCCGCCCCGGCGACCGGTACGGCCGCCATTCCGGCTCAGGTCTCGCAGGAGCCGGAGGTCAAGCCCCGCCGGACCCGCAAGACCGCCGCCCCGGCGGAGGCCGCCGCCGACACGGCCGAGGCGCAGCCGAAGCCGCGGCGTACGCGTAAGGCGACGGCCGCCGCGAAGCCCGCGGACAGCTGATCGCCGCGAGCGACGACAGCGACCGCCGACGGCCCGGTTCCCCCTCGGGGAACCGGGCCGTCGGCGTGGTGAGAGGTTCCGCCCCGGCCGAGAGGCGCTCTGCACCCGGCCTCCGTTGTCCCGGTAACCTCAGCCCGTGACCACGCCGATCAGCTTCACCCCGCCTCCCGGCGCACGCGCGTACCAGCTGCGGACAGCGCGCGGTGAGTTCGCCGTCGTCGACGCGCCGGCGGCGCCCGGTGTCGAGCCGTCGGGCGTCGCGCTGTTGCTGCCGGGGTTCACCGGGAGCAAGGAGGACTTCCACTTCCTGCACGAGCCCCTGGCGGCCCGCGGCTACCGCACGGTCGCCGTGGACGGACGCGGGCAGAACGAGTCCCACGGCCCGGCGCGTGACGAAACGCCCTACGCCCAAGCCGAGTTGGCGCGGGATGTGCTCGCACAGGCGGCCGCCCTCGACACTCCCTTGCATCTCGTCGGGCACTCCATGGGCGGCCAGGTAGCACGGGCGGCCGTCCTCCTGGACCACTCCCCCTTCGTCTCGTTCACCCTCGTCGCCTCGGGCCCGGCGCACATCTCCGAGTCGCAGCGGCAGCGCGTGCAGTTGCTGCACGACGCCCTCGCGGTGATGGAGATGCCCGAGGTATGGGAGGCGATCCTCGCGATGGGCCCACCGGAGGAGATCGGCGGCCCCGCGCGGGGGTTCGGCGAACTGTCGCTGATGCGGCTGCGCTGGCTGAACCACAAGCCGGCGCAACTCCTCGCGACGGGACGTCAGTTGCTCGTCGAGCCCGACCGGGTCGCCGAACTAGCCGCCGCGCCGCTGCCGTTGCACGTACTGTCGGGCGCGCGTGACGACACCTGGCCGGTGAGCGTCCTGGACGACATGGCCGTGGAGCTGGGTGCGGCCCGCACGGTGATCCCCGGCGCGGAGCACTCCCCCAACCTGGACCAGCCCCTGGCCACGGCCCACGGCCTGGCGGACTTCTGGGACAAGGTCGTACGCGGGCGACCGGACCGCCGACAGGGCGGACACCCGTCCTGAGGCAGCCAGTGCCCCGGCACTAGTGCCCCGGCAGGCAACGTTTGCCCCGGCACTAGTACTGCGTCTGGAGGTGCTCCCAGAAGCCGTCCCGCAGTACGCGCCGCAGCTCCGCCTGGCCGCGGAGCGAGTACTGCAGGATGCGCTCCGCCTCCACCAGGAGGTCCTGGTCGACGGAGCCGGGCAGGTAGGGGTGGCCGGGGAGGAGGTCCGCCAGGGGCTCCCTGCCGCGCGCCGCGAGCCACTTGGCGGCGATCTGCGCGCCGGCGAAGCGGACCTCCTCACGGGTGGGCCGCTGCACGCCGGCCGGTTCGTACGCCGGGGCGGTGCGCCGTGAGACGTACGGCTTGAAGAAGTCGAGGTCCAGGGTGCGCTGGCTGTCGACCTCCCACAGGAGCGGCTCGGCCTGGTTGCGGCCCTCGGGGGCCTCGATGCCCCAGAGGTGGACGCGTGCGCCGTACCCCTGGGCCGCCTCCACCGCCGAGACCAGGTCCTCGTCGCCGCCGAGGAGTGCCGCGTCGCTGATGGCGCGGTGCCGGGCGAGGGACTCCAGGTCGGTGCGGATCAGGGAGTCGACGCCCTTCTGCTGGTTGTTGGCGTTCAGGTTGCCCAACCGGATCTTGACGTCCGGGAGTTCGGCGATGGACTGCTGCTCGGCGGTGTGGATGCGGCGCCGGGCGCCGTCGTACCAGTAGACCCGCAGCAACCGGCTGTCCGCGAAGATCGTGCGCGCCCGGTCGATGAGCGCTTCGATCAGGCCCTCGGCGTCCAGGTCGAACGCCCGCCGGTCCTCGGTCCCGGCGACCAGCCGGCCCGCCGCCGCGTACAGATAGCCGGCGTCGACGAAGATCGCGTGCGTCGACGGCGTCTTCGCCACCTCGGCGAGCATGCGCGTCAGCAGCTCGTTCGTGCGGTCGATACGGGCGGCGAGGGCCGCCAGGTCGTCGTTCATCCCTTCCATTGTCCCGGCGGTCACGCTATGAACACAACCGGTCCCGTTCAGTCCCGCTCCGGCCCCGCTTCGGCCCTGTTCCGCCACGGCCACTGCGCCTACCCGTCAGTAATTAGGCGTTCGAAAAATTTTATTAGCGTAGGGAATGTTTGTAACAAGCACCGCGTTGAATGCGTATGGAACAGGGGGCACCGTCGTCCCGTGGGCCGCACATCAGCAGTTCTCCTCAGGAGGATGACCAGACGAAGGGAGAAGCCACCATGCGCTTCGAAATCATGCGACTCGACGACGTCGACGGCACGCCCGTGGACAGCACCGTCGTGGACGCCGCCTCCGTCAACCGGATCGTTCAGCAGGCCGCCGCCATCGGGCAGCGACTGTGGATCCGTCCGGCCGACACCTCGGCCTCGTAGCACCTCGACCCCCCTCTACGGGCCCCCTCACATGCGTTCCGGAGCCCCGCACCGCGTCGACTCGACGCCGGGCGGGGCTCCGCCCATGTCCGTCCGGGACGGGGAGGCCGCATCCGGAGTTCACCCGAACGGGTGAAGGTGGGCGGGTCGGAAATCCTCGCGAGCGCAAGGGGGCCAGAGTGAGGAAGTTGCCCGGGGTGATCCCGTCCGGCGCGGGTACCTGGTGAGCACCCGGCGTCCGCGCCGCCCCGACCGCCACTTCACGGGAAGGCCCTCTCCCTGTGCTCGTACACCACGCGGAACCCGCTCTGGCCGCGGCGGCCGCCACCGGCGTCATCCTGGCGGCACGGTTCGCGGCCACCCGCCCCTACACGCGGCGCCGGGCGGTCGGCACCGCCCGCCGGCGCGCCGCGACGTCCCCCGAGGCACCCGCCCGCCACGATCAGCCGGCTGCCCGGCCGCACTCCGGACCCACGCCGTCCGCTTCGGCGCGACGCACGCACACCCCGGCCGCGGCCCGTCGCACCACGACACCTCACGGCGGCGTCCGCCCCGCCGAATCGGCCGTACTGGAGGCCGAGCGGCATGTGCACCGCTGCTGGCAGCGTCTGCGCGCCCACTCCGACCGCCCCGATCACCACGAGGCCTGAGCTGAGGCGTGGTTCCTACCGGCAGCCGGATCGCACAGCCGGTAGGAACCACGCCGCCGCGTCAGCTGCCCTGGACGACCTGGGTGACCCCGTTGATGATCTGCTGCACGGCGATCGCGGAGAGCATCATGCCCGCGAGCCGTGTCACCAGGACCACGCCGCCGTCCTTGATGACCCGGATGATCAGCAGCGAGTAGCGCATCACCAGCCACAGCACGACGTGGATGGCGAAGATCGCCGCCCACACCGACACCTGCGTGGAGACGCTGCCGGCCTTCTGCACGGCGAGGATGACGGACACGATCGCGCCCGGTCCGGCGAGCAGCGGCATGCCCAGCGGGACCAGCGCGACGTTGACGTCCTTGGTCTGCTTGGGCTCGTCGGACTTGCCGGTGAGCAGGTCGAGCGCGATCAGCAGGAGCAGCAGCCCGCCCGCGATCATCAACGCGGGCACTGACACGTGCAAGTAGTTCAGGATCTGGTGGCCCAGCAGCCCGAAAACGGTGATCACGCCGCCGGCCACGCAGACGGCCTGGAACGCCATCCGCTTCTGCACCTTGCCCGGGCGGCCCGAGGTCAGGGCCAGGAAGATCGGGGTGATGCCGGGGGGATCCATGATGACGAACAGGGTGAGGAACAGGGAGCCGAAGACGGCAACGTCGAACATGTGTACGGAGGCCTTGCGCGAGAGAGGGTGGAAGTGGACGTGCGGAGCTGCCCCCGAGGCCGTGACGGCCTCAGGCGCGAAGGGCCTCGGGCCCGCCGGTCCCCGGGACGGGGAACGCCCCGGTCGCCCGTCGCGTGATCTCCCCGTACACCTCGGGGTCGGTCGTGTACTCGCCGAGCGCGCAGGTCTTGCGGCTGCCGTGGTAGTCGCTGGACCCGGTCACCAGCAGGCCCAGGTCGCGGGCGAGCCCCCGCAGTCGCGCGCGGGTGTCCGCGTCGTGGTCCATGTGGTCGACCTCGATGCCGTCGAGGCCGGCGGCGGCCAGTTCGGCGATCACTGACTCGGGGACCGTGCGGCCCCGCTTGCTCGCGGCCGGGTGGGCGAAGACGGTCACGCCGCCCGCCGCCTTGACCAGCCGGATCGCCTCGAAGGGGTCCGTCTCGTGCTTCGGGATCCAGACCCGTCCGCCGTCGCCCAGCCAGTCCGGGGTGAACGCGTCGCTCACGGTCGGGACGACGCCCAGTTCGACCAGCGCGGTGGCGACGTGCGGCCGGCCGACGGAACCGTCACCGGCGATGCGCGCGACCTGCTCCCAGGTGACGGGGACGCCCAGCTCGTTGAGCCTGGCGACCATGCCCCGGGCGCGCGGCACGCGGTCGTCGCGCACGAGCTCCCGCTCGGCGAGCAGCGCGGGCTCCTCGGGGTCGAAAAGGTAGGCCAGCATGTGCATGCTGACGCCGTCGATCCGGCAGGACAGTTCGGCGCCGGTGACGAGGGTGAGCCCCTCGGGCAGCGCGGCGATCGCCTCGGCGTGCCCGCGGGTGGTGTCGTGGTCGGTCAGCGCGACGACGTCGAGGCCGGCCGTGGCCGCGCCCCGGACGAGTTCGGCAGGGGTGTCCGTACCGTCGGAAGCCGTGGAGTGACAGTGCAGGTCGATGCGCACGGCACGGGCTCCAGACGGCGAGAGAGCGGAACGGGACGCTCCAGCATAACGGGAATCCGGACGACCCCTGTCACACCCGCACCCGGGAAGCGCCCCCTACACCCCGGGAGCACACCCAGCCGCACCCCGCGCTGCGCCCCGCGTGCCCGGCCGGCCCTCACGGCTTGAGCAGGTGCGGCGACAACGCCCCGCAGGGCACCAGCTCCACCTCGGCGCCCGCGTCCCGCAGGTCCGTCAGCACCAGCTCGCCGTACATCAGCAGCCCGGACTGCTCGGGCCACGCCACCGCCCACAGCCACAGCCCGCACGCTTCGCCCGCGAAGACCGCGCGGTCGCCGGGGGCGCCGCTGACGTGCCACAGCGGGGTGGGGCGGCCGGCGGCCAGGACCTTGGCCTCGGGCGGCTTCTCGACGTTCATGTAGGGGCCGGGGTCGGGCCCCTCCATGCCGGCGTAGCGCGCGCCGAGACCGACGCCGAGCTCCTCGGCGACGAGGATCAGCTCGCCCATGCCGCCGAGCGGACCGGGCCCCGAGCACGCGACGGCGCTGGCCCGCCCGCCGCTGCGGTCGTCACCGGCGTACGCCACGCCCGTGAACAGCCAGCCGACGGGCAGCGGCCACGGCATCCACACCGGTACCCGGGTGCGGTGCACCACCACACTGAGGGCCTCGACGCTGGGCGGGATCACGGGCTGCAGCGGATGCACCGTGCCGTGCACATCGCACTGCCAGGAATCGGCGAAGAGTCCGGGAGCCCTGACCCGGCCACCGCACTTCGGGCAACTGGGTTCGCCCCTCATAGAGCCCCACGGTCCTACCCGATCCCGTCCACGTCAAGGACGATCACCCGTCCGGGCCTGCCAAGTTAGATGTAACTTGCATTAATTAGTGACCCTAACTTAGTGTGTGTAAATACCAACTATCAGCCGCGGGATTGGAGCACCGGCATGCAACACGAAACGGAGTCCCCTCTCGAGGCGCCCGCGGGAGCAGGCGGCCTTCTGCGGCAGCCCAAGGCGGTCTGGGCGACCGCCGGCGCGTCCGTCGTCGCCTTCATGGGCATCGGACTCGTCGACCCGATCCTGCCGTCCATCGCCTCCGGACTGAACGCCACGGCCGGCCAGGTCTCCCTCCTGTTCACCTCGTACTTCCTGATCACCGCCTTCGCCATGCTGGTGACCGGGTTCGTCTCCAGCCGGATCGGCGGCCGCAAGACGCTGCTGCTGGGCCTCGCCCTCGTCGTCGTCTTCGCGGGCCTGTCCGGCACCTCCGACACCGTCGGCCAGCTCGTCGGCTACCGGGCCGGCTGGGGCCTGGGCAACGCGCTGTTCGTCTCGACCGCCCTCGCGGTCATCGTCGGCGCGGCGGCGGGCGGCAGCGCCGCCGCGATCCTGCTGTACGAGTCCGCCCTCGGCCTCGGCATGGCCTGCGGACCGCTGCTGGGCGCGCTGCTCGGCGACGCCAGCTGGCGCTACCCGTTCTTCGGCACCGCGGCCCTGATGGCGGTGGGATTCCTGTGCATCACGGCGTTCCTGAAGGAGCAGCCGCGGCCCGCCCGCAAGACCTCGCTGCTGGACCCGATCCGGGCGCTCGGCCACGGCGGTCTCGCCTCGGCGGCGGTCTCTGCGTTCTTCTACAACTACACGTTCTTCACCGTGCTTGCCTTCACGCCGTTCGTGCTGGACATGACGCCGTACAAGTCGGGCGCGGTGTTCTTCGCCTGGGGTGTGCTGCTCGCCGTCTTCTCGGTCGTCGTGGCGCCGCGCCTCCAGGAGCGGTTCGGCTCGCTGAAGGTGCTCGGCGGCTCCCTGGTGCTGCTCGCCGCCGACGTGCTGGTCCTCGGCTACGGCGACCACGTCACGGCCGTCGTCTGCACGGTCCTGTCGGGCGCGTTCATCGGCGTGAACAACACCGTCTACACCGAGCTCGCGCTCGGGGTCTCGGACGCCCCGCGTCCGGTCGCGAGCGCGGGCTACAACTTCGTGCGCTGGTTCGCGGCGGCCGCCGCCCCCTTCTTCGCGCCGAAGATCGAGGAGTGGACCGACGCCCACATCCCGTTCGTGGTGGCGGCGGTCACCGCGGCCGCGGGCGCGCTGGTCGTCGTCCTACGCCGCGCGGCACTCACGCACGAGGCCGAGGAGTCGGCGCCGGCGCACGCCGCCGAGGACGGGGTCGCCGTCTTCGCCGACTGACCGTCAGGGGCAAGCGGACGCCATCCGTTGTCGGGTCAATCCCCCTGTCCCGGAGGCCAGTTGGTGACCTTGGTCACGCGTCGTCAGTCCAGCGGTACGGACCTGCGGGAGGGATCCCGCAGGTCCGTACCGTGCGTCAGCCAGCGTTCCTGGAGCGCCTGCGCGCCGTGCACACGCTTCCAGGCGGCCTCGTTCGGCGTCATCGGCAGCAGCGGCAGGAAGCGGACCGGGTCGAGCGGCTCGTCGAGCTCCAGGTCCTCCACCAGACCGCCCGGCTCTGCGACCAGCACCGAGGTGAACGGCGCGCCCGGCCACAGCGGCTCGCCGACGTCCAGGGACGCGCCCGGCGCCACGACCACCCCTTCGACCTGCGGGGACGCGGCGAGCACGGCGAGCGGGCGCAACACCTTGCCGGTGTCGGCCAGGCCGGAGCGCACCGAGAGGACCAGCTCGGCGCGCGGACCCCGCACCGCGTCGGCGAGCATCGCGGTGGGGTCGCTCATCGGCTGCGCGGACATGCCGAGCGTGGCGTAGCGGACGATGTCGCCCTCCTGGAAACGCAGGACCTCGATGCGGTCCGTGCCGAGGAAGGTGACGGCGGCGCGGGCGTCGGGCTCGCCGAGCGCGGTACGCAACCGGGCCTCGACCAGGGGAAGAACATCTGCCATGCCGCGAGCATAGAACTCGTCAGCACCGGGCAAAGCAGCGCCTTGACACTGTGGCCGGCTGATACTCTTGCCCGGTGGTTCGGGGCAGCACGCAGAGCGTCGCGATCAAGCCCCGACGCCGATGAGCATCCCCCACGGGGGACCGGCCGGAGGAGGTGGGGCTGTCATGGATCGAAGTCGACCGTGCAGTACCACTCGCTCTTCCCGCCGCTGACGTAGCTGACCCGGCTCCGGCTGACCGCCACCTCTCGCATCTCCACACCGCGCGGAAGAGCGCTGCGTTTCGCTTTGCCTGATCCGTCCGACCCGGCCGACTCCTCGGCCCGCGGTCCGACCGATCCATCCGATCAGAAGCAGTAGCTGTACCAGCAACGAGAACGCCACCGCGACGGTGCGGTGCTCCCCGCTTTGTGGACGTGCCAAACATCCGCACTCAGGACGTCCCCATTCCGGGCAGTTCCACCCGTCGCCGGCCTTCCGTCGCCCGTAGCGAAGGAGCCTGCCATGTCGATGATCCGCGACCTGCGTGCCGTGGTCCGCCCGTCCCGTCCCTCCCTGCGGAGCGACAGCGGCTCGTACGACACCACGCGCGACCCGGCGACCCCCTCGGCCGTCGTCGACTGCGCCGTCTACCGGGACGGGGCCCGGGTGCACTACGCGACGCCGCTCACCCCCCACGAGGCGATGCGGCAGGTACGGCGCGACGGGGGCTTCGTGTGGATCGGGCTGCACGAGCCGACGGAGAGCGAATTCGCGGGCATCGCAAGGGAGTTCGGGCTGCACCCGCTCGCCGTGGAGGACGCCGTGCAGGCCCACCAGCGGCCCAAGCTGGAGCGCTACGACGACTCCCTGTTCACCGTCTTCAAGACCATCCACTACGTCGAGCACGACCGGCTCACCGCCAACAGCGAGGTCGTCGAGTCCGGCGAGGTGATGTGCTTCACCGGCAAGGACTTCTTCATCACCGTGCGGCACGGCGGTCAGGGCTCGCTGCGCGCGCTGCGCCACCGCCTCCAGGACGACCCCGAGCTGCTCGCCAAGGGCCCCTCGGCCGTGCTGCACGCCATCGCCGACCATGTCGTCGACGGCTACATCGCGGTCGCCGACGCCGTCCAGGACGACATCGACGAGGTGGAGACCGAGGTCTTCTCCCCCGGCCGCAAGGGCGCCCCGCGCGGCACCGATGCCGGCCGGATCTACCAACTCAAGCGCGAGGTACTGGAGTTCAAGCGGGCGGTGTCGCCGCTGCTGCGGCCGATGCAGCTGCTGAGCGAGCGGCCGATGCGGCTGGTCGACCCCGACATCCAGAAGTACTTCCGGGACGTCGCCGACCACCTCGCCCGCGTCCAGGAGCAGGTCGTCGGCTTCGACGAGCTGCTCAACTCCATCCTCCAGGCCAACCTCGCGCAGGCGTCCGTCGCGCAGAACGAGGACATGCGCAAGATCACGTCCTGGGCGGCCATCATCGCCGTACCGACGATGGTGTGCGGGGTGTACGGCATGAACTTCGACTACATGCCGGAGCTGCGGTGGCGGTTCGGGTACCCGATGGTGCTCGGCGTCACCGTGCTGACCTGCCTCGGCATCCACCGCATGCTCAAGCGCAACGGCTGGCTGTGAGCGGCCCTCGATAGGGTGAGGCCATGACACGCGAGCCGCAGGACCGGTCCCTCGCCGAGCGGGCGCTCGTCGAGGAGGCCACGAAGAAGTCCGGCCTGATCTGGGTCCGGGGCGCCGGGGCCCCCGCCGCACGGGCGCTGTGGCACGTGTGGCACGACGGCGCGGCCTGCCTGGTCGGCGACGGGAGCGGCGAGCAGCCGCTGCCGCACCTGACCGACGGCGACTCGGCCGAGGTGACCGTGCGCAGCAAGGACAAGGGAGGCCGGCTGGTCTCCTGGACCGCGAGGGTCGTCCAGCTCGCCCCCGGCACCGAGGCGTGGGAGGCGACCGTCGCCGAACTCAAGGGCAAGCGGCTGAACGCGCCCGACGGCGAGGCGATGACCGGGCGGTGGGCGGCCGAGTGCCGGGTGCTGCGGCTGGAGCCGGCGGGCGGCATCGCACCGCTGCCCGACGGCTCCCTGGCCGAGGCCCCGCTGCCGTCCCCGGCGACGACCCGCGAACCGGTCCCCGCCGGGCTCCCCCGTCTGCTGCTCAGAAAGCGCAAACGGGCCGGACGCTGACACCCCGGGGCGCATGCCGCCCCGGCCGGGTCAGGACGTCGGCAGTTCCTTGCCGTAGTCCACCGTGTCGTCCTTCGCCGGCTCGGCCAGGGCGAAGTCCTCGCCCCACGCCGAGAAGCTCAGCGTCCCGGCGTCGCCCGCGCGCACCAGACGCAGCGGATACGGCTGCCCTTCCAGGGCCACGTCCAGCGTGCCGCCGGAACCGCCGCCGCCCGAGATCCGGATGGTGCGCGCCCCGGAGGCGGGGTCCTCCTGGTGCCCGTCCTTGCCCAGCGAACCGTGCAGCGTCAGCAGAGAGTCGAGGAGGAGGGCTTTGTCGGTGAAGCCGCTGAACTTCTTGTACGAGGGGTCGCCCGTCGGCACCTTCACGTACTTGCCGTCGAGCTTGTCCGCGGCGTCCGTGTCCTTCCCGCCGCCGCCCTCGGAGTCCTTGGAGTCCTCGTGCTTCCAGAACCCCGCGTCCGCCTTCAGATACAGCTCCTCGCCGATCCGCAGCAGCTGGAAGGACGCTCCCTGCGCGGTGACCGTCCCGGAGCCCCCGTTCGCCTTCAGCCGCATGTCGAGCTTGTACGACCGGCCGCCGGCGACCACGGTCCCCGCCAGCCGCACCGCGCCGGCCGCGCCGGCCGCCGCCTTCGCCTTGGCCTGGATCTCGTCCGCGGCCAGCTTGCCCACCCCGTTGGTGCCGGCGTCCGGATCCTCGCCGCCGCACCCCGTCAGTCCCGTGCTCGTCACGACCAGCGCGCACACGGCGCCCGCCAGCACGGTCCGGCGTCGGGTACGGCCCTGGGGAATCGCGGTCACAGAGGGGGCTGCCTTTCTGCGGGGGTGTCCTGAACGGCGTACCGCAGCGTACCGGGGGCGCGCCGGCCCGGCGGAGGCAGTCCGTCCGGACCGCTCACCAGGGCGGCGCCGATCGGGACGGGCTAGCCTGAAGCCCGCGCGAACGGGCAATCGGGGAAAGAACCCCACCGGAAACACCTCACCGACCAATCAGTTCACCGGCCCGTACGCGCGCGTACGAGAAGGAGGTGCGGCCATGGCCGCGGGCGTCCCCCGGATCTTCGTCTCGCACCTCTCCGGTGTCGCCGTCTTCGACCCCAACGGCGACCAGGTGGGACGCGTGCGCGACCTCGTCGTCATGCTGCGCGTCGGGCGCAAGCCGCCCAGGCTGCTCGGGCTGGTCGTCGAACTGGCCACCCGCCGCCGCATCTTCCTGCCCATGACCCGGGTCACCAGCATCGAGTCCGGACAGGTCATCACCACCGGCGTGCTCAACGTCCGGCGCTTCGAGCAGCGGCCCACCGAACGTCTCGTCGTCGGCGAGCTCCTGGACCGGCGGGTCACGCTCGTGGAGACCGGCGAGGAGGTCACCGCCCTCGACGTGTCCGTGCAGCAGCTGCCCGCCCGCCGGGACTGGGAGATCGACCGGGTCTTCGTGCGCAAGGGCCGCAAGGGAGGCGCCTTCCGGCGCGGCAAGGGCGAGACGCTGATGGTGGAGTGGTCCGCCGTCACCGGCTTCTCCCTGGAGGAGCACGGGCAGGGCGCGGAGAACCTGCTCGCCACGTTCGAGCAGCTGCGCCCCGCCGACCTCGCCAACGTGCTGCACCACCTCTCCTCCAAGCGCCGCGCCGAGGTCGCCGCCGCCCTCGACGACGACCGCCTCGCCGACGTCCTCGAGGAGCTGCCGGAGGACGACCAGATCGAGATCCTCGGCAAGCTGAAGGAGGAACGCGCGGCGGACGTCCTGGAGGCCATGGACCCCGACGACGCGGCCGACCTGCTCGGCGAGCTGCCCGAGGCGGACAAGGAACGGCTGCTGAGCCTGATGCAGCCCGACGACGCGGCCGACATGCGGCGCCTGATGGCGTACGAGGAGCACACCGCGGGCGGTCTGATGACGACCGAGCCGATCGTGCTGCGCCCCGACGCCACCGTCGCCGACGCCCTCGCGCGGATCCGCAACCCGGACCTCTCCCCGGCCCTCGCCGCCCAGATCTACGTCTGCCGGCCGCCCGACGACACCCCCACGGGCAAGTACCTCGGCACCGTCCACTTCCAGCGCCTGCTGCGCGACCCCCCGTACACCCTCGTCGGCTCCATCCTCGACGCCGACCTGCAGCCCCTGGAGCCGGACGCGGCGCTGCCCGTCGTCGCCGGGTTCTTCGCGGCGTACGACATGGTCGCGGCGCCCGTCGTCGACGACTCGGGGTCGCTGCTGGGCGCGGTGACCGTGGACGACGTCCTGGACCACATGCTGCCCGAGGACTGGCGGGAGACGGAGTTCCACCTCGACGAGACCTCGACGGGGGGTGGTCCGAGGTGACGCCCGAGCGTGAGGGCGGGCGGGCCGAGCGCACGCCGTCCGGCGCCACCGCCGCCCGGACCCGCGTCCGCCTGGACCAGCCGCGTCCGCCCCGCCGCCGGATCGTGCCCGAGTGGGACCCGGAGGCCTTCGGACGGCTCTCCGAGCGCATCGCGCGCTTCCTGGGGACCGGCCGGTTCATCGTCTGGATGACCGTCGTCATCATCCTGTGGGTGGTGTGGAACATCTTCGCGCCGACCGGGCTGCGCTTCGACGAGTACCCGTTCATCTTCCTGACGCTGATGCTGTCCCTCCAGGCCTCCTACGCCGCCCCGCTGATCCTGCTCGCGCAGAACCGGCAGGACGACCGGGACCGGGTCAACCTGGAGCAGGACCGCAAGCAGAACGAGCGGTCGATCGCGGACACCGAGTACCTCACGCGTGAGATCGCCGCTTTGCGCATCGGGCTGGGCGAGGTCGCCACCCGCGACTGGATCCGCTCCGAACTGCAGGACATGGTCAAGGAACTGGAGGGACGGCGCGACGGACACCACGAGCACGTCGTATTCCCGGCAGAACGGTCGCGTGGACGTGACGTAGACGACCGGTGACCGGCATCCCGGGGCCCCGGCCGAGCGCCGTACCATCGTCCTTATGGTTACGGAAGACGCGGTGCGCGAAGCGCTGGCGACGGTGAACGACCCCGAGATCAACCGGCCCCTCACCGAGCTCGGCATGGTCAAGTCGGTGGAGATCGGCGCGGACGGAGCGGTCGCGGTCGCGGTGTACCTGACGGTCTCCGGCTGCCCGATGCGCGAGACGATCACGCAGCGCGTGACCGACGCGGTCTCCGGGGTCGAGGGCGTCACCCGCGTCGACGTCACGCTCGACGTGATGAGCGACGAGCAGCGCAAGGAGCTGGCGGGCGCCCTGCGCGGCGGCCAGACCGAGCGTGAGGTGCCCTTCGCCAAGCCCGGCTCCCTCACGCGCGTGTACGCCGTGGCGTCCGGCAAGGGCGGCGTCGGCAAGTCCTCCGTGACGGTCAACCTGGCGGCGGCGATGGCGGCCGACGGCCTGAAGGTCGGTGTCGTCGACGCCGACATCTACGGTCACAGCGTGCCGCGCATGCTGGGCGCCGACGGGCGCCCCACCCAGGTCGAGAACATGATCATGCCGCCGTCGGCGAACGGCGTGAAGGTCATCTCGATCGGCATGTTCACCCCGGGCAACGCCCCCGTGGTGTGGCGCGGCCCGATGCTGCACCGCGCGCTCCAGCAGTTCCTGGCGGACGTGTACTGGGGCGACCTGGACGTGCTGCTGCTCGACCTGCCGCCGGGCACCGGCGACATCGCGATCTCGGTGGCGCAGCTGGTCCCGAACGCGGAGATCCTCGTCGTGACGACGCCTCAGCAGGCGGCCGCCGAGGTCGCCGAGCGGGCCGGCTCCATCGCCGTGCAGACCCACCAGAAGATCGTCGGCGTGGTCGAGAACATGTCGGGCCTGCCCTGCCCGCACTGCGGCGAGATGGTCGACGTCTTCGGCACGGGCGGCGGCCAGAAGGTCGCCGACGGTCTGACCCGCACCACGGGCGCGTCCGTGCCCGTCCTCGGCAGCATTCCCATCGACGTCCGCCTGCGCGAGGGCGGCGACGAGGGCAAGCCGGTCGTCCTGACCGACCCGGACAGCCCGGCGGGCTCCGCCCTGCGGGCCATCGCCGGAAAGCTGGGGGGACGCCAGAGGGGCCTTTCGGGACTGGCCCTGGGGATCACGCCGAGGAACAAGTTCTGATCCCACGGGATGCCGCCGGCGCTCTTCCCGAGCGCTGAGCGCTGAGCCTTGCGACAAGGGGGGCGCCGCCCGCGGCGCCCCTTCTGTCATGCCTGCGCGGCGATCGGCCTCACGCGTACGCGGCGATGTCCTTGATCACGGCGAAGCCGAGGCCGTACGCGCTCATCCCCCTGCCGTACGCCCCGACGTGCACCCCTTGCCCCGTCGAGCCCGCGAGGACCCAGCCGAACTCGGACTCCCGGTAGTGGAACGGCGCGGACACGCCGTCGACCGGCAGGGACAGCGTCGACCAGGCGGAGCCGGCGAGGTCGTCCGCGAGGGCCCACGCCGTCTCGGTCTGCTGGTCCAGCCAGTCGTCGCGCAGGCTGTGGTCCAGCTGGCCCGGCCAGGTGTGCGACAGCAGCCCCAGCCCCGCGAGCCAAGCCGCCGAGGAGACCGACGTGGCCTCCAGCAGCCCGGTGCCGTCCGCGCTGCGCCGCACCGGGTTCGCGGCGACGGTCACGACGACCGCGAACTTCCCGCGGTCCTCGCCCGAGGTCTCGTGCCGCACCGACGGCTCCTCGCCGTGCCCGATCGCACCGTGCTCGACGGCCCCGTCGGCCGCCGTGCCCACCTGCATCAGCCAGCGCGGCCCGGTGAAGGCCTCGTCGAGGCCGTACCACGGGAAGGGCGCCTCCAGGTAGCGGTCGACCGCGCGCCGGGGGGAGGTGACCTGTTGTCCACCCTCCGCGGCCGGCGCCTCTTCGACTGCCCGACTCGTCGTCTCCATGTGCCCGACGCCTCCTCGCTCTCGCCGGACCGCCCCGGCCCGCCGCCCTTCGGGTGGCGTCGCCTCACTGGTACGGCCCGCACAACAACCAGGCAGCATAGCCACCCCGCCGCCGACCGCGGGGAAACCACCCGGTGCGCACGACGTGCGCCCCCTCACATCCAAGGGGGCGACGCGGGGCGCGTGACGCTCAGGTGGCGTCCGCGTCGAACGGCGGACGGTCGTCCTTGCCCGGCTCCTCGGGCTTCTTGGTCATGTCCAGACGGCCGCCGGACGAGGACGACGACGAGGCGGTGGAGTCCGGCTCGTGGCCGTGGACGGCGTCGGTGACCTCGGCCATCTCCTTCTTCAGGTCGAAGCCGTTGCGGATCTCCTTCAGCCCCAGGTCCTCGTTGTCCAGCTGCTTGCGGATGAACGTCTTGGGGTTGAGGTCCTCGAACTCGAAGTCCTTGAACTCCGGGCCGAGTTCGGCGCGGATGTCCTGCTTGGCGCTGTCGGAGAACTCACGGATCTTCCGGATCGTGCGCGTCACGTCCTGGATGACCTTGGGGAGCTTGTCCGGACCGAAGACGAGCACGGCGAGGACGGCGAGCGTCACCAGCTCGAGCGGGCCTATGTCATTGAACACCTGAAGCTCCTTGCGATGTCCGCGGTCCTCGGCCCTCGGTGGTCAGTTCCGGTCTTCCGTGGTCCGGGCCGGGTCCACGGTACCTGTCGCACCTGTCCGACCGGTACCGCCCCACGGCGGACGCGCGCCGGTCGGCGGCCGGTTTTGAGCCTTGTTCGCCTTGGCGCGCCGCGGGCCGGCGGCCGTCCGTGAGTCGCTGTCACTCACTGCCCCCGGAGGAGCCGAGGACCAGGGTGAGCGTGCGGTCCTCGCCGTCACGCCGGACGGTGAGCTTCATGCGGTCTCCGGGGCGGTGGGCCCGTGTCTTGACGATCAGTTCCTCACCGGAGTGGACGCGCCGGCCGTCGATCGCCGTGATGACGTCGCCGGCGCGGATGCCGGCGCGGTCGCCGGGGCCGCCCGGGGTGACCGGGAGGCCGCCGTCGCCGCCCTCGGCGCGGACCCGGGCGCCGTCGCCCGTGTAGTCCATGTCGAGGGTGACGCCGATGACCGGATGGGTCGCCCGGCCGGTGTTGATCAGTTCCTCGGCGACCCGCCTGCCCTGGTTGACCGGGATGGCGAAGCCCAGGCCGATCGAGCCGGCCTGGCCGCCGTCGGCGTCGGAGCCGTCGACGGCCGAGCGGATGGCGGAGTTGATGCCGACGACCTGGCCGTGCGCGTCGAGGAGGGGGCCGCCTGAGTTGCCCGGGTTGATGGGCGCGTCGGTCTGCAGCGCGTCCACGTACGAGACGTCGCTGCCGTCGCCGCGCTCGCCGCCGGCGGTGATGGGCCGCTCCCTGGCGCTGATGATGCCGGAGGTGACGGTGCCCTCCAGGTCGAAGGGGGCGCCGATGGCGACGACCGGGTCGCCGACCCGGACGTTGTCGGAGTTGCCGAGGGGCAGCGGGGTCAGCCCCCGCACCCCGCTCACCTTGACCACGGCGAGGTCGTACCCGCTGTCCTTGCCGACGATCTCGGCGCGGGCGGTCTGGCCGCCGTTGAAGACGACGCTTATCTCGCCGTCGGATCCGGCGGGCGCGACGACGTGTTCGTTGGTGAGGATGTGGCCCCGGGTGTCCAGCACGAAGCCGGTGCCGGTGCCGGACTCCGCGCTTCCGCTGACGTGCAGGGTGACGACGCTGGGCAGGGCGCGGGCGGCGATCCCGGCGATGCTGTCGGCGTCCCGGCCCGCGGGCGCGGCGGAGGCCTGCGGCAGCTTCACGGTGTCGAGCCCGCCGTTGCGCTCCAGTTGGGCGCCGACGAACCCGCCGAGCAGCCCGGACACGAGCGCGATGCCGAGGGCTCCCCCGACGAGCGCCTTCCGCGCCCGCCTACGGCGCTGATCCCGGCTGAGCACGGCGGCCCCGGTCTGCTGCAACGGCCCGGCGGACGCCGATGCGCCACCGGGGGCGGCCCAGGGGTCGTACCGGTACCAGGGGTCAGCGGCTTCGGGAGACGCGTCGACCTCGGGAGCGGGGGCGCCCGGTTCGGGCGGGGGGAGGGGCGCGGCCGGTGGCGTGTCCTGGGCGTGCGCGGCCGCCGGGTGCTGTACGGGCGGTGCGGGGGCCCAGGGGCCGGGCTCGCCGTAGGGCGGGGTGCTGTAGGCGTCGGGATCGTGCAGCGGCTTGGGACGGACGTCGCCGGGAGGAGGGGTGGGGAGCGGGCCGAGGGGTTCCCCGACGGGAGCGGCCGAGTCGACCTGCCCCACGGCACCCCCCTCGGACACGTCGGCAGAACGCGCCCCCGGAACCCCGTCGAGCGCCCCCGCTTGGTCTACGGGAGACCCGGCGAGCGACTGGGGCTGGTCCGCCGGAACCCCCGTGGGTGCCCCGGCCTGAGCCGACGCACCCGCAAGCGCCTCCGCCCGGTCCACCGGAACCCCCTCGCGCGGCCCCGGCTGATCCGCCGTGTCCCCCGACGACCACGGCTGGTCCAGCGGAACCCCGACGGACGCCGTCGGCTGGTCCAGCGGAACCCCGATGGGTGCCCCCGGTCGGCCCGCTGCAACTCCGGCGGGCGCCGTCGGCTGGCTCGCCGCACCCCCGGCGGGCGCCTCCGTCTGGTCCGTTTGCGTGGCCGCCGGAGGCTCCGGCAGAGGGTTCGGGTCGGCGAGTCGGAAGTCGCCGTCGGGGGTCTCTCTGGGCTCGGGGCGTGGGCGGTTCCACCACTTCGCCTTGGTCGGCTTGCCCTCGTCCATGCTCTCCCCGCTCGGCCCCCGTCGCGCCCGGTTCCTCGCACGGGCGCGATCCTCCCTGGATTCAACCAGGTCACGGCGGCCCGGCGGCAGGGTTCGGTCAGCGGGCGATCTGCGGAGAGAAGGGAGAGCGGCTGGGGGCGGGCGCGACCTCGGGGACGGAAGCGGGGGCGGCGAGCAGGTTGGGCGCACCGGTCGAGGGCGCGGCGTCCCAGGCGGTGAGCGCGATCGGCGGGGGCGTGGCCAGCGGGCGTATCAGCGGGGACATCGCCGCCGCCCCGGCCACCATGGGCGTGGTGAGCCGGTGCAGCACCTGCGGCTCCACCGGAGTGCCGGCCGGGGCCGGAATCCCGGGCAGCAGCGGCGCGGACACCTGGGTCGGGGCCACCGGGGCGTCGCCGAGGGTCGCCCCCGTGCCCTGGGACAGGAGGGGTCCCGCGGCACGCCGACGCTGGTTCTCCGGGACCGCCGTCGAACCGGAGCCGCCCGGTGTGCGGGCCGGGGTCACATTGCTTCCGGCGCCCGCGCCGCCGCGGGCCTCCGCGTCGGCCGGGACGCCGGTGTTCATGCCGCCGAGGGCGATCGCGGCCAGCGACACCGCGCCGGCCGCGACGAACGCGAGCCGCAGCCCACGGGAGCGCTCGGCGTCCCCCCGGCCCACCGGGTGGATCCGGAAACCGCGGTCCGGGGAGGGCGGGAGCACCGAGCCGTGCTCACGGGCGGGGACGTAGCCGAACTCGAACGGCTCGTCGCGTCTCACCCCGAAGACGGAGGAGGCTCCGGGGCGGGCGGCTGTGAACCGGTCCCCGAACGCTCCCCCGAGCGGCGGCATGCCGCCGCCGCCCGGATCACCTCCCCCGGGGAGCCCCTGGAGCCGGGCCAGGAAGCTTTCGGAGGGGGCCGGCGGGGCCACTTCGGCGAAGACGTTCTTCAGCCGGCGCTGCGCGTCGACCTCCGTCTTGCACTTGGCACAGGTCGCCAGATGCGCGAGCACCCGCTCGCGCGCGTCATGACCGAGCTCGCCGTCCACGAGGGCGGAGAGTCGGTCTCCGAGGTGCTGTTCCGCGGGGGTAGGACGGGATCCACTCACGCCGTCGCGCCCCCTCCCCCCAGAGCGGGCACCCGGGCCATGAAGGAGCGCCGCTCCGCGCGCGCCTCGGGCGAACGGTGGGCCAGCGCCTTGCGCAGCTGCGAGCGGCCGCGGTGGATGCGCGAGCGGACCGTGCCGAGCTTGACGCCGAGGGTCGCGGCGATCTCCTCGTACGACAGTCCTTCGATGTCGCAGAGGACGACCGCGGCGCGGAACTCGGGCGCGAGGGTGTCCAGGGCCTGCTGGACGTCCGCGTCGAAGTGGGCGTCGTTGAAGATCTGCTGCGGGTTGGGCTCCCTGCTGGCCAGCCGCTCGGCCGCGTCCTCGCCGAGCGCGTCGAAGCGGATGCGCTGCTTGCGGCGGACCATGTCCAGGAAGAGGTTGGTGGTGATGCGGTGCAGCCAGCCCTCGAAGGTGCCCGGCGTGTACGTCGACAGGGAGCGGAAGACACGGACGAAGACCTCCTGGGTGAGGTCCTCCGCGTCGTGCTGGTTGCCGGTGAGGCGGTAGGCGAGCCGGTAGACCCGGCCGCTGTGCATGCTGACGATCTCCTCCCACGTGGGCGGAGTCCACGCCTGCCCGTCCGCGTCGGTGGAGAAGGTCGCGGTCGGGGCGTGGCCGGCGGTGGGACCGGCGGCCTGGCTGTGGTCGGCAGCGGTGTCGTTCACGGATTTCGGCCTGCCCGCCGATCCGAGGAAGCGCCGCAGCACTCCTCCCCGATCCACAGGTGCAGCCGCACCTCCCCTGTCGGCTCTGGTGGTGTCCAGTGGAGCCCCTACCATAGCCACCTCGCCCGTTAGCTCCGGATAAGCGGTTTTACGAGAATTTGATGTGCGCTGGCGCGGCTCATCCGGCTGCGTCAGCACTTGCTCGACGTCTCGTCCCTCGTCGTGATCCAACTGTGTCCCCCGTCGTCTGTCCCACCTCTTCAAACGCGCGGTCCCATCTGCGGGTTCCCGACACCAACGGATACAGTCACGCCGAGGCAACCACGGGGACAGGAGAGGGACATCACCGGCAACCGGCAGACGAGCTGGGCGTTCGCCGACGCCTATGTCGCCGAGGACGAAGCGCTGCGCTGGGCCCGGGAGCGGGCCCGCGAGGCAGGGCTGCGCTCGGTGTCGCCCAGCACGGGCGCCGCCTTGCGCCTGCTGGCCGCCACCGTGGACGCCAAAGCGGTCGCGGAGATCGGCACCGGCACCGGCGTCTCCGGGATACACCTCCTGCACGGCATGCGCCCCGACGGCGTGCTGACGACCGTCGACCCGGAGCCGGAGCACCAGCAGTTCGCCCGGCAGGCCTTCCGCGCCTGCGGCTTCGCCAGCAACCGGGCCCGTTTCATCCCGGGCCGCGCGCTCGACGTCCTGCCCCGGCTCGCGGACTCCGGATACGACCTCGTCTTCTGCGACGGGGACCGGCTGGAGGTCATGGACTACCTCGCCGAGTCGTTCCGTCTGCTGCGGCCGGGGGGCCTGGTGGTGTTCGAGGGCGTGTTCGCCAACGGCCGCACGATCGACTCCGGCCCGCAGCCCACGGAGGTCATAAGAGTGCGTGAGCTGTTGCGGGAGGTGCGGGAGAGCCAGGAGTGGGTGCCCTCGCTGCTGCCGGTGGGCGACGGCCTGCTGTGCGCGGTCAAGCGCTGACGGGCGGCGCACCCGCTTGCCAGGGCGACGCGTCCCGCGGTCCTGTGGAGATACAGCCGCCCCGGCACCCGTGAGGATGCCGGGGCGACTGAAAGGGTATGGTCGCTTGCGCGTCAGCCGACGACAGGCCCACCCCCGCTCGGGCGGCAAGCACGCTTTCGCGACCTGCGCCTCACAGCTCGCTCGCGGTCAGCCGACGACCTTCTTGAGGGCGTCGCCCAGCGCGTCGGCCTCGTCAGGGGTCAGCTCGACGACGAGCCGACCGCCGCCTTCGAGGGGAACGCGCATGACGATGCCCCGCCCCTCCTTGGTCACCTCGAGCGGGCCATCGCCCGTCCGCGGCTTCATGGCCGCCATGCTCGTTCCCCTTCCTGAAACCAGCTCATCGTCAAGGCCGACGGCCCGTGAAGGGCACGCGCACTCCGTCAGGGGACGCGCGACACCGGCATCGAACACATTGCTTCCAGGCCATTATCCCGCATCTCAGGACCCGATGACCAACATCAGTAGGCATCGCTTGGGCAACGCACGCGAGCAAAACCACTCATTTCGGCGATGTGGATGCCATACTTCGCGTCCGCACGCGCTCAGGGCCGCCGGAAATCACCGCAGATTGTTAGACGCAGGTCACACGACCACCGCCGCCGCGTCCTTCATGCTGTCCTGGGCGACGGCGTACCGGTCGGTACGCCGTCGTCCGCAACCACGGACCGTGACCGACGACGGAGGGGACACCCCATGGCCGACACCGTGCTCTACGAGGTGAGCGACGGGCTCGCCACGATCACCTTGAACCGCCCCGAGGCGATGAACGCTCTGAACATCGCGACCAAGGTCGCCCTGCGCGACGCGGTGCGCTCGGCGGCGGAGGACGACGCGGTCCGGGCGGTGCTGCTGACCGCCGCCGGGGACCGGGCGTTCTGCGTCGGCCAGGACCTCAAGGAGCACATCGGGCTGCTCGCCGCCGACAAGGAGACCGGGTCGGGGCAGACGATGAGCACGGTCAGGGAGCACTACAACCCGATCGTGCGCGCGATCACCGAGGCGCCGAAGCCGGTGGTCGCCGCGGTGAACGGCGTCGCGGCCGGAGCCGGCTTCGGTTTCGCCCTCGCGGCGGACTACCGGATCGTCGCGGACACGGCCGCCTTCAACACCTCGTTCGCGGGCGTGGCGCTGACCGCCGACTCCGGCGTCTCGTGGACCCTGCCGCGTGTGGTGGGCCCCGGCCGGGCCACCGACCTGCTGCTCTTCCCGCGCACCGTCAAGGCGCAGGAGGCGTACGACCTGGGCATCGCCAACCGCGTCGTGCCCTCGGCGGAGCTGCGCGCCGAGGCGGAGAGCGTCGCGCGGGCGCTGGCCGAGGGGCCGACGGTCGCCTACGCGGCGCTGAAGGAGGCCGTGGCGTACGGGTTCTCCCACTCTCTGGCCGAGACGCTCCAGAAGGAGGACGAGCTGCAGACGCGGGCGGGACGGTCCGAGGACCACACGATCGCCGTGCAGGCCTTCGTGCAGAAGGAGAAGCCGAAGTACCTGGGCCGGTAGGGGCTTTCCCGCAGGACGGCGTCAGCGGCTCACGCAGGTCTCCAGGTGGTCGTTGACCAGGCCGCACGCCTGCATCAGGGCGTACGCCGTCGTCGGGCCGACGAAGCGCAGCCCCCGTTTCTTCAGCGCCTTGGACAGCGCCGTCGACTCGGGGGTGACCGCCGGGACGTCGGCGAGGGTCCTGGGGACCGGGCGGCCCTCCGGGTCGGGGGCGTGGGACCAGATCAGGTCGTCCAGGTCCCCCGGGGCCCAGTCGGCGAGCACGCGCGCGTTGGCAAGGGTCGCGTCGACCTTCGCGCGGTTGCGGATGATGCCGGGGTCGGCGAGGAGGCGCTCGCGGTCCTCGTCGGTGAAGGCGGCGACGGAGCTGATCGAGAAGTCCGCGAACGCCTTGCGGAAGCCGGGGCGGCGGCGCAGGATCGTGATCCAGGACAGGCCGGACTGGAAGGCCTCCAGGCTGAGGCGTTCGAAGAGGGCGTCGTCGCCGTGGACCGGGCGGCCCCACTCCTCGTCGTGGTACGTCACGTAGTCCGCGGTGGACAGGGCCCACGGGCAGCGCAGCGCGCCGTCCGGGCCCGCGAGGGCCGCGCCGTCGCTCATCGCTGGTCCTCGGGGGCGGGCTTGTCCATGGAGACCTGGTGCTCGGGCGTCCGGGCGGCGGTCAGGGCGGATTCCAGTTCGGCGATGCGGTCGTCGCGTTCGGCGAGTTCCGCGCCGAGGCGGTTGAGCACGTCGTCGACCTCCGCCATGCGGTAGCCGCGGGCGGCGAGGGGGAAGCGGAGGCGGTCGACGTCGGCCCGCTGGACGGGGCGGTCCGGCGGCAGGGGATCGCGCAGCCGCTGGGCGACGGCGTCCGGCAGCGGGCCGTCGCCCTCGCCGCCGCCCACCACGGCGAGCGTCACCGCGGCGACCACGACGGCGAGCGCGACGACCAGGAAGAAGAACATAACCATCGGTGGGCCACCACGCTCGCTGTGCTCGTATCGGATGTGTCAGGGTCCGATCGTGCCATGCGGGCGCGGCGGTTAGGGTCGCAGGCGGTGGATGTGCAGGACGTACCAGGAGAGGTCACAGCGGATGCTCAGGCTCGGCAGGCGTGAATTCGGCACCCACGAGCCGGTGATCATGGCGATCGTGAACCGCACCCCCGACTCCTTCTACGACCAGGGGGCCACCTTCCTCGACGAGCCGGCCCTCGCGCGCGTGGAGCGGGCGGTGGCGGAGGGCGCCGCGATCATCGACGTGGGCGGGGTCAAGGCCGGGCCGGGCGAGGAGGTGTCCGCCGAGGAGGAGGCGCGGCGCACGGTCGGTTTCGTCGCCGAGGTGCGGCGGCGCTTCCCCGACGTCGTGATCAGCGTGGACACCTGGCGGGCGGAGGTCGGCGAGGCCGTGTGCGAGGCCGGCGCGGATCTGCTGAACGACGCGTGGGGCGGCGTCGATCCCCGGCTGGCGGAGGTCGCCGCGCGGTACGGGGTGGGGCTGGTGTGCACCCACGCGGGCGGCGCGGAGCCCCGGACGCGGCCGCACCGGGTGACGTACGACGACGTCATGGCCGACATCCTGCGGGTGACCGTGGGGCTCGCGGAGCGGGCGGCGGGGCTGGGGGTGCCGCGCGAGTCGATCCTGATCGATCCCGGGCACGACTTCGGCAAGAACACGCGGCACAGCCTGGAGGCGACGCGGCGGCTGCCGGAGATGGTGGAGACGGGGTGGCCGGTGCTGGTGTCGCTGTCCAACAAGGACTTCGTGGGCGAGACGCTGGACCGGCCGGTGAAGGAGCGGGTGGTGGGGACGCTGGCGACGACCGCCGTGTCGGCGTGGCTGGGGGCTCAGGTGTACCGGGTGCACGAGGTGGCGGAGACGCGGCAGGTG
Organism: Streptomyces sp. BK239; assembly: GCF_004217285.1. GTDB lineage: Bacteria > Actinomycetota > Actinomycetes > Streptomycetales > Streptomycetaceae > Streptomyces. The sequence goes on from NZ_SHKS01000009.1 coordinate 190,143, forward strand.
CTGGACATGGTGGCGTCCATCGCGGGGCACCGGCCGCCGGCGGTGGCGCGGCGGGGGCTCGCGTAGGCCGCCGGCGGTGGCGGGTGGGCGGTCGTCCGGCGGGCCGCACCAGGGGGCTTCGCCCCCTGGTCCCCGCCCTGCGCCCGCCCACCACCTGACCCGGTCGGTGGACAGGCGCCCTAGCGGCCCGCCTCCTTCGACACCAGTGCCACCGCCTCCTCCACGTCGTCCGTGACGTGGAAGAGGAGGAGGTCCTTCTCGGCGGCCTTGCCCTGGGCGATGAGGGTGTTCCGGAGCCAGTCGATCAGGCCGGCCCAGTACTCCGTGCCGAAGAGGACGATCGGGAAACGGGTGACCTTCTGGGTCTGGACGAGGGTGAGGGCCTCGAAGAGTTCGTCGAGGGTGCCGAGCCCGCCGGGCAACACCACGAACCCCTGGGCGTACTTGACGAACATCATCTTGCGGACGAAGAAGTACCGGAAGTTGAGGCCGATGTCGACGTACGGGTTCAGGCCCTGCTCAAAGGGGAGTTCGATGCCCAGCCCCACCGAGACGCCGCCCGCCTCGCTCGCGCCCTTGTTGGCCGCCTCCATCGCGCCGGGGCCGCCGCCCGTGATGACGGCCCAGCCGGCCTCGACCAGCGCCCGGCCGAGCCGCACGCCCGATTCGTACTCAGGGGAGTTCGCGGGCGTCCGGGCGGAGCCGAACACGCTGATGGCGGGCGGGAGTTCGGCGAGGGTGCCGAACCCCTCGATGAACTCCGACTGGATGCGCAGCACCCGCCAGGGGTCGGTGTGGACCCAGTCGGACGGGGCCCGTTCGTCCAGCAGCCGCTGGTCCGTGGTGCTCGCCTGCACCTGGTCCCGCCTCCGGAGGACCGGTCCCAGGCGCTGTTCCTCCGGTGGCTGCTTCTTGCCCTCGGGGTTGCCTGTAGCCATGTGAGCTCCCTCCGCTTGCGCGTCGTTCGTACCTCAGCGTAGATCCACGCGGGTTACGGAGGGGGGACGTCGGCGTGTCCGGTCCCGTGACGGTTCAGCCGGTGAGCCAGGCACGCAGGCGCTCCTCGCCCGCGAGGATCTTCGCCGTGTCGACGCGTTCGTCCCGCTTGTGCGCCAAGTGGGGGTTCCCGGGGCCGTAGTTGACGGCGGGGACGCCGAGCGCCGAGAAGCGGGAGACGTCCGTCCAGCCGTACTTGGGCATCGGGACGCCGCCCACCGCCTCGATGAACGCGGCGGCGGCCGGGTGGGAGAGGCCGGGCAGCGCGCCGGCGCTGTGGTCGTCCACGACGAACTCCTCGACACCGCACCCCGCGAAGACCTCACGCACGTGGGCGATCGCCTCCTCGGGCGAACGGTCCGGCGCGTAGCGGAAGTTGACGGTGACCACGCACTCGTCGGGAATGACGTTGCCGGCGACGCCGCCGCTGATGCCGACCGCGTTGAGGCCCTCGCGGTACTCCAGGCCGTCGATGACGGGGTACCGCGGCTCGTAGGCGGCGAGGCGGGCCAGGATCGGGGCGGCCGCGTGGATCGCGTTGGAGCCCATCCAGCCGCGCGCGGAGTGGGCCCGCTCGCCCCGGGTCTTCAGCAGCACCCTCAGGGTGCCCTGACAGCCGCCCTCGACCTGGCCGTCGGACGGCTCCAACAGGATCGCGAAGTCGCCCTCCAGCCACTCGGGGCGGGCCTCGGCGACGTGCTTGAGGCCGTTGAGGTCGGCGGCGACCTCCTCGTTGTCGTAGAAGACGAAGGTCAGGTCCCGGTTCGGTTCGGGGACGGTCGCCGCGATGCGCAGCTGGACCGCGACGCCGGACTTCATGTCGCAGGTGCCGCAGCCCCACAGCACGCCGTCCTCGTCCAGCGTGGAGGGGACGTTGCCGGCGATGGGGACGGTGTCGATGTGGCCGGCGAGGATCACCCGCTCCGGGCGGCCCAGCCGGGTGCGGGCGATCACGTTGTTGCCGTACCGGTCGACCGTCAGGTGCGGCAGCGCGCGCAGGGCGGTCTCGATCGCGTCCGCGAGGGGCTTCTCGGCGCCGCTCTCCGACGGGAAGTCGACGAGCCGGGCGGTGAGCGCAGCGGCGTCCAGCGTGAGGTCAAGCGGGGTCTCGGCCATGCCGTCGACCCTAACGCGCCGACTGCGGCTCCCGCCGTTCCCTCCCTTCCCTTCGCCTCTCCCCGGTTTCCGTACTCTCCAGTACCTTGTACGCGTGCCAGAGCCGTCCCCTTCCCGCAAGCGTCGCGGCCGCCTCCTCCGTTCCGGGGCGGCCTGCGTGGTCCTGTCCGCCGTCGCGGGCTATGTCGCGGTGCAGTACGTCACCGGCGGCGCCGATGACCCGGGGTGCAGGGTCGTCTCCGCCCAAGGCGGCGGCCCGGAGTACGAGTTCACGCCCGAGCAGGCGGTGAACGCGGCGACGATCGCCGCCGTCGGCACCGACCGGGGCATGCCGCAGCGGGCGGTGACGATCGCGCTGGCGACCGCCCTTCAGGAGTCGGCGCTGCGCAACCTCGACCACGGCGACCGGGACTCGCTCGGCCTGTTCCAGCAGCGGCCCTCCCAGGGCTGGGGCACCGAGCGGCAGGTCACGAACCCGACGTACGCGGCGGACGTCTTCTACGCGCATCTGGCGAAGGTGCGCGACTACACCGAACTGCCGCTGACGGTGGCCGCGCAGCGCGTGCAGCGCAGCGGCTACCCCGAGGCGTACGCCAAGCACGAGCCGGACGCCACGCTGCTGGCCGCCGCGCTCACGGGCACCTCGGCGGCCACGCTGACCTGCGAGGGCGTGCCGGCGAGCGCGACGGCCACGGGGCCTGAGGCGGTGCGCGCCGCGCTCGCGCGCGACTTCGGCCGGGAGGCGGCGCAGCGGGCCCGCGCGGAGGGGGCGCAGGCGCAGGACTCGAAGGCCGGGAACGCCTCCGAGACCGACGACTCCAAGGCCGGGGCGTCGAAGTCGTCGACCACCGGGGCGGACGTGCCGGCCGCGGAGACCAGTGGGCGGACCGTGACGCTCCCCCTGTCCGAAGGCGGATCCGCGGGCGGGCGGGCCGTCGGCGAGCGCGGCTGGCAGCTCGCGCACTGGGCGGTGGCCAACGCCTCGGCGCTGCACATCGAGCGCGTCACGTACGCCGGGCGGGAGTGGACCGCCGGGCACACCGACAGCAAGTGGCGTCCGGCCGAGGAGAGTGGGACGGAGGCCGCGGGAGCCGCGGGCACGGGTTCGAGCGCGGGTTCCGGCGCGAACGCCGTACGGATCGTCACCGCTCGGTAGTACGGGCGGTCACCCGGGCGGGTCACGGGGAGCCGGTGCGGGGCCGGGGGCGGTCGCTCGCTCGCGCCACCGCTCCCGGTGTCGGGCGGGCCCGTGGGAGGACTGGGCTCCGAGGGGCCGACGGACTTTCACACCGGGACCTTTTCGCCCCTTTTATCCGCAGGCGATTATGCGACGCATTGCCAACTCTTTACGCCGGCGGTCCGCAACCTTCGTGGATCTCGAGCGGTAGTCACTGCGACCGAGGCGGACGATCGGCTTCCTGACGATCGTCCGGCGTTCCCCTCCGCGTGACCGTGAATTCCCGTAATCCGTGTAAGGAGCATCATGACCCTCCCCCTGACCCGCAGGATCGCCCGTGCCGCGCTGCTCGTCGCTGCGGGAGCGGCCGCCGGGGTCGGTGCGGCCGGCTCCGCCGGCGCCGCCCCCGCGCTGCCCGCCGCCCCGAACGTCGGCGGGCTGACCGCCCTGGACGGGGCGAACGTCGGCAACACGCTCGACGGCGCGGCGCGCGGCGTCACCGGGGCCGCGGCCGACACCGGCGGCAAGGCGGTCAAGCAGGCGGTTCCGGCGGCGGGCAAGGCCGGGGGCAAGGCCGTGAAGAAGGCCACGCCGGTGGCGCAGAAGGCGGCCGGCGAGGCCGCCGGGTCGGCCGGCGGGATCCTCGGGGACACGGCCTCCTCGGCGACCAAGGGCGGCCTGCCGGGGACGGGCACGCTGCCCACGAAGGGGCTGCCGACGAAGGGGCTGCCGCTGGGCTGACGCCCGCGACGCGCGAAGGGGCCCGGCGATCACGCCGGGCCCCTTCTCCGTTTCCGCCGAGCGCGGGTGCGGCCGGCGTCAGCGCCGGGTGAGGCGGGCCACCGCCGCCGTCACCCGCTCGTCCGAGGCCGTCAGGGCCACCCGTACGTGGTGGGCGCCCGCCGTGCCGTAGAAGTCGCCGGGGGCCACCAGGATGCCCAGGTCGGCCAGGTGGGCGACGGTGGCCCAGCAGGACTCGTCGCGGGTGGCCCACAGGTAGAGGCTGGCCTCGCTGTGCTCGATGCGGAAGCCGTGGTCGAGCAGAGCGGCGCGCAGGGCGGTACGGCGGGCGGCGTAGCGCTCGCGCTGCTCGTGGACGTGGACGTCGTCGGAGAGGGCGGCCACGACCGCCGCCTGTGTGGGCGCCGACGTCATCATGCCGCCGTGCTTGCGGATCTCCAGCAGCGGCGCGAGGACCTCCGGGTCGCCGGCCAGGAAGGCGGCGCGGTAGCCCGCGAGGTTCGACCGCTTCGACAGGGAGTGGACCGCGACGATCCCGTCGTAGGAACCGCCGTTGACGTCCGGGTGGAGGACGGAGACGGGGTCGGCCTCCCAGCCCAGTTCGAGGTAGCACTCGTCGGAGAAGACCAGGACGCCGTGCTCGCGGGCCCAGGCGACGATCCGGGTCAGCTCGGCCTTGCCGAGGACCTTGCCGGTGGGGTTCGACGGCGAGTTCAGCCAGAGGAGCTTCAGCCCTTCCGGGTCCAGCTCGGTCGGGTCGTCGTAGACCTCGTGTCCGGCGCGGGCCAGACGGGCGCCGACCTCGTAGGTCGGGTAGGCCAGGCGGGGGAAGGCGACCCGGTCGCCGGGGCCGAGGCCCAGCTGGGTGGGGAGCCAGGCGACGAGTTCCTTGGATCCGACGATCGGCAGCACATGCCGGTGGGTGACCTCGCGGGCGCCGAGCCTGCGCTGCACCCAGCCCGTGATCGCGTCCCGCAGCGCCGGGGTGCCCCAGACGGTGGGGTAGCCCGGGGAGTCCGCCGCGTCGACCAGGGCCTTCTGGATCAGGTCGGGGACCGGGTCCACCGGCGTGCCGACGGACAGGTCGACGATGCCGTCGGGGTGGGCGGCGGCCGTCTTCTTGTACGGCTCCAGCTTGTCCCACGGAAAGTCGGGGAGGCGGTCGCGCAGCGACTCCGTGGAAGGGCGGTGGCGGGTGACGGGTGGGGGATCGGGGACTGCGGACACGGTCACTGGCTCACTTTCGTCGGGCGCGACGGCCCCGTACGGCGGACGGATCGGCCCCGCACGGCCGTGATCAGGCCGTACGGGGCCGAGGCGGCACGGAGCGGTACGGGGCCGCTCGTGCGCTCAGGGTCCGGGGACCCCTTACCCGGCCTGCGGCGGCAGCGCGGCGATGAAGGGGTGGTCGCGCTCGATCAGCCCCAGCTTGCTGGCGCCGCCCGGCGAGCCGAGCTCGTCGAAGAACTCGACGTTCGCCTTGTAGTAGTCCTTCCACTCCTCGGGAGTGTCGTCCTCGTAGAAGATGGCCTCGACCGGGCAGACCGGTTCACAGGCGCCACAGTCGACGCATTCGTCCGGGTGGATGTACAAGGACCGCTGGCCCTCGTAGATGCAGTCGACCGGGCACTCCTCGATGCACGCCTTGTCCTTCACGTCGACACAAGGCTGCGCGATGACGTAGGTCACGCTGTCGTTCCTCCTCGATAGGGCGCTGGCGGGCCTCTCTCAGGCTCCGCCGCCTGGCGCGCGGGAGCGCGGCGTCGTCGATGCCCGCCCCTAGTATCTCCGTTCCTGGCAATGATCCGAACAGGAGGGGGGAGTCGACCCGTGGAAATCTCGGCCGCCGGACGCCTCGAGGTCCGAATCACCGCCGCTGACGTGGGCAAACGCGTCTCCGTGCGACGCCTCGGCGAACCCGGGGTGACACAGGGGAGATTCACCGACACGGTGGGTGTTCTCACATCATGGGACGACGATGTGCTGGTGATCACACGCAAGAGCGGTGAGAGCGTCCGCATCCCCGTGTCCTCGCTGGTCGCGGGGAAGGTCGTGCCTGCCGCCCCCGCCCGCCGCCGGGGGCCGGCCGCCTCCTACGAGGAGCTGGCCCGTGCCGCGTCCCGGGCGTGGCGGCCGCTGGAGAGCGAGCGGCTGGGCGGCTGGGAGCTGCGGGCGGCCGCCGGGTTCACCCGTCGCGCCAACTCCGTGCTGCCTCTCGGCGACCCGGGGCTCCCCCTCGACGAAGCGCTGGACGCCGTACTGCGCTGGTACGGCACCCGGGGGCTGCCCGCCTATGTGCAGACCGCGACCGGGGCCGAGGGCACGCAGGAGCTGCTGTGCGCGGAGCTGGAGCGGCGCGGGTGGGTGCGCGAGGTGAGCGCCGAGCTGTGGATCGGAGCGCTGGCGCCGGTCGCGGACCGGGCGGACGCTGAGGGTGTGGTGCTCGCCCGGGAGGCCGACGAGGCGTGGCTCGCGCGGTACCAGCGCAAGGGGGTGAGCGAGGTGGCGTTGAAGGTGCTGGGCTCGGGGCCGTCGGTGTGGTTCGCGTCCGTGCCCGGCGAGGCGGGCGTCCCCGCCGCCGTCGGCCGGTTGGTCGTGGACGGGCGGTGGGCCGGGTTCGCTGCGGTGGAGGTCGATCCCGCGCGCCGTCGGCAGGGGCTCGGGACGCGGGTGATGGCCGCGCTGGCCGGGCGGGCGCTGGAGGAGGGCGCCTCGGCTGCCTGGCTGCAGGTCGAGGACGACAACGCGGGCGCGCGGTCGCTGTACGCCGGGCTGGGCTTCGGGGCGCACCACGCCTACCACCACTACCGGCAGCCGGCGGCGGGTGCGCCGTGACGGGGCCGGAGTTCAGCGAGGTGCGGCGGCGGTTCGCCGAGGAGGCGCGGTCCGAGCGGCCCGATCTGTCGCTGCTGTGCCTGCTGGTGGGCGCGGAGGCGGACGGGACGCTGGACGAGGCCGGGATGGACGTCGCGCAGGTCGAGCTGGACCGGCTGGCGGGCCAGGTGCCGTTCCGGCCGGGCGGTCCCCGGTCGTGGGCGGTGGCGGTGCGGGAGCTGCTGGGAGAGCGGCAGGGGTTCCGCGGCTCGGCGGCGGACTACCAGCGGCTGGAGTCGTCCCTGCTGCACCGGGTGCTGCAGCGGCGCAGGGGGCTGCCGATCCTGCTGTCGGTGGTGTGGATCGAGGTGGCCCGGCGGGCGGGCGCGCCGGTGTACGGGGTCGCTCTGCCGGGGCACTTCGTGGTGGGGTTCGGGCCGCGGGACGATCCGGGACGGCAGGTGCTCGTCGACCCGTTCGACGGGGGCCGGCTGCTGTCCGGGCGGGACGCGGAGCTGCTGGTGACGGGGGCGACGGGGGCTCCGCCGGACCCGGAGATGCTGCGGCCGGCGGAGCCGGTGGACGTGGTCGCGCGGATCCTCAACAACGTGCGGGCGTGGGCGTCCGCGCGGCCGGAGCGCTCGGATGTGGCGCTGTGGGCGGTGGAGCTGGCGCTGCTGCTGCCCTCGCATCCGGCGCGGTTGCGCTACGAGCGGGGGCAACTGCTGGTGCAGCGCGGTGAGTTCGTCGCCGGGGCGGTGGAGATGGAGGAGTACGCGGGGCTGGTGGAGGTGGTGGACGAGGGCACCGCCGACCGGGTGCGACGGGAGGCCCACGCGGCCCGGTCGATGCTGAACTAGGGCGTGTTTCGAAAGGAGCGTCGTTTCGAAACGCGCCCCAGTGCCGAGGCAGGCATCGTTCGCGCGACGGGGGTAACGTCGCCTGCCGAGGCGCCGGAAGGCGGTCGCCGCCCCGGCTGCCCGCGGGCGGGGTCACAGCCAGCCCTTCTCCCTCGCTATGCGCACCGCTTCGGCCCGGTTGCGGGCCGTCAGTTTCTGGATGGCGGTGGAGAGGTAGTTGCGGACCGTGCCCTGGGACAGGTGGAGGGCCGCCGCGAGTTCCGCGTTGGTGGAGCCGTCGGCCGCCGCGCGCAGCACCTCGCGTTCGCGGTCGGTCAGCGGGTTGGCGCCGTCGGCGAGGGCCGCCGCGGCGAGCGTGGGGTCGATGACCCGGTCCCCCGAGAGGACCTTGCGGATCGCCTCGGCGAGCTGGGCGGCGGGGGCGTCCTTGACCAGGAAGGCGTCGGCGCCGGCCTCCATCGCGCTGCGCAGATAGCCGGGGCGGCCGAAGGTGGTGAGGACGACCAGCTTCACGCCCGGCAGGGCCGCGTGCAGCTCGGCCGCCGCCTCGATGCCGGTCGCACCGGGCATCTCGATGTCGAGGAGGGCCACGTCGACGCCGTGCTCCCGGGCGGCCGCCAGCACCTCGTCGCCGCGGGCGACCTGGGCGACCACCTCGATGTCGTGCTCCAGGCCGAGCAGGGCTGCGAGGGCCTCGCGGACCATGGACTGGTCCTCGGCGAGCAGGACCTTGATCGTTCGGGTCGTCATGCGCGGGATCCTACGTCGGCCGTCGGGGCGCCCGCCGGGGCGCGGGCGACCAGGCGGAAGCCGTGCCGGGCGCCGCCCGCCTCCAGGGAGCCGCCGGCCTTCTCCAGGCGTTCGGAGAGGCCGGTCAGACCGTTGCCGGGGCTTCCCCCCGGGCCGCCCGAGCCGTCGTCCTCGACGCTGAGCTCGATGACCGCGCCGTCCAGGGTCTGCCGCCGGGCGAGGTCGACCGTGCAGCGCCGGGCCCCGCTGTGCCGTACGACGTTGGTGACGGCCTCGCGCAGGGCCCAGGCGAGGGCCGCCTCGCTCTCCTCGGGCACGCCGGACAGGTCGGGTTCGTCGGGGAGGTCGGCGGTGACTCCGGCGGCGGCCAACGCGACCTTGGCCCCGGCGAGTTCGGCGGGCAGCCGGCGCCGCCGGTATCCGGTGACGGCCTCGCGGACGTCGACGAGGGCCTGCCGGCTGACCTGTTCGATGTCCGCGACCTGCTGGGCCGCCCGGTCGGGGTGATCGGGGAGCATACGGCCCGCGAGTTCGCTCTTGAGCGTGATCAGCGACAGGGAGTGCCCGAGCAGGTCGTGCAGGTCGCGGGCGAGCCGCAACCTCTCCTCGTTGGCGGCGAGTTGGGCGACGGTGGCGCGTGCCTCGCGCAACTCCACGGTTGTACGGATGAGTTCGCGTACGCCGGTCATCGAGAAGCCGCCGAGGAGGGCCGGGAAGAGCAGTCCCGTCAGATAGTCGCTGCCGCCGGGGACGACGAAGGCGACCCCGGTCAGCAGGGCGGACACGGCCGGGACGGTCCAGCGGGACAGGCGCAGCGGCAGGGCGGCGCCGGAGGAGATCCCCACGTACACGAAGAGCACGAGCCATTCACGGCCCAGGGAGAAGGCGAGGACGGTCGACTCGGTCGCCAGGACCGCGAGCGAGGCGAGCACCACGCCGTTGCGCTCACCCCGCCCGGTGCGGAAGACCAGGGCCAGGTACCAGGCGACGAAGGCGACCAGCCCGATCCAGCCGAGGGCGCGGGCGACGGTGCCGTGCCCGCCGTGCAGCAGGTCGCTGACGGGTGCGCCGAGATACGCCAGCCAGATGCTGGTCCAGAGCAGCTTGACGTATCTCTGCCGGTTGTTCTGCGGGCGCTGCCCGATGCGTATGCCGCTCACGCCTTCAGCGTGTCCTTCCGGTACAGCCAGGCCGCGCCGCCGGTGAACAGGGCGAAGTAGACGGCCAGGACGGCGATGTCCTCGGCGTGCGGTGCCTGGTTCTGTTCGATGGCCTGTCCGAGGGCAGCGTACGCGTGCGTGGGGACCCACTTCGAGATCTGCTGGAGCCACTCCGGGAAGGTGGCCGTGGGCATCCACAGACCGCCGAGGATGGACAGGCCGAAGTAGGTGATCATCGTGATCGGGCGGACCGCGTCCCCGCTCGCCAGGTACCCGAGAGCGACGCCGAGCGCGGCGAAGACGAGGCTTCCGGCCCAGATCGCGGCGGTCAGGACCAGCCACTGCCAGGCGTCCAGGCGTACGTGCTTCACGGCCGCGGCGGCGACGAAGACGACGACGATGGACGGCAGGCTGACGACGGCGGCGCTCGCGGTCTTGGCGAGGACGAAGCCCCGGCCGGGCAGCGAGGTCAGCCGCAGCTGCCGCACCCAGCCGTTCTCCCGTTCCTTGGCGATGCGCTCGCTGTTGCCCATCAGGACGGCGGTGAGGGCGCCGAAGGAGGCCATGGAGACCATCATGTAGGTCGGGAGGGTCAGCCCGGTGCCGTCGATCTTCGTCGTGCTGTCGGCGCTGCCGGCGATGAGCAGGAAGAGGACCGAGGGGTAGATCACCGAGAAGAACAGGAACTTGCGGTTGCGCAGGGCGCGGGTGAGTTCGAGCTTGATGAGGCCGTTCATGACGTGTGCGCCTCCTCGGCGGCGGTGAGGGCGACGAAGGCCTGCTCCAGGCCGAGGCCGGCGACTTCGAGGTTGCGGGGGTAGAGGCCGAGGGCGTAGAGGGCGTGGACCGTGGCGTCGGCGTCGGCGGACTGGATGCGGACGGTGTGGCCGGAGACGTCCAGCGTGGTGAGGAAGGGCAGGCCGCGCAGGGCGCTCTCGGTGGCCTCGCCGATCGCTTCGTCCGTGAGGTCGAAGGCGATCCGCCGGGCTCCGGCCTTGGCCTTGATCTCGGCGGCGGTGCCGTCGGCGAGGAGGCGGCCGCTGCGCAGGACCAGGACGCGGTCGGCTGTCGCGTCGGCCTCTTCCAGGTAGTGGGTGGCGAAGAGGACCGTGCGGCCCTGGTCGGCCTGTTCGCGCATGGTGGCCCAGAACGCCCGGCGGGCGGTGACGTCCATGCCGGTGGTGGGCTCGTCCAGGACGATCAGGTCGCTGTCGCCTGCGGTGGCCAGGGCGAAGCGGACGCGCTGGGCCTGGCCGCCGGAGAGCTTGTCGACCTTCTGGGCGGCGATCTTGGTGACGCCCGCGCGGGCCATCACCTCGTCGGGACGGTAGGGCTTGGGGTGCAGCCGGCAGGCGAGCGTCACCAGTTCGGCGACGGTGACCTCGTCCATCAGCCCGCCGCTCTGCAGCATCGCGCCCACCCGCCCGGCGACGATCGCCTCCCGCGGGCTCGCGCCGAACACGCGGACCGTGCCGCTGTCTGCGTTCTTGAGGCCGAGGAGGAGGTCGAGCGTGGTCGACTTGCCCGCGCCGTTGGGCCCCAGCAGCGCCACGGTCTCCCCCGGGTGCAGGGCGAGACTGAGCCCGTCCACCGCCCGCACGTCCCCGAACCCCTTGTGCACCTGGTCGAACTCGACCACCGGTGTCGTCGTCGTCATGCGTCGATGGTGGCCCGCGGGCCGTCTCCGGCGGCAGTGTCGGGCGTCCGGACTGCCGCATGACAGATGTCATGGGCACTACGGGAGAGTCGCGCGGGGTGTGGGGCGCCGGGCGGGACGGAGACCGGCCGGACCGCCGGGCGGGGCGGAGACCGGCCGGACCGCCGGGCGGGGCGGAGACCGGCCGTCGGCCGGCCCCGTGCCGGGGCGTGCGCTGAGGCGCCGGGACATGCGCAGGGGCGCCCGGTGGTGGTGCCGGGCGCCCCTGTGGGAAAGCGCGGGTCAGCTCGGGTCGGTGTCGATGACTCCGACCCGGTTCGTCTCGCTCTTGAGGGCCGGGCGCAGCGCGTTGATGACGTCCTCGACGGTGACGGGCGTCTTCTGGCCGGTGCCGCGGGTGATCAGGACACCGTCGAAGGCGCTGCCGTACAGCTCCTTGAGGGCGGCCTTGTCGTAGTACTCGACGAGCTTGCCGTTGACCGCCTTGACGCCGAGGAACTTCCACAGCGAGTTCTTCGGGCTCAGCGGTACGGAGTGCGCCGCGTCGGTCTGGACGGTGACCTTGCCCGACATCGCCGGTGTCGCGAACTCCTTCATCATCCGGTCGACCTCGGTGTCGGGCACCGTCGGCCGGCGGGTGGTCGTGGGGACCTTCACCGGGGTCGCGGTGCCGCTCTCCACCTGGGCGCGGTAGGCGTCGGCGACGGCGGTGCCGGCCTTCGCCGCGTCGATGCCCTTGCCCGCCTTGCCGTAGACGGCGACGGCCTTGCCCGACTCGAACTTGATGGTGCCGTCGCTGGACGATCCGGAGCCGCCCGCGGCGGTCTTCAGGGCGGCCTGGAGCTTCTCCTCGTCGACCGGCATGACGGGGTCGACGACGCGGTGCTGACCGAACAGCGAGCCGATCACGGAGACCGGGTTGTAGTCGCTTCCGGCGGCCGCGTCGACCGTGGCCTGCATGTCGAACTGCAGGCCCGCCTGTTCCGGCTTGAGGGTGACATCGGAGCCGTCCACGGACAGCGTCAGCGCCTTGTTCACCCGGCCGTCGAAGGCCTTGCCGAGCTTCTTGACGGCGTCGTCACGGGTGCCGCCGCCGATCTCCACGCCGAGCACGGTGGTGCCCTTGGGCACGTCGGAGTGGTTCATCAGCAGACCCGCGCCGTAGGCGCCGGCCGCGCCGACGACGAGCAGACCGCCGACCAGGACCAGCTTGCTGCGGCCCTTCTTCTTGGGCTTGGCGGCCTTCTGGTTCTTCTTGGAGCCGCCCGCCGACGCGTTCTGGCCGGCCGGCTCGGACCCCTTCGGCGGGGTGCTCGGCAGCGGCCCGTCGCCGGGTCCGGCCGGCGCCGACCGGCCGCCGGGGCCCGGCTTCCGCCCGGCGGAGGGCACGACCGGGATACCGCTGGTGACGGTGTCCGAGGAGACGTTGTCGTGACGGGGGTAGCCGCCGCCCGCGCCCGGCTCGGGGGCCGGCTTCTGCGGGGTGAGGATCGCGGTGTCGTCGCTGAGCCCGCCGCCGGGGTACCGGCCGGCGGGGGCGCCGCCGCCCGCGGGCGCACCGGGGCGGCCGGGACCGGCAGGGGCTCCGGGGCCCGCGGGACGGCCGGGGCCGCCCGGGCCCGCGGGGTTGCCCTGACCGCCGCGGGGGCGGCCCTGACCTGCGGGCGCACCGGGCGCGTGAGGCGCCTGCGGCGCGCCTAGGGAGCCGGCGTGCGCGCCGGGCGCTCCGCCGTGCACCGGCGGCACGACGGGGCCGTCGCCGGTGACCGGACCGCCGGTCGGCCCTGACGGGTGCTGCGGGCCGCCGAGGCCGCGGGGGCTGTCCGGCCCGTTGAAGTCGTGGGGGTCGCCGGGACCGCCGAGGCCGGCGGGACCGCCGCCGGGGCCCTCAGGAACGCCCTGGCCGCCGTGCGCGCCGTCGTTGTCGGAGAAGTACGGCAGGTCGTCGCGGCGCGTCTCGGGGCCGCCGCCCTGCGCGGGTCGCGCGCCGCCGCCCAGCGGGCCCGCGGCGAGCGCCTCGGTGACGTCGAAGGAGCCGGTGCCGCCGCCGTGCCCCGGAGCGACGGGACCGCCGGTGGCGCCGGGGAGTCCGGCGCCGTTGGTCCCACCGGAGCGGGCGCCGGGCAGGCCGGCGCCGTTCGTGCCGCCCGGACGCGCGCCGCCCGGCACGCTCATGGAGCCGACCACACCGCCGGGGCGTCCCGCACCCGCACCGGGGCGGCCGCCGGACGCACCCGCGCCAGAACCGCCCGGGCGCGCACCGCCGTCGGCCGGTCCGGCGGGACCGGGACCCACGCCCGCCGCCGAACCACCCGGCAGGCCCGCCCCGTTGCTGGAGCCCGAACCCGGACCGCCCTTGCCGCCGCCGGACTTGCGCGGCGCGAACCAGTCGCTCTGCTTCTCCTCCGCGCCGGGCGGCTGCTCGGCGGACGCCTCGACGGCGCCGGCGGAGGCGGTGGCCCCGGCCGAACTCCCGCCGCCGGGCGCACCGGTCGGCGTGGAAGCGGCGCCCGAGCCGCCCCTGGTGGGGCGGGCGGCCTGCGCGTCGGCGCCGCTGCCGCCGCTCTTGCCCTCCGCGTCCGCGACGGGCTTGCGCACGACGACCGGCGGAATGGGCCGGGATCCGGGGATGTTGATGCGGATCCGCGTCGTCAGCGTGGTCTCGGTCTTGCGTTCCTCCGGCTGCGCGGCCGAACGGCCCGCGTCCGCACCGCCGTCGGACACCATGGGGGTGCCGTACGGCGGGGTGCCCGAGGGGTATGCGGCTCCGCCGCGCCCGTTGGGCCCGGAGGACGGACTGTCAGTTTCACGACTCAAGGCAGGTTCTCCAGGTTGGCTCCGCCGCCCGCCACAACCTCACGGGCGGCTCGGCGGCGCGCACCACCATACTGGCCACTTCTGGCCTGTATCCCACGACCGCCGGGGAAACCCCCACGGGACTCCCACCGTCACGCCGGGGAGAAGTGGTACGTCACTTGCCAAGTCGGGCGTCGTCGCCGACCGGTTGCCGCCCCGAGACAAGGGTGGCGCAGATCACAGCGAGGGCCATGCCGCCGAGCAGGAAGAGATAGGAGCCGCTTCCCGCGGCGAAGAGGAAGTCCCCCTCGGGCCGGCCCGATGTGAGCAGCACGACGGAGATCATCCAGCCCGCGGCGGGCGCGACGGCCCCGGCGCGGCCGCCGAGGGCGCGGGCCCCGCCGACGAAGAGGCCGGCCGCGCCGACTAGCGCCAGCAGCAGCCCGCCGGGGAACCAGCCGGCCTGGACGAGGGCCCCGGCCAGGCCGGTGACCGCGCCGAGCAGGAAGAGGCCCAGGCAGGCGGCCACGCGTCCGGCGGAGGGGCGCTTGAGCGGCTGGGCGAGCGGGGAGCCGTGGTACGTCATCACGCCTCCGCCTCGACGCCGGCGAACAGGTCGTCCTCCCGGCCGGCGCCCTGCGCCCGTTCCCCGCGCACGAGTTGGTAGTACTCGGTGGTGAAGAGGGGTTGTGCGAGTTCGTTGGAGAGGACGAAGGAGCTGTCGTCGGGGGCGACCTCGATCTGGGTGGCGTGCGCACGCATCGCGGCGGCCTTGGCGGCGGCGTGGGCGGTGCCGTCGATCTCGGTGGTGACCAGCGAGTCGTCGACCACGCCGGGCACGTCGGAGACGGCGGCGCTCTTGGCGAAGGGCAGGCCGGGCAGCCGCTCGCGGAGGCGCTCGAAGGCGGCCTCGGCGACGGAACGCGGGACGCGGTTCCAGTAGACCTTGGGGACGCTCCAGCCGGCGTCCCGGGCCAGCTCGACGGCCCGCATGGCGACGCGGTGGGCCTGGATGTGGTCGGGGTGGCCGTAGCCGCCCTCGTCGTCGTAGCTGACGACGACCTGGGGGCGCACGTCGAGGACGACCTCGGCGAGGGCCGCGGCGGCGGCGTCGACGTCGGCCTGCCAGAAGCAGGCGGGGTCGTCGTTGTCGGCCAGGCCCATCATCCCGGAGTCGGCGTAGCGGCCGGTGCCGCCGAGCAGCCGGACGTCGGTGACGCCGAGGGCGGCAGCGGCGTCGGCGAGCTCACGCCGCCGGTGCGCGCCCAGGGCGGCGCCCGCGAGATGCCGCAGCCCGGGCGGGATGACCTCACCGCGCTCACCGAGGGTGCAGGTGACCAGGGTCACTTGCGCGCCCTCGGCCGCGTACCGGGCCATGGTGGCCCCGTTGTTGATCGACTCGTCGTCGGGATGCGCGTGGACGAGCAGCAGACGCCGCGCGGGCAGTTCGGTCATGGAGCCAACCCTACGAGGCGACGCCCGCCCGTCGGTCACCCGCCCGCCCCGCCGTCACCGCTCGTCGTCGAGCACACGGGCCGACGACACGCAGGTCCCACACCGTGCCGGTCCCGTCGCTGGAGCGGGTGGCGAGCAGGGTCCCGCACGGTGACCAGGCGACGCCCCACACGATGTCGGGGTGGCCGCGACGCACCGCAAGCACCTTGGCGCGTCCTGTCGACAATGCGCATGACTCGCCGGGGCCCGCCTGCTCCGGATCCGTCCGGCTTACGGATCCGGATCCGGGGAAGGCGCACACCGTGGACGCCGGGCCGGGCTCCGGTCACGCGTCCGACGGAGCCCGGGAATCGACGCGCGTGTCAGAACTTGATGCTGCCGATCATGCTGGCCACGCTCGTCGTCAGGTCGTTGATCGTCCCCGCCATCGTCGAGGAGGCGAGGTAGAAGCCGAGCAGGATGCAGACAACCGCGTGACCGCCCTTCAGGCCTGACTTCTTGATCAACAAGAAGACGATGATCGCCAGCAGCACCACCGCCGAAATCGAGAGTGCCACGGCGGCTCACCTCCAAGAACCCGGGTACGTGGGGGAACAGGGCTAGGGAACTTGTAAATCCATACAACTGCCAGCAGGTTCATACCCACGTAGCGCCAGTGATCATAACTTCGGGTGCGCGCGCATCTCTCGGCGCACAGCCGCACAAGGGGGCGCATGGCCAATATGGTCGGGGCATGACGACCGAGTCCGACTCCTTTCCCCGACGGCACGCCCGCACCCAGCGGTTCACGCTCGGCGCGCCGCGGTCTTTCACGGTGGCCCCCGACGGCTCCCGTGTCGTGTTCCTCCGCTCGGCCTCCGGCACGGACCGGGCGAACGCGCTGTGGGTGCTCGACCCCGTCGACGCCGGGGAGCGCGTGGCGGCGGATCCGCGCGCCCTGCTGGGAGGGGCCTCGGAGGATCTCTCCCCGCAGGAGCGGGCGCGGCGTGAGCGCAGCCGCGAGGGCGGGGCGGGCATCGTCGCCTATGCCACCGACGACGCCGTGGAGTTGGCGTCTTTCGCCTTGTCAGGGCGGCTGTTCACGGCTGAGCTGCGGGCCGGCACGGCGCGTGAACTGCCGGTCGCGGGGCCGGTGATCGACCCCCGCCCCTCGCCGGACGGCCGGCTCGTGGCGTATGTCGCGGGTGGCTCGCTGCGGGTGGTGGGCGCCGAGGGCGAGGACGACCGGGCGCTGGCCGAGCCGGAGTCGGAGTCGGTTTCCTATGGATTGGCCGAGTTCATCGCGGCCGAGGAGATGGGGCGTTCGCGGGGTTTCTGGTGGGCTCCCGAGTCGGACCGGCTGCTGGTGGCGAGGGTCGACGACGCGCCGGTGGAGCGGTGGTGGATCTCGGATCCGGCGCAGCCGAAACGTGACCCACACCACGTGCCGTATCCGGCTGCCGGGACGGCCAACGCGGAGGTACGCCTGTTCGTCCTCGGCCTCGACGGGGTGCGCACGGAGGTCCGCTGGGACCGGGCGCGCTATCCGTACCTGGCGCGAGTGCACTGGTCAGCGGCGGGAGCGCCGCTGCTGCTCGTACAGGCGCGCGACCAGCGCAGTCAGCTGTTCCTGGCGGTGGACACCGACTCCGGGGCCACACGTATGGTGCATGCCGACGAAGATCCGATTTGGCTGGATCTTTTCCCCGGGGTGCCGTGCTGGAGCCCCTCCGGGCATCTGGTGCGGATCGCCGACGAGGGCGGCGCGCGGGTGCTCTCGGTGGGCGGGCGGCCGCTGACGGGGGCGCAGTTGCATGTGCGAGCGGTGCTGGACGTGACGGCCGAGGACGTCCTGGTGGCGGCGTCGGCCGGGGAGGCCGCGGAACACCCGGAGACCGGCGAGGTGCACGTCTATCGCGTCAACGAACTGGGCGTCGAGCGGCTTTCGGGGGAACCGGGTGTGCACTCGGCGGTGCGCGCCGGGGGCGTGACCGTACTGGTGTCGGCGACGCCCGACCGGCCGGGGAGTCAGGCGCGGGTGCTGCGCGAGGGCGGCCGGAGGGACAGGGGGGCGCAGACGGCCGCGGGTGCGGGTTCGGGCGTCACTATCCGGTCGTTCGCGGAGGATCCCGGCCTGTCCCCCCGCGTGTTCCTCACCGAGGGGGGCGCACGGCGCATCCCGTGCGCCGTGGTTATGCCGACGGACTACCCCGGTGACGTCTCGCCCGCCTCCGCTCCCCCGCTCCCCGTCCTCCTGGACCCCTACGGCGGCCCGCACGGTCCCCGGGTGCTCGCCGCGCACAACGCGCACCTGACCTCGCAGTGGTTCGCCGACCAGGGCTTCGCGGTGGTCGTCGCGGACGGACGCGGCACGCCCGGCCGCTCCCCGGGCTGGGAGAAGGCGATCCACCAGGACTTCACCGTCGCCCTCGACGACCAGATCGAGGCGCTCCAGGACCTCGCGAAGCGGTACCCGCTGGACCTGTCCCGGGTGGCGATCCGCGGCTGGTCCTTCGGCGGCTGGCTGGCCGGCCTGGCGGTGCTGCGCCGCCCCGACGTCTTCCACGCGGGCATCGCGGGCGCGCCGGTCACCGACTGGCGGCTGTACGACACCCACTACACCGAGCGCTACCTCGGCGACCCGGCCACGGCGGCGCGGACGTACGCCGAGAGCTCCCTCGTGACCGACGAGGGGCTCTCCTCGCCCGCCGAGCCGCACCGCCCGCTGATGATCGTGCACGGCCTCGCCGACGACAACGTGGTCGTCGCGCACGCCCTGCGGCTGTCCTCGGCCCTGCTGGCCGCCGGCCGCCCGCACGAGGTGCTCCCGCTGTCGGGTGTCACCCACATGACCCCGCAGGAGCAGGTCGCCGAGAACCTGCTCCTGCTCCAGGTGGACTTCCTCAAGCGCTCGCTGGGGCTGTCCTGGAGCACGGCGGCGGGCCGGGGCGCATGACGCTCCCCGGCCCGCTTACGGCACCCGCACGGCCGTACGCCGTTCAGCCTGACGCGTCCGTATATCGGGACGACGTCAGCCAAGTTGCCTGCTTGTTAACGCAGTTGCAGTGCAAACACACCGCGCTGCGCCCGGGAGGCGGCCGACCCCTTCGGCCCGCACACCGGTGAGTGCGCGGACCACCGCGTCCTTAAGAGCACTGCGCAGGCTGTGCGACGGCTGGGGCGGACAGGGTGCCGTCGGGGTGGCTCAGGGGAAGCGCCTGAACACCGCGGGAGGCCCGCAGAGGCCTGACACCACCGCCCGGATGCGGCAGTTGACGAGCCCGAGCCGACGTCGCCGGCATCCCGGCCGTGAGACTGCCGAGGCGGTGCGCGGTCCGGACGACGCCCCGGTGCCGTCCGTCGGCCGGCGGCAGGCGGACTTTCGCGACACGCCCTACGGCGCTGCGGGCCGTTGAGGCATCCGCGCGTGAGCGCCAAGGTCGGTGCCGCACAGCGCGCAGCCCGGTTGCACACCCATGAGGGGATGTACAACCTGGCTGATTCCGTGTGATCACGGTGCGGACTACGGCCGTGGCCGCAGCGGCACGTGCGCCGAGGTGCCTCGGGGACTACCCCTCCGTGGCATCCTCCAGCGCCGACAGCGCCGGGTCCAGCACTATGTCCTCGGCGCGGGCCTCGGTGGTCGGCTCCTCCGGGAAGTGGCAGGCCGTCAGATGGCCCTCACGGTTGCCGGAGAGCTGGACCAGCGGCGGCTCCTCGGTCGCGCACTTTTCCTGCGCCTTCCAGCACCGGGTGCGGAACCGGCAGCCGGACGGCGGCGAGATGGGCGACGGGACGTCACCGGACAACCGGATCCGTTCCTTGGCCCCGGCCTCGTCGTGGATCTCGACTTCGGGGACCGCCGACAGCAGGGCGTGGGTGTACGGATGACGGGGTCGTCCGTAGATCGAGTCCCGGTCGCCGACCTCGACCACCTTGCCCAGGTACATCACTGCGACGCGCTGCGAGAAGTGCCGCACGATGGCGAGGTCGTGAGCGATGAAGAGGAAGGCGATACCCAGTTCGTCCTGCACCTTCTGCAGAAGGTTGACGACCTGGGCCTGGATCGACACGTCCAGCGCGGAGACGGGCTCGTCCGCCACGATCAGCTTGGGGTTCAGGGCGAGCGCGCGGGCCACGCCGATGCGCTGGCGCTGACCGCCGGAGAACTCGTGCGGGAAGCGGTTGTAGTGCTCGGGGTTGAGGCCGACCAGCTCCAGCAGCTCCCGGACCTTGTTCTCGCGGCCCCCCACTGGGTCGATCCCGTTGACCTCCATCGGCGACTTGATGATGGTGCCGACGGTCTGCCGCGGGTTCAGCGAGGAGTAAGGGTCCTGGAAGATCATCTGGATCTCGGACCGCACCGGCGCCAGCTGCTTGCGCGAGGCGTGGGTGATGTCCTGGCCCTTGTAGGTGATCTTCCCGCTGGTCGGTTCCAGGAGGCGGGTGATGAGCCGCCCGGTGGTCGACTTGCCGCAGCCCGACTCGCCGACGAGGCCGACGCTCTCGCCTACGCCGACGCTCAGGTCGACGCCGTCCACGGCCTGGACGGCACCGATCTTCCGTTTGATCGGGAAGCCGCCGAGGATCGGGAAGTGCTTGGTGAGCCCCTGCACTTCCAGGAGGGGCTCCGCGGCGGTGGCGGTAGTGCCCTGCTTTGCGGGGAGGGTGACGCTGTCGCTCATGTCTCGGTTCTCCCTAGCGCAGCCGGGGCTGGATCTGATCGATGAAGATGGTCTGCCGCTGCTCGGCCGTCAGATGGCATGCGGCGGCCCGGCCTTCGGCGAGCGGCGGCCGCTCGTCGGTGCAGGCGGTCCCGGGCACCTCGCTCTTGAAGGCGCAGCGCGGGTGGAACGGGCAACCGGAGGGCGGGGTGAGAAGCGACGGCGGGGAGCCGGGGATCGGGGTGAGCGCCTGGTGGATGTCGCTGTCGAGGCGCGGCATCGAGCTGAGCAGTCCCCAGGTGTAGGGGTGCTTCGGGGTGTGCAGCACCTCCTTGACGGAGCCGCGTTCCACAGCCCGGCCGGCGTACATCACCAGCAGGTCGTCGGCCATGTTGGAGATGACGCCGAGGTCGTGCGTGATGAAGATGATCGCGGTGCCGAACTCCTGCTGGAGGTCCTTGAGCAGGTCCAGGATCTGGGCCTGCACGGTCACGTCCAGTGCGGTGGTCGGCTCGTCGGCGATCAGCAGGTCGGGGTCGCACATCAGCGCCATGGCGATCATCGCGCGCTGGCGCATACCGCCGGAGAACTGGTGCGGGTAGTCGTCGAAGCGCGCCTTGGGCTGCGGGATGCCGACCTTCTCCAGCATCTGGACGGCCCGGTCCTTCGCCTCCTTCTTGGAGGCGCCGGTGTGCTTGATGTACGGCTCGGACAGCTGCCGGCCCACCGTGTAGTACGGCGACAGGGCGGTCAGCGGGTCCTGGAAGATCATCGCCATCTTGTTGCCGCGGAGCTTCTCCAGCTCGCTCTCGCGGGCGGTGATCAGCTCCTTGCCGTCAAGAAGGATCTCGCCGTCGATCGTCGAGAACTGCGGGTTGTGCAAGCCGAGGATGGTCAGGTTGGTGACCGACTTGCCGGAGCCCGACTCGCCGACGATACCGAGCGTCTTCCCCCGCTCCAGGTCGAATGTGAGCCCGTCGACAGCCTTGACGATGCCGTCTTCCGTCTTGAACTGGACGCGCAGATCGCGCACCGACAGGAAGGCGTCGGTGTCAGCCGAGGTGGGAGCTCCCGATTCCTTGGTCAGAGTGGTCACAGAAGGCTCCTAGGACAGCCGTACGCGCGGGTCGATGAAGGCGTAGCAGGCATCGACGATGATGTTGAAGAGAAGGATCATGGCGGCCGAGAACAGCATCACGCCGAGCAGCAGGGGCAGGTCGCTGAACCTCACCGACTCCACCGCCAACATGCCGAGCCCCGGCAGCCCGAAGGTGTACTCGGTGATGATCGCGCCGCCCAGCAGCGCGCCCAGGTCGATGCCGAAGATCGTCACGATCGGGATCAGGGAACCACGCCAGGCGTAGCGGAAGAAGACGTAGCGGCGGGACATGCCCTTGGCGCGGGCCGTCCGTACGTGTTCTTCCTGGAGCTGCTCGATCATCGACGAGCGTGCCATACGAGTGTACTGCGCGGCGAAAATGGTCGACAGCACTGCCCAGGGGATGATCAGCCCGGTGAACCAGGCGGCGGGATTCGCGCTGAAGTCCGTGTACTTGGGCTCGTCGAACACGTGCATCTGGTAGACGAGGAGCGCGAGCGCGAGCGGGCCGAGGAAGTAGATCTGCATGGAGCTGAGGACCATCGAGCCGGCGGTGAACACCTTGTCGACGACCGTGCCGCGCTTCCAGGCGGCCAGCATGCCCGTGCCGAGACCCACGGTGAGGAAGAGGATCGCACCGCCGATGGCGAGCGAGATGGTGGTCGGCAGACGGTCGAGAAGGGTCGACCAGACGGCTTCGTTCGTGTGGTACGAGTAGCCGAAGCAGGGGGCCGGGCAGGGGCCCTGGGCGTAGTCGTCGCGGCCCATGACGAGGCCCTGCAGGAAGATCCAGAACTGTTCGGGGATCGACTTGTCGATGCCGAGCGTCGCGTGGATGTTGGCCAGCGCGTCCGGGGTGCAGGTCTTGCCGCACATCAGTAGCGCCGGGTCACGGGGCATGCCGAAGAAGAGCAGGAACGCGACCACGGTCAGCAGGACCAGAATCACGGCGGCGCCGAGGGACCGGCGGAGGATGAAGCGCAGCATGAAGAGGCAGCTTTCGGGCGTGGGAAGGCAGGGCGGGCCAGGGGTGCCCCGTCACATGTGACGGGGCACCCTCGAGCACCTGAGTGGTGGGAGTGTTACTTCACGAAGAGCCGGCGCGGGTCGACGCCGCCGAGAACGTCGTCGTACACGAAACCGCCGATCTTGGACCCTGCGATCTGGGTCTGCTTGTAGTACGCCGTCGGGACGTTGGAGACGACGTCCTTGACGATGTACTCGTTGACCTTGTTCCACTCCTCGGCGGCCTTCACCGGGTC
Source organism: Streptomyces sp. BK239 (assembly GCF_004217285.1). Classification (GTDB taxonomy): domain Bacteria; phylum Actinomycetota; class Actinomycetes; order Streptomycetales; family Streptomycetaceae; genus Streptomyces. Next base: position 212,669 of record NZ_SHKS01000009.1, read on the forward strand.
CGTGATCTTGTTGATCCGGTCGATGTCGGCGTTGACCTTGGGGTCGTTGATGTGCGAGTAGTTGGAGGCGCCGTCCTGGATGCCGCGGCCGTCGTACAGCGGCGGGATCACGGTCGAGGCGCTCGGCCAGTCGGCACCCCACGCGGTGTGGAAGATGTCGAAGTTGTTCTTGACCTTGCTGACCTGGTCGTAGTACGTCTCGGCCGGGATCTCCTGGCGCTGGACGTTGAAGCCGGCCTTCTGCAGGCCCGCCGCCATGGCGGTCGAGTACTGCTGGCCCTCAGGGCTGTTGATGTAACCGAAGGTGAGCTTGAGGCCCTCCTTGCCGGCTTCCTTGAGGAGCGCCTTGGCCTTCTCCGGGTCACCGGCCGGCTTCTTCTTCTTGCCGAACGGGTCGAAGCTGGGGTTGTAGCCGGAGACGGTCGGGCTGATCAGGCCGCCGGCGACCTCCATGGCGTCGTTGCCACCGTAGGCCCGCACGAACGGCGTGATCGGGAGCGCGTAGGCGATGGCCTCGCGGACCTTCTTGTCCTGCATCTCGGGCTGCGAGAGGTTGATGTTCATCTGGCCGACGTACGGCTGATAGCCGGAGGCGGTGCGGCCCTTGAGCGCGGGGTCGCGCAGGACCTTCGACAGGTTGCCGGCGTCGACCTGGTTGTTGAAGCTGACCGAGGTCGCGTTGACACCGGCGTCGTCGAGAAGCGCCTTGGTGGAGTCCTCGTACTGCTTGTTGAAGACGAAGTTGAACTGGTTGACGTACTGGTGACGGATCGGGTCGGTGGCCGCCGTCCAGTTCGTGTTCTTGACCAGCGTCATCGACTTGCCGGACTTGAAGTCCTGGATCTTGTACGGACCGGCCGTCATCGGGGCCTTGTCGTACTTCTCCTTCGTGTCCTTCTTCTCCGACACGATGGAGTAGCCGGCCATGGCCAGCGCGTACGGCAGGTCCGGCTTGGGCTCCTTGAACTTGAAGACGACCGTCTTCGCGTCCGGCGTCTGCAGGATGGTGTCCGGCAGGTGCTTGCCCTTGTACGGGCCGTCCGGAAGGAGCTTGCGGTACGCCGTGCCCGGAGTGTTGGCGAGCCACTGCTGGATGTAGGTCGGGCCGTTGCTGACGAACGCCGCGAACTGACGCTCGAAGGTGTGGCGGACGTCAGCCGACGTGATGGCGGTGCCGTCGGCCCACTTGACGCCGTCCTTCAGCGTGAACTTCCAGGTCTTGCCGCCGTCGGTGGTCGTACCGCTGTCGGTGGCGAGGTCGCCCACGACCTCGTGCTTGGAGCCGTCGTCGCTCGTGGCCTTGTAGCCGGTCAGACCGCGGTGAAGCAGCGAGGAGAGAGATCCCTCGTCGGACACGTAGATCTGGGCGGGGTCGAGGTGCGCGTAGCTGTCCCGCTGAAGGACCGTCACCGTACCGCCGGGCTTGGCACCGGGAACCTCGGCGGCCGGGCCGGTCGAGGCCTTGGCGTCGCCGAATTCGATGCTCGCCTGCTGCCGCTGGGCGTCCTTCTTGCCCTGCTTGTCGCCGGCCTCGTTCTTGCTGCCGCCCTCGCTGCAGCCGGTGAGCACGAGAGCTCCGGCCGCGAACAAGGAGATGGCGGCGTACGCGTGGCGTCCACCCTTACCCATCACTCGGTTTCCCACCCATCTGTGTCACATGTGCGATGAAAGAAGTGCCATCCGGTCGGCCCTGATGCCGACCGGCTGGTGAGGGCGAGGATGCCCACAATCGTTCGGTCAGCGTGCCGTCTTGGGGTCGAAGGCGTCACGGACCGAATCCCCGAGCAGGTTGAACGCCACGATGAAGATGATCATGGAGATACCCGGGAAGAACATGTATGTGATGTCGTTCTGCATCACGAGCTCGGTCGACGCCTTGGAGAACATCTGTCCCCAGTCGGGCGTCGGTTCCACGATGCCCACGCCGAGGAACGACAGGCCGGCTTCGGCCGTCACGAAGGCGGGGAGCATGTATGTGGACTGCACCAGAATCGGCGTGACCACGTTGGGGAGGATCTCCTTGCGGATGATCCGCCAGGGGGGCGCGCCGCTCACCTTGGCCGCCTCGATGAACTCACGACCCGCCAGGGACAGAGTCGAGCCGCGCAGAATGCGCGCGAGACTCATCCACCCCAGGAACCACTGGACCGCGATGAGCGCGACCACGCGGACGTAGACAGGCGTCTCGTCCCTGGGGTCGACGAAGAGCGAGACCACGACGGGCATGCTCGCGATGAAGAACAACTGCGACGGGAAGGCCAGCAGGAAGTCGATCGTGCGACTGACGAGCTGGTCCGTCTTACCGCCGAGGTAGCCGGCCGCGACACCGAGGACGATACCGGTGAGCACGGTGGCGATCGTCACCGCCAGGGAGATGCCCAGCGAGTTGCGGATGCCGTAGAGCAGCTTGGTGAAGACGTCGTAGCCGTTGCCCGGCTCCAGTCCGAACCAGAACTCGCCACTGATGCCGCCGTTGGGCTGCAGCGGAACGCCCGCACTGTCGAAGAGTTCGGGCCGCTCGTCGGCGAAGACCGTGTACGGGTCCTTGCCGTACAGCTTGGAGATGACCGGCGCGAGGAGCCCGACCAGAAAGAAGAAGGCCACGATGCAGGCCGAGAGCACGCCCGCACGATCCCGCTTGAAGCGGATCCACATCAGCTGGCCGGGGGAACGCCCCACAAGCTCCTGCGGCTTGTCGGACTCGACGGTCGACACCAGCTCGGGGTCCAAGGCGACCGTGGAACCGGAGCCCTCGGCCTTGGTTGGACTGGTCATGAGGTACTTCCCCCGGGGGGTTGAGAGTTGAGCGCAGCACAGATACCGGCAGGTTCTGTGGTTTGGGGGAACTTTCGCCAAAGTGTTCAACGCGCGTCAAGGGCGGAAGACATAGGGATCTCCCTACCGCCGATATTTTGAGGAAAAATTGCGCAGACCGACACCTGAGCGCGCTTGACAGCCAGGATGAACAACCGTCAAAACGGACATTAACTGACAGGTTTCGGTTTACATGTCCGAAACGCGATCGCTGATTCACCGGTATCCGGACTGCGCCGACCGGGTGACGGTCCGTCACCCGGACACGCCGTGGCCCACCCCTTGGGACGACCCGTCGGCCGGCTGCCCGGCGGCATGCCTGAGGCCCGGCCCGCCGGACAGGGCGGGCCGGGCGACGAGGGATGCGCAGAGGGCGCCCGCCGGGGCGCCGTCAGGCGTCAGCCGTGCTTGGCGCGGCTCGCGGCGCGGGCGCGCTCGCGGGCGTCCAGGTTGACCTTGCGGATGCGAACCGCCTCGGGGGTCACCTCGACGCACTCGTCGTCGCGGCAGAACTCCAGCGACTGCTCCAGCGACAGCTTGCGCGGCGGGACGATCGACTCCGCCACGTCGGCCGTCGAGGACCGCATGTTGGTGAGCTTCTTCTCCTTGGTGATGTTGACGTCCATGTCGTCGGCGCGGGAGTTCTCGCCGACGATCATGCCCTCGTACACCTCGGTGCCGGGCTCCACGAACAGCACGCCGCGCTCCTGGAGGTTCGTCATCGCGAAGGCGGTGACGGCGCCGGAGCGGTCGGCGACCAGGGAGCCGTTGTTACGGGTCTGAAGCGTGCCGAACCAGGGCTCGTGGCCCTCGTGGATGGAGTGGCCGATGCCGGTGCCGCGGGTCTGGGTGAGGAACTCGGTGCGGAAGCCGATCAGGCCGCGGGACGGCACGACGAACTCCATGCGGACCCAGCCCGAGCCGTGGTTGGACATGTTGTCCATCCGGCCCTTGCGGACGCCCATGAGCTGCGTGACGGCACCCATGTGCTCCTCGGGCACGTCGACCGTCATGCGCTCGACCGGCTCGTAGACCTTGCCGTCGACGTCCTTGGTGACGACCTGCGGCTTGCCGATGGTCAGCTCGAAGCCCTCGCGGCGCATCTGCTCGACCAGGATGGCCAGCGCCAGCTCACCGCGGCCCTGCACCTCCCAGGCGTCCGGGCGCTCGGTGTCCAGGACGCGGAGGCTGACGTTGCCGATCAGCTCACGGTCGAGGCGGTCCTTGACCTGGCGGGCGGTGACCTTGCGGTCCTTGACGGCCGCCTTGGCGTCCGCGCCCTTGCCGGTGCCGCCACGGCCGACCAGCGGGGAGGTGTTGGTGCCGATGACCATGGAGATCGCGGGCTCGTCCACCGTGATCAGGGGCAGCGGAATCGGGTTCTCCGGGTCCGCCAGCGTCTCGCCGATCATGATGTCGGGGATGCCGGCCACGGCGCAGATGTCACCGGGGCCCGCCTTCTCGGCCGGCTTGCGGGTGAGCGCCTCGGTCATCATCAGCTCGGAGATGCGCACGTTGGTGACGGAGCCGTCGCGCTTCATCCAGGCGACGGTCTGCCCCTTCTTCAGCTCGCCCTGGTGGACGCGCAGCAGCGCGATACGGCCGAGGAAGTTGTCGGCGTCCAGGTTGGTGACGTGCGCCTGGAGCGGGGCCCCCTCCTCGTAGGTGGGGGCGGGGATGTGCTGGAGGATCGTCGAGAAGAACGGCTCCAGGCTGGTGGAGTCCTCCGGGACGGTGCCGTCGGCGGGCTTGGTCAGCGAGGCGATGCCGTCACGGCCGCAGGCGTAGACGATCGGGAACTCGATCTGCTCCTCGTCCGCGTCCAGGTCGAGGAAGAGGTCGTACGTCTCGTTGACGACCTCGTCGATCCGGGCGTCCGGACGGTCCGTCTTGTTGATGCACAGGATGATCGGCAGCCGGGCCTGCAGCGCCTTGCGCAGCACGAAGCGGGTCTGCGGCAGCGGACCCTCGGAGGCGTCGACGAGGAGGACGACGCCGTCGACCATCGACAGGCCGCGCTCGACCTCGCCGCCGAAGTCGGCGTGGCCGGGGGTGTCGATGATGTTGATCGTGATCGGGTCCCCGCCGGCCTTGGGGTGGTACTTCACCGCCGTGTTCTTGGCGAGGATCGTGATGCCCTTCTCACGCTCCAGGTCGTTCGAGTCCATCATGCGGTCGTCGACGGAGTCGAGCTGGTGGGCGGCGAAGGCCCCGGCCTGCTTCAGCATGCCGTCGACGATGGTCGTCTTGCCGTGGTCGACGTGGGCGACGATGGCTACGTTGCGGATGTCGTGACGTGTTGCGGACACGGCCATAAAGCGGCGTTCTCCCGGAGTGTGAGGAAGGCCTGCACGTACGTCTGTGTTACGCGGGCCCTGCCGGGCTTGACATGCCACGGCCTCACCCCATGGTACGTGGCCCGGCGGGGGGCGTTCTCCGCAGGGCCACGGGGGTCACTTCGCCGACGGGTTCGCCGGACCCGCGGCGCCCTTCTTCAGGAAGCCCATGTCCTCGTAGACGGGGGTCTGGAAACCGAACGCCCCGGCGTTGGCGAGGTTCTTGCGCACCGCCGTGAGCTGGGGGCGCTGGTAGAGGGGAATCGATCCGGCGGCCGCCCAGATCCGGGAGTCGGCCTTGCGGATCAGGGACCGCCGCTCCTCCTCGTCGAGGGTGGAGACCGCCTGGTCGAACAGCTGGTCCACCTGGTCGGTGCCGACCCGGGTGTAGTTCTGCTCGACGGTGAGCGACCCGTCGGCGGCCGGGACCGGCTTGGCGTAGATCGGCCGGGCGTCGGTGGCCGGGAACGCCGAGGCCGGCCAGGAGTACAGGGCGAGGTCGTACTGGCCGGAGGCGATGTGGTCCTTGAAGTAGCTGTCGTCGGCGACCTTGGTGACCTCGGTCCTGATGCCGACCTTCTCCAGCATGGACACGATCCGCCCGGCGACGGTGTGCAGGGGTGCCGAGCCCGGCCCGGACGGCAGCACGAACCGCAGGGTGAGCGCCTTGCCGTCCTTGGCCAGGCCGCCGTGCGCCGCACCGGCCGGGGCGGCCGTGCCCCGGGGGGCGTACGCGCCGGGCGCGCCGTGCTTGTTGACGTACTGCTTGCCGTCCTGGGCGAGCTGCCGTCCGCCCTCCTCGCCGGCCGCGGTGCCGCGCAGGTGCCCCTGCCCCTGTTCCCGGCCCGCCTTGTCGTCCTCGCCGACGATGTACGTGCCGTCGTCGCCGCCCGCGGACTCCTTCTGCGAGGAGCGCGCGCCGGCCTTGCCGCCCTCGGAGCCGGCCGCCTTCTCGGCCTTCTTCTCCTCCTTCACCGGGCCGCCCGGCACCCAGCCGGCGTCCGCGAGCAGGGCCCGCGCCTCCTTGGCGTCCTGCCCGCCGAGGGCGCCGCTGCCGTCGGCGTACGCCTCCTGCCCGGACAGCGCGAGGTGGCTGCCGACGGGCACGGCGGGCAGGCCCAGCGGGTCGAGGACCGCCTTCGCCAGATCCGCCCGGTCCAGCGCCCGGGCCACCGCTCGGCGCACCCGTTCGTCGGCGAGCGGGCCGTCGGCGCCGTTCAGGGCGAGCTGGGTGTAGGCGGGCTCCAGCGACTTGCGCACCTCGTACTCGCCCAGCGTCGCGTCCGCCGCGTCGCCCCGTGCCGGGGGGTTCGGCGCCTTCGCCGCGGTGCGTCCCGAGCCGGTGGTGGTCAGCGGTCCCGCCGCGCCCCGGGCGGCCTCGTCGACGCGGCGGGCGGCGGCCGGGTCGATCTCGGCGAGGTCGACGGAGCCGGCGGCGAGGGCGTCGGCGCGCCGCTCGCGCGGCACGGCCGTCAGCGCGATCTCGGAGAGCTTCGCGGGCTCGCCCCACCAGCGCGGGTTGCGGGTCAGCAGGATGCGGCCGCCGGGGCGGTCCACCTGCTCGATGCCGAAGGGCCCGGCGGTCACCTTGAGCTTGCCGCGCGCCCCGTCGTTGAAGGAGTCGGGGGTGCCCATGACGTCCTTCGGGTAGAGCGGGGTGAACAGCGAGCGCCAGTCGGCGTAGGCGCGGCTGAAGGTGACCCTGACCTCCAGGTCGTTCTTGCCGCGTTCGACCTTCTCGATCCGGTCGTAGCCGGCGTTGCGGGCGGTCCAGTAGGCGCTGTCCTTCCCGGACAGGGCGCGCCACTGGGCGGCGAAGTCGGCGGCGCCGATCTCCCGGCCGTCGCTCCACACGGCCTGCTGGGCGAGCCGGTAGAGGACGACCTGTCTGGGCTCGGTGTCGACGACCTCGGCGGACTCCAGGTAGTCGGTGTTCAGCCGCGGCCGTCCGTCGGCGTCGAGCCGGAACATCGACGGCAGGACGGCCTGGGCGACCCGGGAGGTGGTGGCGTCGGCGTCCGCCTGGAAGGCGTTGAAGGTCTCCGGCACGGTGTCGACCGCCCAGCGCAGTGTGCCGCCGTCGGCGACCTTGGAGCGGGCGGCCGCGGCGATGTCCTGCGCGGCGAGCGGCTTTCCGGCCGGGTCCTCGGAGCCGCAGGCGGTCAGCGTGGTGACCGCGAGGACGCCCGCGGTGAGGAAGGCGACCGAGCGCATGACCGCGCGGGGGCCGACGCCGTCATAGGACATATCCGGTACCTCCGGGAGCCGCTGCCGCCCGTGACACGCGTGCGTTATGTTCACATTCGGCGGTATTTTGGAGTTGATCAGATCTACGGCCCACTGAAGAGGAAAGGCTTCCTCAGCCGGGGACGACACGGCGGCGCGGGGGCGCAAGCCCACCCGTGCGGAGCAAGGCGCGCTCCCGGCGCACACAGAGCGCGTACGGGCGTGCGGCGAGGCGCACAATCCGCCAATCGCCGCACACGCCTTCACATCACCCGTGTGACGCGCAACACTCGCTGGCGCATGAGCGTCGCCGTCCAGGGCCCGCGGGCCCGCGGAAGTGAGGTCACGTCATGTCCGTGCACGACGATCTGACATCGGTACAGCGCTGCCTCGACGACCTGTCCCGCTCGGTGGGCCGTCTGGAGCAGCAGCTCGGCAGCGGCGGGCTGGAGATGCGCCGCGTCCGCGCCGACGCCGACCATCTGCGGGAGAGCGTCGCCCTGCTGCGCGCGGCGGCCGCGTCGCCCGCCGCGGCGGACAGGCCCCCGCTGGTCACCATCTCCGACACCCCCTACGACGACAGCCTGTGGGTGGACACCGACGACGAGGGCTTCGGCGCGCGCCGGCACGCGCCCTGATCCGACCCGGCGGGGCCGTTCCGGGCCCGACGCCGGCTGCCGCGCTCCGGAGACGAACCGATCCCCGAAAGGTGCGTCCTTACGTTGGCCACAGGCACGGAACCCCGCCCCCCGAGCGGTGTGCGCACCCCGACGCGCGCCGCCATCACCGCCCCCCATCTGCGCACCGACCGCTGGTGGCTGGCCCCCGCCGTCACCGCCGCCGGGCTGTTCGCCTTCATCGTGTACTCGACCTGGCGGGCCTTCTCCGACGCCCACTACTACGCGGCGCCGTACGTCTCGCCGTTCTACTCGCCCTGTCTGGCCGAGCGCTGTGAGCCGATGCACGCGGGCCCGAACTGGGAGATCTTCGGAAGCTGGTGGGGCGTCTCGCCCGCGATCATCATCCTGATCTTCCCGCTGGGCTTCCGGCTGACCTGCTACTACTACCGCAAGGCGTACTACCGGGGCTTCTGGGCCTCCCCGCCGGCCTGCGCGGTCGCCGAACCGCACCGCCGGTACACCGGCGAGACCCGCTTCCCGCTGATCCTGCAGAACGTCCACCGCTACTTCTTCTACGCGGCGCTCCCCGTCGCGGGCATCCTCACCTACGACACCGTGCTCGCCTTCCGCGACGAGCACTACGCGTGGGGCCACATGGGCCTGGGCACCCTCGTCTTCCTGGTCAACATCGTGCTGATCTGGGCGTACACGCTCTCCTGCCACTCCTGCCGGCACATCGTGGGCGGCAAGCTCAGGCACTTCTCCAGGCATCCCGTGCGCTACCAGCTGTGGCAGTGGGCGGGGAGGCTGAACGCCCGCCACATGCAGCTGGCCTGGGCGTCGCTGGTCAGCGTCGCGCTCGCCGACTTCTACGTGTACCTGGTCGCCTCGGGCGCCTTCGCCGATCCGCGCTTCTTCTAGACGAGTGGGGCTTTGTGATGTCCGTGGTCGACCGGCAGGAGTGGGACGTCGTCGTGGTCGGGGCCGGCGGCGCCGGTCTGCGCGCCGCCATCGAGGCGCGTGAGCGGGGCGCGCGCACGGCCGTGATCTGCAAGTCGCTGTTCGGCAAGGCGCACACCGTGATGGCCGAGGGCGGCATCGCGGCGGCCATGGCCAACGCCAACGAGCACGACACCTGGCAGGTGCACTTCCGCGACACCATGCGCGGGGGCAAGTTCCTCAACCAGTGGCGGATGGCCGAGCTGCACGCGCGGGAGGCGCCGCAGCGGGTGTGGGAGCTGGAGACCTGGGGCGCCCTGTTCGACCGCACCGCGGACGGCCGGATCTCCCAGCGCAACTTCGGCGGCCATGAGTACCCGCGCCTGGCGCACGTCGGCGACCGCACCGGACTGGAGCTGATCCGCACCCTCCAGCAGAAGATCGTCGCCCTCCAGCAGGAGGACTTCAAGGAGACCGGCGACCACGAGTTGCGCCTCAAGGTCTTCCAGGAGTGCACGGTCACCCGGATCCTCAAGGACGGCTCACGCGTCAGCGGGGTCTTCGCCTACGAGCGTGAGACCGGCCGTTTCCTCGTCCTCGAAGCCCCTGCCGTCGTGATCGCGACCGGCGGCATCGGCAAGTCATTCAAGGTGACGTCGAACTCCTGGGAGTACACCGGCGACGGCCACGCGCTCGCCCTGCTCGCGGGCGCGCCCCTGTTGAACATGGAATTCGTGCAGTTCCATCCGACGGGCATGGTCTGGCCGCCGTCGGTGAAGGGCATCCTCGTCACCGAGTCCGTGCGCGGCGACGGCGGGGTGCTCAGGAACTCCGAGGGCCGGCGGTTCATGTTCGACTACATCCCGGACGTGTTCAAGGAGAAGTACGCCCAGTCCGAGGACGAGGCCGACCGCTGGTACGACGACCCCGACCACAACCGGCGGCCCCCCGAACTGCTCCCCCGCGACGAGGTCGCCCGCGCCATCAACGCCGAGGTGAAGGCGGGCCGGGGCTCCCCGCACGGGGGCGTCTTCCTCGACGTGTCCACACGGATGCCCGCCGAGGTCGTCAAACGGCGGCTCCCGTCGATGTACCACCAGTTCAAGGAGCTCGCCGACGTCGACATCACCGCGGAGGCGATGGAGGTCGGCCCGACCTGCCACTACGTGATGGGCGGCATCGCCGTCGACTCCGACACGGCCGCCGCGCGCGGGGTGCCCGGGCTGTACGCGGCCGGTGAGGTGGCCGGCGGGATGCACGGCTCCAACCGGCTCGGCGGCAACTCCCTCTCCGACCTGCTGGTGTTCGGCCGCCGGGCGGGACTGCACGCCGCCGAGTACGCGGCGGGCCTCGCCGCCGGGCGGCCCCCGGTCGACGACACACAGGTCGACCTGGCCGCCGCGGAGGCTCTGCGCCCCTTCTCCGCCGAGGAGCCCTCGGGGGCGCCCGCGGAGAACCCGTACACCCTCCACCAGGAACTCCAGCAGACGATGAACGACCTGGTCGGCATCATCCGCCGGCAGGGCGAGATGGAGCAGGCCCTGGAGAAACTGGCGGAGCTGCGGGTACGGGCCCGGCGGGCCGGCGTCGAGGGCCACCGCCAGTTCAACCCGGGCTGGCACCTCGCCCTGGACCTCAGGAACATGCTGCTGGTGAGCGAGTGCGTGGCGCGGGCCGCGCTGGAACGCACCGAGTCGCGCGGCGGCCACACCCGCGAGGACCACCCGGCGATGGAACGCGCCTGGCGCAACGTCAATCTGCTGTGCCGGCCCGCCGAACCGGCCGCCGGACCGGAGGGCGCCGCCGACCCGTCCCGCGGGAAGATCGTCCTGTCACGGGAGACCACCGACCCCGTCCGCCCCGACCTGCTCGCCCTCTTCGAGAAGGAGGAGCTGGTCAAGTACTTCGCCGAAGAGGAGCTGTACCGATGAGCGGCTACCAGGCCCACTTCAGAGTGTGGCGCGGCGACGTCGAGGGCGGCGGCCTGAAGGACTTCGAGGTCGAGGTCAACGAGGGCGAGGTGGTCCTCGACATCGTGCACCGCCTCCAGGCCACCCAGGCCCCCGACCTCGCCGTGCGCTGGAACTGTAAGGCGGGCAAGTGCGGTTCCTGCTCGGCCGAGGTCAACGGGCGGCCCCGGCTCATGTGCATGACCCGCATGTCGGTCTTCGGCCGGGACGAGACGATCACCGTCACACCGCTGCGTGCCTTCCCGGTCGTCCGCGACCTGGTCACCGACGTCGGCTTCAACTACCGCAAGGCCAGGGAGATCCCGTCCTTCGTGCCGCCGGAGGGGGTGGCTCCCGGCGAGTACCGCATGTTCCAGGAGGACGTGGACCGGTCGCAGGAGTTCCGCAAGTGCATCGAGTGCTTCCTGTGCCAGGACACCTGCCATGTGGTCCGCGACCACGAGGAGAACAAGCCGGTCTTCGCGGGGCCCCGCTTCCTGATGCGGATCGCGGAGCTGGACATGCACCCGCTGGACGCGGCCGAGGAGAGCGGCCTCGACCGCAAGAAGACCGCCCAGGACGCCCACGGTCTCGGCTACTGCAACATCACCAAGTGCTGCACGGAGGTCTGCCCCGAAGGCATCAAGATCACCGACAACGCCCTGATCCCCCTGAAGGAGCGTGCCGTCGACCGCAAGTACGACCCGCTGGTGTGGCTGGGCGACAAGATCCGCCGGCGGAGCTGACGCTCCCCGGGGAGCTAGCGCACCCAGCCGTCCTGGTAGGCCTGCCAGTCCTCCTCCTGTGCGGCGAAGTCGACGTAGGCGGCGACGCCGAAGTTGCGCCGGTCCGCGTCCGTGCGGGACAGGCCGAGGCGTACGCCGCGGACGGCGCCGGCGACGGTCTCCGCGTGCTCCCAGTGGCCGAACCCCTTCTGGTGGTAGAAGGGCAGGCCCATCAGCAGGTCGGTGGTCTGCGGGGTGACCTCCAGGGCCAGGGAGGTCTGCTGGGCGACATAGCCGCCGTACGTGCTCTCCAGCGGCTGCATGGTGTCGTACGACATCAGCGCGATCTGGTCCACGCGGCGGGCGACCTGGCCGAAGAACCGCTGCGACCACCACTTCGGGTGGCCGGTGAGCGTGCCCCGGGCGGTGTGCAGGCCCGGCAGCGGGTCGATCTGGTGGGCGGCGACGGAGAGCGGGACGCCCCGGGCCGCGGTGACGGCGTGCAGGGCGTCGAGGAGGGTGAGGTAGTCGGCGTCGTCGGAGTGCAGGGGCTCCAGGTCGAAGTGGGCGCCCTCGAAGCCTGCGGCGAGGATCTCGCGGGTCGACCGCACCACGGCGGCCCGGGTCGGGGCGCTCTCCAGCCGCATGCCGCCGGACCCCTCACTGGCGAGGACGTCGCCCAGCCAGGCCTGGACCCTGATCCCGGGCATCTCGCGGTGCACGGCGGCCAGGAACCAGCGGGCGTTCGGGTACGCCGACGCGGGCAGTGTGCCGTCGTGCTCCAGGGGGCCCGCGTGGACGTAGAGGTCGCGGATGCCGGTGCGCTTCAGCCGGGCGGCGAGGGCGGTGACGTCGGCGTCCTTCTTACGGCCGTCGACCCAGGCGTGGCCGAGCCAGAGTGCGTCCTTGCCCCGGGTGAACGTGCCGTCGGCCGGGTCGCCCATGTAGTTCACGCGCAGGACGGTGAGGGCGGTGAGGAGCGGGACGAGGAGGATCAGGGGGACGGCGAGGGCCAGGCGGCGGAGCAGGCGACGGCGCTTGCTCGGCGCCGGTTCGGCGCGTCGGGTTTCCTCGGTGGGCTGTGCCGGCTCCTCGGACGGTCGTGCCTCTTCCTCCGGTCGCTTCTCGGCCGCGGGCTCGTCGGTCTGCGGCGAGTTGCCCATCTTGAGTCCCCCTTCTGGCGCACGACGTGCTGCCCGGCGGTGCGGCCGGAGTCGTGTGGCCGACGTTGCCGAAGAGGACGAGGGGAACGGGTGTTCCGGTTGCGATCACGCGGGACCGCGGGTCAGAACAGGCTGAGCAGCGCCTCCGCGGGGTCCGTGAGCGTCGTCTCCCCGTCGGGGAGGGGGAGTTCGAACCAGACGGTCTTGCCGCGCGGGGTGCGCCGGGAACCCCAGGCCGCGGAGAGCAGGCCCACCAGCTGGAGGCCCCGGCCGCCCTCGTCGGTGTCGCGGGCGCGACGGCGGCGCGGCTGGACCAGACCGGCGTCCCAGACCTCGCAGACGAGGGTGCGGTCGAGCAGCAGCCGTAGTCGGATCTCGCCCTCGCCGTACCGCAGCGCGTTCGTCACCAGCTCGCTGACCAGCAACTCCGTGGTGTCCACGAGCTGTTCGAGACCCCATGCCAGCAGTTGGGTGCGCGCGTGCTCGCGGGCCCGGCCCACACTGCGCGGCTCGCGGGGCAGGGTCCAGTCGCCGACCGAGTCGACGGGCAGGCCCTGGACACGTGCCATCAGCAGGGCGATGTCGTCCTCGCCGTGGTGGGTGTCGAGGGTGTTGAGGACGTGGTCGCAGACGTCCTCCAGCGGCCTGGACGGGTCGGTGAGCGCGCCGACGAACGCCTGGAGCCCCTCGTCGAGCGGATGGTCGCGGGACTCGACAAGGCCGTCCGTGTAGAGCGCGAGCAGCGCGCCCTCGGGCAGGTCGACCTCCACCTCCTCGAAGGGCTCGCCCCCGACGCCGAGCGGCATGCCCGGCGGCACGTCGAGCATCAGCGCCGCCTCGCCGGGTTCCACCAGCACCGGCGGGAGATGACCCGCGTTGGCGAAGGTGCACCGGCGGGTGACGGAGTCGTAGACCGCGTAGACGCAGGTCGCGAGGTACACCTCGGACAGGTCGGCCTCGCGGGGCCGGCGGGCCGCGCGCGTCGCCTGCTGGACCCCGCCGGGGGTGCCGAGGCCGCGTGCGATCTCGTCCAACGCCGAGAGCACTTCCGCCGGTTCGAGGTCGAGCAGCGCCAGCGTGCGGACGGCGGTGCGGAGTTCGCCCATGGCGACCGCGGCGCGCAGCCCGCGCCCCATCACGTCGCCGACCACCAACGCCGTACGGTGGCCGGGCAGTTCGATGACGTCGAACCAGTCGCCGCCGACCTCGCTGGGGCGGCCGGTGGAGACGCTGCCCGGCAGGTAGCGGCAGGCGATGTCCAGTCCGGAGGCGACCGGGTCGCCGGGCGGCAGCAGGGACCGTTGCAGTATCAACGCCCGCTCGTGCTCCCGGCGGTACAGGCGCGCGTTGTCGATGCACACCGCCGCCCGGGCCGCGAGCTCCACCGCCAGGTCCCGGTCGCGGTCCCCGAACGGCTCGCTGCCCTTGGTCCGCGAGAACTGCGCGAGTCCCACGACGGTGTCGTGCGCGACCATCGGGACGGCGAGCGTGGACTGCACCGCCCCGCCCTCCTCGCCGGGGATGTACTGCGGGCGTGCGGTGCGCAGGGCGTCCGCGCACTGGGAGTTGAAGGGGTAGTGGTGGACCGCGCCGACGGCGACGGGGGTGCCGCCGGCGGCGAACGGGGCGTCGGAGACGGCGGACGCGAAGGCGACGCGGCGCAGTTCGGCGCTGCCGTCGGCCAGGCCGTGCGGGGCCTCGTCGCCGACCAGGAGGCCCTGGTAGAGGTCGACGGTGGCCAGGTCGCAGAAGCCGGGCACGACCACGTCGAGGAGTTCGCGCGCGGTCGTCTCCAGGTCGAGCGAGTTCCCTATGCGGGCCCCCGCGTCGTTGAGAAGGGCGAGATTGCGCCGGGCGGCGGCGGCCTCGCGGGCGGCCTCGCGGCGGGCGGTGATGTCGGTGCCGAGCCAGGCGATGCCGATCGGCCGGCCCGAACCGCTGTGCACGCGGTAGAGATTGATGGACCAGTGGCGGCGCTCTTCGGAGTCCGGCACGAACCCGGTGACGTGCATGTCCGTGATGGAGTCGCCGGTCTGCAGCACCCGGCGCAGGATCGCGCTGACCCGCTCGGCCTCGGAGCGGGGCAGGTAGTCGTGGACGCCCTTGCCGCGGTGGTCGTCGGGGGTGCCGCCGAAGAGGGAGGCGAAGCGGTGGTTGGCGCGCCGGACCCGCAGGTCGGGGTCGATCAGCAGGAAACCGAAGGGCGATTGGCCGAAAATCGCCTGCGAGGCGGCGAGGTCGGTCTCGATGCTGCGCAGGGTGCGGACGTCGACGACTATGCAGACGGCGGCCTTCTCGCCCTCCTGGGTGCGCGTCGGCATGACGTACACCTCGGCGAGTCCTTCCTCGCCGCGCCGGCCGTCGTCGGTGTCGGGCATCCGGAAGGGGACGACGCCGGTCCACTCGCGGCCGTCGAGGATCTCGGCCATCTTGCGCTGGCCGTGTTCGCGCAGGTCGGGGTCGATGAACGCGTCGATGGGGTCCATGCCGACGGCCCGCCCGGCGGGGATGCCGAAGATCTGCTCGGCGCGCAGGCTCCACTGGTCGACGAGTCCGTCGGGGCCGATCGAGAACGAGGCGGCCTTGATGTAGTCGTAGATCGAGCCGGGCGGGCTGCTCTGCCACATGGCGTCCCCGGGCTGTGCCTCACCGCCGAGTGCGCCGAGACCGCCGAGGCCGTCGTGGCCGAACGGGGTGCGAGCGGCGGGTTCGTCGCGGTGGGTGTGGTCGTCGCGGCCGGGGTTTCGGTCGATGCCGGCGTTTCCGTCGGCGCCGGGGTTTCCGTCGGCGCCGGGGTTTCCGTTTGTTCCGGTGTTTCCGTTTGTGCCGGTGTTTCCGCTCCGGCCGCCGTTCTCGCCGCGGCGTTCCCGGCCGCGGCCCTCGCCTTCGCCGTCACCGTCGCCGTCGGTCACGTCGACGTGTCCGGCGTCCCGCCCGGCGTCGCGACCGACGCCGGCGGCGAGTTCACCCGCGGCCTTCGCCCTCGCGCCGTCCGACGGGTCCTCGGACTCCGTGGCCTTCGCTGGTATCTCGCTCACGCGAACCGTCCCCTCCAGCTCACCGCGCCCGGCACCGGTCACCGGGGGCGGCTGCCCGCAGTATCCAGCACTACGGCGCCGCGCGGCACGGTGTTCACGATCACAGCTCGGTCCCGCTGTTTTCCGGACCGTTCCGTGACAACACTGCCAGTCTTCTAACCAGCGGACCCGTGGTCGAACCGCACCTTCCGGCACGGGTCGCCGGCGAGGCGTCCGGGAGCCGCGGGCCGGGGCGCGACGCACGGGCGGGCGCCGGCGCGACAGGCACGGCGCGCGGACCTCCGGAGCCCCAGCCTTCCAGACGCGGCCCCACTCCCGTGGGCTTCCGGCTCAACCGGGTACAGCCAGTTCGAACCACACCGTCTTGCCGATGCCTCCGGGGCGGGTGCCCCAACGGCGCGAGGAGGAGGCGACCAGCTGAAGCCCCCGGCCGCCCTCGTCGTCCAGCCCGGCGACGCGCTCGTGCGGCGGATCGGGCAGCGGGTCGGAGACCTCCACCAGCAGGACCCCGTCCAGTCCGGCCGGGCGGATCAGCCGGACGCCGATGGGGCCGGTGGCGTGCCGCAGCGCGTTGGTCACCAGCTCGCTGACCAGCAGGGCGGCGAGATCGCCGAGGCTGTCGAGGCCCCAGCCGCGCAACTGGCCCCGGACGGCACCGCGAGCCCTGCGCACCGCTCCCGGATCCGCGGGGAAGGTCCACTCGGCGCGCTCGCCTCCGCTGTCGATCACGCCGATCACATCCCGGGCCCGGCGAGGAACACCCCTGTCCGTTTTCGTGGGGTTAATGGGCCCATACCCGATATCGCCCGCGCCTCACCGTGCGAGCAACGGGAGTTCCCGCTGCATCACCGAGGCCCAGGAGGACTCCCTGATCGCGGCGGGGCTGCTTCAGGACCCACGTGGGCTCCACGGGTACAAGTACGCGATCGACACCCTCGGCGCCCCGCTCGCACTCCGGGTCCCGGCCACCGCGATCCTTCTGACCTCCGATCGCGACGACTGGTCGGACCTCTACGGGAAGCGCGTGATCATCAAAAACGCGTGAGCACCGCCGCCCGCGGGGAGCCGGGCTCGGCGCACCTTCAGAGCAGTGTTCCGCCGGCCTTGAGGTCGTCGAACAGCAGCTGGTCGACCGGAGGAACCAGAGGGCGGTCCGCGTACGAGAACCAGGCGGTCTCCTCGATCTCGCTGCTCGCGGACAGCGTCCCCTCATAGCGCGCGGTGTAGCAACTCATGCGCACCACGGTGCCGGTCGGCGCGCCGGGCACCTCGGCCTCATAGGTGCCCACGTGCACCGCCGTGGACGGATCGAGGAGCACCGTCAGCTCCTCCTTGACCTCACGCAGCAGGGTCTCCAGGTCGCTCTCCGCACCCTCCCGCTTGCCACCGGGGATGTAGAAGACGTCCTTCCCCCGGGGCCTGGCGCAGAGAATCCTGCCGTTCTCCACGAGCACCCACGCCACCGTGTCGATCAGGGCCGTCATCACTCCGCCTTCACCATCCGGAACCGTCGTCAGTCAGGACCTTAACGAGCCCGGCACGCGTCCGCCGGGCCGTTTCAGCCCTCCAAGGTCGCGATCGCCTCGGTCAGCCACCGCTTCTCCTCGGCGCCCGTCGCGCGGGCGATGCGCAACATGCCTTGGCGGAAGAGATCCGGCGCCTCCTCGGCCCGTACCGGCTCGCCTTCGCGATAGAAGAAGCTCGCCGGTGCGTCCAGAAAGGCCTGTCGACGGCGGAGGACGGCGGCCTGCTCCGCCCGGTCGGGCAGGTGTCGCAAGAACGCCAGCAGCGTGAAGAAGCGCTGCCCGTCGGTGATTTCGGCGTCCTTGGGGTCCCGGAGCCGAGCCTGCAGGCCGGCGCGGCCCGCCTCGGTGAGGGAGAGGATCCGCCGGGGTGCCGCTCCGCTTCCCGGCTCGGTGCGCTGCTCGACCAGACCCGCCTTCACCAGCCGGGTGATGGCCGGGTAGAGCGCGCCGTCACTGACCGGGCGAATGTGGCCGCTGAGGCCCTGGATGCGGGCCTTCAGCTCGTATCCGTGCAAGGGCTCCTCGCAGAGGAAACCCAGAATCGACAGCTCCAGCACGCCCCCCGAACCCCTTCCTGCGCCTGTCCGGACGCTTGCCCGTCCCGCGCGACCATGCTACCTCTTTCCGCTGTACCTCTAATCGAGGTACAGCGAAAAGAGGGGGAATGGTCATGAGGGCAGCAGAGCACCGGCGCGAGCTGGTGTCGCTGGCGCATCCGGTCTACTTGGAGCTGCTCGCGGGCGTCACCGCCGGGATCATCAACATGGTCTGGGTGGCGAGGCTCGGCGGAGAGGCTGTCGCCGCGGTGGCCGTCGCCACCAACCTGGAGAACCTGCTGCTCGGCGTCATCCTCGTCGCGGGGTCGGGCATGACCGTGCTGGTCGCACGGTCCACAGGCGCGGAGGATCCGGCAGCGATGCGGGCCGCCGTTCGTGGCGGCTGGACACTGTGGGCGATCGTCACGCCCGTCGTCGCCGTAGGCGGTTTCCTGTGCCGCCGGCCACTCGCCCGACTCGTGCTCGGGGGCGGCGAAGACAGCTCGCTGCCCCTCGCCACCGGCTACTTCTCGATCGCGCTGCCGGGAATCGCGGTACTCTTCGCGACCAACGTCATCGACGGCATCCTGAAAGGCACGGGCGACACCCGCACCCCGATGAGACTCGCCATCCTCGCCAACGGACTGATCCTCGCGCTGGATCCGCTGCTCATCCTCGGCTGCGGGCTCGGGGTCCGCGGGGCCGCGATCGCCACTGTGCTGGGCCGGACGTTCGCGCTTGCCTGCGGATTCATCGCGCTGCGCCGCAACGCCCTCGTACGGCAGGCAGCCAGGGCGCCCCTGGACGGGACCAGGTCACTCGCTTCCGATGCCCGAAGGGTCGCCGCGACAGGGCTGCCCATGTCAGCCGATTTCGTCGTGCGGATGACGGGTGCGCTCGCCCTCGTGGCCGTCGTCGCCCGGATCGGTGTCACCGAAGTCGCCGCCTACGGAATCGCGACCAAGGCCATGTACGTCGCAACCATGGCCTTCTACTCGGTACGTCAAGCCGCCGCCATCCGTACCTCCCACCGCCTCGGCACCGGACACGACGAGCGATGGGCCATCGGGCGGCAGGCACTGCTTCTCGCCGGGGCGCTGGGGCTCGCGGCCGCGCTGGCGCTGCTCACCGCCGGGCCATGGATCATGCGGGCTTTCGGCAGTGAAGGCGCCGTGGCCGAGGCCGGCACGCTCTACCTACGGTGCCTGGGACCGTACTTGGTACTGCTCGCCTGTTTCATCGCGTTGGGCGGGGTGTTCGAGGGCAGCGGTGCCAGTCCCGCCCTCGCCCGGATCACCACGTGCGGGGTGACGCTTCAACTGACCCTCGCGTACGGCCTGTCGGGGGCGGGACTGCCCGGCATCTGCCTGGCCATGGCAGCATCCATGGCCCTCCAGTGCGCGGCTGTTGCCAGGATGTACCGGCGCACAGCGCCCCCGACGACCACCCGCCTCGACGGCAGTCGGCCAGGAACCTCCGCCGCATCTCGCGACTCCACACCCGACAACCGACTTGCCTGAACTGCGGGACGGCGGCCGCGTGGTGTCAGGCGCGGACGGCGGTGCCGTTGGGGCCTATGCGTTCCACCCAGTAGAGCTGTTTGTGTCCGCGGCCGTCGAGGCTGTCCGCGATCTTCTGGGCCTCCGCGCGCGTGGCGTACTGGCCTACGCGGTAGCGGTTGCCGTTGTCGTCCTGCCGTATGACGAGCCACGGCAGAGAGGTGGTGCTGTCGTTCGTCACGCCCCGCGTCTCCTTCCCTCGGCGGTCCGCCCTGATGTCGTCCGCGGCCCGCTTCGCGCCCCGCCCTCTGAGGAAACCGCAATCCGCATATGCCCGAGCGTACGCCTTACCTTCACGCAGCGAACACGGCTTTTCACAAACAGGTACGCAACCAGCCAAGACGCAGGGGGCGCACGGGACCGAACGCGCCGGGCGCGGGACATGACGCCTCCGGTCGGCGCGTTGCCGGGCTTTCCGGGAGCGACCTGCGGGAACAGCGCGAAACGACCGGATTACGACGGCCCGTGAGCGCCCCCGTGGCGGGCGGTTTCCAGGGGCAACTGCCGCGGGGTTGTGCGCCGCGCGCCCCGCGGCCGAGGTTCACCGCACCGGCAGGTGGTACGCGACGCGGTAGCGGTCCGCCGGGATGACCACGTCCGCCGTCTCGACCGGGCGTCCGGAGGCGTAGTAGGTGCGCTGGACGACCAGCACCGCGTGCCCGGGCACGCCGCCCAGGGCGAGGAGTTCGTCGGCGAGGCCGGGGCGGGCCCCCACCTCCTCGGCGACGTTGTCGACGATGACGTCGATCGCGCGCATGCGCTCGACGACGCCCATCCCGCCGAGCGGGCCCTCCTCGGGCAGCATCACCGGGGTGCGGCCGGTGAGGGCCAGGGGCTCCCAGGAGGTGGAGAGCATCATCGCCTCACCGGCCTCCCGGAAGACGTACTTGGTACACATCACGCGGTCCCCGGGCTGGATGCAGAGCCGCTCGGCGACCGCCCGGCTCGCCTCGGTCTGCTCGCTGCTGGACTCCCACGTCCCGCGCGCGCACCCCTCGGACTGCTCCTGCCGGAACGGCGTCGCGCCGCTCGCCGGGCGGTAACCGGAGCGGGCGATCCGGCGCGGGACGGGCTGCTCCCGCACGTACGTGCCCGAACCGGAGCGGCCCTCGACCAGCCCCTCCGCCATGAGCACCTTGCGCGCCTCCAGCGCGACGGTGTCGGAGACGCCGTACTCCTGGCGGATTCTGGCCTGTGAGGGCAGCCGGGTGTGCGGTGGCAGCGAACCGTCGACGATCTTCTTACGGAGATCACCTGCGACGCGCAGGTAGGCCGGCTGCTCACCGAATGTCACTGGCCACTCCCATCAGGTTGTACAGACAGCTACAGCCTGGCAACCGTGGGTTCCGCCGTGCAAGCAAAGGCCAGAGAATCACCCGATGTGATGACTTCCTCCGGCAGGGGGCTTTACGCAGGCACTTTCTGCCCACTATGGAGGTGATCACACGTCGAGGCCGCCCCCGCCGGTGCCGCCGCCCGCACCGCCGCTGTCTCCGTCGCCGTAGGAGGGTCGCGTGGTGCTGAGCCCCAGAGCCTTGCGCGCGGTGACTGTGGCCTCGCCGTCCACGTACGCGTACGCGTTCTCGTAGTGCTCGTAGAAGGCGTCGACGTCGGAGGCCTCGGCCGCCGCCGTCCACTCCTTGGCCGCCTTCTGAAGATCCGTCACGAGGTCGGTGACGGGCTTCTCGGCCTCGGCGCGCCAGGGATGACCGCCCAGCTCCCGCGCCTGCACGCTCGTCATGTTGCCCACGTTGGAAGCCCAGTTGCGGTTCGCCGTCAGGTCGTCCTCGGCGAGGTCCTCGGGCTCCTGGAGGAGCACGTCGTCGACGGTGGTCATCGCGGTCAGGAACGCCAGCTGGTCGGGGTCGAGCGTGGTCTCGTCGGCGCGCAGGGAGCCGGTGAGAGCGCCCTTCTCGCCGGTGTGGGCGAAGACGCAGGTGATCTCGCGGTCGCCCCACTCCCAGCTCTCGCGGGTCGGCGTGAGGTGGTACACCTCGACGTCCTTGGTGAGGGCCCAGGAGTCCATCGCATAGGCGGACTGGAGCGTCCAGCACTGGTCCTCGGCCTGATCCGAGACGCTGCTGTCGCCGGGGTAGTCGTCGCCGGGCAGCGGGACGATCCCGAACACCTCGGCGTCGTGCTCGCCGGCGCAGGGAACCTTGTCGACGTCGTAGACGTTCTTGTCGAAGGACGCTCCCGGTACGTCGAAGCAGTCGCCCTTGGCCAGCGACAGACTGGTGTTGCGGGCCGCCCCCTCCTTGACCCCCTCCATGAACGCGGACCCGCCGCCCGTGGCCAGGAGCAGGATCCACACCGCGAGGCCGAGGCCGGACAGCACCGCGCCCCCGATCGCCATCCCCTTGCCGCGCTCGCCCCGCTTCTTGATCTGCACCAGCGCGACGATCCCGAGGATCAGCCCCACGGCCGGCAGGAAGCAGAGCACGCCGAGGACGAGGGCGGCGATGGCGACCCCGTTGACCGGCGCGGGCCGGTTGACGGGCGCGTACCCCTGCCCCCAGACGGCGTAAGGGGGCGCGCCGTAGGGCACCTGGGAAGCGGCGGGGTACGGGGCGTGCGGCAAGGGGCCCTGCGGATACGGGGGTTGTCCGTGCGGTTGCTGTCCCTGCGGGGACTCGCCCGTCACGGGCGGGCCGTACGGGTGCGGGTACTGCGGGTTCGGGGCCTGCGGGTTGGGGTCGTGCGGGTTCGGGGCCTGCGGGTTGGGGTCGTGCGGGTTCGGGGCCTGCGGCTGCGGAGGCTGGTACGGGTCGTCCTGGGGCTGCTGAGGCCCGGGGGGCGGGGGTATGGACACGGGTACCGTGCTCTCCTGGATCGGACGGGTCGGCGACGCGGACAGAACTGACGTACGACTGCGCGCATGGTAAGCGTGTGGCGGACGGATGCGGCATGCGGGGCGCGAAGGCGACGCGACGGGGTGTGACGCCGGCGGGAAAGGGCTCTCCCGGAAAGGCTGTCAACCAGCCTTGATATGGGCATGATGGTCACCGTCAGCAGTTCTGCGCGCTCGAGGTGCCTGCGCTGTGAGGGGGATCAGCAATGACACGTGTGGTGGGGATCGACTTAGGGACCACGTACTGCGCCGTCGCGGTCGCCGACCGCTCGGGGAGCCCGTCCATCGTCCGCAACCGGGAGGGCGAGAACATCACGCCGTCGGTGGTGATGTTCCAGGGGGACACCGTCGTCGTGGGCTCCCAGGCGAAGCGGTCCGCGGCGACCGCTCCCGACCATGTGGTGCAGTTCGTCAAGCGCTACATGGGGGAGACCGACCCCGTCTACCGGTCGGAGTCGGGCACGCCCTACCGGCCCGAGGAGATCTCCGCCCTGCTGCTCAAACGCCTCAAGGAGGACGCCGAGTTGGTGCTCGGCGAGCCCGTGGAGCAGGCGGTCATCACCGTGCCGGCGTACTTCGACGACGCACGGCGCAGGGCGACGCTGGACGCCGGGCGGCTGGCCGGGCTCGAGGTGCTGCGCATCGTCAACGAGCCCACCGCGGCCGCGCTCGCCTACGGCCTCGGCCGGTCCGCCGGGGACGGCCCGGACGACGGGGAGGACGGCGCGCCCATCGGCACCGTGCTCGTCTACGACCTGGGCGGCGGCACCTTCGACGTCACCGTCATGCGCGTCGAGGACGGCGACTACACGGTCGTCGCCACCGACGGGGACCGCAACCTCGGCGGCTTCGACTGGGACGGCGCGCTGATGAACCACCTCAACAGCGCGTTCATGGCCGCGGGCGGTCAGGACCTCAACGAGGACAGCGGACTCCAGGCCGAGTTGCGCGACAAGGCGGAGATCGCCAAGCGCACCCTCTCCACCGCCGCCCAGACGATCGTGGTGCTCTCCGCGGGCGGCCGGCACGAGCAGATCCCGTTGAGCCGGGAGGAGTTCGAGGAGATCACCGCCGAACTCCTCGACCGCACCCGCATCATCACCGAGGGCGTGCTGGAAGAGGCCGGGCTCGGCTGGGCCGACGTCGACCGGCTGCTGCTGGTCGGCGGGTCCACCCGGATGCCCATGGTGAAAGAGCTGCTCCGGCGGCTCTCCGGCGCGGAGCCGGAGCGCGGGATCGCCCAGGACGAGGTGGTCGCCCTCGGCGCGGCACTGGTCGCGCTGGACGCCGCGGTGCGTGCCGAGGAGGCGCAGGACAAACGCAAGTACGTCGGCAGCGGCGCGAGCGTGGACTCCGCCCCGGGCGACGGCCTGGCCCGCCTCACCCAGGGCAGAGTGAAGTCCATCAGGGACGTCACCTCGCAGTCCCTCGGCATGGTCGCGGTCCACGAGGAGGACCACACCCTCGAGTACAACGCGGTGATCATCCCGCACAACACGCCCGTGCCGGCCAAGAAGAGCGACACCTTCCACACCCTCTCCGATCGGCAGTCGCGGCTCAGGGTGCGGGTGACGGAGGGCGACGACGAGGACCTGGCGTATGTGAAGACGGTCGGCGAGGGCGTCATCGAGATCCCGCGCTACCCGAAGGGCGCGCCGTTCGAGGTCTTCTACTCCTACGACGTCGACGGGATCATCCACGTCGAGGTGAAGGACGGCACGACGGGCAGATGGCTCGGCGAGTTCGAGCTCGAACGCCCCGACAACCTGGACCCGGCCGAACTGGCCGAGCTGGGTGACCGCGTCGCCCGTATCCCGACCCTGTAGCCGTCGGCGCGGGGAGCGGCAGCGATGACGCCGGACGGCACCCTCGACGGCCACGACCGTCACGACGCATTACCGGACTACTACGAGGAGTTCGACATCCCACGGTCCGCCACCGCGGACCAGATCGGCGGTCTGCTGGACAAGGCGTTCCGCAAGTGGTCGAGCCGGGCGAGCCGGGCCCCCGACGCCGCGAAGCGGCGGGAGGCCGAGGACAAGGTCGCGCTGATCACCCGGTCCCGCGGGGAACTGCTCGACCCCGACCGGCGCCGCGCCTACGACCGCGCGCTGGACCGGGCGCGCCGGCCGGCCGGCCCGACCCAGGCCCGCCCGACCCCAGCTCGGCAGGCCCCGGTGACCCGGCCCGGGCAGCAACCGCCGCAGCGCGTCCGGGACTGGCTCGGGCACGCCCGCACGCTGGTCAGCCGGAACGACCTCACCGGCGCGCTGTACGAGCTGCGGCAGGCCGTGCACCACGACGACGGCGACGCCGAGGCATGGCAGCTGCTCGGCATCGTCCACGCCACCCAGGGGGAACTGTCCAGCGCGGTGCAGGAGTTCCGGCGCGCCCTCGCGCTGCGCCCCGGCGACGCGTTCACCCACACCCTGATCGCCCGGGTTCACGAGCGGCACGGCGATCACGGCACCGCCGCCGACTGGCATCTGGCGGCGGCCCGGCTCGCGCCGGCCGACGTCACCTCGTACATCGCCGCCGCCGACAACCTCTACCGGGCCAGGCGCTACGACGAGTCGCTGAGCGCCTACGAACAGGCCCTGCGGTTGCGGCCCGGCGACACCGACCTGCGGGACCAGATCGCCCGGATCTGGTCGCTGCGGGCCGAGGGCGCCATGGCCTGGCATCCGGGCCGGCGGCGGTACACGGTCGCCTCGCCGGACGGCGCGTCGACCGTCCGGCACTGCGTGGAACAGGCGCTCGCCGTCGGCGTCTCGGACCTCGCCCTCGCCGGCCTTCTGCACGTCTACCGGACGGAGGCGGCCCGGGCGTTCGCCAGAACGTGGCGCTGGACCGGCCCCATGGCCCCGGTCATCGCCGTCTGCCTGGCGCTGTCGTTCGCGCTGCCGTCGCCGTTCGACGTCGTCGCCCTCGCCGCCCTGTTCGGGCTGCCGATCGTGATGGGCGTCAAGCCGCGCTGGCGGCACGCCTACAGGGGCCTGCCTCCGCAACTCAGGCCGCAGATCAGGAGAGTTCCGTGACTTCCCCGAGTACGCCGAGTGCACCGATGCCGGGTTCGCCGGGTTCGGGTTCGCCGAGTTCCATGAGCGCTCCCCCGCCCGTGCCGGGGCAGCCGTCGACTGAGGCGCCCCCCTCCCCGCCGACGGAGCCCCCGGCCTCGGGGCGGCCCGACCCGTTCGCCGTCGTGGCTGACGCCGTGGACGGCATGCGCGACGAACTCGCCTCCCTCGGGGACCAGTTCCGACGCCGGCTACTCAACGACCGTGAGGTGCGCCGCAGCGTGGACGGGCTGCTGAACGAGCTCAACCACGCGCGCAAGGCCGCCGAGGGGCGGATCACACAGCCGCTCCTCTACGACCTGATCCTCCTCGTGGACCGGATCGAGGGGCAGGCCGCGCAGGACGACGCCCTCACCCGTTCCGTGGCGACGGAGCTGCTGACGATCCTGGAGAGGTACGGCATGACCCGCGTCCCCTTCGCCCGGGGCCCGTTCGACCCGGGGACGCAGGAAGCCGTCGAGGTGCTCACGGCGCCCACCCCGGAGCAGCGCGGCGAGGTCGCCGAACTGGTCCGGCACGGGTACCGGATGGACGAGCGTCTCGTGCGGCCGCAGCAGGTACGCGTCTACACCGACCGGTGAGCGACGGCAACCGGACGGGCGCCGTCCGCGCCCTGCCCATCGGCGTCAACGCCTACCCGGTCGGCCGCTGTCCGGATCCTCGCTGCCGGCGGGGAAAGCGATGGCCGAGCCGGTACGCCATGCGGTGTCCCCGGTGTCGCGCCAGATGCAGACGATCTCGGGCGCGGTGCTCATGACGCCATGGAACCAGGGCCCACTGACAACGCTCCTCTCTGCGCTGCCGCCCCGCCGCGGGGTGAGCTTGTCGAGGTCCAGGTCGATCTCGAACGGCCCTCTTCCACCTCCTCGCCGACCGCTCACCGGAAACGGTCCGGGCCCACTTCGAGGACTACTACGAGCGTCCCGTCCCCCTCGACGCCGTCCGCCACCTGCTGGCCGGCCATCCCCTCACCCCTGCCATCGCCGGGGACCTCAACCCGGGCGTCCTCTGAGGAACGCGTGCACTGCGGTCGGCCGCGGGCAGCGCGCCTCATTTGAGGTACGCCAGCACCGCCAGGACCCTTCGGTTGTCCGCCTCCGAGGGGGGGAGGTCGAGCTTGGTGAAGATGTTGGACGTGTGCTTGATCACCGCGCGTTCGGTGATGACCAGTTCCTGGGCGATCGCGGCGTTCGAGCGGCCCTCCGCCATCAGGCCGAGGACCTCGCGCTCGCGTGGGGTGAGACGGGAGAGCGGGCCGTCGCGGTGGTACTCCTTGGCGAAGAGCTTGGCGACCACGTCGGGGTCCATCGCGGTGCCGCCGGACGCGACACGGCGTACCGCGTCCACGAAGCCGTCGGGGTCGAAGACCCGGTCCTTGAGGAGGTAGCCGATGCCCCCGCTGCCGTCGGCGAGGAGTTCGCGGGCGTAGAGCTGCTCCACGTACTGGGAGAGGACCAGGACCGGCAGGCCGGGGATCTGGCGCCGGGCCTCCAGTGCGGCCCGCAGGCCCTCGTCCGTGAACGTCGGCGGAAGCCGGACGTCGACGACGGCGACGTCCGGCTTGTGGTCGAGGAGGGCCTGGAGCAGTCCGGGCCCGGTGTCCACGGCGGCGACCACCTCGAAGTCGTAGGACTCCAGGAGGCGGACGAGGCCGTCCCGCAGCAGGAAGAGGTCCTCGGCTAGGACAACACGCACGGCAGCTCCATGGTGAGGGTGGTGGGTCCGCCCGGCTTGCTGTTGATGGCGAGGAGGCCGTCGAAGGCGGCGAGCCGGCGTTCGATGCCGCGCAGCCCGGTGCCGCGCGAGGGGTCGGCGCCGCCCTGGCCGTCGTCGATGACCTGGCCGCGCAGCGCGCCGCCCTCGTACCAGAGGTCGATGCTCACGGTGTCCGGCGCGGCGTGCTTGGCGGCGTTGGCGAGGGCCTCGGCGACCGCGAAGTACATGGCGGACTCGACGGGCGCCTCGAGGCGGCCGGGCAGGTCGGCGTTGACGGTGACGTCGAGCGGGCTGTCCATGGCGAGGGCGCGCACCGCGTCGGCGAGGCCGCGGTCGGCGAGCACCGGCGGGTGGATGCCGCGGACGAGGTCGCGCAGCTCGGTCAGGGCGGCGGCGGAGGCCTTGCGGGTGTCGGCCAGGATGGCGCGGACGGCCTCCGGGTCCTTGCTGAGGAGCTGCTCGGCGACGCCGAGGTTCATGCCGAGGGCCACCAGCCGGGCCTGCGCCCCGTCGTGCAGATCCCGTTCGATGCGGCGCAGTTCGGCCGCGGAGCTGCTGACGGCGTCGCTGCGGCTGTCGGTGAGGCGGCGGACGCGCTGGGCGGTGCGGGTGGGGGCGAGCAGGGTGCGGGCGAGGGAGGCGTGGGCGCGCAGCAGGGCGGGGCCGGTGGTGGGACCTGCGGCGAGGAGGACGGCGCCGAGGGCGGCGCAGTACCAGGCGGACGTGAGGTCGCTGATCTCGATCCACAGGTAGTAGTTGGTGCCGGCGTCGGCGATGGGGCGGTAGACGGCGGGCATCAGGAGGCCGCCGATCCCGGCGGCGACGAGGGCGAGGGGCATCAGGGCGACGACCACGCCGACCACGGGGTTGACCAGCATCCAGGCCAGGTCGCGCCAGGTCGCCGGGTCGGTGAGCACCCAGTGGGTGCGCTGCCACTGTCCCTTGAGGCCGGGTCCGGCGGCGGGCGCGGGGAGGTACGGATTCTCGATCGCGCGGCCCGACCAGCGTTCCGCGGTCCTGCGGGAGGCGTCGGCGACGGCCCGTACGGCGACGGCGAGCGCCGGGACGAGCAGGACGCCCAGGCCGATGCCGATGAGCGAGACCGCCGTCAGGAAGAGGCATAAGAGGACGAGTTCCGCGATCGCGAGACCGAGGACGGTCACTCCTTTGCCCACGGCGCGGAGGCCGGTGCGGATGTTCAGGTTGTCCACGGTCGTCCCGTTCCCCTCTGTGCACGGCTCCCTGCCGTGATGATGCCCTGAGTCTTCTCCCTGTGGACACCGTGCGCAGGGGACGTGGGTCCCGTCCGCGACGGTGTACCCAGGTACACCCCGGAACGCCACCGGGGTGGCTGTCCCGTCCTCGCCGTGACGGCTTGGCTGTATCCATGACGAAGCGACTGCGACTGCGACTGCGGCACCTGCTCCTCCCGCTCTGCGTGCCGCTGCTGCTGGCGGGTGGCGCCGGCACCGCCGCCGCGACGCCGGCGGTCCGGGCGGAGACCCGCGCCTCGTCCGAACTCCCCGCGGCCTCCGGCCCGGCCGGTCTCACGGGGGCGGTCGACGCGCTCGTACGCAAGCAGCTCGCCGACTACCGGATCCCCGGCGCGTCGGTGGTGGTCGTCGAGCACGGCCGGCCGGTCCTCACGAAGGGGTACGGCGTCGCCGACGCGGCCTCGGGGACCCCGGTGGACCCCCGGCGCACGGGGTTCTTCCTGGCCTCCGACGCCAAGCTGTTCACGGCCGTCGCGGTCCTGCAGCAGGTGGAGCGCGGTCGCCTCGACCTGTCGGCCGACGTCAACCGCTACCTCACGACCTTCAAGGTGAAGGACACGTATCCGGGGCACCCCGTGACGGTACGCGATCTCCTCACGCACACGGCGGGCTTCGACAACAACATCATCGGGCGGGCCGCCACCCGGCCCGAGGACGTGCGCCCGCTCGGCGAGAGCCTCGCCGCGCACCAGCCGCGTCGGGTGCGTCCGCCGGGTGAGGTCGCCAGCTACGACAATTACGGTGTGGCGCTGGCCGGTTACCTGGTCGAGACGGTGACGGGCACGCCGTTCGCCACCTACCTGGACCGGTCGGTGCTGCGGCCGCTCGGGATGACGCGGACCAGCTTCGCCCAGCCGCACCCCCCAGCGATCGCGGCGGACCTCGCCCGCGGCCACCGACCGGAGGGCGGCCACCAGCGGGTCCAGGACGGGCAGTACGGCGACTGGTCCCCGACCGGCGCGGGCGCGGTCACCACGGCGGCCGACATGGGCCGGCTGCTCGGCGCGCTGCTCGACGGCGGCGGTCCGGTGCTCACCCGGCGCTCGGCCGACGCCCTGATGAAGCGCCAGTTCGGGAACGACGACCGGCTGCCCGGCCTCGGCTACATCCTGGAGGAGCGTGAACGGGACGGGATGCGGATGCTGGTCAAGGACGGTGACCTGCCCGGCTTCCACGGCAACCTGGCCCTGCTGCCGGACCGGGACGCGGCGGTGTACGTCGTCTACGACGGCGACGGCGAGAACGGCGTCGCCGCCTATGCGGGGCAGGAGGTCGTGGACCGCTTCGCCGACCACTTCGGAGTCGCGGCCGCCGCCCGCCGCTCCGTCTCGACGGCCGACGTCACGCCGTACGAGGGCGAGTACCGCTCGACGCGTACGAGTGCCTCGGAGCTGACCCGGGTGAGCGCCCTGATCGGCTCGGTCCGGGTGAGCGCGGGCGAGGGCGCGACGCTGACCACGACGGGGCTGTCCCGCAACCCCGAGGTGAGCGAGCGGCACTGGGTGCAGCTGAGTCCGGGGCTCTTCCAGGAGCGGGGCGGCCAGGACCGGATCGCCTTCCGCGACGGGCGCCTCTCGGTCGCCTCCGACGCCTCCGTCACCTACGAGCGGCTGCCCTGGTACCTCTCCCCCGCGCTGCACCAGCGGGTGCTGCTCGGCTCGCTGGGCTTCCTCGCCCTGACGGTGCTCGCGCTGCCGGTGCTCGCCCTGGTGCGCCGCCGCTCGCCGGGCGCGCCGGCCGGGGCACGCGCGGCCAAGCTGCTGCTGTGGACGTCCGGTGCGCTGATCATCGCGGCGACGGTCTGCTTCATGCTGCTGTCCGCCGATCCCAACGCCCTC
This sequence comes from Streptomyces sp. BK239, assembly GCF_004217285.1. GTDB lineage: Bacteria > Actinomycetota > Actinomycetes > Streptomycetales > Streptomycetaceae > Streptomyces. The sequence continues at coordinate 242,856 of NZ_SHKS01000009.1, forward strand.
AACCGCACGATCATCGTCGGCGACTCGCCGCTGCTGACCGCGGTCCCGGCGCTGACCGGCGTCGCGCTGGCGACCACGGGCGCCATGGTCGTGTGCGCGTTCCTCGCGTGGCGGCGGCGCTGGTGGCGGGTGACCGGCCGGGTGCACTACACGTGCAGCACGCTGGCGGCGCTGGTCTTCCTCGGGGTGGCCGCCTCGTACCGGATGGTGGGCTAGGGCGTGTCGCGCAAGTCCCTTCATGATCGCTCCTTCCTCGGACGCGGGAGGGCCCGGGCGGGAGAACCCGCCCGGGCCCCGTCGTGCGTGGGGGTGGTGGACTACCAGCGGCTGGTCTCGCCGAAGAAGTCCGCGATCTCCACGGCCTCGCCCGCCGCGCGCGCCGCGCGGAAGACGTGCAGGCCGACGGCGAGGTCGAGGACGCCGAGGCCGAACGGCGAGAAGACGACCGGCTTGTCGTCGCCGGTGGTCACCTCGCCCTGGATGAACTGGGCGAGCGTGCCGGTGACGAAGTGCCGGTCGCCGTACTTCTGTTCCGCGAGGTGCGGCGAGGTGTTGGCCTTCAGGCAGTGCTCGACGTCGTCGAGGATGTTGTACGCCCCCTCGATCAGCTCCGGGCCGATGTCCCGCAGCGAGATGTTGAGGACGACCTGGCCGGGCGCGAAGGCGCTCGGGTCGGTGATGTACGGCTCGGCGGCGGTGGTGGCGAGGACGACCACGTCGGCGCCGGTGAGGGCGGCGGAGAGGTCGGACTCGGTGCCGGCCGGGTAGCCGAGGGCGTCCGTCGCGTGGGCGGCGAGCGCGGCGCCGTACTCCTCGTTCTTGTCGTGGACGGTGACCGAGGCGACCTGCCAGTCGCGGGACGCGAAGAACTCCAGGATGTTGCGGGCGATGATGCCCGCGCCGACGACGGTCAGCTTCCCGGCGGTGCGCCCGCCGGTGAGCCGCTCCGCGGCGAGGACCGCGGAGGCGGCCGTGCGGGCGGCGCTGATCTGCGAGGCCTCCAGGCAGGCGAAGGGGTAGCCGGTCTCGTGGTCGTTGAGCAGCAGGGCCGCCGAGGCGCGCGGTATGCCGCGCTCGATGTTGGCGGGGAAGCTGCTGATCCACTTGATGCCGGAGACGTCGGCGCCGGCGCCCAGGTGCGCGGGGAGCGCGATGATGCGGGCGTCGGGCTTCTCGGGGAAGCGGAGGAAGTAGCTGTCGGGGTTCACCGTGTCGCCCGCGTGGTGGGCGAGGTAGGTGTCGCGGACGACGTCGACGATGTCCTGGCGGGAGGCCGAGATGATCTCCCGCGCGGTCTTGCCGCCGACGACGCTGAACTCGTACATGGAGGAAGGTCCTTGAGATCGTGAGCGGATGGGAGGGTGCGGGCCGCCGTCGCTCGGCGGCCCGCGAGGGTGTGCTCGCCCGGCTCAGCGGCCGGCGAGGGTGTGCTCGTCCGACGCGGTCTGCCGGTGCGCGGAGGACGCGGCGTGCTTCGGGGCCGGGGCCGGCGCCTCCTCGCCGTGCGAGAGCTCGGGGAGCCACTTCAGCCAGGAGGGCAGCCACCAGTTGGACCGGCCGAGCAGGGCCATGACGGCGGGCAGCAGGACGGCGCGCACGAGGGTGGCGTCGAGCAGGACCGCGACGGCGAGGCCGACGCCGAGCTGCTTGAAGTCCTGCATGGACAGGGTGCCGAAGACCGCGAAGACGGCGACCATGATGAGTCCGGCGCTGGTGACGACGCCGGCGGTGGAGCGGATGCCGTGGGCGACGGCGGCGCGGTTGCCGACGCCCTGGTCGTAGGCCTCGCGGATCCGGGAGACCACGAAGACGTGGTAGTCCATCGACAGGCCGAAGAGGACGACGAAGACGAAGAGCGGCATCCAGGACTCGATGGCGCCGACGGCTGTCGTGCCGACCAGTTCGTCGCCCCAGCCCTTCTGGAAGACCGCGGTCATCACGCCGTAGGCGGCGAGCACGGACAGGAGGTTGAGGACGATCGAGGTGGTGGCGATGACCGGGGAGCGGAAGCAGAGCAGCATCAGCAGGAAGCTGACGCCCATCACGAAGGCGAAGACGGGCACGATCGACGACTTGAGCTGGTCGTTGTAGTCGGTCGAGAAGGCGAGGTCGCCGCCGACCAGCGCCTGGTCCGCCGCGTCCTTGGTCAGGGTGGCGGGGATGATGTCGGCGCGGAGCGCCTCCAGGGCGCGGACGGAGGTGGCGTTGCGGCCGTCGCCGGCGAGCGGCGCGCTGATCACCGCGATGTCCTCGTCCTTGTGGACGCTGACCTCGACGGGGTTCTTGACGTGGCCGGAGGCGAGGGCGCGCTGCTTGAAGCCGGCGATGGCGGAGGTGGCCCCGGGGGAGGTGACGTCGGCGGTCTTGAAGACGATCTGGGCCGGCGCCGGGGCGCCGGGGAAGACGTTCTCGATCCGCCGGGCGGTCTCGGCGGTGACGTTGTCGGCGGGCAGCAGCTGGTCGAAGCCGAGCTTCTCGGTCTTCATGGACAGCGCCGGCGAGGCGAGGGCGAGGAGGAACACGACGCCGAGGACGGCGAAGACGGCGGGCGCCTTCAGGACCGCGCCGAGCAGCCGGCCCGGCTTCTCGCCCGCGGTGCGGACGACGGCCTTGCGGCGCAGGCCCGGGATCCGGCCGGCGTCGATCTTGTCGCCGAGCATCGCCATCACGGCCGGCAGCACCGTCATGGAGCCGAGCACCGCGATGAGGACGACCTCGATGGTGGCGATGGCGAAGCCCTCGAAGACCGTGAGACCGGAGAGGAACATGCCGGCCATGGCGACGGCCACCGTGATGCCGGAGATCAGCACCGAGCGGCCTGAGGTCGCGGCGGCGATGCGCAGCGCGCTCTCCTTGTCGCGGCCGGCGGCGCGCTCCTCGCGCTCGCGGCGGATGTAGAAGAGGCAGTAGTCGACGCCGACGGCGAGGCCCATCAGGAGCAGCACCGAGTTGGTCATGGCGTCGACCGGGACGAGCTGGCTGGAGAGCGCGAGCAGGCCCATGGCGGCGACGCACGCGGTGATGGCGAGGACCAGCGGCAGGACGGCGGCGAGGAGCGCGCCGAACACGACGAGCAGGATGCCGAGGGCGACGGGCACGGCGGTGTACTCGGCGCGGGTGAAGTCCTCGCCGAGGGAGTCGTTGATGCCCTTGAGGCCGCTGGCGGCGCCGTACTGGCCGAGGGTGACGGCGGGGTGGGCCTCGTCGGCCTTCGCCAACGCGTCGACGACGGGCTGGATGCGGTCGGCGGCCGTGTCCGGGTCGCCCTTGACCGCGAACTGGATCAGCGCGTCGTGCTTGTCCTCGGAGACCGCGCCGGTCTTGTACGGGTCGCCGATGTTCTGTGCGAGGCCGGTGCCGTCCACGGCGGTGATGGCGTCGGCGACGGCCTTCTTGAACTCGGGGTCGGCGGCGGTGAGGTCGCCGCTGTGGACGAGGACCATCTCGGGCGCCGGGGTCTTGATGCCGGCGTCGACGAGGACGCGGGCGGCGCGTCCCGACTCCCCGGTGCCGTAGTCGGCCTCGGTCAGGCTCTGCTGCCCCGCCATGCCGCCGAGGACCGTGAGCGCGATGACGGCGAAGAGCCATCCGAAAAGTGCGGTCTTGCGGTGCCGGGCGCTCCAGGCGCCCAGCGAAGCCGCCAGATTTCGTTGCCTTGCCATTACCTCTCCCAGTGGGACGTCAGCGGGGGACCCTTGATGAGCGACGTCTCTCACTGTAGATATCCGCAGCCTTTCTCCTTCCTTCTGTTTTTGGCAGTTGAATGCCGCTGCAGCATCCTGCCAGCCGGCCTGCGACGGGGTCTGCAGCATGTTGCAGCGGCAGCCTGTGGCCAGCTGGAGCGGCGTGATCCGGCCATCGCGCCGGTTAGGTTCCTTCTCGTCGGGAGTTGTCCGGACGGCGTGGACCGCGATGCGTCCGCCGGCCGTCATCCATTCAGTCGGAACCCCGCCCTGCATTTACCCACATCACCGATTCGATCCCCAGTACACAACCAGCCAACCAATTCACCTGAGGCGTGAAAGGGGGAATTCCGTGAACATCGCGATCGAGGCGGCCGGCCTGACGAAGCAGTACGGCGGCCACCGCGCCCTGGACGGCGTGGACCTGTCGGTCGAGGCGGGCACCGTGCTCGGCCTGCTCGGGCCCAACGGAGCGGGCAAGACCACCACGGTCCGTACGCTCGCCACCCTGCTCGAACCCGATGCCGGCACGGCTCGCGTCGCGGGCTTCGACATCGTGCGGCAGCGGCGCGAGGTGCGCCGCCGGATCGGTCTCGCCGGCCAGTACGCCGCCGTCGACGAGCTGCTGACCGGGCGTGAGAACCTCGTGCTGCTCGGCCGGCTGCTGCGGCTCGGCCGCAAGGGCGCCGCCGTCCGGGCCGCCGAACTGCTGGCGCGGTTCGAGCTGGAGGCCGCCGCCGACAAGCCCGCCAAGGCGTACTCGGGCGGTATGCGGCGCCGCCTGGACCTGGCCGCCAGTCTGATCGCCTCGCCCGAGGTGCTCTTCCTCGACGAGCCCACCACCGGCCTCGATCCGGCCAGCCGAGCCACGCTGTGGCGGATGGTGCGGGACCAGGTCGACCAGGGCGTCACCGTCCTGCTGACCACGCAGTACCTGGAGGAGGCGGACTTCCTCGCGGACCGGATCCTGGTCGTCGACCGGGGCCGGGTGATCGCCGAGGGCACCTCCGACGAGCTGAAGCGGAAGGTCGGGGGCGAGCGCCTGGAGGTGGCCGTCGCCGAGGCCTCGGCGCTCGCGCAGGCCGCCGCCGTGCTGGCGCCGCTCGCGGTGAGCCCGCCGCAGCTGGACGAGCGGCAACGCACCGTCCACGTCCAACTGCCGGACGGCATGGGCGCGTTGGCGTCCGCCGCGACGGCGCTCGAGTACGCGGACGTCGTCGTCGAGGAGTTCGCGCTGCGGCGCCCCTCGCTCGACGACGTGTTCTTCCATCTGACCGGCGAGCCCACGGGCGCGCCGGCCCCGCACCCCGACGCAGCGAAGGCGGAGGCGTCCCTATGAGTTCGGTGCTCGCCCACGGCGGTGACGTCGCGGCCCTCACCGGCCGGCACCTGCGCCATCTGCGGCGCACCCCGGAGAAGATCATCGGCGTGGCGCTCACGCCCGTCGCGATGGTGGTGATCCTGGGCTACCTGTTCGCGACCGTCGTCGAGGTGAAGAACACCGGCGGCAGCTACCGCGAGTACATCATGGCCGGGGTCTTCGCCCAGGTCGGACTCTCCTGCATCGCCATCACCGCGATCGGTGTGGCCGGCGACCTCGGCAAGGGGCTGATCGACCGGTTCCGTTCGCTGCCGATGGGCCGGGCCACCGTCCTGGTCAGCCACACGCTCGCCGACCTCGCCGCCGCGGCCCTGAGCATCGCGCTGGTCGCGGTGACCGGTCTCGCCGTCGGCTGGCGGGTGCACGGCTCGTTCGTCGAGAACGCCGCCGGTTTCCTGCTGCTGCTCGGCTTCGCCTACGCCATGCTCTGGGTCGGCGCGCTCCTCGGCATGGTGATGCGCAACCTGGAGGCGATCAGCGGGGTCGCCGCCCTGCTCCTGGTCCTGTTCTCCTTCCTCTCCAGCTCGTTCATGCCGCTCACCGGACTTCCCGGCTGGCTGCGGACCGTCGCCGAGTGGAATCCGGTCAGCGCGGTCTCCGAGGCCTGCCGGCAATTGTGGGGGAACACCGGACCCGTCACGTCGGGAAGTTTCCCGGTGGAGAACGCGGTGCTCGTATCGGCGATCAGCATCGGATTGCTCGTCGCCGTTCTCATACCTCTCAGCCTGCGCGTGTACCGCATTTCGGCAACGCGATAGCCTTGTCTTTCTGGGGGAATCATGCCGGTCATATCGGCTCCGCACGAATTCAACACCGAAGATCTCTACGTCGATCTCCGGACGTTGTACGGATACCCACTGCACCTCAAATGTGAGGGCTTCAACTTCGCCGGTTCCATCAAGCTCAAGGCCGCCGCGAGCATGATCGAGGCGGCCGAGCGCAGCGGGGCGCTCACCAAGGGCTCGACGCTGGTGGAGTCGTCCTCCGGCAACCTGGGGGTCGCGCTCAGCGTGATCGCCGCGGCCAAGGGCTACCACTTCATCTGCGTGGTCGACTCGCGGACCAACATCGCGACGCGCAAGCTCATCGAGGCGCTCGGCAGCGAGGTGCACACCGTCACGGAGCCGGCCGAGGAGGGCGGGTTCCTGGCGGCCCGACTGGCGTACGTCCGGACACTGCTCGCCGGCGACCCGCGGGTCGTGTGGCTGAACCAGCACGCCAACCCCGACAACTGGCGGGCTCACTACCGCACCACGGCCCCGCAGATCGAAAAGCAGTTCCCGGATCTGGAGCTGCTGTTCATCGGCAGCGGCACCACCGGCACGCTGATGGGCTGCGCCCGCTACTTCAAGGAGCTGCCGCGGCCGGTGACCGTCGTCGCGGTCGACAGCGTCGGCTCCGTCACCTTCGGCGGGCCGGCCGGTCCGCGCATGATCCCCGGACTCGGTGCGGGCGTGCGCCCCGCGCTCCTCGACACCTCGTTCATCGACGACGTGGTGCACGTCCCCGAGGCCGACACCGTGACCGCCTGCCACGCCCTGGCCCGCGGCGGATTCCTGTTCGGCGGCTCCACCGGGACCGTGGTGAGCGGTGCGCTGCGCTGGCTCGCCGACAACCGTCCCAGCGGGAACGGAACGGCGGTCGCGATCGCCCCGGACCTCGGCGAGCGCTATCTGGACACCGTCTACCAGCCGAGCTGGGTGCGCGAGGTGTACGGCATCGAACCGACCGAACTTCCCACGGGAGCGACGCAGTCATGACCTCCACACCTCCCGCCCGGCAGCTGCCGCTCTCCGCCGCTCAGCGCGAGATGTGGTACGGGCAGCAGGCCGACCCGGGCAACCCCGTCTTCACCATGGGCGACTTCCTGGAACTGCGCGGCCCCCTGGACACCGCCCGGTTCACGGCCGCGTGGCAGGGGGTGCTGCGGGAGGCCGGCGCCCTCCGCGCCCTGTTCACCGAGCGCGACGGCGAGCCGCTCCAGGAGCTGGCCGACGCCGGGGACTTCCCCGTCGAGACCCTCGACCTGTCCGGAAAGCCGCGGCCGCGTGACGCCGCCGAGGCGTTCATGCGGCAGGACCTGCTGGTGCCGCCGGACCTGACCGCGGGCACGCTGCGGTCGGTCCTGCTGCGGCTCGGCCCGGAGCACCTGCTGTTCTACATCCGGGTCAACCACATCCTGGTCGACGGGTTCAGCCGCGTCCTCATCTACAACCGGCTCGCCGCGCTGTACGCGGACCCGGAGGCCGAGGGCGCGTTCCCCGACCCGCGCACGCTCACCGACGACGAGGCCGCCTACGCCGGGACGCCCAAGTACCTGAAGGAGCAGGCCTTCTGGCGCGGCCGCTTCGAGGAGCAGCCGGAGCCGGTGAGCCTCTCGCAGCGCCCCGGCGGCCCCGCCCGCAGCTCGCTGCGGTGCGAGGCCGTGCTGCCCGCCGCGACGGTCGAGCGGCTGCGGTCGCTGGCCTGGGACGCCCGCGTCACCTGGCAGACGCTGCTGATCGCCGCGACCGGCGCGTACGTGCAGCGGGCCGCCGGCGTGGACCGCGCCCTGCTCACCCTCGCGGTGCCGGCCCGGGCCACGGCGGCCGCCCGCGCGGTCCCGGGGATGCGCGCCAACTTCGTGCCGCACCCGGTGCGGGTGCTGCCCGGCCGTACGGTCGCGGACTTCCTGCGCGACAGCGCTGGCGAGCTGCGCGCCACGCTGCGGCACCAGAACTACCGGGGCGACCGGATCCGCCGCGACCTCGGCTTCGCCGGGGACGCGGGCCGCTCGCTCGGCCCGACCGTCAACGTCCTGGAGTCGGGCTTCGACTACGCGTTCGGCGCGTGCACCGGTCTGCTGCACAACCTGTCGACCGGCCCGGTCGAGGACATGCAGATCATCTATCTCGACGCGGCCGAGGAGGGGTACGCGGTCCGCCTCGACGCCAACCCCTCGCGTTACACGCCCGAGGAACTGGACCTGCACCAGCGCCGGTTGTTCGCCTGGCTGGGGACGCTCGCCGAGGCGGGACCCGACGCGCGCGTCGACCAGCTCGACGTCCTGCTGCCGGAGGAGTCGGCGGCGGTGCGGGCGGGCTGGGGCGCCACCGCGATCGAGACGGCCTACACCGGGGTGGTGGAGCGTGTCAGGGCAGTGGCTGCCGGCGATCCCGAGAGGACCGCTGTCCAGGATCCGCAGGGTTCTGTTTCGTACGGTGAACTGGTGGGTCTGGCCTCGGCGTTGAGTCGTCGTCTGGTCGCGGCCGGGGTGGGCCCCGGCTCACGGGTGGCCATGCTGTGCGAGCCCGGCATCCCCTTCGTCACCGGCATCCTGGCCATCCTGGGCGCCGGAGCCGCCTGGATCCCCCTCGACCTGCGCGCACCCCTCACCCGCACAGCCTCACTCCTGGACGACTCCCGACCCGACGCCCTCTACACCGGCCCCGCACTCGACCACACCGCCGCACAACTGCTCGACGCCGCCTCCAGCACCCCACCCGTCGTCACCTGGAACGGCAGCCACGACACCGAACTCGCCCCACCGGCCGGAGACGCCGACGACCTCGCCTACATCATCTTCACCTCCGGCTCCACCGGCCGCCCCAAAGGCGCCATGGTCCACCGCGCCGGCATGGTCAACCACCTCCTCGCCAAAACCGACGACCTGAACCTCACCGCAGACGACGTCGTCATCCACAACGCACCCGTCACCTTCGACATCTCCGTCTGGCAGATGCTCGCCCCCCTCATCACCGGCGCACGCCTCCTCGTCGTCGACCGCCACACCGCCGCCGACCCCCAAGAACTCTTCGGCCGCATCACCACCCACCACGTCACCGTCCTCGAAGTCGTCCCCTCCCTCCTGCGCGCCGCCCTCGACGCCTGGAACAACGGACTCCC
>NZ_SHKS01000010.1 GCF_004217285.1 Streptomyces sp. BK239
GTTGATAGGCCGGATCTGGAAGCACGGTAACGTGTGGAGGTGACCGGTACTAATAGGCCGAGGGCTTGTCCTCAGTTGCTCGCGTCCACTGTGTTAGTTCTGAGGCAACGACTGTTGCCGGCTTTGAGCTGAACATAATTGAAGAGTGTGCTTGTTCGCTCGAAACCATTAGGGTTTCGGTGGTTATAGCGTGAGGGAAACGCCCGGTTACATTTCGAACCCGGAAGCTAAGCCTCACAGCGCCGATGGTACTGCAGGGGGGACCCTGTGGGAGAGTAGGACGCCGCCGAACAATCTTTGGAAGGACCCCTGGTCCCAGCGTTCACGCTGGGACCAGGGGTCCTTTTTTATATGCTTGTGCAGTACCGAAGACAGGAGTCACCATGTCCACCAACTCTCCCGACGACCGACCGGAGCGCGACCAGCGGCGACGGGACGGTGGTGTCCGTGGCGATCGCGGTGAACGAGGTGGCTTCCGCCGCGACTTCGACCGCCGCGACAACGATCGGCGCGGCGGCGGCGACCGCCCCGGCGGCGACCGTGGTGGCAACGATCGCGGAGGCTACGGCCGCCGGGACGACAACCGCGGCGGATTCGGTCGTCGTGACGACCGGCGTGACGACCGCCGCGACGACCGGCGGGGCGACAGCCCCCGTGGCGGGTACGGCGATCGTGACCGTGGCGGCTACGGCCGGCGCGATGACCGCCGCGACGACCGTCGTGACGGCGACCGCGGTTCCCGCCCGTCGTTCCAGCGCGACGACCGTGGTTCCCGTCCGTCGTTCCAGCGCGACGACCGTGGTTCCCGTCCGTCGTTCCAGCGCGACGACCGCGACCGCGGCTTCCGCCGTGACGAGCGGAGCGACCGTGGCGACCGGCCGGCCTTCCGGCGCGATGACCAGCGCAGCGGCTTCGCACGGCGCGACGACCGTGGCGGTGACCGCGGTGGCTTCCGCCGTGACGACAGCCGCACCGGCGACCGGCGCGACGAGCGTCGGGACGACCGCCGCGACGATCGCGGTGGTTACGGCCGTCGCGACGACCGCGACCGCGGCTTCCGCCGTGACGACCGCGGCGACCGTGGCGGCTTCCGCCGTGACGATCGGCGCGATGACCGTCGAGACGACCGCAGGGACGACCGTGGCGGTGACCGCGGTGGCTTCCGTCGTGACGACTCCCGTCCCGGTGGCGACCGCGGCGGATTCCGCCGTGACGACAGCCGCTCCGGTGACCGCGGCGGGTTCCGTCGTGACGACAGCCGCTCCGGTGACCGCGGTGGCTTCCGTCGTGACGACTCCCGTCCCGGTGGCGACCGCGGTGGCTTCCGTCGCGACGACAGCCGTCCCGGTGGCGACCGCGGTGGCTTCCGTCGCGACGACAGCCGTCCCGGTGGCGACCGCGGTGGGTTCCGCGGACGCGACGACCGGCGTGACGACCGCAGGGACGACCGCGGTGGCCGTGGTGGCCCCCGTCGTGACGACCGCGGCGGGCGACCGGGCGGCTTCCGTGGGCGTGACGACCGACGCGACGACCGGCGGGACGACCGCCGTGGCGGTGGCCGGTTCCGTGACGAGCGGGACCGTGACCGCGACCGGGAGCCGATCAAGCGGCTGCCCATCCCGGAAGACGTCACCGGCGACGAGATCGACAAGGACGTGCGGCAGGAGCTCCAGAGCCTGCCCAAGACGCTCGCCGAGGACGTCGCCAAGAACCTGGTGATGGTCGCGCGGCTCATCGACGAGGACCCCGAGGGCGCTTACGGGTACAGCAAGGTGGCGCTGCGGCTCGCGTCGCGCGTCGCTGCGGTCCGCGAGGCGGCCGGGTTCGCGGCGTACGCCAACCAGAAGTTCAGCGAGGCGCTCGCCGAGTTCAGGGCGGCCCGGCGGATGACGGGCAGCGTGGAGCTGTGGCCGGTCATGGCCGACTGCGAGCGCGGGCTCGGGCGGCCGGAGAAGGCGCTGGACATGGCCGGGGCCCCCGAGGTGCACAAGCTCGACAAGGCCGCGCAGGTCGAGATGCGGCTCGTCGCGGCCGGCGCGCGGCGCGACATGGGGCAGCTGGACGCGGCGATCGTGACGCTGCAGAGCCCGGAGCTGGCCTCCCACTCCGTGCAGCCGTGGACCGCGCGACTGCGGTACGCGTACGCCGACGCGCTGCTCGCCGCCGGACGTGAGGGCGAGGCGCGGGAGTGGTTCGCCAAGGCCGTCGAGGCCGACCGGGACGGCAGCACGGACGCGTCCGACCGGCTGGCAGAGCTGGACGGCGTCGAGTTCGTCGACGCGCTCGACGAGGACGCGGTCAAGGGCGAGCCGGCCGAGAGCGACGACGACGCCCAGAGCTGAGGCGCATGTGAGGTGAAGGGGCGGGACCCCGGTCGTCACGACCGGGGTCCCGCCCCTTTCGCGTACCGGGGTCGGGAGAGCCTCGGCGTCAGAGGTCCAGCGCGCGCAGGACCAGGCCGGAGGCCGGCTTCGGGCCGAACGACGTGGACTTGCGGGGCATGGTGACGCCCTGGCGGGCGAGGTCGCGCACGACCTCCTCGCGGACCGGGTGCAGCAGGACGGCCGTGCCGCCGTCGCGCTCCGCCTTCTCCACGGTGGCGGCCGTGTCGTGGATGTAGGCGATGCGGGCCGGGTCGTCCTCGGGGACGTGCCAGACGTGGTGGAGGAGCGTCGCGTGCAGGACCGTCGCGTCCAGTGAGCGCCAGGCCGGCGGTCGGTCGGCGGGGACGGTTCGGGCGAGGACTTCCGGGTCCGGGCGGTCGAGGAGGTGGAAGTCCCCGTCGCCGGCCAGGAGGAAGGCGTTGCCCGCGGCGGCCGCGTCCGCCAGGGCGGTGAGCGCCTCCGGCAGCGGGACGTCCAGGCGGCGGACGCGGAACAGGCCGTCGACGGCGGCCAGCGCGTCGGAGACGGGCAGACCGTGCAGCAGCCGGTGGATGGCGCGGACCCGCAGCGGGTAGCGGAGCGTGTCGACGAGGAGGACGAGGCCGTGGTCCCAGGGGCTGGGGGAGGGGTGCTCCGCGCGTAGACGACGGTAGGTGGCCCAGCGGTGGTGGCCGTCGGCGATCAGGGCCTGACGGGGGGCGAGGTCGGCCTGGACGCGGGCCAGTTCGTCCGGGTCGGTGATGGACCACAGGCGGTGGCTGTAGCCGTCCTCGGTGGTGGTGTGCAGGAGCGGGGGGCGCTCGGCGGTGCGGTCCACGACGTCCGCCGTCGCGCCGTTGCCGTGGTAGGTGAGCAGGAGCGGTTCGAGGTTGGCGTACGTGGCGCGCATGAGGGCGGCGCGGTCGGCGACGACGTGGGGCATGACGTCCTCGTGGGGGAGGACGACGCCGGCGGACGGTTCGGAGACGCGCAGGGCTCCGATGAGGCCGCGCTGGAGCATGCCGTCGGCGTGCCGCTGTTCGTAGACGTACAGGGCGGGTTCGGGGTCGGGGGCCAGGACGCCGTCGGCGAGCCAGCCGCGGAGGGTCGTCGCGGCCTGTTCGTTGCGGACGGCCGGTGTGGTGGCCTGAGGGAGGATCAGCCGGACGATGTTGTGCGGATCCGCGTCCTGGAGCTGGTGCAGGCCGTCGGGGCGGACGACGACGTCGTACGGCGGGGACGTGACGGCGGCGAGGCTGCCGACCCGGTCGGGGTCGTAGCGCAGGCCTCGGAACGGGGTGAGTTCCAGGCCTCGGGGCGCCGTTGCTTCCGAGTGACCTGCAGTGTTCATCCCGGCATCGTACGTGTGTCAGTGGCGTGCGCGATGATCGAGGGAACAGCGAGCGAACGAGGAGCGATGCGGAATGAGCCCGAGCGTCAGGACGAGGCCCGAGGCCAGTGGGCGGGCCCTGAGCGAGGCGTACGACACGGCGCTGCTCGATCTGGACGGGGTGGTGTACGCGGGCGGGAGCGCGATCGCGCACGCCGTCGAGTCGCTGGAGCGGGCTCGTGAGGGCGGGATGCGGCTCGCGTACGTCACCAACAACGCGCTGCGGACGCCCGACGCGGTGGCGGGGCATCTGACGGAGCTGGGGATTCCTACGGAGGCCGGTGAGGTCATCACGTCGGCGCAGGCGGTGGCCCGGCTGATCAGCGAGCAGGTGCCCGAGGGCGCGCGGGTGCTGGTGATCGGCGGGGAGGGGCTGCGGGTCGCTCTGCGGGAGCGCGGGCTGGTGCCGGTGGAGTCCGCCGACGACGATCCGGCGGCGGTGGTGCAGGGGTTCGGCGGCCCGGATCTGCCGTGGGGGCGGTTCGCCGAGGCGTCGTACGCGGTCGCGCGCGGGGTGCCGTGGTTCGCGTCCAACACCGATCTGACGATTCCCAGCGGGCGGGGGATCGCTCCGGGCAACGGGGCCGCGGTGGAGGTGGTGCGGATCGCGACCGGTGCCGAGCCGCAGGTCGCGGGGAAGCCGTTGCCCCCGATGCACCGGGAGACGATTCTGCGGACGGGCGCGGAACGGCCGTTGGTGGTCGGCGACCGGCTGGACACCGACATCGAGGGCGCGTTCAACGGCGGGGTCGACTCGCTGCTGGTCCTCACCGGGGTGACCGACGGGGCGCAGCTTCTGGCCGCGCCGCCGCAGCACCGGCCGACGTATGTGGACGCCGATCTGCGGGGGATGCTCACCGGCCAGCCGGAGGTCACGGCGGACGGGGACGGTTTCCGGTGCGGCGGCTGGACGGCGACGGCGGACGGGGCCGTCGGCGAGGACGAGGGAGGCCGGGAGCGGGGGAGGCTGCGGCTGGACGGGGACGGCGAAGTCCTGGACGGGCTGCGGGCGTTGTGCGCGGCGGCGTGGACGTCGGCGGGTGAGGGTTCGTGCGGGCTCGATGCGGGGAAGGCGCTGGCACGGCTGGGTCTGTGAGGCGGTCCGCGCTCCAGGCGGCCCGTCCGGGGCCGACCGGTGGCCGGGCAGTCAGGCGTCCGGCCGGTGACCAGGCGGTCGGCGTACGGCTCGTGACCGGGGATCGGATCGGATTGGGAGGGTAGGCTAACCTAACTGCGTGTTGGTCGACAGTGTTCCCGAACAGCGCGCGGAGACCGCCCCCGCGCCCCCAACCCGCCGGGCGATACGTGCCGTCGGACTGGTCGTCTCCGTCGCGGTCCTGCTGCTGGTGGCGGTGGCGAGCATCGCCGTCGGCGCCAAGGAGCTGTCGATGGGGCAGGTCTGGCACGGCGTGTTCGAGGGCACGGGGACGTACGCCGACGTCGTCGTCGACGAGCGGCTGTCGCGGACCGCGCTGGGCCTGCTGGCCGGGGCGGCGCTCGGGCTGGCCGGCACCGTGCTCCAGGCGCTCACCCGCAATCCGCTGGCCGACCCCGGTCTGCTCGGCATCAACGCGGGCGCGTCGGCCGCCGTGGTCACCGCTCTCACCTACTTCGGCGTCACCAGCCTGAGCGGCTATGTGTGGTTCGCGTTCCTCGGCGCGGCGGCGGTCGGGGCGCTGGTGTGGTTCCTCGGCGGCAGCCGCAGCGCCACGCCGGTGCGGCTGGCGCTCGCCGGCACCGCGATCAGCGCCGCCCTGTTCGGCTACGTCCAGGCCGTGATGATCATGGATGAGGCGGCGCTCGCCAAGATGCGTTTCTGGACGGTCGGTTCGCTGTCCTCGGCGACAGACGACACGATCCGGCAGGTGCTTCCCTTCATCGCGGTCGGCACGCTGCTCTCGCTCGCCTTGGCCCGTCCGCTGAACGCGGTGGCCATGGGCGACGACACCGCCAGGGCGCTCGGCGCGCACCTCGGCCGGACCCGGGCGCTGTCGATGCTCGCCGCCACCGTGCTGTGCGGCGCGGCGACCGCCGCGTGCGGGCCGATCGTGTTCGTCGGGTTGATGGTCCCGCACGTCGTCCGCTCCTTCACCGGCCCCGATCTGCGCTGGATCATGCCGTACGCGGCGATCCTGTCGCCGGTGCTGCTGCTCGGCTCCGATGTGATCGGGCGGGTCGTCGCCCGTCCGTCGGAGGTCCAGGTCGGCATCATCACCGCGATCATCGGCGGCCCGGTCTTCATCTTTCTCGTACGACGGCGGAGGACGGCCCAGCTGTGAAGAGCGCATCCCACACCGCACCGCGAGAACGAGACACGGCCCGGCCCGGTCAGGCGGGGCAGGGCGCCCGGACCTCCCGCGCTGTCCGCGCGCTGCGCGGGCCCGGAGGGATCTCCCTGCGCGTGGACGTCCGTGCCCTGGTCGTCGTCGTGCTGCTGCTGCTCGCCGCGCTCACCGCGAGCGTGGTGCTGATCGGCACCGGCGACTTCCCGATCTCCGCCGGGGACGTGCTGAAGACGCTGGCCGGGAACGGCACCGAGGGGCAGGAGTTCATCGTCAACGAGCTGCGGCTGCCTCGCGTCCTGGTCGGGTTGCTGGTCGGGGCCTCGCTGGGGCTCGGCGGCGCGGTGTTCCAGGCGGTGTCCCGCAATCCGCTGGGCAGCCCGGACGTGCTCGGCCTCGGGCAGGGTGCGACGGCCGGCGCGCTCGTGGTGATCGTGCTGCTGTCGGGCTCCGCCGGCCAGGTCGCCGCGGGGGCGCTGGCCGGCGGTCTCGTGACCGGCGCGGCCATCTATCTGCTCGCCTGGAAGCGGGGTGTGCACGGTTACCGGCTGGTGCTGGTCGGCATCGGCGTGTCGGCGATCGCCACCGCCGTCAACGGCTATCTGCTCACCAAGGCCGACCTCGTGGACGCGGCCCGCGCGGTGGTGTGGATGACCGGCTCGCTCGACGGCCGCGACTGGAAGCAGGTGTGGCCGCTGCTCGCGCTGTTCTGCGTGCTCGTCCCGCTCGTCCTCGCCAACGCGCGGGGCCTGCGGATGATGGAGATGGGCGACGACGTCTCCAACGCCCTCGGGGTCCGGGTGGAGCGCGTACGGCTGCTGCTGATGGTGGCCGCCGTCCTGCTCACCGCGTCCGCCACCGCCGCCGCCGGCCCCGTCGCCTTCGTCGCGCTCACCGCGCCGCAGCTCGCCCGCCGGCTGTCCCGCTCGCCGGGACCGAACCTGGTGCCCTCCCTGTGCATGGGCGCCGCCCTGCTGGTCACCGCCGACTGGGCCGCCCAGCGGCTGTTCGGCGACGGACAGCTTCCCGTGGGCGTGGTCACCGGCGTCCTCGGCGGCGTCTACCTGCTGTGGCTGCTGGTCGCCGAGCGGCGGTCGGGCCGGATATGAGTTCCCGCACTCCCGCCGGCAGCGGGACGAACAACGCTAGGAGCACCGTGAACCGCCTGTCCGCCGAGAACGTCACCCTCGCCTACGACCAGCGGGTCATCGCCGAAGACCTGTCGGTGGAGATCCCCGACAACTCCTTCACCGTGATCGTCGGCCCCAACGCGTGCGGCAAGTCGACGCTGCTGCGGGCGCTGTCGCGGATGCTGAAGCCGAACGAGGGCCGGGTGCTGCTGGACGGGCAGGTCATCCAGTCGATGCCGGCGAAGAAGGTCGCGCGGACGCTGGGTCTGCTGCCGCAGTCCTCGATCGCGCCGGACGGCATCACCGTCGCCGACCTGGTGGGCCGGGGCCGCTACCCGCACCAGGGCGTCCTGCGCCAGTGGTCGGCGCAGGACGAGCGGGTCGTACGGGAGTCCATGGCGCGCACGGGCGTCGGCGAACTCGCCGACCGGTACGTCGACGAGCTGTCGGGCGGCCAGCGTCAGCGCGTGTGGATCGCGATGGCCCTCGCCCAGCAGACCCCGCTGCTGCTCCTCGACGAGCCGACCACCTTCCTCGACATCCAGCACCAGATCGACGTCCTCGACCTGTGCGCCGAGCTGCACGAGGAGCAGGGCCGCACCCTGGTCGCCGTCCTGCACGACCTCAACCACGCCGCGCGGTACGCCACGCACCTGATCGCGCTCAAGGGCGGCACGGTCGTCGCGCAGGGCGCGCCGGGCGACGTCGTCACCGCGGAGCTGGTGGAGGAGGTCTTCGGGCTGCGCTGCCAGGTCATCGACGACCCGGAGACGGGCACCCCGCTGGTGGTGCCGGCGGCGCGGAAGGCGCGGGCGGGCGGTGTGACGAAGGTCGCGGCCGCCGAGACCTCCTGAGCCGGCGGCTCGCGGGGGCGCCCACACGCCGGGCCGCTACAGGAGCTTCCTGAGGTGGAACAGGTCGCGCAGACCCGCCTCCAGCCGCACCCGGCCCGCGCCCCACGCCTTCGCGAAGTTCAGCTCGCCGTCGACCAGCGCCACCAGGTCGTCGCCCGTCATGGCCAGCCGGATCTGCGCCTTCTGCGGCGGCGGCCCCTGAAGGGTGTCGTCGACCTGTATGCGGCCGTCGGCCATGCGCCCCGTGAAGGTGACGTCCAGGTCGGTGACATGGCAGCTGACCGAGCGGTCCATGGCCGCGGCCTGCCGGACGTCGCCGTCGGCGTCCCGCATCTTGTCCGACAGCTTCTCCAGTGCCGTACGGCACTCCTCGATCGTGGCCATAGCGCCCGACGGTACCTCAGCGGTTCGCGGTAGCGTCGAGGCATGAACGACTCAGCGCCGGACGACGAGGTCCCGCACGGCCCACCGGAGGGCGACCAGCGCGGCGGCGAGGCCGGCCCCGGCGCGCCCGGCCCGTTGCTCGTGCCCCGCACGCCCACCGGCCACGACGTGGTGGACGCCTGTCTGGACCGGCTGGCCGACGCCGACCACCTCGCCACCGACGGCCACGTCGAGGTGTACGAGGATGTCCACCGGGGACTGCGCGACGCGCTCACCGCGCTCGACGCCCCGCTTTGATCCACCGTACGGACAACACAGGAGCTGAACCGAACGTGGCAGGAGTCGCACGCCGTCGTCTGGACTCGGAGTTGGTGCGCCGGGGGCTCGCGCGGTCGCGGGAGCACGCCGGCCAGCTGATCGCCGCGGGGCGGGTCACGGTCGGCAAGACCGTCGCGACCAAGCCGGCCACACAGGTCGAGACGGCGGCCGCGATCGTCGTCGCGACCGACGCCGACGATCCCGACTACGTGTCACGCGGCGGGCACAAACTGGCCGGCGCGCTTGAGGCGTTCATGCCCCGGGGGCTCGTCGTCGAGGGGCGGCGGGCGCTGGACGCCGGCGCGTCCACCGGCGGTTTCACCGATGTGCTGCTGCGGTCGGGCGCCGCACACGTCGTCGCCGTCGACGTCGGATACGGACAACTCGCCTGGTCCCTGCAGAGTGATGAACGCGTCACCGTCAAGGACCGTACGAACGTACGCGAGTTGACGCTCGAAGCGATCGATGGGGAGCCTGTGGATCTTGTCGTGGGGGACTTGTCCTTCATTCCGCTCGGGCTGGTGCTGCCGGCCCTGGCGCGGTGCACCAAGCCGGACGCCGACCTGGTGATGATGGTCAAGCCGCAGTTCGAGGTGGGTAAGGAACGACTGGGCAGCGGGGGTGTCGTGCGCAGCCCGCAGCTGCGGGCGGAGGCGGTGCGGGGCGTGGCCGCGAAGGCGTGGGACCTCGGACTCGGGGCGGAGGGGGTCACCGCCAGTCCGCTGCCCGGGCCGTCGGGCAACGTCGAGTACTTCCTGTGGCTCCGGGCCGGGGCGCCCGCCCTGGACCCGGCCGATGTCGAGCGTGCAGTGGCGGAGGGGCCGCGTTGACACAGAACCGAGCGCGTACTGTTTTCCTGCTCGCCCACACGGGCCGGCCCGCGGCGATCCGCAGTGCGGAACTGGTGGTCAAGGGGCTGCTGCGGTCCGGCATCGTGGTGCGCGTCCTCGAGTACGAGGCCGCCGACCTGCCCCTGCCGAGCGAGGTGGAGCTGGTCTCCGAGGCCACCCCGCAGTGCCTGGAGGGCTGCGAGCTGCTCATCGTCCTCGGCGGCGACGGCACGCTGCTGCGCGGCGCGGAGTTCGCGCGGGCGTCCGGGGTGCCGATGCTCGGCGTGAACCTGGGCAGCGTCGGCTTCCTGGCCGAGGCCGAGCGCGACGACCTCGACAAGGTCGTCGACCGGGTGGTGTCGAAGGCGTACGAGGTCGAGGAGCGGATGACCGTCGACGTCGTCGTGCACCGCAACGGGGACATCGTGCACACCGACTGGGCGCTGAACGAGGCGGCGGTGCAGAAGGCCGGCGCGGAGAAGCTGCTCGAGGTCGTGCTGGAGATCGACGGGCGGCCGGTCACCGGCTTCGGATGCGACGGCATCGTCCTGTCGACGCCGACCGGCTCCACGGCCTACGCGTTCTCGGCGGGCGGGCCGGTGGTGTGGCCCGAGGTCGAGGCGCTGCTGATGGTGCCGATCAGCGCCCACGCGCTGTTCGCGAAGCCGCTGGTGACCTCGCCGAACTCGGTGCTCGCGGTCGAGCTGCTGCCGCACATCCCGCCGGGCGTGCTGTGGTGCGACGGACGGCGTACCTTCGAGCTGCCGCCGGGGGCCCGGGTGGAGGTGCGGCGCGGGTCGGTGCCGGTGCGGCTGGCCCGTCTGCACCACGCGTCGTTCACCGACCGCCTGGTGGCGAAGTTCGCGCTGCCGGTGGCCGGGTGGCGGGGGGCACGGCACTGAGCGGTTCGCGGGCCGTGCGCTGAACTCCACTCACCCGGGTGACAGGGTGCCTCGCACTCCCCGGCTCCGACCTCGTAAGGTCTTCTCCGTGTTGGAGGAGATGCGGATACGGTCACTCGGGGTCATCGACGACGCGGTCGTCGAGCTGTCGCCCGGCTTCACCGCCGTCACCGGTGAGACGGGCGCGGGCAAGACCATGGTGGTCACCAGCCTCGGCCTGCTCCTGGGCGGGCGCGCCGACGCCGCGCTCGTGCGGATCGGCGCCGAGAAGGCGGTCGTGGAGGGGCGGATCGCCGTGCCCGCGGACGCCTCGGTGGTCGTACGGGCCGAGGAGGCCGGGGCCGAGCTCGACGACGGCGCGCTGCTGATCAGCCGTACCGTCTCCGCCGAGGGGCGCTCACGGGCGCACGTCGGCGGGCGGAGCGTGCCGGTGGGCCTGCTCGCCGACCTCGCGGACGAGCTGGTGGCCGTGCACGGGCAGACCGACCAGCAGGGGCTGCTGAAGCTGTCCCGGCAGCGGCAGGCCCTCGACCGGTACGCCGGGGACGCGGTGGCCGTGCCGCTCGCCAAGTACACCGAGGCGTACAAGCGGCTGCGGGCCGTGGCCGTCGAGCTGGACGAGATCACCACGCGCGCGCGTGAGCGGGCCCAGGAGGCCGACATGCTGCGCTTCGGGCTGGAGGAGATCGGCGCCGTGGAGCCGCGTGCCGGGGAGGACGCGGAGCTGGCGGAGGAGGCGGAGCGGCTCGGGCACGCGGAGGCGCTGTCCTCGGCGGCGACGGCCGCGCACGCCGCGCTGGCCGGGAATCCCGAGGACCCGGAGGGCATCGACGCCGCCACGCTCGTCGCGGGCGCGGCGCGGGCCCTGGAGGCGGTGCGGGCGCACGATCCGGCGCTGGCCGCGCTCGCGGACCGGATCGGTGAGCTGGGCATCCTGCTCGGCGACGTGGCCGGCGAGCTGGCCGGGTACGCCGACGATCTCGACGCCGACCCGCTGCGGCTCGCGGCGGTCGAGGAGCGGCGGGCCGCTCTCACGGCGCTGACCCGCAAGTACGGCCATCCCGGCGAGGGCGTCGACGCGGTGCTGACCTGGGCCGAGCGGGGCGTCGTACGGCTCACCGATCTGGACGGCGACGACGAGCGGATCGACGAGCTGACCGCGGAGCGGGACGCGCTGCGGGTCGAGTTGGGCGGGCTGGCGCAGGCGTTGACGGACGCGCGGACGGAGGCCGCGGACCGGTTCGCCGCCGCTGTGACCGCCGAGCTGGCCTCGCTGGCGATGCCGCACGCGCGGGTGTCGTTCGAGATCAGGCAGTCGGAGGACGCGGAGGGCGTGGAGGTCGGCGGGCGTGCCGTCGCCTACGGGCCGTCCGGCGTCGACGAGGTCGAGCTGCTGCTCGCCCCGCATCCGGGCGCGCCGCCGCGGCCGATCGCCAAGGGCGCGTCCGGCGGTGAGCTCTCGCGGGTGATGCTGGCGGTGGAGGTCGTGTTCGCGGGCACGGATCCGGTGCCGACGTATCTCTTCGACGAGGTCGACGCGGGCGTGGGCGGCAAGGCGGCCGTGGAGATCGGGCGGCGGTTGGCGCGGCTCGCGAGGACCGCGCAGGTCGTGGTGGTCACGCATCTGCCGCAGGTCGCGGCTTTCGCCGACCGGCAGCTGCTGGTGGAGAAGACGAACGACGGGTCGGTGACCCGCTCCGGCGTGAAGGTCCTGGAGGGCGAGGAGCGCATCCGGGAGCTGTCGCGGATGCTCGCGGGCCAGGAGGACTCCGAGACGGCCCGGGCGCACGCGGAGGAGCTGCTCGCGACGGCGCGGGCGGACGTGTAGGGGACGACCGGCGGCGCGTGCGGGGGACGCGCGGACGCGCGAAGGGCGCGGAAGAGGCGCGTATGGGGGCGCGTTCGCGCGCGGGCCGGCGGCGCGAGCGGCCGGACGCGCAGGACACACGGTTGGTGAGGGGCGGGACGGAGGTCTACGGGCCGCTGTCCCGCCCTTCGCCCTTCGGTGGGCGACATCGAACGGAACCCCGCCTTCCTTCACTCGTGTGGGTGACAAGAGGGGCGGTGTTGCCGGGAACGCGGCAGCTCGGCGGCACGGAACACCCGTACGTGCTGGCATCCTTGGCACAGGACGAGAGGAGTTCGAGCGGTCCACCCCTTCGCCCGGCTCTTCCGTACGTATCTTCGTGACCGTCCGACGCCGACCCAGGAGCTCCGGCCACGTGAGCAGCCACCCACCGCACGGCCAGTCGCCGCTGCGCACCGTGCAGGTGCTGGGCGGCGGCAACGCGGGCAGCAGCGCCCACGTGCGCTCGCTGGCCGCGGGGCTCGTCGCACGGGGCGTGCGGGTGACGGTGTGCGCCCCCGCTGAGGCCGACCAGGCCTACGGCTTCACGGACGCCGGCGCCGCACACGTGCACGTGCCGCGCAGCAGCGACCCGGGCGCGGTGGCGGCGCTGAGGGCGGCCTGCGCGGACGCCGACCTCGTCCACGCGCACGGGCTGCACGCCTCGTTCCGGGCCGTCCTCGCGCTCAGCGGGCGGCGCACCCCGCTCGTCGTCACCTGGCACAGCCGGGCCCATGCCGAGGGCGCCCGCGCCCATCTGCTGCGGCTGTTGGAGCGGCGGGTGGCGAAAGCCGCCGCCGTGGTGCTCGGCACGACCTCCGATCTCGTGGACCGGGCCCGCCGCACGGGCGCGCGGGACGCGCGGCTCGCCGCCGTGGCGCTCGCCGTGTCCCGGCGGGAGCGGGCCGACCCGGAGCTGCCGGGGCCCAAGGTGCGGGCCGAACTCGGCGCGATCGGACGCCCGTTGCTGGTGGCCGTCGGTTCTCTCGACCGTCACCGCGGCCATGACGTCCTGCTGGACGCCGCGCGCGCGTGGCGCCGGCTCGATCCGCTGCCGCTGGTCGTCGTCGCGGGGGAGGGGCCGTTGCGGGCGGAGCTCCAAGGGCGCATCGAAGCCGAGGAGTTGCCCGTGCGGCTCATCGGGCGCCGGGACGACGTGGGCGAACTGCTCGCCGCCGCCGACCTCGCGCTGCTGCCCGGCGACGGGGAGTCACGCTCGGCCCTGGCCCAGGAGGCCCTGCACGCGCGCGTGCCGCTCGTCGCCGTCTCCACCGGCGGTGTGCGCGCGCTCGTCGGCGACGCGGCCGAACTCGTCCCGCACGGCGACGCGGACGCTCTCGCCGCCGCCGTCGTACACCTCCTCGCCGACCCCGGCCACTGCGAACGGCTACGCCGCCTGGGCGCGCTCCAGGCCGCGACCTGGCCCACGGAGGACGAGACCGTCGCCCAAGTCCTCAGTGTCTACGACGAGTTGACTCAACCTCAGCCGATGATCTGACCGTGTGTCGCCGGGCCGCCCGCCTCGCCCGCGGAGTGTGCAGGAGGACGCTCACGGCACATGGCGGCGGGCCCTGAGGGCCAGGCTCAGAGCCAGAACGGTCTGCGGGTCGTCCAGGTCGCTGCCCAGCAGTTCGCCGATGCGGGCCAGCCGGTTGTAGAGCGTCTGGCGGTTCAGATGCAGTTCGCGGGCCGTCTCCGCCTTGCGCCCCGCATGGGCGAGATACGTCTCCAGGGTGGGCAGCAGGGGCGGCTTGGAACGGCGGTCGTGGTCGCGGACCGGGCCGATCGCGCGGTCCACGAAGGCCGCCAGGTCGCGATGGTCGCGCAGCCGCCACAGCAGCAGGTCGATGTCCAGACGGCGGGCGTCGTACCAGGGACGGTCCGGCAGGCCCTGCGCCGCCGTCGCCGTCTCCGCCGAGTGCCGCAGCCCCGCCGACGCCGCCGCCCAGCCGCCCGCCACCCCGACGACCACCACCGGCGGCTGGGCCCCCGGCCGCAGGATGCCGGCCCGCTCCACCCCGGCCCGCAGCGCCGCCGCCACCCGGTCCGCCACCGCCGGCCGCTCCGACTCCGACCGCAGCCCCAGCAGCAGAGGCACCCGGCCCTCCACCGGGCGCACGCCCAGCAGCGCCGGCACGCCCACCGACGCCAGCTCCTCCGCGACCGCCCGCGCCAGCACCGCCCAGCCGCCGCCCGGCGAGAGCGCGTCGCCCAGCCGCATCACCACCGGCAGCAGCGGGCCGGCCCCGGGCCTGAAACCCAGGACGCGCGCCTGCGCCGGCGCGTCCTCCGCCGCGACCCGCCCCTCGGCGAGATCGGTGAGGAAGTCTCCCCGGCCCCGCGCCGCGAGCTCCTCCTCCTGCCGCGCCTGCATCAGCACGACGGCCAGGATCCCCGCCGCCCGCTCCGCGGCGATCCGGTGCACCGGAGCGAGCGGGGCGCGCACGGGCAACAGCGCGAGCCGGGCCCGCGCCGAACCCGCCCCCGGGCCAGGACCGCCCCCGGGGACGTCCACCAGCACCGAACCGGCGGGCGGCGGCACGTCCTTGTGCGGGCCGCGCAAGCCCTCCCAGACCTGGAGCGGATCGGCGCCCTCCGGTCCGGCTCCGGCGGCGTACAGCAGCCGGCCGTCCGTCGTCTCCAGGAAGACGGGGTTGCCGCTGAAGTCGGCCAGGATGCCCAGCACCTGCGGGATGCCGCCCCCGCCCAGCAGCGCCTGCGTGCACCGGCGGTGCACCTCCTCCGCCTGCTGGAGCAGGGCGTAGTGGCCGTTGACGATCTCGGTGTGGACCTCCTCCGTGACGGTCACGAAGGCCACCTCGCGGTGCAGCTGGACCAGCGGCAGGCCGGTCGTCCGCGCCGTCTCCACCAGGGCCGAGGGCAGGCGGGTGAAGCGCGGGCCCAGCTCGATCACCAGGGCGGCGATGCCCCGCTCGGCCAGGGTGCGCACGAACGCCCGCTGCTCGGCCGGACGGGTGCCGAGGCCGTAGCCCGTGGTCAGCAGCAGCTCGCCGCCCTTGAGCAGGGAGGCGATGTGCGGGACCTCGCCCGCGTGCACCCAGCGCACGGTACGCCCGAGCCGCTCGGCGCCGGCCAGGACCTCCGGCAGCCCGCTGCGCAGACCGGGCAGCTCCAGCGCGCGCCGCACGGTGATGCCGGCGCCCTGGCTGTCGAAACGGTGGTCCGTGGGGCTGTCCATGCAGCGGACGCTACCCCTGGCGACCGGACGGCTCACGCGGGGTGGTCAGTCCGCGGAGTCCCCCTCCGGCGTCCCGTCGTCCACGGTGTCCGGATGTGAGACGTGGCCGGCGGTCCGGCCGCCGGTGTGGTCCGTCCCTTGCGGGTCGATCGCGGCCGCCCAGTGTTCCGCCCAGCGGGCGAGGGGGTTCAGGGCGTGGCGTGCCTCCTGTCCCAGCGGGGTGAGCTCGTAGCGGCTGTCCGGCAGTTGGTGGATCACCTGGGCATCCAGCAGTTCGGTCAGGCGCTGCCGCATCACGCTGGAGGACATGTCGTCGCACCGCTTCTGCAAGGGGCGGAAGCCGAGCGGACCGGCGCGGAGCTCCCACACGATGCGCAGACTCCACCGCCGCCCGAACAGATCGAGTGCGGCCATGAGGGGGCGGCCGGTGGTCGAGCCGCGAACAGGACTGCCAGGTCTGGGTGTTGCCATCTCGGGATGTCCAGCTCTCCAGGGTTGATGCTTCGAATTCCGACACGCTAGCATCGGTGACCGCTTCGGAAATCGAAACGGGGGCGGGACCGGCCGGGAGGACCGGCACATGCGCAAGATGCCCGCCTCGTCAGCGGTTGCCGCCACCGAGCCGACGTCCACCCAGAGCCGGAGACCAGATGACCACGACCGAGTTCCCCTGGGCGGCGGCACGGGCCGCCGTCGCCGCCGCCCTGGCCGAGGACGCGTCAGGGAAGGACATCACCACCGAGTGGAGCTTTCCCGAGGACCTGGCGGCCACGGCGGAGATCCGCACCCGGCGAAGCGGCATCGCCGCCGGCCTCCCCGTGGTCGCCGAGGTCTTCGCGCAGGTCGACCCCGACGTCAAGGTCGAGCCGGCCGTCGCCGACGGCGCCCGACTGGCCGACGGCCAGGTCCTGGTGCGCCTGTCCGGTTCGGCGCGCAGCCTGATCACCGGGGAGCGTACGGCGCTCAACTTCCTGCAGCGCATGTGCGGCATCGCCACGCTGACCGACCGCTACGTCCAAGCCGTGGCAGGGACCAGGGCGCGCATCCTGGACACGCGCAAGACGGCGCCTGGCCTGCGCGCCCTGGACAAGTACGCGGTCACCGCCGGCGGCGGCCACAACCACCGCCCGGACCTCGCGGCGATGGTCCTGCTCAAGGAGAACCACATCGCCGCGGCCGGCGGGGTGACCGCCGCGATCGAGGCGGTCAAGCGCGGGATGGCGCGCACCGGGTGGACCGTGGAGAGCGACGTCGAGGTGCAGACCGTCACCCAGGCCGTCGAGGCCCTCGACGCCGGAGCCCGCTGGATCATGCTCGACAACATGCCGGTGGCCGACATCGAGCAGGTCGTGACGGTCCGGGCCGGGCGGGCCGACGCTTCCCGGATCCTGCTGGAGGCCTCGGGCACCGTCACCCTGGACACGGTTCCCGCCGTCGCCGGGACGGGCGTCGACCTCGTCTCGGTCGGGGCGTTGACGCACAGCGCGCCCGCACTCGACCTGACCATGCTGCTGACCACCGGGCCGGCGCCATGCCCGAGGTAGCGGTCGTCGACGCGTGTCAGCGAGACGGCGCGGGGGGCAGCCCGACCGCCGTTCTGGATGACGCGCCGTTCACCGACGAGGAGCGACGCCGCATTCCCGCGGGGTTGGGGACATCGCACGCCGTCTTCCTCCGCGCGACCGGGATCGAACGTCGCCGGCCCGCGTACACACTGCGGTTCTTCACCGCCCGGGACGAACTGCCCGCCTGCGGCCACGGCACCGTCGCCGCCCTCGCCGTGCTCGCCGAACGGGAAGGAGGCGACCACGACTACCGCGCCGTCCTGCGTACGGCCCGCCGCAGCTTCGACGGTCGGGCAAGCCGAAACGGCGACGGCCTGACGGCGTCCTTCGACCCGGGCCCGGTCAGCCTGCGTAGTGCCGGTGGGCCCGAACTGAGGGCAGTCGCAGGCGGCCTCGGACTGACGCAGGACGCGGTCGCCGGCGACGCCTGCGTGGCGTCGAACGGGCGGCCGAGGCTTCTGCTGCCCATCCGATCCCGCGCCGCACTGGCCGAACTCACGCCGGACTCGATCATGTTGCGCGCGGCCTGCGACCGCTACGGTCTGCTGGGCTGCTACGCCTACTCGCCCCCGGACCGACACGGCCGGGCAGCGGCCCGGATGTTCGCCCCGTCGATCGGCGTCCCCGAAGACATCGCCAACGCCAACAGCACGGCCTGCCTGGCAGCGCGTGCTGCCGGGTTCGGCACACACCGCCTCGCCGTCGACATGGGTGACCACCTCGGCAGCCCGTCCACCATCACGGCGACCGTCCACCGCGACCGCACGGGACACCGGATCCGGGTCGGCGGCCGGGCAGCGATCGTGCGCACGGTCATGCGCTGACCCATGGCGCGCCGGCTGTGGATCCGAGCATGCTTCTGATCATCGATTCCGAACACGGGAGGCACCATGGCCAAGGGCTACTGGGTCAGCGTCTACCGCACCATCGCAGACCCCGAGAGGCTTGCCGCCTACGACAAGCTGGCCGGTCCAGCCGTCAGGGCCGCGGGCGGGCGGCTGCTCTCCCGCGGCAGCCGGGTCGTCGCACACGACGCCGGAATCGCCGAGCGCACCATCCTGATCGAGTTCGACAGCTTCGAACAGGCGGTCGCCGCACGAGCGAGTGCGGCCTACCAGGAGGCGCTGGCCGTACTCGCTGACGGCGTCGAGCGCGACTTCCGCATCATCGAAGGCCTCGACCGATGAGGACACGGGATCCGGGATCCCGCACGTTCAGCCTCCGTAGGCCCCCGACGCCGTCAGGCGCAGGGCCGTGTCGATCAGGGGGACGTGGCTGAAGGCCTGGGGGAAGTTGCCGACCTGGCGCTGGAGGCGGGGATCCCACTCCTCGGCAAGGAGGCCGAGGTCGTTGCGCAGGGCCAGCAGCTTCTCGAAGAGCTTGCGGGCCTCGTCGACGCGGCCGATCATCGCGAGGTCGTCCGCCATCCAGAACGAGCAGGCGAGGAACGCGCCCTCGTCGCCGGGGAGGCCGTCGACGCCCTCCTCGCCGCCCGAGGTCGGGTAGCGCAGGATGAAGCCGTCCGGGGTGGACAGCTCCCGCTGGATCGCCTCGATGGTGCCGATGACGCGCTTGTCGTCGGGCGGCAGGAAGCCCATCTGCGGGATCAGCAGCAGCGAGGCGTCCAGCTCCTTCGAGCCGTACGACTGCGTGAAGGTGTTGCGCTCCTTGTCGTACCCCTTCTCGCACACGTCCCGGTGGATGTCGTCGCGCAGCTCGCGCCACCGCTCCAGCGGGCCGTCCGCGTCGCCGGACTCGATCAGCTTGATCGTGCGGTCCACCGCGACCCAGGCCATGACCTTGGAGTGCACGAAGTGGCGGCGCGGGCCGCGCACCTCCCAGATGCCCTCGTCCGGCTCGTCCCAGTGCTTCTCCAGGTAGCGGATCAGCTTCAGCTGGAGCAGCGAGGCGTAGTCGTTGCGGGCGAGGCCGGTCATGTGGCCGAGGTGCAGCGCCTCGGTGACCTCGCCGTAGACGTCCAGCTGGAGCTGGTGGGCGGCGCCGTTGCCGACCCGGACCGGCGCGGAGTTCTCGAAGCCGGGCAGCCAGTCCAGCTCCGCCTCGCCGAGCTCCCGCTCGCCGGCGATGCCGTACATGATCTGGAGGTTCTCCGGGTCGCCGGCGACCGCGCGCAGCAGCCACTCGCGCCAGGCGCGGGCCTCCTCGCGGTAGCCGGTGCGCAGCAGCGAGGACAGGGTGATGGCCGCGTCGCGCAGCCAGGTGTAGCGGTAGTCCCAGTTGCGGACGCCGCCGATGTCCTCGGGCAGGGAGGTCGTGGGCGCGGCGACGATGCCGCCGGTGGGCGCGTAGGTCAGGGCCTTGAGCGTGATCAGCGAGCGGATCACGGCCTCGCGGTAGGGGCCGTGGTACGTACAGTGCTCGACCCACTCGCGCCAGAACTCCTCCGTCGCCTCCAGCGACTGCTCCGGCTCGGGCAGCGCCGGCGGCTCCTTGTGCGAGGGCTGCCAGGAGATGCTGAACGCGATCCGCTCACCGGGGGTGACGGTGAAGTCCGCGTACGTGGTCAGCGACTTGCCGTAGGTCTCCGCCTCCGCGTCGAACCACACGGAGTCCGGTCCTGCGACGGCCACCGTGCGGCCCTCGTGCTTGTGCACCCAGGGGACGACCCGGCCGTAGGAGAAGCGCATGCGCAGGGTGGAGCGCATGGGGACGCGGCCCGAGACGCCCTCGACGATGCGGATGAGCTGGGGGGCGCCGTCACGCGGGGGCATGAAGTCGGTCACCCGGACCGTGCCGCGCGGGGTGTCCCACTCCGACTCCAGGATGAGCGAGTCGCCGCGGTAGCCGCGCCGGACCGCCCGGGGCGGTTCCGTGTCGGCGGCGTGGGCGGGGCCGAGGCGCCAGAAGCCGTGTTCCTCGGTGCCCAGCAGCCCTGCGAAGATCGCGTGCGAGTCGAAGCGGGGCAGGCAGAGCCAGTCCACCGTGCCGTCACGGCAGACCAGCGCGGCTGTCTGCATGTCTCCGATGAGTGCGTAGTCTTCGATGCGCCCGGCCACGTGCAACTCCAGTCGAACGGCCACGTCACCCCACGAGGGGGCTGTCGCTCAGTGCGGTCAAGGGGGATGTTGTGATTACGTCGTACTGCGTCGTTGAGCCTTGAAGCAAAGCAGTCGCCCAGCCGTGTTGGCAAAAACGCCGATCTCTGCTCAACGAACTGACGAACTCTCGTTGTTCCGATGGATACGGACGGGGGTGGTGCCGCGTTCGGAAGGACGGGCTCGGCAGTGAGTGTCCGAGCAGGATACGACGCACGTAGATGATCTGGGTGCCGCTCCGGGCAACGCGGGTGAGCCGAACGGGTGAGCAACGGGTGACGGGCGCGTGTGTGTGCACACGTCCGTGGCGGTCCGTGCGCGCAGGGTGGCCGGAAGCCATCTCCCCGAGGCGCTGATACCCTGGTAGCCCGTGGACCGGTGGGCACGAAACCCCCGAACCGCAGCGACGGCACCCCCGGAGACCTCCGGCGGAATCCGCTGGTGAAAGCCTCCGTGGCGCCGTACCGCACCCCCATACCGCGACCACGGGAGCCCCCTCTTGGCCATGCCGCCCGCTGCTTTCCGAAACAGCACCACGACGACCAAGCACATCTTCGTCACCGGGGGTGTCGCCTCCTCGCTCGGCAAGGGTCTGACGGCCTCCAGCCTCGGCATGCTGCTCAAGGCCCGTGGCCTGCGCGTCGTGATGCAGAAGCTGGACCCCTACCTCAACGTGGACCCCGGCACGATGAACCCCTTCCAGCACGGTGAGGTGTTCGTCACGAACGACGGCGCCGAGACCGACCTGGACATCGGCCACTACGAGCGCTTCCTCGACCGCGATCTGGACGGCTCCGCCAACGTCACCACCGGCCAGGTGTACAACACCGTGATCGCCAAGGAGCGGCGCGGCGAGTACCTGGGCGACACCGTGCAGGTCATCCCGCACATCACCAACGAGATCAAGCACCGCATCCGCCGGATGGCGACGGACGAGGTCGACGTCGTGATCACCGAGGTCGGCGGCACGGTCGGCGACATCGAGTCGCTGCCGTTCCTGGAGACCGTCCGCCAGGTCCGCCACGAGGTCGGCCGGGACAACGTGTTCGTGGTGCACATCTCCCTCCTGCCCTACATCGGCCCCTCGGGCGAGCTGAAGACCAAGCCCACCCAGCACTCCGTCGCCGCCCTGCGCAACATCGGCATCCAGCCGGACGCGATCGTGCTGCGCTGCGACCGCGAGGTCCCCACCGCGATCAAGCGGAAGATCTCGCTGATGTGCGACGTGGACGAGGCGGCGGTCGTGGCCTGCCCCGACGCCCGCTCGATCTACGACATTCCCAAGACCGTGCACGGCGAGGGCCTGGACGCCTATGTCGTGCGCAAGCTGGACCTGCCGTTCCGCGACGTGGACTGGACGACCTGGGACGACCTGCTCGACCGCGTCCACAACCCCGACCACGAGATCACCCTCGCGCTGGTCGGCAAGTACATCGACCTGCCCGACGCCTACCTCTCGGTCACCGAGGCGCTGCGCGCCGGCGGCTTCGCCCACCGGGCCCGCGTGAAGATCAAGTGGGTCACCTCGGACGACTGCAAGACCCCGGCGGGCGCCGCGCAGCAGCTCGGCGACGTCGACGGCATCTGCATCCCCGGCGGCTTCGGCGACCGCGGCGTGCTCGGCAAGGTCGGCGCGATCAAGTACGCCCGCGAGAACAGGATCCCGCTGCTCGGCCTCTGCCTCGGCCTCCAGTGCATCGTGATCGAGGCCGCGCGGACCCTGGCCGACATCCCCGACGCCAACTCCACCGAGTTCGACTCCGCCACCGCCCACCCGGTCATCTCCACCATGGCCGAGCAGCTCGACATCGTCGCCGGCGAGGGCGACATGGGCGGCACGATGCGTCTGGGCATGTACCCGGCGAAGCTGGCCGAGGGCTCCATCGTGCGCGAGGTGTACGACGGCAAGGAGTACGTCGAGGAGCGCCACCGTCACCGTTACGAGGTGAACAACTCCTACCGCGCGGAGCTGGAGAAGAAGGCGGGCATCCTGTTCTCCGGCACCTCACCGGACGGCAAGCTCGTCGAGTACGTGGAGTACCCCCGCGACGTCCACCCCTACCTGGTGGCCACGCAGGCCCATCCCGAGCTGCGTTCGCGTCCCACGCGCCCGCACCCGCTGTTCGCCGGCCTCGTGAAGGCGTCCGTCGAGCGCCAGCAGGCCCAGCGCGCGGAGAAGACCGCGAAGTAACACACCGGTTGTACGGTGGCCGGGGTGCGTCCCTTACTTCAAGGGAGTGCACCCCGGTTTCGTTTCGGCAGGTCGCGCAGGACACGGAAGGACAGGCATGACGATCAAGGACACCGCCGAGGAGTGGGAGATCCGGGCGACCGAGACCCCCTTCACGGGCAACAAGACCTCCGTGCGCACCGACGACGTGGTCATGCCCGACGGCACGGTGGTCCGCCGCGACTACCAGGTCCACCCCGGTTCGGTGGCCGTCCTCGCCCTCGACGACGAGGACCGGGTGCTGCTGATCAAGCAGTACCGGCACCCCGTCCGGGAGAAGCTGTGGGAGATCCCGGCCGGCCTGCTCGACGTGCCCGGCGAGAACCCGCTGCACGCCGCCCAGCGCGAGCTGTACGAGGAGGCGCACGTCAAGGCCGAGGACTGGCGGGTGCTGACCGACGTCTACACCACGCCCGGCGGCTGCGACGAGGCCGTACGGATCTTCCTCGCCCGCAATCTGTCCGAGGCCGAGGGGCGGCGCTTCGAGGTCGAGCACGAGGAGGCCGACATGGAGCACGCGCGCGTGCCGGTCGGCGACCTCGTGCGCGCGGTGCTCGCGGGCGACGTGCACAACAACTGCCTCGTCGTCGGCGTCCTCTCGCTGGTCGCCGCCCGCGCCGCCGACGGCCTGGACGCGCTGCGCCCGGCGGAGGCCCCCTGGCCGGCCCGCCCGTTCGAAGCCTGAACGGCCCAGAGACCGGTGTGACGATCGGTTGATCCGATCGGGCGACGTCTCCGCCGCGCTCCTCCCGGTAGGTCGCAGAGCGTGAACTAGGCTCTGGAATCGCCCGATCCGAATGGTCCGGCGGGCTCGCGTGCGCGGTGGACGGGAGGGTGGCCCGTGACGGATCAGGCAGTGGACACAGACGGCGTCAAGCTGTCGGGACACGCTGCGACGGAGGGCCATTTCCTGGGCCGTACCCGGGAGTTGAAGGAGCTGTGCGCGGACATCGAGCGCGCGGGCCTGGACACCCTGGCGGGGAACAAGCCGCCCCGCGCGCGGGTCCTCCTCATCGCCGGAGGGCCCGGCTCCGGCCGCAGCGCCCTCGCCGGGGAACTCGTCCGCCGGGTCGCCGGCCGCTACCCGGACGGCGTGCTGCGCGCCCGCCTCGCCGACGCCGACGGCACCCCCGTCCCGGCCGAGCGGGCCGCTCGCGCACTGCTCGCCGCCCTGGAGCGGCCGGCCCCGGCGGGCGCGTCCGAGGAGGACCTCTCCGCCTGTCTGCGCGAAGCGCTCGCCGAACGGCGCGCCATCGTCCTCCTCGACGACGCGGCCGGCGCCGAGCAGGTCGACGCACTGCTCCCGGACACCCCGGAGTGCCTGGTCGTCGCCGTCTCCGCGGGACCGCTCACCGGCATCTCCGACGTGCGCCCCTGCACCCTGGGCGGCCTGGACACCAAGTCCGCCCTGGAACTGCTCACCCGCCGCATCGGCTCGGTCCGCATCACCGTCGACCCGCGCTCCGCCGAGGGACTCGTCGAGGCCTGCCAGGGCCACCCCGTGGCACTGATCCTCGCCGGCGGCTGGCTCGCCGCCCGCCCCAAGTCGGCCGTCGCCGACCTCGCCAAGCAGCTCCACGCCGAGGGCGACGAGGGCACCCCGCTCAGCCGTCTCTTCGCACTCGTGCACCACGGGCTGGCCCCCACCGCCGCCCGCACCCTGCGCCTGCTCTCCCTCGCCCCGGCCGGGCTCGTCGACGCCCACACCGCCTCCGCGCTCGCCGGCTGCTCGATCGGCGCCGCCCGCAGCACCCTGGACGACTTCGCCGCCCTCGGCCTGCTGCGGCCCGTGCCCTGCACACCGCCCCAGTACGAGATCCCCGGCTGTCTGCACCCCCTGCTGCGCGCGGCCGCCGAGGCCCACGAGCGGCCGGCCGAGCTCCAGCTGGCCCGCGCCCGCATGCTGGAGCGGACGGTGCGGCTGCTCCAGTCCTGCCGTGCCGTCACCGAGACCGACAACCCGCAGGCCCGCGAGAAGCTCCAGGGCATGCCCAGCGCCCTGCGCTTCCCCTCCCCGCAGGCGGCCGCCGAGTGGCTCGAGGCGCGCCGGCCCGCGCTGCTCGGGGCCGCCCGGCTCGCGGTCGCCGACGGAGAGCTGGACACCCTGGCAAGGCGGCTGATGGCGCAGCTGGTCAAGGCGATGGTCGCCCACCTCGGCGCCCATGACGCCGCGCCCGACCTGTACGGCGTCCACCAGCTCGTGCTGGACGTCGCCGAGCGCCGCGGGCTGCCCCGGGAGAAGGCCGCCGCCCTGCTGAACCTGGGCGACGTCGACGCCCGCACCGGGCGCACCGCCCAGGCCCTGGTGCGCTACCGGGCCGCGCTGGACGCCGGACGCCAGGCGAACGACCCGTACGCGACCGGCCGCGCGATGGAATCCGTGGGCGGCGCGCATCTGGAGCTCGGCGACTACGAGCGGGCCGCCGACTGGTTCGGCCGGGCCCTCGCCCAGCGGCTGGCCCGGGACGAGCGCGCCGACGCCGCCCGCCTGTACGGCCGTATCGCGACCGCGCACACCTACGCCGGCCGCTACGGGGAGGCGCAGCGCGGCTGGCGGGCCGCCGTGGCCGTGCACCGCAAGAGCGGCGACGTCGGCGCGCAGGCGCGTGCGTTGAGCGAGCTGGCTCGCGTCCAGGAGTACGCGGGCCGGCCCGAGGAGTCGCTGCGCACCTGTCAGGAGGCGGTGGAGTGGGCCCACCGCGCGCAGGACGCGCGTCTGCGGGCCGCGCTGCACCTGCGGCTGGCCGACACCTGCGAGCACCTCGGTGACCCGGCGGCCGCCCGCCTGCACCGGGGCGCGGCGGAGCGCATCCTGGGAGATGAGGCCCCCGGCACCGAGTCAGAGCCGGAAAACACGGCCGACGCCTGCGAAATCCGCAGTACTCCTGCTGAAGATTGATGCATTGAAAGGCTGGACAGCGGGAACACCTTCATTAGACTGGCTCTGCCGCACGTTCTCCTGCGGTATGTCCCCGTATGCCCATGGCATCCGGGTTTGTCGTTCCATGCCCCACACCCTCTGAGCCAAGGACCGTGATCCACGTGAAGGTCGGCATCCCCCGCGAGGTCAAGAACAACGAGTTCCGGGTGGCGATCACCCCCGCAGGCGTGCACGAGCTGGTGCGCCACGGCCACCAGGTCGTCGTCGAGCAGGGCGCCGGCGTCGGCTCGTCGATCCCGGACGCGGAGTACGTGGCCGCCGGCGCCCGGATCCTGGATACCGCCGACGAGGTGTGGGCCACCGCCGACCTGCTGCTGAAGGTCAAGGAGCCCATCGCCGAGGAGTACCACCGCCTCCGCAAGGACCAGACGCTCTTCACCTACCTGCACCTGGCCGCCTCCAAGGAGTGCACCGACGCGCTCATCGAGTCCGGCACCACGGCGATCGCCTACGAGACCGTCGAGCTGCCGAACCGCGCGCTGCCGCTGCTCGCCCCGATGTCCGAGGTCGCGGGCCGGCTCGCCCCGCAGGTCGGCGCCTACCACCTGATGGCCGCCAACGGCGGCCGCGGCGTGCTGCCCGGCGGCGTCCCCGGCGTGCTGGCCGGCCGGGCCGTCGTCATCGGCGGCGGCGTCTCCGGCTGGAACGCCGCGCAGATCGCCATCGGCATGGGCTTCCACGTGACCCTGCTCGACAAGGACATCAACAAGCTCAAGGAAGCCGACAAGGTGTTCGGCACCAAGATCCAGACGGTCGTCTCCAACGCCTTCGAGCTGGAGAAGGCCTGCCTGGAGGCCGACCTCGTCATCGGCGCGGTCCTCATCCCGGGCGCCAAGGCGCCCAAGCTCGTCACCAACGAGCTGGTCTCCCGGATGAAGCCCGGAAGTGTCCTTGTCGACATCGCGATCGACCAGGGCGGCTGCTTCGAGGACTCCCGCCCGACCACTCACGCCGAGCCGACCTTCCCGGTTCACAACTCGGTCTTCTACTGCGTCGCCAACATGCCCGGCGCGGTCCCCAACACCTCCACCTACGCGCTCACCAACGCGACCCTGCCCTACATCGTCGAACTCGCCGACCGGGGCTGGGCGGAGGCGCTGCGCCGCGACCCCGCGCTGGCCAGGGGCCTCAACACCCACGACGGCAAGGTGGTTTACCGCGAGGTCGCCGAGGCACACGGCCTCGAGCACGTGGAGCTCGCCTCGCTGCTCGGCTGAGACGCTCCGCCAAGTCACCTTTTCGTAAAGGCGATACGTCAACACGACGCCTCAAGGGCGTGCGCGCGGCCGGACCTTGCCATACAAGGTCCGGCCGAGTGTGTGTATGGTCACTTTGCCGCTCTCGGCCAACTCGCCTCGAACGTAACCCTTGAGCCGATTCGCACACCCGTGAATCCTGCCGTGCGACGGCCGTACGCCCTTGACAGCGGGATGTTTCATTGCCGACACATCGGGCCGGGTCCGGCGGATTGTGTTGCTGCGGACGCCCGACACGCCATAGAGTCGCCAATCGTCGGCATGGTGCCACGCTGACCTTGTCTAGAAGTTTCCTGGTCACCAAGGAGGTAAGACGACTTGTGAATGAGTCGACATTTTCTCCCGGGGGTGGTCATTCAGGAACGCCTACGCGGGGCCCGGGCCCCACGGGGCGCGAGGCTGTCGGCTCCGTCGCTGTCCGAACCTTCGCAGACCATCAGAGCCACAGAAGCCCCCAGTTGGCTCAGCCAGCACACCACAGCATGGATGGCCATCACGTGAACGCCATGGCCGGCGACGGAAGTGGCGCGCCCCGCAACCACTTCGCCGACTACGACGAACTGCCCGAAGGGCACTTCTACGACCCCGACGCCGAGTACGAGCCCGATCCCGAGTACGCGGCCACCCTCGCGCCCGACGCCGCCCGCCAGCGTCGCGAGCGCGTCGGTCCCACCGGACGCCCGCTGCCGTACTTCCCGATCCCGGGCCCGCTGACCGATCACGGACCCGCGAAGATCATCGCGATGTGCAACCAGAAGGGCGGCGTCGGCAAGACGACGTCGACCATCAATCTGGGCGCCGCCCTCGCGGAGTACGGACGCCGGGTGCTGCTCGTCGACTTCGACCCGCAGGGCGCGCTGTCGGTCGGTCTCGGCGTCAATCCGATGGAGCTCGACCTCACCGTCTACAACCTGCTCATGGAGCGGGGCATGGCGGCCGACGAGGTGCTCCTGAAGACGGCGGTCCCGAACATGGACCTGCTGCCCAGCAACATCGACCTGTCCGCCGCCGAGGTCCAGCTGGTCTCCGAGGTCGCGCGCGAGTCGACGCTGCAACGGGCGCTGAAGCCGCTCCTCGACGACTACGACTTCATCGTCATCGACTGTCAGCCCTCGCTCGGCCTGCTCACCGTCAACGCGCTGACCGCCGCGCACAAGGTGATCGTGCCGCTGGAGTGCGAGTTCTTCGCGCTGCGCGGTGTCGCGCTGCTCACCGAGACCATCGAGAAGGTCCAGGAGCGGCTCAACCCGGAGCTGGAGCTCGACGGCATCCTCGCCACGATGTACGACTCGCGCACGGTCCACAGCCGCGAGGTCCTCGCCCGTGTGGTCGAGGCCTTCGACGACCACGTGTACCACACGGTCATCGGGCGCACGGTCCGCTTCCCGGAGACCACGGTCGCCGGTGAGCCGATCACCACCTACGCCTCCAACTCCGTCGGCGCCGCCGCCTACCGTCAGCTCGCCAGGGAGGTGCTCGCCCGGTGTCACGCCGAGTGAGTCTGCCGGGGGCCGACGAACTCTTCCGTACGACAGGGGGGATGGCGCTCCAGCCGTCCGCACCGCGACGCCAGGCCAACGGCGAGGCGCGGGTACCCGCTCCCGCCGGGGAGAGCGACACGGCGGCAGCGGCGGCCTCGGCCGAGGACGCGCCGCAGGCCGTGCCCGCGCAGGGCGGTGACGGCGAGGGCGCCGAGCACGTGGCGGCCGACGCCGAGCAGGGCGACGCCGGGGAGTCCCGCAGCCGGACCGCCGGCGGGGAGCGCCCCGCGCGGCGTCAGGGCGCGGCGCAGGAAGGACCGGCCGCCGCCGGAGAGGCCGCCCAGCCACGCAAGCGCGGCCGGGCCGCGGCCCGCCGGCCCAGCGGCCGGGAGCGACACGACGAGAAGATCACCGTGTACGTCTCCGCCGAGGAGCTGATGGACCTGGAGCACGCCCGGCTGGTGCTGCGCGGTGAACACGGGCTGGCCGTGGACCGGGGACGGATCGTCCGCGAGGCGGTCGCCGTGGTCCTGGCGGACCTGGAGGCCCGCGGCGACGCCAGCATCCTCGTACGCCGGCTGCGCGGCCGGTAGCGGTAGCCTGCGGAGGCCATGACCTCGAACAACACCCCCTCGCCGGGAGTCCGCCGCCCCCTGGGCCGAGGCCCGGCACCCCCCACCACCCGGCCGGCCGAGCATCCCGCGCCTGCCGACCACAACGAAGCCGGGCCCGGCAGTGAGCCACCGCCGGCCACGGACCGCGACGAGGCCCGCCCGGAGCCCTCGGCCGTGCCCACGGACCGGAACGCCGCCGGGGCTGAGCCGCCGCTGTCCGCCGGGCGGCACGGTACCGGGCCCGGGGGCGGGGTGCCGCCCGCTGTGGACCGCGACGAGGCGTGGCCGGTGCGCTCGGGCGCGCCCGCTGTCCTTGATGACGTCGAGACCGAGTCGCTGTCGGATGCCGGTCGTGGTGACGGTCGGTCGGAGGCCTCGCTCGCCGGGCGGGACGGAGGCGGGGCGAACGGGGCCGTGGTCGCGGAGGCGGCCTCTCAGGTCGGGGCCGCGCCCGAGGGGGAGGTGGGCGATGGGGTGTTCAAGGTTCGGCTCGCCAATTTCGAGGGGCCGTTCGATCTGCTGCTCCAGTTGATCTCCAAGCACAAGATGGACGTCACCGAAGTCGCGTTGTCCAAGGTCACCGACGAGTTCATGGCGCACATCAGGGCGATGGGGCCGGACTGGGACCTGGACCAGACGACCGAGTTCCTGGTCGTGGCCGCGACGCTGCTCGATCTGAAGGCGGCCCGGCTGCTGCCCGCCGCCGAGATCGAGGACGAGGCCGACCTCGCGCTGCTGGAGGCCCGCGACCTGCTCTTCGCGCGGCTTCTCCAGTACCGCGCGTACAAACGGATCGCCGACATCTTCAACGAGCGGCTGGAGGAGGAGGCCCGCCGCCACCCCCGTACCGTCGGCCTCGAAGCGCACCACGCCGAGCTGCTGCCCGAGGTCGTCATCACCATCGGCGCGGAAGGCTTCGCCCGGCTCGCGGTGAAGGCGATGCAGCCCAGGCCCAAGCCGCAGGTGTACGTCGACCACATCCACGCGCCGCTGGTCAGCGTGCAGGAACAGGCCGGGATCGTCGTCGCGCGGCTGCGGGAACTCGGGGAGGCCAGCTTCCGGGCGCTCGTCGAGGACACCGACGACACCCTCACGGTCGTCGCCCGCTTCCTGGCCCTGCTGGAGCTGTACCGGGAGAAGGCGGTGGCCCTGGACCAGGAGACGGCCCTCGGCGAACTGCTGGTGCGGTGGACCGGCGGGGACGGGAACGAGACGCCCGCAGTGACCGACGAGTTCGACCGGCCCCCCGAAGTGCCGGGGGAGTCCGAGAAGGAGAAGACGCCGTGACTGAGGACACCGCCGGCGCCCCGGGCGGATCCCGTGCCGTCGTGGACCTCGACCTCAAGCCCGCCCTGGAGGCCGTCCTGATGGTCGTGGACGAACCCGCGACCGAGGAGCACCTCGCGAAGATCGTGGAACGGCCGCGCCGCCAGGTCGCGGACGCCCTGCGCGAACTCGCCGACGAGTACACCGTGCAGGGGCGGGGCTTCGACCTGCGGTTCGTCGCCGGCGGCTGGCGGTTCTACACCCGGGCCGAGTACGACCCGGCCGTGGAGCGCTTCGTCCTGGACGGCCAGCAGGCCCGGCTCACCCAGGCCGCGCTGGAGACGCTGGCCGTCGTCGCCTACCGGCAGCCGGTCAGCCGCAGCCGGGTCTCCGCCGTGCGCGGGGTGAACTGCGACGGGGTCATGCGCACCCTCCTCCAACGGGGTCTCGTCGAGGAGGCGGGCACGGAACCCGAAACAGGTGCGATCCTGTACAGGACGACGAACTACTTTCTGGAGCGGATGGGCCTGCGCGGCCTGGACGAGCTCCCGGAGCTCGCGCCCTTCCTCCCGGAGGCTGAGGCGATCGAGGCCGAGACACTGGAGGGGGTCCCGTCGTTCGATCCGGACGCCCCGGATTCCGAGGACGCAGACGACAAGACGGAACTTTGATGCGAAGCAGCAGCGGCAGGAACAGCAGCGGAAACAACGGCGGGAGCCGTGGTGGCAACAGCGGCGGCCGCGGCGGGAGCAGCGGTGGCCGCGGCAACCACCGCGGTGCCGGGAACAACCGCGACGACAGGCAGGGCGGCAGGCCCAAGAAGCCGCGCCCGGAGGAGCGGCGCTACGACGTGGGCCCCGGCGCCTCCCCGGACGGGCCGAAGTCGGGGCGCGGCGCCTCCGCGCGCGGTGGCGCGAAGGGCGGCCCCCGGCAGTCCCCGGCCGGCGGGCGCGGCCGGTCGGCCCCGGCGACCTCCCGCGAGTACGACGCGCGGATGGAGGAGCGCAACCGGGAGCGGTACGCGGGCAAGAAGGACGTCAAGCTGCCCAAGACCTTCCCCGGCGCCGAGCAGGAGGGCGAGCGGCTGCAGAAGATCCTCGCGCGCGCGGGCTACGGCTCCCGGCGCGCCTGCGAGGAGCTGATCGAGCAGGCACGGGTCGAGGTCAACGGCGAGATCGTGCTGGAACAGGGCAAGCGGGTCGACCCGGAGAAGGACGAGGTCAAGGTCGACGGCCTGACCGTCGCGACGCAGTCGTACCAGTTCTTCTCGCTGAACAAGCCGGCCGGTGTCGTGTCCACGATGGAGGACAACGAGGGCCGCCAGTGCCTCGGCGACTACGTGACCAACCGCGAGACCCGGCTCTTCCACGTCGGCCGGCTCGACACCGAGACCGAGGGCGTCATCCTGCTCACCAACCACGGTGAGCTGGCCCACCGGCTGACCCACCCGAAGTACGGCGTGAAGAAGGTCTACCTCGCGCACATCGTGGGCCCGATCCCGCGCGACCTGGGCAAGAAGCTCAAGGACGGCATCCAGCTGGAGGACGGCTACGCGCGCGCGGACCACTTCCGCGTCGTCGAGCAGACCGGCAAGAACTACCTGGTCGAGGTCACCCTGCACGAGGGCCGCAAGCACATCGTGCGCCGCATGCTGGCGGAGGCCGGCTTCCCCGTCGACAAGCTCGTGCGCGTCGCCTTCGGCCCGATCACCCTGGGCGACCAGAAGTCGGGCTGGCTGCGCCGGCTGTCGAACACCGAGGTCGGGATGCTGATGCAGGAGGTCGACCTCTGACCGGGAGGTCGTGACCGAACCGCGCCCCCCTTTTGCAGTCGCCTCGACCACAGAAGGTCGCCTCGACCACAAAAGGGGGCGGAGAGCCCCCGGC
Source organism: Streptomyces sp. BK239 (assembly GCF_004217285.1). Classification (GTDB taxonomy): domain Bacteria; phylum Actinomycetota; class Actinomycetes; order Streptomycetales; family Streptomycetaceae; genus Streptomyces. Next base: position 31,794 of record NZ_SHKS01000010.1, read on the forward strand.
CGCCGGGGGCCCCGCGGCTCCTCGGCGGGCTCACACCAGCTTGATGGCGCCGCCCTCCACCGTGATCTTCTCCGCCGGCAGCGGCCTGGTCGCCGGGCCCGCGGTGACCGCGCCGTCCTCGATGCTGAAGCTGCTCCGGTGGCAGGCGCAGTTGATCGTCTTGTCGGCGACGCTGGTGACCGTGCAGCCCTGATGGGTGCAGATCGCGGAGAAGGCCTTGAAGTCGCCCTTCGACGGCTGGGTGACCACGACCTTCTGCTCCTTGAAGATCGTGCCCCCGCCGACGGGGATGTCGGCCGTGGCCGCCAGTTCACGGCCCGCGGAGGCGGCCGGGGACTCGGTCCCGGGGGTGCCCGCGGTCCCGGCGGCGGGGCTCTTGGAGGCTTCGGGGGTCGAACCGCCGTCGCCCTTGTCGCTGCAGCCGACGGCGAGAGCCGCCGCGCCCGTCGCGAGGAGGACCGTACGGCGGGTGGCGGGATGGGTCATGTCGTCACTCCGAAGGTGCGGTGAGTACGGAAAGTGCGGAAAGGCGCGGAAGGTGCTGTGACGCGGACAACAATCGTGGCACCGAGGGCACTGATCGAGAAGCAATTCCGGATAAGTGCCACAAAACGAACATTTCGGATGTGATGAACGGCTCCCGCCGCCCGTCTCAGCGGGCGGGCGGCGCGCACCCCCCACGGACGGGCTGACTACGCTGGACGCAGAGCCGACAGCTATGTGAACGAGGAGCAGCACCGTGGCGGTACGAGCGGCCCGGGGGGCCGTCCAGCGGGAGCGGGACGAGGCCGGCCACATGGAACGGGGCGCGGCCCCGGGCGGGGGCGTCGCCCGGTGAGGACCGCGCTCGTCATCGGAACCGGGTTGATCGGCACCTCCGCCGCCCTGGCCCTCGCCCAGCGCGGCGTCACCGTCCACCTGGAGGACCACGACCCCGAGCAGGCCCGCACGGCAGCGGCGCTCGGCGCGGGCGCGGACGCGCCCCCCGAAGGCCCCGTGGACGTCGCCATCGTCGCCGCGCCGCCCGCCCATGTCTCCTCCGTGCTCGCCGACGCAATGCGACGCGGGGTGGCCCGCGGCTACCTCGACGTGGCCAGCGTCAAGGGCGGTCCGCGCCGTGAGCTGGAGGCGCTCGGCCTCGACCTGTCGATGTACCTGGGCACGCACCCCATGTCGGGCCGCGAGAAGTCCGGCCCGCTCGCCGCGTCCGCCGACCTCTTCGAGGGCCGGCCCTGGGTGCTGACGCCGACCCGGGACACCGACACCGAGGTGCTCAACCTCGCCCTGGAGCTCGTCTCGCACTGCCGGGCCGTCCCGGTGGTGATGGACGCCGACGCCCACGACCGGGCGGTGGCCCTCGTCTCCCACATGCCCCACCTCGTCTCCAGCCTGGTCGCCGCCCGGCTGGAGAACGCCGAGGAGGCCGCCGTACGGCTGTGCGGGCAGGGCATCCGGGACGTCACCCGGATCGCCGCCTCCGACCCCCGGATGTGGATCGACATCCTCTCCGCCAACCCCGGGCCGGTCGCCGACCTGCTCACCGACGTCGCCGGCGACCTCGAGGAGACGGTACGGGCGCTGCGCTCGCTGCAGTCCTCCGACGAGGCCAAGCGGCGTGAGGGCGCCGGCGGCATCGAGGGCGTCCTGCGGCGCGGGAACGCGGGGCAGGTGCGCGTGCCCGGCAAGCACGGGTCCGCTCCGCGGGCGTACGAGGTGGTCGCGGTGCTGATCGACGACCAGCCGGGGCAGCTGGCCCGCATCTTCGCCGACGCCGGGCTGGCCGGGGTCAACATCGAGGACGTACGCATCGAGCACGCGACCGGGCAGCAGGCGGGACTGGTGCAGCTGATGGTCGAGCCGCGCAGTGCGGGGGTGCTGTCCGCCGCGCTGACGGAGCGGGGGTGGGCGGTGCGGCAGTAGGTTGCCCGGCGCCGCCGTGACGTGCGGCCGGACGAGTGAGCCGTACCCAGTAACCTTGTGCGGGGCGTGTTCTCGCCCCGCAGTCCTCCGCCTCGCACCAGGAAGGTGTCCCCCCGTGGAAAACGGCGCCGCCCAGCCCGTGATCGTCGCCATCGACGGTCCCTCCGGAACGGGCAAGTCGAGCACGTCCAAGGCCGTGGCCGCCCAGCTGGGGCTGAGCTACCTGGACACCGGTGCGCAGTACCGGGCGATCACGTGGTGGATGGTGGCCAACGGGATCGACATCGAGGACCCCACGGCGATCGCCGCCGTCGCAGGCAAGCCGGAGATCGTCTCAGGCACCGACCCGGCGGCCCCGACGATCACCGTCGACGGCACCGACGTGGCCGCCCCGATCCGCACTCCGGAGGTCACCTCCCAGGTCAGCGCGGTCAGCGCGGTGCCGGAGGTGCGGGCCCGGATCACCGAGCTCCAGCGGTCGCTGGCGGCCTCCGCCGAGAAGGGGATCGTCGTCGAGGGGCGTGACATCGGCACCACCGTGCTGCCCGACGCCGATCTGAAGATCTTCCTCACCGCGTCCCCGGAGGCCCGCGCCGCCCGCCGCAGCGGCGAGCTGAAGGGCTCGGACGTGCACGCCACCCGCGAGGCGCTGATCAAGCGGGACGCGGCCGACTCCTCCCGCAAGACCTCCCCGCTCGCCAAGGCGGATGACGCCGTCGAGGTGGACACCACCGAGCTGACGCTGGCCCAGGTCATCGAGTGTGTCGTCACCCTCGTCGAGGAGAAGCGGGCGGGGAAGTGACTCAGCCGTCCGTGCCCTCGGAGAAGGGCGCCGAGGTCGGACGCCGGATCGGCGTCGGGCTGATGTACGGGCTGTGGCGGCCGCGGGTGCTGGGAGCCTGGAAGGTGCCCGCCACGGGCCCGGTGATCTTCGCGGTCAACCACTCCCACAACATCGACGGACCGATGGTCATGGGCGTGGCGCCCCGGCCCACGCACTTCCTGATCAAGAAGGAGGCGTTCGTCGGCCCCCTCGACCCCTTCCTGACCGGGATCGGCCAGCTCAAGGTGGACCGCGAGACGACCGACCGCTCGGCGATCACCCGGGCCCTCGGCGTGCTGGAGAACGGTGGGGTGCTGGGCATCTTCCCCGAGGGCACCCGGGGCGAGGGCGACTTCGCCTCGCTGCGCGCGGGGCTCGCCTACTTCGCGGTGCGCAGCGGCGCGCAGATCGTGCCGGTCGCCGTGCTGGGAAGCACCGACCGGCCCGGACGGTTGTTCAAGGCGCTGCCCCCGTTGCGGTCCCGGGTCGACGTCGTCTTCGGCGACCCGTTCGAGGCGGGCGACGGCAGTGGGCGGCGCACCCGCAAGGCGCTGGACGAGGCGACCGAGCGCATCCAGAAGCAGCTCGCCGCCCACCTGGAAAACGCCAGGCGTCTCACCGGGCGCTAGGCGACACTGAGTAGTGGATCACCTGCCGAGTCAGGTCCACCGATCACCACGATGAACGAGGTACGGACTTCATGAACGACCACATCCAGCCCGGCGGCTCGGACGCCTTCGAGCACGATCACGGGGCGCTCGGCGAAGCCGAGTACGCGGAGTTCATGGAGCTCGCCGCCGAAGAGGGCTTCGATCTGGAGGACGTGGAGGGCGCCATCGAGGCGGCCGGTCACGGGCCGCTGCCCGTGCTCGCCGTCGTCGGCCGCCCCAACGTCGGCAAGTCGACCCTGGTGAACCGGATCATCGGCCGCCGTGAGGCCGTCGTCGAGGACAAGCCCGGCGTCACCCGCGACCGCGTCACCTACGAGGCCGAGTGGGCGGGCCGCCGCTTCAAGGTCGTCGACACCGGCGGCTGGGAGCAGGACGTCCTCGGCATCGACGCCTCCGTGGCCGCCCAGGCCGAGTACGCCATCGAGGCCGCCGACGCCGTCGTCTTCGTCGTCGACGCCAAGGTCGGCGCGACCGACACCGACGAGGCGGTCGTACGGCTGCTGCGCAAGGCCGGCAAGCCGGTCGTGCTGGCCGCCAACAAGGTCGACGGCCCGAGCGGCGAGGCCGACGCGGCCTACCTGTGGTCCCTGGGCCTCGGCGAGCCGCACCCCGTCTCCGCGCTGCACGGCCGCGGCACCGGCGACATGCTGGACGCCGTTCTGGAGGCGCTGCCCGAGGCGCCCGAGCAGAGCTTCGGCACGGTGGTCGGCGGACCGCGCCGTATCGCGCTCATCGGCCGCCCGAACGTCGGCAAGTCCTCGCTGCTGAACAAGGTGGCGGGCGAGGAGCGCGTCGTCGTCAACGAGCTGGCCGGAACCACCCGCGACCCGGTCGACGAGCTGATCGAACTGGGCGGCGTCACCTGGAAGTTCGTCGACACCGCGGGTATCCGCAAGCGCGTCCACCTCCAGCAGGGCGCCGACTACTACGCCTCCCTGCGCACCGCCGCCGCCGTGGAGAAGGCCGAGGTCGCGGTCATCCTCATCGACGCCTCCGAGTCGATCTCGGTCCAGGACCAGCGGATCGTGACCATGGCCGTGGAGGCGGGCCGTGCGATGGTCATCGCCTACAACAAGTGGGACACCCTCGACGAGGAGCGCCGCTACTACCTGGAGCGCGAGATCGAGACCGAGTTCGCCCAGGTGGCGTGGGCGCCCCGGGTGAACGTCTCGGCGCGCACCGGGCGGCACATGGAGAAGCTGGTCCCGGCGATCGAGACCGCGCTGGCAGGCTGGGAGACCCGGGTCCCCACCGGCCGGCTGAACGCCTTCCTGGGCGAGCTGGTCGCCGCCCACCCGCACCCCATCCGGGGCGGCAAGCAGCCCCGCATCCTGTTCGGCACCCAGGCCGGCACCAAGCCGCCGCGGTTCGTGCTCTTCGCGTCCGGCTTCATCGAGGCCGGCTACCGGCGCTTCGTCGAGCGCCGGCTGCGCGAGGAGTTCGGCTTCGACGGCACGCCGATCCACATCTCGGTGCGGGTGCGCGAGAAGCGCGGCAGGAAGAAGTGACATGACGGCCGGAGGGCGGCTCCCCATCGCGGGGGCCGCCCTCCGGCCGTGTGCGGGCGCCGCCGAGGCCGCGCCGGGCCCTGCTGCCGCTCAGTAGCCTCTTCGGGCCGGCGGCAGGGCCGCGGGGACGTGGTGCGTGGTCGTCGGCGCCTGCGGCTGGGCCTGTGGCTGCGGTTGCGGCTGCCGGCCGGCCGGGGTGAGCGGGCCGACCCGCTGCCACTGCGACTGCTGCCCTAGCCCGGTGCGGGCGCTCTGCGCGCCCGCGCTGTAGGCGCTGTAGCCGCTGCTGAACGAGTTGCCGAGCGATCCGCTGCTGAACGACCCGGTGCTGTGCGGGACGTACCCGAAGGCGGTGAACCCCAGGTCTTCCTCCCCGCTGCGATCGCCCGGCAGCGAACGGAACGACTTGACGTACTCGGCGTAGAGCGCGTCGTAGATCGGCGTGGCCGAGGGGCCGCCCTGGGGATCCTGGGCCGCCGGCCGGGAGGACTGGACCGACTGGAAGGCCTGGCGGCGCGGAACGTCGTAGGTGTGCACGTATGTCCAAACGACCCGGCGCGGGAAGGGATGCGCCGAAGGACCGCCCGGCTCAGGTGCCCGCGAGCGGCAGGGCCGCGCCGACGAGCTTGCCGCCCGCCGCCGCCTTGTCCAGCGCGTCCCGCAGCAGGTCCTCCCGGGGCTGACGCCCGATGGAGCCCGCCGGCGCGGCGAACATCAGCACCTGCTGGTGCTTGTTGGCGGCCGCCCGCCACCCGTCCGTCACCTGCAGCGGCTGGTGCGCCTGCCACCAGGCCACCGGCTGGCCCCCGCCCGCGGAGGGCTGGAGGACGGCGTGCAGCTGTCCCATCGCCAGCAGCACGGACCAGCCGTGCTGCACCGGGGGCGCCTCGGACAGCTCGGTGAGCGGCATGAAGCCCTGCTCGATGAGGAGCGGCAGGAAGTCGTCGCCCAGGCCGGAGGAGCCCGGGCGTGCGATCGGCGTGGTCGGCTCGACGACGAGGGCGGGGTGCAACTCCCCGGCGATCAGGACGAGTCCGCTGGTGACCCCGAGGACGGCCTGCTCGGGCGCGGCCTGCGCGGGAACCCGGGCCGCGTCGCCGCTGATGGAGCGGACCGCGCCCTGGAGCTGCTCCTCGGTGACCTGGACGACCTGTGAGGGCAGACAGGTGGAGTGGGCGAAGGCGAGGACGGCGGTCTCGTCCCCGATGAACAGGACGGTGCTGGTGCGCTCGTGCGCGGAGTCGCCCGGGGTGCGGCAGGACGTGCAGTCGTAACTGCCCGGGGCGTTCTCTCCGGCGAGCAGCCGGTCGGCTTCTTCGTCGCCGATCTCGGCGCGTACCTCGTCGCTGACGTCGAGCATGCGCGGCACGGGTGGCTCCCTCGGATGCGGTGCGTTGGCGGGCCGGGTGAGTCCCCGGCTCATGCAGAAGACAACGGCGGATCTGTGGCGGGAGTCACGCTGTCGGCCCAACCGAATCGAACCGCCCTGCGCACACGGTCACGAGGTGTGCGGAAACGAACACTCAGCGTCAAGTAACGGGATGGCAACGGGAGTTGGTTCCGTGAGCTGAGTCACAGACGTCATGGGCGGCATGGCGGGCGTATGGCGACATCAACGCATTAAGTGGTGCGTTCAATCAAGGGTGTTACCCAAGGTAACCACCAACTGGCCTGCGAAAACCTTCAGTTGGTTGTTAACGAACCGTCAGAGTCCATAGATTCCTCCGCCGTGTGCAGCTAGCACCGCCCGGGAACGTCCGCCGGCCGCGCAGAGCAGGACAGCGCAGCACGACCGCCGGCGGACGGGGCGGAGCGCCACCACCGCGTCCTTGCGCGGACGGTGCGCCCCGCTCCGGGGGAGACCCGGGTCCGCAGAGAGGGATCTACATGTCCGAATGTGCCGATAACACCCGCTCCACCGCCCGCACCGGCGCCGACAGGGCCCGGACGACGGCGGTCATCGCAGGAGCGGTGCTCCTCGCCCCGCTCGGCCTGCTGGCAGCGAGCGGCAACGCCGCGGCCGCGGACAGCGGGGTGTGGGACCGCATCGCCCAGTGCGAGAGCGGCGGCGACTGGCACATCAACACAGGCAACGGCTACTACGGCGGACTGCAGTTCTCCGCCTCCACCTGGCGGGCGTACGGCGGTGGGCAGTACGCCTCCACCGCCGACAAGGCCAGCAGGTCGCAGCAGATCTCCGTCGCCACCAAGGTCCAGCGCTCCCAGGGCTGGGGCGCCTGGCCCGTCTGTTCCGGGCGCGCCGGGGCGTCCGGAAGCGCTCCCTCGTCCCACGGGGGCGGCTCCGGCTCGACCGGGTCCGGCTCGTCCGGCACCAAGGAGCACCGCTACAAGTCGAAGAAGTCCTCGAACTCCTCGTACTCGTCGTCGTCCGCCGGCGGCTCGGCGAAGCGTTCGGAGAAGTCGCACAGCGCGGAGAGCCCGCAGCGTTCGACGGGGTCGGGCCACAGCAGCCGCGGCAGCTCCCGCGGCGGCGACTACACCGTCCGCGAGGGAGACACGCTCAGCGTCATCGCCGCCCGCAACGGGACCACCTGGCAGCGGCTCTACGCCGCCAACAAGGACGCCATCGGCGGCGACCCCGACCTGATCATGCCGGGCCTGCGCCTGGCCTTCTGAGCCGGCTTCCGCCCCACCGGCCCCGCCCCCGACCGGGCGGGGCCGTCCCGGCTCGCCGGCCGCCAGGAGGCTCGCGCCCCCGCCCGCTCCGACGGGGGAAGTACGGACAAGATGTGAGGGAGCCGTGCATTTCCCATGGCGGGAAGGCGTCGGCGAGGTCTGCGGAATGTGACGGGAACGGGCTCGGCGGGAGAGTTCTCCGGGCGCTTTCCGCCGCCTTTTCAGGGGCGTCCGGGTGACGCGCGGGAATTGCGTTCGAATAGGCGTGAAAGGCGCAGGAAACCGCTCGTACGGGTGACGGTCCAGTGCCCCGCGAGGTGATTCCCGAAGCCTCAAACATGTGTCGTGGTCCTGTGACAGAAGTGTGACCGGGGTGATCCGCATCTCCGGTCCGGGCTTCGCTGTCCGGGCTTCCCGCGAGCGCGCGCTCCGCCTAGCGTGGGCGGTATGGCACCGAATCCCGCTCCCGTGGAGGAGCCCCAGGACAGCCCGGACGGATACGTCGGCCTCGACGCCGAGAGCGCCGAGCGGCTCGCCCGTGAACGGGGATGGACGACGGTGCGCTCGCTCGCGCCCGGCACGGTCATCACCATGGAGTACCGCGTGGGCCGGCTGAACCTCGAAGTGAGCGACGGCCTGGTGAACCGCGCCTGGAAGGGCTGAACCGCCTCCGCAGAGATCACGAAGGCCCCGGTTCCTGGATGAGGAACCGGGGCCTTCGCCGTGCGGGCCGCGAGGTGCGTACCGGCGCCCGCGTGGGCCGTCAGCCGCCCGTCACCGGGCGGGCCGCCGAGGTGGTCGCCCCGCGCGGCAGGCGGTCGGAGTGCGGCGGGCGGCGGCTGCCGGCCGGGCTGAACGGAGCGCGCTCGGAGCGGATGCCGTGCGACCCGGGCGCCAGATGCAGCGTCGACCTGGGCGAACGGGTCGTGCCCGAGGCGTCGCAGGACACCTGCGCCTCGTCCGCGGTCGCGGTGCGCGCGATGAGCGACACGGGCACGGGGACCGGCGCCGGGAAGGTGGACCTGCCCCCGCGGCGGGCGCGCCAGCGGTCGCGCAGCTCGAAGACGCGGACCTCGGAGCGGGCGATCAGCGGCTCGAACCAGGGCAGCGCGAGCAGGATCAGCAGCCCCGCGGCCCAGCCGAGGACCACGTCGCTCAGCCAGTGCGTGCCGAGGTAGACGGTGGCCAGCCCGACGCCGAGCGAGGTCACCGCGGAGAGCGCGGACAGCCAGCGCCGCGCTCTCGGGGTGGAGGCCAGATAGGCCAGGATTCCCCAGGTCACGACCGCGTTCGCGGTGTGGCCGCTGGGAAATATATCGCCGCCCAGGCCCATCTCGTTCGAGCCGATGGTGGTGGCGTAGTGCGGGCCGAGGCGGCCCATGCCGATCTTGGCGGCCCCCACCGTGATGTTCAGGAGCAGCAGCGACGCGCCCAGCGTGAGCAGCGGGCGCAGGGTGTGCTGCCGCCAGGATCTCCAGCCCAGCCAGGCGGCGACCATCACCGCGGTCGGGCCGCGCTGGCCGAGGACCACGTAGTAGTCGACGAACCAGTGGATCCCCGACCACTGCTGGTACGGCCGGAAGAACATGACCTGCCAGTCGAGGCGGACCAGCCACGACGTGATCACCACGAGCCACACGATCGCCAGGTAGAAGGCCAGGGTCGCCGAGAACAGCACGATCCTGTGCCGGCTCATCCTCGGCACATCGATGTGTGACGGGCGTTCGGGCTCTCGGTCGAGCCTGGCGAACACCCGGTCCAGCCGTCGGGTGGGGGTTGGTTCGGTACGCACCCAATCGACGTTACAGCGAGTGATCTCTGTTCCCGGCCGATTCCACGGGTTTGTGATGACGATGTGATGTGGGATTGCTCTCAACGGGGCCGATATTCCTACGGATTACGCAATCCCGTCCGGTCATCCCCTTCAATTCTTTTGATCGTTCTGGAGGGTTGTTTTAGGAAACTTATAAATAGCCTGATCGATTCGCGGTGATCACGGCGGACCGGAACCGTTCAGCCACCAGGCGCCGTACGCGGCCGCCACCGCCACGACAGCGCCCACCACCGGGGCCGACGTCCGCGTCCGCAGCCGGGCGAGGGTCAGGGCGAGGGGGAACAGCACCGGGAACGCCGGCATCAGCAGCCGCGGCTTCGACCCGAAGTAGCTCGACGCGCACAGCGCGAGCGCGAGGACCACGCCCGTGTACACCAGCAGGGGGACCGGCTGCCCCTGCCGGACGCAGACGACGTAGAGCCGGATCAGCAGCGCGACCCCGACCACCAGGCCGAGCCCGGCGAGGGCCGACGGGAACGCCGTGAACTTGTCGGCGACGAAGCGGGCGAAGGCGTAGCCGCCGTCGAAGCCGTTGCGCCAGCCCGCCTGCACGTCGAGATAGCCGAACAGGCCCCCGCCGGTGCGACGGCCCACCCACAGCACGTAACCGGCCGTGCCGAGGGGAGCGAGGGCGAGCCCGAGGGCGCGCCGTGCACGCCCCGCGCGAGCGCCGGTACGCGCTCCGCCGCGCTCCCTCGCGAACGCGAGCACACCCGTCACCCAAACGGCCGCCACCACCGCGAGCCCCACCGGCCGGGTCAGCCCGGCCGCGGACGCCAGCAGACCCGCGGTCACCCACCGGCCGGTGAGCACCGCGTACAGCGACCACGCGGCCAGCGCCGTGAACAGCGACTCGCTGTACGCCATCGACTGCACGATCCCCACCGGCAGGGCGGCCCACAGCAACACCGCGCACACCCCGGCCCGACGGCCGTACCGGCCGCCGTACACATGGTCCGCGACCGCGGAGATCCCCCAGGCCGCGGCGAGCGAGGCGAGCAGGGACACCACGAAGCCGGCGTCGGCGTACGACAGCGGCGTCACCGCGTGCAGCAGACGCTCCAGCCACGGCAGCAGCGGGAAGAAGGCCAGGTTGGAGTGCACGTCGCCGTTCGGCAGGCGCACCTCGTAGCCGTACCCCAGCTCGGCGACACGGGTGTACCACAGCGCGTCCCAGCGGGCGGTCAGCAGCGTGTACGCGCTCTTTCCGCGCGCCGCGCTCCACACGGCCAGCGTGAGCAGACACAGGATCCGCACGGCCGCGTACCCCAGCAGAGCCGGGGCCGCCCGGCGCAGGGACGCCGAGCCGGCGGTCGCCGCCCGAGGCGCCCGGGCGGTCGTGGGTGCTTCGAGTTCGGTCACGCGCCCGATTATCGACCGGGCGGGCAGAGCGGCGGAGCGCCGTGGCGTGAGGGCGGTCGCGTCACGTGGCGTACACCACACAGGTCGCCCCGCCCTCTGAGAGGTCCGCCACGTGGCCGGCCCGTGAACTCGCGTACGCTGCGAATACTCGTCGTTCGCAGCGCGGGCCGGAGAGCACCGCTCCTCTCCGGCCGGGTCGCGGGGAGGCCGCACCCCCGCGAGACCGCCGAACCCGAGGCGAATCCGAGGAAACACCTGGGAGGTACGTACATGTCCGGGACGACCACGGCCGCCGTCGGGCTGCGCCGTCGGGCGGCCGGGGCCGGTGCCAACCGCTGGGTCGTGCTCCTGGTGCTCTGCGTCAGCCTGCTCCTGGTCGCCGTCGACGCGACCGTGCTGCACGTCGCGGTGCCCGCCGTCACCGAGGATCTGCGGCCCGGCGCGATCGAGCTGCTCTGGATCGTCGACACCTACCCGCTCGTCTGCGCCTCGCTGCTGATCCTGTTCGGCACGCTCGGCGACAAGGTCGGCCGCAGAAGGATCCTGCTGTTCGGCTACGCGCTGTTCGGCGTCGCCTCCGCGATCGCGGCCTTCGCCCACACCGCCGAGGTGCTCATCGTCGCGCGCGGGCTGCTCGGCGTGGGCGGCGCGATGATCATGCCGGCGACGCTGTCCATCCTGCGGCAGGTCTTCCCCGACCGGCGGGAGCGGGCGCTCGCGATCGGCGTCTGGAGCGCGGTGGCCGCCGTCGGCGCGGCCGTCGGGCCGCTGCTCGGCGGCTTCCTGCTGGAGCACTTCTGGTGGGGCTCGGTCTTCCTCGTCAACATCCCCCTGATGCTGGTCAGCCTGCCGGTGGGCCGGCTGCTGCTGCCCGAGTCGCGCGGCGCGGCGGACGGCCCGTGGGACGTCGTCGGCGCGCTGACGGCGGCGGCCGGACTGTTCGGCGTGGTGCTGGGCGTGAAGCGGCTGGGCGGCGGGGAGCTCGGCGCGCTGACCGTGGCGCCGCTGGTGGCGGGCGCGGCGCTGATCGTCCTGTTCGTACGGCGTCAGCGCCGGCGCCGGCATCCCCTGGTGGACCTGCGGATGTTCGCGCGGCCGGCGTTCAGCACGTCGGTGGGGTGCATCGTGCTGGCCATGCTGGCGCTGGTGGGCCTTGAACTGATCGCGGCGCAGTACCTGCAGCTGGTGCTGGGGCTGTCGCCGCTGGAGACGGGGCTGCGGCTGCTGCCGCTGACGTTCGCGGCGATGGCCGCGGGGCTCGCCGGGGCGCGGCTGCTGCGGCGGTTCGGGCCGCGGCGGATGGTGTTCGCGGGGTTCGTTCTCACGGCGGCGGCCGTGGTGACGCTCACCGCGATGGGCCAGGCGGACAACGCCGGGCTGCTGCTGTTCGGGTTCGTGCTGCTCGGGTTCGGGCTGGAGACGACGCTGTTCGCGGCGTACGAGTCGATGCTGAGCGAGGCTCCGCCGGAGCAGGCGGGGGGTGCGGCGGCGATCGGGGAGACGTCGTACCAGCTGGGGGCGGGGATCGGGATCGCGCTGCTGGGCAGCGTGATGAACGCGGCGTACGCGCCGGGGTTGTCGTCGGTGCCCGGGGTGCCCTCCGACGCGTCGGCGGCGGCGGGGCATTCGCTGGGGGAGGCGTACGGGGTGGCGGCGCGGCTCGGGGGGCCGGCGGGGGAGGTGCTGCGGCGGGCGGCCCGGGACTCCTTCGTGCACGGGCTGCATGTGACGCTGCTGGTGAGCGCGGGGTTGTTGCTGCTGGGGGCGGTGATGGCGTTGCGGCTGCCGCGGGTGATGCAGTGCGAGGCGCCCGCGGTGGAGGTGCCGGCGCCTCGGGACGCGGGGGACGCTGCGCTGAGCTTCGGGGGAGTTTCCCCACCCGCGCGCCGCCCATGACCGCCCACTGAAAGGTGGACGTCGCCCGTGGGGCGCGCTCGCCGTCGGCGGGTGCGGGTGGTGGGTCGTGCGCGCGGGGAGCGGTGTGTGTGGGTGGTGGTGGCGGGTTGGGGTGGGGTGGGAGACTAGCGGTGTTAGTTTTCTTGGGCTGGTGGAGGGTGTCGTCATGGTGTCGTTCGATCCTGCTGATCCCCTGGGCGTCGACGAGCTGCTGGACTCCGAGGATCTCGCCGTGCGGGACACCGTGCGGGCGTGGGCCGCGGACCGGGTGCTGCCGTACGTCGCCGAGTGGTACGAGAAGGGGGAGCTGCCCGGGATCCGGGAGCTGGCCCTCGAACTCGGCGGGATCGGGGCGCTCGGGATGTCGCTCCAGGGGTACGGGTGCGCCGGCGCGAGCGCGGTGCAGTACGGGCTGGCCTGTCTGGAGCTGGAGGCCGCCGACTCCGGCATCCGCTCGCTCGTCTCCGTGCAGGGCTCGCTCGCGATGTACGCCGTCCACCGCTTCGGCAGCGAGGAGCAGAAGCAGCGGTGGCTGCCCCGCATGGCCGCCGGCGAGGTCATCGGCTGCTTCGGGCTGACCGAGCCCGACCACGGGTCCGACCCCGCCGCCATGCGCACCCACGCCAAGAGGGACGGCTCGGACTGGATCCTCACCGGCCGCAAGATGTGGATCACCAACGGCTCCGTGGCCGGCGTGGCCGTGGTGTGGGCGCACACCGACGACGGGATCCGGGGATTCGTCGTCCCCACGGACGCCCCCGGTTTCTCCGCCCCGGAGATCAAGCACAAGTGGTCGCTGCGGGCCAGCGTCACCAGCGAGCTCGTCCTCGACGACGTACGGCTGCCGGCCGACGCCGTGCTGCCCGGGGTGGTGGGGCTGAAGGGCCCGCTGAGCTGCCTGTCCCACGCCCGGTACGGGATCGTCTGGGGGGCCATGGGAGCCGCGCGGTCCTGCTTCGAGACCGCGCTCGACTACGCGAGGACACGGGAGCAGTTCGGGCGGCCGATCGGCGGCTTCCAGCTCACCCAGGCCAAGCTCGCCGACATGGCGGTCGAGCTGCACAAGGGGATCCTGCTCGCCCACCACCTCGGGCGGCGCATGGACGCCGGCCGCCTGCGTCCCGAGCAGGTCAGCTTCGGCAAGCTCAACAACGTACGAGAGGCCATCGAGATCTGCCGTACGGCGCGGACGATCCTCGGGGCCAACGGGATCTCGCTGGAGTACCCCGTCATGCGGCACGCGACCAACCTGGAGTCGGTGCTCACCTACGAGGGCACCGTCGAGATGCACCAGCTGGTGCTGGGCAAGGCGCTCACCGGACTCGACGCCTTCCGCTGACCCCGGGCGGAGGCAGGGCCGGCGAGCGGCCCTGCCTCAGCTCTGGTTGAAGAACCCGTCCGACCGGTGCGAGGCCGGGTCGCCGTTGACGATCTCGGTGTTGTTCGGGGTCAGCAGGAACACCCGGGTGGAGACCCGCTCGATCGAACCGCGCAGCCCGAAGATCAGGCCGGCCGCGAAGTCGACGACGCGCTTGGCGTCGCCGGCCTCCATGGCCGTGAGGTTCACGATGACCGGGACGCCCTCGCGGAACAGCTCGCCGATCGCCCGAGCGTCCCGGAAGCTGTCCGGGGTCACGGTGCCGATCCGACGGCCCCTCTCCTCGGCCGAGTCGGTGGCGACCTTCACCCGGGGATCGGTGACCCAGGCGTCGCCGGAGTCGGTCCCCTCGGAATAGTCGTCGTCGTAGTAACGCTCGTCATCGTTGTCGTCGACGAGGCCAAGCCAGGCACTCGCCTTGCGTACCGATCCCATGGACGCCTCCTCTCACTGCGGTCATTCTTGCTTTCCGCATTCCCCATGGTCGTCCATGATGCGGATGTCGCGCCAAGTGGATAGACGCCGCGCGGGGGGTTTGTGACGGTACTGGTGCACAGCCGATCCGTCGAGAGTCCAGGTGCCCCAAGGGTCCCGCCGTACACCGATGCTGACTGAGAGTGAAATATGATTCTTCTCGGCGACCGGGTGACGGGCGGAGCGTACGGGTGAACAGGGGCGAACCGTGGCCGCCTGTCACCCACGGCTACGATGCGCACGGTTCGGCGTCACTCAACGCACCGAGGATCACGGGGGATCGAGCGTGTTCGGAATCGTCAGGCCGTGCCGGCACCGGCTCGGGGAGGGCCTCAGCGCCCAGTGGATGGCGCACCTGTGCGGACTGTGTCTCGCGCTGCGCAAGGACCACGGGCAGTTCGCCCGGGTCGTCACCAACTACGACGGGCTGCTCATATCCGTCCTGACGGAGGCTCAGGCCGGGCAGGGAGCAGGGGCACGGCGCACGGCGGGGCCCTGCCCGTTGCGCGGGATGCGTACGGCGTCCGTGGCGCGGGGCGAGGGCGCGCGGCTCGCGGCCGCCGTGTCCCTGGTGCTGGCCTCAGCGAAGGTGCGCGACCATGTGGCCGACGGGGACGGGCTGCTGGCCCGCCGTCCGGTGGCCTCGGCGGCGCGCCGGGTGGCCGCGGGCTGGGGCGCGGCGGGGGCCCGCACCGGATCCGCCGTCGGGTTCGACACGGCCGTCCTCGTCGACGCCGTGGACCGGCAGACCGGCGTCGAGGCGCTCGCCGGACCCGGGACGCCGTTGCTCACGGTCACCGAACCGACCGAGACGGCCACCGCGGCGGCCTTCGCGCACACCGCCGTGCTGGCGGGCCGGCCGGGCAACGCGGAACCGCTCGCCGAGGCCGGCCGGCTCTTCGGGCGGCTCGCGCATCTGCTGGACGCCGTGGAGGACCGGGAGGCCGACGCCGCCGCGGGCGCGTGGAACCCGCTCACCGCGACCGGGACGTCCCTGCCTGAGGCGCGGCGGCTCGCCGACGACGCCGTGCACGGCATCCGGCTCGCGCTGCGCGAGGTCGTGTGGGCGCCCGGGAAGGACTCGGAAAAGCCCGGCGCGGAGGCGAAGTTGGCCCATGTGCTGCTGGTGCACGAGCTGGGCAACGCCGTTCACCGGGCCTTCGGCACGGCCGCGTGCGGGCACGCCCGTGCGGACGGCGAGTTCGGGCCGCCGCCGGGCAACCCGTTCGCGCCGGCCGGGCCCGGCGGGCCGCCGTCGCCGCCGGAGCCGCCGCGTCGTGACCGGCGCGGCCTGCTGGCCGGGTGCGCCGTCTGGGCGGGCCTCGCCTGCACGTGCCAGTTGTGCTGCGGCGAGCACGAAGGTCCCTGGAGCCGGGAGCCCAAGGAAGGCTATTGCCACAGGTGCGACTGCGACGACTGCTCGGATTGCTGCGACTGCTGTGACTGCTGCGGGAAGTGCGGAGACGGCTGCTGTTGCGACGGCTGCGGCTGCGACTGCTGACACGGCCGCGTCCCGCCCGCGGGTGGACCCCGGGGCGGTGCGGAGAGCGCTGAGGGAGGGGAAGGCGCGCGGGGTGAAGGCGAAGGGGTGAGCTCAGGCGGCTGAACGCCGGGAACGCCCCGGGAACGGGGCGGCAGGGGGTCGGCTCAACAGGAACAGGACCACACTCGACCGAAGTCGATGTGGGAGCGGGTGACCAGCCACTGCTGCGGATGCATGGGCCAAGTGGAGCAGGCATCCGATGTCCCGTCAACGAACTGAGACGTACGGCTCACACTGTGGACAGCCTTGACAGTGAGGGCGAACGCCGCCGTAGTCTCGGGGGACGGCCCTGCTGAGGGGCTCGGCCGTAGCGCGCCGCGCGGCGCACCGGTGTGAAGGCACCCGCCCTCACCGTTCCCGGCTCCGTCCGGGCGGGAGGGACACCCGTCCGACTTGCCGTCACGGAGCCTTCGCATGTCCTCAGCCGCCCTTCCTCCACCCTCTCCCGTGCCGGTCGCCGCACGGGACGCCCTTCCTCCGGACCCCGGCCGCCTCCCCGCCGAACCCGCCCCGCACGAGCGCACGTTCGGCGGAGCCGCACGATGAGGCCGTCGCTGGTGATCGTCGGAGCCGGACCGCGGGGGACCGGACTCGTCGAGCGGATCGCCGCCAACGCGCCGGAGCTGTACGCCGGTTCCGGCCTCGACCTCCATCTCGTCGACCCGCATCCGCCCGGCGCGGGACGCATCTGGCGGGCCGCGCAGTCGCCGCTGCTGCTGATGAACTCGCACGCCGAGGACGTCACCATGTTCACCGACGAGACCGTGGACATGGCCGGGCCCGTGCGCCCCGGGCCCACCCTGCACGAGTGGGCCGGCGTTGACGGACGGCTGTTCGCCGACCGTCAGCTCCAGGGCTCCTACCTGCGCTGGGTGCACGAGCAGGCCGTCGCCGCCCTGCCCCCCGAGGTCACCGTCCACCACCACCGACGGCGCGCGGTGCGGGTCGGCGGGCCGCGCGAGGGTCGCCAGCAGGTCTGGCTGGAGGGCAGGCCCCGGCCGCTCCTGGCCGACCTGGTCGTCCTCGCCCTCGGTCACCTCGATTCCGAACCCGACGACGAGCAGCGCGCGTTGGCGTCGTACGCGGACGAACACGGGCTCGTCCACCTGCCGCCGGACTTCACCGCCGACAGCGACCTGTCCGCGCTGCGGCCCGGCGAACCCGTCCTGGTGCGTGGCTTCGGACTCGCCTTCGTGGACCTGATGGTGCTCCTCACCGAGGGGCGCGGCGGGCGGTACGAGGGGGACGCGTACGTCCCCTCCGGCCGTGAGCCGGTGCTGTACGTCGGCTCGCGGCGCGGGGTGCCGTACCACGCGAAGATCGGCTACGACTGGAGCGGGGAACGGCCGCCGCTACCCCGGTTCCTGGGGCCCGCCGAGATCGACGGGCTGCTCGCGCGGCCCGGCGGGTTCGACTTCCGGCGGGACGTGTGGCCGCTGGTGGAGAAGGAACTGGGGTTCGCCCACTACCACCGGCTGTTCACCGCGCACCCCGAGCGGACCGCTCTCGCCTGGGCCGACTTCGAGGAGAAGTACGCGGCGTCCGAAGGGGCCGTGGAGCGTGAGGCGCTCGTCGCGTCCGCGGTGCCCGACCCGCGCGACCGGCTCGATCTGGACGCCCTGGACCGGCCGTTGGACGGGGTGCGCCACGGTTCCTCCGAGGAGTTTCAGGAGGCGCTGCGGGAGTACGTGGAGAGTGACCTGAGCCGCCGTCACGACGCCGCCCACAGCACGGACCTGGCCGTCTTCCTGGCGTTGCTGTCCGTCTACGGCCAGTTGGTGCGGCTCGGGGGCATCGGGCCCTGGTGGCACGGGTTCTTCAGCTACCTGGCCTCCGGGCCGCCCGGACCCAGGCTGCGGCAACTGCTCGCGCTGTCCCGGGCGGGGGTGGTGATGTTCGTCGGCGCGGACATGGCCGTGCGGGCCGAGGACGGGGTGTTCCGGGCGTCGAGCCCCAGCGTGCCCGGCTTCACCGTCGAGGCGCGGGCCCTGGTGGAGGCCAGGCTGCCCGAGCCGACGGTGCGGCGCGCCCGCGACGCGCTGCTGCGCGCACTGCACGAGGACGGGGCCGCGGAGACGCCGGACGGGCTGCTGCGGGTGGACCGCTCCGACGGACGGATCCTCGACCGGTCCGGCCGGCCGCACCCGCGGCGTTTCGCGCTCGGGCCGCACACCGACGGGCGGACGCCTGGCGCGTTCACCCGGCCGCGCACCGGAGGGCCCGCGTTCCGGCAGAACGACGCCACCGCGCGGGCCGCCCTCGCCTTCCTGCGCGACCTGGGGCTGCGCGCCGCCGCGTGAGCCGCCGACCGACCACATCGGGACCGAAGGGGTACTCCGAGATGACTTCCTCGCCCGGCCGGGGCCTGCTGCACCTGGCCGCCGCCGTGGACCAGGCGGAGGCGGCCGACGCCGGACGCCACGTCGAACTGGTACGGCTCGCCGAGCGCGGCGGGCTCGACTTCGTGACGCTGGACGACTGTCCCGGCAGCCCGGGGACGGACGCGTCGGCCGTGCTGTCCCGGGCGGCGGCCGTCACGCACCGCGTCGGACTGGTCCCCGCCCACACCGGGCCCTCGCGCGTCCGCGCCGCCGTCGCCGCCGTGGCCGCCCTCGACCGGATCAGCCGGGGCCGGGCCGGCTGGCGGCTCGACGCGCCCGCGGCCGAGGACCGGGACGGCTCCGCTCCCGTGCCGCTGGAGGCGCTGTGGCGCGAGGCGGACGCGGCCGAAGCGGCCGGCGCCGGCGAGGCGAGCGGACCGGCCGGGGCCGGCCGGGGCGGCTGGGGGAGTGAGGCCGCGTCGAGCCGGCCCGTACGGGTCGTCGACGCGACCGAGGGCCACGCCCGTGCCGTCGCCGCCCGGTACGCCGACGTCGCCCTGGTGCGGGCGGCGAACGCCGACCGGGCCCGCGCCGTACGGGAGGAACTGCGCGCCGCCGCGGCGGAGTCGGGGCGGGACCCCGGTTCCCTGCGCGTCCTGGCCGGTCTGCTGATCGACCTCGGGGAGGGCGAGCACGCCGCCGAACCGGGCCACGGCGGAGGCGGCCCCCGGTACAGCGACCTGGGCCCGCTGTACCGGGGCGGCCCCGTCGACCTCGCCGAACTGATCGGGACCTGGCACCGGGAAGGGGCCGCCGACGGCTTCCACCTCACCCCCGTCGAACCCCGCCGTGATCTGGAGCGGCTGGTCAACGGCACGGTCGCGCTGCTCCAGCACCGCGGTCTGTTCCGCACCTTCTACCCGGGCAGCACACTCCGCGAGCACCTGGGCCTGACCCGCCCCGCCCACCGGTACGCGGCGCCCAGGGGAGCCGCGTGAACCCACGGAGTTCCGAGCGAGCCGGTGGACGCGTTCCACCGCGGAGAAGCCCGCGCCGGCGGACGCGCACACCGGTGCCGACAGCACGTACCGGCCGCCGGCCGATCATCCGGAGGGACGACTTCCGGACATTCCCGGGGCGTGGGTGGCCGAAGGGGACGGGGTGACGATCACGGCGAACGGGGGAGGGCCGCCCGTGCCGAGGCGGAGGTGCGCGCCCTGATGTGAGCGATCGTCACCCGGGCCCGGCACCCGGCCGGTGTGCGGGGCGGCGGCCGAAAGGCACCCTTGCGTCGACCGTCCGTTCGGCCGAATACTCCCCCTCAGCGCTTGTCAGGGGCATTATCTGTCCGGATTGCGGACGTACGAGCGCCCTCTGACTGCGCCTCACGGGCCCCGACCCCACGCGGGCCCCCGACTTCCCCTGGGAGGGAACGAAACGTGAGGATCAAGCGCACCACCCCCACCAGCGGCATCACCAGACGGACCCGGCTGACCGCCGTCGCCACCGGGCTCGTGGCCGCGGCCGCCATCGCGATCCCCCACGCGAGCGCGGCGGACGTCACCACCTTCAGCGCCGCCGAACTCGGCAGCGCCAGCGGCGCGGTGCTCAAGGCCGACGTCCCGGGCACCGCCTGGACCGTCGACAGCAAGACCAACCGGGTCGTCGTCACGGCCGACAGCACGGTGTCCCCGGCCGAGATAGCGAAGATCAAGAAGCAGGCCGGCGCCGACGCCGACGCGCTGACGATCAAGCGCACCGAAGGCCGGTTCCAGAAGTACATCCAGGGCGGCGACGCCATCTACACGAGCGGCTGGCGCTGCTCCCTCGGCTTCAACGTCCGTGACAGCGCGGGCAACTACTACTTCCTGACCGCCGGCCACTGCACCGACGGCGCGGGCACGTGGTACTCCAACTCCGGTCGCAGCACGGTGCTCGGTCCGACGACGGGCTCCAGCTTCCCGACGAACGACTACGGCATCGTCCGGTACTCCAACACCTCGATCGCCAAGGCGGGCACCGCCGGCGGCGTCGACATCACCCGCGCGGCCAACCCGACCGTGGGCACCACCGTCTACCGCGACGGCTCGACCACCGGCACCCACAGCGGGCGCGTCACCGCGCTCAACGCGACCGTCAACTACGGCGGCGGCGACGTCGTCTACGGGATGATCCAGACCAACGTCTGCGCCGAGCCCGGCGACTCCGGCGGCTCGCTCTACGGCAGCAACGGCGTGGCCTACGGTCTGACCTCCGGCGGCAGCGGCGACTGCACCTCGGGCGGCACGACGTTCTTCCAGCCCGTGGTGGAGGCCCTGAACGCCTACGGCGTCAGCGTCTTCTAGACCGGCCGGCGGGCAGCGGCCCGCACGGACCGAGGCGGCAGGTGAGCCCCCGTACGCGAACGCGTGCGGGGGCTCGGCCTTTTGTGACCGGGGAGTGAAGGCGTCGAGGGCGCGCTGTGCTCACCGTGTGCGCGTCCGCCGGTCGACCTTGTGTGCCCCCTGCGCGGTTCGGAAGAGTGGGCGGCCGTCACCCCACCTTCCGGCCCGCGGCGGCCTGCCGCCGCGCGCGCCGACCCCCCACAGGAGGACGTGAGTTGAAGCACCGACGCATAGCCGGGCGACGGGCCGTCATGGCGGGAGCGGGCGTTGCCGCGCTCGTCGCCGCGGGCGTCACCTTCCAGACCGCGAACGCGAGTGAGACCCCGCAGGCTCCGCAGCCCCGCCTCCTGACGGCCCTGGCCGCCGGGAAGCTCGCCTCGACCCTGGGCCGGGAGCTCGGCGCCGACGCGGCGGGCACCTACTACGACGCCAAGACCAAGAGCCTCGTGGTGAACGTGCTCGACGAGAGTGCCGCGGACGCCGTCGAGGCGGCCGGGGCCAAGGCGAGACTGGTGGAGAACTCCCTCGCCGAACTCCGCAGCGCCCGGACCACCCTCGCGAGGGACGCGGCCGTCCCCGGCACCGCCTGGGTCACCGACCCCACCGCCAACAAGGTCGTCGTCACCGCCGACCGCACGGTCTCCGGCGCCGAGTGGGCCAAGCTCACCAAGGTCGCCGAGAGCCTCGGCGCCACGGTGGAGCTCCAGCGCACCAAGGGGGAGTACAAGCCCTTCATCGCGGGCGGCGACGCCATCACCGGCGGGGGAAGCCGCTGCTCGCTCGGTTTCAACGTGGTCAAGGGCGGCGAGCCCTACTTCCTGACCGCGGGCCACTGCACCGAGTCCGTCACCACCTGGTCGGACTCCTCCGGCAAGCGGATCGGCGCCAACGAGACCTCCAGCTTCCCCGGTGACGACTACGGCCTGGTCAAGTACACCGCCGACGTCGCCCACCCGAGCGAGGTGAACCTCTACGACGGCTCCACGCAGAAGATCACCGGCGCCGCCGAGGCCACCGTGGGCATGCAGGTCACCCGCAGCGGCTCGACCACCCAGGTGCACTCCGGCACGGTCACCGGCCTGGACGCCACCGTGAACTACGGCAACGGCGACGTCGTCAGCGGCCTCATCCAGACCGACGTCTGCGCCGAGCCCGGCGACAGCGGCGGCTCCCTCTTCTCGGGGAGCAGCGCGATCGGGCTCACCTCCGGCGGCAGCGGCGACTGCGCCGCCGGCGGGGAGACGTTCTTCCAGCCGGTGACGGAGGCGCTCTCGGCGACGGGCGCACAGATCGGCTGACCCTCCCGGCGCCACCGAGGTCCCGCCCCCTGCCCGGGGGCGGGACCTCGGTGCGTTTGCGGCTGTTTCGGTGCGTTTCCGCAGGTGGGAGACGCTCGAACGGTCGTCGTACAGATGTTCGGGAATTGGTCTATGGTGGGGGTGAGGGATTAGGGAACTGATGTTCGAGAGCGGGATCGCGGGAGGTGCGTGTGCCAGGCTTCACGCATCTGCATACCGCCTCCGGGTTCTCCCTGCGATACGGGGCCTCGCACCCGGAGCGGCTGGCCGAGCGCGCCGGTGAGCGGGGCATGGACGCCCTCGCCCTCACCGACCGCGACACCGTCGCCGGCGCGGTCCGCTTCGCCAAGGCCTGCGCGCGGGCCGGGGTGCGCCCGCTGTTCGGGGCGGACCTCGCGGTGGCCGCGCCGCCCCGCCACGAGAGCGACGTACGACGGGAGAGGCGCCGCACCCCCGTGCGCGGCGGCGCCTTCCTCGACGAGTCGGCCCCCCGCGTCACCTTCCTCGCCCGCGACGGCGCCCGCGGCTGGGCCGACCTGTGCCGGATCGTCACGGCGGCGCACGGGAGCGAGGGCGCCCCGCTGCTGCCCTGGGCGGACAACCGGGGAGACGGCCTGACCGTCCTGCTCGGCCCCGCCTCCGACGTCGGCCGCGCCCTCGCCGCCGGCCGCCCCGACCGCGCGGCCAGACTCCTCGCCCCCTGGCGGGAGGTCCACGGCGACGCCCTGCGCCTGGAGGCCGTCTGGCACGGCCGCACCGGCACCGGACCCGGCTCGCTGCGCCTGGCCGCCCGCACCGTCGGCTTCGCCGCCGAACAGCGGATCCGCCCGGTGCTCAGCAACGCCGTCCGTTACGCCGACCCCGGCCAGGGCCCGGTCGCCGACGTCCTGGACGCCGCCCGCCGCCTGGTGCCCATCGACCCGACCGGGGAACTGGACTCGGGGGAGGCCTGGCTCAAGGGGCCGGACGCCATGCTGCGCGCCGCCGAGCGGATCGTTGAGGCCGCCGGCTTCCGCCGCGACACCGCCCACCGCCTGCTGGAGCAGACCCGGGCCACGGCCGCCGAGTGCCTGGTCGACCCCGAGGACGACCTCGGCATCGGGACCGTCCACTTTCCCGAGCCGCACCTCGTCGGCGCCGGCCGCCGCACCGCCCAGCGGACCCTGGCCTCCCGGGCGGCGGCGGGGATGCTGCTGCGCGGCTACGACGGACGGCGCGACTACTGGGAGCGGATGCACCACGAACTCGACGTCATCGCCCACCACGGCTTCGCCTCCTACTTCCTCACCGTCGCCCAAGTCGTGGACGACGTACGGCGGATGGGCATCCGGGTCGCCGCGCGCGGATCCGGCGCGGGCTCGCTCGTCAACCACCTCCTCGGCATCGCGCACGCCGACCCGATCGAGCACGGGCTGCTGATGGAGCGGTTCCTGTCCAGGGAACGGGTCGTGCTGCCCGACATCGACGTCGACGTGGAGTCCGCGCGCCGGCTGGAGGTCTACCGCGCGATCATCGGCCGGTTCGGCGCCGAGCGCGTCGCGACGGTCTCGATGCCGGAGACGTACCGGGTCCGGCACGCGATCCGGGACGTCGGTGCCGCCCTGTCCATGGACCCCGCCGACATCGACCGCGTCGCCAAGTCCTTCCCGCACATCCGCGCGCGCGACGCCCGCGCGGCGCTGGAGGAACTGCCCGAACTCAGGGCGCTCGCCGGGGAACGGGAGAAGTACGGGAAGCTGTGGGAACTGGTCGAGTCCCTCGACGCCCTCCCGCGCGGCGTCGCCATGCACCCCTGCGGCGTGCTCCTCTCCGACGCCTCCCTGCTCTCCCGCACGCCGGTCGTGCCGACCAGCGGCGAGGGGTTCCCCATGTCCCAGTTCGACAAGGAGGACGTCGAGGACCTCGGACTGCTCAAGCTCGACGTGCTCGGCGTGCGGATGCAGTCGGCGATGGCGCACGCGGTCGCCGAGGTGGCGCGGGCGACGGGGGAGCGGATCGACCTGGACGCGCTCCCGGAGGGGGACCCGGAGACGTACCGGCTCATCCGGTCCACCGAGACGCTCGGCTGCTTCCAGATCGAGTCGCCGGGGCAGCGGGACCTGGTCGGACGGCTCCAGCCGGCGACCTTCCACGATTTGGTCGTCGACATCTCGCTGTTCCGGCCCGGCCCGGTCGCCGCCGACATGGTGCGGCCGTTCATCGAGGCCCGGCACGGGCGCGCGCCCGTGCGTTACCCGCACCCCGACCTGGAGGAGGCGCTGAAGGGCACCTACGGGGTCGTCGTCTTCCACGAGCAGGTCATCGACATCGTCGCCGTCATGACCGGCTGCGGGCGCGGCGAGGCGGACCGGGTGCGGCGCGGGCTGTCCGAACCGGAGTCGCAGGGGCGGATCAAGGTGTGGTTCGCCCAGCGGGCGGCGGCGAAGGGCTACGACGCGGAAACGATTCAGCGCACCTGGGAGATCGTCGAGGCCTTCGGCTCGTACGGCTTCTGCAAGGCGCACGCGGTCGCCTTCGCCGTGCCGACGTACCAGTCGGCGTGGCTGAAGGCGCACCACCCGGCCGCCTTCTACGCGGGGCTGCTCACCCACGACCCCGGGATGTACCCCAAGCGGCTGCTGCTGGCGGACGCGCGGCGGCGGGGGGTGCCGGTCCTGCCGTTGGACGTGAACCGGTCGGGGGCCGGACATCGTATCGAACTGGTGTCTGACTCCGGGTCGGCCGGGCCTTCCGGCGTGTGGGGGCTTCGGCTCGCCCTCTCCGACGTGCACGGCATCAGCGAGGCCGAGGCGCGGCGGATCGCGGACGGGCAGCCCTACACCTCGCTGCTCGACTTCTGGGAGCGGGCGCGGCCGAGCCGGCCGCTCGCCCAACGCCTCGCCCAGGTGGGCGCGTTGGACGACTTCGGGGCCAACCGCCGTGATCTGCAACTGCACCTGGCCGAGCTGCACCGGGGCTCCCGGGGCGGCGGCGGCCAACTCCCGCTGGCGGGCGGGCGGAAGACCGCTCCGGCCGGGCTGCCCGACCTCACCTCGGCGGAGCGGCTCAGCGCCGAACTGGGCGTGCTGTCCATGGACGCCTCACGCCACCTGATGGACGACCACCGGGAGTTCCTGCGCGAACTGGGCGTGGTGTCGGCGCGACGGCTGCGTGAGACGCGGCACGGGGAGACGGTGCTGGTGGCGGGCGCCAAGGCGGCTACCCAGACCCCGCCGATCCGCTCCGGCAAACGGGTCATCTTCAGCACCCTCGACGACGGCACCGGCCTGGTCGACCTCGCCTTCTTCGACGACTCCCACGACGTCTGCGCCCACACCGTCTTCCACTCCTGGCTGCTGCTGGTGCGCGGGACGGTGCAGCGGCGCGGCCCGCGCAGCCTCAGCGTGGTGGGCGCCGCCGCCTGGAACCTGGCCGAACTGCTGGAGGTGCGGCGCGAGGAGGGACTCGAAGGGGTCGCGTCCCGGCTCGCGGAACCTCCCGGCCCCGCGCCCGACGCCGACGCCGACGCCGAAGCCGGTGCCGACGGTCCGGCGCACAGGCGGCTCTCCGGTTCGGACGGGCTGCCCGCGCCGGCCGGTTCCGCGGCCCAGGACGCGATGGAGCGGCGGCGCATCCGCCTGCCCACGGGGTACGAGATGCACCCCTGGGCGGATCTGCGTCCCGCGGGCGAAGGGCCCGCGGTGGGAAGGAAGTTGTGGCACCAGAGTCCGGGGAGTGCGGGATGACCATCCTCTGCGTACGTTTCCAGCTGCCGTCGGCGCACGAGACGGCGTTTCCCGAACTTCTCGGCCTGCTGGAGGAGTTCACGCCCGTCGTCGAGGCGCTGCCGCCGGACGGGGCGCTGGCCGATCTGCGGGGCGCCGAGCGCTACTTCGGGCGCGGCGCGGTCGAACTGGCCTCGGTGATCAGGGTCCGCGCCCTCGCGCTGCACGGCGTCGACTGCGTGATCGGCGCCGGACCGGGCCCGATGCTGGCCCGTGTGGCGCAGCGAGCCGCCCGGCCCGGGGTGACCTGCGCGGTCTCCGCGGGCGAGGCCCGTGACTTCCTCGCCGGGAAACCCGTCGCCGCCCTGCCCGGCGTCGGCGCCGCCACCGCCCGCACCCTGTGCGAGTACGGCCTCGACACCCTCGGCCGGGTCGCCGCCGCGCCCCTGTCCACGCTCCAGCGCCTGGTCGGCGCGAAGGCCGGCCGGGAGCTGCACGAGAAGGCGAACGGGGTCGACCGCGGCCGGGTCGTCCCGAACGCGGTCTCCCGATCACTTGCCGCCGAACGGCGCTTCCCGCGCGATGAGTTGGACCCGGTCCGGCATCGCAGGGCGCTTCTGTCGGCCGGTGAGGAACTGGGCGCCCGGCTGCGCGCCGTGGAGAAGGTCTGCCGCACCCTGACCCTCACCGTCCGCTACGCCGACCGCTCCTCCACCACCCGGGGCCGCACCCTCGGGGAGCCGACCGCGCATTCGGCGGACCTGACGCGGACGGCGTACTCCCTGTATGAGGCGCTCGGTCTGCAACGCGCCCGGGTCCGCGCGATCGCCCTGCGCGCCGAGGGCCTCGGCCCCGCCGACCGGGCCTCCCACCAGCTCACCTTCGACCCCGCCGACGAGAAGGCCCGCCGTATCGAGGAGGTGGCCGACCGCGCGCGGGCGAAGTTCGGCCCGCGAGCGGTGATGCCCGGCGGCTTGGCGGCCTGAACACGACTCCGCCCAGCGGACGGCTCAGTTGGCCCACGGAGGCGCGATCCGGCTGCCGTCGGCCAACACCGCCTCCAGCCCCAGACTGGTGGTGACCCAGGTGAGGGCGGTGTGACCGGTCGGGTTCTCCACCCTCAGGGTGGAGCCGGCGTTGACGATCAGCGTGTCACCCGCCGTGATCCGCTCGGTGCGCCCGTCGAGCGTGACGTCCAGTTCTCCGACGAGCAGATGGAAGACCTCCTCCCGGCTGACGGTGTGCGCCGGCGCCTTCGTGCCCGGCGGGATCTCCCCGCGCCAGGCGGCGAGTTCCCTGCTGCCGGTGAGCGGGGTGGCGTGCGAGACGAAGCGGGCGCCGTGGATCTCGTGGGTGACGGCGTCGGCGGAACGGACGACAGGCATGGACGGCTCCTGGCTCGGCGGAGAATGGTCAAGCTGCTTGACCACTTGACGGGACTCATGGTCAAGCAGGTTGACCAAATCGTCAAGGGTGTTTCAATGCGGAGGTGCAGAACTCCGATGCCCTCGCCCTGACCGCCGCCCTGCTCGCCGCCGCCGGCGACCTCACGCGACGCATCGACGAGGGGGTACGGGTACGTGGGTTCTCCGACGTGCGGCCCGCTCACGGCTTCGCCTTCGCCCGGCTCGCCCCGGACGGTGCGACGGTCACCGAGTTGGCCGCGCATCTGGGTGTCACCAAGCAGGCGGCGAGTCAGCTCGTCGACGAGCTGGTGCGCAAGGGGTACGTCGAGCGGGGGCCGCACCCCGTTGACGCGCGCGCCCGGCTGGTCGTCCTGACCGAGCGGGGCTGGGCGTGCACCAGGGTGGCCGAGGAGGTCGCGGTGGAGGCGGTGCGAGGGTGGGGAGATGTGCTCGGGGAGGGTGAAATGAGCGTGTTGCGGGACTGTTTGGGGCGTATCGCGCCCTACGGTCCGATCAGGCCCGCCTGGTGACGGGACGTCAGGGGTAGCACATGCGTCGACGGTTGCCGGAAGTTTTTACCGGTCCGTAACTTCTCACTTCACCTACTCGCCCGTAACTTGACAAGTGAACAGCATCCTCGTGATCCGGATCACAGGCGTAAGGCCGTCGAATCCCCCTTGAGCCGCAAGGAGATCACGCGATGCTGCCCTGGAAGCGCCTGGCCAGACCCCTGGCCGCCCTGCTGCTGGCCACCGCGGCCCTCAGCGCCACCGCCACCGCCCCCGCCTCGGCCGAGTCGTCGTCCGCCGCGACCTCCGCGTCGTCGCAGGGCGGCTGGAACGACTACGACTGCCGGCCCTCCGCAGCCCACCCCCGCCCCGTCGTCCTGGTCCACGGAACCTTCGCCAACTCCGTCGACAACTGGCTCTCCCTCGCGCCGTACCTCACGCACCGGGGCTACTGCGTCTTCTCCCTCGACTACGGCCAACTGCCCGGCGTCCCCTTCTTCCACGCCCTCGGCCCCATCGACGAGTCCGCCGGGCAGCTCTCCGCCTACGTCGACCGGGTGCTCGCCGCGACCGGCGCCGCCGAGGCCGACATCGTCGGTCACTCCCAGGGCGGCATGATGCCCCGCTACTACCTCAAGTTCCTCGGCGGTGCCGCCAAGGTGAACGCCCTCGTCGGCATCGCACCCAACAACCACGGCACCACCCTGGCCGGGCTCACCCACCTGCTGCCGTACTTCCCCGGCGCCGAGGACCTCCTCACCGCCGCCACCCCCGCCCTCGCCCAGCAGATCGCCGGCTCCGAGTTCATGGCGAAGCTCAACGCCGGCGGCGACACCGTCCCCGGCGTCCGCTACACCGTCATCGCCACCCGGTACGACGAGGTCGTCACGCCGTACCGGACGCAGTTCCTGAGTGGCGCGAACGTCAGCAACGTCCTCATCCAGGACCGCTGCGCGCTCGACCTGTCCGAGCACGCGCTGCTCGGGCTGACCGACCGGATCGCCTTCCACGAGGTGGCCAACGCGCTCGACCCCGCCCACGCCACGCCCTCGACCTGTGCGTCCGTCCTGAGCTGACACGGGCCGCTCCGCCGGGACCTGACCGGCCTGAGCCGCCGGTCAGGACCCGGATGGGGAAACGTGCCGAGTACCAAGAAACCGCGGACACGCCCGCAGGCGAAGGGTTCCGGCGATCTTTAGGACCGCCTTAAGGAACCGCTGAGCCTGGGCTCAGGCAGGGGCGTCCGGCGGGAAGGAAGGGCGTGAGAGATCGGTCGACGGTGACGCGGGCGCGGTCAGCCGTCCGGCCACCAGGTGCGGGCGATGTCCTTGCGCACCTCGGGGCGCCCGGCGGGGCGTTCGTCCACCTCTTCGCGGAGCCGGCGGGAGTCCGTCTTCTTCAGGGGCTTCTGCACGGTCGTACGGCGCATGGCTGCCTCCTTCAGAGCTACCGGGTTCCGCGATTTCACGGAGGTAGACCCTTTTCGCGAGAGTTCCTCATCGCCGCCTGTTCTGTCAGTGGCGGCTGTCACACCACGAGGGGATTGTCAGTGGCGGGTGTCACTCTTGGCGCATGACCGACCGACGTGATGTGAACGCTGGGGAGCGTGTCGACTGGGACGCGGAGGCGGCCGGCTTCGACGACGAGCCGGACCACGGGCTGCGCGACCCCGCCGTCCGGGCCGCCTGGGCCCGCAGGCTGCTGGACTGGCTGCCGGAGCGCCCCGGCGATCTGCTCGACCTCGGCTGCGGCACCGGCAGCCTGTCGCTCCTCGCGGCCGAGCGGGGCCACCGCGTCACCGGCGTCGACCTCTCTGCGGCGATGCTCGGCCGGGCGCGCGAGAAACTCGCCGGCCGTGACGCCGTGTTCCTCCTCGGCGACGCGGCGACGCCCCCGGTCGGGGAGCGGCGCTTCGACGTCGTCCTCGTACGGCATGTGCTGTGGGCGCTGCCCGATCCCGCGCGCGCCCTGCGGCACTGGCGTGACCTGCTGCGGCCCGGAGGCCGGCTCGTGCTGGTCGAGGGGGTGTGGGGGACGGTGACCCCGGTCGGCATACCGGTGGACCGGCTCACCGGCCTGCTCACCCCGCTCACCGCCCACGCCCGCGTGGAGCGCCTGTCCGGGGACGCGGAGCTGTGGGGGAGAGCCGTGGAGGACGAGCGGTACGCGGTGGTCGCCTCTGTGGCCTGACGGCGGTCGACCCGGCGGACGCACAGAGGAGTCAGGCGAGCAGCCGTTCGAGGCCGTTCCCTGTGGTGGCGAGGGTCTCCAGGGCGTCCAGGGCCCTCAGCGCCTGTGCCGCCGCCTCGGGGTCGCGGTCGGCCAGGCCGCTCTCCGCGAACTCGTCCTCGTCCAGCCGCCGTACGTCGGCGCCGTCGGCGGAGCGCCACAGGTCCAGGTCGAGGTCCTCGACCTCCAGTTCCGCGCCGCTGAGCCTCGCCGGGCGGGTGATGTCGCAGTACCAGCCCTTGAGGGCGCCGGACGCGGCGCGGACCTCCTTCACGGAGTACCAGCGGTCGCGCCAGTAGTACTCGGTGAAGACGTCACCCGGTTCGAAGCGTACGAAGCCGAAGTCGCGTACGCCCTCGCCCGCCCAGGAGGCGCGCACGGCGATCCGGGCGCCGTCGTCGGACAGCAGCTCGGCCGGGTAGCGGATCTTCGTCCGGCCGGCCTTGACGAGGACGACCTCCACGGCGACCTCCACGGCGTCAGCCCGGACCGAGCCGTCATCCGAGTTCGCGGACATGGCGCACCTCCGTCGCACAGATCTCGTAGCCGAACCACTTGTTGATCGCGAGCATCGGCCCGTTGCCGGTGTCGTTCCCGGTGAACGCCTCCCGGTAGCCCGCCGCGCGGGCGCGGTGCAGCGAGGCGTTCTTCGCCAGCTTGGCCAGGCCCCGGCCGCGGAAGGCGCGGGCGGTGCCGGTCATGCCGGAGGCGTAGCGGGTCGCGCCGTCGGTGTGAGCCGCCGTGAACGCGGCGGGGCGGCCGTCGACCACGGCGACCGTGGTCAACTCGGCGTCGAGCAGCGGATGCCGCCAGGTCTCCTCCAGCCAGGCCTCGTAGTCGGTGAACTCCGCGCCGACGTCGCTCGGTTCGTCGGCGGTCGCCTCCGCGTCCAGCACGAACAGCGGGCGGGGGTCGTCGGCGAAGTCGGCGGCGGTGCGCAGTTCGACGCCGGGCGGCGGAGCCTGGAGCGGCGGCAGCGTCCCGTCCGCCAGGTCGAGGCGGAGGAAGTGCGCGGAGCGGCTCGCCCGGTAGCCGTGCCGCTCGGCGAAGGCGATGTTGCCCGGGCCGTCCAGGACCCAGGAGTACACCCTGGTCGTGCCGTGCGCGGCCAGGTGCTCCTCGGCGGCGCGGAGGAGCAGCGAGCCGGCGCTCCGGCGGGTCCGCTCCGGGTGCACGTACACGTTGGCGAAGCCCAGGCCGGGCCGCGGGCTCTCATGGGCGGCGCCGACCTGCGCGGTGCCGACGATCTCGCCGTCCTCCTCCGCGACGAGCTGCCGGTACCGGGCCTCCGGACGGGCGTGGGCGAGGTCGTGGACCACGGAGCGGGTGGTGGACACCATGAACGGGAGGGCGAGCCGCCGCACCCGGACGAAGGCCTCGACCTCCCCGGGCGCCTCGGGACGCAGATCACGCACGATGACGGTCATGGGCCGCACGCTATGCGGACGCCGCTCGGGCATGCCTCCCATTTTCCCGCCGGTACGGGAGAATCGGCCCCGTGACCTTGAAGATCCACATCGTTGAGGGCGCCGCTCCCTATGAGCAGGTGCGGGCGCAGATCGCCGAGCAGGCGCGGTCCGGTGCGCTGCCGGTCGGCCACCGGCTGCCGACCGTGCGGGGGCTCGCCGAGTCGCTGGGGCTGGCGGCGAACACCGTCGCCAAGGCGTACCGGGCCCTTGAGGCGGACGGGGTGATCGAGACCCGGGGCCGCAACGGCACGTTCGTCGCCGCCGCGGGTTCGGCGGCGGCGCGTGAACTGGCCGCCGCCGCACAGGCGTACGCCGAGCGGGCACGCCGGCTGGGGGTCGCACAGGACGACGCGGTGGCGGCGGTGCGCGACGCCCTGCGGGCGGCCCACGGGGAGTGAGCGGACGCGAACACCCGTGACGCGCCGGTGATGCGGCGCGCTCAGCGCCCGGCGAGGGACCCCCGGGCGGGGACGCGGGTCGGCCGCAGGCCCGCCCGCTCCGCCGCCCTCGCGAAGGTGACCGCGTCGCGCACCGCCGCACCGCCGGGATCGTTGTTGAAGTAGGCGTACACCTCCGCGTCGGCCGGCCAGGTCGTCGCGAGGCGGTCGAGCCACGTCTCCAAGCACCGGCGGCCGTACCGCGGCCAGGGGCGGGCCCGGCCCTGGTGGAAGCGCACGTACCCCCAGTCCGCCGTCCGCCACAGCGGGGCGACGGGGCGGGCGAGGACGTCGGCCCAGCACAGCGCCGCGCCCCGGGAGCGGAGGACCTCGCGGACCGCCGGCGTCCACCAGGAGTCGTGCCGGGGCTCGACCGCCACGCGCGTGCCGGACGGGAAGCAGGCCAGGCAGGCGTCCAGCAGTCCCGGGTCGCAGCGCAGGGTCGGCGGGAGCTGGAGCAGCACCGGGCCGAGGCGCGCCCCCAGCCCGGCCGCGTGGCTCATCAGCCGGTGCACCGGCTCCTCGGGGTCCTTCAGCCGCTTGACGTGGGTGAGATACCGGCTGGCCTTGACCGCGACGGTGAAGTCCGGCGGGACGCGCTCGGACCAGGACGCGAAGGTCTCCCGTGACGGCAGCCGGTAGAACGCGTTGTTGATCTCCACGGTGGCGAACCGCGCCGCGTACTCCTCCAGCCAGAGCCGCACGGGCACGTCGGGCGGGTACAGGACGCCCCGCCAGTCCTTGTACTGCCAGCCCGACGTGCCGACGAACAGGGTCATAACCCCATCAAAGCATCACGGGGCCGGTCGCAGCACTCACAGGTACAGCCCCGCGTCCGCCCCGCCGCGCGGCTCCGGAAGCGACGTCGGGGACGTGCCCCGGCGCAGCGCGTACAGCTCCGCCAGGGTCGCGCCCTCACGGCCGACGCCCTCCTCGGAGCCCAGCCACGCCACCGCCTCCGGGCGGGTCAGCGGACCGACCTCGATCCGGGCCAGGCAGCGGCCGGGGCGGACGACGGCCGGGTGCAGACGCTCCAGGTCCTCGTTGGTGGTGACGCCGACCAGGACGTTGCGCCCCTGGCCCAGCAGACCGTCGGTCAGGTTCAGCAGCCGGGACAGCGCCTGGCCGGCGGTGTGCTTGGCCTCGCCGCGGATCAGTTCGTCGCAGTCCTCCAGCAGGAGCAGCCGCCAGCGGCCCTTGCCGGGGCCGTCCTCCTCGCCGATCGCGATGTCCATCAGATAGCCGACGTCGGAGAACAGCCGCTCCGGGTCGAGCACGCAGTCCACCTGGCACCACTCCCGCCAGGAACGGGCCAGGGTGCGCAGCGCGGAGGTCTTGCCCGTGCCGGGCGGGCCGTGCAGGAGCAGCAGCCGGCCGGCGATGTCCTGCGGGGTCGTCGTCATCAGACGGTCCATCGCGTCCGCGACCGGGGCGGTGTAGTTGTGCCGGACCTCCTCCCAGGTGCCGGCGGAGATCTGACGCGTCGTCCGGTGCGGGCCGCGCCGCGGGGACACGTACCAGAAGCCCATCGTCACGTTCTCGGGCTGCGGCTCGGGCTCGTCGGCCGCGCCGTCCGTGGCCTCGCTGAGCACCCTGGCGGCCAGTTCGGGGCTGGTCGCGGTGACCGTGACGTCGGCGCCCCGGTTCCAGCGGGACACCAGCAGCGTCCAGCCCTCGCCCTCGGCGAGGGTCGCGCTGCGGTCGTCGTCGCGGGCCACGCGCAGCACGCGCGCGTCCGACGGGATCAGGTTCGCGCCGGAGCGCACGCGGTCGATGTTCGCCGCGTGCGAGTAAGGCTGCTCGCCCGTCGCGAAGCGGCCGAGGAACAGCGCGTCGACGACGTCGGACGGGGAGTCGGAGTCGTCGACGGTGAGCCGGATCGGCAGAGCGTCGTGTGGGTGCGCGGACATGGACGCCATGATCCGGCACACCGGGCCCGTGTGCACCCGGTTTCCGTGCTGCGCGCCGGTGTGTCGGATTCGTCCGGCCGCTCACCCGAGGACGCCCGCCGCCCTGCGGCACATCCGGCGGGCGCCGCGCACCATCGCGTAACCCTTGGTGAGCGCGCGGTCCCGGGCGAAGACGCGGGCGACGGCCCGGCCGTCGAGGAGCCGTACGAACTCCCCGGCGTCCGTGTCCCGCCGTACCGTCACCCGGCGCAGGGCGTAGGGGCCCTGCGCGCGGCGGGCGAGGGAGTTGCCCACGGCGAGCGCCTGGGCGAACCCGTGCTGCCGCACGGCGGTGCGCACCCGGCGGCTGGAGTAGCCGTAGGGGTAGGCGAACGACACCGGCGGGACGCCCAGCTCGTCGGCGACGAGGTCCCGGCAGCGGGTCAGTTCCGTGTGCAGCGCGGTGTCGTCGAGCTGGTCGAGCTGCGGGTGGGTGTGACTGTGGCCGCCGATCTCGACGCCTGCGGCGGCCAGTTCGCGCACCTGCGGCCAGTCGAGCATGGTGTCCGGCCCGGCGCCGGTGTCGTGGTCGCCGCGGAGCCAGCCGGTGGACACGAACAGGGTGGCGGGGAAGCCGTGTTCCGCCAGGGCGGGGAGGGCGTGGCGGTGCACGCCCTCGTAGCCGTCGTCGAAGGTGAGGAGTACGGGGCGGTGGGGGAGGGGGCGGGCGGTGCGCCAGCGGGTGGCGAGGTCGGCGGTGGTCATGGGGGTGAGGCCTCGCTCCGCGATCAGGGTGAGGTGCTCGGTGAAGGCTTTCGGCGAGACGGAGAGGGTGCGGGTGGCGTCGGTCGGGTCGGCTGAGACCGAGTGGTACATGAGGACGGGTACCCCGGGTGCGGTCATCCGGCGGCCTCCTGTCCGGTGCCGGTGCCGGTGCCGGTGCGAGCGGGGCGGGAACCTTCCGCGGCTTGCGCGGGTGCCGCTGCGCCCACCCTCCCCCACTCCCGGCTGCGCTCGAGCGGGGGGACCCCCATCGCCGCAGCCGCACGACTGCCCGCGGCCAGATGGGTTGTGCCCGCTGCGTAGCCCGCTGCTGCTATCAGGGTGCCGGTGATGATGGCTGCTGCCCTGCGGGCGCCGCCTCGGCGGGCCAGAGCGGCGTCGCGCAGCCCACGGGCCACGCCGGACGGGAGTACGCGGGTGGTGTACCGGCGTTCAGACTCCAGCCCCTTGGCCGCGCCCACGCTGCGGGCGACGAGGGCTTTGGACAGACCCTCGGCGTAGGTCCGGGATCGGAAGTAGGCGAAGCGCTCGCGGGCCTCGGGCACCTTGTGGTGGATGACCGCGCGGTCGTCCACCAGCAGGATCGCGTCCGGCCGGGCGCGGCTGAGCCGGATGCACAGCTCCGTCTCCTCCCCGCCCAGCGGGCGCCTGTCCCCGTCGCGTCCGATGCCGGTCGCGAAGCCGCCCGCCAGGTCGAACGCCGTACGCCGGAACGAGGCGTTGCCGCCGAGGACGTTGCGCACCCGGACCCGGCCGGGCGGCAGGCCCCGGTAGGAGCAGCCCACCACCCAGTCGAACTCCTCGGGGAACCAGACGGGCCGTCGCCCGGAGGCCCACACGGGCAGCGTCAGCCCGCCCACGGCCATCACACGCGGATCGTCGTAGCCGGCGGCGAACCAGCGCAGCCAGTCGCGTTCGGCGACGGCGTCGTCGTCGAGGAAGGCGATGACGTCGCCGCGCGCGGCCGCGACGCCGGTGTTGCGGCCGGCCGACAGGCCGCGCGGGCCGGAGTTGGACAGTACCCGCACCTCGCCGTCCGCCGCCCGGGACCCGGCGCTCGCGAACTCCTCGGTCAGGCGGTCCGTCAGCGCCTGGTTGTGGTCGACGACCAGCACGGTCTCCAGCGCCGGCCGGCTCTGCGCGCGTACCGAGGCGACCGCCGCGAGGATGTCGTCCCAGCGGTCCTCGGTGTACGCGCAGACGACCACGGAGACGCCGGGCCCGCTCAAGAGATCTCTCCCGCGAGCGGGTCGAGCACCGGGTCGAGCACCGAGTCGAGCATCGGCGACCGGTGGCGGCCTCTGCGGCGCAGCGCCCGCCGGTTGGACCGCTCCCGGAGGATCACCCGCAGCACCCGAAGTCCGTCGCGCACGGCCCGCAGGTTGCTGACGCCGTGGATGCGCAGGTACTCGTGGCTGGGTATCTCCTGCACCCTCAGTCCCGCCTTGACGACCCGGATGTTCATCAGGGTCTCCACCTCGAAGCCGGTGCAGTCGAGGTCGATGCGGTCCAGGCAATGCCGCCAGAAGGCGTTGTAGCCGTAGCACAGGTCGGTGTACCGGGCCCCGAACTTGCGGTTGACGACGGCGCACAACGCCCGGTTGCCGAGCCGGCGCACGAAGGTCATGTCGTCGGTCCCGCCGCCGTTGGCGAAGCGGGAGCCCTTGGCGAAGTCCGCGCCGGAGACCAGCGCGCAGACGTAGGAGACGATCTCGTTGCCGTCGGCGGAGCCGTCCGCGTCGACCATCACGATGATGTCGCCGGTGCACGCCCCGAAGCCGGTGATCAGGGCGTCGCCCTTGCCCCGGCCCCGCTGCTCCACGACCTTGACGCCGGGCCACAGAGCGCGGGCGACGGCGATGGTGTCGTCGGTGGAGTTGCCGTCGACGAGGACCACTTCGTGGACCCAGCCGGGCAGCGTCTTGAAGACGTACGGGAGGTTCTCGGCCTCGTTCATCGCGGGGATGACCACGCTCACCGGCGGCGCGATGGCCAGGTGAGAGGAGACGGGCCGGTAGACGCCGGCGGCGGGCGGGGCCTCGTGATCCTGGCCCGGTGTCGCCGGCTGCAGAACGGAACTCATGACTTGAGGTCCCTCTCGTCCGGTGGGCCGCCCTCCCCCGGGCGGCCCGGATTCACGTCCGGTTCGAAAGGGGGGTTGGTTCCCACCCGCGGCCGCACGGCAGGACGGAAGACCTCTCCGCCGCCCCACGGCGCTCCGTGGCGGGGGACTTCCCCGCGCACGCCGGGTGAGCTGGCATTGCCGGCCGGCTCCGGAGAACGGCGAACCGACCTGCGCGGCACGGCCCGATGACAAGTGCGCTCACCGAGCACGGCACCCCCCTGCCGCGCCCCGCGCCGGACACACCACCGCGTTCCTTGAGCCCTCCCCATGGGGCGTGTGGCGAACGCGCCCCAGAGCCGCTTGCTGACGGTCCGATGCGGGTGAGATGTCTGACGGTATTGACGATTGCGCCTGTATGGCAAGACCTGGGAGGAGACTCACCTTTTTGTTCCTTTGGCCGCCCCCGGGGCCGCCGACTGGATTGGCATGGACACTTCCCGTCAACACGCGCAGTTGGTACGACGGTTGTGGCAGAGATCCTGCTAAAGGGAGGTTCCATGAGACGTTCCCGACTTGTCGTATTCGCGAGCTCACTCCTCCTCGCCGCCGTCACCGCCCTCACCGGGGCCACCGCGGCGCACGCGTCCCGACTCGCCCCGAACGGCGGCTATGTGGCGCTCGGCGACTCCTACTCCTCCGGCGTCGGCGCCGGGTCCTACGTCAGCTCCAGCGGCTCCTGCAAGCGCAGCAGCAAGGCGTTCCCGTACCTGTGGAACGCCGCCCACTCACCCTCGTCGTTCGCCTTCACCGCCTGCTCGGGCGCTCGAACGGGTGATGTTCTCGCCGGGCAGCTCGGTCCGCTCAACGCCTCGACCGGGCTGGTCTCCGTCACCGTCGGCGGCAACGACGCCGGATTCGCCGACGTCATGACGACGTGTGTGACCAGCTCCGACAGCACCTGCGTCGCCCGGATCGACACCGCGCGGGCGTACGTCGACGCAACGCTCCCCGGCAAACTCGACAGCGTCTACTCGGCCATCCGCTCCAAGGCCCCCAACGCACGCGTCGTCGTGCTCGGTTACCCCCGCTTCTACAGGCTCGGCACCGCCTGCCTCGGCCTGTCGGAGACCAAGCGCGCCGCCATCAACAAGGCCGCCGACCACCTGGACGCCGCGATCGCCCGGCGCGCCGCCGCCCACGGCTTCGTCTTCGGCGACGTCCGCACGTCGTTCGCCGGCCATGAGATCTGCTCCGGCGGCTCCTGGCTGCACAGCGTCAACTGGCTCAACATCGGCGAGTCCTACCACCCGACCGCGTCCGGTCAGTCGGGCGGCTACCTGCCGGCTCTCGGCGGCGCCGCCTGACCCGCTCGGCGCCGCCCGGTGCTACTCGGTGGACGAGGGCGAGGGGGAGGTCCCGGACGGCGGGGCCTCCGTCTCGCAGGTCACCGAGAACGGCACGTAGTCGGAGGTGACGGCGACCGGGTCGCGCACCTCCACGCCGATCGCGTTCTGCCGCGTCCCGCTCCGCACGGACGTCGACACGACCACCTTGTCCTGCTTCGACTTCCCGCCCCCCGACGGGAAGTCGAGCGTCTTCCAGGTCTGACCGGACAGTTCGCCCTCCTTCGACACCCAGCGGTACGACACCGTCGCCGGCAGCCGCCCGACCTTGAACGTGGCCGTGAAGGCCGGGGCGGAGTCGTCCGGCGGCGGGCAGGAGCCGGTGTACTCCGTGTGCGCGCCGGTCACGTTCACCGTGACGGACTGCGCCGGCTCCGCGCTCGGGGAGCTCTCGCTCTCCGTCTCGCTCGCGCTCGGACTGGGGCTCGGCGAGGGCTTCGCGCCGCTCCCCGTCGCGCTCTTCTCGGGCGTCGGGGAAACCCCCTGCGACTGACTGACCGTGACGTCCCCGCCGGTGCCGTCGCCGTCGCCGTCCTTGTTCAGCAGCGCGTACGTCAGACCGCCGACCCCCAGCGCCAGCGCCGCGACCCCCGCGACGAGCACGAAGGCGGCACGCCGGCCGCGTTCCGGGTCGGTCTGCGAGGTCGTGTCGGAACCCGTCCACGGCGGGGTCGGCCGCGACGGCGGGAAACGGTCCGCGGGCGACGGCGACTGCGACTGCGCGAAGGACTCCGTGCGCCCCGATGCGAGCGGCCCGGCGGCCGTCGTCGGGCGGGCGCCCGGCCGGGGCGCGCCGCCCGCGGCGACGACCCGCAGCTCCCGCTCGGCGTCGGCGGCCGGCAGCCGCTCTCCCGGGTCCTTGCGCAACAGCCCCTCGATCACCGGGGCGAGCGGGCCCGCCCGGTGCGGCGGCGGCAGCTCCTCGTCGACGATCGCGCGCAGCGTGCTCAGCGGGGTGTTCTGACGGAACGGGGAGTTCCCCTCCACCGCCGCGTACATCAGCACGCCCAGCGACCACAGGTCCGACTCGGGCCCCGGCGTACGCCCCAGCGCGCGCTCCGGCGCGAGGAACTCGGGGGAGCCGATGACCTCGCCCGTCATCGTGATCGCCGAGGTGCCCTCGACCGAGGCGATGCCGAAGTCGGTGAGCACCACCCGGCCGTCGTTCGACATCAGCACGTTGGCCGGCTTCACGTCCCGGTGCAGCACTCCCGCCTCGTGCGCCGCCCGCAGCGCGGCCAGCACCTCGGCCCCGATGTGCGCGACCCGCGCGGGCTCCAACGGCCCTTCGGCGTCCAGCAGTTCGGCCAGCGAGATGCCTCGCACCAGCTCCATGACGATCCACGGCCGGCCGTCCTGCGTGGCCACGTCGTACACCGTCACCACGTTCCGGTTCGCGACCCGGGCCGCGGCCCAGGCCTCGCGCTCCAGCCGGGCGTACATCCGCTCCACGTCGGAGCCGGCGAGCCCGGCGGGCGCGCGCACCTCCTTGACCGCGACCTCGCGGTGCAGCACCTCGTCCCGCGCCCGCCACACCGTGCCCATGCCGCCCTCGCCGAGCGGCGACAGCAACCGGTACCGGCCCGCGATCAGCCGTTCACCGCCCGGCTCTTCGGACACCGCGCCCCCTTCGCATCACGGCCGAAACCTCCGCCACCTCCACAAACTAGCTCAGGCGACGACGGATGCGGCCCCCTTGAGCACGAGTCCGATCCCGAGGGCGACGACGACCAGCGCGGACCACAGCGGCATGTTGCGGCGGACCAGCGCCGCGACGGGGTGCGTCATCCAGCGCGGGCTGCGGTCCAGCAACCGGGCCGCGCCCGAGCCCATCCTGACGACGGCGAACCCGGCGGCGGTGAGGGTCAGCGCGAGGCCGACGCCGTAGGCGACGACGAGCAGCAGCCCGAACCAGGCGTGCCCGAGCGCCGCGGCGCCGACCAGCACGACGACGGCGGACGGGCTGGGCACGAGCCCCCCGGCGAAGCCGAGGAGGATCGTGCCGCGCAGGGTGGGCGCGATGTCGTGGGAGTGCGTGAAACCGCCGTGGGTGTGGGTGTGCGTCCGGTGGCTGTGACCATGACTGTGGTCGTGGTCATGAGTGTGGTCGTGGTCGTGAGTGTGGTCATGACCGTGGTCGTGCTCGTGGTGGCTGTGCCCGGCGGTCGTCCCCTCGGTGGAGGTCCCGTCGGTGGTGGAGCCGACCAGGGCGAGCTGCCGCGCGGGCGCCTCGGCGGGCTCGTGCGAGTGACTGTGCCCGTGCGCGTGGTCGTGCCCGTGGGAATGCCCGTGCCCGTGGTCGTGCGTGTGCCCGTGGCCGCCGTGGGAGTGGGAGTGCCCGCCGCCGTGGCGGCGGTTGTGCCAGGCACGGCGTACGAGGGTGCCGCCCGCGAACAACACGAGCGCGCCGCTCGCCAGGCCGAGCCAGGCGATCACCGACGGCGCGGCGGCCGACCCGGCCGTCACCAGGACGCCGAGGGCGACCACGCCCAGGGTGTGGGTGACCGTCACCGAAGCGGCCAGGGGCAGGACGTCCTTCATCCGGGCCTTGCCACCCCGGGCGGCCGCGGTCGCGGCCATGATGGTCTTGCCGTGGCCCGGGGCCACCGCGTGCATCGCGCCGAGGACGATCGCGAGGAGCAGGGCGAGCGCGGCGAAGCCGACGGTCAGGTCCTGTCGGGCCACCAGGTCGTCCAGGGCCCGGGTCCAGCGGTCGGCGCCGCGCGGCAGGACGGACGCGGCGGGCGCGTCACGGTCCTCGGCGGCGGCGAGGGCGGCGCCGCCGGGCCGCACCCGCAGGGACGCGGTCGCGGTGTCGGCGGGCGAGGAGAGCAACTCCTGCGGGTACTCGGTGAGTTCCTTCGAGTTCGACTCGGCCGGCACATCGGAGCCGGTGAGCGTCATACGGTCGCCGCGCGCGGTGATCTCGCGCCAGCCGGGGCCGGTGGAGCCGCCCGCGCCGTGGAAGGCGAGGGAGACCGTCGCGTCCTCGGGCAGCGGGGCCGTCAGCCGGCACTGCACGCGGAGGGTGTCCAGCCCGGCCTGACCCGGCCGTGCGACCGCCTTGGCGGCGCCGGCCGTGAGGGGGACCGCACGGCCGTCGACGGTGAGTCCGCTGTCCTTGGCGGCGGTCGCGCAGCGCTGCCTGGCCCACTCGGTCATGCCGAGCCGCTCGACGTCCGGCTTCGCCTGGGTCGCGGGGATCTCGGCGAGGTCCTCGACGTGGTCGACGCGGAGCTCGCCCGGGGCGACGACGAGACCGTCGTAGCGGTTGACGGTGAAGTTGCCCAGGGGGTGGGCGCTCGCGCTGCCGGAAGGGAGCAGCGCGAGCGCGCAGCCGGCCGTCAGGACGGCTGCGCAGGAGGCGAACGGACGACGGGTTTTCACTTGTCCGCCTCCAGCGTCTTCAGTGCCGCACGCGCCTCGCGGGCGCCCTCGGCGGAGAATCCCGGGTTGAGCTTCAGCGCCGCCGAGAGGTGGGCGCGGGCGTCCGCGGCGTGGCCCGTGGCGCGCTCGATCATGCCCCGGTGGTACAGGAAGGCCGCGTTGCGGTAGCCGGTGGCCGTGGCCTGCCGGGCGTAGGGCAGGGCCTCGGCGTC
Organism: Streptomyces sp. BK239; assembly: GCF_004217285.1. GTDB lineage: Bacteria > Actinomycetota > Actinomycetes > Streptomycetales > Streptomycetaceae > Streptomyces. The sequence continues at coordinate 73,336 of NZ_SHKS01000010.1, forward strand.
CTTGCCGTTGACGTGCAGCGCCCAGGCGAGGGCGTCCGCGGTGTGCACCGTGCGGCGGCGGTCCCACTCCGCCCGGGCCGCGCGCAGCGCCGCCGCCTTGTCGCCGTGGTCGGCGGCGGCGAGCGCGGTGTCCAGGTCGGCGTTGACGCCGTTGGCGCGGGCGAGGGCGGTCCAGGCGTCGACGAGGGTGAACTGGTCCTCGGCCTTCGCCGCGTCGCCCCGGGTCTCGTACAGCTCGCCCAGTTCGACGAGCGGGCCGGGCAGCGGGAAGCGGGCGACGACCTGCTCCAGGCCCTTGACCGCCTCGGCCGGCCGGCCGCTCGCCGCCTGGGCGCGGGCCCGGCCCTCCAGCGCCGGGAGGTAGTTCTCGTCGGCTGCGAGGGCGCGGGCGTAGTAGGCGAGGGCGCCGTCGTAGTCGCCCTGGTTCCATACGAGTTGGCCGAGCTGGGCGGAGACGTAGGCGATGTCGCCGGGCGAGCTCGCCGCCTTCAGCGCGCGCTCCAGGACCCGGCGCGCGGTGGCGACGTCGCCGCGCAGCTCGTGGACGTAGGCGTAGCGGGTGAACACCGGTATGCCCGGGCGCCGTCCGTCGGCGGTCACGGCGGCCTTCCCGGCCTCCTCGTACCGGCCGAGCTCGACGAGCGCGTCGACACGGGAGCACAGGGCGCGTTCGTTGTAGGGGTTGTGCTCCAGCGCCTGGTCGGCGTACTTCAGCGCGCCGGGGAAGTCATGGCGGGCGGCGGCGAGGGCGGCCCGGCCGGCGAGGGCCTGGTCGTTGTCGGACCGCAGCTCCAGGGAGCGGTCGAGGGCCTTCTCGGCCTGCGGGTAGCGGGAGGGGTCGCCCTTGGTGCGGGCCTGCTCGACGTAGGCCAGCCCGAGGGTGGCCCAGCTGCCGAAGTCCTTCGGCTGGGCGCGCAGGTGAGCCTGAAGCGCGGTGATGCCGGCGTCGATGTCCCCGCCGGCGAGCAGTCCCGGCGAGACGGCGGCGGCCGCGACGACCGGCACGCTGTCGCGGTCCCGCGCGGCCCCGAAGGCGATCGCGCCGGCGGTCATCGCGACGGCCAGCATCGCGGCGCACGCCCCCAGCTGCACCGACCGCCACCGCCGCCCGGCGGCGGCCACCCGGCGAACGGCGGCGACCCGCACGTCGACGTCCCCGTCGGCCTCGGCGGCGACGCCGTCCTCAGCCACCGGGGGAGCCGCCGCCCGCGCCGCCTCGGCGGCAGGCTCAGGAGTCGTCCCCTCCGGGGCGGGCGTCCCCTGCGAAGTCGTGGAGGCGGCCTCGGAGTCGTGGTCCTGGCCGGTACGCGCTAGCTCGCGCTCCGGTTCGCCGTCGTTGGTACGCGGGGACATGCCCTCTCCTAGGTCGCCTGGGGTGGAACAGCCTGCTGGTGGCGCGGCCCGCGCCGTGGGGGATGAGTACGCGGGCCGCACCAGTCGGTGGGGGGTGGGGCCGGGGAGCGCAGGTTTCTCCCCGGCCCGGTCAGAAGGGACCTGGCCCGTCAGGGCTCAGTAGGCGCGACGGCCCCGCGGCCGGCGCCACCACATCAGGCCGCCGCCGATGAGCAGGACACCGATCGCTCCGGCGCCCGCGGAGAGGGCGATCATGCCGGTGTCGCTGTCCGAGGTGCCCGTGAGGGCGTCGCCGAGCTGGTTGCGGACGTCGTTGCCGGTGCCCTTGGCGACCGCGCCGCGCGAACCCTCGGTCGGCAGCGCGACGTAGGGGAAGGCCTTCTCGAACGACTTGTCGTTCTTGTCGACCGCGTCACCGAGGTCGTTCTTCGCGCCCAGCAGCTCGCCCTCGACGACCTGCAGCGCCGCGTCGATCACGTCGTCGGTGAGCCGGCGCCCGTTCGGGAAGCCCGCGTTGTCACCGTCGAGCACGCCCAGCCGCTTGGGGCTGGCGGTCGGCTTGATCGAGGTGTTGAGCCGCAGCTGCTCCGAAGGCGTCACGTACGGAGGCTGGTTGAGGCCCTTGACGCCCTTGAGGAACACGTCGACGAGGTCGTTGCGCGGCTCGGCCGGCGCCTTGATCTTGTAGATCGCCTCGATGAGCTTGGGCAGCTCGGGGTTGGTGACGTTCTTCAGGAACTGGCCGTCGTCCTTCGGCACGGACGCGTTGAACTTGTCCTTGTCCTTGATGGGGTTGACGACCTCGTTCACCAGCGGCATGCCCAGGCGGGACACCTGGGAGTAGTAGCCCTCGGCGTTCTCGCGCTGCGTGGTCGACCAGATGCCCACGATCGGCTGGTGCTTGGCCTCGGTGATCAGGTCGTTCGGGACCTGGAGGGCGATGGAGTTGACGTTGTAGCCCTTGAGCGTGTCGTTGCCGACCTCGGAGAGGTTCCCGCCGTACAGCAGGTCGAAGACGCGCAGGTCCAGGAAGAACGGGTCGTCGGCCTGGCCGGCGAACGTCTTCGCGCCGTTGTGGAGCTTGTACACCGCCTGCTCGCGCAGCTTGGCGTAGTTCGGCATCGACGCCTTGCCGACGTTCGACGGCGCGACCGGCACGTCGTCCGCGAGCTTGGTCTTGTGCTGGACCTTGCCCTTCTTGAGCTTGATCAGCTCGAGGTCGTACGACTGGGTGACGTTCAGGTCCGGGTCGTTGAGGCTCTCGACCGTGCCCGTGTTGTACAGGAACGTCTTCTTGTTCTTCACATGCGTCTTGAAGGTGTACCGGAACACCAGGTCCTCACGCGCATCGCCGTCGCTGTCGATGCGGAGGTCGTACTGGGCGTCCTCGGCGAACGGGAAGAAGTTCGGGCCGCCGGCGGGCTCCTCGAACGGGACCCAGTTCGCGACGATCGTCGTCGTGTCCGGGTGGTCCGGGCTGACGAACGCGTACACGTCGGTGTTGTCGTACTGCGGGGTGCTGGAGATGAGCGGCGCCTCCCGGTGGCTGGAGGCGGCGGCCTCCCCCGGCGCGAGCGCGGCCACGCCGGCGGCCGTGAGCCCTCCGGCGGCGAGAGCACCGCATATGAGGGTCGCGACGCCCCTGCGTCCGGAGCCGCTCCTGGAGTTACCTGTCATGCCGTCCGTCCTCTGTCCCAACTTGCCTGACGGAGAGCTATACGGAGCGGAGGGCCCGATCGGATTGGTCGAAGCCGAAAAACTTTTTCTTTCCTGCTCACCCGCGTTTTCGGGCTCCGCGTACGTACCTCCTCCGGAGGTGTGTGCGTTGCGAATGCCTGGTATGACGGGACGGTCCGGGTGTGGCCGCGGGGAGGGGGACCGGATGGAGGCGGACGAGCTGCTGCTGCTCGTCGCGCGAGGCGACCAGAACGCATTCGAACAGCTCTACACCCTGGTGTCCGGACCGGTGTTCGGTCTGGTGCGGCGAGTGGTGCGGGACCCGGCGCAGTCGGAGGAGGTGAGTCAGGAAGTGCTGCTGGAACTCTGGCGGTCCGCCGCGCGGTTCGATCCCGGGCGGGGCAGCGCCCTGTCGTGGATCCTCACCCTGGCCCACCGGCGCGCCGTCGACCGGGTGCGCAGCGCCCGCGCGGCCGGCGAACGCGAGCAGCGCGAGGCCCAGCGGGCTCACCATCCCGCCTTCGACCAGGTCACCGAGGAGGTGGAGGCGGGCCTGGAGCGCGAGTGGGTGCGCCGCTGCCTGAACCGGCTGACGGCCCTTCAGCGCCAGTCCGTCACCCTCGCCTACTACGACGGCTACACCTACCGCGAGGTCGCCGAACGGCTCTCGCTGCCGCTCGGCACCGTCAAGACCCGTATGCGCGACGGACTCACGCGGCTGCGCGACTGCCTGGGAGGGGCCGCATGAGTTTCCTCGGACTCTTCCGCCGGGACGACCCGCACTCGCTGGCCGCCCCCTACGCCCTGGACGCGCTGGAACCCGACGAGCGCCGCCGGTTCGAGAAGCATCTGAAGACCTGTGACCGCTGCACCGCCGAGGTGCGCGAACTGGCCGAGGACGCCGTCCGGCTGGCCTGGTCGGCCGCCGCTCCGCCGCCGCTCGCGATGCGCGACCGGGTGCTGGCCGCCGTACGGACGACCCCGCAGGATCCCGCACCGGCCGCCGTGCGCGAGCAGCGCCTGCCCGGGCAGTTGCCACCGCACGTCTGGGGCACGCAGCCGCTGCCTCCGCGCACCCGTGCGCCCCGCGCGCGCCGGCCGGTGTTCGCGCCGTTCGCCGCGGTGACCGCGGTCGCCGCCGTCGCGGCCGCCACGTTCTTCGCCTTCGAGGCGAACCGCGCCCAGGACCAGCTGACCGCCGAACGGACCCAGGCGCGTGACATCGCCCACGTTCTCGCAGCCCCGGACGCCCGGACGAACAGCGGCAAGGACTCCCGGGGCGGCGCCATCGCGGTGGTCGCCTCCGCGTCGACCGGCGAGGCGATCGTCACGCTGAGCGGATACGGAAGCCTTCCCACCGGACAGGTGCACCAGCTGTGGGTCATGCGCCCCCATGCGCAACCGCGCTCCCTCGGCCTCTTCAAGGGTGACACGCCCCTCGTCGCCACCGGCCTCGACCCGTCCTCGGCGTCACTCGCTGTGACCGTCGAGCCGGACGGTGGATCGCCCCAGCCCACCACGCAGCCGGTTGTCCAACTCACCCTGAAATCGGTCGGATTCGGAGAGTGACAGAAAAGGCATCGTCAACCCCCTTACGGGGAAGGTGAATCATGGGACCGCGATACACGTGTGCCCCGCCGGGACGATAGGGTTACCCTGCCCGGGCCGGGTGGACTCGTACGGGTGGGGAGTGACATGGAACAGATAACGATGCGCAGCAGGGCGAGGGTCCCTGCCGTCACCTGCGGGAGCAGCGCGACCAGTTCGCGGCTCGACCGCCATCTCTCGGTGCTGGGAGGTCCCGCGATACCGCAGCGTGAGACGGCCGAGGCGACCTCGCTCATGCGCGAACTGACGGCCCGTGAGCCGGCCCGGCGCAGCCCCCGGGGCGCCCGGGTGAGCCGCGTCCTGCTCTTCGCGCCGCTGCGCCGCCTGCGCCGTTCGCTGTTCGGCGGCAACAAGCACTGAGGCCCGCGCTCAGGCGGCCACACCCTCCCGGCGCAACGCTGCGATCTCCTCGTCCGTCATCCCCACGGCACGCAGCACCGCCGAGGTGTGCTCCCCGAGCGCGGGCACGGCCCCCATCCGCGCCTCCGCCCCACCCGGCAGTGTGATCGGAGGAAGCAGCGCCCGCAGCGGTCCGGCCGGAGAGTCCACCTCCCGCCACCGCTCGCGGGCCGCCAGCTGCGGATGCTCCGCCAGCTCACGCACGTCCCGCAGACGCGCGCAGGCGATGCCCGCGCCCTCCAGCCGGGCCAGCGCCTCGTCGGTGTCCAGCACGCCCAGCGCCCCCGCCACCAGCGCGTCCGTGCGCTCCCGGCGGGCGACCCGCTCCGCGTTCGTCGCGTACCGCGGATCCGAACCCAACTCCGGCCGTCCGATGACCTGTTCGGCCAGCCGCCGCCACTCGCGGTCGTTCTGCACCGACAGCAGCACCCGTCCGCCGTCCGCCGTCGGATACGCGTCGTAGGGAGCGATCACGGCGTGCGCCAGACCCGTGCGGGCCGGGACGTCGCCGCCGTGCATCGAGTGATGCAGGGGATGGCCCATCCACTCCGCCAGCGCCTCCAGCATCGACACCTCCACCGGACCGCCCCGCCCGGTGACACCCCGCCGCACCAGCGCCGCCAGCACCCCCGAGAACGCGTACATGCCCGCGGCGATGTCGGCCGCCGGGATCCCCGCCTTCACCGGCCGCTCCGGCGTCCCCGTCACCGACACCAGCCCCGCCTCGCACTGCACGAGCATGTCGTACGCCCGCTTGTCCGCGTACGGGCCGCTCGCCCCGTAACCGGAGATGTCCACGGCGACCAGCCGCGGATGCCGCGCGCACAGGGCGGCCGCGTCCAGGCCGAGCCGGGCCGCCGCCCCCTGCGCGAGGTTCTGCACGAACACGTCCGCGCCGGCCACCAGCCGCCGTACGACGTCCAGCCCGCGCGGGTCCTTCAGGTCCAGCGCGACCGACTCCTTGCCCCGGTTGCACCACACGAAGTGCGAGGCGAGACCGCGGGCGGCGGTGTCGTAGCCACGCGCGAAGTCACCGCCGTCGACCCGCTCCACCTTGATCACCCGGGCGCCGAGGTCGGCCAGCTGCCGGGTGGCGAACGGGGCGGCGACGGCCTGCTCGACGGCGACGACGGTGATGCCCTCCAGGGGCGCGGGGAGCTGGTCCATGGGGTGGATCATGACGGCAGCCCCGCGGGTTTGTCATGCACGCCGGCCCGTCGGGCGCCGCCGGGTCGGCTCAGAGCAGCGCCAGCTGTCCTTCCGGGCCCTCTTCCCCGTGGCCCAGGACCGACGCCGGACGCCGGGCCCGCTCCGGGACCGGGAGGACGCCCGCCGCGCGCAGGTCCGCCGCCGTGACCGTCTCCGCCGGCGCCGGCTCCTCCCGCAGCGGCGCGAGCTCCGCCAGCAGGGCCAGCACGGTGATCAGCTCCAGCAGCTCCGACGTCCACGTCTGTGGCCAGACGGCCGGGCGGATCGCGGCGAGCGTGCCCGGCTCGGCCGGCTCCGTCCGCCGCGCGAACCACTGCTGAAGGACCCGGGTGTCGCCCGCTGCGAAGTCCCACGCCTCCGGCGGAACCGGCGCGATCCGGCCCTCGTCCAGATGGAGCGTCTCCTCCTCGCGGTCGTAGCGCAGGGTGAGCGGGAAGGCGGGCAGCGGCGCGCGGACGTAGGGGCGGCGCCCGCCGGGGAGTTTGGGGCGCTCACCGTCGCGGCGCAGCAGCCACAGCATCCGGTGACCCCGTTCGACGCCCCGCGACCACAGTTCGGGATCCCGGGGGAGCGGCACGGTGAGGTCGGCCCGCACGGCGGCCAGCGTCCAGGCCAGGAAGTCCAGCGGGCCGGCGCGGTGGCCGAGGTGCGCCAGCAGGCCCGGGGCCAGATTGGGCTCCCCGCCGCCCGGGCGGCGGTACAGGGGACGGACCCGGCCCGCGCGCAGCGCCGGGAACAGCGACGTCGCCAGCAGGAACGGGGGGCCCGGGGCCTCCACCACGAACACCTGGTGCTCGTCCGCCACCCGCCACAGTTCAGGGCGGGCCGTGTCGATCAGCCGGTGGTCCGGGATCAGCCACTGCTCGTCGAACGGGGCGGCGAGGATGCGCACCGGTTCCGGGCACGGGCCCGGGGCGTGGCGCAGCCGGCCCGTGGCGCCGCCGTGTCCGGGCAACTGCCCGACCGCCGTGTGCGGGGTGCGGGCGCGCGTCGGCTGGAACAGGGCCTCGCGGTCCGGGCCCTCGGCCTTCGTCAGCGCGGCCCAACGGGCCTTCAGGGACGCCGGGTCGGGCGCCGCCGGCCACGCCCGGCCGAGCCGCGGCGGTGCGACGGACCACGGCATGAGGTCCGCCAGTCGCGGAGCGTCGTCGTGCGTCACGCCGGGCATCGTACGACGGCCCGCCGGCGGCGGATCAGGTGGCGTCCAGGGTCACCGTGAAGGAGAAGCGGTCGCCGCGGTAGTGGATGACGGCCACGTCCAGGGGCCGGCCGTCGGGGTCGCGGGTGACGCCCGTGTAGTGCAGGATCGGGCTCAGCAGCGGCACTTGGAGCAGCCGGGCCGTCTCCGGGTCGGCGAGCCGGGCCTGAACCGTGTCCGTGATGCTGCCGATGTCCGCTCCCACCACGTCCCGCAGCACCTTCGTCATCGGCCAGCGCACCAGGTCGGCCGGGTCGATCCGGGCGGCGAGCTCCGGACGGACGTAGTTGCGCGCGTGGTTGGTGGGCTCGCCCGTCTTCTCGTCGCTGCGCAGCCGGTGGTACGTCGCCACCTCCGGCAACTCCGGGAAGTGCTCGGCGAGTTCAGCCGGAGGCGGCGTCGTCCCGTGGTCCAGCAGCCGCGTCGCCATGCCGGACTGCTGGGCCACGATCGCGTCGACCGAGCCCAGCAGCCGCACCGGCGCGCCGCGTCGCACGCCGGGCTCGATGAAGGTGCCGCGCCGGCGGTGCCGGGTGATCAGCCCCTCGTCCTCCAGCTCCTTCAGCGCCTGCCGCATGGTCAGCACACTCACCCCGTAGTGCCCCGCCAGCTGCTCCTCGGTGGGCAGCCGCAGCGGCTCCCGGGGCGAGCGGCCCAGTATCGAGGCGCGCAGCGACTGCGACACCTGGTACCACAGCGGCAGTTTCCGGTTCAGGACGATCGAGTCCGGGGCGAAGGAGGTCACGGGGCTATCCGTACCGGTCGGGCGACGGTCAGTGCAACGGGCGGAAGTGCCGTTCCAGGCCCGACCACACGTCGTCGTAGCGCTGCTGGAGATGGTCCGCGCCGGCCGCGCCCGGGGTGAGGGCGATGGGCCAGCGCGTCTCGAACATGAACGCCAGCCCGTCGTCCACCTTCTGCGGCCCCAGCTCGGCGGTGCTCGCCCGGTCGAACGTCTCCCGGTCCGGGCCGTGCGCCGACATCGTGTTGTGCAGCGAGCCGCCGCCCGGCACGAAGCCCCCCTTCCCGGCGGTCTTCGCGTCGTAGGCGCCCTCGATCAGGCCCATGTACTCGCTCATCACGTTCCGGTGGAAGTACGGCGGCCGGAAGGTGTCCTCGCCCACCAGCCAGCGCGGCGCGAAGACCACGAAGTCCACGCCGGCCAGCCCCGGGGTGTCGGACGGCGATGTCAGCACCGTGAAGATCGACGGGTCCGGATGGTCGTAGGAGATCGTGCCGATGACGTTGAAGCGGCGCAGGTCGTAGACGTAGGGGACGTGGTTGCCGTGCCAGGCGACGACGTCGAGCGGGGAGTGGCCGTAGGTCGCGCTCCACAGGTGGCCGCAGTACTTGTTGACCACCTCCACCTCGCCCTCCACGTCCTCGTAGGCGGCGACCGGCGCGCGGAAGTCGCGGGGGTTGGCCAGGCCGTTGGCGCCGATCGGGCCGAGGTCGGGGAGCCGGAAGGGCGCGCCGTAGTTCTCGCAGACGTAGCCCCGGGCGGTCGGCCTGCTTCCGTCGTCGGCGGCGGTGTCCAGGAGTTCGACGCGGAAGCGCACGCCGCGCGGGATCAGCGCCATCTCGCCGGGCTCGGCGCTCAGCAGCCCGAACTCCGTGCGCAGCAGCAGCCCGCCCTGTTCGGGGACGATCAGCAACTCGCCGTCGGCGCTGCTGAAGACGCGGTCCATCGAGGTGTCGGCGTGGTACAGGTGCACGGCCATGCCGGTGCGCTGGGCGGCGTCGCCGTTGCCGCCGAGCGTCCACAGTCCGGCCAGGAAGTCGGTGCCCGGCGCGGGCTCCGGCAGCGGGTCCCAGCGCAGCCGGTTGGGGTCGGGGACGGTCTCGCTGAACGGGCCGGTGCGCAGGTCGCCGGCGTCCACGCGGGTGAACGCCGGGTGCGCGGCGGACGGGCGGATCCGGTACAGCCACGAGCGGCGGTTGTGGGCGCGGGGCTCGGTGAACGCCGTGCCGCTGAGCTGCTCCGCGTACAGGCCGAGCGGGGCGCGCTGCGGCGAGTTGCGGCCCTCGGGCAGGGCCCCCGGGACGGCCTCCGACGCGTGCTCGTTGCCGAAGCCCGAGAGGTACGTCAGCCCCTCGGCCGTCTTGCGTGCGTCCCCGCTGCTCATGCGTGTGCTCCCTCGCGCCGCCGAATCCTGTGCATCACCGTAGGATTGCGGTTTCCCGGGCGCAAGAGGCCGGCCCGGGTCGTCCCCCCTCAGGACGATCACGGGCCCGCGGAACCCGACTCCAGGGGGATCCACGCCCCCGCGCCCTTGTTCTACGCTCCCCGCCATGTCGTGGAAGCGCGCAACAACCGCCGTGCTCGCGGTCTGTGTCCTGCTGACCGGGCTCGCGGGCTGCGGCACCAGCGGAGCGGCGGAACAGGGGGCCGGAGGCGACCGCAGCGAGGGCGCCACGCCCGCGCCGGCGCCCGCCGGCGAGGCCCTGGGGGACACCGGCTCCGATGGACGTCACTACCGCGAGGTGGACGAGGAGGCGGCGCCGGCGGTCAGGGTCGAGGTCGAGCCCGACGCCGACGGCAGCTGGGACGTCCGCCTGGAGGTGAGCCGCTTCCGCTTCTCGCCCGCCGGGGCCGGGAGGCGGGCCGTGCCCGGCCGAGGCACCGCCCGCCTCCTCGTGGACGACCGTCCGGTCGCCGAGCTGCGCTCAGCCGGCTACCGCATCCCGGCCGGCCTGCTCCCGCACGGCACCCACCACGTCACCGCCCGCCTGTGCGCCGACGACGGCACGGTGTGGGCGGTCGACGGCGAACCGGTCGAGAGCACGGCGGACATCACCGCCTCACCGCCGCAGCCCGCCCCACAGGTCCCCGCGGTCTCGCCCGCCACCGCGACGCCGCGTTGAGTGCATCGGGCACCTTTCTTCGTATCCGGGGGCGAGGTTCACCGTTCCGCGGCGGAAAGGCATCATGAAGCCCGTGCCCCATGCGACATCGCTACGCCGTGCGCCCGTGCAGCGGCGCAGTGCCGAACGCCTGACCAGAATCCTCGACGCCTGCGCCGACCTCCTCGACGAGGTCGGCTACGACGCCCTGAGCACCCGCGCCGTCGCCCAGCGCGCCGGCGTCCCCATCGGCTCCGTCTACCGCTTCTTCGGGAACAAGCGGCAGATGGCCGACGCCCTCGCCCTGCGCAATCTGGAGCGCTACGCCGTACGCGTCACCGAGCGCCTCAAGGACGCCCGGCGAGGCGGCGACCCCCGCGCGGGCGCGGCCGGGAGCAGGGGGGACTGGCGGGCTGCCATGGACGCCGTGCTCGACGAGTACCTGGCCATGAAGCGCACCGCGCCCGGCTTCTCCCTCGTCGACTTCGGCAACCAGATTCCCGTCGGCTCCCGCGCCGAACCCAACCACCGCGTCGCCGACCGCCTCACCGACCTGCTCTCCGACTACCTCGGCCGTGAGCCCGACGACGATCTTCGGCGCATCTTCCTGATCGCCGTGGAGACCGCGGACACCCTCGTCCACCTGGCCTTCCGCATGGCCCCTGAAGGGGACGAGAAGATCATCGAGGAGGCCCGCGAGCTGCTGCGGGCCTATCTGGCGCGGGCGCTGGACTGACGGGCGGGCCCGCCCGCCGCGTGGACGTGACGCGCGGACGGTGGCGAGCGGCCGGCACCAGGGCCTCCCCACCGTCCATACCGGTCGGTATGCTCACGCGGAAACGGCACCGCTGCCCCCGGGAGGACCTGTGTCCCGCACCGCCCTGCGAATCTGTCCACTGTGCGAGGCCACCTGCGGGCTGACGCTCACCCTCGACGGACCCCGGGTCACCGGCGCCCGAGGGGACCGCGACGACGTGTTCAGCAAGGGATTCATCTGCCCCAAGGGCGCCGCCTTCGCGGCCGTCGACGGCGACCCCGACCGGCTGCGCACCCCGCTCGTCCGCCGCGACGGCGAACTGCGCGAGGCCACCTGGCAGGAGGCCTTCGACGCCGTCGCCGCCGGCATCCGCCCGGTGGTCGACGCCCACGGACCGAACGCCGTCGGCGTCGTCCTCGGCAACCCCAACGTGCACACCGTCGCCGGCGCGCTCTACCCGCCGGTCCTCCTCGCCGGGCTCGGCACCCGCAGCGTGTTCACCGCCTCCACGGTCGACCAGATGCCCAAGCACGTCTCCAGCGGGCTGCTCTTCGGCGACGCGAACGCCATCCCCGTGCCGGACCTCGACCACACCGACCACCTGCTGCTCATCGGCGCCAACCCCCTCGAATCCAACGGCAGTCTGTGCACCGCGCCCGACTTCCCCGGCAAACTCAAGGCCCTCAAGGCCCGCGGCGGCACCCTCACCGTGATCGACCCGCGCCGCACCCGCACCGCGCGCCTCGCCGACCGGCACATCGCCGTCCGGCCCGGCACCGACGCCCTGCTGCTCGCCGCCATGGCCCACACCCTCTTCGCGGAAGACCTCACCCAGCCCGGCGAGTTGACCCCGCACCTCCAGGGCCTCGACGAACTTCGCGACGCCCTCGCCGACTTCACCCCCGAAGCCGTCGCCGACGCCTGCGACGTGGACGCCGGCGCCATCCGCGCCCTCGCCCGCGAACTCGCCGCCGCGCCCACCGCCGCCGTGTACGCCCGCATCGGCAGCTGCACCGTGCCCCACGGCACCCTCGCCAGCTGGCTCGTCGACGTTCTCAACATCCTCACCGGCAACCTCGACCGGCCCGGCGGCGCCCTCTTCCCGCAGGCCGCCACCGACAAGACCCCCCGGCCCGCCGGACCCGGCCGCGGTTTCGCCCTCGGCCGCTGGCACTCCCGCGTCAGCCGGCACCCCGAGGCCAAGGGCGAACTGCCGCTCTCCGCACTCGCCGAGGAGATGGACACCGCCACCGAGGACGGCACCCCGATCCGGGCGCTGATCGCCGTGGCCGCCAACCCGGTGCTGTCCGCACCCGACGGCGACCGCCTCGACAAGGCGCTCGGCTCCCTCGACTTCATGGTCAGCGTCGACCCCTACCTCAACGAGACCTCGCGCCACGCCCACGTCGTCCTGCCGCCGCCCCCGCCCTCCCAGAGCCCGCACCACGACTTCGCCTTCAACACCCTCGCCGTCCGCAACCAGGTCCGCTACAGCCGCCCTGCCGTCCCGCTGGAGACCGGCCGCATGGCCGAGAGCGAGATCCTCGCCCGCCTCGTCCTCGCCGCGACCGGCATGCACGGCGCCGAGCCGTCCGCCGTCGACGACCTGGTCATCGGCCAGACCCTCGGCAAGGCGGTCACCGAAGCGCACTCACCCGTGCACGGCCGCGACCCGCACGACCTCGCGGCACAGCTCACCGGCGAGAGCGGCCCCGAACGCCGGCTCGACATGATGCTGCGCCTCGGCCCCTACGGCGACGGCTTCGGCGCCCGCCCCGACGGGCTGAGCCTGGCCAGGCTGCTGGACCACCCCCACGGCATCGACCTCGGACCGCTCCGGCCCCGCCTGCCCCAGCCGCTGAAGACCGCCGGCGGACGGATCGAACTGCTGCCCGCGCCCATCGCCGGCGACCTGCCCCGGCTGCGCGCCGCGGCGGCGGAGCGCCCCACCGGACTCCTCCTCGTCGGACGCCGCCACCTGCGGTCCAACAACAGCTGGATGCACAACGTCCCCGCCCTCACCGGCGGCACCAATCGCTGCACCCTGCACCTGCACCCTGAGGACGCCGAACGCCTGGGCGTCCGCGACGGCGACCCGGTGCGCGTCAAGGGCGCCGGGGGAGAGGTGACCGCCCCGGCCGAGGTCACCGACGCCGTGCGCACCGGCGTCGTCAGCCTCCCGCACGGCTGGGGGCACGACCGCCCCGGCACCCGGCTGAGCCACGCCTCCACCGACCCCGGCGTCAACGTCAACCAGCTCCTCGACGGCAGCCTCCTGGACCCCCTGTCGGGCAACGCGGTCCTCAACGGCGTCCCCGTCGAGGTCGCCCCGGTGACCGAAAAAGTCATGCCGCTGACCTGAGCAAAGCTGTGACCAGGACTTCTGCGCTTATTGCTCGCACATCAACGTCTTGTTAACACCGGTTGAACGGTCCTAACGTCGACGCACCGCCGACCCCCAGGTGGGATGTTCAAGGGCGAACGTTAGGTATCCACTCATGCTGACCATCCTCGGCTTCGCCATGATCGCGACCTTCCTGGTCCTGATCATGATGAAGAAGATGTCGCCGATCGCGGCGCTCGTTCTGATCCCGGCGCTCTTCTGCGTCTTCGTCGGGAAGGGCGCCAAGCTCGGTGACTACGTCATCGACGGCGTCACCAGCCTCGCCCCCACCGCGGCGATGCTCATGTTCGCGATCGTCTACTTCGGTGTGATGATCGACGTCGGCCTCTTCGACCCGATCGTGCGGGCCATCCTGAAGTTCTGCAAGGCGGACCCGCTCCGCGTCGTCGTCGGCACGGCGCTGCTCGCCGCGATCGTCTCCCTGGACGGCGACGGCTCCACCACCTTCATGATCACCGTCTCGGCGATGTACCCGCTGTACAAGCGCCTGAAGATGAGCCTGGTCGTGATGACCGGTGTCGCCGCGATGGCCAACGGTGTGATGAACACGCTGCCCTGGGGCGGACCGACGGCCCGCGCCGCCACCGCCCTCAAGCTCGACGCCAGCGACATCTTCGTGCCGATGATCCCGGCGCTCGCCGTGGGCCTGCTGTTCGTCGTCGCGCTCTCGTACGTCCTCGGCCGCCGCGAGCGCAAGCGGCTCGGCGTGCTGACCCTGGACGACGTCCTGGTCGAGGACAAGCCCGGCTTCGTCAAGGACCAGGCCGCGGCCAAGGCCGAGGAGAAGGAGACCGAGGCGGTCCTCGTCGGCGCCGGCGCGGGCGGCTCCGCCGACGCCAAGGCCCCCGCCCGCAGCGGCGGTTCGGGCTCCGGCACGGACGCCGACGCGGACGACGACCGGCCGCAGGAGACCTTCGCGGCCCTCGACCCCGCACGCCCCACCCTGCGCCCCAAGCTGTACTGGTTCAACGCGCTGCTCACCGTCGTGCTGCTCACCGCCATGATCATGGAGTGGCTGCCGATCCCGGTGCTGTTCCTGCTCGGCGCGGCGCTCGCGCTCACCGTCAACTTCCCCCACATCCCCGACCAGAAGGCCCGGCTCGCCGCCCACGCCGACAACGTCCTCAACGTCTCCGGCATGGTCTTCGCCGCCGCCGTCTTCACCGGCGTCCTCCAGGGCACCGGCATGGTCGACCACATGGCCAAGTGGATGGTGGGCGTCATCCCCGACGCGATGGGCCCGCACATGGCCCTGGTCACCGGTGTGCTGAGCCTGCCGCTCACCTACTTCATGTCCAACGACGGCTTCTACTTCGGCGTCCTGCCGGTTCTCGCCGAGGCGGGCGCGGCGCACGGCGTCACCCCGCTGGAGATGGCCCGCGCCTCCCTCGTCGGCCAGCCGCTGCACATGTCCAGCCCGCTCGTCCCGGCCGTCTACGTCCTGGTCGGCATGGCCAAGGTCGAGTTCGGCGACCACACCCGCTTCGTGGTCAAGTGGGCGGCCCTCACCTGCCTGGTGATCCTGGGCGCCGGAATGCTGTTCGGCATCATCTGATCCACGTCGGCTCTCTTCGGAGGAAGAACCATGGGGCCCGGTGGGAACCGCGGCTGGCTGCTCCGCCTCGTCATCGCCTTCGGCTTCGCGCAGGGGGCGGTGTCGATGGCCCGGCCCGCCGTCTCCTACCGGGCCCTCGCGCTGGGCGCGGACGAGCGTGCGGTCGGCCTCATCGCCGGCGTCTACGCGCTGCTTCCGCTGTTCTTCGCGGTCCCGCTGGGGCGCCGCACCGACCACGGCCGGTGCGCGCCCCTGCTGCCGGTCGGCGTGGTCCTCATCTCCGGCGGCTGCGCGCTGAGCGGCGTCGCCGGCTCACTGGCGACGATGGCTCTGTGGAGCGGGGTGATGGGCCTCGGGCACCTGTGCTTCGTCATCGGCTCGCAGTCGCTGGTCGCCCGCCAGTCCGCCCCGCACGAACAGGACCGCAACTTCGGCCACTTCACCATCGGGGCGTCCCTCGGCCAGCTGGTCGGACCGATCGCGGCGGGCGCCCTGATCGGCGGCCACGACATGGCCCGCACCAGCGCGCTCGCCCTGCTGATCGCGGGCGCGGGAGCCGCCGTCGCGTTCACCTCGCTGTGGCGCATCGAGCGGCGCGACACCGCGGCCACCTCCCGCGCCGAGCGCGGGGACCGGGTGCCGGTGGGCCGGATCCTGCGCGCCCGGGGGGTGCCCGGGGGCATCCTCGTCAGCCTGTCGGTGCTGTCGGCGACGGACATCCTCACCGCCTACCTGCCGGTGGTCGGCGAGCAGCGCGGTATCACGCCGACCGTCGTCGGCCTGCTGCTCAGTCTGCGCGCCGCGGCGAGCATCGCCTGCCGGCTGGTGCTCACCCCGCTGCTGCGGCTGCTCGGGCGGCGTGCGCTGCTCATGGTGACCTGTCTGCTGGCGGCGCTGCTGTGCGCGGGGGTCGCGCTGCCGACGCCGGTGTGGGTGCTGGCCGTGATGCTCGCGGTGCTGGGGTTCTGTCTCGGGGTGGGGCAGCCGTTGTCGATGACGACGGTGGTGCAGGCCGCGCCGGAGGGGGCGCGCTCCACGGCGCTGGCGCTGCGGTTGACCGGGAACCGCCTGGGTCAGGTGGCCGCGCCGGCCGGCGCCGGACTGATCGCGGGCGCCGCGGGGGTCGCCGCGCCGTTCGTGATGCTCGGCGGGTTGCTGCTGCTGTCCTCGGGGGTCGCCCTGCGGTCGGCCGCGGCCGAGGCTCCGGCAGGGGACGGGGAGGCGGCCGGAGCGGCCCGCGCGGCGGAGGACGGACGCGCCGCGCGGCGTTGAGGGAAGCCGTTCCCGATTGGGCCGGGCGAGGGAAATGTGACGGTGTGTCGGGCGAAGTCGGGGGGCGGCGGGACCCAGGTGTGAAAGAGAGTCAGATGAAAGCGCGATTTGTATGAAAATCGTCTGACTCGGAGGAACGTCCATGTCCAGCATGATGCTCCCGTCCGCGGCCGGCACCCGGCTCGGCGTCACGGCCCTCGCGGTGCTCGGCGCCGCCGGGGCCACCTGGCTCGCGGCCCCCACCGCCGCCGCCGCGCCCGGAGACGGCGCCGACATCCGGATCCACAACGAGCGCGTGCCCTTCGGAGTGTCGAAGGACGACCCCGTCGTCTGCCGCTTCTACCTCGACGCCGCGAACTTCGGCGAGCTGACGACCGTCGCCTACACCATCGAGGCGCAGCCCCCGCTGCCCACCGCCGCCACGGTCACCGGCAGCATCACCCTCGCCGGCGGAGCCGGTCACACCGACACGCTGGGCCTGGCCGACGGCCAGTACCGGCTCACCTGGACCGTCGTGGGCGGCAGCGGCCCGCGCGAGAAGGTCTTCCGGGTCGACTGTGACGACAATCGCCAGAACGGGGCCAACGGCGGCCAGGGCAACGGTCCGCAGGGCAACAACGGCAACGGCGGCGGCAACGGCAACGGCAACGGCGGCGGCAACGGCGGCGGCCGGGGCGAGGACCCCGGCAGCCCGATCTCGGACAGCGGCCAGGGCGGACACTCCTCCGGCGGTCCCAAGGGCGGCGTCCACGCCGGCGGCGGCGGTCTCTTCGACACCATGGAGGCGTACACCCCGCTGAGCGCGGCCGCCGCCGTGGGCGCGGTCGTCGTCGGCGGCGCCGCGTACGTCCGGATGTCCCGCCGTCGCTCGCATGGTGCCGCGTAGGCGCCGACGCAGGCCCTGGTACCGAACCCGTCTCTACCGCCTCACCAGGACGGCCGTCATCGCGGCCGTCCTGGTGACGGCGGGGGTCCGGTGCGGCGGCCCCTCCCAGCCGGCCACCCCGGCAGCGGGGGCCGACGCGCGCCCCGAGGCCGGCGGGTCCGGGGCGGACGCCTCGACGCCCCCGCCCCGCCCGCTCCCCAGGTCCAGGGCCACCACCCTGCGTGTGCCCTCCCTCGGAATCGACGCCCCGGTCGTCCCCCTGCGGCTCGGTCCCGGCCGGGAACTGGGGACCCCGCCGCTCGACAAGCCCAAGGTCGTCGGCTGGTACGCGGACGGTCCCGGCCCCGGAGAGCGGGGCACCGCCGTCGTCGTCGGCCACCGGGACACCAAGACCGGCGCAGCCGTCTTCGCCGCCCTGCACCGCGTCAAGGCCGGCGGGCGCATCGAGGCCCGGCGCGCCGACGGCCGTACCGCCGTGTACACCGTCGACCGGGTCAGGATCTTCGACAAGGCCCGCTTCCCCGACAAGGAGGTCTACGGCCCCCGCAAGCGTCCCGAGCTGCGGCTGCTCACCTGCGGCGGCCTCTTCGACCGCAAGACCGGCTACTCCAGCAACGTCGTCGTCTTCGCCCACCTGACGGCCACCCGCTGATCGTCCCCACCGGTCCGCCGTCCCACCTCCCCGGCCGGCTGTCCCCCGCGCCGCCTCTGTCCCGTGCCCTGTCCCTTCTCCTTCCCGAGCCCCACTCGTGCCCCCTTGGTGTCCCGCTCGTGTCACCGTGAGGCGTCGCACCCGGACGCCTCTGGCGCCCAAAAACTATCGACGCTAGTTTAGGGCGCGGACGACCGAGGACCGCCCCGGAGGGAAGCACGATGAAGGCACACGACGGCATCTACCTCGACGGCGCCTGGCGCCCCGCCGCAGGCCAGGACGTGATCGAGGTCGTCGACCCGGCCGACGAGCGGGTGATCGCCACGGTCCCGGCGGGCACCGCCGAGGACGTCGACGCCGCCGTGCGGGCCGCGCGCGCCGCCCTCCCGGCCTGGGCCGCGACCCCGCCGGCCGAGCGGGCAGCGCGTCTCGCCGCCCTGCGGGACGCGCTGACCGCCCGCAAGGACGAGATCGCCGAGACCGTCACCGCCGAACTCGGCTCCCCGCCGGCCTTCTCCCAGGCCGTCCACGCGGGCCTGCCGATCGCGGTCGCCGGCTCCTACGCCGAACTGGCCGCCACCCACCCCTTCGAGGAGAAGGTCGGCAACTCGACCGTCTTCCACGAGCCGGTCGGCGTGGTAGGCGCCATCACCCCCTGGAACTACCCGCTCCACCAGATCGTCGCCAAGGTCGCCCCCGCCCTGGCGGCGGGCTGCACCGTCGTCCTGAAGCCGGCCGAGGACACCCCGCTCACCGCCCAGCTCTTCGCCGAGGCCGTCGACGACGCCGGCGTCCCCGCCGGTGTGTTCAACCTCGTCACCGGCCTCGGCCCGGTGGCCGGGCAGGCCCTCGCCGAACACCCGGGCGTCGACCTGGTCTCCTTCACCGGATCCACCGCCGTCGGCCGCCGGATCGCCGCCACGGCCGGCGCGGCGATCAAGAAGGTCGCCCTCGAACTCGGCGGCAAGTCCGCCAACGTCATCCTCCCGAGCGCCGACCTGGCGAAGGCCGTCAACGTCGGCGTCGCCAACGTCATGTCCAACTCCGGCCAGACGTGCAGCGCCTGGACCCGGATGCTCGTCCACCGCGACCACTACGACGAGGCGGTCGAGCTGGCCGCGGCCGCCGCCGCCAAGTACGGCGACCGCATCGGGCCGCTCGTCAACGCCAAGCAGCGCGAACGCGTGGTCGGCTACATCGAGCAGGGCGTCGCCGAAGGGGCCAGGCTGGTCGCCGGCGGAACCGAGTCCCCGCGCGAGCGGGGCTACTTCGTCAGCCCCACCGTCCTCGCCGACGTCACGCCCGAGATGACCGTCGCGCAGGAGGAGATCTTCGGCCCGGTCCTGTCGATCCTTCCCTACGACGACGAGGAGGACGCCCTGCGCATCGCCAACGGCACGGTCTACGGCCTCGCCGGAGCGGTCTGGGCCGGCGACGAGGCGGAGGCGGTCGCCTTCGCCCGCCGGATGGACACCGGGCAGGTCGACATCAACGGCGGCCGCTTCAACCCGCTCGCGCCCTTCGGCGGTTACAAGCAGTCCGGCGTCGGCCGGGAACTCGGCGCGCACGGCCTCACCGAGTACCTCCAGACCAAGTCCCTCCAGTTCTGAGGAGCCCTCACATGGTCCGAGCAGCCGTTCTGCCCGCCGTGGGCGCACCCCTGGAGATCACCGAGATCGACCTTCCGGACCCCGGCCCCGGACAGGTCCGCGTGCGGCTCGCCGCCGCCGGCGTCTGCCACTCCGACCTCTCCCTGTCCAACGGCACCATGCGCGTCCCCGTCCCGGCCGTCCTCGGCCACGAAGGCTCGGGCACGGTCCTCGCCGTCGGCGAAGGGGTCGCGCACCTCGCGCCCGGAGACGACGTCGTCCTCAACTGGGCCCCCTCCTGCGGCAGCTGTCACGCCTGCTCGCTCGGCGAGGTCTGGCTGTGCGTCGACGCGCTGAGCGGATCCGCCGACGTGTACGCCCGCACCGCCGCCGGCGTCGACCTCCACCCCGGCCTCAACGTCGCCGCGTTCGCCGAGGAGACGGTCGTCGCCGCCTCCTGCGTCCTGCCCCTGCCCGACGGCGTCCCGCTCGCCGACGCCGCGCTCCTCGGCTGCGCGGTCCTCACCGGCTACGGCGCCGTCCACCACAGCGCGCGCGTGCGGGCCGGTGAGACGGTCGCCGTGTTCGGCGCCGGGGGAGTGGGCCTCGCGACCCTCCAGGCGGCCCGGATCGCCGGCGCCTCGACGGTCGTCGCCGTGGACGTCTCCCCGGAGAAGGAGGACCTCGCCCGCGCCGCCGGAGCCACCGACTTCGTCGTCGCCTCCGCCGACACCGCCCGCGAGATCCGCGCGCTCACCGGCAAGCAGGGCGTGGACGTGGCCGTCGAGTGCGTGGGCCGGGCGAGCACCATCCGCGCGGCCTGGGACTCCACCCGGCGCGGCGGGCGTACCACGGTCGTCGGCATCGGCGGCAAGGACCAGCAGGTCACCTTCAACGCCCTGGAGATCTTCCACTGGGGCAGGACCCTCTCCGGCTGTGTCTACGGCAACTCGGACCCGGCGCGGGACCTGCCGGTGCTGGCCGAGCACGTCCGGGCGGGCCGCCTGGACCTGGGCGCACTGGTCACCGAACGCATCGCGCTCGAGGGGATTCCGGCGGCCTTCGCCAACATGCTCGCGGGCAAGGGCGGCAGGGCGCTGGTGACCTTCTGATCCCGAGTTGCCCGGAGTGCCCCACGGGTGCTCCGGGCAACCTTCGTACCCGACCGTTGACCCCATACCGTCCGGTCAGTATGTTCCCGGGAACGTCCCCACCGCACCCATCGGAGTGTGCACGCATGGACACGTTCCCCACCGACCGACCCGCCACCGTGACCGCCGCGTCGACCCCCCATCGCCGCCGTGTGGCCACCGCCGCCGCCCTCGCCTCCGCCGTCGAGTGGTACGACTACTTCGTCTTCGGCATCGCCGCCGCCCTCGTCCTCGGCGACCTCTACTTCCCGGCGGGCAGCCCCACCGCCGGGGTCCTCGCCTCCTTCGCCACCTTCGCCGTCGGCTTCCTCGCCCGCCCGCTCGGCGGCATCGTCGCCGGACACCTCGGCGACAAGCGCGGCCGCAAGCCGATGCTCGTCCTCGCGCTCACGCTCATGGGCCTGGCCACCACGGGCATCGGCCTGCTGCCGACGTACGAAACGATCGGCGTCGCCGCCCCGGTCCTGCTGGTCGCCCTGCGCGTCGTCCAGGGGCTCGCGGTCGGCGCCCAGTGGGGCGGCGCGATGCTCCTGGCCACCGAGTACGCCCCCGAGGGCAAGCGCGGTGTCTACGGCAGCGTCGTCCAGCTCGGCGTCCCCATCGGCGTGGTGACCGCCAACAGCGTGTTCCTGCTGGCCGGCGCCTTCACCACCGACAGCGCCTTCGCCGCCTGGGGCTGGCGGATGCCCTTCCTCGTCGGCCTGTTCGTCCTCGTGCTCGCCTACTACATCCACACCCGCGTCGAGGAGACGCCCGCCTTCCGGGAGGCGGAGCGGGCGCTCGCCGAGAAGGAGAAGTCGGAGCGCGGCTCGCCCCTGCGCACGGTCCTGCGCGACCACCTCGGCACGGTCCTCCTGGCCGGCGGATCCTTCGCCGTGAACACCGCGACCTTCTACATCCTCATCACCGGCGTCCTCGACTACACCACCCGCGAACTGGGCATGAACCGCGGCGCCGTCCTCACCGTCTCGCTCTGCGTCAGCCTCACCCAGCTGGTGCTGATCCCGGCCTCCGCCGCGCTGTCCGACCGCGTCGGCCGCATCAAGATCTACGCGTTCGGCGCGGTCGGCATCGCGGTGTGGGCCGTACCGCTGTTCCTGCTGATCGACACCGGGTCACTGCTGTGGCTCGCGGTCGGCACGTTCGTCGCGAGCTGCTTCCTGAGCATCATGTACGGCCCCCAGGCCGCCCTGTTCGCCGAACTGTTCACGCCCGAGATGCGCTACACCGGCGCCTCCCTCGGCTACCAGATCGCCGCCGTCGGCGGCGGCGGACTCGCGCCGTTCGTCATGGTCCTGCTCCTGGAGGCGACGGGCACGTCGATGTCGGTCGCCGCCTACATCGTCGGCCTCTCGGTGATCGCGCTCGTCTCGATCAAGGTCCTGTCCGACAGGGCCCGTTCACGCTGACTCCTCCAGTCGCTCCGGCCGCGGCTCCACCGCCGCGGCCTCGGGCGCCCGCCGGGCCCGCGACCGCGACACCGCGACCCCGGCCAGGCACAACGCCCCGCCCGTCAGCGTGAGCGGCCCCGGCACCTCACCCAGGGCCAGCCATGACATCAGGACGACCAGCGCGGGCACCGCGTACGTCGTCGCGCCCATGCGGCTGGCGGTCGTACGGGCGAGGGCGTACGCCCAGGTGGTGAAGGCGAGCGCGGTCGGGAAGACGCCCAGGTAGACCATGTTCAGGGTGGCCGACACCGGGGCCTTCGCCGCCTCGCTCACCAGCTGCCCGGCGAACGGCAGGCAGAGCACCGCCCCGACCAGACATCCGAAGGTCGTGACCTGCAGCGCGCTCGCCCGCCCCAGCGCCGGCTTCTGCGCCACCACTCCGGCGGCGTACGCGATCGCCGCCAGCAGACACAGCACCACCCCCAGCACCGAGGAACCGCCGTCCCCCGACATCGACAACCCCACCGTCACCGCACCGGCGAACGACACCGCCATCCCGGCCAGCAGCCGCGGCGGCATCACGTCACCCAGGAAGCGCGCGCCGAGCAGGGCGATCAGGATCGGCCCGATGTTCACCACCAGGGCCGCCGTTCCCGCGTCGACCTGCTGCTCGCCCCAGTTCAGGACCACCATGTAGAAGCCGAACCAGAGCACCCCCGCTGTCCCGATCCCGCGCCACGCCGATCGCGGCGGCCACCCCTCCCGCCGTACGAGGCAGATCACCCCCAGTGTCAGGGCCCCGGCCAGCAGTCGGCCGAGGGCCAGTGCGCCCGGCGAGTAGGCGTCGCCCGCGCTGCGGATCGACACGAACGCCGAGGCCCACAGCACCACGGTGACGGCGGCCGCACCGGCCGCGAGCAGTTCCGTACGACGTGGGGAGTGCATCATGCTCCAGAGGCTAGGCAAGAGAAGGGGGAGAGGTCTCGCGGATTTCGGACCGGGCGACGGCGGCTACCTCAGCGCGGCCCGGTCGACGCCCAGCAGTTCGTTCAGCGCGCGTTCTCCCGACGCCGTCACCCGCACCGCGCGCTCGGAGCCGATGCGTTCGCACCACCCCGAGTCGAAGGCGTGCCGGCACAGGGCGGCCCCCGCGACCCCGGCGAGATGGGGCCGGCGCTCCGTCCAGTCGAGGCAGGCGCGCGCCAGCGGCCGCCGGCCCGTGCGGTCGAGGGCGATGCCCGCGCCGTCGAACCACCGCAGCCCCGCCCGGGTCAGCGCGAACCCCGTCTCCTGGAGCAGCAGCCCGCGCGCGGTGAGCGCGTCGGTGACCGCGATGCCGAGCCGCCCGGCGAGGTGGTCGTAACAGGTGCGGCCGCGCGCCAGCGCCGAGCCCGCGCTCGACTCCCGCAGACTGCGGGGTGCGGCGACGGCGTCGGGGGCGACCTGCGCGGCCAGGTCCTCCACCAGCTGGGCGACCCGGGCGTCGGCCAGCCGCACGTACCGGTGCCGCCCTTGCCGCTCCTCGGCGAGCAACCCGCCCGCGACGAGCTTGCCCAGGTGCTCGCTCAACGTCGACGCGGCGACCCCCGCGTGCCGCGCCAGCTCACCGGCGGTCCACGCCCGCCCGTCGAGCAGCGCCAGCAGACACGCGGCCCGTGTCTCGTCGGCGAGCAGCCCCGCCAGCCGGGCCAGCAACGGAGCCCGCGCATCCCTGGTGGTCATGCCCTCCAGCATGCGACACGGACGCTTCGGCGCCGGCCGAAGTGTGCGCGCGGCCGGGGCTACGCGCCGCGCCGCACCTGCTCGTACTGCTGGGCCAGCCCGTCCAGCAGCGCGGTGAGACCCGTCTCGAAGGCGCGTTCGTCGATCTTCTCCTGCTGGTCGGCCAGCAGATGGGCCTGACCGAGGTGCGGGTAGTCGGCCGGGTCGTACGCGCCGGCGTCGCCGACGAAGCCGCCCGCGAAGGAGCCGAGCGCGGAGCCCATGATGAAGTACCGCATCAGCGCGCCGATCGAGGTGGCCTGCGCGGGCGGCCAGCCGGCGTCGACCATCGCGCCGTACACCGCGTCCGCGAGCCGCAGCGCGGCCGGACGGCGGCCGGGGCCGCGGGCCAGGACCGGGACGATGTTGGGGTGGTCGCGCAGGGCGGCCCGGTAGGAGACGGCCCAGTCGTGCAGGGCGGTCCGCCACTCCCGGCCGTCCTCGAACATCGTCAGGTCCACCTGGGCGCTGACCGAGTCGGCGACGGCCTCCAGGATCTCGTCCTTGGTGCGGAAGTGGTTGTAGAGCGAGGGCCCGCTCACGCCCAGCTCGGCGGCGAGCCGCCGGGTGGAGACGGCCGCCAGGCCCTCGGCGTCCACGAGCGCGCGGGCCGTCACGATGATGCGGTCGGTGCTCAGCAAGGGCTTGCGCGGTCGGGCCATGGCGCACATAGTAGGGCGGACACAGGAAACTAGCAGTGCTAATTAAAGGGTGGGTGTCGCGTCATGCGTCTGGGGCTCAGCGAGGAGCAGGAGGCCGTCCGTCGGCTCGCCCGGGACTTCGTGGAGCGCGAGATCGCCCCGCACGCCGCAGCCTGGGACCGTGCCGAGGAGGTCGACCGGGGCATCGTGAAGAAGCTCGGCGAGGTCGGCTTCCTGGGGCTGACGATCGACGAGGAGTACGGCGGCTCGGGCGGCGACCACCTCGCGTACTGCCTGGTCACGGAGGAGCTCGGCCGCGGTGACTCCTCGGTGCGCGGGATCGTGTCCGTCTCCCTCGGCCTGGTCGCCAAGACGATCGCGGCCTGGGGGAGCGAGGAGCACAAGCGGCGCTGGCTGCCGGGGCTGACCTCGGGCGCGTACGTCGGCTGCTTCGGCCTGACCGAGCCCGGCACCGGCTCGGACGCCGGGAACCTCACCACCCGCGCGGTCCGCGACGGCGACCACTACGTCATCGACGGCACGAAGATGTTCATCACCAACGGCACCTGGGCCGACGTCGTGCTGCTCTTCGCGCGCTCCACCGACGCCCCAGGCCACAAGGGCGTCTCCGCGTTCCTCGTCCCCGCCGACACCCCCGGCCTGACCCGCCGCACCCTGCACGGCAAGCTCGGCCTGCGCGGCCAGGCCACCGCCGAACTGGTCCTGGACGGCGTCCGGGTGCCGGCGTCCGCGCTGCTCGGCGAGGAGGGCAAGGGCTTCTCCGTCGCCATGTCGGCCCTCGCCAAGGGGCGGATGTCGGTCGCGGCGGGCTGCGTCGGCATCGCCCAGGCCGCGCTGGACGCGGCCGTGCGGTACGCGGGGGAGCGCGAGCAGTTCGGAAAGAGCATCGCCCACCACCAGCTCGTCCAGGAGCTGATCAGTGACATCGCGGTCGACGTGGACGCCGCCCGGCTCCTCACCTGGCGGGTCGCGGACCTGATCGACCGCGGGCGGCCCTTCGCCGTGGAGTCCTCCAAGGCCAAGCTGTTCGCCTCGGAGGCCGCCGTCCGCGCCGCCAACAACGCCCTCCAGGTCTTCGGCGGCTACGGCTACGTCGACGAGTACCCGGCGGGCAAACTGCTGCGCGACGCGCGGGTGATGACCCTCTACGAGGGCACCAGCCAG
Organism: Streptomyces sp. BK239; assembly: GCF_004217285.1. Taxonomy (GTDB): domain Bacteria; phylum Actinomycetota; class Actinomycetes; order Streptomycetales; family Streptomycetaceae; genus Streptomyces. The sequence goes on from NZ_SHKS01000010.1 coordinate 98,868, forward strand.
ATCCAGAAGCTCCTGATCGGGCGGGCGCTGACCGGCGTCTCGGCGTTCTGAGTACGTTCTGAGTACGTGCGCGGATGTGGCGCGCGCCACGCCCGGCCGATGCTGTGGCCATGAGTGACACACCGGTCAAGCAGCAGAGCACCGCCGCGTTCTACGGCCAGGCGGTCGCGTCCTTCGCCGTCGCCATGGCGGCCACGGCCATCGGCATCTTCCGGCTGAACGCCGACGCCTGGGTGCGCGGCTTCCTGGCCATCGCCGTGCTGTACCTGGTCACCTCCGCCTTCACCCTGGCCAAGGTGATCAGGGACCGCCAGGAGGCGGGGGCGATCGTGAGCCGGGTCGACCAGGCGCGACTGGAGAAGCTGCTCGCGGAGCACGACCCCTTCGAGAAGCTCTGAGGGGCTCGTTCGGCCCGCGAGGGATTCCCCTACGCCTGAGGGCTTCTGAGCGGCGACGCTAAGCGGCCGCTCAGCTTCAGCGGTATGGTGTAGCTCCGGTAGCGAGAGGGGCGAACCAGCGATGAGTACGGCGGAGGAGACGGCCGGCGGCGACGTCGAGCCGTGGGAAGAGGTCACCCCTGACGCGGCCCGGCGACTGCTCGTCGCCGCCGTGGAGGCCTTCGCCGAGCGCGGCTACCACGCGACCACCACCCGCGACATCGCGGGCCGCGCGGGCATGAGCCCGGCCGCCCTCTACATCCACTACAAGACCAAGGAAGAGCTGCTGCACCGCATCAGCCGCATCGGTCACGACCGCGCGCTGGACATCCTGCGCACGGCCGCGAACGGCGACGGCGACGCGACGCGGCGGCTCGCGGACGCCGTGAGCTCCTTCGTCCGCTGGCACGCCGGGCGGCGCACCACCGCGCGGGTCGTGCAGTACGAACTGGACGCCCTCGGCCCCGACGCCCGCGCCGAGATCCTCGACCTGCGCCGGCAGGTCGACGCGCAGGTGCGCGGGATCATCGAGGACGGCGTGGCGGCCGGCGAGTTCGACGTGCTGGACGTGCACGGCACGACCCTCGCCGTGCTGTCGCTGTGCATCGACGTGGCCCGCTGGTTCAACGTGGACGGCCCGCGCACGCCCGACGAGGTCGGCGCGCTGTACGCCGACCTCGTGCTGCGGATGGTGGGCGCGGCCAAGTAGCCGAGGGCTGCGGCCCGTTCCGCTCTAGAGGTAGTACCGGGACACCGACTCCGCGACGCACGCCGGCTTGTCCCCGCCCTCGCGCTCCACGGAGAAGGCGACGGTGAGCTGGACGCCGCCGGGCACCTCGTCCACCGCGGTGATCGTCGCGGTGGCGCGCAGCCGGGAGCCGACCGGCACGGGGGAGGGGAAACGGACCTTGTTCGTCCCGTAGTTGACGCCCATCTTCACGTTCTCGACGGAGATCAGCTGCGGTCCGAACAGCGGCAGCAGCGACAGCGTCAGGTAACCGTGCGCGATCGTGGTCCCGAACGGCCCGGCTGCGGCCTTCTCCGGGTCCACGTGGATCCACTGGTGGTCGCCGGTGGCCTCGGCGAAAAGGTCGATCCGCTTCTGGTCGACCTCCACCCAGTCCGTGTACCCCAACTGCTCGCCCACCGCAGCCTTCAGCTCGTCGACGGACGTGAAGATCCTCGGCTCAGCCATGTCCCGGCCTCTCGTGTGACGTCTAAGCGACTGCTTAGCATGGTCGGCGGCGAGGTCGGTGTCAACGGATCGAGGAGGCGGGTCGACCGGCCTGCCTGATCGGTAGTCTCTGAGGGGTGCCCCAGATACCCGAGAAGATCCACGAGCTCACGGTCGGCCAGCTCGCCGCCCGCAGCGGCGCCGCCGTCTCCGCGCTGCACTTCTACGAGGCCAAGGGGCTGATCAGCAGTCGCCGCACACCGGGCAACCAACGCCGCTACCACCGCGACACGCTCCGGCGTGTGGCCTTCGTGCGGGCCGCACAGCGGGTGGGCATCCCGCTGGCCACGATCCGCGAGGCGCTCGCCGAACTCCCCGAGGAGCGCACGCCGACCCGCGAGGACTGGGCGCGCCTGTCACAGACCTGGCGGGCCGAACTCGACGAACGCATACGGCAGCTGAACCGTCTGCGCGACCACCTCACCGACTGCATCGGCTGCGGCTGCCTCTCCCTCCACAGCTGCGTCCTCTCCAATCCGAACGATGCCTTCGGCGAACGAGCCGCTGGATCGCGGCTGTTGGCGGAGAAACCCGGGGCGGGAGGGGCGCGGTAGCCACCGAGCGGCGGGGTGGGTGCGGCTCGTCTGTGGCGGTTCGCGCAGTTCCCCGCGCCCCTGGGTGGGGCCGCTCGCGCAGATCCTTCAGTCCCCCAGCTGCGGGCAGTCGTGCCGCTGGGGCGGCACGGGTGGGCGCGGCGGCACCCGGCAGTGCCGCGCTCCGCGGCCCACCCCCGCAGGCCCGGACCCACGGTCACCTACCCCCGGCACCCCTACTCGTACTCCGTCCCGCCCTTCCGCGTCAGATACGCCGCGCTCACCGCCTTCGCGATCGCCCGGCCGCCGGTCACCGTGCTGTACCGCTCGACAGCGGGACGGATCACCACACCCTCCCGCAGGTGCAGCTCCCGCCCGGACACCGTCTCGCGCCCGCTCGCCAGCTCCAGCACCCGCTCACTGTTGTACGGCCCCTCGAACAGCCGTGGCACCACAGGCAGTTCACCGTCGAGCAGCTCCACCACCTCCCCCGGGTCCAGCCACCGCACCGCGCCCCCGACCTCCACGGAGACGTCGAACGCGGCGTACCCGAGACTCTCCCGCCGCCCGTCCGCGCCGTACGCCAGATCCTGCACGCCCGCCCCGTACACCTCGCCGAAGATCCCGACCCGCCGCGCGCCGAGCCGCTCGGCGATCCGGGCCGCCGCCTCCACCACGCCGTGTCCCCGTACGGCACGCCAGTACAGGTTCCGCGGATCCTCCTTCAGCGCCAGCGACTTCCCGCCGAAGCCCTTGGAGGAGACGTACACCCGCCCCTCGTCCGCGACATACGTCAGCAGGCACGCCGAACCGTGCAGCTTCTCCGTCAGGACCACCGGCTCACCCGGAGCGAAGATGTCCGGATAGCGCTGGATGTTCTCGATGTCGACCCAGGGCAGCAGCTCGGACGCGGCCTCGACCTCGCCGCTCATCGTCGGCGGGATCGGCGGCACCCACTTGGTGATGCCCAGCCGCTCCGCGAAGTCGGTCCCCGCCCCGGCCGCCCGCACCAGGTCGACGCCGGCCAGCGCCGCGGGCCGGCACACGATCCCCTGCGACAGCTCGCCCCGCAGGCGGACCGCCTTGACCCGGTCCGCCTTGCTCCCGGCCAGCCGCCCGGTCAGCCCCAGCTCCTCGATCAGGGAGGCCGGCAGCACCGCCTGCTCGGGGATGTAGAGCGCGGCGTCCCCGGTGCGGTACGCCCCCTTGGCGACGACCGCGCGGTACAGGCCCACCTGGGCCAGTTCGAGGGCGTCGGCGTTGGGGTGTTCGTGGACGGTCAGCACTTCGGCGGTGACGCGCAGCGTCGACATGAGGGGCTCCTTCAGGGCCTCAGACGGGTCTCATCCCTCCCGACTGTCCTCATGACAAAGCGCTGGAGCGACCGGATTAGCGGCTGGTACCGTCACCCGCCGTCGCATCGCCCCGCGCCGCCCACGGCGGAACAGGGGTGCGCCACGCTCTCGGTGCGCACCCCGTGCCGTACACGCGCCGTGCTCCCGCACGGCCCCCGGCTCACGCCGGCGGCCGGTCTCACGCCGACATCAGCAGCCGTCCCCGCCTCGCGTACGCCAGCGCCTCGGCGGTGAGGACCGGGCGGGGGACGAGTATGCCGCAGTCCGCGCAGACCGGGCCGGAGGACGGTTCGTGGTCCAGGTCGTACTTCCACTGGAGCCGCGTCCCGCCGCACACCGGACAGGCCGAGCCCGGCTCGCGCTCCAGGGCGTTGATCAGCCGGCGCAGCACCTCGGCCAGCGGCTCACGGGGATGCACCCGCGGGTCGTCGCACCACGCCACACCGAAACCGCCCCAGGTCAGCCGGTGCCAGTCGTCCACGGTGCCCGGGCGGCGCAGCCCGTCGTACTTCTCCTTCCTGCGGCGCTCGGCGAACTCGACCTCGTAGGCCAACCACACCGCCCGCGCCTCCTCCAGCTCGTCCAACGCGGCCACGAGCCGCGCAGGATCGGGGGAGCGGTCCTCGGGGCCGAACCCGGCCCGCGAGCAGAGATGGTCCCAGGTCGCCCTGTGCCCGTAAGGAGCGAACCGCTCCAGGCACTTACGCAGTGAGTAACGCCGCAGCGCCAGATCGCACCGCGCGTCACGCACCTGTCTCGCCAGACTCCGAAAACCGGCCATCGCCTTGCACCTCCGTCACATCTGCACCTGCACTTCGGTCACTTCGGCGTTCGTCGCGCTCGGACTTCGCGCACCGTCCGCGAGGACTTCGCGCGGCATCGCCGAATAGACGTATCGACAAGCGATTCGGCTCCCTTCGGTTCCATCCGATCCGCGATGCCGCCCATGCGCTTGATGAGGCGACTTCGAAACATGACGCATGTTCATCTTCAATACCGGGGATACCGGCGGTAACCTTCCGGCCATCCCCTCGCTAGGAGTTGCCGATGCCACGGCGAATCCCATGCACCGCTCCCGTCAGACTGAGAACTCCCGGCAGATTCCCCGGGTTCCTGAAGACCGCATCGGTATGCGCCCTGATTGCCGGTCTTTTGACGCCATTTTCTGTCGGAACCGCGCGCACGGCGTCCGCGGCCGAGCTCACGGCCGTGAACGACCACTGCGGCGCGCAGTGCTCCGACATCCTTCCGCCCGGGCAGAACGGCAACGCCACCCTCGCCCAGATCCTGCTCAACCAGGCCTTCGGCACCCAGCCCGCGCACGCCGAGGACCAGCTCGGGCCCTACGCCAACCTGGCCAAGGGTTATCCGGCGCTGACCAACCAGACGATCAACACGTTCTTCAACGACGCGTCGTTCGGGGTCCCCGCCGACCAGGTCGCCTCCAGCGTGAAACCCGCCGGCCGCGGCGATGTCACCATCGTCCGCGACAAGAAGACGGGCGTACCGCACATCACCGGCACCACCAGATACGGCACCGAGTTCGGCGCCGGATATGCCGCCGCCGAGGACCGGCTGTGGCTCATGGACGTGTTCCGGCACGTCGGTCGCGGTCAACTCACCTCCTTCGCCGGCGGCGCCGCCGACAATCAGGGCCTTGAACAGCAGTTCTGGCGCAACGCCCCGTACACCGAGGCCGATCTCCAGGCCCAGATCGACAACGCGGTCGCCGTGAACGGCGCCCGCGGACAGCTGGCGCTCGCCGACGCGAACGCCTATCTCGACGGCGTCAACGCCTATATCGACGCCTCCGACAGCGGCCGCTACTTCCCCGGTGAATACGTGTTGACCGGGCACAAGGACTCAATCACCAACGCGGGCTCCATCGCCCACTTCAAGATCACCGACCTGGTGGCCCTCGGCTCGGTCATCGGCGCCCTCTTCGGCTCCGGCGGCGGCGGAGAGGTCAACAACGCGATCTCCCTGCTCGCCGCGCAGCAGAAGTACGGCGTCGAACAGGGCACCAGGGTCTGGGAGTCGTTCCGCGAGCGCAACGACCCCGAAGCCGTCCTGACCGTCCACGACGGCAAGAGCTTCCCCTACGCGGCCAAGCCGGAGAACCCCCAGGGCCTGGCCCTCCCCGACGCCGGCTCCGTCGTCGAGGAACCCCTCGTGTACGACCGCACCGGCGCCGCCGCCGCGCCCACCGCGGCGACCGCCTCCGCCACGGCCGCCGCCACCGCCTTCAGCTCCGCCCGGCGCGGCATGTCCAACGCCCTCGTCGTCAGCGGCGACCACACCGCCAGCGGCCACCCCGTCGCCGTCTTCGGCCCCCAGACCGGCTACTTCGCCCCCCAGCTCCTGCTCCTGCAAGAGCTCCAGGGCCCCGGCATCAGCGCCCGCGGCGCCTCCTTCGCCGGCCTGAGCATGTACGTCGAACTCGGCCGCGGCCAGGACTACTCCTGGAGCGCCACCACCTCCGGCCAGGACATCATCGACACCTACGCCGTCGAGCTGTGCCAGGACGATGTCCACTACCTCTACCGCGGCGCCTGCACCGCGATGGAGAAGATCGAGCAGAAGAACGCCTGGAAGCCCACCACGGCCGACAACTCCCCGGCCGGCTCGTACACGATGCGCGTCTGGCGCACGAAGTACGGCCCCGTCACCCACCGCGCGACCGTGGGCGGCAAGAAGGTCGCCTACACCACCCTGCGCTCGTCCTACTTCCACGAGGCCGACTCCATCATCGGCTTCCAGATGCTCAACGACCCCGACTACGTGACGGGACCCGAGTCCTTCCAGAGCGCGGCGCAGCACATCAACTACACCTTCAACTGGTTCTACGCCGACTCCGAGCACACCGCGTACTACAACAGCGGTGACAACCCGGTGCGCGCCGCCGGCGTCGACGCGGAGTTCCCGGCGTGGGCGCAGCCCGCGTACGAGTGGCGCGGCTGGAACCCGGCGACCAACACCGCCTCCTACACCCCGCCCTCGCAGCACCCCAACTCCGTCGACCAGGACTACTACGTCTCCTGGAACAACAAGCAGGCCCAGGACTACACGACCGCGCCCTGGGGCGACGGCTCCGTGCACCGCGGGAACCTGCTGGAGACCCGGGTGAAGAAGCTCGTCCAGGCCGGCGGCGTCACCCGCGCCTCACTGGTCAAGGCGATGGCGGACGCGGCTCTGGCCGACCTGCGCGCTGAGGACGTCCTGCCCGACCTGCTGAAGGTGATCAACAGCTCGCCGGTCACCGACACGGCGGCCGCCGCGGCGGTGGGCAAGCTCCAGGCCTGGCTGACGGCCGGCGGCAAACGCACCGAGACGACGGCCGGTTCGAAGACGTACGCGAACGCGGACGCGGTCCGCATCCTGGACGCCTGGTGGCCGCTGCTGGTGAAGGCCCAGTTCGAACCCGGCCTCGGCGCCGGCCTGTACGCGGCGTTCACCGCCAACCTGCCCGTGGACGAGCCCCCTTCGGCGGCACACGGGCCGACCGGCGCCCACGCCGGCAGCTCCTTCCAGTACGGCTGGTGGAGCTACGTCGACAAGGACCTGCGGGCCGTGCTCGGCGAGCCGGTGAAGGGCCCGCTGGCGCAGAAGTACTGCGGCGGCGGCAGCCTGAGCGCCTGCCGCGACATCCTCCTCACCTCCCTGAAGGAAGCGGCGGGCCGTACGGCGGCCCAGGTCTACCCCGGCGACGCCCTGTGCGCGGCGGGAAACCAGTGGTGCGCCGACTCGATCGTGCAGCGCACCCTCGGCGGCATCAAGCACGGCAACATCAGCTGGCAGAACCGTCCCACCTACCAGCAGGTGGTGGAGTTCACCTCACACCGCTGACCCACCCGGGGCGGGCCGTGTCTCAACGCACGCGGCCCGCCGACAGCACCAGTCGCGCCAGTTCGGGATGCACGATGTCGCTGTGCGCCCCGGACGGCGGCCCGCCCCGGCGGACCACCTCCGCCACGTCCACGTTCACGCAGCCCGACGCCGGCAGCGGACCGGCCAGCGCCTCCGCGAGCGTGCACGCGCGCGTACCCGGCACCGCCCGCACACCCCCGTATCCCATGGCGCCCCACTTGGCCCCGGACACCCCGCCGAACCCGAACTCCCCGCCGAACTCCAGCTCGCCGGCCGCCCCGACTCCGGCGACGGTCCCGGCCGCTCCGGGTTCACCGGCCGCTCCCGGCTCGCCGGCCGCCCCGAACTCCTCGGCCGCCCCGCGTTCGTCGCCCGCCATCCGGGAGGCCAGCGGGTAGATCGTGCCGAGCGCCGAGTCGTAGCGGGAGTGACAGCACACCAGCGGCCCGTCCACCCGGCTCTGCCGGCCGTTCAGCGCACCGCCCGCACGTGCGTCGTGCGGCAGCCGCGCGGCGAACGCGTAGTGCGAGAACGCCGCCTGGAGCAGCGTCACCGACTTCACCGCGCGTACCCCTTCGGGCAGCCCCCGCAGCGCGAACGACACCAGCCGCCCGCCGAAGCTGTGCCCCACGAGGTGCACCCGCAACTGCGGCGCCGCACCGGCCAGCCGTCCGACGAGCGGTCCGAGCCCCCGCTCGCCGACGGTGCCCGCCCGCCGCTTCATCGCGTAGTAGGTGGCCTGCCGCAGCAGTTCGTGCGCGCCGTCCCACGGGTTCGGCATCGAGAACCCGGCCGCCCCCGAGCCGCTTTCCATCAGGGCCAGCGCCCGCGCGAAGTCCTCGCAGACCTCCGCCGTCGGAGCGTGCAGCATCAACGGCGCGTCCTGTGGCGCGCCCCCGCTCAGGACGTCCGCCGCGCACGACTCCTGCGGCCCCGACGGCGCGGCCGCCACCAGCAGCCGCACCAGACGCCCGTACTCCTCCAGCCCGGCGTCCCCCGGCGGCCGCAGCTCCAGCAGCCCCGCGATCCGCTCGACCACGGCCGCCCGGCCCGGGAACGCCACCAGCAGCGCGTCCCGCGTGTCCTGCTCCAGCGCCGGCCGCCGCGCCGGTCCGGCGGCGACGGAGGAGCGCGGCAGATCGGGGATCGGCTCGTCGGAGAACCGCATCGACGGCCACACCACGCCCACGTACCCGAGCCTCGCCGCCGGCGCGAGCCGGGGGAACGGCGCGAAGAAGCGGCTGTAGAGCGCGGTCGCGCCCGAGCGGTCGTTGTTCCAGCCGTGCGCGAAGACCACCAGGTCCCGCACACCCTGCCGGACCACCCCGGCCAGCAGCCGGTCACGCTGCCCGCCGTCGACGTCCCCGTCGGCGTCGAAGGTCACCTCCCAGTAGGGAGCCACGCTCATCGAACTCGTCGCGCCGGTCGCCGCATCCGCCATCACAGGCCCCCTTGCCCCGCAGCGTGCGCCAGGTGAGCGCATCGTCCTGCCAACGGCGGCGGTTGGCCAGATGTCACGGCGGCACCCGTACGGCGTAACACCCTTCTCCCCGACATACCGACCGGTTAGTCTGGCAGTCGCTGGGGAGCCGGAGCCGTGTCGAAGGAGACCGATCGTGGAAGCCGTGCAGGGTGCTGGAGTCGTCGTCACCGGCGCGGGAGGCGGCATAGGCGCCGCCCTCGCCCGGAGGTTCGCTGCCGAGGGCGCCCGGGTCGTCGTCAACGACCTCGACGCGGACCGGGCGAAGACGGTCGCCGACGAGATCGGCGGCATCGCCGTGCCGGGCGACGCTTCCGAAATCGTCGCCGAGGCACGCGACGCCCTCGGCGGCACGGTCGACGTCTACTGCGCCAACGCGGGCGTAGCCTCGGGCGGGTCCGAGGCCGCCGCGGAGGCCGTCTGGGCCCTCGCCTGGGACGTCAACGTCATGGCGCACGTCCGCGCGGCGCACGCCCTGCTCCCGCACTGGCTGGAGCGCGGCCGGGGCCGGTTCGTCTCCACGGTCTCCGCAGCAGGCCTGCTCACGATGATCGGCGCGGCCCCCTACAGCGTCACCAAGCACGGCGCGTACGCCTTCGCCGAATGGCTGTCGCTGACCTACCGCCACCGCGGCGTCAAGGTCCACGCGATCTGCCCCCAGGGCGTCCGCACCGACATGCTGGAGTCCACCGGCACCGCCGGCGACCTGGTGCTCAAACCGACCGCGATCGAACCGAAGGACGTCGCGGACGCCCTGTTCAAGGGCATCGAGGAGGACCGCTTCCTCATCCTGCCCCACCCTGAGGTCTCCGGGTACTACGAGGCGCGCGCCGCCGACCCCGACCGCTGGCTGGCCAACATGAACCACCTCCAGCAGAAGTGGGAGGCCGCCGGATGACCCCGTCAGGCCACCGCGGAAGGACGGGCCGGCCGCCTGCGCCCGGCGCCGACACGGACCCGGATGAACCGGCGGTCCACCGCAAGGAGAGACTGGCCGCCTGCACGTACCCGCGGTAGGTGGAGGTCCTGCCCGGCTCGCCCAGGACGGCGAGTGGGAAGATCCTTCGTCGGGAACCGCGTTCCCGCGCGCATGACAGCCAGTAAGGAAGACGAAAGGCAGGTGGCGGCAGTGCCCAGAACGACGGAGGGCGCCGGGACGCCCGTGCCGCAGCGGCTCCTCGCCGCCGCCACCCGGCTCTTCGCCGAGCGCGGCTACGACCGCACCTCGGTGCAGGAGATCGTCGAGGCGGCCGGCGTCACCAAGGGGGCGCTCTATCACTACTTCGGTTCCAAGGACGACCTGCTCCACGAGGTGTACGCGCGTGTGCTGCGCGTCCAGCAGGAGCGCCTCGACGCGTTCGCGGACGCCGACGAGCCGATCGAGAAGCGGCTGCGGGGAGCGGCGGCGGACGTCGTCGTCACGACGATCGAGAACCTCGACGACGCGATGATCTTCTTCCGGTCGATGCACCATCTGAGCCCGGAGAAGAACAAGCAGGTGCGGGCGGAGCGGCGGCGCTACCACGAGCGGTTCCGCGCCCTCGTGGAGGAGGGCCAGCGGACCGGCGTCTTCTCCAGCGCCACCCCGGCGGACCTGGTCGTCGACTACCACTTCGGCTCGGTCCACCACCTGTCGACCTGGTACCGCCCCGACGGGCCGATGACCTCCCAGGAGGTCGCCGACCACCTCGCCGACCTCCTGCTGCGGGCCCTGCGCCCCTGAGCCGTCGTTCACAGGGCATGCGTGAGGGGCGGTCGCCATGGCGACCGCCCCTCACCCGTCACCTCACAGGTACTTCTTCAGCTCCCGGCGCGCCAGCGACCGCTGGTGCACCTCGTCCGGGCCGTCGGCGATCATCAGCGTCCGCGCACCCGCGTACAGCTCGGCCAGCGGGAAGTCCTGGCTCACCCCGCCCGCGCCGTGCAGCTGGATCGCCCGGTCGATGATGTCGACGACCGCGCGGGGCGTGGCGATCTTGATGGCCTGGATCTCGGTGTGCGCGCCCCGGTTGCCGACCGTGTCCATCAGCCAGGCCGTCTTCAGCACCAGCAGCCGCAGCTGCTCGACCGTCACGCGCGCGTCCGCGATCCAGTTGTGGACCACGCCCTGCTGCGCCAGCGCCTTGCCGAAGGCCGTACGGGAGACGGCCCTGCGGCACATCAGCTCGATCGCGCGCTCCGCCATGCCGATCAGCCGCATGCAGTGGTGGATACGGCCCGGACCGAGCCGGGCCTGCGCGATGGCGAAGCCGCCGCCCTCCTCGCCGATCAGGTTGGACACCGGCACGCGCGCGTGATCGAAGATCACCTCGGCGTGGCCGCCGTGGTAGTGGTCCTCGTACCCGAAGACCTGCATGGCCCGCTTCACGGTGACACCCGGGGTGTCGACCGGAACCAGCACCATCGACTGCTGGCGGCGGATGTCGTCGCCGTCCGGGTCGGTCTTGCCCATCACGATGAGGATCCTGCAGTCCGGGTTCATCGCCCCGGAGATGTACCACTTGCGGCCGGTGACGACGTACTCGTCGCCGTCCCGCTCGATGTACGTGGTGATGTTCGTGGCGTCCGAGGAGGCCACCTCCGGCTCGGTCATCGCGAACGCGGAGCGGATCTCACCGGCGAGCAGCGGCTCCAGCCACTGCTTCTTCTGCTGCTCGTCGCCGAACTGGGAGAGCACCTCCATGTTGCCGGTGTCCGGCGCGGCGCAGTTCAGCGCGGTCGGCGCCAGCTGCGGGGAGCGCCCGGTGATCTCGGCCAGCGGCGCGTACTGGAGGTTGGTGAGACCCGCGCCGTACTCGGAGTCGGGCAGGAACAGGTTCCACAGGCCCTGCCGGCGCGCCTCGGCCTTCAGCTCCTCGACCACCGCCGGCGTGTCCCACGGCGAGGCCAGCAGCGCGCGCTGCTCCTCGGCGACCGCCTCCGCCGGGTACACGTGCTCGTCCATGAAGGCGAGCAGCTTGCCGCGCAGTTCCTCGGTGCGCGCGTCGAACGCGAAGTCCATGGCCGTCAGCCTTCCTGCAGAGTGGTCAGTCCGTGGTCGATGAAGACGGGGACGAGCTCGCCGATGCGGTCGAAGCCGCCGCCCACCGTCTGGCCCAGGGTGTAGCGGTAGTGGATGCCCTCGAGGATCACGGCGAGCTTGAACCAGGCGAAGGCCGTGTACCAGGCGACCGCCGACACGTCCCGCCCCGAGCGGGCGGCGTACCGCTCGACGAGTTCGGCGGGCGAGGGGTGCCCGGCGGCGGTGGCGGTGGTGGACACCGGCGAGTTCGCCACCTCCAGCGGCACGCTGTACATCACCAGCAGGCCGAGGTCGGTCAACGGGTCGCCGAGGGTCGACATCTCCCAGTCGAGGATCGCTCTGATCGTGTCGTTCTCACCGATCAGGACGTTGTCGAGCCGGTAGTCGCCGTGCACGACGGCCGGGGCGGGCGACGTGGGCAGACTGCGCCCGAGGGCCGCGTGCAGCTCGTCGACGCCCGCCAGCTCGCGGCTGCGGGAGGCGTCCAGCTGCTTGCCCCAGCGGCGCAACTGCCGGTCCAGGAAGCCCTCCGGGCGGCCGAAGTCGGCGAGCCCGACCTCGGCGGGGTCCACCGCGTGCAGGTCGACCAGCGTGTCCACGAGCGAGAGCATCGCGTTGCGGGTGCGCTCGGGGCCGAGCGGCGCGAGCTGCTCCGCCGTGCGGTACGGCGTGCCCGTGACGAACTCCATGACGTAGAAGGGAGCGCCGAGCACGCCCTCGTCCTCGCACAGCAGCACCGGGCGCGGCACCGGCACGTCCGTCGGGTGCAGCGCGCTGATCACCCTGTGCTCGCGCCGCATGTCGTGGGCGGTGGCCAGCACATGACCGAGCGGCGGCCGCCTGACGACCCACTTCGACTCGCCGTCGGCGACCGCGTAGGTGAGGTTCGAGCGCCCGCCCTCGATCAGCCGGCCGGTCAGCGGGCCGTGGACCAGACCGGGCCGCTCACGGTCGAGCAGGGTGCGCAGCCGGTCCAGGTCGAGGCCGGGCGGGTGGTCGGGGCTCATGCGGGACTCCTACGGCAGACGAACGAGGACTCTCGCCCTATGATGCCGACCGGTCGGTATGTAGTCCAGGGGCGACGCCCAACGTGATCGGGGCCACCCTAGTGCCCCCGCCCGCGCGCGGGCGTGACCCGTGTGCTCCGGGTGAAGGCCGGCCATGGCGTACCTCTTCCGGGGTACGGGGGTGACGACGGACAGGCCGCCACGCGAACGGCACATCTCGGGGCATCCGGGCTTGCGTGGCGATCGAGCACCCCGGAGGGTCGGTGGCATGAAGGGCATCACATACAACCGGTACGGCGGGCCCGAGGTCCTGGAGTACGGGGAGGTGCGCGACCCCAAGGTCGGCCCCGACTCGGTCCTGGTCAAGGTGCGGGCGGCGGCCGTCAACCCCGTCGACTGGAAGTGCCGCGAGGGCTATCTCGACGGCATCCTCGACGCCGTCTTCCCGGTGGTCCCCGGCTGGGACGTCGCCGGGGTCGTCGTCCAGCCCGGCGCCGCCGTCACCGAGTTCGCGGTCGGCGACGAGGTCATCGGCTACGTCCGCGAGGACTTCCTCTCCCGGGGGACCTTCGCCGAGTACGTGGCCGCTCCGGTGCGCACCCTCGCGCGCAAGCCGCGCAACCTCACCTGGGAGGAGGCGGCGGGCCTGCCGCTGGTGGGGCTCACGGCCTACCAGGTGCTGACCAAGGCGCTGGAGGTCAAGCGCGGCGACACCGTGCTGGTCCACGCGGCGGCCGGCGGCGTCGGCTCGGTCGCCGTGCAGATCGCGCGCCATCTCGGCGCGCGGGTGATCGGCACGGCGAGCGAGACCAACCACGACTTCGTGCGCTCGCTGGGCGGCGAACCCGTGAGCTACGGCGAGGGCATGGCCGAACGGGTGCGCGGGCTGGCGCCCGAGGGCGTGGACGCCGCCTTCGACACGATCGGCGGCGACACCCTGAAGACCTCAGCCAACCTGCTGGCCCCCGACGGGCGCCTCGCCTCGATCGCCGACGGCGACGTCGCCGAGTACGGCGGCCACTACTGCTTCGTCCGCCCCGACACCGAGGACCTCACCCGCCTGGCGGAACTGGCCGAGCAGGGCGTGGTCTCGGTGCACGTGTCGGAGACGTTCCCCCTGGAGCGCGCGGAGGAGGCCCACCGGCGCAACCAGGAGGGCCGCACCCGGGGCAAGATCGTCGTCACGGTCGACTGGGAGTCGTAGCGGGCGGGTCCTCAACACGGCTGCCCCGACGGCTGCCACGACGCGCGGCCGCCGTCAGAGGACCAGCACCGCCCCGCACACGGCCACCGCGACCGTGCACAGCGCCGCCAGGGCGGCGTGGCGGGGGCTCAGGGCCGGCGGCTCGGCGACCGTCGTGGTCTGTCTGGGCCCGTCGGCCTCCGGGGGCCGGCCGGCCCGGACACCCCCGGCGGCCGGTTCCGCCCCCGCAGGCCGCTCGCCCTGACCCGTCCCGGTGAGCCCGCTGATCCGGCGGTGCGCCAGCAGCAGGAAGCCCAGCCAGGCCGCGCAGCACAGGGCGCACGCCACGACCCCCGCGGCCGACACCCCGCCGTGCAGCGCGGCCCTCCCGGCCAGCACCGCCGCGACGGTGCTCGACAGCGTCGTACGCCGCCACGCGAGCCGGGTCCGCTCGGGCTGTAGGCCGGGATCGCGCCCGCCGCTCACCCGTCCCACCCGAGCAGCACGACCACGACCATCGCGACGGCCACCACCGCGACGACGACGCCCAGCAGCGCGGGGAACCGGGAGGCCGGCAGATCCTCGCCCCGCCGCATCGCCCGCTCGCACCGCACCCAGTGGTTCACCGCCCGCAGCGAGCACAGCACCCCCGCCGCGAGCAGCGCGAGCGCGAGACCCACGCGCCACCCCCACGGCAGATCGGGCAGGAACTGGTCCACCGCGAACCCGCCGCCGATCAGCGCGAGCGCCGTCCGCAGCCACGCGAGGAACGTCCGCTCGTTGGCCAGCGAGAAGCGGTAGTCGGGCGTCCGCCCCTCCTCCCGGACGCCCTCGGGCGCGAACCACAGCCGGACGTTGCGCACGAACTCGTCACCGGGCACGGAACTCCTTGAGCCGGTCGTACGCGGCGAGACCGTCCGGCACCCACCGCCACTCGGTCAGACGGCGCTCGATCTCCTCCTCGGTGAGGAAGTCGTGCCAGGCGACCTCCTCCACCTGGGGGCTGACCGGCAGCTCGCAGCGGGCCTCGTACACCGCCGACCACCAGGTGCGGCCGTCCCCGCCGTCGTACAGGAACTTGAAGAGGAACCGGGGCCGGGGCAGCCCCGCGACGCCGAGCTCCTCCTCGGCCTCACGCAGAGCCGCGTCGTCGTAGGCCTCGCCGGCGCCGACCACCCCGCCGACGAACATGTCGTGGAGGGAGGGGAAGACCAGCTTGTCCGCCGTGCGCCGGTGGACGAAGACCCGCCCCTCGGCGTCCCGCGCGAGAACGAACACGCACCGGTGACGCAGCCCCCGGGCATAGGCCTCCCCGCGCGGGGACCGTCCGACGACCTGGTCCGTCTCATCGACGATGTCGATGATCTCGTCAGCAGCACTCATACCCCCCATCCAACCAGGGGCTACTGAGGCCAGGGGCTACTGAGGCTGCAGATCGCGGAAGCGCTCGCGTTCCGCCCCGCCCTGCGGCATCGCGGGATGCAGGCCCAGCAGGACGATGCCCGCCACGACCGCCGCGAGACCCGCCGACTCCCACGCCAGCGCGCCCGTGTCGGTACGCAGCCGGTCACCGAGGAAGCCGACTCCGCAGGCGATCCCGGCGAGCGGCTGCGCCGCCGTCAGCGCGGGCAGCGACATCCGCAGCGGCGCGGTCTCGAAGGCGCTCTGCACCAGCACCAGGCCGGTCACCCCGAGCGCCAGCACGGCGTACGGCTGCCAGCCGCTCAGCAGCTCCAGGAGACCGCCCTCGCCGAACCGCTCGCCGCTCACCCGCGTCAACGCGTCCTGGACGCCGTACAGGACACCGGCCGCAAGCGACAGGAACACCGGGGCCGAGGACACGCTCGCGTGCCGCTTGGCGTACCCCGTGAGCAGCAGCGCCCCACCGACCATCAGACCGATGATCAGCCAGTGCCGCAGCGGATCGGTGACCGCGGTGCCGCCGCGCGGCTGGCCCGCCACGATGAACGCCGTCACCCCGCCCGCCAGCAGCAGCAGCCCCGCCCAGCCCTGCCGGCCCAGGGGCTGTCTGGTCTGGTGGCGCGACAGGGCCAGCGCGAACAGCAGGTTCGTCGCCAGCAGCGGTTCGACCAGGGAGATCTCGCCGTTGCCGAGCGCGACAGCGCCCAGCGCCATGCCGGCCACCATCAACGCGATGCCCCCCAGCCAGCGCGGCATCCGCATCAGGTCGAGCAGCAGCCGGGGCGAGAGGAAGTCGCCGAGGGGAGCCTTCTGGGCCGCGCTCTGCTGGAGGACGAAGCCGAAGCCCAGGCAACAGGCCGCACTCACGGCGAGAACCAGAACCACAACCGACACGCTGCGTACCTCGATCATCGGGTCGGGCCACGGGAGACGCGGTGGCCGACTTCAGTGTCCCAGCGCCTTCGGCGGCTGTCCCTGGGAATCACCCTCGAGGACGCTCCCGGGAGCAACCCCGGGCCGGGAGCCTGACGCGGTCGCGGCACACCCGACGGGACCGGCGCGGGGTCCGGGGCCGTGGGCGCGGGGCGGCCGTACCGCCATGGTCCGCGACCTCGGCGGCCCGCGCCATGGCGTACGCCACATCGACTGTGGCGCAACCGCTTCCACCAGCGGGGACTGTCACCAAGTCCCTTCTACCATGCGATAGTTGACACCTGTCACATGGGCGGGCTCCTTGACGGTAAGCGCTCGCTGACGTTTGGCTGTGCGCCGATCGGCCGTTCGCGTGCCGATGCCAGGCCCGTCACGAGGAGGGTGAGAAGACCCCCGGTGCCACTGATCCCGACCCCGCGCACGCCCCGCCCCGGACCCGAGGCCCTCGACGACACCGAGCTGGCCGCCGCCCGGACCGACCTCGCCGAGGGTCGCTGGCAGACCGCCCGCTCCCTGCTCGCCCGGACCGGCGACGACTGGGACCGCCGCGGTCACCGCCTCACCGTCCTCGCCCTCGACCCGGCCGCCGTCCCGCACGCCCACGCGTGGCTGTGCGCCGAACCCGGATCCGCCGACGCCACCGCCCTGCTCGCCCTCGCCCGGGCACGCCGCGCCCTCGCCGGCGCCGAGGACCCCGCCGCCGCCCGCGCCGCCTGCCGGGAAGCCGCCGCCCTCGCACCCGCCGACCCCACCCCCTGGCTCGGCCTCCTCCAGCTCGAACACACCGGCGGCGCCGACGCCGTACGGATCTTCGAGGAGATCACGACCCGGCACCGCGACCACCACCACGCCCACCACCTGATGGTCGCCCTGCTCGCCGAACGCCGGGCCGCCGCCGGCCCCGACCCGCTCCACGAGGTCTACGCGTTCGCCACCCGGGCCGCCGAACAGGCCCCCGCCGACTCGCCCCTCGCCATCCTCCCCGTCGTCGCGCACGCCGAGCGCTACCGCGCCCTCGCCGTCCGCGGCCTCGCCCCCGCCGACCCGGCCACCGCACCCCACTGGCGCGACCACCGGTCCGGCGCCGTCATGAGAGCCGCCTTCGACTGGTGGCTCGAATGGGAGCACGACGACCACCCCCGCCGCCTGATCGACCTGAACTACCTCGCCCACGCCAAGATCTGCGAAGGCCGGCCCGCCGAGGCCGCCGCCCTGTTCCACCGCATCGGCGACCACGTCACCCCCGCCCCCTGGTCCTACCCCGACCGCGACCCCTACGCCGCCTTCCGCGCCGCCCGCAGCCGCTCCCTCGGCACCCGGCTCCACCCGCTGCCCGCCCGACCCCCGGCCGGGGAACCCCCTACGGGCAGCGCCACCCCCGCCGCCTCCTTACAAAGTCCTTAACGGCACCGGAAACCCTGGCCCCGCGGTCCCCCCGAGTGCTCGAATGGAAAGGTGAATCCCGAACCGCCCGAGGAACGGGGCGCGCCCATGGGCCGCCGCGTCTTCCTCGGCACCCTCGGCCTGGGCGCCCTCGGCGTCCTCGCCGCGCCCACCCTGCAACGCGGCCTGGAGGACTTCCTCGGCGGCGCCGCCGACAAGGACCCCACCGGCCTCACCGGCCTGCTCCCCAACGGCGGCGGCTTCCGCTACTACTCCGTGGCCTCCTCCGTCCCGCACAAGGACGCCGGGTCCTACCGCCTCACCGTCGACGGCCTCGTCGACCGGCCCGCCGCCTACACCCTCGCCGAGCTCAAGGCCCTGCCGCAGACCCGCGTGGTCAAGGACGTGCAGTGCGTCACCGGCTGGCGGGTCCCCGGCACACCGTTCGAAGGCGTCCGCCTCTCCACGCTGCTCGACGCGGCCGGCGTGCGCGCCGACGCCGGCGCGGTCCGCTTCACCTGCTTCGACGGCGTGTACTCCGAGAGCCTCACCCTCGCCCAGGCCCGCCGCTCCGACGTCCTGGTCGCCCTGCGCATGCGGGACGAGGACCTCGGCCACGACCACGGCGGCCCGGCCCGCCTGTACGTCGCCCCCATGTACTTCTACAAGTCGGCCAAGTGGCTCTCCGGTATCACCGTCACCGAGGAGGTCCGGCCGGGCTACTGGGAGGAGCGCGGGTACGACGTCGACGCCTGGGTGGGCCGTTCGAACGGGCGGGACGATGAGCCTACGAGCTGACGCCCCGCCGGCCGCCCCCGCCCGCGTCCACCGCTTCAGCCGCGCCGAACGCTGGATCCACCGCCTTACGGCCGTCCTGATGGGCGTCTGCGTGGTGACGGCGTCCTTCCTCTACGTCCCCGAGCTGGCGCGGCTCGTCGGCCGCCGCGAGCTGGTGGTCCGCGTCCACGAGTGGGCCGGCCTCGCCCTGCCCGCGCCCGTCCTGGCGGGCCTCGCCTCCCGCGCCTTCCGCGCCGACCTCGGCCGACTCAACCGGTTCGGCCCGCACGACCGCCGCTGGCTGCGGGCCGCCCTGCGCCGGGACCGGCGACGCGCCTCCCGCCCGGCCGGCAAGTTCAACGCGGGGCAGAAGGTCTACGCGTCGTGGATCGCCGGGGCCACGCTGGTCATGCTCGGCACGGGGCTGCTGATGTGGTTCACCCACCTCACCCCGCTGGTCTGGCGGACCAGCGCGACCTTCGTCCACGACTGGCTGGCCCTGACCGTCGGCATCGTCCTCGCCGGCCACATCGGCATGGCCCTCGCCGACCCCGAGGCCCGGCGCGGCATGCGCACCGGATCCGTGAGCGAGGAATGGGCCGAGCGCGAGCACCCGCTGTGGCGCCGGTGACCGGAACGCGGAAGGGGCGCGCGGATCACCGCGCGCCCCTGACGTCCCCCTTGGGAGTTCGCCCCTGCCTCTATATGACCAGCGACAACAACAGCACCAGCCCGCCGGCGACCACGGAGATGATCGTCTCCATCACCGACCAGGTCCTGATGTTCTGCCCGACGCTCAGCCCGAAGTACTCCTTCACCAGCCAGAACCCGGCGTCGTTGACATGGCTGAAGAAGAGCGAGCCGGCGCCGATGGCCAGGACCAGCAGGGCGGCGTGGGCCGTCGACATGTCGGCGGCCAGCGGGGCGACCAGCCCGGCCGCCGAGATCGTCGCCACCGTCGCCGAACCGGTGGCCAGCCGGATCGCCACCGCGATCAGCCACGCCAGCAGCAGGGCCGGGATCGACCAGTCCTTGGAGACGTCCAGCACCATCTGCCCGACGCCGCAGTCGATCAGCGTCTGCTTGAAGCCGCCGCCCGCGCCGACGATCAGCAGGATGCCCGCGATCGGCGCGAGCCCCTTCTCGACGAGCTGCGAGACGCGCTCCCTGGAGAACCCGGCCGGCCTGCCCAGCGTGAAGATGCCCACGAGCACGGCGGCGAGCAGGGCGATCAGCGGCGAGCCGACGACGTCGAACACGCGCTGCACGGTGGTGTCGGGGTCGTCCACGACGATGTCGACCAGCGCCTTCGCCAGCATCAGCACGACCGGCAGCAGGATGGTCGCCAGCGTCGCGCCGAAGCCGGGCCGCCGCTCCAGTTCCTCCGACGGCCGCTGCGGGATCATGCGGTCCGGGGCCGGGACGTCCACCCAGCGGGCGGCGTACCGGGAGAAGACCGGGCCGGCGATGACGACGGTCGGGACGGCCACGAGCACGCCGAGCGCGAGCGTCACCCCCAGGTTGGCGCCGATCGCGTCGATCGCGACCAGCGGGCCGGGGTGCGGCGGCACCAGCCCGTGCATCACGGACAGACCGGCCAGCGCCGGGATGCCGATCCGCATCAGCGAGTAGTTGCCCCGCTTGGCCACCATCAGCACCACCGGGATCAGCAGCACCACGCCGACCTCGAAGAACAGCGGCAGACCGATCACCGAGGCGATCAGCACCATCGCCCACGGCATGGAACGGCCGCCCGCCTTGGCGAGGATGGTGTCGACGATCTGGTCGGCGCCGCCGGAGTCGGCGAGCAGCCTGCCGAGGATCGCGCCGAGCGCGATCAGCACGCCCACACCGGCGACCGTGGTGCCCAGCCCGGTGGTGAAGCTGGCTATGGCCTTGTCCAGCGGCGCCCCGGCGAACGCGCCGAGCGCGAGCGAGCCGATGGTCAGCGCCAGGAAGGCGTGAAGCTTGAACTTGGTGATGAGCAGGACGATGAGGGCGATGCCCGCCAGCACGGCGATGCCCAGCTGCGCGTGGCCGGCCGAGGTGATGGGCTCGGCCGAGTCCGCTGCCAGCATCTCGACGCTGAGTCTGGTCACGGGGGTTCCTTGCAGATACGGGGACGGGGGAGGGGTGATGCGAGTACTACGGGTACGGGGGACTGCGGGTACGGGTGCTTCGGGGTACTACGGGTGCGAGGAGTACGGGCGCCGCAGGTACTACGGGCACGCACGGGCCACCGCTACGGGGGGCGCCCGCGGGTACTGCCGCTTCGGGTGCCTCCGGCTAAGACGCGTCCGGAAGCTGCGCCAGGGCCTTGGCGGCCCGCTCGGTGATCTCATCGGGGGAGCCGGAGACGTCGACCGCCGCCCCGGCCTCGTCCGCGCCCAGCGGCTGGAGCGCGGCGAACTGGGAGTCGAGCAGCGCGGTCGGCATGAAATGCCCCTGCCGCTGCCCCATCCGGTTCTCGATCAACGCCCGGTCGCCCGCGAGGTGCACGAACACCACTCCGGGCGCGGCGGCCCGGAGCCGGTCGCGGTACGACCGCTTGAGCGCCGAGCAGCTGACCACCCCGCCGAGCCCCGCCCGCCCCTGCGCCCAGGCGCCGATGGCGTCCAGCCACGGCCACCGGTCGTCGTCGTCGAGCGGGGTGCCGGCCGACATCTTGGCGATGTTGGCCGGCGGGTGGAAGTCGTCACCCTCGGCGTACGGGACGCCCAGCCGGGCCGCGAGCAGGGGACCGATCGTGGTCTTGCCCGTGCCGGCGACGCCCATCACCACGACGACGTGCGGGGTGCGCATCTCTGCCTCACTGTCTTCCTCGACACCGATGTCGACGACACTGAAACGCATTAGGTACGACGAATTCAAGAGACTGTGGCAAATAAGTCTGACTTTTTGAGTCCTTGATCCACCCCGTACGCTGAGTGCATGACCACTCCGGGCCGGGGTCTGCACGGCCGAGTACTGGACGCCCTCGGCCCCGCGATCACGGCGGGCGACTACCCGCCGGGGAGCGTGCTGCGGACCGACGAGCTGGCCCAGCGCTTCGACGTCTCCCGCTCCGTGATGCGCGAGGCGGTCCGCGTGCTGGAGTCCATGCACCTGGTCGAGTCCCGCCGCCGCGTCGGCGTCACGGTCCGCCCCAGGGCGGAGTGGAACGTCTACGACCCGCAGGTCATCCGCTGGCGGCTGGCCGGCGCCGACCGCCCCCACCAACTGCGCTCGCTCACCGTGCTGCGCTCGGCGATCGAGCCGGTCGCGGCGGGCCTGGCCGCCCAGCACGCCACGGCGGAGCAGTGCGCCGAACTGACCGAGTGCGCGCTCGGCATGGTCGCGAACTCACGCGGCCACAGGCTGGAGGGGTACCTCTTCCACGACGTGGCCTTCCACCGGGTGATCCTCACGGCCTCCGGCAACGAGATGTTCGCCCGCCTCGGCGACGTCGTCGCGGAGGTCCTCACCGGCCGCACCCAGCACGAGGTCATGTTCCACGACCCCGACCCGGCCGCCGTCACCCTGCACGTCCAGCTCGCCGAGGCGGTCCGCGAGGGCGACGCCGAGCGCGCGGAGCGGCTGACCCGGGAGGTCACCGCGGGCGCCCTCAAGGAACTGGACATCCTCGCCCCGTAAGGCCGAGGGTCAGGCCGCGTCCGGGAACTCCCCGTCCACGTACACCCACGCCCCTTCCACCCGCTCGAACCGGCTCCGCTCGTGCAGCGCCCCGCCCCGGTAGGACGCCCGGAACTCCACCACGCCGGTGGAGTGGAACGCGGAGCCCTCGGCCGTGGCGAGGATCTCCAGGCCGGTCCACCGCGTGCCGGGATCGAGGTCCAGCCCCGCAGGCCGGGTCCGCGGATGCCAGGTCCGCATCAGATACCCCGCGTCGCCCCGCACGAAGGCGCTGTACCGCGAACGCATCAGCGCCTCGGCGGTCGGCGCGACGGCCGCACCGGAGTGGAAACGACCGCAGCAGGCCTCGTAGACCTCGGGCAGACCGCAGGGACAGACGGCGGCAGCGGGGGCGGGCCGGGCCGGACGCCCGGAGCGGGCGGTACGTCGGGACATGCCCCCCATTGTGCCGGGCGCCCGCACCGGGCCACCGAAGGGCTCCGGACCCCGACGAGCGCGGCCGGAACACGCCCCCGGACACGACTGAGGGCCGCGACCTCGACGGTCGCGGCCCTCACTCATCTTCAGTGTCCGAGGGGGGACTTGAACCCCCACGCCCGATAAAGGGCACTAGCACCTCAAGCTAGCGCGTCTGCCATTCCGCCACCCGGACAAGGTGTCTGTCGTGCGGGTTTTCCCCGCGGCGACGACGTAAACATTACCAGGCTTTCGAGGGTGCCCGATCACGGGCCGGGCGTGAACGGCGTGTGACGGGCCGGGAGCGCTCTTGGGCGAGCGGCGGGGGAGAGGGAGGATGAAGGGGACCACCAGCAGTGACAGCGGGAGGAAGCAGCGTGAGCGCGACGGACGACACGGCCAGGGGCGTCACCGGCGAGGACGAGGTCGTGGACCTCTGCCGCGACCTGATCCGGTTCGACACCAGCAACTACGGCGACCACTCGGGTCCGGGTGAGCGCAAGGCGGCCGAGTACGTCGCCGAGAAGCTCGCCGAGGTGGGGCTGGAGCCCCGGATCTTCGAGTCCCACCCGGGCCGCGCCTCCACGGTGGCCCGCATCGAGGGCACGGACCCGAGCCGGCCCGCGCTGCTCATCCACGGCCACCTCGACGTCGTACCGGCTAACGCGGCCGACTGGACCCACGATCCCTTCTCCGGCGAGGTCGCCGACGGGTGCGTGTGGGGGCGGGGCGCCGTCGACATGAAGGACATGGACGCGATGACCCTCGCGGTCGTCCGCGACCGGCTGCGCTCGGGCCGCAGGCCCCCGCGCGACATCGTGCTCGCCTTCCTCGCCGACGAGGAGGCCGGCGGCACCTATGGCGCACGCCACCTCGTCGACCGCCACCCGGAGCTCTTCGAGGGCGTCACGGAGGCGATCAGCGAGGTGGGCGGCTTCTCCTTCACCGTCGACGACAAGCGGCGGCTCTACCTGATCCAGACGGCCGAGAAGGGCATGCACTGGATGAAGCTGACCGTGGCCGGCACCGCCGGGCACGGCTCGATGATCCACCGGGACAACGCGATCACCGAGCTGTCCGAGGCCGTCGCCCGCCTCGGCCGGCACCGCTTCCCCGTACGGGTCACCAAGACCACCCGGGCCTTCCTCGACGAGCTCGGCGACGCGCTCGGCACCGAACTGGACCCGGAGGACATGGAGTCGACGCTCGCCCGGCTCGGCGGCATCGCCAAGCTCATCGGCGCGACCCTGAGCAACACCGCCAACCCGACGCAGCTGGGCGCCGGTTACAAGGTCAACGTGATCCCCGGCGAGGCCACCGCCCACGTCGACGGCCGCTTCCTGCCCGGACACGAGGAGGAGTTCCTCGCCGACCTGGACCGCATCCTCGGCCCGAACGTGCGCCGCGAGGACGTGCACGCCGACAAGGCCGTCGAGACCACCTTCGACGGGGCGCTGGTGGAGGCCATGCAGTCCTCGCTGCTCGCCGAGGACCCGACCGCCAAGGCCATCCCGTACATGCTCTCCGGCGGGACCGACGCCAAGTCCTTCGACGACCTCGGCATCCGCGGCTTCGGCTTCGCCCCGCTCAAGCTGCCGCCGGAGCTGGACTTCGCCGGCATGTTCCACGGCGTCGACGAGCGAGTGCCGGTGGACGGGCTCCAGTTCGGCGTGCGGGTGCTCGACCGCTTCATCGACGCGTCCTGACTCCTCCCGCTGAAACGACACTTCAGCATTCGGCCGCCTGTACGGACGTGACTGGGACGAGTGAATGCGCCGATAAGCGCGTAGCCCCACTAATTCCTCCTCGTTACTGGTGATGCGATCCGCTGCTTGGGATCGCTTTGCCGACAAGGTTTGCCAACAAGGAGGAACAATGATCAAGAAGGTCGCCGCCGTTGCGGCTGCCACCGGTGGGCTGGTTCTCGCGGGCGCGGGCATGGCCGCCGCCGACTCGGGTGCTCAGGCCGCCGCCGTGCACTCCCCGGGCGTCGCTTCCGGCAACGTGATCCAGGTGCCCCTGCACATCCCGGTCAACGTCTGCGGCAACACGATCTCGGCGATCGGCGCGCTGAACCCCGCCTTCGGCAACGCCTGCCTCAACAAGTGACATCGACCCGCTGAGGGGTCGTCCACACCGTCGGCTCCGGAGCGCACGCCATGCGCTCCGGGGCCTACCGGTCTTTTTCTCGAGGCATTCCTTGTCGGCGTGAAACGCCGAAGACATTCGACGAAGAAAGCAAGGGATTCAGTCATGCGACAGGTCACCCGCAAAGGCCTCATGACCGTGGCGGCCGCCACGGGCGTGATCGCCGCCGCAGGCGGCTACGCCCACGCCGACTCCGGTGCGCAGTCAGGCGCGTCCCACTCGCCCGGCGTGCTCTCGGGCAACACCGTCCAGGTGCCGGTGGACGTGCCGGTCAACGTCTGCGGCAACACCGTCGGCGTCATCGGCGCCCTCAACCCGGCCATGGGCAACGCCTGTTCCAACCGGAGCGACCGCGGCGGCCGGTCGGAGGGACGCGACGGCGGCCACTCCGGTCACGGCGACCAGGGCGGTTACGGCGGTCACGGCGGCTACGGCGACCACGGCGGCTACGGCGGCCACGACGACCGCGGCCACGGAGGCTCCCGCGCGCACGGCGGCCACGGCGGCGCGCACGCGGGCGGCCGCACCGAGGGCTCGCCCGGCATCGGCTCCGGCAACCACGTCCAGGCGCCGGTCCACGTGCCGGTGAACGTCTGCGGCAACGGCGTCGACGCCGTCGGCATCCTCAACCCCACCATGGGCAACCGCTGTGACAACGACAGCCGCCCCGCCCCCGACTGGGACTACGGCACGCCGCCCGGCGGCGAGCACCAGCCCCCCGAGCCCGGCAACCAGAACCCCGGCACCCCGACCAACCCGGGCACCTCCAGCCCGACCACGCCCGAGGGCAAGCCGTCCACGCCGCGCCACGTGACCCCGGCGAGCTCCTCCACCGCACACCGGCCCGCAGGCCGGGCCACCGCACAGCTCGCCACCACCGGCAGCGAACTCCCGCTGGGCCTCGCCGTGCCCGTCGGCGCCGGCGCGCTGCTCGCGGGCGCGGTCCTCTACCGCAAGGCGCGCCCCCAGGCGTAGCCGGCACCCCCACGGCACCGCGCACGACGGAGCGGGCCCCGCCTCGGCGGGGCCCGCTCCGTTCGCGTCATCCTCGGCTCACCAAGTGGCCCGCACCTGGCGGATGATCCGTCGCCTCAACCGCACCCTGCGGCTGCCGTCCCGCAGCAGGCTCAGACGGTGCAGCTCCCAGTTCCCGTACTCCGCGTGGTCCGTCAGCAGTCGTGTCGCCTCGCTGCGGGAGACCCCACGCGGTACGTACACGTCGACAAATTCGTATTCCGGCATCGCATCTATTGTGCGGTCTGGGGCCCGGTACGGATAGCGTCTGCACTATGTCTGATGCTGCGCAGCCCACCGCTGCCGAGGTACGCGCCGCCGCCGAGGCGGTCAAGACCGCGCTCGACCGCCACCTGGCCGCGGTCGAACGCAGGACGGGAGAGGACGACCAGGCCGTCTACGAGGCCTTCAACCAGCTGGCCGCGGCCGCCGAGGCGTACGACGAACTGCTCTACGACCGCTACGACGAGGTCACCCCCTTCGAGATCCCCGCCGCGGAGGACGCGCTGCCGCCGTACGCGGGTCCCGAGGAACCGAACGCGCTCAGCGTGCTGATCCGCCGCGACTACTCCGTGGCGGAACCGCAGCGGCTGCTGGCGCAGGCCCAGCGGGTCGAGGCGGCGGAGTCCGACGGCGCCGGCACGGACACGGAGGCCTCCGGCACCGTCCACGGGGCGCTCGGCCTGCTCTTCGGCGAGTTCGAGCCGGACGAGATCGCCTCCCGGCACAAGGAGTTCGGCCTGGAGGAGGGCGACTCCACGCTCTGGGTCGTGGCCGCCGACGAACCGGCCGACCCCGGCGACTGGCTGGAGACGCCGTTCGACCAGCCCGACCCCGAGCAGGTGGTGTGCCGCTTCGACGTGAGCTCGGTCTTCGACGACGAGCTGGACGACGTGGACGAGGACACGGACGACGAGGGCGCGGCGCCGCTGGACGGGCACCGCGCCGACCGGTGACGCCGTGAGGCAGCACGTGACGTGACGCGGTGACGGCGGCGGTCGACGGCAGGGGAGACCCGCCGTGACCGCCGCCGTCCGCGTCAGCCCGCCGCCGGCACCTGGGCGCGCAGCAGCGCCGGCAGCCGCGTCGTGCGGGGCTTCGGCCCGACCTCGGCGACCGCCCGGGGCAGGGCCTGCTCGACCCCGTGCACCACGGACAGATGGCGCTCCGCACACCCGAACGCCGTGTACACCCAGGGGCGGGACAGGGCCTGAGCCGCGTCGCCCGGCAGCACCACGACCGCCGCCGGCCACCGGCCGCCCACCGCCTGGTGCGCCGTGAGCGCCCACCCGTGCCGCACCGACTGCTCCACCCGCTCCTTCGGCACGACCACGGCGATGTCCGCGCAGGACAGGTGCAGGCCGTCCGCGTCGGCCCCCACCACCTGACCCGGCACCGTACGGCCCGGCGCGGGCGTGTACGCGATCCGGTCACCGGGGTCGAAGCCGCCGAAGCGGCCCGGGCCGGGGTTGAGGCGCTCCTTCAGCGCCGCGTTCAACGCGCGGGTGCCCGCCGCGCCACCGTGGCCCGGGGTGATGACCACCGTCTGCTCCGGGGCGATGCCGAACGCGCGCGGCACGGAGTCCACGACGAGCTGCACGGTCCTGTGCACGGCCTCGCCCGCGTCGCGCACCGGCACGATCACCAGCTCCTTGCCGGGCGCCTCGACCTGGTTCAGCTCACCGACGCCGATGCCCGAGATCAGCTCGCCCAGCGGCCCGGGGTCGGGCGTGCGCGAGGCGATCTGCGGGCACACGCGCGCCGCGAGCAGGTCGGCGAAGACCCGGCCGGGACCGGCCGACCACAGCAGCGCCGGGTCCCCGCCGAGCACCAGCCGGGCCCCGTCCGGCAGGGACTCCACCAGCACCGCGGCGCTCTCCACGTCGAGCTGCGGCGTGTCCGGAAGGATCAGCAGATCGAGGGCCAGGGCGCCGTCGGCGTCCCGGCCGGGCCCCTCGGCGCCCGCGAGCAGACCGGCGACGGTGACCACGTCCTCGCCCGGCTCCTTCAGCAGGGCGGCGAACCGGCGCCGCCCGTCCGGGGTGTGGCACGCGGCGACCGCGCGCAGGCCGAGAGACCGGGCGGCGGCGAGCAGGGCCGCCGGCTCGGCGCGGGCGGCCTCGCCGCCGGTGTGCAGCACCAGCCCGTGCCCGGCGACCGCGCGGATCAGCTCGGCCGCGCCGCCGGACGCCCCGGCCACGGCCTGCTCCCACCGCGCCGGGGCGTCCTCGGCCGGCGAGGTGGCCACCCGGGCCAGGCCGTCGGCGAGGCTCTCCTCCGCGAGCGCGTACCGCTCCAGCCCGACCAGGACCCGGACCGGACGGGCCTCCTCCTCGCCCTCCTCGCCCGACGCGTCGGCGGGCTTCGTGGCCCCGGGCTCGTCCAGGGCGTCCTGGAAGACGAGGGCCTCGCCCTCGGCGAGCGTGCTCTGCACGGCCGCGTCGCCGTCCCGGACGCCCTGCCGGCCGAGCGCGGTGGTCAGCGCGGGCAGCTCCAGCGCGGTGTGCCCGGCCAGGGCGGCCTGCTCCAGCAGCCACACCGTGACCGCGCGGGCGCGCCGCTCGTCGTCGGGCGCGCAGTCGGGGCCGAGCAGCGCCCGCGCGAAGCCGTCGGCCTGCTCCGGCCGGACTCCGGGGACGCGCAGCAACTGCCAGGGGTCTTCGGACAGCGTCTCCCCGGCACCCTCGCCGAGCACGGCCGCGACCTGCGGCGCGAGCGACTCGGGGGCGCCCGCGCCGGTGAGGACGCGGCGCACGGCCGCCACGGTCTCCGGAGCGGGCCCCTGCGGGGCGGGCGCGGGGGCGGGCTGCGGACGGCGCACGGGTTCCTGGGCGGCGGGGCGGCGCGGGGCGGGTTCGGGGTCGGCGAAGACCGTGGCGGCCGGTTTCGCGCCGCCCTCCACGGCCCGCACCGCGGCGAGCAGATCGGCGGCCTTCCCGCTGAGCTTGCCGCCCGCCTCGACGGGCCCCTGCCGCTCGGCCTTGCGCCGCTCGATCCGCTCCCGCTCCACCTTCTGAGCCGCGAGTTCCGCCTGGGCCTCGGAAGCCTTCCCTTCCTCACCCTCGGCCCGAGCGTCCGCCGCAGGCTCCGCGGGCTCGCCGGGGGGCGCGTCGACGGCGGGGCCCGCGGCCTGCGTGTCCGCGGTGCTCCCGCCGGCTTCGGCGGCCTCGGCGACCTCGGTGTCGTCAGCGGTCTCGGCCGGCGTCGGTTCCGTCTCCGAAGGGCCCGTCTCCGGGGTGGCCGGCCCGGTGGGCGCCTCGTGCTCCGGGGGGTCCGGCTCCGTGCTCACAGCGTGCTCCAGTCGTGATCGGGATAGCGGTGCACCGGCGCCGACACATCGTCGAGCGCACGGCAGATCTCGTCAGGAAGACTAAGGGCCTCCACTGACAAAGCCCCCGTGAGCTGCAGCGCGTTGCGCGGGCCGATGATCGGCGCGGTCACGCCCGGCCGGTCGCGGACCCACGCGAGGGCCACCTGCAACGGGGTCACCGCGAGCCCGTCCGCCGCGGTCGTCACCGCGTCCACGATGCGGCTCGCCGTGTCGTCGAGGTAGGGCTCCACGAACGGCGCGAAGTGCTCGGAGGCGCCGCGCGAGTCCGGGGGCAGCGCGTCGCCCCGGTACTTGCCGGTGAGCACGCCCCGCCCCAGCGGAGAGGACGGCAGCAGCCCGATGCCCAGATCCAGCGCGGCCGGCAGCACCTCGCGCTCCACGCCCCGCTGGAGCAGCGAGTACTCCATCTGCGTGCCGGCCAGCCGGGTGCGCGTGCCCGGCGCGGCGAGCTGCCAGGTCGCGGCCTTGGCGAGCTGCCAGCCGCAGAAGTCGGAGACGCCGGCGTACCGGGCGCGCCCGCTGGCCACCGCGATGTCGAGCGCCTGGAGCGTCTCCTCCAGCGGCGTGTCCGGGTCGTACGCGTGCACGTGCCACACGTCGACGTGGTCGGTGCCGAGGCGGGCGAGCGAGGCGTCCAGCGCGGCGAGCAGATGCCCGCGGGAGCCGTCGAAGCGCCGGTCCGGGTCGGGCACGCTGCCCGCCTTCGTGGACAGGACCAGATCCCGGCGCGGGATCAGCCCGTCCATGAGCCGCCCCAGCAGGTACTCGGCCTCCCCGTCGCCGTACACGTCCGCGGTGTCGACGAGGGTGCCGCCCGCCTCCCAGAACGTCTTCAGGAGGTCCGCGGCGTCATGCTCGTCGGTGTCGCGGCCCCAGGTCAGGGTGCCGAGCCCGATCCGGGACACGCGCAGGCCCGTACGGCCGAGATGCCTCTGCTCCATGGACGCCGAGATTACTGGCCAGAACTGGGCCATGGGTTGCCTGTGGACAACGGTTCCGGCCGCCGCGCCCCGGATCGGCGCAGGCCGGAGGCCCGCCCGGCGGACGCGACCCTCGCCACACCGACCTGACCCGGCGGGCGGCCCCGCGCTACTGTCTCCGGAAACAGCGTCGTTACTGATCAGTAAGGGGAATCGGCCATGCAGCTCGGGATCAACCTCGGCTACTGGGGTGCCGGAATGGACGGGGACAACCTCGCCGTGGCCCAGGAGGCCGACCGGCTGGGGTACGCCGTGTGCTGGGCCGCCGAGGCCTACGGCTCGGACGCGGCCACCGTGCTCAGCTGGGTCGCCGCCCAGACCGAGCGGATCGACGTCGGCTCGGCCATCTTCCAGATCCCGGCCCGCCAGCCGGCGATGACCGCGATGACCGCCGCCACCCTCGACTCGCTGTCCGGCGGCCGCTTCCGCCTCGGCCTCGGCGTCTCCGGCCCGCAGGTCTCCGAGGGCTGGTACGGCGTCAAGTTCGACAAGCCGCTCTCCCGCACGCGTGAGTACGTCGAGATCGTCCGCAAGGCGATGACGCGGGAGCGGCTGTCCTACGAGGGCGAGCACTGGACGCTGCCGCTGCCCGACGGCCCGGGCAAGCCCATCAAGCTGACCGTGCACCCGCAGCGCGAGCACATCCCGCTGTACATCGCCGCGATCGGCCCGAAGAACCTGGAGCAGACCGGCGAGATCGCCGACGGCGCCCTGCTGATCTTCCCCTCGGCGGACCACCTCGAGGACACCGCCGTCAGGCACCTGCGCGCGGGCCGCGAGAAGGCCGGCAAGACGCTGGACGGCTTCGACGTCTGCCCGACCCTGCCGCTCGCCGTCGGCGAGGACAAGGACGTCGAGCGGCTCGCCGACGCCTTCCGCCCCTACACCGCCCTCTACGTCGGCGGCATGGGCAGCCCCAAGCAGAACTTCTACAACCAGCTCGCCCGCCGCATGGGCTACGAGCAGGCGGCGACCGAGATCCAGGAGAAGTACCTCTCCGGCGACAAGCAGGGCGCCGCCGCCGCCGTGCCGCACGACCTGATCGACAGCACCACGCTGCTCGGATCCGTGGAGCGCATCGCCGACCGGATGAAGGCC
Organism: Streptomyces sp. BK239; assembly: GCF_004217285.1. Lineage (GTDB taxonomy): Bacteria > Actinomycetota > Actinomycetes > Streptomycetales > Streptomycetaceae > Streptomyces. The sequence continues at coordinate 130,161 of NZ_SHKS01000010.1, forward strand.
TACGCCGCGGCCGGGGTCACCACCCTCAGCCTCGCCCCCGCCGGCTTCTCCCTCGACGAGCGTCTCGCCTCCCTGCGGGCCGGCGCGGAGGCCCTGGAGCTCTCCGGCCTGGCGTAGGGCCCTTCAGAAGTTCAGCGGCCGTGGTGGGGGCTCGGGGGTCTTCCCCGCCACGGCCGTCACGGGGAACAACGCGCCGGGACCCGGCCGGTTACGCCCCCGCGGCGAACGAGGCCGTCACCTTTTCGGCCGAGCCGTCCGGCGCACCTGTTGCAGCCCCTCTCGTACCGCACTTGACTCGTTCTCCCGGTATGCAGAGAGGCGCCCCCATGCTTTCGGCCAAGAACCTCTTCCAGGAGATCCTCGACGACGACGAGTCGTTCCGGCTGTTCTGCTCCATCGCCGCCGGCGGCGAGTCCCAGGGCGGCTGGGAGAACGCCCGGATCGCCGCCCTCGTCCCACCCGGCGAACGCGACCTCGCCCCCAAGATCGCCCGGCACGGAGCCGACGAGGACAAACACGGCCGGATCTTCGAAGCCCTCCTGAGGAAACGGGGCCTGCCACCCGCCCCCGTACCCCCCGAGACCGACTACACGATGCTCCTGGAGCGCGAGGGCATCGGCCTCCAGCACGACAGGCTCCGGGCCGACGAGCCGCTCACCGTGCCCGACATCGTCACCTACCTCGCCCACAGCCGCGTCACCGAACAGCGCGCCTCCGAACAGATGCGGCTGCTGCGCAAGCACTTCGGCGACCACCCCGACCTCGGCCGCGCGGTGAAGATGATCTCCCACGACGAGGACAACCACCTCGCCTACTGCCACGAGGAACTGCTGCGCTTCGCGCGCGCGGGACACGGCCGGACCATCCAGCGCACCCTGCGCCGGTGCGCGCTCGCCGAGATCCGCGTCTACCGCGACGTGAGCCTCGCCGTCATGGCCCACATGGGCCGCCTCCTCGGCTGGAGCCGCCCCAAACGGACCGCCCTCGCCGCCGGCATCCACGCCGTCCACGCCTGGGAACGCCTCGCCGGCTGGCACCGCATGGTCACCCTGAAGCCACCGCGGCGCACCAACGCCCTCGGCGGCCCCGAACCCGCGACTACAGCCAGCCCCGCCGTTTGAACAACCGGTACAGGCCCACCTCCAGGACCGCCATCACCGCTATCACCACCGGATACGACCACACCCAGTGCAGCTCCGGCATGTGCTCGAAGTTCATGCCGTAGATGCCCGCGATCATCGTCGGCACCGCCGCCATCGCCGCCCACGCGGAGATCTTCCGCATGTCGTCGTTCTGGCGGACGCTCATCTGCGCCAGGTGAGCCGACAGGATGTCCGACACCAGCCGGTCCAGGCTCTCCACGGACTCGTTCACGCGCGCGAGGTGATCGCTGACGTCACGGAAGAACGGCCGCGCCTTGTCGTTGACGAAGGGCAGAGCCGACCCCATCGCCCCCGTGCCCGCCAGCCGCGACATCGGCGGCGCCAGCGGACCGCTCGCCCGGCGGAACTCCAGCACCTGCCGCTTGAACGTGTAGATCCGCGACGCCGTGTGCCGCGAACCGCCGCCGTCCGGGGAGAACACCTCCGCCTCCAGCTCCTCCAGGTCCGTCTGCAACTCCGTCGCCACGTCCAGATAGTGGTCCACCGTCGCGTCGGCGATCGCGTACAGCACCGCCGTCGGCCCCTTCGCCAGCATCTCCGGCTCGTGCTCCAGCCGCTGCCGCACCGCCGCCAGCGGAGCGCCCTCACCGTGCCGCACGGTCACCACGAACGAGTCGCCGAGGAAGACCATGACCTCGCCCGAGGACACCGTGTCGCTCTCCTGCTCGTACACCACCGGCTTCAGCACCAGGAACAGCGAATCGTCGTACACCTCAAGCTTGGGCCGCTGATGGGCCTTCAACGCGTCCTCCACCGCCAGCGGGTGCAGCGCGAACTCCCGCGTGACGTGGTCGAACTCCTTCTCGGTGGGCTCATGCAGCCCGATCCACACGAATCCGCCCGCGGCGCGCGCCTCGTCCAGCGCGTCGGAGAAGTCCTGCGGGCCCTCACTGCGGTGCCCGTCACGGTAGATGGCACAGTCCACGATCACGGAGCGTGTTCTCCCTTCGGCCGTTCCTCTTCGCCCCCCGGCGTACGCCTACCCTGGGCCGCATGCCCACGCTGATCCTCGTCCGGCACGGACGGTCCACCGCCAACACCGCCGGCCTCCTCGCCGGCTGGACGCCCGGCGTCGCCCTCGACGAGCGCGGCGCCGAGCAGGCCGCCGCGCTCCCCGGGCGGCTCGCCGGACTGCCGATCGCCGAGGTCGTCGCCAGCCCCCTGCAACGCTGCCAGGAAACCGTCCAGCCCCTCCTCGACGCCCGCCCCGGCCTGCCCGCGCACACCGACGAACGGATCGGGGAGTGCCACTACGGCGACTGGTCGGGCCGCAAGCTCGCCGAGCTGAAGGACGAGCCGCTCATGGACATCGTCCAGGCGCACCCCTCCGCGGCCGCCTTCCCGGGCGGCGAGTCGATGCGCGCCATGCAGACCCGCGCCGCCGAAGCGGTCCGCGAGTGGAACGCGCGCGTGGAGCGCGACCACGGCGCCGACGCCGTCTACCTCATGTGCTCGCACGGCGACATCATCAAGTCGCTCGTCGCCGACGCCCTCGGACTCCATCTCGACCTCTTCCAACGGATCTCCGTCGAACCGTGTTCCATCACCGCGATCCGCTACACCCGCGTACGGCCCTTCCTCGTCCGCCTCGGCGACACCGGCGACTTCGCCTCCCTGACGCCCCGCGAGGAGCCCCCCGCCGAGGACGCCGCGGTCGGAGGCGGTGCGGGCGCACCGTGATCGTCGGCCGCAGTAGGGTGAAGCGGTCCGCATACGCACGTTCACGCATGGACGTTCACGTACCCACGATTCCCATGGAGACAGGACGTGTCCCGTCAGGTGTTCCTCTACGACCCCCCGGACCGCTTCGTGGCCGGTACGGTCGGACTGCCCGGACGCCGTACCTTCTTCCTCCAGGCCGCCGCAGGCCCCCGGGTGACCAGTGTGGCCCTGGAGAAGACCCAGGTCGCCGCACTCGCCGAGCGCATGGACGAGCTGCTGGACGAGGTCGTACGCCGTAGCGGCGGGAGCGCCGCCGTGCCCGCCGTGGCGCCCGCCGAGGTCGCCGACACCGCGCCCCTCGAAACGCCGGTCGAGGAGGAGTTCCGCGTCGGCACCATGGCCCTCGCCTGGGACGGCGAGGAACAGCGCATGATCGTCGAGGCGCAGGCCCTCGTGGAACTCGACGCCGACTCCGAGGAAGACCTCGCCGAGGCGGAGGAGCGGCTCCTCCAGGACGAGGAGAACGGGCCCCCGATGCTGCGGGTCCGCCTCACCGGCGCCCAGGCCCGGGCCTTCGCCAAGCGGGCCCTCGACGTCGTCAACGCCGGTCGGCCGCCGTGCCCGCTGTGCAGTCTGCCGCTCGACCCGGAAGGACACGTATGTCCGCGCCAGAACGGATACCGCCGCGGGGCGTGACGACCGCCGGCCCCGCCTTCGCCGACCTGCTCGCCCGGGGCGAGCTGACCGTGCGCGGACGCATCCAGGACGCCTCCAACGCGGCCCTGTACTGCACGGTCGCCCACGAGGGCCGTGAAGCAGCCTGCGTGTACAAACCCGTCGCGGGGGAGCGGCCCCTGTGGGACTTCCCCGACGGCACCCTCGCCCAGCGGGAGGTCGCCGCGTACGCCGTCTCCGAGGTCACCGGCTGGGGGCTCGTACCGCCCACCGTGCTGCGCGACGGACCGTACGGCGAAGGCATGTGCCAGCTGTGGATCGAGGCCTCCGCCGAGGACGGGCTGCTCGCCCTCGTCGACGCGGAGGAACCGGAGCCCGGCTGGAAGGCGATCGGCCTCGCCGACGTCGGCGAGGGCCGCACGGCGCTCCTCGTGCACGCCGACGACGAACGGCTGCGGCGGCTCGCCGTCCTCGACGCCGTCGTCAACAACGCCGACCGCAAGGGCGGCCACCTGCTGACCACCGACACCGGGCACCTGTACGGCATCGACCACGGCGTCACCTTCAACGCCGAGAACAAACTGCGCACCCTGCTGTGGGGCTGGGCCGGAGAACCCCTCACCCCGGACGCCGTCGAAGCCCTGGAGCGCCTGCGCACCGCCCTGGAACCGGCGGGGGAGCTGACCGGCGTCCTGGCCGGGCTCATCACACCGGCGGAGACCGACGCCACCCGCGCGCGCGTCGACGCCCTGCTGGCCTCCGGCAGACACCCCGAGCCCGGCGGCGACTGGCCGGCGATCCCCTGGCCCCCCGTCTGACCACACTCGTGACGGACGCGCAAGAGTGCCTTCCCGGTCAACCGGCGGGCTCCGGTTCGTAACGGGAACTCCGGTCCGGTTAGGCTCATGGCATGCATGCCTGGCCCGCTTCCGAGGTCCCCGCCCTGCCTGGTCAGGGCCGCGACCTGAGGATCCACGACACCGCGACCGGCGGCCTCGTCACCCTCGACCCCGGTCCCGTCGCCCGAATCTACGTCTGCGGCATCACGCCGTACGACGCGACCCACATGGGTCACGCGGCCACCTACAACGCGTTCGACCTCGTGCAGCGCGTGTGGCTCGACACCAAGCGGCAGGTCCACTACGTCCAGAACGTCACCGACGTCGACGACCCGCTCCTGGAGCGGGCCCAGCGCGACGGCGTCGACTGGACCGCCCTCGCCGAGAAGGAGACCGCCCTCTTCCGCGAGGACATGACCGCCCTGCGCATGCTCCCGCCGCGCCACTACATAGGCGCCGTCGAGGCGATACCCGGCATCGTGCCCCTCGTCGAGCGGCTCCGCGACGCCGGTGCCGCCTACGAACTCGACGGCGACGTCTACTTCTCCGTCGAGTCCGACCCGCACTTCGGCAAGGTGTCCCGCCTGGACGCCGCCGCCATGCGGCTGCTCTCCGCCGAACGCGGCGGCGACCCCGACCGCCCCGGCAAGAAGAACCCGCTCGACCCGATGCTGTGGACCGCCGCCCGAGACGGCGAGCCCAGCTGGGACGGCGCCTCCCTGGGCCGCGGCCGTCCCGGCTGGCACATCGAGTGCGTCGCCATCGCCCTGGACCACTTCGGCATGGGCTTCGACATCCAGGGCGGCGGCTCCGACCTCGCCTTCCCGCACCACGAGATGGGCGCCTCCCACGCCCAGGCCCTCACCGGCGAGTTCCCGATGGCCAAGGCGTACGTCCACGCCGGCATGGTCGCCCTGGACGGCGAGAAGATGTCCAAGTCCAAGGGCAACCTCGTCTTCGTCTCGCGACTGCGCCGCGACGGCGTCGACCCGGCGGCGATCCGGCTCACCCTGCTCGCCCACCACTACCGCGCCGACTGGGAGTGGACCGACCAGGTGCTCCCCGACGCGCAGGACCGGCTCGGGCGCTGGCGCGCGGCCGTCTCCCGGCCCGACGGCCCGCCCGCCGAGGCCCTCGTCGAGGAGATCCGCGACGCCCTCGCCGACGACCTGGACGCCCCCGCCGCGCTGGCCGCCGTCGACCGCTGGGCCGCGCTCCAGCAGGAGCGGGGCGGCACGGACACCGGGGCCCCCGGCGTCGTGTCGCGAGCGGTGGACGCCCTGCTCGGCGTGGCGCTGTAACCCGCGCGAGAGAACCGGCACGTGCCCTTCCCCTCGGGAGCAACACCCCCGAAGCGGAAGGGCACTTGCCGTTCCCCTGCCCGACCCGTCGTCAGGCTGCCGGTGACGCCTGTCATGTGATGGGGTGTGAGCGTTGACGACAACCGCTCCGCCGGCCACGAGCCGGCCCCCACGCGGAAGGACGCACAGTGGCATCCACAGAACGGTCCTTGGCCCGCCGCAGACTTCTCACCGCGACCGCCGCCCTGTCCGGCGCGGCGCTCCTCGGCGGCGCCGGCGCCGCCCATGCCGCAGGCGTGCGCGGCACGGCATGGCCCGCCGCGTTCCCCCTGCCCGACGGCTTTCAGCCCGAGGGCATAACCATCGGCAGCCGCCCCCACGCCTACCTCGGCTCCCTCGCGAACGGCGACGTCCACCGGGTGAGCCTCGCCACCGGCCGCGGCTCCCTCGCCGTCAAGGGCCTCGGCGAGGGCCACCCCACCGTCGGACTGAAGATCGACCGGCACCACCGGCTCTTCCTCGCCGGCGGCCCGAGCGGCGAGATCCGCGTCGCCGACGCCCGTACCGGCGAGACCGAGCAGGTCCACGCCACCGGCGGCGTCTTCGTGAACGACGTGATCCTCACCCCGGGCGCCGCCTGGTTCACCGACTCCTTCGCACCCCGGCTCTACAAACTGGTCCTCGGCCGGCACGGCACGCCGCAGGCCCTGGAGACCGTGCCGCTGAGCGGCGACTGGGTGCAGGGCGACGAGTTCACCGCCAACGGCATCGAACGCACCCCCGACGGCAGGGCGCTGCTGGTGGTCGACACCGTCGCCGACGGCGGCGGCCTGATGCGGGTCGACCCGGCCACCGGAGTCGCCCGCGCGGTCGACCTCGGGCCGGCCCGGCTGCCCAACGGCGACGGCCTGCTCCTGCTCGGCCGGATCCTCTACGCCGTCCAGCAGCGGCAGAACGCGATCGACGTCTTCCGGCTGAACGCGGCCGGCACCCGGGGCACCGCCATCGCCCGGATCACCGACCCGCGCTTCCGCATCCCGACGACGGCCGCGGCGTGGGGCGACCGCCTCTACCTGCCGAACGCCCGCTTCGACGTCGACCCGACGCCCGCCACCGACTACGACGTGGTGGCCGTGGACCGCGTCTGACGACGAGAGGGCGGTGCGCCGACGCGCACCGCCCTCCTCCGCCTGCCCGCCCCGCGTCGGGCTTTCAGTCCTCCGACGAGTCCTCGTCGTCGCTCGCCGGCTTGGGCGGCTTCGGCGGGCGGGTCCGCTCACCGGGATCGGGCGGACCCCCGCCGTCCCGGCGCCGCAGATACCGCTCGAACTCGCGGGCGATCGCCTCACCCGACGCCTCCGGCAGCTCCGCGGTGTCCCGGGCCTCCTCCAGCGTCTGGACGTACTCGGCCACCTCGCTGTCCTCGGCGGCGAGTTGGTCCACCCCGGTCTGCCACGCCCGGGCGTCCTCGGGCAGTTCGCCCAGCGGGATCCGCAGGTCGATCAGGTCCTCCAGACGGTTCAGCAGAGCCAGCGTCGCCTTGGGGTTGGGCGGCTGCGACACATAGTGCGGCACCGCCGCCCACAGGCTCACCGCGGGCACGCCCGCGTGCGTGCACGCCTCCTGAAGGACGCCGACGATGCCCGTCGGACCCTCGTACTTGGTCTCCTCCAGGTCCATCCGGCGGGCCAGGTCGGCGTCGGACGTGGTTCCGCTGATCGGCACGGGACGCGTGTGCGGGGTGTCGCCGAGCAGGGCGCCCAGGACGACCACCAGCTCCACGCCCAGCTCGTGGGCGAAGCCGAGCAACTCGTTGCAGAACGAGCGCCAGCGCATGGACGGTTCGATCCCGCGCACCAGCACCAGATCGCGCGGCTTCTCACCGCCGACCCGCACCACCGACAGCCTCGTCGTCGGCCACGTGATCTTGCGGACGCCGGACTCCATGAACACCGTGGGGCGGTTCACCTGGAAGTCGTAGTAGTCCTCGGCGTCCAGCGCCGCGAACACCTCGCCCTTCCACTCCCGCTCCAGATGCGCGACCGCGGTGGAGGCGGCGTCGCCGGCATCGTTCCAGCCCTCGAACGCGGCCACCATGACCGGGTCGATCAGCTCGGGAACCCCCTCGAGCTCGATCACCCAGCGCCTCCTTCCGACGTGCCCTCGCCTGACCACCCAACCTTACGGCGTTCCGCGGGGGCGCCCGCAGCCCCCTCGCACGGGGGAGTGAACGGATCACTGCCCCGATCCCGACCCCCGAACACCCGTCCCCCGAAGCCGCTCACGGCTCGACCGTCGCCGGTCGACCGGGCGTCACGACCCCCCACGCCGAGAGGGGCGCCTCCGGCAGTGCGGAGACGCCCCTCTCCCGGTGTCGGCCCTCGACGAGGCCCCCGGCGGGACTACTTCTTGTCGAGGAGGTTCTGCACCTTCGCCCGGACCTCGTCCGAGGCCAGGCCGCGGATGGTCAGCGTCGTACGGCGGCGCAGCACGTCGTCCGCCGTCTCGGCCCACTCGTGGTCGCGGGCGTAGACGACCTGCGCCCAGATCTCGGGGGCGTCCGGGTGGACCCGCTCGCCCAGCTCCGGGTTCTCGTTCGCCAGCCGGGCGATGTCGAAGGCCAGCGAACCGTAGTGCGTCGCCAGGTGCTTGGCGGTGTCGGCGGCCATGCGCGGGCCGGGCGCCGGGTTGTCCACCAGCAGCCGGTGGGCGACCGCGCGCGGGTTGGCCACACCGGGCAGCGGCAGCTTCTTCGGCAGCGAGGAGATCGGTTCGAAGTCGTCGCCGAGCGGGTGGCCCGGCAGCACCTCCAGCTTCTGCATCACCGTACGGCCGATGTGGCGGAACGTCGTCCACTTGCCGCCCGCGACGGACAGCATGCCGCCCCGGCCCTCGGTGACGACGGTCTCCCGCTTGGCCTTGGCCGTGTCGCCGGGACCGCCCGGCAGCACCCGCAGGCCCGCGAAGGAGTAGGTGATCAGATCACGGCTGAGCTGCTGGTCCCGGATCGAGAACGCGGCCTCGTCCAGGATCTGGGTTATGTCGGCGTCGTTGACGGCGACGTCGGCCGGATCGCCCTCGTACTCCTCGTCGGTGGTGCCGAGCAGCAGCATGTCCTCCCAGGGGAGGGCGAAGGTGATGCGGTACTTGTCGATCGGGGTGGCCAGCGCGGCCCGCCAGGGCGAGGTGCGCTTCAGGACCAGGTGCGCGCCCTTCGACAGCCGGATCGACGGCGCCGCGTTCTCGTCCTCCATCCGGCGCAGGTGGTCCACCCACGGCCCGGTCGCGTTCAGCACCAGACGGGCGTTCACGCCGAACTCGTCGCCGGAGACCCGGTCGTGCAGATCGGCGCCGGTGACCCGGCCGCGGGTGAAGCGCAGGCCCTTCACCTCGGCGTGGTTGAGCACCACCGCGCCCGCCTCGACGGCCGCGCGGACCGTCATCAGCGCCATCCGGGAGTCGTTCATCTGGTCGTCGCCGTACACGGCCACGGCCTTGAGGTTGTCGGTGCGCAGCTCGGGCACGTCCTGCGCGGCCTTGGCGGGGGAGAGCAGGTGGCCCACCCCGTCGCCGAAGGCCGACAGGGCGGAGTAGGCGAACACGCCCGCCCCGAGCTTCGCCGCGCCGTGCGGCCCGCCCTTGTACACCGGGAGGTAGAACGTGAGCGGGTTCGCCAGGTGGGGGGCCACCTGACGGGAGACCGCACGGCGCTCGAAGTGGTTCTCCGCCACCAGCTTCACCGCGCCGGTCTGCAGGTAGCGCAGACCGCCGTGGAGCAGCTTGGAGGAGGCGGAGGAGGTGGCGCCGGCGAAGTCGCCGGCGTCGACCAGGGCCACCCTCAGGCCGGACTGCGCGGCGTGCCAGGCGGTGGAGATGCCCAGGATGCCGCCGCCGATCACGAGGAGGTCGTACGACGCCTTTGCGAGCTGCTCCCGGGTCTCGGCGCGGCTCGGGTGGGAGCCGGAGGCCGGGTGCGTACCCAGGGCAGGCACGGACTGGAGGGTGGACTGACTGGTCATATCGGGTTCTTACTCCTCATGTGAGCTCCGGCCGCGGCCGGCTTCGAAGCGGGGAGCCGGCTCTCGTCAGCTCTCGTCCTCGAGCCAGCCCATGGTCCGCTCGACGGCCTTGAGCCAGCTCTTGTACTCACGGTCGCGGGTGTCCGCGTCCATGCGGGGGGTCCATTCGGCGGCCCGGCGCCAGTTGGCGCGCAGGTCGTCGGTGCTGGTCCAGAAGCCGACGGCGAGGCCGGCGGCGTAGGCGGCGCCGAGGCAGGTCGTCTCGGCGACCATGGGGCGCACCACGGGCGCGTCCAGGAAGTCCGAGAGGGTCTGCATCAGCAGGTTGTTGGAGGTCATGCCGCCGTCGACCTTGAGGGCCGCGAGCTCGACGCCGGAGTCCTTCGTCATGGCGTCGGTGATCTCACGGGTCTGCCAGGCGGTGGCCTCCAGGACGGCGCGCGCGAGGTGCGCCTTGGTGACGTACCGGGTGAGGCCGGCGATCACACCGCGGGCGTCGGAGCGCCAGTACGGGGCGAACAGGCCGGAGAAGGCCGGCACGAAGTACGCGCCGCCGTTGTCCTCGACCGAGAGCGCGAGGGTCTCGATCTCGGCGGCGGTGGAGATCAGGCCCATCTGGTCGCGCATCCACTGCACCAGCGAACCGGTGACGGCGATGGAGCCTTCGAGGGCGTAGACCGGCTTGTCGTCGCCGATGCGGTAGCCGACGGTGGTCAGCAGCCCGGAGTAGGAGTTGATGATCTTCTCGCCGGTGTTCATCAGCATGAACGTGCCGGTGCCGTAGGTCGACTTGGCCTCGCCCTCGGCAAAACAGGTCTGGCCGAACAGGGCGGCCTGCTGGTCGCCGAGCGCGGAGGCGACCGGGATGCCGCCCAGCAGGTCGCCGAGCCTGCCGCCGCTGATCTCGCCGTACACCTCGGCGGAGGAGCGGATCTCGGGGAGCATCGCGAGGGGGACGCCGATGGACTCGGCGATCTTCTCGTCCCACTCCAGCGTGTGCAGGTTCATCAGCATGGTGCGCGAGGCGTTGGTGACGTCGGTGTAGTGCTTGCCGCCGTCGACGCCGCCGGTCAGGTTCCAGATGACCCAGGTGTCCATGGTGCCGAAGAGGATGTCGCCGGCCTCGGCGCGCTCGCGCAGGCCCTCGACGTTGTCTAGCAGCCAGCGGGCCTTGGGGCCGGCGAAGTACGAGGCGAGCGGCAGGCCCGTCTCGCGGCGGAAGCGGTCCTGTCCGACGTTGCGGCCGAGCTCCCTGCACAGGCCGTCGGTGCGGGTGTCCTGCCAGACGATGGCGTTGTGGACGGGCTCGCCGGTGTTCTTGTCCCACAGCAGCGTGGTCTCACGCTGGTTGGTGATGCCGATGGCCTTGATGTCGTCCCGGGTGATGCCGGCCTTCTCGACGGCTCCGGCGACGACCTCCTGGACGTTGGTCCAGATCTCGTTCGCGTCGTGCTCGACCCAGCCCGGCTTGGGGAAGATCTGCTCGTGCTCCTTCTGGTCGACGGAGACGATGCGCCCGTCGCGGTCGAAGACGATGCAGCGGGAAGAGGTGGTGCCCTGGTCGATCGCCGCGATGAAGGGGCCGGCGGTGTGGGCGTCGGTCACTGTGTGCTCCTGGGAGTTCCGTGGGTGATGGGCAGTACGTACGGCGCGTGCTGGCGGTGCAAGGTGCAGCCTGGCCTATGCGAATGCGACGTTGTAGATGCCTGCGGCGATCGCCCCGCCGATCAGCGGGCCGACGACGGGGATCCAGGCGTAGGCCCAGTCGGAGCCGCCCTTGTTGGGCAGGGGCAGGAGGGCGTGGACGATGCGCGGACCGAGGTCACGGGCCGGGTTGATCGCGTAGCCGGTGGGGCCGCCGAGGGACAGGCCGATCGAGACGACCACGAGCGCGGTGACCAGTGCGCCCAGGGTGCCCAGACCGTTGCCCTTGTCGTTGAGGCCCTGAGTGAGGACGGCGAGCACCAGCACGACCGTGCCGATGATCTCCGTGGCGAGGTTCTGCACGACGTTGCGGATCTCCGGGCCGGTGGAGAAGACGCCGAGGACCGGGCCCGCGCCCTTCTCCTGGGCCTCCACGGCCTTGGCCGCCGTGGACTGGGCGCCGGGGCCGCCGACGATCTCACGGTCGGTGAGGTGGGCGTGGAACTGGCCGTAGTAGGCCAGCCAGACCAGCGCCGCGCCGATCATGGCGCCGAGCAGCTGTCCGGCGAAGTAGGTCGGAACGTTGCTCCACTCGCCGTCCTTGATCGCGAGTGCGACCGTCACGGCCGGGTTGAGGTGGGCGCCGGAGAGCGGTGCCGAGGTGTACACGGCCGTCAGAACGGCGAAACCCCACCCGAAGGTGATGGCGAGCCAGCCGGCGTTACGGGCCTTGGAGGCCTTCAGTGTGACGGCCGCGCAGACGCCGCCGCCGAGCAGGATGAGTATGGCGGTACCGATGGTCTCGCCGATGAAGATGTCGGAGCTGGACACCCGCGACTCCTTTGTCCTTCGTCCAGGGGACCGAACCCCGGGTCCCTCCGGGGGTTCGAGCCGCCCTCGGGGGTGAGAGCGATGCCGGCCCATGGCGTTGCCACACTCTAGCGCGTATTGCCGGTAGGTGTTCGACAATGCCGACCGATGGACGGGAGTCTTTCTCCGGCGTTCCGCGCACGTCAAGAGCTGTGTTGTCGAATGCAGGATCGTTATTGATCGCTTCCGGTCGTCGAACCCGTGATCGAACCTGCCCGGAATGTCACTTTTCAGGGTATGGCGAAGACCGGAACGCCCGTACGGCGCCCCGGCCCGCTCTCACCTGCTTCTCAGAACCGCGCAGCTGCTCTTTCGAAACCGCGCCGCGCAGGCCCCTCGGGCCCGCGTCGCACGAGCAGCGCTCAGAACCGCGCCGCGCCCAGATCCCGCGACACCGCGCGGGCGCAGTCGCGCACCGCCGCGATCAGCTCGGGCCGCAGCTCGCCCTCCCGGCACAGCCGCTCCACCGCCCCCGTGATCCCGACCGCCCCCACCGGCATGCGCCGCCGGTCGTGCACGGGCGCGGCGATCGAGGCCACGCCCTCCCACGTTTCCTCCACGTCGGCCGCGTAACCACGCGCGCGCGTGAGGTCCAGAAGCTGCTCGAAGTCCTCCAGCTCGCACACCGTGCGATCCGTGAAGGGCTTGCGGTCGGCCTCCAGCGCCTCGCTGTGCGCGACCGGGTCGTACGCCGACAGCACCTTGCCCAGCGCGGTGGAGTGCAGCGGCTGCATGGCCCCGATCTCCAGCACCTGCCGGCTGTCGTCGGGCCGGAAGACGTGGTGCACCACCAGCACGCCCTGCTGGTGCAGCACCCCGAGATGAACGCTCTCCCCACTGGAGCGCGCCAGGTCGTCCGTCCACACCAGGGCACGCGCCCGCAGCTCGTGCACATCGAGGTAGGTGGTGCCCAGACGCAGCAGCTCCGCGCCCAGCTGATACCGCCCCGAGGCCTCGTCCTGCTCGACGAACCCCTCCTGCTGGAGGGTGCGCAGGATGCCGTGGGCGGTCCCCTTGGCCAGGCCCAGCGACGAGGCGATGTCCGACAGACCGAGCCGCCGCTCGCCACCCGCGAGGAGCCGCAGCATCGCGGCCGCCCGTTCGAGCGACTGGATGTTCCGTGCCATCGCCGTCCTGCCTCCGTCCCCTCGCCCGTCCACGCGCGGCAAGCACCGCCGTCGTTCGGCAATGTCGAACACTACCGGTCCATGCCGACCTCCCGCTAATGGTCTGCCGAAAGGTGTTACAGCACTCGCCCCACACGGGTGAACCGCACATCGCCGCGGTCCGTCCCGTGGACGCCATGACCATAAGCCCGCCGACCCGGCTACGCTGACGGCGAGCGCCCTCCACGGAAGATCCGTGCGCCGCCCCTCCCGGGCGGCTCCCGGGAGCGACCGCGGAGCCGGCGCCGAAGAAGCCGACAGCCGTCGCACCCGAGGGAGCCCTTACATGGCCTCAGTGCCGCCGACCCCTTCCGCCGACAGCCGGACCCGCGTGTCCGAGCTCCGAGAGGCCCTGGCCACCCGGGTGGTGGTCGCCGACGGAGCCATGGGCACCATGCTCCAGGCCCAGGAGCCCACCCTCGAGGACTTCCAGAACCTCGAGGGCTGCAACGAGATCCTCAACGTCACCCGCCCGGACATCGTCCGCTCCGTCCACGCCGAGTACTACGACGCCGGCGTCGACTGCGTCGAGACCAACACCTTCGGCGCCAACCACGCGGCCATGGCCGAGTACGACATCCCCGAGCGCGTCCACGAGCTGTCCGAGGCCGGCGCCCGCATCGCCCGCGAGACCGCCGACGAGTACACCGCCCGCGACGGCCGCACCCGCTGGGTCCTCGGCTCCATCGGCCCCGGCACCAAACTGCCCACCCTCGGCCACGTCGCCTACACCACCCTGCGCGACGCCTTCCAGCAGAACGCCGAAGGCCTCATCGCCGGCGGAGCCGACGCCCTCATCGTCGAGACCACCCAGGACCTGCTGCAGACCAAGGCGGCCGTCCTCGGCGCCCGACGCGCCCGCGAACTCTCCGGCCTGGACCTGCCGCTCATCGTCTCCGTCACCGTCGAGACCACCGGCACCATGCTGCTCGGCTCCGAGATCGGCGCCGCCCTGACGGCCCTGGAGCCGCTCGGCATCGACATGATCGGCATGAACTGCGCCACCGGCCCCGCCGAGATGAGCGAGCACCTGCGCTACCTCGCCCGCAACGCCCGCATCCCGCTGGCCTGTATGCCCAACGCCGGCCTGCCCGTGCTCGGCAAGGACGGCGCCAGCTACCCCCTGACCGCGCCGGAACTCGCCGACGCCCAGGAGAACTTCGTCCGCGACTACGGCCTCTCCCTGGTCGGCGGCTGCTGCGGCACCACCCCCGAACACCTGCGCCAGGTCGTCGAACGCGTCCGCGGCCTCGCCCCCGCCGAGCGCGACCCGCGCCCCGAACCGGGCGCCGCCTCCCTCTACCAGAGCGTCCCCTTCCGCCAGGACACCTCCTACCTCGCCATCGGCGAGCGGACCAACGCCAACGGCTCCAAGAAGTTCCGCGAGGCGATGCTTCAGGCCCGCTGGGACGACTGCGTGGAGATGGCCCGCGAGCAGATCCGCGAGGGCGCGCACATGCTCGACCTGTGCGTGGACTACGTCGGCCGCGACGGCGTCGCCGACATGGAGGAACTCGCCGGCCGCCTCGCCACCGCCTCCACCCTGCCGATCGTGCTCGACTCCACCGAGGTCGACGTCATCCAGGCGGGCCTGGAGAAGCTCGGCGGCCGCGCCGTCATCAACTCCGTCAACTACGAGGACGGCGACGGCCCCGAATCCCGCTTCGCCAAGGTCACCAAGCTCGCCCGCGAGCACGGCGCCGCGCTCATCGCCCTCACCATCGACGAGGAAGGCCAGGCCCGCACCCCCGAGAAGAAGGTCGAGATCGCCGAACGGCTCATCGCCGACCTCACCGGCAACTGGGGCATCCGCGAGGAAGACATCCTCATCGACACCCTGACCTTCACCATCTGCACCGGCCAGGAGGAGTCCCGGGGGGACGGCATCGCCACCATCGAGGCGATCCGCGAACTCAAGCGCCGCCACCCCGACGTGCAGACCACCCTCGGCCTGTCGAACATCTCCTTCGGCCTCAACCCGGCCGCGCGCATCCTGCTCAACTCCGTCTTCCTCGACGAGTGCGTCAAGGCCGGCCTGGACTCCGCCATCGTCCACGCCTCGAAGATCCTCCCGATCGCCCGGTTCTCCGAGGAGGAGGTCGCCACCGCCCTCGACCTCATCCACGACCGCCGCAGCGAGGGCTACGACCCCCTCCAGAAGCTCATGCAGCTCTTCGAGGGCGCCACCGCCAAGTCCCTCAAAGCCGGCAAGGCCGAGGAACTGGCCGCCCTCCCGCTGGACGAGCGCCTCAAGCGCCGCATCATCGACGGCGAGCGCAACGGCCTGGAGGCCGACCTCGACGCGGCCCTCCAGGACCGCCCGGCCCTCGACATCGTCAACGAGACCCTCCTGGACGGCATGAAGGTCGTCGGCGAACTCTTCGGCTCCGGCCAGATGCAGCTGCCGTTCGTCCTGCAGTCCGCCGAGGTCATGAAGACCGCGGTCGCCCACCTCGAACCGCACATGGAGAAGTCGGACGCCGACGGCAAGGGCACCATCGTCCTGGCCACCGTGCGCGGCGACGTCCACGACATCGGCAAGAACCTCGTCGACATCATCCTGTCCAACAACGGCTACAACGTCGTCAACCTCGGCATCAAGCAGCCGGTCTCCGCGATCCTCGAAGCCGCCGCGGAACACCGCGCCGACGTCATCGGCATGTCCGGGCTCCTGGTCAAATCCACGGTGATCATGAAGGAGAACCTGGAGGAGCTCAACCAGCGCGGCCTCGCCGCCGACTACCCCGTCATCCTCGGCGGCGCCGCCCTCACCCGCGCCTACGTCGAACAGGACCTCCACGAGGTCTACGAAGGCGAAGTCCGCTACGCCCGCGACGCCTTCGAGGGCCTGCGTCTGATGGACGCCCTCATCGGCGTCAAGCGAGGCGTCCCCGGCGCGAAGCTGCCCGAACTCAAGCAGCGCCGGGTCCGCGCCACCGCCGCCGCCGAGGTCGAGGAACGCCCCGAGGAAGGCCACGTCCGCTCCGACGTCGCCGTCGACAACCCGGTCCCCGAACCGCCGTTCTGGGGCACCCGCGTCATCAAGGGCATCCAGCTCAAGGAGTACGCCTCCTGGCTGGACGAAGGCGCCCTGTTCAAGGGCCAGTGGGGCCTGAAGCAGGCCCGTACCGGCGACGGCCCCACCTACGAGGAACTCGTCGAGACCGAGGGACGGCCCCGCCTGCGCGGCCTCCTCGACCGGCTCCAGACCGAGAACCTCCTCGAAGCGGCCGTCGTCTACGGCTACTTCCCCTGCGTGTCCAAGGACGACGACCTCATCCTCCTCGACGAGCACGGCAACGAACGCACCCGCTTCACCTTCCCCCGCCAGCGCCGCGGCCGCCGTCTGTGCCTCGCGGACTTCTTCCGCCCCCAGGAATCCGGCGAGACCGACGTCGTCGGCCTCCAGGTCGTCACCGTCGGCTCCCGCATCGGCGAGGAGACCGCCAAGCTCTTCGCCTCCGACTCCTACCGCGACTACCTCGAACTCCACGGCCTGTCCGTCCAGTTGGCCGAGGCACTCGCGGAGTACTGGCACGCACGTGTCCGCTCCGAACTCGGCTTCGCCGGCGAGGACCCGGCCGACGTCGAGGAGATGTTCGCCCTGAAGTACCGAGGCGCCCGCTTCTCCCTCGGCTACGGCGCCTGCCCCGACCTGGAGGACCGCGCCAAGATCGCCGAACTCCTCCAGCCCGAGCGGATCGGCGTCCACCTCTCGGAGGAGTTCCAGCTCCACCCCGAGCAGTCCACCGACGCCATCGTCATCCACCACCCGGAGGCCAAGTACTTCAACGCACGGTGACGACCCCGCACCACGTGCACACGGCGGCCCGCGTCACACGACGCGGCGCGCCACACTCAGCACACTGATCGGATAAGTCGTACACTGGTCGATCCCCGGCAGGCCGGTTGCCTCTTCGCGAGAAAAGGGCAGCCGGCCTGCTCGTCCCTCCAGGAGGTACGTGGATGACCAGTACGGTTCCCGCGCTCGGCACACGGACGGCCGAAGGCTCGGCCCTGCAGGCCGTGCTCCTCGACATGGACGGCACCCTGGTCGACACCGAGGGCTTCTGGTGGGACGTCGAGGTCGAGGTCTTCGCCGGCCTCGGACACACCCTCGACGACTCCTGGCGCCACGTCGTCGTCGGCGGCCCCATGAGCCGCAGCGCCGGCTTCCTCATCGAGGCGACCGGAGCGGACATCACCCTCCCCGAGCTCGCCGTCCTGCTCAACGAGGGCTTCGAGAACCGCATCACCCGCACCCTGCCCCTGATGCCCGGAGCCACCCGCCTCCTCGCCGAACTCGCCGAACACGAGGTCCCCACCGCCCTCGTCTCCGCCTCGTACCGGCGCATCATCGACCGCGTCCTCACCTTCCTCGGCCCGCAGCACTTCGCCCTCACCGTCGCCGGCGACGAAGTCGCACGCACCAAGCCCCACCCCGACCCCTACCTGTTCGCCGCCGCCGGCCTCGGCGCCGACCCCGCCCGCTGCGCCGTCGTCGAGGACACCGCCACCGGCGTCGCCGCCGCCGAGGCCGCCGGCTGCCACGTCGTCGCCGTCCCCTCCGTGGCGCCCATCCCGCCCGCCGCCCGCCGCACCGTCGTCCCCTCACTCGAACACGTCGACCTGACATTCCTGCGCGGCCTCATCACCGTCTGAAGATCACCGGCGGCGGGTCGGCGACGGAAAAGAGCGGACGTTCACCCAGCGTGCGCAACCGGCGACAACGGGAATTCCGCACCCGTGCGCACGGTGAATTCGAACCATCACCGACGGCTGAATTCCGCTTCCATCGCACCCCCCGGGACCTGTGACGTTCCCCACGCGGGACGGGGTCGACACGAACGCCACCGTGTGCTGTTCACCCCCACAAGGGGGGTCCCCACGCGCCCATGTGTCCCGATTGGTCAGACGCTGCACGAAACATTCCCCGCTCGGGTTTTCGGTCCGTCCGCACCCGGTTTCGCAGCGTGATGGGCTTTCAACTCCGGTGCCCGCGAACCGCCGTGCCGACCCGGACTAACCTCGATGCGAGAACAACGCAGTTACCCCCGTGTCCCGCCGCGACACCCCTGCATGCCGGGTACACGGACTTGAGAGCTCTGGAGAAACTCGAGCATGAACCGCAAGACTTTGGTGCTGCCGGCCGTCGTCGGTCTGCTCGCGCCCGTGCTCGCCGCGTGCGGCGGGTCCGACAGCGGCAGCGGCGGCGACGACGGCGCCATCGTCGTCGGCACCACGGACCGGTTCACCGCCACCAAGGACGCCCCCGCGCCGTTCGACCCCGCCTACTCCTACGACGTCGGCACCTGGAACGTCCTGCGCCAGACCGTGCAGACCCTGATGATCCAGCCCAAGGGCGACGGCGACCCCGTCCCCGAGGCCGCCCAGAGCTGCGGCTTCACCGACAGCGGCAACGAACGCTACGCCTGCAAGCTCCGCGACGGCCTGAAGTTCTCCAACGGCGACCCCGTCACCGCCGAGGACGTCAAGTTCTCCATCGACCGCGCCCGCTCCATCAAGGCCGACTCCGGCGTCTTCGCCCTGCTGTCCACCATCGACACCGTCGAGACGCAGGGCGACAACGAGGTCATCTTCCACCTCAAGACCGCCGACGCCACCTTCCCGTTCAAGCTGTCCACCCCCGTCGCCGGCATCGTCAACCCCGCCGACTACGACAAGGGCAAGCTCCGCGAAGGCTTCGCGATCGACGGCTCCGGGCCCTACACCCTGAAGACCGAGACCGACGGCGACGCCGTCACCAAGGCCGTCTTCACCAAGAACCCCGAGTACAAGGGGGTCCTCGACGTGAAGAACGAGAAGGTCGACATGGTCTCCTTCGAGGACGCCGACGCCATGGGCGCCGCCCTCGACAAGGGCGACATCGACGTCATGACCCGCACCATGACGCCGGAGCAGATCAAGAAGCTCTCCGACGCCGCCGGCGGCAACAAGGAATCCCTCGTCGAACTCGCCGGCCTGGAGATCCGCTACCTCGCCTTCAACACCAGCGCCCCCACGGTCAAGACCAAGGCCGTCCGGCAGGCCATGGCCCAGGTGATCAACCGCAGCGAACTCGTCTCAGCGGTGTACGGCACCCAAGCCGAACCGCTCTACTCGCTGGTCCCCGCCTCGGTCACCGGCCACTCCAACTCGTTCTTCAACACCTACGGCGACCCCGACCCCGCCAAGGCCAAGGCGCTCCTGAAGGAAGCCGACGTCAGCACCCCCGTGAAGCTGACCCTGAACTACACCACCGACCACTACGGCGCCGCCACCAAGCAGGAGTTCGAGCAGCTGCAGAAGCAGCTCAACGCCAGCGGCCTGTTCGACGTCACCATCAAGGGCACGCCCTGGGAGACGTTCGTCCCCGCCGAACGCAAGGGCCAGTACGAGGTCTACGGCATGGGATGGTTCCCCGACTTCCCCGACGCCGACAACTTCCTCGCCCCGTTCCTGGACAAGGACAACTTCCTCAAGTCGCCCTACAAGAACGGCGACATCATCGACGACCTCATCCCGCAGTCCCGCCGGGTGGCCGACCGGCTCACCGCGGCCAAGAGCCTGACGAAGATCCAGGACATCGTCGCCCAAGACGTCCCCGTCATCCCCCTGTGGCAGGGCAAGCAGTACGTCGCATCCAGCGACGACATCACCGGCACGGCCTACGTGCTCAACTCCTCCGCGAGCCTCCAGCTGTGGGAGCTCTCCCGCGGCGTGAGCGGCTGACGCACCTGACTCCTCGACGTCCCCGGGGCCCGGACCTGCGGCGGCCACGGCCCCGGGACGCGAGATTCGACGACAAGGCACACCTACGTGAACATGCGCAACCAGTGGCCGCTCCTGCCCGTCATGGCGGGCCTGGCCTCCGGACTGCTGACCGGATGCGGCTCGCAGGACGGCGGCTCCGGCGGCGACGGCTCCTCCGTCGTGATGGGGATGTCCGACGAGGTCCTCGCCACGGACCCCGCCTCCGGATACGACCCGGGCTCATGGCTGTTGTTCAACAACGTCTTCCAGTCGCTGCTGAGCTTCCCCAAGGGGGGCACCGAGCCCCAGCCCGACGCCGCCAAGGAATGCTCTTTCACCGACACCCGGACCACGGTCTACAAGTGCACGCTGAAGGACGGCCTGAAGTTCAGCAACGGTGAAGCGCTCACGTCTGAGGACGTCAAGTTCTCCTTCGACCGCATGCTGAAGATCAACGACGACGCCGGACCGGCCATCATGTTCCCCATGCTCGACCAGGTCGAAGCACCGGACGAGCACACCGTCGTCTTCAAGCTGAAGGTCCCCGACGCCACCTTCCCCAGCAAGATCGCCTCCGGCGCCGGGTCCATCGTCGACCACCGCTCCTACGACGCGGACAAACTCCGCGAGGACGGCGAAGCCGTCGGCTCCGGCCCCTACAAGCTGGACTCCTTCAAGGACGACGAGGCCGTCTTCTCCGTCAACGACAACTACGAGGGCACCGCCGACGTCCAGAACACCGGCGTCACCCTCAGGTTCTTCAAGGGCGACCAGAGCGCCCTGAAGAAGGCCCTCCTCGCCCACGACATCGACATCGCCTACCGCGGCCTCACCGCCGCAGACATCTCCGAAGTCGAACAGAGCAACGACAGCACGGGCGTCGAAGTCGTCGAAGGCACCAGCGCCGAAGTCCAGCACCTCGTCTTCAACATGGACGACCCCGTGGCCGGAAAGCTCGGCGTCCGCCAGGCCATCGCCCACCTCATCGACCGCGAAGCCCTGATCGAGAACGTCTACAAGGGCACCGCCACGCCGCTGTACTCGATCATCCCGGCCGGCATCGGCGGCCACAACACCGCCTTCTTCGACCGCTACGGCGCCCGCCCCTCCAAGGCCAAGGCAGCCGCCGCGCTCAAGGAGGACGGCATCACCGACAAGGTGAAACTCACCCTGTGGTCCACCCCCTCCCGCTACGGCCCGGCCACCGACGCGGAACTCAAGGCCATCGCCGCCCAGCTCAACGCCAGCGGCCTGTTCACCGCCGACGTCAAATCCGTCGCCTACGACCAGTACGAGAAGGACATCGCCGCCGGCAAGTACGGCGTCTACGTCAAGGGCTGGGTCCCCGACTACCCCGACGCCGACAACTTCACCGCCCCCTTCTTCGGCAAGGGCAACGTCCTCAACAACAACTACGCCAACGACGCCATCACCGGCACGCTCATCCCGCGCACCGCCGCCCAGAGCACCCGCTCCTCCACCGACACCGACTTCGCCGAACTCCAGGACATCGTCGCCCGGCAGATGCCCGTCCTGCCCGTCTGGCAGGCCAAGCAGTACGCCGTCGTCCACGAGAACGTCTACGGCCTGGAGAACTGCCTCGACGCCTCCACGGTCTTCCGCTTCTGGGAACTCCACAAGGGCTGACCCGGCCGCCACACCACCACGAAGGGCGCCCCCACCGGGGGCGCCCTTCCGCCGTACCGCACCTCTCAAGACCGCCACACGGCCGCCACCGGACGCCTCCTACTGCGCGCCCGGACGCACCAGCCCGCTCTCGTACGCGTATACCGCGGCCTGCACCCGGTCCCGCAGCCCCAGCTTCGTCAGCACATGCCCCACATGCGTCTTCACCGTCGTCTCGCTCACGAACAGATCCGCCGCGATCTCCGCGTTCGACAACCCCCGCGCCACCAGCTTCAACACCTCCACCTCACGGTCGGTCAGGGTGTGCAGCGTGTCCGGCACCGGCTCCTCACCCGACGGCAGATGCGTGGCGTACTTGTCCAGCAGCCTGCGCGTGATGCTCGGCGCCAGCATCGCCTCACCGTCGGCCACCACCCGGATCGCCTGCACCAACTCGTTGGCGGGCGCGTCCTTCAACAGAAATCCGCTCGCCCCCGCCCGCAGCGCCTCCACCACGTACTCGTCCAGGTCGAACGTCGTCAGCACCAGCACCTTCGCCGGACCGTCCCGACCCGGCCCCGTGATCTGCCGCGTCGCCTCCACACCGTCCATCCGCGGCATACGGATGTCCATCAGAACCACATCGGGCTGCAGAGCCCGCACCTGGTCGAGGGCCTGCAAACCGTCACCGGCCTCACCGACCACCGCGAGATCCTGCTCCGCCTCCAGAATCATCCGGAAGCCGGTACGCAGCAGCGGCTGGTCGTCGACCAGTAGGACGCGGATGGCCACGTAAGTCTCCTTAGTTAGTCCGGCCCCATTCTGCCCTGAGCGTCCACCGCCGGCCCGACCGCCCTCACCGGCAGCGGATACGGCGGGGGAGTCCCACCGAACTCCGGACAGTGCGCCCGGTGATCACACCAACCGCACAACTTCGTCGGCCGCGGCCGCCACTCACCCGTCTCCGTGGCCCGGCGGATCGCCTCCCACAACGCCAGCAGCTTGCGCTCCACCCGCTCCAGATCGGCCACCACCGGGTCGTACGTCAGCACGTCACCGCTGCCCAGATACACCAGCTGAAGCCGGCGCGGCACCACCCCCTTCAGCCGCCACACCACCAGCGCGTAGAACTTCATCTGGAACAGCGCGCCCTCCGCGTACTCCGGCCGCGGCGCCTTGCCCGTCTTGTAGTCGACGATCCGCACCTCACCCGTGGGCGCCACATCCACCCGGTCGATGATCCCGCGCAGCGTCAGCCCCGACTCCAGCTCCGCCTCCACGAACAGCTCCCGCTCGGCAGGCTCCAGCCGCGTCGGATCCTCCAGCGTGAACCACCGCTCGACCAGCCCCTCCGCCTCCGCCAGCCACCCGGCCAGCCGCTCACCCTCCGGATCGTCCGCGAACAGATCCACCAGCTCCGGCCGCGACTCACGCAACCGGTCCCACTGACCCGGGATCAGCGACTTGGCCCGCGGCGCCGTCCGCTCCACCGCCGGCGCGTCGAACAGCCGCTCCAGCACCGCGTGCACCAACGTCCCCTTCGTCGCCGCCGCGCTCGGCTTCTCCGGCAACCGGTCGATCACCCGGAACCGGTACAGCAGCGGACACTGCATGAAATCGCCGGCCCGTGACGGCGACAGCGAAGCGGGCGCCACAGCGGCGACCGCCTTCCCACCCGCCGCCGCGCCCCCCTGAGACCCCGCTCCCGACTCCGACTCCACCCGCGCCTCCGACTCCGCCCGCGACTCCACCACACCGCCCCCGACCGCCCCGGCGACCCGCTCGCTGCTGCTCTCCATGCCCCAGACCATACGGCCCACCACTGACAGTCACCCACTCCGTCCGCTACGGCAGTGAAAACACAGGGGTGCCGGGGCGGAACACGCCACCACGGCCGCATACCATCGATCCCGAGACCCTTCCGCCCGCCAGGACGGGAGACGCATCGAACGAGGGGACACCGTGGTGGAAAGCGGC
Organism: Streptomyces sp. BK239; assembly: GCF_004217285.1. Classification (GTDB taxonomy): domain Bacteria; phylum Actinomycetota; class Actinomycetes; order Streptomycetales; family Streptomycetaceae; genus Streptomyces. Next base: position 153,856 of record NZ_SHKS01000010.1, read on the forward strand.
GGGAACGGGCAGCCGCGGCCGGACAGCGAACAGCCGGCCAAGCCCCCCACGACACCGACCGAGGGCCCGCCCCCACCGGACGCCGACACCCCGCCACCGGGCGACGCCCCAGAACCCGGCGAAACCCCCGCACGTCCCGACGCCTCCGCACCCGCCGACGCCTCACGACGCGCCGAAACCCCCGCCCGCGCCCACGGCGACCACCACCCCGACCGCCCCCACGCCCACACCCCGGGCGGCGCGGCGCCGGGCCCCGCCCTCGGACAAGCCCCCGCCGGCAAAGGACGCCCCCCCAAGGCCCCCGAACCCCGCGGCGGACTCCTCATGGGCCGCCCCTTCGGCGTACCCGTCTACGTAGCCCCCAGCTGGTTCCTCGTCGCCGCCCTCATCACCTGGGTGTTCGGCGGCCAGCTCGACCGCGTGCTCCCCGAACTCGGTGCCGCCCGCTACCTCGTCTCCCTCTTCTTCGCCGTCGCCTTCTACGCGTCCGTCCTCATCCACGAACTCGCCCACACCGTCGCCGCGCTCCGCTTCAAACTCCCCGTCCGCCGCATCCAGCTCCAGTTCTTCGGCGGCGTATCCGAGATCGAGAAGGAAGCCGAGACCCCCGGCCGCGAGTTCTGGCTCGCCTTCGTCGGCCCCCTGCTCTCCCTCGCCCTCGCCGGCGTCTTCTACCTCGCCATGCAACCCGTCGAGCCCGGCACCGTCCCCGGCGTCCTCCTGGCCGGCCTGATGATCTCCAACCTCATCGTGGCGGTCTTCAACCTGCTGCCCGGCCTCCCCCTCGACGGCGGCCGCATGCTCCGCGCCGTCGTCTGGAAGATCACCGGCAAGCCCATGACCGGCACCGTCGCCGCCGCCTGGGTCGGCCGCGCCCTCGCCGTCTCCGTCCTCATCGGACTGCCCCTGCTCACCCAGTCCGGAGCCCTCGGAGACGCCGCCGAGGACAGCGTCGGCATGGACACCGTCATGGACGCCCTGCTCGCCGCCATCCTCGCCGCGATCATCTGGACCGGCGCCGGCAACAGCCTGCGCATGGCCCGACTGCGCGAACACCTCCCCGAACTGCGCGCCCGCAACCTCACCCGCCGCGCCGTCCCCGTCGAGTCCGCCACCCCGCTCTCCGAGGCACTGCGCCGCGCCAACGACGCCGGCGCCCGCGCCCTCGTCGTCGTCGACGCCGACGGCGAACCGCTCTCCCTGGTCCGCGAGGCCGCCATCGTCGGCGTCCCCGAACACCGCCGCCCCTGGGTGGCCGTCAGCGGCCTCGCCCAGGACCTCACCGACGGCATGCGCGTCTCCGCCGAACTCGCCGGAGAAGACCTCCTGGACGCCCTGCGCGCGACACCCGCCACCGAATACCTCGTCGTGGAGGAGACCGGCGCGATCTACGGCGTCCTGTCCGCAGCCGACGTCGAACGCGCCTTCGTCAAGGCGATGGCCCGCCCCAGCTGACACCCCCCCGGCGGTTCCGGCCCGCAGGACCGGAACCGCCCGGCCCACCTCAGCCGGCCTTCGTCCCCACCAGGACGAACTCGTTGTACGGGAACACCTTCCCCACCGACCGCGGGAACGGGAAGGAGAACGCCCGCGCCACCGTCAGCCCCGCCTTGTCCGCATGCCGGCGCAACTCCTCGAAGCCCACGAAACGCACATGCGTCGCGTCCGTCTTGTAACCGGCCTCCTGCGGGGTGATCAGCACCACCCGGCCCCCCGGCTTCACCAGCGGCAGGTACTGCGCCAGCACATCCGCCCCCAGAGCCTCGTCCATGTGCTCCAGGACATGCGCGCACAGCAGCGAGTCGAACGACCCCGGACCGCAGTCCGGCGCCTTCGCCAGATCCTCCGGCACATACGCCGTCAGCCCACGCTCACGACACGTCGCCACCGAATGCTCGTTGTGGTCCACACCCACACTGTCCGGCCCGCAGTTCAGCAGGTTCCGCCCCAGACCGCACCCCACGTCGAGAACCCGCCCCAGCCGAAGCCGCTTCAGGTTCCACCGGTACGGCGCCTGCGTCGGCAGGAACCGCTTGATCCCCGAGGTTTCCAGCCGGGCGAGCCGCTTCGTGTAGTCGGAGCCCTCCGTGCTCGCCTCGGGCTTACCGTTCTTGGCCTCGGACATCGATGACCGCCATTCCCAGATGAGAGATCGACAACGGGCCACACCGGCGGAACGAACGGAACCCACAAGGAAACCCCAAGGACGGACCCGCATCGCGTCCCGCCCTCGCGGCCCATGTCCCACCCGCCATGTGACCTGATCCACAAGGCTATGAGGCACAAGGGAACAGGTAAAGCCGAACCGGCCGATGCCCGCAAGCAAATTCGACCGGTCACCCCGCCCCCGGCCGCACCACCCCTCCCGGCGAACACCCGCCCCCCACCACCGTGGTCGGCGACCACCGCAAACGCCGGTAGTCTGGTCACATGTCCGAACCGACCGGTGCCGCCCGCAGGCGCGGGCCCTTCAAGGTCGGGGACCAGGTTCAGCTGACCGACCCCAAGGGCCGCCACTACACGTTCACGCTCGAAGCCGGGAAGAACTTCCACACCCACAAGGGTTCCTTCCCGCACGACGAACTGATCGGCGCACCCGAGGGCAGCGTGGTCCGCACCACCGGCAACGTCGCCTACCTCGCGCTGCGCCCCCTGCTCCCCGACTACGTCCTGTCCATGCCCCGCGGGGCAGCCGTCGTCTACCCCAAGGACGCGGGGCAGATCCTCGCCTTCGCCGACATCTTCCCCGGCGCACGCGTCGTCGAAGCTGGCGTCGGCTCCGGCTCCCTCAGCAGCTTCCTCCTGCGGGCCATCGGCGACGAGGGCATGCTGCACAGCTACGAGCGCCGCGAGGACTTCGCCGACATCGCCCGGCAGAACGTCGAACGCTACTTCGGCGGCCCCCACCCCGCCTGGCAGCTCACCGTCGGCGACCTCCAGGACAACCTGTCCGACCCCGACGTCGACCGCGTCATCCTCGACATGCTCGCCCCCTGGGAATGCCTCGAGGCCGTCTCCAAGGCCCTCGTCCCCGGCGGCATCCTGTGCTGCTACGTCGCCACCACCACCCAGCTCGCCCGGACCGTCGAGTCCATCCGCGAGATCGGCTGCTTCAACGAGCCGACCGCCTGGGAGTCGATGATCCGCAACTGGCACATCGAAGGCCTCGCCGTCCGCCCCGACCACCGCATGATCGGCCACACCGGCTTCCTGCTCACCGCCCGCCGCCTCGCCGACGGCGTCGAGCCCCCCATGCGCCGCCGCCGCCCCGCCAAGGGCGCCTACGGCGAGGACTACGCCGGCCCCAACGCCGACGCGGGCAACGGCCGCTGACACCCCACCCCCTCAACGCCACGACGCCGTGACCGAGTTCCCCGCCACAGCCAGGAACCCGGCCACGGCGTCACCGCGTTGACCCCCCGCCCCGCCCGGCACCCCACCGGCCCGGCCCGCACCCCGCCGTTCCCCCGCACTGTGACGTGTGGCACGATGCTGGCCACCCCACCCCCCGGCACAGCCCAGGAGACGCACCTCGTGCAGCAACCCGCCGTCCCGGAACTGGCACACACCCACACCCGACCGATCCACTGGCTCGCGACCGCCACCGCCCTGGCCGCCGTCATAGCCCTCTCCTCGGTCCTCCAACCCCGGCCGGCGACCGCCGCCCAGACGACCGACCCCCACCCCACCACCGCCACGGCGCCCGCCACCACCGGAATCGACTTCCCCCTCCGGTGCGGCCCCGTCAAACCCCTCGTCGTCAAGAAAGCCACCGGAGACCTCGACGGCGACGGCAGGCCCGAAACCATCGCAGCCGTCCACTGCGACTCAGCCATGGGCACCCCACCCGACGGCCTCTACGTCCTCACCCAAGGCGCCGACACCCCCCACCCCCGCCTCGTCGCCACCCTCCTCGACCCCGGGGAACGCCGGACCGTCACCGCCCTCACCGTCCAGGACGGCGCCGTCCTCGCCACCTACCTCGGCTACTCCTCGGCCGACGTGCCCAGTTGCTGCCCCGACGTCAAAGCCGACGCCAAGTGGCGCTGGAAGGACAACGTGTTCATCCGCTCCACCCCCGCGGGCGCCCACACCGTCTGACACCCGCCCACCGCCCCCACGTCACCCCGCGCGGCGGCCGGCGCCCACAACTCGCCCGTCAGACAGGCCTCACCACATCACCCCACGCACACACGCACTCACTCCGCGTCAGGGCCGTACACCTCGACACTGTCCGAAACCCTTCGCACATGGATGCACTCGCCCGGACACTCCCGCGCCGAATCCACCACATCCGTCAGCAACGGCAGCGGAACCGGCGCCGACGCCCCCGGAGCCTGCAAAAGCTCCTCACCCGCACCCTTCACATACGCCAGCCCGTCGATGTCCAGCTCGAACACCTCCGGCGCGTACTGCGCACAGATGCCGTCACCGGTACAGAGATCCTGGTCGATCCAGACCTCCAGCGCCTCACCGCCGACCACCGCATCCTGCTGCACGCCCATATCTCCTGCCGTTTAGAACCGAGCCCCACGGGAACCATGCGAGCCCTGACGGGTGTTGAACACTTCGACCCTACCCCTGGCGGCTTTCCAATCATGTTCGGTGGGTATTCCCCTGGCGTGAGGGAGAGCGCAAGGGTGAAGATCGGACACACCCCGACAGTCTTTGTGATCTAGGGGTTTCAATCGACACCCACCCAGGTAGGGTCTGGAAGCGTCCAGCTCCCCTTGGAGGAGGTGAGGACCGTGGCAGCCCACGACGACGACATGAACCGCGGCATCCGCCCGGGACGAGGGTCCGACGACCCGGCCGGGCAGATTGCCTACCTTGAGCAGGAGATCGCCGTCCTGCGACGCAAGCTCGCCGACTCTCCGCGGCACACGAGGATTCTCGAAGAGCGGATCGTCGAGCTGCAGACCAACCTGGCCGGCGTGTCCGCTCAGAACGAGAGACTCGCCAACACACTCCGCGAGGCCCGCGACCAGATCGTGGCCCTCAAGGAGGAAGTCGACCGGCTCGCCCAGCCGCCGGCCGGCTTCGGAGTCTTCCTGCAGGCCAACGAGGACGGCACCGCCGACATCTTCACCGGAGGCCGCAAACTCCGCGTGAACGTCAGCCCCGGCGTCGAGCTCGAAGAGCTCCGACGCGGCCAGGAACTGATGCTCAACGAAGCGCTCAACGTGGTCGAAGCCATGGAGTTCGAGCGCGTCGGGGACATCGTCACCCTCAAGGAGATCCTCGAGGACGGCGAACGCGCCCTGGTGCTCGGGCACACCGACGAGGAACGGGTGGTACGGCTCGCCGAGCCGCTGCTGGACGTCACCATCCGCCCCGGCGACGCCCTGCTGCTCGAACCCCGCTCCGGCTACGTCTACGAGATCGTCCCCAAGAGCGAGGTCGAAGAACTCGTCCTCGAAGAAGTCCCCGACATCGGCTACGAACAGATCGGCGGACTCGGCGGCCAGATCGAAGCCATCCGCGACGCGGTCGAGCTGCCCTACCTCTACCCCGACCTGTTCAAGGAGCACGAACTGCGGCCCCCCAAGGGCGTCCTGCTCTACGGACCCCCCGGATGCGGCAAGACGCTCATCGCCAAGGCCGTCGCCAACTCGCTGGCCAAAAAGGTCGCCGAAGTCACCGGCCAGGCCGCCGGCAAGAGCTTCTTCCTCAACATCAAGGGACCCGAGCTCCTGAACAAGTACGTCGGCGAGACCGAGCGGCAGATCCGCCTCGTCTTCCAACGTGCTCGCGAGAAGGCCAGCGAGGGCACCCCCGTCATCGTCTTCTTCGACGAGATGGAATCCCTCTTCCGCACCCGCGGCTCCGGAGTCAGCTCCGACGTCGAGAACACCATCGTCCCGCAGCTCCTCGCCGAGATCGACGGCGTCGAAGGCCTGCAGAACGTCGTCGTCATCGGCGCCTCCAACCGCGAGGACATGATCGACCCGGCGATCCTGCGCCCCGGCCGGCTCGACGTCAAGATCAAGATCGAGCGCCCGGACGCCGAGGCCGCCAAGGACATCTTCGGCAAGTACCTCACCGAACGCCTCCCCCTGCACTCCGACGACCTCGGCGAGCACGGCGGCAGCAAGGCCACCACCGTCGACAGCATGATCCAGACGGCAGTGGAACACATGTACGCCGAATCCGAGGAAAACCGCTTCCTGGAAGTCACCTACGCCAACGGAGACAAGGAAGTCCTCTACTTCAAGGACTTCAACTCCGGCGCCATGATCGAGAACATCGTCGGCCGCGCCAAGAAAATGGCCATCAAGGACTTCCTCGAAAAGAACCAGAAGGGCCTCCGCGTCTCCCACCTCCTCCAGGCCTGCGTGGACGAGTTCAAGGAGAACGAAGACCTCCCCAACACCACCAACCCCGACGACTGGGCCCGCATCTCCGGAAAGAAGGGCGAACGGATCGTCTACATCCGCACCCTCATCACCGGAAAGCAAGGCTCCGACACCGGGCGCTCCATCGACACGGTGGCCAACACCGGACAGTACCTGTAAAACCAGGGCGGCTGCGGGTGCCCTCCACGGGGGTATCCGCAGCCGACTGCTTTTCGGGCCACGGCTGGAGCAGTCAATGACGCAAATGATCTCCCCGCCAGCGCAGAGCCGTTCTAGGCTCTTCCGTACCGCCGGGCGCAGTGCGGGGACGGGCACCGCACACGCACCGGAGCACCCGCGGTACTGGAGTGGCGCCCACGACCGAGGGCGCCGCCGGGCAAGGAGGGCCGCATGACCGTACGGCGAGTAATGGGCATCGAGACGGAGTACGGGATCTCCGTCCCCGGCCACCCCAACGCCAATGCCATGCTCACCTCATCCCAGATCGTCAACGCCTACGCGGCCGCGATGCACCGGGCCCGCCGGGCCCGCTGGGACTTCGAGGAAGAGAACCCCCTGCGTGACGCCCGAGGATTCGACCTCGCCCGCGAGGCCGCCGACGCCAGCCAGCTCACCGACGAGGACATCGGCCTCGCCAACGTCATCCTCACCAACGGCGCCCGCCTCTACGTCGACCACGCACACCCCGAATACAGCGCCCCCGAAGTCACCAACCCCCGCGACGCCGTCCTCTGGGACAAGGCCGGCGAACGCATCATGGCCGAAGCGGCCGAACGCGCCGCCGCACTCCCCGGCGCCCAGCCCATCCACCTCTACAAGAACAACACCGACAACAAGGGCGCCTCCTACGGCACGCACGAGAACTACCTGATGAAGCGGGAAACCGCCTTCTCCGACATCGTGCGCCACCTCACGCCCTTCTTCGTCTCCCGCCAGGTCTTCGCCGGAGCCGGCCGCGTCGGCATCGGCCAGGACGGCCACGAACACGGCTTCCAGCTCAGCCAGCGCGCCGACTACTTCGAAGTCGAGGTCGGCCTGGAGACGACACTGAAACGCCCCATCATCAACACCCGCGACGAACCGCACGCCGACGCCGAGAAGTACCGCCGCCTCCACGTGATCATCGGCGACGCGAACCTCTCGGAGATCTCCACCTACCTCAAACTCGGCACGACGGCCCTCGTCCTGTCCATGATCGAGGACGGCTTCATCGCCGTAGACCTCGCCGTCGACCAGCCCGTCCGCACCCTCCACCAGGTCTCCCACGACCCGACGCTCCAGCGCCTCGTCACCCTGCGCAGCGGACGCACGCTCACCGCCGTCCAGCTCCAGATGGAGTACTACGAGCTGTCGCGGAAATACATCGAGGAACGGTACGGCGCGGACGCCGACGCCCAGACCAAGGACGTCCTGGCGCGCTGGGAGGACACCCTCACCCGCCTGGAGAACGACCCCATGAGCCTCGCCGGCGAACTCGACTGGGTCGCCAAACGCGAACTCATGGAGGGCTACCGGCGCCGCGACGACCTCGACTGGGACGCCGCCCGCCTGCACCTCGTCGACCTCCAGTACGCCGACGTACGGGCCGACAAGGGCCTGTACAACCGGCTCGCCGCCCGCGGCCGCATCAAGCGGCTGCTGGACGAGGCCGAGGTCGAGCGGGCCAAGGCCAAGCCCCCGGAGGACACCCGCGCCTACTTCCGCGGCCGCTGCCTGGAGCAGTACGCCGACGACGTCGCCGCGGCCTCCTGGGACTCGGTCATCTTCGACCTTCCGGGTCGGGACTCGCTCCAGCGGGTCCCAACCCTCGAACCTCTTCGCGGAACGCGAAATCACGTCAAGGCACTCCTGGACCGCTGCCGGACCGCGGAAGACCTGGTCAGGGTCTTGTCGGGCGGCTGACCGGGGTACTCGGCCGGACCCGGGCGAGCGGGGTGAGAGCCCCGCCGTCCGGGAATCATCGAGGTGGCGCCCGTACGTTCCAGGAACTGCGGGGCCGATGTCGGACCCGGCTTGTAGGGTCTGATCATCACCGATCGGCAGGAAAGCCGACCTGTCGACCCATGTCGGGCGAACTGAGCGGGGTGAGGGTAATGGCGACCAAGGACACCGGCGGCGGCCAGCAGAAGGCGACGCGCTCCACGGAGGAGGTCGAAGAGCAGGCCGCGGAGACGCAGGCCTCGGACGACCTCAAGGAGCGCCAGGAGAAGCTGAGCGACGACGTCGACTCGGTTCTTGACGAAATTGACGATGTCCTCGAGGAGAATGCGGAGGATTTCGTTCGGAGCTTCGTTCAGAAGGGTGGCCAGTAAGCCGTTTTGGCCTTCGAATCGAAGGTCCGGTCGGGGGTGTGGGTGCAGGGAGATCGGACGGTGAAACGCTGCTCGCGGTGCAAGGAGTCCAAACCGCGGGCGGCGTTCGCCGGCAACAGGGCGGCGCGCGACGGCCTCCAGGCCTATTGCAGAGAATGCTGGGCGCAATACCACCAGGCTCGGCAACTGGCTAAGGGCAAGAACGTGCGTCCCCGAGTCGAGGTGCCTGAGGGGCACAAGTTCTGCCGTTCCTGCTGTGAGATCAAGCCGTACAGCGAGTGGCATCGCAATGCGTCTGCCTCTGATGGCCTGTCGACGAGCTGCAAGGCGTGTCGCGCGATCAAGGGGCGCGCCGGTCACCTGAAGCGCCAGTACGGCATCACCGAAGCCGAACGCGACGAGTTGGTCGCCTCTCAAGGGGGCGTCTGCTGCATCTGTCTTGCAGCGGCGCCCGAGCATGTGGATCACTGCCATCAGACGGGTAGGGTCCGTGGCGTACTGTGCTTCAGCTGCAATGCAGCACTGGGGCAGTTCAAGGATCGGCCCGATGCCATAAGGCGGGCTGCCGCTTACGTGGAAGGAATCGCGTGGAAGCCAACACTCGTAGCACCGGGCGTCTACCAGCTGCCTTCCTGACGCCTGGGTCCTCGTCCTTCATGGACTTTCTCTCCGAGCACCAGCCGGAGCTGCTGCCGGGCAAGCGGCAGCTGCCGCCGACGCAGGGTGTCATCGAGGCGCCGCACGGGACGACGATCGTGTCCGTGACGTTCCCGGGCGGTGTCGTGCTCGCCGGCGACCGCCGGGCGACGATGGGCAACGTCATCGCGCAGCGGGACATCGAGAAGGTGTTCCCGGCGGACGAGTACTCCGCGGTGGGCATCGCCGGCACGGCCGGTCTGGCGGTGGAGATGGTGAAGCTGTTCCAGCTGGAGCTGGAGCACTTCGAGAAGGTCGAGGGCGCTCAGCTGTCGCTGGAGGGCAAGGCGAACCGGCTGTCGACGATGATCAGGTCGAACCTGGGCATGGCGATGCAGGGGCTGGCCGTGGTGCCGTTGTTCGCCGGGTTCGACGTGGACCGGGGGAAGGGGCGGATCTTCTCCTACGACGTCACGGGCGGGCGTTCGGAGGAGCAGAACTACGCGGCGACCGGTTCGGGTTCGGTCTTCGCGCGTGGTGCGATGAAGAAGCTGTTCCGTGAGGACCTGACCGAGGAGCAGGCGACGACGCTGGTGGTGCAGGCGCTGTACGACGCGGCTGACGACGATTCGGCGACGGGTGGCCCGGATGTGGCCCGCCGGATCTTCCCCATCGTCACGGTGATCACGGAGGACGGTTTCCGCCGGCTCACGGAGGACGAGTCGTCGGAGATCGCCCGGTCGGTGCTGGCTCGGCGTCTGGAGCAGCCGGACGGTCCGCGGGCGGCGCTGCTGTAGTGGGCCGGTTCCGCTGGTTCAGGTGATCGAGTGACTTTCACAGAAAGGGACGGATAACCGGTGTCGACGCCGTTCTATGTCTCACCTCAGCAGGCGATGGCCGACCGTGCGGAGTACGCGCGGAAGGGCATTGCCCGTGGTCGCAGCCTGGTCGTGCTGCAGTATGCCGACGGGATCGTGTTCGTCGGCGAGAACCCGTCCCGTGCGCTGCACAAGTTCAGCGAGATCTATGACCGGATCGGTTTCGCCGCGGCCGGTAAGTACAACGAGTACGAGAATCTGCGGATCGGTGGTGTGCGGTACGCGGATCTGCGGGGTTACACCTATGACCGTGACGATGTGACGGCGCGTGGTCTGGCGAACGTGTACGCGCAGACGTTGGGCACGATCTTCTCTTCGGCGGGTGAGAAGCCGTACGAGGTGGAGTTGGTCGTGGCGGAGGTCGGGGAGACTCCGGACGGGGATCAGATCTACCGGTTGCCGCATGACGGTTCGATCGTGGACGAGCACGGTTCGGTCGCGGTGGGCGGTAACGCGGAGCAGATCAGCGGTTACCTGGATCAGCGTCATCAGGACGGCATGAGTCTTGCCGAGGCGTTGAAGCTGGCGGTTCAGGCGTTGTCGCGGGACACCAACGGTACGCAGCGGGAGATTCCGGCGGAGCGTCTTGAGGTGGCGGTGCTGGATCGTACGCGGCCGCAGCAGCGGAAGTTCAAGCGGATCGTGGGGCGTCAGCTGGCGCGTCTGCTGGAGTCGAGTGGTGCGGTGTCGGAGGCGGAGAGCGCCGAGGAGTCGGAGGACGACTCGTAGGCGTCGGTGCTGCTCGATGTCGCCCTGTTCTGTGCCCCGGTCGGTCTGCCGTCCGGGGCGCAGGGCGTTGTGGGGTCTTCCGGGGCCTTCAGGGGGTGTGTGGGGGCGCTGTGGAGCCTCGGGTGATGAGGTGGACGGGGATGTCCTGCGCGTCCGGTGTGCGGCCGTCCAGGACGGCGAGGAGGGCGTGCATGCCGCGTTCGCCGAAGAGTTCGGCGTCGAGGTGGACGGTGGTGAGTTCGGGGTCGAGGGCGCCGGCGAGGGCGAGGTCGTCGATGCCGGTGACGGAGAGGTCGTCGGGGATGCGCAGGCCGAGGCGGCGGGCTGCTTTGTAGGCGCCGGCGGCGAGTTTGTCGTCGTCGCAGATGACGGCGGTGGGGCGGTTGTGGGGGTTGCGCAGGGCGGTGAGGGCGGCGGTGAGGGCGCCGTCGATGGAGATGGGGGCGGGTGCCGTGCGCAGGGTGGTTCCGGGTGTCGTGGCGAGGCGGGCGGCGAGTTCGCGGGCGCGGAGGTGGAAGGTCCAGGAGGGGATGTCGGCGGCGAGGTGGAGGTAGTGGCGGTGGCCGAGGTGGAGGAGGTGGTCGGTGATCTGGTGGATGCCGTCGGCGATGTCGAGGTTGACGGTGGCCGCGGCGGGGTGGGCGGCGGGGTCGCTGTCGAGCATGACGAGGGGGAGTTGGTCGCCGCTGATGGCGGTGAGGGCGTCGGCGGCCATGGAGGAGGCGATGACGCCGTCGAGGGCGGCTTGGGCGGAGGCGAAGGGGTCGCGGGCGGGGCCGACGCCTTCGGGTGAGGGGTAGAGGACGACGCCGAAGCCGTGTTCGGCGGCGATGCGGGCGGCGCCGGTGTAGACGCCGGCGAAGAATTCGGTGGTGAGGGCGGGGACGACGAGGAGGACGGTGCGGGTGCGGCCGAGGCGTAGGTGGCGGGCGGCGAGGTTGGGGCGGTAGCCGAGGTCGCGGGCGGCTTGGCGTACGCGTTCGGCTGTGGTGGCGGAGACGCGGCCTTGCCATTTGTCGCCGAGGACGAGGGAGACGGTGGCTTGGGAGACTTGCGCGGCCTGGGCGACGTCGCGGCTTGTGGGGCGGGTGTTGCCTCGTGCCACCGTGGGCCTGCTCTTTCGTCTGGACTGGTGAACAGCGCACATGGTACGTATGACGGACGAGGTTATACGTACAACTGAGGCGGTTCGATGGCGGCGGGATACGGCGAGATCCTCAGGGCGAGGCATGCGGCCCGGCTGCTCGCGGGCACGCTCGTGGGGCGGTTGCCCAATGCGACGGCGGCGATCGCGGTCGTGCTGTTCGTGCGGGGCGAGGGGGGTGCGTACAGCCTGGCGGGCGCGCTGGCCGCGGTGTACGGCGTGGCCAACGCGGTCGGTCAGCCGCTGCTGGGGCGGCTGGTGGATCTGTACGGGCAGCCGAGGGTGCAGTTGCCGGCCGCGCTGGCGTCGGCGCTGGCGATGGCGGGGTTCGCCCTGTCGGGCACGGGGGTGCTGCCGCTCGCGTATGCGGCCGTGGCGGCTGCGGGGCTGTTCACGCCGCCTCTGGAGGGCGGGCTGCGGGCGTTGTGGCCGTCGGTGCTGCGCCGGGAGGACCAGGTGCACACGGCGTACGCGTTGGACGCGGTGGCGCAGGAGGTGATGTTCGCGGTGGGGCCGCTGCTGGTGACGGTGTGCGTGTCGCTGTGGTCGCCGGCGGTGGCGCTGCTGGTCATCAACGCGATCGGGGTGCTGGGGGCGCTGTCGGTGGTGGTGTCGGCGCCTTCGCGGGCGTGGCGGTCGGCGCCGCGTGAGGCGCACTGGCTCGGTGCTCTGCGGTCGCCGGGGCTGCTGGTGCTGTTGGGGGCTTTGCTGTTCGTGGGGGTGGCGCTGGGTTCGATCACGGTGGCCGCGGTGCCGTATGCGGACGAGCACGGTGGTGATGTGGTGTACGGCTGGCTGATGGCGGCGGTGGGTATGGGGGCGCTGGTGGGCGGTCTGGCGTACGGGGCGCGGGAGTGGCCGGGTGTGCCGGAGCGGCGGTTGCGTGTGCTGGTGGGGCTGCTGGCGGTGTGTTATCTGCCGTTGTTGCTGATGCCGGGTGCGGTGGCGATGGTGGCGTTGACGGCGGTGGCGGGGGTGTTTCTGGCGCCGGCGTTGGCTTGTGCTTTCGTGATCGTGGATCGTCACGCTCCGCGAGGGACGGTGACGGAGGCCTTCTCGTGGCTGGTGACGATGTTCACGGTGGGGATGTCGGTGGGGACGGGCGTGGCGGGGCCGGTGGTGGAGCGGGGTGGTGCGGTGTGGGGGTTCGCCGTGCCGGGGGTCGCGGGTGCGGTGGCGTCGGCGGTTCTGCTGGCCGGGGGGCGGGTGCTGGCGCGTCCGGTGGGGGGCGGGGTGGTTGCGGCTTCATCGGAAAATGATCCGAACCGTGTTGTCGAACCCCGTTTCAGTTCTGGTGATCGGGCGTAATGTTCAGTCATGGACCGCCGCATTTTCGGGCTGGAGAACGAGTACGGCGTCACGTGCACGTTCAGGGGACAGCGCCGCCTGTCGCCTGACGAGGTGGCGCGGTACCTCTTCCGCCGTGTCGTGTCATGGGGCCGTAGCAGCAATGTCTTTCTGCGGAACGGCGCCCGCCTCTATCTTGACGTGGGATCGCATCCGGAATACGCGACGCCGGAATGTGACAACGTGACCGAGTTGGTCACTCACGACAAGGCCGGCGAGCGCATTCTCGAAGGACTCCTGGTGGACGCGGAACGACGCCTGCACGAGGAAGGAATCGCGGGCGACGTCTACCTCTTCAAGAACAACACGGACTCGGCGGGCAACTCTTATGGTTGCCACGAGAACTATCTGGTGGCGCGGCACGGGGAGTTCTCCCGGCTCGCGGACATCCTGATTCCGTTCCTGGTGACCCGGCAGCTGCTGTGCGGCGCGGGGAAGGTGCTGCAGACGCCCCGCGGGGCGGTGTACTGCGTGAGCCAGCGTGCCGAGCACATCTGGGAGGGCGTGTCGTCGGCGACGACGCGTTCCCGGCCGATCATCAACACCCGCGATGAGCCGCACGCGGACGCCGAGCGCTATCGGCGACTGCATGTGATCGTGGGCGACTCGAACATGTCCGAGACGACCATGCTTCTGAAGGTCGGCGCGACCGATCTGGTGCTGCGCATGATCGAGGCGGGCACGGTGATGCGTGATCTGACGTTGGAGAACCCGATCCGGGCGATCCGCGAGGTCAGTCATGACATCACGGGCCGGCGCAAGGTGCGGCTGGCGAGCGGCCGTGAGGCCTCCGCGCTGGAGGTGCAGCGGGAGTACTACGAGAAGGCGGTGGACTTCTGCGAGCGCCGCGGCATCCGCACGGGCACCGTGGAGCAGGTGCTGGAGCTGTGGGGCCGCACGCTGGACTCGATCGAGTCGGAGGATCTGGACCGGATCGGCACCGAGATCGACTGGGTGATGAAGTACAAGCTCATCGAGCGGTACCGGGCCAAGCACAACATGACGATGTCGCATCCGCGGGTGGCGCAGATAGACCTCGCCTACCACGACATCCACCGTCGTCGTGGGTTGTACTACCTGCTGGAGAAGAAGGGTCAGGCGGCCCGGATCTGCAACGACTTGAAGATCTTCGAGGGCAAGTCGGTGCCGCCGCAGACGACTCGGGCGCGGTTGCGCGGTGACTTCATCCGGCGGGCGCAGGAGCAGCGCCGTGACTTCACGGTCGACTGGGTGCATCTGAAGCTCAACGACCAGGCGCAGCGGACGGTGTTGTGCAAGGACCCGTTCCGTTCGGTGGACGACCGGGTGGAGAAGTTGATCGCGGGAATGTGAGCGGATGCGTTGCGCCCCCTGTGGCCTGGGGCGGAGCGTGTGTGGGGCGTCGTGCGTGGTGCGTACGGCGCCCTTGCCGTGTCGCGTGAGCCTCGGATCGGCGGGCGGGTGTCAGTAAGGTAGCGCGCACGCCATCAGCAAGATCGACCGATTACGAGGCCCTCACCGTGCGCCGACGCTCACTCATTCTCGCCGCCGTCCCCGCAGGACTGGTCTCGCTCGCCGGATGCGGCGACGAGGAGTCCGACTCGTCGAGCGCGGCGGACGGCAGCGCGTCGCCTTCCGCCTCGGCGCCTTCGGCGGCGCCGTCGCCGAAGATCGTCGACGGGCCGTTGCCGGCCATCACGGCGGGGGTGAAGTTCGGTGAGAAGCCGACGGTCGCCAAGGGCTCCGGTGAGCCGTCCGACCAGCTCGCGGTCAGGACGGTCATCGCGGGCGGCGGCCGCGCGGTCGCGGAGAACGACTGGGTCCAGGCGAACTACCTGGGGCAGATCTGGTCCACCGCGAAGGTGTTCGACAACTCCTACGACCGTAAGACGCCGCTGCTGATCCAGCTGGCGCAGGGCAGCATCATCGACGGCTGGCGGTACGCGCTGTCGGGGAAGAAGACGGGCAGCCGCGTGGAATTCTCCGTCCCGCCGACCTGGGGTTACGGCACGGAGGGCAACGCGCAGGCGGGCATCAAAGGCACCGACACGCTGGTGTTCGTGGTGGACCTGGAGGCCACGTTCAACGCCAAGAGCTCCGCCGAGGGCAAGGATGTCCCGCAGACGGACGCGGCGCTGCCCGTCATCGGCACGAACACGGACGGCAAGGCGCCCTCGGTGAAGATCCCGAAGTCCGGCCCGCCGAAGGGGCTCGTGTCGAACTACGTCATCGAGGGCGACGGTGAGGTGGTCAAGGCGGAGAACACCCTGTTGGTCCAGTACCAGGGCGTGTTGTGGGAGACGGGCAAGACGTTCGACTCGACGTACGGGCGGGGCGAGCTGACGTCGTTCCCGCTGCAGAACGTGGTCAAGGGCTGGTCGCAGGGGCTGACCGGGAAGAAGGTGGGCAGCCGGGTCGTCATCGTGATCCCGCCGTCGCTGGGTTACGGCGACAGCCCGCCGGCGGGCAGCGGCATCAAGAAGGACTCCACGATGGTGTTCACGGTGGACATCCTCGCGAAGATGTGACGCCGTCGTGATGTAAGACTGGGGCGTTGCCTTTCCGCGAAACAGCAGGAGCGTTAGACGTGAGCATCGACAAGCCCGAGATCGACTTCCCGGGCGGCGAGCCCCCGGCGGACCTCGAGATCAAGGACATCTGGGAGGGCGACGGCGAGGTGGCGCAGGCCGGCCAGACCGTCACCGTGCACTACGTCGGTGTCGCCTTCAGCACCGGTGAGGAGTTCGACGCCAGCTGGAACCGCGGTACGCCGTTCCGGTTCCCGCTCGGCGGCGGCCGTGTCATCAAGGGCTGGGACCAGGGCGTGCAGGGCATGAAGGTCGGCGGCCGTCGTCAGCTGACCATCCCGGCCCACCTCGCCTACGGCAACCAGAGCCCGACCCCGGCGATCCAGCCCGGCGAGACGCTGATCTTCGTGGTGGACCTGCTCGGGGTCTGAGCCGCGCACGACGTCCCGGTCGATCACTGCGTGACCGATCGTGATCATCTGGAGCCCATGCCTGTCCGGGCATGGGCTCTCGGCTTTTGCCGGGGCGCCGCGGAGCGGTACGGTCATCCGTCAGAAGCACCATAAGGAAGGCGAAGGGCGTCGATGGCCATTGCCAAGGCCGAGCGGCTGATGAACCTGGCGCTGTGCCTGCTGGGGACACGGCGGCCGCTCAGCAAGCGCGAGCTGCGTGAGTCCGTCGAGGCCTACCTGGAAGCGGGGAGCGACGACTCCTTCAACCGGATGTTCGAGCGCGACAAGGACGACCTGCGCGAGTTGGGCCTCGTCATCGAGACGGTGGAGAGCCTGGACGGGGAGGTCGGCTACCTCGCCCGCCGGGACAGCAACAGCCTCCCGCCGATCACCCTGGACGCCGAGGAGGCCGCCGCGCTGGGGCTGGCCGCCAAGGTGTGGCAGCAGGCCCGGCTCGCCGGGGCGGCCAGCGGCGCCCTGCAGAAGCTGCGCGCCGCCGGACTCCCCGAGGACGTCGACCCCTACGAGGCGCACGGCGCGCTGGAGCCGCGCATCCCCGTGCACGAGGCCGCGTTCGAGCCGCTGATGCTGGCCTGCCGCGACCGCCGCCCGGTCGTCTTCGACTACCGCAAGGCCACCGCCGCCCGCCCCGAGCCCCGGCACGTCGAGCCGTGGGCGCTGGAGTGCTGGCGCGGCCACTGGTACCTGGCGGGCTTCGACCGCGACCGGGGCGCCGAGCGGGTCTTCCGGCTGTCGAGGATCACAGGCAAGGTCCGCTCCCGCGGCGGCCGCTTCACCGCCCCCGTCCCCGACGTCGTCACCGTCCGCGAGACCGTCGCGAGCTGGGCGGGGGAGAGCGCCGACCGCAGCGCGCGGATCCGGCTGCGCAAGGGCGCCGGGTACCCCTTGCGGGCGAAGGCCACGGCGGTCCGGGAACTCGGGGACGGCTGGGACGAGTTGGAGATTCCGTACGGGCACGGGCTGGACGCGTGGCTGGTGGAGTTCGGACCGGACGTGGTGGTCCTGGAGCCCGCGGAGCTGCGGGCCGACGTGGTGGACCGGCTGCGTGCCGTGGCCATGGGCTGAGGGGGAGCGGAAGAGAACTGTGGCAGGCAAACCGGTCAGGCCCGCGAACGCCATCGACCAGACCCGGCGGATGCTCTCGCTGGTGACGTATCTGCGTGAGCGTCCCGGCGCGCGCATCGAGGACGTCGCGCGCGCCTTCGGCATCACCGAGGACGAACTGGTCTGCGACCTCGACGTGCTGCCCATGTGCGGCACCAGTTTCAGGGGCGGCGACCTCCTGGACATCGACACCGACGGCGAGCGCATCTGGTGGCACAACCCCGCCGCGCTGGGCGCGGAGGCCGCCGAGCCGCTCCGGCTGGCCGCCGACGAGGCGACCGCGCTGCTGGTGGCCGCGCGGGCCGTGGCGACGCTGCCCGGGCTGCGCGAGGGCGACCGCCAGGCGCTGCTGCGGGCCACGGCGAAGGTGGAGACCGCGGCCGGCGAGGCGGCCGGCGCCAGCTCCCGGCTGTCGGTGACGTTCGAGTCCGAGGGCGGCGTCTTCGCCGACGTCGACCGCGCGATCTCCGAGCGGCGACGGCTGTGGATCCGGTACTACTCGCCCGCCCGCGACGAGCTCACCGAGCGGGAGATCGACCCGATCCGCCTGGTCAGCGTCGGCCACACGTACGTGGAGGCGTGGTGCCGCCGCTCGGAGGCGCGCCGCACCTTCCGGCTGGACCGCGTGGCCGAGATCCGCATCCTCGACGAGCCGTCCGCGCCGCCCGAGATCGAACTGCGGGACCTGTCGGAGGCGCTGGTGCAGCCGGCCGCCGAGGACCCGGAGGTCGTCGTCGAGACCGGCCCCGGCGGCCGGTGGGTCGCCGAGTACTACCCCCACGACAGCGCCGAGGAACTCCCCGACGGCGGCCTGCGCATCACGCTGCGCACACCGGACCCGGCGTCGCTGCGCCGTCTGGCCCTCCGCCTCGGCCGCGACGGCCGGATCGTCTCCCCGGAGGCCCTCGCCGACAGCGCCCGCCACGCGGCCCGCGAGGCCCTCGCCGCCTACGAGGGCGCCGAGGCGCAGGACTCGCCGCGGGCGTCCGCCGGGACGGCCCGCCGCCCGTCGCCCGGCGACGGCGTGACCGCCACCGCGCGGACCCCCCAGCAGACCGACGCTCCGGCCGGTGAACCGGCGGGCGGACCGGGCGCCGGTCCGGTCGGTGAGGCGGTCCTCGGGGCGGCGGCCGTCGTCGGCCCGGGTGGCGCCGGGGCGGGGGGAGCACGGGGAGCGGGCCTCGCGACCGGCGGCGCCGGGGGGCGGGGTCTTGAGTGAGCCCGGGGGCCGAGGGGTCTCCGTGGCGGCGGCCTTCGCGGGGATGCGCAGCGCCGACCCCGTGGTGTTCCGGGCCGGCTGCCCGGACTGCCGGGGGCGCTTCGAGCTGGCGGCGGGTGCGCTGCGCCTGGTGCTCGGGGCGTCCAGCCGCACCACGTTCTACTCCTTCACCTGCCCCGACTGCGGCGCGGCCGTGCGCAAGCCCGCGGGGGAGCGGATCGTCGAGCTGCTCACAGGCGGCGGCGTACGGACCCTGCGGCTCCACACGGCGTAGGACGGTCTAGGCTCAGCGGCATGTTCTGGCCGATGTTCGCGGTAGCCGTGGGGTTCCTGGGTCTGGTCGTACTGGCGGTGTTCGCGGTGCGGGTGTTCCTGGAAGCGCAGTGTCTGGGGCGGCAGGTGGAGGACTCCGCCCGCCGTATCAGCAGGGCGGCGGAGGAGCTCGAGCGGGCGTCGCTGAGCGCAGCCCGCGCCGCGGACTCCCTGTGAGCGGGGCGGACCGTTCCTGTGAGTGCCGCCCGGGACGTGTTTTGGGCCGGTTCGGCCTCCCGGCGCGGCGGTTGAGGCAGGTACGCTGCTGGTCGTGGTCCCGAAAACGAGGCCGGGACCGCGACCGGGAGTACGCACGGGGATTGCCTCACGTTCACCCCTGAGCGTTACGATCGCTGACGACCCGATCGTTCGGACACATGTCCGATCGGTCGGACACAGCACCCCCACCCAGCCGCCTCGGTGAGAAGGTAAAGACTTATGTTCGGAAGGCTCGGCGCCCCCGAGATCATTCTCATCCTCGTCGTCATCATCCTGCTGTTCGGCGCGAAGAAGCTTCCGGACATGGCCCGCTCGCTCGGCAAGTCCGCGCGCATCCTCAAGAGCGAGGCCAAGGCGATGAAGGAAGACGGCAACAGCACGGCGACTCCGGCGGGTCCGCCCAACCCCGGCGACCAGGCTTCGCAGCGCACCATCCAGGCCGCCCCCGGCGACGTGACCAGCTCACGTCCGGTCAACGAGCCGACGGACACCACCAAGCGCTGACGCCGGGCCGGACGCCACCGGCTCGCCGCACGAGATGAGGACGTGGGTTGCTCAAGTCTGCCCGCAAGCAGCAGAAGGACCCCGAGGGGCGGATGCCCCTCGTGGAGCACCTTCGTGAGCTGCGCAACCGGCTCGGGAAGTCGGTCCTGGCCATCGTGATCGCGGCCGTCGTGGCCGCCGTCTACTACCAGGACATCATCGACTTCCTCACCGAGCCCATCCAGAGGTCGGTGGGCTGCTCGACGCCGTTCTCCGAGCTGGCCAAGCAGGGCGACGGGGTCTGCGGCAACATCACGATGTCGGGCCTCATGGGTCCGTTCACGCTGATGATCAAGGTGTCGCTGACCGCCGGCGTGGTCATCGCCAGCCCGGTGTGGCTCTACCAGCTCTGGGCGTTCGTCGCGCCCGGCCTGCACAAGCACGAGCGGAAGTACGCCTACGGCTTCGTGGCCAGCGGCGTCCCCCTGTTCCTCGCGGGCGCCTGGTTCTCGTACCACGTGCTGCCCGCGGCGGCGACCGTGCTGCTGGAGTTCACACCGTCGTCGGCGGTCAACCTTCTGCCGCTGGACGAACTGCTCGACCTCGTGACCCGCATGGTGATCGTCTTCGGGCTCTCCTTCGAGCTGCCCCTGCTGCTGGTCATGCTCAACATGACGGGGATGATCGGCGGCCGCCGGATGCTGGGCTGGTGGCGGGGCATGATCATGGGCGTCACCGTCTTCGCCGCCTTCGCCACGCCGACGGTCGACCCGGTCTCGATGCTGTCGCTCGCCGCGCCGATCATCGCGCTGTACTTCCTCGCCACCGGCTTCGCCCTGCTCAACGACCGGCGCAGGCGACTGCGGGAAGCCGAGGGCCCCGCCGACGACGAGGCGTCCGAGCTGGACCTCACCCCCGAGGACATCGGCGAGATCGAACAGGTGCCGGCCGCCCGCGCCCTCCCCGAGCAGACCTCCCGGGAACGGGTCAACGGCTACGACGACGTCACCTGACGCACCACCGACGCGGTGACAAGGGCCGGACGGATTCCGTCCGGCCCTTCGCCGTGCCCAGCGCACCCTCACCTGACCTGCACGGATCATATGTTTGTCGAGGGTAGATCCGGATAATGATCGTCCTGTTGTCAGTGACGCCCGGTACGCTCGAAAGCACGATGACAGAGGACCTCTCACCGGCCGAGCGGTACGCGGCTGCGCGCAGGCGCGCGGCCGAGCAGGCCACCGCGCTCGCGTCCTTCCGCGAGATGTACGACTTCGGTCTCGACCCCTTCCAGGTCGAGGCGTGCCAGGCGCTCGAGGCGGGCAAGGGCGTCCTGGTGGCCGCCCCCACCGGCTCGGGCAAGACGATCGTCGGCGAGTTCGCCGTCCACCTCGCCCTCCAGCAGGGCAAGAAGTGCTTCTACACGACACCCATCAAGGCGCTGTCGAACCAGAAGTACTCCGACCTGTGCCGACGCTACGGCGCCGACAAGGTCGGCCTGCTCACCGGCGACAACAGCGTCAACTCCGACGCCCCCGTGGTCGTGATGACCACCGAGGTGCTGCGGAACATGCTGTACGCCGGCTCGCAGACCCTCCTCGGGCTCGGATACGTGGTGATGGACGAGGTGCACTACCTCTCCGACCGCTTCCGGGGCGCGGTGTGGGAGGAAGTGATCATCCACCTGCCCGAGTCGGTCACCCTGGTCTCGCTCTCCGCGACCGTGTCCAACGCCGAGGAGTTCGGCGACTGGCTGGACACCGTCCGCGGCGACACCGAGGTGATCGTCTCCGAGCACCGGCCCGTGCCGCTGTTCCAGCACGTGCTGGCCGGGCGGCGCATGTACGACCTGTTCGAGGAGGGCGAGGGCCACAAGAAGGCCGTCAACCCCGACCTCACGCGGCTGGCCCGCATGGAGGCGAGCCGGCCCTCCTACCAGGACCGCCGGCGCGGCCGGATGCGCGAGGCCGACCGGGAGCGCGACCGCCGGCAGCGCTCGCGGGTGTGGACCCCGGGCCGGCCCGAGGTGATCGAACGGCTCGACGCCGAGGGGCTGCTGCCCGCCATCACGTTCATCTTCAGCCGCGCCGCCTGTGAGGCCGCCGTCCAGCAGTGCCTGTACGCCGGACTGCGCCTCAACGACGACGAGGCCCGGGCACGGGTGCGTGCCCTCGTCGAGGAGCGCACCGCCGCCATCCCCCGCGAGGACCTGCACGTCCTCGGCTACTACGAGTGGCTTGAGGGGCTGGAGCGCGGCATAGCGGCTCACCACGCGGGCATGCTGCCGACGTTCAAGGAGGTCGTCGAGGAGCTGTTCGTGCGCGGCCTCGTGAAGGCCGTCTTCGCGACCGAGACGCTCGCCCTGGGCATCAACATGCCCGCCCGCTCGGTGGTGTTGGAGAAGCTCGTCAAGTGGAACGGCGAACAGCACGCCGACATCACCCCCGGCGAGTACACCCAGCTCACCGGCCGCGCGGGCCGGCGCGGCATCGACGTCGAGGGACACGCCGTCGTGCTGTGGCAGCGCGGCTCCAGCCCCGACCACCTCGCCGGACTCGCCGGCACCCGCACCTATCCGCTGCGCTCCAGCTTCAAGCCGTCGTACAACATGGCGGTCAACCTGGTCGAGCAGTTCGGGCGGCACCGCTCGCGGGAACTGCTGGAGACGTCGTTCGCACAGTTCCAGGCGGACCGGTCGGTCGTCGGCATCTCCCGGCAGGTGCAGCGCAACGAGGAGGGCCTGGAGGGCTACAAGGCCTCCATGACCTGCCACCTCGGCGACTTCGACGAGTACGCGCGCCTGCGCCGTGAACTCAAGGACCGCGAGACCGAGTTGGCCAAGCAGGGCGCCGCCCAGCGGCGCGCCGAAGCGGCGGTGGCGCTGGAGAAGCTCAAGCCGGGCGACGTGATCCACGTCCCCACGGGGAAGTACGCGGGCCTGGCCCTGGTGCTGGACCCCGGCCTGCCCGCCGGCCGGTCCAACGGCCACCGCGGCTTCGACCACCACGACGGGCCGCGCCCGCTGGTGCTCACCGCCGAACGGCAGGTCAAGCGGCTGGCGTCGATGGACTTCCCGGTGCCGGTCGAGGCACTGGACCGGATGCGGATCCCCAAGACGTTCAACCCGCGTTCGCCGCAGTCCCGCCGGGACCTCGCCTCCGCGCTGCGCAGCAAGGCCGGGCACATCACACCGGAGCGGGCCCGCAAGAAGCGCTCCCAGGCCGCCGACGACCGCGAGATCGCCCGGCTGCGCACCGCGCTGCGCGCCCACCCCTGCCACGGCTGCTCCGACCGGGAGGACCACGCCCGCTGGGCCGAGCGCTACCACCGACTGCTGCGCGACACCTCGCAGTTGGAGCGCCGTATCGAGGGGCGGACCAACACCATCGCCCGCACCTTCGACCGGATCGTCGCGCTGCTGACCGAGCTGGACTATCTGCGCGGCGACGAGGTCACCGAGCACGGCAAGCGGCTCGCCCGGCTCTACGGCGAACTGGACCTGCTGGCCAGCGAATGTCTGCGCGCCGGGGTCTGGGAGGGGCTCGCCCCCGAGGAACTCGCCGCGTGCGTCTCGGCGTTGGTGTACGAGGCCCGGGTGGGCGACGACGCGATGGCGCCCAAGCTGCCCTCCGGCAAGGCGAAGGCCGCGCTCGGCGAGACGGTGCGCATCTGGGGCCGGCTGGACGCCCTGGAGGAGGAGTTCCGCATCTCCCAGACCGAGGGCGTCGGCCAGCGCGAGCCCGACCTCGGCTTCGCCTGGGCCGCGTACATGTGGGCCTCGGGGAAGGGGCTCGACGAGGTGCTCCGGGAGGCGGAGATGCCGGCGGGGGACTTCGTGCGGTGGTGCAAGCAGGTGATCGACGTGCTGGGGCAGATCGCGGCGGCGGCTCCTTCGCGGGAGGGCTCCACGGTGGCTCGGGCTGCCCGTAAGGCCGTCGACCAGTTGCTGCGGGGGGTCGTGGCCTACTCGTCCGTGGGGTGATGGTGCGTCGGCGGGCGCGGGGAGGTGGTGGCTGGTCGCGCCCGCGCGGCGGAGCCGCACATCGGGACGGCCCCGCGCCCCTTGCGTGAGTTGTCGTGACGTCGGTGCGCTGGGCCCCTGCCTCACCCCTCGCGGGTGAGGCTTTTCGTTTTCCCTGTCTGCGTTACTGCTTGTGTTCGACTGGGCGCTGAGGGTTTAAATCGCCGACGTTACTCCAGGTGCCGTTGCGGTTTCAGGCGGTTGCCGAATGTGACGCGGCGTTGATCCGGTCGGACTAGGCTCGCCCGCGGCGCACCGAGTTGAGGGGTGATCGTGCGCTTGTTCCCGAATGTTCCGAAGACTCCGACATGTCCCTACCGAGGGTGCCTCTATGGTGAGTGTTCAGTCCCCACCCGGCCGCCGTGAACCGGCGTACGCCCGAACGCTGTTGCTGCCGGTGATACTGATGGCCGCGGCGACCGGGGCCGCCGTCGCCCTGGTCGCGGCCCCGGCGCGGCTCGCCGTCGGCGTGTGCGGAGCCGTCGCCACCCTCCTGGTGACCGCCGCCGGCGCAGAATGCGCCCGCCGCGGCAGGCGCATTCGGCGACTGCGCGTCGAACAGGACCAGCGCGTCGACCGATTGGAGCGGCGGATCTACGCCCAGGACGAGCTGAACCTGCGGATGGCGCGGGAGTTCCTGCCCCGGACGGTGAAGTGGATGCGCAGCGGGCATTCCCCCGTCGAGGTGGTCCGCCACCTCCAGGACACGGAGCCCTCCGCCCGCGACCTCAACGAGGCGCAGAAGGCCCTCCTGCTGGGGGCGTTGGAAGCCGTCGACCACGAGCAGTCGCTGCGTGAGTCCAACCAGCGCTCGTTCGTCAGCATCGCCCGGCGCGTCCAGGCCATCGTCCACCAGCAGGCCGACGAACTGCGGGAGATGGAGGAGGACCACGGGCGCAACCCCGAGGTCTTCGACGACCTGCTGCGCATCGACCACGGCAACGCGATGATCGGCCGTCTCGCCGACTCCATCGGCGTGCTCGGCGGCGGCCGGCCCGGCCGCAGCTGGCCCCGGCCGGTGCCGCTGTACAGCGTGCTGCGCGGCGGCATGTCCCGGATCCTGGAGTACCGGCGCATCCAGCTGAACTCCATCGCCAAGGTCAACATCCGGGGCCTGTCCGTCGAGCCGCTGATCCACGCGCTCGCCGAGCTGCTCGACAACGCCACCCGCTATTCACCTCCGCAGAGCAAGGTGAACGTCAACGCCGTCGAGGTGCAGACCGGCATCGCCATCGAGATCGAGGACGCCGGCGTCAGCCTCAGCGAGGAGTCCCGCGCCCGGGTCGAGGAGATGCTGGAGAAGGCCAAGGAAGGCGTCGACATCCAGGAGCTGGGCGGGAACCCGCGCCTGGGCATCGCGGTCGTCGGCCGGCTGTGCACCTCCTTCAACCTGGACGTGGCGCTGCGCAAGTCGGCGTACGGCGGCGTCCGGGCGGTGCTCATGGTGCCGAGCGAGATGATGACCACCGACCCGGCCCCCGGTTTCGCCCACGGCATCGGCGCCACCGCCGTACCCGAGATGACCTTGTACGACGCCGTCGAGGGCCCCAAGCGCGCGCCGAAGAAGCGCCGCCCCACCAGCCCTCGCGTCCCCGCCGGGGTCTCGCTGACCGACGACGAGGTCCCCGAGATCACCGAGTGGACGGAGAAGGGGCTGCCGCAGCGCCGCAGCAAGGTGAAGACCCCGCTCACCCAGCGCTACGCCGAGGCGGCCGAGTCCGAGCGCCTCGAGCGGGAGGGCACCCCGGACGTCTGGACGCAGGCGGCCCGCGCCGAGGAGGAGGCGGCGGCCAGGCGGAAGTCCGAGCGGAAACGGTCCGAACCCGGAGTGGCGTTCGAGGCCTTCTGGGAGGGCCTGAAGAAGGACAACCCGGGAGTCCACCCGACGGACTTCACCCGCAATCCGACCGCCTATCTGCACCTGATCGAGGACAAGGCCGAGAACCGGGCCGACGACGAGGGGGACCCCACGTGATCCAGCAGCGCGCCAACTTCGACTGGATGCTCAAGGAGCTCTACAGCGGCGTCCCGGGCATCCACATGATCGTGGTGCTCTCCTCCGACGGTCTGCGCCTGGCCCGCTACGCCGGCGACCCCGACGCGGCCGACCGGGTCGCCGCCGCCTGCGCCGGCCTGCAGAGCCTGGCGGGCGCCGTCGCCCAGGAGATCCCCTCCACCGACGGCGACATGAACCTCGTCGTGATCGAGATGGAGGGCGGCTACTTCTATCTGATGGCCGCCGGCGCCAACGCCTACCTCGCCGTCCTCGCCGACGTGCGCTGCGAGCCCGGCCGGATGAGCGGCATGATGCGCGACCTCGTGGTGCGCATCGGCGCCCATCTGACCAGTCCGCCCCGGCGTGACGGGCACAGCGTATGACGCCTTCGCGACGCCACCGGCGGCCACCGCTGCCGCACGAACCGCCCGCCGGGGAGCCGGAAGAGGCGGAGGGCGACGGCGAGGCGGACAAGCACGTCGAGCGGCTGTACACCATCTCGGCCGGCGACGGCGAACGCGCGCCCCTCGACCTGGTCACGCTGATCGTGACGCGGGCCGAACCGCCCTCCTCCGCGACCCCGGAGCAGCTCGCGGTGCTCCGGATGTGCCGGGCCCCGCTCGCGGTGGCCGAGGTGTCGGCCTACCTCGGTCTGCCGTTCAGCGTGGTGACGGTGCTCCTCACCGAGATGCTGGCCGCCGACCTCGTGCACGCGCGCGACCCGATCGTCCGGCAGCAGCTACCCGACCGTTCCCTCCTCGAAGCGGTGATGCATGGACTTCAACGGCTCTGACGCGATCCCCGGCCCGCGCGCCGAGGACTGTCTGCCGGACACCATCCAGGCGGCGGCCAAGATCGTCATCGTGGGCGGTTTCGGCGTCGGCAAGACGACCATGGTCGGCTCGGTCAGCGAGATCAGGCCGCTGACCACTGAGGAGACCATGACCCAGGCCGGCATCGGCGTCGACGACGACTACGGCTCGGACTCCAAGACGGCCACCACCGTGGCGATGGACTTCGGCCGTATCCGCATCACCGACCAGGTCGTGCTCTACCTCTTCGGCACCCCGGGCCAGGAGCGCTTCTGGTTCCTGTGGGACGGCCTGTTCGAGGGCGCGCTCGGCGCCGTCGTCCTGCTCGACACCCGCCGCCTGGAGGTCAGTTACGAGGTCATGGGGCGGCTGGAGGAGCGCTGCGTGCCCTTCGTCGTCGCCGTGAACAACTTTCCCGACGGCCCCCGTCACCCCGTGGAGGACCTGCGCGTCGCGCTCGACCTGCCGCCCTACGTGCCGATCGTGGAGTGCGACGTGCGGCGCCGGGCCTCGAGCCGTGACGTGCTGACGACGCTGGTGGGTTTCCTGCAGTCGCTGCAGCTGAGCGGCAGCCTCCGCTGAGCCGCGCGGCGCCCTGCCGTGGCCTCCCGCCCCGACCCCGACCCCGACTCGATCCCCCCCTTTTCCGGAGCGATCCCAGTGACGCCTGAGAACCCCTCCACGGCAGGCCCTCCCGACCTGGCCCCGGACGCCGGCCCCGGTCCGGCCCTCGACGCGCCCCCCGGCTGCCCCGCGCACGGACGCGGCCCCGGAGGGCTGACGCGGCTGTACGGTCCCGGCGCCCAGGACCTGAAGGAGCTCTACGAGGAGCTGCGCGAGAAGCACGGCCCGGTGGCGCCCGCCCTGCTCCACGACGACGTGCCGGTGTGGGTGGTCCTCGGCCACGCCGAGAACCTGCACATGGTGCGCACCCCCTCGCAGTTCAGCCGGGACAGCCGTACCTGGACGCCCCTGCTCGACGGCATGGTCAAGCCCGACCACCCGCTGATGCCGCACATCGCGTGGCAGCCGATCTGCGCCCACGCCGAGGGCGACGAGCACAAGCGGCTGCGCGGCGCGGTCACCTCGGCGCTGAAGGCCATCGACGACCGCAGTCTGCGCCGGTACATCAACCGCTCCTCCCAGCGGCTGGTCAACGACTTCTGCGAGAAGGGGCGGGCGGAGCTGATCGGCCAGTTCGTCGAGCACCTTCCCATGGCCGTGATGTGCCACATCCTCGGCATGCCCGACGAGTACAGCGACCGGATGGTCCACGCCGCCCGTGACGCGCTCAAGGGCTCCGAGACGGCGATCGCCAGCCACGCCTACGTCATGGAGGCGCTCACCCGGCTCACCGCTCTGCGGCGGGCCCGGCCGGAGGCGGACTTCGCGGGCCATCTCGTCAAGCACCCGGCGGGGCTGAGCGACGACGAGGTGAGGGAACATCTGCGGCTGGTGCTGTTCGCCGCCTACGAAGCCACGGTCAACCTGCTGTCCAACGCGCTGCGCATGGTCCTCACCGACCCTCGGTTCCTCGCCCGGCTCAGCGGCGGGCAGATGACGGTGCCGGAGGCGGTCGAGCAGTCCCTCTGGGACGAACCGCCGTTCAGTACGGTGTTCGCCTACTTCGCCAAGCAGGACACGGAATTGGGCGGACAGCGCATCAGCAGGGGCGACGGCCTTCTCTTCGCGCCGGCGCCGGGCAACGTCGATCCCCGGGTGCGGCCCGACCTGTCCGCGAACATGCAGGGCAACCGCTCGCACCTCGCCTTCGGCGGAGGCCCGCACGAATGCCCCGGGCAGGACATCGGCCGTGCCATCGCCGAGGTCGGCGTCGACGCGCTGCTGGCGCGCCTGCCGGACGTCCAACTGGAGTGCGACGAGAGCGAGTTGCGCTGGACCACGTCGATCGCGTCACGGCATCTGGTGGGGTTGCCGGTCCACTTCGAGCCGAGGCCGCAGCAGGACGTGATCGTCCAGCCGACGCACGGTGAGGTGCCGCGACCCCGCGACAGCCTGCCGATGATCCCGCCGGCCACGACACGGGCCACCGCCCCGTCGGGGGCCGCCGCGACGGGGCCGGCCGGAGCCGCGGAAGACGCGGCAACGCAGGGCGCGACAGCGGCTGCCGCACCCGCCCAGGAGGCTGGGGCGCCGGCCCGGCCTGGGACAGCCGCCGGCGCCTGGCGTCGGTTCCTGGTCTGGTGGCGCGGCTACTGACCGCGCTCGCCTGCCGTCCAGTCGTCGTACGACGACCAGGCGGCCAGCGTCCGCCGGCTCCGCAGCCGGTGCTCCATCCCCGTGAGCGGGTCGGTGAACTCCAGCTCACGGGCGAGCAGTTGCAGCGGGCGGCGGAAGTCGCCGGCCGGGACGGGGTCGGTCACCTCGGGGTAGAGCGGGTCGCCGAGGAGGGGGACGCCCAACGAGGTCATGTGGACGCGCAGTTGATGGGTCTGCCCGGTCAGGGGCGTCAGCCGGTAGCGGGCGAGGCCGTCGGCGGGCCGGTGCTCGATCAGCTCGACGAGGCTCTCGGCGTTGGGCTCGCCCGGCACCTCGCGGGCGGTCAGCGTGCCGCGTTCCTTGACGATCCGGCTGCGCACGGTGACGGGCAGGGTGAGCGACGGGTCGTAGGGGGCGACGGCCTCGTACACCTTGCGGACGCGCCGGTCGCGGAACAGGCTCTGGTAGGCGCCGCGTTCGTCGGGGCGGACGGTGAACAGCACCAGTCCCGCGGTGAGCCGGTCCAGCCGGTGGGCGGCGCCGAGCGCGGGAACACCCAGCTCGCGGCGCAGCCGTGCCAGCGCGGTCTCGGTGACATGGCTGCCGCGCGGGGTGGTGGCCAGGAAGTGCGGCTTGTCGGCGACGACGAGATGGGCGTCGCGGTGCACGATCTCCACGGGGAACGGCACCGGGGTCTCCACGGGAGTCTCCCGGTGGAACCACACGAACATCCCCGGCGCGTACGCCGTGTCCGCGGGCACCGCCCGCCCGTCGGCGCCGACGATCAGGCCCGCGGAGAACATCTGGTCGACGAGGCCGGCCCGGGCCGCGCCGAACCGTTCGCTCAGGTGCTCGCGCACGGTGGCCCAGCGTCCGCCGTCCCCGCCCGGCAGCCGCACCCGCACCGGATCGACGCCGTCCCGCTGCGGCAGGGGCGAGGGCGGGGGAGGGGTGCGGCGTCTCATCGGGGTCAAGGGTACGGCGGTGCGCGGCGGGCGGGGCGGCGGGAAAACCCGTTGGACGGGGCGGGGGCCGTTGGCAGGATGCGGATCATGCCGTATCTCACCCGCCCGGTCCTGCCCGCCGGAACGCTCGCCCGCATCCCGCAGCCCGTGCTCCCCACCGGCGACGGTCTGGTCCTGCGCCCGTGGCGGGCCGAGGACGCGCCCGCCGTCCACGCCGCCTTCCAGGACCCGCTCATCCACCAGTGGCACGCGCGTGCCTGCGACGCGGTGGAGGAGGCCGCCGGCTGGATCGGGGAGTGGACACGCGCCTGGGGCGAGGAGAGCGCCGCGCAGTGGGCCGTCGTGGACGCCGACAGCGACGTACTGCTCGGGCGGGTGGCGCTGCGGGACATCGTCCTGGCCGACGGTGTGGCCGAGACGGCCTACTGGACCACGGCCGCCTCCCGGGGGCGGGGCGTCGCGGCACGTGCCACGGTCGCGCTGTCCCGCTGGGCGCTCGACGACGTCGGCTTCAACCGCCTGGAACTCCTGCACGCCACGGCCAACACCGCGTCCTGCCGCGTAGCCGTCAAGTCGGGCTTCGCCCTGGAGGGCACCAAGCGCAGCGCCGTCCTGCATCCCGACGGCTGGCACGACATGCACCTCCACGCGCGGGTGAGGGGTGATTGAGCCGCCAGGTCACGCGGCCGGGGCCGTGGTCTCCTGTTCCGCTTCCACGCGCGCGTTCCACTCGCGTTTGGCGGCCTGCCAGCCGTCCTCGTTGTGGCCGAGACGCCAGTAGCCGGAGATGGAGAGGTCCTCGCGGGGGACGGCGTGGTCGACCCGCAGGAGCCGGCGCAGCTCCTTGACGGTGGCGGCCTCGCCGTGGACGAAGGCGTGCACGCGGCCCTCGGGCCAGCGCAGGGCGCGGACGGCTTCGAGGAGTTTCTCACCCAGGGGGCGGTCGCCGCGGTGCAGCCAGACGACCTCCACGTCGGAGTCGATCTTCTGCTCCTCCTCGGGTCCGGCCACCTCGATGAAGGCGTGGGCGACGGCGCCGGCCGGGAGGGACTCCAGGGCGGCCGCGATCGCGGGCAGGGCGCTCTCGTCGCCGGCCAGCAGGTGCCAGTCGGCGGCCGGGTCCGGGGCGTAGGCGCCGCCGGGGCCCATGAAGTGGACGGTCTCGCCCGGCTGGACGCGCGCGGCCCACGGCCCGGCGAGGCCCTCGTCGCCGTGGAGCACGAAGTCCACCGTCAGCTCGCGGTGCTCGGCGTCCCAGTGGCGCACGGTGTACGTCCGGGTCACGGGCCACTGCTCGCGGGGGAACTCGGCGCGGACGCGCTCCAGGTCGAAGGGCTCCGGGTAGGTCACGCCCTCGGCGCCGAACAGCAGCTTCACGTAGTGGTCGGTGCAGCCGCCGAGCTCGAACTCCGCGAGGCCCGCGCCGCCGAGGACGACCCGCTGCATGTGCGGGGTGAGCCGTTCGGTCCGAACGACCTGCGCGGAGTGGGGCTTCCGCGGCCTGCGTGCCGGGCGTTCTGCCATGACGGCCTCCCTGCAGATATGGTTAGGGTTACCTAAGTTAGCATCCTCACGGTGACGGCGACACTCACGAGCCCAACGTGGTCAGCAGCCGCTGCAGCGAGCCGCCCAGGCCCCAGCGCCGCGCCAGTGCCTCCAGCGTCTCCGGCT
The DNA here is from genome assembly GCF_004217285.1 of Streptomyces sp. BK239. Lineage (GTDB taxonomy): Bacteria > Actinomycetota > Actinomycetes > Streptomycetales > Streptomycetaceae > Streptomyces. The sequence goes on from NZ_SHKS01000010.1 coordinate 185,260, forward strand.
CCCGCGGCGCGCGCGGCAGCGTGACGTCCACGTCCGGCAGCGCGACGTCCGCGGCGACCCGCACCACCTTCGGCGCGACCGCCACGTACGCGCGTGCCTCGTCGAGCCGCTTGCGCTGCGACGGCGTGAGCTTGGTCTTCGGGTCGTCGACCGCGGCCATGATCCCGGCCAGATCGCCGAACTCGGCCAGCAGCTTGGCCGCGGTCTTCTCGCCGATGCCGGGGACACCCGGCAGGCCGTCGCTCGGGTCGCCGCGCAGTAGCGCGAGATCCGCGTACCCGCGGCCGTCGACCCCATACTTCTCGCGCAGCCACGCCTCGTCCGTCACCTGGAGCGTGCCGACGCCCTTCAGCGGGTACAGCACCCGCACCCCGCGCGCGTCGTCCACCAGCTGGTACAGGTCGCGGTCGCCGGTGACGATGTCCACCGGGCCTGTCGCCCGCGCGGTGAACGTGCCGATCACGTCGTCCGCCTCGTACCCCGTCACTCCCACGCGCGCGATGCCGAGCGCGTCGAGAACCGCCTCGATGACCGGGACCTGCGGGGAGAGCGTGTCGGGGACCTCCTCCTCGTCCGGGCCGGCCGCGTGCTCCTCGGCGACCCGGTGCGCCTTGTAGGAGGGGATGAGCCCGACCCGCCAGGCCGGCCGCCAGTCGGCGTCCATGCAGGCGACGAGCTGGTCCGGCCGGTGGTCCTTGACCAGGCGGTCGATGAAGTCCAGCAGCCCGCGCACGGCGTTCACCGGCGTGCCGTCGGGCGCCTTCACCGAGTCGGGGACGCCGAAATAGGCACGGAAGTAGAGCGAGGCGGTGTCGAGGAGCATCAGCTGTCCGGTCACGCACGCATCATGCCGCACGCGCGTGGCCCTGAAGTGCCCGCGTTCACCCGCCCGGCACGGCCTGAAGAGGTCTTTGCGGCGTGCCCGTCCGGGTGTGAAGAGGTCTTTGCGGCGTGCCCGTCCGGGTGTGAAGAGGTCTTTGCGGCGTGCCCGTCCGGGTGTGAAGGGGTCGGTTTCGGCCGTGAAGGGCCTGTGAACTGGCCCACTGGCGCGTTTGCACCGCTTCGGCCAGGGCAGGCGCGGCCTCGAAGTGACGCCGGTTGCGTGTTCAACCGTTCGCGACCGCCAAGGGCCCCGGCCCCGGCAGGGCCTGCCGGCCTTCGGCGCCACCTCCCCCCTGCCCCCTGTGCGAGAAGGTATGTGTGAACCCCAGGCTTGAGGCCGAGCACCTGTACAAGGTGTTCGGCAGACGACAGGACGAGGCGGTCGAACGGCTCCGCGGCGGAGCCGACCGTGAGGAGCTGCGCGGCGACGGCGCCACGGCCGCCGTCATCGACGCCTCCTTCGCCGTCGACCCCGGCCAGATCTTCGTCGTCATGGGCCTGTCCGGCTCCGGCAAGTCCACGCTGCTGCGCATGCTGAACGGACTGCTGGAGCCCACCTCGGGACGCGTCCTGTTCGACGGGCAGGACCTCACCGCGCTCGGCGACCGCGAGCTGCGCGAGGTGCGCGCCCACAAGATCAGCATGGTGTTCCAGCACTTCGCGCTCTTCCCGCACCGCAGCGTCCTGGACAACGCCGCCTACGGCCTCGCGGTCCAGGGCGTCCCGCGCGCCGAGCGCGAGGAACGCGCCGCCGAGGCGCTGCGGCTGTGCGGCCTGGCCGGCTGGGAGAAGTCCTGGCCGGACGAGCTGTCCGGCGGCATGCAGCAGCGCGTGGGCCTCGCCCGCGCCCTCGCCACCGACGCCGACCTGCTCCTCATGGACGAGTCGTTCAGCGCGCTGGACCCGCTGATCCGGCGCGACATGCAGGACCAGCTGCTCACGCTCCAGCAGACGCTGAAGAAGACGATCGTCTTCATCACCCACGACCTCAACGAGGCCATGCGCCTCGGCGACCGCATCGCCGTCATGCGCGACGGCCGCATCGTGCAGACCGGCACCGCCGAGGACATCCTGGTGCGGCCCGCCGACGACTACGTCGCCTCCTTCATCCAGGACGTCGACCGCTCCCGCGTGCTGACCGCCGCCGCCGTCATGGACGCCGACGTCCGCGGCGACGAGGCCGACTGCGGCTGCGCCACCGCCACCGTCGACACGCCGTTCACCGAGCTGTGCGCGCTCAGCGCCCGCGTCCCCCACCCCGTCGCCGTGCTCGACGCGGAGCGTGCCCTCGTCGGCGTGGTCCCGCGCAGGCGTCTCGTCGCCTTCATCGGCGACGAACGGGACACCGAGGCCCGCTGCGACAGCGCGCCCGCCGCCGGCAAGGAGGCCGCCCATGCCTAGGCTCCACCTCGGCGACTGGGTCGACTCCGGCGTCGACTGGCTCGTCGCTCACATGTCCTGGCTCTTCGACGCCGTCAAGACCGTCGTCGAAGGCATGTACGACGGTCTCGACGCCGTGCTCACCGCCCCGCAGCCGCTGCTGCTCGCGGGCATCCTCGCCGTGCTCGCCTGGTGGCTGCGCGGCTCGGTCGCGGGCGTCCTCGGCTTCGCCGGGTTCGCGCTCATCGACTCCCTCGACCTGTGGGAGGAGGCGATGTCCACCCTGTCCCTGGTGCTCGTCGCCACCGTGATCGCCCTCGTGGTCTCGGTCCCGCTGGGCATCTGGGCCGCCCGCTCCAGGACGGTCAGCGCCACCCTGCGGCCCGTCCTGGACCTGCTCCAGACCATGCCGTCCATGGTGCTGCTGATCCCGGCGATCCTCTTCTTCGGCATGGGCGTCCCCGCGGGCGTCGTCGCCACCCTGATCTTCGCGCTCGCGCCCGGCGTGCGCATGACCGAACTCGGCATCCGCCAGGTCGACGCCGAGCTCGTCGAGGCCGCCGAGGCCTTCGGCACGACGCCCCGCGACACCCTGCTGCGGGTGCAGCTGCCGCTCGCCCTGCCGACGATCATGGCGGGCGTCAACCAGGTGATCATGCTCGGTCTGTCCATGGTCGTCATCGCCGGCATGGTCGGCACCGGCGGCCTCGGCGGCGCCGTCAACGAGGCCATCGGCCAGCTCGACATCGGCCTCGGCTTCGAGGCGGGCCTCGGCATCGTCGTCCTCGCCATCTACCTGGACCGCATGACCGGCGCCCTGGGCACCCGCATCTCCCCCCTCGGCCGGCGCGCCGCCGCCAAGGCCCGTACGACGGTGTGGACCCACCGTCCCCGCCCGGCCGTGGCCCTCGCCGGGGTGTCCGCGCTCGCGCTCGTCGCCGGCGGCATGGGCGTCCTCGGCCCGAAGGCCGGCACCGCCGAGGCCTCCGCCGCCGACGTCGGCAAGGGCAAGGAGATCACCATCGGCTACATCCCGTGGGACGAGGGCATCGCCTCCACGTTCCTGTGGAAGGAGCTGCTGGAGGAACGCGGGTTCGACGTCAAGACCACCCAGTACGCCGCCGGCCCCCTCTACACGGGCCTGGCCACCGGCCAGATCGACTTCCAGACCGACTCCTGGCTGCCCACCACCCACGCCGAGTACTGGAAGAAGTACGGCAAGCAGCTCGACGACCTCGGGCAGTGGTACGGCCCCACCTCCCTGGAGCTGACCGTCCCGTCCTACATGAAGGACGTGAACACGCTGGCCGACCTCAAGGGCAAGTCCGCGCGGTTCGGCGGGAAGATCACCGGCATCGAGCCCAGCGCCGGGATGATGGGCCTGCTCAAGGACAAGGTTCTGGGGGAGTACGGCCTCGACGACTACAAGGTCGTCGACGGCTCCACCCCGGCGATGCTCGCCGAGCTCAAGCGGGCCTACGCCGAGAAGGCCCCGATCGTCGTCACCCTCTGGTCGCCGCACTGGGCGTACAGCGAGTACGGCCTGAAGAAGCTGAAGGACCCCCGCGGCGCCTGGGGCAAGGGCGACGGCGTGCACACCCTCTCCCGCAAGGGCTTCGCCGCCGACAACCCCGAGGTCGGCAAGTGGCTTGAGAACTTCTCGATGACCGAGAAGCAGCTCACCGGCCTGGAGGCGGAGATCCAGAGCGCGGGCAAGGGCAAGGAGCAGGACGCCGTCCGCGGCTGGCTGAAGAAGAACCCGGGCCTGCTCGACAAGTTCGCGCCCGTGGCCGGCACGGGCGCCGAGAGCCGGGCGGCGGGGTGACCTGACAGTCCCGCGGCCGCCCGACGAGGGGCGGGCACCGACGTACGCGACGAGGCGTGCGCAGGGGCCCGCCCCTCTTCCTCTGTCCCTCCCCTCACGGCAAGGATCCGGCCAACCACGCAGCGCCAAGCCCACACCCCGGCTCACCGCCCCGCCCGGCCCCGCCGACGGCCGTCCCGCCAAGCCCGGCCGGAGCCGGCGCGTACCGGGAACAGCGGGCGGCCGGCGCGCATTGAACCGGAGAGGATGAAAACGGCGGAAACGCCACCCCGCCGACAGCCCGCCCGCGATGATCGACTGGCGTGATCCGAGGGGTGGGGCCGGGCGCTGTGCGGCTCCGATGCGGCGGCCCCGTGAAACGGTTTGCCGAACATGCGTAGGGTGCAGAGAACTCATCGGAAGAGGTGCGTCCGAACCGGGGCACACGGGGTAGTCGGAGCGACGGGCGAAGGAGGGAGCCGGGGCCATGGGCGACCACAAGGAACAGCCCCTGCGGGTGGGCGCGGCCGTCCGGCGACGACGCCGGTCCCTGGACCTCACCCTCGCCGTCGTGGCCGCGCGCAGCGGCCTGTCCGTCCCGTTCCTCAGCCAGATCGAGAACGACCGGGCGCGGCCCAGCACCAGCTCCCTGGAGAAAGTCGCCGACGCCCTGCGCACCACGGCCGTCGAACTCCTCGCCGCCGCCGACCCGGCCTGCAGCGTCGACGTCGTGCGCGCCGAGCTGACCGATCCCGGCCCCGAGCCGCACAGCCGTTCCCTGGTGCGCGGCCACCACCAGATGCACGCCAGCGAGTACACCGGCGGCCACGAGGCCGGCCGCGAGTTCCAGTACCGCAACGACCAGTTGATGTACGTCGCGGACGGGGCCGTGGAGATCGAGGCGGAGGGCCGCGCCTACCGTCTCGGCCGGGGCGACACCCTCTACCTCACCGGCGGGGTCCGCCACCGCTGGCGGGCGACCGTCGCCGACACCCGAGTGGTCGTCGTCGCGGTCGCCGAGCACATCGAGGCGGTCCGGAACCGGAAGCGGTAGTGCGGGTCGTCTCCCTGGTGCCCTCCCTCACGGAGGCGGTCGCCGTCTCCCTGCCCGGCGTCCTGGCCGGCGCCACCGACTGGTGCACGCACCCGGCGGACCTCGACGTCCCCCGGCTGGGCGGCACCAAGAACCCCCGCGTCGACGAGATCGTCGCCCTCGCCCCCGACCTGGTCGTCGCCAACGAGGAGGAGAACCGGGGACCCGACCTCGCCGCACTGCGCTCCGCCGGCATCGAGGTGCTGGTCACCGAGGTGCGGGACGTGCCGCAGGCCTTCCGCGAACTGGACCGGGTGCTGTACGCGTGCGGGGCGCGCGGGCGTCCGCGCTGGCTGGACGAGGCCGAGGCGGCGTGGGCCGCCGTCCAGCCCGGCGCGCCCCGCAGGAGTGCCGTGGTGCCGGTCTGGCGCCGCCCCTGGATGGTCCTGGGCCGGGACACCTTCGCCGGGGACGTCCTGGCCCGCCTGGGCGTCGACCACCTCTACGCCTCCCACGCCGACCGCTACCCGAAGGTCCCCCTGGAGGAGCTGCGGGCAGCCGCCCCCGACCTGGTCGTCCTGCCCGACGAGCCCTACCGCTTCACCCCGGGCGACGGCCCGGAGGCCTTCCCCGGCCTGCCCTGCGCGCTCGTCAGCGGACGGCTCCTGACGTGGTACGGGCCCTCGCTCGCCGTCGCGCCACGGGAGCTGGCTTCGGCGCTGCGAGCAGCCCGCCCCTGACCAGGGCGAGGACCGTGCGCACGGCGACGAGGGCCCACACGCCGACCAGCACGACGTACAGCCCCGCCGCCGCAGTGGCGAACCCCGCGAGCCCGGTGTGCCGGGCCAGCGCCGCCGCCCCCGTCACACAGGTGCCGACGGGGAAGGTGAACGCCCACCACGTCATCGCGAAACCCATTCCCTGCCCGCGGGCGCGTGCCGCGCGGACGGCGGCCAGGCACAGCCACAGCAGCGCGAGGCCCATCACGGGCACCCCGTAGCCGACGGCGGCCAGCGCCGCCACGCGCGCGTGCGGCTCGGACACCACCCCGGGCGCTACGTCGGCGAACTGCCCCACGGCCGTGGTGGACTGGCCGAGCGGCCCGAGGACGAGGAACAGGGTCGGCGTGAGCGCGAGGGGCAGCGGTCCGCCGCCGACCAGCCGGCCGAGGACGACCGGCAGCAGGGCGAGCGTGGCCGGCAGGCTCAGCGCGAACAGCGCGCAGCACACGACGAGGAGCGCCGCACGGGGCGGCCCGGCCGGCAGGTGCGGCACGAGCGCCGGCCCCGACGCGGCCGGTACCAGCGGCGCCACCAGCGGCAGCAGCCACACCGGTGTCGCCTCGTGCCGCCGCACCCGGTGGCGTACGGCCATCAGGTACGGCACGGCGACGCCGACCGTGAGTGCGGCGAGCGTGCCGGCGGTGAACAGGGCGGCGTCGAGGGCGAGCGCCGCCGGGGTTCCGATCCAGTCCCGGCCGACCGCCAGGGTGCCGCTGCCGACGGCGACCAGCGCCATCGCCGGGCAGCCGTAGAAGGGGGCGGTGGCCGGGTCGTGAAGGTGCGCGCGGACCTGGTCGCGGTGGTGGCGCCGGTGCAGGGAGCGGGCGGCCAGGAGGGTGGCCAGCAGGGCGAGGGACAGCGCCCACACGGCCGCGCAGAACGGGCGCAGGCCCGGGATGGGGTGGGTGAGCGAGGCGCCGGCGGTGGCGACGATCGCGGTGCCCATGACCGTGGCGTACCAGTTCGGGCCGAGGTGGCGGACGGAGGTGATCACCAGTGAACGGTCGCTCGTGCGGGCGTTCGCGACCAGGGAGGACGGACCTATGAGCACATAAACTGGGCTTATGAGCAGTGGTGCGGGCAGCGGGACGGGGGACGGCGAGCGGGGCGGGAGCGGTGCCGGGGGCGCGGGGTCGCTCGCGCACCGGGTTCCCGATCTCGGGGCGCTGGAGCTGTTGTTGGCGGTGGCCAGGGTGGGCAGCCTAGGGGCGGCGGCGCGTGAGCTGGGCATCACCCAGCCGGCCGCGAGCAGCCGGGTCCGGTCCATGGAACGGCAGCTCGGGGTGGCCCTGGTGGACCGGTCGCCGCGCGGGTCGACCCTCACCGACGCCGGGGCGCTGGTCACCGACTGGGCGCGGCGGATCGTCGAGGCGGCGGAGGCCTTCGACGCGGGGGCGCAGGCGCTGCGGGACCGGCGGGACTCGCGGCTCAGGGTGGCGGCGAGCATGACCATCGCGGAGTACCTGCTGCCCGGCTGGCTCCTCGCGCTGCGCGCGCAGCGGCCTGACACGGAGGTGTCGCTGCACGCGGGGAACTCCGCGGGAGTGGCGCAGCGGGTGCTCACGGGGGAGGCCGACCTGGGCTTCGTGGAGGGGCTCACGGTGTCGTCGGGGCTCGACTCCGCGGTCATCGCCCATGACCGTCTGATCGTCGTGGTCGCCCCCGGTCATCCGTGGGCGCGGCGTCGACGGCCGCTGGCGGCGGGGGAGGTGGCGTCGACGCCGTTGATCCTGCGGGAGAAGGGGTCGGGGACGCGGCAGGTGCTGGACGCGGCGCTCGGCGGTCTGGCGCGGCCGTTGATCGAACTGTCCTCGACGACGGCGGTGAAGGCGGCGGCGGTCAGCGGGGCGGGCCCCGCGGTGCTGAGCGAGCTGGCGGTGGGGGAGGAGCTGGGGATGCGCCGGCTGGTGAGTGTGCCGCTGGAGTCGGTGGTGCTGGCCCGGGAGCTGCGGGCGGTGTGGCCCACGGGGCATCGGCCCGCGGGACCGGCGCGGGAGCTGTTGTCGTTGACGCGGGGGTAGCGGCGGGACTTCAGTGCGCGGCGCCGGATGCCGCCTCGATCAGGCCCTGCATCACTCTCAGGTCCTGGGCCATCTCCGGGTGCCATTGGACTCCCAGGACCCAGCCACGGGACGGCGGCGGTTCCACCGCCTCCACCGTGCCGTCGGCCGCGTGGGCCGACGGGATCAGGTCGGCGCCCAGGCGGTCCACCGCCTGGTGGTGGAAGGTGGGGACGGTCGTCTCCTCCGGGACGAGGGCGGCGTAGCGTGTGCCGGGGACCGGTTTCACCGGGTGCTCGCCGAAGACGCCCACGGTCTCGGCGTGGCCGTCGAGATGCTGGACGAGGGTGCCGCCGGCGGCGACGTTCAGCAGCTGCATGCCGCGGCAGATGCCGAGCAGGGGCGTGCCGGCGGCCATGGCGGCGTGGATCAGGGCGAGCTCCCACGCGTCGCGGCGTGGCGCGGGCGGGCCGCAGCGCGGGGAGCGTTCGGCGCCGTAGTGCACGGGGTCGACGTCGGGTCCGCCCGCGATGACGAGGCCGTCCAGGCGGGCGACGGCCTCGGCGGCGTGGGCCGGGTCGTCGGGCGGCAGCATCGCGGCGAGGCCGCCGGAGGCCTGCACCAGGCGGGGGTATCCGACCGGCAGCAGGGCCGCCTCCAGCTCCCAGACGCCCCAGCGGGCGCCGGGCTCCAGGTACGTGCTCACACCGATCAGCGGCCTTGCCATGCGCACTCCCTCGTCTCTCAGTCCCGGGTCAACTCTGCCTCGGCGGCGGCCAGCGCCGCGAACTCCTCCTCCGGCGCCTTCGCCACCAGCCGCTTGCGGCTGTAGAGCGCGAAGTAGGCCGCGGCCACCGCGTACACCGTCAGCGCGATGAGCGCGGCCGTCACGTCGACGAGGAACGTGGCGACCAGTGCCGAGCACGCCAGGACCAGCGCGACCGAGGAGGTCAGCACCCCGCCCGGGGTGCGGTACGGCCGCTCCAGCCCTGGTTCGCGGCGGCGCAGCACGATGTGCGACAGGGACATCAGCGCGTAGCTGATCGTGGCGCCGAAGACGGCGATGTTCAGCATCCGGCCGCCGTCGCCGGTGCCGGCGGCCAGCGTGAAGCCGATCGTGCCCGGGACCAGCAGGCCCAGGTACGGCGCCTTGCGGCCGCTGGTCAGCGACAGGAAGCGGGGCAGGTAGCCGGCCCGGGAGAGGGCGAACAGCTGGCGGGAGCCGGCGTAGATCAGCGAGAAGAACGAGGCGACCAGGCCGGCCAGCCCCGCGTAGTTCACGAAGCGGCTGAGCGCCGTGGCCTTCCCGTCCGGCTGGAGCGCCTCGACCAGCGGGTTGCCGGCCGCCTGGACGGCGTCGGAGCCGCGCGCCCCGGCCGCGGCGCAGAAGGTGACCACGGCCAGCACCACGAGGACGCCCATCGACCAGCGGATGGCCTTGGGCAGTGCGCGGGCCGGGTCCTTGGTCTCCTCGGCGGCGAGCGGCACGCCCTCCACGCCGAGGAAGAACCACATGCCGAACGGGAACGCCGCCCAGATGCCGAGCAGTCCCATGGGCAGCCAGGAGTTCGCGCCGAAGGCGGAGGCGTCGACCGGGATGTCGTCGAGGGAGGAGGCGTCGAAGCCGGGCAGCGCGCCCAAGGCGAACACGATGAGGGCGAAGACCGCGATGCCGGTGACGACGAAGCTGAACCGCAGGGCCTCGCCGACGCCCCACAGGTGGATGCCGATGAAGATCACGAAGCAGGCGAGGTAGACGGGCCAGCCCGACTCCAGGCCGAACAGGCCGAGCGACTCGACGTAGTCGCCGATGAAGATCACGATGGCGGCCGGGGCGAGGACGTACTCGATGAGGATGGCCGTGCCGGTCAGGAAGCCGCCCCACGGGCCGAGGGCCCGGCGGGCGAAGCCGTAGCCGCCGCCGGCCGTGGGCAGGATCGCGGACAGTTCGGCGAGGGCGAAGACCATGCAGGCGTACATGGTGCCCATGAGGACCGTGGCGATCGCGAGACCGCCGAAGCCGCCTTCGGCGAGGCCGAGGTTCCAGCCGGAGAAGTCGCCGGAGACGACGTAGGCGACGCCGAGGCCGGTGAGGAGCACCCAGCCGGCGCTGCCGCGGCGCAGCGCTCGGCGCCGCAGATAGTCGTCCGCCTCCTCGGCGGTGCTGGTGGGCGTGGATTCCAGGGACATGACGCGACTCCCCACGGGCGGTGGACGAACGCAGCGGTGGACGAACGCAAGGGAACTCAGGACTACGCAGGGGACCTCAGGCCAAGGCACCGGAAGGAATGCGAACCGAGGGAACCCAATGGAATGGATGCATACCTTTGCGGTCCGTCGGCCGGATGGCAAGACCCCTGCGTGAAACCCGCGTAAAACCCACGCGTCCGCCGTCCGTCCCCGCCGCTCACCCCAGGAAGCCGCGCAGCAGCGCCGCCGTGCCCGCACAGTGTTCGCGCATCATCTCCCGCGCGCCGTCCGCGTCCCCGTCGAGCACGGCCTCCACGATCGCGGTGTGCTGGCGCTGGGAGTGCTCCAGGTTGCGCACCAGCAGCGGGATGCAGTCCAGCAGGTCGTTGACGCTCGCCCGGACCGCCGCGTACCGGGCCGTCAGTGACGGCGACCCGCACAGCTCCGCGAGCGTGAGGTGCAGCAGCGTGTCCTGGCGGCGGTAGTCGGCGAGCGGGGCGTCGTGCGTGCGGGCCAGCGCGTCACGCAGCCGGGCCGCCTGCTCGTCGTCCAGGCCGTGCGCCGCGCACAGGCCGGCCGCCCCCACCTCCAGCACCTCCCGGAAGCGCAGGACGTCCTCGACGTCGATCCGCTCGATCCGCCGCCGCAGTTCGTCCTCGCCGCCCCCGTCGGCCCGGGGCAGCACGAACGTGCCGCCGTAGCGCCCGCGCCGCGCCTCCACCAGGCCCTGGTCCTGAAGCACCTTCAGCACCTCGCGCAGCGTCACCCGGCTGATCCCGAGCCGCTCCGCCAGCTCCCGCTCGGCCGGCAGCCGCTCCCCGGCCGGCACCAGGCCCAGCCGGACGACCTGCAGGATCTGCTCCAGCGCCTCCTCGAAGCCGTTGCCCGCCCGCACGGGCCGCAGCACCGGCGTCAGCCGGTCCTCCGCACCGCCCTCCGCGTCCAGAGCCATGTGGTCGCGCCCCCTTCCCAAACAATGGTTCTCGGCAATACCTTATGGCTCTCGGCCCGGCCGGAGAAGTGCGCGGCGGTCCGAAGGACAGCGCGCAGCAGCCCGAAGGAGGCCCTCCCGTGGCAGACCGCACACCCCCGCTCAGCGTCGAGGAACTGCACGCCCTCGTCGCCGGCGGCGAGATCGACACTGTCGTCCTGGCCTTTCCCGACATGCAGGGCAGACTCCAGGGCAAGCGGTTCGCCGCCCGCTTCTTCCTCGACGAAGTGCTCCACCACGGCACGGAGGGCTGCAACTACCTCCTCGCCGTCGACGCCGAGATGAACACCGTCGACGGGTACGAGATGTCCTCCTGGGACCGCGGCTACGGCGACTTCGCCATGCGCCCCGACCTGAGCACCCTGCGCCGGGTGCCCTGGAACGAGGGCACCGCCCTCCTCATCGCCGACCTCGCCTGGGAGGACGGCGCCCCGGTCGCCGCCGCCCCCCGCCAGATCCTGCGCCGCCAGCTCGAACGCCTCGCCGAACTCGGCTACACCGCCCAGGTCGGCACCGAGCTGGAGTTCATCGTCTTCAAGGACACCTACGAACAGGCCTGGGACGCGAACTACCGGGGCCTCACCCCGGCCAACCAGTACAACATCGACTACTCCGTCCTCGGCACCGGCCGCATCGAGCCCCTGCTGCGCCGGATCAGGAACGAGATGCAGGCCGCCGGCCTCACCGTCGAGTCCGCCAAGGGCGAGTGCAACCCCGGCCAGCACGAGATCGCCTTCCGCTACGACGAAGCCCTGGTCACCTGCGACCAGCACGCCGTCTACAAGACCGGCGCCAAGGAGATCGCCGCCCAGGAGGGCGTGTCGCTCACCTTCATGGCCAAGTACAACGAGCGCGAGGGCAACTCCTGCCACATCCACCTCTCCCTCGCCGACGCGTCCGGCGACAACGCGATGGCCGGACCCGACGGCATGTCCGACGTCATGCGGCACTTCCTCGCCGGCCAGCTCGCGGCCCTGCGCGACTTCTCCCTGCTGTACGCGCCCAACATCAACTCCTACAAGCGGTTCCAGCCCGGCTCCTTCGCGCCCACCGCCGTCGCCTGGGGCCACGACAACCGCACCTGTGCCCTCCGCGTCGTCGGCCACGGCCGCTCCCTGCGGTTCGAGAACCGGCTCCCCGGCGGCGACGTCAACCCGCACCTCGCCGTCGCCGGCCTCGTCGCGGCCGGCCTGTACGGCGTCGAGCAGAAACTCGAACTGCCCGAGCCCTGTCCGGGCAACGCCTACACCGCCGACTACGCCCACGTGCCCACCACTCTGCGCGAGGCCGCCGAACTGTGGGCCAACAGCCCCATCGCCAAAGCGGCCTTCGGCGACGAGACGGTCGCCCACTACGCCAACATGGCGCGCGTCGAACTGGCCGCCTTCGACGCCGCGGTCACCGACTGGGAGCTGCGCCGCTCCTTCGAACGCATGTGAGAGGTCCAGCCTTGTCGTACGAGCACGAACTCCAGGTCCTCAACCCGGCCACGGAGGAGGTCATCGCCCGCGTCCCCGCCGCGAGCGCCGACGACGTCGACGCGGCGGTCGCCCGCGCCGCCCGGGCCCAGCGCGCGTGGGCCGCGCTCCCGCCGGGCGACCGCGCCCGGCTGCTGCGCAGGTTCGCCGCCACCGTGGACGCCCACCTGGAGGAACTGGCCCTGCTGGAGGTCCGCGAGGCCGGACACACCCTCGGCAACGCCCGCTGGGAGGCCGGCAACGTCCGCGACCTGCTGGACTACGCGGCCGGCGGAGTGGAACGCCTCACCGGCCGGCAGATCCCCGTCGCCGGCGGCATCGACGTCACGTTCCTCGAACCGCTCGGCGTCGTCGCCGTGATCGCCCCGTGGAACTTCCCCATGCCCATCGCGGCCTGGGGCACCGCCCCCGCCCTCGCCGCAGGCAACGCGGTGCTCCTCAAACCCGCCGAGACCACCCCGCTCACCGCGCTGCGCCTGGCCGAACTCGCCCTGGAGGCGGGCCTGCCCGAGCACCTCTTCCAGGTGCTGCCCGGCGCGGGACCGGTCGCCGGCGACGCCCTCGTCGAACACCCCGGCGTCGCCAAGATCGTGTTCACCGGGTCGACGGCCGTCGGAAAACAGGTCCTGGCCAAGGGCTCGGCCCTGCTCAAGCGCGTGACCCTCGAACTCGGCGGCAAGAGCCCCAACATCGTCTTCGCCGACGCCGACATCGAGACCGCCGCGGCCGCCGCCCCCATGTCCTTCCTCGACAACTCCGGCCAGGACTGCTGCGCCCGCACCCGCATCCTCGTCCAGCGGTCCGTCCACGACCGCTTCCTCGAACTCCTCGCCCCCGCCGTCGAGTCCGTCCGCGTCGGCGACCCCGCCGACGAGAACACCCAGATGGGCCCGCTGATCTCCCGGACCCAGCTCGACCGCGTCCGCGGCTACGTCGACCCCGGAGCCGAGGGCATCCGCGGCAAGGCGCCCGAGGGACCCGGCTTCTGGTTCCCGCCCACCGTCCTCACCGGCGTCCCCGCCGACGCGCCGGTGGCCGTGGAGGAGGTCTTCGGACCCGTCGCCGTGATCCTGCCGTTCGAGGACGAGGCCGACGCCGTCCGCCTCGCCAACGACACCCCCTACGGCCTCTCCGGCTCCCTCTGGACCCGGGACGTCGGGCGCGCGCTGCGCGTCTCGCAGGCCGTCCGAGCGGGCAACCTGTCCGTCAACTCCCATTCCAGCGTGCGCTATTCGACCCCGTTCGGCGGCTTCAAGCAGTCAGGCGTCGGCCGTGAACTCGGACCCGACGCGCTCGCCGCCTTCACCGAAACGAAGAACGTCTTCATCAGCACGGAGGGCCCCGCACAGTGAGCTCATCGACCGCACAGCACACCTGCCGCCGCCTGGTCGGCCGTACCGCCGTCGTCACCGGAGCCGGCAGCGGCATCGGCCTCGCCGCCGCCCGCCGCCTCGCCTCCGAAGGCGCGCACGTCGTCTGCGCCGACGTGGACGAGACCCGCGGCAAGAGCGCCGCCGAGGAGGTCGGCGGGATCTTCGTGAAGGTCGACGTCACCGACCCCGAGCAGGTCGAGGCCCTGTTCAGGACCGCCTACGACAGCTACGGCAGCGTCGACGTCGCCTTCAACAACGCGGGCATCTCCCCGCCCGACGACGACTCCATCCTGGAGACCGGCCTGGAGGCCTGGAAGCGCGTCCAGGAGGTCAACCTCACCTCCGTCTACCTGTGCTGCAAGGCCGCCATCCCCTACATGCGGCGCCAGGGCAGGGGCTCCATCATCAACACCGCGTCCTTCGTGGCCCGGATGGGCGCCGCGACCTCCCAGATCTCCTACACCGCGTCCAAGGGCGGCGTCCTCGCCATGTCCCGTGAACTCGGCGTGCAGTTCGCCCGGGAGGGCATCCGCGTCAACGCCCTGTGCCCCGGCCCGGTCAACACCCCGCTGCTGCAGGAACTGTTCGCCAAGGACCCCGAGCGCGCGGCCCGCCGCCTCGTCCACATCCCCGTCGGACGGTTCGCCGAGGCCGAGGAGATCGCCGCCGCCGTCGCCTTCCTGGCCAGCGACGACTCCTCGTTCGTCAACGCCACCGACTTCCTGGTCGACGGCGGCATCTCCGGTGCCTACGTCACGCCTGTGTAGGCACGCCCTACAGGAACGTGTGGCCCTCACCCCGGTAGGTGGGGGCCGTCGCCGTCACCTCGTCGCCCTCGATCAGGTGCAGCTCGTCGAACCGCTCGCACAGCTCGCCGGCCTTCGCGTGCCGGAACCACACCTTGTCGCCGATCAGCAGATCGTCCGCCGGGGAGCCCAGCAGCGGGGTCTGCACCTCGCCCGGACCCTCCTGCGGGTCGTAGCGCAGCCCCTCCGGCAGATACGGCACCGGCAGCCGGTCGCGGCCGGCGGCGCCCGACGCCGGGTAGCCGCCGCCGAGGACGGTCACGACCCCCACGCCCGGCCTGCGCACGACCGGCTGGGCGAACAGCGCCGCCGGACGGCCCGTGAACGACGTGTAGTTGTCGAACAGCCGCGGCACGTACAGCCCGGAGCCCGCCGCGATCTCCGTGACCGCGTCCTCGGCCGCCGTGTGCTGCACACTGCCCGTGCCGCCGCCGTTGACGTACTCCAGATCCGGCGCCACGGCCCGCACCGCGCGCACCACCGCGGCGCGCCGCTCGGCGAGTTCACGCCGGGCGGTCGCCTGCATCAGCCGGATCGCCCGCGAACGCAGCGGCCGGCCGGCCAGCGAGTCGCCGACGCCCGCGATGTGCCCCTCGTACGCCATCACACCCACCAGCCGGAAACCCGGCCGCCGGGCCACCGCCCGCGCCAGATCGGCCACTTGGGCGGGGGAGTGCAGCGGGGAGCGCAGCGCGCCGACCCGCACCCGGCCGCCGAGCAGCTTCAGCGAGGTGTCCAACTCCAGGCAGACGCGCACCACTTCACGGCCGCCGGCCCGCGCCGCGTCGATCAGGTCGAGCTGCGCCACGTCGTCGACCATCACCGTGACGGCGGCGGCGAGCTTGGGATCGCCGGCGAGTTCCGCGAAACCGGCCCGGTCGGCGGAGGGGTACGCGAGCAGGATGTCCTCGAATCCCGACCGCGCCAGCCACAGGGACTCGGCCAGGGTGAACGACATGATCCCCGCGAAGCCGTCCCTCGCGAGGACACGCTCCAGCAACGTCCGGCAGCGGACGGACTTGCTGGCCACCCGGATCGGCTTCCCGCCCGCCCGGCGGACCAGGTCGTCCGCGTTGGCGTCGAAGGCGTCCAGGTCGACGATCGCGAGAGGGGCTTGGAGATGGGCGGTGGCCCGGTCGTAACGGGCCCGGTCGGCGGCGCGCGCAGTCATGAACGCAGCCTGCCAGACCGGATTACCGCAGGGTAGGGGGACGATACGGGCAGATGCCCCCGGGGTCGCCGACTGGTTCCCGCTACCGCGGCAACTAGCCGTAGAGTGACGCGCACGTACGGGGAGACGGCTCCGGCCGGAGACCCCGTGCCGGGATGCCGGCCCACCCGTGCGGGTATGCCTGCCCGGGACGGACCAGCCACGTCCGCTGCCGGGCCGCGCGGGCACGAGAACGGCCCGAGCGGAGCGACGGCGGCCGGGTGCACGACGGCGGCCGGCCGCAGTTGGCGGCTGCCGGGCGGAGCACCGGCGGCCGAGTGGAAGTAGGACGGTCCGAGCGGACGTGACGGCGGCCCGAGCGGGAGAACGACGGCCCGGGCACGAGGAAACGGGGGGTGCATGAGCACGGAAGCACGCCGCGCCACGATCCCCCCACGGCCCACCGCACCCCCGCCACCGACCGCCCCTCCGCCCCCCACCGCGCCCCCACGCCCGACAGCCCCACCCCGCCCGAACCGCCCCCCGACGGCGACGACCACCGGGACGACGCCGCCGGCCCCCCGGACGCCGCCACGGCCGACCGACGCCACGGATCCGGCCCCTGCGGCCACGCCCGTGACCCCTGAGCGGCCCGCCGCCGGGACCGCGACCGGCACCGCGACCCCTGAGCGGCCCACCGGGACCCCGACCGACGCCCTGACGCCTCAGCGGCCCGCCGCCGGGCCCTCGGCCGGAACAGGGGCCGGGCCGTTGCCCCCGCGGCGCTCCGCCGCGCCTGCCGGGCCGGGCGCCCCGCCTCCGCCCATGCCGTCCTCAGTCCCTCCGGCCCCAAAGCCCCCCGTGACCGGCGGCCGCTCCGGTACGCACCCGGAGGGCGGCTCCCCCGGCGCCGTGAAGCCCTCGACCGGGGACGCCGCGGCCTCGACGGAACGCAAGGCTCCGCCCGACCGACTCGCCCCACCCGCCCCGCACTTGCGGGCCCCCCAGCCCACGGACTCCATGACCCCGCCCCCACCGCCGCCCCCGGCCTCGGCCCGCTTCCCGGACGCTCCCCCCTCGGGCACCGCCGGCTGGACGCCCCCTCCCGCGCGCAACCCCGAGTCCCGGCCCGCCGCGGCCGACGCCGGCGCCCCCGGCTCGACGGACGTTCCCTCCGCGCGTCCGACCGCCGCCCGCCCGGTACGCCTGGAGACCATCCGCCCCGCCCGCACGGACGACGTCCGCACCTCCTCCGACGCCCAGAGCCCGCCCGGCGCGGGAGCCGACGGCCCCGCCCGCCCGGGCGTCACCCGCCCGGCCCGCCTGGAGAACCCCCACCCCTCGTCGGCGGCGGCCGGCGCGGAGGTCGTCCGTACCCCGGGGGCGAGACCGTCGCGACCGTCCCGCTCGGACGCGACCCGCACGGCCGGCCCGGAGGGTGCGGCCGCGCCCCACACGGGCGGTGCCCGCCCACCCGGTGCCGACAGCGACGGCCCCGCCCGCCCGGGCGTCACCCGCCCGGCCCGCCTGGAGAACCCCCGCCCCTCGTCGGCGGCAGGCGGCGCGGAGGGCGTCCGTACCCCGGGGGCGAGACCGTCGCGACCGTCCCGCTCGGACGCGACCCGCACGGCCGGCCCGGACGGCGCCCGCCCACCCCGTGCCGACAGCGACGGCCCCGCCCGCCCGGGCGTCACCCGCCCGGCCCGCCTGGACGGCGCACGCTCGACCACCGCCGGCACCGACCGCCCGGGCACAGCGGCTCCGGCCGGTGACCCTGCCCCGCGCACCTCCGCCACCACCCCGGCGAGCGGCCACACCCCGCGGCCGGACGCCGACCGCCTCTTCCGTCCGGCACCCTCCACCGCCCCGCCCGCAGGGACCGACGGCGGGCAGGCGCCCGGGGAAGGGAGCGCCTGGAGCCCCTTGCCGCGAGGTTGGGCGGCCGCTCCCGCCCAGGCCCCCCGGGACGCGCTGTCGTCCGCCGTGCCCGGCCAGGGAGGGGTGTGGTCGCCCGCCACCCCCGTCCGGCACCCCGACTTCGACGTGCCGGACGGGCACGAGCCGGAGTTCGACGCCCCGGCCGCCCGGATCCCCCGCCCCGCGGACCCCGCACCCGGCGGCCCCACACCCGACCCCTCCCTCTCGTGGAGCGCGCCCCCGCCCGGCGGCGCGACACGGCCGGTGGTGACCTTCGCGCAGCCCGAGGGGTACGGCGACACACCGCCACGCGCCGGACGCAGACGCGTACGCGGGCGCACCCTCGCCGCCGCCACCTGCGTCGTCCTCGGACTGGGCCTCATCGGCGGCGCCGCCACCGGCAGCTGGCTCGTCGGAGACGCCGCCGGCTCGGGGGAGCGCGGCGCGTACGCCACCGCCGGCGACCTGTGGCACAACGTCCCCGTCGACCAGCTGTTCCCGCCCACCGTGGACGGTCAGGGCGCGGGCCCCGGCGGCGCCGACCGCGCCTGGACGCGGGTCGCCGTCGCCCCGGACAGCGGCTGCGCCGGCGCCCTCGACCCGCTGCTGCTCCAGGTCCTCGCCCCGGTCGGCTGCGCCCGCCTGCTGCGCGCGACCTACGTCGACGCCACCCAGAGCTACGTCACCACCGTCGGCATGGTCTTCACCGAGGCCGACGAGGCCGGCATGCGCGCGCTGGCCACCCGGTTCGACAAGGAGGGCCTGGCCCGCCGGACCGACCTGATGCCCCGCACGTACGCCGCGCCGGACACCGTCGCCGCCGGCTTCGGCGACGCGCAGCGCGCCTCCTGGACGGTCTCCGTCCTCACCGACGCGCCCGTCGTCGTCTACGCCGTCTCCGGCTGGGCCGACGGCCGTACCGTCGCCACCCCCGAGCCCGCCGCCCGGGCCGCCGCGCCCGGCGCCACCTCGGCCCCGGCCCAGGCGGGCCTGGGCAACGAGGCGAAGGGCCTCGCCGACCGCGTCGAACGCGGCCTGCGCAAAACCGTCGCCGCCCCCTCGGAGCAGCCCTCATGAGCAGCCGTAGGACGACACCCCGGGCGGGACTGCTGTGCTGCCTCCTCGCCGCCTCCCTCGCCCTGCTGCCCGCCGCCCCCGCCCAGGCGGACGGTATCCGCGCCCAGCAGTGGGGCCTTGAGGCACTGCACACCGACCAGATCTGGCGGACCACCAAGGGCGCGGGCATCACCGTCGCCGTCCTGGACACCGGCGTCGACGGCGAGCACCCCGACCTCGCCGGGAACGTCCTCACCGGCAAGGACCTCGTCGGCTTCGGCGCGCGACGCGGCGACGCCGTCTGGGCCCGCCACGGCACCGCGATGGCCAGCATCATCGCCGGCCACGGCCACGGCCCCGCGGGTGAGGACGGCGTCATGGGCATCGCCCCCGAGGCCAAGATCCTCCCCGTCCGCGTGATCCTGGAGGACCGCGACGCGGCCCGCACCAAGGCCCGCAACACCCGCGGCAACGCCCTCGCCGAAGGCATCCGCTGGGCCGCCGACCAGGGCGCCGACGTCATCAACCTCTCCCTCGGCGACGACTCCGCCTCCGCCCACCCCGAACCGTCCGAGGACGAGGCCGTCCAGTACGCCCTGAAGAAGGGCTCCGTGGTCGTCGCCTCGGCCGGCAACGGCGGCGACAAGGGCGACCACATCTCCTACCCGGCCGCCTACCCCGGCGTCATCGCCGCGACCGCCGTCGACCGCTACGGCACCCGCGCCTCCTTCTCCACCCGCCGCTGGTACGCCACGGTCAGCGCGCCCGGCGTGGACGTCGTGATCGCCGACCCGGACCACCGGTACTACCAGGGCTGGGGCACCTCCGCCGCGGCGGCCTTCGTGTCCGGCGCCGTCGCCCTCCTCAAGGCCGCCCACCCGGGGCTGACCCCGGCGCAGATCAAGAAGCTGCTCGAGGACACCGCCCGCAACGCCCCCACCGGCGGCCGGGACGACTCCCGCGGCTTCGGCTTCATCGACCCGGCCGCCGCGATCAAGGCCGCTGGCGCGCTCAAGCCCGAAGGGCTGCGGGCCGCGTCCCACGGCGACACCTACTTCGGCCCCGGGCCCGACGCGGAGAAGGCCGAGGAGGACACGTCGAGCTGGGCCGCCCCGCTCGCCGGCGGCGCCGGGGGCCTGCTGCTGGTCGCCGCGGTCGTCCTGTGGCGCGGCCGCCGCGAGGAGGAACGGCAGGACGCGTACGACGTCCTCCAGGGGGAGCGGTACGACGCCCTGTAGGGCGTCCCGACGCGGGGGGACGGTGTTCAGGCGGGCATGGACGGCGACACCGGCGCAGAACCCCGTGACAGCGGTGCCCGCCCGCGCCCCGGGCCCCGCACCGGGCCGGCGGCCGTCCCCCGATAGGGTCGGTGACCGTGGCGAACAAGAACATCCCCGACCCCGGCTACTCCGACGACGACGGCTCCGCCGATCCCGCACTGAGCGCGGCCCTCGCCGCCTGGGCACAGGACCGCGCCGCCGTCGGCCCGGTCCTCCAGGCGCTCAAGGGCGCCCGCCTGCTCGTGCCCGTCGTGGCCGTGCTCGGGGAGGTCGAGGAGGACGAGAACGGGCTGCGCCGCGAGAAGACCAGCGACATGGCCGTTCCCACCCTGAAGGCGGGCGCCCGCGTCGCCCTGCCCGCGTTCACCTCCACCGAGTCCCTCGCCCGCTGGGACCCCGAGGCCCGCCCCGTCGCCGTACCGCTGCACCAGGCGCTCCAGGCCGCCGCCCACGAGAAGGCCGACACGGTCGTCCTCGACCTTGCGGGGCCGGTCCCCTTCGAACTGACCGGGCCGGCGCTGCTCGCCCTCGCCGAGGGCCGCACCACGACCGACCCGCTCACCGACCCGGCGGTCCTCGCCGCGGTGCGCGCCGTCGTGGCCGCCGAACCCGCCGTGCTGCGCGCCCACCTCGGGCCCGGACAGGCCGACGGCACCCTGGCCCTCGTCCTGGACCCGGCCGCCGCCCCCGCCGAGGCCGCCCGGTCGGTGGCCCGGCGCCTCGCAGACGACGAAACGCTGAGGGCCCGCCTGGTGCGCGGCCTCGACCTGGCACTGCTGCCGGCCGGGACGACGCCTCCGGGCGAGCCCCTGTACGTACGCGGATGAGCTGACGGCGTCCGCGGACTACTTGCCGTAGACCGCCCCGGTGTACTTCTCGCCCGGGCCCTGGCCCGGCTCGTCCGGGACGATCGACGCCTCGCGGAACGCCAGCTGCAGCGACTTCAGGCCGTCGCGCAGCGGGGCCGCGTGGAAGGAGCTGATCTCGGTCGTGGACGCGTCGAGCAGGCCGGCGAGGGCGTGCACCAGCTTGCGGGCCTCGTCGAGGTCCTTGTACTTGTCGCCCTCCTCCGTCAGGCCGAGCTTCACGGCGGCGGCGCTCATCAGGTTGACGGCGACCGTCACGATCACCTCGACCGCCGGCACCTCGGCGATGTCGCGGGTCATGTCGTCGAAGCCGGCGGCGCCGGGGGTCTCGGGGGCGCCCGGGGAGGGGGTCTCACTCATGCCCCACACGATAGGGCCAGCGACACGCCCCGCCGACAGCGCCCTCTTGACAGCGCGGGGCGGCGGACACCTGATTCGCGCGCGCCTTCTCGACCTGGTAATCTCGTGTAACGACCGGTCGGACACGCGTGCCACCCAGCAGGCGGGCCCGGCCCACAAGTGGAGACTCCGAGCTCCCACCCGACCGTCCCCAGGGCGGCGGGTCACCCCGGTCAGGCGGCCGCCATCGTTCCGTACGGACGATGGAGTCGCCCGGTAGCGCGCCCCGCGATCCTCGCGGTGGTGCTCCGGTAGTGCTTGGAGCCCCGCCTGTGATCGTCCGGGGCATTTTTTGTGTTTCGGCGTGGTTATAGGTCTATCGAACACAGACGTTACGCGGCCGTCCGCCAGACGCTCGCGTGGTGCTACCGAGGAGGATCCATCAGCGCCGAGCCCCGCATCAACGACCGGATTCGCGTTCCCGAGGTGCGACTTGTCGGTCCCAGTGGCGAGCAGGTGGGCATCGTCCCCCTGGCCAAGGCACTGGAGCTTGCGCAGGAGTACGACCTGGACCTGGTCGAGGTCGCGGCGAACGCCCGCCCGCCGGTCTGCAAGCTCATGGACTACGGGAAGTTCAAGTACGAGTCGGCCATGAAGGCCCGTGAGGCGCGCAAGAACCAGGCGCACACGGTCATCAAGGAGATGAAGCTCCGGCCGAAGATCGACCCGCACGACTACGACACCAAGAAGGGTCACGTCGTCCGGTTCCTCAAGCAGGGCGACAAGGTCAAGATCACGATCATGTTCCGCGGTCGTGAGCAGTCCCGGCCCGAGCTGGGCTACCGACTGCTGCAGCGTCTCGCGGAGGACGTCCAGGAGCTCGGGTTCGTCGAGTCGAACCCCAAGCAGGACGGCCGAAACATGATCATGGTTCTCGGTCCGCACAAGAAGAAGACCGAGGCGATGGCCGAGGCCCGTCAGGCACAGGAAGCCCGCAAGGCGGATGCGAAGGCCAACCCCGGCCGCTCGCAGAACGCCGCGGACGCCGCGCATGCCGAGGCCCCCGCCGAGGTTCCTGCAGAGGCCCCTGCCGAGGCTTCCGCCGAGGCGTGATCCGAGGGACAGCGGTCCCGCGGACGTAACCGAAACAAGAGCGACGCTCCACCCGTGCCCGGTTGTGACGACCGGGCACCGGAGCGCCATCGACGAGGAGAGAACGGCGCTATGCCGAAGAACAAGTCGCACAGCGGTGCCAGCAAGCGCTTCAAGGTCACCGGCTCCGGCAAGGTGCTCCGCGAGCGCGCCGGCAAGCGCCACCTGCTCGAGCACAAGTCGTCCCGCGTGACGCGTCGCCTCACGGGCAACGCCGAGATGGCCCCGGGCGACGCCGCGAAGATCAAGAAGCTTCTCGGCAAGTGACGTCGGGCGCGGATCTTCCTCCCGCGCCTGATCTCTGACCGGGACCCAATCGATTACCGGGTCGTGTGAGTCCAACCACGGCCCCGCTACAAGGAGTCAATCAAGTGGCACGCGTCAAGCGGGCAGTCAACGCCCACAAGAAGCGCCGGGCGATCCTCGAGCAGGCCTCCGGCTACCGCGGTCAGCGTTCGCGCCTGTACCGCAAGGCCAAGGAGCAGGTCACCCACTCGCTGGTCTACAACTACAACGACCGCAAGAAGCGCAAGGGCGACTTCCGTCAGCTGTGGATCCAGCGCATCAACGCCGCTGCCCGCGCCAACGGCATCACGTACAACCGCTTCATCCAGGGTCTGAAGGCCGCGAACGTCGAGGTCGACCGCAAGATCCTGGCCGAGCTGGCCGTGAACGACGCCGGCGCCTTCGCCGCGCTCGTCGAGGTCGCGCAGAAGGCGCTGCCGAGCGACGTCAACGCCCCGAAGGCGGCGTGACGCTGCGCCGGCTCCAGCCGACGTGACCGGACCCGCAGGCCCCCGGCCTGCGGGTCCGACTGCTTCCCCGAGCGCTCCGCCCCCGGACCCCCGGCGCCTGCCCGGCTCCGTCACACGTCCCGCCTCCCACCGAAGGTGCCATGCCCCCCGCCACCCCCGACCTCATCTCCCCCCGCTCCCCCCGCGTCTCGGCCGCGAGGCGTCTGGCCCGGCGGAACTTCCGGGGCAAGGAGCGACTGTTCCTGGCGGAGGGACCGCAGGCCGTACGGGAGGCCGCCGCACACCGCGCCCCGGGCGGCGCCGAGGCGACGCTCGTCGAACTCTTCGCCACCCTCGAAGCCGCGGAGCGCTACGCGGACATCATCGGCGAGGCACGCGCCGCCGGCGCCCGCGTCCACCTCGCCGACGAGCAGGTCATCGAGGACATCTCCACCACCGTCACCCCGCAGGGCCTCGTCGGCGTCTGCCGGTTCCTGGACACGCCGTTCGAGGACATCCTCGCCGCCCGCCCCAAGCTCGTCGCCGTCCTCGCGAACGTCCGCGACCCCGGCAACGCCGGCACCGTCCTGCGGTGCGCCGACGCCGCGGGCGCCGAGGCCGTCGTCCTCACCGACGCCTCCGTCGACCTGTACAACCCCAAGGCCGTACGGGCCTCGGTCGGCTCGCTGTTCCACCTGCCCGTCGCCGTCGGCGTCCCCGTCGAGCGGGCCGTGGCCGGACTCAGGGACGCCGGGGTGCGCATCCTCGCCGCCGACGGGGCCGGCGCGCACGACCTCGACGAGGAGCTCGACAAGGGCGCCATGGGCGGACCGACCGCGTGGGTGTTCGGCAACGAGGCCTGGGGCCTGCCGGAGGAGACCCGCGCCCTCGCCGACGCCGTCGTCCGCGTCCCCATCCACGGCAAGGCCGAGAGCCTGAACCTCGCCACCGCGGCGGCCGTATGTCTCTACGCGTCGGCCCGCGCCCAGCGCGCCCCCGAAGGCTGCCGCACCGTCAGTTCCACCTAGTAGGGTGACCAGCTCGGGGGCCCCTCAGCCGTCTGAGAGGTGGGGTACGGGGAATGAGCGTCGGCATGAGCAGCACACGGGAAGCACGGGCCGTGCCGCACGCCGCCGCGTCCCCGTCGCCCGATGACGCAGCCGGCGTCGACCCCGACGACCTGCCCGACGGACTGGTCGTCGCCGACGAGCACGGTCACGTCGTCTGCTTCAACGCCGCCGCCGAACGCATCACCGCCCTGTCCGCCGAGGACGCCCTCGGTAGCCGGCTGGAGAAGGCCCTGCCGCTGGAGGACCTCGAAGGCCGCCGCTGGTGGCCGCTGACCGACCCCTACGGCGGGCTCGCCATCCGGGTGCGCCAGCCCGAACGCAACCTGCTGCTGCCCGGCGGACGCGAGGTCCTCGTCTCCGCGCGGTACGTGCGCAGCGAACCCACCGGCCCCGTGCGCCGCGTCGTCGTCTGCCTGCGCGACACCGAGGCGCGCCGCCGCACCGAGCGCAGCCACGCCGAGCTGATAGCGACCGTGGCCCACGAGCTGCGCTCCCCGCTCACCTCCGTGAAGGGCTTCACCGCCACCCTCCTCGCCAAGTGGGCGCGGTTCACCGACGACCAGAAGCGGCTGATGCTGGAGACGGTCGACGCCGACGCCGACCGCGTCACCCGGCTCATCGCCGAACTCCTCGACATCTCCCGCATCGACTCCGGCCGGCTGGAGGTGCGCCGCCAGCCCGTCGACATGGGCGCCGCCGTCGGCCGGCACATCCAGGCCTACGTGGCCGCGGGCCAGCCCGCCGACCGGTTCCTGCTGCGCGTCGAGCAGCCGCTGCCCGACCTGTGGGCCGACCCTGACAAGGTCGACCAGGTGCTCAGCAACCTCATCGAAAATGCGGTGCGGCACGGCGAGGGAACCGTCACCATTGACGTCACGCCCGCCCCGTCCCCCCGTGAGGGGGAGGACGCCGGCACGTCGGTCACCGTGAGCGACGAGGGCGCCGGCATCCCGGAGGAGTCCATGAACCGCGTCTTCACCCGCTTCTGGCGGGGCAGCAAGCGCGGCGGCACCGGGCTCGGGCTGTACATCGTCAAAGGCATCGTCGAGGCCCACGGCGGCGTCATCACGGTCGGCCGCGCCCCCGAGGGCGGCGCCGAGTTCCGATTTACGTTGCCCGTGAGCGCTCCGGCCTATCTGAGCTGAGTGCCCGCGGGCGCATTCGCACACCTCCACCCCGTTAGACTCGGCCTCTGGCACCCATGTGTCCTGCACACGGCCCTCCGCGCCGCTCACGGGGACCATCCGCCAGCCAACCGGAAGCACGGGAAGAGATGTCGGCACCCAATAAGTCGTACGACCCTGTAGAGGTCGAGGCCTTGAAACCGGAAGAGATCGAGCGCATGCGGGACGAGGCGCTCGCCGCCTTCGCCGCCGCGGACTCCCTCGACGCGCTCCAGGAGGCCAAGGTCGCCCACACCGGCGGCACCTCCCCGCTGGCCCTCGCCAACCGCGAGATCGGCGCGCTGCCCCCGCACGCGAAGGCCGCCGCCGGCAAGCTCGTCGGCCAGGCCCGCGGCGCCGTCAACAAGGCCCTCGCCGGCCGTCAGGCGGAGCTCGAGGACGAGCGCGACGCGCGCGTGCTGGTCGAGGAGGCCGTGGACGTCACGCTGCCCCACGACCGCGTCCCGGCCGGCGCCCGCCACCCGCTCACCACGCTGTCCGAGCGCATCGAGGACGTCTTCGTCGCCATGGGCTACGAGGTCGCCGAGGGCCCGCAGGCGGAGGGCGAGTGGTTCAACTTCGACGCCCTCAACATCGGCCCGGACCACCCGGCCCGCGGCGAGGCCGACACGTTCTTCGTGCAGGCCCCCGACGGCGGCGGCGACAGCGGTGTCGTCCTGCGCACCCACACCTCGCCCGTGCAGATCCGCTCCCTGCTCCAGCGCGAGCTGCCGGTGTACGTGATCTGCCCCGGCCGCGTGTACCGCACCGACGAGCTGGACGCCACCCACACCCCCGTCTTCCACCAGGTCGAGCTGCTCGCCGTCGACGAGGGCCTGACCATGGCCGACCTCAAGGGCACCCTCGACCACATGGTCCAGGCGCTGTTCGGCGAGGGCATGAAGACCCGGCTGCGGCCCAACTTCTTCCCCTTCACCGAGCCGTCCGCCGAGATGGACATGGTGTGCTACGTCTGCCGCGGCGAGTCCGTCGGCAACCCCGACCGCCCCTGCCGCACCTGCTCCTCCGAGGGCTGGATCGAGCTCGGCGGCTGCGGCATGGTCAACCCCAAGGTGCTGACCGCCTGCGGCGTCGACCCGGAGAAGTACAGCGGGTTCGCCTTCGGGTTCGGCATCGAGCGGATGCTGATGTTCCGCCACAACGTCGAAGACATGCGAGACATGGTCGAGGGTGACGTCCGGTTCACCCGGCCGTTCGGGATGGAGATCTGATGCGGGTCCCGCTTTCTTGGCTGCGGGAGTACGTCGACCTGCCGGCCACAGAGACCGGCCGTGACGTCCAGGCCAAGCTCATTTCGGCCGGCCTCGAGGTGGAGACCGTCGAGTACCTCGGCGCCGACCTCAAGGGCCCGCTGGTCGTCGGCCAGGTCCTGACCATCGAGGAGCTGGAGGGCTTCAAGAAGCCGATCCGCTTCTGCACGGTCGACGTCGGCCAGGCCAACGGCACGGGCGAGCCCCAGGAGATCGTCTGCGGCGCCCGCAACTTCGCCGTCGGCGACAAGGTCGTGGTCGTCCTGCCCGGCGCCACCCTGCCCGGCGGCTTCTCGATCTCCGCGCGCAAGACCTACGGCAAGACCTCCCACGGCATGATCTGCTCCGGCGACGAGCTGGGCATGGGCGACGACGGCACCCACGGCATCATCGTGCTTCCGCCGGAGACCGAGGTCGGCAAGGACGCCATCGAGCTGCTCGAACTGGTCGACGAGGTCCTCGACATCGCCGTCACCGCCAACCGCGGCGACTGCCTGTCGATCCGCGGCGTCGCCCGCGAGACCGCCATCGCCTACGGGCTGCCGCTGCGCGACCCGGCCCTCATCGACGTGCCCGCCCCGAACGCCTTCGGCTACCCCGTCCAGGTCTCCGACCCGGTCGGCTGCGACCGCTTCACGGCCCGCACGGTCACCGACCTCAGCCCCGAGGCGCGCTCCCCGATCTGGCTCCGCCGCCGGCTCCAGAAGGTCGGCATGCGCCCGATCTCGCTCGCCGTCGACGTCACCAACTACGTGATGATGGAGCTGGGCCAGCCCCTGCACGCCTACGACCGCTCCCTCGTCCAGGGCACGATCGGCGTGCGCCGGGCCGCGGAGGGCGAGAAGATCGTCACCCTCGACGGCGTCACCCGCACCCTGCACGCCGAGGACCTGGTGATCACCGACGAGCGCGGCCCGATCGGCCTCGCCGGCGTCATGGGCGGCGCCGACACCGAGATCGCCGACCACGAGGCGGACGGCGGCACCACCGCCGTCGTCATCGAGGCCGCCCACTTCGACGCGGTCACCGTCGCCCGTACGGCCCGCCGGCACAAGCTGACCTCCGAGGCCTCGCGCCGCTTCGAGCGCGGCGTCGACCCGCAGGCCGCGGCCGCCGCCGCGCAGCGCACCGTCGACCTGCTCGTGCTCCTCGCGGGCGGCACCGCCGAGGCCGGCGTCACCGAGGTCGTCGCGCCGTCCGCGCCGCACACCGTGACCGCCCCGGCCGACCACCCGGACAAGGTCGCGGGCGTCGCCTACGGCCGCGAGACCGTCGTACGCCGGCTCCAGGAGATCGGCTGCCAGGTGCAGGGGCAGGACGAACTGCTCGTCACCGTGCCGTCCTGGCGGCCCGACCTCGTCGAGGCCAACGACCTCGCCGAGGAGGTCATCCGGCTGGAGGGCTACGAGAACCTGCCCTCCACGCTGCCCAAGCCCCCCTCGGGCCGCGGTCTGACCCACCGGCAGCGGCTGCACCGCCGCGTCGGCCGGGCCCTGGCCGGCGCCGGCTACGTCGAGGCGCCGAACTACCCGTTCGTCGGCGAGCAGGTCTTCGACCAGCTCGGACTGGCCGCCGACGACCCGGCCCGCCGTGTCGTCAAGCTGGTCAACCCGCTCAACGACGAGGAGCCCGCGCTCCGCACGACGCTGCTGCCCGGCCTGCTGGCCGCGCTGCGCCGCAACGACGGCCGGGGCAGCCACGACCTCGCGCTGTTCGAGACCGGGCTCGTCTTCCACCCCCGCGAGGAGCGGCCGGCCGCCGTCCGTCTGCCGGCCGACCGGCGGCCCACCGAGGCGGAGATCGCCGCGCTCGACGCCGCGCTGCCCGAGCAGCCGCGCCATGTCGCCGTCGTCCTCGCGGGCGCCCGCGAGCAGGCCGGCTGGTGGGGCAAGGGCCGCCCGGCCGACTGGGCCGACGCCGTCGAGGCGGCCCGGACCGTCGCCCGTGAGGCCGGCGCCGAACTGATCGTGCGCAGCGGCCAGTACGGGCCGTGGCACCCGGGCCGGTGCGCCGAGCTCGCCGTCGTCGTCGACGGTGACGAGCGGGTCGTCGGACACGCGGGCGAACTGCACCCGCGGGTGCTGAAGGCCCTGGGCCTGCCCGCCCGCACGTCCGCCATGGAGCTGGACCTCGACGTACTGGAGCGGGTCGGCGACGACACGCCCCAGGCGCCGAGCATCTCCTCGTTCCCCGTCGCCACGCAGGACGTCGCCCTCGTCGTCGACAGGTTCGTCCCGCACGCCGACGTCGAGGCCGCGCTGCGTGAGGGCGCGGGCGAACTGCTGGAGAACATCCGCCTGTTCGACGTGTACGAGAACGCGGAGCAGCTGGGCGAGGGGCGCAAGTCGCTGGCCTACGCGTTGCGCTTCCGCGCGGGGGACCGGACGTTGACGGTCGACGAGGCGTCGGCCGCCCGCGACGCTGCGGTCGCCCTGGCGGGCGAGCGGACGGGGGCGGTTCTGCGGGGCTGACGTTCGTCGCCGGCTGCCGCTGGGTCGTGGCCGGTCGCGCAGTTCCCCGCGCCCCTGAGAGGCATAAGGCGCAGCCCCATGCCTCAAGGGGCGCGGGGCTGTGACATATGCGGCTCCGCCACGTGGGCGCGACCAGCCCTCAACGACCCGCGCTGGACAACGCACCCGGTACCGAATCGGCGCCCCCGGCCGAACCCGCGGAGCGAACCGCCGGGCCGTCGCTTTCGAGGGGGAGCCGACGGCCCGGCGAACCTCTTGCGAGGCATTTCAGTCAACCGGCTGTGCACGCTGAGCGACAGCGTGCACACCGCTCGGGTGCGCGCACTCGGTTCACACCCCGTGTGAAGCGGGACCCACTACCCTGGCGGCATTGAGCCACCGGGGGGCACCCATGCAGCCCAACACACTGCTCGACGCGATCCTGGACGAGGCGGGGATCTCCCACGCGGGTCTCGCCGCCCACGTCAACCAGGCCGGGCGGGCTCGGGGGCTCGCGCTGCGTTACGAGCACACGGCCGTCGCGAGGTGGCTGAAAGGGCAGCGTCCGCGCGGGCAGGTGCCCGACCTGATCTGCGAGGTGCTCGCCGGCCGGCTGCGGCGCCCCGTCACCCTCGACGACATCGGCCTCGGCGTCCCGGGAGAGCCCTCCACCCCGCACGGCGCGTCGCTGTCGGGGTTCGTCGAGCGGGCCACCGCGCTGTGGCGCTCCGACGAACAGCAGCGCCCGCACATCCTGGGCGCCCCCGCCGTCACCGGCACGCCGGCCGTGATGCCGGTGTGGGAGTGGGAGAACCCGCCCGAGGACGTCGACGTCTCGCGCGGCGGCCGGCACCGGGTGACGTCCGCCGACATAGAGACGCTGCGCGCGGCCCGCGCCCACTACGAGCAGATGTACCGGAAGACGGGCGGCGTGGCGACGCGCAGCCGGATCGTCGGCTTCCTCAACGCGGAGGCGGCCCCGCTGCTGCGCGGCGGCTACACCGACGCGACGGGGCGTCAACTGCACCGCGCGACCGGCGGGTTGGTGGCGATCGCCGGCATCTGCGCGTACGACTCGGACGCGCACGGTCTCGCGCAGCGCTACTTCCACCAGGCGCTGCGGCTGGCCAAGGCCAGCGGCGACCGGGGACTGGGCGCCTATGTGATCGCGCTGCTGGTGAACCAGTCGCTGTTCATGCGGGAGCACCGGCAGGCCGTCGCCTTCGCGGAGGCGGCGCTGCGCACCGCGGGCAAGCACATCACCCCGGCCCTCGCCTCCGACCTGTACGCGATGCAGGCGAAGGCGTACGCGCACCTCGGCGACGGCACCAGCGCCCTGTCGTGCATCCGCAGCGCCGAGACGGCAGCCGACCGGATCATGCGGGGCCGGGAACCCGACGAGACCGGCTACGTCCAGCCGGGTCTGGTCAACGTACAGGTGGCGGAAGCCCTGTTGAGCCTGGGCGATCTCACGGCGGCAGCGGAGCACGCCACGGCTGCCGTCGGCAGTCCCGCCCACGACCGGGGCCGGGTGCACCGGCTGGCCATGCTCAGCACGATCGAACTGCGCCAGGGCAACGCCGACAAGGCGGTGGCCGTCGCGGTGGAGATGGCGGAGCAGGCGCGGGGGATGGAGTCCCAGCGTCTGCGCGACAGACTCCGGGCGGTGCGCGAACACCTGGTGCGCAGCGGCTGCGCGGGCACGTCCGAGGCGGCCGAACTCATCGACGGGGCACTGCGCGTACCCCTCTAGGGTCCGTCTTCAAAGATCGCCGGGTGGTGGATCATGGTGGGGTGATACGTCGCCATGAACTCACCGATGGGGAGTGGGAGTTACTCGCTCC
>NZ_SHKS01000011.1 GCF_004217285.1 Streptomyces sp. BK239
CCACCAGATACGACAAGACCGCCACCTCATACGAAGCAGCGGTCAGTCTCGCGTCATTCCTGCTCTGGGCAAGATCCGTTTGAAGACGGACCCTAGTGTCCTGCGCCAGTAGTTGATCGTTAGTAGTTGTGTGACTTCTGCTGTTGGTGCGTCAGTTCCTCGTCGGGGCCCGAAGCTGGAGCCGTTGCTGCTGTCTGATGACGAGCGGGCGGTGTTGGAGCGGTGGACGCGGCGGGCGTCGTCGGCCCAGGCGCTGGCTCTGCGCGCGCGGATCGTGCTGGCGTGTGCGGGTTCGGAGGTGCCACCGATCGTCGTGGTCGCCCGCGAGTTGCGGGTGGCCGCCGACACCGTCCGCAAGTGGCGGCGCCGGTTCCTGGCGGAGCGGCTGGACGGCCTGGTCGACGAGCCCCGGCCGGGCCGGCCGCCCACCATCAGCGTGGATCAGGTGGAAGCGGTCGTGGTCACGACGCTGGAGGAGATCCCGAAGAACGCCACCCACTGGTCGCGCAAATCGATGGCGGAGCACAGCGGCCTGTCGAAGTCGACCGTCGGCCGGATCTGGCGGAAGTTCCAGCTCAAGCCGCATCTGACGGACACTTTCAAGCTGTCGACGGACCCGCTGTTCGTGGAGAAGGTCTACGACGTCGTCGGGCTGTACTTCAACCCGCCCGAGGGTGCGGTGGTGCTGTCGGTGGACGAGAAGTCGCAGATCCAGGCCCTGGACCGGTCCCAGCCGGTGCTGCCGATAATGCCGGGCATGCCGGAGCGGCGCACCCACGACTACGTCCGCAACGGGCTGACCACCTTGTTCGCCGCGTTCGACGTCGCCACCGGCGAGGTCATCAGTGCCCTGCACCGCCGGCACCGGGCAGCGGAGTTCAAAAAGTTCCTGATCCGGATCGACAAAGAAGTGCCCGCGCACCTGGCGGTCCACCTGATCTGCGACAACTACGGCACCCACAAGACGCCCGCGATCAGGACCTGGCTGGCCAAGCACCCACGCTTCCACATGCACTTCACCCCGACCGGCTCCTCCTGGATCAACCAGGTCGAGCGGTGGTTCGGCTTCCTGGCCGACCAGAAGATCCGCCGCGGCGCCCACAAAAACGTGCAGACCCTCGAGGCCGACATCCGCGCCTGGGTCAAGAACTGGAACGAGGACCCCAAGCCGTTCATCTGGACCAAGACTGCCGAAGAGATCCTCGACCCCCTCGCCCGCTTCTGCCGACGGATCTCTGGCGCAGGACACTAGCACGATGTGGCCTGACTCCGGATCGGCTCGGCACGGCGCCTGCTGCGATATTGCCCCTTACCCGACGGAAGGCGGCAGAACCGTGCAGTGGGCGAAGCAGAACGAACGAACCGTCTATGAGAACCGCTGGTTCAGCGTCAATCTGGCCGATGTCGAACTGCCGGACGGCCGGCACCTCGACCACTTCCTCATCCGGCTGCGGCCGGTCGCCGTGGCGACGATCGTCAACGAGGCGGACGAGGCCCTGTTGTTGTGGCGCCACCGCTTCATCACCGACAGCTGGGGCTACGAACTCGCCGCAGGCGTCGTGGAGGAGGGCGAGGACGTCGCCCGCGCGGCGGCCCGGGAGCTGGAGGAGGAGACCGGCTGGCGGCCCGGCCCCCTGCACCACCTCATGAGCGTGGAACCCTCCAACGGCCTCACCGACGCCGTCCACCACATCTATTGGGCGGACCGGGGCGAGTACGCGGGACCCCCCGTGGACGACTTCGAGTCGGACCGCCGGGAGTGGGTTCCGCTGGAACGCGTCCCCGACCTGGTCGCCCGGGGGGAGGTGCCGGCCGCCAACATGGCGGCCGCGTTGATGCTGCTCCACCACCGCAGGCTCGGCTGACCCGGGCCGGCCGGCCTCAGGCGTAGGTGTAGAAGCCCGAGCCGGTCTTGCGGCCCAGGCGGCCGGCGTCCACCATGCGCTGCAGCAGCGGGGGAGCGGCGTACAGCGGCTCCTTGTACTCCTCGTACATGCTCTGCGCGACCGAGGCGACCGTGTCCAGGCCGATCAGGTCGGACAGCTTCAGCGGGCCCATCGGGTGGGCGCAGCCCATCTCCATGCCGTTGTCGATGTCCTCGCGGCTGGCGATGCCCGTCTCGAACATCCGGATCGCGGAGAGCAGGTAGGGGATCAGCAGCGCGTTGACCACGAAGCCGGAGCGGTCCTGGGCGCGGATGGAGTGCTTGCCGAGCAGCTTCTCGGCGAACAGCTGCGCCCTGCCGAGCGTGCCCTCGGAGGTGGTCAGCGCCGGGATCAGCTCGACGAGCTGCTGGACCGGGGCCGGGTTGAAGAAGTGGATGCCGACCACGTGGTCGGGCCGCGAGGTGGCGACCGCCAGCTTCACCAGCGGGATGGAGGAGGTGTTGGAGGCGAGGATCGCGTCCGGGCGGGTCACGACCTGGTCCAGCACCTGGAAGATCTCGGTCTTGACCCCCTCGTTCTCGACCACGGCCTCGATCACCAGGTCACGGTCGGCGAACTCGCCGAGGTCCGTGGTGAAGGCCAGACGCGCCTGCGTGGCGTCCCGCTCCTCCGCGGTGATCTTGCCGCGGTCGGCGGCCTTGGCCAGGGAGTTGTACAGCCGGGTACGGCCGATCTCCAGGGCCTCGCCGGTGGTCTCGGCGACCATGACGTCGAGTCCGGCGCGGGCGCAGACCTCGGCGATGCCCGCCCCCATCTGGCCGCAGCCCACCACTCCGACGCGTGAAATGTCTCCCGCTGGGATGCCTGTCACATCGTCCCTTTCCCGCGCTGGCTCGAAGCGCTTGATCGACGTCCGGGGGAGCCTTCCGGATCTCGGACGGCTCTGCTCCGATCGTGCACGTTACTAGCAAGTATCGATGATCGATCGTCGGGGTGGGGGCATGCTGTGCCCGGATGACGATCCGTGACCGCACGGATCCACGGCGTGTGTGGGGATGTGCGCGATGGGGCGACTGACTCGGCGGGCGTTCGCGCTGGCGGCGTTCTCGACGGTCTCGGCGTTCACGACCGGAGCGGCGACGGCCGGGGCGGGGGCGAACGCGCCGCGGCCTGCCGGCCACGGGAGCGGCGGCCATGGGCAGGGCGGCGGTGGCGGCGACCTGCGGGCGACGCGGGAGATGCGGGGCATGTGGCTCGCGACCGTCGCCAACCGCGACTGGCCGTCCCGTGCGGGACTGACCGCGGCCCAGCAGCGGGCCGAGCTGATCGGCTGGCTGGACCTCGCCGTCCGCAAGCGCCTGAACACCGTGATGTTCCAGGTGCGGCCCACGGCGGACGCCCTGTGGCCCTCGCCGTACGAGCCGTGGTCGCAGGTCCTCACCGGCGTGCAGGGCAGGTCGCCCGGCTGGGACCCGCTCGGCACCGCCGTGAAGGAGGCCCACGCCCGCGGGCTCGAACTGCACGCCTGGTTCAACCCCTACCGGGTCGCCACCCACGCCGACCCCTCCCGGCTCGTCGCCTCCCACCCCGCGCGCAAGCACCCCGACTGGGTCGTGCGGTACGGCGGGAAGCTGTACTACAACCCCGGTCTGCCTGCCGTCCGCGCCTTCGTGCAGAACGCGATGCTCGACGCGGTGAAGAAGTACCCCGTGGACGCGGTGCACTTCGACGACTACTTCTACCCCTACCCGGTGGCCGGGCAGACCTTCGACGACGACGACGCCTACGACCGCCACGGCTCGGCCTTCTCCACCCGGGCCGCCTGGCGGCGCGACAACATCGACAAGCTGGTGCGTGAGACGGCGGCCCGCATCAAGGCCGTCCGCCCCGGCACGCAGTTCGGCGTCAGCCCGTTCGGCGTGTGGCGCAACGCCTCCACCGACTCCCGCGGCTCGGACACGAGCGCGCTGCAGTCGTACGACGCCGTCTACGCCGACACCCGCAAGTGGGTGCGCCAGGGCTGGATCGACTACATCGTGCCGCAGCTGTACTGGCACATCGGCATGAGCGCCGCCGACTACGCCAAGCTCGTGCCCTGGTGGGCGCAGGTCGCGCGGGGCAGCCGGACCAGGCTCTACCTGGGGGAGGCGCTGTACCGGGCGGGGGACTCCGCACAGGCCGCGGCCTGGCAGAAGCAGAACGAGCTGTCCCGCCACCTGGCCCTGGCCAAGAAGCACCCGGAGGTCCGCGGCCATGTGTTCTTCGCCGCCAAGGACGTGCGCACGGACCGGATCGGGGCGATGGCACGGGTGATCGCCGACCACTACGGACAGCCGGCGAAACCCCCGCGCTAGGGCGTGTTTCGAAAGCAGCGTCGGCCGCCCGGAGGGCGGGGCTCGCGGCGGCGATGGGGCCCCTCCCGCGCGAGTTCGGTTCGAGCGTGGGGGAGCGTGCGATCGCAAGGCGGAGGGTCGCCCTCGTACTGGGCGTACGAGGGCGATCCCGACAACGCGGCGAGCGCGCGTGCCAGGCGTCGCGAGCCAGACGGGACTTTCGAAACACGCCCTAGGACGCCTACATCTGTTCCTGGACCTTGTGGCGGATCTCGGTGTCCGGCCCGGGGGAGCACACACCCTCGTGCCCGTCCTCGAAGCGGACGCGGTACGGGGGATTGCCCTCCTGGCCCAGCACCTCGACGATCTCGCCGACCTTGTCGTGTTGGCCGACCACCCTGCCGTGCTGGATCAGCCGGTCGCCCGTGGTTGCACGCATCTGTGGGGCCTCCTCACCGTGTGGGCGGCGCGTTGCGCTTGTGCGGCGCACGGCGCTGCCCCGGAGCCGGCGCGTGCGCGCCCGTCAACCGCGCGCCCGCTGGGTGACGGCGATGCAGACGAGGACGGCCGCGGCCGTCAGCGGGGCGGCCGGGGTCAGCCGTTCGCCCAGAAGCAGCACCGACCACACCAGTGTGAGCAGGGGCTGTGCCAACTGCAACTGGCTGGCCTTGGGGATTCCGACGGCGGCCATGCCCCGGTACCAGACGACCAGACCGAGGAACTGCGAGCCCGCCGCGACCCACAGCAGCCCGGCCACGCTGTGCGCCGTCAGGTGCGCCGGCTCGAAGGCGAGGGCGACGGCGGCGGCCGGCGCGCTGAGCGGCAGGCAGAACGTCAGCGCCCAGCCGATGACCTGCCAGCCCGGCATGACCCGGGCCAGCCGGCCGCCCTCGGTGTAGCCGGCCGCGCACACCAGCAGCGCCCCGAAGAGATACAGGTCGGCCGAGCTCAGCGCGCCGCCGCTCTGCTGCACGGTGAACGCAGCCACCGCGCACGCCCCGGCCAGTGCCGCCGCCCAGAAGGTGCGGGAGGGGCGTGAGCCGACGCGCAGGGCGGAGAACAGGGCCGTGGTCAGCGGCAGCAGCCCGACCACGACGGCCGCGTGCGCGGTGGTCGAGGTCTGCAGAGCGAGCGTGGTGAGCAGCGGGAACCCGACGACGACCCCGGCGGCGACGACCGCGAGCCCCGGCCAGTGCCGCCGGGCGGGCAGCGGCACCCGCAGCGCCAGCAGTGCGCCGCCCGCGATCAGCGCGGCGAGGACGCTGCGCACGGCGGTCAGCGACCAGGGGCCGAAGCCCTCCAGCCCCCAGGCGGTCGCAGGGAAGGTCAGCGAGAAGGCGACCACCCCGAGAGCGGCCTGAAGGGTGCCGAGGTTCCGGCCCCGGGGAGCGGTCACTGCTATCGCGGGAACGGCGGTAGCGCTACTCTGTGTCTTCATGCAAGAGCGTAGCAGTGTGAGTGAACTGGCGAACCAGCTGCGACAGGAACTGGACCGCTACTCTCCCGGTGGAAAGCTCCCGTCGAGCCGGGCCCTGATGGAACGCTTCCGGGTGAGCCCGGTGACCGTCTCGCGCGCCCTGGCCCAACTTGCCGCCGAGGGTCTGGTGGTGACCCGCCCCGGAGCCGGCGCCTTCCGCGCCGGCCCACGGCGTACGACCGCGCCCTCGGCCGGCGACACCTCCTGGCAGGAGGTCGCGCTGAGCGCCGACGGCGCCGCCGACCTCGTGCCCCGCTCGGTGGACGCCTCCGGAGTCACCGTCTCGCTGGCCGCCCCGCCACCCGGCGTGATCGAGTTCAACGGCGGCTATCTGCACCCCTCCCTCCAGCCGGAGCGCGCCATGTCCGCGGCCCTGGCACGGGCCGGACGGCGGCCCGGCGCGTGGGGGCGGCCGCCCCTGGAAGGGCTGCCGGAGCTGCGCGAGTGGTTCGCCCGCACCATCGGCGGGACGGTCACCGCGGCCGAGGTGCTGGTCGCCGCAGGCGGCCAGGCGGCGCTCACCACCGCCCTGCGCGCCCTGGCCCCGCCCGGCGCGCCGGTGCTCGTGGAGTCGCCCACCTACCCCGGCATGCTGGCCATCGCCCGCTCCGCCGGACTGCGCCCGGTCCCCGTCCCGGTCGACCGGGACGGGGTGAAACCGCACCTGCTCAGCGACGCCTTCCGCGCGACCGGCGCCCGGGTGTTCGTCTGCCAGCCGCTGTTCCAGAACCCCACCGGCGCGGTCCTCGCCCCCGCCCGGCGAGGCGAGGTGCTGCGCATCGCCCGGGAGGCGGGCGCGTTCGTCGTCGAGGACGACTTCGTGCGACGGCTCGCACACGAGGACGCCGGACCGCTGCCCCGACCGCTGGCCGCCGACGACCCGGACGGCGTCGTCGTCCACGTCGGCTCGCTCACCAAGGCGACCTCGCCCAGCTTCCGGGTCAGCGCGCTGGCCGCCCGCGGCCCGGCCCTGGAACGGCTGCGCGCCATCCAGGTCGTGGACGCCTTCTTCGTGCCCCGGCCCCTCCAGGAGGCCGCGCTCGAACTCGTCGGCTCACCGGCCTGGCCCCGCCATCTGCGCTCCATCGCCGCCGAGTTGAGGACGCGACGCGACACGATGACGGCGGCCCTCGCGCTGCGCCTGCCCGAACTGGAGCTGCCGCACGTCCCGTCCGGCGGCTACCACCTGTGGGTCCGCCTCCCCGGCTCCGGGGGAGAGGCTGCGTTCACGGCGGCCGCCCTGCGCGCCGGCGTCGCCCTCGCCCCCGGCCGCCCCTACTTCAGCGCCGAACCCCCCGCCCCGCACGTCCGGCTCAGCTTCGCGGCGGTCGCGGGGACCGAGGAGATCGAGGAGGGCGCCCGCCGGCTGCGGCAGGCGTGCGACGAGGCGCTCATGGAATCCGTTCGACAGCACAGCCGCGATCTGTGAGGGTCCGGGCATGAACGACACCCCCGCCCTCGCCGCAGGCTACGAGCTCTCCACCGACCCCGGTCGCCTCGACGCCGAGCGCGTCCACCGGTGGCTGTCCACCGACGCCTACTGGGCGCTCGGACGTGAGCGCGAGAAGCAGGACCGGGCGATCGCCGGGTCCCTCAACTTCGGGGTGTACGACGTGGCGTCCGGGGAGCAGGTCGCCTACGCCCGGGTGGTGACGGACCGGGCCACGTTCGCCTGGCTGTGCGACGTGTACGTGGATCCGGCGGTCCGGGGGAAGGGCATCGGCACCTCGCTCGTCGCCGCCGTACGCGATCATCTGCTGCCCTACGGGCTGCGCCGGATGCTGCTGGCCACGCAGGACGCGCACGGGGTGTACGAGAAGGTCGGCTTCGAGGCGCTGGAGGACCCCGGCCGGTGGATGGCGCTGATATTCGAGAAGTTCTCCCTCGGCACCCCTTGACCCGCCTACCCGGTGGTCCCACCATCGCCGCATGGCACTCCGGGTCACGTTCGTCGCCGCCGCGCGCAGCTCGCCGATGCTGGCGGAGCGCTTCGAGGACGACCGGCCGCTGGACC
The DNA here is from genome assembly GCF_004217285.1 of Streptomyces sp. BK239. Taxonomy (GTDB): domain Bacteria; phylum Actinomycetota; class Actinomycetes; order Streptomycetales; family Streptomycetaceae; genus Streptomyces. Next base: position 7,711 of record NZ_SHKS01000011.1, read on the forward strand.
AGGCGGCCTGGGGCGAGGTGCAGCGCGTCGTAGGCGATCTGCTGCCGCTCGCGGCGGCCGAGCTGCGCTACTGTTCGCCGACCCCGCGCAGCCGGGCCACCGGGGACGCCCTCGGATACGCCCCCCTCGTCCAACTCGCCCTGAGGGACTGTGACATGGGGCGGTGGCGGGGGTTCACCCTGGGCGAGGCGATGGCCCGGGAGCCGCAGGCCGTGGACGCCTGGCTGGCCGACCCGTGGTCCGCGCCGCACGGCGGTGAGTCGCTGCTCGCGTTCATCTCCCGGGTGGGCGGCTGGCTCGACACCCGGCCGTTGGAGGACGGCGGCCGGATCGTCGCCGTGGCCGAGCCCAGCGTCATCCGGGCCGCCCTGGTGTACGCGCTGAAGGCGCCGCCGTCGTCGTACTGGAACATCGACGTGCGCCCGCTGTCGACGACCACCGTCACCGGGCGCCACGGCCGCTGGAACCTGCGCTTCGAGGGCGCGCCTCAGCCCTCACGGACGTAGTCGGTCGTCAGCACCAGGTCCTTGGCCGGGCCGCGCACCCGCCACACGCTTCGCCAGCGGTCGGCGTCGAGGACCGTGAACTCGCCGCGGTAGAGGTCGGCGGAGCACGGGTGGTCGGCCGTGTGCCGGCCGGTCGTCAGGTCCAGGATGTGGAAAGGGCGGCCGTCGGCGAACCGGACGTCCGCCGTGCCGGGCGCGGGGCCCGGCAGGAAGCGCAGGGTCCGCTCGGCGGGACGAGGCACGCCCTGCCAGGTGAAGACGCCGGACTCCGCGTCCAGCAGTCCGCCGCCGTCCAGCGGCCGGAACACGGTCGTGCCGGTGAAACCGCCCTCGTCGCCGCTCCCCGCATCGCGCACCGAGCGCTCCACCCGCCAGCTCCCGGCGAGGTACTCCAAGACGTCCGGCACCGGCCGGAACCCACCCATCGCGTGCACCCTCCGTCTGAATCAGCCCTCGCACGCCCCATTGACGCGCTCAAGTCACCTCCCTATCTTGCCGTTCGAAGTGCTGATCAAAGTCCGATATTTCGAACGCCCGAATGAGCCGCGGAGTATCCATGTCACCCAGCACCACGACCGCCCGCTGGAGAACCGGTCTCACCGCCACCGCCCTGCTGACGGCGACCGCCCTCCTGCCCGCCCCGGCGCACGCCGAGGCGGTCGCCGATTACACCATCACCGTCGATCCGACCCGCCGGGGCGCGACGATCGACGACACGATGTACGGCGTCTTCTTCGAGGACATCAACCGCGCCGCCGACGGCGGCCTGTACGCCGAGCTCGTGCAGAACCGGTCCTTCGAGTACTCCACCGTCGACAACCGCTCCTACACACCGCTCACCTCCTGGACGGTCGCCGGCGCCGCCGAGGTCGTGAACGACGCCGGCCGCCTCAACGAGCACAACCGCAACTACCTTGCCCTGAGCGCCGGTTCATCCGTCACCAACGCCGGCTACAACACCGGCGTCCGTATCGAGCAGGGCGAGAGGTACGACTTCTCGGTGTGGGTCCGCGCCGAGAAGGGCACGAGCCTGACGGTGTCGCTCCGGGATGCCGACGGCGCCCTCGCCACCGCCCGCCGCGTCACCGTGCGCCCCGGCGGCTGGGCGCAGTACAGGACGAAGTTCCAGGCCACCCGCACCAGCAGCACCGGCCGCCTCACCGTCGCCTCCACCGCCGCGGCCGCCCTCGACATGGTGTCGCTGTTCCCGCACGACACCTACAAGCACCAGCCCAACGGGCTGCGCAAGGACCTCGCCGAGAAGATCGCCGACCTGAAGCCCGGCTTCGTGCGCTTCCCCGGCGGCTGCCTGGTCAACACCGGCTCCATGCAGGACTACAGCGAGGCCTCCGGCTGGCAGCGCGCCCGCTCCTACCAGTGGAAGGACACCATCGGACCGGTCGAGGAACGCGCGGTCAACTCCAACGTCTGGGGCTACAACCAGAGTTACGGCCTCGGCTACTACGAGTACTTCCGCTTCGCCGAGGACGTCGGCGCGATGCCCCTGCCCGTCGTACCGGCCCTGGTGACCGGCTGCGGCCAGAACAAGGCCGTCGACGACGAGGCGCTGCTCGCGCGGCACATCCAGGACACCCTGGACCTCATCGAGTTCGCCAACGGCCCGGTCGACTCGCCCTGGGGCGCGAAGCGTGCGCGGATGGGACACCCCGAGCCCTTCCACCTCACCCACATCGAGGTCGGCAACGAGGAGAACCTCCCCGTCGAGTTCTTCGCCCGCTTCCAGCGGTTCCGCGCCGCGATCGAGGCGAGGTACCCGGGCGTCACCGTCGTCTCCAACTCCGGCCCGGACGACGCCGGCGCGACCTTCGACAAGGCCTGGCAGCTCAACCGCGACGCCAAGGTCGGCATGGTCGACGAGCATTACTACAACAGTGCGCGGTGGTTCCTGCAGAACAACGCCCGCTACGACTCCTACGACCGCAAGGGCCCGAAGGTCTTCCTCGGCGAATACGCCTCCCAGGGCAACGCCTTCAGGAACGGCCTCGCCGAAGCCGCCTTCATGACCGGCCTGGAACGCAACGCCGACATCGTCAAACTCGCCTCCTACGCACCGCTGTTCGCCAACGAGGACTATGTGCAGTGGCGCCCGGACCTGGTGTGGTTCAACAACCACGCCTCCTGGAACTCGGCCAACTACGAGGTCCAGAAGTTGTTCATGAACAACGTGGGCGACCGCGTCGTCCCCTCGGCGGCCACCGGCACCCCCTCGGCCCAGGGCCCGATCAGCGGCGCCGTCGGCCTGTCGACCTGGGCGACCTCGGCGGCGTACGACGACGTGAAGGTCACGGGCGCCGACGGCGCCACCCTCCTCGCCGACGACTTCTCCGGTGACGCCTCCCGCTGGACGCACACCGGTGGCGGCAGCTGGTCGGTGCGGGACGGCCAGTACGTGCAGAGCGACGCGGCCGCCGAGAACACCATGGTCTCGGCCGGCGACCCGAACTGGCACGACTACGACCTGCACGTGAAGGCCACCAAGAAGTCCGGCAAGGAGGGCTTCCTCGTCGCCTTCGGGGTCAAGGACACCGGCAACTACTACTGGTGGAACCTGGGCGGCTGGAACAACACCCAGAGCGCCGTCGAGCAGGCCGTGGACGGCGGGAAGTCCACCCTGATCTCCAAGGCCGGCAGCGTTCAGACGGGCCGCGCCTACGACATCGACGTCAAGGTGCGCGGCCGCCAGGTCACCCTCTACCTCGACGGCCAGGAGTGGGGCCGCTTCACCGACGACTCCCCGGCCGAACCGTTCCGCCAGGTCGTCACCGAGGACGAGAAGACCGGCGACCTGATCGTCAAGGTCGTCAACGCCCAGTCCGCCGACGCCCGCACGACCGTCGACCTCGGCGGCGCCCGGGTCCGCTCCTCGGCCCGGGTGACCACGCTGACCGCCGCGCCGGACGCGGTCAACAGCGAGACGCAGACCCCGGTCGCCCCGGCGACCTCCACCTTCACCGGAGTCGCCGACAGGTTCACCTACACCTTCCCGGCGAACTCGATCACCTTCCTGCGGATCAGGCAGAAGTAGGAAGCCACCTGGTGGAGACCCCCTCCGGCTGCCCGCCCCACCAGCCCGCCCCCGGCCCCGGCCGGGGGCGTGTGACCGAGCGCTTCAGATGGCGCCATCCGCCAGATCGAGCGCTCAGCCTCCATCCGGCCTGGAACCGTCCATCGTGACCGGTCTCGAAAAGAGCTTCACGGACGACCCCTGGTCTGGGCATGATCCCCACCGTGCATGTGGACAGGGGCCGTCTCGGGCAGGGACGGTACACGCTGACGGACACAGGAAGCGGCCACGTCTGGGGCGTCTGCGCCGAGGTGGAGGGATTGTTCCGGGAACCTCGGCGCGGGATGTACGAGCTGTTCGGCTGGCTTCCGGATGGACCTGAGGTCCCGCGCGGCTGGGTCGGTAGCAGGGTGTGGCTGGTGCCTGAGGACAGGACGCTCGATGCCTGGCTGCTGGAGGACGCGGAGAGTCTCGGGCAGCACCCGGGGACGGACGGTCTTGTGCTCACCGGTCTGGACGACTACGCGGGCCCGCCCGAGGGGCACCGGGGGCCTGTCCGGCTGCACGACGGGTACCGGTGGCTGGGTTCCTGCCGGGAGTTCGCCCGCGTCCTGCCGCCCGAGCAAGTGGAACCTCCTCTCGCCCTGCGGGGGCTTGCCCCGAGCGATCGGCTACGGCGGGCCCTCGCTACGGGCACCCGGCGCACGCTGGACCTGGAGGAGGTCTGGCTCGAGATACGGGACGACCGGGGCGAACCGCTCACCGACCGGCTGCTGCGCCCCGGAGTCCGTACGTGGCAGCCGTCCTCCCGCGGGACGGAGCTGATTGATCTGGAACTCGACGGACACCTCGCACCGGTACCGGGATACGCCCGGCCAGTATGGGAGCGCTGGCTTGCCGGCCCACCGGACGCCCCTGCTGCTTGGGTCGGGCTCGAGACCCGCCAGCGGGGGGCCTGGCTCGATCTCGTCCGCGAGCGGGGCTGTCGGCTCAAGCACCAGGATCGGGCCGGACACGCGTACGAGCTGGACGGCCGGCACATCACGGACGAACCGGGCCTCTACCTGGCACTCGGCGAGGCCGTCAACGGGCCGGGCGGCTACCTCGGCGGCTGCTTGGACGCCCTCGTGGACTGTCTGCGCGGCAACTTCGGCTATGCCGCTCCCGCGACCTTGGTCTGGCGGGACGCTGCGACGGCACGCGAGCACCTGTCCCGCGTCCTGGCGCCAGAAGGTGAGCAGTATGACCTGGTCGCTCTGGTGATCGAAGTTCTGACCGAGGGCGGGATGCACGTGACCCTCACGTGAACCGGCCGAGCTGCCGCGGTAGTGACTTCAACGCTGCTGCCGATCCGTTGGGCTGCGGACGCGCCTGATACGAGAGCCCAGCTGGGCGCTGATGCGGACGGAGGGATCAGTCAGCGGCGGACACGCTGTCCGCCGTCGGGTGCGAGGGCCTCGCGCGGTGAGGCCCGGATGCGTTCGAACGACGTCGTGCTCGGCTGTGCCGAACTTCACCAGAAGCTCGCCCTTGATCAGGTGGCCGGGCCGGACGTCGACCAGCACCGCGGTCCCCCGCAGCAGCACCAGGTAGTCCCGCCAAGTCAACGGCTCACTCGCCAAGTGAAGCGCTCAGCCGCAGGGCGGCGCGTATGCCCGTGCGAACAAGATTGCATAAACGTGCAGCGAAACGTATAGTCATGCCATTGCTGGAGGAGGATTCCATGACGGTACGTGCGGCAGTGGCCGGAGCGAGCGGATATGCGGGCGGTGAGGTCCTGCGTCTGCTCCTCGCGCACCCCGAGATCGAGATCGGCGCCCTGACCGGCAACTCCAACGCGGGACAGAAGCTGGGCGCGCTCCAGCCGCACCTGCTCCCGCTGGCCGACCGGGTCCTGGCGGAGACCACCGCCGAGAACCTCGGCGGCCACGACGTCGTCTTCCTCGCCCTTCCGCACGGCCAGTCCGCCGCCGTCGCGGAACAGCTCGGCCCGGACGTCCTCGTCGTCGACATGGGCGCCGACTTCCGGCTGAAGGACCCCGCCGACTGGGAGAGGTTCTACGGCTCCCCGCACGCCGGGACCTGGCCCTACGGCCTCCCCGAACTGCCGGGGGGCCGCGCCGCGCTGGAGGGGTCCAAGCGCATCGCGGTCCCCGGCTGCTACCCCACCGCAGTCTCCCTCGCCCTCTTCCCGGCGTACGCGGCCGGACTCGCCGAGGCCGAGGCCGTGATCGTCGCCGCCTCCGGCACCTCCGGCGCGGGCAAGACGCCCAAGCCGCACCTCCTGGGCAGCGAGGTCATGGGCTCCATGACGCCCTACGGCGTCGGCGGCGGCCACCGGCACACCCCGGAAATGATCCAGAACCTCAGCGCGGCGGCGGGAGAGCGGATCTCCGTCTCCTTCACCCCGACCCTCGCGCCGATGCCCCGCGGCATCCTCGCCACGTGCAGCGCGAAGGCCGTCGCCGGCGTCACCGGCGAGTCGCTGCGCGCCGCCTACGACAAGGCCTTCGCCGACGAACCCTTCGTACACCTGCTGCCCGAGGGGCAGTGGCCCGCGACGGCGTCCGTCCACGGTTCCAACGCCGTTCAGGTGCAGGTCGCGTACGACGAGGCCGCGGGACGCATCATCGTCGTCAGCGCCATCGACAACCTCACCAAGGGCACCGCGGGCGGTGCCGTCCAGAGCATGAACATCGCCCTCGGGTTCCCCGAGGACACGGGACTTTCCACGATCGGAGTCGCACCTTGAGCGTCACGGCAGCCAAGGGATTCACGGCGGCGGGCGTCGCCGCCGGGATCAAGGAGAACGGCAACCCGGACCTGGCCCTCGTGGTCAACACCGGGCCGCGCCGCGCCGCCGCGGGCGTCTTCACCTCCAACCGCGTCAAGGCCGCGCCGGTGCTGTGGTCCGAGCAGGTCCTCAAGAGCGGCGAGTTGACCGCCGTCGTCCTCAACTCCGGCGGCGCCAACGCCTGCACGGGACCGAAGGGCTTCCAGGACACGCACGCGACCGCCGAGAAGACCGCGGACGTGCTCGGCGTCGGCGCCGGCGAGGTGGCGGTGTGCTCCACCGGCCTCATCGGCGTCCTGCTCCCGATGGACAAGCTGCTGCCGGGAGTCGAGACCGCGGCCCGGGCGCTGAGCGAACACGGCGGCGAGAAGGCCGCCATCGCCATCAAGACCACCGACACCGTCCACAAGACGTCCGTCGTCAGCCGCGACGGCTGGACCGTCGGCGGCATGGCCAAGGGCGCGGGCATGCTCGCCCCCGGCCTCGCCACCATGCTCGTCGTCCTCACCACCGACGCCGACCTCGACAGCGCGACCCTGGACAAGGCGCTCCGCGCGGCCACGAAGGTCACCTTCGACCGCGTCGACTCCGACGGCTGCATGTCCACCAACGACACCGTGCTGCTGCTCGCCTCCGGCGCCGCCGAAGTGACCCCCGGCTACGAGGAGTTCGCGGAGGCCGTCCGCGCCGTCTGCGACGACCTCGGCCAGCAGCTCATCCGCGACGCCGAGGGCGCCAGCAAGGACATCAAGGTCGAGGTGGTCAACGCCGCGACCGAGGAAGACGCCGTCGAGGTGGGCCGCTCCATCGCCCGCAACAACCTCCTCAAGTGCGCCATCCACGGCGAGGACCCCAACTGGGGCCGCGTCCTGTCCGCGATCGGCACGACGTCCGCCGCCTTCGAGCCGGACCGGCTCAACGTCGCCATCAACGGCGTCTGGGTGTGCAGGAACGGCGGCGTCGGCGAGGACCGCGAGAACGTCGACATGCGCTACCGCGAGGTGCACATCGTCGCCGACCTCGCCGCCGGCACGGAGACCGCCACCATCTGGACCAACGACCTCACCGCCGACTACGTCCACGAGAACAGCGCCTATTCGTCATGAGCCATCCCACGCGGAAGCACACCGCCCTCCCCAAGGCCCAGATCCTCATCGAGGCGCTGCCGTGGCTGGTCCGCCACAACGGCAAGACGGTCGTCATCAAGTTCGGCGGCAACGCCATGGTCGACGAGGAACTGAAGGCCGCCTTCGCCCAGGACGTCGTCTTCCTGCACCACGCCGGCCTCAGGCCCGTCGTCGTGCACGGCGGCGGACCCCAGATCAGCGCCGCCCTCGACCAGCACGGCATCGTCAGCGAGTTCAAGGCCGGCCTGCGCGTCACCACCGAGGACGCCATGGACGTCGTACGGATGGTGCTCGCCGGGCAGGTGCAGCGCGAGCTGGTCGGGCTGCTCAACGAGCACGGGCCGCTCGCCGTCGGCCTCACGGGCGAGGACGCCCACACCATCACCGCCACCAAGCACCGGCCCGAGATCGACGGCGAGTTGGTCGACATCGGGCGGGTGGGCGAGATCACCTCGATCGACACGGGCGCGATCGAGGCCCTGCTCGCCGACGGCCGCATCCCGGTCGTCTCGTCGATCGCCCGCTCCGAGGACGACGGGCATGTCTACAACGTCAATGCTGATACGGCGGCTGCGGCACTCGCTGCGGCACTGGGGGCCGAGACCCTCATGGTCCTCACGGACGTCGAGGGCCTCTACGAGGACTGGCCGAACTCCGACGAGGTGATCAGCCGCCTCACCGCCTCCCAACTGGAGAAGCTGCTGCCGGACCTGTCCGCCGGCATGGTCCCCAAGATGGAGGGCTGTCTGCACGCCGTACGCGGCGGCGTCACCACCGCCCGGGTCATCGACGGACGGGTCCAGCACTCGATCCTGCTGGAGATCTTCACGGACGAAGGCATCGGCACGATGGTCGTGCCCGACGGACAAGAGGGGGAGCCGGCATGAGCAACCAGGAACTGGCCGCGCGGTGGCAGGGCGCGCTCATGAACAACTACGGCGCCCCGAGGATCCCGCTCGTCCGCGGCGAGGGCTCCCGGCTGTGGGACGCCGACGGCAAGGAGTACCTCGACTTCGTCGGCGGCATCGCCGTCAACGCCCTCGGCCACGCCCACCCGGCGGTCGTCGAGGCCGTCAGTACGCAGATCGCGTCACTCGGGCACGTCTCCAACCTCTTCATCGCCGAGCCGCCCGTCGCGCTCGCCGAGCGGCTCCTGCGGCACTTCGGCCGCGACGGCAAGGTCTTCTTCTGCAACTCCGGGGCCGAGGCCAACGAGGGCGCCTTCAAGATCGGCCGGCTGACCGGGCGCACCCACATGGTCGCCACCGAAGGCGGCTTCCACGGCCGCACCATGGGCGCCCTCGCGCTCACCGGCCAGCCGTCGAAGCAGGAGCCGTTCCTTCCGCTGCCCGCAGACGTCACCCACGTCCCGTACGGCGACGCGCAGGCGCTGGCGGCGGCCGTCACCGAGGAGACGGCCCTCGTCATCATCGAGCCGATCCAGGGCGAGAACGGGGTCGTCGTCCCGCCCGCCGGGTATCTCAAGGCGGCCCGCGCGATCACCGCCGCCACCGGCTCCCTGCTCGTCCTGGACGAGGTGCAGACCGGCGTCGGCCGCACCGGGAACTGGTTCGAGTACCAGGCCCACGAGGGCGTCCTGCCGGACGTCGTGACGCTGGCCAAGGGGCTCGGCGGCGGGCTGCCGCTCGGCGCGACCGTCGCCTTCGGGCGCGCCGCCGAACTGCTCCGGCCCGGCCAGCACGGCACCACCTTCGGCGGCAACCCCGTCGCCTGCGCCGCCGGGATCGCCGTCCTCGACACCATCGAGAACGAGGGGATCCTGGAGAACGTCAAGCGGCAGGGCGAACGACTGCGGGACGGAATCGACGCACTCGGCCACCCGTTGATCGATTATGTCCGGGGAGCGGGCCTGCTCCTGGGTATCGTGCTCACCGAGCCACTCGCGCCCCAGGTGCAGCAGGCGGCTCAGGAGGCCGGAATCCTCGTGAACGCGGTCGCCCCCGACGTCGTCCGGCTGATGCCGCCGCTGAACCTCGGCGACGACGCGGTGGACGCCTTCCTCGGGGCACTTCCCGGCATCCTCCAGGCAGTGGGCGGGGACGGACGATCCGGGGAATGAGACGACGATGAGCCAGGCGCAGGACCACGAGCAGCCGGGGGCGAACGGGCCTGCCGTACCGCAGACCCGCACCGCCCGTCACCGCCGGATCGTGGACATCCTCAACCGGCAACCGGTTCGCTCCCAGAGCCAGTTGGCGAAGCTCCTCGCCGACGACGGGCTGAGCGTCACCCAGGCGACGCTCTCCCGGGACCTCGACGAGCTGAACGCGGTGAAGATCCGCAACACCGACGGCGACCTCATCTACGCCGTGCCCAGCGAGGGAGGCTTCCGCACGCCGCGGGCTCCGCTCGGGGGGTCGGCGAAGGAGGAGCGGATGCGGCGGCTCTCGCAGGAGCTGCTGATCTCCGCGGAGGCGTCCGCGAATCTCGTGGTCCTGCGCACCCCGCCCGGCGCGGCCCAGTTCCTGGCCTCGGCGATCGACCAGGCGGAACTGCACGACATCCTCGGCACGATCGCCGGCGACGACACGCTGCTGCTGATCAGCCGCGACCCTACGGGAGGGCAGGCCTTGGCCGACCACCTCCTGAGGCTGGCCCAGAACGGCCAGTGAGGCGCGGCTCGCCGGCTGCGGGCGGTTGTGTGGTGCGGTGCGGGTGTGTGGGGGGCTGGTCGCGCAGTTCCCCGCGCCCCTGGGGCGGGGCCGGCCGGCGGTGCTGGCACATCCGCCCTGGCTGCGGGCGGTGGTGTGGTGCGGGTGTGTGGGGGCTGGTCGCGCAGTTCCCCGCGCCCCTGAGGTGGGGCCGGCCGGCGGTGCTGGCACACGCCGCCCCAGTTGCGGGCGGTTGTGCCGCTGGAGCGATGGGGGAGGGCGGGCGCAGCGGCACCCCGCAGCGCGGGGGAGTAGCACCCCGGCCCGAGCGACAACTCCGCCCGGCTGGACACCCTGCCCGGTTGGACACCCCCGCCCGGCTGGACACCCCGTCCGGCTGGGCGACCCCCGCCCGGCTGGGCAACGCCGTCCGGGTGGGGCCCTCAGCCAAGCCGTGAGGCCAAGCCCCCTGTGCATCGGACCTCGTCGCCCGCGGTGATCAGCAGCGCCTCCACGTCCGGCAGTGACTCCAGCCACGCCAGCCCCTCCCGCGACCCCATCGCGAACGCCGCCGTCGCCCAGCAGTCCGCCCACGTCAGCCGCGGCGCGACCACCGTCACGGCGACGAGATCCGTCACCGCGGACCGCCCCGTACGCGGGTCGACGATGTGCGCCCCCCGCTCCGCCGTGCCGGACGTGGCAACCGCCAGCTCGTCCGCTCCCGCCGCCGAGACCACCGCCGCCAGCCCGCCGGGCCGCAACGGATCGGACACGCCCACCCGCCACGGCCGCTCCGGCCCGGGCATGCCCAGCAACTGGACGTCCCCGCCGCCGTTCACGCTCACCCCGGAAACCCCGGCCCCGGCGATCAGCCGGGCCGCCCGCTCGGCGGCCCACCCCTTCACGATCCCCGTCGGGTCGAGCCGACCCTCGTAGCGCATGCTGAACCAGCCGTCGCTCACCCGCTCCGCCTCGGCGCCCAGCTCCAGCACCTCGGCGACCTCGGGATCGCACTCCTCGACGCTCAGCTCCCCGCGCGTCATCCGGGAGACCTGGCTGTCCTCGCGGTAGGTGCTGAACACCTCGTTCACCCGGTGCAGCCCGGCGACGGCCTCGTCCAGCGCCGCCCGCACCGCTGCGGGGTCCCCGCCGCGGACGTCGAAGGAGAAGACGGTCCCCATGACCTCCTCCGCGTGACGCACCACGGCGGGAGCCTGTCCCGACTCGGTCACCGGCTCAGCCGCCGGCCTGGTCGAGGGCGGACTGCAGGGACTTCTTGTAGCCGCCGCTGGTGTAGGTGGCGCCGGACACGGCGTCGATGTCGCCGTCGCCGGACGCGACCGCCGCCTGGTTGAGCTTGGGCACCGCCTCGCCGTTGATCTGGTCGCTCATCCCGCCCTTGGGCTGCTGGACGGCCTCGGCCTTGGTGATCTTGCCGCCCGCGACGGTGACCCGGACCTGCACGGGACCGTACTGCGTCTGCACCACGGAGCCCGTGAAGGTGCCGGACGCCTGAGCGCTGCCGGCCCCCTGCGAACCCGAGCCCGAAGCGGACCCCGAACCCTGAGACGAACCCGAACCCTGGGACGAATCCGAACCCTGCGACCCCGACCCCTGCTGGCTCGCGCTCGCGTTCGCCTTGTCGATCGCCGACTGGAGGGACTTCTTGTAGCCGGTGCTCGTGTACGTCGCCCCGGACACCATGTCCACGTTGGGGCTCTGCGCGGCGACGACGGCCTGGCCCAGCTTCGGGACCGCGTCAGCGGTGATCTGGTCGCTCCGCCCGCCCTTGGGCGCCTGCACGGCCTCCGACTTGGTGATCTTGTTGTTCTGGACGGTGATACGGACCTGCACCACCCCGTACTGCGTCTCCTCCGCGTCACCGGTGAAGGTGCCCGAGACCTGCGCCGCCGCGCCGGCGCCCGACCCCTGCGCGGACCCCGCGCTCGCCTTCATCTTGTCGATCGCGGACTGCAGCGACTTCTTGTAGCCCTCGCTGGTGAAGGTCGCCCCGGACACCGCGTCGATCTGCGCGCTCTGCGCGGCGACGACGGCCTGGTTGAGCTTGGGCACCGCGTTGCCGTTGATCTGGTCGCTCTGCCCGCCCTTGGGCTGCTGCACGGCCTCCGCGACGGTGATCTTCCCGCCCGCGACGGTCAGCCGGACCTGCACCGGCCCGTACTGCGTCTGCTGCACGTCACCGGTGAACGAGCCGGTGCCGGCGGCCTGCGCGCCGCCCTGGACCGACGACTGCGGGGGCACCGCGCTCGCCGCGGCGCCCGCCGGGTCGGAGTCCGGCTTCAGCGACAGCAGCAGAACGATCCCGGACACGGTGGCGGCGCTGGCGAGCACAATGCGCCGCATGGGGTGGCTTTTCTTCATCGCTCCTGGTTCCCGATTCCCGATTCCCGTAGTTTCCCGTGGATCCGTGGATTGGCGTCGCTCACATCTCGAACGACTCGTGGTGGATGCGGCGGGCGGGGACCCCGGCGCCGCGCAGTGCCTCGTACACGCCCTGGGCGAAGCCGTTCGGCCCGCACATGAAGACGTCGTGCTCCTCGATGTCCGGCAGCTTGCGCTGGAGGGACTCGGCCGAGATGTCGGGGCGCTCCCCGTCCGGGCTGTTCACCGCGTACATCAGCCGCGCCCCGCGCTCGTCGGCGATCTTCGACAGCTCGTCCCACAGGGCCAGGTCCTGCGTGCTGTTGGCGCGGTAGAGCAGCGTGATGTCACCGGCGCCACCGGGCAGCGTCTCGAACAGCGCCCGCATCGGCGTGATGCCGACGCCGCCGGCCACCAGCAGCACCTTGCCGCGGCTGCGGCGGGACGCCGTCATGGCGCCGTAGGGGCCCTCGGCCCACACCTTGGTGCCGGGCGTCAGCTCGCGCAGCGCCTCGCTGTGGTCGCCGATCGCCTTGACCGTGATGCGCAGCAGGTCCGGGCGGGGCGGGGCCGACAGGGAGTACGGGTGGGAGCTGAAGCGCATCCCCGGCGCCATGAACCGCCAGCGGAAGAACTGTCCGGCCTCCGCGCCCATCCGGTGCAGCTTGTTGCCGCCGATCAGCACCGACACGATGCCGGGCGTCTCCTCGATGACCGCCTCGACGTACATGCGGTGGCGCAGGTTCAGCCGGAGCGGGGTGAGGATCCGGTACCAGACGACGAGCGCGGTGACCGAGCCGTACAGCGCGTACCAGACGGTCTTCGCGGTCGGCTCGACGGCGAACTCGTTGCCGGTGGTGATCTGGTGCCAGAACGTCAGGAACACGGCGGCGTACGTCAGCAGATGGATGTGGTACCAGGTGTCGTACGGCATCTTGCGGCGCACGGGGCCGATCGAGACGACCCCGATCACCAGCAGCAGGCCCGTGCCGATGGCGGCCTTGCCCATGTCGGGCAGCTGGTTCACCGAGTCGACCGTCTGCTGCACGATGTCGCCGAGCGACTTGCCCGCCTGGAGCGCGTACCCCCACATGATGAGGAAGACGTGCGCGAAGGTGAGGCAGAGCGTGTAGCGGCCGCTCATCGCGTGCCAGCGGGCGACCCGGTCCGAGCCGACCCGCCGCTCCAGAGCCGGCACGCGTGCCATCTGGAGCACGACGAGCGCCATGAGGTACCCCGCCAGCAGGCCGGTGATCCGGCCCGCCTGGAGGATCTTTCCGTTGGTGTCCGCGATGGACGGGGTGTTGTTCCACCACAGCCACAGCACACCCGCGGCGCCCGCCCATACGGCGATCAACAGCGGGACGGCCGGGGAGCGGCGCGGACGGATGCGGCGCATCGTCTGGCGGCGGGCGGCACGGCCGCCGGCGATCGTCGTGGTCACGGTTCCTCCGTGGGTACTGACCCTTGGCCCACAGATACGGACCGCGAGCACGCTGTGTTCATCCGCCCGTCCACGACGGTGGTGACGGGGGCGACGGAGGCAACGGGAGGGGGAGTCCGGGGAGGTCGTCCAGGCTCGTGGCGATGTGCGGCTTCTTCTCGAAGTACGCGCTGAGCGAGGCGTCGTCCTCGCGGGCGAACCGTCTGCCGTGGAGGTCGCGGTCCTCTTCGTACGTCATGTACGGCACCGCGTATCCGCAGCTGTCGCGGACGACCTCGGCGTGCACGACGACGATCGCGCGCAGGCCGTGCCGGGTGGCGTCGATGTCCGGGAAACGGGCGAGGAGTTCGCCGAAGCGGGCGTCGTCGCGGAAGACCGGCTCGCCGCGGCCGTGCACGCGCACGATGTTCGGCGGCCCCTGGAACGCGCACCACATCAGGGTGATCCGGCCGTTCTCCCGCAGATGCGCGACCGTCTCCGCGGTGGAGCCCGCGAAGTCGAGGTAGGCCACGGTGAGTTCGTCGAGCACGGCGAACGAGCCCTTGAGGCCCTTGGGGGAGAGGTTGACCGTGCCGTCGGCGGACAGGGGGGCGGTCGCGGTGAAGAAGAGGGGCTGCTCCTCGATGAACGTACGCAGCCTGCCGTCTATGCGCTCATAGGTCTTTCCCATGACCCATGACTGTCCGGCAACGCCACGCGCGAAGCCGGGAGTTCACATGGCGGAAGCCGCCCCTGGCCGACGTCTCGGCGGGGGGCGGCTTCCGTCAGGTCAGGTCACTTGTTGAGCGTGCAGGCCGCGAGGGCTTCCAGGCCCTGGGGCTTGGCGGCGGTGCGGCCGATCGCGGTGGCGATGCGGTTGACCGTCGAGACGCGCTTGTCCTTGAGCGGGCCGAGGATGGCGTTGTTGACGAAGTTGGGGCCGCCCTGGCCGACGGTGTCGACGAGGCGCTTGTTGGCCTCGGCGATCTGGGTGTTGAGCAGTGCCAGGTTGCGGTCGACCTCGGCCTTGGCGGTGGCGGGGATCGCGGGCAGCTGCGAGGCCACGTCCGGGCAGGAGATCGTGCCGGCGGCACCGGCGTTGCCCGCGTTGCCGTTGTTCCCGGCGTTGCCGTTCCCGTTGTTGCCGGCGTTCCCGTTGCCGTTGTTCCCCGCGTTGCCGTTGCCGTTGTTGCCCGCGTTGCCCGCGTTGCCCTTGTTCCCCATGTTGCCCTGGTTCCCGGCGTTGCCCGCCGCGCCGCCGGCGTTCACGCCGCCCCCGTTCAGCGCGCAGGGCGCGAGGGCTTCCAGTCCCTGGGGCTTGGCGGCGGTGCGGCCGATCGCGGTGGCGATGCGGTTGACCGTCGAGACGCGCTTGTCCTTGAGCGGGCCGAGGATGGCGTTGTTGACGAAGTTGGGGCCGCCCTGGCCGACGGTGTCGACGAGGCGCTTGTTGGCCTCGGCGATCTGGGTGTTCAGCAGTGCCAGGTTGCGGTCGACCTCGGCCTTGGCGGTGGCGGGGATCGCGGGCAGCTGCGAGGCCACGTCCGGGCAGGAGATCGTGCCGACGGAGGCGAGCGTGTTGGCGTTCGCGGTGCTGTTCTTGGAGGACTCCCCGGCGAGGGCGGAGTTCACGACCACGGCGCCGGTCAGCGCCAGCGCGGCGGCGCCGCCGATGACCGCAACGCGACGCTTGTTGTACTTCGGAAGTGCCCTGGACATGCGGATGCCTCACTTGGGTTCACGAGGGTCAGGAGTGGTGGTGCAACGCGGCGCCGGCGTTCGGTCGGAAGTACGGGTAAGCGGTTGCCGATGTTCAAAGCGGCTTCAAGAAATTCTCAGAAGCCTGTCCGGCAGCGGATCGGATTGACGAACCATGCAGACTCCTGCATACTCATGCATGTCAGCGAATGCAGTGTGAGGAGAAACCCGTGACCGAGCGCGTCGTACTCGCCTACTCAGGCGGTCTGGACACCTCCGTCGCCATCGGCTGGATCGCCGAGGAGACGGGCGCCGAGGTCATCGCCGTTGCGGTCGACGTCGGCCAGGGTGGCGAGGACCTGGACGTCATCCGCAAGCGCGCCCTCGCCTGCGGCGCCGTCGAGGCCGAAGTCGCCGACGCCCGCGACGAGTTCGCCGACGAGTACTGCCTCCCGGCGATCAAGGCCAACGCCCTCTACATGGACCGCTACCCGCTGGTCTCCGCGCTCTCCCGGCCGACGATCGTCAAGCACCTCGTCGCCGCCGCGCACAAGCACGGCGCCACCACCGTCGCCCACGGCTGCACCGGCAAGGGCAACGACCAGGTCCGCTTCGAGGCCGGCATCGTCGCCCTCGCCCCCGACCTCAAGTGCATCGCCCCGGTCCGTGACTACGCCATGACCCGGGACAAGGCCATCGCCTTCTGCGAGGCGAAGAACCTCCCGATCGCGACCACCAAGAAGTCCCCGTACTCCATCGACCAGAACGTCTTCGGCCGCGCCGTCGAAACCGGTTTCCTTGAGGACATCTGGAACGCCCCGATCGAGGACATCTACGAGTACACGCAGAACCCGGCCACCCCGCGCGAGGCCGACGAGGTGGTCATCTCCTTCAAGGAGGGCGTCCCGGTCGCCATCGACGGCAAGCCCGTCACCGTCCTGCAGGCCGTCCAGCAGCTCAACGAGCGCGCCGGCGCCCAGGGCATCGGCCGGATCGACATGGTCGAGGACCGCCTCGTCGGCATCAAGTCCCGCGAGGTGTACGAGGCTCCCGGCGCGATCGCCCTGATCACCGCTCACCAGGAGCTGGAGAACGTCACCGTCGAGCGTGAACTCGCCCGCTACAAGCGGCAGGTGGAGCAGCGCTGGGGCGAACTGGTCTACGACGGCCAGTGGTTCTCCCCGCTCAAGCGCGCCCTGGAAGGCTTCATCAACGAGGCCAACCAGCACGTCTCCGGCGACATCCGGATGACCCTGCACGGCGGCCGCGCGGTCGTCACCGGCCGGCGCTCCGAGTCGTCCCTGTACGACTTCAACCTCGCCACCTACGACACCGGCGACACCTTCGACCAGGCCGCGGCCAAGGGCTTCATCGACATCTACAGCCTGTCCTCGAAGATCGCCGCCAAGCGGGACCTCGCGTAACCCTTCCGCCTGCCTCGCACGCACTAGCCTGACGACCGCCTCCTCACTCACGTCGTGGGGAGGCGGCGGCACATCCGGAACCGGAACCTCCCAAGGAGCACAGCAAGTGAGCAGCAACAGCGGTGACGTACGGCTGTGGGGCGGCCGTTTCGCCGACGGTCCCGCCGAGGCCCTGGCCAAGCTGTCCGCGTCCGTCCACTTCGACTGGCGGCTCGCGCCCTACGACATCGCCGGCTCCCGCGCCCACGCGCGCGTGCTCCACAAGGCGGGCCTGCTCACCGACGACGAGCTGACCGGCATGCTCGCGGGCCTGGACCGGCTGGAGGCGGACGTGGCGTCCGGCGACTTCGTCGGCACCATCGCCGACGAGGACGTCCACACCGCCCTCGAACGCGGCCTCCTGGAGCGCCTCGGCCCCGACCTCGGCGGCAAGCTGCGCGCCGGCCGCTCCCGCAACGACCAGGTCGCCACCCTCTTCCGCATGTACCTGCGCGACCACGCCCGCATCGTCGGCGGCCTGATCGCCGAGCTCCAGGACGCGCTGATCGGCCTCGCGGAGGCCCACCCGGACGTGGCGATGCCCGGCCGCACCCACCTCCAGCACGCCCAGCCGGTGCTCTTCGCCCACCATGTCCTCGCCCATGTGCAGTCCCTGTCCCGGGACGCCGAGCGGCTGCGCCAGTGGGACACGCGCACGGCCGTCTCGCCGTACGGCTCCGGCGCGC
Source organism: Streptomyces sp. BK239 (assembly GCF_004217285.1). Classification (GTDB taxonomy): domain Bacteria; phylum Actinomycetota; class Actinomycetes; order Streptomycetales; family Streptomycetaceae; genus Streptomyces. Next base: position 25,427 of record NZ_SHKS01000011.1, read on the forward strand.
TCGCCGGCTCCTCCCTGGGGCTCGACCCCGAGGCGGTCGCCCAGGACCTCGGCTTCGAACACGGCAGTGCCGGCAACTCCATCGACGGCACGGCGTCCCGTGACTTCGTCGCCGAGTTCGCCTTCATCACCGCGATGATCGGCGTGAACCTCTCCCGGATCGCCGAGGAGATCATCATCTGGAACACGAAGGAGTTCTCCTTCGTGACCCTGCACGACGCGTTCTCCACGGGCTCGTCGATCATGCCGCAGAAGAAGAACCCGGACATCGCGGAGCTGGCGCGCGGCAAGAGCGGCCGTCTGATCGGCAACCTCACCGGTCTGCTGGCCACGCTCAAGGCGCTGCCCCTCGCCTACAACCGCGACCTCCAGGAGGACAAGGAGCCCGTCTTCGACTCCTGCGACCAGCTGGAGGTCCTGCTGCCCGCCTTCACCGGCATGATCGCCACCCTCACCGTGCACCGCGAGCGCATGGAGGAACTGGCCCCGGCCGGCTTCTCGCTCGCCACCGACATCGCCGAGTGGCTGGTCAAGCAGGGCGTGCCGTTCCGCGTCGCGCACGAGGTCGCCGGTGAATGCGTGAAGGTCGCCGAGGCCGAGGGCAAGGAACTGGACGAGCTGACGGACGCCCAGTTCGCCGAGATCTCCCCCCATCTCACCCCCGAGGTCCGCACGGTCCTCAACGTCCCCGGCGCCCTGGCCTCCCGCAACGGCCGGGGCGGCACGGCCCCGAGCGCGGTGGCGGTCCAGCTGGCCGAGGTCAAGGCGGACGTGGCCGCCCAGCACGCCTGGGCCACGGCGAAGAAGTAGCGCTCGCGGCAGCGCGGCGACCGAGCTGCGAAGCGGAGGTCGTCGCGGGTTACGTTGGTCACGAGCCGAAAGCCGACCCACGGAGCCCGCGATGCCCTTCGCCCGCCTGGCCGCAGCGACAACCCCCACCTGCCACATCGGCTTCGGCCTGGCCGCAGTCGGCCGCCCCGGCTACATCACCCTCGACCGAGACCAGGACCTCGGTGACAACCGCAGCGTGGAAGCCCTCCGCGCCCGCACCCACGAACTCCTCGACGCGGCCTACGCCCAGGGCGTCCGCTACTTCGACGCGGCCCGCTCCTACGGCCGCAGCGAGGAGTTCCTCGCGGACTGGCTGAAGCGGAACCCCGGGCTGGACGACGTGGTCGTGGGCAGCAAATGGGGCTACACCTACACTGCGGACTGGACCACCGACGCCGAGAAGCACGAGGTCAAGGACCACGGCCTCGCGACCTACGAGCGTCAGCGCGCCGAGACCGCCGAACTGCTCGGCGACCGCCTCGACCTGTACCAGATCCACTCGGTGACCCCGGACAGCCCGGCCCTCGCCGACAAGGAACTCCACGCGCGGCTCGCCGAGGCCGCCGCGCAGGGCGTGACCATCGGCTTCTCCACCAGCGGCCCCGCCCAGGCGGACGCGATCCGTGCCGCCCTCGCCGTGACCGTCGACGGCGAGCCCCTCTTCCGTACCGTCCAGTCGACGTACAACGCCCTGGAGACCTCGGCCGGCCCGGCGCTCGCCGAGGCGCACGCCGCCGGGCTCACGGTGATCGTCAAGGAGGGCATGGCGAACGGCCGCCTCGCCGATCCGCACGCGCCGGACGCGCTCAAGGCGGTGGCGGAGGAGACCTCCCTCGGCTGCGACGCGGTCGCCCTCGCGCTGGTCCTGCGGCAGCCCTGGGCCGGCGTCGTCCTCTCCGGCGCCGCGACCACCGCCCAGCTCGCCTCCAATCTGCACGCCGCCGCCGTCGACCTCGACGAGGACCAGCTCACCCGCCTGGCAGCCCTCACGGAGGAGCCCCACACGTACTGGGAGCACCGCGGCGGGCTGCCCTGGCACTGAGCGGCCGCGCGGTAGACCGAACCATCCAGCACACCCTGCTATTGATACCTGCGAGCCCCGCATGAGACATCAGTGTCTCACTTGGGTTATATTCGTCTCATGGCTGTCGACCGTGACCACGTGCTGCGCAGTGCCGCCGCGCTGCTGACCCGCAAGTCCACCGCGACCATGGACGAGGTCGCCAAGGCCGCCGGGATCAGCCGGGCCACCCTGCACCGGCACTTCGCCGGGCGGGACGCGCTCGTACGGGCGCTGGAGGCGCTGGGCATCGCCGAGTGCGAGGCCGCCCTCGACGCGGCCCGCCTCGACGACGGGCCGGCGGGCGACGCCGTACGGAGACTCGTGCGCGAACTCGAACCCGCCGCCGGCCTGCTCGCCTTCCTCTACAGCGAGAACCAGCTCTACGAGGGCGAGGAGCAGAACGAGGGGTGGGCCAGGATCGACGCCCGCATCTCGGCGCTCTTCCGGCGCGGGCAGCACGAGGGCGAGTTCCGCATCGACCTCACCCCGGCATGGCTCACCGAGGCCCTGTTCGGGCTGCTCGCCTCGGGCGCCTGGGTCGTGCTCTGCGGCAAGGTCGCCCCCAAGGACTTCCACCACATGATCGTCGAGCTGCTGCTCGGCGGCGCGCTACGGAGAGAGGAACCATGACCAGCACCCTGCAGCCGGTGATCACGCCCGAGGCGGTGAAGCGCCCGGGCCGTTGGCTCGCGCTGTCCGTCCTCGTGCTCGCCGTGCTGCTGGTGGCCGTCGACGCGACCGTCCTCGGTCTCGCGACCCCTTACATCAGCGAGGACCTCGCGCCCTCGGGCACCCAGCTCCTGTGGATCGGCGACGTCTACTCCTTCGTCATCGCCGGCCTGCTGGTCTCCATGGGCAGCCTCGGCGACCGCGTCGGCCGCAAGCGGATCCTGCTCGGCGGCGCCACCGCCTTCGGCGCGATATCCGTCCTGAACGCCTACGCCACGACGCCCGAGGCGATGATCGCTGCCCGTGCCCTGCTCGGCGTCGCGGGCGCGACCCTGATGCCGGCCACGCTCGCCCTGATCCGCAACATCTTCCACGACCCGCGCGAGCGCAGCCTCGCCATCGGCATCTGGGGCGCGACGGCCTCCGCGGGCACCGCGGTCGGCCCGATCACCGGCGGCTTCCTGCTCGAACACTTCTGGTGGGGCTCGGTCTTCCTGATCAACCTGCCCGTCATGGCGATCCTCGTCCTGGTCGGCGTCAGGACCCTGCCGGAGTCCCGCAACCCGAACCCGGGCCCCTGGGACCTGCCCAGTGTCGCGCTGTCCCTCGTCGGCATGATCGGCATCGTCTACGCCGTCAAGGAGGCCGCCTCCCACGGCCCTGCCTGGCCCACGCTCGCCGTCGGCCTGCTGGGCGCGGCCGCGCTGTACGGCTTCGTACGCCGTCAACTCACGCTGCCGGCCCCGCTGCTGGACATGCGCCTGTTCGGCAGCCGCGGCTTCAGCGGCGCGGTCCTGGCCGACCTGCTGACCGTCCTGGGCATGTCCGGCCTGGTCTTCTTCCTCTCCCAGTTTCTGCAACTCGTCCAGGGCAGGCGGCCGTTGGAAGCGGGACTGGCCGAACTGCCCGCCGCCGTGGGCGCGGTGGCGGCCGGCCTGCTCGCGGGACGCGCGGCCCGCCGCTTCTCCGTCCGGGCGGTGGTCTCCGGCGGCCTCGCGGCGATCGGCCTCGCCCTGGCAGCCCTGACCGTCGTCGACCGGTCCACCGGCTACCCCCTGCTGGGAGCGGCGCTCCTCGTGGTCGGCGTCGGCGCCGGTCTCTCCTTCACCGTCACCTCCGACGTGATCCTCTCCTCCGTACCCAAGGAACAGGCGGGAGCGGCGTCGGCTGTCTCGGAGACGGCGTACGAACTGGGCGCGGCCCTGGGCATCGCGGTCCTCGGCTCGATCGTGACCGGCGTCTACCGGGACTTCCCCGCCCCGCCGGGCACACCCGAGGGCGCCCACGAATCCCTGGGCGGCGCGACGCAAGCAGCGAGCACGATGCCGACGGCACAGGCGGAAACAATGCTGAACTCAGCGAGGGACGCGTTCGTCAACGGCCTGAGCGTCGCCTCCGGCGTGGGCGCGGCGGTCCTTCTGACCACAGCGGCGACGGCATGGCTACTGCTGAAGGGACAACGCCTCGGAAACACCGGGTGAGCGCCGTAACCCAAGGGGCGCGGGGCTGTGTCGACGTGCGGCTCCGCCGCGCAGGCGCAGCCGCCGGCGCCTTGGAATCGCCGGGCGAGCGCCGTAACCCAAGGGGCGCGGGGAACTGCGCGACCAGCCACGACGCACCCGCACATACGACCGCTCGCCAGCCGGCGACGATGTACGGCCGCGCCGCTTGGGCGCGATCAGCGTGTGAGGCGCCGGCGCCTTGGAATCGCCGGGCGGGCGACGCAATCCAAGGGGCGCGGGGCTGTATCGATGTGCGGCTCCGCCGCGCGGGCGCGACCAGCCACGACGCACCCGCGCGTACAAGGGCTCCACGGCAGCGACGGTCTGCGGCGAGACCGACGAGCCGCACCACTCACCGCACGCCCACAAGGCACCCCGCACAACCGCCGGAGGCCTACGCCGCTTTGGCCTTGGTTGCGTACATGTCCACATACTCCTGCCCCGACAGCCGCATCACCTCGGCCATCACGGAGTCCGTCACCGCCCGCAGCACATAGCGGTCCCGGTCCATCCCCTCGTAGCGGGAGAACTCCAGGGCCTCGCCGAAGCGGACGGTGACCCGGCTGGGGCGGGGCATCCCCGAGCCGCCCGGCTGGATCTTGTCGGTGCCGATCATCGCGAACGGCACCACCGGCGCGCCGGTCATCAGGGTGAGCCGGGCGATGCCCGTACGCCCCCGGTACAGCCGGCCGTCGGGCGAGCGCGTGCCCTCGGGGTAGATGCCGAAGACCCGGCCCTCCTCAAGGATCCGCCGCCCGGTCATGAGCGCCGCGACCCCGCCCTTGCCGCCGTCGCGGTCCACGGGGATCATGCCGACGCCGGTGAAGAACCAGGCCATCAGCCGGCCCTTGAAGCCCTTGCCGGTGACGTACTCGTCCTTGCCGATGAAGAAGACCTGCCGGTCGCACACCAGCGGGAGGATCATCGAGTCGATGAAGGTGAGGTGATTCCCGGCCAGGATCACCGGACCCTCCCCCGGGATGTGCTCCACGCCTTCCACCCGGGGGCGGAACATCAGGCGCATGATCGGTCCGAGCACTGCCTTGATGAGCGCGAAGCGGGACAACGAACCCTCCGATGTCAAGGGGAACGGTATGTGTATGTGCAGGTGAGGACGATACTCGCGGCTGCCCCGGTCCTGCACACCGGGTTCACCGACGCCTTACGCACTGTTGACGCAGGTTTACCTCCACCGGCCCAACAGTCGCGGCCCGTCACCGGCCCGTCACACGGACGGTACCGCCCGGCTACCCGGGTCCGTGACACCGAATCCGACGCAACGTCATGTTCCGTCTAATACGCGCCATCAGGCGTCACCCACCCGTTCGCACCAGGGTCTCCCACCGGTCACGTCCGCGCCCCTACGATCGGCGCGCACCGGACGATCCGACGGCAGGAGGACCCACATGGGCGGGCACGAGTCGCAGCGGGCGCAGGACGAGCGTGAGCCGGAGCGGCGGTCGGGCGGCACCGCGCGGCGTGCGTTCCTCGGCGCAGCGGCCGCCTTGGGGGCCGGTGGGGCGACCCTCGGACTGAGCGGCACGGCGGGAGCCGCCGGCGCCCGGCACAGCGGCACAGGCAAGGGCGGCGACGGCAACCGCGGCAAGGGGCTCAAGAGCCTCCCCGTGCCCACGATCATCGGTCACCGCGGCGCCAGCGGCTACCGCCCCGAGCACACCTTCGGCTCGTACGAACTCGCCCTCGACCTCGGCGCCGACATCGTCGAGGCCGGCGACCTCGTCCCCACCAAGGACGGTCACCTCGTCTGCCGTCACGAGCCGGAGATCGGCGGCACGACCGACGTCGCCGACCATCCCGAGTTCGCCGCCCGCAGGACGACCAAGACCCTCGACGGCGTCCCCACCACCGGCTGGTTCACCGAGGACTTCACCCTCGCCGAACTGAAGACCCTGCGGGCCGTCGAGCGCGTCCCTGCCAACCGCCCGCACAACACCCTGTACAACGGGCGCTGGCAGATCCCCACCTTCGAGGAAGTCCTGAAGTGGCAGGACCGGCAGACCCGTGAGCGCGGCAAGCAGGTCTGGATCTACCCCGAGATCAAGCACCCCACCTACTTCCGGGCCCTCGGCCTGGGCATGGAGGAGCGGGTCGCCGCGCTGCTGCGCCGGCACGGGAAGGACGGCAGGAACGCCCCGGTCGTCATCCAGTCTTTCGAGCCGACCAGCATCCAGCGCCTGAACAAGCTGGTCGACAACCCCCTGGTGGTGCTTCTCTCCGGCGCTTCCACCCGGCCCTGGGACTTCGTCGCGACCGGCGACCCGCGCACCGTCGCCGACCTGGTCACCCGCAAGGGACTCCGCGAGATCGCCGGCTACGCCCAGGGCATCGGGCCCACCCTCGACCTCGTCATCCCCAAGGACGCGGCCGGCCGCCTCACCGACCCCACCACCCTGGTGCGGGACGCCCACGCCGTCGGCCTGATCCTGCACCCGTACACCATGCGCAACGAGAACCCCTTCCTGCCCGCGGACTTCCGCAAGGGCGCCGACCCGGACGGCTACGGAGACGTCTTCGGCGCCTACCGGACCTACTTCGCGACCGGTATCGACGGCGTGTTCACCGACCAGCCCGACACCGGCCTGCTGGCCCGCGAGGACCACGTCGGCCGCTGAGGCCCCCAGTCCTCACGTACCGGAGGATCGCGGGGGAGTTGGGTATCTCACAGGGAGGTCTCGGACCGTAACGTTCTGGATGTCCGTGATGTCTTCGACGTCTCCTGACGCCGGTGGTTGCGGCTCGCTAAGTGCGGGGATAGGAGTGAAGGACCACAGGCGATCAGGTGAGCGGGAGGCGTGCGCACATGGGCATGAGCGTGACCATCTCGGTGGCGACCGAGCAGGATGCCGAGCAGATCTTCAGGCTGCAGTACCTGTGCTTCCAGGGGGAGGCGGCGCTGTACGGCAACTACCGCATCGCCCCGCTCGTCCAGTCCCTGGACTCGGTGCGCGAGGAACTGGCCGCCGACTGCGTCTTCGTGGCCCGGCTCGGCGACGAGGTCGTCGGCTCGGTCCACGGCTCCATCACGGAGGACGGAGCCGCCGCCATCGGCAAGCTCTGCGTCCACCCCCGCCTCCAGGGTCACGGCATCGGCGCGCGGCTGCTGCGCGCCGCCGAAGCCGCCCTCGCCGAGGAGCGCGGCGCCAAGAGGTTCCGCCTCCACACCGGCCACCGCAGCGAGGGCAGCCTCCGCCTCTACCGCCGGGTCGGCTACGAGACCGTGGGCACCTCCCAGGGCACGGACGGCGTCCCGATGATCGTCCTGGAGAAGGCGGCGGGGGCGTACGCGGCTACGGCGTGACCGTGCGGGACCGGCGCAGCCAGTACAGCGCGGTCAGCGGCAGCAGGACGGGGATGAACACATAGCCCATCCCGTAGTCCGACCACACGGTCGCGTCCGGGAAGGCGGACGGCTCGATCAGCGTCCAGGTGCCGACGGTCAGCACGCCCGCGAGTTCGGCGGCGCAGCACACCTGTGCCGCCCTGCGCGCCGTCTCGCCTCCCCGCACCAGCGAGTACGTGATGAACCCGTACACCACGCCCGCCACCGCCGACAGCGTGTAGGCGAGCGGCGCCCGGTCGAACTCCGTGGCGATCTGGTACGCCGAGCGCGACACCGCCCCGACCACCATCACGCCGTAGAACCACACCAGCACCAGGCCCGGCCCGCCGATCAGGCGGCGCGGCCTCTCCTGCGCGGCGGTCATGTCAGCCTCCCCAGATGTCGTAGAGCCGCACCTCGAGGACGGCGAGGACGACCGCCGCGGCCGCGACCGTCACCGATCCCCACCGTGTCCGCTCGGCCAGCGACATGAACCCCGCCGCCGGCAGGCACGCCAGCGCCCCCAGCAGATACGCCACGAAGATCGTCGTGCCCTGAGCCGGCTCCTCGCCCCGTGCCAGCTGCACGATCCCGATCACCAGCTGGGCCAGGGCCAGCACCGAGACCACGGCCATCCCGATGAAGTGCCAGTCCTTGGTGGGCTGGTCGCGGTAGGCCGCCCAGCCGCACCACGCGGCGAGCAGCAGCGCGGCGACACCGGTCGCCAGCGTCAGGGCATCAAGCATGCAGTGACCCTATTACGCCCTTGACGGGCCCCTCGCGTCCGGTCCCGCGAGGCCCCGCGGAGTCCCTGGAAGAGCCACGGCGGGGGCCTTCGCCGAGGGTGCGCGGGCCGGATCGACCCGTGGCCTTGGTCACCACGGTCCGCGCCGTCGACTCCGGCCCCTGAGAGGCGCTCACAGTCGGACCGGACCGTTCGCGCTGGTCAACGGCGGGGGAGCGGAGCGGGCGCGAAGACCCCGGGGCGCGCCCGAGGGCTGTCCACGGCTGTCCACCATGCGGACAGTCGAGGCCTGTCAGGACCGTACGTCTGGTTTACTGATCGCATGACCACGACGAGCGACCGCACCCCTGCGACCGAGGCGACCATGACGCCCGGTGCTCGTTGTATGTGTCGAATGTGCGCCTTCTAGAGGGCCCCCGCACCACCCTGAGCTCGCGCCCCGAAGCGAGACGCGGTGGCACGTGCGTACGCAGTGAGCCGATGAGCCGTACGTGACGCACAGCCGCCCCGCGCACATGTTCTCCCCGATCCAGCGTCACAGCGAGAACCGTGTCGCGTCCTTGAACGAACGCATCCGTGCCCGGGCACACCCACGCCCGCGCACTCGACAGTGACGGAAACCCACGTGATCACCACCACGGGCCTCACCAAGGTCTACCGCGCACGCGGCCGGGAGGTCACCGCCCTCGACGGCGTCGACCTGCACGTCCGCGAAGGCGAGGTGTACGGCGTCATCGGCCAGTCCGGCGCCGGCAAGTCCTCGCTGATCCGCTGCATCAACCTCCTGGAACGCCCTACCTCCGGCACGGTCACCGTGGCCGGCCAGGACCTCACCGCCCTCGCCGGGCGCGGCCCGCGCGCGGGCCGTGAGCTGCGCCGCGCCCGCAGTCGTATCGGCATGGTCTTCCAGCACTTCAACCTGCTGTCCTCGCGGACCGTGCAGGACAACGTCGAGCTGCCGCTGGAGATCCTCGGCACCACCGGGAAGGAACGTTCCCGCAAGGCGCTGGAGCTGCTCGACCTCGTCGGCCTCGCCGACAAGGCGAAGGCCTACCCCGCCCAGCTCTCCGGCGGCCAGAAGCAGCGCGTCGGCATCGCCCGCGCCCTCGCCGGCGACCCGAAGGTGCTGCTCTCCGACGAGGCCACCAGCGCCCTCGACCCGGAGACCACCCGCTCCATCCTCCAGCTGCTGCGCGACCTCAACCGCCAGCTGGGCCTGACCGTCCTGCTCATCACCCACGAGATGGACGTCGTCAAGTCGATCTGCGACTCCGCCGCGCTCATGGAACAGGGCCGCGTCGTCGAGTCCGGCACGGTCAGCGAACTGCTCGCCACCCCCGGCTCCGAACTCGCCGCCGCGCTCTTCCCGGTGAGCGGCGAGGCCGACGGCGACGGCCGCACCGTCGTCGACGTCACCTTCCACGGCGAGGCCGCCACCCAGCCGGTCATCTCCCAGCTCTCGCGCACCTACAACATCGACATCTCGATCCTCGGCGCGGCCGTCGACACCGTCGGCGGCCTCCAGGTCGGCCGGATGCGCATCGAACTGCCCGGCCGCTACGAGGACAACGTCGTGCCGATCGGCTTCCTGCGCGAACAGGGCCTGCAGATAGACGTGCTGGGCGCTTCCGCCGAGGAGCCCCTGCTGGTGAAGGGCGGTGCCAAGTGACCTGGGCGGAACTCTCCGAGCGGTGGCCCCTCTTGGAGCAGGCGTGTGGTGACACCCTCTACATGGTGGGCTGGTCCACCCTCATCGCGGTCGTCGGCGGCCTCCCGCTCGGCGTCCTGCTGGTCCTGACCGACCGCGGCGGGCTGCTCCAGAACGTCGTCGCCAACAAGGCGATCGGGCAGGTCGTGAACGTCGCCCGCTCGATGCCGTTCATCATCCTCATGGTCGCGCTGATGGGCTTCACCCGGTCCATCACCGGGACGACCATCGGCCGCGAGGCCGCCATCGTGCCCCTCGCCGTCGGCGCCATCCCGTTCTTCGCCCGGCTCGTCGAGACGGCTGTCCGCGAAGTGGACGGCGGACTCGTCGAGGCCGTGCAGTCCATGGGCGGCAACACCTGGACCATCGTGCGCAAGGTGCTCGTGCCCGAGTCCCTGCCCTCGCTGATCGCCGGCACCACCACCACGATCGTCGCCCTCATCGGCTACTCCGCGATGGCCGGCACCGTCGGCGCCGGCGGCCTCGGCGACATCGCCATCCGCTACGGCTACCAGCGCTTCGAGACCGACCTGATGTGGATCACCGTCGGGATCCTCGCCGTCGTCATCTCGCTCATCCAGTTCGCCGGCGACCTTGCGGCCCGCTCACTGCACCGGCGCGGCGGCCGCTCCGGCCCCGCCCCGAAGCTCCGCCTGCTGAAGGCCGAGGAGCCGGCCACGGCCGACGTCGGCAAGGTCGCCTGAACAACCCACCCCCCTATGACTCCCCGTACCACCCACCACGGGGTCGCACCACCCTCAGGAAAGGCACTTTTCGTGCGTAACACCGCCAAGTTCACCACCGCCGCCCTCGTCACCGGAGCCCTCACCCTCGGGCTCTCCGCCTGCGGCTCCGGCAACGCCGCCAACGACACCAGCGGCCCGCTGATCGTCGCCGCGAGCCCGGTCCCGCACGGCGAGATCCTCACCTACGTCAAGGACCACCTCGCGAAGAAGGCGGGCCTCGACCTGGAGGTCAAGGAGTTCAGCGACTACACCACGCAGAACCCCGCGACCGCCGACGGCTCGGTGGACGCCAACTACTTCCAGAACAAGCCGTACCTCGACGACTTCAACAAGAAGAACGGCACCGACATCGTGCCCGTCGTCACGGTCCACCTGGAGCCGCTCGGCCTCTACTCCGACAAGGCCAAGAGCCTCGGCGACCTCAAGAGCGGCGCCACCGTGGCCGTCCCCAACGACACCGTCAACGAGGCCCGGGCGCTGAAGCTGCTCGCCGCCAACGGCCTGATCACCCTCAAGGACGGCGCCGACAACTCGGCCACCCCCGCCGACATCGCCAAAAACCCCAAGAACCTCAAGTTCAAGGAGCTGGAGGCGGCCCAGACCCCGCGCTCCCTGAACGACGTGGACGCCGCCGTCGTCAACGGCAACTACGCCCTCTCCGCCGGCCTCAAGCCCGCCCAGCAGGCCCTCGCCCTGGAGAAGGCCGAGAACAACCCGTACGGCAACTTCCTCGCCGTGAAGAAGGGCAACGAGGACGACCCGCGCGTCCAGAAGCTCGCGAAGCTCCTCACCTCCCCCGAGGTCAAGAAGTTCATCGCGGACAAGTACGCCGGCTCCGTCGTCGCCTCCTTCTGACGCGCACACGTCTTCGGGGTCCGCACCGTTCGTCCGGTGCGGACCCCGTGGTGCGACAGGGTGCTTTCATGCTGCATGCTGGGCAGTTCAGCGGGTCTGACGGTCAGGCAGGTCGGACCCCGACGGTCTCGAAGGTTACGGAGCGACCCATGACGAGCACCTTCCCCTCCATCTCCATCAGCACGGAGCGGTTGGTGCTGCGCCCCCTCGACGAGGACGACGTCCCGTCCATGGCCGCGATGATGAACGACGAGCAGATAGTGGCCTGGACCGACGTCCCCCAGCCCTTCACCGAGACCGCGGCCCGCACCTGGATCACCCGGTACGCCCCCGCCGAGCGCACCGCCGGCCGCGGCCTCGACCTCGCCGTCACCGAGTTCCTCACCCAGCGGCTCGTCGGCATCATCCAGCTCACCAAGACCAACTGGCACGTGCGAGCCACCGAACTGTCGTACATCGTCGCCCCCTGGGCCCGCGGCGAGGGCTACGCCTCCGAGGCTTCGCTCGCCACCGCCCAATGGCTCTTCACCGACCAGCGGTTCGAGCGCATCGAACTGCGCACGGCCGCCGACAACACCGCCTCCCAGCAGGTCGCGCAGAAGATCGGCTGTATCAGCGAGGGCGTCCTGCGCAACGCCTGCATAGCCCGGGCCCGCACCGAGGAGGGCTCCTGGACCGAGGTGCGCACCGACTTCATCGTGTGGAGCCTGCTGCCGGAGGACCTCGAAGGCTCGGGGGAGCAGTTCGCGGAGAGCGGCGGCTTCACCTCGTACACCGACTGGAACTGATCCCCGGCTCCCGGCCAGAACCGGTCCCCTGTCGCCGGCCGGAACCGATCAACCCTGATCACGGGCCCGCCGCCGCCCCGCCCGGCCCCGCGCGACCAGGTACCCTCACGGGACCGCTGCCTGCGCAAACCCCGGGAGACTGAGGACGATGGCCGACCGCGTCACGGTGATCGGCTGGGACGGTTCGCCGCTGACCGCCGCGGCCCGCTCCGCTCTGGGCGCCGCCACGCTGGTGGCGGGCGCCGCGCACCATCTGGCGCTGCCGGAAGTGCCTCCCGCAGCCGAGCGCCTGCGCCTCGGCAGCGTCGCCCTCGCCGCCCGCCGCATCGCCGGCCACCGCGGCACCGCCGTCGTCGTCGCCGACGGCGACCCCGGCTTCTTCGGCGTCGTCCGCACCCTGCGCGCACCCGAGTTCGGCCTGGAGGTCGAGGTCGTCCCCGCCGTCTCCTCCGTCGCCGCCGCCTTCGCCCGCGCCGGCATGCCCTGGGACGACGCCCAAGTGGTCGTCGCACACCGGCGCACGCTACGACGCGCGGTGAATGTATGCCGCGCCCACACCAAAGTCGCCGTACTCACCTCGCCCGGCGCCGGCCCCGCCGAACTCGGCCTCCTGATGGAGGGCGTCCACCGCACCTTTGTCGTCTGCGAGGAACTCGGCACCGACCGCGAGCACATCAGCGTCGTCACCTCCGACAAGGCCGCCGACCACACCTGGCGCGACCCCAACGTCGTCATCGTCATCGGCGGGACGGCGGCCGCGGCGCCCCAGGCCGGCAGCGGCTGGATCACCGGCCGCGCCCCCGACACGGGCCCGCGCGGCTGGGCGCTGCCCGCGGAGGCGTACGGCGGCGAACTCGGCGAAGGGGAGACGGAACTCCTGCGCACCGCCCAACTGTCCCGGCTCGGCCCGCGCGTGGGCGACCTCGTCTGGGACATCGGCTGCGGCAGCGGCGCCTTCGCCACCGAGGCCGCCCGGGCCGGCGCCGCCGTGATCGCCGTGGACCGGGCGCTCGAGGCGTGCGCCCGCACCGACGCCACCGCCCGCCGCTTCGGCGTACAGCTCCAGATCGTCCGCGGCGCCGCCCCGCACGCCCTGGAGGACCTGCCCGAGCCGGACGTCGTCCGCGTCGGCGGCGGGGGAGCGGCCGTCGTCTCCGCGGTCGCCGACCGCCGCCCGCAGCGCATCGTCACCCACGCCATGACCCGCGACGCCGCCGAGCTCATCGGCCGGGACCTCACCGAACACGGCTACCGCGTCGAGTGCGCCCTCCTCCAGTCCCTCGAACTCGACACCCGGGCCTGGACGGAGAGGGAACGGAGCGTCGCGTTCCTGCTCAGCGGCGTATGGCCGGAGCGTCCCGCGTAGACCGTTTTGCCCTCCCGGTGATCCGGTTGTCGTACCGCGCGCGGTAGGCTGGCCGATCGTCGTACCGCATCCGGTCGCCCGGCCTTTCGTCGGTCAATGTCCGGAAAACCCATCCGTTTTGGGGCGGGCGTGGTACGTCGAAACCCGTGGGCGCGCAACGTGGCGCAGTCCACAGCGGAGCGTCTCGGATCAAGCTGTCGCGAGGCGACGACGACCGCGACAATGCCACTGAATGGCTTTGTCGTCTTTTTCGGGCGGGTCGTTCGTGCCGCTGGGCGTGGACGCTCGTTCTTCACTGCGGGGCGGTCGGTGCGCCGTTCCGGGTGAGCTGGTCGTAGGAGCACTAACCGATGGGCGAGGGGTACGCATGACCGACACCGGCCAGGTCCCGGGCGAGGGACTGCCGGAGAGCGCAGACACGGCAGAGCAGCCGGGCGTCTCCACGTCCGGCGCGTACGCCTACCTCTCCGAGACCACCGCCGAGGACGAAGACCTGTTGCTGCTGCCGGGCGCCCAGAGCGCATGGGGCAACGAGGTGGCGCCGCCCGCGCCCGAGCCGGTGGTCGAGACCGTGCACGAGCCCGGCCCGCACGAGATGTCCGGCCGCGACACCGGCTCGGTCGACGTCAGCGCCGTCCGCCTCCCCGGCCCGACGCCCGCCCCGGCCGCGCCGCGCCGCCCCCTGCACCTCGGCCCGCCCATCCCCGACGCCTTCGCCGGCCCGGTCCGCTCCCTGGCCGACCGCGGCCCCGCCGGCACACCCGTACGCCAGCCGGCCGCGCCCGCGCCCGGCCCCGAGTACCTCGACGCCGCCCCCCAGCACGCGACGCCCCCACCGGGCGCGGCGCCGTGGGGCGCACAGGTCGCGGCGCAGGCCGTCGCCCAGGCGCCGGTCGCTTCCGGTGCGGCCCCCGCCGAGGCGGCCGCGTCTCCCGCGCAGCCCGGACCGGTGGGCGTGGCCCAGGCGGTCGTGGCCCGGGTGGCCACGGAGGCGGTCGCGGCGACTGGCGCTCCGCAGGAGGCGGAGGCCGGGCAGACCGCCGAGCAGACCGTGCCCGCGGTTGCTCCGCAGGAGGCCGATCCGGTGCACGTCGGTGTCGCCGCGACCGGTGCCACGCAGGACGTGCAGGTCCCGGCCGGGGCGGAGCAGTTGGGCGGCGCGGAGGTCACCGCGGCCGTCTCGGTCCCGGTTTCCGCGTCGGCTCCCGTCGAGGTGCCGGCGTCCGAGGCCGCTCCGGAGGCGGTGTCGGAGCCCGTGGCCGAGCCCGAGCCCGTGTCCGTCGCCCAGCCCGCGCCGGAGACCGAGGTCGCGGCGGCGGTGGACGCGGCGGCCGCGGAGGCCGTCGGGGTCCCCGAGAGCGCATCCGTGGAGGAGCCCGTCTCCGAGGCGGAGGTGGCGCAGGAGGTCGAGCCGGTGCCGGCCGCAGCCGTGGAGGCCGCTGAGGCCCCCGAGGCGGACGTCGCGGTCGCTCCCGAGGCTCCGGAAGCCGTCGAGGTTCCGGAAGCCGTCGAGGTTCCGGCGGTCCCGGCCGCCCCGGTGGCCGAGGAGCCCGAGGCGGTTGTCGACCCGCCGGCGGCGGAGGCCGTCGAGGAGGTTCCCCCGCCCGCCGCCGAAAGCGCCCCCGAGCCCGTCGTCGCCGCACCGGAGGCAGGTCAGACGCCCGCCGTGCCGGCGCCCGGCGTGCCCCAGGCGTCCGACGCCCCGGCGGCTCCCGTCGAGCCCGCGCCGCAGAGCTCGGAGCCCGCCCCCGAGCCGGCCCAGGTTCCCGAGGTCGTCCAGGAAGCCGAGCCGGTCGTCGTTTCCGAGCAGACCGAGGCGGTCGAGCCCGCTACCGAACCGGTCGTACCTGAGCAGGAAGCGGTCGTACCCGCCCCGGAAGCGGTCCCTCCCGCATCCGAAGCGGTCGTCGAGGCGCAGACCGAGACCCCCGTCGCAGCGCCTTCGGCGCTGGACACGCTCTACCCGAAGCCCGTCGCGGCGGCGGAGGAGTCGGCGGAGCCGGCGCACCCCGAACACCCCGAGCACCGCGAGGTCCCGGAGGGCGCGGAGCACCCGGAGCCGACGCCTGCCCCCGCCGACCAGATCGTGGACCAGGGGTCTCACCTCGTGGACGCTGGGGAGCCACAACCGGCCCAAGCCCAGGACGACTTCACGTCCGCCGAGGCCGAAGCCGAGGCCGACACCCCCCACGTACCGGAGCCGCTGGTGGAGCAGACGCCCCAGCCGGTCGCCGAGCCCCCCGCAGTGATGGTCCCCGCCCCCCGCGCGGCCGAGGCCGCCCCCGCCCCGGCCACTCCGGAAGCGGAGCCGCAGATGGACCAAGAGCAGCCCGACCCGAACGTCGCACAGAACCCGGACGACCTGGACACCATGGCCGCCGACCACGACGAGCCGACCGAGCCGCAGGAGCCGCACGCACTCCACGCGCCGGCCGAACCGAACACGCCGGCCGAACCGAACACGCCGGCCGAACCGAACACGCCGGCCGAAGCGAACGCGCCGGCCGAACCGAACACGCCGGCCGAACCGAACACGCCGGCCGAACCGAACGAGCAGGCCGAAGCGAACGAGCAGGCCGAGCCGAGCGAGCGGGAGCACGAGGGTGTTCAGGCCGAGGCCGTCGAAGTCCCCCGTCGGCCCGTCGGTCCCCCCGCGCCCGCGTACGGCGACGCCGAGCGCGAGGCCGTGCTGAAGGTCATCCGCGAACGCCGTGACATCCGCAACGGCTTCCGCAGCGACCCCATCCCGCACGAGGTGCTGCTGCGCGTCCTGGAGGCCGCGCACACCGCGCCGTCCGTCGGGCACTCGCAGCCCTGGGACTTCGTCGTCATCCGCTCCGCCGAAACGCGCCGGGCCATGCACGAACTGGCCCAGCGTCAGCGTGAGGCGTACGCGAAGTCGCTGCCCAAGGGCCGGGCCAAGCAGTTCAAGGAACTGAAGATCGAGGCCATCCTCGACACCCCGGTGAACATCGTCGTCACCGCCGACCCGACCCGAGGCGGCCGGCACACCCTGGGCCGTCACACCCAGCCGCAGATGGCCCCGTACTCCTCCGCGCTCGCGGTGGAGAACCTCTGGCTCGCCGCCCGCGCCGAGGGCCTCGGCGTCGGCTGGGTCAGCTTCTTCGACGAGCGCGAGATGGTCCGCGCGCTGGACCTGCCCGAACACCTGGAAGTCGTCGCGTACCTGTGCGTGGGGTACGTCGACGAGTTCCCGGAGGAGCCCGAGCTGATGCAGGCCGGCTGGGCCAAGCGCCGCCCGCTGTCGTGGGTCGTCCACGAGGAGACGTACGGCCGCCGCGCGCTGCCCGGCGCGGACCCGCACGACCTGCTCGCGGAGACCGTCGCCAGCGTCCGCCCGCTGGACGCCAAGGCGCTCGGCGAGGCGTGGGAGCGGCAGAAGCGGATGACCAAGCCTGCCGGCGCGCTCGGCATGCTGGAGATCATCTCCGCCCAGCTGTCCGGTCTGTCCCGCCAGTGCCCGCCGCCCATCCCCGAGCCCGCGGCCGTCGCGATCTTCGCCGGCGACCACGGTGTGCACGCGCAGGGCGTCACCCCCTGGCCGCAGGAGGTGACGGCCCAGATGGTCGCCAACTTCCTCGGCGGCGGCGCGGTCTGCAACGCCTTCGCGACCCAGGTGGGCGCCGAGGTGTGCGTCGTGGACGTCGGCGTGGCGACCGACCTGCCCGCCACGCCCGGTCTGCTGCCCCGCAAGATCCGCGCGGGCACCTCCGACATGACCACCGGCCCCGCGATGACCCGCGAGGAGGCCAAGCAGGCCATCGAGGTGGGCATCGAGACGGCCCGCGACCTGGTCGCGGCCGGCAACAAGGCGCTGCTCACCGGTGAGATGGGCATCGCCAACACCACCGCGTCCGCCGCGCTCATCTCCGTCTTCACCGGCGCCGACCCGGCCGAGGTCACCGGTCGCGGCACCGGCATCAACGACGAGACCCTCGCCCGCAAGACCGAGGTCGTCCGCCGCGCCCTGGAACTCCACCAGCCGGACCCCGCGGACCCCGTCGGCGTCCTCGCGGCGATCGGCGGCTTCGAGCACGCGGCGATGGTCGGCCTCCTGCTGGGCGGCGCCTCCCTGCGCACGCCGGTGATCCTGGACGGCGTCAGCGCCGGCGCCGCCGCCCTGGTCGCCCGGGCCATCGCCCCCGAGGTCCTGGCGGCCTGCATCGCCGGCCACCGCAGCGCCGAACCGGGGCATGTCGCCGCCCTCAACAAGCTCGGCCTGCGCCCCCTGGTCGACCTCGACCTCCGCCTCGGCGAGGGCACCGGCGCCCTCCTCGCACTGCCGCTGGTCCAGAGCACGGCCAGGGCGATGCACGAGGTGGCGACGTTCGACTCGGCAGGGGTGACCGAGAAGTAGTCCACCTACCGGGGCCCGGGGGCAGAGCCCGGGCCCCGGTCAGGGGCGGGACAGGGGGAGAAACACCCCACCCGCCGCCGCCCACCCTCCGGACGTGCGCTTAAAATCCGCACGTCAGGGCCGCTCCGAAGCTGCAGTGCGCCCACTGAACAACCGCCTGTTCGAGGAGCCGCACCTCATGGCCCAAAACCCCGCCTACCCCGTAGGCCTCCGCCTCGCCGGCCGCAGGGTCGTCGTCCTCGGCGGCGGCCAGGTGGCCCAGCGCCGCCTCCCCGCCCTCATCGCGGCCGGCGCGGACATCCACCTCGTCTCACCGTCCGCCACCCCCTCCGTCGAAGCCATGGCGGACGCGGGCGAACTCACCTGGCACCGCCGCCGCTACGTCGAAGGCGACCTCACCGACGCCTGGTACGCCCTGATCGCCACCAGCGACCCGCAGGCCAACACCCGGGCTTCCGCCGAAGGGGAGGCGCACCGCGTGTGGTGCGTGCGCTCCGACGACGCCGACGCGGCGACCGCCTGGACCCCGGCCACCGGCCACAGCGCGGGCGTCACCGTCGCCGTCCTCACCACGGACGCGCGCGACCGCGACCCGCGCCGCACCGCTGCCATCCGCGACGCGATCGTCGAGGGCCTGCACGACGGCACCCTGGTCGCCCCCCAGCACCGCACCCGCACCCCGGGCGTCTCCCTCGTCGGCGGCGGCCCGGGAGACCCGGACCTGATCACCGTCCGCGGCCGTCGCCTCCTCGCCGAGGCGGACGTCGTCATCGCCGACCGGCTGGGCCCGCGCGACCTCCTCGCCGAACTCCCCTCCCACGTCGAGGTGATCGACGCGGCGAAGATCCCCTACGGCCGCTTCATGGCCCAGGAGGCGATCAACAACGCGCTGATCGAGCATGCCAAGCAGGGCAAGGCGGTCGTACGCCTCAAGGGCGGCGACCCCTACGTCTTCGGCCGTGGCATGGAGGAGCTCCAGGCGCTCGCCGAGGCGGGCATCCCCTGCACGGTCGTCCCCGGCATCTCCAGCTCCATCTCGGTGCCCGGCGCGGCCGGTATCCCGGTCACCCACCGCGGCGTCGCCCACGAGTTCACCGTCGTCAGCGGCCATGTCGCCCCCGACGACGACCGCTCCCTCGTCGACTGGGCCTCCCTCGCCAAGCTGACCGGCACGCTCGTGATCCTCATGGGCGTCGACAAGATCGGGAAGATCGCCGAGGCGCTCGTCGCCCACGGCAAGCCGGCCGACACCCCCGTCGCCCTCGTCCAGGAGGGCACCACGGCGGCCCAGCGCCGCGTCGACGCGACCCTCGCGACCGTCGCCGAACGGGTCCGCGCCGAGGACGTGAAACCGCCGGCCGTCATCGTGATCGGCCCGGTCGTCGCCGTCGGCCCGCAGCCGAACGCCACCCGGGCGTGACCCGGAGCCGAACCACCCAGGCGTAACCCCGGGTAACAGAACCTGTACCGAGCCGTTGGCACCACACCCAGGACAAGGCAGTATCACCCCTGTGGCCGATCTCATCACCGTCGAGGACCCCGCCGACCCGCGCCTGCGCGACTACACCGGCCTGACCGACGTCGAACTGCGCCGCAGGCGCGAGCCGGCCGAGGGCCTGTTCATCGCCGAGGGCGAGAAGGTCATCAGACGGGCCAAGGAAGCCGGCTACGAGATGCGCTCGATGCTGCTCTCCGCCAAGTGGGTCGACGTCATGCGCGACGTCATCGACGAACTCCCCGCCCCCGTCTACGCCGTCAGCCCCGAACTCGCCGAGCGCGTCACCGGCTACCACGTCCACCGCGGCGCGCTCGCCTCCATGCAGCGCAAGCCGCTGCCCACGGCGGCCGAACTGCTGCGGACCGCCCGCCGGGTCGTGATCATGGAATCGGTGAACGACCACACCAACATCGGCGCCATCTTCCGCTCGGCGGCGGCCCTCGGCATGGACGCGGTGCTGCTCTCCCCGGACTGCGCCGACCCGCTCTACCGCCGCAGCGTGAAGGTGTCCATGGGCGCGGTGTTCTCCGTGCCGTACGCCCGTCTCGACACCTGGCCCAAGGGCCTGGACTCGGTCCGCGAGGCCGGCTTCACCCTGCTCGCCCTCACCCCGGACGAGAAGGCCCGCAGCCTCGACGAGGCGGCGCCGCACACCATGGACCGCGTGGCCCTCATGCTCGGAGCGGAGGGCGACGGCCTGTCCACCCAGGCCCTGGTCGCCGCCGACGAATGGGTCCGCATCCCCATGTCCCACGGAGTCGACTCCCTCAACGTGGGCGCGGCCGCGGCGGTCGCCTTCTACGCGGTGGCCACGGGCCGCCCGCTCGGGTAGAGCTCCGGTCTTCGTCTTCGCCCGCTCTCGAGAGCCGGTCTACGCGCCGTCCTCGGCGTGCTCGCCGGCCTCGGCGCCCGCCGGCAGCTGGTGCGTGTGCCTCTGCGTCTGCTCGGTCCGGGAGCTGCCGCCGCCGAGTCCTCGGGCGGACCCCTGGCAGCCCTGCACGAGGGCGATGCCGAGGGCCACCAGCAGCGTCACGACGACGAACACGAACAACCGCTGCCGCAGCAACCGGGGGTTGGCCGGCCGCCGTCCGGTCCCCGTGGTTCTCGCCCCGGGCCGGCCGTTGCGCGGCGCGGGCCGACTGCCGCTGCCCGGCCTGGTGTTGCGCTTCGCCGGCGTGTTCCGGGGAGCGGGGGTGGGGCGGGCGCCCGGCCGCGAGTGCGAGACGCCGCCGCGCGAACCGCTCCCGCCACGCGAGGACGTCCCCCCACGCGACGGCGTCCCCCCGCGTGACGGCACCGGACCGCGCGAGGACGGGGCCCCGCCCCGGGGCGCGGGGGTGCCCGGCTGCCGTCCCGCACGGTCCGGATAGCTGCTGTCCGTCAGCCGTCCCGTCGGGCGGTCGGCCTCGGCGGCCCGGGGCGCCGGGGGCCGTGTGTCGGCCATGCCCTGCGCCTCCCGCGCCGCGATCTCCTTCAGCCGCAGGGAGAGGTCCAGCGTGCTCGGCCGCTCCTCGGGGTCCTTGGCGAGACAGGCGCGGATCAGCGGGGCCAGGGCGTCGGGAACGCCGTTCAGATGGGGCTCCTCGTGCACCACGCGGTACAGCATCACCTCGGAACTGCCGTGCCCGAAAGGGGAGTCGGCGGTCGAGGCGTACGCGAGCGTGGCGCCCAGCGAGAACACGTCGGTCGCCGGCGTGACCATCGCGCCCCGCACCTGCTCGGGCGCGAGGAAGCCGGGGGAGCCGACCGCCGTGCCGACGTGCGTCAGCGTCGAGGCGCCCGTCGCCCAGGCGATGCCGAAGTCGATGATCCGCGGACCCTTGGGGGAGAGCAGGATGTTCGAGGGCTTCAGGTCCCGGTGCACGACCCCGGCCTCGTGGACCGCGACGAGGCCCTCCGACAGCGAGGCCCCGATCGCCGCGAGTTCGGCGGCCCCGAGCGGCCCCTCGTCGTTGACCTTGTCATGGAGGGAGGGGCCGGGCACGTACTGCGTGGCGAACCACGGCCGGTCGGCGTCCAGATCCGCCGCGACCAGCCGGGCCGTGCAGCCGCCCCGGATCCGCCGCGCCGCCGACACCTCCCGCGCGAACCGCGACCGGAACTCCTGGTCCTCCGCGAGGTCCGGCCGGATGACCTTCAGCGCGACCCGCTGCCCCTTCTTGTCGGAGCCCAGGTAGACGACGCCCATCCCGCCCGCGCCGAGTCGTCGGTGAAGCTTGAACGAGCCGACGACGCGCGGGTCCTCGCGCCTCAGGCGCATCATCGCCATGTTCATCCCCGCTGCCCGGTCCGTGTGACGTGGCACAGCTTACGTTTCCACGGCCGTCCGCGCGCAGAGGCCGCGCCCTCTCGCTCCGATCGATTGTCAGTGCCGGATGGGACACTTGAGAGGTGCTCAGGGGGTCTGCGAACAAGGGTGCGTTGTCGCCCCTGTGGCCCCAACCACCTGTCACAGAAGGGGGATTGAACCCGTGAAGGGTGATCGAGTGGAGATAGTCGTCGACGCCGGCGACACGACGCGGACGTACGAGGTGGTGGCGAGCAGAGCGGGCCGCCGGGTGGAGACGGCGGTGCGCCGAGGGGTGGTGGAAGTGAGCGAAGTCACCCGAAACGGCGCTGTCGTCCGTACCGCCCGCTTCATGGCGAACCGGGTCCTCGCCCTGGTCGAACAGCCCGTCCCCCGCGAGGACGGCTCGGAAATACCGGCGCGAAGTGGGCAGCCCCTCCGGGAAGACCCCGAGTCGTAGGCCCGCGTCTCCACCCAGGGGAGTACGCCGCAGGTCATGGGTCATCCTCCGGGAGGCCCGTCAATCGGTACGAGGGCATGACGTGCGATGCCCTCCACGCGCCTAGATTTGAGGTCAAGCGGCGGGTGCAGCACTCGTCCCCCGAGGTCAGACGCCCGCCGCTGCCAACCACAACGGAGAACGGTTCAGGAGAGGGACCATGGCCCACACGGCACCGCGGACGCACCTGCGCACCCGACCCCGCCGCACGGGCCGCCGCCACCCCCTGGTGGCGACGCTCATGGCCCTCCCTCTGGCCGCACTGCTCCTGGTCGTCTTCGACGGCTGGGAGACGGTGGCCGCACAGGCGTCGTCCGTGGGCGTGATGCTGGGGCGCTGAGCGGCGACCCCAGGCCCGGAAGAGCGGTCCGGGCGGGGACATCCACCCATGAAACCCCGTGGGGACGGGGGTATGGCGGACGGCAAATGATGCCGGCGCAGCTGGGGAGCTGCGCCGGCATTGCTTTTGCCTCCGGCGGTCGGGTGGTTGGGCGGTTGTTGGGTGCGGGTTCTGTGGGGGCTGGGGTTTTTGCGCAGTTCCCCGCGCCCCTGAGTGCCTGCGGCGGCCCGTTTCGGTTCGGTGGGGGCGGGTGTGGCGCGTTCGGTTCGGTGGGTGGGTCGGGGGCGGGGTGGGGGTGTCCGTCCTCGGTCCGGCGGTAGCTTCTTTTTCATCGGCGCCCGGTGACTGACGCCGACCGCTGCGGGCGGACACCCCAACCCCGCCCCCTCAGCGCCGCGCGCGTCCGCACGAGCGTCCATCCGGCGACCGGCCCAGGGCGTCCCTCGCGGGTCGTGTGCGGCTGCGCGAGTGTTCGTTCGGCTGCCCGGCCCAGGGTGTCCCTTGTGGGTCGTGTGTGGCTGCGCGAGTGTTCGTTGGGCTGCCCGGCCCAGGGGCGTGCTCTGTGCGCCGGGCGCGGCTTCAGGGGCGCAAGGAACTGCGCGATCAGCCGCAGTGGACCCGCAGTCGCCTGTGGCCGGGCCCGGCAGATACTGGGGCGTTGGACCTCCGTCGTTCAGGGAGCCCCGTGGCCGTCACCCCGTTGCTCAGTGCGCTCACTCGGCTCGCCGCCGTCGAAGCTCACTCCCGCAGCTCAAGTCGTTGCCCTTGCGGCGCGGACACCCTCGCGGAGCGGGCCGATGCCACTGTGGTGCGCCACGCCGGCGTCGTTGCCAAGGCACATGCCCCCGGTGTCTCCGTCGCCGACCTCGCCCCCCGTCTGGCCGCCGCGGCCTCCCTTCCGCACCTTCTTCTTCCGCCGCTCACCCCCGTCCCCGCGCCCCTGCACGACCGACTGGTCACGTTCTGGTCCTACGGCGTTCCCGTGGATCCGGACACTCCGGACGCCGCCCCGTGGGAGGAGGCCGGCACACTCCTCGCCCAGCTGCACCGCACCCCCGCGCCGCACGCCCTTCCGCCGATGCGCGGACCGGTGAAGGCCGCCCGGGCCGTTCTCCGACTTCGCGAGGTGAGCGGGGAGCACCCCGCTGTCGCCCCCGTCCTGCGGGCCTGGGCCGGCCTCCCCGGCTGGGCCCGTGGGGCGGCGCCCATGCCTGACACCACCACGCTTTGCCACGGTGACCTCCATCTGGGGCAACTCGTCCGGCATCCCGTGCCCGACGGCCCCTGGCGGCTCATCGACGTCGACGATCTAGGCACCGGCGTCCCCGCCTGGGATCTCGCACGCCCGGCCGCCTGGTACGCCTGTGGTCTGCTCCCGCCGGAGGAGTGGGCCCGCTTCCTGGCGGCCTACCGCACGGCTCGCGGCACCGCGGTTCCCACTGACGGCGATCCATGGCCCGCGCTCGACGTCCCGGCTCGCGCCCTCACCGTCCAGACCGCCGCCCGAGCGGTGACCAAGGCCATCGCACGCGACAGTCCCCTTGACGAGGTCGAGGAGTCTCTTGTCGACGCCTGTGCCCGGATGGTCTCCGTGCCGCACCGGTCGGTCGACCCGCCCGGCGGATCCGGTTCCGTACCTGACCAGTTGCCGTCAAGCTCGGCGAAGTAGGGTGCAACCGACCGCAGCCGGACAGACTCTGTCCTGGCGACAGGCGAAGCAGGACCGACCGGCGAGGAGTTGAGCCGACCATGCAGTGTCCGAAGTGTCACGCCCCGATGCACACGTACAACCGCAACGGCGTCCAGATCGAGCAGTGCGCGAACTGCCGCGGGATCTTCCTGGACTACGGCGAGCTGGAGGCGCTCACCCGGCTGGAGTCCCAGTGGTCCCAGCCGGCGCCGCCGCCCCCGGCCGCTCCTCAGGCCTATCCGGCGCAGGCCCCGCACGCCCCCGCCTGGGGCGCCCCGCACGGCGGCCACGGCGGTCACTACGGCCACCAGCGCCACAAGAGCTTCGGCCACATGCTCTTCTCCAGCTGAGCCACCCGCACACGAGGAAACCCCCGGCCGAGGAGACGGCCGGGGGTTTCCGGGGTGTGGACGATACTGGGATTGAACCAGTGACCTCTTCCGTGTCAGGGAAGCGCTCTCCCGCTGAGCTAATCGTCCTCGGGAACACGACCCGAGGGGCCGTGGCACTGCGTGCGCGATACTGGGATTGAACCAGTGACCTCTTCCGTGTCAGGGAAGCGCTCTCCCGCTGAGCTAATCGCGCGGGGATCCGAAGATCCAGTGGACGATACTGGGATTGAACCAGTGACCTCTTCCGTGTCAGGGAAGCGCTCTCCCGCTGAGCTAATCGTCCTTGGAGGTGGAGACGGGATTTGAACCCGTGTAGACGGCTTTGCAGGCCGTTGCCTCGCCTCTCGGCCACTCCACCAGGAGTGTAGGGGACCGGGAAGATCCCTACTGTCCTTCGAGCGGACGACGAGGTTCGAACTCGCGACCTCAACCTTGGCAAGGTTGCGCTCTACCAACTGAGCTACGTCCGCCTGTCGTTTCGGTGCGCTCTCGCGTCCCGGCGACGTGTTGAACTCTAGCGGATTCCTGGGCCAGCACAAAAACGCGTTTGTGCAGCGTGCTGCGCTGTGTCCCACCGAACACCTGCTCAGGCCCCGTCGGCGCGTCCCGGAAGCGCGCGCCCGCCGCCGACGACGACCCGCCGGACACCCGCCCTAAACTCGACACCGTGCCCGAACTGCCACCCCTCGCCCGATTCGGCGACCGCGTCGCCACCGGCCTCCTCGACGTCACCGACGACCCGGCGGCCCTGGACTCCGCCGGTTTCTGGGCCGTCTGCGCCGACTTCGAAGGCCGTCTGACCTGCGCCCGCTTCGCGGACGTGCGGGTGGCGCCGGTGCCCGCGCCGACCCCGGGGGAGTGGCGCGGCCCCGCCGCCGGGGACTGGACGTCGTCCCTCGACCGCGCCGCGTACACCGCCGGAGTGCGCCGGATACGCGAGCACATCGCGGCCGGCGACGTATACCAGGCGAACCTCTGCCGCGTCCTGTCCGCCCCCGTCCCGCCCGGCGCCGACGTGGACGCGCTGACCGCGCTGCTCGCCCGCGGCAACCCCGCGCCGTACGCGGGGACGATCCGCCTCCCCGGGCACGGCGTGGAGATCGCCACCGCGTCGCCCGAGCTCTTCCTGCGCCGCGAGGGGCGGACCGTGGAGTCCGGGCCGATCAAGGGCACCGGGCGCACCGAGGCCGACCTCCTCGACAAGGACCACGCCGAGAACGTGATGATCGTGGACCTCGTCCGCAACGACATCGGCCGTGTCTGCGCCACCGGCAGCGTCACCGTCCCCGACCTGTGCGCCGTGGAGAAGCACCCCGGCCTCGTCCACCTCGTCTCGACGGTCCGCGGCGAACTGCGCGAAGGGGTCGGCTGGAGCGAACTGCTCGACGCGGCCTTCCCGCCCGGCTCCGTGACCGGCGCCCCCAAGTCCAGCGCCCTGCGCATCATCGACGCGCTGGAGACCGCGCCCCGAGGCCCCTACTGCGGAGGCATCGGCTGGGTCGACGCCGACCGGGGCACGGGCGAACTGGCCGTCGGCATCCGCACCTTCTGGATCGACCGCGCCGACGGAACGCTCCGCTTCGGCACCGGCGCCGGCATCACCTGGGGCTCCGACCCCGAGAGGGAGTGGGCGGAGACCGAACTGAAGGCGTCCCGGCTGCTCGCGATAGCGTCGGGGACGTACACGGCGGACGCGGGGGTTCCGGCGTGTGACGCCCCCGGTACGAACATGGTGAGGTAGAGCAGTGAAGCTTTGGCTGGACGGCGGTCTGCAGGAGTTCGAGTCCGCCCGTGTCTCCGTCCTGGACCACGGACTGACCGTTGGCGACGGCGTCTTCGAGACGGTGAAGGCGAGCAACGGGACCACGTTCGCGCTGACCAGGCACCTCGACCGGCTGACCCGCTCCGCGCGCGGCCTCGGCCTGCCCGACCCCGACCTCGACGAGGTCCGCCGCGCCTGCGCCGCCGTCCTCGAAGCCAACCCGATGCCGCTCGGCCGCCTGCGCATCACCTACACCGGCGGGCAGGGCCCCCTCGGCTCCGACCGCGGCGATCACGGCCCGACCCTCGTCGTCGCCCTCGGTGAGACCACCCGCCGCCCCGACTCGACGGCCGTGATCACCGTCCCGTGGACCCGCAACGAGCGCGGCGCGCTCACCGGCCTGAAGACCACCTCGTACGCCGAGAACGTCGTCGCCCTGGCCCACGCGCACCGGGACGGCGCTTCCGAGGCCCTGTTCGGCAACACCGTCGGCCGGCTCTGCGAGGGCACCGGGTCGAACGTGTTCGTCGTCCTGGACGGCGAGATCCACACCCCGCCGCTCGCCTCGGGCTGCCTCGCCGGCATCACCCGCGCGCTGGCCGTGGAGTGGACCGGCGCGCGGGAGACCGACCTGCCGCTGGACGTCCTGGAGCGCGCCGACGAGGTCTTCCTGACCTCCACCCTGCGCGACGTCCAAGCCGTGCACCGCGTCGACGGCCGTGAACTGCCGGGCGCGCCGGGGCCGGTGACCGCCAAGGCCATGCGCGTCTTCGACGAACGAGCGGCCGACGACCTCGACCCGTGAGCCCCGCCCTCAAGGGCTCCCCCTGAGGGCCGGAAAGCCGTAAGCGCTGGGAAAAACAGGCTGACTTCGGCCCGTACGGCGGGTAGAAACCCCCTGATGACCACGACTCTGCGGCCGACCGAGCCGCTCCAGCGCGCCGCCGACGGGGCGTTGTCCCGTCACTACCAGGTGTGCGTGAACGGCCGCCCGGTCGGCGCGGTCCACCTGTCCACCCACCCCGACTTCGGGCCGGCCGTCGCCCGCGTGGACGACCTGCACGTCGACGAGGCCGATCGCGGGCGCGGCCGGGGCACGGTCGCCGCGCTCGCCGCCGAGGAGGTCGCGCGGGGCTGGGGCTGCCGGGGGATCGAGATCCGGGTGCCGGCCGGGGCCGAGGCCGCCCTGCGCCTGGCCGGCGCCCTCGGATACGTCCACCGCAACCGCGGCCTGGCCAAACCACTCGACGCCGTGGCCCCCCGGCTGCCTCCGGGCAGCGAGGCCAGGCCGCTGACCGAGGCCGAGTTCGGGCCGTGGCGCGCGCACGGCGTCGACGGGTACGCCGCGGACTGGATCAGCCGCGGGGTCCCGCCGGACGAGGCCCGCGCCAGGTCGGAGCGCGACACCGCGCGTCTCCTGCCGGACGGCCGGGACACCGAGAGCATGCGGATCAGCGTCCTGGAACACGACGGCGTCCGCGTCGGCGTGCTCTGGCTCGGCCTGCACGAGGACCGCGCCTACGTGTACGACGTCGAGACCGACGAGGCCTTCCGCGGCCGGGGCCACGGCCGCTCGCTGATGCTGCTGGCCGAGGTGCAGGCGATCACCGCCGGCAAGCGGGTCATCGGCCTCAACGTCTTCGCGGACAACACGCCCGCCGAACGGCTCTACGAGTCACTGGGATACGTCCCGGTCGGCTACTCGATGTTCAAAAGCCTGCTCTGAGGGGAGTGGGGTGCGGGGGCCGGGGAGCGAGCCTTACTCCTGCTCGGCGAGCAGCCGGTCCGCGAGCTCCTCGACCCGCTCGCGCAGCCCCTCCTGGCTCTTGCCGCCGTCGAGGCGCTCCCCGCCGATGACGTACGTCGGGGTGCCCGTGACGCCGATCGCCTTGCCCTCGGCCTGGTCGGCGTCGACGATCAGGATGTGCCGGCCGTCGATGAGCGCGGTGTCGAACTCCTCGGCGTCCAGGTCCAGTTGGCGGGCGGTGTCGATCAGGAAGGGCTCGCCCTCACGGTCCAGCTTCTCGACCCGGCCGAGGACCGCCTCGACGTACTCCCACCCCTTGCCCTGCTCCACGGCCTCCTCGGCGGCCTGCGCGGCGGCGAAGGAGTGCTTGTGCTTCTCCAGCGGGAAGTGCCGCAGCCGCAGCTCCAGCCGGTCGCCGTAGCGCTCGCGCAGGAGGCGGAGGTCGTCGAGGGCGCCGCGGCAGTCCGGGCACTGCAACTCGCACCACACGTCGAGGACGACGGCGGGACGGGCGGAGGGGGACGTCGACGCGTCGGCGGACACCGACGCGGCGGGGGAGGAGTCGCTCATGGACCCAGTCTCCCAGCCCGCTCCGCGCCACCCGATCCGGACCACCCCGTACCTGCCCCCGTACCCGGGTCGCAGAGACCCCGTAGTACCTGAGAGCCACCCGCCCCGGACCGGCACCTGTGGAGGAGGTGACCCGGAGATGTCCCTGATGTCCGGCCGGGGCATGGCCCGGCGCCCTCGCGCAGGTGCAGGATGGAAGGACGAAGCGCCGCGCAGCCCGCGACGCCCAGCCGATTCGACCTTGCCCCCCTTGTGCCGCGTCTGGAGGACCGGATGATCGCCGAAACCGTCTGTTCCGCCGTCGCCGCGGCCGGCCTGGGCATCGCCGCGGTCACGGCGTACCGGAAGCGTTACCTGACGGCCGCCCGCATGGCGGCCTACGCTCTCGTACCGCTCGGTCTGGTGCTGACCGGAGTCGTCGAGTGGGTCGCCGACACCGCCTTCAGCCCCACCGCCTGGCTGGGATTCGGTCTGCTCGGCGGGGCCTGGGCCCTGTTCATGACGACGCGCGCCGTCGAGCGGCGGCGGGGAGGCACCCGCAAGGAGCGCAAGGCGGCGGCGCGCGCCGCGCGGGGCGAGGCCGTGGCCCCGGCCGCCTCGGCGCCCTCCCTTGGCCAGGCCCGTCCGACCGCCCGACCCTCCGCCGCACCCCGCGCGACCGCCACCGACGACTTCAGCGACATCGAGGCCATCCTCAAGAAGCACGGCATATGAAGCGGTCGCCGGCGGCAGGGTCACCGAAGCGGCGGCCCGACGCGCCGGCGGCCGAAGCGACACAGTCGGACCGCACGCGCGCGTAAGTGATCACGCCCGGAAACGGAGATCACGGAATCCGGCGCACACCCGCTCAGTTCGGGCGTGTTGATCGCACCCGCGGCGGAGCCTGCGTCATCATCGCCCGCGAGATGCTGGACACGACACAGAGCGACGCCGCGCCACCTCAGGACGAGCCGCGCGGATGCCTCTTCGCCCTTTCCCAGCCACCGCTGATGATCTTCCTTGCGGTGATCGGGTGTCTGCTGCTCATGGCTTCGCTGCACGACCTGCTGCTGCTGTGAGCCGTACCCGCGGTCCCCGGCGCCACCCGCCGGGGCCGCGTCGGCATCGACGGCGGACCAGCGTGCCCTGAGCGGCCCTGGGAGTCAGCCGGCCGCTTCCTTGCGGCGCGCGCGGTAGGCGGCGACGTGGAGACGGTTGCCGCAGGTGCGGCTGTCGCAGTACCGCCGGGAGCGGTTGCGGGAGAGGTCCACGAAGGCGCGCCGGCAGTCGGGGGCCTCGCAGCGGCGCAGGCGTTCCTGCTCGCCGGCCACCACGAAGAACGCCAGCGCCATCCCGCAGTCGGCGGCCAGGTGGTCGGCGATCGAGGCGCCCGGCGCGAAGTAGTGCACGTGCCAGTCGTAGCCGTCGTGGTCGGTGAGGCGCGGGGTGGTGCCCGCGGCGGCGACGAGTTCGTTGATCAGTCCTGCGGCGGCGCGGGCGTCCGGGGCCGCGAACACCTTCGCGAACCGCCCCCGGACCTTGCGCACCGCGGAGAGGTCGAACTCGGACAGCACGCCAACGTCGCTGATCTCGTGCTTTCGCACGAAGTCCGTGAGGGCGGCCAGGTTCGGCAGCCCGTCCGGGACGGCGTCGTCCTCCGGCGCGGTGTTCACCAGATCCACCACGGCGTCGAGGGCGCACCGGGTGTCGTGGGTGATCAGCACGTTTCGCTCCCTGGCCTGGGGGACGGGCGGGCGCCCGCCGATGCTGGCCGATGGTAGCCGCTCGGCCCGGCGGGGTGGCCCATGTCGCCCGGCGGGGGTGGCGCTGCGCACGCCGGCGCCGCACCACGGGAAACCCGAGGCGCGGCGTCGGCGCTTGCCCTATGCGGTTGTCCTGGCCCGAGCCGTCTCCCCGAGTGGACGGCGTCGGGCAGCTCTGCGGGAGCCCCGTCCTAGCTTTCCGCCAGGATGTGCGAGAGCTCCTGGTCGAGGTCGAAGTGACGGTGCTCCGTGCCGGGAGGCACGGCCGCGTCGGTTCGCTTCAGGAAGGATTCCAGGGCCCGCGCCGGGGCCTCGAGCAGGGCCTCCCCCTCAGGGGAGCTCAGGGCGATGCAGACGACGCCCTGACCGTGGCTGCGCGACGGCCAGACGCGGACGTCGCCGGTGCCCGTGGGCCGGTGCAGGCCCTCCGCGAGGAGGTCGCGGGCGAACACCCACTCGACGGTCTCCTCGGCTCCGGTGTGGAAGGTGGCGTGCACGGCGTAGGGGTCGGCCGTGTCGTACCGCAGGCCTGCGGGGACAGGCAGGGAGGACTCGCTCGACACAACGAGGCGCAGGTGCAGCTCGCAGCTGACCGTGGTGTTCATAAGCGCCAGGGCCTTTCGCTCAGTGTGCGCTCGGGGATTCGCACGTCGGCGAAATCGACATGCCACCTACGGTGCCGTTGTAAACCCCTCTGAGTGTTTTGCGTGCGTTTACGTAACTCTTCCGGCGGAGGGAACGTTCGCGAAGTACCACCATTACGGTGACCGGAATCTCTCGGGTAGGGTTTGGTCGTATGAATACGGGGAGTGGCGGGCCGGGTGAGGTCGCCATGACGGCGGACGACGCGAGGACGGGCGAGGAGCGGACCGAGGCCGAGCAGGGCCTGGGGTCCCGGGCGCCCGAATTCGTCAAGGCCCGCCGTGTGCTGCACCTCAGCTGGCAGGTAGGGATCTTCATCGTCGGCCTGGCGGTCGTGATCGCCGGCATCATCATGCTCCCGCTGCCCGGACCGGGCTGGGTCGTGATCTTCGGCGGCATGGCGATCTGGGCGACCGAGTTCGTCTGGGCCCAGCTGGTCCTGCGCTGGACCAAGCGCAAGGTCACCGAGGCGGCCCAGCGCGCCCTGGACCCCAGGGTCCGCAAACGGAACATCATCCTGACCTCGATCGGCCTCGTGGTGATCGGCGCCATCCTGGGCTTCTACGTGTGGAAGTTCGGTTTCGAGATGCCCTGGAAGATCAAGGACCAGTGACCCGCCGACCGCTCCGCCCGAGCGGCGGGCGGTCACGGCCACCCTCTGACTTGGGGTAATGTTCTCCGTGCGCCCGGGCGATTAGCTCAGTGGGAGAGCGCTTCGTTCACACCGAAGAGGTCACTGGTTCGAACCCAGTATCGCCCACCCGGCACGACGGCCCGTCCGCGACCACCACGTCGCGGACGGGCCTTCGTCGTGTCTTGGGCAGCGGGCGGCGGGGGCTGCCGGCGCGCGCCGGCGGGTTCCGGACGGGTGGGTGGCGGTGGCGGTGGCCGTGGCGACGCGGTG
Organism: Streptomyces sp. BK239; assembly: GCF_004217285.1. Lineage (GTDB taxonomy): Bacteria > Actinomycetota > Actinomycetes > Streptomycetales > Streptomycetaceae > Streptomyces. Next base: position 57,490 of record NZ_SHKS01000011.1, read on the forward strand.
TCCCTCCGGGCGGGCCCAGATGTCGGGCGGTCTTGCTGTGGCGACGCGGTGTTCCGGCCCGCAGGTCCGCGCTGCCGGGCGGTCCTGCCATGGCGACGCGGTGTCCGGCCCGGCGGGCCCGCGATGCGGGGCGCGCCCCGGAACGCAGCTGGCCCCAGGTGCCGGCCCCGGGGGGCACCCAGGGGCGGGACTGCAGGCAGGTCGGGCATCCGAGCCCGGCTCGCCTCGAACCGGTCGGCCGGACGGCCCCGCCCCGGCTGCCGGGGCACGAGGGCGCGACGCCTCGGGCACGCAACCGCCGCCGGCCTGGACCAGAGCGCAGAACGGCCGCCTGCCCGCGATCATGCGACGGGGTGCTCCGCCCCGGCTGCCGGGGCACGAGGGCTCGACGCCTCGGGCACGCAACCGCCGACGGCCTGGACCAGAGCGCCGAACGGCCGCCTGCCCGCGATCATGCGACGGGGTGCGCCGCCCCGGCTGCCGGGGCACGAGGGCTCGACGCCTCGGGCACGCAACCGCCGCCGGCCTGGACCAGAGCGCCGAACGGCCGCCTGCCCGCGATCGCTCCGAGGGGGTGCCCCGCCCCGCCCGCCGGGGGCACGAGGGCGCGACGCCTCGGGCACGCAACCGCCGCCGACCTGGACCAGAGCGCAGAACGGCCGCCTGCCCGCGATCATGCGACGGGGTGCTCCGCCGGGAGCCGACGTGACCACGAGCCGCCGTAGCGCTCCCGCCGTACCCCCTGACCGCCACGGACCCGGTCGCCCACGCACGCTTCCCGCGGCCTCCCGCGCCCAACGGCTCCGGCCGCCTTCCCGCACCCGCTCCACGCCGACGGCCCCCGGCGGCTGCCCCATCGTGCGGCTGTGCCACCGGCTACCGGCCGCAACCTGCTCCCGGCCGCCTCCCCGACGTTCGGCTGTGCGGACGGCTCCTGGCCAGGCTGGTTCTCGGCGGCCGTCCGTGTGTGCGGTGTGCGGCGGCACACGGTCACGCTTGCTTTCCGGCTGCCGTCCCTGCGTTCGGCTGCGCCGCGGGCCCCGGCCGCACCTCTCGGCCGCCTCCCTGACGTTCGGCTGCACCGGCGGCCCCCGGTTACGCTCGGCACCCGGCCGTCGCCCCTGCGTTCGGCTGCCCATCGGCCCTTCGGCCGCCGCCCCGACGGCCCCGGTCACGCTCGCTCCCGGCCGTCGTCCCCGTGTTCGGTTGTGCCGGACATGAGTGAGGCGGTTCCTGGTCACGCTCGTTTCCGGCGGCTGTCCCTGTGTGGCCTGTACCGGCGGCTCCCGGTCGCACTTGCTTCCTGCGGCCGTCCCGGCGTTCGGCTGCGTGCGGCGGGCGACCGGCCGGTCGCCCTGAGGCCTCCCGGCGCGCTCGATCCCGGCCGCCTCCCGACGTGCGGCTGTACCGGAGGCCCGGGGGCCGCACTCGCTTCCCGCGGCCGTTCCCACGCTCGGCTGCGCCGACGGCTCCCGGTCACGTTTGCTTCCCGTGGCCGTCCCTGCGTTCGGCTGCGTCAACGGTGCCCCGGCGCGCTCGATCCCGGCCGCCTCCCGACGTGCGGCTGTACCGGAGGCCCGGGAGCGCACTCGCCTCCTGCGGCCTTCCCGACGCTCGGCTGTGCCGACGGCTCCCCGTCACGACTCGCTTCCTGCGGCCATCCTGGCGTTCGACTGCACCAACGCCCCCCGGTCGCGCTCGCTCCCGCTCGCTGACAGGCGCATTCCCGCAGCGGCCGCTACGCGCGGCTGCTGCGGGCCTCCCTCCGCGCGCCCCCACGCGGCAGCCCCACGCGGCTTCCCCCGCGGCAGCCCCACGCGGCAGCCCCACGCGGCTTACGGCGGCCTGCGGAGGCCCCCGCGCGACCTGCGGCGGCCTCCCGGGGCCCCCGCAGCCGACATGTGCGCCCCCGCACCTCGCCGCCACCCGCCCGCCCCACCCACCCGCCCCACCCACACCCCGCCCACCCCACCCACACCCCGCCCGCGAGGAAATTCTGTCCGAATCATTGACGCTCTCTCAGCTCCCTCGTACCTTGTGCCAGCAAGCGCTTTCTTGAAACGATTCATGGATGGCGACGACGCCGCGGGGAGGTCCCGACTGTGGGAACCAGCACGGATGTTGGCAGACGAACGATCCTCAAGGCCGCAGGGGCGACGGCGGCCACACTGGGCCTGGCGGCGACCACGGGGTGCGGCGGTGACGGCGGGACCTCCGCGGACGGTACGGTGACGATCCGTTATGCGTGGTGGGGCTCGGAGGACAGGGCTCAGCGCATCAACAAGACCATCGCGCTCTTCGAGAAGAAGTATCCGAAGATCAAGGTGAAAACGGACTTTCAGCCGTACACCGACTTCTGGAAGAAGTTCAACACCCAGGCCTCCGGCGGGAATCCGCCCGACGTTTTCCAGAACGCCATTGGTTTCCTGCGGAAATACGACGCCAAGAACGTCCTGCTCGATCTCGGCGAGCAGGTCAAGGCCGGCAATCTCGCCATGGACGGCTTCCGGGCCGGCCTCGAGAAGTTCGGCGAGATCGACGGCAAGCTCCTCGGTGTCCCGGTCGGCTCCAACTCGATGGCCCTGGTGATCGACAAGCACGTCTACACCAAGGCGGGCGTGAAGCCGGAGCCTGGCTGGACCTGGAACGACTTCGACGCGGCGATGAAGAAGATCCGCGACAAGGCGGGCCGCGCCGGCGACAGCGGCATGTACGGCGTGATGTACCTCTACGACCTGTACCTCCGCCAGAACGGCAAGGCGTTCTTCACCGACAGCGGACTCGGCTTCACCGAGGCGGATCTGAAGGCCTGGTGGGCGAAGGCCGAGAAGAGCGTCGAGGACGGGAGCTACGCCGACCCCAAGAAGGTCGCCCAGATCAAGCCCAAGTCGGCGGTCGCCGGCGAACTCGCCGCGGGTGAGTTCACCTGGGACAACTTCACCGTCCGCTACACCTCCGAGGGCAAGAGCGAGTACGGGCTGGCGCCCATCCCCACCACCGACGGCAAGAAGACCGGCCAGTACCTCGGCTCCCTCATGCTCAGCGCCTCCAAGCGCACCAAGCACCCCAAGGAAGTGGCCCAGTTCATCTCCTTCATGGTGCACGACCCCGAGGTCGCCAAGATCATGGGCTACGACCGCGGTGTGCCCGCGACCCAGGCCCAGTTCGACGCGTTCAAGCCGACCGACGAGGTGAACAAGGCGATCGCCGCCTACGAGACGTCCCTCGTCGAGACGGGCGTCCTGGAGCCCATCACCCCGCACCCGAACGGCGCCGACATCTGCGAGTCCGCCTTCCTGCGCATCGCCGAGGAGATGGCCCTCGGGAAGCGGTCGGTGGACGACGCCGTCAAGCAGTTCTTCACCGAGTCGAAGACGGCTCTCGCCGGCTGATGGGAACCACCGTGACACACGCCCCTGCGATGGCGGGCCTGTCCGAGGACAAGCCTTCCGAGCCGCGGCACGGTCCGGTGAAACCCGAGCGCCCCGCCGCCCTCAAGCGGCGGCGGCGCCGGGAGAACCTGGCCGGCTATCTCTTCATGTCCCCCTGGATCGCCGGGTTCCTGCTGCTCACGGCAGGGCCGATGATCGCCTCGCTCTACTTCGCCTTCACCGACTACAACCTCTTCGACGCGCCCCGCTGGATCGGCCTCGACAACTTCACCACCATGTTCGAGGACCCACGCTGGCGCCACTCGGTGCAGGTGACGCTCTGGTACGTCGTCGTCGGCACACCGCTGAAGCTGCTCGCCGCGCTCGGCGTGGCGCTGCTCCTGGCCCAGAAGCGGCGCGGGCAGGCCTTCTACCGGGCCGCCTTCTACGCGCCCTCGCTGATCGGGGCCAGCGTCTCGGTGGCGATCGTCTGGAAGGCGATCTTCTCGGACGACGCGATCGTCGACCGTACGCAGAAGCTCTTCGGGGTGGACGTCGGCGGCTGGGCCGGCGACCCGGACATGGTCGTCTACAGCCTGGTGGCGCTCACCGTATGGCAGTTCGGCGCCCCCATGGTCATCTTCCTCGCCGGCCTCAAGCAGGTCCCGCGCGAGCTGTACGAGGCCGCCGAGGTGGACGGGGCCGGCTCATGGCGGCGGTTCTGGAACATCACCCTGCCGATGATCTCCCCGGTCCTCTTCTTCAACGTCCTGCTGGAGACGATCCACTCCTTCCAGATCTTCAGCTCGGCGTACATCGTCGGCGGCGGCGCCGGAGGCAACGCCTGCGGGCCCGCGGACGGTTCGATGGTCTACACCTGTTATCTGTACGTCCAGGGCTTCGAGAACAGCCGGATGGGCCTGGCCTCCGCCATGGCCTGGATGCTGCTCGTCGCGGTCGCCCTGGTGACGGCGGTGCTGTTCTGGTCCCAGAAGCGCTGGGTGCACTACGAGGAGGGCGCCCGATGAGCTCCCCGGATCTCTCGACCTCGCTCGACCCGGGGGTACCCCCATCGGCCACGGAGGTCTCCCCGGCCCGGTCCACCGAGGCGGGCGCGCTGCGGCGCGGTCTGCCCGGCTCGCTCGCCTGGCATCTGGGCGCCCTCGCCGTCCTCGCGGTGATCCTTTATCCCGTGCTCTGGGTGGTCGGCGGCTCGTTCAAGAAGAGCGAGGACATCGTCGGCAGCCTGGATCTCTTCCCGGGCTCCCCGATCACCTCGAACTACACGCGGCTCACCGAGGGCATCGCGGACATCTCGATCTCCACCTTCTTCCTCAACTCGCTCACCCTCGCCGTGGGCTCGGTGGCCGGGATCCTGCTGTCGTGCTCGCTGACGGCGTACGCCTTCTCGCGGATCAGGTTCGCCGGCCGCAACGTGCTGTTCACGCTGATGATCGGCACGCTCCTGCTGCCCTACCACGTGCTGCTGATCCCGCAGTACGTGCTGTTCCGCAACATGGAGATGATCAACTCGTACACCCCGCTGCTGCTGGGAAAGTACCTGGCCACGGACGCGTTCTTCGTCTTCCTGATGATGCAGTTCATGCGCAACCTGCCCAAGGAACTCGACGAGGCGGCCCGCCTCGACGGCTGCGGGCACCTGCGCATCTACTGGTCGATCGTGCTCCCGCTGTGCCGGCCGGCCCTGATCACCAGCGCGATCTTCACCTTCATCAACGCCTGGAACGACTTCATGGGCCCGCTGATCTACCTCAACGAGCCCGACAAGTACACCGTCTCCCTGGGCCTGAAGATGTTCGTGGACCAGGAGGGCGTGGCCGACTACGGCGGCATGATCGCCATGTCGCTGGTCGCCCTGCTGCCGGTGCTGGCCTTCTTCCTGGCCTTCCAGCGCTACCTCATCGACGGCATGGCGACGTCCGGGCTGAAGGGCTGAGACGATCACGATGGCCGAGGCACATGTGAAGGCGCGCAGGGAGTCGGTCCTCGCCGAGCGGTTCGCCGTGTTCGCCGAGTGCCTGCTCACCGGGGTGTGGATCTCGGTGACCTCGCTGGGCGTGGTCACCGTTCCGGCGGCCTTCGCGGCCGGGGCGCGGCACCTGCGCCGCCGCACCGCGCACGAGGGGGGCGGCTGGCGGGAGTTCGCCGCCGACTTCCGCGGCGCGCTGCGCGGCGGGTGGCTCGTCGGGCTCGCGGGATGGGCCGCGGCGGTCGCGGTCCGGGTGGACGTCCAGGCCGTGCGCGCGGGGCTCCCGGGCGGGCCGCTCGTCGGGGCCGCCGGGGTGCTCGCGCTGATCGGGTTCGTGGTGGCCGTGCTGCGTGCCGCGGCGGTGTGGTCGCCGGGAGCGAGGTGGCGGACCCTGCTGGCGTCGGCCGGCCGCCGGACGGTCCTGGACCCGGCCGGGTCCTTCCTGATCATCGCCGGGCTGGCCGTGGTGGCGTTGTCCGCCTGGTTCGTCGCACCGCTCGCGGTCCCCGTGCTGGGGGCCGTGGCGGCCGCCGCCCTCGCCGTGGAGGAGCGGTACCGGCGCCGCTGACGGGCGGCGCCCCGCAGCTGGGCCGGCGCACGGGCGCCGCGCCTTCATCTGTCATGCCCCTGACCAGTAGCGGGGACAAGCCTCCCGCACGCAGAAGGAAAGGCCGCATCCCATGTCTCCCATCCCCCGCAGGTCCCTGCTCAAGGCGGCCGCCGTCGCCGGCGCCGCCGCCCAGTTCAGCTGGGCTCTGGGGACCAGGAACGCGCAGGCCGCAGCCGCCGCGCCGGCCGACACCGACCCGGTCACCCTGGACTGGCTGGAGGACGGCGGCCTCGGCGCCGCCCCCGGCTCCACCCTCGGCGTGCCCTGGCCGATGGGCGCCTACCAGGAGGACCAGACCTTCGCCCTGACCGACGCCGGCGGCAAGGCCGTCCCCGTCCAGTCCTGGCCGATCGCCTACTGGCCCGACGGGTCCCTCAAGTGGACCGCCCACGCAGTCAGTTCGGGCTCCGGAAAGCTCACCCTCAGCGCCGGCGCGCCCGCCGCCCCCGCGCAGAAGGTCACCGTCACCGCGAACACCGGCCTCGTCACCGTCTCCACCGGTGTCATCACCGCGAAGATCGGCAAGTCCGGCCCCACGCTGGTCAAGTCCGTCACCCGCGGCTCCACCGAGATCGCCAGGAACGGCCGGCTGGTCATGATCCGGCAGCCCGAGATCGAGGACGACGAACAGGGCAAGGTCAGGACCGAGCAGTTCGAGGGCGCGATCGACGCGGTCACCGTGGAACAGGACGGCCCGGTCCGCGCGGTCGTCCGTGTCGACGGCAAGCACCGCAGAGGCAGCCGGAGTTGGCTGCCGTTCTCCATCCGCCTCTACTTCTACGCCGGCGCCGACTCCTTCCGTATGGTGCACACCATCACCTACGACGGGAAGCAGGAACCCGGCAAGGCCGAGGGCGACTTCATCCGAGGACTCGGCGTCCGCTTCACCGTCCCGATGCGCGACCAGTCCTACGACCGCCACATCCGCATCGGCGGCGAGGGCACCGGACTGCTGCGTGAAGCCGTCAAGGGCATCACCGGCCTGCGCCGCGACCCCGGCGCGGCGGTCCAGGCGGCCCAGTACGCCGGCCAGAAGCTCCCCGACCCCGCCACCTGGGACCAGCGCGTCACCACCCGGCTGCAGTACATCCCCGAATGGGGGGACTACACCCTCTCCCAGCTCTCCGCCGACGGCTTCACCCTGCGCAAGCGCACCAAGAAGGGCCACGGCTGGATCGCCGCCGGCGGCGGCAGGCGCGCCTCCGGCTTCGGGTACGTCGGCGGCGTCAGCGGCGGCCTCTCGTTCGGCCTCAGGGACTTCTGGGAGAGCCACCCCTCCCAGCTCGACATCCGCGACGCGCACACCGACGAGGCCGAGGTCACCCTCTGGCTCTGGTCCCCCGAGGCCCAGCCCATGGACCTGCGCTTCTACCACGACGGCATGGGCCAGGACACCTTCCCCGAACAGCTCGAAGGCCTCAACATCACCTACGAGGACTACGAGCCCGGCTTCGGCACCCCCTACGGGATCGCCCGTACCTCCGAACTCCTCTTCTGGGCCAACGAGTCCACCCCCGCCCCCGAGACGCTCGCCGCCCAGGTCGAGTCGGTCCGCGTGCCGCCGCAGCTCGCCGCCCCGCCCAGGCAGCTCATCAAGGCCAAGGTCTTCGGCCCCGGCCTCTACTCCGAGCCGGACCGCTCCACCCCGGCCAAGGCGAAGATCGAGGACCACCTCGACTTCCTCTTCACCTACTACAAGGACCAGGTGGAGCAGCGCCGCTGGTACGGCTTCTGGGACCACGGCGACATCATGCACACCTACGACACCGTCAGACACCAGTGGCGGTACGACATCGGCGGCTACGCCTGGGACAACTCCGAGCTCTCACCCGACCTGTGGCTCTGGTACGCGTACCTGCGCAGCGGCCGCGCCGACATCTTCCGCTTCGCCGAGGCGATGACCCGGCACACCGGCGAGGTCGACGTCTACCACCTCGGCAAGTGGGCGGGCCTCGGCACCCGGCACGGCGTCCAGCACTACGCCGACAGCGCCAAGCAGCAGCGCATCGCCAACACCACCTACCGCCGCTACTACTACTTCCTCACCGCCGACGAACGCGTCGGCGACCTCATGCACGCCAACGTCGACTCCGACGAGACGTTCCTCGTCCTCGACCCCATCCGCAAGATCCGCACCGAGCCCTACACCCCCGACCGGCACGCCCTGTCGATCGGCTTCGGCACCGACTGGAGCGGCCTGGTCTCGGCCTGGCTCACCGAGTGGGAGCGCAAGGGCCCCAAGTGGGAGAAGGCCAGGGCGCGCGTCCTGTCGACCATGGAGACCATCGCCGCCCAGCCCAACGGATTCGTGCAGGGCAGCGGACTGTACGACCTCGACACGGGCCGGTTCGCCATCGCCGACAAGCCGGTCGTCGGCGTCTCGCACCTCTCCGCCGTCTTCGGCCTGAACGAACTGTGCGCCGAACTCATCCACCTCGTCGACATGCCGAAGTTCGACGAGGCCTACTACGACTACTGCCGCTACTTCAACGCCACCAAGGCCGAACAGGCCGCACGCTACGGCGCCAACTTCGGCAGCCTGCTGCTCTTCCAGGGCCATTCCCGCCTCGACGCCTATGCCGCCGTCCAGACCGGCGACACGAAACTCGCCGCACGCGCGTGGGACAAGTTCTACAACTCCGACGGCTACAAGGAGTCCGCGCCCTGGCGGACGGAGCCGCTCAGCGGCCCCGCCGCCCTGGTGCCGGGCAGCGAGGCCGCATGGGTGTCCACCAACGACACCGCGCTCTACGGCCTCGCCGCGATCGAGAACCTGGCCCTCCTCGGCGACCGCATGCCGTCGTGACCGGCACGGCCGTCAGGACTGCCGGGGCTGGGAGGCCCTAGCCCATCCTCCCCAGGACCTCCCGCACCCGTCGGACGTCCCGGAGCCGCCGCTCGTAGGTCGCGCCGACCGCGAGCAGCAGCAGTCCGGCGAGTGCGGGAGGCGCCCAGCGGGGGAGCGCGTCGGCCACCTGCACCAGGAAGGGCGCCAGTTCGTGCAGGGCGTCCAGGACCAGCACCGAACCGCCGAGGACCAGCGGCGCCTTGAGGCGGTGCCGGGCGCCCAGCAGCGTCACCAGCAGGGCCGCCGCGCCCAGCAGCAGCGGACGCGTCCACTGCGCGTCACTCCACGCCGCCGCGAGGCTCGGCGCCAGCGTGGCGGCCAGCCCGGGACCGTACGCCGTCCACGACGGCGTCCCCGGATCGCGGCGGCGGCGCCAGGCGCCGATCAGCAGCGCCGGCACGGTCACCGGCAGGGTGTAAGCCTCAGGGGCGGTGACGTCCCAGGCGGCGAACCTGACCCAGGCGGCCGCCACGGCCAGGGCGGCCGCCGCGTACCCCGCGGCCCGGCGGTCTTCGCGGACCGCCGTGCCCGCGGCGATCACCGAGCACAGCCCGAGCACCAGCGCCAGCATCGGCGGATCGGTCACGGAGAGCCCCACGGCGAGCAGCGCGGCGGCGGCGCCCGTCACCTCGACGGGCACCCCCGCCGGGCTCCCGGCCAGCCGCGCGCCGAGTGCGGCCGCGACCACGGGCACCAGGAGGACCAGCACGGCGGTGTGTGAGGGCTGCCAGTGCGCCGCCGCCCCCGTCGCACCCGCCAGCGCGGTCGCGTACGCGAGCGCCGCCGGCGCCATGACCGGCGCGAAGCCCGGCCGGCGCGAGGCCACGGCGCACAGCACGGTCAGCGCCGACAGCACCGTCAGCGTCGCCGACTGCGCCGCGAGCGACAGGAAGGCGAGCGGGACGGAGGCGGCCAGAGCGAACCACGGCACGGACAGGAAGGCCGCCGCCACCGCCACGCACCCCACGATCACGAGGCCCGCCGCGTACGGCAGCCGAAGCGTCGCCGGCAGCACCATCCCCACCGTCCAGGCCAGCCCCAGCGCACCGGTCCGCGCCCAGGCGCCCCAGGCCTCCCGCCGCGCGGCCACCACCAGGACGGCGGTGACGGCCGCCAGGACGACGACAGCCTGGACCGGGTACGGCGGCCACGGCAGGTCCACGGTCACCGCGGCGCGCGCATCGGACGGCGTACCCGACCACGGCCGCGCCGCCCAGCCCAGCGGCCCCAGCAGCGTGACCACGGCCAGCGGCGCCGCCCACAGCAGCGCCAACGCGTGCACGACGGCGCCCGCGCGCACCAGACCCTCCCGCACCGGCTCCGCGAACCGGCCCCGGACCGCCGCCACCAGCGCGACGGCGCACGCCAGATGAGCCGGAACAGCCCAACCGGCGGGCAGCGACACCCGCAGCACGGCGCCGGCCGCCGCCACCAGCAGCAGACCGCCGGTCATCGCGAGCCCCCGCGCCGCCTCCGGCTTCGGCAGCGCCCGCGCCACGACCAGCGCGACAGCCGCCGCGAGGACGAGGAGCGCCGCCGCACGGGCGGCGGCGCCCGGACCGGCAGCCGTCCACGCCAGCGAGCCGGCCGTCAGAACGCCACCGGCGCCCAGGGCGAGCGCGCCGGTGACGGCGGTGACACGGACCGCGCGGACACCCGCACGCGGCGCCCCCGCCGCGTCCAGAGCGGACGTCGCCAACAACGCCGCCGAGACCGCGTGAAGATCCGCGCCCGACGCGACCGCCCACAGCGGCAGGGTCAGTTGAGCGACGGCCAGCGCCGCCGGAACCGGCAGCCGCAGCGCGCCGAGACCCCGGCCGTACGCCGCCCACAACCCCGCCAGCACAGCCGACGCCCCTGCCGTGTACGCCGTCCCGTCGACGCCGCCCAGGGCGACCTCGTACAGCGCGTAGGCGTCGAGCACCGTCAGCGCCAGCCCCAGACCGGCCACCGACTCCGCCGTCGAACGCAGCCCGCGCTTCAGCAGCGGCAGCGGCGCGGCCAGCACGGCCACCGTGACCGAGCCCAGCACGGCGGCCCGCCCGGCGATCCCCATGTGACCCCAGCTGACCAGGGTGAAAGCCACCGCGGCAATCGTGAGCAGGACGCCGCCGAGCATCAGCAGGACGTTCTGCACGCGCGGAGCGCTCGTCTCGGGCGCCACCGCCGCACCGGCCGGACCCGCCGCGGGACTCACCGCCGCACCGGCCGCGACGGGCGGTACGGACGGCTGCGCCTGCAAGGCGGCCAGCAGCCAGGCGCGGCGCGTCAGCAACTGCGCCCGGCGGGCGTCGAGTTGCCACAACTCGGTGTCGAGGAGTCGTAGTTCCTCGGCCGGAGGCGGTATGTGCGTCATGCTTCGGAGTGTGGCCGCCGTCACGGCGCACGGCATGAGCACGGCTACTCAGTAGGTACTCAGAGTCCCCCCGCACGGAGCCGCCGCCTCCGGCGCACGGCACACTCGCCCCATGGACTGGACCCACTACCGTTTCCGCAGCCTCTGGTTCCTGACCGCACCCCCCGAAGCGGTGTACGGCGCCCTGGAACGCCCCGAGGACTACCCGCGCTGGTGGCCCCAGGTCCGGGAGGTCACCCGGATCGACGACACCACGGGAGTCGTCCGCGTCCGCTCCCTCCTGCCGTACGACATCACCTTCACCGCGCGCGAGACATGCCGCGACCCGGCTGCCGGGGTCCTGGAGATCGCGATGACCGGCGACCTCGACGGCTGGGCCCGCTGGACGGTCACCCCGCGCGGCACGGGCGCCCTCGCCCGCTACGACCAGGTCGTCGACGTGGCGAAGCCGATGCTCAGGAGGTTCGCCGTACCGGGGCGGCCCCTCTTCCGCGCCAACCACCGGCTGATGATGCGCGCCGGACGGCGCGGGCTGAACGGGTACCTGCGAGCGGTTTGAAGGACACCCCGGGGGACCTGTATTGTTCAGTGCGTTCCCGGGCGATTAGCTCAGTGGGAGAGCGCTTCGTTCACACCGAAGAGGTCACTGGTTCGAACCCAGTATCGCCCACCGGGAAAGGCCGGTCCGCACACGCGGGCCGGCCTTCTTCATGCCGTCCCACCCGTCGATGCCGCCCCACCCGCCGGGCACATGCCCGTCTCACGCTCACGCCGCCGCAGGCAGCGCCGGGCGCAGCGGCCACGACGTGTCCACGGTCTCCGGGGAGCCGCTGCGCGCGAACCACGCCTGGAGCCCCCGCGCCTGCGCCGCGTGCCACGCCGTCTGCAACGCGTGCAACTCGGCCGGGGACAGCCGCTCCAGCCGCGCCGCGAACCGCCGGCCCAGCGCCCGCACGAGCTCCAGCGCGGCCGTCGCGTCCGCCGCCGCGTCATGCGCGTCGGCCAACGCCACCTCGTAGTGCGCGCACAGGTCGGTCAGCGTGCGGCGCCCCTTGCGGTAGCGGTCCAGATGCTTGTCCAGGACCCGCGGGTCCAGCACCCTGAGCGGCGCCGGCTCCAGCCAGTGCCCCAGCGAAGAGGCCCGGTGCCGGCGCAGCTCACGGTCCAGCAGCGTCAGGTCGAACGGCGCGTTCATCACCACCAACGGCCTTCCCGCCGCCGCCTGTTCGGCGAGCAGCTCGGCTATCTCGTACATCACCGGCGCCGGCCAGCGGCCGTTGCGGTGCAGATGGTCCTCCGTCAGCCCGTGCACCGCCGTCGCCTCGGCGGGCACCGGCACCCCCGGGTTCACCAGCCAGCGGCTCACCCGCGGCCGGACGCCGGGAGCGTCCTGCACGACGAGCGCGGCCGACACGATCCGGTCGGACTCGACGTCGACGCCCGTCGTCTCCGTGTCGAAGGCGGCCAGAGGGCCCTCGTACCAGCACGTCATACCAACTCAACCCCTCGTTCAACAACGGCAGCTGACAGTCCGTCTTCTACCGCTTGGGTGATACCCGTGCTGTTTGCGCCGTACGCCGGTAGGACACAACAGAGGTACGGGTCTTTGCAGTTCAGAGGCTCGACAAGGACTTTCACCCGGATCCCCGAGCGGGATCCGCCGTGCACGAGAGGCTGTTGTCCATGGCGATAGCGCAGCCCGAACGGGGCGGGCTGCTGCCCGAACTCACGGGCCCCCAGCGCGGCACACTCGCCACCACCGCCTGCATGGAGACACTGCAGGTGGCCTATCTGCACGCGGTCGCAGCGGCCGCGGGCTGCTCGCTCTCCCAGCCCTTTCCCGACAACGGCATCGACTGGCACGTCAGCCACAGCGCCCCCGGGCACACCGTCGACGACGAGGTGACCATCAAGGTGCAGCTGAAAGCCACCTACCAGGTCCCGCCGAACCCGCCCGGCCGCACCTTCTCCTTCACGCTCGACAACGACCACCTCAGGAAGCTGGCCCGGACCCCGGTGTCCGTGCACAAGATCCTCGTCGTGATGCTCGTACCCCGGCTCCGGGACGACTGGCTGCGGGCCGGTCACGACCGTCTCGACCTCAGGCACTGCTGCTACTGGGTCAACCTGGCCGGCCACCCGGTCACCGGCCGCACCCGGACCACCGTGCGGATACCGACCGCCCGCGTCTTCGACGACCGGGCCCTGTGCGAGATCATGACCAGGGTCGGGACGGGAGGCAGACCATGACCCACCGTCCGATCGAAGAAGCACCGCGGCCGGCACGACCGCACCCCGCCGACCCAGGCCGCGCCCGCCGCCCGGAGCCCGACTGGAGCCGTCCGCCCGACCCCGCCGACGTCGACCCAGCCGTCCTCGGCGCGCTGCTGCGCCGGCACGGCTGGCAGCGGCGCGGCGGCGCCGCCGGACGCTACGGCCGCTGGACCCCGCCCGGCCCGGGCGGCGCCGCCACCAGCCTGCTCGTACCGGAGAGCCGTGCCTTCCCCGACAGCGACGACCTGCTCGGCGAGGCACTCCAGGCGCTGGCCCGCAGTCAGACGCCCGCCGCCCGCGAGGTCCTCGTCGCCCTGGCTGTCCCCAGCGACGAGATCCGCTGGTGGCGCGACGCCCCGGCCGCACCCGCAGGGACCGCCGGGGCGGCCGGCGCCGCAGGGACCGCCGGGGCCGCGTCCTGGGCCGCCGACGAGCAACTGCGCGGCGCGGCCCGGCAGATCCTCCTCGCCGGCGCGCTCGCCACCCACGCGCGTGCCGGCTACTACGGCGCACGGCACCGGCGCACCGCCGCCGCCACGCTGGACAGCGTCCTCGTGGGCGCCGCCGCAGAGGGGCGCCGGCTGACCGCCTTCGTGCCGGTGGCCACGGGGCGCCCTGTCGCCGTCCGCCTCCACCAGGCCCTGTACGCCGTGCGCGAGGCCATCGACTACCAGCGCGCCGCCGGCGGCATGGACGCCTTCGACGGCGCCGTGGAGGCCGGCGCCAGCCGTGAGCTGACCGAGGCGCTGATCGCCCTCGTCCGCGGCACCGAGGGCGCCCGCGTCGCCGTCGCCTGGGCGCCCGCGGCGGGTGTCCCCGAGGGGTGTGCCGCGGACGCCGAGCCGATCGAGTTCTCGCCCGGCGACCTGCCCGTCCTGCGCGAGGCCGGCGCCCGCTACCTGCGCGAGGAACCCTCCGTGCCCGTGCGGATCACCGGCACAGTGGTGCGGATGCGCAGGGCCGGTCCGCGCGGCGAGGGCAGCGTACGGCTGCGGGTCCTCGCCGGCGCGGAGATCCCGCACGTCCGCCTCAGCCTCGACGAGGAGGACTACCGCATCGCCGGGCAGGCCCATCTCGTCGGGCTGCCGGTGCGGGTGCAGGGCCGGCTGGAGAGCCGGGGCGGCTTCCGCAGGATCACCGGCGCCCAGGACGTCGTCCCCGTCCAGGTGGACGAGGCGGAGCGTGACCGGCTGATGAAGTCGCTGCAGGAGACCGCCGAGATCACCGCCTTCTTCGAGGAGGCGTGCGGCGGGGACTGAGAGGATTGCCGGGGGTGTTCCGTCCCGCGGGCGGGGTCGCGCGGATATCCGTTTCGCGATCGGGCGGCCCGGCTCGGTACGATCCGGTCATGCGCGCGCTCCCGGTATGGCGTCGCAGTCCATCTTCAGTCAGGAGAGACCGGTGTCAGACGTCCGTGTGATCATCCAACGCGATTCCGAGCGGGAAGAGCGCACGGTGACGACGGGCACCACGGCCGCCGACCTCTTCGCCGGCGAGCGCTCCGTCGTCGCCGCGCGTGTGGCCGGCGAGCTCAGGGACCTCACCCACGAGCTGCGGGACGGCGACACCGTCGAGGGCGTCGAGATCACCTCCGAGGACGGCCTGAACATCCTGCGCCACTCCACCGCGCACGTCATGGCGCAGGCCGTGCAGGAGCTCTTCCCCGAGGCCAAGCTGGGCATCGGCCCGCCCGTCAAGGACGGCTTCTACTACGACTTCGACGTGGAGAGGCCGTTCACGCCCGAGGACCTCAAGGCCGTCGAGAAGAAGATGCAGGAGATCCAGAAGCGGGGCCAGAAGTTCGCCCGCCGCGTGGTCACCGACGAGGCCGCCCGTGAGGAACTCGCGAACGAGCCGTACAAGCTGGAGCTGATCGGCCTCAAGGGGTCCGCTTCGAGCGACGACGGCGCGGACGTCGAGGTCGGCGGCGGTGAGCTCACCATCTACGACAACCTCGACGCCAAGACCGGCGAGCTGTGCTGGAAGGACCTCTGCCGCGGTCCCCACCTGCCCTCGACCCGGCTGATCCCGGCGTTCAAGCTGATGCGCAACGCGGCCGCCTACTGGCGCGGCAGCGAGAAGAACCCGATGCTCCAGCGCATCTACGGCACCGCCTGGCCCTCCAAGGACGAGCTGAAGGCGTACCTGGACTTCCTCGCCGAGGCCGAGAAGCGCGACCACCGCAAGCTGGGCAGCGAACTCGACCTGTTCTCCGTCCCGGAGCAGATCGGCTCCGGCCTCGCGGTCTTCCACCCCAAGGGCGGCATCGTCCGCCGTGTCATGGAGGACTACTCGCGCCGCCGGCACGAGGAGGAGGGCTACGAGTTCGTCTACACCCCGCACGCGACGAAGGGGAAGCTCTTCGAGACCTCGGGCCACCTGGACTGGTACGCCGACGGCATGTACCCGCCCATGCAGCTCGACGAGGGCGTGGACTACTACCTCAAGCCCATGAACTGCCCGATGCACAACCTGATCTTCGACGCGCGCGGGCGTTCCTACCGTGAACTGCCGCTGCGCCTCTTCGAGTTCGGGACGGTGTACCGGTACGAGAAGTCCGGCGTGGTGCACGGCCTCACGCGTGCGCGTGGCTTCACCCAGGACGACGCGCACATCTACTGCACCCGTGAGCAGATGTCGGCCGAACTCGACAAGACGCTCACCTTCGTCCTCGGGCTGCTGCGCGACTACGGCCTGGAGGACTTCTACCTGGAGCTGTCCACCAAGGACCCGGAGAAGTTCGTCGGCTCCGACGAGGCCTGGGAGGAGGCGACCGAGACGCTGCGCCAGGTCGCCGAGAAGCAGGGGCTGCCGCTGGTCCCGGACCCGGGCGGCGCCGCGTTCTACGGCCCGAAGATCTCCGTCCAGGCGCGCGACGCCATCGGCCGGACCTGGCAGATGTCGACCATCCAGCTCGACTTCAACCTGCCGGAGCGCTTCAACCTGGAGTACACCGGCGCGGACGGCGCCAAGCAGCAGCCGGTCATGATCCACCGCGCGCTGTTCGGCTCCATCGAGCGGTTCTTCGCGGTGCTCCTGGAGCACTACGCGGGCGCGTTCCCCGCCTGGCTGGCGCCGGTGCAGGCGATCGGCATCCCGGTCGGCGACGCGCACGTGGAGTACCTGGAGAAGTTCGCCGCCGCGGCCAAGAAGAAGGGGCTGCGGGTCGACGTCGACTCCTCCTCGGACCGCATGCAGAAGAAGATCCGGACCGCGCAGAAGCAGAAGGTGCCGTTCATGGTCATCGTCGGCGACGACGACATGAACGCGGGCAGGGTCTCCTTCCGCTACCGCGACGGCTCGCAGGAGAACGGCATCGCGTTCGACGAGGCCATCGCCAAGATCGCGAAGGTCGTCGAGGAGCGGACGCAGGTCTGACCCCCCGCCACGCAGGCGAAGGCCCTCGGGAGCTCAGTCTCCCCGGGGCCTTCGCTCGTCGCCCTCGCGGGTGAAGGTCTGCATCACCCAGGACGAGAACGACCCCGTGACCGCGCCGAGGAGTGCCAGTCCGCCGGCCATCATCCCCGTCGCGATGGTCCGGCCGAGCGTGGTCACCGGCGTGATGTCGCCGTAGCCGACGGTGCTCAGGGTCGCCGCGGCCCACCACACGGCGTCCCCGAAGGTCCGCATGGTCGCCCCGGGAGCTCCGCGTTCCTGCTGGTAGACCGCGAGCGTCCCGGCGAAGCCGAGCAGCAGGGTGGACAGCGAGGCGTAGGCGATCACGCGCGCGTACAGGGACAGCCGGGGCTGTCCGCGCCGGCGCTGGATCACCTCGTACAGCGGGACGATCCGCACCGGGCGCAGCAGCGGCAGGATGACCACGACCGTGAGCAGCAGATGCGTGGTGACGAAGCGCGGCCCCTGCCCGCTGAGCCGCCAGCGCACGGCGTAGTCCGCGGCGAACAGCGCGTACAGGGCGATGAGGGTGAAGCCGCACAGGGCCCGCCACCCGGGGGCCAGGTCCACGGCGAGGACGCGGGTGGCGTAGGCCGCGAGGAAGAGCAGCGAGGCCAGGAAGAGCGGGATCTCGGTGCGCTGCTCCCAGCGCGCCGCGAGGCTGTCGTCGTCCACCGGGCCAGCTTGGCCGGTGACCGGGCTCCCGCCGCCCCGGCGACACGCCGCGATCGGGCGAAGCCATATGCTGCCTTGCATGACGAGTGAGCCGGAGCAGCAGATCGGAGTGGGGACGCGGGACGCGTTCCAGCGCCTGTGGACGCCCCACCGGATGGCGTACATCCAGGGCGAGAACAAGCCGAGCGGTCCGGGGGCGGACGACGGCTGTCCCTTCTGCTCGATTCCGGCGAAGTCCGACGAGGACGGGCTGGTCGTGCGGCGCGGCGAGCACGTGTACGCGGTGCTGAACCTGTACCCGTACAACGGCGGTCACCTGATGACGGTGCCTTACCGGCATGTCGCCGACTACACGGATCTGACCGCGCCGGAGACGGCGGAGCTGGGCGAGCTGACGAAGCAGGCGATGACGGCGCTGCGCACCGCGTCGGGCGCGCAGGGCTTCAACATCGGCATGAACCAGGGCGCGGTGGCGGGCGCGGGCATCGCGGCCCATCTGCACCAGCACATCGTGCCCCGCTGGGGCGGGGACACGAACTTCATGCCGGTGGTCGGGCACACGCGTGTGCTGCCGCAGTTGCTGGCGGACACCCGCAAGATGCTCGCGGAGGCCTGGCCGACGGCGTGACGCTCCTCGCCGCGCCGTCGCGGGTTCACGCGTCGTAGGTGTCGGCCTTGCGGGGGGAGACGTCCTGGACCGCGCCGCTCAGCACCGAGGAGCGGTTGCTGAACTTCTCGATGTCGACGTCGTGTTCCTTGAGCACCTTGAGCGCGGCCGTGTGCACCACCCGCAGCACCGGGGCGGCCGCGCGCAGGGCGTCGTCGGCCATGAAGCGGTGCCGCCAGGGCTGGTCGGCCCAGGCGTGCCGCAGGCCGAAGGGTTCGGGCAGGCCGATGGAGCCGCCGAGCCACTTGAGCAGCGGCGGGTACCAGCTGATGGTGGCGCGCGCGGCGAGGCGTACGACTTCGTCGGGGGTGACGAGCGGCAGGGTGACGGTGCGGGTCTCCCAGAAGCGGACGGTCTTGGCGACCTCCTTGCTGGGGGCTTCGGGCTTGGTGGTGAACAGGCCGTTGACGGGGCCGAGGGCGTGGCCGGTGACCTCGATGCGCAGCGTCTCGTGGAGCACGGTCACGGTGATCAGCATGGTGATGATCAACTGGCCGTCCCACAGGGGCCATTGGACGCCGAGGTAGTGGCGGTCGCCGCCGCCGAACTGCTGCTGGTCGCAGATCTTCTCGATGGCTTTGGGTTTGACCTGGTAGGCCTCGACGTCCGTGCCGTCGGGCCGGGCCACCGCCGTGGCCTTCTCGCCGACGGGGGTGACGATCCAGTGCCGGACCGAGGGCGGGGGGAAGCCGCCGGTCTTCAGGCTCTGCCGGTTGAGCACGGTGAGCTGGTCGTGGATGGCCCTGATGACGGTCCAGCTGCGGAACTCGTGGATGCCCTTGTTGGGGTCGGTGGGGACGAGTTCCTCCGCGAGGTGCCAGGCGCCCCAGCGGGTTCCCATGCCGAGTATGCCCTTGGGGCCCGCGTAGAACACGGAGTTGGACTGCTGTTCGGCGCTCAGCCGGGCCAGGGACTGGCGCAGTTGCTCGGCGGCGGTGTGGTTGGGGCTGGTGGGCACGGCTTCGGGGACCTTGGCGCCGATGCTGCTGCCGGCGAGGAGGCCGGCCCAGCGGTCGCGCAGGTCCGCGGCGGTGCGTTCGCAGATGCGCTTGGCCAGGAACCAGCCGACGACGGGTGCGACGACCGCCCCGCGCGCGTACCAGCCCCAGAAGCCGGTGAACGGCATACGGAGCAGGAAGATCACGGCGAGTGCGCCGACGGCGACGAGCAGGCCGGTGGCGAGGCCGGAGACACGTCGGCCGCCCGCCTTCTCCATGGTGGTGCGCAGTTGGAAGACCAGCAGCCAGACGAGCAGGCCGGGCAGGAAGAGCAGGCCGAACACGGCCATGATGCCGGTGAGTTGCTGGTCGCGGCGGCGGCGGATGCCGTTGGCGGCGAGGCAGTGCTCGACCACGACCTGGGGTTCGGCGCCGAAGGACTGGATGAGCGGGGCGCGGCCGACTCCGAGCATGCGGTCGATCACCGCCTGGGAGAACGCCTCGCCGAGGTTGGGCCGGAAGATGCGGGCCCAGCTGCGGCCGGGGTTGACCGTCGACTGGTGCCATTCGTTGTCGGCGTTCTTGATGGCCGCCACGGGATCGTCCCGGTAGGCCGCCGAGGCCAGGGCGAAGGTCGGTGTCTGCCCTCCGTCGCCCGTCTGTGGCACCTGTGGCCCGAAGATGTCCGCGTAACTGCTGTCAACGGTCATTCCCGCCCCCATCGCCGCTGTTCCCGCTTCTGCGGCCTTCCCGACTTCCGTGCTCCGCACACCTGTTGATCAGGTCATCAGCGTATCCGCCGGCGCCGGCGGCCGTCGGCGGACGGCCGAAGCCGCCCGCCGAAACGGAAGGGGAAGTTCCCTACGCGTCCTGCGTCTGCTGCCTCAGCCGCTCGGCGACCTGGGCCGGCATCGGCTCGTGCCGGGCGTAGGAGCGGCGGAAGCGGGCCGTGCCGTGGGACAGGGACCGCAGGTCGACCGCGTACCGGCCGATCTCGATCTCGGGCACCTCGGCCCGGACCAGGGTGCGGCCGCCGCCCGTCTGTTCGGTGCCGAGCACCCGGCCACGCCGCCCGGACAGATCGCTCATCACCGGGCCCACGTACTCGTCGCCGACCAGCACGCTCACCTCGGCCACCGGCTCCAGCAGATGGATCTTCGCGTCGGCCGCGGCCTCCCGCAGCGCGAGCGCGCCGGCCGTCTGGAACGCGGCGTCGGAGGAGTCCACCGAGTGCGCCTTGCCGTCGAGGAGGGTCACCCGGACGTCGATCAGCGGATGCCCCGCGGCGACGCCCTTGGCGGCCTGCGCCCGCACGCCCTTCTCGACGGACGGGATGAACTGGCGCGGCACCGCCCCGCCGACGACCTTGTCCACGAACTCGATGCCCGAGCCGCCCGGCAGCGGCTCCACCTCGATCTCGCAGATGGCGTACTGCCCGTGCCCGCCGGACTGCTTGACGTGCCGGCCCCGCCCGGCGGACTTCCCGGCGAACGTCTCCCGCAGGGAGACCTGGTGCGGGACGACGTCGACCTGCACGCCGTAGCGGCTGCGCAGGCGTTCCAGCGCGACGTCCGCATGGGCCTCGCCCAGGCACCACAGGACCACCTGGTGGGTGTCCTGGTTCTGTTCGAGCCGCATCGTCGGGTCCTCGGCGACCAGCCGGGACAGGCCCTGGGAGAGCTTGTCCTCGTCGGCCTTGCTGTGCGCCCGGATGGCCAGCGGCAGCAGCGGGTCCGGCATCTGCCAGGGCTCCATCAGCAGCGGGTCGTCCTTGGCCGAGAGGGTGTCGCCGGTCTCCGCGCGGCTCAGCTTCGCCACGCACGCGAGGTCGCCCGCGATGCAGTGCGTCAGCGCCCGCTGCTGCTTGCCGAAGGGCGCGGAGAGGGCGCCGACGCGTTCGTCGGCTTCGTGCAGGGGGCGGCCCTCCTGGCCGTCGTCGGACAGGCCGTGCCCGCACACGTGCACGGTCTCGTCGGGGCGCAGGGTGCCGGAGAAGACGCGGACGAGGGAGACACGGCCGACGTAGGGGTCGGAGGAGGTCTTCACGACCTCCGCGACCAGCGGCCCGTCCGGGTCGCACGGGCCCAGTGCGCGCCGCTCGCCACCGCGGGTGGTGACGAGGGGCGTATCGCGCTCCAGGGGCGTCGGGAAGCCCCGGGTGACGAGTTCGAGGAGCTCGACCGTGCCGAGGCCCTGGCGGGCGCCCTCGGCGGCGGGGGCGGCGGCCAGCACCGGGAAGAAGGCCCCGCGCGCGACGGCCCGCTCCAGGTCCTCGATCAGCGTCTTGACGTCGATCTTCTCGCCGCCGAGGTAGCGGTCCATGAGGGTCTCGTCCTCGCTCTCGGCGATGATGCCCTCGATGAGCCGGTTGCGGGCCTCCTCGATCAGCGGGAGCTGGTCCTCGCCGGGCTCGGACTCCACGCGCTCCCCGGTGGAGTAGTCGAACAGCTTCTGCGACAGCAGCCCGATCAGGCCGGTCACGGGCGCGTGCCCGTCCGGCGCCTTCGGTCCGTGCAGCGGCAGGTAGAGGGGGAGCACGGCGTCGGGGTCGTCGCCGCCGAAGGTCACCGCGCAGATCCGCGTCATCTCCTCGAAGTCGGCGCGGGCCGCCTCAAGGTGCGTGACGACGATCGCGCGGGGCATGCCGACGGCCGCGCACTCCTCCCACACCATCCGCGTGGAGCCGTCCACGCCGTCCGAGGCCGAGACGACGAAGAGGGCCGCGTCCGCCGCACGCAGACCGGCCCTGAGCTCCCCGACGAAGTCGGCGTAGCCGGGGGTGTCGAGGATGTTGACCTTGATGCCGTCCCAGGCGACCGGCACCAGGGAGAGCTGCACCGACCGTTGCTGGCGGTGCTCCATGTCGTCGTAGTCGGAGACGGTGCCGCCGTCCTCCACGCGGCCCGCCCGGTTCACCGCTCCCGCCGTCAGCGCGAGAGCCTCCACCAGGGTCGTCTTGCCCGATCCGCTGGGGCCGACCAGCACCACGTTCCGTACGGACGCGGGGTGGTCGGCCGCCGTAGCCCTGCCGGCGGCTCCGGGGTGTTCCTTCGCCTTGTCGCCCATTTCTTGCCTCCCGTGCACGGTGAGGTCATCGGGGGCGCGGACACGGCGGCTCCGCGCGCGGTGGCGGCTCCGGCGACGCCCGCGGTCCTTCGAGCTTTCCACTCCCGTCACCGCGCGTCCATACGAACGACGCGACGCCGCCGCCCGGCCGCCGCCCAGGGGGCGCGGCAGCCGGCCGGGAGGCCCGGCGGAGAGCGGCGGCCCCCGGCTCGCGCGGGCGGGTGCCCGGCGGTCGCGTACGCGCGTGCGTGGCTACGATGGGCCAGCCGGTGGCCATCAGGGCCGCGCGGCCACACCGACCGTCGGGAAGGCCATGCTGAACAAGTACGCGCGTGCATTCTTCACGCGTGTCCTCACACCGTTCGCCGCGTTTCTCATCCGCCGGGGCGTGAGTCCCGACGCGGTGACGCTGGTCGGCACCGCCGGCGTGATCGCGGGCGCGCTGGTCTTCTACCCCCGGGGCGAGTTCTTCTGGGGCACGATCGTGATCACGCTGTTCGTCTTCTCCGACCTCGTCGACGGCAACATGGCCCGCCAGCTCGGCCGCTTCAGCCGCTGGGGCGCCTTCCTGGACTCCACCCTCGACCGGGTCGCCGACGGCGCGATCTTCGGCGGCTTCGCCCTCTGGTACGCGGGACAGGGCGACGACAACGCCCTGTGCGCGGTGTCGATCTTCTGCCTGGCCAGCGGCCAGGTGGTGTCGTACACCAAGGCGCGCGGAGAGTCGATCGGGCTGCCGGTGGCCGTCAACGGACTCGTCGAGCGGGCCGAGCGGCTCGTCGTCTCCCTCGTCGCGGCCGGTCTCGCCGGCCTGCACAAGTTCGGCGTCCCCGGCATCCAGTACCTGCTGCCCGTCGCCCTGTGGATCGTCGCCGTCGGCAGCCTCGTCACTCTGATCCAGCGGGTCGTCACGGTCCGCCGCGAGTCGGCGGAAGCGGAGGCGGAGGCCGCGGAGGCAGCGAAGGCGGAGACGAACGCGGAGGCGGAACCGGGGGCCGGACACAGCGGGCCGGCGGGAGCCGGACAGAGCGGGACCCCGGCGGCCCGGCCGGAGGCCGAGGGGCACGAGGCGGCCAAGTGAACCCCCGCGACCAGGTCGCCGACGCGCTGTACGGCCTCGGCTGGAGCACCGTCAAGCAGCTCCCCGAGCCGGTCGCGGCGCGCCTCGGCCGTACCGTCGCCGACCTCACCTGGAAGCAGCGCGGCAAGGGCGTGCGGCGGCTGGAGAGCAACTACGCGCGCGTGGTGCCCGACGCGACCCCCGAGCGGCTGGCCGAGCTGTCGCGGGCCGGCATGCGCTCCTACCTGCGGTACTGGATGGAGTCCTTCCGGCTGCCTGCCTGGAGCCCCGAGCGCGTAGCGGCCGGCTTCGAGCCGAAGGACCTCCACCATCTCACCGACGGGCTCGCGACCGGCCGGGGCGTCGTCCTCGCCCTGCCCCACCTTGCCAACTGGGACCTGGCCGGCGCCTGGGTCACCACCAAGCTGCGGACCCCGTTCACCACCGTCGCCGAGCGGCTCAAGCCCGAGACGCTCTACGACCGCTTCGTCGCCTACCGCGAGGGCCTCGGCATGGAGGTGCTGCCGCACAGCGGCGGCGCCGCCTTCGGCACCCTGGCCCGGCGACTGCGCGACGGCGGCCTGGTCTGCCTGGTCGCCGACCGGGACCTGTCCGCGTCCGGCGTCGAGGTCGACTTCTTCGGCGACAAGGCCCGCATGCCCGCGGGACCGGCGCTGCTCGCCCAGCAGACCGGCGCGCTCCTGCTCCCCGTCACGCTCTGGTACGACGACTCGCCCGTCATGAAGGGCCGCGTCCATCCCCCGATCGACGTACCCGGCTCGGGAACGCGGACCGAGCGGACGTCCCTCATGACACAGTCGCTGGCCGACGCCTTCGCCTCGGGCATCGCCGACCACCCGGAGGACTGGCACATGCTGCAGCGGCTTTGGCTCGCGGACCTGGAACCGCGTCCGTCGGACGGAGAGCGGCCTTGAGGATCGGCATCGTCTGCCCGTACTCCTGGGACGTGCCGGGCGGAGTGCAGTTCCACGTCCGCGACCTCGCCGAGTACTTCATCCGGCTCGGCCACGACGTCTCCGTCCTGGCCCCCGCCGACGACGACACCCCGCTGCCGCCGTACGTCGTCTCGGCCGGACGCGCGGTCCCGGTGCCGTACAACGGCTCGGTGGCCCGGCTGAACTTCGGCTTCCTGAGCGCCGCACGCGTCCGCAGATGGCTGCACGACGGCGCCTTCGACGTGATCCACATCCATGAGCCGACCTCGCCCTCACTGGGCCTGCTGACCTGCTGGGCCGCGCAGGGGCCCATCGTGGCGACCTTCCACACGTCCAACCCGCGCTCCCGCGCGATGATCGCCGCGTACTCCATCCTCCAGGCCGCCCTGGAGAAGATCAGCGCCCGGATCGCGGTCAGCGAGTACGCCCGCCGCACCCTTGTCGAACACCTCGGCGGGGACGCGGTCGTCATCCCCAACGGCGTCGACGTCGGCTTCTTCGCCGCGGCCGAGCCCAGACCCGAGTGGCAGGGCGGCACCATCGGCTTCGTCGGCCGCATCGACGAGCCGCGCAAGGGCCTGCCGGTGCTGATGCGCGCCCTGCCGAGGATCCTCGCCGAGCGGCCGAACACCCGGCTCCTGGTCGCCGGACGCGGCGACGAGAAGGAAGCGGTGGAGAGCCTCCCGAAGGACCTCCGCGCGCGCGTGGAGTTCCTCGGCATGGTCAGCGACGAGGACAAGGCCCGCTTCCTGCGCAGCGTCGACCTGTACGTCGCCCCCAACACCGGCGGCGAGAGCTTCGGCATCATCCTGGTCGAGGCCATGTCGGCCGGAGCCCCGGTCCTCGCCTCCGACCTCGACGCGTTCGCCCAGGTCCTGGACCAGGGAGCGGCGGGCGAACTCTTCGCCAACGAGGACGCCGACGCGCTGGCCGAGGCCGCGGTCCGGCTCCTGGGCGACCCCGTGCGGCGCGCCGAACTACGCGCGCGGGGCAGCGCCCACGTACGGCGCTTCGACTGGTCGACGGTCGGCGCGGACATCCTGTCGGTGTACGAGACGGTGACGGCGGGAGCGGCCGCGGTGGCCACGGACGACAAGGGCTCACCCGGGCTGATGGCCCGCTTCGGCCTGGCGAGGGACTGAACCTGTGACCACCACCGTCGTCTGGATCCTCGTCGTCCTGCTGGCCGTCGGCCTGTACCTGAGCTGGACCGCGGGACGCCTGGACCGGCTGCACGCGCGCATCGACGCCGCCCGCGCCGCACTGGACGCGCAACTGCTGCGCCGGGCCTCCGTGACACAGGAGCTGGCCACCTCGGGGGTGCTCGACCCGGCCGCCTCGATCGTGCTCTACGAGGCCGCGCACGCCGCCCGGCAGGCCGAGGAGGAACTGCGCGAGGTCGCCGAGAGCGACCTGAGCCAGGCGCTGCGCGCGGTCTTCGCGGAGACGCAGCAGGTCGAGGTCGTGCGCGAGGCGCCCGGGGGAGAGGAGGCGGCCCGCGAGCTCACCGAGGCCGTCCGCAGGGTCCCCATGGCCCGCCGCTTCCACAACGACGCCGTCGGCGCGGCCCGCAGGCTGCGCGAGCACCGCAAGGTGCGCTGGTTCCGGCTGGCCGGCCACGCGCCCTTCCCGATGGCTTTCGAGATGGACGACGAACCCCCGGCGGCCCTCGCCGACCGCGCCGCCTGATCCGACCCCGGCCCGATCTCGGCGTGGGGCGGCGAAAAAAATCCACCGCCTTCCCATTGGCCCTTGCTGTGGACTGGACGGCTGCCGTTTCCTCGGTGCTGCACCACCCCCTCTTCCACCCCAGTGAGGTCAACCCGTGTCCAGCACCGAGAACCAGGCTCCCGAGACCGGCACCGCGCGCGTGAAGCGCGGCATGGCCGAGCAGCTCAAGGGCGGCGTGATCATGGACGTCGTCACGCCGGAGCAGGCCAAGATCGCGGAGGACGCGGGCGCCGTCGCCGTCATGGCGCTGGAGCGGGTCCCGGCCGACATCCGCAAGGACGGCGGCGTCGCCCGCATGTCCGACCCGGACATGATCGAGGGCATCATCGAGGCCGTCTCCATCCCGGTCATGGCCAAGTCGCGCATCGGCCACTTCGTGGAGGCCCAGGTCCTGCAGGCCCTCGGCGTCGACTACATCGACGAGTCCGAGGTCCTCACCCCGGCCGACGAGGTCAACCACTCCGACAAGTTCGCGTTCACCACCCCGTTCGTGTGCGGTGCCACCAACCTGGGCGAGGCCCTGCGCCGTATCGCCGAGGGCGCCGCGATGATCCGCTCCAAGGGCGAGGCCGGCACCGGCAACGTCGTCGAGGCCGTCCGCCACCTGCGCCAGATCAAGAACGAGATCGCCCGCCTGCGCGGCTTCGACAACCACGAGCTGTACGCCGCCGCCAAGGAGCTGCGCGCCCCCTACGAGCTGGTCAAGGAGGTCGCCGAGCTGGGCAAGCTGCCCGTCGTGCTGTTCTCCGCGGGCGGTGTCGCCACCCCGGCCGACGCCGCGCTGATGCGCCAGCTCGGCGCGGAGGGCGTCTTCGTCGGCTCCGGCATCTTCAAGTCCGGCGACCCGGCCAAGCGCGCCGCCGCCATCGTCAAGGCGACCACCTTCTACGACGACCCGAAGATCATCGCGGACGCTTCCCGCAACCTCGGCGAGGCCATGGTCGGCATCAACTGCGACACCCTCCCCGAGACCGAGCGCTACGCCAACCGCGGCTGGTAGCCCGCCCATGTCCCACGAAGCCCCTGTCATCGGCGTCCTGGCCCTCCAGGGCGACGTACGGGAGCACCTCGTCGCCCTGGCCGCGGCCGACGCCGTGGCCAGGCCGGTGCGGCGCCCCGAGGAACTCGCCGAGGTGGACGGCCTCGTCCTGCCCGGCGGCGAGTCGACCACCATCTCCAAGCTGGCCGTCCTGTTCGGCGTGATGGAACCCCTGCGCGCGCGGGTGCGCGACGGCATGCCCGTCTACGGCACCTGCGCCGGCATGATCCTGCTCGCCGACAAGATCCTCGACCCGCGCTCGGGCCAGGAGACCGTCGGCGGGATCGACATGATCGTGCGCCGCAACGCCTTCGGGCGGCAGAACGAGTCGTTCGAAGCGGCTCTCGACGTCAAGGGCGTCGCGGGCGACCCCGTCCAGGGCGTCTTCATCCGCGCCCCCTGGGTCGAGTCCGTCGGCGCGGGCGCCGAGGTGCTCGCCGAGCACGACGGCCACATCGTCGCCGTCCGCCAGGGCAACGCGCTCGCCACGTCGTTCCACCCGGAGCTCACCGGCGACCACCGGGTGCACGCCCTCTTCGTCGACATGGTCCGCGCGAACGGGGCGACCGAGTCCTTGTAGGATTCCTGGCGTTCGTATCTGGATGGGTTACGCGAAGGAGACAGGCAGATGTCCGGCCACTCTAAATGGGCCACGACGAAGCACAAGAAGGCCGTGATCGACGCCAAGCGCGGCAAGCTCTTCGCGAAGCTCATCAAGAACATCGAGGTCGCGGCGCGCATGGGCGGTGTCGACCTGGAGGGCAACCCGACGCTCTACGACGCCGTCCAGAAGGCGAAGAAGCAGTCGGTCCCCAACAAGAACATCGACTCCGCCATCAAGCGCGGCGGCGGTCTCGAGGCCGGCGGCGCCGACTACGAGACGATCATGTACGAGGGTTACGGCCCCAACGGCGTCGCGGTGCTCATCGAGTGCCTCACCGACAACCGCAACCGCGCCGCCTCCGAGGTCCGCGTCGCCATGACCCGCAACGGCGGATCCATGGCCGACCCGGGCTCCGTGTCGTACCTGTTCAACCGCAAGGGCGTCATCATCGTCCCCAAGGGCGAGCTGAGCGAGGACGACGTGCTGGGCGCGGTCCTCGACGCCGGCGCCGAGGAGGTCAACGACCTCGGCGAGTCGTTCGAGGTCCTCAGCGAGGCCACCGACCTGGTCGCGGTCCGCACCGCCCTCCAGCAGGCCGGCATCGACTACGACTCCGCCGAGGCCAACTTCGTCCCGACCATGCAGGTCGAGCTGGACGAGGAGGGCGCCAAGAAGATCTTCAAGCTGATCGACGCGCTCGAGGACAGCGACGACGTCCAGAACGTCTTCGCCAACTTCGACGTCAGCGACGAGGTCATGGAGAAGGTCGACGCGTAACGCTGCCGCGAGCGGAGCGCTTCAGGGCGGGCCGGGGGACACGTCCCACCGGCCCGCCGCTGTTGTCAGTGGCAGCGACTAGCCTGGCGCCATCCGTGGATCACCGTCCGCGGACGGCGAAGAGGGGAGGGGCGCGGTGCGCGTACTGGGGGTGGACCCCGGGCTGACCCGGTGCGGTGTCGGCGTCGTCGAGGGGGTCGCGGGCCGCCCGCTCACCATGCTGGGCGTCGGCGTCGTACGGACGCCCGCGGACGCCGAGCTGGGACACCGCCTCGTCGCCGTCGAACAGGGCATAGAGCAGTGGCTGGACGAGTACCGGCCCGAATTCGTGGCGGTGGAGCGGGTGTTCAGCCAGCACAACGTACGGACCGTCATGGGCACCGCCCAGGCCAGCGCCGTCGCCATGCTCTGCGCCGCCCGCCGCGGCATCCCCGTCGCCCTGCACACGCCCAGCGAGGTCAAGGCCGCCGTCACCGGCAGCGGGCGCGCCGACAAGGCGCAGGTCGGTGCGATGGTCACCCGCCTGCTGCGGCTCGACGCGCCGCCCAAGCCCGCCGACGCCGCCGACGCGCTCGCCCTCGCCATCTGCCACATCTGGCGCGCCCCCGCGCAGAACCGGCTCCAGCAGGCCGTCGCCCTGCACGCAGCCAAAGCACCGACACTGAAAGGCCGTACGGGATGATCGCCTTCGTGAGCGGACCGGTCGCCGCCCTCGCCCCCGACTCCGCCGTGGTCGAGGTGGGCGGCATCGGCATCGCCGTCCAGTGCAGCCCCAACACCCTGTCGGGACTGCGGACGGGCCAGCAGGCCAAACTGGCCACCTCCCTGGTCGTCCGCGAGGACTCCCTCACCCTGTACGGCTTCGCCGACGACGACGAACGTCAGGTCTTCGAGCTGCTCCAGACCGCCAGCGGCGTCGGCCCGAGACTCGCCCAGGCGATGCTTGCCGTGCACACACCGGACGCGCTGCGCCGGGCCGTCGCCACCGCCGACGAGAAGGCCCTCGTCGCCGTCCCCGGCATCGGCAAGAAGGGCGCCCAGAAGCTGCTGCTGGAGCTGAAGGACCGCCTCGGCGAACCGACCGGCGCCCCCGCGGTGGGCACACCCGTCACCCAGGGCTGGCGCGACCAGCTCCACGCGGCCCTCATCGGCCTCGGGTACGCCACCCGGGAGGCCGACGAGGCGGTCACCGCCGTGGCGCCGCAGGCCGAGGCCGCGGGCGGCGCGCCCCAGGTGGGCCAGCTGCTCAAGGCCGCCCTGCAGACCCTCAACCGCGCCCGCTGACCGACCCCACCACTCTGAGGCACACCACATGAACTGGGACGACACGACCGACACCTCCGCCTCCGAGCGGCTGGTGGGATCTGTCGCCGACCGTGAGGACCAGGCCGTCGAGGCCGCGCTGCGCCCCAAGGACCTGGGCGAGTTCATCGGCCAGGAGAAGGTCCGCGAGCAGCTCGACCTCGTCCTGCGCGCCGCACGCGCGCGTGGCGCGACCGCCGACCACGTCCTGCTCTCCGGCGCCCCCGGCCTCGGCAAGACCACCCTCTCCATGATCATCGCCGCCGAGATGGGCGCTCCCATCCGCATCACCAGCGGCCCCGCCATCCAGCACGCCGGCGACCTCGCCGCGATCCTCTCCTCCCTCCAGGAAGGAGAGGTCCTCTTCCTCGACGAGATCCACCGCATGTCGCGGCCCGCCGAGGAGATGCTCTACATGGCCATGGAGGACTTCCGCGTCGACGTCATCGTCGGCAAGGGCCCCGGCGCCACGGCCATCCCGCTGGAACTGCCCCCCTTCACCCTCGTCGGCGCCACCACACGCGCGGGCCTGCTCCCCCCGCCGCTGCGCGACCGCTTCGGCTTCACCGCCCACATGGAGTTCTACGAACCGGCCGAACTCCAGCGCGTCGTCCACCGCTCGGCGAACCTCCTCGACGTGGAGATCGACACCGACGGCGCCGCCGAGATCTCCGGCCGCTCCCGGGGCACGCCCCGCATCGCCAACCGCCTGCTGCGCCGCGTCCGCGACTACGCGCAGGTCAAGGCCGACGGTGTCATCACCCGTGAGATCGCCTCCGCGGCCCTCGCCGTCTACGAGGTGGACGCCCGCGGCCTCGACCGCCTCGACCGCGCCGTCCTCGAAGCCCTGCTCAAGCTGTTCGGCGGCGGCCCGGTCGGCCTGTCCACGCTCGCCGTCGCGGTGGGGGAGGAGCGCGAGACCGTCGAAGAGGTCGCCGAACCCTTCCTGGTCCGGGAGGGCCTGCTCGCCCGCACCCCGCGCGGCCGCGTCGCCACCCCCGCCGCCTGGACCCACCTCGGCCTCACCCCGCCCCGCCCCGCCGGCACGGGAAACGGGCAGCAGGACCTGTTCGGGGGATGAGGGCGCCCGCGGCGAGACCTGTCCGGGCGGCGGCGACGCGCGCGGGCGCCGGCGATCGGCCAGGACATTGGCCGGGTCAGGAACCCAAGTGCCATGCTGAGCGTTGTTCCTTGCGCGCGGACTCGCTTAGACTCCGCCGATGCCGCCGTTGCCGGCAGCACGCATACCCCCCAACCATCAGGCCGCTCAGCACCGCGGTCGTGTGAAGGAAGTACCGACCCGTGAGTCTCGTGACCATCCTTCCGTTCATCGTGCTCATCGGGGCCATGTTCCTGATGACCCGGTCGGCGAAGAAGAAGCAGCAGCAGGCCGTGGACATGCGCAACGCCATGCAGCCCGGCAGCGGTGTCCGCACCATCGGGGGGTTGTACGGAACGGTGAAGGAGGTCGACGAGGACACCGTCCTCCTCGACGCCGGCCCGGGAGTGGAGCTGCTCTTCGCGAAGAACGCGATCGGCGCCGTCCTGACCGACGACGAGTACAACCGCATCGTCCACGGCATCGAGCACGACCTGAAGTCCGACTCCGACGTCGTCCCCGCCGACGCCTCCTCCCTCTCCGACACCGACGGCTCCGCCGACGCTGCCGCCGCCTCCGACGACAAGCCCGTCGACTTCGGCAAGAAGGACGAGACGTCCGGGACCGAGGAGCCGGCCGCCGAGGCCGGCGCCGACGCGACGCCGAAGCAGGCCGACGAAGAGCCGAAGAAGACCGACGGCGACTCCGACGCGAAGAAGTAGCCACGTCCCCGGGGCGCGCGGGCGGGGCCCGCGCGTTCCGGGTGCGCGCATCTCGCACATAGGGGATCCCGACACCATGTCATGGCCGCCGCCGCGCTGACCCGGCGCGAGACGGCCCGAGAGGGAGTACGAGAAGGTGGCAGCACCTAAGAAGGGCCGGAGCGCGAATGCCCAGAGCAAGCCGGGGCGCTCGCTGGCCCTGATCCTGATCGCCATCGTGGCGCTCACCGGGGGGATGTTCCTCTCCGGGCACACGAAGCCGAGGCTGGGCATCGACCTGGCCGGCGGCACCAGCATCACGCTGGCGGCGAAGGCCGACCAGGGGTCCGCGATCAACAAGGCCAACATGGACACCGCGGTCGAGATCATGAACCGTCGTGTCAACGGCCTGGGCGTCACCGAGGCGGAGGTGCAGACCCAGGGCGACAGCAACATCATCGTGAACATCCCCAAGGGCACCGACTCCGAGGAAGCCCGGGAGCAGGTCGGCACCACCGCGAAGCTGTACTTCCGCCCGGTCCTGGCCGCCGAGCCCACCGGCCCGGCCGCCGGCGGCTCGCCCAGCCCGTCCGCGAGCGGTTCCGCCGGCGCTTCGCCGAGCCCGTCCGCGAGCGGTTCCGCCGGCGCCTCCGGGGGCGAGAAGGCCTCCTCTCCCGCGTCGCCGTCGGCCTCGTCGGGCGCCTCCTCCTCCGCGAGCCCGCAGGGCCGCGCCCTCACCGACGGCCTGAAGGCCGACGCCACGCCGTCCGCCTCCGCCAAGGCGAGCACCGGCGCCTCCGCGAGCCCCTCCGCCCCCGCGAGCGCCGCCACCGGTGACGCGGCGGCGCAGGCGCAGTACGCGAAACTCGACTGCTCCAAGCCGGACGTCCGCGCCAAGGCCGGCGACAACGCCAAGCCCGACGCCGCCGCCGTGGGCTGCGGCGAGATCAAGGGCGTCTGGTACAAGTACCTGCTCGGCCCGGCCGCCGTGGACGGCACCGAGGTCAAGAAGGCCCAGGCCGTCTACGACACCCAGACCGCCGCCGGCTGGCAGGTCACCATGGAGTTCAACTCCAAGGGCGCGAAGAAGTTCGCCGACATCACCGGCAAGCTGGCGCAGAACCAGGACCCGCAGAACCAGTTCGGCATCGTCCTGGACGGCGAGGTCGTCTCCAGCCCGTTCGTCAGCTCCTCCATCACCGGCGGCCAGGCCCAGATCTCCGGCAGCTTCAGCCAGGACGAGGCCCAGAGCCTCGCCAACATGCTGTCCTACGGCGCCCTCCCGCTCTCCTTCCAGGAGCAGAGCGTGACCACGGTGACCGCGGCGCTCGGCGGCGACCAGCTGCACGCCGGTCTCCTCGCCGGCGCCATCGGCCTCGCCCTCGTGGTGATCTACCTGGTGCTCTACTACCGCGGGCTGTCCGTGATCGCGATCGCCTCGCTGCTGGTCTCCGCGGCCCTGACCTACGTCCTGATGTCGCTGCTCGGCCCGGCCATCGGCTTCGCGCTGAACCTGCCGGCCGTCTGCGGCGCCATCGTCGCCATCGGCATCACCGCGGACTCCTTCATCGTCTACTTCGAACGGATCCGGGACGAGATCCGCGAGGGCCGCTCCCTGCGCCCCGCGGTCGAGCGGGCCTGGCCGCGCGCCCGGCGCACCATCCTGGTCTCCGACTTCGTGTCGTTCCTCGCCGCCGCCGTGCTGTTCGTCGTCACCGTCGGCAAGGTCCAGGGCTTCGCGTTCACGCTGGGTCTGACCACCGTGCTCGACGTCGTCGTGGTGTTCTTCTTCACCAAGCCGCTCATGACGCTGGCAGCGCGCCGCACCTTCTTCTCGGGCGGCCACAAGTGGTCCGGCCTCGACCCGAAGAGCCTGGGTGCCCAGCCGCCGCTGCGCCGCACCCGCCGTCCCGCCGGTCCCGCAGCCGGCCCCGTCGAGACGAAGGAGGCCTGATCGATGTCGAAACTCGGCAACCTCGGCGCCCGACTGCACCGTGGCGAGGTCAGTTACGACTTCATCGGCCACCGCAAGCTCTGGTACGGCATCTCGATCCTGATCACCATCACGGCCATCGTCGGCCTGGCGGTGCGCGGCCTGAACATGGGCATCGACTTCCAGGGCGGCGCCGTCTTCACCACGGCGAAGAACACCTCGGTCTCCGTCTCCGAGGCGGAGCGCGCCGCCGAGGAGGCGGCCGGCCACGAGGCGGTCGTGCAGAAGCTCGGCGACGGCTCGCTGCGCATCCAGATCGCCGGCATGGACACCAAGGAGTCCGACAAGGTCAAGAAGGCCCTCGCCGAGGACTTCGACGTCGACTCCGAGGCCATCGCCGCCGACCTGGTCGGCCCCAGCTGGGGCGACCAGATCGCCGCCAAGGCCTGGCAGGGTCTCGCGATCTTCATGGTGCTGGTCGTGATCTACCTGGCGATCGCGTTCGAGTGGCGCATGGCCATCGCCGCGCTCGTCGCCCTGATCCACGACATCACCATCACCGTCGGCATCTACGCCCTCGTCGGCTTCGAGGTCACCCCGGGCACCGTGATCGGTCTGCTGACCATCCTCGGTTACTCGCTGTACGACACGGTCGTCGTCTTCGACTCCCTCAAGGAGCAGACGAAGGACCTCACGAAGCAGACCCGCTTCACCTACAGCGAGGTCGCCAACCGGTCGATCAACGGCACTCTGGTCCGCTCCATCAACACCACGGTGGTCGCCCTGCTGCCGGTCGCCGGCCTGCTGTTCATCGGCGGCGGCTTCCTCGGCGCGGGCACGCTCAACGACATCTCGCTGTCGCTGTTCGTCGGCCTCGCGGCCGGCGCCTACTCGTCGATCTTCATCGCCACGCCGCTCGTCGCCGACCTCAAGGAGCGCGAGCCGCAGCTGAAGGCCCTGAAGAAGCGGGTCCTGGCGAAGCGTGCCCAGGCGCCCGCCGGTGAGGAGTTCACCCAGTCCCACGACGGCGAGGCGCACGGCGCCGAGCCGGAGGACGCGGCCGCCGTCGTCGGCCCGCGATCCCAGCCCGCGTCCCGCAGCCGGGGCCGCGGCCGACCCTCGGGGAAGCGCCGATGACCGACGTGAAGGAACTCCTGCTCAGCCGCATCCGGGACGTGGCCGACTACCCCGAGCCGGGCGTGATGTTCAAGGACATCACCCCGCTGCTCGCGGACCCGGCGGCGTTCACCGCGCTCACCGACGCGTTCGCCGAGATCGCCGTGCGCACCCGCGCCACGAAGATCGTCGGCCTGGAGGCTCGCGGCTTCATCCTGGGCGCCCCGGTCGCCGTCCGGGCCGGGATCGGCTTCATACCGGTCCGCAAGGCCGGCAAGCTCCCCGGAGCGACCCTCGCCCAGGCCTACGACCTGGAGTACGGCTCGGCGGAGATCGAGATCCACGCCGAGGACCTCACCGCCGACGACCGCGTCCTGATCGTCGACGACGTCCTCGCCACCGGAGGCACCGCCGAGGCGTCGATCCAGCTCATCCACCGAGCGGGCGCCCAGGTCGCCGGTGTCGCCGTCCTGATGGAGCTCGGCTTCCTCGCCGGCCGGTCCCGCCTGGAGCCGGCTCTGGCGGCCGCGCCCCTGGAGGCGCTGCTCACCATCTGAGACAGCGTCCGGGACGCCGTCCGAGGCGGAACACGACGCGAACGCGATACGAACAGGGGGCGGGCCCGGAGGAATCCGGCGCCCGCCCCTCGTGTTGCACGGGTAGACCGCTCTCACACCGGACTGGAGGCGATCTGGAGGCCCGGCATCGCTACGATGGGTGCTCCGGAGCCTGACCGGGGACCCGGATCGCGCACGAGGAGTCCTCTTGCCAGACGAGGCCCAGCACCTGACCGCCGCCAAGCCCGAGTCCGCCTCGGAGCCCACGGCCACGCCCGCGTCGCACGCGCACGACGACGCCCGCGGGCCGGTCGAGCACGACCGCTCCGCGCCCGTCGACAAGCCCGCCGGGGAGTCCCGCCCCAAGCCGGCCCCGCCCGAGCGGCCCGAGCCCGCCCCCGTCTCCCGGCAGGCCGCCGCGCAGCCGCCCGCCCGCTCCGGCTCCTCCAACCGCGTCCGCGCCCGCCTCGCCCGGCTCGGCGTTCAGCGCGCCAACCCTTACAACCCGGTCCTGGAACCGCTGCTGCGGATCGTCCGCGGCAACGACCCGAAGATCGAGACGGCCACGCTCCGCCAGATCGAGAAGGCCTACCAGGTCGCCGAGCGCTGGCACCGCGGCCAGAAGCGCAAGAGCGGCGACCCCTACATCACCCACCCCCTCGCGGTGACCACCATCCTCGCCGAACTGGGCATGGACCCGGCCACCCTCATGGCGGGCCTGCTCCACGACACCGTCGAGGACACCGAGTACGGCCTCGACCAGCTGCGCCGCGACTTCGGCGACACCGTCGCCCTCCTCGTCGACGGCGTCACCAAACTGGACAAGGTCAAGTTCGGCGAGGCCGCGCAGGCGGAGACCGTGCGCAAGATGGTCGTCGCGATGGCCAAGGACCCCCGCGTCCTGGTCATCAAGCTCGCCGACCGCCTGCACAACATGCGCACCATGCGCTACCTCAAGCGCGAGAAGCAGGAGAAGAAGGCGCGCGAGACCCTGGAGATCTACGCGCCGCTCGCCCACCGCCTGGGCATGAACACCATCAAGTGGGAACTGGAGGACCTCGCCTTCGCGATCCTCTACCCCAAGATGTACGACGAGATCGTCCGCCTCGTCGCCGAACGCGCCCCCAAGCGCGACGAGTACCTGGCCATAGTGACCGACGAGGTCCAGGCCGACCTGCGCGCCGCCCGCATCAAGGCCACCGTCACCGGCCGCCCCAAGCACTACTACAGCGTCTACCAGAAGATGATCGTCCGCGGCCGCGACTTCGCGGAGATCTACGACCTGGTGGGCATCCGCGTCCTCGTGGACACCGTCCGCGACTGCTACGCGGCCCTCGGCACCGTGCACGCGCGATGGAACCCGGTCCCCGGCCGGTTCAAGGACTACATCGCGATGCCCAAGTTCAACATGTACCAGTCGCTGCACACGACGGTCATCGGCCCCAACGGCAAGCCCGTCGAACTGCAGATCCGCACCTTCGACATGCACCGCCGCGCCGAGTACGGCATCGCCGCGCACTGGAAGTACAAGCAGGAAGCCGTCGCCGGCGCCTCCAAGGTGCGCACCGACGCGCCCAAGTCGTCCGGCAAGGGCAAGGACGACCACCTCAACGACATGGCGTGGCTGCGCCAGTTGCTCGACTGGCAGAAGGAGACCGAGGACCCCGGCGAGTTCCTGGAGTCCCTGCGCTTCGACCTGTCCCGCAACGAGGTCTTCGTCTTCACGCCCAAGGGCGACGTCATAGCGCTCCCGGCCGGGGCCACGCCGGTGGACTTCTCCTACGCGGTCCACACCGAGGTGGGCCACCGCACGATAGGGGCCCGGGTCAACGGGCGTCTGGTGCCCCTGGAGTCGACCCTCGACAACGGCGACCTGGTGGAGGTCTTCACCTCCAAGGCGGCCGGTGCCGGACCGTCCCGGGACTGGCTGAACTTCGTCAAGTCGCCGCGGGCCCGCAACAAGATCCGGGCCTGGTTCTCCAAGGAGCGCCGCGACGAGGCGATCGAGCAGGGCAAGGACGCCATCGTCCGCGCGATGCGCAAGCAGAACCTGCCGATCCAGCGCATCCTCACCGGCGACTCGCTGGTGACGCTCGCGCACGAGATGCGGTACTCGGACATCTCCGCGCTGTACGCGGCGATCGGCGAAGGCCACGTCTCCGCGCAGAACATCGTGCAGAAGCTGGTGCAGGCCCTCGGCGGCGAGGAGGCGGCCACCGAGGAGATCGACGAAGCGGTCCCGCCGTCCCGCACCCGCGGCCGCAAGCGGCGCAGCAACAACGACCCCGGGGTCGTGGTCAAGGGCGTCGACGACGTGTGGGTCAAGCTCGCCCGTTGCTGTACGCCCGTCCCCGGCGACCCGATCATCGGGTTCGTCACGCGCGGCAGTGGCGTATCGGTTCACCGCAGCGACTGCGTCAACGTGGAGTCACTGTCCCGCGAGCCCGAGCGCATCCTCGACGTGGAGTGGGCGCCGACGCAGTCCTCGGTCTTCCTGGTCGCCATCCAGGTCGAGGCCCTCGACCGCTCCAGGCTCCTGTCGGACGTCACCCGCGTCCTGTCCGACCAGCACGTCAACATCCTCTCCGCCGCCGTCCAGACCTCCCGCGACCGGGTCGCCACCTCCCGCTTCACCTTCGAGATGGGCGACCCCAAGCACCTGGGACACGTGCTGAAGGCCGTACGCGGCGTCGAGGGCGTCTACGACGTCTACCGGGTCACCTCGGCCCGTCGGCCGTCCGACTAGCCCTCAGAGCACGCGAAGAGGCCCCCGCACCTCGGGTGCGGGGGCCTCTTCGCGTGCGTGTCAGCCGCCGAACTCCTGCAGGCCCTTCAGCGCCTGGTCCAGCAGCGCCTGACGGCCCTCCAGCTCGCGCTCCAGCTTCTCCGCCTTCGCGGAGTTGCCCTGGGCGCGCGCCTGCTCGATCTGGCCCTTCAGCTTGTCGACCGCGGCCTGGAGCTGACCGGTCAGACCCGCGGCACGCGCACGCGCCTCCGGGTTCGTCCGGCGCCACTCGGCCTCCTCGGCCTCCTGGATCGCCCGCTCCACCGCGTGCATCCGGCCCTCGACCTTCGGCCGGGCGTCGCGCGGCACGTGGCCGATGGCCTCCCACCGCTCGTTGACCGAACGGAACGCGGCCCGCGCCGCCTTCAGATCCGTCACAGGGAGGATCTTCTCGGCCTCACCGGCCAGCTCCTCCTTCAGCTTCAGGTTCTCCGACTGCTCGGCGTCCCGCTCGGCGAAGACCGAGCTGCGGGCGGCGAAGAACACGTCCTGGGCGCCGCGGAAGCGGTTCCACAGGTCGTCCTCGTGCTCGCGCTGGGCGCGGCCCGCCGCCTTCCACTCCGCCATCAGCTCGCGGTAACGCGCCGCCGTCGGGCCCCAGTCCGTCGAACCGGACAGCGCCTCGGCCTCGGAGACCAGCCGCTCCTTGGTCCGGCGGGCCTCCTCGCGCTGCGCGTCCAGCTGCGCGAAGTGGGCCTTGCGCCGCTTGGAGAACGCCGAGCGGGCGTGCGAGAAGCGGTGCCACAGCTCGTCGTCCGACTTGCGGTCGAGCCTCGGCAGGCCCTTCCAGGTGTCCACCAGGGCCCGCAGCCGCTCACCGGCCGCCCGCCACTGGTCGGACTGCGCCAGCTGCTCCGCCTCCGCGACCAGGTCCTCCTTGGCCTTGCGGGCCTCGTCGGACTGCTTGGCGCGCTGCTGCTTGCGCTCCTCGCGGCGCGCCTCCACCGTCGCCACCAGCTTGTCCAGCCGCGTCCGCAGCGCCTCCAGGTCGCCGACCGCGTGATGCGCGTCGACCTGCTCGCGGATGTGGTCGATGGCGACCTGGGCGTCCTTCGCCGACAGGTCGGTCGTCTGGACTCGCTTCTCGAGGAGGCCGATCTCGACAACCAGGCCCTCGTACTTGCGCTCGAAGTAGGCGAGCGCCTCCTCGGGGGAGCCCGCCTGCCAGGAACCGACGACCTGCTCGCCGTCGGCCGTACGCACGTACACGGTCCCCGTCTCGTCGACGCGGCCCCACGGGTCGCTGCTCACAGCGCCTCCTCCACATGATGCCGACGAGGGGCTTTCGAGCCCCCGGGCATCGTCCACAGTTTCGTCACGGCCAACATAGGCGACCGGCGGGCCGCCTGTCCGCATCCAGCGCCACCGAAATTGCCCGGTCGGCCGCCTTGACGTCAGGACTTCGAGACCGTCGCCTTGTCGATCACGACCGTCGCGTTCGGGGCGCCGTCACCGGCTCCCGTGTTCTCACCCGCGGCGGCGATCTTCTTCAGCACCGCCATGCCCGATTCGGACACCGTACCGAACGGTGTGTAGCTGGGCGGCAGCGGACTGTCCTGGTAGACGAGGAAGAACTGGCTGCCGCCCGTGTGGGGCTGGGAGGTGTTCGCCATGGCGACCGTGCCCGCCGGATACACGTTGTTCTTCAGGCTCGCGTCCTTCAGGTTCTCGTCCGGGATGGTGTAGCCCGGACCGCCGCTGCCGCTGCCCGTCGGGTCGCCGCACTGGAGCACGTAGATCCCGTTGGTGGTCAGCCGGTGGCACTTGGTGTGGTCGAAGTACCCCTTGGAGGCGAGGAAGTCGAAGGAGCTCACGGTGTGCGGGGCCGCCGACGCCTTCAGCGCGATGTCTATCGCGCCGCAGGTCGTGTCCAGCTTCATCGTGTACTTGGCCGACTTGTCGATGGTGACCGCCGGCTCCTTCTTCCAGGTCTCCTTCTTGACGGAGCCCGCGGCCGGCTTCGCGCACGGGTCGGCGGCCTTGCTGGGCGAGGGGGCCGGGCTGGCCTCGGAGCTCGCCTTCGCCTTGTCGTCGTCCTTGAGGACGCCCGTGGTGTAGAGCGTCAGGCTGCCCACCACGATCACGCCGAGCACGGACGCGATCACCGAGTTGCGCACACGCGCCTTGCGCCGCGCGGCCGTGCGGCGCTGCTGCTGCCGCAAGAACTTCTCCCGGGCGAGCTGCCGCTTGCGCTGTTCCTGGGTGACCACCGGGTTCTCTCCTCATGCGTCTCGTACATCGACGGGTACGCGTGCGTCTGGTGAGCCGTCCGCCTGCGTGTGCCCCGTACCGTATATGGGTTCGCTGAGGAAACGGCAGCGCCGGTAGGCTCTGACGACGGGCGCAGTCGCTCGCAAGCCCACCCGTACCGATACAAACGAAGGACGATCGTGCTCATTGCCGGGTTCCCCGCCGGTGCCTGGGGGACGAACTGTTATCTCGTCGCCCCCGCCGCCGGTGAGGAGTGCGTGATCATCGACCCGGGCCATCAGGCGGCCCCCGGAGTCGAGGAAGCGATCAGAAAGCATCGGCTCAAGCCCGTCGCCGTCGTCCTCACCCACGGCCACATCGACCATGTGGCCTCGGTCGTCCCGGTGTGCGGCGCGCACGACGTGCCCGCCTGGATCCACCCCGAGGACCGGTTCATGATGAGCGACCCCGAGAAGGCGCTCGGGCGGTCCATCGGAATGCCGCTGATGGGCGAGCTGACGGTCGGGGAGCCGGACGACGTCCGGGAGCTGTCCGACGGCGCGAAGCTGGAGCTGGCGGGCCTGGAGCTGTCCGTCGCGCACGCGCCGGGGCATACCAAGGGGTCGGTGACCTTCCGGATGCCCGAGACCGCGGACATCCCGTCCGTGTTCTTCTCGGGTGACCTGCTGTTCGCCGGCTCCATCGGACGCACCGACCTGCCCGGCGGCGACATGGCCGAGATGCTCGACTCGCTGGCACGCGTGTGCCTGCCGCTCGACGACTCGACCGTGGTGCTGTCCGGCCACGGCCCCCAGACGACCATCGGCCAGGAGCGCGCCGCCAACCCGTATCTGCGGCAGGTGGCGGCCGACGGCCAGGGAGCACCCGAGGCTCCCCGACGAGGAATGTGACGAGACCTTCCGTGAGCACCTTTCAGGCCCCCAAGGGCACGTACGACCTTCTGCCGCCCGACTCCGCCCAGTACCTCGCCGTCCGTGAGGCGATCGCCGCGCCGCTGCGCAACTCCGGATACGGCTACATCGAGACCCCCGGCTTCGAGAACGTGGAACTCTTCGCGCGCGGTGTCGGCGAGTCCACCGACATCGTGACCAAGGAGATGTACGCCTTCGAGACCAAGGGCGGCACCAGGCTCGCCCTGCGCCCCGAGGGCACCGCCTCCGTGCTGCGCGCCGCACTGGAGGCCAACCTCCACAAGGCGGGCAACCTCCCCGTCAAGCTCTGGTACTCCGGCTCGTACTACCGCTACGAGCGCCCGCAGAAGGGGCGTTACCGCCACTTCTCCCAGGTCGGCGCCGAGGCGATCGGCGCGGAGGACCCCGCCCTCGACGCCGAGCTGATCATCCTGGCCGACCAGGCCTACCGCTCGCTCGGGCTGCGCGAGTTCCGCATCCTGCTCAACAGCCTGGGCGACAAGGAGTGCCGGCCGGTGTACCGGGCCGCGCTCCAGGACTTCCTGCGCGGACTGGATCTCGACGAGGACACGCTGCGCCGGGCCGACATCAACCCGCTGCGCGTCCTCGACGACAAGCGCGAGTCGGTGCAGAAGCAGCTCGGGGACGCCCCGCTGCTGCGCGACTACCTGTGCGACGCGTGCAAGGCCTACCACGAGGAGGTCCGCGAGCTGATCACCGCGGCGGGCGTCTCCTTCGAGGACGACCCGAAGCTGGTCCGCGGCCTGGACTACTACACCCGTACGACCTTCGAGTTCGTCCACGACGGTCTGGGCTCCCAGTCCGCGGTGGGCGGCGGCGGCCGCTACGACGGGCTGTCGGAGATGATCGGCGGCCCCGCGCTGCCGTCCGTGGGCTGGGCGCTCGGCGTCGACCGCACGGTCCTCGCCCTGGAGGCCGAAGGCGTCACGCTGGAACTCCCCGCGTCCACCAGCGTGTTCGCGGTGCCGCTCGGGGAGGAGGCCCGCCGGGTGCTGTTCGCCAAGGTCACCGAACTGCGCAAGCTCGGTGTCGCCGCCGACTTCTCCTACGGCGCGAAGGGGCTCAAGGGGGCGATGAAGAACGCCAACCGGAGCGGGGCGCGGTACACGATCGTCGCCGGTGAGCGGGATCTCGCCGAGGGCGTCGTGCAGTTGAAGGACATGGAGTCCGGGGAGCAGACGGCGGTCGGCGTGAACGAGATCGTGGCCGAGCTGGAGTCGAGGCTGGGCTGAGGGGACGGGCGCGCGGGGGAGTTTCAGCCCCCGCGCGCCCCTTCCCACGTCAACTCGGCGGGCGCGAATTCGTCACGTCGGACGATCCCTCTTTATGTCCACCGAACGGTGGACTCACGCCCGGGTGCGGCACAATGAGCCCTGTCAGAGGAACGTCCAACTCTCAAGTGACGGAATCGGCGTGATGAGCAAGACGACAGTGAAAGCCGTGGACACCGAACCCGAGCCGGAGCGCGCCGAGGCGACCGCGCCGGGCACGGCCGGCGGCAGCCGCGCGTTCGCCCTGCTGCTGATGATCACCGGCGCGGCCGGTCTGCTCGCCGCGTGGGTCATCACGATCGACAAG
Source organism: Streptomyces sp. BK239 (assembly GCF_004217285.1). Taxonomy (GTDB): domain Bacteria; phylum Actinomycetota; class Actinomycetes; order Streptomycetales; family Streptomycetaceae; genus Streptomyces. The sequence continues at coordinate 100,062 of NZ_SHKS01000011.1, forward strand.
TTCAAGCTGCTCGAGGCGAAGGTCGCCGGCAAGTCGTTCACGCCGGGCTGCAGCCTGAACCCCGTGGTCTCCTGCGGCAGCGTCATGGAGAGCAAGCAAGCGGCCGTCTTCGGCTTCCCCAACCCGATGCTCGGCCTCGTCGCCTACGGCATCGTCGTCTGCGTCGGCGTCAGCCTGCTCGCCCGGGCCCGCTTCCCCCGCTGGTACTGGCTGACCTTCAACGCGGGCACCCTGTTCGGCGTCTCCTTCTGCGCCTGGCTGATGTTCCAGTCGCTGTACCGGATCAACGCCCTGTGCCTGTGGTGCTCGCTGGCCTGGGTCGCGACGATCATCATGTTCTGGTACGTGACCTCGTTCAACATCCGCAACGACTTCCTCCCGGCCCCGCGCTGGCTGAAGAGCTTCTTCGGCGAGTTCACCTGGGTCCTGCCGGCACTGCACATCGGCATCATCGGCATGCTGGTCCTCACCCGCTGGTGGGACTTCTGGACCAGCTGACCGTCCCGGAGGGATTGTCAGTGCGGTGTTTTAGGGTTTCAGCGTGGAGCCCGACCTGTTCACCGCCGCAGCAGAAGACCGCCAGGAGAAGGAGCCCGCCGGCAGCCCCCTGGCGGTGCGGATGCGTCCGCGCACCCTCGACGAGGTCGTGGGCCAGCAGCACCTGCTCAAACCCGGCTCACCCCTGCGCCGCCTCGTCGGCGAGGGCGCGGGCGGCCCCGCCGGCCCCTCCTCGGTGATCCTCTGGGGCCCGCCCGGCACCGGCAAGACCACTCTGGCGTACGTCGTCTCCAAGGCCACCGACAAGCGCTTCGTCGAGCTCTCCGCGATCACCGCCGGCGTCAAGGAGGTCCGCGCGGTCATCGACGGCGCCCGCCGCGCCACCGGGGCCTACGGCAAGGAGACCGTCCTCTTCCTCGACGAGATCCACCGCTTCAGCAAAGCCCAGCAGGACTCCCTGCTGCCCGCGGTCGAGAACCGCTGGGTGACGCTCATCGCGGCGACCACCGAGAACCCGTACTTCTCGGTCATCTCCCCCCTGCTCTCCCGCTCGCTGCTGCTCACCCTGGAACCCCTCACCGACGACGACGTGCGCGGTCTGCTGCGGCGCGCCCTCACCGACGAACGCGGCCTCGGGAGCGCCGTCACCCTCCCCGAGGACACCGAGGAGCACCTGCTGCGGATCGCCGGCGGCGACGCCCGGCGCGCCCTCACCGCCCTGGAGGCGGCGGCCGGGGCCGCCCTCGACAAGGGCGAGACGGGGATCGCCCTCGCCACGCTGGAGGAGACGGTCGACCGGGCCGCGGTGAAGTACGACCGCGCCGGCGACCAGCACTACGACGTCGCCAGCGCCCTCATCAAGGCCATCCGCGGCTCCGACGTCGACGCCGCCCTGCACTACCTCGCCCGCATGATCGAGGCCGGCGAGGACCCCCGGTTCATCGCCCGCCGCCTGATGATCTCCGCCAGCGAGGACATCGGCCTCGCCGACCCGAACGCCCTGCCCATCGCCGTGGCCGCCGCCCAGGCCGTCGCCCTGATCGGCTTCCCCGAGGCCGCGCTCACCCTCAGCCACGCCACCATCGCGCTCGCCCTGGCCCCCAAGTCGAACTCCGCGACCACCGCGATCGGCGCCGCCCTGGACGACGTGCGCAAGGGCCTGGCCGGTCCGGTACCGCCGCATCTGCGGGACGGGCACTACAAGGGCGCCGCCAAACTGGGGCACGCCCAGGGCTACGTCTACCCGCACGACCTGCCCGAGGGGATCGCCGCGCAGCAGTACGCGCCGGACGAGATCAAGGACCGCGAGTACTACGCCCCGACCCGGCACGGCTCGGAGGCCCGGTACGCGGACGCCGTTGAGTGGACCAGGAAGCACCTCGGTCGGAAGCGGTCCTGAGCACCCTGTAAACTCTCCCGAAGTGCTGTGTCCCGTGCTGTCAGAACGGGACGGTCAGCCGGAACCCCAACGGGTTCCAGGAGCGTCGCGCACCGTTCGAATGGTGTCGCGGGCAGCCCACCACCTTCACGGTAGGTGGGCCACTCGCGTGCTGCACGTATGTGCCCAGACCAGGGAGCGGCTGCCCGTCGAGTCCACCAGGGCGCGAAGGGTTTCCCCGGCTGCGGATGCGACCTCCCTCAACCCTGACGAGCCGAACACTGAGAAATGAGAGATCGTGGCGAACCAGTCCCGCCCCAAGGTCAAGAAGTCGCGTGCGCTCGGCATCGCGCTGACCCCGAAGGCCGTCAAGTACTTCGAGGCCCGTCCCTACCCGCCGGGTGAGCACGGCCGCGGCCGCAAGCAGAACTCGGACTACAAGGTCCGTCTGCTCGAGAAGCAGCGTCTGCGCGCGCAGTACGACGTGTCCGAGCGCCAGCTCGTCCGCGCCTACGAGCGTGCCTCCAAGGTCCAGGGCAAGACCGGTGAGGCCCTGATCATCGAGCTGGAGCGTCGTCTCGACGCCCTGGTCCTGCGTTCGGGCATCGCCCGCACGATCTACCAGGCCCGCCAGATGGTCGTGCACGGCCACATCGAGGTCAACGGCCAGAAGGTCGACAAGCCCTCGTTCCGCGTCCGTCCCGACGACGTCGTGATGGTCCGCGAGCGCAGCCGCGAGAAGACCCTCTTCTCCATCGCCCGTGAGGGCGGCTTCGCCCCCGAGGGCGAGACCCCGCGCTACCTCCAGGTGAACCTCAAGGCCCTGGCGTTCCGCCTGGACCGCGAGCCGAACCGCAAGGAGATCCCGGTCATCTGCGACGAGCAGCTCGTCGTCGAGTACTACGCCCGCTGATCCCCAGCCGGCCGTAGGACCTCCGCGCCCTGGCCCGTCGTCTCCCTGCCCCTCGGGGCGGGCGAGGCGGCGGGCCTTCGCGCACTCCCCTCACGGGCATACCGCGTGGGCCCCTTATCCAGTACGGAACGGCGGCGTCGGCGCGATAGGCTCGGAACCCTGATCGATGTCGTTGATTGTCGCCGAGAGCGGAAGCAGGTGCGCGGTGTCCGGTGGAGAGGTGGCCGGGATCCTGGTGGCCGTGTTCTGGGCGATTCTGGTCTCCTTCCTCGCGCTCGCGCTGGCGAGGCTGGCCCAGACGCTCAGGGCTACCACCAAACTGGTCGCCGACGTGACCGACCAGGCCGTCCCGCTGCTGGCGGAGGCCTCCTCGGCGGTGCGCTCCGCGCAGACCCAGATCGACCGGGTCGACGCGATCGCCTCCGACGTCCAGGAAGTCACGTCGAACGCCCACGCCCTGTCCACCACGGTCGCTTCCACCTTCGGCGGCCCCCTGGTGAAGGTCGCCGCCTTCGGCTACGGCGTGCGCCGTGCTCTCGGCGGCCGCAAGGACGACGTGCCCGCCAAGGAGTCCCGCCGGACCGTGATCGTGGGCCGGACCGTCCCGGCGTCGCGGCGCGGCCGGTGGAACCTCCGTGGAAAGTAGGGACTGAGACCCCTCGATGTTCCGTCGTACGTTCTGGTTCACCTCCGGCGTCGCCGCCGGCGTGTGGGCCACCACCAAGGTCAACCGCAAGCTGAGGCAGCTGACCCCCGAGAGTCTCGCCGCGACCGCCGCGAACAAGGCACTCGAGACGGGAGCGCGCCTCAAGGACCGCGCGGTGGGCTTCGCGCTCGACGTCCGCGACAACATGGCCCAGCGGGAGGCCGAGCTGGAGGAGGCCCTCGGCATCCACGAGGACCCCGAACTCCCCGCGCCCCGGCGGTTCGCCGCCATCGAGCACGACCGCAGCCACCCGAAGCACGTCGAGGCCCCGACGTCTTCGCCAACGAAGCACTCGTACAACCGGAATGAGGACCACTGATGGAGTCGGCCGAGATTCGCCGCCGCTGGCTGAGCTTCTTCGAGGAGCGCGGGCACACCGTCGTCCCTTCGGCGTCGCTCATCGCGGACGACCCGACTCTGCTCCTCGTCCCGGCCGGCATGGTGCCCTTCAAGCCCTACTTCCTGGGTGAGGTCAAGCCGCCCTTCACGCGTGCCACCAGCGTGCAGAAGTGCGTGCGCACGCCCGACATCGAAGAGGTCGGCAAGACCACCCGGCACGGCACGTTCTTCCAGATGTGCGGCAACTTCTCCTTCGGCGACTACTTCAAGCAGGGCGCCATCGAGTACGCCTGGGAGCTGCTCACCGCGCCCCAGGACAAGGGCGGTTACGGGCTCGACCCCGAGCGTCTGTGGATCACCGTGTACAAGGACGACGACGAGGCCGAGCGCATCTGGCACGAGGTCGTCGGCGTGCCCAAGGAGCGCATCCAGCGCCTGGGCATGAAGGACAACTACTGGTCCATGGGCGTCCCCGGCCCCTGCGGCCCCTGCTCCGAGATCAACTACGACCGCGGCCCCGAGTTCGGCGTCGAGGGCGGCCCCGCCGTCAACGACGAGCGGTACGTGGAGATCTGGAACCTCGTCTTCATGCAGTACGAGCGGGGCGAGGGCATCGGCAAGGACAACTTCGAGATCCTCGGCGAGCTGCCGAGCAAGAACATCGACACCGGCCTCGGCCTGGAGCGCCTCGCCATGATTCTGCAGGGCGTGCAGAACATGTACGAGATCGACACCTCCATGGCCGTCATCAAGAAGGCCACCGAGCTGACCGGCGTGGCCTACGGCGACGCCCACGACTCCGACGTCTCGCTGCGCGTGGTCACCGACCACATGCGCACCTCTGTGATGCTCATCGGCGACGGCGTCACCCCCGGCAACGAGGGCCGCGGCTATGTGCTGCGCCGCATCATGCGCCGCGCCATCCGCAACATGCGCCTCCTCGGCGCCACCGGTCCGGTCGTCAAGGACCTCGTCGACACCGTCATCGCGATGATGGGGCAGCAGTACCCGGAGCTCATCACCGACCGCGAGCGCATCGAGAAGGTGGCCCTCGCCGAGGAGAACGCCTTCCTCAAGACGCTGAAGGCCGGCACCAACATCCTCGACACCGCCGTCACCGAGACCAAGCAGTCCGGCGGCACCGTCCTCGCCGGCGACAAGGCGTTCCTGCTCCACGACACCTGGGGCTTCCCGATCGACCTCACCCTGGAGATGGCCGCCGAGCAGGGGCTGTCCGTGGACGAGGACGGCTTCCGCCGCCTGATGAAGGAGCAGCGGGAGCGCGCCAAGGCCGACGCCCAGGCCAAGAAGACCGGCCACGCCGGCGCCGGCGCCTACCGTGAGATCGCCGACAAGGCCGGCGAGACCGACTTCATCGGCTACACCGACACCGAGGGCGAGTCCACGATCGTCGGCATCCTCGTGGACGGCGTCTCCTCGCCGGCCGCCACCGAGGGCGACGAGGTCGAGATCGTCCTGGACCGTACCCCGTTCTACGCCGAGGGCGGCGGCCAGATCGGCGACACCGGCAAGATCAAGGTGGACTCCGGCGCGGTCGTCGAGATCCGCGACTGCCAGAAGCCGGTTCCCGGCGTGTACGTCCACAAGGGCGTCGTGCAGTTCGGCGAGGTGACCGTCGGCGCCAGGGCCCTGGCCTCGATCGACGGCCGCCGTCGCACGGCCATCGCCCGCGCCCACTCGGCCACGCACCTCACCCATCAGGCCCTGCGCGACGCGCTCGGCCCGACGGCCGCCCAGGCCGGTTCGGAGAACCAGCCCGGCCGCTTCCGCTTCGACTTCGGCTCGCCGTCCGCCGTCCCGACGGCCGTGATGACCGACGTCGAGCAGAAGATCAACGAGGTGCTCGCCCGCGACCTGGACGTCCAGGCCGAGGTCATGGGCATCGACGAGGCCAAGAAGCAGGGCGCCATCGCCGAGTTCGGCGAGAAGTACGGCGAGCGGGTCCGCGTCGTCACCATCGGCGACTTCTCCAAGGAGCTGTGCGGCGGCACGCACGTCCACAACACCGCTCAGCTGGGCCTGGTGAAGCTGCTCGGCGAGTCGTCGATCGGCTCGGGCGTGCGTCGTATCGAGGCTCTCGTCGGCGTCGACGCCTACAACTTCCTGGCCCGTGAGCACACCGTCGTGGCCCAGCTCCAGGAGCTGATCAAGGGCCGCCCGGAGGAGCTCCCGGAGAAGGTGTCCGCCATGCTCGGCAAGCTGAAGGACGCCGAGAAGGAGATCGAGAAGTTCCGCGCCGAGAAGGTGCTCCAGGCCGCCGCCGGACTCGCCGGTTCCGCCAAGGACGTACGCGGCGTCGCGCTGGTGGCCGGTCAGGTGCCCGACGGCACGACCGCCGACGACCTGCGCAAGCTGGTCCTGGACGTGCGCGGTCGCATCCAGGGCGGGCGGGCCGCCGTGGTGGCCCTGTTCACCGTCGCGGGCGGCAAGCCGCTCACGGTCATCGCCACCAACGAGGCCGCCCGTGAGCGCGGTCTGAAGGCCGGCGATCTCGTGCGGGCCGCCGCCAAGACCCTCGGCGGCGGCGGTGGCGGAAAGCCGGACGTAGCCCAGGGCGGCGGCCAGAACCCGTCGGCCGTCGGCGACGCCGTCGACGCCGTCGAGCGCCTCGTGGCGGAAACGGCCAAGTGAGCGACGACACGATGACGAGCGGGGACGGCCGGGGCATGCGCCGCGGCCGTCGCCTCGCGATCGACGTCGGGGACGCCCGGATCGGGGTCGCCTCCTGCGACCCCGACGGGATCCTCGCCACCCCGGTCGAGACGGTCCCCGGCCGGGACGTGCCGGCCGCTCACCGGCGGCTGCGGCAGCTGGTCGAGGAGTACGAGCCGATCGAGGTCGTCGTCGGTCTGCCCCGCTCCCTCAAGGGGGGCGAGGGCCCGGCCGCGGTCAAGGTCCGTGCGTTCGCACAGGAGTTGGCGAAGGGCATCGCACCGGTGCCGGTCCGGCTCGTCGACGAGCGGATGACGACGGTGACGGCCAGTCAGGGACTGCGCGCCGCCGGGGTGAAGTCCAAGAAGGGACGCTCCGTCGTCGACCAGGCAGCCGCTGTGATCATCCTCCAACAGGCACTGGAATCCGAACGGGTGTCAGGTACAGCACCGGGCGAGGGCGTCGAAGTGGTCATCTGATCGCGATACGGTAACGTTCCGCGCGATGCGGCGGTGTTCGAACAGCCGCCGCACAAAGAGAGGCGGAACGGCTGCCCGGTCCACAAGCCGCGCGACCGCCGCCTCGCGGCTCTAGGGGATCGATGACTGAGTATGGCCGGGGCCCTGGCTCCGAACCGTGGCATCCCGAGGACCCGTTGTACGGGGACGGCGGATGGGAAGGGCAGCAGGCCCACGCCGGTCATCAGCCTGCCTACGGCGGCCAGCCGCAGCACTACCCGCAGCAGCCGCAGCAGCCGGGATACGGCGACTGGGGCGACGGACAGGCGCAGCAGTACGACCCGCATACGTACGGTCAGCAGCACCAGCAGTCCTACGACCCGCAGCACTACGCCGGTCAGGGCCAGCCGCAGTACCCCGAGCCTGGCCAATACCCGGACCAGAACCAGCAGTTCGCCCAGCAGGGCGGACCGCAGGCGTACCAGGAGGGCGGCTGGGACGGCACCGGCACGCACGCGCACGTGCCGTACGCGGCCGACCCAGGGGACCCGTACGGCCAGCAGGCAACCGCTTACGGCGCCGAGCAGCCCGATCTCTACGGCACGCCGGACGCCTATCCGCCGCCGGAGCCGCCCGCACGCCGGCGCGCCGAGCCCGGCCCCGAGGAGCAGTCGGAGTTCGCCTCAGGTCCGCAGGAGGACGAGCACCCCTTCTTCGCGGGCGACGGGCCCGAGGCGGCGCAGACGGCCGACAGGCCCGGCCGCGGCGCGCAGGGCGACCCGGGCGGCGACGCCGAGGACGACGAGGACGAGCCGGGCGACCGGGGCGGGCGCGGGCGGGGCCGCGGCGGTGCGGCGGGCAAGGGCAGGGATCCCCAGGGCAAGAAGCGCCGCAACGGATTCGCCTGCCTGTTCGTCGTGCTCGTCTTCGGCGGCGGCATCGGCGGGGTCGGCTACTTCGGCTACCAGTTCTACCAGAATCGTTACGGCACGGCCCCGGACTACGCGGGCGAGGGCACCGGCCAGACCGTGAGCATCGAGATCCCCAAGGGCGCGGGCGGCGCCGACATCGGCCGCCGGCTGAAGGACGCGGGCGTCGTCAAGAGCGTGGACGCGTTCGTCTCCGCGATGACGCAGAATCCCGACGGCGGGAACATCCAGGCCGGCGCGTACATCCTGAAGAAGCAGATGTCCGCGAAGAGCGCCGTGGAAATGATGCTCGACCCGAAGAGCCAGGCCAATATGATCGTCGCGCCCGGCCAGCGAAACATCCAGATCTACAAGGTGATCGACCAGAAACTCGGTCTCGCCTCCGGCACCACGCGAAACGTGGCGGAGAAGGAGTACAAGAATCTGGGGCTGCCCGAGTGGGCGAACAGCGACAAGGACATCAAGGACCCGCTGGAGGGCTTCCTCTGCCCGGGCACCTATGCCGCGGCGAAGGGCATGAAGCCCGCGGTGGTGCTCAAGGAGATGATCCGCCGGGCCGACGCCGCCTACGGCAAGTTCGACCTCCAGGCCAAGGCCGCGGCGCTCGACCTGGAGAGCCCGCTGCAGGTCATCACGGTCGCCAGCCTCGTCCAGGCCGAGGGCAAGACCGACGAAGACTTCCGCAAGATGGCCGAGGTCGTATACAACCGCCTCAAGCCCACGAACACCGAGACCAACCAGAAGCTGCAGTTCGACTCGACCTTCAACTACCTGAAGAACGAGAGCAACATCCACATCAGCGAGTCCGAGATCAACAGTAACCAGGACGCGTACAACACGTACACGCAGCGGGGCCTGCCGCCGGGACCGATCGGCAATCCGGGGGCGGACGCACTCGCGGCGACGCTGAATCCGACGAGCGACGGCTGGATCTACTTCGTGGCCACCGACGGCCAGAACAAAACCGAATTCGCAAAGACCTACGCGGAATTCGAGCGGCTGAAGGACAAGTTCAACGAAAGCGCCAAGAAGAACTGAGGCCATGAGCGAGACAGCCACGACGCAGCACGCCCGCCGGCACCGGGCCGCGGTGCTGGGCAGCCCCATCGCCCACTCCCTGTCCCCGGTGCTGCACCGCGCCGCCTACCGGGCGCTGGAGCTCACGGACTGGACGTACGAGCGCTTCGAGGTCGACGAGGCGGCGCTGCCCGCCTTCGTCGACGGGCTCGGCGCCGAGTGGGCGGGGCTGTCGCTGACCATGCCGCTCAAGCGGGCGGTCATCCCGCTGCTCGACGAGGTGAGCGAGACCGCGGCCGCCGTCGAGGCGGTCAACACCCTGGTGTTCACCGAGGACGGCCGCCGTGTCGGCGACAACACCGACATCCCCGGCATGGTCGCCGCGCTGCGCGAGCACGGTGTCGAGCAGGTCGACTCGGCCGCGGTCCTCGGCGCCGGCGCCACCGCCTCCTCCGCGCTGGCCGCCCTGTCCCGTGTCTGCTCCGGCGAGGTCGTCGCCTATGTGCGCAGCGAGGCCCGGGCCGCCGAGATGCGCGAGTGGGGCGAGCGCCTCGATGTCGAGGTCCGTACCGCCGACTGGGCGGACGCGGCCGAGGCGCTCGCCTTCCCGCTCGTCGTCGCCACCACCCCGGCGGGGGCGGCGGACGCGCTCGCCGCCTCGGTGCCGGAGCGGCCCGCCACCCTGTTCGACGTGCTGTACGAGCCGTGGCCCACCGAACTGGCCGCCCGCTGGTCGATGTTCGGCGGCGCGGTCGTCAGCGGGCTGGACCTGCTCGTGCATCAGGCGGTGCTCCAGGTGGAGCAGATGACCGGGCGGGCGCCGGCTCCCCTGGACGCGATGCGAAAAGCGGGGGAGCAGGCGCTCTCCACCCGCTAGGATCCGCTGAGTTCCGCAGGGGGCGGAGTACGGCCTAGGGGGAGTCAGGTACATGACGAACGTGTCCAACGGGGTGCCGCTGGCGTCCGGCAAGAGCGAGATCTTCGAGTTCTTCCTGCGGTTCCTGCCCGAGTGGGCGCAGATCACCGTGATCGGACTCATCCTGCTCCTCGTGGTCGCCTCGTGGATCCTGAAGCTGAAGCGCAAGATCGACCACCGGCGCGCGGTGCGGTCCGGCGTCGCCGCGCACGTCGCCGCCCAGCAGGGGCAGCGCCGGGGCGCGGACTACCTGGGCGCGTACGCCCCGCAGAACCAGCAGGCCCAGCAGAACCAGGCGGGCCCCGCCCCGCAGCCGGCGGCCGCGAACGGCCCGAGCGGCGCGGACTTCCTCGGCGCGTACGCCCCGCAGAACCAGCAGGCCCAGCGGAACCAGGCGGCCCCCGCCCCGCAGCCCGCTTCCGCGAACGGCCCGAGCGGCGCGGACTTCCTCGGCGCGTACGCCCCGCAGAACCGGCGCGACGACGCGCGGTGACCCCGGCGCGTCCAGGCCGCCGTCCGCCTGATGGACCGGCGGCCGGGACGGGGCCGGGGACGTGGGAGGATCGTAGGTGGCGGACCAGGGTCGCGCACCCGGTCCCGCCGTTGCCGTACGCGAGGACCCGCGTACGCAGGGCAGTACCAGGCGCGAGCACTGAGGAGCACCGTTGAGCAGGTTGCGCTGGCTGACCGCGGGGGAGTCCCACGGTCCCGCACTCGTGGCGACGCTGGAGGGTCTTCCCGCCGGCGTGCCGATCACCACGGAGATGGTCGCCGACCATCTGGCGAGGCGCCGGCTCGGCTATGGGCGCGGTGCGCGGATGAAGTTCGAGCAGGACGAGATCACCTTCCTCGGCGGCGTCCGGCACGGACTCTCCCTCGGCTCCCCGATCGCGATCATGGTGGGCAACACCGAGTGGCCCAAGTGGGAGCAGGTCATGGCGGCCGACCCGGTCGACCCCGAGGTGCTCGCCGGACTCGCCCGCAACGCGCCGCTGACCCGCCCCCGCCCCGGCCACGCCGACCTGGCCGGCATGCAGAAGTACGGCTTCGACGAGGCCCGCCCGATCCTGGAGCGCGCCTCCGCGCGCGAGACCGCCGCCCGCGTCGCCCTGGGCGCCGTCGCCCGGTCGTACCTGAAGGAGACGGCCGGCATCGAGATCGTCTCCCACGTCGTCGAGCTGGCCGCGGCCAAGGCGCCCTACGGCGTCTACCCGACCCCCGCCGACGTCGAGAGGCTCGACGCCGACCCCGTGCGCTGCCTGGACGCCGACGCCTCGAAGGCGATGGTCGCGGAGATCGACCAGGCCCACAAGGACGGCGACACCCTCGGCGGCGTCGTCGAGGTCCTCGCCTACGACGTGCCCGTGGGCCTCGGCTCGCACGTGCACTGGGACCGCAGGCTCGACGCCCGGCTCGCCGCCGCGCTCATGGGCATCCAGGCCATCAAGGGCGTCGAGGTCGGCGACGGCTTCGACCTCGCGCGCGTGCCCGGTTCGAAGGCCCACGACGAGATCGTCACCACGGACGAGGGCATCAAGCGCGCCACCGGCCGCTCCGGCGGCACCGAGGGCGGCCTGACCACCGGCGAGCTGCTGCGGGTGCGCGCCGCGATGAAGCCCATCGCCACCGTGCCGCGGGCCCTGCGGACCGTCGACGTGTCCACCGGCGAGGCCTCCCAGGCCCACCACCAGCGCTCCGACGTGTGCGCGGTGCCGGCCGCCGGCATCGTCGCCGAGGCCATGGTCGCGCTGGTCCTCGCGGACGCCGTCGCCGAGAAGTTCGGCGGCGACAGCGTGCCCGAGACCCGCCGCAACGTGCGCTCGTACCTCGACAACCTGCACATCCGATGAGCGGGCCGCTGGTCGTCCTGGTCGGGCCGATGGGCGTCGGCAAGTCCACCGTCGGGCGGATGCTCGCCGAACGGCTCGGGGCCGGCTACCGGGACACCGACGCCGACATCGTCGCGGAGCAGGGCCGCGCCATCGCCGACATCTTCGTCGAGGAGGGCGAGGCCGCCTTCCGTGCCGCCGAGAAGCGGGCCGTGCGCCGCGCCCTCGCCGAGCACGACGGAGTCCTCTCGCTCGGCGGCGGCGCGATCCTCGACGAGGACACGCGCGGCCTGCTGGCCGGGCGGCGCGTGCTGTACCTGTCGATGGACGTCGAGGAGGCCGTCAAGCGCACCGGCCTCAACACGGCCCGCCCGCTGCTCGCCGTCAACCCGCGCAAGCAGTGGCGCGAGCTGATGGACGCACGGCGGCACCTGTACGAGGAGGTCGCCACGGCCGTCCTGCCGACAGACGGCCGCACCCCCGAAGAGGTCACGCAAGCCGCCCTGGACACACTGGAGTTGAAGACTGCATCTCCCGGGGGACAACCCCCGGACCCCCGGCCGGAGGAAGTCATGGCTCAGCAGGTGACGAGGATCAGGGTAGGCGGCAGCGCGGGCTCCGAGGCGTACGACGTCCTCGTCGGCCGTCAACTGCTCGGCGAACTCGCCGCGCTGATCGGCGAGAAGGCCAGGCGGGTCGCCGTCATCCACCCCGAGGCCCTCGCCGAGACCGGTGACGCGCTCCGCGCCGATCTGGCCGAGCAGGGCTACGAGGCCGTCGCCATCCAGGTGCCCAACGCCGAGGAGGCCAAGACCGCCGAGGTCGCCGCCTACTGCTGGAAGGCCCTCGGCCAGTCCGGGTTCACCCGCACCGACGTCGTCGTGGGCGTCGGCGGCGGCGCCACCACCGACCTCGCCGGGTTCGTCGCCGCGACCTGGCTGCGCGGGGTGCGCTGGATCGCCGTCCCGACCACCGTGCTCGCCATGGTCGACGCGGCCGTCGGCGGCAAGACCGGCATCAACACCGCGGAGGGCAAGAACCTCGTCGGCGCCTTCCATCCGCCGGCCGGCGTCCTGTGCGACCTGGCCGCGCTGGACTCCCTCCCGGTCAACGACTACGTCTCCGGGCTCGCGGAGGTCATCAAGGCCGGCTTCATCGCCGACCCGGTGATCCTCGACCTCGTCGAGTCGGACCCCGAGGCCGCCCGCACCCCGGCCGGCCCGCACACCGCCGAGCTGATCGAACGCTCCATCAGGGTCAAGGCGGAGGTCGTCTCCTCCGACCTGAAGGAGTCGGGCCTGCGGGAGATCCTCAACTACGGGCACACGCTCGGCCACGCCATCGAGAAGAACGAGCGCTACAAGTGGCGGCACGGCGCGGCCGTCTCCGTCGGCATGCACTTCGCCGCCGAACTGGGCCGTCTCGCGGGCCGGTTGGACGACGCCACGGCGGACCGGCACCGCAGGGTGCTGGAGTCGGTGGGCCTCCCGCTGCACTACCGGTACGACCAGTGGCCGAAGTTGCTGGAGGCGATGAAGGTCGACAAGAAGTCGCGCGGCAACCTGCTGCGGTTCATCGTCCTCGACGGCCTCGCCAAGCCGACCGTCCTGGAGGGCCCCGACCCGGCGATCCTCCTCGCCGCCTACGGCGAAGTGGGCGAGTAGTCCCGGCGATCCCCTCAAGGGGTCCTTTCAGTGTGCCCGTCCGGGTCGGACACTCATGGTGAAAGGACCCCTGAGCCCGACTCGCTTTTCCCGACGGGCACTTCTGACCGCCCCCGGCCGTTCACCAAACGACGGCCGGGGGCGGTACCGTTCGGAGCGACGCGGGGGTTCCGCGCCCCCGAGGGGGCCTCGCCCCACGCCAGCGCCCATTGCCTGTACGAGACGGAGTGGCACCGGATGCAGCACGCAGTGGGTTCTCCGCTGCCGCCGCCCCACCAGCCGGGGCACGGACCGGCCCCCACCTGGCCCCCACCCACGCCGCCCCCACCGGCCGCCCCGCCCGTCGACGGACACCAGCCGGGTGCGACCGGATCCCAGCCCGGCGCCTTCGCGTCGCCGCCGGCTCCGGCAGGCCCCGGGTTCGCCGGGGGACCTGCCTTCGGGGGCGCCCCCTCCGTGGCGCAGGCCTCCGTGCCGCCGATGCCTCAGCCGCAGCCCTCCGTGCCGCCGGTGCCGCACACGCCCGTGCCGTACACGCCCATGCCCCAGGCGCCCGCGCCGCAGCCGGCTCCCGCGCAGCCGCCCGCGCCGCCGCCCGCGGCCGTCGCCCAGGGCGGCGACGTCACCGGGCATGTGCCCCTGCCGCCGGGCGGGCCCGTGCCCATGCCCAGCGTGCCGCCCGCCGCCTGTGCCCCCGACCCGGCGGCGACCACCCTCGCGGTGCTGCTCATCGGGCCCGCCGGGGCGGGGAAGACCAGCGTCGCCAAGTACTGGGCGGACCACCGCCGGGTGCCCACCGCCCACATCAGCCTCGACGACGTCCGTGAATGGGTCCGCTCGGGCTTCGCCGACCCCCAGTCGGGCTGGAACGACCACTCCGAGGCCCAGTACCGCCTGGCCCGCCGCACCTGCGGCTTCGCCGCGCGCAACTTCCTCGCCAACGGGATCTCCTGCGTTCTCGACGACGCGATCTTCCCCGACCGCCCCGCCGTCGGCCTCGGCGGCTGGAAGCGGCACGTCGGTCCCGGGCTGCTGCCGGTCGTCCTCCTCCCCGGCCTGGAGGTGGTCCTGGAGCGCAACGCCGAACGCTCCGGCAACCGCCGCCTCACCGACGAGGAGGTGGCCCGCATCCACGGCCGGATGGCCGGCTGGTACGGCTCCGGCCTGCCGATCATCGACAACTCCCAGCTCGACGTGCCCACCACGGCGAGGGTCCTGGACGAGGTGCTGGCGAGGGCGATCGCCAGCCCTCCGAAGTGGTAGGCCGCTGACGCCGGTCCCCGCTCGGCGCAGCCCGACCGGCGGTTTCCGGCCACCGCTCCTAGGCTCGACACATGTCAGAGGTGTACGCGACCCGTCGCACACGACTGAAAGAACGCTGCCACGCGTCCGGCAACGCGGCAGCGCTGATCTCCCGGCCCGCCAACGTCAGGTACCTCGCCGGCGCGGCCCCGCGGGGAGCCGTCCTGCTGCTGGGCGACGAGGACCTCCTCGTGTGCGCGGGGCCGCCGGACGACCGCCCCGCCGAGGCCCGCCCGGACGACAGCCTGAAGGTGCACACCCTCCCCGGCGCCGGCGGCGACCCCGCCGTGGCCGCCGTGGGCCTCCTCGCGGCCGGCGGCGCCGGCGGCGACCGCCTCGCCGTCGAGGAGCACCACCTCACGGTCACCCGGCACCGCGCCCTGCGCTCCGTCGCCCCCCGGATCCGCCTCGCCGA
This sequence comes from Streptomyces sp. BK239, assembly GCF_004217285.1. Lineage (GTDB taxonomy): Bacteria > Actinomycetota > Actinomycetes > Streptomycetales > Streptomycetaceae > Streptomyces. The sequence continues at coordinate 115,099 of NZ_SHKS01000011.1, forward strand.
TCTGGGCGGCGCGGTCGAACAGCTCAGGGTGGTGAAGGACGAGGAGGAGATCTCCTGCCTGCGCATCGGCGCCGAGATCGCCGACCAGGCCCTGGGGGAGCTGCTGGAGTCCATCCTCGTCGGCCGCACCGAACGCCACCTCGCCCTCGAACTGGAGCGCCGTCTCGTCGACCACGGCGCCGACGGGCCCGCCTTCCCCACGTCCGTGGGCACCGGCCCGAACTCCGGGCGGCGCGGGCACCGGCCCACCGACCGGCGGGTGGAGGAGGGCGACTTCCTCTCCGTCTGCCTCGGCGCCTCCTACCGCGGCTACCGCTGCGAGATCGGCCGCACCTTCGTCATCGGCACCTCACCGGCGGACTGGCAGATCGAGCTGTACGACCTGGTGTTCGCCGCCCAGCGGGCCGGCCGTGAGAGCCTGGTGCCGGGCACCGCGCACCGGGACGTGGACCGCGCCGCACGCCAGGTCCTGGACTGCGCGGGCTATTCGGAACGCCTCCCGGCGCTCATCGGGCACGGGGTCGGACTCGAAATCGACGAGGACCCGCAGTTGGCTCCCGCGGCCATGGGTAAACTGGACGCTTGCGTGCCGGTCACCGTCGAACCCGGGGTCCACCTCCCGGGGCGGGGCGGGGTCCGGATCGATGACACGCTCGTCGTGCGCCCCGAGGCGGACGGCGGACCCGAGCTACTCACCATCACGACCAAGGAGCTGCTCGCGCTCTAGCTCATCGGCTGGACGCGTGGCCCGGGGTCGTCCACGTCAGTCCAGGAGATTCCGCAACCGTGGCTTCCACGAACGACCTCAAGAACGGCCTGGTGCTCAAGCTCGAAGGCGGCCAGCTCTGGTCCGTCGTCGAGTTCCAGCACGTCAAGCCCGGCAAGGGCCCGGCCTTCGTGCGCACCAAGCTCAAGAACGTGCTCTCCGGCAAGGTCGTCGACAAGACGTTCAACGCCGGCGTCAAGGTCGAGACGGCCACTGTCGACAAGCGCGACATGCAGTTCTCGTACATGGACGGCGAGTACTTCGTCTTCATGGACATGGAGACCTACGACCAGCTGATGGTCGACCGCAAGGCCGTCGGCGACGCCGCCAACTTCCTGATCGAGGGCTTCACCGCCACCGTCGCCCAGCACGAGGGCGAGGTGCTCTTCGTCGAGCTGCCCGCCGCCGTCGAGCTGGTCGTCCAGGAGACCGAGCCGGGCGTCCAGGGCGACCGCTCCACCGGCGGCACCAAGCCCGCCACCCTGGAGACCGGCCACCAGATCCAGGTCCCGCTCTTCATCACCACCGGTGAGAAGATCAAGGTCGACACCCGCACGAGCGACTACCTCGGCCGGGTGAACAGCTAACCGTGGCCGCCCGCAACACGGCCCGCAAGCGCGCCTTCCAGATCCTCTTCGAGGGCGACCAGCGTGGCGTCGACGTCCTGACCGTCCTCGCGGACTGGATCCGGCTCTCCCGGGCCGACACCCGGCAGCCACCGGTGAGCGAGTACACGATGCAGCTGGTCGAGGGCTACGCCGAGCAGGCCAAGCGCATCGACGAGCTGATCGCCCAGTACTCGGTCGGCTGGACGCTGGACCGGATGCCGGTCGTCGACCGCAACATCCTGCGGCTCGGCGCCTACGAGCTCGTCTGGGTCGACGAGACGCCGGACGCCGTCGTCCTCGACGAAATGGTGCAGCTGGCGAAGGAGTTCTCCACGGACGAGTCGCCCTCGTTCGTCAACGGCCTCCTCGGCCGTCTGAAGGAGCTCAAGCCGACCCTCCGCAGAGGCTAGACACGGGGGCGCGGGGGACCGCGCCCGGACGCAGCTCACGCGAGAGGCGTGCGACCGTCACGAAAAACCGCCGGGGTGGCGGGAACCATCAGGTTCCGGCCACCCCGGCGGTACGTTTCTGCTGGGCCCGTTGGGGCTCAGCCCTCCTCGTGGGAGACGGCGCGACGCGCGTCCGCGTCCAGGACGCCCCAGCTGATCAGCTGCTCGGTGAGGACCGAGGGCGACTGGTCGTAGATGACGGCGAGCGTGCGCAGGTCGTCCTGGCGGATCGAGAGCACCTTGCCGTTGTAGTCACCGCGCTGGGACTGGATCGTCGCCGCGTACCGCTGAAGGGGGCCGGCCTTCTCCACCGGCACATGGGCCAGCCGCTCCAGGTCCAGGACCAGCTTCGGCGGGGGCTCCGCCGCGCCGCCCGGGGTGGTGCCGGGAAGGAGCTCCTGCACGGGGACGCCGTAGAAATCGGCCAGCTCCGCGAGCCGCTGCACGGTCACGGCGCGGTCGCCGCGCTCGTAGGACCCGACCACGACCGCCTTCCAGCGTCCCTGGGACTTCTCCTCGACACCGTGGAGGGAAAGGCCCTGCTGGGTGCGGATCGCCCGGAGCTTGGCCCCGAGCTGTTTGGCGTATTCGCTGGACATATGGCTCCCGGCACTGGGTCGACGCGACTGGAGCTTGGTTTCCATGCCGCGCGGTTGGTAACTCACTGTGAGGTTACGCAGCGTGATTCTTCTGCGTCAAGCCGAATGGTCCACCCCGACGCTTCCGTGGTATCGATGGCCGATTACGCCAAGGGGGTGATCGGGGGCGTCCCCGGGGCCTGCTACGGTGGATGGCGCAAATCCGACGTCCTTTAAGGTCCGTCCCGTGAGGCGGAGAAGGAGGTCCGTTTCGTATGGACAAGCAGCAGGACACGCAAGCGTCAGAGGCGAGGCCCGTCCTCGAAGGCCCTGACATCGCACGGGTGCTGACCCGTATCGCTCACGAGATCGTCGAGCGCGCCAAGGGCGCCGACGACGTGGTGCTCCTCGGCATCCCGACCCGGGGCGTCTTCCTCGGCCGCCGGCTCGCCGCCAAGCTGGAGCAGATCACCGAGCGGAAGATCCCGGTCGGCTCGCTCGACATCACCATGTACCGGGACGACCTGCGCATGCATCCGCCGCGCGCGCTGGCCCGCACCGAGATCCCCGGTGACGGCATCGACGGCAAGCTGGTCGTCCTCGTCGACGACGTGCTCTTCTCCGGCCGCACCATCCGCGCCGCCCTCGACGCCCTGAACGACATCGGGCGCCCGCGCGCGGTGCAGCTCGCGGTCCTGGTCGACCGCGGCCACCGCGAACTGCCCATCCGCGCCGACTACGTCGGCAAGAACCTCCCCACGTCGCTGCGGGAGACGGTCAAGGTCCAGCTCGCCGAGGAGGACGGTCGCGACACCGTGCTGCTCGGTGCGAAGCAGACCGCCCCGGGCGCGCAGCAGTAGCTGTCCGGCCTTTGCCGCGCGTGCGCGCCTCCGCGCGCTCGCATGCCCGAAAAGTCCTCCCTGTCTCATTTGTCCTCACTTGTCTTCAACGGAGCCTGACAGATGCAGCGTCATCTCATCTCGGCCGCCGACCTCACCCGCGACGACGCCGTCCACATCCTCGACACCGCCGAGGAGATGGCCCGGGTCGCCGACCGGCCCATCAAGAAGCTGCCGACCCTGCGCGGCCGCACCGTGGTCAACCTCTTCTTCGAGGACTCCACGCGCACCCGGATCTCCTTCGAGGCCGCCGAGAAGCGCCTCTCCGCCGACGTCATCAACTTCACCGCCAAGGGCTCCAGCGTCTCCAAGGGCGAGTCCCTGAAGGACACCGCCCAGACGCTGGAGGCCATGGGCGTCGACGCCGTCGTCATCCGGCACGGCGCGTCCGGGGCCCCCTACCGCCTGGCCAACTCCGGCTGGATCGACGCGGCCGTCATCAACGCCGGCGACGGCACCCACCAGCACCCCACCCAGGCCCTGCTGGACGCCTTCACCATGCGCCGCAGGCTCGTCGGACGGGACGCCGGCCTCGGCCAGGACCTGTCCGGCCGGCGCATCACCCTCGTCGGCGACGTCCTGCACAGCCGGGTCGCCCGCTCCAACGTCGACTTGCTGCACACCCTCGGCGCCGAGGTCACCCTGGTCGCCCCGCCCACCCTGGTGCCCGTCGGCGTGGAGACCTGGCCCTGCGAGGTGTCGTACGACCTCGACAGCACGCTGCCCAAGTCCGACGCGGTGATGATGCTGCGCGTCCAGCGCGAGCGGATGAACGCCGCGTTCTTCCCGACCGAGCGCGAGTACTCCCGCCGCTACGGCCTCGACGGCGACCGCATGGCGCGGATGCCCGAGCACGCGATCGTGATGCACCCCGGGCCGATGGTCCGGGGCATGGAGATCACCGCCGAGGTCGCCGACTCCGACCGGTGCACCGTCGTCGAACAGGTCGCCAACGGGGTGTCGATCCGCATGGCCGTCCTGTACCTGCTCCTGGGCGGCAACGAACCCGCCGTCAGCCACGCCCGTACCACCGCTTCCACCGAGGAGAAGTAAGCGACCATGAGCAAGATCCTGATCCGTGGTGCGAAGGTGCTCGGCGGCGAGCCGCAGGACGTCCTGATCGACGGCGAGGTCGTCGCGGCCGTCGGGACCGGCTTGTCCGATGAGGGCGCGGAGGTAGTCGAGGCGGCGGGCAAGGTGCTGCTGCCGGGCCTGGTCGACCTGCACACCCATCTGCGCGAGCCCGGCCGCGAGGACTCCGAGACCGTCCTCACCGGCACCCGCGCCGCCGCCTCCGGCGGCTACACCGCCGTGTTCGCCATGGCCAACACCTTCCCGGTCGCCGACACCGCCGGCGTGGTCGAGCAGGTCTACCGGCTCGGCAAGGAGCACGGCTACTGCGACGTACAGCCCATCGGCGCGGTCACCGTCGGCCTGGAGGGCCGCAAGCTCGCCGAGCTGGGCGCCATGCACGAGTCGGCCGCCGGGGTCACCGTCTTCTCCGACGACGGCAAGTGCGTCGACGACGCCGTGATCATGCGGCGCGCCCTCGAGTACGTGAAGGCCTTCGGCGGGGTCGTCGCCCAGCACGCGCAGGAGCCGCGGCTGACCGAAGGCGCCCAGATGAACGAGGGCGTCGTCTCGGCCGAGCTGGGCCTCGGGGGCTGGCCCGCGGTGGCCGAGGAGTCGATCATCGCCCGGGACGTCCTGCTCGCCGAGCACGTCGGCTCCCGCGTCCACATCTGCCACCTGTCGACCGCCGGCTCCGTCGAGATCGTCCGCTGGGCCAAGTCCCGCGGCATCGACGTCACCGCCGAGGTCACCCCGCACCACCTCCTCCTCACGGATGAGCTGGTGCGCTCCTACAACCCCGTCTACAAGGTCAACCCGCCGCTGCGCACCGAGCGTGACGTGCACGCCCTGCGCGAGGCGCTCGCCGACGGCACCATCGACATCGTCGCCACCGACCACGCCCCGCACCCGCACGAGGACAAGGACTGCGAGTGGGCCGCGGCCGCCATGGGCATGGTCGGCCTGGAGACCGCGCTGTCGGTGGTCCAGGAGACGATGGTCGACACGGGCCTGCTGGACTGGGCCCAGGTCGCCGACCGCATGTCCTTCGCGCCCGCGCGCATCGGCCGGGCCGGCGGCCACGGGCGTCCCGTCTCGGCAGGTGAGCCCGCCAACCTCACGCTCGTCGACTCGGCATACCGTGGACAGGTGGACCCCGCGGGCTTCGCCTCGCGCAGCCGCAACACCCCCTACGAGGGGCGCGAGCTGCCGGGCCGTGTCACGCACACCTGGCTGCGGGGCAAGGCCACCCTCGTCGACGGGAAGCTCACGTGACACCTGTGATCCTGCTGGCGGCCGACAAGGAGTCGGCCGAAGTGACCGACTGGGCCGCCCGCGCCGGCTGGGTCGTCGGCCTCGCCCTGTTCGTCGCGCTCGTCTACTGGCTGATGCGCGAGGGCTGGAAGTGGCGCGGCACGCTCCAGGGCGACCTGCCCGAGCTGCCGTCCGCGCCGGACGACCCGGGCCCGGCGAGACTGACCATGAGCGGCCGCTACCACGGCTCCACCACCGCGGGGCAGTGGCTCGACCGCATCGTGGCGCAGGGCCTGGGCGCCCGCAGCCGTGTCGAGCTCACCCTCACGGACGCGGGAGTGGACGTCGTACGCCCCGGCGCGAGCGACTTCTTCATCCCGGCCGGCGCGCTGCGCGAGGCGGTCCTCGGCAAGGGCATCGCCGGCAAGGTCCTCACCGAGGGCGGACTGCTCGTGGTGACCTGGGCGCACGGCGACCGGCTGATCGACTCCGGCTTCCGGTCCGACCACGCGGCCGAACACCGCGCATGGGTCGACGCCATCAACTCAATGACCAAGAACAACACGACGGAAGGCGCACGATGACGACCTCCACCAGGGGGACCTCGAAGGTTCCCGCCGTACTCGTCCTGGAGGACGGCCGGATCTTCCGCGGCCGCGCCTACGGGGCCGTGGGGGAGACCTTCGGCGAGGCGGTGTTCTCCACCGGCATGACCGGCTACCAGGAGACCCTGACCGACCCGTCGTACGACCGGCAGATCGTCGTCGCCACCGCCCCGCAGATCGGCAACACCGGCTGGAACGACGAGGACGACGAGTCCCGCCGCATCTGGGTCTCCGGCTACGTCGTGCGCGACCCCGCGCGCGTGCCGTCCAACTGGCGGGCCAAGCGGTCCCTCGACGACGAGCTGGTCGCACAGAACGTGGTCGGCATCTCCGGCATCGACACCCGCGCCCTCACCCGCCACCTGCGCGAGCGCGGCTCCATGCGGGCCGGGATCTTCTCCGGCGAGGCGATCGCCGCCGAGGCCGACCTCGTCGCACGGGTGCAGGCCCAGCCGCAGATGAAGGGCGCGAGCCTCTACGAGGAGGTCGCCACCCAGGAGGCGTACGTCGTCCCCGCGGTCGGCGAGAAGCGGTTCACCGTCGCCGCCATCGACCTGGGCATCAAGGGCATGACCCCGCACCGCATGGCCGAACGCGGCATCGAGGTGCACGTCCTGCCCGCCACGGCCACCGCGGACGAGGTGTACGCCGTGCGCCCCGACGGCGTGTTCTTCTCCAACGGTCCCGGCGACCCGGCCACCGCGGACGGTCCCGTGGCGCTGATGACCGAGGTGCTGGAGCGCAGGACGCCCCTGTTCGGCATCTGCTTCGGCAACCAGATCCTCGGCCGCGCCCTCGGCTTCGGCACCTACAAGCTGAAGTACGGCCACCGCGGCATCAACCAGCCGGTGCAGGACCGAACGACCGGAAAGGTCGAGGTCACCGCCCACAACCACGGCTTCGCCGTGGACGCGCCGCTCGACCAGGTCAGCGAGACGAAGTTCGGCCGCGCCGAGGTCTCCCACGTCTGCCTGAACGACGACGTCGTGGAGGGGCTCCAGCTGCTGGACCAGCCGGCCTTCTCCGTCCAGTACCACCCCGAAGCCGCCGCCGGCCCGCACGACGCCGCCTACCTGTTCGACCGCTTCGTTTCTCTGATGGAGGGCCAGCGTGCCTAAGCGCACCGATATCCAGTCCGTCCTGGTCATCGGCTCCGGCCCGATCGTCATCGGCCAGGCCGCCGAGTTCGACTACTCCGGCACCCAGGCGTGCCGGGTGCTGAAGTCCGAGGGCCTCAGGGTCATCCTCGTGAACTCCAACCCGGCGACGATCATGACCGACCCGGAGATCGCCGACGCCACCTACGTCGAGCCGATCACCCCCGAGTTCGTCGAGAAGATCATCGCCAAGGAGCGCCCCGACGCCCTGCTGCCCACCCTGGGCGGCCAGACGGCCCTCAACACGGCGATCTCCCTCGCCGAGAGCGGCGTCCTGGACAAGCACGGCGTCGAGCTGATCGGCGCCAACGTCGAGGCCATCAACAAGGGCGAGGACCGCGACCTGTTCAAGGAGGTCGTCGAGGAGGTCCGCCGCAAGATCGGCCACGGCGAGTCCGCCCGCTCGGTCATCTGCCACACCATGGACGAGGTCATCGCCGGCGTCGACACGCTCGGCGGCTACCCGGTCGTCGTGCGCCCCTCCTTCACCATGGGCGGCGCCGGCTCCGGCTTCGCCCACGACGAGGAGGAGCTGCGCCGCATCGCCGGCCAGGGCCTCACGCTCTCCCCGACCACCGAGGTGCTCCTGGAGGAGTCCATCCTCGGCTGGAAGGAGTACGAGCTGGAGCTGATGCGCGACAAGAACGACAACGTCGTAGTCGTCTGCTCCATCGAGAACTTCGACCCGATGGGCGTGCACACCGGCGACTCGATCACCGTCGCCCCGGCGATGACGCTCACCGACCGCGAGTACCAGATCCTGCGCGACGTCGGCATCGCCGTGATCCGCGAGGTCGGCGTCGACACCGGCGGCTGCAACATCCAGTTCGCGGTGAACCCCGAGGACGGCCGCGTCATCGTCATCGAGATGAACCCGCGCGTGTCGCGCTCCTCGGCCCTCGCCTCCAAGGCGACCGGCTTCCCGATCGCCAAGATCGCCGCCAAGCTCGCCGTCGGCTACACCCTCGACGAGATCCCCAACGACATCACCCAGGAGACCCCGGCCTCCTTCGAGCCCACGCTCGACTACGTGGTCGTCAAGGCCCCCCGGTTCGCCTTCGAGAAGTTCCCCTCCGCCGACTCCACGCTGACCACCACCATGAAGTCGGTCGGCGAGGCCATGGCCATCGGCCGCAACTTCACCGAGGCCTTCCAGAAGGCGCTGCGCTCGCTGGAGAAGAAGGGCAGCCAGTTCACCTTCGTGGGCGAGCCCGGCGACAAGATCGCGCTGCTCGAAGAGGCGGTCCGTCCCACCGACGGCCGCATCAACACCGTCATGCAGGCCATCCGCGCGGGCGCCACGCCCGAGGAGGTCTTCGACTACACGAAGATCGACCCCTGGTTCGTCGACCAGCTCTTCCTGATCAAGGAGATCGCCGACGAGCTGGCCGCCGCCGACCGCCTCGACGCAGGCCTGCTCGCCGAGGCCAAGCGGCACGGCTTCTCCGACCAGCAGATCGCCGAGATCCGCGGGCTGCGCGAGGACGTCGTGCGCGAGGTGCGGCACGCCCTGGGCGTCCGCCCCGTCTACAAGACGGTCGACACCTGCGCCGCCGAGTTCGCCGCGAAGACCCCGTACTTCTACTCCTCCTACGACGAGGAGAGCGAGGTCGCCCCGCGCGAGAAGCCGGCCGTCATCATCCTGGGCTCCGGCCCCAACCGCATCGGCCAGGGCATCGAGTTCGACTACTCCTGCGTCCACGCCTCCTTCGCGCTGTCCGACGCCGGGTACGAGACCGTGATGGTCAACTGCAACCCGGAGACCGTCTCCACCGACTACGACACCTCCGACCGCCTGTACTTCGAGCCGCTGACGCTCGAGGACGTGCTGGAGATCGTGCACGCGGAGGCGCAGGCCGGCCCGATCGCCGGCGTCGTCGTCCAGCTCGGCGGCCAGACCCCGCTGGGCCTGGCGCAGGCGCTCAAGGACAACGGCGTGCCGATCGTCGGCACCCCGCCCGAGGCGATCCACGCCGCCGAGGACCGCGGCGCCTTCGGCCGGGTCCTCGCCGAGGCGGGTCTGCCGGCCCCCAAGCACGGCACGGCCACCACCTTCGCCGAGGCCAAGGCCATCGCCGACGAGATCGGCTACCCGGTCCTGGTGCGGCCCTCGTACGTCCTCGGCGGACGCGGCATGGAGATCGTCTACGACGAGACCCGGCTCTCGTCCTACATCGCCGAGTCGACCGAGATCAGCCCCTCCCGGCCGGTCCTCGTCGACCGCTTCCTCGACGACGCCATCGAGATCGACGTCGACGCGCTCTACGACGGCGACGAGCTCTACCTCGGCGGCGTCATGGAGCACATCGAGGAAGCCGGCATCCACTCCGGCGACTCGGCGTGCGCCCTGCCCCCCATCACCCTCGGCGGCTTCGACATCAAGCGCCTGCGCGCCTCCACCGAGGCCATCGCCCACGGCGTCGGCGTGCGCGGCCTGATCAACATCCAGTTCGCGATGGCCGGCGACATCCTCTACGTCCTGGAGGCCAACCCGCGCGCGTCCCGCACGGTCCCCTTCACCTCCAAGGCGACCGCGGTGCCGCTGGCCAAGGCCGCCGCCCGGATCTCGCTCGGCGCGACCATCGCCGAACTGCGCTCCGAGGGGCTCCTCCCGGCGACCGGCGACGGCGGCGAACTGCCGCTGGACGCGCCGATCTCCGTCAAGGAGGCCGTGATGCCGTGGACCCGCTTCCGGGACACCTCCGGGCGCGGCGTCGACACCGTCCTCGGCCCCGAGATGCGCTCCACCGGCGAGGTCATGGGCATCGACTCCGTCTTCGGCACGGCGTACGCCAAGTCGCAGGCGGGCGCCTACGGACCGCTGCCCACCAAGGGCCGCGCGTTCATCTCGGTCGCCAACCGCGACAAGCGCTCGATGATCTTCCCGGCGCGCGAACTGGTCGCCCACGGCTTCGAGCTGCTCGCCACCTCCGGCACCGCCGAGGTCCTCAAGCGCAACGGCATCAAGGCCACCGTCGTGCGCAAGCAGTACGAGGGCACCGGCCCGAACGGCGAGAAGACCATCGTGCAGCTCATCCACGACGGCGAGGTCGACCTCATCGTCAACACCCCCTACGGCACCGGCGGCCGTCTCGACGGCTACGAGATCCGCACGGCGGCCGTGGCCCGCTCCGTGCCGTGCCTGACGACGGTGCAGGCGCTCGCCGCAGCCGTCCAGGGCATCGACGCCCTCAACCACGGTGACGTGGGCGTCCGTTCGCTCCAGGAACACGCGGAACACCTGACCGCGGCCCGCGACTAGCAGCCCACAGGGGGACACCGGAAACGGTGTCCCCCTCGTCATGAGGGCTCTTCATGAGGGAATCATGTACAAGATCTTCTTCACTCTCGTCTTCAAGCGGATGGACCCCGAGCGGGCCCACCACCTCGCCTTCCGCTGGATCCGCCTCGCCGCCCGCGTCCCCGTCCTGCGCACCTTCGTCGCCGCCGCCCTCGCGCCCCGCCACCGGGAGCTGCGCACCGAGGCCTTCGGACTGCGCATGCACGGCCCCTTCGGGCTCGCCGCCGGCTTCGACAAGAACGCGGTCGCGATCGACGGCATGGCGATGCTCGGCTTCGACCACGTCGAGATCGGCACGGTCACCGGTGAGGCGCAGCCGGGCAACCCCAGGAAGCGGCTGTTCCGGCTGGTGTCCGACCGTGCGCTGATCAACCGCATGGGCTTCAACAACGAGGGCTCGCTGGCCGTCGCCGCCCGCCTCGCCTCCCGCGAGCCGGTCTTCAAGACGGTCGTGGGCGTCAACATCGGCAAGACCAAGGTCGTCCCCGAGGAGGAGGCCGTCGGCGACTACGTGAAGTCGACCGAGCGTCTCGCGCCGTACGCCGACTACCTGGTCGTCAACGTCTCCTCGCCCAACACCCCCGGACTGCGCAACCTCCAGGCCACCGAGGCGCTGCGCCCCCTGCTGAGCGCCGTGCGCGAGGCCGCCGACCGCACGGTGACCACCCGCCGGGTGCCGCTGCTGGTGAAGATCGCCCCGGACCTCGCCGACGAGGACGTCGACGCGGTCGCCGACCTCGCCGTGGAACTCGGTCTGGAGGGCATCATCGCCACCAACACCACCATCGCGCGCGAGGGCCTCGGACTGACATCGGCTCCCGCGCTGGTCAAGGAGACCGGCGGACTGTCAGGCGCCCCGCTCAAGGCACGCTCCCTGGAGGTGCTGCGCCGCCTCTACGCGCGCGTGGGCGACCGGATCACCCTGGTGGGCGTCGGAGGCGTCGAGAGCGCCGAGGACGCCTGGCAGCGCATCCTCGCCGGCGCCACGCTCGTCCAGGGCTACAGCGCCTTCGTCTACGAGGGGCCCTTCTGGGGCCGCGCGATCCACAAGGGGCTCGCGGCCCGGCTGCGCACCAGCCCCTACGCCACGCTGGCCGACGCGGTCGGCGCCGACGTCAGGAGGACGGTATGACCCTGGAGCCCTTCGGTGCGCGGCTGCGCCGGGCCATGGACGAGCGCGGCCCCCTGTGCGTCGGCATCGACCCGCACGCCTCCCTGCTCGCCGAGTGGGGCCTGAACGACGACGTCGCCGGGCTGGAGCGGTTCAGCCGGACGGTCGTCGAGGCGCTGGCCGGCCGGGTCGCCGTCCTGAAGCCGCAGGCCGCCTTCTTCGAACGTTTCGGCTCGCGCGGCGTCGCCGTGCTGGAGAAGTCGGTGGAGGAGGCGCGGGCGGCCGGCGCGCTGGTCGTGATGGACGCCAAGCGCGGCGACATCGGCTCGACCATGGCCGCGTACGCCGAGGCCTTCCTGCACAAGGACGCGCCGCTGTTCTCCGACGCGCTCACCGTCTCGCCGTACCTCGGCTACGGCTCGCTCTCGCCGGCGGTGGCGATGGCGCGGGAGAGCGGCGCCGGACTGTTCGTGCTGGCGCTGACCTCCAATCCGGAGGGCCGCGAGGTGCAGCACGCGGTGCGTGTGGAGGACCACGCCGGCCGGAACGTGGGCGCGACGATGCTGGCGCACCTGGCCGCCGAGAACGCGGGGGAGGAGCCCCTCGGCTCCTTCGGCGCGGTCGTCGGCGCCACGCTGGGCGACCTGTCCGCGTACGACCTCGATGTCAACGGCCCGCTGCTCGCGCCCGGCATCGGGGCGCAGGGGGCGACGCCGGCCGATCTGCCGCGGGTCTTCCGCGGGGCGGTGCGCAACGTCGTCCCGAACGTCAGCCGCGGTGTGCTGCGCCACGGGCCCGACGTGGTCGCGCTGCGTGACGCCGCGGAACGGTTCGCACAGGAGATCCGCGCAGCCGTGACGGCCGTCTGAGCCTCTCCGGCCGTCCGACCGGGGGCTCGGTCGGACGGCCCGCCGGGGGCGTGAGTCTGAATACAGCCCCGAATCCGGGGCATTTTGTCCCGAATGTCCGTCCTGGCGGAGGCTGACCAGGACTTTTCCTTGGTTCTCGCTGACTCCGGCGGAGTTGGCCGCTAGTCTCCGACGGAGAGTGAACGGGCGAGCGTGTTGCTCGTCGCTCACCAGGTGTGGGGCGACTAGGTTCCTCACCGGTCCGTATCCGACAGTTCGACATCCGAGGTGACGTAGGCGTGGCTCTTCCGCCCCTTACCCCCGAACAGCGCGCAGCCGCGCTCGAGAAGGCCGCCGCGGCTCGCCGGGAGCGGGCCGAGGTCAAGAATCGACTCAAGCACTCCGGCGCCTCCCTTCACGAGGTCATCAAGCAGGGCCAGGAGAACGACGTCATCGGCAAGATGAAGGTCTCCGCCCTGCTCGAGTCGCTCCCCGGCGTGGGCAAGGTCCGCGCCAAGCAGATCATGGAGCGTCTCGGCATCTCCGAGAGCCGTCGCGTGCGCGGTCTCGGCTCCAACCAGATCGCCTCCCTGGAGCGCGAGTTCGGCGAGACCGCCAAGTGAGTCCCGGGTGCTCCGGGAGGACCGTCCCGGGCACCGCGTGACAACTGGAATAATCGCTGTATGGCTGCAACACCCCGGGGGACGTCCCCCGTACCCCCGGACGCACGTCCGCGGCTGACCGTGCTCTCCGGCCCCTCCGGGGTCGGCAAGAGCACGGTCGTCGCGCATATGCGCAAGGAGCACCCCGAGCTCTGGCTCTCGGTGTCGGCGACCACCCGCAAGCCGCGCCCCGGCGAGCGGCACGGCGTCCACTATTTCTTCGTCACCGACGACGAGATGGACAAGCTGATCGCCAACGGCGAGCTGCTGGAGTGGGCCGAGTTCGCCGGCAACCGCTACGGCACCCCCCGGGCCGCCGTGCTGGAGAGGCTGGAGGCGGGCGAGCCCGTGCTCCTGGAGATCGACCTCCAGGGCGCCCGGCAGGTCCGCGAGTCCATGCCCGAGGCCCAGCTGGTCTTCCTGGCCCCTCCCTCCTGGGAGGAGCTGGTCCGCCGGCTCACCGGCCGGGGCACCGAGCCGCCCGAGGTGATCGCACGCCGTCTGGACGCGGCGAAGATCGAACTCGCGGCCGAGCCCGAGTTCGACGAGACCCTGGTCAACACCTCCGTCGAGGATGTGGCGCGTGAGCTGCTAGCCTTGACGGATGGCGTGTGATCGCGACTGTGATCACCGTTCCTCGTTTCCCATCCATCGGAAGGTAGAGCGTGTCCTCTTCCATCTCCGCGCCCGAGGGCATCATCAACCCGCCGATCGACGAGCTCCTCGAGGCCACCGACTCGAAGTACAGCCTCGTGATCTACGCGGCCAAGCGGGCCCGCCAGATCAACGCGTACTACTCGCAGCTCGGCGAGGGCCTCCTCGAGTACGTCGGTCCGCTCGTCGACACCCACGTCCACGAGAAGCCGCTCTCGATCGCCCTTCGCGAGATCAACGCGGGCCTGCTGACCTCCGAGGCCATCGAAGGCCCGGCTCAGTAGTATTTTCAGCTCGCAGTAGGTTTTTCCACAGGCCCGGCAGTCTTCTCTGCCGGGCCTGTGGTCTGCTCGGGGGAGGCGGGTGGCCGGCCCCCGCCGTGATGGCAGCATGGACCCGCACGCCGGAGCCACGGAGTGCGGGCGCCGAGTCCGGGGAGAGACGGTGGACAAGCCGAAGGTCGTACTGGGAGTCAGCGGTGGCATCGCCGCCTACAAGGCCTGTGAGCTGCTGCGCAGACTGACGGAGTCCGGCCATGACGTCCGGGTCGTGCCCACCGCATCCGCGCTGCACTTCGTCGGCGCCGCCACCTGGTCCGCCCTCTCGGGCAACCCCGTCTCCACCGAGGTCTGGGACGACGTCCACGAGGTCCCGCACGTCCGCATCGGCCAGCACGCCGACCTGGTGGTCGTCGCCCCCGCCACCGCGGACACGCTCGCCAGGGCCGCCCACGGCCTCGCCGACGACCTGCTGACCAACACTCTGCTCACGGCCCGCTGTCCGGTCGTCTTCGCGCCCGCGATGCACACCGAGATGTGGGAGCACCCGGCCACCCAGGAGAACGTGGCGACGCTGCGCCGCCGCGGCGCCGTCGTCGTCGAACCGGCCGTCGGCCGCCTCACCGGCGTCGACACCGGCAAGGGGCGGCTGCCCGACCCGGCCGAGATCTTCGAGGTCTGCCGGCGCGTCCTCGCCCGGGGGGTGCGGGAGCCCGACCTCGCCGGACGGCACGTCGTCGTCAGCGCCGGCGGCACCCGCGAGCCCCTCGACCCCGTGCGCTTCCTCGGCAACCGCTCCTCCGGCAAGCAGGGCTACGCCCTCGCCCGCACCGCCGCCGCCCGCGGTGCCCGGGTCACCCTGGTCGCGGCGAACGCCGCCCTGCCCGACCCGGCGGGCGTCGACGTCGTGCACGTCGACACGGCCGTGCACCTGCGCGAGGCCGTCCTGAAGGCCGCCGGGGACGCCGACGCGGTCGTCATGGCGGCGGCCGTCGCCGACTTCCGCCCGGCGGCATACCGGGCCGGCAAGATCAAGAAGAAGGACGGCCAGGAACCCGACCCGATCGTCCTGGTGCGCAACCCCGACGTCCTCGCGGAGGTCTCCGCCGAGCGCGCCCGCCCCGGCCAGGTCGTGGTCGGCTTCGCCGCCGAGACGGACGACGTCCTGGCCAACGGCCGGGCCAAGCTGCGCCGCAAGGGGTGCGATCTGCTCGTGGTGAACGAGGTGGGGGAGCGCAAGACCTTCGGCGCCGAGGAGAACGAGGCGGTCGTGCTGGGCGCCGACGGCAGCGAGACGCCCGTGCCGCACGGCCCGAAGGAAGCCCTCGCCGACACGGTGTGGGACCTGGTGGCGCGTCGCCTCGGATGAACCCCCGGGTGAATCCTCCGTGGAGCCGCCGCATGGCCCCACCGTCGGTGGGAACCTTCGTGATCGGGGCGTGCCCCCTGGCCAAGGGCGTACCGCATTGTGCAGAATGCGCGTGCCGCAGGTCACAGTGCTCCCGAGAGGCGAGACACCAGGACCGGTGGACGAGCCAGACCGATAAACTGTTTCTCGGACGACGCCGGGCGCAGCCTCCGACGCGTCCGCCTATGATCAGCCAGCAGCCGCTGCAACCCCAGGGAGCGTTGTGTCCCGTCGCCTGTTCACCTCGGAGTCCGTGACCGAGGGTCACCCCGACAAGATCGCTGACCAGATCAGCGACACCATTCTCGACGCGCTTCTGCGCGAGGACCCGACCTCCCGGGTCGCGGTCGAGACCCTGATCACGACCGGTCTGGTGCACGTGGCCGGCGAGGTCACCACCCAGGCCTACGCGCCGATCCCCCAGCTCGTCCGGGAGAAGATCCTCGAGATCGGCTACGACTCCTCCAAGAAGGGCTTCGACGGCGCCTCCTGCGGCGTCTCGGTGTCCATCGGCGCGCAGTCCCCCGACATCGCCCAGGGCGTCGACACGGCGTACGAGTCCCGCGTCGAGGGCGACGAGGACGAGCTGGACCGCCAGGGCGCCGGCGACCAGGGCCTGATGTTCGGCTACGCGTCCGACGAGACGCCCACGCTGATGCCGCTGCCGATCTTCCTGGCGCACCGCCTGTCCAAGCGCCTGTCGGACGTCCGCAAGAACGGGACCATCCCCTACCTGCGCCCCGACGGCAAGACCCAGGTCACCATCGAGTACGACGGCGACAAGGCGGTCCGCCTGGACACGGTCGTCGTCTCCTCGCAGCACGCGTCCGACATCGACCTGGAATCGCTGCTCACGCCCGACATCCGCGAGTTCGTCGTGGAGCCGGAGCTGCAGGCGCTCCTCGGCGAGGGCATCAAGCTCGACACCGAGAACTACCGTCTGCTGGTCAACCCCACCGGCCGCTTCGAGATCGGCGGTCCGATGGGCGACGCCGGCCTGACCGGCCGCAAGATCATCATCGACACCTACGGCGGCTTCGCCCGGCACGGCGGCGGCGCCTTCTCCGGCAAGGACCCGTCCAAGGTCGACCGCTCGGCCGCCTACGCGATGCGCTGGGTCGCCAAGAACGTGGTCGCCGCCGGTCTCGCCTCGCGCTGCGAGGTCCAGGTCGCCTACGCGATCGGCAAGGCCGAGCCGGTCGGTCTCTTCGTCGAGACCTTCGGCACGCACACCATCGAGCCCGAGAAGATCGAGAAGGCCATCGACGAGGTGTTCGACCTCCGCCCGGCCGCGATCATCCGCGACCTCGACCTGCTGCGCCCGATCTACGCCCAGACCGCCGCGTACGGCCACTTCGGCCGTGAGCTTCCCGAGTTCACCTGGGAGCGCACGGACCGCGTGGACGCGCTGCGCGAGGCCGCGGGTCTGTGACACGGGAGGCGGGGCCCTCGGGGCCGTAGCCGCTTCCGACCCACGCACGAGGCCCGGTCCCCTTCGAGGGGGGCCGGGCCTCGGCGCGTGCGTGGGCCGTGGTTGTCGGTGCCGTTTGGTAAGAATGCAAGCGTGAGCAGCGACAACGGGCAGGGGGGCGGCGGGGCCGGGGAGGCGGCGGCGCCGGAGCAGCTCGCGCTGATCCGGGAGAGCGTGCGCAAGGCGAAGGCGCCCCGGGCGAAGCCGCGGACCTGGCGGGGAGCCGCGCTGGCGGGGGAGCTGCCGGTCGCGCGGGTCCTCGTCGACAAGGGTGTGCTGCACCTCGACCGCTACTTCGACTACGCGGTGCCGGCCGAGCTGGACGCCGAGGCGCAGCCGGGGGTGCGGGTGCGGGTGCGTTTCGGCGCCGGGCGGGGGCGGGTGCGCGAGGGGCGGCGCGAGGGCGGCGGGCTCATCGACGGTTTCCTCGTCGAGCGGCTGGCCGCGTCCGACTACTCCGGCCCGCTGGCGGCCCTCGCCCAGGTGGTGTCGCCCGAGCCGGTGCTGAGCCCGGAACTGCTCGGGCTGGCGCGGGCCGTCGCCGACCGGTACGCGGGGAGCCTCGCCGACGTGCTGCAGCTCGCGGTGCCGCCGCGCAGCGCCAAGGCGGAACAGCAGCCCTCGCCCGCGCCGCTGCCGCCGCCCAGGAGCCCCGAGGCGGGCACCTGGGCGCGCTACGAGCACGGGCCCGCGTTCCTGGAGGCCCTGGCCTCCGGCGCGTCCCCACGGGCCGTGTGGAACGCTCTGCCCGGGCCCGAGTGGGGCGAGGAGCTGGCGCGGGCCGTCGCCGCGACGCTGGCCTCCGGGCGCGGCGCCCTCGTCGTCGTGCCGGACGGGCGTGCCGCCGCGCGCGTGGACGCCGCGCTGACCGCCCTGCTGGGCGAGGGGCGGCACGCGCTGCTGACCGCCGACGCCGGGCCGCAGAAGCGGTACCGGGAGTGGCTCTCCGTGCGACGCGGGGCCGTACGGGCCGTCGTCGGGACGCGAGCCGCCATGTTCGCCCCCGTGCGCGACCTCGGGCTGGTGGCCGTCTGGGACGACGGCGACGACAGCCACAGCGAGCAGCACGCTCCGCAGCCGCACGCCCGCGATGTGCTGATGCTGCGTGCCACGCAGGACAAGTGCGGTTTCCTGATGGGGGGTTGGAGCTGCACCGTGGAGGGCGCCCAGCTCGTAGAGAGCGGGTGGGCGCGGCCCCTGGCGGCGGGGCGGGAGCAGGTGCGGCGGGCGGCTCCGCTGGTGCGGACGGTGGGCGACCAGGATCTCGCCCGGGACGAGGCCGCGCGCGCCGCCCGGCTGCCGACGCTCGCCTGGCAGGCCGTGCGGGAGGGGCTGCGGCACGGGCCGGTGCTGGTACAGGTGCCGCGCCGGGGCTATGTGCCGCGGCTGGCGTGCGCGGACTGCCGGGCGCCGGCGCGCTGCGGGCACTGTTCGGGACCGCTCGAGGCGCGGGACGGCGGCACCGCCCTGGCGTGCGGCTGGTGCGGGCGTGAGGAGGGTGCGTGGCACTGCCCGGAGTGCGGGGGGTTCCGGATGCGGGCCCAGGTCGTGGGGGCGCGGCGGACCGCCGAGGAGCTGGGGCGGGCGTTCCCGGCGGTGCCGGTGCGCACCTCGGGGCGCGAACACGTGCTGGACACCGTGCCGGGGGCGCCGGCGCTCGTGGTGAGCACGCCGGGCGCGGAACCCGTCGCCGAGGGCGGGTACGCGGCCGCGCTGCTGCTGGACGGCTGGGCCATGCTGGGGCGGCCCGACCTGCGGGCCGGGGAGGACGCGCTGCGGCGCTGGATCGCGGCGGCCTCGCTGGTGCGGCCGCAGGGGGACGGGGGGACGGTGGTCGTCGTCGCCGAGCCGACATTGCGGCCCGTGCAGGCGCTGGTGCGGTGGGACCCGGTCGGCCACGCCGTGCGGGAGCTGGCCGAGCGGGCCGAGCTGGGCTTCCCGCCGGTGTCGCGGATGGCGTCGGTGACGGGAGCGGGTGAGGCGGTCGCGGCGTTCCTGGGCGCGGTGGAGCTGCCGCGGGAGGCGGAGGTGCTGGGGCCCGTCCCCGTGCCGCCCACCCCGGCGGGCCGGCCGCGCCGCCCCGGCGCGCCACCGCCCGGCGAACACTGGGAACGGGCGCTGATCCGTGTCCCACCGGGTCGCGGAGCCGCACTGGCCGCAGCGCTGAAGACCGCCCAGGCGGCCCGCATGGCCCGCAGCGGCGGCACGGGCGGCCCGACCGCGGGAAGCGGCGCGGGCACCCCGGTGTGGGTAAGGATCGACCCGCCGGACATCGGCTGAGGGGCGGTTCCCGGCGGCCGGGATGCTCCGCGTTGTCGGCCGGGTGGCCTCGGTCGGGCGGGCCGGACGTCCTTGTCGCGCCGGCCGGTCACGTCGGCCCTGCGGCCGCGGGCTCGCCGAAGGCGGCGGGCCATCCGGTGGCCGACGGGGTCGAGCGGTGAGGCGGGCTGCCCTCTCGCAGGGGCGAGAGGGCAGGGGTGGCGGGGTGGGGCGTCAGCCGTTGCGGGGGCCGGGGAAGGCCGTCGGGCGGACCTCCTCGCGCAGGGACGGGCTGCCCGCCGTCGGCTGGGTCGGCATGGAGCGGGCCGCCGGCACGGTCGGGACCGCGGCGATCCCGGCGCCCACGTTCACCGTGCGGCCGCCCGTGGGCTCCGGCGCCCGCTCGGGCTCCGCGGCGGCGGTCTGGGCGGCGGCGCGGCGGGCGCCGTAGCGGCGGTGGACCGCCTGCTTGGTGACGCCGAGCGCGGAGCCCACCGCGTCCCACGAGAAGCCGAGCGAACGGTCGAAGTCCACCGCCGCGGTCACCAGCGTCTCCACGCTGTCCCGCAGCTCCTGGGCGAGGCGGACGGTGGGGGCGGGGGCGCGTCCGTAGACGACGAAGCCCGTGGAGGGGCCGGAGCGGCGCGGTCGGTAGACGTTGCCCAGCTGGGCGGTGAGGGTGCGGAGCGCGTCCACCTGTCGGCGGACCCGCTCGATGTCCCGTACCAGCAAGTGCAGGCTGGCCCGGGCCTGGGCGTCGTGGGTTGCGTGGTCGGCCATGAACAAGCCTCTCGAACCGGCGATGAGGAGAAAGGGGCGGGCCGCGGTGGGGCGCGGTCCGGTGTGGTCAACTCTTTCTTGACCAACGCGGGTTCGCTCCGCTGGTCACGGTGTGGGGGCGTATGGGCATATGCGTACGCCCCCTGCGCGGGGTGCGCGCGACCGATGGCGGGCAGGCGTACCTCTCCTGCCTCCGGGCGGTCGCCGGCGGAAGCAACACCTGCGGCACACGGCATCCCGTACTCGCCTTCAGGCGGTGCGCCCGGCCCCCAATAAACTTGGGCGTTGCCCGCCGTCCGACCCGTCCGAGAGGCCCGTCCCACCCATGAAGCTCGTCTTCGCCGGCACCCCCGAGGTCGCCGTCCCCGCCCTGGACGCCCTGATCGCCTCCGGGCGGCACGAGGTGGCCGCCGTCGTCACGCGGCCCGACGCCCCGGCCGGGCGGGGACGGCGGCTGGTCGCCTCCCCGGTGGCCCAGCGGGCCGAGGAGGCCGGCATCGAGGTGCTCAAGCCGGCCAGGCCGAAGGAGCCGGAGTTCCTGGAGCGGCTCAGGGAGATCGCGCCGGACTGCTGTCCCGTCGTCGCCTACGGCGCGCTGCTCCCCAAGGTGGCCCTCGACATCCCGGCGCACGGCTGGGTCAACCTGCACTTCTCGCTGCTGCCGGCCTGGCGGGGGGCCGCGCCCGTGCAGCACGCCGTGATGGCGGGGGACGAGATCACCGGCGCCTCCACGTTCCTCATCGAGGAGGGGCTGGACTCGGGGCCCGTCTACGGGACGGTGACGGAGGAGGTCCGCGCCACCGACACCAGCGGGGACCTGCTGACGCGGCTCGCCTTCGCGGGCGCCGGTCTCCTCGCGGCGACGATGGACGGGGTCGAGGACGGCACTCTGAAGGCCGTGCCGCAACCGCAGGACGGTGTCACCCTCGCCCCGAAGATCACCGTGGAGGACGCGCGCGTCGACTGGGCCGCGCCGGCGCTGCGCGTCGACCGGGTCGTGCGGGGCTGCACGCCCGCGCCGGGCGCCTGGACGACGTTCCGGGGCGAGCGGCTGAAGCTGATCCAGGTGCGTCCGGTCCCGGGCCGCGACGACATCGCCCCCGGCGCGCTCGCCGTCGGCAAGAACAGCGTCCACGTGGGCACCGGCTCGCACGCCGTCGAGCTGCTGTGGGTCCAGGCCCAGGGCAAGAAGCCGATGAGCGCGGCGGACTGGGCCCGCGGCGCCCGCATCACGGAGGGCGAGCACGTAGGCGGCTGAGCCCCGGGCCCGACGGGCGGGGGCGCCGGCCCCGGCTTGGGCGGGCCCCGGCCCGCGGTCCGGGCCCGACGGGTGCCGCGTACGCTGGGGGAGTCTGGTTCACCTTCACCCGGAGCACCTTTTTCGTGAGCGATCAGCCCCGCCGTCCCCGGCCCCGTTCCACCGGCAAGCCCTACCGCCGGCCCCAGAAGGACCCCGTCCGCATCCTCGCGTTCGAGGCGCTGCGGGCCGTGGACGAGCGGGACGCGTACGCCAACCTCGTGCTGCCGCCGCTGCTGCGCAAGGCGCGCGAGGGCGGGGACTTCGACGGGCGGGACGCCGCGCTGGCCACCGAGCTGGTGTACGGGACGCTGCGGCGGCAGGGAACGTACGACGCCGTGATCGCGGCGTGCGTCGACCGGCCGCTCAGGGAGGTCGACCCGCCGGTGCTGGACGTGCTCAGCCTCGGCGCGCACCAGCTGCTCGGCACCCGCATCCCGACCCACGCCGCCGTCTCCGCATCCGTCGAGCTCGCGCGGGTCGTGCTCGGGGACGGGCGGGCCAAGTTCGTCAACGCCGTGCTCCGCAAGGTGGCGCAGCACGACCTCGACACCTGGCTGGAGCAGGTCGCCCCGCCCTACGACGACGACCCCGAGGACCATCTCGCCGTCGTCCACTCGCACCCGAGATGGGTCGTCTCCGCGCTGTGGGACTCCCTCGGCGGCGGCCGCAACGGCATCGAGGACCTGCTGGAGGCCGACAACGAGCGGCCCGAGGTGACGCTGGTCGCCCGGCCCGGCCGGTCCACCGTGGACGAGCTGCTGCGCGAGGAGGCCGCAGTGCCGGGCCGCTGGTCGCCGTACGCCGTGCGGCTGACCGAGGGCGGCGAGCCCGGGGCCGTCGACGCCGTGCGGGAGGGGCGGGCCGGCGTGCAGGACGAGGGCAGCCAGCTCGTCGCGCTCGCGCTCGCCGCCGCCCCACTGGACGGACGCGACGAGCGCTGGCTCGACGGCTGCGCCGGGCCCGGCGGCAAGGCCGCGCTGCTGGCGGCCCTCGCGGCCGAGCGCGGGGCGCTGCTCCTCGCCTCCGAGAAGCAGCCGCACCGGGCGGGCCTGGTGGCGAAGGCACTGGACGGCAACCCGGGCCCGTACCAGGTCATCGCGGCCGACGGGACCCGCCCGCCGTGGCGGCCCGGCTCCTTCGACCGGGTGCTGGTGGACGTGCCCTGCACCGGCCTCGGCGCCCTGCGCCGCCGGCCCGAGGCGCGGTGGCGGCGCCGGCCGGAGGACCTGGAGGGCTTCGCGCCCCTCCAGCGGGGGCTGCTGAGCTCCGCGCTGGAGTCCGTGCGCGTCGGCGGCGTCGTCGGCTACGCCACCTGCTCGCCGCACCTCGCCGAGACCCGCGCCGTCGTCGCCGACGTCCTCAAGCAGCACCCCGGGGCCGAGCTGATCGACGCCCGCCCCCTGCTCCCGGACGTACCGGCCCTCGGCGACGGCCCCGACGTCCAGCTCTGGCCCCACATGCACGGCACGGACGCCATGTACCTGGCGATCCTGCGCCGCACCGCCTGACGCCGGACGGGGACCCGCTCCGTGCCCACGGCCGGCCCCACGGGGACCAGCGACCGGACCGGTGCCACCAACCCCCGGAGGGCATGGCAGGCTTGGAGGCATGGCCGCGCAGATCAACCCCAGCATCCTGTCCGCCGACTTCGCCCGCCTCGCGGACGAGGCGAAGGCGGTGGAAGGAGCCGACTGGCTCCACGTCGACGTCATGGACAACCATTTCGTCCCGAACCTCACGCTCGGCGTGCCCGTGGTGGAGTCCCTGGCCCGGGCGACGGACACCCCGCTGGACTGCCACCTCATGATCGAGGACCCCGACCGCTGGGCCCCGCAGTACGTCGAGGCGGGCGCCTCGTCGGTCACCTTCCACGTGGAGGCGGCCGCCGCGCCCGTCCGCCTCGCCCGCGAGATCAGGGCGAAGGGCGCCCGCGCGTCCATGGCGCTCAAGCCCGCCACGCCCATCGAGCCGTACGAGGACCTGCTGCCCGAGCTGGACATGCTGCTGATCATGACGGTGGAGCCGGGCTTCGGGGGGCAGGCGTTCCTCGACATCATGCTGCCCAAGATCCGCCGCACCCGGGAGCTGATCGGCAAGCACGGCCTGCAGCTGTGGCTCCAGGTGGACGGCGGTGTCTCGGCCTCGACGATCGAGCGGTGCGCGGAAGCCGGCGCCGACGTGTTCGTGGCCGGGTCGGCGGTCTACGGCGCCGAGGACCCGGCCGAAGCGGTACGTGCATTGCGCACGCAGGCGGAAGCGGCCACCGCCAAGGCCTCCTGGGCGTGCGACCACTGAGCCACAGGTACGTGAACGGCTTTCATCGGGACTGATCGAATGCGCCGGATCTGCAAGGATGAACGGCGAATCCAAGTGTGAACAGCAGTGAGGAGATCGCCGTGTCGGGTATGTCGGCGGGCCGGTCAGCCATGCGGATGGGACCCGCTGAGCTGGTGCAGGCGGCGGCCATGGCCCGCCGCTTCTACCTCGAGGGCAAGTCCAAGATCCAGATCGCGGAGGAGTTCGGCGTCAGCCGCTTCAAGGTGGCCCGGGTCCTGGAAACCGCTCTCGAACGGGATCTCGTGCGCATCGAGATCCGTGTGCCGGCCGAACTGGACGCCGAGCGCTCCGACGCGCTCCGCGCCCGCTACGGCCTCAGGCACGCCGTCGTGGTCGAGTCCCCGGCGGACGTCGAGGAGTCGCCCGACCCGGAGAACCTGGGAGAAGTGGCCGCCGACCTGCTCGGCGAACTCGTCAACGAGGGGGACGTCCTGGGCCTGGCCTGGGGCCGCTCCACCATCCATATGGCGGCGGCGCTGGACCGGCTGCCTCCGTGCACGGTGGTGCAGCTGACCGGCGTGTACGACGCCGGGACCGCCGAGCGCGGCTCGGTCGAGGCCGTCCGCCGCGCGGCCCAGGTGTCCGGCGGCGACGCGCACCCCATCTACGCGCCGATGCTGCTGCCGGACGCCGCCACCGCGGCCGCGCTGCGCCACCAGACGGGGATCGCCCGGGCCTTCGAGTACTTCGACAAGGTCACGGTCGCCTGCGTCTCCATCGGCTCCTGGGAGCCGGGCATCTCCACGGTGCACGACATGCTCAGCGACGAGGAACGCGGCCACTACGCCTCGCTCGGCGTCGCCGCCGAGATGTCAGCGCACCTCTTCGACGCGGACGGCCGCCGGGTCGGGCGCGATCTGGGCGAGCGGTGCATCACCGTCAAGGCCGACCAGCTCCGCCGCGTCCCCGAGGTCGTCGCGATCGCGGGCGGGCAGCGCAAGGCGGCCGCGATCGACGCGGTGCTGCGGTCCGGGCTCGTCACCAGCCTGGTGACGGACACCTCGGCCGCGGACTATTTGATGACGGCCGGACCGATGCCGAAACCGGCCCTCAACCGCACCGATCCCGACGGTTCCTGACGTAACGTCAGACACGGGGACGGCCGGGCGGCCGTCCCCGGAACCGGAGACCACGACTCGCGCAGGGCGGTGCCTGGATGACGGATCACGTGCTCACGCTGGACCTCGACGGCGTCGAGGACAAGGCCGACCTGATGGACCGCTGCGTCCGCGACCTCGAGCTGCCCGACCGGTTCGGGCGCAACTGGGACGCCCTCGCCGACAGCCTCGGCGACCTGCCCGCCCGCCCCGACACCGAGGGCGTGCTCGTCGTCGTACGGAACTGGACGCCGTACGCGAAGGCGCGGCCGGAGGAGTGGGAGATCGCGCAGGCGGTGTTCTCCTCGGCGGTGGACCGGGCGCCCGCCCTCTCCGTGGTGCTGGCCCTCGGACGATCCTCCTAACGGCGGCGCGGATCCCCTGGACGATCCGACCGGGCGGCGTGCCACGGGCCCCGTGGGAGAATGAAGTACGTGCTTCTCCCCCCTGGCTACCTGCCCGGGGGTCACCTCTGATCGACCGGGATGTGCAGCACGTGCGTTTCCTCAACGACATCCAGCCCGCCCACGACCTGACCTACGACGACGTCTTCATGGTGCCGAGCCGCAGTGCCGTGGGCTCGCGGCAGGGCGTGGACCTCAGCTCACCGGACGGCACGGGCACCACGATCCCGCTGGTCGTCGCCAACATGACCGCCGTCGCCGGCCGCCGCATGGCCGAGACCGTGGCCCGGCGAGGCGGACTCGTCGTCATACCGCAGGACATCCCCCTCGACGTCGTCACCGACGTCATCTCCTGGGTGAAGGGCCGCCACCTGGTCCTGGACACCCCCATCGTGCTCGCGCCCCACCAGACCGTCGCCGACGCGCTGGCCCTGCTGCCCAAGCGCGCCCACAATGCGGGCGTCGTCGTCGACGCGGACGGCCGCCCCGTCGGCGTCGTCACCGACGCGGACCTCACCGGCGTGGACCGCTTCACACAGCTCAGCGAGGTCATGTCCAAGGACCTGCTGCTGCTCGACGCGGACATCGACCCGCGTGAGGCCTTCAACACCCTCGACCGCCGCAACCGGCGCTACGCCCCCGCCGTGGACTCCGAGGGCCGGCTCGCCGGCATCCTCACCCGCAAGGGCGCCCTGCGCGCGACGCTGTACACGCCGGCCACCGACGCCGAGGGCAGGCTGCGGATCGCCGCCGCCGTCGGGATCAACGGCGACTTCGCCGAGAAGGCCAAGCTGCTGCTCGACGCGGGCGTGGACACGCTCGTCATCGACACCGCGCACGGCCACCAGGAGTCGATGATCAACGCCGTCCGGCTGGTGCGCGACCTGGACCCCCGAGTCCCGATCGTCGCGGGCAACATCGTCTCCGCCGAGGGCGTCAGGGACCTGATCGAGGCGGGCGCCGACATCGTCAAGGTCGGTGTCGGACCCGGCGCCATGTGCACCACCCGCATGATGACCGGCGTCGGCCGGCCGCAGTTCTCCGCCGTCCTGGAGTGCGCGGCCGAGGCGCGCCGCCACGGCAAGCACGTGTGGGCCGACGGCGGCGTCCGCCACCCGCGCGACGTGGCGATGGCCCTGGCGGCCGGCGCGTCCAACGTGATGGTCGGCTCCTGGTTCGCCGGCACCTACGAGTCCCCCGGGGACCTCCAGCACGACGCGGACGGCCGCGCCTACAAGGAGTCCTTCGGCATGGCCTCCGCGCGCGCGGTCCGCAACCGCACCGCCGAGGAGTCGGCCTACGACCGCGCCCGCAAGGCGCTGTTCGAGGAGGGCATCTCCACCTCCCGCATGTTCCTCGACCCGGCCCGCCCGGGCGTCGAGGACCTGATCGACTCGATCATCGCGGGCGTACGCTCCTCCTGCACCTACGCCGGCGCGGGTTCCCTGGCGGAGTTCGCCGCGAACGCCGTCGTCGGCGTCCAGAGCGCGGCGGGCTACGCGGAGGGCAAGCCGCTGCACGCCAGCTGGTAGCTCCGCAGGCGGGGCCGGATTTCGGGTGCGGGGAGGCTGTGGCTGGTCGCGCAGTTCCCCGCGCCCCTCAGGGTGCCCTCGGGCAGCCTGCAACAGATGTGCAACCTCGTCGCCAGGAACGCAACGATTCTGTGTGTGCGCGCATGGTTGCTGCATTACACCTGCGACGTCCCGGGTCATAGTGTCGTGCGCTGTACGTGGCGTGGCGGGGACCCCGCTCGGTGGGTTCCTGCCCGGTGCAGGTGTGCCCGCGCGGTCCCCTCGCGTCGAGAGGCAGCGACGAAGGAGTCAGAGCGTGCTCGACCATGGCGCACCCCCCGACCACCGCACCCAGGCCGCCCCGCCGCCCCCGGGTCCGGTCGCCGGTCTGATGCGGCGCAAGCCCGTGGAACGCCTGGTGGCGGAAGGCGGTCAGGGTGAGGGAGGGGCCCTGCGGCGCTCCCTCGGCCTCTGGCAGCTGACCATGATCAGCATCGGCGCCACGCTGGGCACCGGCATCTTCGTCGTCCTCGGCGAGGCCGTACCCAAGGCCGGCCCCGCCGTGACCCTCTCCTTCGTGATCGCCGGCCTCACCGCCCTGTTCTCGGCGCTGTCCTACGCCGAGCTCGCGGGCGCCATCCCGGTCGCCGGCTCCTCGTACTCGTACGCGTACGCAACGATGGGCGAACTCGTCGCCTGGGTCTGCGGCTGGTGCCTCGTCCTGGAGTACGGCGTGTCGGTGGCCGCCGTCGCCGTCGGCTGGGGCGAGTACCTCAACGAACTGCTCGACGGCACCCTCGGCGTCACCATCCCGGCCGCGCTGTCCGCCCCGCCGGGCGACGGAGGCGTGTTCAACCTGCCCGCCCTCGTCGTCGTCCTGCTGGCCATGGCGTTCCTGCTCGGCGGGGCCCGGGAGTCCGCCCGCGCCAACACCGTCATGGTCGTCGTGAAGATCGCCGCGCTGGTGATGTTCTGCGCGATCGGCGTCCAGGGCTTCCGCTCGGGCAACTACGAGAACTTCATGCCGCTCGGCATGACGGGCGTCAGCGCGGCGGCGGCGACGCTGTTCTTCTCGTACATCGGCTTCGACGCTGCCTCCACCGCCGGCGAGGAGGCGAAGAACGCCCAGCGCGACCTGCCCCGCGCGATCATGCTTTCCCTGGTCATCGTGACGGCGCTGTACGTCCTCGTCGCCGCCGTCGCCGTCGGCGCCCGGCCCTGGCGGAGCTTCAACGACTCCGAGGCCGCGCTCGCCCAGATCATGCGGGACGTCACCGGGCAGACCTTCTGGGGCACCCTGCTGGCGTTCTGCGCCGTCGTCGCTATCGCCAGCGTCGTCCTGACCGTGCTCTACGGCCAGACGCGGGTCCTCTTCGCGATGTCCCGCGACGGACTCGTGCCCAAGGTGTTCTCCCGCGTCCACCCGAGGACCGGCGCGCCCCGCGCCAACACGCTGATCGTCTCCCTGTTCTGCGGCGTCCTCGCCGCCGCCGTCCCGCTCGGGCAGCTCGCCGACGCCACCAGCATCGGCACCCTGTTCGCCTTCGCGCTGGTCAACGTCGCCGTCGTCGTCCTGCGCCGGACGCGCCCGCAGATGTCCCGCACCTTCCGGGTCCCGCTCTCGCCGTTTCTGCCCGTTCTGGGCTTCGCCTTCTGCGTCTGGATGATGGGCAGCCTGTCCGCGATCACCTGGGTGGTCTTCGGCGTCTGGATGGCCGTCGGGCTCGTGTTCTACTTCCTTTACGGCTACCGCCGCTCCCGTCTCGCACCGCAAGCAGCGTCAGCTGCGTCAGAAGTGAAGTGAACCAACCGCCGTGCTGAACGATCTCGACGAACGCATCGTGCACGCCCTCGCCGAGGACGCCCGCCGCTCCTACGCGGACATCGGCCAGCTGGTCGGCCTCTCCGCCCCCGCCGTGAAACGGCGCGTGGACCGGCTGCGCGCCACCGGGGCCATCACCGGCTTCACCGTCCGCGTCGACCCGGCGGCGCTCGGCTGGGAGACCGAGGGGTTCGTCGAGATCTACTGTCGGCGCAACACCTCCCCGGAGACCATCCAGCGGGGCCTGGAGCGCTACCAGGAGGTCGTCGCCGCGTCCACCGTCACCGGGGACGCGGACGCGGTGGCCCAGGTCTTCGCGGCCGACATGCGCCACTTCGAACGCGTGCTGGAACGCATCGCGGGCGAGCCGTTCGTGGAGCGCACCAAGTCGGTGCTGGTCCTGTCCCCGCTCCTGAGACGCTTCTCGTCGGGCTCCCCGACGTGACGCCGGCCGCCGGGCCGGGCTGAGCCGTGGGGCGGGGCCGCCGGGTCGACCGCCGCGAGGCCCAGCCCGGCACCGCCGGTGCCCGACCGCCGGCCGCGCGACGCTCACGCGGATCGCGCGGGTCGGGGAAATTCCGGTGGCCGGCAGGTCGGTCGGGGCTAGCATCGGCTTCATGACCTGGCGACATTGATCCACCGCTCACGCCTCCCGAGGGCCGCCTCGGA
The DNA here is from genome assembly GCF_004217285.1 of Streptomyces sp. BK239. Classification (GTDB taxonomy): domain Bacteria; phylum Actinomycetota; class Actinomycetes; order Streptomycetales; family Streptomycetaceae; genus Streptomyces. Next base: position 144,398 of record NZ_SHKS01000011.1, read on the forward strand.
CGCCGTGTCCACGACGTCCGAACCGCCCCCTCCGGGAAGGCCCCATGTCACCCACCCCCGGCCGTCTCACGGCCACGCTGTACGTCTACGCGTTCCTCGACGAGTTCGTCCTGCTCTACCCCGTGTACGCGCTGCTGTTCGCCGACACCGGGCTGTCCGTCTGGCAGACGTCCTCGCTGTTCGTCCTGTGGTCGGCGACCGGCGTGCTGCTGGAGGTGCCCTCCGGCGCCTGGGCGGACGCCGTCTCCCGCCGGACCCTGCTGTGGCTCGGCCCGCTGCTCGGCGGGGCCGGGTTCGCCCTGTGGGTGCTCTTCCCCTCGTACTGGGCCTTCGCGCTCGGCTTCGTCCTGTGGGGCGCGCGCGGCGCGCTGGCCTCCGGGGCGCTGGAGGCCCTGGTCTACGAGGAGCTGGAGCGGCTCGGCGCGGCGGACACCTACGCCCGGATCATGGGCCGGGCCCACGCGGCCGGACAGGCCGCCGCGATGACGGCCATGGCCGCGGCCGGCCCGGTCTTCGCGGCCCACGGCTACCCGGCCGTCGGCGCGGCCAGCGTCCTGGCCTGCCTGCTCTGCGCCGCGACGGCGACCCGCTTCCCCGAACACCGCCACCCGGCCGCCGGTCCCGCCTCCGGAGCGGGCGAGGGGGCGGCTGCCGGCTGGGCCGCCGCCCTGCGGTCCGGGCTCGGCGAGGTGCGCCGTGACCGCTCCGTGCGCGGGGCGCTGCTGCTCGTCCCGGCCGTCGGGGCGGTCTGGGGCGCGCTCGACGAGTACACCCCCCTGCTGGCCAGGGACACCGGCGTGGCGGACGCGACCGTCCCCTACCTGCTCGTGGTGATCTGGGCGGGCGTCACGGCGGGCAGCCTGCTCGCCGGTCCGGCCGAACGCCTCGGCAGCGCGCCCAAGGGGCTCGCCGCGCTGCTCGCTGTCTCCGCGCTCGCCCTCGCCGCCGGCGCGGCCGCCGGGACACCGGCCGGAATCGCGCTGGTGGCCGCGGCCTTCGGCGGCTTCCAGCTGGCGACGGTGCTCGCCGACGCCCGCCTCCAGCAGCGCATCGAGGGCACCGGCCGGGCCACCGTCACCTCGCTGGCGGGCCTGGCGACCGAGCTGACCACCATCGCCGTCTACGCCGCCTACGCGACCGCCCTCACCTCCACCGGCGCCCACACCACGACGTTCGCGCTGTTCGCGGCGCCGTACCTGCTGGCGGCGGCGGTGCTCGCGGCACGGGCGGTGAGACCGGCGCGAACGCGCTGCCGTTGAAGCGCACCCCGGTGCCTGCAACGAATCGCCGCCCCGCCCGGAATCGACGCAACGAACCGCTGGTCAGCGCGCAACGGGTGCTTCTTGTTCCGCCGAGGGCGACGCCCGTACCGTCTACGTGGCCCCCACAATCACCCCTGCCCCCGGTGAGGATCACGCATGCGCACCGCCCTGCTCCAGAGCTCCGGCCGGCCCGGCTCGGTCGCCGAGAACCTCAAGGTCCTCGACGAGGCCGCCGGCCGGGCCGCCGCCGCGGGCGCGGGCCTGCTCGTCACGCCGGAGATGTTCCTCACCGGGTACGCGATCGGCGACGACATCGCCCGTCTCGCCGAGCCCGCCGACGGCGACTCGGCCGACGCGGTCGCCGAGATCGCCGGCCGGCACGGGCTCGCCGTGGCGTACGGCTACCCGGAGCGCGAGGGCGCGACGGTCCACAACTCCGTCCAGCTGATCTCCGCCGAAGGCGCCCGCCTCGCCGGCTACCGCAAGACCCACCTCTTCGGCTGCTTCGAGCGCGACCACTTCGCCCCCGGCGGGCAGCAGGTCGTCCAGGCCGAGCTGAACGGCCTCACCGTCGGCCTCCTCGTCTGCTACGACGTCGAGTTCCCGGAGAACGTCCGCGCCCACGCCCTGGCCGGCACCGACCTCCTGGTGGTGCCGACGGCGCAGATGCACCCCTTCCAGTTCGTCGCCGAGTCGATGATCCCGGTGCGCGCCTTCGAGAACCAGATGTACGTCGCGTACGTCAACCGAGTCGGTGTGGAAGGGGAGTTCGAGTTCGTCGGGCTGTCCACGCTGGCCGGCCCCGACGGCGTCGCCCGCACCCGCGCCGGACGCGAGGAGCAACTGGTGTTCGCCGACGTGGACCCCGCCTTCCTCGCCGCCTCCCGCGAGGCGAACCCCTACCTCCAGGACCGCCGCCCCGGCCTCTACGGCTCCCTGGTCTGACCCGGCCCCCGGCCGCCCCCGCCCCCCGCTCTTCCTCGCCGCAAGGAGTCCGCACCCCATGACGTCCACGGTGCCCAACGCCGTCGAGCACACCGACGCGCAGCAGCCGCCGATCACCATGTTCGGCCCGGACTTCCCGTACGCCTACGACGACTTCCTCGCCCATCCGGCGGGGCTCGGCCAGATCCCGGCGACCGAGCACGGCGCCGAGGTCGCGGTCATCGGCGGCGGACTGTCCGGCATCGTGGCCGCGTACGAGCTGATGAAGATGGGCCTCAAGCCCGTCGTATACGAGGCCGACCGCATCGGCGGCCGGCTGCGCACCGTCGGCTTCGAGGGCTGCGACCCCTCGCTCACCGCCGAGATGGGCGCGATGCGCTTCCCGCCGTCCTCCACGGCGCTCCAGCACTACATCGACCTGGTGGGTCTGGAGACCCGCCCGTTCCCCAACCCCCTCTCGGAGGCGACGCCTTCGACCGTCGTCGACCTCAAGGGCGAGTCCCACTACGCCGAGACGATCGACGACCTCCCCCAGGTCTACCGGGACGTCGCGGAGGCCTGGGCGAAGTGCCTCGAAGAGGGCGCCGACTTCAGCGACATGAACCGCGCCCTGCGCGAGCGGGACGTGCCGCGCATCCGCGAGATCTGGTCCAAGCTCGTCGAAAAGCTCGACAACCAGACCTTCTACGGCTTCCTCTGCGACTCCGAGGCGTTCAAGTCCTTCCGCCACCGCGAGATCTTCGGCCAGGTCGGCTTCGGCACCGGCGGCTGGGACACCGACTTCCCCAACTCCATCCTGGAGATCCTGCGCGTCGTCTACACCGAGGCCGACGACCACCACCGCGGCATCGTCGGCGGCAGTCAGCAGTTGCCGCTGCGCCTGTGGGAGCGCGAGCCGGAGAAGATCGTGCACTGGCCGTACGGCACCTCGCTGGCGAGCCTGCACGAGGGCGGCGAGCCCCGCCCCGCCGTGACCCGGCTGCACCGCACGGCCGGCAACCGCATCACGGTGACGGACGCCGACGGAGACATCCGCACCTACCGGGCGGCGATCTTCACCGCCCAGTCCTGGATGCTGCTGTCGAAGATCGCCTGCGACGACTCGCTGTTCCCGATCGACCACTGGACGGCGATCGAGCGTACCCACTACATGGAGTCCAGCAAGCTGTTCGTGCCCGTCGACCGGCCGTTCTGGCTGGACAAGGACGCGAGCACCGGCCGGGACGTCATGTCGATGACGCTCACCGACCGTATGACGCGCGGGACTTACCTCCTCGACGACGGCCCCGACAAGCCCGCCGTGATCTGCCTGTCGTACACCTGGTGCGACGACAGCCTGAAGTGGCTGCCGCTGTCCGCGAACGAGCGGATGGAGGTCATGCTGAAGTCGCTCGGCGAGATCTACCCGAACGTCGACATCAGGAAGCACGTCATCGGCAACCCGGTGACGGTCTCCTGGGAGAACGAGCCCTACTTCATGGGCGCGTTCAAGGCCAACCTGCCCGGTCACTACCGATACCAGCGGCGCCTGTTCACCCACTTCATGCAGGACCGGCTCCCCGAGGACAAGCGGGGCATCTTCCTCGCCGGCGACGACATCTCCTGGACCGCGGGCTGGGCCGAGGGCGCCGTGCAGACCGCGCTGAACGCGGTCTGGGGAGTGATGCACCACTTCGGCGGGGCGACCGACGCGACCAATCCGGGCCCGGGTGACCTGTACGACGAGATCGCCCCGGTGGAACTCCCGGAGGACTGAGGCGCGTTGAGGGCCGGGCTCACAGCGGGGTGAGCAGCATCCGGCCGGCGAAGCCGACCGCCGCGTCGAGGCGGTCGGCCGACTCCCGGGCGAGGTCCGGGAGTCGGCGCAGGGCCCACAGGGCGCGGGCCGCGGACCAGGCGGCGTCCCGGGCGCGCTCCAGGCTCCACGAGCCCAGGAGATGGGTGAGCGGATCGGCGATCCGCAGAAGGTCGGGGCCCGGCGTCAGCTCCTCGCGGATGCGCTCCTCCAGCGTGACGAGGAGATCGCCCACGCGGTCGAACTCGTCCTCCATGTCCGCCGGTTCGCAGCCGCGACTACGACAGGCGTCCACGACGGCGAGCGCGAGGTCGTGGCCGACGTGCGCGTTCATGCCCGCGAGTGCGAACTGCACGGGCCGTACGCCGGGATGGCGGCGGAACTGCGACAGCGGGCGCCAGCAGGCCGGCGGACGGTGGCCGCGGGCGTCCGCGTCGACCGCCGTGAGGTAGCGCTCGGCGAGCCGAACGTCCAGCGTGCCGGCGGCGCCGGGGGTCGCGAACAGGCCCGTGCCGACGCGCCGTTCGGCCTCCCGCCTGACGGCCAGGCAGACCCGGTTGAAGACCGCGATCCCGTCCCGCGGTGGCAGGGCCGCGTCAAGGTCGCGCATCCGGGCGAGCACCCCGTCGAGAACGGCGGCGGCCGGGGTGACGGGTGGGGCGGACTGTTCCGAGTGCGGCATGGGGGAAGGGTCGCAGCCCTAGGCTGACTCGCGCGCCGGCGGGCCCGGGGCTTCCCCGGAACGGGGGACGTGCCCGTCGCGCGGGAGGGGGAGCAGCACCGTGCGAGTACCGCGTCAGCGACGGGCCGTCCGGCGGCGCGTCGTGGTCGCCGTCGCCTCGGGGGCCGTCGCCCTGGCCGCGGCGGCCGCCGTGGTGGCGTCGTCCGGCGACGGAGACGACACCGGCGACGCACGCCGGGGCAGGGCGAGTGAGCCTCGGCGGGAGACGAGCGGCCCCCGGGCCCTCGCGCCCGTCTCCCCGTCCCCGGCCGCGTCGCCTTCCCCGTCAGTTTCCGGGAGGACGCCCGCGGCCGGCCGGAGCGCCTCGCCCGCGCCCACTGTCACGGCCCGCCGGAAGGGACGCGGGGCGGCCGCCCCGGGCCGGCTCTACCGCCACCCCGAGTCCCAGGTCGCGGACTGGGTCCGGGCCAACCCGGGCGACGCGCGCCGCGCGGTCATCGAGTCGCGCATCGCGAGCCGGCCGGCCGCGGTGTGGTTCGTCGACCACACGCCGGACACGATCACCTCCCGGGTCCGCGCCGTCACCGCGGGCGCCGCCGCGCAGGGCCGGGTGCCGGTCCTCGTGCCCTACCTCATCCCCGATCGGGACTGCGGCGGGGCGTCCGGGGGCGGCGCACCCGATCTCGACGCCTACGACGCCTGGATCGACCGGTTCGCCGCCGGCCTCGGCTCGGGGGAGGTCGTCGTCATCCTGGAGCCCGACGCGATCGCCTACGCCGACTGCCTCCCGGCGGAGCGGCGGGCCGCCCGTTTCGCCTCGCTGGCCCGCGCCGGCCGGGTCCTCACCGCGGCCGACCCCCGGGCCCGCGTCTACTACGACGCCGGCCACTCCCACTGGAACGGGCCGGCGCGGCAGGCGGACCTGCTCAGGCAGGCGGGCGCGGCCTCCGCGTCGTCCGCGGGGATCTTCACCAATGTCTCCAACTACCAGCGCACCGCCGACGAGGTCGCCTACGCCCGCGAGGTCCTCGCCGCGCTGGGCGGCCCCGCGGGACTCGGCGCGGTCATCGACACCAGCCGCAACGGCAACGGCGCGCCCGCCGGCGGCGAGTGGTGCGACCCGGACGGCCGTGCGGTGGGCCGGGCCCCCACCCTCGACACCGGCGAGGCCCGCGTCGACGCCTACCTGTGGGTGAAACTGCCGGGCGAGTCCGACGGCTGCAAGGGCGAGGCGGGGTCGTTCAGCCCGTCGTACGCCTACGAGCTGGCGCGTTCGGGGTCGTCGTAGGAACTGGTGCCCTCGTCCAGCAGGGGCTGCTGGGTCTTGAGGTGGGCGGGGGCGAAGGCGCGCAGCGCGTGGTAGCCGACGATGACGACGAGGGTGCCGAGCGCGATGCCGCTGAGGGAGAAGGTGTCGGTGAACGTCAGGGTGACGTTGCCGACGCCGATGATGATGCCCGCGGCGGCCGGGACCAGGTTGAGCGGGTTGCGCAGGTCGACGCCCGCGTTGGTCCAGATCTGCGCGCCGAGCAGGCCGATCATGCCGTACAGGATGACGGTGATCCCGCCGAGGACGCCGCCCGGGACGGCGGCCACCACCGCGCCGAACTTGGGGCACAGGCCGAACAGCAGCGCGAAACCGGCGGCGGCCCAGTAGGCGGCGGTCGAGTAGACGCGGGTCGCGGCCATCACGCCGATGTTCTCGGAGTACGTGGTGTTCGGCGGGCCGCCGACGGCGGTGGACAGCACCGAGCCGAGGCCGTCGGCCGCGATCGCCGTGCCGAGCTTGTCGTCGAGCGGGTCGCCGGTCATCTCGCCGACCGCCTTGACGTGCCCGGCGTTCTCCGCGACCAGCGCGATGACGACCGGCAGCGCGACCAGGATCGCCGACCACTGGAAGCTCGGTCCGTGGAAGGAGGGCAGGCCGATCCAGTCCGCCCGGCCGACCCCGGAGAGGTCCAGCCGCCAGTGGTCGGTGACCTTGCCGCTCGCGTCCGCCGAGTGGATCCGTCCGAAGATCCGGTCGAACGCCCAGGAGACGGCGTAGCCGAAGACCAGGCCGAGGAAGATGGCGACGCGGGACCAGAAGCCGCGCAGGCAGACCACGGCCAGCGCGGTGAACGCCATGACCAGCAGCGCGGTCCACTGGTCCTGCGGCCAGTAGGTGGAAGCGGTCACCGGGGCGAGGTTGAAGCCGATCAGCATCACGACCGCGCCGGTCACGATCGGCGGCATCGCGGCGTGGATGATCCGCGCGCCGAACCGCTGCACGGCCAGCCCCACCAGGAACAGCGCCACGCCCACGACGAGCACCGCACCGGTGACCGTGGCACTCGTGCCGCCCTGGGCGCGGATGACGGCCGCCACGCCCACGAAGGACAGCGAGCAGCCCAGGTAGCTGGGCACCCGGCCGCGGGTGGCGAGCAGGAAGATCACGGTCGCGACGCCCGACATCATGATCGCGAGGTTCGGGTCGAGCCCCATCAGGACGGGCGCGACGAAGGACGCGCCGAACATCGCGACCACGTGCTGCGCGCCCAGCCCCACCGTGCGGGGCCAGGAGAGCCGCTCGTCGGGGCGGACCACCGCGCCCGGCGCGGGGACGCGGCCGTCTCCGTGAAGTTTCCAGCCGACGCCGAGATCCATGGTGCGGTTTCGCTTTCGTGCGGGTGCGGATGACCGGCCCATTCTCACGCGAAAACCGGAATGCAACCGACCGCTTGCCCGTCCGCCCCCTGGTCGAACCCCTCAGGCGCGGGGCTCGGCCACCGTCTCGCCCCGTGCGGCGGCCCCCTCGGGCATCCGTTCGCCGCCGCGCAGCACCCCCGCGAACACCACCAGGCCGCAGGCCAGCAAGGTCACCACGCCGAACGACACCACCAGGCTCGTCATCTGCGCCACCCCGCCGATCAGGCTCGGCGCGATCAGGCCGGAGGTGTACGTGATGGTGGCGACGCCCGCGATGGCCTGACTCGGGTTCGGCCCGCTGTGCCCGGCCGCCGCGAAGCAGAGCGGGACGACGACGGCGATGCCCAGGCCCATCAGCCCGAACCCGCCCGTGGCCACCGCCGGGTGACCTCCGAACACGATCAGCAGGCCGCCGAGCGCCGCCAGCACGCCGCCCACCCGTACGGTGCGCACCGCGCCGAAACGGTTCACCACCGTGTCGCCCGCGATCCGGGCCACCGCCATGGTGAGCATGAAGCCCGTCGTGCAGGCCGCCGCGACACCGGCCGACGACTCCAGCTGATCGCGCAGGTACACGGCCGACCAGTCCAGTGCGGCGCCCTCCGCGAACACCGCGCAGAACCCGACCGCGCCGATCAGCAGCGCCGAGCGGGGCGGCAGTGCGAACCGTGGCGGCGGCTCCTCGTCCTCGGTGGGCCGCACGTCGAGCACCCAGCGGCAGGCCAGCAGACCGAGCACCGTCAGGACGGCCGCCGCCAGCGCGTGGTGCACGCGCGCGTCCGCGCCGAGGTGCGCCGCGAGCGTCCCGCCCGCCGAACCGACCAGCGCGCCCGCGCTCCACAGGCCGTGCAGCCCGGACATGATCGACTTGTCGAGCAGCCGCTCCACCTCCACGCCCAGCGCGTTCATGGCGACGTCGGCCATGCCGGCCGTGGCGCCGTAGACGAACATCGCCAGGCACAGGGTGAGCAGGTTCGGCGCCAGCGAGGGCAGCACCAGGGCCAGCGTCCACGACGCGATCAGCGCGCGCAGCGCGGCCCGGCTGCCCAGCGTGTGGGAGATCCGGCCGGCCAGCGGCATGGAGCACGACGCGCCGAACGCCGTGAAGGCGAGGGCGAACCCGAGCTGTCCCGCGCTCACCGAGGCGTGGTCCTGGATCCAGGGGACGCGGGTGGCGAAGGAGCCGGTGACCGCGCCGTGCACGGCGAAGACGGCGGCCACGGCGTACCGGGCCCGCTTCACCTCCGCGGGTGCGCAGATCACTTCGCTCATGCTCTCTGTCCCCTCTCCGGACCGTCGTACGGTGCGCGCCGTAAACTATCAGGAAGCCTGCCTGATAAATAGGGGGCCGTCAGGAGCCGGACGCCGGCTCCCCATGGGAGGATTCCCCGCATGCCCGCATCCCCGAGCACCGCCCGGGCCATCAACGACCGGCTCGCCCTGCGGCTGTTGCAGGACGAAGGCCCCCTGACGGCCGGGCAGTTGAAGGAGCTCACCGGTCTGTCCCGGCCGACGGTCGCCGACCTCGTCGAGCGCCTCGCCGCCTCCGGGCTGATCGAGGTCGTCGGCGAGACCGGCGCGCAGCGGCGCGGCCCCAACGCCAGGGTCTACGGCATCGTCGCCGGCCGGGCCCAGCTCGCGGCGCTGGACGTGCGCACCGAGGGCGTCACCGTCGTCGTGTCCGACCTGCTCGGCCGGGTCCTCGCCGAGGCGTCCGCGCCGATCGGGGACGACGCCGGCACGGGCCCCGCGGTGGAGCAGGCGGTCACGCTGGTCGAGCGGGCGGTGAAGGAGGCCGGCGCCGACCGGCTGCACACCGTCGGCATCGGCGCGCCCGGCCTGATCGACCCCGCGAGCGGCGAACTGCGGGTCTCCTCCGGCCTGCCCGCCTGGCACCGCCGGCTGGTCGCCGCCCTTCAGGAGCGGCTCCCCGAGGCCCGCGTCAGCGTCGAGAACGAGACCAACCTCGCCGCCCTGGCCGAGCAGTACGCGGGCGCGGCCCGGGACCGCGACACCTTCGTCCTGCTCTGGCTGGGCCACGGCACCGGCGCGGCCGTCGTCCTGGACGGCGTCCTGCGCCGGGGGGCCTCCGGCGGCACGGGTGAGATCGGCTTCCTCCCGGTGCCGGGCACGGCCGCCCTCCCCTCGGCGAGGGACTGCGAGGGCGGCTTCCACAGCCTGGCGGGCTCGGCGGCGATCGTGGGGCTGGCGGGGGAGTGCGGAGTGCCGGCGGCGCGCGGCCGGGCGGTGGCGGAGCGGAGGGCGGCGGCCGGTGAGCCGGACGCCGCCGCTCTGGTGCGGTGGGCCGTGGCCGCGGTGGGGGAGCGGGGCGTTGGACCGGAGGGCGAGGCGCCACAGGCGGCCGGCCTCGCGGGGAGCCAGGTCGCCGTGCGGTTCCTCGACGTGCTGGCCGACCGGGTCGCCATCGGGGTGGCGTCCGTCGTCGCGGTCCTCGACCCGGGCTGCGTGGTGCTCGGCGGCGAGGTCGGTCAGGCGGGCGGGGAGGCGCTCGCCGCCCGGGTGGCCGAGCGGCTGCGGCGGATGGCGCCGCTGCCGACGGAGGTGCGGCCCGGCGTCCTGGGCGGCGGCGCTGTGCTGCACGGCGCCCTGCTGACGGCGCGTCAGTCCGCTCAGGGGGAGTTGTTCGGGGCGACGCCCGAGGCGCGCTGAGGGCTTCGCGCGCCAGGTGACGCGCGGCGCCAGGGGCCCCGGCGGCGGGCAAGGGCCGTCGTCACCGCCGCCGGGGCCGTGTCCGTCGACATTAAGAGGACTAGACCAATGCGTCAATAGGTACGGACCAATCCCTGTGAGGCACCCCACATTCTTCACCCGTATGGACGCGGATCCGGCGTGGCACACTGGCCCTGTACCTAAAGCAGCGCACTCCGGGGTCGGTGAAAGTCCGAACCGGCGGTTACAGTCCGCGACCCGGTCGCTTCCAGCGACCGGTTGACCAGGTGGAATTCCTGGACCGACGGTTAAAGTCCGGATGGGAGGCAGTGCGCGGCGGGCGGGCATTCGTGCGCGCCGCCGTATACGTACCCGTCCGCGGACGGGTCTGTCCGGCGTCGCCCCCGGTGTCCTCGCCCGTACTTCTGTCGTCTCGACAGCCCCGGAGTCCGTGCCCGAAGAGGCAGGAGGACCCGGGAAGTGTTCACCGGAATCGTCGAAGAGCTGGGTGAGGTCACCGCCGTCGAGAATCTCGGCGACGCCTCCCGCTTCCGGCTGCGCGGCCCCGTCGTGACCGACGGCGCGAAGCACGGCGACTCCATCGCCGTGAACGGGGTCTGTCTCACCGTCGTCGAACACGAGGGCGACGAGTTCACCGCGGACGTCATGGCGGAAACCCTCGACCGCTCCAGCCTCGGCGCCCTGACCGTCGGCTCCCGCGTCAACCTGGAACGGCCCACGGCCGTCGGCGCGCGCCTCGGCGGGCACATCGTGCAGGGCCATGTCGACGGCACCGGCGAGGTGCTGGAGCGCAAGCCGTCCGAGCACTGGGAGATCGTCAAGGTCTCGCTCCCCGCCGGTCTCTCCCGGTACGTCGTGGAGAAGGGCTCCATCACCGTCGACGGCATCAGCCTCACCGTCGTCGACGCCGGCCCCGACTACTTCACCGTCAGCCTCATCCCCACCACCCTCGCCCTGACCACGCTCGGCCGCAAGCAGCCCGGCGACCCGGTCAACCTCGAAGTGGACATCGTCGCCAAGTACGTCGAGCGGCTGATGGCCGGTCAGGGAGGCACCCGGTGAACTGGCTCAACTCAGAGGCGTTCACCCTCCTCGACCAGCACATCCTCTGGTCGGACATGATCGGGAACATCTTCGGTCTGGTCGCCCTCGCCCTCGGCTGGCGCCGCTCCATCTGGAGCTGGCCCGTCCAGTTCCTCTCCGGCCTGATCCTCTTCGGCGCCTTCTTCGGCCACCTCACCGGCAGCGCCGGCAAGCAGGCCGTCGTCATGGTCGTCGCCCTGTACGGCTGGTGGCAGTGGAACCGCGACAAGGGCCGCACCGACGACGGCCACATCGCCCCCCGCTTCGCCACCTGGACCGAGCGCGCGGCCATGCTCGCCGCAGCGGCCGCCGGCACCGTCGCCGTCGCCCTCCTCTTCAAGGCCTACCCGGACCTGTCCTGGGACCCCTGGCCCGACGCCTACATCTTCGTCGGCACCATCGTCGCCATGTACGCCCAGGCCCGCGGCATGGTCGAGTTCTGGTTCGCCTGGCTCCTCGTCGACCTCGTCGGCGTCCCCCTGAACTTCGCCAACGGCTACGCCTTCTCCGGCTTCGTCTACGTCATCTACGGCGCGCTCGTCCTGTGGGGCATGCGCGACTGGTGGCTGCGCTCCCGCAGGGGACCGCGGCCCGCCCTGGAAGGAGCGCCGGCATGAACCCGGCACAGATCACGTACCCCGGTGACGCCGTCGAGGACTTCACCCTCGACCCCGTCGAGCAGGCCGTCGCCGACATCGCGGCCGGCCGTCCCGTGGTGGTCGTCGACGACGAGGACCGGGAGAACGAGGGCGACCTCGTCATCGCCGCCGAGAAGGCCACCCCCGAGATCGTCGCCTTCATGATGAGCGAGTGCCGCGGCCTGATCTGCGCGCCCATGGAGGGCGACGAACTCGACCGCCTCGACCTGCCGCAGATGGTCGCCGACAACACCGAGTCGATGAAGACCGCATTCACCGTCTCCGTCGACGCCTCCGCCGCGCACGGCGTGACCACCGGCATCTCCGCCTCCGACCGCGCCACCACCCTGCGGCTCCTCGCGGGCGGCGTCGCCGGACCCGGCGACTTCGTCCGGCCCGGCCATGTCTTCCCGCTGCGCGCCAAGCCCGGCGGCGTCCTGGTCCGCGACGGCCACACCGAGGCCGCCGTCGACCTCGCCCGGCTCGCCGGCCTGCGCCCGGCCGGCGCGATCGTCGAGATCGCCGGCGAGGACGGCCGGATGCTCCGGCTCCCCGAACTCATCCCCTTCGCCCGCAAGCACGGCCTGACGATCATCTCCATCAAGGACCTGATCGCCTACCGCCGCTCCGCCGAGCCCACCGTCCGCCGCGAGGCCGCGACCCGGCTCCCCACCGTCCACGGCACGTTCACCGCGTACGGCTACCGCTCCACCGTCGACGGCGTCGAGCACGTCGCCCTCGTCCACGGCGACATCGGCGACGGCGAGGACGTGCTCGTCCGCGTCCACTCCGAATGCCTCACCGGCGACGTGTTCGGCTCCGCCCGCTGCGACTGCGGCCCCCAGCTCGACGCCTCCCTGGAGCGCATCCAGGCCGAGGGCCGCGGAGTCGTCGTCTACCTGCGCGGACACGAGGGCCGAGGCATCGGCCTGCTGTCCAAACTGCGCGCCTACGAACTCCAGGAGCAGGGCCACGACACCCTCGACGCCAACCTGGAGCTCGGCCTGCCCGCCGACGCCCGGGACTACGCGGCCGGCGCGCGGATCCTGGAGGACCTCGGGGTGCGCGGCGTCCGCCTGATGACCAACAACCCCGAGAAGACCGACGCGCTCGTCCGGCACGGCCTCAAGGTCAGCGCCCGCGAGCCGATGCCCGTACAGGCGGGCGAGCACAACATCCGCTACCTGCGCACCAAGCGCGACCGGATGGGACACGACCTGCCCTGGCTGGACACGGCCCCCGTGTCCCCCTGCGGCAACCAGTAGCCGCGACCGAGCGGCAACCGAGCAAGCGGCAAACCGGCAAGACGAGCACCAAGGAGAGACGAGAACGTGAGCGGCAAGGGCGCACCCGAACTGTCCGTACGCAATGTGGGCGACCTCAGGGTCGCCGTCATCGCGGCCCAGTGGCACGAGAAGGTGATGGACGGTCTGGTCGACGGCGCCCTGCGCGCCCTGCACGACCTGGGCATCGACGAGCCGACCCTGCTCCGGGTCCCCGGCAGCTGGGAACTCCCGGTCGTCGCCAAGGTCCTCGCCGGACGCGGCTACGACGCGATCGTCGCCCTCGGCGTCGTCATCCGCGGCGGCACCCCCCACTTCGAGTACGTGTGCCAGGGCGTCACCCAGGGCCTCACCCAGGTCTCCGTCGAGACCGGCGTCCCCGTCGGCTTCGGCGTCCTCACCTGCGACACCGAGGAACAGGCCCTGGACCGGGCCGGCATCGAGGGCTCCAACGAGGACAAGGGACACGAGGCGGTGACGGCGGCGGTGGCCACGGCGGCCACCCTGCGCTCAGTATCCGAACCGTGGCATTAGGCCGGTCGGCACAGCGCGTACAGTGGGCGACACCATGTCCAAGAAGACGTTCGAGGAGCTCTTCACCGAGCTCCAGCAGAAGGCCGCCACCGGCGACCCCGCCACCTCCCGCACCGCCGAACTCGTCGGCAAGGGCGTCCACGCCATCGGCAAGAAGGTCGTCGAGGAGGCCGCCGAGGTCTGGATGGCCGCCGAGTACGAGGGCAAGGACGCGGCCGCCGAGGAGATCTCGCAACTGCTGTACCACGTCCAGGTGATGATGGTCGCCCGGGGGATCTCCCTCGACGACGTCTACGCCCACCTGTGACCCGCGTCCGTCAACACCACGCCGACACACCACGCGAAGGAAGCCGACCCCATGCTGCGCATCGCCATCCCCAACAAGGGTTCCCTGTCCGGACCTGCGGGGGAGATGCTGCATGAGGCCGGCTACCAGCAGCGCCGCGAGTCCAAGGAACTGCGGATCGTCGACCCGGGCAACGAGGTCGAGTTCTTCTACCTCCGCCCCCGCGACATCGCCATCTACGTCTCCTCCGGCCGCCTCGACATCGGCATCACCGGCCGCGACCTGCTGATCGACTCCGGCGCCGAAGCCGAGGAGATCCTCCCCCTCGGCTTCGCCCGCTCCACCTTCCGCTACGCCACCAAGCCGGGCACCGCGAACACCCTCGCGGACCTCAAGGGCAAGACGGTCGCCACCTCCTACGAGGGCATCGTCGCCAAGCACCTCGCCCAGGAGGGCATCGACGCCTCCGTCGTCCACCTCGACGGCGCCGTCGAGACCGCCATCGAACTGGGCGTCGCCGAGGTCATCGCCGACGTCGTCGAGACCGGTACCTCGCTGCGCAACGCGGGCCTCGAGGTCTTCGGCGAGCCCATCATGAAGTCCGAGGCCGTCGTGATCCGCCGCACCGGCGCCGAGCCCGACGAGGCCGAGCCCAAGGTGCAGCAGTTCCTGCGCCGCCTCCAGGGCGTCCTCGTCGCCCGGACGTACGTGATGATGGACTACGACTGCCGCGTCGAGCAGCTGGAGAAGGCCGTCGCGCTCACTCCGGGCCTGGAGTCGCCCACCGTCTCCCCGCTGCACAACGAGGGCTGGGTCGCCGTCCGCGCCATGGTCCCCGCCAAGGAGGCCCAGCGGATCATGGACGACCTCTACGAGATCGGCGCCCGCGCCATCCTCACCACGGCCATCCACGCCTGCCGTCTCTGACCCCGGGGGATACGCAGCGATGTCCGACCTGCCCGCCCTCCCCGTCACCTTCCGGCCCGGACGCACCCGTGTGGTGCTTCTCACGGCCGGAGCGGTGATCTTCGTCGTCATCTCCGGGATCGCGCTGCTCCTGGAGCAGCTCGGCCCCGGCGAGCGGCTCAGCTTCATCGTCACCGGCGGCCTCATCTTCTGGGTGCTGGCCCAGCTCGCCCGGGTACGGGTCGTCGCCGACGACACCGGCGTCACCGTCGTCAACATCGCGAGCAGGCGGCGTCTGGACTGGGCGGAGATCCTCCGGGTGAACCTCCGGCCGGGCGACCCCTGGGTGTTCCTCGACCTCAGCGACGGCACCAGCCTGCCCGCGCTCGGCATCCAGCCCGGGATCGCCAAACAGCAGGCCATCGCCGACGCGCGCGCCCTGCGCGCCCTCGTGGAGAACCGCTCCGTCCGCGACCCCGAGTCCGGCCCGGGGAAGGATCAGGGCTGACTCGGGGCCGCCCGCCCTGCCGCAAAAGCGCCTGTCTTGATTAATCTGGTGACGGAGGCGTTCCCCTTTCGCCTCCACCCCTGTGGCGCCCGGCCGGGTGCACAGGGGTTCCTGCTAACCGAGGAGTGACCCTCTCCGGCGATGGACGGTTCGTCCTGTAGTACCTGCGCCGCCCCCTCCGACATGGAGGCGGCGGCATCATGACAACGCCCCTGCTGCTCCTGGCAGCCGCGTTCCTGCTCATTCTCGCCAACGGGTTCTTCGTGGCCGCCGAGTTCGGCCTGGTCACCGTGGAGCGCCCGGACGCCGAGAAGGCCGCCGCCGAAGGCGACCGACGGGCCCGCACGGTCGTCGAGTCGCTCAAGGAGCTGTCCTTCCAGCTCTCCGGCACCCAGCTCGGCATCACCATCACCTCGCTCGTCGTCGGCATGCTCGCCGAACCCGCGCTCGCCGAGCTGCTCGACGGCCCCGTCACCGCCGTCGGCGTCCCCGAGGGCGCCGTCTCCGGTGTCGCCGTCGCCGTCGGCATGCTGCTGGCGTCCGCCGTGCAGATGGTGATCGGCGAGCTCGTCCCGAAGAACTGGGCGGTGTCCAAGCCGATGCAGGTCGCGCGTTTCGTCGCGGGCCCGCAGCATGTCTTCGCCCGGCTCTTCCGACCGGTCATCGCCGGCCTCAACGCCGTCGCCAACCGGCTGGTGCGCGCCCTGGGCGTCGAGCCCGCCGAGGAGCTGGCCTCCGCCCGCACCCCCGGCGAGCTCGTCTCCCTGGCCCGCCACTCCGCCCGGGCCGGCGCCCTCGAACAGGACACCGCCGACCTCTTCGTGCGGACCCTGTCCCTGGCCGAGCTGACCGCGCAGCACGTGATGACCCCGCGCGTGAAGGTCAGCGCCCTCCAGGCGTCGGCCACCGCCGAGGACGTGGTCAACCTGACCCGCGCCACCGGCCTGTCCCGCTTCCCCGTCTACCGCGAGAAGATCGACGAGATCGTCGGCATGGCCCACCTCAAGGACGCCCTGGCCGTCCCCGTCCAGGACCGGCTGCGCACCCCCGTGGGCCGCATCGCCCGCCCGGCGCTGCTCGTCCCCGAGACCCTCCCCGTCCAGCCGCTGCTGGCCCGGCTGCGCAGCGAGCAGCCCATCGCCGTCGTCGTCGACGAGTACGGCGGCACGGCCGGCGTGGTGACCCTGGAGGACATCGTCGAGGAGATCGTCGGCGAGGTCCGCGACGAGCACGACGGGCTGGACACGCCCGAACTCGCCCCCGTGCCGCCCGAGGACGGCAGGCCCGCCTGGGACGTCGACGGCAGCTGCCGCGTCGACACCCTGCGGCGCATAGGCCTGGACGCGCCCGAGGGACCCTACGAGACGGTCGCCGGGCTCGTCGCCGACCTGCTCGGCCGGATCCCCGCCGTCGGCGACCGGGCCGAACTGCCCGGCTGGCGGCTGTCGGTGCGCCGTGTCGGCCACTACCGGGCCGAACGGGTCCGCCTGGTGCGCACCGGCGCGGCCGTGGAGGCCGCCCGATGAGCGTCCTCCAACTCGTCTTCGCAGGACTCCTCGTGCTCGCGAACGGCTTCTTCGTCGGCGCCGAGTTCGCGCTCGTCTCGGTGCGCCGCAGCCAGATCGAACCACTCGGCACCGCCCGATCCCGTCAGGTCCTCCACGGCCTGGAGCACCTGCCGCAGATGATGGCCGCCGCCCAGTTCGGCATCACCGTCTGCTCGCTCACCCTGGGCGCGGTCGCCGAACCGACGGTGGCGCACCTGCTGGAACCCGTCTTCGAGTGGATCCACCTGCCGCAGGGCGTGATCCACCCGCTGACCTACGTCATCGCCCTCGCGGCCGTGGTCTTCTTCCACCTCGTCATCGGCGAGATGGTCCCGAAGAACCTCGCCATGGCCGCCCCGGAGAAGGCCGCGCTGTGGCTCAGCCCCGGCCTGGTCTGGTTCGCGCGTCTGTGTCGGCCCATCACCGTCGCCCTCGGCGCCTGCGCCCAGGCCGTGCTGCGGCTCTTCCACGTGGAGCCGAAGGACGAGATCGAGGCCGTCTTCACCAGCGAGCAGCTCAACCGGCTGGTGGAGGACGCCGGCCAGGCGGGCCTGCTCGACCCGGAGGAGCAGGAGCGGCTGGAGGACGCTCTCGAGCTGGGCTCCCGCCCGGTGACGGACGTGCTGCTGAAGCGCGAGTCCCTGGTGACGGTCAGCCCGTCGGTCACCCCCGGCGAGATCGTCCGGCTGACCGCCCGCACCGGCTACTCCCGCTTCCCCGTCGGCGCGGGCAACGGCGCCTTCATGGGCTACCTGCACGTGAAGGACGTCCTCGACCTGGAGGAGTCCGAGCGGGCGGTGCCCCAGCAGGTGTGGCGCCCGATGACGACGCTCCGCCCGGACCTGCCGCTCGACGACGCGCTGACGGTCATGCGCCGGGCTGCCACCCACCTGGCGCAGGTGGTGGACGGCTCGGGCAAGGTCCTGGGCCTGGTGGCCCTGGAGGACGTACTCGAACTGCTGGTCGGTGAGGTACGCGACCCGGCCCACCGGTCCGCCCCCGGCGTCCCCGAGGTGGTGATGGCGACCTAGGGCGCGTTTCGAAAGTCCCGCCTGCCCGGCGGCGTCTTTCGAAACACGACCTAGGCGTGTCGCCCTGAGAGGCGGTCGCCCGCGGGGCCCTTCCGGGTCACATCCCCGGAGGGTCCTGCGGGCCCCGGCCCGACAGCACCTCTCCGTACGCCTGCATCAGGTCCGGCAGCCGCAGAGTCGACAAGTCGTCCCGCGACAGCCTCCCCGGGTAGGCCGACAGCCGCAGATCCCGGTAGGCGCAGCTCTTCTCGTACAGCGTGCGCAGGAACCGCCCGTTCCCCAGCTCGTCGATCCATCCCTGGTCGACGACATGCCCCGCGACGGACCGCAGCTCCTCCAGCGCCTCCTCGTCCCACACGTCGCCGTTCTCCGCCGCGAGCACCTCGCCGATCGAGGTCAGCTCCAGCGGCCGGTACGACGGGAAGTCGACCCGCGTCGTGAAGCGGGACGACAGGCCCGGGTTCGCGGCCAGCAGCCGGTCCATCCCCTCCGGGTAGCCGGCCAGGATCACCACCAGGTGGTCCCGGTTGTCCTCGGCCCGCTTCAGCAGCACCTGCAACGCCTCGTCCCCGTACGCGTCGCCCTTGCCGTAACCGGAGTTCGACAGTGAGTACGCCTCGTCGACGAAGAGCACCCCGCCGAGCGCGGAGTCGATCAGCTCGTTGGCCTTCACCGCCGTCTGGCCGAGGTACTCACCGACCAGATCGGCCCGCTGCGCCTCCACCAGATGGTCCCCGCCCAGCAGCCCGAGGGCGTAGAAGACCCGGCCGAGGATGCGGGCCACCGTGGTCTTGCCGGTGCCGGACGGGCCGGAGAAGACGAAGTGCCGCTTCGGAGGCTGCACCGGGAGCCCCTGCCCGGCCCGCAGCCGCGCCATGTTGAGCTGCGCCGACAGGGCCTTGACCTGACGTTTCACCGGCTCCAGGCCCACCATGCGCTCCAGCTCCGCGAGCGCTTCCTCCAGGAGGGCCGGGTCGGTGGGGCCGGCGGGCAGGGTCGTGGCCCCGAGCGTCCTCGCGCGCACCGCCGGGTCTACCGCCGACGGCAGCGGTCCGGCCGGCGGCAGATCGGCGGGCTCGGGGAGCCTGAGGTCCCGCCCCTCCGTTCCGAACAGCGGGTCCAGGCCGTCCGGCCCGTCCCCGGCGTCCTGGCCGGCGCCGGTCAGCGCGACCGCGGCGAAGTCGGCGGGATCGTCGTAGCCGTCGCCCTCGGCGATCGCGGCCAGCCGGGCCGAGGTGTCCATGAACGCGGGGTCCACGCGGTGCACGGCCCGGTAGAGGGGGAGGGCGGCCGCGGAACGGCCGGTGCCCTCATGGGCGCGGGCCAGCCAGTACCGCAGTTCCTTGCGCTGCGGCTGCTCGCTGCGGCAACGCATCAGCGCCGCCGAGAGCAGGGGCTCCGCCTGCCCGTACATCTCCAGGCGGACCCGGGCCATGCCGCCGAACAGGCCCGCCTCGATGCCCAGCAGCGGGTCGTCGATCAGCGGGTCGGTGTGCCGGGCGAGCTGCTCCCAGTCCTTGACCAGATAGGCGCGGCAGGCGTGCAGGAAGCGGACCTGGTGGTCGGTGTCGACGGGCGGGAGTCCGGCGAGCGCCCGGTCCAGCTCGGGCACATGGCGGCCGTCCAGCCAGTGCGAGGCGTGCGCCAGCAGCAGGTCGCGGGGGCTCTCCAGCACCGGTTGCACCCACCAGCCCAGCCAGTACCAGGAGTTGAGCGTCCGGCGGTGCCGGGTGCGCTGTTCGCCGAAGCGGTCGCGGTGACGGAACATCCGCAGCAGCGCGGTGGTGGTGTCGACGCGCAGCGCGTGCAGGCCCAGCCAGCCGTCGGCCATGCCGGGGTCCATCCGCACGGCGGCTCGGAACTCCTCCTCCGCCTGCGGATACGCGCCCATCGTGTAGGCGTCCACGCCGCGCAGCCAGGCCAGGTCGGCCGGGGCGTCGGGGCCTTGCGTGCCGAAGTCCATCACGTCCCCCACAGACCCTGCCCCCGTCGGTGTGCCGCCGGACCGTCGCCCGCCGGTGGTCGAACCGCTGTGCCGCGGACCGGAGTTGGAAGGTGCTAGCGGCTGTCCCAGGTCGCACCGAGGGCATCGTACCCGCGCGGACGTGGCCCGCCGTAGGGTGCCGCACGGGCCGTCCGGCCAGGTGGGAGCAGAGGGGGCGCATGACAGCACGGTGACGCTGAGTGAGAGCCTGGCGTCACATCGCGCTCGAAAAGGGGCGCGGGAACGGGGCGCGGACAGAACGAAGCCCCCGGTCACGGGGGAACAACCGGGGGCTTCGTGTCCTTCGGGCGGCTTCGATTGCCGCACATTGAGAACGTAAGTCCTGCCCCGGCCACCGGTCAAGCGTCGCCGGAGCAGTTGGCGAAGTTCGAGCGCAAGTCCCTTCACAGGTTCACCACATCGAACGCGGATCCTCACGGTGCGTGACATCGCGGTCCGGACCAGACCGCGCCGCAGGCCCCGGCAGCACCTCGTATCCCTCGCCCAACTGCCGTACCAGCGCATCGGCATGGGGGCGCGAAGGGTCCTCGACGACATGACGCAGTTCGGCCCGGACCCAGCCGTCCCAGAACTCCCGCTGCTCCTCTCCGTCACGTGCCCGCCCGCGCGCCCAGGCCTCCTCGGGCGGCATCTCCATCCACAGCAGCCGCGCCAGGTACGGCCGCAGCGCGCGACGGCCCGCGCCGACGCCCTCCATCAGGACCACGGGGGCCGGCGGCAGCGGCCGGGGCGGGGCGAAACGGCGGGCGCGCCAGTCGTAGGGGGAGTAGTGCGCCGTCTCGCCCCGGCCGAGCGGCTCGATCACCTCGGCCATCAGACGCGGCGTCCACGCGAACAGCTCGTCATGGCTGGCGATGTCGTCGAGGTGCAGGACCGGCGCACCGCCGAGGGCCTCGGCCAGCCGGGCGGCGAAGGTGGACTTCCCCGATCCGGCGTGTCCGTCGACGCCCACGAGACGGACCGGACCGCAGGACGGCGGCAGCCGGCGGAGCCGGGCGGCGAGCTGGTGGATGACGGCTCCAGAAGGGCTTGTCCGGTGGCGGGCCCGAGGGGGCGGGTGAGGTGGCGCGCCTGACGGGCGTGCGGCGTGTGCGGGGCTTGTCCGGTGGCGTACGAGTCTATTCGGTCGCTCCTCGCCGGGCCGGGCGGCGTGGCACGGGTGCGGGTGCTGGCGGGCCCGGGCGTCCGCGTTCATAGTGGGCGCACTACCGTCGTACCGGACCCGTCCCGCACCCCCCGGGGAGTCTTCCGTCCATGAGCAGAGCCGAACAGCCGTTCAGCGGGACCGACCAGGGCCCCGGCGGGACCGACCAGCTCTCCCGCACCGCGGACCGGTGCGCGCCCGCCGCCGACCGGCCCTCCCGCAGGTCCGTCCTCGCCGCCGCGGTCGGCGCCGCCGTGGCGGGCGGTTCCGGGTCCGCTGCGGCCGTCGACCCGGCCGGACCGGACGCCGTGACGCCCGTCGCGACGACGGCCCCCACGCGCCCCGTCGACTACCGGGCCTGGACCACGTACGACGACTGGCGCTCCGGTGTCGCCCAGGGCGTCCGGGCCGTCGCGGGAGACCGGCCCGCGATCGTGGTCGACACTCCGCTCGGCGTCCTGGACCACACCGACCCGCACACCGGGACCACCGCTCGCTGGGAGTACGCGACCTGGACGTCCCCCGTCCACCGACTGCCCGTCCCCGCGACCGAGGCGATCGCCTCCTGGAACGCGAGCACCCCCGCCGGCACCTGGATCGCCGTCGAGTTCGAGGGCACGTACTCCGACGGCACGGAGACCCCCTGGTACGTGCTGGGCCGATGGGCGTCCGGCGACCAGGACGTCAAGCGGGCCTCGGTGGCCGGGCAGAGCGACGGCAAGAGCACCGTCTGGACGGACACCGTCGCTGTCGACGACGCCTCAGGCGGTCTGCGCCTCGTCTCGTACCGGCTGCGCCTGACCCTCTACCGCCGGCCCGGCGCGCAGACCAGCCCGGCGGTGTGGCGACTCGGCGCGATGGGCTCCGACGTCCCCGACCGCTTCACCGTCCCCGCCTCCGTGCCCGGCGTCGCCCGGGAGCTGGAGGTGCCCCGCTACTCGCAGGAGACGCACGAGGGCCAGTACCCGGAGTACGACGACGGCGGCGAGGCCTGGTGCAGTCCCACCTCCTCGCAGATGATCATCGAGTACTGGGGTGGTCGCCTCACCCCAGGCCAGCTGGCCTGGGTGAACCCTTCCTACGCCGACCCCCAGGTCTGCCACGCCGCTCGGTACACCTACGACCACCAGTACGCCGGCTGCGGCAACTGGCCGTTCAACGCCGCCTACGCGGCCACCTTCGAGGGCCTCCAGGGCGTCGTGACCCGGCTCGGCTCGCTGACCGAGCTCGAGACGCTGATCGCGGCCGGCATCCCGGCCATGACGTCCCAGTCCTTCATCGAGGAGGAGCTGACCGGCGCGGGTTACGGCACCGCCGGCCATCTGATGACCGTGATCGGCTTCACCGTGGACGGCGACGTGATCGCCAACGACCCGGCCTCTCCGACCAACGCGGAGGTGCGGCGCGTCTACCGGCGGCGGGAGTTCGAGAACGTGTGGCTGCGGACCAAGCGCCTCAACGCCGGCGGCAAGGTCGTCTCCGGCAGCGGAGGCGTCTGCTACCTCTACTTCCCGGCCCGTCCGACGGCGGCGCAGCGCACGGCGCTGGCGGCGGTCGGCGTGCGCTGACCTCACGCGCGGCGGCTCCCGGCGCACATGGCCGGGGGCCGTTCGCGTACGAGCAGCTGACCGCTGACCGCTGACCGCTGAGCCGCCGAGCCGTGTGATTCGTGTGAGCAAGCTCTCTGCCGCAAAAGCCCTTTTCGGTGGCAAGGTGGACAGACCGAGTCCGGCACCCGCCCGCACCGCCAGCAGAGAGCCAGCGAAGAGACGTCATGACCGCACACATCGCGACCGCCCCCGCCCGAGCCCGCACCGGCGGCCCTCAGGACGACGGCCCCAAGATCTTCGAACACGTCCTGGGGTGGACCCTCGTGGTGGTCCTCGCGATGCTCGTGGCCCAGCTCCAGCTGGTCTGACACCGGCTCGGAGTGCCGCCCTCCGGTCGGTGACCGGTGTGACCTGACCCACGCTTCGACCTGACATACTGACGTCGTCCCGCCGACCGTTGGAGACCAGGGTCGAGTTGAATATCAGTCACCAGCGCGACGCCGCCCGTCCCCGGGCGCGCGGTACCGAGCGCTCACTCGCGCGTCGCGCCGAACTCATCGCCATCGGGCGGAAGTTGTTCGCCGACACGTCCTACGACGCACTCTCGATGGACGACATCGCCCGGCAGGCGCACGTGGCCAAGGGGCTGATCTACTACTACTTCCAGTCCAAGCGCGGCTATTACCTGGCGATCATCCAGGACTCCGTCGCCGAACTGGTCTCCTTCGCGGCGAGCGGCCTGGAGCTGCCCCAGCTCGACCGGGTGCACCGCACGATCGACGGCTATCTGCGCTTCGCCGAGGACCACCAGGCCTCCTACCGCACGATCGTGAGCGGCGGCGTCGGCTTCGACGCCGAGGTGCACGGCATCCGGGACGGCGTGCGCGAGGCCTTCGTGGTCACCATCGCCGAGGGCGCCTACGGCCGTGCCGACATCCCCTCGCTGCCCCGGATGGGCCTGCTCTCCTGGGTGTGCAGCGTGGAAGGCGCCACCCTCGACTGGATCGACCGCCCCCGGGGGCTGACCCGCGACACCATGCGCGAACTCCTCGTGCGGACCCTGGGCGGCGCCCTGCGCGCGATCGAGGAACTCGACCCCGCCTTCCCCGCCCCGAAGGAGGCCCAGCGGGAGGACGCGTGAGACCGGGCCGCGCGGCCCGCGTGCGCTGACCGCCGACGGCCCGTCCGCCCGTGCGGCGGCGACCGCCCGCGGGCATACTCACAGCGCGAGGCCGCCGGCCGGCGAGGAGAGGAGTCACCGTGCCCGATCGCTTCCCGCCGCCGGTGGACCGGCCGCTTCCGACCGACGAGGCCCGTGACCTGCTCGCACTCGTCCGTGACCTCGCACGCCGCGAGATCGTCCCGACGGCCGCCGAGGACGAGGAGGCCGGCCGCTTCCCGCGCGAGCTGTTCACCCTGCTGTCCGAAGCGGGCCTGCTGGGTCTGCCGTACGACTCCGCCCACGGCGGCGGCGACCAGCCCTACGAGGTCTACCTCCAGGTCCTGGAGGAGCTCGCCGCCGCCCGCCTCACCGTCGGTCTCGGCATCAGCGTCCACACCCTGGCCGCCTACCCGCTCGCCGCCCACGGCACCGAGGCGCAGCGGGCCGCACACCTGCCCGCGATGCTCGGCGGCGGGCTCCTCGGCGCGTACTGCCTCTCCGAGCCCGCCTCCGGCTCGGACGCCGCCTCCCTGCGCACCCGTGCGGTGCGCGACGGCGACACCTGGGTGATCACCGGCGCCAAGGCCTGGACGACGCACGGCGGCATCGCCGACTTCTACACGGTCATGGCGCGCACCGGCGGCGAGGGCCGGCGCGGGATCACCGTGTTCCTGGTGCCGGGCGACGCCGACGGGCTGAGCGCCGCGCCGCCCGAGCGGAAGATGGGACTGAAGGGCTCGCCCACCGCACAGCTCCACTTCGACGGCGTGCGCGTCCCGGACGCGCGGCGCCTCGGTGAGGTCGGTCAGGGCTTCGCGATCGCCCTGGCCGCGCTCGACTCCGGCCGGCTCGGCATCGCCGCCTGCGCGGTCGGGGTGGCTCAGGCGGCACTCGACGAGGCGGTCGCCTACGCCCGGGACCGGCGGCAGTTCGGCCGGCCGGTCGCCGACTTCCAGGGGCTGCGCTTCCTGCTCGCCGACATGGCGACCCGGGTCGAGGCCGGTCGCGCCCTGTACCTGGCGGCGGCGCGGCTGCGGGACGCCGGCCGGCCGTTCGCGGCGCAGGCGGCCATGGCCAAGCTGCACTGCACCGACGCGGCGATGAGGGTCACCACCGACGCCGTGCAAGTCCTCGGCGGCTACGGCTACACCGCCGACTTCCCCGTCGAGCGCTATCTGCGCGAAGCCAAGGCGCTGCAGATCGTGGAGGGCACGAACCAGGTCCAGCGCATGGTCATCGCACGTCACCTAGTGGGTCCGGAGACCCGCTGAACTGCCCCGGCCGCACCAGCGGGGCCACCAGCCGCACCCACTCCGGGTCGTGCCGCCCGGGGAGGGTGCGGCCCCGCTCGGCCCACACCCGGATCAGGTCACGGTAGATCGGAGGGTCCTGCGCGGCCGGCGGAGCCGGTGGGACCGCTCCTGCCGGCGCGGGGACGAACAGCTGGCGGTGCCGCCCGGGTGCCGCCGTGTGGGTGGGGGTCATACCAGGCCAACGCGCACCCTCGGCTCCAGGTCACGGCTCGTCAGCCGGGGGAGGCCCGTGTTCCCCCGGGGGCCGGTCACCTCACCGGGGCCGCCGTCCAAGACGGCCGCGGGCATGCCGGTCCCGCACCACGGCGGTCTGCGGATGCCGTGGCCCGGGGCGAGGGCGGGATTCGAGGCGGCCGGACGGGGCCAGGGGTTCAGGCGGCCTGGCGGCGCAGCACCTGCACGCGGATGGGGCGCGAGCCCGGACCGCCGACGTGCGAGAAGGGCTGCGTACGCCAGTCGAGCCCCTGAGGGAGCGTCAACAGCAGCGCGGTGTCCTGCTCCTGGGGCTCCGCCGACGCGTCCGCCGGGCGGGCCTCGGCCGCCGCGCGTCCGGTGCCGGCGCAGACCGTGAGCCCGAAGGGGTTCCACGGCGAGGCGCACAGCGCGTGCTCCGGCAGGACCTCCTCGTCCGCCAGCAGCGCGATGGGCTGCGCGCAGTCCGGGCAGATCACCCGGTACATCTCGAAGGTGTCGTAGGCGTCGAACTCGTCGGCCGGGTCGTCGGGTTCGACGCCCTCCGGCTCGGGTTCGACGGCGACCGGCTGGAGCCGCTTGGGCGCGGTGCGACCAGGGCGCTTAAGACTCTGCATGGGACTCTCCCCCTAGGGCTGGGCCGTGACGGCACTGCGGCCTCGACCACAGCAAGCACTTCCCTGCACGTCTCGGCGGTAACCACGAGGAACAGACGTACCGTCGGCGTACGCTGTGGCGTTCGTCACATGCCAAACGCAGATGCCCGTCCCCGCGTCTCTCCACATGCCCCGCCCGCGTCTCCCGCACACCCCCTCGTTCTGTCCCGAACCGCGTATGACCTGGGCTGCATAGGTATACGCGGAGATCGGGCGCACTGTAGGTTCTTGCGCCATGGAGGAGCTGGACCGACAGATCGTGCAGCTGCTCGTCAAGGACGGGCGGATGAGTTACACCGACCTGGGCAAGGCCACGGGCCTGTCCACGTCGGCCGTGCACCAGCGGGTGCGCCGGCTGGAGCAGCGCGGCGTCATCCGCGGCTACGCGGCCGTGGTGGACCCGGAAGCGGTCGGGCTGCCCCTGACGGCCTTCATCTCGGTGAAACCGTTCGACCCCAGCGCGCCCGACGACATCGCCGACCGGCTCTCCGGCGTGCCCGAGATCGAGGCCTGCCACAGCGTGGCCGGCGACGAGAACTACATCCTCAAGGTGCGGGTGGCCACCCCGCACGAACTGGAGGAGCTGCTGAGCCGGCTGCGCGCCCTCGCGGGCGTCTCCACCCGTACGACGGTCGTCCTGTCCACGCCGTACGAGGCCCGGCCGCCGCGGATATGACGACGCCCGGCCGCCCGGGTCCGGCAGACCCGGCGGACGGACCGGCCGGGCGCGCCTGACGGGGCCCGTGTGCGGGGCGGGCCCGGCGAGGCGCGAGACTGGTGCCCATGAGTGAGCGCACCCCCGAGCCGAAGACCGTCCTGCTCCGCCGTGGAGAGGTCCACAGCCCCGCCGACCCGTTCGCGACCGCGATGGTCGTCGAGCGCGGCCAGGTCGCCTGGGTCGGCTCCGAGGGGGCGGCCGACGCCTTCGCCGACGGGGTCGACGAGGTGGTCGACCTGGACGGCGCCCTCGTCACCCCCGCCTTCACCGACGCCCATGTGCACACCACCGCCACGGGCCTCTCCCTGACCGGCCTCGACCTGTCGACCGCGCCCGACCTGACGACGGCCCTCGCCCGGGTGCGGGACTTCGCCGCGGCCAGGCCGGGTGACAAGGTGCTGCTCGGCCATGGCTGGGACGCCTCCCGCTGGCCCGGCGGCCGTCCCCCGACGCGCACGGAACTCGACGAGGCGACCGGCGGCCGGCCCCTCTACCTGTCCCGCATCGACGTCCACTCGGCGGTCGTCACCACGGCCCTGCTGGACCTGGTCCCGAGCCTCGCCGCCCGTCCCGCGGACGGCCCGCTCACCGCCGACGCCCACCACGCCGTACGCGCCGCCGCGTTCGCGGCCGTGACGGCCGGGCAGCGCACCGAGGCCCAGCGCGCCGCCCTCGCCCACGCCGCCTCCCTCGGCATCGGCTCGGTGCACGAGTGCGCCGGACCGGAGATCTCCTCCGAGGACGACCTCGCCGGCCTGCTGCGGCTCGCCGCCGAGGAGGCGGGCCCCCGGATCGTCGGCTACTGGGCCGAACAGGGCGCGGACGGCGCGGCCAAGGCGCGCGCCCTCGGCGCCCTCGGCGCGGCCGGCGACCTCTTCGTCGACGGCGCGCTCGGCTCCCACACCGCCTGCCTGCACGCCCCGTACACCGACGCCGCCCACACCGGCAAGGCCTACCTCGACGCCCGCCAGGTCGCGGAGCACGTCGCGGCCTGCACCGAGGCGGGGCTCCAGGCGGGCTTCCACGCCATCGGCGACGCGGCCGTCACCGCCGTCGTCGAGGGCGTGCGGGCCGCCGCGGAGAAGGTCGGCCTCGCCCGGATCCGCGCCGCCCGGCACCGCGTCGAGCATGCCGAGATGCTCACCCCCGAAACCATCGCCGCGTTCGCCGAACTCGGCCTCACCGCCTCCGTCCAGCCCGCCTTCGACGCCCTGTGGGGTGGCGAGGACGGCATGTACGCCCAGCGTCTCGGCGTCGAACGGGCCCGCTCGCTGAACCCCCTCGCGGCCCTGCTGCGCGCCGGGGTGCCGCTCGCCTTCGGCTCCGACAGCCCCGTCACCCCGCTCGACCCCTGGGGCACGGTCCGGGCCGCCGCCTTCCACCGCACCCCCGAGCACCGCGTCTCCGTGCGCGCCGCGTTCACGGCCCACACCCGCGGCGGCTGGCGGGCGATCGGGCGGGACGACGCCGGGGTCCTGGTGCCCGGGGCGCCCGCGGACTACGCGGTGTGGCGCACGGACCACCTGGTCGTGCAGGCGCCCGACGACCGGGTCGCCCGCTGGTCCACCGACCCCCGTTCCGGAACTCCCGGCCTGCCCGACCTCACCCCGGGCGCCGACCTGCCCGTATGCCTGCGTACGGTGGTCGCGGGACGGACGGTGTTCGTACGGCCGGGCGAGTGATCCGGCCGCGCGGAGCGGCGAAGATCACCCGTCCGCGCGCCGCCCCGCGGACCCCGCCGTCTCCGCGCTGACCAGCGCTTTGACCGAAGACCCGCAGGTAGGGCGGCTGTTGACAGCCGACGGCGGGGGGCCGGTAGGTTCGGCCGGGTCCACCACCGGACACCCCGCCGGCGAACGTTCGCGCACTCGCCGCGGCGCCGCTGGGTCAGGGACGGTGCGCCCCACCGGGCCGCCGTCACTGGGAGCCAGGCTCAGCGCCCGCGCCGCGCGCGAGGGAACTTTCCGGCCGGTCGGGGAGGTGTGACCCGGGTGGGGCCCGGGCGCTCAGTAGACAACGGCTTTAGGTCGACCCGCAGCCAGCGGGCCCCAGGTCGGCCCGAAGGGCGCCGGGCCCCCATCCGCAGCGACGCGTCACACCGCGGGCTCACCCCGACGCGTACGCGCGCCCCGCGCGTTCCCTGACGGAGCGAGGGCTTCCGAAGACGCCGAAAAGACCTACTTACCCCGATCTTCGGAAAACGACACCACCTTATGAAAGGTCCCGCCATGTCATCGCAGGCGGCGGCCACTATGGTGGTCCCCTGCGTACGGACTCGAAGGGGCAGCAGTGAACGACGGCGACGGGACTCTCGCGGCACAGGACCGGGGGAGGAAGTTCGGCCCGCTCGGCCTGGCCTTGGTGATCATTCCGACCTACAACGAGGCGGAGAACATCAAGGCCATCGTCGGCCGGGTGCGCAAGGCCGTCCCCGAGGCCCACGTCCTCGTGGCCGACGACAACAGCCCCGACGGCACCGGCAAGCTGGCCGACGAGCTGGCCGCCGTGGACGACCACGTGCGCGTGCTGCACCGCAAGGGCAAGGAAGGCCTCGGCGCCGCCTACCTCGCGGGCTTCCGCTGGGGCCTGGACAACGGCTACGGCGTACTGATCGAGATGGACGCCGACGGCTCCCACCAGCCCGAGGAGCTGCCCCGGCTGCTCACCGCGCTCAAGGGCGCCGACCTGGTCCTGGGCTCCCGCTGGGTACCGGGGGGCCGGGTCGTGAACTGGCCCAAGTCCCGCGAGATGATCTCCCGCGGCGGCAGCCTGTACTCGCGCCTCGCGCTGGACCTCCCGCTGCGCGACATCACCGGCGGCTACCGCGCGTTCCGCCGCGAGACCCTGGAGGGGCTCGGCCTCGACGGGGTCGCCTCCCAGGGCTACTGCTTCCAGGTCGACCTCGCCCGGCGCGCGGTCAAGGCCGGCTTCCATGTCGTCGAGGTGCCCATCACCTTCGTCGAGCGTGAACTCGGCGACTCCAAGATGAGCCGCGACATCCTCGTCGAGGCGCTGTGGCGCGTCACGGCGTGGGGCGTGGGCGAACGCGTCGGCAAGATCGCGGGCAAGCCCGCCAGGACCGGCAGACCCGCCGTCCCGCAGCGTCCGCAGCCGTCGGCGAGCGACGAGACGAAGGACCCGGCGGCATCCGAGAAGCCGCACAGCGACGGCTGATCGTCCCCTTATGCCGCTCTGAGCCGGGTCCAGGCACACTGGACGCATGACGACTGGCGCTCCGACCCCCGCGTACTCCGTGCAGCAGCCCGTTCAGCAGCCCCGGCCCCGGCGCTCCCGGCTGCGGACGTTCCTGCCCCTGGGGTTCGCCGCGTGGCTGGTGCTGGAGATCTGGCTGCTGTCCGTGGTCGCCGGCGCGGCCGGCGGGCTCGCGCTCTTCATGCTGCTCCTCGCCGGGCTCGTCCTCGGCGCGGTGGTCATCAAGCGGGCCGGCCGGCGCGCCTTCCAGAACCTGAACGAGGCGATCCAGCGCGGCACGGCCCCCACCCGGGGCGGCGGCAACGGTCTGACGATGCTCGGCGGCCTGCTCCTGATGATCCCGGGCCTGGTGTCCGACGCGGCGGGACTGCTCCTGCTGCTTCCGCCGGTCCAGAAGGCCGTCGGCCGCTACACGCAGCGCACCGTGGACCGCAAGCTGCGCGATGCCGGCTCGGGCGTCCTGGGCGACGCCTTCCAGCAGGCGCGCATCCACCGCCCGGACGGCAAGGTGGTCCAGGGCGAGGTCGTCCGGGACGACAACTCCTGATTGCGGGGGCTCGCCCTCCGCCCCGCCGGAGCGGACACACGACGACCGCGGGCGCCGCACATCTTTCGATGTGCGGCGCCCGCGGTCGTTATGTCTGCCGCCCAGGATCAGGCGGACTTGCGGCTGTCGCGGGGATGCACCGCCAGGTTCATCGCCCCGGACCGCAGAACGGCGAGCCGCTCCTCGAGGACCTCTTCGAGTTCCTCGCGGGTCCGCCGCTCCATCAGCATGTCCCAGTGCGTACGCGCGGGCTTGGCCTTCTTCTCCTCAGGGCCGTCGCCGTCCACGAGGAGTGCTGGGGCACCGCAGACCTTGCACTCCCACTCCGGCGGGATCTCCGCCTCGACCGAGAAGGGCATCTCGAAGCGGTGCCCCTTCTCGCATGCGTACTCCACGGCCTGGCGCGGTGCCAGGTCGATGCCGCGGTCCGTCTCGTAGCTGGTCACCACGAGGCGCGTGCCGCGAAGAGCTCGCTCACTCATGAATCGTGCCTCCCGGGCTTGTCGCCCACAGGACAGGTGTCGCTGTCGTCGTCATCCGGTCAACGTCCGGTCGGCGGTAAAGATTCCCGTTCCGTGTCCCGTTCCGGGTCATGCGTCGCCGTCGTAGCCGCAGCCTTGTCAACCATTGCAGTACCCACAGGCGCCCGGTTTGTCACATCTGAAAGCAGATGTCACCCAGCGTTTCGG
This sequence comes from Streptomyces sp. BK239, assembly GCF_004217285.1. Taxonomy (GTDB): domain Bacteria; phylum Actinomycetota; class Actinomycetes; order Streptomycetales; family Streptomycetaceae; genus Streptomyces. The sequence goes on from NZ_SHKS01000011.1 coordinate 175,466, forward strand.
CATCTTTGACGCGCGGTAACGGTACGCCGTGCAGGCCAAACGCGTACACTACCGCCCTTTGGCGTTGAGCGCTAAATCTTCTCGGGTGCCGGTTTCCCCGCGCCGGTGATCACATGCCGCGACGGCAGTCATTGAAGGCGCGGGTCAGGCCCACACGCCCCGCTCCTGCATGACCTCCCGCAGCGTGTCGATGTGATCGGTCATGATGCCGTCGACGCCGAGATCCAGGAGCCGGCGCATCCGATCCGGTTCGTTGACCGTCCACACGTGCACGTGCAGCCCGCGCGCGTGGGCGGCGCGCACGAAACGGCGGTCCACGACCGGGATGCCCGAGCGGGTCTCGGGCACCTGCGCGGCCACCGCCGAGCGGCGCGGCGCCGTGGGCACGCCCCACGACCGCAGCCGCAGGCCGATCACGCCCCGGGTGCCGTACGAGGTCGCCAGGCGCGGTCCGCCCAGCCGCTGCGCGCGCAGCACCCGCGCCTCGGAGAAGGAGCCCACGCAGACCCGGTCCCAGGCGTCGGCCCGCGCGATCAGGTCGAGCAGAGGGTGCAGCGCGGGCTCCGCCTTGAGATCGACGTTCCAGCGCACCCCGGGGAAGGTCTCCAGGAGTTCCTCGAAAAGGGGGACCGGTTCCGCGCCGCCCACGCGCGCGTGCCGCACCTCGGCCCACGGCAGCTCGGTGATGCGGCCCGCCCCGTCGGTCACCCGGTCCAGCGTCGCGTCGTGGAAGGCGACCAGTCTGCCGTCCCGCGTGGTGTGCACGTCGGTCTCCATGTAGCGGTAGCCCGCCTCGGCCGCACGCCGGAACTGCGCCACGGTGTTCTCCAGGCCGTCCGCGGCCCCGCCACGGTGGGCGAAGGGAATGGGCCCCGGATGGTCGAGGTACGGGTGGCGCAGGAGGACGGTCACGGACGCAGTATCGCTCCACGGGGTGGCCTCGCGGCAACGATCGTGCTGCCGGCCGGTGCCGCGGGCACGTCGAACACCCGGAGGAAGAACTGTGCGAGCGGCCCGATCGACAGCGCGTACAGCAGGGTGCCGACGCCCACGGTGCCGCCGAGGAGGAAACCGGTCGCCACGACGCTGATCTCGACGGCCGTGCGGATCATCCGGATCGAGTGGCCCGTCCGCCGGTGCAGTCCCGTCATCAGTCCGTCGCGCGGACCCGGCCCGAAGCGCGCCGCGATGTAGCTGCCGGTCGCCGCGCCGTTCAGGACGACCCCCGCCACCAGCATGGGCAGGCGCACGGACAGACCGTGCGCCTCGGGGATGACGGCGAGCGCCCCGTCCATCACGATCCCGATGACGACCACGTTGGACACCGTGCCGAGCCCCGGGCGCTGCCGCATCGGGATCCATGTGAGCAGCACGATCACGCCCACGATGATCAGGACGGTGCCGATGGAGAGGCCGGTGTGCGCGGCGAGCCCCTGGTGGAGCACGTTCCACGGCTCCAACCCCAGGCCGGACCTGACGAGCATGGCCGAGCTGATGCCGTAGAGCGCGAGGCCGGCGTACAGCTGGACCAGCCGTCGGACGAGATGGTGGCCGTTGGTGAACAAGTGGTCCCCCTGGTGGTGGTAGTGGCCTGACTCATGACACTCTGGGGCGGGGGAGGAAACTCCATCCATGGCCAATTTGGGGAAGGTGGACTGGTAATCATGGCGCAGTGGACCTCCGCGGTGGGGGCCGCGCAACTGGCGCGGCTGCTCAACTCGCAGCAGGACCGTCCGGCGGGCCCCGGCACGCGCCGCCCGCCCGCCTACCGCGCCCTCGCCGACGGCGTCCGGCTGCTGGTCCTCGAAGGCCGCGTCCCGGTCGCGGCCCGGCTGCCCGCCGAGCGGGAGCTCGCCCTGGCGCTGTCCGTCAGCCGTACGACCGTCGCCGCCGCCTACGAGGCGCTGCGCGCGGAGGGCTTTCTCGAGTCCCGGCGTGGAGCCGGCAGCTGGACGGCCGTCCCGGCGGGGAACCCCGTCCCCGCGCGCGGGCTCGAACCCCTGCCGCCGGAGACCCTGGGCTCGATGATCGACCTGGGCTGCGCCGCCCTCCCGGCCCCCGAGCCGTGGCTCACCCGCGCCGTGCGGGGCGCACTGGAAGAGCTGCCCCCCTACGCCCACACGCACGGCGACTACCCGGCGGGGCTGCCCGCCCTGCGGGCGATGATCGCCGAGCGTTACACCGCGCGCGGGATCCCGACCATGCCCGAGCAGATCATGGTGACGACCGGCGCCATGGGCGCCATCGACGCGATCTGCCATCTGTTCGGCGGGCGGGGCGAACGCATCGCCGTCGAGTCGCCGTCGTACGCCAACATCCTCCAGCTGATGCGGGAGGCGGGGGCCCGGCTGGTCCCGGTCGCCATGGCGGAAGGGCTCACCGGATGGGACATGGACCGCTGGCGGCAGGTCCTGCGCGAGGCCGCGCCACGCATCGCCTACGTCGTCGCCGACTTCCACAACCCCACCGGCGCCCTCGCCGACGAGGACCAGCGGCGGCGGCTCGTGGAGGCGGCCCGGTCGGCGGGGACGGTGCTGGTCGCCGACGAGACGATGAGCGAGCTGTGGCTCGACGAGGAGGCGGCCGCCGCCATGCCCCGCCCGGTGTGCGGCTTCGACCCGGCCGGGTCCACGGTGATCACCGTCGGCTCGGCCAGCAAGGCCTTCTGGGCCGGGATGCGCATCGGCTGGGTGCGGGCGGCTCCGGACGTCATCCGCAGCCTGGTCGCCGCGCGCGCCTACGCCGACCTGGGCACTCCGGTGCTGGAGCAGCTGGCGGTGAACTGGCTGTTCAGCACCGGGGGCTGGGAGCAGGCCGTGGAGCTGCGGCGCGGTCAGGCCCGGGAGAACCGGGACGCGCTGGTCGCCGCGGTGCGGCGGGAGCTGCCGGACTGGGAGTTCGAGGTGCCCCGGGGCGGCCTGACGCTCTGGGTGCGGGCCGGCGGGCTGTCCGGGTCGCGGCTCGCCGAGGCGGGCGAGCGGGTCGGGGTCCGGGTGCCGTCCGGACCGCGCTTCGGGGTTGACGGCGCCTTCGAAGGCTATGTGCGGCTGCCGTTCACCGTGGGGGGAGCGGTGGCCGACGAGGCGGCGGCACGGCTGGCGGCGGCGGCCCGGATCGTGCAGAGCGGGGGGACGGCGGGCGGGGAGGCCCCGCGCACGTTCGTCGCATAGACGGGGCCCGGCCCGGCCGGTGCGGCAAGGGTGCGGGCGGCAGGCCCCGCCCGTACCCCTACGAGCTCTCCAGAGCCACGGGCTCCGCCGGGACCGGCGGCGCCTCGGCGTCCGCCGGGGTCGAGCGGGGCGGCAGCAGGTCGAGGACCGCCTGCCGGTGGGCGTCGCTCGTCGCGTCGTCGTAGGGGTCCGGGGTCGCCGGTACCTGGAGGCGGTGCACCGGTCCCGCGCCGAGCCGGGCGTAGCCGCGCCCGGGCGGGACGTCGTCGACGGGAGTGGTGTGCGCGGGCGCGCCGAGGATCGCCTCCAGCTGCCTGCCTGAGGCGGGCCCGAGGACGACACGCGCGCGCGTGTGCTGCCGTACGGCTTCGCTGAGGGCGTCCAGGTTGTCGAACTGCTCGGCCACCACCACCGTCACGGAGGCCGCGCGGCCGTGCCGCAGCGGGACCTGGAGGAATGTCTGCGGGTCCTCGCGGCCCTCAGCCTCGGCGAGGTGGGTGAACGCGGTGGGGCGGTCGAGGACGATCCACAGCGGGCGCTTGACGTCGTCCGGCGGGGGGTTGCCCTCCTGGCGGGCCTGGTTCGCGGCGATCAGCCGGCGCTCCGTCTCCTGGGCCGCCCATTCGAGGCCGGCCAGCGCACCGGCGAGTCCCACCTCGACGCCCAGGACGCCGTCCCGGCCGGCGAGACAGGCGTACTCGCCGGTGCCGCCGCCCTCGACGATCAGGACGTCGCCATACTGGAGGGCCTGAAGGGCGAGGGAGCGCAGCAGGGTCGAGGTGCCGCTGCCGGGCCGGCCGACGGCCAGGAGGTGGGGCTCGGTGGAGCGGACGCCGGTGCGCCAGACGACGGGCGGGACGTCCCGCCGCTCCTCGCCGTGGGCGAGCGGCAGGGTGCGCAGGACGTGGGAGGGGTCGGTGAAGCCCAGGACCGTCTCGCCCGGGGCGGTGACGAAACGCTGGGCGGCGATGTCGGTGGGGAGCGGGGCGAGGACGCGCAGGGTGAGCGTGTTGCCCTCCTCGTCCCAGTCGAAGAGGTACTCGCGGCCGCGGCCCGACTTGGCGGCGAGGAGGTGCTCCACGCGCGCGCGTGGCTCGGCCTCGCCGTCGGGGAAGTACGCCGGGTAGTGGACCGCGAGGTGGGCGACGCGGCCGGACCCGTCGAACTCGTACTCCGGGAAGGCCTTCTCCCAGTCGCCGCCGTGGGCGTACAGGGGAGCGGGGTCCTCGGCCGTCGAGAAGTACGGGACGAGGGCCTCGTACAGCGACCGGAGCCGCTGGGCCTGCGACTCGTCGGGGCCTTCGGGGACCGGTGGGGTGCGGTCCCGGCCCTGCCAGGCTGCCGCCGCCATCAGGGTGATGACGGCGAGCAGCGGGCCGTAGGGGACGAGGGCCACCACCAGGACCACCGAGGCCGCCAGGAACAGCAGCGGACCGCGCCGGTCCTTGGGTGTCTCGGCCCACTTCAGCCGGCCGGCCGCGGCCAGCCGGCGCAGACCGCGGGCGACGGTGATCAGCGGGTGCAGGATGTCGGTGGCGCTGTCCGCCGCCGTCCGGGCCAGCTCCCGGCTCCGGGCGATCTGCGCGCTGCCTGTGCTCAGGATGCGGGGGAGGGGGCGCCGGGCCACTGCGGTCTCCTGGAGGTGGGGGCGGACGGATCGGACGGCGGGGACGGGGCGGCGGAGCCGGACGGCGTCAGAACTTGATGCCGCCCAGGAGTCCGGCCAGGCTCTCGCCGCCGGCTTTGATGCTGGGGGCGAGGGCCGTGCTGGCCAGGTAGAAGCCGAACAGGGCCGAGACCAGGGCGTGCGACGCCTTCAGCCCGTCCTTGCGGAAGAACAGGAAGACGATGATGCCGAGCAGGACCACACCTGAGATGGACAGGATCATTTGGGCTCTCCTGGTTCGTGGGGACAGTCACCATGAGTACTTCCAGGATCACAGGATGTGTCTATACGATTAAAGGTGCAACTGGGTGAATTTCGGGAGTTTTCGCTCGGTCGGCGGAAGTCTCGTCGGGGTGGCTGAGCAGCGGAGTTGCGTCGAACGGGTCTCGCGCTGATCTTTGCCTCTCGCGCGGCCCGCCATGTGCCGGGCGAGCCAGTACCCTGGCGATTCACCTGAACGGCTGTGACGAGAGGCGGTCCGACGATGACCGAAGCCCCCGACCCCGAGGTCGTGGAGCTGGCGAGCAAGATCTTCGAGCTGGCCCGCCAGGGACAGACGGAGACGCTCGTGGCCTACGTCGACGCGGGCGTTCCGGCCAACCTCACCAACGACCGCGGCGACTCGCTCGTGATGCTCGCCGCGTACCACGGCCACGCCGAGGCCGTACGGGCCCTGCTGGCCCGCGGCGCCGAGGCGGACCGGATCAACGACCGAGGCCAGACCCCGCTCGCGGGAGCCGTCTTCAAGGGGGAGACGGAGGTCGTCAAGGCCCTCGTCGAGGCCGGCGCCGACCCGGCCGCGGGCACCCCCTCGGCCGTCGACACGGCCAGGATGTTCGACCGGGCCGAGCTGCTCGAACTGTTCGGGGGCCACCGCACCGGCAGTCCCTGATCAGCCGGAACGACGTTCCCGACCGGACTGGACGACGAACACGGGGGAGGCGGTACGAGGCCGCCGGAAATATCGGTCGCGGCAGGCAGAACAGCCGGGTCATCATGACGTCGTGATTCACGGACGCGACGGATGGGCAGGTGTTGCCGCACCGCGCGGGCCGTGACACGGTCCGCATGGGCCACCGACGAGAGGCAGAGAGAGATGGTCTACCACAAGCAAGAGACGGCGGGCGCCCCGACGTGTTGTCACGTGGCCAGGTAACGCGTGTTCCCCGGTTGCGTCGACGCTTGATGTGAGGCTGTTTCCCATGTTCGATCCGGTCATAGCGCCCAGCGGTACGCTGCTCGGCCTGCTGCAGCGGGGCCGCGGCGACGGCACGCTGCACGCGCTCACCGCGCCCCGCCGAGAGGCGCTCGCGGCCCTCAACCACTGTGTGCTGCGCGATCCCCGCCACGACTGGCAGGTGGAGAACCGCTCCCTCTACTACGCCCGGCTCTTCCTCGACCTCGGCGGCGAGCTGGACGAGATCGAGGCGCACCTCTTCGACGTCGAGGACGCCTTCGACACCGAGGAGTCCCGCACCGGCCTCGCCCTGGCCGTCCTCGGCCATCTCGCCTCCTACGGCAGGCGGGACGCCCTGGAACTGCTGCGCCGCTACGCCGCCTCGGGCTCCAACTGGGCCTGGGCCCTGGACGAGCTCGCCCTGCGCGACGACGACGCCGGGCTGCGCGCCCTGGCCGCCCCGGTGCTCGCACGGTTCGCCGCCGACGCCGAGGGCGAGGCGGAACTGGTCGTCGCCGTGCGCGACGCCTTCGAGCCGCGGCCGTGGCGGCTGTGGGCGGAGGACCCGCGCGAGTACGTCTCCACGCGGGTGCGAGCCGCCCAGGAAGCCGGTTCCTTCGACCGGTGGCAGCGGCAGATGAGGCCCACCGGGCCCCGGCCCGGCTGGAGCGTCCAGGCCGTCTTCGACTGGGCCCAGCAGGGCCTGGACCGGGGCGCCGCGCTCCATGTCCCCGCGGCCCGATGTCTGGCCGCGGTGGCCGGCCCCGAGGACCGGCCGGAGATCGTGCGGGCCGCACGGGACGGCGGCGACGGCGCCAGGTGCACCGCCCTGCGCTATCTCGCCGACAGCGACGATCCAGGCGCCCTCGACCTGATCGAACGGGCCGTCGTGGCGGGCTCGACGGCCGTGGTGGAGGCGGCCGTCGACGCCTTCGAACGCATGCGGGTGCCGGCCGCCGTGGACCGCGCCCGCGGCTGGGTCCACCGGCCCGACGCCCTCGGCGCCGCCGCCGGCCGTGTGCTCGCCTGCCGGGGCGGCGCCCACGACGGCGACCTCGTCCTCGGCGCCCTGCGTGAGGCCGTCCGGGGCGAGGGCTGCGACGCCCCGACCCTGTGGACCCTCGTCGACGGCGCCGGGCGGCTCGGCATCGCGTGCGCGGCCCCCGTGCTGCGGCACATCTACCGCGAGACCGCGTCGTCCCATCTGCGGGGCCGCTGTGCCCGCGCACTCGCCGCCACCGACCCCTCCTTCGCCGCGGGCTTCGCCGTCGAATGCCTGTGGGACTGCGAGGAGACCACCCGCGAGATCGCCGCCCGGCACGCCGAGACCGGCGACGCCCGGGTCGTCGAACGGCTGCGCCGGCTCGCCGCCGACCCGGCCGAGGAGGCCGAGGTCCAGACGGCCGTACGCAGCAGGATCGGACCGGACGCGGCCTCGGCCATGTGACGACGGCCCCGACGGCAGGGGCGGGCGGCGGACGTCCGTCCGCCGGGTGAACGGGCGGTGGCCGGCCGGCCAGGCGGAGATGGACGCCGCCCGGCCCTCCGGTCGCTCGGCGCTCTACCGGGTCCCGGTCGTCCGGAGCGCGGTGAAGCGGGGGCGGACCGCCACGAAGCGCGTCGGCGTCCCCGGCACCGCCTGCGCGGCACGGGCCAGATCGGGCCGGTGGACGACACCGATCACCGGGTAGCCCCCCGTGGTCGGATGGTCGGCCAGGAAGACCACGGGCCTGCCGTCCGGCGGCACCTGGACCGCCCCCAGCACCATGCCCTCGCTGGGAAGCTCCCCGGCCCTCGCACGCTCCAGCGCCGGACCCTCCGTGCGCAGCCCGATCCGGTTGCTCGACGCCGACACGCGGTACACGCGCGTGGTGAACACGCGCACCGCCTCCGGGGTGAACCAGTCGTCGCGCGGGCCCGGCCTCACCCGCAGGACGAGCTCGGCAGGCGGCGCCGGCTGAGGGGCGACGTCCACGCGTGTGTACGGGGCGGGCGGCGGCCCCAGGGGCAGCACCGCGCCGTCCGTGAGGGGTGCGGGGCCCAGGCCCGAGAGAAGGTCCGTCGAACGGCTGCCGAGGACGCGCTCCACGGTGACGCCGCCACCCACGGCCAGGTAGCCGCGCACCCCGGCGAGGGCGGGCCCGACGTCCAGCAGCGCCCCGGACGGCACGTGCACCGGCGCGCCCCAGGCGACGGGCCGGCCGTCCACCGTGACGGCCGAGGGCGCGCCGCCGACGACCACGGTGACGGGGGAACGGGTGCGCACGGCGCAGCCGTCGAGCGTGGTCTCCAGCACGGCCGCCTCCGGCGGGTTGCCGACCAGCCGGTTGACGAGCGCCGCCGCCGGCGCGTCCAGCGCGCCCGAGCGGGGCACACCCAGATGTGCGTGCCCCGGACGGCCGCGGTCCTGAACGGTGGTGAGCGCCCCCGCGCGGACGACGGTGAGCGCGCGATCGGTCATACGGCGTCCCCCTGGCCCGCCGGCACGAAACGCACCCGTGTGCCCGGTGTGAGCAGCGCCGCGGGCACGCGCGTGTGGTCCCACAGCACCGCGTCCGTGGTGCCGATCAGCTGCCAGCCGCCCGGCGACGAGCGCGGGTACACGCCCGTGTAGGGCCCGGCCAGCGCCACCGAGCCCGCCGGGACGGCCGTACGCGGAGTGGCCCGGCGCGGTACGTCGTAGCGCGCCGGCAGGCCGGTGAGATAGCCGAACCCGGGGGCGAAGCCGCAGAACGCGACCCGGAACTCGGTGGCGGCGTGGACCCGAGCCACCTCGGGCTCCGGGACGCCCCAGTGGGCGGCCACGTCGGCGAGGTCGGGGCCGTCGTAGCGCACCGGCAGCTCGACCACCGCGCCCGAGCGTGGGGGAGCGGGCGGGACGGCCGCCGAGGTCAGTTCGCGGGCCCAGCGGACCGGGTCGGCCAGGCCGTCGAGGAGGACCGTGCGCGCCGCGGGGACTATCTCGCGGACGACGAGCGAGCCCTCCTCGCGGCGCCGCAGCAGCTCCGCGTGCAGGGCCTGGGCCTCCTCGCCCGAGGCCGTTTCGACGAGCAGGGCGTCCAGGCCGACGGCCAGCGCTCTCATGCGAACGCCTCCACCCGCACGCCGCCCTCCTCCAGCCGCCGCCTGACCCGCCGGGCCAGCTCCACCGCGCCGGGCGTGTCGCCGTGCACGCACAGGGAACGCGCGCGTACGTCGATGCGCGGCCCGGCCAGGGAGGCCACCGTGCCGGACCGGGCCAGCTCCACCGACCGCTCCACCACGGCGTCCGGGTCGGCGACCACGGCGCCCGCGAGCCCGCGCGGCACCAGCGTGCCCTCCTCGGTGTACGCCCGGTCCGCGAACGCCTCCGTGACCGCAGGCAGGCCCGCCCGCGCGGCGAGCTCCAGCAGACGGGAGCCGGGCAGCCCCAGCACGGGCAGCGCGGAGCCGGCGAGGAGCACACCGGCGACCACGGCCGCGGCCTGCTCCTCGTCGCCTACGACCCGGTTGTAGAGCGCGCCGTGCGGCTTGACGTACGCCACGCGCGCGCCCGCCGCCCGCGCGAAGACCTCCAGTGCGCCGATCTGGTAGGCCACCTCGGCGGTCAGTTCGGCCGGCGGCACGTCCATCGCGCGCCGCCCGAACCCGGCGAGGTCCCGGTAGGAGACCTGCGCGCCGATCGTCACGCCCCGCTCGGCCGCCAGCTCGCACACCCGCCGCATGGTGGGCGCGTCCCCCGCGTGGAAGCCGCAGGCCACGTTGGCACTGGTGACCACGGACAGCAGGCGTTCGTCGTCGGTCAGCTGCCAGCGCCCGAAGCCCTCTCCGAGGTCGGCGTTCAAGTCGATGAGGGTCATACCTCCGAAGCTAGAGGATCGTTCAACGATCCTTCAATACCCCTGTTGTTCCGCTCCCCCCTGCGATTGAATTCCGGGCATGGCAGAGCAGCTGGCGGGACTGGCCGACGACCGCGCCCTCCTGGGCCGCACCAGCACGGCCGAGCGGGTCGCGGACATCCTCAGGAGCCGTATCGCCGAGGGCTACTTCCCGCCCGGCACCCGGCTGTCCGAGGACAGCGTCGGCGGAGCGCTCGGCGTCTCCCGCAACACGCTGCGCGAGGCGTTCCGCCTGCTCACCCATGAACGCCTCCTCGTCCACGAGCTGAACCGGGGGGTGTTCGTCCGCGTCCTGACCGTGGAGGACGTGGAGGACATCTACCGCACGCGCGCCCTCGTCGAGTGCGCCGTCGTGCGCGGCCTCGGGGAGCCGCCGTACAGGCTGGACCGCCTGAGGGCGGCCGTCACCGAGGGGGACGTTGCGGCCTCCGGGAACGACTGGAAGGGGCTGGGCACCGCCAACATCCACTTCCACCAGGAGCTGGTGGCGCTGGCGGGCAGCGCCCGCACGGACGAACTCATGCGCGGCGTCTTCGCCGAACTACGGCTCGCCTTCCACGTCGTCGACGACCCGCACCGGCTGCACGAGCCGTACCTCGCGCGCAACCGGCAGATCCTCCGGGCGCTCGAATCCGGGGACAGGGGCGCGGCGGAGGAACTGCTCGTGGTCTACCTCCACGACTCGCTGCGGCGCATCGTGGAGGTGTACCGGCGCAGAGTGGGCGACGAGGGGCGAGCCGCCGGCTGAGCGCCGCTGACGGCAGGCCGTCGTTTGGGTCGTTGTCAGACCGAGGACCTAGTCTGTGCACCGTGACTTCGCCTGCACCGACGGACTCGACGGACCGTGTTCCGCCCCAGCTCAGCGCGGGACCGCGCCCGGCGCCGGGCCCGGCCGCCGACGAGGGGCTGGCGCGGCGGCTGCGCGCGCTCGCCTGCACCGCCCCGATCCACGACCTCGACGCGCGCAAGGCGAACCTGGCCGGCGAGTACTCGGTGTACGGCATGGCGGAGATCGCCCTCGCGGCCATCGACCTCGTCACCCTCAACATGGACTTCGACACCGGCGCCGACCACGACCAGATCGTCGCCCGCCTCGTCCCGCGCGTGGCCGCGCAAGCCCCGCCCCGGCCCGCCGAGGAACACGAGCGCGTGGCCCGCTGGGTCCTGGAGAACCTGATCAACGTCGGCAGCGTCGACCGCGGCTTCCGCGCCGTGTACGGCACCTTCACGGCCGACGGCACCTATGTGCGCCGCGACTACGACTTCAAGCTGATCGAGGAGGTCCCCGGCTACGGCGGCGCGGTCTACCTCCGCACGACCGACGAGGCGGTCAACGTCCTGGTCGGCGCCCTCGACACCGACGTCACCAGCGCGCAGATCGCCGCCGAGGTCAAGCTTGAGGTCCTCGTCCGGCGCGGGCGCCTCGCCGACGCCCAGCTCGCCGCCGAACAGGCCCGCTACCGCACCGTGCAGTACTCCGAGACGCTGCGGAGGGCCCTGGAGGCGACCCGGCGCAACGTACGCGCGGTGGACTGGCTCCACACCGTCCCCGACATGATCGCCGAAGCCCTCGACCACGTGGCCGACCGCTACCGCCACGAGAACGCGATCCTCACCAACATCCGCAAGGCCCGTGACGAGATCGAGGACGCCGACAACAAGCGGCGGGCCGCCGAGCTCGTCGACATCGTCAAGGACTGCATCCGGCGGCACACCCAGCTCCAGTCCCGGCTGCTGGAGGCGGGCCCCCTCTTCCGCGCCGAGCAGGACCGGCAGGCCTTCGCCACGCCGATGACCTCCTCAGGCACGGACCTCTACGGCCATCTCCTCGCCCCCCTGCTGCCGCTGCCCCTGGAAGAGGCCGTACGCGTCACCGACGCGTTCTTCGCCCGCGGCACGGGACTGCGCACGCCCGCGTCCGTGCGCGTGGGCGACCTGGTCGACCTGCTGCTGACGCCGCCGGTGGAGCGGGAGCACCTGGGCGCCGAGATGCCCGAACCCGACCTCATCGCCACGCCGGACGACAGCCGGTTCAGCGAGGAGCAGCTCGCCGCCGCCAGGGAGCTGCTCGACCTGCCCGCCGACGCGCCGCGCAGACTGTCGGGACTCCTGGCCGAGGCGCGGCGCACCGGCGACCTCGATCTGCCGTACCTGGTCGCGCTGTTGGCGGTGCACGCGGCGAGCCCCGCGGTCGGCACCGCCTACCGGCAGGGCGAGGAGAAGCTGCTGTTCGCCGTGGACGACGGCACCGAACTCGACGACCCCGAGTTCGGCGGGGCCGACCTGATAGTGGGCACGGCGCTGCTGGACGCGGCGGGCATGGCCGCCGACCGGACGGAAGCGGCATGAGCAGGGCCGAGCCCCGTACGCAGGGCCGGGAACCGTATGGACGAACACCAGCGCAGCAAGGAGCCGACACCGTGACCGAGCACGTCGAGTGGAGCGAGACGGAAGCGCCCGCCCCGTCGGCGCCCGCCGCCGTCACCCCCGCCGACGCCGCCGACGCCGCTCGGCTCGTCGCCTTCGGACTGCAGCCCAAGACGCAGCCCGCGCGGGACCAGGAGTACACCGAACTGCTGCGGCGCTACCGGGAGGACCCGGCGTTCGCCCGGCTCGCCGACGCGGTGGCCACCGGGCTCGGCCTCGTCGTGCTGGAGGTGTCCCCGCGCGCGGGCATGGCCGTGACCGCGGCCGAGGACTCCGTGTTCGCGGTGCGGATGGGCGACTACGCGCGGCGGGCGTCCGCCGACGGCTCGGACCGCTTCCTGCACGGGCTCGCCCATCTCGCCGTCGCCGCGATGGCCTTCCCGCGGCCCGAGGACCTCGCCGACGACGGCTACATCGGCCGGGTCAGCGTCAACGGCGTCGACGCCTTCGTCCGGCAGGCCTGCCGCCGGCTGGAGGAACGGGCGGCGGAAGCGGGCGAGAACACCGACCCGGCCACCGACGCGCCCGGCCTGGAGGCCGCCTGGCGGATCTGGGTGCGGCGCAGCGCCACCGGCGCCACCAAGGACGCCCGCCGGCTGGCGGGTTCGACGACCGGGATCGTCGGCAAGGCCGTCGCCTTCCTCACCGACTCCGGGTTCCTCCAGCGCACCGGCGACGACAACGGCGGCACCTACCGCACCACCGCCCGCTACCAGCTCCAGGTGCGGGACATGGCCGGCAGTGCGGCCCTGGCCGAGCTGCTGGAGCTGGGCGTGGTCCCGATCACCGACGGCTCGCCGACGCTGCTGCCCGCCGAGGAGAGCGACGACCTGGAGCTGGTGGCCGACGCCGGACTGCCGTTCCACTCCTGAGACACCCGGGCCCCGAAACCCGGTGGCCCGCCCCCCCACCGATCTGCCGAAGACCTACGAGAGTCCGCCATGTACGAGCTGTCCCGCGTCCGCCTCTACTCCATCGGGCCCGCAGGTGCGCGCTACGCCGACACCGTGCTCGACCTGAGGGGCGTGGGCGACGTCGTGCCCGAACCCGCCCCGACCCAGGCGGAGTTCTTCGAGGAGGAGCCCGTCGGGCCACCCCGCCGGCCCGCACCCGCCGGCGTGCTCTTCCTGGAGAACGGCGGCGGCAAGTCCGTCCTGCTCAAGCTGATCTTCTCGGTGATGCTCCCGGGCCACCGCAACACACTCGGCGGCGCCAGCTCCGGCGTGCTGCGCAAGTTCCTGCTCGCCGACGACTGCGGGCACGTCGCGCTGGAGTGGCAGCACGTGCTGACCGGCGAGTGCGTCGTCGTCGGCAAGGTGAGCGAGTGGCGCGGCCGCCAGGTGTCCAACGACCCGCGCAAGTTCGCCGAGGCCTGGTACTCCTTCCGGCCCGGCCCCGGACTCACGCTGGACAACCTGCCCGTCGCCGAGTCCACCGCCGTACGCCCGTCCGTGGAGGGGCAGTCGGGGGCGCAGGGACGCCGGCGCACCATGAAGGGGTTCCGGGACGCCCTCACCGACGCCGGCAAGGCGTACCCGCACCTGGAGGTGCACTGGGAGGAGATCCACGACCGGTGGATCGAACACCTCGGCGACCTGGGCCTCGACCCGGAACTCTTCCGCTACCAGCGGGAGATGAACGCCGACGAGGGCGAAGCCGCCGGCCTGTTCGCGGTCAAGAAGGACTCCGACTTCACCGATCTGCTGCTGCGGGCGGTCACCGACACCCGCGACACCGACGGCCTCGCCGACCTCGTCAGCGGCTTCGGCAACAAACTCGGCCGGCGCGCCGAACTGATCGCCGAACGGGACTTCACCGCCGGCTCGGTGGATCTCCTCGGGCGGATCGTCGAAGCCGCCGACGCGCGGACACGCGCGCGTGACGTCCACACCGGCGCCGAACGGCGCACCCGCACCCTGGCACGGCGACTGTCCGCGCGGGGCGTACGGGAGCGGACACGCGCCGCCGACCTCGCCCAGCGCGTCACCGCAGCCGCCTACGCCGTCACGCACTCCGAGGGCGCCCGCGAGCGCAGCTCCCTGGTAGCCGCCGAACTTGCCTACCGGCACGCGTCGTTGGCGCTGGCCGGCGCCGAGAAGTCCGCCGCCGCGCAGAAACGCGAACTCGCCGACGCGCGCACCCTGCACTCCGCCTGGCAGGCCGCCGAGGCCGTCCTGCGCCACCGCGCCGCCGCCGACCGCGTCGCACGCGTGTCCGCCGCGATCCAGGAGGCCGAACGCGACGCCGCCCCCGCGCTGGCCGCCCGCGCCCGCGCCGCCGTCGACCTGGTCCGCGCCCTGCACGCCGCCGCCGAGAGCGCCGAAACCCTCGCCAACGAGGAGGAGGAGCGCTCCGCCGCCCTCCAGGAAGCCGGCGAGACCGCCTACCGGGACTCCACCTCCGCCGCCACCGAGGCCCAGCGCGCCCGCAGCGAGATCGGGCACCTGCGCCAGCGCCTCACCGAGGTCGAGCAGGAGACCGCCGAAGCCGTGCGCGCCGGCTGGCTGGACGACAGCGCCCCCGACGCCGACCCCGCACGCGCCGCCCTCGCCGCCAGCGACGCCGAGAAGACGACCGTCGCCGCCTGGGACACCGCCCGCGAGGAGGCCCGCAGGACCGCCGAGCACGCGCGCGAGGCCGCCTCCGCCGAGTCCCGCGCCGAACTGACCGCGGCCCGCGCGGCCGACGCCGCCACCGCCGCCCAGCGATCCCACGACGCCGAACGCCGCCTCGCCGAGGCCCTGGCGGCCGAGGAACGCCTCGCGGAACTGCTGGGCCTCACCGGCGCCACCGAACGCCGCGCCATCCCGCAGCCGCGGTCGGGCGAGGAGCAGACCGGCACCGGACTCGCCCCGGAGGACCTGGACCGCTACGCCGACGAACTGCGCGAACTCCTCGACGACGCCGTCTCCTCCGCCGAACGCCAGCTCTTCGAGCTGCGCACCGCCGCCGCCGACGACTCCCGCATCCTCGGCGCCCTCGGCGACGGCGGACTGCTGCCGCCCGGCCCCGACGTCCTGGCCACCGTGGAGTTCCTCGGCGAGCACGGCATCCCCGCCCTGCCCGGCTGGCGCTACCTCGCCCAGGCCGTCGACCCCGCCGACCACGCGCGTGTGCTCGCCGCCCGGCCCGAACTGGTCGACGGCGTGATCATCACCGACCCCGCCTCGCACGCCCGCGCGCGCGAGGCGCTCGGCGACGCCGCCCTGCTGCCCCGCTCCGCCGTCGCGGTCGGCACCGCCGCCGCCCTGCTCGCCCCCACCCCCGCGCCCGACGCCGACACCGGCCGCCAGGACGTGTTCCTCGTGCCGCCGAACCCGGCCATGCACGACGAGCACGCCGCCGACGAGGAACGGCAGGCGCTGCGCGCCCGGGCCACCGAGCGCGACGAGGAGATCCGCAGGCTCGCCGCCCGGCTCGGCAAGGACCGCGAACTCGCCGCACGCCTCACCTCCTGGCGCACCGGCTGCCCGGCCGGGCGGCTCACCGAACTGGCGCGGGCCGCGGAAGAGGCGCGCGCTTTCGCCGAGGAGTCCGAAGCCGAGCTGGCCGAGGCGCGGACCGCGCGCGCGGAGTCCGAGGAGGCCGCCGCCGAGGCCGCGCAGGTCCGCGACGAACGCCAGGAAGCCGCGCAGAAGGCCCGACGCGCCGCCGACGCCCTCGCCGGACTCGCCTTCCGGCTGCGCGAACGCGCCGGCTGGCAGGTCAAACTGCGTGAACTCGCCGACGACGCGGCCGAGTCCGAGGCCCGCGCCCAGACCTGCCTGGAGCGTGCCCGCGCCGCCGACGAGGACCGCCGCGCCGCCCAGCGCGCCGCCGACGACGCCCGCCGCACCGCGCGTGCGCTGCGCGCCGAGCGCTCCGAGATCGCCGGCGCCCCCGACGACGTACCGGAGGACGCCGACGCGACGCCCAAGGCCTCCCTGCCCGCCCTGCGCGAGGCCTACCGGGCCGCCTCACAGCTGTACGAGAAGGTCGGCGTCGGCGCCGACCTGCGCGCCGAGCAGGCCCGCGCGGAGAGCGACGAGAGCGCCGCCCGCGCCGAACTGGACCGGCTGAGCAACAAGGTCCGCACGCGCGCGGAGCAGCTGCTCCAGTCGCCCGACGGCTCCGACGGGCCGTCCCGGCAGGCCGCCGCCGCCCGCGCCGACGAGCTGGTGCAGCTCCTGGAGACCCGTATGTCGACCGCGAGCGAGCAGCTCGGACGGCTGCGCGGCGAAGCCGAGCGGCTCGCCCCCGAGGACGGCGAGGCCCACACCGAACTGTCCGAGGAGCTCCAGCCTCGCGACGCCGAGCACGCCCAGGCGCTGCTGCGCACCGCGACCGCCGAACTCTCCTCCCGCGTCGAGGCTTTGGACCAGGCCCGCGCGGCGCACGCCGAGCTGCTGGAGGCCCATCGGGCCGCCGAGGACGCGGCCGGCGGCTTCGACGAGATCGCCGCGATGCTGCGCGACCTGCTGCGCGAGCACACCCCCGAGGACGACCAGCAGACGCCGGAGCCCTACCCGGGCACCCTGGAGGAGGCCCGTCACTCCGCCGCCGAGACCCGCCGCTCCCTGCGCGGCTGCGCCGCCGACCTCTCGGCCGCCGAGTCCGCCGTGCGCGAGGCGAGCGACATCCTCGTCCGGCACGCCAACTCCACCCGCTACGAGCAGGTCCGCACCCCCGCCCGGCAGCAGATCCGCGAACTGCCCGCCGCCGCCCTGCCGGAGCACGCCAAGAAGTGGGCCGACGCGTTCGCGCCCCGACTGCGCGTCCTCACCGACGAGTTGGAGCAGCTGGAACGCAACCGCGACTCCATCGTGGACCGACTGCGAGGTCTGGTCGAGTCGGCGCTCGCCACGCTCCGCTCCGCCCAGCGGCTGTCCCGGCTGCCCGAGGGGCTCGGCGAGTGGTCGGGTCAGGAGTTCCTGCGCATCCGCTTCGACGAGCCTGACCAGGCCACCCTCGTCGAGCGGCTCGGCGAGGTCATCGACGAGGCGACCCGCGCGGCCGTGAAGAAGAACTCCGACCTGCGGCGCGACGGCATGTCCCTGCTGCTGCGCGGAGTGGCCGCCGCGCTCCAGCCGAAGGGCGTCGCCGTCGAGATCCTCAAGCCGGACGCCGTGCTGCGGGCCGAGAGGGTGCCCGTCGGGCAGATGGGCGACGTGTTCTCCGGCGGCCAGCTGCTCACCGCCGCGATCGCGCTGTACTGCACGATGGCCGCGCTCCGGTCGAACGACCGGGGCCGGGACAAGCACCGGCACGCCGGAACGCTGTTCCTCGACAACCCCATCGGCCGCGCCAACGCGACCTATCTGCTGGAACTCCAGCGAGCCGTCTCCGACGCCCTCGGCGTCCAGCTGCTCTACACCACCGGCCTGTTCGACACGACGGCGCTGGCGGAGTTCCCGCTGGTCATCAGGCTGCGCAACGACGCCGACCTGAGGGCGGGACTGAAGTACATCAGCGTCGAGGAACACCTCCGCCCGGGGCTGCCCCAGCAGCCCCAGGCGGGGGAGGCGGTGCGCAGCGAGATCACCGCGACCCGCATGTACAAGCGGCCCGCCCCCACCGCCTGATCAGGTGCGGCTCAGGGGTGGGACAACTGTCCCGCCCCGCCGCCCCGCGTACGTATCCGCTCCTGACCCCGCTCGGTGCGCGCGGCGGCCCGCGCCTGCCGGCGCGCACGGCGGCGCTCCTGGCGCAGCGCCCGCGCGGTGCTGCTCGGCGCCGACACCACGCCGTAGCGCTGGTTCCACACCTGACGGGTCACCCAGACGTCCAGCGCGCCCCACGTCGCCACCACCGTGCTCACCACGCTGCTGATCACCATGGGGAAGGCCAGCCAGGA
Source organism: Streptomyces sp. BK239 (assembly GCF_004217285.1). Classification (GTDB taxonomy): domain Bacteria; phylum Actinomycetota; class Actinomycetes; order Streptomycetales; family Streptomycetaceae; genus Streptomyces. The sequence continues at coordinate 193,617 of NZ_SHKS01000011.1, forward strand.
TCCGGCCAGGGTGCACAGGAAGGCGACCATCGCCTGGAACAGCGTCACAGCGATGATGATCACCGCCCGTACGGCGGCTGTACGGACCGGGTCGGGAAGACGACGCCGACGCGCCGGTTCCTCGACCCACAACGGCCGGTGGACGGGCCGCTCCCGCTTCTCGGCTCTCATGCCACCGCCGTCCGCTCTCCCGCCGCCGCTCCCCGCTCGCACAGAAGCACCGGACCGCGCCGTATGCTCGCTCGCCGTGCGCCGCTCCGCCGTGCCCATCACCGTGTCACTCCCCACCGCCGGCAGACAGCTTGCCCCGGCCCGAAAAGACCGGCTCCCCAGTTGGCTGCCCGGCTTGCGCTCTTTTACGCCGCCCAGGTACGGCGTGCGGCTCGTGTGGCCGGTTCCGCCCCCTGATCATTAGGACGAAGAACACGCGGCGAAGATTCCCCCGGTTCGGAAAAATTCTGGCCAACCCGCCCGCCGTGCCCGCTGGTTCCCTCATCGGCCTGACACCGGGCCCGTCGGCGCCCAACCACCGCGATACCAGGACAACCCGTCACGCCTCGACGTCGATACGGACGTTCAGGTTCCGGACACCTCTTCGAGTTAACTGTGTGTCGGTAGTAGGCTCGCGCCGTTTGTTGACGCACGAGCGAACCCCCTGACCGGTGGGGGTCCGAGCTGGGGGAGGCCATGCGCTTTCGCGGGAAGTCCATCCGCCGGAAGATCGTGGCGCTGCTCCTCGTGCCGCTGCTCTCCCTGACGGCGATCTGGGGCTTCGCCACGGTGCTGACGGGACGTGAGGCGAGTCGCCTGTTCACCGTGTCGCACGTCGTGGAGAAGGTCGGCTACCCGATCGAGGACACCGTCCGCTACGTCCAGCAGGAACGCCGCCAGACCCTCGTCTACCTCGCCGACCCCCGCGCCTCCGACGCGCTCTCGGCGCTCCGGCGCACCCGCAACGCCACCGACCAGGCCCTCGCCGAGATCCGCTCCAACGCCGAGGACGACGAGGTGCGCGACGTCCTCGACCAGGACGACGGCGACGGCCTGACCGCGGTGCTCGACGCCTTCGACGGCCTGGCGTCCCTGCGCCGCAGCGTCGAGGAGGGCAGCCTCACCCGCGCCCAGGCCCTGGACCTCTACAACCGCCTGATCGACCCCTGCTACGCCCTGCTGGCCAAGCTCGACGTGGTCGACAGTGTGGAGATGGACAAGCAGTACCGGGCCCTCGTCAGCGTCGCCCGCGCCCGCGAACTGCTCTCCCGCGAGGACGCCCTGCTCGGCTCCGCGCTGGTCGTCGGCCGGCTCAGCCGCCAGGAGATCCGCGACGTCTCCGACCTCGAGGCCCAGCGCGACATCGTCTACGACATCAGCCTCGCCCAGCTGCCCGCCGCGGAACGCGCCCGCTACGAGAGCTTCTGGAAGAACGCCACCACCGCGCCCCTGCGCTCCGCCGAGCAGGCCGTCGTCTCCGCGACGCCGGGCGAGATGCCGCGCGGCGTCACCGCCAAGAGCTGGGACACCGCCGCCGCGGGCGTCCTCGACGAACTCGGCACCCTCGACGAGCAGGCGAGCGACCGCTACCAGGACCGCGTCCGCCCCGTGGCGACCGGGGTCATCGTCAAGGCCGTCGTCGCCGGCGTCTTCGGCCTGATCGCCCTGCTCCTCTCCCTCTACCTGTCGGTGCGCATCGGCCGCGGCCACATCCGCGACCTGCGCCAGCTGCGGCTGGAGGCGCACGACGCGTCCGGCGTGCGCCTGCCCAGCGTGATGCGCCGCCTCTCCGCCGGCGAGCAGGTCGACGTCGAGACCGAGGTCCCGCGCCTCGAATACGACAAGAACGAGATCGGCGAGGTCGGCCAGGCCCTCAACACCCTTCAGCGCGCCGCCGTCGAGGCCGCCGTCAAACAGGCGGAACTGCGCGCCGGCGTCTCCGAGGTGTTCGTCAACCTCGCCCGCCGCAGCCAGGTCCTGCTGCACAAGCAGCTGACCCTGCTCGACACCATGGAGCGCCGCACCGAGGACACCGAGGAACTCGCCGACCTCTTCCGCCTCGACCACCTCACCACCCGGATGCGCCGGCACGCCGAGGGCCTGGTGATCCTCTCCGGCGCCGCACCCTCACGGCAGTGGCGCAAGCCCATCCAGCTCATGGACATCGTGCGGGCCTCCGTCGCCGAGGTGGAGGACTACGAGCGCATCGAGGTCCGCCGGCTGCCGCGCGTCGCCGTGACCGGCCCGGCCGTCGCCGACCTCACCCACCTCGTGGCCGAACTGCTGGAGAACGCCACCGTGTTCTCCCCGCCGCACACCGCCGTGCAGGTCATGGGCGACCGGGTGGCCAACGGATTCACCCTGGAGATCCACGACCGGGGCCTCGGCATGGCGCCCGAAGCGCTCCTGGAGGCCAACCTCCGGCTCGCCGAGACCCCCGAGTTCGAACTCTCCGACACCGACCGGCTCGGCCTGTTCGTCGTCAGCCGGCTCGCCCAGCGGCAGAACGTCCGCGTCTCCCTCCAGCCCTCCCCGTACGGCGGCACCACCGCCGTCATCTTCATCCCCGACGCGCTGCTCACCGACGACGTCCCCGACACCAACGGCATCGGCTTCCGCCTCGACCGCCCCCGCCCCGCCAAGGAGGCAGAACCCGCGGACGCGCGCCGGGCCGCGCTGTCGCGGACCCCGGTCCAACTGCCGGGCGTGCCCGCCGCACTGCTGGACGGCCCCGTCGAACTGGAAGCGCCCGTCGACCTGGAAGCGCCCGTCGACCTGGACGCCCTCCACGGCTTCCCGATCCGTCTGGAGGGCAACGACGCGGAACACAGCGCCCTGTTCGTCCCGCGCCGCTCCCTGCCCGGAGCGGAGGACGGACCGGCCGCCGAGGTCCCCGACCAGCGCCGCGGCGCGCCCGGCCCGCAGCCGGCCGACCTTGGGGAGGGCGCCGTCGCCCCGCTGTCCCTGCCGAACCGCCGGACGCCCAAGCTGGTCAGTTCCCACGGCCGCCCCGTCACCGGCCGGCGCTCCCGGCGCGCGGACGCCGTCGAGGAGTTCCCGAGCGGTCCGGGCGCACGGCGACCGCAGGACGACGCCCCTGCTCCCCTGCCGTCGCGACGCCGAGGCGCCTCGCCCCAGATCCCCCGGAGCACCGGCCCGGCCGACCACCCCGGCCGTACCGCCGACGAACCGTCCCAGGCTCCCGCCCTTCCCCGGCGGGACCCGCAGCAGACCGCGGCGCCCACCGGCGGCGCCGACGGCGTCCAGGGAGCCCTGCCGCGCCGCGTACGGCAGGCCAGCCTGGCCCCGCAACTGCGGCAGGGCCCGGCGCCCCGCCCCGCCGACCGCACGGCGGACCCGGCGGACCGGGACGCCGACGAGGTACGCAGCCGTATGGCCTCGCTCCAGCGGGGCTGGCAGCGCGGCCGCGCAGAGAACGCCGCGGGCGACGAAGCCCACAGCGGCACGGCACCACGAGGAACGACAAAGGGGGACGGTCGATGACCGCACCGAAGGCGACCGGCCACACCACCGGCAACGGCGAACTGAACTGGCTCCTCGACGACCTCGTCGACCGCGTCGGCAGCATCCGCAAGGCCGTCGTGCTCTCCGGCGACGGCCTCGCGACCGGCGTGTCCAAGGACCTGACGCGGGAGGACGGCGAACACCTGGCCGCCGTCGCCTCCGGCTTCCACAGCCTCGCCAAGGGCGTCGGCCGTCACTTCGACGCCGGCGGCGTCCGCCAGACCGTCGTCGAACTCGACGAGGCGTTCCTGTTCGTCACCGCCGCCGGCGACGGCAGCTGCCTCGCCGTCCTCGCGGACGCCGACTCCGACGTCGGACTGGTGGCGTACGAGATGACGCTCTTGGTGAAGCGGGTCGGCGCACATCTGGCGACCGCTCCGCGCACCGATCTGCCCTCGGGCGGGTAGTGGGACGGCATGAGCACAGACGGTCAGGGAAGCAGCCGCTGGTTCGACGACGAGGCCGGGCCGGTCGTCCGCCCGTACGCCATGACGCGCGGACGCACGACCAGCGCGATCCAGCACCGCCTCGACCTGATCGCGGTCGTCGTCGCCGAGCCGCACGCCGACGAGGCGGAGGACGACCCCTCACTGTCCCCCGAGCACGTGCACATCGTGGAACTGTGCCAGGAGGCGCCGCAGTCCGTGGCCGAGCTGGCCGCCGGACTCGACCTGCCCATCGGCGTCGTCCGGGTCCTCGTCGGCGACCTCGTGCACGCGGAGCTCGTCCATGTCAACCGCCCCGTGCCCCCGGCCGAACTGCCGGACGAGGGCATCCTCCGCGACGTGATCAACGGCCTCCGGGCACTGTGACCCCCTCGAGCAGGAGAAGCAAACGATGATCCTCGGGCGCTCCGAGCGCGGCAGACCCCCGGTCGAGCCCGTCACGCTCAAGATCCTTGTCGCCGGCGGCTTCGGCGTGGGCAAGACCACGCTGGTCGGCTCGGTCAGCGAGATCAGACCACTGCGGACGGAGGAGTCCCTCACCGAGGCCGGCCGCCCGGTCGACGACACCACCGGCGTCGAACGCAAGCACACCACCACCGTGGCCATGGACTTCGGCCGCATCACCCTGCGCGAGGACCTCGTGCTCTACCTGTTCGGCACCCCCGGACAGGAGCGGTTCTGGTTCATGTGGGACGAGCTCTCCGAGGGCGCGCTCGGCGCCGTCGTGCTCGCCGACACCCGCCGCCTGGAGGACTGCTTCGCCGCCGTCGACTACTTCGAACGCCGCGACATCCCCTTCATCGTCGGCGTCAACTGCTTCGAGGGCACTGTCCGCCACTCCGTCGAGGACGTACGCAGCGCCCTCGACCTCGAGGACGACGTGCCCGTGCTGCTGTGCGACGCCCGCGACCGGGAATCGGTCAAGGACATCCTGGTGGGCGTCGTCCAGCACGCCATGGAGTACGGCGCCGACCGCCGCAGTCCCGTCACCACGGCGTAGCCGGCGGCGTGCGCGCGGCGGCGCCCGGCCCTCGAGGCGCCGCCGCTCACCGTACGGCGACCACCGCCGACCCGTGCCCGAAAAGACCCTGGTTCGCCGTGATCCCCACGCGCGCGCCGTCGACCTGGCGAGCGCCCGCCTGGCCCCGCAACTGCCAGGTCAGCTCGCATACCTGGGCGATCGCCTGCGCCGGCACCGCCTCCCCGAAGGAGGCGAGCCCCCCGCTGGGGTTCACCGGTATGCGACCGCCGGGAGCCGTCACGCCCTCCCGCAGCAACTTGGCCCCCTCGCCCTCACCGCACAGCGCGAGGTCCTCGTACCACTGGAGCTCCAGGGCCGTCGACAGGTCGTACACCTCGGCCAGCGACAGGTCCTCGGGGCCGACGCCCGCCTCCTCGTAGGCGGCCGCCGCGATCGACGCCCTGAACGACCCGCCGGCCGGTTCCACCGCAGCCGACGAGTCGGTCGCGATGTCCGGCAGGTCGAGCACGGTGCTCGGATAGCGGGGCGTCACCGTGGACACGGCCCGTATCCGCACCGGATCCGCCGAGCCGTGCCGCCGGGCGAACTCCACGCCGGACAGCACCAGGGCCGCACCGCCGTCCGAGGTCGCGCAGATGTCCAGCAGCCGCAGCGGATCGGCCACCACCGCCGAGGCGGCGACCTCCTCCGCGGTGACCCGCTCGCGGTAGCGCGCGTTCGGATTCAGCGCCCCCATGGCGGCGTTCTTCACCTTGACCTGGGCGAAGTCCTCGGGCGTGTCCCCGTGCACCGCCATCCGCCGGCGCGCGTACAGCCCGAAGTACGCCGGATTGGTCGCGCCGAGCACACGGAACCGAAGCCAGTCGGGATCGTCCGGCCGGTCTCCTCCGGCCGGACGGAAGAACCCCTTGGGCGCGGCGTCGGCCCCCACCACGAGCACCGTGTCCGCCAGCCCCGCGAGGATCCGCGTCCGCGCCGCGTCGATCGCCTGCGCCCCCGACGCGCACGCCGCGTACACGCTGGTGACCCGGGCTCCCTGCCAGCCCAGCGCCCTGGCGAACGTCGCGCCCGCCACGTACCCCGGATAGCCGCCGCGCACCGTGTCCGCGCCGACGACGGCGTCGACGTCCCGCCAGTCCAGACCCGCGTCGGCGAGCGCCGCGCGGGCCGCCGCCACCCCGTACTCGACGAAGCCGCGGCCCCATTTGCCCCAAGGGTGCATGCCCACGCCGAGCACCGCCACGTCTTCGGTCATTCCCTCACCCCCGTGGGCCGCCACTGCCACGTCGTCCAGGTCGTCTCGTCGTCCTCCCCGAGCACACCGGGGACGACCTCCACCTCCGCGCCCACCGTCAGATCGGCGACGGTGACCCCGGGAGCCGCCTGTCCCAGCACCACCATCCGCTCGGACTCCAGCTCCACAGCGATCAACGCGTACGGCTCCCAGGGAAGTTCCGGATCGCTCACATAGGGTGACGGAGGCCGGTAGCGGCTGTCCGTGTACGACCAGACGCGGCCCCTCCGGGACAGCGGAACCTCCCTCAGCTCCCCACCCGGGCAGCCGGGATTGCGGCAGAACGTGTCCTCACGCGGGAAGAACACCGAGCCGCACGCCGAGCAGCGCGTCCCCAGGAGCGCGAAGTCCTCGCCCTCCCCGGTGAACCACCCGGCGACCACAGGTATGCGCCTGCGTGCCACAACACCCCCCGTAGGTAGGTAATCTGATGGAACGTCAGGAGTGTGGCACGGCGGACCGGGAACGGACAGCCCCGCCCGGGTACCTGTCCGCGGGGTGCGCCGGGACCGCCGCCGGCGTCACCCGCGCGCGACGGCGTCCCCCGATCGGATACAGTCCGCCGCGTGTCCGAAACTCAGCACTCCAGTTCCAACTCCCCGCGTGACTCCCACTGTTCGAGCTGTGGAGCGCCCTACGGGGAAGGCGTCACCGGCTGGCCCCGCACCTGCCCGGGCTGCGCCCGCGTGGCCTACCGCAACCCCCTGCCGGTCGCCGTCGCCCTCCAGCCCGTCTACGACACCAAGGGCACCGCCCTCGTCGTCGTCACCCGAACCATCGCCCCCGCCGACGGCGGCATCGCCCTGCCCGGCGGTTACATCGACGACCGCGAGGACTGGAAGCACGCCGTCGTCCGGGAACTCAGGGAGGAGACGGGCATCGAAGCCGAGAGCCGCGACGTGCGCCTCGCCGACGCCATGAGCGCACCCGACGGCCACCTCCTGCTCTTCGGCCTGCTGCCGGAGCGCCCCGCGGACCGCCTCCCCACCTCGGCCGCCACCGACGAGACAGCCGGCTGGCACCTCCTGCGCGGCCCGCAGGAACTGGCCTTCCCCCTGCACACCCTGGCGGCACGCGCCTTCTTCGAGGGCCGCTACATCTAGGGCCTGTCCGACAAACCCCCGCCCGCTCTGCGGGCGGACGACGGGGGTTTGTCAGGCCGGCCCCAGAGCTCCGCGAGGATCGCCTCAGGCCAGCCCGCGCACGCGTACCGGGTGGGACGGCTCGCACATGCCGTCCTCGCCTGCCCGGCCCTCCCGCTCCACCACGACCCCCCGACCGCCCTCCCAGCGGGCGACGTACCGCTCGATCTCGGGCGCCTCCCAGCCGTCGCCCGCATCCCGCACCACCAGCCCGCCGCCCGTCCGCCCCCGGGCCGGCGCCCACACCTCCAGCTCCGTCCCCCCGTCCTCCCCACGCACCGGTATGACGGCCCCCGCGCGCGCGAACACCGGCACGCGCCCGACAGGAGCGTCCACCACCACCCGCCCCGGCCCCGTGTACGCCGTCCCGGTCGCCGTGTCGTACCAGAGCCCCCGCGGCAGCCGCACCGCCCGCCGCTCCACACCCGGATCGAGCACCGGAGCCACCAGCAGGGAGTCGCCCAGCAAGAACGCGTCCTCGCAGTCCCGCAGCGCCCGGTCCCCGGGCGCCCCCCACCACAGGGGACGCACACAGGGCGCCCCGGTACGCCGCGCCAGATGCGCCAGCGTCACGAAGTACGGCAGCAGCCGGCGCCGCTCCGCGAGCACCACGCGCGCGTGCTCCAGCACCTCCGCGCCGAACTCCCACGCCTCACCCCCGGCCGGCCGGCCGCCCGCACGGGTACGCAACAGCGGCAGGTACGCGCCCAGCTGCAACCACCGCAGATACAGCTCCGCAGACGCAGTCCCCTCGACACCGCCCACATCGGACCCCGCGTACGGCACCCCGCACAGCCCGAGCCCCATGACCAGCGACAGCGACGCCCGCAGCCCCGCCCAGCTGCCGGCCACGCCCCCGCACCAGACGCCCCCGTAGCGCTGCAGGCCCACCCAGCCCGACCGCGAGACGACCAACGGCCGCTCCTCGGGCAGCAGCGCCCGCAACCCCTCGTAGCCCGCCCGGGCCATGCACAGGCCGTAGAGGTTGTGCGCCTCCCGATGATCGCCGCCCCGCCCCTCCAGGGCGTGCCGAGCCGACCGCGGCAACGTCGACTCCCCGAACGCGGTCAACGACGTCGGCTCGTTCATGTCGTGCCAGAACCCGGCGAACCCCCGCGCCAGCCGCTCCGCATACAGCCCTCCCCACCACGCACGCACACGCGCGTGCGTGAAGTCCGGGAACACCGCCTCACCCGGCGACGCCACCCCCTCGACGACCCGCCCCGAGGCGTCCCGCACGAACGCGTCCGCGGCCGCACCCCCGTCATGGACGGCGTCGCCCGCCGCCGCCTGCACCGCGGGACCGACCACCGACACCAGACGGATCCCGTCCCGGCGCAGCTCCTCGGCGAGCACCGGCAGCTTGGGGAAACGCTCCTCGTCGACCGTGAACACCCGCCGCCCGTCGAGGTGGCCCACGCCCAGGTGGACCGCGTCGAGCGGCAGGCGGTGCTCCACATGCCCCGCCACCACCCGCCGCACCTCCTGCTCGCCGCCGGAACCCGGCGTCATGCGATGGTGGCCGAACGCCCAGGCCGGCGGCACCGCGGGCGCCCCCGTGAGCGAAGCCCAGGCGAGCAGCACGCGCGCGGGAGTGCCCACCATCACCCAGCAGCGCAACGGACCGCCGTCCATCCGCAGCTCGCACACCCCGGGCCGGTCATGCCCCGAACCGGCCCCCTCCGCGCCCTCCCGCAGCACCACCGTGCCGTCCCACGACGAGTCGTGGAACGCCAGATGGCACCCCGCGTCCGCCACCACCAACTGCACCGGCATCGTCACGTTCAGCGGATCCTCACCGCGTCCGAACGCGCGACCGGGGTCGGTGTTCCACAGCCGGTACGTGCCCTCACGCAGACGCGGTCCGGACGCCCGGCCGCCCAGGCCGAAGAACCGCGCGTCCGCCGCCACCTCCGACCGCTGCATCCAGCGCCCCGGCCCGCCGTCCACCGGCTCCCACCAGCGCGGCGGCAGATCACGCCGCAGAGTCACCCCGCCCGGCGTGCACACCTCCACCGCCCCGTGCCGCGACACCACGACCGTCACCCGTTCGGCCACGACCCGCCAGCCGCCGTCCTTGTCCGGCTCCAGCTCCGCCCGGGGATCGGCCTGCGGGCAGCCCCCGGCCAGCGCGTACGACGGCTCCGGACCGGCCCCGTCCCAGCCCCAGAACACAGCCCCGTTCACCGCCACGTGAATCCGCAGCTCCGAGCGGCTGAACCGGATCGTCCCACCGCCCGGCCCCGGCACCGCCTCCACCACGTGCCCGGGCACCCGCGCCCGCTCGGCGCCCCGCGTCGGCAACCCGTCCGCGTCGGCGCGCCGCCTGCGCCACGCGGCCCGCACGGCGGCCAGCCCGTGGGCCGCCCCCACGGAACCGACCGCCTTCATCGAACGCACCAGGTCACGACCGTTCATGCTGCTCACCCTGTCACTGACCGCCCCATGCACAAGCCGCGTTCAACTGCCGTTCACCCGTGCTGAGAGCACATGTTCATGACCGGGACTGTGTGGGGCACACCCTGGTGCTGAAGTCGATCACATGGCATCGTCCGTGTCAGCCGCGTCACGCGCACACCCCAGCCCGTGCGCGGTCGACGCACACGACGCGCACACAGTCCCGGGAGCCGCCCCATGCCGACCGTGAACCCCGAGCCGCTCTGGCGGCCCGATCCGCAGCGCATCGACGAAGCACAGGTCACCCGCTTCCAGGCCTGGGCCGCCGAGCACCACGGAGCCCCCTCCGAAGGCGGCTACCCGGCCCTGCACCGCTGGTCCGTGGACGAGCTGGAGACCTTCTGGGAAGCCGTCACCCAGTGGTTCGACGTCCGTTTCTCCACCCCCTACACGCGCGTGCTCGGCGACCGCGCCATGCCCGGCGCCCAGTGGTTCCCCGGAGCGACCCTCAACTACGCCGAGCACGCCCTGCGCGCGAGCGCCACCCGAGCGGACGAACCCGCCCTCCTGCATGTCGACGAGACCCACGAACCCCGCCCGGTGACCTGGTCCGAGCTGCGCCGCCAGGTCGGCTCCCTCGCCGCCGAACTGCGCGCCCTCGGCGTCCGCCCAGGCGACCGGATCAGCGGCTACCTCCCCAACATCCCGCAAGCAGTCGTCGCCCTCCTCGCCACGGCCGCCGTCGGCGCTGTCTGGACCTCCTGCGCCCCCGACTTCGGCGCCCGCAGCGTCCTCGACCGCTTCCAGCAGGTCGAACCCGTCGTCCTGTTCACCGTCGACGGCTACCGCTACGGCGGCAAGGAGCACGACCGCCGCGACACCGTCGCCGAACTCCGCCGCGAACTGCCCACCCTGCGCGCCGTCGTCCACATCCCCCTCCTCGGCACCGACGCGCCCGAAGGAGCCCTGGAGTGGTCGTCCCTGACCGCCGGGGACACGGACCCCGTCTTCGAACAGGTGCCCTTCGACCACCCCCTGTGGGTGCTCTACTCCTCCGGTACCACCGGCCTGCCCAAGGCCATCGTCCAGTCGCAGGGCGGCATCCTCGTCGAACACCTCAAACAACTCGGCCTGCACTGCGACCTCGGCCCCGAGGACCGCTTCTTCTGGTACACCTCCACCGGCTGGATGATGTGGAACTTCCTCGTCTCCGGCCTCCTGACCGGCACCACCGTCGTCCTCTACGACGGCAGCCCCGGCCACCCCGACACCGCCGCCCAGTGGCGCATCGCCGAACGCACCCGCGCCACCCTCTACGGCACCTCCGCCGCCTACGTCATGGCCTGCCGCAAAGCCGGCGTCCACCCCGCCCGGGACTTCGGCCTCTCCACCGTCCGCTGCGTCGCCACCACCGGCTCCCCCCTCCCGCCCGACGGCTTCCGCTGGCTCCACGACGAGGTCCGGACCGACCTCTGGATCGCCTCCGTCAGCGGCGGCACGGACGTGTGCTCCTGCTTCGCCGGAGCCGTCCCCACCCTCCCCGTCCACACCGGCGAACTCCAGGCCCCCGGCCTCGGCACCGACCTCCAGTCCTGGGACCCCGCCGGCCGGCCCCTCGTCGACGAGGTCGGCGAACTCGTCGTCACGAACCCCATGCCGTCCATGCCCGTCCGCTTCTGGAACGACCCCGACGGCAGCCGCTACCACGACAGCTACTTCGACACCTACCCCGGCGTATGGCGCCACGGCGACTGGATCACCCTCACCTCACGCGGCTCCGTCGTCATCCACGGCCGTTCCGACTCCACCCTCAACCGCCAGGGCGTCCGCATGGGCTCCGCCGACATCTACGAAGCCGTCGAACGACTCCCCGAGATCAAGGAATCCCTGGTCATCGGCATCGAACAACCCGACGGCGGCTACTGGATGCCACTCTTCGTCCACCTCGCCCCCGGCGCAGTCCTCGACGACGCCCTCCTCGACCGCGTCAAGCGGACCATCCGCGAGCAGCTCTCCCCACGCCACATCCCCGACGAGATCATCGAGGTCCCCGGCATCCCGCACACCCTCACCGGAAAGCGCATCGAGGTCCCGGTCAAGCGCCTCCTCCAGGGCACCCCGCTCGACAAGGCGGTCAACCCCGGATCCATCGACGACCTCGACCTGCTGCACTTCTACGAGGACCTGGCCCGCAAGCGGGCCTGACGCCCGCACCCCCCCCGCGCAGGACCCGTTGTCAGTACCGTCGATTACTGTGAGTGAGCATTGATCGACTGTGCGCAACAGGGGGAACCATGGCACACACCGACCGCCAGACCATGCGACGCGTCCTGCGCCGCGAGATCGCCGGCACCATCGGCCTGCTCACCGACGACCACGACTTCCACGCCATGCGGCACTACCGCAGCTTCACCTTCGACGATCACGTCACCTACCTACGAGAAGTGGAGTCCCTCCTCAAAACCCGCGCCCTCCAAGGCATCCACACGACCGTCGCCCTCTTCGACCCCCAGGAGTACGCCGAGTTCTGCGCCGTCCAGGGCCTGGACCCCGACGTCCCGGCCCACCGCGGCCTCTTCACCGCGGAACTCGCCACCACCGGGCCCACCCTCCCCTACGAGGGCCAGCCCCTCGCCGACCTCGTCCCCGCCCTCGTCGACGAAGCCGTCCGCCAGGCGACCTGGGAGTACGCGGCAACCCTCCTGGCCCGCCTCGGAACCTGCGCCACCTGCGGCGAGGACCTCGGCCGGACCGCCTTCCACCGGGCCTCCGACCTGGTCGCCCGCATCCTCGACAGCGCGCCGCCGGGCGACCGGCACCTCGTCTGCAGCGTCACCGGGACACCCGAGACCCTCGTCGCCGCACTCCACGCCGACCGGACGACGCAGGGCTCCTCCCCGCTCGACGACGCGGAAGCCCTCGAATTCACCACCGTCCTCGCCGTCGGCCTGGCCACCCACAGCCCCGGCGGCCTCGTCATGCGCACCACCGCCCCAGGCGCCCCCGACCGCGTCTACGGCTGGCGCATGCGCGACAACGGACTCCAGCCCCTGACCGCCGGCGAGGTCTTCGACGCCTACTGCACCGACGCCGAGTCCGGCGACCTCATCGCCCCCGAGCCGGGCGTCGACTACTGCACACCGCCCGACCTCGGCGACCACGAGGACACCGGACGGCAGGGACCGACGCCGGACCACCACCACTGAGACACAGCAGGGGCGCTCCCCCCGAAGGCGGAGCGCCCCTCCTCACCGACGGCCCTGCCTGCTACTCGCCGGACAGCACGGCCTGCGCGGCGGCGCGCGCCTCCTCGGCACTGTCCGCCGCCCGGGCCGCAGCCGCGGCCCGCTCGCACTGAGCCACCGTGTACTTCGCCAGCGTCGCCCGCACATACGGAATCGACGCCGCCCCCATGGACAGGGAGGTGACACCCAGACCGGTCAGCACACAGGCCAGCAGCGGATCCGACGCGGCCTCACCGCAGACACCACAGCTCTTCCCCTCGGCCCTGGCCGCCTCAGCGGACAGCGCCACCAGGTCGAGCAGCGCGGGCTGCCACGGATCCTGCAGCCGGGAGACCGCACCCACCTGCCGGTCCGCGGCGAACGTGTACTGCGCGAGGTCGTTCGTCCCGAGCGACAGGAACTCGACCTCCTGCAGAACCGAACGCGCCCGCAGCGCGGCCGACGGGATCTCCACCATCGCGCCGAACTTCGCCCGCAGCCCCGCCTCACGGCACGCGTCCGCGAACGCCTTGGCGTCAGCACGGTCCGCCACCATCGGAGCCATCACCTCGAGGTAGACGGGCAGCCCCTCGGCAGCCTTCGCCAGCGCCGTCAGCTGCGTCCGCAGCACCTCCGGGTGGTCCAGCAGCGTCCGCAGACCGCGCACGCCCAGCGCCGGGTTCGGCTCGTCCGACGGAGTCAGGAAGTCCAGCGGTTTGTCCGCACCCGCGTCCAGCACGCGCACGACGACCCGGCCCTCAGGGAACGCCTCCAGCACCTGCCGGTAGGCCTCCACCTGCTTCTCCTCGGACGGCGCGTTCTTGCTGTCGTCCAAGAACAGGAACTCGGTGCGGAACAGGCCCACACCCTCCGCGCCCGCCTCGAGGGCGGCCGGCACGTCCGCCGGCCCACCGACGTTCGCCAGCAGCGGCACCTTGTGACCGTCCGCGGTCGCGCCCGGCCCCGTCGACGCCGCGAGCGCCGCCTTGCGCTCCGCCGCCGCGGCCTCCAGCCGCGCCTTCTTCTCCGCGCTCGGGTTCACGAAGATCTCACCCGTGCTGCCGTCTACGGCGATCATCGTCCCCTCGGCCAGCTCACCGGCCCCGGGCAGCGCCACCACGGCCGGCACCCCGAGGGCACGGGCCAGGATGGCGCTGTGGCTGGTCGGCCCGCCCTCCTCGGTGACGAAGCCGAGCACCAGCGTCGGGTCCAGCAGAGCGGTGTCCGCCGGCGCCAGGTCCCGGGCGACCAGGACATACGGCTCGTCGCTGTCCGGGACGCCCGGCATCGGCACGCCCAGCAGCCGGGCGACGATACGATTCCGCACGTCATCCAGGTCAGCCACCCGCCCGGCGAGGTACTCCCCGGCGCCGGCGAGCAGTTCCCGATAGGCGGCGAACGCGTCGTAGACGGCGCGCTCGGCGGTGCTGCCGACGGCGACGCGCCGGTCCACGTCCGCCATCAGCTCGGGGTCCTGAGCCATCATCGCCTGCGCCTCGAGCACGGCCTGGGCCTCACCGCCGGCCAGGTTGCCGCGCGCGATCAGATCGGCGGCGACTGCCTCCACGGCCTTGCGGGCACGCCCCTGTTCGCGCTCCGCGTCCTCCGTGGGGATCTGCTTGGCAGGCGGTTCAAGCACCGCCGTTCCCATGTGCCGTACCTCGCCGATGGCCACACCGTGGCTCACGCCGACGCCTCGCAGCGTTGTCTCCATCTCACCCGTCTCCGATAGTGCGGCGGGTCCCGCCGCCGCGATGGTTGTCCTACGTGGCCGGCGCCGTCATGGGGACGGCCTCGGCGTCAGTGCCGGGAGCCGGCGTCAGCGCCAGGAGAAGAGGACGTCGCCCGTCTTCACGTCGCCGTCCTCACGGAGGTCGGCCAGCGAGCCCGCCGTGGCTTCGAGCGCCACGACCGGGCACACCGCCGACTTGCCGGCCTCCTCGACCGCGGCCGGGTTCCAGCGCACGATGCCCTGCCCCCGCGTCACGGTGTCCCCCTTGTTCACAAGGAGTTCGAAGCCCTCGCCGTTGAGCTGCACGGTGTCGATGCCGAGGTGGGTGAGCACACCGTGCCCGTCGGCGTCGACCACGACGAAGGCGTGCGGGTGAAGGGAGACGATGACGCCGTCCACGGGTGCGACGGCCTCGGAAGGCTCGCGCACAGGGTCGATCGCCGTCCCCGGGCCGACCATGGCCCCGGAGAAGACCGGATCCGGCACCGACGCCAGTCCGATGGCGCGTCCTGCCAGAGGGGACGAGACGGTGGTCATGGGAAGCCTCCCAGGGGTGGAGATGTACAGGGGCCGTCATTGCCAGACCCGGACGGCGCACTGTCCAGCAGGGTATGTCACATGAACTACCGGTTCCGCATGACAGTGAGACGGTGGTCTAGACCAGTAGCCTACGGGATTTGCCCCGGCTCCGCCGCCCGCTGTACAGTCGTAGACCTGCCTGGGGGTGAGCGACGCCGACGAGCGCGCTCGACCGGGCGGCATCCAACTTGTCAGTGGGATCCCTACTTCGGATCATCTTCTGCATGCCTGCGGGAGAGTGGTCAGGGGGCCGGAAAAACCCTGATAGAGTCGGAAACGCAAGACCGAAGGGAAGCGCCCGGAGGAAAGCCACGAGAGAGTCTCTCGGGTGAGTACAAAGGAAGCGTCCGTTCCTTGAGAACTCAACAGCGT
>NZ_SHKS01000012.1 GCF_004217285.1 Streptomyces sp. BK239
GGGCGAGGCTTCTTCTTCCCCATGCTCTCCATGATGGACATCCTCCCGGGGCTGAACCCCTGATCTCGGATGTCCGCCAAAACGGATCAAGCCCACTAGGGCCTGCCCCGGCCCGTCCGGCCTCGGGCCTCGCCCAGGCCCATAGGCTCGCCCGGGCTTGGGTTCGCCAGGCCCGTGAGGCCGCCGGTGGCATCCCTCAGGGGGTCCGGGCGATCAGGTACCGGAACACGTTCGGCATCCACACCGTGCCGTCCGGCCGACGGTACGGGTGCAGCGCCTCGGTGATCTCCTTGTCGACCTGCGCCTGGTCCGTCGCGGAGATCGCCGCGTCGAACAGGCCTGTCGACAGCAGGCCCTTGAGGGCGCTGGCCACGCTCGCGTAGCCGAACGGGCAGGCCACGCGCCCGGATCCGTCCGGCTTCAGCCCGGCGCGCTGGGCGACCTCCTCCAGGTCGTCACGCAGGGCCGGACGCCAACTGCCCGCTGAGCGCAAAGGTTCGGTCAGTTTGGTGGCCACCCGCAGCACCGTGGACGTGGCGCAGCGCTCCGGCGGGCCCCAGCCGACGAGCACGACGGGCGCGCCGCGTCGGGCGAGCGGAGCGGCGGCCGCGAGCTGCTCGCCGAGCCCCTCGGAGTCGCCGGCGAGACAGCCGATGGGCTCGAAGGCGGTCACGATGTCGTACGGAGCCGTCGCCGCGTCGGAAGGGTCCCGCGAGCCGTCGGCCGAGTCCTCGCCGGGGTTCGAGCGCGTGCCGTCCCCGAGGTCCTGCAGCGTGCCGTCGACGAGGCGGACGGCGTCGCGCGCGTGTGCGTCCCAGGACGACGGGGCCAGCCGCCGCCGGGCGAGGGCCAGCCGCTCCGGGAAGGAGGACTCGACGCCCGTGACGCGGGCGCCCGCGGAGACGGCCGTCAGCAGGGCCAGCCCGGAGCCGCAGCCCAGGGCCAGCAGCCGCGTGCCCGGACCCACGTCCAGCCGCTCGTAGACGGCCTCGTGGAGCGGAACCAGCATCCGCTCCTGGATCTCGGACCAGTCACGCGCGCGTGCCGCCAGGTCCGCGCGGGGCACCGGCCCCGCTTGAGGCCGGTGCTGGCGCACGAGCGTAGGTGTCATGGAAAAGCGCCCCAATCCGCAGTGAGTTGCCGCTGATCATCGAGGTGGCCCCGTCAGTGCGCTCGCACTCCCCGTATGCCAGGTAACTCCGCACTCGGTTCCGCGTCCAGGGGTCGCGGGGCCCGGCTTGCGGTCCGGGCGCCGGTGTGACCGGATTTCACGTTCCGGTAACCCGGGCCCGTACCATCGCGCCATGGCGAGGGCGCCCGGCCGCCCGCCGGGCCGTCCGGGCCGACGGGCATGAGGCGGGGGCCGCCGGGAACAGGCAGACCGGACGGCGTCCCGCCGCGGAGGCGGGGCGGTGCCCGAGCGCGGGGCCCGGCCCGGTAACGTCGCCCTCGTGGCGTACGCCGACCGGGTCGTCGCACCGCGGCGGGGGAGCGGCCGGAAACGCCTCTTGCGCTCCCGGGGAGAGTCGGGTCGCCCGGCGCGCGAACGGAGCGCGGACATCGTCTACGCGCCGGTACGTATCGCGGACTACGTACCACCTTGGTACGGCCTGTGAGGCTTCTCCGCAGATCAGCGCACCCGCCCTCGTCAGGACGCATCAGAGGCAACTGACGGGTAAGTGCAAATTATTTGGGATGGCCCGGAATAGGAACACAGGGGCACCCACGCTCGTTGTCATTACGTGAGCACGACACAGACACCACCTGTTCTCGCCGCAGAGCTGGCACAGGCGTGGGCCGACATTCAGCGGTACCACCCCGAGTTGCCGGACCTTGCCGCGCCAGAGTCCCTGATCGGGGAGTCGTCGTCCGCCTGCGGTCACGAGCTCTCCTTCGAGCGGCTGCTGCACGAGGCGGTCCACGGGATCGCCGCCTCGCGCGGCGTCCGTGACACCTCCCGGGCCGGCCGCTACCACAACCGCCGATTCCTCGCGATCGCCGAGGAGCTGGGCCTGGACCACCCCGAGGAGCCGCACCCCAGCAGCGGCTTCTCGCTGGTCACGCTCAACCCCGAGGCCAAGCGGCGCTACCGGCCGACCATCGACCGTCTCCACCGGGCCCTCAAGGCGCACCTGGCGGCCACCTCCGCCGACACCACCCGCGCCTTCCGCGGCCCGGCCGCCCGGCACGGCTCCTCCGGGGGCGGCGTCCGCGTCAAGGCGGTCTGCGACTGCGGCCGCAACGTCCGCGTCGTGCCGTCGGTCCTGGCCCAGGCGCCGATCGTCTGCGGCGGCTGCGGCAAGCCGTTCCGCATCCCGGAAATCATGGGCGCGGCGTAACCGGGAGACACCGGCATCTCGTGGCTGCCGGTCCCCGGACGACTCGCCCACCCCGACACCGCCCCCGCGCCGCCCGAAACCGGCGCGGGGGCGGAACCAGCCATGGAATCCATGGGTCCGAGCCCCCGCCGAAAGCGACCCGCGGGGTGTGGCACAATGGCTAGCTGTACTCGACAGCCGCACAGGACCCCTCTCTCCTCCGGCTGACGCGTCCGTCGGGCACTCGGGTACCGCAACCCCACGCGGCAATCTCGCCGTGCCCAACCACGTCAAATCCAGGAGAACCCACTCCCGTGGCAGTCAAGATCAAGCTGAAGCGTCTGGGCAAGATCCGTTCGCCTCACTACCGCATCGTCGTCGCCGACTCCCGCACCCGCCGTGACGGCCGTGCGATCGAGGAGATCGGCAAGTACCACCCGACGTACAACCCGTCGGTCATCGAGGTCGACGCGGACCGCGTGGCGTACTGGCTGGGTGTCGGCGCGCAGCCGACCGAGCCCGTCCTCGCCATCCTGAAGAAGACCGGCGACTGGCAGAAGTTCAAGGGCGAGCCCGCCCCGGCTCCGCTGCTGACCGCCGAGCCGAAGAAGGCGCGCCCGTCGTTCGAGGCCCTCGGTGGCGACGACACGGGCAAGGGTGAGGCGATCACCCAGAAGAAGAAGGCCGAGAAGAAGGACGAGGCCGCCGCCGAGTCCTCCGAGTCGACCGAGGCCTGAGCAGCATGCTCGAAGAGGCGCTTGAGCACCTCGTGAAGGGCATCGTCGACAACCCTGACGATGTGCAGGTCGCCTCGCGCAACCTGCGCCGCGGGCGTGTGCTGGAGGTCCGGGTCCACCCCGACGACCTCGGCAAGGTGATCGGCCGCAACGGCCGCACCGCACGCGCCCTGCGCACCGTCGTGGGCGCCATCGGCGGCCGCGGCGTCCGCGTCGACCTCGTCGACGTGGACCACGTCCGCTGACGCATCAGCAGCACCGGCTCGGGCCGGGGAGGGCCACTGGGCCGTCCCCGGCCCGCAGTCGTCACGACAGGAGATCTTCGCAAGTGCAGCTCGTAGTCGCACGGATCGGCCGCGCCCACGGCATCAAGGGCGAGGTCACCGTGGAGGTCCGCACCGATGAGCCGGAACAGCGGCTCGGTCCCGGCGCCGTACTGTTCACGGACCCCGCCTCCGTGGGTCCGCTCACGATCGAGACCGGCCGGGTGCACAGCGGCCGTCTCCTCCTGCGCTTCGAGGGCGTCGCCGACCGCACCGCCGCCGAGGCCCTGCGCAACACCCTCCTGATCGCCGAGGTCGACCCCGAGGAACTCCCCGAGGACGAGGACGAGTACTACGACCACCAGCTCATCGACCTCGACGTGGTGACCGAGGACGGCGAGGAGGTCGGCCGGATCACCGAGATCTCCCACCTGCCCTCCCAGGACCTCTTCATCGTGCAGCGGCCCGACGGCAGCGAGGTGATGATCCCGTTCGTCGAGGAGATCGTCACCGAGATCGACCTCGAGGAGCAGCGGGCCGTGATCGCCCCGCCGCCCGGACTGATCGACGACCGGGCCGAGATCGCCTCCTCCCGGGACGAGTCCTGATGCGCCTCGACGTCGTCACGATCTTCCCCGAGTACCTCGACCCGTTGAACGTCTCCCTCGTCGGCAAGGCACGCGCGCGTGGACAGCTCGACGTCCACGTCCACGACCTGCGGCAGTGGACGTACGACCGCCACAACACCGTCGACGACACCCCCTACGGCGGCGGCCCCGGCATGGTGATGAAGACCGAGCCCTGGGGCGACGCCCTCGACTCGGTCCTCGCCGACGGCTACGAGAGCGGCGCCCACGCCCCCGCGCTGGTCGTCCCCACCCCCAGCGGCCGCCCCTTCACCCAGAAACTCGCCGGCGAGCTCTCCGAACGCCCCTGGCTGATCTTCACGCCCGCCCGCTACGAGGGCATCGACCGCCGCGTCGTCGACGAGTACGCCACCCGCATACCGGTGTACGAGGTCTCCATCGGCGACTACGTCCTCGCCGGTGGCGAGGCGGCCGTGCTCGTCGTCACCGAGGCGGTGGCCCGGCTGCTGCCCGGCGTCCTCGGCAACGCCGAGTCCCACCGCGACGACTCCTTCGCGCCCGGCGCCATGGCCGACCTCCTGGAAGGGCCCGTCTACACCAAGCCCCCCGCCTGGCGCGGCCGGGACATCCCCGAGGTGCTGCTCAGCGGCCACCACGGCAGGATCGCCCGCTGGCGCCGCGACGAGGCCCTCAGCCGTACGACGGCCAACCGGCCCGACCTGATCGAGCGCGCCGACCCCCGGGCCTTCGACAAGAAGGACCGCGAGATGCTCTCCATCCTGGGCTGGTCCCCGGACCCGGAGGGCGAGCCCTACGGCCGATTTTGGCGCAGGACCGGCGGCGTGGAACAATAGGCCGCTGTTGTGCGCTGTCCGGCGTGCGCCCCTGCCACAGGGGGACACGACGCCCGCCCCGACGCGCGCGACCACCAACCCAGAACCTCTAGTTCCCGTTGATGACCTGTGGCATCAGCGAAGAAAGCAGACGAAATGTCCCACCTGCTCGACTCCGTCGACGCCGCGTCGCTGCGCAGCGACGTCCCGGCCTTCCGCCCGGGTGACACCGTCAACGTCCACGTTCGCGTCATCGAGGGCAACCGCTCCCGTGTGCAGCAGTTCAAGGGCGTCGTCATCCGCCGTCAGGGCGCCGGTGTCCGCGAGACCTTCACGGTCCGCAAGGTCTCCTTCTCCGTCGGCGTCGAGCGCACCTTCCCGGTGCACACCCCGATCGTCGAGAAGATCGAGCTCGTCACCCGCGGTGACGTCCGCCGCGCCAAGCTGTACTACCTCCGTGAGCTCCGCGGCAAGGCCGCGAAGATCAAGGAGAAGCGCGACAACTGAGCGCCCTGAGGCGTCCACGGCCCGGCCGGATAACATCTGGCCTCGATGGACACCGAAGCGCAGCACACGGAGCGCGACCGCTCCTCCGCACCCGCCCCTCCCGAGCACACCTCGGAGGCGGCGGCGCCGGAGGGACGGTCGCGTTTCGCGTTGGCGGGGCGTGTCACGGAATGGGTCCCCGGCGGGTGGATCAGCCTCACCCTCCTCGCCTGCCTGCTGTTTTCGCTGTTCTTGAACAGCTTCGTGGCTCAGCCCTTCCAGATTCCCAGCCGATCCATGGAAACCGGATTGAGGATCGGGGACCGGGTTCTCGTAAATAAGTTGGCGTACCGTTTCGGTGCCGAGCCGCGGCGCGGCGACGTCGTCGTGTTCGACGGCACCGGGTACTTCGGGCACGCGGACTACATCAAACGCGTTGTGGGTGTGGGAAGAGACCACGTGGTCTGCTGTGACAAGGACGGGAGGATCCAGGTGAACGGCCGGCCGGTCGACGAGTCGACGTTCCTGTACCCGGGCGACAGCCCCTCCACGGTGCCCTTCGACGTCGTCGTGCCCGAAGGCGCCCTGTTCCTCCTCGGCGACCACCGCGGCGCCTCCAGCGACTCCCGCGATCACCTGGGGTCCCCGGGCGGCGGCATGATCCCCGTCGGCGAGGTGATCGGCCGCGCCGACTGGATCGTCTGGCCCTTCGCCCACCAGGCCCGACTCCACCGCCCGAGCGCCTACGCGCGCGTGCCGGCCGGGGAGGGCGCCGATGGGTAACCGCGGAAAGCCGCGCGGCGCCCCCGTCAGCGCCGCGGACAACCTCCTGCCCACCGGCGCACGGCGCACGACCACCCCCGGCGGCGGCGGACGCTCGCGCACGGAACGGCGCAAGCTCCAGCGCAAGGTCAAGCGCAAGCGCAGGCGGAGCGCCGTCCGGGAGATCCCGCTGCTCGTCGGCGTGGCCGTCCTCATCGCCCTGGTGCTCAAGACGTTCCTCGTGCAGGCCTTCGTGATCCCGTCCGGCTCGATGGAGCAGACGATCCAGATCGGCGACCGTGTCCTGGTGGACAAGTTCACCCCGTGGTTCGGCTCCAAGCCGCAGCGCGGCGACGTCGTCGTCTTCAAGGACCCCGGCGGCTGGCTGCAGGACGAGCGGACGACCCCGAAGAAGGCGGACCCCGTCGTCGTCAAGCAGATCAAGGAAGGGCTCACCTTCATCGGCCTGCTGCCGTCCGACGACGAGAAGGACCTCATCAAACGGGTCGTGGGCGTGGGCGGCGACCGGGTCCAGTGCTGCGACGGCGCCGGACGCGTCACCGTCAACGGCGTTCCCCTGAACGAGGGAAACTACATCTACCCCGGCGACGCCCCCTCCGCGATGACCTTCGACATCACCGTCCCTCAGGGCCGGCTCTGGGTGATGGGCGACCACCGGGGCAACTCCGCCGACTCCCGCTTCCACCAGGACACCGACTACGGCGGCACGGTCTCCGAGGACGGCGTACTGGGCCGGGCCATGGTCATTGCGTGGCCCCTCGGTCGCTGGAACTCCCTAAAAGAACCGCAAACCTTTTCCTCCGTGACCGACTCGGGCTTCGCGACGACCTCGGCCCCCGGCACGTCGCATAGGGTTGCTCCCGACCATCCGAACGGACCGGTCGGACTCCCGAGCCCTGCGGAACTCCCGCTCGTTATGGGAGTGGTGGGCCTGCGCCGTATGTGGGGCAGGCAGCGGCACAGAGTTAGGAGTTGGCGTGGGGGATGTGGCGGTTGGCGCACGGTCCGGGCACGACGGCGAGGAGTACCGCGGACGTCCCGTGGAAGCGGCCGACCAGGCTACGGACGGCGCCGTGAACTCCGGGAATGACGTCCCGGCGGCCGGCGGCGAGGGCCCCGGGGGCGGACAGCCGCCCACCACGGAGCCGGGCCCGGGCGACGGCGCGCCCAGGGCGAAGAAGCCGCGCTCCTTCTGGAAGGAGCTGCCGATCCTGATCGGCATCGCGCTCGTCCTCGCCCTGCTGATCAAGACGTTCCTGGTGCAGGCGTTCTCGATCCCTTCGGACTCGATGCAGAACACCCTCCAGCAGGGCGACCGGGTCCTCGTCGACAAGCTCACCCCGTGGTTCGGCTCCGAGCCCGAGCGCGGCGAGGTCGTCGTCTTCCACGACCCGGACAAGTGGCTCGCGGGCGAGCCCACGCCCGAGCCGAACGCGGTGCAGACCTTCCTCAGCTGGATCGGCCTGATGCCGTCGGCGGAGGAGAAGGACCTGATCAAGCGGGTCATCGGCGTCGGCGGCGACACCGTCACCTGCAAGGGCACCGGCCCGCTCACCGTCAACGGCAAGGCCCTCGACGAGCCGTACGTCTACCCCGGCAACACCCCGTGCAGCCAGGACGACCAGGGCGGCCAGTTCTCTGTGAAGGTTCCCCAGGGGTTCATCTGGGTCATGGGCGACCACCGGCAGAACTCGCGGGACTCCCGCTACAACCAGTCCGACAAGAACCACGGCATGGTCCCCGTCGACCAGGTCGTCGGCCGCGCCGTCGTCAAGGCCTGGCCGATCAACCGCTGGGGCACACTGCCCGTGCCGGACACCTTCGACCAGCAAGGCCTGAACCCGCAGGCCGCCGCCTCCACGTCGCTCACCGTCGCCCCGCAGGGCGTCGCCCTCGCCGGCGCCGTCCCGCTGGTCCTGTGGCGCCGCCGGCGTGCGGACTCCTCCGACGAGCGGACCGCGCCGACGGTGACCTCGGGCAGCTGACGGGGAAGGGCTTACCCGGCTCGGTACCCCCGGGTAGGGTGCGGACCCATGGGTGGCGAGAGCACGACACGTACGGCCCCGCACAGCGGCGGTGGCACCAGCAGCGGCCCGGTGGGCAGCCGGACCGGACAGCGCCTGTCCGGACTGGCCGTCGCGCTGGGCCTGGTGCTGTTCCTGGGCGGGTTCGGCTGGGCGGCGCTGACCTACCGCCCCTACACCGTGCCCACCGGTTCGATGGTCCCGACGATCAACGCCGGCGACCGGGTCCTCGCACAGGTCGTGGACGGCGACGAGGTGCGCCGCGGTGACGTCGTCGTCTTCAAGGACACCAACTGGGCCGACGCGCCCGTCGTCAAGCGCGTGGTCGCGGTCGGCGGCGACACCGTCTCCTGCTGCACGAACGGCAAGCTGACCGTCAACGGCAAGCAGATCGACGAACCGTATCTGCCCAAGGGTGCCCCCGCCGAGGTCAAGAGCATCCCCGAGGTGGAGGTCCCGGAGGGGCGGCTGTTCCTGCTCGGCGACGAGCGCCAGGGCTCGCTGGACTCCACAGCCCACCTCACCGACGCCGCCCAGGGCACCGTGGCCGCCTCCGCCGTCACCGCGCGCGTGGACGCCGTCGTCTGGCCGATGAACGGCATGCTGAAGCGCCCCACGGGCTTCCAGGCGCTCGGCCACCTCTCCGAGCCCGGCCCGCTGCGCACCATCGGCTGGCTGATCGTCGCCGGCGCGGTGCTCGTCCTCGGCGGCGGCGCCTACGGGCCCATCGCCAAGCGGACCTCCCGCCGCGGGGCCGGCGCGAGTGCCGGTTGAGCCGGTGCCCGGCGAGCCGGCCGGGACGGACGTGCCGCCGGGCGCGGCCGACACGTACACGGGCGGCCTGCGCAAGGTGGCCCGGGTCGTGCTGCTCGACCCCGAGGACCGCATCCTGCTGCTGCACGGCCATGAGCCGGACGACCCTGCCGACGACTGGTGGTTCACGCCCGGCGGCGGCGTCGAGGGCGACGAGACCCGTGAAGAGGCCGCCCTGCGGGAACTCGCCGAGGAGACGGGCATCACCGAGGTCGAACTCGGCCCGGTGCTCTGGCGGCGGAGATGCTCCTTCCCGTTCGTGGGCCGCCGCTGGGACCAGGACGAGTGGTACTACCTCGCCCGTACGGCCGTGACGGCGACCCGCGCCACGGCCCTGACCGAACTGGAGCGGCGCAGCGTCGCGGGAGCGCGTTGGTGGACGTGTCAGGAACTGAGCCGGGCACGTGAGACGGTGTATCCGACCAGACTCGCCGAGTTGCTCAGCAGGCTGCTCGACGAAGGTCCCCCGGCCGGCCCGGTGACGCTCGATACGGAAATCGTCTAGCGGCTCACCGGACTGGCGCACAATGGTGGGATCGCACGGCTGAAGGGGAACATGCCATGAGCGCCGAGGACCTCGAGAAGTACGAGACCGAGATGGAGCTGAAGCTCTACCGGGAGTACCGCGATGTCGTCGGTCTGTTCAAATACGTGATCGAGACCGAGCGGCGCTTCTACCTGACCAACGACTACGAGATGCAGGTGCACTCGGTCCAGGGCGAGGTGTTCTTCGAGGTGTCGATGGCGGACGCCTGGGTCTGGGACATGTACCGGCCGGCGCGGTTCGTCAAGCAGGTGCGGGTCCTTACGTTCAAGGACGTGAACATCGAGGAGCTCAACAAGAGCGACCTGGAGCTGCCGAGCGGATGACCCCACCCGTGTGGGTGACGGAGTTGTCCACAACCGCTGAGTTGCGCACCAAGATCCTTTCGCGTGCCGTGAATGCGTGAACGTGGGCGCCGGAGGTGGTGCCGACATGAACGCGAACACGAACACCGACACGATCAAGAGCACCGGCGTGGGCGGCCGCTCGGGCACGAGCATGGATCTGTCGCGAGGCGCGCTCGGCAGGTACGGCGAGGAGCTGGCCGCCCGACGGCTGGCCGAGGCCGGGATGACGGTCCTCGGGCGCAACTGGCGCTGCGGCAGGGCCGGCGAGATCGACATCGTCGCGCGGGACGGCGACGTCCTGGTCGTCTGCGAGGTCAAGACCCGCAGGGACGGCGGTTTCCAGCACCCGATGGCGGCGGTGACGCCGGACAAGGCCCGCCGCCTGCGCTGCCTGGCCGAGCGATGGATCCACGCACACGGGGGAGCGCCACCGGGCGGCGTGCGCATCGATCTGGTCGGCGTGCTGCTGCCCCGCCGCGGGGCCGCCGTCGTCGAGCATGTGCGGGGGGTGGCCTGAGATGGGCTTCGCGCGTACGTGCTCGGTGGCGCTGGTGGGCGTGGAAGGCGTCGTGGTCGAGGTCCAGGCCGACCTGGAGCCCGGGGTCGCCGCCTTCACGCTGGTGGGGCTGCCGGACAAGAGCCTGAGCGAGAGCCGGGACCGGGTACGGGCGGCGGTGGTGAACTCGGGCGGCGAGTGGCCGCAGAAGAAGCTCACCGTCGGCCTCAGCCCGGCGTCGGTGCCCAAAGCCGGCAGCGGATTCGACCTCGCCATCGCGAGCGCGGTGCTCGGCGCGTCCGAGCGGATCGACCCGCGGGTGCTGGCCGACATCGTCATGATCGGTGAACTGGGGCTGGACGGGCGGGTGCGCCCCGTGCGGGGCATCCTCCCGGCGGTGCTGGCGGCGGCGGACGCCGGGTACGAGCAGGTCGTCGTCCCGGAGTGCGCGGCCGCCGAGGCCTCCCTGGTGCCCGGTGTCTCGGTGCTGGGCGTGCGCAGCCTGCGGCAGTTGACCGCCGTGCTCGCGGACGAGCCCGTGCCCGAGGAGGAGCCGGACGAGGCGGGCCGCCCCGACCCGCTCCTGGCGGGGCTGCGGATGCCCGGGACGGGCGCCGCCACCGGTATGCACACCGTCGACGCAGCCCACCACGACCAGGGGCACGACCTCGCCGACGTCGTCGGGCAGCGCTCGGCGCGCACGGCGGTGGAGGTCGCCGCCGCAGGCGGACACCACCTCTTCCTCGAAGGGCCGCCGGGCGCCGGCAAGACCATGCTGGCCGAGCGGCTGCCGGCCGTGCTGCCCCGGCTGAGCCGGGAGGAGTCGCTGGAGGTCACGGCGGTGCACTCGGTGGCAGGGCTCCTGCCCCCGGGCAAACCCCTGATCGACGTACCGCCGTACTGCGCACCGCACCACTCGGCCACCATGCAGGCGCTCGTCGGCGGCGGCCCGCACATCGCCCGGCCCGGAGCCGTGTCGATGGCCCATCGAGGGGTGCTCTTCCTGGACGAGACCCCCGAGTTCAGCAGCCACGCCCTCGACGCCCTGCGCCAGCCCCTGGAGGCGGGGCACGTCGTGATCGCGCGCAGCGCGGGCGTGGTGCGGTTCCCCGCGCGTTTCCTGATGGTGCTCGCGGCGAATCCGTGTCCCTGCGGACGCTTCTCACTGCGGGACAGCCTGTGCGAGTGCTCGCCCTCGGCGGTCCGGCGCTACCAGGCCCGGCTCTCCGGGCCGCTGCTCGACCGCGTCGACCTGCGCGTCGAGGTCGACCCGGTCAGCAGGGCCGAGCTGGTCCACCGCGGCCCCGGCGGCGAGACGACGGCGACGGTCGCCGACCGGGTCAGGACCGCGAGGGAACGCGCGTCGGCCCGGCTGGCCGGCACCCCGTGGCGGACCAACAGCGAAGTCCCGGGGCGTGAGCTGCGCAGCCGCTGGCACCCGCTGAGCGGGGCGATGGACGAGGCCGAGCGGAACCTGGAGCGCGGGGTGCTCACCGCCCGGGGCCTGGACAGGGTCCTGCGGGTGGCCTGGACCGTCGCCGACCTCGTCGGGCACGACCGGCCCGACGCGACGGACGTCGCCCTGGCGCTCCAGTTGCGCACCGGGGTGCCCCGCGGGGCGCCCATGGCGCTCGGGGCGATGGCGTGAACGACGTCGGCGGGCGGGAGTTCGACGGACCGGGGCCCGAGGAACCCACGGGTGAGCTCGGGGCGGATGAAACCCCCTTCGGCGTGGCGGGGGCAGGGCCGCGCGGGCCGGCGTTCGGCGTGGCGGGGGCAGCGTCGGGCGGGCCGGCGTTCGGCGACGCGGGGTTCGGCGAGCCGGACGGGGAGCGGCTCGCGCGGGTGTTCCTCGCCCGGGTCGTCGAACCGGGCGACGAGACCGCCGGGCGCTGGGTGCGCGAGTACGGCGTGCCCGAGGTGGCCCGGCGGCTGCGCGGCCACGGGGACCCGCTGCCCGGGGTGAGCCCCCGGCGCTGGGCCGGGCTGCGGGCGCGCGCGGACGAGGCGGCGCCCCGGCGGGATCTGGCCGTGGCCCGGCGGGCCGGGGTGCGGTTCCTGTGCCCGGGGGACGTGGAGTGGCCCGGCCCGCTGGACGACCTCGGGGACGCCCGGCCGCTCGGCCTGTGGGTGCGGGGCGGTCCCAGCCTGCGGATATGGGCGCTGCGGTCCGTCGCCGTCGTCGGCGCCCGCGCCTGCACCGAGTACGGCGCGCACATGGCGGCCACACTCGCCGCTGACCTCGCCGAACGCGGCTGGGTGGTGGTCTCCGGCGGCGCTTACGGCGTCGACGGCGCCGCCCACCGGGGCGCCCTCGGCGCGGGCGGAGCCACGGTCGCCGTCCTGGCCTGCGGAGTCGACCGGCCCTATCCGCGCGGCCACACGCAGTTGCTCGACCGGATCGCGCGGCAGGGCCTGGTGGTGGGGGAGCTGCCGCCGGGCGACCACCCGACGCCGACCCGGTTCATCCTGCGCAACCGGGTGATCGCCGCGCTCACCCGGGGCACGGTGGTCGTCGAGGCGGCGCACCGCAGCGGCTCCCTGGTCACCGCGCGGGCGGCGCGGCGGCTGGGCCGGCACACGATGGGCGTGCCCGGGCCGGCCACCAGCGCCCAGTCGGCCGGGGTGCACGCCCTCCTGCGGGAGGAGGCCGTGCTCGTCACCGACGCCGCCGAGGTCGTCGAGCTGGTCGGGGACATGGGGGAGCTGGCGCCGGACAGGCGTGAACCGGCGCTCCCGCGCGACCTGCTGGCGCCGGGCGCCCGCGGTGTCCTCGCCGCGCTCCCCGCCCGGCGAGCCGCGACGGTGGGCGAGATCGCCCGCGAGGCGCGCACCACGCCGGACGACGCGATCGCCCGACTGTACGAACTCAGAGCACTCGGATACGTCGAACGACATGGCGACGACTGGAAGTTGACACGCCAGGCGGTGGTGTCCGCCCGACGGGGTGGACACCCGTGTTGACCGGGTGGGTTCGGCCGTCCGGGCGAACGTCGACAGCCTTGAGAACGCGCGCAGTTGACGCGTCCCCGGTGTCGCCCGGGGCGAGTGGCGTGCCCCTGGGCGGCGGCCGGTGACGCCGGCCCCCGCACCGGTCCGGGCCGGACCTTCGCACACCGCGACGCTCCAGTCACGCTACGCTCACGAGGATTCCGTCACAGACCGGCCACCAGTCATCACATCGCAGCACTCGGCAGCACATCCGACCAGTAGGCGTCACACCGCATCACACACGTATCTCCACGGCAGAAACGGCACAAGGCGACGTATGCCCCAGCACACCTCCGGGTCCGACCGGGCGGCGATCCCCCCAGCCGCCCGCGACGGTGGCAGCGTGAGACCGCCCGCCCCCTCGACGCTCGACGAGCTGTGGCGCTCGTACAAGGCGACGGGGGACGAGCGGCTGCGGGAGCAGCTGATCCTGCACTACTCACCGCTGGTGAAGTACGTGGCCGGGCGGGTGAGCGTCGGACTGCCGCCCAACGTGGAGCAGGCGGACTTCGTGTCCTCGGGCGTGTTCGGGCTGATCGACGCGATCGAGAAGTTCGACCTCGACCGCGAGATCAAGTTCGAGACGTACGCGATCACCCGGATCCGGGGCGCGATGATCGACGAGCTGCGGGCGCTGGACTGGATCCCGCGGTCCGTGCGGCAGAAGGCGCGCAACGTCGAGCGGGCGTACGCGACGCTGGAGGCGCGGCTGCGGCGCACCCCCTCGGAGGGCGAGGTCGCCGCCGAGCTGGGCATCGCGGTGGACGAGCTGCACGCGGTGTTCAGCCAGTTGTCGCTGGCCAACGTGGTCGCGCTGGAGGAACTGCTGCACGTGGGGGGCGAGGGCGGGGACGGCCTCAGCGTCATGGACACGCTGGAGGACACCGCCGCGGACAACCCCGTGGAGGTGGCCGAGGACCGGGAGCTGCGCAGATTCCTGGCGCGGGCCATCAACACCCTGCCCGACCGGGAGAAGACGGTCGTGACGCTGTACTACTACGAGGGCCTGACCCTGGCCGAGATCGGGAACGTGCTGGGCGTCACCGAGAGCAGGGTCAGC
The DNA here is from genome assembly GCF_004217285.1 of Streptomyces sp. BK239. GTDB lineage: Bacteria > Actinomycetota > Actinomycetes > Streptomycetales > Streptomycetaceae > Streptomyces. The sequence goes on from NZ_SHKS01000012.1 coordinate 14,283, forward strand.
CAGATCCACACCAAGTCGGTGCTCCAGTTGCGCGCGAAGCTGGCGAGCTTCGGCCGTTGACCCGGCGTGGCCGGCGGGCGGGTCGAGTCACTCCCGCCGAGAGGGCGGCGTCCGTAAAGTGGTGGACGTGCCAAGGATTCGAGCGGCCTCCGTGGCCGAGCACCGGACGATGCAGCGTGCCGCCCTGCTGGACGCGGCCCGGTCATTGCTGTCCGAGGGCGGGACGGAGGCGCTGACCTTCCCCGCCCTCGCCGGGCGGACGGGACTCGCGCGGTCGTCCGTGTACGAGTACTTCCGGTCGCGGGCGGCCGTGGTCGAGGAACTGTGCGAGGTCGACTTCCCCGTGTGGGCCGCCGAGGTCCAGGCGGCGATGGCCACGGCGGACGGGCCTTCGACCAAGGTCGAGGCCTATGTGCGGCGGCAGCTGGCGCTGGTCGGGGACCGTCGGCACCGGGCCGTGGTGGCGATCTCGGCGAGCGAGCTGGACGCGGGGGCGCGGGAGAAGATCCGCGCGGCGCACGGTTCGCTCGTCGCGATGATCGTGGAGGCGTTGGCCGAGATGGGACACGCGGAACCCCGGCTGGCGGCGATGCTGGTGCAGGGAGTGGTGGACGCGGCCGTCCGCAGGATCGAGCTGGGCGCGGAGGAGCCGGGCGGGGTCACCGAGGCCGCGGTGGGGATGGTGCTGCGGGGGGTTCTGGGCTGAGCCGCCGCGCCGGGCTGTTCGGACGGGGCCACGTCCATCGGGCTCGGTCGTGGCTGCGTCGAGCGGGGCCGCGTCGAGCGGGGCCCGGCTGAGCGGGCTGTTGCTGAACGGCCACGGGCGGTGCCCCTACGGCAGCGGCACGCCCAGGACCGGCAGCAGGCGGGACGGCCCTCGGCTCAGCAGCCACGGAGGGAGCAGGGACAGAGGGTCCAGATAGGCCTCGTTCCTTCTCAGGCCCCAGTGGACGCACGTGGTCGCGCAGTGTGAGCCGCTCGGCTGGACCGTGCCCACCTGCTCGCCGGCGGCGACCTCGTCGCCCTTGCGCACGGTCGCCGCCACCGGTTCGTACGTCGTGCGCAGCTCCGTGCCGGCCAGTTCCACGGACACGACGCCCCTGCCCGCGACCCGCCCGGCGAAGGAGACCCGGCCGGCCGCCACGGACCGGACCGGGGCGCCCGGAGCGGCCGCCAGGTCCACACCGCGGTGGCCGCGCCCGTACACCGTCGCCGGGGGCTCCCAGCCGCGCAGCACCGGCGGGCGGTTCCCCACCGGCCAGGCGCGGCCGATCGCCGGCACCGGCCCGGACGGCGGCGTGGGCGGACCGGGGGACGGGGGACCGGGGGGCGCCCCGGACGGCGAGGGATCCGCCCACGCCACAGGCATCGTCATGATGATCAGCAGGAGCAGCAGCAGGCCCCCGCACCGCTTCGCGTTCATGCCGCACAGCGTGGCCGGAAACCGCCGGCCGCGCCCGGGGCTGTGGACCGGCGCCCGGTTGTGGACAGCGGCGTCACCCGGTGGTCCGCCGGTCCCGTACACTTCTTCTGGCGATCCGGGTCACCGGGTCGACTTCGCACGCCCCAACATCAGACCCTCACCGGTCGGTGTCAGCGCCCCTCGGTCCTTCGTGGCTCGGCGCGTCGCGGGCGTCAGGCGCGGGAGCCGTCCGGCATCCGCGGCACAACCGAGAACCTCAAGGAGAACGGCCATGGCCGTCGTCACGATGCGGGAGCTGCTGGAGAGCGGCGTCCACTTCGGTCACCAGACCCGTCGCTGGAACCCGAAGATGAAGCGCTTCATCTTCACCGAGCGCAACGGCATCTACATCATCGACCTGCTCCAGTCGCTGTCGTACATCGACCGCGCCTACGAGTTCGTCAAGGAGACCGTCGCCCACGGCGGCACGGTCATGTTCGTCGGCACGAAGAAGCAGGCGCAGGAGGCCATCGCCGAGCAGGCCACCCGCGTCGGCATGCCCTACGTCAACCAGCGCTGGCTGGGCGGCATGCTCACCAACTTCTCGACCGTCTACAAGCGCCTGCAGCGCCTCAAGGAGCTCGAGCTCATCGACTTCGAGGACGTCGCCGCCTCGGGTCTGACGAAGAAGGAGCTCCTGGTCCTCTCGCGTGAGAAGGCCAAGCTGGAGAAGACCCTCGGCGGTATCCGCGAGATGTCCAAGGTGCCCAGCGCCGTCTGGATCGTGGACACCAAGAAGGAGCACATCGCGGTCGGCGAGGCCCGGAAGCTCAACATCCCGGTCGTCGCCATCCTCGACACCAACTGCGACCCCGACGAGGTCGACTACAAGATCCCGGGCAACGACGACGCGATCCGCTCCGTCACCCTGCTCACCCGCGTGATCGCCGACGCCGTCGCCGAGGGCCTCATCGCCCGCTCCGGCGTCGCCACCGGCGACAAGGGCGACAAGGCCGCCGGCGAGCCGCTGGCCGCCTGGGAGCGCGACCTGCTCGAGGGCGAGAAGAAGGCCGACGAGGCTCCGGCCGCCGAGGCCGCCCCCGCCGCCGAGGCTGCCGCGGAGACCCCCGAGGCCCCCGCCGCGGAGGCCGCCGAGGCCCCCGCCGCCGAGGCCCCGGCCGCGGACGCCGAGCAGGCCTGACCGTCACAGCGTCACGGTTGACGGCGGGGGCGCCGACATGAAGTCCGCCCCCGCCGTTCACCCGTAGGTCGGTACAGAGCCGGAGAGTTCCCGTGGAGGGGGCTCCCGGCCCGTTCCGATCGTCGATCTTCCAGACTTCGAGAAAGACTCACAGACTCATGGCGAACTACACCGCCGCCGACGTCAAGAAGCTCCGCGAGCTCACCGGCGCCGGCATGATGGACTGCAAGAAGGCGCTGGACGAGGCCGAGGGCAACGTCGAGAAGGCCGTCGAGGCGCTCCGCATCAAGGGCCAGAAGGGCGTCGCCAAGCGCGAGGGCCGCTCCGCCGAGAACGGCGCCGTGGTCTCGATCATCGCCGACGACAACTCCTCCGGCGTCCTCGTCGAGCTGAAGTGCGAGACGGACTTCGTCGCCAAGGGCGAGAAGTTCCAGGCCGTCGCCAACGCGATCGCCGAGCACGTCGCCAAGACGTCCCCGGCCGACCTCGACGCCCTGCTCGGCTCCGAGATCGAGGCCGGCAAGACCGTCCAGGCGTTCGTGGACGAGGCCAACGCCAACCTCGGCGAGAAGATCGTCCTGGACCGCTTCGCGCAGTTCGCCGACGGCTTCGTCATCGCGTACATGCACCGCACGATGCCCGACCTGCCCCCGCAGATCGGTGTCCTCGTCGAGCTGGACAAGCCGAACGCCGAGGTCGCCAAGGGCATCGCCCAGCACATCGCCGCCTTCGCGCCGAAGTACCTCTCCAAGGAGGACGTGCCGGCCGACGTCGTCGAGTCCGAGCGCCGCATCGCCGAGGAGACCACCCGCGCCGAGGGCAAGCCCGAGGCCGCGATCGCCAAGATCGTCGAGGGTCGCCTCAACGGCTTCTTCAAGGACGCCACCGTCCTCGGCCAGCCGTACGCGCTCGACAACAAGAAGTCCGTCCAGAAGGTCCTGGACGAGGCCGGTGTCACCCTGAAGCGCTTCTCGCGCATCAAGGTCGGCATCTGAGTCCGTACCGCGATCGACGCGCGACCCCTATAGGGTCGACGTGAGTCGTCCGCGTACGCCGTCACGCACGCGTGACGGACGACAGCAGATCTGACGAGGAGGCCATTGCCGCGCACGGGTTGCGAACGACACCCCACCGGCAATGGCCTTCTTCGTATGTGCACCACGTGAAAGAGGCGGGATCTCCCATGACCACCAAGGCCCAGAAGAGCGACGACGGCAAAGTACACGGCCGGTTCCTGCTGAAGCTGTCCGGAGAGGCGTTCTCCGGCGGCGGCGGCCTGGGCGTCGACCCCGACGTGGTGCACAAGATCGCCCGCGAGATCGCCGCCGTCGTCCGGGACGGCGCCGAGATCGCGGTCGTCATCGGCGGCGGCAACTTCTTCCGCGGCGCCGAGCTCCAGCAGCGCGGCATGGACCGCGCCCGCTCCGACTACATGGGCATGCTCGGCACCGTCATGAACTGCCTCGCCCTCCAGGACTTCCTGGAGAAGGAAGGCATCGACAGCCGGGTCCAGACCGCCATCACCATGGGCCAGGTCGCCGAGCCGTACATCCCGCTGCGCGCCGTGCGGCACCTGGAGAAGGGCCGCGTGGTCATCTTCGGCGCGGGCATGGGCATGCCGTACTTCTCCACCGACACCACCGCCGCCCAGCGCGCCCTGGAGATCGACGCCGAGGCGCTGCTCATGGGCAAGAACGGCGTGGACGGCGTCTACGACTCCGACCCGAAGACCAACCCGGAGGCGGTCAGGTTCGACGCCCTCGGCTACGGCGAGGTCATCACCCGCGACCTGAAGGTCGCCGACGCCACGGCGGTCACGCTGTGCCGCGACAACAAGCTGCCGATCCTCGTCTTCGAGCTTCTGGCCGAGGGCAATATCGCCCGGGCCGTCAAGGGTGAGAAGATCGGCACGCTTGTGGGTGAGGAAGGCGACCGGGTCTGACCGGTCGAACCGCAGTTCGTATGACAAAGCCTGGCCGGGGGACGGACCCTGGTCGGGGGATGGACAATGTCCTGCCGGTCGGGAACCGTGCAGGAAGAAGACGCGACGCAGCCGGCCGCCGCCTCCGCAAGGAACCGCAGCCGGGCCTACTCAAGACACGCAGGAGCAAGTGGTGATCGAAGAGACCCTCCTCGAGGCCGAGGAGAAGATGGAGAAGGCCGTCGTGGTCGCCAAGGAGGACTTCGCCGCGATCCGCACCGGCCGTGCGCACCCGGCGATGTTCAACAAGATCGTGGCCGACTACTACGGCGCGCCGACGCCGATCAACCAGCTGGCTTCGTTCTCCGTGCCGGAGCCGCGCATGGCGGTCGTGACCCCGTTCGACAAGAGCGCGCTGCGCAACATCGAGCAGGCCATCCGCGACTCCGACCTGGGCGTCAACCCGAGCAACGACGGCAACATCATCCGGGTGGTGTTCCCCGAGCTCACCGAGGAGCGCCGCCGCGACTACATCAAGGTCGCCAAGGGCAAGGGCGAGGACGCCAAGGTGTCCATCCGCTCCGTCCGCCGCAAGGCCAAGGACGCGATCGACAAGCTCGTCAAGGACGGCGAGGTCGGCGAGGACGAGGGCCGCCGTGCGGAGAAGGAGCTCGACGACACCACCGCGAAGTACGTCGCTCAGGTGGACGAGCTCCTCAAGCACAAGGAAGCGGAGCTGCTCGAGGTCTGATGAACGACTCTTCCTGGGGCGCTCCGCCGCACGCCGGTTCACAGGCGGGGTACTGGGGGCCCAACGACCAGGGACCTGTCCAGGGGGCCGCCCCGGCGGGTCCCGGCTACGATGCGCCTGAGGCGCAGCAGACTCGCCCCATGCCCATCGTCCCCGACGTACCCGCTCCCGGCGGACACCAGGATGACGACCGGGGGGCCGCTCGTCCGGGCGGCCCCGCGTTCCGGGACGGGACGCCTCACCGCGAGACGCCGCAGGCGTTCCGCGAGGAGTCGTCCCAGAACGAATCGTTCCCCCACGAGTCGTTCCGCGACGGGAACCGCCGCGGCGGCCCGTACCGCGACGACACACCGTCGGTGCAGCCCCCTGCGGCGGCGCCGCAGAATCCGGAGCCCATGCCCGACGCCCCGCAGCCGGCGCCCGCACCGCAGAAGAAGAGCGCGGGCCGTGACCTGGGCGCGGCCATAGGGGTCGGCGTCGGACTCGGCGCGGTCATCGTCGCGTCGCTGTTCGTCGTCAAGGCCGTGTTCGTCGGTGTCATAGCGATCGCCGTCGTCGTCGGGCTGTGGGAGCTGACCAGCAGGCTGCAGGAGCGCAAGGGGATCAAGGCTCCGCTGGTGCCGCTCGCGCTCGGCGGGGCGGCGATGGTCGTCTCCGGGTACGTCCGGGGGGCAGAGGGCGCCTGGGTGGCCATGGCCCTCACCGCGCTGGCGGTCCTCGTCTGGCGGATGACGGAACCACCGGAGGGCTACCTCAAGGACGTCACGGCCGGTCTCTTCGCGGCGTTCTACGTCCCGTTCCTCGCCACCTTCGTCTCGCTGATGCTGACGGCCGAGGACGGCGCGCAGCGGGTCCTGATGTTCCTGATGCTGACGGTGGTCAGCGACACCGGCGCGTACGCCGTCGGCTGGCGCTTCGGCAAGCACAAGCTCGCCCCGCGCATCAGCCCCGGAAAGACCCGCGAGGGCCTGCTCGGGGCGGTGACGTTCGCGATGGTCGCGGGCGCGCTGTGCATGCAGTTCCTGATCGACGGCGGCACCTGGTGGCAGGGCGTGCTGCTGGGCCTCGCGGTCGCGGTCAGCGCCACGCTCGGCGACCTCGGCGAGTCCATGATCAAGCGGGACCTCGGTATCAAGGACATGGGCACGCTCCTGCCCGGCCACGGCGGCATCATGGACCGCCTGGACTCCCTCCTGCCGACGGCCCCGGTGGTCTGGCTCCTCCTGGTGATCTTCGTAGGCGCCACCTGACCACGCCGCCCCCCTGACGCACGGGCCCCTGTCCTCCCGGACGGGGGCCCGTCGCGATGTCGGAGTGCGCGTGGGCCCCCGAGACCGCCACAGTCACTGCCGTGACCTTGACGGACGCACTTGTCGACTCCGCCCGAACCGGCCGGATCGGCCCGCTGCACTGCGGCATGCGAAACTCCCACCGCTCGTCCTGCCCGAGTCCGAGACCCACGAAGCGACGGTCCTTCGGGAGGAACTCACCGCGGCCCTCGACAGCGCGGGCCGCCTGCACGAGGTCAACGGCAACCTCACCTTCGGGCCGGCAGCCGAGCATCCTCACCCAGCCCGCGAACGTCTGCGCGGTCCTCAGCCTCCCGGCCCGCAACAACCAGGTCCCCCACCGCGACCGGCACTGCCTCGATGTCATGCACAAACACACGGCTTGACCCGGGTGATCGCCCCCACCCCGGGAGCGCTCGGGGGCGCGGAGTTGATCTGCGACACTGGAAGGGTTATGCCGAAGCCCGGAGAACTCACATTCGTCGCCCCCCGTGGAGCCAAGAAGCCGCCGCGGCATCTTGCTGATCTCTCGCCCGCCGAGCGGAAGGAGGCGGTGGCGGAGATCGGTGAGAAGCCGTTTCGGGCGAAGCAGCTGTCGCAGCACTACTTCGCGCGGTACGCGCACGAGCCGGCGGAGTGGACCGACATCCCCGCCGGGGCGCGGGAGAAGCTGCGGGAGGCGTTGCTTCCCGAGCTGATGACCGTCGTACGGCATCTGTCGACGGACCAGGGCACGACCCGCAAGACGCTGTGGCGGCTGTTCGACGGGACGCTCGTGGAGTCGGTGCTGATGCGCTACCCCGACCGGGTGACCATGTGCATCAGTTCGCAGGCAGGCTGCGGGATGAACTGCCCGTTCTGCGCGACCGGGCAGGCCGGTCTCGACCGGAACCTGTCCACCGCCGAGATCGTGCACCAGATCGTGGACGGGATGCGCGCGCTGCGCGACGGGGAGGTCCCCGGCGGGCCGGCCCGGCTGTCCAACATCGTCTTCATGGGCATGGGCGAGCCGCTCGCCAACTACAAGCGGGTCGTCGCCGCCATCCGCGCGCTCACCGACCCCACCCCCGACGGGCTCGGGCTGTCGCAGCGCGGGATCACCGTGTCCACCGTCGGGCTGGTGCCGGCCATCCACCGGTTCACCGACGAGGGCTTCAAGTGCCGCCTCGCCATCTCGCTGCACGCCCCCGACGACGAGCTGCGCGACACCCTCGTCCCCGTGAACACGCGGTGGAAGGTGCGCGAGGTGCTCGACGCCGGGTTCGAGTACGCCGAGCGGTCCGGGCGGCGCCTGTCCATCGAGTACGCGCTGATCCGCGACATCAACGACCAGGCCTGGCGCGGCGACCGGCTCGGCCGGATGCTCAAGGGCCGGCCCGTGCACGTCAACCTCATCCCGCTGAACCCCACGCCCGGGTCCAAGTGGACCGCGTCCCGGCCCGAGGACGAGAAGGCGTTCGTCGAGGCGATCGCCGCGCACGGCGTGCCCGTCACCATCCGGGACACCCGGGGCCAGGAGATCGACGGGGCCTGTGGCCAGCTCGCGGCCACCGAGCGGTAGTCTGTTCCCGGACAAGTTCATATCTTCGTATTCCGACAGGGGAGCGCCACAGCGCTGAGAGTGCGGCACCGGCCGCAGACCCTCTGAACCTCGCCCAGGTCATTCTGGGTAGGAAGTTCGGTCATCACTCGAGCTGTTGCGCCCTGCCCGGGCCCGTTGGCGGACCCGGGCAGGGCCGCGTCTTCTCCTGGTCAACCCCAGGAGGAATCCAGTGCACACCAGGACGTTCGTGGCCGCGGCCGTGGGCCTCGGTCTCGTCACGCTGTCGGCGTGCGGTTCGTCGTCGTCCGGCGACGGCGGATCGGGCGGCGACGCCGGGTCCGGCGGCGGCTCGAAGACCGTCACCCTCGTCAGCCACAGCTCGTGGTCCGTCTCCAAGAACGTGCTCGCCGACTTCGAGAAGCGCTCCGGGTACAAGGTGCGCGTCCTGGAGGACGGCGACGCCGGGCAGGCCGTCAACAAGGCGATCCTCACCAAGGACAACCCCCAGGGCGACGTCTTCTTCGGCGTCGACAACACCCTGCTCTCCCGCGCCCTCGACAACGACCTGTTCCAGCCGTACGAGGCCAAGGGCCTCGACCAGGTCGGCGCCGAGTACCGGCTCGACGCGGACAAGCACCGGGTCACCCCCGTCGACCACGGCGACATCTGCGTCAACTACGACAAGAAGTACTTCGCCGACCACGACCTGGCCCCGCCCGCCTCCTTCGACGACCTGGTCAAGCCCGCCTACAAGAACCTCCTGGTCACCGAGAACGTCTCCACCTCCTCGCCCGGCCTCGGCTTCCTGCTGGGCACCGCCGCGCGCTACGGCGACAGCGGCTGGGAGGACTACTGGAAGAAGCTCCGGGCCAACGGCGTGAAGGTCGTCGACGGCTGGGAGCAGGCCTACAACGAGGAGTTCTCCGGTTCGGCCGGCGGCAGGAAGGCCGGCGCCGACCGGCCGCTCGTCGTCTCCTACGCCTCCTCGCCGCCCGCCGAGGTGATCTACGCCGAGCCCAAGCCCGCCACCGCCCCGACCGGCGTCGCGGCCGGCACATGCTTCCGGCAGGTCGAGTTCGCGGGGCTGCTGAGCAACGCGAAGAACAGCGCCGGCGGCAAGGCGCTGATCGACTTCCTGCTGTCGAAGGAGTTCCAGCAGGACATGCCGCTCAACATGTACGTCTACCCGGTGGTCAAGGGCGCCGCCGTGCCCGCCGAGTTCACGAAGTACGGGCCCGCCGCCAAGGACCCCGAGACCATGGACCCGGCGAAGATCGCCGAAAACCGCGACCAGTGGGTCAAGTCGTGGACCTCGCTCGTACTGAAGTAGCCCCGGCCAGGAGGCGTTCGGGGAACGCGGCGCGGCTCGGGCTCATGGCCCTGCCCGTCGCGTTCTTCGGGGTCTTCTTCGCCTGGCCCGTCGCCGCGATCGTCGCGCGCGGGCTCGACGTCGACGGCACATGGCGCTTCGGCCGTCTCCTCGACGTGCTCGGGCAGTCCGACATCCGGCACGTCCTGTGGTTCACCGCCTGGCAGGCGCTCGCCTCCACCGCGCTCACCCTGCTGGTGGCGCTGCCGGGGGCGTACGTCTTCGCCCGCTTCTCCTTTCCCGGCAAGGAGGTGCTGCGGGCCGTCGTCACCGTCCCGTTCGTGCTGCCGACGGTCGTGGTCGGCACGGCGTTCCTGGCGCTCGTCGGGCGGGGCGGGCTGCTCGACGAGCTGTGGGGCGTACGGCTGGACACGACGGTGTGGGCGATCCTGCTCGCCCACGTCTTCTTCAACTACGCGGTCGTCGTACGGACCGTGGGCGGGCTGTGGGCGCAGCTCGACCCCCGTCAGGAGGAGGCCGCGCGGCTGCTCGGCGCCTCCCGGCTGCGGGCCTGGCGCACGGTCACCCTGCCCGCCCTCGGGCCCGCCGTGGCCGCCGCCGCGCTGATGGTCTTCCTGTTCACCTTCACCTCTTTCGGCGTGGTCCAGATCCTCGGCGGGCCCACGTTCTCCACGCTGGAGGTGGAGATCTACCGGCAGACCTCGGAGATCTTCGACCTGTCCACGGCCGCCGTCCTGACCATCGTGCAGTTCCTGGCCGTCGGCGCGATCCTCGCCGTGCACGCCTGGACGGTGCGGCGGCGGGAGAGCGCGCTGCGGCTGGTGGACGCGAAGCTGACCGCGCGGCGGCCCCGTGGAGCCGGGCAGTGGGCGCTGCTCGGCGGGGTGCTGACGAGCGTCGCCGTGCTGCTGGTGCTGCCGCTCGCCGTGCTGGTGCAGCGCTCGCTGGACGCGCCGGACTTCGCCTACTACCGGGCGCTGACCCGTGACGACGGCAACGTCTTCCTGGTCCCGCCGATCGAGGCGGTCGGCAACTCGCTGGAGTACGCCGCCGCCGCGACCGCCGTCGCGGTGCTGATCGGCGGCCTGGCCGCGGCGGCGCTCACCCGGCGGGACGCCGGACGCCTCGTCCGCGGCTTCGACGCGCTGCTGATGCTGCCGCTGGGCGTCTCGGCGGTGACCGTCGGCTTCGGCTTCCTCATCGCGCTCGACGAGCCCCCGCTCGACCTGCGCGGCACGTGGATGCTGGTGCCGCTCGCGCAGGCGCTGGTCGGCGTGCCGTTCGTCGTGCGGACCATGCTGCCGGTGCTGCGGGCGGTGGACGTACGACTGCGGGAGGCGGCCGCCGTGCTGGGTGCGTCGCCGTGGCGGGTGTGGCGGGAGGTCGATCTGCCGCTGGTGCGGCGGGCGTTGCTGGTCGCCGCCGGGTTCGCCTTCGCGGTGTCGCTCGGGGAGTTCGGGGCGACGGTGTTCATCGCCCGGCCCGACAACCCGACACTGCCGGTCGCCGTGGCCCGGCTGCTGGGCCGTGCCGGAGAACTCAACTACGGCCAGGCGATGGCTCTTTCGACGATTCTGATGCTGGTGTGCGCGGTGGCCCTGCTGGTGCTTGAGCGGCTGCGCACCGACCGGACCGGGGAGTTCTGATGCTGCTGCGGCTCGAAGGCGCGACCGTGCGGTTCGGGGGGCGGGCCGTGCTCGACGGCGTCGATCTCGCCGTCGCCGAACACGAGGTGGTGTGCGTGCTCGGGCCGAGCGGCAGCGGCAAGTCCACGCTGCTGCGGGCGGTGGCGGGGCTCCAGCCGCTCGACGCGGGGCGGGTGCTGCTCGACGGGCGGGACCAGACCAAGGTGCCCGCGCACAAGCGGGAGTTGGGCCTGATGTTCCAGGACCATCAGCTGTTCCCGCAGCGGGACGTGGGCGGCAACGTGGCTTTCGGGTTGCGGATGCACGGCCATGCCAGACATGAACAGGGCGAGCGGGTGCGGGAGTTGCTGGACCTGGTCGGCCTCCCGGGTGCCGCCCGCCGGGCCGTCGCCTCACTGTCCGGCGGTGAGCAGCAGCGGGTGGCGCTGGCCCGTGCGCTCGCTCCCCGCCCCCGGTTGCTGATGCTCGACGAGCCGCTGGGCCAGCTCGACCGTTCGCTGCGGGAACGGCTGGTCGTCGAACTTCGGGAGCTGTTCGGCCGGTTGGGCACCACCGTGCTCGCGGTCACCCACGACCAGGGTGAGGCGTTCGCGCTGGCCGACCGGGTGGTGGTGATGCGGGACGGTCGGATCGCCCAGTCCGGCACGCCTCTTGAGGTGTGGCAGCGGCCGGCGGACGCCTTCGTGGCGCGCTTCCTGGGCTTCGACAACGTGGTCGAGGCGAATGTCGCCGGTGATGTCGCGGACACCCCGTGGGGCAAGACCCCGGTGCCGTCCGGTTCCCCGCAGGGCCCCCGCACGCTCCTGGTCCGCCCGGCCGGGGTGCTCCTGGCCGACGCGGAAGACGGCCTGCCCTGCACGGTCACCGCCCGCACCTTCAAGGGCAGCCATGTCACCCTCCACCTCCAGCCGGCCGACGCCCCCCGTCTGGAGGCCGCGTGTCCCCTGCGTCTGGCCCCGGAGGTCGGCGCCGCGGTGGGCGTGAGCTTCGACCCGGCGGAGACCGTCGTCCTCGGCTGAGCGGCGGCGGACCGCAGCCGGCCGACATGCCTGTGGCCCGTCCCCACCGGGGGACGGGCCACAGGGCTTCGGGTCAGTGGTTGTCGGCGCCTCGGCGGCGCATGCCGTAGAAGACGGCTCCCCCGCCGAGGGCGAGGAGGGCGGCCGCGATGCCGACGATCGCGCCGGTGGGGGCGCCGGAGCCGGTTTCGGCGAGGTTGGATTCGCCGAGGCCGGGGGACGGCGCGTTGCTGGACGCGGGACCCGATCCGGTGTCGGCCGGCGCGCTGCTGTCGTCCGCCGAGGGCGACGGGACCGGCGCGCCGGACGTGGCGGCGCCGGACGCCGTGTCGGACGGGGTCGACGACGGCGTCGTGGCCGGGGCGGTGGGCGTGCTGGACGCGGACGGCTTCCCGGGCTTTTCGGGCTTGTTGGGGTTGTCGCTCTTGCAGCCCTTGGCCGGGGTGGTGAGGTTCGGCTCGATGTCGGCGTTCAGATCGGCGTCGACGGCCGTGATGTGGACCCGGTAGACGGCGCCCGGCTCCCACTCCTCCGCGAAGGTGACGGTGGCGCCCTTGGCCGAGCCGATCACCGTCTGCGCCACGCCGACCTGACGGAGGTCGGCGTTGTTGTTCTGGAGGAAGACCGTGACGACGGCCGGGATCGCCGTCTTGTCCTTGTCGGTGACGGTGATGACGCCCTTCGTGCCGTCACAGGCGGCGGACGCGGAGAAGTCCGCTATGTCGCCGGCCAGCGCGGAACCCGAGGCCCCGAGGACGAAGGCGGCCGACGCGGCGGTCACACCGAGCATGCGCACCGAACGAGCGGCGGTACGGCGGGATGGGGACACGTTTGTCCTTTACGTGATGCACAACTGCGGGGGGTGGACGGGCAGGTGACGCCCCCGATGCTGTCGCTGCAGCGACCCCTGGGGACTCACTGGTCTATAAGCGTTCCATAAGATCTGTCAACGCGGGAAGGGTTCACGCCCACGGGCTTTGCCCGCCCATTAACCGCCGTCAGGTTTCAGCGCCTTCTGCGTCGTCTCGAACCCGCAGGCCGAACTCGTCGTGGGAATCGATCTCATGGCCGCGAGCGCCGTCCAACGGCCGGGCGGGTGCGAGGAGTCGCATCCGCCCGTGCCGCCCGCTCGTGCTCAGTCCTGGATGGAGGCCGGGTCCATCCAGACGATCTCCCAGGTGTGGCCGTCCAGGTCGTCGAAGGAACGCCCGTACATGAAACCGTGGTCCTGGGTGGGGCCACTGGGGGTGCCGCCCAACGACAGGGCGCGGTCGACGAGTTCGTCGACCTTCTCGCGGCTCTCGGCGCTCAGCGCGACGAGGACCTCGCTGGTCGCGGTGGCGTCCGCGATCTCCTTCTTGGTGAAGGTGGCGTAGAACGGCTTGGTGAGCAGCATCGCCATGATGTTGTCGCTGATCACGACGGAGGCCGCCTTGTCGTCGCTGAACTGGGCGTTGATGGAGTAGCCCAGATCCGTGAAGAACTTCTTCGAGGCGTCGAGGTCGTTCACGGGCAGGTTGACGAAGATCATCTGCTGGTATGCGCGGGCGGTCATCGGGGTTCTCCCATCGGTCGTTCCTGGCTTGGTGCGGCGGCTCGGCCCGGAGGCCGGACCGTGCGGTGCGGTCCTGCGGTGAGCGCGTGCGGCTCGGTGCGTTCGGTGGGTAGACCGGGGGTCCGCTCGGAACTCATCGGTGGATCGGGAATGTGTTCCCCGTGTTTTCTCAGATGGTCAGAGGGAGGGCCGCGAGCGCGGACACCGTCAGGGTGAGCGGGACGAAGAGGGCGGCGAGGGCGCCTGCGCGGAAGGCGGCGGCGGTGCGCAGCGCGGTGCTCGGGGCGCCGAGGCGGAGCAGGGCGGCCGTGGTGTCGGCGCGGGCCTGACGGGCCTCCACGGCCGCCGTCAGAAGCGTGGCGAGGGCGCAGCCGGCGACCAGGACCGCGCCCAGGGTGGCCAGTGGACCGCCGAAGGCCAGGTCCGCCGGGGTGGGGGAGGCGGCGGTGGAGGAGGCGTGGAGCGCGGACATCGAGTACGCGCCGGAGGCGACGGCGCTCAGGACGCCCAGGGGCCGTCCGATACGGGACGCCTCCTGCATCAGGCCTCGTCCGGCCAGCAGCCGCAGCGCGCCGGGGCGGGCGGCCTGGAGGAGGCGGCCGCAGAGATGGGTGAGACCGGGGCCGGCCAGGGCGAGGCCCACGACGGTGAGGGCCCAGCCGGCGAGGACCGCGGCGGGGCTGGTGGGGCCGCCGGGCAGGGGCAGGGGGGCGGCGGTGGTGGTGCGGGCGGCGTAGGACTCGACGGCCAGGCCGGTGGCCAGGAGGGCCGCGCCCCAGGGGAGGCTCGTGGGGTCGGGGGCGGCGGGCGGGGGGAGGTCGTCCGGGGCGTCGGCGTCGGCGTCGGCGTCCGCTGTCCGGAGTGCGGGGTCGGCGGGGGCCGCGGGGAGGCCGTGCGCGCCGGCGGCCGCACGCCGTCGGTCCAGCACGAGCGGGGGGATGCCGGTGGGCGGGAGGCCGTCGGCCGACGCGTGCCGGGTGTCGCCCGTGTCCGTCCCCTCCGCCCCGGCAGGGGTGACCGCGGGCTCGCCGGCCTCCGCCGGATGCCGGGTGGCGCCGGCGTCCAGGAGGGCCGCCAGGGCGCCGCCCGTCGCGCGGTCCGCGCCGGCGTCGGTGCCGTCCTCGTCCCCGGCGGGAGTCGTGCCGGCCGGGTCGCGCGGGCGCAGGGACAGGGCCGTGACCGTGGAGGCCGTGACGGGGAGGAGGGCGAGCAGGGTGAGGGTCGCCGGGAGGGGGAGCGGGGTGCCTGCCGCGAGGGACGGGGCCGCGGCGCCGTCGAAGGGCAGGCCGGTGAGGTCGCCGCGGAGGTGGAGGAAGACCAGCAGGGCGAGGAGGGAGCCGACGGCGGTGGCGAGGGCGGTCGTGGTGGCCGAGATCGCCATCAGGCGGGCGGGGCCCAGGCCGATCGCGGCCAGTCCCGGGCGGGGCCGGGTGCCGGGGTCGGTGCGGGCCACCGCCAGGGCGAGCTGGACCGTGGCGGCGAACGGGAGCGCGCACCAGGCGAGCCGGAGCGCGGAGACCCCCGGGGTGTCCGGGTGGGACAGCGCGTGGCCGAGGGCGCACAGGAGGAGGAAGCCGGTGCCCGCCGAGGCCGCCGTCACCGTCAGACGGCGGAGCTGGACGGCGGGGTGGGCGCTGCGGGTCAGGCGGAGAGCGAGCACGCGGCCCGGCCTTCCGTCTCGGCGGCGGGCGGGAGGTGGAGCGTCTTGACCCGCCGTCCGTCCAGCAGGCACACGGTGCGGTCGGCGAGGGCGGCGGTCTCCGCCTCGTGGGTGGCCAGCACGACGGTGATGCCGTGCGAACGGGCCGCCGTGGTGAGCGTGCGCAGCACATGCGCGCGGTCGGCGCGGTGCAGGGGCGCGGTGGGCTCGTCGGCGAAGAGGACCGACGGGGCGGGGGCGAGGGCGCGGGTGATGCACACGCGCTGGCGTTCCGCCTGGGTCAGCTCGTGCGGGCGGCAGCGCGCCCGCTCGCCGACGTCGAGGCGGTCCAGCCACTCCAGGGCGGCGGCCTTGGCCCGCCGGCGGCTGGTGCCGCGCAGCATCAGCGGGAGGGCGGCGTTCTCCCAGACGTTGAGCTCCGGGACGAGCGCCGGGACCGGGTCGATCCAGCCGAAGCGGTCGCGGCGCAGCCGCTCGCGGGCCGCGGGCCCCATGGTGTGCACGGGCACGCTGTTGAACCAGACCTCGCCGCGCTGGACGGGCGCGAGTCCCGACAGGCAGTGCAGCAGGGCCGTCTTGCCGCTGCCGCGCGGGCCGGTGACGGCGAGGATCTCGCCCTCGTGCACGCCCAGTGAGACACCGCCGAGCGCCGGTGAGCCGTCGGGGTGCGTGAAGTGCAGTGAGCGTGCCCAGAGCACGTCGTTGTCCGGCGGGGCCTCCATGGGCGTACACCTCGGTTCAGGTCCGTGATTGCGTGCCGCGTTCCGTGCCGTTCCCCCGTCCGGGTGAACGAAGGGAGGGCCGATCGGTCACGAGCACGCTAAGGACGTCATGGCGGGCATCCGCACAGCACACGGCCCCGGGCCGCCGTTCTCACTCGAACGGCGGGCACCGGGGCCGGTGTTGATCACCTCAGCGGAAGATCACAGCTTCGTCCACGCCTCCGTGAGGGTCGCGCGCAGGATCTGCTCGATCTCGTCGAACGTCCGCTGGTCGGAGATCAGCGGCGGGGCGAGCTGGACGACCGGGTCGCCGCGGTCGTCGGCACGGCAGTACAGGCCGTTGTCGAAGAGGGCCTTGGACAGGAAGCCGTACAGGACGCGCTCGGTCTCCTCGGCGTCGAAGGACTCCTTGGTCGACTTGTCCTTGACGAGTTCGATGCCGTAGAAGAAGCCGTTGCCGCGGACGTCGCCGACGATCGGCAGGTCGTGCAGCTTCTGCAGGGTCGACAGGAACGCGCCCTCGTTGGCCAGGACGTGACCGGTGAGGTCCTCGCGCTCGAACAGGTCGAGGTTGGCGAGGCCCACGGCCGCCGAGACGGGGTGGCCGCCGAAGGTGTAGCCGTGCAGGAAGGTGTTGTCGCCCTTGTAGAACGGCTCGGCCAGGCGGTCGGAGATGATGCACGCGCCTATGGGGGAGTAGCCGGAGGTCATGCCCTTGGCGCAGGTGATCATGTCCGGGACGTAGTCGAACTTGTCGCAGGCGAACATGGTGCCGAGCCGGCCGAAGGCGCAGATCACCTCGTCCGAGACGAGCAGCACGTCGTACTGGTCGCAGATCTCCCGCACCCGCTGGAAGTAGCCGGGCGGCGGCGGGAAGCAGCCGCCGGCGTTCTGGACCGGCTCCAGGAAGACCGCGGCGACCGTGTCCGGGCCCTCGAAGAGGATCTGCTGCTCGATCTGGTCGGCGGCCCAGCGGCCGAACGCCTCGGGGTCGTCGCCGAAGATCGGCGCGCGGTAGATGTTGGTGTTCGGCACCTTGTGCGCGCCGGGCACCAGCGGCTCGAAGGGGGCCTTCAGGCTCGGCAGGCCGGTGATGGACAGGGCGCCCTGCGGGGTGCCGTGGTACGCGACGGCACGGGAGATGACCTTGTGCTTGGTGGGCTTGCCGACCAGCTTGAAGTACTGCTTGGCCAGCTTCCAGGCGGTCTCGACGGCCTCGCCGCCGCCGGTGGTGAAGAAGACCTTGTTCAGGTCGCCCGGGGCGTGGTGGGCGAGGCGTTCCGCCAGCTCCACGGCCTTGGGGTGGGCGTAGGACCAGACCGGGAAGAACGCCAGCTCCTGCGCCTGCTTGAACGCGGTCTCCGCCAGTTCCGTGCGGCCGTGACCGGCCTGGACCACGAACAGGCCCGCGAGACCGTCGAGGTAGCGCTTGCCCTTGTCGTCGTAGATGTAGGTGCCCTCGCCCCGGACGATGGTGGGGACGGGGGAGTTCTCGTACGACGACATGCGGGTGAAGTGCATCCACAGGTGGTCGTAGGCGCTGCGACTGAGGTCCTTGGTGCTCACGGTTATCGGGTCCTCACGGTTATCGGGTTCCCCACATGTAGGTCTGCTTCTTGAGCTTCAGGTAGACGAAGCTCTCGGTGGAGCGCACGCCGGGCAGCGCCCGCATGCGTTTGTTGATGACGTCCAGCAGGTGGTCGTCGTCCTCGCAGACGATCTCGGCGAGGATGTCGAACGAGCCCGCGGTCATCACCACGTACTCGACCTCCGCCATGTCGCTCAGCGCCTCCGCGATCTCCTCCACGTCGCCCTCGACGTTGATGCCGACCATCGCCTGCCGGCGGAAGCCCACGGTGAGCGGGTCGGTGACGGCGACGATCTGCATCACGCCCTGGTCGAGCAGCTTCTGGACGCGCTGGCGCACGGCCGCCTCCGACAGGCCGACGGCCTTGCCGATCGCGGCGTACGGCCGGCGGCCGTCCTCCTGGAGCTGTTCGATGATGGCGAGGCTGACGGCATCCAAGTGAGGGGTGCCGTTCTTGGACTCGCGGGAGTCCCGTTGCTCTGCGCTTCGACTGGCCACGGCCTCACTGTGCACGACCTATCGTCGGTTTTGCAAGGCCGATGCGATGAAATTCGTTGTTTGCAAAGGTGAGACCTGCGGATTTCGCAGCTCCGGCCGGAGCAGGGGTGTTGAAAACGTCGGGGCACGCACTAGGGTGGGTGTCTCAGCCATTGGACACACGCGAACTGGAGGGCCGGCAGTGAGCACCGAGCTGCGTCGTCTGCGCAATTACATCGACGGTGAGTTCCGGGATGCCGCCGACGGACGGACCACCGAGGTGGTCAACCCCGCGACCGGGGAGGCGTACGCGACCGCGCCGCTGTCCGGGCAGGCGGACGTGGACGCCGCGATGCGGGCCGCCGAGGCGGCGTTCCCCGGCTGGCGGGACACCACCCCGGCCGAGCGTCAGAAGGCCCTGCTGAAGATCGCGGACGCCTTCGAGGAGCGCGCCGAGGATCTGATCGCCGCCGAGGTGGAGAACACGGGCAAGCCCGTCGGGCTGACCCGCACCGAGGAGATCCCGCCGATGGTGGACCAGATCCGCTTCTTCGCGGGCGCGGCCCGGATGCTGGAGGGCCGCAGCGCCGGCGAGTACATGGAGGGCCTGACCTCCATCGTGCGCCGGGAGCCGGTCGGCGTCTGCGCGCAGGTCGCCCCGTGGAACTACCCGATGATGATGGCGGTGTGGAAGTTCGCCCCGGCGATCGCGGCGGGCAACACCGTCGTGCTGAAGCCGTCGGACACCACCCCCGCGTCCACGGTCCTGATCGCCGAGATCATCGGCGGCATCCTCCCCAAGGGCGTCTTCAACGTCATCACCGGTGACCGTGACACCGGCCGGCTCATGGTCGAGCATCCGATCCCGGCGATGGCCTCCATCACCGGTTCCGTGCGCGCGGGCATGTCCGTCGCCGAGTCCGCCTCCAAGGACCTCAAGCGGGTCCACCTGGAGCTGGGCGGCAAGGCCCCGGTCGTGGTCTTCGACGACACCGACATCCCCAAGGCCGTCGAGGACATCTCGGTCGCGGGCTTCTTCAACGCCGGGCAGGACTGCACGGCGGCCACCCGCGTCCTCGTCCAGGAGGCCATCCACGACGAGTTCGTGGCCGCGCTCGCCAAGGCCGCCGCCGAGACGAAGACGGGGCAGCCGGACGACGAGGACGTCCTCTTCGGCCCGCTGAACAACCCCAACCAGCTCAAGCAGGTCTCCGGCTTCATCGAGCGCCTCCCCGCCCACGCCAAGGTCGAGGCGGGCGGCCACCAGGTCGGCGAGAAGGGCTACTTCTACGCGCCGACCGTCGTCTCGGGTCTGAGGCAGGACGACGAGATCGTCCAGAACGAGGTCTTCGGCCCGGTCATCACCGTCCAGTCCTTCAGCGACGAGGACCAGGCGGTGGAGTGGGCCAACGGCGTCGAGTACGCGCTCGCGTCCTCGGTGTGGACCAGGGACCACGGCCGTGCGATGCGGATGAGCAAGAAGCTCGACTTCGGCTGTGTGTGGATCAACACCCACATCCCGCTGGTCGCCGAGATGCCCCACGGCGGCTTCAAGAAGTCCGGGTACGGCAAGGACCTTTCGGGCTACGGCTTCGACGACTACACGCGGATCAAGCACGTCATGACCTCGCTGGACGTGTAAGTCCCCTCGGCGTCAGGGTGTTCGACGCCTCGCGGGCCGACCTCCGCCGGGCCGGTCCGCGAGGGGCGACGTCCTCAGCCGGCGGAGCCGTTGCGGATCGCGGCGATGTCGAACTGGAGGCGCACCTTCTCGCTCACCATGGCGCCTCCCTCCGCGAGTCTCGCGTTGTACGTCAGGCCCCAGTCTGAGCGGTTGATGGTGGTCGTTCCGTCGAAGCCGACCCGCTCGTACCCGAACGGGTCGGTGACCCGGCCGATGTAGGTCAGCTCCAGCTCCACGGGGCGGGTGACGCTCTTGATGGTGAGGTCGCCGCTCATCCGGTACACCTCGTTGTCGGTGAGCCGGACCGTCTTGCTGATGAAGCGCATACGGGGATAGGTCGCGGCGTCCAGGAAGTCACGGCCGACGAGATGGGCGTCGCGCTGCTCCACCCCCGTGTCCACCGAGGCCGTGGAGAGCACGATCTCCGCCCGGGAGCGGGACGGATCGCGTCCGTCGAAGAAGAGCCGGCTCCGGTACTCCGTGAAGGCCCCGCGCACGGTCGTCACCATGGCGTGGCGCACGGAGAAACCGAGACGGCTGTGAGCCGGGTCGATCATCCACTCCCCGGTCAGCGCCGCCAGCGAGGGATCCCTGGGGGAGGAGGCGAACGCCGCGCTGTCGTCGGGGAGTTGGGACTCTGTGGGGGGAGCCGGGCGGCGCAGGGACGCAGCACGGGTGAACAAGTTCATGCTTCACGTACTACGGGACCCCGGAAACCCCCGCAAGCCTTCTTCGACATCCGCGCACACGGTCGTCACCGATCCCCCAACATCGACCCGGATCCCACACTTTGCCATCCCTTTACAACCCGCTCGGGCGCTGCCTCGTCTCTCCGCTCGATCCGTCACACAGCCCGTGGAGTTCGCCCGGGTGCCGTGTGCGCGGACCGACGAAGGAGAGCGATTCATGCGTTTCACATACCGCACCGGTCTCGGCGCCCTCGCCGTCGCGGGCGCCGCACTGCTGGCGACCGCCGTGCCCGCGTCCGCCGACGGGACGGACCCGACGACTGCTCCCACCGCGCCCGCGGTCGACGCCAGTGCCAGGCCCACGCCCGTGGCTGAGCCCACCACCGACTCCTCCAGCCGGGGCCAGGTGGGCGTCGTCCCGAGGGGAGCGGCCGACACCGGCGCGGTTCCCACCTCAGAGGACTCCTCCGGCGAGGCCGGTGTGATCGGCGCGGGCGTCGCCGCCGTGTTCCTCGCGGGCGGCGCCGGCATGTACTTCGTGCGTCGCCAGCGGACCACCGGGGCATGAGCCCGTACTCCAGGCGCGCCGTCCTCGCCGCGGCCGGGGCGGTGCTGCTCACCGGCTGCGGCGAGGACGGCACGGCCGAACGGCCGCCCGCGGACCGGCCGTCCGACGCCTCGTCGGCGACGGGCGCGCGGAACGCCGGCCGCGCCGACGCCGCCGCGACGGCCCGGCCGCTCGCGCGGTCGACGCCGGTCGGGCTGCGGATCCCGGCCATCGGGGTCGACACCCCGCTCATGGCGCTGGGGCTGACCCCCGACGGCAGCGTCGAGGTGCCTCCGATCGAGGCGGACGACCGGGCGGGCTGGTACCGCCACTCGCCGACGCCGGGTCAGACCGGCCCGTCGGTGATCCTCGGCCATGTCACCGTCGGCGCGTTCGGGGACGGCGTCTTCCGCCGCCTCGACCGGCTGCGCGACGGCGACCGGATCGAGGCGCGCCTGGAGAACGGCACGACGGCCGAGTTCGCCGTCACCGCCGTCCGTACGGTCGCCAAGGCCGACTTCCCGACGCAGCAGGTCTACGGCGACGTGGACCGGCCCGAGTTGCGCCTCATCACGTGCGGCGGGCCGCGCGACGGCCAGGAGTACCGCGACAACGTGATCGTCTTCGCGGCGCTGGTCCCGGCGCGAGGCTCCGCGACCGGCTCGACGGCGGCCTCGTCAGGAGAACCAGGAGAACGGTGAAACGGTCCCGCGAGAAGGAGGCGGCCGAACTGTTCGCCGCCCTCTACCCCCGCCTCGCCGGCTGGTGCCGCCGTCTCGTCGACGACGACGGGACGGCGCACGAGATGGCCTCCGAGGCGTTCACCCGGCTCTGGGCCCGCTGGACGGCGGTGGCCGAGCCGCAGGGCTTCCTCTACGTCACCGCCGCCAACCTGGTCCGCGACCACTGGCGCAAGGTCGAACGGGAACGCCGGGCCGTGCGCCGGGTCACCGCCGAGGCCGCGGTCAGCGCTTCGGTGGAGCCGGCGGACCCCTCGGTGCGGATGCTCGTGCAGTCCCTGCCGGACCGGCTGCGCGTGCCGATCCTGCTGCACTACTACGCTGACATGCCCATCAGCGAGGTGTCCGCGCTGACCGGGCGCAAGGAAGGAACCGTCAAGGCCGATCTCCACGCGGCCCGAGAACTGCTCCGCGCCCACCTGAGGAGAAGCCTTGATCACACCCGCTGACGACTTCGACGACGGCACGCACGGCGCCCCCGACGACCCCCTCGCCGTCATCCTTCGGCCCGCCGCCGCTCATCTCGCCCCGCCGCCCGGCCGGTACGAGGACATCCGCCGGGGCGCGGCCCGCCGCCGGCTGCTGCGCGCGGCGGCTGGAGTCGGCGTGACCTGCGCTGTCGCCGCCGCCGTCGTGCTGCCCCTGCGCCTGTCGGCGTCCGAGACGCCCGCACCGCCGGCGGTGCCGCTCGCCCCACCCCCGATGAGCAGCCCCTTCAGTGGCTCGCCCACACCACCCGCGAGCCCCGCCCCTGCCCAGGAGACCCCGACAGCGGCGTCCCCGACAGCGGTGGCCCCGTCGACCGGGGCGGGACCTACCGAGGGGGCTCCGACCCCCGGCCCCGGTCGCCGCACCGCCACCGGGGCGCCGGCCCCCGACTCGACCCGCCCGTCTCCGTCCGCGGAGGACTCCCGGGCGCCGATCGCCCCGTCGGCCCAGCCGAGCGCGGCCACGGACGCGCGGGCGACGAGGGAGGGGAGCGACAGCCGCGGCTGAACGGCGAGACGCGGCGCGGATGAACGCGGGCAGCTTTTGAACATGTTCAACTCGGGCGTATGCTGCGCTCATGAGCGACAGAGCCGCCCTGCTGAAGGGCATCCGCGCCTGGCTTGTCTTCTTCGTCGTGTGCCTGGTGCTCAGCGGAGCGACGGCCTTCCCGCTGGTGCACGAACTGCGCTGGACCGAGGAGTTGTTGAGGTCCCTGTCCGTGCCGGAGCACCTTCCCGCCCTCATGGACTGGATCGAACGCGTCCGGCAGGGGCTCGACGCCGTCGACGCCGACTACCCCTTCGTCCTGTACGGCACCGACTGGCTGGCCTTCGCGCACCTGGTCATCGCGGTCGCGTTCTACGGCCCCTACCGCGACCCCGTCCGCAACGTGTGGGTGGTCGAGTTCGGCATGATCGCCTGCGCCGGCGTCATCCCGCTCGCCCTGGTCTGCGGGCCGATCCGGGGCATCCCGTTCTGGTGGAGCGTGCTCGACATGGCGTTCGGGGTGCTCGGTGTGATCCCGCTGTACGTCGTGCGCCGGAGGATCAAGCGGCTGGCGGCCCTCGGTCCGAACGTCTGGACCCCGGTGGCCGCCTGAGCGCGGCCGCGCCGGGGCCCGTCAGCCGTTCTTGCGCAGGGCGCACAGCACGTCGACGCGGTTCGTCGTGATGGAGTCGACGCCCAGGTCCAGCATCCGGCGCATGGAGCGTCGGGTGTCCGGGGTCCACACCGACAGCAGCCGCCCGTCCCGGCGCACACGGTCGGCGAGGTCGCGGTCGACCAGCGAGAAGCGGTAGTTGAGCCAGCGCGGCCGTATCGCCGCCAGCACCGCGGGGCGGACGGGGGCGCGGCTGGTGTGGGTCAGGGCGATCTCGGCCGACGGGTCGGCGCCGCGCACCGCGAGCATCGCGGCGGCGTCGGCGCAGTAGTAGACGCGGTCGGCCGCGCCGACCTCGCGGACGGCGTCCACGATTAGGCGGGCCGTCCGCGCGTCCCTCGTCCCCGGCAGGTCCAGCATCACCCGCGCGCCCTCGGTCGCGGCCAGCGCCTCCGTCAGGGTCGGCACCTCGCCCGCCGTCAGACCGCGCACCTCGGCGGCCGACAGCGACCGCAGCGGCCGCTCGTGCCCCCACAGCCGCTTCAGCGTCTCGTCGTGCAGGAGAACGGGCACGCCGTCCCTGGTGAGCCGCACGTCGATCTCCACGGCGTCCGCGCCCCGGTCGAGCGCGGAACGCAGTGAGCCGAGGGTGTTCTCACGGAAGCGGTACGGGTCGCCGCGATGAGCCACGGCAGTCACGGTCTGCATGACCCTCATTGTGGAGGGGCGCCGGCGCGCGCCGCCCTCAGGGGGCGGACCACCCCGCGGTGTAGGAGTCGATCTCGGCTGCGAGGCGGGCCTTGCCAGGGCCGTCCAGGAACGACGCCTCGACGGCGTTCTTCGCCAGATCGGCAAGGCCCTGCTCGTCCAGGTCGAGGAGGCGGGCGGCGACCGCGTACTCGGCGTTCAGGTCGGTGCCGAACATGGGCGGGTCGTCGGAGTTGACCGTGACCAGGACGCCCGCCTCGGCGAACCGCCTGATCGGGTGCTCGTCGAGGGTGCGCACCGCGCGGGTGGCGATGTTGGAGGTGGGGCAGACCTCCAGGGCGATCCGGTGCTCGGCGAGGTGGGCGAGGAGCTTCTCGTCCCGCGCGGAGCTGGTGCCGTGCCCGATGCGCTCGGCGCGCAGGTGGGTGAGGGCGTCCCAGACGGTCTGAGGGCCGGTCGTCTCGCCCGCGTGCGGCACCGAGCGCAACCCGGCGGCGATCGCCCGGTCGAAGTACGGCTTGAACTGCGGGCGCGGCACGCCGATCTCCGGCCCGCCGAGCCCGAAGGAGACCAGTCCCTCGGGGCGCACCCGGTCGTCCGTGGCGAGCCGGGTGGTCTCCTCGGCCGCCTCCGGACCGGCCTCGCCGGGGATGTCGAAGCACCAGCGCAGCACGGTCCCGAAGTCGGCCTCGGCGGCCTTGCGGGCGTCCTCGATCGCGTCCATGAAGGCGACTTCGTCGATGCCGCGGCGGGTGGAGGAGAAGGGGGTGATGGTCAGCTCGGCGTACCGCACCTGCTGGCGGGCCAGGTCCCGGGCGACCTCGTAGGTGAGCAGCCGGACGTCCTCCGGGGTGCGGATCAGGTCGACGACGGAGAGGTACACCTCGATGAAGTGCGCGAAGTCCGTGAAGGTGAAGTAGTCGACCAGCGCCTCGGGGTCGGTGGGCACCTTGGAGTCGGGGTGGCGCGCGGCCAGCTCGGAGACGATCCGCGGGGACGCGGAGCCGACGTGGTGGACGTGCAGTTCGGCCTTGGGCAGACCCGCGATGAAGGCGTGGACGCCGGCGCTGGGCCCGGCGGGAGTGAGGGGTCCGGCGGGGACGTCGCGGCTGTCGGTCAAGGGATCCTCCCCAGGAGCGGCGCTCCGAGCGGCCCGGCGGCTCGGCGGGAGCGCGGTGATCGGCTGATCGGTGGGTCGGGGTCATCGTAGGCGCACGTGCGGCGGGCGGATGCGGCGGGCAGGGGCGTGCCTCGGTCCGCCTCCCACCGCCGATCTCGGGCCTTAGCATTGCGGGACGCACGACAAAGGGGGGTCCCGCGTATGTCCGACGACGCACCGACGCCGGCAGTGCAGGGGGAGGCCGGAGCTTCGCGGCCTGACGCCGCCGACGACGCCGTCCAGAATCCATGGGCCGCGCCCGGCTCCGTGCCGGAGGGGGCGGAGGGGCCGCAGTACGCCGGCGAGGAGCCGTCCGACGCGGACACCGGGCCGCAGGACGCGGCGCCCACGCCCAAGGTGCCGCTGACCAAGCCGGACGCGGAAGCCCCGCCGGTGGCGGACGCGAAGCCCGTGACGGAGGGCAGCACGTCCGCTTCCTCCGCCGCCGCCTCCGGGCCCTGGCCCGAACCCGCCGCGGGTTCCGGCGACGGCACGGACACCACCGTCGTCTTCCCCGAGGAGCCGGTCTCGTACTCGGAGGCGCCTGCCCCGCAGGACGCGCCCTCACCGGAGACCGTTCCGCGGGCGGAGCAACGACAGGCGGAGCAACGACAGGCGGAGCAACAGCACACGGAGCGACCACCGGCGGAGGAACCGCAGCCCTTCGCTCCCCGGGACCAGGTCCCCCCGGCCGTCCACCACCAGCCGACGGTCACCTCGCTGCCCGGCGCCGGGGTGAATCCCGCGCCGGGGGGCCCGCACCCCTGGGGCGGCCCCTTCGGCCCGCCCGCGCAGGGGCCCGTGCCGACGCACGCGCCGACGTCCACACCGCCCGCGGGTGCGCCCTTCGCCGCGTTTCCGCCGCCCGACCCCGCCACCCTGGCCGGCGGGCCGCCGCCGGGGTTCGACCCCTACGCGCCTCCGCCCGGCGGCCCGGTTCCGCCCCCGCCTATCGCGCCGGGCGGGCCCGGGCCCATGCCGTACGGCTATCCCGGCGGCTACGGCCACCAGGGCGCCCCTGGGTACGGCGGCGGCCTCCCGGCCTATTACGGCTGGAACGGGATGCGGCCGCCGAGCAACGGGATGGGTCTCGCCGCGATGGTCCTCGGCATCGTGTCCGCCGTGGGATTCTGCGTGTGGCCGGCGACGCTCCTCATGGGCCCCCTCGCCTTCGTCTTCGGCCTGATCGGACGCTCGAAGGCCAAGCGGGGCGAGGCGAACAACCCCGGTCAGGCCCTCGCCGGCATCATCTGCGGCATCGCCGGATTCGTCCTGGCGGCCGCGATGCTCGTCCTGTTCATCGCCACGCGGGAATACCGCTGAGGAAGCCGCCGCAGGGGAGCCGGAGCGCCGCAGGGCGATTCGGCTAGCTCCCCTGCGGCGCGTCCTCGGAGCGCAGCCGCTCCCGCGCCTCCATCAGTGCGAACCCCAGCAGGTTGGGGCCCTTCCACCGCCGCGGGTCCCATGCGCCGTCGTCCCGGGCGGAGAGGCCGATGCCCCAGACCCGGTCCACGGGGCTCGCCTCGACCAGCACCCGGTCACCCGTGTTCAGCAGGAACCGCCGCAGCTCGGGATGGGCGGCGAACTTGTGGACGCTGCCCTCGACCACGATCCGCAGCCGCTCCCGCTCCCAGGTCGCCTCGTCGAAGCCTCTGACCAGCCGCCCCGCCTTCTTCGCCTCGGCGGGGTGCCCGGCGGCCAGCGCCTGCCGCTCGGCGTCGGCGTCACCGAACAGCCGCGCCTTGCCGGCCATCATCCAGTGCTCGGCCGTCGCGTAGGCGACCCCGTCCACCTCGAACGGCGACGGCCACCACTGGCTCAGACAGCTCGCGCCCACCCGGCCGTCGGGCTGCGGCCGGTGCCCCCAGAAGTGCAGGTACCTGACCCTCGCCCCCGTGCCGAGCGCCCTGACCAGGGCGTCCCGAGAATCGATCCTCTCCATGCACGCCACCTTGCCACGCACCACTGACACTCCGTCCGTCCTTTTCCACCCGTACTCGACACCTGGTCGACAGATTTCGTCGCGTAATCAAAAGGCAACAACGGAATCACTTGTTGGACGGCCATAGCTCTGCCAGGATCGGCAGTCAAATCGAGCTGGAGCTACGCCACCGGCCCCCGCGTAAAGTGGGGCGAAGGCGGAGGAGAGCGACATGCAGAAACCGGGCACCGCCACCCCGGACCGATCCGACCGGTTCCCCGCACGGGACCGCTTCGCGCAGGGCGCCCAGCACATCGCGGGCCGCCTGAGGCACGGCACGTCCGGCCGCACGCACACCGTGGTCGACCCGGCGACGGGCGACGAGGTCCTCACCTATGAGCTCGCCGGCGCGGCCGACGTGGACGCGGCCGTCACGGCCGCCCGCGCCGCGTTCCCCGGCTGGGCCGGCGCCACGCCCGGCGAGCGCTCGGACGCCCTGCACCGCCTCGCCGCCGTCCTCGCCGACCGGGCCGAGGAGTTCGCCCGCGCCGAGTCCCTCCAGTGCGGCAAGCCGCTGAAGCTCACCCGGGAGTTCGACGTCCCGGGCACGATCGACAACACCGCCTTCTTCGCGGGCGCCGCCCGGCACCTCCAGGGGCAGTCGGCCGGGGAGTACTCCGGGGACCACACCTCGTACGTGCGGCGCGAGCCGATCGGGGTCGTCGGCTCGATCGCGCCCTGGAACTACCCGCTCCAGATGGCCGCGTGGAAGATCCTCCCGGCGATCGCCGCGGGCAACACCGTCGTGCTCAAGCCCGCCGAGCTCACCCCGCTCACCTCGCTCCTCTTCGCCGAGGCCGTGACCCTCGCCGGCATTCCCGACGGCGTCGTCAACATCGTGACCGGCGCCGGCGGGGAAGCCGGTGAACACCTCGTCGGCCACCCCGACGTGGCCATGACGTCGTTCACCGGTTCCACCGCCGTCGGCAAGCGCGTCGCCGGGATCGCCACCGCCACCGTCAAACGCCTCCATCTGGAGCTCGGCGGCAAGGCGCCCTTCGTCGTCTTCGACGACGCCGACCTGGAGGCCGCCGTCCACGGCGCCGTCGCGGGCGCCCTCATCAACACCGGCCAGGACTGCACGGCCGCCACGCGCGCGTACGTGCAGCGGCCCCTCTACGAGGCGTTCGTCGAGCGGACCGCCGCCCTCATGGAATCCGTGCGGCTCGGCGACCCGTTCGCCCCCGGAACCGACCTCGGCCCGCTCGTCTCGCACACCCAGCGCGACCGCGTCGCCGCCGTCGTCGACCGCGCCCGCGCATACGCGCGCGTGGTGACCGGCGGCGAGCCGCCCGAGGGGGACCTCAAGGCCGGTGCGTACTACCGGCCCACCCTGATAGCGGACGCCGCCCAGGACAGCGAGGTCGTGCAGTCCGAGATCTTCGGGCCGGTCCTGGTCGTCCTGCCGTTCGACACCGACGACGAGGGCATCCGGCTGGCCAACGACACCCCGTACGGGCTCGCCGCCTCCGCGTGGAGCCGGGACGTCTACCGGGCGAACCGGGCGACACGCGAGATCCAGGCCGGCTGCGTCTGGATCAACGACCACATCCCGATCATCAGTGAGATGCCGCACGGCGGACACAAGGCGTCCGGCTTCGGCAAGGACATGTCCGCCTACTCGTTCGAGGAGTACACCCAGCTCAAGCACGTCATGTTCGACAACACCGCGGTGGCCCGCAAGGACTGGCACCGCACCGTCTTCGGGGACCGGCCGTAGCCCGCTCAGGGCTGCCGCCAGGTGGCGTCACACCGGCCGCCGACCAGGCCGACCACTTCCGAAAGGGCACCACGCGCATGGAGCAGTACGAGCCAGACCGCCTGACCCCGCCCCGAGCGGCCGCCGTGCGGCGCAGTCTCAGCAACGGCAGGGCGGCCCTCACCCGCCGGTCGCTGCTGCGCGCCTCCGCCGGCGGCGCCCTGACGCTGGGCGGACTGGGGGCGCTGAGCGCCTGCGGCATCCCCGCGGCCGGTCAGACCGCGGGCGGCACGTCCGCCGAGGACCACTCGGCCCAGGAGAAGACCGTCAACTTCTCCAACTGGACGGAGTACATGGACGTCGACGCGTCGGGGAAGCGCCACCCCACGCTGGAGGAGTTCACCCGACGGACCGGCATCTCCGTCAAGTACACCGAGGACATCAACGACAACAACGAGTTCTTCGGCAAGATCAAGCCGCAGCTCGCCGCCGGCCAGGACACCGACCGCGACCTCATCGTCCTCACCGACTGGCTCGCCGCCCGGCTCATCCGCCTGGGCTGGGTGCAGAAGCTGGACGCCTCCCTGTTGCCGCACGCCTACGCCAACCTGTCGAGCCAGTTCCGCAGCCCCGACTGGGACCCCGGACGGGCCTACTCCTACCCCTGGCAGGGGATCTCGACCGTCATCGCCTACAACAAGAAGGCCCTCGACGGCATCGAGGTGACGTCGGTGTCCGACATGCTCGACAACCCCAGGCTCAAGGGCCGCGTCGGCTTCCTCACCGAGATGCGCGACACCATGGGCATGACCCTGCTGGACATGGGCAAGGACCCGGCGAAGTTCAGCGACGACGACTACGCCGCCGCCATCGCCCGCCTGCAGAAGGCCGTCGACAAGGGGCAGATCCGTCGCTTCACCGGCAACGACTACACCTCGGACATCACCAGCGGGGACTTCGCGGCCTGCATCGCCTGGGCCGGCGACGTCGTCCAGCTCAAGGCCGACAGCCCCGACATCGACTTCGTCATTCCCGACAGCGGCTACATGACGTCCAGCGACAACATGCTGATCCCCAACAAGGCGCGTCACAAGGCGAACGCCGAACGGCTCATGGACTACTACTACGAGCCGCAGCCGGCCGCCCAACTCGCCGCGTACATCAACTACGTGTGCCCCGTCGACGGCGTGCAGCCCGAACTCGCGAAGATCGACCCGGCGGCGGCGAAGAACCCGCTGATCATCCCCGACAAGGCCATGCAGGCCAAGTCCCACTCCTTCCGCTCCCTGAGCGCGACGGAGGAGACGGCCTACGAAGCACAGTTCGCGAAGCTCACTGGGGCGTGACGACGATGAAGACGACTGACAGCGGCGGCGACGTCCGCCTCTCCGGCATCAGCAAGACCTACGGCTCCTTCACCGCCGTCCACCCGCTCGACCTGACCGTTCCGCAGGGCTCGTTCTTCGCCCTGCTCGGCGCCTCCGGCTGCGGCAAGACCACCACCCTGCGCATGATCGCCGGCCTGGAGGAACCCTCCTCCGGGACGGTGCACCTCGGCGACCAGGACGTCACGTCCCTGCCGCCGTACAAGCGGCCGGTGAACACCGTCTTCCAGTCCTACGCCCTCTTCCCGCACCTCGACATCTTCGAGAACGTCGCCTTCGGACTGCGCCGGCGCGGCATTCGAAGCGTGAAGAAGCAGGTCGAGGACATGCTGGAACTCGTCCAGCTCGGCGAGCAGGCCCGCAAGAAGCCGCACCAGCTCTCCGGCGGCCAGCAGCAGCGCGTCGCCGTCGCCCGCGCCCTGATCAACCACCCCAGGGTGCTCCTCCTCGACGAGCCCCTCGGCGCCCTCGACCTCAAGCTGCGCCGCCAGATGCAGCTGGAGCTCAAGCGCATCCAGACCGAGGTCGGCATCACCTTCGTGCACGTCACGCACGACCAGGAGGAGGCCATGACGATGGCCGACACGGTCGCCGTGATGAACGCGGGCCGCGTCGAGCAGCTCGGCTCGCCCGCCGACCTCTACGAGAACCCGAAGACCACGTTCGTCGCCAACTTCCTCGGCACGTCCAACCTGATCGAGGCCGAGGTCGACTCCCACGGCGGCGGCGACATCGTCCTCAAGGCGGGCGGCGGCAAACTGCTGCTGCCCGAGGCCCGCTGCACCGCGCCCGCCGAGGCGGGCGGCAGGGTGCTGGTCGGCGTACGCCCGGAGAAGATCTCCCTCACCCACGCCGACGACGCCGGAGAGATCCCCGTCGGCCGCAACCGCGTCACCGGCACCATCGCCGCCACCAGCTTCATCGGCGTCTCCACCCAGTACGTCGTCGACAGCGCCGTCTGCCCCGAGCTCGAGGTCTACGTCCAGAACGTCGACCGCGACGCCCGGCTGGCCCCCGGCGCCGAGGTCGTCCTGCACTGGAACCCCGCGCACACCTTCGGTCTGGACGCCGCCCAGGCCATCGACGCCGGCCTCGACGAGGAGGCGGCCGTCTGATGACCACGCTCACCGAGGCGCCCCCGCCTCTCTCCCCGCCCACACCGAAGGAGCGGCCACCGCGCAGACGCGGCCGCTGGACGCCGTACCTCCTGCTGCTGCCCGGACTGCTCTGGCTGGTCGTCTTCTTCGCCCTGCCGATGATCTACCAGGCCTCCACGTCCGTGCAGACGGGCTCCCTGGAGGAGGGCTACCAGGTCACCTGGCACTTCGGGACCTACTGGGACGCGCTGAGCGCGTACTGGCCGCAGTTCCTGCGCTCGATCCTCTACGCGGGCTCCGCGACCGTCCTGTGCCTGATCCTCGGCTATCCGCTCGCCTACCTGATCGCCTTCCGCGCGGGACGCTGGCGGAACCTGATCATGATCCTGGTGATCGCCCCGTTCTTCACCAGCTTCCTGATCCGCACCCTCGCCTGGAAGACGATCCTCGCCGACAGCTCACCGGTGGTCGGCGCACTGGACGCGTTGCACGTCCTCGACGTCACCGCCTGGCTCGGCTGGACCTCCGGCGACCGGGTGCTGGCCACCCCGATGGCCGTGGTGTGCGGTCTGACGTACAACTTCCTGCCGTTCATGATCCTGCCGCTCTACACCTCGCTGGAGCGCATCGACGGACGGCTGCACGAGGCGGCCGGCGACCTGTACGCCAAGCCGGTCACCACCTTCCGCAAGGTCACCTTCCCGCTGTCGATGCCCGGCGTGGTCTCCGGCACGCTGCTCACCTTCATCCCGGCGTCCGGCGACTACGTCAACGCCGAACTCCTCGGCTCCACCGACACCCGCATGATCGGAAACGTCATCCAGACTCAGTTCCTGCGGGTGCTCGACTATCCGACGGCGGCCGCGCTCTCCTTCATCCTCATGGCCGCGATCCTTTTCATCATCACTTTCTACATCCGCAGGTCCGGGACGGAGGATCTGGTCTAAATGCCCTTCGTCAACTGGCTGAGAAGAAATCTCGTCGTCATCGCGGGACTTCTGACGCTCTCCTACCTTCTGCTGCCCAACGTGATCGTCACGGTGTTCTCCTTCAACAAACCGAAGGGCCGCTTCAACTACGAGTGGCAGCAGTTCTCCACGGACGCCTGGAAAGACCCGTGCGGCGTCGCCGGGATGTGCGGCTCGCTCGCGGTCAGCCTCCAGATCGCCGTCTGGGCGACCCTCGGCGCCACGGTTCTCGGCGCGATGATCGCCTTCGCCCTCGTCCGCTACCGCTTCCGCGCGCGCGGCGCCGTCAACTCGCTGATCTTCCTGCCCATGGCGATGCCCGAGGTCGTCATGGCGGCCTCGCTGCTCACCCTGTTCCTCAACATGGGCGCGCGGCTCGGGTTCTGGACGATCCTCATCGCGCACATCATGTTCTGCCTCAGTTTCGTCGTGACGGCCGTCAAGGCGCGCGTCATGTCGATGGACCCGAGGCTGGAGCAGGCCGCCCAGGACCTGTACGCCGGCCCCGTGCAGACCTTCGTCCGGGTCACGCTGCCGATCGCGGCCCCGGGAATCGCCGCGGGCGCGCTGCTCGCCTTCGCGCTCTCCTTCGACGATTTCATCATCACCAATTTCAACGCGGGCTCGACCGTCACCTTCCCGATGTTCGTCTGGGGTTCGGCGCAGCGCGGAACGCCCGTCCAGATCAACGTCATCGGCACGACCATGTTCCTCGTCGCCGTGCTGCTCGTCCTGGTCTCCATGGTCGTCGGAAACCGCCGCAACCGGCAGAAGGCATAGCCTTTCGCGAAACCTCCGTAGGGAGTTGAAATCATGGCCCCGAGCGCCATGAGCAGTGGCAGTGAATTCAGTGAAGAATTCGGCGGAGGGAAGGACCGGTCCGCTTCACTCTCCGAAGCCCGGCCGGTCCCGTACTGGCTTGAGGATCCCGGAAAGCCCCGGCCCGAGGCCGCCCTCACCGGCCCCGCCACCTGCGATCTGCTGGTCGTCGGAGGCGGCTACAGCGGACTGTGGACCGCGCTGATCGCCAAGGAACGCGATCCCGGGCGGGACGTGGTGCTGCTGGAGGCCCGTGAGGTGGGCTGGGCCGCCTCGGGCCGCAACGGGGGCTTCTGCGCGGCCTCCCTCACCCACGGGCTGGCCAA
Source organism: Streptomyces sp. BK239 (assembly GCF_004217285.1). GTDB lineage: Bacteria > Actinomycetota > Actinomycetes > Streptomycetales > Streptomycetaceae > Streptomyces. The sequence goes on from NZ_SHKS01000012.1 coordinate 47,777, forward strand.
CGGTCTGGCCCGCTGGCCGCGGGAGATCCGCGTCCTCCAGGAGCTGGGGACGCGCAACCTCGACGAGATCGAGGCGGCGGTCGCCCGGTACGGCATCGACTGCGACTTCGAGCGCACCGGCGAGATCGACGTCGCCACCGAGCCCTACCAGGCCCGGGAACTGCGCGACTGGTACGCCGAGATCGACCGCCGGGGCCTCGCCGAGGACGTCGAGTTCCTCGACGCCGACGCGGTGCGGGAGCAGGTCGCCTCGCCCACCTTCCAGGCCGGGCTGTACGACCGGCGGGGCGTGGCCATGCTGCACCCGGCGAAACTCGCCTGGGGTCTGAAACGGGCCTGCCTGCGGCTCGGCGTCCGCGTCCACGAGCACACGCCCGCGCTGACGCTGAAGCCGTACGGCGCGGGAATGGCCGTGAGCACCCCGTACGGGAGGATCCGCGCCCGGCAGGTCGCGCTGGGGACGAACATCTTCCCCAGCCTGGTGCGGCGGGTGCGGTCGTACACCGTGCCGGTCTACGACTACGCGCTGATGACCGAGCCGCTGACGGCGGAGCAGCTGGCGTCCGTCGGCTGGAAGAACCGGCAGGGCCTCGGGGACTCCGCCAACCAGTTCCACTACTTCCGGCTGTCCGCCGACAACCGGATTCTGTGGGGCGGCTACGACGCGATCTACCCCTTCGGCGGGCAGGTCCGCGCCGAGTACGACGACCGGCCCGAGACCTACGCCAAGCTGGCCGGGCACTTCTTCACCTGCTTCCCGCAGCTGGAGGGCGTCCGCTTCACGCACGCGTGGGGCGGCGCCATCGACACCTGCTCGCGCTTCTCGGCCTTCTTCGGCGCCGCGCACCAGGGGAAGGTCGCATACGCCGCCGGCTACACCGGGCTGGGCGTCGGGGCGACCCGGTTCGGCGCGGAGGTGATGCTCGACCTGCTGTCGGGGGAGCGCACCGAGCGCACCTCACTGGAGATGGTCCGCAAGAAGCCGCTGCCCTTCCCGCCCGAGCCGTTCGCCTGGACCGGCATCGCCCTCACCAAGTGGTCGCTGGCCCGCGCGGACGCCCGGGAGGGGCGGCGCAACCTGTGGCTGCGGACGATGGACCGGCTCGGCCTGGGCTTCGACAGCTGACGCGGGCGCCGCACCCGGGGGTTCACCCGAACGAGTGGGCCGAACCCGCGTAATGCCCGCAGCGGACCCCCCTCTCCTCCTTCTGACGCGCCCGCGTGGATCTCGCACTCGACGAGGGACACCAGGACACCAGGACACCAGGAACACGAGGAAGAGGGGGTCCGCCCATGGCAGGTCCGAAGACGGCGGCTCAGTGGCTCGCATCGGTGGCGCCGGATCCGCGGGCCTGCCGCCGGGAATGGGAGCGCAGCCCCCTCGGGGTCGCCCTGCTGCCGGCCGGCAAGGCCTGGGACGTCCTGATCCTGCCGGGCGGCCTCGGCTATCCCACGCTCGACGTCCTCACCCGCATCCTCGACCGGCCCGGCCCCGTGCTGGTCGACTTCGGCGACGACCGCATGGGCTTCTTCGTGCCGCCCGGCACGGCAGCCCGCTGGATCGGCACCGGCGTCCGCTCGGCCGGCGCCGGCACCTGGATCGTCGTCCCCCACCCCGACCGGTCCACGGCCGGGGTGCGCTGGCTGATCCCGCCGGACGGCACGGGCACCCTCACCGACGCGGCCCTCCTGGAACTCGCCATGCACGAGGCGGCGGCGGGCCGAGCCGGCCGGGGCGGCGGACTCGGCTGACGAGGGCCGGCTTCGAGCGGCCGGCCGTACGGCTACTCCGTGGACGTCGCCTTCAGGGCCAGCCAGAGCTCCATCCGGGCGTCGGGATCGTCCAGGGAGCGGCCGAGGATCTCCTCCACCCGGCGCATGCGGTAGCGCAGGGTGTGGCGGTGGACGCCCAGGTCGGCCGCGGCCGCGTCCCACTGGCCGTGCCGGGAGAGCCAGGCGCGCAGCGAGGCGACCAGGTCGCCGCGGCCGGTGGCGTCGTGTTCGCGCAGGGCGCGCAGCAGGCCGTCCGCGAAGGCCTTCACCGCGTCGTCCGCGAGCAGCGGCAGCACCGAGCCCGCCGCCAGTTGCTCGTGCTCGACGAGGACGCGGCCCCGGCGGCGGGCCACCGACAGCGCCTGCTCGGCCTGCTTGTAGGCGGTCGCCGCCGCGATCGGACCGGCCGGCGCGGACAGGCCGACGACCATCGCGTCCTCGTCGCCGTCCCCGCCGCCGGCCCGCTTGCCCTCCCGCGCCGCCGCGTACCGCGTGCAGGCCGCCACCGCCGCCCCGCCGTCCGCCGCCAGCGCCACCAGCCGGCCGCCCTCGGGCACCACCAGCACCGCTTCCCCCGACCGGGCCGCCGCCGACTCCGCCACGTCGACCAGACCCGCGAGGCCGGCGAGCGGATCCCCCGCCGGCTTGGTGGACGCCGGCTCGGCCACGAGGACCCTGAACGGCGCGTCCAGCAGCTCGCCGTACAGGTCCCCGGCGACGGCCCGCGCGTGGTCCGGCTCGCCCGCCAGCAGCATGCGCAGCACCGCCGCGCCCAGCCGCTGCTCCGCCGCCTGCAGCGAGCGGGAGCGCTCCATGGTGAGGGTGAGCAAGGCGATCGCCGAGTGCACCGCGTACCGCTCCGCCGTGCCGAGCGCCGCCGCCGTCCCCACCGCCAGCGTCGCGCGCGGGCGACGGCCGGCGCCGAGGGAGTGCAGCTCGACGCGGTCGGCGTTCTCGGGGGCGTCCGCCGGCTTGGCTTCCCCCGCGCCCTGGGCGGGCGCGGAGCCACCGGGCCCGCCGACCACCGCCGAGGCCGGCGTCGGGCGCTCCCTCAGCCGCTCCACCTCCGCGGTGAGCCGCGCCGCCCGCCGCCCCGCCCACTCGGGCGCCGCCGCCACGACCGAGCCCGACGCGTCGTACAGCGCGGCCCAGCCGTCGACCTGCGAGGCGAGCGCGGAGAGCAGACCCTCCGGACCGGCCGCCAGGGCCTGTTTCGTCAACTCCCGCTGGGCCGCGAACCCGGCCGTCACCGCCCGGTACTGGTCGGCCGCTATCGCCGCCGACACCGCCTTGCTGATCGCGAGGAACGGTGTGCGGCGCGGCACCTCCAGCAGCGGCAGGCCCTCCTTCTCCGCCGCCTCCACCAGCGCCGTCGGGATCTCGTCGTAGGCGACCCCGACGGCGAAGCCCAGCCCCACCACGCCCGCCCCGGCCAGCCGCCGCACATAGCGCCGCATGGCCTGCGGGTCCTCCGCGTCCAGCTTCAGCGCGGTGATCAGCAGCAGTTCCCCGCCCTCCATGTACGGCACGGGGTCGGCGAGCTCGCTGACGTGCGCCCAGCGCACCGGCACGTCGAGACGGTCCCCGCCCGCCCGCACGGTCAGCTTCAGCGCCGAGTGGTGGACGAGCGAGGCAAGCGTGGGAGCCATGGGGCCTTCAGGTCTCGGGCCTCAGGTCGGCAGGGGCGACCGGGCAGGTGATCCATTGGCCGCTTCGTATGAAGAGCCTGTGCCGATTCTGCCTCACTGTAGGGGTCCCGGTGTCGCGTTCAGCCCCTCAGGTCCAGCAGCAGCGGCGGCGTGTGCTCACCCTTGACGCTGGTCAGCGACAACACCGCGTGCCCCGGCGGCACCTCGTGCGCCAGCTGCGACGCCGACCACCGCTCCCGCTCCACCTGGCGCACGGTCACCGCGTCCGTGGTCACCGCCCGGCCGGTCACCAGCTTGCGCAGGGCGTGCAGCGCGCGGGTCATCGGCTGGTCGGCGAAGACCGTGTGCTGGGCGACCTCCTTCGTCTCCACCCACTCGGTGCCCCAGCTCTGCGCGAACCGGCCGCCGTCCCAGGTGGTGATCCCGGAGAACGCCATCCGGCAGCCGACGGCCGCGTACAGCGGGCCGTGCAGCGCCTCCGGGACGTCGGCGACGCTGCGCAGGGCGAGCAGCACGCCCGCGTTCTGCGAGCGCAGCCGCTGGACGCGGCGCACCGAGTCCGCGGTGACGGCCCCCGTCGCGTCGTCCAGCACCAGACACACGAAGTGCGCGCGCCGCCCCTCCCGGACGACCGAGTGGAACTGGGCCAGCACGAGCCGGGTGATCAGCCGCCCGGCCTCCTCGTGCCCCCGCTCGGGCAGGTCGATCCGGACCCGCAGCGGGTGGTGGGCGAGCGCGCGCAACGAGAACGCCCGCCGCTCACCGCCGCCCGCGTGGTGGTCCTCACCTCCGGCGGCCCGCTCACCGCCCCCGAAGAACCCCGCGAACGCCGGACGGTTCAGCAGCGCCAGCCGGTCGGCCAGCGCGCGGCCAGGGTCGCCCGCAGCGCCCGACTGGCGCACCCGCGCATCCAGTTCGCGGCGCATGACCTCGTCCCCGGCGACGGCCTCCCGCAGCGCGGACAGCGCCGCCGGCTCGCCCTCCAGCAGCTCGCGCAGCACCGGCAACGTCGGGAAACGGCCGTACGCCGACCGGTAGGGGCCGAGCAGCTGGGCGAGCGCCGTGGCCGCGGCCTGGCCGCCGACGGCGTCGAGGTCGCCCACGAGCGCCTCGGCGAGCACCCCGGCCGCCTCGTCCGGGTCCTCCGACTCGGCGTAGGGGTCCAGGTCGTGCACGGACGACCGGTCGCCGATCCGGACGATCACGTCGAACGCGGAGTCCGAGCCGAGCGGGCTCCCCGGGGAGGACACCGCCACGAAGGCGCACCCCCCGGTCAGCGCCCGCAGCGCCAGCGCCTCCGTCACGGGCTCGACGAGCGTGCGCGTCTTGCCGGAACCGGACGGCCCCACGGCCAGCAGCGAGGTGCCCAGCACGTCCGGGCCGAGCGCCGCGCCGGCCTCGTGGTACGGCAGCGGCGCGCGCTCACCGGCCACCCAGCGCCCGATGCGCACCTGACCGGCCAGCACGTCGTGCCGGGCGGCCCGCCGGGGCAGGTCGCGGGAGCCGGAGGGGTGGGTCCAGGCGGCGCCGCCCTCGCGCAGCACGGTGTCCCGGAAGTCGCCGGAACCCGACTCCCACGCGCGGGTGAGGCGCGCGCAGTCCACGTCGTTCATCCGCCCGGCGGCCACCTCGGCGGTCAGCACCTCCGCCGCCTCGTACTGCCCGGCCTCCCGCAGCCGCGGCCACTGCGCGCGCGGCAGCTCCACGGGGGCCGGCGCGGCGGGGTCGGCGGCCGCGCGCCGGGCGGCGAGCCGTTCCCTCAGATACGGCAGCCAGCCGCCGACCACCGCGAACGGCCACGCCACCAGCAGGGTGATCACCGCGTACAGCGAGTCGGTGAACAAGGGGGAGGCGAACAGCTCGTAGCCGCCGGAGACCAGGACGACGAGCGAGAACAGCGGGGCGACCACCGGCAGGGGGTCCCAGCCGACGCCGGGGAAGGCGTCCGGGAACACGAAGCTCAGCGCGACCAGCGCGCCCAGCAGGGCGAGCAGCGCCCGCGAGGGCTGCGGCCGGCGGCCGACGAAGTGACGTACGGCCTCCGCCCAGCCGCCCAGCCGGCCCATCGCGTAGAGGAGGACGGCGAAGAAGACGCCGTCGTAGACCACCCGGGCCTCCGCGCCCTCCGTGGTCTTCGGCGAGGCGATGGTGCCGCCCCACCACCAGTCGTCCGGGGTGAACAGGCGCAGCGGGGCGAACTGGTAGGGGACGCCGCCGCGCCGCCACAGAGACCACAGCACCAGCGCGACCACCAGCGGGATCAGCATCCCGACGACCGTCACCGGCGCCAGCCGCTGCGCAGCACGCCCCTCCTTCGGCGGCCGGTACCCGAGACGCCAGACGCCGGGCCGTGCCTCGGGCCGCGGCTCGTTCAGCCAGGCGGCCACGGCGGAGGAGGGGGGCTGCGCCGGCTCCGCGCTCTGCTCGGACGCGCCTGGAGCCCGCGTCGGCCGGGGCGGTGTCCGTGGGGGCGCCGGGGGTACCTGGGACGGGGTCGGCGGCGTCGGCGGCGGCCCCGCAGGGCGTGGTACAGGGCTCGCGTGTGTGTCGTGCGTGTCCCGCGTCCCGTCGCTGTTCATCGCCCTTGCCCCCTGACCAGCCGCTCCGTCCACCGTCAGCGAGTCAATCTAACGCCCCGTCCGAAGGAGTCCACCGCTCACACGGCCGGGCCCGGTCCGGGGGCCGCCGGGCCCGCTATGTCCACGGCGGACAACCGGTCCCGGCGACAACGCCCACATGGAGCATGCCCACCCTTTCCGAACCGCCCTAACCTGCGAGAAACGAAGTCCGAGCGTCCTCACCACACCCGGAACAACCGGAACCGCCGCACACCCGGAATCCCGGGTCGCAAGATCATCAGGGAGCCCCCATGACCGCACTTCCGCAGGAGCGCCGCGTCGTCACCGCCATCCCCGGCCCGAAGTCGCAGGAGCTGCAGGCCCGCCGCACCGCCGTGGTCGCGCAGGGCGTCGGTTCCGTGCTGCCGGTGTTCACCGCGCGCGCCGGCGGCGGCATCATCGAGGACGTCGACGGCAACCGCCTCATCGACTTCGGCTCCGGCATCGCCGTGACCTCCGTCGGCGCCTCCGCCGAGGCCGTCGTGCGCCGCGCGAGCGCCCAGCTCGCCGACTTCACCCACACCTGTTTCATGGTCACCCCCTACGAGGGCTACGTGGAGGTCGCCGAGGCCCTCGCCGAGCTCACCCCGGGTGACCACGCCAAGAAGTCCGCGCTGTTCAACTCCGGCGCCGAGGCCGTCGAGAACGCCGTCAAGATCGCCCGTTCTTACACCAAGCGCCAGGCGGTCGTCGTCTTCGACCACGGCTACCACGGCCGCACCAACCTCACCATGGCGCTGACGGCGAAGAACATGCCGTACAAGCACGGCTTCGGCCCGTTCGCGCCCGAGGTCTACCGCGTCCCGGTCGCCTACGGCTACCGCTGGCCGACCGGCCCGGAGAACGCCGGCCCCGAGGCCGCCGCGCAGGCCATCGACCAGATCACCAAGCAGGTCGGCGCGGACAACGTGGCCGCGATCATCATCGAGCCGGTGCTCGGCGAGGGCGGCTTCATCGAGCCGGCCCGGGGCTTCCTGCCCGCGATCCGCCAGTTCGCCGCCGACAACGGCATCGTGTTCGTCGCCGACGAGATCCAGTCCGGCTTCTGCCGCACCGGCCAGTGGTTCGCCTGCGAGGACGAGGGCATCGTCCCCGACCTGATCACCACCGCCAAGGGCATCGCGGGCGGTCTGCCGCTCGCCGCCGTCACCGGCCGCGCCGAGATCATGGACGCCGCGCACGCGGGCGGCCTCGGCGGCACCTACGGCGGCAACCCGGTCGCCTGCGCCGGCGCGCTCGGCTCCATCGAGACGATGAAGGAGCTCGACCTCAACGCGCGGGCGAAGAGCATCGAGGCGACCATGAAGGCCCGTCTCACCGCCATGCAGGACAAGTTCGACGTCATCGGCGACGTCCGCGGCCGGGGCGCGATGATCGCGATCGAGCTGGTCAAGGACCGCGCCACCAAGGAGCCGAACCCGGAGGCGACCGCCGCGCTCGCCAAGGCCTGCCACCAGGAGGGGCTGCTCGTCCTGACCTGCGGCACCTACGGCAACGTGCTGCGCTTCCTGCCCCCGCTGGTCATCGGCGACGACCTGCTCAACGAGGGACTCGACATCATCGAGCAGGCCTTCGCCCGCGTCTGAGGAGTGCGGCGCCGGGGGCAGAGTGTGAAGAACGTGTGCGGGGTGGATGGCGGGACGGAAATCCGTCTGTCGCCGCGGGATCGACTGCCGTAGGTTCTAGGCAGATGAGAGATACACCCTGCCCGCAGGTGACTGCGGGCGCCCAGGCCGGGGCCTCCCCAGCTCCGACCTGGTCGTGCTTCGCGCACACAACCGGGGCCCAGCGCTTCGGATCTCCTCACCGATCGGACGGTCGCCCGCCCCAAACCCCCCGGGGCGGCCGGCGTTCCGGTCCGGACGGCCACCCCGGAACCACCCCCCCTGTTCCGGGGTGGCCGACCTCCTTCTGACGCGCCGACCACGCGACGCGGACCCCGGGACCTCACGGCCCGGGGTCTTCTTCTTCCCGCGGGTCCCACGAGCGGTTCCGTACGAGCGCACACCTGCCCCACTTGCCCGACTTGCCGCACGTCCGCCCCGCGCGACGGGCCGCACCTGACAAGCTGGGCGCATGCCGACCCGCCCCCACCAGCGAGCCGAGGGCGCGTCCGCGCCGCAGGCGATCCCCGACCGGGCTCCGGGAGCCCGCAGGCCGGGCCTCGAGTTCACGTTCCTGCTGGGCCTGCCCGCCCTCCTCTTCGTCCTCATCACCTGGCAGGTCGCCGTGGACGGCCCGCTGCTGCGGTTCGACGGACGCCTCAGCCACGCCCTCGTCCACCCCGACCGCGCCTCCGACCTGCTGTCCGCCCTGGGGAACGTGGAGATCGCCGTACCGGCCCTGCTGCTGGCCGCCCTGTACGCCGTCCGCCGGGGCAACGCGGCCGGCCGGCGCCGATGGTGGCTGCCGCCGGTCACCGCGTTCGTCCTGCTGACGCTGGTGGCGCTGATCGTCGTACCGCTGAAGGAGTGGACGGCCCGGCCCGGCACGCCCGTCGTGCCGCCCGCCACCGGCTACTACCCGTCCGGGCACACGGCGACCGCAGGCGTCGCCTACGGGGCCGCCGTGCTCCTGCTGCTGCCCTGGCTGGTCACCGCGGCCGCCCGGCGCGCGGCGGCCGCCCTCGCCGTCGTCCTGGTGCTGGCCGTCTCGTTCGGGCTGGTCAGACACGGGTACCACTGGCCGCTGGACGTCGTCGCCAGCTGGTGCCTGTGCGTGGTGTTGTTGGGGGCGCTGCGGCTCTTCCTGAGACGCGCCATGAGCGACCCCGCCAAACCGGCGCACCCGCGCCCCGCACCCGTACGACTCGGACAAGCGCCCACGCGCCCCCACAGCCCTACGGTGGACCCGGAAACCCAGCACACCCCCGAACGGAAGGGCCGGACCGACACATGACTTCCACCCACGCCTTCTGGCTCGCCGGCCGCCAGGTCACCGGCGAGGACAGCTTCGACGTCAGCTCCCCGTGGGACGGCCGTCTCGTCGGCAAGGTCAGCGTGCCGACGGACGCCCAGGTCGAGGAGGCCGTGGCCGCCGCGTACGCCGTGCGGGACGAGTTCGCCGCCACCCCCGCCCATGTCCGCGCCGCCGCCCTGGACCACGTCAGCAAGCGCCTCGCCGAGCGCACCGAGGAGATCGCCCGGCTGATCTCCGCGGAGAACGGCAAGCCGATCAAGTGGGCCCGCGGCGAGGTCGGCCGGGCCGTCTCCGTGTTCCGGTTCGCCGCCGAGGAGGCCCGCCGGTTCAACGGCGGCGAGGCGCAGCGCCTGGACACCGACGCCGGCGGCCAGGGGCGTCTGGCGCTGACGCGACGCTTCCCCAAGGGCGTCGTCCTCGGCATCGCGCCGTTCAACTTCCCGCTGAACCTGTGCGCGCACAAGGTCGCCCCTGCCATCGCCGCCGGCGCGCCGATCATCCTCAAGCCGGCCCCGGCCACCCCGCTCTCCGGCCTGATCCTCGGCGACCTGCTCGCCGAGACCGACCTGCCCGCCGGCTCCTGGTCGATCCTCCCGGTCGCCAACGACAAGATGCCCGCCCTCGTCCAGGACGAGCGGCTGCCGGTCATCTCCTTCACCGGTTCCGAGAAGGTCGGCTACGCGATCATGGACTCGGTGCCGCGCAAGCACTGCACCCTGGAGCTCGGCGGCAACGGCGCGGCCGTCGTCCTCGGCGACTGGTCCAGCGACGCGGACCTGGACTGGGCCGCCGCCCGCATCGCCACCTTCTCCAACTACCAGGGCGGCCAGTCCTGCATCTCCGTGCAGCGCGTGATTGCGGACGCCGCCGTGTACGACCGGCTGCTGCCGCGCATCGTCGCCGCCGTCGAGGCCCAGGGCACCGGTGACCCGTCCGACGACGCGACCGACGTCGGCCCGCTGGTCAGCGAGGAGGCGGCCAAGCGCGTCGAGACCTGGGTGGACGAGGCCGTCGCCGCGGGCGCGACCCTGCTCACCGGCGGCAAGCGCGACGGCGCCACCTACGCGCCGACCGTGCTCACCGACGTGCCCGCGGACGTCACGATCGCCTGCGAGGAGGTCTTCGGACCGGTCCTCACCGTGCGCAGGACGGACGGCGAGGACGAGGCCTTCGCCGCCGTCAACGACTCCAAGTACGGCCTTCAGGCGGGCGTGTTCACCCACGACCTCCAGGTCGCCTTCCGCGCCCACCGCGCGCTCGAGGTCGGCGGCGTCGTCATCGGCGACGTGCCCTCCTACCGCGCCGACCAGATGCCCTACGGCGGCGCCAAGCAGTCGGGCGTCGGCCGCGAGGGCGTGCGGTTCGCGATGGACGACTACACCTACGAGCGGGTGCTGGTCCTCACCGGCCTCGCGCTCTGAGCGGACGCCGGGGCGTGGTGCGAGACACGCCGTAGCCCTTCCGAAGGGGCCCGGCACCGAGGCCGTCCGGATGCTGTCCGCATCCTGGGCCTTCCGGTGCCGGGCCCCTTCTCTGCGCCGGCCCCCTCCGGACCCTCAACCGGAGAAGCCGACGCGCGCGAGCCGCAAGGGGCCGCGCAGCCTCAGCCGCAGATCCCGCACGCCCGCCGCGGTGAACGGGGCGTCCAGGGTGACGTAGTCGTACGGTCCCGCCGTCGGCGTCGCGAGGGTCAGCGCGGCGAGGACCGGGCCGCCGTCCACGGTCAGCTCCACCGTGCCCGAGCCGGCCGCCGCCACGCTCACGCCGGCCGTCCCGCCCCCGAAGTCGCAAGCCCGGTACAGCAGTTCGCCCGCGCCGCCCGCGGCCGGCGTCACCGCGTCGCCCGACGCCTTGGTCAGGTCGACGATCTCGGTCCCGCCCTGCTCGTCGAAGTCGACGGCCGCGAGCCCGTCGCGGAGCACCGGGCGCGGGGCGGCCGGCTCCCCGTCGAGCGTGACCGTCGTCCGCAGCCGCACGTCCTCGCTGGAGGAGCCCACCAGCAGGTCGTACGGGCCCGGCTCCAGCCGCCGGCCGCCCCGCGCCACGTCCCAGAACGCGAAGGCGGACAGCGGGACCTCGAAGGACACCTCGGCCCCCTCGCCCGGCGCGAGCGTCAGACGGCGGTGGGCCAGCAGCTCACGGCGCGGCCGGGTCACCGACGGGTCCACCGCGCGCGTGTAGAGCTGCGCCACCTCGTCGGCGGGCACGTCCCCCATGTTGACGACCGTGAAGGACACCCGCGCCGTGTCCTCGCCGTCGTCCCCGAGGCGCGCCTTCAGATCGGCGTACGCGAACGACGCGTACGACAGCCCGTGCCCGAACGGGAACAGCGGCCTGCCCTCGAAGTACAGGTACGTCTGCCGGCCGCCGATCACGTCGTAGTCGAGCAGGTCGGGAAGGTCCGCGTCGTCGGCGTACCAGGTCTGCGGCAGGCGGCCCGCGGGGGAGACGTCGCCGGCCAGCACCCGCGCCAGCGCCGTGCCCCCGGCCTGGCCGCCGTGCGCCGTCCACAGCACCCCGGACAGCGGCCCCGCGTCGAACGCGTACGGGTAGGCCGACACCAGCGCGAGCACCACGCGCGCGTCGCCGGACCGGGCCGCCGCCAGGAGCCGCTCCTGCTGCGCGGGCAGGCGCAGGGTGGTGCGGTCCTCGGTCTCCCGGCCGTTGATGTGCGGGTCGTTGCCCGCCACCACCACGACGACGTCCGCCTCGGCGGCCACCCGGGCCACCGCGTCCTCGCCGCGCTCGACGACGACCAGCTCGAACACCTCGGGCTCGTCCTCGGCAACCTTCACACCCTCGGCGGTGACACAGACGTGGCGACCCGTTCCGATGTGCCGGAGGAGGTGACCGTTGCCATGGGCGTCGGTCCCGGAGCCCGGTGCCGCCTCCAGGCGGAACGTCTCCTGCACCACCCAGCCGCCGGGCCGGTCGGCGGAGGCCCGCAGGAAGCCGTCCTCGGCGACCGAGAGGTAACGGCCGTCGGGAGCGCGCAGGGTGAGGACCCCGTCGCCCCAGTCGGCGAGCGCCAGCTCCGTGCCGGCGGGGCCGGCCGTGAGCGGGGGGAGGTCGGTGCGGCCCGCGAGCAGCGCCGGGTCCAGAGCGCCCTGCGCGCCACGCGTCTCGTCGGCTGCCTCGGGGGCGGCCGGGACGTGCAGGAACGTGCCCGCGGACGTCTTCAGCAGGACGCGGTCCACGCCCTCCGCGAACGCCACGCGGTCCGCCCCGAACCGCTCGTACAACCCCTCCAGGGGAGTCGAGCGGTGGATCAGCGTGCCGCTGTACCAGTCGAGCTTGCACTCGTCGGCGAGCGGGCCGACCACCGCGATCCGGGTGTCGGCGGCGAGCGGCAGGACGCCGTCGTTGCGCAGCAGGACCACCGCCTGCTCGGCGGCCTCCAGGGCGAGTGCGCGGTGGGCCGGGGTGTCGAACTCGCCGGTGTCCGCGTGCGGGTCGTGGTGCGGGTCGAACTCGCCGAGGCGGAAACGGACCGAGAGCTGCCGGCGGACCGCCGTGTCGACGTCGGCCTCGGTCAGCAGGCCCCGCTCCAGCGCGCCCCGCACCCGGGCGGTGATCTGCGAACCGTCCGTGCCGTGGTCGGTGAAGCTGTCCACGCCGGCGGTGAGCGAGGCCGCCGTCGCCTCCTCGTGCGTGTCGAAGTAGTGCTCGGAGTCGACCAGGTTGGAGGGGGCGCCCGCGTCCGAGCACACCATCAGCTCCTGCTCGGTCCAGGTGCGCAACTGCTCCCGCAGATACGGCGAGACATGGTTGGGACGCCCGTTGACCAGGTTGTACGCCGGCATCACCCCGGCGACCGCGCCCGCCTCGACCGTCTCGCGGAAGGCGCGCAGATCGTACTCGTGCAGCACGCGCGGCCGGACCGAGGAGGACGTGACGTCGCGGCCGGTCTCGTTGTTGTGGGCCAGCCAGTGCTTGAGGACCGGCGCGGTGCGCCAGTACGTCGGATGCTCGCCGCGCAGCCCGCGGGTGTAGGCGGTCGCGATGGCGGAGGTCAGCTTCGGGTCCTCGGAGTAGCCCTCCTCGTTGCGGCCCCACAGCGGGTGGCGCAGCAGGTTGACCGTGGGCGACCAGACGTTCAGGCCCACCCGCTCGTCGCGGGCGCGCATCGCGCGGACCTCCCGGGACACCGCCTCGCCGACCCGGCGCACCAGGTCCGGGTTCCAGGTCGCGCCGAGCCCCACCGCCTGCGGGAACACCGTCGCCGGGCCCATCCAGGCCACCCCGTGCAGCGCCTCCTGGCCGGTGCGGAACGCGGCGATCCCCAGGCGTTCGACGGCGGGGACGAACTGGTGCAGGAAGGAGATCTTCTCGTCCAGGGTCAGCCGCGCCAGCAGGTCGTCGACGCGCTTCGGGAACGGCAGCTGCGGATCGCGGAAAGGCGGCGTGGGCGGCATGGATGCGGTCACGTGGGGATCCCTCGGCGCTGGAGCGGAAGAATGCTTTCGAAGCGCTTCGATGCTCATTCGCCTCGGGGGTGGGTGTCAAGGGACCCCACCGCAACAAGTCCGACAACCAGGCGTCATTTCAAGCCGACTGTGCGCATGGGCGGAACCTGCGAAGCGCCGAGGAATCTTGGGAACGACCCTTGTGTACCCCCTGCCCTTCACTTAACCTCGCAGCAACATCGAAGCGCTTCGACGATCCTACGAGCGGCTGGAGTCGCCATCGGGTGCGCCCAGGCCTGGGAAGACCGGGAGTCGGGACGCGCTTCAGCTCAGCCAGATCCACTCGAGACACCGCAGCCGACGGCCACCGCCGGGTGTCCTGGTGCGCCATGAAGGGTTGACGCAATGACGCCGAACGCCGCTTCCCCCTCCTCAGGTCCTTCCGGGCCCAGCCGGAGAAGCTTCCTCGCCTCCACGGCGGTCGCCACCGCAGCGGTGGCGGGAGGAATGCCGTTGCTCGCCGCCTGCGGCGGCTCGGACGGCGGCTCGCGCGACGGCACCACCTCGGGGAAGAAGGCCAAGAAGATCCTGCCGACGTTCGTCGCCGGCAACATCGTCACCCCCGACATCGCCTCCAAGAACGGCTCCGCGGTCGGCTTCACCGGCAAGCTCGACCTCGCGGGCCTGAAGTCCTCCGTGCCGGCGAAGCTCGGCAAGGGCGGCAAGGTCACCGTCATGGCCCCGTTCTGGGGCTCGCCGCCGAAGGGCGACAACGCCTACTACAAGGCGATGAACGACCTGGCCGGCGTCGACGTCCAGTGGCGCAACCAGGACGGCAACACCTACGACCAGAAGCTCGGCGCGGTCCTCGCCTCCAGCGACGTCCCGGACATGGTGGTCATCCCCGGCTGGAACATGGGCGGCAAGATACCGAGCGCCATCATCGGCAAGTTCGCCGACCTCGGCCCCCACCTCTCCGGGGACGCGGTCAAGGAGTTCCCCAACCTGGCGGCGATCCCGACCGAGGCCTGGCAGCGCTCCATCTTCGGCGGCAGGCTGATGGGCCTGCCGATCCCCGCCTCGTACGTCCCGAACATCGTGCCCTGCTACCGCCAGGACGTCTTCGACAAGGAGGGCTACCAAGTCCCCAAGTCCGCCGACGAGTTCCTGGCGCTGTGCAAGGAGGTCACCAACGCCAGGGCCAAGCGGTGGGCCTGCGGCGACATGAAGTGGACGGCGTTCAACATCTTCGGCGTGCTGTCCGGCGGCGAGAAGCCCCTCGGCTGGGACATGGTCGACGGCAAGCTGGTCAACCGCATCGAGACGGAGGCCTTCCTCGAGGCGCTGGAGTGGACCCGCAAGCTGTTCGCCGCCAAGGTCGTCCACCCCGACTTCGAGCTGGGCAAGAGCCAGGCCACCGACCCGGCGCCCAAGTTCGCCGCCGGCGAGTTCCTGATCTGGAACAACGACATCTCCAACTGGTACGTCCAGACCGCGAGCCAGGCCGCCCAGAACCCCGCCTTCAAGATCTGGGGCATGGACCTCTTCGGCCACGACGGCGGGCAGCCCACCCTGTGGGCCACCAACCCGGCCAACATGTTCGCCTTCGTCAACAAGAAGGCCTCCGAGGCCGTCGTCCGCGACGCGCTGGCGCTCGCCAACGTGACCGCCGCCCCGTACGGCACCAAGGAGTACATGCTCACCAACTACGGCGTCGAGGGCACCCACTACACGGTGAAGGACGGCGTGCCCGTCAAGAACGACAAGGGCAACAACGAGGTCGCCAACTCCTACACATTCGTCTCCGCCCCCGCCGCGACCATCGCCCACCCCGACTTCCCGGCCGTCGCCAAGGGCCAGGTCGAATGGCAGCAGCGGATGGGCGCCTTCACCAAGAAGTCGGCCTTCTACGGGATGCAGATCACCGAGCCGACGCGGTTCACCAACCTCACCAACGACGTGGAGCAGTTGGAGGACGACATCGTCCGCGGCCGCAAGAAGGTCAGCGACATGCAGCAGTTCGTCGCCGACTGGAAGAGCAAGGGCGGCGACCAACTCCGCGACTGGTACAAGAAGCTGCTCGACGACAACGGCTCGGCGGCGAGCTGAGCCGGCTGCGAGGCAAGGAGAACGGCTGTGTCGCACAGCACGGTGCCTCGGAGCAGGGCCGAGGCCGACGAGACGGAGAAAACCCCGGTGGCGTCCGGCGGCGCCACCGGCCCCGGACGCAGGGCGCCCGCCTCGGGATCGAGCCTGCGGGTCAGGTTCAGACGCGACCGCGCCCTGCTCCTGATGACCCTGCCGGCGGTCGCCCTGGTCCTGCTCTTCAACTACGTGCCCATCCTCGGCAACGTGGTCGCCTTCCAGGAGTACGACCCTTACATCAGCGACAACGGCGTCGTCTCCATCTTCAACAGCCCCTGGGTGGGCCTGGACAACTTCCAGCGGATCTTCGAGGACTCCGCCTTCTGGAACGCGGTCGAGAACACGCTGGTGCTGTTCGTCATCCAGCTCGTGCTGTTCTTCCCGATCCCCATCCTGCTCGCCCTGCTCATCAACAGCGTGGTAAGGCCCCGGGTGCGGGCGGTCGCCCAGGCCGTGCTCTACCTGCCGCACTTCTTCTCCTGGGTGCTGGTCATCGCCGTCTTCCAGCAGCTGTTCGGCGGCGCCGGCATCCTCTCCCAGCTGCTGCGCGAGAACGGGCACGACGGCCTGAACATCATGGCCGACCCGGACACCTTCGCCCTGCTCATCACCGCCGAGAGCGTGTGGAAGGACGCCGGCTGGGGGATCATCGTCTTCCTCGCCGCGCTGGCCTCCGTCAGCCCCGACCTCTACGAAGCCGCCGCCATGGACGGCGCCGGCCGCTGGCGCCGCATGTGGCACGTCACCCTGCCCGCGCTGCGCCCGGTGATCGCCCTGCTGCTCGTCCTGCGCGTCGGCGACGCCCTGACGGTCGGCTTCGAGCAGATCCTGCTGCAACGCGAGGCCGTGGGACCGGGGGCCGCGGAAGTCCTCGACACCTTCGTGTGGTGGAACGGCGTGCGCAACCAGGACTTCAGCTACGCGGCCGCCGCCGGCCTCATCAAGGGCGTCGTCAGCCTCGGGCTGGTCCTTGCCGCGAACAAGGTGGCCCATCTGATGGGCGAGCAGGGGGTGTACAAGAAGTGACCACCGCGACCTGGGAGCCACGGCAGGACAGCGATCCGGGACCGGAGAAGGCGCCGCGCTGGTGGCAGGCCCCGCCCCGGCCCGGCTGGGAGGAGCCGCCCTCCAAGGCGGGCCTCGCCGGCAAGAGCATCGCCCTGGCGCTGGCCTGCCTGGCGATCGTCTTCCCGCTGTGGATCGTCGTCGTCACCAGCCTGTCCTCGCGCAAGACCATCGACGAGGCCGGCGGACTGGTGATGGTGCCCAAGGGCGTCACCTTCATCGCCTACGAGGAACTGCTCAGCGGCGGGCAGGTCACCCGCGCGGCGGTCATCAGCGTCCTCGTCACCCTCGTCGGCACGCTGTTCTCCATGACGGTGTCCGTGCTGTGCGCGTACGGGCTCTCCCGCAGCGGCTCGCTAGGGCACCGCTGGCTGCTGATGATCCTGCTGGCGACCATGTTCTTCAGCGCCGGACTCATCCCCACCTACCTGCTGGTGCAGACCCTGGGACTGACCGACACCTACCTCGCGCTGATCCTGCCGAGCGCGGTGAGCGTCTTCAACATCCTCGTGCTGCGCGGCTTCTTCATGGGCATATCGCCCGAACTCATCGACAGCGCGCGCATCGACGGGGCCGGCGACTTCCGGATCCTCCTGCAGATAGTGATGCCGCTCTCGCGCGCGGTCATCGCGGTGATCACGCTGTTCTACGCGGTCGGGTACTGGAGCGCGTGGTTCAACGCCTCGCTGTACCTGAACGAACAGGACATGATGCCGCTGCAGAACGTCATGATCCAGCTGGTGCAGAAGCAGGAGGCGCCGGTCGGGCTCGGGCAGGCCATCAGGACCGGCCAACTGTCCGGGCTGGCCGTGCAGATGGCGGTCATGGTGATGGCGCTGCTGCCGGTGGCCGTGCTGTCGCCGTTCGTCCAGAAGCACTTCAAGAAGGGCATGCTGACCGGCGCCGTGAAGGGATGACGGGCGGCCCGCCGACAGGGAACGCCCGCCGCCCCGGTCGGCCGCCCCGGCCCACGCCCGCCCCCTCCCACACCCGAGGTGCCCCATGCACGCCACCTACCGCACACCCCGACCCGCCTCACACGGGCGGGAGTTCCCGTACGGGGAGCCCGTCTGATGCCCGCCCGCCACCGTCCCGGCCTCGCCCACGCCACCCGGGGCCGCATCCTCTTCGGCGGCGACTACAACCCCGAACAGTGGCCCGAGGAGACCTGGCACGACGACGTCCGTCTGATGCGCGACGCCGGAGTCAACTCCGTCACCCTCGGCGTCTTCTCCTGGTCCCGGATCGAACCCCGGCCCGGGGCGCGGGAGTTCGGCTGGCTGGACAAGCTGATGGACCTGATGCACGACAACGGCGTCGGAGTCGTCCTCGCCACCCCCACCTCCTCGCCCCCGCCGTGGCTCGGCCGCCTCCACCCGGAGACCCTGCCCCGCGACGAGCACGGCGCGATCGAATGGTGGGGCGGCCGGCAGCACTTCTCCCACTCCAGCGCCGTCTACCGCCGTCACGCCGCCGCCGTCACCGAGGACCTGGCCGCCCGCTACGGCCGCCACCCCGCCCTCACCCTGTGGCACATCAACAACGAGTACTGCACGTACGACCACGGCGACGAGGCCGCCGCCGCCTTCCGCCGCTGGCTGCGCGAGCGGTACGGCACCCTCGACGCCCTCAACGAGGCCTGGGGCACCGCCTTCTGGGGGCAGGGCTATGACACCTGGGACGGCATCCTGCCCGCCCGCCGCACCCACTACCTGCGCAACCCCGCCCAGCTGCTGGACTTCCGGCGCTTCACCTCCGACGCGCTCCTGGAGTGCTACCTCGCCGAACGCGACATCGTCGCCCGGCACAGCCCGCACGTCCCGGTGACGACCAACTTCATGCCGCTGTGGTCCGGGCTGGACGCCTGGCGCTGGGCCGAGGAGGAGGACGTCGTCTCCGTCGACCTCTACCCCGACCCCCGCGACCCCTACGGCGCGCAAGCCGGCGCCCTCGTCCAGGACCTCACCCGCTCGCAGGCCCGAGGCCCCTGGATGCTGATGGAGCAGGCGGCCGGACCGGTCAACTGGCGCGGCGTGAACCACCCCAAGCCCCGGGGCGTGAACCGCCTCTGGTCGCTCCAGGCGGTGGCCCGGGGCGCGGACGCCGTCTGCTACTTCCAGTGGCGGCAGTCCCGGCAGGGCGCGGAGAAGTTCCACTCCGGGATGCTCAGCCACGCGGGCGAACAGGGCCGCACCTTCGCGGAGGTCAAGCAGCTCGGCCGCGACCTCGCCCGGCTCGGCCCCCATGTGACGGGACGCCCTGTCGCCGCCGAGGTGGCCGTGCTGCACGACTGGCACTCCTGGTGGGCCGGCGCCCAGGACGGCCGCCCCTCCACCGAGGTCGACTACCCCGACGTCCTCACCGCCTGGCACCGCGCCCTCTGGCGGGCCCACCTCACCGCCGACTTCGCCCACCCCGAGCACGACCTCACCCCGTACAGGCTGGTCGTCGTCCCCCAGCTGTACGCCCTCACCGAGAACGCGGTCGACAATCTCCTCGCCTTCGTGCGCGACGGCGGCACCCTGGTCAGCGGCTTCCTCACCGGCGTCGCCGACCACGACGACCGGGTGCGGCCCGGCGGCATGGACGCCCGGCTGCGCGAGCTGTTCGGCATCCGCGTCCTGCACGAGTGGTGGCCGCTCCAGGCGGGGGAGCACACCGAGTGCGACGGCTTCCGCGGCACGCTGTGGTCGGAGGAGATCGAGCCGAGCGACGACGCCGAGACCCACGCCCGCTACCGGGGCGGCGACCTCGACGGCATGCCCGCCGTGCTCCGCAGGGGCCGCGCCTGGTACGTCTCCACGCTCCCGGAGCCGGACCCCCTGCGCGACCTGCTCGCCCGGATCGCGGCGGACGCGGGCGCGGGCCCCGTCCTCGGCGGACTGCCGGACCAGGTCGAGGCCCTCCGCCGAGGCGACCTCCTCTTCCTGCTCAACCATGGGCGGGACACCGTGAGGGTCGCCGTGCCGGGCGCCTACCGCGACCTCCTGACCGGCGCCGGCGTGACCGACGGGATCACCCTCGGCCGCTACGACGTCGCCGTGCTGGCGCCATGACCGGCGGCCCCGTTCACGGCACCTGGGAGCCGCGCCCCGCGGCCCGCTGGGAGGACGGCTTCCTCAGCGGCAACGGCCACCACGGCGCCCTGGTGTTCGGCGACCCCGACGACGACCGGGTCGTCGTCACCCACCACACCCTGGTCCGCCCCAACGGCGCCGAGCATGCCCGGCCCCCCGAGCTCGCCGCACGACTCGCCGACGTCCAGGACCGGCTGCTCGCCGGGGACCTCACCGCCGCCGAGGACTTCACCGACGGCCGCCCCCTGCAGTGGGTGCAGCCCTTCCACCCCGGATTCCAGACCCGCCTGAGGCGTCCGCCCACGGCGCCCGGGGGCCGGCGCCGGTACCGCCGTGCCGTCGACTTCGCCACCGGCGAGGTCACCACCGCCGACGGCGACCGGACCAGCCGTGTCTTCGTCTCCCGCGCCGACGACGTGATCGTCCAGCACGTGAGCGGCGGCCGGCTCACCCTCGACGTCAGCCTCGACCACCGCCTGCCGGGCGCGCCCGCCGGCCTCCGCGTCGCACGCGGCGCCCTGCGCACCCCCGAAGGCGCCGCACTCACCCTCCACGCCCGCTACCCCGGCAGCGACCGCTCGTACACCGGCGTCGCCCTCCTCGCCGTGACCGGCGGCCGCACCCTCCCCGCCGGGGCCGGCGTCCGCGTGGAGGACGCCGAATCCGTGCTGCTGCTCACCCGCGTCCGCCGCCACACCGGCGAACCCGACGTCACCGAGGAGACACGCGCCCTGCGCGCCCTTCTCGCCGACGGCACTCACGGCACCCTCCTCTCCTACGGCACCCTCCTCGACCGGCACACCCGGCTGCACCGCACCGCGTACGAACGCGTCACCCTCGACCTCGCCGCCGACCCGGCCGAACGCGCCCTCCCGGGCTCGGAGCTGCTCCGGCGGCCCGGCAGCCCGGCGCTGCTGGAACGGCTCTTCGCCGCCGGCCGCTACCACCTCCTCAGCGCCGGCGGCCTCCTCCCGCCCCGGCTCACCGGCCTGTGGACCGGCGACTGGGACACCGCCTGGTCCGGCGCGTTCACCACCAACGCCAACCTCAACCTCCAGACGGCGTCCGCCGCCGCGGCGGACCTGCCCGAGGTCACCGCCGCCCTCGCCAACCTGGTCCACGGCCAGCTCGACGACTGGCGGGAGAACGCCCGCGCCGTCTTCGGCGCCCGCGGCGTCGTCGCCCCCTCCCACACCGACGGCGAGTCAGGACTGACGTACCACTTCAGCCGCGAATACCCGCTGCACCTGTGGACCGCCGGCGCCGACTGGCTGCTCAAACCGCTCGTCGACCACGACGAGACCCACGGCGGACACGACCCGCGCACCGTCGCCGCTCTCGCCGAAGTCGCCCGCTTCTACGAGGACTTCCTCACCCGCACCGACGCCGACGGCCGGCTCGTCGTCGTCCCCTCCTACTCACCCGAGAACCGCCCCACGGGCGCGAGCTGGGGGTCCCTCGACGCCGCCATGGACCTCTCCGCGGCCCGCCACGCCCTGCGCACCGCGGCCGATCACCATCCGGACACCCCCGAAGCCGCCCGCTGGCGCGCCCTCGCCGACCGCCTCCCGCCGCACCGCGTCAACGCCGACGGCGCCCTCGCCGAATGGGCCCGGCCCGGCCTCGACGACACCTACGACCACCGCCACCTCAGCCACCTCTACGCCGTCTGGCCCCTCGACGAGATCACCCCCCACGACACCCCGCACCTGGCGGCCGCCGCCCACCGCGCCCTGTGCCTGCGCGGCGCGGAGAACGACTCCGCGCACGGCCACCTCCACCACGCCCTGATCGCCGCCCGCCTCGGCGACGCCGACCGCGCCGCCCACGCGCTCGCCCAGGTCCTCGAAGGCGACTACTTCCACGCCTCGCTGATGAGCGCCCACTACCCGAACCGGCACGTCTACAACGCGGACGCCGCTCACACCCTGCCCGCCGTGCTGATCGAGACCCTCGTCCAGTCGACCCCCGACCGGCTGGTCCTGCTGCCCGCCCTTCCCACGGCCTTGCCGCGAGGCCGTCTCCTCGGCGTCCGCACCCGCTTCGGCGCCGTGCTCGACCTCGCCTGGAGCCCCGAGGAGACGCACGCGGTGCTGCGCCCCACCCGCACCCGCCGCGTCGAACTGCGGACTTCCTCCGGCACGAGCGTGCTCGACCTCGTCGCCGGAGAGGACCACGTCCTTCGCACGAAGGCGTGGTGACACCCCCCGCGAATCCCCCCACCCATGGAAAGGGACACCATGGCACTGAGCACACCGCGCAAGCTCAGCACGGCCTTACTGGCCCCGGTGCTGGCCCTCGGCGCGACCGTCGCCCTCGCCGCCGCCCCCGCGTCCGCCGCCGTCTGGAACTCCTGCGACCGCTGGGGCACCACCAGCCTGAACGGCTACACCCTCTACAACAACATCTGGGGCTCCGGCTTCGGCAGCCAGTGCGTCTGGGCCAACTCCGGCACCAACTGGGGCGTCTGGGCCAACCACCCCAACACCGGCGGCATCAAGTCCTACCCCGACTCCAAGAAGGTGATCAACAAGCGGATCAGCGCGCTCTCCTCGCTGACCAGCACCTACAAGGTCACCGTCCCGTCGTCCGGCGCGTACAACACGTCCTACGACATCTGGGACACCGACTACGACTACGAGATCATGCTCTGGGTCAACAAGACCGGCCCCGTCGGCCCGCTGGGCTCCTCGCAGGGAACCGTCACCCTCGGCGGCCACACCTGGACCGTCCACAAGGGCAGCAACGGCTCCAACGAGGTCTTCTCGTTCATCCGCACCTCCAACTCGACCTCCGGCACCGTCAACATCCTGCCGATCGTCAAGTGGATCAAGGACACCAAGCACTGGTTCGGCGACGAGACCATCGGCGACGTCCAGTTCGGCTACGAGATCACCTCCTCCGCCGGCGGTCTGAACTTCACCACCGACAACCTGACCGTCAGCGGCGGCTGACCCACGCGACGACGGTGCGGCCGGTCCCTCCCCTACGGGACCGGCCGCACCCTCCTGTGCGCGGCTACTCCGCCACGGGCAGCCGCGCCCCGTCCCGCAGGAACAGCGGGATCCGGTCCAGCGGGGCGTCGACCGTCACGGCCTGGCCGCCCTCGTACGTCTCACCGGTCCACGCGTCCGCCCAGCCGGCGCCCGCCGGGAGATACGTCGTCCAGGTCGTCGCGCCCGGCTCCAGCACCGGGGCGACCAGCAGCTCCGCACCGAACAGGTAGGCGTCGGAGACCTGCCAGGCGAGTTTGTCGTCGGGGAACTCCAGGAACAGCGGCCGCATCGGCGGCAGCCCCTCCTCGTGGGCCTCGCGCATCACCTTGAGGATGTACGGCTTGAGGCGCTCGCGCAGGCGCAGGTACCGCTCCAGGATCGCGCCGGCCTCCTCCCCGTAGGACCACACCTCGTTGGGACCGCCGGTCATCTCCGGCCCCAGCGGCATGCCCGGGTCACGGAAGCCGTGCAGCCGCATCAGCGGGGACAGCGCGCCGAACTGGAACCAGCGGACCATCACCTCGCGGTACGACGGGTCGTCCGGGTCGCCGCCGTGGAAGCCGCCGATGTCGGTGTTCCACCAAGGGATGCCCGACAGCGCCGTGTTGAGACCGGCGGCGATCTGACGGCGCAGGGTGGCGAAGTCGGTGCCGATGTCACCCGACCACAGGGCCGCCCCGTGGCGCTGACTGCCCGCCCACGCCGAGCGGTTGAGCGTGACGATGTCCTTCTTGCCCTCGGCGCACAGCCCCTCGTGGAACGTACGGGCGTTCTCCGCCGGGTACATGTTGCCGACCTCCAGGCCCGGACCCGCCCAGTAGCGCAGGTTCTCCGGGAAGCCGGGCTTGAGCTCCGGCTCGCAGGCGTCCAGCCAGAAGGCGTCGATCCCGTACGGGAGGAGGTAGTTGTCCCGGATGCGCGACCACACGAACTCGCGTGCCTCGGGGTTGGTGGCGTCGTAGAAGGCCACCTGGACCGTCGAGGCGACTCCCTTGTCCGGCCAGTCGGCGTGCGCCAGCGGACCGTACTGGGTGCCGATGAAGTGGCCGCGTTGCTCCATGACCGCGTGGTTCTCGCTCAGCGGCGACACCGACGGCCAGACGCTCACCACCAACTTCACGCCCAGCTCGTCCAGTTCGGCGACCATCGCGGCCGGGTCCGGCCACTCCGCGGGGTCGAACCTCCACTCGCCCAGATGGGTCCAGTGGAAGAAGTCGCAGACGATGGCGGACAGCGGCAGCCCCCGCCGCTTGTACTCCCGTGCCACCGCGAGGAGTTCGTCCTGTGTGCGGTAGCGCAGCTTGCACTGCCAGAAGCCGGCCGCCCACTCCGGCAGCATCGGGGTGCGGCCGGTCACCGCGCTGTAGCGGCGCTGGGCGTCGGCCGGCGCGCCCGCGGTGATCCAGTAGTCGATCTGCCGAGCCGAGTCCGCCACCCAGCGGGTGCCGTTGCCGGCCAGCTCCACCCGGCCGATCGCCGGGTTGTTCCACAGCAGTGTGTAGCCGCGGCTGGAGGTGAGCACAGGGATGCCGACCTCGGCGTTGCGCTGCACCAGGTCCAGCACCAGCCCCTTCTGGTCCAGCCGGCCGTGCTGGTGCTGCCCCAGGCCGTACAGCCTCTCGTCGTCGTAGGCGGCGAAGCGCTGCTCCAGCCGGTGGTGGCCGTTGCCGACGGCCGTGTAGAGGCGGGGGCCGGGCCACCAGAAGTGGGCGCGGGCCTCGGACAGGACCTCGGAGCCGTCCTCGGTCCGCAGGAAGCGGACCAGGCCCTCCGCGTCCACCTCGACGGTCAGCGCGCCGACCGTCAGCCGTCCCAGGCCCTCCTCGGTCTTCACGGTGGACGGCGTCGGCGGCGCCTGGGGCAGCAGTGCGCCGGGCAGGCCGTCCAGGACGGGGCCGCCCAGGCGGGCCCGGACCCGGACCGCGTCCGGCCCCCACGGCTCGACGCGCAGCGTCTCCTGGCGCCCGCTCCACTCCAGAGCGCCGTCCCGCTCACGGAAGGTGCCGACGGTGGGCGAGGACTGCGCGAGGCTGACCTGGGGCTGGTTTTCGGCAGGCTGATTCACGAGGGGGCTCCTGTGCTCCTGGAGGAGTGCGGACGTGCGGAGGGCGGGGCGTCGCGGCGGGGGAGCGGAGGGCGAGGGGGAGGCGCGCGGGGTGGTTCAGGGGGAGGCGGGCGCCGGTCCGGTGCTCGCCCGGACCGTCAACTCGGGTTCCAGCAGCACCACTTCGCTCTCGCCCCGGCCGCCGAGCTTGGCGACGAGACGTTCCACCGCGTGCCGGCCCATCTCCTGGGCGGGGATGGCGACCGACGTCAGCCGCACCGAGGCCTGGACGGCGACCTGTTCGGGGCAGATCGCCAGCACCGACACGTCCTCCGGCACGGCCCGCCCCTGCTGGCGCAGCAGCGCGAGCAGCGGCTCGACCGCCGACTCGTTCTGCACGACGAAACCGGTGGTGCCCGGCCGCTCGTCGAGGATCCGGGCGAGCGTCGCGGCCATGGCGACGTATCCGCCCTCGCACGGGCGGTGCAGCAGCCGCACCCCCAACTCCCGGGCGCGGGAGCGCAGTCCGTCCAGGGTGCGTTCGGCGAACCCGGTGTGCCGTTCGTACACGGCGGGGGCCTCGCCGATGACGGCGACGTCCCGGTGCCCGAGCTTGGCCAGGTGCTCCACGCACAGCGCGCCCGTCGCCGTGAAGTCGAGGTCGACGCAGGTCAGCCCCGAGGTGTCGGCGGGCAGCCCGATCAGTACCGCCGGCTGATCCGTCCCCCGCAGCAACGGCAGCCGCTCGTCGTCCAGTTGGACGTCCATCAGGATCATCGCGTCGGCGAGCCCGCTGCCGGTGACCCGGCGGACGGCGTCGGGACCCTCCTCGCCGGTGAGCAGCAGGACGTCGTAGCCGTGCGTGCGGGCGGTGGTGGCGACCGCGATGGCGATCTCCATCATCACCGGCACGTACATGTCGGTGCGCAGCGGGACCATCAGCGCGATGATGTTCGACCTGCTGCTGGCCAGGGCGCGGGCGCCCGCGTTCGGGTGGTAGCCGAGCTCGCGGATGCTCTGCTCGACCCGCTGCCGGGTGGTCGCGGAGATGGACCGCTTGCCGCTGAGGACATAGCTCACCGTGCTCGCCGAGACTCCGGCGTGCTGGGCGACCTCGGCGAGGGTGACCATCCAGCTCTCCAAGCTTTGTGAAGCGCTTCGACAGTGCGCATTGCGAACAGGGGCGGGTGAGGGTGGTTCGACAGTAGCTCTAGCAAGGGTGGGTGTCCATAGGACGTCGAAGCGCTTCGACAACGCCTTTCCGGACGTTCTCACACCCGATCCCGCCGGGAGCGGTCCGAGAGGCCGGCCTGCTGGGCGCAGGGCCGTCGCCCCACCGTGCCACTCCTTCGGCGCAAGGGCGCGGCCGGGGCGCCGCCCCTGCTCCGACACGGGCGGAGCCCGGCAGCGCCCGCGGCGGAACCGGCTTCCCCCCGGCCCCACCGCCGCCGCAGGGGTGGTGGGGCGACCGAGGATCCGGTACATACGATCGGGTAGGACCCGTCAGTAACCGAATAGGTCCAAGATCCCGATTCGCGGCGAGGTGAGCCTCATGTCCGCACCACCCACCTCCTCCTCCCGACCCCGCCCCACCGTCACCGAACGTGAGGCACGCCAGGTGGCGGAGGCCGCCCGGGAGCAGGACTGGCGCAAGCCGAGCTTCGCCAAGGAACTGTTCCTGGGCCGCTTCCGGCTCGACCTGATCCACCCCCACCCCCTGCCCGCCGGCGAGGACGCCCGCCGCGGCGAGGCCTTCCTCGCCAAGCTCCGCGACTTCTGCGAGACGCGGATCGACTCCGCCCGCATCGAACGCGAGGCGCGCATCCCCGACGAGACGATCAACGAGCTCAAGGAGCTCGGCGCCCTCGGCATGAAGATCGACCCCAAGTACGGCGGCCTCGGCCTCACCCAGGTCTACTACAACAAGGCCCTCGCCGTGGTCGGCACCGCGAGCCCCGCGCTCGGCGCCCTCCTGTCCGCCCACCAGTCCATCGGCGTACCGCAGCCGCTGAAGCTCTTCGGTACCCAGGAGCAGAAGGACACCTATCTGCCCCGCTGCGCCCGCACCGACATCTCGGCCTTCCTGCTGACCGAACCCGACGTCGGCTCCGACCCCGCCCGGCTGGCCACCACCGCCGTCCCCGACGGCGACGACTACGTCCTCGACGGGGTCAAACTGTGGACCACCAACGGCGTCGTCGCCGACCTGCTGGTCGTCATGGCCCGGGTGCCCAAGTCCGAGGGCCACAAGGGCGGCATCACCGCCTTCGTCGTCGAGGCGGACTCCGAGGGCGTCACCGTCGAGCACCGCAACGCCTTCATGGGCCTGCGCGGCCTGGAGAACGGCGTCACCCGGTTCCACCGGGTGCGCGTCCCCGCCGCCAACCGCATCGGCCCCGAGGGCGCCGGCCTCAAGATCGCCCTCACCACCCTCAACACCGGCCGGCTCTCCCTGCCCGCCATGTGCGTCGGCGCCGGCAAGTGGTGCCTGAAGATCGCCCGCGAATGGTCGGGCGTCCGCGAGCAGTGGGGCAAGCCCGTCGCCCACCACGAAGCGGTCGGCTCCAAGATCAGCTTCATCGCGGCCACCACCTTCGCGCTCGAAGCCGTCGTCGACCTGGCGAGCCAGATGGCCGACGAGGACCGCAACGACATCCGCATCGAAGCCGCCCTCGCCAAGCTCTACGGCTCCGAGATGGCCTGCCTGATGGCCGACGAACTCGTCCAGATCCGCGGCGGACGCGGCTTCGAGACCGCCGAGTCCCTCGCGGCCCGCGGCGAACGCGCCGTCCCCGCCGAACAGTTGCTGCGCGACCTGCGTATCAACCGCATCTTCGAGGGCTCCACGGAGATCATGCACCTGCTGATCGCCCGCGAGGCGGTCGACGCCCACCTCTCCGTCGCCGGCGACCTCATCGACCCCGACAAATCCCTCCAGGACAAGGCGAAAGCAGGCGCCAACGCCGGCGCCTTCTACGCCAGGTGGCTGCCCAAGCTCGTCACCGGACCCGGCCAGCTCCCCAGCTCCTACGCCGAGTTCAAGCACGAGGTCGACCTCTCCCCGCACCTGCGGTACGTCGAACGCCACTGCCGCAAACTGGCCCGCTCCACCTTCTACGCCATGTCCCGCTGGCAGGGCCGTATGGAGACCAAGCAGGGCTTCCTCGGCCGTGTCGTCGACATCGGCGCGGAGCTGTTCGCGATGAGCGCGGCCTGCGTGCGGGCCGAAATGCTGCGCGGCCGGGGCGAGCACGGCCGCGAGGCCTACCAGCTCGCCGACGCCTTCTGCCGCCAGTCCCGCGTCCGCGTGGAGGAGCTGTTCACGCGCCTGTGGTCCAACACCGACGACGTCGACCGCAAGGTCGTCGAAGGCGTCCTCGGCGGGACCTACGAATGGCTGGAGGAGGGCGTCGTCGACCCCTCCGGCGACGGCCCCTGGATCGCCGAGGCCACCCCCGGACCCAGCCGCCGGGAGAACGTGCACCGTCCGATCAGGTGACACCGCACACCCCCCACCAGGGCGTCCCCTCAGCGGAAGGATCACGAGGGGACGCCCTGTCCACGCCCGCTTCCGTTACGGAGACAATGGGGGGATGAGCGACAGTCCAGCCCTCTCAGGGCGCGGGCCGGAAACCCCGGCCGCCCCGCGACGCCACGCCGCCCCCACCGCACCGGGCACTGACCTCAGCGGTGCCGCGATCCGCGCCCTGGCCGACCCGCACCTCGTCCACGACCCCGTCACCGGCGACGGACCCAAGGACGTGGTGATCCTCGGCGCCACCGGATCGATCGGCACCCAGGCCGTCGACCTCGTGCTGCGCAACCCGGACCGCTTCCGCGTGACCGGCCTGTCCGCCAACGGCGGCCGGGTCGCCCTCCTCGCCGAACAGGCCCACCGGCTGCGGGTGCGGACCGTCGCCGTCGCCCGCGAGGACGTCGTACCGGCCCTGCGCGAGGCGCTCACCGCCGAGTACGGCGCCGGGGAGCCGCTGCCCGAGATCCTCGCCGGACCGGACGCCGCCACCCAGCTCGCCGCCTCCGACGCCGGGCACTGCCACACCGTCCTCAACGGCATCACGGGCTCCATCGGACTCGCGCCCACCCTCGCCGCCCTCCGGGCGGGCCGCACCCTCGCGCTCGCCAACAAGGAGTCGCTCATCGTCGGCGGCCCGCTGGTGAAGGCGCTCGCCGCACCCGGCCAGATCATCCCCGTGGACTCCGAGCACGCGGCCCTCTTCCAGGCCCTCGCCGCCGGCACGCGCGCGGACGTCCGCAAACTGGTCGTCACCGCCTCCGGCGGCCCCTTCCGCGGCCGCACCAGGGAACAACTGGCGCACGTCACCGTCGAGGACGCCCTCGCCCACCCCACGTGGGCCATGGGTCCCGTCATCACGATCAACTCCGCCACCCTCGTCAACAAGGGCCTGGAGGTGATCGAGGCGCACCTCCTCTACGACATTCCCTTCGACCGCATTGAGGTGGTCGTGCATCCCCAGTCGTATGTCCACTCGATGGTTGAGTTCACGGACGGGTCCACACTGGCCCAGGCGACGCCCCCCGACATGCGCGGGCCCATCGCCATCGGCATCGGCTGGCCCGAGCGCGTGCCCGACGCGGCGCCCGCCTTCGACTGGAGCAAGGCGTCGACCTGGGAGTTCCTCCCCCTCGACAACGAGGCCTTCCCCTCGGTGAACCTCGCCCGGCACGTGGGCGAACTCGGCGGGACGGCACCGGCGGTGTTCAACGCGGCCAACGAGGAGTGCGTCGAGGCGTTCCGCCGGGGCGCGCTGCCCTTCAACGGCATCATGGACACCGTGACCCGCGTGGTCGAGGAGCACGGCACGCCGGTCACGGGAACTTCACTCACCGTGCCGGACGTCCTCGAAGCGGAGGCCTGGGCGCGGACCCGGGCCCGGGAACTGACGGCACAGACGGCGGCGGAGGCCCGCGCATGACGACCTTTACGTTCATCCTGGCGGAGGCCCGCGCATGACGACCCTGATGTTCATCCTCGGCATAGTGGTCTTCGCGGTCGGCCTGCTCGTCTCCATCGCCTGGCACGAGCTGGGCCACCTGTCCACGGCGAAGCTCTTCGGCATCCGCGTGCCCCAGTACATGGTCGGCTTCGGCCCCACCGTCTGGTCGCGCAACAAGGGCGAGACCGAGTACGGCGTCAAGGCGATCCCGTTCGGCGGCTACATCCGCATGATCGGCATGTTCCCGCCCGGCGAGGACGGCCGGATCACCGCCCGCTCCACCTCCCCCTGGCGCGGCATGATCGAGGACGCCCGCTCCGCCGCGTACGAGGAGCTCCAGCCCGGCGACGAGACCCGCATGTTCTACACGCGCAAGCCGTGGAAACGCGTCGTGGTCATGTTCGCCGGGCCCTTCATGAACCTCGTCCTCGCGTTCGTCCTGTTCCTCATCGTGCTGATGGGCTTCGGCATCCAGCAGCAGACCACCACCGTCGCCTCCGTCTCCCCGTGCGTCATCGCGCAGAGCCAGAACCGCGACACCTGCAAGCCGTCCGACCCCGCCTCCCCCGCGGCCGCCGCCGGCATGGAGAAGGGCGACAAGATCGTCTCCTTCGACGGCAGGCGCACCGAGGACTGGGACACCCTGTCCGACCTCATCCGCGACAGCGCGGGCCGGCAGGTGCCCATCGTCGTCGACCGCGACGGCAAGGAAGTGACCCTGCGCGCGACGATCGCGACCAACCAGGTCGCGAAGAAGGACGCGGCCGGCGCCTATGTCCAGGGCGAGTACGTCAAGGCCGGCTTCCTCGGCTTCAGCGCCGCCACCGGCGTCGTCAAGCAGGACTTCGGCGACTCCGTGGTCTGGATGACGGACCGGGTCGGCGACGCCGTCGACTCCCTCGCCGCCCTGCCCTCCAAGATCCCCGCCCTGTGGGACGCCGCCTTCGGCGACGGGCCCCGCGAACCGGACTCCCCGATGGGCGTCGTCGGCGCGGCCCGGGTCGGCGGCGAGATCGCCACCCTCGACATCCCGGCCTCCCAGCAGCTCGCCATGTTCGTGATGCTCCTGGCCGGCTTCAACCTCTCCCTGTTCCTGTTCAACATGCTCCCGCTGCTCCCCCTGGACGGCGGCCACATCGCCGGCGCCCTGTGGGAGTCACTGCGCCGCACCGTCGCCAAGGTCCTCCGGCGCCCTGACCCGGGCCCGTTCGACGTGGCGAAGCTGATGCCGGTGGCCTACGTGGTCGCGGGGATCTTCATCTGCTTCACCATCCTCGTCCTCATCGCCGACGTGGTGAACCCGATCAAGATCTCCTGACCGCCTCGGTCCACGACGGCCGGGCGCCTCGGTGTCCGGCCGTCCGCCGTCCCCGCGCTGTCCCGGCGGGGCCGGGGCGTGCGCGCCGGTCCCATCGGGTGGTTTACCGGCGGGATGTGCCCGGCTCCGCGCCCGTGCCGTAATCTCGAAGCCTGGAGCCCGCCGCTGACGGGACCTGGGCCTTGATCCACGACTTGGGGTTGCACAGCAGATGACTGCGATTTCTCTCGGCATGCCGTCCGTTCCGACCAGGGTTGCCGAGCGCCGGAAGAGCCGGCAGATCCAGGTCGGCTCCGTGGCGGTCGGCGGGGACGCACCCGTGTCCGTGCAGTCGATGACCACCACCCGCACGTCCGACATCGGGGCCACGCTCCAGCAGATCGCCGAGCTGACCGCGTCCGGCTGCCAGATCGTCCGCGTCGCCTGCCCGACCCAGGACGACGCCGACGCCCTCGCGACCATCGCCCGCAAGTCGCAGATCCCGGTGATCGCCGACATCCACTTCCAGCCGAAGTACGTGTTCGCCGCGATCGAGGCCGGCTGTGCGGCCGTTCGGGTCAACCCCGGCAACATCAAGCAGTTCGACGACAAGGTCAAGGAGATCGCCAAGGCGGCGAAGGACCACGGCACGCCGATCCGCATCGGCGTCAACGCGGGCTCGCTGGACCGCCGGCTGCTCCAGAAGTACGGCAAGGCCACGCCGGAGGCGCTCGTCGAGTCCGCGCTGTGGGAGGCGTCCCTCTTCGAGGAGCACGACTTCCGCGACATCAAGATCTCGGTCAAGCACAACGACCCCGTCGTGATGATCGAGGCCTACCGCCAGCTCGCCGCCGCCTGCGACTATCCCCTCCACCTCGGCGTCACCGAGGCCGGCCCCGCCTTCCAGGGCACCATCAAGTCCGCGGTCGCCTTCGGAGCGCTGCTGTCCCAGGGCATCGGCGACACCATCCGCGTCTCCCTCTCCGCGCCCCCGGTGGAGGAGGTCAAGGTCGGCAACCAGATCCTGGAATCCCTGAACCTCAAGCAGCGCGGCCTGGAGATCGTCTCCTGCCCGTCCTGCGGTCGCGCCCAGGTCGACGTCTACAAGCTGGCCGAAGAGGTCACCGCCGGCCTGACCGGCATGGAGGTCCCGCTGCGCGTCGCCGTCATGGGCTGCGTCGTCAACGGCCCCGGCGAGGCCCGTGAGGCCGACCTCGGCGTCGCCTCCGGCAACGGCAAGGGCCAGATCTTCGTCAAGGGCGAGGTCATCAAGACCGTCCCCGAGTCCAAGATCGTGGAGACCCTCATCGAGGAGGCCATGAAGCTGGCCGAGCAGATGGAGTCGGACGGCATCGCCTCGGGCGAACCGTCGGTGTCCGTCGCGGGCTGAAGGCAGGCCGCCCGGCGCTGAACCGCGGACCGACCCGGGCTGAATCCGGGTCGGCACGGCCGCACCGAGGAAACCTCGGGTTGGCGCGTCCGCGCCTGGAAGCCTCGGGGTCGACACCGCCGCGTCCAAGACCCCTGGGTCGGCAAGGCCCCTGCCCAGGAAGCCGCGGGCCGGCACTGCCGCGTCCAGGAAGCCGCCGGTCGGCAGTCGGCGCGGCCGCGCCTGGAAACCCCGGGGGTCGACGCCGCCGCGTCGAGGAACCCCGGCCCCGCCGGCCCGGCCGCGTTGAGGAACCTCGGGCGGCCGCGTCGAGGAACCCCGGGTCGACACCGCCGCGTCCCGCCCGTCCGGTCAGTGGTGTCTCATCCACACGTTGGGCTCCTCGTACACGCCCGCGTCCGCCTCCACGTCCACCCGCAGGACGCTCAGGCCGTCCGGGATGACGTACTCCCCGGACTCCGGCAGGGCCAGCCCGGTCCATCGCTCCCACTCCGCGACCGTGCCGGTCATCGTCTGCGAGGCCGGCGCCGCCGCCAGGATCCGCGCTCCCAGCCGCTCGTGCGTGCGGATCCACGGGTCCATTGCGGTCCCGTCCGGGCGGCGCCATCGCATGAAGGCGTCGATCGGGGTCACGGGGTAGCGCGCCTTCGTCGTGGGCCGCACCGGCGCGACCACCCGCTCGAGCCCCGCGGCCCGCCCGGTCTCCCGCAGCGCCGACAGCATCCGGCCCGCCAGCCCCCGCCCCTGCAACGCCGGCGTGACGACCGCCCCGCAGATCACCAGCGTGTCCGGCTCCACGCCTCGCTCCCGCCCCTCGACGGCCCGAACCAGCGCGTCGGTGTACCCCGTGGGCAGCGTGCCGACCTGCCCGTCCCAGCCGACCGGCACGCCCCACCCCGCCGCGACGGGCGCCCCGTCCTCGTCCACCAGCATCAGATCCAGGTCCGCGAACCACTCCCGGACCCGGCCTATGTACTCCTTCACCAGCCGGTCGGCGGTGATGAACGCGGGAAAGCCCTCACTGAACAGCTCCGCGAGCGGCTCCCGCGGCCACTCACGGGCGTCCGCCCGCTCGGTCGTCAAGATCATGGAGCGATCCTGGCACAGGCGACGATCACGCCCGGGCCCGTCACGGAGACCGGCCGGGCCCGCAGTGGCTTCGGGACGGGGCGGCGCGGCACATTCTCGGCAGGTACAGTGCGGGGATCAGGCAGACCCCAGTGTGAGGCCCGCACTTGTTGACGCAGACCACCTCCCGGGTCCTCGAACCGAGCGACCTGGACGCCGCTCTGGCGGTCCTCGACCGCGAGCCGGTCACCAACGCCTTCGTGACCTCCCGTGTCCAGGTCGCCGGCCTCGACCCGTGGCGGCTGGGGGGCGAGATGTGGGGCTGGTACGAGGACGGCATGCTGACGTCCCTGTGTTACGCGGGCGCCAACCTCGTCCCGATCTGCGCCACCCCGCGCGCGGTACGCGCTTTCGCCGACCGGGCGAGAAGGGCCGGCCGCCGCTGCTCCTCCATCGTCGGTCCCGCCGACGCCACCGCCCAGCTGTGGCGGCTGCTGGAGCCGAGCTGGGGCCCGGCCCGCGAGATCCGCGCCCACCAGCCCCTCATGGTCACCGACCGCATGCCCGCCGACATCGCCCCGGATCCCTACGTCCGCCGCATCCGCAAGGACGAGATGGAGACGATCATGCCGGCCTGCGTGGCGATGTTCACCGAGGAGGTCGGCGTCTCCCCGATGGCCGGCGACGGCGGCCTCCTCTACCAGGCCCGGGTCGCCGAACTCGTCGGCGCCGGCCGCTCCTTCGCCCGCCTCGACGAGCACGGCCGGGTCGCCTTCAAGGCGGAGATCGGCGCGGCGACCCCCGACGCCTGCCAGATCCAGGGCGTGTGGGTGGCCCCCGAGTACCGGGGGAGGGGCCTGGCCGCGCCCGGCATGGCCGCGGTCCTGCGCTACGCCCTCGCCGACGTGGCCCCGGTCGTCAGCCTCTACGTCAACGACTTCAACACGGCGGCGCGGCGCACGTACAAGAGGGTCGGCTTCCGAGAGGTGGGCGCCTTCATGAGCGTCCTGTTCTGAAAGCACCAGCGTCCTGTTCTGAAAGCACGAGCCTCCTGTTCCGAAAGCACGCCCCGGTTCTGAGAAGACGTTCCCGCACCGCCGGCCGGGAGCGGATCCACCGGCCCGCACGCCTCAAAGCCCCCTGTAGTCTCCCCGCATGGACCTCGTCATCGGCCCCCTGGATCTCTCCGCACACGTGGACGAGGCCCTGAAAGTCCAAGCCGTCGCCTTCGGACTCGGCCCCGACGAGGTGGCCGTCCGCCGGCAGATCGTGCTGCGCCACATGACGTACCCCGGCGCCCGCGCCCTCGGCGCCACCACCGCCGACGGCCGCCTGGCCGGCTTCGTCTACGGCATGCCCAACGACCGCGCCCACTGGTGGTCCACCGTCGTCGAGCCCTACCTGCGCGCCCTGGGCAACGACGCCTGGCTCGACGACTCCTTCGTCATCACCGAGCTGCACGTCCACCCCGCCTACCAGAACCGCGGCGCGGGCCGCGCCCTGATCACCGCCATCACCGACGAGGCGACCCAACCCCGCTCGATCCTCTCCGCGATCGACACCGAGAGCCCCGCCAGGGCCCTCTATCGCTCCCTCGGCTACCAGGACCTCGCCCGCCGCGTCCTCTTCCCCAGCGCCCCCCGCCCGTACGCCGTGATGGGCGCCCCGCTCCCCCTGCTGCGCCGATAACGGATTTCCGGCCACCCCCGGCTCCCGGCTAACCTCCTAGCCATCACCGTCACCCCGGCAGGAGTACGAGAACCATGGCGAACGCACCGGTCCAGCGCATGTCCCAGTTGATGGCGAAGACCTTGCGCGACGACCCGGCGGACGCCGAGGTCCTCAGCCACAAGCTCCTCGTCCGCGCCGGTTACGTCCGCCGCACCGCCGCCGGCATCTGGAGCTGGCTGCCCCTGGGCAAGAAGGTCCTCGCCAACGTGGAGCGCATCGTCCGTGAGGAGATGGACGCGATCGGCGCCCAGGAGGTGCTGCTCCCGGCGCTGCTGCCGAAGGAGCCCTACGAGACGACCGGCCGCTGGGACGAGTACGGCCCCGAGCTGTTCCGCCTCAACGACCGCAAGGGCGGCGACTACCTCCTCGGCCCGACCCACGAGGAGATCTTCACGCTGATCGTGAAGGACCAGGCGACCTCCTACAAGGACCTGCCGGTCATCCTCTACCAGATCCAGACCAAGTTCCGTGACGAGGCCCGCCCCCGCGCCGGCATCCTGCGCGGCCGCGAGTTCCTGATGAAGGACTCCTACTCCTTCGACCTGGAGGACGAGGGCCTCGCCAAGTCCTACGCCCTGCACCGCCAGGCCTACCAGAAGGTGTTCGAGCGCCTCGGCCTCGACTACCGCATCTGCGCGGCGACCGCGGGCGCGATGGGCGGCTCGAAGTCGGAGGAGTTCCTCGCCCCGGCCGGCGCCGGCGAGGACACCTTCGCCGACTGCCCCAACTGCGACTTCGCCGCCAACACCGAAGCCATCACGTACGAGTTGAGCCCGGTGGACGCGGCCGGCGTGCCCGCCGCCGAGGAGATCCCCACCCCGGACACCCCGACCATCGAGACCCTCGCCGCCTCGCTCGGCGTCCCGGCCTCCGCCACCCTGAAGAACCTCCTCGTCAAGGTGAACGGCGAGATCGTCGCCGTCGGCGTGCCCGGTGACCGCGAGGTCGACATGGACAAGGTCGAGGCCCACTTCGCCCCGGCCACCGTCGAGTTGGTCACCGCCGAGGACTTCGTGGGCCGCCCCGACCTGGTCCGCGGCTACGTCGGCCCGCAGGGCCTGGGCGAGAAGGTCACCTACATCGCCGACCCGCGCGTGGCCCCCGGCACCGCCTGGATCACCGGCGCCAACAAGGAGCACACGCACGCGAAGAACGTCGTCGCGGGCCGTGACTTCGAGGTCGACGCCTACGTCGACGTCGTCGTCGTCCAGGAGGGCGACCCCTGCCCCAAGTGCGGCACCGGCCTGAAGCTGGACCGCGCCATCGAGATCGGCCACATCTTCCAGCTGGGCCGCAAGTACGCCGACGCGCTCAAGCTCGACGTCCTCGGCCAGAACGGCAAGCCGGTCCGCGTCACGATGGGCTCCTACGGCATCGGCGTCTCCCGCGCGGTCGCCGCCCTCGCCGAACAGACCGCCGACGACAAGGGTCTGTGCTGGCCCGCCGAGGTCGCCCCGGCCGACGTGCACGTCGTCGCCGCGGGCAAGGCGCTCCAGACCGAACTGGCCCTCGACGTCTCGGAGAAGCTGCGGGCGGCGGGCCTGCGCGTCCTGGTCGACGACCGGGCCGGTGTCTCCCCGGGCGTGAAGTTCACCGACTCCGAGCTGATCGGCGTACCGAAGATCCTCGTCGCGGGCCGTCGCTCCGCCGAGGGCGTCCTGGAGCTGAAGGACCGCCGTACCGGCGAGCGCGAGGAGCTCACGGTCGACGAGGCGATCGCCCGCCTCACCGCCTGAGCACCCACCGCCGAAGCCGTCTCCCCCCGCGCCGCACAGCACGTCGGCAGCGGAGGGGGGCGGCTCCCGCATGCGCTCGGAACACGGCCGAGAGCTGCTTCCCTGCGACTTGATCCGCCGGACAGCCCTAGAGCCAGCCGGCGAACTCCAGCAGCAGTTCGGCGTCCCTGGGCCGTCCCACCCTGAGGGCTCGCACGCCGGACTCGACCGCCCGGAAAAGGGTCCAGCCCCGCACCCGCTCCTGGTCCAGGTCCAGCGAGTCCGCGAGCTTGCGCACCCGCCGGCGCGTGATCGACGCCCCGGAGGACGAGGCGATCAGATCCTCCACCCGGTCCCGCACCAGCCGGGCCAGGTCGAAGGCGCACTCGCCAACCACCGGATCGGGGCCCACGGCCAGCCACGGCATCCGCTCACCCGCCAGCACCTTGCTCTGCCGGAACGTCCCGTGCAGCAGCCGGTGTTCGGGCGGCGCGGCCAGCAACTCCGCACGTGCCGTGAGCGCCGCGTCCACCAGCGCACCCGCCTCGGGGCCGGCCGCGGTGCCGCGCATCGCCTCCGCCTGCCGCCCGGTCCGCTCGGCGACGGTCTCGAACGGCTCCCCGGCCGGCGGCTCCACCCACAGCCGTCTGAGCGTCCCCGCCGCCTCCAGCAGCGCCTTCGCCTCCGGCAGCGACCGCACCGACACATCGGGATGCAGCCGCTCCAGCACCAGCACCCCTTCGCCGGCCGGCCCCTCCTTCAGCTGTACGGCACCCAGCCCGCCCCAGTGCGCGAGCGCGGCCCGCTCGGCCTCCGGCCTGAACCGCGGCGGGGCCAGCTTCAGCACCGCCGGCGTGCCGTCCGCATACCGCACCAGCACCACGAGGCTGCTGCGCCCGCCCGGCACCTGCACCCGCTCCACGGTCAACTCGCGTAGAGCGGCGGCCTGTCGGGCCGCTTCGGGCAGCCCCGCCAGCCACTCGTCGCCGTCCGGCGCCGTCTCAGCGAGCGCCCTGACCAGACGCGGCGGCGGTTCGAAAGCCATGCGCGAGCCGTCCCTTCGTGGTCGTGCTGCTGGATCCGGTGGTGCTTCGTGCTTCGTGCGTTGCTCAGTGGTACTCGATGCTCAGCGGCGCCCGGCCGCCGGTCCGCTTCTGCGCGGCTCCCGCCGCACGGTCGGCGTCCGCCGTCATCGAGTGGGCGCCGGCGTGGCCGAGGCTCCGGCACCCGTGGCGGCCGGATCCGGGGCCGGGCCGGCCCGCTCCGCCAGACCAGGGAAGGCTACGCTCCCGCCGCGCCAGCGCACCGCCCGGACCGCCGCCTCCCGCAGCACCCCGGCCGCCTCACGGCGCCGAGCCCCACCGGCCGCCCGCACCAGGTCCGAGTAGACCCCGGCGACACGCTCCTCCAGTTCCACGGCGAGCCGCACCGCCGCCGCGGAGTCCGGCACCGCGAACGGCAGCGCGTACGCCGCGCTCGCCGCCACCGGCACACCGCCCAGGTCGCGGACCTGACGCATCAGCGCGTCCCGGCGCGCCCGGTGCGCGTCGTACGCCGCACGGGCCTCCGCGCGCCGCTGCTCGCCGATCCGCCCGCCGACGACCCCGTACCCGTACACCGCCGCGTGCTCGGCGGCCAGCGCGGCCTGCAGGGCCGTCATCTCGGCTGCCCGGGCGGTGTCCTCCGTGCCCTGTGTGCCGCTCATCGGGTCCCCTCCGTCAGCAGATACGCGTGCGCCGCCCCGGCCGCCGCCACCGAGGCCACCAGCCGGGCCAGTTCGCCCGGCAGGCCCGCCAGGGCCGCGACCCGGCTGTCGGCCAGCGCCCGTTCGGCGGCGGCCAGCGCGGCGAGGGCGTCCTTCTCGTTCGCCGGAACGGCCGCGGAGGCGGGCGGTGCGGAACGGCCGGCGGCGGCCGCCCCGGAAGCGGATGCCCCCGAAGGGGACGCCGAAGCAGCCCCGGAAGACACCCTCCCCGAAGGGGCAGCCGAAGCAGCCCCGGAAGACACCGCCCTCGAAGGCTTGGGTCCCGAAGCCCCCGTCGCGCCGCCCCCGAACGCCTCCGTGTGCCGCACCACCTCCGCCCGAAGCGGCGTCAGCCGCTCCGCCAGCCTCGGATGCACGGCGAGGACGGCGTCGTACCGCGCCGCCAGCGCCTCGCTGTCCCGGGCCGCACGCGCGCGTGCCCGCTCCGCCGCCGAAGGGCTGCCGCCCGGGCCCTCCTCACCGGAGTCCCCGGGCTCCGAGCAGCTCATCAGCAGGGCGGTCCCGGCGGCGGTGGCCAGCAGGGCTCTTCTGCGCGGCCCGGACAGGGTGCGCTGCGGCGGAGGGAACGGCACGGCAGACGTCCTCGGGGAACTCGAAGGGAACACCGATCAGGGCCCGCTCACGCGCGGCACACCCGTGATCACCGTACCCGCGCCCCCGCCCCCCGCCGCTCACCGGCACCGCCCGGTGGACGGCAACACCCCCCGCGACCCGATACCCTTTGATCAGACACGCGACCCATCCCACAACAGCACACGCGGCCGAGGAGTCACCCGGATGAGCACCACCCAGAGCGAGAGGCTGCGAGAACTGCTGGAACCCCTCGTCGCCTCCCAGGGCCTGGACCTCGAAGAGATCGCCGTTGACTCCGTCGGACGCAAGCGGGTGCTGCGCGTCGTCGTCGACTCCGACACGGGAGCGGACCTGGACCGGATCGCCGATGTGAGCCGCGCGCTCTCGGCGAAGCTCGAC
The DNA here is from genome assembly GCF_004217285.1 of Streptomyces sp. BK239. Lineage (GTDB taxonomy): Bacteria > Actinomycetota > Actinomycetes > Streptomycetales > Streptomycetaceae > Streptomyces. The sequence continues at coordinate 87,383 of NZ_SHKS01000012.1, forward strand.
GAGACCGACGCGATGGGCGAGGGCGAGTACACCCTCGAGGTCGGCACCCCCGGCGCGGAGCGCTCCCTCACCGAGCACCGCCACTACGTGCGTGCCACGGACCGCCTGGTGAAGTTCCAGCTGCGCGAGGAGGGCGAACTCGTCGCCCGTGTCCTCACCGTGGACGACGAAGGCGTCGACGTCGAGGTTCCCGGAGTCAAGGGCCGCAAGCCCACCGCCCGCCGGATCGCGTTCACGGACATCGACAAGGCGCGCGTGCAGGTCGAGTTCAACCGCAAGGACAAGCAAGACGCGCAGGACGCGAAGGACATGAAGGAAGAGGAGGAGGCGTAGCCGTGGACATCGACATGAGCGCCCTGCGGGGCTTGGTCAGGGAGAAGGAGATCTCCTTCGACCTGCTGGTCGAAGCGATCGAGTCGGCCCTCCTCATCGCCTACCACCGCACCGAGGGAAGCCGCCGTCACGCGCGCGTGGAGCTCGACCGGCAGACCGGTCACGTGACCGTGTGGGCGAAGGAGGACCCCGACGACCTCGAGGAGGGGCAGGAGCCCCGCGAGTTCGACGACACGCCGTCCGGTTTCGGCCGTATCGCCGCCACCACGGCCAAGCAGGTGATCCTGCAGCGCCTGCGCGACGCCGAGGACGACGCGACGCTCGGCGAGTACGCCGGCCGCGAGGGCGACATCGTCACCGGTGTGGTCCAGCAGGGCCGCGACCCGAAGAACGTGCTCGTGGACATCGGCAAGCTGGAGGCCATCCTGCCGGTGCAGGAGCAGGTCCCCGGCGAGACCTACCAGCACGGCATGCGCCTGAGGTCGTACGTCGTCCGGGTGGCCAAGGGCGTGCGCGGCCCGTCCGTGACGCTCTCGCGGACGCACCCCAACCTGGTGAAGAAGCTGTTCGCGCTGGAGGTGCCGGAGATCGCCGACGGGTCCGTCGAGATCGCCGCCATCGCACGTGAGGCCGGTCACCGTACGAAGATCGCGGTCCGTTCCACCCGTTCGGGTCTGAACGCCAAGGGAGCCTGCATCGGCCCCATGGGCGGTCGTGTGCGCAATGTCATGGGCGAGCTGAACGGTGAGAAGATCGACATCGTCGACTGGTCGGACGACCCGGCCGAGATGGTGGCGAACGCGCTGTCACCCGCCCGGGTGTCCAAGGTGGAGGTCGTCGACATGGCGGCCCGCTCCGCGCGCGTGACGGTGCCGGACTACCAGCTGTCGCTGGCCATCGGCAAGGAAGGGCAGAACGCCCGGCTCGCCGCCCGGCTGACCGGCTGGCGGATCGACATCCGGCCCGACACCGAGCAGGCCGGGGAATAGATCCAGGCCTCGGCACGCTCAGATCACGTCAGTTATACGCGCGGCAACTGTTCGAATCCTGCCCCAAAGGGGTGAGGACGCCGCGGGGAGGTAGACTTAACTGTGTCTGGCCGGACGCACGACCGATCCTGCCCTGAACGCACCTGTGTGGGGTGTCGGGAGCGCACGGCCAAGACGGAGCTGCTGCGCATCGTGGCGGTCGAGGACGCCTGCGTCCCCGATCCTCGCGGTACGCTGCCCGGCCGGGGTGCGTACGTGCATCCCGCCTCGGTCTGTCTCGACCAGGCGGTACGCCGCCGGGCGTTCACGAGGGCGTTGCGTGCCCCGGGAGCGCTCGACACAAAGGCGTTGCGCCGGTACGTCGAGCAGACGACAGTTGCCGATCAGGCAACACCGTAAGGAAGCGTTGCGTGGAACCCCCGCGCGGCCCAGGTACCCCGCGAGTTGGAAGTAGGTCGAGATTGCGATGAGCACTCGATGAGCACGCGATGAGTACGCCCATGAAGTAGCGACGGTCCGGCCGCAACCCGGACCTAAAAGGAGCGAAGTGGCTAAGGTCCGGGTATACGAACTCGCCAAGGAGTTCGGCGTGGAGAGCAAGGTCGTCATGGCCAAGCTCCAAGAACTCGGTGAATTCGTCCGTTCGGCGTCTTCGACCATCGAAGCGCCCGTGGTACGCAAACTGACTGACGCCTTCCAGGGCGGCGGCAGCGGCAAGTCCGCCAAGCCCGCCCCGCGCAAGGCCGCCCCCAGGCCCGCGGCGCCCTCCCCGGCGCAGTCGGCCCGTCCGGGCCCGGCCGCACCTCGGCCGGCCGCCCCCAAGCCCCCGACGGCTCAGCCGCCCGCGGCTCCGGCCGCCCCGTCGGCTCCGGCCGCCTCGTCGGCTCCGGCCGCCCCGTCGGGCCCCGCGCCGGCGGCCCCCGGCCCCCGTCCGGGCCCGCGGCCCGCGCCGCGTCCGGCCCCGGCCGCCCCGGAGTTCACCGCTCCGCCGGCGGCCCCGGCCGCCCCGAAGCCGGCCGCCCAGGGTCCGCGCCCCGGCGCGCCCAAGCCCGGCGGCCGTCCCGCGCCCGGTCAGGGTCAGCAGGGCGGTCAGGGCCAGCGCCCGGCCGCGCAGGGTCAGCGTCCCGGTGGCGGCTCGCCGCGTCCGGGCGCCCGTCCGGCCGGTCCCCGTCCGGGCAACAACCCCTTCACCTCCGGCGGCAACGCCGGCATGGCCCGTCCGCAGTCGCCCCGTCCGCAGGGCGGCCCCGGCGGTCCGCGTCCCGGCGGCGCTCCCGGCGCAGGCCCCCGTCCGCAGGCGCCCGGCGCCCAGGGCGGCGGTCCGCGTCCGCAGGCTCCCGGCGGTGCCCGTCCGTCCCCGGGCGGCATGCCGCGTCCGCAGGGCGGCGCGGGCGGTCCGCGTCCCGGCGGCCCGCGTCCCAACCCGGGCATGATGCCGCAGCGTCCCGCTGCCGGCCCCCGTCCCGGCGGTGGAGGCCCCGGCGGCCGTGGTCCCGGCGGCGGCGGTCGTCCCGGCGGCGGCGGTCGTCCCGGTGGCGGCGGCGGCTTCGCCGGTCGTCCCGGCGGCGGTGGCGGCGGCTTCGCCGGTCGTCCCGGTGGTCCCGGCGGCGGTGGCGGCGGCTTCGCCGGCCGTCCCGGCGGTCCGGGCGGTGGCGGCGGTGGCCGTCCCGGCTTCGGCGGTCGTCCCGGCGGTCCCGGTGGCCGTGGTGGCACGCAGGGCGCCTTCGGCCGTCCCGGCGGTCCCGCGCGTCGCGGTCGCAAGTCGAAGCGGCAGAGGCGCCAGGAGTACGAGGCCATGCAGGCCCCGTCGGTCGGCGGCGTGATGCTGCCTCGCGGCAACGGCGAGACCATTCGCCTGTCGCGCGGTGCGTCGCTCACCGACTTCGCCGAGAAGATCAACGCCAACCCCGCGTCGCTCGTCGCGGTGATGATGAACCTCGGCGAGATGGTCACGGCCACGCAGTCCGTCTCCGACGAGACGCTGCAGCTCCTCGCGGGCGAGATGAACTACGAGGTTCAGATCGTCAGCCCCGAGGAGGAGGACCGCGAGCTGCTCGAGTCCTTCGACATCGAGTTCGGCGAGGACGAGGGCGACGAGGAGGACCTGATGGTCCGCCCGCCGGTCGTCACCGTCATGGGTCACGTCGACCACGGCAAGACCCGGCTGCTCGACGCCATCCGCAAGACGAACGTCATCGCGGGCGAGGCCGGCGGCATCACCCAGCACATCGGTGCCTACCAGGTCTCGACCCAGGTCAACGACGAGGACCGCGCGATCACCTTCATCGACACCCCGGGTCACGAGGCGTTCACCGCCATGCGTGCCCGTGGTGCCCGGTCGACGGACATCGCGATCCTGGTCGTCGCGGCCAACGACGGCGTCATGCCGCAGACGGTCGAGGCGCTCAACCACGCCAAGGCGGCCGACGTCCCGATCGTCGTCGCGGTCAACAAGATCGACGTCGAGGGCGCGGACCCGACCAAGGTGCGCGGTCAGCTGACCGAGTACGGCCTGGTGGCCGAGGAGTACGGCGGCGACACCATGTTCGTCGACATCTCCGCCAAGCAGGGTCTGCACATCGACTCGCTGCTGGAGGCCGTGGTCCTCACCGCGGACGCCTCGCTCGACCTGCGGGCCAACCCGAACCAGGACGCGCAGGGCATCTCCATCGAGTCCCGTCTCGACCGCGGCCGCGGCGCCGTGGCGACGGTCCTCGTCCAGCGAGGCACCCTGCGGGTCGGCGACACGATGGTCGTGGGCGACGCCTACGGCCGAGTGCGCGCCATGCTCGACGACAACGGCAACAACGTGGCCGAGGCAGGCCCGTCGACGCCGGTCCAGGTCCTCGGCCTGACCAACGTCCCGGGCGCGGGCGACAACTTCCTCGTCGTCGACGAGGACCGCACCGCCCGCCAGATCGCCGAGAAGCGCGCGGCCCGCGAGCGCAACGCGGCCTTCGCCAAGCGCACGCGCAGGTTCTCCCTGGAGAACCTGGACGCCGCGCTGAAGGCCGGCGAGGTCCAGCAGCTGAACCTGATCATCAAGGGTGACGCTTCCGGATCCGTCGAGGCGCTCGAGTCCTCGCTGCTCCAGCTGGACGTCGGCGAAGAGGTCGACATCCGCGTCCTGCACCGCGGCGTCGGTGCGGTCACGGAGTCCGACATCGACCTGGCGATGGGCTCGGACGCCATCGTGATCGGCTTCAACGTGCGCGCGGCCGGCCGTGCGCAGCAGATGGCCGAGCGCGAGGGCGTGGACGTCCGCTACTACTCGGTCATCTACCAGGCGATCGAGGAGATCGAGGCGGCCCTGAAGGGCATGCTGAAGCCGGAGTACGAGGAGCACGAGCTCGGTACGGCGGAGATCCGCGAGGTCTTCAAGTCGTCCAAGCTGGGCAACATCGCCGGTGTCCTCATCCGCTCGGGCGAGGTCAAGCGCAACACCAAGGCGCGCCTCATCCGTGACGGCAAGGTCGTCGCGGAGAACCTCAACATCGAGGGACTGCGTCGCTTCAAGGACGACGTCACCGAGATCCGCGAAGGGTTCGAGGGCGGTATCAACCTCGGCAACTTCAACGACATCAAGGTCGACGACGTCATCGCGACGTACGAGATGCGGGAGAAGCCGCGGGTGTGACGCCCACGGCGCAAGCTGCTGGCCGACGGGACTCCGGTCCCGTCGGCCAGCGGCCCGTTACGGGCAGTGCCGCGGCCCACGCCTGCGGGCGTGCCCGCCGGAAACTCTGTCGAGCCTCCGGCGGGTACGCGGTACCGTTCTTGATGCCCCTGCTCCATGGAGGGCAGGGCCATCTATCCCGCGCCGGCGGGTGAACCGGCTGTACACATGTACGTGGGGACTCTGTCCTTCGACCTGCTCCTCGGCGACGTCCGGTCGCTGAAGGAGAAGCGCTCCGTCGTCCGCCCGATCGTCGCCGAGCTCCAGCGCAAGTACGCGGTGAGCGCGGCCGAGGTGGACCACCAGGACCTGCACCGCCGGGCCGTCGTCGGCCTGGCCGTGGTGTCCGGTGACGCGGAGCACCTGACCGACGTACTGGACCGTTGCGAACGGCTGGTCGCCGGCCGCCCCGAAGTCGAGCTGCTGTCGGTCAGACGCCGCTTCCACGGGGAAGACGACTGACCGGACACGGACCACACAACGCAAGCAGAAGAACAAGAACGGGAGACGGACCAGTGGCCGACAACGCGCGCGCCAAGAGGCTGGCGGACCTCATCCGAGAGGTGGTGGCCCAGAAGCTGCAGCGCGGGATCAAGGACCCGCGGCTCGGTTCCCACGTCACCATCACGGACACCCGCGTCACGGGTGACCTCAGGGAGGCGACCGTCTTCTACACCGTGTACGGGGACGACGAGGAGCGGAAGGCCGCGGCCGCCGGACTGGAGAGCGCCAAGGGCATCCTGCGCTCCGAGGTGGGCCGTGCCGCCGGCGTGAAGTTCACCCCGACGCTCGCCTTCGTCGCCGACGCCCTCCCGGACAACGCGCGCACCATCGAGGACCTCCTCGACAAGGCGCGCCAGTCCGACGAGAAGGTGCGCGAGGCGTCCGCGGGCGCCGCGTACGCCGCCGGCGCCGACCCGTACCGCAAGCCCGATGAGGACGAGACGGACGACTCCGCCGAATGAACCGCAAGCACAACGCGCCCGACGGCCTCGTCATCGTCGACAAGCCGTCGGGCTTCACCTCGCACGACGTCGTGGCCAAGATGCGGGGGATCGCGGGGACCCGCCGCGTCGGCCACGCCGGCACGCTCGACCCGATGGCGACGGGCGTCCTCGTCCTCGGCGTGGAGAAGGCGACCAAACTCCTCGGGCACCTCGCCCTCACCGAGAAGGAGTACCTGGGGACCGTCCGGCTGGGCCAGAACACCGTGACGGACGACGCCGAGGGGGAGATCACCTCCGCCACCGACGCCTCCCGGGTCACCCGGGACGCGATCGACGCCGGCGTCGCCAAGCTGACCGGCGACATCATGCAGGTCCCGTCCAAGGTCAGCGCCATCAAGATCAACGGCGTGCGCTCCTACAAGCGGGCCCGTGAGGGCGAGGAGTTCGAGATCCCCGCCCGCCCGGTGACCGTCTCGTCGTTCACGGTCTACGACGTCCGGGAGGCCGTCGCCGAGGACGGCACCCCCGTCATGGACCTGGTCGTCTCGGTGGTGTGCTCCTCCGGCACCTACATCCGCGCCCTCGCCCGCGACCTCGGCGCCGACCTGGGGGTCGGCGGCCACCTCACCGCGCTGCGCCGCACCCGCGTCGGCCCCTACGGCCTGGACTCCGCGCGCACCCTCGACCAGCTCCAGGAGGAGCTGAGCGTGATGCCGATCGCCCAGGCCGCCGCGGCCGCGTTCCCCCGCTGGGACGTCGACGCCCGAAGGGCCCGCCTGCTCATGAACGGCGTCCGACTGGAGATGCCCGAGGAGTACGCCGGTGCCGGCGCCGTGGCCGTCTTCGACCCGGAGGGCCGTTTCCTCGCGCTGGTGGAGGAACAGAAGGGCAAGGCCAAGAGCCTGGCCGTCCTCGGCTGACCCGGACCGCCCGTGGAGCGGCGGCACACGGGGCCTGCTGTGCCGCCGCTCCACGGTCCCCCCTCGGTTCCCCCACCCCTAGGCTGTGTCCGACGGGACACGTTCATTCACCCGTCCGGCAGGCGCTCGGAGTCAACCCGGGGAGCGCAAGGGGGCGCGTTCGCCTCGCGCGCTGGTCCTGCCGATCTTTCCGGGCCTACCGTTCGGGCTGCGGAGCGGCAAGCTCTGCGGACGGCAGACAGCAGCGGAAGCGGACGGGCGCAGAGGTACGACGATGAACGAACGGCGCCCGCGCCCTGACGAGACCGCGCGCCCGGACGACACCGGAGAACCGGGTGAATCGGGTGTCGCCTCCGGTTCGGGTGGTGTCTCCCCTCGTTCGGGTGCCTCCTCCCGTCCGGGTGTCTCAGCCCGCCCCTTCCTTCCCCCCGACCGCTCCCTCGTCCGCTTCCGCGACCCTCTGGGCCGGCCGCGCGGCGTCGGGTTCCTCGCCGACCATCACGGCACGGTCCTCACCGGCCACGAGGTCGTCGACGGCCTGACGCCTCTCGTCGTGGAGGACGCCGACGGGCGCGGCCACGCGGTGCACCCCGACGCGGTGACCGCGTTGCCGGAGCTCGGCCTGGCGCTCGTGCACATCGAGGGGCTCGACGGCGAGCCGCTGCCGCTCACCGTCCGCGACCACGTGGAGGCGGGCGCCTACGTCCGCCTGACCGCCGGGTGCTGGCGTGAGGCACGCGTGCTGGCCTCGGCCCCCGCGACCTACATCGCCGCGCACGGCTCCCGTCTCCTCCACGGTGCACTGGAGTTGGCGATCGGCACGGCCGGCCGGGACGCGCTGCGGCGCGGCGGCGGTGCGGCCGGCGGCCCGGTGCTCGACGCCGCGACCGGCGCCGTCGTCGCCGTCCTGGGCACCGCCCTCAGCACCGGCCACCGCGAGGCCGGCTTCGCCGTCCCGCTGCGCCCCGCCCCCTCCGACGGCCCCCTCGCCGACCTGCTCGCCCGCAACGCGGCGACGGTCCCGGCCTACGGCGCCGACCTCAATCCCGCGGCCCTGCTGGAGCTCACGGCCACCTCGGTCGGGTCCGACTTCCTCACAGCGGTGCCACCGGTCGAACGCCCCGTCATCGCGAGGGAGTTCGCCGACTTCACCGAGGGCCCGGCGGCCGTGCTCGCCCTCGTCGGAGCGCCGGGCAGCGGCCGTACGACCGAACTCGCGGCGCTCGCCGCCCGTCGCGCCCGGGACCCCCGGCCGGCGCCCACTCTGTGGCTGCGCGGCGCCGACCTCCGGGAGGAGGACGCCTCGATCGCGGACGCGGCCCGGCGGGCGCTGACCCGCGCGGCCCGTATCGTGACCGCCTCCCGGCCGGTCCAGGGCGACCCCGGCGAGCTCACCCCGGAGCGACTCGCTCGGCTCGCCCGAAGTGCCGGCCGCCCCCTGCTGCTGCTCCTCGACGGACCCGAGGAGATGCCCCCGGCCCCGGCGGACCGCCTGCGGGAGTGGACCGACGCGACGGCCGGGTGGCTGCGGGAGGCCGGGGCGCGGCTGGTGGTGGCGTGCCGCGCCGAGTACTGGGAGGAGGCCGGGGCCCGCTACCCCGCCGAGCTGCTGCACGGCCGTACGGCCCCGGCACTGCCCCCGTGCGTCCTCCTCGGCGATCTCACCCCGGCCGAGGCGCGGGAGGCCCGCGCCCGCTACGGCGCCCCGGACGCCGAGCTCACCGACGCCGACGCCCGCCACCCCCTCACGCTGCGCCTCTACGCCGAGGTCCGCGCCGCCCTGCCCGAGGCCCCCGGCGTCCCCGTGGACCGCGACGCCGTGTTCGCCGCGTACCTGGATCTGGTGTGCCTGCGCGTCGCGGTGCGGCTGGCCGCTGAGAACGGCGTGCGCGGCACCGCCGTGCGACTGCTCGCGGCGAAGGTGGCCGGACAGGTCCACGAGGCGGCCCGGCGCAGCCTCGGGCCGGGCCAGGGAGCGTTGGACCGCGCCGCCTTCGAGGCGGTGTTCCCCTGGGGGCCCGCTCCCGCCCGGCTCGGCGGCGGCACCGGCTGGGCGTCCGCCGTCCTCGCCGAGGGCCTGTTCGTGCCCGCGGGCTCCGGCTACCGCTTCGCCCACGAGGAGCTCGCCGACTGGGTCCAGGGCGCCCATCTCGACCTGGACGAGGCCCTGAACGTCCTGGTGCGCGGACGGGGCCGCCGCGGCTCCCTCGGCGACACCCGCCCGCTGCCCGTCCCACACCACCGCATCGGCCCCGTCGTCCAGGCCCTGCTGCTCCTCGCCCGCCACCACGGCCCACGCCGACTCTCCGACACCTTGGGGGAGTTGACGTCCGCGCTGCGCGCCGACCCCGACGCATGGTGGGCCGCACGCCTGCTGGCCGAGACCCTGCGCGGCGTCCATGACGCGATGCCGTACCTCGGCGTCCTGCGCCCGCTGGCCGACCTCGTGGCGCGGTGGCCGTGGCGGGGGCGGTCCGGCGGGCCGACGGGGGGCGCGGGGCCGTGGGGCCGGGCTGCTGAGCCGCCGAGCGCGTCTTGCGAGCGGCCGGGTGCGTCTTGTGAGCCGCCGAGCGAGTTCGCCCCGGACTTCTGGGCCGCGCTCGCGCTTCCCGTCGACGCCCGTCTCGACCTCCTGCGCCGGCTGGTCGTCGCCGACGCCGCCCCGCACGCCGCCGACGCGCCCCGCTACCTCGACGCCGTCGCCCGCCTCCTCACCGCCGACCCCCTCGCCGTACAGCCGCAGCTCACCCTCTGGTTCGACGACGAGCGCCCGCTGCCCGCGACGCCGCACGCCACCGTCGCGACGGCCGCGCAGGCGCTGCTGCACACCCACCGGCACACGGCGCCGGACGACCTCGTCGAACTCCTCGCCGACCGCGCCCACGCCCGCGCCGACGAGCTCCTCGCCGTCCTGGCCGAGGAGGAACCGTCCGCACTGTGCCGGGCCGTGCACCGCTGGGCGCACGACGAACGGCCGGTCCGCCGCGTCGCCGCCACGGCGTACGCCCTGCGCGTCGCGCCCCACGCCCGCACCGCCGCCGACCGCGAACTGCTGCGCGACGCGGCCCGCGCACTGCTCACCCGCCCTGCCGATCCCGCGCCCGCCCCACACGAGGAAGCCGTGGTCCGTCGCCACGGGGCGCTCACTCCGCACGAGGGCGCGCTCGCGTTGCTGCACGCCCTCGCCGACGCCGGCGCACCCGCGCTGTCCCGCCGTGTCACCGCCCGCGCCGCCCTGGAGAACGGTCCGCCGTCCGTCGTGTCCCCGTGTGACGCCCCGTCCGTGCGTGGGCCGAGTCACAGCACCCATGCCGATGCGGGCCGGGGCCACCCGGCATGGCACTCTTAGAGCTGCGTACGGGTCGCTGCGTAAGCGGTCGACGAACACACGTACGAAGCAACCGACGTACGACACGGACACGGGTTCGAGGAGCGGTCACAGTGCAGCGCTGGCGTGGCTTGGAGGACATCCCCCAGGACTGGGGGCGCAGCGTCGTCACCATCGGTTCGTACGACGGGGTGCACCGCGGCCACCAGCTGATCATCCGGCACGCGGTCGAGCGCGCCCGTGACCTGGGCGTGCCCTCCGTCGTCGTCACCTTCGACCCGCACCCCAGCGAGGTCGTCCGCCCGGGCAGCCACCCGCCGCTGCTCGCCCCGCACCACCGCCGGGCCGAGCTGATGGCCGACCTGGGCGTGGACGCGGTGCTGATCCTCCCGTTCACGACCGAGTTCTCGAAGCTGTCGCCCGCGGACTTCGTCGTCAAGGTCCTCGTCGACAAGCTGCACGCCAAGGCGGTCGTCGAGGGCCCCAACTTCCGCTTCGGCCACAAGGCGGCGGGCGACGTCGAGTTCCTGACCGAGCAGGGCAAGGTCTACGACTTCGAGGTCGAGGTCGTCGACCTGTACGTGACCGGCGAGGCGGGCGGCGGCGAGCCGTTCTCCTCCACCCTGACCCGGCGCCTGGTCGCCGAGGGGGACGTGACCGGCGCCGGCGAGATCCTCGGCCGCCCGCACCGGGTGGAGGGCGTGGTCGTACGCGGCGCCCAGCGGGGCCGTGAACTGGGCTTCCCCACGGCAAACGTCGAGACGCTGCCCCACACCGCGATCCCCGCCGACGGCGTCTACGCCGGCTGGCTGCACGCGGGCGGCGAGGCGATGCCGGCCGCGATCTCCGTGGGCACCAACCCGCAGTTCGACGGCACCGAGCGCACGGTGGAGGCGTACGCGATCGACCGCGTCGGCCTGGACCTGTACGGGCTGCACGTCGCCGTCGACTTCCTCGCCTTCGTCCGCGGCCAGGCGAAGTTCGAGTCCCTGGAGGGGCTGCTGGAGCAGATGGCGCAGGACGTGAAGCGCTGCCGGGAACTGGTGGCGGCGGGCTAGTGTCCTGCGCCAGTAGTTGATCGTTAGTAGTTGTGTGACTTCTGCTGTTGGTGCGTCAGTTCCTCGTCGGGGCCCGAAGCTGGAACCGTTGCTGCTGTCTGATGACGAGCGGGCGGAGTTGGAGCGGTGGACGCGTCGGGCGACATCGGCCCAGGCCCTGGCCTTGCGGGCGCGGATTGTGCTGGCGTGCGCTGGTCCGGAGGTCCCGCCGATCGTCGTGGTGGCCCGCGAGTTGCGGGTGGCCGCCGACACCGTCCGCAAGTGGCGGCGGCGGTTCCTCGCGGAGCGGCTGGACGGCCTGGCCGACGAGCCCCGGCCGGGCCGGCCGCCCACGATCAGCGTCGACCAGGTGGAGGCGGTTGTGGTCACGACGCTGGAGGAGATCCCGAAGAACGCCACCCACTGGTCGCGGAAGTCGATGGCCGAGCGCAGCGGCCTGTCCAAGTCCACCGTCGGCCGGATCTGGCGGAAGTTCCAGCTCAAGCCGCACCTGGCGGACACCTTCAAGCTGTCGACGGACCCGTTGTTCGTGGAGAAGGTCTACGACGTCGTGGGTCTGTATTTCAACCCGCCCGAGGGTGCGGTGGTCCTCTCGGTGGACGAGAAGTCGCAGATACAGGCCCTGGACCGGTCTCAGCCGGTGCTGCCGATAATGCCCGGCATGCCCGAGCGGCGTACCCACGACTACGTCCGCAACGGGCTGACCACCTTGTTCGCCGCGTTCGATGTCGCCACCGGCGAGGTCATCACTGCCCTGCACCGTCGGCACCGGGCCGTGGAGTTCAAAAAGTTCCTGATCCGGATCGACAAGGAGGTGCCCGCGCACCTGCAGGTCCACTTGATCGTGGACAATTACGGCACCCACAAGACTCCCGCGATCAAGGCCTGGCTGGCCAAACACCCCAGGTTCGAGTTGCACTTCACCCCGACCGGCTCCTCCTGGATCAACCAGGTCGAGCGGTGGTTCGGCTACCTGGCCCACCAGATGATCCGCCGCGGCGCACACAAGAACATCCAGGCCCTCGAGGCCGACATCAGGGCATGGGTCAAGGACTGGAACGAAGACCCCAAGCCGTTCATCTGGACCAAGACAGCCCAAGAGATCCTCGACTCCCTCGCCCGCTTCTGCCGACGGATCTCTGGCGCAGGACACTAGCCGCGACTCGCGCGCACAGGAAGGGCGGCCGGTGTCCTGGGACACCGGCCGCCCTTCATGCTTCACCCGTCACGGCTCACTGCTGGTGCGGCGGCGGGGGAGGGGGCGGGGTCTGCCCGTCCGGCCCCTGCGGGTGACCGGGGTGCGGGTGCGGTGGGTGGGGCTGCGGGTAGTGCTGCGGGTCGGGCTGCCCCTGCGGGGGATAGGCCTGCGGGGCGTAGGGCTGGCCGGGCTGCGGCGGGTACGGCTGGCCGGGCTGCTGGGGGTACTGCGGGTGTTGCTGGGCCTGCGGGGCCTGCTGGGCCTGCGGGGCCTGCGGGGGCTGCTGGGGGTACGGCTGGCCGGGAGGCATGGGCTGCCCCGGCATGGGCTGCCCCGGCATCGGCTGCACGGGGAACTGCTGCCCCTGCATGGGGTGTTGGCCGGGGATGGGCTGTCCGGGCATGGGCGGGGCGGCGACCGGCGGCGGGTTGCCGTCGTTGGTCCACAGGCCCTGAAGCTGCTGATGCCGGACGAAGTCCTCGGCGACCATCGCCGCGAGGTTGAAGTAGGCCTCCCGCACCTTCGGCCGCATCATGTCGAGGTCGACCTCCGCGCCGGCGGCGAGATGCTCGTCGAACGGCACGACGATGACACCGCGGCAGCGGGTCTCGAAGTGCCCGACGATGTCCTCGACCTTGATCATCTTGCCGGTCTCGCGCACACCGGAGATGACGGTGATGGACCGTGAGACGAGCTCGGAGTACCCGTGCGCGGACAGCCAGTCCAGCGTCGTGCTGGCGCTGCTCGCGCCGTCGACGGACGGCGTCGAGATGATGATCAGCTGGTCGGCGAGGTCCAGCACCCCGCGCATGGCGCTGTAGAGCAGGCCGGTGCCCGAGTCGGTGAGGATGACCGGGTACTGCTTGCCGAGCACGTCGATGGCGCGCCGGTAGTCCTCGTCGTTGAACGTCGTGGACACGGCCGGGTCGACGTCGTTGGCGATGATCTCCAGACCGGAGGCGGCCTGGGAGGTGAACCGCCTGATGTCCATGTAGGAGTTGAGGTACGGGATCGCCTGGACGAGGTCACGGATGGTCGCCCCGGTCTCGCGCCGCACCCGGCGGCCGAGCGTGCCGGCGTCCGGGTTGGCGTCGATGGCGAGGATCTTGTCCTGCCGCTCGCTGGCGAGGGTCGAACCGAGCGCGGTGGTGGTCGTGGTCTTGCCCACGCCGCCCTTGAGACTGATGACGGCGATGCGGTAGCAGGACAGCACGGGCGTCCGGATCAGCTCCAACTTCCGCTGCCGCTCGGCCTCTTCGCGCTTCCCCCCGATCCTGAACCGGGAGGACGCGGCGGCGGGCCGTCCGCTCTTCGCCTTCTGCTTCTTGTTGTTGAGCAGCCGATCGGAGGACAGCTCCACGGCTGCGGTGTAACCGAGCGGCGCGGCACCGGGGTTGACCATCTGCCGCTGGTCATGCTGAACGGGCTGCGGCCACGCGGCACCGGCACGGGGGTCCACGGGCTGGGCGGCGGGGGGAGCCTGAGGCGCGTCTGGCTGCGGGACCCCTTGCTGGGCCCAGGGGGCAGCACCGGGAGTCTCCGGGGCCTGCGGATGCCCCATGGGCGGCTGGGGCTGCGGGAACCCGTAGCCCGGCTGGGAGTTGGGCGCGGGCGCGGAGGGGGGCTGTGGTTGGTTCGCCGGTGCCGGGGAGGGCTGCTGGTGCGGGGGCTGGGGGAAGCCGTAGCCCGGCTGCGAGTTGACCGGCGGCGCGGCGGACGGCTGCGGGAAGCCATAACCGTCCGGGGCGTTGGCCGCCGGGGGCTGCGGGAAGCCGTAGCCGGGCTGGGAGTTGGGCGTGGGTGTGGCGGGCGGTTGCGGGGCCGGGGGCTGGGGTTGGTCCACTGGTGCCGGGAAGGCCTGCTGGTGCGGGGGCTGCGGGAAGCCGTAGCCGGGCTGGGAGTTGGGCATGGCGGGCGGCTGTGGGGCGGCCGGAGGCAGCGGGAAGCCGTGACCCTGCTGTGGGTGAGGCTGCGCGGCGGGCCCCGGCTGCTCGGGCGCGGGAGGTTGCGGGAACCCGTAACCGGCCTGCGGAGCGGCAGGTGGCGCGGGCGGGGTGTCCCAGGCCGCCGGAGGCGCGGGCGGCTGCGCCACCGGCGCGGCGGCCGCCGGGTCCGCCTGCGGCGGCTGGGCCGGCCACTGCGCGGCCGGTGCCGGCGCGGCGGGCTGGTAGGACGGGGGCAGCGGCGGAACCCCGCTCTGAGGCACCGGCGGTGGAGTCCAGGCAGGCGGAGCGGCCGGCGCGTCCACGCTCGCGGGAGCGGCGTGCTGCGGCCCGGGGTCCGCAGTCGCGGTGCCTTGGGGCTGGGCCTCGATGGCGTCCGGGAGGCCCGCGGGCGGGGCGTCCTGCGGCGCGGCGGCGTTCGTCGCCACGTCACCCTGCGGTTCAGGGGCGCTCGCCTGGAGGTCGTCCTGCGTTTCGGGGACGCTTGCAGGCGGAGTGTCCTGCGGCGCGAAGGGCTCGCTGACGGCCGCCGCGGGAGCCGCGTCCTGCGGTTCGACCGCTTCCGCAGGGGCCGTGTCGGACGGCATCTCCGGCGCGTCGGCGGGAGTGTCGCCCTGCGACGAGGCGTCGTCGGAGACGGCAGCCACCGCGGGCTCCTCGCCGCCGCCCGCCTCGGCCCCAGCGTCCACGTGTGCTGGGGCTTGCACCGACGCATCCGGCCCGCCCTCGGCAGCCTGGGCGTCGTCCACGGTGCCTTCTGCAGGCGCGGGCGTCTCCTCGGCAACGGCCGCCACAGGCAGGTCCGACGAGACGGCGGAGGAATCACCCGACTCAGAGGAATCACCGGACTCATCAGCGGCCCCGGCCGCACCCGCCTCAGCGGCCTGCGCCTCGGTGGAGGCATCGGCGCCACCAGGAGCGCCGGCGGCGGCAGCGGCGGCCGCGTTCTCCGCGATCTCCCGCTTGAGAGCGGCCGCCGAGAAACGCATGGTGGCACCGCTCTCCAGGTCCCCGTTCCCGGCGTCGGCCGACGCGTCACCGGAGGAGGCGTCGGCACCCGGGGCCCCGGGCTGCACCCCCTGAGGCTCGACCCCGGTGCCCGAGGACGGGCCGGGCACGCTCGCCGCGGGCGGGGTGAACGGCGCCCCGGGTCCCGCCGGCGGAGCGAAGGGCGCCCCGGGCCCAGGAGGCGTGGGCGGCACGGGAGGAAGCGGAGGAGTGAACGGCGCCCCGGGCGAGACGTTCGCGTGGGCCGGCGGAGCCAGCCCGGGAATGGGACCGTCGACGGGGAACTGCCCACCGGGCATCCCCGGACCAGCCGCCCCAGGCTGCGAGCCGTCTCCCGCCCCGGAACCGGAACCAGCTCCGGACCCCACCCCACCGTCCGAACCGGAACCCGCAGCAGGGTGAGCTGCCCCGGGACCCGCAGCCGGGGGAGCCGCCGCAGGACCCGCAGGGGAAGCCCCCTCAGCCCCCGCCTCCGAAGCCGCAGGGGACGCCGCCCCCGAACCCCCGCCGGCACCCGCCGCGTTCTGCGTGTACCAGGCAGGCGGCGCGTAGTCGATGGTGAACTCGCCCGTCGCCTCGACGGCGGACTCCGCGTCGGGCTGGTCATCGCCGGGTGTGGCCCAGCCCCCGCGGATCCCGTCCCGATCGCTGCTCACAGTTCCTCCTGGTGTGGTCGAGCACCCTCATGCCGTGCCGGGGCGACCAGTTCTTGTCGTCCGAAGTCGTTCGATGCCGAGGAAGTCCGAGCAGTGCACGCCCGCGCTGCGGGTCATACGGCCACCGGCTCTCCCCCTGAGACGCCGGCCACCTGTCCACGGGTTCTGGTGCCGCGCCCGCTCCCAGCCTAATCACCAGCCACCCCACCCGGGCAGGCCCGCCCACCCCTGAGCACCCGTCCGACACGTCACGGCAGGCCCCGAAGTGCCCTACCGCGCCCCCGTTTCGGTACTGGTTCCCAACGGCGCCTGTGAACAACCCGAGGAGAACATGAAGAGAAGTGGTCACGATGAACCGCCGAAGTGGCACGTTTCGCAAGGATCCTGGCGGCGCTCCGCCGGACGTGACCGCCCGGACCGAGCTCCAACTCCCGACCCCACGCCGCCCGGTGGGCCTGCCGCCGGGCATAGTAGGGCGTCGTCTTCCTGACCACCCGCAGAAAAAGGACGCCCGAGTGAGCTTCGGCCCACCCCCCTCCATCTACACCCAATCCGCCCTCGCCGCCGAGAGCCAGAAGAAGAAACGCCGTCGCCGTGCACTGTTGTTGAGCCTGCTCGTCGTCGCCCTGGTCGCAGCGCTGGGCACCGGAGGATGGCTTCTGTGGGGCGGCCCCGACGCGGGGGCGGAAGCCTCGAACAAGACGAAGGCCGACGCCCCGGGACGGCTCGACATCCGCGACACCGTGGAGCAGCAACCCGCGAGCACGAACGGAAAAATGGGCTTCCGGTTCTCCGTGGACGACCTGAGCCCCGGCGAGAGCTACGAGTCGCCCGGGATGTGGGCCACCGACAAGATCCTCGCCAAGGGCATCAACAGGACCCTCGTCGGATTGACCATCGGCACCGACGCCTCGCCCGGCAAGGAGAAGTGGAAGCTGCGCCTCGACGGCCCGATCTGCGGCTACACCCGCCATGTCACCGGTGACAACCGCACAGCCGTACTTCACCGGGTCAAGGAGGTCGGGGAGCACGAGGAGAAGACCTACTGCAACCACGTCACCTTCGTCGATCTCGACAACGGCCGCGAGATCTGGTCCCACGAGTTCCCCGTCTCCAAGGTCGGCGGCACCCCGGGCGCCCCGAGCAGCGGCAACCTCCAGGAGTCCCCGAGCGTGACCCTCACGCACGGGACGGTCGCCGTGACCTGGGGCGGCGGAACCGTCGCCTACGACATGGACCACGGCAGGACGCGGTGGAGCACCAAGGCTGCCGGCGTCTGCCAGGACGCCGGCGCCGCCGGCGGAGGCGCGCTCCTGGTGGAGGAGGAGTGCTGGAACCGGGACAAGTCCCTGCCCGTCGACTCCCACGAACTGATCACGTACAAGGTTCGCAAGGTGGATCCGGCCACGGGCCGCACCCTGTGGACCCACTCCGAGGCGAAGGGCGTCCGCAGCGTCGCGATCCCGTCCACGGACCCGGCCGTCATCGCCGTGGCCGCGGGCGACATCGGCTTCACCGAGCTGATCTCCCTGGACGCCGACGGCCGCGACCGCGCCATCATCCGCCTCCAGCAGGGCACCTACACGGGGGAGTGCTCGTCCTCCTCCGAATACGTCGTCATCGACGACTGCCCGACCATCGCCGTCGGAGCCGGCCAGGTCTTCCTGCGCAGTGAGGCGACAACCGACGGAGCGTCCCTCGGCAACTGGATCATCGGCTTCGACCTTGCCACCGGGAACAGCACGAGGAAGTTCGAGTCCGGGACCAACTCCCAGCTCTACCCGGTTCGGATGAGCGGCGACCAACTCCTCGCGCTGCGCGACAGCGAAGACCGCATCACACCCACCGCGCTCGTCTCCCTGGACCCGAAGACCGGCAAGGAGACCCCCTACTTCTACTTCGGGCTGCCCGCCGAGGCCGAGAAGCTCACGTCGACCGACTTCAACGACATCGTCGTCGAGAACGGCCGCCTGTTCTTCGGCGCCAAATCGGTCAGCGGCCCCGGCGCGAACGAGCCGAAGTGGGTGTACCTGGTACTGGGCATCGAGAGTGCCGCGGCCAAGAAGCCACAGCCCTGACCCACCGACACGACAGGGGGGGGCAAGCCGGTGCGCAGCCCGGCCTCCCGCCCTGTCGGCGTCACTTCCGGGCGTCCAGCCCCCCGTTGTGCGGCGCCGGTTCCAGGTCGAACTCCCCGTCGCGGGCGCCCAGGACGAAGGCGCGCCACTCCGCCTCCGTGTAACGCAGCACCGTCTCCGGGTCGAGCGACGACCTCATCGCCACGGCGCCCCCGGGAAGGTACGCGATCTCCACGCGCTCCTCGTGCTGCTCCGTGCCCGGCGCGCACGTCCATTCGACGCCTGAGATGTCGAGCGCGTACAGCTCGTCGCGCTCCCGCTCCTTGCGGGCCTTGACGTCCTCGTTCACTTCCTCCGCCATGGCGAAGCGACCCCTTCCCGGCATGTGGGTGATCCAACGGTCGAGCCTAGCGGCGGGGTCCGCCCCGGCGGCGGGATTCGCAGGCCGCGGCCAGGGCGGTCCCGGCCTGCTGGTACGCTGTCTGTCGGCCGTTTGTGTACGCACCCCCGGAGCCCTCGGCACTGGAGGACGCGCCCAGCGGATCCCCGCCTCCCGAGTAACGGAAGCTCCCCCGAGACAAAGACCGGGGGCACTCGGTGGCCATTTCAGAGACTACGAGGAGTACGCGTGCCGCTCGACGCCGCTACCAAGAAGCAGATCATCACCGAGTTCGGTACCAAGGAGGGCGACACCGGCTCCCCCGAGGTCCAGGTCGCGATGCTCTCGCGCCGTATCTCGGACCTGACCGAGCACCTCAAGACGCACAAGCACGACCACCACTCCCGCCGGGGTCTGCTGATCCTGGTCGGTCAGCGCCGTCGCCTGCTGCAGTACCTGGCGAAGAAGGACATCCAGCGCTTCCGTGCGCTGGTCGACCGCCTCGGCATCCGCCGCGGTGCGGCCGGCGCCAAGTAAGACGCCGTGAAGGGAGCGGTTCCCGTGACGATCGGGGGCCGCTCCCTTTGCCGTACACACGGTCGTACGGCGACAGCGGTCCACGCGGCCGTACGCACGCACCCGTCGGACGGAAACATGCGGAGTGTCACTCGCGCTTTGTAGTGTGGTAGCACAACGCAATACGGACGACACACACGACGACACAGGAGGAGCGCACCGCGCCGCCGCCGGTCCTCGGTAGTGGCCCCCGGGCGACGAGCCCCGGGTGCTTCGATCGAAGACCGGCCCGCACCAGACGGAGCGCTTCTCCGCCACCGTCCCCCCGCCACACGGGCGGACGGGACGAAAGACGACAAGTAACGGAGAAAACGCTAGTGGAGAACGAGACCCACTACGCCGAGGCCGTCATCGACAACGGCGCCTTCGGTACCCGCACCATCCGCTTCGAGACGGGCCGCCTGGCCAAGCAGGCCGCCGGCTCCGCCGTGGCCTACCTGGACGACGACACCATGGTGCTGTCGGCCACCACCGCCTCCAAGAACCCCAAGGACCAGCTCGACTTCTTCCCCCTGACGGTGGACGTCGAGGAGCGGATGTACGCCGCCGGCAAGATCCCCGGCAGCTTCTTCCGCCGTGAGGGCCGCCCCTCCGAGGACGCCATCCTCACCTGCCGCCTCATCGACCGCCCGCTGCGCCCGTCCTTCAAGAAGGGCCTGCGCAACGAGATCCAGGTCGTCGCCACCATCATGGCGCTCAACCCCGACCACCTGTACGACGTCGTCGCGATCAACGCCGCGTCCGCGTCCACGCAGCTGGCCGGTCTGCCCTTCTCCGGCCCGATCGGCGGCGTCCGCGTCGCGCTGATCCGCGGCCAGTGGGTGGCCTTCCCGACGCACACCGAGCTCGAGGACGCCGTCTTCGACATGGTCGTCGCGGGCCGCGTCCTGGAGGACGGCGACGTCGCGATCATGATGGTCGAGGCCGAGGCCACCGAGAAGACGATCCAGCTGGTCAAGGGCGGCTCCGAGGCCCCCACCGAGGAGATCGTCGCCGCCGGTCTCGAGGCCGCGAAGCCCTTCATCAAGGTGCTCTGCAAGGCGCAGGCCGACCTCGCCGCCAAGGCCGCCAAGCCCACCGGCGAGTTCCCGATCTTCCTCGACTACCAGGACGACGTCCTGGAGGCGCTCACCGCCGCCGTCAAGCCGGAGCTCGCCTCCGCGCTGACCATCGCCGGCAAGCAGGAGCGCGAGTCCGAGCTGGACCGCGTCAAGGCGCTCGCCGCCGAGAAGCTCCTGCCGCAGTTCGAGGGCCGCGAGAAGGAGATCTCCGCCGCGTACCGCTCGCTGACCAAGACCCTGGTCCGTGAGCGCGTCATCAAGGAGAAGAAGCGCATCGACGGCCGCGGTGTCACCGACATCCGCACCCTGGCCGCCGAGGTCGAGGCCATCCCGCGCGTGCACGGCTCCGCGGTGTTCGAGCGTGGCGAGACCCAGATCCTGGGCGTCACCACCCTCAACATGCTCCGCATGGAGCAGCAGCTGGACACCCTCTCCCCGGTGACCCGCAAGCGCTACATGCACAACTACAACTTCCCGCCGTACTCCACCGGCGAGACCGGCCGCGTCGGCTCCCCCAAGCGCCGCGAGATCGGCCACGGCGCCCTCGCCGAGCGCGCCCTCGTGCCCGTCCTGCCGACCCGCGAGGAGTTCCCCTACGCGATCCGCCAGGTCTCCGAGGCGCTGAGCTCCAACGGCTCGACGTCCATGGGCTCGGTCTGCGCCTCCACCATGTCGCTGCTGAACGCCGGTGTGCCGCTGAAGGCCCCCGTCGCCGGTATCGCCATGGGCCTGATCTCCCAGGAGATCGACGGCGAGACGCACTACGTCACCCTCACCGACATCCTCGGTGCGGAGGACGCCTTCGGCGACATGGACTTCAAGGTCGCCGGCACCAAGGAGTTCGTCACCGCCCTCCAGCTCGACACCAAGCTGGACGGCATCCCCGCCTCCGTCCTGGCCGCCGCCCTCAAGCAGGCTCGTGACGCCCGCCTCCACATCCTCGACGTGATGATGGAAGCGATCGACACGCCGGACGAGATGTCCCCCAACGCGCCGCGGATCATCACCGTGAAGATCCCGGTCGACAAGATCGGCGAGGTCATCGGCCCGAAGGGCAAGATGATCAACCAGATCCAGGAGGACACCGGCGCCGAGATCACGATCGAGGACGACGGCACCATCTACATCGGCGCCGCCGACGGTCCGGCCGCCGAGGCCGCCCGCGCCACGATCAACGGCATCGCCAACCCGACCATGCCGGAGGTCGGCGAGCGCTACCTGGGCACGGTCGTCAAGACGACCACGTTCGGCGCGTTCGTGTCGCTGCTGCCGGGCAAGGACGGTCTGCTGCACATCTCGCAGATCCGCAAGCTCGCCGGCGGCAAGCGCGTGGAGAACGTCGAGGACGTCGTCGGCGTGGGCCAGAAGGTCCAGGTCGAGATCGCCGAGATCGACTCCCGCGGCAAGCTCTCCCTCATCCCCGTGATCGAGGGCGAGGACGAAGCAGCCTCTGACGACAAGAAGGACGACGCCGACCAGTGACGTCCCACGGCTCCAAGGCGACGGCCCGCACCTCCACCAAGGCGCGGGCCGTCGCCCGTACCCAAACCCTCATCAAGGGCGACGACGGCATCGGCACGGTCCGCAAGACCACCCTCCCGGGCGGCCTTCGTATCGTCACCGAGACCCTCCCCTCGGTGCGCTCCGCGACCTTCGGCATCTGGGCGCACGTCGGCTCCCGCGACGAGACGCCCGCGCTGAACGGCGCCACGCACTACCTGGAGCACCTGCTCTTCAAGGGCACCTCCCGCCGCAGCGCCCTGGACATCTCCGCCGCCGTGGACGCCGTCGGCGGCGAGATGAACGCGTTCACGGCCAAGGAGTACACGTGCTACTACGCGCGCGTGCTCGACGCCGACCTGCCGCTCGCCATAGACGTCGTCTGCGACATGCTCACCGGCTCGCTGATCCGCGAGGAGGACGTCGACGTCGAGCGCGGCGCGATCCTCGAAGAGATCGCGATGACCGAGGACGACCCCGGCGACTGCGTGCACGACCTGTTCGCGTACACGATGTTCGGCGACAACCCCCTCGGACGCCCCGTCCTCGGCACCGTCGACACGGTCAACGCCCTCACCGCCGACCGCATCCGCCGCTTCTACAAGAAGCACTACGACCCCACCCACCTCGTGGTCGCCGCGGCCGGCAACGTCGACCACAACAAGGTCGTACGCCAGGTCCGCGCCGCCTTCGAGAAGGCCGGCGCCCTCTCGGACCTCGACGCCGCCCCCGTCGCCCCCCGCGACGGACGGCGCGCCCTGCGCACCGCCGGCCGCGTGGAGCTGATCGGCCGCAAGACCGAGCAGGCCCACGTCGTCCTCGGAATGCCCGGCCTCGCCCGCACCGACGACCGGCGCTGGGCGATGGGCGTCCTGAACACCGCGCTCGGCGGAGGCATGTCCTCGCGCCTCTTCCAGGAGGTCCGCGAGAAGCGCGGCCTGGCCTACAGCGTGTACTCGTACACCTCCGGCTTCGCCGACTGCGGCCTGTTCGGCGTGTACGCCGGCTGCCGGCCCAGCCAGGTGCACGACGTGCTGAAGATCTGCCGCGACGAACTCGACCACGTCGCCGAGCACGGCCTGTCCGACGACGAGATCGCCCGCGCCATCGGCCAGCTCAGGGGCTCCACCGTGCTCGGCCTGGAGGACACCGGTGCGCTCATGAACCGCATCGGCAAGAGTGAGCTGTGCTGGGGCGAGCAGATGTCCGTCGACGAGATGCTGACCCGGATAGCGGCCGTCACCCCGGACGAGGTCCGCGCGGTGGCCCGCGACGTCCTGGGGCGGCGCCCCTCGCTGTCGGTCATCGGCCCGCTCAAGGACAAGCAGGCCTCCCGCCTGCACGAGGCCGTGGCCTGACACCCCGCTCCGGCCACGGCGGACATCCTCGGAAGTCACCTTCGGTAAGGAAGCAAGACATGAGCAAGCTGCGCGTGGCGGTCCTCGGCGCACAGGGCCGCATCGGTTCCGAGGCGGTCCGGGCGGTCGAGGCCGCCGAGGACATGGAGCTGGTGGCCGCCCTGAGCCGGGGCGACAAACTGGAGACCCTGGCGGAGACCGGTGCCCAGGTCGCCGTCGAACTGACGACCCCGGGCTCGGTCATGGGCAACCTCGACTTCTGCGTACGGCACGGCATCCACGCCGTGGTCGGCACCACGGGCTGGACCGACGAGCGGCTCGCGCAGCTCAAGGGCTGGCTGGCGCAGTCCCCGGAGACCGGCGTGCTCATCGCGCCGAACTTCTCCATCGGCGCCGTGCTGACCATGAAGTTCGCGCAGATCGCCGCGCCCTGGTTCGAGTCGGTCGAGGTCGTGGAGCTGCACCACCCGAACAAGGTGGACGCCCCCTCCGGCACCGCCACGCGCACCGCCCAGCTCATCGCCGAGGCCCGCCGCGCGGCCGGCTCCGCCCCCGCCCCCGACGCCACCACGAGCGCCCTGGACGGCGCCCGCGGCGCGGACGTCGACGGCGTCCCCGTCCACGCCGTGCGGCTGCGCGGCCTCCTCGCCCACCAGGAGGTCCTGCTGGGCGGCGAGGGCGAGACCCTGACCGTCCGGCACGACTCCCTGCACCACACCAGCTTCATGCCCGGCATCCTGCTGGGCGCCCGCCGGGTGGTGTCGACCCCGGGCCTCACCTTCGGCCTGGAACACTTCCTCGACCTGAACTGAGTCCCACCGTCATGCGCGCCAAGCTCTCCTACGCCCTCACGGCCGCCGTCCTGGTCTTCTACTTCGTCCTGGTCGGCAGCCGCGGCGTCATGCTCATCCGGGCCGGCACGCTGCTGACCGTCACGTTCGGGGTGGCGGTGCTGATCCTGCCGGTCATCGGCGTGTGGTTCCTGTGGAAGAACACCCAGTTCGTCCGCAGGGCCAACCAGCTCGCCGCCGAACTCGACGCCGAGGGCGGTCTGCCCGTCGACGAGCTGGAGCGCACCCCCAGCGGCCGTATCGACCGCGACTCCGCCGACGCGGTGTTCGCCCGCCGCAAGGCCGAGACGGAGGACGCCCCCGACGACTGGCGCAGCTGGTTCCGCCTCGCCGTCGCCTACCACGACGCCCGTGACACCCCGCGGGCCCGCAAGGCGATGCAACGGGCGATCACGCTGCACCAGGCGTCACGCTGACGCACGGCGGCCCGACCGTCCCGACGCACACAAGCGCGGGCCCGGCCCACGTCGATGACGCCGGCCGGGCCCGCCGCTTGCCCGTGAAGATCCCTCAGGGCTGCCGGTACTCGTCGGCCCACGCCTCGACCGTGTCCGCCGCCCGGTCGAACGCCTCGATCCGACCCAGGAAGTCCGCCCCGTGCGTGGTCAGCAACGGCACGGCGTCCTGCGGGGACCCGTCCCGGCGTACGAGCGTCAGGGCCTGGCCCTGCAGCGTCCGCGGCAGCCCCAGCCAGCGCACCGGCTGCTGCACGGTGCGCACGGACGCGACCTGGTTCCAGGTCACCGTGCGGGTCACGAGGAACCTCACGTGCCGCAGCCCGCGCTCGCTCACCCACACGCCCATCCGCAGCAGCCGCAGCGCGGCGGCGATCACCAGCAGCGAGAGTCCGAACACCGTACCGGCCTCGCTCGGCGAGCCGGTCAGCGCGATCACCACCGCGGCGAGCAGCACGTACGAGGCGATCAGCAGACTCAGCGCGGCCACGGCGACCCGCCAGGGCCCGGGACGGTAGGGGCGCCGCCAGCGTTCACGGTCCTCGAAGGGCAACGCGACGTCGTCCGCTGCCTCGGATGCGCGGTCGGCCGTCAGGAAGGGCAGGGGCACGGCTGGTCCTCACTCGATCCATGCTGGGGCTGTGCCCGGTGAGGTTATCCGCCTGTGTCCCCGCTCACCACCTGCGGGGGGCCGGATGGTGTCAGC
Source organism: Streptomyces sp. BK239 (assembly GCF_004217285.1). Taxonomy (GTDB): domain Bacteria; phylum Actinomycetota; class Actinomycetes; order Streptomycetales; family Streptomycetaceae; genus Streptomyces. Next base: position 112,403 of record NZ_SHKS01000012.1, read on the forward strand.
GCCCCTCGGAGCTCTGCGAGGCCTGGGACTGCTGGGACGGTGCGGTGTGGTCCAGGCTCAGCGCCGGCATCCCGATGACCAGGGCGCCCACGAGCGCGGCCACGATGGTGACCGCCAGGAGCCAGCGCCCAGCTATCTGTCCGGCGGAGGACGGCTCGGGCGGCGGAGGGGCCACGTTACTGCGGAACGTGTCGGCTTCGGCGACGAAGGCGAAGGGGACGGGCTCGCGCCGACGGGACATGGTGGGTTCTTCCTCCCTGGGTAGACGAACTGCGTGACCGAGTGGACGCCGCCACCGATGACGAGTGGACGCTGCCACTGATTCAGACGAGCGGGTGCCCGAAAAGGTGCCCCATGTCACGAGACTTCCGGGAAAAAATTCTCGCGGCGGGCCATCGGCCGCCCGAGTGCCCCGGCCCGCCCGCCCGCCGCGGACCCCCGTAGAGTTGGCGCCGCTCGCAAGCCGCTCCTGGAACGCCCCTGGAAGGACCTCCGCACCGTGACCGACAGGCCCGCCGACGACACCAAGATCCACCTTCGCAGCGACGTCACCGTCGAGCTGGTCAAGCACAGCGCGTCCGACTCCGACGTGCTGTGGGCCGCCCGTGTCTCCACCGCCGGCGAGCAGTCCCTGGACGAGCTGCAGAAAGACCCGGAGCGCTCGAAGGGCCTGATCAACTACCTGATGCGGGACCGCCACGGCAGCCCCTTCGAGCACAACTCGATGACCTTCTTCATCAGCGCCCCGATCTTCGTCTTCCGCGAGTTCATGCGGCACCGCGTGGGCTGGTCCTACAACGAGGAGAGCGGCCGCTACCGCGAGCTCCAGCCCGTCTTCTACGTCCCCGACGCCTCCCGCAAGCTCGTCCAGCAGGGCCGGCCCGGCAAGTACGTCTTCGTCGAGGGCACCGAGGACCAGCAGGAGCTCGTGGCCCGCACCATGGAGGACTCCTACCGGCAGGCCTACGAGGCCTACCAGGAGATGCTCGCCGCCGGCGTCGCCCGCGAGGTCGCCCGCGCGGTGCTCCCCGTGGGCCTGTTCTCCTCGATGTACGCCACCTGCAACGCGCGCTCCCTGATGCACTTCCTCGGCCTGCGCACCCAGCACGAGCTGGCGAAGGTCCCGTCCTTCCCGCAGCGGGAGATCGAGATGGTGGGCGAGCGGATGGAGGCCGAGTGGGCGAGCCTCATGCCCCTCACCCACGCCGCTTTCAACGCCAACGGCCGTGTCGCCCCTTGACCGCCTCGCAGCGGGAGACGTATGTGCGGATCAGCCGCGCGAAGTGTCCGTATTGCGGCATTTAGAGAAGTTCATCTAGCCTGATCAAACGGACCCGGCACTGCTTGAACCCCCGAGCAGGCAGTGCCGGGCTCCACATTTGTCCCGACTTGCCGCCTGCCCCGAGGGCAGACCCCGCCCTGAGCAACGAGTAGCGTGTTACCCATGGCTCCGACCTCCACTCCGCAGACCCCCTTCGGGCGGGTCCTCACCGCCATGGTCACGCCCTTCACGGCGGACGGCGCACTCGACCTCGACGGCGCTCAGCGGCTCGCCACCCACCTGGTGGACGCAGGCAACGACGGCCTGATCGTCAACGGCACCACCGGCGAGTCCCCCACGACCACCGACGCGGAGAAAGCGGACCTGGTACGAGCCGTCCTGGAGGCCGTCGGAGACCGGGCCCACATCGTGGCCGGCGTCGGCACCAACAACACCCACCACAGCATCCAGCTGGCGCGCGCGGCGCAGCAGGCGGGCGCACACGGCCTCCTGGTCGTCACCCCGTACTACAACAAGCCCCCGCAAGAGGGCCTCTACCGCCACTTCACGACCGTCGCCGACGCCACCGAGCTGCCGGTCATGCTCTACGACATCCCCGGCCGCAGCGGCGTCCCGATCAACACCGAGACGCTCGTCCGCCTCGCCGCCCACCCGCGCATCGTCGCCAACAAGGACGCCAAGGGCGACCTCGGCCGCGCCAGCTGGGCCATCGCCCAGTCCGGCCTCGCCTGGTACTCCGGCGACGACATGCTCAACCTGCCGCTGCTCTCCGTCGGCGCGGTCGGCTTCGTCTCCGTCGTCGGCCATGTCGTCACCCCGGACCTGCGCGCCCTCGTCGACGCCTTCACCGCCGGCGACGTCCAGAAGGCCACGGAGATCCACCAGAAGCTGCTCCCCGTCTACACCGGCATGTTCCGGACGCAGGGCGTCATGACCACGAAGGCCGCGCTCGCCCTCCAGGGCCTGCCCGCCGGACCGCTGCGGGCGCCCCTGGTGGAACTCACCGCGGAAGAGACCGAGCAGCTCAAGATCGATCTTGCCGCGGGCGGGGTACAGCTCTGACATCGGACTTCACAACTGAACACCGCACAACTGAATACGGCAGGCCACCGGTGCCTGCACATCACAACGACAACTGCTTCTGCACGAACGTCATACGCGCCACGTGCCCACCGGTACGTGGCGCGCATGGTTGAGGAGAGTCTTTTGAGTCATCCGCACCCCGAACTGGGCCCGCCCCCGCCGCTTCCCGAAGGGGGTCTGCGGGTCACCCCGCTCGGCGGCCTCGGCGAGATCGGCCGCAACATGACGGTCATGGAGTACGGCGGCCGTCTTCTGATCGTCGACTGCGGAGTGCTCTTCCCCGAGGAGGAGCAGCCCGGAATCGACCTGATCCTGCCGGACTTCTCGTCCATCCGGGACCGCCTCGACGCCGTCGAGGGCATCGTCCTCACCCACGGCCACGAGGACCACATCGGCGCCGTCCCCTACCTCCTGCGGGAGAAGCCGGACATCCCGCTGATCGGCTCCAAGCTGACCCTCGCCCTGATCGAGGCCAAGCTCCAGGAGCACCGCATCCGCCCCTACACCCTCGAGGTGGCCGAGGGGAACCGCGAGCGCATCGGCCCGTTCGACTGCGAGTTCATCGCCGTCAACCACTCCATCCCCGACGCCCTCGCCGTGGCCGTCCGCACGCCGGCCGGCATGGTGGTCCACACCGGCGACTTCAAGATGGACCAGCTTCCGCTGGACAACCGCCTCACGGACCTGCACGCGTTCGCGCGCCTGAGCGAAGAGGGCATCGACCTGCTTCTCTCCGACTCGACGAACGCCGAGGTCCCCGGGTTCGTCCCGCCGGAGCGGGAGATCTCCAACGTCCTGCGCCAGGTCTTCGCGAACGCCCGGAAGCGCATCATCGTGGCGAGCTTCGCGAGCCATGTCCACCGCATCCAGCAGATCCTGGACGCGGCGCACGAGTACGGCCGCCGGGTCGCCTTCGTCGGCCGCTCGATGGTCCGCAACATGGGCATCGCCCGGGACCTCGGCTATCTGAAGATCCCGCCGGGCCTGGTCGTCGACGTCAGGAGCCTGGACGACCTGCCGGACCACGAGGTGGTCCTGGTCTGCACGGGTTCCCAGGGCGAACCGATGGCCGCCCTGTCCCGGATGGCCAACCGCGACCACCAGATCCGCATCGTCGACGGCGACACGGTGATCCTGGCGTCGTCGCTCATCCCCGGCAACGAGAACGCGGTCTACCGCGTGATCAACGGCCTGACGCGCTGGGGCGCGAACGTCGTCCACAAGGGCAACGCCAAGGTGCACGTCTCGGGCCACGCCTCCGCGGGCGAGCTCCTGTACTTCTACAACATCTGCCGGCCGAAGAACCTGATGCCGGTCCACGGCGAGTGGCGCCATCTGCGGGCCAACGCCGAGCTGGGCGCCATGACCGGCGTTCCGCACGACCGCATCGTCATCGCCGAGGACGGCGTCGTCGTCGACCTCGTCGAAGGCAAGGCGAAGATCGCGGGCAAGGTCCAGGCGGGGTACGTGTACGTCGACGGCCTCTCGGTCGGCGACGTGGGCGAGCCCGCCCTGAAGGACCGGAAGATCCTGGGCGACGAGGGCATCATCTCCGTCTTCGTGGTCATGGACTCCTCGACCGGCAAGATCACCGGTGGCCCGCACGTCCAGGCCCGCGGTTCCGGCATCGAGGACTCGGCCTTCGCGGACGTCATCCCGAAGATCACCGAAGTCCTGGAGCGCTCGGCTCAGGACGGCGTGGTGGAACCCCACCAGCTGCAGCAGCTCATCCGCCGCACCCTGGGCAAGTGGGTCTCGGACTCCTACCGACGCCGGCCGATGATCCTCCCGGTCGTCGTGGAGGTCTGACGGACCGTCCGGTCCGCCAACGGCCCTCAGGGCGCGTGCACCTGGAGCGGAGCCCCTCGATTTGCATCGGGGCGCTCCGCTCCAGTACGTTTACGGCTCCGCCTGAACGGGAACCCAGCCGCCTCGTGCGTGTCTGGACCACTCCCCGGAGGGGCCGGGAAATCCGACTCAGAACTTCTGATAAAGTCGGAACCGCCGGAAAGGAAACCGCGAAACAAAAGCGGGAACCTGGAAAGCACCGAGGAAATCGGATCGGAAAAAGATCTGATAGAGTCGGAAACGCAAGACCGAAGGGAAGCGCCCGGAGGAAAACCACGAGAGAGTCTCTCGGGTGAGTACAAAGGAAGCGTCCGTTCCTTGAGAACTCAACAGCGTGCCAAAAATCAACGCCAGATATGTTGATACCC
>NZ_SHKS01000013.1 GCF_004217285.1 Streptomyces sp. BK239
GTGCTGGAGGCGGCGTCGAGCAGTTGTGCGGCGGTGTGGTCGAGTGCGGGGCCGGTGTAGAGGGCGTCGGGTCGGGAGTCGTCCAGGAGTGAGGCGGTGCGGGTGAGGGGTGCGCGCAGGTCGAGGGGGATCCAGGCGGCTCCGGCGCCCAGGATGGCCAGGATGCCGGTGACGAAGGGGATGCCGGGTTCGCACAGCATGGCCACCCGTGAGCCGGGGCCCACCCCGGCCGCGACCAGACGACGACTCAACGCCGAGGCCAGACCCACCAGTTCGGCATAGGTGGCAGTTCCGGTCGGGTCCTGCACCGCGAGCCGGTCCGGGCTCGCGGCGGCGTGCGCCCGCACCCGCTCCACGACCCCGGTGTACGCCTCCTCGACGGTCGTCGCCGCCCAGCCCGCCCGCACCGCGGCGGACTCGGCCGGCAGCAGCGCCCCGGCCTCGCGGACCGGCCGGTCCGGCGCCGCGACGAGCACGCCCAGCAGGTGCGCGAGCCGGTCGGCGAAGGACCGCGCGGTCGCCTCGTCGAACAGGTCGCTGCTGTACTCCAGGACCGCGTCGATCCCGTCGGCCGCACCCTCCTCCGTACGCCGCTCGAACAGCTCGAAGGCCAGGTCCGCCTTCGCGGTCCCCGTGCCGAGGAGCAGCGGCTCCGACTCCAGGCCCGCCAGCCGCACCGCCGACTCCGGCGTGTTGTGCAGGGTGAGCATCGTCTGGAACAGCGGGTGCCGGGACAGCGACCGGGTCGGCGCGAGCGCGTCGACCAGGGCCTCGAAGGGCAGGTCCTGGTGCGCGTAGGCGACCAGGTCGGTGGCGCGGACACGGTCGAGCAGTTCGAGGAAGGTCGGGTCGCCCGACAGGTCGGTGCGCAGCACCAGGGTGTTCACGAACAGACCGACCAGCTCGTCGAGCACCGGGTCCGTGCGGCCCGCGACGGGCGAGCCGAGCGGGATGTCGTCGCCCGCGCCCAGCTTGGACAGCAGGGCGGCCAGCGCCGCCTGGAGCACCATGAACGTGCTCACGCCGCGCGAGCGGGCCAGCTCGCCGACCGCCGCGTGCAGCGCACGGTCGACGCGGAACTCCACCTGCCCGCCCCGGTGCGTGGGAAGGGCGGGCCGCGGCCGGTCGGTCGGCAGCTCCAGCTCGTCGGGGAGGTCCTTCAGCGCCTCCCGCCAGTGGCCGAGCTGCTCGTCCGACACCGCCGCGAGCAACTCCCGCTGCCACAGCGTGTAGTCCGCGTACTGCACGGGCAGCGGCGCCCAGACCGGCGCCCCGCCCGCGCGGCGCGCCTCGTAGGCCGTCGCGAGGTCGGCGCCCAGCGGGCCCACCGACCAGCCGTCGGCCGCGATGTGGTGCACGACGAGCAGCAGCACGTGCTCCTCGTCCGAGACCCGGAACAGCTCCGCCCGCAGCGGCAGGTCGGCCGCCAGGTCGAAGCCGCGCCGGGCCGCCCGGCGTACTGCGCCCTCGCTCATCGGCGTCACCGGCAGGTCGATGCGTACCGCCTCCGCGTCCACGACCTCCTGGCGGGCGCGCCCGTCGGTGTCCGGGAAGCGGGTGCGCAGGGCCTCGTGGCGCACGACGACGTCGCGCACCGCCGCACGCAGCGCGGCCACGTCGAGGGCGCCCTTCAGCCGGACGGCGACCGGGATGTTGTACGCGGGGTTGTCCGCCTCCAGCCGGCCGAGGAACCAGAGCCGCTGCTGGGCCGGGGAGAGCGGCAGCACGTCCGGGCGTACGGCCGGCGCAGGGGCGGGCCGGGCCTCCCCGGCGTCCGCGACGCGGGCCGCGAGGGCCGCCGGGGTCGGCGCGTCGAAGACCGCGCGGACCGGCAGGTCGGCGCCGAGCGCCGTCCGGATCCGGCCGGTGAGCCGGGTCGCGAGCAGCGAGTGTCCGCCGAGCTCGAAGAACGAGTCGTCCGGACCGGCGGGCGCAGGCAGCCCGAGCACCTCGCCGAACACCTCGCACAGCAGCTGCTCCTGCGGGGTGCGCGGGGCGCGGGCCGCGGTGCGCGGTCCCTGGGCGGGCGCCGGCAGCAGCTTGCGGTCGACCTTGCCGTTGGCGGTGAGCGGCAGCGCGTCCATCGCCACGTACAGGGCGGGCACCATGTGCGCGGGCAGGCTCTCGGCCAGGTGCGCGCGCAGCGCGGCCGGAGCGGCCGTGCCGACGGTGTAGGCCACCAGTTGCGTGCCGCCCGGCAGGTCCTCGCGGGCCACGACCGTCGCCTGGGACACCTCGGGGTGGGCGGCGAGCGCCGACTCGATCTCGCCGAGCTCGATGCGGAAGCCGCGGATCTTGACCTGGTGGTCGGCCCGTCCGATGTACTCGATCTGCCCGTCGGCGCCCCAGCGCACGACGTCGCCGGTCCGGTACATCCGGCTGCCGGGCGGACCGAACGGGTCCGGCACGAAACGGATCGCGGTCAGCGACGGGCGCCCGTGGTAGCCGCGGGCCACGCCGTCGCCGGCGATGAACAGCTCGCCGACCGCCCCCGCGGGAGCGGGCCGCAGCGCGTCGTCGAGGACGTACACCTGGGTGTTGGCGATGGGGCGGCCGATCGGCGGGACGCCGCCCCGCTCGCCGTCCAGGACGGCCGCGGTCGACCAGATCGTCGTCTCGGTGGGCCCGTAGACGTTGGTGACCTCGCGGGACGCGGCACGCAGCGCGTCGGCGAGCGGTTCGCCGACGGCCTCGCCGCCGATCAGGACGCGCAGCCCGGCCAGGCTCTCCGGGTGCTCGGTGACCAGGGCGTGCCACAGCGTCGGGGTGGCCTGCATGACGGTGGCGTCGCTGCCGGTGATCAGGGCGGCGAGGGCGGCCGGGTCGCGCACCGTGTCACGCTCGGCGAGGACGAGTTCGGCGCCGGTGAGCAGCGGGACGAAGATCTCCAGGTTGGAGATGTCGAAACCGAAGGTGGTGACCGACAGGAAGCGGTCCCCGCCCCGCACGCCGAACCGCTCGCCCATGTCGTGCACGAGGTTGATCAGCGCGCCCTGCGGCACGACCACGCCCTTGGGCCGGCCGGTGGAGCCCGAGGTGTAGATCGTGTACGCGGTCTCCAGCGGGTCCGGGTCGGGGGTGCCCACCGGGCCGGCGGGCCGCTCCGCGAGGAGCGCCGCCGCCGTGTCCAGGGTCAGGTGTGGGCGCTCGGTGACGGCGGACAGCGCGGCGGCGACCCCGGTCGTGGTGACCACGAGGGCGGGCGCCGCGTCGTCGAGCATGTAGCCGATGCGGTCGGCCGGGTAGTCGGGGTCGAGCGGCAGATAGCCGGCGCCCGCCTTGACGACGGCGAGCGTCGCGACGATCAGCTCGGTCGACCGGGGCAGCGCGAGCGCCACCAGGGCGCCCGGGCGCGCGCCGCGCGCCACCAGCTCATGGGCGAGCCGGTCGGCGCGGGCGTGCAGCTCGGCGTAGGTGAGCCGTTCGGCGCCGCAGCGCAGCGCGGGCGCGTGCGGGGCGGCGGCGGCCCGCGCCGCGAGCTGCTCGCGCAGGGCGTGGCGCGGGTAGGAGCGGGCGGTGGCGTTGTACGAGCCGAGCAGCGTCGTCCGCTCCTCCTCGCCCAGCAGCTCCAGCCGGGAGAGCGGCAGGTCGGCCGCGTCGGGGAGGGCGGCGAGGAGCCGCAGCACCCGCCCGGACAGCGCGGCGGCCTCCGCGGCGGTCACCAGGTCGGGGGCGTGGTCGAGCCGCAGCGTCAGCTCCTCGCCGGGCAGCACGAGCAGCGACACCGGATAGTGCGTCGCGTCGCGGCCCTTGACGCCGGTGACCGTCAGACCGGGGACGGCCGAGCGCAGGGCGTCCGGGTCCAGCGGATAGTTCTCGAAGATCAGGACGGTGTCGAACAGCTCGCCGTGGCCCGCGTCCCGCTGGATGCGGGACAGACCCAGGTGCTGGTGCGGCAGGAGCGCGGTGTGCTGCTCCTGCGCCGACTCCACGACCTCCGCGAGGGTCCGCGAGGCGCCGGTGCGCAGCCGCACGGGCAGCGTGTTGATGAAGAGGCCGACCATCGACTCGACGCCCGGCAGCTCCGGCGGCCGCCCCGACGTCGTGGTGCCGAACACCACGTCGTCGCGGCCGGTCAGCGCCCCGAGGACGACGGCCCACACGCCCTGCAGGACGCTGGACAGGGTGACGCCCCGCGCCCGCGCCCACTCGGTCAGGCGTGCCGTCGCCGCGGCGTCCAGCCGGGCGATGTGCTGCTCGGGCAGCACCGGGGCGCGGCCGGGCGGCGCCGGCACGAGCCGGGTGGGCTCCTCGAGGCCGTCGAGCAGCTCCCCGTAGGCCGCTGCGGCGGCCCGGCCGTCCTGCCGGTTCAGCCAGGACAGGTAGCTCTTGTACGAGGTGACGGCGGGCAGCGCCGAGGCGTCGCCGCCCGCCGCGTACGCGGCGAACAGCTCGGACAGCAGCAGCGGCATCGACCAGCCGTCGAGCAGGATGTGGTGGCAGGTCACGAGGAGCCGGTGGCGGTCCGGGCCGGTGCCGGCCAGGGTGAAGCGGATCAGCGGCGGCCGGCCCACGTCGAACGGCTCGGTGCGGTCCCGGTCGGTCAGCGCCTCCACGTCGTCCGGCTCCGGCACCTCCCGCCACGGCACGGGCACCTGGCGGGGGATCAGCTGGACCGGCTGACCGTTCTTGCGGTAGCGGAAGCCCGCCCGCAGGTTCGGGTGCCGGGCCAGGACGCCCGCCGCGGCCGCCCTGAGCGCGCCCCGGTCGAGCGGCCCCTCCAGGTCGAGGACGAGCTGGACCGCGTACACGTCGAGTTCCCGCCGGTCGTACACGGCGTGGAAGAGCAGACCCTCCTGGAGCGGGGTGAGCGGCAGTACGTCGCTCAGTCCGCCCGACGCCCGCGGCGCCCCTGGTTCCTTCCCCTGTGCGGTCGTGCTCATCCTTCGTCCCCCCACTCGTCTGCGAACTCGTTCTCGAACTCGTCGATCTCGTCCTGGCCGAGCCCCTCGACGAGCCCCAGGTCCGAGGGCGTGAAGCCCCCGGCGTCGGGCCGTGCGGCGTGTGCGGCCAGCGCCTCCAGCGCCCGGAACCAGCCGCGCGCGATCGCCTCCGCGTCCGCGTCCGCGACCGTCCGCCCCGCCCACGTCCACTCGGCGACCAGGCGTGGTCCGTCGGGCAGGTCCTCGGTGCGTGCGTTGACGCCGAGCGCGTGCGGCAGCGGCATCCGCTCATCGGTGCCGGCCGCGACGTCCAGCGACTCCGGCACGACCTGCCAGTCGCCGGGCTCCGACAGCGCCATCCGGCCCAGGTAGTTGAAGCCCAGCTGCGGCGCCGGGCGGCCGCCGAGCACGGCCGCCGAAGCGGCGTCGAGCCGGCTCAGCAGACCGTGACCGATGCCGTGGTCCGGTATCCGGCGCAGCTGCTCCTTGACCTCCTTGAGCGCCTGGCCGAGCGCGGGGCCGCCCGCCCACACCTCGTCGAAGTCGCACAGGCCCACGTCGAGGCGCACCGGGTGCGTGCTGGTGAACCAGCCCACCGTGCGGGCCAGGTCGACGCCCGGCACGACCGCCTGGCGCCCGTGCCCCTCCAGGTCGACGAGGACGTCCTGCCGCTCGCCGCGCCCGCGCCGCCAGTCGGCGACCGCGAGGGCGAGGGCGGTCAGCAGCACGTCGTTGATCTCGGCGTGGAAGGCGGCAGGCACGGTCGTCAGCAGCTCCGCCGTGGACGCGGCGGGCAGTTCCAGCCGCAGTCGGCGGGCGGTCGCCGTGGTGTCCTGCCCGGGGTCGAGCGGCCGGGCGCCGAGCGGCGGGTCGCCGCCGTCCGTGATCTCCCGCCACAGCGGCAGTTCGGCCCGGCGCTCCTGTCGCGCGGCCTCCTGGTGGAGCAGCAGCGCCCACTGCCGGAAGGAGGTTCCCACCGGGGCGAGGGGCCGCTCGGGGTGCTCGTACGCCTGGGCGAGGTCGGGCAGCAGGATGCGCCAGGAGACGCCGTCCACCACCAGGTGGTGCAGGGTCAGCAGCAGCCTGCCGGGCCGTGCGGCGCCGGCGTCGATCCACACCGCGCGCACCACGTCGCCCCGGGCGGGCGCCAGTTCGCCGCGGGCGGCGGCGGCCGCCTCGCGGACGAGGACGGCAAGGTCGCCGGAACCGGCCTCGACCCGGCGCAGCACGTCCCCGGCCCGGACCGCGCCGGCCTCCAGGATCTCGTCGCCCCGCCGGCGCAGGGCGTCGTGGTGGTCGAGCAGCGTCTGCAGCGCGGCCTCGACCCGTTCGTACGAGGCGCCCGCGGGCGTCCGGACGACGGCCGCCTGATGGAAGCCGTCGGTCGGCCCGTCGATCGCGTCGAACCAGGCGGTGATCGGCGTGGCCGGCACCGGTCCGGTGCCGTCGCCGGCACCCACGGTCCCGGTCCGTCCGGCGGCCTGGGCGGCGAGCGCCAGACCCTGCGGGGTGCGGTGCACGAAGACGTCCTGCGCGGTGATCGCCAGGCCGGCCTCCCGCGCCTTGCCGACGAGCTGGATCGAGCTGATGCTGTCGCCGCCGAGGTCGAAGAAGCCGGCGTCGGCGCCGACCGACTCCAGCCCGAGCACCTCCGCGAACGCCCGGCACAGCGCCGCCTCCCGCTCGTTCGCGGGAGCCCGCCCCTCGGCGGCCCGCGTGAGGTCGGGCGCGGGCAGGGCCCGCCGGTCCAGCTTGCCGTTGCCGGTGAGCGGCAGCGCGTCGAGGGCGACGACCGCGCTCGGCACCATGTGCTCGGGCAGTTCGGCGGCCAGGTGCGCGCGGATCTCCCGCACGTCCACCGGGACGCCCGCGGCGACGACGTACGCGACGAGCCGCTTGTCCCCGGGCCGGTCCTCGCGGACGATCACCGCGGCCCGCGCGACGTCGTCCCGGGCGAGCAGCACGCCCTCGATCTCGCCCGGCTCGATGCGGAAACCACGCAGCTTCACCTGGTCGTCGACGCGCCCCACGTAGTCGAGGCTGCCGTCGGCGTTCCAGCGCACCAGGTCACCGGAGCGGTACATCCGGCCGCCCGGCGCGGTGGCGTACGGGTCGGCGACGAACCGGCTCGCGGTCAGCTCCGGACGCCGCAGATAGCCGCGGGCCAGCTGGTCGCCGCCGATGTACAGCTCACCGGTCACACCCGGCGCCACCGGCCGCAGCCGCGCGTCGAGCACGTACAGCCGCGTGTTGTGCAGCGGGAACCCGATGGGCGGCTTGACCGCGCCGGACAGCGGTTCGCTGATGCTCGCGCAGACGGTGGCCTCGGTCGGCCCGTACGCGTTGCGCATCACGCGCCCGCGGGAGAACCGCTCCACCAGCTCCGGCGGGCAGGCCTCGCCCGCCACGACCAGCTGCACGCCGTCGGGCATCGGCCGGTCGGCCGGCCACGCGGACAGGACCGTCGGCGGCAGGCAGACCATCGTGGTGCCGGTGCGCTCCACCAGCTCCGCGAGCGGCGCGCCCGGACCGCGCTCCTCGGCCGTCGACAGGATCATCGTCGCGCCCGAGAGCAGCCCGATGGACAGCTCCCAGGTCGCCGCGTCGAAGCTGTACGAGGCGAACTGCAGCCAGCGGGTGGCGGGGCCGATGCCCATGCGGGGGCCCTGGTCGGCCACCATCACGGCGACCGTGCGGTGCTCCACGACGACACCCTTGGGGCGCCCGGTGGAACCGGAGGTGTAGATGACGTACGCGGGGTCGCGCACGGTCAGCGACCGCGTCCGGTCGGCGTCCGTCGGCGCACGGTCCGGCCGGGCCCCCACCGCGGCACGCACGTCCGCGTCGTCCAGCAGCAGCCGGGGCACGTCCGAGTCGCCCAGAGCGGCGGACTCGGCGTCCATCGTCAGAGCGAGCGCCGGCCGCGCGTCGTCGAGCATGTAGCCGATGCGGTCGCGTGGGTAGGCGGCGTCGATCGGCAGGTAGGCGGCGCCCGCCTTGAGGACGGCGAGCAGCGCGACGACCATCTCCGGCGAGCGCGGCAGCAGCAGTGCCACCAGGTCGCCGGGCCCGGTGCCGCGGGCGGCCAGCTCATGCGCGAGCCGGTTCGCGCGGGCGTCCAGCTCCGCGTACGACAGCACCTGCGCGCCGAACTCCAGTGCCGGGTGCGCGGGTTGCACGGCCGCCCTGGCCGCGTACAGCTCGTGCACCGGGGCCGTCTCGACGTCCTGGACCGGACCGGCCCACTCGCCCAGGACGCGGGCGCGTTCGGCGGGCAGCAGGGCGTCGACCCGGCCCAGCGGCAGGTCGGGGTCGCCGGTCAGCACGCCGATGAGACGGGCGAACCGGTCCGCCATCGACCGGGCCGTCGCCTCGTCGAACAGGTCGCTGCTGTACTCCAGGACCGCGTCGATCCCGTCCGGCGCCCCGCCCGGCCCGTGCCGCTCCGTCAGCTCGAACGCCAGGTCCAGCTTGGCGGCGCCGCTGCGGACCGGGACCGTCTCGACGTCCAGGCCGGGCAGCGCGAGATCGGCGGCGGCGTTGTTCTGCAGCACCAGCATGGTCTGGAACAGCGGCTGCCGGGACAGTGACCGGCTCGGCGCGAGCGCGTCGACCAGCGTCTCGAAGGGCAGGTCCTGGTGCGCGTAGGCCGCCAGGTCGCTCGTGCGGACCCGGTCGAGCAGCTCGCGGAAGGTCGGGTCGCCGGACAGGTCCGTGCGCAGCACCAGCGTGTTGACGAAGAAGCCGACCAGCTCGTCGAGGGCCGGATCGGTGCGCCCCGCGACAGGCGTGCCCAGCGGGATGTCCTCGCCCGCGCCGAGGCTCGACAGGAGCGTGGCGAGCGCGGCCTGGAGCACCATGAAGGTGCTCGCGCCCTGCGCCCGGGCCAGCGCCGTGACCGCCGCGTGCACCTCGGCGTCGACACGGAAGCCGACCGTGCCGCCGCGACGGCTGGGGACGGTGGGCCGCGGCCGGTCGGCCGGCAGCTCCAGCTCCTCCGGGAGGCCGTCCAGCGCCGCCTTCCAGAAGGCGAGCTGCTCCTCCGCCACCGCGTCCAGGATCCCGTGCTGCCACAGCGTGTAGTCCGCGTACTGCACCGGCAGCGGCGCCCGGTCGGGGACCGCGCCCGCCCGCCGCACCCCGTACGCCTCGGCGAGGTCGCGGGCCAGCGGGGCGACGGACCAGCCGTCGGACGCGATGTGGTGCAGCACGACGAGCAGGACGTGCTCGTCGTCGGAGAGCCGGAACAGCTCGGCACGCAGCGGCAGCCCGTCCGCCAGATCGAAGTCGCGGGCGGCCGCGGCGGCCAGCGCCCCGGGCAGCGCCTCGCGGGTCGTCCCGGTGACCGGCAGCGCGGGACGCGCCTCGGCGGGGGAGAGGATCCGCTGGCGCGGCCGGCCCCCGGCGTCGGGGAAGACCGTGCGCAGGCTCTCGTGACGGGACACGACGTCACCCAGCGCCGCGCCCAGCGCGTCCGCGTCCAGGTCGCCGCAGAGGCGCACGGCGAACGGCAGGTGGTAGGCGGCCGAACCGTTCTCCAGGTGGTTCAGGAACCACAGCCGCTGCTGGGCGGGGGAGAGCGGCAGCTCGTCCGGGCGCTCGACGGCGGTCAGCGCGGGCCGCACCGGGCCCTCCGCCCCGTCCAGTCGAGCGGCGAGCTCGGCGACCGTCGGCGCGTGGAACAGCGTCCGGACGGCGACCTCGACGCCCAGCCGGGCCCGGATCCGGGACACGACCTTGGTGGCGAGCAGCGAGTGCCCGCCGAGGTCGAAGAAGCTGTCGTCGATGCCGACGGCGGGCAGCCCGAGGACCTCGGCGAAGATCTCGCACAGCGCTTGCTCTCGTGCGTCGCGAGCCGGGATCAGCCCGGAGACGGCGGCCGAGGGGTCGGGTGCGGGAAGGGCTTTGCGGTCGATCTTGCCGTTGGGGGTGAGGGGGAGTGCGTCGAGGGTGAGGAACGTGCTGGGGACCATGTAGCCGGGCAGGACGTCGGCGAGTGCGGCTTTGGGGTGTTCTGTGGTGCCGATGAGGTAGGCGGTGAGGCGTCCGTGGTGGACGGCTGTGGCGGCGTCGGTGATGCCGGGGAGGTCGCGGAGTGCGGTTTCGA
>NZ_SHKS01000014.1 GCF_004217285.1 Streptomyces sp. BK239
GGGTGGCTGGTCGTTGTTTGAGAACTGCACAGTGGACGCGAGCATCTGTGGCCAAGTTTTTAAGGGCGCACGGTGGATGCCTTGGCACCAGGAACCGATGAAGGACGTGGGAGGCCACGATAGTCCCCGGGGAGTCGTCAACCAGGCTTTGATCCGGGGGTTTCCGAATGGGGAAACCCGGCAGTCGTCATGGGCTGTCACCCGCTGCTGAACACATAGGCAGTGTGGAGGGAACGCGGGGAAGTGAAACATCTCAGTACCCGCAGGAAGAGAAAACAACCGTGATTCCGGGAGTAGTGGCGAGCGAAACCGGATGAGGCCAAACCGTATGCGTGTGAGACCCGGCAGGGGTTGCGCATGCGGGGTTGTGGGATCTCTCTTCTGTCGTCTGCCGGCGACAGGACGAGTCAGAAACCGTTGATGTAGGCGAAGGACATGCGAAAGGTCCGGCGTAGAGGGTAAGACCCCCGTAGTCGAAACGTCAGCGGCTCGTTTGAGAGACACCCAAGTAGCACGGGGCCCGAGAAATCCCGTGTGAATCTGGCGGGACCACCCGCTAAGCCTAAATATTCCCTGGTGACCGATAGCGGATAGTACCGTGAGGGAATGGTGAAAAGTACCGCGGGAGCGGAGTGAAATAGTACCTGAAACCGTGTGCCTACAAGCCGTGGGAGCGTCGGACATCAAGCTTGCTTGGTGTCTCGTGACTGCGTGCCTTTTGAAGAATGAGCCTGCGAGTTTGCGGTGTGTTGCGAGGTTAACCCGAGTGGGGAAGCCGTAGCGAAAGCGAGTCCGAACAGGGCGATTCAGTAGCGCGCTCAAGACCCGAAGCGGAGTGATCTAGCCATGGGCAGGTTGAAGCGGAGGTAAGACTTCGTGGAGGACCGAACCCACCAGGGTTGAAAACCTGGGGGATGACCTGTGGTTAGGGGTGAAAGGCCAATCAAACTCCGTGATAGCTGGTTCTCCCCGAAATGCATTTAGGTGCAGCGTCGTGTGTTTCTTGCCGGAGGTAGAGCACTGGATAGGCGATGGGCCCTACCGGGTTACTGACCTTAGCCAAACTCCGAATGCCGGTAAGTGAGAGCGCGGCAGTGAGACTGTGGGGGATAAGCTCCATGGTCGAGAGGGAAACAGCCCAGAGCATCGACTAAGGCCCCTAAGCGTACGCTAAGTGGGA
Source organism: Streptomyces sp. BK239 (assembly GCF_004217285.1). GTDB lineage: Bacteria > Actinomycetota > Actinomycetes > Streptomycetales > Streptomycetaceae > Streptomyces. Next base: position 1,181 of record NZ_SHKS01000014.1, read on the forward strand.
AAGGATGTGGAGTCGCACAGACAACCAGGAGGTTGGCTTAGAAGCAGCCACCCTTGAAAGAGTGCGTAATAGCTCACTGGTCTAGTGATTCCGCGCCGACAATGTAGCGGGGCTCAAGCGTACCGCCGAAGTCGTGTCATTGCAGCAATACGGCCAACGCCGGCTGTGATGGGTAGGGGAGCGTCGTGTGCCGGGTGAAGCAGCACCGGAAGGTAGTTGTGGACGGTTCACGAGTGAGAATGCAGGCATGAGTAGCGATTCACACGTGAGAAACGTGTGCGCCGATTGACTAAGGGTTCCTGGGTCAAGCTGATCTGCCCAGGGTAAGTCGGGACCTAAGGCGAGGCCGACAGGCGTAGTCGATGGATAACCGGTTGATATTCCGGTACCCGCTGTGAAGCGTCAAACATCGAGCATCGTGATGCTAAGGCCGTGAAGCCGTTCCGGACCCTTCGGGGAAAGGAAAGTGGTGGAGCCGCCGAACCAAGCGGTTAGTAGGTGAGTGATGGGGTGACGCAGGAAGGTAGTCCAGCCCGGGCGGTGGTTGTCCCGGGGTAAGGGTGTAGGCCGTGCGATAGGTAAATCCGTCGCACACGTGGCTGAGACCTGATGCCGAGCCGATTGTGGTGAAGTGGATGATCCTATGCTGTCGAGAAAAGCCTCTAGCGAGTTTCATGGCGGCCCGTACCCTAAACCGACTCAGGTGGTCAGGTAGAGAATACCGAGGCGTTCGGGTGAACTATGGTTAAGGAACTCGGCAAAATGCCCCCGTAACTTCGGGAGAAGGGGGGCCACATCTGGTGAGAGCACTTGCTGCTCGAGCTGGGGGTGGCCGCAGAGACCAGCGAGAAGCGACTGTTTACTAAAAACACAGGTCCGTGCGAAGCCGTAAGGCGATGTATACGGACTGACGCCTGCCCGGTGCTGGAACGTTAAGGGGACCGGTTAGCTCTGATTCGTCAGGGCGAAGCTGAGAACTTAAGCGCCAGTAAACGGCGGTGGTAACTATAACCATCCTAAGGTAGCGAAATTCCTTGTCGGGTAAGTTCCGACCTGCACGAATGGCGTAACGACTTCTCGACTGTCTCAACCATAGGCCCGGTGAAATTGCACTACGAGTAAAGATGCTCGTTTCGCGCAGCAGGACGGAAAGACCCCGGGACCTTTACTACAGTTTGATATTGGTGTTCGGTTCGGCTTGTGTAGGATAGCTGGGAGACTTTGAAGC
>NZ_SHKS01000016.1 GCF_004217285.1 Streptomyces sp. BK239
ATCGCGGTGCGGGCGGCGGCCCGGCTGGGCCAGGTGCTGGCGCCGAGCAGTTCCCTCTTGATGGTGGCGAAGAACGACTCGGCGAGTGCGTTGTCCCAGCACTGGCCGGTGCGGCCGACCGACAGACGCACCCCCAACTGGCCTGCCAGCGCGGCGAATTGCTGGCTGGTGTACTGACAGCCACGATCGGAGTGAAAGATCACCGGCCGGGTGGGACGGCGCTTGCGACAGGCGGCTGTGAGGGCATCGGCGACCAGATCGGTCCGCAGGTGGTCGGCCGTCGCCCAGCCGACCACGCGACGGGAGGCGATGTCGATGACGGTAGCCAGGTAGAGCCAGCCCTCTTCCGTGGCGATGTAGGTGATGTCGCCGCACCAGCGGGCATCCAGGCCGGCGGGGTCGGGCTGGAAGTCCCGGACGACGAGGTCGGGCCGCAGGGCAGCTCGTGGATCGGGGATCGTCGTCTGGTGCCGTCGTCTGCGGTGTCGGCCCTGCAGGCCGGCAGCCCGCATCAGCCGCGCGACACGGCGGCGGCCGCATCCGGCGCCTTCCCGCTTGAGCACGGCATGGACGCGCGGGGCGCCGTAGGTTCCCCGCGATCTCGTGTGGACGTCGGCGATCTGTTCCGCCAGCTCGGCGTCACGGACGGCGCGGGGACCAGGCTTGGCAGCGCGGCGGGCATAGAAGGCGGTCCGGGAGACCTTCAGCAGCTCACACGCTCGTTTGACGCTGTGACCTGCACGCTTCTCCGCCTCGATGAACGGGTGCACCGTCACCGGGTCTCCTTCGCGAAGAAAGCCGTGGCCCGCTTGAGGATGTCGACGTCCTCGCGCAGACGGCGGTTCTCCCGCCGCAGTGCGGCCAGTTCCTCGCGTTCGCTGCTGGTCAGACCGTCCCGTTCTCCCGCATCGACCTCGGCCTGCTTCACCCAGTCACGCACCGCGGTCTCGGTCAGATCGAAGTCCTTGGCGATCTGACCGACCGAGCGGTCACCGCGTCGACACAGCTCGACGATCTCAGCCTTGAACTCCGGCGTGAACGAGCGACGAGGGCGAGGCTTCTTCTTCCCCATGCTCTCCATGATGGACATCCTCCCGGGGCTGAACCCCTGATCTCGGATGTCCGCCAAAACGGATCAAGCCCA